>NZ_CM176614.1:0-5459204 GCF_058111925.1 Pseudonocardia sp. P-1
GCTGCTCAAGGACGGGTGCCTGGTCCAGGTCGGCACCGGACCGCAGATCCTGGAGTCCCCGGCCGACGACTACGTCGCCGAGTTCGTCTCCGACGTCGACCGCAGCCGGGTGCTCACCGCCGCCGACGTGATCCGTACGGCCCGCATCACGGTGACCCTGGACGAGCGCCCTTCCGAGGTGCTCGTGCGGCTCGGGAAGGCCGAGGCGACCGGCGCCTACGTCGTCGACGACGACCACCGCATCCTCGGCGTCGTCCGCGACGACTGGCTCGGCCACGCCGCGGGCCGGGGCGCCACCGGCATCGACCGCTCCGCCCTGGTCGCGGAGTACCGCACCACCGAACCCGACCGGCCGCTGATCGACCTGCTGCACCAGGTCGGACGCAACCCGGTCCCGCTCGCGGTGGTCGACGACGGCCGCCTCACCGGCGTCGTCCCGCGGGGTGCCGTGCTCGCCGCCCTGTCGACCCACGACGAGGCCACCGCCGACGGGAGGAACGCCTGATGCCCAGGTTCGAGTTCGGCAGCTACATCGAGGCGTTCATCCTCTGGCTGCTGCAGAACGCCGGGGGCGTGTTCGACGCCGTCGGGGTCGCGATCACCGCGGTCGTCGAGGCCGTGACCTCGCTCTTCACCGCCCCGGTGTGGTGGGTCTGGCTGGTGCTGCTCGTGGCGCTCGCGCTGCTCGTGCGCGGGGCCGGGTTCGCGGTGTTCACCCTGGTCGGCTTCCTGCTCGTGTCCTCGTTCGACCTGTGGACCGAGACGATGGAGACCTTCGGCCTGGTGCTCGTCGCGGCGCTGATCGCGGTGGCGATCGGTGTGCCGCTGGGCATCTGGGCCGCCCGCAGCCGCGCGGCGAGCCGGACGCTGCGCCCGGTCCTCGACCTGGCACAGACGGTCCCGGCGTTCGTCTACCTGATCCCGGTGGTGCTGCTGTTCGGCATCGGCGTGGTGCCGGGCGTCGTCGCGACGATCGTGTTCTCGATCGCGCCCGCGGTCCGGCTCACCGAGCTGGGCATCCGGGGCGTCGACGGCGAGGTCGTCGAGGCCGCGCACGCCTTCGGGGCACACCCCCGCCAGATCCTGCGCGAGGTGCAGCTGCCGATGGCGCTGCCGTCGATCATGGCCGGCGTCAACCAGGTGATCATGCTGGCGCTGTCCATGGTGGTCGTCGCGGGCCTCGCCGGTGCCGACGGACTGGGCACGACGGTGGTCGGCGCGGTCACCCAGCTCGACATCGCGACCGGCGTCGAGGGCGGGCTCGCCGTCGTCATCGTGGCGATCTTCCTCGACCGGTTCACCTCGGCACTGGCCGAGCGCCCCGAGGGGAGCCTGCTCGCGAAGCTGCGCGCCCGTCGCCCGCAGAAGGCCGCGGCGCCGGCCGCGGAGCGCACGTCCCCGGCTCCGGCCGGTTCGGCGGTCACCGGCGCGAACGCCTGAGCGACGTCCGCCCGGCATCGGCGCCGGTCGGCCCTGTGAGGTGCCGTGCGAGCGTCCGGCGTCCGCACCGCATCCCCGCGGTCCGGCCGGCTCCGCGGTGTACCCGGACGCCCGACCGGACGTCGCCTCGGCTCGACCGGCGCCGGAAGATCACCGGTTGTGGAGCGATCCGTTCACGACGCGGGCCTCATCCTCCACAACCGGTGATCATGGTCGGGTGGCCCGAGGCGGCCGGCCGTGCACGTGACGAAGATCTGCCGGCTCTGCTCGGCCATCGCGTCGCCGGCGCCGTCGCGGACGAGCGCCGTGACCCGAGCCAGGCCGACGCCGACCACGTCCGGCTGCTGACCTCGCTGCTCCGGTCCGTCCGCGAGTCGGGCGCCGCGGCCTGAGTCAGCCGTCGAGCCGGGCGGCCGGCCGGGCCGGGGCCACGCAGCGCCACGCGTCGGTCACGATCTCGGTGACCTCGTCGCGGTCGGCGGCGTCGGGGCCGGTGCCGTCGAGCACGACCCCGAGCCAGCCGCGGTGCCCGACGTAGGCGGGCCGGAAGAACCGGGCCGGGTCCTCGGCGACCAGCTCGGCCTGCACGCCCGGCGCCGCGGCGCACCAGAACGCCAGGTGCGGGTGGCCGTGGTGGTGCGCGGCGTAGGAGACGAACATCCTCCGCACGAACCACGACGGCGACCCGTGGCTCTGCTTCTCGGTCACCTCGGGCAGGGACAGGCAGATCTCCCGCAGCCACGGCAGCGGGTCGGCGGGGTCCGGGTGGCGTGCGGTCACGGGCGCCCCGGCCGGTAGGTCCCCACGCTCCACGTGTTGCCCTCCGGGTCGGCGACGGCGCACTCGCGCGAACCGTAGTCCTGGTCGACCGGCGCCATGGTGATCTCCGCACCCGCGGCGGCCGCGCGGGCGTGCACCGCGTCCGGGTCGTCGCAGGTCAGGTAGATCACGGTCCGACCGGTGTCGAAGCGGTCGCCCCCGGCGCGGCGCGGTCCGATCAGGACCAGGCCGGTGTCGTCGCCGTCGTCCCAGGCGAGCTCGGCGTGGGCGATCCCGCCGTCGTCGCCGGTGTGGACGGCGACCTCCCGGAAGCCGAGCGCCGTGGTGAGGAACGCGATCGCGACGCGGGGGTCGTCGTAGCGGAGGGTGGGGTGGATGCTCATGACGAACGATCCTGACCGGGACGCGGCGGTGCGTCGTGAAGGAATGGGAACTGTTCGGCGCGGAACGCGGCGGGTGAGATCCCCGCGAGCGCCCGGAACTCGCGGGAGAGGTGGGGCTGGTCGGCGTAGCCGCACTCGGCGGCGACGAGTGCGAGCGGGTCCCGCCCGCCCCCGACCAGCTCGGCGGCGCGCGCGAAGCGCAGCACCCGGCGGACGGTGCCGGGCGCGAGACCGACCTGGGTCCGGAACCGGGACTGCAGGTGGCGGCGGCTCCAGCCGGTCTCGGCGGCCAGCTCCGCGACGCCGACCCGGCCCGCGGTCGCGCTGAGCCGGTCCCAGGCGTAGCGCACCTCGGGTGCGGGGAGGCGGGCCCGGTCGTCCAGGAGCCGGTCCGCGAGCAGCGCGCTGACCAGGGCGAACCGGCCGTCCCAGGTCGGCTCGGCGGCCAGGCGGGCGGGCAGCGCGGCGAGCACGGGGTCGTCGAGCTCGTCGAGGCGGGGCACCGTGCCGCCGGGCAGCGCCCGCCCGCCGAGAAGGGTGTAGGTCGCCGCCGGGGTCAGGTCCACCTGCACCCCGGCCTGCGGGCCGGTGAACTCGGTCAGCACCCAGGTGTCGCTCAGGCCGCCGACGAACGCGGCCGCCGACCCGGTCGCGACGGCCGGCCCGGACAGCGTCAGCGGGTGCAGCCCGAGGATCAGCGCGGTCCCGGCGGACGGCGGCTGGCGACGACGCAGGGGAGCGGCGGCGTGCTCGCGGTAGCCGAGGTAGCGCAGCACGTGCCCGCGCAGTGCGGCGGGCGGCCGCCCCGGCACGTACTCGGCGGACATGGACGATGTTGTACCCCCACTCCTCACCCGGCGGCCAGCGCGACCGCGAGGCCGAGCATCACCGTGGCGACGAGCCCGTCGAGCACCCGCCACGCCGTCGGCCGGGCGAACAGCCCCGCGAGCCGCGCCGCGCCGAAGCCGAGCCCGGAGAACCAGGTCAGGCTGGCCACGACCACCCCGGCGCCGAACGCCCACCGGCCGTCGTCGCCGTGCGCGGCGGCCAGCGACCCGAGCACCAGCAGGTCCAGCATCATGTGCGGGTTGAGGAAGGTCAGGGCCGCTGCGCTCCCCAGGACGGGCACGAGCGGCCGGGCCGAGCCGTGGGGGTCGGCGTCGAGCGCACCGGGCCGGACGGCGCGCCGCAGCGCCAGCAGGCCGTAGCCGGCCAGCCACACGACGCCGCCCCAGCGGACCACCTCGACCAGCCCCGGTACGCGGTCGACGAGCAGCCCGACGCCGGCGACCGCCGCGGTCACCAGCACCAGGTCGGCCAGCACGCAGAACACCACCACCGCCGGGACGTGCTCGCGTCGCAGCCCCTGCCGCAGCACGAACGCGTTCTGCGCCCCGATCGCCGCGATCAGCGACAGTCCCGTCCCGAATCCCGCCAGCACACTCACGTCACCGACGCTAGGTCGTCCGCGCCAGGAGGACGTCAGGAACTGAAAGAACGTCATGAACTGTAGATTCGCTTCATGTACGACCGGGAGCGGCTGGCCACCCTGAGCGCCGTGGTGGAGGAGGGTGGTTTCGACGCCGCCGCCGCGCGGCTGTCGATCACGCCGTCCGCGGTGTCCCAGCGGATCAAGGCCCTGGAACGGCAGGCGCGCCGGATCCTGGTGCGCCGCACGCGTCCGTGCGTCGCGACCGAGGAGGGGGCCGCGCTGCTGCGGCTGGCCCGGCAGATCGCCGTGCTGGAGGGTGAGGTCGAGGCCGGGTTCGGCAGTGCCGACACCGCGGGCACGCACCTGCCGATCGCGGTGAACGCGGACTCGGTGACCCACTGGTTCCTGTCCGCGGTGGTCCCCCTGGCCGCGCGGCACGGGGTCCGGCTGGACCTGCACGTCGACGACGAGCAGTACACCGCGGCCCTGCTGCGCGAGGGCTCGGTGGTCGGGGCGGTGACGACGTCGTCGGCACCGGTGCAGGGCTGCGCGGTCCGGCCGCTGGGCGCGACCCGCTACCGGCCCGTCGCCGTCCGGCCGGTGTACGACCGGTGGTTCGCCGGGCGGGACCCGGCCGAGGCGTTCCCGCTCGCCCCGCGGGTCGACTTCGGGTCGAAGGACGTGCTGCAGACCCGGTTCGTCCGCGGGCTCACCCACCGGCCGTGCACCGGTCCGGCGCACCGGGTGCCCGCCGCCGACGGCTACCACGAGGCGATCCGTGCGGGCCTGGGCTGGGGGATGTTCACCGACGGCCCGGCCCGGGAGGCCGCGGCCGCCGGGCGGCTCGTGCTGCTCGACGCCGAGCGCCACCTCGACGTCCCGCTGTACTGGCAGCACTGGAAGCTCAGCACCACGGTGCTCGACGCGCTCACCGAGTCGGTCTGCGCGGCGGCGGCGACGATCCTGGTGCCGCCGGCCCGCTGACCGGGGGGTCTCAGATCCCGGACCGCCAGGGGCGTCCGAGGCGGATGTCGCAGGTGATGACCCCGCGGTCGACGCCGGTGAGGTCCGCGATCAGGTCGCGGACCGCGTCCTCGGCCTGCGGGGGGTCGTCGACGGTGGTCGACGCCTCGATGCCCGGCACGTAGAGGGTGAGCCTGCGGTCCGCCCGCCAGGCCACCACCTCGAAGTGATGGTCACCGGTCACCCGTCCACGGTAGCCCGGCCGCGGCGCGAACGGGGCGGATCAGCCGACGGTCGGGTCGGCGGCGCGGCCCGCGTCGGCGCCCGGCTGCGTGTCGTCCTGCTGAGCGGGCACCGGGTCGCCGGTCGTCTCCGGGACACCGGTCGGCTCGACCGGGGCCGGGGGATCGGTGGGGGCGACCGGGTCCGCGCTCGGCTCCGGCGTGGGCTCGGCCGACGGCGTGCTCGTCGGCGTCGGCGGGGCGGTCGGCTCGTTGGGCGCCAGGGTGGAGGGCGGCTCGCCGATCGGCCTGAACGCCGGGAACTCGGCCGTGCCGGTGGCGCGCACGGTGTCGGACATGAACGCCTTCCACACCGATCCGGGCAGGTCGGCGCCGTTGATCGGGCGGCCCGCGGAGTCCTGGATCGGGTCGTTGCGGTCGGTCCCGACCCACACGGCCGTCGCGATCCCGGGGGTGAAGCCGGCGAACCAGGCGTCGTTGTTCTGGCCCTCGAAGCGGGACTGGACGGTGCCGGTCTTGCCGGCGGCCTCCTGCCCGTCGGGCAGCTGCAGCCCGTCGTTGTCGACGACGTTCATCATCGCCTCGGCGACGTTGCGCGCCACCTGCTCGGGGAAGCGCTGTTCGCCCTCGCCCGGCTGGTACTCGTAGAGCACCCGCCCGTCGGAGTCGACGACCTTGGACACCATGTGCGGGGCGTGCCAGACACCCCCCGCGGCGATGGTGGCGTAGGCCGACGCCAGCTGGACCGGCGTGACCTCCTTGTTGCCCAGCGGGAGCCGCGCGTCGGGGTTCTCCAGCGGTGCGGTGATCCCGGCGAGGCGCGCGGCGTCGGCGACCTTCTGCGGGCCGACCTGCGCGGCGAGCTTGGTGAAGACGACGTTGTTGGAGATCGTCATCGCCTGCTTGAGGTCGCAGCGCGGGCAGTTGGCGCCCTCGGCGTTGCGCAGCCCCGGCCGCTCGGACCCGTCGAAGGTGGTGCCCAGGCCGATCGGCGGGTCGTTCAGGAGCCCGGCGAGCACGGCGAACGGCTTGAACGTCGACCCGGGCTGCTTCATGACCTGGGCGTAGTCCAGGCCGGTGCCGTTCGGCCCGCCGTAGTAGCCGAGGATGCCGCCGGTACGCGGGTCGATCGCGACCGCGCCGGTGCGCAGCAGCTCCGGCTCGCCGCGCAGCTTCTGCTCGACCGAGTCGGTGAGCTGCTGCTGGCGCTGCGGGTCGATCGTCGTCGTCACCTGGAGGCCGCCCTGGGCGAACGCCTGCTCGGAGATGCCCAGCGAGCCCAGCTCGGAGCGGACCGCGTTGAGGATGTGGCCGCGGGCGTCGGTCAGCGACGACGAGCGCGAGGTGTTCTCCGGCGCGATGGTCTGCGGGAACACGGCTGCCTGCCGGTCGGCCTGGGAGATCCAGCCCTGGGCGGCCATGCCGTCGAGGACGAAGTTCCAGCGCTGCTTCGCCCGGTCCGGGGAGTTCGCCGGGTCCCAGTTGGACGGCGACTGGATGATCCCGGCGAGCAGTGCGCCCTCGCTGGGGGTCAGCTGGGCCGCGGGCTTGCCGTAGTAGGCGAGGCTGGCGGACTCGATGCCGTAGGCGCCGCGGCCGAAGTAGATGGCGTTGAGGTAGTCGTTGAGGATCTCGTCCTTGGACTTCTGCCCGGAGACCTTCAGCGAGACGATCAGTTCCTTGTACTTCCGCCAGTACGTCGCGTCGTTGCCGACCAGGGTGTTCTTGACGTACTGCTGGGTGATCGTCGACCCGCCGCCGACGCCGCCGGTCAGCTGGTTGACCATGGCCCGCAGGATGCCGGTGAAGTCGAAGCCCGGGTTCGAGTAGAACGACCGGTCCTCGGCCGCCAGCACGGCCTCGCGCACGGGCACCGGGATGGCGTCCATCCCGACCTTGATCCGGTTGCCCTGCTCGGGCACGAGGCGGGCGAGCTGGCCGCCGTCGGCGTAGGAGACGGTGGCGATCTGGTTCTGCACCGCGTCGTCGGTGCTGGGGATCGGGAACAGCAGCCAGCCGAGCCCGAGCAGCAGCAGCGGCAGCAGCACGATCGACGCGGCCGTCCCGACCAGCGAGTACACGACCTGCCGGCGACGCCGGGTCCGCCGCTCCTCGGGGGTGAGCGCGGCCTTCTGGTCGGCGTCGAGGATGCCGAGGCGGCGGCGCACGACACCCACGCCCGGCCCGACGAGTGCGATGACCCGGTCGAACGGCCCGTCGGGCTCGGCGCGGCGACGGCGGCGCGGGCCGGGGGCCGCGGCGTCGACGAACTCGGTGTCCGCCCCGTCGCCGGGGCGGTGACCAGGGCGGTGGGCGCGCCGCCGTCGCTGCGCGGGGCGGTGGCGGGCACGAGCCCGGTCGGGGCCTCGGCGGCGGGGGCGAGCGCGGTCGCGGCGTCGCCGGGTCCGGGACGGCGGCGGCGCCCGCCGTCGCGTGCGGGCAGGGCGTCGGTCGTGGATTCCGCGCCCTCGTCCGGCTCGGGACGACGACGGCGGCCGGTGCGGGTGGCCGCGCCGGTGCCGTCCGGGGCCGCCGTGCCCGGGAGCGGTGCCGAGGGCGCGGCGACGGCCGTGGTGGCCGCACCGGTGGCCCCGGTGGTGGCCGCCGGGGTGGCGGCGGAGGCCGGCCCGGGCCGGGCGGCACCGGTCGGTGGCACGGCCGGCCGGGGGACCGGCGGCAGCGACGGGTGCTGCCCGGGGCGGGGCGCGGCGCCCTGCGGACCGGGGCCCGAAGCGCCCGGTGCCGCCGGGGCGGGGCGGGGACCGGCCGGTGCCGGGCCGGGCGCGGCGGGGCGCGGCGTGGGCGGGAACGACGGTGCGGGTCCCGACCGGCCGGGCGCGCCGGCGCCGGGGCGCCGCTGCGGGCCGGTGGTGTGCCGGGGCTCGGCCGGGGCGGACGGACCCGCGGGGGCGCGCCGGTGGCGCCGGGCGGCGGGGTGCTGCCGGGCTCGCGGGGCACGGTGCCGCCGCGCACGCGCAGCCCGACCTTCGTGGTGCCCCCGGAGCCGTTGACGCCGAAGCCGTTGACGCCGGAGCCGTTGCCCGCGGAGCCGTTGCCCGCGGAGCCGTTGCCCGCGGAGCCGTTGCCCGCGGGGCCGTTGCCGCCCGAGCTGTTCGCCGGGGTGCTCCTCGCGGGGTGCCGTTCGCGGGAGCGCTGTGTGCGGGGGCGCCGTCCGCCGTGGCCCCGGTACCGGGGGCGGCGGTCGCGGGAGCGGCCTCGCCGGCCCGCCGGGAGCGCCGACGGCCGGTGCCGCCGTCCTCCCCGGTGCCGCGTGCCCCGTCCGGGCCGGATCGCCCGGCCGACCCGGTCGCCCGGACGACGTCGGCGAAGGAACGGGCCTCCGGCTCGGCGGACCGCGCGCGCCGTCCACCGGCGGGGGCGCCGTGCCGGGCCGGGGCGCCGGAGTCGGCGCGGGCGACCTGGTCGCTGCCGTGCCGGCCGGTCGGGCGCTCCTCGGTGTCGACGGCACGACCGGAACCGGACGATCGGTGGGGGTCGGACTCGGGGGAGCGGCGCGACCGCGGCGGAGGGGGCGGGCCTGCGGGCAACCGGCTCTCCCTTCTGGTCGACGGCCGGCGGGGCCGGACGGTGGCGTGGTCTCACCCGGTCAACGAGTTCGCTGGGTCAACGAGGGACCGGAGGGCGGCGTTGTGCCCACCTGATCGACGTCACTCGAATGTCGGCACGTCAGCGGGGTGATGGCGCGCTCCGTGACCGGATCGCCCGATCATGGTGCGGCATGCGGACCATCGTGCCCGCGGCCGAAGGGATGCACAGGCGACACGATCACTGCGTCGAGCAACGGCCGGTTGCGTGCGACGACGCGCGGGCGGCCCAGCGCCGGACGGCCGGACGGCCGCATCCGGCGGGACGACCGGCCGTCGTCGATCGCCGGGCGGCGGCAACCCCGGCGCCGACCTGCGACGACGGGTCAGGACAGCAGCGGGCCCATGCGGTCGCGCAGTGCGACCGCGGCCGACAGCGGCCGCACGAGCACGGTGAGCTCGCGGATCCGGCCCTCCTCGTCGGTGCGCAGGACGTCGACGCCCTGCACCTCGCGCTCCCCGACGGTCGCGGCGAACTCGAGGACGTGCCCGTCGTCGCCGGAGTACTCGGCGACGTAGTGGAACCCGCCGAAGACGGTGAACACCGCGCCCAGGATGGGGCGCAACGCGTCCCGGCCCCGGTAGGGGCGGTGGACGACGGGCGAGCGGAACCCGACGTCGTCGCGGCAGAGGGCGACGGCCGCGTCGAGGTCTCCGGCCTCGATCGCGGCCCGGAAGCGGGCGGCGGCGTCGTTCACGCCGGCGATCATGCCCCACCCGTCCCGGGTCAGGCGGCCGCGGCCGCCGGACGCAGGCCGACGGCGCCGGCCAGCAGCTCGTAGGAGCGCAGCCGGTCCTCGCCGCGGAAGGTCGAGGTCGTCACCATCAGCTCGTCCACCCCGGTCCGGGCCACGAGCTCCTCGACCCCGGCCCGCACGGTCTCCGGCGAGCCGATGACCTGGTCGGCGTGGCGCTGCTCGACGAACGCCCGGGCCGCGTCGGTCCAGTCGAAGGCCGCGACCTCCTCGGGGCCGGGCAGCGGGCGCGGATCGCCGAGGCGCAGGTGCAGGAACTGCAGCGCCGAGGGCAGCGCCAGCTCGCGGGCGTGCTCGTCGGTGTCGGCGCAGGTCACGGCGGCGGCGATCATCGAGTACGGCTGGGCCAGCATCGCCGAGGGCCGGAAGTGCTCGCGGTAGAGCTCCAGCGCGGGCAGCGTGTTCGCGGCCGAGAAGTGGTGGGCGAAGGCGAACGGCAGCCCGAGCCTCCCGGCGACCTCCGCCGAGTAGCCCGACGAGCCGAGCAGCCACATGGTCGGAGCGTTCCCCGCGGCCGGTACGGCGAGCACACCGGCGTCGCCGCGGAAGTAGGCCGCGAGCTCCACGAGCTGGTCGGGGAAGTCGTCCGGGGCCTGCAGCCGGTCGGTCCCGGTCCCGCGCAGCGCGGCGGCGGTCCGGGGGTCGGTGCCCGGGGCACGCCCGATGCCGAGGTCGATCCGGCCGGGGTGCAGTGCCTCGAGGGTGCCGAACTGCTCCGCGACGACGAGCGGGCGGTGGTTGGGCAGCATCACCCCGCCCGAGCCGACGGTGATCCGCGTGGTCGCCCCGGCCAGGTGCGCGATCAGCACCGGTGGCGAGGAGCTGGCGATCCCGGGCATGCCGTGGTGCTCGGCGACCCAGTAGCGGGTGAAGCCCAGCTCCTCGGCCCGTCGCACCAGGCGGGTGCTGTGCGCCAGCGCGTCGGTGGCCGACGAGCCGTCGGCCACGGGGACCAGGTCGAGGACGGAGAGGGTGACCACGACGGCGGCAACACCCGCACCCGCCGGGTGTCTTCCCGGCGGTCGAAACCGGTTCGCGGCCCCCGACTAGCATCGGAGGTCCATCCATTCGCACCACCTGAGGAGGCACCCCCGTGTCCGCACCGTCCGCCCCGCCCGCGTCCGCCCCGATCCGGGTGCCGGCCGGGACGACCGCCGGCGCGCGCGTCCGGGAGGGCGGGCTGCCGACCAGCGGTCCCGAGGCGATCGTCGTCGTGCGCGACGCCGAGGGTGCCCTGCGCGACCTGGCCTGGGCCCCCGAGGCCGACGCCGAGGTCGTGCCGGTCCCGGCGAACACCGAGGAGGGGCGCAGCGTCATCCGGCACTCGGCGGCGCACGTGCTCGCCCAGGCCGTCCAGCAGCTGTTCCCGAAGGCCAAGCTGGGCATCGGCCCGCCGGTCACCGACGGCTTCTACTACGACTTCGACGTCGACACCCCCTTCACCCCCGAGGATCTGAAGAAGATCGAGTCGGCGATGAAGAAGATCGTGAAGGCGGGGCAGCGCTTCGAGCGCCGTCGCTACGCCTCACAGGACGAGGCCCGCGCCGAGCTGGCCGACCAGCCGTACAAGCTGGAGCTGATCGACCTGAAGTCGACGGACGACTCCGTCGACAGCGGGGAGGTCATGGAGGTCGACTCCTCCGGCGAGCTCACCGTCTACGACAACGTGCACGCCCACACCGGCGCCGTCGTCTGGTCGGACCTGTGCCGTGGCCCGCACCTGCCGACCACCAAGTTCATCCCGGCGTTCTCGCTGACCCGCTCGGCCGCCGCGTACTGGCGGGGCGACCAGCGCAACGCCCAGCTCCAGCGGATCTACGGCACCGCGTGGGAGTCGCAGGAGGCGCACGACGCCTACCTGGAGCGCGTCGCCGAGGCCGAGCGGCGCGACCACCGCCGCCTGGGCAGCGAGCTGGACCTGTTCAGCTTCCCCGACGAGATCGGGTCGGGCCTGCCGGTCTTCCACCCCAAGGGCGGCGTCGTCCGCAAGGAGCTGGAGGACCTGTCCCGCGAGCGGCACGCCGCGGCCGGGTACGAGTTCGTCTACACCCCGCACGCGACCAAGGGCGCGCTGTTCGAGAAGTCCGGGCACCTGGACTGGTACTCCGAGGGCATGTTCCCGCCCATGCAGCTCGACGCGGAGTACACCGCCGACGGCGAGCTGAAGCGGCCCGCGGTGGACTACTACCTCAAGCCGATGAACTGCCCGATGCACAACCTGATCTTCGCCTCGCGCGGGCGGTCCTACCGGGAGCTGCCGCTGCGGCTGTTCGAGTTCGGCACCGTCTACCGCTACGAGAAGTCCGGTGTGGTGCACGGGCTGACCCGGGCCCGCGGGTTCAGCCAGGACGACGCGCACATCTACTGCACCCGCGAGCAGATGCAGGACGAGATCCGCAGCCTGCTGCAGTTCGTGCTGGACCTGCTGCGCGACTACGGCCTCGACGACTTCTACCTGGAGCTGTCGACCCGCAACCCGGACAAGTCGATCGGCTCGGACGAGGCGTGGGCCGAGGCCACCCAGGTGCTGCGCGACGCCGCGGAGAGCTTCGGGCTGACCCTGCGCGACGACCCGGGCGGCGCCGCGTTCTACGCGCCCAAGATCTCGGTACAGGCCCGCGACGCGATCGGCCGCTACTGGCAGATGTCGACCATCCAGGTCGACCTGATGCTGCCGGACCGCTTCGAGCTGGAGTACACCTCCTCCGACGGTTCCCGACAGCGTCCGGTCATGATCCACCGCGCGCTGTTCGGCTCGATCGAGCGCTTCTTCGGCGTGCTCACCGAGCACTACGCCGGAGCCTTCCCCGCGTGGCTGGCCCCCGTCCAGGTGGTGGGGATCCCGGTCACCGAGGCCCAGGACGACTACGTCCGCGACATCGCCGCCCGGCTGCGCGCCGCGGGCATCCGGATCGACGTCGACTCCGGCGACGACCGGATGCAGAAGAAGATCCGCACCCACACGCTGCAGAAGGTGCCGTTCCTGCTGCTCGTCGGCGGTCGCGACGTCGAGGCGGGCGCGGTCAGCTTCCGCTTCCGTGACGGCTCGCAGACCAACGCGGTGCCGGTCGAGCAGGCGGTCACCTCGATCATCGAGTGGGTGCGGTCGCGCACGAACACCTCGCCGACCGCGGAGAGCTTCGGGGTCGGCGCCTAGGATCGGCGCATGGAGCAGGAGTGGGTCCCGCAGGAGGGGACCGGGACGCCCGACGGCTTCGCCCGGCTGTGGACCCCGCACCGGCTCGCCTACATCCAGGGCGCCGGTGACACCGGCTGCCCGTTCTGCCGGATCGCCCGGGGGGACACCCTGGGCGACTCGACGGACCCGGACGCGGACAACCTCGTCGTCGCGCGCGGCGACGAGGTGTTCGCGCTGCTGAACCTGCACCCGTACAACCCGGGGCACCTGATGGTGCTGCCCTACCGGCACGTCGCGGACCTGGAGGGGCTCACCGACTCCGAGGCCGGTGAGCTGATGGCGTTCACCCGGCAGGCCGTCGTGACCATGAAGAAGGTCGCGGCGCCGCACGCGTTCAACGTGGGCCTGAACCTGGGCCACGTCGCGGGCGGGTCGCTGGCCGAGCACCTGCACCAGCACGTCGTCCCGCGGTGGGGCGGGGACGCGAACTTCATCGCCGTCGTCGGGCAGACGAAGGTGATCCCGCAGCTGCTCGCCGAGACCCGTGACCAGCTGGCGCGGGCGTGGGAACCGCCACGTCGCTGACTCCGGCCGCGCCGACGGCGGGCGGACCCGATGTCGGACTACGCTGGCAGCGTCCCCCACCGCCGCCGTCCTGCACGGGAGCACGCAGCCGCCGATGCTGAACCTGTTCGCCCGCGCGCACGTCAACCGGCTCACCGACCCCGTCGGGCGGGCCCTGATCGACCGCGGTGTCAGCCCGGACACCGTGACCGTGCTCGGCACCGTCGGGGCCGTGGCCTGCTCGCTGGCGTTCCTGCCGACCGGCCGGCTGGCCCTCGGCGCGGTGCTGGTCACCCTGTTCGTGCTGACCGACCTGATCGACGGCGCGATGGCCCGCGCCCGCGGGCACGGCACCCCGTTCGGGGCGGTGCTCGACTCCACCTGCGACCGGATCGTCGACGGCGCCCTGTTCGCCGGGCTCGCCTGGTGGGCGCTGACCGGCGGGGCCGAGCCCCTTGCGGGTGCCGCCGCGCTGGTGGCCCTGGTCGGCGGCCAGATCGTGTCCTACGTCAAGGCCCGCGCCGAGTCCGTCGGGCTCACCGCCGAGGGCGGCCTCGTCGAACGCGCCGAACGGCTCATCCTCGGCCTGGTCGGGGCGTTCCTGTCCGGCATCGGGGTGCCGTGGGCGCTGACCGTCACCCTCGTCGTGCTGGCGATCGGGACGGCGGTGACCCTCGGCCAGCGGATCCTGGCGGTACGGCACAGCTCCCGCGAGGCACCGCGTGCCTGACCTGCGGACGCGCACCACCGACGCGCTGAGCGCCGCCGGGTACGCGGCGGGCTGGCGGGTCGCGGGGCGGCTCCCGGCCGGCGTCGCCGCACGGGTGTCCGACGCCGGCGCCGCGCTCGCGGTCCGCCGCGACGGCCCCGGGGTACGACGGCTGCGGCACAACCTGCGCCGGGCCCGACCCGACGCGACCCCCGCCGAGCTCGACGCACTGGTCGCCGCCGGGATGCGCAGCTACGCCCGCTACTGGCGCGAGGCGTTCGCACTGCCCGGCCTCGACCCCGCCGCGGTGCACGCCGCGATGCACCCGCACGCCCACGGCGTCGCCGGTGCGCTGGCGTCCACCCGGTCCGGGCGCGGGGTCGTGTTCGCCCTCCCGCACGCCGGCAACTGGGACCTCGCCGGGCTCTACCTGCTGCGCGAGCTCGACCGGCTCGGGCTCGAACCGGCGCTGACCACCGTCGTGCAGCGGCTGCGCCCCGAGGCCCTGTTCCGCCGGTTCCTCGCCTACCGGCGCGCGCTCGGGTTCGAGGTCGTGACCGCCGACGACCCCCGCGCCGCACACCGCGCGCTGACCGGGCGGCTGCGCCGCGGCGGGGTCGTCTGCCTGGTCGCCGACCGCGACCTGACCGGCACCGGGACCGGCGTGACGTTCCTCGGGGGACCCGCCCGGCTGCCGTCCGGCCCAGCGCGGCTCGCCCGGCTCACCGGCGCCGCGCTCCACCCGGCCTACCCCTACTTCACCGACGACGCCTGGGGCGTCGAGGTGGGCGCGCCCGTCCCGCCCGGTCCCGGTGCCGTCCAGCACCTCGCCGACGCGTTCGGCGACATGATCGCCCGCCGCCCGTGGGACTGGCACATGCTCCAGCCGGTCGGCACGGGATGAGGATCGGGATCGTCTGCCCGTACTCCCTCGACGTCGCCGGGGGAGTGCAGCGCCATGTCCTGGACCTGGCCGCCGCGCTGCGCGCGCTCGGGCACACGGTCGAGGTGCTGGCCCCGACGACCGGCACCGCGCCCGAGTTCGTCACCCCGGCCGGGCGGGCCGTCGGCGTCCCCTACAACGGCTCCGTCGCCCGCGTCGCGTTCGGCCCGCTGACCCGCCACCGCACCCGGCGCTGGCTCGCCGCGCACGACTTCGACGTGCTGCACGTCCACGAGCCCACGACCCCGTCGGTGTCGGCGCTCGCGCTGCTCGACGCCCGCGGGCCGGTCGTCGCGACCTTCCACACCTCCACCGAGCGGTCCCGGGTCCTCGCCGCGTTCGGACCCGTGGCGCGCCCCCTGCTGGAGCGGGTGACGGCGCGGATCGCGGTGTCGGCGACCGCCCGCCGGGTCCAGGTCGAGCACCTGGGCGGCGACGCCACCGAGATCCCCAACGGCGTCGACGTCGCCCGGTTCGCGCACGGGCCGGCACTGGACCTGCCGCCCGCGGTGCGGGTCGGCTACGTCGGCCGCTTCGACGAGCCCCGCAAGGGCATGCCGGTGCTGCTGGCGGCGCTGCGCCGGATCGTCGCCGAGCGCCCGGACGTGCGGCTGCTCGTCGTCGGCCGTGGCGACGGCGACCGGCTGCGGCGCGCCGCGGGACCGGGCCTGGCGGGCCGGATCGACCTGCTCGGTCCGGTCGACGAGGCGACCAAGGCCGCCGCGCTGCGCTCGGTCGCGGTGTTCTGCGCACCGCACCGCGGCGGGGAGAGCTTCGGGATGGTGCTGACCGAGGCGATGGCCGCGGGCGCCCCGGTGCTGGCCGCGGACCTCGAGTCCTTCCGTGCCGTGCTCGACGACGGCCGCGCCGGTGCACTGTTCCCACCCGGCGACGACGCCGCCCTGGCCGCCGCGCTCACCCGCCTGCTCGACGACGGGACCGCCCGCGCCCGGTTCGCCGCCGCCGGGCGGGACCGGGCGCAGCGCTACGACTGGCCGGTCGTGGCCTCCGACGTGCTGCGTGTGTACCGGGCCGCGATCGCCGGCGCGCCACGGCCGCTCGTGCGCGGGGGCGCGCGGTGAGCGCGGCCGTCGTCGCCGGGGGAGTGGTCCTCGCGACGCTGCTGGTGGCGGCTCTCACCCTGTGGTGCGTGACACGGGTCCGGCGCCTGCACCGGCTGCACGTGCGGGTCGACGCCGCCCGGGCCGGGCTCGCCGCGGCGCTGGACTCCCGGGCCCGGATCGCGCTCGCCGTCGCCGACGCCCTCGGTCCCGCCGCACCGCCGGACCTGCGACAGGCCGCCGTCGCCGCGCGGGCACTGCCCGCTCCGGCCCCGGACGGCCGGGACCCGGCCGGGAGCCGCGCCGCCCGCGAGGCCGCGGAGAACGCCCTGACCAGGCAGCTCGCCGTCGTCGGGCGGGGGCCGGGCCGGCCGGGGCCCTACGACGACCTCGCCGATGCCGAGGCACTGGTCGTGCTGGCCCGCCGGGTGCACAACGACGCCGTCCGCGACACCCGTGCCCTGCGGTCGCGGCGGCTGGTGCGGCTGCTGCGGCTGCACGGCACCGCACCGGAGCCGGTGTACTTCGAGATCGCCGATCCGGAACCGCCGCGTTCACCTGCGCGACCTCACGTAGAATCGCCACGCAGTCCGACCGTCATGTGAGGAGCTCCGATCACCCGTGTCCGCAGCTGAGAACACCCCCGACACCGCCGGTCCGCAGCACGGCACCGCGCGGGTGAAGCGCGGGATGGCCGAGATGCTGAAGGGCGGCGTGATCATGGACGTCGTCACCCCGGATCAGGCCAAGATCGCCGAGGACGCCGGCGCCGTCGCCGTCATGGCCCTGGAGCGCGTCCCGGCCGACATCCGTGCCAACGGCGGCGTGGCCCGCATGTCGGACCCGGACATGATCACCGGCATCGTCGAGGCCGTGTCCATCCCGGTCATGGCGAAGGCCCGCATCGGCCACTTCGTCGAGGCCCGGGTCCTGCAGTCCCTCGGCGTCGACTACATCGACGAGTCCGAGGTGCTGACCCCGGCCGACGAGGCCCACCACATCGACAAGTGGAGCTTCACCGCCCCGTTCGTCTGCGGTGCCACCAACCTCGGTGAGGCCCTGCGCCGCATCTCCGAGGGCGCGGCGATGATCCGCTCGAAGGGTGAGGCCGGCACCGGCAACGTCGTCGAGGCCACCCGGCACATGCGCTCGATCCGCGCCGAGATCGGCCGGCTCGCCTCGCTCGACGCCGCCGAGCTCTACATCGCGGCCAAGGAACTGCGCGCCCCGGTCGAGCTGGTCGCCGAGGTGGCCCGCACCGGGAAGCTGCCGGTCGTGCTGTTCACCGCGGGTGGCATCGCGACCCCGGCCGACGCCGCGATGATGATGCAGCTCGGCGCCGAGGGCGTGTTCGTCGGCTCCGGCATCTTCAAGTCCGGCGACCCGGCGCAGCGCGCGTCGGCGATCGTGAAGGCCACGACCTTCCACGACGACCCCGAGATGATCGCCAAGGTCTCCCGCGGTCTCGGCGAGGCCATGGTCGGCATCAACATCGCCGACATCCCCGAGGAGCAGCGCTACGCCGCTCGCGGCTGGTAAGCACCCTCCGCTCCGCCCCGAGAGCCCCGTCCGGCACACCGCCGGACGGGGCTCTCGCCGTTCCCGGCCCCGCTGCCGCGCAGGTGTCCCCGTGCGCCGCACGGATCCGGACCCGTGCGGCGACGCCGGAACCCCGGGTGGCGGGGGACGGGACCGGGTGCGGGCCACGGTCCGGTGACCCGATCGGTCCCTCGGACGCGTGGGGTGTCCGTTCCGGCCACGTTCCGCGGTCGCTCGGTGGAGGGGTTGCCTACTCGATGTGGTGACACAGGTGCTCGTGGTGACTCTGTGGCATCTAGCGTTCCGTGGGGATCAGGAGACCACTGTTACGGAGGAGCCTGATGGGACGCTCTGTGAGGGTCGTGGCGATCGCCGCCGCGATGTTGATCAGCTTTCCGGCTGCGGCGTTCGCGGACACCGGGGACGGCCGACCGGGTGCGACGACGACCGCGGACTGCCCCACGACGGGCACCGCCCCGGGTGGGGGAGCCGGTTCGGGTGGTCCGGCCACCGGTGGTGACGGAAGCGCCGGGTCGGGGAAGCCCGGCGCCTCCGCCGCCCCCGGGGCGGCCGGGCCCGAGGGGGACGGCCCCTCCGGGGGCGGCTCGGGCGACGACCAGGGCTCCTCGAACGACCACGGCTCCTCCGGTGGCGACCACGGCTCCTCGGGCGACGGGTCGGGGAGCGGCGACGGCGGCTCGGGCGGCGACGACTCCGGCTCCGGCGGCGACGGGGGATCGTCGGGATCGGGCGGCTCGGGGGACGACGCGGGGTCCGGTTCGGGTGACGATCGAGGCTCCGGCTCCGGCCAGGGCTCGGGTTCCGGTGGGGACTCCGGCGACACGACATCGGGCGCGGGCGACTCCGGCGCCGGCGACACGACGCGGGACTCCTCCGATGACCGGACGCCGGGCGGCGACCAGGGTTCCGGCGACGATCACGGTTCGGGCGGCGACCAGGGTTCCGGCGACGATCACGGTTCGGGTGGCGACCAGGGCTCGGGCGGCGACCAGGGTTCCGGCGGCGACAAGGGCCCCGGAGACGGCACGACCCCCGACCCGGGGTCGGGCGACGACACGACATCGGGCGGGGACGGCGCTCCGAACGGCGACCGCGGTCCGGCCGGCGACCAGGGCGACCGGACCGGCGCCCCGGGGTCACCCGCCGACACGACCTCGGCGAACGCGACCCCGGGCACGGCGCCCGGCGGCGCCGCGACCACCCCGGCCGGCGAACCGGCCCCCGGTGCGACCCCCGCCCCGTGGACTGCGCCGCCGGCGCGGCCCCGGCGGTCCCGTCCTACCCGGGCGCGGCGACCACCGCCGCCGTCGCGCACGGCTGGGGCGAGCCCACCAAGGTCGACGACTTCGACGGCGACGCCCTCACGGGCTGGAGCCCCTACGACGGACCCGGCCACGCCGGCAAGGGGACCCGTTCCCCGTCGGCGATCTCGGTGAAGGACGGCCTGCTCACCATCGACGGCGACGCCGACGGCACCACCGGCGGCATGGCCTGGTCGGACAGCAGCCAGAAGTACGGCCGCTGGGAGGGCCGGGTGCGGGCACCCGCGTCGGACCCGTCGTACAACGCGCTGCTGCTGCTCTGGCCCACTGCCGAGGACTTCCCGGTCGGCGGTGAGATCGACTTCATGGAGATGACCGACCACACCCGGCAGAAGACCAACCTGTTCCTGCACTACGGCGAGGACAACTCCCAGGTCCAGGGCTCGGTCGACATCGACGCGACCCAGTGGCACAACTGGGCGGTCGAGTGGACGCCGAAGGGTGTGACCGCCTTCGTCGACGGCAAGCAGTGGTGGCACACCGACGACACCTCGGTCCTGCCTCCCGGGCCGATGCACCTGACGATCCAGCTCGACTGGTTCCCCAAGGGCGGCGGTGACGTGAAGCCTTCGGAGATGCAGGTCGACTGGGTCCGCCAGTACGCCCTGCCCGAGTCCGGGAAGGGCGGGGACGGCTCCGGCGACGCGGGCGGCGACGACGAGGGGCTCCTCGACGGACTGCTGCACCGCATCACCGAGGGCGGTCCGGACCGGGAGCCCGGCTCGGCGACCCGCGGTGCGAGCGGCACGTGATCAGCGGTACTCCATGACCATCACCGCGGTCGCGCCCGGGGTGAGCGCGCGGTAGGAGTGCGGGCGGTCGGCCGGGAACGTCAGATGGTCCCCCGGGTCCAGCTCGACCTCCTCGCCCTCCGGCCCGATCACCCACCGGCCCGCCGACACCACCACGTGCTCGACGGTGCCGGGGGAGTGCGCGTCGGCGGCCCGGGGCGGCCCCGGCTCGCAGGTGGCCAGGTGCAGGTCGCGGCGCGCCCCCGGTGGGCACGGGGACAGCAGTGCTCCGGTGTAGGCGGCCTCCTCCGACCGGATCGCGGGACGGTCGGCGAACCGCACCACCCGCACCGTCGACGACGGCGGCTCCACCAGCGCGCTGAACGGGACCTCGGCGACGACCGCGATCGCCCAGAGCGTCTCCACACTCGGGTTCCCGGTCCCCGCCTCCAGCTGCGACAACGTCGACTTCGCGATGCCCGCCCGGCGGGCGAGCTCGGCCGAGGAGATGCCGAGGCGCTCCCGTTCCCGGCGGATGGCCGCCGCGATCGTCGCGAGCGGTGGCCCAGGCGTTCGATTCATCGGTCTCCTCGTTCGACTTGACGAACACAGCCGCTGTTGTTCACTGTATCGGGCATGCGTTCGATACAGCGAACGACCCGCGGGGACGTCCGCGACGCCGTCACCATCTCGGTGGCCGTCGCCGTCGTCGGGGTCTCCTTCGGCGCGCTCGCGCCGGCCGCCGGGTTGTCCCCGGTCATGACGATGGCGATGTCGCTGCTCGTGTTCGCGGGCGGCGCCCAGCTGCTCGTCACCGGAGTGCTGGCCGCCGGGGGCGGTGTGTGGGCCGCCGTCGCCGCGGGGCTGGTGCTCAACCTGCGGCACCTGCCGTTCGGCCTGGCCCTGGCCCGTCACCTGGGCGGGGGCTGGGCGCGGCTGCCCGCGGCGCACGTCGTCACCGACGAGTCGACCGCGTTCGTGCTGGCCCGCACCGACGTCCCCGGGCGGGGATGGCGCGCGTTCCGCATCCTCGGCGGCGCGAAGTACCTCTGCTGGCAGCTCGGCACCGCGGCCGGTCTGGTGCTCGGGTCGAGCGTGCCGGACCCGGCCGCGTTCGGGCTCGACGCCGCCTTCCCGGCCGCGCTGCTGGCCATGCTCGTCCCGATGCTGCGCCGGGTCGACGCCCGTCGGGTCGGCGCAGCCGCCGCCACCCTGTCGCTGGCCTGCGCGCCGTTCCTGCCCGCGGGCCTGCCCGTGCTGGCCGGCCTGCTCGGCGTCGGCGCGGCCGGCCGGACCACGGGGGAGCAGCCGTGACCGTCGCCGCGCTGCTCGTCCTCGCCGGCGGGACCTACCTCATGCGGCTGCTGCCGCTGGTCCTGCACGACCGGGTCGCCCTGTCCCCGCGCACCGTGCGCCTGGTCGAGCTGGGCGCGGTCGGACTGCTCGTCGCGCTCGTCGCGACCGGCACCTGGTTCGAGGGGGCCGGGTTCGCCGGCTGGGCCCGCCCGGCCGGGGTCGCCGTGGCCGCCGGTGCGCTGCTGCTCCGGGTGCCGTTCGTGCTGGTCGTCGTCCTCGCCGCGGCGACGACGGCCGGGCTGCGGCTGGCCGGGATCGCCTGAGCCGGTCGTCACCCCGGCGCGCGCCCCGCGCCGGGGACCGCGAGGATCGACCCATGCACGTGCTCGTCCTCGGCGCCACCGGCTACGTCGGCTCCCGGCTCGTCCCGCGCCTGCTCGACGCCGGCCACGACGTCCGGGTGCTCGCCCGCACCCCGGGCAAGCTGGCCGCGCACCCGTGGGGGAG
Organism: Pseudonocardia sp. P-1; assembly: GCF_058111925.1. NCBI lineage: Bacteria > Bacillati > Actinomycetota > Actinomycetes > Pseudonocardiales > Pseudonocardiaceae > Pseudonocardia > Pseudonocardia sp. P-1. The sequence goes on from NZ_CM176614.1 coordinate 21,433, forward strand.
GCGGTCGACGCGGTCCGTGGCGACGCCCGGGAACCGGCCGACGTGCGCCGGGCCTGCGAGGGTGCCGACGCCGTCGTCCACCTGGTGCACGCCATGGACGGCCCCGGCTACGCCGACCGCGACCGCACCGCCGCGCACGCGCTGGCCGACGGCGCCGCCGCGGCCGGTGTACGCCGCATCGTCTACCTGGGCGGGCTGCAGCCCGAGGCCGGCACCCGGCGGGTGTCGCAGCACCTGTCCTCGCGCCGCGAGGTCGGGGACATCCTGCTCGCCGGGCCCGTCCCGACCGCCGTGCTGCGGGCCGGGATCGTCGTCGGCACCGGCTCGGCCAGCTTCGAGATGATCCGGCACCTCACCGAGACCGCGATGGGCGGTCCGCTGGTCCTGCCGCTGCCCGACCGCGCCTGGAACCGGATCCAGCCGATCGCCGTCGACGACGTGCTGTACGACCTCGTCGGCTGCCTCGACCTGCCCGCCGGGGTGGACCGGGCGTTCGACGTCGGTGGTCCCGATGTGCACACCTACCGGTCCCTGATGAGCGAGTTCGCCGCCGAGGCAGGACTGCTGCGGCCGTTCCCGGTGCCCGTCCCGCTGTCCGCGCCGCGGCTCACCGCCCGCGCCGTCGCCGCGCTCACCCCGGTCGGCCGCGGGCTGGCCGAGCCGCTGGTCGAGTCCATGCGTCACGAGCTGGTGGCCGACCCCGACGACCTCGCGGCCCTCGACGCGCTCATCGGCACCCCGCCCGGCGGCCGGACCCCGTACCGCACGGCGGTCCGCCGCGCCCTCGACGGCGTCGGCGCGGCCGGGCCGGGGCCCTCCGACCCGCCCGGCACCGGTCCGCTGGAGTGGTCGACGACCGACACCCACGACGTCGCCGCTCCCGCCCGCGCCGTCTGGTCGGTGATCGAGACGCTCGGCGGCCCGCACGGCTGGTACACCGTCCCGGGCGTCGCGACGCTGACCGGCCACCTCGACGTCCTCGCCGGTGGGCCCGGTGTCGTCCCGCGCCGGCACGGCGACGGCCCGGCCCGCCTCGTCCCGGGAGAGCCCCTGGACCGCTGGACCGTCGAGACCGTCGAACCGGGGCGGCGGCTGGTGCTGCGCGCCGCGGACCGGCTCCCCGGCGACGCCCGGCTCGAGCTCACCGTCACCCCGACCGACCGGCTGACCAGCCGCTACACCCAGACCCTGCGGTTCACCCCACGCGGGATGGCCGGGCGGCTGGGATGGCTGGCGGCCTACCCGTCGCAGCGCTTCGTGTTCGCCGTGATGGCGCGGACCCTCGCCGGGGTCGCCGAGACCCGCTACCGGCGCGACGTCCGCGCCCTCTGACCCCTCCGGGGTGCCCCCAGGGGAACTCTCGTAGCGCTCTAAGCCACGAGAGTTCCCCTGGGGGCGACGGGGGCGGCGCCTCAGTCCCGGCTGCGGGCCTGGGCCACCTGCTCGGCGCGGTCCTCGGCCGCGAGCCGGGTCAGCTCGGCTCCGGCCTCGGGGTCGCGGGTCAGGTTCTCGCCCGACTCCGGGTCGAACACGTGGATCTTCCGCGCGTCCAGCCAGAACTCGGCGTCGCGGCCCTCCCGGATCCGGCTGGTCGAGTCGATCGACACGATCGCCTGCGTACGCAGCTGATCGGCGTCGAGCTCCCGCGACAGCTCCTTGAGCTTGGTCTCCACCTCGGCCGGGGCCTCGTAGGGGATGTAGGCGTACTGCGAGTCGCCCAGCCACTCGGTCACGTCGACCTTCGCGGTGAAGGTCGACCCGACGTGGCGCTTGGCCTCGTCGACCAGGGAGGCGTCCTCGAAGTACTCCGGCCGGATGCCGACCAGCACCAGCTCGCGTCCGGCGACCTTCTCGGCGCGCGCGGCGTCGAGCTCGATCGGGCCGAACGGCGTTTCCAGCTTGTTCCCGGCCACGGTCGCGGGCAGGAAGTTCATCGGCGGCGACCCGATGAATCCGGCGACGAACAGGTTGACCGGCTGCTCGTAGAGCTCGCGCGGCGAGGCGACCTGCTGGATGACGCCCTTGCGCAGGACACAGACCCGGTCACCGAGGGTCATCGCCTCGGTCTGGTCGTGCGTGACGTAGACGGTGGTGATACCGAGGCGGCGCTGCAGGCGGGCGATCTCGGTGCGCATCTGCCCGCGCAGCTTCGCGTCCAGGTTGGACAGCGGCTCGTCGAACAGGAACGCGTCGGCGTCACGGACGATGGCACGACCCATCGCGACCCGCTGGCGCTGACCGCCGGACAGGTTCGCGGGCTTGCGCTGCAGGTGCTCCTGCAGCTCCAGGACCTTCGCCGCGGTGTCGACCTTCTGCTTGATCTCGTCCTCGGGCGCCTTGGCCAGGCGCAGCGGGAACGCGATGTTCTCGAAGACCGACAGGTGCGGGTAGAGCGCGTAGTTCTGGAACACCATCGACAGGTTGCGGTCCCGCGGGGCCTTGTCGTTGACGCGGTTGCCGGCGATGACCATGTCGCCGGAGGTGATGTCCTCCAGACCGACGATCATCCGCAGCAGTGTCGACTTCCCGCAGCCGGACGGGCCGACGAGGATCATGAACTCGCCGTCGGCGATGTCCATGCTCACGTCGTTCACGGCCGGGAAGCCGTCCCCGTACTTCTTGACGATGTTCTTCATCTCGATCGACGCCATGGCCGGTCGGTTCCTCTCTCTGTGTACGGGGTGTCAGCCCTTGACGGCGCCGTTGGTCAGACCGGCGACGATGCGCCGCTGGAACAGCAGGACGAGCACGACGACGGGGATGGTCACGATCACGGCGGCGGCGGCGATCGGGCCGTTGGGCGACTCGAACTGCGAGGCCCCGGAGAACAGGCCCAGCGCGGCCGGGACCGGGCGGGACGCGCCGGTCGAGGTCAGCGAGATGCCGTAGGCGAAGTCGTTCCAGGCGATGAAGAACGCCAGGATCGCGGTGGTGAACACCCCGGGCGTCGCCAGCGGGACGATCACCTTGCGGAACGCCTGCCAGGTGGTGGCGCCGTCGACCTGCGCGGCCTGCTCCATCTCCCACGGGATCTCGCGGAAGAACGCCGACATGGTCCAGATCGACAGCGGCAGGGTCAGCGACAGGTAGGGGATGATCAGGCCGGGCCAGGTGTCGTAGAGCCCGATCTGGCGCCACAGGTTGAACAGCGGCGTCACGATCGAGATGACCGGGAAGATCGCCACCGCCAGCGCGGTCGACAGGATCAGCTTCTTGCCCCGGAAGTCGAGCCGGGCGATCGCGTAGGCGGCGAACATCGACAGCACGCACGCCAGGAACGTCGCGATGATGCAGATGCCGAAGGAGTTGCGCAGCGCGGGCAGGAACAGCCCGGCCGCGTCCCCGACGAGGATCTGGGAGTAGTTGCTCCACGACACCGAGGTCGGGAGGAACTGCTTGTTGGCGATGTCGTCGCTCGACTTCAGCGACAGCGACACGATCCAGCCCACCGGGAACAGGGCGTAGACGACGATCGCGATGCCGGCGACGATCCAGAGGACTCTCTCGCGGGTGGACATCACTTCTCCCCTCGGGCCTGGGACAGGTCGACCTTGAACCCCTTGATGAACCCGATGCAGATGATCACGACGGACAGGAACAGCAGCACCGACACCGCGGAGCCGAGTCCGATCTCGACGCGGGCGATGGTCTGGCGGTAGGCCAGGAACGACACCGTCTCGGTGCTGTTCGCCCCGGCCGTCATCACGAACACCGAGTCGAACACGCGGAACGCGTCCAGGGTCCGGAACAGCAGGGCGACCATGATCGCCGCCTTCATGTTCGGGAGGGTGACCTTCCACATCCGCTGCCACCAGGTCGCGCCGTCGACGCGGGCGGCCTCCTGCAGCACGTCGGGCACCTGGGCCAGACCCGCGAGCAGCAGCAGCGAGATGAACGGGGTGGTCTTCCAGATCTCGGCCAGGCAGATCACGAACAGCGACGAGCCGGTCGAGCCGAACCAGTCGGTGTCGGCCGAGATCCCGGGCAGCCAGCCGAACCAGGAGTTCACGAAGCCCGAGTCGAGGGAGAACGCGTACTGCCAGGCGAACGCCGACACGACCGTGATGACCGCGTAGGGGATCAGGATCGCGGCGCGCAGCACCGGCCGGATCGCCTTGAGCGCGTTCATCATGACCAGCGCGAGCAGGAAGCCCAGGACCAGCTCGACCGCGACGGTGACCACGGTGATGAACACCGTGACGCCGAACGAGGTCCACCAGATCGAGTCGGTGAGGATGACCGCGTAGTTCTTCAGGCCGACGAAGGAGATGCTGTCCGGGTCGGTCAGCCGGTAGTCGAACAGCGAGTAGTAGACGGCCTGGATGATCGGGTAGGCCGTCACCAGCAGCATCACGGCGAACGCCGGGCCCGCGAGGTACCAGCCGAGCTTCTGCTCGGCCCGGCTGCGGTCACTGGCACCGCGCGGGGCCGGGGAGGCCCCGGTCCCGGTCCCGGGCCGCTCGGTCGTCGTGGTCACAGCAGCTCCTCCTTGGCGAGGACCGCCTTGATCAGCGCGGCGGTCGCGGGGCCGACGGTCGGCGGGTCGATGCCCGCGGTCGGGTGGTAGGTGCGCTGGACGGACTCGGAGACCTCGCTGTAGTACGCCGTCTGCGGGCGCGGCTTGGCCTGCTGCAGCGACTGCGCGATGACCGGGGCCATCGGGAACTTCTTCACCACGTCCGGGTCGGTGAACACCGAGATCCGGGCGGCCGGGTTGCCGTTGGTGAGGAAGTACTGCTTCTGGTTCTCGGTCGAGGTGATGCACTCGGTGGCCTGGTAGGCCAGGTCGGTGTGCTTGCTGAAGGCACCGACGCCGAGGTTGATGCCGCCGTAGGGCGGGGCCGAGGGCCTGCCGGCCTCGGTCTGCGGGTAGAGCGCCCAGCCGAAGTCGTCCGGCGTGGACTGGGGGACGGTCCCCTCCTCGACGGCGCTGTTGACCTTGCCCCAGACGAACGGCCAGTTCACCTGGAACATCGCGTCACCGGACTGGAAGGCGTTGGAGTTCTCGTCCTCGGAGTTGGTCGAGAAGCCGGGACCGCCGACGGCCGAGACCGCCTTCATGATCTCGGCGGCCTTCGTCGCGGCGGGGGAGTCCAGGCCGAGCTGGACGCCCTCCGGGTTCTGCGGCGAGGCGTTGGTGACGATCTGCCCGCCGCCGCCCTCGACCAGCGCGTTCAGCCAGACGGTCAGCGACTCCGCGCGGATGCCCTGCGCGGCGATGATCGAGTTCTTGGCCTGCGCGGTCTGCACGACCTGGTCCCAGGTGACCGGCTTCGACAGGTCCAGCCCGGTGCCGGCGACCTGCGACTTGCGGTACCAGAGCAGCTGGGTGTTGGCCCAGAACGGCACCGTGACGAGCTCGCCGTTCCAGCTCGCGCCCTCCTTCGCGGAGTTCACGATCCCGGCGGTGGTCCGCTGCGCGACCTCCTCGGGCACCGGGGCCAGGAACTTCGCCTCGGCGAACTCGGGGATGTAGGGCGGGTCGATGGACATGATGTCGATCGAGCTGTCGTTGGCCGCGAGCCGGCGGATCAGCTGCTGACGCTGTTCCGCGGACTGGCGCGGCAGCACCGACACCGCGATCTGGTACTGCCCGTTCGACGCCGCCGAGCAGCGCTGGGCGATCTCCGCCTGCCCGCCGTCGTCGGGGTTGATGTACCAGTTGAGGACCGGCGGGCCCGCGGGTGCGCCTCCGCAGCCCGCCAGCAGGGCGAGGGCGACGGTGGCCGCACCGGCGGCCAGCGTCCTCCTCCACCGTGTGCGACGCATGGTCAACTCCGAACTCCCGTGTCCGATACCGCTGCTGTGTCCCGTCGCTCGTCGGCGACGTTGGAAGCGTTTCCAACCGAGACTGTGAGCCCTTCACCCGGGAGTGTCAAGGCTCACAGCAATCGGGCTGGTCGGCGACGATCCTTACTGATCCACAGGCGATGGTCCAGCGCAGTCGGATAACATCCGCTCTTGCAATCGCTTCCAGCTTTGGGCATACATGTGTCGTGCCCGAACCGGTCAACCTGGCCGACGTGGCCCGGCTGGCCAAGGTCTCACCGGCCACCGCGTCACGCGCGCTCAGCGATCACCCCCACGTCGCCGAGGCCACCCGCGCCCGCGTGTGGGAGGCCGCGCGCGCCCTGGAGTACGTCGTGAGCCCGGATGCCTCCGGGCTCGCGCGGGGCACGACGGGGCGGATCGCCGTCGTCGTCCCGCACCTGTCGCGGTGGTGGTTCGGGGCGGCGCTGGAGGGGCTGTCCGAGGTGGTGCGCGAGGCCGGGCGCGACGTGCTGCTCTACCACCTGGGCGACGCCGCGGCCCGGCGCGCGTTCTTCGCCGAGCTGCCTGCCCGCCGGCGTGCCGACGCCGTCGTGCTGCTGGGGTTCGGGGTCGACGACGCCGAGCGCGCCCGGCTGGAGCGGATCGGCGTCGGCATCGTGTCGGCGGGGACCCGGATCGGCAATCACCCCTCGGTGTCGATCGACGAGTGCGTCGCCGGTCGCCAGGCCGTCGACCACCTGCTCCACCTCGGACACCGGAGGATCGGGATGATCGTCACCACCGACCCGGAGCTCGACCCGGGCCAGCCCGAGGGGCGTGCCGCCGCCTACCGGGCGGCGCTCTCCGACGCCGGCGTGGAACACGACCCCGCCCTGACGGTGAGCGTGCCCTGGAGCCCGGAGGGCGGGGCGCGGGCGATGGGGGAGCTGCTCGGGCTGTCCGACCCGCCGACGGCGGTCTACGCCCACACCGACGAGGTCGCCCTCGGCGCCGTCGGCACGCTGCGCCGGGCCGGGCTCGCGGTGCCCGGCGACGTGTCGGTCATCGGTATCGACGACCACCCGCTGGCCGCGCTGACCGATCTGTCCACCGTGGCCCAGCCGGCGGCCGAGCAGGGTGCCGTGGCGGCCCGGATGGCGCTGGCGACGCTGGCCGGCGAGCCGGTCGAACCGCTCGCGACCCTGCCGACCCGGCTGGTCATCCGCGGCTCCACCGCCCCACCGGCCCGCGGCGTGCGGGGGGTGTCCTGAATGGACGCGCCGCCGGAGCTGGTGCTGCGGGCCCCCGGCCCCGAGCTGATCGCGCTGCCCTGGAACGAGCCGCTGGAACGGTGGGACGAGATGCGGGTCCCGCTGCGCGACATGGAGGTCGGCCCCAGCCGGCACCTCGTCCGTTTCGTCGAGGCCGACGGTGCACTGTGGGCGCTCAAGGACATGCCGGAGCGGATCGCCCGTCGCGAGTACGACGTGCTGCGGCGCCTCGAGCACCAGTGCCTGCCCGCGGTCCGCCCGGCCGGGCTGGTGAACCAGCCGGCGCACGAGACCGCGATCCTGGTGACCCGCTACCTCGCCGGGTCCTGGCAGTACCGCAGGCTGTTCCTGCGGCTGCCCCCGAACCGGCCGCGGCACCGCGCCCGGCTGTTCGACGCGATGATCTCGCTGCTGGTCGAGCTGCACCGGCACGGCGTGTTCTGGGGGGACTGCTCGCTCAACAACACCCTGTTCACCCGCGACGGGCAGACCCTGCAGGCCTTCCTCGTCGACGCCGAGACCAGCGAGGTGCACCCGGACGGCCTGTCCGACGGTCAGCGCGAGCACGACGTGACGATCCTGGTCGAGAACGTCGCCGCCGGGATGATCGACCTCGCGACCTCGCTGGAGCGCCCGCCGGAGATGATCCCGCAGCTCATCGACGAGGCGACCGCCCTGCCCGAGCGCTACCGGGAGCTGTGGGAGGCGCTGCACACCTCGCCGGTCTTCGCCTTCGGCGACCGCTACCGCGTCGAGGGCGCCATCCGCGAGCTCAACGACCTGGGCTTCGCCGTCGACGAGGTGTCCCTGCTCCCGATCGGCGACGGCCGGTCGCGGCTGCACATCGCCGTCGGCGACCGCAACTACCACTCCGAGACGCTGCGCAGGCTGACCGGTGTCGGCGTGGGGGAGGGCCAGGCCCGGATCCTGCTGGGCGACCTCAACGCCCACCGCGACTGGATGCAGCGGCGCACCGGTCACCCGGTGTCGGAGCGCGCGGCCGCCCGCAGCTGGATCGACCACTGCCTCGAGCCCGGATCGGCCCGCGCGCACGCCGCGCTCGGCGGTGCCGGCGATCCGGTGCAGGCGTACTGCGACCTGCTGGAGGTGCGCTGGCTGTTGTCCGAACGGGCCGGCGCCGACGTCGGCAACGAGACCGCGCTGGCCGCCCTCGGGGGGCACGCCCCGACCGACTCGGCGGCCAAGATGGCCGTCGCCGACGCCCCCACCGGGCCGCTGCCGCGGATCCCCGCGGACGACGCCGACGAGCGGTGACGCGCGTCATCACATCGTTGACGCCACGGTAACCACACTCCCGGCGGTACTGTTCCGGGCCGTGTCCATTCCCGGTCCCGGTTACGCCATCACCGCACGCGTCGACGCCCCCGCCCACCCCACCTCGGCCGGTGACCTCACCGCCGCCGTCGGCCAGGTCGGTGGCGTCGTGACCGCCTTCGACGTCGTCGAGGCGCGCACCGAGAGTCTCGTCGTCGACATCTCGGTCAACGCCCGCAACACCGAGCACGTCGAGGAGATCAAGGCCGCCATCGAGCAGCTCGAGGGCTTCTCGGTCCGCAAGGTCTCGGACCGGACCTTCCTGCTCCACCTCGGCGGCAAGATCGAGGTGCGGTCCAAGGTGAACCTCCGCACCCGTGACGACCTGTCGCGCGCCTACACCCCGGGCGTCGCGCGGGTGTCGATGGCGATCGCGGAGAACCCGTCCGACGCCCGGCGCCTGACGATCAAGCGCAACACCGTCGCCGTCGTCACCGACGGGTCCGCGGTGCTCGGCCTGGGCAACATCGGCGCCGCCGCGGCGATGCCGGTGATGGAGGGCAAGGCGGCGCTGTTCAAGCAGTTCGCAGGAGTCGACGCCTGGCCGGTCTGCCTCGACACCCAGGACACCGACGAGATCATCCGCACCGTCCAGCTGATCGCCCCCGGCTACGGCGGCATCAACCTGGAGGACATCGCCGCGCCGCGCTGCTTCGAGATCGAGCGCCGGCTGCGCGAGCTGCTCGACATCCCGGTCTTCCACGACGACCAGCACGGCACCGCCGTCGTCGTCCTCGGCGCCCTGCGCAACGCGCTGCGCGTGGTCGGCAAGAAGTTCTCCGACATCCGCGTCGTCGTCTGCGGCGTCGGCGCGGCCGGGTCGGCGATCATCCGGCTGCTCGGCTCGGAGCAGACCGCCGACGTCGTCGCGGTCGACGTGGACGGAATCATCCACACCGGACGCGAGGGGATGGACGACAACCTCGTCTCGATCGCCGCGCAGACCAACAAGGACGGCAAGCAGGGCACCCTGGCCGACGCGCTCGTCGGGGCCGACGTCTTCATCGGGGTCAGCGCGCCGAACCTGTTCGGCGAGGACGAGCTGCGGACCATGAACGACGACTCGATCGTGTTCGCACTGGCCAACCCGGACCCCGAGGTCGACCCGACGCTGGCGATGCGCCACGCCGCCGTCGTCGCGACCGGCCGGTCGGACTACCCGAACCAGATCAACAACGTGCTCGCGTTCCCCGGTGTGTTCCGCGGGCTGCTCGACGCCCAGGCGCACGACATCACCGACGAGATGATGCTCGCCGCGGCCGAGGCGATCGCCGACGTCGTCGCCGAGCCGAACCCGTCGTTCATCGTGCCGAGCGTGTTCGACACGAGCGTGGCCCCGGCCGTCGCCGAGGCGCTGCGCGGTGCCGCCGCGAAGCAGGCGAAGCGCGGCGAGGTCGAGGCGGGCTGACCGGCTCACCGGGGGACGACCACCCCGGGCGGCGCGGGCACGGGGACGTGCTCGGCGGGGGAGGCCGCCGCGGCGACGAGTACGGCCAGCGCCGCCGTCGTCCCGAGCGCGAACCGGCGGGGTCGCGGCACGCGCACCGGGCGCGCCGGGGCGTCCGACACGGGCACGGCCGTCACGAACGCGGCCGCGGCGTCGTCGAGGCCCCGGCCCTCGGCGGCGGCGGCACGGACCGCGCCCGCCGTCGCGACCGGGAGCGGCAGCTCGACGGTGGTCGCGACCGGGATCGGCAGCCGGTGCACCCCGATCCGGTAGGTCCGCGCCAGCCCGCTGCGCTCCGGGTCGCCCAGCGCGGGCCCGCAGAACAGCACCAGCGGTGCCCCGGCGCCGGCCCGCCAGCCGTGCTCGCCCTCGACGACGAGACCCCACAGCGCGACGCAGCCCAGCACGGTGCCGGGACCGAACCCGACGCCGCCGACCCGGGCCGGGTCGCGGACCGCGTGCACACCGCAGGTGCAGGCCGGGTCCGGTGCCTCGTGCCCGCGCAGCTCGCAGTGCGCGGCGAGGGCGCCGCCGGGCGGCCACTCGGTGGCCACGTGCACCGGGGACCGCAGCCGCGGCGCGGTGGGCGGGCCCGCGACACGCCAGCACCGCCAGCCGACGACGACGCCCGCGACGTCCGGTGCGGCGCCGTCCGACGGTATCAGCGCGGGGCACACACCGGTTCACCGGCCCGGTCGGGGACCCGCCGTGGCATGCCGTCCGGGACCGGCGCGGCCGGTGTCGCCACCCCATCGGTCGGCGGGTGCGCCGGCGCCCGGTCCGGGTCGCCCGGCGCAGCCAGGGGTTCGGCCCGGAAGACCCGCACCGTCGCTCCGATGTCCATGACGCCCCACCCCCGTGTGCCCGGGCGGGGCCGTGCCCGGCACCGCGCGAAGGCCCAGGATCCGTCCTGCACCCCGGGGCGCGGCACCGCCGTACGGTGCCGCGGCTCACCCCCGGACGGGCGGTTACCGCAGGTCGCACGGGTCTAGGCTGGCGTGCATGGCGGTGAGGATCGGTGTGCTGGCCCTGCAGGGCAACGTCCGCGAGCACGTGGCGGCGCTGACCGCGGCGGGCGCCGAGGCCGTGCCGGTCCGCCGTGCGTCCGAGCTGGCCGCGGTGGACGGCATCGTCCTGCCCGGCGGCGAGTCGACGACCATGTCCAAGCTGCTCGACACCTTCGAGCTGCTGGAGCCGCTGCGGGCCCGGCTCCGCGACGGGCTGCCCGCCTACGGATCGTGCGCAGGCATGATCCTGCTGGCCGAGGAGATCCTCGACGGCCGCCCCGACCAGCACCAGCTCGGCGGGCTCGACGTCGTCGTGCGGCGCAACGCCTTCGGCCGCCAGGTCGACTCGTTCGAGACCGATCTGGACTTCACCGGGCTCATCGGTGGTCCGGTGCACGCGGTCTTCATCCGCGCCCCGTGGGTGGAGAAGACCGGCGGCGACGTCGAGGTGCTCGCCTCCGTCCCGGACGTCACGAGCGCCGGTGCCGACGCCGGTGAGGCGGCCGGGCGCGCGGTCGCGATCCGGCAGGGCCCAGTGCTCGCCACGTCGTTCCACCCCGAGCTGACCGGGGACCGGCGGGTGCACGCGCTGTTCGTCGACATGGTGCGCGCCGCAGGCTGACCCCCCACGGGGGTGGGGGATACCCCAGGTCCACCGGGGGGAGCGCCGTGTGGGCCGGCCGGCCCGGCGCGGGGACCCTGGAGAGCATGACCACCACCGTCGTGCCCAGCGGGTCGCGCCCCGTCCTGCCCTCCGCGGTGGGCCTCAGCGTCGCGCTGTGGCTCGGCGCCATCCTGGCCGGGCTCGCCGAGTCCCTGGTCCGGCTGGCCGCACCGGTGCCGCCCGCGACCGGGGAGCTGGCCGTCCGCGCCGGCATCTACCTGGTCCTGGGCGTGGTCGTGCTGCAGCTGCGCTCCGGGCACGGCGTGTACCGGTGGACCGTCCTCGGCGTGCTCGGTGTGCTCGGGACGGCCTCACTGGTCGTCGAACCGGTGCGTGCCCTCGCCGACGGGGGCTCGGTCGGGCTGTTCCTGGTGTCCGCGACCGCGCCCGAGCTCGTCGCGGCGGCGCTGCGCGGGCTGCACGTGGCCGAGGTGATCGCCGCCGTCGTGCTGCTCTTCCACCCCGCCGCCCGGGCCTTCTACCGGACGACCTCACCCTCGACGACGGTCGTCCGCGCCGGCGGGGATCCGGTAGCGGATCAGCCGGGAGCTGTTCGCGACGACCGCGACGCTGGAGGCGTTGTGCAGGATCGCCGCGACCACCGGTGACATCGCCCCGCCGGCGGAGACCAGCAGCCCGGCCGCGTTCACCGCGATCGACATGCCGTAGTTCTGCCGGATCAGGGTGATCGAGCGCCGCCCCAGGTCACGCAGGTCGAGCAGCGCGTGGAGGTCGTCGGCGGCGAGGGCGACGTCCGCGGTCTCGACCGCCACGTCGGTCCCGGCCACGCCCATCGCGATCCCGATGTCGGCCAGCGCCAGCGCGGGGGCGTCGTTCGTGCCGTCGCCGATCATCGCGACGGTGTGGCCCTGCGCCTGCAGCGCCCGGACCACGTCCTGCTTCTGCTCGGGCATGACCTCGGCGCGGTACTCGGTGATGCCGAGCTCCTCGGCGACGGCCTTCGCGGTCTGCGGGTGGTCGCCGGTGAGCATGACGATCCGGGTGACGCCGTCGGCGCGCAGCCGCTCCAGCACGTCGCGGGCCTCGGTCCGCACGGTGTCGCGCAGCGAGACCAGGCCGACCAGCGCGCCGTCGACGGCGAGCAGCAGGGGGGTCTCCGAGGCCTTCTGCAGTCGCCGCACCCAGTCCGCCGCCTTGCGCGGGACCGTGACGCCCTGGGCGCGGAGCAGGTCGCGTGAGCCGATCAGCAGTACCCGGCCGTCGGCCTGGACCCGCATGCCCTGGCCGAGCAGGACCTCGCACTCCTCGTGCGGCGGGATCTCGATCCGCCGCTCCTCGGTGGAGCGGATGACCGCCTGTGCCAGCGGGTGCCGGGAGTGGATCTCCGACGACGCGGCGTAGGCCAGGACCTGCTCGGGCGCCCAGTCGTCGTGGAAGGAGATGACGTTGGTGACGACCGGGCGGCCCTGGGTGAGCGTGCCGGTCTTGTCGAACACCACCGCGTCGACCCGGCCGGCCGCCTCGAGGTGCGCGCCGCCCTTGATGAGGATGCCGCGCCGCGCGCCGTTGCCGATCGCCGCGGAGATCGCCGTCGGGGTGGACAGGCCGACCGCGCACGGGCAGGCGATGAGCAGCATCGTCATCGCGCGCCGCACGTCGCGGGTGACGACCAGGGTCAGCGCCGAGAGCAGGAACGAGGCCGGCACGAACCGGCGGGAGAAGTTCTCGCCGACGGTCTGGATCGGGGCGCGGTCGCCCTGGGCCTGCTCGACCCGGTCGATGATCCGCCCGATCGCGGTGTCCTGCCCGACGGCGGTGGCGCGCACGACGATCCGGCCGCGCAGCAGCACCGACCCGGCGTGCAGGACGGCCCCGGGGGCGACCGAGACGGGCAGCTGCTCGCCGGTGATCGCGGCCTGGTCGACCACGCCCTCGCCGGCGACGACCTCGCCGTCGACCGGGAGCACGATCCGCTCGTGCACCACGACCTCGTCGCCCACCGACAGGTCGGCGATGTCGATCTCGATCTCGGTGCCGTCGGCCAGCCGGGTCCAGGTGCGGGTGGTGGCGCCGGTCAGGAGCTCGGAGATCGCGCGCCGGGAGCGGCGCAGCGTGAGGTCCTGCAGGTACTCGCCGATGTTGAGCAGCCACAGCACGGTCAGCGCGACGACGTTCTCGCGCAGCACGAGGCTGGCGACGGTCGCCGCGGACACCAGCGCGTCGGTACCCGCGCCCTTCCCGCCGGCCAGCGAGCGGAGCGCGCCGCGCAGGAACGGGTAGCCGGTGAAGATCGTGACGCCGGTGGCGACGGTGCGGCTGGCCGGCCCGAGCAGCGGCGGGCGGCGCAGCGCGTAACGGCGGAAGCCGAGCGCGGCGAGCGCGACCCCGCCGACGACCAGCCGGGCCAGCTCCCCGTTGTGCTGGTCGGCCGAGCGAGGGGTGCGGGCCGCGGTGGCCTCCGGCTCGGCGCCGAGGCCCTTGCCGATGGCCTCGACGAGTTCGACCCGGTCGCAGCCCGGGCGGTACCAGACGACGACGTTGCCGGTGCGCGGGTAGGCGTGCACCTGCCGCACCCCGCCGACGTGGTCCAGTTCGTCCTCGACGGCCACGGCCAGCGCGGTCCGCCCGCGCAGGGCCGGGACGGCGAAGCGGATGCGGCCCGCGGCGTCGCTGAGGACGGTGGCGTCCGGGCCGGCGGTGTCGGTGCTCACGGTCTCGCTCGTCTCGCTCGTCGTGCCCGGAGGGCCGGGATCAGTGCTCGTGGCCGTGCCCGTGGCCGTTGCCCGGGGCGGGGGCCTCCTCGCCGATGCGGCCGCGGGCCTCGGCGACGATGTCGGCGGTCGCCAGCCGGGCCTTCTCGGCGCCGGTCTCGGCGGCACGGGCGCCCTTGAGGCCCCAGGTGGTCATCGAGACGGCGGCCTCGCGGACGGCGCCGGAGCGCGCGACCTTCTTGACGCCGTCGTAGGCGACCGCGCCGGCCAGCCCGCTCACGACGAGCCCGACGGCCTTGCCTGCCACTGCTCCGAACACGTGCGCTCCTCTCGCGACCGGCACCCGGTGCAGGTGCCGATAACGGTTGTCAGAGTAGTCCGCGCCGGTTCCCGGCGGGACGTGGTGGCGAAGCATAGTCGATCATGCATGTGTCGGTGACGGGGGGTGCGCGCGGGCCCGGCCCGGCGCGGAGCCGCGTCGTCGGTAGCATTGACGGGTTCCCGCAGGTCGACCCGACCGCAGCTCGCGCTGCGGGGCGTCGGACCTGCCCCTCACCGCGCGTCGCGTGCGCGGTGCGAGCACGAGAGGTGGGCAGACGAGCCGATGAGCGGTCACTCCAAGTGGGCGACGACCAAGCACAAGAAGGCCGTGATCGACGCCCGCCGCGGCAAGATGTTCGCCAAGCTGATCAAGAACATCGAGGTCGCGGCCCGGACCGGCGGCGGTGACCCCGACGGCAACCCGACGCTCTACGACGCCATCCAGAAGGCGAAGAAGAGCTCGGTCCCGAACGACAACATCGACCGTGCGGTCAAGCGTGGTTCGGGTGCCGACGCCGGCGGCGCCGACTACCAGACGATCACCTATGAGGGCTACGGCCCGAACGGGGTCGCGGTGCTGGTCGAGTGCCTGTCCGACAACCGGAACCGGGCGGCGACCGAGGTCCGGACGGCCATGACCCGCAACGGCGGCACCATGGCCGACCCGGGGTCGGTGGCGTACCTGTTCCAGCGCAAGGGCGTCGTGGTGCTGCCGAAGGCCGAGCTGTCCGAGGACGATGTGCTGATGGCCGTCCTCGACGCCGGTGCCGAGGAGGTGAACGACCTCGGCGAGAGCTGGGAGGTCGTCTCCGAGCCGACCGACGTCGTCGCGGTGCGGACCGCGCTCCAGCAGAACGACATCGACTACGACTCCGCGGAGGCGGTCTTCGTGCCGTCGATGCAGGTCGAGCTGGACGCCGACGGTGCGAAGAAGGTCTTCAAGCTGATCGAGGCGCTCGAGGACTCCGACGAGGTCCAGAACGTCTACGCCAACTTCGACGTCTCCGACGAGGTCATGGCCGAGGTCGGCTGAGGTTGCCCCGGCAGGTCCGTACGCGGCCGCGTCCCCACCCGGGGCGCGGCCGCGTTCACTGTCGGGGGTCGGTTCTAGACTCGCCGCCGATGAGCACAGCGACGCAGGGCACCCAGAAGTCGGCCTCGGCGAAGAAGAAGGCACCGGCGAAGCCACGCCTGTTGCTGCTCGACGGCCACTCCCTGGCCTACCGGGCGTTCTTCGCGCTGCCCGCGGAGAACTTCCGCACGGGTACCGGGCAGACCACGAACGCGGTCTACGGCTTCACCTCGATGCTGATCAACCTGCTGCGTGACGAGGAGCCGACCCACCTCGCGGTCGCCTTCGACGTGTCGCGCACGACGTTCCGTTCCGAGCGCTACGCCGAGTACAAGGCGAACCGCTCGTCGACGCCGGACGACTTCCGCGGCCAGATCGACCTCATCAAGGAGGTCCTGGCGGCGCTGAACATCCCGGTGTTCGCCGTCGAGGGGTTCGAGGCCGACGACCTCATCGCCACTCTCGCCACCCAGGCCGAGGAGCGCGGCTACCAGGTGCTCATCACCACCGGCGACCGTGACGCGTTCCAGCTGGTCACCGACGACGTCACCGTCCTGTACCCCAAGCGCGGCGTGTCCGACCTCGGCCGGATCGACCCGGCCGAGGTCGACAAGCGCTACGGGCTCACCCCGACCCAGTACCCGGACTTCGCGGCGCTGCGCGGCGACCCCTCGGACAACCTGCCCTCCATCCCCGGGGTGGGGGAGAAGACCGCGGCCAAGTGGGTCCGGGAGTTCGGCTCGCTCGCCGAGCTCACCGACCGGGTCGACGAGGTCAAGGGCAAGGCCGGGGACAACCTGCGGGCCAATCTGGCGAACGTGCTGCTCAACCGTCAGCTCACCGAGCTGGTGCGCGACGTCGACCTCGGCGCCGCCCCCGAGGAGCTCGAGCTGCGCCCGTGGGACCGCGACGCGGTGCACCGCCTGTTCGACGAGCTGGAGTTCCGGGTGCTGCGCGAGCGCCTGTTCTCCACCCTGTCCTCCGCCGAGCCCGAGGCCGAGTCCGGCTTCGAGGTCTCCGGCGAGGTCGTCGCACCCGGCGCGGTGCGGGCCTGGCTCGACGCCCACGCCCGCGACGGGCGTCGGGTCGCGGTGAGCTTCGCCGGGGTCACCGGCCCGATCGCCGGGCGCGACCTCGACGGGATCGCGCTCGCCACGGGGGAGCCGACCGTCGAGCAGCGGGCGGCCGGCGCCACCGCCGGTGTCCCGGCCGCCGGCTACCTCGCGCTGACCGGCCTCACCCCGGACGACGAGGCGGCCCTGGGCGACTGGCTCGCCGACGCGTCCGTGCCGAAGGCCGCGCACGACGTGAAGGCGGTGCTGCACGCGCTGCGGGCGCGGGGCTGGACCCTGGGCGGGCTGACCAGCGACACCGCGCTCGCCGCGTACCTCGCCAAGCCCGGGCAGCGGACGTTCGACCTGGCCGATCTCGCGCTGCGCTACCTGCGTCGCGAGCTGCGCACCGAGGAGCCGGCCGACGGGCAGCTGTCGCTGCTCGGCGGTGAGGAGGAGGCCGACACCCGGGCCGCGGAGCAGGAGATGCTCGCGGCCTCGGCGATCGCCGAGCTCGCCGACGCCCTCGACGCCGACCTCGCCGAGCGGGGTGGCAGCGAGCTGCTGGCCGACCTGGAGCTGCCGCTGGCGTTCGTGCTGGCCGACTGCGAGGCGGCCGGGATCGCCGTCGACGGTGAGACCCTGTCCGACCTGGAGTCGGACTTCGGCGCCCAGGTCCGCGAGGCCGCGCGGCAGGCCTACGAGGTGATCGGCAAGGAGATCAACCTCGGCTCGCCCAAGCAGCTGCAGGTCGTGCTGTTCGACGAGCTGGAGATGCCCAAGACCAAGCGCACCAAGACCGGATACACCACCGACGCGGACGCGCTGGCGAGCCTCCACGAGCAGACCGAGCACCCGTTCCTGCAGTTCCTGCTGCAGCACCGGGACGCGACCCGGCTCAAGGTGACCGTCGACGGGCTCATGAAGTCCGTCGCCGAGGACGGCCGGATCCACACCACCTACTCGCAGACGATCGCCGCGACCGGCCGGCTGTCCTCGACCGACCCGAACCTGCAGAACGTGCCGATCCGCACCGCCGCCGGGCGCCGGATCCGGGACGCGTTCGTCGTCGGGTCCGGCCCCGACGGCGCGCCGTACGCGGAGCTGCTCACCGCGGACTACAGCCAGATCGAGATGCGGATCATGGCCCACCTGTCCGAGGACGCCGCGCTGATCGAGGCCTTCCGCTCACAGCACGACTTCCACGCCGAGACCGCCGCCCGGGTCTTCGGCGTCGCGGCGACCGAGGTGTCGCCCGAGCAGCGCGCCAAGATCAAGGCGATGAACTACGGCCTGGCCTACGGGCTGTCGGCCTACGGCCTGTCCGGGCAGCTGCGGATCTCCACCGAGGAGGCGAAGGGGCTGATGGACGACTACTTCGCCGGGTTCGGCGGGGTGCGCGACTACCTCGCGGGAGTCGTCGACCAGGCCCGCAAGGACGGCTACACCGCCACCATCCTGGGAAGGCGGCGCTACCTGCCCGACCTGACCAGCGACAACCGGCAGCGCCGGGAGATGGCCGAGCGGATGGCGCTCAACGCCCCGATCCAGGGCAGCGCGGCGGACATCATCAAGGTCGCGATGCTCGGGGTCTACCGGGCGCTGCAGGCCGAGGGGTTGCGCAGCCGGATGCTGCTGCAGGTGCACGACGAGCTCGTCCTCGAGGTCGCCGACGGCGAGCGCGAGACCCTGGAGGCGCTCGTGCGCCGGGAGATGGCGGCCGCGGCCGACCTGTCGGTGCCGCTGGAGGTGTCGGTCGGCTCCGGCCGCAGCTGGGACGCCGCGGCGCACTGATCCGAGCCCCGGCCCCCAGGGGGCGGGGTCAGCCGGCGACCGTTCCCGGTGCGGGGGCGGCGCCGTACCCGGCTCCGGAGTGGTGGCGCAGGTGTCCGGGCGCGAGGACCCGGGCGGCGCGGCCCAGCTCGGCGACGAGCTGCTCCACCGCGACGTCCTGCCGGCGGGCCGCGGCGTGCAGGATCGCGCAGATCCGTCCGTCCGGGTCCGTCCGGGCCGTGGCGCCGGTCGGGGCGTCGCCGGGGGTGGCGGCGCGGAGGGTGTCGCGCTCGTGGCGCAGCACCGCGGCCAGGTCGCGTCCGGCGGCGGCGAGGACGTCGGCGTCGTCGGTGTGGATCACGACGACCGCGTCGGCGTCGCCCGCCGCGGCGACCGCGCGTTCCGCGGAACGCGACCACGCCCACAGCGCACGGCGCCCGGCCAGCGACGCGGGCAGCTCCAGCCCGCCGGACTCGGCGTCGGCCAGGGCGACCAGGAGCCCGCCGATCCGGCCGGCCCGGCGCGCCCAGGTCGCCCGGTCCCCGGGCAGCCCCCGGTGGACGACGACGCCCGCCTGCGCCGGCGCGGCCGCTGGCTCGTCGGGGCGGCGGGGGTGCGGGACCAGGGGCATCGGCGTCACCTCCTCCGGGGCCGACGCCGGTAGCGTCGCGAACCTCCCACCTGCTGTTACGTCGTCGCGGCGGACGGTGGGGACATCCCGCCGGACGGTCCGTGCCCGGCGTCCGGCGGTACGGCTGTCGCCGGTTCCAGGATCGTCAGCTCGGCCGACCCGAGGCGGAGCACGCCGTCGTCGAGGGGCTCGCAGCGGACACCGCCCCGGCCGCGCAGCGCCGCCCACGCGCCGTCGCCGATCTCGGTGTCCATCCAGCGGCACGGTGCGGCGGCGCGGTGCGCGCGGAAGCGGACCGGCCCGTCGCCGGAATCCAGGGCGAACAGCGCGCCGGTGCCGCCGCGGCCCGGTGCGGCGAGCGCGTCGACCGGGGCGCCGCGCAGGACGACGTTGCGCCGCATCGCCTGCGGGGTCGCGTCGACGGCGTCGCCGAGCACCGCGCGCAGGTGGTCCAGCGACTCCGCGGCCAGGAGGGTCACCGCGGCGCGGGCGTGGGCCGGGCGGCCGGCGTAGCGGTCGCCGACGATCCCGTGGCCGGCACGGACCCGGACCTCGCGGCGCAGCGGTGGCTCCGGGTCGGGCCGGGGCCCGTCCGCGGGCCTGCCCTCGTAGGCGTGCCGGGACGCGGCCAGCAGGGCGGTGACCTCGACCCGCATCAGTTCAGCCCGGTCAGGAACCGGATCACGGCCTCCCGGGTCAGCTGCGCGCCCGGGCTGCCGAAGGGCCGGTCGAAGACGTGGTCGGCGTAGGGGACGGTGACCAGCCTGCCGTCGACCCCCGCGGAGCGGAGCTCCCGGTCGTAGGCGGCGACCCGGTCGGGCAGGACGTAGTGGTCCGCGGAGCCGAGCAGCAGCAGGGTCGGCGGGAGCCCCGGGCGGACCTGCTCGGCGGGGGAGAGCAGCCGCAGCAGGCCCGGAGCCTGGTCGGCGGTGCCGCCGAACAGGGTGCGCTGCAGATCCGGGTCGACCAGCGTCAGGTCGACGGGCGGGTAGTAGGCGACCACGCCGACCGGCGGCGGGCCGGGCGTCGGCGGCGGGGCGTCGGCCGGGCCGGTGCCGCCGTACGCGGCCGGTGCCTCGGAGCACGCCAGCGTCCCGTCGAGCAGCCCGGACGTGGTCGACAGCGCCAGCGTCGCGCCGGCGGACTGCCCGGCCAGCACCAGCCGCGCGGGATCCAGACCCGCCTCGCCCGCGTGCGCGCGGACCCAGTCGACGGCGCACGCGACGTCGCGCTGCTGGTCGCGGCCGACGGGCTCGGGCGGCGGCAGCCGGTAGTCCACCGCCGCGACCGCCCAGCCGCGCTCGGCGAGCCACCGGTTCAGCGCGGTGCGGTCGCCGCGGTCCCCGCTCGTCCACGACCCGCCGTGCACCCACACCATCGTCGGGTGCGGACCGGCGCCGGTCGGCAGGTAGAGGTCCAGCGTGCGGCCGGGGGCGAACTCCACCGACCGGTCCGGCCGCCCGTCGGGCTGGCCCAGCTCGGTCAGCGTCGCCGTCCAGTCCAGCGGGACGCCCTGCTCGGACGCGGCCCGGCCCTGCGCGGCCAGCACCGTGACCGACCCGACGACCGCGGCCAGCGCGAGCACCGCCGTCGCGACTCCGGTGAACCGCGCACCCGCGGCCCGCGCCGCCAGCCCGAACAGGATCCCCAGCACCGCAGCCAGGGCCACGTGCAGCGGGTACGCGCCCGACAGGAACGACCCCGCGAGCCCGATCCCCGGGGTCTCGGGGCGGAAGGTCCCCACCAGCACGACCAGCAGCAGCGCGGCCCACACCCACGCGAGGATCCGGAGGAACGACGTCACCCGCGCACCCTGTCATCCCGGTCCGCCCGGCCCGGCCCGGACCCGCCGGTCCGGCGTGCCCGCACCGGATGGGACCGCCTCCACCGGTACGGTTCTCGAACGGCCGTGCGGATCCGAGGCGAGGGGGACGCGGTGCGGGTGCTCGGGGTCGACCCCGGACTGACGCGGTGCGGGATCGGCGTCGTCGAGGCCGGTGCGGGCCGGACCGTCGGGTTCGTCGACGTCGGTGTCGCCCGCAGCCAGCCGGACCTGCCGCTGGAACGGCGGCTGCTCACCGTCGCCGACGAGGTGGAGCGCTGGGTGGCCCGGCACCGCCCCGACGTGATCGCCGTCGAGCGGGTGTTCAGCCAGAACAACGTCCGCACCGTGATGGGCACCGCGCAGGTCAGCGGGGTCGTCGCGCTCGTCGCCGCACGGGCCGGGCTGCCGGTCGCCTTCCACACCCCCAGCGAGGTCAAGGCCGCCGTCACCGGGGAGGGCCGCGCGGGCAAGGCGCAGGTCACCGCGATGGTCACCCGGCTGCTCGGTCTCGACGCACCCCCGAAGCCCGCCGACGCCGCCGACGCGCTCGCGCTGGCCATCTGCCACTGCTGGCGCTCCCCGATGATCGACCGGATGGCGCAGGCGCAGGCCCGCGCCGAGGAGCTGGCCGCGGTGCACCGGGCCCGGCTCGCCGAGGCGCAGCGGGAGCAGGGCGGCGCCCGGCCCAGCGCCGCCCAGCAGTGGGCCGCGGCCCGCGCGGCCGCCGACGCCCGGTCCGCCGGCGGCTGGGGCGCACGCTGACCCGTCTCGCCCGGTGGTGGCGTGGTGTCGCGTGCGGTTCCGTCGGTGTGGCCCGGTAGCGTCGGTGCCTCGAACGGTCGTTCGTGGGAGGGGGACCTGTCAGTGATCCACTCGGTGCGCGGTCCGGTGCTGGAGATCGGGCTGGACCACGCCGTCGTCGAGGTCGGCGGGGTCGGGCTCGCGGTGTACGCCACGCCCGCCACGCTGGGCGGGCTGCGTCGCGGCGAGGAGGCCCGGCTGCCGACCACGCTGGTGGTGCGCGAGGACTCCCTGACCCTCTACGGGTTCGCCGACGCCGAGGAGCGCGAGCTGTTCCTGCTGCTGCAGACCGTGTCCGGGATCGGGACGCGGCTCGCGCTCGCCACGATCGCGGTGCTGGAGCCGGACACGCTGCGCCGCGCACTCGCCGACGGTGACCTCGCCGTCCTCACCCGCATCCCCGGCGTCGGGCGCAAGAGCGCCGAGCGCCTGGTCGTGGAACTGCGCGACAAGGTGACCGCGCCCGTCGCGGTGCCCGCGGGTGCGGTCGCGGCCGCGCCGGCCCCGGTGCTCGGGGTGCGCGAGCAGGTCGTCGAGGCGCTGCTCGGGCTCGGCTTCACCCAGCGCCCGGCCGAGCAGGCCGTGGACGCGGTGCTGGCCCACGCCCCCGACACCGACGCCCGGGACCTGCTGCGGACCGCGCTGTCGAGCCTCGGCAGGTCGCGGTGACCGAGCCCGACCCCTACGCCGGGGTCGACGGGCATCTCGACGAGCGCGCCGTCGATGCCGGGGTCCAGCCCGGGGACACCGACGTCGAGGCGTCGCTGCGGCCCCGGTCGCTGGAGGAGTTCGTGGGGCAGCCACGGGTCCGCGAGCAGCTGCAGCTGGTGCTGGAGGGCGCGCGGCGCCGCGGCGACCCGCCGGACCACATCCTGCTGTCCGGCCCACCCGGACTCGGCAAGACCAGCCTCGCCATGATCATCGCCCAGGAGATGGGCGCCGCGATCCGGCTGACGTCGGGCCCCGCGCTGGAGCGGGCGGGGGACCTCGCCGCGATGCTGTCCAACCTCGTGCCCGGCGACGTGCTGTTCATCGACGAGATCCACCGCACCGCCCGCCCCGCCGAGGAGATGCTCTACCTCGCGATGGAGGACTTCCGGGTCGACGTGGTGGTCGGCAAGGGCCCGGGTGCCACCTCGATCCCGCTCGACGTCGCACCGTTCACCCTGGTCGGAGCCACGACGCGGGCCGGATCGCTGACCGGTCCGCTGCGTGACCGGTTCGGGTTCACCGGGCAGATGGAGTTCTACGACGTCCCCGAGCTGGACCGCGTGCTCCGCCGGGCCGCCGGGATCCTCGGCATCGACCTGCGCGCGGACGGCGCGGCCGAGATCGCCGGGCGCTGCCGCGGCACCCCGCGGGTGGCGAACCGGCTGCTGCGCCGGGTCCGCGACTACGCCGAGGTCCGCGCGGACGGCGTGGTCACCCGGGAGGTCGCCCGCGACGCGCTGGCCGTCTACGACGTCGACGAGCTCGGCCTCGACCGGCTCGACCGCGCCGTGCTCGGCGCGCTGGTCCGCTCCTTCCACGGCGGCCCGGTCGGCGTCTCGACCCTCGCCGTCGCCGTGGGGGAGGAGCCGGGGACCGTCGAGGAGGTCTGCGAGCCCTACCTGGTGCGGGCCGGGATGATCGCCCGCACCCCGCGCGGGCGGGTCGCGACCCCGCTGGCCTGGACCCACCTCGGGCTGACCCCACCCGCGGACGCACCGGCCGGGCACCGGGTCGACCCGCTGTTCTGACCCGGCGTGCCGTCGGGGCACCGGAGTGCGCGGGCCGCCTCACATGGGAGGATCCGGACGGACCGAACGGATCGGGCACCGCCCGGCCGGGACCACGGGCACCCTGGTGTCCGCACACCGCGCGGAGTCCTCCGGACACCGCGTGCCCGGCGGGCGTCCTGATGCGGGCGTACCGGAACGATCCGGGCGTCCGGCTCGTTCCGGGGCGTGTCGGGCAGCCGGCGGGCCCCGGGTGACGCCGTTCGGCCCGTCGCACTGCGACGAGCGGTCCGCCTCCGGGAGGGGGCCGGCCGTCGGTGTCGGTCCCGGCTGGCACACTCACGATTACGAGACGAGACGGAGACCCCGCACGATGACTTCAATCCTCGCCCAGCAGGCCGGTGGCGGCTCGAGCATCTTCTCCCTGCTGCCGTTCCTCATCATCCTGCTGCTGTTCGTGCCGTTGTTCCTGAACGGCCGCAAGCAGCGCAGGCAGATGGCGGAGACGCAGGCGATGCAGCAGGCGCTGGAGGACGGCGACGTCGTCGTCACCACGTCCGGGCTGCGGGGCACCATCGTCGACGCCTCGTACGAGGACACGATCGACCTCGAGATCGCCGACGGCGTGGTCACCACCTGGCTGCGTGCGGCGATCCGGGAGAAGGTCGCGACCGACGAGGCGACGGAGGAGACCGTCGCCGAGCCGGCCGACAAGGACGCGTCGGAGAACAAGCCGACGATCCACTGAGCACGTCGGGAACGGGCCGGGCGGCCCGTTCCGGCGGCCTCGGCGTCCGTACCGGGCCCGGCCGCGGCTCTGCCGCACCGGCCCGGTGGGACGGCGACCGACCGTGAGGCCGGCCGCGGCCGCCGCACGAGTCGGATCAGGAGAACGATCACGTGGCAACGTCGTCGGGGCAGCAGCACGTGCGCCCCTGGCGCTACCTGACGGCCTTCGCAGGCATCGTCGTGGTGCTGTACGCACTGGTGTTCCTCACCGGGGGCGGCAACCTCACGCCGAAGCTGGGCATCGACCTGCAGGGTGGCACCCGCGTCACGCTCACCGCCCGCACCACCGACGGGCAGCCACCGCCGCGTGACCAGCTGATCCAGGCGCAGGACATCATCGAGCAGCGCGTCAACGGGCTCGGCGTCAGCGGCGCCGAGGTCCAGCTGGACGGCAGCAACATCGTCATCACCGTCCCCGGCGACGCCGGCGAGCAGGCCCGCTCCCTGGGCCAGACCGCGCAGCTGCGCTTCCGCGAGGTGCTGCAGGGCCCCGTCCCCGCGAACCAGGCCGCCGGGCAACAGCCCGCGCCGGGCCAGGACGCGCAGTCCGGCCAGGCCCCCGCGAGCCAGGCCCCCGCGAGCCCCGCCCCGGCGCAGCCGCAGGGCATGGGCGAGCAGAGCCGTTCCGTCGCGCCGGTCGCGCAGGTCTCGCCGCTGCAGGACCCGCCACCGACACCCGTACCGTCCCCGACGCCGAGCCCGGGCGGGCTCGCGCCGGACGACCCGCGCGTCGCCGCCGAGGTCACGAAGCTCCGCGAGACCCGGCAGAGCACCGACCAGGCCACCCAGCTGCAGGCGCTGCTGTCGCTGAACTGCGGCGCACCGGACCCCCTGCAGGGCTACGACGACCCGACCAAGCCGCTGGTCGCCTGCAGCGAGGACGGGCAGACCAAGTACCTGCTCGGCCCGTCGTTCCTCGAGGGCACCGAGATCGCCTCGGCCCAGGCCCAGCAGAACCAGCAGGGCGTCGGCTGGGTGGTCGGGCTGACCTTCAAGCCGCAGGGCGCCGACATCTGGGGCCGGTACACGACCGAGAACGTCGGCAAGAACGTCGCGTTCGTCCTCGACGGCGACGTCGTCTCGGCCCCCACGATCAACCAGCCGATCTTCGGGCAGACCCAGATCTCGGGGCAGTTCAACCAGGACCGGGCCCAGCAGCTCGCCCAGGTGCTGCGCTACGGCTCGCTGCCGCTGTCGTTCGACTCCGGCAACGCCCAGACCGTCTCCGCCAGCCTCGGGCTGGCCTCGCTGGAGGCCGGGCTCATCGCCGGCGCCGTCGGCCTGGTGCTGGTGTTCGCCTACTGCCTGTTCTACTACCGCCTGCTCGGCATCCTGACGATGCTGTCGCTGGCCCTGTCCGGCCTGGTCGTCTACGCGGTGCTGATCCTGCTCGGGCGCTGGATCGGGTTCACCCTGGACCTGGCGGGCGTCGCCGGGTTCATCATCGCCATCGGCATCACGGCCGACTCGTTCGTCATCTTCTTCGAACGGCTCAAGGACGAGATGCGCGACGGCCGCACCTTCCGCTCGGCCGTCCCGCGGTCCTGGGAGCGGGCGCGGCGCACGATCCTCACCGCCGACGCGGTCAGCTTCCTCGCCGCCGCGGTGCTCTACATCCTGGCCGTCGGCGAGGTCCGCGGCTTCGCGTTCACCCTGGGCATGTCCACGGTCCTCGACCTCGTCGTCGTGTTCCTCGTGACGTTCCCGCTGGTCGTGCTCATCTCCCGGTCCAGGTCGCTGGGCAGGCCCGGGCTGTCCGGGCTCGCCGCGGTCGACCGGATCGGGTCGCGGCACCGCCGTGAGAAGCCGGCCGTCGGCAGGCGCGCGGCCACCACCGGGAAGGGAGCGGGCGCATGACGAACCCCGAGTCGCTGTCGGGCTGGACCCGGCTCACCACCGGCACCGCGAACGTCGACATCATCGGCCGCCGGAAGACCTGGTACATCGGCTTCGGCGTGCTCATCGCCGTCTGCGTGCTGTCGCTGGTCTTCCGGGGCTTCAACCTCGGGATCGACTTCACCGGCGGCTCGCAGATCCAGCTGCCCGCCACCGGGGCGAACGGCACGATCAGCACCCAGCAGGTCGACCGGGTCTACGAGGGCGTGATCGGCTTCGCGCCCGAGGTCACCCAGTCCGTCGGGTCCGGCGACGCTGCGTCCATCGTGCTGCAGTCCGAGCCGCTGACCCCCGAGCAGCTCGTGCCGCTGCGCGAGGCGCTGTTCACCCAGCTGCAGCCGCTCGGCGCGGACGGCACCCCGAGCGCCGCCTCGATCAGCGACTCGCAGGTCTCGGGCACCTGGGGCGGCGAGGTCACCACGCAGGCGCTGATCGCGCTGGCGGTGTTCATCGTCCTGGTCACGCTGTTCCTGGCGTTCTACTTCGAGCGGGCGATGGCCGCCGCGGCGCTGATCGCGCTCGTCAACGACATCGTCGTGACCGCCGGGGTGTACTCGATCATCGGGCTGGAGGTCACCCCGGCCACCGTGATCGGTCTGCTGACCATCCTCGGGTTCTCGCTCTACGACACCGTCGTCGTGTTCGACAAGGTCCGGGAGAACTCCCGCGGGCTGCTGAAGCTGACCCGGCGCACCTACGCCGAGGCCGCGAACCTCGCGCTGAACCAGACGCTGATGCGGTCGATGAACACCTCGCTCATCGCGATCCTGCCGGTGCTCGGCCTGCTCGTGATCGGTGTCGGTCTGCTCGGTGTCGGCACGCTGGCCGACCTGGCACTGGTGCAGCTGGTCGGCATGATCACCGGTGTCGTCTCCTCGCTGCTGCTGGCCACCCCGGTCCTGGTGGACATCAAGCTGCGCGACAAGCGGGTCCGCGACCAGGCTGCCCGGGTCGAGGCACGTCGTGCCCGCGCGGCCGGCCGGGGCGGGACGGCCTCGGACGTCGAGGACGATCCGGCCACCGATACCCTCGCCGCCGTGAGCTCCTCCGCACCCGCCGCCCCGCGGCCCGGCGCCCGCCCGACCGGCAAGACCGGACGGCGTCGCGGATGAGCGGGGCACAGGTCGACGGCATCCGGGTCGGGCCCGGGATCACCGGGGACTCCGCGGACGACCTGCTCCGGGTCGCCGAGCTGGTCCGCTCGGTACCCGACTACCCGCAACCCGGGGTGCTGTTCCGTGACATCACCCCGGTGCTGGCGCACGGGGAGTCCTTCGCGACCGTCACCACCGAGCTGGCCGCCAACGCGGGCGAGGCGGACCTGGTGGTCGGGGTGGAGGCGCGCGGGTTCCTGCTCGGCGCCGCCGTCGCGCTCGTCGCCGGGGTCGGTACCGTGCCGGTCCGCAAGGCGGGCAAGCTGCCCGCGGTCGCCGCGTCGCGCAGCTACGACCTGGAGTACGGCAGCGCCACCCTGGAGCTGCCGGCCGGGGTCGTCGAGCCGGGCACGCGGGTCTACGTGGTCGACGACGTGCTCGCCACCGGCGGCACCGCCGCGGCCGCCTGCGCCCTGCTGGCCGACGCCGGGGCCGAGGTCGTAGGGTTCGGCACGCTGCTGGAGCTGGCCGCGCTGAACGGCCGGGCGAAGCTGGGTGACCTGCGGATCGACGCCCTGCTGAACGCCTGACCACGACGGGCCCCGATTCGCGGACTATCCTCGGACCCGGGACCCTTCCCGCCACCGAGCACGAGCAGGAGGTGCGGTGACCGAGGTCGACCGGACCGGCGCCCATCCGGCCACGCGCCCGCTGACGCCCGACGACGAGCCGCCGCGCCCGTCCGCGACCCGCCGGGTCCGTGCCCGCATCGCCCGGCGGATGACGCCGCAGCGCGTCGCCATCGTGACCCCGGTGCTGGAGCCGCTCGCCGCGGTCCACCGCTCGCTGCACCCCAAGGCCGACCTGGTGCTGCTCCAGCGCGCCTACGACGTCGCCGAGGACAAGCACGACGGCCAGACCCGCAAGTCCGGGGACCCCTACATCACCCACCCGCTCGCCGTCTCCACGATCCTGGCCGAGCTGGGCATGGACACCACGACGCTGGTCGCGGCCCTGCTGCACGACACCGTCGAGGACACCGACTACTCACTGGAGCGGCTGCGCGCCGACTTCGGCGACGAGGTCGCGCACCTCGTCGACGGCGTCACCAAGCTGGACAAGGTCGAGTTCGGCTCCGCCGCGGAGGCCGAGACGATCCGCAAGATGGTCGTCGCGATGGCCCGGGACCCGCGGGTGCTGGTCATCAAGCTGTCCGACCGGCTGCACAACATGCGCACGATGCGCTTCCTGCGCCCGGAGAAGCAGGTCAAGAAGGCCAACGAGACCCTCGAGGTGTTCGCCCCGCTCGCGCACCGCCTCGGCATGGCCACGGTGAAGCTGGAGCTGGAGGACCTGTCCTTCGCGATCCTGCAGCCCAAGAAGTACCAGGAGATCGTCCGGCTGGTCGCCGACCGGGCGCCCTCGCGCGACACCTACCTGCGCCAGGTCATCGACGAGGTGTCCGCGCAGCTGGACTCCGCGCGGATCCCGGCCAAGGTCGAGGGCCGACCGAAGCACTACTACTCGATCTACCGCAAGATGATCGTCAAGGGCCGCGACTTCGACGACATCCACGACCTCGTCGGGGTCCGGGTGCTCGTCGACGAGGTGCGCGACTGCTACGCCGCGATCGGCATGGTGCACGCGCTGTGGCAGCCGATGCCCGGGCGGTTCAAGGACTACATCGCCCAGCCCCGGTTCGGCGTCTACCAGTCGCTGCACACCACGGTGATCGGGCCGGACGGCAAGCCCCTCGAGGTGCAGATCCGCACCCACGCCATGCACCGCACCGCCGAGTACGGCATCGCCGCGCACTGGCGGTACAAGGAGGTCAAGGGCGGCGGCAACAAGGAGGTCGAGGTCGAGGAGATGGCGTGGATGCGCCAGCTGCTCGACTGGCAGCGCGAGGCCGCCGACCCCGGCGAGTTCCTCGACTCGCTGCGCTTCGACCTCGCCGCGCGGGAGATCTTCGTCTTCACCCCGAAGGGCGACGTCGTCACCCTGCCCACCGGCTCCACCCCGATCGACCTGGCCTACGCCGTGCACACCGAGGTCGGGCACCGCTGCATCGGCTCGCGGGTCAACGGCAAGCTCGTCGCCCTGGAGCGGCAGCTGTCCTCCGGCGACGTCGTGGAGATCTTCACCTCCAAGGCCGAGGACGCCGGGCCGTCGCGGGACTGGCTGCAGATCGCGAAGTCCCCGCGGGCCAAGGCCAAGATCAAGCAGTGGTTCGCCAAGGAGCGCCGCGAGGAGGCCGTCGAGGAGGGCAAGGAGGCCATCACCCGGGAGGCCCGCCGCACCGGGATGCCGCTGCAGCGGCTCATCTCCGGCGACGCGATGTCCGCGCTCGCCCGGGAGATGCACTACTCCGACGTCTCCGCGCTCTACGCCGCCGTCGGCGAGCACCAGGCCAGCGCCCAGCACGTCGTGCAGCGTCTCGTCGCGTGGTTCGGCGGCGAGGAGGAGGCCGAGGAGGAGCTCGCCGAGCGGGCGACGCCGTCGACGGTCCGCCACCGGCGTCCGTCGGGCAACGCCGGCGTCGTCGTCAGCGGCGAGGACGGGCAGGCCCTCGGCGACCTCTACATCAAGCTCGCCCGCTGCTGCACCCCGGTGCCGGGCGACGAGATCCTCGGGTTCGTCACCCGCGGCGGCGGGATCAGCGTGCACCGCACCGACTGCACCAACGCCGGGGACCTCACCGCGCGCGAGGAGCGGCTGGTCGACGTGACCTGGTCGGTGTCGCCGGAGTCGGTGTTCCTGGTCGCGATCCAGGTCGAGGCGCTCGACCGGCACCGGCTGCTGTCCGACGTCACGAAGGTCCTGGCCGACGAGAAGGTCAACATCCTCTCGGCGACGACGACGACCTCCCGCGACCGCGTCGCGATCTCCCGATTCTCCTTCGAGATGGGCGACCCGAAGCACCTCGGGCACCTGCTCCATGCGGTGCGCAACATCGAGGGCGTCTACGACGTCTACCGGGTCACCAGCGCGGCCTGACCCCGGCCCGCCCCACCCGGGGGCGGACCGGGTAGCCGGTCAGCCGAGGGTGGTGCGCTGGATCTCGACCGGGATGCTCGGCACGCCGTCACCGGAGCCGACGGACTCGCCGCCCTTGGCGACCTTGTCCAGCGTCGCGAGGCCCTCGGAGCCGATGGAGCCGAACACGGTGTAGCTCGGCGGCAGCTGGGCGTCGCCGTAGATCATGAAGAACTGGCTGCCGTTGGTGTCGGGGCCGGCGTTGGCCATCGCGAGCAGCCCGCGGCCGTAGGTGAGGCCGGGGAACACCTCGTCGGCGAAGGAGTAGCCGGGGCCGCCGCGCCCGCTGCCGCTCGGGTCACCGCACTGGAGCACCTGCAGGCCCGGGCTGGTCGTCAGCCGGTGGCAGGAGGTCCCGTCGAAGTAGCCCTGCTGCGCCAGGCTCTCGAAGCTCTTGACCGTGCACGGCGCCAGTCCTCGGTCCAGCGTCAGGTCGATCGGGCCCGCGCTGGTCTGCAGGTCCGCCGTGACCGTCCCCTGGGCCGGGGTGGAGCCGGCCGCCGGCGGGTTCACCGGCTTCGAGGCGGGCTCGGGGGACGTCGGGTAGGTGCAGTCCACCGACGCCGGCAGCGCCGTCGGGCGCGTGGGCAGCGGCACGGTCGGCCGACCGGCGGTGTCCGGGCCGTCCCCGGCGGGCGCCGGCGCCGCGGCGCTCTGCCCGGCGTCGTCGGAACCGCCCCAGGCCGAGGTCAGCGCGTACACCCCGACCGCGGCCAGCACCACGACCAGCACCGTCACGACGGCCGCGATCGTCGTGTTCCGCTTGCGCTGCTGCTGCCGCTGCGCCCGGCGGGCCTGCTGCGCCTCCAGCTTGCGCTTGGCCGCCTCCCGGCGCTGCTCGTTCGTCGCCACGTCCCGCCCAACTCCCTGACTTGATCACTCGTACGCGCGGTGAGGGTATCGGGGCGACCTGGGGAGAAAGCTGAGAGACACCGGTTCTAGGCTGGGAGGACCCCCGACATGATCCCCGGAGAGGACGTGCAGCAACCGTGACCGCCACCGAGCCGCAGGTGGGCCGGGCCCGCAGGCCCGAGCCGTTCGCCGCGCCGAAGGGCATCCCCGAGTACCTCCCGCCGTCCTCGGCCGGGTTCGTGCACGTGCGGGACACCCTCGCCGCCGCCGCCGAGCGCGCCGGGTACGGCCACATCGAGCTGCCCGTGTTCGAGGACACCGGCCTCTACGCCCGCGGGGTGGGGGAGTCCACCGACGTCGTCTCCAAGGAGATGTACACCTTCGCCGACCGCGGCGACCGCTCGGTGACGCTGCGCCCCGAGGGCACCGCCGGTGTGGTCCGCTCGGTGATCGAGCACAACCTCGACAAGCAGGGCCTGCCGGTCAAGCTCCGCTACGCGGGCCCCTTCTTCCGCTACGAGCGGCCCCAGGCCGGGCGTTACCGGCAGCTCCAGCAGGTCGGCGTCGAGGCGATCGGGGTGGACGACGCAGGCCTGGACGCCGAGGTCATCGCGATCGCCGACGAGGGCTTCAAGGCCCTCGGCCTGACCGGCTACCGGCTGGAGATCACCTCGCTCGGCGACGCCGAGTGCCGGCCGGCCTACCGCACGCTGCTGCAGGAGTTCCTGGCCGGGCTCGATCTCGACGAGGCGACCCGGGCCCGGGCGGAGATCAACCCGCTGCGCGTGCTCGACGACAAGCGCCCCGAGGTCCGCGCCGCGATGGCCGACGCGCCGCTGCTGATGGACCACCTGTCCGACGCCGCCGCCGACCACCACGCCCGGGTGCTCGCCCACCTCGACGACCTCGGCGTCGCCTACACACCGAACCCGCGCATGGTCCGCGGCCTGGACTACTACACCAAGACCACCTTCGAGTTCGTCCACGACGGCCTCGGCGCGCAGTCCGGCATCGGCGGTGGCGGCCGCTACGACGGCCTGATGGCGACCCTCGGCGGCCCCGAGCTGTCCGGCGTCGGGTTCGGCATCGGCGTCGACCGCACGCTGCTCGCCTGCCGCGCCGAGGGTGTGCAGCCCTGGTCGGACGCCCGCGTCGAGGTGTTCGGGGTGTCCCTCGGCGCCGCCGCGCAGCGCCGCCTGGTCGTGGTCGCCGCGCAGCTGCGGGCACGCGGCCTGCGGGTCGACCTGGCCTACGGCGGCCGGGGGCTCAAGGGCGCGATGAAGTCCGCCGACCGGTCCGGCGCACGGTTCGCGCTGGTCCTGGGGGACCGGGACCTGGAGAACGGCACCGTCGGGCTCAAGGACCTCGTCTCCGGCGAGCAGCAGGACGTCCCGCTCGACGCGGTCACCGACGCCGTCGTGACCGCCCTGGCGGGCTGAGGCCGCGGTGGCGGCCTCGGACCGCGAACGCTGGGACGCCCGGCACACCGCCGCGGGGGCCGGGTCGCCGCTCCCGCCGGACGCGCTGCGCGGGCGCACGGACCTGCTCCCGTCCTCGGGCCGGGCGCTGGACGTGGCCTGCGGGCGCGGCGCGGTCGCGGTGTGGCTGGCGATGCAGGGGCTCGACGTCGTCGCCGTCGACGTGTCCCCGGCCGGGCTCGCCGCGGGCGCCGGGCTGGCCGCCGGCCACGACGTACGGGTGCGCTGGGTGGAGGCCGACCTCGACGCCGGCTTCCCCCGCGACGACGACCGCTACGACGTCGTCGTCTGCCAGCGGTTCCGCGACCCGGCGCTGTACCCGGCGCTGCGTGCCGCGCTCGCGCCGGGCGGGCTGCTGGTGGTCACGGTGCTGTCCGAGGTCGGCGACACGGGCGGCCCGTTCCGGGCGGTGCCCGGTGAGCTGACCGCCGCGTTCGCCGGCCTCGAGGTCCTCGCCCACGGCGAGGGCGACGGCGAGGCGCACCTGGTCGCCCGCCTCCCCGCCTGATCAGCCGCCGTGCGTGGCCGCGCTGCGATAGTCGGTGTAGGTGTAGGGATTGTCGAGGACCTCGGTCTCGGGGATCTCGGGGTTCATCCCGGCCTGCCAGGCCGCCTCGCCCATCGTGGCACGCAGGTGCTCGACGGTGGCGGTGACCGCGGTCCGCGCGGCGGCGAGGTCGACGTCGACCAGGCGCCCGTCGCGCTTCACCACGCGCCCGTCCACCAGCACGGTGTGCACGTCGCCGCGCTGGGCCTGGAACGCGACGTGACCGTGCGGGTTGAGCAGCGGGAACGACACCGGTGAGTGGTCGTTGCGCAGCAGCACCAGGTCGGCCTTCTTGCCGACCTCGACCGAGCCGAGGTCGGACTCGCGCCCGATCGCGCGGGCCCCGCCGCGGGTCGCCCACTCCACGACCTGCTCGGCCCGCAGCGACGAGTGGGTGACGGTGTCCCCGCGCGCGTGTGCCTCCAGGTGCTCGCGGGACCGGTCGGCGCCCAGCGTGCTGCGCATCGCCGAGAACAGGTCCGCGCTCCACCACATCGAGGTGTCCATCGACAGCGACACCGGGATCCCGTGCTCGCGCAGCGCCCAGGTGGGCGGGTA
This sequence comes from Pseudonocardia sp. P-1, assembly GCF_058111925.1. Classification (NCBI taxonomy): domain Bacteria; kingdom Bacillati; phylum Actinomycetota; class Actinomycetes; order Pseudonocardiales; family Pseudonocardiaceae; genus Pseudonocardia; species Pseudonocardia sp. P-1. The sequence continues at coordinate 55,023 of NZ_CM176614.1, forward strand.
GCCCTGACCGGCGCTCTGCTCGCTCTCGGTGGACACCGACACCGAGCCGCCGGTCGCGGCGATCCGGTGGTAGGAGTCGGCGGACAGGGTCGCGGCGTGCACGTAGACGGTGTCCGGCCCGGCGAAGCCGTGCTCGTGCATCAGCCGGACGCCGTCGTCGTTGGTCGCGCCCCACACCCCGGCGTGCGTGGTGACGCCGACGCCGAGCTCGCGGGCCACCTCGAACGCGGGGCGCTCGGGGAACGCGGGGTCACCGGTGACGTCGAAGGCGAGCTGGAAGCCGAGCATGTCGTCGCCGGGGGTGATGCGCCGGGACACGAACTCGCGGAACCCGGGGTCGGCGGTCCAGTTCGCGGGGGCGTCGTGGATGTTGCCGTAGGCGAGCACGAACCGGCCCGCGGTGGCGGTCAGGGCGTCGACGGCGGCGTCGGCGTGCTGCGGGGTCTGCAGGCCGTGCGACCAGTCGACGGTCGTGGTCACGCCCGCGTCGAGGGCCTCCAGCGCGGCGAGCAGGTTCCCCGCGTGGATGTCCTCCGGGCGGAAGATCTTCCCCCACTCCAGGTAGTTCCAGACGAAGTATTGGGTGAGCGTCCAGTCGGCGCCGTACCCGCGCAGCGAGGTCTGCCACATGTGCCGGTGGGTGTCGACCATGCCCGGCATCACGATCCCGCCGGTCGCGTCGACCTCCTCGGTGCCCTCGGGCACCTCCAGGCCCACCCCGACCGCGGCGATCCGGTCACCGGTCACCAGGACATCGTGGCCGGACAGGACCGTCCGGCCCGCGTCCACGGTCAGGACAGTCCCGTTGCGGAAGACGACGCTCATCGACGCACTCCTCGTTCCTGCGGACAAGCGTCCGCTGTGCGGACATCGCACGGACGGCGGTCACTGTCGCGCACCCTTCTTGTGCTGTCAACGGCCGGGTCGCGGGGGTGTCCGGCTACCGTGGGCCCATGGCACGCGACGGGACCGGCCCGGACTTCATCGAGGCGCTCGCCCGCGGTCTCGAGGTGATCACCGCCTTCCGGCCCGGCCGGGCGGAGATGACCCTCGCCGACCTGGCCGGGGCGACCGGGCTCGCCCGCCCGACCGTGCGCCGGGTGCTGCTCACCCTCACCGAGCTCGGCTACGTCCGCTCCGGCGAGCGCGGCTACGCCCTCACCCCGCGGGTGCTGGACCTGGGCGTCGCCTACGTCCGTTCGACCGGGCTGTGGGACGTCGCCCGGCCGCACCTGGAGCGCCTCGTCGCGCGGACCCACGAGTCGTGCTCGATCGCCCAGCTCGACGGCAGTGACATCGTCTACGTCGCGCGGGTCGCGGTGCCCAAGATCGTCGCGCTGTCGGTGCAGATCGGGACGCGGTTCCCGGCCGCGTCGACGTCGCTGGGGAAGGTGCAGCTCGCCGCGCTGGCCCCCGGGGAGCTGGAACGGGTGCTGGCCGAGCCGTCGCGCTCCGGGCTGACCCCGCGGCACGCCCCGGCGCCCGCCGAGCGCGACGCCGAGCTGCGCGAGGTCCGAGCCCGCGGCTGGGCGCTGACCGACGAGCAGCTCGCCCCGGGCATCCGCTCGGTCGCCGCCCCGCTGCGCGACGGCGAGGGCCGGGTCGTCGCCGGGGTCAACGTCAACTGCCACGCCGCGGAGACCTCGCTGGAGACCCTGCTCGAACACCATCTGCCGCTGCTGCTGCAGGCCGCGGGCGACATCAGCGCCGACTTCGCCCGGCTCGCCTCCGCGCCGCACGTGACGGTGTCGGCCACGGCTTGACCGCCGCCCGCGCCCGGGGCCACGATCGTCTGGCGGACACTCGTCCGCACAGCGATCACTTCGGAGGGACCCCGATGGCGGAACCCGGAACCGGCGGGCCGCTCGACGGCGTACTCGTCGCCGACTTCTCCCGGATCCTGGCCGGGCCGTACGCGACGATGCTGCTGGCGGACATGGGCGCCGACGTCGTCAAGGTCGAGGGACCGGCGGGCGACGACACCCGCACCTGGACCCCGCCCGAGCGCGACGGCGAGGCCACCTACTACCTCGGCATCAACCGGGGGAAGCGGTCGATCGCGCTCGACCTGCGCGACCCCGGCGACCTGGCCGCGGCCCGCGAGCTCGCCCGCCGCGCCGACGTCGTCATCGAGAACCTGCGGCCCGGCGGGATGGCCCGCTTCGGGCTGGACCACGCCTCCGTCGCCGCCGACAACCCCGGTGTCGTCTACGCCTCGATCTCCGGGTTCGGCTCCGGTGCGGGCGCGCACGTCCCCGGCTACGACCTCATGGTGCAGGCGATGTCCGGGCTGATGAGCCTCACCGGCGACCCGGACGGGCCGCCGTACCGGGCCGGGATCTCGGTGTTCGACGTGATGGCGGGCAACCACGCCGCGATCGGCGTCCTCGCCGCGCTGCGCCACCGCGACCGCACCGGCGCCGGCCAGCACGTCGAGGTCAACCTGCTGTCCTCCGCGCTGACCGGCCTGGTCAACCACAGCTCCGCCTGGGTCGCCGGCGGGACGGTGCCCTACCGGATGGGCAACGCCCACCCCTCGGTCTTCCCCTACGAGCCGATGCCCACCGCCGACGACGACCTCATCGTCGCCGCCGGCAACGACGCCCAGTTCCGCAAGCTCTGCGGCGTGCTCGAGGTGCCCGGCCTCGCCGACGACCCCCGCTTCGCCCGCAACGCCGACCGCACGGTCAACCGGGAGGAGCTGCGCCCGCTGCTGGTCGAGCGGCTGGCGACCCGGGGGGCCGTCGAGTGGTTCGAGCTGCTCACCGCCGCCGGCGTGCCGGCTGGGCCGATCCAGACCATCGACGGCGGGTTCGCGATGGCCGAGCGCTTCGGGCTCGATCCCGTCGTCACGGTCGGGGAGGGGGACCGCGCGGTGCCCACCACCCGGCACCCGGTCCGGTTCTCCGCCACCCCGGCCGTCTACCGGCTCCCTCCGCCGCGGCTCGACGAGCACGGCGCCGACCTGCGGAAGTGGCTCGACTCATGACCTACCCCACCGCCCTGGGCGCCTCGTCGAAGGACGCCATCACCCTGCTCGGCCACGACCTCGCCGACGACGTCATGGGGAAGGTCGGGTTCGGCGAGCTCGCGTTCTGGCTCGCCACCCAGCGTCGCCCCACCCCCGGTGAGACCCGCGTGTTCGAGGCCGTCCTCGCCGCGCTGGCCGACCACGGGTTCACCCCGACCGCGATCGTCACCCGGCTCACCCACCTGTCCGCGCCGGACTCGGTGCAGGGCGCGCTCGCCGCCGGGCTGCTCGGGGGCGGGTCGCGCTTCCTCGGCGTGACCGAGGACTGCGGCCGGTTCCTGCACGACCACCTGCCCGCCGAGCGCCCCACCACCGACGACGGCTGGGACGCCGTCGCCCTCGACGTCGTCACCGCGCAGCGGGCCGCGAAGCGGTTCGTGCCGGGCCTCGGCCACCACGTCCACAAGGACGGCGACCCCCGCACCCCACGACTGTTCACCATCGCCGCGCAGGAGGGGCTGACCGGCCCGCACCTGAGCCTGTTCGCCGCGATCGGCCGGGTGCACCCGCAGGTGCTGGGGCGGACGCTGCCGCTCAACGGCGCCGGCGTCTGCGGCGCCGCGCTGGCCGACCTCGGCCTGCCGCTGGAGCTGCTGCGCGGCTTCGCCCTGCTCGCCCGCACCGCGGGCCTGATCGGCCAGCTCGCCGAGGAACTGCGCCATCCCGTCGCCAACGACATCTTCCTGTCCGTGGACCTGCACAACCGGTCCGTCGACCCCGACCCGTACCAGCCCGAGGGAGACCTGCGATGACGCAGCCCACCACCGTCACCGAGGACACGATCACCGACGCCGCCGTCGCGCGCTGGGCGACCGCGCACGACCCGCGCACCGCCGAGCTGATGACCGCCCTGGTGCGCCACCTGCACGACTTCGCCCGCGAGACCCGTCTCACCGAGGACGAGTGGATGGCCGCGGTGCGCTGGCTGACGGCCACCGGGCAGATCTCCGACGACAAGCGCGAGGAGTTCATCCTCGCCTCCGACGTGCTCGGGCTGTCCATGCTCGTCGTCCAGCAGAACCACCGGCTCGACCCGGCCGCCACCCCGGCGACGGTGCTGGGCCCGTTCCACATCGACGGATCCCCGGAGAAGGCCTCCGGCGAGGACATGTCCGACGGGCTGCCCGGCGACCCGCTGTTCGTGCACGGCAGCGTCCGCGCGCTCGACGGCACCCCGGTGACCGGAGCGGTCCTCGACGTCTGGCAGTCCGACGCCGACGGCACCTACGAGGCCCAGCTCGACGTCGACGAGGCCCGGCTGCGCGCGAAGTACACCACCGGCGACGACGGCGGCTACTGCCTGCGCACCATCGCCCCGCTCGGCTACGCCATCCCGATGGACGGCCCCGTCGGCGACCTCGTCTCGCGCACCGACATCAGCCCGATGCGGCCCGCGCACATCCACTTCCTGCTGGCCGTGCCCGGCTACGAGCCGCTGATCACCCACCTGTTCCGGGAGGGCACCGAGTTCCTCGACTCCGACGTCGTGTTCGGGGTCAGGCGCGAGCTCGTCGTCGACTTCACCCGCCGCGAGCCCGGCCCGACGCCGGACGGTGGGCACAGCGAGGTGCCCTGGTACGAGGCCCGCTACGACTTCGTGCTCCAGCCCGCCGGGTAGGTCGCCGGACCGGACTCAGCGCCGGCCGACGACGAGTGCGGCCAGCCCGGTCGTCACCGGGACGGCGGCGACCAGCCCGATGCTGCCCACCAGGGTCCGCACGATCTCGGTCGCCACGTCCTGGCTGGTGAGCACCTGGGTCACGCCGCCCGCCGCCACCGTGAACAGCAGCAGCAGCGGGAGCGCGGCGCCGGCGTAGGCCAGCACCAGGGTGTTCACCGCGGACGCGACGTGGTCGCGCCCGATCCGCATCCCGGCCGCGAACAGCTCGCGCACACCCAGCTCGGGGTTCGCCGCGCCCAGCTCCCACACCGCGGAGGCCTGGGTGACGGTGACGTCGTCGAGCGCCCCGAGCGCGCCGATCACCAGTCCGGCCAGCACCAGGCCGCGTGGGTCGATCGGCACCCCGGGGCCGAGCGTGCCGATCAGGGTGGCGGTGGTGTCGTCGAGCCCGGTGAGCCGCGAGGTGACGGTGAACAGGTAGCCCAGCACCCCGATCAGGGCGAGCGAGGCCAGCGTGCCGAGCACCGCGCAGGAGGTCCGCGCGGTGAACCCGTGGGTCAGGTACAGCACCACGAACATGATCAGGCAGGCGCCGGTGACGGCGACCGCGAGCGGGGAGCCGCCGGACAGGATCGCCGGCAGCACGAACCACAGGAGGATCCCGAAGCTCAGCGCCAGGCTGACCAGTGCCGCGAACCCGCGCAGCCGCCCGAGCACCACGACGGCCAGCGCGAACGCCGCCGCCAGCCACCCCAGCGGAGCGCCGCGCTGGAAGTCCACGAGCTGGTAGGAGCCCGCGTCGTCGGGGTTCGCGCCCGACCAGGACAGCGTGACCGGGTCGCCCACCGCGAACCGCGGCGTCGACGGCTCGTTCGGCACCAGCTGCACCAGGTCCCGCCCGGCGCGCGGCCCGTCGGACAGCGCGACCGTCACCCCGGTGCAGCGACGGTCCCCGGCGCCGGGGGAGCAGTCCGCGACCTGCACCGCGGTGACGGTCCCGTGCACCTGCTGGGTGGGTGGGATCTCCGGGACCGGGGTCGCACCCGGCCACAGCAGGGCCACCCCGGCGAGCGTCGCGAGCACGCACGGCACGAGCAGCGCGACCAGCAGTCTGCGCACCCGTCTCCCGGCCGGGGACGCGGCGCCGTGCCCGTGCCCGTGTCCGTGCTCGTGTCCCGGGGTGTGTCCCGGCCGGTGTCCCCGGCCGGCTGCGGACGGGGCCGCCGGGCCGGGTGTGGCGCCGAGGTCGGCCTGGCCGGGGCAGTCGCCCCAGCCGCCCGGGTGCCCGGGTGGGGGATGGGACCGGTCTCGTCACCGTCGGCGGGGTCCGCCGCCGCGCCGCGCGCCGGTGCGGGCCCGGGGCGGTCCTCCACGGGGGCCGGACGCCGCGGGGCCGGAGCGTGGCGGGCCCGGTGCCGCGCCGGTTCGCCACCCGGGAGCCGGTGCCCGCCCGAGGTGCCCGGGGGCCGGTCCTCGGCGCGCCGCCGCCCACCCGTCCGCGGGGCGGCGGGCCGCCCGCCGTCGGGGGCGGACGGGTCGCGCGGGACGGGCGGGGGCGGGGGCACGTCCGCATCCTTGCAAACGATCTTCGACCTGCGGGGTGCCGTTCGCCCGGACGCGACCGCCCGGCGACGACCGGTTGTCCGACGTTCGAACTTGTGTTCGACTGACTCGGTGCGATGGGACGGACAGCAGGTCGGGGCGGACGGTGTCGGGAGCGCGACGGCGCTGCCGGGGATGCGGGGGTTGCTGCGCTCGGTGCGCACGCCGGGGTTCGCGGACACGGTGTTCCACGAGGTCGAGGCGCGCTCGGTGCTGAACCGGGTGCCGTCGTCGTCACCGGTGCCGTTCGGCTGGACGGTCAACCCCTACCGCGGCTGCTCGCACGCGTGCACCTACTGCCTCGTCCCGGAGACCCCGGTACTCACCGCCGACGGCCGGTCGCGGCCGATCGGGGAGCTGCGCCCGGGCGACGAGGTGGTCGGCACCGTCACCGACGGCGGCGGTCGGCGCCGCTTCGTCCGCACCCCGGTGCTCGCGCGCTGGTCGACGCGGCGCCGCGCCCAGGAGGTGACCCTCGACGACGGCACGCGGCTCGTCACCTCCGCCGAGCACCGCTTCCTCACCACCTCCGGCTGGGCGCACGTGCGACCGGGGCGCTGCCGGGCCTCGGCGGACCGGCCGCACCTGAGCCCGGGGACGGCGCTGGTCGGGCCCGGTGCGGCCGCGGTCCCGGGCGGGGCCCGGCCCGACGGATACGCCGAGGGCTGGCTGTGCGGGCTGGTCCGGGCCGACGCGGTGCGCGGCCGGGTGCGGGCCGAGCCGTTCCCGACCGGCTGGGTCGAGCTGGAGGCGCTGGCCCGCGCCCACCACCTGCTGACCGCACGGCCGACGCCCGTGGCCGCCGGGATGATCGCGGCGCCCGCCCCGTCGCCGGCCGCCTGGCCGCAGCGGCCCGCCCGCGGCTGGACGGCCGGGTTCGTCGGCGGGATCGTCGACGCCTGCGGTGAGGTCTCCGCCGGGGTGCTGCGGATCGTGCCCGGCGACGAGGAGCTCACCCGGGCCTGTGTCGACGCGCTGCGCCGGCTCGGGTTCCGCGTGGCCTCCGAGCCGTCGGCCCGGCCCGGGGTGCGGGCGCTGCGGGTGCTGGGCGGGGTCGCCGAGCAGCTGCGGCTGGTCGCGGTGACCGACCCGGCCGTGGCCCGGGTGCGCGACGTCGGCGGCGCCCGCGTCGAGGAGCCGCCGGGGGGAGCGCCGCGGGTCGTGGCGGTCCGCGACACCGGCACCCTCCGCCCGATGGTCGACATCACCACCGGCACGGGGGACTTCGTCGCCGCCGGGGTGGTCAGCCACAACTGCTTCGCCCGCAACACCCACACCTACCTCGACCTCGACGCGGGCGCGGACTTCGACTCCCAGATCGTGGTCAAGGTGAACGTGGCACGGGTGCTGGAGCGGGAGCTGGCCCGGCCGTCGTGGCGGCGCGAGCACGTCGCGATGGGTACCAACACCGACCCCTACCAGCGGGCGGAGGGCCGCTACCGGCTGATGCCCGGGGTGATCACCGCGCTGGCCCGCTCCGGCACGCCGTTCTCCATCCTGACCAAGGGCACCGTGCTGGGCCGGGACCTGCCGCAGCTCGCGGCCGCGAACGCCGACGTCCGCGTCGGCACCGGGGTGTCGATCGCGCTGCTGGACCGGGAGCTGCAGTCGCACCTGGAGCCGGGCACCCCCGGTCCGCGCGCCCGCCTCGACCTCGTCCGCCGGATCACCGACGCCGGCCTGCCCTGCGGGGTCATGGTGGCCCCGGTGCTGCCGTGGCTGACCGACTCCACCGAGGCCCTCGACGCCCTGCTGGCGGAGATCGCCGCCGCCGGGGCGAGCCGGGCCACGGTGCTCGCGCTGCACCTGCGTCCCGGGGCCCGGGAGTGGTTCCTGGCCTGGCTGGGGCGCACCCACCCCGCGCTGCTGCCGCGCTACGAGCGGCTCTACCGCGGCGGGGCGTACGCCACCCGGGACTACCGCGGGTCCCTGGCCCGGCGGGTCGGCCCGCTGCTGGCCCGGCACGGCCTGGACCGGCCCGAGCCGAACCCGCGCGACCCGGGGTGGACCCGGCAGCCGGTCGCGTCGCCGCGGGCTGCGGAGCCCGGGGACGGGCAGCTGAGCCTGCTGTGAGAACCCGCCGGAAACCTGGTGGCAGGCGGCCCGGGGGATGCCGATAGCCTTGACCGCCGTGATGCGAACCCACCCCGTCGGCACGCTGCGTGCCGAGAACGCCGGCCAGACCGTGACCCTCGCCGGATGGGTGGCCCGCCGCCGCGATCACGGCGGCGTGATCTTCATCGACCTGCGGGACCGCTCCGGATCGGCCCAGGTCGTGTTCCGCGAGGGCGAGATGGCCGAGCGGGCCCACCGGCTGCGCTCCGAGTTCTGCATCCAGGTCGTCGGCGAGGTCGTCCGCCGGCCCGCGGGCAACGAGAACTCCGACCTGCCGACCGGCGACATCGAGGTCACGGTCACCGAGCTGACCGTCCTGTCGGAGTCGGCGCCGCTGCCGTTCCCGATCGACGAGCACACCGGCGTCGGCGAGGAGATCCGGCTCTCCCACCGCTACCTCGACCTGCGTCGTTCCGGGCCCGCCGCGGCGATGAAGCTGCGCAGCGACGTGAACAAGGCCGCCCGCGACGTGCTGGCCGCGGAGGACTTCATCGAGGTCGAGACGCCGACCCTGACCCGGTCCACCCCCGAGGGCGCGCGCGACTTCGTCGTCCCGGCGCGGTTGCGCCCCGGTTCCTGGTACGCGCTGCCGCAGAGCCCGCAGCTGTTCAAGCAGCTGCTCATGGTCGGCGGGCTGGAGCGGTACTACCAGATCGCTCGCTGCTACCGCGACGAGGACTTCCGCGCCGACCGCCAGCCGGAGTTCACCCAGCTCGACATCGAGATGAGCTTCGTCGAGCAGGACGACGTCATCGCACTCGCCGAGAAGGTCCTCACCGCGCTGTGGCGCCTCGTCGGGTACGAGATCGAGACCCCGATCCGCCGGATGCCCTACGCCGAGGCGATGGCCCGCTACGGCTCGGACAAGCCAGACCTGCGCTTCGACATCGAGCTCACCGAGCTCACGTCGTACTTCGCGGGCACCGGGTTCCGGGTCTTCCAGAACCCCTACGTCGGCGCCGTCGTCATGCCGGGCGGGGCGTCGCAGCCCCGCAAGGTGCTCGACGGCTGGCAGGAGTGGGCCAAGCAGCGCGGCTCCCGCGGCCTGGCCTACGTCCTGATCGGTGAGGACGGGCAGGTCGACGAGCGCGGCCCCGTGGTCAAGAACCTGTCCGAGGCCGAGCGGTCCGGCCTGGCCGAGGCCGTCGGCGCGAACCCCGGCGACTGCATCTTCTTCGCCGCCGGCAAGCCCACCGAGGCCCGCGCGCTGCTGGGCGCGGCCCGTGGCGAGATCGCCCGGCGGACCGGTGCGATCGACTCCTCGGCCTGGTCGTTCGTCTGGATCGTCGACGCGCCGCTGTTCGAGTCGGCCGCCGACACCGACGACGTCGCCGTCGGCGGCGGTGCGTGGACCGCGCTGCACCACGCGTTCACCTCCCCGACCCCGGAGTGGATCGACTCCTTCGAGAAGGACCCGGGCAACGCCCTGGCCTACGCCTACGACATCGTCTGCAACGGCAACGAGATCGGCGGCGGCTCGATCCGTATCCACTCGGCCGACGTGCAGAAGCGGGTCTTCGAGATCATGGGCCTGTCCGCGGAGGAGGCCCAGGAGAAGTTCGGCTTCCTGCTCGACGCCTTCTCGTTCGGCCCGCCGCCGCACGGCGGGATCGCGTTCGGCTGGGACCGGATCACCGCGCTGCTCGCCGGCGTCGACTCGATCCGCGAGGTCATCGCGTTCCCGAAGACCGGCGGCGGGTTCGACCCGCTGACCCAGGCACCCGCGCCGATCACCGCGGCCCAGCGCAAGGAGGCGGGCGTGGACGCGAAGCCCGAGCGCGCCCCGGAGAAGCCCGGCCCGGCCGCGTAGGTGCTGCACCTGCGGGTGGTCTGCCCACCCGGGCGGACGGTCGAGGTCCGCAGCGTCCTCGACGCCGAACCCGGGGTGGCCCACCTGGTGGTCCACCCCGGGGTGGCGGTGCACCCGGCCGGTGACCTGGTCGAGGCCGATGTCGCCCGGGAGTGCGCCGACGACCTGCTGGGCCGGCTCGCCGACCTCGGCGTCGACCACGACGGCGGCATCACCCTCGAACAGCTCGACACGGTGCTGTCCGACCGGGCCGACGCCGCCGAGGAGGCCGCGCCGGGGGACGGGGCCGACGCCGTCGTCTGGGACGAGCTGATCCAGCGCACCGGCGAGGAGTCGCGGCTGTCCGCGACGTTCCTGACCTTCCTCACCATCGCCTGCCTGCTCGCCGCCGTCGGCGCGGTCACCGACTCGCCGGTCACCGTGGTCGGGGCGATGGTGCTGGGCCCGGAGTTCGGCCCGATGGCGGCGATGGCGATCGGGCTGGTGCTGCGCCGCCGCGACCTGGTCTCTCGCGGTCGCCGCCGCCTACGCCTCGGTCGCGGTGATCGAGGGACGCTGGAGCGAGGCGGCCCAGTCGGTGCTGCAGCTGGGGGTCAACCTGGTGGGCGCCATCGGTGCGGCGGCCGCGGTGCTGGTGCTCGCCCGTCGCGGATCGCGTCGTCGGGGCGCGGACCGCGCGCTCTCCGACGGGTAGGGTCCCCTTCGATGACCGATCCGCAGTCGACTCCCGGCGCGGTCGCGGCGGTGGCCGGGGCCGCGCGGTTGCTGTCGCGGCGGGCGGGCTCGGAGGTCGAGCTGTTCGAGCCCGAGGACCTGGGCGGCAGCGGCCGTTCCGTCGTCGCCCGGGCCCGGATGGCGAAGAACCCGTTCTCCGACCGGCGCAGCGTCGTCGTGAAGCACTACGCGCCGCCCGAGGACGGCACGGACCTGGCGTCGGACCCGTTCCGCTACGAGGTCGCGTCCTGCCAGCTGTTCACCGCGCTGCCGAGCGACGTCCGGCCCAGCCCGGTGATCATCGCGCACGACCCGGTGCAGCGGCTGCTCGTACTGGAGGATCTCGGCCGCAGCCTGACCTTGGCCGACAAGCTGTTCGGCCCGGACCCCCAGGCCGCCCGGACCTGCCTGCTCGGGTGGGCCCGCGGCCTGGGGCGGATGCAGGCCGCGACCGCCGGTCGGGAGGGCGACTTCGGGGCGCTGCTGCGCCGGCTGGGGGAGAAGGCGCGCCGGGACCCGGTCGCCGACCAGGCCCGCGCCGCGCTGGCCGGTCTGCCGGAGCTGCTGGCCGGGATCCTCGGCGTCGAGGTGCCGGAGATGGCGCTGTTCGAGGCCCAGGGCGGGGTGCGCCTGCTCGGCGGCACCGGGTTCCGCGCGTTCAGCCCGTCCGACACCTGCCCGGACAACAACCTGGTCACCAGCCGCGGGGTGCGGTTCGTCGACTTCGAGTGGGGCTGCTTCCGCGACGTCGTCCTCGACGCCGCCTACGTGCGGGTGCCGTTCCCCGGCTGCTCGTCGAGCTTCGCCCTGCCCGACGCCGTCGCCCACGCCATGCTCGACGCCTGGCGGGCCGAGGTCGCGCCGGTGTGGCCCGAGCTGGACGACCCCGAGCTGCTGGAGTCGCGCCTCGCCGACGCCCACGTGCTGTGGGTGTGGTGGTCGACCTGGCAGCTGCTGCCGCGGGTGCCCGAGCGCGACGGCCCGATCGGCCCCGACGCCGGCCGGTCCCCGCGGATCTCCACGGCGCTGCGGCACTACTGGCGGGGCCTCGGCGTCACCGCGGAGGCGACCGCCCGGCCCGGCACGGCCGCGCTGGCCGCGGCCGTGGTGACCGCGCTCGACACCCGTTTCCCCGACGCGTCGTCGACGCTGCCGCTGTTCCCCGCCTTCCGCGGCGGCGAGTGGTAGGGCCCCGCCCCGAGAGTTCCCACGGCGGTACGGGACCCGTCACCGGTTGCACACGGAAACGGTGGCTGCGGCGGTGATCGTGTCGGCGTGTCCCCGATGACCGTGCGCCCGTCCGTCGTCGATCCGGTCCTCCGCCCCGTCGCCGTACCGCACGTGACCGGCCGGCCCGTCCGGCACCTCGTCCTGCTGGGCGACTCCACCGCCGTCGGGCTGGGTGACCCCCTGCCCGGCGGTGGCTGGCGTGGGTTCGGCCCGCTGCTGCGCGACGCCCTCGACGATCCCGCCCACCCCGGCTCGCTCCGGCTGGACAACCACGCCCGGACCGGGGCGCGGATGGCCGACGCCCGGCACGGGCAGGTGCCCGCGGCCGCGGCGTCGGGGCCCGACGTCGTCGTGCTGTGCGCCGGGATGAACGACACCCTGCGCTCGGACTTCGACCCGGCCGCGATCCGGCGGGACTGCGCCGGGTCGCTGGAGCTGCTGCTGCGGGCCGGTGCGACCGTGCTGCTGCTCCGCTTCCACGACCACACCCGCGTCTGGCCGCTGCCGGGGCCGTTGCAGCGGGCGCTCGCCACCCGGATCGCCGCCCTGAACGGGGCCGTCGACGGAGCGGTGGCCGACGCCGTCGCCGCGACGGGACGGTCCGCCGTCGGGATCCTCGACCTCGACACCGCCGGCAGCTACGACCCGGCGGCGTGGAGCGTGGACCGGTTGCACCCGTCCGAGCTGGGGCACCGGTTGCTGGCGCGTGGTTTCGCCGCGCTGCTCGGCGCCGCAGGTTTCGTGGTGCCGGGGGAGATCGGGCTCGACGCCGCCGGCGGGCGGGAGGTGACGGCCTGGCAGCGGGGGGCGTGGCTGGTGGTGCAGGGGGTGCCGTGGCTCGTGCGGCGGTCCCGGGACCTCGGGCCGGTGATGGTGCGGGGGCTCGTGGAGGGGGCGCGGGCGCGGAAGGTGCCCGCCTGATCCCGCCGACCCGGTCGCAGTCGATCACTCCGGCGCGGGGCGTGCCCGCCGTGGTCGGACCCGACGCGATCCGAGGGAGCGGCTGCCGGCGTCAGACCCTGAGCACGTCCGTTGTCCTCGACCGTCCCGAGACATCTCATCACCTCGGGTAGTGCACCATCGTTGCAGTTCACGAGTTCGCGATAGCGAACGAGAACTGGCAATCGAACGCACGTTCGAGTACCGTCGATGATGTGACCGCCACCCAGGAACCACCCGCCCACGCCACCGGCGTGCTCGCAGGTGGGTTCCCTTCCGGTGACCTCACCCTGCTCCAGTTCCAGGTCGAGCAGGCACTCGCCACTGACACCGAAGGGCTGTCCGAGGCCGAGCTGATCGACCAGATCCAGGAGATCGAATCCCTCCAGGCCTCCCTGGCTGCCCTCCAGGCGAGCCGGATCCGCGCCTTCGCCCAGGCCCATGTCGACAGCCACCGCGTCGATGACCGGACCGACGTCGACAAGGTCCACCGCAGCGTCGTCGCCCAGATCCAGCTCGCCTGCCGGGTCTCCACCACCGAGGCCCGCACCCGCGTCGCCGACGCCCGCGACCTGCACGCCGGGCTCGACGACGTCCGGCGCCTCCATGAGACCGGGCAGCTCAGCGCCGCCAAGGTCACCGCGATCGCCGTCGAGTGCCGCGACCTCGACACCACCCAACGCGCGCGGGTCGACGCCCGGCTCGCTGCCGTGCACGACCTCACCCGCTACGGCATCGGGCGCCTGCGGGCGATGACGCGGCGTCTGGTCGCCGAGATCGCTCCCGACCGTTTCCGCGCCCGCGTCCACGCGGCCAGGGTCGAGCGCCGGGTCACCCTGCGGCCCGCGCCGGATGCGATGAGCTACCTGACCGCGTACGTGCCGGTCGAGCAGGGCGCCGCCTGCCTGGCCGCGCTGCAGAAGGCGTTCGTCGAGATCCAGGTCGACCCGCAGCCCCTGACCCGCACCCGCGGACAGGTCCTCGCCGACACCCTGGTCGAACGCGTCACCGGGCAGGCCACCGCGACCGCCGTGAACCTGGAAGTCCAGGTCACCGTCCCCGTCCAGGCGCTGCTCGACCCCACCTCCCCGCTGCCCGCGGAGATCCCCGGCTTCGGACCGGTCCCGGCCGACCTGCTCGCCACCCCCGAGGGCGCCAAGTCCCTGCGCCGTCTGCTCACCGACCAGGGCATCGTGATCGGCGGGGACTCCCGGAGGCGTACTTTCACCGGCCTGCTCGCCACCCTCGTGAAGGCCCGGGCGCAGAACCGGTGCACCGAGCCCTACTGCGACGCACCCGTCCGCCACCTCGACCACCTCCGGCGGGATGCCGACGGCGGACGCACCGAACTCGACAACGGGCGCGGGGTCTGCGAGTTCCACAACCACGTCCGCGAACAACCCGGCTGGCACATCGCCCGGGCCCCGGACGGGACCGTTGTCACCAGGACCCCGACCGGGCACACCTACCGCGGCCCGGACTGATCGCCTGCCGCCCGCGGTCGTCGCGGGGTCCCGTGTGCCGCCTGCCGGGCGTGCCCTCGTGCCGCCCGGTCGCGGGCGCGACCCGGCTACAGGCGTCGCAGGAAGTTCCCGATCCGCTCCACGGCCTGCTCCAGCTGCGGCAGCGCCGTCGCGTACGAGCAGCGGATGTGCCCCTCGCCGGAGGGCCCGAACACGCTGCCCGGGACGACCGCGACCGACTCCTCCCGCAGCAGCCGCTCGGCGAAGGTCTCCGAGTCCAGCCCGGAGGCGCGGATCGAGGGGAACGCGTAGAACGCGCCCGCCGGCTCCGGGCAGTCCAGCCCGGCCTCGCGCAGCCCCTTCACAAACACCCGGCGGCGACGGTCGTAGTCGGCCACCATCTCCGCGACGTCGCCCTCCGCGCTGGTCAGCGCCTCCACGGCGGCGATCTGCGAGATGTGCGGCGCGCACAGCATCGTGTACTGGTGCACCCGCAGGCACAGCTCCGCGATCGGTTCCGGCGCGGCGAGCCAGCCGACCCGCCACCCCGTCATCGCCTGGGCCTTGGAGAACCCGCCCAGGACCACCGTCCGCTCCCGGGCACCCGGGACCGCGCCCAGGCAGGTGTGGGCGCCGGTATAGGTGAGGCGGTCGTAGATCTCGTCGGAGAGCAGGTACAGGTCGTGCCGCTCGGCCAGTGCGACGAGCTCGCGCAGCACCTCGGGCGGCTGCACCGCGCCGGTCGGGTTGGCCGGGGAGCCGATCAGGATCGCCTTCGTCCGCGGCGTCACCGCGGCCTCGACCGCGGCGATGTCGATCGCGAACCCGTCCTCGGCGCGGGTCGGCACCCCGACCGGCACCCCACCGGCGAACGCCACGCACGGCTGGTAGGCGACGTAGCAGGGCTCCGGGACGATGACCTCCTCGCCCGGGTTCAGCAGCACCCGGAACGCCAGGTCCAGCCCCTCGGACACCCCGGTCGTCACCAGGCACTCGGTGGCGGGGTCGTAGTGGGCGTCGTAGCGCGACGCCAGGTCCGCGCACACCAGCTCACGCAGCTTCGGCAGCCCCGCGTTCCCGGTGTAGGTGGTGTAGCCGCGCTCCAGGGCGTAGATCCCGGCCTCGCGGATGCGCCACGGCGTCACGAAGTCGGGCTCACCGACACCGAGGGAGATGACGTCGTCCATCTCGGCGGCGATGTCGAAGAACCGCCGGATCCCCGACGGCGGGATCGCCGAGATCGTCGCGTTGAGCGCCTTCACGGGGTCACCGGCAGCCGGTGGTCGGGCTCCGGCTCGGCGAACGAGTCGCCGTCGCGCTTGTGCGTGGCCAGCACGAAGTGCGTGGCGGTCGAACGGACCCGGTCGATCGTGGACAGCTTCTGGGACACGAAGTCGCTGATCGCGCGGATGTCCGGGCCGACGACCGTGCAGCGCAGGTCGTGCCCACCGGAGACGAGGTAGCAGTCGCGGACCTCGTCGAAGCGGGAGATGCGGGCGGCGACGTCGTCGAACCCGACCCCGCGGGCCGGGGCGACCGACACGTCGATGAACGCCGTCACCTGCGCCCCGGCGCGGCCGGCGCCGGAGTGGCCGTTGCCGCCGTCCTCGTACCGGGCCCAGTCCACGACGGCCTTGTGCCTGCGGATCACCCCGGAGCGTTCCCACTCCGCGATCCGGGCGTCGACCTCGTCCCGGGGCAGACCCAGCATGGTGGCGACGGTGTCGTGGCTCAACGACGCGTCACGTTCGAGCAACTCGAGGATCTCGCGCACGGCGTGACCCTACGACGACCGCCCGTCGCCGTGCCGCGGGCCGGGCGGGTCGGTGGTGGCCCGCCCCGTCCGACCGGTCAGGCCGCGTGCGGCAGCAGGGCCGCGGCGTCCGGAACGACACCGCCGCGTGCCGGGTCGAGCAGCCCGCACTCGAGGTCGACGAGGTGGGTGCGTGTGCACGGACCGCACACGTACACCGTGCCGGCCGGGCCGTGGTGGCTGCTCCAGGCGAGTCCGCGGACGTCGGCGGGGGTGCGCGGACGGGAGCAGAGCGGGCAACTCGGGATCGTGTCCATGCCCCATGAGCGTGCACGGGGTCTGTTGCGGGCCGGTGACACCGCGCGTCCGCGGCGTTGCGTTCCGGCGACGATCCGGGGTCGGAGACGATCACGCTGCGTACGCGTCGGTCACGAATCGGGGGCGAGCCGGTGAATTCGGCACCGTCCCACCCCGCCCGCAACTAGGGTCCGCGCGCATGAGCAGCAACGAACCGCCGCGGGGCGAGGACCCGCAGGCCGGTCCCGGGGGAGCCGCGACGCCCGGTGGCGCCCAGGAGCCCGGGCAGGCGGCCGGGAGCGGGGACCGGCCGGGCACGCCGTACCCCGGCGGGCAGCAGGCCGGGCAGGACGACGCCACCGGCGCGCAGGAGCCGGGACGGCACGGCACCGCCGCCCCGTCCCCGCACGGCCAGCAGTACGGCCAGGACCCCGGGCAGCAGTACGGCCGGCCGTACGCGCAGGACCCCGGCCAGCAGTACGGCCAGCAGTACGGCCAGGCCCCGTACGGGCAGGCCCCGGGACAGCAGTACCCCGGCCAGCCCTACGGGCAGCAGCAGTACCCCGGCGCAGGTCAGTACGGCGGCCAGCAGCAGTACGGGGCCCAGTATCCCGGTCAGTACCCCGGGACCGGGCAGCAGTACCCGGGCCAGTACCCGACCGGTCAGCAGTACGGCGGCCAGTACCCGCAGGGCGGCTACGGCCAGCCCGCCTACCCCTCCGGCGGTGCCCCGCCCAGCGGCACCTCCCCGGACCCGCTGGTGCCGTTCTCCTTCGGGGACTGGTTCTCGAAGATCGTCGGCGTGCTGCAGCGCAGCTGGAAGCCGCTGCTGATCATCAACCTGATCGTGCTGGTCCCGACCGCGGTCCTCAGCGGTATCAGCTACCTCCTCGACGGGGGCCCGCGGTCGTCGTTCGACCCCGTCGACCTCGACCTCAGCACGGGGTTCGTGGCGGGCCTCGGCCTGACCAGCCTGGTCCTGGCCGTCGTCGCGATCGTGCTGTCCGCGCTCGGCTACGCGGCGTCGGTGTTCGTCGTCGTGCGCGACGCGGCCCAGCGCCCGTGGAGCCAGGACCAGGTCGTGGCGTTCGCGAAGAACCGCGCGCTCCCGGTGATCGGCTGGTCGCTGCTGGCCGGGCTGCTGTTCGTCATCGGCTTCTTCCTGCTGGTCATCCCGGCCATCTACCTGGGCGTGGTGTTCACCGGCGCGCTGATCGGGGTCGTCGTGATCGAGCGGGCCGGGATCGGCCGCACGTTCACGCTGGTCAACCCCCGGTTCTTCCCCGTGTTCGGCCGGCTCGTGGTCTTCTTCCTGATCGCGATCGTGTACTCGCTGGTGACCTCGCTGGTCGTCGTCGCGCCGCTGACGTACCTCAGCCCCGTCCTGGGGCAGGTCGTGGGGACCCTGCTGCAGCTGCCCGTGCAGATCGCCGGCGTCGCCGCGATGATCGTCACCTATGCCGAGTGCCGCTTCCACGAGCACAACCCGGTGCACACCCCCGTCCTCGCCGACGAGATCGACCGCGCCTGAGCCGCCCGTCCCCCCGGGGCCGGTGTCCTGGCAGGCTGGATGCGATGAGCACCGACGGCCTGTTCGACATCGACCCCGGGGGCGACGGGCGCGACACCGGTGACGGCGACGCCGTCCGTCCCGACGCGCCGCTCGCCGCGCGGATGCGCCCGCGCACCCTCGACGAGGTCGTCGGCCAGGCCGACCTGCTCACGCCCGGCGCGCCGCTGCGCCGCCTGCTCGACGGCGGCGCCGCGGCGTCGGTGCTGCTCTACGGCCCGCCCGGCACCGGCAAGACCACCCTCGCCCGGCTGATGGCCGGCGCCGGGGGAGCGGAGCGGCACTTCGTCGCCCTGTCGGCGCTCTCGGCCGGGGTGAAGGAGCTGCGGGCCGTCATCTCCGAGGCCCGCCGGCGTCGCGACCGCAGCGGCACCACCACGGTGCTGTTCATCGACGAGGTGCACCGCTTCTCCCGCACCCAGCAGGACGCCCTGCTCGGAGCGGTCGAGGACCGGCTCGTCCTGCTCGTCGCCGCGACCACCGAGAACCCGTCGTTCTCGGTGGTGTCCCCGCTGCTGTCCCGCTCCCTGGTGCTGCAGCTGCAGTCCCTCGGGGAGGACGACGTGCGCACCCTGCTCCGGCGCGCCGTCACCTCCGAGCGGGGCCTGAACGCGGCCGTCCAGCTCGCCGAGGACGGCGAACAGGCACTGGTCCGGCTCTCCGCGGGCGACGGGCGCCGCGCGCTCACCGCGCTGGAGGCGGCCGCCGACGGTGTCCTCGGTGCCGGCGGCGAGCCGGTGATCGACCTCGCCGCCGTCGAGCGCGCCGTCACCGAGGTCGCCGTGCGCTACGACCGCGCGGGCGACCAGCACTACGACGTCATCAGCGCGTTCATCAAGTCCATCCGCGGCTCCGACCCCGACGCCGCCCTGCACTACCTGGCCCGGATGCTCGTCGCGGGGGAGGACGCCCGGTTCATCGCGCGCCGGCTGATGATCCACGCCTCGGAGGACGTCGGGCTGGCCGACCCGACCGCGCTGCCCGCCGCGACGGCGGCCGCCCAGGTCGTGCAGCTCGTCGGGATGCCGGAGGCGCGGATCGCGCTCGCCCAGGTCACCGTGCACCTGGCGACCGCACCCAAGTCGAACGCCGTGATCACCGCGATCGACGCCGCGATGGCCGACGTCCGCTCCGGCAGGGTCGGCGGGGTGCCCCCGCACCTGCGCGACGGCCACTACGCCGGCGCGCAGAAGCTCGGCAACGCCGTCGGTTACCGCTACCCGCACGACGACCCGGACGGGGTCCTGCGCCAGCAGTACCCGCCCGACGACGTCGTCGGCGTCGACTACTACGCGCCGTCCGGGCGCGGGCACGAACGCGTCCTCGCCGAGCGCCTGCCCAAGCTGCGCCGCGTCGTACGCGGCACCCGGGACTGAGCCGGCGCGCTCAGCCGGTGGTCAGGGTCAGCCCGAGCGCCCCGGTCGCGGTGCGGATCGGGGTGAAGTAGCTGGTGCAGTTGCCGTCGCCGCCCGCACCGGTGTGCACGCCCTGGGCCTGCCCGGACGAGGTGATGTAGGGGGCGCCGGAGTCGCCCTCCTGGGCGCACGCCGCCACCGAGGTCAGGCCGGACTGGCTCTGGCCCTCGAAGTTCACCGTCATGTCGGTGCGCTGGACCGTGCCGCAGGACCGCCCGCTGGTGGACCCGTACAGGCAGACCGTGGAGCCCACCGGCGCCGGACGGCTCCCGGCCACCCGGATCCCCGACACGGTCGCCGACACGCTGCCCGACTCGACCGCGATCGCGCCGACGTCCACCCCGCGGCCCGCGGTCTCGACCTCGGAGCCGATCGTCGAACCGTCGGTGGCGTACCAGGACGACGAGCCCCGGGTGCAGTGCCCGGCGGTGATCAGCCAGTCGCTGCTGCCGTCGGAGGCGGCGAACCCGGCCGTGCAGCGGCGGGTCCCGTCGGTGATGGTGTCGCCCCCGCCGACCGCGGCCTGCCGGTGCGCCGGCGCCGCCACCCGCTCCACCCGCACCGCGGACGGGTCGAGACCGCCGGTCAGGTCCGCGGCCAGCGCGTCGGCGCCCGGCCCGTCGACGACGCTCACGACGACCTGCTCGGTGCGGGGGTCGACACCGTAGGAGTCCAGACCGGCGGGCATCCCCGTCGCGGTGCGCCCGGCCAGCGCCGAGAGCACCGCGGCCGGGTCGCGGCGCGGCTCGTCGCGCACCACCGGCGTCGCGCCGAGCGCGGTGACCAGCGGGGCGGCCGCGGCGTCCCAGGTGCCCACCATCAGCCGCCCGTCGGCCAGCCACGTCCCGGCCAGCGCGGGCCCGAGGGCCTCGGTCACCGCGGGCACCAGCGCCGCGGCCGCGTCCTCGCCGACCGTGACCGGGGGGAGCGCCGGGGCCGCGGTCGCCGGCACGGCCACCCCCACACCGATCGCGACGGTGCCGAGAGCGGCGAGCAGGAGGCGGTGCGGGCGACGCAGAGACACGAGCGGTCCTTCGGGCGAGCGGAGCGTGACACCCGGCCCAACGACGCAGCCCCGCCCGGGTCACGGCCCGCAGGCGGAGGACACCCCTCCGACAGGGGTGGACGCCCGCCCGAGCCCGAGGTTGCCCCCATCAGGACCAAAGTCCCTACTTTCCGTCGACGTATACCGCAAATTGTGCATGTTGATTGACCCCGAAAGGGTGCACCGGAAGGGTTGATCGCAGGCCGGGGCGCGGCCGAGCGGACCTGCCGGCAGCGCCGACCACCACCGGCGGAGGACAGCGCGACAGTCGCGCCGCCCGACCTCTCCTGGGTCGGACGGGCGGTGCCGGCGCCTGACGCGGCCCCCGGGTCGCGACCGAGGAGAGCTGGGCAGATGCACGACGGACCCGTGGCCATCGCGACCGCACCCGAGGACGCCGCCGAGGAGGTCGACTCCCGGCAGGCGGCGGACCTCCTCCCGCCGGAGATGCTGGCCGCGGCCGTCGCCGGCGACGAGCGCGCGGTCGCGCTGCTCCTGGCGAAGGTGCACCCGCAGGTGGAGCGCTTCTGCCGGGCCCGGCTGGGCCGGCGCGAGACGATCCTCGGCTCGGCCGACGACGTCGCGCAGGACGTCTGCATGGCCGTGCTCTCCGTGCTCCCGGACTACCGGCCGTCGGGGATGTCGTTCCGGGCGTTCGTGTTCGGCATCGCCCGGCACAAGATCGCCGACGCGTTCCGGGCGATGGCCCGCAACCGCTGCGACGCCGTCGAGGAGCTCCCCGAGCGGCTCAGCCGCGAGGACGACCCGGAGCAGGTCGTGCTCGACGCCGAGCGCAACGACCGCCTCTCCGAGCTCATGGGCCTGCTCGGCCCGCGCCAGGTCGAGATCCTCACGCTGCGCATCGCGGTCGGGCTGACCGCGGAGGAGACCGCCGACGCGCTCGGCTCCACCCCCGGTGCGGTCCGCGTCGCCCAGCACCGCGCGCTGCAGCGGCTGCGCCGCGAGCTCGAGGAGCGCGCGTCCCGCCGGGCCGGCGTCCGGGTCGTCGCCGTCCCCGCCCCGCGGACCCCCGTCCGCGCCCACCGCGTTCTCGTCCCCGCGCCGCGGACCCCCCTCGACGCCCCGCTGCCGGTCGCGGTCTGACCGGAGCGAGACGGCGGACCCGCCGGCCCTCCGGTCGACCCCCCGGACCGGGAGCACGGCGGGACCCGCAGACGGCCGGTGCCGGTGCGCTCGGGCGCGCACCGGCACCGGCCGTTCCTCCTCCGGGTGCCGGTAACCTGGTACGAGCGGCCTCCCGCGGCGTCCCCACGCCGCGCGGCCTACGGTGTGGCGCGGGCGCAGGGCGCCCGCCCCGTCGCCGACCCGTCGCCAGCCGTACCCGTCACGAGAGACCCACCGGTGCAGACCCACGAGATCGTCCGTCGTTTCACCGCCCACTTCGAGAGCAACGGGCACACGCCCGTCCCCAGCGCCTCGCTGATCCTCGAGGACCCGCAGCTGCTGTTCGTCAACGCGGGCATGGTGCAGTTCAAGCCGTACTTCCTCGGCGACGTCCCCGCGCCCTACCCGCGCGCGACGTCGATCCAGAAGTGCGTCCGCACCCCGGACATCGACGAGGTCGGCAAGACCACCCGGCACACCACGTTCTTCCAGATGGCCGGGAACTTCTCCTTCGGCGACTACTTCAAGCGCGGCGCCATCGAGTTCGCCTGGTCGCTGATCACCCGCAGCCAGGACGAGGGCGGCTACGGCTTCGACCCCGAGATCATCTGGGTCACCGTCTACCACGACGACGACGAGGCGATCGCGCTCTGGAAGGAGATCGCCGGCCTGCCCGAGGAGCGCATCCAGCGCCGCGGCGGCGACGACAACTACTGGGACATGGGCGTCCCCGGGCCCGGCGGCCCCTGCTCGGAGATCTACGTCGACCGCGGCCCGGAGTTCGGCGCCGAGGGCGGCCCCGAGGCCGACGAGGACCGCTACCTCGAGATCTGGAACCTCGTCTTCATGCAGGACGAGCGCGGCGCGCTGTCCCCGAAGAAGGGGCACCCCCCGATCGGCACCCTGCCGCACAAGAACATCGACACCGGGATGGGTGTCGAGCGGGTCGCGTTCCTGCTCCAGGGCGTCAACAACGTCTACGAGACCGACCTCGTCCGCCCGGTCATCGCCAAGGCCGAGGAGCTGTCCGGGAAGCGCTACGGCGCGGGCGGCCCGGACGGCGAGATCGACGACGTGCGCTTCCGCGTCATCGCCGACCACGCCCGCTCGTCGCTGATGATCGTCGGCGACGGCGTCACCCCCGGCAACGAGGGCCGCGGCTACGTGCTGCGCCGGCTGCTGCGCCGCATCGTGCGCTCGGCCCGGCTGCTCGGCGTCACCGGGCCGTGCCTGGGCGAGTTCGCCGCCGTCGTCCGCGACACCATGGCGCCGACCTACCCCGAGCTCGCCACCGACTTCGAGCGGATCTCCGCGGTCATCCGGGCCGAGGAGGACACCTTCCGCGCCACGCTGACCGCCGGCGAGCGGATCTTCGAGGGCGCGGTGTCCCGCGCCCGTTCCGCCGGCAGCGACACCCTGCCCGGCGACCAGGCGTTCGCGCTGCACGACACCTACGGCTTCCCGATCGACCTGACGCTGGAGATGGCCGCCGAGGCCGGGCTGACCGTCGATCGGGAGCGCTTCACCGCGCTCATGGACGAGCAGCGCTCGCGGGCCAAGGCCGACGCCGCCGGGCGCAAGGTCGGCTTCGTCGACGCCTCGGTCTACCGCGCCGTCCTCGACACGCACGGCGCCACCGACTTCCTCGGCTACCAGACGCTGCAGTCGGAGTCCCGCGTCGTCGGGCTGCTGCGCGACGGCGCCACCGTGCCCGCCGCCCACGAGGGCGAGCAGGTCGAGGTGCTGCTCGACCGCACCCCGTTCTACGCCGAGGCGGGCGGCCAGCAGGCCGACACCGGGCTGCTGCGCGGCGCGTCCTTCGAGGTCCGGGTCGACGACGTCCAGTCCCCGGTCGCCGGGCTGCGGGTGCACCGCGGCGTCGTCACCGCCGGCACCGTGACCCTCGACGCCGAGGTCGTCGCCGAGGTCGACCGCACCCGCCGGTCCGCGATCTCGCGCGCGCACACCGCCACCCACCTCGTGCATGCCGGGGTCCGCGGCGCGCTCGGCAGCGCCGCCGCCCAGGCCGGGTCGCTCAACGCCCCGGGCCGGCTGCGGTTCGACTTCACCTCCCCGACCGGGGCCGTGCCGCCCGCGGCGCTGGTCGAGATCGAGGAGGAGGTCAACTCGGTGCTCCAGGAGGACCGGGAGATCCAGACCTACGAGACCTCCATCGACGAGGCCCGCACGCTCGGCGCGATGATGCTGTTCGGCGAGAAGTACGGCGACCGCGTGCGCGTCGTCGACATGGGCGACTACTCGCGCGAGCTGTGCGGTGGCACCCACGTCGGGCGCACCGGTGAGCTCGGCCTGGTCCGGGTGCTGTCCGAGGCCTCCATCGGCTCCGGGGTGCGCCGCGTCGAGGCGCTGGTCGGGCTGGACGCCTTCAAGCACGCCACCACCGAGCACCTGCTGGTCAACCAGCTCGCCGACCAGCTCAAGGCCCGCCCGGAGGAGCTGCCGGAGCGGATCAACGGGATCGTCGAGCGGCTGCGGACCGCCGAGCGCGACCTGGAGAAGCACCGCGCCGACGCCGTCCTGGCCTCGGCCGGGGCGCTCGCCCAGCAGGCCGAGGACCTCGACGGGACCGCCCTGGTCGCCGTCACCGCGCCGGACGGTGTCGGTGGCAACGATCTGCGGACCCTCGCCGCCGACGTCCGGGGCAAGCTGGGCGACCGGCCCGGCGTGGTCGTGCTGTTCGGCGTCGACGGGGAGAAGGTGTCGTTCGTCGTCGCCACCACGAAGGCGGCCCGGGACAACGGGATCGCCGCCGGGAAGCTGATCGGGGAGTTCGCCGCGGCCGTCGGCGGGCGCGGCGGCGGCAAGCCCGACCTCGCCCAGGGCGGTGGCACCGACCCGGCCGGGATCGACGCCGCGGTGCAGAAGCTGCGCGCCGCGCTGCGTCCGTGACCCCCACCCGCGGGCGGCGCCTGGGCATCGACGTCGGCGCCGTCCGGGTCGGGGTCGCCATGTGCGACCCGGACGGGATCCTCGCGACCCCGGTCGAGACCGTGCCCCGCGACGCCGAGGGCGGCGCCGACGTGCGCCGGATCGCCGCGCTGGTGGCCGAGCACGACGTCGTCGGCGTCGTGCTCGGGCTGCCCCGGAACCTGCGCGGCGAGGACGGCCCGGCCGCCGTCGCCGCACGGGAGTTCGCCGCCGCACTGGAGGCGGGGCTCGCCGCGGCCGGCTGCGCGGTCCCGGTCGAGCTGACCGACGAGCGGATGACGACCGTCGTCGCGACCCGGCAGCTGGCCGGGCGCGGCGTGCGCGGCCGCAAGCAGCGTGCGGTCATCGACCAGCAGGCCGCGGTGGCCATCCTGCAGGGCTGGCTGGATACCACCCGCGGGACCTGATCACCGTGACCGGGGGTGACCACGGGCCGTGCCCGCGGCGGATACCCTCGAGCCCGTGACCGGCGCCGGCGAGAACGACGTGACGTCCCGGGGCCCGATGTGAGCGTGACCGCGGGGCCCGTACGACACCGTCCGACCCCGGTGCATTTCCGGCGTCGGCGGCTCGCCCTGCTGGGGTCGGCGTTGCTGGCCGGTGCGGTGCTCGTCGCCGTCGGCCTGTACCTGCGCGGCGCCGACGACTACGCCGGCTCCGGCAGCGGCTCGGTCGTGGTGCGCGTCGAGTCCGGCGACACCACCAGCGCGATCGGGGAGACCCTGGCCGGGCTGGACGTGGTGAAGTCCCGGGCCGCGTTCGTCGAGGCCGCCGCGGAGGAGTCCGGCATCCAGCGGGTCCAGCCCGGCTACTACGAGCTGCGCTCGCAGATGTCCGGCGACTCCGCGGTCGAGGGGCTGCTCGACCCGGAGCGGCGCGTCGGGTTCTTCGACGTCAAGGGCGGTGTCCAGCTGGACGACACCCGCGCCCCGGACGGCACCGTCTCCCCGGGCGTGCTGTCCCAGATCTCCCGCGCCACCTGCCTCGGCACCGCCGACGGGGACGCCCGCTGCACCGGCGTCGACGCGCTGCGCGCCGCGATGGCCGACGCCGACCCGGCCGCGATCGCCGTCCCCGAATGGGCCCGCGCGGGCTACCGGGCGGCCGCCCCCGAGCGCCGGATGGAGGGTCTGGTCGCCCCCGGGCCGTACGACCTGGATCCGCGCGGCACCCCGGAGCAGGTGCTGCGTCAGGTGCTCACCGCGTCGGCGACCAGGCTGGAGGCCGCCGGGCTGGGCGGGGAGAACGCCTACCGCACCCTCGTCCTCGCCTCCGTCGTGGAGAAGGAGGCGCTCGTCCCCGACATGCCGAAGGTGGCCCGGGTGATCGAGAACCGGCTCGCGGTGAACCAGCGCCTGGAGATGGACTCCACCGTCAACTACCCGCTGGACGTGCAGGCGCTGCGCACCACGGCCGAGGCCCGCAGCACCCCCGGGCCGTACAACACCTACCTCAACACCGGGCTGCCGCCGACGCCCGTCGCTTCGGTGTCCACCGCGGCGCTGTCGGCCGCGGAGTCCCCGGCCGCGGGCCCGTGGCTGTTCTTCGTGCGGTGCACCACCGAGGGCGCCTCCTGCTTCGCCACGACCTACCCCGAGCACCTCGGCAACGTCGACCGCGCCCGCGCCGCCGGAGCGTTCTGACCCATCACCGGGCGCGCATGCAACCTGGGCCCAACCCGTGACGGCGCTCACCCCCCGCCGGTAGACCGGGACCCGACAGCGACGTCAGGCGAGAGGAGCCAGCGATGCGTGCGGTCGTCTACCGGGGACCCGGGGACCTCGACATCACCGACGTGCCCGAGGGCGAGGTGGGTCCCGGCGAGGTCCGTCTCCGGGTCGGGTTCAACGGCATCTGCGGCTCGGACCTGCACGAGTACTACGCGGGCCCGATCTTCATCCCGAACGGGGAGAAGCACCCGCTGACCGGCCGCGAGCTGCCGCTGACCCTCGGCCACGAGTTCTCCGGCACCGTCGTCGAGATCGGGGCCGGCGTCGAGGGCGTCGCCGAGGGCGACCGGGTCGCGGTGATGCCGCTCTACACCTGCGGGACCTGCTCACGCTGTTCCGAGGGCCGCTACAACGTGTGCGCGCAGATCGGCTTCCACGGGCTGATGGCCGACGGCGGCATGGCCGAGACCACCGTCGTCCCGGCGCACATGCTGCACCCGCTGCCGGAGAACGTGTCGCTGGAGATGGGCGCGCTCGTCGAGCCCATGGCCGTGGCCTACCACGCGGCCGAGCTCGGCGGGGTGAACCCGGGCGACACCGCGCTGGTGTTCGGCGCCGGGCCGATCGGGATCGGCCTGTGGTTCGCGCTGCGCGGCATGGGCGTGGAGGACGTCCGCGTCGTCGAGCCGTCGGCGACCCGGCGCGGCGCGATCGAGCGGCTCGGCGCGCACACCCTCGACCCGACCGCCCAGGACGTACCGGCGATCGTGGCGGAGGCGACGAACGGGCGCGGCGCCGACGCCTGCTACGACGCCGCGGGTGTCGCCCCGGCGGTCGCGACCGCGCTGGAGTCGCTGGGCGCCGGCCGCCCCATGGTCAGCGTCGCGATCTACGAGACGCCGCTGGTGACCCCGCTGCTCAACCTGGTCCTCGGGGAGTCCCGCATCCAGGGCTCGCTCTGCTACACCCACTCCGACTACCGGGCGGTGATCGAGCTGATGGCGAACGGTCACTACGACACCACCGGCTGGATGGAGAAGATCGCCATGCGCGACGTCGTCGAGGAGGGCTTCGAGGCGCTGCACGCGGGCCGGAAGATGAAGGTCCTGGTCGACCCGTCCCTGGCCTGACCCGGGGGTCACTGCCCCCAGAAGCCCTCCGGCGGCCGGGGCGAGGGTGCGGCGCACGCGTCGGTGACGACGCCCGCGCCGCGCCCGAGGGCGCGGGTGCCGGCGTCGTCGAGGACCCGGGCCGGGAACGGGTCCCCGGCCGCCCGGCGGGTCACCCCGGGCACCGGCAGCTCCCGGTCCGACGCGGCCAGTACGAGGTTGCCGAACCGGCGTCCGTGCAGCACGTCCGGGGCGGCGACGAGTGCGAGCTCGGCGAACGCCGCCCCGGCCGTCGCGATCTGGCCGGGCAGGAACGGCCAGGGGGCGCCGTCGCCGAGGTTCGCCACGTGCATCCCGGTCGGCGCGAGCACCCGGCGGACGGCGGTGAGGAACTCCGCCGTCGTGACCTGGGCCGGGGTGCGGGCCCCGGCGAACACGTCGACGACCACGACGTCGAACGACGCGGGCGCGAACCGGCCCAGGGTGGCGCGCGCCTCCCCGGTGACCACGGACAGCCCGTCGGCGACCCCCGGGCCCGGCAGCCGGTGCGCGACCAGGGCGGCCAGCTCGCCGTCGAGCTCGACGACGGTCTGGGCCGACCCGGGGCGGGTCGCGGCGACGTAGCGGGCCAGCGTCCACGCCCCGCCGCCCAGGTGCAGTACCCGCAGCGGCACCGCGGGCGGCGCGGCGAGATCGACGAGGTGGGCGATCCGGCGGACGTACTCGAACTCGAGGTGCTCGGGGTCGTCGAGGTCGACATGGGACTGGGCCGTCCCGTCGAGCAGCAGCGTCCACGACGACGGCCGCGCCGCGTCCTGCACCAGCTCGGCGACACCGTGGTCGACCTCGGCGCGGACCACCGCCCCGGCCCGGCGGTCACCCTGCGGCGCACTGGAACCCATTCCGGTCATCCTGCCCGCGCCCGGCGGGCTGTCCACAGGCGGGCAACCCGTCGGTCCGGACGGCCCGGCCCGCCCCAGGATCGAGGCATGGACCTCGCCGCCACCGCCACCGTCCTCGTCGCCGCCGTCCTCGGCGGGGGTGCCGGCGTCGCGACCCGGCGCTGGCTGGCCCGGCTGCCGCGCGGCGCACCGGTGCCGGCCGGGTGGTGCGAGGCGGGGCTGGCGCTGTCCGGGGCGGCGACGGCGGGGCTGGTCGTGTCGGGGCTGCTCGACCCGCGGTGGACGGCGCTGCTCGCGGTGCTGTCCTGGCTGGCCGTGGCGGGATCCGCGACCGACCTGCTGGTGCGGCGGCTGCCGAACGCGCTCACCCTGCCCGCGCTCGCGCTGGTGCCCGCGGCGCTCGTCCCGGCCGGGGGTGCCGCGGTGGGGCGCGGCCTGGCCGGGGCGGTGCTGCTCGGCGGCGCCTACCTGGTGGTGCACCTGGTGTCACCGCGGGCGATGGGCGGCGGCGACGTGAAGCTCGCCGGTCCGGTGGGCGCCGCGGCCGCCGGTGCGGGATGGGCGGCGCTGCCGGTGGTCGCGGTGCTGGCCGCGGTCGTCTCGGCGGCGGTGGCGCTCGTCGCGGTCGGGGCCAGGCGGGCCGGGTGGGGGAGCAGGCTGCCGCACGGCCCGGTCCTGCTCGGTGCGGCACTGGCGGTCGTGGTGCCCGCGGTCGTGGTGCTGTCGGGCGCCCGGATCCCCGGGTGAGAGGATGGTCGCCGTGCTGCGATGGATCACCGCCGGGGAGTCCCACGGTCCGGCCCTGGTGGGCGTGCTGGAGGGCATGGTCGCCGGGGTCTCGGTCACCACCAAGGAGCTGCAGGCCGAGCTGGCCCGCCGCAAGCTCGGCTACGGCCGCAGCCCGCGGATGGCGTTCGAGGCCGACGAGCTGGAGGTCATCGGCGGCCTGCGGCACGGCCTCACGCAGGGCGGGCCGGTCGCGGTCCGCATCGCCAACACCGAGTGGCCCAAGTGGGAGACGGTGATGGCCGCCGACCCGGTGGACCCGGAGCTGATCGCGCACCGCGCCCGCAACGCGCCGCTGACCCGGCCCCGTCCCGGCCACGCCGACCTCGCCGGCATGACCAAGTACGGCTTCGACGAGGCCCGCCCGGTCCTGGAGCGCGCCAGCGCACGCGAGACCGCCGCCCGCGTCGTGCTCGGCACCGTCGCCAAGGCGTTCCTGCAGCAGGCCCTCGGCGTGACGATCGTGTCCCACGTCGTGGGCATCGGCGCCGTCGACGCCCCGGACGACGAGCCGCTGCCCGGCCCCGCCGACCTCGACCGCATCGACGCCAACCCGGTGCGCGCCTTCACCGACGCCACCGGCGCCGCGATGGCCGCCGAGATCGACGCCGCGCACGAGGCGGGCGACACCCTCGGCGGGGTCATCGAGGTCATCGCCTACGGGATGCCGGTCGGCGTCGGCACCTACGTGCAGGCCGACCGTCGGCTCGACGCCCGGCTCGCCGCCGCGCTGATGGGCATCCAGGCG
The DNA here is from genome assembly GCF_058111925.1 of Pseudonocardia sp. P-1. NCBI lineage: Bacteria > Bacillati > Actinomycetota > Actinomycetes > Pseudonocardiales > Pseudonocardiaceae > Pseudonocardia > Pseudonocardia sp. P-1. Next base: position 84,917 of record NZ_CM176614.1, read on the forward strand.
ATGAAGGGCGTCGAGATCGGCGACGGCTTCCGCACCGCGCACCGCCGCGGCTCCGTCGCTCACGACGAGATGGTCCCCGCCGGTTCGCCCGGGCAGGGACCGGCGGGCACCGTGCCGGTCACCCGGCTCACCAACCGGGCCGGCGGCATCGAGGGCGGCATGACCAACGGTGAGCCGGTCCGGGTCCGCGTCGCGATGAAGCCCATCTCCACCGTCCCCCGGGCGCTGCGCACCATCGACACCACCACCGGCGAGGAGGCCACCGCCATCCACCAGCGCTCCGACGCCTGCGCCGTGCCGCGTGCCGGGGTCGTCGTCGAGACGATGGTGGCGCTGGTGCTGGCCCAGGCCGCACTGGAGAAGTTCGGCGGCGACTCGCTCGACGAGACCCGCCGCAACCTGGCCTCCTACCTGGCGGGGCAGCGGTGACCGCGCCGGCCCCCACCCCGGCCCCCGACGCCGAGGGCCGCCCCTGGGTGGTGCTCGTCGGCCCGCCCGGGTCCGGCAAGAGCACGGTCGGCTCGCTGCTCGCGCAGCGGCTCGGGCTGAACTTCGCCGACACCGACGCCGCGATCGTCGCCCGCATCGGCAAGCCGATCGCGGAGATGTTCGTGCAGGAGGGCGAGGCCGCGTTCCGCGCGCTGGAGCGCGAGGTCGTCGCCGAGGAGCTGCGCGCCGGGCACGGCGTCCTCGCCCTCGGCGGCGGCTCCGTGCTGGCCGCCGAGACCCGCGCACTGCTCGCGGGGCACCGCGTCGTCGCCCTCGAGGTGGACCTCGCCGACGGGATGCGCCGCACCGGGATGTCCACCGCGCGCCCGCTGCTGGCCGGGGTGAACCCGCGGGCGACGTTCCGGGCGCTGCTCGCCGAGCGGGCCCCGCTCTACGCCGAGGTCGCCACCGTGGCGGTCACGACGGTGCGCCGCAGCCCCAACCAGGTCGTCGCCGCCGTGCTGGCCGAGCTCGGGCACGGCCCGTCCGCGCTGCCCGAGGCCTCCCCGGACGCCGCCGACCCGTTCGACCGGCCCACCCCGCGCCAGGACTCGACACTGCCGGCGCCCGGCTTCGGCTCGCCGCAGGACGGGGCCGGCACCGAGCGGGCGGAGGCCCGATGACGTCCACCCCGTCCGGCACGCTGCCCGACACCTCCGGCACCACCGAGTCCGACGGCTCGGTCCGCATCGACGTCCGCACCGAGCAGCCCTATCCGGTGCTCGTCGGCGCCGGGGTGGCCGCGCGGCTGGCCGAGGTCGTCGCCGGCACCGGGGCGGGCCGGGTCCTCGTGCTGCACCCGCCGACGCTCGCCGACCGCGCCGGTGCCGCCCGCGCCGAGCTGGAGGCCGCCGGGCTGGCCGCGTTCACCCACGAGGTGCCCGACGCCGAGGACGGCAAGTCCCTGGCCTCGCTGGCCGACTGCTGGGACGCCTGTGCCGGTGCCGCGCTGACCCGGGCCGACGTGGTCGTCGGGTTCGGCGGGGGAGCGGTCACCGACCTGGCGGGGTTCGTCGCCGCGACCTGGATGCGCGGGGTGCGGGTCGTGCACGTCCCGACCACGCTGCTCGCGATGGTCGACGCCGCCGTGGGCGGGAAGACCGGCATCAACACCGCCGCCGGGAAGAACCTGGTGGGCGCCTTCCACGAGCCGTCCGCGGTGCTCGTCGACCTCGACACGCTGCGCACGCTGCCGCGTCCCGAGCTCGTCGCCGGGTCCGCGGAGGTGTGGAAGGCCGGGTTCATCGCCGACCCGGTCATCCTCGACCGCGTCCGCGCCGACCCGGCGGCCGCGCTGGACCCGGCCGGGCCGGTGCTCGGCGAGCTGGTGCGCCGCGCGATCCGGGTGAAGGCCGACGTCGTCGGGGCGGACCTGCGCGAGTCGCACCTGCGGGAGATCCTCAACTACGGCCACACCCTCGGCCACGCCGTGGAGCGCCGCGAGCGCTACCGGTGGCGGCACGGCAACGCCGTCGCGGTCGGCCTGGTGTTCGCCGCCGAGCTGGCCCGCGCCGCGGGGCGGCTCGACGACGCCACCGCCGACCTGCACCGCGAGGTGCTGGAGCTGGTCGGGCTGCCGACGCGCTACGAGCCCGGCGTGCTCGACGAGCTGACCGAGACCATGCGCGGGGACAAGAAGTCCCGGGCCGGGACGCTGCGCTTCGTCGTGCTCGACGGCCTCGCCGAGCCGGGGCGGCTGGAGGGCCCGGACCCGGCGCTGCTGGAGACCGCGTACGCCGCGATCTCCGGCTGAGACCGCGGTCGGTACACCTCAGCCGAGGGCGGGGTGGGTACGCGACCCGAATGCCTGCACGAGCAGCAGCACCCCTGCGGCCAGGGCGAACGCCCCGACCAGCCACAGCATCGCGAGGATGCCGGACGCCGGCCACACGAGCAGCAGGACGCCGAACAGCACGTCGAGCACGGCCCGTCCGGCGATCCACCCCCACGGACCGCCGTGCCGGCGGACCTCGTTGGCCGAGACCGCGGTGACGACTCCGGCGACGATCGCCCAGAACGCGACCACGTACAGGAAGAACAGCGCCGCGGTCCCGGGCAGCGCGAAGGCCGCCAGACCGGCGACGACCGACACCACGCCCTGCGCGACGGCCCAGCCCCAGCCGGGTCGCTCGCCCCGGTGCCGGATCCCGAGCACGACCGCGACGACGCCGTCGACCAGCGCGTACGCGGCGAAGACGTAGATCAGCACCAGCAGGGCCAGGCCAGGGGTCACCAGCACGGCCAGCCCGAACAGCAGGACCAGGACACCGCGGAGTACGACGAGTCCGCGGACCCCGTGTGATGTGGCGTCCTCGGCGGTGGGCGCCCGTCCCGTTCCGTCACTCGCGTCGACCATGGTCGTGCTCCGTCCGGGTGGAGGGGTTGTGGCGGGGAACGATCCCACCCGCACCGGAGCCGCGACCGGGGCGAAGGTCCCCCCGTGGCACCGGCGCTCCGGCGCGGATCGCGATGGGGGCCGTGGGAGAGGATGACCGGGTGCGCGACGTGATCCGGGACGGCCTGCGACGGCTCCGTGAGCTCCCCGCCCGGTCGTCCCTGGTGGGGCACGCCCGCCGGGCCGCCGACCGCTACCGCCACCAGCGCGGCAACCACCTGTCCGCCGCGGTCGCGTTCTACACCGTGATCGCGGCGGTGCCGCTGCTGCTCGTCCTGTTCTTCGCCCTCGGGCTGCTCGTGTTCTGGCGCACCACCTCCCGCGACGACCTGGTCCTCGCCGTCGAGGCGGCGTTCCCGGCCGGGCTGACCGGCGCCGTCGCCCCCGCCGTGGAGGCCGCCGCCGACCGCAGCGGGTCGCTCGTCGGGATCGGTGCGCTCGGGGTGCTGTGGGCCGGGTCGACGTGGACGTCGTACCTGCGGGAGGCGCTGTCGGCGCAGTTCCGGCTGCCCGCCGAGCGGATCGTCTCGCCGCGCCGGGTCCTGTGGGACCTGGGCGCGCTGGCCGTGCTCGGCGTCGCCGTCCTCGCCTCGGTGGTGGTGACGTTCGCCGTGACCGGGCTGGCCGGGTTCACCCTGGAGCTGGTCGGCGTCCGCGACGCGCTCGGCGGCCGGGTCGCGCTGCGGGTGCTCGGCGCCGTCGTGGTGCTGGTCCTGGACTGGGCCGTGTTCTGCTTCGTACTGGCCCGGCTGCCGCGCCGGCCGGTCCCGCCGGGCCGGGTCGTGCGTCCCGCCGCCGTCGGCGCGGTCGCGCTGGAGCTGCTCAAGCTCGGGGTCGCGCTCGTCGTCGGCGCCGTGTCCGACACCGCGGGCGGGGCCGTGTTCGGCACCGTGCTCGCGACGCTGTTCTTCCTGTTCCTGCTGTCGCGGCTGCTGGTGTTCTCCGCGGCGTGGATCGCGACCGACGGGACCGACCCCGCACCCCGGTCAGAGACCGACGTCGTCGAGGACCCGGCGCAGCGGGTCCGCTAGCGCCCGCAGGTCCAGCTCGGCGGCGAACAGCGCGCCGTAGCGGGCCTTGCGCCCGGAGCGCGCCGAGAGGAACCGGCGCAGGTTCTCGTCGTCGCCGCGGCCGCGCCGGCCGGGCTGACGGGCCAGGGCGTGCAGCGCGGCGAGCTCACCGCAGGCGTCGAGGACGGCGTGCACCCGCGCGGTGCCGAGCGCGCGCAGCAGCTCGTCCTCCAGGTCGGCGTCGCACACCCGGACCGGCACCGCCGCCCCGGCGGCCCGGCGGCAGTACGCCGCGGCCCCGGCGTCGCACAGCACGGCGACCCGGTCCGGGGCGGCCGGGGCGAGGGCCGCCAGGGCGGTGCCCAGGTTGGTGTAGTCGTGCAGGACGACGATCGCCACGTCGCCGGGCGGGGTGCCGCGACGTCGCGCGAGGGTCTCGAGCACCGCGGCGTCGCCGGCCCCCTCGACGAGCACCACCGCGGCCGGGGTCACGACCCGGCCGTCACGGTCCGGCCGTCATGACCCGAACGCGGCCACGAACTGCTCGGCCGAGGTCGCCCGGTAGACGGTGTTGGTGGCCCGCACGTCGTCGAGCGGGGCGTTCGACGCCGGCGAGTACCGGTGCCCCGGGTAGACCGTCGGGTTGCCCTTCAGCGCTGCCAGCTGCTGCAGCGAGTGGTACATCTGCGCGGTGTCGCCGCCCGGGAAGTCGGTGCGCCCGCAGCCCTGCAGGAACAGCGTGTCCCCGGCGACGAGCCGGTCGCCGTCCGGGCCGGGCACCAGGAAGCACTGGCTGCCCGGGGTGTGGCCGGGGGTGTGCAGCAGCCGGATCGCGACGTTCCCCACCTCGACGACGTCGTCGTGGTCGTGCGGGGTCAGGTCGGTCGCCGACAGCCCGGTCACCCGCGTCACGTAGTCGGCCTCGGTGCGCTGCACGTGGATCGGCACCGGGTGCGACCCGATCAGCTGCGCGACGCCGACGAGGTCGAAGCCCATCATCGTGCCGCCGACGTGGTCGGGGTGGTGGTGCGTGGCCAGCACCCCGGTCAGGCGCATGCCGTCGGCGTCGAGGGTCGCGAGCAGCTCGTCGGGGGAGTAGGCCGGGTCGACGACGACGGCCTCGCGGGTCTCGTCGTCGCCGATCAGGTACGAGAAGTTGACCATCTGGGTGGCCACCGGGTCACCCACGGCGTAGTCCTGGCCCGACAGCAGCTGGCGGAAGTAGAGACCCATGCCGGTGACCCTAGACAGGCGCGACACCGCACATAGGGTTCGGGCCATGTCCCACCCCGCCCGGCGCGACGCCCTGCGCGCCCTGCTCCCCGCCGCCGGACTGGACGCACTGCTGGTCACCGACCTGATCGACGTCCGGCACCTCACCGGGTTCACCGGCTCCAACGCCGCCGCGGTGATCGCCGCCGACCCGGGCGGCGACCTGCTCTGCACCGACGGGCGCTACCGGGTCCAGGCCGCGGAGCAGTGCCCCGGCCTGAAGATCCTCGTCGACCGGCCGAGCGCGCCGGCCGCCGCGGCCCGGGTCCCCGCCGGGCTGACCCTCGGCTACGACTCGGCGACCCTCACCGTCGACGGGCTGGCCGCGGTCCGTGACGCCGTCCCCGGCCGCAGGTTGCGCCGCGCCCCCGGCCTGGCCGGGCGGCTGCGCGCGGTCAAGGATGCCGGCGAGGTCGAGCGGATCGCCGCGGCCTGCGCGCTGGCCGACAGCGCGCTGCGCGCCCTGCTCGACGACGGCGGCCTGCGCCCGGGACGCACCGAGGCCGACGTCGCGCTCGACCTCGACGACCGGATGCGCCGCCTGGGCGCCGACGGCCCCGCCTTCGACACCATCCTCGCCGCCGGTCCGCACTCCGCGGTGCCCCACCACCGCCCCACCGGCACCGAGCTGCGTCGCGGCGACCTCGTCAAGATCGACTTCGGGGCGGCGCTCGACGGCTACCACTCCGACACCACGCGCACGTTCTGCCTGGGCCCGGCCGCGGACTGGCAGCGTGAGCTGCACGCCCTGGTCGACGCCGCCGCCGCGGCCGGGCGGGCCGCACTCGTCCCCGGGGCGTCGGTGACCGCCGTCGACGCGGCCGCCCGGGACGTGATCACGGCCGCCGGGCACGGCGAACGGTTCCCGCACGGCCTCGGCCACGGGGTCGGGCTCGCGGTGCACGAGCCGCCGTGGCTCGGGACCACCGCCACCGGTCGGATCGACGCCGGCAACGTCGTGACCGTCGAGCCGGGCGTCTACCTCGACGGACGGGGCGGGGTGCGGATCGAGGACACCCTGCACGTCGTCGCGGGCGGCCCGGCCGTGCCGCTGACCGGGCTGCCCCGCGAGCTCATCGAGATCTGAGCGCCTCCCGCCACGGCACGGTCGCCCCGATCCGCAGCACCGACCGCTCGTAGACCCGGGCGCCCGCCTTCGCCAGCAGGACCAGCGCCACCAGCATGACCAGGGCCGACCCGGCGACGTGCCAGGCGGTCGCGGACCCGTCGGCGATCATGAGCGGCATCAGCATCGCCGGGAACGGCGGGATCCACGACAGCACGCCGAGCACCGCGGAGTCCGGCGAGCCCAGGAACCAGAACGAGACGCCGTACATCGCGAACAGCAGCATCATCAGCGGCCCGGTGGTGGTGTTGACGTCCTCCTGGCGCGACACGAGGGACCCGGCCGCGGCGTAGAGCACCGCGAAGAACGCGTAGCCGAGGACGAACCAGCCCAGCGCGGCGCCGAACACCCCGAGCGCGGTGCCGGTGATCGTCAGCAGCCCGGTGGCGATCCCGGCGCCGATGCCGACGACGCCGTAGAGCAGCAGCTGGACCAGCCCGACCGCGCCGATGCCCAGCACCTTGCCCCACAGCAGGTGCAGCGGGCGGATCGTCGACAGCAGCAGCTCCACCACGCGGCTGGACTTCTCCTCGACCACGCCCATGGCGACGGTGAGGCCGAAGCCCACGATCTGCATGAACATCACGATCAGCGCGGCGAACGACAGCGCGGTGCGCTGCCCGGCCTCGGGGTCGGCAGGATCCAGCGCGTCGACGGTGAGCCCGGCGGGCGGGGTCGCGGCGGCCAGCTCGGCCGGGGTGAGTCCCACCGTCCCCAGGGCGGCCGCGGTGGCCCGGTCGGCGAGCGCGGCGTCGAGCACCGCGCGGGTCGCCGACGGCACGTCCGAGTCGACGACGGCGACCGCGCCCGCCGGGCCGTCCGCGGTCAGGGCGACGTCGAGGTCCCCGGCGGCGACGGCGTCGCGCCCGGCGGCCGCGGACGGCACCTCCCGGACCTCGACGGGCAGGCCGAGCCGCTCCCCGGCGGTCGTGACCGCCGCGGCGAGCGAGGCGTCCCCGGCGACCCCGACGGTGGGACGGTCGTCGCCGCCGGAGCCGAACACCGCGTAGGCGACCATGCCGCCGACGATGACCAGCACCATGATCGCGTTGCTGATCCAGAAGCTGCGCTTGTGCACCTGCACCCGGAACTCGCGACGCGCGACGAGCGCGACCGCGCGGTGCGCGGGCAGGGTGGCGGACCCGGTCATGCGACGACCTCCCGGTACAGATCGGTCAGCGACGGCGTGGTGACGGTGAAGCCGCGCACCGGCCCGGTGGCGAGCGCCGCGGCGAGGACCCGCTGGTCGTCGGCGCCGTCGCCGAGCGCCAGGACGGTGCGGCCGCGGTCGTGGGTGAGCACGGTGACCCCGGGCAGGCCCTGCGCCCAGCCGGGTGCGGCGGCGGGGGCGTGGACCTCCAGCCGGGTGCCGCCACCGCGGCGCACCTCGCCGACGGTGCCGACGGTCCGCATCCGGCCGGCCACGAGGATCCCGACCCGGTCGCACAGCCGCTGCACCAGGTCGAGCTGGTGGCTGGAGAACAGCACCGGCACCCCGGCGCGGGCCTTCTCTCGCAGCACCTCGCTCATCACGTCGACGGCGACCGGGTCCAGCCCGGAGAACGGCTCGTCGAGCACCAGCACCGCCGGGTCGTGCACGAGCGCGGCGGCCAGCTGCACGCGCTGCTGGTTGCCCAGGCTGAGCGCGTCGACGGTGTCACCGAGCCGGTGGTCGACACCGAGCTGCTCGGCCCAGCGCAGCACCGCCCGGCGCGCCGCGGCCCGGTCGACGCCGTGCAGCTCGGCCAGGTAGGTGAGCTGCTCGCCGACCTTCATCTTCGGGTACAGCCCGCGCTCCTCGGGCATGTAGCCGATGGTGCGGCGCACGTCGAGATCGACCGGGCGCCCGCCGAGGCGGACCTGCCCGGAGTCCGCCGCCAGCACCCCGAGGGCGATCCGCATCGTCGTCGTCTTCCCGGCGCCGTTGGAGCCGACGAAGCCGAAGATCTCGCCCGGGCGGACGTCGAAGCTCACCCCGTCCAGGGCGACCGTGCCGCCGTAGCGCTTGGTCAGCGCGTCGATCTCGAGCGTCGCGCCGGTGCCGGTCACCGGCCCGGCCCGGAGCTGCTGCTGTGCTGTCATCGGTCCCTCCCCGCTCGTGGGGGCCGACGCTACGAGCCGGGTGTCCCCTCGCGGATCGGCGCGCAGGACGAGATCGGCGACGCGGCGGGGTCGTCCTCGCGGACGAGCGGGCTGCGGGGCAGCACCGCGCGGACCGTCCACCCCGGACCGTCGCCGGGGCCGGTGCACAGGTCGCCGCCGAGCAGCGCGACCCGTTCCCGCATGCCGAGCAGGCCCAGGCCGGAGCCGGTCCCGTCGGGCCGGTGGCCGGGTACCGGGCCGTCGTCGTCGACCTCCACGACGACGGGCTCGTCGGCGCCGCCCTGGGTGACCCGTACCCGGGTGGGGGTGGGCCCGGCGTGGCGCAGGGTGTTGGTCAGGGCCTCGGTGACGATGCGCCGCGCGAACAGCTCCGCCTCACCGGGCGTCTCCGCCGGAGCGCCCTCGACCGTCACCGCGACCGGCAGACCCGCCGAGCGGGACGGCGCCACCAGCGCCTCCAGCGCGGCGGGGGACAGGTCCGCGCCGTCCGGGTCCGGACCCAGATCGGCCAGCGCGGGCAGCGCCTCGGCGACCCGGCGCACCGAGTCGGCGATGTGCCCGAGCGCCTCGGCGCGCGTCGCCGGGTCGGCGGCGAGCCGCGCGGCCCCGGCCTGCACCGCCACCGCGGAGACGTGGTGGGCGACGACGTCGTGCAGGTCGCGGGCCACGCGCAGGCGTTCGCGGGTGAGCGCGTCGCGCACGCCCGCCTCGGTGAGCGCGCGCCGCCGGGCCGCGGTGTCGAGCCGGTGGTGGCGGACCGCGACCCCGGCCGCCCACAGCGGCACCACGGCCAGGAAGTTCAGCACGACGACCGACTCCGGGTAGCCGAGCCGGTCCCACACCCCCGTCAGGACACCCCCGGCGACGACGACGAGCGTCGACACCACCACGGCCACCGCGGACGTCACGACCGGCGCCGCGGTCGCCGCGCCCCAGACCAGCAGCACCCAGGCCGACTCGGCGAACACGTTCGAGCCGTCGAGCAGACCCGCGGCGAGCGACCCGGCCCCGGCGAGCAACAGCGCCGGCACCGGCGCGGTCCGCCACCAGGCGACGAGTGCGAACTGCGCCACCACGACGACCGCCGCGGCCGGGTTCCGCCACGGCAGCTGCAGCATGCGCAGGAACCCGTCGACGACGGGCTGCCCGGTGTCCAGGCCGGCCACCGGGGCGACCAGCGCCCCCATCAGCAGTGCCGGGACCACGAACGCGACGAGCGCCCACAGCCCGGCCCGGTCGGGTACCGGCAGCCGGCGCCGCCGCGGGGGAACGGCGGGCTCCGGCACCGCGACGGCGACGGGACCCGGCTCGACGGCGGCGGGCGCGCGGAGTACGCCCAGGACCCGGCGCATCGCGGCCAGCACCGACCGGGCCCGCTCCCGCACGGCCCGCAGGTCGGCCTCGGTCGCGCCGGGGCTCAGCGCGCCGGCCTGGGCGACCAGGCCGCGCAGACCGCTGAGCACCCCGCCGCCGATCTCCTCGGCGATCCGGGACCGCTCGGCGTCCAGCGCGGTGCCGTGCCGCAGCCGGTCGGTCTCGGCCCGTTCCCGGTCGGCGCGCAGCGCGGCGGACCGGCTCCAGCGCCCTGCGAGGGCGGCGATCACCAGCAGCGGCGCCACCACCACCGAGCCGCCGACGAGCATCCCCGCCTCGGTCGCCGGATCCGGCGACACCGGGACGCGCAGCAGCCCGGCCAGGCCGAGCGCACCGAGCCAAGGCAGCGTCACCCAGGCCGCCGCGCCGGCCGGTCCGCGCTGCGGAGCCCGCGCGACGGAGAAGGCCAGCAGTGGCCACAGCAACGTCGCGAACCCGCCGAGGAACGCCATCGCCGGGGCGGTGAGCACGGCCAGGACCAGGTAGGCGCGCCGCGGCCGGTGGCGGCGCAGCAGCACGGTGGCGGCCATCGCCGGGCTCAGCACCGCCGCCAGCGCCACGGACAGCGGCGGGGTGAGCCGGTGGGTGTAGCCGGGGATCTCCAGGACCAGGGTGGTGACCAGCTCCTGGGCGACCAGGATCAGCGCCAGCACCGCCAGCGCGACATCCCCGGCGCGCGTGCCGGGCAGCGGCGTGGGGGCGGGCGCGGGGGCGTCCGGGCCGGGCTCAGCCGTCGGCACCGGCGGCTCCCACCAGCCCGTGCTCGTAGGCGAACACCACCAGCTGCACCCGGTCGCGCAGCCCCAGCTTGGTGAGCAGGTTCGAGACGTGGGTCTTGACCGTCGTGCCGCCCAGCACCAGCCGGTCGGCGATCTCGGCGTTGGACAGCCCGGCGGCGACCAGACCGAGCACCTCCCGCTCCCGCTCGGTCAGCGTGGCCGCGGGCCCGGCCGGGGCGGGCGGGTCGGCCGGGACGAACGAGCCGACGAGCCGCCGCGTGACCGACGGCGCGAAGAGCTCGTGCCCGGCGTGCACGGTGCGGACCGCGACCTGGAGGTCCTCCGGCTCGACGTCCTTCAGCACGAAGCCGGACGCGCCGGCCCGCAGGGCGTCGTAGACGTGGCGGTCCAGGTCGAACGTCGTCACCACCAGCACACGGATGCCGGGGTCGCGCAGCGCGCGGATCCGTCGGGTCCCCTCGATGCCGTCGGTGCCGGGCATCCGGACGTCCATCAGCACGACGTCCGGGCGCAGGGTCTCGGCCAGCTCGGCGGCCTCCGCGCCGTCCCCGGCCTCCCCGACGACGTCGATGTCCGGCGCCGCCGCCAGCACCGTCCGCAGCCCCGCCCGCACCACCGCCTGGTCGTCGGCCACCACCACCCGCACCGTCATGGCGCCCATCCTGGCAGGTCGCCCGCCCCTCGGGCGGGCCTGCGAACCGGGTGGCGGTACCCTGACCGACGCACGAATCCGAGATCCGAGCAGGAGAGCGCGCACGTGGCGACCACGAACGACCTGAAGAACGGCCTGGTCCTGAACATCGAGGGCCAGCTGTGGACCGTGACGGCGTTCCAGCACGTCAAGCCCGGCAAGGGCGGTGCGTTCGTTCGCACCACGCTGAAGAACGTGATGTCCGGGAAGGTCGTGGACCGGACCTTCAACGCGGGCACCAAGGTCGACACCGCGACGGTGGACCGCCGCGACATGACCTACCTGTACCGCGAGGGCACCGACTTCGTCTTCATGGACGGCGACACCTTCGACCAGATCCCGATCCCGGAGAAGGCCGTCGGCGACGCCGCGCGCTACCTGCTGGAGAACGCCTCCGCCCAGGTGTCGCTGCACGAGGGTGAGCCGCTGTTCATCGAGCTCCCGACCTCGGTCGAGCTGGTCATCTCCCACACCGACCCGGGCCTGCAGGGTGACCGCTCCACCGGCGGCACCAAGCCCGCGACCCTGGAGACCGGCGCCGAGATCCAGGTGCCGCTGTTCCTGGAGAGCGGCACCAAGGTCAAGGTCGACACCCGGGACGGCCGTTACCTCGGCCGCGTGAGCTGAGGTGCGCGCACGCACCAAGGCCCGTAAACGGGCACTGGACATCCTCTTCGAGGCCGAGGCCCGCGGTGAGGACGCGCTGTCCGTGCTCGCCGCGCGCCGCGAGACCGACGACGCGCCGCCCGTGCAGGACTACGCGGCGCGGCTCGTCGAGGGCGTCGCGACCCACCGGGACCGGATCGACCAGCTGATCGCCGAGCACGCCGAGGGCTGGGACGTCGACCGGATGCCCGCGGTCGACCGCGGCCTGCTGCGGCTCGGGATCTACGAGCTGCTGTGGGTCGACGACGTCGACGACCCGGTCGCGATCACCGAGGCCGTCGAGCTGGCCCGGACGCTGTCGACCGACGACTCCCCGCGCTACGTCAACGGGGTGCTCGGCCAGATCTCCGACATCGCCGAGCACCTGCGCGCCACCCTCTGACCAGGGCCTGAACGCACGAAGGGCGGTGGCCGGGGGACTGTGCAGACCCCGGCCACCGCCCGACCGGTCGCGTCACCCTTCCCCTGGGACGCGGCCGGTGGAACAGATCATCCCACGTGCTGCCCGGGGCGCGCCTCGGGCGGGAGCACTCCCCAGTCGATGAGCTGGTCGGTCAGCTCGCCGGGGGACATGTCGTAGATGATCGCGAGCGAACGCAGGTCCTCGGCGCGGATCGAGAGCACCTTGCCGTTGTAGTCGCCGCGCTGGCTCTGGATGGCCGCGGCGTAGCGGGCCAGCGGCCCGACCTTGTCCGCGGGGAGCTGCTGCAGCCGCTCCAGGTTGATCACGATCTTCGTCGCGGGCTCGCTGCCGGACGGGATGCGGCCCTCGGGGAGCAGCTCGGCCACCGGGACGCCGTAGAAGTCGGCCAGCTCGGCCAGCTTCTGCACGGTCACCGCACGGTCCCCGCGCTCGTAGGAGCCCACGACGACCGCCTTCCAGCGTCCGCCCGACTTCTGCTCGACGCCGTGCAGGGAGAGCCCCTGTTGCTGCCTGATCGCCCGGAGCTTGCCCCCGAGCGCCTTGGCGTAGTCGCCCATCGATCTCCTCGTTCCTGACGGTCCGTACCGGTGTGGCCGGACCGGCCGGTCACCGGCGGTGCACCGGTGGCGTTGTCGCGCCTGCCGCGTCGTCGCCCCTGTGGGTGGTCCCGTTCGGGGCGGCAGCTCCGGCGGGTGCCGGCGTCCCGACCGTCCCGCTCGTCGCGGCGCTGCTGCACGCGTGCTGATTGATACGGAGAGTAATCCTCCGGGTCCGGTCCGGCACCGTCAAGTTCGACCCCCTGCTCGGGGGGTTGACGAGCGGTTTCCCACACGAACGGGGCAGTCCACGTCCCTCGTCAGCGGTAGCGCAGGGTGTGGGTGCGCGATCCCACCACCCGCCCCTGTGGGTGCGCATGGGCAGAATCGGGTATCGCAAGGTGTCGTGCCGGACGGCCGTCGGCCATCGCGCATCGTGACGGGAACGTGACCTCGAACGGGTGACGCGGCTGTGGCGCGGCTCGCGGTGTGACGCGCTGCGGCCGTCCCGCGCGGGCACCCGCCGAGTTGCTAGGTTGGCGCACAGCTCGTCTACGACCGTCCTTTAAGACCCGTCCGGTGAGGCGGGGAAGGAGACCACCTCGTGGCGCAGAACCGCCGCGGGGACGCCGACGCACAGCAGCCCGCACGGGAACTGCTGTCCGCCGCCGACGTCACCCGCACCGTCGCGCGCATCGCGCACCAGATCATCGAGAAGACCGCCTTCAGCGCCGAGAACCCCGACGGGCTCGTGCTCCTGGGCGTCCCCACCCGCGGCGTGCACCTGGCCCACCGGCTCGCCGCCGCGATCACCGACTTCGCCGGCGCCGCACCGGCCGTCGGCTCGGTCGACGCCACCCTCTACCGCGACGACCTGCGCCGCGGCCCGGCCCGTGCGCTGGAGTCCACCGCGGTGCCCGAGGGCGGCGTGGACGACCGGCTCGTCGTGCTCGTCGACGACGTCCTCATGTCCGGGCGCACCACCCGCGCCGCGCTCGACGCCCTGCGCGACGAGGGCCGTCCGCGCGCGGTGCAGCTCGCCGTGTTGATCGACCGCGGCCACCGGGAGCTCCCGATCCGCGCCGACTACGTCGGCAAGAATGTCCCGACGTCGCGCTCGGAGCAGATCCTGGTCTCGCTGACCGAGATCGATGGCAGCGACGGCGTCTGGATCACCCAGGGAGAGGGGGACAGGTGAGACACCTGCTCTCGGTCGCCGACCTCGACGCCGCCGAGGCGACCGCGCTGCTCGACACCTCCGACCGGCTGCGCGAGGCGCTGCTCGGCCGCGAGGTGCGCAAGCTGCCGACGCTGCGCGGCCGCACGGTCATCACGATGTTCTACGAGAACTCCACCCGCACCCGGGTGTCGTTCGAGATCGCCGGCAAGTGGATGAGCGCCGACACCGTGAACGTGTCCGCCTCCGGCTCCTCGGTCTCCAAGGGCGAGTCGCTGCGCGACACCGCGCTGACCCTGTCCTCGATGGGCGCGGACTGCGTGATCGTGCGCCACCCCGCCTCGGGGTCGGCGCACCGGCTCGCGCACTGGGTGGACGCCGACCGCGAGGTCACCGGCACCCCCACCGCGATCGTCAACGCCGGTGACGGCACCCACGAGCACCCCACCCAGGCGTTGCTCGACGCCGCGACCCTGCGCGACCGGCTCGGCGGCATCGCCGGGCGCCGGATCGGGATCGTCGGCGACGTCCTGCACTCCCGGGTCGCCCGGTCGAACGTGCTGCTGCTCGCGACCCTCGGCGCCGAGGTCGTGCTCGTCGCGCCGCCGACGTTGCTGCCCACCGGCGTCGAGTCCTGGCCGTGCCGGGTGTCCCACGAGCTGGACGCCGAGCTGCCCGCACTCGACGCGGTCATGATGCTGCGCGTGCAGTCCGAGCGGATGCACGGCGGCTTCTTCCCCTCCGCGCGCGAGTACGCGGTGCGCTTCGGGCTGTCCGAGGACCGCGCGGGGCTCCTGCCCGACCACGCGGTCGTCCTGCACCCCGGCCCGATGATCCGCGGCATGGAGATCGCCCCCGCGGTCGCCGACGCCCCCGACTCCGCCGTCCTGGCCCAGGTGCGCAACGGCGTGCACGTGCGGATGGCCGTCCTCTACCACCTTCTCGCCGGAGCTCCCGAATGACCGACCTGCTGATCCGCAACACCCGGCCCTACGGCGGGGACCCGGTCGACGTGCTCGCCGCCGACGGCGTCGTCGCCACCATCGGCACCGGCCTGACCGCGCCCGAGGGCACCGAGGTCCTCGACGCCGACGGCGCCGTGCTGCTGCCCGGCTTCGTCGACCTGCACGTGCACCTGCGCGAGCCCGGCGGCGAGGAGTCCGAGACCATCGAGACCGGCAGCCGTGCCGCGGCGCTCGGCGGGTTCACCGCCGTGTTCGCGATGCCGAACACCACCCCGGTCGCCGACTCCGACGTCGTCGTCGAGCACGTGCGCCGGCGCGGCGAGGAGATCGGGCTGGTCGACGTGCACCCGGTCGGTGCGGTCACCGTCGGCCTCGGCGGCGAGAAGCTCGCCGAGCTCGGCACGATGGCCGCCTCCCGCGCCGCGGTGCGGATGTTCTCCGACGACGGCCGCTGCGTGAACGACCCGCTGATCATGCGCCGCGCGCTGGAGTACGCCTCCGCGCTCGACGTCGTCGTCGCCCAGCACGCCGAGGACCACCGCCTCACCGGCGGCGCCCAGGCGCACGAGGGTGCCGTCGCCGCGCGGCTCGGACTCGCCGGGTGGCCCGCCACCGCGGAGGAGACGATCGTCGCCCGTGACTGCGCGCTGGCCCGCGAGGCCGGCGCGCGGCTGCACGTCTGCCACATCTCCACCGCCCGCACGATCGACGTGCTGCGCGCGGCCAAGGCCCAGGGCGTGCGGGTGTCGGCCGAGGTCACCCCGCACCACCTGCTGCTCACCGACTCCCGGCTGACCGGCTACGACCCGGTGAACAAGGTCAACCCGCCGCTGCGCACCGCCGACGACACCCGCGCGATGCGCGAGGCGCTGGCCGAGGGCGTGATCGACGTCGTCGCGACCGACCACGCCCCGCACGCCGCGCAGTACAAGGACACCGAGTGGCAGGTCGCGAAGCCGGGCATGCTGGGCCTGCAGACCGCGCTGTCGGTGCTGGTCGAGACGATGGTGGAGCCGGGCCTGCTGGACTGGCACGGCGTCGCGCGGGTGCTGTCGGAGCGCCCCGCGGAGATCGGGAACCTGCCCGACCAGGGCCGTCCGATCGCGGAGGGGGAGCCGGCGACGTTCGCGTTGGTCGACCCGGACGGGGTCTGGACGGTCCGCGGTGCGGAGCTGGCGAGCAAGGCGGCGAACACGCCGTACGAGGGAATGCGGCTGCCCGGAACGGTGGTCGCGACGGTGCTGCGGGGACGCATCACCGCGCAGGACGGGAAGGTTGTGCAGTGATGGGGGACAGGACAGCGCTACTGGTGCTCGAGGACGGGCGGATCTTCCGCGGACAGGCGTACGGCGCCACCGGGGAGACACTCGGTGAGGCCGTGTTCACCACCGGCATGACCGGCTACCAGGAGACCCTGACCGACCCGTCGTACCACCGCCAGATCGTGCTGCAGACCGCACCGCAGATCGGCAACACGGGCTGGAACGACGAGGACGACGAGTCGCGGGCGATCCAGGTCGCCGGCTACGTCGTGCGCGACCCCGCCCGGCGGGCGTCGAACTGGCGGGCCACCGGCTCGCTGGAGGACGCACTGCGGGCCCAGGGGATCGTCGGGATCGCCGGGATCGACACCCGCGCCGCGGTGCGCCACCTGCGCGAGCAGGGCGCCATGCGCGCCGGGATCTTCTCCGGCCCCGGCCTCGCCCCCGACGACGAGCTGGTCGAGCGGGTCACGCAGTCCCCGCAGATGGAGGGCGCCGACCTCTACGGCGCCGTCACCACCGCCGAGGCCTACGTGGTGCCCGCAGTGGGGGAGCGACGCTTCGTCGTCGCCGCCCTGGACGTCGGCATCAAGTTCAACACCCCGCGGATGATGGCCGCCCGGGGCATCGAGGTGCACGTGCTGCCCGCGTCGAGCACCATCGAGACCGTCGAGTCGCTGCGTCCGGACGGCTTCTTCCTGGCCAACGGCCCGGGTGACCCGGCCACCGCCGACGGCCCCGTCGCGCTCGCCCGGCAGGTCCTGGAGCGGCGCATCCCGCTGTTCGGGATCTGCTTCGGCAACCAGATCCTCGGCCGCGCGCTCGGCCGGTCCACCTACAAGCTGCGCTACGGCCACCGGGGCATCAACATCCCGGTCGTCGAGCACGCCACCGGGCGGATCGCGATCACCTCGCAGAACCACGGCTTCGCGGTGTCCGGCGAGGCGGGCGAGGAGTTCGACACCCCCTACGGCCGCGCGCAGATCACCCACACCTGCCCCAACGACGGCTGCGTCGAGGGCATGGCCGGGCTCGACTTCCCGGCGTTCTCCGTGCAGTACCACCCGGAGGCCGCCGCGGGCCCGCACGACGCGTCGGACCTGTTCGACCGCTTCGTGGAGCTCATGACCGAGTACCCGGTCGGCTACGCCGGCGTCGCCGGGCAGCGGCCCGAGGGCACCGCACCCGCGCCGTACCCGCGGCCCGAGGCCGAGACCCACTCCGAGGCCGAGGCCCGGCCCGGGGCCGGGACCGAGGCCGCGCCGGCGATGACCGCCCAGCCCGACCCGGCCACGCCGCCGACGGCGACCGCGGCCCCGTCGGTCGACCTGCGGCCCACCCCGGCCGCCCCGGCCACGGCCACGGCCCCGGCCGCGCGCGGGTTCGAGCCGGGCAGCCCGGAGGGCCCGCACGGCGGTGCCGACGCCGGAACGGACGCCGCCGACGAGCACACCACCCGGCTGCCCGTCACCCCGCCGGCCGGGACCCCGGCCACCGGCCGCGGCGAGGTCGAGCCGCCCACCAGCCGGATGCCCGCCGTGGGCCGCCCCGGCACCCCGGACCCGCTGACGGCGCCGTTCTCCGACATCGAGGACGCGCTGCGCCGCGACGGCGGTACGCCCGCCCACCCGGGCGCCACCGCCGACCCGGACGCCGAGGACACCCCGGCCGACCCGGCACCGGGCGGCGACCCGGTGTCCGGCCGTGCCCGGCCCGTCGACGACCGCCCGTGGCCGCCACCGCCCACCGGATCCCCATCCACCCCGCAGCACCCGGACCGGCACGACCAGGCCCGGCAGGAGGACCACTGATGCCCCGCCGCGACGACATCGACCACGTCATGGTGATCGGCTCCGGGCCGATCGTCATCGGTCAGGCCTGCGAGTTCGACTACTCCGGCACCCAGGCGTGCCGGGTGCTGCAGTCCGAGGGCATCCGGGTCTCCCTGGTCAACTCCAACCCGGCGACGATCATGACCGACCCGGAGTTCGCCGATGCCACCTACGTCGAGCCGATCACCCCGGAGTTCGTCGAGAAGGTCATCGTCGCCGAGCGCGACAACGGCACCCCGGTCACCGCGATGCTCGCGACCCTGGGCGGGCAGACCGCACTCAACACCGCGATCGCGCTGCACGAGAACGGTGCCCTGGAGCGCCACGGCGTCGAGCTGATCGGCGCCGACGTCGACGCCATCGAGCGCGGCGAGGACCGGCTCAAGTTCAAGGACATCGTGATCGGGGTCGGCGGCGACGTCCCCCGCTCCCGGGTCTGCCACTCCATGGAGGAGGTCCGCTCCGCCGCCGACGAGCTGGGCCTGCCCGTGGTCATCCGGCCGTCGTTCACCATGGGCGGGCTCGGCTCGGGCATGGCGCACTCGGCGCAGGACCTGGAGCGCCTCGCCGGCGCCGGGCTCGCCGCCTCCCCGGTCACCGAGGTCCTCATCGAGGAGTCGGTGCTCGGCTGGAAGGAGTACGAGCTGGAGCTCATGCGCGACCACCACGACAACGTGGTCGTCATCTGCTCCATCGAGAACATCGACCCGATGGGCGTGCACACCGGTGACTCGATCACCGTCGCCCCGGCGATGACCCTGACCGACCGCGAGTACCAGCACATGCGCGACGTCGGTATCGCCGTGCTGCGCGCGGTCGGCGTCGACACCGGCGGCTGCAACATCCAGTTCGCGATCCACCCCGAGACCGGGCGCCTGGTCGTGATCGAGATGAACCCCCGGGTCTCCCGGTCCTCGGCGCTGGCGTCGAAGGCCACCGGCTTCCCGATCGCCAAGATCGCCGCGAAGCTCGCCGTCGGCTACACCCTCGACGAGATCCGCAACGACATCACCGGCGAGACCATCGCCGCGTTCGAGCCGTCGCTGGACTACGTCGCGGTCAAGATCCCGCGGTTCGCGTTCGAGAAGTTCCCCGGCGCCGACCCCGAGCTGACGACGACCATGAAGTCCGTCGGCGAGGCGATGGCGCTGGGCCGCTCGTTCCCGGAGGCGCTGGGCAAGGCGCTCCGCTCGATGGAGCGGGCCCGGGCCGGGTTCTGGACCGCTCCCGACCCGGAGGGCGAACCGCAGTACACCGTCCCGGTCGACGGCCGCATCTACGAGGTCGAGCGGGCGCTCCGCTCCGGCCAGTCGGTCGACGACGTGGCCAAGAACTCCGGCATCGACCCCTGGTTCGTCGACCAGATCGCGCTGCTGGGGGAGATCCGCGCCGAGCTCGAGGCCGCACCCGTCCTCGACGCCGACCTGCTGCGCCGGGCCAAGCGCCACGGCCTGTCCGACCGTCAGCTCGCCGCGGTGCGCCCCGAGTTCGCCGGTGAGGACGGCGTGCGCACCCTGCGCCACCGCCTCGGCATCCGGCCGGTCTACAAGACCGTCGACACCTGCGCCGCCGAGTTCGCGGCGAGGACGCCGTACCACTACTCGGCCTACGAGACCGACCCCGCGGCCGAGTCGGAGATCGCCCCGCAGACCGAGAAGCCGAAGGTCCTGATCCTCGGCTCCGGCCCGAACCGCATCGGGCAGGGCATCGAGTTCGACTACTCCTGCGTGCACGCGGTCATGGCGCTGCGCGCCGCCGGGTTCGAGACCGTGATGGTCAACTGCAACCCGGAGACGGTGTCCACCGACTACGACACCGCCGACCGTCTCTACTTCGAGCCGCTGACCTTCGAGGACGTCCTGGAGGTCGTGCACGCCGAGCAGGCCTCCGGCACCGTCGCGGGCGTCATCGTGCAGCTCGGCGGGCAGACCCCGCTGGGGCTCGCGCAGCGTCTCACCGACGCCGGGGTGCCCGTCGTCGGGACCTCCGCGGCCGCGATCGACCTGGCCGAGGACCGCGGCGCGTTCGGCGAGGTCCTGCGCAAGGCCGGCCTGCCCGCCCCGGAGTTCGGCATGGCCACCTCCTTCGAGCAGGCCCGGGGGATCGCCACCCGGATCGGCTACCCGGTGCTCGTGCGGCCGTCCTACGTGCTCGGCGGCCGCGGCATGGAGATCGTCTACGACGAGGCGACCCTCGCCGGCTACATCGCCCGCGCCACCACCATCTCCCCGGACCGCCCGGTGCTGGTCGACAAGTTCCTCGACGACGCCATCGAGATCGACGTCGACGCCCTGTGCGACGGCGAGGAGATCTACCTCGGCGGCGTGATGGAGCACATCGAGGAGGCCGGGGTCCACTCCGGGGACTCCTCCTGCACCCTGCCGCCGATCACGCTGGGCTCCTCGGTGCTGGCGAAGGTCCGCGAGGCGACCGCCGCCATCGCGCACGGCGTGGGCGTGCGCGGGCTGCTCAACGTCCAGTACGCCCTGCACGGCGACGTGCTCTACGTGCTGGAGGCCAACCCGCGGGCGTCGCGGACGGTGCCGTTCGTGTCCAAGGCGACGTCGGTGCCGCTGGCCAAGGCCGCCGCCCGGATCATGCTCGGCGCCACCATCGCCGACCTGCGCGGCGAGGGCCTGCTCCCGGCGACCGGCGACGGCGGCGCGCTGCCCGCCGACTCCCCGGTCGCGGTCAAGGAGGCGGTGCTGCCGTTCAACCGGTTCCGCAACACCGCGGGCCAGGGCGTCGACCCGCTGCTCGGCCCGGAGATGAAGTCCACCGGCGAGGTCATGGGCTTCGACTCCGCCTTCGGCCCGGCGTTCGCCAAGTCGCAGGCCGCCGCCTACGGCTCGCTGCCGACCTCGGGCACGGTGTTCGTGTCCATCGCCGACCGCGACAAGCGGGCGATGGTGTTCCCGATCCGCCGCCTGGCCGACATGGGCTTTCAGGTCCTCGCCACCGAGGGCACCGCGGAGATGCTGCGCCGCAACGGGATCGACGTCACCGTGGTGCGCAAGCACAGCGAGGGCTCCGGACCGGAGACCCCGACGATCGTCGACACCATCCTCGCCGGGGACGTCGACCTGATCGTCAACACCCCGGTCGGGAACCCCGGCCCGCGCGTCGACGGCTACGAGATCCGCGCCGCCGCGGTGTCGCGCGGGGTGCCGTGCATCACCACGGTGCAGGGGACCGCGGCCGCGGTGCAGGGCATCGAGGCGCTCGCCTCGGGCGGGATCGGCGTGCGGTCGCTGCAGCAGGCGCACGCGGCGCTGAAGGCCAAGGCGTGAGCTTCGCCGCCCGGCTCGACGGGGCCGTCGCCGCCCACGGGCCGCTGTGCGTCGGGATCGACCCGCACCCGGCACTGCTGGCGGCCTGGGACCTCACCGACGACGCCGACGGCCTCGCCGCGTTCGCCGACCGCTGCCACGCGGCGTTCGCCGGGGCGGTGTCGGTGGTGAAGCCGCAGGCGGCGTTCTTCGAGCGGCACGGCTCGGCCGGCGTCGCGGTGCTGGAACGGCTGCTCGCCGGGTTCGCGGGCTCGGGCACCCTGACCCTGCTCGACGCCAAGCGCGGCGACATCGGGTCCACCATGGACGGCTACGCCGACGCCTACCTGCGCGTCGGCGCGCCGCTCGGGGCGGACGCGCTCACGCTGTCGCCCTACCTGGGGTTCGGGTCGCTGGAGCCGGCGCTGACCGCCGCCGACGAGGCCGGGCGCGGGGTGTTCGTGCTGGCCCGCACGTCCAACCCGGACGGTGCCGCGGTACAGTGCGCCACGACGGCGGACGGGGTGAGCGTCGCCCAGCGGATGGTCGACGACGCCGCCGCCCGCAACGCCGGTGCCCGGCCCCGCGGCGCGGTGGGCGTCGTCGTCGGCGGCACCCACGAGCACGGCCTCGACCTGACCGCGCTGAACGGCCCGGTGCTGGTGCCCGGGCTCGGTGCCCAGGGCGCGAGCCCGGCCGACGTGGTGTCGCGGTTCGCGGGCACCGCGGGCCCGGTCCTGCCGGTGTCGGCGCGCGGTGTGCTGCAGGCCGGCCCCGACGCCGTCGCCCTGCGGGACGCGGCGCACCTGCTCGGGGAGGAGCTGGCCTCCACCGCCGCCGGGTCGCACTGAGCGGGCGCCGGTCCCGGTGATCGTCCGCCGTGAGGTGTCCGGTGCCGGATCCGGCACCGGACACCTCACGCGTCGCGATCACGGACTCCCGGACGGCGTGGGCCCGGTGGTGGGCCGGCGACGCCGGACGCGCGCCGGACGGTCCGCGCCACCCGCCGGGCGCCCCGGGCGCACCGGGACGTCGATCGGGCGCGTCCGGTGGTGGGCCGGCTGCCCCGTCCGGCGGGCAGCACTGCGCCGACCCGCCCTACGGGGGAGCCGGATGGCACTCCTGTCGTGGTTCGAACAGGGTGCCGTTGATCACCTCCTGACGGCCGAAACCGGAGGTGGGACCCCCATTGACGCTTCCGTGGAGGTCGTGGGTACGTTCGAATACGACGCCGGGGACGTCCCCCGGTCGGGTCGGTGCGACCCACCACCCGATCGCTGACGCGACACCCCGGCGCGAGCCGGGATCACGGCGGCGAGAACGACGAGAACGACACAGGAAAGTACGGAGGAACCAACCGTGGCCCTTCCCCAGCTGACCGAGGAACAGCGCGCCGCCGCGCTGGAGAAGGCCGCGGCCGCGCGCCGGGCCCGGGCCGAGCTGAAGGACCGCCTCAAGCGCGGCGGCACCACCCTCGAGGAGGTGCTGAAGAAGGCCGAGACCGACGAGGTGCTCGGCAAGATGAAGGTCTCGGCGCTGCTCGAGGCCCTGCCGAACGTCGGCAAGGTCCGCGCCCAGCAGATCATGGAGGAGCTGGAGATCGCGACCAGCCGCCGTCTGCGTGGTCTGGGTGACCGCCAGCGCAAGGCGCTGCTCGAGCGCTACCCGAGCTGATCCGGGCGTCCCGTGACCGACACCTCCTCCGTCATGTCCTCCGGCCGGACCGGCCCCGCCCGCGGGCGGCTGCTCGTGCTGGCCGGGCCCTCCGGGGTGGGCAAGAGCAGCGTGGTCGCGGGACTGCGCGAGGCGCTGCCGGAGCTGCTGTTCAGCGTGTCCGCCACGACCCGGCCCGCGCGGCCGGGCGAGGTGGACGGCCGTGACTACCGCTTCGTGTCCCGCGAGGAGTTCGACGCGCTCGTCGAGCGCGGCGAACTCCTCGAGTGGGCCGAGGTGCACGGCGGGCTGCAGCGCTCCGGCACCCCCGCCGCGCCCGTCGAGCAGGCGCTCGCCCAGGGCCGCCCGGTCCTGGTCGAGGTCGACCTGCAGGGCGCCCGGTCGGTCAAGCGGGTCCGTCCCGAGGCCGTCACCGTCTTCGTCGCGCCGCCGTCGATGGAGGAGCTGGCCCGCCGGCTCACCGACCGCGGCACCGACACCCCCGAGCAGCGCGAGCGCCGGCTGCGGACCGCCATCGAGGAGATGGACGCCCAGGGGGAGTTCGACGAGGTGGTCGTCAACGACGACCTGCAGGCCGTGATCGGCCGGTTGGTAGCATTGGCGGTCGACCGCGGCGCCGTCTGAGCGCCCCCGGTCCCCCTCGTTCTTCAGGAGTCCACCACGTGAGCACGCCCACCGGCACCTCCACCGCCCCCGAGGGCATCACCTACCCGCCGATCGACGACCTGCTCGGCCAGGTCAGCTCGAAGTACGCGCTGGTCATCTACGCGGCCAAGCGCGCCCGGCAGATCAACGACTACTACTCCCAGCTCGGTGAGGGCCTGCTCGAGTACGTCGGCCCGCTCGTCGAGCCGGGCCCGCGCGAGAAGCCGCTGTCGATCGCGATGCGCGAGATCCAGGCGGGGATGCTCGAGCACACCGAGGGCGAGTAAGACCTCTCGATGGCTCCTCCCGAGGTGCTCCTCGGCGTCTCCGGCGGCATCGCCGCCTACAAGAGCGCCGAGGTGCTGCGTCGCCTGACCGAGTCCGGCCACGCGGTGCGGGTGATCCCCACCGAGTCCGCGCTGCGGTTCGTCGGGGCCGCGACGTTCGAGGCCCTGTCCGGCCGTCCCGTCGCCACCGGGGTGTTCCACGACGTCCCCGAGGTGCCGCACGTGGCCCTGGGCAAGGGCGCGGACCTCGTCGTCGTCGCCCCGGCGACCGCGGACCTCATGGCCCGCCTCGCGCACGGCCGCTCCGACGACCTGCTGACCGCCGCGCTGCTGACCGCCCGGTGCCCGGTGGTGCTGGCGCCCGCGATGCACACCGAGATGTGGGAGCACCCCGCGACGGTCGACAACGTCGCCCTGCTGCGCGCCCGCGGCACCGTGGTGATCGAGCCCGCCGCGGGCCGGCTGACCGGCGCGGACACCGGCAAGGGCCGGCTGCCCGACCCGGCCGAGATCGTCGACCTGGCCCGGCTGCTGCTGGAGCGCCCGGACGCGCTGCCGCGCGACCTGGAGGGCCGCCACGTGGTCGTCAGTGCCGGCGGGACCCGGGAGGACCTCGACCCGGTCCGGTTCCTCGGCAACCGGTCCTCGGGCCGGCAGGGCTGGGCGCTGGCCCGGGTCGCCGCCCAGCGCGGCGCACGGGTGACGCTCGTCGCCGGGCACACCGCGGACCTCGGCGCCCCGGCCGGGGTGGACGTGGTCGCCGCGGGGACCGCCGTCGCCATGGAGGCCGCCGTCCGCGGTGCCGCCGCCGACGCGGACGCCGTGGTGATGGCCGCCGCCGTCGCGGACTTCCGGCCGGTCGACACCGCCGCCGACAAGATCAAGCGCGGCGCCGCGGAGCCGGCGCCGCTGCGCCTGACCCAGAATCCCGACATCCTCGCCGGGCTCGTGGCCGACCCGCCGCGGCCGGGTCAGGTCGTGGTCGGGTTCGCCGCCGAGACCGGCGACGCCGACGGCGACGTGCTCCACCACGGCCGCGCCAAGCTCACCCGCAAGGGCTGTGACCTGCTGGTGGTGAACGCGGTCGGCGACGGCAAGGCCTTCGAGACCACGGACAACGCCGGCTGGCTGCTCGCCCGCGACGGCGGCGAGGACGAGCTGCCGTTCGGCTCCAAGGCGCTGCTCGCCTCCCGCATCTGGGACGCGGTCGTCCCGCGCCTGCGCTGAGCATCCCCGCACACGACGACGGGCCCGCACCGGAGAACTCCCGGCGCGGGCCCGTCGTCGTGTGCGACCGGACTCAGTCCTCGTCGAAGAAGGAGCTGCGCGTCGGCTCCGCCTCGTCGGAGGAGGAGTCGGACCCCTCGCCCGACCCCTCACCCGACGTGGACGGCGTGGCCGACGAGGTCGACCGCGGCGAGGACGTGGACGGCGTCGCCGAGGAGGTCGAACGCGGGCTCGCGGTCGACGGCGACGAGGTCGACGGGGCCGACCGCTCGGTGCTGCTCGGGGTCAGCGAGTCCTCCGAGGACCCGGAGCGCTCGGCGCCGGAGGTCGAGACGTACCGGGACATCGCCCAGCCGCCGTACTCGGGGAGCTCGACGAACCCGTCCTGGGTCTCCCCGGTCGAGGTGGACTCACCCCGCTCGCACACACCGACGATCGGCGCGTCGGCCTCGGGCTCGGAGCGGACGTTGACGCTCTGGGTGCAGGTGCCGGTACCGGCGGCCGACGCGGTGCCGGCGATGATCCCGGTGGTGGTGACGCCGGCCACGGCCAGTGCGCCGAGGACGGCTGCGACGCGTCGCGAGTTCGGCTTCATGGTGGAACAACCTCCGTGCCGCCGGGGCCGGGGCGGCCACCGTGCGGATCCGTTCGTGGGCGACCCCGCGGGGCGTGCGAGGTGTTGTCCCGCCCAACGAGCCGACGCCCGTTCGATTCGTGAGCGGAGGGTCAATCACCCCATCCGGCGACGCCGGGTAGCGAACTCGCCGGGCGTTGTCACGCTCCGTGTGTGAGTTCCTTCGTGCGAGTCCCGTACGGGCGGCCGAACTGGACTACCCTGCATCCCGAGGGGCGCTCGCGATCATGGTCGTGCGTCCGAGCGAGCGCGGCGGGGTCGTCGCGCCGGAGCGGAGAACGTTTCCAACGGGATGGAGAAACTGCGCGTGTCAACCACGAGCCGTCGCCTGTTCACCAGCGAGTCGGTCACCGAGGGCCACCCCGACAAGATCTGTGACGCGGTCAGCGACACCATCCTCGACGCGATGCTCGCGCAGGACCCGAGCAGCCGGGTGGCCGTCGAGACCCTGGTGACCACCGGTCAGGTGCACGTCGCCGGGGAGGTCACCACCAACGCCTACGTCGAGATCCCGCAGCTGGTCCGGGACAAGATCCTCGAGATCGGCTACGACTCCTCCGCCAAGGGCTTCGACGGCGCGTCCTGCGGCGTCAACATCGCGATCGGTGCGCAGTCGCCCGACATCGCCCAGGGCGTCGACACCGCCTACGAGAAGCGCGTCGAGTCCGCCGAGGACGAGATCGCCAAGCAGGGCGCGGGCGACCAGGGCCTCATGTTCGGCTACGCCTGCGAGGACACCCCCGAACTGATGCCGCTGCCGATCGCGCTGGCGCACCGCCTGTCGCGCCGGCTGACCGAGGTCCGCAAGAACGGCACGCTGCCGTACCTGCGCCCGGACGGGAAGACCCAGGTCACCATCGAGTACGACGGCGACAAGCCGGTCCGCCTCGACACCGTGGTCCTGTCCTCCCAGCACGCCGCGGACGTCGACCTCGACGGCATGCTGGCCCCCGACATCCTCAAGCACGTCGTCACCCCCGAGGTGGAGGCGCTGGGCTGGGACCCGTCGCAGCCGCGGCTGCTGGTCAACCCGACCGGCCGCTTCGTGCTCGGCGGCCCGATGGGTGACGCGGGCCTCACCGGCCGCAAGATCATCGTCGACACCTACGGCGGCATGGCCCGCCACGGTGGCGGCGCCTTCTCCGGCAAGGACCCGTCGAAGGTCGACCGCTCCGCCGCGTACGCCATGCGGTGGGTCGCCAAGAACGCCGTCGCCGCCGGGCTCGCCGGGCGGATCGAGGTCCAGGTCGCCTACGCGATCGGCAAGGCCGCCCCGGTCGGGCTGTTCGTGGAGACCTTCGGCACGGAGAACGTCGACCCGGCGCGGATCCAGGCCGCCATCGAGGAGGTCTTCGACCTGCGCCCGGCCGCGATCATCCGCGACCTGAAGCTGCTGCGCCCGATCTACGGCCCGACCGCCGCGTACGGCCACTTCGGCCGCACCGACGTCGAGCTGCCGTGGGAGGACACCTCCCGCGCCGACGCCCTGAAGTCGGTCGCCGGCGGCTGAGCGCCGAGCACGTGCCCCGTGGCCGTCGACCGCCCCGCGCGGTCGGCGGCCACGGGCGTCTCCGGGGGGCGTCGGTGCCGCGTGGTAGACCCTCGGCGTGAGCTCTCCGCGTACGGCCCCGGCGGCCCGCGCCCGCCGCCCGGGGCGCGACCGGGGGCAATGGCAGCCCGCCCCGGCCCGTCCGGTCGCGCGGGTGCTGGTCGACGTCGCGCTGCCGCACCTGGACCGGGCCTTCGACTACCGCGTCCCGACCCATCTCGACGACGCCGCCGTCCCCGGTGTACGGGTGCGGGTGCGGTTCGCCGGCCGGCTGGTCGACGGGTTCCTGCTGGAGCGCTCCGACGACACCGCCCACGCCGGGAAGCTCGCCTGGGTCGACAAGGTCGTCTCGCCCGAACCGGTGCTCACCGCCGAGGTGGCCGGGCTGGCCCGGGCCGTCGCCGACCGCTACGCCGGGGTGATGGCCGACGTCGTGCGCCTCGCGGTACCCGCCCGGCACGCCCGCGTCGAGTCCGAGACCCCGCGGGAACGCGGCGCCGCCGAGCCCGCCCCGGTCGACCGTGCGGGCTGGGAGGCCTACCCGCGCGGCGGTGCGTTCCTCGACGCGCTGGCGGGCGGGCGCGCCGCGCACGCCGTCTGGCAGGCGCTGCCGGGGGAGGAGTGGGCGGCCCGGCTGGCCGAGGCCGCCGTCGCCACCCGGTCGGCCGGTCGCTCGGCCCTGCTCGTGGTCCCCGACCAGCGGGACGTCGCCCGGCTGCACGGCGCCTGCGCGGCGCTGCTCGGCGAGGACGGGGTGGTCGCCCTGACCGCCGAGCTCGGGCCCGCCGAGCGCTACCGGCGCTGGCTGGCGGTGCGGCGGGGGAGCGTGCGCGTCGTCGTCGGCACCCGGTCCGCGGCGTTCGCCCCGCTCGGCGAGCTCGGCCTGCTGGCCGTCTGGGACGACGGCGACGACTCCCACTCCGAGCCCCGCGCCCCCTACCCGCAGGTCCGCGACGTGCTGGTGCTGCGCGCGCACCGCGAGGGCGCCGCGCTGCTGCTCGCGGGGTTCGCCCGGACCGCCGAGGCGCAGGTGCTCGTCGAGACCCGCTGGGCGAGTCCCATCGCAGCCGACCGTGCCGGAGTGCGTGCCCGGATGCCACGGGTCACCGCGATCGGGGAGACCGACACCCAGCTCGTGCGTGACCCGGCCGCACGCGCGGCCCGCGTCCCGGGCGTCGCGTTCGAGGCCGCACGCGCCGCGCTGGCCGCCGGGCGCCCGGTGCTGGTGCAGGTGCCGCGGTCGGGCTACCTGCCGTTCCTGGCGTGCGCGTCCTGCCGCGACGCCGCCCGCTGCCGGCACTGCGCGGGCCCGCTGGGCCTGCCGCGTTCCGGCGCGGGTTCCGAGGGTGCACTGCCCGCCTGCCGCTGGTGCGGCCGGGCCGAGCCGGCGTTCCGCTGCGGGCACTGCGGGTCGCGACGGCTGCGGGCCGGGGTGGTCGGCGCCGGGCGCACCGCCGAGGAGCTCGGCCGCGCCTTCCCCGGTATCACCGTGCGGACCTCCGGCGGGGGCGCCGAGGTCCTCGACACCGTCCCGGCCGGGCCCGCGCTGGTCGTCGCCACGCCGGGGCGGAGCCGGTCGTCGACGGCGGCGGCGGGGCCGGCTACGGCGCCGCGCTGCTGCTCGACGGCTGGGCGATGCTCGCCCGGCCCGACCTGCGCGTCGCCGAGGAGACGCTGCGCCGCTGGTTCACCGCGGCCGCCGGGGTCGTGCCGCACACCGACGGCGGACGGGTCGTCGTCGTGGCCGAGGCGTCGGTGCCGACGGTGCAGGCGCTGGTGCGGTGGGACCCGGCCGGGCACGCCGAGGCCGAGCTCGCCGAACGCGCCGAGGTGGGGTTCCCGCCCGCGATCCGGATGGCCTCGGTGGAGGGGCCGCCCGCCGCCGTCGCCGAGATCTGCGACGCGGTGCTCGGCACCGGGCGCGTCGACCCGGCCCCGCCCGAGGGGTGGAGCTGCTCGGACCGGTCGAGATCGACCCGCCGGACCGGCCCGGCGCCGGTCACGGCGCCGCCGACGAGGTCCGCGAGCGCGCGCTGCTGCGGGTCCCGCGCCGCGCCGGTCGCGATCTGGCCCGTGCCCTGCACGACGCGCAGGCCCTGCGCACCGCCCGCAAGGCCCCCGAGACCGTCCGGGTCCGGCTCGACCCCGACGAGATCGACTGAGCGGTGCGCCGCGTCACCGCCGTGACACCGGACGGGAGCGGCGGTGCCGCAGTGGCACAATGGAGCGCTGATCACCGCACTCGTCCGCCGTGAGGGGAAGCCCGTGCCCATCCAGCCCGTCCGGCTGTTCGGCGACCCGGTCCTGCGCACCCGCGCCACCGAGGTCACCGACTTCGACGCGGAGCTGCGCAAGCTCGTCAGCGACCTGACCGACACCATGCACGACGAGGGCGGCGCCGGTCTGGCCGCGCCGCAGATCGGCGTCGGCAAGCGGGTGTTCGTCTACGACTGCGACGGCTTCTCCGGGCACCTGGTCAACCCGACCTGGGAGGCCGTCGGCGAGGACGAGCAGTTCGGCATGGAGGGCTGCCTGTCCATCCCCGGGCTCGGCTGGGACTGCCGGCGCAAGCTGCACGTCGTCGCGCGGGGCTGGGACATGCACGGCGAGCCGCAGGTGGTCGAGGGCTCCGAGCTGCTGGCGCGGGCCATCCAGCACGAGACCGACCACCTCGACGGCGTGCTGTTCGTCGACCGGCTCGACGCCGAGACCCGCAAGCTGGCGATGCGCGAGATCCGGGAGGCCGCCTGGTTCGGCGAGCCCGAGCCGGTGGTCAAGGCGAGCCCGCACCCCATGTTCGGCAAGGCTCGATGAGGCTGCTGTTCGCCGGCACCCCCGACCCGGCGGTGCCGTCGCTGCGGGCGCTGCTGGAGCACCCCGGCCACGAGGTCGTCGCGGTGCTGACCCGCCCGGACGCCCCCGCCGGGCGCGGCCGCAGGCTCACCCGCTCCCCGGTCGGTGAGCTCGCCGACGCGGCGGGGGTCCCGGTGCTGACCCCCGCGAAGCCGTCGGACCCGGAGTTCCTCGACACCCTGCGCGCGCTCGCCCCGGACTGCGCACCGGTCGTCGCCTACGGGGCGCTGCTGCCCCGCCCGGTGCTGGACGTGCCCGTCCACGGCTGGGTCAACCTGCACTTCTCGCTGCTGCCCGCCTGGCGCGGCGCGGCCCCGGTGCAGTCCGCGATCCGGCACGGCGACGACGTCACCGGCGCCACCACGTTCCGGCTCGAGGAGGGCATGGACACCGGGCCCACCTACGGCCTGGTCACCGAGACCGTCGGCGCGACCGACACCGCGGGCGACCTGCTGGGCAGGCTCGCCGAGTCCGGTGCCCGGCTGCTCGCCGCGACCCTGGACGGCATCGCCGACGGCACGCTGACCGCCGTCCCGCAGCCCGCCGAGGGGGTCTCGCTCGCGCCGAAGGTCACGACCGCCGACGCCCGCGCCGACTTCACCACCCCGGCCGCCGCGCTGGACCGGCTGATCCGCTCGGTCACCCCCGAGCCCGGTGCGTGGTGCGGGTTCCGCGACGACCGCCTCGGGCTCGGCCCGGTCCGCCCGTTGCGCACCGGTGAGATCGAGCTCGCTCCGAGGGAGCTGCGGGTCGAGCGCCGCCGGGTGCTGGCCGGGACCGCGACCGTCCCGGTCGAGCTGGGCGAGGTGAAGCCGAAGGGCAAGCGGTTCATGCCCGCGCCGGACTGGGCCCGCGGCGCCCGGATCGACGGCGTCGAGTTCCTGGGCTGACCGCCGCCACCCGCCCCGGTCCGGCGCACCGACCTCCCGACACCACACCGACTTCCCGACATCCCGGACGACGGCCGGCCCCCGGCCACGGCGGACCCCGCCGAGGAGACCACGTGAGCGAGCAGGACCCCCGACCCGACCGCGACCGGCCCGGCCGGTCCGACCGCCCCGAGCGGCGCGCCGGCGACGATCGGCACCGCGGCGGCGACAGGCCCGGCGGTGACCGGTCGGGCGGCGACCGGGCCCGCGGTGACCGGTCGCGCGACGACCGCGGCCCGCGCACCGGGTCCGGCTGGGGCGGCGGCCCGGGGTCCGGCGACCGGCGCGGCGGGTCCGGCTCCGGTGGTCCGGGTGGCTCCGGGGAGCGCCGTGGCGGTGGGTGGCGCGACTCCGACCGGCCCAGCCACTCCCGCTCCGGCGGCGACGTGGCCCGCCCGCGCGACGGCGGGGACCGGCCGCGCGACGACCGTCCCCGCGGCGACCGCCCGTTCCGGGGCCGTGACGACCGGCCGCGGGGCGACGACCGCGCCCGCGGCGGGGACCGCTCCCGCGACGACCGTCCCCGTGGGGACCGCCCGTACAGGGACCGTGACGACCGCCCGCGCGGCGACCGCGCCCGCGGCGACGGGCCCCGCCCCGACCGGCGCGACGACCGCCGACGTGACGACCGCCGGCGCGACGACCGCCCCCGCGGTGACCGGTCCGGCGGCGACCGTCCGCCGCACGACCGCGACGACCGCCTGCGTGGCGACCGACCCCAGGACGACCGCGCGCGCAGCGACCGTCCCCGCAGTGACCGCCCGCAGGGCGACCGCCCCCGCCCCGACCGCGGGGACGACCGCCGCGGCGGCCGCGACGACCGCGGGGACCGTGGCGGCGACCGCGGCCCCCGCCGCGAGCGCACCTCCGGCCCCCGCAACTCCGGCCCGCCCCGTGGCCGCAGCGGCCCCGGCAGGCCCCCGGCCGTCGACCCCGCCCGGCAGGCGGCCTACGAGCTGCTGACCGCCGTCCGCGAGCGCGACGCCTACGCCAACCTCGCCCTGCCCGGGATCCTGCGCCGCCACCGGCTGCGCGACCGCGACGCCGGCCTGGCGACCGAGCTCGGCTACGGCACCCTGCGCGCCCAGGGCCTGCTCGACACGATCATCGACGCCTGCACCGACCGCCCGCTGGCCAAGATCGAGCACGCCCTGCTCGACGCGCTGCGCCTGGGCGCCTACCAGCTGCTGCGCACCCGGGTGCCCGACCACGCGGCCGTCACCACCTGCGTCGAGCTGGTCCGGTCCGACCACGGTTCGCAGTCGGCCGGGTTCGTCAACGCGGTGCTGCGCCGCATCGGCGAGCACACCGAGGCCGAGTGGCTCGACCGCCTCGCCCCCGACCCCGCCGAGGACCCGGTCGGCGACGCCGCGCTGCGCCACGCCCATCCGCGCTGGATCGCGCAGGCCTTCGCCGACGCGCTCGGCGGCACCGGCGAGGAGCTGACCGCCGCCCTCGCCGCCGACGACACCCGGCCGCGCGTGCACCTGCTCGCCCGGCCCGGCGAGATCACCGCCGAGGAGCTGGCCCTGGCCACCGGCGGCGAGCAGGCGCCCTACTCGCCCTACGGCGTGCACCTGGAACCGGGCAGCGGGGACGTCGGCGAGCTCGACGCCGTCGCCGAGGGGCTCGCGATCGTCCAGGACGAGGGCAGCCAGCTCGTCGCCGCCGCGCTCGCCCGGGCCGAGCTGCTGGGCGAGGACACCGGCCGCTGGCTCGACCTGTGCGCCGGGCCGGGCGGCAAGGCGTCGCTGCTGGGCGGGCTCGTCGCCGCGCGGGGCGGGACGCTCGACGCGGTCGAGTCCAGCGAGCACCGCGCCGACCTCGTGCGCCGGTCCGTCGCGGAGCTGCCGGTCACCGTGCACGTCGCCGACGGCCGGGAGGCCCCGCTGCCCGACGGCGGCTACGACCGGGTGCTCGTCGACGCGCCCTGCACCGGGCTGGGCGCGCTGCGCCGCCGCCCCGAGGCCCGCTGGCGGCGCCGCCCCGAGGACATCGCGACGCTGACCCGGCTGCAGCGCGAGCTGCTCGTCGCCGCGCTGCGGCACGTCCGCCCCGGCGGCGTCGTCGCCTACGTCACCTGCTCGCCGCACGTGTCGGAGACCGTCGGCGTCGTCGGCCGGATCGTCGGCCGCGAGGGACGCCCCGGCCCGGCCGGTGCCGTCGACCAGCTCGACGCGCGCGCCTGGCTGCCCGGCGAGGTCCCCGGCCTCGGGGACGGGCCGACCGTCCAGCTGTGGCCGCACGTGCACGGCACCGACGCGATGTTCCTGGCGCTGCTGCGCCGACCGCTCGAGGGCTGACCGCGGTGTGACGGCGGCCTCGCCCACGGGTGCGGGGCCGCCGGCGAGCGGCCAGTAACCTCCTCGGCGTGCACCCGATGATCGCGCCCAGCATCCTCTCGGCCGACTTCGCCCGACTCGGCGAGGAGGCCGCCGCCGTGGCCGGCGACGGGACCGGGAACGGCGCGGACTGGCTGCACGTCGACGTCATGGACGCGCACTTCGTGCCGAACCTGACGCTCGGCCTGCCGGTGGTGCAGAGCCTGCGCGCCGCCACCGACATCCCGCTCGACTGCCACCTGATGATCGAGGACCCGGACCGCTGGGCCCCGGGCTACGCCGAGGCGGGCGCCCGCAACGTCACCGTGCACGCCGAGGCCGCCCACGATCCGGTGATGCTCGCCAAGAACCTGCGCGCCGCCGGGTCCCTCGCCGGGCTGTCGATCAAGCCCGGCACCCCGCTCGACCCCTGGGTCGAGGTGCTCCGCCACTACGACACGCTGCTGGTCATGAGCGTCGAGCCCGGCTTCGGCGGGCAGAGCTTCATCCCCGAGGTCCTCGACAAGGTCCGCACCGTCCGCAACCTGGTCGACACCGGGCACCTCACCGTGCTCGTCGAGATCGACGGCGGCATCAACGCCGACACCATCGACGCGGCCGCCGAGGCCGGCGTCGACTGCTTCGTCGCCGGGTCGGCCGTCTACGGCGCCGAGGACCCGGGCCGCGCCGTCGCCGCGCTGCGCGACAGCGTCCGCCGCGCGAACCCGCACCGCTGGGCCGGCTGAGCCCGCCCCGGCCCGGAGCGAGGAGCAGTGGACGACCCGACCGGCCCGGACCGCCGCACGGTGGCGGCGATGCGCCGTGCGCTGGCCGCGTCCGTGGAGGTCCACGGCACCACCAGCCCAACCCGGCGGTCGGCTGCGTCATCCTCGACCGGCACGGCGAGGTGGCAGGCGTCGGCGCCACCGCGCCACCCGGCGGCCCGCACGCCGAACGGGTCGCACTCGCCGCGGCGGGCGCGCGTGCCGCGGGCGGCACCGCGGTGGTCACCCTCGAACCGTGCAACCACACCGGCCGCACCCCGCCGTGCGTGGAAGCTCTCCTGGAGGCGGGTGTCGCCCGCGTGCACGCCGCGGTCGCCGACCCGAACCCGGTCGCCGCGGGCGGTCTGGACCGGCTGCGCGCCGCCGGGGTGGATGTGACACTCGGCACGCTCGCCGACGAGGTCGCGCTCGGTCCGCTGCGCGGCTGGCTGCACCGCACACGAACCGGACGTCCCCACGTGACCTGGAAGGTCGCCACCACGCTCGACGGCCGCGTCGCCGCCGCCGACGGCACCAGCCGCTGGATCACCGGCCCGGTCGCGCGCGGCACGGTGCATGACCTGCGCCGCAGGATGGACGCGATCGTCGCGGGCACGGGTACCGTCCTGTCCGACGACCCGGCGCTGACCGCCCGCCGGCCCGACGGCACCCTGTTCGACCACCAGCCCCTGCGGGTGGTGGTGGGACACCGCGACGTCCCGCCCGGCGCCCGGCTGGCCCGGACCGACGAAACCGGCACCGCCGACGTGGTCCACCTCCGCACCCGCGATCCGGGGGAGGTGCTCGCCGAGCTCAGCCACCGGACCGTGGTGGACGTGCTCCTCGAGGGCGGACCGACCCTCGCCGGTGCGTTCGTCGCCGCAGGACTCGTCGACCGGGTGCTCGTGCACCTGGCCCCGGCCCTGCTCGGCGCGGGACCGCACGCCCTCGGCGACGCGGGCGTGGTAACGATCGCCGACATCGTGCGGTTGCACGTGGACGAGGTCCACCGCGTCGGCGACGACGTGGTCATCGACGCACGACCGGCATCCGGCCCGACCGGGCCGGACGTGCCGCAGTAGGAGGGACGGGCGATGTTCACCGGGATCGTGGAGGAGGTCGGCGAGGTCGTCGACGTCCGCACCGACGACGACGTCGTCGTGCTGACCGTGCGCGCGGCCCTGGCCGCCGAGGTCGGGCACGGGGAGTCGGTCGCGGTGAACGGCTGTTGCCTCACCGCCGTCGTCACCGGGCCGGGCGCGGCCACGCTCACCCTGGAGCTGGTGCCCGAGACGCTGAAGCGGACCTCGCTCGGCGCCGTCGGCGCCGGGTCCGGGGTCAACCTGGAGCGCGCCGTACCCGCCGGGGGCCGGCTCGACGGCCACATCGTGCAGGGGCACGTGGACGGCGTCGGCACCGTCGTCTCCCGCACCCCCGGCGAGCGCAGCGACGAGGTCCGCTTCTCGCTGCCCGCCGAGCTCGCCCGCTACGTCGTGGAGAAGGGCTCCGTCGCCGTCGACGGTGTCTCGCTGACCGTCGCCACCGTGTACCCGGACGGGTTCGGGGTGGCGCTGATCCCGACGACCCTCGCCGAGACCACACTGGGGTCGCGCACCCCGGGGGACCCGGTCAACCTGGAGGTCGACGTGATCGCCAAGTACGTGGAACGCATGACCGCGGGGTACCTGCAGGGGCCCGGGTCCGGACAGGAAGGGGTCGCCCGGTGAGCGAGCCGTTGACGTCGCCGGTCACTCCGGCAGGCCAGGGGTCGGGCAAGCTGCCCGACGCCCCGCACACCGCGATGTCCCCCTCGGAGCGGGCCGAGCGCTTCGCCCAGATCGAGAAGGCCATCGCCGACATCGCCGAGGGCAAGCCGGTCGTCGTGATGGACGACGAGGACCGCGAGAACGAGGGCGACCTGATCTTCGCGGCGTCGAAGGCGACCGCGGAGCTGCTGGCGTTCACCGTCCGCTACACCTCCGGCTACGTCTGCGTGGCCATCACCGGGGAGGCCTGCGAGCGGCTCGACCTGCCGCCGATGCACCACACCAACCGCGACTCCTTCCGCACCGCGTACACCGTCACCGTGGACGCGAAGGAGGGCATCACCACCGGAATCTCCGCCCAGGACCGCGCGCACACGATCCGCACGCTCGCCGACCCGGGGACCGACCGGCACGACCTGGTCCGGCCCGGTCACGTCGTGCCGCTGCAGGCCCGCGAGGGCGGCGTGCTGCGCCGCCCCGGGCACACCGAGGCCGCGGTCGACCTCGCCCGGATGGCGGGCCTGCCCGCCGCCGGCGCGCTGTGCGAGATCGTCTCGGAGAAGAACACCGGCGAGATGGCCCGCGGCGAGGAGCTCGGCGTGTTCGCCGCCGACCACGACCTCACGCTGATCACCATCGCCGACCTCATCGCCTACCGGCGCCGCTACGAGAAGCACGTCGAGCGGGTCGCCACCGCGCGGATCCCCACCGGCCACGGTGACTTCCTCGCGCACGGCTACGACTGCACCCTCGACGGCACCGAGCACATCGCCATGGTGATGGGCGACATCGCCACCCCCGCCGACGACGGCGAGAACGTGCTCGTCCGGGTGCACTCCGAGTGCCTCACCGGCGACGTCCTCGGCTCGCTGCGCTGCGACTGCGGCCCCCAGCTCGACGCGGCCCTGGAGGCCGTCGCGAAGGAGGGCCGCGGCGTCGTGCTCTACATGCGCGGACACGAGGGCCGGGGGATCGGCCTGCTGCACAAGCTGCAGGCCTACCAGCTCCAGGAGGCCGGCGCCGACACCGTCGACGCCAACCTCGCGATGGGGCTGCCCGCCGACGCCCGGGACTACGGCATCGGCGCCCAGATCCTCGCCGACCTCGGCGTCAGGTCGATGCGGCTGCTCACCAACAACCCGGACAAGCGGGCCGGTCTGGAGGGCTACGGACTGCGCGTGGTCGGCCGCGAGCCGATGCCGGTGCGCGCGACCCCGCAGAACCTGCGCTACCTGCGCACCAAGCGCGACCGGATGGGCCACGACCTGCCCGACCTCGGCGAGGTCGCCGATCCGGCGCTGTGACCCGGCCGCGCACCGCGCACCGGGAGACCCCGTGGCGCGGCGCGCGGGCCGAGAGGCGAGAATCGGCCCATGAGCGGTGAGGGCCGGCCCTCCGGGGCCACGCAGCTGGACGCGAGCGGACTGCGGGTCGGGGTGGTGGCGGCCCGCTGGCACGCCGAGATCGTGGACCGGCTGCTGGAACGGGCCGTCGCCACGGCCCGGGAGGCCGGTGCCGAGCCCACCGTCGTGCGGGTACCCGGCACCGTCGAGCTGCCGGTCGTCGCCCAGGAGCTGGCCCGCGGTCACGACGCCGTCGTCGCGCTCGGTGTCGTCGTCCGCGGTGGCACCCCGCACTTCGAGTACGTCTGCGACGCCGTCACCGCGGGCCTCACCCGCGTGGCGCTCGACGAGTCGACCCCGGTCGGCAACGGCGTGCTCACCACCGACACGGTGGACCAGGCGGTCGACCGCTCCGGTGCGCCGGGCGCCGCCGAGGACAAGGGGTCCGAGGCCTGCATCGCCGCACTCGAATCGGCGCTGGCGCTGCGCGACCTGCGCGCCGGCGCCCCGACCCGCCCGTGATCCCGACCCGGGTCAGCACAGGGAGACTCCAGTGACCGAGCAGCCGACCGACTCCACCGCCCCCGCCCCGGCGGACCGGACCCGGACCGGACCCGGACCGGACGCGGTGACCCTGCGCCCGCGGGTCATCCGCTGGACCGCCTGGCTCAGCGCCGCCGGCGTGATGGTGTTCTTCCTCATCGCGGCCTACTTCATGCCCGCCGAGGACACCGGGGTGATCTTCCAGCCGGCCGACCAGGTCGCGATGATGGTCATCGGGGCGTTCGTCGCCGGCGGTCTGCTGCTCATGGCCCGCCCCCGGGTGCGCGCCGACAGCCACGGCATCGAGGTCCGCAACGTCATCACCGCCCGGTGGTACGACTGGGCCGACGTGCACGGCGTCTCGTTCCCCGACGGTGCCGCCTCGGCCCGCCTGGAGCTGCCCGACGACGAGTACCAGTCGGTGCTCGCCGTGCAGGCCGTCGACCGCGGGCTGGCCGTGCGCCACGTCCGCACCCTGCGCACCCTGCACCGCACCGCCGTCCTGGGGGAGTGACGGCTCAGGCGCCGATGCCCGGCGCCCCGGCCCGGCCGTCCAGGCGCGGGCCGCCCAGGTCGGCCCGGTCGGCCGCGGCGGCACCGTGCCGGAAACCGCTGCCCGACACCTGCGGGCGGCGGGCGCGGCGCAGCCGGCCGAACTCGGCGTCGTAGGCGCGGTCCACCTCGGCACCCCGGTCGGCCAGCACCAGCTCGGTCGACGCCGCCGCCCGCCCGGTCTCCGCCTCGGTCTCGCCCAGCGCGGAGCGCTCGGCCTCGCACAACCGCTCGTACACCCGGCCCGCGAAGCCGTAGATCCAGGACCGCCGGTAGGCCGCCACCGACTCGCCGGGGTCCGGCGGGCGGACCGCGGCCAGCGCAGCCGTGGCCTGCAGCAACAGCGAGGTGTAGAGCAGCTCCACCCGCTCCCGGTCCGAGGCGAACCCGAACACGGTGACCGCGGCGACCGAGCCGCCCCGCTGGTCGTGCATCACCCAGCGGCACCGCAGCGCCGACGCCGTCCACCCCAGCAGCCGCGCCTTCGCCCCGCTGTAGGGGTTGTCGACGGTGATCCGGCTCCGCCCGATCGGGTCGGCCCGCGCCGCCCCGGCGCCGGGGGCCGCCGCGAGCAGCGCCTCGTCGATCCCGTGCCGCGCCATCAGGGCGAACGCCTTGTCGGTGTAGATCTCGGCCTCGTCCGGCGTGCCGGCCCGCTCCGCCTTCGCCAGCAGCTTGCGGATCCGGTCCAGCCGGGCCCCGGGCACCTGCTCACCCGGCGCGGTGCCGATGTCGGTGCGGGGGCCGGTCTCCTGCGCGGTGCTCACGGCGGTCTCCTCGGGCTCGGTATGGTCGAACTCGTGTTCGAGGGCGAGGTGTACCGGACCCTACCGACAGTTCCGGCGGCGCCGCGCGAGGTCCCCGGCCGACACGCGTCCCTACACCTCGTCCGGGGCCCGCGCCGAGGCCGGGGCCGGACCGGGACCGTCGGTGCCCGCAACTACCCTGGGAGTCACCATGGCCGACCCCAGCACCTACCGTCCGGCGACCGGGACGATCCCGGAGTCGCCCGGGGTGTACCGCTTCTCCGACCCCCGTGGCCGGGTGATCTACGTCGGCAAGGCCAAGAGCCTGCGGCAGCGGCTGAACTCCTACTTCGCCGACCTGTCCGGCCTGCACCCGCGCACCCGGCAGATGGTCACCACCGCGGCGAAGGTGGAGTGGACGGTCGTCGGGACCGAGGTCGAGGCCCTCCAGCTCGAGTACAACTGGATCAAGGAGTACGACCCGCGGTTCAACGTCCGCTACCGTGACGACAAGAGCTATCCCGTCCTCGCCGTGACGATGCACGAGGAGTACCCGCGGCTGCACGTCTACCGCGGCCCGCGCCGCAAGGGCGTCCGCTACTTCGGCCCGTACGCCCACGCCTGGGCCATCCGCGAGACCCTCGACCTGCTGCTGCGGGTCTTCCCCGCGCGCACCTGCTCGACGGGGGTCTTCAAGCGGCACGGCCAGATCGGGCGGCCCTGCCTGCTCGGCTACATCGACAAGTGCTCCGCCCCCTGCGTGGGCACGGTCACCGCCGACGAGCACCGCGACATCGTCGAGAATTTCTCCGACTTCCTGTCCGGACGCACCGACCGGATGGTCCGCCAGCTCGAACGCGAGATGGCCGAGGCCTCGGAGAACCTCGAGTTCGAGCGCGCGGCCCGGCTGCGCGACGACCTCGGGGCGCTCCGCCGCGCCCTGGAGAAGCAGGCCGTCGTGCTGGGCGACGGCACCGACGCCGACGTGGTCGCCTTCGCCGAGGACGAGCTGGAGGCCGCGGTCCAGGTCTTCCACGTCCGCGGCGGCCGGGTCCGCGGCCAGCGCGGCTGGGTGATCGACAAGGTCGAGCCGACCGACACCGAGCAGCTCGTCGAGCGGTTCGTCTCCCAGTTCTACGGCGAGCAGCACGCCCTCGCCGGCGCCGCCGACGACGCGGCGCAGCCGGTGCCCAAGGAGATCCTCGTCCCGGTGCTGCCCTCCGACACGCCCGCGCTGGAGCGCTGGCTGACCGGGCTGCGCGGCTCCAGGGTGGGGATCCGGGTGCCGCAGCGCGGTGACAAGCGGGACCTCGCCGCGACCGTCGCGCGGAACGCGAAGGAGGCGTTCGCCCAGCACAAGCTGCGCCGCGCCGGGGACCTCACCGCCCGGTCGGCCGCGCTGCAGGAGATCCAGGAGAACCTGGAGCTCGACCAGGCGCCGCTGCGCATCGAGTGCATCGACATCAGCCACGTGCAGGGCACGAACGTGGTCGCGTCGCTGGTGGTCTTCGAGGACGGGCTGCCCCGCAAGTCCGAGTACCGCCGCTTCGAGATCCGTGAGGCCGCCGCCGAGGGCGACGTGGCCTCGATCGCCGAGGTCGTGCGCCGCCGGTTCCGCCGCTACCTGGCCGAGACCGCCGACGAGCCGGCCCCCACCGAGGGCTCCGGGGAGGTCGCGCCCGGCGACACCGTGCGCACCGGGATCGACCCCGAGACCGGGCGGCCCAAGAAGTTCGCCTACCCGCCGAACCTGCTCGTCGTCGACGGCGCGAAGCCGCAGGTCGACGCGGCGGCCGCGGAGCTGGCCGGGCTGGGGATCACCGACGTCGCGGTCTGCGGGCTCGCCAAGCGCCTCGAGGAGGTCTGGCTGCCCCACGACACCGACCCGGTGATCCTGTCCCGGACCAGCGAGGGGCTCTACCTGCTGCAGCGGATCCGGGACGAGGCGCACCGGTTCGCCATCACCTATCACCGCCAGCGTCGTTCGCAGGGCATGACGGCGTCCGCTCTCGACGGGGTCCCCGGGCTCGGCCCGGCCCGCAAGCAGGCGCTGCTCAAGCACTTCGGGTCGGTGCGCAAGCTGCGCGCCGCCGACGTCGACGAGATCGCCGGGGTGCCCGGCTTCGGTCGCCGGACCGCCGAGTCCGTGGTCGCGGCCCTGCACGCCGGAACCGAGGGGGAGAAGGCATGACCGCCGACAACGGCGAGGTGACCGCGGGCCCGGGGATCGAGGTCGCGGTGGTCAGCGGCCTGTCCGGGGCCGGGCGCAGCACCGCGGCGAAGGTCCTGGAGGACCTGGGCTGGTTCGTGGTGGACAACCTGCCGCCCGAGCTCATCGCCACGATGGTCGAGCTGGGATCGCGGGCCCGGGGCGAGGTGGCCCGGATCGCGGTGGTGATGGACGTGCGCTCCCGCGCGTTCACCGACGACCTCGGTGCCGTCATCAAGGACCTCGACGGCCGTGGCTACCGGCCGAAGCTGCTGTTCCTGGAGGCCTCCGACGCGGTGCTGGTGCGCCGCTTCGAGCAGAACCGCCGCTCGCACCCGCTGCAGGGCGCCGGGCGCATCACCGACGGCCTGAACGCCGAGCGCGAGGTGCTGCGGCCGCTGCGCGAGGACGCCGACCTCGTCGTCGACACCTCGAACCTGTCGGTGCACGACCTGCGGACCCGGATCGAGGGCTCGTTCGCCCAGGAGAGCGCGCATGCCGCGACCCGGGTGACGGTGCTGTCGTTCGGCTACAAGTACGGGCTGCCGCTGGACTCCGACCTCGTCGTCGACGTGCGGTTCCTGCCCAACCCGCACTGGATCCCCGAGCTGCGCCCGTTCACCGGCCGCGACCGGGAGGTCAGCGACTACGTGCTGTCCCAGGAGGGCGCGGAGGAGTTCGTCGACCGCTACCTGGAGCTGCTCGACCTCGTCGGCGCCGGGTACCGGCGCGAGGGCAAGCGCTACCTGACCGTGGCCGTCGGCTGCACCGGCGGCAAGCACCGCTCGGTGGCGATCTCGGAGGAGATCGGGCGCCGGCTCGCCGACCGCGAGGGCATCCAGGTCAACGTCGAGCACCGCGACATGGGGCGCGAGTGAGCCCACGCCCACCCGAGCGCACCGGGGGACTGCGCGTGGTCGCGCTCGGCGGTGGGCACGGCCTGCACGCCACGCTGACCGCGTTGCGCCGCTGCCCGCCGGTCACCGACATCGCCGCCGTGGTCACCGTGGCCGACGACGGCGGGTCCTCGGGGCGGCTGCGCCGCGAGCTCGGCCTGCTCCCGCCCGGCGACCTGCGGATGGCACTCGCGGCCCTGGCCGGCGACGACGAGCGGGGCCGCTTCTGGTCCGGGCTGGTCCAGCACCGCTTCGGCGGGACCGGCGCCCTGGCCGGGCACGCGGTGGGCAACCTGCTGCTCGCCGGGCTGCTGGAACGCGACGGCGACCCCGTGCGTGCACTGGCGACCGTCGGCGAGCTGATGGGCTGCGCCGGACGGGTCCTGCCGATGGCCCGGGTGCCGCTGGACATCGAGGCGGAGGTCGCGCTGGACGGCGTCGACGGCGCCCACCTGATCCGCGGTCAGGTCGCCGTCGCCTCCACCCCGGGCCGGGTGCGCCGGGTCTGGCTGCGGCCCGCCGACCCGCCCGCCTGCGACGAGGCCGTCCGCGCGGTGCGCGACGCCGACGTCGTGCTCCTCGGACCCGGCTCGTGGTTCACCAGCGTGCTCCCGCACCTGCTCGTGCCCGGACTGCGCGACGCGCTGCTGGAGACCCCGGCGGCCCGGGTCGTGCTGCTCAACCTGGCCCCCGAGCCGGGGGAGACCGCCGGTTTCTCCCCCGAACAGCACCTTGAAGTACTGTCCGGGCACGCTCCCGGTCTGCGGGTGCACGCCGTCCTGGCCGACGCCGGGTCGGTGAGCCTGCCGGACCGGCTGGACGCGGCCGCCGCCGACCTGCTGGTCCCCGGCGGACGGGTGTGGCCGGCCGCCGTCGCCGACGCCCGAGCGGCGACCCCGCGGCACGACCCGGACGCACTGGCCGGGGCACTCGCCGACGTGTTCGGCGCTCTGACCCCCGGCCGGGTCCCGGCGGAGAACGGCACGCACGACAGGCCGCAGCACGACAGCCCGCAGCGCGGAAGGAGCTCCCGATGGCCATGACCGCCACGGTGAAGGACGAGCTGAGCCGGCTCACCGTCACCAAGCAGTCGTCGCGGCGCGCGGAGGTCGCCTCGTTGCTCCGCTTCGCAGGCGGCCTGCACATCGTGGGCGGCAGGGTGGTGATCGAGGCCGAGGTCGACACCGGTTCGGTCGCCCGCAGGCTGCGCCGCGAGATCCACGAGCTCTACGGCCACACCGCCGACGCGCACGTGATCACCGCGGGCGGTCTGCGCCGCAGCGCCCGCTACGTGATCCGGGTGATCCGCGACGGCGAGGGACTCGCCCGCCAGACCGGGCTGCTCGACAACCGCGGCCGCCCGGTGCGCGGGCTGCCGCCGCCCGTGGTCTCCGGTGACCTGTCCGACGCCGAGGCCGCCTGGCGTGGTGCGTTCCTCGCGCACGGCTCGCTCACCGAGCCGGGCCGCAGCTCCGCACTGGAGGTCACCTGCCCCGGCCCCGAGGCCGCGCTGGCCCTGGTCGGCGCGGCACGCAGGCTGGGCGTCGCGGCGAAGGCCCGCGAGGTGCGCGGCGCCGACCGGGTCGTGGTCCGCGACGGCGACGCGATCGGCGCGCTGCTGACCCGGATGGGCGCCCACCAGAGCGTCCTGTCCTGGGAGGAGCGCCGGATGCGCCGCGAGGTCCGGGCGACGGCCAACCGGCTCGCGAACTTCGACGACGCCAACCTGCGCCGCTCGGCGCGGGCCGCGGTCGCCGCGGCGGCCCGGGTCAGCCGCGCCCTGGAGATCCTCGGCGACGAGGTGCCCGAGCACCTGCAGGCCGCCGGGCGGCTGCGGGCCGAGCACACCCAGGCGTCGCTGGAGGAGCTGGGCCAGCTGGCCGACCCACCGATGACCAAGGACGCCGTGGCCGGCCGGATCCGGCGGCTGCTCCAGACCGCGGACAAGAAGGCCGCCGAGCTCGGCATCCCCGACACCGAGTCCGCCGTCACCGCCGAGATGCTGGAGGAGGAGGGCGGCGGGCGCTGACCGCGGTCACACCCCGTCACGAGGGGGGTGCGGGGCGTCGGGCATGATGCCGCCGTGACGATCCCGGGCTCCACCCTCCTCGCCGTTCATCTCGATCGATCCAGCATGCTGCGGCCGCTCCTGCCCGCGCTGCGCTCCGGTCTCGCGGACCTGCTCGCCGAGCAGGACGCCCACGACGGTCACCTGCAGGTCGTCGTCGCCACCGGGGACGACCTCACCCGCTCGCTGCCCGACGGCACGCACCCGCCCGCCGTCCCGGTCGGTGCCGCCGAGGCCCGCACCGCACTGCCCGCGAAGCTGCGCCCGCTCGGCGGCCCGGACCTGCGCGGCGGCG
The DNA here is from genome assembly GCF_058111925.1 of Pseudonocardia sp. P-1. Taxonomy (NCBI): domain Bacteria; kingdom Bacillati; phylum Actinomycetota; class Actinomycetes; order Pseudonocardiales; family Pseudonocardiaceae; genus Pseudonocardia; species Pseudonocardia sp. P-1. The sequence continues at coordinate 129,549 of NZ_CM176614.1, forward strand.
CGGCCCGGCTGCTCGGCGCCGTCGGCGACGAGCTCGCCGCCCGCGACGAGGCCGACCGCCCCGAGCGGGTCGTCGTCCTGCTCGTCGGGGAGGGCGCCGTCGGCGACACCTCCGCCGTCCGCGAGCGCATCGTCCACCAGCAGAGCACCTACGCCTGGGAGTTCGTGCTGGTCGACGTGACCACCGGCACGATCCCGGCCGCCGCGGGCGCGCGGGCGGCCGCGTCCGGGGAGAACCGGGGCGAGGGCGGGGACGCCGCCGTCGCCGTCGCCGAGCGGCCCGCGGGCGACGGGGCCGAGCGCTTCGGCGTGCCGGTCACCGCCACCATCACCGCCGGTCCCGGCGCGGCCGGGGTCACCGCGGCGCTGTCCGCGGCCTCGGCGTTCGTGACCCGCGCCCGCGACGGCCGCCCGCACGAGCCCGTCGACGGCTTCTCCGACGACGAGCGCGCCGCCGCCGGCGTCCCCGACACCCGCCCCGGCTGGCGCCGCCTGCTCCGCCTGGCCTGAGCACGCCCGCGACGGCCCCGTGACCCGCCCGGGCACGGGGCCGTCGTGTGTCCGGATACCGGCCGGTACCGGTCCGTCCCCACACCGGGGCCCGTCCGGAGCGGTCCGACCGCGCCCGATCCCCGAGCGCGGCGCAGGTCACGGGCCCTACGGGGGTCGCGACGGCCGATGCGCCGATAGGGTGGCTGCCGAGCACGGCACGCGCCGGCGCCCGCCACGGGCGCCGACCCGCGATCGACCTGCCACACCCCACCGCCGGGACCCGGCGGGCCGGGGGAGAAGACGACAGGCACGACGAGCCCTGGAGGCATCTGTGACGGTCCGCGTAGGAGTCAACGGCTTCGGCCGCATCGGCCGGAACTTCTGGCGGGCGGTGGACGCCCAGCGTGCCGCCGGCACCACGGACATCGAGATCGTCGCGGTGAACGACATCACCGACAACGCGACGCTCGCGCACCTGCTCAAGTACGACTCGATCCTGGGGCGCCTGCCCTACGAGGTCACCACCTCGGGCGACGAGATCGTCGTCGACGGCAAGGGCTTCAAGGGCCTGGCCGTCCGCGACCCCGCCGAGCTGCCCTGGAAGGACCTGGGCGTCGACGTCGTCGTCGAGTCGACCGGCATCTTCACCAAGCGCGAGGCCGCGGCCAAGCACCTCGACGGCGGCGCCAAGAAGGTCGTCATCTCCGCCCCGGCGACCGACGAGGACATCACCATCGTCAAGGGCGTCAACGACGGCGACTACGACGGTTCGCAGACCATCGTCTCGAACGCGTCCTGCACCACCAACTGCCTCGCGCCGATGGCGAAGGTGCTCGACGACCTGGCCGGGATCGAGAAGGGTCTGATGACCACGATCCACGCGTACACCCAGGACCAGAACCTGCAGGACGGCCCGCACAAGGACCTGCGCCGCGCCCGCGCCGCCGCCCTGAACATCGTCCCCACCTCCACCGGTGCGGCGAAGGCGATCTCGCTGGTCATGCCGCACCTCAAGGGCAAGCTCGACGGCTACGCGCTGCGGGTGCCGATCCCCACCGGCTCTGCCACCGACCTGACCGTCGAGGTCCGCAAGGAGGTCACCGCCGCCGAGATCAACGCGGCGATGAAGGCGGCCGCGGAGGGCCCGCTGAAGGGCGTCCTCAAGTACACCGAGGACCCGATCGTCTCCTCCGACATCGTGACCGACCCGCACTCGTGCATCTACGACTCGGGTCTGACCAAGGTCATCGGCAACCAGGTCAAGATCGTCGGCTGGTACGACAACGAGTGGGGCTACTCCAACCGCCTCGTCGACATCACCGGTCTGGTGGCGTCGAAGCTGTGAGGACCCTCGACGACCTCGTCGCCGAGGGCGTACAGGGCCGGACCGTGCTGGTCCGCTCCGATCTGAACGTTCCCCTCGACGACGACCGGAACATCACCGACGACGGCCGCATCCGTGCGTCGGTGCCGACGATCCAGGCGCTGTCCGGTGCGGGCGCGCAGGTCGTCGTCACCGCGCACCTGGGCCGCCCGAAGAACGGGCCCGACGAGAAGCTCTCGCTCGCCCCTGTCGCGCAGCGGCTCGGCGAGCTGCTCGGCGCCCCGGTGCGCCTGGTCGAGCTCGGCACCCCGCTCCCGTCGACGGCCGCCGGCGACGTCGTGCTGCTGGACAACATCCGGTTCGACGCCCGCGAGACCAGCAAGGACGACGCCGAGCGCGGCGCGTTCGCCGACGAGCTCGTCGCCCTGGTCGGCGAGGACGCGGCGTTCGTCTCCGACGGTTTCGGCGTGGTCCACCGCAAGCAGGCGTCGGTCTACGACGTCGCGCAGCGGCTCGACGCCTACGCCGGCGGGCTCGTCCTGTCCGAGGTCGAGGTGCTCCGCACCCTGACCGGCTCGCCGGAGCGCCCGTACGCGGTCGTGCTCGGCGGATCCAAGGTCTCGGACAAGCTGGCCGTGATCGAGGCGCTGCTGCCGAAGGTCGACACGCTGCTCGTCGGCGGCGGGATGTGCTTCACGTTCCTCGCCGCGCAGGGCCACGGCGTCGGCTCCTCGCTGCTGGAGTCCGACCAGGTCGACACCTGCCGGACGCTCCTGGAGTCCGGCAAGATCGTCCTCCCGACCGACGTCGTCGTCGCCGACGCGTTCTCCGCGGACGCGAACACGAAGACGGTGCCGGTGGACGGGATCGACGACGGCTGGATGGGCCTCGACATCGGGCCCGACTCGGTGCGGGAGTTCGCGGCCCGCATCGCCGACGCGAAGACGATCTTCTGGAACGGCCCGATGGGCGTGTTCGAGCTGGCGCCGTTCGCCGAGGGCACCCGCGGTGTCGCGCAGGCGATCGCCGACGGCGACGCCTTCTCCGTCGTCGGTGGCGGGGACTCCGCCGCCGCGGTCCGGGCGCTCGGCATCGCCGAGGACGCGTTCTCCCACATCTCCACCGGGGGCGGCGCGTCCCTGGAGTTCCTGGAGGGCGCGACCCTGCCGGGCGTCGCCGTGCTGGAGGAGGACGCCTGATGGCCACCCGCAAGCCCCTCATCGCGGGCAACTGGAAGATGAACCTCAACCACCTCGAGGCCATCGCGGTGGTGCAGAAGCTCGCCTTCGCCCTGCCCGACCGGTACCTCGACAAGGTCGAGGTGGCCGTCCTGCCGCCGTTCACCGACATCCGCAGCGTGCAGACGCTGATCGACGGCGACAAGCTGCGCCTCGTGCACGGCGCCCAGGACCTGTCCCCGCACGACTCCGGTGCCTACACCGGTGACGTGTCGGGCGTCATGCTGGCCAAGCTGGGCTGCACCTACGTCGCCGTCGGGCACTCCGAGCGTCGCGAGATCCACGGCGAGGACGACGCGGTCGTCAACGCCAAGGTGCTCGCCGCGCTCAAGCACGGGATCACCCCGATCCTGTGCGTCGGCGAGGGCCTGGACGTCCGCGAGGCGGGCACCCACGTGCAGCACTGCACCGACCAGCTGCGCGGGGCGCTGAAGGGCGTCACCGCCGAGCAGGCGGCCGGTCTCGTGCTCGCCTACGAGCCGGTCTGGGCGATCGGCACCGGCAAGGTGGCGGGCCCGGCCGACGCCCAGGAGGTCTGTGCCGCGCTGCGGGCGACGCTGGCCGAGCTGTACTCCGACGAGGTCGCCGGGACGGTCCGCGTCCTCTACGGCGGCTCGGTGAAGTCGTCGAACGTGGGCGAGATCGTGGCCCAGACCGACGTCGACGGCGCACTCGTCGGCGGCGCCAGCCTCGACGCCGAGGAGTTCGCGAAGCTGTCGGCGATCGCCGCGGGTGGTCCGCTGCCGTAGGCGGCCCCGTTCCCGTCCCGCGGCCCCGGTCCCCTGTCAGTGGGGGCCGGGGCCGCTGGAGTATTCTCTCCCCACTCCGGCGAGCGACCACTGATGGGGAAGCGCACGTGATCCTGACCCTCCAGATCATCCTGATCGTGACCAGCCTCCTGCTGATCGCGATGGTCCTGCTGCAGCGCAGCAAGGGTGGTGGTCTGACCAGTCTCTTCGGTGGCGGCGTGCAGTCGAGCCTGTCCGGCTCGGCGGCGGCGGACCGCAACATCGCTCGCTACACGGTCTTCGTCGGTCTCATCTGGCTCATCGCGGTGGTCGGCAACGGCCTGCTGCTGGCCACCGGCTGACACCTCGGACGGACGAGAGGGAACGGGACATGGCAGGCGGCAACGCGATCCGCGGTACCCGGGTCGGTGCGGGACCGATGGGCGAGAACGAGCGGGGCGAGACCGCTCCGCGCGAGCGCATCCCGTTCTACTGTGCGAACGGGCACGTCAACAACACCTGGTTCGCCGCGGAGGCCGAGGTCCCCGAGACCTGGGACTGCCCGCGCTGCGGGCTGCCGGGCGGACGCGACGCGGAGAACCCGCCCGCCGCGCCCCGGACCGAGCCGTACAAGACGCACCTGGCGTACGTGAAGGAGCGGCGCAGCGACGCCGACGGCGAGGCCATCCTCGAGGAGGCCCTCGGCCGGCTGCGGGCCTCCCGAGAGCTCTGACCCGGTCCCACGGCGCGCCGGGGTCGTGACCGGGCGCACGTCCGGGTTAGATTCGGTGGTCATGAGCCGCTGGACGCTGCCCCCGGACCGGATCCCCTCGGCATGGTTCAACGTCGTGCCGCACCTGCCGACGCCGCCGCAGCCGCCCCTGCACCCCGGGACCCGCGAGCCGGTCGTCCCGGACGACCTGGCGCCGCTGTTCCCGACGGCCCTGATCGAGCAGGAGGTCAGCGCCGAGCCGTGGATCGACGTCCCCGGTGAGGTCCTCGACATCCTGAGGCTGTGGCGGCCCACGCCGCTGGTCCGCGCGACCCGGCTGGAGAAGGCGCTGGGCACGCCGGCGCGGATCTACTTCAAGGACGAATCCATCTCGCCCTCGGGCAGCCACAAGACCAACACGGCCGTGGCCCAGGCGTTCTACAACGCGCGGGAGGGCACCACCCGGCTCACCACCGAGACCGGCGCGGGCCAGTGGGGGACCGCGCTGTCGTTCGCCGCGGCCCAGTTCGACCTGGACCTGAAGGTCTACATGGTGCGGGCGTCCTACGGGCAGAAGCCCTACCGGCGGATCGCGATCGAGACCTGGGGCGGCGAGGTCGTGCCGTCACCCGTCGACGAACCCGACCACCCCGGCTCGCTCGGCTCGGCCATCTCCGACGCGGTCCGCGACTGCGTCGGCCGCCCCGACACCCACTACGCGCTCGGGTCGGTGCTCAACCACGTCCTGCTGCACCAGACCATGATCGGTCTGGAGGCGAAGGAGCAGCTGGCGCTGGCGGGGGAGCGGCTGCCCGACGTCGTCATCGCGCCGTGCGGTGGCGGCTCCAACCTGGGCGGGATCGCCTTCCCCTTCGTGCCGGACTCCGGCGTGCGGCTGCTCGCCGTCGAGCCGCTCTCGTGCCCGACGCTGACCCAGGGCCGCTACGACTACGACTTCGGCGACACCGCGGGCCTCACCCCGCTGATGCCGATGTACACCCTGGGCCACGACTTCGTGCCGCCGTCGATCCACGCCGGCGGGCTGCGCTACCACGGTGACTCGCCGCAGGTGTCCTCACTGGTCAAGGACGAGCGGATGGAGGCCGTCGCCTACCCGCAGGGGAAGGTGTTCGAGGCCGCCATCCAGTTCGCGCGCACCGAGGGCAAGATCCCGGCGCCGGAGTGCGGGCACGCCATCGCCGCCACCATCGACGAGGCGCTCGCCGCGAAGGAGACCGGGGAGGAGAAGGTGATCCTGTTCAACTACTGCGGTCACGGCTTCCTCGACCTGGCCGCCTACGACGACTACACGAACGGCCGGCTCGACGAGATGGGCTGACGGGATCGGCTGAGCCCGACCCGCACCACGACGGCCCGTCCCCCGGAGCAGGGGACGGGCCGTCGCCGTGCGGGCGGTCAGCGGCGCAGGCCGCGCAGCAGGGCCGCGGTGTCGCGGCGGCGGGCCCACGCGACCACGCACACCGCCACCAGGGTCAGCGCCGGGAACGCGACCATCGCGGGCATCAGCACCACGGTGACCGCGGTGGCCCCGACCATCAGCGCGACCTGGCAGACGGCGGCGAGCCCGCACAGCCGCGGGACCAGGAGGGCGACCGCGCCGGCCAGCTCCAGCCAGCCGACCACGACCATGCCGACGGTCCCCAGGCCCAGCAGGTCGAACCCGGCGACCGCGACCGGGTCGGCGCCGACCTTCGGCAGCGCCGCCATCACGAAGACCGCGGCCAGCAGCACCTGCAGCACCCACAGGCCGACGGTGGCGGCCCGCGGGCGACGGGTGGCGGAGGTGGTGGACGCGGTCCCGGTACGGGTGGTGGTGGTCATGGCGGGCTCCCTCGGTGCTCGCGGTCCCGGGCCGGGGCCGCCGTTGCAGGGGAGACCGGGGCCGTCGCCGGAACTCATCGGTGCGCCCGGTCCGGGTTCGGACCGTCGGTCCCGGCTGCGTCGTGTGTCGCGTCGGCGGTGTCTGCGCGGGGCGTGCCGGATGCCCGGACCCGACACCCACCGGAAACCGCACACGGTTGCTCCACGAAACACCGCGGGCGAACCATCCCTGCCGGGGTCGGGGAACTGCGACGACGGAGGACGCGTGGGCGTGAATGCGGGAGACACCGCGTGGGTGCTGGTCAGCGCCGCGCTGGTGATGTTGATGACGCCGGGGCTGGCGTTCTTCTACGGCGGGATGACCCGCAGCAAGTCCGTGCTCAACATGCTGATGATGAGCACCATCTGCCTGGCCGTGGTCAGCGTCCTGTGGGCGCTGTACGGCTACAGCTGGGCCTTCGGGAACGACGTGGGCGGCGGCCTGATCGGCGGCGGGGAGTTCGCCGGGCTGGCGAACACCGTCGGCGCGATGGTCGGCGTCGGCAGCGACTCGGCCCCGTGGCCGGGCACCGACGCCCTGCCCGCGCCGGCGTTCGTGATGTTCCAGCTCATGTTCGCGGTCATCACCCCGGCGCTGATCTCCGGCGCCGTCGCGGACCGCACGAAGTTCTGGGGCTGGACCGCGTTCGTCGTGCTGTGGGTGACCATCGTGTACTTCCCGGTCGCGCACTGGGTGTTCGCCTTCGACGGCTTCACCGGCCCGGACAACGTCGGCGGCTGGATCGCCAACACCCTCAAGGCCGAGGACTTCGCCGGTGGCACCGCGGTGCACATCAACGCCGGTGCCGCGGCGCTCGCGCTGGCGATCGTGCTCGGCAAGCGGCGCGGCTGGCCGCGCGAGCCGATGCGTCCGCACAACCTCCCGTTCGTGCTGCTGGGCATGGCGCTGCTGTGGTTCGGCTGGTTCGGCTTCAACGCCGGTTCCGCGCTCTCCGCGGGTGACCTCGCCGCGACCGCGTTCACCAACACCATGCTCGCCACCGCCACCGCGCTGATCGGCTGGCTGCTCGTCGAGCAGGTCCGCGACGGGCACCCCACCACCCTCGGTGCGGCCTCCGGCGCCGTCGCCGGGCTGGTCGCGATCACCCCGGCGTGCGGGTTCGTCCAGCCGGTCGGGGCGCTGGCCATCGGGCTCATCGCCGGTGCGGTGTGCGCGCTGGCCGTCGGGCTGAAGTTCCGCTTCGGCCTCGACGACTCCCTCGACGTCGTCGGCGTCCACCTCGTCGGCGGCATCGTGGGCACCCTGCTCATCGGCTTCTTCGGCGACAACAGCGTCAACTCCGCCGCCGCCGGCGACAACGGCCTGTTCTACGGCGGCGGGCTGGTCCAGCTGGGCCGCCAGGCGCTCGCCGCGGGTGCGGTGCTGCTGTACTCCTTCGTCGTCGCGCTGGTCCTCGGCTACCTGATCAAGGTGACCATCGGGTTCCGCATCGACGAGGAGAACGAGGCCACCGGCATCGACGAGACCGAGCACGCCGAGACCGCCTACGACTTCTCGTCGCTGGGCAGCCGCGCGCTCGCCGGGGCCTCCCGCCCCGTTACCGCGGCGCGGAGTACTCGGTGGACTACGTGCCGAAGGTGCGTATCGAGACCGTCGTCGACGACGAGATCGCCGACAAGGTCGTCGACGCCGTCGTCGAGGCGTCCCGCACCGGCAAGATCGGCGACGGGAAGATCTGGGTGCAGCCGGTCGAGACCATCGTGCGCGTCCGCACGGGCGAACGCGGCAGCGACGCGGTCTGAGCCGTCAGCGCGCCGCCGGACGGGCCGTCCGGCGGCGCGCCGCCCCGCCCTCGGGGCGACGGCGCGCGCGGCGTGCGCCGCACCCAGGTCCGCCGCCGCGGCGGCGAACACCGGGTCGAAGAACAGGAAGCTGAGCAGCTCCGCGCCGTGGGTGGTGTCGGCGTCCGGCACCGCACCGCCCACCAGCCGCTCCAGCACGGCCAGCGACGGGTTCCGCAGCGCGCGCAGCCCGCCGTACTCGCGGCGGCGCACCGCGTCGGCCAGCTCCGCCAGCTCGGTGGCCCGGTCGGCGGGCGGCCCGGCGAACCAGGTCGCGATCCGGCGGTGCCGCCGGTCCTCGCCGCGGTCGACCAGCGCGTTGACCGCGCGCAGGGTCCGCAGGTCCTCGGTCACCCCGGCGCCCAGCACGATGCGCAGCGCCAGCGCGGCGACCGCGTACACGTCGGGCACCCGGTCCGCCGGGGACGGCGCCGCGGCGGACTCGCCGAACGGGACGTCCGGTGTCGTCGCGACGACGCCGACCCGGTCCGCGCCCAGGCGCAGTGCGGGCTTGAGCGGGGTGTTGAGCCGGACCCCGCCGTCGAGATACCAGCCGGCCGCCTCGCCCTCGATGCGACGCGGCGCGAACAGCACCGGCACCGCGGCCGAGGCGAGCAGGTGGTCCGGGTCCAGCCGGGCGTCGACGTAGCGGATGTCGCGACCCGGGTCGTACGGCGGCAGCGCCACGTCCCGCCCGCGCTCGACGAACACCGTGGTCCCGCCGGTCCCGGCGGCGGTGCACGCCACCCCGACGGCGTCGACCCGGCCGCGGGCGACGGCGTCGTGCAGCCGGTCCCAGTCGACGACCCGGTCCACCACCGGGCGCAGCCGGTCGGCGTCGAGGAGGCGGGTCACCCGGTCCGGCACCAGCAGCAGCCTCCGCAGCCACGACGGGACCCCGGCGAGGTCCCCGAGGTAGGCCGCGGTCGCCTCCACCGCCGACGACGGCAGCGCCACGACCTCCTCGGTGCGCACCGAGGACCAGCGGGCGACGAGCTCGGCGGCCGCGGCGTCCGGGGCGACGTCGGACAGCCCGGCCAGCGCGGCCACGGTGAGCGCGCCCGCACTCGTGCCGACCAGGACCGACGGCGCCGACCACCGCCGCGCCATCCGCGGCAGGAGCTCGGTCAGCGCACCCGCCTCGTAGGCGCCGCGCGCTCCCGCGCCCGCCACGACGAGTCCGGTCCGTGCCGCCACCCGGACCAGGTTACCCGCGGTACGCCTTCTCCAGGGCGACGGCGTCGAGCTTGCCGCGGGTGGCGTACACGGCCCGCGCGACCCGGGACCGGGCCTCGGCGTCCGGCGAGGTCAGCCACTCCCGCACCCCCGGCGGGATCACCTGCCAGGACACCCCGTAGCGGTCCTTGAGCCACCCGCAGGGCTGCTCGACGCCGCCGTCGACCAGGGCGTCCCAGTAACGGTCGACCTCCTCGACGGACTCGCAGTGCACCTCCATCGAGATCGCCTCGGAGAGGGTGAACACCGGACCGCCGTTCAGCGCCGTCCAGGGCTGGCCGTTGATCCGGAACCCCACGGTCAGGACCCGGCCCTCCCGGTCGGGGACCTCCGGGCCGTAGTGCACGACGGTGTCGATGCCCGAGTCCGGGAAGATGCCGGTGTAGAACCGTGCCGCCTCCTCGGCGACGTCGTCGAACCACAGGCACGGCGTGATCGGCTTCATGATGTCGTCCCCTCCCCGCGACGCCGGCTCTCGGCGTCACACGAGGGGGAGACCCCGGCGGTGCGCCGGACTCATCGCTCCCGGGGGACCGGACGCACGAGACCCGCGGCGCGGGTGGCGCGCTCCCGGGCGGTGTCGACGTCGTCGGCGTGGGCGACCGCGACGCCCATCCGGCGCCGCTCGGTCGAGGAGGGCTTGCCGAACAGCCGCAGGTCCGCGCCCTCGACCGCGAGCGCGTCGGCGACGCCCTCGTAGGCCGGGGCGTCCATCTCCTTGCCGCCGTAGACCACCGCCGACGCGCCGGGGGAGCGCAGCGCGGTGTCCACCGGCAGGCCCAGCACGGCGCGGGCGTGCAGCTCGAACTCCGAGAGCCGCTGGGTGGCGAGGGTGACCAGGCCGGTGTCGTGCGGGCGCGGGCTGACCTCGGAGAACAGCACCTCGTCGCCGCGGACGAACAGCTCCACCCCGAACAGGCCCCACCCGCCGAGGGCCTCGGTGATCCGGGCGGACACGTCGCGGGCGGCGGCCAGCGCGGCGTCGGACATGGGCTGGGGCTGCCAGGACTCGACGTAGTCGCCGTTCTCCTGGCGGTGCCCGATCGGCTCGCAGAACGCGGTGCCGCCGGCGTGCCGGACGGTGAGCTGGGTGATCTCGTAGTCGAACTCGACGAAGCCCTCGACGATCACCCGCGGGTTCGACACCCGGGCGCCGGTACGGGCGTACTCCCAGGCGGCGTCGGCGTCGTCGGCGCTCTGCAGGACCGACTGGCCCTTGCCGGAGGAGGACATCACCGGCTTGAGCACGCACGGCAGCCCGACCGTCGCGACGGCGTCGCGGACCTCGTCGAGGGTGTCGGCGAACACGTAGGGGGAGGTGGGCAGGCCCAGCTCCTCGGCGGCGAGGCGCCGGATGCCCTCGCGGTCCATGGTCAGCTTCGCGGCGCGCGCGGTGGGGACCACGGTCGTCCCGGCCGCCTCGATCTCGGCCAGGGCGCCGGTGGCGATGGCCTCGATCTCGGGGATGACGAGGTCGGGCGCCTCCTGCTCGATGAGCGTCGCCAGCGTCACCGGGTCGGTCATGTCGATCGCGTGCCACCGGTGCGCCACCTGGTGGGCGGGGGCGTGCGGGTAGCGGTCGACGGCGACGACCTCCACGCCGAGGCGCTGGAACGCGATCGCGACCTCCTTGCCCAGCTCACCCGAGCCGAGCAGCAGCACGCGGGTGGGGTCCGGGCCGAGCGGGGTGCCGATACGCATGACGGGGACCCTAACCGCAGGTCCACGTGCGGCACCCCGCCCGGGCGCGGCATCTCACATCCGGGGGCCGCCCGTCAGGAGACCCGGGCGACGATCCCGTCGGGCAGGTCCGCGGCGGCCTCGGTGTCGAGCAGCCAGCGGGTCGTGACGGTGCCGCGGGCCCCGCCGACCGGCAGCTCGGTCTCCGGCGTGCCGGTGAGCGCACCCGCGACGGCCGGTGCCTTGCCCGCCCCGGCGGCCACCACCCACACCTCGCGCGAGCGGCGCGCGGCGGCCAGGGTCAGCGAGATCCGGGTCGGCGGCGGCTTCGGGCAGTCGAAGACCGCGACGACCGTCGCCGCCTGCTCGTGCACGGCGGGGGAGTCGGGGAACACCGACAGGGTGTGGCCCTCCTCGCCCATCCCGACCAGGGTCACGTCGAACGCGGGGACGCCGTCCTCGTCGGGGCCGGCCAGGTCGTCGAGCAGCCGGGCGTAGTCGGCGGCCGCGGCAAGTGCGTCGTCGCGGGTGCCGCCGCCCGGCGGCGCCGCGGGCATCGGGTGCACCCGGGCCGGGTCCAGCGGCAGCGCGTCGAGCAGGGCCTCGCGGGCCTGGCGGTCGTTGCGCTCGGCGTCGTCGGCGGGGACGAAGCGCTCGTCGCCCCAGAACAGGTCCACCCGGGCCCAGTCGACGGCGTCGCGCGCCGCGGAGGCGGCGACGTCGCGCAGCAGCTGGATCCCGACCCCGCCGCCGGTGAGCACCAGCCGCGGGACGGTGCCCGCGGCCTGCAGGTCCACCAGCGCGGTGATCAGCCGGGCCGCGGTCGCCGCGGCGAGCGCGTCCTTGTCCGGGTGCACCGCGACCTGCACCTGCGTCGCGGCGCTCACGCGCGCACCTTCACCGGGGTGCGGCCGCGGGTCACCTTCGCCACCCCGGCGAGGGCCTCGGCGTAGACCTCGTCCGGGTCGAGCCTGCGCAGCTCCTCGGCGAGACAGTCCGACACGTGCCGACGGGCCAGCGCGATCAGCCGTTCCGGCTGGCCGGGCTGGGTCAGCCGGGCGGTCTTGCCGTCCGGGCGGGCCAGCTCGACGTCACCGGACGGGCGCGTCAGCCGGACCAGCGAGAGCCCGTTGTCCCTCTCCGACGGAGAGCGCTTCACCTTCACCCCCAGGCTCGCGGCGAGCCAGCCCGCGATCAGCTCGGTGGACGGCGACACCGCCTCCCCGGCGACGACCGCGGCGCTGATGTCCTCGTACGGCGGCACGTCCAGCGCGGCCGCCAGCTGGGCCCGCCACTGCGTGAGCCGGGTCCAGGTCAGGTCGGTGTCGCCGGGCGCGTAGTCCTTGCGGCGCGCCTCGAACGCCTTCACCGGGTTCTTCGACGACAGCGCGTCGGTGATGCGGCGCTGCGCGAGGCGGCCCACCGCGTCCTCCGACGGCGAGGCGGGCGCCTCGTTCGGCCACCACGCGACGACCGGGGCGTCCGGCAGCAGCAGCGGCATGACCATGCCCGCGCCCGCCTCCTCGGCCGCGAGCGGGCCGTAGCCGCGCAGCACGATGACCTCGCTGGCGCCGGCGTCGCCGCCGACCCGGATCTGGGCGTCGAGCCGCGGCGAGGCCCGCCGCTGCCCGCGGGCCAGGACGATCACCCGGCAGGGGTGCTCGCGGCTGGCCGCGTTGGCGGCGTCGATCGCGCGTTCGAGCTCCGGGCCGTCGTCGGTGACGACGACCAGGGTCAGCACCCGGCCCAGCGCGAACACGCCACCGGACTCGCGGAGCTCGACGAGCTTGCGGTTGACCGCCGAGGTGGTGCTCGACGGGAGATCGATGATCACGATGGGGTCTCCGTCTTCTCCGCGGCTGCAGTCCGTGCGCTCACGGCCGCCTCCAGTGGCGCCCGGTGCGGGCCAGCATCTCCTCGGCCGACACCGGGCCCCAGGACCCGGCGGGGTAGGAGTCCGGGCCGCGCGCGTCGGCGGCCCAGTGCTCCAGGACCGGGTCGAGGATCTCCCAGGACCGCTCGACCTCCTCGTTGACCGGGAACAGCGACGGCTCGCCGAGCAGCACGTCGAGGATGAGCCGCTCGTAGGCCTCGGGGGAGGCCTCGGTGAAGGCGTTGCCGTAGCCGAAGTCCATCGTGACGTCGCGGACCTCCATCTGGCTGCCCGGCACCTTGGACCCGAAGCGCATGGTGACGCCCTCGTCCGGCTGCACCCGGATGACCAGGGCGTTCTGCCCCAGCTCCTCGGTCATCGTCGCGTCGAACGGCAGGTGCGGGGCCCGCTTGAACACCACGGCGATCTCGGTGACGCGGCGGCCCAGACGCTTGCCGGTGCGCAGGTAGAACGGCACCCCGGCCCAGCGGCGGTTCTCGACCTCGCAGGTGATCGCGGCGAAGGTCTCGGTGGTCGACTCCGGGTCGAACCCCTCCTCCTGGGCCAACCCGGGCACCTCCTCGCCGCCCTGCCAGCCGCCCTCGTACTGGCCGCGGGCGGTGGTGGCGTCGAGCGGGTGCGCGAGCTTGACCGCCTTGAGGACCTTGATCTTCTCAGCGCGCAGCTCGTCGGAGGAGAACGACGTCGGCTCCTCCATCGCGGTGAACGCGAGCAGCTGCAGCAGGTGGTTCTGGATGACGTCGCGGGCGGCGCCGATGCCGTCGTAGTAGCCGGCCCGCCCGCCCAGACCGATGTCCTCGGCCATGGTGATCTGGACGTGGTCGACGTAGTTGGCGTTCCAGATCGGCTCGAACAGCTGGTTGGCGAACCGCAGCGCCAGCACGTTCTGGACGGTCTCCTTGCCGAGGTAGTGGTCGATGCGGAACACCGAGTCCTCGGGGAAGACGTCGTTGACGATCGCGTTCAGCTCGATGGCCGAGGCGAGGTCGTGGCCGAACGGCTTCTCGATGACGACCCGGCGCCACACGTCCGGGTCCTCCTGGGCGGACAGCCCCGAGCGGGCGAGCTGCTTGCAGACCACCGGGAACGCGCCGGGCGGGATCGACAGGTAGAAGGCGTGGTTGCCACCGGTGCCGCGCTTCTCGTCGAGCTCGCGGACGGTGCGCTCCAGCTCGTCGAAGGCGGCGTCGTCGTCGAAGGAGCCCTGGACGAACCGCAGCCCCTCGGCGAGGCGGTCCCACACCTCCTGCCGGAACGGGGTGCGGGCGTGCTCGCGCACGGCCTCGTAGACGACCTGGCCGAAGTCCTCGTGGTCCCAGTCGCGGCGGGCGAAGCCGGTGAGGGCGAAGCCCGGCGGCAGCAGCCCCCGGTTGGCGAGGTCGTAGATCGCGGGCATGAGCTTCTTGCGGGACAGGTCCCCGGTCACTCCGAAGATCACCAGTCCGCAGGGGCCGGCGATCCGGGGGAGCCGCTTGTCACGGGGGTCGCGCAGCGGGTTGGTCCGTCCGCCGTTCGCGGTGGGCATCGCCCCTCCTAGTACTGGTGTTCTCGTGATCGGGGCACCGGGGTCACGGCTCGGTCGAGGGCTCGGTCGACGTCGGTGTCGATGTCACCGCCCTGGCCAGGGTGACCAGTCCGGCGAGCCGGTCGGTCAGGTGCAGCCGGAGCACCGGACGTCCCCGGCGTCGCTGGTCGTCCATGACCGCCCGGGCCTGTGCCGCGTGCAGGCTATCCAGTCCCGGCCCGGGAGGCACGGTGTCCGCGCCGACGGACCCCGGAAGATCACCGCCGGGCCCGTTCCCGGTCAGGTGACAGTGCACCGCGACGTCCGGTGCGCCGGTGTCGCCGCTGCGGCAGGCCGGCGCCCAGCCGAACGCGACGGGCAGCCCGAGCCGGGCCACCAGCGGCCCGCGCAGCACCGCGACCGAGGCGTCGGACTCCGGGTCCAGCCAGGCCGAGACGACCGCCGGGGCCCCGTCGGCGACGGCGGCCAGCGCGTCGAGCGCACCGGCGACGGTGCGGGTGGCGGGCGGCAGCCAGTCCCCGGCGTGCACGGCGACCCCGCCGTCGACGAACGACGGCTCGGGGTCGGGACCCTCGGCGGGCGCGGGCGGCGCGGGCGCGAACGGGTCGGTGTCGAGGACCCGCCCGGCCAGCGCCGCGGCGGCCTGCCACAGCACGACCGCGGCACCCGGGCCGGCGTCGAGCCGCACCGCGCCCTGGCCCGGCCCGGGCCGGGGGCCGGTGCCGTCGGCGTGCACGTCCACGACGCCCGCGGGTGCGGTGGGCTCCTGCGGGGCGGGGCCCGCGCCGACCGGTTCGTCGGGCGGCACCGGCACGACGGTGAGCCCGGCCGCGGTGAGCAGCGGGGCCAGCCAGCCGGTGAGGGCGGGGGAGCGCTCGGCGTCGCGCAGGGCCAGCAGCGAGCCGCGGCCCGCGGCCAGTGCGCCGGCCAGCAGCAGCGCCGGGTTGTCCGGTTCGTCGGCGGCCAGCGCGCGCTCGGCGGCGACGGCGTCGCCCAGGACGGCGGGCACGTCCGCCCCGGCGAGCCCCGCGGGGACCAGCCCGAGCGGGCCCAGCACGCCGAAGCGGCCCGGCACGTCGGCGTCGAGGGTGACCACGACCGGGCCGGGGTCGGAGGGTGTGTCCAGCGGCGAGCCGGGCTCGGTGAGGTGCACGGTGCGCGCGGCGAGGGCGTCGGCACCGACCTCCTCGGCGATCGCGGCGGCGACGACCCGGGTGACGGCCGCGACGACGGGGTCGGTGCCCGCCGCGTCGGCGACGACGAGGACGGTCTCGGCGAGTTCGCCGGACAGCGCGTCTGCGACCTGCACCGGGTCCGCGGAGTCCAGCGCGGTCAGCCGGGTCCCACCCGGGTCGGTGCCGGCGACGACGCGGGCCGCGGCGACCGCGTCCGGCGTGCCGACGAGCAGCACCCGGTGCGCACCGGCGACGGCGAACCGCTCGCGCAGCGCGGCGACCTGCCCGACGAGGGGCCGGCTGCGGGCGGCGAGCCCGGTCCAGCCGGTACGGGGCGGGGCCCCGCGGCGCGGGGTCCCCAGACGCTGGGGTCGGCGTCGGCGAGCCGGGAGGCGACGGTCTCGCCGGCCAGCTCGGCGGCGATCCGCCGGGCCGCTCCGGCGAACGGCTCACCGGCGAGCCGCACCCGCACCGGGGACGGTGCGGGTGCGGACGGGCCGCCGGTGGCGGCGGAGCCGAGGTCGGCCCCGTCGCCACCGGGAGTGGCCTCGTTCAACTACTTCGCGGAGTCGAGCTGGCCGCGGACGGTGTCCTGCAGCTCGGTCCAGGACTTCTCGAACTTCTCGACGCCCTCGTTCTCCAGGGTGAGGAACACGTCGTCGAGGTCGATGCCCTGGCCCTCCAGGTCGGTGAAGACCTGCTGCGACGCCCCGGCCGTGTCGGTGACCTTGTCCCCGTCGACCTCACCGTGGTCGGCGAAGGCCAGCAGGGTCTTCTCCGGCATGGTGTTGACGGTGTTGTCCACGACCAGCTCGGACACGTACAGCGTGTCCGGGTAGTCCGGGTTCTTCACCCCGGTGGAGGCCCACAGCGGGCGCTGGGCGTGCGCACCGTGGGCCGCGAGGGCGTCCCAGCGGGCACCGGAGAAGGCGTCGCGGTAGGCGGCGTAGGCCAGCCGCGAGTTCGCGACGGCCGCCTTGCCACGCAGGCCGAGCGCGGCGTCGCCACCGATCTTCTCCAGCCGGCCGTCGATCTCGGAGTCCACCCGGGACACGAAGAACGAGCCGACCGAGTGGATCCGGGACAGGTCCTGCCCGTTCTCCTTCGCCTGCTCCAGACCGGTCAGGTAGGCGTCCATCACGAGCTTGTAGCGCTCGACGGAGAAGATCAGCGTCACGTTCACGCTGATGCCCTCGGCGGTCGCCCGGGTGATGGCCGGCAGGCCCTCCTCGGTCGCCGGGATCTTCACCAGCAGGTTGGGCCGGTCGACGGCCTTGAACAGCTCGCTCGCCTGGGCCGCGGTGCCCTCGGTGTCGTGCGCCAGGCGCGGGTCCACCTCCAGGGAGACCCGGCCGTCGACACCGCCGGTGCGCTCCCACACCCCGGAGAACACGTCGCAGGCCTGCTGGACGTCGGCGACGGTGATCTCGCGGATCGCGGTGTCGACGTCGGCACCGCGGGCGGCGAGCTCGCGGACCTGCTCGTCGTAGGCGGCGCCGTCGGACAGCGCACCGGCGAAGATCGTCGGGTTGGTGGTCACCCCGACGACGTGCTTGTCGTCGATCAGGGCGGCGAGGTTGCCGCTGGCCAGGCGCTCCCGGGACAGGTCGTCGAGCCAGATGGACACCCCGGCCGCGGACAGCGCGGCCAGTCGCTCGTTGGTCATGGTTCGCTCCTCTCAGTCCGACGTCGCGGCGAGGGTCTCCCGCGCGGCGTCGACGACGGTGTCGGGGGTGAAGCCGAACTTCTCGAACAAGGTGGCCTGGTCGGCGCTGGCGCCGAAGTGCTCGATGGAGATCGAGCGCCCGGCCTCGCCGACGACGGCGTGCCACGGCATCGCGATGCCGGCCTCGACCGACACCCGGGCCTTCACCGCGGGCGGCAGGACCGAGTCGCGGTAGGCCTGGTCCTGCTCGGCGAACCACTCGAAACAGGGCAGCGACACGACACGGGTGCCGATGCCGTCGGCCTCCAGCTTCTTCCGTGCCGCGACCGCGAGGTGCAGCTCGGAGCCGGTCGCGACGATCAGGACCTGCGGGACGCCGGTGGAGGCCTCCTCGAGCACGTAACCACCGCGGGCGACGCCCTCGGCGGAGGTGCCGGCCAGTGTCGGCACGTTCTGCCGGGTCAGCGCGAAGCCGACCGGGCCGCCGTCGGGCCGCTCCAGGGCGGCCTTCCAGCCGTACACGGTCTCGTTGGCGTCGCCGGGGCGGACCACCGACAGGCCGGGGATCGCGCGCAGCGACGCCAGGTGCTCGATCGGCTGGTGGGTCGGGCCGTCCTCGCCCAGGCCGATCGAGTCGTGGGTCCACACGTAGATCGGGTTGGTCTTCATCAGCGCCGCGAGCCGCACGGACGGGCGCATGTAGTCGGAGAAGACCAGGAACGTGCCGCCGTAGGCGCGGGTGGGGCCGTGCAGGGCGATGCCGTTGAGGACCGCGCCCATGGCGTGCTCACGGACACCGAAGTGCAGCGTGCGCCCGTACGGCGAGGTGGACCACATACCGGTCGAGGCCGACTTCGGGCCGAACGAGTCGACGCCCTTCATGGTGGTGTTGTTCGACTCGGCGAGGTCGGCCGAGCCGCCCCACAGCTCCGGCAGCACCTCGGCGAGCGCGCCGAGCACCGAACCGGACGCCTTGCGGGTCGCCAGCCCCTTCTCGTCGACGTCGAACGACGGCAGCGCGGACTCCCAGCCCTCGGGCAGCTTCTTGGCGAGCAGCCGGTCGAGCAGCTGCTTGCGCTGCGGCTCGCGCTGCGCCCACTCGTCGAAGGTGCCCTGCCAGGTGTCGTGGGCGGCGCGCGAGCGCTCGCCGACCGCGCGGGTGTGGGCGAGGACGTCGTCGTCGACCTCGAACTCCTGGTCCGGGTCGAACCCGAGGACCTTCTTGACCTCGCGGACCTCGTCGTCGCCCAGCGCGGCACCGTGCGCAGCGCCGGTGTTCATCTTGTTCGGCGACGGGTAGCCGATCACCGTCCGCAGGATGATGATCGACGGGCGGTCGGTCTCGGCCTTCGCGGCCTCCAGCGCGGCGAGGATGCCGGTGACGTTCTCGCCGCCCTCGACGACCTGCACGTGCCAGTTGTAGGCCTCGTAGCGCTTGGCCGTGTCCTCGTTGAGGGCGATGTTGGTGTCGTCCTCGATGGAGATCTCGTTCGCGTCGTAGATCACCGTGAGGTTGCCCAGCTCCTGGCGACCGGCCAGCGACGACGCCTCGGAGGTGACGCCCTCCTCGATGTCGCCGTCGGAGGCGATCACGTAGATCTGGTGGTCGAACGGCGAGGCACCCTCGGGGGCGTCCGGGTCGAACAGGCCGCGCTCGCGGCGGGCCGCGATCGCCATGCCGACGGCCGAGGACAACCCCTGGCCCAGCGGGCCGGTGGTCATCTCGACACCGCGGGTGTGGCCCCACTCCGGGTGGCCCGGGGTCAGCGAGCCCCACTTCCGCAGCTGCTCGAGGTCCTCCCGCTCCAGGCCGTAGCCGGCCAGGAAGAGCTGAATGTAGAGGGTGAGGCTGGAGTGCCCGGCGGACAGGACGAACCGGTCGCGGCCCATCCAGTCGGGGTCGGCCGGGTCGTGCCGCATGACGCGCTGGAACAGCGTGTACGCCAGCGGGGCCAGGCTCATCGCGGTGCCGGGGTGTCCGCTGCCGCACTTCTGGACCGCGTCCGCGGCCAGTACACGAACGGTGTCCACGGCCCTGCGGTCGAGGTCGGTCCAGTCGTCGGGGACGTGCGCGCGGGTGAGCGCGGCGACGGCGCCGTCCCCGGCGTGGGGGGACGTAGCGGTGTCGGACAAGGCGATGGCTCCTGTACTCGCGTCGACGAATGTCGGTCTGCCGGTCGTGGATCCGGATGTCCGCCCGGTGGTCGCGGCCGTTCCGCGGCGGCGACGTCGGCGGGTGTGTGGTGCGACCCGGATCACCTGGCGGCATCGTCGCCGCCCCGACGCGGAACACCCTACTGCTCACGCCCGCGGCCTGCGGCTTTGCGCCTCGTGGCGATCGGCGGACCGGGCCGCCGGTGTCGGCGTACCCGGCGGGCCCGCGGCGCATGCCACCGGTTAGCATCGACGCGCTGTAGAACTAGGGAGGTCGCCACCGCGGCGACCACCCCGTGTCCACGGCACCGAGCCGGTGCGGCCCCTCGGGCGGCGCGGCACGGGATCACTACGTCGAACCGAGCGAGGTACGGACAGGTGAGCGCACCCGCGTCAGGGCGGAGCCGGGCCGACGAGGCCGGTGTCCCGGCCGAGCACGTCCCGGCCGGGCCGGACGCCGCGCCGGCGGCGACGCCCCCGCGACGACCGTGGTGGTGCCGCCGGCACCGACCGGGCGTCTCGCGCGCGTCCGCGCCACGGTGGCGGCCTATCTGGGCCTCACCAAGACGCGGATCATCGAGCAGCTGCTCGTGGTCACCGTGCCCGCCATGTTCCTGGCCCAGCGCGGTGTGCCCTCGCTGGTGCTGATCGCGGCCACCCTGGTCGGTGGCGCGATGGCCGCGGCCGCGGCCCACGCGCTGAACTGCGTCGTGGACGCCGACATCGACCAGAAGATGGCGCGCACCGCCCGCCGCCCGCTGGCGAGGGGACAGGTCCCCACCCGCAACGCGCTGGTGTTCGGCCTGGTCCTGGCCGCGCTGAGCTCGGCGTGGCTGGGCCTGACCACGAACTGGCTGGCCGCCGTGCTGTCGCTGGCCGCGATCGCGTTCTACGTGCTCGTCTACACGATGCTGCTCAAGCGGCGGACCTCGCAGAACATCGTGTGGGGCGGCGCCGCGGGCTGCATGCCGGTGGTGATCGGCTGGGCCGCGGTGACCGGCACCGTCGAGTGGCCCGCGCTGGTCATGTTCGGTGTGATCTTCTTCTGGACGCCGCCGCACTTCTGGGCGCTGGCGATGCGCTACCGCGAGGACTACGCCGCCGCCGGGGTGCCGATGCTCCCGGTCGTCGCGCCCGCGCCGGCGGTGTCGGTGCGGATCGTGGTCTACAGCTGGGTGATGGTGGCCTGGAGCCTGCTCCTGCTGCCGGCGACGTCGTGGGTGTACCTCGCGGTGGCGCTGCTCGGCGGGGCGTACTTCGTGTACCGGGCGCACCGGCTGCACCACCAGGTGAGGTCCGGCGGCGAGATCTCCCCGATGCCGCTGTTCCACCTGTCGAACATCTACCTGTGCGTGCTGTTCGCGGCGATCGCCGTCGACGCCGCGCTGGGGCTGCCGGTCCTGTTCTGACCGGTCACCCACGGCCCGGCGCGGGGGCGACCGCCGCGGGCGGGACCACCCGCTCGACCAGGTCCAGCAGCGCCGCATCCGCCCCGTGCCGGGCGACGATCTGCAGCCCGACCGGGCAGCCGTCGGGTCCTGTACCGGCGGGAACGCTCACCGCCGGGTGGCCGGACAGGTTGAACGCCCACGTCAGAGCCACGTTCATCCGGCCGCCGGGACCGTCGTGGCCGTGCGGGCCGGCGGGCGTGGTCGGGGTCAGCAGCAGGTCCGCCGCCGCGAACACCGTGGCGGGCACGGCCTCGCCGGGTGTCCGCGGCGCGACTCGTCCCGCGCGCAGCGCCGCCCACGCCGGGGCCGGGTCGGGCAGCCGGACCGGCGTCGCGATCTCGGTGATCCCGGCACGGGCGAGCAGGTCCCGGGCGGCCGTCGCGGCGACCGCGACCACCACGGGGTCGGGCTCGGCGTCGAGACCGAGGTCGGCCGACCACACCGCCGTCGCCGGCGCCGCCACCGGCCGGGCCGGCCGGCGCGGGCGGGCGACGGCGTCGAGCCACGGCCGCAGCAGTGCCGGGTCCCGTACCAGCACACCGGGTACCGCGAGACCGCGCGGGTCGGCCGACGGGACGAGCCCCGCGGTCGGCTTGTAGCCGAGCACGCCGCACCAGGCCGCGGGGATGCGGACCGACCCGGCGCCGTCCGAGCCGGTGGCCATCCCGACGACTCCGGCGGCGACGGCGGCCGCGGATCCGGCGGAGGACCCACCGGGGGAGCGGTCGGCCCGCCACGGGTTGCGGGTGGGGCCCCGGTCGGTCCATCCCCACGTCTGGTGGCCGCCCGGACGCGGCACCGAGGTCGCCCCGATCGGGACGGCACCGGCGGCGAGCAGCGCGCGCACGGCCGGGGTGCGGTGCCCGTGCAGCCCTTTCACCGCGATCGGCAGGCCGGCGAGCGGACCCGGTACGGCGGGGCCGGGGACGGGCACGTCGTGGTCGTCGTGCCGCAGGAACGCCCGCAGCCAGGGCTCGGTGCGGTCGCGGCGGTCCCGTGCCACCGCGACCGCGCCCGGACCGGTGCTCACCGCAGCAGGTCCGGGGTCTCCCACTCCTCGCCCAGCACGTGGTGGTCCAGGAACGCCCACACCGTCCGGTACCAGACCTTCGCGTGGTTCGGCGCGAGCACCCAGTGGTTCTCGTCGGGGAAGTACAGGAACCGGTGCGGGTTCGCCGCCGGGTCGGCCTGCCGCGACACCAGGTCCCACCAGAGCCGCAAGCCCTCGCCGATCGGGACGCGGTGGTCGCGGTCGCCGTGGATCACGAGCATCGGGGTGACGATCGCGTCGGCGTGGTGGTGCGGGCTGTGGGCCTGCGCCATCTCCGGGGTCATCTCGGTGAGCCAGTAGTCGGCGTGGTCGGTCGTGGGGCCGAACTGGTCGAGCGCCCACAGGCTGGCGTGGGTGACGACCGCGGCGAACCGGTCGGTGTGCCCGGCGACCCAGTTGGCCATGTAACCGCCGAAGGACCCGCCCATCGCCGCGGTGCGGGTGCCGTCGATCTCCGGCCGGGCGACGGCGGCATCGGTGGCCGCCATCAGGTCGGTGAACGGCGTCCCGCCCCAGGCGCCCCAGCCCCGCTGGACGAAGTCCTGGCCGTAGCCGGTCGACAGCGCCGGGTCGGGCAGCAGCACGGCCCAGCCGCGGGCGGCCATCAGCCACGGGTTCCACCGCCACGACCAGGCGTTCCAGCTGGCCAGCGGGCCGCCGTGGATCCACAGCAGCAGCGGCACCGGATGCGCGGCGTCGGCGCCGTCGGGCAGGACCAGCCAGGCGCGGACCCGGGTGCCGTCGGCGGCGGTGGTCTCGAGCTCGGTGAGGGTGCCCGGCAGCGCGGGCGCCTGCGCCGGCGCGGGCAGCAGCTCCGGCTCGGCGTCGCGGCCGTCGGCGGGCACCCGGACCGGGGTCGGGGGAGCGTCGTAGGCGTGGCGCACGGCGTAGACCCACCGCCCGTCCGGCGACGGGCACGGGTCGGAGTAGGTGCCGTGGTCGCCGGTCAGGCGGGTGACGGTGTCGTCCTGCGGTGTCGGGCCCGGCACGACCCGGAACAGCGGGCCGCGACCGTCCTCGTCGGCGGTCACGACGAGCGCGGCCGAGTCGTGCGTCCAGCGCGCCGAGGTGGGCCAGCGGTCCCAGCCGGGCGCGACCGGGCGCGGCTCGCCGCCGTCGAGCGGGATCAGCACGAGGTCGATCCGCGGCGCGGTCTCCGGGGTGGACACCCGCTCGCGCAGCGCGACGACGGTGCGCCCGTCGGGGCTGATCCGGGGCGTGCCGTACTCGTGGCCGTCGTCGGTGGTGAGGTCGGTGCGCGCGCCGGTGACGGTGTCGACGACGACGAGCCCGGGGCGCCAGGTGCCGTGCCCGTGCGCCCGGTGCCAGCCGGTGACCACGCGCGCCCCGTCGGGGGAGACGGCGAAGGAGGTCTCGTCCAGTGCACGGCCGGGCGCGGGGGTGAGGTCCGTCCAGGGGTCGGCGTCGGTCCCGTCCGGTTCCCCGGAGCCGCCACGGGGGACATCGGCGCGGGGCGGGGCGAGCAGCAGCCGCTCCTCGTCCGGGCCGAGGTCGTGGTCCCAGTGCCGCACCGGGTAGCCGGTGTGCAGGATCGCGGTGACCTTGCCCTCGGTGCGGGCGGTGCGCCGCCGCTCGTCGTCGGCGGTGGTGACCGACCCGGGCAGGGTCGGTGCGGAGACGACCACCGTCCCCGCGTCGGCCGCGACGGCGACGTCCGAGATGCCACCGGGGCGCGACCCCGCCGGTTCGGCCTCGCCGCCGGCGGCCGGCAGCCGCCACAGCGAGGTCGGCGGCTCGGCCTCGCCCGCCGTGTCCGGGTCCGGCCGGGCCGACCGGAACAGCAGGTCACCGTCGGGGGTGAAGACCGGCCCGGACTCGCCGGCCGCGCCCCGGGTCAGCCGCCGCGCCGGGGCCTCGCCCGCGGGGTCGACCTCCCACAGCGCGGTCCGGTAGCGGGTGCCGTCGGCGTCGAGCTCGGAGACCCCGGTGACCAGCCGCGTGCCGTCGGGGGACAGGGCGAGCCCGCCGAGGCGGGGGAGCGCGACGTAGGCGTCGAGGTCGTGGAAGGGGGTGTCGGTCACGCCGTCGGTTCTACCGCACACCGCGCGGCGGACCGACCCCGTTCCGGACCCGTCAGGGGACGAGCAGCACCTTGCCGGTGGTGCGGCGGCCCTGCAGGTCGTCGTGTGCGGTACGGGCGTCCGCCAGGTCGTAGCGGTGCCCGATCCGCACGTCGAGGCGGCCCGCGGCGACGTCGCCGTAGACGGCGGCGGCGCGGGTGCGCAGCTCGTCGGTGGTGGCGATGTAGTCGAACAGCTTCGGGCGGGTCAGGTACAGCGACCCGGCCGCGTTGAGCCGCTGCGGGTCGAACGGCTCGACCGGGCCGGACGCGGCGCCGTAGAGCACGAGTGTGCCGCGCGGGCGCACCGAGGCGAGGCTCGCGTCGAAGGTGCTGCGCCCGACCGAGTCGAACGCGGCGTGCACGCCCGCGCCGCCGGTGAGGTCGCGGACGGCGGCGGCGAGGTCGTCGACGGCCGTGTAGTCGATCACCTCGGCGGCGCCGGCGCCGCGGGCCAGCTCGGCCTTCTCCGGCGTCGACGTCGTCGCGATCACCCGGGCGCCCTTCGCGACGGCCAGCTGGGTGAGCAGCAGCCCGACGCCACCGGCGGCGGCGTGCAGCAGGATCGTCTCCCCGCCGTGCAGCGGGACGCAGTCGTTGACCAGGAAGTGGGCGGTCATGCCCTGCAGCGCCGCACCGACCGCGACGTCGTCGGCGACGCCCTCGGGCACCGGGACGGCCTTCGCCCAGGGCACGGCGACCTGCTCGGCGTAGCTGCCCAGGGTGTTGGCCCAGGCGATGCGGTCCCCGACCGCGACACCGTCGACGTCCGCGCCCAGCGCGGTGACCCGGCCCGCGCCCTCCAGCCCGGCGACGTAGGGCGTCTCCATCGGGTAGATGCCCTCGCGCTGGTAGGTGTCGATGAAGTTCACCCCGGCCGCGGCGACCTCCACCAGCACCTCGCCCGCACCCGGGACCGGGGCGTCGGTGTCGACCACCTCCAGCACCTCGGACCCGCCGGGCTCGCTCACCCGTACCGCACGCATGTGTCCTCCTCGTCGCTCGCCGCTGCTGACGGGCCCGATCATGCCCTCACGCGTCGCGGCGGAGCATCCGGGACACGAGCACGACCGCGGCGGCGGCGAACCAGCCCGCCGCGAGCCCGGTGCTCGAGACGAGCCCGGCGGTCGGCAGCGGGTCGCGCAGCACGTCGACCCCGGCGGACCAGCCGTCGGTGAGCAGGAACGGGCGGATCGGCTCCAGGGCGGGGATCGCGCCGAGCACCCCGGACAGGATGATCCCGCCGAGCACCGAGGACAGCACCACCAGCGGGTGCTCGGTGAACGACGACACCGCCAGCGCCACCGCGCCGACCGCGGCGAGCTGCCCCAGCGTCCACAGCGCGACCAGCGCGATCCGGCCGACGGCCGACGTCAGGTCCAGCACCGAGCCGGACATCGTCAGCAGCGCCCCGCCGTCGCCGACGACCGCAGGGGGCCCGATCAGCGCCCACCCCGCCACCAGCCCGACCACGCAGACCACCGCGACCGCGACCGCGGCCACCACCAGCACCCCGAACGCCTTCATCGCGACCAGCCGCAGCCGCCCCACCGGGGCCAGCAGCAGCCCGCGCAGGGTGCCGTGCTGGGCCTCTCCGGCGATCGCGTCCGCCGCCGCGACGGTGACCACCAGCGGCAGCAGCAGCGCCATCAGCAGGGTCAGCGCCGCGACGGGCAGGGTCAGCCCGTTGCCGACGACCTCCGAGAGCAGGCCGCGGCGCGGCCCGTCGGCCAGCACGAGCCCGACCGCCATCAGGACCGGCACCGCCCCGAGCAGCGCGACCATCACCCAGGTCCGGGGCCTGCGCAGCACCCAGCGCAACTCGGCCCCGAGCAGCCGCCGCCACGACACCGGCCGGGCGGGGCGGGCGGGGCGCTCACGCGTCGCCCTCGGTGATCCGGGTGAACAGCTCCTCCAGGCCGGTGCGGCGCCGGGCCAGCCCGTGCACCGCCACCCCGGCCCCGACGAGTCCGGCGAACAGCCGCGGCCCGTCGGCGTCGGCGGCCAGGACGACGGCCGAGCCCTCGGCCCGGGCGTCGGCGCCCGCGGCCCCGAGCTCCCGCAGCGCCGCCGCCGGGTCGGTGGTCGCGATCTCCCAGTCACCATCGGCGGCGCCCAGCAGCCGGTCCAGCGGTCCCGCCGCGAGCAGCGTGCCCTGCTTGAGCACGGCCACGTGCGTGCACACCGCCTCGACCTCCGGCAGCAGGTGCGACGACAGCAGTACCGTCGCCCCGCCCGCCCGCAGCTCGGCGACGATCGCCCGGATCTCCCGTGTCCCTGCCGGGTCGAGGCCGTTGGTGGGTTCGTCGAGCACGACGAGCCGCCGCGGGACGAGCAGCGCCGCGGCCAGCCCGAGGCGCTGCTTCATCCCGAGGGAGTAGCCGCGGAACCGGCGCCCGGCGGCCGCGGCCAGCCCGACCCGCTCCAGTGCCGCCTCCACCGCGGGCCGCACCTCGCCCGGCGCGAGCCGCGGCTCGGTCGCCGCGACCCGGCGCAGGTTCTCCCGCCCGGACAGGAACGGGTGGAACCCCGGCCCCTCGACCAGCGCGCCCACGTCGGGGAGCGTCGTGGCGAGCCCGCCCGGTACCGGGAGCCCGAGGAGCTCGACGCTGCCGGAGGTCGGGGTGGTCAGCCCGAGCAGCATCCGGATCAGCGTCGTCTTGCCCGAGCCGTTGGGGCCGAGCATCCCGAACACCGACCCGGCCGGGACGTCGAGGTCCACGCCGTCGACGGCGGTGACCCGCCCGAACACCTTGCGCAGGTCCCGGACGCGGGCGGCCGGCTGCTGCTCGTCCGCGGCCCCGTCCGCCACGTGGCCGGCGGGGGCGGAGCGGGTGGTCGTCACCGGGCCAGGGCCTCGCCGAGGACCTCCGGGCCGACGGCACCGGCGGCGACGCGGCCGTCGCCGGCCAGGATCGCCGAGCCCGCGTTCGTGGTGATCTCGCGGCCGGAGCCCCACGGTCCGGACACCGGGGTGCCGAGCCCGGACAGGTCCGGGCCCCGCTGGTCGCCGGAGCGCTGCGGGACGCGGCCGACGACCACGGTGTCCCAGCCCTCGCCGACGACGGTCGGCGCGGCGGCCCGTGCGGGCGTGCCGCCGGGGCCCCCGGGGCCGGGCTGCTCCACCGTCCCGGCGGTGCCGTCGCGGACGGTGGCGCCGGGCGGCGGGGTGAAGGTGAACAGGGCCGGGTCCTGCGGGCCGAACGTGACGTCGTCGAACCCGATCCGCAGCACCGGGTCGGTCCCGGCGCCGAGGACGGTCAGCTCCAGCGGGGTCCGGGTCTGCGCGTCGACGGCGGCGCGGACCTCGCGCAGCACGGTGCGCTCACCGGGCTTCGGCGCCAGGACCAGGGTGTAGGCGGGGCGGCCGGCGACCTCGGTGGTGCCGTCGACCCGCAGCACGCTGGTGGCGCCCAGCCGCGCCACGACGGTCCGGGCGACCTCGGCCGGGTCCTTCGCGGCGTCGGCGTCCGGGGTGTGTCCCCGGCTCGGGAACCGGGTCGCGGTGCGGTCGGTGGAGTCGTAGGCCCAGGTCGTGGCGCCGTCGCGGACGTAGGTGCGCTCGCCGTCATCGCGGGGGACGGCGAGGCGGCCGTCGCCCGTCCCGTCGGACCAGACCCGCGCGGTGGAGGTGCCGTCGGTCAGCCCGTCGGAGGGGAGTCCCGGCACGGCGGGAAGCCCCAGCCGGTTGTCGACGGCGACGGTGCCGGCCAGCGCGACCGGCTCCGCGGCGACGACAGAGGCGACGAGCTGCTCCGGGGTGACGGGCGGCAGCTCGGGGGCGGCGGAGGCCCGCGTGGTGAGCAGGCCCGCCGACAGCGACACGGTGAGGGCGACGGCGAGGGCGGCCGCGAGGACCA
Organism: Pseudonocardia sp. P-1; assembly: GCF_058111925.1. NCBI lineage: Bacteria > Bacillati > Actinomycetota > Actinomycetes > Pseudonocardiales > Pseudonocardiaceae > Pseudonocardia > Pseudonocardia sp. P-1. The sequence continues at coordinate 157,498 of NZ_CM176614.1, forward strand.
CGGCGATCCCGCCGCGTCGCAACCGGGATGCGGAGGTCATGGCTCCAGAGTGCCCGAGTGTCACCAGATCGTGCAGCGGCCGGTCGGACCGACTCAGACCGACGCGCCGGCGGGCTCCGGCGCGGCGGTGTCCGCCGGGTCGCCGGTCGGGGTGGCGCGGGGGTCGACGGGGGCCGGGCGGGTCGCGGTACCGGCCCACACCCAGGCGGCCGCGGCGGCGGTCAGCCCGGCGCCGAGCACGTGCAGCGACACCAGCAGCTCCGGGACCCCGAGGGCGTACTGGACCCCGCCGAGCGCGCCCTGGGCGAGGACGACCACGACGAGCACCCGGAACCGGCGCACCAGCGCCCGCGGGGCGGACACCGCGTGCAGCAGGAACCCGAGCCCGACCAGGGTGCCGAGGTAGAGGAACAGCGTGTCCACGTGCAGCTGCGCGAGCGCGGGGATCGGCACGTCCAGGCGCGGGGTCTCCGGGTCTCCGCCGTGCGGGCCGGCCGCGGTGACCAGGGTCCCCGCGACGAGCAGGACGGCCAGCACGGCGGTGGAGAACAGCACCAGACCGCGTCCGCCGGCGGGGACCGTGCGGGTCACCGGGCCGTCGGCCTCGCCTGCGGCGCCGACGAGCAGCACCGCGAACCAGACCAGCACCATCGAGGCCAGGAAGTGCAGCATCACCGTCCACCAGGCCAGCCCGAGCAGCACGGTGATCCCGCCGATGACGGCCTGCGCGACGACGCCGAGCGGCATCGCCAGGGCCAGCCCGGTGAGGCGGCGGCGCCGCGGCCGGGTGTACAGCGCGCCGAGCAGCGCCGCGCCCGCGGTGAGCACCACCAGGATGCCGAGCAGCCGGTTGGAGAACTCGATCCACATGTGCAGCGGCGCGATCTCGGCGTGGTCGACCGGGATCATGCTGCCCGGCTCGCACTGCGGCCAGGTCGAGCAGCCGAGCCCCGAGCCGGTGACCCGCACGACCGATCCGGTCACCCCGATCCCGATCTGGGCGACGAGGTTCGCGATCGTGAGCCGGCGCATCAGCACCGGCGGGGTGGAGGGCACGCGCGAGGACAGCACACTACGCATCGTAGAAGATGCGGCTCAGGTCCAGCGCACCAGCCGCGACGCCGCCACCCCGGCGACGACCGCCCAGCCGGTCAGCACCAGCAGCGGCCCGGCCGCGGGGAACTCGCCCGCGCCGAGGGCCGAGCGCAGCGCCTCGGCCAGCGCGCCCGAGGGCAGCCACGGCGCGATCGCCGCCAGCGGTCCCGGCAGGTCCGCGACCGGCACCACGATCCCGCCCGCCAGCAGCAGCGCGAACCACACCAGGTTGGCGACGGCGAGCACGATCTCCGCGCGCAGCGTCCCGCCCAGCAGGATGCCCAGCGCCCCGAACGCGGCCGCGCCCAGCAGCACCGCCAGCGCGGCGCCGTCGAGCCGGGCACCGGCCGGGGACCACCCCAGCAGCGCCGCGAGCACGCCGAGCAGCACCACCTGGATCACGACGACGGCGGCGACCGCGGCCAGCCGCCCGCACACCAGCAGCCAGCGGGGCAGCGCCGTCGCGGCCAGCCTGCGCAGCGCCCCGTAGCGGCGGTCGAAGCCGAGCGCGATGGCCTGGCTGGTGAACGCCGAGCTCATCACGGCCAGCGCCAGCATGGCGGCGAACAGCCACGCCACCCGCGGCTCCGGGGCGGGCACCGCCGGGACGAGCGTGAGCCCGGCGAGCAGCGCCGCCGGGATGAGCAGGGTCAGCAGCACCTGCTCGGCGTTGCGCAGCGCGAGCCGGGTCTCCAGGCCGCCCTGGGCCCGCAGCATGGTCAGCGCGTTGCCGCGGCCGGGGGCGGGGGTGAACAGGCCCTCGGGGAAGGGGGTCGTCACGAGCGCAGCTCCCGTCCGGTGAGGTCGAGGAAGACGTCCTCCAGGCTGCGGCGCACGACCTGGACGTCGTCGGCGAGCACGCCCTGGTCGGCACACCACGAGGTGATGGCCGCGAGCGCGCCCGGGTCGATCCGGCCGCGGACCCGGTAGCGGCCGGGGGAGGTCTCGCAGCTGGCGTAGCCGGCGGGCAGCCGGGCGTCGAGACCGGCGACGTCCATGCCGGGCCGGGCCCGGAACCGCAGCTCGGTCTGGTCGCCCGCGGTGAGCTGGGCGGGCGAGCCGTGCGCGACGACCCGGCCGTGGTCGATGATGACGACGTCGTCGGCGAGCTGCTCGGCCTCGTCCATCAGATGGGTGGTGAGCAGCACCCCGACGCCGTCGCGGCGCAGCGCCCGGACCAGGTTCCACACCAGGTGGCGGGCCTGCGGGTCCAGACCGGCGGTCGGCTCGTCGAGGAACACCAGCTCCGGGCGCCCGACGACGGCGCAGGCCAGCGCCAGGCGCTGCTGCTCCCCACCGGACAGCCGCTTGTACGGGGTGCCCGCCCGCGGGCGCAGGCCGAGCACGTCGATGAGCATGTCGACGTCGAGCGGGTGCGCGGCGCAGTCGGCGACCAGGTGCAGCATCTCCCCGGTCCGAACGGCCGGGTAGGCGCCGCCGCCCTGCGGCATGACGCCCACCCGGGGGCGGACGGCCTCGTCGGCCGGGTCGTGACCGAGGACCCGCACCCGTCCGGCCGAGGGCGCCCGGAACCCGGTGCACACCTCGACGGTCGAGGACTTGCCGGCGCCGTTCGGGCCGAGCAGGGCGAGCACCTCGCCGCGGGCGAGGTCGAGGTCGATGCCGTCGACGGCGGTCGTGGGTCCGTAGCGCACGACGAGGCCGCGGATCTCCAGGGCGGCGCTCACCGGGCGGGCTCCGGGTCCGACGGCGCGCGGGTCCCGGCGGTGGCGCCGCCCGGGGTGCCGGTGCCGTCGTCCGGGCGGGCCGGGTCACCGGCGTCACCGGCGTCACCGGGGGAGCGGATCAGCCGGGCGACCACGTACAGCGCGAGGGTGTACATGGCGGCGCCCGCGGTGATGGCCAGCGGCAGCTGGAACCCGCGGAAGAAGAAGTCGGCGCCGGTGGGCGGCACGGCCAGCGCGAGCACGACCGACAGCAGCAGCAGGCCGCGGCGGTAGAACGGCATCGCCCGGGTCACGACCAGCGGCAGCAGCGCCCAGAACAGGTACCAGGGGTGCACGACCGGACCGAGCAGCACGACGGCGCCGAGCCCGAGGCCGGTGCCGGTGACCGGGTCGACCTTCCCGCGCAGGCAGCCGAGCAGCAGCACGACCACGATCACCGCGATCGGCAGCACGAACAGGCTGCGCATCAGGCCCATCGTGGTCTCGGTGTGGTCGCCGAGCCCGGCGAGCCGGCCGACCTGCCCGGCGAGCAGCCCCAGGTTGGTGCTGATCGACATGGGCGAGATGAGCACGCTGGGTGCGGACAGCCCGCGCACCCAGTTGAACCCCAGCCCGGTGGCCAGGCTGAAGAAGGTGAGCACGGCCGCGGCGATCGCGGACAGCCAGGCCGTCATCACGGCCCAGTCGAGGAGCCTGCCGCCGCGCCTGCGGACCAGGTACACGCCGACGAAGCCGAGCGCGAGCAGCGCCGGGAGCTTCACCGAGGCCGCGGCGACGATCAGCGCGGCACCGCCGGTGATCCGCCACCACGGCCGGACGGTGTCGTCGCGCCCGAGCATCACCCAGAGCCCGAGCAGCAGCAGCGGCAGCATGATCGACTCGTTGTGGATCCCGCTGACCATGTGGAACAGCACCAGCGGGTTCGCCGCGCCGAGCCACAGGACCAGGCCGGCGTCGAGGTCGAACCGGGAGGCCAGCCGGGGCAGCACCCACACCATCAGGGCGACGCCGAGCAGCGCGAGCAGCCGGTGCTCGAGGATGCCGAGCACCACGTTCTCCCCGGACAGCGCGGTGATCCCGCGGCCGAGGCCGAGGAACAGCGGGCCGTAGGGCGCCGGGGTGTCGCGCCAGACCGTGGGGATCCCGCGGACCAGCGGGTCGTCGATGCCGAGCGCCTGCGCGGGACCGATCGAGTACGGATCGATCCCGCGGGCGAGCGTCGCGCTCTGGGCGAGGTAGCTGTAGATGTCCTTGGAGAACATCGGCGGCGCCAGCGCCAGCGGCACCCCCCACAGGATCGCGGTGCGGCCGAGCTCGCGGCGCTCGGGCGCGGGGTGGTGCGCTCCGCGGGTGGTCAGCATCCGGGCGATCCACAGCCAGGCCGTGACCACCATGAGCAGGCCCGCGTAGGTGACGGCGATCGCGAGGGTGACGTTGCGCGAGGGGAGCCCGATCACGCGCAGCCCGTTGAGCGGGTTCGGTACCGGGAACGCCCCGGAGCCCAGCGCGCTGATCCCCATCAGCAGGGCGCCGGTCAGACCGAGGATCCGCGCGATCCGGGCCTGCTCACGCAGGCCGCGCCGGGCCGGGTGGCCGGTCGACGGCGGTGTGGCGGGGGGATCGGACGGCGCCGCACGCGTCGGGGGGTCGTCGCGCCCGGGCGGGGCGACCTCGGGCGTCACCATGGGAGGAGAGGTTAGTGGTGCGGTGACGGGGGGGCCGGTACCGGCCCTCACCTGCGGGTGGAGTGAGCCCGGTCACCACGGCGGGGGGTCTGTTTTGCCGTGCCGGGCCATATACGCAACACTGATGTTGTGAAAACGGACCGGACAGCGCCGCGGCGCCTCGACGACCCTGCCTGCGGGCACGGCGTCGGCGGCGACGCCGTGGTGCCCGTCGGGTCCGGCACGGGTACCCGCGCACTCGTGGCGCGGGTGCTCATGGAGCAGGGTCCGGTCACGGCCGCCGTCGTGGCGGCCGAGCTGGAGCTCACCGAGGCCGCCGTGCGCCGGCACCTCGACGCGCTGATCGCCGACGGCGAGGCGGAGGTCCGGGCCCCGGCCCGGTCCGCCCGTCCGCGCGGCCGGGGCCGTCCGGCCCGGGAGTACCTGCTCACCGACACGGGCCGGGTCCGGTTCGGGCACGGGTACGACGACCTGGCCACCCAGGCACTGCGCTTCCTCGCCGAGACGGCGGGGGAGGAGGCGGTCGACGCCTTCGCGCGGCACCGGGTGCGCGAGCTGCTCGGGTCCGACCTCGATGCGGTGACCGCCCCGGCGGAGCCCGCAGAACGCGTCGAAGCGCTGGCCCGGGTGCTCAGTGCCCGCGGCTACGCTGCGCAGGCCCGCCACGGCGGCTTCGGGGTGCAGCTGTGCCAGCACCACTGCCCGGTGGCCCACGTGGCCACCGAGTTCCCGGAACTCTGCGAGGCCGAGACGCGTGCGTTCGCCGAGCTGCTGGGTACGCACGTGCAGCGGCTGGCCACGATCGCCCGCGGCGACGCCGCGTGCACCACACACGTCCCGCTCGAGGATCCCGAACTCCTCGCGCGGGCGAGAGGTAAGAAGCAAGGCCGTTCCGTCACCGTGAGTGGGAGACCCACTGCGCAGGTGCGGCAGGTGCAAGAAGAAGGGGGCTCCGCCGACGGCGGGACCCTCTCCCACCACGGTCCCCGAAAGGGAGGCAGTCCTTATGACGACCACTCCTGATGTGCGCACCGAGCTCACGCAGGAGGAGACGATCGCGGCGCTCGGCCGGTACGACTTCGGCTGGGCCGACTCCGACGAGGCGGGCTCCATCGCGAAGCGTGGCCTGTCCTCCGAGGTCGTCGCCGACATCTCCCGCCTGAAGAGCGAGCCCGAGTGGATGCTGGAGTTCCGGCAGAAGGCGCTCGACATCTTCGGCAAGAAGCCGATGCCGCGCTGGGGCTCCGACCTGTCCGGGATCGACTTCGACAACATCAAGTACTTCGTGCGCTCCTCGGAGAAGCAGGCAGCCACCTGGGACGACCTGCCCGAGGACATCAAGAACACCTACGACAAGCTGGGGATCCCGGAGGCCGAGAAGGCCCGCCTGGTCTCCGGTGTCGCGGCGCAGTACGAGTCCGAGGTCGTCTACCACTCGATCCGCGAGGACCTCGAGCAGCAGGGCGTCATCTTCCTGGACACCGACACCGCGCTGAAGGAGCACCCGGAGCTGTTCCGGGAGTACTTCGGCTCGGTCATCCCGTCCGGTGACAACAAGTTCTCCGCCCTGAACTCCGCGGTCTGGTCCGGTGGCTCGTTCATCTACGTGCCGCCGGGCGTGCACGTCGACATCCCGCTGCAGGCCTACTTCCGGATCAACACCGAGAACATGGGCCAGTTCGAGCGGACGCTGATCATCGTCGACGAGGGTGCCTACGTGCACTACGTCGAGGGCTGCACCGCGCCGATCTACAAGACCGACTCGCTGCACTCGGCCGTCGTCGAGATCGTGGTCAAGAAGGGCGGCCGCTGCCGCTACACCACGATCCAGAACTGGTCGAACAACGTCTACAACCTGGTCACCAAGCGCGCCAAGGCCGAGGAGGGCGCGACCATGGAGTGGGTCGACGGCAACCTCGGCTCCAAGGTGACCATGAAGTACCCGGCCGTGTGGCTGATGGGCGAGCACGCCAAGGGCGAGGTCCTCTCGATCGCGTTCGCGGGCGAGGGCCAGCACCAGGACGCCGGCGCCAAGATGGTCCACCTCGCGCCCAACACCTCCTCGACGATCGTGTCGAAGTCGGTGGCGCGCGGCGGCGGGCGTACGTCCTACCGCGGCCTGATCCAGGTCAACCCGCGGGCACGCAACTCCCGCTCGACGGTGAAGTGCGACGCGCTGCTGGTCGACACGATCTCGCGCTCGGACACCTACCCCTACGTCGACATCCGCAACGACGACGTGTCGATGGGGCACGAGGCCACCGTCTCCAAGGTCTCGGACGACCAGCTCTTCTACCTGATGAGCCGCGGTCTGACCGAGGACGAGGCCATGGCCATGGTCGTGCGCGGGTTCGTCGAGCCCATCGCGCGCGAGCTGCCGATGGAGTACGCGCTGGAGCTGAACCGGCTGATCGAACTGCAGATGGAGGGTTCCGTCGGATGACGACGAGTGACGTTGCCGGCCTCGCGCCCGAGCTGAAGGGCGCCAAGGAGGGGCAGGGCGAGGTCCCGATCGCCTCGGCCGGCGAGCGCTTCCAGTCCTTCGACGTGGAGGCGTTCGAGGTCCCCGGTGGCCGCGAGGAGAACTGGCGGTTCACCCCGCTGCGCCGGCTCAAGGGCCTGCACGACGGCAGTGCCGCGTTCGAGGGCACCGCGCCGGTCTCGGTCACCGAGGCCGCCGGGGTGACCGTCGAGAAGGTCGGCCGCGACGACGCCCGGATCGGCGAGGGCGGTGTCCCGTTCGACCGGGTCGCCGCCGCGGCCTGGTCCGGGTTCGGCGAGGCCACCCTGGTCACCCTGGACGGGGAGAAGCTCGACCCGGTGACCGTCACCGTGGACGGCCCCGGCGAGGGCGTCACGGCGGCCGGCCACCTGCACATCCGCACCACCCCGCACACGCAGGCCACGGTCGTCGTCGTGCACCGGGGGTCGGGCGTGCTGGCCGACAACACCGAGGTGGTCCTGGGCGACGGCTCGCAGCTCACGCTGGTCGTGACCGAGGAGTGGGCCGACGACGCCGTGCACGTGGGCGCCGAGCACTACTCGATCGGGCGCGACGCCACCCTGCGGGCCACCACGGTCCAGCTGGGCGGCGACCTGGTCCGGGTCTCCTCGACCGTGCGCTACGCCGGCCCCGGCGGCGACGCCGAGCTCGTCGGGCTCGGCTTCACCGACGCCGGCCAGCACCTCGAGCAGCGGCTGCTGGTGGACCACGCGGTGCCGAACTGCAAGTCCAACGTGCTCTACAAGAACGCGCTGCAGAGCCTGACGAAGGACTCCTCGCACGTGGTGTGGATCGGCGACGTGCTGATCCGGGCCGCCGCCGAGAACACCGAGACCTTCGAGTTCAACCGGAACCTGGTGCTCACCGAGCACTGCCGCGCCGACTCCGTGCCCAACCTGGAGATCGAGACCGGCGAGATCGTGAGCGCGGGCCACGCGAGCGCCACCGGCCGGTTCGACGACGAGCAGCTGTTCTACCTGCGCAGCCGCGGCATCCCCGAGGACCAGGCGCGTCGCCTGGTCGTCCGCGGGTTCTTCGGCGAGGTCCTGAACAAGATCACGCTGCCGGAGCTCAAGGAGCGCCTCGAGGCGGCCGTCGAGGCCGAGCTCGCGCTCACCGGCGTCTGAGCGCAGCTCGGCACCGATTCCGCACACTTCCCGAATACGGAGCGACCACCACCGATGTCCACTCTGGAGATCAAGGACCTGCACGCCTCGGTCGAGACCGAGGACGGCCCCAAGGAGATCCTGCGCGGTGTGAACCTCACCGTCCGCGCGGGCGAGACGCACGCGATCATGGGGCCGAACGGCTCCGGCAAGTCCACGCTGGCCTACGCCATCGCCGGGCACCCGAAGTACACCGTCACCGGTGGCGAGGTGCTGCTGGACGGCGAGAACGTCCTGGAGATGTCGGTCGACGAGCGGGCGCGGGCCGGGCTGTTCCTGGCCATGCAGTACCCGGTCGAGGTCCCGGGCGTGTCGATGGCGAACTTCCTGCGCTCGGCGGCCACCGCCACCCGCGGCGAGGCGCCGAAGCTGCGGACCTGGGTCAAGGAGGTCAAGGAGGCCATGGCCGGCCTCGACATCTCCCCGGAGTTCGCCGACCGCTCGGTCAACGAGGGCTTCTCCGGCGGTGAGAAGAAGCGCCACGAGGTGCTCCAGCTCGAGCTGCTGAACCCGAAGTTCGCCGTGCTCGACGAGACCGACTCCGGCCTCGACGTCGACGCCCTGCGCGTCGTGTCCGAGGGCGTGAACCGGTACCGGTCGAGCGGCGAGACCGGCGTCCTGCTGATCACGCACTACACGCGGATCCTGAACCACATCAAGCCGGACCGCGTGCACGTGTTCGCCGGCGGCCGCGTCGTCGAGTCCGGCGGCCCCGAGCTGGCCGACGAGCTGGAGAAGAACGGCTACGTCCGGTTCACCCAGGCCGACAAGGCGGCGGCGGACCAGAAGGCACTGGCCTGACCATGACCCTCACCCACGGAACCGGGACCACGGCCGGCCACAGTGCCGATGCTCGTTCCGCCGGCGCTGCTCTCGGTGCCGACGCCGTGGCCCGGATCCGGGCGGACTTCCCGATCCTCGCGCGCACCGTGCGCGAGGAGAAGCCGCTGGTCTACCTCGACTCCGGTGCGACCTCCCAGCGGCCGCGCCAGGTGCTCGACGCCGAGCGCACGTTCCTGGAGCGGCACAACGCGGCCGTCCACCGGGGCGCGCACCAGCTCGCCGAGGAGGCCACCGACGCCTACGAGTCCGCCCGGGCACGCATCGCGGCGTTCGTCGGTGCGAACGACGACGAGGTCGTGTTCGTCAAGAACGCGACCGAGGGCATCAACCTGGTCGCCTACGGCCTGGGCAACGCCTCGGTCCGGACCGGGCTCGACGCCGCCTCCGAACGGTTCGCGCTCGGCCCCGGTGACGAGGTCGTCGTCACCGAGCTGGAGCACCACGCGAACCTCATCCCGTGGCAGGAGCTGTGCCGGCGGACCGGCGCGACCCTGCGCTGGTACTCCGTCACCGACGACGGCCGGATCGACCTCGACTCGCTCGAGCTCACCGACCGGACGCGGGTCGTGGCGTTCACCCACCAGTCGAACGTCACCGGCGCCGTCGCGCCGGTCGCGCAGCTGGTGGAGCGGGCCGCCGCGGTCGGCGCGCTGACCGTGCTCGACGCCTGCCAGTCGGTGCCGCACATGCCGGTCGACCTGCACCGGCTCGGGGTGGACTTCGCGGTCTTCTCCGGGCACAAGATGCTCGGGCCCTCCGGGGTCGGCGTCCTCTACGGCCGCCGGGAGCTCCTCGAGGCGCTCCCGCCGTTCCTCACCGGTGGCTCGATGATCGAGACCGTCCGGATGGAGGGCGCGACCTGGGCGCCGCCGCCGCAGAAGTTCGAGGCCGGGGTGCCGATGACGTCGCAGGCCGTCGGCCTCGGCGCCGCGGTCGACTACCTCGGGGCGATCGGGATGGACACCGTCGCCGCGCACGAGGCGTCGCTGACCGCGGCCGCGCTCGAGCAGCTGTCCGCGATCGACGGGCTGCGCATCGTCGGCCCGCCCGGGGCGGAGCTGCGCGGGGGAGCGGTGTCGTTCGTCGTGGACGGCATCCACGCCCACGACCTGTCCCAGGTGCTCGACGACGCCGGTGTCGCCATCCGCGTGGGTCACCACTGCGCCTGGCCGCTGCACCGGCGCTTCGGCATCGTGGCCAGCGCCCGGGCGTCGTTCGCGGTGTACAACACCCTGGACGAGGTCACCGCGCTGGCCGACGGGGTGCGCGCCGCCCAGACGTTCTTCGGGACGGTGTGACGTGCAGCTCCAGCAGATGTACCAGGAGATCATCCTGGACCACTACCGCGACCCGCACGGTGCCGGTCTGCGCGAGCCCTACGACGCCGAGACCCACCACGTGAACCCCACCTGCGGGGACGAGGTCACGCTGCGGGTCAAGGTCGACGGGGACGTGGTCACCGACGTGTCCTACGAGACGCTGGGCTGTTCGATCAGCCAGGCGTCGGTGTCGGTGCTGCACGACCTCGTCGCCGGCAAGCCGGTCGGCGAGGCGTGGAAGATCATGGCGTCGTTCCAGGAGATGGCCCAGGGACGCGGCAGGGTCGAGCCCGACGAGGACGTCATCGGCGACGGCGTGGCCTTCGCCGGCGTCGCCAAGTACCCGGCGCGGGTCAAGTGTGCTCTCCTGGGCTGGATGGCATTCAAGGACGCGGTGAGCCGCACCGACGCCCGCATCGAGAACTCCGAGGGGAGTCCGGCATGAGCGAGACCACCGAACAGAGCACCTCCGAGGACGTGGTGCGCGGCGCGGCGGGCATGCCCGAGCCGCCCGCCCGGGCCGACGCCGGTGACGGCGCGACCCTCGAGGCCCTGGAGGAGGCGATGAAGGACGTCGTCGACCCCGAGCTGGGCATCAACGTCGTCGACCTCGGCCTCGTCTACGGCATCGACCGGGACGGCGGAACCGCCGTCATCGACATGACGCTGACCTCGGCGGCCTGCCCGCTGACCGACGTGATCGAGGAGCAGACCCGCTCCGCGCTCACCGCCGGTCCCGACGGCGGCCTCGTCGACGACGTCCGGATCAACTGGGTCTGGATGCCGCCGTGGGGCCCCGAGAAGATCACCGAGGACGGCCGCGAGCAGCTGCGGGCCCTCGGCTTCCGGGTCTGACGACCCCGCACCGCCCCCGACGGGCCGGATCCCCACCAGGGGGTCCGGCCCGTCGTCGTCTCACGGGAAGTAGACCTCCCGCAGCCGGTCCTCCAGCCCCGCGACGGCGCCGGTGTCGACACCGAGGTGCTCCTCCAGCGCGTCCCGGACCCGGGCGGGGGAGGTGAGGTCGTGCCGCGCCACGTCGCCGTCGGCGGTGCGCACGGTGAGCCGGGTCCCGTCGAGGGTGGTCCGGTGCTCCGGGGTGGTGCGCGCGGCGACGAGCCCGGTCCGGAAGTGCGACGCCGGGTGGTGGGTCAGGTACCAGGAGCCCATCGCGAAGTCGACGTCCGGGGCGGGGACCAGGTCGAAGACGTGCTGGTCGGCCCAGTCACCGCTGCCGCGCCGCTGCAGGACCCAGGCACCGTGGTCGTCGCGGGTATAGCGGTAGGTCGCCTGCGGGGTCGGCTGCTCCAGCCCGGCGACGAGCCGCAGCGCGGTGGTCGGCACCGTCGAGCCGAACCCGGCGTCGACGGTGAAGCGGCCCTGGGTGGTGTCGACGAGGGTGAGCCGGTGGGTGCGCGACGTCGGCGGGTCCGCCGGGGCCAGGCCGAGGCGGACCCGGCCGACGAGCGGGGTGACCTGGTACCCCACCGCGGCCAGCACGTCGTACAGCAGGCGGTTGTGCTCGAAGCACCAGCCGCCGCGCCGGCCGTGCACCAGCTTCGCCGCGACGCCGTCGGAGGTGGTCGGCGGCTCGACACCGGTGAACGGGTCGAGGTTCTCGAACGGGATGGTCGCGTTGTGCGCGGTCACGACCCGGTCGAGCAGCGCCCGGTCCGGTGTCGCCCGGTCGACCGCGAGGAGGTCGAGGTACGCGGCGGCGGAGGTGGTCACCGTGCTCGTCATGGTGCCCGAGGCTGTCACCTCGACCCGGGTTCAGGTCAAGGATCAGCGTTCGCGGGCGCCGCGCAGCGCCCACGCCCGCAGGTGGGAGTAGCCGCGGGTGTGCAGTGTCGCGATCCGCCGCAGGTCGAAGCGCGGGTCATCGCGCAGCGACTCGAACATCTCCTTGTCGACCAGCACCGTGTCCGGGCGGGCCTCGGAGGTGAGCCGGGCCGCGACGTTGACGACCTCGCCGTAGACGTCGCCGTAGCGGGCCAGCACCATGCCGTGGGCGAGGCCGATCCGCAGCTGCGGCAGCGCCGGCTCGGTCCGGACCCGGTCGCGCAGGCCGAGCGCGATGGCCGCGGCGTCGGCGGGGTGCTCGGTGACGTAGAGGACCTCGTCGCCGACGGTCTTGATCACCCGGCCCCGGCCGTTGGCGATGACCTCGGTGGTCACCGAGCCGAACCGCTCGATCATCTCGCCGAGCTCGTCCATCGACCGGCGGCGGGTGGTGCGGGTGAATCCGACCATGTCGGCGAACCCGACCGACAGCGGCCAGGTGTCGGCCGCGATGTCCGCGGCGTCCATCCGCTGCGCCCCCGCGACCCAGCGCGACGCCGTCGCCGCGAGGTGGCGCCGCCACACGTAGGACTGCAGCGACTCCAGCTCGGGCAGCACGTCGGCGGCGAGCCGGGCCGCGTCGCGCGGGGTCAGCTCGCCGATGTGCGCGGCGGCGACCTGGGCGAGCATGCCGATCTGCCACTCGGCGAGCCGCGACAGCGACTGCGCGACCGCGCGGGCGACGGCCTCGCGGGCGTTCTTGTCGGGCAGCCAGTCCCGGGTCAGGCGGGCGACGGTGCTGGCCGCCTCCAGGTCGGCGCGGGTGTAGACGCGGTCCTCCGGATCGGAGTCCGCGAACCCCAGCGCCCGCCAGAGCCGCCCCGACTCCTCCGGGTCGAGCCCCGCGGCCGCCACCAGCTCGTCGCGGGTGAACTCGCGGGGCGCGCCCAGGATGAACTCGTCCAGCGCCCCGTCGTCGATCTCGCTCCAGTCGATCGAGGCGGGGTCGGGCAGCGGACGGGGTGGTCCGGGTACGGACGTCACGCGATCACGTGGTGTGCACGACGAGCACGTCCACGCCGGCACGGCGGGTCGCGTCGGCGGGCACCGAGCCGAGCAGCCGCCCGGAGAAGGTGTTCAGACCGCGGTTGCCGATCACGAGCAGGTCGGCGCTGTGCTCCTTGACCGCCTTGCGGAGGACGTCGACCGGCGCGCCGTCCTCGGCGGAGGTCGAGACGTCCTTCGCGCCGGCGGCGGCGGCCCGGTCGGAGGCCTCGCGCAGCGCCTCCTCGGCGGGGGTCCAGCCGGTGACGAGGAAGGCCTCGTCCTTCAGCGCGTCCTCGGCGGCCGAGGTATCCTCCCGGCTGGCCGGGGTGTAGGCGGAGACGATGACCAGTTTCGCGCCGCTGTCCGCGGCCACCCCGGCTGCGCGCTCGACGGCCGCGAACGACGTCGACGAGCCGTCGGTGCCGACGACGATGGTCTTGTATGCGGACACAGGTGCCTCCCGGGGAACGGTCGCGCGTCGCCGGTCCTGCGGCCGGCGTCACCGCGTGCGACGACGTTACTACGTGGTATCCGATCAACTTGTCCTGAGCCCCTCCCGTCATCGCCCTTTCGAGTGAAATGCGGCGGCTGATCGCAGCATGTGCGCTCGTACGGGTGGCGGAGCGGCCCGGAACACACCGGCCATCCCGGCGAGGGTGCCGGTCAGGTCGTCGCGGCCGGTGAGGAACGCGCGGCCGCTGCGGCCGGCGAAGAACGCGTCGAAGAAGTCCGGCACCAGCTGCGGCGGCATCTCCAGCACGGTGCGCAGCCCGTGGCGGCGCAGGCGGTGCACCGCGCGGGCCGACCGGGGCCAGAGCAGCCGGCGGGCCGCCGTCGTCGCGGCGGCCGGGTCGTGCGGCAGGTGCCGGGCCAGCTCGGCGGCCAGCTTCGGGGCCAGCCCGAGCGCGGGGGCGACGCTGAACCCGGTCGCGGGGTGCACCAGCGGGGTCGCCGCCCCGAACCCGACGGGGTGCCGTGGGCCGCGCGGGGTGTCGACCGGGAAGCGGACGCGCTCGACGGGGGCGGTGTCGGGCACGTCGACGCCCGCCCCGGCGAGCCGGGCCGCGAGCCGGTCGCGCAGCTCGGGCAGCCCCAGCCCCGGCCGTCGTGCCAGGGAGGTCTCCTCCAGCAGGACGGTGCCGTCGCCGTAGGGGACGGCGTAGAGGAACGTCGGCCAGTCCGTCCACCCCGGGCGGTGCGGGCCGGGGGAGCGCCAGTCCATGAAGACGGCCTCGCCGGGCCCCACCACCGGCGCGGCCACCCGCTCGTCGACGACGATGCCCCACGCGGTCTGTTCGGTCCCGCCCGCCGGGCCGGGGCGCAGCCGCGACGGTGCCCCGGTGGCATCGACGACCAGGGCGGCGTCGACGACGCGTGCCGTGTCGTCCCGCGGCGCCCCGCCGTCACCGGGGCCGCCGCTCCCGCCCCGGCCGCCCGGAGGGTGCAGCCGCACCCGGTACCGGTGCCCGTCGGGCCGGACGTCGCCGGCGGCGGCGCGCCCGGGCAGCACCGTGACCCCGGCGAGCCGGGCGTCGAGGTGGGCGCGCAGCCCGGCGGTGTCGAGCACCGCGTACGGGCCCAGCGCGCGGGTGCCACCGCCGGGCAGCACGGCCACCGCCTCCGGCCGGGTCGCGACCATCGCCGCGGGCAGGTGCGGGGGAGCTCCTCGGGCCACGCGCAGTAGGTGGCCGTCCACGCCCGCTCCGGGGCGGGGTCGGCGAGCGTGGTGCGCAGCCCGGCCTCCGCGCACGCCGCCGCGAGCGCCCGCCCGGCCGGACCACCGCCGAGCACCAGCACGTCGGCCACCGTCGTTCCGGGGGCACCCGACCGGCTCGACGACGCCGTCCCGCTCCTCGTCCCCGTCATCGCGGGCCCGGCCGGTGCCGGCCGGCGGACAGGCTGCCGCCGTCGATCCGCAGGGTGGCCCCGGTGACCCAGGACGCGGCGTCGGAGACGAGGAACGCCACCGCCTCGGCGACGTCCGCGGGCTCGCCGAGACGCCCCAGCGGGTAGCCCGCGACGACGGACGCCTCGTCGTGGGCGTAGAGCGCCTCGGCGAACCTCGTCCGCACCACGGCGGGGGCGACGGCGTTGACCCGGACGCCGGGGCCGAGCTGGCCGGCCAGCTCCTCGGTCAGGGTGAGCAGCGCGGCCTTCGACGCGCCGTAGGCCCCGATGACGCCGGTGGGCCGCAACGCCGCGACCGAGGCGACGTTGACGACGGCGCCGCCGTGCGCGCCCATCCACACCCGGTGCGCCTGCTGGACGAACCCGAGCGCGGCGACCACGTTGACGTCGAGGACCCTGCGGACGGCGTCGAGGTCGGCCTCGACCAGCGGCCCGTGCTGGGGGTTGATCCCGGCGTTGTTGACCAGCACGTCCAGCGAGCCGAACGCGGCCACCGTCGCCTCCGCCGCGGCGGCCCGGTGCGCCGCGTCCCCGACGTTGCCGGCGACGGCGAGCACCCGGCCGGTGCCGACCCCCGCGCCCGCCGCGAGCCCCGACGCCGCCGCGTCGAGCTCCGGGGCGCGCCGGCCGGTGATCGTCACCGACGCGCCGCGCGCCAGCAGCGCGGCGGCGACGCCATACCCGATGCCCCGCGAGGCGCCGGTGACCAGTGCCGCCCGACCGGCCAGGGAGGTGAGATCGGTCATGGGGCCCGACCCTACGTGGGGAATCCGGTGGACCCGGCCGGTACTGTGGACCCGTGATCCTGATCGAGTAGACCGGCGCACCCGGGCACCGCCGTGCCCGCACCCCGGTCCTCTCAGCGTCACTCCTCGTCCTCCGTCTGGAGCTCCTCCACGTGATCACCACGACCGACCTCGAACTGCGCGCCGGATCCCGCATCCTGCTCTCCGGTGCCACCCTGCGGGTGCAGCCCGGCGACCGGATCGGTCTGGTCGGGCGCAACGGCGCCGGCAAGACCACCTCGATGCGGGTGCTGGCCGGCGAGGGCGAGCCGTACTCCGGGCAGCGGAGCGCGAACTCCCCGGTCGGCTACCTGCCGCAGGACCCGCGCGAGGGCGACCTGTCGGTCACGGCCAAGGACCGGGTGCTCTCGGCCCGCGGCCTGGACGTGCTGCTGGCGAAGATGGAGAAGGCGCAGACGGCGATGGCCGAGCTGGCCGACCCGGCCGCGAACGACAAGGCGGTGCGCGAGTACGGGCGGCTCGAGGAACGGTTCTCCGCCCTCGGCGGCTACGCCGCGGAGTCCGAGGCCGCGCGGATCTGTACCCACCTGGGGCTGCCCGAGCGGGTGCTGGCCCAGCCGATGCGCACGCTCTCGGGCGGTCAGCGCCGGCGCGTGGAGCTGGCCCGGATCCTGTTCGCCGCCTCCGACGGCGGGTCGCAGTCGGCGACCACGCTGCTGCTCGACGAGCCCACCAACCACCTCGACGCCGACTCGATCACCTGGCTGCGCGGGTTCCTGCAGCAGCACGAGGGCGGTCTGGTCGTCATCAGTCACGACACCGACCTGCTGGCCGCGGTGGTGAACAAGGTCTGGTTCCTCGACGCGACCCGCGGCGAGGCCGACCAGTACAACATGGACTGGAAGCGCTACCTGGAGGCGCGCTCCACCGACGAGAAGCGTCGTCGCCGCGAGCGGGCCAACGCCGAGAAGAAGGCGTCCGCGCTGCACGTCCAGGCCGCCAAGATGGGCGCGAAGGCCACCAAGGCCGTCGCCGCCAAGAACATGGCCCGCCGGGCCGACGCCCTGCTCGCCGGTCTCGACGACGAGCGTCAGGCCGACCGCGTCGCGCACATCCGGTTCCCGACCCCGGCGCCCTGCGGGCGCACCCCGCTCACCGCGGAGAACCTGTCCAAGGCCTACGGGTCGCTGGAGGTGTTCACCGGGGTGGACCTCGCGGTGGACCGCGGGTCGAAGGTCGTGGTGCTGGGCTTCAACGGCGCCGGCAAGACCACGCTGCTGCGGATCCTGGCCGGCACCGAGGAGTCCGACTCCGGCGGGGTCGTGCCCGGCCACGGGCTGCGACGGGGCTACTTCGCCCAGGAGCACGACACGCTCGACATGGACGCCTCGGTCTGGGACAACATCCGCCACGCCAGCCCGGACGCCGCCGAGCAGCAGCTGCGGACCCTGCTCGGGTCGTTCATGTTCTCCGGGGAGCAGCTCCAGCAGCCCGCCGGGACGCTGTCCGGCGGTGAGCGGACCCGGCTCGCCCTGGCCGGTCTGGTGTCCTCGGCGGCGAACGTGCTGCTGCTCGACGAGCCGACGAACAACCTGGACCCGGCCAGCCGCGAGCAGGTGCTCGACGCGCTGCGCCGCTTCGAGGGCGCCGTCGTGCTCGTCACCCACGACCCGGGTGCGGTCGAGGCGCTGGAGCCGGACCGGGTGATCGTCCTGCCCGACGGCACCGAGGACCACTGGTCGGCCGACTACCTGGAACTGGTCCAGCTCGCGTGACCGGTCACCGCACGCAGCGGTGATCACCCGACCGGACCACCAAGATCATTGGAAGTGTCCGGGCCGTACCGCGTGTGGCTCCCGGAATCGTGCACTACCCGTTCCGACGGGGTAATCCTCTGCGCTGCTCGACGGATGACGATTCCGAACGGTACGCGCGGTGCTGCGCCGTTCGGGGTAACCGTTCGCCGATCGCATTTTCCGCGTTCTGGTCATAAATGGTCAACTGGATCATCATGGCCTGATCGTCGCGCCAGATGCGGCGGTCCGCGGGGGCATCCGCGGAGGGGATGAGGAGGGCCGATGGCCGAGCTGAAGAAGGGCGCCCGGATCACCGGGACGCAGCGGGGCAAACTCGCCGCCGACCTGAAGAAGAAGTACGAGAAGGGCGCCAGCATCCGTTCGCTGGCCGAGCAGACCGGGCGGTCGTACGGCTTCGTCCACCGGGTCCTGTCCGAGACGGGTGTGACGTTGCGCGGGCGTGGCGGCGCCACCCGTACCAAGAAGAAGTAGTCCTCTCGTCGGCGCCGCCGACCGGGTCGAGCAGCGAGCCCGGGGCGGCGTCGTCGTGTGTCCGGGGTGTGTCGTGGGGCGCCGCGCGCGGGACCACCGCGCCCGCCCGCCGTACGCGCCGTAACGTGAACCCTCGCCGTCCACCACCGGCGAAGGGGAACACCGTTGGATCGCCCGCTCGCTCTGATGCGCGGGGTCATCCGGGGGGCGGACTCGACGTCCATCCGCCGTGGCACCATCGCGCGGGGCACCTGGCCCCGGATCTGGGGCTTCGTCCGGCCCTACCGCCGCTGGCTGCTGTCCTACCTGGCCCTGACCACCGTCACCGCCGTGATCGGCGTCGCGACGCCGGTGCTGGCCGGGCGCGTGGTCAACACGATCGTCGCGGCGAACGAGCTGCCCGACGCCGCCCGCGTCGTGATGGTGATCGCCGGGGCGATCGCCGGGATGGCCGTCCTGGAGGCGTTGGTCGGGCTCGCCGGCCGCTGGTTCTCCGCGCGGCTCGGCGAGGGACTCATCGAGGACCTGCGGGTGGCGGTGTTCCGTCACGTCCAGTCGATGCCGCTGGCGTTCTTCGCCCGCACCCGGACCGGGGCGCTGGTCAGCAGGCTCAACAACGACGTGATCGGCGCCCAGACCGCCATCACCGGCACCCTGTCCACGGTGCTGTCCAACAGCATCCAGCTCGTGCTGGCCATCGCGGTCATGATCGGTCTGGCCTGGCAGGTCACCGTGCTGGCGATGCTGCTGCTGCCGGTGTTCGTGCTCCCGGCCCGGCGGATGGGGACCTGGCTCGCCGAGCTGCGCCGCGAGGCCGCCGAGCTCAACGCCACCATGGGTAACCAGATGACCGAGCGCTTCTCCGCGCCCGGCGCCACCCTGGTGAAGCTGTTCGGCGACCCCGACTCCGAGGCCGCGGTCTTCCGGGGCCAGGTGTCGCGGGTGCGCGACATCGGTGTCCGGTCGGCGATGGTGTCGCGGTTGTTCGTCACCGCGCTGCAGCTGGTGTCTGCGCTGGCCCAGGCCATGATCTACGGCCTCGGCGGCTACCTCGCGGTGACCGGGGCGATCCCGGCGGGCACCGTCGTCGCGCTCGGGCTGCTGCTGACCCGGCTCTACACCCCGATGACGGCGCTGGCCAACGCCCGCGTCGACGTGATGACCGCGCTGGTCGCCTTCGAGCGGGTCTTCGAGGTGCTCGACCTGCGCCCGATGCTGACCGAGCGACCCGACCCGGCCGTGCTGCCCGACGGCCCCGTCGACGTCGCCCTGCGCGGGGTCCGGTTCACCTACCCCAGCGCCACCGACGTCTCCCTGGCTTCGCTGGAGGAGGTCGCGGTGCTCGACCAGCGGGTCAACACCGAGGTGCTGCACGGCGTCGACCTGCACGTCCACGGCGGCGGGCTGCTGGCCCTGGTCGGGTCGTCCGGGGCCGGGAAGTCCACGCTCGCCTCGCTGGTCCCCCGTCTCTACGACGTCGACGCCGGCTCGGTCGAGTTGTCCGGGGTGGACGTGCGGGACCTGTCGTTCGCCACGCTGCGCGGCGCCGTCGGGATGGTCACCCAGGACGGGCACCTGTTCCACGACACCATCGCCGGCAACCTGCGCTATGCCTCGCCCGACGCCACCGACGACGAGATGATCGACGCACTGCGCCGCGCCCGGCTCGGCGACCTGCTCGACACGCTGCCCGACGGCCTCGACACGGTGGTGGGGGAGCGCGGCTACCGTCTGTCCGGCGGTGAGCGCCAGCGCCTGACCATCGCCCGGCTGCTGCTGGCCCGCCCGCGGGTGGTGATCCTCGACGAGGCCACCGCGCACCTCGACTCCGAGTCCGAGGCCGCGGTGCAGGAGGCGCTGGCCGAGGCGCTGGTCGGGCGGACCGCGATCGTCATCGCGCACCGGCTGTCCACCGTGCGGGCGGCCGACCGGATCGCGGTGCTGGAGGGCGGGCAGGTCGTCGAGTCCGGCACCCACGACGAGCTGCTGGCCGCCGACGGCCGCTACGCCACGCTCTACCGGACCCAGTTCCTCCCGGCGGCGACGACCGCGGGCTGAGCCACGCCGGCTGGCCCGGCGCTCAGGCCAGGCCCGCCAGCGGGTCCGCCACCTCGGCACCGGGCTCGGCCACCGCGGCGACGGCGGCGAACAGCAGCGCGACGCCGACCGCGCCGGGATCCGGCGCGCCCTTCGCGCGCTCGCCGACGTAGGACGCGCGGCCGTGCCGGGCCGCGAGCTCCGCGGTCCGCTCGGCGCCGTCGAGGGCCGCGGCCGCCGCGGCGGCGTACCCCGAACGGTCGAGCGCGGTCACGGCCGGGGCCAGCGCGTCGACCATCGTCCGGTCGCCCACCTCGGCCTCGCCGACCCGCTGGATCGCGGTCAGCCCGGCCCGGGCGCCCGCGGCGAACGCGGCCGCGTCGGCCGAGCCGTAGGACAGCGCGCGGGCGATCTCGGAGAACAGCAGGCCCAGCAGCGGGCCGCTGGTGCCGCCGACCTCGTCGAGGAAGACCTCGCCGAGCGCGCCGAACCCGCGCTGTGGTCCGCGCCCGGCCGACGCGACGGCCAGCCGGACCCCGGCGCGCAGGTTGTCGCCGTAGTCGCCGTCGCCGGAGTGCTGGTCGAGGTCGGTGAGCACGCCGTGGCCGTCCTCGACGGCCCGGGCGAAGCGGGCCAGCACGGCGTCCTGGTCGAGGGGGTGGCCGGTCATGAGGTCTCCGTCCGGGGGAAGGCGGCCGTCTGCGCCGGCGCGGCCCACAGGGCCGTCCACTCCGGGCGCATCCGGGTCAGGGTGAGCGAGAACCCGGCCATGTCCAGGGCGGGGACGAACGTGCCGACGAGCAGGCCCACCCGCTCCAGCCCGCGCGCCTCCAGCCCGGCGGCGGCCAGCTCGGCGAGCACGTAGAGCTCCAGCAGTGCCGTGCCCCCCATGCCGTTGACGACCAGGACGACCTGGTCGGGGCCGTCGGGCAGGCCCGCGACGACCTCGTCGAGCATCCGGTCGACGAGCTCCTCGGTGGGCGGCCGGTCGACCGAGTGCCGGGCCCGCTCGCCGTGGATGCCGACGCCGTAGTCGAGCTGCCCGTCGAGGGCGAACGCGGGCTCCCCGGTGCGCATCGAGGTCTGCGCGCGGGAGGCGACGGCGAGGCTGCGCGAGGCGGCGGCGACGTCCGCACCGAGCGTCGCGAGCTCGGCCAGCCCGGCGCCGGTGTCCGCGGCGGCGCCGAGGATCTTCTCGACGACGACGGTCGCCGCGGTCCCGCGCCGCCCGGTCGCGGTGTCGAGCCCGTCGGTGGCCAGGTCGTCGTCGACGAGGACGCGGGCGACGTCGACGCCCTCCATCCGCAGCCGCTCCGCGGCGATGCCGAAGTTGATCCGGTCGCCGGTGTAGTTCTTGACGATGTGGATCACCCCGTCCGGGCCCGCCGCGGCCCGGGACGCGTACAGCACGGCCTTGTTGTGCGGGGAGGTGAACACCGGCCCGGGGGCGACGGCGTCGAGCATCCCGCGGCCGAGGAACCCGGCGTGCAGCGGCTCGTGACCGGAACCCCCGCCGGAGACCAGCCCGACCCGCCTGCCGGGTGCCCGGTGGCGCGCGAGGAGGTGGATCGGGTCCTCGTGCAGCGCGACGAGGTCGGGGTGGGCCCGGGCGAACCCGCGGACGGCGGCCGGGACGGGGTCGTCGCCCGCCGGGTGGAAGGGGAACGGCATGGCGCCGATCATGCTGGCCGGGGGCGGTCAGCGCATCAACGGCGCGCGGACGGCGTTCTCCACGAGGTCGAGCACCGGGCCGAGGTCGTCGGCGGGCAGCCCCATCGCCAGGTGCGAGACCAGCCCCTCCAGCACCAGCTCCAGGTACTGGGCGAGCACCGGCACCGGCACGTCGTCGCGCAGCGCGCCGGCCGCGGCCTGGCGTTCCAGCCGGGCCCGGGTCGCGGCGGTCAGCGCGCCGGAGTGCTCCTGCCAGCGGGCCCGGAACTCCGGCTCGGTGCGCAGCCGTCGGGAGACCTCCAGGCGGGTGCCCAGCCAGCTGCGGTCCGAGCCGCCGCGCAGCAGGTCGCGCATCACCTGCACCAGGCCCTGCTCGGCGACGACGTCGGCCATCCGGGTGGCGTCCTGCTCGGCCAGGGCCAGGAACAGCGCCTCCTTGTCCCGGAAGTAGTGGAAGATCGCGCCACGGGACAGCCCGGTGTACTCCTCGAGCCGCCGGACGGTGGCGCCCTCGTAGCCGTGGTCGGCGAAGCAGGTCCGGGCACCGGTGAGGATCTGCTGCCGGCGTGCGGCGAGCTGGTCGGTGCTGACACGGGGCATGCCCCCAGTATTCCGTACGCTTGTCCTGCATGTGGGGACGGTAGTGTCGCCGGTCACCGGCGGTGCCGGCGACCATGATTTCATCGCGTGCGGGTGTCACACGGCGGGGGTAGCGTCGACGTGGTGACCCTGGACGACCAGAGCACCGACGGTGTGCTCCGCAGCGTGGGGGAGGCCGAGGCCTACGTGGCCTCGGTCTGCTTCAAACACGGCCCCCCGACCCTGGCCGGTGTCGAGATCGAATGGATGCTCCACCGACCCGGTCGTCCGGCCGACCCGGTCGACCTCGACGCCGTGCGTGCCGCGCTCGGCCCGCACTGCCCGGCCTCCCTGGACCCCGCCTCGCACGCGGCCCCGCTCCCCGCGGGCGGCACCGTGACCGTCGAGCCGGGCGGCCAGATCGAGATCTCCAGCGCTCCCGCTGACTCGCTCGAGGCCCTCCTCGGCGCCCTCGGCGCCGACTCGGCCCACCTCCACGGTCTGCTCGCCGAGCACGGCCTGCGCCCGCACGACCGCGCCGCCGACCCGGTCCGGCCCGCCCGGCGGCTGCTGGACCTGCCGCGCTACGCGGCCATGGAGTGCGTGTTCGACGGCGTCGGCCCGCACGGACGCAGCGGGATGTGCTCCACGGCCGCGGTCCAGGTCAGCCTGGACGCCGGCCCGGCCGCCGGGATCGCCGACCGCTGGGCGGTCCTGCACGAGCTGGGCCCGGTGCTGCTCGCGGCGTTCGCGAACTCGCCGGTGCAGCACGGCCGCCGGACCGGCTGGAAGTCCTCCCGGCAGGCGTGCTGGCTCAGCCTCGACCCCGCGCGGACCGCGCCGCCGCCCACCGCGACGCCCGGGACCGACCCGGCCGCCGCCTGGGCGCGCCGGGTGGTCACCACCCCGCTGCTGTGCGTGCGCGGCACCGGGACCTGGTCGGTGCCGGCCGGGGTCACCTTCGCCGACTGGGTGTCCGGCCGCGCCCGCGCCGGGGTCCTCGACCGGCCCCCGACACTGGCCGACCTCGACTACCACGTCTCGACCCTCTTCCCGCCGGTCCGCCCGCACGGCCACCTCGAGGTGCGCTACGTCGACGGTCAGGCCGGCGACGACTGGGCGCTGCCGACCGCGGTGCTGCTGGCGCTCACCTCCTCCGGTGCGGTCGTCGACCGGGCCCGGGAGCTGTGCGAGCCGGTCCGCGACGAGTGGGTCGCCGCCGCCCGCCACGGGCTGGACCACCCGGGCCTGGCCGCCGCGGCCGCCGGCCTGTTCCCGCTGGCCTGCGACGTGCTGGCCGCCGCGGACCATCCGCTGACCACCGCGCCGGGCCCGGTGCCGGCCCGGCTGCGCGAGGTCACCGAGCGGCGCGTGCTGCAGGGGCGCTGCCCCGCCGATGACACCGACCCCGCCGAGCAGGGTGCGGGCCCGACCGCCGATCCGTTCCCAGCGGGGCTCCATCTGGGTTCCGCCCTGCCCGGCGCGCCCGCCGCACGAGAGGTGACCGGTCGAGAACCCGGCCGGTCCGCCGTCGACACCGCCGACCAGGCTGCCCAGGAGGACGTGGCATGACCGCCGATCCCGCCGTTCCCGCCGGACCGCTGACCGGCCCCGCGACCCCGGGGGAGAGCCCGGAGACGATGCGTACCCGCGTCGCCGCCCTGCTGGGCCGCTCCCGCGAGCGCAGCACCGCGCTCACCGCCCTCGACGACGGCGAGCTGGCCGCCCAGCACTCGCCGCTGATGTCGCCGCTGGTCTGGGACCTCGCGCACATCGGGTCGATGGAGGAGCTGTGGCTCGTCCGCGACGTGGGCGGCCGCGAGCCGCTGCGCCCGGAGATAGACGGCCTCTACGACGCGTTCCAGCACTCCCGTTCCTCGCGGGTCGAGCTGCCGCTGCTCACCCCGGCCGAGGCCCGCGGCTACGTCGCCGAGGTGCGGGACAAGGCGCTCGACGCGCTGCACCGCAGCCCGCTGCGCGGCCGCCCGTTGGAGGCCGAGGGCTTCGCGTTCGGGATGATCGTGCAGCACGAGCAGCAGCACGACGAGACCATGCTCGCCACCCACCAGCTGCGCTCCGGGGGGCCGGTGCTCGACGCCGCCCCGCCGCCCCGCCCGGCCGGTGCGGTCGACCCGGCCGCGGAGGTGCTCGTCCCGGCGGGCCCGTTCGAGATGGGGACCTCGGCCGAGCCGTGGGCGCTGGACAACGAGCGGCCCGCGCACGTCGTGGACCTGCCCGCGTTCCGGATCGACGTGCACCCGGTGACCAACGGCGCGTTCGCGGCGTTCGTCGACGCGGGCGGCTACGACGACCCGCGGCTGTGGACCGACGCCGGGTGGGCGCACCGCACCGAGGAGGGACTGGTCGCGCCGCGGTTCTGGTCCCGCGACAGCGACGGCACCTGGTGGCGGCGCCGGTTCGGCGTCGTCGAGCGGGTGCCCGACGACGAACCCGTCGTGCACGTGTCCTTCCACGAGGCGCAGGCCTACGCCCGCTGGGCCGGCAAGCGCCTGCCCACCGAGGCGGAGTGGGAGAAGGCCGCCCGCCACGACCCGGCGACCGGCCGCTCGCGGCGCTTCCCCTGGGGCGACGACGAGCCGCGCGCCGAGCACGCCAACCTCGGACAGCGCCACCTCCAGCCCGCCCCGATCGGCTCCTACCCGGCGGGCGCGTCCGCGTTCGGCGTGCAGCAGATGGTCGGCGACGTCTGGGAGTGGTGCGACTCCGGCTGGCACCCCTACCCGGGGTTCAGTGTGTTCCCGTACCCCGAGTACTCCGAGGTGTTCTTCGGCGGGGACTACGCGGTACTGCGCGGCGGGTCGTTCGGCACCGACCCGGCGGCGATCCGGGCGACGTTCCGCAACTGGGACCACCCGATCCGCCGGCAGATCTTCGCCGGGTTCCGGCTGGTCCGCGACGCCGGTGTGTAGGCACCTCGCGTACCTGGGGGAGCCGGCCACACTGGCGTCGCTGGTCCTGGAGCCGGAGCACGGGCTGCTCGCGCAGTCCTACGCCCCGGCCGACATGCGCGGCGGCGGCACGATCAACGCCGACGGCCACGGCACCGGCTGGTACCCGCCCGGCAGCACGACGCCGGTGCGCGTCCGGTCGGCGTCGCCGCTGTGGGCCGACACCTCCTACGCCGCGCTGGCCGGGGCGACGACGTCGGGCGCCGTGCTCGCCGCCGTCCGCTCGGCGACGGTCGGGATGCCGGTGACGGCGACCGCCGCCGCCCCCTTCACCGACGGGCGGTGGCTGTTCAGCCACAACGGCGTCGTCCGCGGCTGGCCGGACTCCCTCGCGGCCGCCGCGGCGGCGCTGCCCGTCACCGACCTGATGACCCTCGACGCCCCCACCGACGCCGCGCTGCTGTGGGCGGTGGTCCGGCGCGGTCTCGCCGACGGCGCCGACCCCGCCGACCTGCTGGCCCGGGTCTGCGCCGACACCGAGCGGAGCGCACCCGGCTCGCGGCTGAACCTGCTGCTGACCGACGGCACGACGATCTGGGCCACGGCCTGGCGGCACGCACTCGCCGTCCGGGCCGGACCGGCGGGCGTCACCGTCGCCTCCGAACCCACCGATGCGTTCCCCGACTGGACACAGGTGCCCGACCGGCACCTGGTGGTGGCCCGACCGGGCCATCACGAGAGTCATGACCTAGGAGCTCCGTGAGCACTCCCGGCGCCATCCAGCTGGACGTCCACCTCTCCGACACCGATGCCGGCACCGCGCTGCGGTCCGACGTGACGCGCGGGCTCGCCGCGTCGCCGAAGGAGCTGCCGCCGAAGTGGTTCTACGACGCCCGGGGGTCCGAGCTGTTCGAGCGGATCACCGAGCTGCCCGAGTACTACCCGTTCCGCACCGAGCGGGCGCTGCTCACCGACTCCGTGGACGACATCGCCCGGTCCTCGGGGGCCGACACCGTCGTCGAGCTGGGGTCCGGGTCGTCGACCAAGACCCGGCTGCTGCTCGACGCGTTCGCCCGTGCCGGGACGCTGCGCCGCTACGTGCCCCAGGACGTCAGCGAGTCCGCCCTGCGCGGCGCCATCGACGAGCTGCACCGCGACTACCCGGAGCTGGAGCTGCACGGCGTGGTCGGCGACTTCACCCGCGACCTGGACCGGCTGCCCGGCGCCGAGCCCGGCGGGAAGCGGATGATCGCCTTCCTCGGCGGGACCATCGGCAACCTGATGCCCGGCCCGCGCCACGACTTCCTCCGCCACGTCCGCTCGGTGCTCCGGCCCGGTGAGCAGCTCCTGCTCGGCACCGGCCTGGCCACCGACCCGGCCGTGATGGTCCCCGCCTACGACGACGCCGCCGGGGTCACCGCGGAGTTCAACCGCAACGTGCTGCACGTGCTCAACCGCGAGCTCGACGCGACCTTCGACGTCGAGGCGTTCGACCACGTCGCCGTCTGGGACGCGGAGAACTCCTGGATCGAGATGCGGCTGCGCGCCACCCGCGACATGCGGGTCCGGATCGCCGACCTCGACCTCGACGTCGCGTTCGCGGCGGGGGAGGAGCTCGCCACCGAGATCTCGGCGAAGTTCACCCCCGCGACGGTCGACGCGTTCGCCGCCGCCGCCGGGTTCGCCACGACGCGGCGCTGGGTCGACCCCGACGCGCGGTTCGCGCTGACGCTGCTCACCGCCGCCTGAGGTCCGGCGGTGCTGCGCCGGCCGGGCGCAGCACCGCCGAGGGCGTGGTCCCGGTCTCCCGGCGGAACGCCGCGACGAACGCCGAGGGCGTCGCGTAGCCGACGTGCCGGGCGACCACGCCGACCGGGCGGCCCGCGGCCAGCTGCTCCAGCGCGACGCGCATCCGCAGCAGCGTCCCCGGGCCCGCTCGGGCGTCGCGGGCCCCGGCCCGGCCAGGTGTTCCAGCAGGGCGGCGACCAGCGGCTCGACCGCGAGCACGCACGGAGTGGGCCAGTCGATCGGGCAGCGGCCGGGCCACAGGTAGATCCCGCGCATCGCCGCGTTCTCGGTGGCGGCCGTGACGTGCGGGACCCCGGCCGGCAGCCACAGCGCCCGTCCGGGGCCGAGGACCCAGCTGGTGTCGGCGACGGTGACCCGCAGGACCCCGGCCGCCGCCCAGGCGAGCTGGTGGGCCGGGTGGGTGTGCTCGGCGAACGCGTACCCGCGGTCGAGTGGGATGCGGGAGACCAGCACCGCGGCGCCCGGCACGTCGGGGACGTGCGCGGGCAGGCCGGAACGCGACACGATGCGGCAGCCTCACGGCTCCCGGCCACCGCGGGTGGCGCCTAGCGTCGCGGGCATGGCCATGAACGCGCTGCACCGACGGATCTGCCGCTCCGACTCCTGGGCCGACCGGATGCACGGGACGACGCTGCCCTGGGCCGTCCGCGACGTCGACCTCACCGGCGAGGTCCTGGAGATCGGCCCCGGTTACGGCGTCACCACCCGCTGGCTCGCGCCGCGCACGGGGGCGCTGACCGCGCTGGAGGTCGACCCGGAGCTGGCCGCGGACCTGCGTGCGGACCTCGGGGGTGAGCTCGGCGTCGACGTCCGGCACGGCGACGGCGCCGCCCTGCCCTTCCCGGACGGCAGCTTCGACGCCGTCGTCTGCTTCACGATGCTCCACCACGTGCCGACGCCCGGCGAGCAGGACCGGCTCTTCGCCGAGGCCGCGCGGGTACTGCGTCCCGGTGGGACGTTCGCCGGCATCGACTCCCGGATGTCGCTGCGGTTCCGGACGATCCACATCGGGGACACCCTGACCGCGGTCGACCCGGCGACGCTGCCGCGGCGACTCGGGGCGGCCGGGCTCGTACGGCCGGAGACCGAGCCGGGTGCGCGGTCGTTCCGGTTCCGGGCCGGCCGCGGCTAGGGTCGGGTGCATGAGCACCGACTGGCGCCACGACGGCGTCCGGGTCATCCCCGGCGACATGCTCGACGCCAACACCCCGCAGACGCCCGGCATGCACCGCGCCGCCGCCGTCACCGGGGACCGGGCCGGCGCGCAGCGGCTGTGGGCGGGCACGGTGACCATCCACCCCGGTGCCCGCACCGGCGCGCACCACCACGGGGAGCTGGAGAGCGTCATCTACGTCGTCCGTGGCCGGGCCCGGATGACGTGGGGCGAGAACCTGGAGTTCACCGCCGAGGCCGGGCCGGGCGGGTTCATCTTCGTGCCGCCGTTCGTGCCGCACCAGGAGATCAACGCCCTCGACGACGAGCCGCTGGAGTGCGTGCTGACCCGCTCCGGTCAGGAGCCGATCGTGGTCAACCTCGACATCACCGGGGTGCCCGACCCCGAGCACGTCCCCTGGGTCGACTCCCTGCACCCACGGCACTGAGCAGCGTCACCGCGAGGGTGACCGCGAGCAGCGTCCCCAGCACGGCGTCGATCACCGGCCACGCCCGCACCGACGGGTCCAGCCCCAGGGTGAACACGGCCAGCGGATCCACGAGCCGCCCGCGGTAGGCGAGCAGCGTCGCCGGGCCCAGCGCGAGCAGCAGCCCCACGACCCGGCCCACGGTGCCCGCCGGCCCCGGGTGCCGGCGACCCCACAGCGCCGCGAGCGCGAGCAGCACCAGCCCCGCCAGGATCAGCGGGAGCCAGGCCCGCCACAGCCCGACCGGCAGCACCGGCACCGCCGTCCCGTGCCGGAAGACCAGGCCCGGGACCTGTTGGGCGACCACCAGGACGGCGACCACCGCGGCGACGACCGGCGTCCCACGCGACGGCACCCCGGAGGACGGCGGCCCCTCGGACGGCCCCTCGGACGGCACGGCACTCACGGGGGCCGACGATACGGGGCCGTCCCGGCCGTCCGGCCGTCACCGCGTCGGGTGGGCGCCGCGGGGCGGTCCGACCGGTAGCGTCGGTGCCGATGCGGCGGCGGACGGACGAGCAGGCGGCCGCCCCGGTTCCGGCCGGGGCCCGCGACTCCGGGGCAACCCCGGGGTGCACCGGCACGATGCAGCACGGCGTCCCGCGCGCGGGTGGCAGGACAGCGCTGCCGGCGGCGCGCGGCGGACGGAGAACACCGGTCGACCCCCGCCGCCGCATCACCCCGCCGTCCGGGGCCGCCGCACGGCACGGGGCCGCTGATGGCACCGGACCCGGCGGCGATCGCCGCGGCCGCCTGCGCCGGGCGCTGGGGCACGGACCCGCTGACCGAGCGGCTCGCCCGGCTCGGCGGCTGGTCGGGCCCCGACGAGCTGGCCGGCGTCGTGGGCGCCCTCGTCGCCCGGCGGCGCCGCGCCGGCACCGGACGGTCGTCCAGCCCGACCCGGTGTGGCGCCTGCCGGTGCCGCGCTGGACGGACCTGCCCGCCCTGGCCGCCGCCCTGCACCTCGACGACGGCGAGCTCGCCTGGTTCGCCGACCCCGGCGGCTGGCGGCGCCGCGCCCCGGACGGCCCGCTGACCCACTACCGGCGGCACTGGACACCGTCGCGCTCCGGGACGCCGCGCCTGGTCGAGGCACCCGCCCGCGGCTCGCCGAGCTGCAGCGCCGGATCGTGCGCAGCGTGCTCGACCGGATCCCGGTGCACCCGGCCGCGCACGGCCACGTCCGCGGCCGCAGCCCGCACACCCTCGCCGCGGAGCACCGGGCCCGGCCGGATGGTGCTGCGCCTGGACCTGGAGGGCTTCTACTCCCACGTCACCGGCGGCCGGGTCGCCGGACTCCTGCGGGTCGCGGGGTACCCGCCCGCCGTCGCCGCCGCCGTCGCCGGGCTCCTCGTCACCACCACCCCGCCCGGGGTGCTGCGCGCCTGCCCGCACCGGGGCGACCCCGCCCCGCGACGACGGCTGCTCGATCGCCTGGCCGCACCGCACCTGCCGCAGGGGGCGCCGTCGTCGCCGACGGTGGCGAACCTGCTCACCTACGGGCTGGACCGGCGGCTGAGCGGCCTGGCCGCCGCGGTCGGCGCCGTCTACGGCCGCTACGCCGACGACCTCGTGTTCTCCGGCGACGCGACGCTGCCGGTGCAGGGCCTGGCGCAGCGGGTGGCCGCGATCGCCGCGGAGGAGGGCTTCCGCGTCCGCCCGGACAAGACCCGGATCATGCCCGCGCACCACCGGCAGAGGATCGTCGGGCTCGTCGTGAACGGCAGCGAGCCCGCGGCGTCGCGCCGCGACCACGACGAGCTCCGCGCGATCCTGCACAACGCGGCCAGCACCGGCCCGGACGCCCAGAACCGGGCCGGGCACCCCGCGTTCCGCGAGCACCTGTTGGGACGGATCGCCTGGGTGGGGCACGGGCGCCCGGCCCGGGCGGCGCGACGGCGGGAGTTGTTCGACCGCATCGTCTGGTGAGCGGCCCGGGAGCGGAAACGGCGGGCGCCGGGGGAGCGCGGCGGCTACGGTGACGGCCGTGAGCAGCCCGGAGTCGAACAGGCGGTAGCCACCGGTCCCCACCGGTGGCGGCGACCTCCCCTGCCTGCTCCCGGTGACGAGGCCGGACCGGCGTCCGTTCCACGACCCCGTCACCCACGGAATTCCACCGTGCTGCTCGTCGTCCTCGCCTGCGCCGTGTGCGCGCAGGCCACCTCGGAGTTCATGCTCGCCGGGCTCGTCCCGGACATCGCCGCCGACCTCGGCGTCACCCCGCTCGCCGCCGGGTCGTTGACCTCGGCGTTCGCCGTCGGGATGGTCGTCGGCGCGCCGCTCGTGGCGCTCGCCGCCCGTCGGCTGCCACCGCGGCTCGCGCTGCGGGGGTTCCTCGCCGCGTTCGTCGCTGTGCACGTCGCCGGGGCGCTGGCCCCCGGACTCGGGGTCCTGCTGGTCACCCGGGTGCTCGCGGCGCTGTGCACCGCCGGGTTCCTCGCCGTGGCCCTGTCGGTCGCGGTCGCGGCCGTGCCGCCGGAGCGCACCGCCCGCGCGACCGCGACCCTGCTGTCCGGCACGACCCTCGCCCTGATCGCCGGCGTGCCGGCCGGGGCGCTGGTGGGGCAGGCGTTCGGCTGGCGGGCGACGTTCTGGTCGGTCGCGGCGGTCGCCGCCGTCGCGCTGGTGGGGGTCGTCGCCGGGGTCCCGGCCGACGACGGCGGCCGGGCACCCGCGCCCGGTCCGCGGGCCGAGCTGACGGTGCTGCGCCGGGGCCCGGTCGTCCGGACACTCGCGCTCGGCGCGCTGGTGAACGGCTCGACGTTCGCCGCGCACACCTACCTGTCCCCGCTGCTGGCGACGGCGGGCGGCCCGCCCGCGGTGCCCGCCGGCCTGCTGCTGTTCGGGGTCGGCGCCGTCGCCGGGGTGGGCGTCGCGGGCCGGTTCGCCGACACCCGCACCCGTCCGCTGCTGCTCGTCGCGGGCGGCGCGCTGCCGCCGGGCTGGGTGGCGCTCGCCGTCGGTGCCGCGCACCCGGTGGCGGTCCTCGCGCTGGTGGGCCTGCTGGGCGCGCTCGGGTTCGCGGTCGGCTCGACGCTGATCGCCCGGGCGCTGACGCTCGCCCGTGAGGCGCCGACCCTCGGCGGCGCGGTCGCCACCGCGTCGCTGAACGCCGGGGCGGCGGTGGGCCCGCTGCTGGGCGGTGCGGGACTCGCCGTCGCCGGGCCCACCGGTCCGGTGTGGACGGCGGCGGCGCTGGTCCTGGTCGCCGCGCCGCTGCTGGCGAACGTCGCCCGCCCGCCACGTGCTGCAACGGACCCTGTCATCACTTCCGATGAACGGCCGTCCGGCCGATAACGACGTGCTCCGTCCGGAGCGATCCACCGGGCGTACGGGCCGTGTCGGGCGGCCCCCGAGGTCGACCGGGGAGACCGCGCGATGATCCTGCACCGCCGCGCACGCCGTTCCGTGCCCCGCCTCGTCCTGGCCGCTGTGGTGCCGGCGACGACGGCCGCCGCGCTCTGCGTCGCGTCGTTCGCCTCCGCGGCGCCGGTGGTCGCCGGGCCGGCGGCCCTGCGGGCGGCGGCGTCGGGGCCGAGCGCGGTGGCGCGGGACTTCCCGGCGCCGGTGGTCCCGGACGGGATCGTGCCCGACGCGCCGCTGGAGTCGTTCGTCCCGGAGCCGGTGGTCTACACCTGTGAGCCGTGGGCCGACGCCGAGTTCGGGGACCCGGCACACCCGGACGACATCACCAACAAGGCCTGCCCCGAGCTGAACGCCGCGAAGGAGCAGGCGCAGCGGGAGTACCTCGAGCAGCAGCGACGGCAGAGTGGCGAGTACGTGGACCCGGCCGAGCTGGTCGCTCGCGGCCAGTACGAACCGGGCGCGGGCTACCCGGTGGGCTCGGCCGAGCGGGCGAGATGTCTGCAGAACCCTCTCGACCCGATCTGCGGGGGCTGAGCCGTGCACGCGACGCTCCTACGGTGGCTCTCACTGGTCGGGGTCCTCGTCGTACTCACGACCGGCGTGGTCACCGCGTTGGTCGTGATGCCTGCCTCGAATCCGGTCGCCGCACCGCCCGCGCCCCCCGCGGTCGCCGTGGTCGTTCCCCCACCGGTCGCCACCGCGGCGTCGGCGACGGGGGTGGACGCGGTCGAGCAGACTCCGCGCACGACGGCTCCCGCCGCGACCCCGGCGCCCGTCCCACCGTCGGCCGTGGCCGGGACGGACCTCGACGGGCTCTGGGCGCGCTGGCAGCAGCTGAACGACGTCTGCCGCGGCGAGACCGGCCCGGACAGCGACCGGGCCTGCGTCGACCGTGCCGAGGTGCAGGAACGCCATGCGCGACGCAGCGCCGACGAGTTCCTGACCGCGTGGCGGGCCGATGACGCCACCGGGATGCGCCGGCTCAGCGCCGACGACGCCACGGACAACGTCGGCCGCCCCCTGGTGCTGAACCTGCTCGCGTTCATCCCCGCCGGGTCGCGTGTCGAGCTGAACTACGACGTCGTCGGCTCCGGCCGGGTGTCCGCCTTCATGACGACGACCGGCGGCGGCCCCGCCCTCTATCTGGAGTGGGACATGGACTACGAGCGCGGATGGGTCGTGGCGAGCTACGCACCCGACGTGGGCTGACCACCGAGCCGCTCGTCGCCGTACACCGTCCGCGCAGCTCAACGGGCACTCATCGAACGCATGGTCGAGTAGAATCAGATGCGTGGACGAGCTCTGGAAGACCGACGACGAGGACCTTCTCGTCGCGATCGCGGCCGTCCAGGAACGGATCAACCGCGAGTCCGCGTCCCTGGTCGCACTCGTCGCGGAGGTCGCCACCCGCGGGCTGGCCGGGGCGAAGGGGTTCCGGGACACCGCGGACCTGCTGCGCACGGTGCAGAACGTCGCGCTGTCCACCGCCCGCGCCCGCGTCGACGCCGCCCGCAGCCTCTCGCCGCTGTTCCTGATCACCGGCGACCAGGTCGACCCCGAGCTGCCGGTGCTCGCGGAGGCGTTCGAGCAGGGCGCGGTGACCCCCGAGCACGTGCGCGTGATCATCCGGGTGCTCGCCTCGCTGCCCCCGCATCTCGGCGAGCACCGGCCGGTGCTGGAGGCCGACCTCGTCGCCCACGCCGGGACCCTGGATCCCGATGCGGTGGACACGCTCGGCAGGCGGGCCGTCGCGCTGCTGGATCCCGACGGGCCGCGTCCGCGGGAACCGAAGCCGACCCGGAACCGGCTCGCGTTGCGTCCGCAGGGGTCGGGGTTCGAGGCGCGGGGCTGGTTGGACACCGAGTCCGCCGCGGTCCTGCGCAGCGCGCTGTCGCCGCTGACCGCCCCGGTCCCGCCCGACGGCGCCGGGCAGGCCCGGGACGAACGCTCCACGGCCGAGCGCAACGGGGACGGTCTGGTCGAGCTGGCCCGTCGGTTGCTGGCGGTCGGGGACCTCGGCGTCGAGAACGGGCAGTCGGTGGCGCTGACCGTGACGGTGCCCCTGGAGACCCTGACGTCGGGTGCCGGGGCCGGGTTGCTCGGGTTCGGTGCGGGTGGGTCGTCCGCGGCGATTGCGGCGCAGGACGCTCTGCGGTTGGCGTGTGATGCGCGGGTGGTGCCGATCGTGCTGGCGTCGACGGGCGAGCCGTTGTTCGTCGGCCGGGAGTCGCGGTTGGCGAACCGGGCGCAGCGTCGGGCGTTGGCCCAGCGCGACGGCGGGTGCGCCTTCCCGGGGTGCGAGGCGCCGCCGCAGTGGTGCGTGGCCCACCACGTCCGGCACTGGGCCCACGGTGGATGCACCGACCTGACGAACCTGGTGCTGCTGTGTCCGCACCACCATCGCATGATCCACATCGGGGACTGGGCGGTCGAGATCGACGGCGGGTTCCCGGTGTTCCATCCACCGCCCTGGGCGCCGGGCGGGCCCCGGCGCAACCCGCTCCACCGGCCCGACCTGCCCGTCCCACGAAGCCCTCGGCACAGTGCTCCGGTGCTGCTCGACGCCGTCCTGGCCTCGTCGTGAGTGGCCTACGCGGGCCGCCGCGGTCACAGCGACTCCCACTCCAGCTCCGGGCCGGGCGGCCACGGCCGCTCCCACCCGCCCAGGCGCAGCACCGCGTCGACGACGTCGCCGGTGAACCCCCACACCACGTCGCCGCCCACCCGGAACCCGGGGCCCCGCCAGGCCCCGCCGCCGGCCCGGAGCCGAAACCGGTGCGCCGGGTCGGCCAGCACGGCCAGCGGCACGTGCAGCACCGCCTCGGTCTCGGCCGGGTCGACCGCCTGCAGCCGGGTCGGCGTCCGCCAGTGCCCGAGCACCGCGGTCACGTGGAACCCGGTCAGCAGGATCAGACGCGGCAGCATCGCGACGACGTCCACACCGGACGGGTCCAGCCCGGTCTCCTCGGTGGCCTCCCGCAGCGCCGTCGCGGCCGGGTCGGTGTCGCCCGGGTCCGCGCGGCCCCCGGGGAAGGAGATCTCCCCGGAGTGGTGGCGCAGACTGCGGGCCCGCCGCTGCAGGACGACCTCCGGGCCGTCCGGGCCCTGCCCGAGCAGCACCAGTACGGCCGACTGCCGGGGCCCGACGTGGTCGGCGGGCAGGTCGTTCGTGCTGATGTCGCGCGGCCCGGCGTGCTCCAGCCCGCGCAGCAGCGGACCCATCCAGTTCGGGGCCCGGCCGGGGTCGGGCCGGGCGGCGTCGAGCCAGCGCCGGGCCGCGGCGACGTCACACATACGGCCGGGTGATCATCTCCAGATAGTGACCGGCCGGGTCGAGGAAGTACACCCCGCGCCCGCCGTGCCCGTGGTTGATCTCCCCGGGACGGGTGCGCTGCGGGTCGGCCCAGTGCTCCGTCCCGTCCTCGACGAGCCGGGCGTACGCGCGGTCGAACAGCGCGTCGTCGACGAGGAACGCGTAGTGCTGCGGCTGGATCTCGGGCACCACGTCGAGCGGCAGGTCGGCGAACTGGAGGAGGACACCGCCGTCGAGGGCGAGGTTGGTGAACGGCCCCCAGGACGGCGCCTGCGCCGCCTCCAGGACGTGCCGGTAGAACGCGGCGGAGGCCACCCGGTCCCGGGCGGCGATGATCGTGTGGTTGAACGTGCAGGCCATACGGGTCTCCTGACGACAGCGGGGACCACGCGCACGACCTGCGGGAGGAGCTGCGCCCGCGGGCCCGTGCGGGACTGGCGGGAACTCCTTCCGGCTGGGCCCATCGGGGGCGCACAGCGGAGGTTATCAGCGCAGGGCCGCGTTGCCGATGTCCTGCGCCGCCCGCAGCCCCGGGCCGACGGGCACCCGGCCGGCGAACAGCTCGTCGAGCGCGGGCTCCATCGCCGTCGTCGCCGCGCCCACCTTCGGGCCGGACGGGGCCGGGGTCGTCGGGCCGTCCGCGAC
Source organism: Pseudonocardia sp. P-1 (assembly GCF_058111925.1). Taxonomy (NCBI): domain Bacteria; kingdom Bacillati; phylum Actinomycetota; class Actinomycetes; order Pseudonocardiales; family Pseudonocardiaceae; genus Pseudonocardia; species Pseudonocardia sp. P-1. The sequence continues at coordinate 193,537 of NZ_CM176614.1, forward strand.
GAACTCCCGGGTGTCGACGCCGCGCCGGGCCCAGTAGTCGAACCAGCCCCGCTGGGCCGCGGTCACCGCGGGCAGCCCGGCGCCGCTGTCGCCCACCGGGGCGGCTCCCTCGGGGGAGCCCAGCCAGCGCAGCACCCGCAGGATCTCCGGGCGCTTCGGGCTGTCGGCGTTGCCGGCGGCCACGATGCTCGACACCACGCTGACCCGGCCCCGCGGGCCCTCGACCATGGGGGCGACGCCCCAGTCGAACGTGGCGCCCTCGGCGATGTTGGCCAGGTTGTAGGTGCCGCTCTGGAACAGCGCCATCCGGCCCTGCAGGAACTGGTCGCGGCTGAAGTCCGGGTTCTGGTTCGTGTCCGCCGCGGACGGCGCCACCCGCTCGGTGTTGATCATGTTCACCAGGTAGCCGAACGCCTGCTCGCCCGCGGGCGTCGCGACGTCGAAGGTCTCGTCGGGCGCCTGGAGCCGGCCACCCGCCGAGCCGAGGAAGTCGAGGTAGATCGCCTGCAGGTCCCGGGCGGCGTTGAAGCCGTACTGGCGCACGGTGCCCGGGTCGAACCCGGGCGTGCCCGCGCTGCGTCCGGCGGCGTCGCGGGTGAGCTTCCGGGCGGCGGGGAGCAGGGTGTCACGGGCCGGGTCGGTGGGGTCCCAGCGCAGCGCGGCCGGGTCGACGCCCGCCGCGCGGACGAGGTCCTTGTTGTAGAACACGGCGATCCGGCCGTCGGTCACCACCGGGACACCCCACAGGGTCCCGCCGCGGGTGTACTGCGCGGCGGCGGCGTCCACCCAGCCGGCGCGCTGGTCGGCGAGCGCGGCACCGACGTCGATCAGTCTCCCGGCGTCGGCGAACGCCCCGAAGTTCGACGAGTTGACCCAGTAGACGTCGGTCGCGGTGCCGGACGCGACGTCCAGCGGCAGCGAGGTGAAGTAGTCCGTGAACGGCACCTGCACGAGCTCGACCCGGATGTCCGGGTTGGCCTGCGAGAACGCCGCGAACGAACGCTCGTAGGCCGCCGCGACCCGGGTGTCCCACAGCCGCAGCGTCACCGTGGTGACGCCGTCGGCGTCGTCGTCGAAACGGGACGCCGGTGAGCACGCCGCCAGCAGCAGCACCCCGACCAGCGCCAGGGCGGCGCCCAGCCGCCGTCTCACCGGAACCCCGTGATCGTGATCGAGCGGACCACGCTGCGCTGGGACACCAGGAACAGCACGATCAGCGGGACGATCGCCACCGTCGTCGCCGCCATCACGACCGGCCAGTTCCCGTTGTACTGCGTCTGCAGCCCGGCGGTCGCCACCGTCATCACCTGCCAGGTCCGGCCGGAGGTGATGACCAGCGGCCACAGGAAGTTGTTCCAGTGCGTCACCACGGTGATCACGGCCAGCGTCGTGAGGATCGGCCGGCTCACCGGCACCACGACGTGCCGCAGGATCCCGACCGTCCCGGCGCCGTCGAGCCGGGCGGCGTCGATCAGGTCCTGCGGGATGGTCCGGAAGTGCTCACGCAACAGGAAGATCGCGAACGGCGACCCGAGCACGTAGGGCAGCACCAGCGCCCAGAACGTGTTCCGCAGCCCCACCTCGGTCATCATCAGGTACAGCGGGATCACCGTCACCGCCTGCGGCACCATCAGCGTCCCCAGGTACACCCAGAACAGCGCGTCCCGGCCGGGGAACTCCAGCCGCGCGAACGCGTACGCCGCCAGCACCGAGAACAGCAGCTGCCCCACCAGGACGACGACCACCACCTGGGCGGTCACCGCGATCGGGGTCACGAAGTCGTAGTCCCGGCCGAACAGGGTCACGATGTTCTCCACCGTCGGCGGGGCCGGCGGTGACAGCACCGGCGTCGACGCGAACTGCCGGGTCGACTTGAGCGCCGTCGTCACGCTCAGCACGAACGGCGCCAGCGTCGCCACCGCGCCCACCAGCAGCGCGACCAGCACGGCCGCGTCGACGAGCCTGTCCCGCCTCACGTGTCGAGCTCGTAGGTCGTGCGACGGCTGAACCACCGCTGCTGGGCCACGGTCACCACCACCAGGATCACGAACAACACCACCGCCATCACCGCGGCCTGCCCGACCGCGCGGTTCTCGAACGCCTCGCAGTAGATCCGCCCCGCGACGACGTCGGTGACACCCTGAGGGCCGCCGTTCGGCGTGAGGGCGTACACCGAGTCGAACACCTGGAAGCTGGAGATCACCCCGGTGACCAGCACGAAGAACAGCGTCGGGCGCAGCAGCGGCAACCGGATCCGCCACAGCAGCTGCCACGCCGAGGCTCCGTCGAGCCGGGCCGCCTCCACGATCGTGTCCGGGATGGCGCGCAGCCCGGCCAGGAAGAACAGGGCGACGTAGCCGACCTGGGTCCAGGCGGTCACCGCGGCGACCGACGGCAGCGCCAGCGCCGGGTCGGCCAGCCACTCGACGCGGATCCCGAGCAGCGCGTTGAGCGCGCCGTCGGTGGGGGACAGGATCCACCGCCACACCACGCCCAGCACCAGCGGCGCGCAGATCCACGGCAGCACGAAGACCACCCGGAACACCGTCGTCCCGGGCAGCCCGCGGTCCAGGAGCAGCGCCGCCGCCAGCCCGAGCACGGTCTGCACCGGGATGACGATGAGTACGAAGAACGCCGTCACCAGCAGGGACCGCGCGAACCGGCCGTCCGCGGCGATCGCGGCGACGTTGTCCAGCCCGACGAAGGTCCGCGGCCCGACCAGGTCCCACCGGAACAGCGCCAGCCCCAGCACGATCAGCACCGGGACCAGCAGGAACAGCACCACGCCCACCAGGCTGGGGGCCAGCAGCAGGTACGCGGTGCGGGTGTCCCGCCGGGACCGGCTCACGTCCCGTGGGCGAAGCCCGCGGCCTCACTCCCGCGGACGGGACCGGCCTGGCGGCGCAGCCGCTCCAGCAGCCGCGCCAGGTCGTCGAGCAGCAGCGCGGCCAGGTCGTGGCTGAACCCGTTGCGGACCACGATCCGCAGCGCCGCCAGGTCCTCCCGGTTCCCCGGGAACGTGTACGCCGGGACCAGCCATCCCGTCTCGCGCAGACCCGCCGACACGTCGAACACCGAGAACGGCTCGCCGTCGGCGACGGTGAACGCGAACACCGGCAGCTGCGAGCCGTCGGTGAGCAGCCGGAACGCGCCCGTCGCCTCGATCCGCCGGGCCAGCCCGGTCGCGATCTCCCGGCAGGTGCCCTGCACCCGGGCGTAGCCCTCGTGCCCCAGCCGCAGGAAGTTGTAGTACAGGGCGATCACCTGGCCGCCGGGGCGGGAGAAGTTCAGCGCGAACGTCGGCATGTCACCGCCGAGGTAGTTCACCCGGAACACCAGGTCCTCGGGCAGCGCGTCGGTGTTGCGCCACACCGCCCACCCGACGCCCGGGTGCACCAGGCCGTACTTGTGGCCGGAGGTGTTGATCGACGCCACCCGTGGCAGCCGGAAGTCCCACTCCAGGTCCGGGTCGCAGAACGGCGCGATCATCGCCCCGGACGCACCGTCGACGTGCACCGGCACGTCCAGCCCGGTGCGGGACTGCAGGTCGTCGAGCGCTGCGCACAGCTGCGCGACCGGCTCGTAACTGCCGTCGAAGGTGGACCCCAGGATCGCGACGACGCCGATGGTGTTCTCGTCGCACAGGGCGACGGCCTCGTCGGCGCCCAGGTGCAGCCGGTCACCCTCCATCGGGACCAGCCGCGGTTCGACGTCCCAGTAGTTCGCGAACTTGTCCCAGCAGACCTGGACGTTCACGCCCATCACGATGTTCGGCCGGTCCGCCGGGAGACCCGCCGCCTTCCGCCGGTGCTGCCAGCGCCGCTTGAGCGCCAGCCCGCCGAGCATGCACGCCTCCGACGACCCCGTCGTCGAGCAGCCCACGGCCCGTCCCGGGTCGGGGGCGTGCCACAGGTCGACGAGCATCCGCACGCACCGCTGCTCCAGGCCGCGGTCCGCGGGTACTCGTCCTTGTCGATCATGTTCTTGTCGAAGGACTCGGCCAGCAGCCGCTCGGCCTGGGGCTCCGCCCACGTCGTGACGAACGTGGCGAGGTTCAGCCGGGCGTTCCCGTCGAGCATCAGCTCGTCGTGCACGACCTGGTAGGCGACCTCCGGGTGCATCCCGGTGCCGGGGATGCGGAAGCGGGGGATGTCGACGGGCTCGGAGGCGAAGACCGGGTTGACCGGGACCGCGCGGTCGTCGCCGCGGTCCTCCGAGGGTGAGTGCGCACCGGGCATGATCCGAACCTAGGACCGACCGGCCCGGTCCGCTCAGGTTCCCAGCAGCTTCTTCTGGACCTTGCCCATCGGGTTGCGGGGCAGGGCGTCCAGGAACACGACCTCGCGCGGACGCTTGTGCCAGGACAGCTGCCCGGCGACGTGGTCGATGAGGGCCTGTCCGTCGCGGGTGTCGCCGACGACGTAGGCGACGATCCTCTGGCCGAGGTCGGGGTCGGGCGCGCCGACGACGGCGACCTCGGACACGGCGGGGTGGTCGAGCAGGACGGCCTCGATCTCGCCGGACCCGATCCGGTAGCCGCCGGACTTGATGAGGTCGGTGGACTCGCGGCCGACGATGCGGTGGAACCCGCCCGCGTCGCGGACGGCGAGGTCACCGGTGCGGAACCAGCCCTCGCCGGCCCAGCACTCGTCGTTCGCGTCCGGGCGGTTCAGGTAGCCGTCGAACAGCATCGGGCCGCGGACCTCGAGGCGCCCGACGGTCTCGCCGTCGTCGAGGACGTCCTCGGGTGCCTCGTCGGACGCGGGGAGCAGCCGGGTCTGCGCGCCCGGGACCGGCAGTCCGACCCAGCCGGCGCGGCGCTCCCCGGAGGCGTGCGCGGACAGGGTGATCATGGTCTCGGTCATGCCGTAGCGCTCCACCGGCGCCTGCCCGGTGAGCGCGGCGATCCGGTCGAACAGCGACGCGGGCAGGGGCGCGCTGCCCGACACCAGCAGCCGGGCGCGGGACAGGGCGCGGGCGGCGTCGGGCTCGTCGACGATGCGGTTCCACACCGTCGGCACCCCGAAGTACATCGACGCCCCGACCGCGGCGTAGCAGGCGGGCTGCGGCTTCACCGTGTGCACGACCCGCGACCCGCGGCGCAGCGATCCCAGCACACCCAGGATCAGGCCGTGCACGTGGAACAGGGGCAGGCCGTGGGCGACGGTGTCGTCGGGGGTCCAGTCCCAGACCTCGTACAGGGCGTCGAGGCCGGCGGCGATCGCGGCGCCGGACAGCTGGGCGCCCTTGGGGCGGCCGGTGGTGCCGGAGGTGTAGAGCAGCATCGCGGTGGCCGCGGGGTCGACCGGGCGCGTGCCGATCGGCTGCGACCCCGGGAGGACCACGGGGAGGTCGACGTCGTCGGGTCGTTCCCCGGCCCACGCGGTGGCGCCGGAGTCGGTGAGGACGTGGCTGCGCTCGGCGGGTCCGGAGTCCGGCGGCACGGGCACGACCGGCACGCCGGCGAGGATCGCGCCGGTGACGGCGACGACGGTGTCGATCGAGGCGGTCGCGTGCACCGCGACCGGGCCGTCCGCGGGGATGCCCGCGGCGAACCGGCCCGCCCGGTCGACGAGCTCGGCGCGCGAGAGCACGTCGTCGCCGACGGTGACGGCGCGGTCGAGGTCGTGGCTGTCGGTGAGCGAGGTGAGGAACAACGTCGTTCTCCTGGTGGTGACGGGGTCAGACCGCCATGGCGGGCAGCACGAGGGCTCCCACCAGCGCGATCGGGCCGATGACGACCATGGACAGGCCCCAGCGGGTCAGCAGCGCGGTCATGCGGGGACGTTCCTGCTCGTCGACGGTGGTGGCGACCAGCGTCGCACCCACCGTCGAGAAGGGTGACACGTCCACGATGGACGAGCAGACCCCCAGCGCGCAGATCAGCGCCCAGCCCGGGATCCCGCCCTGCTGGACCAGCGGGATCGCCAGCGGCACCAGCGCGGCGAGGATGCCGGTGGTCGACGCGAACGCCGACACCAGCCCGCACACCGCGCAGACCACGAGGGCGGCGAGCAGCGGGACGGTGAGGCTCGCGGCGAGGTCACCCAGCAGGTCGACCGAGCCGATCTCCTGCAGCACACCGACGTAGGTGATGATCCCGCCGACCAGCAGGACGGTGGACCAGTCGATCTCCTTCAGGGCGCCGCGGCCGCTGTCCGGGTCGACCAGGGTGAGCACCGCGCCGAAGGCGAAGGCCAGCACCCCGACGTCGGGCTCGGCGTCGAGCACCGCCAGCACGACGACCGCCGCGACCAGACCGAGCATCGCGACGACGGTGATCCAGTGCGTCATGCGGAACGGCTCGCGGGCCGGGGGCTCCTCGTCGCCGGGCGCCTCGGGCCCGGCGCCGCCGCCCGTCGTGACCGGGACGCGGCTGCGGGCGGAGAACATCAGGTAGGACGCGCCCAGCAGCACCAGGTTCGCGATGATCGCGACCGCGAACAGGGTCAGCGGGTTGAGGGCGATGCCCGCCGCCGACGCCGTCCCCCAGGTGACGATCCCGAACAGCGACGTCGGCGCGAACCCGCCCGCCGACAGCCCGGTGCCGATGGCCAGCGCCATCAGCATCGGGTCGATCCCGCGCCGGTGCGCCACCGTCATCCCGATCGGCGCCATGACCAGCCCGCCCAGTGGGGAGCCCATCGCCGACACCACACCGGTGAGCACGAAGAACGTCAGCGGCAGCGCCGCGGTCCGGTCGCCGACGACGACCAGCGCCCGGTCCACCAGCCGGCCGATGGTGCCGTTGGACTTCGCGATCCCGAAGAAGAACGTCACCCCGACCAGCAGGACCAGGATATCGACGGGGAAGCCCGCGACGATGTCGTCGAGCGGCAGGCCCGCGACGAGCAGCCCCATGCCGGCGGCGGCCGCGAACATGACGATCCCGATGTGGGACCGGCGGACCTCGGCGATCACGAAGACCGCCGCGAACACCACCAGCGTGATGACCTGCACCGCCATGCCTACCCCCGTTGGTACGCGCTTGTCGTATCGGTCCACTTGGTGGCACAGTGGTTCGTACAGTGGACCGTCTGGGAGCGGACAGTAGGTCGCCCGAACGGGGGAGGTCAACACCGGACATGGCTCCGACCAACAGCGTCGTCTCCGCGGTCCGCGTGCTGGAGGCGGTCGGTGAGCGGCAGCCCGTCGGGCTGTCCGACCTCGCCCGCGCCGTCGCGCTGCCGAAGTCCACCGTGCAGCGGATCCTGCGCACCCTGGGCGAGGTCGGCTGGTGCGTCGCCGACGACACCGCGCGCTGGCGGCTCACCTACCGGGCGTTCGCCGTCGGCAACCAGGCCCGCGACGCCGGGGGCCTGCGCGCGGTGGCGGTCCCGGTGCTGCACGAGCTGCAGCTCGCGACGGGGGAGACCGTGCACCTGGCCGCCCCGGACGGCCGCGAGCTGGTCCTGCTCGAACGGCTCGACACCGCGCACCGGCTGCGCGCGTTCCTGCCGCTGGGCCACCGCATCCCGCTGCACGCCTCGGCCACCGGCCAGGCCTACCTCGCCGCCTGCACCCCGGCGGAGGTCGACGCCTACCTCGCCGGCCCGCTGGAACCCTCCACCCGGCACACCGTCGTCGACCCCGACCTGCTGCGGGCCCGGATCGCCGAGGTGCGCGAGCGCGGGTGGTCGGTCAATCCCGAGGGGCTCTCCGACGGCATCGCCGCGGTCGGCGCCCCCGTCCTCGGTCCCGACGGCCGTCCGGTCGGGGCGCTGTCGGTGTCCGGCCCCACGGTGCGCATGTCCGAGGAGGTCTTCGACGACCACGGCCGCGCCGCCGCCGACGCCGCCCGGCGCATCTCCCGCGACCTGGGGGCCCGCCCGTAGGAACGACCCCGTAGGAACGACGGAGCCCGCCCCCTCGGTGAGGGGGCGGGCTCCGTGTGGTGGTGGGTGCTGCGCGCGTCAGCTCTTCAGCATGCCCCGCAGGACGTACTGCAGGATGCCGCCGTTGCGGTAGTAGTCCGCCTCACCGGGGGTGTCGATGCGGACCTTCGCGTCGAACTCGACGGTCTCGCCGGAGTCCTTCGTCGCGGTCACGTGCACCGACTTCGGGGTCTTCCCGTCGTTCAGCTCGGTGATGCCGGCGATGTCGAAGGTCTCGGTGCCGTCGAGCCCGAGGCTCGTCGCCGACTCGCCGTCCGGGAACTGCAGCGGGACGACGCCCATACCGATCAGGTTCGAACGGTGGATCCGCTCGAAGGACTCGACGATGACGGCGCGCACGCCCAGCAGCGCGGTGCCCTTGGCCGCCCAGTCACGCGAGGAGCCGGAGCCGTACTCCTTGCCGCCCAGCACAACCAGCGGGGTGCCCTGCGCAGCGTAGTTCTGCGCGGCGTCGTAGATGAACGACTGCGGCGCCCCGTCCTGGGTGAAGTCGCGGGTGTAGCCACCCGAGACGTCGTCGAGGAGCTGGTTGCGCAGCCGGATGTTCGCGAACGTGCCGCGGATCATCACCTCGTGGTTGCCGCGCCGCGAACCGAAGGAGTTGTAGTCCTTCTTCTCGATGCCGTGGGAGTCCAGGTACTCCGCGGCCGGGGTGCCCGGCTTGATCGCACCGGCCGGCGAGATGTGGTCGGTGGTGACCGAGTCGCCGAGCAGCGCGAGCACACGGGCGCCGGAGATGTCGGTGACCGGGTCCGGCTCGCCCTTCATGCCCTCGAAGTACGGGGGCTTGCGGACGTAGGTGGACTTCTGGTCCCACTCGAAGGTCCGGCCCTCCGGGGTGGGCAGCGCGCGCCAGCGGTCGTCGCCACGGAACACGTCGGAGTAGCTCTTGGTGAACATCTCCGAGGTGATCGAGGAGTCCACGACCGCGTTGATGTCCTCGGTCGAGGGCCAGATGTCGCGGAGGTAGACGTCGGCGCCGTCCGAGTCCCGGCCCAGGGGCTGGTTCTCGAAGTCGAAGTCCATCGTCCCGGCCAGCGCGTAGGCGATGACCAGCGGCGGGGACGCCAGGTAGTTCATCTTGACGTCGGGGTTGATCCGGCCCTCGAAGTTCCGGTTGCCCGAGAGCACCGAGACGACGGTGAGGTCGTTGTCGTTGACCGCCGCCGAGATCTCCTCCGGCAGCGGGCCGGAGTTGCCGATGCAGGTGGTGCAGCCGTAGCCGACCAGGTTGTAGCCGAGCTTGTCGAGGTAGGGCCAGAGACCGGCCTTCTCGTAGTAGTCGGTGACGACCTGGCTGCCCGGGGCCATCGAGGTCTTGACCCACGGCTTGGTGGTCAGGCCCTTCTCGACCGCGTTCTTCGCCAGCAGCGCCGCGCCGAGCATGACGCTGGGGTTCGAGGTGTTGGTGCAGGAGGTGATCGAGGCGATCACCACGGCGCCGTGGTCGAGCACGAACTCGCCGCGCGAGTCGGACTTCACGGTGACCGGCTTGGACGGGCGGCCCTCGCAGCCGTCCGCGGCCGACATGACGATCGGCGCGGCGTCGTCGTCGGCGAAGGAGAGCGCCGGGGCGTCGCTGGCCGGGAAGGACTCGTTCGACGACTCGTCGACGCCGGCGAGCGGGCTCGGGGCCACGCCGTCGTCGGTGTAGTCGTGCACGGTCTTGCGGAACGCCGGCTTGGCGTCGGTCAGCTCGATGCGGTCCTGCGGGCGCTTCGGGCCGGCGATCGACGGGACGACCGTCGACAGGTCGAGCTCGAGGGTCTCGGAGAAGACCGGCTCGTGGTCCGGGTCGTGCCAGAGGCCCTGCTCCTTGGCGTAGGCCTCGACCAGCGCGATCTGCTCGGCCGAGCGGCCGGTCAGCTTCAGGTAGCGGACGGTCTCCTCGTCGATCGGGAAGATCGCCGCGGTCGAGCCGAACTCCGGGCTCATGTTGCCGATGGTGGCGCGGTTGGCCAGCGGCACCGCGCCGACGCCGGCGCCGTAGAACTCGACGAACTTGCCGACGACGCCCTGGCGACGCAGCATCTCGGTGATCGTGAGCACCACGTCGGTGGCGGTCACACCGGTCGGGATCTCCCCGGTCAGCTTGAAGCCGAGCACCTGGGGGATGAGCATCGAGACCGGCTGGCCGAGCATCGCGGCCTCGGCCTCGATGCCGCCGACGCCCCAGCCCAGCACGCCCAGGCCGTTGACCATGGTGGTGTGGGAGTCGGTGCCGACCAGGGTGTCGGGGTAGGCCTGCCCGTTGCGCGGCATGACCACGCGCGCCAGGTTCTCGATGTTGACCTGGTGCACGATGCCGGTGCCGGGCGGGACGACCTTGAACTCGTCGAAGGCGCCCTGGCCCCAGCGCAGGAACTGGTAGCGCTCCTTGTTGCGGCCGTACTCGAACTCGATGTTGCGCTCGAACGCGTCGGCGGTGCCGAAGAAGTCGATCATCACCGAGTGGTCGATGACCAGCTCGGCGGGCGCGAGCGGGTTGACCTTGGACGGGTCGCCGCCCATCTCGGTCACGGCCTCGCGCATGGTCGCCAGGTCGACGACGCAGGGCACGCCGGTGAAGTCCTGCATGATCACCCGGGCGGGGGTGAACTGGATCTCGGTGTCCGGGTCGGCCTGCGGGTCCCAGTTCGCCAGGGCGGTGATGTGGTCCGCCGTGACGTTCGCACCGTCCTCGGTGCGGAGCAGGTTCTCGAGCAGGACCTTCAGGCTGAACGGCAGGCGCGCGGAGCCCTCCACCGCGGAGAGCCGGAAGATCTCGTAACCGGTGCCCCCGACGTCGAGCTGTCCTCGGGCGCCGAAGCTGTCGGTGCTGGCCACTTGGTGGTCCTCCCGTGGTGGTGGGCGGTCGCTTTGTCCGGTGCGGTGAACGCACCCCGCCTCGCGGGCCGGGGGTGCTCACCTGCGTCGTGCCGGAGTCTCGCGCACCGCCGTGCCGGCAGCAGCGCGGACCCTCGTGACGCAAATAGTACGCCTGTCCTATAAGCCTGGCGAGGCGGGTGTGGCCGGGGTCGCGGTGCCGTCACGGGTGTGGTGTCCCTCGTGCGGTGGACGGGTCCGGTGTGTCGCACGGGGTTCGGGTGACACGAGTGGCACTGTTCCCAGTCGATTCCCCGTCGATCCCGCCCGCCCCCCGGAAGGAACCTCCCCGTGACGCGCCAGCCGTCGGCGACCCTCGTCGTGGTGGCCGTGCTCGTCGCGGTCGCGCTGGCCTCGCCCGGGGTGGGCGCGGCCGCGACCGTCGTCGTGCCCGCCGCCGCGGTGCTCCCGGCCCAGCCGCCGCCCCCGCCGCCGCCGAACCCCGGCGACGACGAGCTGGAGCGCAGCCGCCAGTCGGTGCAGGACCGGGCCGCCGAGGTCGGCCGGCTCACCGCTCGCCTCGCCGAGCTCGACGCGCAGGCCGAGCAGCTGCAGATGGAGGTCGCGGGGCGCAACGAGGAGGCGCTCGCCGCCCGGGACACCGCCGACGCCGCCGGTCGCGAGGCCGAGACCGCCGCGGCCCGGGCCGCCGACGCCCGCGCCGCGACCGAGGCCGCGGGCCGCGCCGTCGACGACGCCCGGACCCGGATCGACGCCTTCGTCGGCGACGTCTACACCCACGGTCTCGACCTGGGCCCGCTCGGGCTGCTCTCGCGGGCGACCGACCCGCAGGACCTGATGGACCGGGCCCGGCTCACCGACGCGCTCAGCGAGGACCAGGCCGCGGTCCTGGAGCAGCTCCAGCAGGCCCGCATCGCCCAGGCCAACGCCGACTCCCTCGCCCGCGCGGCGCAGGAGGAGGCCGACCGGCGCCGCGCTGACGCCGAGCAGGCCTCGGCGGCGGCCGACTCCGCCGTCGACGAGGCCGTCGCGGCCGCCGACGCCCAGCAGACCCGGCTCGACGCGGTGCACACCGAACGCACCGACGTGCAGTCGCGGCTCGACGCCGCCGAGAACGCCGACGCCGGGCTGCGCGCCCAGCGTCAGCGCTACGAGGCGTGGCGGGCCGAGCAGGCCCGGCTGCAGGCCGAGGCCGACCGGCGGGCCCGGGAGGAGGCGGCGTCGCGGGTCGCGCAGGAGTCCGCGCCGTCGGACGGCCCCGCGCCGCGGCGCACCGGGTCGGCGGCGATCGAGACCGTGATCGACCGGGCGATGGCCCAGCTCGGCACCATCTACGCCTGGGGCGGCGGCAACTCGCGCGGACCGACCCGCGGGATCCGCGACGGCGGCGTCGCCGACGCCCACGGCGACTTCCGCAAGGTCGGCTTCGACTGCTCCGGTCTGATGCAGTTCGCCTTCGCCGGGGTCGGCATCAGCCTGCCCCGCTACAGCGGCAACCAGGCCAACGCCGGCCGGCTGGTGCCGATCTCGGACATGCGGCGCGGGGACATGCTGTCCTGGGCCGAGGGCGGTCGCACCCACCACATCGCCATCTACCTCGGCGACGGGAAGATGCTCGAGGCCCCGTACTCGGGCGCGAGTGTCCGGGTCACCCCGGTCCGCTACGACGGCCTGAACAAGGTCACCCGGCTGCTCTGACGGCCGCGGCCTCGCCGGTCAGCTCGTCGAGCACCAGCCGCACCGCGGGCCGGGTCACCGCACCGCGGGTCACGGCCCGCACCAGCCGGGCGGCCCGCACCCCGGCGAGCGGGCGCAGTGCGAGCCGGGCGCCGTCGCGGTGGTCGGTCGAGTAGCGGGGCAGCAGCGCGACGCCGTGCCCGTGCGCGACGAGCTCCTCGGTGACCGAGAAGTCGTTGATCCGCTGCACCACCCGCGGCACGGTGCCGGTGACCAGTGCGAGCGAGTTGAGCACGTCGTCGACCGGCCACCCGACGGCGACCGAGATCCAGTCGGCGTCGACCAGGTCGGACAGGTGCACCTCGGCGCGGTGGGCCAGCGGGTGGTCCGGGGGCAGGGCGACGTCGAGGGGCTCGCGCAGGAGCGGGTGCACGGTGAGCCGGCCGGTGCGCAGCGGGTCGAGCCGTTCGTCGTGGTGGGTGACGACGACGTCGGCGTCGGCCGCGGCGGCCGGGACCTCCTCCGGGCGCAGGTCGAGGTCGCGACAGGACAGCGCCAGCCCGGGGTGGGCCGACGCCCGGCGCAGCAGCCCGGGCAGCAGCAGCCGGGCCGCCGACGGGAAGAACACCACCCGGACCGTGCCCAGCGGCTGCTCGCGCAGGCCCGCGGTGGTCTCCTCCAGCCGGCCCAGCGCGTCGAGCACCTCCTGCGCCCCGTCGACGACGGCCCGCCCGGCCGCGGTGAGCCGCAGCCCGCGCCCGTCCGGCGCGGTCAGCTCCAGGCCCGCCTCCCGGGACAGTGCCTTGAGCTGCTGGGACACCGCGGACGGGGTGAAGTTCAGCGCCGCGGCGACAGCGGTGACCGAGCCGCGGTCGGCGAGCTCGCGCAGGATCCGGAGCCGCCGCACGTCCATGCAGGAACGCTACAACATCGTTTCAGTTGTTGTCGCTGGTCTGCATGGTCTCGGGACGGCAGCGTGGACGCCGTGACCGTTCGTGACCGCCTGCTCGCCGTCGTCGTCGCCGTGTTGTGGGGCGCCAACTTCATCGCCATCCACGTCGGGCTCCAGCACTTCCAGCCGCTGTTCCTGGCCGGGCTGCGGATGCTCGTGCTGGCGGTCCCGACGGTGCTCCTCGTGCCGCGGCCGCGGGTCCCGCTGCGCTGGCTCGTCGGCTACGGGCTCGGGTTCGGCACGGTGCAGTTCCTCTTCCTGTTCCTGGGGATGTACGCCGGGATGCCGACCGGGCTCGCGTCGCTGGTCCTGCAGGCGTCGGGACCGTTCACGCTCGTGCTGGGCGCGCTGCTGCTGCGCGAGAGGGTGACGCCGCGGCAGTGGGCCGGGATCGGCGTCGCCGTGCTCGGGCTGGGGTGCATCGCGCTGGCCCGCGCCCAGTCCGCGGCGCTGCTGCCGGTCGTGCTGACCCTGCTCGGCGCGCTCGGCTGGGCGGCCGGGAACCTGTGCAGCCGCCTGGCCCAGCGCGACGGCGAGGCGGTCGACCCGCTGCACCTGACGCTGTGGATGACCGTCGTGCCGCCGGTGCCGCTGCTGGCCGCCTCGGCGGTGGTGGAGGGTCCGGGCGCCTGGGGCGACGTCGTCGCGATGGTGACCCCCGACGGCGTCGCCGGGCTGGTCGCGCTCGTGTACCTGTCGCTGGTCGCGACGGTGCTCGCCGCCGGGATCTGGACCGGGCTGATGCGCCGCTACCCGGCCGGGCTCGTCGCGCCGCACTCGCTGCTCGTACCGGTGGTCGGGATGAGCCTGGCGATGGTGCTGCTGGGGGAGCGGCCGTCGGTGACCGAGCTGGTCGCCGGGGCGGTCGTCGTCGGCGGGGTGCTGGTGGCCTCCGCGCCCGCCCGGCGTCGGGTACCGGTGGCGGCATGAGACTGCGCTGCACCGCGCTCGTGGTCGACGACTACGACGCCGCCGCGGAGTACGAGCGGCTCGTGGCGCTCGGGGTGGAGTTCGAGGGACCGCCGCGGGTGGCGGCCCACGGCACGGTCGCGGTGTTCCGCGACGTCGCCGGGAACCGGTGGGACCTGCTCTCCGGGCCGTGAGTCAGGCGCGCCGGCGCCGTCGTCGGTTGCGGCGACGGCGGCTCGGGACGAGGAACGCCGCCGCGGTCCCGACCAGGGCGACGACCCCGAGCGCGACGAGGGCCGTCACGAACGCGCCCGTCGGCTCCGTGGTGGCCGGAGGCTCGGGCGGTGCCGCGGGCGCGGCCGCGACCTCGTGGGTGGCGGTGCAGATGTTGTCCTCGTACGGGCTCGCCGGGTTCAGCGGGTGGAACTCGTAGCGGGTCCCGGTGGCGTACGACCGGTCGACCGAGGTCGCGGTGTCCGGTCGGGGGGTGGGGGAGCCGACGACCTGGACGTCGCGGCCGTCGTCGGTACGGACCTGCGCGACGCGGCCGTCGGCGGAGGTCGAGGCGACGGTGCCGGTGAACGCGTGGGCGGAGCGGGGTGGGTCGGCGATGCACGAGGCCCTGGCCGCCGGGCTCGTCGTCCCGCTCGCCGCGGTCGCCGCACCCGTCGCGCTCGTCGGGGCGAGGAGCGCCAGGGCGGCGAGCAGCGGGACGGCGAGACGGGGCACGGGGTCATCCTCGCGCGTGCGGGGGTCGCGCGCCTCCGCCGTCCAGCCGAGTGGTCGGGTCAGGGACGCCGTCGTCGGAGCGGAGCTCGAGTCGTGGCGGGACGGCCTGGCCGTCGAGGCGCGACCGACGTGCTCCGGCGGGCGCGTCGGTCGGGGGCGCGGGGAGTGGTCGCGGGGGCGCGAGGCCCAGGCGTGATGAGGTCGGGGAGGTGGCGGCGCGAGCCGGTGCGCGGGGATCGTCCGCTGCCGGGCTGCGGCGGACGGGCGGATGCGAGCGCCGAACGACCTGGAAACGTCCAGCTGGGAGACCTATAATCGAACATATGATCGATCAGGTGGACGTGCTGAGCCACACCGATCCCGCCGACGACCCGGCCTGGCTCGAACACCGGCGCCGCCGTGAGGCGGTGGAGGAGGCGACCCGGTGCCCGCACGGTCTCGCGATCGACCTGTGCGGCGAGATGTGTGGTCCCGAGCCCCCGCCCGACCCCTCCGGCGGGATCGACGACGTCGCCTGGGAGGCGCTGCGGTGCCTGGTCGCCGGAGCCCCGCCCGACCGGCTCACCGACCTGCAGGTGCTCGACGTCCTGGAGGGCGCCGAGCACTGGGTGCGCCGTGCGAGTGCCCTGCGGATGCGGTCGGTCGCGCTGATCGCGGAGCGCCACCCGGCCGGGAGCGGGGCCGCACCGCCGGGCGCGGACCCGCGTGCGGTGCAGCCCGTCTCCCGGTGGTTGCCGGACCAGGTGGCGATCGTGCTGCGGGTCCCGCGCGACCACGCGCGGTCGCTGATCGGGCAGGCGCAGCGGTTCGCCCAGGTGCTGCCGGAGACCCTGGCCGCGTGGGAGTCGGGGGCGATCGACCAGGGCGCCGCCGAGGCGATCTCGTCGTCGACACTCGTCCTCGACGACGAGCGCGCCCGCCGGGTGCAGGCCGCGGTCCTCCCGGGGGCTCCGGAGGCGCACCGCCGGTTGCTGCGGGACCGGCTGCGCCGCCACATCGCCCGCGTCGACCCGGACGGCGCCCGCGAGCGCCACGAACGGGCCCGGTCGGAGCGGCGGATGTCGATCTCCCCGGGGGACGACGGCATGGGCTCGCTGTGGCTGGGCGGCACCGCCGCGCAGGTGGAGGCGTCGTGGCAGTGCGTCGACCGGCTCGCGCGCTCCCTGGACGACCCGTGCGACGACCGCACCCTGGACCAGAAGCGCGTCGACCTCGCCCACCAGCTGCTGCAGGGCACGCTGACGCTCACCGACGTCGGCACGGTCCGGGACGCGCTCGGCGCGGACGGGACGGGCACCGACGAGGACGGACTGCTCGCCGCGGTCGCGCGGGTGCTCGCCGCGAAGCCGGATCCCGAGGAGGCCGTAGGCCGACGTCCGCTGATCCAGGTCGTCGTCCCGCTCAGCACGCTGATGGGTGGTGCGGCACCGGCCGAGCTGGTCGGGCACGGCCCGATCCCCGCCGACCTCGCCCGCGCCCTCGCCGCCGGCGGTGTGTGGCAGCGGCTGGTGACCGACCCGCTGTCGGGCACGGTGCTCGACGTCGGACGCACCCGCTACCGGCCGCCGGTCGCGATGGCCGACCACGTCCGGGCGCGGGACTGCACCTGTCGCGGCCCCGCGTGCAGCCGCCGGGTCCGCGACCTCGACCACCACCGCCCCTGGGGAGCCGGGGACGGGCCGACCAGCGCGGAGAACCTGTTCGGGCTGTGCCGGGCCGACCACGCGCTGAAGGACGCGCCGGGCTGGCAGGTGCTCGCCGGGACCGACGGCAGCCTGACCTGGGTGGCACCGTGCGGCCGCCGGGCGACCACGCGGCCGTTCGACCACCGGGTCTTCACCGATCCGCTGCCGGACGCGGTCGACCACGACCACGACCACGACGCCGACGCCGTCGTCGTGCCCTTCTGATCACCGTGCCGAACGGGCAGGGTGGTCTGGCGGAGCCCCGCTCGGGCCGTGTCCGCTGCTCAGGCCGCCGGGGCGGCGAGCTGCCAGGACACGCCGAAGCGGTCCTCGACCCAGGCGAAGGGGCCGAAGCCGTAGTCGTCGAGCGGCATGAACTCCCGCCCACCGGTCGCGAGGGCCGCCAGCAGCCGCTCCTGCTCGTCGCCGGACTCGCAGTCCACCCACAGCGAGACGGCGGGGGAGAAGTCCCACTGGTGCACCGGCGGGCTGTCGCTGCACCGCAGGCGCTGCCCGGCGACGACGAACTCGGCGAGGACCACCGCCGTCGGGTCGTCGGGGCGGTGGGTGACCGAGACGATCTCGCCGTCGTCGAACAGGGAGGTCCAGAACTCCATCGCCTCGCTCGCGCTCGGGCCACGCGGCGGCTGGAAGGTCAGGAACGGCAGGGCGCGGGCGGGCATCGGTCCTCCGGTGGGACGGGGCGGGTGGGGCGTGTCCGAAACCGGACGACACGGACACCTGCCGGTGGGTAGGCTCGACACCATGGCACGAGGCATCTGGTCGCAGAAGGTCCGCACCGCCCGCTGACGGCGGCGCCCTTCACCCCTTCCGAACCGCGTCCGCCGTCCCGGTCCCCGCCGGGCGGCGCATCCCGTGCTGCCCGGCTCCGATCTCGGATGCCGCGGAGCCCTCTCGTGCACACCACCCCCGAACCGTCCTCACCCCTGCCCGCCGTCGACGCCGGCGCGGCCGCCCACGTGCGTGCCGAGGACGTCGTCGTCACCCGCGGGTCGCACCGCGTCCTCACCGGCGTGACGCTGACCGTCTCCGCCCGCTCGCGGCTCGCCGTCGTCGGGGAGAACGGGCGCGGCAAGTCCACGCTCCTGCACGTCCTCGCGGGCCTGCTCGCGCCGGACGCCGGGGTCGTGCACCGCGCCGGCACCGTCGCGCTGGCCCGCCAGGAGGTGCCCGCCCGCGGCGGCGAGACCGTCGGCACCCTGACCGCGGAGTCGCTCGCCGGCTCGCGGACGGCGCTGCGCGAGCTCGACGCGGCGACCGCGGCGCTCACCGACGGCGCGCCCGGCGCCGACGACCGGTTCGCCGCGGCCCTGGACACCGCGACCCGGCTCGACGCCTGGGACGCCGAACGCCGCGTCGACGTCGCCCTCGGTGCGCTCGGCGCCTGCACCGACCGCACCCGGCCACTGGAGACGCTGTCGGTGGGGCAGCGCCACCGCGTGCGGCTGGCGTGCCTGCTCGGTGCCCGCCACGACGTCCTGCTCCTCGACGAGCCCACCAACCACCTCGACGCGGCCGGGCTCGACTTCCTGACCCGCACCCTGCGCGCCCACCCGGGCGGGCTCGCCGTGGTCAGCCACGACCGGGCCCTGCTGCGCGACGTCGCCGACGAGTTCTGCGACCTCGACCCGACCTGCGACGGCGCGCCCCGGCTCACCGCGGGCGGCTACGACGGCTGGCGGACCGCGCGGGACCGGGCCCGCGCCGCCTGGGAGGCCGAGCACGCCGAACAGCAGGCCGAGCACCGTCGCCTCGCCGACGCCGTCGCCACCGCGCGGGACCGGCTCTCGACCGGCTGGCGTCCGGACAAGGGGACCGGCAAGCACGCCCGCCAGTCCCGGGCCCCGGGGGTGGTGCAGGCGCTGCACCGGCGCCGGGCCGAGCTCGACGCGCACCGGATCGACGTCCCGGTACCGCCGTCGTCGCTGCGCCGTCCCGACCTCGACGTGCGCCCCGGCGCGCCCCAGCTGCGCGCGCACGGGGTCGGCGTGCGGGGACGGCTCGCCCGTCCGGTCGACCTGGTCCTCGACGCGGGCGACCGGCTGCTCGTGACCGGCCCGAACGGGGCCGGGAAGTCGACGCTGCTCGCCGTGCTGGCCGGGGCGCTCGCTCCGGACGCCGGGTCGGTGCGCACCGCGAGCGGCGCCCGGGTCGTCCGGCTGGGGCAGGAGACCGCGGTGCCCGACCCGCGGCGGCCCGCGCGTGCCGTGCTGGAGCACGTCGGTGGTGGCGCCCACGGCCTGCTCGACGCGGCGGCGTTGCGGACCCCGGTGGGTCGGCTGTCGGAGGGCCAGCGCCGCAGGCTCGACCTGGCCCGCGCCCTGGCGGAGCGCCCGACGACGCTGCTGCTCGACGAGCCGACCAACCACCTGTCCGCGCGGCTCGTGGACGAGCTCACCGCGATGGTCAGGGACACCTCGGCGGCCGTCGTCGTCGCCACCCACGACCGGCAGCTGCTGCGCGACCTGGCCGACTGGCCGCGGCTGGAGCTCGACCCGGCCGGGTGATCAGGGCCGGAGCCCGGCCTCGACGGCGTCGAGGGTGCGGCGCAGCCCGGAGTCGAACAGCGGCTCACCGCCGCCGGGCCCGCGCACGACGGCGCCGCCGAGCAGCCGGGACAGCACCGGCAGGCGCTCCGCCCGGCCGGAGCGGCGGACGTCGTCGAGGGTGGGCAGGCGGTCCCCGGCCAGGGCCGCCGCGCCCCGGACGTAGCCGTGCAGCAGGTGCAGCACCTCGACGCCCGCGTGCAGCGGGTGCCCCGCCCCGACGACGTGCGCCAGCAGGGCCTCCGACCACGCGCACTCGGCGGGGCCGGTGGCGCGGGGACCGGCGAGCAGCCCGACGGTCCACGGGTGCTCGTCGAGCACGTCGCGCAGGGCGGCCGCCCAGATCTCGCAGCCCAGCCGCAGCCCGCAGCCCGACAGGTCCGGCGGCTCGCCCAGTGCGAGGTCCAGGACGAGGTCGACCAGCGCGTCCTTGCCGGGCACGTGCCGGTACAGCGACATCGGCGCGGACCCCAGCTCGCGGGCCAGTCGCGGCATCGACACCGCGCTCAGGCCGTCGGCGTCGGCGAGGTGCAGCGCCGTGGCGACGATCGACCCGCGGTCCAGCGTCCGGCGCACCGGGGCCGGGGGAGCGGCCCATCGGGGGTCGTCGACGGCGGTCACGCGTCGATCATGCCACGCACGCCGTAGGGAGCCCTACGCACGCTGCGTAAGCCCTACGCGTGCCGCACCGGGAGGAGTGCCGGTGTCCGGTTCGTAGGGTGTCCCGATGGAGTTGTGGGAGGTCGGGGTCATCGCGCTGGCCGGGCTCTGGGCGGGGTTGATCAACACCGTCGTCGGGTCGGGGACGCTGGTGACCTTCCCGGTGCTCGTGGCGTTGGGCTTCCCCCCGGTGACGGCGACGACGTCGAACGCCATCGGGCTGATCACCGGCTCGGTCACCGGCGCCGTCGGCTACCGCAAGGAGTGGGCCGGGCACGGTCGCCGCCTGGCGAAGTACGGCGTCGCGTCGTTCCTGGGGGCCGTGGTCGGTGCGGCGCTGCTGCTGTCGCTGCCGCCGGACGCGTTCGAGACGATCGTGCCGGTCCTGGTCGGCACCTCGGTGCTGCTGGTCGCCGTGCAGCCCCTGCTGGCCCGCCGGCTGCGCGACCGCCCGCGTCCGGACCGGACCGGCTCGCCGGTGCTCTACGTGCTGGTCTTCCTGGTGGGCGTCTACGGCGGCTACTTCACCGCCGCCCAGGGGATCATGCTGGTGGGGGTGATGGGGCTGCTCGTCGCGGACCCGCTCCAGCGGCTCAACGCCTTCAAGAACACCCTCGCCTCGGTCGTGAACATCGTCGCCGGGGCGATCTACGCCGTTGTCGCGCCGGTCGACTGGACGGTCGTCGGCATCATCGCGGTCAGCTCGATCGTCGGCGGGCTGCTCGGTGCGAAGGTCGGCCGCAGGCTGCCGCCCGCGGTGCTGCGGACCGTGATCGTCGTGATCGGGGTCGCGGCGATCGTGTTCCTGCTGGTGGAGTGAGCGCCCGGAACTGTCGGGGGTGTCTGCTCTCCTGGGGTCGTGGACGACGACCGCGCCGCCGAGCTGGCCGTGGCCCTCGCCGCGCTGGCCGGTCGTGAGATCGGTCCGGCCGAGGCGCGGGCCGTCGTCGCGCACGCACACGACCTGACCCCGGCCCGGGCGAACACGGTCTGGACCCGGCACCGGGCGGCGCCGCGGACCATGTCGCTGCGCGACTACCTGGCGATGACGATCCGGTTCACCGCGCAGGACCCCGCCGCGGGCGGGCCCGACCGCCCGGAGTCGCACGCCTCACCGGATCCACACGGCCGACACGGTGGGATGGGACCGTGAGCACGACTGCCTCGACCGGTCCGGACCCGATCACCCCCGCCCGCGACGCCGAGCGGCTCGAGCGTGCGGTGCTCGAGGTGAAGCGGGTGATCGTCGGCCAGGACCGCCTCGTCGAGCGGATGCTGGTGGGGCTCCTCGCGAAGGGGCACCTGCTGCTGGAGGGCGTCCCCGGCGTCGCGAAGACCCTCGCCGTGGAGACGTTCGCGACGGTCGTGGGCGGCAGCTTCTCCCGGCTGCAGTTCACCCCCGACCTGGTGCCCGCCGACATCCTCGGCACCCGCATCTACCGGCAGGGCCGCGAGGAGTTCGACGTCGAGCTCGGTCCGGTCGTCGCGAACTTCGTGCTCGCCGACGAGATCAACCGCGCGCCGGCCAAGGTGCAGTCGGCGATGCTCGAGGTGATGGCCGAGCGCAAGCTCTCCCTCGCCGGCCGCGACCACCCGATGCCCGACCCGTTCCTCGTGCTCGCCACCCAGAACCCGATCGAGAACGAGGGCGTCTACCCGCTGCCCGAGGCGCAGCGCGACCGCTTCCTGTTCAAGCTGATCATCGAGTACCCGGGCGTCGAGGAGGAACGGGAGATCATCTACCGGATGGGGTCCACCCCGCCGGTGCCCTCCCAGGTCCTCACCCCCGAGGAGCTGGTCCGGCTGCAGCGCACCGCGGCGGACGTGTTCGTGCACCACGCCCTGGTCGACTACGTCGTGCGGCTGGTCGTCGCGACCCGGCTGCCGTCCGAGCACGGCCTGTCCGACGTCGCGTCCTGGATCGCCTACGGCGCCTCGCCGCGTGCGTCGCTCGGCATCGTGTCCGCCGCCCGCGCGCTGGCTCTGGTCCGCGGCCGGGACTACGTCCTCCCGCAGGACGTGCTGGAGGTCGCCCCGGACGTGCTGCGCCACCGCCTGGTGCTGTCCTACGACGCGATCGCCGACCAGGTGCCGGTCGACCACATCGTCACCCGGGTCCTGCAGACCGTGCCGTTGCCGCAGGTCAGCGCCCGGCCCGGGGGAGGGCCCGAGGGCGCGTCGACGGCGTGGCCGCCCGCACCGGGTGCCGGCCAGGGCCCGGCGTGACGGCGGGGTCCGCCGACCTCGTCCGGCTCGAGGCCTCCCTGCGGACCCTGGAGCTCACCGTACGGCGCCGACTGGACGGGCTGCTCCAGGGCAACCACATCGGCCTGCTGCCCGGGCCCGGCACCGAGCCCGGTGACGCGCGGCCCTACCAGCCCGGTGACGACGTCCGCCGGATGGACTGGTCGGTCACCGCCCGCACCACCGCGCCGCACGTGCGCGAGACCGTCGCCGACCGCGAGCTGGAGACGTGGGCGGTGGTCGACCTGTCGCGCAGCATCGACTACGGCACCGCCCGCACCGACAAGCGGCACCTGGCGCTGGCCGGGCTCACCGCGGTCGCCCAGCTGACGACCGGCGGCGGGAACCGGCTCGGCGCCGTCGTCGCGAACGGGGAGTCGACGCTGCGGCTGCCCGCCCGCGGCGGCCTGGCGCACGCCCGCGGCCTGGTCCGCCGGGTCGCGACGATGCCGCCGGCACCCGAGGGCACCCGGGGCGACCTGTCCGGTGCGCTCGACGAGCTGCGCCGCCCGCCGCGCCGGCGCGGGCTGGTCGTCGTGGTGTCGGACTTCCTCGGCGAGCCGACCTGGGAGCGGTCCCTGCGGGCGCTGTCGGCTCGCCACGAGCTGCTCGCGATCGAGGTCGTCGACCCGCGGGAGCTGGAGCTGCCCGACGTCGGGACCGTCGTGCTCGCCGACCCCGAGACCGGGCGCCAGCGCGAGGTCGACACCACGCCGCTGCTGCGCCGCGAGTTCGCGGCCGCCGCCTCCGAGCACCGCGACCGGGTGGCCACCGCGCTGCGCCGCTGCGGGGCCGGGCACCTGACCCTGCGCACCGACACCGACTGGGTGGCCGACATCGTGCGGTTCGCCGTCGCCCGCAAGCACGCCGCTGCTCCGCGGAGGCTCGCGTGACGTTCACCGCCCCCTGGTGGCTGCTCGGGTTGCTCGTCGTCGCCGCGCTCGCGGCGGCCTACGTGTGGCTGCTGCGGCGGCGCCGTCGCGACGTCGTGCGGTTCACCAACCTGGAGCTGCTGGAGTCGGTCGCCCCGAAGCGGCCGGGCCGGTGGCGGCACCTCCCGGCGATCGCGCTGATCGCGGCGCTGGCGGTGCTCACCGTGGCGCTCGCCGGGCCGCAGGCCATGGCGAAGGTGCCGCGCAACCGGGCCACGGTGATGCTGGTGATCGACGTGTCGCTGTCGATGAAGGCCACCGACGTCGCCCCGACCCGGCTCGCCGCCGCGCAGGTCGCGGCCAAGCAGTTCGCCGACCAGCTGACCCCCGGCGTCAACCTGGGGCTGGTGTCCTTCGCCGGGACGGCGGCGGTGCTCGTCTCGCCCACGACCGACCGCAGCGCGGTCAAGAACGGCGTCGACAACCTGCAGCTCGCCGAGTCCACCGCGACCGGTGAGGCGATCTTCACGGCGATGCAGTCGATCGACACCTTCTCCCGCTCGCTGCAGGGCGGCCCGGACGCGGCGGGCGTGCCGCCACCGGCGCGGATCGTGCTGCTCTCCGACGGCACCCAGACCGTCCCGGGACCGGACGGGGAGAACGAGCCGCGCGGCTCGTTCACCGCGGCCGCCGAGGCGAAGAACCGCGGCGTCCCGGTGTCCACGATCTCCTTCGGCACCAGCTACGGCACGATCGAGCTCGACGGCGGGCGTACCCCCGTCGCCGTCGACGACGCCTCCATGGAGCGCATCGCCCAGCTCTCGGGCGGCCGGTTCTTCACCGCCGCCACCGAGTCCGAGCTGCGCGCGGTCTACTCCGACCTGTCCGAGGAGCTCGGCTACGAGGAACGCGAGGTCGACGCGAGCAGGCCCTGGATGATCGGCGGGTTCGTGCTCCTGATCGGCGGGCTCGGCGCGGGCATCCTGCTCGGCAGGCGACTGCCGTGAGGGTGATCTCCGCTCGCGGGTACCGGCCGGTAGTGCGTTAGGTTCACCCCCCGTGGGACGTAGCGTGCTCGTGACCGGAGGAAACCGCGGCATCGGCCTGGCGATCGCACAGGCGTTCGCGGCGGAGGGCGACCAGGTGGCGGTGACCTATCGCTCCGGGAAGGACGACATCCCCGACGGGCTGTTGCCGGTGCACTGCGACGTCACCGACGCCGAGTCCGTCGACGCCGCGTTCACCGAGGTCGAGGCCGCGCACGGCCCGGTCGAGGTGCTGGTGTCCAACGCCGGCATCACCGACGACGGCCTGCTCATGCGGATGGCCGAGGAGTCCTTCACCAAGGTCGTCGACGCCAACCTCACCGCGGCCTACCGGGTCGCGAAGCGGGCCTCGCGCGGGATGCTGAAGGCCAAGAAGGGCCGGATGATCTTCGTATCGTCGGTCGTGGGCCTCTCCGGCTCGGCCGGGCAGGTCAACTACGCCGCCTCGAAGTCCGGGCTCGTCGGCCTGGCCCGCTCGGTCGCCCGCGAGCTGGGCAGCCGCGGCATCACCGCGAACGTGGTCGCCCCCGGGTTCGTCGACACCGACATGACCCGTGCGCTGCCCGAGAAGCGGCGCGAGGAGATCCTGGGGACCATCCCGCTCTCGCGCTACGCCGACACCGGCGAGATCGCCTCGGTCGTCGCCTTCCTCGCCTCGCCCGGCGCCGGTTACGTCACCGGAGCGGTCGTCCCGGTCGACGGCGGCCTGGGCATGGGGCACTGAGCGAGGTCCGCGGAGCGGACATCGGCACCGTGCCCACCGGCCCGGGCATGCAGAACTCTCGAAAGGACGTCATGGGACTGCTCGACGGCAAGCGGCTGCTGATCACCGGTGTGATCACCGACGCCTCGCTGGCCTTCCACTCCGCCAAGATCGCCCAGGAGCAGGGCGCCGAGGTCGTGCTCACCGGTTTCGGCCGGATGCGGCTGGTCGAGCGGATCGCGATGCGGCTGCCGAAGCCCGCACCGGTCGTCGAGCTGGACGTGTCGGACCAGGAGCAGCTGGACTCGCTCGTCGAGCGGATCACCCCGCACCTGGGCGACGAGCCGCGCCTCGACGGCGTGCTGCACTCCATCGGGTTCGCCCCGCCCGGCGCGCTCGGCGAGGGCGCGTTCCTCAACGCGCAGTGGGAGGACGTCGCCACCACGATCCAGGTGTCGGCGTACTCGTTGAAGTCCCTGGCGATGGCGTGCAAGCCGCTGCTCGGCCCGGGCAGCTCGATCGTCGGCATGGACTTCGACAACCGGCAGGCGTGGCCCGCCTACGACTGGATGGGCGTCGCGAAGTCCGCGCTCGAGTCGGTCACCCGATACCTGGCCCGCGACCTGGGCCGCGACGGCATCCGGGTCAACCTGGTCGCCGCCGGCCCGGTGAAGACGATGGCCGCCAAGTCGATCCCGGGCTTCTCCGCGTTCGAGGACGTGTGGGACAAGCGCGCCCCGCTCGGCTGGGACATGAACGACCCGGTGCCGGTCGCCAAGACCGTGTGCGCCGCGCTGTCGGACTGGATGCCGACCACCACCGGTTCGATGATCATGGCCGACGGCGGGGTGCACGCCGTCGGCGTGTGAGCCGGTACCGGCCCGCGCGCGTCGGCGCGGGCCGGGGTCGATAATCGGGGTCGTGCCCGAACAGTTCGACGCGATTCTGCTGCTCAGCTTCGGCGGCCCCGAGGCCCCCGACGAGGTTCGCCCGTTCCTGGAGAACGTGACCCGGGGGCGCGGGGTCCCACCGGAGCGCCTCGATGCCGTCGAGGAGCACTACCAGCACTTCGGCGGGGTCTCGCCGATCAACGCCCGCAACCGCGAGCTGGTCGCGGCGATCGCCGCGCGCACCGAGCTGCCGGTGTACTTCGGCAACCGGAACTGGGGGCCCTTCGCCGAGGACACCGTGCGCGAGATGGCCGAGGACGGCGTCGGGCGGGCGCTGGTGTTCGCGACCAGCGCCTACGGCGGCTACTCCGCCTGCCGCCAGTACCACGAGGACATCTCCCGGGCCCGGGACGCGGTCGGCGACGCGGCCCCCGAGCTGGTCAAGCTGCGCCACTTCTACGACCACCCGGACTTCGTGCGCGCCAACGCCGACGCCGTGCGGACCGCGTGGGCACAGCTGCCCGAGGACCGTCGCGAGGTGGCGCGGCTGGTGTTCACCGCGCACTCCATCCCGACCTCGGCCGACGCGGCCGCCGGGACCCCGGCCGACGGCGGGCACCGCTACTCCCGCCAGGTCGCCGAGGCCGCGGCGCTGGTCGCCGCCGAGGTGGGCGTCGACGAGTTCGACGTCGTCTGGCAGTCCCGCTCCGGTCCGCCGCAGGTGCCGTGGCTGGAGCCCGACATCGTCGACCACATCGACGACCTGCACGCCAAGGGTGTGCCCGCGGTCGTCGTCGCGCCGGTCGGGTTCGTGTCCGACCACGTCGAGGTCGTGTGGGACCTCGACAACGAGGCGGCCGAGCGTGCCGCCGAGCACGGCATGGGCTTCGCCCGCGCCGCCACCGCCGGACCCGACCCACGCTTCGCCGACATGGTGGTCGAGCTCGTGCGGGAGCACTCCGACGGCGTACCCGCCCGGCGGCTGGGCACCGGCCCGTCCGCCGGGTGCACCCGCAACGGGGCGCCCTGCGCGGTCGACTGCTGCGTGC
Source organism: Pseudonocardia sp. P-1 (assembly GCF_058111925.1). Lineage (NCBI taxonomy): Bacteria > Bacillati > Actinomycetota > Actinomycetes > Pseudonocardiales > Pseudonocardiaceae > Pseudonocardia > Pseudonocardia sp. P-1. The sequence continues at coordinate 220,241 of NZ_CM176614.1, forward strand.
CGCAGCGGCGGCCCGCCCGGCCGAGCTGATCAGCGCCGCCGCACCCGGGCCAGATGGGCGGGGACCTCGACCCTGGTCCCGGCCGGCTCGCCGTAGGACCCGGCCAGGCCGGCGGTCACGATCCCCGGTAGGACGCCGGTCCGACGGTCTCCACCGTCCAGTCCGGTCCGGTGAACGCGGCCCGGATGTCGGCCGCGTCGATCACCGGGCCGAACTCGGCGGCGGCGCCGGTCCGGGCCAGGGCGAGCACGTGCACCACGCCGCCGGGACGCACGACCCCGGCCAGCGCGCGGGCGTAGCGGGCCTGGTCACCGGGGTCGAACAGGTGGAACAGGGCACTGTCCACCACCGTGTCGAACGGGCCGAGGCCGTCCGGGGCGAGCGCGTCGGCGACGACGAACCGGGCGTCCACGCCCGCGGCCGCGGCCCGCTCCCGGGCCCGCCGGACCGCGGTCGGGGCCGCGTCGGCGCCGAGCACGTCGTACCCGAGCCCGGCGAGCAGGATCGTGTGCTCGCCGGTGCCGCAACCCGGGTCGAGGACGGTGCCGGTGACCGCCCCCGAGCCGACGAGTGCGACGACCGCCGGCTGCGGCTCGTCGATCACCCAGGGCGGGTCGCCGTCGCGGTAGGCCTGGTCGAACAGGGAGACGGGCGGGGTCAGCTCCATCGGATGCTCCTCTCGGGGGACGTCCCGGGAGCATCCGACCTCCACCTCGGTCGAGGTCAAGGTCCCGGCCGATATCGACGATCCGGTAACCGTTCGTCCGTATTCTTGTGGTTCGTGTCCACATGGGGTGAAGTTCCGCCCCATGACCTCCGTACCGACCACGGCACCGCCGCAACCCGGCGTGCTCGAGAGCATCGAGCTGTCCATCAACTCGGTGTTCGATCCGATCTCGACCGGGCTGTCGAACATCGTCTTCTACGAGGTGACCGTCCTCGGAGCGGACTTCCCGCTGATCGTGGGCTGGCTGATCCTGGCCGGGGTGCTGTTCACCCTCTACTTCGGGTTCGTCCAGTTCCGCAGCATCGGGCTCGCCCTGCGGATCGTCCGTGGCCGCTACACCCGGCGCGACGAGCCGGGGGAGATCACCCACTTCCAGGCCCTGGCCTCCGCGTTGTCGGGCACCGTCGGTCTGGGCAACATCGCCGGCGTCGGTGTGGCGGTCACGATCGGTGGTCCCGGCGCGACGTTCTGGATGATCGTCGCCGGGCTGCTCAGCATGGCCACCAAGTTCGTCGAGTGCACCCTCGGCGTGAAGTACCGCGAAGTGCACCCCGACGGCACGGTGTCCGGCGGTCCGATGCACTACCTGCGGATCGGTGTCGCCGAGCGGATCCCCAACGCGTTCGGCCGCGGCCTGGGCAAGGTCCTGGCCGCCGGTGCGGCGGTGATGATCCTCTTCTTCGGCGTCGCCGGCGGGAACATGTTCCAGGCCAACCAGACCTTCGCCCAGCTCCGCAACGTCACCGGGGGCGAGACCGGTCTGCTCGGCAGCGGCGGCGCCGCGTTCGTCTTCGGTCTGCTGCTGGCCGCGCTCGTCGGGGCGGTCGTGTTCGGGGGCATCAAGTCCGTCGGTGCGGTCACGGGTCGTCTCGTCCCGGCGATGGCGATCGTCTACGTGACCGCCTGCCTCGTCGTGATCGCCGCGAACATCGCGCAGGTCCCGACGGCGTTCGGGCTCATCCTCTCGGGAGCGTTCTCCGCCGAGGGCGTGGTGGGCGGTGCGCTCGGCGCCATGATCGTCGGTTTCCAGCGGGCGGCCTTCTCGAACGAGGCGGGCCTGGGCTCCTCGCCGATCGCGCACTCGGCGGTGCGGACGAGGAACCCGGCCACCGAGGGGTACGTTGCCCTGATCGAGCCGTTCGTCGACACCGTGGTCATCTGCACGATGACCGCGCTGACCATCGTGATCGCCGGTACGCCCTTCTGGCAGCAGGCCCAGGCGACCGCCTTCGCCAGCGGCGGCTCCGACGTGGCCGACGGCGTTCTCATCACCTCCGACGCGTTCGCCACGGTGCTGCCGTGGTTCCCCTACGTGCTCGCGGTCGCGGTGTTCCTGTTCGCTGTCTCCACGATCATCACGTGGGGCTACTACGGGCAGAAGGCCTGGACCTACCTGTTCGGCAAGAACGTGGTGTCCGAGCGCGTCTACCAGACGGTCTTCTGCTTCTTCGTGGTCGTCGGCTCGGTGCTGACTCTGGGCAGCGTGCTCGACTTCGCCGACGCGGTGCTCTTCCTGCTCGCCTTCTTCAACATCCTGGGCCTCTACGTGCTGGCCCCGGTGGTCAAGAAGGAGGTCCGGGCGTTCCGCGCGAAGCTCGCCTCCGGCGAGGTCGCCGAGGTGGAACCGTCCGAGCGGGCGATGCTCTGACCCGTCGCGTGGGCCCGGTCAGATCCGGGCCCACGCCCGGGCGAGCAGCTCGTAGGACCGCAGGCGGTCGTCGAGGGTGGGGGCGACGGTCTCGACGACGAGCTCGTCGGCCTCCGCGGCCTCGACGATCGCGGCGAGCCGGCTCGCCACCGCGTCCGCCCGGCCGACGACGCGGGTCCGCAGGCGGTCGTCCAGCGCGACCTGCTCGTCCGGGTCCAGCGGGGGGAGACCGGCCCGCTCGTCGGCGGTGGGGTAGTGGTGCGCGCCGGCGTCGAGGGCGAGCCCGCGCAGCCAGACGTCGTAGCCGGAGCCCAGTGCGGCGGCCTCGTCCTCGGTGTCCGCGGCCAGCGCCGACACCGCGATCGCGACGTGCGGGCGGTCCCGGTAGGGGCCCGGTACGAACCGCTCGCGGTACAGGTCGACCGCCTCGAGCACGGTGGTCGGCCGGGAGAAGTAGGCGACGCCCATCGGCAGCCCGTTGCGCGCGGCGTACTCGGCGCTCTCGCCCGCGCCCGCTGCATGCACCCAGACCTGCGGGGTCACGGCGTCGAGCAGGTCGACCGGCGTGCCCTGCAGTCCCGGCTCCTTGCCTGCGAGCAGGCGCAGGAGCTGGTCGCAGCGCCCGCTGAAGGTGCCCAGGCCGCGTTCGAGCAGCCGGGCCTCGACGTGCGGGCGGTCGTGGTCGAACCCGACGGTGCGCGGCGTGCGGGCGGCGACCGACCGGCCCAGCCCGAGGTCGGTGCGGCCACCGGACAGGGCGGACAGCAGCGTCGCGTCCTCGGCCAGGCGCAGCGGTGGGTGGTAGGCGACCAGGGTGGCGGCGACGCCCAGCCGGATGCGCTCGGTCCGGGCCGCGAGGTGCGAGAGCAGCACCATCGGGCTGGTCGACCCGAGCGCCGGGTTGAGGTGGTGCTCGCCGACCCAGTAGCGCAGCATGCCGAGCGCCTCGGCCTGGCGTGCGAGCACGATCGCGTCGGAGACGACGTCGGCTGCGGTTCCGCCGGGCCGGACCGGGTTCAGGTCCAGGCACGACAGCGGGATCGTGGACAGGGTGCACTCCTGCGACAGGCGGGGTGCACGGAGTCGGCACCGGGGCTCGTCCGAATCTAGAGCCGCCGCGGGCAGGGGGTCAACGCGCCGGGAGCCGGAGCGCCGGGCCTCACGTTGTCAAGGAATCATTGACGCCTACGCGCGGTCAACCGAGCGGCGACACCCGCCGGCCGCGGAGCCGGGGGAGGGGAGGCCGGCCCGCGCTGTCGGCCGGAACGACCGTGGCCGGGCCGGTCGTGCCGGCGGTACCCCGGCCGGCGCGGATCACCAGGCGGTCCGGGCCGGTCCGGTGCGAGGCGGGGGGTCGGTCCGGCCTCGGCTCCCCGGCCCGGCCGGTCGTCGACGCCCCGTGCCCGTGCGTCGACAGGACACGTGGTCGGGCCGCCGGGGTGGACGGGTTCTCGCGCCGATCGCGTCCAGGGCGGGGGCGCGGTCCGGGCGGCCGTGCGGACGAGGGGTCGCCGGCGACTCCCACGTCGCAGCCCTCCTCTGTCAATGAAACATTGACGCCAGCGAATCGTCGATGAAACGACGACAACCGAACCGCCAGGACCGGGAGGGGCCGGTGCCGGCCGGGGAGATCCGGTGGCCGGGGCCGGCGACCGGTGTGCGGTGCGGGTGCGGATCCCGGGTCAGCGGGGTCGGTCGGTGGCCCGGTCGAGCGCGTCGACGACGGCGTCGGTGAACGCCCCGGCGCCGCCGTGCCCGGCGTCGTCGATGATCCGCAGCTCGCTGCCCGGCCAGCGCCGGTGCAGGTCCCAGGCGATGTCCGGAGGGCCGGAGACGTCGTACCGGCCGTGGACCAGGGTCCCGGGGATCCCGGCGAGCCGGGTCACGCCGCGGAGCAGGGCGTCGTGGGGGAGGAACGCGGCGTGCCGCCAGTAGTGCGTGACCAGCCGGGCGAAGACGAGCCGGAACGCCGGGTCCTCGTAGCGTCGGCTCGGCCGGTGGCCCGGTGCGAGGGAGACGTGGGTGTCCTCCCAGCGGCACCACTCGCGGGCGGCGTCCTCACGGACGGCCGGGTCGGGGTCGGCGAGCAGGGTCGCGTAGGCGTCCACGAGGCGGATGTCACGCAGGTGGGCGGGCACGGCGCCGGCGAAGCGGTCCCACACGGCGGGGAAGATCCGGCGCATGTCCTCGGTGATCCAGCGGACCTCCCGCTCGGCCGTCGTGGTGACCGCGGCGAGGACGAGCGCGTCGACGCGCCGCGGGTGGGCCTGGGCGTAGGCGAGGGCGAGGGTGCTGCCCCAGGAGCCGCCCCGCACGACCCAGGAGGGGACGGCCAGCAGCTCGCGGAGCCGCTCGATGTCGTCGACGAGCAGCTGTGTGGTCTGGGTGCGCCCCAGGTCGACGGCGGGGTCGGAGGCGAGCGGCCTGCTGCGGCCGCAGCCGCGCTGGTCGAGCAGCACGATCCGGTACCGCTCGGGGTCGTAGTACCGGCGGGCCCCGGCCGAGGCGCCCGAACCGGGGCCGCCGTGCAGGTCCAGCGCGGGCCGCCCGTCGGGGTTGCCGCAGGTCTCCCAGTGGAGGGTCTGGCCGTCGTCGGTGGTGAGGGTGCCGGCGTCGTAGGGCTCGATCGGCGGGTGGAGGGGCACGGCTACAGACCTGCCAGCAGGGCGGCGGAGTTGTCCTCCCAGGCGTTGTCGATGCGGATGTAGGCGCCGACGGTGGCCAGGGAGCGGTGCCGGGTCTGGTGGGCGATGGCCCGGTCGGAGGCGCCGCGCTGGTGGGCGTAGGTGACGTGGCCCGCGCGCAGGGAGTGCGCCGACCAGGGGCCGGGGCCGATGTCGGCACGGGCCACCGCGCGCTGGACGATCTCGTTGACCGACTCCGGGTGCAGCGGCCGGTCGGTCACCCGGTTGCCGCGGGTGACCTTGCGCAGCACCGGGCCCTCGGTGATCCCGGCTGCGTCGAGCCAGGTCCGCAGCGCGGTGACCGGGCAGCGCGCGGCCCGGTGCGCGTGCGGGAGGACGACGAGCTCGGGCTCGGTGCCGTACGGGTTGGTCTTGGACCGGGGGATCGACAGGACGCGGCCGCGCGGGTGGTCGGCGACGTCGGCGACGGTGAGCGCGGCCAGCTCGGAGCGGCGCAGCGCGGAGAAGAACCCGACCAGCAGCAGGGCCCGGTCGCGCAGGCCGGCGAGGTCGTCCTCACCCGGGCGGGTCGCGTAGCTGCGGGTGGTGGGACAGGCGTCGACGACGTCGTCGAGGTCGGGGGGCATCAGCGGCCGGGCCTGGACCGGCGGGGCACCGTGGGTGCGGCGGATGCCTTCCCAGACGGCGGTGACGCGGCGGGCGTCGGTGGGATCGGGCAGGTCGCGCATGACGTGCACGAACCGGATCGAGGAGAGCCGGCGGCTGATGGTCCCGACCTTCGCCCCGGCCCCGGCGAGCTCGGTGATGTAGCCGGACAGCGCCTCGGGGGCGGCGGGCAGCGCCTCGTGCCTGTGCCGGGCGCACCAGCCGCTGAACTCCCGCCAGTCCGAGGCGTAGCCGCGACGGGTGTTGGCCGACCGGGCGGCCGCGACGTAGGCGGCCTCCTGCTCGGTCAGTGGGAGGTCCACCTGCGGCGCGAGCAGCTCGGCGCCGGGGACGCCGGTGGGGGCGGGGTCGGTCACGGGGTCATCCTGCCGGTCCCGGTGCCCGCGCCACGATCACCACGCCCGGGCCGGTCCGTTCGTCGGGGTGCAGGAGGAGCTCGGCCTCGGGGTGCAGCCCGGCCCGCCCGAGGAGGTCGCGCAGCTGCTCGGGCCGCCACAGGTGGGTGGTCCAGCGGACGGGCACCCCGCCGTAGCACTCGGTGCGTTCGAGCTCGCCGTCGCCGACGTGGGTCGCCAGGATCAGCCGCCCACCGGGGGCGAGGGCGCGGGTGAAGGAGGCCAGGACGTACGGCAGGACGTCGCGGGGCAGGTGGAACAGCGACCACCAGCCCAGGACCCCGGCGAGCGAGGCGTCGGGGACCGCGAGCTCGGTGGCCGAGCCGACCGAGAACCGGCAGTGCGGATACAGCCGCCGGGCGTGGGCGACCATGGCGGGGGAGAGGTCCATCCCGGACGCGTCGACACCGCGCTCCACGAGGTGGGCGGTGACCTGCCCCGGCCCGCAGCCGACGTCGAGGACCGGCCCGCGGCCCGCGACGGCGTCGGCGAAGGTGTCCATGGCGGCCCGGAGCCAGGGGTGGGTGCGGACGTCACCGAGGCCGGTGGTGACGACCACGTCGACGTAGTTGTCGGCGACGCGGTCGTAGGAGTCGCGGACGGCGTCGAGGTCGGCGGGGCGCGGGACCGGGGGCACGGTCAGTGCACGACCGCGGCGACGAGGAGCAGTGCGGCGGCCAACGCCGCCGTCAGCACCCGGCCCTGCCGGGTCTGCGGGCGCAGTCCCCACCCGACCCGCTTCGGCCCGAACCACGGTGACCTGCCCATCGCCGCTCCTCCCGCCCGCTTCCCGGCCAGGCTATCGCCGGTGATCGGGGCCCGGGGCCGCGCGGCCACGCTCGACCGTTCACGGCGGCGGCGTGGCGGGGCGACCTGGGAGGGCTCCCGACACCGATGGCCCGAGGATCCGCAGCACTGCCGCAGGACCCGGTGGGATGGCGGCAGCCGACACCGATGTCCTGCAATGAGGAGGATCTCGTGGTGAACAGAAGGCAGTCCATCCGTCGGATGGCGACCCTCGCCGTCGCATCCGTGGCGAGCGTCGGCGTGCTCGGCTTCGCCGGTGCCGGCGTGGCTCAGGCCGGCGAGCACATCACGTCCGCGGGCACGTTCCAGAGCAGATCGGCATGCGAGTCGGCGATCGCTTCCTTCACTGCGACCCCGGTCGGGGGGAAGTACGTCTGCGCCTCGAACGGCAACCCGGCGTCGCAGGCCGAGCCGACGTACACCGCCTACTACCACTACTGGGACTGACGCAATCCCGCCTGCGACGCGGTGCCGGGGTCACGTTCCCCAGAGGGATCGTGTCCCCGGGTCGTCGCGTGGACAACCGCACGGGCCGGAGCGTGTTCGACGGGAAGGTCGATCGGGTCGCGCCCGGACGGCGTCTCCGGGCGCTGCCTGCCCCCCCGGCAGGCGCTGGAGGCGCCGGCCCGTCAGCAGGTCCCGCGGTGGACGACACGCCCCGCTCGCGGTCGGGGCGGTCACGGCGCCGGTCGAGCGGGTCGGGCGGTGCCGGGTCGTGGCGCACCGCCGGGGTGGCGGCATCGCCGTCGCGGCCGCGGCGGCCATGCTCGTGCTCGTCGGGCCGCACGGCCTGCCCGACGACGGGGGACCGGGCGGGGTCCCTCGCGTCCGGGGACTCCCTCGACCGGCCCCGTCGGATCGGCAGCTCCGGGCCCGGGTGGCCGCCCTACGTCGGGGGAGCGGCCGGGCCCGTCGAGCGCCTGGACCTGCCCGCCGCCGGCCGGGCGGGAACAGCCACATGCCGACGGCGGACACCAACAGCGACGTGGTCGCGACGATGATCGCGGAGTGGCCCGGCGCCTCCGTGCCGGCCCGACCGCACACCGCCCCGGCGGTCCCGCTCCACCACGGTTTCCCGCGGGCTCCCGCGCCCCGGCGACGGTCGGTACACCCGTGGGCCTGAAACCCGGGATTCTCTGCATTATCCCGTGTTTGACAAGTTCAAATAAACAAACCTGAAACCAGGTGTCAGTTCGTATAACCGGAACCGCTAGCATGGCCGACGTGACGGACACGGTGGTGCGGTGCGGATACAGCCGGTGCCGGGCGGAGCTGCCCCCGCCCGGGCCGCAGGGCGGCCGTCCGCGGTCGTTCTGCCGGGACACCCGGTGGGAGCAGGGGCGGACGTGCGCGCAGATGGCCCGCGCCGAGCGGGAGGCCCTCGGTGCTCTCGGCCTCGACACCGGGACCGGGGCGTTCGCGCTCGACGCGGACCGGCTCCGCGAGCACGTCGGCGCGCTCGCCGGGCCGGTGGCCGAGCTGTCCGGGGCGCTGGCCGCTGTGCTGGACCGGCTCGACGAGATCGAGCGCGACGCCCTGGCCGCCACCGAGGCAGCCCGCGCGGGCGCCGCCGAGTCCGACGCCGCCCGTCGGCAGGCCGACACCGCCCGGGAGACGGCCGAGCACCGGGCCCGTGAGGCGGACCGGGCCGCGACCGAGGCCCGGCAGGAGCGGGCGGAGGCGGTGACCCGGGCCGAGGAGGCCGCCGCCACCGCCCTCGCGGCGACCGAGGCCCTCGGTGCGGCGCGGCAGCAGGCCGCCGACGCCGTCGCCGCCCGGGACGCCGCCGTCGCCGACGCTCGCGAGGCCCGGGACACCGCCGCGACCGCCATCCGGGACCGGGAGGCAGCGGTGCTCGCCGCCCGGACCGCCGAGCACGAGCGCGATGCCGCCCTCGCCCGCGCCGACGCCGCCACCCGCGACCGGGACCGCCTGGACGCCGACCTGACGGCGCTGCGGGCCGACCACGCCGCGGTCGTCGCCGACCGGGCGGGTCTGGTCGAGACCGTCGTCGAGCAGCGCAGCCGGCTCGCCGCGCAGCGCGACCTGCTGACCGAGGCCCGCGCCGTCGCCGACGGGCTGCGCGCGCAGCACGAGAGCGCCCGCACGGCGGCCGAGGAGCTGACCCGCCGGCTCGACGACACCCGCCGGGAGCGGGACGGGCTCGCCGCGGAACGGGACCGGCTGCGTGCCGCGGCACCGGTGCCGGGCCCGGCCCGGATGCACCCCGACGACCTCGCGGCCCTCGCGGCCGCGGTGCGGGGGTGAGGCCCGGCGGCCGGCGACCGGGACGGCCGGGCTGCTGGAACTGACCACCGCGCCGGAGCTCGCGACCGGGGTGACGGTGCTGGTGCCGGCCCTGTTCGCCGTGCTCACGCACGGCTGACCTCAGCCGCCCGGGACCGTCCCGGGACGGGTGGTGGCCCGCGGCGGTGTGCACACGGTGCCCGCCGCCGGCAGCGTGGTGTCGAGCAGCGTGGCCTCCACCGCTGCGTCGACGCAGGGGTCGGTGCCGTACGAGCCGTGCCCGACACCCTCGCGGGTCAGCAGGACCGCCCGGTCCAGGGTGTCGGCCGTCCGCTCCGCCCAGGTGTGGGGCGTGACCGGGTCGAGCCGGCCGCCGACCACCAGCGTCGGCGGGGCGCCCGTGCCGGTCAGCGGCGCGGTGACCCGGTCGGTGTTCGGCGCGGGCCACACCGCACAGGCCAGCGCGCTGTAGGCGGCGCGGGTGCCGATCCGCGGTGCGTGCTCGACCGCCCGCTCGGCGGCCGCGGTGTGCGCGGCGACGTCGGCCGGGGTGCTCCAGTCCGCGCAGCGCACCGCGGTGTGCTGCTCCTGCGTCGCGGTCGGGACACCGAACGGCGAGACCGTCAGGGTGCGGTAGAGCAGGTGGGCGAGGGTGCCGTCGCCCTGCTGCGCGGTCGCCAGCGCCGTCGTCAGCACCGGCCAGAGGGTGCGGTCGCCCGCCGCGCCGCGGGCGGTCTCCAGCAGCATGGCGCCGTCGACGACGCCGGCCGGGGCGAGGCCCTCCACCGCCCGGGCCGGGGCGGGGCGCCGCTCGAGACCGGCGACGAGCGCGTCGAACGCGGCGGCCGGGTCGCCGTCGCCGAACGGGCAGACCGCGGCACCTTCCGTGCGGCAGGTGTCGAACCAGGCATCGAGGGTCCGCTCGCTCGCGACGGCGACCTCGTCGAGGAACTCCAGGGGGTCCCCGGTCCACAGCGTGGTGTCGACGGGCGCGTCGAGGACCATCTGCCGGACCCGGTCCGGGAACAGGGTGGCGTACATCGGGCCGACGACGGTGCCGTAGGAGATGCCGTAGTAGGTGATCGTCTCCTCGCCGAGCGCGGTGCGGAGCCGGTCCAGGTCGCGGGCGACGTTGTCGGTGGACAGGCTCGCCAGGAACGCCGGGGTCCGGTGCGCCGCGCAGCCCTCGGCCAGCGCCCTCGCCTCGGCGAGCAGGGTCGGCAGCGGGGCGCCGCCGGGGACGGCGGGGTCGGCGGCGGTGCTCGCGGCGGCCGTGGCGCGCTCGGCGTCGGTGCGGCAGCGCACCGCCGACGAGGCGCCGACGCCGCGCGGGTCCATCGCGACGACGTCGAAGCGCGCCAGCACCTCCGGCCCGAACGTGCCCGGCGACCCCGGGGTGGCGGGCATCGCGCGCAGCGTGTCGGTCGCGGCGACCCCGGGGCCGCCCGGGTTGAAGAACAGGGTGCCGATCCGGCGCTGGGGATCGGTGGCACGGTGCCGCATCACCGCGAGGGAGACCCGGGGGCCGTCGGCGTCGGTGTACTCCTGGGGGACCTCGAGGGTGCCGCACTCCAGGCCGGGGCCGCACGCGCTCCAGGTGACCGGGTCGGGTGGCGGGACCGCGGGCGCGGACGGCACGGCGGGTGCGGCGGCGGCACAGCCGGTCGGGGTCAGGGCGACCACGGCCGCGAGGACGGCGAGCGGCCGGAGGAGTCGGTGCAGGGCGTGCATGCGGTGGAGTCTGGGGAGGCCGTCCGGCCGTCCGGATCCGTCCGGGGGAGAGTTCTGCCCGGCCGGGGTCCGTCCGAAGGATGAGCGCGTCCGGGTCGTGGGACGGAGGCGTCCGCGCCGGTACGGGTCCTAGCCTCGGCGGCATGACCGATGTCGCGGCGTACCGGCGGTGGGTCGTCGACGGCCTGGTGGTCGTGGTGACGGCCCTGATCGGGCTGCTCATGGCCCGGTTGCGGGTGGTGTCGTCGCCGGGCGGACCCGAGCTGCTGCTGGGTGTCGACGTCGCGGCGGGGATGCTGGCCTGCGTCGCGCTCTGGTGGCGGCGCCGGTACCCGCTGCCGGTGGCCGTGGGCGTCGTCGTGCTGTGCACGTTCTCCGAGGTCGCGTCCGTCCCGGGGCTGGTCGCGCTGTTCGCGGTCGCCGCCCGCTGCCCGGCCCGGGTCTCGGCCGCGGTGTTCCTGGGCAGCTTCGCGTCGTTCGCGGTGTACTACTCCTGGCGGCCCGCGCCGGAGGCCCCGCTGTGGCTGCTGGTCGGGGCGCTGGTGGCGGGACACGCGGCGGTGTTCGGCTGGGGGCTGCTCGTGCGCAGCCGCCGGCTGCTGGTCGAGTCGCTGCGCGAGCGGGCCGCGATGGCCGAGTCCGCCGCGGCGCTGCGGGCCGAGCGCACCGCGCACGAGGCGCGGGAGGCGCTGGCCCGGGAGATGCACGACGTGCTCGGGCACCGGCTGTCGCTGCTCAGCGTGCACGCGGGGGCGCTGGCGTTCCACCGCGACGCGCCGGCGGAGGAGACCGCGCGGGCCGCCGAGGTCGTGCGGGCGAACGCCCACCGCGCCCTGCAGGACCTGCGGGAGGTCATCGGGGTGCTCCGGGCGCCGGTGGGGGAGCTGCCGCTGCCCGGGATCACCGACGTCGGCGAGCTGCTCGAGGAGACCCGCCGGACCGGGACCGCGGTCGTCCTGCACGACGGGCCCGGCGTCACCACCGGGGAGCACCCGGTGCCCGAGACCGCGGGGCGCACCGCCTACCGGCTGGTGCAGGAGGCCCTCACCAACGCGCGCACGTACGCGCCGGGTGCCCCGGTCACGGTGACGGTGACCGGCGGGGCCGGGGACGGGCTCGTCGTCGAGGTGGCGAACCCGGCACCGGCCCGGCCCGCCCGCGCCGACCGGCCGGGGGCCGGGCAGGGGCTGCGGGGGCTGGCCGAGCGGGCGACGCTCGTCGGGGGCCGGCTGGACCACGGCCCGACCCCGGACGGCGGGTGGCGGACCGGGATGCGGCTACCGTGGCCGTCGTGACCGCCTCCGACCCCGTCGCGGTGCTCATCGTCGACGACGACCCGGTCGTCCGCTTCGGACTGTCGATGATGCTGCGCGGCGCCGACGGCCTGACCGTCGTCGCCGAGGCCGGGGACGGGGCCGAGGGGGTCGCGCTGGCCGAGCGGCACCGGCCCGACGTCGTGCTGATGGACATCCGGATGCCGGGCACCGACGGGCTCACCGCCACCGAGACGCTGCGCCGCCGCCCCGGCGCGCCGCAGGTCGTCGTGCTCACCACCTTCGACGCCGACGCCCACGTGCTGCGCGCGCTGAGGGCCGGCGCCGCCGGGTTCCTGCTGAAGGACACCCCGCCCGACGAGCTCGTGCTCGCCGTCCGGCACGCCGCCGCGGGCCGTCCGGTGCTCTCGCCGGAGGTGACCCGCCGGCTCATCGACCGGGTCGCCGAGACCGACCGGGACAGCACCCGGGCCGCGGCCCGGCGACGGCTGGAGCGCCTCGCCGAGCGGGAGCGCACCATCGCCCTCGATCTCGGCGCGGGCCGGTCCAACGCCGAGATCGCCGCCCGTCACCACATCAGCGTGGCGACGGTGAAGACCCATGTCTCGGCGATCCTGACCAAGCTGGACCTGAACAACCGGGTCCAGGTGGCGCTGCTGGTGCACGACGCCGGGTTGTCCCCGCCGGTCTGACCCGGTGTCAGCCGGGCGGCTGCCCGGGGGCCGCCTCCAGCTCGTCGAGGCGGGAGCGCAGCCGGCGGAGCTCGGCGAGGAGTTCGGCCCAGGTGGCCGGGTCGGGGGTGCCCGGCCCGGCGGGGTCGGGCTCGTCGTGGCGGGCGGCCTCGGTACGGGATCGCTGGATCTGCTCGGTGAACCAGCTGGCGATGGTCGCGGTCACGGTGCCCAGCACGGCGATCCCGGCGATCATCAGGCCGGCCGCGACCAGCCTGCCCTCGGTCGTCACCGGGTAGCGGTCGCCGTAGCCGACGGTCGTGATCGTGGTCAGGACCCACCACAGGGCGTCGGCGAAGGTCGTGATCGTTGCGTCGGGCACGTCGCGTTCGGCCTCGTAGACGCTGAGCGCGGCGACGAACCCCAGCAGCGACACGGTGACGACGAGGTAGGCGCTGACCCGGCCGCGCAGGTCGTCCCGCAGCGTCCGGGTCAGCACCGACACCGCGCCGACCAGCCGGACCAGGCGCAGGAACCGCAGGAACGGGGCGAGCAGGACCAGGACGTCGAGGGGGTTGTCGAGCAGGAACCGCCACCGGTCGCGGGCCAGCCACAGCCGGATCGCGACGTCGGCGACGAACACCGCCCACAGCACCCACAGGAGGGTCTCCAGGGCCCGCCACGCCGGCGACCCGGGGCGGGTCAGCAGCACCTCGCAGGCGTAGAGCAGCAGGAACCCGGCGGAGAGCACCGTCAGACCGACATCGGTCCGTGCTTCCCACGCCCGCAGGCGTGGTTCCGGTCGGGGCGCGGCACGCGTCATGGGCGGAGACTACGAGGCCGGGACACCGCGGTGCGGCCCGAAACGGAACGCCGGGTGCGACCGCTCGCGGGTCGCGCGGGCGGCGAACCCGTCCAGGACGTGGTCGACCTCCCGCCAGGCGACCTGCGTGGGCACGGCGTCGTCGCCGAACGGGGCCAGGACGTTCACGCAGTACGCGGCGTCGCGGCCGCGGACGGTGTCGGCGACGGCCGGGGCCCGCCCGGCCCTGCCGCCCAGGTGCCGGATCCCGGTGACGACCATCGGACCGGTGCGGGAGACGACCCGCTCGAGGCCGTCGCGGTCGAGCCCGTCGACCAGCACGTCGTCGCCGAGGTAGGCGTGCGGGAACTCCGGCTCGGCGTACACCCGGGCCGACGCGCGCGGGTCCAGCGGGGCGACGGTGTCGTCGTCCCAGGCGACGGCGGCGCGCAGCGGCGCGAGCAGCGCGTCGGTCCGGCCGGGTCCGCCGGTGCCGACGACCCCGACCCGCAGGACGCGACGTCCGCGCAGGGGGGCGGGCAGGAACGGCAGGTCCGGGTAGGGGACGACGGACACCCCGGAGGTGACGTCGTCGGGCAGGGCCGAGGTCCAGTCCGCCCAGGCGTGCAGTGCGGCCGGGTCGCCGGGGGTGTCCGCGTCGCCGAGGACGCGCACGAGCCCGCCGCCGACCAGGCCGTCGGAGCCGAGCAGCCCGACGACGACCGCGGTGACGACGTCGCCGTCGTCGGGGCCCGTGCCGCGCAGCCGGGCGAAGTAGCGGGGGTCCGACGCCGCGGACACCCGGACGGTGCCGCCGGCGCGGGCGAGCTCGACGGCGTGGACGTGGTCGGCGGCCCAGCCGTCGGCGCGGACGGCGAGGCCGAGCCCGCCGCCGGACAGGTACCCGACGACGCCGACCGACGGTGCGCTGCCGTGCGGCGGGCGCAGGCCGTGCGGCGCGGCCGCGGCGACGACGTCGCCCCAGGTCGCGCCGGCCCCGGCGCGGGCGGTGCGCGCGACCGGGTCGACCGTCACCTCCGCCATCAGCGCGGTGTCGATCAGCAGGCCGCCGTCGCACGGGCGGCGCAGGCCGTGCCCGGTGGCGTGCACGGTGACGGCGAGGCCGTCGTGGCCGGCCCGGGCCAGCGCGGCGACGACGTCGTCCGCGCCGGTGACGGTCACGACGGCCGAGGGGCGGTGGGTGATGCCGGTCTGGAAGCTCCGCGTGCTGGTCATGGCTCCGAGCCTGGGCCCGCCCGCGGCAGAAGTCGAAGAGATGGATCGTCTACCGGTTAGCATCGCTGCTTATGGAACTGCGACACCTGCGCTACCTCGTCGCGGTCGTCGACTCCGGGACCGTCACCGCGGCCGCCGCGGCGCTGCACGTCGCGCAGCCCGGGGTGAGCGCGCAGCTGCGGCAGCTGGAACGCGAGCTCGGCGCGCCCCTGGTCGAACGCGGCCCGCGCGCGGTCACGCCCACCGAGGCCGGGCTGGCGGTGCTGCCGCACGCCCGCGCCGCGCTCGCCGCCGTGGAGGACGCCCGCGACGCCGTCGCCGCGCTGCGCGGGCTGCTGCGCGGCCGGGTCGCGGTCGGCATGGCCACGTCGTTGCCCGACACCGTGCTCGCCGACCCGGTCGGGGCCTTCGCCGCCGCACACCCGCAGCTGGAGGTGACGCTGCGGGAGGGGACCACCGACGAGCTGGTCGACGAGCTGCGGGCCGGGCGGCTCGACGTCGCCGTGCTGGGGTTCCCGCACGCCCCGCCCGACGGCCTCGACGGACGGGTGCTGGTCGAGTCCCCCCTGGTCGCGGCGGTCGCCGCGGACGACCCGTTCGCCGGACAGGCCGCGGTGACCCTGGACGAGCTCGCGGCCCGGCCGCTGATCTGCCTGCCCCGCGGGCACGGTCTGCGCGCCGCGCTGGACGCGGCACTGGCGGCCCGGTCGCTCACCGCCCGGGTGGGGTTCGAGTCCGGCGCGATGACATTGCTGCTGCGCCTGGCCGCGCGCGGGGCGGGGGTGGCGGTGGTCCCGGAACCCGCGCTCGGCGCGGCCGGGGTGGCGGCCCTGGCCCGGCCGCCGGTCGCGGTGCCGATCACCCCGGAGATCCGGACGCGGCTGCACCTGGTCTGGCGCTCGGGCGGGCCCGGCGGACCGGCGGCGCGGGCGCTGCTGGAGTCGCTGCTCCGGTGACGCCCGGCGCGGGCATCAGCGGGGGACCGACACCAGGACCCGGACGGCCTCGGCGACCGCGGCGCGCCGGGCGACCCGCACCGCGGTGGCGATGGGGCGCAGCGCGTCGGAGCGGGCGACGGCCGCCGACGCCGACAGCGCGCCGCCGGGCTCGTCGCCGGAGGCGGCGGACAGGATCGCGTCCACCTCGTCGGCCTGCTGCAGCACCCGCAGCGCCTGCGGGGGCATCCCGCCGGGCCACAGCGCCTGCGGGCGGCGGCGCAGCCAGGCCGCGATCTCCTCGCGCACGCCGGGCCGGTGCCGGGCCACGCCCAGGTCGGTCAGCGCCGCGGCGGCGGCCCGCACCTGGCCGCGCAGCTCCCGTTCGGCCTCGTTCAGCGCCACGTACTCGGGGACCGGGCCGGGGTCGGCGACGGCGTGCGCGGTCCAGCGGACCACCCCGTCGGCGATCGGTGACGGCACGACGCCGAACCCGGCGTCGGCGAAGAGCACGCCCTCGCCCGCGGTGATCGCGGCGTCGGAGAACGGGCCCGGGCCGGGCAGGCCGCGCACGTCCCCGGGGGCCGGCAGCACCAGCCGGGCCTGTCCGCGCGGGGCGCCGCGGCGGACGGCGGCCAGCAGCATCGCCGTCGAGGTCGGCGCCGACCCGGGGCCGGGCAGTCCGGTCGTGGCGGCGGTGACGTCGTCGGCGGCGAGCACGTCGTGCGCCTCCGACCACGGCGCGAGCGCGTCGAGGACGTCGTCGGGTGCGGCGGACCCGGCCAGCCAGGCCGAGGCCCACACGGCGAAGGTCGTGGAGGCACAGGACACGGCGGTCAGGCTAACGGCCCGTCCGGCGTCGCACACCCGGCACGTGGGTGACGCAGCGCTACGAGGGTCACGCTGTGCGTGACCACCGGAGTGTGGGCGTGTCGTGCCGCGGTCACCGACCGGCGTCGACCGATACTGGCTCACCATGAGCCGGACCCACGATTACCGGGGCATGTTCGACACCGCGGGCACCCGTGCGCCGCGGGAGAGCCGGGTGACCGAGGTCGCCGCCGAGCCGGGCCTGGTCGTCGAGGACCCGGCCAGCGGTTTCTGCGGTGCCGTGGTGACCGTCACCGGCTCGGAGGTGACGCTGGAGGACCGCTTCGGCGGCCGGCGGATCTTCCCGCTGCGCCCCGCCGGTTTCCTGTACGAGGGCCGCCCCGCGACGCTGGTGCGTCCGCGGGCCGCCCCCGCGGGCCGCACGTTGTCCGCGTCCGGCTCGGTGCACGTCGCGAACCTGAAGGCGCGCACCGCGCGCGCCGCCCGGATCTGGGTGGAGGGCCTGCACGACGCGACACTGGTCGAGCAGGTGTGGGGGCACGACCTGCGCGTCGAGGGCGTGGTCGTGGAGCCGCTGCACGGCGTCGACGACCTCGCCGCCGCGGTCCGTGACTTCGACCCGGGCCCGCACCGGCGCCTCGGCATCCTCGTCGACCACCTGGTGGAGGGCACCAAGGAGACCCGCCAGGCCCGCGAGGCCTACCGGGCGACCCGCGACGCGCAGCAGCACGTCCTGGTCACCGGCCACCCCTACGTCGACGTCTGGCAGGCCGTGAAGCCCTCGGTCGTCGGGATCCGCGAGTGGCCGGTGATCCCGCGCGGCACCGACTGGAAGACCGGGGTCTGCGCGGCGCTGCGGTGGGGCGAGCCCGCCGACGGTGCCCGCCGGGTGCTCGGCGCGGTCCGCAGCTACCGCGACCTGGAGACCCCGATGATCGGCGCGGTCGAGCGCCTCATCGACTTCGTCACCGCCGAGGGGGCCTGACCCCGACACCGGGGGCGGACTCCGGCACCGACCGGTAACGATCGGGCCAAGCGGTGCGGAGCATACCGACGAAACGCCGACAGGGAATCGGACATTCTGGCACCCTGGGGCGATGGATCCGGCACTGATCTGGCTGCTCATCGGTCTCGTACTGATCGGCAGCGAGGTCGTGTCCGGGGAGCTGTTCCTCGTCATGCTCGGCGGCGGCGCACTCGCCGCGGCGGCCGGGGCCGCACTCGGGTTGACGCTGCTCCCGGCAGCCGGGGTGGGCGGCGCCGTCGCGGTACTGCTGCTGCTGGCCGTGCGACCGGTGGCGAAACGCAGGCTGGCCGAGCACATGGGCACGTTCGAACGCCACCAGGACCGGTTCGTCGGCGCCTCCGCCGAGGTCGTGCAGCGCGTCGACGGCGAGCGCGGGCAGGTGCGGATCGGACACGAGGTGTGGTCGGCGCGGTCGATGGACGGGGTGGAGGTCCTCGAGGCCGGCGCCACCGTCACGATCCTGCAGGTGACCGGGGCGGCCGTGCTCGTCACCGGTCGGGGGGAGCTACCGCCGTCCTGACCGCCACCGCGGCGGGACGGCCACGACGCCCCGGGGACTCCGGGGCGACACGGGCGCCGGTTCTCCGGCGCGCAGGAGGGGAGAGCACATGGGCGCCGAGTTCATCATCGGCATCGTCCTGCTCGTGCTGGTCGTGACGATCGTCGTCAAGTCGGTCGTCATCGTCCCGCAGGAGTGGGCCTACATCATCGAGCGGCTGGGCCGCTACCACAGCATCCGGGAGGGCGGCCCCGCCATCCTGGTGCCGTTCGTCGACCGCACCCGCGAGCGGGTCGACCTGCGTGAGCAGGTCGTGTCGTTCCCGCCGCAGCCGGTCATCACGCAGGACAACCTGACCGTCAACATCGACACGGTCGTGTACTTCAAGGTCAACGACGCCAAGGCGGCGGTCTACGAGATCGCCAACTACATCGCCGGTGTCGAGCAGATCACCACCACGACGCTGCGCAACGTGGTCGGCGGCATGACGCTGGAGCAGACGCTGACCTCGCGCGACCGGATCAACACGGCGCTGCGCGGCGAGCTGGACGAGGCGACCGAGCGCTGGGGCATCCGGGTCGCCCGGGTCGAGATCAAGGCGATCGACCCGCCGCCCTCGATCCAGAACTCGATGGAACAGCAGATGAAGGCCGACCGCGAGAAGCGGGCCATGATCCTCACCGCGGAGGGCCAGCGGGAGTCGGCCATCCGCAGCGCCGAGGGCAACAAGCAGTCCCAGATCCTCACCGCGGAGGGCGCCAAGCAGGCCGCCATCCTCGCCGCCGAGGCCGAGCGGCAGTCGGAGATCCTGCGGGCGCAGGGCCGCCGGGCCGCGCTGTACCTCGAGGCGCAGGGTGAGTCGAAGGCGATCGAGAAGAAGTTCGCCGCGATCAAGGCCGGCAAGCCGACCCCGGAGCTGCTCGCCTACGAGTACCTGCAGACGCTGCCGCAGATGGCCGAGGGCGAGGCCAGCAAGCTGTGGGTCGTCCCGTCCGACTTCGGGAAGGCACTGGAGGGCTTCACCCGGATGCTGGGTGCGCCCGGCGAGGACGGCGTCTTCCGCTACGAGCCCAGCCCCGACGACGGCACCGTCTCCCGGCCCGCCGAGGACGACGGCGTCGAGGACTGGTTCGACACCTCGTCCGACCCGGAGATCGCCAAGCAGGTCGCGGCGGCCACCGCGGCGGCCCAGCAGGAGGTCCCGCCGGTCGGCTCGGATGTCCCGCCGGTCCCCGGCACCGAGGCCGGCAACGGCGGCGGTGCGGCCCCGGCCCAGCTGGAGGCCTCCCGCGAGGTCCCCGGCATCGGATCCCCGGGCGCCGTGCAGGGCCACCCGAACGGCCAGGAACAGCGCGGCTGAGCCACCCCGGCCGCACGTCACCGTCGACGGTGACCGCACCGCCCCAACCGGTTCGCCGGGTGGGGCGGTGCCGTGTACGACGGCGTCCGGCCGGTCGCCCTCGGCGCACCGGCCGTGACCCTGACGGCGGTGCTCGGGCTGCGCCGCCGGGTGGGCCGGGATCAGGCGAGCACGAAGCCGTAGGGCAGCTCCAGGCGGTGCCGGGCGAGCAGCTCGGCGTCGGCCAGCAGGTCGCGGGTCGGCCCGTCGGCGACGACGGTGCCCCCGTCCAGCACGACGCTGCGCGGGCACAGCTGCAGCGCGTACGGCAGGTCGTGGGTGACCATGAGCATGGTCCGGCCCAGCCCCAGCAGCACCTCGGCCAGCTCACGGCGCGCCACCGGGTCCAGGTTCGACGACGGCTCGTCGAGCACCAGGATCTCCGGGTCGCACGCCAGCACCGTGGCCAGCGCGACCCGGCGGCGCTGCCCGCCGGACAGGTGCAGCGGGGAACGGTCGGCGGCGTCGGCCATCCCCACCGCGGCCAGGGCCTCGTCGACCCGCTCGCGCAGCGCGGGCCCGCGCAGCCCGAAGTTCGCCGGGCCGAAGGCCACGTCCTCGGCGACGGTGGGCATGAACAGCTGGTCGTCCGGGTCCTGGAAGACGATCCCGACCCGGCGGCGGATCTCGCGCAGGTGCCGCTTCTCCACCCGGAGCCCGCCGACCTCGACGGTGCCCGCCGCGCCGTCCCCGCCGCCGAGGATCCCGTTGAGGTGCAGCACCAGCGTGGTCTTCCCGGCGCCGTTCGGGCCGAGCAGCGCGACCCGCTCGCCGGGGGCGATCGTCAGGTCGACGCCGAACAGCGCCTGGTGGCCGTCGGGGTAGGCGAAGGCGAGGTCGGTCAGCCGCAGCGACGGCGGGCTCATGCGGCCACCCAGCCGGACCCGGCCAGCAGCACCGCGACCCCGGCGACGGTCAGCCCGGCCAGCCACTGCCGTGAGGTGGTCGGGGCGTCGCCCGACGGCGGCATGGTGCCGGTCCAGCCGCGCGACAGCATCGCCAGGTGCACCCGCTCGCCGCGCTCGTAGGACCGTACGAACAGCGAGCCGATCCCGCGGGCGGTCGCCCCGGCCTGCCACAGGAACCGCGGGTCGTGGCCGCGGGAGATCCGGGACAGCCGCATCCGGCGGGCCTCGCCGGTGATCACGTCGGCGTAGCGCAGCATCAGGGTGGCGATCGTGGTGACGATCGCCGGGGCGTGCAGGCGCTGCAGGCCGACGAGCAGGTCGCGCATCGGCGTCGTCGCCGCGAGGGTCAGCGAGGTCAGGACGCCGAGGGTGCCCTTGACCAGGATGTTCCACGCCCCGAGCAGTCCCGGCTGGGACAGCGTGAGGCCGAGCCAGTCCAGCGTCGGCGCCGGGCCGGTGAACGGCAGCAGCACCGCGAGCACCACGAACGGCAGCTCGATCACCGAGCGCCGCAGGATCCAGCCCGGGCGCACCCCGGCCAGGCCCCACACCGCGGCCAGCAGCAGCGCGAACCCGCCGAACACCGCGAACGCCTCGCGCGGGGTCGCGACCACGCACACCACCACCAGCAGCGCCGAGACGACCTTCACCTCGGGGGGGAGCCGGTGGACGGGGGAGTCGCGGTGCAGGTACAGCGGGTGCGCGTGTCCGGCGCCCATCAGCCGTCCCGGCGGCGCAGCAGCAGGAACACCCCGCCCGCGACGACGACCGTGACCAGCACCCCGGCCACCCCGGCGACGCCGGTGGTGCCCTCGCCGCCCACGACCGAGTACCCGGCGAGCGGGCTCGACGCCATGGCGTGGTCGCTCTCGTGGGTCGCGATGCAGGTGCCCTCCAGCCGCTCCTCGCCGTCCGGGGTCGCGACGGCGGTGCAGCCGTCCCGGGCGACGGTGTCCAGGCCGTCGGGGTCGGGGGAGGCGAAGGACGAGACCAGCCCGGCCACGACCAGGGACACGATCAGGAACCCGGCGAAGAACAGCAGCGGGCGACGGCGGGCGGTGGCGCTCATCGCGCACCCTCCTCGGAGGTCGAGCGGCGGGCCAGCGGGCGCCCGGTGCCGCGCAGCAGGTACACCAGGTCCGGCCGGGCGGCGGCCACCGCGCCCACGGTGGCCGCGGTGATCACGCCCTCACCGATGCCGATCAGCACGTGCAGCCCGCCCATCAGCGCGAACACCGTGCCGAGGGTGGCGCCGCCGGCGCCTCCGATCGCGTACTCCAGGACAAAGCCCATCGACGCGACGACGGTGTTGAGCAGGGCCGCGACGAAGGCGACGGCGACCAGCCCGCCGCGGGAACGCACCGCGAACCGGCGCAGCGAGCGCGCCACCAGCCAGCCGACGACCACCCCGATCACGGCCATGTTCGTGATGTTGAGGCCCAGTGCGGTGATGCCGCCGTCGGCGAACAGCAGCGCCTGCACGACGAGCACGATCGAGATCGCGATCATGCCCACCCACGGGCCGACCAGGATCGCGACGAGCGCCCCGCCCAGCAGGTGCCCACTGGCCCCGGGCAGGATCGGGAAGTTGATCATCTGGACGGCGAAGACGAACGCCGTGACCAGTCCGGCCATCGGCGCGGTGCGGTCGTCGAGGTCCGCGCGGGCGCGCAGGACGGCCACCGTCAGCGCGATCACCGCGACGACGGCGAACAGCAGCGCCGTCGGGCCGTTCACCAGTCCGTCGCTCATGTGCATGGCGACCGCGTGCGTCTGCATCGCGCCCCCTCACCGGTCGGACCGGCCGCCACCCGGCCGGGTGAGGGGATTCAACGCGACAGCCGGGCTGCCGCAAAGGTCTGGCAGTAGATAGGCGACTGCATGTCCCGGATGTCCGGTTTCGGCCCCGCCGATCGGAGAGTCCGGGATGCCGTCCGTCCGGGCGGCGCGCGGTCGGGCGCCCGCGGTCAGCGGGCGTCGGCCGCCGCGGCCTCGTCGCGCTCGGCGATCAGCTTGTCGTCCTTGCGTGCGGCGATGCGCGAGACCTTGAACAGCGCCTTGCGCCGGGCGCGGCCCAGCGGGAGGGCGAG
Source organism: Pseudonocardia sp. P-1 (assembly GCF_058111925.1). Taxonomy (NCBI): domain Bacteria; kingdom Bacillati; phylum Actinomycetota; class Actinomycetes; order Pseudonocardiales; family Pseudonocardiaceae; genus Pseudonocardia; species Pseudonocardia sp. P-1. The sequence continues at coordinate 242,779 of NZ_CM176614.1, forward strand.
CCGGCCGATCCGCACGTCGATCGGGCGGACGTCGAACACCCCGGAGTCGCCCAGCTCGTCGAACAGCAGCTGCTGCTCCTCGGAGATCTGCTGCTCGAACTCCGAGGAGACCGAGCCGCGGGCGATCCGGAACGCGGCGAGGGTCTCCGGGACGCCGAGGAAGTCGCCGTACTGGAGCAGGCGCATCCAGAGGTCGAGGTCCATGATGAAGCGCCGCTCCGGGCGCCACCCGCCCGCGGTGACGAACTGCTCGCGACGGAACAGGACGTTGCCCGGCTCGCCGATCGGGTTCGCGCCGTTGCGGATGACCCGCCGCGCGACCTCGCTGCCCGAGTGCAGCCCGACCAGGCCGCCGCCGAGGCCGCGGCGCGGGACGATGACCCGGCTCTGCTCGTCGATCATGTGCCGGCGCGAGGCGACCACCGACAGCGACGGGTCGTCGCGCATCGGCGGCACCTGCAGCTCCAGGCAGCGCGGGTGCAGCAGGTCGTCGGCGCAGACCAGCTTCACCAGCGGTGCGCGGCACAGCTCGACGGCGCGGTTCCAGTTGTCGCCCTGCGGCAGGGTCTGCCGGTTGCGCTCGACCCGGATCCGCGGGTCGCGGAACGAGGTCGCGATCTCCCAGCTCGCGTCGGTGCTGCCGTTCTCCAGCACGACGAGCTCGAAGTCCCGCCAGGTCTGCTCCAGCACGCTGCGGATGGTCTCGGCGAGATAGGCCTCGCCGTTGTGGACCGGGATGCAGACGGACACGCTGGGCACAAAGCCGCCGGGCCTCATCGGGTACCTCGCAGGGGTGGAACGGATCGGACGAGCAGGCGGCGAGCCACGCTACCCGCCCCGGTCGGCGGGCCGGACGGCGGCGCGGACGAGCGACGTCCGACCGGGACCATCGGGACGGAACGGATACGCACCGTGATCGTCGGCCGGACGTCCCGCCGCTCGCCGCCCGACGATCACCGCTCGTCGGCCGGGGTCCCGGTGGGCCGGTCCCGCACCGCGGCGGCCCGGACGACGTCCGTAGTATCGGTCGTCGTGTTCGCGTGGTCGTTCCACGCCGCGGCGACGGAGTCCGGAGGCCTTGCGCCGTCCGGGCGACACCCGATGCGGTGCGGGTCACGTAACGCGACCGACGGCGCCGGAGATAAGCCGGATGACCCCCGTTGTGGGGTAACGGATCCGGTCGATGTCGGCATCGTCGTCACGACCGGACACGCACTGCTCGCCAACCGCGCGCCAGGACCGATCGATTCGGGGGAGAGACCGGTGAACAAGCGCCCTGACCACGGACCACGTCGTCCGAACCAACCGAGGGTGTCGGTGATCGTGCCGACCCGCAACGAGGCACGGAACCTCGAGGTGGTCCTGCCGGCCGTCGCGGCCGTGCGTCCCGCCGTGTACGAGGTGATCGTCGTCGACGGCGACTCCAAGGACGGCACCGTCGAGACCGCACGCCGTGTCCTGCCCGGCGTCCGGATCGTCCGCCAGACCCGCAAGGGCAAGGGCAACGCGATGGCCTGCGGTTTCGCCGCGGCCACCGGCGACGCCATCGTCATGTTCGACGCGGACGGCTCGGCCGACCCGCAGGAGATCCCGCGCTTCGTCGCCGCGCTCGTCGAGGGCGCCGACTTCGCGAAGGGCAGCCGGTTCACCAAGGGGGGCGGCAGCGACGACATCACGTTGCTCCGCAAGGGTGGCAACGCCGGTCTGAACCTGATCGCGAACACGCTGTTCGGGACCCGCTACAGCGACCTCTGCTACGGCTACAACGCCTTCTGGGCCGACATCCTGCCGCTGCTGGAGCTGCCCGCGGTCGACATGCCGCCGCACCCGGACGGCGGGATGTACTGGGGCGACGGGTTCGAGATCGAGACGGTCCTGAACTGCCGCGTCGCCGCCGCCGGTCTGTCGATCACCGAGGTCCCCTCGGTGGAGAAGGAGCGGATGTTCGGCGAGACGAACCTGCGCACCTTCGCCGACGGCACCCGCGTCCTGCGGACCCTCGCCGCCGAGCGGCGTCGGGCCGGTCGCGACGACCGGCCCGCCGGCCCCGGCACAGCCGGCCCCGGCACGGCCGTTCCCGGCCCCGCCGCGGTGGTCCCGCCCGCCGGGCACCCGGCGGTGCCCGCCACCCCGGCCACGGCGCCGGTGCCGGACCGTGCCGTCCCGGCGGCGCAGCCGCAGCGCCCGGCCCCGCGGCCGCACGCCGACGCACCGCGCCCGCACCAGCAGCCGTCGCGTCCGGCCCCGCAGCCGCAGCCCGGGGCGGGCCGGCCCGCCCCGCAGCAGCCGGCCCCGTCGCCGGTCGCCCGCGAGCAGCGCCCCGTCGGCGCCGAGCGCGACGGGTCCGCCCGTCCCGAGCGGACCGGTGTGCGGTACGCATGGGGGGAAGAGGCGTCCTGAGCGCCCCGGGACCGGATCGGGCCGGTCCGTGCCCCACCGGCCCACGCCCCACGAGGGGTGTGGCGCCGGGAGAACCACCAGTGAGGAGGAGTGAGCCGCGGTGAGCGTGCAGTCCGCAGCCGAGCTGACCCGCGCGAGGACCGCGCGGCGGTACGTGGCGATCCTGCTCGTCGCCGCCGGCGTCATCGCCTGCGGCCTGAGCATCGCCGGGATCAGCGGGGGCGCGCTGGGGGAGTTCCGCCTGCTGGTCACCATCGGCTTCCTGCTGCTCGGTCCCGGCTGGGCCGCCGCGGGCTTCCTGCGCCGCGCGCCCGCCGCGCACGTCTGGCTGCTGACGCTGGGGGTCGGCACCGCCGTCACCCTGATCGGCGGCCAGCTCATGGTCAGCCTGGGGCTCTGGTACCCGAGCGTCGCCCTGTTCGTCGTCACGCTCCTGTCGGTCCCGTTCCTGCTGCGCCACGCCGTGGTGGCCCAGTGAGCGGGACCTCCCGGTGAGGCCGGTCGGGCCGGCGCGTCCCCGCCCCGCCGCGGGTACGGCCGGTCCCGGCCCCGTCCCCGGACCGCAGGCGGCGGGCGTCGACCCGGACGCCCCGACCCAGCGTCTCGCCACCGCCCACGCCCGGGCGCTCTCGCGCCGCAACGCCGAGCAGCACACCGAGTACCTCCCGCCGCTGGTCGGGCTGCGCGGGCCCGGCGAGAACCCGCCGACCCCGCCGCCCACCCCACCGCCCGGACCGGGCGGCGGAGACGGCGGCGGTGAGGACGGCGAGCAGGTCCCGGACCGCAACGGCGGCATCGGCGACGGCATCGCCCTGACCTTGTGCTCGGGCTTCGGCTCGGTCGCCGGGCTGCTCGGCGTGCTGATCGCGACCCGGATCATGCCGCAGGCCGAGGTCGGCCGGGCCTCGGAGTTCGTGTCGGCCTTTCAGCTGATCGGCGGCGTCGCCCAGCTCAACCTGGGACTGGCGCTGCTGCGCTGGCTCCCCGGGGCCGGCCGCAGGTCGGTCCGGCTCACCTTCGGCTCGCTGCTGCTGATCATGCCGCTGTCCGGGCTGATCGGCCTGATCTACGGCACGCTCGTGCCCCGGGTCGCAGAGGCCGCGGGTGGCGGATCGTTCGGCTGGGGCCTGGTCGTCCTGGTCCTGACCTGCGCCGGCTGGTGCGTGTTCGTCGTCCACGACTTCGTCATGGTCGCCATCGGGCGGCCGTGGGTGGCGGTGTGGCGCAACGGCACCTTCGCCGTGACCCGGATCGTGCTGCTGCTGGCGCTGGGCACCACGCTCGCCTCCGAGGCGCTGGTGCTGTCCTGGGCGATCCCGGTCGTGCTGTGGATCGCCGCGGGCACCGTTCTGCTCTGGTTCATGGTGCGGCGCTTCGCCCGTGCCGGAGGGCCGGGCACGCTGCCGACGCGCCCGGAGATGATCGCGTTCCTGGCGCCGACCGCGCTGGCGCAGTGCGGCAACGCGCTGCTCTACAACCAGGTCCCGCTGTTCGCGAACTTCCGGATGGGCAACGAGATCGGCGCGGTCTTCTTCATCTGCTGGCAGGCGGTGACCGTCATCGACCTGGCCGCGACGTTCTTCACCAACTCGCTGACCGTGCAGACCGCCCGGGAGCCGCACCGCGCCGAGGAGTTCGCCCGCGTCGCCCGGCGCCGGATGCTCCTGCTGTTCGTCCCGGCGCTCGGGCTCGGCGCGGCACTGGGCTACCCGGTGCTGTCGCTGCTCGGCGAGGGCTACGCGCCCGGCGCCCCGGCGCTGGCCGTGCTCATGGGCGGCCTGTTCTTCCGGCTGATCGTCGTGTTCGAGCTCGCCCGCCGCCAGGCCGACGGCGACGGGATGGGCTACGCGAAGATCCAGCTGCTCAACACCGGCCTGGTCGTGGTCTTCGCCGGTCTGGTCCCGCTGCCGGACCCCGGAACCGCATCGGTCAGCATGACCATGCTGCCGGTCGTCCTCGGCTACGTCGGCGCGCAGATCCTCTGCGCACTGGCACTCAGATTCGTCCCGGCGTGGAACCGCCGGAGCACACCGGAGGTGAAGTCGTGACGTCGGAGACCCGCCGGACGGGCGGCCCCGACCCGTCCACCCGCGGCCACCGCGGCGAGGAGCCCGCCGTCGCGCGGACCCGCGTCGCGGAGGAGAGCGCGAGCGAGCGGACCCAGTTCGTCACGCCGCCCGGCCCGGACTCGCCGACCATGGCCGTCCGCGGCCCGGTCCCGCGCCCGCCCGGTGACGGCCCGCCGCCGCCCCCGCCGCCCGCACCCGAGACCGCCGAGCCGCTGTCCCCGTTGTGGGTCTGGGGCGCGCCGGTCCTGGCCGTGCTCGCGGTGCTGCTGCTGCCCGTCGCCGCCGCGACGACCGACCTGTCCGACCTGGACGGCTGGGGCCTGGCCCCGGCGCTGAGCCCGTTCGCGTGGGTCGCGCTGCTGCTCGCCATCGGCGCCTGCCTGCTCGAGCTCTGGTCGCGCCGCCCGCGCATCCCGATGCTGGGTGCCGCGACGGGGGTGCTGCTGCTGTGCTCCACCGGCCTGCCCTCGGTCGTGCAGCCCCAGGCCCGGTTCACCACCGCCTGGCTGATCTCCGGGTTCGTCGACGCGGTCGCCCGTAACAACGGCGTCCCGCCCACCGGCGTGGACGCGCGGTTCTACTGGCCCGCGTTCTTCGCCCAGTGGGCCTGGATCCGCGACGCCGCGGGTGCCGACCAGCTCGACACGATCCTGCGCTGGTACCCGCCCGCGGTCACCGCGGTGTGGGCGATCGGCGTCTACGCCCTGGCCCGCTCGATGCTCGGGGGCACCCGCGCGCCGTGGGTCGCGGCCTGGCTGTTCATCGGCCTGAACTGGATCGAGCAGGACTACTTCTCCCCGCAGGCGACCGCGATCGTGCTGCTGCTGACGGTGCTGACCTTCGCGCTCGGCCCGCTGGCGACCCGCCGCGTCGACAACGCCGGGGTCCCGGGCTGGCCACGGGCCCACCGCGGGGCGCCACCGCTGCCCCGGTGGCGGCGCTGGCTGGTGTCGGCGCTGACCCCGCCGAACACACCGACGCTGCCCGCCCGGCAGCTGCTGCTGATCTACTTCTGCGCAGCGCTGTGCGTCATCGCCGTCGCCCCGGCCCACCAGCTGACCCCGTTCGCCATCATCGGCCAGCTGGCCGTGCTGGCCGTCGTCGGCCGGTTCCGCGGACGCGGGCTGGTGATCGTCGCGATCGCCGCGGTGACGATCTTCGTGCTGATCGGCGCCCGTGACTTCTGGATGAACCAGATCAGCATGATCATCGGTAGCGGCGACGACGGCAGCGCCCTGCAGGCCGGTGTCGCGGACCGCTTCCAGGGCGACACGGGCCAGCTCGTCGGCAAGGGGTTCCGGGTCGCGATGACCGGCCTGACCTACGTCCTCGGCTTCGCCGGTGCCTGGGTCTACTGGCGCCGCCGCCGCGACCTCGTGCCGATCCTGCTGGCGATCATCCCCATGGGGATGGCGGTCGTGCAGAGCTACGGCGGCGAGCTGCTCCTGCGCGTGCTGCTCTACGGCCTGCCGATCCTGTCGATCCTGGCCGTCGACGCGCTGCGGGCCTTCGCCCGCGTCGACCGCAAGCGCGAACGGCTGCTCGCGGTGGGCATGGTGGTCGTCTTCGGTCTGCTGATCTTCATCCGCGGCGGTAACGAGGCCTACACCGACGTCACCACCGAGGACGTCCAGATGACCCGCAAGGCCTACGCCGAGGCGCCGCCCGGGGCGACGGTGCAGCCGTTGTCGACGGTCGGGCCGTACGCCCTGGAGGGCGTCGGCGAGAACAACAACATGGCCTCGGGCGGTCAGGGCTGCGCGGTCCTCGCCGCGGACCCGTTCCGCTGCATCGACCAGGTCCAGCCGCAGACGATCCTGTTCTACCCGGCGATCGAGAAGCAGGGCGTCGTCCTGAACGACCGCGAGCCGGGCTGGACGATCGAGATCCGCAACCAGCTCATCGCGTCGGGCCAGTACCGCGCGACCTACGAGAGCGGCTTCGACGCGATCCTGGTGCGCAACGAGCCGCTCCCGGCGCCGGGCGTCCCGGCACCGGCGACGGCCCCGGCCCCGGCGGCCGGCGGGGAGGTGCCGAACCCGTGAACGGATTCCTCCTGACCTGGCTCGCGTTCGGCCTGATGCTGGCCGTGTTCGCCGCCCGCGCCTGGGTGGTGGAGACCAGCCGTGGCCGGTTGGTCACCAGCGGGTCCGCGCAGCGCGGGCTCACCGCGGCCGCCGTCGCCTCGGTGGCGCTGCTGGTGGTGATGCTGACCCTCAACGGCGGCGTCGAGCTGGTCGAGCTCGTCTCGGGGGGCCGGGCCGACGTGACCCAGCCCGCCGAGCCGGTGCCCGGCCAGGACCCGGCGGTGCCGATCCAGCCGCAGGCCCCGGCCCCGGCGGCACCCGCGGCCCCGGCCAACTGACCGACCCGCGACACACGAGGGCCCCGGCGCCGTACGGCACCGGGGCCCTCGGTCGTGCGTGGGGTCAGCCGCTGTAGCCGATGGCCACGTACTTGGTCTCCAGGAACTCGTCGATGCCGACGGTGCCGCCCTCGCGGCCCAGCCCGGACTCCTTGACGCCGCCGAACGGGGCGGCCGGGTTCGACACCAGACCGGTGTTGAGCCCGATCATGCCGCTGTCGAGGTTCTCGGCGATGTGCAGCGCCCGGTTCAGGTCGCGCGTGTACACGTAGTTGACCAGGCCGAACTCGGTCGCGTTGGCCGCGGCCAGTGCGTCGTCGGCGCTGTCGACGACGGTGATCGGCGCGACCGGGCCGAAGATCTCCTCGTGGTTGAGCCGGGAGTTCACCGGCACGTCGGTGAGCACGGTCGGCGGGTAGAAGTAGCCCGGCCCGTCCTGGGCCCTCCCGCCGATCGCGACCGAGGCACCGGCGGCGACGGCGTCGGCGACCAGGTCGGTGACCTTGTCCAGGCCCTTCGCGTCGATGAGCGGGCCCACGTTCACGCCCTCCTCGGTGCCGCGGCCGACCTTGAGCGCGCCCATCCGCTCGGCGAGCTTCGCGGTGAACTCCTCGGCGACGCCGCGCTGGACGTAGAACCGGTTGGCGGCGGTGCAGGCCTCGCCCATGTTCCGCATCTTGGCGATCATGGCGCCCTCGACGGCGGCGTCGACGTCGGCGTCGTCGAGCACGATGAACGAGGCGTTGCCGCCCAGCTCCAGCGACGACCGCATGACCTTGTCCGAGGCCTGGGACAGCAGCAGCTTCCCGACCGGGGTGGACCCGGTGAACGACATCTTGCGGGCGCGGCCGTCGCGCAGGATCGGCTCCATCACCGCGCCGGCGTCGGTGGCGTTGATGACGTTCAGGGCGCCGTCGGGCAGGCCGGCGTCGGCCAGTACCTGCGCGAACGCGAGCATGGTCAGCGGCGTCTGCGGCGCGGGCTTGATCACCGAGGCACAGCCGGCGGCGACCGCCGGGGCGATCTTGCGGGTGCCCATGGCCAGCGGGAAGTTCCACGGGGTCACGAACACGCAGACCCCGACGGGCTGGCGGATGGTGAGGAAGCGGGTCTGGCCGTTCGGGGCGACCTGGTAGCCGCCGTCGATGCGCACGGCCTCCTCGGAGAACCAGCGCAGGAACTCCGAGGCGTAGACGACCTCGCCCTTGGCCTCGGCGAAGGGCTTGCCCATCTCCAGGGTCATGAGCAGGGCCAGGTCGTCGATCCGCTCGTGGAGCAGGTCGTAGGCGCGGCGCAGGATCTCGCTGCGCTCCCGCGGCGCCATCGCGGCGATCGTGGGCTGCGCGGCGTGCGCGGCGGCGAGGGCGTCCATGCCGTCGGCGGGGGAGGCGTCGGCGACCTCGGTCAGCACCTCTCCGGTGGCCGGGTCCTCCACCTTCGCGGTCGCGCCGTTCTCCGCCGGCCGCCATTGGCCGCCGATGAACAGGCCGGTGGGGACGGCATCCAGCACCCTGCGCTCGTCAGCATTGGTGGTCATGCCCGGAACGTACCCCGGTGAGTCGGCCCATAGACACCGGCGGCGCCGGCGGGGCTGGGTCATGATGAGGCCCGTGGCAGCGACATCGACACCGGCAGCGGCCCTGCCCGAGCTCGTGCCCGACCCGGTCGAGCTCCCCGCCGGGCTGGCGGACCTGCGGGCCGAGGTCCGGTCCTTCCTCGACGACGAGCGCGGCGCCGCCCGCTGGACCCCGCGTGCGGACGTGTGGCTCTCCGGCTGGGACGAGTCGTTCTCGCGGCGGCTGGGGGAGCGCGGCTGGCTCGGGATGACCATCCCCACCGAGTACGGCGGGCACGGCCGGACCGCGCTGGAGCGCTACGTCGTCACCGAGGAGCTGCTCGCCGCGGGCGCACCGGTGGCGGCGCACTGGATCGCCGACCGCCAGATCGGGCCGTCGCTGCTGCGCCACGGCACCGAGGAGCAGCGTCGCGCGTTCCTGCCCGGGATCGCCCGCGGCGAGGTGTACTTCGGCATCGGCATGTCGGAGCCGGACTCGGGCTCCGACCTGGCGTCGGTGCGGACCCGGGCGACCCGCGTCGACGGCGGGTGGCGGCTCTCGGGCACCAAGGTGTGGACCTCCGGGGCGCACCACGCGCACGCGTTCTTCGCGCTGGTGCGCACCGAGCCGCGCGACGACGCGCACCGGCACGCGGGGCTGTCCCAGTTCCTGGTGGAGCTGGACTCGCCCGGGGTGGAGATCCGCCCGATCCCGTTGCTCACCGGGGCGCACCACTTCAACGAGGTCCGCTTCGACGACGTGTTCATCCCCGACGCGCGGGTCTTCGGCGAGCTGGGGAACGGCTGGGCCCAGGTCACCGGCGAGCTCGCGTTCGAGCGCTCCGGACCGGAGCGGTTCCTGTCGACCTACCCGCTGCTGGCGTCGCTGGTCGGCGAGCTCGCCGGTGCCGGCCGTGCCGACGCCGGCACCCGTCGTCGCGTCGGGTCGCTGGTGTCGCGGCTGTGGACGCTGCGGGCCATGTCGCTGGCCGTCGCCGGGGCGCTGGAGTCCGGCCGGGCCCCCGAGCTGGCCGCGGCCCTGGTCAAGGACCTCGGTACCCGCTACGAGAACGAGATCGTCGACGCCGCCCGGCTGCTGGTCGACATCCCGCCGGACCCGGGTGCGGAGTCCGGGTTCGCCCGGCTGCTCGCCGACGCCGTGCTGCACGCGCCCGGGTTCACCCTGCGCGGCGGCACCAACGAGGTCCTGCGCGGCATCGTCGCGCGGGGGATGGGACTGCGCTGATGGCCCGCAACAGCGACCTGGCCGACCTGGCCGCCTCGATCCTCGCCGCCGGCTCCGACGACCGTGACGGGACCGGCCTGGACACGGCGGCCTGGAAGGCGTGTGCCGGGGCCGGGCTGACCTCGCTGACCGACCCGGACACCGGCGGCACCCTCGACGACGCCGCCGTGCTGCTGGAGGTCGCCGGCGCCGACGCGGCCCGCCTGCCGCTGGCCGAGACCGACCTGCTCGCCGGGTGGCTGGCCCGCGCCGCCGGGCTCGCCGTGCCGGACGGGCCGCTGGCCGCCGTCGTCACCGACGCGACCGGCGGGGACCGCCCGGCCGGGACCGCCGGGGGACGGTGACCGGCAGCGGCGGCCCGGCCGGCACGGTGTCGGCGGCCCTGACCCGGGTGCCGTGGGGGCGTTCGCTGGCCGCGGTCGTCGTCCTCGACGGCGACCGGGTCCTCGTGCTCGACACGGGCGCGGCGGCGGTCACCGAGGGCGCCAACCTCGCCGAGGAGCCCCGCGACGGCCTCACCCTCGACGGGGTCACGCCGCTGGCCACCGGCTCCGCCCCGCCGGGGCGGCGGCGGAGCTGACCCTGCGGGCGGCGCTGGCGCGGTCGCTGCTGCTCGCCGGCGCGGCCCGCGGCGCACTGGCCCGCTCGGTCGCCTACGCCGGGGAGCGCACCCAGTTCGGTCGTCCCATCGGCCGCTTCCAGGCCGTGCAGCAGATGCTCGCCGAGGCGGGCGCCGAGGTCGCCGCCGCCTCCGCCGCCTCCGCCGCCGCGACCTCGACCGCGCGGCGCGCGGGGTTCGCCGCCGCGGAGACGGCGTTCGCCGTCGCCGCGGCGAAGGCCCGCTGCTCGGAGGCGGCGACGGCGGTCGCACGGATCGCCCACCAGGTGCACGGGGCCATCGGGTTCACCCGCGAGCACGCGTTGCGGCTGGTCACGACCCGGCTGTGGGCCTGGCGCGACGAGGACGGTGACGAGGCGTTCTGGAACGACCGGGTCGGGGCGGCCGCGCTGGACGCGGGCGCCGACGGGCTCTGGCCGTTGGTGACCGGGCGGCCCTGAACGCCGCCGGTGCGTGCCGGCCGGTCAGGACACCCCGAACTCGCGCAGCTTCCGGTAGAGGGTGTTGCGCCCGATCCCGAGTGTGCGGGCGGCCCGGGTGCGGTTCCCGCCCGCCGCACGCAGGGCGTCGGCCACGGCGTCGCGTTCGGCGGCCTCCAGCAGACCGAGTTCCCGGCGGGCGGTGCGCAGGCGGTCGGGGAGGTCGGCCTCGCCGGCCGTACCGCCGTCGGCGCGGCGGGCCGCCGCCGTGACCACGGTGCGGAGCTCGGCCAGGTCACCGGGCCAGTGCCAGGCCCGGAGCCGGTCCAGGGCCGCGCCGGACAGCCGGGACCCCGACGCGGGCGGGGGCAGCTCCGCGAGCAGCGTCTCCACCAGCGCCGGGAGGTGCTCGCGGCCCGCCGCCAGCGCCGGGAGGCGGACGGTGGTGGCGACCTGGCCGAGGAGGGCGGGGGTGGTGTCGTCGGTGGGGTCGGCGTCGGCGGTGAGGACGAACGGGACGCCGGTCGCGGCCAGGTCCCGCAGGAGCGCCGGGCGCGGCCCCGGTGACAGGTGCACCCGCCGCAGGACGAGCCCGCGACCGGCGGCCAGCGCCGCGCGGGCCGTCTCCCACCACTCGGGCTCCCGGTGCGGCTCGACGACCACGGCGCCGTCGTGGCCCAGGCGGGACAGCACGCGGCGGGCGGTCCGCAGCTTCCCGCTGCCGCCGGGGCCGGTCACGGCGACGGTCTCCCGGTGGGAGACGGCCTCGCGGAGCCGGTGGTCGACCTCCGGGTCGTGGTGGAGCGCGGCTCCCCGGACGGTGGCCGGGGCCGCCACCGCGGGTGCTGCCCGGCGGGGCGCCAGCCGGATGCTGAACGCGGTCCCCCCGGTGCCCTCGACCGGGGCGACGACCGCGTCGTGCGGGCCGTCGGGCATCGGCACCCGCATCCGGCGTGGCCGGTCCGGGCCCCCGTCGCGCAGGAGGTCCCACAGCAGGGTGTGCAGGTCCGGGCCGGCGTGGGCCAGCGCGTGCCGGTCGGCAAGGACGGTGTCGGCGTCGACGACCAGCGCCCCGGTCGTGGCCCGCTCCAGCGCGAGGTAGGCCCGCACCAGCCTGCGACGGTGTTCGCCCGCCTCGTCGAGCAGCCGGGCCTCGATCTGGCGGCCGATGTCGGCGGCCATCACCGCCATGAGCGGGTGCACGTCGCGCACCGCGCAGGCCAGCGAGAGCGAGCCCACCGTCCGGCCGGTCCCGGGCTCGACCAGCGGGGTGCCCGCGCAGGTGAGGTTCTCCAGGAGGGCGTTGTAGTGCTCGGGGCCCCGGACCAGGACCGGGCGTCGTTCGACCAGCACCGTGCCGATGCCGTTGGTGCCCACCGACCGCTCGGAGAAGTCCGAGCCCTCCACCGCGCTCGCCCGGTCCATGAGCGTGCGCTGGCGCCGGACACCGACGTGGCGGCGGACGATGCGCCCGGTCGCGTCGGACAGCACCATGGCCACCGGGACGTCGGCGAAGCTGTCCACGAGCCGCTCCAGCACGGGCGCCGCGGCCCGGCGCAGCGCGGTGTGGTCGTCGCCGGGGTCGGCGTAGCCGATGCGGTCCGGCGCCGTCGGCACCGCCTCGCCGATGCAGCGCCGCCAGCTCTGCTCGATCAGCGGCGGCACGCCCGCGTGGCCGGGCGGCAGCGCCAGCAGCCCCCCGTCGACGAGCGTCTCGCGGCTGCGCCGGATGCGCAGGCGCTGCCCGGCCGACAGGGCCGGCACCGCCGTGTCCTCGTCCCGACGCGTCATCGCCCCGATCCGTCCCTCGCCGCCCGTTGCGGACACGTCCACGGTGCCCCAGGTCACACCATCCTGGCCAGGGGGAGTGGCCGGCGGGCGTTCCAGAACGGAACACCCGCGGTGCCTCCGCGGTGCCCACCATCGACGGCCACGCCACCGCCGGCGCGGCGCCCGCCGTCGCTCCGGCCGACCGGAGGAGGACCGCGATGACGACGGCACCACCGACCCGCCCGACGGGTGCGTCCACGGAGTCCGACGCGCTGCGCGCGCTCTACGCCGACTGGTCCGCCGTCATCGCGGCGACCCCGGACCTGACCACGCGGCTGTTCCGCAGCATCTTCGACGAGTGGCACCAGGCCACCCGTGAACCCGAGGACGTGACCTACCGGGAGGAGTCCCTCGGGGGTGTCCCGGGGATCTGGGCGCTGCCGGTCGGGGCGGATCCCGCGCAGGTCCTGCTCTACACCCACGGCGGCGGGTTCGCCGTCGGCTCGGCGTCGAGCCATCGCAAGCTCGCGGGGCACGTCGCGCGGGCCGTCGGCGCCACGGCGTTCGTGGCGGACTACCGTCGCGCGCCGGAGCACCGGCACCCGGCACAGGTGGAGGACACCGTCGCGGTGTTCGAGGCGCTGCTGGCCCGGGGGACCGCCCCCGCGGACGTGACGACCATCGGTGACTCCGCGGGCGGGAACCTGGCGATCGCCACCGTGCTCGCCCTGCGCGACGCGGGCCGGCCGCTGCCGGGCCGGGTCGTCGCGTTCTCGCCGTGGCTGGACATGGAGAACACCGGCGCCACGCTCGTCACCAACGCCGCCTCGGACGCCCTGGTCACGGTGCCCCTGCTGGAGGGGATGATCGCCGGCGTCCTGGGGGAGGGGCACGTCGACCGGCGGGCACCGCTGGCGAACCCGTTGCACGCCGACCTCACCGGCCTCCCCCGGCTCTACGTCGACGCCGGGGGTGCCGAGGCGCTGCTCGACGACGCCGTCCGGCTCGCCGACCGGGCCCGGGCCGCCGGCGTCGACGTGACGCTGTCGGTCGTCGCGGGCATGCAGCACGTCTTCCCGTTCCTCGCCGGCACCGCGCCCGAGGCGGACGAGGAGCTCGCCGCCCTCGCCGCCTGGTACCGCGGCTGACCCCTCGACACCCACCGGGAGCACACCATGACCACGTCCACCACCCCCGATGTCGACGCCGTCGTCGTCGGCGCCGGGTTCGGCGGGATCTACATGCTGCACACGCTGCGGGACCGGCTCGGCCTGAGCGTCCGCGCCTTCGAGAAGGGCGACGGCGTCGGCGGCACCTGGTACTTCAACCGGTACCCCGGCGCGAAGTCCGACACCGAGGGGTTCGTCTACCGCTACTCGTTCGACCGGGACCTGCTGCAGGAATGGAACTGGAGCACCCGCTACCTGGACCAGCCCGATGTCCTGGCCTACCTCGAGCACGTCGTCGACCGGTACGGGCTGCGCCGGGACATCACGCTGGGCACCGAGGTGACCGCCGCGGTCTACGACGAGGACGCCGGTCTCTGGCGGGTGCGCACCTCCGGCGGCGAGACGGTGCGCTGCCGCTACCTGGTCAACGCCCTGGGGTTGCTGGCCCGCAGCAACATCCCCGCCCTCCCCGGGCTGGACACCTTCGCCGGGCGCACCGTCCACACCAACGCCTGGCCCGACGACCTCGACATCACCGGGCGGCGGGTCGGCGTCGTCGGGACCGGCTCGACCGGCGCCCAGTTCATCGTCGCGGCGGCCCCGCGCGCAGCTCACCTCACCGTCTTCCAGCGCAGCCCGCAGTACAACGTGCCCTCCGGCAACCGACCGGTCACCCAGGACGAGGTCGACCGCACCAAGGAGCACTTCCCCGAGATCTGGGACCAGGTGCGCGGTTCGGTCGTGGCGTTCGGGTTCGAGGAGAGCGCCGTCGAGGCGATGAGCGTGTCCGCACAGGAGCGCGAGCGCGTCTTCCAGGAGAACTGGGACGCCGGCAACGGGTTCCGGTTCATGTTCGGCACGTTCTGCGACATCGCGACCGATCCCGAGGCCAACGCCGCGGCCGCCGCGTTCATCCGGCGCAAGATCTCCGAGATCGTCGTGGACCCGGAGACCGCCCGGAAGCTCACACCGACCGACCTCTACGCCAAGCGCCCGATCTGCAACGAGGGGTACTACGAGACCTTCAACCGCGACGACGTCGAGCTGGTCTCGATCCGGGAGAACCCGATCGCGGAGGTCACCCCGGCCGGGGTGCGCACCGCCGACGGGGTCGTGCACGAGCTCGACGTGCTCGTCCTCGCGACCGGTTTCGACGCCGTCGACGGCAACTACCGGGCGATGGACCTGCGCGGCCGCGGAGGCCGCCACATCGACGACCACTGGACCGACGGGCCGTCGAGCTACCTCGGTGTGTCGAAGGCGGGCTTCCCCAACATGTTCATGATCCTCGGGCCGAACGGGCCGTTCACCAACCTGCCGCCGAGCATCGAGGCCCAGGTTGAGTGGATCGGTGAGCTGATCGGGCACGCCGAGCGCAGCGGCATCGGCACGATCGAGCCGACGGCCGAGGCCGAGCAGGGCTGGTCCCGGCTCTGCCGGGAGATCGCCGACGCCACGCTGTTCCCGAAGGCCGACTCGTGGATCTTCGGGGCGAACATCCCCGGCAAGCCGAACGCGGTGATGTTCTACATGGCCGGGCACAAGGCCTACCGTGAGGAGCTGTCCACCGTGGCCCGCGACGGGTACCGCGGGTTCGCGATGCACGGCTCGGGAGGCTCCCGGTGATCGCCACCGGTGAGGGGTCCGGTGCCGGATCCGGCACCGGACCCCGCACACCCGGTGATCACATCTTGCGGAAGTCCCAGCTGGTGATCTTCTCCGGGCGCAGCCGCAGCCACGCGTGCCGTCCGTCGATCACGACCTGGCCGCCGGTGTAGCGGGCGGCGAAGGCCTGCTCGACCCGCTCCAGCTCCGGGTTCGGCTCGCCGGTGCGGGGCACCTCGCCGACGACCTCGACGGAGCCGCGCAGCTCGACCCCGCGCAGCTCGGCGTAGTCGTGCCCGGCGTCGACGACCACGGCGATCCGCGGGTCGCGCTGCAGGTCCACCCAGCGCTGCGAGCGCGAGAGCGAGGTCAGCCAGAGCGCCTCGCCGTCCCACAGGTACCAGAGCGGGGTGGCGTGCAGGCCGTTCACGCCGTTGGTGGCGACCCGGCAGGTGCGCTCGGCGTCGAGGAAGGCGGTGACCTCCTCCGGGGTCATCGCGATCTTCCGGGCGCGGCGCTGCGGCTTCGGTGCGGTCATCGTCCGAACCTAGATCAGACCCCGGCCGGTGCGGGTGGTGCGGCCGGGGAGAGCATCACCACGTGCACGACCTGAGCCCCGCCCTGGAGCAGCTGCTCGCCACCGACCGTCCCACGCCGTACCTGGCGCTGGACCCCTCCGTCGCCGGCGAGCGGTACCGCGCGCTGGCCGCCGCGTTCGGCGACGCCCGGATCCTCTACGCCGTCAAGGCCTGCCCGGAGCCCGCCGTGCTGCGCGTCCTCGTCGCGGCCGGGGCCGGGTTCGACGTCGCCTCCCAGGCCGAGATCGACCTGTGCCTGGCCGCCGGTGCGGACCCGGCGACGCTGCAGCACGGGAACCCGGTGCGTGGCCCCGGTGCCGCCGCCCGGGCCGCCCGCGACGGCGTCACCCGGTTCGTCACCGACAGCGCCGAGGACGTCGACGCCCTCGCCGCCGAGGTCCCCGGCGCCCGGGTGCAGGTCCGGCTCTCGGTCGACGACACCGGCTCGGCGACGCCGTTCCACGGCAAGTTCGGGGCGCCGCCCGACGCCGCCGTCGCGCTGCTGGGGCGGGTCGCCGACCGCGGCCTGGTCGCCGCCGGGGTCACCTTCCACGCGGGCTCCCAGCAGACCCGCCCCGCCACCTACGCCGGGGCCGTCGCGCTCGCGCTGGCGACCGCCGGGCGGGCCGGGCTGCGCCGTCCCGAGCTCGACCTGGGCGGCGGCTGGCCGGTGGCCTACCGCGCCGCCGTCGCCCCCGCGCAGGACTACGTCGCGGCCGTGCGCGCCGCGGTGGCCACGGCCGTCGACGCCGGGCACGTGGACGGCGCGACGCTGCTGCTGGAACCGGGCCGCGCGCTGGTCGCCCCGGCCGGGGTGCTGCGCGCCCGGGTGCTGCGCGTGTCCCGCCGCCCGGGCGTGGACCACCGCCGCTGGGTGTACCTCGACGTCGGCCGCTACCAGGGACTCGCCGAGACCGAGGGTGAGGCGATCGCCTACCCGCTGCGCGTGCCCGGGCGCAGCGGCCCGCCCGGACCGGTCGTCGTCGCGGGCCCCACCTGTGACGGCGACGACGTCCTCTACCGCCGCACCCCGGTCGCGCTGCCGCTGGACCTGGCCGCGGGCGACGTGGTCGACCTGCTCGGGGCCGGCGCCTACACCTCGAGCTACGCCTCGGTCGGGTTCAACGGGTTCGGCCCGCTCGAGGTGCTCGTCGCGGGGGAGGGGGCGTCACTCCCACATCCCGGTTAACGTGTCCGGACGTGTCATCCTCCACCTCGCCGATCATGTCCGTGCCCGCCGCCGCGGCCGGAGAACTGCATCCGGCCGTCGGGCTCGGGACGGGCGCACCCGCGCTGCCCAGCACGTCGTCACCGGTCGGCAGACACGTCCTGGCCGAGCTCGGTGGCATCGCCCCCGAGATCCTCGACGACTGCGACCGCCTGCGCAGCGACCTGACCGCCGCGCTGACCGAGGCCGGGGCCCAGGTCCGCCAGGTGGTCGTCGAACGGTTCGAGCCGCAGGGGGCGACCGTCGTCGCGGTCCTGGCCGAGTCGCACGCCTCGATCCACACCTGGCCCGAGCACGGCGGCATGCACGTCGACGTGTTCACCTGCGGCGAGAGCGCCGACCCGGTCGACGCCGTGCGCCGCCTCGCCGAGCGTGTCGGCGCGACCGACACCGCGCTGCAGGTCGTGGACCGCGGCGGCGCCCCGCGCACCGTCACCGAGCCCCTCTCGCCCGGCCTGACCCGGCGCTGGGACCTCGGCCGGGTCCACCACGTCGCGTACACCGGGTTCCAGCACGTCGTGGTCGCCGACACCGCGCACGGCGTCACCCTCTTCTGCGACGACGAGCGCCAGTCCACCGAGCACACCCAGCTCACCTACCACGAGGCGCTGGTGTGGCCCGGCGCCCTGCTGGCCCGCGAGCTGGACCGGGTGCTGATCGTCGGCTCCTCCGAGGGTGTCGCGTCGGAGATGGCGGTCGCTGCCGGTGCGAGCCGGGTCGACCACGTCGACATCGACACCGAGGCCGTCCGGATCTGCGCCGAGCACCTGCCCTACGGCTACACCCCCGAGTCCCTCGCCGCGGCCGAGCGCGGCGACGGCCCGGTGCACCTGACCTACGGCGACGGTCGGCAGTTCGTCCTGGAATCCGACGAGCACTGGGACCTGGTGGTCGTCGACCTGCCCGACGAGCGCCCCGACGAGCCCGACGCCCAGATCAACCGGCTCTACGAGGAGGACTTCGTCCGCGCCTGCGCGCAGCGGCTCACCCCCGGCGGGGTCCTGGTGTTCCAGGCGGGCAGCCCGGCGGTGTGGCGGGACGCGACGCTGCGCTCGGCCTGGCAGCGCTTCGCCGCGGTGTTCGGCGAGACCGGCGGGCGCGGGGTCTACATCGGCTGCGAGGAGCACGAGTGGGCCTTCCTCGCCGGTGTCCGCGAGCCGATGGACGACCCCGGCGCGGTCGCCGCCGGGCGGCTCGCGTCGATGCCGTCGCAGCCGGAGCTCTGGGACGCGACCGCGCTGCGGCACCGCCTGGTGGCACCGCTGTCGCTGCGCAGGCTCACCGACTGAGCGAGCCCCCGCCCACGGTGCGTGACGGGCCGGGTCGGACCCGGCCCGTCACGTGCGCCGAACGGGGCGTAACCGGTCGGCGACGATGATCGTTGGTCGGTCAGGACCGGCGTGCCCACGCCGGCGACGTCCGACCGGAGGTCCGAGAGCCCGTGCGCCGTGCCCGTCCGTCCCGGTGGCTCGCCGTGGCGACCATGACCCTGCTGAGCTCGGCGGGGATGAGCGCCCTCGCGCCCGCGCAGGCGGAGGCGCCGACCACGTTCGCCGAGACCACGCTGTCCGCGCGCAACCTCGACACCGCCCCGGTCGGGCGCTTCGTCGCCCTGGGCGACTCCTACGCCGCGGGCCCGCTGGTCCCGGTGCAGCAGGGCACGCCGTCCGGGTGCCTGCGCTCGAACCAGAACTACCCGTCGGTGCTCGCCCGCTCGGCCGGCATCGGCCGCTTCACCGACGTGTCCTGCAGCGGCGCGACGACCGAGGACATGACGGCCCCGCAGCAGGTCCAGGCCGGCCCGAACCCGCCGCAGCTCGACGCCCTCGACGGTTCCGAGTCGCTGGTCACCCTGACCATCGGCGGCAACGACATCGGCTTCTCCGGGATCATCAGCGAGTGCGTGCGCCGCTCCTCGGCGAACCTGTTCGGCGCGGCCTGCAAGGACTTCTACACCGCGGGCGGCACCGACCAGCTCGCCGAGCGGATCGACGGCACCGAGTCCAAGGTGGCCGACGTGCTGGCGACGATCCGCGACCGGTCGCCGGCCGCGCGGGTCGCCGTCGTCGGGTACCCGTCGATCCTCCCGGACACCGGTCCCGGCTGCTACCCGGTCATCCCGTTCAGCCCGGGTGACACCGCCTACCTGCGCGAGACCGAGAAGAAGCTCAACGCGATGCTGGCCGACGCCGCCCGCGACGCCGGTGTCGACTACGTCGACACCTACACCCCGACCATCGGCCACGACGCCTGCACGCTGCCCGGCGTGAAGTGGGTCGAGGGCCTGGTTCCGACCTCGCCCGCCGCGCCGGTGCACCCCAACGCCCAGGGGATGCGCGCGATGGCCGCGGCCGCCGGTGACGTGCTCGGCATCCGGGTCGCCCGGCCCACCTCGCAGCCGGTCCCGGGGGCGACCAACCCGGTGCCGACCGCGTCGCTGCCGCCGCAGGCCCGCACCGCGAACTGAGGTAGGGACCTCCGGGTCGCGGTGCGTGTCAGACTCGCACCGTGACGGGGACGGTCGAGCGGGGACGACGTCTGCCGGTGCCGGCCCGGTGGGGCGAGCTGCGGACGTGGGCGGCCGCGGTCGACCCGGGCCACACCCGGCTGCACCTGGCCTCGGTCGCGACCGCGGCGATGCTGCTGGCCGCGGTCGCCGCGAGCGTGCTGCGCGCCCTGACCGGGCAGCCGGTCACGATCGTGCTGTTCTCCGTGGTGCTGGCGATGATCAGCAACCTGGCGGTGAACGAGAACGACCTGCGGCGACGGCGGGTCACCACCGCCCTGATGGTCGTGCCCGCCGCGGCGTCGGCGACGGTGTCCGCGCTGCTGTCGACGGACCGGGTCGCGGCCGACGTCGTGTTCGTCCTGGTCATGATGGTCGCCGTCGCGGTCCGGCGGTACGGGCCGCGCGGGGTTGCGCTCGGCATGGCGGCGTTCATGCCGTTCTTCTTCGTGCAGTTCCTGCACGCCGGCCCCGGCGAGCTGCCGTTCCTGCTGGCCGGGGCGGTGATCGGCATCGGCAGCACCTTCCTGCTGCGCTGCCTGGTGTTCACCCGCCGCTCCGAGGCCGTGCTGGACGCGCTGTTCCGGGCGTTCGAGGCGCGGCTGCACGCGCTGCTGCTCACCGCGGTCGAGGCGGTGGAGACCACCGCCGGTGAGCCCGACCTCGACCCGCTGGTGCGTGCCCAGGCCCGGCTCAACGAGACCGCGCTGCTGGTGACCGACCGGCTCGACGACACCGACGACGACACCGACGACGGCCCCGACGGCGCGGCCGGCCCCGTCGCGGGCCTGCGGCAGTGGATCATCGACTCCGAGCTCGCCGCCGAACGGGTCGCCATGTCGGTCCGCCGGTCGGTCGAGCACCACGACCCGATCCCCGACGACGACCGCGCCGAACTGGCCGAGGGGCTGCGGGCCCTCGCCGCGGCCACCGCCGTCGGGACGCCCGGCGCGATCGCCGCCCGCCTCTACGACGCCGCACGGTCCGCCGTCGCCGACATCGTGGACCGGCCGGCCGGGGTCGGGCCCGCCGCGCGCGAGCAGCGCATCGGGTTCGCCGTCGTCCGGCTCGCCGACGCGATGCAGACCACCGTAGAGCAGGCCCGTCTGCGGATCGCCGAGCACCACGACACCGACCGGGAGACCGCGGGCGGCGACCCGGCACCCGAGCCCGTCCCCGCACAGCTGCCGCCGCCGGCGGGCCGGGACCGGTTCGGCGGGCTCGCGCTGCACACCCGCCAGGCCGTGCAGGTCGGCGTCGCCACCAGCCTCGCGATCGTCGTCGGCGAGCTGGTCTCCCCGGCGCGCTGGTACTGGGCGGTGATCGCCGCGTTCGTGGTGTTCGCCGGCACCGCCAGCCGCGGCGACGTCCTGAGCCGCGGCTGGGCCCGCGCGGTCGGCACCGCGGGTGGGGTCGTGGCGGGGATGCTGCTGGCGCTGCTGGTGGGCGGCAACGTCGTCGCCAGCCTGGCGCTGCTGTTCGTCTGCGTGTTCCTCGCCCTGTACCTGGTGCGGATCTCGCAGGCGATGATGGCGTTCTGGATCACCGCGGTGCTGGCCCTGCTCTACGGCGTGATCGGCCAGTTCAGCGTGCAGACCCTGGTGCTGCGGGTCGAGGAGACCGTCGTCGGCGGCGCGCTGGGCATGCTCGCCGCCTACCTGGTCCTGCCCACCCGGTCGCGCACGGCCTTCGCCGAGGCCCTCGACGACGCCCTCACCGCCGTCGACGTCTCCCTGCGCACCTCGGTCGACGCGGCGCTGGGCCGCCCCGGCGCCGGTGACCCGCTGGAGAAGGCCCGCGCCGTGGACACCGCGGTGGCCACCGTGCGGACCCGCGCGGTGCCGCTGCAGCACCCCGTCGCCCGCAGGCCGCTGCGCCGCGGGGTGCACCACACCGTGCGGGTCGTCGGCGCCGTCGACCACTACACCCGCCAGCTCGCCGCCCAGGCCGCGACCGCGTCGGTGCCCGGCTGGGCCGCGACCCTGGAGCCCGCGGCCGAGCGGGTCCGCGCCGACCTCGACGGCCTGCGCCGCATCCTCGACGACGCCTGGGGCCCCGCCGACCGGCGTGAGCACCCGAGTGGCGCGGGCCCCGCCGACTACGGCGTCGGCTCCGCGGAGGAGCTGCTCGACGCCGCCGAGGCGGACGCGGCGTCACGGACCGCCGCCGGTCCCGGTACCGAGCGGACGCGCCGGCTGACCGCGGCGCGGCTGCTCCGCCGGATCGACCAGCTCGCCGTCGGCCTGGCCCGGGAGCTGTGCGGGCAGACCTGGAGCGAGCCCGCCCCCGCCGCGCGCGGCGCCGGTCACGCGGACGGGTCCGGGGCCGCGGCGGCGGGTTAGGGTCCGGCCGTGATCTCCGTGAGCACCCACGACGACGTCGGTCTGATCGAGCTGAACCGCCCCGAGCGCCGCAACGCCCTGGACATCGCGACCTGCCGGCAGCTGGTCGACGCCGCGGCCGAGGTCCGCGCGGCCGGCGCGCGGGCGGTGGTCGTCGCCGGGAACGGGCCGGCGTTCTGCTCCGGCGCCGACTTCGGCGAGGTCTACACCGACGAGTTCCTCGACGCGCTCTACACCGGGCTGCACGCGGTCGCCGACCTGCCGATGCCGACCGTGGCCGCGGTGACCGGGCCCGCGATCGGCGGCGGGCTGCAGCTGGCCCTGGCCTGCGACCTGCGGGTCGCCGCCCCGGAGGCGGTGTTCGGGCTGCCGACCGCGCGGCTCGGTCTGGCCGTGGACCCGTGGACGATCGAGCGCCTGGTGCAGATCGCCGGCGGCGGCACGGCCCGCAGCCTGTTGCTGGCCTGCGCCACCGTCGACGCCGTCACCGCCCACGCCCGCGGTCTCGCCGACACCCTCGGCGACCGCGACGCCGCACACGCCCTGGCCCGTGACATCGCGACCATGGCCCCCCTGACCCTGGCCTACAACAAGCGTTCGGTGGACGCGTTCGGCCGTGGCGGCCATACCGACCCGGCGGTGGTCGACGGCCTCACCGCGGAGTTCCGCGGATGCTGGGCCGCGGAGGACATCGCCGAGGGGCGCGCCGCCCGCACCGAGAAGCGCGCACCGGTGTTCCGGGGCCGCTGACCGCGGGACCGGACGACGCAGCGACCGTCCGACGCTTCTCGTGCACCGCCGATCGGCGGTGTCGAACTCGCCCGTTCAGCTCAAGATCATGTTGGGCTACCGTGGGGAACCAGCCGGTCGCACTGTGCTTCCGGTCGGTCCCGACGGGCCGGGGACGTGGGGCGTGCGCCCGGCGGAGGGGCGGACGGATGCGGGCACGGGGACGGAGCCGGACCGCCGGGCTCCTCGCGGTGGGCGTCGCCCTGACCGGGGCCCTGACCGCCGGGCTCCTGGCGGGCCCCGCCCTGGCCGAGCCGTCGGAGCAGCCCGATCCCACCGACCGGCAGGTCGCCACCGGCGAGCTCGTCCCGGGCACACCGTGCACCTCCTCGGCGCGGGCCTGTGTGGATCTGGAGAGCCGCTCCACCTGGCTGTTCGACGCCGGTCGGGTCGTCGCCGGACCGGTCGCGATGCGCCCCGGCGACCCGGAGGCCCCGACGCCGACCGGGACCTTCGCCGTGCAGTGGAAGGCCGAGCAGTGGACCAGCCGGGAGCGGCTGACCCAGATGCCGTGGTCGGTGTTCTTCGCCCAGGGCGGTATCGCCTTCCACCAGGGCGACCTCTCGACCCCGTCGGCCGGCTGCGTGAAGCTCGCCGAGACCGATGCGCGCCAGTGGTTCGACCACCTGCAGGTCGGCGACCAGGTGCAGATCCACTGAGCCGCACCGCGGGTGTGAGCCATCTCCCGCAGGGGTTCTACGCGCAGTAGAAAGGTTCGCGTAGGATGACCTTCGTGACGAGTCTGGGCGAGTTGGAGCGGGCGGTCATGAACGTCCTCTGGGAGACCGACCGGGACATGACCGCCCGTGAGGTGCAGGACCAGCTCGCCGACCGCGACCTGGCCACGACGACCGTGCTCACCGTCCTCGGCCGGCTCGAGCGCAAGCAGCTGGTCCGGCGGATCCGCGACGGCCGCGCCCACCACTACCGCCCGGTGGCCAGCCGGGAGGACCACGTGGCCGAGCTGATGACCGACGCGCTCGACGACGCGTCAGACCGGGGTGCCGCCCTCGCGCGGTTCCTCGGCTCGATGTCGGAGGATGAGCGGTCGCGGTTGCGCGACCTGCTCGGCTGAGCCGCCGGCGTTCCACGAGCCCGTCCGGTCGCGGGGGTGATGCAGCGCCGCGCCGCGCGCTCCGCGACGATGTGAGGCGATGCAGCTGACCGCGCTCGGACTCGGACTGCTCGGCGTACTGCTCGCCGAGCCGGTCAGTCGTGCCCTGGCCCGGGCGCGCTGGCCCGGCCGCGACCCCGTCGGAGCGCTGCTGCTGTGGCAGGCCGTCGGGCTCGGCGGCGGGATCTCGCTGTTCGGTGCGGGGCTGGCCTACGGGCTCGCGCCGATGGGGCACAGCCTGCCCACCGCGGCGGCGGCGCTGTCGGCATCGGTGGCGGCGGGCGAGTGGCCGGACCGGATGGACCCGCTGCACGTGGGTGCCCTGTTGATCGCGCTCGGGGTGCTGGTGCGGCTGCTGTCGGTCCTGGTGATCACCACGGTGCGGACGCTGCGGGCCCGCCGTCGCCACCGCGACCTGCTCGACGTGCTCGCCACGCCGTGGCCGCACGCCTCCGGTACCCGTGTCCTCGACCATCCCGTCCCGGTCGCCTACTGCCTGCCCGGGCGCAGCTCCCGGCTCGTGGTGTCGGCGGGGGTCCTGGACACCCTCGACACCGCCGGGGTCGTCGCGGTGCTGGCCCACGAGCGGGCGCACCTGCGTGAGCGGCACGACCTGGTCGTGCTCCCCTTCGTCGCGTGGGGGGCGACGGCGCCGTTCGTGCGCGGCATGGTGCACGCCCAGCTCGCGGTGGCCCGGCTGATCGAGATGCGGGCCGACGACGTCGCCCGCAGGCTGTGCGACCCCACCGAGCTGGCGACCGCGCTCAAGGCCGTCGGCGGGTCCGCGCCGGCGGCGGCGCTGTCGTCGTTCACCGACGCGCTGGAGGCCCGCATCGACCGGATCACCGCCCCGCCCCCCGCGCTGCCCCGCGTCGTGCACGGGCTGATCCGGCTGGTCGCCCTCGCGCTGGTCGCGGTGCCGGTGTGGCTGCTGGTCGCCCCGTGAGCACTCCGGCGCCCGGCCCGGTCCGTGCGTTCCCCGGGGCGGAGGCGCTGCTGCGGGTGCACGCGGCGTCGCTGCCCCAGCCCGACCAGCTGGCCGGGCCGTTCGTCGCCCGGCTGCTTGTGGCCGCGCTGTCGTCGCTGCCGGCACCGACGGTGGCCGCCTTCGCGCACGCGGCGGGCACCCGGGTGCGGGCCGGCGACGACGTGTCGTCGCGGCCGCCCGGGGCGCCGGCGGACACCGGCTACCTGCGTGGCCTGCCGGTCGCCGCGGACGACGAGCGGGCGGGCACCCCGGTGGCCGGTCTCGGTCGTGCGGTCGAGGAGTTCTCCGGGGAGTCGCTCGCCGCGGTCCCGGCCACGGGGGACTGGACCGCTGCGCGCCTGACCGCGCTGCTCGACGCCGTCACCGCCGTCACCCCCGACGGCCCGGTCGGCGTGCTGGCCGCGCTGCGGACCGGGGAGCTGGTCGCCGCGGCCACCCCGGCCGCCGACCTCGACGCCGGGGGCCGGCCGGGGCCGGACTGGTCGGTCGCGCACGTCGTCGCGCTGTGGGGGCGCCGGGACGGGCCGGGCGGGCCGCTGCTCGCCGTCGCCGACACCTACCCGCAGCTCGGCTCGCCGGACCTCGGGCCGGGGCTGCACCTGCAGCCGACCGACCGGGTCGCGGTCGCGCTGGGCCCCGGCGGCGGCCTGGTCCTGGTCGGGCCGGACCGGCGCCGCGACGCGCTGACCGCGGCCGTCGGGGCCGCCGGGCTGTCCCCGTGCTGGTGGGACGACCCGGCCTGACCTCAGGCGCCGTGCGTCTCGAACAGGGAGGGGCCGCCGCGGTCCTCGGCGAGCAGCGCCCGGGTGGCGGCGACGTTGCGGACCCGCGCGGCCTCCAGCGACGCCGGGCTGCGCCGGACCCACCGGCGCTGCACCGCGACCACCCGCCCCAGGACGGCGACGGCCACCTCCCAGCCGGGGCTGCGCCGCAGGCCCAGCCCGGTGGTCACCGCGGCGCCGTGGAAGCGCCGGGCCAGCGCCTGCAGCAGACGGCGTCCCTGCGGCACGGGCAGACGCAGCGGCTGCACGAGCAGCGCGGCGACGGCCCCGATCAGCGCCCCGGCCAGCGCGCGTGACTCGGATGCCGGCGGTCCGGTGACGGCGGTGACCAGCGCGTCGAGCTCCTCGGCGTCGGCGTGCGAGGCGACGTCGCGGACCAGCTCGGGATCGATGCCGAGCTGGTGGGCCAGCAGCTGCCAGCAGGCGTAGACCTCGGTGGTCTCGGCGGGGGTGAGCCCGAACCCGATCGTCGCCTCGGCCCGCATCGAGACGAGGGTGAAGTCCAGCCAGGTCCGGACCAGGTCGACCTGGTTGACCGGGGTGCCGTGCACGGCCTCGTCGAGGCCGCGGTCGCGGGCGAGCACGCGCATGTGGGCGTGCAGCATGCGGACCTGCAGGGTGCCGACGTAGCCGGGGCTGCCCGGGCGCATGCCGCCGGGCAGGGTGGCGGCGAGCAGCCAGGTGCCGGTCTCGGTGAGGCGGCGCTCGGCGGACTCCACCAGCCGTCCGGTGGTGCCGAGCAGCACCGCGATCGACGGGGAGCCGTAGGTGCGCAGCAGCGCCCCGGCCGACAGGGACAGGGTGTGCACCGCGGGCGGTGCGGTGAACATGGGCCGGATCCCGGTGTCGAGGATCGCGGGGTCGGTGCCCGCGGGCACCGACTCGGCCGAGGTGAGCAGGGCCGCGACGGCGGGGGAGGGCCCGGTCAGCGAGGCGAGCCCGTCGCGGATGCCGCGCTGCAGCGCCGCGGTGAGCGCACGGCCGCCCTCGCGGCCCGCGGCGCGGATCTCGGCGACCACGGCGTCGGCGAGCGGGTCGCCCGCGGTCCGGGCGCGCACCGCGAGGTCTGCCCGCCGGGGCCCGAAACGGGCGGCGAGGGCATCGCGGTCGGGCGCACCGGGGGGTCGGGTGGCGGTCACGGGAACCGGTCCTCCTGGGTCTCGTGCGGGGTCTCCTGCGGGACGGCGCGGTCGTCGTGGGTGGTGAGCCCGGCTCCGGCGAGCAGCCGGGCCATCCGGGCCCGCAGCTCGGGCTCGCCCGGTGGGACGGGGCCGAACACGGCCAGCGCGGACAGCCCGAAGACCCCGGCGAACAGCTCGCGGGCCCGTTCCCGGTTCCCGACGTGGTCCTGGATGAGGTCGACCAGCGCCGCGTCGGGTTCCGCGGCGGCCGGGCCGGTGGCGGTGCCGCCGTGACCCCGGGCGACGCGGACGCGCAGCTCCAGCATCGTCAGGAACACCGGGCGGCGGGGGCCGAGCAGGTCGACCAGGTAGGCGGTGCAGGCGTCGAGCAGCGTCAGGTCCCCGGAGCGGGCCCGGCGGGTCAGCTCGCCCAGCCGTGCGACGGCGTCGTGCTCCAGCTCGACGGCGACCGCCTCCAGCAGCGCGTCGACGGTGCCGAAGTGGTAGGTCGCCGACGCGGCCGAGACACCGGCCCGGTCCGCGACCTGGCGCAGCGTCAGCCGGTCGAAGCCGTGCGCGGTGACGACGTCGACGGCGGCCCGCACCAGCGCACGACGGGTGTCGGCGCCGCGTCGTCGTCGCCCGTCGGGGGTGGGATCGGCCATACCCGACAAACTATCTGTACAACCAGACAGATTCCAGGTCCGGTCCGCGGAACACGGTTCCGCGACGACGCGCTGCAGTCCGGAACCGGGCGTAGCGTGGAGATCGTGCCCGTCACACCTGACCTTCCCCGTACCGTCGGTGCGCTGCGTGCGTCCGGTCATGTACAGCGCCCCGTGAAGCACGAGATCCGCGACAACCTCCTGGTGGCCCTGCGCGAGGGCCGCGACCCCTGGCCCGGCATCGTCGGCTTCGACGACACCGTCGTCCCGCAGCTCGAGCGGGCCCTCATCGCCGGTCACGACCTCGTCCTGCTCGGTGAGCGGGGCCAGGGCAAGACCCGCCTGCTGCGGTCGCTGGCCGGCCTGCTCGACGAGTGGACCCCCGTCATCGAGGGCTCCGAGATCGGCGAGCACCCCTACGAGCCGATCGTGCCCGCCTCGATCCGGCGCGCCGCCGAGCTCGGCGACGACCTGCCGGTCGCCTGGGTGCACCGCGACCACCGCTACACCGAGAAGCTCGCGACGCCCGACACCTCGGTCGCCGACCTGATCGGCGACGTCGACCCGGTCAAGGTCGCCGAGGGCCGCTCGCTGGGCGACCCCGAGACCATCCACTTCGGGCTCGTCCCGCGGTCCCACCGCGGCATCGTCGCCATCAACGAGCTGCCCGACCTGGCCGAACGCATCCAGGTCGCACTGCTCAACGTGATGGAGGAGCGCGACATCCAGGTCCGCGGCTACACGCTGCGGCTGCCACTGGACGTGCTGCTCGTGGCCAGCGCGAACCCCGAGGACTACACCAACCGCGGGCGGATCATCACCCCGCTCAAGGACCGGTTTGGCGCCGAGGTCCGCACCCACTACCCGCTGGAGCTGGCCCCCGAGGTCGAGCTCGTCGCGCAGGAGGCCGACCTCGTCGCCGAGGTGCCGCGGCACCTGCTCGAGGTCGTCGCCCGGTTCACCCGGCACCTGCGCGACTCGTCCGCGGTCGACCAGGGGTCCGGCGTCTCGGCCCGGTTCGCCGTGGCCGCGGCCGAGACCGTCGCCGCCGCGGCGTTGCGCCGTGCCGCGCTGACCGGCGAGGAGACCCCCTACGCCCGGCCCGTCGACCTCGAGTCGGTCCCCGCGGTGCTCCGCGGCAAGATCGAGTTCGCGTCGGGGGAGGAGGGTCGCGAGGACGAGGTGCTCGAGCACCTGCTGCGCCGCGCGACCGCCGACACCGCCCGGTTCGCGCTGCGCGGGGTCGACCTCGACGAGCTGGCCGTCGCGGTCTCGACCCGCCCGGTCCGGACCGGCGAGCGGATCCCGGCGCAGGACGTCGTCGCCGCGCTGCCACAGGTCGACGCCCTCACCGAGATCGCCGCGAAGCTCGGCGCCGCGGGCACCGAGGACCCGGGCCCGATGGCCTCGGCCGCGGAGCTGGCGCTGGAGTACCTGTTCCTGACCCGCAAGCTGGCCAAGGACTCCTCCGACGACGGTGACACGGTGTCGTATGGCTGATCCCAGGCGTCGTCGCCGCCGGTACGCCTACGGCCCCTACGCGGGCGGGCCCGACCCGCTGGCGCCGCCGTACGACATCCGGGCGGCGATGGACCAGATCGGCCGCGACGTCATGGAGGGCTCCTCGCCGCGCCAGGCGCTGCAGGAGCTGCTCCGTCGCGGCCTCGACGGGCGGCGCGGCCTCGACGACCTCACCCGCCGGGTGTGGGAGCGGCGCCGGGACCTGCAGCGCGACAACCGCATCGACGGGACGCTGCAGGAGGTCCGTGAGCTGCTGCAACGGGCGCTGGACGCCGAGCGCGAGGCGCTGGGCAACGAGGACTCCGACGACGCGCGGTTCCGCGAGATGCAGCTCGACGCCCTGCCGCCCGACACCGGCGGCTCGGTGCGGGAGCTGAACTCCTACGACTGGCGGTCCTCCGACGCCCGCGAGGCCTACCAGGAGATCCGCGACCTGCTCGGCCGGGAGCTGCTCGACCAGCGCTTCGAGGGCATGAAGCAGGCCATGCAGAACGCCACGCCGGAGGACGTCGAGCGGATCAACGCCATGCTCGACGACCTCAACGACCTGCTCGACCGGCACGCACGCGGCGAGGACACCACCGAGCAGTTCGCCGAGTTCATGGGCAAGCACGGCGAGCACTTCCCGGAGAACCCACAGAACACCGAGGAGCTGGTCGACGCGCTCGCCGCCCGGTCCGCCGCGGCCCAGCGGATGATGAACTCGATGTCGGCCGAGCAGCGCGCCGAGCTGGCCGAACTGGCCCAGCAGGCGTTCGGCGACCCGCGGCTGTCGCAGTCGCTGGCCCGGCTCGACGCCCAGCTGCAGGGCCTGCGCCCGGGCGAGGACTGGTCGGGGGAGGGCGACTTCCGCGGCGAGAACCCGATGGGCATGGGCGAGGCGACCCGCGCGATGGAGGAGCTGGGGCAGCTCGACGCCCTGGCCGAACAGCTCGCGCAGAGCTACCCCGGCGCGCGGATGGAGGACATCGACCTCGACGCGCTCACCGAGATGCTCGGCCCGGAGTCCGCCGCCGACGCCCGCACCCTCGCCGAGCTGGAACGCGAGCTGCAGCGCCAGGACCTGTTCCGCCGCGCCCCCGACGGCTCGCTGATGCTCTCGCCCAAGGCGCTGCGGACCCTCGGGCAGTCGGTGCTGCGCGACGTCGCCGACCGGATCTCCGGGCGCCAGGGGCAGCGCGACACCCGGCGCTCCGGTGCCGCCGGCGACGCGACCGGGGCGACCCGGCCGTGGGCCTTCGGTGACACCCAGGCCTGGTCGGTGCCGCGGACCCTGCTCAACGCCCAGCTGCGCCGCGCCGGCGGCGACGACCGGGCACTCGACGTGTCCGACGTCGAGATCGTCGAGACCGAGCAGCGCACCCGTGCCGCGGTGACGCTGCTGGTCGACACGTCGTGGTCGATGGTGGCCGAGGGCAGGTGGGTGCCGATGAAGCGCACCGCGCTGGCACTGCACCAGCTCATCTCCACGCGGTTCCGCGGCGACGACCTGTCGCTGATCACCTTCGGGCGGCACGCTCAGACCGTGGACCTGGCCGAGCTGATCGGGCTGGAGGGCGTGTACATGCAGGGCACCAACCTGCACCACGCCCTGCTCCTGGCCCGGGAACGGCTGGCCCGCCAGCCCGACGCGACGCCGGTCGTCCTGGTGGTGACCGACGGCGAGCCGACCGCGCACCTGGAACCCGACGGCGAGGCGTTCTTCGACTACCCGCCCAGCCCGCACACGCTGCGGGCGACGGTGGACGGCCTGGACCGGCTGATCGGGATGGACGCGGCGTTCACGTTCTTCGTGCTCGGCGACGACCCGGGGCTGCTGTCGTTCGTGAACCGGCTCGCGCGCCGCGCCGGGGGACGGGTGGTGCAGCCCGACCTCGACGGCCTCGGCGCGGAGGTGGTCTCGGACTACCTGCGCCGCCGCACCGGCTGACCGCGTGGCGACCCGTCGCGTGCCGTGGCGCCCCCCGCGTGGGTCGCCGCAGCACGCGAGGGGTCGCTGCAGCACGTGACAGGTCGCGGCGGGCCAGGGCGGGACGCTGCTGGTACCCGGCGGGCCGGTGGGATCAGGCGGGGGCGGGGTGCAGGTGCTCCGCGGCCCAGGCGCGCAGCGTCGTGGGGGTCGTCGACACCGCGTCGCGGCGCTGCTCGGGGACGTACCCGGGGGCCGAGAGACCTTCGGCCATCCCGGCGAGCGCGTCGATCTCCGGTGCCGTCATGCCGAGGCCGGCCAGCATCGACCGGAACCCGTCGCGGGGCAGGTGCGCCGCGCGGACCGGGTGGCCGAGTGTCCCGGTGAGCACTGCTGCGGCGTCGTCGAACGTCAGGTCCGCCGGTCCGTGCACGGCCTGCACCAACCGCCCCGACCACACCGGCCCGAGCAGCCGTACCGCGGCGACGGCGGCGATGTCGGCCGGCGCGACCCACGGCAGGGGGTGGTCGAGCGGCCACGGCGTCGACAGCGTCCCGCCGGCGATCTCGTCGGCCGACATCAGCAGGTTCGACATGAAGTAGCCGCACCGCAGGTGCAGCACCGGGGCGCCGGTCGCGTCGAGCGCCTGCTCGGTCGCGGCCAGGCCGTCGATGTCCCCGGCGCCGCGGCGCAGCTCCGCGCCACCGCTGCTCTGCAGCACCGTCGCGCCGATCCCGTTGCGGCGCACGGCCTCCGCGACGACTGCGGCGCAGGCTCCCTGGTGGGCGAGCGGGTCGGTGCCGGGCGGTGCGGGCGGGTTCACCCAGTACAGCCGGTCCGCGCCGAGCGTGGCGCCGACGACGGCGTCGGCATCGGT
This sequence comes from Pseudonocardia sp. P-1, assembly GCF_058111925.1. Classification (NCBI taxonomy): domain Bacteria; kingdom Bacillati; phylum Actinomycetota; class Actinomycetes; order Pseudonocardiales; family Pseudonocardiaceae; genus Pseudonocardia; species Pseudonocardia sp. P-1. The sequence goes on from NZ_CM176614.1 coordinate 274,416, forward strand.
CTGGTCCGCGACCACCGGCTCGACCAGCCCGGCGAGGTCCGGGGGCAGCCGGGCCGGGTCGCGGAGCAGGGCCACCGGGTGCAGCCCGGCCTGTACGAGCAGGCGCAGCAACCGGGAGCCGACGGTGCCGGTCGGTGTCGTCACCACGATGCGCATGCCCGCACCGTCGCACAGGGGGTCCGACAGCCACACCCGTTCACCGGCGACCACACCTGTCGTACCGGGTGTGGCCGCTGGGCAGGGGGTGTGGACTCAGCCGAGCCAGGGGCGGGCGAGGCGGTTCCAGGTGCCGTCGGTGCGCGCCGTGCGCAGCCAGGTGTTCACCCGCTCGGTGAACGCCGGGTCGCCGGCCGGGGTCAGGTAGGCCTTCTCCGAGTCGGTGAACGGGGCGTCGGGGTGCACCGCGCACAGCACCCCGGGGTGCTGTGCGGCCTGCCAGCGGGTCTCGATCGCGTCGGTGACCATCAGGTCCGCGCGGCCGGCCACTATCTCGTCGAAGATCGTCGAGTTGTCCGGGTGGTCCACGATCGTCGCGCGGGTGAAGGTCGCCCGGGCGAAGCGCTCGTTGGTCCCGCCCGGGTTCACCACGACCCGGACGCCGGGGCGGTCGATGTCGGCGACCGTGCCGTAGCGGGCGACGTCGGGGCAGCGCGCGATCGGCGTCTTGCCGTCGCGCAGGTAGGGCTCGGTGAACACGGCCCGCTCCGCGCGGTCCGGGGTGACCGAGACGCCGCCGACGGCGATGTCGCAGCGCCCGGCGACGACGTCGTCGAGCAGGGTCGCCCAGGTCGTGCGGACCAGCTCCGCGCGAGCACCGAGCTCGGCGGCGAGGTCGCGGGCCATGTCGACGTCGATCCCGGACCAGGTGCCGTCCGCGGCCAGTGCGGTCAGCGGCCGGTAGTCCCCGGTGGAGCAGACCCGCAGCACGTGCGACGACGCGACCCGGTCCAGCGTCGGGGACCCCGGTGCGGCGGGCGAACCGCACCCGGCGACCAGCATCGCGAGCAGCAGGACGATCGGCAGGCGGCGCACGGCCCGGGACCCTAGCCGCCGTTCGGGGGTGTCCACGACTCCGGACGGAGGTCTGCGGTGCGGATGCTGCGGACCAGTGCCTCGGCCGGGTCGCTGTGCCGCCGCCCGTGCGCGAGCACCAGCTCGACCGGGCCCAGCTCGGGCAGCCCGGCACGGTCCCCGACGACCTCCAGCCCGTCGGGGATCAGCGTCGCGGCGTGCGCGAGCACACCCAGCCCGGCGAGGGCGGCGGCCCGCAGGCCGGACAGGCTGCCGCTGGTGCAGGCCATCCGCCACGGCCGCCCGACCGCCTCCAGGGCCCCGACGGCGGCGGTGCGCGACAGGCTCGGCGGGGGATAGGCGACGACCGGTACCGGGTCGCCGGGGCCGAGCGGAAGTCCGGGCGCCCCGACCCAGACGAAGCGGTCGCGGCGGACGACGAGCCGGCCGTCGTCGGGGCCGGGGAGGCGCTTGGCGAACATCAGGTCCAGTTCCCCGGCGTCGAGGCGGTGTTCGAGCCCGCCGGCCAGACCGACGGTCAGCTCCAGGTCGACCTCCGGGTGGCGGCGGCGGAAGTCCGCGAGCACCGCGGGCAGCCGGGTCAGGACCAGGTCCTCCGACACCCCGAACCGCACCCGGCCGTGCACCCGCGACGCCCGGAAGTGCGCCATCGCCCGGTCACCCGCGTCGAGGATGGTGGCGGCGAACTCCAGCATCGCCTCGCCGTCGACGGTGAGCGACACCGAGTGGGTGTCGCGGTCGAGCAGCGGGCGGCCGACCGTCGCCTCCAGGCGCCGCACGTGCTGGCTCACGGTGGACTGGCCGACGCCGAGCGTGGCGGCGGCCCGGGTGAAGCTGCGGGCACGCGCGACGGCGGCGAACGACCGCAGCCGGACGGGGTCGAGCACCCGGTCATCATAGATCGCGGACACAGTCATGGTGATCAGTCGGTTTCCCGATGGGCGGACGGCTTGCAGGATGTAACCCATGCGAGTCCGTCCCGATCCGTTCCTGGCCTTGCTCCTCGTGACCGTCGGCGTCGCGTCGCTCTTCCCCGCGCGCGGCGCGGCGGTCGGGGTCGTCGACGTCGCCGTCACCGCCGCGATCGCCCTGCTGTTCTTCCTCTACGGCGCCCGCCTCTCCGCCGCCGAGGCGCTGGGCGGGCTGCGGAACTGGCGGCTGCACGGCACCGTCCTGGCGGCGACGTTCGTGCTGTTCCCACTGCTCGGCCTGTCGGTGCTGCTGCTGCCGGAGTGGCTGCTGCCCGCGCCGCTCGCCGCCGGCGTCGTGTTCCTGTGCTGTCTGCCGTCGACCGTGCAGTCCTCGATCGCCTTCACCGGCATCGCCCGCGGCAACGTGCCCGCCGCGATCGTCGCGGCGTCGGTGTCGAACGTGCTCGGGGTGGTCCTCACCCCTGTGCTGGCCGCGCTGCTGCTGGCCACCAGCGGCGGGTTCGACGCATCGAGCTTCGGTGACATCGCGCTCCGCCTGCTGGTGCCCTTCCTCGCCGGGCAGGCCGCACGGCCGCTCATCGGCCGGTTCGTGGCCCGGCACAAGAAGCGTCTGTCGCTGGTGGACCGCGGGTCGATCCTGCTCGTCGTCTACGCCGCGTTCAGCGAGGGCGTCGTCGCCGGGATCTGGGGACGGCTCACCCCGGTCTCGCTGCTCGTGCTGCTCGGGATCTGCCTGCTGCTGCTCGCGCTGGCGCTCGTGGTGACCTCGCTCGGGGCCCGCGCGCTCGGTTTCGACGACGCCGACCGCATCGCGATCGTGTTCTGCGGGTCGAAGAAGTCCCTGGCCAGCGGGCTGCCGATCGCCGGTGTGCTGTTCGGCGGCCCCGCCGGGGCGCTGGTGGTGCTGCCGCTGATGCTGTTCCACCAGATCCAGCTGATGGCGTGCGCGATGATCGCCGACCGGGTCGGCCGGCGCCGCGCGGCGCTCGACACCGACCGGGCCGCCGGAGCACCATCGCGGGCGCTACGCCGTCCGCCTGCCGTCTCTGCGGCGCCCCCGGTCCCGACGACGCCGGGGTCGCCGCCGTCGCGGGCTGGGTGACCGACCGCGACGAGCGCGGCCGCGACGGCCGGCTGTGCCCGGCCTGCGCACGCCGGCACGTCCGCGACATCGAGGCCAAGCTCGACGTCGAGTGGTGGTGACCGGCACCCCGTCCCGCACCGGAATCTGCGACGGACGCCGCGCGTTCGCATGCGTGACCGCTTCCGAGAGCTAGGTAGGTTTGACCGCATGGAGACCTGGGCCCCGACCGACGTCCCGGCACTGGAGGGCAGCGGCCCGCCGCTGCGCCTGCACGACACCGCCACCGGCCGGGTCCGGCCCACGGCGCCGGGCCCGGTCGCGACGATGTACGTCTGCGGGATCACCCCCTACGACGCGACCCACCTCGGCCACGCCGCCACCTACCTGACGTTCGACCTGGTCAACCGCTACTGGCGCGACCTCGGCCACGACGTGCACTACGTCCAGAACGTCACCGACATCGACGAGCCGCTGCTGGAGCGCGCCGAGCGCGACCAGGACGACTGGGTCGGGCTGGGCCTGCGCGAGACCGCCCTGTTCCGCGAGGACATGGAGGCGCTGCGCGTTCTGCCGCCCCGCCAGTTCGTCGGTGCCGTCGAGGCGATCCCCGAGATCGCCGAGCTGGTCGAGAAGCTCGTCGCCGCCGGCGCGGCCTACCGGATCGACGACCCGGAGTACCCCGACGTCTACCACGACGTCACCGCCACCGGGCACTTCGGCTACGAGTCGAACTACGACCTCGACACCATGCTGAGGTTCTCCGCCGAGCGCGGCGGCGACCCGGACCGGCCGGGCAAGCGCAACCGGCTCGACCCGCTGCTGTGGCGCACCGCGCGCCCCGGCGAGCCCGCCTGGGACTCCGGCCTCGGCCGCGGCCGCCCCGGCTGGCACGTGGAGTGCGCCGCGATCGGCCTGAACCGGCTCGGCCCGCAGATCGACCTCAACGGCGGCGGCTCGGACCTGATCTTCCCGCACCACGAGTGCGGCGCCCTGCACACCGAGTCCCTCACCGGTGAGCACCCGTTCGCCCGGCACTACGTGCACACCGGCATGATCGGCCTCGACGGCGAGAAGATGTCGAAGTCCAAGGGCAACCTGGTCTTCGTCTCCAAGCTGCGCAACGCCCGCGTCGACCCGAACGTCATCCGGGTCGCCCTGCTCGACGGGCACTACCGCACCGACCGGTCCTGGACCGACGAGGTGCACGCGAAGGGCGACCGGCGGGTGACCCGCTGGCGCGAGGCCGTCGGCCTCGACGCCGGGCCGGACGCGGCCGAGCTGGTCGCGAAGCTGCGGACCCACCTCGCCGACGACCTCGACACCCCCGGTGCGCTCGCCGCCGTCGACGCCTGGGCCGAGGAGGCGCTCACCCGCCGCGGTACCGACACCGCGGCCCCGCAGCAGGTGCGCACCGCGCTGGACGCGCTGCTCGGGGTGACCCTGTAGCCGGTCCGGTACCCGTCCCGACCGGCAGGGCGGGCGCCCGGCCGGGACACTCCGGGGATGGCCCTCAACGTGCTGGGCGGTGAGCTGGAGACCTGCGGGACCGATCCGCTCACCGGCTTCTACCGCAACGGATGCTGCGACACCGGGGGCGAGGACGCGGGCGTGCACACCGTCTGCGCCCGCGTCACCGCGGAGTTCCTCGACTTCTCCCGCGAGCAGGGCAACGACCTGACGACCCCGAACCCGCGCTTCGGGTTCCCCGGCCTGGTGCCGGGGGACCGGTGGTGCCTGTGCGCGAGCCGCTGGGCCGAGGCGCTGCGCGAGGGCGTCGCACCGCCGGTGGTGCTCGAGGCGACGCACGCCCGCACCCTCGAGTGGGTCGACCTCGACGACCTGCGGGCGCACGCCGACGGGTGAGACTCAGGCGCGGCGCGTCCGGTCGACCGCGAGGACGGCCGGCACGCCCGCCGCGAGCAGCGCCGCGGGCGCGAAGAACGCCACCAGCGGGTCCGTGTGGTAGACCGGCGTCAGCGCCACCGGCGATGCGGCCGTCCCGGCGAAGCGCACCGCCTGCACCACCGACACCGCCCCGCCCCCGCCCCCTCCGGCCGGGCCGAGGACCAGTGCGTTCACCCCGACCAGGATCAGCTGGCTGCACACACCGCCCAGCGCCCACAGTGCGACGACCACGCCCAGCACCGGCACCAGTCCGATCAGGGCGACGAGTACGCCGCCCCCGACGGCCCCGGTCAGCACGCAGCGGCGCGGGCCGAGCCGGTCCACCGCGCCGCCGATCAGGCGCGCGGTGAGGATCCCGGCCACCCCCAGCGCGGTCAGCACCAGCCCGCGCGGCCCAGCACCCAGCCCGAACTGCTCCTCCAGGCGCAGGGCGAGCAGGAAGTTCAGCCCGGCCAGACAGCCCCAGCCGATCGCCGCGACCAGCCCGAGCCGCAGCACCGGACCGGTCCACGCCGAGCGCAGCCGGGGGCGGGCGTCGCCGGTGGCGCGGGCCGAGCCGCCGGGGATCCCGACCACGCCGAGCAGCAGCGCGACGCCGGCCGCACCCCAGAAGGCCCACCGCCAGTCGACCTCGGCGGCCAGCCCGCCGAACAGCGGCGCCGAGGTCTGCCCGGCCGCCTGCAGCGACCCGAACCAGCCCAGCGCCCGGCCCAGCCGGTCCGGCTCCACCGCGGCGGCCAGCGCCGCCAGCAGAACCGGGGTGGTGAACGCGTTCGCGACACCCTGCAGCGCCCGCCCGGCCAGGAAGACCGGCCAGGACACCGCAAGCACGCAGGCCAGCGAGGCGACGACGTAGAGCGCGTACCCGGCGACGACGGTGCGCCCCCGTCCCCACCGGTCGCCGAGGGTGCCCGAGACGAGCATGACCCCGGCGAACGGCAGAAGGTACGTGGTGATCGACACCGACGCCGTCGCCGTCGGGACGCCGAAGTCGGCGCCCAGCTCCGGCAGCATCGCCGCGGTCAGGCCACCGCCGAAGGGCCCGAGGAAGGCACCCAGGAACAGCGCCGCCCGGCGCAGCGCCACCACGAGCCGCGGCCCGTCAGGAGTTGGGGCCGCGGCGGCGCAGGTAGCGCTCGAAGTCCGCCGCGATGGAGTCGCCGGAGGTCTCGCGCAGCTCGGTGCGGGCCTCCTCGTCGTCGGACTCCGAGGCCTGCTCCTCCAGCTGGCGCACGTACTCGCGGACCTCGTCGTCGGCGTCGGCCATCTCCGACACGGTCCGCTCCCACTCCTCGGCCTTCTCCGGCAGGACGCCGAGCGGCACCTCGACGTCGAGGGACTCCTCGATCCGGTGCAGCAGCGCGACCGCGGCCTTCGGGACCTGGGCCTGCGAGACGTAGTGCGGCACCTCGGCCCAGTAGGAGACGGCCGGGATGCCGGCCTGCACGCAGGCCTGCTGGAAGACCGCGACGATCCCGGTCGGGCCCTCGTAGTTCGACGGCTCGGTGCCCATCGCCTTCTGCGACTCCGCGTCCCAGGAGGTGCCGTTCACCGGCGTCGGTCGGGTGTGCGGGACCTCGGTGAGCAGGGCTCCCAATGTGATGACCTTCGTCACGCCGAGACGCTCCGCGTGGCCCACCAGTTCCGCGCAGAACGTCTTCCAGCGCAGGTTCGGCTCGATCCCGTTCACCAGGACGACGTGCCGGTCGGTGCCCGGCAGCGTCGCCCACGACAGCCGCGTGGTCTGCCACTCGATCCGCCGGGTGACGCCGTCGGAGAGCTTGACGTGCGGGCGCGTGACCTGGAAGTCGTAGTATTCCTCGGGATCGATCGAGGTCAGAGGCTTCGCGTCCCAGCTGAGCTCGAGGTGCTCCAGCGCGGTGCTCGCGGCCTCACCGGCGTCGTTCCAGCCCTCGAACGCCGCGATGAGGACCGGGTCGACCAGGTGCGGAGTGCTGTCGCCGCCCGTGGTGCTCGGCTCTCGGTCGGTCATCGCCCCAGCCTACGACCCCGCGGGCGCACGGCCGGGTTCCCTCCCCGTCACCAGGTACCGTGGTTGATCGTGTCAGCTACGACGGGAGCGGATCACTCGGTGGGCATCTCTTCGGACGACCACAGCACGACCCGCCCGATCGACCCCGAACGGGTCGATCGAGCGGCCCGGCGGACCGAGCAGCTGACGGAGCTGCTGGGTCGGCGCATCGGCGTCATCGACGGGGCGTGGGGCACCGTCATCCAGGGCCTCGGCCTGACCCCGGAGGACTACTCCGCGGACTGGCTGCACGGCCACCCCAAGGACACCAACGGCGACCCGGACCTGCTCAACCTCACCCGTCCGGACCTGATCCTGCAGGCGCACCGCAACTACTTCGACGCGGGCGCCGACCTGACGACGACCAACACCTTCACCGCGACCACGATCGGCCAGGCGGACTACGGCCTGGAGTCGAAGGTCGACGAGATGAACGTGGCCGCGGCGCGGCTGGCCCGCGAGGCCGCCGACGAGGCCGAGAAGGCCACCGGCGAGCCCAAGTGGGTGGCCGGCTCCATCGGTCCGCTGAACGTCACGCTGTCGCTGTCGCCGAAGGTCGACGACCCCGCCTACCGTGCGGTGTCCTACGAGCAGGTCTACGACTCCTACGCCCAGCAGATCGCCGCGCTGGACTCCGGCGGCGTCGACGTCCTGCTGATCGAGACCATCTTCGACACGTTGAACTCGAAGGCCGCGTTGCAGGCCGCGCACGACGTCGCCCCGCACCTTCCGGTGTGGATCTCGGTGACCATCGTCGACCGCTCCGGTCGCACCCTGTCCGGGCAGACCGTCGACGCGTTCTGGACCTCCGTGCGCCACGCCGCGCCGCTCGTCGTCGGGCTGAACTGCGCGCTGGGCGCCGACGAGATGCGCCCGCACGCCGTCGCGCTCGCCGAGATCAGCGACGCGTTCGTCGCGACCTACCCCAACGCGGGCCTGCCGAACGCCTTCGGCGGCTACGACGAGACCCCCGAGCAGACCGCGGACTTCCTCAAGGAGTTCGCCGAGTCCGGGTTGGTCAACATCGTCGGGGGCTGCTGCGGCACCGGGCCGGAGCACATCCGCCACATCGCCGACCGGGTCAAGGGGCTGCCGCCGCGGGTGCCGGCGCAGGCCCCGCAGCGCACCCGCTTCTCCGGCCTGGAGCGCTTCGAGATCGGCCCCGACACCGGGTTCGTGATGATCGGTGAGCGGACCAACGTCACCGGCTCCAAGCGGTTCCGCAGGCTCATCGAGTCGAAGGACTACAACGGCGCGCTCGACGTCGCGCTGGACATGGTCCGCGGCGGCGCGAACATGCTCGACGTCAACATGGACGCCGACCTGCTCGAGTCCGCCGACGAGATGCGCACCTTCCTCAACCTGCTGGCCACCGAGCCCGAGGTCGCCCGGCTGCCGATCATGATCGACAGCTCGCGGTGGTCGGTGATCGAGGCGGGCCTGCAGTGCGTGCAGGGCAAGGGCGTCGTCAACTCGATCAGCCTCAAGGAGGGCGAGGAGCCCTTCCTGGAGCAGGCCCGCAAGGTCAAGGCCTACGGCGCGGGCGTGGTGGTCATGGCCTTCGACGAGACCGGCCAGGCCGACACCGCGGACCGCAAGGTCGAGATCTGCGGCCGCGCCTACGACCTGCTCGTCGAGAAGGCCGGGCTCGACCCGCACGACATCATCTTCGACCCGAACATCCTCGCCATCGCCACCGGCATGGAGGAGCACAACGACTACGCGAAGGACTTCATCGAGGCCTGCCCGCGGATCAAGGAGCGCTGCCCCGGCGCCCACATCTCCGGTGGTGTCTCGAACCTGTCCTTCGCCTTCCGCGGCAACAACGTCGTCCGCGAGGCCATGGACTCGGCCTTCCTGTTCCACGCCATCAAGGCCGGCCTGGACATGGGGATCGTCAACGCCGGCCAGCTCGCGGTCTACCAGGACATCCCGGCCGACCTGCTCGAGATGGTCGAGGACGTCCTGTTCAACCGCCGCCCCGACGCCACCGACCGGCTCGTGGAGAACGCCGACCGGTTCAAGGGCGAGGGCACCCAGCGCAAGGTCGACCTGTCCTGGCGGGAGGCCGACGTCCGCGCCCGCCTGTCGCACGCGCTCGTGCACGGCATCGTCGACTTCGTCGAGGCCGACACCGAGGAGGCCCGTGCGCAGGCCGCGCGGCCGCTCGACGTCATCGAGGGCCCGCTGATGGACGGCATGAAGGTCGTCGGCGACCTGTTCGGCGACGGCAAGATGTTCCTGCCCCAGGTCGTGAAGTCCGCCCGCGTGATGAAGCGCGCCGTCGCCTACCTCGAGCCCTTCATGGAGAAGGAGAAGGAGGAGGCCAAGGCCCGCGGCGAGATCGACGCCCGCGGGCACGGCAAGGTCGTCATGGCCACGGTCAAGGGCGACGTGCACGACATCGGCAAGAACATCGTCGGGGTCGTGCTGGGCTGCAACAGCTACGAGGTCATCGACCTCGGCGTGATGGTGCCCGCGCAGACCATCCTCGACACCGCCGTCGCCGAGGGCGCCGACGTCGTCGGGCTGTCCGGCCTGATCACCCCCTCGCTCGACGAGATGGTGAGCGTGGCCACCGAGATGGAGCGGCGCGGCCTGAAGCTGCCGCTGCTCATCGGCGGGGCCACGACCTCCCGCCAGCACACCGCGGTGAAGATCGCCCAGCAGTACCAGGGCGACGTCCTGCACGTCCTGGACGCCTCCCGGGTCGTCGGGGTCGTGTCGGACCTGCTCGACGACGACCGCGCCGAGGTCCTGTCCCGGCGCAACGACGCCGACCAGCAGCGGCTGCGCGAGCAGCACGAGGGCCGGCAGGCCACGCCGCTGCTGCCCTTCGCCGACGCCGTCGCCAACCGCGAGAGCATCGACTTCGGTGAGCTGCCCGTCCCCGAGTTCACCGGGGCCCGCCCGTGCGAGCCCACGATCGCCGAACTCCGCGAGCTGATCGACTGGCAGTTCCTGTTCCTGGCCTGGGAGCTGAAGGGCAAGTTCCCGCAGATCCTGAACTCGCCGGTCGCCAAGGAGCTCTACGACGACGCCAACGCGATGCTCGACCAGATCATCGCCGAGGACCGGTTCACCGCCCGCGGCGTCTACGGCTTCTGGCCGGCCCGCGCCGAGGGCGAGGACATCGTGATCTCACCCGACGGCGGTGACGTGCGGCTGCCGATGCTGCGCCAGCAGACCGTCAAGCCGAAGGGGCGGGCCAACCGCAGCCTCGCCGACTACGTGGCGCCCGACGGGGACCACCTCGGCGCGTTCGCGGTGTCCATCCACGGCGCCGAGGACATGGCCGCCGAGTTCGAGACCGCGCTCGACGACTACAAGGCGATCATGGTGAAGGCGCTGGCCGACCGGCTCGCCGAGGCCTTCGCCGAGTACGCCCACCGGCAGGCCCGCCGCGAGTGGTTCGAGCCCGACGCGAACCAGGCCGTCGAGGACCTGCACGCCGAGCGGTTCCGGGGCATCCGTCCCGCGTTCGGCTACCCGGCCTGCCCGGACCACACGCTCAAGCGGCCGCTGTTCGACCTGCTGGGCGCCGAGGAGACCGGCGTGGGGCTCACCGAGTCCTTCGCCATGACCCCGGCGGCCGCGGTCAGCGGCATGATGTTCGCCCACCCGGAGTCGCGGTACTTCACCGTCGGCCGGATCGGGTCCGACCAGGTCGCCGACTACGCCGGCCGGCTCGGTGTGGACGTCGCCGTCGTCGAGAAGTGGCTGCGCCCGAACCTGGGGTACACCCCCGATGCCTGAGCCGACGACCCGGCCCGCGGGCGTGCTGCTGGACATGGACGGCACCCTGATCGACTCGGAGAAGGTGTGGGAGGTCGCCCTCAACGACCTCATGAAGCACCTCGGCGCCCCGGAGCTGAGCCTCGCGGCCCGCCTGGAGTCCGTCGGCGGCTCGCTCGACTCGTCGCTGTGGATCTGCTTCCGGGAGGCCGGGCGCGACCCCGGCACGATCCCCGCCGACGAGTACCGCGAGACCGGCGAGTGGCTCTACGACCGCGCCGGGGAGCTGTTCTCCCACGGCGTGCCGTGGCGCCCCGGTGCCCGGGAGCTGCTCGGTGCCCTGCGCGAGGCGGGCATCCCCGCCGTGCTCGTCACCAACACCATCCGGGTGCTGGTGGAGCGGGCGCTGGACACCCTGGGCCGGGAGCACTTCACCGCCGTCGTGCCCGGCGACGAGGTGCGCGAGCCCAAGCCGCAGCCCGAGCCCTACCGGCGCGGCGCCGAGCTGCTCGGGGTCGAACCGGGCGACTGCGTCGCGGTGGAGGACTCGCCGACGGGTGCGCTGTCGGCCGAGCGGGCCGGCTGCGCGGTGCTGGTGGTGCCCTGCGAGCTCGAGGTGCCGGCCGGTCCGCGCCGGGTGCTGCGCGAGACCCTCGCCGGGATCGGGCCGGCCGAGCTCGGGGCGGTCCTCGCGGAGGTCCGGGCCCGCTGAACGGCGCAGGCACCGGTGTGAGCGGGCCGTTCGCGGCGACGAGCGGCACCCCGACCTGGTCTTGCTCACTCCGGGTGAACCATCCGGCGCGGTCCGTTGCCCACACGGCTTACCGCCCCGGATGCGCCCGGCGTGCGGCGTGGGTCACCGTTCACACTGGTACCCGTGAAGACATTCGACGACTTGTTCGCCGAGCTGCAGGCCAAGGCCCAGGAGCGGCCGGCCGGTTCGGGGACCGTCGCCGCGCTGGACGCCGGGGTGCACGCCCAGGGCAAGAAGGTGCTCGAGGAGGCCGGTGAGGTCTGGATCGCCGCCGAGTACCAGGGCGACGACGAGCTGGCGGAGGAGATCTCGCAGCTGCTGTACCGGCTGCAGGTGATCATGCTCCAGCGGGGGCTCACCCTCGAGGACGTGTACAAGCATCTGTAGGTCGACCCGACCCACCGACACCACCACCGACGACGACCGTCAGGAGAGCGGAAATGCTCCGCGTGGCACTGCCGAACAAGGGCACCCTGGCCGAGCCCGCCGCGACGATGATGCGCGAGGCGGGGTACCGCCAGCGGACCGACTCGCGCGACCTCAGCGTGGTCGACGACGAGAACGAGATCGAGTTCTTCTACCTGCGGCCCAAGGACATCGCGACCTACGTCGGCAAGGGTGACCTGCATCTGGGCGTCACCGGCTTCGACCTCATGGAGGAGTCGGGCAGCCAGACCCAGGAGATCATCCCGCTCGGCTTCGGCAAGTCGCGGTTCCACTTCGCGGCCCCGGCCGACGCCGACTGGAAGATCGAAGACCTCGACGGCCGCAAGATCGCGACGTCCTACCCCCGTCTGGTCCGCTCGTACCTCTCCGGCAAGCGGATCGGCGCGGAGATCGTGAAGCTCGACGGCGCGGTGGAGATCTCCATCCAGCTGGGTCTGGCCGACGCGATCGCCGACGTCGTGTCCTCCGGGCGCACGTTGCGCCAGCACGGTCTGCAGATCATCGGCGAGGCCATCGCCACCTCGCAGGCCACGCTCATCGAGCGGGAGAAGCGGCACGACCGCGCCGAGGACGCCGAGACCACCCGCCTGAAGAAGGTCTTCGCCGACCGGCTGCAGGGCGTCGTCGTGGCCCGCGAGTACCTGATGATGGACTTCGACTGCCCGGAGGGGCTGCTGGAGGCCGTGGAGAAGGTCGCACCGGGCCTGCAGGCGCCGACGGTCTCGCCGCTGTCGAAGAAGGGCTGGGTCGCGGTCCGCACGATGGTGCGCACCAAGGACACGAACCGCGTGATGGACAAGCTCGCCGACATCGGCGCCACCGCGATCCTCACCTCGGAGATCCGGTCCTGCCGCGCGATGACGGTCAACGGCCACGGCCACTGAGCCCACCCCGTCCGACGTCCGTTCCCCCCACGGCGGCCCGCCCCGGTGACTCCGGTGGCGGGCCGCCGTCGTGCGGCCGGGGCGGTGCCGGCGGCCGTACGGCTAGCGGGCCCGGACGGTCAGGGCCTGGGCGATCCGGCCGGTGTGCCCGTCGTCGTCGAACAGGGTGGCCGAGCAGGTGCCCAGCCCGTCCGGCCCGACGACGGTCGCGGCGTCGACGCCGATCCACTCGCCGGCCGGGGCCCGGTGCAGGTGCACCGTCAGCTCGGTGTTGACGAACAACCAGCGCGTCACGTCCAGCGGTGCGGCGAGCCCGTTCGCACAGTCCGCGGCGACCATCAGTCGCTGCGCCGGGCTCGGATCCTCACCCTCGACGAGCGGGACCCGCATCCGGATCCAGCCGCGCCCCGGGCCCTCGTCGCCGAGGCTGCCCCCGTCGAGCCAGGCCCACTCGATCGCGTCGAGGAACCCGGGCAGCCAGCCGTCCGGCCGCTCGGTGCGCACGACGGCGGCGTCCCGCCCGGGCAGCGCGGCTGCCTGCCCCTGCGCGACGACGGCGGTGTCGGACGCGGCGAGCCGCCAGGCCCGGGCCCGCAGCACGTCCCGGTCACCGGCGCGCATCGTCGCCGACAGCAGCTCGATCGTCCGCCCGGGCCGCTCGACGCCCGCGGTGACCGTGACCGGCCCGGCGGGCACCGCCCCGAGCACCTCGACGGTGACGCGGGCGATCCGCCACCCCGCCTCGGCGCCGCCGGGGCGGGACTCGGGCAGCCGTTCGAGGGCGCGGACCAGCAGCGCCGAGGGCGGGCCCATGTGCTGGGCGTCGGCGAACCAGGGGCCGGTCGTCGACGGCGTCGCCTCGAAGGCGGCGTGGGTGACGCCGTCGGCGGTCTGCTCGCCGCGGGGCAGGTAGAACGGGCCGGGCGGGATAGGGGGCGGTGCGCTCACCCGTCGATCATGCCGCGCCGCCCGGCCAGCCGGGATACGGCGGGGGAGTACCGCCCCACGCGGGGCAGTGGGCCTTGTGGTCGCAGGTGCGGCAGGCCGGGCCGGTGCGGGGCCGGAAGTCCCCGGTGGGGGCGGCGAGCCGGATGGCGGTCCACACCGCCTCGAGCAGGCGCCCGAAGCGGGTGAGCTCCTCGGCGTCGGGCCGGTAGGCCAGGGCGGTGCCGTCGGCCAGGTAGAGCAGGCGCAGCTCGTCGGGGACGCGGCCGTGGGTCAGCAGGACGGCCAGTGCGTAGAACTTGAGCTGGAACAGCACGCCGGACTCGTAGCCCTCGCCGGGCGTCGCGCCGGTCTTGTAGTCGACCACCCGCAGCCCGTCGGGACCGTCGTCGAGCCGGTCCAGGATGCCGCGCAGCGGCACCGGCGCCGCGTCGCCGGCGCCGGGCAGGGCCGCCTCGATGCGGGTCTCCACCGCCGTCGCGGAGACGCCGGCCGGGTCCTCCAGGGCGAAGTAGCGGTCGAGCAGCGCGGAGGCCGAGTCCAGCCAGAGCGCGAGCTGCGGGTCCTCCGGGCCGCTGAACAGCGCCGCCGCGGCGGGCTCCGCGGCCGCGAGGTCGTCCCAGCAGGGGCCGAGCAGCTCCCGCGCGGCCTGCGGGGTCCGGTCGGCCGGGTCCCGGGCGAACAGCCGCTCCAGCACCGCGTGCACCAGTGTCCCGCGGACCTGCGCCTGCGACGGCGGCTCCGGGAGCCGATCGACCGCACGGAACCGGTAGAGCAGGGGGCAGCGGCGGAAGTCCGCCGCACGCGACGGGGACAGGGCGGGGGGACGCGGTGCGGTGGCGGCCGGGGACGCACCGGGTCCGGCCGCGCGGGCGGACGGGGGCTCCTGGACGGTCACGCGGGCAGGCTAGCCGGGCCCCCCGACGATTCCGGGATCCGATCAGCCGGGCGGGGCGGTCGTCGCCGGGTCGGGCTCGCCCTCGGGCACGGCCGGCGCGGGCGGGGCCGGCTCCGGGGGTGTGGAGGCGGGATCCCCGGGCGCGGCCGGGTCGGCCGAGCCCTCCGGCACCGGAGTCGCGCCGGGTGCCGGTGACGGTGCGGTCGCCGGTGGCGTCGCGGCGGGGGCCGGTGCCGTGCACGCGGTCAGGAGGTCCTCCGGGCCGGCGTCCGGGCAGGTCGAGCCGTCGGCGAGGCCGCCGTGCAGAACGTCCGGCTCGCGCGGGTTCTCCGGGCCGCCGAGCAGGGTGTCGGCTCCGGCGCCGCCGTAGAGCCGGTCGGCCCCGTCCCCGCCGGAGAGGCGGTCGTCGCCGTCGCCGCCGAGCAGCACGTCGTCCCCGGCCCCGCCGTCGAGTACGTCGTCCCCGCCCGCCCCGACCAGGCAGTCCCGGCCCGGGGACCCCGTGATGCGGTCGGGTCCGGGGGTGCCCACGACGAGCAGCGGCCCGGTCGCACCCGGCCGGTCGGTGCGGGCGTCGAACACGGCGCCGTCGCCGCTGAGGACGACGGTCTCGGTGACCGAGGTGATGCCGGCGTCGACGCACTCGGCGGGCGGGGCGGCGACGGCCGGGACGACGCTCGGCGAGGCGACCCGCAGGGACCGGGTGCCGAGCAGGTTCGTGCCGATCCTCAGGGTCCCGTCCACCCGGTCGGTGAAGCCGCCCGAGACCGCCAGCCGGAGCGTCGCCGCCTCGGTGCGCGGCAGCAGCACGACCGGTCCGACCGCGACGGTCAGGGGGACCGTCACCACGGTGCCGGGCGCGAGCGTGGTGACCACGCGGTCCTTCCCGTCGAGCAGCGCGCAGTACGACTCGGCGGTCCGCGACCCGATCCGGACGGTGAGCGACCCGACGTTCAGGCCGTCGAGCAGCCCGCCGACCCCGGTGGTGCAGGCGGTCGAGGAGTACGCGGGCAGCGACACCGACAGCGTCGCCGGCACCGAACCGCGGTAGTCCACGGTCACCGAGGTGGTCGTCGTCGAGTTCGCCCGCAGGCCGGTCAGGGCGACCGCGGGCGGGGTCGCGCGCCCGCCCAGCACCACCGTGCCCGCCGAGGTCGAACCCGCGGCACCCGGGTCGCTGTCGGTGAACACGGCCCAGGTGCCCCAGGCCGTGGCCGACACCGCGACGAGCACGGCCGCGGCCCCCAGCGCGAGCGCTGCCCGCCGCCGGGGGACCGCCGGGCTCACGACTGGTTCAGGGTGAACGTCGACCCGACGGTGATCCGGTCGCCCTGCACCTTGTTGTCCGCCGACGGCGGCAGCGCGAAGGTCAGCGTGTAGGTACCGGTGGCCCCGGCGCCCAGCGGCCCGGACGGCAGCGGGCTCTGGACGAAGGTGCGCAGCGGAACCGCCGCCCCCGCGGTGCCCACCCCCGGCCCGGAGACGACCTGGACGGTCATCTCCTCCTGCAGGTTGCCGCCGGCGGCGCAGGCGTTCGCGGCCACCTTCTCCGCCTCCGCCTCGGGCTCGGTGCAGGTGACGTCGGACCCGGTCGCGGTCAGCGATCCGGTGACGGTGCCGGGGACGGAACCGGCGTTGCGGACGTCGACGGTGACGGTGGTGGAGAAGCCGGGGGCGATGGTGGCCTGGTTGAAGAGGACCTTGTCGGCGTTGGAGCCGACGGTGAGGTCGAGGGTGCCGGAGGAGACCTGCCCACCCGGCCCGTCCTCGGTGTCGGTGAAGGCGGCGTAGGTGCCGAGGCCGATCGCGAGTACCGCGACCGCGACCGCGACGACACCGATCCCGACGCGTGTGCGTGTGTCCATGCGCGTGGAGGTTCCCATTGCATCGTCGCAGCTCACCGCCCGATCGTGTACGTCGGGTGTCCGGGAGCGGACCTAGGGTGAGCGGATGGGCCGAGATTCCGTCGCTCCCTCGCATACGTCATGGCCGGTGCCGGCCGTATCCCGCCCGTCCGCGTGGCGCCGGATCGGTGGGGCGCTCGTCACCGTCGTCGTGCTCGGGCTGGTCGGGATGGCCGCGGCGGTCGCGGTCGTCCCAGCGCTGACCGGGTCCCGCGCGTACACGGTGCTGTCCGGGAGCATGGTCCCGACCCTTCCCGTGGGCTCGCTGGTCGTGTCCCGCCCGGTGGACGCGGCCGACGTCGTGATCGGTGACGTGATCTCGTTCGTCGATCGCGACCGGACCAGCGGCGAGACCCGGACCGTCACCCACCGTGTGGTCGCGGTCGATCCCGGCCCCGCGTTCACCACCCGCGGCGACGCGAACCCGGCGCGGGATCCGCATCCGGTGACGGCGCGGGACCTGCTGGGCCGGGTCTGGTACCACCTGCCCTGGGTCGGTGGCGCAGCCGGGTTCCTGCGCACCGGCCCGGGCCTGGTGGTCGGTGGGGGAGCGGTGCTCCTGCTGCTGGGGCTCGGCCTGCTCGTGCCGCGCCGCCGACGCCCCGGCGACCGGGCCGTGCGGGAGCGCGGATAGCGTCGTCGCCCGTGCACGACGCCCTCCCGACCTCCGACGGTGCCACCGGTCCCGTCGACGCCGACCCCACCGACGCCGACCCCACCGACGCCGACCCCACCGACGCCGACCCCACCGACGCCGACCTCACCGACGCCGACCTCACCGGCGCCGACCCGGCCGACGCCGACCCCGCCGACGACGACCACGTCGCCGGGAGCGCCGACGTCGTCTGGGAGCCCCCGCGCCGCGGCGGGCCGTTCCGCGAGGGCGACCGGGTCCAGCTCACCGACCCCAAGGGGCGCCGCTACACCGTCGTCCTCCAGGCCGGCGGGGCGTACCACACCCACCGCGGCCAGATCGACCACGACGACATCATCGGCTCGCCCGAGGGCGGGCTCGTGCACTCCGCGGCGAACACGCCGTACCTGACCATGCGCCCCCGCCTGGCCGACTACGTGCTGTCGATGCCCCGCGGCGCCCAGGTGATCTACCCCAAGGACTCCGCGCAGATCCTCATGTGGGGCGACGTGTTCCCCGGCGCGCGGGTACTGGAGGCCGGCGCCGGGTCCGGCGCGCTGACCTGCTCGCTGCTGCAGGCCGTCGGGCCGACCGGCAAGGTGATCTCCTACGAGGTCCGCGACGACCACGCCCCGCACGCGGTCACCAACGTCGAGACCTTCTTCGGCCACCGGCCCCCGCACTGGGAGCTGACCGTCGGTGACGTCCGGCAGCACCGCGGCGAGGTCGACCGGGTCGTGCTGGACATGCTCTCGCCGTGGGACGTGCTCGACACCGTGCGCGACTGCCTGGTGCCGGGCGGGATCCTCGTCGGCTACGTCGCGACCACCACCCAGCTGTCGGTGCTCACCGAGGCGCTGCGGGAGATGCAGTGCTGGACCGAGCCCGAGTCCTGGGAGGCGATGGTCCGCCCCTGGCACGTGGTGGGTCTGGCTGTCCGTCCGGAGCATCGGATGATCGCCCATACGGCCTTCCTGCTGACCACCCGGCGGCTCGCCGACGGCGTCACGCCGCCCCGGCAGCAGCGACGGCCGACCGGCCGCTGACCTGTGCGTTCTGTCCGGTTTCGACCGGATCGCGGCCGCGACGCGCCGGAGCGCGGAACGAGAACGTTACGAACTACCCTCCGTGTGGACGTGGCGGTGACGCCCGTGAAGCCGCAGAGTGACCACATGGTGCCGACCGGCTGAGGCCCGGATCACCGGTTCGACGCACCGTCGCGGTCACCCGTCACGGGTACCGTGGTGAGACGGAACACGGAGGGAGGCTGCCGTGAACCACCCCTACGACGACGGTCCCGGCAACCAGGGTTTCCAGTCTGACCGCGACCTCAGCCCCGCTGAGGCCGCCGAGCACATCCGTCATCTCGAGCACGAGATCTCCTCGCTGCGTCAACGGCTGACCGAGACGCCCCGGCACGCCCGAGTGCTGGAACAGCGGCTCGCCGAGACCACGAGCCGGCTCTCCGCGCTCAACGCTCGGAACGAGAAGCTGACCGAGACCCTCAAGGAGGCCCGCGGCCAGCTGGTCGCGCTCCGCGAGGAGGTCGACCGGCTCGCGCAGCCGCCGTCCGGCTACGGGGTCTTCCTCGGCCGGTACGACGACGACACGGTCGACGTCTTCACCTCCGGCCGCCGGATGCGGGTCCCCGTGTCCCCGGCGGTCGAGGGCGAGACGCTGCGCAGCGGCCAGTCCGTCCGGCTCAACGAGGCGCTCACCGTGGTCGAGGCCATGGGCTTCGAGCAGGTCGGTGACCTCTACTCGCTGCGGGAGATCATCTCCCGTCCGGGTGAGGACGGCTCGGCCGGTCGCGGCCTGGTCGTCGGCCACTCCGACGAGGAGCGGGTCGTCTGGCTGGCGGCGCCGCTGTTCGAGCTCGGACAGGAGGAGGGCACCAGCCCGCTCAAGTCCGGCGACTCGGTCATGGTCGACTCGCGGGCGGGCTACGCCTACGAGCGGGTCGCCAAGGCCGAGGTCGAGGACCTCGTGCTCGAGGAGGTCCCGGACATCGCCTACTCCGACATCGGCGGCCTGTCCCGGCAGATCGAGCAGATCCAGGACGCGGTCGAGCTGCCGTTCCTGCACACCGAGCTGTTCACCCAGTACGAGCTGCGCCCGCCCAAGGGCGTGCTGCTCTACGGGCCGCCCGGCTGCGGGAAGACGCTCATCGCGAAGGCCGTCGCGAACTCGCTGGCGAAGAAGATCGCCAAGCAGCGGGGCGACGACCCGGACGAGGGGCGCGCGTTCTTCCTCAACATCAAGGGCCCCGAGCTGCTCAACAAGTTCGTCGGCGAGACCGAGCGGCACATCCGGCTGATCTTCCAGCGCGCGCGGGAGAAGGCGAGCGCCGGCACCCCGGTGATCGTGTTCTTCGACGAGATGGACTCGATCTTCCGGACCCGTGGCTCGGGTGTGTCCTCCGACGTGGAGACGACGATCGTCCCCCAGCTCCTGGCCGAGATCGACGGCGTCGAGGGCCTGGAGAACGTCATCGTCATCGGTGCCTCGAACCGTGAGGACATGATCGACCCGGCGATCCTGCGGCCGGGCCGGCTCGACGTGAAGATCAAGATCGAGCGCCCGGACGCCGAGGGCGCGATCGACATCTTCTCCAAGTACATCACCGACACCCTGCCCATCCACGAGGACGACCTGGCCGAGTTCGGCGGCGACCGCACGGCGTGCACCACCGCGATGATCCAGCGGATCGTCGAGCGGATGTACGACGAGTCCGAGGAGAACCGCTTCCTCGAGGTCACCTACGCCAACGGGGACAAGGAGACCCTCTACTTCAAGGACTTCAACTCCGGCGCGATGATCCAGAACATCGTCGATCGCGGGAAGAAGTCCGCGATCAAGGCGGTGCTCGAGTCCGGCCAGCCGGGGCTGCGGGTCCAGCACCTGCTGGACGCGATCGTCGACGAGTTCGCCGAGAACGAGGACCTCCCGAACACGACCAACCCCGACGACTGGGCGCGGATCTCGGGCAAGAAGGGGGAGCGGATCGTCTACATCCGCACCCTGGTCACCGGCAAGAACGACGCCACCGGCCGTGCGATCGACACCGCGTCGAACACCGGCCAGTACCTGTAGGCGCGCTCCGCGCGCACGGGCCCCGCCGCATCCTGCGGCGGGGCCCGTCGTGTGTCCGGGGATCGTCACCCGGTGGAATGATGTCCGGACGAAACGGGCATCCTGTGCACGGAGCCGTGCACGTCCGTGTCGCGGCCCGCCACCACGGAGGTCGTCATGGCCGGCATCATCGGGCGCATCAGCGCATTCCTGAAGAGCCCGCAGGGGCGTCGCTACAGCGACCAGGCCAAGCGGATGGCGAGCGATCCGCGCAACCGGCAGCGGGCGCAGGACATGCTGCGCCGCTTCCGCGGGAAGCGCTGAGCGCTGTCCGATCCGTTCACGACGCCGGGCCGCCCGCGGCCTAGCGTCGTGGGCATGGACACCTCGATCGGCGCCGAGCTCGACATGATCGGCATCGTGGTCACCGACATGACCCGCTCGCTGGCCTTCTACCGCCTGCTGGGGCTGGAGTTCCCCGAGGGCTCCGAGACCGAGGCGCACGTGGAGACCACGCTGCGCGGCGGTGTGCGTCTGGCCCTGGACCTGCAGTCGATGGTGGAGGGCTTCCACCCGGGCGCCGCCCCGGACGGCCACGGACGGGTCGGGCTGGCGTTCCGGCTGCCGACCGTCGCGGCCGTCGACGACGCCTGGCGCCGGATCACCGCGGCCGGTCACGCCTCGGTGCTGGACCCGTTCGACGCGCCGTGGGGGCAGCGCTACGCCACCGTCGCCGACCCCGACGGCTCGTCGCTGGACCTGTTCGCCTGGGCCTGACCCGCGGCGCGGACCCCGCTCACCGCGGGCCGGGCGGCGGCGGGAGCGCCAGTGCCAGCAGCCGCGACGACAACGACTTGCCGTGCGTGTCCAGCTCGGTCGACACGGTGACCCCGCCGCCGCGGATCCCGGTGCAGACGAACTGCAGGCAGCTCACCCGGGGCAGCTCGTGGCGGGTGACCTCGCCGCCGACCCAGCGGTCCAGGCCCGCCCGCACCAGCTGCGGGGTCAGCACGGCCACGAGCAGCGGGTAGAACGCGTCGTCGTACGGGACCACGGTCAGCGTCGCCACCGTCCCCTTGTCCCCCGCGCGGCAGTGCGCGATCTCATGCAGCAGCACAGCCGGCCTCCAGGACGGTGACCCGCGGGACGACGGCCGCGCGGGGGACGAGGGTGGACAGCACACCGACGACCTCGTCGAGCCGGGCGCGCACACCGCCCCCGCCCGCCGGGCCGTTGGTGTAGAGCGCCTCCACCTCGTGGGCGAGGACGTCGAGCACGACCGGGTCGTGGTGCAGCGCCGCGACCCGCAGCCGCGCGTCGGTGTCGCCGCCGCGGACCTCGATCCGGGGGGCGACGGCGAGGCCGCGGACCCGCTCGGCGACGACGTCGGCGGCCAGCCGGGCCCGGGCCGCGGCGTTCGGGCCCACGTAGGAGATCCCGGCCTCGACCCGGTGCCCGGCCCGGTAGCCGACGCTGACCTTGAGCTCGTCCGGGCGGGCCCGGCCGGTGGCGCCGGTGACGCGGACCCGGTCGGGGCCGTCGTCGTCCACGGACACGCCGCGCAGGTCCAGGACGACGTCGGGGGTGCGGTAGCCGGTCGGGTCGGTCACCTCGTAGAGCAGCTGCTCGCGGACCGTGTGCCGGTCGAGTCGGCCGCCGGTGCCGTCGAGCTTGCCGTAGCGCGCGGTCCCGTCGGCGGCGACGTCGGCGAACGGGAACCCGAGATCGGCGAGCCGGGGGACGTCGAGGTGCCCGGGGTCGGCGGCGTACCCGCCGGTCAGCTGTCCGGCGCACTCCAGCAGATGTCCCACCAGGGTGCCCGCGGCGGCCTCGTCCGGGTGGTCGAGATCCCACCCGAGCCGGTGCGCCAGCGGCGCGAGGAACAGCGAGGGGTCCGCCACCCGCCCGGTGACGACGACCGCGGCTCCGGTGTCCAGCGCGGGCGCGATCGCGTCGGCGCCGAGGTAGGCGTTGGCCGACACGAGCTCGCCGTGCTCGTGCAGGGGGACGCCGTCCTCGGCCGCGCGCGCCGCGGGGTCGACCACGTCGAGCACGTCGTCGCCGGTCACGACGGCCACCGGCGCGGCGGACCCGAGGCGGTCGAGGTGCTCGCGCACGACACGACCGGCCGCCGGTGGGTTGGCCGCCCCCATGTTGGTGAGCAGCCGGACCCCGCCCGCGAGCAGGTCCGGCAGCAGCGCGGTCAGCCGCTGCCCGAGCCGGGGGTCGTACCCGGTGGCCGGGTCGGCGAGGCGCCGGCGGTGGCCGAGGGCGATGGTGCGCTCGGCGAGGCACTCCAGGACGAGGTCGTCGAGCGCGCCGCGGCGGGCCAGGTCGACCGCGGGCCCGATGCGGTCACCGGCGAAGCCTGCACCGCTGCCGATCCGGGTGGTGGCCGAGGGCATCGGGGTCTCTCCTCAGAGGCTCAGGGCGCCGGTGAGCAGCGCGACGACGGTCATGACGGCGGTGGTGCCGAACGCCCACCCGAAGACGAACCGCTGGTGGCGGCCCAGCTCGACGGCGGTGAGCCCGAGCAGGATGAAGGTCGAGGCGGTGAGCGGGCTGAGCGGGAACCCGGTGGTCATCTGGCCCAGGATCGCGGCCCGGGCGACCTCCGCCGGGTCGCCGCCCAGCGCGGCCGAGGTCTCCGCCAGCACCGGCAGGACGCCGAAGTAGTACGCGTCCGGGGTGAACACCAGGCTGAGCGGCATCGAGGTCAGCGCCACCGCGACGGGGAGCACGCCGCCCGCGCCCTCGGGGACGAGCCCGACCAGCGACTGCGCCATCGCGGCGATCATCCCGGTGCCGCCCAGGACGCCGGTGAACACGCCCGCCGCGAAGATCATCGCCGTCACCAGCACGACGTTGTGGCCGTGCTTCTCGAACAGCGCGCGCTGGCCGTCCCAGGTCGGCCGGTTGACCAGCAGTGCGACGACGAAGGCGCAGAGGAACACCACCGGCAGGTCGGCCAGCTGCAGGAGCAGCACGACGACCAGGGTCAGGGTGAGCACGACGTTGACCACGAACCGGACCCGGTCGGCCCGCGACCGCACGGCGGGCGCCCCGGCGGCCCCGGGTGCGTCGGCGGGCTCGGGCAGCGCGACGACGCCGAGGCGGGCGCGTTCGCGGCGGCCGATGACCCAGGCCGCGAGCAGCACCCAGGCGATCCCGGCGGCCATGGCGGGCAGCAGCGGCACGAACACGTCGGAGGCGGTGAGGTCGAGCGCGGCCATCGCCCGCGCCGTCGGGCCGCCCCACGGGATCATGTTCATCACCCCGGCCCCGAGGCACACCAGCGCCGCCAGCACGATCCGGCGCATCCCGAGCCGGTCGTAGAGGGGCAGCATGGCGCTCACCATGATCAGGAAGGTGGAGGCGCCGTCACCGTCGAGGGCGACGAGCACGGTCAGCGCGGCCGTGCCGACGCAGATCTTCAACGGATCCCCGCCCGCCCACCGGACCACCCGGCGGATCGCCGGGTCGAACAGCCCGGTGTCGAGCATCAGGCTGAAGTACAGGATCGCGAAGGTGATCATGAAGGCGACCGGGGCGACGGTCTCCAGACCGGTCGCGACGTACTCGCCCAGCCCGCCGCCCAGCCCGGCGGCGACGGCGGCGGCGGCCGGGACGACGGTCAGGGCCAGCAGCACCGACACCCGCCCGGACAGCACGGCCGCCAGGAACACGGCGATGGTCAGGAATCCGATCGCGGCGAGCATCGTCGACCTCCTCGTCGGCGTCCGGGCCGGCATCGGCCCGGACGTACGGTGCGGGCCGGAACCTATGATCGTCAAAGACCGAATCCGGATCGACTGATGCGGTGGCGACATGGATCTGACGTTGCAGCAGCTCAGGACGGTGGTCGCGGTGCACGACGCGGGGGGATTCACCGCGGCCGCGGCCGTGCTGCGGACTGCGCAGCCCTCGCTGAGCCGCACGGTCGCCGAGGTCGAGCGGCTTCTCGGGGCGCGGCTGTTCGAGCGGACCACCCGCCGCCTGGAACCGACCCCGGCCGGCGCGGCGGTCGTCGCGGCCGCGCGCCGGGCCCTCGACGGGGTCGCGGCGGAGCTGCGCCACGTCGAGCACGTCCTGGACGGGCAGGCGGGCACCGTGCGGATCGCGACGCTGCCGTCCCTCGCGGCGATCCTGCTCCCGGGGGTGGTGTCGGCGTTCCTGCACCGCCGCCCGGGGGTCCGCCCGGAGATCTCCGACGCCCTCGCCGACGAGGTCACCGAGCGGGTGCGTTCCGGCCGGGCCGACCTCGCCGTCACCGTGGTGCACGGCCGGGCCCCCGAGGACCTCCTGGTCACCCCGGTGGCCGCCGACCGGTTCTGCGCCCTGCTGCCTCCCGGTCACCCGCTCGCCGGGCGCCCGGAGCTGCGCTGGACCGACCTCGACGGCGAGGAGTTCGTCGACTTCGACGCGTCCACGAGCATCCGCCAGCACGTGGACCGGGCGCTGGCCGAGTCGGGCAGCCGCCCCGGGCGCGGCGTCGCGGCCCGCAACATCGCCGCGGTCGCGGGGCTCGTCGCGGCCGGCCTCGGCGTGACGGCCGTGCCCGGGCTGGTGGTGCCGCTCACCGGTTTCGCCGGACTGGCCGCGGTCCCGCTCGCCGATCCGGTCGTCCGGCGGCGGATCGCGCTGGTGCTCCCGCGTGGACGCCGCCCCGTCCCGGCCGCGTCCGCGTTCGCCGGGCTGCTGACCGGGGCGTCGGTACGGCCGCCCCTGCCGGCGCACGCGCGGTGGGCGGCACCGGTCGCGCCTCTCGGCACGGGGGACCGGGCCTAGGAGCCCGGCCGGACGGCGACCGGGAGGGCACCGGGGGCCACCCCGGCCAGGGCCCGGACCTCGCGGGACAGGTGGGGCTGGTCGGCGTAGCCGGTGCGGGCGGCGACGGCGGCCGGGGGACGCCGTCGTACAGCAGCGCGGCCGCGGCCCGGAAGCGCAGCACCCGCCGTGCGACGGCCGGTCCGTACCCGAGAGTGGCGACGCAGCGGCGGTGCAGGGTGCGTCCGGTGACGCCGAGCCGGTCGGCCAGCTCCGCGGCGGGCATGCCCCCGGCCAGGGCGCGCAGCGCGGGACGGGGGAGCGGGGCGGGCGTCCGGTCGTCCACCGCCGCCGCCTGCAGGGCGAGGGCCAGCCGGGCGAGCCACGCGGCGTCGCCGTCGCCGTCGTCGGCGGGGGTGGGCCGGAGCAGCCGTCGCCGGCCGGGGTCGAGCACGTCGGCGAGCGGGACCCGGCGGTCGCGCAGCGCGTCGGCCGGGACGCCCAGCAGGGCCGGGAGGGCGCCGGGGCGGAAGCGCAGGCCGGTGGTCACGCCGCCCGCGGGCGAGCCGGCGAGGTGCGCCGCGGTGTCGGGACCCGCGACGACCGCCCGGCCGCCGGACAGGAGCAGGTCCATGCAGCCGTCGGGGAGGACCCGCTGGGTGTGCGGCGCGGTACCGGTGTGCGCCCGCCAGGCCACCTCGACGACCGCGCGCAGCGGCCCGGTGGGAGGCGTCTCGGCGTAGCTGCGCACACGGTCAGGCTACGGACGCGCCGCGACCCCGGGCCGCGGGTGCGGTCCGGGGTCGCGCAGGCGTGCGAGGGTGCGGTCAGGCGGTCTTCAGGACGGCCTCGATCTCGAGCAGGACGCTGATCTTGTCGCCGACGACGACGCCGCCACCGTCCATCGGCAGCTCGATGTCGACCCCGAACTCGGAGCGCTTGACGGTGGTCGTGGCGGTGAAGCCGGCGCGGGTGCCGCCGTAGGCGTCCGGGCCGAAGCCGCCCAGCTCGAGGTCGAACTCGACGGGACGGGTGACGCCCTTGATCGTGAGGTCGCCGGCCAGGACGAAGTCCTCACCCTTGGCGGTGAGGCCGGTGGAGCGGAAGGCCCACTCCGGGTACTTCTCGACGTCGAAGAAGTCGGCGGAGCGGATGTGGCCGTCGCGCTGCTCCTGGCCGGTGGTCAGCGAGGTGGCGTCGACGGTCGCGGTGACGCTGGAGTCCTCGAACTTCTCCGCGGTGACGAGCTCGCCCGAGACGCCGGTGAAGCGCCCGCGGACCTTGCTGACCATCATGTGACGGACGGAGAACGAGACGTCGGAGTGCGCCGCGTCGATGTCCCAGGTGCCGACGACGTAGCCGGGGATCGTGGTGGCCGTGGTCATGATGTCTCCTCGCGAGATGGTTGAACTTTCACTTGTTGAGAGCGATACTAGGGACAACAAGAGAAACGCTCAAATGTTTCGGAGGGTGCTGTGGGTCACACACGCTGGCTCGACGACGAGGAGCAGCGGACGTGGCGGGCGTTCCTCGCCGCGCAGCGGCTGGTGTCGGACAAGGTCGAGCGACGGCTGCAGTCCGGGGCGGGGATGCCCCAGGCGTACTACGAGATCCTGGTCCGCCTGTCCGAGGCGCCGGACCGCACTCTGCGCATGAGCGTCCTCGCGGACTCCGCGCTGTCCTCGCGCAGCCGGGTGTCGCACGCGGTGGCCCGGATGGAGGAGGCGGGCTGGATCGAGCGGCGGTCCTGTCCCACCGACCGCCGCGGCCAGCTGGCCCGGCTGACCGACCGCGGCTTCGAGGTGCTGGCCGGTGCGGCCCCGGACCACGTCGAGAGCGTCCGCGAGGCGGTGTTCGACGGGCTGACCCCTGCCCAGCAGGCCGGGCTGCGCGAGGCGTGCGAGGCGGTCGTCGCGCACCTGTCCGGTGGCGGGGAGTGGCCCGTGACCCGGGACTCGGGACCGGACGGCCCGGACCCGGCCCAGGCGTCCTAGGCTGGGCACATGCCTCATTTCGACGTCGTCGTACTCGGAGCCGGACCCGGTGGATACGTGGCGGCCATCCGTGCTGCCCAGCTCGGCCGCAGTGTGGCGGTGATCGAGGAGAAGTACTGGGGCGGTGTCTGTCTCAACGTGGGCTGCATCCCCTCCAAGGCGCTGCTGCGCAACGCCGAGATCGCGCACATCGTCACCAAGGAGCAGAAGACCTTCGGTCTGTCCGGTGAGGTGTCGCTCGACTTCGGCGCCGCCTTCGACCGCAGCCGTTCGGTCGCGGACGGGCGCGTCAAGGGCGTGCACTTCCTGATGAAGAAGAACAAGATCACCGAGCTCGACGGGTTCGGCCGGTTCACCAAGCCGGGCGAGATCGAGGTCGAGCTGTCGAAGGGCGGCAACGAGACCGTCACCTACGACGACGTGATCATCGCTGCGGGCTCCACCGTCAAGCTGCTGCCGGGCACCGAGCTGTCCGACCGCGTCGTGACCTACGAGGAGCAGATCCTCACCCGCGAGCTGCCGGAGAGCGTGATCATCGCCGGTGCCGGTGCGATCGGCGTCGAGTTCGCGTTCGTGCTGGCCAACTACGGCGTCGACGTCACCATCGTCGAGTACCTGGACCGGCTGCTCCCGCTCGAGGACGCGGACGTGTCCAAGGAGCTGCTCAAGGCCTACAAGAAGCTCGGCGTGACGGTGCGGACCTCCACGAAGGTCGAGTCCATCACCGACGACGGCAAGGGCGTCACCGTCTCGGTCTCCTCGTCCAAGGGCAGCGAGGAGCTGCGCGCGGACAAGGTCGTGCAGGCGATCGGCTTCGCCCCGCGGGTCGACGGCTACGGCCTCGACAAGCTCGGCGTGAACCTCACCGAGCGCGGCGCCATCGAGATCGACGACTACATGCGCACCAGCGTGGAGCACGTCTACGCGATCGGTGACGTCACCGCGAAGCTCATGCTCGCCCACGTCGCCGAGGCGCAGGGCATCGTCGCCGCCGAGACCCTGGCGGGCGCCGAGACCCAGGAGCTGAACTACAAGATGATGCCGCGCGCGACCTTCTGCAACCCGCAGGTGGCGTCGTTCGGCTACACCGAGGCCGAGGCCCGCGAGCTGGCCGACGAGAAGGGCTGGAAGGTCAACACCGCGACCTTCCCGTTCACCGCGAACGGCAAGGCGCACGGCATGGCCGAGCCCGCCGGCTTCGTCAAGCTGATCGCCGACGACACCTACGGCGAGCTGCTGGGCGGGCACATCATCGGCGCCGAGGCGACCGAGCTGCTGCCCGAGCTGACCCTGGCCCAGAAGTGGGATCTGACCGTCCACGAGATGGCGCGCAACGTGCACGCGCACCCGACCCTGTCGGAGTGCCTGCAGGAGGCGATCCACGGCCTGGCCGGCCACATGATCAACTTCTGATCACGGCCGCGACGGGCCCGCGTCCCACCCGGGAAGCGGGCCCGTCGCGCTGTCCGGCCCCGCCTCCGGGTGCACGGGGACCCGCCGGCGGGGCGGGGAGGGTCAGGACCGGCGGGAGTCCGGCTCGCGGCGGGCGGTGTGCTCGCGACGCGTGGTGGAGCCCGCGGCGGCGCGCTGCTCGTGGCGCTCGGCGGCCAGTGCCGCCTCCACCGCGGCCTGCACGGCGGCGGTGTTGACGTCGGGATCGATCAGCCTGGCGGCGGCGAGGGAACGGGCCGAGACCGAGATGCTGACCATGGGTGACTCCTGGAACTGTCGCGTGGTGGGCGTGGTGGGCGTCGGGGGAGGCTCCACGCTGGGCCCTTCCCGGGGTGGCGTCGCGCGACCCGCCCGGTGTCGACCGATTCAGGTACCGATGTGGGTGACGTATGTTACCCACTGGTAAACGCGCTGGCCCGAGGACCTTAACGGACGAGGTCGGCCAGCAGCAGGCGGGTGACGTACAGGCCGTCGGGGACCCAGGCCCGGTCCGGCGCGCCGATCCGGGCCGCCAGCTCGTCGAGGGTCCACCAGCTGCCCTCGGCCACCTCCGAGGGCTGGTGGGTCACCGGGCCGTCGGAGAAGGCGCGGTAGACGTGCACGTGGGCCCGCAGACCGTCCGGGCCGGTGCCGGGCCCGGTGTCGACACCCAGCGCGTCGGCGTCGAAGGCGACCACGGCCAGCTTCTCCAGCGGCACGCCGGTGACGCCGAGCTCCTCGCCCAGCTCGCGGGCGGCGCACGCGTCGGGGGTCTCGCCTTCGTCGAGGACCCCGCCGGCGAGGCAGTCCCACATCCCGGCCATGACCAGCTTGGTGTCGGTGCGACGGTGCACGTAGACCCGCGTGCCGTCGGCGGAGCGGAGCAGGACCGCCGTCGTGGCGTGCCACAGCGAGCGCGCGTAGACCTCGCCGCGCTCGGCGACGCCGGTGGGCGTGCCACCGGCGTCGAAGACGGTCAGGCGCTCACGTGCGGGATCGGTCACGCCACGATGATCCCGCCGGGCCGCGGTGCACCCCGGGTGGGGGCGCGGACGGTTAGTCTCGTGCAATGCACTCTCGCGCAGGGGGCCGGTCGTGACGGCCCGCCGGATCATGGGCACCGAGGTGGAGTACGGCATCGCCGTGCCCGGTGACCCCACCGCGAACCCCGTCGTCACCTCGACGCAGGTGGTGCTGGCCTACGCCGCCGCGGCGGACGTGCCCCGCAACCGCCGGGCGCGCTGGGACTACGAGGTGGAGTCGCCGCTGCGCGACGCCCGGGGGTTCGACCTGTCGGCGCCGTCGCTGGCGCCGCAGCTCGACACCGACCTCGACGACCTCGGCGCGGCGAACGTCATCCTCACCAACGGCGCCCGGTTCTACGTCGACCACGCCCACCCGGAGTACTCGACTCCCGAGGTCCTGTCCCCGCGCGACATCGTGACCTGGGACAAGGCCGGCGAGCGCATCATGCTGGAGGCGGCGAACCGCGCGGCCACCGTGCCGGGCGCGCCGCGGATGCAGCTCTACAAGAACAACGTCGACGGCAAGGGCGCCAGCTACGGCTCCCACGAGAACTACCTGATGGCCCGGACGACGACGTTCCCGTCGATCGTCACCGGCCTCACCCCGTTCTTCGTGACCCGCCAGGTCGTCTGCGGCGCCGGCCGGGTCGGCCTCGGTCAGCAGGGTGACGAGGCCGGCTACCAGATCGCCCAGCGCTCGGACTACGTCGAGGTCGAGGTCGGACTGGAGACCACGCTCAAGCGCGGCATCATCAACACCCGCGACGAGCCGCACGCCGACGCCGACAAGTACCGCCGCCTCCACGTCATCATCGGCGACGCGAACCTGTCCGAGATCTCGACGCTGCTCAAGGTCGGCACCACCGCCCTGGTCCTCGACATGATCGAGAAGGGGCGCTCGTTCGAGGACCTGCGCCTGGCCGAGCCGGTGAAGTCGGTCTCGCGGATCAGCCACGACCCGACGCTGCAGCGGACCGTCCCGCTGGCCGACGGCCGTCACCTCACCGCGGTGCAGATCCAGCAGGAGTACCTGGCCCGCGCGGTCGAGCACATGGAACAGACCGTCTCCCCGCGCCGCGAGGAGTGGGACCCCGACACCCGCGAGGTCGTCGAGGAGTGGGAGTCGGTGCTGGTCGACCTGGAGCGCGACCCGATGCTGACCGCCGACCGGCTCGACTGGACGGCCAAGCTCAAGCTGCTCGAGGCCTACCGCGAGCGCGACGGCCTGACCTGGGCGTCGGGCCGGCTCGGGATGGTCGACCTGCAGTACTCCGACGTGCGGCTGGCCAAGGGTCTCTACAACCGGCTCGTCACCCGCGGGTCGATGCGCCGGCTGGTCACCGAGGAGCAGGTCGCCGCGGCGATGACCGAGCCGCCCGAGGACACCCGCGCCTACTTCCGCGGCACCTGCATGGGCCGGTTCCCGGTCGAGGTCGCCGCCGCGTCCTGGGACTCGGTGATCTTCGACCTGGGCCGCGAGTCCCTGGTGCGCATTCCGACACTCGAGCCGCTGCGCGGGACCCGCAAGCACGTGGGGGAGCTGTTCGAGGCGGTGTCGACGGCCGAGGAGCTGGTCGACAAGCTCACCGCCTCCTGAGCCCGCCCGCCGGGGGGAGCGGATCACACGCCGCTGCGCAACAGGCGATTTTGTCGCCCCCGGTGGGTAGGGTGAACCTGCAGGCAACTCTGCGAGGAGGAGGCGTCATGTCCCAGGAGCAGACCAAGCGCCAGGGTGGCGGCGACGGAGACGACGAGTCCGGGGAGAACGCGTCCGGATCCGGTCAGGAGCGCCGCGAGAAGCTCGGTGAGGACGTCGACACCATCCTCGACGAGATCGACGACGTGCTGGAGGAGAACGCGGAGGACTTCGTGCGGTCCTACGTGCAGAAGGGCGGTGAGTGAGCCCCACGAGGCCACTCACCCTGCCGCACCCCGGCACCAGCAGTACCGTCCCGGCCGGGTCCGCACCTGCGGGCCCGGCCGTGCCGGAAGGGCCGCGGACCCCGCCGACGTGGGGGAGCGGGACCACCGGCGCACGCAGTTCGAACGAAAGGCACGTCCGAGAGATGGAGTTCCGGCCGTCGGTCACCTCCGGGCTGGTGCCCGGGCACCACACGGGTCAGCTCGGCACCTTCCTGACCGGGTCGCAGTCGTTCTCCGACTTCGTCGGCGGCGCGGCCCCGCACCTGCTCCCCGGCGCGGGCCTGGACCGGACAGCCGGTCCCGGCACCTCCGCCGACGCCCTGGGCGTCCCGCACGGCACCACGATCGTCGCGCTGCTGTTCGCCGGCGGCGTCGTGATCGCCGGTGACCGGCGCGCGACCGCGGGCAACGTGATCGCCCAGCGCGACATCGAGAAGGTGTTCGTCACCGACACCCACTCCGCCGTCGGCATCGCCGGCTCCGCGGGGATCGCGCTGGAGATGGTCCGGCTGTTCTCGGTCGACCTCGAGCACTACGAGAAGCTCGAGGGCGTCCCGCTCTCGCTCGACGGCAAGGCCAACAAGCTCGCCGGCATGGTCCGCCAGAACCTGGGCGCGGCGATGCAGGGCTTCGTCGTCGTCCCGCTGTTCGCGGGCTACGACACCGACGCCGCCGACCCGGCGCAGGCCGGCCGGATCGTCACCTTCGACCCGACCGGCGGCCGGTACGACGAGAACCTCGGCTTCCACGCGGTCGGTTCCGGCTCGGTGTTCGCGAAGTCGTCGCTGAAGAAGCTGCACGACCCGGCCGCGGACCTCGACGGCGCGGTGCGCACCGCGGTCGAGGCGCTCTACGACGCCGCGGACGACGACACCGCCACCGGTGGGCCGGACACGGTGCGGCGCATCTACCCGGTGGTCGTCGGCATCACCGCGGAGGGCGCCGTGCGCCGCGACGACGCCGAGATCGCCGCCGTCGTCGACCAGGTGATCGCCGGGCGCCGGGAGCGCCCTGGCGGTCCGTCCCGCTGACACCCTCCCCGCACGAAGCACGAGCCTGGAGCGCCTCCCCATGACGATGCCGTTCTACTCCTCCGTCGACCAGCTGCTGCGCGACCGTTCCGAGCTGGCCCGCAAGGGCATCTCGCGCGGCCGCAGCGTGGTCGTGCTGACCTACGCCGGTGGCGTGCTGTTCGTCGCGGAGAACCGGTCGACGGCGCTGCACAAGGTCTCCGAGATCTACGACAAGATCGGCTTCGCCGCGGTCGGCCGGTACAACGAGTTCGAGAACCTGCGTACCGGCGGGATCCGGATGGCCGACTTCCGCGGGTTCACCTACGACCGGCGCGACGTGACCGGCCGGATGCTGGCCAACGCCTACGCCCAGGCGCTGGGCACCGCGTTCGTGGAGCAGCAGAAGCCCTTCGAGGTGGAGCTCTGCGTCGCCGAGGTGGGCGTCGAGGCGGCCGGGGACCAGCTGTACCGGATCACCTACGACGGGTCGATCACCGACGAGCCGCGCTTCGTCGTCATGGGCGGTCAGACCGAGCCGATCTCGCAGAAGCTGTCCGAGACCTACGAGTACGGCCTGGAGCTGGGCGCGGCGATCGAGGTGGCGCTGGGCGGGCTGCAGGTGCCGGGCGCGGACCCGGCGTCGCCCGGCAACGGCGCGAACGCGCAGCCGCGGGTCCTGGGCGCCGAGGCGCTCGAGGTCGCGGTGCTCGACCGGACCCGGCCACGGCGGACCTTCCGCCGTCTCGAGGGTGCGGCGCTGGCCGACCTGCTCCCGGCCGCGAACCGCGGCACCGAGGAGCCCGAGCCCGACGTGGCGGGCGGGGACGACACCCCGGCCGCCGGTGGGGCACTGGGCGGGGACGGGGCGTCCTGACCCGCTTCTCCGCGACCACCGCGTCCGAGGCCGTCGTGACGGCCTCGCGAGACGACGTCTGGCGCGTCCTGACCGATCCCGATGTGCTGCCGACGCTGACGCCGCTGCTCAACCGGATCGACGCCGACTCCGCGCGGGACGCGGCCGTCGACGGCTACGAGCTGTGGCGCTGGCACATGGTGCGGATCGCGGTGCTCGGGGTGGGCATCAAACCGGTGTTCACCGAGCGGATGACCTTCGTCGAGGGCAAGCGGATCGAGTTCACCCATGCGCCGCCCACCGGAGTCAGCGAGTGGGCGGGCGCGGAGGGCTACTACGCGCTGAGCGACGCCGACCCGGAGCCGGACGGCTCGCCGGCGACGCATCTGGAGATCTCGCTGACCGTCGACGTCGACATGCCGCTGTCGCGGCTCGCGGCGCCGGTGGTGACCCGGACGATGAAGGCGACGATGGACGCGACCGGGGACCGGTTCGCGGCCAACCTGCTGCGTCGCCTCGGGGCGCGCGAGCGCTGAGCGGGTTCAGCCGCGGTCCGGGTTGTCGACCGGGAGCTCCAGGGTGATCGACCCGGCGCGCTCGAAGGTGAGGGTGACCGGGTAGGTCGGGCCGACCGACAGTGCCTGGCGCAGGTCGTCGAGGGTCACCGTGGCCCGGGTGACCGACGCCGCGCCGGCGGGGACGGTGGACCCGGTGTCCCCCACCAGCAGCGTCGCGCCGCCGAGCAGGGCCTGCTCGCCGCCGACGGCGACGTCCTCGGCCAGCGGGGAGCTCGCCGAGACCAGCCGGTCGGCGGTGTCGCCGCTGTTGACCGCGACGAGGCGCAGCCCGACGTCGGAGCCGGCGGGGTGGGCGATCCCGCCCTCGGCGTCGTCGGCGGGTGCGATGGCCGCGTCGCGGATCTCGATCGTGCCGATCGAGGCGACCGCGTCGCCCGCGGTGCCCATCGGGTCGTCCAGGTCGACGGTGGGTGCGGCGGTGCCGCACCCCGCGAGCAGGAACAGGGCCAGCAGTGCGGGCGCGGTACGTCGCATGTGCCCGGGTTCCCCGTTCCGGGCCCGTCCACGCACGGTCCGTCTCCGTGGCATGCTGGTTGAAGAATCAACCATATTGGGGGAGCGGATGAGCGACATCGTCTTCGGCATGGACACCTTCGGCGACGTGCCGGTGGGCGACGACGGCACGCCGCTGTCGCACCCGCAGGCCATCCGCCAGGTCGTCGACGAGGTGGTGCTGGCCGACGGGGCCGGCGTCGACGTCGTCGCGCTGGGGGAGCACCACCGCCCCGAGTACGCCATCACCACCCCGGAGACGGTGCTCGCCGGGATCGCGACCCGTACCTCCCGGATCCGGCTGTCCTCCGGCGTCACCGTGCTCAGCTCGGACGACCCGGTGCGGGTGTACCAGCGCTTCGCCACCCTCGACGCGCTGTCCGACGGCCGTGCCGAGGTCATCGTGGGCCGCGGCTCGTTCACCGAGTCCTTCCCGCTGTTCGGCTACTCCATGAACGACTACGAGCAGCTGTTCGAGGAGAAGCTGGAGCTGTTCGTGCAGCTCCTCGACGAGAAGCCGGTGACCTGGCGGGGCGCCACCCGCGCCGCGCTCGACGGCGTCGAGGTCTTCCCGACGACCGGCCGCCGGCTGCCCGTGTGGGTCGGGGTCGGCGGCTCGCCGGAGTCGGTGGTCCGCACCGCCCGCCACGACCTGGGCCTGATGCTCGCCATCATCGGCGGCCCGGCCGGACGGTTCGCGCCCTACGTCGACCTCTACCACCGCGCCGTCGAGCAGTTCGGGCACGCGGCGAAGCCGGTCGGCATGCACTCGCCGGGCTTCGTCGCCGACACCGACGAGGAGGCGAAGGAGATCTTCTTCGCCCCGTACAAGGCGCAGATGGACCGGATCGGCGCCCAGCGCGGCTGGCCGCCGCTGGACCGCGCCCGGTTCGAGGCCGAGGTCTCCGGCGGTGCGCTGCACGTCGGGTCCCCCGAGACGGTGGCCCGCCGCATCGCCGACTCGATCCGCTCGCTGGGCGCCCAGCGCTTCGACCTGATCTACACCGTCGGGCCGCAGCCGGTGTCCGCCCGGCTGCGCGCGGTCGAGCTGTACGGCACCCGGGTCATCCCGATGGTGCGCGACATGCTCGCCTGAGCGGACCCACACTCCCCCCGGCGGCCGGAGGGAGTGGCTGCGGCCCCGGGACTCAGGCGGGGATGATGCGGGCCGCCGCGGCGCGCAGGCCGTCGACCAGGGCGCGCAGGGCGGGGAGGTCGGCGTCGGACCCGCGGGTGGCCAGGACCAGTGAGCGGCCCGCCGCGGGCCGGCAGGGCAGCAGGCGCACGCCGTCGTCGGCGGTGACCGGGACCGGGCCGGTGCCGCCGGGGACCGCGGACCCCGCCACCGCCATGCCCGGGACCAGCGCGATCGCGAGCCGCGCACGGACCAGCGCCAGCTGCGTGGCGAAGTCGCCGACCCGGTAGCGGATGTCCGGTTCGGTCCCGACGCCGCGCAGCAGCTGCAGCAGCGCCTCGTAGGGCTCGGTGCCGACCGGGCCGGAGGTCCACACCCGCCCGGCCAGGGTGCGCAGCGGCACCGGGTCGGGCCCGGTGAGCGGGTCGTCGGCGGGGACGGCGAGCATCGCGGGCTCGGTGGCCAGCGCGGTCACCCGGATCCCCGCGGGCAGCCGGGCCGGACGCTGGGTCCAGCTCTCCATGAGCACCGCGTCCAGGTCGCGCGACTGCAGCGCGGGCAGCAGGTCGACGACCTCGCCGTCGTCGACGGTGGGGACCAGCCGGGGGTGCGCGGCGGCCAGTCCGTCGATGACCTCGGGCAGCAGGGTCCGCAGGGCGCTCGCGACCGAGCCGATCCGCAGGGGTCCGGCGGCGTCGTCGTGCAGGGCGGCGAGGTCGCGCTCGGCGCCCGCGACGGTCGCCGCCGCGGTGGCCGCGTGCCCGGCCAGCACGTGCCCGGCCGCGGTGAGCCGGATCCCCCGCCCGTCCGGTTCGACGAGCCGGGCGCCGGTCTCACGTTCGAGCTTGCGCAGCTGCTGGGTCACCGCGGGCCCGGTGATGTGCAGCGCGGCCGCGGCGGCGCCGACCGAACCGTGCTCGGCGACGGCGTCGAACACCCGCAGCCGGTCCCAGGAGATCACACAGCACAGCTTATCGGTACCGGGTAGGAACAATCATTGGAGCTTCGCGGTGCCGGCGGGGATCGTGGAGCACGTGAACGCACGCACCACCCCCGATCCGCACTCCGCCCTCCTTCTCGTCGCCGGCGCCTCGGTCCTGGCCTGGACCGGCATCCTCGTCGCGCTCGCGGGCGCCGACCCGGCGACGGCGTCGGTCTGGCGGTGCGTGCTCGCCCTGGTCGTGCTGGGGCCGTGGGCACTGGCCGAGTACCGCCGCGCCGGTGGCCTCCCACCGGCGACGGTCGGCTGGTCCCTGCTGTCCGGGGTGTTCCTGGGTGCGGACTTCCTGCTGTGGACCCGCGCGGTGCTCGACGCGGGCGCCGGGATCGCGAACGTGGTGCTCAACATCCAGGTGCTGGCGCTGCCGCTGATCGCCTGGGCCGTCGCGGGGGAGCGGGTCCCGCGCCGGCTGGTGTACGCGGCGCCGCTGCTGCTGGGCGGCATCGCGCTGGCCGGCGGGGTGCTCGGCGCCGGGGTCGGCGGACCGGAGCCGGTGCGCGGCGCGGTGCTCGGCACCCTCGCCGGGATCGCCTACGCCGGGTTCCTGCACCTGAACCGCTCGGTGTCGCGGGGGCGTCCGCGTCACCTGGTGACCCCGGTCGCGCTGGCGACCGTCGGGGCCGGGGTGACCTGCGGGATCGTCGGCGTCGCCGGGGGCGGGATCGCGGTCGCCCTGCCCGCGACGACCTGGGCCTGGCTGATCGTGCTGGCGCTGGCCGGGCAGGTGGTGTCCTGGGTGCTGATCGGGCGCGGCTCGGCCGGGCTGGCGCCGGGCACCGCGGGGGCGCTGCTGCTGGTGCACCCGGTGCTGTCGGTGGTGCTCGGCATGCTGGTGCTCGGGGAGACCCTGACCGCGTGGCAGGTCGCGGGCTGCGCGCTGGTCGTCGCCACCGTCGCCGCGCTGGTCGGTCCGGCCGGGACCACCGGGCGGCTGCGCCGGGTGGTGGACCGCCACGAACGGGCCTGGGCCACGCTCACCCCGCGGGCCTGACCCGCCTGGTCACAGCTCGATGCGCTCGGCCCCCGTGTAGACGTTGCCGGTCCGCCCGCGCAGGAACCCGACCAGGGTCATCCCGGACTCCTCGGCCAGCTCGACGGCCAGCGACGACGGCGCCGACACCGCCGCGAGCATCGGCACCCCGGCCATCACGGCCTTCTGCACCAGCTCGAACGACGCCCGCCCCGACACCATCAGCACGGTGCCGGTGGCGGGCACCCGGCCGTCCATCACCATCCGGCCCAGCACCTTGTCCACCGCGTTGTGCCGGCCCACGTCCTCGCGGGCGGCGAGCAGGCCGCCGTCGGCGTCGAACAGGGCGGCGGCGTGCAGCCCGCCGGTGGAGCCGAACACCTTCTGGTGCTCGCGCAGCCGGTCGGGCAGCTCCAGCAGCAGCTCCCGGCCGATCCGCAGCGGGTCCGCCGCCGGGGAGTGGCGGGTCTTGAGCTTCACCGCGTCCAGCGAGGCCTTCCCGCACACCCCGCACGACGAGGTGGTGTAGAAGTTCCGCTCCACCGACGCGTCCGGCGGGGCGACGCCCTCGGCCAGGTCCACGTCGAGCACGTTGTAGGTGTTGCGGCCCTGCTCGTCGACGGAGTTGCAGTACCGGGCCCCGGCCAGGTCCAGCCCGGAGCCGATCACACCCTCGGTCAGCAGGAACCCGTGCGCGAGCTCCACGTCGTGGCCGGGGGTGCGCATCGTCACCGACAGCGCCTTCCCCCCGACGCGCAGCTCCAGCGGCTCCTCGGCCACGAGGGTGTCCGGCCGCGAGCGAGTGCTGCCGTCCGCGTTCAGGTGCAGCACCGGTCGCCGCACGGTGAGCCGTCCCATTCCGATCCCCTCCCGCTGTCGACCCCCCAGGGTAGGAGGAGGATCAGCCGCGTGCGCGGGTACGGGGGGCGGCGGCCGGGGGCGGGGATCGTGCCGGCGGGCGGTGCGTCCTCGCGGATGGGGTCGGCGAAGGCGTCGCTGGACTGGCACGGGGCGGCGCTGCTGACCCGCACCGTCGCCGTACTGGGCCGGGCGGTGGACGGGCCGCTGGTCGTGGTGCGTGCCGCCGGGCAGGAGCTGCCGGAGCTGCCGCCGGGCACCGAGGTCGTCGACGACCCGGTCCCCGGGCTCGGCCCGCTGCCCGCGATCGGCGCCGGGCTGGCCGCCGTCGCGGGCCGGGCGCAGGCGGCGTTCGTCGCGTCGGTCGACCTGCCGCTGCTGCACCCCGCCTTCGCCGCCCGCGTGCTGGACCTGCGCGGGGAGCACGACGTCGCGCTGCCCGAGGCGTTCGGGCACCACCAGCCGCTCGCCGCCGCCTACGCCACCGCACTCGCCCCCGTGATCGACGGGCTGACCGCGGCCGGGCAGGGCCGCCCGCCGTCGCTGTTCGACCGGGTCGCGGTGCGCCGGCTCGGCGAGCAGACCCTGCGCAGCGACCCGGTACTGGCCCGCCTCGACCCGGACCTGGCGTCGCTGACCAACGTCAACACCCCCGCCGAGCTGGCCGCGGCCCGGGCCCGCCCGCTGCCCGCGGTGCGGCTGGTCGAGGGGGCGTGATCCGCACCGTCCGCGCCCGCACGGCGGGGGAGCTGGGGCGCCCGGTGGCCGTCGCGGGCGGGACGGGGCCGCTGCCGCCGTGGTTCCCGCTGGTGACCGGTGACGAGCTCGAAGGGGTGTGACGGGGGTCTCGACCTTGCTACGGTGCGGAGGCCGAAGGTCACCACCACCACCCCGGAGGTCGACGATGACCGCCACCCGCCCGCAGGGATCGCGCCGGGGCTTCCGCCCCCGCCACGTCCGCCTCACCGAGCCGCTGGTCCGCGAGAACGGGGTGCTGCGCCCGGCGTCCTGGGACGAGGCCCTCGACCGTGCCGCGGCCGGGTTCGCCGGTGTCCCGGGCGACCGCTTCGGCATGTTCAGCTGCTCCAAGGCGACCAACGAGATGAACTACGTCGCCCAGAAGTTCGCCCGGGCGGTGATGGGCAGCAACAACGTCGACAGCTGCAACCGCACTTGACACGCTCCCAGCGTCGTCGGTCTGACGGCAGTGTTCGGTGCCGGCGGCGGCACCTCCGCCTACGTCGAGGCGGAGAACGCCGACCTCCTCGTCCTGTGGGGTAGTAACGCCCGCGAGACGCACCCGATCTTCTTCCACCACGTGCTGCAGGGGATCCGCAAGGGCGCCCGGATGTTCTCGGTCGACCCGCGCCACACCTCCACCGCGCACTGGGCGGACTCCTGGCTCGGGCTCGACGTGGGCACCGACATCGCGCTGGCCAACGCGGTCGGCCGCGAGATCATCCACGCCGGGCTGGTGAACCACGCGTTCGTCGAGCGCTCCACCACCGGCTTCGAGGACTACCGGGCCGCGGTGGAGCCGTACACGCTGGAGCGCGCCGAGGAGATCACCGGGGTACCGGCGTCGTCGATCCGGG
This sequence comes from Pseudonocardia sp. P-1, assembly GCF_058111925.1. Lineage (NCBI taxonomy): Bacteria > Bacillati > Actinomycetota > Actinomycetes > Pseudonocardiales > Pseudonocardiaceae > Pseudonocardia > Pseudonocardia sp. P-1. Next base: position 314,308 of record NZ_CM176614.1, read on the forward strand.
AGCTGGCGCACGCCTACGGCCGCGCCGACCGCGCCCAGATCTGCTGGACCCTGGGCATCACCGAGCACCACAACGCCGCCGACTACGTCTTCGCCCTGATCAACCTCGCGCTGCTGACCGGGCACGTCGGCCGCTACGGCTCCGGCCTGGTGCCGCTGCGCGGGCAGAACAACGTGCAGGGCGGCGGCGACATGGGTGCCATCCCGGCCAAGCTGCCCGGCGGCTACGACGTCGGCGACGCCGAGGCCCACGCCCGTTTCCACGCCGTCTACGGCGGCGTCGAGTTCCCCGACCGTCCCGGCCGGCACCTGTCGCAGATGTTCGAGGCGATGGAGGCCGGACAGATGAGCGCGCTGTACTGCATCGGGGAGAACCCGGCCGAGTCCGAGGCCGACGCCACCCACGCCCGGCACCTGTTGTCCTCCCTCGACCACCTCGTCGTCCAGGACATCTTCCGCACCGCGACGGCCGAGCTCGCCGACGTCGTGCTGCCCGCGGCCGCGGACTGGTGCGAGTACGAGGGCACCGTCACCAACTCCGAGCGCCGCGTCCAGCGGGTCCGCAAGGCCCTCGACCCGCCGGGCCTGGCCCGCCCCGACACCCACATCATCTGCGGCGTCGCGCAGCGGCTCGGGCACGACTGGGGCGAGCCGACGGCCGAGCAGGTGTGGGACGAGCTGCGCTCGGTGTCGCTGAACTGGCACCACGGCATGAGCTACGACCGCCTCGACGCGCTCGGCGGCATCCAGTGGCCCTGCCCCGCCGAGGATCACCCGGGCACCCCGCTGATGCACACCCGGCTGTGGGCCGACGACCCGGACGAGCGCGGCGCGCCGGCGCCGTTCACCCCGGTCGAGCACGTCCCGCCGGCCGACGAGCTCACCGAGGAGTACCCGATCCGGCTCACCACGGTGCGGCTGCTCGACGCCTACAACTCCGGGGTGCAGACCGGCGGCTACGCCTCGCCGCTGCGCCGCCGCGAGTCGCTGCGCATCGACGCGGCCGACGCCGCCGCGCTCGGCGTCACCGACGGCGACCGGGTGCGGGTCACCAGCCGTCGCGGCAGTGTCGAGGCGCCGGTGTGGGTCGACCGGTCGCTGCGGCCGGGGCTGGCGTCGTTCACCCCGCACTTCACCGAGCAGGTCGACGTCAACGCGCTCACCAACGACGCCTGGGACCCCAAGTCGGGCACCTCGGAGTTCAAGGCGACCGCCGTGCGGATCGAGAGGCTGTGAATGGATCTCCACATCTCCACCGCCGCACCGACCGCGGCCGAACGGGACACGATCGACGCCGCGTTCGCGCTGCTCGCCCCCACCGCCGCGGACGCCACCGCCGGGGACCGGCCGACCCGGTCGGCGCACGCCGGGCACGCCGCCCGCTCGCGGCGCCACCTGCTGCTGCCGCTGCTGCACGCGGTGCACGACGCGGCGGGCTGGCTGTCGGAGGGGTCGCTGAACCACGTCGCGCGGACGCTGCAGGTCCCGCCGGCCGAGGTGTACGGCGTCGCCACCTTCTACGCGATGTTCTCGGTGGAGCCGCGCGCGCCGCGGGTGGTGCACGTCTGCGACGACGTGGCGTGCGGCCCGTCCGGCGGCGAGGAGATCGTCGCGGCGCTGGAGCGCGACCTCGACGGCGGGCGCGCCTGCGTGGTGCGCAGCCCCTGCCTGGGACTGTGCGAGCGGGCGCCCGCGGTGCTGCACCAGCGCGCGGGCGAGCCCGACCTGTCACAGGCCCCCGCGACCCCGCAGGCCGTCCTCACCGCGGCGCACGCGCCCGCCGACCCGGCCGGGGAGCAGGCGGCCGAGGCCGACCGGGCCTTCGCCGACACCACCGTCTCGGCCCCGCAGACCCGGACCGGGGAGCACCTGCGGCTGCTGCGCCGGGTCGGCGTCGTCGACCCCACCTCGCTCGACGACTACCGCGCCCGCGGCGGCTACGCGGCCCTGCGCCGCGCGGTCCGCCTCGGCGCCTCCCGGGTGATCGCCGAGCTCAAGGACGCCTCGCTCACCGGGCGCGGCGGCGCCGCGTTCCCCACCGGCGTCAAGTGGGAGGGTGTGGCGCAGTCCCCGGAGCGCCCGCACCACCTCGTCTGCAACGCCGACGAGTCCGAGCCGGGCACCTTCAAGGACCGGGTGCTCATGGAGGGCGACCCGTTCGGCCTGGTCGAGGCCATGACGATCGCCGGCTACGTCACCGGCGCCACCGTCGGGCACCTCTACGTCCGCGGTGAGTACCCGCTGGCCACCCGCCGGCTGCAGGACGCGATCGCCGCGGCCCGGGCGCGCGGCCACCTCGGCGACGACGTGATGGGGGAGGGCTTCGCCTTCGACATCGACCTGCGCCGCGGGGCGGGCGCCTACATCTGCGGTGAGGAGACCGCGCTGCTGGAGTCGATCGAGGGCTACCGGGGCGAGCCGCGGAACAAGCCGCCGTTCCCGGCGACCTCCGGGCTGTTCGGGAAGCCGACCGCGATCAACAACGTCGAGACCCTCTACAACGTGCTGGAGGTGCTGAACATCGGCGGCGGGGCGTTCGCCGCGGTCGGCGGGGGCCGGTCCACCGGGTCCAAGCTGTTCTGCGTCTCCGGTGCCGTCGGCGCCCCCGGGGTGTACGAGGTCGACTTCGGCACCACCCTGCGCGAGCTGCTCGACCTCGCCGGGGGCACCCGCGGCACGCTGCGCACCGTGCTGCTGGGCGGCGCCGCGGGCGGGTTCGTCCTCCCGCAGGACCTCGACGTGCCCCTCACCCTGGAGGGGGCCCGCGACATCGGCGCCACCCTCGGGTCCGGTGTCGTGCTCGTGTTCGACGACCGCGCCGACCTCACCGCCACCCTCCGCCGGATCGCGGCCTTCTTCCGCGACGAGTCCTGCGGGCAGTGCGTGCCGTGCCGGGTCGGGACGGTCCGCCAGGAGGAGGCACTGGCCCGGCTGGAACGCGGTGCCCCGCTCGGGTCGCGGGAGACCGAGCTGGGCCTGCTCGACGACCTCGCGCGGGTCATGCGCGACGCGTCGATCTGCGGGCTCGGGCAGACCGCGCCGTCGGCCGTCGCCTCGGCACTCGACCTGGGGCTGATCGCGGCGCCGTCGCACTCGTCGAACGGACACGGAGGGCGTCGATGACCACGACCAGCGGGAAGGGCCCGATGGGGCCGGGCGGCGGCTCGCGGGCACCCCGGGCCGGGGAGGTCGACGGTGCGCCCGAGGCCGACGCGTCGTCCGGCGACGGCACCCCCGGCGACGGCCCCGGCGCGGGCGAGGGCGTCGCCGCCCTGCACCGCACGAACGGGGCCGGCGCGGTCGGCGTGACCGTCGCCGACCCGGCGGGCTCCGGTCCCGGACCGGCCGAACGGCTCGCCGGCGGCCCGGTGATGCTCGGCGCGATCCGGCGCACCGTCACCGTCTCCCTGGACGGCACCGAGGTCCGGGTCCCGGAGGACGCGACGATCCTCGACGCCCTGCACCGCGAGGGCTCGCCCGCCCAGGCCGACACCCCCACCCTGTGCTGGGCGCCGAACATGGACCCGGTGAACGCCTGCCGGGTCTGCGTGGTCGAGGTCGAGGGCTCCCGCGCGCTGGTGCCCTCCTGCGCGCGGCGCTGCGAGGACGGCATGGAGGTGCGGACCGACACCGACACGGTCCGGCACAGCCGCCGGATGGTCCTCGAACTGCTGGCGTCCTCGGTGGACATGACCCAGGCGAGCGCCGACGTGGCGCGCTGGATGACCGACTACGGTGTCGACCCCGACCGCTACGGCCCACCCGCCCCGCCGGCCGCGGCGGGGGAGCGCGACCGCCGCCACGCCGGTCACCACCCGGCCCCCGACGGCGCGACCCGGGCCACCGTCGCCCAGCCCGTGAAGATCGACAACGAGCTCTACGTGCGGGACTACTCGCGGTGCATCATGTGCTACAAGTGCGTCAACGCCTGCGGGACCGACGCCCAGTTCACGTTCGCGATCGCCGCCGCGGGCCGCGGGTTCGACGCCCGCATCGCCACCGAGCACGACGTCGAGCTGCCCGGGTCGGCCTGTGTCTACTGCGGCAACTGCATCGGGGTCTGCCCGACCGGGGCGCTGAAGTCCGTCGCCGAGCACGACCGCCGCGAGGCAGGCGACTGGCACCCCGACGAGGAGACCGTCACGACGACGATCTGCTCGTTCTGCGGGGTCGGCTGCAACCTGGAGCTGCACGTGCAGCGGGGCGAGATCGTCAACGTCACCAGCCCGGCGGACCACTCGGTCACCCACGGGCACCTGTGCATCAAGGGCCGGTTCGGGTTCCGGCACGTGCAGAACCTGCCGGAGGCGTGAGCACCGCGGCCACGAACCGGGTCAGCTCCCGCTCCACGTGCTCGGCCACCGGCAGCCGGGGGTCGAAGCTCCACCACAGCAGGGTGCCCTGCCAGTGGGTCGCCAGGAGCGCGCCGGCGCCGTCCGGGGCGCCCGGGGTGCCGGCCAGGCACGCGTCGAGGACGTCGGTGAGCGCCTGCCGCCAGGCGGCGCCCCGCCGTCGGACGTCGGGGTCGAGGAGGTCCTCGCGCAGGACCAGCAGTGCGTCGGCGTAGCTGTCGATCCCGCCGTACTGCCCCGACAACCCGACCAGGAACGCGACGGCGCCCTCCGGCGTGCGCTCCGCCTCGGCGCCGCTCCCGGCGGTCTCGCGGTCGAGCCGGTCCCACGCGTGCAGCAGGGTCCGGCGCAGCAGGTCGGACTTGCCGCCGAAGCGCTGCACGAGCGTGGCCGGGGCCAGACCGCTCGCCCCGGCCAGCGCGGCGAAGGTGAGCGCCTGCGGCCCGCGGGCGTGCAGCACGTCGAGGGCGGCGTCGAGGACGTCCGCGTCGGGGACCTGCTTGCGACGGGGCACGGCTCACCCTCTCAGGCGGGCGGCGCCGTCGACGCCGCGGACCCGGCGAGGCCGGCCGGGTCGGGGCTGTAGGCGACCATCCAGGTCGGCTCGATCCGGTAGAAGACGACCTCGTCCCAGACGAACCCCTCCGGTCCGTAGCAGCGCTGCAGGTGGTCGAGGGTCGCGGGCCACCGGGGGTGCGCGGGCGCGCCGGCCGGGTTGAGCGGGTGCGCGGTCCCGTGCGTGAAGATCCCGAGGTCGTCGCCGCGCAGGTGGGCGGCGCTCACCGCGGGGCGGTCCGCGAGGTGACGTGCCTTCACGGCGCCGGGGTCGGTGCCGACGACCCACGCGCCGTGCAGGAAGTGTCCGTCCACACCACTGACCCGGGGCTCGCCGCGCCGCGTGGTGGTGGCCAGCGCCAGGGTGCAGATCCCGGTGGCGACCCGGACGAGCTGCGCGGCGGTCAGCGTCCGTTCCCCCGGGGTGACGATGCTGCGCAGGTGGTTCCCGGCTCCGGAGACGGAGGCGTCCAGCAGTCGCTGGAGGTCGGTGAGCTCGGTGGTCGTCTCGAACATGCCGGTGGTCGGTCCCCTCGTCGGCTCGGGTGGGCTCCGACGAATATAACCGAATGCTCGTTTACAAACAACTCGGTCCCCGGCAGGCTGCCCGGTGTGACGGACCTGAGGGACAGGGTGGCGCTGGTGGCGGGCGCGACGCGCGGCGCCGGGCGGGGGATCGCGGTCGAGCTGGGCGCCGGCTCAACGTCTTCTACGACCTGGCCAAGATCGCGCCCATCCGGCTGGCCCGGTCCTGGGCGCACGAGCTGCGCGGGCACGGCGGGACCGCGGTCGCGGTCACCCCGGGCTGGCTGCGCTCGGAGATCATGCTGGAGCAGTTCGGGGTCACCGCCGACACCTGGCGCGACGCGTGCGTGACCGAGCCGCACTTCGCGATCTCGGAGAGCCCGCGGTTCGTCGGCCGCGGGATCGCCGCGCTGGCCGCCGACCCCGACCGGCACCGCTGGAACGGCCGCTCCACCTCCTCGGGCGAGCTCGGGCGGGTCTACGGGGTCGACGACGTCGACGGGTCCCGGCCCGACGCCTGGCGCTACGTCACCGAGGTCCAGGACGCGGGACTGCCCGCCGACACGACCGGCTACCGGTGAGGCTCACACGGACGCGCGCGCGTCGCGCCGCCGGATGACCAGCAGCGCCAGCAGCGCGAGCACCGCGGCCGCGACGCAGAACGCGATCCCTGCGGTCCGCAGCCCCCACGCCTGGCTCGACGCCCCCAGCCCGACGACCGGCAGCGAGATCGCCACGTAGACCACCACGAAGTACGACGACGTCGTCCCCGCCCGCTGGTGGGCCTCCACCCGCGCGTTCACCGCGGCCAGGCCCTTGGAGAACGTCATGCCCTGACCGGCCCCGGCGACCACCGCGCCGGCCACCAGCTCGGCCATCGATCCCTGCGCCACCGACAGTGCGACGAGCGCGAGACCGGCCGCCAGCAGCACACAGCCCAGGGCGAGGATCCGCTCGGTGGGCGCGGTGCGGACCGCGAGCTGTGCGAGCACCGAGGCGCCCAGCAGCAGCAGCGACATCGCCCCGGCGACGGCATGGTTCGGGATCCCGATCAGGTCCGACACGATGCGCGGGGACAGCGCGGTGAACAGGCCCAGCACCGCGAACCCGGCGAACCCGGCCGTCGCCGCCGGCACGAACACGGCGCGCACCGCGGGCGGCACCTCGGGGACCTGCGGCCGCAGGGCCGGGTGCGCGGGCCGGTCGGTCACCGTCTCCGGGGCGCCCAGCACGAGGAGCCCGCACAGCGCGACGGCGACCGCGTGCACCGCGAAGGACAGGTGCAGCGGCGCGGGCAGGTACTCCACGGCCACCCCGGCGAGCGCCGCGCCCAGCCCGAGCCCGCCGATGTTCGCGACGGTCGCGACCGCGGCCCCGCGTTCGCGCCACGACTCCGGTGCGGCCTCGATGACCGCGGCGGTCGCCGCCCCCGCGAAGATCCCGGCGGAGAACCCGGACAGCAGCCGCCCCACCAGCAGCACCCACACCGGACCCGCGACCAGGAACACCAGGCTCGACGCCAGCGACAGCGCCACACCGGCCAGCAGCACCGGTCGCCGCCCCAGCTGGTCCGACCACCGGCCGGTGACCAGCAGCGCGGCGAGCACACCGACCGCGTAGAGCGCGAAGACCACGGTCTGGACGGTGGGCGAGAACCCGAGCTCGCGCTGGTAGAGCGCGTACATCGGGGTCGGCATCGTCGCCCCGAGCATGACCACGGCGAACGTCACGGCCAGGCCGGGGAAGGCGGCGGCCCGAGGCAGGCGGAGGATGGCGGAACCCCTTCCGGTGGACGTTGCGCGGTGCACCGCCATGATCGCAGCCGGTCGGTGCGACGGCATCCGCACCTGCGCCGCCCCCGGCCGGACGGTCAGGGGCGGCGCAGGACGTGCAGGTCCACCCCGCCCGGCAGCCTGCGGGATGTGACCGTCCAGGTCTCCCGGGCCGCGTCGAGCCAGCGGGGCGCCTCGGGCCGCCCCGGGTCGGCCAGCCACACCTGCCCGTCCGGGCCGGTCACCTGCGGCAGCAGCGCGGTGAGCGCGTCCGCGGCGGCCGCACCGTAGAGCACGTCGGCGGCCAGGACCAGGTCCCAGCCGCGGCCGGTCAGGGCGTCGCCGGAGCCGTCGAACGCGGCGACCGCCGTCGCGACCCGCAGCCCCGCGCGGCGCGCGGTCGCCGCCACCCAGCCCGGTGCGGCGGGCGAGCGGTCGGTCGCGAGCACCGGGTGCGCCCCGGCCCGGGCGGCCACCAGCGACGGCAGACCCAGCCCGCAGCCCAGCTCCAGCACCGAGCGTCCGGCCAGCAGGTCGGGACCGGCGTCGTCCAGCGCCGTCGCCAGCGCCCGCCCGGACGGCCACAGCCGCGCCCAGTGCGGCGGGTGCAGCTCCTCCACACCCTCGTCGACGGCGACCGGGTCGAACGCGACGGCGTCCGGGTCGGCGGGACGCAGCAGGTCCAGCGGCCCGCCCGGGAGCCGAACCCGCTCGTGCGCCCCCGGGTCAGACACCGGCGCGGTGGGTGAACCGGCCGCCGACGAGCGTCGCCGCGACCGGCATGGCCCGCAGCGTCGCCGGGTCGCAGGAGGTCGGGTCGGCGTCGGTCAGCACGAGGTCGGCGGGCGCGCCCACGGCGACCGCGGCGGCCGAGCCGTCGACCACCCCGAACGACGCACCGAGCGCGGTCGCGCGGTCGATCTCCTGCTCGGGGTGCCAGCGGTCCCGGTCGTCGGCGGTGCGGTGCACGGCCGCGGCGAGCGCGATCCACGGGTCCAGCGGCGCCACCGGGGCGTCGGAGCCGAGCGCGAGGCGGGCCCCGGCACGGTGCAGCGTCGCGAACGCGAACGCCCGGCCGGTGCGGCCCGCCCAGAGGCGGTCGGCGACGTCGCGGTCGTCGAGGGCGTGCTCGGGCTGCACGCTCGCGACCAGGCCGAGCCCGGCGAAGCGGGGCACGTCGTCGGCGGTGAGCAGCTGGGCGTGCTCGACCCGCCCACGGGCGCCGGTCTCGGCGAACGCGTCGAGGACCAGGGTGTTGGCGTGGTCGCCGATGGCGTGCAGGGCCGCGGTGAGGCCGGCCGCGTGCGCCCGGGCCAGGAGCGGCCGCAGCTGTGCCGGCGGGACCAGCAGCAGCCCGCACGGGTGCTCCAGGGGGTTCTCCGCCGGCGCGGGGTAGGGGTCGTAGCAGTAGGCGGTGCGGGTGTTGAGCGACCCGTCGGTGATCACCTTCAGCGGGCCCGCGGTCAGCAGGCCCCCGGTGCCCTCGACGACGTCGCCGCTGCGCAGCCCGGAGGCCAGGGCGTCGTCGAGGCGGTCGGGCCACACCGACGCCTCGACCCGCAGCCCGGTCGTGCCGCCGGCGATCCGGCGCCGCCAGTCCGGCAGCGACCACGGCGCCTCGAAGTCGACGACGCCGACCACCCCGCGCGCCGACGCCGCGGCGACGGCGTCGTCGACGAACCCGTCGAGGACCTCGGTCGGTGCGTCCTGGAGCGCGGGGGAGACGACGGCGAAGAACTCCGACTCCCGGATCCGGCCGGTCGGGTGCCCGCCGTGCCCGAAGCGGGCCAGCGCGGCGCCGTTGAGCCACCCCTGGTGCAGGTCCCCGGACACCAGCACGACCGGGGTGTCACCGGTGACCGGGTCGAGCAGCGAACGGTGCGCCTCGTCGGGCCACAGCGCGTCGCGGAACCCGAACCCGACCAGTACCTCACCGGCGGCGGGCGGTGCGGTCGCCATCCGGGCCGCGACGAGTGCCGCGGCGTCGGCGGCCGAGCGGGCGCCGGACACGTCGAGCCTGCGGCGGGCCAGCGCCCACTGCGCCATGTGCACGTGGTGGTCCCACAGCCCGGGGAGCAGCGCCCGCCCGTCGCACCCGACGACCTCGGCGCCGCCCGGGTCGAGCCCGGCGCCCACGGCGCGCACCCGGCCCCCGGCCAGGAGCACGTCGAGGGGGTCGCCCAGGCCGTCGCAGCCGGGCCGCAGCGGCCGCACCGACCGCAGCAGCACGGTGCCCGTCGCCACGGTGTCCGTCGCCACGGTGCCCGTCGGCACGCCGCTCATCCCTGGAACGGGCGGTCCCGCCCGGTCCAGCGGTCCTCGTCGCGGCGGTAGACCGGGATCGGCTTCTCGGCGACCCGGAAGGTGTAGCGCCCTGCCTCCTCGACGACCTCGCCGTCGGTGGCCAGCATGCTCGGCTCCAGCAGCTCGACGTCGAGGCTGGGTACCTCCCGCTGGTGGTAGACCCGGCTGTGCCCCAGGGCCCCCAGGATCAGCGCGAGGACGACCCGCAGCCGGGAGAACCGCACGTCGGCGCGCAGCCAGCGGACGTCGAGCAGGCCCGAGTCCAGCGTCGGACGCCAGGCGGGCACCGCGCCGCGCGGGTGGTACGGGCCGTTGCCCACGAACAGGAACCAGACCTTGTACCAGCGGTCCCCGAGCCGGACCGAGATCTTCTCCGAGCGCTGGAGCACCGTGATCAGTGCCGCGGCGAACGCCGGCCACTTGCCGTAGCGCGGCTGCCACTGCTCGCGCAGCCGCACCAGCTCCGGGTAGGAGCCGATCGAGGCGGTGTTGATGAAGTAGCGGGTGCGGGTGACCGAGACGTCCTCGGGGTCGTCCAGGCGGCCCGGATGGGCCTCGACCAGGGCCAGGTCGACCGCGACGGCCTCGCCGGCCTGGGTGGCGTCGACGGCCTCCTGGGTGTCGTAGACACCGACGTCGCGGGCGAAGTGGTTCAGGGTCCCGCCGGGCACGACGACCAGCGGCAGGCCGTGCCGGTCCGCGACCGCGGCGGCGGTCGCGACGGTGCCGTCCCCGCCCGCGACGCCGACCGCCTGCACCCAGGAGCCGAGCCGGTCCAGGGCGTCGGTCAGCATGTCCTCGACCTTCACCCCGTCACCGACGACGAGGTGGTGCGCGGCGGGCAGCCGCTCGCGGACCTCCTCGGACACGTCCTGGTCGGGCGGCCCGGAGAACGGGTTCGAGACGATGACCAGGCCCTCGCCCTGCGGCAGGACCGGGACGGTGTCGATCGGGCGGGCGCGGGCCTCGTCGCTGGGACGCACCGGCCACCAGCGGTTCGTCAGCTTCGCCACGCCGGTGCCGATCGCCGCCCCGACGAGCACGTCGGAGGTCCAGTGCACGCCCACGTGCACCCGCGACCAGCCCACCAGCGCCGCCAGCGGCACCACGACCGGTGCGGCCCGGCGGTTCTCCATCACCACCGCGGTCGCGAACGCCGCGGCCGAGGCGGCGTGCCCCGACGGGAACGACGACGACGACGGCGGGTCGGCCACCGTCCGGTAGACGGGCAGCTCCGCCGCGGCCGGCCGCCGGCGCGGCAGCAACGGCTTGAGCAGCGCGTTCGCGGTGAGGCTGGTCAGCGCGATGGAGGCGATCCCGCGCATCGCCGCCTTGCGCCCGGCGCCGCGGCGCACCGCCATCAGCGCCGCGATGGTGAACCACAGCACGCTGTGGTCGGCGGTGCGGGTGAGCCGGCGCAGCGAGGTGTCCACCCGGCTCGGCGGACGGCTCGCGATGAACTCGGTCACCGCCCGGTCGGCCCGGGAGACCGAGTCCACCCCGCGGTCCAGACGACGGGACCTGCGGGCGACGCGTTCGAACCATCCACTCACAGTCGTGACAGTAGAGGGGGTCGGGCGCCTACCCTGAACGGCATGCAGCGTCGGATCTTCGGGGTCGAGACGGAGTTCGGTGTCACGTGCACCTTCCACGGGCAGCGCCGACTGTCCCCGGACGAGGTGGCGCGCTACCTCTTCCGCCGGGTGGTGTCGTGGGGCCGGTCCTCCAACGTCTTCCTCCGCAACGGTGCCCGTCTCTACCTCGACGTCGGGTCGCACCCCGAGTACGCCACGGCGGAGTGCGACTCGCTGACCCAGCTCGTGTCGCACGACAAGGCCGGTGAACGGATCCTCGAGGACCTCCTCGTCGACGCCGAGCGACGCCTGGTCGACGAGGGCATCGGCGGGGACATCTACCTGTTCAAGAACAACACCGACTCCGCGGGGAACTCCTACGGCTGCCACGAGAACTACCTCGTCGCGCGGCAGGGCGAGTTCTCCCGGATCGCCGACGTGCTCCTGCCGTTCCTGGTCACCCGCCAGCTCATCTGCGGGGCCGGGAAGGTCCTGCAGACCCCGCGCGGCGCCGTGTACTGCCTGTCCCAGCGGGCCGAGCACATCTGGGAGGGCGTCTCCTCGGCGACGACCCGGTCCCGGCCGATCATCAACACCCGCGACGAGCCGCACGCCGACGCCGAGCGCTACCGGCGGCTGCACGTGATCGTCGGCGACTCGAACATGTCCGAGGTGACGACCCTGCTCAAGGTCGGATCGGCCACCCTGGTGCTGGAGATGATCGAGGCCGGCGTCCAGTTCCGGGACTTCACCCTGGACAACCCGATCCGCGCGATCCGCGAGATCAGCCACGACCTCACCGGGCGCCGCCCGGTGCGGATGGCCGGCGGCCGGGAGGCCTCCGCGCTGGACATCCAGCGCGAGTACCACGCCCGCGCCGTGGAGTACCTGGAGGCGACCGGGCACCCGGACCCGGCGATGGCGCGCGTGGTCGAGCTCTGGGGCCGCACCCTCGACGCCGTCGAGTCCCAGGACCTGTCGAAGATCGACCGGGAGATCGACTGGGCGATCAAGCACCGGCTGGTGGAGCGCTACCGGGCCAAGCACGACCTGGAGCTGTCCAGCGCCCGCGTCGCCCAGCTGGACCTGGCCTACCACGACGTCCGCCGTGGTCGCGGCCTGTTCGACATGCTGCAGCGCAAGGCGCTGGTCGACCGGGTCACCGACGACGGCGAGATCGAGGCGGCCAAGGACACCCCGCCGCAGTCGACCCGGGCCAAGCTGCGCGGGGACTTCATCGCCGCCGCACAGGCGGCCGGACGGGACTTCACCGTCGACTGGGTGCACCTGAAGCTGAACGACCAGGCCCAGCGAACCGTGCTGTGCAAGGACCCGTTCCGCGCCGTCGACGAGCGGGTGGACCGCCTGATCGCCTCGCTCTGACCGCGGCCCCGGGGTGGGTGGACACCCACCCCGGGGTACGGCTCAGTCGGGCTGGGCGATCCGGCCGAACCGCGACTCCTGCGGGTCGGCGAACACGTGCAGCCCGAACCGCGACGACAGCTCCCGGCAGACCGCGACGCCGCGCACCGAGTTGCCGTGCCGGTCCAGGCCGGGGGAGTACACGCCGAGCCCGAACCAGCGCGGCAGCACCCCCATGATCCCGCCGGACACCCCGCTCTTGGCCGGGATGCCGACGTCGTGCGCCCACTCGCCGGCGGCGTCGTACATGCCGCACATGCTCATCACGCTGACCACGGTGCGCAGGTGCTCGCTCGGCAGTGCGCGCTCGCGGGTCAGCGGGTTGACCCCGCCGTGGGCCAGGGTGGCGCCCATCGCCGACAGCTCCGGCGCGGTCACCGTGATCGAGCAGGCGGCGAGGTAGACGTAGAGGGTGTCGTCGATGTCGCCATGCAGCATGCCCAGGCTCCGCATGAGGTAGCTGAGCCCGAGGTTGCGGTCGTTGGAGACCAGCTGCTCGTCGAGGACCGCGCGGTCGATCTCCAGCGACGGGTTGCCGGTGTAGACCCGGTTGCGCTCCAGGAGCCGCTCGGCGCGCTCCTCCTTGGTGGCCCCCTTGACCATGTTCGCCGCGACCAGCGCCCCCGCGTTGATCATCGGGTTGAACGGGCGGTGGTGCGTCTCGTCGAAGGTGATCGAGTTGAACGGGTCCCCCGACGGCTCGACCCCCACCCGGCGCAGCGTCTCGGCCAGGCCGTTGTCCTCCAGCGCGAGCCCGTAGGTGAAGACCTTCGAGATCGAGTGCAGCGGGAAGCGGACGTCGCAGTCGCCGACCTGCCACTGCGTGCCGTCGACGTTCGTGCCGGCCAGGCCGAACTCCTCGGCGCGGGCCTCCATCTCCGGCGGGTAGTAGCTGACGACCTCCTCGCCGGGCAGCAGGATGCCGCTGCCGGCGGTGCAGGTGCTGCGGAGGTCCTCGAACTGCTGCTGGACCATTTCGCGTTCGGCCTGCGCGACCATCGGTGTCCCTTTCGTCGAGGGTGTCCGGTCGCACCGTAGCGAGCGCGCGGCTCAGGCGTGGCGCAGCGGCCAGGGCGCCCACACGACCGGAGCGTCACCCGGGCCGGCGCACGCGGTCGCCCCACGGCCGTCGGACGCGGTGCCGGCGACGGTCTCCCCGGACGACGACCTGCCGCGGTGCGGTCCGAGCGCGTGCCCGGCCCACGTGACGCCGTCGCGACGGGCGCACCACTCCCGGAACGTCCCGGCGACGACCGCCGCGACGGTGTGCTCGAGCTCGTCGGCGACCTGCTCCCAGGTGTCGTCGCAGGCGTCGCACCCGCACGGCGGCAGGTGCGCGGACAGCAGGTGCCCGGCCCGGACCACGACGCCCGGGAAATCCGTCCGGACCAGCGTCACCGTGGCCGCGTCCGGGTCGCGCGGGCGCAGCGTCGTCACCCGGACCGCGCCCGGCTCGTCCCGGGCGGGGGCGTCCTCGTGCTCGACATCGACGTCGTAACGGGCGGCCAGGTGCGCGGCGACGGCGTCGGCGACGGTGTGCAGCGGCCGGAACCGCTCGGAGTGGGTCACCACCGAGTAGCTGTCCTCCGGCGGGCCGTCCGGACCCCAGCGGCTCCCGTACGGGACGACCGCGCCGGTGGCGTCGTGGAACACGGCGGCCGGCACGTCCGGTCGCCGGTAGGTGTCCATGCCCGGCAGGGTGCCGGACCCCGCGGGCCGGGCGCACCCGGAATCTCCGGGCCCGGATCGGCGACGCCACCGGGGCGTCGTCCCTCCGGCCGGGGGCGTCCGGTCACCGGACCTACGGCCCGGGCCGCCGCGGGGCCGGGATCCGGGCCGCGGGTCGCCACAGCCGCTCCCAGCCCATGTCCGCGAAGCAGGGACCCTGGGTGGCCTCGGAGAACTTGATGTCGTTGTGCCCGGCGTTCCACTCCAGTACGACGGGCCGCTCGTCGGCGTCGACGGCCAGGTCCCACCCGACGCAGCGCGCGAACGGCATCCCCCGGTGCAGCTGCAGCACCGCGGCGACGCACCCGTCGAAGCCCGGCACGGTGGTCCCCGTGAACCCCGCGCCGGAGTCGGGGTGGGCGTCGACGCGCGTCCAGCGCGGGGTCAGGCCGTGGTCGGCGAGCCGGCCGGTCGTGGTGTCCACGGCGACGCGCACGTGGCTGGCGGAGCGCACGTGGGTGTCGGCGGCGCGCCCGAACCGCAGGTAGGCGGCCCGGACCGAGGCGACGCCGTCGTCGGTCACGACGGTGGTGACCCGCATCGTCGCCACCGAGCCCGGGGTGAACCCCGCGAGCAGCGGGTGCTGGTCGACCCAGCTCTGGAACACCCCCGACGGCAGCCCGCCGAGCTCGGCGGGGTCGAACCCCGACCGGTGCAGCACCCGCACCCCGGCGCCCTGGATCGAGTCGTCGGACTTGAACACCGCCCGGTCGGAGCCGGCGAACAGCACCGACGCGAGCCCGGCGCGGTCGAGGTGGCGCAGGTCGCGGTCGTAGAGGCCGCCGTTGACCCAGTAGGCGACGTCGGCGAACAGGTCGGACCGCAGCAGCCGCCGCGACAGCGGCTTGAGCTTCGAGACCTCGCCGTAGGGCCCCTGCACCGCGGGGAGCACGACCCGGCCGTAGTAGTTGTCGGGGATCCAGCCCTCCCGGAACTTCCCGGCCACCGCGGCGTAGACGCGCAGCCAGGGGGCGTAGCCGCGCCAGCCCAGCACGTCGCCGGCCCAGGCGTCGCACGCCCGGGCCGTCGCCGGGTCGGACGGACCGCGCTCGGCCTCGATCGCGGCGAGGAGCGCCGCAGCCTCCCCGCGGTGGCGGCGGTGGAACCGGATGGCCCCGGCCCGGCGCAGCGCCCGGTCCGCGACGACGTCCAACGTGGCCATGCGTGCCCTGCTCCCGGTGTCGACGACGATGTCCCCCAGAGGACTCGTCCGCGGCGCCGGATCGTTAGAGCCCGTCGGGCAGCCAGCCGTCGCCGGAGGGGTACATCTCGGTCGCCTCCTCCCGCCGGCCCGGGCGCACGATCCGGCCCAGCCGCGACTCCGACGGGTCGGCGAACACGTGCAGCCCGAACCGGTCGGACAGCTCGCGGCACACCGCGACCCCCCGCACCGAGTTGCCGTGCCGGTCCAGCCCGGGGGAGTAGACGCCGACCCCGATCGCGTCCGGGATCGCCGCCAGGATCGCCCCGGACACGCTCGACTTGGCCGGGATCCCGACCTCGTAGGCCCACTGCCCGGCGGCGTCGTACATGCCGCACATGCTCATCACGCTGAGCACGTCACGGGTGTAGGTCCGGGGCAGCGCAGGCACCCCGGTGAACGGGTTCGCCCCGCCCCGGGCCAGGGTCGCCGCCATCGTCGACAGCTCCGCGGCGGTGACGGTCACCGAGCAGGCCGCCAGGTAGACGTACAGGTTGTCCTCGATGTTGCCGTGCAGCATCCCCAGGCTGCGCATGAGGTACGACAGGGCGACGTTGCGGTCGTTGGAGACCAGCTGCTCGGCCAGGACGTCGTCGTCGACGGCCAGGTCGGGGTTGCCCGCGTAGATCCGCAGCCGGGTCAGCAGCCGCTCGACCTTCTCCTCCTTGGTGGCGCCGTGCACCAGGTTCACCGCGACCAGCGCCCCCGCGTTGATCATCGGGTTGAACGGGCGGTGGTTGACCTCGTCGAAGCTGATCGAGTTGAACGGGTCGCCGGAGGGCTCGACCCCGACCCGCAGCAGGACCTCCTCACGGCCGTTGTCCTCCAGCGCCAGGCCGTAGGTGAACACCTTGGAGATCGAGTGCAGCGGGAAGCGGACCCCGGCGTCGCCGACCTCCCACTGTGTGCCCTCGATGTCGGTGGCGGCCAGCCCGAACAGCTGCGCCTGCCCGGCCATCGACGGCGGGTAGTACGCGACGACCCGCCCGTCGGGGACCCCGCCGGGGCTCCCGACCGCACGGTGCAGCTCCTCGAGCTGCCGCTGCACGATCGCGCGCTCGGTCTGCTGCTCCATCGGCGCCCCTCCTCGCGGACCGGTCCGTCCGGTGCGGAGCGCAAACTAGATCACCGGTGCCGGGTCACTCGATCCCGGGCATGATCCGGCGGCGCAGCTCGGCCAGCTCGTCCTGTACCTCCGGGTCGGCCGGACCCGCCTTCTCCGGCGCCGGGGCGACCCCCATCGACCGCAGCAGCCCGGTCGCGGCCGCGGCCGGGTCCCCGGTCTCCCCGAGGACCGGGTGCAGACCCTGGTCGGCCAGGTGGTGGAACACCAGATTCACCACGGTCCACGGGTTGAACGTCTCCTGCTCACCGGACATGCGCCACCTCCACGTGCCGGTACGGCCGCGGCGCCGCACCCCGGGTCGAGCCTTTTCCGTTCACGCGCCGCCGTCAACGACCCTGTCGCAGGATGAGACACCGATCAGCGGTGACCGGTCCCCAGACCGGCGTCGCGGGCGGCGACGATCGCTGCGGCCCGGTCCGCGACCCCCAGCTTGAGGAAGATCGACGACACGTAGTTGCGGACGGTCTGGTGGCTCAGGTGCAGCTCGGCTGCGATCACCGGGTTCGGCAGGCCCGCCGCGATCCGGTCGAGCACCTCCCGTTCCCGGGCGCTGAGCTGCGGGAACGTCTCCGGGGCCGCAGCCGTGCCCCGGTGCACCGCCAGGGCGGCGTCGGCGACCGCGGGCCCCAGCACCGACCCGCCCGCCGCGACGATCCGGATCGCCGCGGCGATCTCGGCCTCGTCGGAGCCCTTCACCAGGTAGCCGCGGGCACCGGCGCGCAGCGCGGCCAGCACCGTGCCGTCGTCGGACAGCATCGTCAGCACCACGACCGCGACGTCCGGGTGGCGCTCGGCGAGCCGTGCGGTGACCGTCATCCCGTCCGGACCGGGCAGGTACAGATCCAGCACCACCAGGTCGGGCCGGGTGGTGGCGACGGCGGCGAGCGCCGCGTCGCCGTCCGCGGCCTCACCGGCGACCTCGGCGTCGGGCATCCGCTCGACCACCCCGCGCAGCCCGGCCCGGAACAGCGGGTGGTCGTCGACGACCAGCACCCGCACCGGGCGTCCCGGCTCACCCACCGGACCGTGCCCCGCCCACCGGAAGCACGGCCCGGACCAGCGTGCCCGTGGGCACTCCGGGGAGCACCTCCAGCGTCCCACCCAGCGACCGGGCCCGCTCCGACATCGAGGCCAGACCGGTCCCGCCGCTCGGCGCCGCACCGCCCGCGCCGTCGTCCTCGATCTCCAGGCACAGCCTCGGCCCGTCCAGGGTCAGTCGCACCGAGCACCGCCCGGCCGCCGCGTGGCGCAGCACGTTCGTGATCGCCTCAGAGGTGATCCGGTAGGCGGCGACCTCGACGGCGGCCGGCAGCGTCGTGCCGTCCAACCCGCTCTCCACGACGAACCGCGGCGCGCTGTCGGTGTGCCGGAACGTGGTGAGGTACCGGTCCAGCGCCCCGGCCAGACCGAGCTCGTCGAGCGCTGGGGGGCGCAGCGCGTCCACGATCCGCCGCAGCTCCCCGATCACGTCCCGGACCTCGGACTTGACCGCGTCCACCCGGTCCGGGACCGCTCGGGCCGGGTCGGCACCCCGTGCGGCGTGCGCGATCCCGTCCAGGGCGAGGACCAGCGCCGCCAGTGACGGCCCGACGCCGTCGTGCAGGTCGGCCCGCAGTCGTCTCCGTTCCCGCTCCAACGCCTCCACCAGCGCCTCCCGGGACCGGCGCAGCTCGGAGCGCAGCACCGCCGCCTGCACCGTCGCGGCCAGCGGGCGCGCCAGGTCCGCCAGCAGGACCTGGTCGCGCGCGGTCAGCGGCTCCCCGGGGCGGCGGGTCGCGACGTGCAGCTCACCCACCGGGGTCCCCTGGTGCAGCAGCGGAACCGTCTCCACCGCGCGCCCGTCGCCGGGGCGGCGGCCGAGCACCGACTCGGTGCCGCACTCCCCGCCGCTCCCGTCCGCCTGGCCGTCGTGGACCCGCAACGCCACGTACGGGACCCGCAGCGCGGTGCGGACCTCGGCCAGCGCCGCTCCCGGAACGTCCTCGGGGTCCAGGTTCGCCTCGAGCCGCTCGGCCAGCCGGGTCAGCGCGGCGTAGGGGTCGTCGCGGTCGCCGTGGATGAGGGTCCGCGCCATCCGTTTCACCCGCGACAGCAGCGGCGCGAGCACCAGCGCGACCGTGGCCGCGCCCAGCAGCGCCGCGCCCTCGGGCAGGACCCGGTCGGCCAGACCGACCACCCCGACGTAGACCAGGAGCAGGCACAGCGCGACCGTCCCGAACACCAGCGTCCGGTGCAGGGCGGGCTCGACGCCCCAGAGCCGGTGCCGCACCACCGCGACAGTGATCGCCAGCGCGGCCAGCCCCAGCGCCAGGCCGGTGAGCACGTCGCTCACCGGTGGCCCCGGCACGAACAACGACGCCGCGACCACCGCGGCCGCCAGGAGGAACCAGCGCAGCCGCACCCGCTCCCCGTCATCGCCCCGCAGATAGGTCACCACCGCCGCGGGGACGCAGACGAACGCCGCCGCGAACACGCACCCCACGACGAGCCCCTCGACCAGCGGCGTCACCCACCGCGGGCCGGTCACCAGGGGGTTCGCGGCCAGTCCCAGGGCGACCCGCGGCTCGAGCAGGCTCAGCACCGGTACCGCGACCAGCACGACCAGCAGCACCCGTTCGGCGACCGTCCAGAACCGGCCGGCGGGCCGTCCGTCCGGGAACCACAGCGGCAGCAGCGTGATGAGGGCCAGGAACGGCGTCCAGGTGGCGCCCGCGACCAGCGCCGCCCACTCCGCCCCGGGCAGTGCACCGGGGCGGCTCCGCAGCGCGTAGTCGGCCCAGCTCAGCGCCAGGAACGACACCCCGAGACCGGCAGCAGACAGGAGCACCAGACCGATCCGGTGCCCCGGCCGTCGCGCGAGAACGAACGCTCCCGCCGGCGGGACGAGCACCCCGACCAGCGCGTTCACGACGTACACCGACCCGGGCCCGAGAGTCCGCCAGTTCACCACCGCCGGCGGGACGGCCGCGGCGACGCACACCGCGGACCCGACGGCCACCGCCCACACGGCGACGACGGTGCCGCGGCGGGCCGGACGTATCCCGGCGGGTTCCACCGGCCCATCATCGTGCGCCGGGGTCCCGCTGTCACCGGACACCGGTCACAGACCGGACGGGTACACCGGTCCCTGGCCGTGGGACCGCCGCCCGCGCTGCACTCGTCGTCGTCCGTCGGGTGACGGGGCGAACGGAGAGAGGGTGGACGGCGATGACAGGGACCGAGCGATGGCTGGCGATCACTGCGGGCGCGGGTGTGCTGGGCGGCGTTGCGTGGACGGCGAAGGTCGTGACGCTGTGGGCGACCGGCACGGAGGGCGGGCTGGACCAGCTGTTCTTCGGGGTGGGGTTCGCCGCGTTGCTGCTCGCGGCGACCGGGCCGGGGGTGTGGCTGCTGCGCGGGCGGCCGATGGCGTGGCGGGTCCTGGGCGGCGTCCTCGGGCCGCCCCTGGGCGTCCTGATCTTCCTCGTGGGGGTGCAGGGGGCGGTGGAGCCGGTGAACCCGGCGCTGCCGTTCGGGCTGGCGGGGGAGGTCGGGATCGTGCTCGCCGCGCTCGCCGGAGTCGTGCTCGGCGGCGGGCGGATGGTGCGGGTCGTCGGCGACCGGGTGTCGGCGCCGTCGGCGACCTGAGGCGACACCCCGGCGCGGTCCCGCGTGCCTGCGGCCCGGGGCGCCCGATCCGTCCCGTCCGGCCTGGCTACGATGCCCGTCGTGTCCTCCGCCCGCGCCGAGCGACTGGTCAACCTGGTGCTCTGCCTGATGTCGACGCGCCAGTACCTGTCCGCGGAGCGGATCCGGTCGATCGTCCCCGGCTACGCCGACGGCGCCGGCGACGAGGCGTTCTTCCGGATGTTCGAGCGGGACAAGGCCGAGCTGCGGGAGCTGGGCGTGCCGCTGGAGACCGGCCACAACTCGGTGTCCGACACCGTCGAGGGCTACCGGATCGCCCGGGCCGACTACGAGCTCGGCGAGATCCACCTCGACCCGGACGAGGCGACCGTCGTCGCGCTGGCCGGGAACCTGTGGGACTCCCCGGAGCTGGCCGGCGCCGCGCACGGGGCGCTGGTGAAGCTGCGCGCCGCGGGCGTCGAGGTCGCCGAGACCCCGGCCGCGGCGATCCGGCCGGGCGCCGCCGCGGGTGAGCCGGCCCTCGCGCCGCTGCTGGGCGCGGTGCGCACCGGCCGCGTGGTCACCTTCGACCACCGCCGCGGCGGCCCCACCGGCGAGCTGGTGCGGCGGACCGTCGAGCCCTGGGGCGTGGTGTCGTTCCGGGGCCGCTGGTACCTGGTGGGCCACGACCGCGACCGCGACGACGTGCGCTGTTTCCGGCTCTCCCGCGTCGAGGGCCCGGTGCGTGCCGTCGGACCGGAGGGCGCGGTCACCGTGCCCGACGGTGTCGACCTGCGGGCGCTGGTGCGTGCCTCGGCGGGCCCGCAGCCGGTGTCGGGCACCGCACGGGTCTGGGTCGCGGCGGGACGCGCGGCCGGGCTGCGCCGCACCGGCCGCGAGCGCGGGCCACGCGAGCACGCCGGACGGCCGGGCGTGGAGATCGAGCTGGACCTGCGCGACCGAGGCACCGTCGCGCGGTGGCTGGCCGGGCACGGCCCGGACGTCGCCGTCCTCGACCCGCCGGAGCTGGCCCGCGCGGTCCGCGAGCTGTGGGAGGCCGCGCTCGGCGCCGGTGCCCTCGGGACCCGCACGTGAGCCGCCAGGGCGTCGCCCAGCGCCTGCCCCGGCTGCTGTCGCTGGTGCCCTACCTGCGGGCGCACCCCGGGGTGCCGGTCGCCGAGGCCGCCGCGGACTTCGGCGTCGACGAACGGCAGCTGCGCAAGGACCTGGAACTGCTGTGGATGTGCGGGCTGCCCGGCTACGGGCCGGGTGACCTGGTGGACCTGTCCTTCGCCGGGGACACCGTCGACGTCGTCTTCGACGCCGGGCTGACCCGGCCGCTGCGCCTGACCACCACCGAGGCGACCGCGTTGCTCGTGGCGCTGCGGATGCTGCACCAGACCGCCGGGGTCGTCGACTCCGACGCCGTCGGGCGGGCCATCGCGAAGGTCGAGGCCGCGGTGGGGGAGGCGGCCGGTCCGGGCGGTCTGGTCACCGTCGAGTCCGGGATCGGCGAGCGCGACACCACCGCCGTCGTGCGCCGGGCCCTCGACCGCGGGCGCGCGCTGCGCATCGTCTACTTCACCGCGGGCCGTGACGCGGTGTCCCGCCGCGACGTCGACCCGATGCGGCTGGTCGTCAGCGGCGGGCGCGGCTACCTGGAGGCGTGGTGCCGCCGTGCCGAGGACGTGCGGATGTTCCGCCTGGACCGGGTGGAGCAGGCCGAGGAGCTCGACGAACCGGCCCGCGCCCATCCCGAGGCCCGGCCCGTCGACGTCTCGCACGGGCTGTTCAGCCCGCGCGCCGAGCACCGGTACGCGGTCCTGGAGCTCGACCCGGACGCGCACTGGGTCGCCGAGTACTACCCGGTCGACGAGGTGCGCACCGGGGCCGGTGAGCTGGTCGAGGGCGACCCGCCACCCGGCGCGCCGGACCCGGTGCCCGCCGCGGCGGGCGGCGACGAGCTGCGGGTGCTGCTCCGCTTCGCCGACGACGACTGGCTGGTCCGCCTCGTCCTGGGGCTCGGTGGCGCGGCCCGCATCGTCGAGCCCCCGGAGCTGGCGACGGCGGTGCGCGAACGGGCCCGCGAGGCCCTCCGGATCGCCGACGCATCACCCTGAGTCACCCCGACACCCCCGGGAGGGGGAATGCGACAGGATGACGACGACGGTATGAACACCGGGTGACCGGAGCCACGTCCCGGGACGGGGGGACCGGGCGACCGATTCGCCCGTGTCTACACTCGGTGTCGACCCGGCCCGATCGACGCGAGGTGGACCCATGCCCGGTGGTTACGAGTGGCTGATCATCATCGCCGTTCTGCTCCTGCTGTTCGGCGCGAAGAAGCTGCCCGAGATGGCGCGGTCGGTCGGTCAGTCCGCCCGCGTGTTCAAGGGCGAGATGAAGGGCCTCAAGGACGACGACGCCCGCAGCCGGCAGGCCGAGGAGCCCAAGCCCGCCCAGGAGCTGCCCGCCGCCGCACCGGCGCCGCAGCAGACCGCCCCGGCCCCGCAGCAGACGCCGCAGCAGCCGCCGGCACAGGCCACCGACCGGCCCGCCGGTCCGACCGCCTGAGGCACCTCCTCCCGTGAAGGCGCCGTTCCGTCGGAAGCGCAGGCTGAACCCCGACGGGACCATGACCCTGATCGAGCACCTCTACGAGCTGCGCAACCGGCTCGGCATCTCGCTCGCCGCGATCGTGGTGACGACGGTGTTCGGCTACATCTGGTTCGAGGTCTCGTTCTTCGGTTTCCCGAGCCTGGGTGAGCTGCTCAAGGAGCCGTACTGCTCGCTGCCGCCCTCGGCGCGCGCGTCGCTGACGGCCGACCCGAACGCCTGCACCCTGCTCGGCACCACCCCCTTCGACCAGTTCATGCTGCGCCTGAAGGTCGGGGCGACGGCCGGAGTGATCCTGGCCTGCCCGATCTGGCTCTACCAGCTGTGGGGCTTCATCACCCCGGGCCTGCTGAAGAAGGAGCGCCGCTACGCGCTGGGCTTCGTCTCGGTGGCCGCGGTGCTGTTCGTCGCCGGCGCGGTGCTGGCCTACCTGATCATCCCGCAGGCGCTCGGCTTCCTGCTGACCATCGGTAGCGAGATCCAGACGACGGCGCTGACCGGCACGTCGTACTTCTCGCTGGTCGTGAACCTGATCGTCATCTTCGGGGTCAGCTTCCTGATCCCGCTGCTGGTCGTCGCGCTCAACGCGGCCGGGGTCGTGTCCTACGACGTGCTCCGCCGCTCCCGGCGCGGGCTGATCTTCGGGCTGTTCTGCTTCGCCGCGATCGCCACGCCCGGCCAGGACCCGATCTCGATGCTGGCGCTGGCGTTCGCGCTGACCCTGCTGTTCGAGGGCGCCATCCAGGTCTGCCGGATCACCGACCGGCGCCGGGCCCGCCGTCGCGCCGCCGAGGGCTGGGACTCGCTGGACCCGGACGAGCCCTCGCCGCTGGACACCACGCCGTCGCCGATCGAGGGGCCGTCCCGGATCGAGCCGTCCCGGATCGAACCCCCCGCGCCGGTGTCGACCACCCGGGCACCCGTCGTTGCCCCGGACGGCGGCACCGCGGGTGCGGGGAACGGCCGCGCCGGGGGTGCCGGGACGAACGGGACCGTCCCCGGGGCGCCCCGCTACGACGACATCACCTGACCGGGGCGGTGCCGCGGACCCCCCCGCGGCCCCGTCCGGCACGGCTCCGTAGGCTTGCCCCCCGGATCGGGTCGGGCGGCACTGAGGAGCGGGTCGGGACAGATGAAGTACAACCGGGTGGTCATCAAGCTCAGCGGACAGGCGATGGCCGGTGCCGACGGCTTCGGGTTCTCCGCGCAGGCCCTGTCCCACCTCGCCGACCAGATCCGGCAGATGCGCGCGCTGGGGGTGCAGGTCGCGGTCGTCGTCGGCGGCGGGAACGTGTTCCGCGGCAACCGCTCCGAGACCTGGGGGATCGACCGCGTCGAGGCCGACAACATCGGCATGCTCGGCACCGTGATCAACGGTCTCCTGCTGCGCGGCAAGCTCTCCGCGGGTGGTGAGGAGAACGTCCGCGTCATGACGGCGATCCCGATCAACGCCGTCGCCGAGCCGTTCCTGCGGCTGCGCGCCAAGCGGCACCTGGAGAAGGACGCGATCCTGATCTTCTCCGGCGGCAACGGGCAGCCGTTCATCACCACCGACTACCCGAGCGTGCAGCGCGCCCTGGAGATCGGCGCGGACGCGCTGCTGGTGGCCAAGCACGGCACCGACGGCGTCTACGACACCGACCCGCGCACCAACCCCGACGCCCGCCGCTACGAGCGCCTGCCCTACGACGAGGTCCTGTCGCGCCGGCTGGCCGTGATGGACCAGACCGCGTTCATCCTGGCCCGCGACCACGGCCTGCCGCTGCACGTGTTCGACATCGAGAAGGACGGCCTGATGGCCGCGATCTGCCGTGGTGAGCACCACGGCACGGAGATCAACCCCGACATCGTCGAGGCGGAGTTCGCCCACCCGGAGTAGGCCGGCGGTGCCACGTGGCCCGGCTCACCCTGTGACGGAGCAGGGTGTCGGTGCCGTGTGACAGCCTGGGGCCGTGAATGGTTCCGCCGCCGACCCGGCCGCCGCGTACGCGGCGGCGAAGGCCCGCGCCGCCTATCCGCGGCTGGCCGAGTTCACCGGTCTGATGCCCTTCGACCTGGACCCGTTCCAGCGCGAGGCGTGCGAGGCCCTGGAGGACGGCCACGGCGTCCTGCTCTGTGCGCCCACCGGCGCCGGCAAGACCGTCGCGGGTGAGTTCGCCGTGCACCTGGCCCTGTCCGAGGGCCGCAAGTGCTTCTACACCACGCCGATCAAGGCGCTGTCCAACCAGAAGTACGCCGACCTGGTCGCCCGCTACGGCGCGGACGCGGTCGGCCTGCTCACCGGTGACACCGCGGTCAACGGTGACGCCCAGGTGGTCGTGATGACCACCGAGGTGCTGCGCAACATGATCTACGCCGACTCCGACAAGGCGGCGAACCGTCGGCTGGACCACCTCGGCTACGTGGTGATGGACGAGATCCACTACCTGGCCGACCGGTTCCGCGGCGCGGTCTGGGAGGAGGTCATCCTCCAGCTGCCCGGGCACGTCGCGGTCGTCGGGCTCTCGGCCACGGTCAGCAACGCCGAGGAGTTCGGCGACTGGCTGGTGGAGGTCCGCGGCGACACCCGCGTGGTGGTCGACGAGCACCGCCCGGTGCCGCTGTGGCAGCACATGATGGTCGGGAACCGGTTGTTCGACATGTTCGGTGAGCGGAGCACCCCCGGCGGGCCCGGTGAGGTCGTCGTCGACCCGGAGCTGGTCCGCTACACCCGCGAGATGGCGCGGCGGGACTTCACCACCTCACGCGGCTCGGACCGGGCGGGCGACCGCGGGCCGCGCGGCCGGGGTGGTCCGCAGCGCGGCCGCACCCGGGCGGGAAGACCGACTCCACGGCCGTCGTCGGGCGGGGGCCGCGCGGGGGCGGGCCGTCGCGCGGTGGGTTCCGGCCGCCGTCGCGGGTGCAGGTGATCGACCGGCTCGACCGCGAGGGGCTGCTGCCCGCGATCACGTTCGTCTTCTCCCGCGCCGGCTGCGACGCCGCGGTCGGCCAGTGCGTGCGGGCCGGGGTGCGCCTGACCGTGCCCGAGGAGGTCGACGAGATCCGCCGGATCGTCGAGAAGCACACCGGCGACCTGCCGCAGGCCGACCTCGGCGTGCTCGGGTACTGGGAGTGGCGCGAGGCCCTCGAACGCGGCGTCGCCGCCCACCACGCCGGGCTGCTGCCGGCGTTCAAGGAGACCGTCGAGGAGCTGTTCGTCGCCGGCCTGGTGCGCTGTGTGTTCGCCACCGAGACCCTGGCGCTGGGCATCAACATGCCCGCCCGCACCGTCGTGCTGGAGCGGCTGGTCAAGTACAACGGCGAGGCCCACGTCGACCTCACCCCCGGCGAGTACACCCAGCTCACCGGGCGTGCCGGGCGGCGCGGGATCGACGTCGAGGGCCACGCCGTCGTGCTGTGGGCACCCGGCATGGACCCGGAGCAGGTCGGCGGGCTGGCCTCCACCCGCACCTACCCGCTGCGCAGCTCGTTCCGGCCGGTCTACAACATGTCGGTCAACCTGGTCGGGCGCCTGGGCACCGACGCCGCCCGCGAGCTGCTGGAACGCTCCTTCGGGCAGTTCCAGGCGGACCGCTCGGTGGTCGGGCTGGCCCGGCGGATCGACCGCAACACCGAGGCCCTGGACGGCTACCGGGAGGCGATGAGCTGCCACCTCGGCGACTTCGCCGAGTACGCCGACCTGCGCAGGCGCATCGCCGACCGGGAGAAGTCGCTGCGCCGCCAGAACACCGTCGCCGCCCGCGACGAGGCCTCGGAGTCGCTGCGCGAGCTGCGTCCGGGCGACGTGATCGCGGTGCCCTCGGGCAAGCGCGCCGGGATCGCCGTGGTGCTCGACCCGGGGATCGGGGCGGTGTCGGCCGCGGGCCGCGACGCCGAGGTCCGGCCGCTGGTGTGCACCGAGGACCGCTGGGCGGGACGGTTGTCGGCGGCGGACTTCCCGGACGCGGTGGAGGTGCTGGGCCGGATCAAGCTGCCGAAGCGGGTCGAGCACCGGTCCCCGCAGGTCCGCCGGGACCTGGCCTCCTCGCTGCGTGCCTCCCGGCTGGGGGAGGGGCGCGCCCTCGGGCGTCGTCGCCGGCCCGGGGTGCAGGACGACCCGGAGCTGTCGACACTGCGCCGGGCCCTGCGCGCGCACCCCTGCCACGGCTGCGACGACCGCGAGGCGCACGCCCGCTGGGCGGAGCGGCACGCGAGGCTGGAGCGGGAGACCGAGACGCTGCGGCAGAAGGTGCGGGCCACGACGCACTCGCTGGCCCGGGCGTTCGACCGGATCCGGGCGCTGCTCGCCGAGCGCGGCTACCTCGTCCCGGCGGGGGAGGCCGAGCCCGGCGAGGAGGAGATCACCGCGCACGGCCGGGTGCTGGCCCGGCTGTGGGGCGAGTCGGACCTGCTGGCCGCCGAGTGCCTGCGGCACGGCGCGTGGGACGGCCTGGAGCCCGACGAGCTGGCCGCGGTGGTCTCGGCGCTGGTCTACGAGTCCCGCCGCGACGACGCACCGATGCCGCGGCTGCCCACCGGCCCGGTGTCCGACGCGCTGGAGCGGACCGTTCGGCTGTGGGAGGAGCTCGACGCCGACCAGCGCCGGCACAAGGCCGAACGCACCCGCGCACCCGACCTGGCCTTCGCCTGGCCGATGCACCGGTGGGCCCGCGGCGAGTCCCTGGCACAGGTCCTGGAGGCCGCCGAACGGAACGGGCACGAGTTGTCCGCGGGCGACTTCGTACGCTGGACCCGGCAGGTCCTCGACCTGCTCGACCAGATCGCCGGGGTCGCCGGGCGGTCGAGCGCGGTCGGGAAGGCGGCCCACCGGGCCTCCGGTGCGGTCCGGCGCGGCGTGGTCGCGGCCGGTATGCAGTAGCAGTCACGAACAGCACCGGCAGTCACGAGCAGCACCAGCTGTCACGACGGCACGACGAGAGAGACGGGCGGACGAGTAGGCGATGAACAACCCGCAGGGACCGGACCGGCATCCCGAGGATGCCGCGGAGCGGACCGGGGAGATCCCCGCCTGGGGCACGCCACCGCCCGGCGGGTGGGGCGCCGACCCCGAGACCACCGGAGCCTGGTCCCCCGACCGCGACGACCGTGACGGCTGGGCCGCCCCCGACGCCGCCCACGACGCCGGCGGCGCACCCGCGCAGGGCACCGGCGGCTGGGACGCCGTCCCGCCCGCGGGCGGACGCCACAGCGGCGACACCGGCGGCTGGGCCGCCCACGACGGGGGCGCCGGGGACCCGGCCCGCGGCGAGCCGCTGTGGGGCGACGAGGCCGGCCCCGACACCGGCACCGACGGCGGATGGGCCGTCCCGACCGGGCGCCGCGCCCGTCGCCGGGCCGCCGAGACCGGAGCGCCCACCGACGCCGTCCCCGCGTCGTCGCCCGGGTCGCCCTGGGCCGACGCGCAGACCACCGCGGCCGTCCCGGCCGACGGCGGGTCCGGGCCGGGCGGATGGCAGAACCCCGGCCCCGGCGAGGACGAGCCCTGGGTCTCCCGGGACGCGGTCCGCTCCCCGTCGCGGACGCGGCGCTACGTCCTGGCCGGGATCGGCGCCGTGGTGGTGGCCGCACTCGTGGTCGGCGCGCTGTTCTGGGCGGGCGTGCTCGGCAGCGACCGGCTCGACCGCACCGCGCTGCAGGCCGGGGTCAACCAGGTCCTCACCCAGGACTACGGCCTGCAGGTCGGCGCGATCGCCTGCCCGGAGGACGTCGAGGTGTCGGCCGGCACGCAGTTCACCTGCCAGGCCGTCGTCGACGGCGAGCAGGTGGAGGTCCCCGTCGTCGTGACCAGCGACCAGGGCGACTACCAGGTCGGGCGGGTCTGACCGGGCCGCGGTGGCGGGCCGGGTAATCGGCTGGCGCGCGGGGCGCGCGGACGCGAGGCTCGTCGGATGTGAGCCCCGATGACCCGTTCGCGCCGCACCCCGCCCCGCCGGCCGTCGCCCCCCACCCGGTCCGGACCCTGACCGACCCCGCCGACCGGCGCCGCGCGTTCGACCTGTTCCTGGGCACCCTGCACCACGGCCCGATCACCGACGACGCGTGGGAGGCCCACGGGCAGGCCCCCGACGAGCACTGGCTCGGCGTCGTCGACCCCTCCGGTGCGGTGGTCGGGTCGGCGTACTCCTTCCCGACCCGGCTGACCCTGCCCGGCGGGGCCCGGGTCCCCGCCGCCGCGGTCAGCGGCGTCGGGGTGCGACCCGACCGGACCCGCGCCGGGCGCCTGACCGCGCTCGTGCGCGCCCAGCTGACCGCGGCCCGCGACCGCGGCGACGTCGCCGCGGTGCTCCGCGCGTCGGAGGCCGGCATCTACGGTCGCTACGGCTACGGCGTCGCCTCCCGCGCCGACCAGGTCCGCGTCACGGCGGGGGCCGCGTGGCGCCCGGAGGCCCCGGCCGGGGGCACGGTGCGGATGCTCGACCCCGACGAGGCGACCGGGCTGCTGCCCGGCCTGCAGGAACGCCTCGCCGCGGACCGCCCGGGCGGGATGACCCGCTCCGCGCGCTGGTGGCGGCGGGCGCTGCGCCCCGCGGGCCCGCCCGCCGGCGAGTACAAGGGCGTGGCGGTGCACACCGGCACCGACGGCGTCGACGACGGATTCGTGGTGTGGGGCGTCGCGGAGGGCGACCTGGCCACCGGCGGCACGGACGAGGTCCGGGTGCAGCAGCTCTGGGCCGCCGGGCCCGCCGCGACCGCCGGGCTGTGGCGGTTCCTGACCGGCCTCGACCTGGCCGGCGCGGTGACGAGCTGGGCACGTCCCCTCGACGAGGACCTCGACCTGGTGCTGGCCGACTCCCGGGCCCACCGGGTCACCGGCCGCGGCGACGACCTGTGGCTGCGCCTGCTCGACCCGGACGCCGCGCTGCGGGCCCGCGCCTGGGGCCCCGGCGGACCGGTCGTGCTGCGGGTGCACGACGCGTTCCTCGGCGACACCGGCACCTGGCGTCTCGCCGACGGCGCCGCCGAGCCCGCCGCCGGCACCGATCCGGACCTGGAGTGCACCGTCGACGCGCTGGCGGCGGCGTTCCTCGGCGACCGGTCGCCGTCGTCGCTGGTGGCGGCGGGCCGCTGGCGCGAGCACACCCCCGGCGCCCGGGTCCGGGCGGACGCGCTGTTCGCGGTGCCCGGACCGGCGCCGTGGTGCGGCACGTTCTTCTGAGCGTCCCCGCCGCCGACGCGGACGCTCAGGCCCGGCGGCGGGCCCGGACGACCGCGTCGTGGCCGGTCACCGTGCTGCCGTCGGGCAGCGTCACCGGCCGCGGCCGCGCGTCGGCGACCAGCACCTCCCACCGGTCCGGGTCGAGCGCACCGGCGAGCTCGTGCTCGTCGGGGAACAGCTCCGGCTCCGGCGGGCGCGGGATCCCGGCGGCCAGGTCGCGCGGGTGGTGCAGCACCAGCAGCAGCGTCCCGCCGGGGGCGACGGCGTCGGCGAGCGCGGCGTACAGCGGGCGGCGCACGTCCGGGGGCAGGTGCAGGAACTGGGCGTTGACCAAGTCGTAGACGCCCGCGGCGGGCGGGGCGGAGCGCAGGTCGGCGGCGGTGAGGGTGACCGCGTCGGCCCACCCGGCCCGCTCGACGGCGGCCCGGGCCCGCTCCACCGCGACGGGGGAGACGTCGACGGCGTCCACCCGCCAGCCCCGCGCGGCGAGCCACACCGCGTCGCCGCCCTCCCCGCAGCCGACGTCGAGCGCCCGCCCGGGCGGCAGGTCCGCGGCCTCGGCGACGAGGGCGGCGTTGGCGTCGCCGCTCCAGATCTGCGGACGGGTGTCGTAGTGGGCGTCCCAGAACGCCGCGGACCAGCGGTCCTCGGTCACGGTGGCTCCTCCGGTGGATGTGGTCGGTGTGGTGGGCGCAGCGGCGGTGGTGATGCCGGTGGCGAGTCCGTGCACCCGGTCGTCCGCGACGAGCGCGGCGACCCGGCGCTCGGACGCGGCACCGAACGGGTCTGCGGGAGAGGAGGTCATGGCACCACCCTGCGCGCCTCCGCGCGAGACTGGCAAACATCGTTGCCAGGATGGCAAACTGCCGGTGTGGACGAGGCGATCGCGGACACCCTGGCCGGCGTCGGCCCCCGGCTGGCCGGGCTGCGCACCGCGCACGGCATGACCCTGGCCGACCTGTCGGAGGCCACCGGCATCTCGGTGAGCACGCTGTCGCGCCTCGAGTCCGGCGGGCGCCGTCCGACCCTGGAGCTGCTGCTCCCGATCGCGGCCGCCCACCAGGTGCCGCTCGACGAGCTCGTCGCCGCCCCACCGGTCGGCGACCCGCGGGTGCGGCTGCGGCCGCGCCGGGCCAACGGGATGACCGTCGTCCCGCTGACCGAGCGCCCCGGCGGGCTGCAGGCGTTCAAGATGCTCATCCCGTTCCGCGGCGACGAGCCCGACCCGCGGGTGCACGAGGGCTACGAGTGGCTCTACGTCCTCGACGGCAGGCTGCGCCTGGTCCTCGGCGGGCACGACGTCGTGCTCGGCGCCGGGGAGGCCGCCGAGTTCGACACCCACGTCCCGCACTGGTTCGGCTCCGCCGACCGCGACCGCGCCGTCGAGCTCCTCAGTCTGTTCGGCCCGCAGGGCGAGAAGATCCACACCCGCGCCGCGCCGCGGGAGCGCCGCACCGCAGGCAACTGAGGCTGAGCCTCAGTCGAAGAACGCGGGCACGTCCACCGGGCCGCCCGCCTCGGCGAACTCCGCCGCGACCGCCCCGCGCAGCGCCTCGTCGTACAGCAGGTCGGCCACCACCGCCGCCAGCCCGGCGGCGCCGTCGAGCACCGCGCGGTCCCCGGCCGCGCTCGCGGCGGCCTCGGCGAACCCGGTGGTGTGCAGCGCGGTGCCCGGCTCCGCGATCGCGATCATCGGATGGATCGACGGCACCCGCAACGAGACGTTGCCCAGGTCGGTCGACCCGGTCTCGGTGTCCGGCACCACCCCGCGCGGGTACACCGTGCGCCCCCGCCCGGCCTGGTGCACCGCCCAGCGCGCGGCGAGGGTCCGGTTGTGGCGGATCGGCAGGTACGGCGGGCGCGGGTCCCACTCCAGGGTGTGGCCGCAGCCGGTCATCGCCGCCGCCGCGACGGCGATCGCCTCCACCCGCGTGGTCAGGTCCCGCAACGTCTCCGGGTGCTGCGAGCGCAGGTAGTAGCGCGCCGACGCCCGTTCCGGTACGACGTTGGGCGCCTGCCCGCCGTCGACCACGACGCCGTGCACCCGATCCCCGTCGGGGATGTGCTGGCGCAGCATCGCGATCCCCTGGTACCCCATCACGACCGCGTCCAGGGCGTTGCGGCCCCGGTGCGGCTGGGCCGAGGCGTGCGCGGCGACCCCGTGGTAGGTCACCTCCAGCTGGCGGCGCCCCAGGAACGGGTGGTCGGCGATGTCGTGGGCGAACGGGTGCACCATCACCGCGGCGTCGACGCCGTCGAAGGCGCCGTCGCGGGCCATCGTCTCCTTCCCGCCCCCGCCCTCCTCCGCCGGCGTGCCGAGCAGCACCACGGTGCCGCCCACCGGGTGCGCGGCGAGCACCCGCGCCAGCGCCAGGAACGCGCCCACCGCCGCCGAGCAGATCACGTTGTGCCCGCAGGCGTGCCCGATGCCGGGCAGCGCGTCGTACTCGGCGAGCACCGCGACCGTCGGGCCGTCCCCGGAGCCGAGCGTCGCCCGCAGCGCCGTGTCCAGCCCGTGCACGCCGACGGCGGCGTCGACCCCGTGCCCGGCCAGCAGCGCGGCCACCGCGGCGACCGAGCGGTGCTCGGAGAACGCGGTCTCCGGGTGGGCGTGCAGGTCGTGCGACAGCGCCAGCAGCTCGTCCCGCAGCTCCTCGACCGCGGCCGCCACCGCCTCCCGCACCGCGGCCGGGGCGCCGTCGTGGGGGGAGGTGATCGGGTCGGCCGCCGCCGCGCGCACCGCGGTCTCCCGGGCCACGGCCTCGTCGTACGCCGACGACGGCGGGACCGGCAGCCCGTGGTCCGGGCAGGTCACGACGACGCCGCCGCGTCCAGGGCCTTCCGCAGCCGCCCCACCGACGACTCCAGACCCCACCGCCGTGCCAGCTCGTCGAGCCGGTCCGGGTCGGCGAACGACGCCGGGAGCACGTCGTCCCGGCTCAGGTCGACCTCGGCGTCGGTCCGCACCCGCACCACCGGCTCGACG
Organism: Pseudonocardia sp. P-1; assembly: GCF_058111925.1. NCBI lineage: Bacteria > Bacillati > Actinomycetota > Actinomycetes > Pseudonocardiales > Pseudonocardiaceae > Pseudonocardia > Pseudonocardia sp. P-1. Next base: position 347,230 of record NZ_CM176614.1, read on the forward strand.
ACGTCGAGGTAGTCCCGCGCCGCCGCCAGCTTCGCCCGCGGCCCCGGCCCGATCCGGGTGTCGCCGTCGCCGACGGCGGCCAGCAGCTCCGCCCACGAGCCGAACCGGCCCACCAGCGTCGCCGCGGTCTTCGCCCCGACCCCGGGCACGCCGGGCAGCCCGTCGGAGGGGTCCCCGCGCAGCATCGCCATCTCCGCGTACGCCGCACCCGCCCGCTCCCGGGGCACCCCGAACTTCTCGGCGACGTCGTCCGGGCCCAGGTTCTCGGCCTTGTTCAGCCCGCGGCCGATGTACAGCAGCCGCACCGGCGGGGCGTCGCGCACGATCTGCATGAGGTCCCGGTCCCCGGACACCCCCAGCACCGGGTCGGAGGCCTCCCGGTGGGCCAGGGTCCCGATGACGTCGTCGGCCTCGCAGCCCACGGCCCCGCCGGTCGCGATCCCGGCCGCGGCCAGCACCTCCATGATCAGCGGCACCTGCGGGGCGAGGGTGTCCGGCACCTCCTCGGGCACCCCGGCCGGCACCTCGTCGCCGGCCCGGCCCGCCTCGACCCGGTGCGCCTTGTACGACGGCAGCGCGTCCACCCGGAACGCCGGCCGCCAGTCCAGGTCGAGGCAGGCCACCAGCCGCACCGGGCGGTGCTCGGTGACCAGCCGCGCGATCATGTCGGTGAACCCGCGCACCGCGTTCACCGGCGTCCCGTCCGGGGCGGTGACGCTCTCCGGCACGCCGAAGTAGGCACGGAAGTACATGCTCGCGGAGTCCAGCAGCATCAGCGGGCGCTCACTCATGCCGCGAGTCTGGCACCGCCGCCGTACCCGGGTGGGCGCCGCACCCGCGCGGACCGTGCAGAATGCCCGGTGTGGAGAACAGCGGAACCACGACGAACAGCGGACCTGCTGCGGTCACCGGGCGCGACGACTGGACCGCCGAGCGGGATCTGTTCGTCGTCACCGAGCAGCGCGGTGGCCCCGCCGAGGACGCCCTGGCCGACACCGGCCCACTCGCCCGCGAGTTCGCCACCCTCACCGGTGCCCTGCTCGCCTCCGGCACGGTCGCCGACGTCCTCGCCCGGGTCGTCGCCGCGGTCCGCCGGGTCGTACCCGGCGCGGACATGGTCAGTGTCACCCTCCGCGACGACGACGGCTGTTTCCACACCCCCGTCGAGACCGACCCCGCCGCGTCCACGATCGACGAGGCCCAGTACACCAGTGGCCGCGGTCCCTGTGTCGAGGCCGCCCGCGCCGACGGCCCCGCGCTGGCGTTCTCCGACGACCTCGCCGCCGAGAGCCGCTGGAGCGACTTCGCCCACGCCGCCGTCGGGCACGGGTTCCACTCGGTGCTGGCGGTCTCGCTGATCCCCGACGCCGAGCCGCCGCGGCTGCCCGGCGCGCTCAACGTCTACGCCACCGACCGCCGGGCGTTCACCTCCGCCGACCGCGACCGCCTGATGCTGCTCGCCACGCACGCGTCGCTGGCCCTGGCCACCTGCGTCGCCGTGTCCGACGCCGGGCTCCAGGAGACCCAGCTGCGCCAGGCGATCGCCTCGCGCGACGTGATCGGCCAGGCCAAGGGCATCCTGATGGCGCGCCGCGGGCTCACCGCCGAGGAGGCCTTCGACGTGCTCCGCCGCACCTCCCAGGACCTCAACGTCAAGCTCGTCGAGCTCGCCGGGACCGTCACCGCGCACCCCACCGCGCTCGACACCGACTGACCCGCGCTCCGGCTCCGCAGGCGTCCGGTGACGCAGCGCGTCCGGACGCCCACCGGCCTCCGCCCGGCCCACGCCGCGGTGCTCCGGGTGGCGGTCGTGTACCCCCCGTGCCCGCCTACGCTCACGGTCATGACCGATGCCGTCCCCACCGAGCTGCTCGCCGACCGGCTGCGCCGTGCCGGTGAGCACGCCGCCGAGCAGGGCACCGACGTGCTGTTCCTGACCCCGGGAACCGACCTGCGCTACCTGACCGGGTTCGACGGGTCCTCGCACGAGCGCCTGACCTGCCTGATCGTCCCGGCCGCCGGGCACCGGGCGCCGCCCGCGCTCGTCGTCCCGTCGCTGGAGGCGCCCGGGTTCGCCGGTGTGCCGCTGGAGGCGCTCGGCATCGACCTGGTCATCTGGACCGACGGCGAGGACCCGTACCTGCTGGTCAGCGACCTCGCCGGCGGCCCCACCCGGATGTCGGTCGACGACGACATGCCCGCCCGCCACGTCCTCGGCCTGCGCCACGCCTTCCCCGACGTCCCGCAGTACCTCGGCGGCACCGTGCTGCGCGAGCTCCGCATGCGCAAGGACCCGGCCGAGATCGACCGCCTGCGCGAGGCCGGCGCCGCCATCGACCGGGTGCACCGGCGGATGGGCGAGTTCCTGCGCCCCGGCCGCACCGAGGCCGAGGTCGGCGCCGACATCACCGCCGCGATCATCGCCGAGGGCCACACCGAGGCCGCGTTCGTCATCGTCGGCTCCGGCCCCAACGGCGCCAGCCCGCACCACGACGTCTCCGACCGCGTGATCGAGGCCGGCGACGTCGTCGTCATCGACATCGGCGGGCCGCTGCCCGGCGGCTACAACTCCGACTGCACCCGCACCTACGCCGTCGGCGGCGAGCCCGGACCGGACGTCAAGGAGACCTACGCGGTGCTGCAGGAGGCCCAGGAGCGCGCCGTCGCCGCCGTCCGGCCCGGTGCCACCGCCGCCGACATCGACGCCGCCGCCCGCGAGCACATCGCCGCCGCCGGGCACGGTGAGCACTTCATCCACCGCACCGGGCACGGCATCGGCCTCGACGTGCACGAGGAGCCCTACATCGTCGGCGGCAACGACCTCGTCCTCACCGAGGGCATGACCTTCTCGATCGAGCCCGGGATCTACCAGGCCGGCAGGTGGGGTGCCCGGATCGAGGACATCGTCGTCGTCACCGCCGACGGCGTGGAGCGGCTCAACACCACCGCCCGCGACCTCGTCGTCCTGTAACGACCCCCCGGGGCGCGTTCGGGGTCACCCTCCGGGTGTTCCCCGAGCGCGCCGGGCCCCGGTGGTGCCAGGGTGGGGGAGGTCCCACCCGCACCACGAAGGAGCACCCCGTGAACATGCCCGTGACCCAGCGTCTCGTCCGTCCCCGCAACGGGAAGGTGATCGCCGGGGTCTGCGCCGGGCTGGCCGACCGTTTCGGGATGGGTCGCAACACCGTGCGGTTCCTGTTCGTGCTGTCCTGCCTGCTGCCCGGCCCGCAGTTCGTCATCTACCTGGCGCTCTGGCTGATCATGCCGAAGAGCACCGTCTGACCGGTGTGAGCGCCGTCGCGGGGACCCGGTGTGGACCCGTGACGGCGCCCCTGCCATCATCTCCCGCGTGATCGAGCCGACGACCGCCGCCGCCGCGCGCCCCGTGCGCGTCGCCGCGTGTCGCTGTCGTCGGGGTCCGTCCCCGCGCGGCTGACACCGCCGTCCCGGCTCACCGTCCGTGGACCGCTCACGCCGCCCGGGTACCGACCCGCTCCGGACCCGAGTCCGTACCGGCCGCCCCGGCCCCGCACGCGAAGCGATCACCAGGTGCACACCCTCTCCGGCCAGACCGTCCTGGCCCTGCACGCCCACCCCGACGACGAGTCGATCTTCACCGGTCTGACCCTGCGCCGCCTCGCCGACGCGGGCGCCCGCGTCGTGCTCGTCATGGCCACCGGCGGCGACCTCGGCGGGTCCCGCCTCCCCCTGGAACCCGGCGAGACCGTCCCCGACCGCCGCCGCCGCGAGCTCACCGACGCCGCCGCCCTGCTCGGTGTACATCGCCTGGTGCTGCTCGGGCACCGCGACTCCGGCCTGCCCGGCGGCCCCGGCCTGCGCCACCCGCGCGCCCTCGCCGGCGCCGACCCCGTCGCGCTCGGCCGCGCCGTCGCCGAGATCGTCGACGCCGAGGGCGCGGGCACCGTCCTGCACGACGACGATGCCGGCATCTACGGCCATCCCGACCACCGCGCCGCGCACGCCGCGGGTGCCATCGCCTGCTCGCTCACCGGCGCCCACGGCTACCGGATGACCGTCGACCGCGAGCACCTCGCGCTGGCCGCGCGCGACCGGCACCTCGTCCACGGCGCCGCGCACGCCGCCGGCGTCGGCTACGGCCGGGTCACCGCCGAGATCGCCGTCGCCGTCGGGGGCGGTCCGGCCGAGCTCGCCGTGAAGCGGGCCGCGATGCTCGCCCACGCCAGCCAGATCGCCCCGGACGCGGTCGACGAGGCCGGCTTCGCCGCCGCCTACGGCTACGAGTGGTTCCTCCCCGGCGAGAACACCGGCGGCCGGGCCCGCGGCGGTGTCCTGGAGGCGCTGGGCAACGCCCATCTGCTCGCCGGGACCCGCTGACCGCAGCCCCCGTCCCGCGCCCGCTCCCGCCCCGGGCCCGGTCCCGCGTCCGATGCCGCCGCGTCGGGCGGTCGCGGCGCTCCACTACGCTGTCCGCACGACCGCGCTCCGCCGCAGCACGACGAGCGGTGACCGAGCAGGTGCGGTCGGTACGGGTAGGGTCGCCCGGTCGACACCGATCGGGCGGGGGAGAGGACGAGCATGGTCGAACCGCCGGGCCCGGTCCTGGTCGTGGTTCCCACCTACGACGAGCGGGAGAACCTCGGTCCCGCCGTCGCGCGGCTGCACGCCGCGCTGCCCGACGCCGACGTCCTCGTCGTCGACGACGCCAGCCCCGACGGCACCGGAGAGCTCGCCGACGCCCTCGCCGCCGCCGACGAACGCGTCCGCGTCCTGCACCGCTCCGGCAAGGACGGCCTCGGCGCCGCCTACCTCGACGGCTTCCGGCACGCACTGACCGGCGAGCACCAGGTCGTCGTCGAGATGGACGCCGACGGCTCGCACGCCCCCGAGGACCTCCCCGCGCTGCTCGCCGCCCTGGCCGACGCCGACGTCGTCCTCGGCTCCCGCTACGTGCCCGGCGGGCGCGTCGTGAACTGGCCCTGGCACCGCGAGCTCCTCTCCCGCGGCGGCAACCTCTACTCCCGCCTCGCACTCGGCGTGCCGCTGCGCGACATCACCGGCGGCTACCGCGTCTACCGGCGCACCGTGCTCGAGCAGCTGCACCTGGACTCGGTCGCCTCCCAGGGCTACTGCTTCCAGGTGGACATGGCCTGGCGGGCCCTGCAGGCCGGGTTCCGGGTCAGCGAGGTCCCGATCACCTTCACCGAGCGCGAGCGCGGCGCCTCCAAGATGAGCGGCGGCATCGTCGCCGAGGCGCTGTGGCGGGTCACCTGCTGGGGCCTGTCGCACCGGCTCGGCCGCGACACCCCCCGGCGCCCCGCGGGGCCGGTCACCGAGGGCGCCGCACACGGCTGAGCCGCGCGGCGCCCCCGGGTGCGCTCAGGCGCGCGCCGGCAGGGCCGCCAGCTCCGGCACCAGGTCGTCGAGACCGAGCGTGCCCTGGGCGAGCGCGGCGGCGTGCCACGCGGCGAGGTCGAACTGCTCCCCGCGGGCTGCGTGCGCGGCCCGGGCCCGCTCCCGCCCGGTCAGCCAGGCCCGCTCGCCCAGCTTGTAACCGATCGCCTGGGCCGGTCCGCCGAGGTAGCGCAGCAGCTCCGAGTCCGCCATCGCGTCCCCACCGCCGACGTGCCGGCCGAAGAACTCCCGCCCCAGCTCCGGGGTCCACCGCTGACCGGCACCGACCGGCGAGTCGTCCGGTACCGGCAGCGACAGGTGCATCCCCAGATCGATCACCACACGCACCGCGCGCAGCATCTGGGCATTGAGGTAACCCAGCCGCGAGCCCGGGTCGGAGTGGTGGCCCAGCTCGTCCATGAGCCGCTCCGCGTAGAGCGCCCAGCCCTCCACGTCCGCGCTCACCGCACCCACCAGCGACGTCTGGAACGTCGACAGCTCCCGGCTGCGCACCGCCCACGACGCCAGCTGCAGGTGGTGGCCCGGGACGCCCTCGTGGTACCAGGTGCTGATCAGGTCCCACAGCGGGTAGCGGTCGTCCTCGCTCGCGGGCAGCCAGGTCCGGCCCGGCCGCGAGAAGTCCAGCGCCGGCGGTGTGTAGTACGGCGCCGCCGCGCTGCCCGCCGGCGCCAGCCGGGACTCGACCTCCCGCAGCCGGCCGGACAGGTCGAAGTGGACACCGTCGAGCTCGGCGATCGTGTCGTCCATGATCTTCTGCAGGTGCGCCCGGGCGGCCTCCCCGCCCACGACGACCCCGGTCGAGCCCCCGTCGGTCTCCAGGAACTCCATCGCCTCGCGCACGCTGCCGCCGGGCACGATCCGCGCGGCCTCGACGGCCATCTCCTCGCGGATCCGGCGGAACTCCGACCAGCCCCACTCGTAGACCTCGACGGTGTCGATGTCGGCGCCGTTCCAGAACCGGTTCGCGGTCCGGTACCGGTCGGGGCCCACGCCGTCCGGGGTCCCCTCCGCGGCCGGCAGGTACTCCGCGGCCAGCCAGTCCCGCAGCTCGCCCAGCGCCGCCGTCGCCTCCCGCGCACCGCGGTCCAGGTCGGCGCGCACGGCGTCACCGACGGAGGCGTCCGCGGCGAACCCGGCGAACCAGCCACGGCCGCCCGCGTCGCCGTTCCAGGCGTCGATCTGCTCGGTCACCCGCACCACCTGGCGCGGTGTGGCGAACAGACCGCGACGGCGGCCCTCGGCCAGGGACGCCCGGTACCCGGCGAGTGCCTCGGGGACCCGCGCCATCCGCGCGGCCACGGTGGCCCAGTCCTCGTCGCCGTCGACCGGCATGAGGGTGAACGCGGTCCGCAGGGTCGCCAGCGGTCCGAACAGCTCCTGCACCGCGCGCAACGGCTCCCCGGAGGTCAGGTGGTCGAGCTGGGCGCCGAGGCGCTCACGCAGCAGCCGCGCGCAGCGACGCTCGTCGGGGTCGGCGGGCTCCCGGGCGCCCGTGGCGGTGTCCAGCCGCTCCAGGGTCTCCCGACAGGCGGCGACGAGCGCGGCGGTGCCGTCGGGGGAGAGGTCGGGCAGCTCGTCCTGCCGCTCGGTCCAGCCGAGGTCGCCGGCGAGGACCGGGTCGAGCTCGGCGAGGCGCCGGACGTGGTCGTCGGCGAGGTCGCGGACCGCCCGGGCGGGGCGGGAGGGGCTGGCGGTGCCGGTCTGCTGATCGTTCATCACCGGTCATCATGCCCGCACGCGACGGAGCCCGGACCCCCCTGAGGGATCCGGGCTCCGTGGTCACCGGGTGGTGGTCCGGTGTGTGCCTGCGGTGCGGCCGGGATCAGGCGATCTCGGCGCGCCGCTCGCGCAGCAGCTCCAGGCGCTCGTCGAGCAGCTCCTCGAGCTCGGCGATCGACCGGCGCTCGAGCAGCATGTCCCAGTGCGTACGCGGCGGCTTCTGCTTCTTCTGCTCCGGCTCGGTCCCGTCCACCCGACGACCGACGCCGCCCTGCGGGGACTCCCACGTCGCGGGAGCCTCGGCGTCGTTCGCGAACGGCACCTGGAACTCGTAGCCGGACTCGGACACATAACGGACCATCTGCCGCGGCGCCAGGTCGTGGTTGCGGTCCGTCTCGTAGCTGACAGCCCCGAGCCGGCTGCCACGCAGAACGCGGTCGGCCATGCGTCACCCTCCTGTAGCGCGATGTCGAGGGAGCACCTCGACGGTTACGTCTTCGCCACCGGGTGTAACGTACGTGGAGCTACGGTATTCCGGCGGCAGGGCAGAACAGACCCGCTCGAGTTACCTCGCGGTAACCCGCTCTGCGCCCGATTGACCAGTGTTCCCTATCGCCGCCCGTTACACACTCCGATGTGACGTGTCAGCCATGTGTGACGGTGCCCACCGGGGTGTCGACGAGTGTTCACACAGCCGACCGGAGCGGTGCACGGCCGGGGGAGCGCACCGGCAGCAATGCGACCAGGCCCGCCGCCAGGACCAGCACGATCCCGATCGTCCCGGCCCGGTCCGAGCCGAACACGTAGGTGAACAGGCCGATGAGCGCCGGCGCCAGGAACGACACCGCGCGCCCGGTCGTCGCGTACAGACCGAACAGCTGGCCCTCCTGCTGCGCCGGGCACACCCGCAGCAGGTACGACCGCGACGACGCCTGCGCCGGCCCCACGAACAGCCCCAGCACCAGACCGAAGATCCAGAACATGGTCGGCCCGGACACGAACAGGAGCACCACCCCGACCACGACCAGCCCGGCCAGCGAGCCGACAACGACCGCCTTCGGGCCGAACCGGTCGTCGAGCCTGCCCCCGAGCAGCGCCCCGGCGGCGGACACCACGTTGATCGCCACGCCGAAGATCAGCACCTGGCCCGGCTCCAGCCCGTACACCGTCACCGCCAGGACCCCGCCGAAGGCGAAGATCGCGTTCAGGCCGTCCCGGTACAGCGCGCTCGCCCCGAGGAAGTACACGGTGTGCGGGCTGGCCCGGTAGAGCGCGCGCAGGTCGGTCACCAGCCTGCGGTAGGAACCGGCCACGCCCAGCTTCGGGCCGTGCGGTGCCACCGGTGGCGTCTCGGGCAGCAGGAGGAACATCGGCGCAGCGAACACCGCGAACCACACCGCCGCCACCAGCACCGCGATCCGTACGTCCAGCCCGTCGGCGGTGGGGACACCGAGCAGGCCGCCGTCGCCGGACAGCAGGAACACGTACACCCCGAGCAGCAGCACGATCCCGCCGATGTAGCCCAGCGCCCAGCCGAAGCCCGACACCCGCCCGACCGTCGCCGGCGTCGACACCTGCGCCATCAGCGCGTAGTACGACACCGCCGCCAGCTCGGCGAAGATCGACGCCAGCGCCAGCAGCAGCAGGCCGAGCCACAGGTAGGACCAGTCGTCGCGGACGAAGAACATCCCGGCCATGCAGAGCACGACCAGCGCCGTCCACACCCCGGTCGCCCGCAGCCGCCGCCCCGTGCGGTCCGCGCTCTGCCCGACCACCGGCGCCATCAGTGCGATCAGCACCCCGGCGGCCGCCGTCGACCATGCCAGCCAGCTGTTCGCACTGACCGAGCCCGGCAGGTCCGCCCCGACGGCGTCGGTCAGATATACCGAGAACACGAAGGTCAGCGCGATGTGCTGGAACCCCGAGGAACCCCAGTCCCACAGACCCCAGGCCCACAGCCGGGATCGGCGGGGCGGGGCCGGCTCTGCGGTCGGAGCGGTCGAGGCGGTCACGGCGCGAGCGTATCGACGCCCGCGGGACCCGGCCTCCGATCATCTACGCAGGCGCCCACCCGGTCAGCTCCCGACGACGTCGAGCAGCCGGTCCGGCCGGTCGGACAGCAGTCCGTCCACCCCGAGGGCCAGCAGCCGTCGCATCTGCTCGGCCTCGTCCACCGTCCACACGTGCACTTCGTGCCCGGCCCGGTGCGCCGCCTCGACGAACCGGCGGTCCGACGCCACCGGGATCGGCCCGAACATCGGCGGGACCTGCGCGAACACCCCTGCCGGCGCCGGCAGCAGCCGGCCCGGGACGCCCCACGCGCGGGCCCGCAGCGCCACCACCTCGGCCTGCCCCATCGACGTGCACAGCCTCGGCCCGGCCAGCGTCCGGGCGACGCCCAGCCGGCGGGCGGAGAACGAGCCCAGGCACACCCGGTCCCAGGCGTCGGCGGCGTCGAGCACCGCCAACGTCGGCGCGACGACCTCGGCCGACTTCAGCTCGATCGTCACCCGCACCCCGGGGACCGCGTCGAGCACCTCGGCCAGCCGCGGCAGCGGCTCGGTGCGCTGCGCCCCGGTGACCCGCACGGTGTCGAGCTCCGCGGCGGGGCGCGCGTCGATCCGCCCGGTGCCGTCGGTGGTGCGGTCCAGCGTCGGGTCGTGGTGCACGAACGGCACCCCGTCGGCGCTGGCGTGCACGTCCATCTCGACGTAGCGCAGACCGTGGTCGGCGGCGGCGGTGAACGCGGCGACGGTGTTCTCGCAACCGGCCAGCTCCCCGATGTGCCAGCCACGGTGGGCGTAGGCGCGGGGGTGCGGACCGTCGAGGTACGGGTGGTGCACGGCGGTCAGCCTGGCACCTGCCCGATCACGCCACCACGGGGGAGCCGGAAACCCTCGGTGTCGATCAGGGGACGCATGAGGTCCCCGTGCGTGTCCAGCCGGGCCGGTAGATCGTGGAGGGTGAACACCAGGTCCGCGGGCTCGCGGCAGCCCTCGACCTCCGCCCACGTCACCGGGGTCGCGACGGTGGGTCGCTCGCGGCCGCGCAGCGAGTAGGAGGCGATGGTGGTCTTGGCGGTGTTGTTCTGACTCCAGTCGACGAAGACCTTGCCGCGCCGACGGGCCCGGGTCATCACCGCGATCACCTCGCGCCGGTGCTCCGCGGCCAGCCGCTCGGCCACCTCGCGGGCGAACTCACTGGTCCGCTCCGGATCGGTGACCCGCGCCGGCAGGTAGAGCTGCATCCCCTTGCCGCCCGACGTCGACGGGTACGCCACGAGTCCGTGCTCGTCGAGCAGGTCCCGCACCCACAGCGCCACCCGGCAGCACTCCACGATCGTCGTGCCCTCGCCCGGGTCCAGATCGAACACCACGCGGTCCGGCGGGTGGCGTCCGTCGCGCGGGCCCAGGCGCCACTGCGGCACGTGCAGCTCCAGCGCGGCCAGGTTCGCCGCCCAGGCCAGCCCCTCGGCGTCGGCGAGGACCGCGAAGTCCGCGGACTCCGACCGGCCGCCGGGCGTCCCGACGCGGGCGGTGCGCAGCCATTCCGGCGCGTGCCGGGCCACGTTCTTCTCGAAGAACGACGACCCCTCCACCCCGTCCGGCCAGCGCTTGAGCGTCGCCGGCCGGGCGTCGAGGTGCGGCACCATCACCTCGGCGACGGCCAGGTAGTGCCCCAGGACGTCGGCCTTGGTCGTGCCGGTGGCGGGGTAGAGCACCTTGTCCGGGTTGGACAGCGACGCCCGCCCGTACCCCTCGCGTCGCGCGGTCCCGCGCTGTGCCGTCCTCCGGCTCGTACCGTCCACCCGGACCTCCCGCCAGTCGTCGCCCGCGCCCTCGGGGTATCCGGATCCGGCCCGGACGGCGACCACCCCGGGCAGGCCCTGGTCGCGCACCGCGTCGAGCAGCCGGGCGCCCGCGTTCGGGTACGACGGCGCCGCCCGCCGGTGCGGCCCGTCCAGCGGCAGCTCCTCCAGCAGCGCGCGACGCTCCTCGGCGGGCAGCGCCCGGACGTCGCGGCCGCCGGTGTGCAGGACGTCGGCCACCCACAGCTCGCCGCGGCCGGTCAGCTCGGCGTCGAGCAGGTGCCCCCCGGCGCCCAGCGCGGGCCCCAGGCCACGCAGCGCACCCGGCGGGTCGAACGGCTTCCCGGCCCGGCCGTCGCCGTCCACGGGGCGCAGGGACAGCCGGCCGCCGTCCACCCGCACCAGCACCCGGCGGCCACCGAAGACCGGGCGGACCGTCCAGTCGTCCCCGGTGGGCAGCCGGTCGGCGGGGCGGGGGACGGCCAGGACGACGTCGTGGGGGAGCGGCTCACTCCCGGCGTCCATGCCGTCGGGCTGGTCCCGGGTGCGGCGCAGCAGCCAGTTGTCCTTCCGCCCGCCGGAGCTGCGGTGCAGCAGCACGAACCGGCCGCGGACACGCCCGCCGTGCAGGACGAACGCGATCTCGCGGTCGTTCCACTTCTCGGTGTCGTAGCGGCCGTGGTCCCAGATCGCCATCCCGCCGCCGCCGTACTCGCCGCGCGGGATCTCCCCGGAGAACTCCAGGTACTCCAGCGGATGGTCCTCGGTCCGCACGGCCATCCGGACGGTCTCGGAGTCCTCCGGCAGTCCCTTGGGGACCGCCCACGACGCCAGGACGCCGTCGCGTTCGAGCCGCAGGTCCCAGTGCAGCGCCGTCGCGTGGTGCTCCTGGACGACGAACCGGTCGCCGACGGCGTCCGGCGGCCCGGCGTCGTGCTCGGGCACCGGCTCGGGCGTGCGCCGCGCGTCGCGCCGGCGGCGGTACTCGTCCAGGGGCACAGCGGCAGCGTAGTGACCGGCACCGACACCGACCGGGTCGTCGTTATGACAGTTCCGGTGGGGCCGGGACGGCTCGACCGTGCGGGGAGTGCCGGTCGAAGATACGTTCGACCCATGACCAACGACCACAGCGCCGACGCCGTCGACCCCGGGACGGCCGAGAAGGACCCCGCGGACTGGACGACCGGCGACGAGCCGATGACCGGCCCGCAGCGTTCCTACCTGGAGACGCTGCTGCAGCAGGCCGGGCAGGACGCCCCGGAGGACCTGGGCAAGCTGACCAAGGCCGAGGCCTCGAAGCGGATCGACGAGCTGCAGGACGCGACCGGCCGCGGCAACTGAGCCGGTCCGGTCAGGGCGCGACGAGTTCCACCTCGAAGCCCTCGGCGTTCTCCGCGAACAACGCGGTGTGGTTCGGGCCGCCGGCATGCGGGTAGGCCCCGGCGAACAGCTCGGACCACCCGTGCGCGGCGCAGTCCGCGCGCAGCGCGTCGAGCCGGGCGCGGCCGGACACGGCCAGGGCCAGATGGTTCAGACCCGGACGCGTCCGGTCGTGCACGCCGTGGACGGCCGGCGACTGTTCCAGGACCACGTACACGCCCGAGGGGTGGGTCCAGATCCGGCCGCGGTCCCAGCCGTCGTCACGCAGGGTCCAGTCGAGCTCTGTGAGCAGCCAGTGGAACGACGGCGCCGTCCCGGTGAGGTCTCGGGTCCACAGCTCGACATGATGGATGGCGGCGGTCATCGATCCACCTTAGCGTCGAGCCGATAATGCACGTTATGACAGTTCGAGCGGTGCGGGCCTGCGCACCGAGGTGACCCTCCTCCCCCCCGAACGGCGCCATGCCGCAAGGATCACCCGGCCCCGGTGCCTCCGAGACCTCCCGGCGTCCTAGGTTGGACGCGTGAAGGTCCTGCTGCTCGAAAACATCCACCCCCGCGCCGCCGAGGCGTTCCGACGCGACGGCTTCGAGGTCGAGACCCGGCCCGGGTCGCTCAGCGGCGACGAGCTGCACGACGCGCTCGCCGGTGTGCAGCTGCTCGGCATCCGCTCCAACACCACGATCACCGCCGAGGTGCTCGATGCCGCCAAGGACCTGCTGGCCGTCGGCTGCTTCTGCATCGGTACCAACCAGGTCGACCTCACCGCGGCCGCCGAGCGCGGCATCGCCGTGTTCAACGCGCCGTACTCGAACACGCGCAGCGTCGTCGAGCTGGTCATCGGTGAGATCGTCGTGCTGGCGCGGCGGCTGACCGAGAAGACCCAGCGGATGCACGAGGGCGTCTGGGACAAGTCCGCCAAGGGCGCGCACGAGTTCCGCGGCCGCACCCTGGGCATCGTCGGCTACGGCAACATCGGCACCCAGCTGTCCAACATGGCCGAGGCCATCGGCCTGCAGGTCGTGTTCTACGACACCGCCGACCGGCTCGCCCACGGCAACGCCCGGCGGATGCCGAGCCTGGACGCGCTGCTGGCCGAGTCCGACGTCGTCTCCATCCACGTCGACGGCCGCCCCGGCAACGCCGGACTCTTCGGCGCCGAGCAGTTCGCCCGGATGAAGCCCCGCTCGATGTTCATCAACGCCTCGCGCGGCATGGTCACCGACGAGCACGCCCTGCGGGACAACATCCTGTCCGGGCACCTCGCGGGCGCCGCCGTCGACGTGTTCCCGGTCGAGCCCAAGGCCCAGGGCGACGAGTTCGACTCACCCCTGCGCGGCCTGGACAACGTCATCCTGACCCCGCACATCGGCGGGTCGACCCAGGAGGCGCAGGAGGGCATCGGCACCTTCGTCTCGCGCAAGATGCTCGACTTCGTGCAGCTCGGTGCCACTCCCCTGTCGGTGAACCTGCCCAACGTCGGCGCCCCGAACCCGCCCGGGGTGTTCCGGACCGCCTACCTGCACACCAGCACCCCCGGTGTGCTCGCCGACATCAACCGGCTGCTGGCCGACGCCGGCGTCAACGTCGTCGGGCAGTCGCTGTCCACCGGCGGCGACCTCGGCTACGTCCTGACCGACACCGACCAGGTCCTGCCCGAGGACGTGCTCTCGGCGCTCCGCCGGGCCGCCCAGACCGTCTGGCTGCGGTCCTACCGGCTCTGAGCGCTCAGGCGCAGGCGTTCGCGCCGTACTCCTCGACGTCGGAGGGATGCATCGGGCCGTGCACCCCGTGGAAGACGACGAACTCGACGCCGGTCGGGCGGCGGAACAGCCCGCCCGTCCGGCGCCGGTACACCAGCGGCGCGCAGCGGTACCCGAACAGTGCTCGCGCCCACCCCTCGGCCTCGCCGCGCGCCAGCGGCTCCGACCCGGTGACGGCGAGCTCCCAGATCCCCACACCGGTCGCCGGGGAGCTCCGGTCCGGTGCGGTCGAGGCCACCAGCGTCAGCTCACCGGTCCCCCGCATCGCCGGGACGACGGTCCGCGCGCGGTGCCAGTCGGCCACCGGGTGCGGGTAGGGGTAGGTCAGCAGGCCCTCGCGCAGCGCCGTCACGGGTCCCCCGTGCTGCTCGTGGATCAGCTGTGCCAGGTCCACCGACCGCTTGCGGCGCAGGTCGGCGTTGACCAGACCGGCTTCGACCGTCATCCCCGTGGCCTCATTTCCGTCCCCGCGTCCCGGGACGGACCTCCGGCGCTGAGGCGGCGCGGTGGGGCCCGACGCCCGGGTGGGAGGACCCTCGAACGGTCCGGCGTCGGCACCGTGTTCTACGGCTCGTAGAGCATTCTAGATCACGTGTGGCATCCGGGCGAGAGCGGGATCACATGATCGCCGGATCACACGAGTCGTCGGTAGTGCACGCTCAGCGGATCGACCGGGTAGTCGGCGAACGGCGGGCAGACGGCGAAGCCGAAGCGCTCGTAGAGCCGCCGCGCCGGGGCCCAGTACTCCCCCGCGCCCGTCTCCAGGTACACCGCCCGGTGCCCCCGCCCGCGTGCCGCGTCGAGCAGCCGGGTCAGCACCGCGGCGCCGACGCCGCGACCGCGGGCCCGCTCGGCCGTCCGCATGGACTTGATCTCCGCTGCCGGGTGCTCGGGCACCGACCCGGCCGCCAGCTCGCTCAGCGCGCCGCAGCCGAGGAGGGTGCCGTCGTCGTCGCGGGCGGCCCAGACGGTCACACCGGGCCCGCGGAGTCCGTCGAGGTCGAGCGCGTGTGTGCTCTCCGGCGGCCCCTGGGCGCGCATGTCGGAGAGGTGCCCTGCCAGGAACCGCCGGATCTGCGCTCCGGACAGGTCGTCGACGTCGATCTGCACGTGCTCCATCCTGGACCCTCCCCCGGCGGGCACGGCTCAAGAATTGCTCAAATACTGCGCCGACCCATTCGGCACGCTCCTATCGTCGGTACATCGCACTTTCACCGGCGGCGGGTGGCCGCGAACCGACCGGCGAGGAGAACACCGTGAGCGCAGTCGTCGCAGTACTGCTGGTCATTGTCCTGATCGGCCTCGCCGTCCTGATCGGAACGCTCCGTGAGGTGCGTCCGACCAGGCCGAGTGTGGTCCGGGCGCGGGAGTTCCGCCGTTCCGCCCGGCCGGGCGCCCACGATTAGGAGGACCTCCGTCGTTATGCTTCCGGAGATCCCGGGTGAATCCGGGGCGGCGAACCGGGAGGAACTGCAGTGGCGAAGGTCGAGACGATCCGGCTGGTCGACGACATCACCGGCGGCGACGCCGACGAGACCGTCGATTTCGGGCTCGACGGCCGCCGGTTCGAGATCGACCTGACCGCGGACAACGCCGCGGCGCTGCGGGACGCGCTGGCCCCGTTCGTCGGGGTCGCGCGTGCCGCGGGGTCCCCGCGCACCGGACGCAACGCGGGCGTGTCCGCGCCGTCGGCCGGGCGCAGCGGTGCGGACGGCTCGGACGCCGCGACCCGCGAGCACAACCGCGCGGTGCGGGCCTGGGCCCGGGAGAACGGCTGGACACTGTCCGAGCGGGGCCGCATCCCGTCCGAGGTCGTCGAGGCCCACCGCCGCGCCCAGGACGGCGACGCCGCGGGCGACACGCCGCAGGGACCGGTCGCCGGTGAGCCCGCCGGCGAGGCCAGCCCGGCGGCGCGGGCCGTCCCGGACAGCGAGAGCGGGGACGAGGCCCCCGCGGAGCGCAGGCAGCCCTCCGCCGCGGCGCCCGCGGTCGAGTTCAGCGGCTGACCCCGCTCCCCGGGCCGGTCCGGCCCGGGGAGCCCGTCACCGGCTCGGTGACGGGATGCCCGGCGGCGGCGCCGGCAGCGGACCGGAGCTGTAGAGCCCGGAACGGTCCACGTCGCGACGTTCCAGGGTCGGCGCGACCGCGTTCGGCCGGTACGGCTGGATCGCCTGCACCTTGCCCCAGTCCCGGCCCGGGTCGCCCTCGAGGTAGGTGGGCAGCTCCGCCTGCTTGCCGATCACGGTGATCCAGCCCAGTGGGCCGCCGGCCTGCGGGGACGACCACCCCTCCCCGTCGGCACGCATCTGGCTGCCGTCGGCCTGCAGCCGGTAGGCGGGGACCTCGGCGATGCCGCCGGAGGTCCGGAACGGGTGCAGGCACGGGCTGGCGAGCGACACCGGGTACTCGAGGAACATCGGCTGGTCGCCCACGACCTGTGACAACGGCGCCAGCTGCGGCGCCCGCAGCGGCGCGATGGCGAGCCAGCCGTCGGCGCCGAGCGAGTTGTCCTGCACGACCATCCGGACCTCGGTGGCCGCTCGGGCGGTCTCGGGCAGGTCGAACCGCAGCTCGCGCCACGGCATCTCCTCCACCCGGCCGTCGTCGAGGGTGGTCTGCTCGACGACGCGGACCCGCCCGTCCGACAACCGTGTCGCGTACTGGACGGTGAGCCGGTTCCCGTTGCCCAGGCGCCCGGCTGCCGTGACGACCAGCGGTGTGGTGCCGGCGCGCTGCTCGGCGGTCAGCATCACCCACGGGGTGCGCAGGGTGCCGGTGTTGCGGTCGCCGCGGGGCACGTAGCTGCCGAACGCGGGTGCCGCGTCGCTCCCCAGACCGCCGGACAGGACGTACTCGAACCCGGAGGCGCCGGTGCCGCCGCCGGTCGGCGGGATCCCGTCGCGGACGAAGCCGCTGCCCCCGCTGTTGGGGTCGAGCAGCTGGGCGTCGGGGCTGTTGGCGGGGACCACCCCCGGGGCCAGCGGTGCCGGGGTCGAGGTCGGCTCCCCCGGCGGGGGCGGCGGCGCGACGGTCGGGAGCAGCCCGGAGCGGGCCGGCGCGGCCATCCCGGTCGGCTCCGGGGCGGGGGGCAGCACGCCGTCGACGGGCCTGCGCTCGGCGAACACCTGGCTGGCGAGCCCGCAGGACCCGCCGAACGGGTGCGACAGCGCGTCGGCACCCATCGTCCACGTGCCGGAGCGGTCCTGGACGGCCGAGACCATCGACCACACGTTGAACGTGACGAGCAGCCCGCACAGCACCGCCAGTGGCGCCGAGGTCAGCCGCAGCCGCCGGGTCGCCCGCAGCGCTGATGACGCGTCGCGGCGCCAGTCCCGGGCCCGGACCCAGCGGCCGACCACCGGGATCCGCCCCAGCGCGCGTTCGACACCCGCCAACTGGTCGGGGTGCCGCTCCTCGCGGATCCCGCGCAGGTGCTCGACCCCGGCCCCCGCGGCGAGCAGCAGCGCGACGAGCAGCAGGATCGTGGAGAGTTCGTAGCCGGCGACGGTGACCTGCTCACCGGCCCAGGGCACGCCCCAGTTGTTCGTGTACCACCACAGGTTCGGCCCGGCCGCGGACAGCGCCGCCACCAGGAACACCGCCGACAGGAACGCGAGCCGGTTGCGCAGCGAGCGCAGGACGTCCGAGCCGGTGGCGATAGCGGCGAGCGCCACCATGCCCGAGCCCAGACCGACCAGATCCCCGAAGTGGTGGGTCCACTTGGTCGGGGTGAGCGCGAAGATCAGCAGCGCGATCACGGTGCTGCCGATGAGGCGCTGGGCGGGCCCGAGCGCGGCACCGGGGATCCGGTTGCGCCGGATCAGCACGACGACGCACGCCAGCAGGCAGAGGATGACCAGCAGGATCGGGAACCGGCGCGCGATGGACCCGTCCGCGAGCCCCTCGAACAACGGCGCGTAGCGCTGGGCGATCTCGGTGTACCACGGCCAGTCCGGGCCGATGTCGGACCGCAGCCGGGTGGAGTCGATCACCGCGGCCCAGCTCTGGTCCGCCCAGGCGATCATCAGGATCGCGGTGCCCGAGGCCAGCAGGGGCGCGAGCACCGGCACCGCGCCGACGGCCCGGATGCGGGCCGCGAGCAGGTGCCACAACGGACGCACACCGGCGATGAACGGCGCGATCGCGATCAGCCCGGCCGGGTTCGCCCCGACCGCCATCGACGCCGCGAACAGGCCGAGCGCGACCGGCAGCAGCCGCTGCAGGGCCAGCGCCCGCTCGACGCAGACCAGCGCCAGCAGCGAGCACACGACGACGACCGGCTCGGGCCGCAGCCCGGAGTTGTAGGCCATCCAGAACGCCAGGAACACCATGCCCGCGGCCCAGGTGGCGGCGCGGGAGCGGCGGGCCTGACGGCCCAGGCGCGGGAGCAGGCCGCGGGAGACCAGCCACCAGGCCATGATCCCCATCAGCACCGAGGGCAGCCGCAGCCACAGCAGCGAGTCCGAGACCCGCACCCACAGCGCGTAGAGGTCGTAGAACCAGCCGAACGGCGCCTCCGCGGCGTCGTACCAGCGGTAGTAGTTGCCGACGTAGCCCGAGGTGGGGACGTCGCGGACGATGCCGAGGGTGAACCCGTCGTCGGAGGTCTGGCCCCCGATCGCGGCCCACCCGACCAGCACCACTGTGACGATCAGGTCGATCGGCCGGGGCCTCGCACGGGACCACCAGCGGCGCAGCCGCGGCGGCCACCGCCCGGCGAGACCGCCGATGGCGTCGCGGCCCGCCCGGTGCGGGCTGCGGCCCAGGTGCCGGTCGACGCCGGCCAGCGCGAGCAGCGAGCCCAGCAGCGCCGCCACGGCGACGACGGTGGCCGCGGTCTTCCACACCGACGGGCT
The DNA here is from genome assembly GCF_058111925.1 of Pseudonocardia sp. P-1. Classification (NCBI taxonomy): domain Bacteria; kingdom Bacillati; phylum Actinomycetota; class Actinomycetes; order Pseudonocardiales; family Pseudonocardiaceae; genus Pseudonocardia; species Pseudonocardia sp. P-1. The sequence continues at coordinate 366,150 of NZ_CM176614.1, forward strand.
GGTGTCGAAGCGGGTGTCCGGGGTGATCCGGACCGCGGTGCCGGCCGTCGGGTCGAGCGCGGTGTCCAGGTCGGAGTAGATCCCCACGACCTGCGGCCGCAGGTCGCCCTCGAAGGTCTGCGCGCCGGAGCCCAGGTCGATCGTGGTGGACGTGCCGTCGGAGGTGATCCGGACCTCCGACGGGCCGGCCCGCAGCGGCGCCGTGGCGAGCTGCTGGCCACGGTCGACCAGCGCCAGCTGGCCGTCGGCGACGGTCAGGACCATCCCGGAGCGGGCGCCCTCCGGCGACTCCGGCGGAACGGTCGACAGCACCGTGGCCGAACCGTCGGTGCGGTCGTCGAGGCTGCGGATCGCGTCGGCGGGGACGACCACGGACATCGTCTCCGGGCGCAGCGCGACCAGCGGCGCGTTGACGTCGGCGGTGCCGTCCGTCACCGACGGCCAGACGATCGTGGTCGTGTGCTGCACCACGGGCAGGAAGGGCACGGCGACGGCGAGCACGAACGCCAGGAGGCCGAGCCGGCCCGCCCAGCGCAGGCGTCGACGGTCGCGGAGCGTGTCGACCGGAGCCGGCGCGGCGACCGTCGCTTCGGAGGTGAGCACCGAACGACGGTAGCGGCCTCGCTCCGTGTGATCCGGGGAGCCCCCGGGGGTGATCAGCCCACCGGGACGTGGTGCCGGTCGCGGAACCGCCTGCCCTGCAGCCACCACCCGAGGACGCGGGTGATCCAGGGCAGCATCACGTACACCATGACCGGGGTCAGGACGATCGTCGTGACCGCCAGCCGTGGCACGACGGGCCAGTCCGCGAGCAGCGCGCCGAGGGTCACCGTGGCCAGGAGGTTCATCGGGAAGAAGACGAGCCAGATCGTCGTCGCCTGCTTCCAGCGCGGCGGTGTGACCTGGGGTGGGCCGGCCGTCTCCACCGCGGTGGGCTGGTCGAACCAGCCCTCGATCCCGGTGCGGCGCTCGGCCCGGGTCATCTCCGCCAGGCCCTGGGCGGACCCGAGCCACCAGCGGCGCTCCGGGCTGGCCTCCCAGCGCCCGAGCGACTCCGGGGAGTCGAAGCGGGCCAGCATGTGCCACTCGTCGGAGCCGTCGCGGCTGCGGACCCAGCCGCCGCCGAGGAAGCCGGGGAACCCCTCGGCCATGAGCAGGCCGGAGCGGATCCAGGCGGTCATCTCCGCGGCGTGACCGGGGTCGGCGCGACGGGTGAAGGAGACCGTGACGGGGTCGCCGCCGGTCGGAGCGGGAGCGGACGCGGCGGCGGGGGTGGTGCCGTCGGCCCGGTCGCGGGTGTCGAGGGACATGCCCGTCATGGTGACCGCTGACCCGCCGGACTCCCAGCCCGGCCGCACGACATCACTCCGGGACACTCTCCGGAGCCCGCTCCCCCGCCGTCCCGCGTCGAGAGGTCCCGCCGTGCCCGTACCCGTCCTGCGCCGGGCCACTGCCCGTGACGTGCCGTCCGTCGTCGCGCTGCTGGCCGACGACCCGCTCGGCGCCACCCGGGAGACCCCGGACGACCTGGCGCCCTACCTCACCGCGTTCGCCGAGCTCGACGCCGACCCGCGACACCTGCTCCTGGTCGCCGACGACGACGGCACGGTCGTCGGGACCCTGCAGCTCAGCCTGCTGCCGGGCCTGGCCCGCCGCGGCGCGCTGCGGGCACGGATCGAGGCCGTCCGGGTGGTCGCGGGCCGGCGCGGCGACGGGCTCGGGGCGATCATGGTCCGGTACGCCGTCGACGAGGCCCGTCGACGTGGCGCGGCGCTCGTCCAGCTCACCTCCGACCGGTCCCGTACCGACGCCCACCGGTTCTACGAGCGCCTCGGGTTCCTCCGGACCCACGACGGCTTCAGCCTCCCCCTCACCTGACGGCCGCTCCCCCGGCTCGGCTCGGTCCTGGCGGCTCTGTTGTCGTCGTTTCGACGACCACGAGTAAGCGTCAATGAAACATTGACCTCAGAGGAAACCGAGGCGCCGGCGGCGGGGATCCGGACCACGAGCGGGTCTCGACAGCCGTGGGGGCATTCCGGTTCGCCCCCGTCCGGCCGCGGGAGGTTCAGCGGGCCCTGGACAGGCCCGGTCGTGCGTGGCCGCCGGATGGTCCGTCCCCGCCGCGGCGGCCCGCACAGGGCCGTCCAGGGCGCCCCCAGCGCCTCCTGAGCCTCCTGGGCCTCCTCCGGCGACGACCGGCCCCCGGGGCGCCACCGGCGCGTGGCCCGGCCGCCGGCACCGCGGCCGTCGTCGTGGCCCGCTCCCCCGCGACACGCCGGTGTCGCGCAACGGTTGACCGCGCGTATGCGTCAATGAACCATTGACATCATGAGGTACGAGGAAGCGCAGCGCTGGCTGGAACGGGCCGACCCCTCGATCGCGAAGAAGCGGGAGTCCATCACCGAACAGCTGGACGGGATGAAGGAGCGGGCGGCCGACGGCGTCCTCACCCACGACGGGGCGGCCGCCTGGTACGCCCTGGTGCAGGAGATGCGCCGGCTGGCCGACTACTACGAGCGCGACCTGATCCGCACCCTGCGGGCCGGCGGGATGACCTGGAAGGAGGTCGCCGACGCCGTCCAGGCCCAGCTGTCGAGCCGTCAGGCGGCCCAGGCCAAGTGGAAACGCCTGGTCGACCCGACCCGGCGGACCACCAACGGGAACATGCGCCGAGGCGGACGTCCCCGCCAGGACCAGGTCCCCCGGCACGACGGGTCCACGGAGCCGGACGGGAGCGCCGGTCAGGATCGGACGGAGTAGTCACCCTTCCCCCGGACGGCCCTGTCCGGTGACGGTGCGCAACCTCCGGTGACCGTCGTCGTTGATCCTCGTGACGACGGCATCCGAGGAGGCGGCTGGTGGCTGGACAGGGCAACGACCGGCGCAGGTGGGCGGCGGTCGTCTCGATCGCGGTCGCGGTGTGCACGGTCGGCCTCGCGCTGGTCCCGCCCGCCCAGGCGGCGGCACCGGAGCCCGAGCAGGTCGCGTCGGTGCAGGACCTGCTGGACCCCTCCCCGCCCGGGTCGAACGACTGGGGCTGCCGGCCGTCGGAGGAGCACCCGGAGCCGGTCGTCCTCGTCCACGGCCTCTCGGCCAACCAGGGGAACAACTGGGCCTACATGGCCCCGCAGCTGGCCCAGCGCGGTTACTGCGTGTTCTCCCTGACCTACGGCCGCAACCCCCTGGCCCCGCCGCCGCTGACCCAGGTCGGCGGGCTCGCCCCGATGGAGGACAGCGCCGCCGAGCTCGCCGCGTTCGTCGACCGGGTGCGCGGGGCCACTGGTGCCGCGAAGGTCGACATCGTCGGCCACTCCGAGGGTTCGCTGATGCCGAACCACTACGTCCGGTTCCTCGGGGGCGCCGAGAAGGTCCGGCGCTACGTCGGCCTGACCCCGCTCTGGGACGGCACGAGCACCGCCGGGCTGGCGTTCCTGAACCGCACCGGTGAGCAGCTCGGCCTCGGCCCGGCGGTCGGCACCGTCCTCGACCCGCTGTGCGCGTCCTGCCGTCAGTTCCTGCGCGGCTCGGACTTCCTGCAGCGCATGAACTCCGACGGCGGGCCCCGCGCCGACGGCGTCGACTACACGATGATCCTCACCCGCTACGACGAGCTGGTCGTCCCCTACACCTCGGGCCTGCTCGACGGCGCGCACAACATCGTTCTGCAGGACGGCTGCCCCACCGATCTCGCCGAGCACGTCGCCGTCGCGTTCGACCCGGTCACGCTGCAGCACGTGCTCAACGCGCTCGACCCGGCCCGTGCGAACCCGGTGCGCTGCCTGCCGGTGGGCCCGGACGCACCCGCCGCGTCCTGACCGTGCCACGCTGTCGCCCGTGACGGCGGTGACGACGGCGGAGGACCTGCTCGCGGCGGCCCGGGACGGCGTGGAGGTCGGCTCGGCCGTCCTGGACGAGACCGACCTGCGGGAGACCGACCTCGCCGGGCTGGTCCTGCGGGGCGGTTCGCTCGCCGGGGCGGATCTGCGCGGCGTGCGGCTGGACCGGGCGCGGATCACCGGGACGTCGCTGGCCGGGGCCGATCTGCGCGAGGCGGACCTGACCGACGCCGTGCTCGGCGGGGTCGACCTGTCCGGGGCCCGGCTGGCCGGGGCGACGCTCGGCGACACCCGGTTCACCGGCTGCCGGATGATCGGCACCGTCCTGCGCGGACTGCGTGGGCTGACGGCGTCGTTCGTCCTGGACGACTGCTCGCTGCAGCTGGCCGACCTGCGCGACGTCGCGATGCGCGGGCTGCGGATCGCCGACTGCGACCTCTCCGAGGCCGATCTGTCCGGCGCCGACCTGCGCGACGTCCGGTTCGAGCGGTGCCGGCTGCGCGGCACGGTGCTGCGCTCCACCCGGCTCGACGGCGCCGACCTGCGGGGCTGCGATCTCGGCGAGGTCACCCCCGACACCCCGCGCGAGCTGCGCGGGGCGATCGTCTCCCCCACCCAGGCGGGCGCGATCTGCGCGGCGCTGGGACTGACGGTGCTCGAGCCGTAGGCCGGGTCAGCCGACGGGGCGGTCGAGACCGCCGCGGCGCATCGCGTCCTCGACCTGGCCGGCGATCCACGGGTCCTCGTCGCACTGCGGACCGGCCGCGGTGAGCGGGCCGAGCCGGACGACGTCCGCGGCGCGGCAGAGCGGCGAGGTGCCGGCGAGCTCGTCGTCGCCGGTCTGGTCGTCGGGCACGACGGGGCGCGAAGCGTCCGCGACCCGGTCCTGCCGGGCCGCCTCCTCGCGGTGGTAGGCGGCGAGTTCGGCGTCCCCGGCGGCGCGGGCCGCGTCGGCCCGGGACCGTGCCTGGTCGCGCAGCTCGGCGGCCACGGTGCTGACCCGGTCCGCGGTCCGTGCGTCGCCCGCGCGGGTGGCGGCGTCGCGGGCCCCGCCGACGGCGTCCAGCACGATCTCGCCGCGCCCGGGGACAGCCACGGCGTCGGTCGGGTCGACCGCTGTGCCGTCGACCGCCGTGCCGTCGGCGGCCGCGGCGGTGGGGGTGACGTCCCGGGCCGGGTCCGTGCCGGCGGCGCCACCGACGAGGGCCGCCGCCAGCCCGGCACCGCCGACCAGCGGGACGGTGCCGAGAAGGGCCAGGCGGCCCGGCGTGGTGCGTGGACGTCGGTGCCGTGCGCTCATCGTGATCGCCTCCTGCACTGTCGGTAGCCGGAGCCGGAGGGGCTCAAACCTGCCTCGCCCGGCCGGGCCTCAGCAGGGGACGATCACGAACCGGACGACACGACAGACGACGCCCTCGGTGCGCGGGGCGTCCCCGGTCGGGGCGGGGGTCGCGGTCCGGGCGTCGTCGGGCGCGGTGCCGGTCGGCGGGGCCGGGGTGGTGGTCGGGGCGGGCGGCGTCGTGGGTGCCCCGGTCGGGGGACGGCGGCGCGACGGCGCGCGTCGGCCTGCTCCCGGGCCCGTTGCGCGGCACGGTCCTGCGCCGCGCGCTGCTCCGCGGCCAGACGCTCCCGTGCGGCGGCCTCGGCGGCCCGGCGCTCCTCGGCGATCCGGCGGTCCTCGGCGATCCGGGCCGTGGCCGCCCGCACCGCCCCGTCGGCGACGGCGGCCGCGCGCGTCTCGCGGGCCGCGACCGGTGCCGTGGTGGGCGCGATCCCGGTGCCGGAGCCGTACCAGCGCGACGGCATCGGGATCGACGAGGCGTCGTCGACGGTCGGGCCGGACGCGAAGGTCGGTACCGGGACGTGGTCGTCGACCCGCTGGTCCGCCGGAGCGACCCCGCCGAGGACCCCGGTCCCGAGGAGACCCGCGACGGCGACCGACGCGACCAGCACCACCGGGACGACCCCGGCCAGGGTCACGCGGAGACGCCGGCGGCCCCGCGGCGGCCGGGCCCGGCCCTCGACCGGTCGTGGCGCGTCCCACGGGCCGACGGGCGCCGTCGCGGTCGCGCCCCGGGAGCGGGCAGCGGAGCTCGGCCACACCTCGGGCCCGGCGGGGTCCGGGCCGGCCGGGCCGGGCCCGCCCGGCATCCGGTGCCGGCCGGTCACGTGGTGGAGCCGCTCGCCGTGCGCATGGGGTGATCGTCACCGGCGGACGGCGGTACGGCCATGCACCGAACGGGTGTGTCGCCGTCGCAGGCCGTCCCGGTGGGGTGAACTGCGCGCCGCCCGGACGGGCGGCCGGGCTCAGCCCCCGAGCAGCGACAGCGCGGGTCCGGGCACCCGGACGTCGACGGGCGGGGTCTCGGCGATCCGCAGGCGCAGCCGGAGCAGCGCCCCGTCCGCGGCGCCGGTGTCCGGGTCGGCCGGTGTGACGGTGCCCGGGGAGACACCGGAGGAACCACTGCCGGCCGGGTCGTCGTCCGGCGGTGCGGCGGACCGTGGGGCGGCCTGGGGCGGGACGGCCACGCGCGGGTCGGGCACCACCGGCCGCGGGACCGTCGGCCGGGACGGGGCGGACCACCCGGTGTCGTCGCCGGGTGCGGTGTCGTCGGCCGGGGGCGTGTCGTCCGGGGCGGTGTCGTCCGGGGCGGTGTCGTCCGGGGCGGTGTCGTCCGGGGCGGTGTCGTCCGGAGCGGTGTCGTCCGGAGCGGTGACCTGGCCGGGCGCCGGCGCAGTGCCCGTGCCGGGCGCGACCGCGAGGGGTCCGGGCGCGGTGCGGTCAGCCGGGCCCGCCGGAGCGGGGCCGTCCGCCCCGCCGGTCGTCGACGGCGGTGCGGCGGCGCGCGACGCACCACCCCCGCCGGACCGGACCGGGCCGGACCCGCCGGTGGCCGTACCCGGCGACCCCGGCTCCCGGGGCGACCCCGCCGTGGAGTTCCGGGGTGCGGCGGCCGCGGCGTCGGCGGCCGCCCGCACCGGTGCCTGCGCGAGCGGTGCCGGGTCGGCCATCCGCGCCGGGGAGCCACCGCCGGGCACGGCGGGACCGGCGGCGAGCGGCGCGGCCGGGCGGGGGCCGGTCTGCTCCCCCTGCTCTCCCTGCGCCGCGACGGGCTGCTCCCCCGGCGTCACGGTGACGACGACCGCCGCGGCGACTGCGATCGCCCCGACCACGGGGACCGTCACGGCCAGGACCCGCCTGACCAGTCCGGCCCCCGCCGCCCTCCGGTGCCTGCCGCTCATCGCTCGGTCCTCCCCCACGTCCGGTACCGCCCCGCGTCACCGAGCGTCGAGTCTGGACCAGACGGCGCTGCGGGGCCAGCCCGAACGGGTGAGCAGGAACGGTGTCACCGCTCCAGTGCGCTGTGCATCCGCGCGAGCCGGTCCGTGCGCTCGGCCCGCAGCGACAGCGCCGTCTCCAGGTCGACCGCCACGAACCGGGTGCGGGTGCGCGGCGCCGACTGGGCGACGACGTCGAGGTCCCCGGAGATCACCGTCGCCACCATCATGTAGCCGCCGCCGGACACCGCGTCCCGGTGCAGCACGATCGGCTCCACACCGCCCGGGACCTGGATGGAGCCGATCGGGTAGGGCGAGTCGACGATGTTCGACGGGTCCTGGCCCGCCCCGAACGGCGGCTCACGGTCGACGGTCTCCAGCTCCCCGCCGGTGTAGCGGAACCCGATCCGGTCCGCGACCGGGGTCAGCGTCCACGTGGTGTCGAGGAAGGTGGCGCGGCCCCGGTCGGTGAGCCGGTGGTCGTAGAGCCCCATCACGACCCGGACCTCGACGTCCTTCGCGAGCGACGGCCGCAGGTCCTCGGGTACGACGAGCCCGGCCCGGCCGGTGCCGGACCCGACGGGCAGGACGTCGCCCTCGGCCAGCGGCCGGCCGTCGAGCCCGCCCAGGGCGCCGAGCGCGTACGTGGCGCGGCTGCCGAGCTTCTCCGGCACGTCGATCCCGCCGGACACCGCGAGGTAGGCCCGTGCGCCGGCCTTGAGGTAGTCGAAGGCCAGCACGTCGCCCTCGGCGACGTCGAAGGACTCCCAGACGGGCACCGCCGACCCGTTGACCTTCGGGGCGATCGTCGCCCCGGCGACGGCGAGGGTCGCCGGGCCGGTGAACACCAGCTCCGGGCCCATGTAGACGATCTCCAGTGCGGCGGCGCCGTCCGGGTTCCCGACCAGCGCGTTCGCGCAGGTCAGCGAGTACTGGTCCAGCGCGCCCGACGGCGGGATGCCCAGGTGGTAGTAGCCGGAGCGGCCACCGTCCTGCACGGTGGTGGACAGACCGGGCTTGCGGACCTCGATGCGTGTCACGCGAGCACCTCCAGCAGGCGCTTGTTGTAGCCGTCGGGGTCGTCGAGGAACGGTTGCAGGTCGAACGCCACCGGACGGGCGGTGATCCGGTACTCCCCCGCCTCGGCGGCGGCGTGGAGCTGGTCGTACTCGTCGCGGTCGATGCCGCGGAACTTGACCATGTCCCCGGGCCGCATGAACACCATGTGCTCGGTGAAGTCGGGCTTGCTCTGGGTCGGGTCGTAGATCGGCGCCGGGGTGATGCCGAACATCTGGTAGCCCCCGGCGCCGCGCACCGAGTAGATGCAGGAGAAGCAGCCGCCGTAGCCGACGGTCTGCTTGGGGGTGTCGGTGCGCGGGCGCAGGTACTTCGGCACCACGATCTGCCGGTCCCGGGGCACCATCTGGTACTTGAACGGCAGCCCGGCGCTCACGCTGTCGCTGCCGGGCGCGACCCTGCTGCGGGCCAACGCGCTGAAGAACGTGCTGACCTGGGCGGCGAACGCCGTCGCCGCGGTCGGGTTCGCGGTCCTCGGCGACGTCGCGTGGGCCGCGGTGCCCGCGCTGGCCCTGGGCCTGCTCATCGGCGGCCGGCTCGGCCCGGTCGTGGCCCGGCGTCTCCCGGCCCGCCTGGTCCGGATCGGCATCGCGGTCGCGGGCCTCGGCCTGGCCCTGCGGCTGTTCGTCCAGGCCTGGCTCTGAGCGGTCCGGCGTGGCCCTGCGCCACGCCGTGGGCGGGCCCTCAGCCCCGGCGGTACTCCAGCATCGCGGTGACCGGGCCGTCGGTGCGGTGCCCGTGGCGGCGCAGCCAGCCGTCGAGCTTGCCCTGCACCGTCGGCAGGTCCGGGCGCCGGTGCGGCTCGGTGCGCATCGCCTGCTTGAGCAGCGCCAGGTGGGCGGTGCGGCTCGGCAGGTGGGTGAGCTTCGCCCCCGCCGCGGCCGCCCGCAGCCCGGCGACGGCGTCGGCGGACTCCCCGCGCGGTGGGTGCCCGCTCAGCGCGAACGACACCGCCGCCGCGAGCTGCCAGGCGTCGGAGGCGGGCGAGGCGGGCTTCCCGGCCGCGGCCTCCGGCGCCAGGTAGTCCGGCGTGCCCAGGACGTAGCCGGTCTGGGTCAGCGTGGAGTCGCCCTGCTTGCGCGCGATCCCGAAGTCGATCAGGTGCGGGTGCCCCTGCGGGTCGACGACGATGTTGCCCGGCTTGATGTCGCGGTGCAGCACCCCGGCACGGTGCGCGGTGTGCAGGGCCCCGGCGATGCCGGTCCAGATGCGGGCCGCGGAGATGTCGTCCACCGGGCCCTGCTCGCCGACGAGCTGGCCCAGGGACATGCCGTCGACGTACTGCATGACGATGACCAGCCCGTCCATGCCCTGCAGGCCAGGGTCGGACGAGGCGTGCAGCAGGTCGTGGATCTGCACGCAGCACGGGTGGCGCAGCGCGCCGAGCGCGGCGGCCTCCCGGCGGATGCGCTCCTCGGTCTCCGGGTCCGCGGCGTGCGCCGACTTGACCGCGACGGTGTGGCCGAGCTTGGCGTCGTGGGCCAGCCAGACCCCGCCGAAACCACCGGCACCGAGGCGGCGCATCAGCCGGAACCGGGGCGCCCGCGGCGGACCGCCCGCCACGGGTGCGACGAGCGTGGGCCGGCGCGGCGGCCCCGCCGGGGGCCGTCCCGCACCGGAGACCGGGCCGCGGGCCGCTCCCGGCACCGGGCCGCGGAGCGGACCCGCGGCGGGGTGCGCGGCCGGGCCGGTGAACGGCGGCGGTCCGGCGGGCGGGCGCCCGGCCGGGCCGGGGGCGTACCCGGCGGGTGGCAGCGCGCCGTACCCGGACGGCGGGCGGGGCGCGGCGGCGAACCCGGCGTAGGGCGCGGACTGCTCGATCGAGGACGGCCCGCGGGTGCCGTCGGTCCCGGCGGCGCCCGGGGTCTCGCGGGCGGAGAAGCGCTGGGCGAGACGCTCGGCGACGCTGGGCGTCGCGGCGGCGCCGGACTGCGGGGCGAGCCCGTCGCCGCCACCGCGCCCGGCCCGCGACGACCCGGTGCCGGTGCGTCCCGCGGCGGGCGGCTCGGCGCGGCGCGGCGGCGCGTCGCGCCCGGCGCGGATCCGCTCGACCGTCGCCCGCGACGGTGCGGGGAACAGCGGGACGATCAGCACCCCGGCCAGGCTCGCTGCCAGGATGCCGACCCACAGGTGCTCGGCGGTGCCCGCGGGGACCCCTCCGGTCAGCACGATCAGCGCGAACAGCGGGAGCCAGAAGAACTTGGCGGGCCAGCGGGGCCCACGACGCAGCGCGGTGCGCGCCTGGACCGCGACGAGCACGGTCGCGAGCAGCGGCACGACGCCGAGCAGGGCGACGGAGGTGACCGACGTGACGACGTCCCCGCCGATGGACCCGGCCACGGTGCCGCGGCCCAGGTAGCTGCTCTGGGTCCCGACGACGCTGCAGGTCTCGACCCGGATCGACGAGGTGGCCGACGGGCTCAGCCCGGGGACGGCCGGCACGCCGGCGGTGGCACGGCTGAACACCCCGCCCGCCCCGACGAACACCGCCAGCGGGAGCAGGCCCGCCGACAGCACACCGATCCCGGCCAGCAGCACGGACTCGGCCGAGCCGTAGCCCGACGAGGACCCGGAGCCGATCCCCCGGCGCAGCAGCGCGACCAGCGCCGCACCCGCGGTGGGCAGCAGCCCCGTCAGCACGCCGAGCGCGGTGACCGACCAGGCCCAGTCCCCCGGGCACACGTCCGGCACACCGAGCCCGCGGATGCCCTCCAGAACCCCGGCGACGAGCGCCACCAGCGCGTCCACGCCCGTCCTCACCCCCGAACTCGGTCCGGGTGCGGCCACCCGGACTGCCCACTATCGCATCACCCGGGTGGGGCCCGGCGGAGCAGCGGGTGCACGGGGGCGCGCGCGGGCGGGCGGAGCGGGGTCAGCGCACGAAGAGGTCCAGGTCGGTGTTGAACCGGTCGAGCAGCTCGGCCAGGGAGTCGCGGTCGTGGGTCGGCCAGTGCGCGATGACCTCGCGCAGCGGCGCCAGGCGGGCCTCGCGGACCTGCTCCCGGGCGGCGAGGCCGGCCGGGGTCAGGGTGACGCTGACCGAGCGGGGGTCGCGCTCGTGCGGGGACACGTCGACGAGGCCGGCCCGCGACAGGCGCGAGACCTGGCGGCTGGCGGTGGGCTTGGAGACGCCCAGCTTGCCGGTCAGCGCGGTGAGCGAGAGGGCGCCCTCGTCGTCGAGCAGCATGAGGACCGGGTAGGTGTAGCGGTCCACGGCGTCGTTCGCGCCGTAGCCGTTGGACCACACCGACTCCATGGTGCGGCGGACCAGCAGCGTGATCTGCTTCTCCAGCGAGTGCAGCGGGTCCTGGGTCGCCGTGGCGAGACCGCCGGTCGCCACGGTTGCGTCGTCGTCAATCGGGTCAATCGGACGTTCCGTCATGATTCGCATGCTACACACGTTGCGGACTGCAACATTGACGATCGCAATCACGTAAGCGGATCGAAAGGTTCGTGCGCCTTCACGCAACGATGCTCCGCCGAACGAGTGTGATCAGCGACGCCCGTCGTCGAAAGCGCTGGACGAACCGCCCGCTACCGGACGGAGCGCCCGCCTCGTGTTACCCACGTGTTGCGTCTCGCAATCATTAGCGTTGCAATCGATCTTACCGGGCGACGCGGCCCGGGCCACGAGATCGAGGAGGCGCTCAACCGTGTGCGGAATCTGCGGCTGGATCGACTACCGACACGACCTGGGGGCGGACGAGCACGCCCGCACCCTCGCGGCGATGAACGACACGATGTCCTGCCGCGGACCGGACCAGCAGGGCGTGTGGGCCCAGGGTCCGGCGGCGCTGTGCCACCGCAGGCTCGCGGTCATCGACATCGAGGGCGGCCGCCAGCCGATGACCCTCGACGAGGGCGGGGCCCCCGCCCTGCACATGGTCTACTCCGGCGAGACCTACAACTTCCGCGAGCTGCGCGAGCAGCTCGCCGCCGCCGGGCACCGGTTCCGGACCTCCAGCGACACCGAGGTCGTGCTGCGGGCGCACCGCGAGTGGGGCGCGAAGGACCCACGGGACGTCGCCCGCCGGCTCAACGGCATGTTCGCCTACGCCCTGTGGGACTCCGGCACGAACGAGCTGGTGCTGGTGCGTGACCGCCTGGGCATCAAGCCGCTGTACTACTACCCCACCCCGCACGGGGTGCTGTTCGGCTCCGAGCCCAAGGCGATCCTGGCCAACCCCGAGGCCGAGCGGGTCGTCGACGCCGAAGGCCTGCGCCGGGCGCTGGCGTTCGTCTCCGACATGTCCAACGCGGTGTTCCGCGGCATGCGCGAGGTCCCGCCCGGCTGCGTCGTGCGGGTCTCGCGGGACGGCGGCGTCCGCGAGGAGCGCTACTGGCAGCTCACCGACACCGGGCACACCGACGACGTCGACACCACCGTGCACCACGTCCGCGAGCTGCTCGAGGACACCGCGCTGCGCCAGCTCTACGCCGACGTCCCGCTGTGCACGCTGCTCTCGGGCGGGCTGGACTCCTCGGCGCTCACCGCGCTGGCCGCGAAGCACGTCGACGGCACCGTGCGGTCCTTCGCGGTGGACTTCGTCGGCTACGCCGACAACTTCGTCGCCGACGACGCGCGCGGTACCCCCGACTCCCCCTACGTGCACGAGGTCGCCGAGTACGTCGGGACCTCGCACCGCGACATCGTGCTGCGCACCGAGGACATGATGGACCCGGCCGTGCGCCGGGCCACGGTGCACGCCCGCGACCTGCCCGCCGGCATCGGCGACATGGACTCGTCGCTGTACCTGCTGTTCTCCGCGATCCGCCAGGAGTCCACGGTCGCGCTGTCCGGGGAGTCCGCCGACGAGGTGTTCGGCGGCTACCGCGACTTCCACGACCCGGAGACCGTCGCCGCGGACACCTTCCCGTGGCTGGCCGGGCGGATGATGAACGCCGACCAGTCCGACCCCGGGCTGTTCGACCGGGCCCTGTGGGACAAGCTCGACGTCCCCGGCTACCTCGACGACCAGTACCGGGCCGCGCTCGCCGAGGTGCCGGAGCTGACCGGCCCGGCCGCCGACGACCCGCACGAGCGCCGGATGCGCGAGATCTGCTACCTCTACCTGACCCGCTGGCTGCCGGTGCTGCTGGACCGCAAGGACCGGATGAGCATGGCCGTCGGGCTCGAGGTGCGGGTCCCGTTCTGCGACCACCGCCTCGTCGAGTACGTCTTCGGCACGCCGTGGGCGCACAAGAACTTCGACGGGCGCGAGAAGTCGCTGCTGCGCCACGCCACCTCCGACCTGCTGCCCGAGTCGGTGGTGCAGCGGGTCAAGAGCCCCTACCCCTCCACCCAGGACGACTCCTACGAGAAGTCGCTGCGCGACCAGGTCGCCGAGATCGTCGGGCAGGGCGACGACGCGCCCGTCGCGCCGCTGGTGGACCGGGCGGCGGTGCGGCGCAGGCTCGACGAGGGCGGTGGCCACGAGGCCAACTCGATGGGCCGCCGGATGCAGCTGGAACGCATCATCGACCTCAACACCTGGATCGGCGACTACGACGTGCAACTCTCGCTGTAGCCCCGTGGCAGGTTCTCCCCGTGGGTGGTTGTGTGGGTACCGACCCGCACGACCACCCACGAGGTGAGGCCACATGGGACTGACCCGCACCGACGGCCCGCTGTCGCCGTACGCGCCGACCACGGTGAACTACGCGATCGACGGCCCGCCGCACAAGCTGCTCATGCATCCGTTCCCGAGGCGGGTGCGGGCGGAGTTCGCCGGGCGCACCGTGCTCGACACCCGCGGCGGGTTCCTCGTCCACGAGTCGAACCTGCTGCCCGTGCTCTACGTCCCCGAGACCGACCTCGACCAGGACGTGCTGGTCGCCACCGACCACACCACGCACTGCCCGTTCAAGGGCGACGCGTCCTACCGGTCGCTCGTCGTGGGCGACCGGATCGCCGAGAACGCCGTCTGGCACTACCCCGAGCCCGTGGCGGCCGCACCCTGGCTGCGCGGGCTCGCCGCGGTGTACTGGAACGCCGCCGACGCCTGGTACGACGAGGACGAGCAGGTCTTCGCCCACCTCACCGACCCCTACACCCGGGTCGACGTGCGCCCGACCCACCGCGAGGTCGTGGTCACCCACGTCGCGACCGACGGCGTCGAGACGGTGCTGGCCCGCTCGGAGCACCCGTGGGTGCTGTCGGAGACCGGGCTGCCGAACCGCTGGTACCTGCCCGCCGCCGACGTCGCCGTCCCGACCACGCCGAGCGGGCTGCGCACCCGCTGCCCCTACAAGGGCGAGGCGCACTACGAGCACGCCGACCTGCCCGGCGGGACCCGGCTGGCCGAGGTGTTCTGGCACTACCCCGACCCGCTGCCGGAGTCGGCGCGGGTCGCGGGACTGCGGTCCGTCGCGGGCGGCAGCCGGGACGACGGCTCCCGGGTCGTGGTCACCGTCGACGGCGCCGAGGCCTGAGGGGATCCGGCAGCGCTCAGTCCTCGTCGGCGACGATCAGGGCCTCGATCGCGGGCAGCGCGGCCTCCAGCGCGGCGCGCTGGGCGGCGTCGAGCCGGTCGAGACGGCGGGCGACCAGCGCGGTGCGCTGGCTGCGGACCTCGCGCAGCCGGTCGAGCCCGTCGGCGGAGATCGAGATGAGCACGCCGCGGGCGTCGCCCGGGGCCGCCGCGCGCTCGACCATGCCCTGGTCGTCCAGCGCGGACAGCACCCGGGACATCGTCGGTGCGGTCACGCCCTCCCGACGGGCCAGCTCCGACAGGCGCAGCGGGCCGTGCTGCTCGACGGTGACCAGGGTCGACAGCTGCAACGGCGGCAGCGACTCGGAGCCGTCGATGCGGATCCGGCGGTTCAGCCGGCCCACGGCCAGCCGCAGCCGGGATGCCACCTCGTCGTCGCTCGTCTCGAAGCGGCTCGACACCACGGTGCCGCCGGAGCCGCCGGACTCGCTGCCCGATCCCTCACTCATCGCCCCATTCTGCCAAAGAAGTGATGAGCAATGGCATCGGCCCTCGGAGGCGGCGGGGGCGTGGAAGGGTCGGGGAGATGGAGACCCCCGACCCCGTCGCCCTCGCCGGCTCGCTGATCGCCCTCGGCACCCGGGGCGGCGGGGAGCGCGCGGCCGCCGACCTGCTCGCCGGCCTGCTCGACGACGGCGGCTTCACCGTGCGCACCGAGCCCGACCCGGCCGACCCGGCGCGGGCGAACCTGGTGGCGCGCCGCGGCGACGGCCGCCCGCCGGTGACCCTCACCGGGCACCTCGACACCGTCCCCGCCGACCCGGCGGGCTGGTCGTTCGACCCGCACGCCGGTGACGTCGTCGACGGGCGGCTGCGCGGGCGCGGCAGCACCGACATGAAGGCCGGGGTCGCGGCGCTCGTCGTCGCGGCGCTGCGCAGCGACCCGGCCACCCCGCTGCAGCTGGTGTTCACCTTCGGCGAGGAGACCGGCGGCGACGGCGCCCGCCTGCTCACCGGCCTGGAGCCGTCACCGCTGCTGGTGGTGGCCGAGCCGACCGCCAACCGGGTGCTGCACGGCCACAAGGGCGTGCTGTGGCTGCGGCTGGTGCAGCACGGGGTCGGCGCCCACGGGTCGCGCCCCGAGCTGGGCGACAACGCACTCGTCGCGCTCGGCCGGGTCGCGGCGGCGCTGCACGACCACACCTGGCCCGTCAGCGCCACGCACGGCGCCGCCACGGCCAACCCCGGGACGCTGCACGCCGGGCTGCAGCCCAACCTGGTGCCCGACCGCGCCGAGCTGGAGGTCGACCTGCGCCTGGTCCCCGGCCTGGACGCCGCCACCGCCCGCGACGAGGTCGCCGGGATCGCCCGCGCCGCGCTGGCCGCCACCCCCCACCGCGGCGTCCCGGACGTCGAGGTCCGCTTGGACCTGCCCGCCGTCGCGACCGACCCGGCCGACCCGCGGGCGGCCGCGGCCGCGACGGTGCTCGGGTACGGCGGGCCGGCGGCGTACGCGTCCTACTTCACCGACGCGTCGGTGCTCGTCGGGGCGCTCGGGGACCCGGCGGTGCTGGTGTACGGGCCCGGCGACCCCGAGCTGGCGCACGTCACCGACGAGACCTGCTCCGCGGCCCGGGTCGGCGAGGCCGCCGACGCCCTGGTCCCGGCGCTGGTCAGAGCTTGCGCAGCCGCACCCGCGTGACGTCGTGGCTCGGCCCCTTGGTCAGCACCGCGCTGGCCCGTGAGCGGGTGGGCAGCACGTTCTGCTCCAGGTTGGGCTGGTTGATCGTCGCCCAGATGTGCTCGGCCCGGGCCACGGCCGCGTCGTGGTCGAGCTCGGCGTAGCGGCGGAAGAACGACTGCGGGTCCCGGAACGCGGTCTCGCGCAGCCGCAGGAACCGCTCGACGTACCAGCGGCGGACGTCGGCCGTGGCGGCGTCGACGTAGACCGAGAAGTCGATGAAGTCCGACACGGTCAGCGCGCCCGCGACCGCGGGCTGGAGCACGTTGAGGCCCTCGACGATGAGGATGTCGGGGCTGCGGACCACGAGCTGGGAGTCGGGCACGATGTCGTAGACCAGGTGCGAGTAGACCGGGGCGCTCACCTCGGGGCGGCCCCCCTTGATCTCGGAGACGAACCGCAGCAGCTTGCGGCGGTCGTAGGACTCCGGGAAGCCCTTGCGCTCCATCAGCCCGCGGGCCTGCAGCTCGGCGTTGGGGTAGAGGAACCCGTCGGTGGTGACCAGCTGCACGTCGGGGTGCTCCGGGGAGCGGGCCAGCAGCAGGCGCAGCAGCCGCGCGGTGGTCGACTTGCCGACCGCGACCGAGCCGGCGATCCCGATCACGAACGGGGTGCGGGCCCCGCCCGAGCCGAGGAAGCGCTGGTAGGCCCGGTAGAGCCGCCCGCCCTCCTCCACGTGCAGGTTGAGCAGCCGCGACAGCGGCAGGTATACCTCGCGGACCTCGTCGAGGTCGACGAAGTCGCCGTAGCTGCGCAGCTGCTCGAGCTCCTGGGCCGACAGCGGCACCGTGGTCGAGGACGCGAGCTGCGCCCAGGAGCGGCGGTCGAAGTCCACGAACGGTGAGGCGCTCCCCCGGGCCAGCCCGGAGCTGCGCCGGCCGCCGTACTGCGGGGGCGCCGCGGCCGCGCGGGTCGCGCGCTCCGACGGGGGCGTCGGCTGCGGGGCGCTCACCGCTGCGCCGCGGTCGGGGCCCCGGCCACCGGCCCCCGGCGGCCGTCCGGGGGACCCGGTGGCGCGGGGAGCGGTGCGGAGGGCGACGTCGCCGTGGTCATGGCTGACCAACCTAGACCCCGGTCACGGCCCGGATCACCGTCGGGACGCCGTGAGATCACTCGCAGCTCCCGTCGGGCGGGCCGGGCGCGGCCGCCGTATCGTCGTGCACCGTTTCTCCCTGATGGAGGCCCTGAGCTCCGTGTCCATCCTGCTCTCCTGTCTCGGGCTGCTCGCGGTCGTCGCGCTCACCCTGGGAACCGCTGTCTCCGTCGCCTCGGAGTTCTCCCTCACCGCGCTCGAGCGCAGCCGCATCGACGCCGCCGTCGCCCGCAGCGACGACCGGCGGACCCGCTCGGTGCAGCGGGCGCACGCCGGCCTGTCGTTCCAGCTGTCGGGCTGCCAGCTCGGCATCACCGCCACCACCCTGGCCACCGGCTACATCGCCGAGCCCGCCGTCGCCGAGCTGATCCGGCCGGTGCTGGAGGCCGTCGGGCTGCCCGCCGGGATCGCCTCGGGCACCGCCACCGTGCTGTCGCTGGTCCTGGCGACGGTGCTGTCGATGGTGTTCGGCGAGCTGGTCCCGAAGAACCTCGCCATCGCCCACCCGATGGAGGTGGCGCGCTCGGTGGTGTGGCTGCAGGCCGGGTTCGCCGCGGCGTTCCGCTGGCTCATCACCGGCCTGAACACCGCGGCCAACGCCATCGTGCGCCGCCTCGGCATCGAGCCGGCCGAGGAGCTGCGCTCGGCCCGCTCCCCCGGCGAGCTGAGCTCGCTGGTCCGGGCCAGCGCCGAGAGCGGCAGCATCGACCCGGGCACCGCGGTGCTGCTGGAGCGCTCGCTGCGCTTCACCGACCGCGTCGCCGAGGACCTGATGACCCCGCGCGTGCGGGTGGAGACCATCGACGCCACCGACACCGTGACCGACCTGGTGGCGCTGGCCCGCCGGTCCGGGTTCTCCCGGTTCCCGGTCGTGGACGGCGACCCGGACGTCCCGCTGGGGCTGGTGCACGTCAAGCAGGCGTTCTCGGTCCCGCCGGCCCGCCGCGCCGACACCGCGGTGCGGGACCTGGCCCGGCCGGTCGAGACCGTGCCGTCGTCGCTGGACGGTGACGAGCTCATGACCCGGCTGCGGGCGGCCGGGCTGCAGACCGCCGTCGTCGTCGACGAGTACGGCGGCACCGCGGGCCTGGTGACCATGGAGGACCTGGTGGAGGAGATCGTCGGCGACGTCCGCGACGAGCACGACCGCGGCGAGCAGAACCGGGTGCGCCGCCTCGGCGACGGGGTGTGGGCACTGTCCGGGCTGATGCGCGACGACGAGGTCGACGAGGCCACCGGCTTCCGGATGCCGCACGGGGAGTACGAGACCCTCGCCGGGCTGGTCGTGGCCCGGCTGGGCCGCATCCCCGACGTCGGCGACGCCGTCGAGGTCGACGGGTGGACCCTCGAGGTCCTGCGCCGCGACCGCAACCGGGTCGCCGAGGTCCGGGTGGGGCGCACCACCGACCGCACCACCGACCGCACCGCGGCGCACGGGGCGGTGCCGGCGTGAACGACCTGATCGCACTGCTCGCCGCCGTCGCCCTGCTCGGTGTGAACGCGTTCTTCGTCGCCGCGGAGTTCGCACTGATCTCCGCCCGCAAGGACCGCCTGGAGGCCATGGCCGACGGCGGGTCCGCCGGGGCGCGGCGGGTGCTCGACGCCTCGCACGACCTGTCCCGGATGCTCGCGGCCTCCCAGCTGGGCATCACCATCGCCTCGCTGCTGCTCGGCCGGCTCGGCGAGCCCGCCGTCGCGCACCTCATCGACGGGCCGCTCGCCGCCGTCGGGGTGCCGGAGGCGTTCGCCTACCCGGTCGCGTTCGCGGTGTCGCTGATGATCGTCGTCGTCGCGCACATGATGCTCGGCGAGATGGTGCCGAAGAACATCTCGATCGCCGGTCCCGAACGCGCGGCGATCCTGCTGGTCCCGCCGTTCCTGGTGTGGACCCGGGTCACCCGCCCGTTCATCGACCTGTTCAACGCGATGGCCAACGGCACCCTGCGCCTGGTCGGGGTGACCCCGCGCGACGAGCTGGAGACCGCGTTCACCACCGGCGAGCTCGCCGAGATGCTGGGCGACTCGCGCCGGGAGGGCCTGCTCGACGACTCCGAGAGCTCCCGGATCGAGCGGACCCTGTCCTCGGCGGAGGCGACCGTCTCCGACGTCGTCGTCGCGCTGGAGGACCTGGTCTGCCTCGACGCGGGCCCCGGCGGGTCGACGACGGTCTCCGCGCTCACCGAGGCCGTGGAGCGGACCGGGTACTCCCGCTTCCCGATCCGCGGCGCCCAGGGCAGGCTCACCGGGTACCTGCACGTCAAGGACGTGCTGGACCTCGCCGACTCCGAGTCGGCGACGATCCCGCCGCAGCGGGTGCGCAGCCTGCCCTCGGTCCCGGCCTCGGCCCGCCTGGACGAGGCGCTGGCGACGCTGCGGGCGGCCCGGGCACACCTGGCCCGCGCCGTCGACGGGCACGACACCACCGTCGGCATGGTCACCATGGAGGACCTCACCGAGGCGTTCGTCGGCAGCGTCCGCGACGCCACCCACGCCCCCGGCACCCCGACCTGACCCGGGCGGGTCGTACCGTCGGACACCGTGCCCACGCCCTCCGCCCCCACCACCGCCGTGCCCGTCCTCGACGGCGCCGCGTGGCGGGCGCGGGCGGCGGCGCACCGGGATCGGGTCGCGGTGTGGACCGTGCCGCACCGCGAGCGGCGACGGCGCGGCGAGCCGCACCCGGTGTGGGACTTCCTGTTCACCTACTACTCCCACCGCCCCGCCCAGCTGGAGCGCTGGGACCCGGGTGCCGGAGTGGCGCTGGCCGACGCCGCGGAGCTCGCCGACCGCCCCGGCCACGTCACCCGGCCCGACGGCACGGTGCTGTTCGACCCCGCGGCGGCGCCGGCGCGGCTGCGGACGACGGCGGCGTTCGTGCACCGGCTGCTCACCGCGACCCGCTCCCGGGCGCCGCGGCTGGGCTGCTTCGGCCTGCACGAGTGGGCGATGGTCTACCGCACCGACGACGCCCGGCACCGCGACACGGTGCCGCTGCGCCTCGGGCGGGCGGGCACCGACGCCGTCGTCGAGTCGGCGCGGATCAGCTGCACCCACTACGACGCCTACCGGTTCTTCACCGACGCCGCGGCCCCGCGCAACGAGCTCGTCCCGACCCGGGAGCGGCAGGTCGACATGGAGCAGCCGGGCTGTCTGCACGCGACGATGGACCTCTACAAGTGGGCCTACAAGCTCGCCCCGGCGGTGCCGTCGGAGGTCGTGGCCGACTGCTTCGCCCTGGCCGCGGACGTGCGCGAGCTGGACATGCGGGCCTCCCCCTACGACCTGTCCGGCCACGGGTTCGACCCGGTGCCGATCGAGACGCCCGCCGGGCGCGCCGAGTACGCCCGCGCCCAGGCCGGGTTCGCCGAGCGGGCGGCGCCGCTGCGCGAGGAGCTGATCGACCTCGCGGGGCGCCTCGCCGGGGCCGGTGACCGGCCCGGGAACGACGACGGGGCCGCCGGGGAGGTCCCCGGCGGCCCCGCGATCGCGTAGCGGCTCAGCTCGCGACGAGCTCGTCCAGCAGGCCGGTGCGGGCCGAGGCGACCAGGTCGGCGAACTGGTCCACGCTCATCTGCACGCGCTGGCCGAAGTCGTCGGTGACCACGATGCGCTTCTCCGGCGCGGCGTCGTCGTCGACGTACAGCTCGGGGCATCCGCAGTTGCAGCTGCCGCAGAAGGTGGCGATGTGTCGCACTCGGGTGCTCCTCGTCGTCGGTCCGGGGTGGCGGGACGGGTGCCCGCGCCGTCGTGAGGGGTCGCGCACCCGGGCCCGCCGGTTCCGGGCGTCACCCGATGGGGTCAACCGGTCACCGTCGGGGCACTAGTGCTTCGGGAGGTCGGCCGGGTCGGTGCCCTCGATGAAGAAGTCGATGTCGTTGTGCTCGGAGGCGCCGTACGGGGCGAGGTCGGTGACGCCGTGCGCAGCGAGCACCTCGTCGTCGATGAAGGTCTGCCCGGTGGGGCGGGCCGGGTCGGTCAGGACGGCCACGGCGGCGTCGGCCATGATCTCCGGGGTGCGGGCCCGCCTGCCGGCGTCGTCGCCGCCGAGCAGGTTGACCACGGCCGCGGTGGCGATGGTGGTGCGCGGCCACAGGCAGTTGGCCCGGATGCCGTCGCCGGCGAACTCGTGCGCCCAGCCCAGGGTCAGCAGCGACATGCCGTACTTGGAGAGCATGTAGGGCGGGAACTCCCCGAGCCACTTCGGGTCGAGGTTGATCGGCGGGGACAGGGTGAGGACCTGCGCGTCGTCGGAGGCCTTCAGGTGGTCCAGCGCGGCCCGGGTCAGCAGGTAGGTGCCGCGCGAGTTGATCGACTGCATGAGGTCGTAGCGCTTGGGCGTGACGTCGGCGGTGCCGCTCATGTTCAGCGCACTGGCGTTGTTGACGACGATGTCGACCCCGCCGAAGGTCTCGACGGCGGTCGCGACGGCGCGGTCCACGTCCTCCTCGACCCGCACGTCGCCGACGACGGCGACGGCCTTGCCGCCGGCCTGCTCGATCTCGGCGACCGCGGTGTGCACGGTGCCGGGCAGACGGGGGTCGGGCTGGTCGGTCTTGGCCAGGATGACGGAGTTGGCGCCGCGGCGGGCGGCCGCGAGCAGGATCGCGAGGCCGATGCCACGGCTGCCGCCGGAGATGACGATGGTGCGGCCGTTCAGGTCCCGCTGGGCAGGCTGGGTCATGGGGTCCTCCGGTGACGGTGCGTCGGTGCACGTGCTCGGAGCGCACTGTAACAGTCAGATCTGACCGTTTCCGTGGAGGTGGGTCACACGCGCCGGTCGCAGTCGGTTCAGGGCGGCCGCGACCTCGTGCCGCCGCGGCACCGCGACGTCCACGGGGGCGCCCCGGGTGATCGCGTCGGGCCCCTCGCGGCGCACCGCCTCCTCCAGCCGGTCCAGGGCCTGTGCGAGGGTGACCCCGCGCAGGTCGAGGGCGGCCAGGGCGTACCCGACGCCGGTGGTCTGGCCGGGGTCGGCGAGCTGGGCTATCGCGGACAGGTCGATGTCGTCGGCGCCGAAGGTGAGCCGGCCGCGGCCACGGGCGGTCACCCGGCGCCGGCCGCGCACCGAGGCGTCCACGCTGCGGGGGTCGAACTCGCGGCGCGCGAACGCCGGGAACGCGGAGTCGCCCGCCTCGTCCGCCCGCCCGGCGATCTCCCGGGCCCGCCCGGTGACCTCGGAGGCGGTGTAGTCCTGCAGCAGGACCACCGTGTCGGCGCGGTCGAGGTACTCCCCCGACCCGCCCATGACGAGCACGGTGGACACCCCGTGCCCGCGGTGCAGCGGCCGGACCCGCTCGACGAACGGGACCAGCGGCTCGGCCGGGATCAGCGCGCGCATCCGGTCGTCGCGGATCATGGCGTTGGTGGCGGCGGTGTCCTCGTCGATCAGCAGCACGCCGGCACCGGCCTCCAGCGCCTCGACCGTGGCGGCGGCCTGGGAGGTCGACCCGGACGCCGACTCCGTCGAGAAGTCGTCGGTGGGGTTCCCGGACGGCAGGCCGGTGACGAAGGCCGACACGTCGACGCGCTGCACCGAGCGCTCGTCCTCGGCGCGCACCGACACCGTGTCGGCACGGGCGACGACGAGCTCACGGCCGTCGCCGGGGACGTGGTCGTACACGCCGCTCTCCAGCGCGCGCAGCAGCGTGGACTTGCCGTGGTAGCCGCCGCCGACGATCAGCGTGACCCCCTCGGGGACGCCCATCCCGGTCACCGTGCCGCGGTGCGGGACGTCCAGGGTCACCCGCAGCTCCGGCGGGGAGACGAACGGCACCCCGCCGGCCAACGGCCGGTCGTCGACACCGGAGGCCCGCGGCAGCACCGCGCCGTCGGCGACGAACCCGACCAGGCCACGACCGGCCAGCGCGTCGCGCAGGGCACCCGCGTCCTCGACGGTCTCCACGAACTGCTCGGCCGCGGCGGTGTCGGCGGTCTCCCAGCGCAGCGCGCCGAGCACCGCGCGGGCAGCACGACCGTCAGCGCGGCGGCCGCGGCCCCGCCGTCGATCCGGCGCCCACGGCCGGGCAGCGGGACCGACAGCTCGGCGACGACCGTGCCGTCGGGCCGGATGCGGACCGCGCTGCGGTCGAGCACCTCCTGGCCGCCCGCGTCGACCCGCAGGGTGCTGTGCTCCACCGCGCGGCGCAGGGCGCGGGCGAGGAACCCGCCGAGGGCACGCGCGCGGACGGCGCCGTGGTACAGGCCGGGCGGCAGTCCCGCGGTCCGGGCGGGCACGGTCACCCGCAGCCGCGACGGCGGCGCGAACGGGTCGGCCTGCACCGTCCGGATCTCGAGGTCGTAGCCGTCCTCACCCGTCCAGACGCCGGTGAGGCCCTTGTAGGAGCGGTACGAGGCTCCGTCGAGGTCCTGCAGCCGGTAGCCGAGCGCGGCGACGTCGCCACGCCGGCGGGGTGCGTCCGGGCGGTCGTGCGGGGTCATGCGGGGTTCACTCCTCCACCGTCGTGGCGGCCACCCGCGGACCCGCCGGGCCCGGTCCGCGGCGGACCGGGCCCGGGCGCGGGTCAGCGCGCGGTGAACGCCTGGATCACCAGCTGGTCCCCGGGCGGGGTGGCGGCGCAGCCGGTGCCCTCCATCGGGACGAACAGCGAGTCGGTCTCGCCGGGCGGGTAGACGCGCAGGCCGCGCACGGCCGTCGGGCGGCAGGCCGCCTCGTCGAAGTTGCGCACGTTCACCACCCGCAGTGTCGCACCGGCGGTCCCGCCGGGGGCGAGGCGCACCGGGTCGCCGTGCCCGCCCTGCATCGCGGCGGCCGGGCCGATCTGGTGGCCGTCGTCGCCGCCGACGTAGGACACGCCGGGAAAGCCCCGCACGTAGCAGGTGCGGCCGCCCTGGTTGCGCAGCGTCAGCGTGACGTACGACGAGCCCGCGGCGCCGCCGCCCGGGTCGGCCGCGACCGAGCCGGCGAGCTCGGAGGTGTGGCAGCGCTCGTCGCCGCCCGCCTCGGCGCCCCCGGTGCCGGTGTGGGTGCCACCGTTCCCGGCTCCCCCGGCCGATCCGGTGCCCCCGGCGTCGGACACCGGGGCGCTCGTCGTCGGCGCGGCGGCGCTCGGGGTGGCGGAGGCGCCACCGGAGCCGGCGGCCGCCGGCCAGTCGCCACCGCCACCGCAGCCGGCCAGCACGGCGCCGCAGGCGGCGATGGTCACGGCCCAGCGGGCGGTGCGGTGCAGGACATACCCGTCCATGTCAGTCCCCCGATCGTCATGGTGTGTACGTCTCCTCGGACGTATCGGCACGCAACCGGTTGCCCCGATCCTTCGTGATGCGAACGAGAGTTCACCCGTCCGTTCCCGACAGGCGCCCGGTCGGTACCGTCCTGTCCCGTGTTGTCGCGTATGTCCGGTATTCATCTGGCCCGTGGGGCCGCGATCGGCGTGGTCGAGACCATCCCGGGGGTCAGCGGCGGGACCATGGCCCTGGTCGTCGGGATCTACGAGCGCCTGATCGCCCAGGGGGCCCACCTCGTCGCCGCGGCCCGGGGGCTGCTCCCGGGCGCGGCGGGCGGTGACGCGGCGCCCCGCGAGGAGCTGCGACGGCTGGACTGGGGCCTGCTGCTGCCCGTCGCACTGGGCATGGTGCTGGCGGTCCTGGCGGCGTCGCAGGTGCTCCCGGGGCTGATCGAGGACCACCCCGTCGGCGCCCGGGCGGTGTTCCTGGGGATGGTCGCCGCGTCGGTGGCGGTCCCGCTGCGGATCACCGGGCGGCTGCGCGGGCCGCGCGAGTGGGCGCTGGTCGTCGTCGCGTTCGTGGCGACGTTCGCGGTCAGCGCGCTCCCCCCGGCCGTCGGCGACGGCCGCCCGCCGATGCCGCTGGTCGGGCTGGCCGCGGCGGTCGCGGTGTGCGCGTTGGTGCTGCCGGGCTTCTCCGGGTCGTTCCTGCTGCTGGTGTTCGGGCTCTACGAGCCGACCCTGCGCGCGGTGCGCGACCTCGACCTGGCCTACATCGCGGTGTTCGGGCTCGGCGCCGTGCTGGGGCTCGCGAGCTTCGTGTCGGTGCTGACCTGGCTGCTGGAGCACCACCGCCGCACCCTGATGGTGATCATGACCGGGGTGCTGCTGGGGGCGCTGCGGGCGCTGTGGCCCTGGCAGGACGACGCCCGCGGTGTCCTGGCGCCCGACCCGGGCTGGTGGTGGATGCTGCTGCCGGCCGCGGCCGGCGCCGCGGTCGTCCTGGCGATCATGGCCGTCGAGCGGCGGGTGGACGGGTCGGCGGCGCCGGCCGCCCCGGAGGACACCCCCGAGCGCGCCCCTGACCGGGCCGCGACCCGGGTCATGGACCGCGTCCCGGGCCCCGTCGCGGACCCGGGCGCGCACCGCGCCCTGGACCGGACCGTGGACGACGCCGACGTGACCCGCCCGATCCCCCGGGTGGAGCCGCCGCCGCGCCGCGACCGCTGAACGGCGGGCCCGGGATCCCGACGGCCGGGCGCCCGGCTCAGCGCTCCAGCCACTCCGGGCGTCCGGAGCCGCGCGGGACGAGCACCGTGCGGTACTCCCCCGGCGTCGCGCTCATCGTGACCTGGTCGGTCACCCCCTGGTAGTGCCCCAGCGCGGTCTGCGCGGTGAACGTCTCCGGGGCGGGGTAGGCGTGGCGCTCGCCGGTGCCCGCGACCTCGCGGGCGTAGCCGAGGTCGAGGACACCGAGCTCCAGCATCCAGAGCGCGGCCCGGGCCAGCGACACCTCCACCGCCCAGGAGCCGCCCTCCACCGCGCGGCGGCGCAGTGCCGCCGCGACCCCGGCGGCGGTCAGCCAGGACACGATGTAGTCGTTGACGACCAGGATCGGTGAGAGCCGGGGCGCCACCGTCGGGTCGGTGGCCGAGCCGCCCTCCAGGGTCATCATCCCGACCAGGGTGCCCGCGGACTGGTCGAACCCGACGCGGTGCGCCCACGGCCCGACCGGCCCGTGCAGGGTGTTCGAGGCGTGCACGATGCCGGGCCGCACCGCGGCGGCCTCCTCGGCGGACAGCCCGAGCCGGTCCAGGTAGCCGGGGCGGCGGTTGGCGTAGAACACGTCGGCGTCGGCGAGCAGCCCGCGCAGCAGCGCGGCGCCGTCGGCGGCGTGCGGGTCCACCGTGGCGGACCGGACGCCGACGTTCGCGGTGACGTAGGTGCTGTCGTGCTCGAACTCCGTGGGGCGCCAGATGTTGAGCACGTCCGCGCCGTGCAGGGCCAGCGCCCGGCCGGTCCCGGCGCCGGCGATGACGTGGCCCATCCCGAGTGCGCGCAGCCCGTCCAGCGGCAGGTCGGCGCGGCGGCGCTGCGGGAACGGCTCGGGCGGGGCGTCGCCGATGCGGCGCAGGGTGATCGGCGGGGTGCCGGCCAGCGCCGCGTGCTGCTCGGTCGCGAGCCACTCGGCGGGGGTGCGGGCCATCGGCATGACGATGCCGGCGTCGCTCGCGGCCGCCTCCAGCTCGGCGGCGTCCCACCGGGCGACCGCGTTGGCGACGCCGCTCTCGGGCACCCCGAGGAAGGTCTCGGCCCGGGCCCGCAGTGCCGGGTACGGGTTGAGCGGCATCACCCAGCGGTCGTCGCGGGTGCGGTGGAACGAGAACCCGAGCGCCTGCGAGGTGATCACCGGGCTGGCGGCGGGATGGCCGTTCACCAGCTCCCAGCGGCGGTCGTAGAACGGGCAGAGCCGGTGCGGGGCGCGGCGCACGTCGACGGTGACGTCCTGGCCGTCGCCGCCGCGGTCGCGGTGCACCGCGGCCATCCCGACCGACTTCGCGGCGAGCGCGACGGCCGCACCGCCGCCGAGGCGCAGCGCGCTGGGCACGACCGGGTCGGCGCCGACGAAACCGACCCGCCCGCCGGCGTCGGCGCCGCTCATCCCGACGCAGCCCAGCAGCCCGTCGAGGGCCGCGCCGGGGTCGAAGGCGTCGTCGGTGGCGGGGGACGCGACGTTCGCGAGGATGCGCTCGGCGGTGGCGTCGCCGGTCGTGGCGCCGGTCGTGGCGCCGGTGGTGCTCATGCGGTGGGTCCTTCCACGTGCCGGGCCCGCAGGTACTCGCCCACGGACTTGCCGATCTGGTCCACGCGCAGATTGGCCGAGCCGCCCGAACCGAGCAGCCCGACGAGCACCAGGTGCACCGCGCGCAGGTGCGGGAACTCGTGGCGGACGATGCGGCCCCCCGCCTCGGGGAGCAGCGCGGCCGCCCGCTCGGTGGTCAGGGTGGCACGCAGCCACTCCCAGTGCGCGGGGTCGCGGCACCAGACGCCCACGTTGGCGTTGCCGCCCTTGTCCCCCGCCCGGGCCCACGCGTAGTCGCCCAGCTCGGCGCGCGGGCCGGTCGGTGCGGGCAGGTCCGGCTCCGGGTGCACCGGCTGCGCGGTCTCCTCCGCGGTGGCGGTCCGGGTGGCGCGCGGGACCTCGACCCGGCTGCCGTCGTCGAGGACGGCGTGGTGGTCGAGCAGCGCGGACTCCAGCAGCGCGGGCCAGTACTCGATCCGCGGCCACGGCTGCGACGCCCGTGGCGCGTGCCCGTCGTGGTGGAAGCCGGGGAAGCCCTGCAGGTACAGCGACCCGACGGCCGGTGCGAACCGGAGCAGCGGTTCCTTCTCGCGGGCGGTCGCGATCACCCGGATCGGGACGGTCGCCGCCCACTGGGTCGGCGGGTCGACCGCGGCGACGCCGAGCGGGGTGACCTCGAGGGAGTCGACGTGCCCCTCCAGCGCGGCACGCAGCTGGGCGCGCAGCAGCTCCACCTTGCCCTCGACGTCCGGGGCGGTGCAGAACAGCATCGTGGAGATCTCGTAGCCGATCGGGGCGAACACCGCGACCTTCGCCGTGGGCGGCGGCGGGGACCCGGTGACGGGGCCGATCGCGACCCGGTCCGGGCCCTCCTGGCTCAGCCGCACGGAGTCGAGGTGCACGGTGACGTCGGGGTTCAGGTAGCGGGGGCCCTGGATCTCGTAGAGCAGCTGCGCGGTGACGGTCTCCACGGTGACGGTGCCGCCGTCGCGGGCGTGCTTAGTGATCACCGAGGAGCCGTCGGCGGCGACCTCGGCGATCGGGAAACCGGGGCGCAGCATGCCGGGCACCGACCGGAACCCGGAGAAGTTTCCGCCGGTGGCGTGCGCACCGCACTCGATGACGTGCCCGGCGGTGACCGCGCCGGCCAGCGCGTCGAACTCGTCGGGGCCCCAGCCGTGCCACCAGGCCGCCGGGCCGGCGGTGAGCGAGGCGTCGGTGACCCGCCCGGTCACGACGACGTCGGCGCCGGCGGCCAGCGCCGCGGCGATCCCGAATCCGCCGAGGTAGGCGTTCGCGGTGATCGGGGTGAACCCCCAGTCCTTGAGCGGGGCGCCGGTGTCGAGGTGCTCGAGCCCGTGGCCGTCGGTGTGGAAGTCGGCGAGCCGGTCGAACACCCCGTCCCCGGCGACGTGCGCGACCCGCAGCGGCAGCCCGGCCGCCGCGATCCGGCCGCGCAGCTCCTGCGCCATCCCGGCCGGGTCGAACCCGCCCGCGTTGGTGACGACCCGGATCCCGCGCCGGGCGATCTCGGGCAGGTGCGGGGTGAGCTGGTCCAGGGCGTAGGCGACGTAGCCGGGGCCGCCCCGCCCGGCC
Source organism: Pseudonocardia sp. P-1 (assembly GCF_058111925.1). NCBI lineage: Bacteria > Bacillati > Actinomycetota > Actinomycetes > Pseudonocardiales > Pseudonocardiaceae > Pseudonocardia > Pseudonocardia sp. P-1. The sequence continues at coordinate 395,190 of NZ_CM176614.1, forward strand.
GCGGCGGCGAGCGCGGCGAGGGTGATCTCGGCGAGGTAGTCGCCCATCAGGACGTCGACCGGGTCACCGGCCATCGCCTCGTCGACGGCGGTGTACCGGTCGCCGAGGTAGCCGGAGACGTTCGCGATGCGCACGGGACGGGAGGCCATGCCGGTCACGCTAGGACGGCGGCCGTACCGGTGACCAGGACCGATGGATGCAGGTCGGCGTGACCTCTAGGGTCACGGTTCGTGGAGCTGTTCCATCTGCGGTACTTCCTCGCCGTTGCCGACGAGCTGAACCTGACCCGGGCGGCGGCCCGGCTGCACCTGGCCGCGTCGCCGTTGTCGCGGCGGGTCCGCGACCTGGAGCGGGAGCTCGGCGCGCCGCTGTTCACCCGGTCCGCGCGCGGGATGGCGCTCACCGCGGCCGGACGGGCGCTGCTGCCGCGGGCCCGCGACATCGTGGCCCGGGTGGAGGCGCTGCCCGGCGCGCTGGCCGCCGCGGACGGGCACCCGGTCGTCGTCGTGGGGATGGCGCCGGACGTGACCGCGGCGGTCCGCGACGGGTTCCTGGAACGGCTGCGGGCCGCCCGCCCGGAGCTGGCGGTGCGGATCCGGCCCGGGACCAGCGCGGAGCTGGCCCGTGCGGTCGCCCGCCGCGAGCTGGACCTGGCGTTCCTGCACGGCGGGAGCGACGACCCCGGGCTGACCGTGCGGCGGGTGGACACCCGGCCTGCCGCCGTCGCCGTCGGGCACGGGCGCGGCTTCGACGACCGCACCGAGGTCCGCCTCGAGGAGCTGGCGGAGCTGCCGTACGTGTCCATCCGCTACGACGCCGCGCCGGCGGTCTACCGGGCCACCGGCGAGCTGCTCGCCCGGCACGGCGTGCACCGGCGGATCGAGCTCGACACCCACAACCCGGGCGACCTCACCCACGTCGTGGCGGCCGGGGAGGCGTTCACACTGGTCGGACTGGGGTCCGGCGCCACGCACAAGGCGTTCGTCGGGGAGCCGGTGCACGTGCTGCCGGTGACCGGGGCGCAGGTGCGGCTGGGCACCGACGCGGTGTGGCGCGGTGACCGGGCCGCCGACCCCGGCGACGTCGTCGGCGTACTGGCGGCCGCGGCCGGGACGCCGACGGGCCCCGTGGCGTGATGCCACGGGGCCCGGCTGCGGGACGGGTGCGGTCGGGTCAGACGCGGGCCGGGGCCCGGTCACGGGCCTCGAAACCGGCCTCGATCTCGTCGAGGGACAGGTGCGCGGTCTCCCGGGCCGACCAGGCCGACGCCGCCGCGACCAGGCAGATCACACCGCCGAACACGGCGACCGGCAGCCAGCCGCTGACGCTGTTCTCGGCCAGGGCTGCGGCGATGGTGGGGGCGAAACCGCCGAACGCGAAGCCGATCTGGGTGCCGACGGCCATACCCGTCAGGCGGACCTTGGCCGGGAACATCTCGCCGTAGAACGAGGGCCACACGCCGTTGGCGGCGCTGTAGACGATCCCCGACAGCAGGATGCCCGCGCCGAAGACCAGCAGGACCACCCCGGTGGACACGGCCCACAGGTAGGCGGCGAGCAGCACCGCGCTGCCCAGCGCGCCCGCGATGAACACCGGGCGCCGCCCGATCCGGTCGGCGAGCGTGGCGAACAGCGGGATGGCGGCGAGGGCGACCACGTTGGCGCTCACGACGACCCACAGCATGGTCGAGCGCTCCAGGCCGACGGTGTTGACCGCGAACGACAGCGCGAACACCGTCATCAGGGTGCTGACCGAGGCCACCGTCGCGGCGAGGGTGACACGCAGCAGGTTCGGCCAGTGGCCGCGGAACAGCGCGGCGATCGGGAGCTCGTCCTTCGCCTTCGGTGCGCCCTCGGCGTCGGCGACCTCGGTGGTGAACACCGGGGTCTCGTGCAGCGTCCGCCGGATCAGCACACCGGCGACCATCACCAGCACGCTCGCCCAGAACGGCACCCGCCAGCCCCAGGACAGCAGCGCGTCCTCGGGCAGCAGCGCGATCGGCAGGAACACCGCGGTCGCGATGATCTGCCCGCCCTGGGTGCCGGACAGGGTGAAGCTGGTGAAGAACGCGCGGCGGCCCTGCGGGGAGTGCTCCAGCGTCATCGAGTTCGCGCCGGCCTGCTCACCGCCCGCGGACAGGCCCTGCAGCAGCCGGCAGGTCACCAGCAGCGCCGGGGCGAGCACCCCGACCTGGCCGTAGGTGGGCAGGAAGCCGATCGCCAGCGTCGCGACCCCCATCATCATCAGGGTCGCGACCAGCACCTTCTTGCGCCCCAGCCGGTCACCGATGTGACCGAAGAGCACCGCACCGAGCGGGCGAGCGACGTAGCCGAAGCCGAAGGTGGCCAGCGACAGCAGCGTGCCGGCGACCGGGCTGGAGTCGGGGAAGAACACCTTGTTGAACACCAGCGCCGCGGCGGTGCCGTAGATGAAGAAGTCGTAGTACTCCAGGGCGCTGCCGATCCACGCGGCCAGGGCGGCACGTGTCGGTTGCGCCTGCGGCGCGGTGGGCGCGGCGGACGGTTGCTGGCTCACGGTGGCTCCCGGCGTGTGCGACGTTGCAGGCACTGGTGTGGACGACGGCTCCCGGGCGGCGGGCCGCTCGCTTATGTACCGTCTGGTTACGTACCGAATAGTGAGTTGCGCGGCGACACCTGTCAAGAGCCGGAGGGACGCCGGTCCCGTCAGTCCTGTCCGACGCGGGCGGTCAGGTACTCCACCACCAGGTCACCGACCATGCGGCGGTAGTGCGCCCGGCGGGCCGGGTCCAGCAGGTCGCGGCCGAAGATGGCCGAGACGGTGTGCCGGTTGGCCACCCGGAACACGCAGAACGAGCTGATCAGCACGTGGACGTCGAAGGCGTCGACGTCGTCGCGGAACATGCCGGTCTCCCGGCCGCGGGCGAGGATCGGCTCCAGCACTCCGACCGCGGGCCCGGCCAGCCCCTCGCGCACCGGGGAGGACCGCAGGTGCTCGGCGTGGTGGATGTTCTCGATCGCCACCAGCCGGATGAAGTCCGGGTGCGCCTCGTGGTGGTCGAAGGTGAGCTCGGCGACCGCACGCACCGCACGCGCCGGATTGAGGTCCGACACCGACAGCTGCTGCTCCAGTGCCCGGATCCCGGCGTAGGCCCGTTCGAGAACGGCCAGGTAGAGACCCTGCTTCGAGCCGAAGTAGTAGTAGAGCATCCGCTTGGTGGTCCGGGTGCGCGCAGCGATCTCGTCGACCCGTGCCCCGGCCAGTCCCCGGTCGGCGAACTCCGCGGTCGCCTCGTCCAGGATCTCGGTGCGGGTGCGCTCGGCGTCGCGCTGCCGGACGCCGTCCTCCGGTGCCGCTGCCACTGCGGTCCCCCTCCGCCGGTCCGCGCCGCCGGGATCCCGGCGGCGTCCCCGGACTCTACGGATCACCGGCCGTCTCCCCTGGCCGATCCGTCCGTCGTCCGGTACAACTAACCGTACGGTACATAGATCCGAGGAGGGATCCGTGCGGAGCAGCAGCGAGACCCGGCGCGACACCGACGCCACCGGAACCGGCACACGGGTGCGGACGGGGTTGATCGGCGCCGGCATCGGTCCGTCGCTGTCGCCTGCCCTGCACGAGCGCGAGGGCGCCGCGCACGGCCTGGATCTGACCTACCGGCGCTTCGACCTCGACGTCCTCGGGGTCGCACCGGACGGCGTCGGCGACCTGCTCCGCCGGGCCCGCGCCCAGGGCCACGCGGGACTCAACATCACCCATCCCTGCAAGCAGCGCGTGATCGGCCACCTCGACGCCCTCGCCCCGGACGCCGCCGCCGTCGGCGCGGTCAACACCGTCGTCATCGGCACGGACGGGTCGATGACCGGGCACAACACCGACTGGACCGGGTTCCGCGACGGCTGGCGGGCCGGGCTGCCCGGCGCCGCGACGGACCGGGTCGTGCTGCTGGGCGCCGGGGGCGCCGGCGCCGCGGCCGCCTACGCCATGGCCCGCGAGGGTGTCGCCGTCCTGCAGGTCGTCGACGTCGACGGGGACCGCGCCGCCGCGCTCGCCGCGTCGGTGACCCCGCACCTGGCCCCCGGCGCGCAGGCCACCGGGCACCCGTCGCCGGAGCTGGCCGCGCTGCTCCCCGGCGCCGACGGCCTCGTGCACGCCACACCGGTGGGGATGGCCGAGCACCCCGGCCTGCCGTTCGACCCCGCGCTGCTCGCGACCCGCCCGTGGGTCGCCGAGATCGTCTACCGGCCGCTGGACACCGCGCTGCTGCGTGCCGCGCGCGCCGCGGGCTGCCGCACCGTCGACGGCGGCGCGATGGCGGTGCACCAGGCCGCGGAGGCGTTCCGTCTGTTCACCGGCGTCGCACCGGATCCGGCGCGGATGCTCGCCCACCTCGCCGAGCTGATCACCGCCGAGCAGGAGGCCGCCCGTGTCGCCTGAGACCGCACCCGCCGGAACCGTGCCCACCGCAACCGTGCCCACCGCAACCGTGCCCACCGCAACCGTGCCCACCGCAACCGTGCCCACCGCAACCCCGGCCACCGGGACCGCGCGCCTGTCCCTGGCCACGGTCTGCCTGTCCGGCACGCTGGAGGACAAGCTCGCCGCCGCCGCGATCGCCGGGTTCGACGGCGTCGAGATCTTCGCGCCGGACCTGCTCGCCGACCCGGGGTCCCCGGCGGCGATCGGCGCCCGCTGCCGCGACCTGGGCCTGTCGGTGGACCTCTACCAGCCGCTGCGCGACATCGACTCGACCGACCCCGACCGGTTCGCGGCGAACCTGCGCCGCGCGGACGCGACCTTCGAGGTCATGGCGGGGCTCGGCGCCGACACCGTGCTGGTGTGCTCCTCGGTGTCCCCCGACGCCGTCGACCCCGCCGCCGACGCCGACCTGCTCGCCGCCCAGCTGCACACCCTCGCCGCCCGCGCCCACGAGCGCGGGCTGCGCATCGCCTACGAGGCGCTCGCCTGGGGCAGGCACGTCGACACCTGGGACGCCTCCTGGGACGCCGTGCGCGCCGCCGACCACCCCGCGCTCGGCCTCTGCCTGGACTCCTTCCACGTCCTGGCCCGCGGCTCGGACCCGGCCCCGATCGCCGAGGTCCCCGGCGGGAAGCTGTTCTTCCTGCAGCTCGCCGACGCCCGGGAGCTGTCGATGGACGTGCTGTCCTGGAGCCGTCACCACCGGCTGTTCCCCGGTCAGGGCGGGTTCGACCTGCCCGCGTTCCTCGCCCCGGTGCTGGCGGCCGGGTACGCCGGGCCGCTGTCGCTGGAGGTGTTCAACGACGTCTTCCGCCAGTCCGACCCGGTCCGCACCGCCGTCGACGCCCGCCGCTCGCTGATCGCCCTCGCCGAGGCCACCGCGCTGGCCGGGGCCGGGACGGACCCGGTCGCCACCGCGGCGCCGTCCCTCGACGGGACCGCGTTCGTCGAGCTGACCGCGGGCCCGGAGCTGGGCCGGGTGCTGCGTGCACTGGGGTTCAGCCGTACCGGGGTGCACCGCACCAAGCAGGTGGAGCGCTTCGAGCAGGGCGGTGCCCGGCTGCTCGTCAACGCGGCGGGCACCGGGTCCGGTGCGGTCGCGGCGATCGCCGTCGAGACCCCCGACCCGGACGCCTCCGCGCGCCGCGCAGCCCGGCTCTGTGCCTCCCCGGTCCCCCGCGCGACCGGGCCGGAGGAGGCCGAGTTCGCCGAGATCCCCGCACCGGACGGAACGGCGCTGTTCCTGTGCCGCACCTCCGGCGACGCGGGCCCGGACGCCACGCACGGCCCTGCCTGGCCGCACGACTTCGTCGGCGTCGACGAAGCGCCGGCCCCCGGGACCGGGATCACCGGGATCGACCACGTCGGCCTGACCCAGCCCTACGACGCGTTCGACGAGGCGGTGCTGTTCCACCGTGCCGTCCTCGGCCTGGACCCGGTCGGCGACGGGGAGTACGCGGCCCCGTTCGGGCTGGTCCGCAGCCGGGCACTCGCCGACCCCCGGCGCCGGGTCCGGCTCGCGCTGACCGTGTCGGTGCTGCGTCGCGGGGACTGGAGCCCGGCCGTCGCCGACCCGCAGTACGTGGCCCTGGCCTGCGACGACGTGCTCGCCACCGCGGCCGCGGCACGGGCCGCCGGGGTGCCGCTGCTCGCGGTGCCCGCCAACTACCACGACGACCTGGCCGCCCGGCTCGACCTGCCCGCGGACACCGTCGCCGCCTACCGGGAGCTCGGGGTCCTGCACGACCGCGACGCGCACGGCGACTACCTGCAGGTCTGCACCGAGCTGCTCGGCGGACGGCTGTTCCTCGCCCTGGTGCAGCGCACCGGCACGCACGACGGGCACGGCTGGCCGGACGCCCCGGTCCGGATGGCGGCCCACCGCCGGTCCCGGCTCGCCCGTGGCTGAGCGGTCCCGCCGGCGTCGCGGCCGTCGTCGGGGAGGTCCCGGCCCCGCGCACGCCGCCCCGCTGCCGGGGACCTGATCGCCCGGTCTCAGGTCGACTGCTCCGGCGACGGCTGCGCGGCCAGGCGCGCCGAGTAGATCGAGTACCCGTCGAGCCACCGGGCCACCGCGGTCGCCACCAGCGTCGCGGCGACCAGCGGGACGGCGATCCCGAACCCGGTGCCGGTCAGCTCCAGCACCAGCACGAGGCCGGCCAGCGGCGCCTGCATCCCGGCCCCGATCATCGCGGCCGCCCCGACCAGGGCGAACGTGCCGACCGGGGTGCCCGGCCACAGCGCCGACCAGGCCCCGCCGAGCGCGGCCCCGAGCACCGCGCCGGTGCACAGCGTCGGGGTGAACAGTCCGCCGGACGCGCCACTGCCCAGGCACATCGCCGTCACCAGCGGCTTCAGCACGGCCAGCGCCGCGAACAGCAGCAGCGCCCCGCCGCCGAGGAAGGCCTGCTCGGCCAGGTCCGCGCCGTTGCCGTAGAGCTGCGGGAACGCCAGCCCGGCGACACCGAGCAGCCCGAACGCGACGACCGGGGCGGCGATCCGCCACCACGTCCGCCGGGGCCCGTGGTGGGACACGAACCCGATCAGCCGGACCCAGACGGTCGCGAGCACCCCGATCAGCACGCCCGCGGGCACCGCCCACACCAGCAGCGACGGCGTCGTCGCCGGGACCGGGAGGCCCGGGTAGACCGGCCCGGCGGGCAGGTACAGCCAGGCGACGACGGTGGCGGTCGCGGTACAGGCCAGCGCGGGCAGCACCACCGGCAGCCGCACGGTGCCGACGAGCACCTCGGCGGTGAACAGCGCCCCGCCCAGCGGCACGTCGTAGACGCAGGCCAGCCCGGCGCCCGCGCCGCAGGCGACCAGCAGCCGTCGCTGCTCGAGCGACAGCCCGCCCCAGCCGGCCAGGACCGCGCCCCACACCCCGCCCATCAGCTTGGGCGCGGCCTCCCGGCCGAGCGAGGCTCCCAGCCCGACGACGATCTCCGACAGCGCCGCGGTGCCGGTGCTGCGGCGCACCCCGAGCCGCGCGTCGCCGGTCCAGATCGCGTCGTCGACGTCGGTGCGGCCGGGCACGAACCGACGCAGCAGGTACCCGCCGACCCCGGCGACGAGCCCCGCCACCAGCAACGGCCACACCCGGCCCCAGGCGTCGGCCCGCTCGACCGCCGCCTGGAACCCCTCCGCCGCCCCGGACCCCCAGGCCCACTCCGACACCGCGTGCAGCAGCGCCATCAGGACGATCCCGGACAGCCCGGCGGCGACGCCGGTCGCGACGAGCAGCAGCCAGAACCGGACGGTCAGCGGCGATGCACCGTCACCGGTGACGTTGGGCTGGTCGGTGGCGGCCCGCTTCGACCCGACGCGCGTCCGCAGGACGGGGGCGGGGACCCGCAGGCGCTCACTCGGTCGGCGTGACACGCCACCATGATCCCCGCCCTGTCCGGACATTCGTCCGGGGGGCCGGTGCCGGCTCAGGCGAAGGCGTCCGGCGGCGGGCAGGAACAGACCAGGTTCCGGTCGCCGTGGGCGCCGTCGATCCGGCGCACCGGAGGCCACACCTTCCGGTCGTGCACCCCCGGGGTGACCCCGGTCGGGTACGCGGCCAGCTCCCGCGGGTACGGGTGGTCCCACTTGTCGTCGGCCAGGCAGGCCGCGGTGTGCGGGGCGTTCCGCAGCGGGTTGTCCTCGGCGGGCCACTCCCCCGCGGCGACCCGGTCGATCTCGCCGCGGATCGACACCATCGCGGCGACGAACCGCTCGATCTCCGCGAGGTCCTCGGACTCGGTGGGCTCGACCATCAGCGTCCCGGCCACCGGGAAGGACATGGTCGGGGCGTGGATGCCGTGGTCGATGAGCCGCTTGGCGACGTCGTCGACGGTCACCCCGGTCTCCTTGGTCAGCGTGCGCAGGTCGAGGATGCACTCGTGGGCGACCGTGCCGTCGGCGCCCGCGTAGAGCACCGGGAAGTGCTCCCGCAGCCGGGTGGCGACGTAGTTGGCGGCCGCCACCGCGGTGAGCGTGGCGCGGCGCATCCCGTCCAGGCCCATCATCCGCAGGTAGGCCCAGGAGATCGGCAGGACGCCGGGCGAGCCGTGGCGGGCGGCCGACACCGGGCCGACGCCGCCGTCGGACCGGGGTGTGCGCCCGGGCAGGAACGGCGCCAGGTGCTCGGCCACCGCGACCGGGCCGACGCCGGGCCCGCCGCCGCCGTGCGGGATGCAGAAGGTCTTGTGCAGGTTGAGGTGGCTGACGTCGCCGCCGAAGGCCCCCGGGCGGGCGACCCCGACGAGCGCGTTGAGGTTGGCGCCGTCGACGTAGACCTGGCCGCCGGCGGCGTGCACCGCGGCGCACACGTCGCGGACCCCGGCCTCGTAGACGCCGTGCGTCGACGGGTAGGTGATCATCAGCGCGGCGAGCCGGTCGCCGTGCTCGGCGATCTTCGCGTGCAGGTCGTCGAGGTCGACGTCGCCGCCCGGTGCGGTCCCGACGACGACCACCCGCAGCCCGGCCATGATCGCCGAGGCGGCGTTGGTGCCGTGCGCGGAAGCCGGGATCAGGCAGACGTCGCGGTCGGTCGCCCCGCGGCTGCGGTGGTACGCGGCGATGGCGAGCAGGCCGGCGAGCTCGCCCTGGCTGCCCGCGTTGGGCTGCAGCGACACCGCGGCGTAGCCGGTGAGGTCGGCCAGCCAGGTCTCCAGCTGGTCGATCATCTCCCGGGTGCCTGCGGTGTCGGACTCCGGCGCGAGCGGGTGCAGGTCGGCGAACTGCGGCCAGGTCACCGCCTCCATCTCGGCGGCGGCGTTGAGCTTCATGGTGCACGAGCCCAGGGGGATCATCGTGCGGTCCAGCGCGAGGTCGGCGTCGGCGAGGCGGCGCAGCCAGCGCATCAGGGCGGTCTCGGACCGGAACTCGTGGAACGTCGGGTGTGTGAGGTACTCGCTCGCGCGGCGCAGACCCGCGGGCAGCGCGTCGGCGGTGTCCCCGTCGAGCGCGGCCACGTCCACCCCGGTGACGCCGAACGACGCCCACACGGCGTGCAGGTGCGCCACGGTGGTGATCTCCGAGGTGGCGACGCCGACCTCGTCGTCCGAGGCGCGGCGCAGCGCGATCCCGGCGTCGTGCGCGGCGGCGACGACGGCGTCGGCGCGGCCGGGGACGCGGGCGAGCACGGAGTCGAAGAACGCGTCGTGGACGATCTCCACCCCGCCCGAGCGCAGACCTGCGGCGAGCACCGCGGCCATCCGGTGGGTGCGGGTGGCGATGTCGCGCAGCCCGTCCGGGCCGTGGTGCACCCCGTAGCAGGCGGCCATGACCGCGAGCAGGACCTGCGCGGTGCAGATGTTGGAGGTGGCCTTCTCCCGGCGGATGTGCTGCTCGCGGGTCTGCAGCGCCAGCCGCAGGGCGTAGTGGCCGTCGGCGTCGCGGGAGACCCCGACGAGGCGTCCCGGCAGCTGACGGGCGTGGCGCTGCCCGACCGAGAGGTAGCCCGCGTGCGGGCCGCCGAAGCCGAGCGGCACCCCGAAACGCTGGGTGGACCCGACCGCGGCGTCCGCGCCGAACTCCCCGGGCGGGGTGAGCAGGGTCAGGGCCAGCAGGTCCGCCGCGACGGCGACGAGTGCCCCGCGCCCGTGCGCGGCCTCGACCAGCGCCGACGGGTCGGCGACCCGTCCCGACGCGCCCGGGTAGGACAGCAGCATCCCGAAGAACTCGCCCTCGGGCAGCACGCCGTCGGCGAGGTCGGCGACGACCAGCTCGATGCCGAGCGGCTCGGCGCGGGTGCGCAGCACGTCCACGGTCTGCGGCAGCGTGTCGGCGTCGACGACGAACCGCGGGCTGCTCGAGCGGTTGGCCCGGCGCAGCAGCGTCATCGCCTCGGCGGCGGCGGTGGCCTCGTCGAGCAACGAGGCGCCGGCGACCGGGAGCCCGGTCAGGTCGGACACCATCGTCTGGAAGGTCAGCAGGGCCTCGAGCCTGCCCTGGCTGATCTCGGGCTGGTACGGCGTGTACGCGGTGTACCAGGCCGGGTTCTCCAGCACGTTCCGGCGGATCACCGACGGGGTGCGGGTGCCGTGGTAGCCGTAGCCGATCATCGGGACGGTGACGGTGTTGCGCCCGGCCAGCTCGCGCAGCTCGGCCAGCATCTCGGTCTCGCCGACCGGCGCGGGCAGCGAGGCACCGACCGGTGCGTCGTCGCGGATGGTGTCGGGCAGCGCGCGGGCGGCGAGCGCGTCGAGGGAGTCGACGCCCAGCACCTCCAGCATCCGGGCCAGGTCGTCGGGGCGGGGCCCGATGTGGCGCTCGGCGAACGGGAGTCCCCGCTCCAGCTCGGCGAGGGTGGGACGGTGCTCGGACGTCGGGCTCACGGCGCCTCCGGAGGTCGTCGGGCGGATCGGGGCAGGGCGACTGGCCCCTTCCCCTCTGTCCGTACCCGCAGACCGGGCGCCTGAGAGATTCACCGGAGGCTTCCGGCTTTCCCCGTCGGCGGACGGGCGCCCCGCGTGCGTGTGCGGCCCGTCGCTTTCCAGAGGCGCCTCGACCGCGCGGTCCGTGTGCCTGAGAGATTCCGGGAAGGGGTTGCTCCTTCGGCGCCCGGGCTCGTTCCCCGGGGCTCTCCCGCGCGGCGTCGACGACTACTGGGCCAGCCTACCTGCGTAGTTCTGCGGCGTCGCCGCCTGCGCCGGCTCGTCACACTTCCTGCCATGTCGAACACCAGCGCTCCGAACACCACCCCGGCCACCACCGCCGCGTTCCACGCGCAGGCGATGCTGTCCTTCGGCGTCTCGCTCGCGGCCGTCGTCGTCGGAACCGTCTACCTGCCCGTCGACGGGTGGGTGAAGGCGTTCCTCGCCATCGCCGTGCTGTACGCGATCACCTCGGCGTTCACCCTGGCGAAGTGCGTACGGGACCGGCAGGACAGCCTGACCGTGGTCAACCGGGTCGACCAGGCACGGATGGAGAAGCTGCTGGCCGAGCACGACCCGTTCCGCGCCGTCGCGTAGGCCTGCCGGAGCGGCGCATCGACACCGCCGCGTAGGCCTGCCGGAGCGGCGCATCGACACCGCCGCGTAGGCCTGCCGGAGCGGCGCATCGACACCGTCGCGTAGGCCTGCCGGAGCGGGAGTCAGGAGATCGCGCGGCGTGCGCGGCGGCGGGCCAGCTCGTCCTCGGGGGCCTCGTCGACGGTGCCGCCGTCGGCGCGCTCGGCCGGGAAGTCCTTGATGACGCCGGAGATCTCGCGCATCGCCCCGGACACCGCGATCCCGAACACGCCCTGGCCGCCCTGCAGCAGGTCGACAACCTCCTCCGGGGAGGTGCACTCGTAAACGGTGGTGCCGTCGGAGAACAGGGTGATGCCGGCCAGGTCGCGGATCCCGCGCCGGCGCAGGTGCTCGACGGCGATCCGGATGTTCTGCAACGAGACACCGGCGTCGAGCAGCCGCTTCACGATCTTGAGGACGAGGACGTCCTTGAAGGAGTACAGCCGCTGGCTGCCCGATCCGGCGGCGCCGCGGATCGACGGCACGACCAGGCCGGTACGGGCCCAGTAGTCCAGCTGCCGGTAGGTGATGCCGACGACCTGACACGCGGTCGGCCCGCGGAAGCCGACCAGGCGGTCGGTCACCCCGTCGAGCCCCTCACCGACGAGCGGGTCCGGGAACAGCTCTCCCTGACCCGACCCCTCGGGTGGTGGCGTCTGCACCGCGCGGTCTCCCTCGGTCGGGACCGTGGCCCTCCTCTACCATGTGACTCTGGGTAGTGGGTGAGTTCCACGGATGTCATCAGTCGTGATGACGGTAGGCCCAGTGGTCGAGGTGGTCAACGCGGCTCGCCGACCCGGGCGTACCGGACACCCGCCCGGGTTGCCGGGTACGGAGGACGTACAGCCGCCGAACGGTTGGTGACGTCGGTGAACGGTCGGACCGCGGTTCATCCGGTTCCACCGTCGGGTGACGGCGGTGGTCACCCGGACGGATCAGCCCGGCTGGGCCCCGCGGAAGTCCTCCGGCGACACGGAGTCGAGGAACTCGCGGAACTTCTCGACCTCGTCCTCCTGCTCGTCGGGGATGACCAGACCCGCCTCGGCGAGGACGCTCTCGTCGGCGTGCACCGGGACACCGGTCCGCAGCGCCAGCGCGATCGAGTCGCTCGGCCGCGCGGACACCGTGACGCCGCCGTCGAAGATCAGCTCGGCGTAGAAGGTGCCCTCCTGCAGGTCGGTCACCCGCACCTGCTCGAGCCGCCGCCCGAGTGCCCCGATCACGTCCTTGAGCAGGTCGTGGGTCAGCGGCCGCGCGGGCTTGACCCCCTGCTGCTCCAGGGCGATCGCCGTCGCCTCCACCGATCCGATCCAGATCGGGAGGTATCGGTCGCCGTTCGTCTCCCGCAGCAGCAGGATCGGCTGGTTCGCCGGAAGTTCGACCCGGACGCCCACGACGCGCATCTCGCTCATCAGCCCGCCTCCCCGGCCCTGTCGGGCCTGTCGGGCCACCCGGGTGGACACGCCACCCCGGCCGCCCTGATCGCCTTGCTCGCCCTGACCCGTGCGGCGGACCCGACGGGCTCCGTGTCGTTGCCACCGCACTGCCACCGACACCTGATGACGCTACACGGCGGTCCGCCCCGACGCGCGCCTCCGGACGGGGAGTGACGGGGTCCGTTCGACGATCGTCACACGCCCGTCGCGCACGGCGTGTCGGCTCGACACCCGACGGTCCCCGTGCGCGCAGAAAGCCCGTCGCACCAGGGGTACGGGGGCACCCCCCGGCCGCGACGGGCCGGTCGTACGCGGGGGTCCGTGAGCGGCATCCGGGACGCCGCGGCACGGACCCGCGGTCAGCCCTGGGCGCCCGGCTCGCGGGGCCCGGTCAGGAAGACCAGTCGGAACTTGCCGATCTGCACCTCGTCGCCGTTGGCGAGCACCGCCGTGTCGACCGGCTCGCGGTTGACGTAGGTGCCGTTGAGGCTGCCGACGTCCACCACGACGAACTCACCGGCGTCGCGGCGGAACTCCGCGTGCCGCCGGGAGACGGTGACGTCGTCGAGGAAGATGTCGCTGTCGGGGTGCCGGCCGGCGCTGGTGGTCGGCACGTCCAGCAGGAAGCGCGAGCCGGCGTTCGGACCGCGCCGGACGACGAGCAGCGCCGACCCGGCGGGAAGCCCGTCGACACCCGAGACGGCGGGCTCGGCGGCCGGCTGCTCGACGTCGGCGAGGAAGTCCGCCCGGAAGACCGACGTGGTCTCCGGTGCGCGCTCCGGTGGCACGTCGCGCGGGTCGTTCGTGGTCACCTCGGGGACTCCTCCTCGCGGATGCGGTACCCGGACGGCGTCCGGGCGGTCAGGGCTGTTGCGGGGCCGGTGTCCCGGTCCCTTCCGGACGGCACGTCCAGGGGATGTGAACCTACCGGTCGGAGCGGCCGGGGCGATACGGAGGTCGGCGCGCCGTGCCGCGTGGTGCGGCGGGCGGGCCGGCTCAGGCGCCGTCGGACAGCTGGCGGTAGGCCTCGGCGTCGAGCAGACCGTCGAGCGAGGCCCCCTCGGCCAGGCGGATCTCGACGATCCACCCGTCGCCGTAGGGGGCGGAGTTCACCAGCTCCGGACCGGCGTCCAGCCCGTCGTTCACGGCGACGACCTCGCCGCCGACCGGGGCGTAGATGTCCGACACCGACTTGGTCGACTCGACCTCGCCCATGGCGTCGCCCGCGGCGAGGGTGTCGCCGACGGCCGGCAGCTGCACGAAGACGACGTCACCGAGCTGCGACTGGGCGTGGTCGGTGATGCCGACCCGGACCACCCCGTCCCCGCTGCGGCGCACCCACTCGTGGGCCTCGGTGTAGGACAGGTCCGACGGAATCTCCGAGCTCACGCCGGGGAGCCTATCCCCCGGCGCCGCCGTGATCGAACCGGGTCGACGGGGCCGGGACGCCCGGCGCCGGGCGCCGCAGCGCCAGCCGGAACTGGGCCAGGTACAGCAGCCCGGACCACAGGTAGAGGGCCACGCCCCAGATGGCGAAGGCGTTCGCGACGACGCCGACCACGGCCTCGGCGGGCGAGGGACCGTCGCCGAGCAGGAGCAGCGGGAAGGCGTAGAGCAGGACGAAGGTGGCGGCCTTGCCGAGGTAGACGACCTCGAAGGGGCCGTAGCCGCGGTGGCGCAGCACGAACACGCAGACGGCGAGGACGACGTCGCGGGCCACCAGCGCGACCACCGCCCACCACGGCACGATGTCGCGCGCGGCCAGCCCGACCAGCGCGGCCAGGATGTAGAGGCGGTCCACGGCCGGGTCGAGCATGGCGCCGAACCGGCTGAACTGGTCCAGGACGCGGGCGAGCTTGCCGTCGAGCCAGTCGGTGAACCCGCCGATCGCCAGCACCGCGACGGCCCAGCCGTCGGCCTCCGGGCCGAGCATCAGCCACAGGAACAGCGGTACCCCGGCGAGGCGCAGCATGCTGAGCGCGTTCGGGACCGTCCAGAGCCGGTCGTCGTCGGTGGGCGGGCCGACGGTGTCGTGCACCGAGTCCCGGACGGTGTCGCGCACCGTGTCCCGGACGGTGTCACGGGCCTCGCGGACCGAGTCGGCGGCCTCGCGGGCGCTGCGGCGCACCGCGGCCGCCCGTCCGGTGTCGCTCTCCCCGCCCACACCGGGCACCCTAGTCGTCGGGTCGGGATGTGCGGGTCGCCCCGTCGGGGTGAGGATGGGGACATGACCGACACCAACATCTCCCTGCGCGACATCCAGGCCCCCCTCAAACAGCAGTACCGCGACGACCCGGAGTCGGCGGTCATCACCCTGAAGGCGGACGGCGAGCTCGGCTCCGGTGTGGCGTGCAAGGTCTCGACCGGCCAGGCGATGGCCGAGGCGGGCCTGCACCCGGCAACCGGTGGCGACGGCACCCAGCTGTGCTCGGGCGACATGCTGCTGGAAGCGCTGGTGGCCTGTGCCGGGGTGACCCTGCGCGCGGTGGCCACCGCGCTGGAGCTCGAGGTGCTCGGCGCCGTGCGCGCCGAGGGCGACCTCGACTTCCGCGGAACCCTCGGCGTCGCGAAGGACGCCCCGGTCGGTTTCCGGGAGATCCGCCTGTCCTTCGACGTCGACATCCGCGACGGCGGCGCGCCCGCCGCCGAGGACAAGGTCGCGACCCTGGTGAAGCTGACCGAGCGGTACTGCGTCGTCCTGCAGACGATCCAGGGCAGCGCGACCACCTCGGTCGCGGTCAACCCGGCCGCCTGACCCGCGGGCAGCACGCCGGAAGGTGACCACCCGGACACCGGGTGCCACCGCCGTCCGGCGTGCACCGGACAGCGCCGAACGGCCGTAGGTCCTGGTCGGACCGGGTCTGTCGATCCCGGTCGCCCGCCGGTGGCGATCCGCTCGTCGCGTGTCACCGTCGGTTCGGCGCCCCACACGCTCCGGGCTCTCCGGTCCCCGCCGGGGGCCTCCGTACGGTTGATCCGTCCAGGAGTTCGTGACGGGGTGTGCCCGGCGCCGCGACGTGCGGCCGCGGGGTGCGCGCGGCAGGTGAGACGTGATCAAACTGGCGGACGCGCTGACGTCCGGCGATCACGTGTGCGCGGTCCCGGACAGTACGGAGCACCTCGGCGAGCTCGCCGCGGCCTACGTCGCGCACGGTCTCGACCGGGGCGAGCGCATCCTCTACTTCGACGACGACGGCGCCGCCGACGTCCTGCTCCGCCGCCTCGTCGAGGACGGCGTCGAGGTGGACGACCCGCTGCGGCACGGCCAGCTCGAGATCCTGCCCGCCGAGCGGACCCGGCGCACCTTCCGCACCCCGCTGTCCGACGTGCACGCCGGGATGTCCGGCGAGGTCGCCCGCTCCCGCGAGCTCGGCTGGAACGGCACCCGGATGACCGGCCAGATGCACTCGGTGCTCGAGGCGGGCGCCGCGGGCACCCTCCCCGAGTACGACGGCCTGCTGGCCCGGCTCGTCCGCGAGAGCGCGGGCGGGCTGACCGCCCTGTGCACCTACGACACCGAGCACTTCCCGGCCGAGCAGATCGACATCATGCGGGCGCTGCACCGCGACCACGTCCCCTGCTCCACCGCCTACGACGACGGCCTGCTGCGGATCGTGCGCCTCGGTACCGGCCACGCCCGGCTGGCGGGCGAGGTCGACCACAGCAACCGCTCGAAGATCACCTCGCTGCTGCACTCGGCACTGGACGCCGCGCTGCGTTCCGCGGACGCCTCCACCGACATCGGCCTGGACCTGGCCTCGGTGCGGTTCGTCGACGTCGCCACCGCGGTCGCGCTGGTGCACGCCGCCGAGGGCTTCCCGGCCACCCACCGCCTGGTGCTGCACCGGGTCCGGCCGCGGGTGCTGCGTGTGCTCGAACGCTGCGGCGCGGCCTTCTCCCCCCAGCTCGTGTTCGACGACCGTCCGCCGGCCCCCGAGGTCGTGCACCCGGGAGGACAGCTCCGGTGAAGGTCAACGCCGCGCCCCGCCCGCCCGGCTTCCGGCACGCCCTCGTGCACGCCGACGACCCGGTCGAGCTGCTCGCCACCGTCGCCCCCGCCGCCCGGGCCGCGGCGCGGGACACCGGCGCCCGGGTCGCGGTGGACCTGCCCGCACCGCTGGAGCAGGCGCTGCACGACGAGCTCGGCGACGAGGTCGAGCTCGGCAGGCTCACCTCGCTGACCAGCTCGGCCCGGGAGTCCGGACAGACCGTCGCCGCCTGGCGGGCCCGGGAGCTGCGGGCGCTGACCTCCTCGGGCCGCCCGGTGTTCGTGGTGAGCGCGCACGACCCGGACCTCGACGGCGTCGACGGCGGTTTCTGGGTCGAGCTGGAGGCCGCGCTCAACATCTCCCTCGCCGGGCTACCGGTCCTGCAGGTGTGCGCCTACCCACGGCTGCCGCTGCACGGCGCGGTCGGCGAGTCGGCGGTGGTCAACCACCCGCTGCGGCTGCACGCGTCCGGGCTCACCGAGAACCCGCGGCACCGCCCGCCCGCCGAGGCGCTCGCGGCCCTGCCGATCGCGCCGCCACACCTGCTCGGACCGCCGGACGTCACGTTGTCCTACAACACCTTCGAGCTGTCCCGGGTGCGCGACGCCGTCGAGGAGGCCGCCCGGGTGTGCCGGTTCGACACCGCGCGCGGCGAGGACATGGTGCAGGCGGTCAACGAGGTCGCCACCAACGCGGTCGAGCACGGCTCCCCGGAGGCGGGGCTGTCGGTGTGGGCGCGCGACGGGGAGCTGGTCTGCGAGGTGCAGGACAGCGGCGCGATCGCGCTGCCGCTGATCGGGCTCGCGCCGCCGCACCCGTCGCAGGCACGGGGGCGCGGGACCTGGATCGCCCGGCAGCTCTGCGACAGCCTGCACGTGTGGCGTGCCCCGGACGGGACCCACGTCCGGCTGCTCTCCCGGGCCTGACGCAGATCTCACAATCCGGCCGTACCCGGATCTCACACCGTGGGCACTGCTGGGCTATCCTCGTCCCACGACACCACACGGAGACGCCGCCCGCCGTCCGTGTCGGTGCGGTTCCGTCGTGCTCGCTCCGCGATCCGAGGCCTCCCGCCCGGCGCGCCCCGGCTCGGTACGGAGCCGATCGCGGGCCGCACGTCACGACCGATCCGGGGAAACGGCCATGTCCGACGATCACTGTCGATCCAGTGAGCAGAGCACTCCCACCTCCACCCCGCACGTGCGGGTGCTGGGCTCGTTCGGGCTGCGCGCGGGTGATCGCGCCGTCCCGCTGCCGGTCGACTCCCGTCGCCTGGTCGCCTACCTCGCCGTCCACCGGCGGCCGCAGCCGACCGCGGCGCTCGCCGCGACGCTGTGGCCCGGGGTCGGTCCCGTCCCCGCGGCCCGGCTGCTCGACGAGGCCGTGGCCGGCGTCGACGTACCGGGCCTGCTCGACGCCGACCACCTCGGTCGGCTGCAGCTCGGTGACGACGTGGTCGTCGATCTCACCGAGGCCATGCTGTTGATCCGCGGGCTGTCCGCGCCCAGCATGCTGCGCACCGTCCGTGAGATCGGCGCGCCGGAGACCGCGCTGCTGGAGGCCGACATCCTCCCGTCGTGGACCGCGGCATGGATCGCCGTGGAGCGCGAACGGTTCCGCCAGCTGCGCCTGTCCGCCCTGGAAGGACTGGCCGGCACGCTCACCGCCGCCGACCGGCACGACGACGCCGTCGCCGTCGCGCGCCGGGCCGTCGCCACCGCGCCGAGTCGCGAGCGGTCGCGCCGTGCCCTGGTCGAGGCCCTGCTCGCCGGCGGGCACGTCGCCGACGCGCTCGCCGAGTACGAGGAGTTCCAGCGGCTGCTCCGCAACAGCGTCGGCGCCACCCCGGACTCCGAGCTGGACCGCCTGCTCGCCCCGCTCGACGCGGGCTGGCCGCTCGGCCCGGGCCTGCACCGCCCGGCCCGGCGCTTCGCCGTGGGCATGCCCGGCACCGCCCGCGGCCCGCAGCGCTCACGCCGGGTCGTCGCGGGGAGCCCGGCCAGCGGGCGCTGACCGCTCACACCGACGACGAGGGGGCGCGACCGTCCGGTCGCGCCCCCTCGTCGTGTGCGGTGGTCAGTGGAACTGCGGACGGCGCTTCTCGCCGAACGCGGCGAGACCCTCGGCCCCCTCCGGCCCCGCGGCGCAGGTCGCGATGGAGTCCGCCTCCGCCGCCAGCTGCTCGTCGAGCCCCCGGTCCCAGGTCGCGGTCAGGAGCCCGCGGATGCGGCCCAGCGCGGCCGTCGGTCCCTGGGCGAGCCGGTGCGCGACCGCGGCGGCCTCGTCGGCCACCCGGTCGTCGTCGACGACGGAGGCGAGCAGGCCCAGTTGGGCCAGCGTCTCGGCCTCGAGGACCTCGTCGGTGAGCAGGACCCGCCGCGCCCGCGCGGCGCCGATCAGCCGCGGCAGCGTCCAGGTCATTCCGCCGTCCGGGGAGAACCCGATGCCGGGGTAGGCCGGGCGCATCCGGGTCGAGGTCCCGCCGACGGCGAGGTCGCAGGCCAGCGCGATGCTCATTCCCGCACCGGCGGCCCAGCCCGGCACCGCCGCGATCGTGGGCACCGGGGAGGCGGCCAGCGGGCGCAGCATGGAGTGGAAGGTGTCGGCGAGGCCGTGCACGTAGGCGTAGCGGTCCTCGGCCCCGGCGAAGGCTCGCACGTCACCGCCGGTGCAGAAGTTCTCGCCGTCGCCGTGCACCAGCACCGCTCCGGTCTCGGCCGGGTCGAGCGCCAGCAGCGCCTCGGTGACCTCGGCCATGGCGGGCCCGTCGAGGGTGCCGTGCCGGCCGGTGGAGACCCGGCAGCGCAGCACCCGTCCGTCGCGGGTGACGGCGGGAGCGCTCGTCGCGGCGCTCACGCGAGCGCCCGCAGCTTCGGCGCGACGTCCTCGGTGAACTGCGTCAGGAACCGGCGCTGGTCGTGGCCCGGTCCGTGCACCACGAGGTGGTTCAGGCCCGCGTCGAGGTAGGGCTTGATCTGTTCGACGGCCTCGTCGGGGTCCGACGCGACGATCCAGCGCTTCACCACCTGCTCGATCGGCAGCTCGTCGGCCAGGCGCTCCATCTCCTGCGAGGAGTCGACGGAGTTCTTCTGGTCGGCGGTCAGCGACAGCGGCGCCCAGAACCGGGTGTTCTCCCGCGCGGCGTCGGGGTCCCGGTCGTAGCTGATCTTGATCTCGATCATCTTGTCGATGGCGCCTGCGTCGCGGTCGGCCTTGCCCGCGCCCTCCTCGACCCCCGGGAGGAGCTTGTCGGTGTAGAGGTCCATGCCCTTGCCGGAGGTGCAGATGAACCCGTCGCCGAACCGGCCGGCGAACCGGGCGACCATCGGGCCCCCCGCGGCGACGTAGATCGGCACCGGCTGCTCCGGCCGGTCGTAGATCATGGCGTCGACGAAGGTGTAGTACTCGCCCTCGATGCTGACCGACTCCTCGGTCCACAGCGCCCGCATCATCTTCACGGCCTCGCGCAGCCGGGCGAAGCGCTCCTTGAACTCGGGCCACTCCCGCCCGGACACCGCGATCTCGTTGAGCGCCTCGCCGGTGCCGACGCCGAGTGCGACCCGGTTGCCGGTGAGCAGCGCCATCGTGGCGAACTCCTGGGCCAGCACCGCCGGGTTGTAGCGGAACGTGGGGGTGAGCACGGAGGTGCCGATCTGCACCCGCTTCGTGCGCTCCCCCACCGCCGCCATCCAGGGCAGTGCGGCCGGGGCGTGCCCGCCCTCGTGCCGCCACGGCAGGAAGTGGTCCGACGCCCAGACGCTGTCGAGCCCGAGCTCCTCGGCCAGCACCGCGTACTCGACGAGGTCGCGGGGGCCGAACTGCTCGGCCGACGCCTTGTACCCGATCTTCAGATCCACGGATCCGTCCTTCTCGCGTGATCGCCCGGCGCCCGGTCTGCGAACGCCGCTGGTCCTGCAGGTCTTGCTACACCCCGGGGCCGTCCGGCGCAGCACCGCGGCGCCCGCGACACACGGGCGGTGACCGGGGCCACGCCGCGCCCGGGCCCGGGCGCGGTCGGCGGTGCCGCGAGGTGAGTGCCGGGCGGGGCGCACGCGGCGGGGCTCGTACGATCGACGACGTGTTCGACGCCTCCGACCCGGACGAGATCCCGCTCCCGCCCGAACCCGAGGACGACTACGGCGACGAACCCCCACCGGAGGACGCCTGGGCCGCCGCTCCCGCCGGGCCGGGCCGGCTGCCGGAGCCGGAGCCGGTCCCGGAGCGGGTGCACAGCAGCGACCCGCACGAGATCCTGCGCCGCGTCTTCGGCTACGACGCGTTCCGCGGCGAGCAGCAGGCGATCGTCGAGCAGGTCACCGGCGGCGGGGACGCGCTGGTGCTCATGCCGACCGGTGGCGGCAAGTCGCTCTGCTACCAGGTACCGGCGCTGGCCCGGCCGGGCACCGGGGTCGTGGTGTCGCCGCTGATCGCACTGATGCAGGACCAGGTCGACGCGCTGCGCGCGCTCGGGGTGCGGGCCGGGTTCCTCAACTCCACCCAGGACGCCGACGAGCGCCGCCTCACCGAGCAGGAGTTCCTCGCGGGCGAGCTGGACCTGCTCTACCTCGCCCCGGAGCGGCTGCGTGTCGAGGCCACCGTGCGGCTGCTCGAACGCGGCCGGATCGCCCTGTTCGCGATCGACGAGGCGCACTGCGTCGCGCAGTGGGGGCACGACTTCCGGCCCGACTACCTGCTGCTCTCCGAGCTGCCGAAGCGCTGGCCGGACGTCCCGCGGATCGCACTGACCGCGACCGCGACCGACGCGACCCGCACCGAGATCGCGCAGCGTCTGGAGCTGACCGGGGCTCAGGCCTTCGTCGCGAGCTTCGACCGGCCCAACATCCAGTACCGGATCGTCGCGAAGAACGAGCCGCGCCGTCAGCTGCTGGAGCTGCTGCGCTCCGAGCACGCCGGGGACGCGGGGATCGTCTACTGCCTGTCGCGCAGGTCGGTCGAGCAGACCGCGGAGTTCCTCACCGCGCAGGGGATCCGGGCACTGCCGTACCACGCGGGGCTCGACGCGTCGGTGCGCCGGGAGAACCAGTCCCGGTTCCTGCGCGAGGACGGCCTGGTCATGTGCGCGACGATCGCGTTCGGCATGGGCATCGACAAGCCCGACGTCCGCTTCGTCGCCCACCTCGACCTCCCGAAGTCCGTGGAGGGCTACTACCAGGAGACCGGGCGGGCCGGCCGCGACGGCGAGCCGTCGACGGCGTGGCTGGCCTACGGGCTCGCCGACGTCGTCCAGCAGCGCAAGATGATCGACGACGGCGAGGGCGACGCCGCGCACAAGCGGCGCCTGGCCCAGCACCTGGACGCGATGCTCGCGCTGTGCGAGACCACCGAGTGCCGCCGGGCGCAGCTGCTGCGCTACTTCGGGCAGAAGCCCGCTGCCCAGCGGTGCGGGAACTGCGACACGTGTCTGACGCCGGTGTCGTCGTGGGACGGCACGGTCGCGGCGCAGAAGGTGCTGTCGACGGTGTGGCGGCTGAAGAAGGAGCGCAACCAGGAGTTCGGCGCCGGGCAGGTCGTCGACATCCTGCTGGGCAAGCGCACCCCGAAGGTCGACCAGCACCGCCACCACGAGCTGTCGGTGTTCGGCGTCGGGACCGAGCTGACCGACGTCGCGTGGCGCAACGTCCTGCGCCAGCTCGTCGCGCGCGGGCTGCTGACCGTCGGCGGGAACTACTCGACGCTGCGGTTCACCGACGAGTCCCCGGCCGCGATGCGTGGCGAGCAGAAGGTCATGCTGCGCTCCGAGCCGGAACGCGCGGCGCGGTCGTCGCGGTCGCGGGGCGGGTCGAAGCAGGCCGTGGAGATGCCGGCCGAGCTCGCGCCGGTGTTCGAGCGGCTCCGGGCATGGCGGGCGGCGACGGCGAAGGAGCAGGGCGTCCCCGCCTACGTGATCTTCCACGACGCGACGCTGCGTGAGATCGCGACGCGGTCCCCCGCCGACCGGGCCGCGCTGGGCACGATCTCCGGGATCGGCGAGGGCAAGCTCGCGCGCTACGGCGACCAGGTGATCGACGTGCTGCACGGGGCCGACTCGTGACGCGCCCGCTCATCGGCATCAGCTGCTACAGCGAGCGGGCCGACTACTGGATCATGCGCGACGACGACGTCGTGCTGGTCCCCCGCACCTACGTCGAGATGGTGCTGGCCGCGGGCGGCGTCCCGGTGCTGCTCGCCCCGGTGGACGGCGCCGAGGAGGCCGTCGACGCCCTCGACGGGCTCCTCCTCATCGGCGGCCAGGACGTCGACCCGGCCCGCTACGGACAGGTGGCCGGCGCGCACACCGACACACCGCGCACCGGGCGTGACGCCGCCGACGTGGCGGCGCTGCACCGGGCGCTCGGCCGCGGGATCCCGGTGCTGGGCGTGTGCCGCGGGCTGCAGCTGCTCAACGTGGCGCTCGGCGGGACGCTGCACCAGCACCTGCCCGACGTGGTCGGTGCACAGGTCGCCGGAGCGCACTCGGCCGGACCGGGGGTGTACGCGCCGGTGCCGGTGCTGACCGAGCCGGGGACCCGGGCCGCGGAGATCCTGGGGCCGGGCCCGGTGACGGTGCGCTGTCACCACCACCAGGGGGTGGACCGCGTCGCCCCCGGGCTGCGGGTGTCCGCCCGCGCCGGGGACGTCGTCGAGGCGCTGGAGTGGAGCGACCCGTCGGGCCCCGGCGGTGCCGACGCGCCCTGGGTGGTCGGTGTCCAGTCCCATCCGGAGCGCGACGCCGAGGACCTGCGCCTGGCCGGTGCCCTGGTCGCCGCCGCCACGCGGGCCCGCAGCCGCGCCTTCCGCCCGGTCCGCCTCGCCGGCTGACCCGGATCCGCACGCGGGCAGTCGGTGTCCGCGATCGGGGCCAGACTGTGAGGTCATGACGGAGATGGGGACGAGGACGGGTGTCGACTGGAACGGCGAGCTGCTCGCGCAGCTGACGTTCCACTGGGAGACCGCACTGCGCCCGCGGCTGGCCGGGCTCACCGACGACGAGTACCACTGGGAGCCGGTGCCCGGCTGCTGGGGCGTGCGCCGCCGCGGGGAGTCGGTGACCCCGCCGGGTGCCGGGTCCGGCGACTGGGTGATCGACTTCGCGTTCCCGACGCCGGAGCCGCCGCCGGTCACGACGATCGCGTGGCGGTTCGGGCACCTCCTGGTCGGGGTGTTCGCGATGCGCTCGCACTCCCATTTCGGCGGGCCGGCCGTCGACTACGGCTCCTACGCCTACCCCGGTACCGCGGCGGCGGCGCTCGACGCACTCGACGCCGAGTACGCCCGCTGGACCGCCGGGGTCGCCGCGCTCGGCGCCGAGGGCCTCGCCCGGCCGTGCGGACCGGCCGAGGGCCCCTACGCCGACGCGCCGCTGGCCACCCTGGTGCTGCACATCCACCGGGAGGCCATCCACCACGGGGCGGAGATCGCGCTGCTGCGGGACCTCTACCGCGCCCGCGGCTGAACACCCCGTCGACCGGAGCGCCTACTCTGTCGCACAACGAGATCCGGTGCGACGGACGACGGGGGCCCGCAGTGGGACAGGACACGGCGACGGGGCGGACGACGGCGGGACCGGTCACACGGTCGGGTCCACTGCGCGGGGGCGGTGCTGCTCGCCGCCCTGCTCGGTCTGCTGGCCGTCGTCGTGCTGGTCTGGACCGTCCTCGCCCAGGCGCTCGCGCTGGCCCCCGGTCGGCTGGTGGGTGCCGCTGCTGCAGGACGTGACGTCGCAGGGGCTGCTGCTCGTGCTGGGCTCGCTGCGCGACGGCCTCGGCGTGTGGAACGTCGTCCTGGCCCTGGTCGGGGTGGCGGCCGCCGTCGGGGTGCGGGCGCTGTGGCGGCGCCGTCGGGCCGGCTCGGTGCTGATCGGCCTCACGGTGGCCGCCACGCTGATGGCCACGGGAACGTACACGGCGCTCGTGGTGACCGTCGCCCGCGACGGCGGCGGGCTGCACCCGTTCCTGCCGGTCTCGCCCGTCCCGGTCGCCGCGCCCGGGCCTGACCGCACCGTCGAGTTCGGTGCTCCGGGCGGGACCCCCCTGCTCGCGGACCTCTACCTGCCCCGGCCCGGCGGCGGCCCGGCGCCGGTGTTGGTGCGGGTGCACGGCGGCGGCTTCGTGCAGGGCTCGCGGGGCCCGTCGCCGTACAACCGGTTCCTCGCCGACAACGGGTACGCCGTCGTCGACGTCGACTACCGGCTCGCGACCGAAGAGCTGCACGACTGGGACACCCAGGTCGGCGACGTCGGCTGCGCGCTCACCTGGGTCGGCACCGCCGGCCCGGGGCTCGGGCTGGACACCTCGCGGGTCGGGATCTTCGGCGAGTCGGCAGGCGGCAACCTCGCGGTCGACGCCGCCTACCTCGACCGCGCGGGGGCCCTGGCCCCGACGTGCGGTGACCTCGCCGCGCTGCCCCGGGTGCGGGCGGTCGCCGGGATGTACCCGGCGGTCGACCTGACCGCCACCGAGCCGTTCTCCGCGATCGGGCGCCAGGTCGGGGCGGCCTACATCGGCGGGTCGCCGGAGCAGTTCCCGCAGCGCTACGCGTTCACCGACTCGATCACCCACGCCCGGCCCGACTCGCCGCCGACGCTGGTCGTGCAGGGCTCGGCGGACCACCTCGTCCCGGCGGCGCCGGTGGCCCGTTTCGCCGCCGCGACCGACGAGCTCGGCATCCCGACCCGCTACCTGCAGCTTCCCGGGCTCGAGCACGGCGCCGGGGACGGGCTCGGCACCGTCACCCCGGGCACCGAGCTGCAGCGCGCGGCCCTGCTGTCCTGGTTCGACCGCTGGGTGCGCTAGGCGCGCCCGATCCGCTTGAGCACCGGGGGCAGGTCCCCGGAGTGGAGCACCCCGAGCCGCTGGGTGGCCCGGGTGATCGCGACGTAGAGGTCGTTGAGCCCGCGCGGGGACTCGTCGAGCATCTCCTGCGGCTCCACCACGACGACGGCGTCGAACTCCAGGCCCTTCGACGCCGCGACCGGCAGCACGACGACCGGCGCGTCCAGCTCGGACTCGCCCTCGGCGGGCTCGGGGGTGGTGAGCCCGGCGGCGTCGAGGACGGCGCGGACCCGGTCCAGGCGGCCCTGCGGCGTGAGGACGACGGTGCGCCCGTCCCCGACGGCGTCGCGCTCGGCGCGCACGCGCTCGGCCAGGACCCGGTCGCCGTCGGCCCCGGCGGGCAGCACCGCCGCCCACGGCGGCACCCCGGTCGAGCGCACCGACGACGGCGGCCGCAGCGAGGCGTCGATCTCGGCCAGCACGTCATCGGCGACGTCGGCGATCTCCGAGGGCGTCCGGTAGTTCACCGTCAGCTGCTCCAGGCGCCAGCGGCGTGCCACGAACGGTGACAGGACCTCGTCCCACGAGCCCGCGCCGCCGCGGTCACCGGTCTGGGCGATGTCCCCGACGAGGGTCATCGACCGGGCGGGGGCGCGACGCATGACCATCCGCCAGGCCATCGCCGACAGCTCCTGCGCCTCGTCGACGATGATGTGGCCGTAGGTCCACTCACGGTCCGCGGCCGCCCGCTCGGCGGTGGAGTCGTAGCGGGAGACCTGCATGCGCTCGGCGAGCCTGTCGGCGTCGATGATGTCGGTGGCGCGCAGCAGCTCGGGGTCGAGGTCCTCCTCCAGGTCGAGCACGTCGAGCACGCCCTGGGCGTACTCGACCTCCTCGCGCAGCGCCGCGGCCTCTGCGGCGGCCTGGGCGGCGCCGTCGTCTCCGAGCAGTTCGGCGGCCTCGTCGAGCAGGGCGACGTCGGCCGGGGTCCAGCGCAGGTCCGGGGGCACGTCGGCGTCGGGCGCCGCGCGCTCCAGCAGGGCCCGCTCGGGCGCCGGGATCCGCCGGGCCACCGAGTTGAGCCGGCGACGATCGGCGAACAGGTCGGTGAGCAGCTGCTCGGGCGACAGCGTCGGCCAGAGCTCCTCGAGCTGCGTCGCGACCTCGGCGGACTCGGCGAGCTCGTCGCGGATGTCGTCGACGTCGCGCCGGTCCAGCAGGCCGGACTCGCCGCCGCCGACGCGACGGGCGACCTGCTGGGCGAGCAGCCGCAGCAGCTCCTTGCGGAAGATGCGACGGGCCTCGTTGTGCGGCTTGCGGGAGCGCCGGGCCCGGGTGCGGGCCTGGGCGACCGTGTCCCGGTCGAGGACGACCCGCTGCTGCTCCACGACGAGCTCGACCGGGGTCCGCGGCAGCTGCTGCCGGTCGCGCACCGCCGCGGCGATCACCGGCGCCATGTCGGCGCGGCCCTTCAGCTCGGCCGTCGCCGGGGTCTCGGTGCGTCGCGCGTCCAGGCCGGGGAACAGCTGGGCGACGGTGCCGAGCACGACGCTGGTCTCCCCCAGCGAGGGCAGGACCTGGCCGATGTAGCGCAGGAACGTCGGGTTCGGCCCGACGACGAGCACGCCGCGCCGGGCGAGCCGGTCACGGTGGGTGTAGAGCAGGTAGGCCGCGCGGTGCAGCGCCACCGCCGTCTTCCCGGTGCCGGGCCCGCCCTGCACGACCAGCACCCCGGACGGCTTCGACCGGATGATCCGGTCCTGCTCGCCCTGGATGGTGGCGACGATGTCGCCCATCCGCCCGGTACGGGCCGAGGACACCGCCGCCAGCAGCGCGGCCTCGCTGGTGAGCCCCGAACCCGAGCGGGCCCGCTCCGCCTCGGTCATCTCGGCCAGGTTGAGCGGCTCGTCGTCGACCGCGACGACCTGCCGCAGCCGGGTCCGCAGGTGCCTGCGCCGCCGCATCCCCTCGGGGTTCGCGGCGGTGGCGGTGTAGAACGGCCGGGCGGCGGGTGCCCGCCAGTCCATCAGCAGGGGCTCGTACTCGTTGTCCTCGTCGAGCAGGCCGATGCGGCCGACGTAGCGGATCTCGCCGTCGTCGGCGTCGAGCCGGCCGAAGGCCAGCCCGTGCTCGGCGGCACGCAGACCGGCGAGCCGGTCGGTGAGCATCTCCGCGGCGGCGTCGCGCTGGGTGATGGCCTGCGGGGTGCCGACGGTCTCCTCGCGCAGCGTGTCGGCCAGCCGGCGTGCGGTGTCGCGACGGCGGTCCTCGAGCTGTTCGTAGAGCATGGCCACGTAGGACTGTTCGTGGGCCAGCTCCGGGTCGACCGGCGCGGCGGGGTCGGCCGCGGCAGCCGGGGAGCCGGCAGCGGAAGTGGGTTCGGGCACGGCGCGGGGATCCTCCACCGGGGGGACGTACACGACACGTCCGCGCGGTGGCAGGACGAGCCTGTCGCCGACGGAGCGACTGACCAGGCTACCAGTGGTGCACGACCATCCGGTGAACGACGGACCGGGCATCGGACCGCTGCGGGGACGGCGGCGGGATGCGCCGTCCCCCGCCGTCCTGCACGGTCCGGCCCGGCGCGGTCAGCCGCGGACCCGCGGGGCCCGTCCGTGGGGCTGTTCCACCGGCTCCACCCACTCCGGGGTGGGGGTCGGAGCGGTGGCCGGGCCCTCGTCGTCGAGCGCGATGGGCTCGCCGTGGTGGCGCAGCCGCATCGGGGCGCCGTCGGTGAGCCGGTACTCGGTCTCCTCGGGGGTGATCGAGACCCGGATCCGGCGTCCCTGCCACTTCAGGCCGAACGAGATCCGCGACAGCGACGCCGGGAGCACCGGTGCGAACGACAGCCCGTCGGCCTCGCAGCGCATCCCGCCGAAGCCCAGCACGACCGCGGTCCAGGTCCCGGCCATCGACGCGATGTGCATGCCGTGGTCGGTGTTGCCCGCCAGGTCCTGCAGGTCCACCAGGGCGGCCTCGGCGAGGTACTGGTGGGCCAGCTCCAGGTGCCCGGTACGGGCGGCCATCACCGACTGGGTGCACGCCGACAGCGACGAGTCCCGCACCGTGATCGCCTCGTAGTAGGCGAAGTTGCGGCGCTTCTGCTCCTCGGTGAACGCCTCCGGGAAGATCTGCATCGCCAGCACGAGGTCGGCCTGCTTGATGACCTGCTTGCGGTACAGGTCGAAGTAGGGGTAGTTCAGCAGCAGCGGGTACCGCTCGGCCGGGGTCTCCTCGAAGTTCCACCGCTGGTGGTCGGTGAAGCCCTCGGACTGCGGGTGCACGCCGAGGCGCTCGTCGAACGGGATGAACATGGCGCCGGCGGCGTCGCGCCAGGACGCGATCTCCTCGGAGTCCACCCCGAGCCGTGACGCCGAGCGCGGGTGCTTCGCGGCGACCTCGGCGGCGTAGCGCAGGTTCTGCTGGGCCATCAGGTTGGTGTAGACGTTGTTGTCCGCGATCGAGGAGTACTCGTCGGGGCCGGTGACGCCGTCGATGCGGAAGTTGCCCGCCGAGTCGTGGCTGCCCAGCGAGCGCCACAGCCGCGCGGTCGCGACCAGCAGCTCCAGCCCGACCTCCAGCTCGAACTTGGTGTCGCCGGTGGCGTGCACGTGCCGCTTCACCGCGTCGGCGATGTCGGCGTTGATGTGGAACGCCGCGGTGCCCGCCGGCCAGTAGCCGGAGCACTCGTGGCCGCGGATGGTGCGCCACGGGAACGCGGCACCCTTCAGGCCGAGTGTCTCGGCGCGCTCGAAGGCCAGCGGCAGGATCGACTTGCGCCAGCGCAGCGCGTCCGCGGCGGCCTCCGGGGCGACGAAGGACAGCACCTGCAGGCAGAACGTCTCGGTGTCCCAGAAGGTGTGGCCGTCGTAGCCGTCGGCGGTCAGCCCCTTGGCCGGGATGCAGCGGCGCTCGGCGCGGGCGCCGGCCTGCAGGATGTGGAAGGTCGCCAGCCGCACGGCCTGCTGCAGCTCGGCGTCGCCGTCGATCTCGACGTCGGCGGTGGCCCAGAAGTCGTCGAGGTAGTCGCGCTGCTCGGCGACCAGGCCGTCCCAGCCGGTGTAGCGGGCGGCGGCGATGGCGGCGCGCACCTGGTCGTAGACGGCGGGCAGGCTGCGCCGCGAGGACCAGCCGTAGGCGAGGTACTTGACCACGCGCAGCGACTGGCCGGGCTTGACCCGGGCGATGACGGTGGTGCGGGCGAGGTCCTCGTTGGCGTCGGTGGACACCTGGACGCCGTCCGGGCCGAACACCTCGTGCTCCATCGCCGCGCCGCAGCGCAGCTCCGACTTGCGGGTGCGGTGCACCAGGGTGGCCCCGGCGTCGCCGGCGCGGGACTGCTCGGGCTCCAGCACGTTGTCCAGCGCGGTGTCCAGGCGCGGGTCGTCGGCGTCGCGGCCGGGCAGCTGCTCGTTGGCGACGAGCTCGGACTGCAGCACCAGCAGCGCGCCGTCCCCGGCCGCGCCGCTGCCCTCGTTGCCGTTGCTGACCAGCTCCACCTCGTAGGAGATCGCGGCGACCGCGCGCTGGGTCAGCGACACCATGCGGGTGGAGCGGACCCGGACCCGGCGCCCGGCCGGGGACTCCCACTCGACCTCGCGGTGCAGCGTGCCGGCCTGCATGTCCAGCACCCGCTCGTGCCGGTGCAGGGTGCCGTAGCGCAGGTCGAACGGCTCGTCGTCGACCAGCAGCCGGATCAGCTTGCCGTTGGTCGTGTTGATGATCGTCTGCCCGGACTCGGGGTAGCCGTAGCCGCCCTCGGCGTACGGCAGCGGACGCACCTCGTAGAAGGAGTTCAGGTAGGTGCCGGGCAGGACGTGCGGCTCACCCTCGTCGAGGTTGCCGCGCAGCCCGATGTGGCCGTTGGACAGCGCGAAGACCGACTCGGTCTGGCCCATCGCGTCCAGGTCGAGACGCGGTTCGCGGACCACCCACGGCTCGACGGTGAAGGTGGGCAGGTGGTCGGGCTTCACGAACGCTCCAGCAGGTCGGCGAGATCGGTGACGACGACGTCCGCGCCGTGCTCACGCAGCGCGTCCGCCTGGTCGAGACGGTCGACGCCGACGACGGCGCCGAAGTCCCCCGCGTGGCCGGCCTGCACGCCGGCCAGCGCGTCCTCGAACACGACCGCGGCGGACCGGTCCACCCCGAGGTCGGCCGCGGCGGCGAGGAAGGTGTCGGGAGCGGGCTTGCCGGGCAGGCCGCGCTCGCGGGCGGTGACGCCGTCGACGCGGTGGTCGATGAAGGTCTCCAGCCCGGTGACCCGGAGGATCTGCTCCGCGTTCGCGCTGGAGGACACGACGGCGGTGGTGAGCCCGGCGTCCTTCACCGCCTCCAGGTAACGGCGCGACCCCGGGTAGACCTCGACGCCGTCGGTGCGGATCCGCTCCTGCACGAGGTCGTTCTTGCGGGTCGACAGGCCCCACAGGGTCCCGGTGTCCGCGGAGTCGTCCGGGGACCCCTCGGGCAGCTCGATCCCGCGCGAGGCGAGGAAGCTGCGGGTCCCCTCGAGACGGGGCTTCCCGTCCACGTACGGACCGTAGTCGGCGTTGACGTCGAACGGGGTGTACCCGTCACCGTCGCGGGAACGGAGGTACTCGTCGAACATCTGCTTCCACGCCGCGGCGTGGACGCTCGCGGTGTCGGTGAGTACGCCGTCCAGGTCGAACAGGCACGCGCGTGTGCCCTCGGGCAGCCCCAGCATGGCGCGCACGCTATCCGGATCGATGAAGGTCCGTCGCCCCGGGCGGTGCACGCCACTCCCCCGCCGACGGGTGTCACACGACGGGCACGCCCAGCGGCAGGACCAACAGGACGAGCGGGACGCGGGCGGACCGCTCCGCCGGGTCCGCCGGATGGACCTCCACCCGGGCCGTGGGCCCGTCGGGGGCGTCCGGGTCCAGCCGCACGTGGACCGCGCCGCCCGCGCTGTGCGGCTCGATCTCCTCCTGCACCCCGCGGCGGACCGCGGCGAGCACCGACAGCGGCGGCACCGCCGACGACGGGTCGACACCGGCCCCGGACGGGTCGTCGAGCTCGGTGGTCAGCCGGGCGCCGAATCGGGTCCGTTCGATCTGCAGGTACGCCCGCACGGCGGCGAGCTCCTCGTCGAGCCGGATCGAGGGCTCCCCGGCCCGGTCCGCGGCCCGGGACAGGTCGGCGAAGCCGAGCAGCAGCTCCCGGGCCCGTGGCGGGTCGGTGCGCACCAGCGAGGCGATGGTGTTGAGGGTGTTGTAGACGAAGTGCTGCTCCAGCCGCCGCGACAGCGGCCCGTGCCAGGGGCCGTCCGGGGCGGCGGCCGGCGGCACGGGGTCCACGGGGACGGGCGGGACGGCGTCGCGGACCCGGATGCGGACGGTCTCGTCGGGGGCCGGGGCGCGATGCGCGCCGGGCCGGGCCGGGCGGCCCTCGTCCGGTGGCGTGTCACCGGCGGGCCGGTCGGGGTCCGCGGTGCCGGCGCGGCCGGCGGGGCCCGGGGCTCGGGTGCCCGGCGGGGCGTCCCCGTCCTCGGACGCGGGCCGGGTGCCCGGTGCGGCCGCGCCACCGGCGCGGGGCAGGACGACGGTCTCCGGGCCGTGCCCGGGTGCCAGCCCGGTCCCGCGGCCCGGGCGGCGCAGCGCGACGGTCGGGCGGGCCGCCGACGCCGCCCGGCGTGCCGCGTCGATCGCGCCGGCCAGGTCGTCGTCGTGCTCGGCGGGCGCCACCAGACCGCGCCAGGACGGCAGGGTGAGCCGTCCGGCGGCCGTCCGGCCCCGGTGCTCGACCGCCGCGACCAGGCCGGGGGCCAGCCAGCGGGCGTCGACACCGATCCCGTCGGGCACCCCGAGCGGCGGGCTCCCGGTGGCGGGGACGCGCAGCACGGTGCGGGCGTCGACGTCGGCGGCGCCGATCCCGACGCGGCCCACGTAGCGGAGCCCGTCGGGCTCGGGCAGCGCCAGCAGCACGGCACCGATCCGCTCCCGGCCCCCGCCGGGGCCCCCGGCGGGCACCCAGCCCGCGACGAGCACCTGCCGGTGGCGGCGCAGCGGCACCCGCAGCCAGTTCCGGGTGCGCCGCCCGGGCTGGTAGGGCAGGTCGAGCCGCTTGAGGTGCAGCCCGTCGAGGCCGTAGCGCTCCGCGGTCCGGACCACGAGGTCGGCCTCGTCGAGCCCGAACGAGGGCGGGACCAGGATCTTCGGCCCGGCCAGGTCGAGCGCCTCCAGCTCCGCGCGGCGCCGCCGGTAGGGCAGCTCGAGGGTGCGGCGGCCGTCGCAGAACAGCAGGTCGGTGACCACGTAGCCGACCGGCACCTCGGTCCGCAGGGCCGCGTCCGGGGACACCGTCGCGGTGCGGCGCAGCAGCGGGCCGCGCGACGGGCGGCCCGCCTCGTCGAGGGCGACCACGGTGCCGTCGAGCACCATGCCGCCCGGCGGGGCCTGGTCGCCGAGCACGGCGAGCTCGGGGAAGGACCCGGTCACGCTGCGTGCGGTGGAGGACAGCAGCCGGACGCGGCCGGGCCGGGCGTAGGCCACACAGCGGTGGCCCTCCCAGGCGAACTCGACCGCCCAGCGGTCCGGGTCGCCCGCGTCGGTCAGCTCCCCCGCGGCGGGCAGCATCGGCGGGACGAGGTCGGGCATGGGCGCAGCAGGACCCGCGCCGGCGCGCGCCTGCCCGGCGCCGTGCGTCGCACCGACCCCCACCACGGCATCCACGCTATCCCCCGCACGGGCGAGTGCGGGCGCCACCTCGGCGCTGCGGCGCCCGGTGTCGGGGGTGTCTGCGACGATCGGTCCCATCATGACGCTCACCGACCGGCTGCCGCGCTCCTCCGACCCCGCGAACCCCCCGGATCCCGCCGCGCTGGTGGACACCTTCGCCGAGTGGGCGTTCGACGAGCGCGGTCTGTCGCTGTACCCGGCGCAGGAGGAGGCGCTGCTGGAGCTGGTCACCGGCGCCAACGTGATCCTCTCGACGCCGACGGGCTCGGGGAAGTCGCTGGTCGCGATCGGCGCGCACGCCGCGGCGCTGGCCCGCGGTGAGCGCAGCTTCTACACCGCGCCGATCAAGGCGCTGGTCAGCGAGAAGTTCTTCGCGCTGTGCGAGGTGTTCGGCGCGGACAAGGTCGGCATGCTCACCGGCGACGCCGCGGTGAACGAGAAGGCGCCGATCATCTGCTGCACCGCGGAGATCCTGGCGAACCTCGCCCTGCGCGAGGGCCCCGGGACCGACGTCGGCTCGGTGATCATGGACGAGTTCCACTTCTACGCCGACCCGTCGCGCGGCTGGGCCTGGCAGGTGCCGATCGTCGAACTGCCGCAGGCACAGTTCCTGCTGATGAGCGCCACGCTGGGCGACACGTCGTTCTTCGCGGAGGACCTGACCCGGCGCACCGGGCGGGAGACCGCGGAGATCACCTCCGTGGAGCGGCCGGTGCCGCTGCACTTCCGCTACGTCGTCGAGCCGCTGCACGAGACGATCACCGAGCTGCTGTCGACGCGTGAGGCGCCGGTCTACGTCGTGCACTTCACCCAGCAGGCCGCCGTCGAACGGGCGCAGGCGCTGATGAGCGTCAACGTCACCTCCAAGGAGGACAAGGCCGCGATCGCCGAGACGATCGGGGCGTTCCGGTTCACCTCCGGCTTCGGCCGCACCCTGTCCCGCCTCGTGCGCCACGGGATCGGCGTGCACCACGCCGGCATGCTCCCCCGCTACCGCCGGCTGGTGGAGACCCTCGCCCAGGCCGGCCTGCTCAAGGTCATCTGCGGTACCGACACCCTCGGCGTCGGCATCAACGTGCCGATCCGCACGGTGCTGTTCACCGCCCTGTCCAAGTACGACGGGCGCCGCGTGCGCCCGCTCAAGGCCCGCGAGTTCCACCAGATCGCCGGCCGCGCCGGGCGGGCCGGGTACGACACCGTCGGCACCGTCGTCGCGCAGGCCCCCGAGCACGACATCGAGAACGCCAAGGCACTGGCCAAGGCGGGCGACGACCCGAAGAAGCGTCGCAAGGTGGCGCGCAAGCAGCCGCCCGAGGGGTTCGTCGGCTGGTCGGAGACCTCGTTCGAGAAGCTGCAGCAGGCGCGTCCGGAGCCGCTGACCAGCCACTTCGAGGTCACCCACGCGATGCTGCTCAACGTGGTCTCGCGCGGCGGGGACACCTACGCCGCGATGGAGCACCTGCTCACCGACAACCACGAGCCCCGCAAGCGGCAGCTGAAGCACATGCTGCGGGCGATCGCGATCTACCGGGCGCTGCGCACCTCCGGCGTCGTCGAGCAGTACACCGTGGACGGTGCGACCCGTCCACGGGCGCGGGTGGTCGACGAGCTGCAGCTGGACTTCGCGCTCAACCAGCCGCTGTCGCCGTTCGCGCTCGCGGTGTTCGAGCTCCTCGACCGGGAGTCGCCGACCTACGCACTCGACGTGCTCTCGGTCATCGAGTCGACCCTCGACGACCCCCGCCAGATCCTCGCCGCCCAGCAGAACAAGGCCCGCGGCGAGGCGATCGCGGCGATGAAGGCCGACGGCATCGAGTACGAGGAGCGGATGGCCCGCCTGGAGGAGGTCACCCACCCCAAGCCCCTCGACGAGATGCTGCACGCCGCGCTGGAGACCTACCGCCGCGGCGCACCGTGGGTCGCCGACGCCGTCCTGTCGCCGAAGTCGGTGGTCCGGGACATGAGCGAGCGGGCGATGACGTTCACCGAGTACGTCTCGCACTACCAGCTCGCCCGCTCCGAGGGCCTGGTGCTGCGCTACCTGGCCGACGCCTACCGGGCGCTGCGCCAGACCGTGCCCGAGCACGCCCGCACCGAGGAGCTCACCGACCTCGTGGAGTGGCTGGGCGAGCTGGTCCGCCAGACCGACTCCTCGCTGCTCGACGAGTGGGAGAAGCTCGCCGCCGGGGCGGGTGCCGACGGGGAGGTGCTGCCGCCGGGGGCCGAGGTCGCCGTCGCCACGCCGACCGGGGTCACCGGCAACGCCCGCGCGTTCCGGGTCATGGTGCGCAACGCGCTGTTCCGCCGGGTGGAGCTCGCGGCGATGGGCCGCTACGCCGAGCTGGGCGATCTCGACGCCGACGCCGGCTGGACCGCCGACCGCTGGCGGGACGCCCTGGCCCCCTACTTCGCGATCCACGACCGGATCGGCTTCGGGCCGGACGCGCGCGGGCCCGAGCTGTTCGACCTCACCGAGGAGACCGACCGCTGGCTGGTGCGCCAGGTCCTCGACGACCCGGCGGGTGACCGGGACTGGGCGATCACCGCCGAGGTGGACCTCGCGGCCTCCGACGAGGCCGGTGAGGCCGTCGTGTGGGTGACGGAGGTGACCGACGGGTCGCCGGCCTGACCCGATCGGCCCGTCGCGGGACGTGGACGTAACCCGGTCGGCCCCACCGGGCGGGTCGGATCGGTTACGGTGTCCACCGATCATGAGGGAAGTCCCTCCCACCGGAGCGAACGGGGGCGGTGGATGCAGCAGGCCGACGTCGCCGCTGCTCGCGCCGACCACGGACGGGCGCTCGTCCCCGCAGCGCTGCCCGACCCCGCCGACCTCGCCGGTCCCTGGGCCTCGGAGCTGGCCCGGCACTCGGTGCTGCCGGCCACCGAGCTCCGCCCGGTCCTCGACCGGGTGACCACGCAGCTGCGGGAGGCCGCGCTGGCGGAGCGGTACGACCCGGCCCTCCCGGCGGCAGCCGGCGGGGACCTGGTGCGGGCGCGGATCCACCAGCCGGGCTGCCTGGAGATCGGGATGGAGCTGCTCGGGGCGCACCTGGAGCCGGCCGCGGACACCGCCGCCCGGGTCCGGCGGATCGCGGCCGTGCTGGCGGCGTTCGCCCGCGGGTTCACCGAGGCGACCCGCAGCCTGGTCC
This sequence comes from Pseudonocardia sp. P-1, assembly GCF_058111925.1. Lineage (NCBI taxonomy): Bacteria > Bacillati > Actinomycetota > Actinomycetes > Pseudonocardiales > Pseudonocardiaceae > Pseudonocardia > Pseudonocardia sp. P-1. Next base: position 431,694 of record NZ_CM176614.1, read on the forward strand.
TCGCCGAGCACGAGCAGGTCACCCGGGCCGCGCTGGAGGCCCGCCGCGTCGCCGAGGAGGCCCGCCGCCGCTCGGACCTGCGGCTGCGGACCGTCGTCGACTCCGCGGCCGTCGGGATCGTGATCTTCGAGCCGGACGGGCGGCTCGTCGAGGTGAACGAGGCGGCCGCCGTCATGACCGGGTACACGCCCGCCCAGCTGCTGAGGATGCGGGTCACCGACTTCGTGCACCCGGAGTCGGCGCCGGAGGTGTGGGCCGAGCGGCCACGGCTGCTCGACGGCTCCCTGGACCGGCTCCGGGTGGTCCGCCCGGTCCGGCGCGCCGACGACAGCGACGTGTGGATCGACGCCGTGGTCACCCTGCTCGGCGGGGTCGGCGGTGAGGAGCAGCTGCTCGTCGCGGTGGTGTCCGACGTGACCGACCAGTTGCTGATGCAGGAGAGCCTGGCCCACCAGGCGTCGCACGACCCGCTGACCGGGCTGCCGAACCGGTCGCTGTTCTTCGAACGCCTGGGCGCCGCGATCGACGCGGGCTCCTCCGGTGCCCGCCCGGGGATCTGCTACCTGGACCTGGACGGGTTCAAGGTCGTCAACGACACCCTGGGCCACCAGTCCGGGGACCGGCTCCTGCAGGTGCTGGCCGACCGGCTCCGGGGCGCGCTGGAGCCCGGCGGGCATCTCGTCGCGCGGATGGGCGGCGACGAGTTCGTCGTGCTGGTGCCGCGCACCGCCGACCGGGCCGAGCTGGAGGAGGTCGCGACCCGCGCGCTGGGGACCGTGCGCCGCCCGGTGCGCGTCGACGGCCGCGACATCGTGATCTCGGCGAGCGTCGGGGTGGTGCGCCACGACGGCGAGCTGGGCATCGACGAGCTGATCGCCGCCGCCGACACCACCCTGTACTCGGCCAAGCGGGCCGGCCGCGGACGCTACGTGCTCTACGACCGCGACCGGCACCGCGACGACGTCGCCCGCTTCGAGCTGTCCTCGCAGATGCCCGAGGCGCTGCGCCGCGACGACTTCGTGGTCGTCTACCAGCCCCTGGTGCGCCTGACCGACGAGCAGACCATCGGGGTCGAGGCGCTGGTGCGCTGGCAGCGGCCCGACGGGCAGCTGCTGGGCCCGGACCGGTTCATCCCGCTCGCCGAGGAGACCGGGCTGGTCGTGCCGCTGGGCCGCCGGGTCCTCGACGAGGCGTGCCGGCAGGGCCGGGTCTGGGCCGACGCGTACCCGGACAGGCCGCTGACGATCAGTGTGAACGTCGCCGCCCGGCAGGTGACCGAGTCGGACCTGGTCGCCGACGTCGCGGCGACGCTGGAGCGCCACGACTGGCCGCCGGAGCTGCTGCAGGTCGAGCTGACCGAGTCCGACCTGATGGGCTCCCCCGGCCGGCCGCTGGCCACGCTGCGCGAGCTCGACCGGCTCGGCGTGAAGATCGCCATCGACGACTTCGGGACCGGCTACTCCAACCTCGCCTACCTGCGGCACCTACCGGTGCACCGGCTCAAGCTGGCCGGGCACTTCCTGGCCGGGACCGCCGAGCGCGACGACGTCATCCTGCGCACGCTGATCTCGCTGGCCTCCGCGCTGGACCTGGAGGTCACCGCCGAGGCGGTGGAGACCCGGGAGCAGGCGGCGCGGCTGCGCGAGTACGGCTGCGCCAACGCCCAGGGCTGGTACTACGCACCCGCGGTCGTCGCGGAACGGGTCCCGGACCTGATCCGGGACCCGTTCCTGCGTGCCCTCTGAGCTCAGCCGTTGCGCTCGTCGCGCCAGGCGATCCAGTCCTTCAGCCGGGACAGGTCGTAGCCGCCCTGGCCGTCCTGGCCGACGGTGAACAGGCGCACCCCGGCGTCGTGGAGGGCGGCGCCGTCGTCCTCCGGGGCGCCCTCGACGCCGACCGAGCGTTCGATCTCGGCCGGGTCGCGGCCGATGTCGCGGCAGTGCCCGTCGAGGATGCCGCTCTTGCGGGTGACGGTGTCGACGTCGCCGAAGCCGTGCCAGATGCCGGCGTGCTCGGCGGTGTAGCGCAGGGTCTTCTTCTCGCCCCCGCCGCCGATGAGGATCGGGATGTCGCGGGTCGGCGCCGGGTTGAGTACCGACCAGCGGCTCCGGATGCGGGGCAGGGCCGCGGCCAGGTCGTTCAGCCGGCCGCCCGCGGTGCCGAACTCGTAGCCGTACTCGTCGTAGTCGCGCTGGAACCAGCCGGAGCCGATACCCAGGATCAGCCGGCCGTCGGAGATGTGGTCGACGGTGCGGGCCATGTCGGCGAGCAGCTCGGGGTTGCGGTAGCTGTTGCAGGTCACCAGGGCGCCGATCTCCACCCGGGAGGTCGCCTCGGCCCAGGCGCCGAGCATGGTCCAGCACTCGAAGTGCTTGCCGTCGGGCTCGCCGTAGAGCGGGAAGAAGTGGTCCCAGTTGAAGACGACGTCGACGCCGGCCTCCTCGGCGGCGGCCACGGTGCGGCGGATGTCGGCGTAGTCGGCGTGCTGGGGCTGCAGCTGCAGTCCGATGCGGACGGGACGGGGATCGGTCATGTCCCCATCCTGGCCCCGGCGGCCGGGCCCCGCAGGGCACCCGCGGGTCAGAGCCGGCGCAGCCCGGCCAGCACCCGGTCCATCAGCGCGACGCTCGGCCCGTCCTCCGCCGAGGACACACCGTGCACCACCAGGCGCCCCTCGGAGGCGAGGTCGTCGATGAGCACCCGGGCGACGCCCAGCGGCACCGCGGCGAGCGCCGCGACCTCCGACACCGACCGGGGCCGGGTGCACAGCCGCAGCACCGCGGCGCGCTCGACCGAGTCGGCGCGCGGGACGGGGCCGGGGGCGGGCCGCACCGAGACCAGCGTCTCCAGCCGCAGCTCGGCGCGGACCCGGGTACGGCCGCCGGTCATGACGTAGGGCCGGACCGTGGCGAACGCCGGGACCTCGAGCGGCGCGGCGTCCGGCGGCGCGGTCAGCTGGGGCGCCGGGTGCCGGGGCGCGGGCGGGGAGGACGCGGGGCCCGCCGCCGCGGCCGGACGACCCGGTCCCGGCGCGGGGCGGCCGGCGACCACGGGCAGCGGCGCGGTGTCGGCGGGCCCGGGCGTGCCGGGGTCGCCGTCCGGGCCGCGACCGGTGCCCGCCGCCGCGGGGTCACCGGTCGCGGTGCCGCCCGCCGTGGTGCCGCCCGCCGTGGTGCCGCCCGCCGTGGTGCCGCCCGCCGTGGTGCCGCCCGCCGTGGTGTCGCCCGCCGGGTGCCCGGCCGACTCCACGCGGGCCGCCGCACGGCGCGCCGCCCGCTCGCGGCGGCTCAGCCGGGTGCGCTTCGCGGAGTGCCCGCCGAACCGGGCCCCGGTCACTCCGACCAGGTTCGCCGGCCCGGACTCCGGCTCCTCCGCCACGACGGCGGGCTCCGGGTCCGGCTCCGGCGGCCTGCCGTGCGGGTACTCCGGGTCGGGGGCGTGCCGGGACGGGGGCGCCCCGAACCGGGCCCCGGTGCGTCCGATCTCCGACCGTGCCATCCACCCTCCGCGCCTCGCGGCCGCGGCGACCCGCGGGCGCCGCTGTCGTCCGTTCCGTCCCGCGGTGCGGTCGTCGTCACGATGCGCGACCGGGGAGCCACAGGGTGGCGCGGGACGGCTACCGCACCGTGTCGTCCGTGTCACGTCCGTGTGACGTGACCCCGTCGGTGCAGGTCACGAGCACCGTGGTTCACCCGATCCGGCTAGCGGCGCAGCAGCGTGGTGAACGCGGCCAGCGCCTGCCCGGCGGTCCGCTCGGCCGCGGGCACGACGCCGAGGAACGCGACGTAGCCGTGGATGAGACCGGGTCCGTCGACCTCGACGACCTCCACCCCGCCCGCGCGCAGCGCCACGGCCCAGTCGCGGCCCTCGTCGCGCAGCGGGTCGAACTCGGCGGTGGCGACCACCGCGGGCGCCAGCCCGGACGGGTCAGCGGGCGCGGCGGCCCCCAGCGGCGCGACCTCGGGTCCGGCCGGGGTCGGGCCGGACAACAGGCTGTCCCAGAACCAGCGCATGTCCGCGGCGGTGAGGAAGTAGCCCTCGCCGTTCTCCCGGTACGACGGAGTCGCCCCCTCCGGCGCGAGCGCCGGGTAGAACAACAGCTGGGCGGCCGGGCGCGGGCCGCCGCGGTCGCGGCAGCGCAGCGCCAGCCCGGCGACCATGCTCGCCCCGGCGCTGTCGCCCGCCAGCCCGAGCCGCCGGCCCGGGAACCGGCCTGCGACGGCGAGCAGCGCGGCCCAGGCGTCGTCGAGCGGCGCGGGGTGCGGGTGCTCGGGCGCGAGCCGGTAGTCCACCGCGACGACGACCGCGCCGGTCGCATTCGCCACCCGCCGGCACACCGGGTCGTGGGTCTCCAGGTCCCCGACGACCCAGCCGCCGCCGTGCAGGTAGAGCACCACGGCCGCGCCGTCGTCGCCCTCGGGGACGTAGCTGCGCACCGGCACCGGGCCCGCCGGGCCGGGGACGGTGTCGTCGTCGACCCGGCCGACCTGCTCGGGCACGAACCCCGGTCCGCGTCGGGCCAGGGCGAGCGACCGGTAGTGGGCCCGGGTGGCGACCGGGTCGCCGTCGCGGACCAGCGGCAGGGCCCCCGCCCCGGCGAGGGTGTCGAGCACGGTCCGGAACGCGGGGTCGAGCGCCATGGCCGTGACGCTAGCCGGTCCCCGGGGGATGTGCAGACACTATTGTTCTAGTACATTGCGAACAAGTTCGGATCACTCGACGAGAGGGACGCCATGACCACACCCGTCGTGCGCACGAGCCGTCGCCGGCTCCTCGCCACCGCACCGGCCACCGCACTGACCGTCGCGGGCCTGGCCGCCCTGGTGGCCACCCAGCCGCCCGGCCGGACGCTCCAGACCACCCTCGCGGTGGTCGTCGTGGGCCTGCTCGCGATCGGGCTGCCGCTGCTGCGGCTGCGCTCCGGGCGGCCCGACGTGGAGCGCCGCGCCGTCGGCACCGCCTGGGCCTTCGCCGTCATCGTGTGGTGGGTGCCCGGCACCCGGCTGGCTCCGCAGGTCCCGGGCTGGGCCTGGACCGCCGGCGTCCTGGTGGCGGTCGCCGCCGCCTACGGCATCGGACACCTGCTGGCCGGACCGGACGCCCCGCGGCCGTCGGCGACCGGCAGCGCCCCGGCCGCCGCGGTGCGCACCCCGCTCGCGCCCGGTGAGCGCTACCTGTGGGCCCGCACCGTGCTGTCCCGCCCCACCCTGGTCGTCGCGGCCGTGCTGCTCCTGGCGGCGGTCGCCCAGCTGTGGGCCGGTGGCAGCGCGATGCTGGTCGTCGTGCTCGTCGCCGCCGCCGTCGTCTCGACCGCACTGACCGCCGTCGCCCGGGTCCGCGTGGACGGCGACGGGGTGCACGTCCGGCAGGCGCTGCTCGGACGGCCGCTGGCCGAGGCGCCGCTCGCCGAGGTCCGCGGCGCGCGGTCGGAACAGCTCGACCCGGAGCGCTTCGGCTGGAACGAGTACGGCGTCCTGCGCCGGTCGCCGTCCATGCTCGGCTACCGCGCCCGGCGGGCCGGGGAGGCGCTGGTGCTCGACCTCACCGACGACCGCCGGTTCGTCGTCACGGTGCCCGACGCGGCCACCGCGGCCGGGCTGGTCAACGCCGAGCTCGACCGTCGCGCCGGGCACGGCGCGGCCGGTGCCGCACCGTCGTGCTGATCCGGGTCGACCCGTCGTCGCCGGTGCCGCTCGGGGACCAGGTCGCGGCCTCGGTCCGCCGGGCGGTCGCCGACGGCCGGGCCACCGCCGGGGACCGGCTGCCCCCGGCCCGCGAGGTCGCGGGCGCACTGGGGATCAATCTGCACACCGTGCTGCGCGGCTACCAGCAGCTGCGCGACGAGGGCCTGGTCGACCTGCGGCGCGGCCGCGGGGCGGTGCTCACCGAGCGGGCCACCGGCGGACGCGCCGAGCTGGAGCGCAAGGCCGGTGAGCTGGCCGAACTGGCCCGGCGGCTCGGGCTCGACGAGTCCGACGCCCTCGGCGCGGTGCGGGCGGCCTTCCGCTGACGCCGCGGCGCCGCCGTCAGCCGAGCGGGCTGCGCGGCAGCAGCCGGTCGGAGATGATCTTGCGCTGGATCTCGCTGGTCCCCTCGAAGATCGTGGTCAGCCGGGCGTCGCGCCAGTGCCGTTCCACCTGGTGCTCGGTGGTGTAGCCGTTGCCGCCGTGCAGCTGGATGCCGTCCGCGGTGACCTCGGCGGCCATCTCGGTGGCCAGCAGCTTGACCATCGCCGCCTCCCGCTCGCAGGGCTCGCCGAGGTCGAGCCGGTGCGCCACGTTCTGGTAGAAGGCGCGGGCCTGCTCGACCCGGGCGGCCATCGTCGCGAGGGTGAACCGGACGGCCTGGAAGTCGCCGATCGGGTGCTCGAACTGGTGGCGTCGCTGCAGGTAGCGCACGCAGTCCTCGACGGCGGCCCTGGCGAGCCCGACCGCCCGCGCGGCGGTGTGCACCCGGGCGATGTTCAGCCACGACTGGGCGTCGGCGAAGCCCTCGCCGCCGGCGCCGAGCTGGTTGCCGACCGGCACCCGCACGCCGTCGAACTCCAGGTCCCAGGTGACGAAGCCGTGGTAGCCGATCTTGTCGATCGGGCGGCCGGTGATCCCGGCGGGGAAGGTGTCGCGCTCCTTCTCCACGACGACCGTCGCCAGGCCCGCGGAGCGCTTCTCCCCCGGCGCAGGGTCGTCGGTGCGCACCAGCACCTGGATGAAGTCGGCGGCCTTGGCGTTGCCGGTCCAGCGCTTGTGCCCGGTGATCACGAACTCGTCGCCGTCGCGGACCGCGCGGGTCTCCACCCCGGCCAGGTCGGACCCGGCGTCGGGCTCGGACAGCGCGATCGCGCCGATCCACTGCCCGCGGGCCGACCGGCGCAGCAGCTCCGCACGGCGCTCCGGGTCGGTGACGGCGGTACCGGCGCCCTGCGCGCGGGCGATGATCGACCCGACGCTCATCCACGCCCGGGCCAGCTCCTCGGCGACCATGCAGTACTCGAACGCCCCGAGGCCCAGCCCGCCGTGCTCACGGTCGACGGTGATGCCGAAGTAGCCCAGCTCGCCCATCTCGTCGAGGAGGTCGCGCGGGATCTCGCCCTTGCGCGGGTCCAGCTCGTCGGCGACGGGCAGCACCCGGGTCGCGGCGAACTCACGGGCCTGCTTCTGCAGCGCCTCGCGCTCGGGGGTGTGGTACAGCGCGGTCAGTACCGGGACAGGCGGCTCGAGAAGATCGTCACTGGCCATGGGCGCAGTATCACCCGTCCCGGCCGCCCCCGCCCGGACCCGACCGGTCCGGCCCCGACCTTCGGCACAGGACCGCTGCGTCTCGCATCGCCGCGTGCGCATGTCGGCACGGGGTGGGAGGGTCGGCAGCGGGCGGCGCGGCCCGACCCGTGGGGGCACGGGATCGGTGTGGCCGCGACGCCGCCGCGCGGCCGCGACCGCGGTCCGCGCGTCCACGCAGGAGGGGAGCGCACCATGCCCGACAACCGCGTCGTCGTGTACAAGGGACCCGGCGAGGTCGCCGTCGAGTCGATCGACTACCCGAAGCTGGAGCTGCCCACCGACGTCGTGGATGGGCTCGGCATCGCGCGGAAGGCTCCGCACGCGGCGATCCTGAAGATCGTCACCACCAACATCTGCGGATCCGACCAGCACATGGTCCGCGGCCGCACCACCGCACCGGTCGGGCAGTCGCTCGGCCACGAGATCACGGGCGAGATCGTCGAGGTCGGCGACGACGTGCTGTTCGCGAAGGTCGGCGACATCTGCTCGGTGCCGTTCAACATCGCCTGCGGGCGTTGCCGGATGTGCAACGAGGGGAAGACCGGCGTCTGCCTGAACGTCAACCCGGCCCGTCCCGGCGCCGCCTACGGCTACGTCGACATGGGCGGCTGGATCGGCGGCCAGGCCGAGTACGTGATGGTGCCCTTCGCCGACTTCAACCTGCTGCGCTTCCCCGACCGCGACCAGGCGTTGGAGAAGATCCTCGACCTCACGATGCTGTCGGACATCTTCCCGACCGGCTACCACGGCGCGGTGACCGCCGGGGTCACCACCGGATCGACGGTCTACGTGGCCGGCGCCGGGCCGGTCGGGCTGGCCGCGGCGCACGCCGCGCAGCTGCTGGGGGCGGCGGCGGTCGTCGTCGGGGACATGATCCCCGAGCGGCTCGCGCAGGCGCGCAGCTTCGGCTGCGAGACGGTCGACCTGTCCGGCGACGGGACCCTGGCCGAGCAGCTGGAGCAGCTGCTCGGCGAGCCCGAGGTGGACGCCGCCGTCGACGCCGTCGGGTTCGAGGCCCGCGGGCACGGCCGCGACGCCGGGGAGGCGCCCGCGACCGTGCTGAACTCGGTCATGGAGGTGACCCGGGTCGGCGGCGCGCTCGGCATCCCGGGGCTCTACGTCACCGGCGACCCGGGTGCCGCCGACGACAAGGCCAAGGAGGGCACCCTCGGCGTGCGGATCGGGCTGGGCTGGGCGAAGTCGCACAGCTTCACCACCGGCCAGTGCCCGGTGAAGAAGTACAACCGGCAGCTGATGCAGGCGATCCTGTCCGACCGGGCGCAGATCGCGAAGGCGGTCAACGCGACCACGATCTCGCTGGACGACGCCCCGCGCGGCTACCAGGAGTTCGACGGCGGCGTGGCCCGCAAGTTCGTGATCGACCCGCACGGCAGCGTCGCGGCGTGAGACCGGCCGGGTCCGGTGCCGCCGTCGCGGTGCCGGGCCCGGCTCACCCGCCCGCCCCGGCGGCGCGCCGGTAGAGCTCGGCGGCGGCGCGGGAGAAGCCGTCGGGCACCCCGGCGGCGGCGAACGCGTCGGCCGCCTCGTCCATCTCCCCCGCCCAGCGCCACGCCTTTCCCGCCATCCGCTCGCGGGCGCGGGCCAGCGCGGCGGCGTGGTCGACCCCGGCCCGGTCCAGCTCGGCGTGCAGGGCCCCGGTGACGCCGAACGCCGCGGCGGCCTCCTCGAGCGCCAGCCACAGCACGGGTGCCGCCTTGCTCTGCAGCGCGAAGCAGGCCTTCAGCCCGCTCGCGGCGCCCAGGTCGGTCCCGGCGGTGCCGAGCACCCGGGCGTCGAACGGGCCCGGCTCGAACAGGGTGGCGGCGGTGTCCGCCCCGGGCCCGGACAGCCACAGCGTCGTGGTGCCCGCCGTCCAGGCGGGCGGGCCGATGACGGCGCCGTCGCAGACGGTCGCGCGGTCGCCGAGCAGTGTCGCGATGCCGCGGACGGTGTCCGGGGACACCGCGTTGGCCTCGACGTAGAGCGGGCGGTCGGTGCGCCCGGCCAGCCCGGCGCCGACCAGGCCCGCGACCTCGCGCGCGGCGTGCGGCGGGCAGATCGACACGATGACGTCGGCCCGGGCGGCGAGGTCGGCGACGGTCGGGACCGCCTGCAGGTCGGCCAGCTCGGCGCGCTTGGCGGTGGCGTGCGAGCGCCCGGCGTCGGCCCAGATCACCGCGCCCGCGCGGGCCTTGAGCGCCGATCCGAGCGCGGCGCCCATCGCGCCGGGGTGCAGGACCCCGACCACCGGCCGGGCGGGCAGGGACACCGGCTGCGCGGACGGCGACGACATGGGGTGATGATGGCACCCCGCCCCGCCCGTCGCGGCGGGCTCACCCCGTCCCGAGTGCGGCGGCCGGGTCGTCGAGCACCACGCGCGCGGCCTGCGGGCCCGCGTCGAGGAACCAGGTGTCGTCGTCGACGGCGGTGGTGTGCCGGACAGGCGCCCGGCACACGACGGGACGACGGTCTCGACTGGCGTGTCGGGCGGGCGGGGCGGCACGGTCGTCGCATGACCCCTGATCCACTGTTCACCGGCGACGCGGTCGGTGGCTGGCTGCAGCTGCCCTCCCCCGCCGTCGCCGAGATCGCCGGCTCCGTCGGGTTCGACCTGGTCTGCGTCGACACCCAGCACGGCCTGATCGGCGACGACACCGTCCTGGGCATGCTGCAGGCCCTGTCCGCGACGGGCACGCCGTCGCTGGTGCGGGTCCCCGGCCACGGAGCCGAGGGCATCGGGCGGGCCCTGGACCGGGGTGCCGACGGCGTGATCGTCCCGCTGGTCGACACCGCCGAGCAGGCCGCTGCCGCGGTCGCGGCGTGCCGCTACCCGCCGGACGGGGTCCGCAGCTTCGGGCCGGTCCGCCCCTCGTGGCAGGGCCGCGACGTGTTCGCACCGCCGCGCACGGTGGTGATGGTGGAGACGGTCGCCGCGGTGGCGAACCTGGCCGACATCGTGGCCGTCGACGGGGTCGCGGCGGTGTTCGTCGGGCCGTCGGACCTGGCGCTGGCGCACGGGCTCCCGCTCGCCGCCCAGGGCGACGGCGGCCCGGAGTCCGACCGGCACGCCGAGCTGGTCTCCGGGATCGCCGCGGTGTGCGCGGGGGCCGGGGTACCGGTGGGGATCTACTGCGACTCCCCCGCACACGTGCGCCGCTTCCGGGGGCTGGGGTGCACCTTCACGATGCTCGCCGCCGAGCAGGCGATCCTGCGGTCGGCGCTGGCGGAGAAGCTGGCCGACGCCCGGCCCTGAGTCGTCAGCCCGCGGAGCGGTCGGGCACTGCGGGACGGCCGGGCACAGCGGGACGGTCGGCCGGGGCGGTGCGGGCGGGCTCCCGGGCGTCGACCATCGTGAGCCCGGTGAGCCGGCCGGCCACCCCGCGGTGGCCGGTGCTGCGCCGGAGCCCGACCAGGCCCGCGATCCCCCACAGCAGCCCGAGCACGCCGAGCGCGCCGGACGGCCCGGACAGCAGCAGGAACCCTCCGGTGCCGAGCAGTACCCGGGCGAGGCGGCGCCCGCGGCCGGGGACGCCGCCGCCGGGCAGCGCGGGCCGCAGCCGCACCGCCCGCTGGCCGACGGTGCCGCCGCGCCCCACCAGCGGCACCACCAGGAACATCAGCAGCGGCAGCCAGAACCCGAGGACGGTGTTCGCGGTGTCGAACCAGTCGGGCAGCGGCCCGCCGGTGTACCCGGTCAGCGCGGTCCCGGCGAGCAGCAGCGAGCCGAGCAGGGACCCGGTCACCCAGACCGCCGCCAGGTCGCAGAGGGCCCCGAGCAGCCGGCGTCCGGCCGTCACCGGGGCGGGCCGGTCGGGGTCGGCGCCGGCGTCCCACGAGCGGGGCCGCACCAGGGCCGCGGCGAGACCGCCGAGCAACGCGCCCGCGGTGTTGGCGATCAGGTCGTCGACGTCGGCGAGCCGGTAGGCGCACGGGAACAGGAACCAGTTGCCGGTGTACTGGGTGGCCTCGACGAGCAGGGACACCGCGAGCCCGGCGGCCACGGTGACCGGCCGGCAGCGAGCGGCGGAACACCCCGCGCAGGAACCAGCCCAGCGGCGCGAACAGCGCCACGTTGAGCACCACCTGCTGCACCGCGGCGTTCGCGAGCCAGGCCCGCACCCCGGTCGCGTCCTGGCGGGCGGCGATCCGGGTGATGTCGCCGACGAAGGCGAACGGCCGGGTCTGCAGCGAGTCCGCCGCGGTCCGCCCCGCGCAGAACGCCGCGTCGACCTGGGGCAGCGGGAGCAGCGTGTAGCCGAGGACCGCCAGCCCGTACACCGGGACGGCGACGAGGACGGCCAGCTCGCCGGGCCCGAAGCGGCCGCGGCGGCGGTAGGTCAGCGCCACGGCGGGGACGAGCACGGCGAGCACCAGCGCCGACCCGAGCCCGATCGCGAGCACCCCGGGGATGATCCGGTCGTTCACGGTCGCCGACGTTAGCGACCGCCCGGGGTGCGCCCGGGGACCGAAACGGGTGGTTCAGCCCAGGACGTCGAGGATCTGCTGGGCGGCGAGGGTGGGGGTGAGCCCGCCGTCGCGGACCTCGGCGGTGAGCTTCGGGAGCCGCTCGGCCGTCGCCGGGTCGTGCAGCACCCGGTCCATGAGCCGGTCGCGCACCATCTGCCACATCCACTCGACCTGCTGGTCGGCGCGCCGGGTCGCGAGCTCGCCGCCGGACTCGAGTGCCTCGCGGTGGGCGGTGACCTTCTCCCACACGGTGTCCAGGCCCTTCCCGGTCTGCGCGGAGCAGGACAGCACCGGGGTGCGCCAGTGCGCCGAGGTGGGGGTCATCATGTGCAGCGCGCCGGCGAGCTCGCGGGCCGCGGCGCGGGCGTCGCGCTCGTGCGGGCCGTCGGCCTTGTTCACGGCGACGACGTCGGCGAGCTCCAGGATGCCCTTCTTGATCCCCTGCAGCGCGTCGCCGGTGCGGGCGATGGTGAGGAACAGGAAGGTGTCGACCATCCCGGCGACGGCGGTCTCGGACTGGCCGACCCCGACGGTCTCGACGAGGACGACGTCGAACCCGGCGGCCTCCATGACGACCATCGTCTCCCGGGTGCGGCGGGCGACCCCGCCGAGCGTGCCCGCCGACGGCGACGGCCGCACGAACGCGTGCGGGTCGACGGCCAGGCGCGGCATCCGGGTCTTGTCACCGAGGATGGACCCGCGGGTACGGGTGGACGACGGGTCGACGGCGAGGACCGCCACCCGGTGGCCCCGGGAGGTGAGCGTGGAGCCCATCGCCTCGATGAAGGTCGACTTCCCGACCCCGGGTACCCCGGAGATGCCGACCCGCACCGCGTGCCCGGCCTTCGGGGTCAGCTCCAGGAGCAGCTCCTGGGCGGCCCGCTGGTGGTCGGGCCTGCTGGACTCGACCAGGGTGATCGCCCGGGCGAGCAGGGTGCGGTCGCCGGCCAGGACACCGCGGGCGAGCTCCGCGGGGTCGGGGACGCGAGGGGCCATCGGCGGGACTCTCCTTGCGGGTCGGCACCGCGCCCGGTGCGCGGGTGGGCGCACCGGGCGCGGCGACGGCGGCACGATGACGAGCCACCGTGACGGCGGCACCGTGACGACGCCACCGTGACGGCTGCGGTGGCTCAGTCGGCGTAGACGCTGCCGGTCGGGGCGGACGTGTCCGGCTCGTCGTGGCCGAGCGCGGCGGCCAGCTTGCCGAGCAGGTCGACCGCGGCCTCGGCGATGACCGTGCCGGGCGGGAACACCGCGGCCGCGCCCATCTCCAGCAGCTCCGGCACGTCCGCGGGCGGGATGACCCCGCCGACGACGACCATGATGTCGTCGCGCCCCAGCTCGGCGAGCTCGCGGCGCAGCTCCGGGACCAGCGTGAGGTGCCCGGCGGCCAGCGAGCTGGCGCCGATCACGTGCACGTCGGACTCGGCGGCCTGCTTCGCGACCTCGGCCGGGGTCTGGAACAGCGGCCCGACGTCGACGTCGAAGCCGATGTCGGCGAACGCGGTCGAGATGACCTTCTGGCCGCGGTCGTGGCCGTCCTGGCCCATCTTCGCGACCAGGATGCGGGGCTGGCGGCCCTCGTGGCCGGCGAACTCGGAGACGAGCTCGCGGGCGCGGTCGATCGCCGGGTTCTGCCCGGCCTCGGCGGAGTACACACCGGAGATGATGCGGATCTGTCCGGCGTGGCGCCCGAAGACCTTCTCGAGTGCGTCGGAGATCTCCCCGACCGTGGCCTGGTCGCGGGCCGCGTTCACGGCCAGCTGGAGCAGGTTCTCGTCGTCGGAGCGCGACGAGCCCTCGGCGATCTTCTCCGCGGCGCCGGTGAGCGCGCGCAGGGCCTCGTCGACGGCGCGGTCGTCGCGATCGGCACGCAGCCGGGCGAGCTTCTCGAGCTGCTCGCGGCGCACGTTCGCGTTGTCGACCTTGAGCACGTCGATCTGCTCGTCGGCCTCGACGACGTACTTGTTGACGCCGATGACCGGCTGGCGGCCGGAGTCGATGCGGGCCTGGGTGCGGGCCGCGGCCTCCTCGACGCGCATCTTCGGGATGCCGGCGTCGATGGCCTGGGCCATGCCGCCCGCCTTCTCCACCTCGTCGATGTGCGCCCACGCCCGCTTCGCGATGTCGTAGGTGAGCTTCTCGACGTAGTACGAGCCGCCCCACGGGTCGACGACGTCGGTGGTGCCCGACTCCTGCTGCAGCAGCAGCTGGGTGTTGCGGGCGATCCGGGCGGAGAAGTCCGTCGGCAGCGCGAGGGCCTCGTCGAGGGCGTTGGTGTGCAGCGACTGGGTGTGGCCCTGGGTCGCGGCCATCGCCTCGATGCAGGTGCGGACGACGTTGTTGTAGACGTCCTGGGCGGTCAGCGACCAGCCGGAGGTCTGCGAGTGCGTCCGCAGCGACAGCGACTTGGCGCTCTGCGGCTCGAAGCGGTTCACGAGCTTCGACCAGAGCAGGCGCGCGGCCCGCATCTTGGCGACCTCCATGAAGAAGTTCATGCCGATCGCCCAGAAGAAGCTCAGCCGCGGTGCGAACTTGTCGATGTCCAGGCCCGCGTCGACCCCGGCCCGCAGGTACTCCACGCCGTCGGCAAGGGTGTAGGCGAGCTCCAGGTCGTTGGTCGCCCCCGCCTCCTGGATGTGGTAACCGGAGATGGAGATCGAGTTGAACTTCGGCATCCTCCGGCTGGTGAAGCTGAAGATGTCGGAGATGATCTGCATCGACGGCTGCGGCGGGTAGATGTAGGTGTTGCGGACCATGAACTCCTTCAGAATGTCGTTCTGAATGGTTCCGGTCAGCTTCTCGGGGCTCACGCCCTGTTCCTCGGCCGCGACGATGTAGAGCGCCAGCACCGGGAGCACGGCGCCGTTCATCGTCATCGACACCGACATCCGGTCCAGCGGGATGCCGTCGAACAGCTGGCGCATGTCGAGGATCGAGTCGATCGCGACACCGGCCATCCCGACGTCGCCGGCGACGCGCGGGTGGTCGGAGTCGTAGCCGCGGTGGGTGGCCAGGTCGAACGCGATCGACAGGCCCTTCTGCCCGGCGGCGAGGTTGCGCCGGTAGAACGCGTTGGACTCCGCGGCGGTGGAGAACCCGGCGTACTGGCGCACCGTCCAGGGCTGGTTGGTGTACATCGTCGGGTACGGCCCGCGCAGGTACGGGGTGATGCCCGGATAGGTGTGCAGGAAGTCGACGCCGGCGAGGTCGTCGGCGGTGTAGAGCGGCTTGACGCCGATCCCCTCCGGCGCCTCCCAGACCTCGGCGGAGCCGGTCCAGGTGGTCGCGGGGGTGGTGTCGCCCAGGAGCGGCACGCCGGTGAAGTCGGGAATGCTCACTTCGAGCCCTCCAGGTGGGTGTACACGTCGTCGAGGACGGCGAGGGCGTCGCAGCCGGCGAACAGGTGACCGTCGACGCCGGGCACCTCGTCCTTCGGCTTCCCCGCGAGCAGGATGCGCGCGGCGCCGGCCTCGCGCAGCGCGGCGGCGGTCTCGGCGGCCCGCTCGTCGTAGACCGTGTCCGAGGAGCAGAGCACCACGACCGGCGTGCCGTCCTTGCCGTAGGCCTCGACGACGTCGGCGGTGGAGTCGGTCGGGCCGGCGTCGACGGTGTCGACGCCACCGGCGGCCAGCAGGTTGCGGGTGAACCCGGCGCGGGCGGTGTAGACCGCGAGCGGGCCGAGGGTGGCGAGGAAGGCGGTGGGGCGCGAGCCCGTCTCGCTCAGCAGCGCGTCGGA
Organism: Pseudonocardia sp. P-1; assembly: GCF_058111925.1. Taxonomy (NCBI): domain Bacteria; kingdom Bacillati; phylum Actinomycetota; class Actinomycetes; order Pseudonocardiales; family Pseudonocardiaceae; genus Pseudonocardia; species Pseudonocardia sp. P-1. The sequence goes on from NZ_CM176614.1 coordinate 447,177, forward strand.
GCGGTCCCGGTGGGCCTCGTAGGCCTCGGCGGGGCGGTAGAGCGGCAGCCCCCCGCGCTCGACGGCCGGCGGCAGCGGGGTGCGCTCGACCGGCTTCTCGTTCAGGTCGGGGAACTCCGAGACGCCGGTGAGCGGCGTCCTCCGCTTCGCGACGTCGGCCTCGCGGCGGGCGCGGACCTCGCCGGCCCGCTCGGCGACCAGGCCGGAGTCGAGGGCGGCGACGGCGCCGCCCGCGGCCTCGATCTCGACGAAGAACTCCCAGGCCAGCCGGGCGAGGTCGTCGGTGAGGTGCTCGATGTACCACGAGCCGCCGCCCGGGTCGATGACCCGCGCCAGGTGCGACTCCTCCACGAGCAGGTTCTGGGTGTTGCGGGCGATGCGGCGGGAGAACGGCTCGGCGACGCCGAGGGCGGCGTCGAAGGGCGGCACGGTGACCGCGTCGGCCCCGCCGACGCCCGCGGCGAACCCGGCGACGGTGCCGCGGAGCATGTTGACCCACGGGTCGCGGCGGGTGAACAGCGCCTCGGGGACGGTGGCGTGCTGGGTCTGCGGCACGTCGGTGACGCCGGAGGCCTCCAGCACCCGGGCCCACAGCCGCCGCCCGGCGCGCAGGGCGGCGATCGTCGGGAACTGCTCGGGGGTGGCGGCGTAGCGGAACTCGAGCAGCCGCGCCGCGTCGGCGACGGCGATCCCGGCCGCGTCGAGCGCCCGCAGGTAGGCGACGCCCGCGGCCAGGGACCAGCCCAGCTCCTGGGCGTCGGAGCCGCCCGCCTCGCGGATCACGGTCGCGTCGACGGTGATCGCGGTGACCTTGTCGAAGGTGCCGTGGACGCGGCGGGCGACCTCGACGACCGCGTCGACGTCCGGGCCGGACCCCGCGCGGGCGCGCAGCCCGATCGGGTCCACGCCCAGCGAGCCGAGCAGCTCGGCGTCCTCGACGCCGTTGCGCGCGGCCAGGTCCAGGTAGGCGTGCGCGGCGGCGACCTGCTCGGTCCCGGCGTCCAGGGCGACCCCGGCCAGGTCCAGGTGCACGCCCTCCAGGGCGCGGGCCAGGTCGGCGACGGCGATGCCGCCCTCGCCCACGCGCAGCCACACCGAGGTGACGCCGCACTCCAGGTCGGCCAGCACGGCCTCGCGGACGGCCGCCGGATCGGTGCCGGCGTGGCGCTGGCGGATGTCCCAGCCGGTGGGGACGTGCCCGTCGGTGCGGGCGCCGCGGGTGAACGGCCACGACCCCGGCACGCCGGTGGGCGGCAGGTCGGTGGTGTCCTCGTCGGCGTAGAGCGGCGCGACACGGATGCCGTCGGGTGAGGTGCGGGTCAGGGTCTCGACCCCGGCCCCGAGCTCGGCGTCCTCGCCGATCCGGCCCGACTTGCGCACCACCGCGTCCGCGGCGGCGAGCCACTGGTCACGGGTGACCGGGTCGAAGCCGCCGGCCAGGACCAGCTCCTCCGGCTCCACCGGACCGTCCACGGCAGAGCCCTCCGGACCGGCTGCGCGGTCGACCGCGCTGCGGTCACTGTCCGTCATCCGCTCTGTTCTCCTCACCGGCCCGCGGGGCGGCCTCGTTGCCCGCCGGGTGGCGCCGTCGTCGACGCCACCGAAGTGCAGTGGAGTCTAGTGAGCCGGTGCCGCCGGAGGCATGCGCTGTGGCGAGGCGCGCACGGCCTGTGATGCACCCGACTGGCGCAACGGGACCGTCCGGGGGTCTCGCGGCGTACACCCGGCGGTTCCCCGCCGGTAGTCCTCATGGGTAGCCCCGGGCGGCCCCGGACGCCAGTCTGGGGCCGTGTCGACTCCCGGACCCGCACCCGCCGTCCCCGGGCTGACCCCGGTCGCCCGCGTCCACGTCCTGCTCGACCCGCCGCTGGAGGTCGGCCGGACCCCGTTCGGCCGGGAGCGGGAGATCCCCATCGTGGGCGGCACGGTCTCCGGACCCGGCCGCGACGGCGAGGGCCTGCACGGCGAGGTGCTCCGCGGCGGGGCCGACCGCCAGCGGGTGCTCGACGACGGCACCGCCGTGATCGACACCCGCTACACCGTGGCGCTGCGGTCGGGGCACCTGCTGCAGCTGGCGACGGCGGGCTACCGCACCGGTCCGGCCCCGGTCCTCGACGCGCTGCTCGCCGGGGAGCCGGTCGACCCGGCCCGCTACTACTTCCGGGTCGTCGTCGACGCCCGGACCGCCGACCCGGACCTGGCCTGGCTCAACACCGCGGTGTTCGTCGGCTCCGCGGTCCGCACCGCCGACGCGGTCGCCTACGACGCCTACCTCGTGACCTGAGACGGGTGGGAACAACCGGGGGTGGGGGTGCATTGTGGTCGGCATGCCCCCCGTGACCCGAGGATTCGTCGGGCGCAGGCCGCGGGACCGGCGGCTGCCACCCGGCCAGTACGACGCCGGTGACCAGTGGCCGGTGCTGACCGCCGAGCGCGCCCCCACCCTGGACACCGCCCGCTGGACCTTCCGCATCGACGGCCTCGTCGAGCGCCCGGTCGAGTGGACCTGGGACGAGATCCGCGCCCTGCCCCGCGAACGCTGGGACGGCGACATCCACTGCGTCACCACCTGGTCGAAGTTCGGGATGCGCTGGAGCGGGGTCGCGGTCGACACGCTGCTGGAGACCGCGGGGCCGCTGCCGGAGGCACGGTTCGCCGTCGCGCACTCGCACTCGGGCTACACCACCAACATGCCGCTGTCCGACCTCACCGGCGGCCGGGCGTGGCTGGCGTTCGAGGCGCAGGGTGCGCCGCTGACCCGCGAGCACGGCGGCCCGGCGCGGCTGCTGGTGCCGCACCTGTACTTCTGGAAGAGCGCGAAGTGGGTCGCCGGTCTGCGCCTGACCGCCGAGGACGAGCCCGGTTTCTGGGAGCGCAACGGCTACCACGACCGCGGCGACCCGTGGTCCGAGCAGCGCTTCCAGGGCGACTGACCGTGGACACCACCCCGGCCACCACGCCCCGCCGGACCCTGCGCTGGCAGACCGCGACCGTGCTGTCGGTGCACGACGAGGCCCCGGGGGTGCGGACGTTCCGGCTCGGCCTGGCCGAGCCCGCCACGCACCTGCCGGGCCAGTACTACGTGCTGCGCCTGACCGCCGAGGACGGCTACACCGCACAGCGCAGCTACTCGGTGGCCTCCGCTCCCGACGGGCGGCCGGAGATCGCGCTGACCGTCGAACGTCTCGACGACGGTGAGGTGTCGGAGTTCCTGCACGACGTCGTCGTCGTCGGGGACGTGCTGGAGGTCCGCGGCCCGGTCGGCGGCCGGTTCGCCTGGGACGGGGTCTCCCCCGCGCTGCTGGTCGGCGGCGGCTCCGGTCAGGTCCCGCTGGCCGCGATGCTGCGCCACGCCCGCGCCACCGGCCGTCCCGACCTGGTCCGGATGCTGGTCTCGGTCCGCACCCCCGACGACCTGTTCTACGGCGAGGAGCTCACCGGGCCCCCGGTCACCACGGTGTTCACCCGGACCGCCCCACCCGGCGCGGTCCGCCCGGCGGGCCGGCTCACCCTCGACGACCTGGCCCCGCTCGTCCGCGGCGGGGAGACCGCGTTCGTGTGCGGCTCCCCCGCCTTCGCCGCCGCCGCGGCCGACCTGCTCGCCGCCGCCGGGGTCCCCTACCACGCGATCCGGATCGAGCAGTTCGGCCCGACCGGGGCCTGACCCTGCGGCCCGCCGCGGGGGTGCGGCAGGATGACGCCGCCCCGCCCGCGCACCGCAGGAGCCGACGATGACCGTCACCCCCGCCGAGACGTCGTTCCCGAGCGGCGGGCTGCGCTGTGCGGCCTGGCACCTCGCCCCGGTCGGCGACGCGCTCGCGAACGACCGCGGCCGCCCCTGCGTGGTCATGGCGCACGGCTTCGGCGCCACCCGCGACTCCGGGCTGCTGCCCTTCGCGCAGCGTTTCGCCGCTGCGGGCTGCGCGGTGCTCGTGTTCGACTACCGCGGGTTCGGCGCCTCGGACGGCACCGGCGATCCCCGTCTGGACCAGGACGTCCACCACGGCAGGCACCGCGCCGACTACCACGCCGCGATCGCGCACGCCCGCACGCTGCCCGGCGTGGACCCCGAGCGGATCGTGCTGTGGGGCAGCTCGTACTCCGGCGGGCACGTCGTCCCGGTCGCCGCCCGCGACGGCCGGGTCGCCGCGGTGATCTCCCAGGGTGCGGCGATGGACGGGACCGCCGCGCTGCTGGAGATCCTGCGCTACGCCGGACCCGGGCAGCTGGCCCGCCTCACCGGGCACGGGCTGCGCGACGCCGCCGCCGGGCTGCTCGGACGCCCGCCGCACCGGATCGCGGTGTTCGGACCGCCCGGGTCGACCGCGGCGATCACCTCGCACGACGCCGAGAGCGGCTACTCCTCGATCACCGGGCCCGGGTTCCGCAACACCATGCGGGCCCGGGGCGCGCTGCGGATCCCGCTGAACCGCCCGGTGACGGCGGCGGCGCGGCTGCGGGCGCCGATCCTCGTCGTCGTCGCGGCGCGGGACTCGATCGCGCCGCCGGCGTCGGTGCGCGCGGTGGCCGCGCGGGCCGGGGCGGGCTCGGAGGTGCTGGAGCTGCCGTGCGGGCACTTCGACATCTACCTCGGCGCGATGTTCGAGCGGTCCGTGACCGCACAGGTGGACTTCCTCCGCCGCACGCTCGCCGTCGCCTGACTGAGCCGGACGGAGGACCCGCAGGCCCCGGCTGGGGCAGCACCACCTGTGAGCGGCCACACTCCGTAAAACTGAGCACCTATCGCCTACTCGCTCGCCGTAACAGGCCCCTCCCCCGTGGCGATGTCACGGGGGACCACGGCGGCCTCACCGGTCCGTACCCCTGAACCCACAGGGAGCTCCCCACTGGACCGGGGGAAGCGTTCCGTCGCCGTGTAGGGAGATGACGGCACGTGACGATGTCCCCGCCCCGCGCGGGGGTCGCCGTGGCGCACCCGGCCCCGGCCGGTGCGCCCGCGCGACACCCGGACCGCCTGCACCGGTTCTTCGAGGCCACGGTCGCCCGGACACCACGGGCGGTCGCGCTGCAGGACGGCGGCCTGGAGCTGACCTACGCCGAGCTGGACGCGCGCGCGAACCAGCTCGCCCGCCACCTGGCCGGGCTCGGCGCGGGCCCGGGCCGGCGCGTCGGGATCCTGCTGCACCGGACCTGGCGGACCTACGCGGTGCTGCTGGCGATCGGCAAGACCGGCGCCGCGTTCGTCCCGATCGACCCGGCCGCCCCGGCGGACCGGGTCGGCTACATCCGCGACGACGCCGGGCTGGACCTGCTGGTCACCACCTCGGACCTGGCGGGCGAGCTGCCCACGCCCGGGCTGGTGCTGCTCGACACCTGCGTCGACGCCGTCGCCGCACTCCCCCGTCACCCGCTCGCCCCGGTCGCCCCCGACCCGGACCCGGCGCCGCTGGCATACATCATCTACACCTCGGGCTCCAGCGGGCGACCCAAGGGCGTCGCGATCGCCCACCCGAGCATCTGCAACTTCGTGCACGTCATCACCCGCGTCTACGACGTCCGCCCGCACGACCGCGTCTACCAGGGCATGACCATCTCCTTCGACTTCTCGATCGAGGAGATCTGGCCGACCTTCGCGGCCGGGGCGACGCTGGTGGTCGGGCCGACGGACTCGCGCCGGATCGGCGCGGAGCTGGGCGACTTCCTCGCCGGCACCGGCGTCACCGTGCTGTGCTGCGTGCCGACCCTGCTGGCGACGATCCCGCGGGAGCTGCCCGCGCTGCGCACCCTGCTCGTCGGCGGCGAGGCCTGCCCGGCCGGCCTGGTGGAGCGCTGGGCGCGCCCCGGGCGGCGGATGCTCAACACCTACGGCCCCACCGAGACCACCGTGACCTGCACCTGGGGCGAGCTGCACCCGGGGAAGCCGGTCACGATCGGGCGCCCGGTGCCGACCTACTCCGCGGTGATCCTCGACGACACCCTGCGCGAAGTCCCCCGCGGCGAGGTCGGCGAGCTCTGCATCGGCGGCCCCGGGGTCGGCATCGGCTACGTCAACCTGCCGGAGAAGACCGCCGACCGGTTCGTCCGCCACCCCGCGGCGCCCGCGAACGGCGACGGGCGGCTCTACCGCACCGGTGACCTCGCCCGGTTCGACGAGCACGGAGAGATCGTCTACCTGGGCCGCGCCGACGACGAGGTCAAGATCCGCGGGCACCGCGTCGACCTGGGCGAGATCGAGACCGTCGCCCTGGAGCACGCCGACGTGGAGAGCGCCGTGGCCGCGGTCGCGAGGACCGACGACGGCACGGGCGAGGAGCTCACCGTCTACGTCGTCCCGGCCGCCGGGCCGGGCGGGCCGGTGGACCGGGCGGCGCTGCACGAGCTGCTGCGGACCCGGCTGCCCGAGTACATGGTGCCGGGCTACCTCGAGGTGCTCGACGCGCTGCCGATGATGCCCAGCGGCAAGGTCGACCGGCCGAAGCTGCCGGCCCCGTCCGGGCCGCGGATCGTGGTGACCCACGGCCCGCACGTCGAGCCGTCGACGGAGCTGGAGACCGGGGTCCGGGCGGTGCTCGCCGAGGTGCTGGCGCTCGACGCCGGCCAGGTCTCGGTCACCGCCGACTTCTTCGACGAGCTCGGCGGGCACTCGCTGCTCGCCGCGCGGCTGGTGACCCTGCTGCGCGAGCGCGGCGTCGGCCGCTCCCCCGCGGTGCGCGACCTGTACGAGCACCCGACGGTCCGCGGCCTGGCCGCGGCACTGGACCCCGACGCGGCGGGCGACGGCGGCGACGGCTCCGTGCCCCGCCGCCGCGCCCGGAGCCGCTGCGCCACTCCCGGCGCCGCTACTCGACCGCCGGGACCGCGCAGGGCGCCGCGTTGTTCGTGCTGATGCTGGTCATGACCCTGCCCGCGGCCGGGGTGTACGCCTGGCACGGCGGCCGGGTCGCCCCGGACGTGCTGGCCCAGCTCGCCCTCGGCGCCACCGCGATCTTCCTGCTGCAGCGTTGGCTGCTCGCCCCGCTCGCGGTGCGCGCGCTCACCGCCCGGGTCGCACCCGGCCGGTACCCCATGTGGGGACGGGTGCACCTGCGCCTGTGGGCCGCGGACCTGCTGCTGTCGGTGTCGCCGCTGCCGGTGCTGTCCGGCGGTCCGCTGGCCCCGGCCTACCTGCGGATGCTCGGCGCCACCGTGGGCCGCGACGTGCACCTGGGCACCTCGGTGGTGTCGATGCCCGCGCTGCTGCGGATCGGCGACGGCGCCACCGTCGGCTACGGCGCCGCGCTGCGGCCCTGGACGCTGGCCGACGGCTGGGTGACCGTCGCCCCGATCGCGGTCGGCGAGGGCGCCCACGTCGGCGCCAGCGCGGTCGTCGAACCGGGTGCGGTGGTCGGCGCGGACGCCGTCGTCGGGGAGCAGTCCGCGCTCGCCGCGGACCAGGTGGTGCCGCCCGCCGAGCACTGGGCCGGGTCCCCCGCGGTGCCCGACGCCGCCGACGCCGCGGTCGCCGAGCTGACCGAACGCGGCCCGGCACCGTCCTGGACGCGGCCGCAGCGGGCGGCCGCGCTGGCCGGGATCGTCGCGCTGGAGCTGGTGTCGCTGCTGGCGCTGGTCCCGGCGGTGCTGCTGGTGTGGTCGTCGCTGCTGCTGTTCGGCGACGGCCCCGCCCTGCTCGTCGCCGCCCTGGTCGGGCCGGTGTTCGTGGTGACGGTGTGCGTGCTGGTGGCCGTCGGCCGGTGGGCCGTCGCGCCCCGCACCGGGCCCGGGGTCTTCCCGGCGCGCTCCGCGCTGGGGCTGCGCAAGTGGTTCGGCGACAAGCTCCTCGAGATGAGCCTGACCTACACCAACTCGCTGTACTCGACGCTCTACACGGTCGGCTGGCTGCGGCTGCTCGGCGCCCGGATCGGGCGCGGCGCGGAGGTGTCCACCGCCTCGCACATCGACCCGGAGATGCTGACGATCTCCCAGGGCAGCTTCGTCGCGGACATGGCGAGCGTGGGCAGCGCGACGTTCCACAACGGCTGGATGGTCCGCCGTCCGACGCTGGTGGGGCGGCGCGCGTTCGTCGGGAACGCCGCCGTCGTCCCGGCCGGGTCGACGCTCGGCGACGAGTCGCTGATCGGCGTCGCGACGGTGCCCCCGGCGTCGGGCGTGCCGCACGACACCACCTGGCTGGGGTCCCCGGCGATGCACCTGCCGGTGCGCCAGGACTCCGGGGACCACCCGGAGTCGCTGACGTTCACGCCCTCACGGCGCCGCGTCGCGGAGCGGCTCGGCATCGAGTTCCTCCGGGCCACGCTGCCCGCCTCGGCGATCTCGGTGTCGATCTACCTGTTCCTGCAGGGCCTGTCCGGCGTGGCCCGCACCGGCGCCGCGTGGCAGGTCGTGCTCGCGGCACCGGTGCTGGCGCTCGCCTCGGCGCTCGCGCTGGTCCTGCTGGTCGCAGCGGTGAAGTGGCTGGTCGTGGGCACCTACCGGCCGCGGACCGAGCCGCTGTGGACCCGGTTCGTGCGCCGCTCGGAGTTCGTCACCGGACTCTACGAGGCCTCCGCGGTGCCCGGGCTGCTGAGCATGCTGTCCGGGACCCCGTTGCTGCCGCCGATGCTGCGGCTGCTCGGCGCCCGGATCGGGCGGCGGACCTGCGTATCGACGACCTACCTCACCGAGTACGACCTGGTGGAAATCGGGGACGACGCCGTCGTCGGGCGGGACGTGTCGCTGCAGACCCACCTGTTCGAGGACCGGGTCATGAAGATGTCGACGGTGTCGGTCGCGGACGGCGCGTCGGTCGGGGACCGGACGATCGTGCTCTACGACGCCGTGGTCGGCGCCGGGGCGCGGCTCGACCCGCTGTCGCTGGTGATGAAAGGCGAGCACCTGCCGCCCGGCTCCCGGTACCGGGGCATCACCGCCCGCGCGGTGCCCGACGCCGCACCGGCCGACGCGGCACCGGCCGTGCCGCCTGCCGTGCTGCCCGCCGTGCAGCCCGCCGCGGCGCCGGAGACCGTGGCCGGGACCGTGCGGGTCGCGGCCGTCGACCCGGAGCGCACGATGGTCCTCACCCGGGTGCAGGGGACCGACGACCCGGGCCGCACGCTGCGGATGCGCTCGGTCCTGGCCGGGCGCCAGGCCCCGCGCCGCGGCAGCACCGGCCGGCACCGCGCGGGTGCCGCCGGCTCGGCCGGTGCCCCCGGGACCGGGCCCGCCGGCGCCGGGCACGACCGCCGTGCCCCCGCCCGGCCGGGCAGCACGCCCCGTGCGCGGCACCGCCACGCCGCCGCGGGCCCCGACGATGGCGCCGGCGCGGTCGTCGGTGCGGGCGACGGGGGAGCGACCACCGGAGCAGGTACCGCCGCACGCGTCCCGGTCCCCGCGGCGCGGTCCGCGGAACGCACCGCACGGACCCTCCCCGCCGTGCCGCCCCGGCCGGGACCGGGGACGGCACCGCCCCCGGTGCCGCAGCCGCGCGACCACCGTTCCGCCCGCTCCGGGCCGGGCCCGCGGTGAGCCTGTTCGGGCGACTGCTCGGCCGCCGCGGCCCGGCCCCCTCCGCCGGCGACCGCCCGGTGGCGCTGGTCTACCGCGGACCGGCGTCGCGGCCGACGGGGTGCGCGGAGTCGGTGGCGGCGCTGCTGGCGTCCTCGCGGCACGGGTTCGACGTGCACTACACCGGCCCGCGCGAACGGCTCCCGCTCACCGCGGACACCCTCGCCCGCGCGACGCTCTACGCCCAGCCCGGCGGCGGCACCCTGTCCGCGGCGTGGCGCACGATGCGGCCCGCGGCCGGCCCGCTGCGCGACTGGGTCGGCGACGGCGGCCGCTACCTCGGGTTCTGCCTGGGCGGCTACCTGGCCGGGGCCACCCCCGGGTTCGGCCTGCTGCCCGGCGACACCGACCGCTGGATCGACTCCCCCGGCGCCACCGTCGGCCACGACGGCGACGCCCTGGTCCGGCTCGACTGGCGCGGCCGCGACCGCACCCTGTTCTTCCAGGACGGCCCGCACTTCCTGCTCGACTCCGGGACCGTCCTCGCCCGCTACCCCGACGGGCTCGTCGCCGCCGCCGTGACCCCGTTCGGGCACGGCCGGGTCGGCGTCGTCGGCCCGCATCCCGAGGCCGGACCCGACTGGTTCGCCGACGCCGGGCTGCCCCCGGCCGACGCCCGCGACCTCGGGCACCAGCTGATCGACGAGGTTCTGACATGACCCGACCGCAACCGCCCGGCAGCCACCGCCGCGGCGCCGACCGCCCCGCGCCGCCCCGTCCGCCGGCGCCCGCCCTCGTCCCCGTACCGGGCGCGCCCCGGCGGACCGGCACCGGCACCCACCGCGCCCCGGAGGGACGGCCGGACGCCGCCGCCACCCGGACCGCGAGCCGGCCGCGCCGGCCGTCCGGTCCGCCCGGCACCGCGCCCGCGACGACCGTCGCCGTCCCGGCCCCCGCACCGCGGGTCCCCCGCCTGCCCCGTCGGCACCCGCGCGGACCCTGCGCACCCCGTCCGCACCACCGGACACCACGGGGACCACCACCGTGCTCCCGGCCACCACCCGGGCCACGCCCGCCCCGGACCCGGCTTCCCCGGCCGCGCCGGAACCCGCGCCGCCCCGCGAGCGCGCCTCGCGCCTGCTCGGCGTCGACGCCACCCGCGGGATCGCGCTGCTCGGCATCATCGCCGTGCACGCCCTCGTCGAGGCCACCGACGACGGCACCCCCACGCCCAGCTACCTCGTGTTCGGCGGTCGCTCCGCGGCGCTGTTCGCCGTCCTCGCCGGGGTCTCGTTCGCGTTCATGACCGGGCGCGCCCGGGTCCGCACCCCCGACCTGCGCGCCACGGCGGCGATGCTCGCCACCCGCGCCGGCGTCCTGATGGTGCTGGCACTGGCCCTGAGCTGGACCGACCCGTCGATCGCGGCGCTCATCCTCCCCTACTACGCGATCGCGTTCCTGCTCGCGATACCGCTGGTCGCGCTGCCGACCCGGGTCCTCGCGCCGCTCGCGGTGCTGCTGGGTCTCGGGATACCGGTCGGATCGCACCTGGTGCGCCCGTTCCTGCCGGTGCCCGACCTCGGCAACCCCTCGGTGCTCGACCTCGTCACCGACCCCGGCGCGCTGCTGTCGGAGCTGACCCTGACCGGCGCCTACCCGGCGGTGGTCTGGCTCGCCTACATGGCGGTCGGGATCGTGGTCGGACGGCTGCGGCTCTCGGACCGGCGCACGGCGGCGGCGCTGCTGGCCGGCGGCGTCGTCGCGGCGACGGCGGCCACCGGGCTGTCGATGTGGCTGCTCGGCCCGGGCGGCGGGTACGCCGCGATCGCCGCGGTGAGCCCGCCGGAGATCCTCGACAGCGCGCCGACGATCGCCGATGCCGTCACCGGCTACCCCGACGGCGTCACCCCCACCTCGACGTGGTGGTGGCTCGCGACCGTCGCGCCGCACTCGGGCACGCCGCTCGACGTCGTCCAGACCACCGGGTCCGCGCTCGCCGTGCTCGGCGCGGTCCTGCTCCTGGCCTCGGTCACCGCCCGCGGTGCCGGGCCGCTGCTGGGGCACCTGCTGCGCCCGCTCGCCGCAGCCGGGTCGATGACGCTGACCCTCTACGTCGGCTCGATCCTGTTCATGAACTCCCCGCTCGACGACCTGGGCCCCTGGGAGGGCTACCTGTGGCAGGTCGCCGTCGCGGTCGGGATCGGGCTGGCCTGGCGGCGCGCGGTCGGGCGCGGTCCCCTGGAGACCGTCGTGTCGGCGCCCGCGCACGCCGTCCGGGACCGGCTCCGCGGCCGGGCCCGCGATCGGGTGGCGTAGCCGGGCGGTGCCGCACGCCGGTCGCCGCCCGTGCGCACCGCGGCTAGCCTCGCCCTCATGATCGACCTGACCCGGCTGCGCCGGGCCCTCGTCGGCGTCGCCGTCGTCCTGGCCGTGCTGGGGGGCTGCGCGGCCGGCGTGCCGCAGGTCGAGCGGGCGGCCCCGTGGCCGCAGCGCCCGGTCGTCGACGCGTCGCTGGACCTCGCCCCGGACCTGTCCTCGGCCACCGGCCGCCAGACCGTCCGCTTCACCCCCGACGCCCGGATCTGCGAGCTGGTCTTCCGGCTCTGGACCAACCGGCCGACCGTCGTCTCCGACGGCGGCTCGTCCCGGGTCACCGACGCGAGCGTCGACGGCACCCCGGTCACCCCGCGCACCGAGCAGGCGGGCGCCCCGGACGGCGCGCCCGGCACGCTCGTCGAGCTGCCGCTGCCGTCCTGCGCCGACGCGGGCACCACCGTCACCGCGCAGCTCGGGTTCACCCTCACCCTCGGCGAGGACTCCACCGAACGCATCGGGCACTCCCCGTCGGCGGGCACCGCCTGGCTCGGCAGTCCGCTGCCGGTGCTGGACTGGGTCCGCGGCCGCGGCTGGGTCCGCACCCCCGCGGTGCGGATGTCCGGCGAGACCGTCGTCGCCGAGGACTACCGGCTCGCCTCGCTCGCCGTCACCGCGGCGGCGGACCAGCAGGTCGTCGGGGTCGGGACCGCCACCGGCACCCGCGACGCCGGCGGCGGGCGGCTCACCCGCACCTTCGCCGCCGACGCGGTCCGCGACGTCGCGGTCGCCGTCGGCGCCTACGAGGTCACCGAGTCCACGGTCGGCGCCACGAGGGTGCACGTCGCGCTGCCCACCGCGGGCCGCGCCGGCGCCCGGCGCGGCGGTGAGCTCCGCGGCTCCGCGCAGGACTGGCAGGGCGACGTCGCCCGCTTCCTGCCCGCCCTGGAACGGCTCCTGGGGCCCTACCCGTACCCGGACCTGTGGCTGACGGTCGTGCCCACCCAGAGCGACGGCGTCGAGTTCCCGACCCACCTGCAGTTCGGCGACGTCGACGACGCCACCCGCCCGTCGCTGGCCGCGCACGAGATCGCCCACTCCTGGTTCTACGCGCTGGTCGGCAACGACCAGGCCCGCGACCCGTGGCTGGACGAGGCGTTCACGACCTGGGCCCAGGCCCTGGTGGCCGACCAGCGCGACCTGTACCGGATCGGCAGCTTCGGGCCCGGCGACGTCGCGGGCCCGATCGGCGCCCCCATGTCGTTCTGGGACTCCCGCGGCGGGTTCACCGACCTCGTCGACGGCGTCTACGACCAGGGTGCCGCCGCGCTGTTCGCGGGTCGCGACGCCGTCGGCGCGCAGCGCTTCGACGCCGCGGTCCGCGCCTACGTCGAGGCGAACGCACACCGCGTCGCCGCCCCGGCCGACGTCGAACGGGCCTTCGCCGACCTGCCGCAGGTGCTCGACGTGCTGCGCGAGCACGGCGCCTTCGACCCGCGCACCGGCGGCTGAGCGCCTCCGCGGCGACCCGCGTGTCCAGGGCCACCGGGTCCGCCCCCCCACTGATCTTCTACTTACGGTAGAACTACTACTGGACGTAGAACTTCGCTCGGGAGGTCCGGATGGACGCGCTCGACCTGGCCCGCTGGCAGTTCGGGATCACCACGATCTACCACTTCCTGTTCGTGCCGCTGACCATCGGCCTGTCGGTGATCGTCGCGTCGCTGCAGACCGCCTGGTTCCGCACGGGCCGGGAGGAGTACCTCCGCGCCACGAAATTCTTCGGGAAGCTGTTCCTGATCAACTTCGCGATGGGCGTGGTCACCGGGATCGTGCAGGAGTTCCAGTTCGGGATGAACTGGAGCGCCTACTCCACCTTCGTCGGCGACGTGTTCGGCGCACCGCTGGCGATGGAGGCGCTCATCGCCTTCTTCCTGGAGTCCACCTTCATCGGGCTGTGGATCTTCGGATGGGACCGGCTGCGGAAGGGCGTGCACCTGGCCTGCATCTGGGCCGCGGCGATCGGGTCCAACCTCTCGGCGTACTTCATCCTCGCGGCGAACGCGTGGATGCGGAACCCGGTCGGCTACGAGGTCGACCGCGCCACCGGACGGGCCCGGCTCACCGACATCGGCGCCGTGCTGACCAACCCGCAGGCCTGGTCGACCTACACCCACGTCGTCGCCGCGGCGTTCCTGATCGCGGGGCTGTTCGTCGCCGCGGTGAGCTCCTGGAAGCTGATGCGCGAACGCTGGAGCCGTCCCGGCGACCGGGCGCCGCACCCGAGCGAGCACACGCTGTTCCGCAAGACCCTGCGCACCGGGTTCCTCGTCACCCTCGTGGCCGGGGTGCTGGTCATCGCCTCCGGTGACCACCAGGCCAAGCTGGCCGCCACCTACGAACCGATGAAGCTCGCCTCGGCCGAGGCGCTGTGGCAGACCGAGGAGTCGGCCGGGTTCTCGCTGTTCGCCGTCGGCGACGTCCAGGGCAGCCGCAACCACGTCAACGTGCAGATCCCCGGTGTCCTGAGCTTCCTGGCCACCGGCAGCCCGTGGGGTCCGGTGCAGGGCATCGAGAACGTGCAGGCGCAGTACGAGGCGCTCTACGGGCCCGGGGACTACCGGCCCAACATCGCCGTCCTCTACTGGGCGTTCCGGCTGATGATGGGCCTCGGCCTGGCCGGGGTCGCGGTCGCGACGGCCGGGCTCTGGCTGACCCGCGGCGGCCGGCTGCCCGGCTTCACCCGCGACGGCGCACCGGCTCCGGCCGGGCGGCTGTCGCGGTGGGCCTACCGGGGTGTGGTCGCCGCGCTGCCCGCGGCGCTGGCGGGGAACATCGCCGGCTGGGTGCTGACCGAGATGGGCCGCCAGCCCTGGACGGTGCACGGCGAGCTGCTCACCGCGCAGAGCGTGTCCCCCGGAGTGAGCCTGGGCCAGGTCGCGTTCTCCCTGGCCGCGTTCACCGCGCTCTACGGGATCCTCGCCGTCGTCGAGGTGCGGCTGCTGTTCCGCTACGTCGCCGCCGGACCCGCCGCCCCCGCGGCCCCGCCCGACCCCGCCGACGACGCCGACACCGACGCCGAGCGCCGCCCCGCGGCGTTCAGCTACTGACCCCGGAGGGACGACGATGGACCTGCCCACGATCTGGTTCCTGGCCGTGGCCGTGCTGTGGACCGGCTACCTGGTGCTCGAGGGGTTCGACTTCGGCGTCGGGATGCTGGTCCGCGTCCTGGGCCGCGACGCCGAGGACGACCGCGAGGCCGCCCTCGGCGCGATCGGCCCGGTGTGGGACGGCAACGAGGTGTGGCTGATCGCCGCCGTCGGCGCGATGTTCGCCGCGTTCCCCGCCTGGTACGCCGCCATGCTGTCGGGCCTCTACCTGCCGGTGCTGCTGGTCCTGCTGGGCCTGATCGTGCGCGGGGTCGGGCTGGAGTACCGGCACAAGCGCTCCGACCCGCCGTGGAAGGCCCGCTGGGACCTGTTGATCGGTCTCGGGTCGCTGGTGCCGGCGTTCGTGTGGGGCATGGTCCTCGCGAACCTGGTCCGTGGCCTGCCCACCGTGCTCAGTGCCCCCGGCAGCGGGCAGAACACCGTGGTCACCGCGTCGCTCGGGGACCTGCTGAACGGCTACGCGCTGCTCGGCGGCGTCGTCACCACGGCGCTGTTCCTGCTGCACGGCGCGGTGTTCCTGGCACTGAAGACCGACGGGCCGGTGCGGTACCGGGCGCGGCGGTTCGCGCTGCGCGCGGTGGCCCCGGTGCTGCTGGTGACCGTCGCGTTCCTGGCCGCGACGCTCGCGCTGCGCGAGCCGTCCTGGACCACCACGGTCGCCTGGGTCTCCGGCGCGGCCCTCGCCGCGGCCGGGGTGGCGCTGCTGGCCGGCCGCGAGGGGTGGGCGTTCACTGCCACCGCGCTCGCGATCGGCGGGCTGTCGGTCGTGCTGTTCGGCCAGCTGTACCCGACGCTGCTGCCCTCGACGACCGACCCCGCGCACACCCTGACCGTCGCGAACGCGGCGTCCGCGCCGTACACGCTCGGCGTCATGTCCTGGATCGCGGCCGTGTTCCTGCCGCTGGTGCTCGGCTACCAGTCCTGGAGCTACTGGGTGTTCCGCCGCCGCCTCGGCGGGGCGCGGGTCGCCCCGGCCGGGACCTCCGACACTGGTGACACCGCGGTACCGGCCCCACGATGACGACCGTGTCCACCCCGTCCGCCACCGCCGGGGCGCCGCCCGCGGGCGGCCCGCCGGTCGACCCCCGGCTGCTGCGCACGGCGAGCGCGGTCCGGGTGCACCTGGCCGTCGCCACGGTCTGCGGGGTCGCCGCGACCGGGCTGATCCTGGCCCAGGCCTGGCTGGTGTCGCGGGTGGTGGCCGGGGCGACGCCGTCGTTCGGCCTCGACGGCGCACGCACCGGGCCGGGTGCCGGGCTCGACACCCTGGCCTGGCTCGTCGGGGGCGTCGCCGTCGTCGCGGTGGCGCGGGCGCTGCTGTCCTACGGCGCGGAGTCCGCGGCGCTGCGCAGCGCCGCCCGCGCCAAGTCCCAGCTGCGGATGCAGCTCGTGCGCCGGCTCGCGCTCGCCGCACCGGACCCGCGGCGGTCCTCCGGTGAGATCGTCACCCTGGCCACCCGCGGCCTCGACGCCCTCGACGACTACTTCGCCCGCTACCTTCCCCAGCTGGTGCTCGCGGTGCTGGTCCCGGTCGCGGTGCTGGTCGTCGTCGCCGACGCGGACTGGATCTCCGCGGTCGTCATCGCCGTCACGCTGCCGCTGATCCCGCTGTTCATGGCCCTGGTCGGGATGCACACCCGGGCCCGCACCGACCGCCAGTGGCGGCTGCTGTCCCGTCTCGGCGGGCACTTCCTCGACGTCGTGCAGGGGCTGCCGACGCTCGCGCTGTTCCGCCGTGCGCAGGTCGTCGCGGGCAAGGTCCGGGAGACGACCGACGCCCACCGGCACGCCATGACCGGCACCCTGCGGGTCGCGTTCCTGTCCGCGTTCGTGCTGGAGGTCCTCGCGACGCTCGCCGTCGCCCTGGTCGCGGTCGAGGTCGGGCTGCGGCTGCTCTACGGGGACCTCGACTACGCCACCGCACTGTTCGTGCTGGTCCTGGCCCCGGAGGCCTACCTGCCGCTGCGCGAGGTCGGTGCCCGGTTCCACGCCAGCATGGAGGGCGTCGCCGCGGCCCGGCAGGTGTTCGCCGAGCTGGACCGCCCGGCCGGCGGCGCGCCCGGCGGGACCGCACCGGTGCCGGCGGCCGACCCGGCGGGCCGCGGCCTGACCGTCGACGGGCTGCGGGTGCGCTACCCCGGCGCGGACGCCGACGCCGTCGCCGGGCTGTCGCTGGACCTCGCCCCCGGGGAGACGGTGCTGCTGCGCGGCCCGTCCGGGGCCGGGAAGTCCACCCTGCTCGGCGTGCTGCTCGGCATGGTCGCCCCGACCGGCGGCACCGTCACCGTGCACGGCCGCGACGGCACCGGCGCCGACCTCGCGGACCTGGACCTCGACGCCTGGCGCCGCGGGGTGGCCTGGGTGCCGCAGCAGCCGCACCTGTTCGCCGACACCGTCGCCGCCAACGTCCGGCTCGGCGCCGGGCGGGACCACGCGGGCGTCACCGACGACGCCGTGCGGGCGGCCGCACGCCGGGCCGGGCTCGACGCCGTCGTCGCCCGGCTGCCGCACGGCTGGGACACCGTGCTCGGCGAGGGCGGCGCGCAGCTGTCGTCGGGCGAGCGGCAGCGGGTCGCGCTGGCCAGGGCGTTCCTGCGCGACGCCCCGCTGGTCCTGCTCGACGAGCCGACCGCGCACCTCGACCCCGACTCCGCCGACGCGGTCCGCAGCGCGGCCGCCGAGCTGCTCCGCGGGCGCACCGCGGTCGTCGTCGCGCACGACGCGGGCTGGGCCGAGCACACCGACCGCACCGTCACGATCACCCCGGTCGCGACCACACCCGCCGGACGTCCGCGATGAGCCCCTGGTCGCTCGCCCGCAGCGTGCTGGCGCCCCGGCTGCGCGGCGTCGTCGGCGGGGCGCTGCTCGGCGCGCTCGCCACCGCCTGCGGCGCCGGGCTGCTGTCGCTGGCCGCCTGGCTGCTCGCCACCGCCGCCCAGCACCCGTCGGTGACGGCGCTGTCGGTCGCCGTGGTGCTGACCCGTGCCCTCGGCGTCGGACGCGGGGTGGCCCGCTACGCCGAGCGGCTGGTCGGGCACGACGCCGCGCTGCGCGCGCTGTCGGACATGCGCGGCCGCGTCTACGCCCGGCTCGCCGCCACCGAGCCGGTGCGCCGGTTCCGGTCCGGCGAGCTGGTCGCCCGGCTGGTCGGCGACACCGACTCGGTGCAGGACCTGGTGGTGCGCGGGGTGCTGCCGGTCGTCGCAGCCGGGGTCGCCGGGTCCGGTGCGGTGCTGCTCGCCACCGCGCTGTACGTCCCCGGCGGGGCGCTGCTCGCCGCCGGGCTGCTGCTCGCCGGGGTCGCGGTGCCCGCCCTCGCCGCGGCGCTGTCGCGGCGGCCCGCCGAGCGCGCCGGTGTCGCCCGGGACCGGCTCGCGACCGCCCTGGTCGACCTGCTCGACGGCGGCCCGGAACTGCTGGCCCACGGCGCGACCGGCCACGCCGTCGACGCCGTCGCCCGCGCCGACGCCGAGCTGACCCGCACCGCCCGCCGCGACGCCGCGCTGCTCGGCCTCGGCGCGGGGTCCGGCGCCCTGGTCGCCGGGCTCACCCTGGCCGGGACGCTGCTGCTGGGCGTCGCCGCCGTCGACGCCGGCACCCTGGGCGCGGTCCCGCTGGCCGTGCTGGTGCTGACCGCGCTGGCCGCGTTCGAGATCGTCGCGCCGCTGCCGGCCGCCGCGGCGCGGCTCGCCGCGGTCCGCGCCGGGCTGGCCCGGCTGGTGCCGGTGCTCGACGCCGCACCCGCCGTCGTGCACCGCGACCCGGGGCCGGGACCGCTGCCGCACCGCGGTGACCTGCAGGTCCGCGGGCTCACCGCCGCCTGGCCCGGGCCGGGACCGGACGGGCGCGGCCGCACCGTCCTGCACGGGGTGGACCTCGACGTCGGACGCGGGGAGGTCGTGGCGCTGGTCGGTGCCAGCGGGTCGGGCAAGTCGACGCTGGCCGCGGTGCTGTTCCGGTTCCTCGACCCGCGCGCGGGGTCGGTCCGGCTCGACGGGCACGACCTGGCCCTGCGCCCGCCCGACGAGGTCCGTGCGGTGGTCTCCGGGGTACCCGCCGACCCGCACGTGTTCGACTCGACGGTCCGGGAGAACCTGCGCCTGGCCGCCCCCGACGCCGACGACGCCCACCTCACCGACGTCCTGCGCCGGGTCGGGCTCGCCGGCCTGGCCCTCGACGACGAGGTCGGCGCGCACGGCGCGCGGCTCTCGGGCGGGATGCGCCGGCGGCTCGCGCTGGCCCGCGCACTGCTCGTCGACCCGGCGGTACTGGTGCTCGACGAGCCCACCGCGCACCTCGACCCGGACACCCGTGACGCCGTCCTCGACGACCTGCTCGCCGCCGCGGCGGGCCGGGCCGTGCTGGTCATCACCCACGACCCGGCGGTGCTGCCGCGGGCCGACCGGGTGTACACGCTGCGCGACAAGAGGGTTCGGCTGCGCAGCGGGGCTGCGTGCGGCCCTCGCGAACCGCGGCCCTACTCTGCTCCGAACGTCCGATAGCGGGCCCCGGCCGGCTCCGGGCGTTCGCGAGGTTCTCTCAGTCAGGTCACAGGAGGCCCCTGACACGCTGGGAGCACCTCGCCGGGACACCGTCCCGCGCAGGAGTGCAGGAGTCAGTACGAGCCCGCGCGCGCCACGGCATCCGCCCGGCGCCGCGTCCGGTCAGAACGTGAGGTCACCACCCCGTGCGAGCGTCACGCCGTCCCTCCCCGACGACGTCCGGACCGAGGTCCCCGTCGCGGACCCCCCGGTTCCGTCCCGGCCTGCGCCGGACCCCGGCCCTGGCCCTGCTGCTCGCGGGGGTCCTGGCCCTCGCCGCCTGCACCTCGGGGACCGGCGGCGACACCACCACCGGTGACACCGTGCCGTCGTCGGCGCTGGAGGCCTCCGCGAAGGCCGTGGACCTGAACGGCT
Organism: Pseudonocardia sp. P-1; assembly: GCF_058111925.1. Taxonomy (NCBI): domain Bacteria; kingdom Bacillati; phylum Actinomycetota; class Actinomycetes; order Pseudonocardiales; family Pseudonocardiaceae; genus Pseudonocardia; species Pseudonocardia sp. P-1. The sequence continues at coordinate 467,017 of NZ_CM176614.1, forward strand.
GGCGCTGGGACGAGCAGCCGGGCCCGATGGAGATCGGGGTGACCCACACCCAGGACAGCCTCGACGACACCGAGCCCGCGCAGGCCCGCCAGCGCGGCGTCGACATCCTGTCGAGCCTCGGGCAGGAGTACCAGAACCACCACCTCATGGGCTTCGGCACGCTGAACCCCGAGCCCCGGCCCGGTGAGTTCGAGTGGGGCTCGCTGGACCGCCGGATGCAGCTCACCGAGGAGACCGGTGGCAAGGCGATGCTGACGCTGTGCTGCTCCCCGGACTGGATGAAGGGCGCGCCGCGCGACAGCGGCGACACCCGCTGGGACCGGCTCGAGAAGGCGCCGCTGCCCGAGCACTTCGCCGACTTCGCCAACCTGGCCAGGGAGGCCGTGCAGCGCTACCCGCAGGTCGACCGCGTCCTGGTGTGGAACGAGCTCAAGGGCTTCTACAACCAGGCCGAGAACCGCTGGGACTACGAGGGCTACACGAACTTCTACAACCAGGTCTACCAGGCCGTGAAGTCCGTCCGGCCCGACGTCCAGGTCGGGGGTCCGTACGTGGTGATGAGCAGCGTCCCGGTCGACTCGGGCGACGCCTCGGACATCCGCGGCCCCTGGGGCGCGCTCGACCAGCGGCCGCTGGACGTGCTGGACTACTGGCTGAAGAACAACGTCGGGGCGGACTTCATCGTCGTCGACGGCTCCACCACCAACCGCGGCCAGCAGGACGCGATCTCCCCGGTCGACGTCGGCGCCGAGAAGTTCTCGGTGATCGACCGCTGGATCCAGGAACGGACGCAGCTCCCGATCTGGTGGGCCGAGTTCTACGCCAACGTCCCCGCCGACGCCCAGGCCGGTTTCGCCTCCCCCGCCAGCGCGGTCTCGACGATCGCCGCCCTGCAGGCGATGGCCCGCTCCGGCACCCAGGGCTCGCTGCTGTGGGGCCCCGAGGGCAGCAACTCGCTCGAGTACTCCTCGCTGTGGACCCCAGCGACCGACGAGAACGGCGGTCAGCCGACCCCGCTGACCGAGGCGTGGCGCTGGCTGGTGCCCAGGCTCCGTGAGGGCACCGTCGAGCTGGGCCGGGCGACCGACGGCTCGTCGCTGGGTGGTTTCCGCGCGGCGGACGGCTCGGTGCTGCTCGTCAACTTCTCCGCGACCGCCGTGCCGGTCTCCGGCCAGGACGACATCCCCGGCTGGGCGATCGTGCCGATGACCAGCAGTTCCTGACCCCCGCGACGACCGACGGGCCGGCACCGCAGCAGCGGAGCCGGCCCGTCCGTCGTGGGTGGGTCAGGCCTTCGGGCCACCGGCCACGTAGATGACCTGGCCGCTGACGAACGACGAGCGCTCGTCGACGAAGAACGACACGGTCTGGGCGATGTCCTCGGGCGCGCCGGGGCGCTGCACCGGGATCTCCTTGGCCCGGGCGGCCTTGAACTCCTCCCAGTCCACACCGATGCGCTCGGCGGTCGCCTTGGTCATCTCCGAGGCGATGAAGCCGGGGGCGATGCAGTTCGCGGTGACGCCGAACTTGCCGAGCTCGATCGCGAGGGTCTTGGTGAAGCCCTGCATGCCGGCCTTCGCCGCGGAGTAGTTCGCCTGGCCGCGGTTGCCCAGCGCCGAGGTCGAGGAGAGGTTCACGACCCGGCCCCAGGCGGCGTCGACCATGTGCTTCTGCACCGCGCGGGTCATCAGGAACGCACCGCGCAGGTGCACGCCCATGACCGCGTCCCAGTCGTCGACGGTCATCTTGAACAGCAGGTTGTCCTTGGTGATACCGGCGTTGTTGATCAGCACCGTCGGGGCGCCGAGGCGCTCGGTGACCGCGTCGACGGCCGCGGCGACGGCCTGCTCGTCGGCGACGTCCGCACCGAACGCGGCCGCGGTCCCGCCGGCGGACTCGATGGCCTCGACGGTGGCCTTCGCGGCCGACTCCTCCAGGTCCAGCACCGCGACCTTGTGCCCGTCGGCGGCGAGCCGGATCGCGGTGGCGGCCCCGATGCCGCGCGCCCCACCGGTCACGACGGCGGTCCTCTGCTGCTGGGTCATGTCTCTCCTCGCTGATCGACGGTGATCTCCGGGTGTCTCCCGCAGCCGATCGTGTCACCACCTACCGCCGAGTCACATCGCGGCCCGTGCGACATCGCTCACCCCCGGTCGGAGGCGCCGGGTGCACTAGCGTCGAGGTGTCCGTTCCCGACCAGGAAGGATTTTCATGGCCGTCGAGCGTTCCGAACCGACCTACCGGCTTGCTCTGCCGGAACCCACGACCTCGTTCGAGCAGGACGCGGAGTACTGCGTGCTGGACCTCGGACACGGGTGGACCGAGTACCGCTTCCACGACTACGACGAACTCTTCAAGATCCCGGGCCTCTACGAGAAGCTGTTCTACGACATCCTGCAGTGCCAGTCCCCGGCCGTGGTGGCCGGCGCGCTGGCCGAGCAGCTCGACGCCGTGGGCGTCGACCCGTCCGGGCTGCGGGTCCTCGACGTCGGCGCCGGCAACGGCATCGTCGCCGAGGAGCTGCGTGCCCGCGGCGTCGGCAAGGTGGTGGGGATCGACATCCTCCCCGAGGCCCGCGAGGCCGCCGAGCGGGACCGCCCGGGGGTCTACGACGACTACCACGTCGTGGACCTCACCGACCTGGACGACGAGACCACCGAGAACATCGCCGCGGGCGGTTTCGACGCCCTGACCTGCGTCGCCGCGCTCGGCTTCGGCGACATCCCGCCCGCGGCGTTCCGCGCCGCGTTCGACATGGTCGCGGTCGACGGCTTCGTCGCGATCACCCTGCGGGACGACTTCCTGAACGACGGCGACACCTCCGGGTTCGCCGGTCTCATCTCCTCGCTGCTGGCGTCCGGCGAGCTCGAGGAGCTCGGGTCGACCGTCTACCGGCACCGGCTCGCGACCAGTCGCGACCCGCTGCTCTACCGGGCCGTCGTGGCCCGCAAGCGCCGCCCGCGCGGCTGAGCCCGCGCGTTCGCACCGGTCCGCGACGCGTCGGCCGGTGCGAACGCGCCGCGGCGAGACCTTCCGGACATTTCGGGTTAGGTTAGCCTCGGTTATTGTCCCGATGTGCATCGACGACTGATCCTCCTGCTGGCCCTCGTGGGCCTGCTCACCGCCTGTACGTCCGGCGGTCCCGGCCCGACGGACGCCCCGTCCACCGCCGACGGCGCGTTCCCCGTCCGCATCGACCACGCCTTCGGCGCCGCGGAGATCCCCGCCCGCCCACAGCGGGTCATCGCCCTCGGCGTCACCGACGCCGACCCCGTCCTCGCCCTGGGTGTGACCCCGGTCGCGGTCGCCTCCTACACCTTCTACCAGGAGACCGGCGGGCTGGGTCCGTGGGCCCGCGGGCTCGTGCAGGGTGAGGCACCGCAGGTGCTCACCGAGCCCGAGCCGAATCTGGAACGGATCGCCGCGCTGCGCCCGGACGTGATCATCGCGCTGTCCTCGGGCATCGACCGGGCCGCCTACGACCGGCTGACCGCGATCGCGCCGGTCGTCGCCCGTCCCGCGGGCTCCATCGCGTTCGGGGTGAGCCGCACCGACCAGATGCGCGCCGTCGCGACCGCGCTGGGTGAGACCGCTCGCGGCGAGGAGCTGGTCCGGACCGCCGACGCCGCGTTCGCCGACGCCGTCACCGCGCACCCGCAGTTCCGCGGGAAGGTCGGGGCGACGGTGCTGCCCTTCGACGGCATGTACGGCGCCTTCACCGCCGCCGACGCCCGCGGCCAGTTCATGACCGGTCTCGGCTTCGCGCAGCCACCGGCCATCGCCGAGCGCGACGATCGGCAGAGCTTCTACGTCGAGGTCTCCTCCGAGCAGGCCGGCCTGCTCGACGGCGACGTCCTGGTGATGCTGGCCGACGAGGGCGCCGCGAAGCAGCAGGTCGACTCCGACCCGGTCCTGCGCCAGGTCCCGGTCGTGGCCCGCGGCGACATGATCGTCCCCGACGCCGACACCCGCGGCGCGATGACCTACAACTCCGTCCTGTCCGCGCCGTTCGCCCTGGAGCGGCTCGTCCCGCAGCTCGCGGAGAAGCTCGGCGGCTGATCCGGGTTAGGGTCGCCGGGTGAGCGTGATCGAGCGATTCCGACTGGACGGCAGGGTCGCCGTCGTCACCGGCGCCTCCTCCGGCCTGGGCGTGGCCTTCGCCAAGGGCCTCGCCGAGGCCGGCGCGGACCTCGTGCTGGGGGCGCGGCGGGCCGAGAAGCTGGCCGACACCGTGGCGCTGGTCGAGGCGGCCGGGCGGCGGGCGGTGGCCGTCGCCACCGACGTGGCGGAGCCGGAGGACTGCCGGGCCCTGGCGCAGGCCGCCGTCGACGAGTTCGGCCGGCTCGACGTGCTGGTCAACAACGCCGGCGTCGGCACCGCGGTGCCCGCCCTGAAGGAGACCCCGGAGCAGTTCACCGGCGTCGTCGACGTGAACCTCAACGGCTCCTACTGGATGGCGCAGGCCTGCGCCGCCCACATGGCGCCCGGGTCGAGCATCGTCAACATCTCCTCGATCCTCGGGCTCACCACCGCGTCGCTGCCGCAGGCGGCCTACTCCGCGTCCAAGGCGGCGATCGTCGGCCTGACCCGGGACCTGGCCCAGCAGTGGACCGGCCGCCGGGGCATCCGGGTCAACGCGGTCGCGCCCGGGTTCTTCGCCTCCGAGATGACCGACCAGTACCAGGACGGCTACCTGGAGCGGATGACCGAGCGGATCCCGATGGGCCGCAAGGGCGACCCGGAGGAGCTGACGGCGGCCGTGCTGTTCCTCGCCTCCGACGCCGGTGGCTACGTCACCGGCCAGACCTGGGCCGTCGACGGCGGCATCACGATCACCTGACCGGCCGGTCCGGTCCCGGGGGCGCCGTACGGCGTGCCCCCGGGACCTCCGCGCTCAGCTGCGGGGCACGTCGTCGGACTCCGGGGTCAGGCCGGAGGCGGGCACCAGGTTCCAGCGCTCCAGCGCCGCCCGGACCTGCTCGGCGGCGTCGACGTTGAGCGGGCCCGAGGTCCACAGGGCGTAGGGCAGGTTCAGGAACCGGTTCTCCCTCACCGCGGGCAGGTCGCGGGTGTCGGGACGGCTCTTGAGGACCGCGACCTTCTCGGCGAAGGTCTGCGGCGGGTAGTCGACGAACAGGAACGCGGCGGGCTGCGCCGTCGCGACCCGCTCCCACGAGACCCTGGTCCAGGTGTCGTCGACGTCGGAGAGCGCGTTGCGCGCCCCGGCCGCCTCCATGATCGCCTGCGGGGCGCCGAACCGGCCGCTGGAGAAGGGCGTGTCGGTGCCGCTGTCGAACAGGAACACCGTCGGCGGTGTCGCGGCCTGCGGCGCCTTCCCCAGCGCGTCGAGCCGGGTGTCGAGGTCGGCGACGACACGGTCGGCGTCGGCGGTGTGCCCGGTGATGGTGCCGAGGTTGTGCAGGTCGTCGCGCAGCGCCGTCCAGGGGTCGACGATGCCGCGGGCGCTCTGCCCGTCGGCCTGGCGGCAGGACTCGGTCAGCACGTACGGGGCGATGCCCTGCTCGCGCAGCCGGGCCGGGGTGAGGTTCTTCTCCTCGCTGTAGCCGTAGTTCCAGCCGGCGACCATCACGTCGGGGTCGCGGGCCAGCACGGTCTCCAGGGTCGGGTACTCCGGCGCGGCCTGCGCCAGGCCGTCGACGGCGGCGCCGTAGTGGCGGCGCAGCGTCTCGGCGTCGCGCTGCATGCTCGACACCGCCGTGACGCGGTCCTGGGCGCCGAGCGCCAGGACCATAGAGATCATGTTGCCGTCGTTGACGAAGATGCGCTGCGCCGGCGCCGGGAACTGCGCGGGGGCACCGCAGTTCTGCACGGTGACCGTGCCGGCCGGGTCACCGGGTGCGGCGGGCGCCGGGGCGGGCGCCGAGCAGGCGGCGAGGGCGACCACCCCCGCGACGAGGACGGCGGACAGGCGTAGCGGACGGGTCACGAGCTCTCCCTGAGCGAGTCGAACACGAGGCGGGACCGCCCGGTCACCGGATGCGTGACACGGGCGGCGGCGACCCCGAAGACCCGTGAGACGGTGCCGGGGTCGAGGTCGGACACGGCCGGGAGGGCCCGGCCGTCGTGCAGGACGACGAGGCGGTCGCACCAGCGGTCGGCCAGGTCGAGGTCGTGCAGGCTCACCACCACGGTCCGGTGCAGCGACCGCACCAGCTCCAGCAGGCCCAGTGCGTGCCGGACGTCGAGGTGGTTCGTGGGCTCGTCGAGCACCAGGACACCGGCGTCCTGGGCGAGGCCGCGGGCGAGCAGCACCCGGCGGCGTTCACCACCGGAGAGCCGGTCGACCGGCCGGTCGGCGAGGCCGTCGAGGTGGACCGCGGCCAGCGCCGCGGTGACCGCGGCCCGCTCGACCGCGTCGCCGCCCGCCCACGGCGGCCGGTGCGGCACCAGGCCGAGCGCGACGACCTCCCCGGCGCACAGGTCCGGCGGCAGGTCCTCCTCCTGGCCGACGAACGCGATCCGCCGGGCCCGCTGCCGGGCCCGCAACGCGGTCAGCGGGGTGCCGTCGAGCAGCACCCGCCCCACGGTGGGCCTGCGGATCCCGGCGAGGGCACGCAGCAGGGTGGACTTCCCGCTGCCGTTGGGCCCGACGACGCCGAGCACCTCGCCCGGCTCGACGGCGAGGTCGACCCCGGTCAGGACGGTGCGGCCGCCGAGCACGCAGGTGAGGCCCTCGACCCGCAGGCTCACGCCATGCTCCCGGCGGTCCGGTAGCGGCGTCGCCCCATCAGCACCAGGAACACCGGGGCACCGATCAGCCCGGTGACCACACTCAGCGGCATCTCGGTGGGCCGCACCGCGACCCGGGCGACGACGTCGACGACGAGGAGGAACAGTGCGCCGCCCAGCGCGGTCACCGGCAGCAGCACCCGGTGCCGGGACCCGACGAGCAGCCGGGCCAGGTGCGGCACGACCAGGCCGACGAAACCGATCGCCCCGGACACCGCGACGAGCACGCCGACCGCGACCGCGCACACGGTGAACAGCGCGGTCCGGGCGGCGGTCACCGGCACGCCGAGCGCGGCGGCGGTGTCGGGCCCGGCGGTGAGCGCGTCGAGCCAGCCGCTGAACGTCACGAGCAGCACCAGCAGGAGCGCCACGGTCACCGCGGGCACCGCGACCCGGTCCCACTGCGCCCCGGACAGGCTCCCCAGCAGCCAGAACAGCACGGACTGGGCGGCGGCCGGGTCGCCGGAGCGGAACACCAGGTAGCTCGCCGTCGCCGAGAACGCCGAGCCGAGCACGGTGCCGGTGAGGATCAGCCGGATCGGGGTGAGCCCGCCCTGGGCGACGGCGATCGCCCCGACCAGTGCCCCGGCGGCGAGGGCCCCGAGGAGTGCACCGGTGAACAGCGCCCAGGTGCCGAGCGCACCCAGCACCCCGGTGGTGATGACGGCCGTGGCGCCGACGCTCGCGCCGGAGGACACCCCGAGCAGGTAGGGGTCGGCGAGCGGGTTGCGCACGAGGGTCTGCACCCCGGCCCCGGCGAGCGCGAGGCCCGCGCCGACGATCGCGGCGAGCAGCGAGCGCGGCATCCGCAGGTCCCGGACGATCGTCGAGACGGGGCCGGGCCGGTCGTGCAGCACCGCGTCGACGACCTTCGCGACGGGGAGGTCCTCGGCGCCGAACGCGAGCGAGCCCACGAGCGCGACCGCCAGCAGTACGGCGAGTGCCGCGGTCACGGTCGCGGACCGCACCCCCCGTCGCTCGAACATCTGCACAGTTCATCATGTGATGGCTGGAGATGGGATGGGGGAAGGATCACCGCGCGGGATGCAGCCGTACCGGCAACGCGGCGAGCCGCGCCCCGACCGGTCCGCCCGGGTGCACCTCGACGAGCCCGGTCACCGGACCGGCGGGACGGGCGTCGGGGAACCTGTCCCGCAGCACCTCCAGCACGGCGCGGAGCTCGAGGCGGGCCAGGTGCGCACCGGCGCAGAAGTGCGGGCCGTGCCCGAAGGTCAGCGGGTGCCCGACCACCGGGGCGGCGTCGATCCCCCGGATGTCGACCAGCACCGGCGCCCCGGCGGGCAGCGCCTCGCCCGCGAGGTCGACGGCGGTCCGGGCGAAGCGCCACAGCGAGAACGGGGCGGGCGGATGGACCCGCAGCACCTCGGCGACCAGCGCGTCGAGCTCCTCGGCGGTGCGGCCGGCGAGCCCGGAGTCCAGTGCGTGGGCGACGACGTACCCGAGCGCGGCATCGGTGGTGAGCTGCCCGGCGAACACCAGCCCGAAGACGAGGTAGCCGACCTGGGCGTCGGTGAGGTCGGGCAGGGCGGTGCGCAGCCCGGCCGCGACGCCGTCGCCGGTCCCGTCGGTGACCGCGGCCGTCCCGATCGCCTGCAGCCGGCCGAACGCCGCGCCCGCCACCGCCGGGTCGGGGCTCCACATCGCGCGGCAGGCGGCGACGGCGTCGTCGAGGAGCCCGGGAGGGGCGCCCACGACCTCGAGCACGACGGCCAGCGGGTAGCGGGTGGTGAAGTCCTCGGTCAGGTCGACCTCACCGGGGCCGAGACCCTCGAGGAGGGCGGAGGCGAGGGAGTGGGCGCGCCCGGCGTACCGGGCGAGCGCGCGGGCGGACAGCAGCGGTGCGTGCGCGCGACGCAGCCGGGCGTGTCCGGGACCGTCGGCGGTGGTGAGTGACAGCCGCTCTGCGACCGACGGTTCGAGGTCGGTGACCTCGGGCGGGGCGAGCGCGGTGTCCTTCGCGAACCGGGGGTCGGTGAGCACCCGGCGCGCGAGTGCCTCCTCGGTGACCACCCACACCGCGGGTCCGTCGGGTAGTGCCGTGCGCACGACCGGCCCTCCGGTCACGGCGGCGTCCGGTTCGGACAGGAGGCGGGTGCGGGCGGTGAACGGGCACGTCATGGCACGAGCGTGCCCGTCGACGCGGACACCTCGGGTCCTCAGTCGAGCAGCACCGTGCGCAGGTCGAGGCGGCGCAGCACCCGGTCGACGGCGTGCGGGTCGACACCGGGCTCACGCCGCGCGGCCAGTACCTCGGTCCGGGCGGCGGACAGCGCCGAGGCCTGGGCCTCGGCGAAGGCGGTGCGGGCCTTCTTCACCGCGGCGATCCGGGACCGCTCCTCCTCCGAGGGCGTCTCCCCCGACAGCACCCGCTCCAGCCGCTCGACCCGCTCCCGCATCGCGGTGCCGACCTCCTCGGGCAGGCCCCGCACCGTGCGTTCGAACTCCAGGGTCGCGACGGCGGCGCGGCGCGCCCGCAGCACGATCTCGCGTTCGGCGCGCTCCTCGGCATCCGCCTCGTCGTCGATGTCGAGGGCGCGGACCAGCATGCCGAGGGTGAAGCCGGGCACGAGCAGCGTCACGAACAGCACCGACACGGCGATGAGGACGAGCTGGTCGCGGGCGGGGAACGGCGCCCCGGACGCGGTCTGCAACGGCAGCGACAGCGCGAGGGCGAGCGTGGCGAGACCGCGCATGCCGCACCAGGACAGCAGCACCGCCTCGCGTCCGGTGAGCGGCGCGGCGCCGGCCGCGGCGGCGTCGTCGGCGCTGCGGGACAGCAGCCGCCAGGCGACGACCATCCACAGCACCCGCACCGCGACGACGACCACGCACACGACCGCCGCGTGCGCGAGCATCGTCGGCAGCTCGTCGCCCGCGGCGAGCACGACCTGGCGCAGGTCGAGTCCGATCAGGCCGAACGCGAGCCCCGTGACCAGCAGCTCGACGACGTTCCACAGCGAGGACTGGGTGAGCCGCTCGGCGGCCTCGTCGGCGTCGGCCCCGGCGCGCAGCTGCAGCGCGAGGACGACGACGGCGATCACCCCGGACGCGCCGAGCTCGTCGGCGGCCAGGTAGGTGGCGAACGGCAGGACCAGGGTGAGCGCGCTGCGCCCGGTGGCGTCGGTGAGCCTGCCGAGCACCCGGCGCGCCAGCCAGGCCACACCCAGTCCGATGAGGACCGCGCCGGCGGCGCCGAGCACGAACCGCAGGCCCAGCCCGAGCGGGCTCAGCTCGTCGCCGGAGACGGTCGCCAGCACCGCGGCCTGGAACACGACCAGCGCGGTGGCGTCGTTGAACAGGCCCTCGCTCTGCAGCACCGCCACCACGCGGCGCGGGATCGGGACCTGCCCGGCGACGGCCTCGACGGCGACCGGGTCCGGTGGGGCGACCATCGCCCCGAGCGCGACGGCGGCGGTGAGTGCGAGCCCCGGCACGAGCAGCCAGACCGTCCCGGCGACCGCGGTGGCGGTGACCAGCACCAGGCCGACGGCGAGCAGCGCGATCGTCCGCCTGCGCGCCCGGAACAGCGCCCACGACGTGCGCTGCGCCGTGGCGAACAGCAGCGGCGGCAGGAACAGCGGCAGGATCAGCTCGGGGTCGATGACGAACGCGTCGGGCAGTCCGGGCAGCAGCGCGACGACCACGCCGAGGACCACCATCAGCGCGGTCCAGGGCAGCCGGAGCCGGTCCCCCACCCCCACCAGGACGACCGCGGCCACCATCAGCCCGACGAGCACGAGCAGCATCTCCACGGACCGACACCCTGCCCTCCCCGCCGCCCGACGGCAGCCGACGCGCCGTGCCAGGATCACGGCGAGACCCACCGCCACCGATCCGAGGAGGTCCGCCCCGTGCCCCGCAACCCCTACGACGAGCTGCCCCCGGTCCCGTCGTTCACCCTGACCAGCACCGACGTGAACGACGGCGCTGCGCTCGCCACCCCCCAGCTGTCCGGCATCTTCGGCGCGGGCGGCGAGGACGTCTCGCCGCAGCTGTCCTGGTCCGGCGCGCCGGAGGGGACGCAGTCCTACGCCGTCACCTGCTACGACCCGGACGCCCCGACCGTCGCCGGGTTCTGGCACTGGGCGGTGTTCGACGTGCCGGCCTCGGTGACCTCGCTGCCGTCCGGCGCCGGTGACGACAGCGGGTCCGGCCTCCCCGAGGGCGCGGTCCAGCTGCCCAACGACGCGAGCCTGGCCCGGTACCTGGGCGCCGCCCCGCCGCCCGGGCACGGTCCGCACCGGTACTACTTCGTGGTGCACGCGGTCGACGTGCCCACGCTGGACGTGCCCGCCACCGCGACGCCCACGTTCCTGGCGTTCACCCTGTTCAGCCACACCGTCGGCCGCGCCGTCCTGGTCGGGACGCACGCGAACCTGAGCTGAGTGGCCGGCCGGCGTGGACACGGACGCGGAGCTGGACCGGCTGTACCGGGTCCCGCCGGAGGACTTCGTCGCCGCACGCGACGACGCCGCCGCCCGTGCCCGCGCCGACGCGGACACCGACGCGGCCCGGGAGATCGCCGCCGCCCGGCGGCCCACCCGGGCCGCGTGGCTGGCGAACCTGCTGGTCGACGACGCTCGCGACGAGGTCGAGGGGCTCCTGGCCCTGGCCCCGGTGCTGGCCCACGCCCAGCGCTCCCTCGACGGCGCGGCCCTGCGGGAGGTGTCCGCGCAGCGCAACCGGCTGGTCGGGGCGCTGGCCCGCCGGGCCGCGGCCCTCGGTCGCGCCGCGGGGGCCCGGGTGGGCTCCGGTGTGGAGCGCGACGTGCGGTGGGTGCTGGAGTCGGCGCTGGCCGACCCGGACCTGGCCGACCGGGTCCGGTCGGGGCGGCTGGAGCGCTACGAGCGGCACAGCGGCTTCGGGCCGCTCGGGGAGGCGGGGTCCGCGGCGGAGGGCTCCACGGCGGACGCGGACGCTCCGCGTGGCGCCCGGTCCCCGCATCCGGAGCGGGGCGGCGAGCGCCGGGACGGCGACGGGGAGCTCGCCGGGCGACGGCGCGACGCCCGCCGGCGGGAGGCCGAGCACCGCGCCGCGCAGGAGCGGGAGCGACGCGAGGCCGAACGGCACGCGCAGGCACTCGCCGACGCGGAGAAGGCCGTCGAGACCGCCCGGCTGGCCGCCCACGACGCCGGCCGGGAACGCGACGACGCCCGCGACCGCGCCGACCGGGCCGACGGGCGCCGCGACGACGCGCACCGCCGGGTGGACGAGCTGACCGCCGAGCTGGACCGCGCCCGCTCCGCCGCCGAGGACGCCGACCGTGCCCGCGACGAGGCCGGCCGCGCCGCCCGGGACGCCGCGAGGCGGGCCGAGCAGGCCGAGGAGGACCTGGCCCGGGCCGAGGAGGCGCTGCACGGGCTGCGGTCGGACTGAGCCCACGTCGCACCGGCTCGGCCCACCCGCCGTGGCATCCTGGCCCGCCCGGTCCGACAACGAGGAGCTCCCGTGCCCGACGATCCCCGCCGTCACATCCGTGCCCCGCAGCAGATCAAGCACCTGAACGACGACCTGCTCGCACGGCGCGACCGTGGCGAGCTGCCGTTCGAGCTGCCCGTCCTGACCGTCCCCGGCCGGCGCAGCGGCACACCCCGGCACACGCCGCTGACGGTGTACGCGACCGGCGGGCAGCGGTTCGTCGTCGGCGGGTTCCCGGGCGCGGACTGGATCGTCAACGTCCGGGCCGCGGGCGGGCGGGCCACGCTGAGCACGGGACCCGACGCCGACCCGGAGTCCGTCGTGCTGGTGGAGGTGCCGCCGGAGCAGGCGCGCCCGGTGCTGGAGGCGTGGCCGCAGGTCACCCCGGAGGGCGTCGGGATCATGGTGGAGAACGGGGTCGTCGCCGAGCCGACGCCCGAGGCGCTGGGTGCCCTGACCGGCATCTGCCCGGTGTTCCGCATCGACCCGGCCCGGTAGCCGTACGACACCGGCGGCTCCGCGTGGCACGGTGACCGGCATGGACATCGGCATCGTCTTCCGGCCCGAGCTGCCCCCCGAGGAGCTGCCGGGCGTGGCCCGTGACGTCGAGGCCGCGGGGCTGGACCAGCTGTGGCTGTGGGAGGACTGCTTCCTGCACGGCGGGACCGCCACCGCGGCCGTCGCGCTGGCCCACACCGGCGCCCTCACCGTCGGGGTCGGGCTGTTCCCGGTGCCGCTGCGGAACCCGGCGGTCGTCGCCATGGAGACCGCCTCGCTCGCCCGGCTGTTCCCGGGCCGCTACCTGCCGGTCCTCGGGCACGGCGTGCTCGACTGGATGGGCCAGGTCGGCAACCGGGTCGCCTCGCCGCTGACCCTGCTCGCCGAGCACACGACCGCGGTACGGGACCTGCTCGCCGGTCGCGAGGTCACCCGCTCCGGGCGCTACGTCTCCCTGGACCGGGTCCGGCTCGACCACCCGCCGACGACCGTCCCACCGGTGCTGGTCGGCGGGCGCGGGCCGCGCACCCTGCGGCTGGCCGGGGACCTCGCCGACGGGGTCCTGCTCGACTCGGGCCTGTCCCCCGCCGACGTCCGGTCCTCGCTCGACGCGTGCGGCCCGGGCGGCGCCGCGGACGGGTTCCGGCGCGTCGGCTACGTCGCGCTGCCGGAGCACCGGGCCGAGGTGGAGGCGGTCGTCCGGAGCCACGCCGCGGCCGGGCCGGACACCGTCGTCCTGGTCCCGCCGGCCGGCGCCCCGGACCCGCGTCCCTGGCTGGAGGCCGTGTCCGCGGCCCGCAGGACGCTCACGCCGGAGCGGTGAACCCCGAGCGCAGCTCCCGCTTGCGGACCTTCCCGGTCGCCGTCCTGGGCAGCGGCTCGTCGGTCCACCGCACGTGCGCGGGCGCGGCGAACTCCCCCACCCGCGCGGCGACGGCGGCGCGGACGGCGTCGTCGTCGCGGGCCGCTCCGGGGCGGGCCCGGACCAGTGCGGCGACCTCCTCGCCCAGGCGCGGGTGCGGCACGCCGAGCACCGCCACCTCCAGCACCCCGTCGACGGTGTGGATCGCCGCCTCCACCTGCGCGGAGTACACGTTCTCCCCACCGCGCAGCACGACATCCTTCAACCGGTCCACGACGTACACCCAGCCGTCGGTCACGTGCCCCAGGTCGCCGGTGCGGAACCAGCCGTCGACGAACGCCTCGGCGTCGGCGTCGGGCCGGTTCCAGTAGCCGCGGACCACGTTCGGGCCGCGGAACCACAGCTCGCCGACCTCGCCGTCGCGCAGCGCCTCACCGCCCGGGCCGGCGACCCGCAGCCGGGCCCCCGGCGCGGGCCGGCCGACCGAGTCGGGACGGGCCCGGTACTCCGACCCGGTGTTCGCGCAGATCGCCGAGGTCGTCTCGGTCAGGCCGTAGCCGTTCGCGGCCCCGGCGCCGAGGTCGCGCCCGATCCGCGCGACGAGCTCGGGCGGCACGGGTGCCCCGCCCATCCCGACCGTCCGCAACGACGCGAGGTCGGCGGGGTCGGCGCCGTCGAGCAGCTCCGCCGTCGTCGACGGGACACCGTTGGAGCGGGTCAGCCGCTCGGACCGGACGACGGCCCGCGCCGCGGCCGGGTCCCAGCGGTGCAGGGTGGCGAGCTTCGCCCCGCCGAGCACGGCGCCGACGAGTCCGTTGATGCCGGCGATGTGGAACATCGGGTACATCAGCAGCGTCCCCTGCTGCCCCGGCGGCGGTTCCACCCCCGAGTCGAGCGCGGTGGCGCGGGCCTGCAGCGCGACGTTGAGCAGGTTCGTCACGTGGTTGCGGTGGGTGCCGACCGCGCCCTTCGGTCGGCCGGTGGTGCCGGAGGTGTAGAGGATCGTCGCGTCGTCGTCCGGGCCGGGCGCGGTGACCCCGACCGGGTCACCGGGGCCGTCGGTGCGCAGCCCGAGGTCCTCCCACCCGGTCACCGGACCGGGCGCGGGCGCGCCGCCCCCGCGGACCCGGACGACCGGCACCCCGGTGCCGCTCCCACCGCACAGGGCGGCGCACCGTTCGGGGTCGGCCACGACCAGCCCGGCACCGGAGTCGGCCACCGCCCACGCCAGCTCGGGTGCGCTCCACCAGGCGTTCAGCGGTACGACGACCAGCCCCGCGACCTGCGCGGCGAAGAAGACGACCGGCCACTCCGGCAGGTTCCGCATCGCGATCGCGACCCGGTCGCCGGGGCGCAGCCCGAACCGCCCGGTGAGCACGCCGGCCAGGTCGGCGACCAGGCTCCGGTGCTCGCCGTAGGTGCGACGCTCGCCGTGGTGGACGGTGAACGTGCGCTCCGGCCACGCCGCCGTCGCCGCCCACAGCTCGGCCAGGGTGTGCGGGCCACGCCGGTAGACCCGCATCGCGGCGCCACGTACGTCGGCGTCGACCAGCTCGAACTCCGCACCGGGCGCGGTCAGTGCGGCGATCACCGGGCCGAGCCCGGTGGTCGCGGCGGTGTCGTCTCTCGGGGTGTCTCGCATCGGCGCACCTCCTCGTGCCCGTCCGTCCTACCCCGGCGGCCGCTCCGGCGGAAGCCGTGATCGTTCGCTCTCGACAACGATCGTGTCCCGACTCACCGCGCACCAGTACGCCTGTCCCATTTAGGCTCGGGTCGTGATCACACGGTGAGCCCCCGCCCGTCGCTGTCCGGATGGTGGCGCTGGCCGCTGCTCGCCGCGCTGACCGTGCTCGTGACGGCCGGGCTCGCCGCGGTCGACGTGCCCTCCCCCGCCCTGTTCGCCGGGCTGCTGGTCGCGACCGTCCTCGCCCTGACCGGGCTCGGCCCCGCCCGGGTCGCCCGCCCGGCGACGTCGGGTGCGCAGGCGGTCATCGGGGTCGTCATCGGCCTGCTCGCCCGCCCGGACACCCTGGCCGCGGTGGCGGCCGAGTGGCTGCCGGTCCTGCTGATCAGCCTCGCGACGCTGCTGGTCAGCATGGGGTCCGGCCTGCTCATGGGTCTGCAGCGCGGGGTCACCCCGCTCACCGGGATGCTCGCGCAGACCGCGGGCGGCGCGTCCGGGCTGGTCGCGATCAGCCGCGAGCTGGGCGGCGACGAGCGCACCGTCGCCGTCATCCAGTACCTGCGGGTCGGGCTGGTCACCGCGACGATGCCGGTGGTCGCCGCGGTCGTCTACGGCGCCTCCCCCGGCGCACCCGCCGCCGCGGTCACCGGCCCCGGCGCGCCGTGGTGGGTCGGGCTCGCGGTGACCGCGCTGTGCGTGGGCGTCGGCGTCCCGCTCGGGAAGCTCGCGCGGGTCCCCGCCGGAGCCCTGCTCGGGCCGATGGTGGTGGCGCTGGTCGTCAGCCTGGCCGGGTTCTCCTTCGCCGCGTCGGTGCCGCTGCCGCTCGTCGACGTCGCCTACGCCGTCATCGGCTGGCAGGCCGGGCTGCGCTTCACCCGGACCGCGCTCGGCACCGTCGCGCGGGTGCTGCCGCTGGCGACCGCTTTGATCCTGGGCGTCGTCGCGCTCTGCGCCGGACTGGGGCTGCTGCTGTCGTACTCCACCGGCATGACCCCGCTGGAGGGCTACCTCGCGACCACCCCGGGCGGGGTCTACGCGGTGCTGGCGACGGCGATCTCCTCCGGCGTGGACGTCACCTCGGTGGTCGCGGTGCAGGTGCTGCGGGTGATCCTGATGCTGCTGGTCGCGCCCTGGATCGCGCGGCTGGTCGGCCGGCGGCTCGGCCCGGGCGGCGCGGCCTGAGACCCGCTCAGCGGACCCGCGCGATCCTCCCCGGCGGCGGCGCCGGGACCGCACCGGGGTGCAGCAGGCCGGCGATCGCCTCGACCCCGTCGACCAGGCGCGGACCGGCCCGCACCACGAACGACGCCGAGTCGATCGCGTGCACCGGGACACCGGCGGGCAGCCACGGCAGCGCCGCGCGGGCCTGGGCGAGCGCGTCGTCGAGGCCGAAGCCGCACGGCGCGACCAGCACGGCGTCGCACGGGGGCAGGTCGGCCGGGTCGACGGCGGTGCTGCGCCCGCCCGGGGCGGCCGCCACCGGGACCCCACCGGCCGCGGTGACCAGGTCGGGCACCCAGTGCCCGGGCAGGAACGGCGGGTCGGTCCACTCCAGCACCAGCACCCGCGGCGCCGGGCGGCCCCGCACGGCGACGGCGACGGCGTCGAGGCGCGCCACCAGGCCGGCGACCAGCGCGGCGGCCCGGTCCGGCACCCCGGCCGCGGCGCCGACCGCGGTGACCGTGTCGAGCACGTCGGCCAGCCGGTGCGGGTCCAGCGACAGCACCCGGGCCCGGGTCCCCAGCTCCTCCTGCACCTGGGCGACGGTCGAGCCGGGCAGCGCGCACACCGCGCACAGGTCCTGGGTGAGGATCAGCTCCGGGTCGGCGGCGCCGAGCCGGGCGCGGTGGACCTCGTACAGCGGCAGCCCCGCGGCGGCCCGCTCGCGGACGACGGCGTCGATCTCCCCCGGAGACGCGGCGGGCGGCAGCGCGGAGTCGACGACCACCGGCACCCGGTCCCGGACGCCCACCGGGTCGTCGCACTCGAAGGTGACGCCGACCAGGTCGGCGGCCAGGCCGAGCCGCCCGGCGATCTCGGTCCCGGCCGGGAGCAACGACGCGATCCGCACACCGCGGAACGGTAGGCGGTGGCGTGGGCCGCGGCGAGGAGGAAGGATCGCGGCATGACCGTGCACGAGCGCGCCGGGACCCCGGCCCGCCCCGAGGACCTCGTCGACGTCGACGCGCTGCTGGCCGCGTACGCCGCGACCCACCCCGACCCGTCGGTCGACGTGCAACGGGTCGCGTTCGGCACGTCCGGGCACCGCGGGTCGGCGTTCACCGCGACCTTCAACGACGACCACATCGCCGCCACCAGCCAGGCGATCGTCGAGTACCGGGCCGCGCAGGGCACCGACGGCCCGCTGTTCCTCGGGCGCGACAGCCACGCACTGTCCGAGCCGGCCTGGCGCACCGCGGCCGAGGTGTTCGCCGCCAACGGCGTCGACGTCGTCGTCGACTCCCGGGACGGGCTGACCCCGACCCCGGCGATCTCGCACGCGATCCTCGTGACCAACGCCGGTCGCGACGTCCGGCACCTCGCCGACGGCGTGGTCGTCACCCCGTCGCACAACCCGCCCGCCGACGGTGGCTTCAAGTACAACCCGCCGGACGGCGGCCCCGCCGGCACCGAGGCGACGACCTGGATCGCCGACCGGGCCAACCAGCTGCTCGAGAACGGGCTCACGGAGGTGCGCCGCGCCCGGTTCGACGCCGCCGCCGCGCACCGCTACGACTACCTCGGCACCTACGTCGACCAGCTCGACCAGGTGCTCGACATGGCCGCGGTCCGCGACGCCGGCGTCACCATCGGCGCGGACCCGCTCGGCGGTGCCTCGGTCGACTACTGGGGCGTGATCGCGCAGCGCTGGGGCCTGGACCTGACCGTGGTGAACCCCGACGTCGACCCGGCCTTCGGGTTCATGACCCTGGACTGGGACGGGAAGATCCGGATGGACTGCAGCTCGCCGTACGCGATGGCGTCGCTGCGGGCCCGGATGGAGGCCGACCCGGCTCCCTTCACCATCGCCACCGGCAACGACGCCGACGCCGACCGGCACGGCATCGTCACCGCCGACGGCGGCCTGATGAACCCGAACCACTACCTCGCCGTCGCGATCGGCTACCTGTTCGCCCACCGCCCCGGCTGGCCCGCGGCCGCCGGGATCGGCAAGACCGCCGTCAGCTCGTCGATGATCGACCGGGTCGCCGGTGACCTCGGCCGCAGGCTGGTCGAGGTGCCCGTCGGGTTCAAGTGGTTCGTTCCCGGCCTGCGCTCGGGGCAGATCGGCTTCGGCGGCGAGGAGAGCGCGGGCGCGTCGTTCCTGCGCCGCGACGGCTCGCCGTGGAGCACCGACAAGGACGGCCTGCTGCTCGCCCTGCTGGCCTCGGAGATCACCGCGGTCACCGGGTGGACCCCCAGCGAGCACTACGCCCGGCTCACCGAGCGGTTCGGCGCCCCCGCCTACGCCCGCACCGACGTCGCGTGCTCCCGGGAGGACAAGGCGGCGCTGTCGAAGCTGGACGCCGACGCCGTCACCGCCACCGAGCTCGCCGGGGACGCGATCACCGCGAAGCTCACCCGCGCCCCGGGCAACGACGCCGCGATCGGCGGACTGAAGGTCGTCACCGACGCCGGGTGGTTCGCCGCCCGCCCCTCGGGCACCGAGGACGTGTACAAGGTCTACGCCGAGAGCTTCCGCGGGCCGGAGCACCTGACGCGCGTCCAGGACGAGGCGCGCGGCGTGGTCGCGGCGGCCCTGGAAGGATCGGGGGCGTGAGCAGCACGCACGCACTCGGGTTCGGTATCGACATCGGCGGCTCCGGCATCAAGGGCGCCCCGGTGGACCTGCACAAGGGCCGGCTGGCCGCGGACCGGGTGCGGATCCCGACGCCGCAGCCGTCCACACCGGAGGCGGTCGCCGAGACCGTCAAGCAGATCCTCGACGAGTTCGACTGGCGGGACTCCTTCGGCTGCACGTTCCCGGCCGTCGTCCAGCACGGCGTGACCCGCACCGCGGCGAACGTGGACCGGGCCTGGATCGACTGCGACGCCGCCGCGGTCCTGCGCCGGGTCACCGGCCGGGACGCGCTGCTGGTCAACGACGCCGACGCCGCCGGCGTCGCCGAGGCCGAGTTCGGCGCGGCCGCCGACCGTCATCACGGGCTCGTGCTCGTCGTGACCCTCGGGACCGGCATCGGGTCGGCGCTGGTCAACCACGGGAAGCTGGTGCCCAACACCGAGCTCGGACACCTGGAGATCGACGGGGTCGACGCCGAGTCGCGCGCCGCCGACTCCGCCCGTGAGCGCGAGGACCTGGACTGGGAGGAGTGGGGAGGGCGCCTGCAGCGCTACTTCACCCACGTCGAGAACCTGGTGTGGCCGGACCTGATCGTGGTCGGCGGCGGGGTCAGCAAGAAGTTCGAGAAGTGGTCGCCCTACGTGCGGAC
The DNA here is from genome assembly GCF_058111925.1 of Pseudonocardia sp. P-1. Taxonomy (NCBI): domain Bacteria; kingdom Bacillati; phylum Actinomycetota; class Actinomycetes; order Pseudonocardiales; family Pseudonocardiaceae; genus Pseudonocardia; species Pseudonocardia sp. P-1. The sequence continues at coordinate 486,701 of NZ_CM176614.1, forward strand.
CCGCACCGAGCTCGTCCCGGCCGGGCTGCTCAACGAGGCCGGGATCATCGGGGCAGCGCTGCTGGCGCACGGCTGACCGGCTCCCCCGGTGCCGGCGCGGCGGCCGGGCGCAGGACCACGCTGCGATGCGACACCGCACCGTGCAGGCGCAGCCGTTCCGACACCGGGTCGTGGCCGGGCGCGGACACGAGCACGGTGACCCACCCGTCGGCGCGGCCGCGGACGGCGAACCGGCCGTCCTCGGATCCGGCGGCGACGTCGACCTGCCCGCCGGTGTGGTCGACGACGGTCACCCGCGCCCGCGGCACGGGCCGGCCCGCGTCGTCGACCACCCGGCCGATCAGCGTCGGGACCGGGTGGGCGAGCAGCCGGGCGTCGGCGAGGGCGTCCGGGTGCGCGCCACCGACCGAGGCCTCGTCGGCGACGGCCTCGGCGATCCGGTGCTCCCGCTCGCGCTCGGCGTCCCCGGCCGCCTCCTCCGGCCCGGCCGCGGCCTCGCGCCCGGCGGCGCGCCGGTCCCGCCACGCACCCAGCGCGACCAGCAGCGCACCGAACGCCCACCAGGCCAGCAGCCCGAGGACCGGCACGGTGATCGCGGTCGCGTCGAAGTAGAGGATGCCCCGGGCGGCGTCGATCGCCTGCCCGAGCGGCATGACGTGGTGCAGGACCTGGAAGAAGCCCGGCACCATCTCCTTCGGGATCGCCCCGCCCGAGGACGGGATCGACATCAGCACGAACAGGCCCATCGCGACGCCGGGCAGCGCGCGGCGCACGAACGGGGCCAGCCCGAACGTCGTCCAGGCGACGGCCTGGGACAGCAGGAACCCGACGACGAGCACGGCCGGGTGGAACGGGATCGCCTGGATCGCGGTGCCGATCGCCCAGCACACCACGGTGGCGAACAGGCCGAACCCGGCGAGCGCGGTCAGCTTGGTGCGCCGCGACAACGCGGTGGCCTGCATCATCATCATCATGACCGCGATGTAGCCGGAGATGTTGCAGGCCATCGCGATGTAGAACAGCGACGTGCCGAAGCCGTCACCGGGCGCGGTCGGTGCGAGGTCCACCACCCGCAGCGGCCCGCCGGACCCGGTGGACAGCGGCGCGAAGATCCCCTGCAGGACCTGGACGAGCTGCAGGCCGTCGGCGCGGGCGATGTAGAGCGTGTGGCCGGCCGGGTCGTACCCGGCGACGACGTCGCGGTGGAAGATCGCGTCCCGGATGTCGGCCGCGGCGGCGACCGGGGTGACGTCGAACCCGCCCGGCGACGCCTGCGCCAGCTCGGCGGACACGGTCGCGGCGGCCTGCTGCCCGACGACCCCGACCGGGATGCCGTGCGGGGCCGGGGCGTGGAACGGCAGCAGGTAGAACAGCATGAAGCCCAGCACGAAGAAGGCGGGGAACCACAGGGCCAGCGCCAGGTCCTTCGCCGTCCGCGAGCGCGTCGGCTCCTGCACCTGCTCCTGTGACACGCGTCCTCCGTCTAAGATTGCTTCATGCAATAGTTTGCGGTGCTCACGAATGTACAAGCACACTGCAGCGACTGCACGACTGCACTCCCCGCACGTTTCGAGGGTGCGAGCCGCGCCGGGACCGGCGGGAGAGGTGGGACGGGCATGATCGGCGAGATGCTGACCGACCAGGAGGCGCGCTGCCACGGGCTGCGGGAGCGCAAGAAGGTGCGGACCCGCCAGGCGCTGCGCGCCGCGGCGCTGGAACGCGCGCGCACCCAGGGCCCGGACGCGTTCACCGTCGAGGAGATCTGCGCCGACGTCGACGTCGCGCCGCGGACGTTCTTCAACCACTTCCCGTCGAAGGACGCGGTGCTCTTCGACTGGGACACCGCCTCCCTCGACGAGCTCGCCGCCGAGGTCCGCGCCCGGACCGAGGCGTCCCCGCTCGGGGCGGCGACGGCGGTGCTGGCCGAGGTCGCCGTGGCGCTGACGACCAGCCCGACCTGGCACGGGCAGATGGAGCTGCTGCGCACCCACCCCGAGCTGCACCCGCGGATCGCCCACGTCGGCCGGACCGTGGAGCAGACCGTCGCGCAGGCGCTCGCCGGGCGCGACGGCGCCGACACCCCCGCGACGGCCCACCGGCTCGCCGCGGCCGCTGCGATGGCGGTGATGCAGGTCGCCGTCGCCGGCTGGCTGGCCGACCCGGCGGGCCCGCCGGCCCGCCGGGTCTACGGCGACGTGCTGGCGGCCGCCCGGGAGGCCTTCGCGGCACTGCCGGACTGAGCGCGCCCGGACTCAGGTGAGCGGCGGGCCGTAGGTCAGCCGGACCACGCCGTTCTCGTAGGCCTCGGACTCGCGCAGCCGCAACGGCACCCGCGCGCCCTCGGCGAACAGTCGCAGCCCGGCCCCGAGCGACACCGGGTAGACGAACAGGTTGAGCGTGTCGACCAGGCCGTCGGCGAGCAGCGCACGGACCAGGGTGACGCTGCCGGAGACGTAGATGCCGCCGTCGGTCGCGTCCTTGAGCTGCCGGATCCGCGCCGGGTCGTACGGGCCGAACACCCGGGAGTTCTCCCACTCCAGCGGGTCGGCCAGGGTGGAGGTGACGACGTGCTTGGGCGCGCCGTTGAAGAACGCGCCCCCGGACTCGACGTCGTGCCCGCGGGCCGACCAGGCCGGGTGGAACATCTCGTAGGTGTTCCGGCCGAGCAGGATCGCCGCGTCGGTCAGCCGGCCGATCGCCTCCCCCATCGCGTCGGTGAAGCCGTACTCCGCCGTCCAGGACGGGTCGGAGACGACCCCGTCGAGGCTGATGAACTCGTGCACGTCGATCGTGCCCACTGTGGTCTCCCGGGGTCGAGGCGAGGGGTCATCGGCTACGACCGCAGACGTGTGGGGAACTCATCGGTTCCCCCTGTCGGTCACGCGAGGTCGGCGACGGTCGCCGCGGCGCCGCGGGACCACAGCGACTCCAGCGTCGAGCGGAACGCACCGGCGAACCGCTCGTCGGAACCGAGGTCGCCGAACACCCCGCGGTGGGACAGGAACGACCCCGGGGTGTCCCGCTCGGCACGCGCGAGCGCGGTCATCTCCTCGGCCAGGCGGTCCTGCTGGGTGATCTCCCGCCCCTGCTCGTCGGCACCCTCGGCGTAGCGGCACCACCCGGCGACGACGGCCGCGGCCCGCTCGACCGGCCCGCCCGCGGCGAGCTGCTCGCGCACCACCGGCAGCAGGAAGATCGAGATCCGGTCGGAGCTGCCGTAGTTGATCCGCATCAGGGTGTCGGCGACGCCCGGGTTCGCGAAGCGTTCCAGCAGGGTGTCCTTGTAGGCGTCGAGGTCGATACCGGGCACCGGCCGCAGCGTCGGCGTGGCCTCGTCGTCCATGTAGCCGCGCAGGAACGCCGCGAACGTCGGGTCCTGGGCGACCTCGTGCACGTAGCGGTGCCCGGCGAGGTAGCCGAGGTAGCCCAGCGCCTGGTGGGTGGCGTTGAGCAGGCGCAGCTTCATGAACTCGTACGGGACGACGTCGCCGACGACCTGGACCCCGACCCGCTCGAACTCCGGGCGGCCCGCGGCGAAGTGGTCCTCGAGCACCCACTGGGTGAACGGCTCGCACACGACCGGCCAGCCGTCGCGCAGCCCGAACCGCTCCGCGAGGGCCTCGCGGTCGGTGTCGGCGGTGGCCGGGGTGATCCGGTCGACCATCGAGTTCGGGAAGGTGATCGACTCCGCGACCCAGGCGCCCAGGCCGGCGTCGCGGAGCTGGGCGACTCCGGTGAACACCCGGCGGGCGACGTCGCCGTTGCCCTGCATGTTGTCGCAGCTCATGACCGTGAGCGGGCCGGTGCCGCGCTCCCGGCGGCGCGCCAGCGCCTCGACGACCAACCCGAACGCCCCGGTCGGGGCGGAGCCGGCGGCCATCGCGTCGAGGTCGGCGCGGATACCGGGGAAGTCCGGGTCGAACTCGCCGGTCTTCTGGTCGATCGCGTAGCCGCCCTCGGTGATCGTCAGCGAGACGATCCGGGTGTCGGGGTGCGCGATCCGCTCGATGACGGCCTCGGGGTCGTCGGGGGCGTAGAGGTAGTCGACGAGCGACCCGACGACCCTGGGCGTCAGCGTCCCGTCCGCCTCCTTCAGCACGAGCGTGTACAGCCCGTCCTGGGCCGCGAGCACGTCGCGCATCCGGTCGTCGGCGCCGAGCACCCCCACCCCGCAGATCCCCCACTCCGGCGCCCCGCCGGAGGCGAGCAGCGCGTCGACGTACATCGCGAGGTGCGCGCGGTGGAAACCGCCGACGCCGATGTGGACGATCCCGCGGCCCACGGCGGCCCGGTCGTAGCCGGGGACCTCCACGCCCTCGATCCCGTCGGTCCAGATCCCGGTCTCGTCCAGCGAACGCATGGTCCCCCTCGCCACGTCCCCGGCGCCCCACGGCGCCGTCGGGTGAGAGGCCGACCCTACCGCTCACGCTGTCCGACGCAAGCGCTTCCGCGAGCGGTTGCCGCGAGCTGAATGCAGCACCAGTCCGGTCGCCGCTGTAGCCTCGTGCGCTGCGTCGACTCGGAATGATGGCTTGCGTTCATCGCAAGTCACGGCCTACGGTCGCCCGGTGACCGACCCCCGTGCCCCCCGGGCCGCCGACGACGCGGTGGCAGGGCGGGTGCGCGCCCTGCTCGAGCGCGACGGCTGGACCCAGCGCCGGTTCGCGGCCGCGGTCGGCTTGGAGGAGACCAAGCTGTCGAAGTCGCTCGCCGGGCGCCGCCGCTTCGCCGCCGACGAGCTCGTCCGCATCGCCGACGTCACCGGCGAGACCGTGGCCCGGCTGCTGCACGGCCGCGACGGAGCGCGCGCCCGGACCGCGGTCCCCACCGGCGCCGCCGCCGCGGCCGCCGAGCCCGACCCCGGCCGCGAGCCCGGCGGCACGCACGGCACCCGCGGCCGCATCCTCGACGCGGCCTGGGAGCTGATCGCCGACCACGGTTACCACCGGGTCCGCACCGCCGACGTCGCGCGGGCGGCGGGCACCAGCCCGGCGGCGATCCACTACCACTTCCCCACCCGCTCGGAGCTGCTCGACTCCGCGCTGCGGCACAACGTGCGCCTCGCCTTCGACCGCCAGGTCGCCGAGCTCGACATGATCGCCGATCCGCACGACCGGCTGCTGCGGCTGATCGACCTCCAGCTCCCCGACGGCGCGCTGCTGGAGCGCGAGTGGTCGATCTGGATCCAGGTGTGGGCGGAGTCGGCGATCGACCCGGCCCGGCGCGAGCTGTACTGGGACGCCTACGACCGCTGGTTCCGCACCGTCGCCATGACCCTCGCCGAGGGCGCCGCCGCCGGGGTGTTCGTCCCCGACGCCGGTGACGCCGCCCGTCGGCTCACCGCGCTGGTCGACGGCCTGGGCATCCAGGTCATGGCGCGTACCCCCGGCACCTCCGTCGCGCAGATGCGCGCGGACCTCGCCGCCTTCATCGACCGGGCCGTGCTCGCGGCACCGGCACGCACGGAGCGAACGGAGAACGGATGAACCGTGACGTCATCATCACCTGCGCGGTGACCGGGGCCGGGGACACGGTGCGGCGCAGCCCGCACGTGCCCGTCACCCCGGCCCGGATCGCCGCGGACGCGATCGCCGCGGCCCGGGCCGGCGCCGCCGTGGTGCACATCCACGTGCGCGACCCGGAGACCGGCAGCCCGTCGCGGGCGGTGGAGCTCTACCGCGAGACCGTGACCCTGATCCGGGACTCGGGCGTCGACGTCGTGCTCAACCTGACCGCGGGCATGGGCGGTGACCTGGTGATCGACGCCGAGGACCCGCTGAAGCCGATCGACGGCACCGACCTGGTCAACGCCCTGGAGCGGCTCCCGCACGTCGAGGAGCTGCTGCCCGACATCTGCACGCTGGACTGCGGCTCGCTCAACTTCGGCGAGGGCAACCAGCTCTACGTCTCCACCCCGGACATGCTGCGCACCGGCGCCAAGCGGGTCCAGGAGCTCGGCGTGAAGCCCGAGCTGGAGATCTTCGACACCGGCCAGCTGTGGTTCGCCACCGTGCTGGTCGACGAAGGCCTCATCGACGCCCCGTCGCTGTTCCAGCTGTGCATGGGCATCCCCTACGGCGCCCCGGCCGACCCGGGCGTGCTGGCCGCGGAGGTGAACCTGCTCCCCGAGGGCGCGAACTTCGCGTCGTTCGCGATCGGGCGCGACCAGCTGCCGTGGGTGGCCCAGTCGGTGCTGGCCGGCGGGCACGCCCGCGTCGGGCTGGAGGACAACCTCTACCTCTCGCGCGGGGTGAAGGCGACCAACGAGCAGCTGACCGAGCGGGCGGTGGAGATCGTGCAGAACCTCGGCGCCTCGGTGGCGACGCCGGACCGCGCCCGCGAGATCCTCGGCCTGAAGGAGCGCACCGGTGCCTGAGCCGCGTCCCGTCACGGAGATCCGGACCGTCGCCTGCATCGGCGCCGGGGTGATCGGCGCCGGCTGGGCGGCGTACTTCCTGGCCCGCGGGCTGCGGGTCCGGGCCTGGGACCCCGCCCCGGACGCCGGGGAGAAGCTGCGCCGGGTGGTCGACGCCGCCTGGCCGGCGCTCACCGAGCTGGGCCTGGCCGAGGGCGCCGACCGGGACGCGCTGACGGTGCACCCGACCGCGGCCGAGGCCGTCGCGGGAGCGGACTTCGTGCAGGAGAGCGCCCCGGAGGACCTGGAGCTCAAGCGCGCCCTGCTCGCCGAGCTGGCCGACGCCGCCGTGGCGGCCGGGCCGGACGTGGTGGTGGCGTCGTCGACCTCGGGGTTCCCGATGACCGACATGGCCACCGCCGCGGCCGAGCCGGGCCGGCTCGTCGTCGGGCACCCGTTCAACCCGCCGTACCTGATCCCGCTGGTCGAGGTCGTCGGCGGCGAGAGGACCGAGGGCTGGGCGACGTCACGGGCCGCGGACTTCTACCGGCACATCGGGAAGTCGGTGATCGAGATGGAGCGGGAGCTGCCCGGCTTCATCGCGAACCGGCTGCAGGAGGCGATCTGGCGCGAGGCGCTGCACATGGTCGCCGCGGGCGAGGCCACCCCGGAGGAGATCGACCGCTCGATCACCGACGGCCCGGGGCTGCGCTGGCCGGTGCACGGTCCCTGCCTGACCTTCCACCTGGCCGGTGGCCAGGGCGGGATGGCGCACATGCTGGACCACTTCGGACCGTCGCTGAAGGCACCGTGGACGCGTCTGGAGGCCCCGGAGCTGACCCGGGAGCTGCGCGACGACATGGTCGCCGGCGCCGAGGTCTCCGCCGGTGGGCGGCCGATGGCGGAGCTGGTCGCCGAGCGCGACCGGGCCGTCATCGCCGTCCGGCGTGCGGTCGCCGCGGCCCGCGCCGCCGGGACCACCGGTGGATGAGCCGCTGCGGTACTCCGCCACCGTCCGTCCCGAGTGGATCGACTACAACGGGCACCTGTCCGAGCCGTACTACGTGCTGGTGTTCGGCGACGCGACGACCGCGCTGATGGACCGGGCCGGGATGGACCCCGGCTACCGCGCGGCCACCGGCCGTTCGCTGTACACGGTCGAGGCGCACGTCCGGTACCTGCGCGAGGTCGGTCCCGGCGCCGCGCTCGAGGTCCGCACCCGGGTCCTCGGCCGCGACGCCAAGCGGCTGCGCCTGTGGCACGAGCTGCACGTGGAGGGGCGGCTGCGGGCGACCGAGGAGCTGATGTGCCTGCACGTCGGCCCCGACGGGGCCGAGGCGTTCCCCGCCGGCGTCGCCGCCGCCCTCGACGCGCTCGTCACGCCCGGCGAGCCGGAGCAGGCGGGCCGGTCCATCGCGGCCGTCGGCCGGGGGGAGGTGCACCGCCCCTCGACGTGATGTGCCCGAGACCGCGGCCCCGGCGCGACCGGGGCCCTCTGCGAGGAGACACGTTCATGATCAGCCCGACACCGGCGCGCGACGGGCTCTCCCGCCGCCGCCTGCTGGGCGGGGCGGCCGGGCTCGCCGCGGCCGCCCTGCTGGCCGGCTGCGGCGGGCCGGCGGCGGCCCGCGAGGCGGGAGCCCCCCGTCGTGGCGGCGTCCTGCGGGTGGGGGTGACCGGCGGCGGGTCGTCGGACACCCTCGACCCGCACAGCCCCGCCACCAACCCGGACATCGCCCGCGTCGTCAGCCTCTACGAGCCGCTGCTGCGGTGGGACGACGACTACACGCTCCAGCCCGCCGTCGCCGCGTCCGTCCGCCCCGACCCCGGCGCCCGCAGCTGGACCGCGGTCATCCGGCCCGGCATCACCTTCCACGACGGGCGTCCGGTGACCCCCGACGACGTCGTCGCGACCTTCCGGCGGATCACGGACCCGGCCGATCCCAAGTCCGGTGCCGCCCAGCTGGAGACCCTGGACGACGTCGTCGTCGCCGGTGACGACCGGGTCCGGTTCCTGCTCTCCGAGCCCGGGCCGGTGTTCGACCAGTACCTGGCCGAGTACAGCGTCGGGATCGTCCCCGCCGACTTCTCACTCGACCGTCCGGTCGGCACCGGGGCGTTCCGGTACCAGTCCTTCTCCCCCGGCCAGCAGAGCGTGTTCGTGCGGCACGACGGCTACTGGCGTCCCGACCAGCCCTGGGTCGACCGCCTCGAGCTGATCAACTTCAGCGAGGAGGACGCCCGGATCAACGCGCTGCTGTCGGGCCAGGTCGACGCCATCGACCAGGTCCCGCTGTCGCTCACCGAGGTCGTCGGCGCCTACGACTCGATCTCCCTGCTCACCGCCGAGACCGGCAGCTGGCTGCCGTTCACGATGCGGGTCGACGTCGAACCGTTCGACGACGTCCGGGTCCGGCAGGCGCTGCGCCTGGCCACCGGCCGCGGCGAGATGGTCGCCCAGGTGCTCTCCGGCCAGGGCGTCGCCGCGGGCGACCTCTACGGCCGCTTCGACCCCGACTACCTGGACCCGCGCCGGGAGCAGGACCTGGAGCGGGCGCGCGACCTGCTGGCCGCCGCCGGGAAGCCGAACCTGTCCCTGGAGCTCGTGACCTCACCGATCCAGGCGGGCTCGGTGGAGTCGGCGCAGGTGCTGGTCACCCAGGCCCGCGCCGCCGGCATCGACATCGGGCTGCGCCGGGTGGACACCTCCACCTTCTTCTCCGACCAGTACCTGCAGTGGGAGTTCGCGCAGAGCTTCTGGAACACCCGCAACTACCTGCCGCAGGCCGGGTCGTCGTCGCTCCCGGACTCGCCGTTCAACGAGACGCACTGGAACGACGCCGAGTACATCCGGGTCGTCCGCCGGGCCCGCGCCGAGGTGGACACGGCCCGGCGCGGCGAGCTGGTCCGCCAGGCCCAGCGCATCGAGTACGACCGCGGCGGCTACCTCATCTGGGGCTTCCCGAACCGGGTGGACGCCCACCAGAGCTACGTCGGCGGGCTCACGCCCAGCCGCACCGGGCTGTCGCTGTCCGGCTACGAGTTCCGGAAGGCATGGGTCGGCGCATGAGCCTCGTGACGAGAATGATCCTCCGGCGGCTGCTGGTGAGCGTCCTGGTCCTGTTCGTGGTGTCGCTGCTGGTCTTCGCGGCGACGCTGCTGCTGCCCGGCGACCCGGCGCGCGCCATCCTCGGCCAGCAGGCCACCCCGGAACGGGTCGCGGCGCTGACCCAGCAGCTGGGCCTGGACCGGCCGGTCTGGGAGCGCTACCTCGGCTGGCTGGGCGGCGTCCTCACCGGCGACCTCGGCTACTCCGCGGCCACCCAGGGACCGGTCACCGAGCTGCTCGGAGGCCGGATCGCGGCGTCCGGGGTGCTGCTCGTGCTGACCGCGGTCGTCGCCACCCCGGTCGCGCTGGCGCTGGGCGCCTGGGCCGCGGTCCGCCGCGGCACCCGCACCGACTCGGCGCTGTCGGGCAGCAGCCTGGTGCTGGCCGCCCTGCCCGAGTTCGTCATCGGCGTGCTGCTGGTGGTGCTGTTCGCGACCTCGGTGCTGCAGGTCCTGCCGTCGGTCACGATCGCCCGGCCGGGCGAGCCGGTGTGGAGCCGGCCCGAGCAGCTCGTGCTGCCGGTGCTGACCCTGGCCCTGGTCGTGATCCCCTACGTCGTCCGGATGACCCGGGCGACGCTGTCGGAGACCTTCGACACCGGGTTCGTCGAGATGGCCCGGCTCAAGGGCCTCCCCGAACGCACGGTGCTGCTGCGCCACGCCGTCCCGCACACGATCGGGCCGGTGGCCCAGGTGCTGGCACTGCAGCTGGCGTGGCTGGCCGGCGGCGTCGTGGTGGTCGAGTTCCTGTTCCGCTACCCCGGCATCGGGCAGGCGCTGATCGACGCCGTCAACAACCGCGACGTGCAGGTGGTCCAGGCGATCTCGATGCTGATCGCCGCGTTCTACGTCGTGGTCAACCTGGCCGCCGACGTCGCCGGGATCCTGGCCGACCCGCGGATCCGTACCTCCGGAGGTACCCGATGAGCATCACCGGTCCCCCCGTCACCTCCGGCGCCGCGTCCGCACCGGCCGGACTCGTCCGGCGCACCTTCCGGCGCCGCCAGGCCCGGATCGGCGCAGCGCTGACCCTGGTCGTCGTCGCCGTCGCCCTGCTCGGGCCGACGATCGGCCCTCTGCTGACCGGCTTCGGCGTCGACGACTTCGCCGGCCGCCCGTTCAGCTCGGACGGTGTCCTCGGCACCGACGACCTCGGGCGCGACGTGGTCGCCCGCTTCCTCGCGGGTGGTGGGCCGGTCCTGCTCTACGCGCTCGCCGCGACCGCGCTGGGCCTGGTCGGCGGTGCGGTCGCCGGCATGCTCGCCGGGTACTCCGGCGGCCGGCTCGACACCCTGATCATGCGGGGCGGCGACGTGCTGCTGTCGTTCCCGCAGCTGGTGCTGGCGCTGCTCGCGGTGGCCGTGCTCGGCTCGTCCGTCTGGCTGCTGGTGCTGGTCATCGGGATCTCGCACATCCCCCGGGTGGCCCGGGTCGCGCGGCAGGCCACGCTGTCGGTCGCCGGGCAGGACTACGTGCTGGCCGCCCGGATGTACGGCGTCCCGCGCCGCCGGATCCTCGGCACCGAGATCCTGCCGAACATCACCGGCCCGCTGATGGTGGAGCTGGGCCTGCGGTTGACCTACTCGATCGGCTACATCGCCTCGCTGTCGTTCCTCGGTCTCGGCGTGCAGCCGCCGGCCGCGGACTGGGGTCTGCAGATCAACGAGAACCGGATCGCGCTGATCGTCGCCCCCTGGGGCGTCCTGCTGCCGGTGCTGGCCATCGCGGTCCTCACCGTCGGCACCAACATGATCACCGACGCCCTCGCCAAGGAGTCGGCCGACACCACCGGGGAGGGCGCATGACCGCCACCGCGACACCCACGATCGGCTGCACGGGCCTGCGCGTGTCCACCACCGGCGGGCGGGAGGTGCTGCACGGTGTCGACTACGCGGTCGCCCCGGGTGAGATCCTCGCGCTGGTCGGCGAGTCCGGCTCCGGGAAGACGACGGCGGCACTGGCCGCGCTCGGCCACTTCCGGACCGGGCTCGCGCACACCGGCGGCACGATGGCGTTCCACGGCCACACCGAGACCCACGACGACCTGCTCACCCTCGACCAGGTCACGCTGCGCGGGGTCCGCGGCCGGCTGGTCAGCTACGTGCCGCAGGACCCGGCGCTGTCGCTGAACCCGTTGCTGCGGGTCGGCACCCAGGTCGCCGAGGTGCTGGAGGCGCACTCCTGGGACGGTGACGTCACCGGCCGGGTCCGGGAGGTCCTCGCCGAGGTCGGCCTGCCCGACGACGACGCGTTCCTGGCCCGCTACCCGCACCAGCTCTCGGGCGGGCAGCAGCAGCGGGTCGGGATCGCGGCCGCGTTCGCGAACCGGCCCGACGTCGTCGTGCTCGACGAGCCGACGACCGGGCTCGACGTCACCACCCAGGACCTCGTCCTGGACACCGTGCGGGAGCTGGTGACCCGGTCGGGGACGGCGGCGCTCTACATCACCCACGACCTCGCCGTCGTCGCCGGGCTGGCGGACCGGGTGGCGGTCATGCAGTCCGGGGAGGTCGTCGAGACCGGGCCGGTGGCCCGGGTGCTCACCGCCCCCGAGCACCCGTACACGCGGGGCCTGATCGCCGCGGTGCCCGACCTGGACCGGCGTATGGAGCGGACACCGGTCCCGAGCGGCGACGCGGGCGGCGAGCCGGTGCTGCGGGTGTCCGGCGCCGGGAAGCGCTACGGCGCGACCACCGTCCTCGACGGGGTGGACCTGGAACTGTGGCCGGGCGAGTGCCTGATGCTGCTCGGCGAGTCCGGCTCGGGGAAGACCACGCTGGCCCGCGGGCTGTCCGGGCTGCTGCCGCTGGACTCGGGGACGCTGACGCTCAAGGGCGAGGAGCTGACCACCCCGCGGTCCCACGCCCAGCTGCGCAGCGTGCAGTACGTGTTCCAGAGCCCGTTCGCGTCGCTGAACCCGCGCCGGACCCTGGCCGGGTCGCTGGAGGTGCCGCTGCGCCACCTCACCGACGCCGACGCCGGCAGCCGCCGGGCCCGGGTGCTGGACATGCTGCGCCAGGTACGGCTCGACGAGTCGTTCGCGGCGCGCTACCCGGGGTCGCTCTCGGGCGGCGAGCGACAGCGTGCGGCCATCGCGCGGGCCCTGGTCACCGCACCGGACGTGCTCGTGTGCGACGAGGTCACCTCGGCGCTGGACGTGTCGGTGCAGGCCGCGATCCTGGACCTGCTCGCCCTGGTCCGCCGGGAGCTGGGCACGGCGATGGTGTTCGTGACCCACAACATCGCCCTGGCCCGCGAGGTGGCCGACCGGATCGCGGTGCTGCAGGGCGGCCGGATCGTCGAGCAGGGCACCGTCGAGGAGGTCCTGTCGAACCCCGCGAACGACTACACCCGCGAGCTGCTGGCGCACACGCCGTCGATGGCGGCGGTCCGATGAGCGGGGGGATGCGGGGCACCGTCGCGCCCGGGTACTCCGCCGTCGCGGACGCCTTCGCCGCGGTGCTCGCCGGGAGCCGTGCCGGCGTCGCGTTCTCGGTGGTCCGCGACGGGGAGGTGCTCGTCGAACTGCACGGCGGGCTCGCCGACCCCGCCACCGGACGGCCCTGGGAGGCGGACACGGTCGCGGTGCTGTTCTCCGGCACCAAGGGTCTGACCGCGGCCGCCTGCGCGGCGGTGTCCGACCGGCTGGAGCCGGACGCTCCGGTGGCCCGGTACTGGCCGGAGTTCGCTGCGGGCGGCAAGGAGTGCGTGACCGTCGGCCAGGTGCTCTCGCACACCCTCGGGCTGCTGTACCCCGACCCCGAGCCGGTCGGGGCCGACCGGTGGGACGACCGGGCGTGCGCCGCGGTGCTCGCCCGGCAGGAGCCGCTGTGGGAGCCGGGCACGGCGGTCGCCTACCACCCGACGACCTACGGGGCGATGACCGCGGAGCTGCTGGCGCGGGTCACCGGGCGGAACCCCCGTGCGGTCGTGCGCGACCTGGTCACGCAGGTCCCCGGTGCCCGGGTGTTCCTGGGTGCGGCCCCACCGGGACCGGCGCGGATCGTGCGCGACCCGGACTACCGGATCTCGACGTTCCTCACCGACCCGCGGCGTCGACGACTCGTCGAACGGATGTACCGGACGCTGCTCGAGGAGCCGGACCTGCCGAACACGGGCGCCTACCACCGGTCCGGCGGGCTGGCCGGGGCCGGCCTGGCGAGCGCGCCGTCGATGGCCCGGTTCTACGCGGCGCTGTGCCCGTCGGGCCCGGTACCGGGGGCCTCCCCGGTACCGGCCGCGGCGCTGGCCCGGGCCACCCGGACCTGGTCGGAGGGGACCGATGCGGTCAACGACCGGCCACTGCGGTTCGGCCTCGGCTTCGAGCTCGCCGACCCGATCGGGACCTACGGACCCGAGCCGGTCGCGTTCGGGCACTCCGGCGCGGGCGGCGGGCGGCACGGTGCCTGGCCCGAGCGGGGGCTCGGGTTCTCCTTCCTCACCAACGAGATGCGCGCCGAGGACGTCGACGACCGGGCGTCGAGCCTGCTGGCGGCGCTGCAGACCTGCGGGTGAGCTCCGACGCCGACGGGGCGCCCGCTGTGCGGACGCCCCCGTCGGTGCGGTCGTGGCGCGCTCAGGCGAAGTCGAGCACGTCCGCGGCGTCGAGGCGGGGCAGCCGCGGGTGCCAGGCGTCCGGGCCGGGGTGGCCCAGGTTGACCACGAGCAGCGCGCGGTGCCGGCCGCCGGGGAAGAACTCCTCGGTGACGGCGTCGGCGTCGAAGCCGGCCATCGGGCCGGTGGCGAGGCCGTGCGCGCGGGCGGCGAGCAGGACGTAGCCGATCTGCAGCGAGGCGTTGAACCGCGCCATCGGCTCGCGGCCCGCACGGCCCTGGGACTCCAGGCCCTCGCGGAAGCCGGGCTTGACCGGGAACGTGGTGTCCGAGTGCTCGTGGAAGTCGAGGTCCGCGGCCAGGATCGCGACGACCGGGGCGGCCTCGGACTTGGCCCGGTTGCCCTCGGCGAGCAGCGGCAGCAGACGCCGCTTCCCCTCGTCGCTGCGGACGAAGGTCACGCGCAGCGGCTGGGTGTTGGCCGCGGTCGGCGGCCACTGGGCCAGGTCCCACACCGCGCGGAGCGTCTCGTCGGTGACGGGCTCGTCGGTGAAGGTGTTGGCGGTGCGGGCCTCGGTGAACAGGGCGGCGCGGCCGGCCTCGTCGAGGCGGGGCAGGAGCACCGGGGAAGCGGTCTGGGCAGTCACAGAAGGTAGAGCGTTCAACGACCTCGCCGGTATTCCGCTCCGGGGATGATCCGGATCACCCGGTGGCGTGGACACCCCAGCGCAGCACCTGGGACTCGCCGGGGACGAGTTCGATCAGGTCGGTGCCCGAGTTCAGCGCGTCCGGCGGGCAGGTCATCGGCTCGACCGCGATCGCCCGCGACGGCGTCACCGCTCCGTCCGGGCCCTGGCGCGGGAAGTCCGACGGGGTGAAGACCTGCACCCAGCCGAACGCCGCGTCGGCCCACAGCTCGGTGCCGCCGCCGTCCCGGGACCCGACGCGGTGCCGGACCCGGCCGTCGGCACCGCCGTCCGGGCCGTCGCCGGGGGTGCAGCCGCCGAACGCGCTGTCCAGGACCAGCCCGGCGAGCCGGGTCCGGGAGACCGCGCCGTCCAGCGGCCGCGCCGGGCCGTCCGGGAGCTGGTCGCGCAGCGGCAGCTCGGTCCGCGCGGACAGGGTCAGCTCCAACTCGTCGGTCGGCACGTCACCGACCCGCAGGTACGGGTGGAAGCCGAGGCCGAACGGGACGGGCGCGTCCCCGAGGTTCTCCACGACCGTGGTGACGGTGAGCCCGTCGCGGCCGACGGCGTAGGTCACCGTGACCCGCACCGGCTGCGGCCAGCCGGGCTGCACCGGCGCGACGGCGGTCAGCGTGATCCGGTCCCCCGCCCGCTCCACGGGGGTCCAGGGCACGTGCCGCAGCAGGCCGTGGATGGCGTTGCCGGCGTCCGGCTCGGTCAACGCGAGCTGCCTGCGGGTCCCGCGGTGGGTCCAGGCGCCGCCGCGGACCCGGTTCGGCCAGGGCGCGAGGACCGCGCCAGAGCCCTTCGGCGGGCGGGCCGTGGGCGGGTGCGGCTCGACCCGGACCCGGCCGCCCTGGGAGAACCCGGCCAGCGCCGCCCCGACCTCGTCGACCTCGGCCCGGGAGTCGCCGCTGACGATCACGAACCGTTCACCGCACGCGTCCACGTCGGTGAGTCTCCGTGATCGCTCCGCTCAGCCGGCCAGCGGGGTGGCGCGGGCGGTGTCGGCGTCGCCGACGATCTCGACCGGGGCGGGCGGCCCCAGCTCGGCGACGGTGAACCCGACGCCCGCGTCGCGGGCGAGCCCGACGACGTGCTCGTGGTGGGTGAACAGCAGCACCTGCGCGGTGGCGGCCAGCTCCCCCAGCACGGCGACGGCGGCGGCGCCGCGCTCGTCGTCGAAGGTCATGAGGACGTCGTCGAACACGACCGGCACCGTCGGCAGCCCGGCGGCGACCCGGTCGGCCTGCAGCTGCTCGATCCCGGCCAGGCGCAGCGCGAGGTGCACCTGGTCGGCGGTGCCCTCCGAGAGCCGGGTCGGGGCGAGCTCCTCGCCGTCGGCGCGCACCGCGACCAGGCTGCGTCCGGCGCCGCCCGCCTCGGCCGGGGGCCGCAGCGCGACGAACCGGCCACCGGTGAGGCGTTCGAGCACCACCCCGGCGCGGACCAGCAGCGGGGAGGCGTGGCTGCGCTCGTAGGCCTCCAGCTCGCGACGCAGGATCTCGCGCTGCAGGTGCAGCACCAGGTAGCGCTCCGCGGCGTCGGCGACGCCGGCCAGCTCGGACTGGGCGCGGGCGTACAGCTCGGCGGCCCCCTCGGCCTCCTCCAGCTCGCGGCGCCGGGCCCGCAGCCCGCCCAGCTGCTCACGGACCTCGTCCTGCTCGGCCCCGAGCTCGCGCTCGTGGGCCTCGGCCCGGTCCAGGGCCTCGGTCAGCGCACCGGGCTCGGTGTCCGGGGCGGCGGCGACGAGCTCGTCCGCGTCGAGGTCGGGCGCCGCGGCGGCCAGCAGCCGCTCCTGCTCGGCGATGCGGGTGTCGAGCACGGCGACGTGCGCGCCGCGCTGCGCCGCGGCCTCCAGCCCGCCCGGCTCCGGGGCCTCGGTCAGCGCCAGCTCGACGGCGAGCCGGTCCAGCACCGCGGTGGCCGCGGCCGCACTGCGGGCGGCGCGGGCGGCGTCGTCCTCGGCGGCGGTGATGCCGTCGTCAAGATGGCCGGCCGACACCGCGGCCTTGGTGACCTCGCGGACGCGGTCGGCGAGCTCGCCGAGCCGGTCCGCGGACGCGGTACCGGTCGGTGCGGGCTCCAGGTGCCGCTCCACCAGCGCGACGACCGCCCGCCCGTGCGCGGCGACGGCGCGCTCCAGGCGGCGGGCCTGTTCGTCGTCCTGACGGGCGAGCGCCCCCGCGGTGCGGGCGTCGGCGACGGTGTCGCGGCGGGTGTCCCAGCCCGCGGGCTCGAGGTCGGTGGGCAGCCCGGCGCCGCGCAGCGCGAACCGCCAGCGCTGGGCGGCCAGCTCCCGTTCGTGGCGGGCGGCGTCGGCCGCTCCCCCGGCGCGTTCGGCCTCGCTGCGCAGCCGGGCCAGCAGCACCCGACGGTCGCGGGCGTGCTCGGCCTCGGTGGCGAGGTCGGCGGCCGCGACGAGCAGCACGTCCAGCGGGGCGCCGTCGCGTGGGCGCCCGGCCGCGGCGAGCGCGGAGCCCAGCGCCCGTTCCTGCACCTCGGCCTGGTCGCGCAGCCGGGCCAGGCGCTCGTCGGCGCGGGCGGCGTCGTCCTCGGCGCGGGCGGCCTCGGCCAGCGCGGCGACGACGGCGTCGGCGTCGTCCGGGTCCGGGAGGGCGACGCCGTGCGCCCGCCACAGCGTCGCCCAGGCAGCGGCCGCGGCGGCGGTGCGCTCCCCGGCCGCGGCGGCGGCGGCCGCGGTGCGGGCGGCCTCGGCGTCGGCGGTGTCGAGCTCGGCGTCCCGGTGGGCCAGCTCGGCGACCCGGTCCGCGGAGGCGATCATGTCGTCGGCGACCCGGTCGGCCCCGGCGAGCGCGGCGGACAGCCTGCCCGCGGCCGCGGCGGCGCCGCCCGGCCCCGCGGCGAGCAGCTGCTCCAGCGCGGCGTCACGGGCGGCGCGGGCCGCGGCGAGCGCGTCCGCGCCGACCGGGCGGCCGTCGGCGGCCACCCCGTCGCGGGCGGCCCGGGCGCGGTGCGCGCGCTCCACGGCGTCCGCGGCGGCCCGCTCGGCGCCGCGCTGCTCCTGTTCGGCGGTGCGCAGTGCGGCCCGCAGCTCCCGGACCTCGCGGCGCGGCGGGGCCAGCACACCGCGACCGTCGACGGCGGGGCCGTCAGGGGTGCCGTCGGGGGTGCCGTCGGGGGTGCCGCGGTACCCGGCCGCGACCAGCGCCTCGGCGCGCCGGCTGCGGGCGGCGTCACCCTCGGCGACGGCGGCCCGGCACAGCGCGGCGGCCGAACCCTCGGCCTCGATCGCGCGGCGGACCTCGGCGACCCGGCCGACCCGGTCGGCGTCGAGACCGCCCGGGACGTCGGCCACCTCGCGGACCTCGGCGAGCGCGTCGGTGTGCAGCCGCTCCGCACGGGCCTGCTCCGCGATCGCCTCGGTGAGGCGACGGGCGTGCTCGTCGAGGTCGCGGGCCCGGTCGGCCGGCAGGTGGACGGCGGCGAGCCGGTCGGCGGGGCTGCGCCCGTCCTCGGCGACCAGCCCGGCCAGCGCGGCCTCCGCGCGGCGGTGGGCCTCGGCGGCGTCGGCGCGCAGCCGGGCCGCCCGCTCGGCGTCGCCGCGGCGGGCCTGCGCGGCGGACTCCAGCTCGCGGACCCGGGTGGCGTCGGCGAGCAGGTCCTCGTCGAGGTCGAGCTCGGCGCGGCGGGCCCGCAGTGCGTCGGCGGTGGCACGGTGCTCGTCGCGGGCGGTCTCGGCGTCGGCCAGCGCGGCGGTGGCGCGGGTGTACTCCTCCAGCGAGGCCGCGTCGAGGGCGGCGCCGGTCGCGCACAGGGCGGCGCGTTCGGCGCGCAGCGCGGCCAGCTCCCGGGCCGGGCCCTGGCCGCGGACGGCCTGCCGGGCCCGGTCCGCCGCCCCCGCCGCCGCGCGACGGGTGCGGGTCAGCTCCGCGGCGCGGCGTTCCAGCCGGGCGATCTCCTCGGCCAGCGCCGTCACCTCACCGGCCCGCGACACCCGCTCCCCCACGGCCTTCTCGGTCTCGGTGAACCGTGCGAACGCCGCGCGCACCTCGACCGACCGGTTACCCCGGTGGTCCTTGAACAGGGCGTCGGCCTCGGCGTCCAGCGCGGCGATCAGCGCGCGGGCGTCGCGGCCGCTGCGGGCGGTGAACACCAGCTCGGCGAGGTCCCCCTCCCCCGCGCACAGTGCCCGGCCGCCCTCGCGCAGCTCCTCGTGGCCGAGCCCGAACCCCTCCCGCCAGCGGCGCCGGGCGTCGGCACCGGACTCACCCCAGGGCGGGTCGGCGACGGCGCCGGTGTCGTCGTGCAGGCCGCGGGTGGTGCGGCGGAGCACGGTCTCAGCCCCCGCAGCGGCGACCCGGGCCGAGACGGCCAGCCGCGACGGGCCGACGGCGTAGGCGTGGCGCACCGGCCGGGGCATCCCCCACAGCAGGTCGGACAGGGCGTCGAGCAGGGTGGTCTTGCCGGCCTCGTTGGGGCCGGACACGATCGTCAGACCGTCGCCGAGGGTCAGCTCGCGGCCCTCGTAGGCGCCGTAGCGCTCCAGGACCAGGGTCCGCAGCCGCGCGGTCGTGCTCACGCCCCGGCCATCCGGGCCAGCAGCTGCTGCTCGGCCTGGCGGGCCAGCGCTGCGAGGCGCTCGTCGTCGCGCAGGTCCAGCAGGCCCGCCTCGCGCAGCCTACGGCCGACCTCGCGTTCCAGCGGAGCGGCGAGCTCGCGGATGCGGTCCGGGTCGGCGGCCAGACCGGCCGCGGCGGCGGACACCGCGGCGGTCAGCTCCGGGTCGACGGCGAGCGCCCCGGCGGGCGGGCGGGTGCGGTTGCGGACCTTCTCCAGCACCGCGCCGCAGCGCTCGGCGAGCAGCTCCAGCTCGGTGCGGACCCCCTCGGCCGACGTGAGGTCCGCGGCGGCCGGCCCGGCGCCGTGCAGCGTCACCTGGGCGACGACGGTGCGCGGCGCGGCGGCGGCGCACCGCTCGCGCAGCGCGGACTCGACGGCCTCGTAGACCTCGTCCGCGCCGCCGAGCCCGGCGATGTCGATCTCGACGAGCTCCCAGCGGGCGACGTCGAGGACCAGCGGGGTGACCGTCGCCCACCGCTCGGGGGCCGCGTCGACGAGCAGGGCGCCCTTCGCGCCGCGCTCCTGCGGGTGGCGGCCCTGCAGGTTCCCGGAGAACCAGGCCGGGTGCGGGCCGTCGCAGACGGCGCGCTGCTCGTGCACGTGCCCGAGGGCGAAGTACTCGTAGCCGCAGCCGGACAGGTCCTCGGGGCGGCAGGGGGCGTAGGTGTCGTGCCGGTCGTCTCCCTGCACCGAGGTGTGCAGCATGCCGACGTTGACCAGACCGGGGATCCGGTCGGGGTAGGCGGGGACGAGGTTCTCCAGCACCGCGCGGCGGGCGAAGCCCTGGCCGTGCACGGCGAGGCCGAGGTCGTCGTCGACGACGGTCTCGGGCGCGTCCACCGAGAGCCGGTGGGTGTTGGGCGGAAGCCGCAGCGACCGCGTGATCTCGGACTCGGCGTCGTGGTTGCCGCTGATGAGGAACACCGGGATGCCCTCGTCGTGCAGTCGCGAGAGCTGCCGGACGAAGAACGCGCCGGTCGCGTAGTCCTTCCAGTCGCCGTCGTAGACGTCACCGGGCAGCACGAGCGCCTCGGCCCGGGAGTCGACGACCGCGTCGACGAGGTTCTCGCAGGCCCGCCGGGTCGCCGCGCGCAGCGTCGTGGCGAGCCCGGAGTCGCCGAGCCGCGACAGGCCGCGCAGCGGACTGTCGAGGTGCAGGTCGGCGGCGTGCACGAAGCGCACGGAGGAACTCCCGGAGCGGTCGGGTACGGGGAACCGCCGAGTCTAGGACGGGGCCCCCGCCGTTCCCCGCCGCGACACCGCCCGCCCGCTCACCGATGACGACGCCGCAGGTCAGGTGGGGCGGCCCACACAGCGGCGCCGGTCACGTTCCGGTGTCCGGACGATGGCCGGTGGGTAGATCCTGGCCGTCCGATCCCGAGAGAGAGCCGCGAGGTCGAGCCCGATGATCCAGCTCTGCGAGCGCTGCTACGCCCCCGTCGACGCCGCGACCGAGCGCGTCTACCGGTTGTCCCACATCGAGTCGGCCGACGCGGCCGGCGAGGTGACCTGGCGCGAGGCCGTCGTGCACGTCGCGGCGTGTGTCCCCGCGGGCACCGTCGTCCCGGCCGGGCGGTGGGCCGCGTGATCCGGGACGCGCTGTGCGAGCGCTGCCTCAACCCGATCGACCCGACCCGCGAGCCGCTGCGGATGTGCACCCACGGCGGCACCGCGGCCGACGGCGGACCGGCCCGCAGCTTCGTGCACGCCCTGCCGTGCGTGCGCCCGGACACCGGTGACTGGGACCGCGGGCGTCGTGGCCTGTCACCGGCCGCGGTGCGGCACGCCGCGGCCCGCGCCGACCACCGCTGACCCGGCGCCTCAGCCGTCCCGGCGGGGATCGCCCTCCTGGTAGACGTCCGGCACCCCGTCACCGTCGTCGTCGCGCGTCTCGACCGCATGGAGACGCCGGTAGTGGGCGTTGCGGGAACGCAGGACCACGGTCGCCAGCAGCGCCGCGAGCAGCGAGCCGCACAGCACCCCGATCTTGACGTGGTCGTCCTGCGGGGTCCCGGTCCCGAACGCGAGCTCACCGACCAGCAACGACACGGTGAACCCGATCCCGGCCAGCTGCGCGAGGCCGAGCAGGTCCCACCAGGACAGGTCGTCGGACAGTTCGGCCCGGGTGAACCGCTGCACCAGCCAGGTCGAGCCGAGCACGCCCACGGTCTTGCCGACCACCAGGCCGGCGACGATGCCGAGGGTGACGGTGTCGACCAGGGCCGCGCCGAACCCACCGCCGTCACCGTCGCCGCCGACCACCGTGACTCCGGCGGCGAAGAACGCGAACACCGGCACCGCGAAGCCGGCCGACAACGGGCGCCAGCGGTGTTCGAAGTGCTCCGACAGCGACACCCCGTGCACCCGGCGACGCCCTAGGACCGGCACCGCGAACCCGAGCAGGACCCCGGCGACGGTGGCGTGCACCCCCGACTCGTGGACCAGCATCCAGGTGACCGCGGCGAGCGGCAGCAGCACCCACCAGGAACGGATCCCACGCTGCACCGCGAGGGTGAACAGTGCGAGCGGCACGAGGGCACCGAGCAGCGCAGGCACCGACAGCTGGTCGGTGTAGAAGACCGCGATGATCGTGATGGCCAGCAGGTCGTCGACGACGGCGAGGGTCAGCAGGAAGGTCCGCAGCGCGGTGGGCAGGTGCGTCCCGATGACGGCGAGCACCGCGAGCGCGAACGCGATGTCGGTGGCTGTCGGGATCGCCCAGCCGACCAGCGCGTCGGGGTTCGCGAGGTTGATCGCGACATAGATCAGCGCGGGCACCGCCATGCCGCCGACGGCCGCCGCCACCGGCAGCAACGCCGTGCGCGGGTCGCGCAGGTCCCCGGCCAGGAACTCGCGTTTGAGCTCCAGCCCGACGACGAAGAAGAAGATCGCGAGCAGACCGTCGGCGGCCCAGGTCGCGAGCGACAGGTCCAGATGCAGCGCGGCGGGCCCGACGGTGAACCCGGCGAGCGCGGTGTAGGCGTCGCGCCAGGGCGAGTTGGCGAACAGCAGCGCGACCGCGGCCGCGATGACGAGCAGGACGCCGCCGACGGTCTCGGCACGCAGCACGTCGGCGACGCGACGGGCCTGCGCCCACGAACCGCGGGCGAACAGGCGACGGGAGGAGGGGGTGGTGTTCACGGGGCTCCGGGGAGGTCGGGAGGGCAGGGGGCAGCGCTCGCCGACCAGACTTCCCGGCACACCAGGACGAAATCTTAACGGTCCCGGGCCCCCGCGTCAGCCCTTTCGAGGCGCTCGCCACCTCCCGCACCGGACGCCCGGGGGCGGCCCCCTCGTGCCGTCCCCGGGCGTCAGGATCGCGTCAGGACCCGGCCCGTCGGTGTCGCCGCGGGCGCACGATGACGCGATGAGCGACATCGCCGGATGGGCGCTGATCCTGGTCTACCTCCTGCTGGCCGTGGCCGCGGCCAGGGCCGTGCTCGTGGGCCCGCGCCGTCAGCCCAGCGCGGCGGCGGCCGCGGCGAGGCCGCGGATCCGGTCGACGTCGCCCGCGGCGACGGCGTCGGCCGGGGCGAGCCAGGAGCCCCCGACGCAGGAGACGTTGGGCAGGGCCAGGTAGCCCGGTGCCGAGTCGACGGTGATCCCACCGGTCGGGCAGAACCGCAGGTCCGGGAGCGGCCCGGCGACCGATGCCAGGAACGGGCGCCCGCCCGCGGCCTCGGCGGGGAAGAACTTGCAGGCGGTGTGGCCGCGCTCGGCGACGGCCATCATCTCCGAAATCGTCGCGGTGCCGGGGAGGAAGTCCAGCCCGGAGTCCTCCATCGCGTCGAGCAGCCGCGGCGTCGCACCGGGGCTGACCAGGAAGCGGGCGCCCGCGTCGACCGAGGCGCGGACGTCGTCCGGGGTGCGGACGGTCCCGGTTCCGACGACCGCGTCGGGCACCTCGGCCGCGATCCGGCGGACGGCCTCGAGCGCGGCCGGGGTCCGCAGGGTCACCTCGATGACCGGCAGCCCGCCGTCCACCAGGGCACGGGCGAGCGGGACGGCCGTCGCGGCGTCGTGCAGCACGACGACGGGGACGACGGGGGCCAGCTCCAGCAGCTTCTCGCTCATGGTTCCTCTCGGACGGGACGGTCTCTCAACCGGTCCCTCAGTGGGGCAGGACGACGGTCGCACCGGTGTCGGCGGGTCCGACCGCGGCGCGGAACGCCGCGAACAGCTCACGTCCGGTGCCCGTCGTCGGGCCGGACGGGCCGGCTGGCCGGGCGGGCTCGCGGGCGTCGAACTCGTCGGCGTCGACCAGCAGGGACAGGGTGCCGTTCAGGGTGTCCAGGCGTACCAGGTCGCCGTCGCGCACGTTCCGCAGCGGTCCGCCCTGCGCGGCCTCCGGGGTGACGTGCAGCGCGGCGGGGACCTTGCCCGAGGCGCCGGACATGCGGCCGTCGGTGACGATCGCGACCTGGTGCCCGCGGTCCTGCAGCAGCCCCAGCGCGGGGGTCAGCTTGTGCAGCTCGGGCATGCCGTTGGCGCGCGGTCCCTGGTACCGGACGACGGCGACCAGGTCACGCCCGTCGAGCTCGCCCGCGGCGAACGCGGCCAGCAGGTCGTCCTGGTCGTCGAAGACCACGGCCGGCGCCTCGACGACGCGGTGGTCGGGCTCGACGGCGGAGGTCTTGACCACCGAGCGGCCCAGGTTGCCGTGCAGCACGCGCAGCCCGCCGTCCGGGGAGAACGGGTCGGCGACCGAACGCAGCACCGACTTGTCCAGGCTCTCCGTGGTGCCCTCACGCCACACGAGGGTGTCCCCGTCGAGGAAGGGCTCGTGGGTGTAGCGGGACAGGCCGGGACCGTCGACCGTGCGGACGTCGTCGTGGGCCAGGCCGTGCTCCAGCAGCTCCCGGATCAGGAGCTGCATGCCGCCCGCGGCGTGGAAGTGGTTCACGTCCGCCGTGCCGTTGGGGTAGATCCGGGCCAGCAGCGGCACCACGGCGGACAGCTCGGAGAAGTCGTCCCAGGTGATCTGCACGCCCGCGGCGGCGGCCATCGCGACCAGGTGCATCGTGTGGTTGGTGGAGCCGCCGGTGGCCAGCAGCGCGACGATCCCGTTGACCACGGCCTTCTCGTCGACGACCGCACCCATCGCCGTGTCCGGGTCACCCGCGGCGGCGAGCGCGCGGCGGGCGACCTCGTCGGTCAGGGCGTCGCGCAACGCGGTGCCGGGATTGACGAACGACGACCCCGGCAGATGCAGGCCCATGACCTCCATCAGCAGCTGGTTGGAGTTCGCGGTGCCGAAGAAGGTGCAGGTCCCGGGGCCGTGGTAGCTGGCCGACTCCGCCTCGAGCAGCTCGGCGCGGTCGGCCTCGCCCGCGGCGAACGCCTGCCGGACGCGGGCCTTCTCCTTGTTCGGCAGGCCCGAGGTCATCGGACCGGCGGGTGCGAGCAGCACCGGCAGGTGCCCGAAGGACAGCGCGCCCATCACCAGCCCGGGGACGATCTTGTCGCAGACCCCGAGCAGCACCGCGGCGTCGAACATGTCGTGGCTCAGCGCGACGGCGGTGGACAGGGCGATGACGTCGCGGGAGAACAGCGACAGCTCCATGCCGGCGCGGCCCTGGGTGATGCCGTCGCACATGGCGGGGACCCCGCCGGCGACCTGGGCGACCCCGCCCGCGGCACGGGCCGCGGCCTTGATCCGCCCGGGGTAGGTCTCGAACGGCTGGTGGGCCGAGAGCATGTCGTTGTAGGCGGTGACGATGCCGATGTTGCGGGCGGGCGACGCGGTGAGGGTCAGCTTGTCCGGCCCGCACGCGGCGACCGCGTGGGCGAGGTTGGCGCAGCCGAGGTCGGCGCGGCCGGGGCCGGCGGCGGGCCCCGCGGCGGCGGCCGCGCGGATGCGCTCGAGGTAGGCGGCGCGGGTGGTGGCCGAGCGGGCGGTCACCCGCCGGGTGACGGCGTCGACGACGGGGTGCAGCGGCACGGAAGCGGTCACGGTACGTCGATCTCCAGGTGGTGGGGTGCGTGGCGAACCGTTCGATAGGCACTCTACCGACTGACTTATGTACTCACAAGACGTTAGTGAGACCCGATCAGCGTTTCACCAGGTCGAAGCCCTGTGGTTCACTGGACGAATGCGAGGACGCACCCCGACCAGCGCGCCCGCCACGGCGGGCGAGATCTTCCGGCTGGTCCGGGACGGCGTGGCCGGGACCCGGACCGAGATCGGTCGCGAGACCGGCCTGTCCCGGACCGCGGTCGCCGCGCGCGTCGACCGGCTGCTCGCCGACGGCCTGGTCACCGAGGTGGTCGGCGCCGCCGCGACCGGCGGACGGCCCGCCGCACGCCTGGAGTTCAACGCCGCGGGCGGCACCGTGCTGGCGCTGTCGGTCGGTGTCAGCCGGTCCAAGGCCGCCGTGTGCGACCTGTCCGGCGCCGTGCTCGCCGAGGAGGTCGTGGACATCCCCGCCTCCGCCGGGCCGGAGCACCTGCTCTCCGAGGCGGTCATCCGGCTGGAGAAGCTGCTGCTCACCGCCGGGGTCGACGACGCGACGATCCGCGGCATCGGGCTGTCGATCCCCGGCACCGTCGACGGCGCGCGCGGCTGGTCGGTGGGTGTCCCCGCGCTGCCCGGCTGGGAGCGGATCGCGCTGCCGCCGCTGCTCACCACCCGCTTCCCCGCCCCGGTGCTGGTCGACAACGACGTGAACGTCATGGCCCTGGCCGAGCACGACGCCCACCCCGACGTCGACGACCTGCTGATGGTCAAGATCGGTTCCGGGGTCGGCGCCGGGCTCGTCTGCGGCGGGGTGCTGCAGCGCGGCGCCTGGGGCGCGGCCGGCGAGATCGGGCACACCCCGGTCCACGACGGGCCGGGCATCGGCTGCGGCTGCGGCAACATCGACTGCCTGGAGGTGCTGGCCTCGGGCCGCGCCCTGGTGCGCGACCTCGCCGAGTGCGGGCAGCCGGTCACCGCGATCGCCGACGTCGTCGCCCTGGTCAAGCAGGGCGACCCGGACGCGGTGCGGCTGGTGCGCATCGCCGGGCGCCGGCTCGGCGAGGTCCTCGCCGCCGCGGTGAACCTGGTCAACCCCGCGCTGGTCGCGATCGGCGGGGACCTGGTCGGGGCGTTCGACCCACTCGTCGCGGGCGTGCGGGAGGCGATCTACCGGCGCTCGATGGCCGCGGCCACCCAGAACCTGCGCATCGAGCCGGGCCTGCTCAGCGGGCGGTCGGGCGTGATGGGCTGCGCGATCCTGGTGCTCGACGAGGTGCTCTCCCCCGGCTCCGTCGACGCCGCCCTGTCGGCCTGAGCCGCTCAGCGGTGCGGCGCGCGGAGAAGGTCGAACCGCATCGTGCGCGACAGCGTGAACCCCATCGCCTCGTAGAGCCGGATCGCGCCGTGGTTGTCCGCGGCCGCGTGCAGCACCGGGCGCTCGCCGCGGGCGACGATCCCGGCGGCGACGGCGTCGACCAGGCGGCGGGCCAGCCCCCGGCCCCGGAACTCCGGGGCGGTGCAGACAGCGCTGATCTCGGTCGCCCCGGCGGCGCCGTCGCCGCCGATGCGCATGCGCTCCCCCGCCATCGCGACCAGCCGGCCGTCGTGGCGGACGCCGAGGTAACGGCCCAGCTCGGCGGTGCGCGCCAGCCAGGGCCCGGGCCGGGTACGACCGGTCAGCTCCGCCATCTCCGCCCGGTCCGACGGCCCCAGCTCGACGAGGTCGTCCGCGGCCGCGCCCGGCACCGCGCCGCCGTCCATCTGCACCCCGGGGAACGCGCGCAGCAGCTCCCAGCCCGCCGGGATCCGCGGCGGCCCGGCGGCGGCGCGCACCACCACGACCTCGCTGCCCGGCGCGCAGAGCGCCGCGAGGTCGGCCCAGTCCCCGGCGCTGCCGTGCCCGTCGGCGTCGAGCGGGAGCGCCGCGAACGGCGACACCTCCGGGTCGAAGCGCACCGCGGCACCACGGGTCGCACCGAACCCGCTCAGCCGTCCGCGCAGCGCGGAGGTCACCGGGTCGGCCAGGTCCGCGTCGAGGCGGTGATGGACATCGGTCACGGCCGCCATCGTGCCCCCGGGGCCCGGCCCGCCGGTGCGGGGGTCGGCTACCGTGCCCGCGCCCCCGGCCACCGCCGCGCACCCACCTCCCGACCAGCACCCTCGTTCGACCGGAGCCGCCATGTCCACCGTCGCCGACGCCTTCGCCACCCGTCACGGGGCAGCCCCGACCGGGGTCTGGTTCGCCCCCGGGCGGGTCAACCTGATCGGCGAGCACACCGACTACAACGACGGCTTCGTGCTGCCCTTCGCGCTGCCGCACCGGGCCGTCGTCGCCGCGGCGCCCGCGGCCGGGGGCCGTAGCCGGGTCCGGTCGGTGCAGGAGCCGGGCGCCCCGGTGGAGTTCTCCGCGGCGTCGGTGGTGCCCGGCGAGGTGCCCGGCTGGGCGGCCTACGTGGCCGGGACCTGCTGGGCGTTCCGCGAGGCCGGCTACCCCGTCGGCGAGGTGGAGCTGGAGCTGGACTCCGACGTGCCGGTCGGGGCCGGGCTGTCGTCGTCGGCGGCGGTGGAGTGCGCGGTCGGCGTCGCGCTCGCCGGGCTCGCCGGGGCCGACGTCGACCCGACCACGCTGGCCCGGATCGCGCGGCGCGCGGAGAACGAGTTCGTCGGCGCCCCCACGGGCGGCATGGACCAGATGGCCTCGATGCACGGGCGCGCCGGCCGGCTGGTGTTCCTCGACACCCGCGGTGACACCGTCGAGCTGGTCCCCTTCGACCTGCCGGCGCACGACCTGGAGCTGCTGGTCGTCGACACCCGGGCGCCGCACGCGCACGCCTCGGGCGAGTACGGCGCCCGGCGCGCCGACTGCGAGGCCGCGGCCGCCGCCCTCGGCGTCCCGGCCCTGCGGGACGCGGGCCCGGACGACCTGCCCCGGATCGCCGACGAGCGGATCCGGCGCCGGGCCCGGCACATCGTGACCGAGAACGCCCGGGTCGTCGAGACCGTGCGACTGCTGTCGGGCGGCGCGGACCCGCGGGCGATCGGGCCGCTGCTCGACGCCTCGCACACCTCGATGCGCGACGACTTCGAGATCACGGTCCCGCACGTCGACGTGGCCGTCGAGGCGGCCCGCGACGGCGGCGCGACCGGCGCGCGGATGACCGGCGGCGGCTTCGGCGGCTGCGTGATCGCGCTGGTCGAGGCCGACGGGGCGGCCGCGGTCACCGCCTCGGTGCGGGAGGCCTTCGCGCAGCGCGGCTGGGCCGAGCCGGTCGTGTTCCCGGGCACGCCGTCGGACGGGGCGGGCCGGCTGGCCTGACCGAGGCCGTTCCGCCTTTCGCGAGCGGAACGGAATCGGTACAGTGCGGAAGTGCCCCGTCACGCGGGCCCTGGCACCGCTCGACCCGAACCCGTTCGCTTACCGAGGAGACGGCTCGTGCCGCACCCCCTTCCCGTCATGGACCCCGCCGACGTCGTCGTGTTCGGCGGCACCGGCGATCTCGCGATGCGCAAGCTGCTGCCCGCGCTCTACCTCCGCGACCGCGACGGCCAGCTCGCCGACGACACCCGCATCGTCGCCGTGTCCCGATCCGGGCTCGACGACCCCGGCTACCGCGACAAGGTCGACTCCGAGCTGCGGCGCACCGCGCCGCGCTGGGCCGGCCCCGACGCCTGCGCCGACGACGCGCAGCACCACCGCTTCCTGGACCGGCTGCACCACGTGACCCTCGACGTCGCCGACGACGACTGGTCGCTGCTGTCGGAGCTGATCGGGGCGCCCTCCCCGGGGCGCACCCGGGTGCTCTACCTCGCCTCCGCCCCGCAGCTGTTCGGGCGGATCTGCGTCGGCAGCGCGGCCGCCGGCATCGTCGACGACCGCACCCGCGTCGTGCTGGAGAAGCCGCTGGGCACCGACCTGGCCTCGGCGCAGGCGATCAACGACGAGGTCGGCTCGGTCTTCGCCGAGGAGCAGATCTACCGGATCGACCACTACCTCGGGAAGGAGACGGTGCAGAACCTGCTGGTCCTGCGCTTCGGCAACTCCCTGTTCGAGCCGCTGTGGAACGCCTCGCAGATCGACCACGTGCAGATCACCGTCGCCGAGTCGATCGGCGTCGGGAACCGCGCCGACTACTACGACGGCTCCGGCGCGCTGCGCGACATGGTGCAGAACCACCTGCTGCAGCTGCTGTGCCTGGTCGCGATGGAGCCGCCGGCCAAGATCGACGGCGAGGGCGTGCGCGACGAGAAGCTCAAGGTTCTGCAGTCGCTGCGGCCGCTCGACGGTCCCGACGTCGTGCGCGACACCGTGCGCGGGCAGTACGCCGAGGGCCTCGTCGACGGCACCGCCGTGCCCGGCTACGCCACCGAGCTGGCCGAGTCCCGCGCCGGGACCCCGCGCGAGCGGGAGCGCTCCTCCACCGAGACCTTCGTGGCGCTGCGCGCCGAGGTCGCCAACTGGCGCTGGGCCGGGGTGCCGTTCTACCTGCGCACCGGCAAGCGACTGGCGACGCACGCGTCGGAGATCGTGGTGCAGTTCAAGCCGGTCCCGCACTCGATCTTCCCGGCGTTCGGCGAGGAGATCCCGGCCAACCGGCTCGTCCTGCGGCTGCAGCCCGACGAGGGCGTCCGCCTGCACATGACGGCCAAGCAGCCCGGCCCCGGCGGGATCCGCCCGATCCCGGCACCGCTGGACCTGAGCTTCGCCCGCACCTTCGGCGACCGGCTGCCCGACGCCTACGAGCGGCTGCTCATGGACGTGCTCCGCGGCAACCCGACGCTGTTCATGCGCCGCGACGAGATCGAGGCCGCCTGGCGCTGGGCCGAGCCGATCCTGCGGACCTGGGAGGCCACCGACCAGCGGCCGCGCCCCTACACCGCGGGCAGCCACGGCCCGGCCTCGGCGACCGCGCTGATCGAGCGCGACGGCCGGGCCTGGCACGAGGACTACTGAGCCGGGCCCTCCGGCGCCCGGCAGCGGTCCGCGCTGTACAGGTGCGAGTCCGGGAAGTGCCGGGCGGCCAGCGCCTCACCCACGATGATCACGGCGGTGCGCTGGATCCCGGCCTCGTCGACGGCCTTGGGCATCTGTTCCAGGGTCCCGCGCAGCACGATCTCGTGCGCACGCGACGCGTGTGCCACCACCGCGGCCGGACAGTCGCCGCCGTAGGACGGGGCGAGCGCGTCGACGACCTCGGCGATCCGGTGCACGGCCAGGTGCAGCACCACGGTGCCGCCGGCGGCGCCCAGCTTGTCGAGGCCCTCGTTCTCCGGCATCGGGGTCGCCCGCGCGGCGATCCGGGTGAGGGTCACGGTCTGGGCGACCGTGGGGACGGTGAGCTCGCGGCCCAGCGCCGCGGCCGCCGCCGCGTACGCGGGGACGCCGGGGCACACGTCGTAGGGCACGCCCTCGGCCTCCAGGCGGCGCATCTGCTCGGCCATCGCGGAGAACACCGACGGGTCGCCGGAGGCGAGGCGGGCGACGTCGAGCCCGTGCCGGTGCGCGCGCACCATCTCGTCGAGGATCTCGTCGAGGGTCATCAGCGCGGTGTCGACGGTGCGGGCGCCGGGCGGGCAGATCTCCAGCATCTCCGGCGGCACCAGGCTGCCCGCGTAGAGGCAGACCGGCGCGGCCGCGATGAGGTCGCGGGCCCGCAGCGTCAGCAGGTCGACCGCACCGGGGCCGGCCCCGATGAAGTGCACCGTCACAGCTCGGTCCTCACAGCACGTTCCTCCAGCTCCACAGGGTCACGGGCATGGCGGGGCGCCATCCGTGGAAGCCGCCGACGGGGACGGCGCGGGCGACCTGCACCCGTACGAGGTCCCCGCCGTGGGCGGCGTGGGCGGCGGCCAGTGCCGCCTCGGTCTGGACGGTGACCGCGTTGGCGACCAGGCGACCGCCCGGGCCCAGCGCAGCCAGGCAGGCGTCGAGGACACCCTCGCGGGTCAGCCCGCCGCCGACGAAGACGACGTCGGGCCGTTCCAGCCCGGCCAGTACGTCCGGCGCGGGACCGGTCACCACCCGCAGGCCGGGGACACCGAGCGCCGCGGCGTTGGCGGCGACCCGGTCGGCGCGCTCGGGACGGGTCTCGACGGCGATCGCGCGGCACCGCGGGTGCGCCCGCATCCACTCGATGCCGATCGACCCGGACCCGGCGCCGATGTCCCACAGCAGCTCCCCCGCGCGCGGCGCAAGGTGGGCGAGGGTGACGGCGCGGACCTCGCGCTTGGTGAGCTGACCGTCGTGGTCGTAGGTGTCGTCGGGCAGGCCGGGCGTCTCCGCCGGCGGGACGAGCCCGGCGTCGGGGACGCACTCGATCGCGACGACGTTCAGCGCGTCCGCGTCGCCCCGCCAGGCCGCGGCGGTGGCGGACACCCGGCGCTCGTCCGGCGCGCCGAGCCGCTCCAGCACCGTCATCCGCGAGCCGCCCCATCCGGCGCCGTCGAGCAGCCCGGCGATCTCGGTGGGTGACCCGGCTCCGGCCGAGAGCACGATCAGCCGGGCGCCCGGGGCCAGCGCCCGGCGCAGCGCGTCGAGCGGGCGGCCGACGACGCTCAGCACCGCCACGTGCTCCGAGCCCCAGCCCAGCCGGGCGCAGGCCAGCGCCACCGACGACGGGTGGGTCAGCACCCGCAGCCGGTCCGGCCCGGCGACGCGGGCCAGCGTGGCGCCGATCCCGAAGAACATCGGGTCGCCGGAGGCGAGCACCGCGACGCGCCGGTCGGCGAGGGAGTCGAGGATCCCCGGCAACGCCGGGACCAGCGGCGACGGCCACGCCCGCCGCTCCCCCGCCACGTCGGCGGGCAGCAGGTCGAGCTGGCGGGGCCCGCCGAGCAGCACCTCGGCGTCGCGCAGCGCGTCGCGGTGGGTCTCCGGCAGCCCGGCCCAGCCGTCGGCGCCGACCCCGACGACGGTGAGCGGGTCACCCACCGGTCTTGTCCGTGACCCCGGCGGCGTCGAAGGTGGCGACGTCGGCCATCGCCCGCGCCGCGCCCTGCAGCACCGGCAGCGCGAGCAGCGCGCCGGTGCCCTCGCCGAGGCGCATGTCGAGCTCCAGCAGCGGCGCGAGGCCGAGGTGGTCCAGGGCGAGCGCACCGCCCGGCTCGGCGGAGCGGTGCCCGCCCAGGCAGTAGCCGGCGACGTCCGGGGCGAACGCGGCGGCGACCAGGGCGGCGGAGCCGGCGATGACGCCGTCGAGCACCACCGGGACCCGCAGCGCGGCGGCGCCCAGGACGAACCCGGCCAGCCCCGCGTGTTCCAGCCCGCCGACGGCGGCGAGCACCCCGAGCGGGTCGGCCGGGTCGGGCCGGTGCAGCTCCAGGGCGCGGCGCACGACGTCGGTCTTGCGGGCCAGGGTCTCGTCGTCGACGCCGGTGCCGCGCCCGGTCGCGACGGCCGGATCGGCGCCGGTGAACGCGCACACCAGCGCGGCCGCGGCGGTGGTGTTGGCGATGCCCATGTCCCCGGTGAGCAGGCAGCGGTTCCCGGCGGCGACCAGGTCGCGGGCGACCTCGATGCCGTGCTCGAGCGCGGCGCGGGCCTGCTCGCGGGTCATGGCCGGGCCGGTGGTCATGTCGGCGGTGCCGCGGGCGACCTTGCGGGGCAGCAGGCCGGGCACCGGGTCGAGCCCGGCGGCCACCCCGACGTCGACGACGAGGACCTCCGACCCGAGCTGGCGGGCGAACGCGTTCACCACCGCACCGCCCGCGGTGAAGTTCGCGACCATCTGCGCGGTGACCTCCTGCGGCCACGGGGTGACGCCCTGGGCGTGCACGCCGTGGTCGCCGGCGAAGATCGCGACCGCGGCCGGGGACGGCACCGGCGGCACCTCGGCCCCGGCGATCCCGGCGAGCGCGACGGCCACGTCCTCCACCCGGCCGAGCGCGCCACGCGGCTTGGTCATCCGGTCGAGCCGGTCGCGGGCCGCGGCCCGGGCGGCCCCGTCGACCGGAGCCACGGCGTCCACGGTGGACTCCAGCAGGGCGGTGGGCGCGGCGCCGGGCAGCCCGCGAGCGCCCCAGGTGTCCTGGTGCACCGCCCAGTCCAGCGGGCGCCGCCGGGCCCAGCCGTGCTGCTCCAGCTCGGGGCGGTCGGGGAAGGCGTCGACGTGGCCCACGCACAGGTAGGCGACGACCTCGACGTGCGCGGGCAGCCCGAGCAGCGAGCCGAGCTCGGTGAGGCCGTCGTCGCCGAAGAACGACACCCAGCCGACCCCGAGGCCCTCGGCGCGGGCGGCCAGCCACAGGTTCTGCACCGCGAGCGCGGCGGAGTACGGGCCCATCTCGGGGCGTTCGTGGCGGCCGAGGGTGTGCCGGCCGCCGCGGGTGGCGTCAGCGGTCACGACGACGTTCAGCGGGGTCTCGCGGATCGCCTCCACCCGGATCGCACGCAGCGCCTCGGCACGGGCGGCGGGCAGCGACGCGGCGTAACGGTCGCGCTGGGCGGAGACGAGGGCGTGCACGCGCTCGCGGACGCCCGCGTCGCGGACCAGGACGAAGTCCCAGGGCTGGGAGAACCCGACGCTCGGGGCGGCGTGCGCGGCCTGCAGGACGCGGGTGAGGACCTCGTCGTCGACCGGGTCGGGCCGGAAGCCGGTGCGGACGTCGCGGCGGGAGTGCAGGACGTCGTAGAAGTCCGTCACGTCGGCATTCCTCCTGCGGTACACGGCACGGCGACGGATGAGACGACCACACGTCCGCAGAGGTGGTCAACTGTCCCTTCGGGTCGGTCGGGCACCTCACATGTGCCGGATGGGGCATGCTCGACGACCGTGCTCTGCCCCTGCGGTACCGGCCGCCCCGAGGACACCTGCTGCGCCCCCGTGCTCGCCGGGCGCCCCGCCGCCACGGCGGAGGCGCTGATGCGCAGCCGCTACACCGCGTTCGTGCGGGGCGACCGTGCGTACCTGCTGGCGTCGTGGCATCCGTCGACGCGGCCGCGACGGTTGCGGCTGGAGCCGGGGTCGGTGTGGACGGGGCTGGAGATCGTGGCGCGCTCGGGCGGGACGATGTTCTCCGCCGACGGGACCGTCGAGTTCCGGGCTCACCGGACCGACGGGGTGCTGGCCGAGTGCAGCCGGTTCGTCCGGGAGGACGGGCGGTGGTTCTACGTCGACGGGGACGTCGGGTAGGTAACGCCCCATACCTCGGCGACGACTCCGCGTGGAGCGACGGGCGGGGGACGGCTGGCACGGCACAACGAGCATGGCCCGGACGGGCGGTTCGTGAAGGCGAGCACGGGCGTCGGCGCGTTGCTGCTGGCCCTGTGGCTCGCCGTGTCCGGCGGAGGCCTGGGCGGCGGCGCGGCCGGCGGGGTCGCCGGCTCGGGGTCGTCGGCCGCGGCGGGCCCCTCGGGGTCCGGCGCATCGGCCTCGCGAAGCGTCCGGGCGAAGAACCGGAGCCTGGACGGGACGGTACGACGGCTGTCCCGCGCGGGGCGGGAGGTGCGTCGCCTCGAGAGCGACGTCCGGACCGACTGCGCGTCGGTGTCCTACGCTCGCGTGCGCGACTTCCTCGTCGGGACCCCGTGTGTCGGGGTCGGCCGGGCGTCGTTCGAGGTGCGGGAGGGCGGCGCGCGGGTGGTGGTGGCCGTCGCCGCGGTCGAGATGCCGCGGACGGCCGACGCGATGGGATTGAAGCGCCTCGTCGACACCTACGGCACCGGCAACGTCCGGGAGCTGCGGACACCGCATGGGGTGCGCTGGACGGGGCGCCACTACACCTCGGGACGCGACGACGTGACGGTCGTGAACGCCCAGGCCGAGCCGGTCGGCGCCTCCGCTGCGGCAGCGCGGCTGGCAGACGCGGTGGCCCGCGACGCCGCTCGGAGCTGAGGTCGGAATCCCGGTGACGACGAACGGGCGCCCACCTGCGACGAACGAATCGATATCGAACGCATGTTCGAGTACGATCGATGGCATGACCGCGACCCACGAGCCTCCCGTCCACGCCACCGGCGTGGACCGGCGCGGGTTCGCCTCCGGTGAGCTCGCGCTGCTGCGGCTCCTGGTCGACCAGGTCGTCGACGACGACATCACCCTGCTCTCCGAGGCCGACCTGATCGACCAGGTCCGGCAGATCGAGTCCCTGCAGGCCTCCCTCGCCGCGCTCCAGGCGACGCGCATCCGGGCGTTCGCCCAGGCACACGTCGAGAACCGCCTCACCGACGACCGCGCCGACGCCGACGGGCTCCACCGCAGTGTCGTCGCGCAGGTCCAGCTCGCCTGCCGCGTCTCCACAGCCGAGGCCCGCACCCGGGTGGCGAACGCCCGGGACCTGTACGCCGGGTTCGGGCGCGTCCGGGACCTGCACATCGCCGGTGAACTCAGCGCCGCGAAGGTCTCCGCGATCGCCGTCGAATGCCGTGACCTCGATGCGCGCCGGCGCAGACAGGTCGATGCCCGCCTCGCCGTGCACGACCTGACCCGGCTCGGCATCGGACGGCTCCGCGCCATGACCCGCCGGCTCGTCGCCGAGATCGCCCCCGACCGGTTCCGCGCCCGCGTCCACGCCGCCCGGGCCGAACGACGGGTCACCCTGCGACCCGCACCGGACGCGATGAGCTACCTCACCGCCTACGTCCCGGTCGAACAGGGCGCCGCCTGCCTCGCCGCACTGCAGAAGGCGTTCGTCGAGGTCCAGGTCGACCCGCAGCCCCTGACCCGCACCCGCGGACAGGTCCTCGCCGACACCCTCGTCGAACGCGTCACCGGCCAGGCCACCGCAACCGCCGTCAACCTCGAAGTCCAGGTCACCGTCCCGATCCAGGCCCTGCTCGACCCGCAGTCCCCACTCCCCGCCGAGATCCCCGGCCTCGGACCCGTCCCCGCCGACCTGCTCGCGAACCCCGAGGGCGCCAAGTCCCTGCGCCGCCTGCTCACCGACCGCGGTCTGGTCATCGGCGGCGACTCCCGCAGACGCACCTTCACCGGACTCCTCGCCACCCTCGTGAAAGCACGCGCGGAGAACCGATGCACCGAGCCCTACTGCGACGCACCCGTCCGCCACCTCGACCACATCCACCGTGATGCCGACGGCGGACGCACCGAGCTCGACAACGGGCGCGGGGTGTGCGAGTTCCACAACCACGTCCGCGAACAACCCGGCTGGCACGTGGCCCGTGGCCCGGACGGGGTCACGACCACCGGTCCCACCGGGCACACCTACCTCGCACCCGACCCGCCGTGAGCCGCGTCGCGACTGTCGCCGGTGCGGCGACGCGGCTAGCGTGCCGGGACGTGGATCATTCCCCGCTCGGCGACGACCCCACCGGCGGACCGCTGGACGGCGTGCTGGTCGCCGACTTCTCCCGCGTCCTCGCCGGGCCCTACGCCACGATGATGCTGGCCGACCTCGGCGCGACGGTGATCAAGGTCGAGGGTCCCGGCGGCGACGACACCCGCACCTGGAAGCCGCCGGTGGTCAGCGACCCCGAGCAGGGCGACATCTCCACCTACTACCTGTCGATCAACCGGAACAAGCGGTCCGTGGTGCTCGACCTGACCGACCCGGGCGACCTCGCGGCGGCACGCGAGCTGGCGCGGCGGGCCGACGTCGTCGTCGAGAACTTCCGGCCGGGCGGCGCGGCGCGGTTCGGTCTGGACCACGACAGCGTCTCGGCCGGCAACCCCGGGGTCGTGTACTGCTCGATCACCGGGTTCGGCGCCCGCGGCGGCGCCCACCTGGCCGGCTACGACCTGCTCGTCCAGGCGGTGTCCGGGCTGATGAGCCTGACCGGCGACGTCGACGGGCCGCCGTTCCGCGCGGGCGTCGCGGTGTTCGACGTCCTCACCGGACTCCACGCCGCACTCGCGGTCGGCACGGCGCTGCGGCACCGCGAGCGGACCGGGCAGGGCCAGCTGCTGGAGACCAACCTGCTGTCGGTCGCGATGTCCACACTGGTCAACCAGACCGAGGCCTACGTCGCCGCGGGCGCGGTCGGCCGCCGGATGGGCAACGCCCATCCCAGCGTCTTCCCGTACCAGCCGATGCCCACCGCGGACGGCGACCTCATCGTCATCGCCGGCAACGACGGCCAGTTCCGCAAGCTCGCGACCGTCCTCGGTGACCCGGCCATGGCCGAGGACCCGCGCTTCGCGACCATGTCCGACCGGATCGGCCACCGGGAGGAGATCGAGCAGCGGCTGCGCGCCCGCCTCGCCACCCGCACCGCCCAGGAGTGGTACGACGCGATCACCGCCGCCGGCGTGCCGTGCGGCCCGATCAACACCGTCGACGGCGGTGTCGCCCTCGCCGAGGAGCTCGGCCTCGACCCGGTCGTCCGGGCCGACGACGCCGCCGCCGTCCCGACCGTCCGCAACCCGGTCACCTGGTCGGCCACCCCACCGTCCTACCGCCGCTCTCCTCCGCCACTGGGCGCCGACTCCGCCGAGGTCCGGGCCTGGCTCGACCAGAACGGATAGTTCCGGACGATCGACGGCGACATGCCGCCGGCTGGACGCCTCACGACACGCCGCCTGACGTCTCCTGTTGCGGGCCGCCGGAGGATCGGCCGATGAGTTCGGGGGCGCAGACGGCGAAGCGGCCGTCGCAGTGGGCGATCTGGTTCTTCGGGGCACTCGGCGGGATCCTGTGGGGGTACGACACGGGCGTCATCTCCGGGGCGATCCTGTTCATCCCCGACGACATCCCGCTGTCGTCGCTGGAACAGGGCACGGTGGTGTCCGGGCTGCTGGTCGGCGCGATGCTCGGGGCGGGCGTCTCCGGCAAGCTCGCCGACACCCTCGGCCGGCGGCTGCTGATCCTGCTCGGCGGGATCGTGTTCGTCATCGGCACGCTCGGCGCCGCCCTCGGGGCGAACGTCGCGATGCTCGTCGGGTTCCGGTTCGTGATGGGCGTCGGCGTCGGCATCGTGTCGGTGGTCGTGCCGATGTACCTGTCCGAACTGGCACCGGCCCGCATCCGCGGGCGGCTGACGTCGCTGATGCAGCTGCTGGTGACCGTCGGGATCTTCCTGGCCTACGTCACCGACTTCGCCTTCGCCGAGTCCCGGGACTGGCGCTGGATGATCGGTCTCGGCGTGATCCCCGCGGTCATCCTCGCCATCGGCATCTACACCCAGCCGGAGAGCCCCCGCTGGCTGGTCGCGCAGAAGCCCCACCGTGGCGAGGAGGACGCGCGGGTCGTCCTGGAGCGGCTGCGCGGCACCCCCGAGGCGGCCGAGGCCGAGCTGTCGGAGATCCGGGAGAGTGTGCGCGTCGAGCGGGAGAACACCGAGAAGGTCGCGATCCGGACGCTGTTCTCCCCGCGGCTGCGGCGGCTGACCCTCATCGGGATGCTGCTGGTCTTCTTCCAGAACTTCGTCGGCATCAACACGATCATCTACTACGCGCCGACCCTGCTCACCGACGTCGGCTTCGGGGCGACCGGCGCGATCGGCG
The DNA here is from genome assembly GCF_058111925.1 of Pseudonocardia sp. P-1. Taxonomy (NCBI): domain Bacteria; kingdom Bacillati; phylum Actinomycetota; class Actinomycetes; order Pseudonocardiales; family Pseudonocardiaceae; genus Pseudonocardia; species Pseudonocardia sp. P-1. The sequence continues at coordinate 525,340 of NZ_CM176614.1, forward strand.
CCAACGTGGGCATCGGCGCGGTGAACATGCTGATGACGCTGCCCGGGATGTGGCTGATCGACCGCGCCGGGCGACGCCCGTTGCTGCGCTGGGGCGCGGTCGGCATGTGCCTGGCGATGATCGTCCTGGCCGTCACCAACCTGGTCGGGCTGGAGCAGGGGCCGCTGCTGCTCGGGCTGACACTGGCCGGGATCGTCGTCTACATCGCCTCGTTCTCGATCTCCTGGGGCCCGGTGCAGTGGGTGCTGCTGCCGGAGCTGTTCCCGCTGCGGGTCCGCGCCGGCGCGGTCGCGTTCTGCGTGACGTTCAACTGGCTGTTCAACATGACCGTCGCGCTGCTGTTCCCGTCGCTGCTCGAGGCGTTCGGCGCGGGCTGGAACTTCCTGTTCTTCGCGGTGACGACGGCGGCCGCCTACGTCTACGCGACCCGGCTGCTGCCCGAGACGAAGGGCCGCAGCCTGGAGGAGATCGAGCGGGACCTGGCCCAGCCAGTCACGGCGAAGCCGGCGTGACCGGCGAGGTGTGCGCGGTGACCTCCGGGGCCTCGTGGCGGTACGGCTCCACCGCGACGGCGCACACCTGACCGCTGCACCCCTGCGCGAAGCCCGACGTGCCCCGGTCGCGGGTCACGGCGTTCGGGTTGCCGTGCACGCAGAGGCCGTCGTCGCCGAGCTCGGGACGGTCCGGGTCCGGGCGCGGGTCCCACCACGCCCCGGTCGGCAGCTGGAGCACGCCGGGCCGGATGTCGTCGGTGACCCGCGCCGCGGCCAGGCAGGCGCCCCGGTCGTTGTGGAGGCGGACGACGTCGCCGTCGCCGATGCCGAGCCGGGCGGCGTCGTCGGGGTGGATGCGCACGACCTCGCGCCCGGAGCGTTTCGACCCGGCCGAGTGGGCGCCGAAGTCGAGCTGGGAGTGCAGCCGGGTCGCCGGCTGGTTGGAGACCAGCCAGAACGGGTGCCGGTCGTCGGGGACCTCGGTGGGCTCGATCCACGCCGGGTGACCGGGGTGGTCGGGCAGCCCGAGCGCGGCGATCGGGCCGGACCCGACCTGGACGCGGCCGGACGCCGTCGGCAGCGGGTGCGCGACGGGGTCGGCGCGGAAGCGGGCCAGCACCCCGCCGTCGTCGGGGCGCTGGGGCAGCTCCAGCTCGCCGCGCTCCCAGAACTCCTCGAACGACGGCGCGTCGAGCCCGCGGTCCGCCAGGCCCTTACGGGTGCGGTCGTACATGTGGACCAGCCACTCGTGCGACGTCCGGCCCTCGGTGAAGGCCTCGCCGTGCCCGAGCCGCACGGCCAGGTCGGCGAGCACGTCGTAGTCGTCGCGGGCCTCGCCGTGCCGGGGCACCAGCTGCTTCATCGCGACGACGAGCGGGTCGGAGCTGGTGGCGCCGATGTCGTCGCGTTCGAGGGTCGTCGTGGACGGCAGCACGACGTCGGCGTGCCGCGCGGTGGCCGTCCACATCGGGTCGTGGACGACGAACGTGTCCAGCTCGGCGACCGCGCGCCGCATCCGGCGCAGGTCCTGGTGGTGGTGGAACGGGTTGCCGCCGGCCCACCAGGCCATCCGCACGTGCGGGTAGGTGTGCTCGACGCCCTGGTAGGAGTAGGTCTCCCCCGGGTGCAGCAGCATGTCCGCGACCCGCGCGACCGGGATGAACGAGGTCACCGGGTTCGGCGCCCGGGAGAACGTGGGCACCGGCACCGCGTTGCGCGGGCGCCCGTAGTGCCCGAGCGACCCGAGGCCGTAGTTGAAGCCGCCGCCGGGCAGGCCGATCTGGCCGAGCACCGCGGCGAGCGCCGTCCCGCCCCAGACCGGCTGCTCGCCGTGCTCGGCGCGCTGCAGCGACTGCGCGACGGTCACCAGGGTGCGGCCGTGCGCGATCCGCCAGGCCAGCTCGCGGATCGTCGCCGCGGGGATGCCGGTGACGCCCTCGGCCCATCCGGCGTCGCGCGCCGGGGCGGCGAACAGGTACTCGCGCAGCCGGTCCCAGCCGTCGCAGTGCGAGGCGAGGAAGTCGATGTCGGCCCGCCCCGCCTCCACGACGGTGTGCATGAGCGCCAGCATCAGCGCGACGTCGGTGCCGGGCCGGATCGGCAGCCAGGTGGCGTCGACCTCCTCCGGCAGGTCCGGACGCAGCGGGCTGACCAGCACGAACACCGCGCCCCGGTCGCGGGCGGCGCGCATGGCCCCGCGCTCGACGTGCCGGCTGACCCCGCCCGCGGCGATCGCGGAGTTCTTCAGCGCCATCCCGCCGAACGCGACGACGGTGTCGGTGTGCGCCGCGACCTGGTCCCAGGTCACCGCGTAGCGGGTCACCGCGTCGAAGGTGCCCAGCACGTGCGGCAGCACCACCTCGGCGGCGCCGCCGGAGTAGGTGTTGACCGAGCGGGTGTAGCCCCCGGTCAGCGCGAGGAACCGGTGCAGCTGGCCCTGGGCGTGGTGGAAGCGACCGGCCGACGCCCAGCCGTAGGAGCCGCCGTAGACGGCCTCGTCGCCGTGGGTGGAGCGGACCCGGTGGGTCTCCTCGGCGAGCCGGTCGAGCACGGCGTCCCAGGACACGGTGCGGTAGCCGTCGCGCCCACGACCGGGGTCACGGCCCGGGCCGCGGTCCCACCAGCCGCGGCGCACCGCGGGCGCGGCGACCCGGGCGGCGTGCCCGACGGCCGCGGGGATGTTGTCCAGCACCGGGGACGGGTCCGGGTCGCCCGGGTGCGGGCGGACCCGCAGCCTGCTGCCGTCCCAGCGGGCGTGGAACACGCCCCAGTGCGCGCTGTGGGTCCTCACGTTCTCGGTCACCACCGACCACCGTAACCCGCATGCGGGGGCCCGCATACGGGAAAGCCCGTCCCATGACGACGACCGCTGAACTGCTGACCGACCACCTCGGCCGGATCGACGAGCTCGTGCGCGAGGTGGTGGACGGCCTGTCCGAGGCCGACCTCGCCCGCCGCCCGGAGGGTGCGGACGGCCCCGGCAACCCGATCGGCTGGCTGGTGTGGCACCTGCTGCGGGTGCAGGACGACCACGTCGCCGAGGCGTTCGGGTCCGACCAGGTCTGGACCGGCGAGGGCTGGGCGCAGCGCTTCGGACTGGACCTCGACGTCGCCGACACCGGGTTCGGGCACACGTCGTCGCAGGTCGACGCCGTGCGCACGACCGCGGACCTGCTGGCCGGCTACGGCGCGGCGGTGCACGAGCGCACCGTCGGACACCTCGCGGGCCTCGCCGACGACGACCTGTCCCGCGTCCTGCCGCCCACCTGGGGGGAGAACGTGACCCTCGGCGAACGCCTGGTCAGCGTGGTCGGCGACGACCTCCAGCACGCCGGCCAGGCGGCCTACCTGCGCGGGCTGCTCGGAGTGTGACCCCGCCCGCCACCTAGGCTGGTCCCGATGGCCACCGCACCCGCACGCGTCCCCGACCTGACCGCTCTCGCCCTGCTCCGTGACATCGCCTGCACCGGGAGCATGTCCGCCGCGGCCGAGGGGCTCGGGCTGACGGTGCAGGCCGCGTCCGCGCGGATCCGGGCCGCCGAGCAGCAGGCCGGGGGCCCGGTGCTCGAACGTGCACGCCGGGGGCGGCGGTCCAGCAGGCTCACCACCCGCGGGGTCCTGCTCGTGGAGTGGGCGGGCCCGCTGCTGGCAGCCGCGTCCGACCTGGACGTCGCGGTCGCGGCGCTGCGCGACGAGCCGGCCGGGGAGGACACCGTCGTCCTGGCCGCGAACCCGGTAGTCGCGGAGTGTCTGCTGCAGGCCTGGCTGGTCGAGCTGCGCGACGGTCCGGGCGGGCGGGTCGTGCTGCGCGACACGCCGGATCCGGCGGCGGCGGTCCGGTCCGGTGACGCGGCGGTCGGTGTGGTGTCCACGCCCGGCCCGCTGGAGGACCTGCACGCGGCGACGGTGGGATCGGACCCGCTGGTGCTCGTCGTCGCCCCCGGCCACCCGTGGGCCGGGTCCGAGGGCGTCGACGCCGCACAGCTGGCCCGCACCCCGCTGCTCACCCGTCCGCCGGGTGCCGGGGCCCGGCCCGCGCTGGACGCCGTGCTCGACGCCGCCGGTGCCGGTGAGCCCGTGCCGCCGCGGCGCGAGTACGCCGCGGACGCCGCCCTGCGTGCGGCGGTCCGCGCCGGTGAGGGCCCCGCGGTGCTGGGGCGGGCGGTGGTCGGCGCCGACGTCGCGGCCGGGTCGCTGGTCGTCGTCGACGTCCGCGGTCTGGACCTGACCCGGGAGTTCCGCGCCGTCTGGCGGGAGGGCACCTCGCCCCGCGGCACCGCCCGTGACCTGCTGCGGGTCGCCACCGGCGGCCGGATCCGCTGACCCGGCCGGACCCGACCCGGTTCAGCCGGCGACGACGGTGAGCAGCGCGTGCCCGGCGAGTGCGGCCGCGACGCCGACGACCGCGCTCGCCGCCGCGTAGCCCACGGCGAGCGCGGTGCGGCCGCGTTCGAGCAGCGACAGCGTCTCCCAGCCGAAGGTGCTGTAAGTGGTGAACGCCCCGCAGAACCCGGTGCCGAGCAGCGCGGCGAACCCCGGCCCGAACAGCGGGGTCAGCGCCACCACGCCGCCGAGCACGAAGGACCCGGCCACGTTGATCACCCAGGTGCCCCACGGGAACGCCGAGGGCGTGCGTGCCTTCACCGCGGTGTCGACGAGGTAGCGCAGCGGCGCCCCGACGGCCGCACCGAGGGCGACGAGCAGCGCCGTCACCGGGCTGCGTCCCCGGCGAACGCGCGGGTCAGCGCCGCGCCGAGCGCCGTCGCGGCGACGGCGAGCACCGGGGTGCCGACCATCAGCGCCGTCGACCCCGGCGAGCCGAACGCCGGCGCGGCGACGTCGACGGCGTAGGTGGAGAACGTCGTGTAGCCGCCGAGCACCCCGACGCCCAGCGCCGGGCGGACGAGCGGGTGGGCCCGGAACCGCTCGGTGACCAGCACCATCAGCACCCCCATCAACAGGCAGCCGGTGACGTTGATGAGCAGCGTCGTCCACGGGGCGGGCGGGCCGACGAGCCCGAGCAGCCAGCGCGCCTCGGCGCCCACCACCCCGCCGGCGGCGACCACCGCGAGCACCGCGGGCCGGCCGGGCGTGCTCACCCGGCGGCCTCCGCCCGGGCGGCGCGGCGCGCCGTGGGCAGGCCGATCGCGGCCGCGACCAGGCAGGCCGCCGCACCCAGGGCGAGCCCGCCGCGACCGCCCCACTGCTCGCTGACCCAGCCGGCGACCGGACCGCCGATCGGGGTGGACCCGAGGAAGGCCACCGACCACAGCGCCATCACCCGGCCCCGCATGTGCGGGGCCGACGCCAGCTGCAGCGTCGAGTTGCCGCCGGCCATGAACGCGACGCTGGCCATCCCGACCAGCCCCATCGCGACCAGCGCGACCCACAGCGACGGCGCGACCGCGGCCAGGCCCAGGACCAGGCCGAACAGCAGCGCGGTCCGCACCAGCATCGGCACCCCGGTCCGTCCGTTCCCGGCGACGACGAGCCCCCCGACGACCGCCCCGACGCCCATCGCGCCGGTGAGCCAGCCGTAGGTGGCCGCGTCGCCGCCGAAGGTCTGCGAGGCCACCACCGGCAGCACCACCGGGAACTCGTAGGCCAGGCATCCGATCAGCGCCATCATCACCAGCGGCACCCGTAGCTCGGGGTTGTCGCGCACGTGGGCGAACCCCTCACGCAGCTGCCCGGGCGCCCGGGGCGCCGGAGCGGTGGGCATGAGCGCGGAGGTGTCCAGGCGCAGCAGCGAGGTCACGACGGCGACGAAGCTGATCGCGTTCACCGCGAAGCAGATGCCGGTCCCGCCCGCGACGATGACCAGCCCGGCGACGGCCGGTCCGACCGCGCGCGCGGCGTTGACCAGGACCGAGTTGAGGGTGACGGCGTTGCGCAGGTCCTCGGGCCCGACCAGCTCGTGCACGAAGGTCTGCCGGGCCGGGTTCTCGACGGCCTTGTTCAGCCCGAGCACCGCGGCCAGCACGTAGACGTGCCAGAGCGCGACCGTGCCGGTGAGGGTGAGCACGGCGAGTGCGGCGGCCTGCAGGCCCATCATCGTCTGCAGGCCGACCATCAGCCGTCGCCGGTCGAGGCGGTCCACCCACACCCCGGCGTAGGGGCCCAGGAGCAGGGTGGGCACGGTCTGCACGGCGACGACGGTGCCGAGCACCGCGGCGGACCCGGTCAGCTCGTACACCAGCCAGGACTGGGCGATCGACTGCATCCAGGTACCGACCAGCGAGATCGACTGGCCGCCGATCCAGAGCCGGTAGTTGTGACCGGACAGAGCGGCGAAGGTGCGGGCGAGCGCCCGGCGGGACACCTGGTCCGGGCCCGCGCTCACCGGGCGTCCCGCAGGGCCCCGGCGAGCGCGTCGAGCGCGGGCAGTGCGGCCCGCAGCCGCGCGGTGTGGTCGGAGGTCAGGGCGTCGACGTGGGCGGCGAGCAGCCGGGTGCGTTCCTCGCGGCGTCGGCGGTGCTCGGCAGCACCGGCCTCGGTGACCGCGACGCGTACGGCGCGACCGTCGTCGGGGTCGGTGTCGCGGACGAGCAGCCCGGCGGCCTCCAGCTTGCCCGCCAGACGCGACAGCATGGTGGGGTTGACGCCCTCGACGGCGGCGAGCTCCCCCATCCCGATCGGGCCGCGGACGGCGACGGTGCCGAGTACCGACAGGGCGCTGCGGGTGAGGTCGGAGCCGCGGGTGGCCCGGTCCAGGCCCCGGGCGATCCGGGCCAGGTCCGTGCGCAGCCGCGCCAGCTCGTCGGGGTCGAGGCCGCTCATGCACGCTCCATATGTTTGCCTGTCGGCAAGCATATACCCGCGCAACGATCCACGCCGGCCGCGGTCGGACGGGGCGGCGCGACGGTCAGGCGGGAGCGGCCTCCGGCTCGGCGGACCGGAGCCGGGACGCGAGCCGCTGCAGGTCGTCGCGGAGGCGGAACAGCTCGTCCATCGACATGCCGGTGGCCTTGATGACCTGGTCCTGCGCGGCCGCGGCCTGCTCGCGCAGCGCCTTGCCCTTCTCGGTCAGCGACACCTGCACGGTGCGCTCGTCGTCCGGGCGACGGGCGCGGGTGACCAGCCCGTGACCCTCCAGCCGGGTCAGCATCGGCGACAACGTGCCGCTGTCGAGGAACATCCGCTCGCCGAGCTCCCGCTGGGGCACCGTCTCCTCGGCCCACAGCACGAGCAGAACCGCGTACTGGCTGTAGGTCAGGCCGATGGAGTCGAGGATCGGGCGGTAGCACCCGGTCATCGCACGGGACGCGGAGTGGAGCGCGAAACAGAGCTGCTCGTCGAGCGCCAGCGGCGCAACGGTTCCGGGCTCGGTCATTCCCACAGGGTAAGCGCTCGATGTCGGGAGTTCATCCGAGCCCGCAGGATCGGGCACGCCGCGGCCGCCCGCAGGTCGGGGATGTCGAGGAACGGGTCCGGGGCGCGACCACCCCCGAAGCGGTCGCACCCCGGACCCGGGGCCGACGGACCGGAAGGCTCCCCAGCGCCCGGTCCGTGCAGAAGTCCGTGTCGTTCTGTTGTGCACCTCGGATTCCCCGACTCTGCGCGCCTCAATCGCAAACAGCTCCGGTTCACCCGCAGCGCGCAGTGTCGGCGCGCACCGTGACCCGGTCGCCGGTATCCCGCTGCGACAACGGGGTGACGGCGGTTCGGTACCACGGCGGTACCGCGACCGCCCGTCAGCGCCGGCGGCCGGGTGGCGGGACGATCTCGGGAGCGGTCATGTCGGGCCTCCGTGCAAGGGTGGGTCCCGGGGTGTCCGCACCCCGTCCGGCCCCCGGTTCGGCCGGGGGCCGCGGATACCCGGAATCGATGACGTCCGGAGGCACCGTGCACGCGGTCCGCACCACCGCCCGGCTCCTGCTGGGCGCGTTCCTGGTCGCCGCGGGCATCGCCCACCTGCTCGTCCCGGCCGAGTTCCTGGCCCAGGTGCCACCGTTCCTGCCCGCGCCCGGCGCGGTGGTGCTCGTGTCCGGGCTCGTCGAGATCGCGGTCGGGGCCGCGGTCCTCCTCGCACCGGCCCGGCTGCGCCCGCACGCGGGGCTGGTCGCGGCGGCGCTGTTCGTGCTGGTGTTCCCCGGCAACGTGGCGCAGTACGTCACCGGCACCGACGCGTTCGGCCTCGACAGCGACGGCGCCCGCGCGACCCGGTTGCTGTTCCAGCCGCTGCTGGTGGTGTGGGCCCTGTGGGCGTGCGGCTCCGGTGCCCTGCTGCGGCGGGGCCGCCGCAGTATCGCCTAGGAGGTCTGCACGGTCCGGGCGAGGATGCCCAGGGTCGCCTTGAGCGACGCGGCGGAGATCACCGGGAACAGGTCGGAGTCGCGGTACTGCGGGTGGATGTCGGACCAGTCGCACCACGAGACGACCCGGGTGCCGCCGCCGTCGGCCTCGGCGACCGGCTCCAGCCGGTAGCCGTAGACGTGGCCGACCGGCGGGCGCATGACACCCACGATGGTCCAGGAGATCTCGCGGTCGGGCACGTAGCTCGCGATGTGCACGGTGACGTCGTAGCGGCCCATCGGGCGGTCGCCGAGCGACTCGCGGTCCATGTGCACGACGAAGGTGTCCCCGGCCGCCGAGACCGGCCCGCCCTCGGCCGACATCAGCATCCCGGAGCTGTCGACGGCCACGTGCCCGCGCGGGTCACGGAGCACGGCGAAGATCTCGGACGGGCTCGCGTCGACGATGCGCGAGGCTTCGATCCGCTGGTCGCTCATGGACCCGATCATGCCCCGGTCCCGACCGGTCCGGCCGGGGACGGGGCACGACGGTGGCGCGGTCAGGAGGCGGGGCCGACCGGGAAGCGCAGGACGGCGCCGACGCCGTCGGTGAGCGTGACGTCGTCGCCGGGGTGGACCAGCACGACGGCCGCACCGGTCGCGGCGGCGGCGCGGACCAGGACGTTCGCGGCCGGACCGGACAGCGTCGGGGTGTCGCCGACGAGCTCGTCGGCCTTCTCCCCCACCGCGGCCGGGTCGGAGCCGGCGACCAGTTCGGTGCCGGGCACCGCGGCCGGGTCGACCAGCAGGGTCTCGACGGCGTGCGCGCGGGTGGCCCCGGTGACCTCGCCGAGCCCGGTGACGGCGAGCCCGTCGCCGCGCCCGGACGCGGTCGCGAAGCTCGAGAGGGCCTCGCCGCGGCGGGTCTCGCGGACCTCGTCGGCCGCGGCACGGACGGTGTCGTCGACCTGCTCGGGCACCGTGCCGCCGGTGTTCTCGATCTCGGCCATGATCCCGGCCGAGGCCGGCGGGAGCTCGTCGCGCAGGCGGGACCGGGACTCCGCGTCCCCGACGACGACGAGCAGGCCCGCGTTGCCGGCCCGGACGGACTTCTCGACCTGCTCGGCGACGGCCTGGGAATTGCGCTTCCAGGTCTCCTCGACCCGGGCGTCCGCGGTGCCCTCGCCGGGGCCCGCGGTGCTCGCCTTGTGGACCGGGCCGCCCGAGTCGGTCGACACCTCGGAGACCGTGCCGTCCACACCGCGGACCCGGCCACCGGTCCGGTCGACCGCGACGACGACCGTCGCCACGTCCTCCCCCACCGCGCCGAGCACGCCCAGCAGGTCCGGGACCGCACCCCAGGCCGCGGTCCCGCGCTCGGGCGGGAACTCGGTGTGCCGGTCGAGCAGGACCCGCGCGGCGTCGGCGACGAGGACCCGCCCGGCCGTGCCGTCGGGGGCGTCGGCGGCTGTCACGGCCTCGTCGAGCACGGTGAGTGCCGACTCGTCGGCACCGTCGTCGGCCAGGCGCTCCCGCAGCTCGCGCCAGCGCAGGCGGTACTGCTCGGTGGCGTCGGCGGTGTCGTGCGTGGCGTCGAGCACGACGGTCGCGAAGGGACCGTCGCTGTCGTTCAGGGGTCGGATCCAGTCGGTACGCATCACCCGCCGCCTTCCCGGCACACCGGGCGGCAAACGTCGCGCCGGGTCAGGTCGACCAGGCCCCCGCGGCGTCGGCGAGGGCCTCGGCGACGCCGGCGGGCAACGGCCCGTTCCCGCGGTCGGCGGCCGAGAGCGCACCGGTGACCCGGCCGTCGTGGCGCAGCGCGACCGCGACGGCGACCGCCCCGGGCAGCAGGGCGCCGCTCGCGCCGCGTTCGAACCCGTCGGCACGGATCCGGGCGCAGGTGTCGAGGAGCGCGGCGGCGGCGCCGGGATCGCCCTCGTGCGCGGCGAGCGCGACCCGCTTGCGCTGGGCCTGGCCGAGGTGGGCGAGCAGGACCCGGCCGGCCGCGGTGTCGGGCAGCGGCGCGCGGACCCGCGCCGACAGCGCCACGTCGAAACCCTCGTCGGCGCCCGCCCAGTCGAGGTAGACGGCGTCGTCGCCGATCCGGGCGGCGAGCAGCACCGGCAGCCCGGTGTGCCGGGCGAGCTGGTCGAGCGCCTCGTGCGGGATCGCCGGGACGGGTGGTTCCCCCGCCCTCGCCGCGAGCATCCAGGGCGCGGGGCCCAGGGTGTACCGACGGTCGCGCTCGTCGAGGTAGCCGGTGGCGACCAGACCGTCGACGAGCTTCTGCACCGAGGACACCGGGGCGCCGACGCGGCGGGCCAGCGCCGACAGGGAGCTGCCGCCGGGCCGGCGGGCGGCGGCCTCCAGCAGACCGGCCACCCGGTCCACGGTCCGGTGGTGGTTACGCATATGGGTAAGCCTAGCTCGCAGGAGCGAGAAAAGTTAGCCATGCTCATGGAGAGCGTGACGGCGAGCGAGCGGAAGGAGCACGACATGGGTGGCGCACTGGACGGGCTGCGGGTGATCGACCTGGCGTCGGTCGTCATGGGCCCGTACGCCTGCCAGATCCTGGGCGACCTGGGCGCGGAGGTGATCAAGATCGAGCCGCCGGCCGGGGACATGACCCGCCGCACCCTGCCGCAGCGCAACCCCGGGATGGGCGCGCTCGCGCTGAACGTGAACCGCAACAAGCGCTCGGTGGCGCTCGACCTCAAGACCGAGGCCGGCCGCGCGGTGCTCGACGACCTGCTCGACACCGCCGACGCCCTCGTGACGAACATGCGCCCGGGTGCGCTGGACCGGCTCGGACTCGACCCCGGGCGGGTCGCCGAGCGCTTCCCGCGCCTGGTCCAGGTCCGCGCGCAGGGCTTCCGCAGCGACTCCGAGCTCGCCGACCGCGCCGCCTACGACGAGATCGTGCAGGCGTCGTCGGGGATGGTGGACCTGATGCGCCGGGCGACCGGCACCCCCTCCTACGCGCCGACGATCCTGGCCGACAAGGTCTGTGCGCTGACGATCGCCTACTCCACGCTGGCCGCGGTGATCCACCAGCGGGCCACCGGCGAGGGGCAGCTGGTCGAGGTACCGATGACCGACACGCTCCTCGCGTTCAACCTGGTGGAGCACCTGTCCGGGCACACCTTCGTGCCCGCGGAGGGCCCGACGGGGTTCAACCGGTCGATGGCCGCCGGGCACGAGGCCGTCGCGACGAAGGACGGCTGGGCCTGCATCCTGCCCTACACCCCGCGCAACATCGCCGACTTCTTCACCGCGGCCGGCCGCGACGACCTCGCCGCCGACGAGCGGTTCGCCACCTCCCCCGCGATGGCCGCACACCAGCCCGAGCTGTACGCGCTGATCGCCGAGCTGGCCCCCCGGCGCACCACCGACGAGTGGGCGCAGCTGTGCGCGCAGCACTCGGTCCCGTTCGCGCCCGTCCTCGCCGTCGACGACGCCGAGACCGACCCCTACGTCACCGACGGCGGCCTGCTCACCGAGGCCGAGCACCCCACCGAGGGCCGCTACCGGTCCATCGGCTTCCCGGTCCGGTTCACCGCCACCCCGGGCGGGATGCGCACCCCGGCCCCCACGCTGTGCGCCGACGGCGCCGACGTGCTGCGCGAGCTGGGCCGCACCGACGACGAGATCGCCGCGCTGGTCGCCGACGGGGTGCTCGCCCGATGAGGGCCGCCGACGTCCTCGCCGCCGGGACCACCCCGCTGACCGCGCCCGCGTTCACGCCGGGATCGCACCGGTTCACCGACCGCGAGTACCTGAACGTCGTCTACCGCACCGATCCCGACGCGTTCCGTCGCGCGCTGCCCGAGCCGTTGGTGGCCGGGGAGCCGCTGGTCCGGTTCGAGGTCATGCACATGGGCGACGTCGACGGCTTCGGCCCCTACACCGAGTCCGGGCAGGCGCTGGCGTGCTCCTTCGACGGCGAGGACGGTGAGTACCTGCACGGCATGTGGCTGGACAACGCACCGGCGACCTTCGCCGGGCGCGAGCAGAGCGCCTACCCGAAGGCGTTCGGCACACCACGACTGGGCGTCGAGGACGGCGCGCTCGTCGGCACCCTGCACAAGGGCTCGCTGCCGGTGGCCGTCGCGACCATGGCCTACCAGCACACCGAGCTCGATCCGGCGGAGGCCGCCGCGCAGGTCGGCGTGCCGACCTTCATGGTCAAGCTCGTGCCGGGCCGATCCGGACCGGTCGACGCCCGGCTGGTCCGCACCCGGATCACCGACCTGACCGTGAAGCGGGCGTTCACCGGACCGGCCCGGCTGCAGCTGTTCGACCACGTCCTCGCGCCGCTGGCGGACCTGCCGGTGCGCGAGATCGTCTCCGCATCACACGTGCTGACCGACCTCACGCTCGCGCCGATCACCACCGTGCACGACTACCTGGAGGAATCGTGAGGATCACCGAGATCGGTGCCGGCACCATCGGCGTCTCCTGGACCGTGCTGCTGGCCGCGGCCGGACACGACGTCGTCGTCACCGACCCGCGGCCGGACCTGGCCGAGGTCGTCGACGCCGGTGTGCGCCGGTTCGGGTCGGCGGACCTGCTCGAGCGGGTCGCCTGCGAACCGGACCTCGCCCGCGCCGTGGCCGGTGCCGACGTCGTCCAGGAGCAGGGACCCGAGCGCCTGGAGGTGAAGCAGGACATCTGGGCGACCGCGGCCGCGCACGCCCCCGCCGGTGCGCTGCTGCTCAGCTCCACCTCGGGGATCCTGCCCACCGACGTCGCCGCCCGGCTCGACGACGACGCCGCCGCCCGGTTGCTCGTCGCGCACCCGTTCAACCCGCCGCACGTCCTGCCGCTGGTGGAGCTCGTCGCCGGCAGGCGCACCGCGCGCGACAACGTCGCGCGGGCCGCGGAGTTCCTGCGCTCGGTGGGCAAGGACCCGGTCGAGATCCACAAGGAGGTGTACGGCTTCGTCGGCAACCGGCTGCAGTCGGCGCTGTTCCGCGAGGCCGTCTCCCTCGTCCGTGACGGTGTGGTCTCCCCCGCCGAGCTCGACCGCGTGGTCACCGGGGCGCTCGGTCCGCGCTGGGCGACCGGCGGACCGTTCCTGAGCTTCCACCTCGGCGGCGGCGACGGCGGCCTGCGCCACCTGCTGGAGCACCTCGGCCCGGGGATGGCGCGCCGATGGGCCGACCTGGGGGACCCCACCCTCGACCCGGACACCGTCGAGGCGATCAGCACCGCCACCGAGGACGCCTACGGCCCCAGCCGCGAGGCCCTCACCACCGCACGCGACCGCGCCGAGACCTCCGTGCTCGCCGCCCGGTCGGAGATGGAGGAGTCATGACCGCACCGCTTCCCGCCGACCTCTTCGGCTACGTCGACCTGCTCGCCCCCGAGGAGCAGCAGATCCTCTCCCGGGTCCGCTCCTTCGCCGAGGAGCAGATCGCCCCGATCGCCGACGCCTGCTGGGACCGCGCGGAGTTCCCGCACGATCTGCTCCCGGGGTTCGCCGAGCTCGACGTCGTCGGGCTGGCGCGGGAGTGGCCGGACCGGCCCGCCTACTCGCGGCTGCTCACCTCGTTCGTGTCGATGGAGCTGTCCCGCGTCGACCCGTCGATGGCGACCTTCTTCGGCGTGCACGCCGGGCTCGCGCTGACCTCGATCGACCTGTGCGGGTCGCAGGAGCAGAAGGACCGCTGGCTCCCTGCCATGCGCCGGATGGAGAAGATCGGCGCGTTCGCGCTGTCCGAGCCGCACGGCGGGTCCGACGTCGCGGGCGGGCTGGAGACCACCGCCCGCCGCGACGGCGACGAGTGGGTGCTGGACGGCGCCAAGCGCTGGATCGGCAACGGGACCTTCGCCGACCTGGTGATCGTGTGGGCCCGCGACGTGGCGGACGACTCGGTCAAGGGCTTCGTCGTCGAGAAGGGCACGCCCGGGTTCACCGCCACCAAGATGGAGGGCAAGCTCGCGCTGCGCACCGTCCAGAACGCCGACCTCACCTTCGACGGCGTGCGCGTCCCGGAGGCGAACCGGCTGCCCGGCGCACAGACCTTCGCCGACACGAACCGGGTACTGCGGGTGACCCGTGGCGGCGTCGCCTGGAACGCGGTCGGCGCGATGGCGGGAGTCTTCGAGCTGGCCCGCGACTACGCGGTCGAGCGCGTCCAGTTCGGGCAGCCGATCGCGTCCTTCCAGCTGGTCCAGGACCACCTCGTCTCGATCCTGGGCGCCGTCGTCGCCTCGCTCGGGATGGCGGTCAGGGTCGCCCAGATGCAGGACGACGGCACCTTCCGCGACGAGCAGGCGGCCCTGGCCAAGCGACAGGCCACCCTGATGCTGCGCGACGCGGTCGCCCGGGCCCGGGAGGTGTTCGGCGGCAACGGGATCCTGCTGGAGAACAAGGTCGGCCGGTTCTTCAACGACGCGGAGGCCCTCTACTCCTACGAGGGCACCAAGGAGATCAACACCCTGGTCGTGGGGCGCGCGGTCACCGGGATCGGGGCGTTCGTGGGACGGAGGCCCGCGAAGCACTGAGCACCGCCAGGGCGTCGCGCAGCGCCCGCAGCCCGGTGACGGCGGGGTCGTCACCGGGCAGCGCCGCGAGATGGGCGTCGACGCACTCCCGGTACAGGCCCGCCAGGTGGTCGGTCAGCAGGGTCCAGGCCGCCACCCGCTCGCCGAGCGCCCCGTCGCGCCACCGCAGGGCGGCCCGGGCCAGGTCGCGGTGGGCGCCGTCGTAGGAGGCGACGGCGGCGTCGTTGCGGCCGATCTCCCCGGTCGTGAGGGTGTGCAGGAACCGGACCGGGAACAGCACCGTCTTGGTGACCGCGCGCGGCCCGCGGGCCAGCAGTGCGGCCGGGTCGGCGACCGCGGCGAGCCAGGCGTCGTCGACGCGCTCGACGAGGAACCCGGCCGAGCCGCGGACCAGCTCGTCGTGGCCGGGCGGGACGGCCCCGTCGCGGACGTCGGTGCCGTGGCGCAGCACGCCGGAGTCGAGCAGGTCGAGCCGGTCGACGGCGGGCAGGCGGGCCGGTCGGCGCCCGGTGCCGTGGCGCACGGTGTCCGGGTCGGCCCAGAACACCGAGAGCCGTTCGGCGAGCCCGTCGGTGCCCGCGGCCGCGTCCCGGGCCGCGGCGACGACGTCGTGCACCCGCGAGGCCGTGCCGCCGCCGGTCTCCCGCAGCACCAGGGCCAGGTCGACGTCGCTGACGGCGGGGGCGAACCCGCCGTGCGCGAGGCTGCCGAGCGTGTAGGCCGCCACCAGCTCGTCACCGAACTCGCGGCGGGCCGCGTCGGTCGCGGCGGCCAGCACCGCCTCGCCCCGCTCGTCGTCCGCCACCGGTCCAGCCTGCCACGCGGGGCCGTCGGACGACCGCCGGACGAACCGGAGGGCCCACCCGTCCCGCCGCGGGTTGCGCACCGCCGGCACCCGGGGATGATCACCGAGTGCTCTACATCGGACCGGTGGAGATCCCCGGGTCGGACGACCACGAGGGGTTCGTCAGCGCGGACACCGCCGACGGCCGCGCGACGGGGATCTGGAGCGACGCACGCCGCGCCCCGGCCATCGCCTACCGCGCGGCCTGCGAGTGCGGCTGGCGCGACGACGTGGCGTTCGTCCCGGACCGGCTCGGCCACTCCGCGGCGCTGCGCGCGTTCGTGGACCACCACTTCACCCCGGTCACCGGCTCCCCCGCGCTCGACCCGGTGCGGCACTTCCTCCCGGCCTGGGCCGCCGTCGTCGGCGCGCGGGAGCTCGCGCCCGCGATGGCCTGAACGACCGGTTCGTGCACCTGCGGCCGGTTGTCGGCAGACTGCGAGGATGTCCGCCCCACACCGCCACGCTGCGCCCGACGTGACCCGCTCCACCCCCGTCCTGGCCCTGCGGGTGCTCGCGACCGCGTCGGTCGTCGTCCTGGCCTGGCAGTTCGTGACCGCCGCCGGCCTGTTCACCGGCGGCGACGTCGGTCCGCACGGCACCGGCGCGATCGTGCTGCACGTCGTCACCGGGCTCGCCGCGGCGGCCGCGGTGTGGCTGCGTGTCGTCACCGCCGGCGCGTGGTGGCCGTCGGTCCTCGCCGTGGCGGTCTTCGCGTTCACCTTCGTCCAGGCGTGGTTCGGCGACATCCCGGGCCTGATCGTGCACGTGCCCGGGGCGATGGCACTCGTGGCCGGGTCGGTGTGGCTGGCCGCCTGGTCGTTCCTCCGGACCGGCTGACGACCCGGACGGCCGGTGACGTGGGTCACCCGAACCACGTGGCCGCTCCGTCCGAACCCGACCGGGGTGGTCCGTCCGATTCGGCGCGCGCGATCACGACACCCCCCATACCCTCGACAGGACCCGGCCCGGGTTGTGCCCTCGGCCCCCGACCGGGTCCGGACACCGACGTCCGGCCGCTCACCACCCCAGGCGACCCGACGGGAGGCCGCGCGATGTTCGTGGAGACCGGGCAGGACCGGCGGCTCGAGCACGTCCCCACCCACCCGGACTGGGTCGCGGAGATCCGCGGCCGGGTCCGGGCCCACGTCGACGAGACCGTGCGGCTCCGGTGCGCCGAGCACGTGCACTCGATGCGCGGTGCGGACTTCGTCGCCGGGGTCCTGAGCGACTTCGTCGGCCGGGGCAAGTACCTGCGGTCGATGTTCGGCTACCTGGGCTGGCGGGCCGCCGCCCCGGACTCCCCCGCCGCGCTGGCGGCCGTGTCCGGGCTGGAGCTGCTGCACGCCTTCGCCCTGCTCCAGGACGACGTCATGGACCGCTCGCAGATGCGCCGAGGCCGCCCGACGGTGCACGTCCAGCTCGCCTCCTGGCACCGCGACCAGGGCATGTCCGGCTGCCCGGACCGGTTCGGCGAGTCCGGCGCGGTGCTGCTGGGCGACCTGTGCCTGGTGTGGGCCGAGCAGGCGATGCGTGAGAGCGGGCTGCCGCGTGCGGTGCTCGAGCGCGGCTGGCCGCGCTACGACGAGATGCGCTCGGAGCTGGCCGTCGGACAGTTCGCCGACCTGCTCAACGAGGCCCGCCGCGTCCCCACCCTCGACGAGGTGATGGACGTGCTGCGCCGCAAGTCCGGCAACTACACCGTCCGGCGCCCGCTGGAGCTCGGCGCCGCGATGGCCGGGGCCGGACCGGAGCTGCTCGCGGCGCTCGGCGACTACGGGACGATGGTCGGCGAGGCCTTCCAGATGCGCGACGACGTGCTGGGCGTGTTCGGTACCGACGCCACCGGCAAGTCCGCGGGCGACGACCTGGCCGAGCGCAAGGCCACCAGCCTGGTCGTGCTGGCCCGCGAGGTCGCCGGACCGGCCACCCGGGGCGCCCTCGACGCGCTGCTCCACGGCTCGGACGAGGCCGACGGCCCGGTCGACGTCGCCGCGGCGCGGGTGGCGATCGAGTCGACCGGGGCCCGCCGCCGCATCGAGGAGCTCATCGCCACCCGGATCCAGGGTGCACTGCGGCTGGTCGACGGCGCGGTCGCCGACGGGGTGCTCGGCGACGACGTCGCCGCGGTGCTGCGCGCGATGGCCGTGCGCTGCGCCGACCGGGTCTCCTGACCGGGGTCGGCCCCCGCGAGTGGCTGCGGTGCAACAGGATGCGACCCGACGCGCCGTGCGACGCCGGCGGTCCTAGGCTCGCGGACATGGTCGACCGTTCCCCGTCCCGTCCCACCCGCCCCGGAACCGTCGGCCGTGCGGGCCTGCCCCGCGAGCAGGTCCCCTCGCACTTCGACGACGGCGCGGCCGACTACGACCGCCTGGTCGGGATGAACCCCGGCTACCACGACCACCTGCGCGCCTCCGCGGCCCGGATGCGGCTCCCCCGTGACGGCGCCGGGCTGCGTCTGCTCGACGCGGGCTGCGGCACCGGGGCCTCCACCGCGGCGCTGCTCGGTGTCGCCCCGCGCGCCGAGATCGTCGCCGTCGACGCCTCGGCCGGGATGCTCGAGCGCGCCCGCACCAAGCCGTGGCCGGCGTCGGTGCGGTTCGTGCACTCGACCGCCGAGGCCCTCGCCGAGAACGGGGTCGAGGGCCCGTTCGACGGGATCCTCGCCGCCTACCTGCTGCGCAACCTCGACGACCCGGACGCCCAGCTGCGCCGTTTCCACGACCTGCTGCGCCCGGGCGGGGTGCTCGCACTGCACGAGTACTCGGTCGCCGACTCCCCCCGCGCCCGGCTGTCCTGGCACGCGGTCTGCTGGGGGATCATCGTGCCGCTCGGCCGGATGACGACCGGCGAGACCGCGCTGTACCGGCACCTGTGGCGCAGCGTGAACACCTTCGACGGCATCGGCCGCCTGCGCGACCGGGTGCGCGCCGCCGGGTTCGACGCCGTGCACTCCGAGACCATGACCGGCTGGCAGAACGGCGTCGTGCACACCGTGCTCGGGACGCGGTCGTGACCGCCCGCCCGACCGACCCGCGCCGCGTCCGCCACGAGCCCGCCGGTGGCCTCGGCGACGCCGGGCAGCTGGGGCGGCGGCCGCGGGCGGTCGTCGTCGGGGGCGGGATCGCCGGGCTGGCCGCGGCGACCGGGCTGGCCGAGCGCGGCGTCGTCGTCGAGGTGCTGGAGCGCGAGCCCTACCTCGGCGGCCGGGTCGGTGGCTGGTCGGAGACCCTGCCCGACGGCACGCCGGTGTCGATGAGCCGCGGCTTCCACGCGTTCTTCCGGCAGTACTACAACCTGCGCGCGCTGCTGCGCCGCGGCGACCCCGGACTGGAGCGGCTGGTGCCGCTGGAGGACTACCCGCTCGTCGACGCCCAGGGGCGCCGGGACACCTTCCGCGGGTTGCCGCGCACGCCCCCGTGGAACGCCGTGCTGTTCGCGCTGCGCAGCCCCACGTTCCGCCCGTCGGACCTGCTGCGGCTCGACGCCCGCGCCGCCGCGCCGCTGGCCGCGGTCAGCGTGCCCGGCATCTACGAGGCGATCGACCACCTCGACGCGCAGACCTTCGTCGAGTCGATCAACTTCCCGCCCGCGGCCCGGCACCTGGCGTTCGAGGTGTTCTCCCGCAGCTTCTTCGCGCCGCCCTCGACGATGTCGGCCGCCGAGCTCGCGACGATGTTCCACATCTACTTCCTCGGCTCCTCCGAGGGTCTGATGTTCGACGTGCCCGACGCCGGCTTCGACACCGCGCTGTGGGAGCCGCTGCGCCACTACCTGACCACCCGCGGTGTCACGTTCCGGACCGGGGTCGCGGTGTCCTCGGTGGAGCGGTCCCCGGTGGACGGTGTCGGCAGTGGACGGTTCCACGTGAATCATCGCGACGGCGGCGGCAGCGAGGCGGACGCGGTCGTGCTGGCCACCGACGTGCGGGGGCTGCGCGACATCGTCGCCGCCTCCCCCGGCCTGGGCGACCCCGCGTCGGCCGTCGACGGTCCGGACGCGCTCGCCCGGTGGCGCGACGACGTCGCCGCGCTGGGCAGCGCCCCGCCGTTCCTCGTGCAACGGCTCTGGCTCGACCGGCCCGTCGACGCGACCCGGCCGCCGTTCCTCGGCACCGGCGGGCTCGACCCGCTCGACAACGTCTCCGTGCTGGACCGCTACGAGCGCGACGCCGCGGGCTGGGCCGCCCGGCACGGCGGGTCCGTCGTGGAGCTGCACGCCTACTCCGCGGCTCCGCCCCCGGGCGTCGACGACGACACCTGGACCGCCGACCTGCGCCGGCGCTCGGTCGCCCGGCTGCACGAGCTCTACCCGGAGACCGCCGGCGCCGGGGTGGTCGGCGAGCTCGTGCAGTGGCGGGCGGACTGCCCGATGTTCGGCGTCGGCGACTTCGCGCGGCGGCCCACCGTCGCCACCCCCGTGGACGGCCTCGTGCTGGCCGGCGACGGCATCCGGATCGACCTGCCGGTCGCGCTCATGGAGCGCGCCGCGAGCACCGGCTGGCAGGCGGCGAACCGGCTGCTCGCCGGCTGGGGCCTGGCCGGCCACCCCCTCGAGACCGTCCCCACCAGCGGCCGCCTCGGTCCGCTGCGGCGCGCCGCCGAGTACGCGATGCGCACCTGACACCCGTCGAAGGACACCACGTCATGACCCTGCTCTCCCGTCTCACCGCGCACTGGCCGTCCCACTGGCCGCTGCAGCCGCTGCCGTCGCAGAAGTGGGCGGCGCAGAAGCCGACCTACGCCGGCGCGGACCCGAAGCTGATCTCGGCCGCACTGGAGCGGGCGCAGGCGCGCCCGTCGGGGAACTGGTTCGTGGTCGCCGCGAGCCGGGAGATCCGCGGCGACCGTCCGCTCGGCGTGCGCATCGGCGGGGTCGAGCTCGTCGCGTGGCGGGAGGAGGACGGGACGGTGCGCGTGGGTCCCGGCGCCTGCCCGCACCTCGGTGCGCCGATGGCGCTGGCGGCCGTCGACTGCGGCGAGCTGGTGTGCCGCTGGCACGGGCTGCGCCTGGGCGCCCGGTCCGGCCCCGGCTGGGCGGTGCACCCCGTCCACGACGACGGGGTGCTCGTCTGGGCGCGGCTCGACGACGTCGGCGGTGAGGAGCCGACCGAGGCCCCGGTCGTCCCGGCCCGCCCGGCCGGCGCGGTCCTCGACGCCGTGACCACCCTGGTCGGGGTGTGCGAGCCCGAGGACATCGTCGCCAACCGGCTCGACCCGTGGCACGGCGCCTGGTTCCACCCGTACTCGTTCCAGAAGCTGACGGTGGACTCCGCGCCCGCCGTCACCGACGTCGACGAGTCCGACGACCGCTTCCTGGTCACCGTCACCTTCAAGGTCGGTCCGGGGCTCGGCGTCCCGGTGCGGGCGGAGTTCGTGTGCCCGGAGCCGCGGACGGTCGTGATGCGCATCGTGGAGGGCGAGGGCGTCGGCTCGGTCGTCGAGACCCACGCGACCCCGCGCGGCACCGACCGCGACGGGCGGCCCCGGACCGCGGTGATCGAGGCCGTCGTCGCCGGGTCGGACCGGCCCGGGTTCTCCGTCGCCTCGAAGCTCGCCCCGGCGATCCGCCCGGCGATGGCCGCGGCCGCCACCCGGCTGTGGCGCGACGACCTCGACTACGCCGAGCGCCGCTACGCGCTGCGCGCCCGGTAGGACCGTCGGCGCAGCACGGGGCCCGTACAGCCGTCAGCCCACCGGCAGCCCGGCCGGTCCGGCCTTGCGCAGCTCCCGCGGAGGCCTCCCGAACCAGCGCCTCGACGCACGGGACAGCGCCGACTGCTCCGCCAGCCCGATCATCGCCGCGACCTGGGTGAACGGCAGGTCGGTCCGCAGGATCAGGCGCTCGGCGGTGTCCCGGCGGGCGTCGTCGACGACCTGCTCGAACGTCGTCCCCTCCACCGCGAGGTGACGCTGCAGCGTGCGGGGGTGGACCCGCAGCAGCCGGGCGACGGAGCCGATCCGCACCGGGCCCGACGCCAGCGACCGATCGACGGCGGCGCGCACCCGGTCGGTGACGGTGCGCCCGGGCCGGTCGAAGTGGGTCTCCAGGTACTCGATGGCGATGGCGCGCACGGTCTCGTCGCCGCCGGCCAGCGGGCGTCGCACGAGGTCGGCGGGCACCCGCAGCACGGCGGCGGGCCGGTCGAAGCGGACCTCGGCGCCGAAGAACTCCCGGAAGCGGTCGGCGTCGGCGGGAGCGGTGTGCGGCAGGTGCACCGACCGCAGCCCGTAGGGCCCGCCCGACAGCAGCCCGACGATCCGGTGCAGCACCCCCACCCCCAGGTCGGCGACCTGCGGCGGGAGCGGGTCGGTGCTGCCGTACTCCAGCCCGGTCACCCCGGCGACGCCCTCCGGGTCGGCGACGGCGCCGATCGTCAGTGCCGGGCTGTGCACGTAGAGGTAGCGCGAGGCGCAGTCGAGCGCGTCGCCGAGGGTCGCCGAGTTCTGGACGGCGACGGCGAGCGGCCCGAGGATCTCCGGGCCCTGCCGCTGCGCGAGGCGCAGGCCCAGGTCGCCGCACCCGAGCTCGGCGGCCGCGGTCTCCAGCACCCGGGCCACCGACCGGGTCGGGACCAGCGCGTCGGGGTCGGTCCCCTCGACGGCGTCGATCGGGATGCGGAACCGCGCGAACAGCTCCGCTCCGTCGCCGCCCAGCTCGCCGACCAGCGCGACGAGCCCCCGCAACGCCCTCGCCCGGGTGAGTGATCCGGCGCCCATGTCGTACGAGGGTAAGTTGTTGTCGCGCCGAGTCAAGTTACTCCGGGTAGGTTTGGGGCAGACTGGATCTCGGTCGAAGAGGTAGTCAGCGCGGACGCGCCCGATGAGGAGGACCACATGACGCAGGCCGGCACGACGCCCGCTCCGGACAGCACCGCCGTCGAGCACCGCGACGTGATCATCGTCGGAGCCGGGCTCTCCGGCATCGGCGCCGCGGCCCGGCTGCACCAGGAGCTGCCCGGCAAGGACTACGCGATCCTCGAGGGCCGCGAGAACATCGGCGGCACCTGGGACCTGTTCCGCTACCCGGGCATCCGCTCGGACTCGGACATGTTCACCCTGGCCTACCCGTTCCGGCCGTGGCGCGAGCCGAAGTCGATCGCCGACGGCGCCGACATCCGCCGCTACATCACCGAGACCGCCCGCGAGTACGGCGTGACCGAGCGGATCCGCTTCGGCACGAAGGTCGTCGGTGCGTCCTGGGACTCGGCCACCGCGCGCTGGACGGTGGACACCACCACCGCGCAGGGCCCGAAGCGCTACACCTGCTCGTTCCTGTTCATGTGCTCGGGCTACTACGACTACGACAAGGGCTTCCAGCCGGAGTTCCCGGGCCGGGAGGACTTCGCCGGCACCTGGGTGCACCCGCAGTTCTGGCCGGAGGACCTCGACTACACCGGCAAGAAGGTCGTCGTCATCGGGTCCGGCGCCACCGCCGTCACGCTGATCCCCTCGCTGGCCGCGAAGGCCGGGCACGTCACGATGCTGCAGCGCTCGCCGTCGTACCTGACGGTGCTGCCCAGCAAGGACCCGGTCGCCGACCAGCTGCGCCGCTTCCTGCCCGCCACGGTCGCGCACGCGATCCTGCGCCTGCAGTACGTGACGCTGACCCAGGCGTTCTACCAGCTCGCGCGGCGCCGCCCGGAGCGTGTCAAGAAGGTGCTGCGCGGCCTCGCGCTGAAGTTCCTCAAGGACGAGTCCTACGTGGACAAGCACTTCACCCCGAGCTACGACCCGTGGGACCAGCGCCTGTGCGTCATCCCGGAGGGCGACTTCTACAAGTCGATCAACCGGGGTGAGGCCTCGGTCGTCACCGACCACATCGAGCGGATCACCGAGAAGGGCATCCGGCTCCGGTCGGGCGAGGAGCTGGAGGCCGACGTGATCGTCTCGGCGACCGGCCTGTCGCTGAGCCCGCTGGGCGGCATCACGATCCACGTCGACGGCGAGCAGGTCGACATCGGCAAGACCGTCACCTACCGCGGCCTGATGCTGTCGGGCCTGCCGAACCTGGCGTTCTGCATCGGCTACATCAACGCGTCCTGGACGCTGCGCGCCGACCTCGTCGCCCGCTACGTGCCCAAGCTGCTCGCGCTGATGGACCGCGAGCGGATCGCCGTCGCCACGCCGGCGCCGACCGCGTCCCCGGACCGGCCGCTGCTCGACATCGAGTCGAACTACGTGAAGCGCTCGGAGCACCTGTTCCCGCGCCAGGGCCGCAAGGACCCGTGGCGGCTGCACCAGAACTTCTTCCTCGACGCCGTCGGGCTCGGCCGCGCCGACCTCAAGCGGGACATGATCCTCACCCCCGCCTCGGCGCTGGGGGCCCGCGACGCCCGCGTCCCCACCCCGACCGCGTCCGGCATCGCCGCGGACAGGGCCGCCACCCCGGCGACCGCACAGCAGGAGGTGGCCTCCTGATGGCCCGCTCACCGTTCCGCTTCGCCGAGGGCACCGCCGTCGTCACCGGTGCCGCCGGTGGCATGGGCGAGCACGTGGCCCGGCTGCTCGCCGAGCGCGGCAGCGACCTCGTGCTCGTCGACCGCGACGGCGACCGGCTCGGCACCGTCGCGTCGGCGATCCGCGCGAAGCACCCCGGCCTGTCGGTGACCACCGAGACCGTCGACCTGGCCGACCGTGACGCCGTCGACGCGCTGTCGAGCCGGATCCTCGCCGGTCACCCGGAGATCAGGCTGCTGGTCAACAACGCCGGCGTCGCGCTCGGCGGGGACTTCGCCCGGCTGACCCTCGACGAGTTCGACTGGGTCATGGACGTCAACTTCCGCGCGCCGGTGCGGCTGACCCACGCCCTGCTGCCCGCGCTGACCGCACGGCCCGGCGCGCACGTGGTCAACGTGTCCAGCCTGTTCGGGCTGATCGCCCCGCCCGGGCAGTCGGCGTACTCGTCGTCGAAGTTCGCGATCCGCGGCTTCTCCGAGGCGCTGCGCGCCGAGCTCGCCCAGGTCGGCACCACCGTCACCACGGTGCACCCGGGCGGCATCAGGACCGGGATCGCCGCCGGCGCCCGGGTCGGGGTCAACATTCCGGCCGAGGAGGCCGAGCGCGGCAAGAAGGACTTCGAGAAGCTGCTGACCTTCCCCGCGGAGAAGGCCGCCGAGCTGATCGTCGACGCGATCGCGAAGCGCCGCCCGCGGCTGCTCATCGGGATCAGCGCGAAGGTCCCGGACCTGCTGGCCCGGCTCGCCCCGGCGAACAGCATCCGGATCTTCGCGAAGCTGGTGGGCGCCTCCGGGAACGCGAAGGCGGCGCGCACGCGATGACCCTCCCGCAGACCCGCTTCGTCGACGTCGGCGGCACCCGGATCCGGGTCCGCGAGACCGGCGACCCCGCCGGTGAGCCGGTCCTGCTGCTGCACGGGATCGGCCGCAGCCTGGAGGACTGGGATCCGCAGCACGAGTTCCTGTCCCGGTACCGGGTGGTCGCGCTCGACCTTGCCGGGTTCGGCCACTCCGACCGGGTGCCCGGCCCGGCGACGCTGGAGAAGCTCGCCGACACCGCGCTCGCCACCCTCGACGCGCTCGGCGAGACCCGCCCGGCGCACGTCATGGGCAACTCGCTCGGCGGCGCCGTCGCGCTGCTGATCTCCACCCGGCACCCCGAGCGGGTCGTCTCCCTGGTGCTGGCCGACCCCGCCGGGTTCGGTGCCGAGGTGACCCCGGCGCTGCGGGTCATCGGGGTGCCGCTGCTGGGCCGGTTCCTGCTGGGCCACCTGGACGCCAGGGCGGCGCGACGCTCGGAGCGGTCCCTGTTCGTCGACGGCTCCCTGGTCACCGACGAGCGGGTCGCCCGCGCCGTGGAGATCGCGCGGCGGCCGGAGTTCGCCCGGACCTTCGCCGAGGTCGCGGCCGAGCTGGGCACCGTCCGCGGGGTCCGGCCGGGCTGGCGGCGCGCGCTGCTCGACGCGTTCGCCCGCGCCCCGAAGCCGACCCTGGTCGTGTGGGGTGAGCGGGACCTGATCCTGCCCGCGGCCCAGCTGCGCGCGGCGGGCCGGCTCCCGCAGGTCACGACGCACGTGTTCGGCCGGGTGGGACACATGCCCCAGATCGAGGTGCCCGGCGCGTTCGCGACGCTGGCGTGCGATCACCTCGCCCGGGCGGGGCGGCGGACCAGCATCTCCAGCGACAGCCGCGCCGGCACCAGGTAGGGCAGGACCACGGCGGGCGGGCCGTGCACGGTCAGCCAGGTCCGGGTACCGGCCCCGGACGGCCGCACGCCGTGGTCCAGGCTCAGCCGCACCCGGTTCAGCGGGGAGGCACTGCCGCCGAGGGCGACGTCCCAGGCCCAGGTGCGGGCGCGCTCGTCGACCTCGGTGACCGCGAAGGACACCGTGACGCCGAGCGGGCCGCGGACCTGCCCGGTCACCCCGGGGCGTATCCGGTCCGCCGCGGTGTCGACACCGAGGATGTAGGGCGCCCACTCCGGCCAGCGGGCGGGCACGGCGTAGCGCTCCCAGACCTCGTCGGCGGGCTGCGGTCCGCGGGCGTGCAGTGTCAGGCGCATCGACGACGATCCTGACGGCTGCGCGCCCCCGCCGCGCGACGGGCCGGTTGCGGCCGTAGCGTCGGGTTCATGCGGATCGCCCCCTGGCTGGCCGCCCTGGTCACGCTCCCCCTGCTCGCCGCCTGCGGCACCGGCCCCAACCCGGTGACCAACGCGCTGTCCGGCGCCGAGGCCCCGGTCGCCGCGGCGGGCGCGGACCTGGTGCCGGTCACCGTGT
This sequence comes from Pseudonocardia sp. P-1, assembly GCF_058111925.1. Classification (NCBI taxonomy): domain Bacteria; kingdom Bacillati; phylum Actinomycetota; class Actinomycetes; order Pseudonocardiales; family Pseudonocardiaceae; genus Pseudonocardia; species Pseudonocardia sp. P-1. The sequence goes on from NZ_CM176614.1 coordinate 551,664, forward strand.
CGGTGCCGCCCGGGGCCGCGACCGCCCCGTTCGACGAGCCCCGCGAGGCGCTCGTCCCGGCCGGGTGGACGGTGTCGGTCCTCGCCCGCGTCCCGAACGCCCGGCTGGCCGTCTGGACCCCGGACGGCGAGCTGCTCGTCTCGGTGCCCGACGACGGCCGGGTGCTGGCGCTGTCGCGCACCGGTGAGCAGCGGCCGTTGCTCGACGGGCTCACCCAGCCGCACGGGCTCGCGTTCTCCCCGGACGGCGGCACCCTCTACGTCGCCGAGTCGAACCAGGTGTCGGCGTACGCCTGGGCGCGCGGCGCGGCGACCGGGCGGCGGGTCGTCGTCCCCGGCCTGCCCGATGCCAACTCCCCCGACCTGCGTGGCGCCTACGGCCACGAGCTGAAGTCGGTCACCGTCGGTCCGGACGGCGCGGTCTACGTCTCGGTCGGGTCGACCGGCAACATCTCGGTCGCCGACCGGGACGCCACTCCCCCGCGCGCGTCGATCCTGCGGATGCCGCCCACCGGCGGGCCCGCCGCGCCGTTCGCGACCGGGGTCCGCAACGGCACCGGGCTGGCCACCGCGCCCGACGGGTCGGTCTGGACCGCGGTCAACGGCCGCGACAACGTGCCCTACCCCTACGACCGGCCCTACGGCGACGCCGGCGCCTCGTCGTTCGGGAAGGTCGTCGACGGCTACGTCACCGACCATCCGGCCGAGCCGCTGGCCCGCCTCACCCCGGGCCGCGAGCTGGGCTGGCCGTTCTGCAACCCGGACCCGGACACCGACCCGGGCGTCGCCGGCTCCGCGCAGGACTTCACCGACGTCGGTCTGGTCGCCGACGCCGAGCTGAACCCCGGCGGGCGCGCGATGGACTGTGCGGCGCTGGCCCCCGTGGAGCAGTCCTTCCCGGCGCACTCGGCACCGCTGGGGCTCTCGTTCACCGACGGGGTGCTGCCCGCGCCGTACGCGGCCGGGGCCCTGGCCGGGGTGCACGGCTCCTGGAACGCCGACCCGCCGAGGGCCCCCGAGGTGTCGTTCTGCCCCTGGCGGGACGGGCGCCTCGGCGCGCAACAGACGCTGGTCGGCGGGTTCCAGGACCCGTCCGGAGCGCGCTGGGGCAGGCCGGTCGCGGCCGTCGCCGGGCCGGACGGCGCGGTCTACGTGACCGACGACGACGCCGGTGCGGTCTACCGGGTGGCCCCGCCCGGACGGTGAGCACCCGCCCGTGACCGGGACCGCAGTCGGCCCGGCCGCCCGCGGCGCCGGGGTAGGTTCACCCCGGTCACCCGAGGGCGGACGACCGGGGAGGGTACGGGCCGATGCGGATCGTGGACTGGGCCGGCGACGACGAGGCCGGCCCGGCGGTGGTCCTGCTCGACCAGCGCGCACTGCCCGGCGCGACCGAGCACCTGTACCTGCGCACCGTCGACGAGCTGATCGAGGCGATCCGGTCGCTGGCCGTGCGCGGTGCCCCGAGCCTGGGCATCACCGGCGCCTTCGGGGTCGCGCTGGCCGCGCACCTGCACGGCACGGCGACGCCGGTCGCCGTCGCCGCGGTGCGGGCCGCGGCCGAGCGGATCGCCGTCGCCCGGCCCACCGCCGTCCCGCTGGGGCTGGGGGTGGCCCGGGCCCTGGAGGCGCTCGACGACGGCCCGGCCGCGGTGCTCGCGCAGGCCCGCGCCGTCGCCGCGGAGGCCGCGCGGGTCAACGCCGCGGCGACCGCCCGGGCCGCGGACCTGGCGCAGGAGCTGTGCGCGGACCGCCCGCTGCGGGCGCTGACGGTGTGCAACACCGGCCCCCTGGCCACCGGCGACGGCGGCACCGCGCTGGGGGCGGTCCTGCGGCTGCACGAGCGCGGCGCACTGGCCGAGGTGCTGGCGTGCGAGACGCGCCCGCTGCTGCAGGGCGCGCGGCTGACCGTCTGGGAGCTCGCCGCGGCCGGGGCGCCGCACCGGCTGTGCGTCGACTCGGCCGGTCCCGCGGCGATCGCGTCCGGGCTGGTCGACGCGGTGTTCGTCGGTGCCGACCGGATCGCGGCCAACGGCGACGTCGCGAACAAGATCGGGACCTACATGCTGGCCTGCGCCGCGGCCCGGTCCGGGATCCCGTTCGTGGTGGTCGCGCCGGAGGAGACGATCGACCCGCACACCCCGACCGGGGCCGACATCGTCGTCGAGCAGCGGGGGGCCGAGGAGGTCCGTGAGCACGGCGGCACCCTGCTCACCCTGCCCGGGACCCCGGTCTACAACCCGGCGTTCGACGTGACGCCGTTCGACCTGGTGACCGCGATCGTCACCGAGGAGCGGGCGTGGGGATCGGGCTCGTCGCCCGCACCTTCGACCGCTGGGCCGCGAACCGCCCTCGCACCGCGCTGATCTCGGCGTCGGGCAGCAGCCGCGGCTCGCCGACGGCGCGGGCGCGCAGCCAGACGTCGCAGAGCCACTCCAGCTGGCGGGCGCCGTCGTAGGCGGCGCCGAGGGTGTCGCCGAGCACGAGCGTGCCGTGGTGGCCCAGGACGACGGCGGTGGACTCCCCCAGCGCCGCGAGCGCGTTCACGACCAGCTCACGGCTGCCGAACGGCGCGTACTCCGACACCCGCACGCCGTCGCCGAACATCGCGAGCTGGTAGTGCACGGCCGGGACGTGGTCGGACAGCGTCGACAGCGCGACCGCCGCCGGGGAGTGCGTGTGGACCACCGCGCCGGTGCCGGGCCGGGCCTGCGCGGCCACGTGCAGCGCGAGCTCGCTGGTCGGCTCCCGGGTGCCGTCGACGAGCGTGCCCTCCGCATCGACGAGCACGACGTCCGCGGCGGTCATCGTCTCGTAGTCCACACCGGACGGGGTGACCGCGATCAGGTCCCCGGTGCGCAGCGACAGGTTCCCCGAGGTGCCGACGACGAGTCCGTCGCGGACCATCCGGCGGGACCAGGTGCAGAGCAGATCGCGGGCGGGGGTGTGGTCGTGGGGCACCCGGGCAGGATCCCACGCCCACCCGACCGGGGGTCACACCTCCGGGTCGACCCGTGCCCGTCGGGGCGCGCCGGGTGCCGCCGGGGCCGCAGGATCGTGCCACCGCGGACGCCGGGCTCGGCCGGGACGCCACGCGGAGGGCGGTAGGACCCCGACCGCGCCGGCCCCCGGCGCAGGAAGCGAGCACATCGTGAGGACCGCCCTGCGTGCCGCCACCACCGCGGCGGGCGCCGTCGCCGCCGCACTCGCCCTGGCCGCCGTCACCGCCGGGACGGCGTCGGCGCAGCCCGCGCCGCCCGCCGAGCCGCCGCTGAGCCCCGCCGACCAGGCCGCCCAGTTCGCCTGCCTGCAGAAGTACCTGGACTTCGGGGCGCTGCCGGGGCAGTCGCTGGAGGACCCGGTGGCGTTCTCGCTGCTGGTCGCGAAGGCCGCCCAGGAGTGCGACGCGGTCCGGGCACCGGCCGCTCCCGCCGCCCCGGTCCCGGGGGCCTGACCGCGGGTCAGAGCAGGTCGCTGCGGCTGAGCACCCCGACCAGCACGTCCTCGGCGTCGACGACCGGGACGACCCGGAACCCGCGCCGGGACAGCAGGTCCTCGGCGTCGGTGAGCGGGTCGCCCGGGTGCACGACCTCGACGTCGCGGGTCATCACCTCCGAGACGGTGCGGGCCCGCAGCCGCCGGCCGCCGTCCAGGGAGCCGTGCATGAGGTCGGCCTCGGAGACGATGCCCAGCAGGTGGTCGCGGTCGTCGACGACCGGGACCGCGGTGAACCGGTAGGACAGCAGGACCTCGGCGGTCTCGTCGAGGGCCAGCTCCGGCGGGATCGCGACCAGCCCGCCGTCGGTCATCACGTCCGCGACCCGCAGCGACGACGTCGGCCGGCCGCCGATCCGGCCCGCACCGCGCGGCGCCATCGCCTCCGGCAGCGGCGCCACCGGCACGACACCGCCGATCCGGCGGGCGGTGCGGCGCAGCCGCCCACCGGAGTGCCGGTGCCGCAGCAGGTCGCTGCGGGTGATCACACCGACCAGGATGCCCTTGTCGACGACGGGCACCAGCCGCAGCTCGCCGTAGACCCGCATGCGGTGCGCGACGATCGAGACGTTCGTCGTCGGGAGCACCGACACGACCTGCTCGGTCATCGCGTCGCCGACGACGGCGTGCGGGTCGTCGCGGTGGCGCAGCACGTCGACCAGCGAGATCACCCCGACCAGGGAGAACCGCCGGTCGACCACGGGCAGGGCGGAGAACCGGGACTCCGCCATCCGCTCCTGCGCCCGGGCCAGCGGTGCGTCCGCCCAGATCATGACGACGCGTTCGGTCATGACATCGCGGGCACGCACCACCATGGACGCACCGTAACCACGGCGACGGTGCGTCCGCCATCGCTCACCGTTCGAGGTGGCCGAACCGGTGCCGGGTGCGGCTGACCGCCTGCTCCCGCAGCACGGACGGCATCTCCCGGCGTCCGTCCAGCACCACCGGGGTGTCCACGACGGAGGCGCCCACCTGGGCGGCGGCCGCCCGCAGACCGTCGGGCACGGTGCCCAGGGCCCGGATCCGCTCGCCCGCGACGGGGACGAGCCCGTCGCCGCCGTGCACCCCGCCGGGGACCTCGCCCGGCGGGATCCCCGGCCCGTGCAGCCGGACCGGCACCCCCGCGGTGGCCGCGGCGAGCAGCACCCGCAGGACGTCGGCGCGGGCGGCACCGACGCCGCACCACAGCGTCGCCGACGGGGCGGGCCGGTAGCGGAACACGTTGGACTCCGCGGCCAGCCCGGTCGGGTCGTGCTCGACCCCGAACTCGGTGTCCCACGCGCGGGCGTCGGAGGCGGCGGCGCGGGCGAGGCGGTCGCGGGCGGCCGGGTCGAGGTCGGCCGCCGCGGCCAGGACGCGGTCCGCGGCCGGGCCGGACGTCGGTCCCGGCCCGGGGAGGTCGCCGTCGTGCCAGGTACCGAACTGGGCGACGTAGTTGGGTCCACCGGGCTTGGCACCCGGGCCGAGCACCGAGCCCTTCCAGCCGCCGAAGGACTGGCGCTGCACGATCGCGCCGGTGATGTGCCGGTTGACGTAGGCGTTGCCGACCTCGACGCGGTCGAGCCAGTGCGCGATCTCGTCGGAGTCCAGGGAGTGGATGCCGCCGGTGAGGCCGAAGCCGGTGTCGTTCTGCCAGGCGATCGCCTCGTCGAGGTCGCGGGCTGCCATCAGGCCGAGCACCGGGCCGAAGCACTCGGTGCGGTGGAACCAGCTGCCCGGCGACACCCAGGCCCGCACGCCCGGTGTCCACACCGTCTCCGAGACCCGGCGCGGGCGCACCAGCCACCGCTCCCCCGGCTCCAGCGTGGTGAGCGCCCGGTGCAGCTTCGCCGAGGGCGCCTCGATGAGCGGGCCCATGGTCGTCGCGAGGTCGGTTCCCGGGCCGACGTGCAGGGTGGTGACGGCGTCGACGAGCTGGCGGCGCAGCCGCCTCCCGGTGGCCGAGCCGGTCGCGGCCGGGCCGACGAGGATGGCCAGCGACGCCGCGGAGCACTTCTGCCCGGCGTGCCCGAACGCCGAGCGCACGAGGTCGGCGACGGCGAGGTCCGGGTCGGCGGCGGGGGTGATGACCAGTGCGTTCTTGCCGCTGGTCTCGGCGACGAGGTTCAGGTCGGGCCGCCAGGACCGGAACAGCGCGGCGGTCTCCGACGAGCCGGTGAGCACGACGCGGTCGATCCCGGGGTGGGTGACGAGCCGGCGTCCGGCGTCGGCCTCGTCGGTGGGCAGCAGCTGCAGTGCCTCGCGCGGGATCCCGCCGCGGTGCAGCGCGGCCACGCCGGCCTCGGCGCACTCGCGGACCTGCGGGGCGGGCTTGAGCAGCACCGGGGCGCCCGCGGCGAGCGCGGCGAGGCAGCCGCCGAGCGGGATCGCGACCGGGAAGTTCCAGGGCGGGGTCACGCCCACGACCCGGTCCGGGGTGAACGGGGCGCCGTCGAGCTCGGCGGCGCGCTCGGCGTAGTAGGCGGCGAAGTCGACGGCCTCGGAGATCTCGGGGTCGGCCTCGGCGACGGTCTTGCCCGCCTCGTGCAGCATCACCGACAGCAGCGTGCCGCGGGCGGCGGCCAGCGCGCGGGCGGCGCGGTGCAGCGTCGCGGCCCGCTCCGCGGCGGGGACGTCGCGCCAGCCGCAGGTGCGGGCGCGCTCGACCGCGGCGTCGACCGCGGCCGGGTCGGTGACGACGGGGACCTCGGTCCGGGCGACGGCGGTCGTCGCGGCGCGACGGGCCCACTCCCGGTTCGCGGGCAGTGACGGGTCGGTGTCGGGCTCGGCGCGGAACCCGGCCGGCACCGGGTCCCCGGGCAGCGGGCCGTCGGTCCCGACGGGTGCGGACACGGTGCGGTCCTGGGTGCGGCGCGGGGTGTCGGCGACGGCGTCGCGGTCGCGCACCGAGGCGAGGAACCGCTCCTGGTAGGTCGCCGGACCGCCCGATCCGGGGGCGAACAGCGTGTACAGGTAGCCCTCCGGCGAGGCGTTCTCCTCCAGTCGCCGGACCAGGTACGACACGGCGGTGTCGAAGTCGCCGCGGTGCACGACGGGGGTGTAGAGCACCAGCTGCGAGCCCGGCCCGGACTCCGGCAGGTCGCCCGCGACGGCGTCGGCGAACGCGGGGGCCATGCCCTGCAGCATCTCCAGGTCCAGCTGGGCCCGGGCACCGCGGGCGTCGGCCAGCTCCAGGGCGAGCGCGACGTGGTGCAGGTGGTGCGACGCGACGCCCAGGCGCATCCCGTCGGCGTGCGGGCCGCCGATGCCGCGGTCGAGGAGCCGGACGTAGTTGGCGTCGACCTCGGCCTTGGTGGCGTAGGGCGCCTGCGGCCAGTCGTGCAGCTCGGCGTCGACCCGTTCCATCGCCAGGTTCGCGCCCTTGACCAGGCGCACCTTGATCGGCGCCCCGCCCGCGGCGGCACGGCGGGCGGCGAACTCCCCGAGCTCGTCGAGCGCGGCGACGGAGTCGGGCAGGTAGGCCTGCAGGACGATCCCGGCGGGCAGGTCGTGGAACTCCGGGCGCGCCAGCAGCGTGGTGAACAGCGCGACGGTGAGGTGGAGGTCCTTGTACTCCTCCATGTCGAGGTTCACGAACACGCCGTGCTCGCGGGCGGCCCGGTAGAGCGGCAGCAGCCGGTCCACGAGCAGGTCGCGGCTGCCCTCGAGGTCCCACGGCACGAGCTGGGCGACGACCGAGGACGCCTTCACCGACACGTGGTCGACGCCCGGCCGGCGCAGCAGCGCGATCGTGCGGGCGAGGCGCCGGTCCGCCTCGTCGTGGCCGAGGACCGCCTCGCCGAGCAGGTTGAGGTTCAGCCGGTGCCCGTCGCGCCGGGCCGCGGCGAGGCGGCGGTCCAGGCCGCGCCCGCCCGCGTCGACGATCAGGTGCCCGACCAGGCTGCGCAGCCGCGACCGCGCCGCGGGCACGACGACGTGCGGCAGCGCCGTCGCCAGCCGGCCGCCGGCCCGCAGCAGCAACCGGTCGGTGCCGGTGACGAACGCGGGCAGTGCGGCGCCCGCCCCGGCGAGCCGGGCCAGCTCACGGGCCGCGACCCGGTCGTCGGCGGGGCGGGCGACGCGGTCGACGAAGCGCAGCGTGAAGTCGACCCCGGCGGGGTCGTGCATCAGCGCGGCCAGCCGCTGCGTCGGGTCCGCTCCGCGGCCGGAACCCGACGACGGTGCGGTACCGGTGCGCTCGGTCCAGCGGCGGACGCGCTCGACGGCGCGCCCGGTCAGCGCGTCGTCGAGGGCGGGGACGGGGTGGGTGGGGTGCACGCTCACCCGCCCAGTCTGGACCCACTGTCAGGACCGTGTCACGTCGACGGTGCTGACAATCCGGTGACGACCGTGGTCAGGACTCCGTGAGATCGGTGCCGGGCAGCGGCCCGAGCAGGGCGAACGCGTCCAGATAGGGCTCGACGTCGCCGCGCTCGGTCCAGGCCCGCAGCTGCGCCGCCGACCGGCGGGTGACCAGGGCACGGGCCAGCTCGAAGTCCGGGGCCCGCACGACGACCGCAGCCCCCGCCTCGTCGCCCGCGGACACCCAGCGGCGGCCGTCACCGACCAGGGCGATCGACGCCCGGTCCCCGACCGCGCCGGCGAACCGGCCCAGGAACGTGTCCATGACCGCGTAGAGGCCGGGGGTGTGCTGCCCGCCGGGCTCGCGCAGGGCACCGCGCAGGTCCTGCTCGTGGATGATCACGTCGCCGAGCGGGCGGGTGTTGTGGGCCGCCATCCAGTCGCGCAGCGGGCCGGTCAGCGACTCCCACTCCGCGACGAGTGCCGCCACGTCGTGGTCACGCCGCGCCCGCACCTGCCGGTCCGTCCACTCCTCGTTGTGGTCGTCGGGCTCGTCGCCACGCACCACGTCCGCGCCCAGGCCGACCATGTGCGAGAACAGGTCGCGCACCGTCCAGTCCGGGCAGGACGGGACCGTCAGCTCCGCGCGCTCGGGCGACAGGTCCCGCACCAGGTCGATGACCCGGCGTTGCGCCCGGGTCCACTCCTCGATCTCGTCGATACCGCTCACGGGCACCGATCCCACCACGACCGGGGCCCCTGTGCCGTCCCATGGGTGTTTTGCCTGGACCGAGCCCGGGCACCTGGGGATCATCGAACCGGACACGACGGCGACGACGGTCACGGCGACTCCGCCGGACGGCACCGCCGGCACCGGGGACCACCCGGTGCGTCGGTGAGGAGAGGACGAGCGTGAGCAGCCCACCCCCGTACCCGGGTCGCCCCGGGGACCCGCAGGACCCGCACAACCTGGACCAGCCGACGCAGCAGAACCAGCCCTACGGCGGGCAGCAGTACGGCGAACAGCCCGGTCAGCCGTACGGGCAGCAGCCGTACGGGCAACAGCCGCGGGACGGGGAGCAGCCGCAGTACGGGGGGCAGCCCACCGGACAGCAGTACGGGCAGCAGCCCTACGGTCAGCAGCAATACGGACAGCAGCAGTACGGCGCGCAGGGTCACGACCCGGCCGCCTACCCGTACCGTCCGCCCGCCGGGCCGCCGGGGTGGCCGCAGGGCGGGGCGCCCACGACCCCGCCGCGCAACGGCATCGGGATCGCCGCGCTGGTGCTCGGCATCCTCGCCGTGCTGCTCGGGTTCTTCCTGGTCGGCGCCCTGTTCGGTGTCGTCGCGGTCGCGCTCGGCATCGTCGGGATCAGCCGGGCGTCCAAGGGCGCCGCCACCAACCGCGGGGTCGCGATCACCGGGCTCGTGCTCGGCCTGGTCGGCATCGTCATCGCGATCGCCGTCGTCGCCTTCGGTCTCAGCGTGTTCAACCAGGTCGGCGGGGACGAGTACGTCAGCTGCGTGCAGCAGGCGGGCACCGACCAGTCCGCGATCGCGCAGTGCCAGCAGGACTTCGAGGACCGCCTCCAGGGGCAGCTGGACCAGGACGGCAACTGAGCCCCCGCCCGCGGGCCCCGTGGCCGGTCACCGGTCACGCGGGCCCGCGGCGTGGAACGGGCCCCCCGCACCGAACACCAGCCGGGCGAACCGCTCCCCCATCCGCAGGTGCGCCTCAGGACACGGGTGCAGCCGGTCGGGCAGCGGCAGCTCGGCCGCGTCGGCGTCCCCGTAGAGCTCACGGCCGTCGAGGTGGGACAGCGCCGGGTCCTGCGGGGTGCGGCCGGCCAGGACCCGCGCGAGCTCCTCGCGGATCACCGACAGCGTCAGCTTCCCCGCCGCCACCTCGGCCGGATCGCCGGTCGCGCGGAACCGCAGCCGCCCGTCGACGACCTCCGGCGCGCTCGGGCCCGGGGTGTGCTCGTGGATCGGGCACAGCACCGGGGACACCACCAGCAGCGGGGTGTCGGGGTGCCCGTCGCGGATCGTGTCGAGGAACCCGTGCACGGCGGGGGCGAACGCCCGCCGGCGCATCAGGTCGGCGTTGACGACGTTGATCCCGATCTTGACGCTGATCATGGCGGCGGGGGTGTCGCGCAGCGTGCGGGCGACGAACGGGTCCAGCATCGCGCTGCCGGAGAACCCCAGGTTGACCAGCTCGACCCCGGCGGTGCGGGCGGCGAGCGCGGGCCAGGTGGTGCTGGGCCCCGCGGCGTTGCTGCCCTGGCTGATCGAGCTGCCGTGGTGCAGCCACACCGGGCGCCCACCGGTCGGGACGACGGCGACCGGCGCGTCGGTGCGCAGCGCGACGACCTCGGTGATCTCGTTGTGCGGCAGCCAGATCTCCACGAGCGCGTCGCGGCCGGGCAGGGTGAACCGCACCGGACCGGGTGGGCCGTCGGTGACCGCGACCTCCCCCGTCGCCGGATCGGTCATCAGGAGCTTCCCGCCGGAGGTCGTGGCGCTGCCCGTCGGCCGGCCGTCGACGATCAGGTCGTAGGCGCCGTCGGGCCGCAGCGGGGCACCGACGAGACCGATCCGGGTGCGCAGGGTCTCCAGCTCGACGGTCCGCGCGGCGGTGCGGAACACGACACGCACCCCGGACGGCTGGCTCTGCGCGCCGGCCAGCTGCGGGTCGGTGTTGCGGGCGCGGGCGGGGGCGGGCAGCCGCTGCGGGAGCAGGCCCCGTTCGCCGTCGACGACGTCGAGGACGCCGTGCAGCAGCTCGGGCCCGATCGCGGTGGTGATCACCCCGGCAGCCTGGCACGCGCGCGGCGCCGGTTCACCCGAGAATCGGGCGGTGCTGATCGCCGCCGTCGTCCAGACCGTCGCGACCGTGCTGCTGGCCGGGATCGCCTGGACCGTGCAGGTGGTGGTCTACCCGGCCTTCGCGCTGGTCCCGGCCGGGTCGTGGGCCCGCTACCACGCCGCGCACAGCCGGGCGATCACGCTCGTCGTCGGTCCGCCGTGGGTCGCGCAGGGGCTCGCGACGGCGGCGCTGCTGGTCCTCGCGCCCGGCGAGCCGCTGGTGTGGGTGGCCGCGGTGGCGGCCGCCGCGGGTGTCGCGGTGACGCTGCCCGCGGTGTCGCTGCACGGCCGGCTCGACCCGGCCGCGCACCCGGGGGACCTGCGTCGGCTGCTGCGGGTCAACCTGGTCCGTGCGCTCGTGTGGTCGGCCGGGTCCGTGGTGGGGGTCCTGCTGACGACCGCCTCCGGCGCGTGACCCAGGATGGCCGGGTGACTGCGACCGAGGACGAGCGCACGGCGGCCGACGACCGCGCGCACACCGGGGTGGAGCGCGTGCTGGTGATCGCCGCGCACCCCGACGACATCGACTTCTCCTGCAGCGGCACCGTCGCGGTGTGGACCGCGGCCGGGGTCGCGGTGACCTACTGCCTGGTGACCGACGGCGACGCGGGCGGCTTCGACCCGGCCGTGCCGCGCAGCGACATCGCGGGCATCCGCCGGGCCGAGCAGACCGCCGCGGCCGCCGAGGCCGGCGTCACCGACCTCGTGTTCCTCGGCCACCCCGACGGGCGGCTGACCGTCACCCTGGAGCTGCGCCGGGACCTGGCCCGGGTGATCCGGCAGGTCCGGCCGGACCGGGTCGTCGTCCCGCAGCCGGTGCGCGACCTGCGCAGCATGTACGGCAGCCACCCCGACCACACCGCGACCGGCGAGGCGGCCCTGTGCGCGGTCTACCCCGACGCACGCAACCCCTACGCCTTCCCCGAGCTGGCCGAGGCCGGGTACGAGGCACACACGGTCGGCGAGGTGTGGGTCCTGGGTCCGGCCCCGGCCGACGACCCCGAGGGGGCACGACACGTCGACATCACCGACACGATCGACGTGAAGATCGCGGCGCTGCGCGCGCACGCGAGCCAGACCGCGCACATGACCGGCCTGGAGGACATGATCGGGCAGTGGTCCGGGTCGCTGGCGAAGCGGGCCGGGTTCCCGTCCGGTCGCCTGGTGGAGTCCTTCCACGCGCTCGACACGCGCTGAGACCCCCGGGCCCGGGTGGGCTCAGGCGGCGGCGCGGATGCGGACGTGGGTGCCCGCGTCGTCGCCCCAGACGTGCAGCAGGTCGCAGAGCTGGCGGGCGATCCAGATCCCGCGCCCGTGCGCGCGGCCCGGGTCCGGCGGGGCCAGGCCGGGCAGCGGGTCGGCGAGCCGTCCGCCGTCGTGGATCTCGCAGACGACATCCTGCTCGGGCGTCCACAGCATGAGCCGCGCCGTGTGCGTCCCGTGGTGGACGGCGTTGGTGGCGACCTCGTTGACCGCGACGGTGACGTCCTCCGCGCGGCTGTCGGGGAACCCCTGGCCGCGCAGTGCCCCGTCGACGGCGCGGCGCACGTCGCGCAGCTGCGTGGCGTCGAAGCGGAACTCCCGTGCGGGGGCGCCGAGCTCGGCGGGCACCGGGGCGCCGAGGCCGTCGAGCAGCCGGCGCGGGTCGGCGTCGACGCCGGTCGGGACGGGTCTGCCGTCGTCGAGGACGAACGGGTGCGCGCGCCGCACGACCTCGGCGACGGGCCCGGGCAGGTCGGCCGGGAAGAAGCAGAGCAGCCGCAGCGGCAGGTCGGCCAGGGCGAGCGCCGCGGCCGCCTCGACCTCGCCCCAGTAGGCGCCGCGCGGGTCGTCGAGGTCCGCGGAGTGCTCGACGACGACGGTCACGGGCCCCGCGACCGCCCGGTGGCGGGCGCGCAGGACCCGGGCCAGCCGCGCCGCCTCGGTCTGGCCCGACGGGCCGTCGGGCCCGCAGTCGCGGCACAGCCGCAGCAGCCCGGCGACGGCGTCCGCGCCGAGGGCCTCGGCGACCCGGCCGCGCAGCGCGACCTCGGTGACCGGGCGGAGCAGGGTCGCCACCGACCCGCCCGCGGCGAGCGCGTCGAGCACGGTGTCGGCGAGCCGGTCGGTCAGGTCGTCGTCGCCGCCGTGCCGGCACAGGGCGTGCACCAGCCCGCTCACTCCGCCGCACCCCCGGCGAGGCCCAGCGCGTCGGCGGGGCAGAGGACGTGCCGCTCGCGGGTGCTCATCTCCAGCTGCGGGGCGAACCCCGCACCGCAGCGTTCGAGCAGCCGGGCCACACCGGGGCGCAGGTTCACCAGCCGCAGCCGCACGCTGACCGGGAGCTCGTCGGCGGCGTGCACGAGGCTGACCGCACCGGCGACGTCGACGAACCGCAGCGCGGACAGGTCCGCGGTCAGCGTCCCCTCGCCGACGTCGCCGCGCACGACCTGGTCGATCAGTCTGGCCAGCACCCGGCGGACCTGGGGCCGGTTGGCGTGGTCGACCTCGCCGGCCAGCCGGACCCGGGCCGGGCCGATCTCGGTGACGCGCAGCAGGCTGTCGTCGTAGAGCGGGGCGGCGGTCAGCTCGGCGGGGTGCAGGCTGCGCATCGTCGCGATGAGCTCGTCGGGGTAGCGCAGGTGGTCGTAGACGCACAGCGCGCGCAGCGGGTGGTCGCGGACGGCGTCGTCGAGTCTGCGGTCGTACTCGTCGAGCACCTGTCCCCCGGGCCGGCGCAACCCGTGGTCCATCTGGCCGCTGAAGCGCAGCCCGGCCCAGCCGTCGTCGAGGGCGGAGGTGATGTTCTGCTCCATCGCCCCGGTGAGCTCGTCGAGCGGGGCGTGCAGGGCGGCGCGGGTGAAGTCGCCCGGGACGAGCTGGAACTGCCCGGACCGCAGCGGGCCGGTCACGTCGACGCCGTCGTCGGCCAGGCGGGACAGCACCAGCCCGGCGGTGTCGTCGTCGAAGTAGGCGACCCGCTCCCCCGCCGCGAGCCCCTCGGCCAGGAACGCGGCGACGTCCTCGGCGAGCTGCTCGTCGCTGACCGGCACGGTCAGCACGTGCCGGCGGGGATCCCGTACCGGTGCGGTCACACGTCACCCCCGTCGCGGCGTCCCCGACGGCCCCCCGACTGTGACGCTGCGTACACGATAAGTGATCACGGGTTCCACGGCGACCCGACGCTGTTGTTCAGGCGCGCCGAGGAGTAGAGTTAGCCGGACCGAACTCCGGTGTTCGGGGCGCACGGAGCGAGCAGGGGCCCGGGCGCCGATCAGGAGGTGGACGCCATGTTCCGAGCCGCTCCGCAGTCGCGGTCGACCGAGGTGCGCACGGTCGTGCTCGCCGGTGTGCTCATGGTGCTGCTGGCCGTCGCCACGATCGTCTCCGTGCCGCTGGCACCCACCGCCGTCACCCTGGTCCTGGCCGCCGCCGCGCTGGCCGTGCGGCCGCTGGTCGTCGCCCACGTGCGCCGCGGCGCCCGGGCCGAGCGGGTCGCCGCACACCGCTGAGGGCACCTACGGTGGGGTCCCGCGACCCGAGGAGCCCCATGACGACCGTCGGCGAGGCCGGCTGGCAGGTGCTGACCGCCCACGGCATCGACACCGTGTTCGGCAACCCCGGCTCGAACGAGCTGCCCTTCCTCGCGGCGATGCCCGACGGGGTGCGCTACGTACTCGGCCTGCACGAGGGTGCCGTACTGGGCATGGCCGACGGCTACGCCCTGGCCACCGGCGGCCCGGCGCTGGTCAACCTGCACGCGGCGTCCGGGTCGGGCAACGCGATGGGCGCGCTCACCAACGCCGTCTACTCCCACTCCCCGCTCGTGCTGACCGCGGGCCAGCAGGTGCGGTCCACGGTCGGCCAGGAGGTCATGCTGACCAACGTGGACGCGGCCGCGCTGCCACGCCCGCTGGTCAAGTACGCCGCCGAGCCCGCGTCGGCCCAGGACGTGCCGCGTGCGCTGTCCCAGGCGGTGCACACCGCGCTGCTGGCCCCCCGGGGGCCGGTCTACCTCTCGATCCCCTACGACGACTGGTCCCGCGAGGCGGGCCCGGACGCCGCGCACCTGCCGTCCCGGCGTGCGACCGCCGCCGCCGAGCTCGGCGAGGTGGCGCTCTCCGAGCTCGCCGGGGCGCTGGCCGGGGCGGCGAACCCGGTGCTGGTGCTGGGCCCGCAGGTCGACGCGGACCGGGCCAACGACCACGCCGTCGCCCTCGCCGAGCGGCTCGCCTGCCCGGTCTGGATCGCACCGTCGGCGTCGCGGTGCCCGTTCCCGACCCGGCACCCGGCGTTCCGCGGCATCCTCCCGGCCTCGGTGCGCGACGTGTCCGACCGGCTGGCCGGGCACGACGTCGTGCTCGTCGCGGGCGCGCCGGTGTTCCGCTACCACCAGTGGGTCCCCGGTGACCTGCTGCCGGCGGGCACCCGGCTGCTGCACCTGACCGCGGACCCGGCCGAGGCCGCGCGGGCCCCGATGGGCGAGGCGTGGGTCGGCCCGGTCGGCCCGGCGCTGGCCGCGCTCGCCGGACGGGTGCCCGCCTCCGGGCGGGAGCCGCTGCCGCCCCAGTCCGGGCCGCCCGCACCGCAGGGCGCCGAGGACCACGTGCCGCCGCAGCAGCTGTTCGCGCTGGTCCGCGACGCGGCCCCGGCCGGGACCGTGCACGTCTGCGAGTCCACCTCGACCATCGACGACTTCGTCGCCCAGGCCGATCTCACCGAGCCGGGCAGCTACCTGTTCCCCGCCTCCGGCGGGCTGGGGTTCGGGCTGCCCGCCGCCGTCGGGGCGCAGCTGGCCCACGGCGAGGCGCGCCGGGTGGTCGCACTCGTCGGCGACGGGTCGGCCAACTACGGCATCACCGCGCTGTGGACGGCGGCGCAGTACCGGGTGCCGGTGGCCTTCGTGATCCTGCGCAACGGCACCTACGGTGCGCTGCGCGGCTTCGCGGGGCTGCTGGGCACCGGGGAGACACCGGGCCTGGACGTCCCCGGCCTGGACTTCGTGAAGATCTCCGAGGGCTACGGCGTCCCGGCGGTGTCGGTGTCCGACGCCGCGTCGGCGGCGGCCGCGCTGAAGGACGCGTTCGCTGCCGACGGGCCGCGGCTGGTCGAGGTCGTCACGGCCCCGGGCGTGGCGTAGGCGCCCATCCCGTCGCCGCTCACACCGTGGCCAGCGCGGCGTAGCGGCCCGCGTCGGCGAGCAGCTCGTCGTGGCTGCCGGACTCGACGATCCGGCCGTGGTCGACGACGGCGATCCGGTCGGCGTCGCGCACGGTCGACAGCCGGTGCGCGATGGTGATCGTCGTGCGGCCGTGGGCCAGCGCGTCGAACGCGGCCTGCACGGCCCGCTCGGTGCGGGTGTCCAGCGCGCTGGTGGCCTCGTCGAGGACCAGCACCTTCGGGTCGCGCAGCAGCGTCCGGGCGATGGCGATGCGCTGCTTCTCCCCGCCGGAGAAGCGGTGCCCGCGCGACCCGACGACGGTGTCGTAGCCGTCCGTCAGGCCGGTGATCAGGTCGTGGACCTGTGCTGCGCGCGCGGCGGCCTCGATCTCGGCGTCGGTGGCGTCCGGACGGGCGTGGCGCAGGTTCTCCCGCACGGTGGCGTGCAGCAGGTAGGTGTCCTGCCCGACGACGCCGACGATCCGGGTGAGGTCGGCGGCGGCCATGTCCCGCAGGTCCACGCCGTCGATGGTGACCCGGCCCGCGGTCGGGTCGTGCAGCCGCGCGACCAGCCCCGCCAGGGTGGTCTTGCCGGAGCCGGTCTCGCCGACCAGCGCCAGGGTGGTCCCGGCCGGGACGTCGAGGTCGATCCCGGCGACGGCGGCGGCGTCGCTGCCCGGGTAGGCGAAGGTGACGCCCTCGAGGCGCACGTGCCCGCGGACGCGGTCGTGGTCCACCGCGACCGGGTGCTCGGGCTCCACGACGTCGACGGTCAGGTCCAGGTACTCGAAGATCCGGGCGAACAGCGCCAGCGACGCCACGATCTGGACCCCGACGCTCAGCAGCCCCATGACCGGGCGGAACAGCCCGCCCTGCAGCGCGGTGAACGCGACCAGGGTGCCGATGCTCATCGTCCCGGCCGCGAAGGGCAGGCCGGCGGCGAGGTAGATGACCGCCGGGACGGCGGCGAACACGACCTGGGTGACGGCCATCGTCCAGCGTCCGGCGAGCTGGGAGCGCAGCTCCAGCCCGATCAGGCGCGACGAGGAGTCGGTGAACCGCCGGGTCAGCTCCGGTCCGCTGCCGAGGGTCTTGGACAGGGCGACGCCGTCGACGGACAGGCTCTCCTCGACGGTGACGTTGAGGTCGGCCAGCTCCCGCTGCTGGGCGGCGGTGATCGCGCGGCGGGTGCGGGCGACCCGGCGGGTCAGCAGGATCGCCGGGGGCAGCACGACGAGCGAGACCAGGGTGAGCTGCCAGGACAGTGCGAGCATGGCGACCAGGGTCGCGACGGTGGTGGTCAGGTTGGACGCGACCGAGGTCGCGGTGTTCGTGACCACCGACTGCATGCCGCCGATGTCGTTGGTGATGCGCGACTGCACCTCACCGGTGCGGGTGCGGGTGAAGAAGGCCAGGCTCTGGCGCTGCAGGTGGGCGAAGACGCCGGTGCGCAGCCCGTGCATGACCTCCTGGCCGATGCGGGTGGAGATCCAGGTCTGGGCGACGCCGAGTGCGGCGGTGACCGCGGCGACCGCGACCATCCCGCCGGCGAGCCAGGCGAGCAGGGCGACGTCGCGCTGCGGCAGCGCCACGTCGATGACCTCGCGCAGCAGGAACGGCGAGGCCATCCCGACGATCGACGAGGCGACGATCGTCGCGACGACGACCGAGAGCGGGCCCCGGTGCGGGGCGAACAGGGCGCCGATGCGCCGCAGCGAGACCGCGCGGGCCTGTTCCTTCTCCTCCGGGGAGGGGGTACGGGTGTCGGGCCGGCCGGGCCGGTTCGGGGGTCGGGGATCCAAGGAGCGCTCCTCACAATGCTGTGGTTACCTCACTATGAGGCAGCAACAGCATTGCTTGCTAGTCTGTTCCCGTGCCGGACCGGGACCAGACCAGGACCTCGCGCAGCGACCTCGTCGACACGTTCTGGTCGGTGGCGCGCTCGCTGCGCCACGCCTCGGCCGAGCGGCTGGCGGGCTGGGGCCTGACGCCGTCGCAGGCCCGGGCGCTCGGCACGCTCGTCCGTCACGGCGAGATGCGCCCGGGCGCACTGGCCGGGCACCTGCGCATCACCCCGCGCTCGGCGACCGAGGTCGTCGACGCACTGGCCGGGCTCGGGATGGTCGAGCGGGCCACCGACCCTGCGGATCGGCGTGCGGTGCTGGTGCGGGTCACGGACAAGGGCGCGGCGACGACGCAGGCCGTGCGGGCCGCTCGGGCCGACGGCGCCGAGGCCCTGTTCGCCCGGCTGTCCGATGCCGACCGTCGCGAGCTGACCCGGATCCTCGGCGTCCTGCGCGACGGGACCGACGGGCACCGCCCCTGCTGAGCGCCGGCGTGGTCCGCCGCTCCCGGGCGCGGCCAGGTCGCCGGGCTCAGAGCCCGGTGGGGTCCGACCGGCCGCACCCCGTCGGCGGCCGCGACCCCCGGTCGCGCCCGGTCCGGACCACGGCCCGCACCGCCGTCCCGGCCGCCAGGACCACCGTCCCGGTGAGCACCGACACCGGGGGCAGCAGCACCGCCAGCAGCACGCAGCCGAGCAGCCCGGACCCCGACAGCGCCCGTCGCCACGGCCGGTCGCGGTGCAGGGTCAGCGCCGCGGCGTTCGCGACCGCGTAGTACAGCAGCACCGCGAACCCGGACAGGCCGATCGCGGTGACCGGGGCGGCGGTCAGGACCAGCAGCAGCACGACGGCGCCGGTGGCGAGCTCGGCGCGGTGCGGCACCGCGAACCGCGGGTGCACCGCGGCCAGCGCGCCCGGCAGCTCCCGGTCGCGCGCCATCGCCAGCACGGTGCGGCCCACCCCGGCGACCAGTGCCAGCAGCACCCCGGCCGAGGCGAGGGCACCCCCGACCCGGACGAGCGGCGCCGTCGGGTCCCCGGCCGCGGTGGCCAGCGGCGCAGCGGAGGCCGCCAGTGCGTCCGGACCGGCGGCCCGCAGCGCCGCGACCGCGACGACCGCGTAGACCACCAGCACCAGGCCGAGCGCGAGCGGGATCGCCCGCGGGATGGTGCGGGCGGGGTCGCGCACCTCCTCCCCGAGGGTGGCGATGCGGGCGTACCCGGCGAAGGCGAAGAACAGCAGCCCGGCCGCCTGCAGCACCGCGAGCGGACCGGCGCCGGCCCAGCCGTCGAACGGGGAGACGACGGCCGGCCGGGAGAACGCGGCGACGACCACCGCGGCCAGCACGGCGACGGTGCACACGACCAGCAGCCGGGTGACGAGCGCGGTGCGGGTGATGCCGCGCAGGTTGACCGCCACCATCGCGACGACGGCCGCCGCCGCGACCGCGCGGGCGTGCTCCGGCCACGCGTAGGAGCCCAGCGTCAGGGCCATCGCGGCGCACGAGGCGGTCTTGCCGGTGACGAACGCCCACCCGGCGAGGAACCCCCACGTCTCCCCCAGCCTGCGACGCCCGTACACGTAGGCGCCGCCGGACTCCGGGTACCGGGCGGCGAGCCAGGCCGAGGACATCGCGTTCGCCGTCGCGATCGCCCCGGCCACCAGCAGCGCCGGGAGCAGCGCGGTCCCGGCGATCGCCGCGGCGGGCCCGAACACCGCGAACACCCCCGCACCGAGCATGGAGCCGACACCGAGGACGACGGCGTCGCCGGTACCGAGCCGGCGCTGCGGGGTCGTGTGCACGTGCTCACCCTTCCCCGACGTGCGACCGGCCGGTCGGCGGGGTACCCGGCGGCTCATGGGACAGACCGCGCACGACCGGCCGCTGACGTTCACCATCGGGCGCGAGGAGCTCGTCGTCCGGCAGCGGTACGAGGTGCTCAGCATCGTCAACGACATCCTGGTCGCGCTGTGGTTCGTGATCGGCAGCGTGCTGTTCTTCCACGAGGCCACCACCTACGCGGGGACCTGGCTGTTCCTCATCGGCTCGATCGAGCTGATGATCCGCCCGGTGATCCGGCTCGCGCGCCGGGTGCACCTGCGGCGGATCACCGGGGCGCCGCCGGAGGCGGGCCACGACTTCTGATCCGTCCCGCTCAGCCCGCCCGCCGGGTGCCCCCGAGCAGACCGGGGAGCACCGCGACCCCGTCGACGACGTCGGTCGGCCCCGCCGCGCGGAGCTCGGCGCGGCCCTGCGCCCCGGTGAGCACCGCGACGACCCGCCCGGCCCGGGCGTTGCGGCCGGCCTCGACGTCGAGCACGGTGTCCCCCGCTGTCAGCACCGCCGCGGGGTCGTCGACCCCGGTCAGCGCCATCGCGCGCCGGATCATCGCCGGGTCGGGCCGTCCGGCCGCGACCTCCTCGGCACAGACCACGGCGTCGAGCTGCCCGGTGAAGCGCCCGGGGAGCGCGGCCAGCAGCGGGTCGGTGACCTGCCGGTCGAACCCGGTGGTCAGCACCACCGCGATCCCCGCCGCGCGCAGCGCGGCCAGCGCCTCGGGGACCCCGGGCAGGGGACGCGGCGGGGACGCGGCGTAGGCGTCGGCGAGGCGGGCGACGAAGGCGTCGTGCAGGCCCTCGACGGCGCGGGCGTCGCGGACGCCGGTGAGCGCGCCGAGGGCCTCGCGCTTGTCGGCCCCCATCCAGCGGCGGATCGCGACGTCGTCGGCCGGATGCCCGGCGCGGGCGACGACGTCGGCGAGGACCCGGTAGACCGCTCCCCCCTCGTCGACGGTGGTCCCGGCGATGTCCAGTGCGGCGAGTCGGATCACGTGTCACTCCCGAGGCGGCGGCGGACCAGCGCGGACAGCTGGTCGACCGCGACGATCAGCACCAGTACGACGAGGATGTGGGTGAGCATCTCGTCGAACCGGAACAGCTGGATGGACTGGTTGATGAGGAACCCGATGCCGCCGGCGCCGACCAGGCCGAGCACCAGCGACGAGCGGACGTTGACGTCGAAGCGGTAGAGCAGCAGCCCCACCAGCTGCGGGGTGACCGACGGCAGCAGCGCGTGCACGGCGACCTGCAGCCGTCCGGCACCCGCGGAGCGCAGCGCAGTGGGCGGGCCGGGGTCGGCGTCCTCGACCGTCTCGGCCCACAGCTTGCCCATCACGCCGATGTTGTGCAGGACCAGCGCGAGCACCCCGGGGAACGGGCCGAGCCCGACCGCGGTGACGAAGACCAGTGCGAACACGACGTCGGGCACGGCACGCAGGAACGACAGCAGGCCACGGGCGACCTGGTAGGTGACCGGCCCCGGGGCGGTACCCCGCGCGGCGGCCAGGGCGAGCACCAGCGCGAACGGGATCGACAGGGTGGTGCCGAGCAGCCCGATCCACAGGGTGACCAGGGCTCCCTGCAGGCTCGGCCCCAGTACCGCCCAGGACAGGTCGGGCGGGACCGCCTCGGTGAGGAACTCGGCCATGCCGTCGGCGCCGCCGAGCAGCGTCGCGAACGACATCTCGGTGGTGCGCCAGGCGATGACGTGCACGACGAGCAGCACGACGACGACCGTCGCGGCCAGGGCGAGGGTGCGCGGGTCGCGGCGCCGCGGCGGGACGGGCACGCGGCGGACGTCCGGTGCGGTGGTGGTCACGGTGCGGCCTCCAGGGCGGCCGCCGGCTCACGGTGGTCGGCGGTGTCGGGGTAGAGCGCGCGGACGTCGCCGCCGGGTGGTCCGTCGAGGACGACGTGCCCGGACCGCAGCCCGACGACGCGGTCGGCGTGCCGGGCGGCGAGGTCGGGCTGGTGCAGGACGGCGAGCACGGCGAGGTGCTCGGTGTGGGCGAGCGCGGCGAGCAGGCCGAGCACCTGCTCGGCGGCGGCCGGGTCGAGCGCGGACACCGGCTCGTCGGCGAGCAGGACCCGGGCGCGCTGGCACAGCGCGCGGGCGACGGCGACCCGCTGCTGCTGCCCGCCGGACAGCGACCCGGCGCGGTCGTGGGCGCGTTCGGCGAGGCCGACGCGGTCCAGGCAGCCCATCGCCTCCTCCCGCAGCGCCCGCGGGAACAGGGCCGGGACCAGCGAGGACCGCAGCGGGAGCCGTCCCAGTGCGCCGGCGCAGACGTTGTCGAGCACGGTGCGCCGGGTGACGAGGTGGATCCGCTGGAAGACCAGGGCGACGTCGAGTCGTCCGCGCGGCCGGCCGTCGACGAGCACCCGGCCGAGGTGCGGGGTCAGCCCGGCGGCGGCGCGCAGCAGCGTCGACTTGCCCGAGCCGTTGGCGCCGAGGACGGCGAGCAGCTCCCCGGCGTGGACGTCGATGTCGACGCCGTGGAGGACCTCGCGGTCGCCGTAGCGCACCCGGGCGCCACGGACCGCCAGCAGCGCGCTCACTGGACGTCCTTCTCGGTCAGGCCGAGCGTGCCGGCCAGCTCGAACAGCGGTGCGTAGGTGTCGCGGGTGACCGGGACGAGCTTCCCGGGCGGGGTGACGTCGAGCAGCGCGCCGATCTCCCCCACCGCCTGCGGGTCGAGGTTCAGCAGGGCGTCGGTGACGGCGGCCTTGAAGGCCGGGTCGAGGTTGCCGCGCACGGTCACCGGGTCGTTGGGGATCGGCGCGGAGGTCCAGACCCGGCGGAACCCGGCCGGGTCGAACGTCCCCGACGCGGTGGCCGAGGCCAGCTGCTGGGAGTTGATCTCGGCGGCGTCGACGGTGCCGTTGGTCAGCGCGAGCAGCGCCTCGGGGTGGCCGCCGGCGTAGTCGACCCGGACGTCGGCGGGGGCGAGCCCGGCGTCGAGCAGTGCCTTACGTGGGAGGGCGTCACCGGAGGTGGAGCCGACCGAGCCCAGGGCGAGGGTGCGGCCGCGCAGCTGGGCCACCGTGGTGACGTCGGAACCGCGCGGCACCCAGATCCCGGCGGTGTAGGCGGACAGTTCCCCGGTCGAGGTGCCGAACGAGGCGACCGGTTCGGCCCCGGCGCGCTCGGACGCGAAGACGTAGCCGAGCGGGCCGAAGATCCCGATCTCCAGACGGTCGTTGCGCGTGGCGAGGACCTCGGCCGCGTAGTCCTCGGTGACCTGTACCCGGACCGGGCAGCTCAGCCGGCGTTCGAGGGCGTCGCCGAGGATCTCCGCGGCGGGCACGAGCTTCGCCGGGTCCTCGAAGGGTTCGATGCCCATCCGGATCTGCCCACCGGGGCAGGTGGGCGACCCGGCGGCGGCGGGGCCGGACGGACCGGAGCAGGCGGTGAGGGCGAGGCTCGCGGCCAGTGCGGCGACGACGAGCAGGCGGGGGCGGCGCATGGGGGTGTCTCTATGTGGTTGTCAAGCCGCTGCGAGCGCCGGATCGGGTTCGGTGACGATCGGCGGGGTGTAGGGCGTGCGGTCGCGGAGCATGGCGAACAGGACGTCGATGCGGCGGCGGGCCAGACAGATGAGGGCGGCGTTGTGGCGTTTGCCCTGGGCTCGTTTGCGGTCGTAGTAGGCGCGGCTGACGGGGTCGGCGAGGCTGGCGAACGCCGAGAGGAACAGCGCGGACTTGAGGGCGTGGTTCCCGCGCTGGGAGCGGGTCTCGCCCTTGATCGAGGTCCCGGACCGTCTGGTGACGGGTGCGAGGCCGGCGTAGGCGGCCAGGTGTCCGGCGGTCGGGAACGCGGATCCGTCGCCGACGATGGTGAGGATCTTGATGGCGGTCCTGACCCCGAGTCCGGGCATCGAGGTCAGGACCGATCCAAGAGGGTGGGCCTCCAGGCGGGCCTCGAGCTCATCCGCCAGATTGCCCCGTTCGGCGTGGACGTCACGCAGCTGCGCGGCGACTCCGCTGATGACGCGGGCGAAGGCGGCCGTGCCGGCGACCACGAGCGTCTGGGCGTCGAGGGCGGCCATGATCTGGGCGGGCAGGGTCCGCGCCAGGCGCGGCGAGCGCGGTCGCATGAGCTCGGCGATGCCGTTCTCGCCGAGCTGGCGCAGCGCCGTGGGGGTGGGTGCGGCGGCGAGCAGGTCCTGGACCCCGCCGCGGTCCAGACGGGGCCCGATCAGACGTTCCAGGGCCGGATGAATGTGCAGCAGGGCGTCACGCAGCCGGTTGGTCAGCCGCGTGGATTGCCCGGCGAGGTCGTCGTCGTAGCCGGCCAGCACCGACAGCTCAGCGAGGGTCTCGTCGTCGCTGCCGACCCGGCGCAGCGTGTGCGGCATACTGCGTGCGGCCTCGGCGATGACGTGCGCATCGCGGGCATCGGTCTTGCCCTGGCCCGGGTGCAGGTCGGCGATCCGACGCATCGCCAGCCCAGGCAGGTAGGCCACGTCGAGGTCCATGCTGCGGGCGACCGCGACGGCCAGCGCGCCGATCGAGGCCGGTTGATCGACTACCACCAGCACCCGACCGTGCTCGGCGAGCGCGCTGAACACCGAACGCAGGGCGGTCTCGTCGTTGGGCAAGGCCTTGTCGTGCACCCGCTTGCCCGCAGCGTCGAGCGCGCAGGCGTGGTGCTCGGACTTGCCCACGTCCAGCCCGCAGAACACCGCGAACGGCACCGCTTCGATCTCCTCGGACAACCGGAGCCCTTCCGTCGTCGTGGCAGACCAGCCTGGACACCCGCGCCGGCAGCCACGTTACGAGCAGACCACGCAAGCGGGTCAGGTCTCTATCAGCGGTCGTTGGCACCCTCCGGCCACAGTGACAACACCCCCCAGATCATCAACGACAGGGGCAACAAGTCATGCCGTGGCCGGTGGCCTGCAAGCCCTCACCGGGCTTGATCAAGAAGGTAACGGGGCTCCCGTTTCAGAGGACGCGGTCGAGCACGGCCGGTGCGAGGCCGAACGCGGTGGTCATGCCGATGCCGGAGGTGACCGCGACGGCGGTCGTCGCCGGTGCGACCGGGCGGATCAGGAACTCGCCGGGGGCGTCCGCGTAGACGCCCCGCCAGCGGCGGACGACGTCGACGTCGGTCCCGAGCAGCGCCCGGGTCTCGGTGAGCAGCAGGTCGTCGAGGGTCTCGTCGGTCCAGGGCTCGGGCGTGCGGTCGTAGTGGTGGGTGTCGCCGACGACGAGGTCGCCGCCGGGCAGCTGGGTGAGCATGTGGTTGACGCCCGCGTCGAGCAGGTCCGGGCGCTCGGTGCGCCAGCGCTCGCGCAGCGCGGCGGCGCCCGCGGTGCCCGACAGGGCCGGGTAGCGCAGCATCGAGCTGCCGGTGAGCACGGCCGGGCCGATCGTGAGCGGGGTGTACGGGCGGACCTGCAGCATCTGCAGGACGCAGCGCCGCAGGCCCGCGTCGTCGGCGAGGCCGGGGACGAGGCGGTCCAGGTCGTGACCGACGCACAGGAGGACCCGGTGGGCCCGGAACTCCCCGCGCCCGGTGCGGACGACCACCGGGCCGTCGCCGTTGTCGTATCCGATCTCGCCCGGCACGGCGCCGGCCGCGTCGATGCTGTGCACCGGGCAGCCGAAGTGGATCTCGGCACCGGGCCGGGCCGCGAGCCACGCCGCGATCGCCCCGGCCGCCCGGCGCTGTTCGACCCGCAGGTCACGCGGCAGGAACGCCCCGCCGTGCAGTCCCTCGCGGGCGACCGGGACCCGGTCGACGACCCGCGCCGGGTCGAGCAGTTCGACGTCGTCGCCCCGAGTGGCCGCGAGCTCCTCGAGCGCGGCGCGCTCCTCGGCCGACCGGGCGACGACCACGGTGCCGCACTCGGCGACGCCGAACCCAGCCGCGGCACCCAGTCGCAACCAGGTGCCGCGGCCGCGGGTGGCGAACTCCAGCGCGTCGCCGGTCTGGGCGGTGAGGCAGCCGTGGCCGAAGTTGCGCACCGTGGCCCCGACGGCGTGCTCGTCCCGCTCGAGCACGGTCACGTCCAGGCCGCGGTCGACGGCCTCGACGGCGTGGGCGAGGCCGACGACGCCGGCCCCGACGATCAGGAGGTCACTCGTCCGGGTCACGGCGGCGACGGTGCCAGCCGGATGTCCCGGACCGCAATGACTTGCCGATACAAGTCGGAATCCGTTCACCTGCCCGACCGCTGGACGTCGTGCTCAGCGCCCTGGCACTTGTAGAGTCACCATCCGTGGGGACCCCGTTGCACCGCACGCTGGCCGACGAGCTGCGCACCCGGATCCGCAGCGGCGCGATCGGTGTCGGGGAGGCGCTGCCGTCCGAGGCCGAGCTGTGCCGGGAGTTCTCGGCGTCGCGCGGCCCCGTTCGCCAGGCCCTGGCCGCCCTGCGCGACGAGGGCCTGATCGGCGGCGGGCAGGGCCGGCGCCCGGTGGTGCTCGACGCGGTACCCGCCCAGCCGTTCGAGTCGTTCCTGTCCTTCACCCGGCGTGCGGAGCTGACCGGCCACGTCCCGGGCCAGCGCCTGCACGAGATCGCGCTGCGGCACCCGTCGCCCGCGGTCGCGGCGGCGCTGGGCCTGGAGCCCGAGGACTACGCGGTCCAGCTGATCCGGCTGCGCCTGCTCGACGACCGTCCCGCGATGCTGGAGCGGATGACCTACGTGGAGAAGGTCGGGCGCGCCCTGCTCGACGCCGATCTCAACGCCGGGTCGATCTACGCCCTGCTCACCGGCCAGGGCGTCGACCTGCACGCGGCCCGGCACACCTTCGACGCCGTCGCCGCCGACGAGCTGGACGCGTCCCTGCTCGACGTCGAGGTCGGACATCCACTGCTCCGCGAACGGCGGCTGACCTGGGACTCCTCCGGGGACGCCCTCGAGTGGTCGGAGGACCGCTACCGCCCGGACGTCGCGACCGTGACGGTGACGAACACCCGCAGCGGGCGGGGTGGGTTCGCGCGGGAGTGAGCGGGTGGGGTGGGGTCGCCCGCGCGTGGGCGGCGACGCGCACCCGCCGGCGACGGCGGTGCGGCCACCACTGCGGCCACCCCTGCCGCCACTGTCGCTGCCTCTGTCGCTGCCTCTCCGACCCAGAGGTGCCCCTGTTCTGAAGTCGCTTACCGGGTAAGCGAATCGACACATCTCCCCTCCGGAGGCGGGAGGACGACCGCCCTGCCGATTCGGTTCGTGCGATGAGCTGTTCCCGCAGACAGACCCCCGGAGTCGGATCCGCCGCGACCACCAGCGGCCGGCATCCTTACGACCGGAGAGGCCCGCACACACCCCGCCGCATGGACCGTCTCCGCAGACGTAGTACTCCGGACCTCTTCGGGCGGGGCGGCGGCGACGGCAGCGACCCGGCCCCACTGGACCGGCCCGCACCCGCGCCCGACCGGACCCGTACCCGGCCCGGCCCGGCCCGGCCGATCGGGAGCGACGTCAGGGACGCACGGCCTGGCGCGGCGCCGCACCCGGCGCCCCGGCGGCGGCGAAGGCGTCGTCGAGCGCGTCGAGGGACCACGGGCCACCGGTCAGCTCGGCGAACGGGAACCGCGTGTGCTCCGCGACGAGGAACGCGACCGCGGCGGCGAGGTGGCGGGGCGCGTAGTTGTGCACGCCGACGACCGTGTGCAGCCCGCGGACCAGGCGTTCCGGGTCGAGTCCCACCGCGGGGCCGGGCAAGACCGACCCGGCGAGGACAGCGGTACCGCCGACGTCGAGCGCATCGAGGCAGGCGCGCACGGCGGCGGGTGCACCGGACAGCTCCAGCGCGACGTCGAACGCCCGCTCCGGCGGGGTCCCGACCGTGTCCGCGGCGCCGAAGCGACGGGCCCGGGCGCGACGGTCGGCGTGCGGGTCGGCGACCACGACCTCGGCACCCGCGCGGGAGGCCATCGCCACCGCGGTCACACCGAGCATGCCCGCACCGGTCACCAGCACCCGCGTTCCCGGTCCCGGCGAGCCCGCGGCGTCGAGGACCGCGGCGACCGTAGCCGTCGCGCACGAGGCGGGTGCGGCGACCTCGTCGGGCACCGCTGGGGGGACGACGACCGTCGCCGTGCCCGGGCCGAGCAGGCAGTGGGTGGCGAACCCGCCGGTCAGCGGACGAGCCTCGTCCAGCGGGGCGTGACCGTACTTGTGCAGGCCGGTGCACTTCTGGGGGATCCCGCGACGGCAGCGGCGGCACTCCCCGCAGGACGCGGCGACCGAGAAGACGATCCGGTCGCCGGTCCGGACCGCTGCACCGTCGACGTGGCGCAGGCCCGGCGCCGTCGCGACGACCCGCCCGACCTGCTCGTGCCCGAGCACCCCCGGCACCGGCGACGAGCGATGACCGCGGGTCGTGTGCAGGTCCGAACCGCACACCGTCGCCAGGTCGACCGCCACCAGGACCTCCCCCGGCCCCGGCTCGCCGAGCGCGGTCGTGACCAGGCGGAACGGGGCGCCGACACCGTCCCAGCGGGCGTAGCGGGCGGTCGTCACGGGAGCTGCCATGCCCGCGACGGTCGCACCACCTCGCCGGCCCGTCCACCACCCTGTATGGACAAGTTGGTGAACGCACGGCGGCGCGGTTCGCCGACACCGGGCGGGGGTACGCCGTGCGGGCACCGCACGAACGACCCGGAGGCACCCCGATGTCCGACAGCACGCTCAGCAAGGACCCGACCGCGGACCCGGCGGAGCACGAGGCGTACTTCCCGTCGCCGTACTCCCTGGACGCCTACACCGCGCCGAGGACCGACTTCGACGGTCTCGCCACCGAGCGGAACGCCTGGTCCGGCGGCCGCTGGAAGGTGCTCGTGCTGGCCACCGACGAGCGCTACCTGCGCATGGGCAACGGCACCTTCTTCTCCACCGGCAACCACCCGGTGGAGACTCTGCTCCCCCTGCACCACGTCCTGGAGGCCGGGTTCGGCGTCGAGATCGCGACGCTCACCGGCAACCCGGCGAAGTTCGAGTGGTGGGCCTACCCCGGCGAGGACGAGGCGGTCGGCAGCGCCCGCGACACGCTGCTCGCGCAGTGGCGGGCCCCGAAGTCGCTGGCCGAGGTCGTCGAGCGCGAGCTGGGCGAGGACTCGGACTACCTCGCGGTGTTCGTCCCCGGCGGGCACGGCGCGCTGTCCGGGCTGCCGTTCTCCACCGACGTCCGCGACACCCTGGAATGGGCGATGCGCACCGACCGGCTCGTGGTGTCGCTGTGCCACGGGCCCGCCGCGTTCCTCTCCACCCGCATCGGCCGCGGCCGGTCGGTGTTCGAGGGCTACGAGATGTGCGTGTTCCCCGACGCCCTCGACGCCGGCGCCAACATCGACATCGGCTACCTGCCCGGCGAGATGCCCTGGCTGCTCGGCAAGGCCCTCCAGGACGAGGGCGTCCGTGTGGTCAACGACGACATGACCGGCCGCTGCACCACCGACCGCAACGTCATCACCGGCGACAGCCCGCTGGCCGCGAACGAGCTGGGCAAGCTCACCGCGACCGCGCTGCTGGAGCACGCGCGCCGCCGGGGCTGACCCCGCCCCGGCGCCTCAGGGCGCCGTACCACCGGCCGCGAGCCGCCACACCCGGTCGCGGCTGAACGGCTGGTGGTACGGCCGCACCCCCAGCGCCCGGCGGATCGCGTTCGCGACCGCGGGCGCGACCGGGTTGTAGGGCGCCTCGCTCATCGACTTCGCGCCGTAGGTGCCGAGCGCGTCGTGGGTGCGGGCGTACCGCACCTCGGTGTCCGGGACGTCCGCCATCTGCGGCACCCGGTAGGTGCGGAACACCGGGTTGAGGATCTCCCCGGACTCCCCCACGTACACCTCCTCGTAGAGCGCGCTGCCCAGCCCCGTCGCGGCGCCGCCCTCGACCTGCCCGCGCAGCTGCTCGGGGTTCAGGACGGTGCCGGCGTCGACGGCCTGCACCGAGCGCAGCACCCGGACCTCGCCGGTCGCGGTGTCCACCGCGACGCGCACGCCGTGGCAGTTCGCGGTGATCGCCCGCGCGGTGCCGGGCTCCTCCCCCGTGGCCGCCAGCCCCCGGGCGAGGACGCGGCGGCCAGCACGTCGTCGAGCGTCCACTCGCCGCCGGGCGCCGTGACCCCGGCCGCGTGCAGCTCCCCGCCGCCGGTGACGGCGAGGATCCGTTCCCGCAGCGCGGTGGCCGCGGCGTGCAGCGCCTTGCCGGCGACGGTGGTGCCCGCCGAGGCGAACGCGCCGGTGTCGTAGCCGCAGGCGTCGGTGTCGCCGTGGTGGGCGTCGACCCGGTCCGGGGTGGTGCCGAGCACGGTTGCGACGACCTGGCGGTGGGTCGTCGTGGTGCCGTTGCCGAACTCGACGGTGCCGGCGCCGAGCCGGTAGCGCCCGCCGGGCAGCAGCGTCACCGTGGTGGTCGCGGCGTGCCCGAACGGGGCCATCGTCGTCATCATGCCCAGGGCGACGCCCTCACCGACCCGCCATGTCGGGCCGTCGGGGACCGGGTCGCCGGTGCCGTCGGCCAGGGCGTCCTGGACGAGGTCGATGCACTGGTCCAGGCCGTAGCTGGTCCAGTGCAGGTCGTGCTCCGGCTCGCCGTGGTGGGCGACGTGCAGCGGGTCCCCGGCGCGCACCATGGTGCGCCGGCGCAGCTCGAACGGGTCGAGGCCGGTGGCGATCGCGAGCTCGTCCATCGCGGACTCGACGGCGAACATCACCTGGCCCAGGCCGTAG
This sequence comes from Pseudonocardia sp. P-1, assembly GCF_058111925.1. Classification (NCBI taxonomy): domain Bacteria; kingdom Bacillati; phylum Actinomycetota; class Actinomycetes; order Pseudonocardiales; family Pseudonocardiaceae; genus Pseudonocardia; species Pseudonocardia sp. P-1. Next base: position 581,816 of record NZ_CM176614.1, read on the forward strand.
CCGCGGAACGCGCCGCTGGGCACGTTGTGGGTGTAGACGACCTCGGCGTCGAGGCGCTTGACCGGGCAGTTGTACACGCTGACCGACTCGGCGACGGAGTGGAACAGCACCCCGCGGGAGTGGTTGCCGTAGGCGCCGGTGTCGGACAGGACGTCGAGCTTCATCGCGGTGAGGCGGCCGTCGTCGTCCGCGCCGAGCGTGACCGCGACCCGCATCGGGTGGCGCAGCGCGGTGCGGGTGAACTCCTCGGACCGGGTGAACTCGTGGACGACGGTACGCCCGGTCCGCAGCACGGCGAGCCCGACGAGGTCCTCGGCGAACATCTCCTGCTTGCCGCCGAACCCACCACCGACCCGCGCGGTGTGCACCCGGACCCGGTCCGGGTCGAGTCCGAGGACGCGGGCGAGCTCGCCGCGGGTGAGGAACGGTGATCATCACGGGTGAGGGGATCGGTGCCGGACGTGGCACCGATCCCCTCACCCGTCGCGATCATCTCGAGCCTCAGACCCCTGCGGCGTCCTGCCGGGCCAGCTCGGTCACCAGCGCGTCGGCCACGGACCGCAGCTTCGGCACGGCGGAGTCGAGGAGCGCGTCGGTCATCCGGATCGTCGGGCCGGAGATGGACACCGCGGCGGGCAGCGGCCCGTCGAGCGCGACGGCGACGCACCGCACCCCCAGCTCCTGCTCGCCCTCGTCGACGGCGTAGCCGGCGGCACGGACCTTGTCGAGCTCGGCGAAGTACTCCTCGGGCGAGGTGATCGTGTTGTCGGTGTGCCGCACGAAGTCGGTGTGCCGCAGCACCTCCCGCGCCCGCTCGGCCGGCATCCGGGACAGCAGCGCCTTCCCGACGGCGGTGCAGTGCGGCGACACCCGTCGCCCGACCTCGGTGAACATCCGCATCGAGTGACGGCCGGGCTCCTGGGCGACGTAGACGACCTGGTTCCCCTCCAGCAGCGCCAGGTTGGCGCTCTCCCCCAGGTCGTCGACCAGGCCGGCGAGCCGCGGGCGCGCCCACATGCCCACCAGGCGTCCGGCGGTGTCGCCGAGGCGCACCAGGCGGGGGCCGAGGGCGTACTCGCGCGAGGACTGCTGGCGGACGTAGCCGCGCCCGGCCAGCGTCCGGACGAGCCGGTGGATGGTCGGCAACGGGAGCCCGGAGGTGGCCGCGAGGTGGGACAGGCTGACCGTGCCACCCGCGTCGGCCATCGCCTCCAGCAGGTCCACGGCCCGTTCCACGGACTGCACGGTCCCCGAGCGGGCCGGTGCCGCCGCGGCGACGTCCGCGGCGGCACCGACGCGACTGTCGGGATCGTTCTTCCGCATGACGGAAGTCTAGCCCTGCTCGGGCGGTGCGGCCGGGACCTCGGTGCCGTCCGGGGCGCCGGGTGCACCCGTCATCCGCTCCACCGAGCCGCGGCGCAGCAGCCTGCCGTGCGGCTCACCGGACACGTCGACGTCGCGGCCGCCCAGGACGGTGCGCCGGACCACGCCGGACAGCGACCGGCCGGCGTAGGCGCTCACCTTGTTCTTGTGGTGCAGCCGGTCCGGGTCGACGACGAAGGCGGCGTCGGGGGCGAAGACGGCGAGGTCGGCGTCGTAGCCGAGCGCGATCCGGCCCTTGGAGCGCAGCCCGACCAGGTCGGCGGGCTTCGACGCCATCCACTGGACCACCTGCGCGAGCCCGATGCCGCGCCGGCGGGCCTCGCTCCACACCAGCGACAGCCCCAGCTGCAGCGACGACACCCCGCCCCAGGCGAGCCCGAAGTCCCCGGAGTCGAGCAGCTTCAGCTCGGCGGTGCTGGGCGAGTGGTCGGACACGATGCAGTCGATCGTCCCGTCGAGCAGCCCCTCCCACAGCAGCTCCCGGTTCGACGCCTCGCGGATCGGCGGGCAGCACTTGTGCGTGGTGGCGCCGTCGGGGATCTCCTCGGCGAACAGCGTGAGGTAGTGCGGGCAGGTCTCGGCGGTGATCCGGACGCCGTCGCGGCGCGCGGTCGCGATCATCGGGAGCGCGTCGGAGGAGGACACGTGCAGCACGTGCGCGCGTGCCCCGGTCCAGCGGGCCCGCTCGATGACCTCGGCGATCGCCAGGTTCTCCGCGCCGCGCGGACGCGAGCGCAGGAAGGTGTCGTACTTCGCGCCGTGCGGGGTGGGGGCCTTCTCGATGGCCCGGGAGTCCTCGGCGTGCACGATCATGACGGCGTCGAAGGTGGCCAGCTCGGCCATGTCGCGTTCCATCTCGTCGGCGTCGAGCGGCGGGAACTCGTCGACGCCGGAGTGCAGCAGGAAGCACTTGAACCCGAAGACGCCCTCGTCGTGCAGGCCGCGCAGGTCACCGAGGTTGCCGGGCACGGCGCCGCCCCAGAACCCGACGTCGACGAACGCCTGGTGCTCGGCGACCTTGCGCTTCACCTCCAGCGCCGCGACGTCCACGGTCGGCGGGATCGAGTTCAGCGGCATGTCGACGATCGTGGTGACCCCGCCCGCCGCGGCGGCCCGGGTGGCCGAGGCGAAGCCCTCCCACTCGGTGCGGCCGGGCTCGTTGACGTGCACGTGGGTGTCGACGAGGCCGGGCAGCAGCACCTCGTCGTCGGCGAGGTCGATCACCCGGGCCCCGTCGAGGCCGTTGCCGAGCGGCTCGATGGCGACGATCCGCCCGCCGGTCACGCCGATCTCGCGGGGCTGCTCGCCCGCCGTGGTCATGATCCGCTTCCCGCGGACCACCAGGTCGTAGCTGGTCATGACATCTCCAGGGAAATCCGGTGATCTTCTTGGTTCGTGGTGCCGCGTAGGTGCGGCTCGTCGAGGTGGTCAGGCCGAGCCGGACCAGCGACTCGGCGACGGTGACCGCGGCCAGGACCATCACGACGAGCACCCGGGTGGCGAGGTAGGTCTGGATGCCGAACCAGGCGATCGCGACCGCACCCCGCACCAGGGCCGGGAGCTGGGCACCGCGCACGCCGAAGGAGATCCGGCTCATCACCGGGAACGGCAGGCCCGTCCGGTAGCCCATGTACCCGGCGACGGTGAGCAGCACGAACAGCACCAGCGCACCGATGCCGAGCGAGACCAGGATCTGCCAGGCGCCGAGGCCGAGCGCGAACAGGCCGAGGGCGAAGCCGTAGTTGCCCAGGCTGTGCACGTCGACGGCCCACAGGGTGAAGATGTTGTAGGCCTTCCACGACCGTCCCTCGACGGTGGTCGGCGCGAGGTCGCGGTTGTAGAGCCGGGGGCTCGGTGCGGCGGCGCCGTCCTGCGTGACGGGCACGGCGGCCACCCGCTCACCGGTCGGCGCTGCTGCGGATAGGTCGCTCGTTCCGGGTCCCGTCATCGGGGCCACCTCGGATCCCACGTCGTGGCGCGACCAACGTAACGCGCTGATTTCCGCGATGTGAAACGAATCTCTTACGTAGCGGAATCACGCTATGGCGCCGGTCATGCAAGCGTCAAGGGGTCGCCGCCGACGACGATGCTTGACAGCCCCCTGACGCCGTGGTCCGATTCACACCGCAAAACGGAATCACTCTTCCGCATTGCGGAATGATCGGAGGCTCCGGTGACTGCCCTCTTCTGTTCCGGTGACGCGATGCGCGGCGGCCGGCTCCACCACAACGTGTCCGCCCACCCGTTCCTGGGCGGGGTCCGGACCGCTCCGCACTACCGCATGTACTCGGTACGCGACCAGTTCCCGGCCCTGCTGGAGGACCCCTCCGGCGGCGTGCCGCTGGCCGGGGAGATCTACGACGTACCGCTCTCGGCGATCCGCACCGACTTCCTGCCCGACGAGCCGCCGGAGCTCGAGCTCACCGTCATCGAGCTCGACGACGGCCGCGACGTCCTCGCCGTCGGGCTGCGGCCCGGTGTGCTGGAGCGCCAGCGCGACGAGCTCACCGACATCACCACCCACGGCGGCTGGCGGGCCTACCGGGGACTGCCCGAGCCCACCTGAGGACCGAGGAGGCCCCTGAAGTGCGCTACACCGTCAACTGCTCCATCGTGTTCCCCAACCTGCCGCTGCTCGACCGGCCCGCGGCCGCCGCGGCGGCCGGCTTCGACGCCGTCGAGTTCTGGTGGCCGTTCACCGACTCCGTGCCCGGCGACCACGAGGTCGACGCCTTCGTCACCGCCGTCGCCGACGCCGGCGTCACCCTCACCGGGCTCAACTTCACCGCGGGCGACATGCCCGCGGGCGAGCGCGGCATCCTGTCCGACCCGGCCCGCGCGAGCGAGTTCGCCGACAACGTCGCCGTCGCCCTCGGCATCGGCGAGCGGCTCGGCACGCTCGGCTTCAACGCCCTGTACGGCAACCGGCGCGACGACCTGGACCCGCGCGTCCAGGACGAGACCGCCGTCCGCAGCCTCGCACTGGCCGCCGACGCGGCCGCCGGCATCGGCGCGGTCGCGCTGCTCGAACCGGTCAGCGGCGTCGACGCCTACCCCCTGAAGACCGCCGACGACGCCGTCGCCGTGCTCGACCGGGTCGGGTCGCCGCACCTGCGGCTGCTGCTCGACGTCTACCACCTCGCTGTGAACGGCGACGACCCCGCGGCCGCGATCGACCGCCACGCCGACCGGATCGGCCACGTCCAGATCGCCGACGCCCCGGGCCGCGGCGAACCCGGCACCGGGGACCTCCCGATCGGCGACCTGCTCGCCCGGGTCGCCGCCGCCGGCTACGACGGCCCGGTCAGCCTCGAGTACAAGCCCGTCACCGCCGACCCGTTCGGCTGGCTGACCAGGGAAGGAGCCTCCGCATGAGCGCCATCGCCTTCGTCGGCCTCGGGATCATGGGCGGCCCGATGGCCCGCCACCTCGTGAAGGCCGGGCACGACGTCGTCGGCCACAACCGGAGCCCGGGGAAGGCCGAGGCCCTCGCCGCCGACGGCGGCCGGGCCGCCGCGACGGTCGCCGAGGCGGTGACCGGCGCCGACGTGGTCGCGCTGATGCTGCCCGACTCCCCCTACGTCGTCGACGTCTGCACCCGCGACGGCGGCGTGTTCGACACCGCGGAGCCGGGCACCCTGGTGGTCGACTTCTCCACGATCCGCCCCGACGTCGCCCGTGACCTCGCCGCCCGCGCGGCCGAGCGTGGCCTGCGGATGCTCGACGCCCCGGTCTCCGGCGGCCAGGCGGGCGCCGAGAACGCCGCCCTGTCGATCATGGTCGGCGGGGAGGAGGCCGACGTGGCCGCCGCCCGCCCGCTGCTCGACGTCGTCGGGAGCACCGTCGTGCACGTCGGCCCGTCCGGGGCCGGGCAGACCGTCAAGGCCTCGAACCAGCTGATCGTCGCCGGGAACATCGCCCTGCTCGCCGAGGCGATCGAGTTCCTGCGTGCGCACGGCGCCGACCTCGACGCCGCCGTCCGTGTGCTCGGCGGCGGGCTCGCCGGCTCGAAGGTCCTCGACCAGAAGGCCCCGAGGATGCTGGCCGGGGACTACGCCCCCGGCTTCCGGATCGACCTGCACCACAAGGACATGGGCATCGTCGCCGACTCCGCCCGCGAGGCCGGGGTGGTCGCCCCGGTGGCCGCGCTCGTCGCCCAGTTCGTCGCCGCCACCCGGGCCGCCGGAGACGGCGGCCTCGACCACTCCGCCCTGCACCGCACCGTCCGCCGCCTGAACGGGGAGTCGTCATGACCCGGATGACCGCGGCCGAGGCCGCCGTCCGCATCCTGGAGGCCGAGGGTGCCACGCAGGCGTTCGGCGTGCCGGGTGCGGCGATCAACCCCTTCTACGCCGCGATGCGCGCCCGCGGCACGATCGGCCACGTCCTGGCCCGCCACGTCGAGGGCGCCTCGCACATGGCCGAGGGCTTCACCCGCGCGCGCCCGGGGAACATCGGCGTCTGCATCGGCACCTCCGGCCCGGCGGGCACCGACATGGTGACCGGGCTGTACTCGGCGTCGGCGGACTCGATCCCGATCCTGGCCATCACCGGGCAGGCTCCGGTCGCGCGGCTGCACAAGGAGGACTTCCAGGCCGTCGACATCGCGGCCATCGCGGCACCGGTCACCAAGATGGCGATGACCGTGCGCGAGGCCGCGCAGGTGCCGGGCGCGTTCGCCCAGGCGTTCCACCTCATGCGGTCCGGCCGGCCCGGTCCCGTGCTGATCGACCTGCCGATCGACGTGCAGCAGACCGTCATCGACTTCGACCCCGACACCTACGCCCCGCTGCCGGTGCACCGCCCCGCGATGACCGGCCCGCAGGCGTCGCGGGTGCTGGACCTGCTCGCCGAGGGCGAACGGCCGCTGATCGTCGCGGGCGGCGGCATCGTCAACGCCGACGCCTCCGCCGAGCTCGTCGAGCTGGCCGAGATCCTCGGCGTCCCGGTCGTGCCGACCCTGATGGGCTGGGGCTCGATCCCCGACGACCACCCGCTCGCCGCGGGGATGGTCGGGCTGCAGACCGCGCACCGCTACGGCAACGCCACCTTCCTGGCCTCCGACGTCGTCGTCGGGATCGGGAACCGCTGGGCCAACCGGCACACCGGTGGGCTGGACACCTACCGGCGCGGGCGCCGGTTCGTGCACGTCGACATCGAGCCCACCCAGATCGGGCGGGTGTTCGCCCCCGACTACGGCGTGGTCTCCGACGCCGGGGCCGCGCTGCGCGTCCTGCTGGCCGAGGCCCGCCGCCGCCGCGACGCCGGGACGCTGCCGGACCGCAGCGCGTGGGCGGAGTCGTGCCGCGAGCGGAAGGCGACGCTGCTGCGGCGCACCGACTTCGGCTGCGTCCCCATCAAGCCGCAGCGGGTGTACCAGGAGATGAACCGGGTCTTCGGCCCGGAGACCCGCTACGTGACGACGATCGGGCTGTCCCAGATCGCGGCCGGCCAGTTCCTGCACGTCTACCGGCCCCGGCACTGGGTCAACTGCGGCCAGGCCGGACCGCTCGGCTGGACCATCCCGGCCGCGCTGGGCGCCGTCGTCGCCGACCCGTCGACCCCGGTCGTCGCGCTCTCGGGCGACTACGACTTCCAGTTCATGCTGGAGGAGCTCGCGGTCGGCGCCCAGTTCGGACTGCCCTATGTGCACGTCGTGGTCAACAACTCCTACCTGGGCCTGATCCGGCAGGCGCAGCGCGCGTTCGACATGGACTTCCAGGTCTCCCTGGCCTTCGACAACATGCACGCCGACGAGGAGCTGACCGGGCTGCCCAAGGGCTACGGCGTCGACCACGTCCGCGTCGCGGAGGGGCTGGGCTGCGTGGGGCTGCGGGTCACCGAGCCCGACGAGATCGCCACGACCCTGCGCCGGGCGTCGCAGCTGGCCTCGGAGCACAAGGTGCCCGTCGTGGTCGAGGTGGTGCTGGAGCGGGTCACGAACATCGCGATGGGCACCGAGATCGACGCCGTCACCGAGTTCGAGGACCTCGCCGAGACCCCCGCCGACGCCCCGACCGCGCTGGCCCACCGCCGGTGAGCGCGATCCTGCTGGCCCCGGACAAGTTCAAGGGCTCGCTGGACGCCGCCGCCGTCGCCGACGCGCTCGCGGCCGGGATCGCCGACGTCGACCCGGGCCGCCCGGTGCGCCGCTGCCCGGTCGCCGACGGCGGCGAGGGCACCGTCGCCGCGGCGCTGGCCGCCGGGTGGGAGCCGGTCACGACCACCGCGACCGGCCCCACCGGGGCTCCGCTGACGGCCGTCTGGGCCCGCGACGGCGTGTCCGCGCTGGTGGAGCTGGCCTCGACGGCCGGGCTCGCGGTCCTGCCCGGCGGGGAGCGCGCCCCGGGCGGCGCGGGCACCGAGGGGCTCGGCACCGTGCTGGCCGCGGTGCTCGACGCCGGGTGCACCGACGTCGTCGTCGGGCTCGGGGGCAGTGCCACCACCGACGGCGGCGCCGGGCTGCTGCGCGGGCTCGGCGCCCGCGTGCTCGACGCCGGCGGCGCCGAGATCGGGCGGGGCGGCGCGGCGCTGGCCCTGGCCGACCGGCTCGACCTGGCCGGGCTGCACCCGCGGCTGCGGGACCCGGCCGTGCGGGTCCGGCTCGCCGCCGACGTCGACAACCCGCTGCTCGGCCCGCACGGCGCCGCGGCCGTCTACGGTCCGCAGAAGGGCGCCGACGCCGCCGGGGTCGCCGCGCTCGACGACGCGCTGGCCCGCTGGGTGCGGGTGCTCGCCGCCGCCACCGGCACCGATGCCGACGCGCTCGCCGCGGCGCGCGGCGCCGGTGCCGCGGGCGGGGCGGGGCTCGCGCTGACCGCCGTCTGCGGGGCGCGCGTCGCACCCGGCGTCGGTACCGTCCTGGAGCTGACCGGCTTCGACGACGAGCTGGCCGGTGCCGGCCTCGTCGTGACCGGGGAGGGCAGACTGGACGCCCAGACCCTGCGCGGCAAGGCCCCGGCCGGGGTCGCCGCCGCCGCCCGCGCGGCCGGGACCCCGGTCGTCGCCGTCGCCGGGCAGGTGACCCTCGGCCCGGCCGCACTGCGGGCCGCGGGTTTCGTCGCGACCTACGCCCTGACCGACACCGCCCTCGACCACCGCGACGCGGTCGACCGCGCCGCCGAGCTGCTGCGTCTGCTGGGCGCCCGGATCGCCACCGACCACCCGTCCCCCACCCGCCCGATGATCAGGAGCAGACCGTGACCGACCCCTCGCTCATCGACCTCGCCTCCCGCGCGCTCGGCGGCTCGGTCGTCGCCGCGAACGACGAGTTCTTCGCCCAGCGCGAGAACCTCATCACCGCCGCCCCGCCCCGCTTCGACCCCGACGAGTTCGGTCTCAAGGGCAAGGTCTACGACGGCTGGGAGACCCGGCGCCGCCGCGAGCCCGGCCACGACTGGGCGCTGGTCCGCCTGGGTGCGCCGGGCGTGGTGGACCACGTCGTCGTCGACACCTCCTGGTTCAGGGGCAACTACCCGCCGGAGATCGCCGTCGAGGCGACCGCCGTCGACGGCCACCCCTCCCCCGACGAGCTGGAGAAGGCGCCCTGGCACGAGATCGTGCCGCGCTCGGCGTGCGCCGGGCACACCGCGAACGTCTACCCGGTGACCGACACCCGCCGGGCCACCCACCTGCGGCTGATCATGCACCCGGACGGCGGGATCGCCCGGTTCCGGGTGCTCGGCCGGGTGCTGCCCGACCCGCGGTTCCTCGAGGGCACCGTGGACCTGCTCGCGGCGGAGAACGGCGGACACGTCACCGGCTGCTCCGACGAGTTCTACTCCTCCCCCGGCAACCTGCTGCTGCCCGGGAAGGCGCGGCACATGGGCGAGGGCTGGGAGAACGCGCGGCGCCGCGACGGCGGCAACGACTGGGTCGAGTTCGCGCTCGCCGCGGGCGGGGTCCCGCGGCACGTGGAGGTCGACACGACCTGGTTCGTCGGGAACGCGCCGGGCTGGGTCTCGGTCAGCACCCGCGACGAGCGCACCGGCGGGTCGTGGACGGTGCTGCGCGACCGCGAGCGGGTGCAGCCCGACACCCGGCACCGGTTCCTGCTGCCCGGCGCCGCACCGGCCACCCACCTGCGTCTGGACGTGTTCCCCGACGGCGGGCTGTCCCGGCTGCGGTGCTGGGGCGAGCTCGACGAGGACGGCGCGGCCGCCGTGCGCCGCGCCCTCGACGCGGCGGGCTGACGGCCCGGGGCCGGTCGGGGTCAGGTACCGGAGGAGACCGGCCTGCCACCCGCGCGGTCGTCGCCGGCCCGGCGCGGCCCGGGCACGGTCCCGGCACCACCGGCGGTGCCGGCACGGGCCGCGGTCAGCGTCCGCACGGCGACCTCGGCGGAGGGGAAGGCACTGCAGCGCTGCAGGACCTGGCGGGCGCGCAGCGGCAGCAGCTCCGCCCGGCCGCCGCACCCGGCCAGGTGCAGCCGCACACCCTCGGCACGCGAGCGGGCGACGACCGCACCGAGCCGCTCGGTGGCGGGCCCGTCGAAGGCGTTGACCCCGGAGAGGTCGACGACGACGTGACCCGGGGTCCGCCCGCACCGCGCCTGCGCGTCGAGCATCCGCGCCAGCGCCTCCACCCCCGCACGGTCCAGCCGCCCGGACACCCGGACCAGCCGCACCCCCGGTCCCGCCGTCTCGACCGCCAGCCCGATCCCCGTCTGCCCCGCCACGTCCGCCTCCTCGCCGCGCCGGGCCCGCCCGGGCCCGGACACCCGCGGCCTTCCCGGAGCTCCGCGGTCTACACGCGCAGGGACGGCTTGATCGATACCGTCGCCCGGTTCGGGGAAACCGGACCAATCCGGCCGCACCGCGTGATATACATCACCTCGCGTGAGCAGCCGGACTCCCACCGGCACGCACCCGCCTCGTCGCAGGCCACGCACCCCGAGGACCCACCACCCGTCGCTGGGGAGCGGACGGGTGGTCACCCCGGCCGGGGCCGGCGGATTCGGGACCGCCGACCCCGGCCGACTCGGCCCCACCCACCACCGTCCGGGGCGGTCGCACGGCCCCGTCGGAGATCAGGCCGGGCGGTGCCCCGGCGCGGGCGCGGGCCTGCCGTGGGCACGCGGCGGGCGCGGCGCGACACCGGCCCGCTCGGCGGGGTGCAGCCGGTCCGCGCCGATCGCGGGCCGGACCGGCACCGGGCGCAGCCGGCCACGCGCAGCGGCCGTGAGCACCTCGACGACGGCCTCGAACGACGGGTACCGCCCGTCGGGCAGCGGGAGGAGCTGCTGGCGGACCACGCCGCTCGCACCCCACGCCTCGGCCTCGGCGAGGACCTGCCAGCGGTGGGCGGGCCAGCGCAGACCGGCCAGCACGCGTCCGAGGTTCTCGCGCAGCCGCTCCAGGTCGCCCGGCGACACCGGCAGCGGGTCGACCGGCGACAGCACGGTCCGGGCGGCCGGGACCGGGCGCAGCGCGCGTCCCGGCACGGGGGGTGCGCTCACGCGGCCCACCCCCTCTCCAGCTCGGGCTGCTGCGCCCCGCTGCACGCCGGGTCTCCGTCGAGGTGCCGGTAGGAGAAGGCGGGCCTCTCCAGCGGGGCCGCGGGGTCGGAGTGCCGGAAGATCCGACAGACCGAGCCGTCCGCGACCGACGACCAGCATCGTTCGCAGATGCGGAGCCGGGGAGTGTTCTGCTGCACGATCCACCGCCTGGGGCGATTCCGGGACCCTGCCCGCCCGCCCCGTTCCGATCGACGTCCGCAGGTCGGCAAGGTCATCTGCACCGAGTGTGGTGTACGACATATCGACCCGCCACTCCTGGGCGTGTACTGGCGTCGGCTCCGCGGGGCCGACGTTTGCCGCACGGGGCGTCCGGGAACTGTTCACTCCCCCTCCGCGCGGTAGCGCTGCTCCAGCTCACGGACCTCCCCGATCCCGGCGAGCTCGGCGAACGCGTCGAGGCCGCCGAGCCGGTCGATCAGCGACGCCGGGGTGCCCTCGGCCCGCAGCCGCTCCAGCAGCTCCCGCATCCCGGCCGTCGCCGCGAGCAGGGTGCCCACGGGGAACAGGACCAGGGCGAACCCGAGCTCGGCGAGCCGGTCGCGCGACAGCGGCGGGGTGCGGCCGCCCTCGGCCCAGTTGAACACCAGCCGGTGCCCGGCCAGCGCGGTCGCGACGGTCTCGATGTCGCGCTCGGAGGTCGGCGCCTCCACGAACAGCAGGTCGGCGCCGGCGTCGGCGAACCGGCGGGCCCGGTCGATCGCCGCGTCCAGCCCGTCGACGGCGGCGGCGTCGGTCCGCGCGATCACCAGCAGGTCCGGGTCGGTGCGGGCGTCGACGGCGGCCCGCACCTTCGCGGCCATCTCCGCGGCGGGCACCACCTGCTTGCCCGCGAGGTGCCCGCACCGCTTGGGCATGACCTGGTCCTCCAGGTGCAGCGCGGCGACCCCGGCCCGCTCGTAGTCGCGGACGGTGCGGATGACGTTGAGCGGGTTGCCGTAGCCGGTGTCCGCGTCGGCGATCAGCGGCAGGTCGACGGCGTCGGCCAGCCTGCCCGCGTGCGCGGCCATCTCCGCACCCCCGAGCAGACCGACATCGGGCCGGCCGAGGAGCCCGGCCGTCGTCCCGAACCCGGTCATGTAGACGACGTCGAACCCGGCCTGCTCGACCAGCCGCGCGGACAGCGCGTCGTAGGCGCCGGGGGCGAGCACCGGGGTGCCGGCGTCGAGCAGGGCACGCAGGCGCGCCCGGCGGTTCCCTGGTCGGCTGAGGAGGTCGGCCACGGCGGGGTCCCTTCGTCGAGCTGAATTGTGTACACGCCTCGCCCACTCTGCACGTCATCCGGACGTAGCAACAGGTGGAGCCTTGTGCGTGACCGGCGGCACTCGTAGGTTGCATACAGCCCGACGCCGGAGGTGACGATGGTCGACACGACTCCCCGGCGCGCCTCCGAGCGCGCCCAGGCCGCGCTGCGCGAGGAGATCCTCACCGGTGCGCTGGCCGCGGGCGCCCACCTGGGCGAGGTCGAGCTCGCCGACCGCCTCGGGGTGTCGCGCACCCCGGTCCGCGAGGCGCTGTCCCGGCTCGCCGCGGAGGGGCTGGTCGAGCTGCACCCGCACCGCGGTGCGCGGGTCGCCACGTTCTCCGAGGCCGACCTCGACGACATCTTCGGGGTCCGCACCGCGCTGGAGCCGCGGGCCACCGCGCTGGCCGCCGCCCGCGCGACCGCCGCCGACCTCGACGAGCTCGACGACCTCGCCGGCCGCATGCTCGCCGTCGGCGGCCCCGGCCCCGGGCAGGACCTCGACGCCCTGGTCGCCCTGAACCGGCGGTTCCACGCCCGGCTGCTCGAGATCGCCGACACCCCCGCGCTCGCCTCCGCGCTGGCCGGCGTCGTGCACGCACCGGTCGTGCTGCGCACCTTCCACACCTACGACGCGGCGTCGCTGGCCCGCAGCCTCGCCCACCACGCCGAGATCGTCGCCGCACTGCGCGCCGGCGACGGCGGCTGGGCCTCCGCGGTGATGGTCAGCCACATCGCCAACGCCCGCGCCATGATGACCGGGGACCGCCGGTGACCGGGGCCGGGGCGGGACCGCACGGTGCGCCGTTCTCGGGCCGGGTCGGCTGGGGCGCGGCACCGGCCGTCGTCGTGGTGGACCTCGTGGCCGCCTACACCGAGCCGGACGGGCCCTTCTTCCTCGGGGACACCGCGACCGCGGAGCGCGTCACCGGCGGCTGCGACGCCGTGGTCGCCGCGGCCCGCGCGGGCGGGCACCCGGTCGTCTGGACCGTCGTGCGCTACGCCGCCGACCTCGCCGACGCCGGGTTCTTCGCCGCGAAGGTCCCCGCCCTGTCCTGCTTCGCCGAGGGCGCCCCCGGGGACTGGGGCCGGCTCGTCCTCGACCCGGCGCCGGGCGAGGCGCTGCTGGCCAAGCAGCACGCGTCCGCCTTCGCCGGGACCTCGCTCGCCGCGACGCTGCGGGCCCGCGGGGTCGACACCGTCGTCACGGGGGTGTCGACGTCGGGCTGCGTCCGCGCCACCGCCACCGACGCGCTCGCCGCCGGGTTCCGCCCGGTCGTCGTCGCCGACGCCTGCGCCGACCGCGACGCCGGCGTCCACGCCCGCAACCTCGCCGACCTCGACGCCAAGTACGCCGACGTCGCCGACCTGCCCAGCACCGTCACACAGCTGTCCACCCCGGAGGTCTGAGTGCACTACGGCGTCTTCATCCCGAACGCGACCAACGGCTACATCCTGTCCCCCGGCAGCCCGCAGTACCGGCCGAGCTTCGCCCACAACGTGGCGATCACCCAGGAGGCCGAGCGCCAGGGCCTCGACTTCGTGCTCTCGATGATGAAGCACCGCGGGGCGGGCGGGCCGAGCGACTTCTGGGGCGAGTGCCTGGAGTCGTTCACCCTGTTCGGCGGGCTCGCCGCGGTGACCGAGCGGATCGGGCTCTACCCGTCGGTGACCACGCTGGCCACCCACCCGATCATGGCCGCCCGGATGGTCGCGACGATCGACGAGATCTCCGGCGGACGCTGCGGGCTCAACATCGTGACCGGCTGGAACAAGCCCGAGTACACGCAGATGGGGCTGTGGCCCGGCGACGAGTACTTCGAACGCCGCTACGCCTACGCCGCCGAGTACGTCCGGGCGCTGCGCGCGCTGTGGAGCGAGGGGACCGCGACCTTCTCCGGCGAGTTCTTCTCCTTCGACGACGCCGACATGCGCCCCAAGTCGCTGCACACCCCGACGATCGTCTGCGCGGGCCAGTCGCCGGCGGGCCAGGCGTTCACCGCCGAGCACGGCGACCGGAACTTCATCATGGCCGAGCGCTCGAAGGTCGGGGACATCGCCGCCGGGGTGCGCCGGCTCGGCGACGAGGCGGGCCGCGACGTCGGCACCTACGCGCTGTACTGCATCATCGCCGAGGAGACCGACGACGAGGCCGACCGGCTGTGCGCGCACATCGTCGAGAACGCCGACCTCGAGGCGATCAGCTACATGACCACCAGGGCGTCGCTGGACACCAACCCGGACGGCACCTCGGCCCAGCTGCTGGCGTCGCTGGAGCGCCCCGCCTCGGAGGGGAACATGGCGTTCCTGTCACTGCCGGTGGTGAAGGGCTCCTACGAGCGGGTCGCGGCCCAGCTCGACGAGATCGCCGCGACCACCGGCATCGACGGGGCGCTGCTCACCTGGCCCGACTTCGTCGACGGCGTCACCAAGTTCGGCGAGCGCGTGAAGCCGCTGCTGCGGGAGGCCGCCCAGCCCGCCACGGCCTGAGGAGTCCCCACTCACGGTGCGTGAGGGGGGTTGTCCCCACTGCCCGTTCTGGTGCGAGCCGGAACCATCGGGGGGTGTGACCGACACCCGGCCCGCGCCGCGCTCCGACTTCTCCGACCGGCTCCGGCATCCCGTTCCGCACCTGTTCGTCTACGCGTTCGCGATCGTCCCGGCGATCGCGGTCGTCGCCGCGGTCCCGCTCGCGTGGGGCTGGGGTCTGACCTGGCTCGACGCCGGCCTCGCACTCGGCCTCTACGTCGTGTCCATGCTGGGGGTGACCGTCGGTTTCCACCGCTACTTCACCCACGGGTCGTTCACCGCGAACCGGCCCCTGAGGATCGCGCTCGCCGTCGCGGGCAGCCTCGCCGTCCAGGGGCCGGTCCGGCACTGGGTGGCCGACCACCGCCGTCACCACGCCTACGCCGACGCCGAGGGCGACCCGCACTCGCCGTGGCGCTACGGCACCTCCCCCGCCGCGCTGGTCCGCGGCTTCTGGCACGCCCACATGGGCTGGATCTTCGACCGGTCGCTGACCGACCAGCGCCGCTTCGCCCCGGACCTGCTCGCCGACCCCGACATCGACCGGGTCCACCGCGGCTTCACCGTCCTGACGATCCTGTCCGTGTTCGGCCCCGGCGTCGTCGGCGGCCTGGTGACCTGGTCCTGGTGGGGCGCGTTCACCGCGTTCTTCTGGGCCGGGCTGGTCCGGGTCGCGGTGTCGCACCACGTCGCGTGGTCGACCAACTCGATCTGCCACCTCGTCGGTGAGCGGCCGTACCGGGCCCGGGACCGCTCCACCAACGTCTGGCTGCTCGCCGTCCCGAGCATGGGCGAGTCCTGGCACAACCTGCACCACGCCGACCCCACCTCGGCCCGGCACGGCGTCGGCCGCGGCGAGATCGACATCTCGGCCGGGACGATCCGGCTGTTCGAGAAGCTCGGGTGGGCGTGGAACGTCCGCTGGCCGACCGAGAAGCGGCTGGCGAAGCTGGCCGCCCGGCCGGACGAGCCGGCCGCCGCCTGAGCCCGGCCCCGGGGTCCCGCTCAGCGGGGTCCCGGGACGGCGGGCACGACGTGCACGGCACCCCGGGACCGCACGCGGCACCGGTCGCCGGGGTGCGGCACCCGGTCCGTCCCGGCCCGCACCCGCAGCAGGGTGCCCCGGTCCGGGACCCGCCCGTCGAGCAGCACGGTGACCAGCACGGCGTCGCCGACGAAGTCGACGGTGCCGACCCGGGCGGGCGCGCCGGGACCGTCGGCGCCGGCCAGCTCCAGCTCCTCGGGGCGCAGCACCGCCACCAGCGGTGCCGCCGGGACGTCCGCGGTGCGGCAGGGGACGGCGCCCAGCGCGGTCGTGACCGTGCCGTCCTCCACCCGGGCGGGCAGCAGCACCGCGTCGCCGACGAACCCGGCGACCCGGGCCGAGGCGGGGGCGGCGTAGAGCTCGCGCGGCGGTGCGGTCTGTTCCAGGCGGCCGTCGTGCAGGACGGCGACGCGGTCGCTGACCGCCAGCGCCTCCCGCCGGTCGTGGGTGATGAGCACCCCGGTGGCGTCCGCGGCCCGCAGCGCCGCGACGACCTCCCCACGGACCTGCTCGCGCAGCCCGGCGTCGAGCGCGGAGAACGGCTCGTCGAGCAGCACCACCCGGGGGTCCGGCGCGAGCGCCCGGGCCAGGGCGACCCGGCGGCGCTCCCCGCCGGACAGGGCGTGTGGCAGCCGGTCGGCCTCGGCGGTCAGGCCGACCAGCGCCAGCAGCTCCGCGACGCGCCCGCGCGCGGCGGCGGCCGGGCGCCGGCCGGGCCCGCGACGCAGCCCGAACCCGACGTTGCCGGCCACGGTCAGGTGCGCGAACAGCGCCCCCTCCTGCGGGACGAGCCCGACCCGGCGCCGCTCCGGCGCGACGGCGGTGACGTCGTCGCCGTCGAGGTGCACCGTCCCGGCCGAGGGCCGGTGCAGCCCGGCGACCACCCGCAGCAGCGTCGTCTTCCCGCTGCCCGACGCGCCGAGCACCGACACCAGTTCACCCGGCGCGACGTCGAGGTCGATCCCGTGCAGCACCGGGTCCCGGCCGTAGCCCGCCCGCACCCCGCGCACCGACAACCCGGTCCTCATCGTCCTCCTCCCGGCCCGCCCGCGGTGGCCCGGACCAGCAGCGCCGCGGGGACGCAGGCCAGCAGCAGCAGCGCCAGCGCCGCCGGGGCGGCGGCACCGTAGGCCCCGAGCGAGGTCTGCGACCACAACCGGGTGGCCAGGGTGTCGATCCCGGTCGGGCGCAGCATGAGCGTCGCCGGGAGCTCCTTCATCGCCGTCACCGCCACGAGCAGCCCGCCGGCGGCCACCCCGGGCGCGGCCTGCGGCGCCGTCACCGACCACCAGGTCGACCACGGCGTCCGGCCGAGGGTGCGGGCGACCTCCTCGGCCTCGACCGGCACCCGCTCGACCGCCGTGCGGGTCGCGCCGAGCGCCTTGGGCAGGAACAGGATCGCGTACCCGAACACCAGCACCGCCGCGGTCTGGTAGAGCGCCGGGACCAGCGCGAGGGACAGGAACACCAGGGCCAGCCCGACGACCACCCCGGGCAGCCCCTGCCCGAGGTAGGCCACCGACTCGGTCGTGGCGACCGCGCGGGACCGGTACCGGGCCGCGAGCACCCCGACCGGCAGCGCCATCGCCACCGCCAGCAGCGCGGCCGCGCCGGACAGCAGCAGCGTCCACCCGGCGGCGACGGCCAGCCGCGGCAGGTCGGCGTCCACCCCGCCGGCGGCGACGACCCGGCCGACCAGAACGGCGGGCGGCCCGACCAGCGTCACCGCCGCGACCGCGCCCAGACCGGCGACGACCGCGGCGCCGGCGGCCGGGCGCAGCCGCACCGGTGCGGCCGCGGTCGGCGCGGTGCCCGCCCGGGCCCCGGTGAAGCGGCGCCGGGCGGCCCGCTCGGCCGCGACCAGGCCGAGCGTCGCGGCGGCCAGGACCAGCGCGGTCGCCGCCGCGCCGGTCCGGTCGACGGTCCCCTCGTAGGCGGCCTGCACCGCCCAGGTGAACGACTCGTAGCGCAGCAGCGCGGGCGCCCCGAAGTCGGCGAGGGTGTACAGCGCCGCGAGCAGCGTCCCGGCCAGCGCGGCGGGCAGCGCCTGCGGGAGCGTGACCCGGCAGAACGCGCTCACCGGGCCGAGGCCGAGGGTGCGGGCGGCGTCCTCCGGCCCGGTGTCGGCGGCGCGCAGGGCGGCGGCCGCGGGCAGCGTCACGTACGGCGTGCAGGCCAGCACCAGCACGACGGCCAGCGGGCCGAGACCGCGGGCCTCGGGCCGGACCGCGAGCACCGCGAACGCGAGCAGGTAGGACGGCACGGCCAGCGGCAGCGCGGCCAGCACCCACCACAGCCCGGGTCGGGGCAGCCGCACGCGGACCAGCGCCGTCGCGGTGGCGAGGCCCAGCAGCAGGGAGCCGGCGCCGACGACGGCGACCAGCACCGCCGAGTTCAGCGCCAGGGTGAGCGTCCGTTCGCGCGCGAGCAGCGCGGCGACCCGCCCGGGGTCGGCACCCGCGACCCGGACGACGAGCCACACCAGGGGCAGCGCGGCGCACGCGGCGACGACCACCGCCGCGCCCAGCAGGGCACGGGGTGGTCGTCGCCGGCGCCGCACCGGGGCCGGCGGGCCGGCCGGCGCGGTGCGGGGCGGGGACCGGCGCAACAGCACGGTCAGAGCAGCCCGACCTGCGTCATGAGCTGCGTCGTGCCGTCGAGGTCCTCCAGGTCGGCCAGGTCGAGCCGCGGCGCCCGCAGGTCGGCCAGCGCGGGCATGCCCGCGGGCCCGGCGACGCCCGCCACCAGCGGGTACTCGCCGGTCTCGCGGGCGAAGTACTCCTGGGCCTGCGGCGACACCAGGAACCGGAGCAGCTCCCGGGCCTCGGTGGACTCCGCGGCCCCGGCGAGGACCCCGGCGCCGGTGACGTTCACCAGCGCGCTCGCGGTGCCGGGCGCGCCGAACTTCAGCGCGGTGTTCGCGGGCGGGGTCTCGGCGGCGGCGACGTAGTAGTGGTTGATGAGCCCGACGTCGACGACGCCGCTGTCCACCGCCTCCAGGATCGCGGTGTTGCGCGGGAAGACCTGCACCTCGTTGGCGCGCAGTCCCTCCAGGAACGCGCGGGCGGCGTCGTCGCCCTCCTGGACGCGCAGCGCGGTGACGAAGGCCTGGAACGAGGCGTTGGTCGGGGCGATGCCGACCCGACCGCGCCAGCGCGGGTCGGTGAGCTCGGTGACGTCGGCGGGGACCTCGGCCTCGGGCACCCGGGTGTTGTAGGCCGCGACCCGGACCCGGCCGGTCAGCCCGGTCCAGGTGCCGTCGGTGGCGGTGTAGGGCGCGGTGACCGCGCCGCGCACCTCCTCGGGCAGCGGCGCGAAGGCGCCCGCCCCGGCCAGCGCGCCCAGCGCGCCGGCGTCCTGGGAGAGGAACACCTGGGCGGGGGTCGCGGCGCCCTCCTCGGCGAGCTGCGCGGCGAGCTCGGTGGTCGAGCCGTAGCGGGTGTCGACGGTGATCCCCGACTGCTGCTGGAACTGCGCCAGCAGCGGGCCGACCAGGTCCTCCTCCCGCCCCGAGTACAGGGTCAGGGTGCGCGGCCCGTCGCCCGCCGCCGGGGCCGGGTCGGCCGGGGCACCGCCGCAGCCGGCCACGAGCAGGGCGGCGGCCAGGACGGCGCCGGTGAGCACGCCGCGCCGGGTCGGTCGAGTCGTCGATGGGGTCACGTGGTCCTCCGGGGTGCATGGGGGATCCGCCCGGTTCGCCGGGTCGGTCCCTTTTCGAGCGAGGGGAGGCTAACCTCTGGCGAGGACGTCCTGATCTCCCGAGAATTGAGGGGGTGCGCGCAGGTGCTGCGGGTGCTGCTGGTCGACGACCACCGGTCGTACACCGACCTGCTCGCGCTCGGCCTCGCCGTCCACGGTGACGCGGAGGTCGTCGGCGTCGCGCACGACGCGGCGGCCGCCCGGGCCGCCCTGGCCGGCGGGGACCCCCGGCGGGCGCCGCAGGTCGTGGTCCTCGACGTGCGTCTGCCCGGGGGCGGCCTGACCCTGCTCGGCGACGTCCACGCCGCCGGGGCCCGCGCCCTGGTGCTCACCGCGCACCCGCGGCCCGGTCCGGCCCGCGAGGCCCTCGAGGCGGGCGCGGCCGGGTTCCTGGGCAAGCAGACCCCGCTGGCGGGGATCGTCGCCGCCGTGCGGACGGTCGCCGCGGGCGGCACCGCGCACCCGTCCGCCGCGGAGTCCGAAGCGACCGGGGCGACCCTGCCGCGGCTGACCCCACGCGAGCTCGACGTGCTGCGCGGGCTGGCCGGGGGCCGCGACGTCACCCGGATCGCCGCGGCGCACCGGCTGTCGCCGCACACCGTGCGCGACCACGTCCGCGCGCTGCTCGGCAAGCTCGGCGCCCGCTCGCAGCTGGAGGCCGTCGTCGCCGCCGAGCGGCTCGGGCTCGTCGCCCTGGACCCCGGGGGCGAGCCGGTCCCCGGGCCGCCGGGCAGCCCGTGCCGTGAGCGCACCCGGTACCACGGGCCCGGTCGTCGCCGGTCCGGACCGGCGGCTGCTGGCCCGCACCCTGGCGCGGCACGCGGTCGTCACCGCCGCCGCGGTCGCGCTGGTGTGCGCGCTGGTCGCCGCCGGGGTCTGGTGGCTGGCCCACGCCGAGGCCGAGCGGCGCGCCGAGGAGGTGTCGCGACGGGTGGCGACGGCCGTCGTCGTCGGCCTGGCCGACCGCGACCTCGCCACCGCCGGGACCGCCGGGCGCGAACGGCTGCTGGCGGACCTCGCGCCGTTCCGCGCGACCGGAATGGTCAGCCGGGTCAAGGTGTGGCTGGTCGAGGGCCCGACGGCGCGGCTGGTGTTCTCCGACGAGGCCCGCATCGAGGGTCTGACCCGCCGGTTCGATCCCGTCCTCGCCGCCCGGCTCGACGGCGGCGCCGCGGTGGTGCTCCCCGTCCCCGACGACGGCGAGCACCGCTACGAGCACGGCGACGGGCTCCGCGAGGTCTTCCTCGGCTTCACCGACGGTGCCGGGCGCCCGGCCCGGCTGGAGGTCTACGTCCCGGTCGACGTCGACGGGGCCACCGCGCACGCCGTGGGGCTGCTGCTGCCACCCGCGGTGGCCGGGATGCTGCTCGTCGCGGCCGCGGTCCTGCCGCTGTCGGTGGCGCTGGCGCGGCGGCGCGAGCGCGAGCGGACCGAGCGCCGCGACGCCGCTCAGTACGGGCTCGCCGCCGGCGAGCTCGCCCGCCGCGACCTGGCCCGCCGCCTGCACGACGACGTGCTGCCGACCCTGGCCGGCGCCGGGCTGATGCTCGACCTCGCCCCGGCCCGGCCCGAGCTGCTGGACCGGGCCCGGGCCACGGTCGGCGACGGCGTCGTCCGGATCCGGTCGGTGCTCGACGCCCTGCACCCGGCCGACGTCGACGCCGCCGGTCTGCCCGCCGCGCTGGCCGCGCTCGCCGCCGGCGGCGACCCGCCCGCGGCAGTCGTCACGACCGGGGACCCCGCCGGGACCCTCGACGACCGCGGCGCGGTCCTGCTGCACCGCGTCGCCTCGGAGCTGCTGCGCAACGCCCGCGCGCACGCCCGTGCCCGCACCGTCGAGGTCGGCCTGCACGTCGCGGCCGGCCGGGCCCGGCTCACCGTGACCGACGACGGCACCGGTTTCGACCCCGCCCGCGGCCCGGAACCCGGCCACATCGGGCTGCTGCTCGTCCGCCGCGCGGTGGCCGACGCCGGCGGGACCCTGGAGGTCCGCAGCGCGCCGGACCGGGGCAGCACCGTCACCGTCGTGCTCCCCCGCCGCGGCTGAGCCGGCCGCCGCGCCGCATCGGTGCACGGTGTGCGCCGACGCACGTTCGGCAAAGTTGCACAGTCTGCATCTTTGAGCCAGACTCGTTGCGTGACGTCAACTACCCGCCCCGTGCGCACCCCCGAGGAGGCCGCGGCCCACCGCCGCGACGTACTGCTCCCCCTGACCGGCCTGCTGATGGCGCTGTTCGTCGGCGTGCTGTCCAGCACGATCGTGTCGAACGCGCTGCCCCGGATCCTGGGCGACCTCGGCGGGACCCAGGCCGAGTACACGTGGGTGGTCTCGGCGTCACTGCTGGCGATGACGGCCTCGACCCCGATCTGGGGCAAGCTCGCCGACCTCTACTCCAAGAAGCTGCTGGTCCAGGCCGCGATCGGGATCTTCCTGATCGGCTCGCTGCTCTGCGGGCTGGCGGTCTCCACCGGGCAGCTCATCGGCTTCCGGGTGCTGCAGGGCCTCGGCATGGGCGGGCTGCAGGCGCTGACCCAGGTCGTGATCGCGGCGATCATCACCCCGCGCGAGCGCGGCCGCTACATGGGCTACCTCTCGGGGATCATGTCGATCGCCGTCGTCGGAGGTCCGCTGCTCGGCGGCATCATCGTCGACTCGCCGCTGGGCTGGCGCTGGTGCTTCTTCGTCGGCGTCCCGCTGGCCGCGCTCTCACTGCTCGTGCTGCAGCGCACCCTGAACGTGCCCACCCCCGTCCGCGCCGACGGCGAGCGCCCCAGCATCGACTACCTGGGCGCCACCCTCATCGCCGCCGCGGTGTCGGCGCTGCTGCTGTGGACCTCGCTGGCCGGCAAGCAGTTCGGCTGGGCCTCGCCGACCTCGTTCGGCCTGATCGGCGCCGGCCTGGTGCTGCTGGTGGGCGCGATCGTCGTCGAGCGACGGGCCAAGGACCCGGTCGTGCCGCCGTTCCTGTTCCGCGACCGCACCGTCGTGCTCGCCACCGTCGCGAGCCTGTTCGTCGGCGTCGCGATGTTCGGCTCCACCATCTTCCTGTCCCAGTACTTCCAGCTCGCCCGGGGCGCCAGCGCCACCGAGGCCGGGCTGCTCACCCTGCCCATGATCGTCGGCATGTTCGGCGCGTCGAACGTGGCCGGCCAGCTGATCACCCGCACCGGCGTCTGGAAGCGCTACCTCGTCGGCGGCGCGGTCTCGCTGACCGCGGGCCTGGCGCTCGGGGCGGCGGTCATCTCCTCGACCACGCCGTACTGGCTGGTCGCGGTCGCGATGGCACTGGTCGGCATCGGCGTCGGCACCACGCAGCAGAACCTCGTGCTCGCCGTGCAGAACACCGTCGCGCTGCGGCACATGGGCGCCGCGAGCTCCACGGTGACGTTCTTCCGCTCGCTCGGCGGCTCGGCCGGCGTCGCGGGGCTGGGCGCGCTGCTCGCCTCCGTGGTCGGGTCCCGGACCGCGGCCGGGCTGGCCGACGCCGGTGTCGACGGCGGGGCGGCCGTCGGCGGCGGGCAGGTGCCGCACCTGGCCGACCTGCCCGAGCCGGTGCGCTCGATCGTCATGGAGTCCTACGGCCACGCCACCTCGATGATCTTCCTGGTGGCCGCGCCGCTGGCCTTCCTGGCCCTGCTGGCGATCCTGGCCCTGCGCGAGGTCCCGCTGCGCGACACCCTCGACATCGCCAAGCCCGCCGACCCCGCGGCCGGTGCCCCGGCCACCACCCCGGCCCCGCCGACCGGTCCGGTGCTGCACGGGTTCGTGCGGGCCGACGGCGCCCCGGCGGGCGGCGCCGTGCTGACCGTCCTCGACGGCACCGGCGACGAGCTCGGCCGCACCCGCGCCGACGCCGACGGGCACTACCGCATCTGCGTCGCCACCGGCATCGTGTCCACCGTGTACCGCTGGGAGGGCCGTCCGGCCGCGCGCCGGGTGACCGTCGGCGCGGACGGGCTCCGACTCGACGTCGACCTGCCGGCCGGCACACCCGCCGACGGCACCACACGCACCGCCGACGGGCATCCGGGCCGGCACGAGCTCGTCTCGGTCATCGAGGCGCCCGAGCGCGAGCGGACGGGGGCCGACCGTGGCTGAGCAGGCCGCCCCCGGGCGTCGCGAGCGCAAGAAGGCCGCCACCCGGGCCGCGCTCGCCGGCGCCGCACTGCGGCTGTGCAGCACGCACGGCCCGGACGCGGTGACCGTCGAGCAGATCGCCGACGCCGCCGACGTCGCGCCCCGCACCTTCTTCAACTACTTCACCTCGAAGGAGGAGGCGGTCGTCGCGGGCTACGCGTCGTCGGCGGACACCCTGCTGACCGCGTTCGCCGCCCGCCCCGACGACGAGCCGGTCACCGAGTCGCTGCGGCACGCGCTGCGCGCCGTGGTCACCGACCCCGGCTACCTCGACCGGGTGCAGGCACTGCGGGCGCTGCGGGGGCACCCGGCGATCGTCGCGCACCAGATGGCCGCGTTCGCCGCCCAGGAGCGGGCGCTGGCCGACGCCGTCGTCGCCCGGACCGGGTCCGACCCGGCCCGCGACCTCTACCCGACCCTGGCCGCGGCCGCCGCGGTGACCGGGCTGCGCGTCGCGGTGCAGCACTGGCTGGGCGACCACGGCACGGACCCGCGCTCGCCGTCGCTGACCCAGCTGGTGGACGAGGCCATGGCCGTGTTCGACGCCGGCCTGCGCGCCCTGGCGGGGGCCCCGGCCTGACCCGGCGGGCGGCCGGGAGAGGATCACCGGCGTGCCCGTCACCACCGTCCTGGACCGCCCGGCCCCGGCACCGCTGGAGCTGACCCTGCACCCGGCGCCCGACCCCGGTGCGCCCGTGCTGCTGGTCGTGCCCGCGATGGGGATGCGGGCGTCGTTCTACACCCCGCTGCTGGGGGCGCTGGCCGACGCCGGCGTCGCCGCCGCGGGCACCGAGCTGCGCGGGCACCAGGCCCGCCCCGCTCCCCCGCCCGGGCGCCGCCACGACTTCGGCTACGACGACCTCGTCGGCGACCTCGCCGCCGCCGTCGAGGCGGTGCACACCGAGCGGCCCGGCGCGCCGGTGTTCGTCGTCGGGCACAGCCTCGGCGGGCACCTCGCCACCGCGTACGCCGCACGGCACCCCGACCGCGTCGACGGTGTCGCCCTCGTCGGGTCGGGCAGCGTCGACTGGCGGGTCTGGGGGCCGGCCCACCTGCTGCGGACCCAGGCCGTCGTGGCCGCGGCGATGCTGATCGGGCACTTCCCGGGCGACCGGGTCGGCTTCGCCGGGCGGGAGGCCCGCGGGCAGATGCGCGACTGGGGCCGGTGGGCCCGCACCGGGCGGCTCGCGTTCGGCACGCCGCGGGTCGACCACACCCCGTCGATCGCCGCGGTGCACCTGCCGGTCCTCGGGATCGGGTTCGAGCGCGACGGGCTCGCCCCGCCCGCCTCGGTCGACGCGCTGCTGGGCATGTTCGGCGCGGCCACGGTGACCCGCCACCGGCTCGACGTGCCCGCGGCACGCCCGCACTTCGGGTGGGCCCGCGAGCCGGCCGCACTCGACGTCGTCGTGCCGCTGCTGACCGGCTGGGCCCGCGACGCCGCCGGGGCGTGACCCCGGCGGCGTCGGCGTGCGGGCGCTGCGGCTCAGACCCCGGTGTTCACCGACTCGTGCCACGGGATGACCAGGCGTTTCGCGGTGGTCACCATCAGGTAGAGCAGTGACCCCAGCACCGCGAGCAGCACGATCACCGCGAACAGACGGGGCGCGTCGAGGGCGTTGAGGCTCGACACCACCAGGTAGCCGAGCCCGGCACTGCCGCCGAGGTACTCACCGACGATCGCGCCGATCACCGAGAACACGATCGCGACCTCGGCGCCGGCGAACACGTACGGCAGGGTCGCGGGCAGCTCCAGGTTCCGGAACGTCGCCCAGCGCGAGGCGCCCAGCCCGGTCATGACGTCGCGGTGCCCGCGCTCGACCGAGCGCACCCCGAGCATCACGTTGAGCATGATCGGGAAGAACGCGAGCAGCCCGGCCATGATGATCTTCGAGGTGGGGCCGAAGCCGAACCAGATCACGAAGATCGGCACGAACGCCACCTTGGGCACCACCTGCAGCGCGACCAGGGCGGGCTGCACCGCGCGGCGCAGCCACTCGATCCGCCCGAGCAGTGCGCCGACGCACACACCGGCGACGAGCGCGGCGCCGAACCCGACGAGGACCTCGAGCAGCGTCACGCCGATGTGGCCCCAGATCGCCGGGTCGGCCAGCAGCTCCCCCAGCGCGCCGACGACGGCGGCCGGTGCGGGCAGGATGAACTCCGAGACCCCGACCACCGAGACGGTGAACTGCCAGGCGCCCACGAGCAGCAGCAGGAGCACCGGCCCGGAGATCCACGGCAGGCGCCGCAGCCAGGGCGACTCCTTCTCGGGGCCGCCGGGGTCGGTCACGGGGGTGGCGGGGTCGGTCGCCGGAGCGGGCCGTTCGGTCGTGGTCATCGGTTCAGTCCTCCCGGTCCAGCTCGGTGCGCAGCCCGGCGACCAGCGCGCCGAACTCCGGTGTCGTCTCGGTCGCCGCGGACCGCGGCCGGGGCAGGTCGATCGTGGTGATCGACCGGATGCGTCCCGGGCGCGGGGTCAGCAGCACGACCCGGTCGGCCAGGAACACCGCCTCGGGGATCGAGTGGGTCACGAACACGACGGTGGCGCCGGAGACCGCGTGGATCTGCTGCAGCTCCAGGTTCATCCGGTCGCGGGTCAGGGCGTCCAGCGCACCGAACGGCTCGTCCATCAGCAGCACCGACGGGTCGCAGGCCAGGGCGCGGGCGATCGCGGCCCGCTGGCGCATGCCGCCGGACAGCTCCCGCGGGTAGGAGTCCTCGAACCCGCCGAGCCCGACCGTGGCGCACAGCTCGGCGGCCCGGGCGCGACGCTCGGCACGCGGCACCCCCCGCAGCTTCAGCGGCAGCGCGACGTTGTCGGTGATCGTGAACCACGGGAACAGGTTCGCCTCCTGGAACACCAGGCCGAACTCGGCGAAGACCGCGTCGTCACGACGGCCGGCGGCCCACGCGGGCCGTCCGCCCGCCTCGACCAGCCCCGCGGACGGGGCGAGCAGGCCGGACAGGATCCGCAGCAGCGTCGTCTTGCCGCAGCCCGAGCGCCCGACCAGCGAGACGAACTCGCCGCGGGCGACGTCCAGGTCGATCCCGGACAGTGCGCGCACCTCCCCACGCCGGGTCGGGTACACCTTGTCCACACCGGACACCCGCAGGCCGACCGCACCCCCGGTCGGGCCCGCGTGCACCCCGGAACGGGTCGCGGTCGCCGGGGTCGCTGTCTCCTGGGTCATGCTCGTCTCCTGCTCCGCTGCCGGGGACCGTCGTGTCGTCGGGGTGCTCATCGGGCACCCTCCGTGCCGTTCAGGCCGGCGTCGAGCCACTGCGCCGGGTCCAGGCCGGCGGGGACCTGACCGACCGAGGACACCTCGTCGTAGGTGGCCTGCCAGCGCTGCGGGGAGATGCCGGTCGGGCCCTGGCCCGCCGCGTAGCCGTCGACGTAGGAGGCGAGCGCGGCGCGGGCGACCTCGGGCCGGTCCAGCGCCGAGACCTGGTACTTCGAGCCGATGAGCTGCATCGTCTCGGCGAAACCGCCTCCCTCGTCGGCGGTGATGAACGCGGTGGCGTCGGCGATCGCCGCGAGGTAGCGGCGCAGCTTGTCCTGCTCCTGCGGGTCGGTGGCGGTGGCCTTCGAGGTGGCGTAGATCTGCGACCCGGCGGAGATGGCGTCGTTGGGGTCGTAGACGACGGCCTCGGGCCGGGTCGCCTGCAGCAGCATCGCGGTGTCGAGCGAGACGATGAACGCGTCGACGCGGCCGGTGTTCACCAGGTCGAACACGCCGGGGCTGAGCCCGACGACCTGGCGGCGCAGCTCGGCGGGGGCGATCCCGGCCGACCCCGCGACGAGGTCGAGGGTGATCGAGCTGGTGCCGCCCTCCGACGGCGTCCCGACCAGCTTGCCGCGCAGCTGCGCGGCGTCGGTGACCGGCGCCCGCTGCGAGGAGACCAGACGCAGCGGCCCGTTGTGCACCACGCCGCCGATCGCGACCAGCGGTGCGCCGCGCTCGCCCGCGGCGACCATCGTCTCGATGTCGCCGATCCGGGAGATCTCCGCGGACCCGGCGAGCAGGGTCTGGATGGCCGGCGCCGAGCCCTGGGTGGCCTCGAAGGTCACGTCGAGACCGTGGGCGGCGAAGAAGCCCTTGGTGTCGGCGATCATCTCGGCGGCGTAGCCGAGCGACTCCATCGGCAGGATGTTGAGGAAGGTGATCCGGTCGCGGCCGTCCTCACCGCCGCCCGCGCCGCATCCGGCGAGGACGAGGCAGGCGGCGAGCAGGACCGCGGCGAGCCGGGTCGTCGTGCGGGTCATCGGGGGACCTCCGGTGCGTGCTGGGTCGACGCGAGGGACGGCGCGGGTGCGGCGACGGTGTCCGTGCCGCGGTACCACGCGGTGGCGTTGCCGTGGCGGACCGCGGCCCGGGCGGCGGGGTCGAGGGCGGCGAGGAGACGGGCCACCCCGTCGCCGTGGCGGTGCGGGTGGTCACCCGCGTAGAGCAGGAGCCCGGCGGCGCCCAGAACGTCCAGGGCGTCGTGCAGCTCGCCGGGGTCGCGCGGCAGGTGGACCGGCGCGGTGGTGAACCGGACCTGCTCGCGGACGTACTCCGACGGCATCCGGTCCACCCACGGCACCTCGCGGCGGATGCCGCGCCACTCCTTGTCCAGGCGCCACAGCAGCGGCGGCAGCCAGGACGAGCCGCACTCGGCGACGGTCACCCGCAGCTCCGGCAGCGCGCCGAGGGCGCCCTCGGCGACCAGCGACACCAGCTGGGACTGGGCGACCTGCCCGTGGGACAGGTAGTCCTGCAGGTAGGTGTGGGTGAACCCGGTCGTGGTCGGGGCACTGCCGACCCGGCCCCAGGCGTGCAGGGTGACGACCAGCCCGGCCGCGGCGGCTGCGGCGAGGACCGGCCGGAACACCGGGTGCCCCCACCGCAGGTCGTGCCCGCGCACCGGGAGCAGCACCTGCACGAAGCGCGGGTCGTCCGCCCGGCGCTCGATCTCGGCGACGGCCGCGGCCGGGTCGCCGAGCGGCACCGCGACCGAGCCGCGGGCGCGGGGCTCGTGGTCGAGGAACCGCTGCGCGGTCCAGGTGTTCACCGCCCGGCACAGGGCGGCCTCGAAGGCGTGGTTGCGGCTGACGTCGAACGCGGTGGTGCAGGTCAGGACCGCCGTACCGACCCGGCCGCCCCGGGTGCGGGCGCGTCGAGGACCGCGGCACGCAGGGCCGCGACGTCGTGCGGGGCGGGCCCGTCGACCATCGCGGGCGGGTAGGCGCCGGCCTGGACGGGGTCGGCGCGCAGGGCGGCGCCCGCCGCGTAGTCACGCCAGTACGGGCTGAGCAGTTCCGCGAGGTCGGCGAACGACGCCGGCGCGACGTGGGTGTCGGCGTCGAAGAACTCCTCGGGCGGGTCGGCGCTCATGCCTCGCTCCCGGGCAGGGGCAGGCCGTAGAGGCGGGCGGCGTTGGCGGCCGCCATCGGCCGGCGCAGCGCTGCGGGCAGCACCCGCAACGCGGTGATCGGGTCGTCGAAGTCCCAGTGCGGGTAGTCGGAGGAGAACAGGATCCGGTCGGTCATCCCGGTCTGCTCCCAGGTCGTCGCCAGGTGTGCGGGCACCGGCGGCTCGTCGATCGGCTGGGTGGTGAACCACACCCGCTCGCGCACGACCTCCGACGGCGGGCGGGTCAGCCACGGGACGTCGTCGCGGCACAGCTCCCAGGCGTCGTCGAGCCCCCAGAGCAGCGACGGCAGCCAGGACACCCCGCCCTCGACGAGCACGAACTGCAGGTCCGGCACCGCCTCGAGGACACCGCCGGCGACCAGCCCGGTCAGCGCGACGGCGACGGCGTTGCCGTACCACGCGTGCTGCTCCAGGTAGAACGACGGCCAGCCGTCCCCGCGGTGGCCCTCGGTGCCGCCGAGGTGGATCGCCACCGGCAGCCCGTGCGCGGCGGCCGCGGCGTAGATCGGCCGGTACTTGGCGTCCGACCACGGCAGGAACGTGCCGCTGGGGAACAGGACCTGCACGAACCGCGGGTCCGCGGCGCGGCGCTCGATCTCGGCGACGGCCTCCGCCGGCGACTCGTGCGGGATGCAGATGCTGGCCCGCAGCCGCGGCTCGGGGTCGAGCCAGTCGGTGACCAGCACGTCGTTGTACGCGCGGCACAGCGCAGCCGCGAACGCGGGCTCCTCGGCGCCCGCGGTGTGGCCCTGCATCGGGATGAGCACCCCGGCGACGACGTCGTAGGGGTCGAGCAGCTGGCTGCGCATCAGGTCCAGGTCGCTGCCCGGGGGCCGGACGGCGCTGCCGGGCGGGCCCGCCTCGGGATGGGAGTCGCGGCGCATGCCGCCGTGCCGGACCCGGGGGTAGACCGCGGGCGGCGGCGCGCCGCGCAGCCCGAAGCGCAGGAACCGGCGCCGCCAGGGCTCGGGCAGCGCGGCCGCGAGCCGGTCGGCGGTGACGACCGGGTGGATGTCGGCGTCGACGATCGGGGTCCGGGCGCGACGCCGGGCGGGGGCCCGGCCGGTGACGGGTGCGGTGCTGGTCATGACGCCTCCTCGGTGGTGGGACGGCGGCCGGTGTCGACGACCACCCAGCGGTCCTCGACGGTCACCTCGAAGGTCTCGGCGGTGTACGGACCGGGTGTCATGCCCGGCGGGCCCGGCTCGACCGACGCCGGGAGGCTGCGGGCGGGCGCGTCGCCGGGCTGGTAGGAGAGGCCGGTGCGCACGTCGTACTCCCAGCCGTGCCAGGGGCAGGCGACGAGCACGTGGCCCTCGTCGAGCCGCACGTCCGAGGGACCGGTCGCCACCGGGGCCCCGGCGACGGAGCCGCGGCACAGCGGGCCGCCCTGGTGCGGGCAGTGGTCGGCGAGGGCGTAGTAGTCGTCGCCGACCCGGAAGACGCCGATCGAGCGGGTGCCGACCCGCACCACGCGGTGCTCGCCGGGGGCGAGCTCGTCGGCGGGCAGCACGGCGAGCCTCACGTCCCCTCCCCCGCCCCGGCCAGCAGCTCGACCGTGCCCGCGGTGGCGTCGAGCCGGATGCGGTCGCCGGTGCGCAGCACCTGCACCGGGTCGGCGTCGAGGTCGGCCAGGGCGGGGACCCGGGTGACGACGGCGCCGAGCGCGGCCTTCGTCGTGGTGACCGTGAAGACCATCCCGAGCGGGGCGGTGCCGAGCAGCCGGGTGCTCTGGAAGAACGCCGACCAGCCCGAGGACCCCTTGGCGCCGGGGAACACGAGGATCTTCCCGGAGAAGCAGACGCCCTGCAGGGCGTGCCGGGCCTCGACGATCGTGCCGGTCGCCGGGTCGATGCCGCCCCAGCCGGAGATGGTCTCGGGCGACACCAGCGCCTCGCCGGTGACCACGCCGGGCACCACGGTCCGTCCGCGCAGGACGGTCCCGACCGTCGCGGTCATCGCAGCTCACCCGACCAGCGGCCGGTGACCGCGGCCTGCACGCAGTCCTCGGTGGTGCCGAACCACGCCTCGATCCCGAGGATCGCCGGCAGGTAGTGGGCCTGCTTGGCGGAGTCGGTGGCGAACACCCGGGTCCCGGGCGGGGCCAGGCGGGACATCGCCGGGCAGGAGTCGGTGAGGACCTTCGCGCCGGCGGCCTCGATGGTGGCGGTGTAGCCGCTGCGCTCGGCCACCGCGGCCAGCGCCCGCGGCGCCATGATCCACAGCGAGGTGCCGTCGTGCAGCCTGCGGCCGTCGAGGAGCCGGGCGACGTCGCGGATCTGGTCGAGCGAGGCGTGCGGGCAGCCGAGCAGGACGAAGTCGACCTGCGTGCTCGTGCCCTGGTCGTTGAGCCGGGCGTAGGTGGCGGCCCGCTCGGCGGCGCCGTAGACGACCGCGTCGGCCGGGACACCGCCGCCGAACGCTGCGTCGACGGTCGGGGCCTCGGGGGTGACGCCGGGGACGTGGTACATCTCGACCCCGCCGGAGGAGGCGGCCGCGGCGCCGAAGTGCTTGAGGTCGGTGAGGTCGGGCAGGGCGAGGTCACCGGTGACGACCGGGCGGGCCTCCTGCACGACGTCACCGGTGAAGTAGCCGAGCAGGCCCCAGTCGAGGAACCCGCCGACCGGGGTGTCGACCCGGACCAGGTGGGTGCCGCGCCGGTGTTCGTCGTGGTGGTTGCCCCAGCACGGGACGCGCCCGGTGAGGCCGGCCGCGCCGGTCGACGCGGTGCCCTCGCAGTTCGTGCGGGCGCCGAGCACCGAGTTGGCGTAGACCACCGCGGAGGACTCCATCCAGGCGCAGTGCTCGCCGCGGACCGGGAGGTTCCCGACCTGGTACGGCGTGCACGTGGCGAGGATGGAGACGCCGCGCCGGCCGTAGAAGGTCTCCGCGTCGGCCTGCAGCTCCACGAACTGCGCCGGGTACGGCGCGACGGCCGCCGCGTCGGCGCCGAAGCCCTGCTGGAGCTGGCAGGTGGGCACCGCCATCGGCGGGATCTCGTGGGTCTCGTCGCTGTCGAGGTTGATCACCGAGAAGGCGCGGTCCCAGCCGCCCTCGGCGACGAGGCGGGCCTTGAGCGGGGAGGGCTGGGTGGCGGTCCCGGCCACGTTGCGGACCGAGCAGAGCCGCTCGGCGTCCAGTGCCTCGGCGTAGCGGGTGAGCAGGTCCATCGCGGCGGCGACGGCGGGCCCCTCGGCCCCGTCGAGCATCCTGCGGTCGTCGTCGGTGAGTATCACGGGGCGCCTCCGGGCATCGTTGCCTGTCTCCTCGTGGTGGTGGCGGTGGGACGGGTCAGTCCCCGACGTTCTCCCGGATCCGGTCGGTCAGGGCGTCGGCGGGCACGTCGTGCAGGCTGCCCTGCGGTCCGGCGAGGTCGAGGGCGTGCGCGGCCGCGTGGCCCATCGCCGCGCACGGCCCCATGACGCGCACGCTCGACAGCGCCGCGGCGTCGCCGTCGATGCAACGGCCCGCGGCGACCAGGTTCGACGCGGCGGGCGGCAGCATCGAGCGCAGCGGCACGTAGTGCAGGTGGTCGGCGTCGAAGGTCTCCCAGACGTAGCCGTCGGGGCTGTCGTGCAGCTCGATCGGCCAGGCGGTGCGGGCGACGGCGTCGTCGAAGCGGACCCCGCCGCGCACCTCCTCGACGGTGAGCTGGTGGGCGGCGGCGATCCAGCGGGTCTGGCGGCGGCCGGGCAGCCCGTAGGAGCGCACCGTGGCCTTGCCGAACACCTCGGGGAACTCCGCGCGCAGGAACTCGACGACCCGGTCGGCCTGCGCCTTGCCCTCCAGCTGGGCCTCGGCGGCGGCGATCGGGTCCAGCGGCGCCTCGATGTGGGTCATGTTGAGCACCGCGGTGTCGCGGCCGGGGAAGTAGAAGGCGAGGCCGTCGCGACGGAGCAGGCCGTACTGGTCGGCCTTGGCCGCGACCCGGGCCGCGAGCTCGCCGGGCTCCGGTGCGGCACTGGTGTCGAGGTGCTCGACGACGAGCTGCTGGCTGCCGTAGATCTCCCGGTCGGGCAGCCGGCACTCCAGGCCCGCGGCCCAGGCGAGCGCGGCGTCGCCGCTGGCGTCGACGAACCCGGCCGCGGTGACGTCGACGGCGCCGTAGCGGGTGGCGAAGCGGGCGCCCAGGACACGGTCGCCGTCACGCTCGACGCCGGTGAGGGTGGCGTTGGTGAGGACCCGGATGCCGTGGGCACGGACGGTGTCCTCGACCCAGCGGCCGAGGCGCACCTCGTCGTAGCCGACGGTGAGGGTGTGGCCGGTGCGGCGGAACAGGTCCCCGCCGGCCTCGAGGTCGGCGAACATGGAGTCGAACAGGCCGTGGGTCAGCTGCCGGAACTCGGGGCCGTTGCCGTAGACCCCGCAGAACAGCCCGATCAGCGAGTTGACCATCTGCCCGCCGAGGACGGGGGCGGCGTCGACGAGGACGACGTCGCGGCCGAGGCGGGCGGACTCGACGGCGGCGGAGAGCCCGGCGATGCCGGAGCCGACGACGCAGACGTCGGCGGTCACCGCGTGCTCGGCCGGGTCGCCGGCGCGCAGTGGGGCGTCCCGGATCACGGTGTGGACCGGCAGGGGCGTCAGCGGGTGAGGCATGGCTCACACACTAGGAACGGCGCGCGCCGCCCCGGAAATAGAACGTTCGCCTGCCGGACCATCGACCGGACGAATAGTCGCAGCTCTACAGGGTGGCCGACAGTTCGACGATGAGCTCGCGGAGCCACCGGTGGGCCGGGTCCGGGTCGAGGTCGGTGTGCCACCAGAGACGCTCGCGGATCGGTCCGGGATCGCCCGGGCAGGGCAGCACGACCAGCCCGAGGCGGTCGGCGACCTGGCGGGCGAGCCGCTCCTGCAGCAGCGCGACGCGGTCGGTCCCGGCGACCAGGTAGGGCACCGACAGGTAGCTCTCCACCCGCACCCTGATGTCGGGTTCGACCCCGAGCCGGGCGAGCTGGCGGGTCATCGGCGCGGCCGCCGACATGCCGCGGTCCGGGGCGAACGGCACCACCCAGGGCATCGCGGCGAGCTCGTCGAGGTCCAGGGTCGGGTCCGGCCCGGCGGCGACCGGGTTGTCGGCGTCGACGACGCAGACCCAGCGGTCGTCGAACAGGGCGGTGGAGCGCAGCTCGGGCCGTTCGAAGCGGGCGGCGGGCGGGGCGATGAGGCCGTCGATGAGCCGTATCGTCTCGCCGATGTCGGCGGAGAAGGACTCGCGGACCAGCCGCAGCCGCAGCTCGACGCCGGGGGCGCGCCGGGCCGCCGCCGCGGACAGCGCGGGCCCGAGCACGGCGACGGTGTAGTCGGCGACGAGCAGGGTGAACCCGCGCCGGGCGCTCGACGGGTCGAAGCCGTGGCCGGTGCCGAACAGCCGCTCGGCGGCCGAGCAGACGCCCTCGACCTGCTCGACGAGCTGGGCGGCGAGCGGGGTGAGGACGTAGCCGCCGGGGTGGCGGGACAGCAGGTCGTCGTCGAAGTGACGGCGCAGCCGGGACAGGGCCGCGCTGGCGGCGGGCTGGGAGATGCCGATGCGGGCGGCGGCGCGGGTGACGTTGCGTTCGCGCAGCAGCTCGCGCAGCGAGACGAGCAGGTTGAGGTCGAGGTTGGCCAGCCGGACCGTCGGCGGGGTCGTCACGGCGCCGCAGGCTAGCCGCTCACCCCGTCCGGAGCACCCACCCGGTCACCGTGCCGTGCGCCCTGCCGCTCACCCCGGCGGAACGCGCTCGGGGTGACGCCGCGGACCCGGGTGAAGGCCGCGCTGAAGCCGAACGGGTCGGCGTACCCGACCCGGCGCGCGATCCCGGCCAGCGTCGCGCCGGGCTCGGCGAGCAGCAGGTCCGCCGCCAAGGTCATCCGCCAGCCGGTGAGGTAGGTCAGCGGCGGCTCGCCCACCCGGTCGGTGAACCGCTTGGCCAGGGTCGCCCGGGACACACCGGTGGCGGCGGCGAGCCCGGCGACGGTCCAGGCCGCGGCGGGGTCGGCGTGCAGCAGCCGCAGCGCCCGCCCGACCACCGGGTCGTGCTGGGCCGTCCACCACCGCGGCCGGCTTCCGCCGGGCCGGTCGAACCACTCGCGCAGGGTGCAGACCAGCAGCCAGTCCAGGAGCCGGTCGAGCACGACCTGCCGGCCGGGGGCGTCGACGGCGACCTCGGCGGCCACGTGGTCGAGCACCGTGTCCCCGCTGCCCCCGGCACCGACCCGCAGCACCGGCGGGAGCGCGTCGAGCAGCCGGGCGCCGACCTCGCCGCCGGCCGGGGAGGCCCCGGTGATCAGGGTGCTCGCGTCGCTGCCCGGCGCCGGCGCCGGGTCGTGCCAGCCGAGCCGGTGGCGGGTGCCGCTCTGGTCGGGCGTCGCGCAGTCCACGCCGCAGACGATCGGCTCGGCCGGGGTGCCGACCTCGTCGACCACGTGGAAACCGGCCGGGCCGCGCACGACGGCGGTCTCCCCCGCGGCCAGCCGCACCGGGTCGGCGCCGGGGACGAGGATCCACCCCGCGCCGGTCAGCATGGCGCACAGGGTCAGCGGTGCGCCGTCGACGAAGTGCAGCGACCAGGGCGGGGTCAGGGTGGTGCTGCCGAACAGCGAGCCGTGCGACCGCAGCCCGCGGACCAGGTCACCGAAGGGGTCCACCGCACCGAGGTTAGACGACCGGACAGGAGTTCCGGCGTCTCACCCATGTCGTCGTCCGCGCCGCGGTGGTGTGGTGGCCCCATGCCCACCACCGACACCCCCACCACCGACAGCCGCACCGCTCTCACCGACGGCGACCGCGTCTTCCTCGCCCGCCCGCTGCACGGCTTCCTGAGCGTCGCGGGCGGCCCGGTGCCGCCGCAGCCCCGCCCGGTCTGGTTCGAGGCGACCGACGACGGCACCGTGCAGCTGTTCACCGGGCCGGAGTCGCTGCACATCCGCCGCAGGCGCAGGGACCCGCGGGCCTCGCTGGTCGTCGCCGCGCCGGTCGGGGAACGCGAGCGCTGGGTCGCGGTCGACGGCTCCACGACCGTCGAGACCGACGGGGCACACGCGCTGGCGCAGCGGCTGGCGCAGCGCTACTGGGACCTCGACGACCCCGCGCGCGCCGCGGACCTCGCGGCGATCCTCGCCGAGGACCAGGTGCGGCTGGTGATCCACCCCGAGCGGGTGCGGCGGCTGATGTTCTGACCCCGGCCCGACCCGCCGGCCCGGGCGCCCGGCTCAGGGGGTGCGACGGCCCGACCACGCGGGTTCGACAGCCGCCCAGTCCTCCGCCCAGGCACGGGCGAACGCACGCCCGTTCCAGGCGAAGACCAGCCGCCCGGCGACCCACACCACGGCGGCCCACACCACTGCGGTGAGGAACCCGGCGGCGACGGCCACCGTGACGGCGTCGGCGGGGGTCGACGGCGGCGGCGCCAGCCGGCCGTCGGTGCCGACCCAGGCCGGCACCCGGTCACCGACGTCGTGGACGCCGGGCAGCGTGCTGCCGCCCGAGTGCGGCAGCCCGTCGGGGCCGGTCCAGCTCAGCGTGAGCGACTGCTGGCCGGTCTGCAGGTCGCCCACCGCGCTCGCCCGCGCGGTGACCGTCGCCGCGACCGGCACGCGCTCACGGGCCTCGACCGCGCCCCGCTCCAGGACCGACCCGTGGGCCGCGGCACCGGCGAGCCACGCCACGACCAGCCCGCAGGCGGCGAGCAGCCCGAGCACCACCGCGAGCAGGTCCTCGCGACGGGACGCCCGACGACGGAGCCGGTCAGCGGGTCCCGGCTCCGAGCCCGGCGGGTCGGCTGCGCGCATCGTTCCTCCTGGGGTCGGTCACGACGGGTCCTCCCCACCACCGCGGGTGAGGGGGCGATCACCGAGGACTACCCCCGTTATCGCCCCGTGACATCCCCCCGGGACGGAGATCACGCCCACCGGACGCCGTGCGGTCCCCTTCCGTACCCGGGCGGTCGGCCGCGCAACGATCCGCCGCCGGGCCCGCCACCCACCCGTTCGCCGTGCACCGCAGCCCATTCGCCGCCGCGGGGCGCGCCCGGGCAACCGCGGCACTCCGACGGGCGTCTGCCCCGATGTCACCCGGGTGGGTGATCTGTGACGTGGAGGTGGGCATGTCCCGGACCGAGCGGCTCCGTCGCCGTCGTGGCGTTCTGGTGACCGGGCTCGTGCTCGTGGCCGGGGTGGGGCTGGGTGGCACCGCGATCGCCACCGCCGACCCGGAGCAGAGCCGGGTCGCCGCGCAGGCCCACGCCGAGCCCGCCGTCCCCGGGACACCGTGCGCGGCGTCGGTGCGGGCGTGCGTGGACCTGGAGACGCGGCAGGCGTGGCTCGTCCGCGACGGGAAGGTCACCGGCGGACCGTTCCGGGTCACCACCGGGGGCGAGGGGAAGGCCACCCCGGTCGGGCACTCGTTCCGGGTGTACCGCAAGGAGGCCGACCACCGCAGCGGCGAGTTCCCCGGCCCGGACGGCCGCCCGGCGCGGATGCCGTGGTCGGTGTTCTTCGCCGACGGCGGGATCGCCTTCCACGGCGGCGACCTCAGCCGCGAGTCGGCGGGCTGCGTCAAGCTCGGCGCCCGCGACGCGCAGCGGTTCTTCGACACCCTGCAGGTCGGGGACAAGGTGCAGGTCGTGAACGGGTCGGTGGAACGCAGGCACCGCGCGGAGGCCCACGGCCGGGCCTGAGCCGCACCGACCCGGTCCGCGGGTCAGCCCGGCAGGACGATCCGGGTGCCCTCGGGCGCCCGGTAGGCGTCGACCACCCGGTTCAGCTCGATCTGGTAGTAGAGGGTCTGCAGGCCGAACACGAAGCACAGCAGCAGTCCGACGACCGGGCTGCAGGTGACGGGCAGGCCCGCGGAGCGCTGGCTGTCGGCGATCCGCTGCCCCGTGTTGTAGAACGACACGAGCGGCGCCACGACCGTCCAGCCCAGGAACAGCAGCACCAGCAGCGGCCCGGCGACGGGCACCTGGCGGCGCGGGTCGAACTCCGCCATCTCGCGGTGGATCCTGTAGTACCAGACGAGCCCGTAGATGCCGAGGGTGATCAGCGGCAGACCGAGCCACACCGCGACCGGGTTGCGGCGCTTCATCGCCAGCCCGACCGGGGCGTGCGGCGGCGCCGCGAGCTCGCCGGGGTGCCACGGGTCGAGTCCCGTGCCCGGGCCGCTGTGGGGACCGGGCGCCGGGTGGGCCTGCGGCCCCGGAGCTCCGTACCCGGCGGGTGCGCCGTACCCGGCGTCACCGGCGGGCGGGGGTCCGACCGGCTGCGGACCGGCGGGGTGGAGCCGGTGCGGGTCCGACGGGTGAGGGGGCTGGGTCATCGGCGGGGATCCGATCTGTGCGGAGGAGCGACGCGGGCGACCCGCGTCCGTCCCCGGCGACCTCGCCGTCCGCGAGCCGGTCGTCAGCCCCGTCCGGCGCAGACCACGCCGGACCGGCCCGCGACGTCAGGTCGCGGGCCGGTCCGGATGGGGTGGGTGCGGTGGTGGGTCAGCTCGTGCTGGCCGCCCGCCGCGGCAGCACCCAGTTCGGGCGCGGGAAGTGGCAGGTGTAGCCGTACGGGAACTTCTGCAGGTAGTCCTGGTGCTCCGGCTCGGCCTCCCAGAAGTCACCGGCCGGCTCGACGTCGGTGCTCGCGCGGCCCGGCCAGAGGCCGGACGCGTCGACGTCGGCGATGGTGTCCAGGGCGACCGCCTTCTGCTCCTCGTTCGTGTAGAAGATCGCGGAGCGGTAGCTGCGGCCGATGTCGTTGCCCTGCCGGTCCTTCGTCGACGGGTCGTGGATCTGGAAGAAGAACTCCAGGATCTCGCGGTAGGAGATCCGCTCCGGGTCGAAGACGATCTCGACGGCCTCGGCGTGGTCGCCGTGGCGCCGGTAGGTCGCGTTCGGGGTGTTCGGGTCGCCGGAGTAGCCGACCCGGGTGGACACGACGCCCGGGCGCTCGCGGAGCAGCTCCTGGACACCCCAGAAGCACCCACCGGCGAGGATCGCGGTCTCGGTCATCAGGCTTGAACCTCCCTGTGTCGGGTCTCGACGGCTACAACGGTGCGGGCACCGCCGATGTTCCGTCGCGCACGACGGGTCTCCCGGTCTCGCGCCGGCCCCGCCGATGACCGATGCTCACACACATGGGAGCGGGCGCGGAGGAACTGACCACCGAGGAACAGGCCGTCGTGGAGACGGTGCGCGACTTCGTCGACCGGGACGTCCGCCCGGTGGTGCGGGAACTGGAGCACGCGAACACCTATCCCGAGAAGCTCATCGAGCAGATGAAGCAACTCGGGATCTTCGGGCTCGCCGTCCCCGAGCCGTGGGGCGAGGCCCCGGTGTCGATGCCCTGCTACGCCCTGGTCACCGCCGAGCTGGCCCGTGGCTGGATGAGCCTGGCCGGCGCGATGGGCGGGCACACCGTCGTCGCGAAGCTGCTGGTCGCCTTCGGCACCCGCGAGCAGCAGGACCGGTACCTGTCGCGGATGGCGACCGGTGAGCTGCGCGCGACGATGGCCCTGACCGAGCCCGGCGGCGGCTCGGACCTGCAGGCCATGACCACCCACGCCCGCCGCGACGGCGACCACTACGTGATCAACGGGTCCAAGACCTGGATCACCAACTCGCGGCGCTCGGGACTGATCGCGCTGCTGTGCAAGACCGACCCGGCTGCCGAGCCGAAGCACCGCGGCATCTCGGTGCTGCTGGTCGAGCACGGACCCGGGCTCACCGTCTCCCGTGACCTGCCCAAGCTCGGGTACAAGGGCGTCGAGTCCTGCGAGCTGTCCTTCGACGACATGCGGGTGCCCGCCGACGCGGTCCTCGGCGGTACCGAGGGCCGCGGCTTCGCCCAGATGATGAAGGGCCTGGAGACCGGCCGGATCCAGGTCGCCGCGCGCGCACTCGGCGTCGCCGACGCCGCGCTGGCCGACTCCCTGGCCTACGCCCGGGAACGCGAGTCGTTCGGCAAGCCGATCTGGCAGCACCAGTCGGTCGGCAACCACCTCGCCGACATGGCCACGAAGATCACCGCCGCACGGACCCTGATCCTGCACGCCTCCCGGCGGTACGAGTCCGGGCAGCGGTGCGACATGGAGGCGGGCATGGCGAAGCTGTTCGCCTCCGAGACCGCCATGGAGGTCGCCCTCGACGCGGTGCGCATCCACGGCGGCTACGGCTACTCGACCGAGTTCGACGTCGAGCGGTACTTCCGCGACGCCCCACTGATGATCGTCGGGGAGGGCACCAACGAGATCCAGCGCAACGTGATCGCCGCCCAGCTCGTCAAGCGCGGGGGCCTGGAACGGTGGTGAGCCCTCAGCCCACGCACAGTCGGCACACATCGGGGCCTGCCATGATCGCCACGCACGGGACCGACGGCGGGGAGGGGACGGCGTGGCGGCCGGGATCGTGGAGGCGGCGGCCGACCAGGGGCTGAGTGCGGCGCAGGTCGCCGCGGCGCGCCGGGCGGGCCGGACGAACGCGCCGGTGACCGCGGGGACGCGCGGCTACGGGCGGATCCTGCGCACCAACGTCTTCTCCTCCTACAACACGATCCTGTTCGCGATCGGCCTGGTCCTGCTGGTGCTGGGCCGCTACGGCGACGCCCTGACCAGCGTCGGGCTCGGCCTGGTCAACGCTGTCGTCGGGGCGGTGCAGGAGATGCGGGCCAAGCGGAAGCTGGACCGGCTGCAGCTGCTCGACGCCGCGGAGGTCACCGTCGTGCGGGACGGTTCCGAGCAGCGGGTGCCGGCCGCCGACGTCGTCGCCGGGGACGTGCTGGTGGTGCGGGCGGGCGAGCAGGTCGTCGTCGACGGGCCGGTGCTGACCGGGCGGGCCGAGGCCGACGAGTCGCTGCTCACCGGCGAGTCCGACCCGGTCGTCAGGACCCCCGGCGACCTGCTGCGCTCGGGCAGCCACTGCGTCGCCGGCACCGCCCGCCAGCGCGCGACCGCCGTCGGCGCCGACAGCTACGCCGGCCGGCTGACGCTGCAGGCCCGCGCGGACACCACCGAGGCGACACCGCTGCAGCGGCGCATCGACTTCGTCGTCCGGCTGACCATGGTGCTGGTCGTGCTGATGAGCGGCGCGATCCTGGCCCAGGCGTTCCTGGAGGGGTTCTCGCTGCTGCGGGTCGTGCAGATCACCGCGGTGCTGTCCGGGCTGGTCCCCTACGGCCTGTTCTTCCTGATCGCCGTCGCCTACACCCGCGGCGCGGCCCGGCTGGCCGGGCGCGGCGCGCTGGTGCAGCAGGTCAACGCGGTGGAGGCGGTCACCCACGTCGACGTCGTCTGCACCGACAAGACCGGCACCCTGACCACCGGCGCGCTGCGCCTGGACGGGCTCGACCCGCTCGACGGGACCGACCCGGGGCCGGTGCTCGCGCGGTTCGCGGCGACGGTGGCCGACCCGAACCTCACCTCAGCCGCGCTCGCCGCGGCACTGCCCGGCACGCCGTGGGAGCTGCGCGACGAGGTCGCGTTCACCTCGTCGCTGCGCTGGTCCGGGCAGGTCACCACCGGCGGGGAGGCGTTCGTGCTCGGCGCCCCGGACGCGCTCGCGCCGCATCTGGGTGACCCGGACGCCGTCGCCGACCGGGTGGAGGCCCGCGCCGCAGCCGGGTTGCGGGTACTGCTGCTGGCCCGGGCCGCGCGGGCGGGCGCCGGGCTGCGCGACGACGACGGCCGTCCCGCCCTGCCCGGCCTGGAGCCGGTGGCGCTGGTGGTGCTGTCCGACGAGCTGCGCCCCGGCGTCGCCGACG
This sequence comes from Pseudonocardia sp. P-1, assembly GCF_058111925.1. Classification (NCBI taxonomy): domain Bacteria; kingdom Bacillati; phylum Actinomycetota; class Actinomycetes; order Pseudonocardiales; family Pseudonocardiaceae; genus Pseudonocardia; species Pseudonocardia sp. P-1. Next base: position 623,513 of record NZ_CM176614.1, read on the forward strand.
CCCTGGAGCGGTTCGCCGCGGACGGGGTCGCGGTGAAGGTGCTCTCGGGCGACGACCCGCGCACCGTCGCCGCCCTCGCGGCGAAGGCCGGGCTCGACGTGGGTGAGGCGGTCGCCGGGTCCGAGATCGAGGAGCTCGACGACTCCGCCGGGGGCCGGGCCGCGCTCGACGCGCTCGTCGCCCGGACCACGGTGTTCGGGCGGGTCACCCCGGAGCAGAAGGAGCGGGTCGTCGCGAGCCTGCGCCGGGGCGGTGCGCACGTCGCGATGCTCGGTGACGGGGTGAACGACGCGCGTGCCCTCAAGCGGGCCCACGTCGGCGTCGCGATGCGCAGCGGCTCGGCGGTGACCCGCGACGTGGCCGACATCGTGCTCGTCGACGACTCGTTCGCCGCGCTGCTGCCGGCGCGCACCGAGGGCCGCCGGATCATCGACGGCATCGCCGTGTCGATGTACGTGTTCCTCACCCGGGTCGCCACCCAGGGCCTGGTGATCATGGCCGTGACCATGCTCGGGCTCGGGTTCCCCTACTCCCCCACCCAGGTCGGGCTGACGCTGCTGACCGTGGGCGTGCCCACGCTGTTCCTGACGCTGTGGGCGACGCCGTCCGAGCCGGACCCGGACCTGCTGGGCAACCTCGCCCGCTTCGTGGTGCCGGCGTCGGTGGTGACCGCGGCGGCGGGGACGGTCGTCTACACGGTGCTCTACCAGGGCATCCTGGCGGGCTTCACCAGCGGACGGACCCCGGCGCAGGTGATCGAGCAGTTCCAGAGCTACACCGGGCTGACCTACGGCACCGACGCCGACTTCGCCGGTGCGGCCGCGACGCTCGGCGCCCAGACCGGGCTGTCGACGTTCGTGGGGCCGGCGTCGTTCGTGCTGATCCTGTTCCTGCTGCCGCCGCACCGGTTCCTCGCCGCGTGGACGGCGCCGGTGTCCGACCGTCGCCCGGCCTGGCTGGTGCTGGGCCTGACCGTGGTGTTCGCGGGCGTGGTCGGGACCCCGGCGCTGTCGTCGTACTTCGGGCTCACCGGCGCGGCGCGGCCGGTGTTCCTGGTGGTGCTGCCGGTCCTGGTCTGCTGGTTCGCCCTGATGTGGGTGGTGCTGCGGTTCCGGCTGATGGACCGGATGCTGGGGACCGACCGGCTGCCCGGGCGGGTCGGTCAGCCGCCGTCCTGACGGGCGGAGTCCGGTGGGGCGGGCACGCCGTCGCCCCCGACGGTCTCGCTCCCGTCCCCGGTGGCGGTCCCGGTCCCGGTCCCGGTCCCGGTCGTCGTGCCGGTGCCGGTCTCGGTGCCGCGTGCGGCGGAGGCCGGGGCCGTGCCGTTGGCGGCGGTGACGGGGGTGCCCGCGGCGACGTCGTCCACACCGGCGAACCGGCGGTCCCGCAGGTCGATCTGCTCACCGAGGTAGCGCAGCAGGACCGCGACGACGGCCGCGACCGGCACCGCGAGGAACGCACCGGCGATCCCGGCGAGCGACCCGCCCGCCGTCACCGCCAGCAGCACGACGGCACCGTGCAGCTTGAGGCTCTGTCCCTGCAGGAAGGGCTGCAGCACGTTGCCCTCGATCTGCTGCACCGCCACGACCAGCACCGCCACCGCGACCGCGGTGCCGAAGCCCTGCGTGACCAGCGCGATGAGCACGGCCAGCGAGCCCGCGACGACCGCACCGACGATCGGGATGAACCCGCCGATGAAGGTCAGCACGGCGAGCGGCAGCGCCAGCGGGATGCCCAGCAGCACCAGGCCGATGCCGATGAACACGGCGTCGATGAGGCTCACCAGGGCCTGGACGCGGATGAAGCCGCCGAGGACGTCCCACATCCGGCGCAGTACCTCGGCGATGTGCCCGCCCGCGCTGCGCCCGGTGATCGAGGTCAGCCACGGCAGGAACCGGGGCCCGTCCTTCACGAAGAAGAACGTCAGCACCAGCGCCAGCACCAGCGAGATCAGCCCGGACGCCAGGGTGGACACCCCGGTCAGGACGCCGCCGGCGATGGCGGTGGCGCTCTGCTGCAGCTGCCGGGTGACCTGGTCGACGATGTCACCGATCTGGCTGTCGCCGAGGTTGAGCGGCGGCCCGGACACCCACTGCTGGATCTGCCCGAGCGCCGCGATCACCCCGGAGGTGATCTGCTGGGTCTGCCCGGCGATCGACGGCGCGATGCTCACGAACAGCCCGGTCACCGCGGCGATGCCGACGAGCAGCACGATCGCCGAGGCCGCCGCGGCCGGGACCCGCCACCTGATGAGCAGCGCCGCGGGCGGACGCAGGACGGTGGCCAGCAGGATCGCGAGCACGACGGGCCAGGCGACGACCCACAGCATGCCGATGACGTAGCCGACGATCACCAGTCCGACGGCGATCAGCGCGACCCGCAGGCTCCACGCCGCCAGCCAGGTGAGCCCGTTGCCGATGACGGTGCCGCGGCTGGCGGCCGGGGCCGTCGGCGACGGGCTCAGCAGCCCGCCCCCCGCCGGGTCCCGCCGCGCCCCACGGTTCTCGGCGCGCGCGGCCGGTTGCGACCCCGAATCCATGACCCACTCCGTTCGTACCGGTCGACCTGCGGCGGGAACCCTAGCGGCGCAGGAGCCCCGGTGCCCGCCGCAACGCCCACACCACACCCGTCGGGGAGCGCTCAGAGGTCGTCGGCGAGATGGCGGAATCCGGCGGGCCGGTCGCGGTGCAGCGCCCACAGGGTCGCGGCGAGCGCGGCGGGATCCTTGCGGGGGTGCCCGGGCTCGATCGCGCCGGGGACGATCAGCTGGGCGACGTGCACGCCGTCGCCGGCGAGCTCGTCGTGCAGCATCGCCGCGAACGCGCCGAGCCCGGCGAAGGCGATGGAGGTGCCCGCCACCCGCGACGACGGCCGCGCCCCGCTGCCGCCGTTGACGAACAGCACCGTGCCGCGGCCCAGCGCGCGCATCCCGGGCAGCACCTGGTGCACGGCCGCGACCGGGCCGTACACCGACATCTCGACCGGTCCGACGAGGTCGGCCGGGGTGGTCTCGAGCAGCGGCCGCAGGAAGTCCTTCTGCGGTGCGGGGCTGTACTGCAGCACCTCGACCGGGCCGACGGTCTCCGCGACCCGCTCCAGCGTCGCGGCGAGGGCGGCGGGGTCACGGGCGTCGGCGGTGAAGGGGTGCGCGGCGACGCCGTCGTCGGCCAGTCCGGCGGCCAGCGCCTCGGCGCGGTCGCGGCGCCGTCCGATCAGGGCGACGTCGAACCCCTCGTGCCCGAAGCGCCGGGCCGTCGCCGCGCCGAGTCCCGGTCCGGCACCGACGATCGCGATGGTGGTCATGGCGTGATCATGCGGGTCGTGGGGTGGATGCGCACGGTCCGCGGTGCCCGCGGGGTCAGCCGCCCGACAGCAGGGTGAGCCGGTCCGCGACGGCGCCCAGCTGCGTGCTCATCCCGTTGAGCTCCTGGGCGGCGTCGCCGAGCAGCCCGGGGTCACCGAGGGAGGCGCCCGCGATGCAGTGCCGGGCGGCGTCGGCGCCCGCGGCGAGCCCGTCACGCCAGTACACCTGGGCGACGGCGTCCGGGATCGCCGGGTACGCCTGCGCGGAGGCGACCTCGTCGCGCAGGTCGCGGCAGGCCTCGGCCAGCGCGACGGTCCCGCCGCCGGACCCGGCGCGCGCGATGTCGCGCAGGGCCTCGGTGATCGCGGTGACGTGCACCTGACCACCCGCGGCGCGCCAGTCGCCGACCGCGGCCGTCGCGGTGGCGGCGTCGTCGATCCCGCGGCCCGCCGCACCCGCGGCGCCGACGACCACCGCGAACACGACGAGCATCCCGGCGATCCCGGCGGCCAGGCCCGCGCCGACCGCGAGCGGACGACGGCGGCGCGGCAGCAGCGTGGCCGGGAAGCCGGGCAGCGTCCCGTCGGCGCCGGGCCCGGCGGCGGGCTCGACGACGACCGGGGCCGGGGTGAACCAGGGCCGCTCCGGGGCCGGGGCGGGCGGCGCGGGGTCCGCTCCGTCGCGGGGTGCGGGGACGGCCGCCCACCGGGGCGCGGTGCCGTGCCGCGGCGCGGTGGTCGGCGGCGCCGGGCGGGGCTGCGGGACGGCGATCCGGTGGGCGGACACCTCCGGCTGCGGTGCGACGTGGCGGTGGCCGTCGACCTCCGGCCGGGTCACGGCCTCGCCCCGCGGGGCGCCCCGCTGCGCCGGGACGGCGATCGTGGGCGGGGTCTCACGCAGGGCGTGCCGCGGGCGGTACGACGTGCCGTCCATGACGTCCCCCTCTCCGGCGTGCGGGCGCTTCACGCAGTGCATCGCGCCGGCGCCGAGATCGTCACCGACTCCCCGACAGTGTCACCAGAAATGGCGACCCGCGCATGCGCTGGGCGCCGTCCACCGTTCACCCGACACTCGTAGCATCGCGTCCGTCATGGCCGATCCCGTCCGTCCGCTGCGCACCGGCGCGGCCGCCCCGTCCGCGCACGTCGCACCGGGCCGGACCACGGTGCCGCGCTACGCCGGCCCGGCCGGCCGCGGCGACGCGCCGCACCTGGTCGTCGTCGCCGGGTCCGCGCCGGATCCCGACCTCGGGCCCGCCGACCGCCTGGTCCGGCTGCCCACCGGCGGGGACCCGGCGGGCCTGCTGGACCGGGAGCTCGCGACGCTGGTCACCGGCACCCGGATCCTGGTCACCGGCCCCGAGACCGTCGTGCAGGCCGTGCGCGCCGCGGCGCTGCACCGGGGCGCCCTCGACGCGGAGCTCGTCCTGGTCCCGACCGACATCACCGACTCCACCCGGGACCGGACGGTGCACTGCGGACACTGCCACCACCGCGTCGTCGTGCACGCCGACGTCGGGGACGCCGTGGCCTGCCCCGGCTGCCGGCTCGTGCTGCACGTCGCCGGACACCACTCGCGCCGGCTCGCGGCGTTCCTCGGCGCGCCCACCCCGGAGCGGGCGCCGTGAACCGGCCCGCCGTGCACCTGCGGGTCGCCGCGGTCACCGACGCCGCGCCCGGCGTCCGTTCCCTGGAGCTCGCCGCCGCACCGGGGACCGGGCCGCTGCCCGCGGCCCCGCCCGGCGGCCACATCGGCGTCGAGTGGGCGCCCGGCCGCTGGAACTCCTACTCGCTGACCGCGCCGTCCCCCGCACCCGACCGCTGGCACGTCTCGGTCGCGCGACGCCCGGACTCCCGCGGCGGCTCGGTGTGGGCGCACGGTCTCGCCCCGGGCGATGCGGTCGTGGCGACGACGCCGCGCACCTCGTTCCCGCCGGTCGACACCGCACGCCACCACCTGCTCGTCGCGGGCGGGATCGGGGTGACCCCGATCCTGTCCCACGCCCGCTGGCACGCGTTCTGGGGGAACCCGTTCACGGTGCTCACCGTCCACCGCCCCGGTCCCGCGCCACACCGCGACGAGCTGCGCGCGCTCTGCGGGGACCGGCTGGTGGAGGCCACCGGCCGCGTCGAGGCCCACGCCGCGCTGGAGCGGCTGCTGACCACTGCGCCGTTCGGCAGCCACGTCCACACCTGCGGCCCGCCCGGTCTGATCGCCGCGGCCGCGCGGACCGCCCGCGCCGCGCACTGGGTCGACGCCCGCATCCACGCCGAGGCGTTCGTCGCCGAACCCGGGCCCGGTACCCCGTTCCGTGCGGTGCTGCGCCGCAGCGGTCGCACGGTCGAGGTCGGTGCCCGCGAGACCCTGCTCGACGCCGTGCACCGCGCCGGGGTCGCCGCGCCCGCGATGTGCCGGCGCGGGGTCTGCGGCGAGTGCGTGACACCCGTCGTCGACGGTCGGGTGGAGCACCGCGACACGGTCCTGACCGCCGACGAGCGCGCCGACCGGATGGCGCTCTGCGTGTCCCGCGCCGCCGGGACGGCACTGGAGCTGGACCTGTGACCGGCGTCGACGACTACCCGTTCCCGCTGCCGCACCCGACCTACCGGATCAGCGCGAACGTCGAGCCGGCCGGGGTGGAGCGCCGTACCGAGGCCGGCTCCTGGGGCGCGCGGATCGTGCACGACGGCCCGGACCGTCCCGCCGTCGCCGCCCAGCGCGCGTCGCTCCTGGACCGTGGACCCGCGCGCTTGGTCGCCGCGCCGCACGCCCGCGCGTCCTGCTGGGACGCCTGCCTGTACCTGCTCGGGCGCCTCGCCGCCGAGCAGCCCGGCACCTGCACCCTGACCCGCACCCCCGGCCGGACCGGCGGAACGGGCGTTTGGCGGTTCCGTGACGCGGCCACCGGCACCGACCAGGAGTTCGTGTTCGGCGACGACGCCACCCTGCCCGAGCACCCGTTGCGCTGGGTGTCCCGGCTCGTCGCGGAGGACGTGGTGGTGCTCGGCGCCCGCGACGACGCGCTGTGGCTCGACGCCGGTGCCGTCGCGTTCGCCTCGGTCTGGTCGCTCGGGTTCGACGCCGGCATGAGCTTCCGGGAGCTGCACGGCCCGGTCCCCGGCAACGGTCCCGGCGGGGTGTTCGAGCGCGCCGAACGCTTCCTGCTGCACCTGCACCCCGGCGAGGCCTACCGCCGTCTGAACTGGGGGCTGCAGCCCGACGACCGCCGTGACCTGTCCCTCGACGCCGCCCCGCTGTGGCAGCCCGCCCGGGCCCGGCTCGACCTCACCGACCCCGGCCGGCAGATCCACCTGCGCACCGAGGTGCAGCACCTGGTGCGGCTGCCGCTGACCGGCGCGGTGCTGTTCCTGATCGATGTCCGCCTGCTGCCGCTCGACGAGGTCGCGCGGGTACCGGCCTGGCGCGAGCGCCTCGCGTCGGTCCTGGAGACGCTGCCCCCGGAGGTCGCGGAGTACAAGGAGCTGGAGCCGCTGGCCTCGATCGCCGCGGGGTGGTTGCGCGCCGGGTCCTGACCGGCACCATCGGTGGCGGTGGCGGCCCCACAGCCCCGTCCCCCTCCCGACCCGCCCCGGGCAGCCGGGCCCCTCGTCCGCACCGGTACGAGCACACGTTCGAGCGGGAGACCGCACCGCCCGACCGCCCACCACCCGACCGCGACCGACAGCAACTAGCCTCGCGCGCCGTGACCGACGCGACCCGTACCACCGTGCTCGACCTCGTCGCCGACCCCGGGCTGCCGACCGAGCTCGCCCACCGGCTCGTCCGCGACCTGCCCGCCGCGCTCGAGGAGCACGACGACGCCCGCTGGGAGGTCCGCCTCGCCGACGAGCCGATCGTCCTGGACGAGCGCGGCGCGCTGCCCGCCCTCGACATCGGCGACCGGGTGCGCGAGCGGGACGGCGCCGACGCCGTCGTGCTGCTCACCGACCTGCCGCGCCGATCCGGGGCGGACCCGGTCGTCGCCGACGGCGGGACCGGGCACCGGGTGGGCCTGGTGTCGCTGCCCGCGCTGGGCGCGATCAACCAGTACCGGCGGTGCCGCGACACGGTGGTCCGTCTCGTGACCGGGCACCTGGTGCCCCCCGACCGCGCGGGCGCCGAGGGGAGCGGAGCGCCGGACGCCGGTCATGCGGGGGCACTGACCCGGATCGACCCGGGGACCCGCGCCGGAACCGACGGCGACCACCGCCACCAGGACCGCGACCAGGACCGCGACCGCGATCGGGTGCGCGCGGACGACTCCGATGCCGGCAGCGGCGGGGTGGAGGACGACATCGACGTCCGCCTCGCGCTGACCGGGCTCCGCGGGCGGGTCCGGCTGCTGGCCGGGATGGTCCGCGCGAACCGTCCGTGGCGGCTGGTGCCGAGCCTGTCCCCCGCCATCGCCGCGGCAGCGGCCGGGGCGGCGTTCGGGATCTTCTACTCCAACATCTGGGAGCTGGCGACCGCGCTCGGGACCGCCCGGCAGGTGACGGTCATGCTGATCGCCCTGGTCGGGATGACCGCGTGGCTGATCCTCGACAACCGGCTGTGGGAGTCGCGGCGACACCGCTCGCTGCGCGAGGAGATGCTGCTGTCGAACCTCTCGACGGTGATCACCGTGGGGTGCGGGGTGCTGGTGATGTTCGCGCTGCTGTTCGTCCTGGCCCTGGTCGCGGCGGTCCTCGTCATCCCGCCGGACTACCTCGCCTCGACCCTGATGCGCGAGTCCGGTCCGGACGACTGGATCATGATCGCCTGGCTGTCGACGTCCATGGGGACGGTCGCCGGGGCACTGGGTTCCGGGTTCGCCGACGACGGCGCGGTCCGCCAGGCCGCGTACAGCCGCCGGGAGCAGGAGCGGCGGGCGCGGCTGGACCGGGCCGACGACGGTCACCGCGGCAGGGACACCCCGGCCTGACCCCCACCGGCGACGCGCCGGGGCCGCAGTGCGGTGCGGTGCACCCGGAACCGGCGTGGATCCGGCGGGTCAGCCCTGGACGAGGGCGTTCCGCAGGACGCGCAGCGCCGCGGCGTCCCGCGCCTGCCCGTCCGCGGCGGCGTCGAGCCGGGCGACCAGGTCCGCGGGCAGGTCGAGCACGATCCGGACCGGCGCCGCGTCCGACGTCGTGCTCGGGCTGCCGACGTCGTCGCCCCCGGCGCCGTCGGAACCCGTCACCGCGGCCGTGGGTGCCGCCGGCTCCGCCGCGTCGGCCCGCGCACCGGCCGACGCGGTGCCGTGGGCCGCGGCCCGCGTGGCCGTGTTCCCGTCGGACGCGGGCCGGGTCCCGGTGGCGGCGGGCTCGTGCCCCCGGCCGCGCAGGACCAGGGCCAGCACCGGCAGGGCGATGGTGCCGAGCGCGTCGACGATCCCCGCGACGCCGAACCAGCGCCAGTACCACTCGCTGTCGCCGACCTCGCCGTCGGTGATCACCGGCAGCGCCAGCATCGTCGCGACGACGGCGATCGCGGCCAGCGTCAGCCCGAGGCCCGCACGGATCACGGTGCGGCGCCGCTCGGCGAGCAGGAGGAGCAGGTTCGCGTGTGCCAGGCTGATCGCGACGATCGTCGCCACCAGCAGGCTCTTCAGCACCGAGCCGTCGCCGTCGCCCTCGAGGAGCCCGTCGCCGCCCCAGACCAGCCACAGCGCGGCTCCCGCGGCGACGACGCTCGCCGCCAGTCCGGCGAACCCGAGGGCCCGTACGGCGCGGGTGACGACGGCGAGGTGGCAGAGCGCCGAGGTGCCGAACGCGGCGACGATCAGGGTGGTCGCGACGATCCGGGCCTGCAGGTCACCGAAGCCACCGCCGAGCAGGGCGACGATCCCGCAGAGCGAGGCGACGAGCAGCGAGGCGACCACCGCGACGATCATCGCGCGGCGGGCCCCGCGGACCGGGGAGGCAGCGGGTGCGGTCATGCCGGCGAGGCTAGGGCCATCCGGGGCGGTCGGGCCTCCGTAGGGCTACGGCATCCCGGCGAGCAGGGTCGCGACGCCCTCCCGGTGCTGGGCGACGGCGTCGTCGACCCGCCCGCGCCGGGCCCGGCCCGCCGCCCGGGTGGAGACGAGTACGGCCAGGGTCCGCCCGTCCGGACCGGCGATCCCGACGCGGCCGAGGTCGTGGCCGGTGAGCAGGTCCATGGCGCGGGCCAGCGCGTCGGGCGGGAGCGCCGCGTGGACGTGCAGCCGGGCCCGGGCGCGGCGCAGCCGGTCGGGGCTCCACGGGCCGGTGTCGGCGACGCCGCGGTAGAGCTCGTCGAGCCGCGGGTCGCCGCCGGGCAGCCGGACCCGGACGTCGCGATGGGTCTGGTTCAGCACCGCGTCGACGATCTCCACCAGCTCCCACCCGTGCGCGTCCCCGTCGACGGTGGCGAGCACGTCCGGAACCGCGCCGGGCAGCGGTGCGCCGCGCACGCCGGGGTCGGGGACGAGCGCGGCGATCCGGATGCGCTCGCCGTCCTTGCCACCGCCGACGGCGTCGTGGTCCTCCGGGCGGCCGCCCCAGTCGGGGCCGTCGTGCCAGGCCACCGCGGCCGGTTCGTGGACGAGCAGCGCACCGTTGTTCCAGGCCCGGTAGGCCAGGTCCCAGTCCTCGCCGCCGTAGCCGACGTAGCGCTCGTCGAAGCCGCCGAGGTCGTCGAACAGGCTGCGGTGCAGGGCGAGCACGGCGCTGATGACCAGCTGCCAGTCCGTGCCCGACGCGTCGAGCAGGTCGCGGGTGCGGCGGTAGCCGTCGGCGAGCCAGGCCGGGTCGGGCAGCTGCGGCGCGGCGGCCGGGTCGTCGCCGGGGGCGGTGCCGGACAGGTCCGCGTGCCGGCGACGCCCGACGGCGAGCACGTCCGGGCAGGCCGCGATCCGCGCGGTGAGCGCCGCGACGAAGCCGGGCCCGGGGACGGTGTCGGCGTCGAGGAACACCAGGACGTCACCCTCGACCTGCGCGGCGCCGCGGTTGCGCGCCGCGGCGGCGCGGAACCCGCGGTCGTCCTGGGTCACCACCCGCACCGGGACCGGCCCCGCGAGCGCGGCCGGGTCGGGCGGCTCCGGGGACCCGTCGTCGGCGACGACCACCGACACCGGCGGTCGGGTCTGCGTCTGCAGCGCGGCGACGGTGCGGGCCAGCTGTGCGGGCTGCCGGTAGTGGCACACCACCACCCCCACCGACGGCGGCGGCCCGATGTGCGGCGCGAGCAGGTCCCAGCGGTTCCCCGGCACGCTCACCGGGCGACCATCCTCCGGTAGAGGGCGGCGTGCCCGGCCCCGGCGTCCGGCCAGTCCGGGACCGGGCCGCGGGTCGCGCCGGGCCGTGTCAGGGCGTCGGCGACGAGGGCGTCGCGGCGGGTGTCGTCGTCGTAGAGCGCCACCGCGCCCGGGGCCGCGGCGTCGACCTCGAGGGCGTAGGCACCGGCCGCGGCCAGCGGGTAGCGGCCGTGGGCCAGCCACGCCAGCAGCGAGCCACTGGCACTGACGGTGCGGCTCGGCGCGACCGGGACGGTGACCGCCGCCGCGGCCGCGGCGAGCGCCGCCGGCTCCAGGTGTCCGGTGAGGATCCAGTCCACCCCGCGGGACCGGGCGTACCCGGCGAGGGACCGGGCGAGCTCGTCGTGCCCGTCGGACACCGCCCCCGCGGCGACGACCGCGGGCCGGTCCGGGTGCGCCGCCGCCGCGTCGATCACGGCCTCGTGCCCCTTGCCGGGGTAGACGAACCCGAGCACGCCGAGCGTGGGGCGCCCCGCCCAGCCCGGGGCCTGCTCGGCGGGAACGACGACCGGCAGCGGCAGCGCCACGGTCACCGGGTCGGCCGCGCCGAGCGCGCGGGCCTTGTCGGCCTCGTGCCCCGCGGACACGACGACCGCGTCGGCGACGGCGACCACGCGCCGGTAGCCGGCGGACCGGCGGACGTCACGGGCCGGGTCGGGGTCGGCGCCGGGCAGGTCGTGCAGGGTCACGACGAGCGGCCGTGGCAGGACCTCCACCTGCTCGACGAAGGCGTCGGCGGCCGCGGCGACCCCGGCACCCCACAGCGCGTCGGTGAACTGGGCGTGGGTGAGGTCGGCCTGGCCGGAACCGACCGGGACCACACCGTCGGCGACCACCGCGGCGGCGACGGCGGCGGCGTGCCGGACCACGCCGTGCCCGGACGCCCCGGGCGCGACGACCCGCACGGTGACGGTCACCGCGCCACCCCGGCCAGGACGCGGCGGTACTCGCGGGCGTGGGCGTCGGCGACCTCGGCGCGGCGCCGTTCCCGGTCGCCGGGGTCGGCCCGCCAGGCCGGACGGGTCCGGTGCGCCAGTGCGACGGCGGCGCCGAGCGAGGCGCGGTCGGGGCCGTCGTCGGTGAGGGTGTAGGTCAGGCAGGGCGCCTGCTCCCGGAAGTGTCCGACGTCGGGCACCAGCGCGGTCGTGCCGAGGTCGTGACAGGCCTCCAGCCAGCCGGAATGGGTCCCCCACCGGTACGGGAGCACCGACACGTCGAGCTCCTGGAGATAGGTGTGGAGGGCGTCGTCGTCGAACGGGGGGTGCACCCGCAGCTCGAGGCGGGGCTCGTCACGCAGCGCGTGCGCCACGGCGCGGCCACGCGCGTCGTCGTGCGCGTCGACCCGCAGCCGGACGTCGGGCGGGGCGGTCGCGGCGAGCGCGCGGGCCACCCCGACCGGGTCGGCGTTGGTGCGGTGGCTCTTGGCGTGCAGACCGACGACGAACCCGTCGGCGCGGCGGGGCCGGGGACGGCGCAGCCACTCCGGCCCGACGACGGCCGGGTGCCCCAGCACCAGCGCCTCGCGCCCCCAGCGTTCCCGGATCCGCGCGGCGGCCCCCGGGGTCAGCGTGACGAGCCCGGCGGCGGCCGGTACCAGCACGTCGAGGGCCGCGGCGTGCGGCGCGGGGTCGGCGTGGTGCGGGTTGCGCAGGTCGTGCACGGTCAGCACCAGCGGGACACCCGTCTCCCCCAGTGCCGCGACGAGTGCGCGGAGCTGGTCGGGGGTGCGGTCGTCGAAGCCGAAGTGCACGTGCAGCAGGTCGACGTCCGCGGCGTGCGCGCGCAGATGGTCGGCGTCGAGCCACGGCGAGGGCCACCACACCCCCGGACGGGCACCCGGGACCGGCGGGTCCGGGAGCCGGACCACCTCGGGGTGGTGCAGCGACGCCACGTAGGGATGGGCGGTGGGCACGGACGCCACGCGCACGCGACGGCTCCTCTCCTCGGGTCCCCCGGGATGCCCGTCCGGGCGCGGATCAACCGCACGGGTCACGATGACCGGGTGACCGATCCGCGCCGCCGCCACTACGGCGTCCTCTACGGCCTCGAGGCCCCGCCGCCGGGACCGCTCGCCCTGGTGTGGGGCAACTGCCAGGCCGAGTCGGTCCGGGTGCTGCTCGCCGGCGTCGACGGCCTGCCGGTCACCCCCGTGCGCATCCCGCCGGTGCACGAGCTCACCGCCGACGACCTGCCCCACCTGCGCCGGCTGCTGTCCCGGACCCGGCTGCTGGCGTCCCAGCCGGTCCGCGACGACTACCGCGACCTCCCCCTGGGCGCCGCCCAGGTCGCCGCCGGGCTGGCGCCGGGGGCGGTCGTCGTGCGCTGGCCGGTGATCCGCCATCCCGCGCTGCACCCGTGGTCGGCGATCGTGCGCCACGCGGCCGACCCGGCCGCCGTCCCGCCGGGGGTGCCCTACCACGACCTGCGGGCCCTCGCGGCCGCCGCGGGACGCGCGCCGGGGCCGCCGCCGACGCCGGAGGCGTTGCGCGAGGTGGGCCGCCGCGGGGTCGCCGAGCTCGCCCGGCGGGAGGCCCGGGACACCGACGCGGGGGTGTCCGACGCGATCGCCGGGTTCGGGGCGGCGGCCGCGCACACCCTCAACCACCCCGGCAACGGGGTGCTGATGCTGCTCGCCGGGCGGATCCTCGACGCCGCCGGGATGCCGGGCGTCGTGTGTGACCCCGGACGCACCCTGCTCGGCGGGATCCGGTCCCCGCTGCGCGCCGACGTCGTCGACGCCCTCGGGCTGGACACGCCGCCGCGCCCGCACTGGTGCGTCGCCGACCGGGCGATCGGCGAGGACGAGGTCGCCGCCGCGCAACGGGCCTGGTACGCCACGCACCCCGAATGGGTGGACGCCGGGCTGGCCCGGCACGCCGACACGCTGGAGCTGCTGGGGCTGTAGCCGGGCCGGGGCCCAAGGTCGAGTTGTGGGGGGGCCCGGGGCACCGCATGATCGGTGGAACGTCCGGGTTCAGCCGCCAGCTCGCACGGTTCCGCCCTACGAGCCTCGGAGCGTGTCGACCCATGACCCCGCCCGCCTTCCACCGGTGACCGCCCGGATCGCGCTCATCGCCTCCGCCCGCTACCCGATCCGTGAACCGTTCCCGGGAGGGCTCGAGGCGCACACCGCCGGGCTCGCGTCCCGGCTGCGACGCCGCGGTCACGACGTGACCGTCTTCGGCGCGCCCGGTTCCGACCCCGGACTGCGGGTGCGGGAGATGGCGGTGCTGCCCCAAATCTCGGGTGCCGCCCGCAGCGACGTCGGCATGCCGCCGGAGTGGTTCCTCGCCGAGCACCACTCCTACCTGGAGCTGCTGCTGGCGCTCTCGCGCGAACGCGGCCGCTACGACGTGGTGCACAACAACTCCCTGCACTACCTGCCGCTGGCGCTGGCCGACACCCTCGACGCGCCCGTCCTGACCACGCTGCACACCCCGCCGACGCCGTGGATGGAGTCCGCGGTGCGGCTCGGCGACCCGCAGCGGCTGCGGTTCGCCGCGGTCAGCGCGCACACCGCGCGCGCCTGGGCGCCGACCGGTGCCCGCGCGACGGTGGTCCGCAACGGGGTCGACACCACGGCCTGGGAGTACGGGCCGGGCGGTGGGGTCCCGGTGTGGTCGGGCCGCGTCGTCCCGGAGAAGGGCCCGGTGGAGGCGATCCGGGCGGCGCGGCTGGCCGGGACCGGGCTGCGCCTGGCCGGGCCGTGCCCGGACCGGGCGTTCTTCGACTCCTGCGTCGCCCCGCTGCTCGGTGACGGCGTCGACTACCTCGGCCACCTCGACCACCGGGCGCTGGCCCGCCTGGTCGGGGACGCGACCGTCGCCGTGGTGTCGCCGTGCTGGGACGAGCCCTACGGCCTGGTCGTCGCCGAGGCGCTGGCGTGCGGCACCCCGATCGCCGGGTTCGCCCGGGGTGCGCTGCCCGAGATCGTCGATCCGCTCAGCGGGGTGCTGGCCGAGCCCGGCGACGTCGAGGGGCTGGCCGAGGCGATCCGCGCGGCGTCGCTGCTCTCGCGCACCGACGCCCGCCGGCACGCCGAGGCGACCTGCTCGGCCGAGGTCATGATCGACGGCTACGAGCGCCTCTACCGGGCCCTGGCCGCGGCATGACCGGCGGCACCGGCCCGGGCGCCACCGCCGGCACGATCGTCTACTACGTGCACCACCACGGCAGCGGGCACGCCCACCGCGCCGCCGCGATCGCCGCGCACTGCCGTACCCCGGTCGTCGGGGTCGGGTCCCGGCCCGCCCCGCACGGCTGGCCCGGCGCCTGGCACGAGCTGCCCCTCGACACCGGCGACGGCGACGCCGGCGACGGCGACACGGCCGACGTGACCGCGGGCGGGACGCTGCACTGGGTGCCCCGCCACCACGACGGTCTGCGCGCCCGGACCGCCGCGGTCTCGGCGCTGCTCGCCGCGGGCCCGGCCCGGCTGCTCGTCGCCGACGTGTCGGTGGAGATCGCGCTGCTGGCCCGGCTGCACGGGGTGCCGGTCGCCGTCGTCGCGCAGCCCGGGGAACGGCTCGACCGGGCGCACCGCACCGTCTACGACCTGGCGGAGGTCCTGCTCGCGCCGTGGCCCGCCGATCCGCCGCGGCCGTGGCGCCCGGAGCTGACCGGCCGGACGGTGCACCTGGGCGGCCTGTCCCGCTACGACGACCGCACCGCCCGCCCGCGTCCGGGCCGTCGCCGGGTGCTGGTCCTGACCGGCAGCGGCGACGGCGGCGCCGACCCGGCCGCACTCGCCGCCGCGGCGTCCGCCACCCCGGACTGGACCTGGCGGGTCGCCGGCGGCCTGACCGGCGCGCTGCGCGACGCCCCGCCGAACCTCGCCTGCGCCGGGTGGACGGGCGAGGTGTGGGCCGAGCTGCAGGACGCCGACGTCGTCGTCGGGCACGCCGGGCAGAACGTCGTCGCCGAGATCGCCGCCGCCCGCCGCGCCGCTGTCATCGTCCCGGCCGAGCGTCCCTACGGCGAGCAGGTCGCCACCGGCGCGGTGCTGCGGGCGGCCGGGCTCGCCACGGTCCGCGACCGCTGGCCCGCACCGGCCGACTGGCCCGGGGTGCTCGACGAGGCGGTGTCCCGCGGCGGGGCGGGCTGGTCGCGCTGGTCCGACGGGCGGGCCGCGGAACGCGCGGCCGCGGTGCTCGACGGGATCGCCGGGTGAGCGCGCCCGGAGCGCGGGTCGCCGTGGTCACCGTGGTCCGCGGCCGCGCCGGCCACCTCGCCCGCCAGCGCCGGGTGCTCGCCGCGGGACCGCAGGTGACCCACGTCGTCGTCGGGATGGGTGCGGAGCCCGCCACCGACGGTGCGGGCCCGCCGACCCGGGTGCTCACCGTGCCCGCGCCGGGGCCGTTGCCGCTGGCGGCGGCGCGCAACGCCGGGGCGGGCGCCGCGCTCGCCGGCGGGGCGACGCTGCTGGTGTTCCTCGACGTCGACTGCCTGCCCGGGGACGGCCTGGTCGACGGCTACCTCCGCGCCGCGGCACGACGCCCGGACGCACTGCTGTGCGGGCCGGTCACCTACCTGCCGGCGGGGGTGCTGCCGGAGCGGGACCTGCACCACCACACCGACCCGCACCCGGCGCGCCCGGCGCCGGCCGACGGGGCGCTGGTCGCCGAGCCGCGCCGGGAGCTGTTCTGGTCGCTGTCGTTCGCCGTCACCGCCGACGCGTGGCGGGCCGGCGGCGGGTTCTGCGAGGACTACGCCGGCTACGGCGGCGAGGACACCGACTTCGCGCTCTCCTGCGGGCTGGACCTGGTGTGGGTGGGCGGGGCGCACGCGTACCACCAGCACCATCCGCCGGCCCGGACCGACCCGGCCCGGATCGCCGAGATCGTCGGCAACGCCCGGCTGTTCCACGACCGCTGGGGGTGGTGGCCCATGGCGGGCTGGCTGCGTGAGCTGCACGCGACGGGCGCAGTGGAGTTCGACCCGCGGCGTGACGTGCTGCGGGTCGGGTGAGACCGGCCGGGTCTCAGCGGGCGGTGCGGGGCGGGCAGGCGCAGAACTGCACCGGGCGCATGCACGAGTAGCACAGGTCCGACGCCCGGCCCGGCCGCGCACGGCGGGTCAGGGCCCGGTGTGCGCACGCGAGGATCGACATGACCGGGACGTGTCCCGCCGGCACCGCCCCCACACGCGACGGGACGGATCGAGGGGACGGGCGGCCCCGCAGCTGCGACGGACGGCCGCAGCCGCCGCGACGTCCGGGCGAGCGGCAGCGGCCGACCGTCTCAGCGCGGGGTCACTCCGGGCCCCGGGAGCGCAGCTCCTCCACCCGTCCCATCGCCTCGCGCAGCTCGGTCAGCCACTCGTCGGCGTGCCGGCCGACCAGCCGCACCGACCAGGCCAGCGCGTCCGACCGGGACCGGGCCACGCCGGCGTCGACGAGGGTGTCGAGCACCGCCCGCTCGGGCTGGCGCAGCCGGGTCATCACCGGCACCGAGATCGTCGTGAACAGCTCGCGCGTCCCGCCGATCCGCGCGCCCCAGGCGACCTTGCGCCGGTAGCGGCTCTCGGCCTCGCGGGCGATCTCGATCCGCCGGTCCCGGGTCTCCTCGCGGAACCGCGAGATCCGCCCGGTCTCGGCGGCCGCGGCGTCCGCACGCCCCGCATCGGTGTCGGGGTGGTCGCCGCCCGGCGAGGGCAGCTCCCCCACCACGACGATCTCGTCCCGGTCGACCGTCACCTCCGGCGCGCCGGTGAACCACCCGTCGGGCAGCCGTCCGGTGAACCACGCCGCGGCGTCGTCGGCCGGGGGGAGGTCGGCCTGCTGCCAGCCGCCCCGTCCGCGTCCTCGTCCTGTCATCGCGCACCTCCTGCATCGATGATTACAGGATTACACCGTAATGAGCTGAGACACCAGCAGGACGGCGCCGAGGGTCACCATCGCGGCGCCCGCGACCCGGGACACGACGCGCGCCGCGGCGGGCCGCGCGGCCAGGACGGTGCGGGCGCCGACGCTCACGCCGGTGTAGACGAGGGCGCAGCCCAGCACGTGCACGAGGCCGAGCAGGAGGATCTGCCCGCCGACGGGGACCGCGGCGGCCGGGTCGGTGAACTGCGGCAGCAGCGCCAGGAACAGCAGCAACGCCTTCGGGTTGAGCCCGCTGACCCCGGCGCCGCGGACCAGGTCGCCGAGCCCGGACCCGCCGCGGTCCACGGCCGCGGCGGCGGGGCCGGCCGGGCGGAGCAGCGTCGTCGCGCCGAGCACCAGCAGGTACGCGGCACCGACGGCGGTGAGCACGGTGAGGACCTCCGGCCGGCGCGCGACGACCGCCGCGATCCCCGCCGCGACGAGCGCGGCGAGCGCCAGGTGCCCGCTGAGCAGACCCGCCAGCGACGGCAGCACCGTCCGCCCGCGCAGCCCCGCGCGGATCATGTACGCCCAGTCCGCACCGGGTGTGAGGACCAGCAGCAACGACAGGCCGGAGAACCCCAGCACGCTTCCGATCGGCATACCCCGACGCTAGGCAGGATGCGCCGACAGGTGTTCCCGATGATTCCACCGCACGCCCCGGATGGTGCAAGAATTCTCTCCGTGGACGCGATCGACCGGAAGATTCTTGCCGAGCTGCAGGCCGACGGCCGTCTGACCGTCACCGAGCTGGCCGAACGGGTGCGGCTGTCGGTGTCGCCGTGCCACCGCAGGCTGCGTGCCCTGGAGTCCTCCGGGGCGATCGCGGGCTACCGCGCCCACCTCGACGCGCACCGGCTCGGCCTGGGCTTCGACGCCCTGGTGTTCGTGACCATGCACGAAGCCGTGCAGGACACGGTGCAGGCGTTCGAGTCGGCCGTCGAGGACATCGAGCAGGTCGTCGCCGCCCAGCGGCTGTTCGGCGACCCGGACTACCTGCTGCGGATCATCACCCGGGACCTGCCCGCGTTCCAGCGGCTCTACGACGAGCGCCTCACCACCCTGCCCGGGGTGCAGCGGCTGTCCTCGACGCTGGTCATGAAGGACGTCGTCGCCGACCGGGGGCTGCCGCTGGAGCACGGGCTCGCCCCCGGCCGGGCCGGGTGAGACGCTGGCGCCCGACCAGCTGAGAAGGGCCGATCATGACGAGCACGATGCAGAAGACGCTCCACCACTGGGTCGCGGGAGCGCGGGTCGAGGGCACCTCCGGGCGGACGTCCGAGGTCACCGACCCCGCCACCGGCGAGGTCACCGCGCACCTGCCCCTCGCGAGCGCCGACGAGGCCGCCGCGGTGATCGCCGCCGCGAAGGCCGCGTTCCCGGCCTGGCGCGACACCTCGCTCGCCAGGCGCACCCAGATCCTGTTCCGCTTCCGCGAGCTGCTCGACGCCCGCGCACCGGAGCTGGCCGCGCTGATCACCGCCGAGCACGGCAAGGTGCTCTCCGACGCCGCGGGCGAGGTCGCGCGCGGCCAGGAGGTCGTCGAGTTCGCCTGCGGGATGCCGCACCTGCTCAAGGGCTCGGCGACCGAGAACGCCTCCACCGGCGTCGACGTGCACTCGGTCCGCCAGCCGCTGGGCGTCGTCGGGATCATCAGCCCGTTCAACTTCCCGGCGATGGTCCCGATGTGGTTCTTCCCGGTCGCGATCGCCACCGGCAACACCGTGGTGCTCAAGCCCTCGGAGAAGGTGCCCTCCGCCGCGCTCTGGATCGCCGAGCTGTGGTCCGAGGCCGGCCTGCCCGACGGCGTGTTCAACGTCCTCAACGGCGACAGGACCGCCGTCGACGCGCTCCTGACCAGCCCGGACGTCAAGTCCATCAGCTTCGTCGGCTCCACCCCGATCGCCCGCCACGTCTACGAGACCGGCACCGCACACGGCAAGCGCGTCCAGGCGCTCGGCGGGGCGAAGAACCACATGGTCGTGCTGCCCGACGCCGACCTCGACCTCGCCGCGGACCAGGCGGTCAACGCCGGGTTCGGCTCCGCGGGCGAGCGCTGCATGGCCGTGTCCGCGCTCGTGGCCGTCGGCGACATCGCCGACACCCTGGTCTCGAAGATCGCCGACCGGGCCCGCGCCCTGCGCACCGGCGACGGCCGCCGCTCCTGCGACATGGGCCCGCTGGTCACGCGCGCCGCCCAGGAGCGGGTGTCGGGCTACATCGACGCCGGCGAGTCCGAGGGCGCCGTCGTCGTCGTCGACGGCAGGCAGGGCGAGTTCGACGCCGACGGGTCCGGCTTCTTCGTCGGCCCGACCCTGCTCGACCACGTCGGCACCGACATGACCGTCTACACCGACGAGATCTTCGGCCCGGTGCTGTCGGTGGTGCGCGTCGAGACCTACGCGCGCGCCGTGGAGCTGATCAACGCCAACCCCTACGGCAACGGAACCGCGATCTTCACCAACGACGGCGGCGCCGCCCGCCGCTTCCAGAACGAGGTCGAGGTCGGCATGATCGGCATCAACGTGCCGGTGCCCGTGCCGATGGCCTACTACAGCTTCGGCGGCTGGAAGAACTCGCTGTTCGGCGACACCCACGCGCACGGCACCGAGGGCGTGCACTTCTTCACCCGGGGCAAAGTCGTCACCACCCGCTGGCTCGACCCGAGCCACGCGGGCGTGAACCTCGGCTTCCCGCGCAACGGCTGAGCCGGCCGCCGGGCGGCCACCCCGACGGCGCCGCCCGGCACCGGCGCACCGGACACCGCTCGGGTCCCGCAGGCCCTCTCGGCGCCCGGCGGGAGCACCGGCGCGCCCGCCCGTACGGCGACATCGGGCACCGGGTGTGGACGCGGCGCGCGGAGGTACCCCCCTGGTATGACCTCCTTCCTGGGACGACTGGTGGACCGGCTGCGCGGGCGCGGCCCGGCCGAGGACGTCGAGCCCGACCCGAACCTGGCCAACTCCCGCGAGACCGGCGGCCTGCCCCGGGAGGACGGCGACGCGGCGTCCACCACCGGCACCGGCGCGTCGGGCGAGTTCGTGGGCCGCGTCGCCGGGCGCGACGAGGGTTACGCGGGCCGGACCGGAGCCGAGGCCCGCGCGGAGGCGCTCGCCGAGGACGACCGCGAGGACGAGGCCCGCTGACCGGGTCCCCCCGGGGCGCGGAGCGAGCCCCGGGGGGACCGGACGTCGGGGGCGGTGCCGGGCTCAGGGGGTGAAGAGCACCTTCACCGCGCCGTCGGTCTTGTCCTGGAACATCGAGTACGCCTGCGCGGCCTCCTCCAGCGGGACCCGGTGGGTCGCGAAGTGATCGACGCCGAGCGGGTCGTCGTCGCCGAGCAGCGGCAGCAGGTCCGGGACCCAGCGCCACACGTTGGCCTGCCCCATCCGCATCTGCACCTGCTTGTCGAACAGGGTGAGCATCGGCAGCGGGGTGGCGCTGCCGCCGTAGACCCCCGACAGGGAGATCGTGCCGCCCCGGCGCACCGCGCCGATCGCCAGCTCCAGCGCCGCGGTGCGGTCGCTGCCCGCCGTCTCCATGACCGTGCGGCCCGGCCCGGAGGGCATCGCGGCCACCACCTTCTGGGCGGCGGCCGCGACCGGGGCCCCGTGGGCCTCCATGCCGACCGCGTCGATGACGGCGTCGGCGCCGCGGCCACCGGTCATCGACCGGATCGCGCCGAGCACCTCGTCGTCGCCGTGGCTCAGGTCCAGCGCCGGGATCCCACGCGCCTCGACCCGGGCCAGCCGCTCGGGCACGAGGTCGACGCCGACCACCTGCCGCACGCCCAGGTGGGCGGCGATCCGGGTGCACATGTCCCCGATCGGTCCGAGCCCCAGCACCACCAGCGTCCCGTCGGCGGGGGTCGCGGCGTACTGCACGGCCTGGTACGCCGTCGGCAGCACGTCGGACAGGAACAGGAACCGGTCGTCCGGCGGCCCCTGGGGCACCCGGATCGGCAACGAGTTGCCGAACGGCACCCGCAGGTACTCGGCCTGTCCGCCGGGCACCTGACCGTAGAGCGCGGTGTAGCCGAACAGGGACGCGCCGGTCCCCTGGTCGCGGTTCTGCGTGGTCTCGCACTGGGACTGCAGGCCGCGCCCGCACATCCAGCAGTGCCCGCAGCTGACGTTGAACGGGATCACGACGCGGTCGCCGACCGACAGCTCGGTGACGGCGGGCCCCACCTCGGCCACCACACCCATCGGCTCGTGGCCGAGGACGTCGCCGGGCGACAGGAACGGGGTGAGCACCTCGTAGAGGTGCAGGTCGGAGCCGCACAGGCCGGAGCTGGTGATCTGCACGACCACGTCGTCGGGCTGCTCGACGACCGGGTCGGGGACGGTGTCCACCCGGACGTCGCGGCGGCCGTGCCAGGTCAGGGCACGCATGGGGTCCTCCTCGGTGTCGCCGGTGGTGCGGCGCCCGGCTACCCGGCCGCCTCCCGGCGAAACCGGCATGGGCGCCCGGCCGGCGGGTAGGCGTCGACGGTCACCCCCCACCACCGGAGGACCGCCATGGAGCCCCAGCCCGTCACCGAGGACCCGGCCGGTCCGGCCGACGGCATCACGAACCGCCTCGCGCCGTACGTCGCCTGGCTCGCGACACAGGTCGGCGACGAGGCGACGCGGCGCCGCTACCGCGAGGTCGCCGAGGCGTTCCTGCGCTTCTCCGCCGCGGACCGGGGTGCGCCGGGAACCCGTGGTCAGCGGTTCGTCGTCGCCCACCGCGACCGGGCCGCCCCGGAGACCACGCGGGCCGCGATGGACCGCCTCGTCGAGTACGACGCCGTCGTGCGGTGCACGCTCCCCTTCGACGCCTGAGGCCGTGGTGGCGCGCGCCCGCCCCGCCCGCCTCACCGCGGCCCGCGGGCGGCGTCGTGCCCGCCGGTCCGGTCGCCGTCACCGGCCGGCTCGTCGATCCACGCCGCGGGGTCCCTGTCCTCGGTTCCCACGTCGTCGGTGCCCGCGTGCACGCTGCGGTCGCGCAACCCCGTCACCCGGCGGCCCGCCGCCTCCACCCCGCGCTGGAGACCCGCGTACGGGGCGTCGCCGAACGCGTGTCCGAACACCGCGACCGCGCCCAGCACCAGCAGCAGGACCCCCACCAGCACCGAACCGGTGTTGGTGGCGAACGGCCCGGCCGGGACCAGCCGGAGCACGCCGGTCAGGAGCCCGAGCAGGACCTCGGCGGTGCCCAGGACCATGAGCACCACCCCGAAGCCCCGTGCCCAGGGCAGCCGCGTGACGCACGGCAGCCCGGCCACGCCGAGGACGAGGTGCACCAGGTCGCGCAGCGGGTCCACCCCGATGCCCAGCAGCTCCCCGCTCGCCGCGGGCAGCCCGGGAAGGCCGCTGTAGCGGAACCCGAGGAGCCCGTAGAGCAGGAGCAGGAACGCCGCGACGACCACCAGCAGCTGCGGCCAGGGGAACACCGCGTGGCCGTGGGAGTGGTGCTGGGACTGGGTGGGCATACTCGTCCTCCGGGTGGTGCGGCACCGGTCGGTCCGGCGTGACGGCGCGGCTACCCGCCCACCGGCAGCGGATGCCGATCGTGACGGGCACGACCTCCGCGGACCCGGGTAGTGCGGTGCACGGCGCCCCGCGCGGGCCGCCGGCACGGGAGGGGGAACCGGGTGACCGAACGGGTCGACGCCGTCGTGGTCGGGGCCGGGCACAACGGCCTCGTCGCGGCGAACCTGCTCGCCGACGCCGGCTGGGACGTCCTGGTCTGCGAGGCCGCCGAGGCGCCGGGCGGCGCCGTGCGCTCGGCGGAGATCACCGCGCCGGGCTTCGTCAGCGACCTGGCCAGCGCGTTCCACCCGCTCGGCGCCGCCTCACCGGTGCTGCGCGAGCTCGACCTCGGCGCGCACGGGCTGCAGTGGCGCCACGCCCCCACCGTCCTCGCCCACCCCACCCCCGACGGCCGGTGTGCGGTGCTGCACCGCCGCCTCGACGACACCGCCGCCGCGCTCGACGACGACCACCCCGGCGACGGCGACGCCTGGCGCGCGCTGGTGACGCAGTGGGACCGGATCGGCGACGACGTCGTCGCCGCCGCGCTGCGCCCGTTCCCACCGGTCCGGCCGGCCTCCCGGCTCCTGCGCACGCTCGGCACCGGCGACGCCCTGCGGCTGGCCCGGATGCTGGTGCAGCCGGTGGCGCGGATGGCCCAGGAGCACTTCGGGGCCGGGCCGCCCCGCTGCTGCTGGCGGGCAACGCCCTGCACACCGACCTCGGGCCGGACTCCGCGGCGGGCGCCGCCTACGGCTGGCTGCTGGCGATGCTCGGCCAGCGTGTCGGCTTCCCGGTCCCCGCGGGCGGGGCCGGGGCCCTGACCGGTGCGCTCGTCGCCCGGCTGACGGCCCGCGGCGGGCGGATCGACTGCGGACGGCCGATCCGGACCGTCCTGGTCGGACCGTCCGGCCGGGCCTGCGGCGTCGTGGACGCGGACGGCCGGCGGGTCCTCGCCCGCCGGGCGGTGCTCGCCGACGTCGACGCGCCCCGCCTCTACCGCGACCTGGTCGGGGAGGAGCACCTGCCGGCCCGCTTCGTCGCCGACCTCGCCCGGTTCGACTGGGACTTCTCCACGGTCAAGGTGGACTGGGCGCTCGGCGGGCCGGTGCCCTGGACCGCGCCGGGTGCCCGGTCGGCGGGCACCGTGCACCTCGGCGCCGACCTCGACGGCCTGCGCCGCTACGCCGCCGACCTGACCGCCGGCCGGCTGCCCCGCGACCCGTTCCTGCTGTTCGGACAGATGACCACGGCCGACCCGACCCGCTCCCCGCCCGGCACCGAGTCCGCCTGGGCCTACACCCATGTGCCGCGCGGCCTGGGCTGGGGCCGCGACCAGGTGCTGCGCTGGGCCGACCGGATGCAGCAGGTCGTCGAGGACCACGCGCCCGGGTTCGGGTCGCGGGTGCGGGCCCGCGCCGTCGCCGGGCCCGCGGACCTGCAGGGCCGCGACGGCAACCTCGTCGACGGGGCGATCACCGCGGGCACCTCCGCGGTGCACCAGCAGCTGGTGTTCCGCCCGGTGCCGGGCCTGGGCCGCGCCGACACCCCGGTGCCGGGGCTGTTCCTCGCCGGGGCGTCGGCGCACCCGGGCGGCGCGGTGCACGGCGGGCCCGGCGCCAACGCGGCGCGGGCCGCGCTGGCCGCGTCCGGGGCGACCGGGGTGCTCTACCGCGGCGCGGTGCGGTTCGCCCACCGGCGGCTGTACGGCTGAGCCCCGGCCCCGCGGTCGGGTTTGGACCCGCCGGGACCGGACATACGGCAGCCCGTGAGCCTCGACCACCGACCCGACGTCCCCGGCGCCGACCACCGGGGTGGCCGATCCGGGCCCGCCACCGGCGTCCTGGACCCGGTGCCCGCACCCGCAGGCCCCGCCGAGCCGTTCCCCGGCGGGGCCGGGGCCACGCTCGCCGCCGCCGTCGCCGCCGGTGGGCTCGACCTCCCGCTGCCCGGTTCCGGGGCGACCGCGACCCGGTGGGCGCGGCTGGCCCGGATCGCACGACGCGACCTGCCGGTCGCGCGGCTGGCCGAGGGGCACGCCGACGCCGTCGCGATCCTCGCAGACCACCACCGCTCCCCCGCCCCGGGCGCCGGCTACGGGGTATGGGCGTCGCGGTCCGGCGGCGGGGCCCGGCTCGACGGCGGCCACGACGAGCTCCGTCTGTCGGGCACCGTGCGGTTCTGCTCGGGCACCCACCTGCTCGACCGGGCACTCGTCGTCGCCGGTGCCGGGGACGGCACCCGGCTCGTGGACCTGGACCTGCGCGCCCCACAGGTGGAACGGGTGACGGCATGGCGGGCCGCCGGGATGGCCGCCAGCGACACCCACGACGTCGTCCTGCACGACGTGCCCGTGCCGGCCGAGGCGGTGGTCGGCGGGCCGGACGCCTACACCGCCCGCCCCGGGTTCGCCCACGGCGGCGCCGGGGTCGCCGCGGTGTGGCTGGGCGCGGCCGCCGCGATCGTCGACCACGTGGCGGAGCCGCTGCGCACCACCGAGCCGGACCCGCACCGGCTGGCCGCGCTCGGGACGGTGCACGCCGCCGTCGCCGCCGCGGACGCCCTGCTCGCCGTCACCGCCGCCCGCATCGACGCCGACCCCGCCACCGCCCACCACGACGCGGTGGCCACCGTGCGGGCCGCCGTCGAGCGGGCGTGCCGGAGTGTCCTCGACACCGCCCCGGAGATCGCCGGGGTCGCCGTGCTGGCCGGGTCGCCGCTGCTCACCGCACGCCTCGCGGACCTGCAGATCTACCTGCGCCAGCACCACGGCGGACGCGACCTCGCCGCGCTCGGGCGCGCCCTGGTCACCCCGGCGACCTGATGGAGCCCGTGCAGACCCCCGACGTCTGGGAGGACGCGGCCGCGACCCTGGCCCGGCGCGGTCTCGACCCGTCGTCGTTCGGCCGCCTGGTCGTGGTGTGCGCCCACCCCGACGACGAGACCCTCGGCGCGGCCGGGCTCATGCGCGGGGTCCTCGCCGCGGGCGGCACCGTCGAGATCGTCCTGGCCAGCGACGGGGAGGCCGCCCTGCCCGAGGTCGGGTCGATCGACCGGGCCGGGCTGGCCCGCACCCGCCGCGCCGAGCTCGACGCGGCGCTGGCCGAGCTGGGCGTGCCCGCGACGGTGCACCGGCTCGGGCTGCCCGACTCGGCGCTGCGCGAGGACCAGCTCGTCGGTCCCCTGGCCGGGCTGCTCGCCGGCGCCGACGCGTGGGCGAGTCCGTGGCGGGGCGACCCGCACCCCGACCACGCCGCGGTCGGCCGGGCCTGCCCGGCGGCGGCCCCGGTGACCGCGCACGGTTTCGGGTTCCCGATCTGGGCCCGCACCCGGATCGCGCCGACCGATCCCGGCGTGCCGTGGGACCGCGCCCACCGGCTGGCCCTGTCCGCCGACGACCGGGACGCCAAGCGCCGCGCGATCGCCGCGCACGCGTCGCAGTCCGCGGTGCCGCCCGGCGGGGCCCGCGCGGTGCTGTCCGCGGCGACGCTCGCCCACTTCCACGGCGGTCACGAGGTCTACTTCCGGGAGCCGCCGCCCGCGGGGCGCCGCCGGAGCTGTTCGCCGGGCTCTACCGCGACGGCGCCGACCCCTGGGCCGTGCGCACGTCGTTCTACGAGCGGCGCAAGCGCGACGTGCTGCTGGCCTGCCTGCCGCGGGAGCGCTACGCGCTGGCCGCCGAACCGGCCTGCGGGCTCGGCGAGCTGACCCGTGGCCTGGCGGCGCGCTGCGACCGGGTGGTGGCCTCCGACGTGGTCGACGAGGCCGTCGCCGCCACCACCGACGCCCTCGGCGGGATCACGGGCGTCGAGGTCGTGGCGGCCGACGTCGACGACGACCGGGCCGTCCCCGGCGGCGTCGACCTCGTCGTCCTCGCCGAGTTCCTCTACTACCTGCCCGCCGCGCGGGTGGGCGCCGTGCTCGACCGCATCGCGGACGCGCTGGTGCCGGGCGGCGACCTGGTACTGGTGCACTGGCGACAGTGGCCCGCCGAGGCGCCCGCCGACGCCGCCACCGTGCACGCGCGGGTGGTGGCCGACGACCGCTTCGACACCCTCATCGAGCACACCGACGAGCAGTTCCTCCTGCACGTGGTCCGGCGCCGGTGAGCCGGGCCACGCGATCAGGGACCGCACCGTCCGCCGCGGGCGTGCTCGTCCCCGCCCACGACGAGGCGGGCACCATCACCGCCTGCGTCCGGTCCGTGCTGACCGCCCTCGACCACACGCCCGGGCTCACCGCGCGGGCGCTGTGCGTGGTCGCCGACCGCTGCTCCGACGCCACCGCCGCGCTCGCCCGGACCGCCGCCGCGACGCACCCGGCCGCGGACCGGGTGCGGGTGACGGTGCTCGAACCCACAGCCGGGGTGGCCCCGCTGCCCGGCTGCCGGTCCGCGCCGCGGCCGCACGAGGTGGCCGGGCCGCTCACGATCGGCGCGGTCCGCGAGCTCGCCGCCGTCACCCTGGCCGCAGTGCTCGCCGCCGACGGCGCCGCCCCGGCGACGACCTGGCTGCTCGGCACCGACGCCGACGGCACCGTGGCCCCCGGCTGGGTCGCCGCACACCTGGCGTTGGCCGCGGCCGGCGCCGACGCCGTCGCCGGTGGGGTGGTGCTCGACGTGCCCGGGCTGCCGCGCCCGCCCGGGGAGCCCGCGCCGCCCGACTACCCGGTGTACGGCGCGAACCTGGGCGTGCGCGGCGACGCGTGGGCCGCGGTGGGCGGGTTCCCGCCGCTGGCCTGCGGCGAGGACCACGGGCTCGTCGCCCGGCTGCGGGCCGGCGGCTACCGGGTCGTCGCGGGTGCGCCCGCGACGGTGCGGACCAGCGCCCGCACCCGCGGCCGGGCCCGTGGCGGGCTCGCCGACCTGCTGCGCGACGCCGGTGCGCCGGCCCTCCCGCAGGCCGGGCCGGGTGTCGGCGCAGGCGGGGCGGGCAGGCCGGTCGCCTGAGCGTCGCCGCCGGGGGTCAGCGCGGCGGCCCGTCGAAGTCGTCGGGCGTGGCGGTGTCGAGGAACCGGCGGAACGCCTCCAGCTCGCCGGAGCCGCTGCCCAGCCCCTCGACCACGACCGTCGACGGGTCGACCCCGGCCACGGTCAGCACCGCGTCGGCGACGACGATGTCGGCGCCGAGCAGCAGCGCCAGCACCACCGCGTCGCTGGTGCGCGAGTCGACGCGGGTGCCGTCGTCGAGGTCGAGCTCGGCGTGGAACACCGCGTCGCGCAGGGTGTGCACGCGGACCCGGACCAGGCGGCGGCCCGCGGCGCGCAGCACGGCGCCGATCAGGCGGTGGGTGCCGGGGCGGGCGCTCCGCACCCCCTCCAGCGCGGCCGCCGCGGCCAGCGCCTCGGCCTCCCCCACCGCGACGACGACGATCCGCCCCGCCCCGGACGTCTCCTCCAGCAGGACGACCCGGTCGGTCGTGGCCGCGTCGGTGCCGACGGCCTTCACCCGTACCTGCGGCATCTGCGCACATCCCGTCCTCGGTGTCGCACGGGGTACCCGCCGGGCGCCGGACCACACCCGCGCGGCGCGCGGAGTCCGACCTCACCGGCCGGCGCCGCGTGGACACCGGGCGCGTGGGTACCCCGCGCGGATGACGACCCCCGACACCGCGGTGATCGACGTCGACGGCACGCTCGTCGACACCAACTACCACCACACCATCGCCTGGTCCCGCGCCCTGCGCCGGTTCGGCGTCACGGTGCCGCTGTGGCAGCTGCACCGTGCGGTCGGGATGGGCGGGGACCAGCTGGTCCCCGCCGTCGCCGGTCAGGGGTTCGAGGACACCCACGGCGACGACGCCCGCGCCGCCTGGAAGGAGGAGTTCGACCCGCTGCTCGGCGAGGTCGTCGCCCTGCCCGAGGCGGCGGAGCTGCTCGTCGACCTGCGCGACGGGTTCGGGATGAAGGTGGTGCTGGCCAGCTCGGGCGATCCCGAGCACGTCGAGGCCTATCTGGACCTGTTCGACGGACGCACCCTCGCCGACGCCTGCCTCACCCGGTCCGACGCGCGCCGCACCAAGCCCGACCCGGATCTGGTCAAGGCGGCGGTGCGCCGGGTCGCCGGGTCGACCGCGTTCGTCCTGGGCGACTCCGAGTGGGACGTGCGCGCCGCCGCTGCCGCCGGGCACCCCGCCTACGCGGTGCGCACCGGCGGAGCGGGCGTCGACGAGCTGACCGCGGCCGGCGCCGTCGAGGTCCTCACCGACCTCGCCGCGGTGCGGCAGGCGATCCCGCGGATCCTGCGCGGCTGACCCCGGGACCGGGCTGGCAGCATCGGCGCGGGTCGTGGTCGCGTCCCGCGACGGGCCGGACAGGAGCACCGCATGTCGATCATCGCCGTCGAGGAGCACTGGACCTCCCCCGCGCTGGACGCGGCACTGGCCGCCCTGCCACCGCACCGCCGGGACCCGAGCACGGCCCTCAACGACATCGGCGACCACCTCGCGCAGCTGCACGACCTCGGCGCGGGCCGGCTCGCCGCGATGGACGCCCAGGGCGTCGACCTGCAGGTGCTCTCGGTCGCCCCGCCGTCGACCGGACCGCTGGACCCGGCGGACGCGGTCGCGCTGTCCCGCGAGCTCAACGACACCGCCGTCGCGGCCGTCGCCGACCACCCGCGGCGCCTGCGTGCGATGGCGACCCTGCCCACCGCGCAACCGTCGGCGGTCGCGGCCGAGCTGGAACGCGCCGCCGACCTGGGCCTGGTCGGGGCGATGGTCTACGGCCGCAGCGGCGACATCCTGCTCGACGACCCCCGCCTCGACGACCTGTTCGCCGTCGCCGCGGCACGCGCGCTGCCGGTGTTCGTGCACCCGCAGGTCCCGCCGCCCGCCGTGCGCGACGCGTCCTACTCCGGGTTCGGCGACACCACCGACCTGGCGCTCGCGACGTTCGGGTGGGGCTGGCACGTGGAGGCCGCCGTCGCGGTGCTGCGCCTCATCGCCCGCGGCACCTTCGACCGGCACCCCGGCCTGACCGTCGTACTCGGGCACTGGGGTGAGCTGCTGCCCTACTGGGCCGACCGCGCGAACGGCGTCGCCCGGGTCGCCGGGCTGGAGCGCTCGGTACCCGAGTACGTGCGCGAGAACATCGTGCTCACCTGCTCGGGGATGCTCGACCCCGCGCACCTGCGGCACGCGCTGGCGGTGACGACGCCCGACCGGCTGCTGTTCTCCACCGACCACCCCTTCCAGCACCCGTCGCGGGCGGAGGTCGCGGGGTTCCTCGACGGGTTCGCCGCCGCCGACCGCGACCTGTTCACCGAGGGCAACGCGCGTCGGCTGTTCCGCATCGAGGGACCGGTCGGCCCGGACCGGTAGCGGCGGTGGTGTCGTCCGCCACCGGTGTGTCACGCGCCGTACGGGCCCGCCCGAGGTAGGGTGGGACCCGGATCAGATCTGCCGACCGTCCCGGGTGTTCCACGGCCGGGTCGTACGGCGGGTCCCGGACACCGTCGACGGCCTGTGGCGCTTCCCGCAGCCGGACCGCCGACCCCCGTGACTGCGATCCCCCACCGGCCGGTTCGTGGTGCGGAGGGGCCATCCGGCCCTTCGTCACGTCGAGCACGTCCGGTCGCGGCCCCCCGGGGACGCGGCCACGGACCGGCGCCGCAGGACGTCGACAGGAGCAGTACGTGGCGCGAGGAGGCAGGCCCCGGACCGGGGCTCGCCAGGGCACCCCCCAGCGACGTCGCCGCCCACGGGGCAGCGACGTGATGTCGGTGCTGACCGGGGCCGCACGCGAGGTGCGGACCGCCCTGCGGACCGGCCGGGTCACCCCGGCCACCCGCACCAAGTTCCAGACGGTGGCGCTGCTGCTGCGCGACGAACGGGCCCGGGTCCGCGACCGGCACGACGACGCGAAGCGGGCCGAGACCCTGCAGCGTCTCGACGAGATCGCGAAGGCACTGGCGATGGACGCGGTCCGCGACGCGGGCCTGCTGGCCCTGCTCGCCGACGACGCCGTCGTCTCCGACTCGGCGCGCGCGCTCAAGCGGGAGATGCTGCGCTCGGCCGGGATCGAGGTCGACGAGCCCGAGCCGGAACCGGAACCCGTCGAGATCCCGCTGGTCCCGGCGAAGCCGCAGGTCGTGCCGCAGTCCGTGGTGGCCCGGCAGATGGCGAACCCGTTCCTCGCGCCCGACTTCTCCGCCGCGCCGCCGAGCGGCCCGCGCCCGACGCCGCTGACCGGCTGGGAGCTGCTCGGCCCGCTGCTGCGCTCCTTCGAGCGCGCCGGGGCCGGCGCACCGGCGTGCATGGAGCTGCCCGAGCCCTCGACCCGCCCGGTACCGGGCGGCCGGGAGCTGATGCCGCACCAGGCGGAGCTCGTCGCCGCCGCGGAGGACGGCCACCGCACCTTCCTGCTCGCCGACGAGCCCGGGCTGGGCAAGACCGCGCAGGCACTGCGCGCGGCCGAGGCCGCGAACGCCTACCCGCTGCTGGTCGTCGTGCCGAACGTGGTGAAGACCAACTGGGTGCGCGAGGCCGCGCTGTGGGCGCCGCGCCGGGCCGCGACCGCGATCCAGGGCAACGGCGACTCCGTCGACGGTTTCGCCGACATCGTCGTCGTCAACTACGAGGTGCTCGACCGGCACATCGGCTGGCTGGGCGACTTCGGGTTCCGCGGGATGGTCGTCGACGAGGCGCACTTCATCAAGAACCGCACCTCCCAGCGGTCCAAGCACGTCCTGGAGATCGCCGAGAAGATCCGGTCGTTCATCCCCCGGCCGCTGCTGATGGCGCTGACCGGCACCCCGCTGATCAACGACGTCGAGGACTTCCTCGCCATCTGGCAGTTCCTCGGCTGGATCGACGCGACGAAGCCCCGCGCCGAGCTGCTCGACAAGCTCACCGCGACCGGGATGACCCCGGCCGACGGTCTGTTCGAGCGCGCCGCGCGCCAGTGCGTCGTCGACATGGGCATCGTGCGCCGTCGCAAGATCGACGTCGCCGCGGACATCCCGGCCCGGCGCATCGCGGACCTCCCCGTCGAGATCGACGGCCCGACCGGCCGGTCCATCCGGGCCGCGGAGAAGGCGCTGGCCCGGCGGATGGTCGCCCGCTACACCGCCGCGCTCGCCGCCCGCCGGTCCGGTCCGACGGTCGAGGGCATCGACCACGGCCTGGTCCGCGACGTCGCGGGCTGGGAACAGAAGGACGCCGCGGAGGCGGGCTCCGGGGACAACGTGTTCACGATGATGCGCCGCCTCGGCCGGGCCAAGGCCGGGCTGGCGGCGGACTACGCGGTGCAGATCGCGCGCAGCGCGGGCAAGGTCGTGTTCTTCGCCAAGCACGTCGACGTCATGGACGCCGCCGAGCAGACCTTCGCCAAGCAGGGCGTGCGGTACTCCTCGATCCGCGGCGACCAGACGCCGTCGGTGCGCCAGCGCAACATCGACGCGTTCGTGAACGACCCCGGCGTCGCGGTGGCGGTGTGCTCGCTGACCGCGGCGGGGGTCGGGCTGAACCTGCAGGTCGCCTCGAACATCGTGCTCGCGGAGCTGTCCTGGACCGCGGCCGAGCAGACCCAGGCGATCGACCGCAGCCACCGGATCGGACAGTCCGAACCGGTGACCGCGTGGCGGATCCTCGCCGCCCAGACGATCGACGCCCGGATCGCCGACCTGATCGACTCCAAGGCCGGCCTCGCGGCGGCGGCGCTCGACGGCGCCGACGACGTGTCCGGGTCGTCGGCCGACGTGCAGCGCGAGGCCCTGGTCGCGCTGCTCACCGAGGCCCTGGAGGCCGACCTGGCGGCGTGAGCGGCCGGGTCAGCTCGCCGGCGGCGTGTAGAACTGCAGGTCGTTGCCCTCGGTGTCGCGGAACGGGAAGATCCGGCCCCAGGAGTGCTCGCTGATGTCGCCCTGGACGTGGCCGCCGCGCTGCTTCAGGTCGTCGAGGGCCTCCTCGATGGACGTCTCCGGGTGGAAGCTGATCACAGCACCGCCGTGGTCGGCGGTCTCCGCGGTCTCCCGGCCGTTGAGCCCGATGGTGAGGCCGCCGGCGTCGAGCTCGGTCCAGTCGTCGCTCTCCATCGTCACGGCCAGGCCGAGGACGTCGCGGTAGAACGCGGTCGCCCGCTTCATGTCGGTCACCGGTACCCAGACCGCTGCCACCTGCTTCGCCATGTCCACTCCGTTCCGCCGGCGTGCGCCGGCGTGTCGCCCGGCACCCTGTCCCCGGACGGCTACCCCGGGGCGGTGCGGCGAAACGACGGGCTCAGGCGGAGCCGCCGAGGTGCTCGGCGAAGTGGCGCTCCATCGCCCGGAACAGCCGGATCCGGTTCTCCGGGTTGGCGAAGCCGTGTCCCTCGTCGGTGGCCAGCAGGTACTCCACCGGCACCCCGCGCTCGCGTAGCGAGGCCACGATGTTGTCCGACTCCGCCTGCACGACGCGGGCGTCGTTGGCGCCCTGGGCGACCAGCAGCGGCGTGCGGATCCGGTCGGCCATCGTGATCGGCGAGCGGGCCGCGAGGTCGGCTGCCTGCTCCGGCACGTCCGGGTCGCCCGCGTAGCGGTACCAGGCGTTGACCTGGTAGGGCCGGACGAACTCCGGCAGGGTCCGCATGAAGTTGGCCAGGTCGGAGATGCCGACGTAGTCGACGGCGGCGGCGAAGCGGTCCGGGGTGACGGTCACGCCGACCAGCGCGGCGTACCCGCCGTAGGAGCCGCCGTAGATGCCGATCCGGTCCGGGTCGGCCCAGCCCTGCCCGACGGCCCAGTCGCAGGCGTCGATCAGGTCGTCGTGCATCGCGCCCGCGAGCTCACCGATCGCGGCGGTGAGGTGGCGGCGGCCGTAGCCGGTGGAGCCCCGGAAGTTGACCTGCAGCACGGCGTACCCGCGGTTCGCCAGGAACTGGACCTCGGGGTCGTAACCCCAGGTGTCGTGCGCCCACGGCCCGCCGTGCACGACCAGGACCAGGGGCAGCCGCTCGGTGTCCTGCCGGGTCCTGCCGACGGGCAGGGTCAGGAAGCCGTGCAGCGGGAGGCCGTCGCGGGCGGTGAACGACACCGCGTCCATCGGTGCGAGGTCGGCCGGGTCGAGGTGCGGGTGGCCGCGGAACAGCTCCCGGCTCTCCCCCGTGGCACGGTCGTAGAGCCGGTACACGCCCGGCTCGCGGTCGTGGGTGTACCCGGCGATCCAGAGCCGCCCGGACTCGTCGGAGGAGACCGACTCCAGCACGCCGTCGGACAGCGCGGACAGGGCCTCGAACACCGGCGCGAACTCCGGGTCGAGGACCTCCAGGTGCGGCCGGTCCCCCACGTACCGGGCGGCGACGACCTCGCCGGTGGCGCGGTCGGTGAGCAGCGTCTGCGGCAGGCCGGGGCCGAGCAGCCCCAGCGTGTCCAGGCTCCTCCCCTCGACGGCGGACACCACGGTCCGCTCGCCGGTCGCCCGGTCGATCCGGACCAGCCGCAGGTCGTCGGAGTCCTGGTGGAGGCCCAGGAGCAGGCCGGTGCCGTCGGGGGTGACCATCTGCGGGTACACGCCGACCGGGTGCTCCGGGCCGCCGACGGTGTGCAGCAGCCGTCGCCCGCCGTCGGGGTCGACCGCGGAGATCTCGTAGTCCCCGGCCGCGGTCATGACCGAGTGGAACGCCGGGCGCCCCTCGCGGTCGGTCAGCCAGGTCTCGCGCAGCCCGGGCTGGGCCAGCTCCAGCGTGGTCTCGCCCGTCGCGAGGTCGACCCGGAACATGTCGATCGACATCGGGTCGGGGTTCATCCAGACCAGCACGGTGCCGGGCCGCTCGTGGGAGGGCTCGACCCCGAACACCCGCGAGCCCGGCGCCATCGGCGTGAGGTCGACGGCGGGCTCCCCGGGGGCGTCGAGGTCGACCCGGTACAGGTGCCAGTCCTCGTTGCCGTCGGTGTCCTGCTCGTAGAGCATCCAGCGCGGGTCGCCGGTCCAGTGGTAGCGGGAGATCCCGCGGCGGGTGTCGTGGGTGACCGCGACGGCGTCGGCGTGGGTCTCCTCGACGGCCCGGACCCAGAGGTTGCGCCGTCCGCGGTGCGACGCCAGGTAGGCGATGCGCGTCCCGTCCGGCGACAGCGAGGGCCCGGCGAACTCCGGGTCGGCGAAGAAGTCCTCGAGGGTGATGCGGGTGCGGGTGCGGGTCGTCGGTGCCTGGGTCATCGGTGCCTCCTCACGGAGCCGGGGACCGTCCCCGGTGCCTGGGGCCCATGGCACCGTCGGCCGTCGCGGCACACTCCAGTGATCGTGATCCGGGTCACCCGCCGGCACGGGGCGCGGTGGTCTCCCGGGCACGCCGGCGCGAGCCGAGCCCAGGTGGCGCTCATGCGGCCCGGCCCGCAGGCCGCGCCCTCCCGTCGGTGGTGCGCGACCTGCTCACCACCCGCGACGGCGCGGGCCACGTCTACCTGCGGACCTCCGGCGCGGGCCTGCGCCTCGACCTCGGCGACGCGCACCCGATGGTCGGCCGGGTCGCGCCGGAGTTCCGCCTCGCCGACGGCACCTGGCTCGGCGAGCTCACGGCCACCGGCTCGGGTGTGCTGCTCGACCCGGGGGCCGACCCCGCGCCGGGCGCCGTGGCACACGGCTGGGCGGACCGGATCCGCCGCGTCACCGGCCCGCTGCGCGACGACCTCGGCACCGGCACCGTGCTCCTGCGTCCCGACGGCGTCGTGGCCCGGGTCGGCGGGGACCGGCCCGATCCCGCGGCGCTGCGGCGGGCGGCCCGCCGCTGGTTCGGGGAGCCGGCCGCCTGACCGGGCGCGTGCCCCGGCGGGCGGACCGCCGGGGCACGCCCGTCAGTTGCCGACGCCGTCGAGCAGCCAGTGGTAGCGCAGCCGCAGCGCGCGTTCGGTGCTGGCCAGGGCGGCCGCGAGACCGAGCGCGATGTTGAGCCAGATCGGCAGGTGGACCGGCGACTCGAACACCCCGACCGCCGCCGCGACCGGCGGGATCCGGCTGAGCGGCTCGAGCAGCTGCAGCAGGTTCAGCCCGACGCCGACGACCAGCGCCACCACCGAGACGACGCCGAGCACGCGGCTGAGCGAGGGGTGCTCGCGCTCCAGGCGGGCCCGGCGGCCCTCCGCCGAGCGCGGGTCCGGGACGAGCTGCCGGACCGCACCGGCGGCGGTGACGTACCGGCAGCGCTTCACCCCGAACGCGCTCGTCGCGACCTCGATGGCGCCGCCCTCGACCGGGACGACGGCCGGTACCCGCGACGACGCGTGGTGCCGCCCGTCGCGATACACCTGCGCGACGACCTGCCCGGTCTCCCCGCTGCCCTGGTGGCGCACGTCGACGGAGTACCGCACCGGCCGCCCGTCGGCGCCGTTCAGGTCCAGGTACAGCAGGGAACGCCCCAGGAACAGCTGCCACCAGCGGAAACGCTTCAGCGGACTGCCGTCGCCCGGTCTCACGCGTCGGACGGCGCGGTGTCGTCGCCACTCGGTCAGCATCCGGTCCCCCCGAACCCGTGCCCTGACCAACACACTGTATTGGTCCGTTCGACGACACGCTAACACGGTGTACTAGTACGCTGCCAGGGGTGGACGAGACGCAGCGTCGGAGGCTCGGCAGCCGGGACCGGGTGCTCCTGGCCGCGATGGAGCTGTTCGGCCAGGACCCGGGGACCCGGCTGAGCGTGCGCGCGGTCGCCGCGCGGGCCGGGGTCAGCACCGGCTCGCTGCGCCACCACTTCCCGACCCAGCGGGCGCTGCAGGACGAGGTCCTGACCCGCGTCTACGACCTCGTCGCCCCCGACGACGCCATCCACGACACCGCGGTGCCGGCCCGGGACAGGCTCGCAGCCTGCCTGCGAGAGGTGCTGAACCGCACAGGGGTCGGGGAGCAGGCGCGCCGGGCGCTGCGGACCGCGGTCGACACCTTCGTCGTACCCGAGCCGACCGAGGAGCTCCGGACGGCCTACCTCGCCATCGAGCGCGAGGTGCGGCGCCGGGTCGAGTACTGGCTGACGACCCTGGTCGACGAGGGCGCGCTCGCCCCGGGCGACAACGCCCGGCGGGCACGGTTCCTCATGACCGTGGTCGACGGGCTCGGCATGGAACGGGCGCTGCCCGCCGCGGACCCGATCCTGCGGACCGAGACCGAGACGCTGTACCTGGCCGTGGACACCGTCCTGGGCGACCCGGGCGGCGGGACCCGGGGCGACGGCCGGTCCTGATCACACGCCCCGCCCCGGGCACGTGCGTCACGCCGGGACCCGCTCCAGGAAGCGCCGCAGGTGGCCGGCGACGACGTCGAGGTGGCTCTCGAGCAGGAAGTGGCCGCCGTCCACCAGGTGCACCTCGACGTCCCCGGCGTCGCGGGCGAACGCCCGCGCCCCGTCCGGTCCGAAGATCTCGTCGTTGCGCCCCCACACCGCCAGCACCGGGACCCCGCTGCTGCGCAGGAACCCGTGCAGGCGCGGGTAGAGCGGGCGGTTGGTGCGGTAGTCGCGGAACAGTGCGAGCTGGACCGCGTCGTTGCCCTCCCGGGAGACGAGCGCGTGGTCGTGGTGCCAGGTGTCCGGGTCCACCGTTCCCGGGTCGGGCACGCCGTGCAGGTACTGCCACCGGATGGCGTCGAGGTCGAGGGCGGCGCGGACGGCGGGCTCGGCCTCCGGGCCAGGCGCGTCGCCGTAGGCCCAGACGTCGGTCCAGAACGACTCGACGAAGCCGTCCTCGTAGCCGTTGCCGTTCTGGGTGACGATCGCGGTGATCCGCTCCGGGTGGGCGAGCGCGAGCCGCCAGCCGATCGGTGCGCCGTAGTCCTGGACGTAGAGGGCGTAGCGGTCGACACCCAGCAGCTCGAGCAGCCCGTCGGTGATGTCGGCGAGCGCGTCGAAGGTGTAGTCGAACTCCGCCGCGGGCGGAGCGGCGGAGTGCCCGAAGCCGAGGTGGTCCGGCGCGATCACGTGGTGGTCGCCGGCCAGCAGCGGGATCAGGTGCCGGAACATCGACGAGCTGGTCGGGTAGCCGTGCAGCAGGACGATCGTGGGTGCGTCGGCGGGGCCGGCCTCCCGATAGAAGATCTCGTGTCCGTCGACGGTCGCGGTCCGGTGGTGGACGAGCGGCATGACTAACTCCTTCAAGGGTTCGATCCGGTTAGACCTCCTCACGGAAGCACGCCCGCGTGTAACCTGTCAAAGGACTCGATGCGGTTAGGAGACGACGTGGACCTGCTGCTGGACCTGCTCAACAGCAGACCCCTGGTCGACGGCGTGGAGCGCGACGCCCTCCGCGACCCTGCCTCCGCGCGCCGCTGGGCGCGGGAGCACGGCGGCGACGGCGGCCCGGAGGAGCTGACGGTCCTGCGCGACGCGCGGGACGCCCTGACCCGGGTCGCCCGGGGCGGCGCCGACCCGGGCGTCGCGCTGGCCCCGCTCCTCGACGGCGTGCACCGGACGCCGGAGTTCACCGACGGGCGGCTGACCTGGCGGACCGTCGCCCCTCCGCACGCCCGGCTCGCCGTCGGGGCCGTCCTCGCCTGGGCCGCCGTCGAGGAGGAGCTGCCCGGACGGCTGCGCCCCTGCGCGAACGACGAGTGCCGGCTGTTCCTGCTCGACCGCAGCCGCGCGAACCGCGCCCGGTGGTGCTCGATGGCGGTCTGCGGGAACCGCGCCAAGGCTCGCCGGCACTACGAACGGACCCGCTGAGGCACCCTCAGCCGGACCCCTCCACCAGGGCGGTCACCCGGATCTCGACCCGCATGGTGGCGAGCCCGAGCACGGTGACGCCGGTCTGGGTCCAGACCGGGGGCCCGCCCGCCGAGCCGGCTGCGGAACTCCCGGACCATGATCCGGTTGTGCTCGTCGCCGATGGCGTCGGACCCGGGCGCGACCTTGTGGTACGAGTTCACGTGCACGACGTCGGCCCAGGTCGCGCCGGCCTCGGCGAGCGTGCGCCCGACGTTGTCGAACGCCCGCACGATCTCCTGCTCCAGGTCCTCGGCGACGACCAGGTCGTCGTCCCAGCCACCCTGGCCCGAGGTCTCCACCCGGTTGCCGATCCGGACCGCCTGGCTGTATCCGAGCAGGTCGCGGGCGGTCACACCGTAGCCCGGCGTGACGTGGAAGGTGGCGGTCTCGCGCTCAATGACTTCATCCATGAATTCTGCGGGTTCATGAGCAGGAAGGTGGCCTTCGGTATCGCGCGCAGCCAGTCGACTTTCCTGCGGTGCGAGGCCATGTTGAGCAGCACCGTGCCGCCCTCGTAGTCGAACCAGACCGGTGTCAGGTTGGGGATGGCGTTCAAGCTGATCACCACACAGACACCACCGGAACAAGGGAGTTCAGACGCCCGCGCTCCGCTGGCCGCGAAGAAAGCCGAAGCAGCCTTGAGGAGGTCAAGCGGCTGCGCCTGGCTGATCACGGCGGTCACTCCCGCGGCCGGGGGTGCACACGATCGCGACGCCGGTTCGGTCCGGACAGTCGAATCCCGAACGTCAACCGTGTCTGAGAGCGTGTTTGAGAAGATCAAGTCGCGGGTGTGAAGACGTATTTCTGTTGGCGGGCGGCCGGCTTGCCGCGGGCGATGCGGCGGGTGATGGTGTTGATCGCGGCCCAGCGGATCATGGCCTCGGAGACGGCGGGGTGGCGTTCGTAGTCGCGGGCCAGACGGCGGTGTGCGGTCAGCCAGGCCAGTGTCCGCTCGACCACCCAGCGGCGCGGGAGGACGGCGAACCCGCGCTGCTCAGGCGGTTTGCGCACGACCTCGACGCTGGTGCGCAGGATCGTGTTCGCCCACTCCAGCAGGCGTCCGGCGAACCCGGCGTCGGCGTAGACGAACCGCACCCTGGTGCGCAGGTACAGGTCGAGCAGGATCGACTTCGCCCCGTCGCGGTCCTGCACCGACGCCGAGCACACCACCGTGGTCAACAGCAGGCCCAGGGTGTCGGTCACGATGAACCGCTTCCGGCCGTTGATCTTCTTCCCTGCGTCGAAGCCGCGCGAGTCCTGCCCGACGGTGTCGGCACCCTTCACCGACTGCGAGTCGATGATCCCCGCGCTCGGTTCAGGGTCCCGCCCCTCGTCGGCACGTAGCTGACGGCGCACGACCGGGAGGATCTTCTCGGTGACCTTCTGCTGTTCCCACCGGTTGAAATACCAGTAGACGGTCTGCCAGGGCGGGAAGTCCGCTGGTAGAGCCCGCCAAGCGCACCCCGCCCGCACGACGTAGAGGATCGCGTCGACCACGTCCCGGCGCGGGTGCTTCTCCGGACGCCCACCCGCCCCGGCCTCGGGCAACAGCGGTTCGATCAACGCCCACTGCTCATCGCTGGTGTCCGAGGGATACCGCCGCTGACGCCGAGCCACCCGTCCACGATGGACCAGAGCGCGGCCCGCGCGGCGCAGACACGCCGACCCTTCTCAAACACGGTCCTCGGCACCGACACCGGCCGCACCCCCACCTACGCCCTCGTCTCCCACACCCCACTACCCCACCTGCGCCCGGACCCGCCCGCGGCCGACCTCACCTACACAACCGCAGGTCAGTCGACTGTGGATGAAAGTCCCTACCACTGGCTGAGCATCAAGGCCACGGTCACCCGCGAGATTCCGGAGGACGACCCGGTCGAGGGCCCGCGCCTCACCGCGCACATCGACAGGATGGCCCGCAAGTACCTCGGGGTCGAACGCTATGAGCTGCGCGACCCCGGCCGCGAGGAACAGCGCATTCTGTTCGAGCTGCGTGTCGACCGGGTCGCCACCTTCGGACGCCCGTGACGACTACCCGCTCGGTGGCGCCGTGTCTCTCGTCAGGGCTGTCGGCGGGTCAGCAGCCTGGATGCTCAGGGTTCGGTCCCGCTGTCGTCAGCGGGGAACGCCCGACCGTCCGACGGTGCGCGGGGACGCACCGGTCGAGTACGCGCTCCGAAGGTCCGCAGCACCACGCCGAGAGCCACCACGATGACCACCGCCAGCAGCGCGGACACGAGGAGCGTGCTCGTGACCGTGCCCGTGAGCTCGGAGCCGACGCCGATGACGACGACCGGGACCGACATGCCCAGGTAGCCGGCGAGGAAGAAGGCGGAGACCACGGCTGCGCGGCGGTCGGCGGAAACGAGGCGATTGAGCTCGGCCAGACCGCCGCGGAAGATGAAGCCGATCGCGACACCGCTGGCGACGGTGGCCAGCAGGAACAGCCAGAGCGCCGTGATGACGAGCGCGGAGTCCAGTGCGGCCAGGCCGAGTAGCAGCAGCACGAGTCCCGTCGCCGCCGAACGCCTGCTGGGCAGCCGAGCAGAGACCGCCTGGCCGATCGCACCTGCAGCGAAGATCAGGAACGACACCGCACCGACGACCGCCAGATTCCGGACCCCGAATCCGTCTGTCAGGAATGTCGGTGTCAGGCTGCT
Source organism: Pseudonocardia sp. P-1 (assembly GCF_058111925.1). Lineage (NCBI taxonomy): Bacteria > Bacillati > Actinomycetota > Actinomycetes > Pseudonocardiales > Pseudonocardiaceae > Pseudonocardia > Pseudonocardia sp. P-1. The sequence goes on from NZ_CM176614.1 coordinate 664,774, forward strand.
GAAGAGACCGAGGAGCGTGAACGCGGCGAAGATCCCGAGGGCGGCTCCGGCCATCACCGACCGCAGGTCTGCGGGAACCCCGACGTCCGGTGTGAGCACGACGACCCCGTCCCGCCCGACGGCCGTCTCCGGTACCACCACGAGCGCACAGGCGGCCAGGAGCAGCAGGCCGAGATAGACCCAGAACACGGTCGTCGTGGGCCCCGGGACGTACTGGGCGAGCGCACCCGCCAGCAGCGGCCCCAGGCCCAGACCGGTCAGATTGGCGCCCGACGCGACGACGGCGGCAGCATCTTGATCCCCGCGAGGATGGAGCTCGGCGATGGCGGCGGTGGCGGTTCCGGTGGCGAGGCCGACCGCGATACCGCTCAGCACCCGGGCCACGATCAGGAGCGGCACCGCGGATGCGACGAGGAACACCACCGTACTGGCAGCGGCCACGACGACCGTGCCGGCCAGAACCTTCTTTCGTCCGATGTGGTCACTGATGCCGCCGAGGAACAACAGGGCGAGGAGCGTCCCCCCGGCGTAGGCGGCGAACACGATGGTGATCGTCAACTCGCCGAAACCGATCTGTTGCCGGTACAGCCCGTACAGCGGAGCCGGGATGGTCCCACCCAGCATCATCAGCAACAAGACACCTGCCATGAGGGAGTACGCAGCCCTCGATCGTCCGGAGTGCGTGCTCGACCTCGTCGCCCCGCTCGCCATCGGCTCCCTCGATCCACTCCCGTACACGGAGCCTTTCCGGCATCGGCCCGTTGATCCGGCGATGTTCTGGAGGAGATCCGTCCAGCGGTCCGTGCCGGTTCGTGTCAGCTGCGGCGGCGGGCCAGGCCCACCACGAGTGCGAGGAGGACTGCGACGCCGACGGCCGGACCCCATCTCCGGATCCAGGCCGGAGCCATCGACGACAGCAGGTCACCGACGTCGAGTGCTTCCTGCGATGTCGCCGAGGATGCGGGCGGTACGGGACGAGCGGAGATCCCAGAAGCCGGCGCGGTCGCCGGGCCCGGTCCGGGTGCAGCGGGAGCGTCGTCCTGCGCGAGGGTGGTCGCGAGGCACGTCGCGAACTGCCCGATCATCTTGTCGGCGACATCCGAGATCACGCCGCGGCCGAACTGGGCCGGCCTGCCGGTGACGGCCATGTCGGTCGTCATCCGGACCTCGCTGCGTCCGGGGCCTGCCTCCGAGACCGTGCCGGTGACCTGGGCCTTGGCCGTTCCGTTCCCACGGGAGTCGCGGCCGGTCGCGGAGATGAGGACCCGCCGTGCGGCGTCGTCGCGCTCGACGTAGACTCCCTCGCCCTTGTAGGTCAGCGAGATCGGACCGAGCTTGACCTTCACGATGCCCGCGAAGGTGTCCCCGGTGAACTCGGTCAGAGCGGCGCCGGGGAAGCAGGGAGCGACGAGCTCCGGGTCGTTCAACGCCTTCCATGCATCCTCGACGGGGACGTCGATGACGAAGCTGTTCTGCAGGATCATGTGTGGTCCGTTCTCAGACGCCCGGGGCGTAGAGCCCGAAGCGGAGCTCCGGGTCGCCCGGGGTCCAGGTGTTGGTGAACTGCGAGCGGGCGCCCATCGCGGCCACTCGGTCGATCAGCTGGTTGCCGAGCTCGAGCTGGCCCGGTTCCCACTGCTCGAGGGCGTCCCGGACGTCGGTCGCCGCGCCGAGGTGCTCGTAGAGCTTCCACGCGTCAGCGGCGGCCTTCGCCGAGCCCGCGGCCGCGTGCGGGCGGGCGGCGAACGCCGCGTCCCCGATGATCGCGACCCGCCCGTCGACCATGCCCGGGATCCGGGTGTCGAACACGACCTGGATGTAGGGCTCATCGGTCCGGGTGACGACCTCGGCCGGCCCGGGAGCCAGATCGCGGACGGCGGCCTCCCGCAGCTCGTCGACGTAGCGCTGCTGGACCGTCCCCGGATGGATCGAGACCGGGCACTCGAACCCGCGGGTGTCGGTGGTGAGCTCGTGCAGCTCGCGGCCCGGCGCCACGTTGCGGTACCAGACGTAGTTGATCAGCCGCCTGCCCTCGGTGAGCTCGCCGTCCATGCCGGGGATCGTGTAGAGCACGATGTGGCTGTGGTCAGCGACGTTGTAGTTCAGGGCGTCGTCGAGGAGCGCGCGGGTCCCGGAGCTGACCCGGTCCTCGCGGACGGTGCCGCGCCAGCCGACGTAGCCGGAGTACTCGCGCTCCAGGTCGGGGAACATCCGCCGGCGGCCGGTGGAGGTGATGCCGTCGGCGAACACCACCAGGTCGGCGCGCTCCCGGCGGCCCGAGACGAAGCGCAGGTCGACCCCGTCGGCGTCCTGGTCGAAACCGGCGCAGAACTCGCCCAGGTGGTAGTGCTCGGTTCCGAAGTCGGCCAGCAACGCGCGGTAGACGGAGCCCCACGAGGTGTACCGCCACTGGGCGGGTTCCTCGAACACGATCTCGTTGCGGGCACCGATGTAGCGCAGCTTGCTCGAACGGGTGCTGAGGTCCTCGATGCGGTGCGCGCTGTGCTCGTGGAACCACTTCATGGTGATCGGCTGCAGCACGATGCCGCCACCGCGGTGGTCCAGCTGCTCGGGTGTTCGCTCGACGACGTCGACCGAGAAGCCGAGTCGGCGCAGCAGCAGCGCACTGGTGAGGCCACCGATCGAGCCCCCGACCACAACGGCGCGCAAGCCGGTGTACTGATTCACGGCCAGTCCTCCCTGACGTGGTGCGACCGACCCAGCCTGACAAGCCACGCCCCGTTCCTCGCTGTGTGAGAACACAGCGAGAAACGGATCCCTTGGGGATTTCCCCAGTGGCTGCAGGGCGACGCCTCTCAGGTGACGGGCTCCCGGTCGGCACCGAGGACGTCGGAGGCCATGAGGGCCACCGTGAAGTGGAGCAGGGATTCCGAACGCGCCAGCACCATCCCGGTCAGCTCCTCGATCCGTTTGAGGCGCAGGCTGATCGTGTTCGGGTGGACGTAGAGGTCCTCGGCCGTGCGCGCGACGCTCGCGCCCCGGTCGAGGTAGGTCCGGATCGTCTGCACCAGCTGCGCACCCCGGCGGTCGTCGTGCTCGCGCAGCGGTGCCAGCACGTGCTCCGCGAAACGGCGCAGCTCCTCGGGGTCGTCGAGCTGGAGCAACAGCCCGTAGACACCCAGCTCCGGCAGCGAGACCGTCCGGTCCCGGCCGCGGAGCAGTGCGAGATCCAGCGCTCCGCGCGCCGTCCGGACGGCCGGGGGCAGCTCGACCGCCTGCTCCCGCCGGTGCCCCACGACGACCGTCGCCGTCCCGCCGTCGAACGCACGGCGCGCCGAGACCCGGATCAGTTCGGCGGCCTCGGCCACCGACGGCCCACCGATGGTCCCGGGCCACAGCACGACGATGTGGCCTCCCGACGAGGTCACGAGGGGCCGGGGCTCGCAGCGGTCCGCTATGGACTGCGCGACGCCCAGGAGCGCCCGGACGGTGTCGGTGCCTGCGTCCGGCGCGGCGACGAGGACGGTGTGTGGGGAGTTCAGGTCGTGTCCCAGCGGCGCGGCCCGGGCTGCGATCGACTCGGCGTCGATGCCTGCCAGCAGGTCGGTCAGCAGCTCGCCCCGGAGTCGCCACTCCACGTCCACGGCGGTCCGGCGGCGGAGGAACTCCAGCGCGCAGACGACGGCCGCGTGCTCGATCGCCCGGCGCTCCAGTTCGCCGAGGCCGCCGACCCTGCCGGGGAGCCACAGCTGCGCGATCACCTCTTCCCCGAGCAGCACTGGTGCGAGCATCCGCTCCGGATCGTCGTGCTGGGTGATCCCGGACGCCGACGGCGACGCCTGAACGGGGAAGGGCCCGTCCAGCGCTCGTCGCCCGGAGCGGGCGTCGGCCACGACCGCGCCGTTCCGGTCGGTGACCACGACCGGCCGGCTGAGCAGCCGGGCCAGCGCTTCGGCGACCCCTTGCACTCCGCCGCCCCGCAGGGCGACCGCGGTGAACTCGCGGTGGATGTCCTCGGCCTGCTCGAGCATGCGCCGTTGCTCGGTCAGCGAGGTGATCAGCCGAGCGCTCTGCAGGGCGCTGGCCGCCTGGTTGGCCAGCGTGGTCAGCAGCGACAGCTCGTCCGGCCCGTACTCGTGCACGGTGCGCCGGTAGCAGTTGAGGGTGCCGACCGACTCGCCGCCCACCAGCAGCGGAACGGCGGCGATCGAGCGGTGTCCGTACCCGCTCGCGAGGCTCGCCCACGGTTCGAACGACACGTCGGCCAGGATGTCGGGAATCGGTACCGGTCTGCGGTCCACGAAGGCGCGCGTCGACGGGCCGTCCGCCAGCGGACCGGATCCCAGCGCGATGGTGTGGCGGTCGTTCACGGCGGCCACGTACTCCTCGGACAGCCCGTGCGAGCCGGAGATCACCAGCTGCCGCCGATCGTCGTCGGCCAGCAGCACACCACTCGCCTCGTGACCCGTGAGCTGACAGGCCGTCTCGGCGATGAGATCCAGCAGATGCGGAAGGGAGAGGCTGGCGTTCACCGCACTTGCGATCCGGCCGACCCCGCTGAGCCAACGTCGCAGTTCATCACCGCGGGCCGCCTCACCCGATGATGCCTGACCTTCGTCCGTCCGCTCCGACACGCCCGCGAATGATACTGGGATTCGCCACAGCTGATGACGAGCAGCGCTGTGGGGTACGCCAGTTCTCCCTATGGTGGCCACCACTACCGTCCGGGACAGCCGGGTCCCCGGCGCGCCCTCACCCACCACGCACGACCGGCTGGTCGTGTACCGAACGACGATCGGACAGGCAATGAAGCCGCCACGGTTCCAGTACCGCGATCCCGACACGCTGGCGGACGCGGTCGCACTCAAGGCACGACACGGTTCCGACGCACTGATCCTCGCCGGGGGCCAGAGCCTGATGCCGATGCTCAACATGCGGCTCGCCGCGCCCTCCGTCGTGATCGACATCAACGGCGTCACGGACCTGCAGCAGATCACCCGCAACGGCGACGTCGTCGAGATCGGCGCCGGCGTACGCCAGTCGGCTCTCGAGACCGACCCGCTGATCCGCGAGGCCCTGCCGCTGCTGGCCCGGGCCGTGCCCCACATCGGACACATCGAGAACAGGCACCGCGGAACGGTCGGCGGCAGCCTCGCGCACGCCGACGCCTCGGCCGAGCTCCCCTGCACCGCCGTCGTCTCCGATGCCGTCGTCGTGCTGCAGGGCCAGAACGGCCGCCGGGAGATCCCGGCGTCGTCGTTCTTCGACGGTTTCATGACCAACGCCTGCGCCGATGACGAACTCGTCGTCGCGGTCCGCTACCCGGTCACCCCGGCCGGAGCAGGTACCGCCTTCGTCGAGGTCGCCCGTCGCAACGGCGACTTCGCACTCGCCGCCGCCGGCGTGATCGCCGAGGTGGACGGCGACGGCCGCTTCACCCGGCTCGCGGTCGGTGTCGCCGGCGTGGCGTCGGTCCCGCTGCGTGCGACCGACGTGGAACAGGAGCTGCTCGGCCGACCGGTCGACCCGGCCACGATCGAGGCCGCCGCCAAGCGCGTCGAGGCGGCGGTGACCACCGGCGACGACATTCATGCGACGTCGGCCTATCGCAAGCATCTCGCGGCGACCGTCGTCTCGCGTGCCGTGCTGGCCGCGGCCACGGACGCCCGGAACGGAGGGAACCGGTGACCACCACCGAGCACCAGGCAGCTGCGGTCGACACCGAGACCCGCACGATCACGCTGCGCGTCAACGGTCGCGACGTGAGCCGCACCGTCGAGACCCGCACCACGCTCGCCGACTTCCTGCGCGACGACCTGGACCTGGTCAGCGTGCACCTCGGCTGCGAGCACGGTGTCTGCGGCTGCTGCACGATCCTGCTGGACGGCGAGTCCGTCCGCTCCTGCCTGATGCTGGCCGTGCAGGCTCGCGGGCACGAGATCGAGACCGTGGAGTCGCTGTCGGCCGACCAGAACGCCCTGCACCCGATCCAGGAGGCGTTCGCCGAGGAGCAGGGCCTGCAGTGCGGCTTCTGCACCCCGGCGATGGTACTGCGCTGCAAGGAGATCATCGAAGACGGCAAGGCTCGCACCGACGACGAGGTCCGGCACGAGATCTCCGGCATCCTGTGCCGCTGCACCGGCTACCAGAACATCGTCAACGCGGTCCAGAACGCGAGCCGCAAGCTCGGCGGCAAGGAGGCCGGCGCGTGACCACCACACAGGACCCCACCGTGGACACCTCCGACAAGCCCACGGCCGGATACAAGTACATCGGCACCGACCGCAAGCGGGTCGAGGACCCCCGCCTGCTCGTCGGCCGGGGCAACTACATCGCCGACATGAAGGTCCAGGGCCTGCTGCACGCCGCGATCCTGCGCAGTCCGGTTCCGCACGCGCGGATCGACTCGATCGACACCAGCGAAGCCCTGAAGATCCCGGGAGTCGTCGCCGTCCTGACCGGCGAGGACTGCAAGGCGCACATGAACCCGTGCATGAACTTCGGGCCGCCGACCATCGCGCAGTACCCGATCGCGGTGGACAAGGTCCGCTACGTCGGCGAGGCGGTCGCGGTCGTCGTGGCGGAGAGCCGCTACATCGCCGAGGACGGCGTCGACGTGCTCGACGTCGAGTTCTCCGACCTCCCGCTGGTGACCGACCCGAAGGCGGCACTGGAGCCCGGCGCCGCACCGCTGCACGACGAGCACGGCAGCAACCTCGCCTACGAGCGGACGTTCGAGTTCGGCGACATCGCCGCCGCGATGGACGAGGCCGACCTCGTCGTCTCCGACACCCTGCACTGGGGCCGCTCGGCCGGCATGCCGATGGAGACCTCCGGCGCGATCGCCCGTCCCGGGAACAACGGCGTGCTCGAGGTCTACTGCAACTCACTGAACTTCAGTTACCTGCAGTTCCTGGTCGCCGGTGCGTTGAAGATCCCGTCGAACAAGCTCAAGATGCAGCCCGTCGCCGCGGGCGGCAGCTTCGGCAGCAAGTTCACCGCGCACAAGGTGCCGACGCTGACCGCGTTCCTGGCCCTGCGTACCGGACGGCCCGTGTCCTACGTCGAGGACCGCCTCGACCACCTGATGAACTCCGACCACCACGCCTCGGACCGGTACTACGAGGCACGGATGGGGTTCACCAAGGACGGGATGATCACCGGCTTGGACATCGACGTCCTCGACGACTACGGCGCCTACCTGCAGTTCGGGACGGGGACCCACGGAAACGCGCTCTCCCAGCTGACCGGGCCGTACCGGTTCCGCAACGCTCGCTACGCGCTGCGCGCCGCGCTGACCAACAAGTGCCAGCAGGGCGCCTACCGCGGGTTCGGCTCCGAGGTGCACAACTGGGTGCTGGAGCGGCTCGTCGACCAGGCGGCGACGAAGCTCGGTCTCGCTCCGGAGGACATCCGGCGCCGCAACTTCATCCTTCCCGAGGAGTTCCCCTACAAGATCCCGGGCGGGAACCTCTACGACAGCGGCAACTATCCCGCCGTGCTCGACAAGGCACTCGGGATGATCGACATCGAGCACTGGAGGAAGGAGAAGGCCCGTCTGCGGGAGGAGGAGGGCCGCCACATCGGGATCGGCATCGCGACCACCCAGGAACGGTCGGTGTTCTCCTCGACCGAGTTCTGGTTCTGGTTCGACGAGCCGGCCTTCCCGATCACCTCCAGCCCGGAGAGCGCCACGATCACGATCGATCCGGCCGGTGCGTTCCAGCTGCAGCTGCACTGCCAGGCGATGTGGGGCAACAGCCCGGAGACGGTCGCGACCACGGTGCTGGCCGAGGAGTTCGGCGTCGAGCCGGAGACGGTCAACGTGTCCTACGCCGACACCTCCCGGGCGCTGCCCGGCACCGGCCCCGGGGGCAGCCGCTTCACGGTGATGGTGGCCGGCGCGGTCCGCGGTGCATCGCGCAAGCTCAAGAAGAAGCTGATCGACATCGCGGCGCACAGCCTCGAGGTCTCGGCCGACGACCTCGAGCTCGTCGACGGCCAGGTGCAGGTCGTCGGGGCGCCCGAGCGGTCGCTCGGGATCCCCGAGCTGGCCGGGTCGGCGTACTTCTTCGCGCTCAACCTGCCCCCCGGGATGGAGAGCGGTCTCGAGGAGAGCCACACCTACGACCACCCCTACACCACGCTGCCGGCGGCGGACCGCTCCGACCTCGGGGTCTTCTACCCGATCATGGGGCACGCCTGTCACATCGCGGTCCTGGAGGTCGACCCGGACACCGGCCAGACGAGCTTCCTCGACTACGTGGCGGTGCACGACGCCGGCACCGTGGTGAACCCCAAGAGCCTGGGCGGGCACGTCACCGGCGGCGCCGCGCAGGGCCTGGGCTCCACGCTGTACGAGGAGCTGGCCTACGACGCCGAGGGGCAGTTCAAGTCCTCGACGTTCCTGGACTACCTGGTCCCCACGGCGAACGAGGTGCCGCCGTTCCGGATCGGGCACGTCGAGACCCCGTCGCCCTACACCGAGTTCGGGATCAAGGGCGGTGGCGAGGGCGGCCGGATGGTCACCCCGTCCGTGGTCTCCTCGGCGATCGACGATGCGCTGGCCGAGTACGGCATGCACGTCCAGCAGCTGCCCGTCAAGCCGGCGGACATCGTCGAGACCGTGCAGAACGCCCGCGCCGGCGAGTAGCCCTCCCCCGGTCCGGCCCGGCAGCGCCACCACGGTGCGATGCTGCCGGGCCGGACCGGCTCCATCCATCCCCGCGGAGGAACCCGACGTGCCCCACCCCTTCCGTTCACCGGCCGAGCTCTCCGAGGGTCTCGGATCGGTCGGCTACCTGGCCGACGACGCGCTCTCGATGGCGGCCTACCTCGCGCTGGGCCTGAACCGCCCGTTGCTGCTGGAGGGCGCCAATGGCGTGGGCAAGACCGAGATCGCCAAGGCACTGGCCGACCTGTTGGGCCGCGACCTGGTCCGGTTGCAGTGCTACGAGGGCATCGACGCCTCCCAGGCGCTCTACGACTGGCACTACGCGCGCCAGCTGATCGACGTCCGGGCGCGCGAGTCGACCGGCTCCGCGGACGTGTTCACCCGCGACTACCTGCTGTCCCGGCCGTTGCTCACGGCCCTGGAGGCCGGCGACCGCGCGGTGTTGCTGATCGACGAGATCGACCGGGCCGACGACGAGTTCGAGGCGTTCCTGCTGGAGCTGCTGTCCGACTTCGCCGTCACGATCCCCGAGATCGGCCGGATCGCGGCGTCCTCACCGCCGCTGGTCGTGCTGACCTCGAACCGCACCCGGGACCTGCACTCCGCGCTGCGCCGCCGATGCCTGTACCACTGGGTCGGGCACCCGGACGCCGAGCGCGAGTTCCAGATCCTGCGAGTGCGTGCCCCGCACATCCCGGTCGTGCTGGCCAAGCAGGTCGCCGACGCCGTGCAGCGGATCCGGGCGCTCACGCTCGGCAGCCCGCCCGGGGTGGGTGAGGCGATCGACTGGGCCGGAGCGCTGCAGATGGTCGGTGCCGCGACGCTGTCCCCCGCTGACGCGGTGGCCACGCTCAGCGCGCTGGTCAAGGACATCGACGACCAGCAGCGGGTCGCCGAGATCGTCGACGACCTGGTGCCACGCGCGTCGTGACAGCCACATCCGAGGCACCGTTCGACGTGACGGCGACGAGCTGCACCGGGTTCGCCGCGGAGCTGCGCAGGCACGGCATCCCGGTCGGGCCGGAACAGACGACGACGCTGTACGCGGCCCTGCACCAGATCGGCCGGGTGCGGCTGCGCGACCTGTACTGGGCCGGGCGGATCACGCTGGTGGGCGGCCGGGAGCAGTTCGCGGCCTACGACGCGGCGTTCCGCGCGTTCTTCATCGCCGAGACCGACGGCGACACCGTCGCCCTGCCCGCACCGCGGACGACCGCGCCCCAGGTCGACCGCGAGACCTCGAGCTCGGCGAGCACGCCGAGCGCCCGTCCGTCTGACATCCGGGAGGACGAGGTCGACCAGGCCCGGCTGACGCCGTCGGACGTGCGGGTGCTGAAGGAGAAGTCCTTCGCGCGGATGGACGCCGCCGAGCGACGCCGGGCCGCCGCGCTGATACGGCGCCTGGGCACCGAGCTTCCCCGCCGGCGCAGCCGCCGCCGGGTCCCGGCCCCCCGCGGACGGCACCTGGACCCACGGGCACTGCTGCGCTCGGCTCTGCGCACCGACGGCGAGCCGGTCCGGCTGCCCCGCCGGCACAACCCGCTGCAGGAGCGTCCGCTGACCCTGGTGGTCGACGTGTCCGGGTCGATGGCGCCGTATGCGACGGCGTTGCTGTGGTTCGCCCACGCCATGCTGCGCGCCGGGCACCCGGTCGAGGTGTTCACCGTCGGTGTCGAACCGACCCGGGTCACCGACGAGCTCCGCCGGCCGTCGCTGGACGTCGCGCTCGCCCGGGTCGCCGCCGCCGTCGGCGACTGGGATGGCGGCACCCGGCTCGGCACGTCGTTCGCCACCGTCCTCGAACGTTATAGCGGGCACCGTGCGCTGCGCGGCGCCGTCGTCGTGATCTGCTCGGACGGGCTGGACCGCGACGAGCCCGAGATCCTCGGCGACGCCATGCGCTCGTTGCACCGCGTCGCCCACGGCACCGTCTGGCTCAACCCGCTCAAGGGCGACAGCCGCTACCGGCCCTTGCAGCGGGCGATGGCGGCGGCCCTGCCCCACATCGACGTCTTCCTGCCCGGCCACAACGTGGCCGCCGTCGAGCAGCTCTGCGCTGCGCTCGCCGCCTCCCGCCGGGCGGCGTGACCCCGCACCCCGAGGAGGAGCACGTGCCCCACCCGAACCCCGCCCAGCGGATGGTCGACGCCGCCCGGGCGTGGCTGGACGGCCTCGACGAGCAACAGCGAGGCGCCGCGCAGCTGCCCTGGCCCTCCGACGAGGAACGGCAGCTGTGGTTCTACACCCCCACCGACCACGGTGGGCTGGCGCTGCAGGCGATGCGTCCCGCACAGCAGGGCCGTGCGATGCAGCTGCTGCACAGCGGCCTCTCGACCGCCGGCTACGTCACCGCCTCGACGATCATGGGCTTGGAGAACGTGCTCGACCAGGTCGAGGGCTTCACCGTCGACTGGGGGCGCGAGCGCGGGCGCGACCCCCAGCTGTACTGGATGCGCGTGTTCGGCGAGCCGACCCTGCACGGCCCCTGGTCGTGGCGGTTCGGCGGGCACCACGTGTCGGTGCAGCACCTCGTGCTCGACGGCCGGGTGCAGGCCAGCACCCCGTGTTTCCTCGGAGCCGACCCGGCCGAGTCGCCGCTGCTGGGCCCACACCTGTTACGTCCCCTCGGTGGTGTCGAGGACCTGGGCCGGGACCTGGTCCGGTCGCTCGACGAGGACCCGCTCGGCCGAGCCCTGCTCACCCCGATCGCCCCGGTCGACATCGTCGGGGGGAACCGGTCGAGGGTCGGCGACACCGACCACGAGATCCGCCCCCTGTGGGACACCTTCCGCGGACGCTTCACCGAGCAGCGCCTCGCCGACCGGGTCGTGGCGATGCACGAGGGCGCCGAGGAGAAGGCCGGGTTCCGCCCCTCCGACCACGAGGCGGTCACGCTCACCGCTGGCCCGAAGGGGGTCCCGGCCGCCGACCTCACCACCGACCAGCAGCAGGTGCTGCGGGCCCTGCTGGAGGTCTACACCGGACGGATCCCGGACGAGCTCGCCGAGGCAGAGGCGGAGAAGTTCCGCGGCGACAAGCTGCTCGACGTGCACTTCGCCTGGGCCGGCGGGATCGAGCGGGGGCAGCCGCACTACTACCGCATCCAGGGCCCGCGGTTCCTCGCCGAGTACGACAACACCCAGCGCGACGTGAACCACATCCACTCCGTGTGGCGGGACCCGGAAGGCGACTTCGGCGAGGACGTCCTCGCACAGCACCGGGCACGGTTCCACCGCGACGGCTGAATAGGCGGTGCACAGCTCACCACTCGGCACGGCCAGGTTCTTTCCCACACCAGGCTCGGTCCCCATCGGGACGGTCGCGTTCTGTCGGGGAGCGGCGTGAGTCGCGCCCCGCCTCGTGCCGTCCGGTCGTGCATCGACGGCAGCGCGTGCAGCACGAGCACCCAGAGTCGGCGCCGCCCGGCCGGGACGGCCGGGGCCCGTGCGCCCCCGGCCCGGTCGCTCACCCGGGTGTCCGGCCACCGGGCAGGGCGTCGAGGACATCGGGGCCGGCCTGCACTGCACTGCGTTGCATGTGGTGCAGTACACCGCGCAGTCCGCCCATCTCCTCGCCACCGCCGGCCCTCCCGGGTCCGCCGTGCACCAGCTGCGGCAGCGGGGAGCCGTGGCCGGTCGACTCAGCTGCGTGCGCCCCCGACAGCACGAGGATCCGCCCGTGCCACGGCGCGAGATCGAGCACCATCCTGCTCGCGAGCTCGACGTCGGCGGTGACCAGGGAACCGGCCAGGCTTCCCTGCCCGCGGGCGGCGAGCCGGACGGCGTCCTCGGGCCTGTCGTAGGCCAGTACCGTCGCCACCGGGCCGAACGGCTCGACCTCGTGCGGTTCGGCACGGTCGGGGTCCGGGCCGTGCAGCAGGATGGGAGATAGAAATGCGCCCCGCTCCGGGTCGGCGTCGACGGTGTCGACCCGGTACGGATCGCCGAACACCCGCTTCGTGGCCCCTTCCAATGCCGCCACGGCCTGCCGGACCTCGTCGCGTTGGGCGATCCCGGCGAGGGCACCCATCCGGACCCCTTCGGCGGCCGGGTTCCCGACAGTGACCCGGCTCAGCCGATCGGTCAGCGCCTCGAGGACGGCGCCGACCAAGGGCGCGGGCACCAGCGCGCGGCGGATCGCGGTGCATTTCTGCCCCGCCTTGACCGTCATCTCGGTGACGACCTGCTCGACGTACAGGTCGAACTCGGGTGTGCCCGGCACGGCGTCCGGTCCCAGGATCGAGCAGTTCAGCGAGTCAGCCTCGGCGTTGAACCGCACGGCGCGTGAGGTGACGGTCGGGTGGTTGCGCAGCAGGTGTGCGGTCGCAGCAGACCCGGTGAACGACAGCAGATCCTGCTCGGTCAGGTGCTCGAGCAGGTCCCCGACCCCGCCGCAGAGCAACTGCACGGAACCGGGCGGTAGCAGGCCGGACTCCACGACGAGCTCGACCAGCCGGGCGGTGAGGAACGCTGTCGCAGTGGCCGGCTTGATCACGGCGGGAACTCCGGCGAGCAGGGACTGGGACAGCTTCTCCAGCGGCCCCCACACCGGGAAGTTGTAGGCGTTGACCTGTACCGCGACACCCCGCAACGGCACGCACACGTGCCGGCCGAGGAAGCTGCCCGCACGCCGGCCGAGTGGGATCGGTTCGTCCTCGACGTAGACTCTCGCATCCGGGAGCACCGTTCGTCCCAGCTCGGCGTAGGAGCGGACGACGGCCAGTCCTCCGTCGACGTCGAACCGGGCGTCGAACAACGTCGCTCCGGTCCGGGCGGACAGCGCGTAGAGCTCGTCCCGATGCCCGCGCAGGAACCCGCCGAGGTCCTCGAGCAGCGCCGCGCGCTGGGGGAAGGTCAGGTCGCGCAGTGCGGGGCCACCGGTGTTCCGTCCGTGCTCCAGAACGGCACGGAAATCGATCCCCTCGGTCGAGACGTGGGCGACCGTGTCCCCGGTGACCGCGTCGAACACCGGCCGGCCCTCGCCGTTCGGGACGTGCCAGGTATCGCGGACGTAGCTGGGCAGGATCGGTGCGGTCACTGCGGACCTCCCCCGGACGCGATCCGGATCACGGTGCGGGCACCCCGCCCGTCGCCGAGTGCGGCGAACGCCTCGTCGATCCCGTGCAGGTCGGTGGTCGCGGTGCGCAAGGCATCGAGGTCGAGCCGGCCCGCGCGGGCGAGGTCGAGCAGCTCGGGCACGTCCCGGTCGGGGTCGGTCGAGCCGTACACACACCCATGCAGCGTCCGGCCGAACCAGAACAGCTCCAGGGCGGAGAACTCGACGGTGCTGGTCTTGGCGCCGACCCCGACGACGGTCACCGTCCCGCCGCGGCGGCTGGCGTTCCAGGCGGTTCGGGTCGTCGCACTGCCACCGACACAGTCGAACACGTGGTCGGCGCCGCGCCCACCGGTGAGCTCGCGCACTGCCGTGAGCGCCTCGTCGCCCGCCGGGACGAACGCGGTGGCTCCGTGCTCGAGTGCGAGGTCGCCCTTCTCGGAGGTCACGTCGATACCGATGATCGTCTCCGCGCCGCGGATGCGGGCGGCCTGGATGGCACACAGCCCGATACCGCCGAGGCCGATGACAGCCACCGACTGGCCCTTCCGGACCCCGGCGGTGTGGAACACCGCGCCCGCGCCGGTCAGCACGGCACATCCGAGGATGGCGACCCGTTCGAGGTCGGTGTCGGCGGGCAGCGGCACCACCGCGCGTTCGCCGACGACGGTCTCCTCGGCGAACGCCCCGGTTCCGAGGGCGGCGTAGATCGGGGTGCCGTCGGTCAGGGTGGCGTAGGGCTCGGCGGCCGCATCGTCGGTGTGCTCACACAGGTAGGGCTCACCCTCGCGGCAGAACCAGCAGGTTCCACACGACGGTGACCAGTTGAGCACCACCTTCTCGCCCACCGACACCCGGGTCACCTCGGCTCCGGCCGCGACGACGACGCCGGCGCCCTCGTGGCCGAGTACCGCGGGCGTCTTCTGGCGCAGCGTCCCGTTCGCCAGCGACAGGTCCGAGTGACACACACCGGCCGCGGCCAGGCGTACCCGGACCTGGCGTGGTCCGGGATCGGGCAACACGATCTCGTCGACCGTGATCGGGCCGCCGCGTTCGCGCAATACTGCTGCTCTGACCATCGGGGGTCCTCCGAGTCGGGGTGGGGCGGGTTCAGCGGAACGCGGGGATGCCGGTGACGGCCTGGCCGATCGACAGTGCGTGCATCTCCTCGGTGCCCTCGTACGTGAGCACGGTTTCGAGGTTGGCCATGTGTCGCATCACCGGGTACTCGAGCGAGATGCCGTTGGCGCCGAGCAGGGTCCGAGCGCTGCGGGCAACATCCAGTGCCGCACGGACGTTGGCCAGCTTGCCGACGCTGACGTGGTTGTGGTGCAGGCGCCCGGTGTCGGAGAGTC
Organism: Pseudonocardia sp. P-1; assembly: GCF_058111925.1. Lineage (NCBI taxonomy): Bacteria > Bacillati > Actinomycetota > Actinomycetes > Pseudonocardiales > Pseudonocardiaceae > Pseudonocardia > Pseudonocardia sp. P-1. The sequence continues at coordinate 679,819 of NZ_CM176614.1, forward strand.
GGCTGACCTGCAGCGCGAGCAGGCTCGCCCGGTTGACCTCGACGACCATGTCGGCGAGCTTGCGCTGGGTCAGCTGGAACGCCGCCAGCGGACGGCCGAACTGCTCGCGTACGAGTGTGTAGTCCCGCGCGGCGAGGTAACAGGTCCGGGCCGCGCCGACGACACCGGCGAGGATCCCGAACCGGGCCTCGTTCAGGCAGGTCAGGGGCCCGCGCAGGCCTCTGACCTCGGGGAAGGCGGCGGAGTCGGGCAGCCGGACGCCGTCGAGTACGAGCTCGGAGGTCACCGAGGCCCGCAACGAGAGCTTGTGCTCGATCTCCGGAGCGCTGAACCCGGGAGTGTCGGTCGGGACGACGAACCCGCGCACACCGTCGCCGGTCTGCGCCCACACGACCGCGACGTCGGCGACGGACCCGTTCGTGATCCACATCTTGGTGCCGTCGAGAATCCAATCCGTCCCGTCGCGGCGGGCCCGGGTCCGCATTGATCCGGGGTCGCTGCCCGCGTCCGGCTCGGTCAGCCCGAAGCAGCCGATCGCCTCACCGGCCGCCATCCGGGGCAGCCACTCGGCCCGGTGGTCCTCGCTGCCCCAGCGGTGGATCGCCTTCATCGCCAGCGACCCCTGCACCGAGACGAAGCTGCGCAGCCCGGAGTCGACGGCTTCCAGCTCGCGGCAGGCCACCGCGTAGGCGGTGGCCGTCGTGCCGGCGCAGCCGTAGCCGTCGAGGTGCATGCCGAACACGCCGAGCTTGCCGAACTCGACAGCGAGCTCGCGGGCCGGTAGCCGCCCGTGCTCGAACCAATCGCCGACGTGCGGCGCGAGCCGATCCTTGGCGAATTCCCGGACCGCGTCGCGGATGTCGCGTTCCTGTTCGGCGAGTTCCGCGTCGACGTCGAGGAAGTCCTCGTGATCAGGTGACAGTGTGTCGGCCATGCCGGAAAGGTAGGCGCGGACGCCCGCGCCTCCTGTCCGGTTTCGCTACACGGTCACCGCGGGCGGAACGCGGGCAGGCGGTTCTCGTCGATGCCCAGGATCCGCATCTTCCGGTACAGCGTCGAGCGCGCGATCCCGAGCCGCTCGGCCGCGGCGAGCTTGTTGCCGTGGGTCTCGGCGAGTGCCTCGAGCAGGATGTCGCGCTCGGCGCGCTGCAGCGAGGCGGCCCCGGACCGGTTGGTGCTGTCGCGATACTCGGGTGGGAGGTGCTCGTGGGCGATGTCGGAGCCGAGCGAGCGGGTCACCGCGGTGGCGAGCACGGCTCCGAGCTCGCGCACGTTGCCGGGCCAGTCCAGCCCCGACAGCGTCCGCAACGTGGACGGTTGGAGTCGGGGCGCGGGTCGCCGTGCGGTGTGAGCGCCGATCAGTCGCGGCGCGAGATCGGCGATGTCCTCCCCGCGGTAGCGCAGTGGTGGGACGGTGATCGAGACCGGGAAATGGTCCAGCGTGCGACCGGCCGGGGAGTCGCCCTCGCGGGTGCGGACGGTCGCGACGATCCGGACGCCCGACCCCACCGGGGTCTCGAGGAGCGCCTCGACCCGTCCCGCCAGGTCGGGGGCCAGCTGGGCGAGGTGACGCACCACGACCGTCCCGCCGCCGTCGATGCCCGAGGCGAGCCGGTCGAACCACGCGCCCGGATCGTCCGGGGAGGTGCGCGCGTCCAGCACCGTCAGTGGCTCCTGGTGACGCCGCTTGCGGTGCAGGTGGGTGGCGACGAACAGCTTGCCCGTGCCCGGCTCGCCACACAGCAGCAGTGGCCGCTCGTCGTCGACGACGGCCTCGACCTCGTCACGCAGCCGAGCGACGGCGACGCTGCGGCCGGGCAACACGTCGCTTCGGGCGTCGGTCCGCCGGGCGCGCCGCACCCGGTGTCCACCGGTGGGCGCGCTGCCCGGCGATTCGCGCGCCGCGGGGCGCATCTCGACCAGGACCCCGGCGGTGCCGTCCCGATCACCGATCCGGGTCGCGCGGGCGTCGACCACGACGCCTCCGGAGAGCGCGACGTCACCGACGCACTCGTCACCGGTGCCCAGCATTCGGCAGGCCCACTCCCACAGGCTCGCCTGGTCGGACATGTCGAGCAGGGCGGACGCTGCCGTGTTCGCCATGACGACGTCCTCGTTCAACGACAGCACCGCGGTGCTGCTCGATCGCCGCCCAGCCCGCAGGAACCGTTCGAGCAGCATCTGCTCCCGCCGTGACGCGTCGGCGTACATCCGGGACTCGATCTCGCGCACGGCGGCGAGCACGAGCGGCTTCATCAGCTCCTGCGTGTCACTGACCCGGCAGGTGACGTCGAGAACACCCTCGACCACACCGCTGATCGGATGCCGCAGTGGTGACCCGATGCAGGTGAACTCCTGCAGGTTCTCCCGATAGTGCTCGAAACCGGACACAACGAACGGCTTGCGTGCCTCCAGCGCGCTGCCGATGCCGTTGGTGCCCGTGTACTCCTCGGCGTAGTGGAACCCGGGGGCGACCATCGCCCGGTCGAGCGCCTCCTCGAGCGCTCGAATTCCGGCCCGGCGGTCGATGATCTGCGCGTCGGAGTCGGCGAGCAGGATCGACGCCGGCCCGCTGCCCACCTGCTCGGCCAGCCGGTCGATCACCGGCCCGGCTGCGCGCAGCAGCCGGTTGGGCCGTTCGAACTCGGGCCGGTAGGGCACGTCCTCGCTGGTCGGGGCCATGCCGACCATCTGGCAGCGGCGCCATGACGTGAGGATGTCGTCTCGGAAGGCGGACCTCGTGCCGACTGGCAGAGCCGCGTCGCCGTCGAGCGTCCGCTCCCGTTCCTTGCGCAGTGCCGTGGCGGGCTGGTCGGGGTGCACGGTCGTCGCCTCCTCGCCGTCGAGGTCCATACCAGGTTAGGCGACCGAGCACAGCAGTGCGGTGGCCACGCGCACTGTCCCAATTCGCTACAGGACCCGATTCGCGAGATTCGGGCCGGTGGGGTCAGGACGTGACCGGCGCCGAGTCGTCGGTGATGCCGAGCTCGGCTCGGACACGCTTCTTGTCGAGCTTGCCCACCGAGGTCCGCGTGATGGTCTCGACGAACAGCACAGTGTCCGGAACCCAGAACCGGGGGAACCGTTCCGCCAGATGGGAGCGGAGATCGTCGCCGGTCACGTTCCCGGCCGCGACGACGTAGGCGACCGGTCGCTCGACCCACGTCGGATCGGGTACCGCGACCACGACGGCGTCCTCGACCTCCGGGTGCCCGAGCAACGCGTTCTCCAACTCGACCGAGGAGATCCACTCACCACCGCTCTTGACCAGGTCCTTGGTGCGGTCCTTCACCTGCATCGTGCCGTCGGGATGGAACACGGCGACGTCGCCCGTACGTAGCCAGCGGTCGCGGTGGCTGTCCGGATCCGGCCGTTCCAGGTAGCCCGACGCCGCCCAGGACGCCATCACCTCCAACTCGCCCGTCGTCTCACCGTCCCACGGGAGCTCCGCGCCCTCGGCGTCGACGATGCGCATCTCGACCAGCGGGAGCGGCCGCCCCTGGCGCGCCTGAACGTCGAGGACAGCCGGATCCTGCAGCTCACCGGGACGCTCGGCGGCCGAGGAGAACGTCGCCATGGGCGAGGTCTCGGTCATCCCCCAGCCGTTGACCACGCAGACGCCGGCGGTACGCGACCACCACTCGATCTCGGTGGGCGATGGCGCCGACCCGCCGAGCCACAGCCGCCGCAATGTGGCGAGGTCGTGCACGCCCCCGGCCGTCTCCCAGGCGCGGCGCATCATGGTTCCCACGGTCACGGCGGCGACGGCGGTGCTCGCACCGTGCTGGCGGATCAGCCGGAGAAGGTCCTCGGGTCGCGGGTGGGTTCCGGGCAGGATCAGGGTGGCGCCAGCGAGCGCCGCCGCATAGGGCACGCCCCCAGGCGTTGACGTGCGACATCGGTGTGGCGAGCAGGACGCGTTCGTCCGGATCGATCGCGGCCGAGCCGGCAGCGCACAGGGCGAGAGCGTGCAGCACCGTGCTGCGGTGGCTGTAGAGCACCCCCTTCGGGTCGCCGGTCGTGCCGGACGTGTAGCACACCGCGGCGGCGGTGGTCTCCGGGAACTCGGGCAGGTCCCGGACGGGAGCGGCATGCTCGACGAGGTCGTCGTACGGGTGCACGTTTTCCCAGCCGCAGCCGGTGGGCACCGCGCCGAGGACGAGGACCGTCTCCACGGTGTGGAGGCGGTCCCGGACGGCCTCCAGCGACCCGAGCAGATCCGGGTCGACCAGCACCACCCGATCACCGGCATGGTTGATCGTGTAGGCGAGCTGCTCGGGCGAGAGCCGGTGGTTCCCGGTGTGCAGCACCGCGCCCATGCACGGCACTGCGAAGTAGGCCTCCAGGTGCCGGCGGGAGTTCCAGGCCAGGCTGAGCACTCGGTCGCCCGGGCCGATGCCGAGATCGCGCAGCACGGTGACGAGCCGACGCACCCGGTCACCGAGCTGGGCGTAGGTGAACCGCTCGTCGCCGGCCGCCGCCCCGGTGATCACCTCCCGGTCGGCGAAGACCCGTTCGGCGCGCCAGAGCAGCCGCGACACCAGCAGCTGCCGGTCCATCATCAGCCCGTCCATGGGGTTCCGCCTCTCACCGGTCGGTGGTTCGTGACCGGGAAGGCTCGCCGCCGCGACGACCGTCGCACTGTCCGGTTTCGCTACACGCTGGGGCACAGCCGACCCGTGTAGCGAAACCGGACAGTGGGCGCGGTCACGACCATCCACACTTCCGCCTCATCCGAACCCAACGAGAGGAACAGTCGTGACCGACCGCCCGCTCACCCCCGTCGTCGACGGGTTCACCTACCTCGAGGGCCCGAGGTGGCACGACGGCCGCCTGTGGCTCTCCGACTTCTACTCCCACAAGGTCGTCGCGGTCACCCCCGAGGGCAAGACCGAGGAGATCGTCACGGTCCCGGCCCAGCCCTCCGGGCTCGGCTGGCTCCCGGACGGCACCCTGCTCGTGGTGTCGATGCGCGACCGCAAGCTGCTCCGCCTCGAGCGCGGGACACTGGTCGAGCACGCCGACCTGACCACCACGACCGGCGGGCACGTCAACGACATGGTCGTCGACGGCCACGGCCGCGCCTACGTCGGTGACTTCGGCTTCGACCTGATGGGCGGGGCAGCGTTCCGCACGGCCGACCTCACCCGCGTCGACCCGGACGGCACCGTCTCGGTAGCCGCCGAGGACCTGATGTTCCCGAACGGCTCGGTGATCACCCCGGACGGGAAGACCCTGATCGTGGGCGAGACGTTCGGCAATCGGATCTCCGCGTTCGACATCGGGGCCGACGGCGAGCTCGGCCCACGGCGGGACTGGGCCCACTTCGGGGCGCTGCCCGACACCGACGACGTCGGACAGCTCGTCGCGGCGGCCTCCATCGGCCCGGACGGCAGCTGCCTCGACGCCGACGGCGCGCTCTGGGTCGCCGACGCGATCCACCACCGCTGCGTGCGGGTGGCCGAGGGCGGCGAGATCCTCGAGGAGATTTCGACCGGCGACGAGGGCGTGTTCGCCTGCATGCTCGGCGGCGACGACGGTCGCACGCTGTTCCTGTGCGTCGCCCCGAACTTCGACGAGGGCGAGCGCTCGACCACCACCCTCGGCCGGCTCGTCTCCACCCGGGTCGACGTGCCGCACGCCGGCACCCCGTGAGCTCGGCACCTTCGTCACCGACTCGTTGCAAAGGAGCACGAACACTATGAGCACGACCACCGACACCGCCGACACCGCTGTCGAGGAGCTCGACGTCCTCGTGATCGGCGCCGGGTTTGCCGGCATCTATCAGCTCGATCGGCTTCGTGACCTCGGCTACTCGGTGAAGATCTGGGAGGCCGGTGAGGGGCCGGGCGGTATCTGGTATTGGAACTGCTACCCCGGTGCCCGGGTCGACAGCGAGGGATCGGTCTACCAGTTCTCCTACAAGGATCTGTGGAAGGACTGGGAGTACAGCGAGCGCTATCCCGGCTGGGCCGAGGTGCGTGAGTATTTCGCCTACCTCGACCGCAAGCTCGACTTCAGCAAGGACACCCGGTTCAACACCCGCGTCACCTCGGCCGAGTTCGACACCGAGCGCAACCAATGGGTGGTGCACGCCGCTGACGGCAGCACGGCGTGCTGCGCCTACCTGGTGCCCTGCCTCGGATTCGCCTCCAAGCCCTACACCCCGCCGATCGCGGGCCTGGACAGCTTCCGTGGCACCTGTCACCACACCGGGCTGTGGCCGCAGGAGGGTGTGGACTTCACCGGCAAGCGGGTCGCCGTCGTCGGCACCGGCGCCAGCGGCGTGCAGGTCGTCCAGGAGTCCGCCCGCGACGCCGCCGATGTGACCGTGTTCCAGCGCACGCCGGTCCTGGCGCTGCCCATGCACCAGCGCACGCTCACCCCGCAGGACCAGGCCGAGATCAAGGCCGGCTTGCAGGGCCGGCTGGACTATCGGGCCGACACGTTCGCCGGATTCGACCGCGACCTCGACTTCGCCCCCGGTAGCACCGTCGAGGTCACGCCCGACGAGCGGGCCGAAGTCTTCGAGCGGCGTTGGGAGCAGGGCGGGTTCTTCTACTGGCTGGGCATCTTCCAGGACATCCTGATCGACCCGGAGGCCAACGACCACGCCTACACGTTCTGGCGGGACAAGACCCGGGCGCGCATCCACGACCCGAAGGTCGCCGACAAGCTCGCCCCCATGCAGGCGCCGTACCCGTTCGGGGTCAAACGGCCGTCGCTGGAGCAGAACTACTACGAGGTGTTCAACCAGGACAATGTGCACCTGGTCGACATCGGCGAGAACCCGATCGACGCCGTCACCGAGACCGGCATCACAACAGCTGACGGCACCGAGCACGAGTTCGACATCATCGTGCTCGCCACCGGTTTCGACGCCGTCACCGGCGGCCTGACCCAGATCGACATCCGCGGCACCGACGGCACCCTGCTGCGCGACAAGTGGTCCTCCGGGGTCGACGCCCACCTCGGCATCGCCACCGCAGGATTCCCGAACCTGCTGTTCGTCTACGGCCCCCAGAGCCCCTCGGGCTTCTGCAATGGCCCGACCTGCGCCGAGATCCAGGGCGAGATGATCGTCGAGACCCTCGACCACCTGCTCCGAAACGGCCACAGCCGGTTCGAGGCAACCCGCCAGGCCGAACAGGAATGGACCGAACACTGCGCCGAGGTGGTGAACCAGACCCTGTTCCCCACGGTCAAGTCCTGGTACATGGGCGCCAACATCCCCGGCAAGAAGGTCCAGATCCTCAACTACCCCGCCGGGCTGCCCACCTACCGGGACAAGTTCGCCGAAATCAAGGACAAGGGCTACGCCGGATTCACCATCACCTGACACCCGATACCCCAGCAACTCGGGGCCGGCCGCCACGGTGTGCCCGGCCCCGAGTGGCCGCTGTGGCCAGCGGGTCGCGACCTTCCGGACAGCCCCGGGTTTCACCGCCCGGCGGGATATCTGTCTCCTCCTACTACACAGCCGATTCACGAACAACCGCACGTTCGCGTTAGTGCAGTCAACGGAATTCAACCTACAAGTCATTGCTTCACCTGTAAAGTGCACCCCGGTACCCACGGACGGGAGCGACGGATGACGACGGACCGGGCGACACCGGAGGCCGGCGGTGACGGGCCGACGTGGCTCGACGGCGAGGAGAAGGCCGCGTGGACCGGCCTGGTCTCGCTGATCATGCTGCTGCCCGGCCGGCTGGAGGCACCGCTGCAGCAGACGCACGGTCTGACGCTGTTCGAGTACCTGACGCTCAGCCATCTGTCCGAGGCGCCGGGGCGCAGGCTGCGAATGAGCGAGCTCGCCTTCCTGACGAACGGCTCGCTGTCCCGGCTCTCCAACGTGGTCAAACGACTGGAGGGCCGCGGCTGGATGCACCGCTCCCCCGACCCCGACGACGGCCGCTACACCCTCGCCGCCCTCACCGACGCCGGGTTCGACGTCGTGCACGCCGCGGCGCCGACCCATCTGCGCGCGGTCCGTGCCCTCGTCCTCGACCGGCTCGACGCGGCGGACCGGGCGGCGCTGGGCCGGATCGCCGTCGCGCTGGGGGTGCAGGACTTCCCGCCGTCCTGAGCCGGCGCGACGGGAGGGCACCGGTCGGCCGGCGCCCCGGGCATCCGGGCCGGCACGTGGCCCCCCGGCCCACCACGTTTCCGATCCGGATGCCGCGGAGCGGAAGAGGATGCGCCTCCGGTTCGTTGACACCGACGTCACCGTGTCGATCGTGAGGTCCTGTCATGCCGCTACCGCTGCCGTTGTCGATCCTGGACCTGGCCACCGTCGCCCGGGGTGAGTCCGTCGCCCAGGGCCTGGAGGCCAGCACCCTGCTGGCGCAACGCGCCGAGGAGTGGGGGTTCCGCCGGATCTGGTACGCCGAGCACCACAACATGGGCTCGATCGCCTCGGCGGCGACGAGCGTGCTCATCGCCCACGTCGCCGCGCACACCGAGCGCATCACGCTCGGCTCCGGCGGCGTGATGCTGCCGAACCACTCGCCGCTGCAGATCGCCGAGCAGTTCGGCACCCTCGCCGAGCTCCACCCGGGCCGCATCGAGCTGGGGCTCGGCCGCGCCCCCGGCACCGACCAGGCGACCGTCGCGGCGCTGCGGCGGGACCCGCGCGCGTCGGAGACCTTCCCGCAGGACGTACAGGAGCTGCAGGCGTTCCTCGGTACCACCAGCCTGGTCCCGGGTGTGGAGGCCCACCCGGGCCGCGGCACCGGCGTCCCGCTGACGATCCTCGGGTCCTCGCTCTACGGCGCCCAGGTCGCGGCCGCGCTGGGGCTGCCCTACGGGTTCGCCTCGCACTTCGCGCCGGACGCCCTGGAGCAGGCCGTGGCGCTCTACCGCCGGGAGTTCCGGCCGTCGGAGCAGCTCTCAGCCCCGCACGTCCTGGCCGGGGTGAACGTCATCGCCGCCGACTCCGACGACGAGGCACAGCAGATCCAGCGTGAGGTGCAGCGGTCCCGGGTCCGGCTGTTCACCGGCCGTCGCGGGGCCTCGCTCACCGACGCCGAGGCCGACGCCGTCCTGGACAGCGCCTCGGGCGGGCAGATCCGGTCGATGACCCGCTACACCGCGGTCGGGACTCCGGAGACCGTCACCGCGTACCTGGAGGAGTTCGCCGCCCGCGCCGACGCCGACGAGCTGATCGTCACCGGCCCGGCGCCGCGCCGGGAGAGCTGGTGGCGCAGCTGGGAGCTGCTGGCGACGAAGGTCCAGAACGCGAGCTGACGACGCCGGCGGCGGCGCGGGTGCACGCACCGCCGGCGGGCCTCCATTCCGACGACGCGTCGCGATCGGTCACCGGCCGGCGGACCGGGTCACTCCCCGCCCTCGGTGGTGCGCAACCTCAGGTCGCCCGCCATGTCGATCCGCGCGAGCTCGGCACGGGAGGTGACGCCGAGCCAGGGGTGGACGCTGCCCGGGTGGTGTCCGACCGTGCGGTGGTTCATCAGCACCCGGGCCGCGATCTCCCGGTCGGTGAGCCCCTCGGCGGCCGGCTGGGCGACCCGGAGCTCCTGGGCGGCGAGTCCGGCCCCCGGCCCGTCCGACCCGGACGGGGGTTCCGGCGGCCCGGAGAACGACGCCACCCACCGCAGCATCGCGTTCACGACCGACACCCTGATGCACCTCGCTGCGATGATCCGGGGCGCGCTCGGGCTCCCGGCCCGGGGCGACCGGCGCACGGGCGGGGACGGCGGCACCCGGCCCGGGCACACCGACCCCGCCCACCGCTGACGCGGGCGACGGCCGACCCACGAGGAGACCCGATGAGCAGCACGACGACGAGCTGGCCGAGCCTGCGCGTGGCGGACTGGACCGCCACCCGCGAGACCCTGCACATGTGGACCCAGATCGTGGGCAAGATCCGCATGGCCCACGCCCCGCTGCTCAACCACTGGTGGCAGGTGACGCTGTACGTGGGCCCGCGCGGGCTGACGACGTCGGCGGTCCCGTTCGGCACCGGGGCCTTCGAGATCGAGCTGGACCTGCTGGGCCACCGGCTCGAGGTCCGCAGCAGCGACGGCGGCGCGCTCGGCTTCGGGCTGGCGCCGATGCCGGTCGCCGAGTTCTACGGCACGGTCCTGGACGTGCTCGGCAGGCTCGGCGTCTCCGCGCCGATCCGGCCGCACCCCAACGAGGTCGACCCGGCGATCCCGTTCGCCGAGGACCACACCCACGCCTCCTACGACGCCGAGGCGGCCACCCTGTTCTGGCGGCAGCTGCTGCAGGCGAACCGGGTGATCGGTGAGTTCCGGTCGCACTTCGTCGGCAAGGTCAGCCCGGTGCACTTCTTCTGGGGCGGCATGGACCTGGCCTGCACCCGCTTCTCCGGCCGGACGGCGCCACCGCACCCGGGCGGAGTGCCCAACTGCGGCGACTGGGTCATGGTCGAGGGCTACTCGCGGGAGCTGTCCAGCTGCGGCTTCTGGCCCGGTGGCGGCGAGGAGGGCGCCTTCTACTCCTACGCCTACCCCGCGCCCGACGGCTTCGCCGAGGCCCCGGTCGGCCCCGACGGTGCCTTCTACAGCGCGGACTTCCAGCAGTTCCTGCTGCCCTACGAGATCGCCCGCGCCGCACCGGACCCGGACCGCGCGGTCGCCGAGTTTCTCCGCACGACCTACGCGGCCGCCGCGGAACTCGGGCGCTGGGACCGCTCCGCGCTGGAGGACGACCCGCTCCGCTGGGCGTGACCGGCGGCGTGCCGGTCCTCCCGCGGCCCGCCCCGCGCCGGCGCGGCCGCGCCGGTGGGCGCATCGTCCGCGCTCAGACCTGCTCGAACAGGGCGCCGTGCCGCGCGCGGAGCCGGTACTTCAGGACCTTCCCGCCCACGGTCTCGGGCAGGCCGTCCACGAACACGACCGCCTTCGGCGTCTCGTACCCGCCCAGCGTCGCCCGGCAGTGCGCGATGATCGACTCCGCGTCGGCCTCCGCGCCCTCCCGCAGCACGACGACCGCCGTGACGGCCTCGCCCCAGTGGGGGTGCGGCAGCCCGATCACCGCCGCCTTCTCCACGGCCGGGTGCCCGTGCAGGACGGACTCCACCCGCAGGCTGGAGACGTTCTCCCCACCGGACTTCACGATGTCCTTGAAGCGGTCCACCATGATCCGCAGACCGTCCTCGTCGACGGACGTGCTGTCCCCGGAGTGGAACCAGCCGCCGCGGAACGCCTCCCGCGTGGCCTCCTCGTTCAGGTAGTAGCCCGCCGTGACGATCGGGCTGCGGTACACCGCCTCGCCCGGGACATGCGGGGTGTCCCGGACCGACACCCCGGTCTCGTCGACGACGTCGGAGGCGAGGAGCGGGCTCGGGACGCCGACGTAGTTCACCGACGGAGCCGTCCGCGCGTAGACCTCGCTCCACGTGGCGGGCCAGAACCGGTGGCAGGCGATCGCCTCGGTCTGCCCGAAGATGCCCAGCACCACGAGGCCGGGGGCCCGGTCCTGCAGCCGCGCGTACACGGCCGGTTCGAGGGCACCCCAGCCGTACACCAGCACGGTCAGGCTGGACAGGTCCGCGCCGGTCCGCTCCGCCACGGCGTCGATCGCGGCCACGAACTGCGGAGAGCCCGCCCACAACGCGGTCGGGCGCTCCTCGGCGATCGTCGCCACGAGCTGGTCGGGCAGCGGGCGCCGGCCCAGCACCAGGGAGCCACCGGCCAGGAACGCCGAGAAGGTGAAGATCTGGTCGCCGACGTGGTAGATCACCGGCAGCGCGGTGGCGACCCTGAGGTCGGTCTCCACCCGCAGGCCGCGGGTGAGCGAGACCGTGAAGTTCAGCGCGGCGAGGTGGGTCGACCCGTGCGAGATCATCACGCCCTTGGGCATCGCCGTGGTGCCCGAGGTGTAGAGGATCTCCCAGATGTCGTCCGCGTGGATCTCGACGTCGGGCTCGGTCGTCGGCAGACCCTCGAGGAGGTCCCCGAAGCTCTGGCTCCCCGCGACGGGCCCGCCGCCGATCGTGATCGTGGCGCCGACGCGCAGCCCGGTGGCGGTGAACGCCTGCTCGGCCCGCGGCCACAGCTCCGCGTCGACGATGGCCAGGCCGGGCTCGGCCTGCCCGATCAGGTGCTCGAGCACGTCCGGGGCGAGGGCCGGGTTCACCGGTACAGCCACCATGCCCGCCTTCGCGACACCGACCTTGGCCAGGTAGGCCTCGACGGAGTTCTCGCAGAACAGCAGCACCCGCGCGCCCGGCTCCAGCCCCCGGGCCGCGAGGGCGTGGGCGACCCGGCTGGTGATCCCGTCGGCCTCGCGGTAGGTGACGGAGGCGAACCGCTCCTCGCCGAAGGCACCGGGCCGGCCGGTGATCGCGGTCTTCCCGGGGTAGCTCCAGGTCAGGCGCTCGAACACGTCCCCGACCGAGGTCCGCTCCCACCGGTTCACCGCACGTCGTCCGCGCAGGCGCGTGACATCGATCGTCCCGAGCTGTCCCTGCAGGTCCACACCAGCCTCCTTGCCGAGCTCACCTGAGGCGGACAGCATCGCGGCATCACCTGCCGACCACAAGCCCTTAGTCACTCGCCGTTCACAACATGCCAGGCGCCGGCGCGACCGCGCGGCCGGGCCGCCCGCGCGGGTCCGGACGCGCCCGGGCCGGGCTCGACCGGTGGTGGCGACAGGACTTGCCACGGATATGGTTAGTGAACGACGATGCACTCGTGCGGGCGACGACGCCCGGCCGGCCGGATGCGCAGAGGAGTCGATGTGGACGTTCGGGAGAGCTCCGGGCACAGGGACCTCCGGGAACACGGCCCGGGCCCGGCCCGCTCGGACCAGGGGGGACACCCGTGACGACCGTCCTGCGCTCCGCGCTCGACACCTCGGACGAGGTCTACCTCGCCAACCGCGCGCACACGGAGACGGTCCTGGCCGAGCTCGACGAGCAGGTCCGGATCGCCATCGCGGGGGGCGGCGAGCGCTACCAGCAGCGCCACCGCGACCGCGGGCGGCTGCTCGTCCGGGAGCGCATCGAGCTGCTCCTCGACCGCGACGCCGCGTTCCTCGAGCTGTCCTCGCTCGCGGCCTGGGGCACCCCGTTCACCGTGGGCGCCTCCATCGTGACCGGGATCGGCGTCGTCTCCGGCGTCGAATGCATGATCATCGCCCACGACCCCACCGTCCGCGGTGGCGCGATGAACCCGTACTCGCTGCGGAAGACGCTGCGCGCCCTGGAGATCGCGCGCATCAACCGGCTCCCCACGATCAACCTCGTCGAGTCCGGCGGGGCGGACCTGCCCACCCAGTCCGAGCTGTTCGTGCCCGCGGGCAAGATCTTCCACGACCTGACCGAGCTGTCGTCGATGGCGATCCCGACCATCGCGCTCGTCTTCGGCAACTCCACCGCGGGCGGCGCCTACGTGCCCGGCATGTGCGACCACGCCGTGATGGTCGACCAGCAGGCCAAGGTGTTCCTCGGCGGCCCGCCGCTGGTGAAGATGGCCACCGGAGAGGAGTCCGACGACGAGGAGCTCGGCGGCGCCGCGATGCACGCCAGGGTCTCCGGCCTGTGCGACCACTTCGCCGTCGACGAGCGCGACGCCATCCGGATCGGGCGCCGGATCGTCTCCGAGCTCAACTGGCGCAAGCTCGGTCCCGGCCCCACGCTGCCCGCCGACGAGCCGGTCCACGACCCCGACGAGCTGCTGGGTATCGCGCCGTCGGACATCAAGGTGCCCTTCGACCCGCGCGAGGTCATCGCCCGCGTCGTCGACGGCTCCCGGTTCGGCGAGTACAAGCCGTTGTGGGGCACCAGCCTCGTCACCGGCTGGGCGTCGATCCACGGCTACCCGGTGGGCATCCTCGCCAACGCCCGCGGCGTGCTGTTCAGCGAGGAGGCCAAGAAGGCCTCGGAGTTCATCCAGCTGGCCAACCAGACGGACACGCCGCTGATCTTCCTGCAGAACACCACCGGCTACATGGTGGGGAAGAGCTACGAGCAGGGCGGGATCATCAAGGACGGCTCCAAGATGATCAATTCGGTGGCGAACAGCAAGGTCCCGCACATCACGCTGAACCTGGCCGCCTCCTTCGGCGCCGGGAACTACGGCATGTCCGGACGCGCCTACGACCCGCGACTGATGTTCGCCTGGCCGGGCTCCCGGCTCGCCGTCATGGGCGCCGCCCAGCTCGCCGGCGTGATGTCGATCGTCGCCCGGCAGTCCGCCGCGTCGTCGGGCCGGGAGTTCGACGCCGAGGCCGACGAACGCACCCGGGCCGCCGTCGAGGCCCAGATCGAGAAGGAGTCGCACTCCTTCTTCGTCACCGCCCGCCTCTACGACGACGGCCTGATCGACCCCCGCGACACCCGCACCGTGCTCGGCATCGCCCTGTCGACCGCGCACTCCAACATCGTCGCCGGCCAGCGTGGCTACGGCGTCTTCCGGATGTGAGTGAGGCATGACCATCCACAAGCTGCTGGTGGCCAACCGCGGCGAGATCGCCGAACGGATCATCCGCTCCGCGCGGGCCCTGGACATCGTCACGGTCGCCGTCCACTCCGACCCGGACGCCGACGCGCTGTTCGTCGAGGCCGCCGACGAGGCGGTGCGGCTCCCCGGCGCCGCCCCGTCGGAGACCTACCTGCGGGCCGACCTGATCATCGAGGCCGCGCGGCTCACCGGCGCCGACGCCGTCCACCCCGGCTACGGCTTCCTGTCCGAGAACGCGGACTTCGCCCGCGGGTGCGCGGCGGCCGGCCTCACCTTCGTCGGGCCACCGGTCGAGGCCATCGAGGCGATGGGCTCGAAGATCGCGGCGAAGGCGCTGATGGAGAAGGCGGGCGTGCCCGTCCTGCCCGGCGCCACCGTCGAGTCCGACCCGACCCCGGACGAGGTCCGCGAGCTGGCCGGCGGGATCGGCTACCCGCTCCTGGTCAAGGCCGCCTTCGGCGGCGGCGGGCGCGGCATGCGGATCGTCCGCTCCGCCGACGAGGTCGTCGACGCCGTCCTCGGCGCGCGCCGTGAGGCGGCGTCGGCGTTCGGCGACGGCACCGTGTTCCTCGAACGCTTCGTGGAGGACCCGCGCCACGTCGAGGTGCAGATCTTCGGCGACACCCACGGCACCGTGGTGCACCTGTTCGAGCGCGAGTGCTCCATCCAGCGCCGCTACCAGAAGATCGTGGAGGAGGCCCCCTCCCCCGCGGTCGACGAGGCGCTGCGGACGCAGCTGGGGGACGCGGCCGTCGCCGCGGGTGCGGCGATCGGCTACACCGGCGCCGGGACCGTCGAGTTCGTCATGGCGCAGAACGGCGAGTTCTTCTTCCTCGAGGTGAACACCCGTCTGCAGGTGGAGCACCCGGTCACCGAGGAGATCACCGGCCTGGACCTGGTGGCCCTGCAGATCGCCGTCGCCGAGGGCGAGCCGCTGCCGGCCGAGGCCGTCGACGCCGTCATCACCGGCCATGCGATCGAGGCCCGCCTCTACGCCGAGGACCCGACGCGGGACTACCTGCCCGGGTCGGGCACCCTGCACCGCTTCACCGTGCCCGGCCTGCCCGGCGTGCGTGTGGACACCGGGGTGCGCGACGGCTCGGTGATCGGGACGAACTACGACCCGATGCTGGCCAAGGTGATCGCGCACGGGCGCACCCGCACCGAGGCCGCCCGCAGGCTCGCCAGGGCCCTGGCCGAGGCCGAGATCCACGGCCTGGTCACCAACCGGGACCTGCTCGTCGCGATCCTGCGCGAACCGGAGTTCCTGGCCGGGCGGACCGACACCGGCTACCTCTCACGGCACGAGCCCGCCACCCTCGTCGGCGCCCCGGACGAGCACACGCTCGCCGTGCACGCCCTCGCGGCCGCGCTGGCCGAGCAGGCGGGCCGCCGCGCCGCGGCCCGGGTCCAGCGCCCTGTCCCCACCGGGTGGCGCAACGTCCGCAGCGCCCCGCAGCACGCCGAGTACCGGCTGGGCGACACCGACCTCGACGTGACCTACCGGCTCGTCCGCGACTCGCTCACGGCGAGCGTCAACGGGGCGGCGCTGGCCGACGTCGCCGTCCTCCACGCGTCCTCCGACCTCGTCGCCCTGCGGGTCGGCGGTGTCCGGCGCAGCGTGCGGGTGCACCGCGTCGGGGACGACGTCCACGTGGACAGCGTGCTGGGCGGGACCACGCTCACGGAGCGACCGCGGCTGCCCGAACCCGGCACCGACGCCGCCCCCGGCTCGCTCCTCGCCCCCATGCCCGGCACCGTCCTGCGGGTCGCGGCCGAGCTCGGGCAGCGGGTCGAGGAGGGTGCCGTCGTCGTGGTTTTCGAGGCCATGAAGATGGAGCACTCGGTGCGCGCGCCCGTCGCGGGCACCGTCGTCGAGCTGGGTGTGCAGGTCGGCGACACCGTGGACTCCGGTGAGGTCCTGGCCGTCATCGAGGGAGAGGACGCCTGACATGGGCGACGTGACCTACGAGGTGGTCCAGGGCGTCGCCTGGCTGACCATCGACCGTCCGGACGCGCGCAACGCGCTGAGCAGGTCCGTCCGCGAGGGCCTGTTCGAGGGCGTGCACCGGTTCAACGCCGACGACACGGCCAGGGTCCTGGTGCTCACCGGCGCCGGCGAGAAGGCGTTCTGCGCGGGCGGTGACCTCAAGGAGATGAACGACGTCGCCCTGCAGGTCCCGCCGCCGGACTTCCTGCCGCAGCTGGGCCGCAACATCGACGTGCCCAAGCCGACCATCGCCGCCGTCAACGGCATCGCCTACGGCGGTGGGTTCCTGCTCGCCCAGCAGTGCGACCTGGTGGTGGCCGCCGAGCACGCCCGCTTCGCGGTGTCCGAGGTGCGGATCGGGCGCGGGTCCCCCTGGGCGGCGCCGCTGTCGTGGCTGGTCCCGCCACGCGTCGCGATGAAGATCCTGCTCACCGGCGACCCGATCGGTGCGGCCGAGGCCCAGGGCCACGGCCTGGTCAACGACGTGGTGCCGGCCGCCGAGCTGCGTGGGCACACCCAGCGGCTCGCCGAGCGGATCGCCGCCAACGCACCGCTCTCGGTACTGGCCGCGAAGCGGACGGCGTACCTGTCGGCGAGCCACACCCGCGCCGAGGCCTACGACGTCGCCGAGGAGATCTGGGAGCCCGTCTACCGGTCGCAGGACGCCCAGGAGGGCCCGTTGTCCTTCCGCGAGAAGCGCGCCCCCGTCTGGCAGGGGATCTGACGTGCCCGCGGTGTCCATGGACGCGGTCCTCGACGACCTGGAGGCCGAGAGCGCTGTCGTCCGCGAGATGGTCGCCGGTCTCGACGACGCCGGCGTCGGCGCCGCGACCCCGGCGCCGGGCTGGAGCATCCGCGACCAGCTCACCCATCTCGCCTACTTCGACGAGGCCGCCACGCTCGCCGTCGTCGACCCGGAGTCCTTCCGCAGACGGGCCGCCGGGCATCTGGAGCTGGGCCCCGGCTTCCCCGACCGGATCGCCGAGGACCACGCGACGCTCGGTGCCGACGCGGTCCGGGACTGGTTCGCCGGGGCCCGCACCGCCCTGGTCCGGACCTTCCGCGGCGTCGAGCCGAAGGCCCGGCTGCCGTGGTACGGGCCCGAGATGAGTGCCGTGTCCTCGGTCACCGCCCGGCTGATGGAGACCTGGGCGCACGGCCAGGACGTCGCGGACGCCCTCGGGGTGTTCCGGGAGCCGACGGACCGGCTGCGTCACGTCGCCCACCTGGGGGTGCAGACCTTCGGCTTCACCTTCCGCAACAACGGCCGCGAGGTCCCGACCGCACCGGTGCGGGTCGAGCTGGTCGCCCCGTCCGGGGCGACGTGGACGTGGGGACCCGACGACGCCACCGACCGGGTCACCGGGTCGGCGCTGGGCTTCTGCCTCGTCGCGACGCAGCGCAGGCACGTCGACGACACCGACGTGGCCGTGACCGGCCCGGTGGCCGCGGAGTGGGTCGCGATCGCCCAGACCTTCGCCAACACGCCCGGCCCCGGCCGCGCACCGGGTGCGGTCGCCGCCGCCTTCCCCACGCCGACCCGGACCCTCACGGGAGGACCCGCATGACCCGCGCACCGGTGCGCATCGGCAACTGCTCCGGCTTCTACGGGGACCGCATCGCGGCCGCCCGCGAGATGGTCGAGGGCGGGCCGATCGACGTCCTGACCGGCGACTACCTCGCCGAGCTGACGATGCTGATCCTGTACAAGGCCCGGCAGAAGGACCCGGGCGGCGGCTACGCGAAGACCTTCCTCACCCAGGTCGAGCACGTGCTGGGCACCTGCCTGGACCGCGGCATCAGGATCGTGTCGAACGCCGGCGGGCTCAACCCCGCCGGGCTGGCGTCCGACCTCGCCGCCCTGGCGCAGCGACTCGGCCTCACCCCGAGGATCGCCTACGTCCATGGCGACGACCTGGTCGACCGGCTCGACGACATCCAGGCCGCCGGGCACACCCTGGCCCACCTCGACACCGGCGTCACGCTCGCCGACGCGGGGGTGACCCCGGTGTCCGCCAACGCCTACCTGGGGGCATGGGGCATCACCGAGGCCCTGCGCGCCGACGCCGACGTCGTCGTCACCGGGCGGGTCACCGACGCCTCCGTCGTCGTCGGCCCGGCCGCCTGGTGGCACGGCTGGGAGCGGACGGACTTCGACGCGATCGCGGGCGCCATGGCCGCCGGACACGTCATCGAGTGCGGCCCGCAGGCCACCGGCGGGAACTACTCCTTCTTCGAGGAGATCACCGACCGCCGTTACCCCGGCTTCCCGATCGCCGAGGTCGGCGCCGACGGGTCCAGCGTGATCACCAAGCACGCGGACACCGGCGGGCTCGTCTCGCCGGGCACCGTCACCGCCCAGCTGCTCTACGAGATCGGCGAACCCGCCTACCTCGGCCCGGACGCCGTGGCGCACTTCGACTCGCTGCAGCTCACGCAGGACGGCGAGCACCGCGTCCTGATCTCCGGCACCCGAGGCAGCGCGCCCACCGACCGGCTCAAGGTGGCGCTGAACTACGAGGGCGGCTACCGCAACACCATGACCCTCGTGCTCACCGGTACCCGGATCGAGGAGAAGGCCGCCTGGGCCGAGCAGCAGCTCGTCGAACTGCTGGGCGGGCGGGAGCGCTTCGCCGAGTTCGACGCGCAGCTGCTGCGCTTCGACCACCCCGACGCCCCCACCAACGCCGAGGCCACCGCCCACCTGCGGGTCACCGTGAAGGATCCCGACCGATGCACGGTCGGACGGGCCTTCTCCAACACCACGATGGAGCTCGCCCTCGGCGGCTATCCGGGCTTCCACACCACGACGCCGCCCTCGTCCGAGAGCGCCTTCGGGGTCTACTGGCCGTCCCTCGTGCCCGCCTCCGAGGTGGAGCACCGGGTCACGCTGCCCGACGGCACCACGACACCGGTGCCGCACAGCCCGGTCACCGCCGGGATCCCCGCCCCGGCCGAGCCGGTCGTGCCGGCACCCGTGGCGGGGCCCACCCGGCGGCTGCCGCTGGGCGAGATCGCGGCGGCCCGCTCCGGCGACAAGGGCGGCAACGCGAACATCGGGCTCTGGACCCGCACCGACGACGAGTACGCCTGGCTGCGCGGCCACCTCACCGTCGAGCGCGTCCGCGAGCTGCTGCCGGAGGCCGCCGGGCTCGAGATCCGCCGCTTCGACCTGCCGAACCTGCGCGCGCTGAACATCGTCGTGGTCGGGATCCTGGGGGCGGGCGTCGCCTCCGCCACCCGGCCGGACCCGCAGGCGAAGGGGCTGGGCGAGTACCTGCGCAGCCGCCTCGTCGACATCCCTGTCGCCCTGCTGTCCGGCTGACCGGGGCGGCGACCCCGCGCCGGGTCAGGGGAACATCGCGCGCAGCTCGGGCCGGTTCAGCTTGCCGCTGCCCGTGCGGGGCAGCGCGTCGACGATCTCGATCCGCTTGGGCCCGTGCATCCCCCGCAGGTCCGGGACGGCGGCGCACCAGGCGGCGATCTGCTCCACGGTGACACCCGGCTTGTTGGGGACGACCACCGCGGTCACCTGCTCCACCCACCGCTCGTCGGCTGTCCCGATCACCGCCACCTCGGCGAGGTCGGGATGGTTCGCGAGGTGCTCCTCCACCATCTGCGGGAAGACGTTCTCCCCGCCCGAGACGATCATGTCGTCGATCCGGTCGACGTAGTAGAGGTAGCCGTCCGCGTCCTGCGACATCAGGTCACCGGTGCGGAACCAGCCGTCCGCCGACCACTTCTCCGGGACGTCGATGTTCCAGTACCCCGGGGTGACCGCGTCCCCCCGGACCCAGAGCTCGCCGACGCCCTCGTCCCCCGGACGCAGGTCCGGGCCGCCGTCGACGGGTACGAGCCGCGTGCGCACGATCTGCTCCAGCGGGGTGCCCATCGAGTCCGGACGCCGCACGTCGTCCGGGCCGTAGGTGACCACCAGGCCGTTCTGCTCGGTCTGGCCGTAGATCTCCACGCCCGCGATCCCGGTCCCCGCCTCGAGCCGCTCGATCGCGGCCGTGGGGGTGCGGGAACCGCCGAACATGCAGATCCGGAAGGAGTCGAGCACCACCGGCGACCCCACCGTCCGGTTGCCGACGTCGATCATCATCGTGGAGATCAGGCCACCGAAGGTCGGCCGCAGCTCCTGGGCCAGCTCCAGCCACCGCACGACGTCCCAGCGCGGCATGAACGTGATCTGCCCGCCGAGCAGCAGCAACGGCAGGCTCGCCAGCTGCAGGCCGCCGACGTGGAACAGCGGCATGCAGTTCAGCACGTGGTCGGCGGCGGTGAGCCGGTAGCGGCCGATGGCGCCCTCCGCCTCGGCGACGAGGTTTGCGGTGGGTCTGCCGCACACCCTTCGGCACCCCGGTCGAGCCCGAGGTGTACATGATGCAGGCGTCCTCGCCGTCGAGCCGGGGCAGCACGTCGGCCGCGGGCTCGTGGGCCGCCGGGGCCGCGGCGAACCCGTCGACCGTCAGCAGCTCCGGGCACTCGTCGCCCGGCAGCGCGGCGGCGCGCTCCCGGTCCGCGGCGGGCAGCACGAGCACCCGCAGCCCCGAGTCGCGCACGACGTGGCGGAGCGCCGCGTCGGGGAACATCCGGTTGAGCGGCACGCCGACCGCGCCGGCCTGCCACGTACCGAGCAGCCCGACCAGGTACTCGGGGCAGTTCGGCAGGAGGAACCCGACCCGCTCCCCCGGCTCGACCCCGGTGTGCCTCAGGTACGCGGCGAAGCGGGCGCCGCGTTCGGCGTACCCGGCGTAGTCGACCTCGTCGTCGTCCAGCCGGAGCGCGACGTCCGCCGGGTGGTCGGCCGCACTGCGGCGCAGGAGCGTGGCGATGTTCATCGGCGGGTCCTCCTCGGCCACGACCGCGCTCCGCGCACCCACGCCGTCGTGAGGTGATCAGCTGTTCACTAGCGGAACCTACCGGGAACGACGCGGCACGTCACGCGCCCCGACGGGTCCCCGGCGGTCCGTCACGGCGCGCCCACGCCCCCGGGCGCGTCTGCGCGTGAGGTCGCCGGACCGCCACGGGTGTGGGGGACGCCGCTCCCCGGAACCCGGAGCCGCCCGCGGACGACTGTCGGGGTGTGTGTCCCCCACCGGTCTCCCCGGCCCGCTCGTCGGTCGTCGCGCTCGTCGCCGCGGCCCTGCTGTTCGTCGCCGGGTGCACCGGCACGCCACCCGGCCCCGGTCCGGCGGAACCCGACGCCGGGTTCCCGCTGACGCTGGAGCACGCCTTCGGGGCGACGACGATCCCGGCCCGTCCGCAGCGCGTCGTCGCGCTGGGGGCGGCCGACGTCGCTCTCGCGCGCGAGCTCGGGGCGGACGTCGTCGGCGGCCTGCGCAACGCCGGGGAGTCGCAGCCGCAGGCGCCCTACCTCGCGCCGTTCCCGGACGGGGTGCTGACGATCGACGAGCTGGAGCCGCTGCCGCTGGAGCGGATCGCGGCGTACCGCCCGGACGTCGTCCTGGCCGTGTCGTCCTACCTCGTGACCGACCGCGACGCCTACGAGCGCCTGAGCGCGATCGCCCCGACCGTCGTCCACCGCGACACGCTGTTCGGCACCACGATGCAGGACGACGCCCGGCGGATCGGGGCGGCCCTCGGCGTCCCGGACCGGGCCGAGGAGCTCATCGCCCGGGCCGACCGCGCCGTCGCCGCACTGCGGGCGGAGCTGCCCCGTCTCGCCGGCCGGTCGGTGCTGGTCGGGCAGGCGAGGGGGGACGTCATCCCGGTCATCGTCGACCCGGCGAACCAGTCGACGGCGCTGACCCGCGCACTCGGGCTGGGTCTGCCGCCGACCTTCGCCACCGACCCGCCCGCCGGTGACGGGGTCGCCCCCGGCACGGTCGCGCTGTCCTACGAGGAGGCGGGGCGCCTGGCCGAGGCCGATCTGGTCGTCATGAGCTTCCCGACCGCGGCCGACCGGCGGCGCTTCGAGGGCGACCCGGTGGTCGCGCGGGCGCTGTCGCGCACGACGTACGTCCCGATCGGCCTCGACGAGGCGATCGCGCTGCAGGCACCGAACGTGGTGTCCACCGGCTGGCTGCTCGACCGGCTCCGCCCCGCGCTGGAACGGGTGGCGGCCGCGCCCGCTACCGGCCGCTGAGGAACGCGACCGTCTCCCGGTTCACCTCGTCCGGCCGTTCGAGGTAGCCGTAGTGCCCGGCGTCGGCGATCTCGACGTAGCGGGCGCCGGGCACGGCGTCGGCGACCTCGCGGCTCAGGTGCGGCGGGATGGCCGCGTCGTCGGCGAAGGCGAGCACCAGCAGCGGGACGGCGAGCGCGCGGTAGGCCTCGGTCCGGTCGCGCAGCGCCATCGACACCTGCAGCTGGGCCCGGTGCCCCTTCGACACACCGGCCCCGGCGAACGCCAGGATGTCCAGCCAGTCCTGGGCCTCACGGTCGGTGCGCACGGTCGCCGGCGACAGGTACTGCAGCGCGGACACCGCGGCGTGGTAGTCCTCGGGCAGCTCGACCCCGGCGTCGGCCAGCGCGATCTCGCCGGCGGTGACCGCCCGCTGCACGGGGCCGAGCCGGGCGTGCGCGGCCATCGCGACGACCCGGGAGACCAGGTCCGGCCGGGCCGAGGCTAACTTCAGCACGCCGATCCTCGTCCCGCCTAGAGAGTGACATCACCCAAAAACCCCACACCGCCCGAATCCCCAGGTCGGCGACCTTCTCCGGGCACGCTGTCACACTTTCGGGTGAAACTACTCAGCGTCAGCGAGACGTCGTGCGGCACGTCGGACCCCGGCCCCGTCGCCGCCGTTCGGTTGGGATCCGAGCCCGCAGACCCACGCTCCGCACACGACGGCGGCCGGCACCGGGACACCGGCGCCGGCCGCTGTGGACGGACGGGGACCACTCCTCGGACTACCGGGACACGGCCTCCGACAGGCGGGGGGCGATCCGATCGACGATCCACGGGATCGACAGCGGGGAGGGGTTCCGCAGCCCGATGAACTCGTCGTAGTCGTAGTTCACGACGGCCCCGCGCCGGACCACCGGCAGCCGCTCGAACAGCGGGTTCTGCTCGAGCGTCCTGCGTGCCTCCGCGTCGCCGCCGTCGAACAGGACGAGGGCGTCCGCGTCGAGCGAGGCGATCTGCTCGGAGGAGATCTGCACGCCGAACGACTCCCCCTTCGGCAGCGCGAGGATCTGCGGCGACAGCGACAGTCCCAGCGCCGTGGGCACCGAGTTCATCGCGTCGTCCGGGTCGCGCAGCGCGGTCACCGCGCCGGGCTGCACGAAGCCGAAGGTGTAGGTGGCGCCCTGCAGGGCCGGGTGCGCCGCCCGCGTCTCGTCGAGCTTCGTCTGCACCCGGCCGATGACCTGCTCGGCGTCGGCCGGCCGGCCGAGCGCCGTCGCGAGCTGCGTCGTCATCTCCTGCCAGGTGTCCTGGGCCGGACCCTTCTGGTAGCCGATCGTCGGCGCGATGGCACTGAGCTGCGGATAGGACTTCTCCAGGGCGAAGTAGCCCGGAGCGAAGATCAGGTCCGGCTTCAGGGCCGCGACCTGCTCGATGTCCACCTCGGTGGCCTCGCCGCTCACGGGGAGCACCTGGACGTCCGAGGCCCCCTGGGCCTGCGACGTCCACGGGGCGAGACCGGACTCGCTACCACTGGAGGATGCTCCGACGACGGGTGCGTCGAGGGCCAGCGCGACGTCGACCCCGGTGGGCCCGAGGGCCACGATCCGCGCCACGCCCGGCGGCACCGTCGTGGTGCCGAGTGCGTGGGTGACCGTGACCGAGCCCTGGGCGGTGTCGGGGGCGCCGGAGGGCTCGCTGCCGCAGGCGACGGTCCCGGAGAGCAGTGCGCCGCACACGGCGGCACCGAGGAAGACCCGGCGACTTAAGTTAGGCATACCTCTTAAGCTACGCAGGAAGGATTCCCCGGGAAAGATCCTGGCGGCACCCGTGCTGTGCTGCACCCGTCACAACGGTCCGATGAGGACGCGGCCGAAGGACGGTGGCCCCATGAATGCGGGAGCCCGGGGCCCGGCCGTCGGCACGCACGCAACCCTCGATCGCCGACGTCCCCTACCGGACGCAGGCGCACGCCGACGTCGTGCCGCGGCCTCCCCGGTGAGACCACGGCACGGACGCGACAGGCCCCACGTCCGCAGGAGGCGCCCGTCCGACACCGTCGGAGGCGAACGAGCCGATCGCGCGCCACGCCACCGGGCCGTCGGACGACTACGGGACCACCGATGTCTGACCAGCCGTGGCGCGACCGCGCCCGTGCGGCTGCCGCTCGCGGAGCGAACACAGCAGCCCGTGGAAGGCGTTCCAGACGGCTGCCCCGTCCCCCGCACGCCCGGACTCCGCCAGCCACAGAGCGGACTCGTTCATCGCGCCGGACAGCAGCCGGGTCAGCGGCTCGACGGGCTGGGACACGATCACCCCGTCGTCGACGAGCTGCTGCAGCGACTCCGCCAGATGACGCGCGGAGGTCTGCTCGTCCAGCCGGCGCCACTCCGACCAGCCGAGGACGGCGGGCCCGTCGATGAGCATGATCCGCGACAGCTCCGGGACGTTGGACACCGAGAGGAACGCCCGGCAGCCGGCGACGAACGAGGTCCAGGGGTCCGCGTCGGAGGAGACCGACGTGGACACCCGGTCGGCCACCTCCGCCTGGACCTGGGCCAGGACCTCGCGGAACAGGCCGATCTTGCCGTCGAAGCTGTGGTAGAGGGCGCCCTTGGTGACGCCCGCGGCGGCCACGATCTCGGCCAGTCCGACCGCACCGTAGCCACGCTGCGCGAACAACGTCCGCGCCTCGCGGATCAGGGCCTTCCGCGTCTGCTCCCGTTGCCGGATCCGCACTCCGCTCATGGACCCTCCCGAACTCATGTACCGTCGGTATGTGAGTGTGCTACGGCCTTCTCGAACGTACCGATGGTACGTCGATCTCCCCGAGGAGTCCTGTCATGACCACCGTCGCGCCTCGTGAGCAGCGCGCCGGTACCCGCGAACGGCTCGACGGCCGTCGTGCAGTCCGACCGGGCGACCGTCGCCGGCTGCTGCGGGACCATCCGGAGCTGCAGATCGCCGCACACGACGGCCCGTCCGACACCACCGATCCCGAGGTCGACCCGGCGGCCCGGCCCCGGAATGTCAGACCTCCCGCGGTTCCCGTTCGCCCGCAGCCGCTACTGGGTCGGCGACGGGGACACCGCACGACAGGAGCAGAGCCGACCGAAAGGACGAGCGACCCCGGAGAGTGAGTACGTCCATGACGGAGTACGGCCTGAAGCGACACTTCGACGGCGGGGCGGCCCGCCTAACCTCAACGACATCGCCCGCGACCACCCGGACGCCGTGCTGGACGTGCTGGAGCGCTGGGCGGTGGAGAGTCCGACCCCCGAGACCGCGTGGATCAGCAGGCACGCACTGCGCGTGCTGGTGAAGAACGGGGACCAGCGGGCGCTCGCCCTGTCCGGCGTCACCGGTGGGGAGCACGTCCGGGCCGACCGGCTGGTGCTCAGCCCGGTCACCATCCGGCTCGGCGAGTCGGTCACCCTGCGCGCCGAGATCCGCAACACCGACCGGCGGGCGCACACCGTCGCCGTCGACCACGTGGTGCACCACGTGCGGGGCAACGGGCGGACCCTGCCCAAGGTGTTCAAGCTCGCCGCGGTCGAGCTCGGGCCCGGCGAGAGCCGCGTGCTGGAGAAGCGTCACCCCGTCCGCGAGGTCACAACCCGCCGCTACCACCCCGGCACCCACGTCGTCGATCTCCAGGTCAACGGGCGGGTCGTCGCCGGCGACGGATTCGAGCTCGTCACATGACCGCATCCCGCACGGTCACCACCGAGGACCCGGTCGTCGCCGACCACAGCATCGGCGGGGTGGGGTGCAGCCGGCCGCGGCCCGGATCGACCTGACGCTGCAGGCCGCCGGCGCCGGGCGGTCGTCCCGGCGGTGGTGGCTCGAGCACGTGGTGCTGGCCGAGCCGGGCGCCGTCGTCGACCCGGCCGTGCTCGGCCGTCCGACAGAGGCTCGGGCTGCTCGACGACGGGGCGACCGGTCCGTGCCTGCCGTGGTGCATCGGGCGGGTCACGGTCCGGCGCCCGGTCCGGGCACGCTGCTCGCACTCGTCGAACGGACCCCGGGCGGCACGGACGCAACAGGGTGTCGGGCAGGGCGACGGTCGGTCGGCGCAGCCGATGCGCAGCACCGTCGTGCGTTCGGACGGGCCCGCGGTGGCGGGCGTGCACGCGCCGGCCGCAACGTCGACAACGGCATGAGCGGGCCTCACGATCCCGGCGGTGGACCGGCCAGCTCGGCGAGCAGCAGGTCGACCCGAGCGGCGATGTCGTCGCGGATCAGGCGCATTCGTTCGAGTCCTTCGATCCCTCGTGCCGAAGGCTCGTCGGTGTCCCAGTTGCGGACCTCGGTGTCCCCGCCGTCGACGTGTGCCTCCCGGCCGAGGGTGACCACGAGGTCGACGCGCTGGAGCAGCTCAGGATAGATCGGCGTGGGCGTCTCACCGGTGATGTCCGCACCGGACTCGTCCAGTACCTGCGCGGACAGGGCGTTGACGGCAGTGCCCGGGCTGGTGCCGGCGGAGTGGACCTCGACCCGGTCCTGGGCAGCGGCCCGCATGAGGCCGGCAGCCATCCGGGACTTGCCGCCGTTGCGGACGCAGACGAACAGGACCGAAGGGATAGCGGTCACGACGGTCCCGCCCCCGCTGTGCCACCGGTCAGCTCGCCCAGCAGCGCACGGACCCGGGCGTCGATGTCGTCGCGGATCGGCCGTACCTCGTCGACCGTCCTCCCGGCGGGATCGTCGAGCTGCCAGTCGAGGTAGCGCTTGCCCGGGAACACCGGGCACGCGTCGCCGCAGCCCATGGTGATCACGACGTCGGCGGCGCCGACGGCGTCGGTGGTCAGGCGCTTCGGGATCTCGGTGCCGAGGTCGATACCGATCTCGGTCATGACCTCGCGGACCGCGGGGTTGATGCTCTCGGCCGGAGCGGAGCCGGCGGAGCGGACACGGACGGTCCCGGCGGCGTGGTGGTCCAGCAGGGCGGCGGCCATCTGGGACCGGCCAGCGTTGTGGACGCAGACGAACAGGACTTCGGGGATGGCGTGGGCCATCAGGTGCTCTCCTGGGATCGGTGGTCCGGGGGTGGGGTCGATGTCAGACCGGGGCGGGCAGCAGCTCGTCGACGAGTTGGCGGACCCGCTGCTCGATGGCGTCCCGGATCGGACGGACGGCGTCGAGGTCGAGACCGTCCGGGTCGGCGATGTCCCAGTCCTCGTAGCGGCGGCCGGGGAAGATGGGGCAGGCGTCGCCACAGCCCATCGTGATCACCGCGTCGGCGGCCCGGACGATCTCGTCGGTCCACGGTTTCGGGAACTCGGAGCTGATGTCGATGCCGACCTCGGCCATGGCCGCCACGGCGGCCGGGTTGACCGTGTGCGCAGGGGACGAGCCGCCCGACCAGCCGATGGCCCGGTCCCCGGTCAGGTGTGTGAAGAAGCCGAGGGCCATCTGTGACCGGCCGGCGTTGTGGGTGCAGAGGAACAGCGCGACCGGTCGTCCGTCGTCGCCATCGCCCTCGACCCGTGCCAGGGCCCGCAGCCGCTGGCGTGCGAAGCGCTCGGCCAGCAGCGGCAGGAAGTTCAGCACGACCGCGCGGCCGGCGAACTCGCCGTAGGACGAGTGCAGGAACCGCTCGATGGTCTCCCTGCCGAACGTGTCGTCGAACTCCCGGGCCAGGTTCGTCGCCGCAGTGGTCAGGGCGAGCTGCTGGTCGATCGAGAGGGTGTCGCGGTGCCACGGACCGGTCATGGCGGGCCTTCTTCCTCGACGGGCGATCGTGGTGTGGACGTGGTGGGTCAGGTGCGGGACACCGCATCGGGCCGTGCCGGGAACAGGCGACGGCGGAGCCACAGGGAGACGTAGACCAGCCCGACCAGCACCGGCACCTCGATCAGCGGCCCGACGACGCCGGCGAGCGCCTGCCCGGAGGTCACGCCGAACGCCCCGATGGCGACGGCGATGGCGAGCTCGAAGTTGTTGCCGGCGGCGGTGAACGCGAGGGTGGTGGTGCGCTCGTAGCCCATGCCGACGGCCCGCCCGAGAGCGTAGGAGCCGGCCCACATCAGGGCGAAGTAGGCGAGCAGCGGCAGCGCGATGCGGGCCACGTCGAGGGGCTGTGAGGTGATGGCCTCGCCCTGCAGGGCGAACAGCAGCACGATCGTGAACAGCAGGCCGTACAGCGCGAACGGCCCGATCCGGGGAAGGAACTTCCCCTCGTACCAGTCACGCCCCTTGGCCCGCTCTCCCAGCTTGCGGGTGAGGTAACCGGCGAGCAGCGGGATGCCGAGGAAGATCAGCACGGACGTGACGATCTCCCCCGTGGAGACGTCGAGGTCGGTCACCGGCAGGCCGAGCCATCCGGGCAGGACCGAGAGGTAGAACCATCCCAGCACGCCGAACATGACGACCTGGAACACCGAGTTCAGCGCGACCAGCACGGCGGCGGCTTCGCGGTCACCGCAGGCGAGGTCGTTCCAGATGATCACCATGGCGATGCACCGGGCGAGCCCGACGATGATCAGACCCGTCCGGTACTCGGGCAGGTCGGGCAGCATCAGCCAGGCCAGCGCGAACATCAGCGCCGGGCCGAGGACCCAGTTCAGCAGCAGCGAGGTCAGCAGCAGCCTGCGGTCGCCGGTGACGGTGTCGAGGCGGTCGTAGCGGACCTTCGCCAGCACGGGGTACATCATGATCAGCAGGCCGAGCGCGATCGGCAACGAGACGCCGTCGACAGCCAGGGCGTCCAGCGCCGGGGCGAGCCCGGGGACCAGGCGGCCGAGCAACAGGCCGGCCGCCATCGCCGCGATGATCCAGACCGGCAGGAAGCGGTCCAGGGTCGACAGCCGGGCGACGACAGCGGCACCGTCGTCGGTGGTGTTCTGGGTGGTCACGTCAGTCCTCGTACGTCAGTTCGCAGGTGCGGTGGATACAGGGGCCGTGCGGGTGTCGGCGGCGGGACCGAGCAGGCCCGCGAGACGACCGAGAGCGGCCGGGACCGTGCGGTAGTAGATCCAGGTCCCCCGGCGCTCCCCGGTGATCAGACCCGCCTCGCGCAGCACCCTGAGGTGGTGCGAGATCGTCGGGCCGGACACCTCGAACACGCCGGACAGGTCGCACACACACGCCTCGCCCCCCCCGTGCGAGGCGATCAGCGACAGCAGCCGCAGGCGCACCGGTTCCCCGAGTGCCTTGAACACTCGTGCGAGTTCGGTCGACTCCGACTCGTCGAGGGGGCGTTCCACGAGCACCGAGCGACAGATCGGTTCCTGGTTCGACACTCGTCTATTTTGATCAGCATCGAATCCATGGGTCAAGTGAACAGATGGGGTCGGACCGGGTCGCCGCCGTCAGCCCCCTCGACGCGGCAGGGTCCCACCGGCCAGAGCGGCGGCGACCACCGCGGCTCCGGCGAGAACGACGAACACCTCGGGATAGCCGCCCAGCGGACCCGCGAGTGCGCTCCCCGCCCAGGGGGAGATCGCCACGGCGATCATGACGGGTGCGGACAGGATCCCGTTGAGGCGGCCGTAGGCGCGCGGGTGCCAGCGGTCCGACAGCGCGGTGGCCTGCAGGAGGGTGAAGATCCCGCGGGCGGCGCCGGCGAGCATCGCCGCTGCGATCAGTGCCCACACCGGCCCGGGCAGGACGGCGAGCAGGATCGTGGTCGTGCCGAGCGCGGCCATCACGGCGATGCTGCGGCCACGGACGGTGCTGCGCCGGACGAGGGGGCCGTAGCCGAGCCTGCCGAGGACCTGTCCGAGTCCGCCCAGACCCAGGGCCCAGGCGGCGAGATCGGTCGACATCCCGCGGTCGAGCAGGAGCGGTACCTGGTTGACCGTGACGGCGAAGCTGGTGAACCCGCCGAGAGTGACCACCACGACCAGCAGCCCGAACGCCCTGCTGCGCCGGATCCGTGCCGGATCGTCGTCGACGACCGCCGGAGCGGCGCCGTGGTGGACGGGATCGGCGACCGGCTCGGGCCACGAGCCGCGCAGCCCGAACAGGTGCGCCGGAATCGTGACGACCCCGAGGACGACGGCGAGGACCACGTAGGTCTCCCGCCATCCGAACCGCTCCAGCAACGCGGCGGTGAGCGGGGCGAACACGGTGCTGGCCAAGCCCGCGACCAGGGTCAACACGGTCAGCGCACGAACCCGGTCCGAACCCCACCACCGGGTCAGGGCCGCGAACGCCGGCGGGTAGAACGTCGCCGCCTGCGCGGTCCCGGCCAGCAGCCACGCCGCTACGAAGGCCGGGAACGATCCGGCCGCGGCGATCAGGAGAGTGGCCGGCACGCCGACGACCGCGCCCGCGGTCATCACCCAGCGGGGACCATGACGGTCCAGCACACGCCCGACCGGGATCCCGACCAGCGCGGAGACCACCAGCCCCGCGGAGAACGCCGCGGTGACCGACGGGACGGACCATCCGGTGTCGGCCGCGATCGACGGCGCCAGCACGGGGAAGGCGTAGTAGAGCACGCCCCAGCTGGTGATCTCGGTGACGCACAGGACCGCGAGGACCCGCCACCGGCCACGGGAGGTCAACCCTCCGCCGGGCCGCCCACCGCGACGGCGAGCGGGCCGGGTCGTCGTCTCGTCGGAGGTCACGACGAGGAGGCCGCCCCGGCCGGGTCCGGATCAGGGACGGCGGGACCGCAACAACCGCTACCCGACGCCGTCGCGGCGTCCGACTCGTCGGCGTCGAACAGTCCTGCTCCCCCGCAGACACCGGTCTCGTTGAGCACCAGCTCCACGCGTGCGGCAGCCTCGTGATCACCGATCAGGGCGTCGGCGATCGATCGGACCTGCTCGTAGCCGGTGCGGGCCAGGAACGTCGGCGCGCGCCCGTAGCTCTTCATCCCCGCCAGGTAGAACCCCGGTTCGGGGTGCACCAGCTCGGCGGCACCGTGCGGGTACACGGTTCCGCAGGAATGCACGTTCGGGTCGATCAGCGGCGCCAGCCGGACCGGCGCCTGCAGCGTCGGATCCAGCTCGGTCCGCACCTCCGACAACCAGCCCAGCTCGGGCCGGAACCCGGTCAGCACGAGCACCTCGTCCACGCCGGACAGCGTGCGACCCTCGTCCGAGATCAGGACCACCGTCCCGTCGGCCACCTGCTCGATCCGCTCGGTGCGGAATCCGAACACCGGATCCACCAGCCCGGCTCCGACAGCCTCGGACGCCCGAACCCCGAGCGCCCCGCGAGCGGGAAGCTGATCACCCTCGCCACCGCCGAACACCTGGCCGAAGCCCGGCCGGCGCAGCACCCACGAGATCCGGGCTCCCGGCTCCTCACGGGCGAGCGCCGCCAGGCCGGCCAACGCGGTCAACGCCGAGTGCCCCGACCCCGCGACGACGACGTGCCGACCGGCGTAGCGGGCCCGCTGCGCGGCATCGGTCAGGTCCGGGATCACGGCCCGCACCCGCTGCGCGACCTCCGCCTCACCGACCGCGGTCAGACCGTCACCGCCGAGCGGATTCGGGCTCGCCCAGGTCCCCGACGCATCGATCACCGCTCGAGCCGCGATGCGCCGTCCGTCCGCGGTCCGCACGATCAACGGTTCGCTGTCGCGACCGGCGTCGACCACCCGGTCCCGGCCGCGGCGGGTCACTCCCACCACGCGAGCCCCCGTCCGCACTCGCTCCCCCAGAGCAGCGGCCAACGGCGCAAGGTAGCCCGCGACCCACTCCGCACCGGTCGGATAGGCCTCGGGATCAGGACTCACCCACCCGGTCGGGGCGAGCAGCCGCTCCGCGGCCGGGTCGATCAGCCAGCCCCACGGTGAGAACAGCCGGACATGGCCCCACTCCAGCACCGACGCTCCCGCGCTCGCCCCGGCCTCCAGTACGAGCGGCTCCACGCCACGTTCGGCCAGCTCGGCCGCCGCAGCCAACCCGACCGGGCCGGCACCGATCACCACGACCGGCAGCCCCGCACTCTCGTCCATCCCGCCTCCATCGATGCGCATCAATCAATCCGGCCGAATGTATCGACCCACATCGATGGACGCAACCATCGATCGTCGTCGATACTGGGCTCATGAGCGTGCTCCACACCGACTCGCAGGCAGCACAGCTCCCTGCGCACGACGCCACCACCTACGCGCACTGGTTCGCCTGCCTCGCCGAGCCGGTGCGGGTGCGCCTGCTGCACGCCGTCGCCACGGCCGGGAACCCGGTCCCGGTCGGCCGGCTCGCCGAGCTGGTGGGCATCAGCCAGGCGACCTGCTCGCACCACCTGCGCAAGCTGGCCGACACCGGCTTCGTCATCCTCCGCAAGGAAGGCACCACGACACAGGTCACGGTCAACCCGAACTGCTGCACCGGCCTGCCTCACGCCGCGGACGCCGTCATGGGCCTGCTCGCCCCCGGCCCCTGCTGCCCCGACGACATCCCCGACGGCGTCACCGTCCGCGCCATGACCGACGACGACTGGGACGCGGTGCTCCGGATCTACGGCGAGGGCATCGCCACCGGCCACGCCACCTTCGAGACCGACGTGCCCGACCGCACCGACCTCGACGCCGGCTGGCTGCGCGAGCACCGCTGGGTCGCCGAGATCGACGGTCAGGTCGTGGGCTGGACCGCCGTGCGCCCCGTCTCGACCCGGCCCGTCTACAGCGGCGTCGGAGAAACCTCGATCTACGTCGCCGACGGCTTCCGGGGCCGCGGCGTCGGCAGAGCACTCATCCGTCGGCAGGTCTGCGCCGCGGACGGCGCCGGCCTCTGGACCCTGCAGACCTCGATCTTCCCCGAGAACCGCGTCAGCCTCGCTCTGCACCGCGCTGCCGGCTACCGCACCCTCGGCGTCCGCGAACGCATCGGACAGCACGACGGTCGTTGGCGGGACACCGTATTCCTCGAACGCCGCTCCGATCACCGCAGCTGACCAGCGAGATTCGCCGTCACAAGGCCGTCAGATCCACTGCGACGATCACGCGATTCATGGGAGAACGAGCACGTGGCCGACGACTCGGTGGGTAGGCGGATCGCCACTTACCGACGCCGGGACGGGCTCGGCCGGGCCGCGCTCGCCGGTCTCGTCGGACGGTCCGAGTCGTGACCCGGGCATCGGGCAGCGGATGCATGATCCAGTTGTGGCACATGCCCGGACACCGGCGCAGCTCGATCTCCTGCCCCGCCCGTTCGGCGTCACGCTGTAGCCGCCCGGCGTCAGCGAGGAGGAGGGCCCGGGTGCCGACGAAGGCGGCGATCCGGCCGAGTCCACGCAGGTCGGCGTCGACGGGACTGACCTCGGGATCGTCCAGGGCGGTCCCCGCCGCATACCAACGCCCGGCCCGGCGCAGCCCCTCGATCCCCAGCACCGGGTCGCCCGGCGCGGGCGGGGGCGGTGTGAACGCTGCGGCTCGACGGCCCCGATGGGCGTGACAGGAACAGGTCCGTGTCCTCTTGCTCGTCCCCCTCCTCCTTCCGGTACCGCTGACCGTCATGGCCGTGCGCCATGGCGCCATGGGGGCCACCCTGGGGGGCGCTCGTCGCCGTCCCGGTCACCCCGGGGCTGACCCGGCTCGGCCACGGCCCGTTCGTCACGGCGACACCGAGCCTGCAGACGGCGATGATCCTCGCCCAGGTGTTCCTCGCCCTGGTGATGGCCACCAACCTCGCGGTCGTGGCCGCCCTCGACCGGTGCGACGCCACAGCGGACCGCCGCCGGCACGACGACCTGGAGAATCTGCGCCGAGCCGCCGACACCGACGGGCTGACCGGTCTGGCCAACCGCCGCCGCCTCGACCGGGACCCCACCACAGCCGGACAATCCAGGGGCGTCCGCGGCGAGCCGTTGTCCCTGTTGATTCTCGACGTCGACGAGTTCAAGTCCTACAACGACCGCTTCGGCCACCCGGCTGGCGACCGCGTCCTCGTCGTGGTCGCCGCAGCGATCCGGTCGACGCTACGGACCCCGACCGACCTGCCGGCCCGCTACGGCGGCGAGGAGTTCGTCGTGCTGCTCCCCCACACCGGTCTCGCCGACGCGAGCCGGGTCGAGGCGCGGATCCGGCACGCGGTGGGGGCACTCGCCGTCATTCACGACAGGGCCGCCCGCGGCACCCTGAGCATGAGCGTCGGGGTCGCGAGTGCGCGCCCCGACGACCAGCGGGCCGACCACTCCCGCCTGCTGACCGAGGCCGACCCGGCGCACCACCCCGCCGAGCGCGCAGGCCGCAACCGGTGAAGTGCGCCTGACCCGGCGTCGGCAGACATCCGCCGGGAACGTCACCTCCGCCCGGTGGCGGAGGTGATGGCGACCTCGACGGTCGGGTACCAGGTGAGCGCAGCCAACCTCCGCTGCGCGGCGGGCGACAGGAAACGCAGGTCGAAGGTCCCGGCCACGGCGAAGCCGATCCGACGACGGGTACAGGCATGAAGCGCGTGCGCGAGCGCCTCGGGGCCGCCTCGGCTGATCGTGTCCGACGCCGACACGTCGATGACGACGACGTCGAGCCGTCGGTGACCGGTCCGGGCCATCTCGATCTCCGCATCGAGGAGGCGCAACAACCGGCCACCGGAGGCCGAGTCGAGATGGCCCCGTGTCCGGATGACCGTCGTGCCGTCATGAGGGTGGGTCACGAACGGTCGCTCCGCGCCCGGTCGGGGCGGTGAGGTACGACCGCCGGGGGTCGCAGATCCGAGATTCTCCATGGTCGGCTCCCAGCACAGGTCCGTCGCGCGCGGAGCGCTCCGGGCGGAACGGCGAGCTTGTACTCAACCCGGTGCCGTGCAGCTACCCGAATCGTCGCGGCCCACACCTCACGGCACGAGCCCAGGACCACCCGGATTCCGCCCCGCCGCAACCCGCGACCGTGACGGGTGGCGAGATCGCCACGAGGTGGGTCTTCGGTGACCCGTCGCGGTTCGCGGGCCTGCTACCGCGCCGCACACGCGGTGCCGCCGAGCCGCACCCTGCGCGAACGTAGCCGAGGGCCCGGAACCCGATCCTCCATGTCCGTCCGCCGTGGGACTTCTCGCCCGCCGCGCCGCCTCGGCAGCGGCCACCAGCGGAACAGTGACCACGGATCCCACCGTCGTCACCTCCGACAACAAGGCTGACCAGCGGCCGGCCGAGCCCGGCGGCGACCGCGACGGTATTCCGTTGCCATGGAGCCAGGACGGCGCTGGGGCCGCCCCGCTGCACCACCGGTTCCTGCCGCGCCCCGGCAACTCGACCGGCGCCCGGTGACCGGATGCACCGCCGGTCTCGGCGATACTCCCCGCTGTCGCGGGTACAGGACCACGATGTGGACCAGGAGCCGGAAGCCCACGGGGGGCGAGCCCGTCAGCACGCCGCCCGGCCGGTCCGACGCCCGCGCCTGCGGTGCTCGGGCGACACGAGACCGCCTCTCGCGTCGGTACAACGCCGGCCTGCATCGGAGCGCGACCCGGGATCACGACATGGACCGTCCTCCGGCTGTGGTGCGACTGTCCGGTCCGCCGCGTTCGGGATGTCTGCCGGAACCGACCTCGGCCGCAGGTACCCGGCGGTAGGCGACGATGGAAGACAAGCCGAATCCCGGCCGCAGGACGTACTGGGGCGCGCGATATACCCGCAGCTGGTTCACGATGCTCGTCGGGGCACCCCTGGCGGTCGGCATCTACCTGTCGATCCTGCAGAACACGTCGGCATGGCTGGTGCTCGCGCCGATCACCGTGGTGATCATCGCAGCGCTGTGGCTGGTGCCGGTGGCGGTCGTCTCCGACAGGGGCATCCGGTTCGTACTGTCGGGCACGGCCCTGCCCTGGTGCCGGGTGGCAGCGGTACTCGACCCACGCCCCGGGGACGAGGTGGTGCGGCTCGAGCTGACCGACGGGCGCGTCGTCAGGGTGCCTGGCGTGCCGCCGAGCGAAGCTCGCTACCTCCGGACGCTGCGCTCCGGTGGGGCCTGAGCGCACGCGCCGCCACCCGCCGTCCGCTCCGCGTCGCGGTGCGGACTCGTACCGCCTGCAGCTCCGGAACACGCAGGGCTGCTGACGCGCCCTGCGCACGTGGTCAGGCAGTCGCCGGGCGTGGAGCAGTTCGCCCGGCGCCGTAGGTGAGGCGGCGCAGCAGGGCCTCGGCCGGCCCCCGCCGGCCCGCGCGATCCAGAGCAGCGGCGACGACCACGGTGGCCATCCAGGTGGCGACGGCGACCGCGGCAGCCGCGGCGGCGCCGAGCCGGCCGCCGAGGTCGAGCAACGCCGGCTCGGTGGCGACGAACCACACCGGCGACTGCGCGATGTAGAACGTCATCGACCGGCGACCGCAGGCGGCCAACGCGTTCGTGACCGGTCCGCGCCGCCGGCCGAGGCGGTCCGCCACGAGCGCGATCGCGGCCGTGAAGGCCAGCCCCCCGGCGACACCGGTCGCCGCGAACGTCGCCTCGGCCAGCACACCGGCCACGACCGAGTCCGGGGCCCACACACCCACCGCCTGCAGCGCGACCGGCTGCGCGCCCAGCACCGCCACCGGGAAACCGACCAGCACGACCCGGGTCAGGAGACGCCGGTAGCGGTCGGGTTGCTCGAGCAGCCGCATCCGGCCGGCCAAGACCCCGATCAGTACCGCGGGCGCGACGCTCAACCCGGCGAGGGGCAGCACCACGAGGGCAGACGCGCGCAGCACCGCGCTGTCGAGCAGGGTCGCCCCGACGGCCAGCGGAGCGTCCGCGGCGAACTGTTGCAGGGCAGTAGCAGACGCGACCCCGAACACGAGCGTGACCACGAACACCGTCCACAGCCGACGGCCCGACCAGGTCACCACACCGGCGAACAGCAGGGCGAACACGCCGTAGGAACCGATGATGTCACCGCTGTAGAGCAGGACGACGTGGGCGATGCCGAACACGACCAGCCAGGCACCGCGCCGCCGGATCAGCCGCCGCGCGTTCGCGGGGTCCCCGCCCGGGCCGGTCTGGCGCCGGGTCATCTGTACGAGGCCGTAGCCGAACAGGAGCCCGAACAGGGGCGCGGCCCGCCCGTCGACGACGGAGGTCAGGAGCCACTGCACGGCGACGTCCACCGGGCCGCCACCGGCAGGTCTGGCGAGCAGGTTCCCGCCCGCGTGCAGCATCCGGGAGTGGGCGAGGGCGATGAGCAGCAGCATCACCCCCCGCGCCAGATCCGGCGCCAGGAGGCGCTCCGAATCCGGTGTCGGGGAGACCCCACCGACCGCGGTCCGACGGGTTCGCGACATGGGACGCACGGTATTGATCTCATCCGATTCTGCGCATCGTTCCGGCGGAGGACCACGCCCCTACGAAGGGAGGAACGTCGTTCGCTCTTCGACCCACCTGTCATCGGCACACCGGCCCGGGTCCCGGTGCCGCGGTCCGTTCGAGCGCCGGGACGAAGGTCGGGGTGGTGGCCGGCCATGCCGGGGAGGCACGGGCCCGTTCGGGTCGCCGGTGCGGGCGAAGGCCCAGTAGGCGATCATCTGCACGTCCAGCTGTTGCCGGCCGGGTGCCAGTGTGGACGGTTGGCCGGCGAGGGCAAGGGTGCCTACGACGTCGGAGCCGTGGGCCGCGGTCGGGCGGGACACCGTCTCACCGCTCGGGGTGGTGCTGGGGATCGGAGAACAGGTAGGTCGAGACAGGTGCGGTACGGGCGTAGTCACGCTCCAGGCCGCCGTGGTCGACCAGGCCACGGAGTAGGAA
This sequence comes from Pseudonocardia sp. P-1, assembly GCF_058111925.1. Taxonomy (NCBI): domain Bacteria; kingdom Bacillati; phylum Actinomycetota; class Actinomycetes; order Pseudonocardiales; family Pseudonocardiaceae; genus Pseudonocardia; species Pseudonocardia sp. P-1. The sequence goes on from NZ_CM176614.1 coordinate 717,966, forward strand.
CACACCGGATCTCAGCCGACCCGCTCGCGGATGTGAACTCGTGTCCAATCCGATGGCGTAGCGGGTGCTGCCGGCCAGCCCGAGCGCAGCGCTGAGAGAGACCCAGTACGGATCGCGCATGGCCCCTCCATCTCGCGTCCCTCCTGCGGTACCGCGTCAGCGTTCGACTGAGCGCCACGGCGGACGTCCGGGCAGAGAGCCCTCGCCCACGCGAGCCGTCGAGGACAGCCCGACACGGCATGCACCATGCCCGCCGAGGTCCGGTGGGCACCACCTCGAGGGCTGAACCGCACCCCACACCGCGCGGGGCTCCCCCACACCCGTGCCGTCCCCGTCGTGCTTCCGGTACTCCTCAGGACGGTCGACCGGCCGCGGGCGCGACACGTGACCGCCTCGTCGACGTCCTCTACCCCGACAGCACTGGCCCATGCGGCGCTGACCGTCCTCCGTCCCTGGGGCGTCCGCGGCGTGCTGGCCGACTTCACCCTGCCGGCGCCCGGGCTGAACGGACCTACCCGAGCGGTGGCTCCACACCGGTCGTCTGCTCGATGGCCTCCACGAAGCGGCCACGCAGTTCAGATGACGTAGGCCTCGTGTGTCTCGGGCGCGAAGAGCTCAGCGGGGGCGAGCTGGCGGTCGGTCAGGCCCTGCTCGTATGCGTAGCGAAGGAAAACGTCCAGCGTCCGGCGGTTCGCATCGAGGCCGTAGGGCCAGAAGTCCCGGCCCAGCAGCGTTCGGATCCGCTCGACCTCGTCGTAGAGCCAGGGGACGGCGTAGGGGTTCGCCGCCGTTTCCGCCATGCGCGCCATCGAGAGCGACTTGGCCTGCTCGAACGCACTGAGCAGGGAACCGGCCAGCCAGGGCCGCGCCTCGTAGACGTCCCGCCGCAGGACCACGGTGTGCATGATCGGGAAGATTCCGGTGTCCCGGGCGTACTGCTCCTCGACCGCGCGGGGGTCGGCGAACAGGCGTCGTACCTCGGGCCGGCCCTCGAGCATCGGGCGTGGCGTGCGGGGCGCGTAGAGCGCGTCGATCTCACCGGTGACGAGCATGTCCACCAGCGTCCGGTCCGGAGCGATGGGTGCCACGTCGATCTCCGGCGGCAGGTCCAGGGCCTGCTTCTCGACCCGGCCCGGAGAGTGCATGCCACCGGTCCGGTACCGCACCGACGCCACCGGGACATCGTGCCGGTCGGCCAGGATCCCGCGGATCCACACCACGGCCGTCAGCTGGTACTCGGGCACGCCGACCGTGCAGCCGACCAGGTCCGACGGGTTCTCGATCCCACTGTCGCCGTTCACGTAGATGCCGTGGTGCCGAAACGATCGCGAGGGGAACGCCGGGATCGCGATCAGACCGCCGGCGTCCGGTGCGGCCGCGACTGCGGTCGCATAGGACCCCAGTGACATCTCTGCTGCGTCGAACTCCCGGTGCCGGAGCATCCTGAAGAAGGTCTCCTCGACCGGGAGGCTCAGATAGGTGAGGTCGACGCCGTCGGGCCGGACGGTGCCGTCGGCCAGCGCGCGGGTCCGGTCGTAGTCCCAGCAGGCCAGGGTGAGCGGGACGCGGCTCATCGGGGACCTCCGGGTCCGGGGCGCCCCGCGGCGCGTCGCCCGCTCGTCTCGCAGGTCATGTCTTCCTCGCAGATCATGTTCAGCTCCTTCGGGGGGGGCGGATCCGGGTCGGGCTCGTCGCCGTCGTTCGTGCGACTGCCGGAGTCGGTGAGCACAGCCGGGAGGGCGGGTCAACGACCGCACCGACGGAGCATCGCGTTGACCAGCGGAATGCCGACGTACACCGCCAGCGGGACGAGCACCATGCTGGTGACCAGGGACTGGGCGAGCACCGGCAACGTCGTCACGACCGGGCCGGCGGTGGCGGTGAACAGCAAAGAGAACGGGAACAAGCCGGCCCAGACCACCACGGCCGTCCGCCACCGGGGCGGCGCACCGGAAGGCTGCGCCCGGCCGACGGTGACCGGGGCCGGTGCCCCGTCGGTGAGCAGGTCGGCGGCAGCCAGGCACCGGGCCCGCGAGGCGCTCGCCTCCCAGACGGCGAGCGTGGCCGCGCTGTCGAAGACCAACGCGACCGTGACGGCACCGTCGTCGTGGCGCTCGACCTGCGAGTCCAGGTGGCCGAGGACGCGGGAAGCCTCGGCGCCGAGCTCCGCCGCCCAGGCGTGGAGCTGCTCGTGACGCCCGGGCAGAGGCCGGCGGGTGGCCGACACCGTCACCGGGAGCCGCAGCCTCTCCGACACGGCGGACTCAGCGGGCTGCCGGGGGCAGCAGCCCGGGCGGCAGCCCATACATCTGGTCCTGGACGACGTCCACGATCGCCGGGCCGTCCTGGGCCAGGGCCTTCTCCAGCGCCGGGCCGAGCTCGTCGTCGGCCGTCACCCGTACGCCGTAACCGCCCAGGGACCGGGCGAATTCGGCCAGGTCGGGATTGCCGTAGAAGACCCCGAGATAGCGCCCAGCATGCGCCGCCCGCTGCCGGTCGCGGGTGTTGCCGTAGGCGCTGTTGTTCATCACGACGTTGACGACCGGGATCGACTCCCGGACACAGGTCTCGAAGTCCTGGGCGACCATCCAGAAGCTGCCGTCCCCGCTGACCGCGACCACGCGCTGGCCGGGGCGGGCCAGCGCCAGCCCCATCGCGGCGGGAAGGCCCCACGCCATCGCCCCGCCCGCGGAGCCGAAGAACGACCCGGGGCGGTGCAGGCGCAGGTAGCGGTGGCTCCACGGGCCGAAGCTGGGCGCGTCCTGCACGAGCAGGACGCCGTCGGTGTCGGCGATCCCTTGCAGGGCGGACACCGCGGCCGCACTGCTCACGCCCCCGGCGGGATCGTCGTCGGCCAGCGCGGGCGAGGAGAGGGAGGACGCCCGTTCGTACGACTCCCGCAGAGCACTGCGGCGATCGGCGCGGCGCGCGGCCAGGTCCGGTGCGGTCCCGTCCACAGCCTCGGTCAGCGCCCGGGCGGCGAGCGCGACGTCGGCCACGATGCCCACCTCCGGCAGGTACACCCGCCCGAGCTCCTCCGGGTCGACGTCGACGTGGACCAGCCGGGTGTCCGACGACACCAGGGTCCACCGCTTGGTCGTGAACTCGGAGAACCGGCAGCCCAGCGCGACCAGTACGTCGGCGTCGCGGACCACGTCCTCGGTCACCGAGTGCGCGCCGTAGCCCAGCGCACCGAGGAACGCGGGATGGTCGTGCGGGACGGAGCCCTGCCGCAGCCATGTCGTGAGCAGCGGAGCTCCGAGCCGGTCGGCGAGCTCGAGCACGGCGGCCGGGTCCCCGCCACCACCACCGCCGACCAGCACCACGGGGCGCTCTGCGGCGCGCAGGAGCGCGGCCGCGTCCCGCACCGCCGCGGGAGCCGGGCCCGGCGGGTGGGTCCGTGAGCGCACGGCCGGGCGGACAGCGTCGTCCACGACGTCCTGCAACACGTCCAGCGGCAGCGACACCACGACAGGTCCCGGGCGGCCACCGACGGCCGTGCGGACGGCACGTTGCAGCAGCTCCGGTACCCGTTCCGCCTGATGGATCTCGACGGCCCACTTGCTCATCGGCCGGAACGTGGCGACGACGTCGGACTCCTCGAACGCGCGGCGCTCCACGACCCCGGCAGACACCTGCCCGACCAGCAGCACCAGCGGCACCGACTCGTCGTAGGCGTTCTGCACGGCGATCGCGGCGTTGGCCGCTCCAGGGCCACGGGAGACGAGACAGACCCCGACCCCCGCACCGGACCGGGACACACCATCGGCCAGGAACCCCGCCACCTGCTCGTGACGGGTCGAGACGAACCGGACGGCCTGCTGGCGGGCCAGACTGTCGATCAGGTCCATGACCGTCGTCCCCGGCACCCCGGCGACCAGGTCGACCCCCTCTGCGGCCAGGCACTCGACGACGAGGTCCGCCCCCGTCCGAGCCGTGGCCCCGTCCTCGATCTCCATGGATCCCCCTGTTGCCGGGCTTCCCGTGTGTATTGACACAGTCGAGAGTTTGGCAGAAAGTCCTTCTGCATCACAGAGGAAGTTTCCTTCCTGCGGCGAACAACCCCGAAGGGCGGGACCGTGCCGTCCCGGTCGCCGCGCGACCCACCGTCGGCGGGAGAGCCGTGTCCATCCACGTCATCGGCGTCGTGGCCCTCGTACTCGTGTTCATCGTGGGCACAGTCCGACCGGTCAACATCGGCGCACTCGCACTGATCGCGACATTCCTCGTCGGCACCCTCGTCGTCGGCGAGAGCCCCGACGAGGCGATCGCGGGATTCCCCCCCGATCTGTTCGTCCTGCTGGTCGGGGTGACCTACCTGTTCGGCCTGGCCGCGGTGAACGGGACCCTGGAGTGGCTGGTCGATCGAGCCATCGAACTGGTGGGCGACCGCCCCGTCCTCGTCCCGTGGCTGATCTTCGTCTTCTCCGCGATCCCGACCACCGCGGGCGCACTCGGCCCGGCAGGCGTCGCCATGCTGGCCCCGCTGTGCATGCGCCTGGGTGAGCGCTACGGGATCGACCGCCGGATGGCGGCGTTGATGGTCATGCACGGCTCGTGCCTCGGGAACTTCTCGCCGCTCAACGGCCTTGCGGTCATCGTCCGCCAGACCGCCGAGAACAACGGACTCCAGGTCTCCGCCGCCGAACTCTTCCTCGGCAACGCGGCGTACAACATCATGCTGGCCGTCGTGATCTACCTCTGCTTCGGCGGTCGCGACCTGCTGCGCCGACGTCACGAGCAGGCGACGAGCGCCGCCGCGCTCGTCCGCGCGGGCAGTGCCGGGACACATGTGGCCGATGGCGACGCGACGAGCAGAGCGGTCGATGCCGGGCCCGGTGGGGCGGCCTCGGGCACGACCTCCACGAAGCCGTCCCTCGACGTCCCGGATCGCACCCGGCTGCGCCTGGACCAGATGGTGACGCTCGTCGTCATCGTCGCCGTCGCCGTCGGTGCCCTCGTCCTCGACCTGGAGATCGGCTTCCTGGCCCTGATCGCGGCGGCGCTGCTGCACCTGACGTTCCCGTCCCGTTTCCAGCTGGCCGACAAGCGGATCGTGTGGTCGGTGGTGCTGCTCATCTGCGGCATCGTGACCTTCGTCGGGGCACTGCAGCGCTACGGCACGGTCGACGTGATCGGCGGCGGGATCGCCGCGCTGGGTGCGCCGCTGCTCACCGCGTACCTGCTCTGCCTGGTGGGCGCGTTCACGTCCGCGTTCGGCTCCAGCGCCGGCCTGCTGGGAGTCCTCATCCCGCTCGCGGTGCCGTTCCTCGTCCAGGGCGAGGTCGGTGTGACCGGAATGATCATCGCGCTGTCGATCTCCGCGACCGTCGTCGACTCCACCCCCTTCTCCTCGGTCGGAGCACTGACCCTGGCCACCGCGCCGGAGCAGGAGCGGCGGCCGCTGTTCCGCACGATGCTCGGCTGGGGCGCGGGGATGGTGGTGACGGCACCGGTGATCACGTGGCTCCTGTTCGTCCTGCCCACGAGCTGAGCCGACCCGGGGAGACACCTCCTCCTGCCGCACGTCGGCGACGACACGCCGCCGGCTCGTTCTTCCGGAAGGACTCACCCATGACCGTGTCCGACACCCCTCGCGCCGTCGTCGACGGCCGTTTCGAGGTTCTCCTGGGCGGTCGGCCGCTGGGCGGTACGGCCCGCTACGAGGTGGAGGACCCGACGACCGGCGGCATCCTGACCGACGCCCCGGACTGCTCGGTCGAGGACGTGGACCGGATCGTGGCGGCCGCCGCCGGGGCACAGCGCGCCTGGGGATCGCTCCCGCCGAGAGCGCGCGCGGCGACGGTGCGCGACTTCGCGGCTCTGCTGCGGGCACACACCGACGAACTCGCCACCCTCGACGCGGTCGATGCCGGGTTCCCGCTGCCGGTCATGCGGGCCGACGTCGACGCGGCGGCGACCCTGCTCGAGATCATGGCCGACCACGCCCTGGCCCTGGGTGGGGCGACCTACCCGCTGTCGGAGAACCTGCACTACAGCGTGCAGGAACCCTACGGCGTCGTGGGCCGGATCGTCCCGTTCAACCATCCGCTGTTCTTCGCCGCAGGGAAGGTCGCCGCTCCCCTGGTCGCCGGTAACGCCGTCGTCCTCAAGGCTCCCGACCAGGCGCCGTTGTCCTCGCTCCGAATGGCCGAGCTCGCCGCCGAGGTGTTCGGGCCAGATCTGTGCGCGGTCGTGTCGGGGCGTGGCGCGGTCAGCGGACAGGCGCTGGTCAGACACCCCCTGATCCGCAGGATCGGCTTCATCGGGGCACCCGACACCGGACGGCTCATCCAGCGCGAGGCCGCGGAGTCCGGCGTGAAGTACGTGACCCTGGAACTCGGCGGCAAGAACGCCCTGGTCGTCATGCCCGACGCCGACCTCGACGCGGCGGCGGCGAGCGCCGTCTCCGGGATGAACTTCACCGCCACCGCCGGACAGTCCTGCGGATCGACCAGCCGGCTGCTGCTGCACGAGTCGATCGCGGACGAGGTTCTGGCCTCCGTGGTCGATCAGGTGCGCGCCGTCCGGGTCGGGCACCCGCTGACCGACGGGACCCAGATGGGCCCCGTGATCGACCGCAGACAGTACGACAAGACGCTCGGTGCGATCCACGCCGCGACCGATGCCGGCGCCGAGGTGGTCGCCGGTGGCGGGCGCCCCGACACCGTCGGCGAGCAGGGCTGGTACGTCGCTCCGACCGTGCTCGCCCACATGGCACCGGACAACCCCGCTGCCATGGAGGAGATCTTCGGCCCGGTGCTCTCGGTGCTCACGTTCGCCGACGAGGCCGACGCGGTCGAGATCGCCAACCGCACCGACTACGGCCTCACTGCCGGGGTGTGGACGAGCGACGTCACCCGCGCGTACCGGATGGCCGGGCGACTGCAGGCCGGCTACGTCTGGATCAACGGCAGCTCCCGCCACTACTGGGGACTCCCCTTCGGCGGGACGAAGTCCTCCGGCGTCGGGCGCGAGGAGTCCGTCGAGGAACTGCTGTCCTACAGCGAGACCAAGGCCGTGACAGTCGCTCTGCAGGGCTGAACCCGGTTGACGCACCCAGAGCAAGTTGCTCTACTGGACAGAGATGGACTCTTCTAAGCAGAACACGCATCGGGGCGGCCCACGGGCGCCCGAGGGGACGGATCGATGACCGACCAGACCGACGTTCTCGACGCCGTGCGTCGCGGGATGATCCCCGCGCACGTCTACAACGACCGGGAGATCTTCGAACTCGAGAAGGAGCGCGTCTTCTCCCGCGCGTGGGTCTTCGTCGGGCACGAGTCCGAGATCGCCCGGCCCGGCGACTACGTGGTCCGCAGGGTGCTGGAGGACTCGTTCATCGTCACCCGGGACGAGCAGGGCGAGATCCGCGCGCACTTCAACATGTGCCTGCACCGCGGCATGCAGGTCTGCCGCGCCGAGATGGGCAACGCCTCGCACTTCCGCTGCCCGTACCACGGCTGGTCCTACCGCAATGACGGCCGGATCGTCGGCCTGCCGTTCCACCAGGACGCCTACGGCGGCGAGGCGGGCTTCAAGCGCAAGGGTCAGCGGCTGCTGCCGGCCCCGAACCTGGCCACCTACAACGGCATGATCTTCCTCAGCATGGACCCGCAGGCTCCTCCGCTGGAGGAGTTCCTCGGCGACTTCCGGTTCTACCTGGACTACTACACCAAGCAGAGCGCCAGCGGCATCGAGCTGCGCGGCCCGCAGCGGTGGCGGGTCAAGGCGAACTGGAAGATCGGCGCGGAGAACTTCGCCGGCGACATGTACCACACCCCGCAGACCCACACCTCGGTCGTGGAGATCGGCCTGTTCCGCGAGCCCAAGGCGGAGAAGCGCAAGGACGGCGCCACCTACTGGGCCGGGGCCGGCGGCGGGACGACCTACAAGCTCCCGCCGGGCACCCTGGACGAGCGGCTGCGCTACGTCGGCTACCCCCAGGAGATGGTCGACCGGATGACGCAACAGTGGTCGCAGGACCAGCGTGACCTCGTCGGCACCGACGGCTTCATGATCAGCGCGGCGTCGATCTACCCGAACCTGTCGTTCGTCCACAACTGGCCCCGGGTGGCCGAGTCGGACGACGTGCTGCCGTTCATCTCGATCCGGCAGTGGCAGCCGATCAGTGAGGACGAGACCGAGGTGCTGTCCTGGTTCGCGGTCGACGCCGAGGCCCCGGAGGAGTTCAAGGCGTTGTCCTACAAGGCCTATCTGATGTGCTTCGGCTCGACCGGCATGTTCGAGCAGGACGACGTGGAGAACTGGGTCTCGCTCACCAACACCGCCGCCGGCTCGATGGCACGGCGGCTCCAGCTCAACAGCCGGATGGGGATCCTCGAGGACGACACCGAGGTCGTCCCCCAGCTGACGCCCGAGCAGTTCCACGGCCCGGGCTCGGCCCACACGGGCTACAGCGAGTACAACCAGCGGGCACTGCTCCATCGCTGGGCCGACGATCTGGCGACCCCACAGGCGGCCGCCGGCACCCTGACCGTCGGTGAGCCCGAGGCGGTGACCCCGGCATGAACAACCCGACCACGACCGCACCGACCGGTCCCGGGACGCATTCGTCGCGGTCCGCCCTCGGCGGGCACGCCTCCCGCGTGCAGCGCACCGGGACCACCATCGGCTTCGGCGACGAGCGCCACCTGACGGCCCACCAGTGGCTGGTCGACGAGGCGTGGCTGCTCGACGCCCAGGCCTACAGCGAGTGGCTCGACCTGCTCACCGACGACATCCACTACCTGATGCCGGTACGGGTCACCACCGCCCTGGGCGCCGGTTACGACACCTCGCCGGGCATGGCCCACTTCGACGAGGACAAGTACTCGCTCTCGCGCCGGGTGGCCCGGTTTCTCACCGAGCACGCCTGGACCGAGGACCCCCCGTCGCGGCTGCGCCACCACCTGAGCAACGTGCGCACGTTCGCCGCCGACGACCCCGATCACCTGGTGGTGGAGTCGGCGACGCTGCTGTTCCGCAACCGGGGCGACGTCCGCGAGGGTTCGTTCGTCTCCGCCGGGCGCGAGGACCTGCTGCGCTCCACACCCGAGGGCTGGAAGCTGGCCCGCCGCACGATCCTGGTCGACGACTCGGTCATGCGGATGCAGAACCTGGCGATCTTCCTGTGACGCTGAGGTGGGAGGGCGAGCAGGCCGACGCGCGGGCCGCGCGCCGGGCCGCGTCCGAGCACGCCGAGCTGCTGGAGAACGCCGCCGGCGAGCCGATCACGGTGGCGAACGAGTTCGCCGAGGTCCGGGTGCGTCTGGTCCGCACCCGCAACGGGGCGCGGCTGCTGGTCGAGTCGCCCAAGTCCGGGCAGTGGGTCACCCTGTGCCCGCTCGAGCTCGAGTCGCTGACCTGGCAGAACACCGCCACGTTCTCCGCGATGATCGGCACCCCGTTCGCCCCGTTGATCCCCGACGAGGACACACCGCCCGCACCGAGCGGGGCCGGCTCGTGACCGGGTGGCTGGAGGGCAGGCGCGCCCTGGTCGTCGGGGCCGGGTCGGGCATCGGCCGCGCGGTCGTCGACGTGTTCCGGGCCGAGGGCGCCCGGGTCGCGGTCCTCGAACGGGACGCCGAGAAGTCGGCCGCCCTCGCGGCGGCCCGACCCGAGGTGCCGGTCACCGTCGGCGACGCGACGACCCGCCACGACAACGACCGTGCCGTCGCAGCCGCGGTGGAGGCCTTCGGCGGGCTGGACGTCCTGGTCAACTGCGTCGGGGTGTTCGACTTCTACCGCAGCATCACCGAGCTCGACGCCGACGTCCTGGACACCGCCTTCGACGAGATGTTCCGGACCAACGTCCTGAGCCACCTGCACTCGGTGAAGGCGGCGCTGGGTCACCTGCAGGAGTCCGGACGCGGGGTCGTGCTGCTCACCGAGTCGACCTCGTCCTACTCCCCCGGCCGCGGCGGGATCCTCTACATGTCCTCCAAGTTCGCCGTCCGCGGACTGGTCACCGCCCTCGCCCACGACCTGGCGCCCGAGGTACGGGTCAACGGCGTCGCGCCCGGCGGCACGGTGGGCACCGACCTCCGCGGACTGCCGAGCCTGGGCACCGCCGACCGCAGCCTCGGTGACACCCCCGGCCGGGAGCAGGAGCTGGCCGCCCGGGTGCCGCTGCAGGTGGCGCTGTCCGGCGAGGACCACGCCTGGAGCTATGTCTTCCTCGCCTCCGAACGCGCGCGCGGCATCACCGGCGGCGTCGTGCACCCCGACGGCGGAACCGGCGTCTCCGCGCCGCGAAAGCGTTCGTGACGAACCCGACCCACCCCACAGAGAGGACCACCATGGCCCGGCTACTGGCCGACGTCGAAGCATGCCAGGGATACGGCAACTGCATCACCGGCGCCCCGGACGTCTACGACATCGACGACGACGGCAAGGTCGTGCTGCTCCGGACGGAGATCGCCGACGAGGACCGCCCGCGGGTGCAGGAAGCGGCCCGCAGCTGCCCGGTCGACGCGCTGGGCATCGAGGACTGATGGACCGGACCACCGGCACCGTCGTCGTGGTCGGCAGCTCCGTCGGCGGTGTACGCACCGCGCAGGCGCTGCGCACCGAAGGATTCACCGGCCGGATCGTGCTGGTGGGGCAGGAGGCCGACCTCCCCTACGACAAGCCGCCGCTGTCCAAGCAGCTGTTGGCCGGTGTGTGGGACACCGACCGGATCACGCTGCTCGGCACCGCGGCCGCCGAGGCGGCCGGCATCGAGCTGCGGTTGGGCGTCGGCGCGGCGCGGCTCGACGTCGCCGGCCGGCGTATCGAGCTCGCCGACGGCACGGCGCTGGGCTACGACGCCGTCGTCCTCGCCACCGGAGCCGACGCCCGGCCCTCCCCCTGGATCGCCGAGTCCGGGGTGCACGTGCTCCGCTCGCTCGCCGACGCCACCACGCTGCGCCGTGACCTCGACGCGCAGAGCCCCGTGGTCATCGTCGGCGGCGGTTTCATCGGGGCCGAGGTGGCCGCGACCGCCCGCTCACTGGGCCGGGAGGTGACCGTCGTCGACCCGCTGCCGGCTCCGATCGGCCGGGTGGTCGGCGACGCCGTGGCCGAGCACGTCACCACGCTGCACCACCGGCACGACGTCGCCACCCGCTTCGGGGTGGGCGTGGAGGACGTGCACGGGCGGGCCGGAGACCTACGGGTACGGCTCACCGACGGCACCGAGCTCGGCGCGGGCACGGTGGTGGTCGGGATCGGCGCGATCCCGAACGATGCCTGGCTGCAGGACTCCGGCCTGCTGGTCGACGACGGCGTCGTCTGCGACGAGCACGGCCGCGCACCGGGATCCCCCGACGTGTACGCGGTGGGCGACGTGGCCCGCTGGTACCACCCCGGCCTCGAGGAGCACCGGCGCGTCGAGCACTGGACCAACGCCGTCGAGCAGGCCGCCGTCGTCGCGCACAACCTTGTGCACCCCGACGACCTCCGCGCACACCGCCCGGTCGAGTACGTGTGGAGCGACCAGTACGACTGGCGGATCCAGATCGTCGGACGGCCGGGTGCCGCGACCCGGCACGAGCTGCTCGGCGACCTCGACGGCGCGCAGGCGCGCGGCGCCGCGGTCTACACCGACGACAGCGGCCTGCTGTGCGGCGCGGTCACGGTGAACTGGCCGAAGGCGCTGGTCGTCTGCCGCAGGCTGATGGGCACTGCCGCGACGTTCGACGACGCCGTGGCCCAGCTCGCCGGGCTCCCGGCCCGCCGCGCGGCGAGCACGTCGTGACCGACCCGAGCACGGAGCTGGCCCCGCTCCGCCGGCAGGTCGCCGACGCCTGCCGGGTCCTGGCCGCTCGCGACCTGGCCCCCGGCTATCTCGGACACATCAGCCTGCGGATCGACGAACGCCGGCTGCTGGTGCGCTGCCGGGGACCGCAGGAGCGCGGGCTCGCCTGGACCACGGCGCAGGACGTGCACCTGGTCACGCTCGACGGCGAGCCGGGCACCCCGGACGAGCTGCAGGGGTGGGACCCTCCGAACGAGCTGCCGCTGCACGCCGAGGTGCTCCGGACCCGGCCCGAGGTCACAGCCGTCGTACACGCACACCCGGAGACGGTGGTCGCAGCCGACCTCGCCGGGCTGGGTATCCGCCCGATCATCGGCGCGTTCGACATGCCCGGCACGAAGCTGGCCCACGCGGGTGTACCGGTGTATCCCCGCGCGGTACTGATCCGCAACCGCACACTGGCCGCGGAGATGCTGGCCGCCATGGGCAGCTGCCCGGTGGTGCTGCTGCGGGGGCACGGTCTGACCAGCGCCGGCGCCGGCGTGCCGGAGGCGGTACTGAACGCGGTGTCGGTGGAACGGATCGCGCGGCTGTCCCTGACCGTCGTCTCGGCCGGCGGGCGGCTGCGGGACCTGCCCGAGGCCGACATGGCCGAGCTGCCCGATCTCGGCGGCTCGTTCAACCATGACACGGCCTGGCGGCACGAGCTCGCACGGTTGGCCTGACATGAGCGAGCACCGGAGTTCGGACCCGGCCACCACCCATGCCGAGTGCGACTCTCTGCACAGCAGACATCGCGTAGGGTCGTGCCATGGACGGAGTCGAGGGCTTTCCGCCCTCACCGGAGTACGGCGAGTCGCCGCGGTATCCGATCGAGTCGGTCGACAACGCGTTGCGGATCCTGCTGCTGCTCGGCGAGCGACCGCGGCTGCGGCTCACCGACGTCAGCCAGTATCTCGACGTCGCCTCATCGACCGCGCACCGATTGCTGATGATGCTGCAGTACCGCGGGTTCGTTCGGCAGGAGCCCAGCACCCGCGGCTACATCCCGGGGCCGACGCTGGACGGGCTCGCCTTCGGCGTCCTCCGTCGGCTCGATGTACGCACCCGCGCGAGGCCGGTGCTGGAGAGGCTCAACGCCGACCTGAACGAGACGGTGCACCTGGGCCGGCTCGAGGGCAGCGACGTGCATTTCATCGATTCGATCGAGAGCGGCCGGGCGCTGCGCGTCGGGGGCCGGCTGGGCCGGACGATGCCGGCGCACTGCACGTCCAACGGCAAGGCGATGCTGGCCACCCTCACCGAGGCGGACCTGTTCCGCATCTACCCCGACGAGGAGCTGACCCGCCTGACCCCCAACTCCGTGGGGACCCGCACCGATCTGGTGCGCGAGCTCGCCGAGGTTCGCAGCCAAGGTTTCGCGACCAGCCAGGAGGAGAGCGAGGAGGGCGTGAGCTCCCTCGCCGTCGCGCTGTCCTCCGGCCCGACGCCGCTGGCCGTGACGGCCTCCGCCCCGGTCAGCCGGATGACGGCCTGTACCCGCGAAACCGTCCTCGCGCAGCTGCTCGCCGCAGCCGAGGAGATCGACAAGCTCCTGCTCTGACGCTCCACATCGTGGGGCGAAAGACGTCCACACGATCGGAGACCGCATCCGCATGACCATCGAGTCCGTAACCCCGACGACGACCGACCTCCGCCAGCTGGTGGCCACGTCGTGCCGGGTGCTCGCCGCCACCGGCCACCACGACCTGATCTGGGGGCACGCCTCGGTCCGCGACCCGCACGGCCGCGGCGTCTGGCTCAAGACCGCGGAGTGGGGGCTCGACGAGGTCACCCCGGAGCGGGTGCACCTGGTCGACCCGTCCGGAACGGTGCTCGAGGGCGACGGCGCACGGCACAGTGAGTACCCGATCCACACCGAGATCATGGCGGCCCGCCCGGACGTCGGCGCGGTCGTGCACACGCACCCACCACATGCCGTCGCCCTGGCCGCCAGCGGGCAGGACCTGCGCCCGGTCAGCCACGCGGCCAACTACTTCGTTCCACCGGCGGTCCCGCGCTTCACCGATACCGCGGACCTCGTCCTCACCCCGGACCTGGGCCGATCGGTCGCGCTCACACTCGGCGACGCCCGGGCGGTGTTCCTGGTCAACCACGGCATCGTGGCCGTCGGTGCAACGCTGCCGGCGGCCACCGTCGCCGCGGTGCTGCTCGAGCAGGCGTGCGAGCAGCAGCTGCGCACGCACGCCGCCGGTGGATGGCCGACCTGGTCGCCGCCCGAGGAGTCGCTGGCCAAGCGGGACCACATCTACAACGACCGCGCCGTGCAGGCAGCCTGGGACTACCTCGTGCGCCGGTGGGGAGGCTGAGCCATGCAGTTCCATCTCGACGGCTACCGGACAGGCGATCCCCTCGTCGAGGACGCGCACCCGTGGGTACGGGAGCGGCCGTCCGGCCTGCCGGACGAGACCGACGTGTTGATCGTCGGCTGCGGTCCCGCCGGTCTCGTCCTGGCGGCGCAGCTGGCCAACTTCCCCGACATCCGGACGGTGGTGGTCGACCGCAAGGACGGCCCCCTCGAGGTCGGACAGGCCGACGGGGTCGCCTGCCGCACCGTCGAGATGTTCGAGGCGTTCGGCCTGGCCAACCGCTTGATCGACGAGGCGTACCGGGTCAACGAGGTCAGCTTCTGGCGTCCGGACCCGGAGGACCGGTCCCGGATCGTGCGCGCCGGTCGTGTCGACGACGTCGAGGAGGGCCTCTCCGAGATGCCGCACGTGATCGTCAACCAGGCCCGGATGCTCGCCCACCTGCGCGAGCACATGGAGCGGTCGGCGAGCCGGACGACACCGTTCTACGGCCTGCAGGCCGACGACATCGATATCGACACCAGCGGCTCGTCCGACCACCCGGTCACCGTCGAGCTCGTGCACCTCGAGGGCTTGCAGCCGACCGGCGAGTCCTCGACGATCCGGGCCAGGTATGTGGTCGGCTGCGACGGATCGCGCAGCGGTACCCGCCAGGCGATCGGCCGCAGCCTGGTCGGCGATCCGATGAACCAGTCCTGGGGCGTCCTCGACGTCCTGGCGGTGACCGATTTCCCCGATATCCGCCTCAAGTGCGCCGTCCACTCCGCCAACGACGGCAACATCCTGATCATCCCGCGGGAGGGCGGCTACCTGGTCCGGCTCTACATCGAGCTCGACAACGTCCGCGACCGGGACATGCTCCGGAACCAGGACGCCACCCCGGAGAAGCTCACCGCCGTGGCGAACCGGATCCTGCACCCGTACACCCTCGAGGTGCACGACGTCGGGTGGTGGGCGGTCTACGCGATCGGCCAGCGCCTGTGCGACAAGTTCGACGACGTCCCCGCCGGTGAGACCGACACCCGCCTGCCGCGGGTGTTCATCGCCGGCGACGCCTGCCACACCCACAGCGCCAAGGCCGGGCAGGGCATGAACGTGTCGATGGCCGACACCTGGAACCTCGGCTGGAAGCTGGGCTCGGTGCTACGCGGAACGGCCCGACCCGAGCTCCTGCACACCTACAGCCAGGAGCGCCAGGAGGTCGCCCAGGAGCTCATCGACTTCGACCGCGAGTTCGCCGCTATGTTCAGCGCCCGCCCGTCGGAGTCCGACGCTGCCGACGGGGACGGCGTCGACCCCGCCACGTTCCAGCAGTACTTCCGCGACCAGGGACGCTTCACCGCGGGCGTCGCCGTCCGCTACCCACCGTCGATGATCACCGCGGCCGGGTCGTCCCAGCACCTCGCCCCCGGGTTCCCGGTGGGGATGCGGTTCCACTCCGCCCCCGTCGTCCGGCTGGCCGACGCCGCACCGATGCACCTCGGACACGTCGCCCGGGCCGACGGCGCCTGGCGCCTCTACCTCTTCGCCGACCGGGCGGATCCCGCCGCCACCCGTTCCGCGCTCCGGCAGCTGTGCGAGGTCCTCGGCTCGGACCGGTCGGCACTGACGCGGTTCACCCCCGCGGGCACCGAGCCGGACTCCGTGATCGATGTCCGGGCCGTGTTCCAGCAGCACCACCGCGACCTGGCCCTTGACCGGATGCCTGCGGTCCTGTTGCCCCGCAAGGGCAGGTTCGGCCTGGTCGACTACGAGAAGATGTTCTGCCCGGACCCCGCCGAGGACGACGTCTTCGACATCCGGGGCGTGGACCGCGAGACCGGATGCATGGTTCTCGTCCGCCCGGACCACTACGTCGCGCACGTACTCCCCCTGCACGGACACGAGGAACTGACCGATTTCCTGTCCGGAGTCCTGCTACCGGCGCGATGAGCTCCGATCACCCGGTGCGCCAATCGGACGCCGAAGAGTCGACTGCCCGGTCGCGGTGGCGATGCTCACCGTCCACGCAATCCGAGCAACCGTGCGTCGGCGGGACGTGACCACCCCACCGCACCACACCACACCAGAATCACCCGACGGCACAACGATCGTGGAGCACGACCATGACCTCAGTTCGCGCCATGGAGCAACGTGCTTCACGTCTGCTCCACAATACGACCACAGTGGACTCCAGTGTGATCATTGAGGATGATCGTCCGAGGATCATCACCGTCGACGTATCCCCAGGTCAGAAACAGAAAAGGCGGCACCACCCGAAGGTGATACCGCCCGTTTCCGACAGTCGGGACGACAGGATTTGAACCTGCGACCCCTTGACCCCCAGTCAAGTGCGCTACCAAGCTGCGCCACGTCCCGGCCACCCCTCGCGGGGCACGTGGAACCTTACCGTACCCACGGCAGCATCCCACCGGGGGTGTCGTCCGTGGCGTCGACGCTGCGTACGAGCGCGACGGCCTCGAGCTGCGACCCGACGTCGAGCTTCGCGAGCACCGCCCTGACCTGCGTGCGGACCGTCGGGAGCGACACGACGAAGTGCTCGGCGATGGCGTGCACCCGCACCCCGCCGGCGAGCAGTTCGAGGACCTCCCGCTCGCGGCGGGTCAGGGTCGCGATGCGTCCGCGGACGGCGCGCTGACGGCGGTCCCACTCGACGTAGCGCTGCACGAGCTCGTCGCGGTGGGTGGTGTGCAGCAGCGACCGCCCGACGCGGGCCTCCCGGATCGCGACGACCAGTGCGGGCATCGAGGCCGTCTTCGACACCCAGGTGAAGCCGCCCTGGTGCAGGGCCGCGCCGATCCGGGTGGGGCTGGAGCTGCCCGAGAGGACGAGGACCCGCCACCCCTGGGCGCGCAGCCCCGGGATGAGCGGGATGGTGTCGATCCGGCGGCCCTCGGCGTCGCGTCCGAGGTCCAGGTCGAGGACCAGCAGTCCGGGCTCGACCCCGGCGACGGCGCGGTGCACGTCGACGTGCGAGTGCGCGGGGCGGAACGAGGCCGGTTCGCCCTCCGCGCGCAGGGCCAGCGCCAGCGACGACCCGACGAGCTCGTGGTCGTCGATGATCAGCACCGTCGCGAGCGGTGCGACCGTCTCCGGCCGGGGGTGTGACACCCGCCCGCCCCCCACTCGGGCGGGTGTCACGTCAGGGCTCCCAGCGTGAGCAGGCCACGCCCCAGGAGCGCGGTCCGGCGGTCGAGCGCCGCGACCTCGTTCTCGTACTCCATCGGCCGGGAGCGGAGCTCCCACAGCTCCAGGGCCTGCCGCCAGGCGACGTCGCGCGCCAGCACCACCGGGACGTCGGCGACGCAGCCGAGCAGCTGCTCGGACAGCGAGGTCTCGCCGGGGTCGTTCCGGTCGAAGCCGTCGAGCAGGCGGACCATGTGCAGCGAGAACACGTCGTTCACGGCCCGGTAGTCGGCCCGCTCGGCCGGGCCGGGTGTACTGCGCCCGAGGACCGTGCAGGTACGCACGACCGCGGGCGCCAGATCGAAGTTGACGTGCGCGTTCACCCCGACCACCGCGTACTCCGCCGGGGAGATCCGCTCGTGGTGACGGCGTTCCAGCAGCACCCCCCAGGACCGCGGCGGGGTCCCCCCGGTCGCCTCGGCGTACAGGGCCCGGAAGTAGCGGCGGGCGAACTCGACGTCGAGCCGGACCAGGAAGTCCCGGTCCGCGAACAGGTCGTCGTCGAGCTGGTCCCGGATGCCGCGGGTGATGCGCAGGTAGAGCCGGTTGAACGAGGCGACGCCGTCACCGGGGCCGTACTCGCACTCGAGGATCTCCTGGAGGTGCTCCAGGCGCGCGACGACACCGTCGATCGTCTCCGGTGGCGTCGCGAGCAGCGCTCCGACGCGCGCCCGGCCCGCCGGGGCCGTGCCCTCGCCGGAGGGCGTCTCGATGGTGGCCGTCATCGCCTGCCTCCGTGTCGCTCGATCCGGTGATCAGCCTGGTCGAACGTGCCCGGCGAAGGTATAGGGCGAATGACCTAGATGTCGGTGCGGTGCTCGCGGAGGACGGCCGCGGCGCTGGTGCGGTTGGTGACGTCGAGCTTGGCGAACACCGAGGCGAGGTGGGCGCCGACCGTCTTCGGGGTGATGAACAGCCGGGCCGCGATCTGCTTGTTGGTGGCGCCGTCGGCGAGGACCTCCAGCACCTCCCGCTCCCGGTCGGTGAGCCGGGCCAGCGGACCGTCCACGGCGACCGGGGCACGACCGTCCGTCACGACCGCGGCGAGCTCGGGCACCTCGATCCGGGCCCGGTGGGCGACCTCGGCGATCTCGCTGAGCAGCGGACCGGCCCGCAAACCCGCGGCGAGCCGGGCGGCGCGGCGCAGGTCCGCGGTGCCGTCCTCGGTGCGGCGGCCCGCCAGCAGCGCCTCGGCGCTGCGCAGCCGGGCGTAGGAGCCCGGGTAGGGCTGGCCGAGGCCGTCCAGCAGGTCGGCGACGCCTCGCCAGGTGCCCGGGTCGGACCCCGCGGTGGTCCGGGCGTCCTCGGCGGAGCACATGGCCTCGTAGCTCGCGATGACCCCGCGCAGCGCGGGGGCGGAGCGGTCCCCGCGGTCGAGGAGGTCGCGCCGGTGGCGGCGCAGCCGTCGCAGCCCGCTGGCGTCGGGGGGACGTCCGGCGAGGACGGCCTGGGCGTGCGCGCGGGCACCGTGCCAGAGCAGCGGCGCGACCGCGAAGACGTCGTCGATGCCGGACTCGACGACGTCGAGCCCCTTCCCGACGTGGGCGAACGCCAGCTCCGGGTTGCCCCGCCACATCTCCAGCCCGGCGCGCAGGATCAGCAGCGGCAACCGCTGCTTGGGCAGGCCCGTCGATCCGGCGATCAGCTCGGCCGCGGTGAGATCGACGTCGGAGCCGTCGAGGTCGCCACGGCCCATCCGCAGCCGGGCGCGGGCCAGGCGCAGCTCCAGCATCTGCGCCCCGGACGGGCCGGCCGACCATGCCGTCGCCACCTCCCGTTCGGCCTCGTCCCAGGCACCGGCGCGGAACAGCCCGTTCGCCGCCACCACCCGCAGCGACACCGACGAGGTCCGGCCCAGCCCCAGCCCGGCCATCCGCTCGGCTCCCGCCCGGGCCGCGGCGACGCCGTCGTCGAGGGCGTTGAGCGGGCCGGTCAGCAGCTCCGCGCGCCGGGCCAGGCACTCCCCAGCGTCTCCGGGTCGCCGTCGGCCTCGGCGACGGCGACGGCCTCGGTCAGCGCGTCGAGTCCGGCGGCGCCGTCGAGGGAGTGCGCGGCACCGAACCCGAGCGTCGCCAGTACCGACGCCAGTGCCCGCGGCTCCCCCACCCGGCGTGCCGCGACCAGCGCGTCCTCGGCGACGGCGCGGGCACCGGCGTAGTCGGCCCGGTCGAGCAGCGCGCCCGCGTAACCGGCGAGGACCTCGGCGCGGGCGGCGACGGCGGTGTCGGCCGGATCGTCGCCGGCGGGCAGGGTGGCGACGGCGCGCCGGTAGGCCTCCTCGGCCTCGGCCAGCTGGCCCGCCGCACCGAGGTAGCGCCCGAGCCGGGAGCGCAGCACCGCCTGTTCGGTGCCGGGGGGCGCGTCGGGCTCGCCGAGCCGTTCGGAGAGCAGCGCCACGGCCGAGTCGTGGTCGCCCGCCAGGGCCGCCGCGGACGCGGCGCGCTCCAGGTAGCGGCTGCGGTCGCGGACGGCGTCGGGGACCGGCAGCGTCGCCGCGCGCAGCCAGTGCCGGTGCGCCTCGGCGTAGCCGCGCAGCCGTTCGGCCTCCTGCGCCGCGTCGAGGGTCGCCTCCAGCGCCTCGTCCGGGCGCCCGGCGAGCTGCCAGTGGTGGGCGAGGCGGGCCGCCGACCCGGGGACGCGGTGACCGCCGTGCAGCGCGGTGGCGTAGCGGCCGTGCAGCTCGACCCGCTCGGCGGGGAGCAGGTCCGCGGAGACGACCTCGGTCATCAGGCCGTGCCGCAGCGTGTAGCCGTCGGCACCGGCGACGACGACGAACCCGGCGTCGGCCGCCTCCCGCACGGCCGCGGCCAGCTCCGGCCCGTCGACGTCGACGACGGCGGCCAGCAGCGTGTGCTCGACCTCCCCGACCCCGGCCGCCACGGCCCGCACGACCTCCACCGCCCCCGTCGACAGCCCGGCGGCGCCCGCCCGCACCAGCTCGCGGACGGTCTGCGGCACGCCCCGCGGGTCCCCGTCGAGCACGGCACGGACGGTCTCGCGGGCCAGGAACACGTTCCCGCCGGAGTGCCGCCACACCAGGTCCTCGACGTCGTGGCGCCCCGGTGCCCACTGCGCGACCAGCTCGGCCAGCTCGTGCCGGGGCAGCGGCTCCACCCGGGCGAAGCGCACGCCGCGGTGGCGGCGCAGCTCCCCGGTGAGCCCGAGCAGGTCGATCGGGACGCCACCGGCCGGGTCGTCGCGGTAGGTGCCGACCAGCAGCACCGGCGACGACGACAGCGCCGCCAGCAGGTAGGCGAACAGGTCGCGGGTGGAGCGGTCGGCGCGGTGCAGGTCGTCGACGACGAGCACCACCGGTGCCCGGCGGGCCGCCCGCTCGACGACGGCTGCCAGCTCGCCCAGCATCTCGACCCGCCCGGCCGGCCCGTCGGCGCGGTCCAGCCGGGACAGCGCGGCCGCGCACTCCCGGCCCAGCGCGCCGCGGGTGCGGGACTGCTCGCGCAGCGCCGACACGACGGGCCAGAACGGCGGGGCGTCGGCGATGTCCAGCGCGCGGCCGGACAGCACGACCGCGCCGCCGCTCGTCGCGGTGCGGCCGAACTCCGACACCAGCCGGGTCTTGCCGACCCCCGCGTCGCCGCCGAGGAGCACGGCCGAGGCCCCGCCGGCGACGGCGTCACGCAGCGCGTCGGCGAGCAGGTCCAGCTCCGCGACTCGGCCGTGGAACACCTCGGCCGGTGTCTCCCTCACGCCCGGCCACGATAGTGACGGTGTCGTCACCGTTCCAGGGGTCCCACGGCGACGGTGCGCCGGGCGAGCAGGATCGACAGCCAGGCGTGGATGCGGGCGTCGGGCTCGCAGCCCCGGCCGTCCCACGGGTGCAGCAGGTCGGCGTACCAGGAGGCCTCGGTGCGGGCGTCGTCGACGAGTTCGTCGCCGCCGCACAGGGCCAGCGCCAACTCGCAGGCGGCGCGCACTCGCCACACCCAGAGCCGCTCGAACACCGTCACCTCGACACCGTCACGTCCGGGCACTCGTCGGGGCACCGCCGGTGGTTACAGGCGCGGCGTCACGATCCGGCGACCTCGACCTCGACCACGACCTTGCCGACGGCCCCGCCGGACCGCAGGTGCGCGACGGCGCCGGGGGCGTCGTCCAGGGACACGACCCGGTCGACGGTGGCGCGCACCCGGCCGTCGCCGACCAGGCCGAGGACCGGCGTCAGCGCCGCGGCGACGGCCGCCCGCTCGTCGGCGCTGCGGACGCTGAAGGTGGTGCCGATCAGGCGGAGCCTGCGGAAGGACAGGGTGTTGAGGTCCAGCGTCGCCGACGGGCCGGCGAGCCGGCCGATCTGCACGACGGTCCCGCCGATCCGCACGGCGGGCAGGGCCGCGGCCAGGTGGTCGCCGCCGACGAAGTCCAGCACGACGTCGACGGGCCCGTCGAGGTCGCCCAGCGCGTCGACCCCGACGAGCGGGACCGCCCCCGCGTCGACGAGCGCGGCGCGCTTGGCGGGCGAGGTCGTCGTCGCGAGGACCGGTGCGGCCCCCAGCGCGGCGGCGAGCCGGATCGCGACCTGCCCGACCCCCGTACTGCCGCCGAGCACCAGCACGGCGCCGCCGTCGGCGCCGAACCCGGCCTGGGTGACCAGCGCGTCGTGCGCGGTCTCCAGCGCGACCGGCAGCGCGGCGGCGTCGGTCCAGGACAGGCCGGACGGGACCGGCAGGGCGCGGCGGGCGTCGACGACGGCGTACTCGGCGAACGCGGCGGGCGCCGACGCGAACACCCGGTCCCCCGGCCCGCGGCCCGGGGCACCGGTGACGCCCGGACCCGCGTCGACGACCTCACCGGCGAGCTCCATGCCCGCGGTGAACGAGCCGTCGTCGTCGGCGTGCGGGACGGGATAGCCGCCACCCAGCGCGAGCAGGTCGGCCCGGTTCACCCCGGCCGCCCGGACCCGCACGAGCAGCTCCCCCGGGCCCGGGACCGGGGTGTCGATCTCGTCGACCTCCCAGGTCCGGGCACCGGGACGGCCGCGCAGGGCCCGCATCACTTCTTCCGGGGGCGCTTCTCGCGGACCCGGACCGAGACGCGGATCGGCGTGCCGCCGAACCCGAACTCCTCGCGCAGCCGGCGCTCGACGAAGCGCCGGTAGCCCGCCTCGAGGAACCCGCTGGTGAACAGCACGAACGTCGGCGGGCGGGTCTGCGCCTGCGTCGCGAACATGATCTTCGGCTGCTTGCCGCCGCGGACCGGCGGCGGGGTCGCGGCGACGAGGTCGTTGAGCCACTGGTTGAGCCGCCCGGTCGGCACCCGGGTGTCCCAGGACTCCAGCGCGCGGTTCAGCGCGGGCGCGATCCGCTGGGTCGACCGCCCGGTCAGCGCGGAGACGTTGACCCGCTCCGCCCAGCGCACGCTGATCAGGTCGCGCTCCAGCTCACGGGTGAGCTGGTGGCGGCGCTCCTCGTCGACCTTGTCCCACTTGTTGAACAGGATGACCAGGGCGCGCCCGGACTCCACCACCATCGTCAGGACCCGCTGGTCCTGCTCGGCGATCGGCTCGGAGGCGTCGATCAGCACCAGCGCGACCTCGGCGGACTCGATCGCGGAGCTCGTCCGCAGCGAGGCGTAGTACTCCATGCCCGAGGCCATCTTGACCCGCTTGCGCAGGCCGGCGGTGTCGACGAAGCGGAACACCTGGCCGTCGAGCTCGACCAGGGAGTCGACCGGGTCGACGGTGGTGCCCGCGACGTCGTGGACGACCGACCGCTCCTCGCCCGCCAGCTTGTTCAGCAGGCTGGACTTGCCGACGTTCGGCTTGCCGACGAGCGCGACGCGGCGCGGACCGCCCCCGGAGGCACCGAAGTCGTCGCGCGGGGTCTCGGGGAGGATCTCCAGGATCGCGTCGAGCAGGTCACCGGAGCCGCGGCCGTGCAGGCCGGACACCGGGTGCGGCTCGCCGAGCCCGAGCCGCCACAGGTCGGCGGTGTCGGAGGTGAGCCGGTCGTCGTCGACCTTGGTGGCGCACAGCATCACCGGCACGTCGGCGCGGCGCAGGACCCGCGCGACGGCCTGGTCGGTCGCGGTGGCGCCGACCGAGGCGTCGACGACGAGCAGCACGGCGTCGGCGAGGCGCATCGCGGTCTCGGCCTGCTTCGCGACGAACCCCTGCAGGCCGGCGGCGTCGGGCTCCCAGCCACCGGTGTCCATCAGCTTGAACCGGCGACCGTTCCACAGCGCGTCGTAGACGACGCGGTCGCGCGTCACCCCCGGCACGTCCTGCACGACCGCCTCGCGACGGCCCAGCATGCGGTTGACCAGGGTCGACTTGCCGACGTTCGGGCGGCCGACGACGGCCAGGGTCGGGGTCGCCAGCATCTCGTCGGGGTCGATCCCCGCGGTGACGACGCCCTCCTCGTCGACGGCCACGAACTCCGTCGGGTCCAGCCCGAGCCGGTCCATCTCGGCCCGGTCGGCCGCGTCACCGATCTCGACGCCGCTGCGGTACGCCCCGCCGAGGCTCGTTCCGCGTTCGCTGCTCTCGCTCACTGCTCTCTCACGTCCCCGGCCGCGTCGGGCCGTGTCACTTGCCTGTGTTCGTTGTCCAGTTCGCGGACCAGTGTCCGCAGGGCCTCCGTGACCTCGGTGGTCGCGGCGGCCAGGCCGTTCCGTCCCGGCGCCGTCGGCGCCGGCAGCGGGTCGCCGACCAGCACGTCCACCCGGGGGCGGAGGCGGCGGGCCGCACCCGCCGGGCGGTGCGTACCGCGCACCGCCACCGGCAGCAGCGGCGCCGATGCCGAGCGGGCCAGCCAGGCCGCGCCCTG
This sequence comes from Pseudonocardia sp. P-1, assembly GCF_058111925.1. Taxonomy (NCBI): domain Bacteria; kingdom Bacillati; phylum Actinomycetota; class Actinomycetes; order Pseudonocardiales; family Pseudonocardiaceae; genus Pseudonocardia; species Pseudonocardia sp. P-1. The sequence goes on from NZ_CM176614.1 coordinate 742,043, forward strand.
CCGGGCACTGCCGATGTCGCTGCCGACCTCGCCGGTGCCGCGGGTGCCCTCCGGGAAGACGGCGACCATGCCGCCGTCGCGCAGGACCTCCAGCAGGGTCGTCAGCGGCCGCCGGTCGACGACGTCACGCCGCACCGGCACCTGTCCCAGCCACCGCAGCAGTGTCCCCACGATCCCGGAGAACATCTCCGCCTTCACCAGGAACACCACGCGGCGCCCGAACATGCCGAAGAGCAGAGGTCCGTCGACGAACGCGCTGTGGTTCGCGACGAGCACCACCGGACCGGTCGCCGGGATCCGCTCCCGGTGCCGGATCCGCACCCGGAAGAACGGGACCCACAGCCAGGTGCCGATCCAGCGGCCGAGGTCGTGCAGCCACCCGAGAGCGTCCTCCGGCAGCGCACGCGCCCGGCTCACCCGTCCAGCCCCCGCGCGGACACGAGCTCGCGCAGCTTCGCCAGCACCGCGTCCGCCGACAGGTGGTCGGTGTCGAGCACCAGCGCGTCCGCCGCCGCGTAGAGCGGGGAGACGCGGCGCGACGAGTCGAGCCGGTCCCGGCGTTCGACGTCGGCGAGGGTGACGTGCAGGTCGGCCTTGCGGCCCGCCTTCTCGTCCTGCCGCCCGCGCCGCGCCGCGCGGACCTCCGGCGACGCCGTCAGGTAGACCTTGAGGGGCGCGTCCGGCACCACGACGGTACCGATGTCGCGTCCCTCGACGACCATCCCGCCGTTGCTCTCGACCGCCGCGCGGATCAGGGCGTGCTGGCGGGCGACCATCTCGGCCCGGACCTGCGGCACCGCGGAGACGGCCGAGACGAACCCGGTCACCTCGGGGCCGCGGATCGGGCCGGAGACGTCCTCGCCGTCCAGGGTGATCGTCGGGGCGACCGGGTCGGTGCCCGACTCCAGACGGGCCCCGATCGCGGCGCGGGCGATCTCGTCCTCCGCCGCACCCTCGCCCAGGCCGGCGCGCAGCGCGGCCAGCGTCGCGGCGCGGTACATGGCCCCGGTGTCCAGATAGGCCGCCGAGCAGGCCTGCGCCAGCCGTCGGGAGACGGTCGACTTGCCCGTCCCGGACGGACCGTCCATCGCGACGACGCCCCGCAAGGCCACCTTGTTCCCCCACCGTGTTCGAGTTGCTGCGTCCGGCATTGTCGCCGGTCGGCCCCCGACACGACGGGGCGGGGTGTCCTACTGGGGCAGATCGGTGCGCAGCGCCCGCGCCCCGTGCAGGTAGACGTGCCGCATCGCCGAGCGCGGCTTCGGGGTGTCGACGTGGGCGAGCAGCCGCAGCACCCGCGGCAGCGCGCCGGGCACCGACATCTCGGTGGCGCACATCAGCGGCACGTCGGTCAGCCCGAGCAGCCGTGCCGCGTACGCCGGGAACTCGGCGGTGAGGTCCGGGGTGGCGGTGAACCAGATCGAGATGATGTCGTCGGACACCAGCTCGTTGCGCTCAAGCACCGCGGTGACCAGCTCGGCGGAGCGGTCGAGGATCTGCCCGCGGTCGTCGGCGTCGACCTGGGTCGCGCCCCGCAGGGCCCGCACGGCCATCAGAGACCCACCGCCTTGTACAGGGAGCCCACCTCGACGCGGTCGAGGGGACGCAGCTTGCCGGGACGCTGGTTGCCCAGGGCCACGGTCCCCACGTGGGTCCGGACCAGGCGCTGCACCGGGTGGCCGACCTCCGAGAGCATCCGCCGCACGATGTGCTTGCGGCCCTCGTGCAGGACCAGCTGCACGGTGGCCCGGCCGGGGACGGCGTCGACGAGCTTGAACGAGTCGACACGGGCGATGCCGTCGTCCAGCTCGATGCCGTCGCGCAGGCGTCGCCCGAGGTCGCGGGCGATCTTGCCCTCGATCTCGGCGAGGTAGGTCTTGGGCACCTCGTAGGACGGGTGCATCAGCCGGTGGCCGAGCTCGCCGTCGTTGGTGAGCAGCAGCAGCCCCTCGGTCTCGGCGTCGAGCCGGCCGACGTGGAACAGCCTCTGCGCGGTGTTCATGATCTCGACACGGTCGGCGAGCAGGTCACCGACGCAGGGCCGGCCCATGTCGTCGGACATCGTGGAGTGCAGCCCGAACGGCTTGTTCAGCGCCAGGTAGACCTGGTCGTCACGCAGGGTGACCCGGGCGCCGTCGACGTGGACGACCGCGGTGTCCGGGTCGATCCGGCGGCCCTGCTCGCGGACGGTCTCGCCGTCGACCTGCACGCGTCCCTGCGCGATGAGGTCCTCGGCCGCGCGCCGGGAGGCGACGCCCGCGCGGGCCAGCACCTTCTGGAGCCGGACGCCGTCGGGGTCGTGTGTGTTGCTCATGGTGCCTAGCTTTCCAGGTCGTCGATCGCGTCGATGTCGGGCAGCAGCGGTGCCAGCGGGGGCAGCTCGGCCACGGAGGAGATCCCGAGCCGTTCGAGGAACAGCTCGGTCGTCCGGAACAGTGTCCCCCCTGTGTGTTCCTCGGTGCCGGCCTCCTCCACCAGTCCACGGGTGAGCAGGGTGCGGAGCACGCCGTCGCAGTTGACGCCGCGGACCGCGGAGACCCGTGCACGGGTGACCGGCTGGCGGTAGGCGACGACCGCGAGGGTCTCCAGCGCGGCCCGGGTCAGCCGGGCGCGCTGGCCGTCCATCAGCATCTTCTCGACGTAGGGGGCGTAACGGTCGCGGGTGTAGAATCGCCAGCCCTCCCCCGCGCGGCGCAGGTCGATGCCGCGCCGGTCGGCGGTGTAGGCCAGCGACATCCGGTGCAGCGTCTGCCGGATCCGCGACGGCGTCTGGTGCAGCGCCGTGGCCAGGGACGGCTCGTCGACGGGGGCGTCGACGACGAGCAGCAGCGCCTCCAGTGCGTGCTCGAGCTCGGTGTCGTCGGCGAGCTCGTGGAACTCGGGCTCCTCGGGTTCCGGCTCGTCCCGGGTTCCGGGTTCCTCGGTTCCGGGTTCCTCGGTTCCTGGGTCCGCTGTTCGCGGGCCCTCGGCTCCGTGGGCTGTGTTCTCCGGCCCGGCCGCGTTGGCCGGCCCGGCTGCGTTGGCCGGCCCGGCCGCGGCGCCGGTCGCGGTCCCGGCTGCCGGGACAACCGTTGTGTCACCGGGCCCCGCCGCGGGGTGCTCGGTCGCCGGGGCGGCGTGGCCGGACTCGCGCCCGCCGGGGCGCCCGGACCAGTCGCCGTCGGCGTCGAGCGTTGCGAATGCGTCGTCGCGAGCACGGTTTCGCAGCGCTCGATGGTCCGCCGACGTGTCGGAGGCGGTGGCATCGCCGACGGTGAGGTCTCCGAACCCATCGAGATGCACGTTTCCGCCCTCGGCAGGGCCGGAACGCGCGTCTCGATCGCCCGGACGGGGCGTCACAGGTGTGGCGGTGGCGGGCTCGGGCTGCTCCGAGGTGTGCGCCCCGGCCGCCCCGGTGGCGGCGCCGGCATCTGTGTGATGTGCCCCGGCTCGATCAACAGCGACGCCGTCGGCAGCCGCGCGATCGGCGACGACGCCATCTGCCACGGCGCCGTCGCTGTCGGCCGACGGATCCACGTCGTCGGCGGGCTCCGCGGTGCGGGCGAGCTCGGCGTCGGCAGTGGTCGCGTCCTCGTCGGCGGCGTCGGCCGTGGCCTCCGGCTCCGGGGCGGCTCGCTCGTCCGCGCCCGGCGCGACCTGCGGCGACGCGGTGGCGTGCGGGCTGCGCGGCACCGTACGGCCGATCAGGCGCAGCAGCTCGGACGGGTCCTCCGGGTCGTCGGAGCCCGGCCGGTCGTCCGGCTCAGTCACCGGTGGTTCCGGTCCTCTCGTCGTCGGGTTCGGGACGGTGCGCGTGCAGATCGTCGAGGTCCTCGTCCGGGCCGACCGGATCCGCCTCGTCCGGGCGGTCGAGGTCGGAGTCCGGACCGCCGAGGTCGTCGAGGTCCGTGTCCGTGTCCGTGTCCGTGTCCGTGTCCGTGTCCGTGTCCGTGTCCAGATCGTCCGCGTCCCGAGCATCCGGGTCCGCTCCGGAACCGGAGTCCGCATCGGGATCGGAGTCCGGGTCGGAGTCGGCGACGGAGTCAGGGGCGGAGCCGGGGCCGGACGCGACCGACTCGTCGACGCGGTTCCTCTTCCGGCGGCGCCGGTTGCGCGCCCGCACCGCCTCCTCGGCGGCCGCGGCCTCGTCCTCCAGCGCGGCGGCGTAGGCGACCGGGTCGTCCTCGCGGTCCGCGGTCCAGGTGACCGTCAGGTCGGCGAACGCCTCCGGCTGCTCCAGGGCGACCGAGCGCTCCCGGTACAGCTCCAGCAGCGCCATGAACCGGGCGATGACCTCCAGCGTCGCGACGCAGTCGGCGGTCAGGTCGGCGAAGGTGGCCGTCCCGGCGAGCGCGAGCCGCTCCCGCAGGATCGCCGCGTGCTCGGGCACCGACACGTGCACCGCGTGCAGGTGGTCGACGCCGACCTCGTCGGGCGGGCGGGGCCGGAACACCGCGGCGGCGAGCTCGGCGAAGGCCTGCGCGTCGACGCCGAGCAGCACCTCGGGCAGGAGCTCGGCGTAGCGGTCCTCGATCGCGACCGAGCGCGGGAAGCGGCGCATCGCGCCGTTCTCGAGCTCGACGAACAGCGCCGCGGCCTCCTTGTAGGCGCGGTACTGCAGCAGCCGGGCGAACAGCAGGTCACGGGCCTCGAGCAGGGCGAGGTCGTCCTCGTCGTCGACCTCGGCGCCGGGCACGAGCCGCGCGGCCTTCAGGTCGAGCAGGGTCGCCGCGACGACCAGGAACTCGGTGATCTCGTCGAGGTCGGCGTCGTCGCCGAGGTCGGTGAGATGGGCGATGAAGTCGTCGGTGACCTTGTGCAGGGCCATCTCGGTGAGGTCGAGCTCGTGCTTGCCGATCAGCTGCAGCAGCAGGTCGAACGGGCCCTCGAAGTTGTACAGCCGGACGGTGAAACGACGGGTCCGCGGCGCGGCGACGTCGTTGTCGTCGAGACCGTCGCCCAGACCTTCGGGAGCACCGTCGGCGAGCAGTGTCACCGGGCGATGACCTCGCGGGCGAGCATCCGGTACGCCTCCGCGGCGTACGACGTGGGCGCCCACGTCGTGATCGGCTCACCGGCGACCGTGGTCTCCGGGAACTTGATCGTCCGGTTGATGACGGCGTCGAACACCTTGTCCCCGAACGCCTCCACCACGCGGTCGTGGACCTCACGGGTGTGCAGCGTGCGGGTGTCGAACATCGTCGGCAGCACGCCGAGCAGGCGCAGGTCCGGGTTGAGCCGCTCGGTGACCTTGTCGATGGTGTCCATCAGCAGTGCCACGCCGCGCAGCGAGAAGAACTCGCACGCCAGCGGGATGAGGACCTCGTCGGCGCAGGCGAGCGCGTTGATCGTGAGCAGGCCCAGCGACGGCTGGCAGTCGACGAGGACGATGTCGTAGTCGGGCAGGAACCGCTTGAGGGCACGGCCGAGTGCCTGCTCCCGGCCGACCTCGGTGACGAGCTGGACCTCGGCCGCCGACAGGTCGATGTTCGACGGCAGCAGGTCCAGGTTCTCGACGCCGGTGTCCTGGAGCACCTCGTCGGCCTCGACGCCGCGTTCCATCAGCAGGTTGTAGACGGTGGACTCGAGCTGGTGGGGCTGCACGCCGAGGCCCACCGACAGCGCGCCCTGCGGGTCGAAGTCGACGAGCAGGACCCTGCGGCCGTACTCGGCGAGCGCGGCCCCGAGGTTGATCGTCGACGTCGTCTTCCCGACGCCGCCCTTCTGGTTCGCCACCGCGATCACGCGGGCCGGGCCGTGCACCGACAGCGGTGCGGGCTCGGGAGCGCGCGCGCTGGTGGTCTGGGTGCCTCGCCCGTGATCCGGCGTCGGCTCGTCGCTCGGGTCGTCGAGCCTGCCCTGGGCCTCCGGCCGCGTCGGGTTCATGCGGTCTCCGGTCTCGTCGCGGGTACCGTGCCGGGTCCCGGGTCCCGGTCAGGGCCTGAGACCGCACTGCAGGAGATGTCCCCACGTGCGGCGACGTCCCCGTCGGGCCACGTCGCGGTATGGATTTCCAGGTCACCCTACCTGCGGGCGGGCGCCGTCCGGCCGACGGTGCGCCCCGGCGTGTCGCGCCTCAGCGGGCGGGCAGGACCGAGACCCCGCCCGCGCTGCTCTTCGCGGTGATCCGGTGGTCGGCACCGGGCTGGTCGGGGACGCCGACCTCGGTCGATCCGGCGGAGCTCTCGGCGGTCACCTCGTAGGCCGGACCGACCGGGACCCGGATCCCGACGCCGCCGGCGCTGGACTCCGCGGTCACGTCCGCGGCCGCCGCGGCGAAGGTCAGCTCGACCGCGCCGGCGCTGGACCTCGCCCGCACGTCGCCCGGTCCGGCACCGGTGGCGCTGACCTCGCCCACCGACGACGTCAGGTCCAGCGCCCCGGTCAGCCCCTGGACCTCGATGCCGCCCGCACGCACGTCGACCAGCGCCGACGACGCGGCGGGCGCGGTCACCACGAGACCGGCCTGGCAGCGGTCGCTGCCCTGGTCCGGGCAGCGGACGGTGATCCGCAGGACGCCGCCGTCGACCTTCTGCTCGACCTGCGGGCGGGCCTCGCCGGTCCACCGCAGGTCCTGCTCGACCGACGCCTTCTCCCCCGCGACCAGGCGCAGCGCCCCGGCGTCGGAGTCGACCTCGACCCGGGTGACCGTCCCGTCGACGGGCTCGTTCACCGCCTCCTGCCGCTCCTGCCCGGCGGCGACACCACCGCATCCGGCCAGGAGGAGTCCGGCCGCCGCCAGTGTCGTCACCCGTGTCGCCCACGCTCCGTGCCGCATGGGTCCCGGAACGTAGTGCCCGCGCCCCTCAGCCGCGGGCGCGGGGGTGCGCGGTGGCGTAGACCTCGCGCAGCGTGTCGACGGTGACGTGGGTGTAGATCTGCGTGGTCGCGACGCTCGCGTGCCCGAGCAGCTCCTGCACCACCCGCACGTCGGCGCCGCCGGAGAGCAGGTGGGTGGCGAAGCAGTGCCGCAGGGTGTGCGGGGAGACCGCGGCGACGACGTCGCCGGGCAGCCCGGACGCCTCGGCGGCGGCGCGCAGCACGTGCCAGGCGCTCTGCCGGGACAGCCGGTTGCCGCGGGCGTTGAGCAGCAGCGCCGGGCTGCCCGTGCCCCGTCCGGCGAGGTCGGGCCGGGCCCGGACCCGGTAGGCGTCGACGGCGGCCAGCGCGGGACGCCCGACGGGCACGATCCGCTGCTTGTTCCCCTTGCCGTGCAGCAGGATCGTCCGCGCGTCCGGGTCCAGGTCGTCGAGGTCGGCGCCGACGACCTCGGAGATCCGGGCGCCGGTGGAGTACAGCAGCTCCAGCAGGGCCCGGTCGCGCAGCCCGACCGGGCCGTCGGACACGCAGCCGGCGAGGAGCTGGTCGACCTGGTCGACCGACAGCGCGGACGGCAGCCGCGAGCCCAGTGCCGGCGGCGCCACTCCGGCCGCGACGTCGGTCGGGGTGAGTCCCTCGTGCAGCGCGAACCGGTGCAGCCCGCGCACCGCGGCCAGCGCCCGCGCCGCCGAGGACGCGGCCAGCGGGCGCTCCCCCGTGCGCAGCGCCGTGACGAACGCGGCGACGTCGGCCTCGGCCACCTGGGTCAGCTCCGCGCGTCCCAGGTGGTCGAGGTGGTCGAGGTAGCGCCCGAGGTCGAGCCGGTAGGAGCGCAGGGTGTTCTGCGCCCGCCCCCGTTCGACGGCCAGGTGGTCGAGGTAGTCCTCGGCCACCCGGCGCACGGTCGGCACCGTCAGTCCCGCAGGGCCGGGACGACCTCGCGCTCGAACAGCTCGATGCCCGACCGGTCGTAGGCGGCCTCGGGAAAGTAGAAGATGCCGTAGCTCATGCCGACGGCCTGCAGCGCGGAGAGCTTGTCCACGATCTGCTCCGGGGTCCCGACACCGGGCATCCCGCGGAACGCACCCAGCGCGCCCTGGGCCTTCTCCGCACCGACGATCGGCTCCAGCCGGGCGACGAGCCGGGCGAGCCGCTCCTCCACCTCGGCCTCGGTGTGCCCGATCGCGACGTTGTAGTTGGCCGAGCGGACGATGGCGTCGTAGTCGGTGCCGACGTCGCGGCAGTGGTCGGCGAGCAGCGCCGACTTGTGCCGGAAGCCGTCGAGGGTGCCGTCGAAATTGGTGTACTGCGCGTACTTCGCGGCGATCTTGAGGGTCACCTTCTCGCCGCCGCCGGCGATCCACAGCGGGATGCCGCCGTCCTGGAGCGGGCGGGGCGCGACGATGGCGTCGTCGACGGTGTAGTGCTTCCCGTGCAGGGTGGCCCGGCCCTCGCGCCAGGCCTGGGCGAAGATCTGCACGCCCTCGTCGAGCATGCCGAGCCGCTCGCCGGGCCGGGGGAAGCCGTAGCCGTAGGCGCGCCACTCGTGCTCGTACCAGCCGCCGCCGATGCCCATCTCGACGCGGCCCTTGGAGATGACGTCGGTGGTGGCGGCGACCTTCGCCAGGTACGCGGGGTTGCGGTAGGCCATGCAGGTGCACATCTGGCCCAGCCGCACCCGCTCGGTCGTCGCGGCGAAGGCGGCCATCAGGCTCCACGCCTCGTGGCAGGCCTCGTCGGTGGGCGCGGGGACGGTGTGGAAGTGGTCGTAGACCCAGACCGACTCCCAGACGTCGCCGCGGTCGGCGTGCTCGGCGAGGCCGCGCATCACGTCCCACTGGGCGGCGGGGTCGATGCCGACGAGGTCGAGACGCCAGCCCTGGGGCACGAAGAGTCCGAAACGCATGCGCAGAGCCTAGGACGGCCGTCGCGCGGCGGCCCGTGAGGGCAGTCTGCACAGTGGTCGGCCCCGGGACGGGCACATCGCCCCGTGACTCTCTGACCTGCACCTACCGTTCTCGCAACCAGGCGGGAGTCGGCCCTGAGCCAGTTCCTGCTCGGCTCGACACCCGGTCTCGGGATGGGTTCTGGGACGCCTTCGTCGCCGTCACCCTCGGCGCGGTGATCCTGGAGCTGGTCTCGATCCGCGTCGGGGTCATCGGCTGCGAGGAGGGCCTGAACACCTCGCTGCCGGCCCGCTGGACCGGCTGCGGCCACGGCGGCGGCGCGCTGATCGGCGTCGCGATCGGGGGTGAGCCTCGTCGACTGGTTCGGCGTGCGGTCCGGGGTCTCGGCCGAGGGCCTGGTCACGCTGATCGGCGGGCTGCCGGTCCGGGCGTGGTCGCTGGTGTTCGGCCTGGTCGTCACCATGATCGTGCTGTGGGGCTTCGGCTCGACCGGGGTGGTACGGGTGCACCGCGGGGCGGGCGGGCCGGCCCGCACCCTCGGCGAGGCCGGGGACGCGGCCCGGCCCGAACGGGTACGCCACGTGCTCGGCGCCGACCTCGCCGACCCGGACGAGCGCCTCGCCCTGCATCGCGCGTGTCGCAGCGTGCTGTTCCACAGCTGATCGCGGCTACGGTCGGGGTATGAGCGCGGACCCGATCGGCTACGCCGAGCAGGAGGAGACGGTGCGGGCGCTGTCCCGCCACTACACGGGCGGGGCGCTGGACGTCGACGCGTTCGACGCGCGGGTGCGCCGGGCCCGGGCGGCGACGACGCGGTCGGAGCTGGCGGCCCTGTTCACCGACCTGCCCGAGCCGCACCCGGCGTCGCTCACCGGGGTGGCGCCGTCCCCGTCCGCGGCCGGCGACGACCCGGGCGGCGGTCCCGCCGGTGCGGGTCCCGCGACCACCGGTCCCACCGGCGCGGATCCCACCTCCGCAGATCCGGCCACCACCGGCGCGACCGCGCGCACCGGGACGTCCACCGGCAGCGGCTCCGCGGACGCCCACGACGACGGGCACGGCGGTGACGCCGAGCGCACCGCGCGCTTCGCGGTCCCCGGCCCGACCCGGGCCACCCCGTACCCGGATCCGTCGGGTCACCCCGCGGCGGGCCCCTACCCGGACCCGTCGCCGACGACCGCCGGTCCCCGCCCGCCGTGGCCGGCCCCCGGGGCGCCCGGGTACCCGGGCGCGGGGTACCCCGGCGGGACGTACCCGTCCGGGCCGTACCCGGACGGCGGCCCCGCGGGCATGTCCCCCGGCGGCGGGTTCCCCGGCGGGTCGGCGTGGGCGGCCGGTGCGCCGGGCTGGGCGTCCGGGCAGCCGCAGCACCCGGGCGCGGCCTACCCGCCGCACCCCGGGCCCCCGTCCTACGGCTCCTACGGCTACGACCCGTCCGCGCCCTACGGCCGCGAGCCCTACTCGGGGCTGCCGTACTCGGACAAGCAGAAGATCGTGGCGGGGCTGCTGCAGCTGTTCCTGCCGTTCGGCATCGGCCGGTTCTACTCGGGCCACACCGGGCTGGCCGTTGCGCAGCTGCTGGTCACGTTCCTGACCTTCGGGATCGGTGCGATCTGGTCGTTCGTGGACGGGATCGTGGTGCTCGCCGGATCGCCCCGGGACCCGGCGGGTCGTCCGCTGCGGCCCTGACCACCGCCCGGCGCGGTCACCCGTGGGCGCCGCCGGGCGGACACCCGCCGGCCCGGCAGGCCGTCACCCGGAGACCCGGCGCGGTGACGCGTCGCCGCGGCCCGCGGTCACCCGTCGGCGCGGCGGAGGATCACTCGTCGGCGCGGCGGGCGAAGCGGAACGGGCGGTCGGCCCACTCGGCGTCGACCGGGCGCGGGTCGAACTCCCCGGCCAGCACCGCGCGGGCCGCGAGCAGCCCGGCGCAGGACACCGCGTTGACGATCTCGCCGGAGAACACCATCCCGACGGCCTCGGCGATCGGGATCCAGCGCAGCTCGAGGTCGGCCTCCTCGTCGTCGCCCAGGTCGGGGCGGGGCTTCTCGACGAGCTCGCGGGCGAGGAAGATGCGGACCGACTCGTCGGAGAACCCGGGTGAGGGCACGACGTCGAGCAGCACCGACCAGTCCGACGCCGACAGCCCGGCCTCCTCGGTCAGCTCCCGGTCGGCGGTGACCGCGGGGTCCTCCCCCGCCACGTCGAGCAGGCCGGCGGGGAGCTCCCACAGCCGTCGCCGGACGGCGTGGCGGTACTGGTGCAGCATCCGGACCCGCCCGGCCTCGTCCACCGCGACGACGGCGACCGCCCCCGGGTGCTCCAGGATCTCGCGGGTCGCGACCCGGCCGCCGGGCATGATGACGCGGTCCGACCGCAGCGCCATGACGCGGCCGGAGTAGATGTCGGTGGCCGAGCGGACCGGGAAGTCGTGCTCACCGGGGCGGGTCACCGGGTCACCGCCCGGCGGATGCGCAGTTCGATCACCCGTCGGACAGTAGTCGCCGGGCCCGGCCCGTGCGGGGCGCGCGGGCCGTGCGGGCCGCGTGCCGCGCCCGGCGGCAGGGCCCCGGGCCGCCGTGCCGGACCGGGCCACCGTCGGCGGCCCGGTCCGGTCGGGTCAGCGGGCGGAGGTGCTCTCGGCCCGGGCCACGCCGTTGCCGCCCGCGCCGACGGCGACGTCGTCGCCCTCGACCGTCTCGGCATCGTCGGCGTCGGTGTTGTCCCGGCCGGGCAGGTGCACCGGCAGCCGGTCCTCGGCCCGGTAGCGCAGCGCCGCCTTCACGAACGCCGCGAACAGCGGGTGCGGCCGGGTCGGGCGGCTCTTGAGCTCGGGGTGCGCCTGGGTCCCGACGAAGAACGGGTGCTGCGACGACGGCAGCTCCACGAACTCCACGAGCGTCCCGTCCGGGGAGGTCCCGAACACCAGGCCCGCCTCGGTGAGCTGCTGCCGGTAGGCGTTGTTCACCTCGAAGCGGTGCCGGTGCCGCTCGGAGATCTCGCGCGACCCGTAGGCCTTCGCCGCGACCGAGCCGGGCTGCAGCACCGCCGGGTAGGCGCCCAGGCGCATGGTCCCGCCCATGTCCCGCTCGCCCGCGACGACGTCGCGCTGGGTCGCCATCGTCGAGATCACCGGGTGCGCGGTCTCCGGGTCGAACTCGGTCGAGCTGGCGTCCTCCAGGCCGGCGACGGTGCGCGCGGTCTCGATGACCATGCACTGCAGGCCCAGGCACAGCCCCAGGGTGGGGATGCGCCGGGTGCGGGCGTGGGTGATGGCGCCGAGCTTGCCCTCGATCCCGCGGATGCCGAAGCCGCCGGGGACGAGCACCCCGTCGACGCCGTCGAGCGCCTCGGCCGCGCCGGCCGGGGTCTCGCAGGAGTCCGACGGCACCCAGCGGATCGCCACCTTGGCGTGGTGGGCGAAGCCGCCGGCCCGCAGCGCCTCGGTGACCGAGAGGTAGGCGTCGGGCAGGTCGACGTACTTGCCGACCAGCGCGATCGTCGCGGTCTCCCGCGGGTGGTGGACGCGGTCGAGCAGGTCGCCCCACACGGTCCAGTCGACGTCGCGGAACGGCAGCCCCAGCCGGCGCACGACGTAGGCGTCGAGGCCCTCGCCGTGCAGCACCTTCGGGATGTCGTAGATCGACGGGGCGTCCGGGCACGCGGCGACGCCGTCGAGCTCGATGTCGCACATCAGGGAGATCTTGCGCTTCATGCCCTCGGGGATCTCCCGGTCGGCACGCAGGACCACCGCGTCGGGCTGGATGCCGATGTTGCGCAGCGCCGCGACGGAGTGCTGGGTCGGCTTGGTCTTCAGCTCGCCCGACGGCGCCAGGTACGGCACCAGCGACACGTGCAGGAAGAAGCAGTTGTCCCGGCCGACCTCGTGGCGGACCTGGCGGGCGGCCTCGACGAACGGCAGCGACTCGATGTCGCCGATGGTGCCGCCGACCTCGGTGATGACGACGTCGGGGGCCAGGCCCTCGGCGTCGGGCTCGGCCATCGCGAGGACGCGGTCCTTGATCTCGTTGGTGATGTGCGGGATCACCTGGACGGTGTCGCCGAGGTACTCGCCGCGACGCTCCTTGGCGATGACCTCGGAGTAGACCTGGCCGGTGGTGACGTTGGCCCGCCCGGCGAGGTCACGGTCCAGGAACCGCTCGTAGTGGCCGACGTCGAGGTCGGTCTCGGCACCGTCCTCGGTGACGAACACCTCGCCGTGCTGGAACGGGTTCATGGTCCCGGGGTCGACGTTCAAGTAGGGGTCGAGCTTCTGCATGGTGACGCGAAGCCCGCGCGCGGTGAGCAACTGACCGAGACTGGAGGCGGTCAGGCCCTTACCCAGCGAGGACGCGACCCCACCGGTGACGAAGAGATGACGGGTGGCGCGAGTCTGCACGGAGTTTCAGCCTACCGATCGGTCAAGGGGCGGCGGGAACCGGCCCCACCGTTCCGGCCCCGGAACCGTAGCGGCCGGTGCCTCCTGCCTGTCGTTCGGCGAGCGCGAGCACGGTCGCGACCCGCCCGGCCCCGGTACCGACGCCGTCGACGGTGGCGAGGCGTCCCACCGGACCGGCCCCGGACGAGCGGGCGGCGGCGACGGCCGAACCGTCCGCGGAGTCCCGCCCGGCCAGCACGGCTCCCGCGCCACGACGGTCGAGCTCCGCGGCCAGTGCCGCCGCGGTGGACGCCGAGGCGCCGGCGTCCACGCCGGAGTACGCGGCACCGGTGACGACGACGGCCACCCGCCCGGCCGCGGGACTGCCCTGCGGTGCCTCGGCGAAGCCGCCGCCGGCGAGCCCGGCGAGCACCGCGCCGGCCCCGTCCGGGGCGGGTGCGGGACCGTCGGGCGGGGCCAGCAGCGCGGAGCCGAGCAGGCCCCCGGCGAGCGCACCGGCGTCGGTGGCGGTGGGGAGCTGGGCCCCCGACGGCAGCAGCCGTGCGGACAGGTCGCGCAGCTGGTCGGCGCGGGCCGGGTCGGTGACGGCCGGGGTGAGCACGACCTCCCCCGCGACGCTGCCCCCCGCGGCGACGACGAGCTCCGCGACCGCGCGCGTGTCGGCCGGGTCGGCACCGAGCGCCACGACGGTCACGGGCACCCCGGTGAGCTTCCCGCGCACCAGATCGGGTCCGACGCGGCCGGCGAACTCGTCACTGGCGTGCAGCTGCGCGGCCAGGGTGTCGCGTTCGACGCTCAGCCGGGCGGTCTCGCCCGTGTCCGTCCCCGAGGCCGCGACGTCGGCGATGCGCTGCGGCAGCCCGACGACGGCGAGGACGAACCCGGCCGCGAGGGCCAGCACGAACACCGCGACCAGGGCGATGCGGTGGTGGCGCCGCGAGATCACGCCGGGAACCATCCGGCGACCAGGGCCCGCACGCTCTCCAGCACGCCACGCAGCCACTCCAGCACCGCGGGGCCGCCGCCAGACACGAGCACGGCGACGACGACCGCGACCACCGCGGCCGCGACGAGCAGCAGCAGCGGGGCGAACGAGGTCCGGCTCCGGTACATCTGGGCGATCATCGCGCCGTCGACGACGCTGCCCCCCGCCTGCAGCCGGGTCAGGAACGTCGAGGCGTTGCTCCCCGACCGCCCGCGGTCGAGGAACTCCCCCATCGACGCCGACAGCCCGACCGTGACGATCATCGAGGCGCCGCGGTGGTGGGCGAGCAGCAGGGCGAGGTCCTCGGGGTTGGCCATCGACGGGAACGTCACGGCGCTGGCGCCCAGGTCCTGCACACGGTGCAGCCCCGGGGCGTGCCCGTCGGGGAATGCCGGGACGACGACGTCGGCGCCGCTGGTCAGCGCCTGGTTCGACACCTCGGACGGGTCGGCGACGATGAGGTCCGGGCGGTGGCGCGCGTTGAGCAGCGCGTCCGCGCCCGCCCCGACGCCGACGAGCACCGGCCGGTACTCCTTGATGTAGGTCTTGAGCCGCTTCAGCACGGCGAGGTGCTCGAACCCCGCGGCGACGACGAGCACCGGCCGCCCGTCGAGGGCGACGTCGACCTCGGGGACGCCGTGCCCGTCGAGGAGCAGCGAGCGCTCGCGGCGCATGAACTCGATGGTGTTCGCGGCGAACGCCTCGAGCTGGTGGGTCAGGCCCTGCTTGGCCTCGTCCAGGGCGTCGGCGACGGTGTCCTCGGTCTGCTCCCGGCCCTCGCACAGCGGCTGCTCGCCGGTGTAGAGCACGCCGTCGTGCAGCCGCACCCGGATGCCGTCCTTGACCGCACGCAGGGTGTCGGGACCGCAGTCGTCGACGAGCGGGATACCCGCCTCGACGAGCACCTGCGGGCCGAGGTTCGGGAACCGGCCGGAGATCGACGGGGCGGCGTTGACGACCGCGGCGACCCGGGCGGCGACGAGCGCGTCCGCGGTCGCCCGGTCCAGGTCGACCTGGTCGATCACGGCGATGTCGCCGGGGCGCAGGCGCCGGAGCACCGACTCGATGCGGCGGTCGGCGCGGGCCGGGCCGGTCAGGCCCGGCAGCTCCGGTCGGGAACGGTGCAGCAGGCCGGACAGCTTCATGTGGCGCACTGTGACAGGTGGGGCGTCCGTGACCACGCAGGCACGCCGCGCGAGACCGCGACGTCACCGGCCCGGACGATCCCCCGTCGCCCCCCGGGTGGCGGCGCCCGGAGCACCGCGCCGCTCACCCACAGCGACGGCAGGCCGCCCGGGCGGCCGTCGGCCGGGCCCGCTCAGCCGGCCCGGGCGACCCGGCGGCGCCGCGATGCGGCGGAGGGACGGCCCGCGGCAGCGTCCGGGTCGACGCCGCGGGAGTCGGTGCCGCGGGAGTCGGTGCTGCGCGGCCCGGGGACCGCACCCTCCGCCGGCGCGGTCGCGGCGCCGGTGTCCGTGTCCTGCACGGTCCGGCCGCGCCGGGACTGCGCGCGACGCGACCGGGCCTCGGCGAGGTCCGCGGGCCGTGCCGCCGCGCGGTCGGCCTCCCGGTGCGCGGTCGCGGCGCTGAGCAGCTCCTCCGCGTGCGCGCGGCCGGTGTCGGTGTCGTCCATCCCGGCCAGCATCCGTGCCAGCTCCCCGGTGCGTTCCTCCTCGGTGAGCCGCCGCACGCTGGAGCGGGTGACCCCCGCCCCGGACGCCTTCTGCACCACGAGGTGCCGGTCGGCGTACGCCGCGACCTGCGGCAGGTGGGTGACGACGATGACCTGGTGGCGGGCCGCGAGCTGCGCGAGCCGGCGGCCGATCTCCACCGCGGCCCGGCCGCCGACGCCGGCGTCGACCTCGTCGAACACCATGGTCGGCACCGGGTCGGCCCCGGCGAGCGCGACCTCCAGGGCCAGCATGACCCGGGACAGCTCACCGCCGGAGGCGCCCTTGTGCAGCGGCTGGGCCACCGCCCCGGCGTGCGGGACGAGCCGGATCTCGACCTCGTCGACGCCGCTGGACCCGGCCTGGCAGCGCCGCCCGCCGACCTCGAGCACCGGCCCGGTGTCGGCGGCGGGCCGCGGCTGCACGCCGACCTGCAGCGTCGCGTCCTTCATGGCGAGCCCGGCGAGTTCCGCCGTGGTCGCCTCGGCCAGCCGGGACGCGGCGGCGGTGCGCGCCGCGGTGACCGCGGCGGCGTGACCGGCCAGCTCACCGGCGAGTGCGTCACGGCGGGCCGACAGCTCGGCGAGCGCCTCGTCGGAGGTGTCGAGCCCGGACAGCCGGTCGCGAGCGGTGTCCGCCCAGGCCAGCACGCCGTCGGTGTCCGCCGCGTACTTGCGGGTGAGTGCCTTGAGCTCGGCCTGGCGGGTCAGGACGCGGGACAGCAGCTCGGGGTCGGCGTCGAGCCGGTCGAGGTAGCCGCTCAGCTCGGCCGCGGCGTCGGCGAGCACCGCGATGGCCTCGGTGAGGCGCGGGCCGAGCTCCTCCAGCGCGGGGTCGCCGCTGCCCTCGGCGAGCCCCTTGGCCTGTCCGGCGAGCCCGACCGCGCCGGGGGCCTCGCCGTCGTCCGACCCGGACAGTGCGAGGTGTGCGCTCTCGGCGGCGGCTCGCAGGTCGTCGGCCTCGGCCATCCGGCGGGCCTGTTCGACGAGCTCGCGGTCCTCACCGGGCTGCGGGTCGGCGGCCTCGATCTCGGCGAGACCGTGGCGCAGCAGGTCCGCCTCCTGGGCGAGCCGGCGGGCGTTGTCCCGCCGCTCGGCGAGCTCGGTGACCACCTGCAGCCACTCGGTGCGCACCGTCCGGTAGGCGGCCAGCGGGACGGCGACGGGGTCCCCGGCGAAGCGGTCGAGCAGGGCCCGCTGGTCGGAGCCGCGCAGCAGCCGCAGCTGGTCGTTCTGCCCG
The DNA here is from genome assembly GCF_058111925.1 of Pseudonocardia sp. P-1. Classification (NCBI taxonomy): domain Bacteria; kingdom Bacillati; phylum Actinomycetota; class Actinomycetes; order Pseudonocardiales; family Pseudonocardiaceae; genus Pseudonocardia; species Pseudonocardia sp. P-1. Next base: position 759,041 of record NZ_CM176614.1, read on the forward strand.
TGCACGGCGAGTTGGGTCTCGGCGAGCCTGCCCAGCACCCCGTTGGGCACCGACCGGCCGCCCAGGTGGGCCCGGGAGCGCCCGTCGGCCGACACGGTGCGGGCCGCGATCAGCGACCCGTCGTCGTCGGCCTCGGCGCCCACCTCCTCGGCCAGTTCCAGCGCCCCCGGCGAGGCCGCGAACAGGCCCTCGACGACGGCGCGGCGCGCCCCGGCCGACACCCGCGAGGACTCCGCGCGGCCACCGCCGAGGAGGTTCAGCCCGGTCACGACCATGGTCTTCCCGGCGCCGGTCTCACCGGTGAGCACGGTCAGGCCCGGGTCGAGTTCCAGGGTCGCGTCGTCGATCACGCCGAGGCCCTGGATCCGCATCTCGGACAACATGCGTGGGACCATACGTTCGAACACCGACAGCGTTCGAGCCCCGACACGCGAACGGCACCGAACGGATGTTCCCGTGCGCCGAACGGTCGATCAGGTGTTCGAACCCGGTGGCTGGGTCCGGGCCCCGCGCCAGCCCCGGACGGGCAGGTCGAACTTGCGGACGAGCCGGTCGGCGAAGGGCTGCGCGGCCAGGCGCACCATCCGCACGGGCTCCGACGCGCGGCGCAGCTCCACCCGGGCCCCGGGCGGCACCGCGACGGTGCGACGGCCGTCGCAGTCCAGCACGGCGGACGGGCCGTCGGCGGACACCTCGATCGCGACGGTGCTCTCCGGCGCGATCACCATCGGCCGGGCGAACAGGGCGTGTGCGTTGCTGGGGACCACCAGCAGTGCCTGCACCTGCGGCCAGATCAGCGGCCCGCCCGCGGAGAAGGCGTAGGCGGTCGAGCCGGTCGGGGTGGAGCAGAGCACCCCGTCGCAGCCGAAGGAGGACACCGGGCGACCGTCGACCTCGAGGACGACCTCGAGGATGCGGCCGCGGGTGGTCTTCTCGACGACGGCCTCGTTCAGCGCCCACGCCCGGCCGAGCACCTGCCCGGCGGCGGTGACGACGGCCTCGAGGGTGGTCCGTTCCTCGACCTCGTAGTCGCCGTCGGCGAGCTTCTGCAGCGCCTCGGGCAGCGTGTCCTCCTCGGCCTCGGCGAGGAAACCGACGTGGCCGAGGTTGACGCCCAGCAGGGGCACGCCGGCGTGGCGGGCGAGGTCGGCGGCGCGCAGCAGGGTGCCGTCACCGCCGAGCACCAGGACCGCCTCGGCGCCGCGGGCGCACTCGGGGCTCCCGGGGACCGGGACCGGCTCGTAGCCCGCCGGGACGTCGGGGTCCGCGGCGAGCTCGGCCCACTCGTCGGCGAGCACCCGGGTGCGCAGGCCGAGCCGCCCGAGCTCGCCCATCACGTGCAGCGCGGTCTTGCGGTTGGTGGGCCGCCCGGTGTGCAGGACCAGCAGGACCTCCCTCATGCGGGGCCGTCCGCGACCGCGGCGGCCAGCATCGGCGCGAGCTCGGGCTGCTCGGGGGCGCCGCCGGCCGGGCCGGCGGCGGGCCGGCGCAGGTGCAGGAAGTACTCCACGTTGCCCGACGGGCCGGGCAGCGGACTCGCGGTCGCGCCGAGGACGTGCAGCCCGGCCGCGGCGGCGGCGGTCGCGACCCCGTGCAGCGCCTCGGTGCGCAGGCCCGGGTCCCGTACGACCCCGCCGGAGCCGAGTCGGTCCTTCCCGACCTCGAACTGTGGTTTCACCATGGGCAGCAGGTCGCCTCCGGGCGCGGTGCAGGCGGCGAGGGCCGGCAGCACGGTGCGCAGCGAGATGAACGACAGGTCGGCGACGGTCAGGTCGACCGTCCCGCCGATCTGCTCCGGTTCGAGGGCCCGGACGTTGGTGCGGTCGTGCACGTGGACGCGCTCGTCGGACTGCAGCCGCCACACCAGCTGGCCGTACCCGACGTCGACGGCGACGACCTCGGCCGCCCCGCGGGTGAGCAGCACGTCGGTGAAGCCCCCGGTGGAGGCGCCGGCGTCGAGGCAGCGCCGCCCGGCGGGGTCGACGTCGGTGAACGCGTCGAGGGCGCCGAGCAGCTTCTTGGCACCGCGGGAGGCCCAGTCGGGTTCGCCGTCGTCGTCCGGGCGGACGAGGACGGGTGCGTCCCGGTCCACCACGGTGGCGGGCTTCGCCGCCGGCATGCCGTTGACGACGACCCGGCCTGCGGCGATCAGCTCGGCGGCCTGGCCGCGGGAGCGGGCGAGCTTGCGGCGGACGAGCTCGGCGTCCAGCCGGGCGCGGGTGGGGCCCATCGTCACTCCCGTTCCGAGCCGGCGCTCAGCGCGCGGCCGAGCGCGGCGTGCACCCGCTCGAACGCGGCCGGGTGCTCGGAGACCGGACGGTCGTCCAGCGCGTCGAGCGCCGCGACGGCCGCGTCGACCTCGGCACGCAGGGCCGCGACGGGGCGGTCCTGCTCGGGCCGCGGGTCGCCCGGACGGGGTCCGGGTGCGGGAACGCTCATGGATGATCTCCGGGGACGGGGTTCTGACGCCACGGTAGCCGACGGTCCCCACCGCGGCCGCGACGCGGCGTCACCGCCCTGGCCGCTCCGCCAGGCCGAGGTCCGCCAGTGCCGCGGCGGCGGCCGCACCGTCGGGGCGGACGTCGTGGACGCCCTGCTCCCAGGCCACCGCGCACAGGGCACGCAGCGCGTCCACCATGGGTTCGGGCCCGTCCCGTCGCCGGACAGCACGAGCGTGCCGCCGTCGGCGCGGACGTCCCAGCCGGGCCGCGGCCCGGGGGCCAGCTCGTCCGGTGGGCGGGTGAGCGCGGCGAGGTCGGCGCCGATGTGGGTGGGCCGCAGCTCCGGGGCGGCGGCGAGCAGCTCCGCGGCGCCGCTGACCCCGGTCAGGACCATCAGCGACGGGGCGCCCATGGCGTTGGCACCCTCGATGTCGGTGTCGAGGCGGTCCCCGATGACGAGCGGGGCCCGCGCGTCGCCGCACCCCTCGCGGAGCAGCCGGGCGGCGGGCTTGCCCGCCACCTGCGGCCGCGCCCCGGTCGCCGTCCGCACGACCTGGACCATCGAGCCGTTGCCGGGCAGCGCCCCGCGCTCGGTGGGCAGGGTGGGATCGACGTTGGAGGCGACCCACAGTGCTCCGGCCCGGACGGCGACGACCGCCTCGGCCAGGATCCGCCACCCGGTGTCGGGCGAGTGCCCCTGGACGACGGCGTCCGCGCCCTCGGCGTCACCGACGACGGCGAGCCCGCGGGCCCGGACCTCGTCGGCCAGCGCCGACGTGCCGACGACCAGCACCCGCGCGCCCGGCGGGAGCTGCTCGGCCAGCATCGCGGCCGCGGCCTGTGAACTGGTGCGGACGTCCTCGACGCGCGCCGGGAAGCCGAGCTCGGCGAGGTGCGCCGCGACGTCGGCGGGGCTGCGCGAGGCGTTGTTGGTGACGTACACCGTGGGCACGCCGCGGTCCGCCGCCCCGCGCACCGCCTCGACGGCCCCCGGGACGACCTCGGGGCCCCGGTAGAGGGTGCCGTCGAGGTCGGCCAGGAGGACGTCGTGGCGGGACAGGAGGTCGTCGGTCACCGGTCGCCGGCCCCGGTGTCCCGGCCCTGCTGGTGGTTCGTGGCGGGAGCCGCCCCGGAGGCGTCCGGCGCCTCGGCCACGGCGCCTCCGTCGGTCGCGTCGGTGTCGCCGCGGACCTCGTCGGTCCCGTCGAGGTCGGTCCCGTCGACGTCGGTCCCGTCGGCGCTCGGGGCGTCGGCCCCGGACGCGTCGTCGGCGCCGGGATCGCCGATCGCGCCGGCGTGGTCGTCGGCGTCGATCCGGCCGGACGGCGCCGGGGCGTCGGTGTGCGGCGCCTCGGTGTGGTCGTCGGCGGCCGGGGGCACGTCCTCCCAGCCGACGGAGAGCTCGTCGTCGGCGCCCTCGAGCTCGTCACCGGTCAGCTCGGCGATCCGCGCGGCGGCGTCGGTCTCCCGGTGCTGGTCGGCGTCGTGGGCGTGGACGAACCACTGCACGGCCTCCGACTCCCGGCCCGCGGCGAGCAGGTTGTCGGCGTAGGCGTAGAACAGCCGGGCGCTCCACGGATCGCGGCGGACCGGGTCGAGCTCGGGGACCTGGAGCCCGACGACGGCGGCGTCGGCCTCGCCCAGGTCGCGCCGGGCTCCCGCGGCGACGATGAGCAGCTCGATCCGCTCCTCGTGGCCGAGGTCGCGGGCCTCCGGGCTGCGGGCCAGGTCGAGAGCACGCTCGGGACGGCCGAGGGCGCGCTCGATGTCGGCCATGACGTGCACGTGCCCCGGTCCGCCGCCCATCCGGCGGGCGGCGCGGAACTCGCCGAGGGCCTCGTTCCACTCCCCCGCGTGGTAGGCGACGATGCCGGCGGCCTCCCGGACGACGGCGATCCGCGACGCCCGGCGCCGCGCGTAGCGCACGTGCTCGAGCGCCTGCACGGCGTCCTCGTCGACGAGCAGCCCCGCGGCGACGAGGTGCCGCGCCACGACCTCGGCGGTCTCCTTCTGGAGGCCGCGCAGGTCCCGGCGCACGCTCGGGTCGAGCTCGGCGGCCGTCACCGAGTCCGGCAGGTCCGGCTCGGCGACGAAGGTCCGCTCGGCCGACTCCGGGATCGCCCGTCGCGGACGGGCGTCGCGGTCACGGCGGTCGTCGCGGCCACGGTCGTTCCGGCCACGGTCGTCGCGCCTGCGGTCGTCACGGTCGTCGCGCCTGCGGTCGTCACGGCCGGAGCGCGGGCCCCGGTCGTCCCGGCCGCCACGCGGGCCACGGTCGTCACGCTCCCGGCGCGGGCCACGGTCGTCACGGTCACGGAGCGGGCGACGCTCGTCGCGCCCGACGGGACGCTCGGCACGGTCGGTGCGCGGACCGTCGACGGTGTCGCCGTCCGATCCGATCGTGCCCGAGGCGGTCCCGGCGCGGTCGACGGCGTCGGTTCCGATACCGGCCCCGCGGGCGTCGGTCACGGGGGTGTCGGTCCGGTCCCCGCTGCCGGACCGGGGTCCGTCGGGCGCGGTGCTGCCCGTGCCGACCGCGTCGTCGGTGGGCACGTCGCGGGTGACCGGCGCGTCGGCCGCCTCCACGGGCGGGGTCTCGGGAACCCGGACCGCGGTGTCGGAGGCGGTTGCGCCGGTCGACGTGGCCGCCTCCCGTGTGTCGGTCGTCGACGGCGTCACGGCAGGCGCGTCACCGGCCGGCTCGGCCTGCACCGCGGCCGGCTGCGCGACGTCCCGGGGCTCGACGGCCGCAGACCGCTCGGCCGGGCGGTCGTGCGACGGGCGCTCCTCGCGGGCGCGGTACGGGCGGTCGTCCCGGTCCCAGGACGAGCTGCGCCGGTCGTCGCGATCGCGGGGCGCGCGGTCGTCACGGTTCCGGTGGGGACGGGCGCCACGGTCGTCGTCGCGCTGCGGACGGGGGCCACGGTCGTCACGACCACCGAAAGAACGGCCGCCACGGTCGTCACGGTCCCGGGACGGCCGACCGGCCCGGTCGTCACGACCACCGAAAGAACGGCCGCCACGGTCGTCACGGTCCCGGGACGGCCGACCGGCCCGGTCGTCGCGACCACCGAAAGAACGGCCGCCACGGTCGTCACGGTCCCGGGACGGCCGACCGGCCCGGTCGTCGCGATCACGGAACGAACGGCCGCCACGGTCGTCGCCGCGCTGCGGACGGGCGCCACGCTCGTCGCGGTCCCGGAAGGAACGGGCACCGCGGTCGCCGGACGGACGTCCCCCGCGGTCGTCACGGTCGCGGAACGAACGGCCACCGCGGTCGTCGTCGCGCTGCGGACGGGCGCCACGGTCGTCACGGCCACCGAAGGAACGGGCACCGCGGTCGTCACGGTCGCGGAAGGAGCGGGCACCACGGTCGTCACGGTCCCCGGAGGGCCGACCGCCACGGTCGTCACCGCCACGGAACGGACGGCTGCCCCGGTCGTCACTGCCCCGGGCGGGACGGCGGTCGTCTCGGCCGCCGAAGGAGCGACCGTCACGGCCCCCGGACGGACGCTCCCCGCGGTCGTCGCGACCGGGGAAGGAACGCCCGCCACGGTCCTCGCGACCGGAGAACGAGCGGCCACCACGGTCGTCACGGCCGGAGGAGGGACGACCGGCGCGGTCGTCGCGGTCCCGGTACGAGCGCCCGCCGCGGTCGTCGTCGCGCTGCGGACGGGGGCCACGGTCGTCACGGTCACGGTAGGGACGGCGGTCGTCACGGCCCCCGGAGGGCCGGCCACCGCGGTCGTCGCGGCCACCCCGGAACGAGTCACGCCGGCCGGTGCCGCCGGAACGGCGGTCGTCGTCGCGGGCGGGACGACGGTCGTCGTCACGACGCGGCCCGCGGTCGGAGCGGTCGTCGCCGCGGAAGCCGCTGTCGCGCCGGCCGGTGTCGCGTCCACCCCGGTCGGACCAGGAGCGGCCCTCGGTGCGGCGCTCGCCCGGACGTCCCCGGTCGTCGCGCGCACGGTCGCCGCCGCCACGGGTGCCCCGGTCGTCGCGACGCGTGCGGTCGTCGCCGTCGCGGCGCCGTCCCCGCTGGTCGTCACCACGCGACCATCCCGACCCGCTGCGCGAACCGCGCTCCTCGCCTGCCCGGCCGTTGCCGGGACGTTCCCCGTCCGTCACGTGGTCAGGGTACAAACCAACACCGTCACTTCCGCGGTCGGCGACCGCACTGGGCGAACCGGTCCGCGCAGAGAGGCGGACACGGCTGCAGACATACGAAAAAAGGGGAGTCCACAGCGGCTTCTACACCGTTGCGGACTCCCCTTTCAGAGGTTGAATGTCGGCGACGACCTACTCTCCCACACCCTGGCGAGTGCAGTACCATCGGCGCTGGAAGGCTTAGCTACCGGGTTCGGAATGGGACCGGGCGTTTCCCTACCGCAATGACCACCGACAACACTATCCAACTATCACCCCACCCCGAACCCGGGACAGGGGTCGAGCACACAAACCAACTCCACACCGGCCCGGGCATACCCGGGAACAGTGTGGATGGTTGTGGACTCAGGGTCACACAGTGGATGCGAACAACTCGTTGTGGCAAGCCCTCGGCCTATTAGTACCGGTCAACTCCACCCCTCACAGGGCTTCCATCTCCGGCCTATCAACCCAGTCATCTACTGGGAGCCTTACCCACTCGAAGGTGGTGGGAGACCTCATCTTGGAACAGGCTTCCCGCTTAGATGCCTTCAGCGGTTATCCCTCCCGAACATAGCCAACCAGCCGTGCCCCTGGCGGGACAACTGGCACACCAGAGGTTCGTCCGTCCCGGTCCTCTCGTACTAGGGACAGCCTTCCTCAAGTCTCCAACGCGCGCGGCGGATAGGGACCGAACTGTCTCACGACGTTCTAAACCCAGCTCGCGTACCGCTTTAATGGGCGAACAGCCCAACCCTTGGGACCTACTCCAGCCCCAGGATGCGACGAGCCGACATCGAGGTGCCAAACCATGCCGTCGATATGGACTCTTGGGCAAGATCAGCCTGTTATCCCCGGGGTACCTTTTATCCGTTGAGCGACACCCCTTCCACAAGGTGGTGCCGGATCACTAGTCCCGACTTTCGTCCCTGCTCGACCCGTCAGTCTCACAGTCAAGCTCCCTTGTGCACTTACACTCAACACCTGATTGCCAACCAGGCTGAGGGAACCTTTGGGCGCCTCCGTTACTCTTTGGGAGGCAACCGCCCCAGTTAAACTACCCACCAGGCACTGTCCCTGAACCAGATCATGGCCCGAGGTTCAGACACCCAATTCGACCAGAGTGGTATTTCAACAACGACTCCACCACCACTGGCGTGGCGATTTCACAGTCTCCCACCTATCCTACACAAGCCGAACCGAGCACCAATACCAAGCTATAGTAAAGGTCCCGGGGTCTTTCCGTCCTGCCGCGCGTAACGAGCATCTTTACTCGTAGTGCAATTTCGCCGAGTCTGTGGTCGAGACAGCGCCCAAGTCGTTACGCCATTCGTGCAGGTCGGAACTTACCCGACAAGGAATTTCGCTACCTTAGGATGGTTATAGTTACCACCGCCGTTTACTGGCGCTTAAATTCTCCGCTTCGCCCCGAAGAGCTAACAGGTCCTCTTAACGTTCCAGCACCGGGCAGGCGTCAGTCCGTATACATCGTCTTGCGACTTCGCACGGACCTGTGTTTTTAGTAAACAGTCGCTTGGGCCTGGTCTCTGCGACCGGCCGTCCCTAGCCCGCAAGGAGCCTCAAGACAACCGGCCCTCCTTCTCCCGAAGTTACGGAGGTATTTTGCCGAATTCCTTAACCACAGTTCGCTCGATCGCCTCGGTATTCTCTACCTGACCACCTGTGTCGGTTTGGGGTACGGGCCGCAACAGCACTCGCTAGAGGCTTTTCTCGACAGCATGGGATCACCCTCTTCGCCTCAATCGGCTACGCATCACCTCTCACCCTTAAATGAGCCCCGGATTTACCTAGGACTCGGGCTACAGGCTTACACCACGACAACCACCGCGTGGCGGAGCTACCCTCCTGCGTCACCCCATCACTTGCCTACTACCAGATCGGATCCCACGCTCCCCACAAACAACACTCCCGAAGGAACGAAGGTGGGTTCGGATGGTTAGCATCACCAGCCTCGGCATGGACGCACTATCACGAGCACGGGAATATCAACCCGTTGTCCATCGACTACGCCTGACGGCCTCGCCTTAGGTCCCGGCTCACCCTGGGCGGAACAACCTGGCCCAGGAACCCTTGGTCATCCGGCGGCAGAGATTCTCACTCTGCATTCGCTACTCATGCCTGCATTCTCACTCCCACACCCTCCACCCGTAAATCACTCCCGGGCTTCACCAGATGCAGGACGCTCCCCTACCCAACAACACCTAAGTGTCATTGCCACGGCTTCGGCGGTGCGCTTGAGCCCCGCTACATTGTCGGCGCAGGACCACTTGACCAGTGAGCTATTACGCACTCTTTCAAGGGTGGCTGCTTCTAAGCCAACCTCCTGGTTGTCCGGGCGATCCCACATCCTTTCCCACTTAGCGCACGCTTAGGGGCCTTAGCCGGTGATCTGGGCTGTTTCCCTCTCGACCACGAAGCTTATCCCCCGCAGTCTCACTGCCGCGCTCTCACTCACCGGCATTCGGAGTTTGGCTGACTTCGGTAAGCTTGTCGGCCCCCTAGGCCATCCAGTGCTCTACCTCCGGTGAGAAACACACGACGCTGCACCTAAATGCATTTCGGGGAGAACCAGCTATCACGAAGTTTGATTGGCCTTTCACCCCTACCCACAGCTCATCCCCCAGGTTTTCAACCCTGGTGGGTTCGGGCCTCCACGACGTCTTACCGACGCTTCACCCTGGCCATGGGTAGATCACTCCGCTTCGGGTCTACACCCCGCGACTATGGCGCCCTATTCGGACTCGCTTTCGCTACGGCTACCCCACACAGGTTAACCTCGCCACGAAGCATAACTCGCAGGCTCATTCTTCAAAAGGCACGCCATCACCCCGAAAGGCTCTGACGGCTTGTAAGCACACGGTTTCAGGTACTATTTCACTCCCCTCCCGGGGTACTTTTCACCTTTCCCTCACGGTACTTGTCCGCTATCGGTCATCAGGTAGTATTTAGGCTTGACGGGTGGTCCCGCCAGATTCACAGCAAATTTCACGGGCTCGCTGCTACTCGAGAACACGCCCACAACAGAACCCAGTGTTTTCGCGTACGGGGCTATCACCCACTACGGCCGACCATCCCAGAGTCGTTCCGCTAACACAGGCACTTGCTGTCCCACCCTCGGCAGAAGATGAACGACACGTCTCACAACCCCGCACCCGCAACGCCTGCCGGCTTGACACGGACACGGTTTAGCCTCTTCCGCTTTCGCTCGCCACTACTCACGGAATCACTATTGTTTTCTCTTCCTGTGGGTACTGAGATGTTTCACTTCCCCACGTTCCCTCCACGCACCCTATGAATTCAGGTACGGGTAACGCCCCATGACGGGCGCTGGGTTTCCCCATTCGGACACCCTCGGATCACAGCTCGGTTGACAGCTCCCCGAGGCCTATCGCGGCCTCCCACGTCCTTCATCGGCTCCTGATGCCCAGGCATCCACCATGTGCTCTTAACAACTTGACCACAACAAGATGCTCGCATCCACTATGCAACACTCAACCCACAACCACACCCAACCAAGAAACAACCACCACCCACACACGCAGGCGTTAGGAAGCCCTCAACCAGAGCGGCCAAAGAAAACAACCCCAGCTCCGAAGAACCACAAGGTGTCCTCTCAGGACCCAACAGTGTGCCAAGCCAAACGGTCCGACGTACTGCGTTCCACCCAACGCACCCGACCCACGAACGAGGCCGCAAATGCGATTCAATGAAGGAACCACAGACTCACCATGAGCAGAACTCACAGAGTATCGTGGCGCCCCATCACATGATGGGACTCCTTAGAAAGGAGGTGATCCAGCCGCACCTTCCGGTACGGCTACCTTGTTACGACTTCGTCCCAATCGCCAGTCCCACCTTCGACAGCTCCCTCCACAAGGGTTGGGCCGCCGGCTTCGGGTGTTACCAACTTTCGTGACGTGACGGGCGGTGTGTACAAGGCCCGGGAACGTATTCACCGCAGCGTTGCTGATCTGCGATTACTAGCGACTCCAACTTCACGGGGTCGAGTTGCAGACCCCGATCCGAACTGAGACTCACTTTAAGGGATTCGCTCCACCTCACGGTCTCGCAGCCCTCTGTATGAGCCATTGTAGCATGTGTGAAGCCCTGGACATAAGGGGCATGATGACTTGACGTCATCCCCACCTTCCTCCGAGTTGACCCCGGCAGTCTCCCATGAGTCCCCACCATTACGTGCTGGCAACATGGAACAAGGGTTGCGCTCGTTGCGGGACTTAACCCAACATCTCACGACACGAGCTGACGACAGCCATGCACCACCTGCACACCAACCACAAGGGAAGCCCTATCTCTAGGGATGTCTGGTGCATGTCAAACCCAGGTAAGGTTCTTCGCGTTGCATCGAATTAATCCACATGCTCCGCCGCTTGTGCGGGCCCCCGTCAATTCCTTTGAGTTTTAGCCTTGCGGCCGTACTCCCCAGGCGGGGCGCTTAATGCGTTAGCTGCGGCACAGAAACCGTGGAATGGTCCCCACACCTAGCGCCCAACGTTTACGGCGTGGACTACCAGGGTATCTAATCCTGTTCGCTCCCCACGCTTTCGCTCCTCAGCGTCAGTATCGGCCCAGAGACCCGCCTTCGCCACCGGTGTTCCTCCTGATATCTGCGCATTTCACCGCTACACCAGGAATTCCAGTCTCCCCTGCCGAACTCAAGTGATGCCCGTATCGACCGCACGCTCAGAGTTAAGCCCCAAGTTTTCACGGCCGACGCGACACACCGCCTACGAGCTCTTTACGCCCAATAATTCCGGACAACGCTCGCACCCTACGTGTTACCGCGGCTGCTGGCACGTAGTTGGCCGGTGCTTCTTCTCCAGGTACCGTCAATCGCTCTTCGTCCCTGGCGAAAGAGGTTTACAACCCGAAGGCCGTCATCCCCCACGCGGCGTCGCTGCGTCAGGCTTCCGCCCATTGCGCAATATTCCCCACTGCTGCCTCCCGTAGGAGTCTGGGCCGTGTCTCAGTCCCAGTGTGGCCGGTCGCCCTCTCAGGCCGGCTACCCGTCACCGCCTTGGTAGGCCATCACCCCACCAACAAGCTGATAGGCCGCGGGCCCATCCCCCACCGAAAAAACTTTCCACCACCAACCATGCGATCAGTGGTCCTATCCGGTATTAGACCCAGTTTCCCGGGCTTATCCCAGAGTGGAGGGCAGGTCACCCACGTGTTACTCACCCGTTCGCCGCTCGTGTACCCCCGAAAGGGCCTTACCGCTCGACTTGCATGTGTTAAGCACGCCGCCAGCGTTCGTCCTGAGCCAGGATCAAACTCTCCAACAAAACCCTGACTTGCAACAAACAACTAGCCACAACACCCGACGGGATCGAATGCTGCAACCAAACAAACAATTTGGCACAAAACGCCAAACCGAATCAAAATAGCTCGACACACTGTTGAGTTCTCAAAAGACACCCGCACTCGAGGACCGGGCCTGATGACCGTCGCCCCGGGGCGCCAGAGTCGTCCTCGCTAGGAGGCAACTCTCTTATGCTACGTGTACCGGAGAGCAGCGTCAAGCCTTACTCCGGGCGGCCGGATCTCCACCGAGATGGAGTTCGTGGGCCGTCGCCTCCGGGCCGGATCAGCGTCCCTGGCCTCTCGGCCGGTCTCGCTCTCGTCCGTCCCGTCCTGGCGACAACGAGAAAGTTACAGGACTGCCCGGAGGCGATTCACAGGGGGGTACCTGTTCAGCGTTTCCGCAGGTCAGCGGCCGATCATGCCAATCCGACCCGCACACCGGCCAGGTTGCGCTTCCCCCGCCGCACCACCAGCCAGCCGCCGTCGAGGACGTCCCCGGCACCCGGGACCCACTCCTCGTCGACGACCTTGACGTTGTTGACGTACGCCCCGCCCTCCTTCACGGCGCGGCGCGCGGCTCCCTTGCTGTCGGTCAGACCGGTGGCGACGAGCAGGTCGACGATCGTGTCGGCCGGGCCTGCGTCGGCCGTCGGCACCTCGGCGAGCGCAGCACCGAGGGTGGCCGCGTCCAGGTCGGTGAGCTCCGCGCGGCCGAACAGGGCCTGGCTCGCCGTCGTCACCTGCTTCGTCTGCTCCTCGCCGTGCACCAGCGTCGTCAGCTCGGCGGCGAGACGTCGCTGCGCGCCACGCAGATGCGGCTTCTCGGCGAGCTCGGTCTCCAGTGCCTCGATCTCGGCGCGGTCGAGGAAGGTGAACAGCTTGAGGTAGGTGATCGCGTCGGCGTCGGCGACGTTCACGAAGTACTGGTACCAGGCGTACGGCGAGGTGCGCTCCGGGTCGAGCCAGACGTTGCCGCCCCCGGTGGACTTGCCGAACTTGCGGCCCTCGGAGTCGGTGACCAGCTGCAGCGTCAACGCGTGGACGTGGTCGCCGGTCACCCGCCGGACGAGGTCGACACCGCCGACGATGTTGCCCCACTGGTCGGAGCCGCCGATCTGAAGCCGCACCCCGAGCTCGCGGTACAGGTGCAGGTAGTCCTGGGCCTGGAGCAGCAGGTAGCTGAACTCGGTGTAGGACATCCCGTCGCCGGCGAGGCGGCGCTTCACCGTGTCCCGCGAGATCATCGTGCTGACCGGGAAGTGCTTGCCGAGATCGCGCAGGAACTCCAGGACCGTCTGCTGCCCGGTCCAGTCCAGGTTGTTGACGGCGACGGCGCCGGTCGGCCCGTCGTCGAAGGACACGAACCGCTCCAGCTGACCCCGGATGAGCACCGTCCAGTCGGCCACGGTCGAGGCGTCGTTGAGCGTCCGCTCCCCCACGTCGCGCGGGTCCCCGATCATCCCGGTCGCCCCGCCGGCGAGGATGACCGGACGGTGCCCGGCCTCCTGGAAGCGACGCAGGGTCAGCATCGGGATCAGGTGCCCGGCGTGCAGGCTCGACGCGGTCGGGTCGAAGCCCGCATAGATCGACACCGGGTCGTCGGCGGCGAGCTCCTTCGCGAGCGCGTCGCGGTCGGTGCTCTGCGCGATCAGGCCGCGCCACTCCAGGTCGTCGAGGATGTCGGTACCCACGGTGCCCATCTTGGTCGGGCCGCCGCGGCCCGTGCACGCGGGTGCCTCAGGCGCTGCGACGACGGCGCGTCCCGGCCCGGTACGGACTGACCGCCGGTGAGCCGTCGACCCAGTGGCGCCACGGCAGCTCGGCCGCCGCGGCGACGCCCACCCGGGGGCCGGTCCGGACGAGCTCCGGGGCGACCGGGGCCCCGGCGCGCAGCCGCACCCGGGAGGCAGGGTCGGTGACGTCGGTCCCGTCGTCCTCACGGCGCAGCCCGAGGAGCGCGGCGAGGCGCGCGGGTCCGCGGGCCAGGTCCGCATCGCGACGGGCGGTGGGCCGGCGCTCCCGGGCCACCCCCGGGTCGGTGAGCAGCTCCCCGGCGCGCAGCAGCACCGCGCCCGGCTCGCCGTCGGACAGGCACGAGACGTTCGCGCAGAAGTGCATGCCGTAGACGAAGTAGACGTACAGGTGCCCGGGCGGGCCGAACATCACCGCGTTGCGCGGGGTCCGGCCGCGGTAGCAGTGCGACGCGGGGTCGTCGCGGCCCCGGTAGGCCTCCACCTCGACGAGGCGCACCGCGACCGTGCCGTCGGGGGTGTCGGCCTCGAGGACGCAGCCGAGCAGGCGTCGTGCGGCGGGCAGGACGTCGACGGCCAGGGCGGACCGGTCCAGCAGACCGGCGGGGCCCGGCCGGTCGTCCCGGCCGGGCCCCGCCGTGTGGTCGTCCACCGTCAGCGGCGCGCGAGCGCCAGCTGCACGCAGGTCACGACACCGGCCATGGCCTTCTCGACCTCGTCGAGCGGGGGCAGGGTCGGGGCGAGGCGGATGGTCGCGTCCTGCGGGTCCTTGCCGTAGGGGTGCGTCGCACCGGCCGGGGTCAGGACGACGCCCGCCTCCTTCGCCAGCCGCACGACCTCCGAGGCGAGGCCGTCCGGGACGGTCAGGCTCACGAAGTAGCCGCCCCGGGGCTTGGTCCAGGACACGCCCTCGACGTCGGAGAACGCCTCGGTCAGCAGCCGGTCGACCGCGGCGAACTTCGGCGCGATCAGCTCGCGGTGGGCGGCCATGTGCGCCCGCAGCCCGGCGGCGTCCTTGAGGAACAGCGCGTGCCGCAGGTGGTTGACCTTGTCCGGGCCGATCGTCTTCTTCGACGCCAGCTTCAGCCACCAGTCGACGTTCGCCGGCGAGGCACCGAAGAACGCGACGCCCGCACCGGCGAGGGTGATCTTGGAGGTGGACCCGAAGACGAACGGGCGGTCCGCGTTGCCCGCGTCGGCGGCCAGGGTGAGGACGTCGGCGATCTCGACCTCCTCGGTGGTCAGGTGGTGCACCGCGTAGGCGTTGTCCCACATGATCCGGAAGTCCGGCGCGGCCGTCGGCATGGTGGCCAGCCGGCGCACGACCTCGTCGGAGTAGACGACCCCGTCGGGGTTCGAGTACTTCGGCACGCACCAGATGCCCTTGATCGACGGGTCCTCGGCGACGAGCCGCTCGACCTCGTCCATGTCGGGGCCGTCCGCGGTCATCGGGACGGTGACCAGGTCGATCCCGAGCCGCTCGCACACGCCGTAGTGGCGGTCGTAGCCGGGGACCGGGGCGATGAACGCGACCCGGCCGGCGTCGACCCAGCGGGTCGGGGCGCCGGGCAGCGCGGTCAGCAACGCGTGCACGAGCGTGTCGTGCATCAGCTCCAGGCTGGAGTTGTTCGATGCCACCAGCTGCCCGACCGGGACCTGCAGCGACGGCGCGAAGATCTCCCGCAGCTCGGGCAGACCCTGGCCGCCGCCGTAGTTGCGGGTGTCGGTGCCGTCGGCCGCGCGGAACTGTCCCGCGCCCGGCAGACCGAGCAGCTCGTGGGACAGGTCCAGCTGCTGCGCGGACGGCTTGCCCCGCGTCAGGTCGAGCTTCAGGCCGGCGGCCTTGAGCTCCTCGTAGGCTGCGGCAGGGTCGGTCATGCGGTTCCTCCGGTGAACTCTCGCGCTGCTGCGACCGCGGTACGCAGGTCGGTGAGCTGCTCGGCGACCCGGTCGCCGGCCGTCCCACCGCGCGCGTTCCGCGACGCGATGGAGCCTTCCACGGTCAGTACGTCGCGGACACTCGGGTCGAGTGCCGGGTGCACGGCGGCCAGCTCGGCGTCGGTCAGGTCCTCCAGCCCGACGCCGCGGGCCTCGGCGGCGCGGACGCAGCCGCCCGCGGCCTCGTGCGCCACGCGGAACGGGACGCCCTGCCGGACGAGCCACTCGGCGACGTCGGTGGCGAGGGTGAACCCGGCCGGGGCCAGCTCGGCGAGCCGCCCGGTGTGGAAGGTCAGGGTGGCCACCATCCCGGCGACCGCGGGGAGCAGGAGCTCCAGCTGCGCGACGGAGTCGAACAGCGGCTCCTTGTCCTCCTGGAGGTCCCGGTTGTAGGCCAGCGGGAGCCCCTTGAGGGTGGTCATGAGCCCGGCGAGGTTGCCGACGAGCCGGCCGGACTTGCCGCGGGCCAGCTCGGCGACGTCGGGGTTCTTCTTCTGCGGCATGATCGAGCTGCCGGTGGAGAACGCGTCGTCGAGGGTGACGTAGCCGAACTCGGCCGTCGCCCAGAGGATGATCTCCTCCGACAGCCGCGACAGGTCGACGCCGATCATCGCGAGGACGAACGCGGCCTCGGCGGCGAAGTCCCGCGAGGCGGTCCCGTCGATCGAGTTGGCCGAGGACCCGGTGAAGCCGAGCTCGGCGGCGACGGCCTCCGGGTCGAGCCCGAGCGAGGACCCGGCGAGCGCGCCGGAGCCGTAGGGCGACCAGGCGCTGCGCCGGTCCCAGTCGGCGAGCCGGTCGACGTCGCGCAGCAGGGCCTGGGCGTGCGCGGCCAGCTGGTGGCCGAGCAGCACCGGCTGGGCGTGCTGCAGGTGGGTGCGGCCGGGCATCGGCGCGCCGGGGTGGGCCTGCGCCTGGGCGACGAGGGCGTCGACGACGTCGAGCACACCGGAGCCGACCCGTCGCGTGGCGTCGCGCAGCCACATCCGGAACTGGGTGGCGACCTGGTCGTTGCGCGAGCGACCGGCCCGCAGCTTGCCGCCCAGGTCGGCACCGGCCCGCTCGATGAGGCCGCGCTCCAGCGCGGTGTGCACGTCCTCGTCGCCCGGGTCGGGGCCGAACGCCCCGGAGGCGACGTCGGCGGCGAGCTCGTCGAGCGCCTTGTGCATCCCCGACAGCTCCTCGTCGGTCAGCAGACCGGCGCGGTGCAGGACCCGGGCGTGCGCCTTCGAGCCGCGGATGTCGTAGGGGGCCAGTGCCCAGTCGAAGTGGGTGGACTTCGACAGCGCCGCGAGCGCGTCGGCCGGACCGGACGCGAACCGGCCACCCCACAGCGCTCCGCCACCGGCGACCGCGCCCTGTCGGGGGTCCGCGTCGGTCATGTCGGGTCTCCTTCTCGTTCGTCGTGCGTCCCGGCGGCCGCGTGGGCCCTCCGGGGCAGGTCCTGCAGCCGTTCGGCCAGCTCCGCCCCGGTGAGGGGCTCGCGGGCGACGACGATGACCGTGTCGTCGCCGGCGATGGTGCCGACGACGTCGTGCAGTGCGGCCCGGTCGAGTGCGCTCGCGAGGTAGTGCGCCGCGCCCGGCGGGGTCCGCAGGACCGCCAGGTTCCCACTCGCGTCGGCGGACACGAGCAGCTCCCCCAGCAACCGGGCGACCCGCCCGGTGCCGCCCTCGACCCCGCGCACGGGGCTGCCGTCCTCGGGGATGCGGTAGACCGGCTGCCCGCCGTCCGCGCCGCGGAGCTTCACCGCGCCCAGTTCGTCCAGGTCTCGCGAGAGCGTGGCCTGGGTCGTCTCGATGCCGTGCCGCTCGTGGAGCAACCCGATGATCTCCACCTGGCTGCTCAGCTCGTAGTTCCAGACCACGTCGATGACGGCCGCCTGCCGGCTGGCCCGGCTCACCGGGTTCCTGCGGTCGCGGTCCGCCTCACCCATGCCGCAGGAGCCAGGTGAGCAGAGCCTTCTGCGCGTGCAACCGGTTCTCGGCCTCGTCCCAGACGGCGCTGGCGGGGCCGTCGAGGACCTCGTCGGTGATCTCGTCGCCCCGGTGGGCGGGCAGGCAGTGCAGCACGATCGCGTCCGGTGCGGCGCGCTCCAGCAGCGCGGCGTTCACCTGGTAGGGCCGGAACGGCGCCACCCGGTCCAGCCCGTCGTCCTCCTGGCCCATCGAGGTCCAGGTGTCGGTGACGACGACCTGGGCGCCGTCGACGGCGGCGACCGGGTCCGCGACGAGCGTGACCGATCCCCCGGTCTGCTCGGCCCGGGTCTTCGCATCGCGCAGCACGTCGTCGTCGGGGGTGAACCCGGCGGGTGCGGCGATCCGGACGTGCAGCCCGGCGGTGGCCCCGCCGAGCAGCAGCGAGTGGGCGATGTTGTTCGCGCCGTCGCCGAGGTAGGTCAGGGTGAGCCCGGCGAGGCGGCCGAACCGCTCCCGCACGGTCTGCAGGTCCGCCAGGATCTGGCACGGGTGGAACAGGTCGGTGAGCGCGTTGACGACCGGCACGGTCGCCGCGCCGGCCATCTCCCGGATCCGCTCCTGGCCGCTGGTGCGCCACACGATCGCGTCGACGTAGCGCGACAGCACCCGGGAGGTGTCGGAGATCGTCTCGCCGCGCCCCAGCTGGCTGGTGGTGCCGTCGAGGATGATCGCGGTGCCGCCGAGCTGGGTGATCCCGGCCTCGAACGACACCCGGGTACGGGTGGAGGACTTGTCGAACACGACCCCCACGGCGCGCGGCCCGGCGAGCGGGCGCTCGGCGAACGGGTCGGCCTTGAGCCGGTCGGCGAGGTCGAGGACCTCGGCCTGCTCGGCCGGGGTCAGGTCGTCGTCGCGGAGCAGGTGGCGGACCATCAGTTCCCCTGCCCCTCGTGCTGGGCGGCGGCCGCGTCGAGGACGGCGGGCAGCGCCGTCAGGAACTCCTCGGCCTCGTCGTCGGTCAGGGTCAGGGCCGGGGCCAGCCGCAGCCGGTCCGGGGTGGCGTTGTTCACCAGGATCCCGGCGTCGCGCGCGGCCGCGGCGGCCTGGGCGGCGACCGGCGCGGTGAGGCCGACGCCGATGTGCAGACCGGCGCCGGAGACGTCGCCGACCAGGGGGTGGCCGAATCCCTCGATCCGGCTGCGGATCTCCTTGCCGAGCCGGTCGACGTGGGCGAGCAGCCCCTCGGCGGCGACCGTGTCGAGGACGGCGAGCGCCGCGGCGCACGACACCGGGTTGCCGCCGAAGGTGGTGCCGTGCTGGCCGGGCTCGAGCAGGGCTGCGGCGTCGCCGAACCCGACGCAGGCCCCGATCGGGAGACCGCCGCCGAGGCCCTTGGCCAGGGTGATCACGTCGGGGACGATGCCGTGCGCCTGGTGGGCGAACCAGTACCCGGTACGGCCGATGCCGGTCTGCACCTCGTCGAGGACCAGCAGCGCACCGCGCTCGGCGGTGATCCGACGGGCCTGCGCCAGGTATCCCTCGGGCGGCACGATCACCCCGGCCTCGCCGAGGATCGGCTCCAGGAACACCGCGGCGGTCCGTTCGGTGACGGCGGCGTCGAGTGCGGCGGCGTCACCGAACGGGATGTGGGTCACCCCGGCGGGCATCGGCTCGAACGGGGCACGCTTGGCGGGCTGCCCGGTCAGCGCGAGCGCACCCATCGTGCGGCCGTGGAACGCGCCCTCGCAGGCGACGATCTCCGGCCGGCCGGTCCGGCGGGCGATCTTGAAGGCGGCCTCGTTGGCCTCGGTGCCGGAGTTGCAGAGCAGGGTCCGGGCGTCGTCGCGGCCGAGCAGTGCCTGCAGCCGCTCGGCGAGCTGCAGCGCGGGCTCGGTGATGAAGAAGTTCGAGGTGTGGCCCAGGGTGCGGACCTGCTCGGACACCGCCTCGACGACGGCCGGGTGCGCGTGTCCGAGCGCGTTGACCGCGATCCCGGAGTAGAGGTCCAGGTACGCGCGACCCTCGGCGTCCCAGACGCGGGCGCCCTCGCCGCGGACCAGGGTCAGCGGCGGGGTGCCGTAGTTGTTCATCAGTGCGGCCTGCCACCGCTGCGCGTGCGTGGTCATGTCGTTCCCCCAGCTGTGGCGTCCGGCAGCACCATGGTGCCGACGCCTTCGTGCGTGAACACCTCGAGCAGGACCGAGTGCGGCACCCGCCCGTCGATCACGTGGGCCTGTCCGACGCCCGACCGCACGGCGCGCAGGCAGGCCTCCATCTTCGGGGCCATGCCGCTCTCCAGGCGGGGCAGCATCGGCTCGAGCTGGTCCGCGGTCAGCGAGGTGATGATCGACTCCGGGTCGGGGTAGTTCGCGTAGAGCCCCTCGACGTCGGTGAGCACCACGAGCTTCGCGGCGTCCAGCGCGCCGGCGAGCGCCGCGGCGGCGCTGTCGGCGTTGATGTTGTGGACCTGGCCGTCGGCGTCCGGCGCGATCCCGGCGACGACCGGGATGCGACCCGCCGCGATGATGTCCAGCACCGCGTCCGGGTTGACCTTCGTGACGTCACCGACCAGGCCGATGTCGACGGGCTCGCCCCCGACCAGCGCGGTGCGCTTTTCGGCCGTGAACAGGCCCGCGTCCTCCCCGGACAGGCCGACGGCGAGCGGCCCGTGGGCGTTGATCAGCCCGACGAGCTCGCGCCCGACCTGGCCGAACAGCACCATCCGGACGATCTCCATCGTCTCCGGGGTGGTGACGCGCAGGCCGCCGCGGAACTCGCCGGGCATGCCGAGCCGCTTCAGCATCGCCGAGATCTGCGGCCCGCCGCCGTGCACGACGACCGGGTGGATGCCCGCGAGCCGCAGGAACACCATGTCCCGGGCGAAGGCCTGCTTCAGCTCGTCGTCGATCATGGCGTTGCCGCCGTACTTGACGACGACGATCCGGCCGTGGAAGCGCTGCAGCCAGGGCAGCGCCTCGGCGAGCACACCGGCCTTCTCCCCCGCCCGCTTCAGCCGGGCCGGGGTCTCCGGGGACGGCGCGATCTGCGGCTGAGGCAGCGCGTCCGGGGCGACCGGCTCAGGAGGAGTAGGCACTGTTCTCCTCCACGTAGGCGTGCGACAGGTCGGTGGTCCGGATCTCGGCGGTGTGCCCGTCGGCCCCGCCGGACAGGCCCAGCTCGACCTCGATCAGCACGTCCTTCCCGGACAGGTCGCAGTCGGCCCGGTCCCCGGCGACGACGGCGCCCTTGCACAGCAGCACGCCGTTGATCGTGACGTCGAGTCGCTCGGGGTCGATCTCGGCGTCGGCGTACCCGGCGGAGGCCGCGACCCGGCCCCAGTTCGGGTCGGACCCGAACATCGCGGTCTTGACCAGGGAGTCGCGGGCGATCGTGCGGGCGACGGTGACCGCGTCGTCCTCGGAGGCGGCGCCGGTGACCCGCACGGTGATCCGCTTGGTGACGCCCTCGGCGTCGGCCTGCATCTGCTCGGCGAGGTCGCGGCACACGCGGGTGAGCGCGGCGGTGAACACCGCCGGGTCGGCCTCGACGCCGGACGCGCCGGAGGCCAGCACCAGCACGGTGTCGTTGGTGGACATCGAGCCGTCGACGTCGAGCCGGTCGAAGCTGTAGCGGACCGCCTCGCGCAGCGCGGCGTCGAGCGTCGCCCGGTCGAGGACGGCGTCGGTGGTGAGCACGCTGAGCATGGTCGCCATCGACGGGGAGATCATCCCGGCGCCCTTGGTGGTGCCCCCGACGGTCCAGCCCGCCGGGTCGGTCACCACGGACTCCTTCGGGACGGTGTCGGTCGTCATGATCGCGGCGGCGACGGCGGAACCGGCCTCGGGCCCGGACGCCAGCTCCGCGGCGGCCGACCGGACCCCCGCCAGCACGGTCTCCCGCGGGAGCTGCTCACCGATCAGGCCGGTGGAGCACACGGCGACGTCGATCGCGCCGCAGCCGACCACCTCGGCGACCTGCTCCGCGGTGGCGTGCGCGACCTGGAAGCCCTCGGCGCCGGTGCAGGCGTTCGCCCCGCCGGAGTTGAGGACGACCGCGCGCAGCGAGCCGGTGGTCAGCACCTGCTGGGACCAGAGGACGGGGGCGGCCTTGACCTTGTTGCGGGTGAAGACCCCGGCGGCCTCGGCGCGCGGGCCGTCGTTGACGACGAGCGCCAGGTCGGCCCTCCCGGACTTCTTGATCCCGGCGGCGATCCCGGCGGCCCGGAAGCCCTGGGCTGCGGTCACGCTCACGGCGCCACTCCCGTCGTCGGCAGGCCGGTGGTCTCGGGCAGACCGAGGGCCAGGTTCATGCACTGGACGGCGCCGCCCGCAGTGCCCTTGGTGAGGTTGTCGATCGCGGAGACGACGACCAGCCGGGCGGCGTCGACGTCGACGGTGACCTGCAGCGCGACCATGTTGGAGCCGAGGGTCTGCGCCGTGGTGGGCCACTGGCCCTCGGGCAGCAGCCGCACGAACGGCTCGTCGGCGTAGGCCTTCTCGTAGACCGCCCGGACCGCCTCGGCGTCGGTCGCCGGGTCGGCCAGCGGGGCGGAGCAGGAGGCGAGGATGCCGCGCGGCAGCGGCGCGAGCACCGGGGTGAAGCTCACCGACACGGGAGAGCCGAGCGCGGTGGACAGGTTCTGTGCGATCTCCGGGGTGTGCCGGTGCACGCCGCCGACGCCGTACGCCGACAGCGACCCCATGACCTCCGCGCCCAGCAGGTGCGGCTTGGGCGACTTGCCCGCGCCGGAGGTGCCGGTGACCGCGGTGATCACGACCTCGGGGGCGACCAGGCCGGCGACCAGGGCCGGGACCAGCGCGAGGCTGGTGCCGGTCGGGTAGCAGCCCGGCACCGCGACGCGACGGGTGCCGGTCAGCGCGGCCCGGGCACCGGGCAGCTCGGGCAGCCCGTAGGGCCAGTGCCCGGCGTGCTCGCCGCCGTACCAGCGGTCCCAGGCGGCCGGGTCGGTGAGGCGGTGGTCCGCCCCGCAGTCCACGACGAGCGTGTCCGGCCCCAGCCGGGCCGCCAGTTCCGCGGACCTGCCGTGCGGGAGTGCGAGGAACACCGCGTCGTGTCCGGCGAGGTTCTCCGCCGTGCTCTCGCCCAGGACGCGGTCCGCGAGCGGGGTCAGGTGCGGCTGGTGCTCGCCCAGACGCGTCCCCGCGTTCCCGCCGGCCGTGAGGGCGCCGATCTCCACCTCGGGATGTGCGAGCAGCAGCCGGAGGAGCTCTCCCCCGGCGTAGCCACTGGCTCCCGCCACTGCGATGCGTACCACGTGGATGAGTATGCACTTCCCCGGAAAGCCATGCAATCGGGATTCACGATCGCGACCGGCCGGTGCGGAACCGGCCCGGCGGCCGCATGCGACGCCTAGTTTCCCGCGGGTGCGGCGACGGGTGACACGCGGGGTGGGACCGGGCGCGGGAGCGCCCGCACGGGGACGGTCGGTGGCGCGCACGGCGGCCGTCGCGGCGGTGCTCGCGGGGCTGCTCGGCGGGTGCGCGTCGACCGTGTCCGGGACGCCGTGGCCGACGGGGCAGGGACCCGCGCTGCCGTCGTCCGGGGCGGCGCCGGTGGAGCCCACGCGACGGCCGCCGACGTCGTTCACGGTGCCGGGGCCGCTGTCGAGCGGGCCGCTCGCCGCCCCGACCACCGACGGCCGCCCGACGGCGACGGTCCCGCCCGTCCCGGTGCCGCACCCGTCCGGGGTCCCGTCCGGTCCGCCCGACGGCGGGGCCGGTGTGGCGCGCACGGTGCCGCCGGTGCCGGTCGGGGACGGCGCGTCCCGTGTCCCGGACGGCCGGGTCCGGCCCTCCCCGGGTACGGCGCGCTCCACGGCCCGGCCCGCCTCTCCGGCCGCTCCGGCCCCGCTGACCTCGGACGTGGTGGCCGACGAGTGCCTGCTCGACCGGGCGGCGCTGACCGGGCTGCTGGGCGGGCCGCCGGTCGCGCCGGCGACGAACGCCGTCGTCACCCGCACCGACGGGACCCGCACCCGGGCCTGCTTCGCGCTCGCCGACGGCGTGACGGTGTCGGTCAACGTGTACACGACGAACCGGAGCACGCCGGCCGGCTACGTCGCCGGCGCACGGCACGGCAGCGCGGTGACCGGACTCCCGGCGGGGACCTCGGCGACGGTGCTCGACACCGTCGCCGGGCCGACCCTGCAGCTGGCCACCGCCCGGTACCTGGTGACGGTGGCGGTCGCGGGGCGGACACCGTCCCGCGACCGGTGGCGGGCCGCCGCGGTCGCCGCCGTCGCGGCGGCCCCGCGCTGAGCCGGCCGTGGCCCGGCGCGGGCCCGCCGCGGACCGGGGTCAGCGCAGCGCGGCTCCGTGCCGGGCGGTGGCCTCGGCGACCGCCGCGTCCCGCGCGGCGTTCGCCTCCTCGCTGGTCAGCGTGCGGTCCGCGGCGCGCAGGCGCAGCGAGAACGCCAGCGAGCGGCGGCCCTGTCCGACCTGGTCGCCGGTGTAGACGTCGAACAGCCGCACCGACTCCAGCAGCTCCCCCGCGCCCGCGGTGAGCGCGTCGGCGAGGTCCGCGGCCGGGACCGTCTCGTCGGCGACCAGCGCGACGTCCACGGCGACCGGCGGGAACGCCGACACCCGCGGCACGGGCAGGTTCTCCCGCAGCGGGACCGCGTCGAGGTCGATCTCGGCCGCGGCGGTGCGGGCCGGCAGCCCCAGCGCCTCGACGACCTTGGGGTGCAGCTCCCCGGCGTACCCGACGACGGTGTCGGTGCCCGCGACGACGAGCTCCGCGCACCGGCCCGGGTGCCACGGCGCCCGCTCGGCGCGACGCGGCCGCAGCTCCACCCCGGCGGCGGCACCGGTCAGCCGGGCCGCCTCGACGGCGTCGGACCAGGCGGCGGGACGGCCCCGGCCCCACCAGCCGCGCGGCTCGCGGTTCCCGGCGAGGACGACCCCGACGTGGACGGGCTGGTCGGGCAGCGCGGCGCGCAGGGCGGCGTACTCGGCGTCGGACGGACGGCCGGTCACGGCCGGGTCGGGCATCGCGGGGGTGCTCTCCCCCGGCTGCACCACCTGCGCGATCGCGTACAGCGCGAGGTCCTCGGCGCCGCGGGAACGGTTGCGCACCAGCATGTCCAGCAGCCCGGGGAGCAGGGTCGTCGTGAGCCGGGACCGCTCGGCGTCGAGCGGGTTGGTGACGGCCACGGTGCGGCGGCGCTCGTCGTCGGCGGGCAGGCCCAGGTCGTCCCAGACGGCGTCGGAGACGAACAGGAACGGCAGCACCTCGACGTGGCCGGCCTCGGCCAGCGCGCGCGACACCGCGCGGCGGCGCCGCTGGGCGGCGGTCAGACCACGGCCGGCCGGGGCGGTGGGCAGCACGGAGGGGATGGCGTCGTAGCCCTCCAGGCGCAGCACCTCCTCCACGAGGTCGGCGGCCATGGTGAGATCCGGGCGCCAGGTCGGCGGGGTCGCGACGACGACGCCCTCGCCGCCGGCACCGGTGTCCAGCGAGACGGCGCAGCCGACCTGGGTCAGGCGGCGCACGGTGGCCCCGCGCGGGTAGTCGACGCCGGCGACACGGTCGGGCATCGACAGCGGCATCCGCACGCTCGCGACGGCGGGGACCCCGCCGGCGTCGGTGCGGCCGTCGGCGAGGGTCCCGCCGCCGAGCTCGACGAGCAGCTGCGCGGCGCGCTCGGCCGCGACCGGCGGCAGCGCCGGGTCCACCACCCGCTCGAACCGCTTGGACGCCTCGCTGGGCAGCTTGTGCCGGCGC
The DNA here is from genome assembly GCF_058111925.1 of Pseudonocardia sp. P-1. Taxonomy (NCBI): domain Bacteria; kingdom Bacillati; phylum Actinomycetota; class Actinomycetes; order Pseudonocardiales; family Pseudonocardiaceae; genus Pseudonocardia; species Pseudonocardia sp. P-1. The sequence continues at coordinate 784,325 of NZ_CM176614.1, forward strand.
GCGGCGCGCGCGATCACCGGTGGGGAGAAGTGCGCGGCCTCCAGCAGCACGTCGACCCGGGCGCCGTCGGCGAGGTCCCCCGGCGCGGGGATCTCGGTGGACGCGCCGCCCATGACACCGGCGAGCCCGATCGGGCCGGAGTCGTCGGTGATGAGCAGGTCGTCGGTGTCCAGCGCACGGGTGTGGCCGTCGAGGGTCTGCAGCTTCTCCCCCGTCGTCGCGCGGCGGACCTCGATGGCGCCGGTCAGGCGGGTCGCGTCGTAGGCGTGCAGCGGCTGGCCGAGGTCGAGCATCACGAAGTTGGTGACGTCGACGATCAGCGAGATCGGCCGCATCCCGGCCGAGAGAAGCGCGCGCTGCATCCACCAGGGGCTGGGCGCGGCCGGGTCGACGCCGTCCACCCGGCGGGCGACGAACCGCGGGCAGGCATCGGTGTCGGCGAGCCGCACCGGCCACGCGTCGCCGGTGGTGTCCGGGACGGTGACCCGGGTGACCGGGTCGGTGTAGTCGGCGTCGAGCGAGGTCGCGAGCTCGCGGGCGAGACCGCGGACGGCGAAGCAGTAGCCCCGGTCCGGGGTGACGGCCAGCTCGACGACGGGCTCGGACAGGCCGAGGACGTCGAGGGCGTCGTCGCCGGGCTCGGCGGTGCCGGGCGGCAGCACGAGGATGCCGCCGCTCTCGGCGCCGAGGCCGAGCTCCTTCGCCGAGGCGATCATGCCGTCGGAGACCTTGCCGTAGGTCGTGCGCTGGGCGATCGCGAAGTCACCGGGCAGCACCGCACCCGGCTCGGTGACGACGACGAGGTCGCCGACCGCGAAGTTGCGGGCGCCGCACACCACGTAGCGGTGGCGCTGCCCCTCGAAGCCCACCCGGCAGTACCGGATCGGCTTCTTGAACCCGGTGAGCTCCTCGATCTCCTCCACCCGGGCGACCGTGACCGGCCCGGTGACCGCGGGGGCCGGGTGGATCTCCTCGACCTCCAGCCCGACGCGGACGAAGGCGTCGCCGATCGCCTCGGGACCGGCGGGCAGCGCCGCCGGGTCGATGTGCCGGGCGAGCCAGGACGCGGACACTCGCACTGCTCAGAACTCCTCGTGTGGAAGCGGGGTGGGCCGGGTCAGACGCCGAACGCGGTCGAGAAGCGCACGTCGCCCTCGACCATGTCCCGCATGTCCGGGATGCCGTTGCGGAACATCAGGGTCCGCTCGATGCCCATGCCGAACGCGAAACCGGAGTAGACGTCGGTGTCGACGCCGCAGGCGCGCAGGACGTTGGGGTTGACCATGCCGCAACCGCCCCACTCGACCCAGCCGGGGCCGCCCTTCTTCTGCGGGAACCACAGGTCCACCTCGGCCGAGGGCTCGGTGAACGGGAAGTACGACGGCCGCATCCGGGTGCCGGCCTCCGGGCCGAACACCGCGCGGGCGAACGCGTCGAGCGTCCCCTTGAGGTGGGCCATGGTCAGCCCGCGGTCGACGGCGAGGCCCTCGACCTGGTGGAACACCGGGGTGTGGGTGGCGTCGAGCTCGTCGGTGCGGAAGGTCCGGCCGGGGCAGGCCACGTAGACCGGCAGCTCGCGCTCCAGCAGCGACCGGACCTGGACCGGCGAGGTGTGCGTGCGCAGCACCGTGCCCGAGTCCTGCCCGCGCTCGGGGTCACCCAGGTAGAAGGTGTCCTGCATGGTGCGGGCGGGGTGGTCCTTGCCGAAGTTGAGCGCGTCGAAGTTCAGCCACGACGCCTCGACCTCGGGACCCTCCGCGACCTCCCAGCCCATCCCGACGAAGATGTCGGCGATCCGCTCGGACAGCTGTGTGATGGGGTGGCGCGCGCCGCGCGGGCGACGGTCCCAGGGCAGCGTGACGTCGACGGCCTCCTCGGCCAGCACCCGGGCGTCGCGCTCGACGAGCAGGACCTCGCGGCGCGCGTCGAACGCGGCCTGGGCCTCCACGCGGGCGGCGTTGACCCGCTTGCCGGCGTCGGCGCGCTCGGGGCCGGGCAGCTGCCCGAGCGACCGGCGGGCCATCGGGATCGGGGCGCGGTCGCCGAGGTGCGCGGGCTTCGCCGCGGCCAGCGCGTCGAGGTCGCCCGCCTCGTCGAACGCCGTGCGGGCGGCCTCCACCGCGGCCTTCAGTGCATCCGGGTCGAGAGGGCTCGCCGTGTCGTTCTCACTCATGGTGCCCACGATCGTAGAGGGCGGCCGCGAGGCGGTTTCAGTCGCGCGCCGGGGACAGCTGCGGGGCGACGCCCGCGCGGGCCCCGACCGTCGCGTACAGGCAGATCGCCGCGGCGGTGGCGAGGTTCAGCGACTCGGCGCGGCCGTGGATCGGGACGCGGACCCGGTGGTCGGCGGCGGCGTGCACCTCGGCCGACGGGCCGTGCGCCTCGCTGCCGAGGATCCAGGCGACGGGCCCGGCGAGGGTCGGGGTGACGGCGGGGTCGTGCAGGTCGACCTCGCCGTGCCCGTCGGCGACGAGCGTGGTCAGCCCGGCCGCGCGGCACATCTCGACGACGGCGGGCGCGTCCCGGTCGCGGGCCAGCGGCAGGTGGAACACGCTGCCGGTGGAGGCCCGGACGGCCTTGCCGTTGTGCGGGTCGACGGTGTCCCCCGCCAGGAGGACCGCGTCGCAGCCCGCCGCGTCGGCGACCCTGATCACGGTGCCGACGTTGCCGGGGTCGGAGATGCCGTCGCAGACCGTGACGAATCCGGGGACCCCGGCCAGCGCGGTGGCGACCGGGACGTCGAGCAGGTCGCAGACGGCGACGATCCCCTGCGGGGTGACCGTCTCGGACAGACCCGCGGCGGCCTTGTCCGTCACCGGGGACACGCGGGCGCCGGAGCGCTCCGCGGCCTCGACCAGCTCGGGGTGGCGCTCGGCGGCGACGGCGGTGACGAACAGCTCGTGCACCGTCACGGCGGCGAGGGCCTCGCGGACGGCCTGGGCGCCCTCCACGAGGAAACGCCCGGCCCGATCGCGCCCCGCGCGCCGCAACAGCTTGCGTGCTGCGGCAACGCGGGGAGTGCGTTCGGTACCGGGCGTGGAGTCCGCGGAGCGCTCGCCGGCGCCGCGCGACTCGATGTCGCCTCGGGTCACCTCAGGCCGCGGAGCCCTGCTCGGTGCCGACCGGCAGGTTCTCCTTCGCCACCGCGACGAGCGCGGCGAAGGCAGCCGGGTCGCTGACGGCGATCTCGGCGAGGTTCTTGCGGTCGACCTCGACACCGGCGGCCTTGAGGCCCTGGATGAACCGGTTGTAGGTCATGTCGTTGGCGCGGGCCGCGGCGTTGATGCGGGTGATCCACAGCTGCCGGAAGTCGCCCTTGCGCGCACGACGGTCCCGGTAGGCGTAGTTCATCGAGTGGAGCATCTGCTCCTTGGCCTTGCGGTACAGCCGCGAGCGCTGCCCGCGGTAGCCGGCGGCCGACTCCAGCGTGGTGCGGCGCTTCTTCTGGGCGTTCACGGAGCGCTTCACGCGTGCCATGGGGTATCTCCTGGGGCTTCTCCGGCACTACCGCGATGGGGGTACGGCGTGCCGGGGTTCGTGAAAGGGGCGGAAGGTCAGTGACCGAGCAGCTTCTTGACGCGCTTCACATCGGCCTTGGCGAGCTCGACGGTGCCCGACAGGTCGCGCTTCTCCTTGCGCGACTTGACCTCGAGACGGTGCCGCAGCCCGGCCTGCTGGCGCATGAGCTTGCCGCCACCGGTGATGCGGACGCGCTTCGCGGTCCCCTTGTGCGTCTTGTTCTTCGGCATGACGTATCCGTTCGATGTCGGCCCCCGAGGTTCCGGGGGTCGGTGCGGGTACTGCGTGTCCGTTCCGTGCCCGGCTGCGGCCGGGCACGGGACCTCACGCCTCGGCGTCTGCCGGGGCGTCGGAGCTGGCTGCCGCCGTCGTCTTGCGGGACGCCGGCTTCTTGGTCGGCGCCAGCACCATCGTCATGTTGCGGCCGTCCTGTTTCGGAGCGGCCTCGACGACGGCCATGTCACCGATGTCCTCGGCCAGGCGCTGGAGCAGGCGGTAGCCCAGCTCGGGACGCGACTGCTCGCGACCACGGAACATGATCGTGACCTTGACCTTGTTGCCGCCTTCGAGGAAGCGGATGACGTGACCGCGCTTCGTCTCGTAGTCGTGCTTGTCGATCTTCGGCCGGAGCTTCTGCTCCTTGATCACGGTGAGCTGCTGGTTGCGCCGGGACTCCCGGGCCTTCTGCGCGCTCTCGTACTTGAACTTTCCGTAGTCCATGAGCTTGCAGACCGGCGGGCGGGCCTGGCCGGCGACCTCGACGAGGTCGAGGTCGGCGTCCTGGGCCAGCTTGAGGGCGTCCTCGATGCGCACGATCCCGACCTGCTCGCCGTTCGGGCCCACGAGGCGGACCTCGGGCACGCGGATGCGGTCGTTGATGCGGGGCTCTGTGCTGATGGGGTCTCCTGTGTGACTCGCTGTGTCGCTACTACCTGCTGCCGGCGACGACAAGCGAAGACCCGTTGATCGGCCCGCGACAGAATGCCGCCGCGAAGCCGGACCATGGACCCGGACACCGTTACGATCACGGCGCGGGTGGGAGCGGGGCTCCACTTGACGCCCGGAACACACGTGTCAACGCGATCCCGGGTGGTCGCATTCCCGAGGGTAACAGGCTGCCGGTGCGCCGGGAACGCGGGGTCCGGGCCGGGACCTGCGCGGACCCCTGGCTGGGGCCGGGCTCAGCCCGCGCTGGCGGCCTTGGCCCGGCTGCGCCGTGCGGTCGCCGGCCGCCCCGCGCCCGCGGTGCCGTTGCCGTTCGACGACGAGGTCCGCCGCCGGACCGGCTTGACCGGTGTGTCGTCCGGGGTGACCAGGTCGCGCAGGAACCGGCCGGTGTGGCTGTCGGGGTGTGCCGCGATCTGCTCCGGCGTCCCCTGGGCCACCACGGTCCCGCCGCCCGAGCCGCCCTCCGGGCCCATGTCGATGACCCAGTCCGAGGTCTTGATGACGTCGAGGTTGTGCTCGATCACGATCACGGTGTTGCCCTTGTCCGCCAGCCCCTGGATGACGGCGAGGAGCTTGCGGATGTCCTCGAAGTGCAGACCGGTGGTCGGCTCGTCGAGGATGTAGACGGTGCGGCCGTTGCTGCGCTTCTGCAGCTCACTGGCGAGCTTGACGCGCTGGGCCTCACCGCCGGACAGCGTCGGCGCGGGCTGCCCGAGCCGGACGTAGCCGAGGCCGACGTCGACCAGGGTCCGCAGGTAGCGGGCGATCGAGGTGATCGGCTCGAAGAACTCGGCGGCCTCCTCGATCGGCATGTCGAGGACGTCGGCGACGGTCTTGCCCTTGTAGTGGACCTCGAGGGTCTCCCGGTTGTACCGGGCTCCCTTGCAGACCTCGCACGGGACGTAGACGTCCGGCAGGAAGTTCATCTCGATCTTGATCGTGCCGTCGCCGGTGCACGCCTCGCAGCGGCCGCCCTTGACGTTGAAGGAGAAGCGGCCCTCGGCGTAGCCGCGGACCTTCGCCTCGGTGGTCGCGGCGAACAGCTTGCGGACCTTGTCCCACACGCCGGTGTAGGTCGCCGGATTGGACCGCGGGGTCCGCCCGATCGGCGACTGGTCGACCCGGACGAGCTTGTCGAGCTCGTCGATGCCGTTGATACGGGTGTGCCGGCCCGGCACCTGGCGGGCGCCGTTGAGCCGGTTCGCCAGCACCGTGGCGAGGATGTCGTTGATCAGTGTCGACTTGCCGGACCCGGACACCCCGGTGATCGACACCAGGCCGCCGAGCGGCACGTCGACGTCGATGCCGCGCAGGTTGTGCTCGCGGGCGCCGACGATGGTCAGCCTGCGGTCGTGGTCGAGCGCGCGGCGCTCGGGCAGCGGGATCGACTTGCGCCCGGACAGGTAGGCACCGGTCAGTGAGGTGTCGTGCGACTCCAGGTCGGCGATGGTGCCGGAGTGCACGACGCGGCCGCCGTGCTCACCGGCGCCGGGGCCGATGTCCACCGCCCAGTCCGAGGCGCGAATGGTGTCCTCGTCGTGCTCGACGACGATCAGGGTGTTGCCCAGCTCCTTGAGCCGGGTCAGCGTGTCGATCAGCCGCCGGTTGTCGCGCTGGTGCAGCCCGATCGACGGCTCGTCGAGCACGTAGAGGACCCCGACCAGGCCGGAGCCGATCTGGGTGGCCAGCCGGATGCGCTGCGCCTCGCCGCCGGACAGCGTGCCCGCGGCGCGGTCCAGCGACAGGTAGTCCAGCCCGACGTCGAGCAGGAAGCCCAGCCGGGCCTGCACCTCCTTGAGCACCGCGCCGGCGATCATGGCCTGCCGGTCGTCGAGGACCATGCCGTTCAGGAACTGCGAGCACTCGGCGACCGACATGTTCGACACCTGCGCGATCGACCGCTCCCCCAGGTCGCGGTGCGGCAGGGTCACCGACAGCACCTCGGGGCGCAGCCGGGCGCCGTTGCAGGCGGGGCAGGGGATGTCGCGCATGTAGCCCTCGTAGCGCTCCCGCTGCGACTCGGACTCGGTCTGCTCCAGGCGGCGCTCGAGGAACGGCATCACGCCCTCGAAGTTCGCGTAGTACGAGCGCTCGCGGCCGTAGCGGTTGCGGTAGCGCACGTGGACCTGGTCGTCGCTGCCGTGCAGGACCGCCTTCTGGGCGGCGGCGGGCAGCTTGCGCCAGGGGGTGTCCATCCGGAACCCGACCGCGGCGGCCAGGCCGGACAGCAGCCTGCCGAAGTACTCCGCGTTGTGCCCGGACGACCAGGGCGCGATCGCGCCGTCGCCGAGGGACAGGTCCGGGTCGGGGACGACCAGCTCGGGGTCGACCTCCTTCTTGATGCCGATGCCGGAGCAGGCCGGGCAGGCGCCGTAGGGCGAGTTGAAGGAGAACGTGCGGGGCTCGAGGTCGTCGACGGCGAGGGTGTGCCCGTTCGGGCAGGCCATCTTCTCGGAGAAGCGGCGCTCGCGCTGCGGGTCGTCGTCGGGCAGGTCCACGAAGTCCAGCACGACCAGGCCGTCGGCCAGCCGCAGCGCGGTCTCCACCGAGTCGGTGAGGCGCTGCTTGGCGGTCGCCTTCACCGAGAGCCGGTCGACGACGACGGAGATGTCGTGCTTCTCCTGCTTCTTCAGCTTCGGGGGGGCCGAGAGCGGGTGGACCGTGCCGTCGACGAGGACGCGGGAGTAGCCCTGCGCCTGCAGGTTCCCGAACAGGTCGACGAACTCGCCCTTGCGAGTGCGCACGACCGGCGCGAGCACCTGGAAGCGGCTGCCCTGCTCCATCTCCAGGACCTGGTCGACGATCTGCTGCGGGGTCTGCTTCTCGATCCGCTCGCCGCAGGTCGGGCAGTGCGGGATGCCGGCGCGGGCGTAGAGCAGCCGCAGGTAGTCGTGGATCTCGGTGATCGTGCCGACCGTCGACCGCGGGTTGCGGTTGGTCGACTTCTGGTCGATCGAGACCGCCGGGGACAGTCCCTCGATGAAGTCGACGTCGGGCTTGTCCATCTGCCCGAGGAACTGGCGCGCGTAGGCCGAGAGGGACTCGACGTAGCGCCGCTGGCCCTCGGCGAAGATCGTGTCGAACGCGAGGCTGGACTTGCCGGACCCGGACAGCCCGGTGAAGACGATCATGCTGTCGCGGGGCAGGTCGATGTCGATGCCCTGCAGGTTGTGTTCGCGCGCGCCACGCACGACCAGCTTCGGCCCGTCCGGGACCGGCGACGCGCCCGGGGACAGGGCGGTGCCGGCGTCGCGGCGGTCGGTGCTGTGGTCGCTCACGTTTCGCGCCTCCTGGGGTGGCGGTGCCGTCCGGGTGATACCCGGTCGTAGCGCCCGCAGGGCTGGGGACATTCCGCGACCGGGCACCTGTGGCCGGTGAGGTTCGTCCCCACGTCAGCCGCCGATGCTAGGTCGACCCACCGACGGCGAGCCCGTCGAGCCGGCCCCGCAGGCGGTCCGGCGCGGTGGATGCACACCGGGACGCGCCGGTCGGTCCGCAGCGCACGGTACTCGCACGTCCGTTCGACCCGTCAGCGGCCCCGTGGGTGCGACCGGCGGGTTCTCCCCACCGCCGGATGTCGGTGCGGGCCGCTACCCTCCCGCTCGTGGACGTCCTGGAGAACTACACCGGTCACACCGACCCCGGCGGCGCGGCCATCCGCCGCGACCTCGAGCGCCTGAGCATCAGCAAGGTCTCGGTCGGCGAGATGGACAACAACGCCTACCTGCTCGTGTGCAAGCAGAGCAACGAGGCGCTGCTGATCGACGCGGCGGCCGAGCCGACCCGCATCGCCGACCTCGTCGGCGCCGCCGACGAGCGCCCGGACCTGCGTCACCTGGTCACCACCCACCGCCACGCCGACCACTGGCAGGCGCTCGGCGCGATCGCGGGCATGTTCGAGCCGCGGCTGATCGCCCACCCGCAGGACGCCCCGGAGCTGCCGGCCCCGATGGACGAGTTCGTCGAGCACGGCGACACGATCACCTTCGGCGAGATCGAGCTGGAGGTCATCCACCTGCGCGGGCACACGCCGGGCTCGCTGGCGCTGCTCTACCGCGGGGAGGACCGGCCGCACCTGTTCACCGGGGACAGCCTGTTCCCGGGCGGGCCGGGGAAGACCTGGTCGGCGGAGGACAACGCACAGCTCATCGGCGACCTCGAGGAGCGGGTGTTCGACGTGCTGCCCGACGACACCTGGTTCTACCCCGGCCACGGGGACGACTCCACGCTCGGCGAGCAGCGGCCTGACCTGCCGGAGTGGAAGTCCCGCGGCTGGTAGCCGACACCGTACGGCCCGACGGCCGGGCCGGTGACGGCCCCGGGCTCCGGGTCAGCCGGCCGGGCCGGGACGGCGCAGCGCGCGGAGCCGCAGGTCGACCGCGGCCGCCACGGCGGGCAGCCCGGCCCATGTGGTGCGGTCACCGTGGCGGACCAGCGGGCACGCCGTCACGACCAGGCCCGGATCCAGGTCGCCCGCGGCGGCGTGCACGGCGGCGGGCGGCGGGTCGGCGACCGACTGCACGCCCGGGGCGTCCAGCAGGATCCGGATCCGCCTGCCGTGGCAGCGGGCCGCGGCGAGCGGATCCCGGTGCCGGGCGAGCTCGGTCCGCCAGGCCGTCCCGGCCAGGGCCGCGGCGCCGTTGCCGGAGCCGCCGGGGCGGCCCGAGGCGCCGGCCGGCACGGCGACCTCGTCCCGGACGTCGTCGTCGACGAACCAGGCCACGACGACCGCCCCGTTCCCGGCACCGGCCGTCCGGGCGAGCTCCAGGTCGACCGCGAGCGGGTTGCCCCGGGCCCGGTCCCCGGTGGCCCGGGACAGCGGCACGAGTAACAGGGCGTGCCCGCCGGGGCGGAACCCGTCCGCGTCCCGGACCCGGGCCAGCCCGGCCAGTGCGGGCCGCAGCGCCGCGGCCGTCCCGAGCCCGGTCGCGTCGACGACGGTGAGCAGCGGCCGGGCATCCGCGGGAGCGCGGCGCCACCCCGGCCCCGCCCCGCGGACCGGCCACTGCTCCCGGCCGGGACCGACCACGGGGTGCTCCGTCGCCGGACCATCCGGGAACCGGGCGGTGCCGGCGGCCCGCTCCGTCCCTGTCCCCGACCCTGGCCCGGGCCGGGGCGCCGGGTCGGCCGGGTACCGGTCCCCGGAGCCCGCTCCCGGACGCGCCGGGCCACTCGCCCGGCCGCGGCCCGACCCACCTGCCCCGCGACCGCCGCCGCCGGGCCCGTCAGCGGGTGCGGTGCCGTCGTCGAACCCGGGCCACTCACCGGACGCGGCGACGGGGACGCCGCGGCGGCCGACCCCGTCGCTCGGGCCGCCGTGCGCGCCGGGCCGGGCCGGACCGGCCCCCGCACCGGGCCGCCGGACCGGCCGGGTCCCCCCGGCACCTGGGCACCCCGGAACCCGGCCGCCCGTTCCGCGCCGTGCCGGCGGCCGCCACCCGATCCACCGGAGCAGCCGGCGCAGGCGGGCCCTCACGACCCGGTCAGGAGGAACAGCTCCACCCGGACCTCCCCCGGCGCGCCGTCCTCGCTGTCGCCCAGGTAGGGCCGGATGTCCGCGGCCCGTTCCAGCTCCGGCAGGTCCCGCACCAGCTCCACGAGCCGGCGGGACACCGCGGTGCCCGCGAGCGGCCGGCCCGGGTCGCGGGACACCCCGAACATCAGCGCCAGGCCGACCGACCGGTCCGGTCCGACGACCCGGGCCAGGTCGGTCCGGAACCGGGCGACGGTCCCGCCGCCGTCGTCGCCGGCGGGCACCGGGAGGACGAAGGTCACCGGGGTGAGCAGGACCCCCTGGTCCTCCCGGCCCGCCCCGGGTCCCTCCTGCCGGGGCACCTCCTGGGGCGAGTCCGCCGACGCGAAGGCGACGATCATCAGGATCGCCGCGAGCTCCGCGAACAGCCAGCCGGCGATCGCGAACGCCGGCGGTCCGGCCGCCGCGCGCGACCGTCGCCTCATCGGGGCTCCTCCGCCGGCCGGCCGGGGCGGGCCGCCGGGGCGGGCCGGGAGCCGTTGCCGTCGGGTCCGGGGGTGTCGTGGTGCGGGGCGTCGCGCTCCGGGGCGTCGTGGTCCGGATCGTCGTGACCGGGGGCGTCGTCGGGGTGCCGGAGCCCGTCGGCGACGAGCCCCAGCCAGTTGACCCGGCGCACCACGGCGCGCAGGTCGGCGGCCGTCGTCGCCAGCGTGGTCGCCGTCTCGGCGAGCCGGTCGCTGGTCGAGGTCATCGTCTCGCCGGCCGCGGTGACCGGCGCCCGCGCCTCGGCGAGGGCCGACCGGAAGTGCTCGGCGCGCTCGGCGAGCTCCGCGGTGCGGTCGGCGAGGTCGGCGGCCTCGTCGCGGGCGCGGCCCGCGTCGTGCCCGGCGGCCCGGGCCGCCTCGGCGGCCGACTCGACCGTGTGCACGGCCTCGACCAGCGGTGCGGCCCGGCGGTCCAGGTCCGCCGCGGCGGCCCGCAGGCGCATGTCGGTCTCGCCCAGCGCGGCGGACTGCCTGCCCAGCTCGGGGACCGCCCGAGACAGCTCGCCCACCGACGACGCCAGCCCGGCCAGGGTCCGGCCCAGCTGGTCGACGACGCCGCGGCTGCCCGCCAGCGACGTCGCGGCGGCCTCCATCCGGTGCGCGGCCTGGGTCAGGGCCCGGCCGGACCGGTCGGTGGAGTCCGCCGCGGCCACGGCCGAGCGCAGCCGCTCCAGCGGCACCACCAGCGTGGTCTCCTGCTCCTGCGCCCACCGGTCGAGGTCGTCGGCGGCGCGCTGGTCGCGGGCCGCCCTGGCGTAGGACAGCATGATCAGCCCGAGACTGAGCACGATCAGCGCCGACAGCGCGGCGGGCCCCCGCCAGGCCGGCGCCGACATCCAGTCCGCGAAGAACGACGGGCGCAGGCCCGGCGCGGTCGCAGCGTGCTGCCGCGCGTAGTAGGCCTCCGCGGCGCCCAGCAGCAGCCAGGTCAGCAGCACCGGGACGAGGACCGCGACGGTGCTGGCCCGGCGGACCACCCGGTCGGCCGCGTCGCGCAGGCTGCCGGGGCCGTCCAGCCGCCACAGCGTCGCACCGGGGGTCGACGGGTCACCGAGGGCGATCCGGTCCGCCTCGGCACGCCCGGCCCGGAGCAGGGCGCCGAGCTGGCGCCCGTTGGGTCGCGCCGCGTCCGGACGGCGGGACAGCTCGCCGAGCATCGACGACAGCAGCGCCGAGACGGCCCGGGCCGCCGTCGGGCGGTCGGGCCGCTCGTCGTCGTGCGACGGCGGGGCCGCCTGCGGGCCGGTCACCGGTCGACCTCCGTTCCGCGGCCGGAGGCCGGGTCGGCCGCGCCACCGGGGGTGTCCGCCCCCGTCCCGGCCGCGCCGCCGGCCGGCCGGGTGCCGTCCGGCGCGACCGTCCCGCCCGGCGTCGCCGCCGTGTCCGGCGCCGTCCCCGCCGAGGACGGCGCCCCGCCCTGCGGCGCGGTGCCCGACGGTGCCGGGGCGGGCACCCCGGGTGCGGTCGAGGCGGGCGGCGACGACGGCGACGGGCCGTCCGCGCCGGGCCACCAGTACAGCCCCGCGACGATCACACCGAGCCCGAGCAGCACGGCGACGACGGCGACCACCCGGGCCGTCGTCCGGCCGCCGGCCGCGGGCGCACCCGGGATCCGCCGTGGGCGGCCCACCTCGAGCTCCGGGCCCGCGGCCGGGACGGCGCCGGTGCGCGCACCGGGGTCCGGCCGGCGCGACCAGCTGTCGGGATCGACCCGGTCGGGGAGATCGCGGCGGTCGGACCGGTCGGGGTGCACTGCCCGGTCCGGCCCGGCCGCGGCACCGGGTGGTTCCGCGTGATCCACCGGGCCGAGCCGATCCGTCGGGCCGAGCCCATCGGCCGGGCCGGACAGGTCCGCCGCACCGGGCCGGTCGGTCCGGGCATCTCGGGCGAGCCCCGGTGCGGTCCCGTCCCCCCGGAAGACCGGCAGCCGCGTGGTGGCGCCCAGGTCCGGACCCGACCCGGCGTCCGGGTCCGCCGGCGCCCGGTCCGCAGCATCGGCCGCCGGGTCCCGGCGCCACCAGCCGCGCAACCGTCCCAGCAGCGACCAGCCGGTCGGGACCGCGGCCCCGGCGGCGGCCGCCCCGGGCGTCGCTCCGGCGGTCGCACCGCGGGGCCGGGACGCCCGGGCCGAACCCCCCGGGCGTCCGGGCCCGGCGTGGGCGCCGGTGTTCCACGGCTCGGCGTCCGGGGCACCGCCGCGTGCCGCGCCCGGGTGGCTTCGGTGCGCCCGGCCGCCGACGGTCCGGTCCCGGTCGGCCGGGTCGCCCGGAGTCCCGGTCCCGCCGGTCCGGGCACCGGTGCCCCGGCCGTCGCCTGCCGGGTCGTCGCGGAGCGGGTCCGCGGCGGTCCGGCCGCCCGGCCGGAAGCGGCGCCGGACCGGCTCGCCGCCCCGGGCCCGGGCCGGGACGACGGCACCGGCCTGTGCCACGGCGTCTCCGGGCGGGCCGGGCGCCGGGTCGGCGAGCACGCTGCGCGCGACCGTCCGCTGCACGCCCGCGGCCGACGGGTCGTCGAGGACCGTCCGGGCCCAGGCCCGGAGGGTGCCGGCGTCGGCGGCCTCGCCCCACTCGTCGAGCCGGCCCAGCAGGAGCCCGATCACCGCGCGCAGGGTCCGCGCACCGGGCCCGACCGCCTCGACCGCCTCGACCGCCGCCGACACCCAGCCGGTACCCCCCTCGCGCGGGGTGTCGAGGTCGAGCAGCGCGCGCACCGCGTCCGCGATCTCCGACGGGCGCATCCCGCAGTCCCGGCCGAGCCGGACCAGGGCACCGGCGACCGGCGGCGGGGCGTCCGGCAGCCGGTGCAGCGCGCCGTGCACCAGAGCGGTCCGGTCCGGGTCGTTCTCCAGCCGGGTCACGATCCACGGCTCGATGCCGCCCCGGTCCAGCAGCCGGCGGGCGATCTCGGCCGGCCGGAGCTCGAACACCTCCGGGTGCGCCGCCGGGTCCGGCAGCACCGTGCGCAGCCAGTCGTGCGCCTCGTCCCGCAGGTCGCCGGGCTCCAGCGGACGGCCCGGTCCAAGCAGCCAGTACCGCACGCGCCGGGCCCGCTGGTGCTCGTCCGGCTCGACCCGGATCAGCGCGTCGGCCAGGGTCCGGCCCCAGCCGGGCGAGTGCGCCGGGTCCAGCGGTGGCGGGCTCAGCCCGGGACCGGTGTCGGTCCGGTCCGGTCCGGGCCCGTCCGCGATGCCGGTGAGCAGCGCGGACAGCACCTCGGCGGCCCGGTCGGGGCGTCCGGCGGGCGCCGCCGTGACCGGGCCGACCAGCTCCATCGCCCGCTCCGGGTCCAGCCCGGCGAACTCGCGCACGGTCACCGCGGAGTCGGCCAGCCGCTCCCACTGCTGCCCGTCCGCGACCAGCGCGGGCACGTCGGCCCGGTCGACCGGCAGGTGGTGCCGCACGACGTGCCGGACCACCTCGGCCAGCGACGCCGACCCGGCGACGACGGTGTGCGCGTCACCCTGCCCGGCCCGGCGGGCCAGCCAGGACAGCGCCCGCTCGGTGCGCCCGTCCAGCTCGTCCGGTGCGGGCGACGGCGTCGCGGCCCCGTCCAGCCAGCGGTCGACGCTGGCCGCCGCGTCCGGCAGGTCCCGGCGCATCCCGTCCGACCAGCCGCCGGTCACGAACGACGACCGGTCCGCCGGGCCCGGCACCGAGGTCAGGCAGGACGCCCACACCCGCCCGTCGACCAGCGGCGACGGCAGCGCCGCAAGCAGCGTGCCGATGGCGGCGGAGGCCTCAGCCGGGGTGCCGGGGATCCGCAGCACCGGCGCGTCGGGCCGCTGGTGCAGGGTGCGCAGCACGTCGGTCACCCGTGCCGTGGCCGCGGTGTCCGCGACACCGGGCGGTGTCCGCGGCCACAGGTCCGCGGCGTCCGCCAGGTCGGCGGCGGCGAAGGTGAACACGCAGCCACCGGCCCGCCCCACGTCCTTCCCGACGAGCTGCTCGGTCAGGCACAGGTGGCTGCCGTGGCCGCCGACCTCGACCCGGCGCAGCGTGAACAGCGGACCCGTGGCCCGGGCCGCCAGGCCCTCCGGCGGCTGCATCCCGAGCCGGGACGCGGCGTCCAGGAACGCCCGCGGCACGTCGCCGGTGCGTTCCAGGTCGGGCACGTAGCCACGGGTCCTGTCGCCGAACCACACCCGCACCGGCGCCGGGGCGGTCACGACCGCACCCCCGACACGATCGAGAGCAACAGCTGGGTGAGCCCGGCCGACTCCCGGTTGAGCACCGGGAACACCGCGGCCGAGTCCAACGGCATCACCGCGGGCCGGTGGTCGGCGCCGCCGCCGTCGAGCTGCGTCGGCACCTCGCCGAGCGGCGAGCAGAGGAAGATCCGTACCTCGCATCCGGGCTCGTCGAGCAGCACACCGACCGCGGCGGTGTGCTCCAGCGCGGTCAGCAGCCCGCACCCGATCGCCCCGGCGACGACGTCGCGCAGCTGCAGCTGCGAGCCGGCCCCGCGCTGCAGCGCGTCGGCCAGGTGGTCCTGCAGCGAGGGCACCCGCAGCGGCACCGACGGCGGTACCCGGCTGTCCGAGCCGCCGGGCAGCTCGATGGCGGCGGCCGCGCCGTCGTGCACCAGACCCCAGAACCGGTCCGCGTTGCCGTAGTGCCGGTACAGCGCGCTCACCAGGCGGTCGACCAGCAGGTCGACCGTGTCCTCGTCGCTGGCGCGCAGGCCGTCCAGCAGCTCGCGCAGGCCCGGCCCAGGGTGTAGCGGGACCCCGTGCCGGTGCGCGTCCGGGCCGGTGCGGTCCAGCACGTAGTGCAGGTACTGCGTCATGCCCTCGCGCACGGCCCCGCTGCCGCCGTCGATCTCGTCGAACCCGCCCGCGCCGGTGGTCAGCGCGATCCGGACCAGGTCCGCCTTGTTCACCGCCACCATCAGGACGCGGCGCGCGCCGTCGGTCCCGAGCGGTCCGTCGTTGCCGGCCAGCGAGAGTGCGATCTCGGCCTGCAGTCCCTGGTGCACGCTCTGCACCTGCCGCACGTCCGCGGTGTCGGACCGGTTGCTGGCCGCGATCACCGCCCGCGAGTCGGTCCCCCCGCCCCGGGAGTGCTCGCGCAGCGCGGCCTCCACCAGATCGGTCAGCCGCGTGTCGACGGCCGGGTCGACCACCCAGATCAGCCCGCCCAGGCTGGCGAGCAGCTGTTCCTGGTCCTCGTCGCCGACCCGGCGCCGGTGCATCGACTCACCGGCGAGGTCGGCGATCCCGGTCCAGCCGTGCTCGGCCGGGGAACCGTCCCGGGCGGACAGCTCGGTCCGCAGCACGACGGGCTGGCGGATCTGCATGCCCCAGCCGGCGGCGCCGGGCCGCTCCGCCGGATCCGCGACCCCGGCGACGTCGGCGTGCACCTCGGCCACGTGCACCGCGAGACCGCGGTCGATGGCGGTCAGCAGCCGGACCGGCATCAGGTCGTCGAGGTTGGTGGGGCTCATCGGCTGGGAGAAGTCCCGGGTGCGGTTGTAGGCGGTGCGCAGCGCGCGGCCCGGGCGGTCCTCGATGTCGTCGGTGACCGAGGGCACCCGGTACCGCAGCGCGGTGTCCGCGCCGCGCCGGCGCCGGGCGGTCAGCACCGGTGTCTGGGCGATCGTGCGCGAGATCAGGTAGCTCTTCCCGCTGGCCACCGACCCGATCGCGGCCACCACGTTGCGGAACTGGGTGCGGGTGTCCGGGCCGCCGTCGCGCCCGGAGCCGACCAGGAACAGGTGGCCCTCGCCACACAGGTGGTAGCGGCGGCGCACCTGGTCCGGGTCGAAGCCGTCGCTGACCCGCTGGGCGACCCCGCCCGCGGCGTCCGGGAACGTCCGGACCCACCAGCCGGACACCTCGTTGTCCCCGGCCAGGCAGACGTCGAGCTGCACGCTCGGCGGCCGCCAGCCGGCCCCGGCCGAGGGCGGGGTGCCCAGGTCCGCCGCGCAGACCGGGCACCGCCCGAACACCGCACCGGGGGCGCTCACCGCAGCACCGCCAGCACGACTGGGACGGTCAGCAGAACCAGCAGCACCACCGGCACGCTGCACAGCAGCCCGGTCACCGCGCCGTGCCACTTACCGGCCCGCTCGGCCCGGGCAAGCAACGCCAGCATCTCCGACTCGACCGCGTCGGCCGCGCCGCGGGCGGGGGCCGCGCCGGGAGAGGCCCAGTCGGCCACCGGGATCGCGAGGTCGCCGACGAGCCGGTCTACCCCGCACTCCCGGTCGAGCCGCTCGGTCAGCACACGGCGCCGCAGCGCGTTCATCGGACTCCTCCGGTCGGGGTCAGCAGCGCCACCAGCACCAGCACGGCGACCACGCCGAGCAGCAGCACCAGCGACGACGTGTACAGCGCGTACCGGCGGGCGGTGTCCTCGGCCCGCCTGCGGATCTCCTCGGTGAGCAGGACGGCGGCCGCCGCCGCGCGGTCGGCGGCGCGGACCTGGTCGGCCAGTACCGCCCGGTGGATCCCGCGCAGCGACGGGTCGGGCTCCCAGGGCTCCTCGGGCCGGTCCCGCGGTCCCAGCTCGGCGTGGTCGGCGGCGGCTCGGTCGGCGACCCGACCCAGCCAGCCGGCGGCCGACCAGGCACCGCGCAGCACCGGCTCCGCGAACGCCTCCTGCAACGCCCCGATCAGTGCCGGACGTCCGCCCGGCCACCGGTTCCACAGCGTCGCCCCGACCTCGCCGGGACGGTCGACCCGCCGCTCCGGTGGCCGGTCCGGTGAGCCGCCGGCCACCGGGACCGCCGGCCGGTCCACGGTCTCGACCAGGGCGTCGGTGAGACCCTTGCCCCCCAGCGCGGTGAGCACCAGCAGCGCGAAGCCGAACCGGTCGTGCTCGCCGGTGTGTGCCCCACGGTCCTCGTACCCGGCACCGGTGCCCGCGGCGGGCCCCCGCAGCGGGGCGGTGACCGCCGCCGCCGGGTCGGCGCCGACCACCGGCATCAGTGCCTCGCGCACCGCCTGCGACGCGTAGGCCCAGGTCGGGCGCAGATCGTCGACCCGGCCGGTGCGGACCAGCGAGTCCGCGTCCACCAGTACGTAGCGCCCGCCGGGCTGCCAGCAGACGTTCTGCGGCTTGACGTCGCCGTGCGACCAGCCCAGCTCGTGCAGCAGGTCGATCGCGACCCCGACCGGGCGCAGCTTGTCCAGCTGCTCCAGCCCGGGGGTGGCCGGGTTGACCGTCCACTCCACCGGCGCGAACCAGCGGGACACGGTCACCACCACCCGGTCCGGGTCGAGGTTGTCGCCCCGGGCGAACCAGCCGACGAAACCGCTGCCCGGCCCGCCGACCAGCGGCTCCGCGACCGGGCGGGCCACCGTGTGCTCCACCGGCGCCGCCTCGGACGGCGGCCGCGCCACGTACACCGGCGTCATCGCCAGCTGCTCGCCGTCCACCGCGCCCGTACTGCGGGCGCGGGCGTTGAGCCGGCCGATCGCCTCGGACCGCTCGCCGAGGTGGCTGCGCAGCCCGGCGGCGTGCTGCGCGGTCGCGCACAGGTAGAGCTTCACGTGCCAGCGCTGGGTGCCACCGACGGTCACCCCGGTGGTGGTGAGCTGGTCGGCGACCAGCCAGACGTCCTCCTCCACCCAGACCGGGAACTGCGGCCGGGCCACGTCCAGGGCCGCGGGCGGGTCGACCAGGATATCGACCGGCTCGAAGTCGGCGCGCACCCGCACCGCCTCCGGCTCCAGGTCGCCCTCGACGGTCGCGGCCCGGTGGTCCGGGCCGGCCGCGTCCGGGGCGAGGAGCTCGTAGTCCAGCAGCACCCCGGCGGTCCCGCGGACCGCGGTGAACCGTAGCGTGCCGGACTCGCCGAGCCGGCGCTGCCCGCCGTCCGGGGCCAGCGGGACGCCGTCCACGGTGACCTCGACCCCGTCCCGCTCGGCGGTCCGGCGCACCGCGTGCCCACCGCCGTCCGGCACGATGTCGAGCAGGTGCCCGCTGGGCACCACCGCGAGCCCCGGCGGGAGCCGGATCGCGTCCGGTGCGGTGGTGCCCGACGACACCGGGCGCAGCAGCGCCACCGGGCCGCGCAGCGGCGGCAGGTGGAAGCCGAGCTCCGCCCCGTCCCACACCAGGCGCAGGTGCCGGGCCGGCGGCGTCGGGCCGGTTGCCGGCCGCGGCTCCCGAACCGGCGACGGCGCGGGCGCCGGTCCCCCGTGCACCGGGCGGACGTGCGCGCTGACCGACCGGGTGGCGCCCGCCCGGAACAGCACACCGACTGACTGCAGCGGTGGCAGCGCCCGGGGCAGCCGCTGCAGCTGCTCGGTCACGTCGGCCTCCAGGGCGTGCCCCAGTGCGACCGGGGTGCAGACCTCCACCTCGATCCGGGTGCCGTCCGGGCAGCCCGCCTGGCGGTACCGGGTGACGACGGCGGTCGCCGCGGCCACGGCGGCGACGCCGACCGATTCGTTCTCGTCCGCTCCATGGCCGGTCATCGGCGTCCCTCCACGACGGCGTCCAGCAGTGCTTCGGTGATCGCGCGGGCCCGGGCCGCCCCCGCGGCCTCGTCCCGCGTCTCCAGTGCGACGGCGAAGGCGACCGGCCCGCCGCCGGTCTGCACGAACCCGGTGATCCAGGCGACCTGCCGGGCGAACACCTCGCGCGGCGGGTCGGTCCCGGGCGGGAACAGCTCGTGGGTGCCGGTCTTCACCCAGGCCCGCTCACCCGCCGGCCGGTCCCGCAGGGCCGCGGGCAGCCGCAGCCGGGACGCGGTGCCCGACTCGACCGTCGCCCCCAGCGCGCGGCGCAGCTCACCGGCCTGTTCCGGGGTGAGCACCCGGCGCCGCTCCGGCTCGGTGGCCACCGACGGGCCGGACGTCCCGCTCGCCCGGGCGCCGCCGACGATGCCGGGCGCGGAGGCCGTGCCGTCCGCGGCGACGGTCGCCATCACCGAGGCCATCTGCAGCGGGGAGGCCTGCACCGTGCCGCCGCCGAGGGCCAGGTTCGCCAGGCCGGACGCGTCGTCGTCGGGGACCAGCGATGCGGCGCCGAAGTCCGGCCCGGAGCGCCAGTCCGCGGCCCGGGTCGGGGTGCCGAACCCCAGGTCGACGGCGGTGTCCCGGATCGCCGGCCAGCCCAGCTCGGCGGCGAGCGCGGCGAAGGCGGTGTTGCAGGACACCGCGAGCGCGGTGCGCAGGGAGATCCGGCCGTCGTCGCCGGTGCCGGCGCAGGCGCCGCGGCCCGCGTTGCGCACCGGCGCCGTCCCCGGGCGGTCGACCTGCTGCGGCGCCGGGATCCGGTCCTCGGCCCCGGTGCCGGGGCGACGCAGGTAGGTCGCGGCGACGACCACCTTGAACGTCGAGCCGACGCCGTAGCGCCCGGCCGTGGCCCGGTCCACGCCGGCCGCCGGGACCGTCGCGTCCGGGTCGTCGCCGACGTAGCGGCGCAGCTCCGCGGTGTCCCCGGCCGGCCCGGCCAGCCAGCGCCAGCAGCGCTGCGGGTCGTCCGGGACCCGGTCGTCCCGGCACGCGTCGGCCTCGTCCGGGGTCAGGTCACGGATGCTGCCGTCCGCGCGGCGCTCCCCATCGCCCGGCCGTCGTTGACCGCGTCCCTGGCCTCCTGCCGGGCCGCCTCCACCGCCGGGTCGGCGGCGTCCTGCACCGCGGCCGGCACCGAGGCTGCGGCCAGCACGTGCCCGGTGCGGGCGTCCAGCAGGACGGCGCCGCCGGCCAGCGGGGGCCGCCCGCCTCGGCGTCCAGCGCGGTCGCCGTGGCGTGCTGGAGCGCGGGGTCCACGGTCAGGTCCAGCTGCACGTCCGGGGTGCCGGTCAGCACCGGCGGCACCAGCCGTCGCAGGACCGAGGTGACCGGTACCCCGCCCGCCTGCTCGACGACGGCGGCGTCGACCATGCCGCCCCCGCCGTCGTCCAGGATCCCGGCGAGGTCGGCCCGGGTCACCGCGGGCTCGCCGACCGGGACCCAGCCCGCCCCGGCCCGCTCCTGGCGGTAGGCGGGCACCCCGGCCAGGGTGACGGTCACCGCGGCCCGCGCGGTGCGGAACCGGTCGGTGGTGCACCGGTCGGGGTCGACCGGGACCAGCGGGTCCCGGCACAGCGGGAGGTCCTCGGCGTGCCCGGAGTAGGGGCGGACCACCACCCAGCCGGTCATCAGGACGCAGGCGGCCAGGGCCAGCGCGCCCGCGGTGGCCGCCGTCGTGCGCAGCGCCGGCCGGGCCGGGCGCGGGTCGGGTGCGGCGGGGCGGCCGCCGCGGTAGCCGGCCGCGACGGCGAGCAGCACCACCAGGGTCACCGCGAGCGTCGACTGCCCGCCGCGGGACAGCCACGGCGCGGTGATGCCGGAGTGCGGCACCACGTTCAGCGTCGCCGCCAGCACGAACAGGTACTGCCCGACGAGCATCCCGGCCGCGCCGGCGGCCAGCAGCCGTCCGGGGTCCCCGGCGCGGGCGCCCGGGCGCAGGTCGCGGTACAGCGTGACCAGCGCGACCCCGAGCAGCACGACCAGCACGGACAGCGCGAGGACGGCCAGCCCGCCGAGCTTGTTCCAGGTCACCGCGAGGACGAAGTCGGTCGAGCCGGCCGGGATCCGGCCGGTGATCGTGTCCGGCAGCCCGCGACCCCACAGCCCGCCGTCGGCGACCGCGGCGAGGCTCTGCGAGATCTGCGAGAGCCGCCCCGCGACGTAGGTCTGCAGCGCCTCCTGGCAGGCGACGCTGCCGTCCGGGACCTCGAACGGCGGCGCCGACCCGGCGGGCGGCGGCACGCACGGCGACACCCACGGGTACACCCACGGCTCCCACCAGGTGCGCACCCGGTTCGCGATGTAGGGGTGGGCGAGGACCGCGAGACCGAGCGCCGCCAGCGAGCCCAGCGCCGGGATCAGCAGCGGTCGCCCGGCTGCCAGCGCCTCGCGGCGGACCCGGCGTCGCCCGGCCGCGTCGTCCGGGGCGCCCGATCGCAGCTGCGCGGCCCGAGCCTCGGCGCGCAGCACCGACCAGTACATGGCGAGCATCCCGGCCAGCGCCGGGACCAGCGGCCCCAGGTCGGACCGCGCGGCGCTACCGAACGCGACGATCGCCAGCGGCACGATCGGCCGCCAGGTCGACCGTTCGCGGGCCCGCCAGCCCTGCGGCGGGTGGAACAGCACCGCCAGGTTCGCCAGCAGCACCGCCAGCACGAGCAGGTAGAGCGGCTTGGCGTACTCCGGGGTCGCGATCCGGGCGACCGTCAGGTTCGGCGATCCCTCGACCAGCGGTGCCAGCACCGCCACCAGCAGCAGCCCCTCCAGCAGCAGGGTGGACTCCCAGCGCCGCCCGGTGGAGGCCCGGCGGCGCCGGGTCACCCGGTCCAGCAGGGCCGCCGCCCCGCGGCGGACGACCCGCAGCCGTCCGGCGCGCACCAGCAGCAGCACCGCGCACACCGCGGCGACCACGGCGAACGGCAGGACCAGGGTCTCCACCGCGGTCCGCACCGTGGGTCCCTCGACGATCGCGGACGTCGCGGCGTCCGGGTCGGGCACCACGACCAGCCGCACCACCAGCAGCACGCCGGTGACGGCCAGCGCGGAGGTCGCCCCGAGGACGGCGAGCGCGGCCGGCGCGACCCGGTCCTCGCCGCGGTCCCGGTGCGCCACCCGCAGCAGCCACGACGCCAGGCCGGCGCACAGCGCGACGAGCAGCACCCCGATCAGCGACCAGGCCACGTCCGAGGCGCCGGAGGCCAGGAACCCGGCCGTCACCAGCGCGGGCCCGGCGACGAGCTGGGCGGCCCCGCCCCGCCCACCGGGACCGCGCGGGAGGACCGCACCGGCCGCGGCGACCGCGGGCGCCGACCCGGGCCGTAGCAGCAGCCGGGCCGTGACCCCGGCCGAGACGACCAGCCCGGCCAGCACGACCAGGTTCGCCGCGGCGCGGAGCAGCAGCTGATCCACGAGCCAGGTCAGCACGTGCCGCGGACCCCCGCCCCCGGACGGTCTGCCGGTCCTGCGTCGGAACTGTCGATCACGTTCGATACGTCGGTCCGCGCGACGATCCGTTACCGGCGTCCCGGCCGCCGCCCCAATACTGGGGACGAGCCGCCGTGCCGGCGGCTGCGCCGCGGCCCCCGGACCGGTCCGAGCCGCACGCCGGGCGGCCCCGGGGATCCGGGACCGTCGGCCCGTGCGGCCGGGACACCGCGAACGGCATCCTGGGTGCCCGACCCGCCCTGCCGGAGGACTCCATGAGGCTGCCGCCCGAACCGCCCCACCGGGGCCGGTGGTCCCGGTGACGAACTACGCACGGCTGTACCGCATGGGGCTGACCCCGTGGGAGCGCTACGGGCGGCTCACCGCGGAGGGCACCGGCGCCCGGCTGGACCGGGAGGAGGCGGAGCGGGGCCGCCCGCCCGGGCGAGCGCTCGACCTCGGGTGCGGCCGGGGCCGGGACACCGCCGAGCTGGCCCGGCGGGGCTGGGACGCCGTCGGGATCGACGCCGTGCCGGCCGCGATCGACGCCGCCCGGCGGGACACCGGCGCGACCTACGTCGTGGGCAGCGTGACCGACCTGCCCGGGGCCGGTCTCGGCACGTTCGACCTGTTCCTCGACGTCGGCTGCTTCCAGGGGTTCGGCCCCGACGACCGCGTGCGACCGGCCGCGGGGTGACCGCGCTGGCCAACCCGGGATCGACGGTACTGATGCTCGCGTTCGGCCCCGGCCGGTTCCGGTCGGTGGTCGGCGGTGTGTCCCGGGCGGAGGTCGAGGAGGCCTTCGACGGCTGGGACGTCGTCGCGGCCGAGCCGGCCGGCACCGCGGGCCTGGGCTGGCCGATGAGCCGCACGGCACCGCACTGGTACCGGCTGCGGCTGCGCGACCGGGAGGGTCGACCGGCCTCGGCGCACTGACCCCGTGCGCGCCGATCAGCGGGCCGCGCCGAGCCCGGCGTCCCGGGCGGTCGCCACGGCGGCCGACCTGCTGCGCACACCGAGCTTCGCGAAGACCACGGAAACGTTGTTCCGTACGGTCTTCTCCGACAGGTGCAGCCTGCGGGCGATCGCGGCGTTGGTCAGGCCCTCGGCGACGAGCCCGAGAACCTCGCGCTCCCGGTCGGTCAGGTCGGGGAACGCCATCCGGGCCGAGTCGGGCGGAGGCTCGGCCCATCGTCGGCGCACTCCGCCCGCGACGCCCCGGCCGACGACCACACCACCCTGCGCGACGTGCCTGATCGCCCGGTCGATCTCGGCGCGGTCGGCGTCCTTCAGCAGGTAGCCGGACGCCCCGGCGCGCAGCGCGGCACCGACGGTCTCGTCCTCATCCAGCATGGTGAGCGCCAGCACCGCCGGTCCCGGTCGTGCGGCGCACAGCGTTCGTGTGGCGTCGATCCCGTCCACACCCGGCATCTGCAGGTCCATCAGCACGACGTCCGGCGCGATCTCCCGGGCGAGCCGAACGGCCTCGGCTCCGTCGGCGGCCTCTCCCACCGGCTCGATTCCGGCCATCGTGCGCAGCGCGCCGCGCAGGCCCTCGCGGTAGAGCGGGTGGTCGTCGACTATCAGCACACGGACGGGTGTCGGCAGCCCGGACGGCCCAGCGGGCTGCCCGCTCATCGGAGCGGCACCGGTAACGCCGCCTCGACGATGGTCCCCGGACCCTCCCACACCTCCAGGGTGCCGCCGAGCCCGTCGACCCGCCGGCGCAACGAGTGCAGCCCCAGGCCCGGCGAGGCGCCCGCGGCCGCCCGGGTGCCCCGACCGTTGTCGGACACCCGAACCAGCAGGAAGCCCTCGCGCCGGTGCGCGTAGACCCGCACCCGAGTGGCGTCGGCATGCCGGCACGCGTTCGTGACGAGCTCGGCCACCAGCAGGTGGGCCGCGAGCTCGACCTCCGCCGGCAGCGGACCGAGCTCCCCCAACTCGACCTCGACTGCGCACGCGGGTGTGCTGGACCGGGCACCCAGCTCGCGCAGCGCACCCTCCGGCCCCAGCTCGTCGAGCAGCGCGGGCCTCAGGTCCCGGGTGATCGCCCGGACGTCGCGGACCGCGTCCCGCAGCTGCGCACCCAGCCGGTGCAGGACCGCGCGTCCCTCGTCCGGGGACTCGTCGATCAGGTCCCGGACGCTGTCCGCCTGGAGGCTCGCTGCGGCGAGGGCGGTGCCCACCCCGTCGTGCAGCCGGCGGCGCAGCCGGTCCCGCTCCTCCTCCCTGGCCGCGGCCGCCCGTTCGCGCTCCCGGCGGAGCTCGTCGGACAGCGCGAGGGCGTGCACCGCGACCGCGGCCTGGGCCGCGACGTCGGTCAGCGCACGCCGTTCGGACCGGGTCAGCCCGCCTCGCACCGGTACGGCGCGCAACACGCCCACCCGCCGTCCGGCGTGTCGCAGCGCCAGCTCCTGCACCGGACCGTCGGGGGGCGAGCCGTCGGGGAAGATCCGGCCGTCCGCCGTCTCCAGCGACAGGTGCCGCAGGCCCAGCGTCCTGGAGACCTCGGTGAGGATGTCCGGCAGGACCGACGACGCGACCTGGTCGGCGGGCACGGCCGCGCCGAGCCGCATCGCCAGCCGGGTGATCACCCGATGGGGGTCCTCCGGCGAGCCGTGCACCAGCCGGTTCACCACCCGGCGCAGGACGTGGTGCAGCGGCAGCACCAGCATCGCCACGACCGCGGTACCCACGATCGGGGCGCCGGGGCCCACCCCGATCGCCCCGCCGAGCAGGCCGACGACGCCGGCGTAGGCGACCGCGACCGCCACCGAGAGCCCGCCGTAGACCAGCGACCTCCCGACCACCAGCTGCAGGTCCCACAACCGATGCCTGCTCACGGCGATCATGCAGCAGACGGGCAGCGCACCGACCGCGAGGGCCGCGGCGAGGACACTCGCGGTGGCCATCGCGACAACCTCGCACGCGACCGTCACCGCGACGCCGTACAGCATCCAGGACAGCGCCCGGCGCCCGTCCGGCCCGGCCCGCCGCCACCGCGCCACCAGCCCGGCGGCCGCCAGCACGACCCCCAGCGCCACCAGCGGGGCGGCGACCCCGCCGACCAGGGCGGAGGGACCCGGGGAAAGCGCCAGCGGGTTCGGCCCGATCGCCGCGTCCGTGGCGGGGCCGTCCAGCAGCTCATAGGGGGTGGTCGCCCACCGGGTCGTCGCGACCGCGATCGCGCACACGCCGAACAGGACGACCGGGCGCCACCGCTGCGAGGGCAGGGTCCCGTCGGGCAACAGCAGCGGCACGACGACCAGCAGCGCGAGCAGGCCCGGCACCCACGACCAGGTGTGCGACCAGAACAGCCACCGGTCGGCCGGCAGGCCGTCGACGACCTGCAGGCCGTACACGCCGTACTCGCGGCCGAACAGTGACGCGGCCTGGCTCAGCGCCACGACGAGGAAGACCGGGCCGAGCACACCCGCGGTGCGGCGGGCCACCAGCAGCCCGCCGACGACGCCGTAGGTCACCAAGCCCACGACCTGCATGGGCCAGAACCCGCCCCGGCCACTGCTCGACGGGGCACCCGCCGCGACGTTGACGGCCAGCAGTACGCATCCCGCCCCGCCGACCGCCAGCACGACCGCCGCAACGGTGCAGGCAGCGACCACACGGCCGTCCGGCGCAGGCGCGGTACGGAGCCCGTGCGACGCGAGAGTGGCCATCGAACCAGGCTCGCCCACGGGTGTCCCGTCGTTACGGGACCGGAGGTCCCGGACGGGACGGGACGGACGGATCGGGTGTACGGGGCGGCCCCGAGGTCAGGATCGGGCCGTCCGCCCAGCAGCTCCGGAGGTAACGCCGTGACCGTCCCCGTACCGCCCGCCACCGTCGCGTCCCGCCGCCCGCCCGTGCCCGTCGTCGTCGCGAGTGTCGTCGTCGCGGTGCGGATGGGGTTCGGCGCGTTCGGCCTCGTCTACTTCGGGGTGCTCGCGCCGCCGGAGGTCAACCCGGACGCCGGGAGCCCCGCCGCCACCGCCTTCGCCGCCGTCGGGCTGACCACCGTGATCACCGCCTGGGCGTGCCTGCCCGGTGTGTGGGCCGGCCGGCGCGCGCCGTGGCACCTGCTCACCTGCGTCCTCGCGGCATGGGTCTACTTCAGCTGCTACAAGATCCTCGCCGAGGGCGAGACCGAGTCGATCGCGTTCCTGGTGGTCGACGTGCTGGTGGCCGGGCTGCTCTGCCTGCCCACGTCCCGGCGGCACGTCGCCGCCGGGGACCGGTCCGCCGGATCCGCCCCGTCCCCGGCCGGCACCCGCTAGCTTGCCCCTGACGACGACCAGGGGCGGCGATGGTGTTCAAGAAGCTCAAGGCACGGTTCGGTGGGGGCACGACGGTCGACACGGTGGTGCACACCCCGGTCGCGCAGCCCGGTGGCGTGTTGGACGGCGTGGTCGAGGTCGTCGGCGGCGAGTTCCTGCAGCGGATCAACTTCCTCGCACTGCGCCTGGAGACCGTGGTCGAGGTGGAGTCCGGCGACAACGAGTACCGCTCCACGACGTCGTTCGCCGAGCAGCGGGTGACCGGGGCGTTCGAGCTGCATCCGGGCGACCGGCGGTCGGTCCCGTTCCGGTTCGGGGTGCCGTGGCAGTCGCCGTTCACCACGGTGCACGGGCGGGACCTGCCCGGGGTCCGGGTGGGCCTGCGCACCGAGCTGGACATCGCCGGTTCGTTGGACAAGGGCGACCTGGACCCGGTGCGGATCGAGCCGACCCGTCCGCAGCAGACCATCCTGGCCGGGTTCGAACGGGCCGGCTGCCGGTTCCTGCGCTCCGACGTGGAGAAGGGCCGGGTCCCCGGTGCCGAGTTCGGCTTCTACCAGGAGATCGAGTTCGCACCGCCGCCCGACCTGGCGCGCGGCCTGAAGGAGGTCGAGGTGTCCTTCCTCGCCGGACCGCACGCGATGGACCTGCTCCTGGAGGGCGACCGGCGGGGCGGCTTCCTGGACGCCGGCGGCGACCGGATCGTCCGGTTCACCATCCCCTACGACGTGCTGGACGCCCACGACTGGGCGGCCGAGATGCGCGGGCACATGGCGGAGCTGGCCCGGCGGCGCGGCCTGTTCGGCTGACCCTCAGCGTCCGGGCGACGGGACGGGCAGCCCGGCCGCCGCGAACAGCTCCGCCCACCGCGCACGCGGCAGCCGGTCGACGGGGTCGCGGGCACCGGCCCAGGCCTCCGGGACCGCCGACGCCAGCAGCGCGGGCGGGAGCAGGCCCGCGTCGTCGAGCTCGGCCAGCAGCAGCGGCGCCCGGTCCCGGCCGACCCGGGCGGCCGCCGCGTCCCAGCCGGCGGCGGTGAGCGGGCGGTCCCGGTCCAGCAACGCGTTCACGGTGACCTCGTACAGCGCCTGGCTCACTGCCCCAGCGTGGCACGCCGGGCTCCCCCGCCCGGGGCACCGCCCCGCCGGACGGCGCCCGGCACTCGGTGGCCGGTGCGGGACGCGCGACGTGCGGCACCCGAGCGGGCGGGGCCGCCGGACCGCGCGGCACCCGCGCGCCGACCACGCACGGTCAGCGTGACGGAGCGACCGGCCGCCGTGACTGCGCCAAACGGCCGCTGTGCGGGCCGCAACCCTCACCTAGCGTCCGATCGCGATGAGCGCTCCCCACGCCGACGACCGTCCCCCGCACCGTCCCGATCGGCCCGACCGGCCCGGCTCCGGCCCGCCCCCGCCGGACGGACGGCCCCGCAACGGGTACCGGCCCGCGGACCTGCTGGACCGGGCCGCCGTCCCGCCGCCGCGCCGTCCCGGCGACGGCGGTGCCGCCCCGGGGGCGGCCGTCCCCGGCCCCGGCGCGGCGGGTGCCGGACCCGCTCCGGGGCCCGCGGCCGGACCGCACGGCACGGTCCCGGCACCGCGACCGCCCTGGCTGCCGGGCGCCGCCGCCCCGGCCGCCCCGCTCGCTGCCGGGGCCGTCCCGGCCGGGGAGCCGGGCGACGGACCGCCGGCATGGGGCGGGCCGCCACCCGGCGTCGCACGCCCCGCGGCGCCCGGCGCGCCGTGGGCCGGACCGGCGCCGACACCCGGTCCGTGGTCCACCGCGTCGTGGGGCCCAGCCGCACCCGTGCCCCGGGGCGCCGCGACCGCGCCGCCGGCCGGGGGCGGGCACCCGGCGTCGTGGGGTGCGCCCGGGCACACCGCGCCGCAGGCCCGGCCACCGTCCGGTCCGGGTGCCGGGGCGTGGGCGGCGGTCGCCGTTCGGGCCGGCGGCGCCGGGGACCGGATCTCGCGGGCGGTGACCGGGCTGGACGGCGCCCTCGGCCGGGCCCTGCCCGGCGGCGCCGGGCACCGCGGGGCGGCCCTCGCCGTCGGCGCGACACTGCTGCTCGCGGTCGCGGCCGCCGCGGGCGCCGAGTCCCCGGGTGCCGACAACGGCCCGGCGCCGGGCACCGCCGCCCCGGCCGCACAGGAGCCGGTGCCGGCACCCGCCGACCTCGTCGCGGGGACCGCCCCGGCCGACCCGGCGGCGTTCGCCGGGTCCGGATTCCGCTCCCCCAGCGGCAACATCACGTGCCGGATCGACGGCGCCGAGACCCGCTGCGACACCCGTACCCGAGCCTGGTCCCCGCCGGACGACCCGGCGTGCACGTTCCGCTCCGGGACCGGGCTGGTGCTGCGCGCCGCCGGGGCCGGGCCGAGCTGCGGCGGCGAGCGGGTCCGCGCCCGCGGCACCGCCGAGCTCGGCTACGGCACCCACCTGACCCGCGGCGACGTCACCTGCGTGAGCCGCCGGACCGGCGTCGAGTGCCGGGACGCGCGCACCGGGCACGGCTTCGCGACCTCCCGCGAGGCGTACCGGATCTACTGACCCGCGCCGCCGCGGCCGGTCCGCCACAGATAGCGTCACCGGCCGTGACGGCGGTCGTGGAGATCTTCACCGACGGCGCCTGCGTGCCGAACCCCGGCCCGGGCGGCTGGGGCGCGGTGCTGCGCTACGGCGAGCACGAGCGCGAGCTGCACGGCGGGGAACCGTCGACGACCACGAACAACCGGATGGAGCTCACCGCCACCATCCGCGCCCTGGACTGTCTGACCCGGCGTTCGGTGGTGCACCTGCACACCGACAGCACCTACGTGCGCAACGGCATCACCCGGTGGCTGCCGCGCTGGCAGGCCCGCGGCTGGCGGACCGCCGCCGGGGAGCCGGTGAAGAACGACGACCTGTGGCGCGAGCTCGACGCCGCCGTCCGCCGGCACGACGTCACCTGGTTCTGGGTGAAGGGGCACGCCGGGCACCCGGAGAACGAGCGTGCCGACCGGCTCGCCGCCCGCGGCTGCGAGGAGGCGGGCGGACGGGCGTCCGGGAAGCGGCCGTCCCGCACGCGGTGACGCCGGGGAGATAGCGTCGGCCGCGTGGCCGACTCGTTCCCCCGCCTGCACGCCCGCACCCGCCGCTTCACCCTCGGGGTCCCCCGCGGGTTCACCGTCGCCCCGGACGGGTCGCGGGCGGTGTTCCTGCGCAGCCGGTCCGGTACCGACCCGGTCACCTGCCTGTGGTCGGTCGACGCCGCGACCGGCGCGGAGCGGCTGCTCGTGGACCCGGCGTCGGTACCCGGGCTGCCGGGCGAGGAGGACCTGCCCGCCGCGGAGCGGGCCCGGCGCGAGCGGGTCCGGGAGCAGGCGGGCGGCGTCGTCGGGTACACCACCGACGCCGCGGTCACCCGCGCCGTGTTCGCACTGTCCGGGCGGCCGTTCACCGTCGCGCTGACCGGGGAGCCGGACGTGCGCCCGCTCGACGTCGGCGGGATCGAGGCCGTGGTGGACCCGCGGATCGACCCGAACGGGACCCGGGTGGCCTTCGTCGCCGCGGGCGCGCTGCACCTGCACGACCTCACGACCGGCACGACGACGGCCGTGCTCACCCCCGACGGCGACGACGTCTCCTGGGGCCTGCCCGACTTCGCCGCGGCCGAGGAGATGGACCGCCACCGGGGGTTCTGGTGGTCCCCCGACGGCGGCGCGCTGCTCGTCGCCCGGGTCGACGAGTCGCCGGTCGCACGCTGGCACATCGCCGACCCGGCGCACCCCGACCGCGTCCCGACCACGGTCCGCTACCCCGCCGCCGGCACCCCGAACGCTCGGGTGGGGCTGGTCGTCGTCGCGCTCGACGGCAGCCGCACCCCCGTGTCCTGGGACGACGAGACCTACGAGTACCTCGCCACAGCGGGCTGGGACGCACACGGCCCGCTGCTGTCGGTCCAGCCGCGCGACCAGCGCGAGGTCCGCACCCTGGCCGTCGACCCCGCGACCGGGCGGACCACCACGCTGCACTCCCAGACCGACCCGGTGTGGGTGGAGAACGTGCCGGGCGTCCCGGCGCGCACCGCGTCCGGGGCGCTGGTGCGGGCCGAGGACTCCGGCGGGGCGCGCCGGCTCGTCGTCGGCGACGCCTACCTGACCGGCCCGGAGCTGCAGGTGCGCGGGGTCCTCGGCATCGACGGCGAGACCGTCCTGTTCCGCGCCTCGACGGAGCCGACCTCGGTCGCCGTCTGGTCGGTGACCCCGGGGTCCGAGCCGGTCGCGGTGACGCCGACGACCGGGGTGCACGCCGTCGCCGCAGCGGGGGGCACCACCGTGCGCGTGTCCCAGGACCTCGCGACGGCGCCGCACGCCGTGCTCGTCACCGCCGCCGGGGCCGAGCACCCGGTCGCCGGGCACGCCGTCGACCCCGGGTTCGACCCGGCCCCGGTGCTGCACTCCTTCGGTGAGCGGGAGCTGCGCACCGCGGTGTTCCTGCCGTCCGGCCACGTGCCCGGTACCCGCCTGCCGGTGCTGCTCGACCCCTACGGCGGCCCGCACTCCCAGCGGGTGCTGCAGGCCCGCAACGCGCACCTGACCAGCCGCTGGTTCGCCGAGCAGGGTTTCGCCGTGCTGGTCACCGACGGTCGTGGCTCCCCCGGCCGCGGCCCGGAGTTCGACCGCGCGATCCACGGCGACCTGGCGGGACCGGTGCTGGAGGACCAGATCGCGGCCCTGCACGCGGCCGCGGAGGCCTACCCCGACCTGGACCTGGGGCGGGTCGGGATCCGCGGCTGGTCGTTCGGCGGGTACCTGTCCGCGCTGGCGGTGCTGCGCCGGCCCGACGTCTTCCACGCGGGCATCGCCGGCGCGCCGGTCACCGACTGGACGCTCTACGACACCCACTACACCGAGCGCTACCTCGGGATGCCGGGCGGCGAGCCCTACACCCGCTCGTCGATCGTCGACGACGCCGCGACCCCGCCGACCGCGGACCGGCCGCACCGCCCGCTGATGGTCGTGCACGGCCTCGCCGACGACAACGTCGTCGCCGCGCACACCCTGCGGCTGTCCTCGGCGCTGCTCGCGGCCGGGCGTGCCCACCAGGTGCTGCCGCTGTCGGGCGTCACCCACATGACGCCGCAGGAGGTCGTCGCCGAGAACCTGCTGCTCCTGCAGGTCGGGTTCCTCCGGGACGCGCTCGGCGCCTGAGCGCGAACACGTGTTTCACCGATTCCGACGATCACCGACGCCGGCCGGAACTGATCTACGGGCACCGCGTCGTCGCAGGTGAGGGCGCCGCGCGTCCGTGCGTGACCGGACGCGCGGCGGTCACCGGTGCCCGCGACGGGGCTCCGGGCCCGCTTGCGACCCCGCTCACACTGTGGCTCCCTGGGCCGGAGGGACACCTCCGCCGGACCCGGCCACGGGCCACCGGCGGGCGTGGGCGACGACGCCGTGGGGAGCAGCATGACGATGTCCGACCAGGCCACGCGGTCCCTGTGGATCTGCGAGCCGTGCGGGTTCGTCTACGACCCGGACGAGGGCGACCCGGACAGCGGCATCGAGCCGGGCACGCCCTTCGAGGACATCCCCGACGACTGGATGTGCCCGATCTGCGGCGCCGCCAAGTCGGACTTCCGCCCGTTGGAGCCGGGAGAACAGTTCCCGGGGTGAGGACACCGAGACCATGGTCATGATCGCCGGATACGACCACTTCGTCCAGCTGGCCGAGTCGCTGCAGTGGGACGAGACCGACCTCGACCTGGGCCCGGACCGCGACGCGTGGGCCCGGCTCGCGCCGGACGAGGCGGCGACCGTGCGCGGGCTCGTCGCCGGCTTCTGCATCGCCGAGGCCTCGGTCGCCGGGCAGCTCGGCTCGTACCAGGCGGCGGCGCTCGACGACACCATGCA
The DNA here is from genome assembly GCF_058111925.1 of Pseudonocardia sp. P-1. Lineage (NCBI taxonomy): Bacteria > Bacillati > Actinomycetota > Actinomycetes > Pseudonocardiales > Pseudonocardiaceae > Pseudonocardia > Pseudonocardia sp. P-1. Next base: position 816,868 of record NZ_CM176614.1, read on the forward strand.
GGCCGCGTTCCGCGCCCAGGCCCGCGACGAGGCGCGGCACGCCCGGTTCTTCGACCTGGTCGCCGCGCAGGTGCTGGGCGTCCCCGGCGACACCCCGGCCGACCGGCTGGACGTGCTGCGACGCGAGGTGAGCTCCGAGCTCGTCGACCTGTTCGAGCACCGGCTGCCGGCGACCGCCCGTGGGCTCGCCGAGGACCACACCGGACTGACCGGGGCGGTCGGGCTCTACCACATGGTCATCGAGGGTGTGGTGCTGCTGGCCGGGCAGCACGCGATGCTCCAGACCCTGGACCGGCTGTCCGTCCCGCTGCCGGGCGTGCACCGCGGGACCGAGCTGGTCCTGCGCGACGAGCGCTGGCACATCGGCTTCGGCGCGCGGGTGGTGCAGAGCGCCGAGCTGGGTGGCGAGGAGGCCGACGCGCTGCTCGAACAGGGTGAGACCGCGTCGAAGGTCTGGGCCGGGCTCATCACCCCCGAGGCCATCGCGCTCGCGGTGAAGCAGCACCGCCGTCGGCTGAAGGCGGCGGGCATCAAGTTCTGGTGACACCCCCACGCCGGTCGCCGCCTTTCGGGAAACATGTGTTTCATTCCTCCGGGGCCGGCCGCGTGGCCTGCACGGAATGGGCACGGACGGTTCCGCGGGCGGGGACCGCGGGTGTCCACACCGGAGCCCACGGCGCCGTCCCGGGCGCGGCGTCGCACGTCACGGCGGGGACGGCCGCCCCGGCCCCCGCGACGGTGCTTGTCGCCGCACCGACGTCACCGATCTCCGGCGGCCACGATTTCCGGGGCACCCGCCCGCATTTCCCACCATTTCCCGGACGACCCCACGGCACGGTCCGCAGAAGTGTTCCGATTGTTCCCGGACAATCGTTTCCGGGCAACGGGGCGGCCCCGCGCAGCCGGTCCTGACCTGCGGAGAGATCGTCCGAGCCGAGCCCGGGACCCTCGCGGGAGATCATTCCGCATTCGAGCTCGCGCGTTCATGATCGTCGGCGCAGAATTGATGGACGCACGGGGTTGACGCTTACCACCGTGCGGTGTGAAGGTGATCACGTACCCACCGACGAATTGCGCTCGGGAGGAAAGTGTCAATGACGACCACCGAAGACGAACGCGCGGAACAGCTGGCCGCCGCGGGTCTCGACGGGCAGAACCGGCTCGCGCTGGGTCGGCTGCTCGGCAGCGGGACCATCGGCTACGCCGAGGAGGGACCCGACGGCGTGCTCCGGGCGACCATCCGGATCCCGGAGGACGAGATCTGCTACGAGCCCGGCGTGCTCATCCTCCCGCACGGCGGTGACATCGAGCTGACCCTCATCAACGACGACAAGAACACCCACTGCGCGGTGCTGCCCAGCAACGGCGACCCGAAGTTCATCTGGCTGGTGAACCACTCCAAGGGCACGGCGAAGATCAACCTCGACGGGCCGGGCACGTACTACTACGGCTCCGCGAGCGGCAACGACGAGGGCCGCGGTCTCACCGGCTCCATCGTCATCGGGGGCGAGGTACCCGACCACGCCAAGCTCGACCGTCCCCCGCAGCCGCGACCGTAGGAAGGATCCCGAGATGACGGACTACGTCGACGCGGGTGAAGCGATCCCGCACGTCCAGCTCAGCAACGTCCGGGGCGAGGCCCCGGCCACCTCCGCGGTGGACTACGACCGGATCCGCGGCGCACGCTCCGAGCCGCAGAACTGGCTGACCTACTACGGCACCTACGACGGCCAGCGCTACAGCGAGCTCGACCAGATCAACAAGGACTCGATCCGCAGACTGTCGCCCGCCTGGGTGTTCCAGGCCGGCGCCGTCGGGATGCAGTCCGGTGCGTCCACCTACTCGTTCGAGGCGTCACCGATCGTCGTCGAGGGCGTCATGTACGTCTCCGGCCCCGACGGCCGCGCCTGGGCGATCGACGCGAGGACCGGCGAGGAGCTCTGGCGCTACAAGCACGCCTCGCCCTACGACGTGTCGCTGTGCTGCGGCAACGTCAACCGCGGGCTGGCCGTGGGCCACGGCAAGGTCTACATGTACACGCTCAACGCGCACATCATCGCGCTCGACGCCACGACCGGGAAGGTCGTGTGGGACACCGTCAACGGCGACGTCCGCGCCGGGGAGAGCGGCTCGGTCGCGCCGCTGATCGTCAAGGACCTGGTGATCGTCGGCAGCGCCGGCGGGGAGTTCGGCGTCCGCGGCCACCTCGACGCGTTCGACGCGGAGACCGGTGAGCGGCGCTGGCGCTGCTACACCGTCCCGAAGCCGGGCGAGCCCGGCTCGGAGACCTGGCCCGACGACGGCGAGGCCTGGCAGCGCGGCGGCGCGAACTGCTGGGTGACGCCCACCTACGACCCGGAGCTGGAGCTGCTGTTCCAGGGCACCGGCAACCCGGCCCCGGACTTCGACGGCGGCGTGCGCCCCGGCGACAACCTCTACACCGACTCGACGATCGCGGTCGACGTCAACACCGGCGAGATCAGGTGGCACTACCAGTTCACCCCGCACGACCTGTGGGACTACGACTCCACGATGGAGAACGTCCTGTTCGACGCGCCGGACGGGCGCAAGCTGCTCGCCCACGCGGACAAGAACGGCTACTTCTTCGTGCTCGACCGGACCAACGGCGAGCTCGTGCGGGTGTTCCCGTTCGTCGACCGGATCACCTGGGGCGAGATCACGCCCGAGGGCAAGGTGACGCCGAAGATCTACCCCGACGAGGAGGGCGTCCCGGTGCACTTCTGGCCGGGCCCGGCGGGCGGCAAGGAATGGACGCACATGTCCTACAACCCGCAGACCGGGTTGATGTACGTGCCCGTCCAGGAGGTCGGGGCGACCGCCACCCGGCGTCGCCGTGAGTTCAAGGAGTCCATCCCCTACTGGGGCGCCGGCGTCGCCGTCGACATCGAGGACTTCTACGGGTTCGTCGCCGCGATCGACCCGCTCACCGGCGAGGAGAAGTGGCGCTGGAACAACGAGTACCCGATGTGCGCCTCGACGCTCACCACCGCGGGCGGCCTGGTCTTCCAGGGGACCCCGACCGGTGAGTTCGTCGCGCTCGACGCCTCGACCGGGGAGAAGCTCTGGTCGTTCCAGTGCGGCAGCGGGCACCACTCCAGCCCGACCACCTTCGAGGTCGACGGCAGGCAGTTCATCGCCGTGCCGACCGGGTGGGGCGGCTGGGTCGAGGGGTTCCTGCCGGGCCTGCTCGGTGCGGCCGCGGGCGACGCGTTGTTCTGCTTCGCGTTGCCCGAGCAGTAGATCCGGCCGACCCCGGGGACCCGAACGCTGTGAGAAGGGAGGTGATCGCATGGAGTCGACCACCGAGTGGGAGGCGCCGGAGTTCGAGGAGATCGGCTGCGCGCCCGAGGTGACGATGTACATCGCCCGGACCGAGGCGTGAGGTGACCGACGGCCGGGGGCGCGCGCAGCGCGCCCCGGCCGTCGCCGTGGAACAGGGGGTGCCATGAGGATCCGGATCCTCGGATCGGCGGCGGGCGGTGGCTTCCCGCAGTGGAACTGCGGCTGTCCGGGCTGCCGGGCGGTGCGCGACGGGTCGCGACCGGCGACGCCGCGCACCCAGTCCTCGATCGCCGTCTCCCCCGACGGGCGGCGGTGGTGGCTGGTCAACGCCTCCCCCGACGTCCGCACCCAGCTCGCCGACGCTCCCGCGCTGCACCCGACCGGCGACCGGACGACCCCGCTGCAGGGTGTGCTGCTCACCGACGCCGAGATCGACCACACCCTGGGGCTGGTGCTGCTGCGCGAGGGCCGCGGGGTGTCGCTGCACGCGACCGCGGCGACCGAGCGGACCCTGCGCGAGGGATCCGGGCTGCTGCCCACCCTGGAGCGGTTCTGCCCGGTCACCTGGACCGAGGTCGTCCCCGGCGCCGACCACGACCTCGGCGGCCTCGTCTACCGCGCGTTCGAGGCGCCGACGGGCAAGCACGACCGGTTCGGCGTCGCCGAGGGCCTGCCCGGGCGGGTGGTCGGGTACCGGTTCACCGACACCGCGTCCGGCCGGTACGCGGTGTACCTGCCCGGCGTGCAGGAGCTGACCCCCGCCGTGCAGGACGAGATCGACGGCGCCGACCTGCTGCTCGTCGACGGCACGACCTGGCACGACGACGAGCTGGTCCGGCTCGGGCTGGCCGCGAAGACGGCGCACGACATGGGACACCTGCACGTCGGCGGCCGGGGTGGCAGCCTGGAGGTGCTCACCGCCCTCGGTGTGCCCCGGATCGTCTACGTGCACGTCAACAACACCAACCCCGTCCTGCTGGAGGACTCCGCCGAACGCGCCGCGGTCACCGCCGCCGGGGTCGTCGTCGGGTTCGACGGACTGGAACTGGAGGTCTGACATGACCGCTCCGGACACCGCGCTGGTGCGACGGCTGCGGGCGCACGCCGCGCAGTACCACTCGGCGCACCCGTTCCACGTCCGCATGAACGACGGCACCCTCACCCCGGACCAGATCCGCGGCTGGGTCGCGAACCGGTTCGCCTACCAGGAGGCCATCCCGGTCAAGGACGCGGCGATCCTCTCGAACTGCCCCGACGTCGGGGTCCGGCGGCGGTGGATCCGCCGGATCACTGATCATGATGGAGTCCACGACGGCCGGGAACCGGGCAGCGGGAACTCCGGACAGGGGGGTATCGAGGCGTGGCTGCGGCTCGGCGAGGCGTGCGGGCTGAGCCGGTCGGAGATCACCGACCACCGGCACGTGCAGCCCGGGGTGCGGTTCGCCGTCGACGCCTACGTGGGCTTCGCCCGCACGAGGCCGTGGGTCGAGGCGGTCGCGTCGTCGCTGACCGAGCTGTTCGCCCCGGACCTGATGGCCGAGCGGCTGGCGGCGTTCGAGAAGTACTACACCTGGATCGACCCGGACGGGCTCCAGTACTTCCGCAACCGGCTGTTCCAGGCTCCGCGGGACTCCGAGCACGCACTGGAGGTCGTCGTCGCGCACTGCCGCACCCCCGCCGAGCAGGACGCCGCCGAGGCCGCGCTGTCGTTCAAGTGCGACGTGCTCTGGGCGATCATGGATGCGATCGACCATGCCTACGCGTGACGGGTCGACCGCCACCGGCGCGGAACGGGTCCCGGCGCCACGACGCGGCGAACGGGCCGCCCGCACACCCGCGGTCACCGGGGACTCCCGGCCCCGGCTCGGCCGGCACGTGCGGATGCGGCCGGACCGCCCGACCGGCGGGTGGGTGCTGCTCGGGCCGGAGACCGTCGTCGTACTGAACCGGACCGGGCACGCGGTGCTGCGCCTGTGCGACGGCGAGCGCAGCGTCGACGACATCGTCGCGGCGCTGGTCGCGGACTTCGACGAGGCCGACGCGCTGGTCGTCGGCGACCAGGTGCGCGACTACCTGACCCGGCTCGTCGCCCGGAACCTGGTGGCGCTCGGATGAGCGCCCCGCGCCCGTTCGGGCTGCTCGCCGAGCTCACCTACCGTTGCCCGCTGGCGTGCGCCTACTGCTCGAACCCGATCGAGCTGGCCCGCTACGACGACGAGCTGTCCACCGCCGACTGGCAGCGCGTGTTCGGCGAGGCCGCCGCCATGGGCGTGCTGCAGTGCCACCTGTCCGGCGGGGAGCCGCTGCTGCGGCGGGACCTGCCCGAGCTGGTCCGCACCGCCTGCGACCTGGGTATGTACACCAACCTCGTGACCAGTGCGATCGGGCTGTCCCGGCCGCGGGCCGAGGCGCTGCGCGCGGCGGGGCTGGACCACGTGCAGGTCAGCGTGCAGGCCGACGAGCCCGCCACCTCCGACCGGATCGCCGGGATCCGCTCGTTCGACAAGAAGCTGGAGGCCTGCCGGCTCGTCCGTGAGCTGGGCTGGCCGCTGACGGTCAACGTGGTGCTGCACCGGCAGAACATCGAGCGGATCGGCGCGATCGTCGACCTCGTGGAGCGCCTCGGCGCCGACCGGGTGGAGCTCGCCAACACCCAGTACTACGGCTGGGCCTGGCGCAACCGGTCGTCGCTGCTCCCGACCCGCGAGCAGCTCGACCGGGCCGAGGAGGTCGTCACCGCCGCCCGGGCGCGCCTGGCCGGGTCGATGGAGGTCGTGCACGTGCTGCCCGACTACTACTCCCGCTACCCCAAGCCGTGCATGGGCGGCTGGGCGCAGCGCCAGCTCACCGTCGCCCCGAACGGCGACGCGCTGCCCTGCCCGGCCGCGCAGACCCTGCCGCTGCCGCGGGCCTCGGTCCGCGACAGCGGCCTCGAGGAGATCTGGACCTCGGCGCCGCTGTTCACCGCCTACCGCGGCGAGGACTGGATGCAGGAGCCGTGCCGGACCTGCGACCGTCGCGAGATCGACCTGGGCGGGTGCCGCTGCCAGGCGTTCCAGCTCACCGGTGACGCCGCGGCCACCGACCCGGTGTGCCACCTGTCGCCCGAGCACGGGCTCGTCGAGGACGTGGTGTCCGAGGCGAACCGGCCGGCGCGGGTGGACCTGGAGCTGGCGCCCCGGCCGCACCGCTGAGGCCGGAGCGGCAGCGGGCCGCGCCCGGTCAGCGCAGGTGCGCGGCGTCCCAGAAGCGGTAGGCCCGGTCCGAGGGGTCGACGACCGCGTCGTCGACCTCCGGTCCGGCGGCGATCAGCCGGCGCAGGTAGTCCCCCACACCGGTCCCGACCACGCGGCGCTCGTCCTCGTCCGGACCGGCGACGACGATCTGCCCGACGGCGCCACCGGGCTCCGGGACGGTGTCGACGACCAGGGCGTTCCCGCCGCCGTCGACGGCCAGCGGCCACCACCCCGCGTCCCAGTAGTGGGCCAGCACCGGGTCCCCGGCGCGCACGGTCACGTGGTCGTGCCCCATGTCGGCGACGACGTCGAGCCAGCCGCGGTACTCCCGCGTCGCCTCGGCCAGGGGCACGAACCGGTAGGTCGCGGGGAACAGGCTCGTCGCGACCTCGGGGTGCGGGCCGGGGGCGCGCGGGTGGTCGGCCAGCTGGCCGTCGGCGAGCGCGTAGAGGGCCCGCAGCGCGGCCGGGAACTCCCGGCCGAACACCGCCTCGGCGTCGGCCACCGCGCCGGGCTCCGCGGGCGCGCGGAGGTTGGACGAGGCCGGGATCCCGGCCCGTTCCAACACGTCGAGCCAGCGGGGCCAGTCGGTCGCGACGCCGTCGTCGGGGGCGCCGCCGGAGAGGTCACGGTCACCGGTCACGGTGTGCAGCGTGCCACGACGGGCGGGCCCGGGACGCACCCGCCGGCGGGTTCTGGCAGGGTCGTCGCGCACCCACGGCCCGCCCCCGCGGGCCGTCCCCGTCCGTGAGGAGCACGTCCGTGTCCGCACCGCAGAAGCCCGCCGTCGAGATCGTCGACGGCCCGCTGCCCACCGACCTCGTGACCGAGGACCTGACCGTCGGCGACGGCCCGGAGGCCAAGCCCGGTGACACCGTCGCCGTGCACTACGTCGGGGTCTCGCAGTCCACCGGCCGCGAGTTCGACAACTCCTACGACCGCGGCCAGCCGCTGCAGTTCGGCCTCGGCGCCGGCCAGGTCATCTCCGGCTGGGACAACGGCGTCGCCGGGATGAAGGTCGGCGGCCGCCGCCGGCTCGTGATCCCGCCGCACCTGGGCTACGGCGCCCGCGGCGCGGGCGGCGTCATCGCCCCGAACGAGACACTGATCTTCGTCTGCGACCTGGTGGGCGTGCGCTGACCGCGCTCCTGCTGATCTCCGACACCCACCACCCGAGCCGCGGGGCCGCCCACTCCGGTGGGCTCCCCGGGCCGGTGTGGGAGGCCGTCGACGCCGCCGACGTCGTCGTGCACGCCGGTGACTGGTGCTCGGTGGAGCTGCTCGACCGGGTCGAGGGACGCGCGGCCCGGCTGCTCGCCTGCTGGGGCAACAACGACGGCGACGAGCTGCGCGCCCGGCTGCCGGAGACGGCCCGGGCGACCCTCGACGGGGTCCGGGTCGCGGTGACCCACGAGACCGGCCCGAAGCAGGGCCGCGAACGCCGGGCGCTCGCCGCGCACCCCGACACCGACCTGCTGGTGTTCCGGCACTCGCACATCCCGTGGGACTCCGCGGCGGACGGGCTGCGTCTGCTCAACCCGGGGTCGCCGACCGACCGGCGCCGGATGCCGACCCACACCTGGATGACGCTGACCCTGCACGACGGCCGGATCGACGACGTCGTGCTGCACCACCTCTGACGCCGCTCAGCCGCCGCTCAGCCGTCGTCGTCATCGTCGTCGGGCTGCTGTTGCTGCTGCCCCGGCGCCCGGTCCTGCGGGGCCGGAGCGGCCGGGGCCCGCTGGTCGTCGTCGTCCACCCGGGTGGCCGACGGCGGGCCGCCCGCCGGGGCGTCGTCGTCGTCGCGGGCGCCCTCGCCCGTGCCGAACACGAGCACGAGGCCGACCAGCGCGGCCACGACGACGAGCGCCGCGGCCATCCGGTCCTTCGTGAGCATCGGGTCTCCCTGCAGGTGCTCAGTCGTCGACGGGGACGCCGCCGAAGACGGTCAGGCTGAGGACGAAGTAGGCGACGTAGAGCCCCAGCAGCACCACGCCGTGCCAGCGGCGGATGCGTCCGGTGCCCAGGAACACCGCGGAGAGCACGGTGAGCCCGAGCAGCACCGGCAGGTGCCAGACCAGGGCCGTCGGGTCGACCACGATCGCCCCGCCGACCAGCAGGATCACGCCGAGCTTGCCGGTCACCGAGAACACGACGCTGCCGAGCACGTTCGCGACGGCGATCTCGGGCGCGCCGCGCCGGGCCGGCTCGACGGTGATCAGGATGTCCTCGAGGGACAGCGCGAGCGTCGCGATGGTGACCCCGAAGACCGTCCCGCTGATCGCCCAGGTCTCGAGGATGCCCTCGGTGCCCTGCCCGGCGATGAGCGCACCGACGACCAGCCCGATCAGCGCGATGACGGCGAACAGGATGGTCCGCCCGGGCGGCTGGGCGCGGGCCTTGAGGAAGCCGTCGTCGACGCGCAGGTCCTCGGGCAGCCGGAACCCGGGGCTGCCGGCCGCCGCGTCGGTCCGGGGCGGGCCGCTCGGCGCGACCGTCGCCGTCGTGCTCCCGCCCGCGGCGACCCCGGCCTTCTCCAGCTGCTCGTAGACCTCGGCGTTGCGCCAGACGGGCCGACGGGCGGAGTACTCGCGGTAGGCGATCCAGCCGACGAAGGCGACGAACAGCAGGATCAGCACGACGCCGGTGCCGGCGGTGAGCAGCCCGCCGAGCGCGAGCAGGAACATCACCACCGGGGCGGCGACGTAGAGCGCGAGGTAGTCGCGCGGGACCTCGACCCGGGTCGGCGCGATGATCGCGGCGAGCGCGAGCACGATGCCGGTCAGCGCGATCGTGGTGCCGATGACGGCGCCGAGCGCGACGTCGCTGAGGTCCTCCATGTTCAGCACGACCCCGAACGCGAGGTCGTCGAACTCGATCCCGGTGAAGACGACGGCGATCAGGAACAGCGAGATCGCCCAGCGACTCGCCACCCCGACCAGGTAGCCGATGAGCTTCTCCGCGCTGTACACCAGCACGGCGACGCCCAGGACGAACTCGATCACCGGGATCATGCGTCAGCCCCTCGCTACGACGCCAGGATCACCCGATAGTGAACTGGACCACGTGGCGAAGCAACACTTGACAATCACCAGGCAGGACGTTTCGCCTGGTCACAGGCGCGGCGCGCCGGGCGGGGCGGGGCCGACACGGCCCCGCCCCGGTGTCCGATGCGGATCCGACGGGCCGGGGGCCTCAGTCGCGCGGGGGCGCGCTCACCCGGTGGTCGGCCTGCTCGTCCTGGGCCTCGATCTGCGCGGCCTCCTCCTTGGTGCGGGCCAGCGGCGGCGCGGTGATCCCGCTGCCCTGCTCGGCCAGCTCGGGCTTCATCCGGACCGCCACGAGGCTGACGATCGTGGTGAGCGCGAGGACGCCGACGATGACGCCGAGCGAGAGTCCGATCCCGACCTCGGGGACCGGGACCGGCTCCCCGCCGTTGATGAAGGGCAGCTCGTTCTCGTGCAGGGCGTGCAGGGCGAGCTTGACGCCGATGAAGGCGAGCAGCACCGCGAGGCCGTAGGACAGGAAGACCAGCTTGTTGAGCAGCCCGCCGAGCAGGAAGTAGAGCTGGCGCAGCCCCATCAGCGCGAACGCGTTCGCGGTGAAGACCAGGTAGGGCTCCTGGGTGAGGCCGAAGATCGCCGGGATCGAGTCCAGGGCGAACATGATGTCGGTGACGCCGATGGCGATCATCACGATCAGCATCGGGGTCAGCCAGCGCTTGCCGTCGATCTTCACGGTGGTCTTGGCACCGTGGTAGTCGTCGGTGACCGGGAAGGCCTTGCGGACCCACTGCAGGACCCGGCCCTCCTTCCACTCCTCGTCGTCGCCGCCGGCAGCCTGCTTGACCAGCGAGACGGCGGTGTAGATGAGAAACGCGGCGAAGAGGAAGAACACCCAGCTGAAGCGGTCGATGACCGCCGCGCCCGCGGCGATGAAGATGCTCCGCATGATCAGCGCGATCACGATGCCGACCAGCAGCACCCGGTGCTGGTGGAGGACCGGCACCTTGAACGCGGACATGATGATGAGGAAGACGAACAGGTTGTCGACCGACAACGAGTACTCGGTCAGGTAGCCGGCGAAGAACTCGCCGGCGTAGGTGCCCCCGGAGAAGAACCAGACCCCGCAGCCGAACGCGACGGCCAGCGCCACGTAGAAGACGACCCAGCGGGTGACCTCGCCCAGGGTCACGGCGTGCGGCTTGTGGTCGTTGAGCCACAGGTCCGCACCGATCACCAGCACGAACCCGACGATGGTGACCAGCCAGACCCACAGGGGTACGTTCACGAAGTTCCTCCAGACCAGGGCAGCATCAGACAGCCCGAGGTCTCTCCCGCCACGGCAGCCCGCTGCTGCGGCTGCCGAGCGTGGCCGGTGGTGCCGGGTCCGCTCGCGAACCACGCTCGCGACGACACCGTGCTGACGACACCACCGCGGTAGGGATACTCCCCTGCGGTAGGTGAAGTGTCCTCCCTGGTCCGTTGCATGGCGAGTCGGGGTGACCCAGGGCACCCGGTCGGGGCCGGAAGTCGTCCGGTGTGTCCGGTTCAGCGGCGCGCACGACGGCTGAGCCGGACCATGTCGATCTCCTCGCCGAGGTCGGAGATCGCGTGCACGACGAGCCGGGAGTCGGTGCCGCCGGAACCGGGGACCACCGAGCAGCGCAGGTAGGCGTAGCCGAGGTAGCGGGCCCGCGACCAGGTGACGGTCTCGGTCTGCTTCTGGTCGTCGGGACCGGCCAGGAAGCTCGTGACCGGCGCCTGCTCGGTCTCGTGGCCGCGGAAGCTGTCGGTCTCGCCGGGCTGCCAGCGGTAGCGGGGCCGTCCGCCGGAGCCGACGCACACGTAGGTGGTGCCGTCGGTCTCCGGGTGGACGGTGGAGCGGTCCGGCGCCGGACGGGTGGGGCGGCCGTCGCGGATGGGGTCGGTGCGCTCGTACTGGTGGTTGTGGCCCTGCACGCACAGGTCGACCCGGTAGCGGTCGCACAGCGGCGCCAGCGCCCGTCGCACCCCGGCGTCGGAGGCGTGCGAGCCCGAGGTGGCGAACGCGCAGTGGTGGAAGAACAGCACGATCCACTCGACGTCCGGGTCGGCGCGCCAGCCGGCCAGGGTCCGCTCCAGCCAGGTCAGCTGGGTCCCGCCGGAGTAGCCGGCGTTGGTCGGGATCTCGGTGGAGAGGTCGTTGGCGTCCACGCTGACGACCCCGACGGTGCCGTGGGTGAACGCGTACACCGAGGGGCAGCCGCGGGGGCCGGTCCCGGACAGCGCGAGCCGGGCGGCGTGACCGGCGTAGCCGTGCGCGGGGCCGTCGGCCCGGTTCAGGTCGTAGAGCGCCTCCATGTCGTGGTTGCCGGTGGCGAACATCCACGGGGTCGACGCGGCCGAGCGTTCGATCGCGGCGAAGTAGGTGCTCCAGACGGTGGGGTCGAAGCTGTCGTGGGCCTCGTCGTCCTGCGGGGCGCCGTTGCGGACCGGCCGGCCGGCGCCGGAGGGGTCGGCGTAGCAGATGTCGCCGGCGAGCAGGTGGAACGCGGGTGCCTCCGCGGCGACGAGCGCGGTCAGCGCCTCCGCGGGCGCCGGGCTGCGGTGGGTGTCGTCGGGCTTGTAGTGGTTCGGCTCCCCACCGGTGCTCACGCCCTGGTCGGCGAAGGCGGTGAAGGTGAACCGGTGCCGGGTGCCGCGGGGCGCGGCCGTGCGGAAGGTGCTGGTGGCGGTGGTCGCCGTGGTTCCGCCGGGGGCCTCGATGCGGAACCGGTAGACGTAGCGGCTGCCGGGGGTGAGGCCGTCGGCGCGGGCGTGGGCGAACCACTGGCGGGTGCCGCGGATGCTGCCGTCCACCTGCGGGACGAGGCTCTCCAGCGGGCGGACCTGCACCGGGAGCGTGAGCCCGAACCCGGAGTCGGTGCCGACGTCGACGACCATCCGCCCGGGCGGCGGGGCCGCGGTCAGCTCCCCGGAGAACGACATCGAGCGGGCCGGGTCGGGCCCGTAGGCCAGGTGCCGTCCGACGACGGTCACCGGCGCGGGTGCGGCGGCCGCGGCCACCCCGCGGGCCCAGGGCGACCCGGACGCCGCGAGGGTCGCCAGGACTCCGGCGCCGCCGCGCAGCGCGGTGCGCCGGCTGACGGGGTGGCGTCGCAGGAAGGCGGCGAGCCAGTCCTGCTGGTCGGCGATCGTCATGTCGACGGCGAGTGCCCGCGGGACTCCGACGCCGGGGGTCTCTCCGGTGGGGTTGACGCTCACACCCGGTGACGGTGCCGGGCCGCGGCTTCCGGTCGGCGTTGCACGGCGGAACGTCGGGTGAACGCCCGGCGACACCCCGGGGTCACGCGCCGTTGGTGCGGCCTTCATCCCGGGTGCCCGGTTCGCCGGGGCCGGTGCCGGTTCCCGTGCCGGACCGGTGCCGGGCGGCGGGCGTGGCGGGACGCACCCGCCGCCCGGCGACGCGGTCGCGGCGATCTGCGTAGTTTCGATGACGTGCACGTGCTCCCCCGGACCCGGTGGGTCCGTACCCCGATCGTGGCGACGACGGTCGCCGCCCTGGTGCTGGCGTTCGCCCCGGCCGCGTCGGCCGCACCCGGTGTCCCGGTCGCCGCGCCGGCGCCCGCCGCGGCGGCGGCCGACGACGGCGGCGCGGTCGCCGTGACCGAGGAGAAGGTCGCCGTCCCGGCAGGCCCCGGGCAGCCGGGCACGATCGACCTGGACACCTCGCTCTACGTCCCCGCCTCGGCGACCGCGGCCTCCCCCGCACCCGCGGTGCTGGTGGCGCACGGCTTCGGCGGCAGCAAGGCCTCCGTCGACTCCGACGCCCGCGAGCTCGCCGCCCGCGGCTACGTGGTGCAGACCTGGACCGCGCGCGGGTTCGGCGCCTCCGGTGGCTCGATCGGGCTGGACGACCCCGACCGCGAGGTGGCCGACGCGTCGCGGCTGGTGGACCGTCTCGCCGCGCGCGCCGACGTGCAGCGCGACGCCGACGGCGACCCCCGCGTCGGTGTGACCGGTGGGTCCTACGGCGGTGGCCTCGCCCTGCTGCTGGCCGGGTACGACCGGCGGATCGACGCGATCGTGCCGGTGATCACCTGGAACGACCTGGGCCAGGCGCTGTTCCCCAACAACGCCGTCCCGGCCGGTGCGACGCCGCCGGGCACGCCCGCGGCCGGTGCGGGCGCCGGCGACGGGGTGTTCAAGAGCGGCTGGGCCGGGGTGTTCTTCGGCTCCGGTGGCCGGGTGCCCGCAGGCGGGGACTCACCGGCGGGTGCCGCCGCCGGCTCCTCCGGCGGGCTCGGTGGCTCCGGTTCCGGCGGCTCCGGCGGTGGGGGCGGTTTCGGCTCGTCCTCGGGCGGGGCGTCCTCCTCCGACGGCACCGCGGGCGCGTCCGGACCGGACGGCGCCGGCACCGCGGGACCGGGCACCGCCGCCGGCACCGCGGCCGGCCCGGGAGGCGCCACGGCGCCCGGCGCGGCCACCGGCCGGGCACCGGACGCGTCGCGGCCGGCGTCGGACCCGATCTGCGGACGCTTCGCCCGCGACGTCTGCGCCGCCTACGGCGAGGCCGCCCGCACCGGCCGCGTCTCCCCGGAGCTGGCCGAGCTGCTCCGCCGCTCCTCCCCCGCGACCGTCACCGACCGGATCACCGCCCCGACGTTGCTGGTCCAGGGCGAGCAGGACACCCTGTTCGGTCTCGACCAGGCCGACGCGAACGCCCGCCAGATCGCCGCGAACGGCACCCCGGTGTCGGTGCTGTGGTTCGCGGGCGGCCATGACGGCGGCGGCCCCGACTCCGAGGTCCGCGCCCGCATCGCCGACTGGTTCGACCAGCACCTGCGGGGCCTGCCCGCGGCGGAGGGCACGACCGGTGGTCTCGCCGAGGCCCCCTTCGCCTACCAGGTCCGCAGCACCGTCCGCACCCGCGGCGACACCCCCACCGGCCGGACCGTCCTCGCCGGGGCCTACCCCGGCCTGACCGCGGGCTCCGGCCCCGCCCCGACGACCGCGCTGCCCCTGGACGGCGGCGAGCAGACCGTCGTCCACCCGCCGGGCGGGAACCCGTCGGCGCTCACGTCGCTGCCGGGCCTCGGCTCGGCGCTCGGGTCGCTGGGCTCGCTCGGCGGCCTGTCCGGCCTGACGACGCCGGGCCAGTCCGCCCGGTTCCTCACCGCACCCGTCGCCGACGCGATGCAGCCCTCCGGGGCGCCGCGGGTGACGGTGCGCGTCGCGCGGATCGCCGGACAGCCCGCCCCGGACACCGCGGTGCTGTTCGCGTCGCTCACCACGCTCACCCCCGACGGGCGCAGCACGCTGCTGGGCAACGCCGTCGCGCCGCTGCGGATCGCCGTCCCCGCCGACGGCTCCCCCGCCGAGGCGACGGTGACGCTGCCCGGCGTCGTCGCGCCGGTGCAGGCGGGCAGCCGCCTGCTGGTGCAGCTGTCGACGACCGACCAGGGCTACGACTCCGGCGCCGACCCGGCCGTGTGGCGGGTCGGGCTCGCCGGGGACACCGCGCTGTCGGTGCCCCAGGTGCCCGGCCGCACCGAGTCGGCGGGAACCGTCCCGCTGTGGCCGGTGCTCGGGATCGCCGCGGTGCTGGCCGCGGCACTCCTGGTGTGGCTGGTGGCGCGGCTGCGGTCGCGCCGGACCGAGCCCTCCGACGACGACGTGCCCGGCGACGCTCCGCCGCTGGTCGTCGGCGGGCTGGCGAAGACCTACCGCAACGGGTTCGCCGCGGTGTCGGACGTCTCGTTCACCGTGCCGCGCGGCGCGGTGCTCGGCCTGCTCGGCCCGAACGGCGCCGGCAAGACGACCGTCCTGCGCATGCTCATGGGCCTGATCGCGCCCACCGCCGGGACGATGACGGCGTTCGGCCGTCCCATCCGTCCCGGCGCGGCGGTGCTGTCCCGGATCGGCGCGTTCGTCGAGGGACCCGGGTTCCTGCCGCACCTGTCGGGCGCGGAGAACCTGCGGCTCTACTGGGAGGCCACCGGGCGCCCGCCGGAGCAGGCGCGGATGGAGGAGACGCTGGAGATCGCCGGGCTCGGCGACTCGGTGCACCGCCGCGTCGGCACCTACTCCCAGGGCATGCGGCAGCGCCTCGCGATCGCGCAGGCGATGCTGGGCCTGCCCGAGCTGCTCATCCTCGACGAGCCCACCAACGGGCTCGACCCGCCCCAGATCCACGCGATGCGCGAGCTGCTGCGCCGCTACGCCGCGGGCGGCCGGACCGTGCTCGTGTCCAGCCACCTGCTGTCGGAGGTGGAGCAGACCTGCTCGGAGGTCGTGGTCATGCACCGCGGCACGGTCGTCGCCGCGGGGACGGTCGCCGAGCTGATGGCGGCCGGGGGCGGCTCGTCGTTCACCGTGGACGACACCGGCCGGGCCCGGGCCGTGCTGGCCGCCCTCGACGGCGTCACCGACGTCGTCACCGGGGACCAGCCGGGCGTCGTGCACGCCCATCTCGACGGCACCGCCCGCGCCGACGCCGTCGCCGCGCTGGTGTCCGGTGGGGTCGCGGTCAGCGCGGCCGGGCCGCGTGGGCGGCTGGAGGACGCGTTCCTGGAACTGGTGGGCCCCGAGGGGCGCGACGTCGGAGGTACCTCGTGAGTGACGACCGTCAGCTCTCGACCCGCCGCGGGCACGTCGGCGACCTCGTGACCGGCCGGGCCGCGCCGCCCGCCGTCCCGGGACGGACCATGCCGCTGCGCACCGAGCTGGTCCGCCAGCTCCAGCGCCGTCGCACCCAGGTCGCGTTCGCGCTGGTGGTGGCGATGCCGATCATCCTGTGGGCGGCGTTCTCCCTCGGCGACGACGAGCCCGGCGCCCGTGGCCCGAGCCTGGTCGACCTGGCGTCGGGCAGCGCCGCGAACTTCGCGGTGTTCACGCTGTTCGCCTCGGCGAGCTTCCTGCTGGTGGTGCTGGTCGCGCTGTTCTTCGGCGACACGGTGGCCTCGGAGGCGTCGTGGTCGTCGCTGCGCTACCTGCTGGCCGTCCCGGTGCCGCGGGCGCGGCTGCTGCGGCAGAAGGCCGTCGTCGCGGGGGTGCTGTCGGTGGCGGCGCTGCTGCTGCTCCCGGTCGCGTCGCTGGTGGTGGGGGCGATCGCCTACGGCACCGGGGACCTGGTCTCGCCGATCGGGGAGTCGCTGCCGTTCTGGAGCGCGGCCGGGCGGGTGATGCTCGGCGCGCTGTACGTGACCGTGCAGCTGAGCTGGGTGGCCGGGCTGGCGCTGCTGCTGTCGGTGAGCACCGACGCCCCGCTGGGCGCGGTCGGCGGCGCGGTGATGGCCTCGATCGTCTCCCAGATCATCGACCAGATCGAGGACCTGGGGATCATCCGGGACTTCCTCCCGACCCACTACGGCGACGCCTGGTCGGCGCTGCTGGCGACCGATGTCGACTGGTCGGACATGACCTACGGGACGTTCTCCGCGGTCTGCTACGCCACCGGATTCCTGGGGCTCGCGGCGTGGCGGTTCCGCACCAAGGACATCACCAGCTGACCGCGGTGCCGGGCCACCCGCGCGGCCCGGCACCCGGTGGGCCCTCAGACCATGACCACCCCGCCGTCGATCATGACGGCCTGGCCGGTCATGTAGTCCGAGTCCGGGCCGGCGAGGTAGGAGACGAAGGCGGCGACGTCGTCGGCGGTCTGCACCCGGCCCAGCGGGATACCGGCCGCGTACTGCTTGAGCGTCTCGCCCTTCCCCGCGCCGCTGCGGGCGCCCATCTGCTCGTCGATCAGGTCCCACATGTCGGTGCCGACGATCCCCGGGCAGTACGCGTTCACGGTGATCCGGTGCGGCGCCAGCTCCTTGGCCGCGGCCTGGGTGAGGGCACGGACGGCGAACTTGGTCGCCGAGTAGTGCCCGAGGAGGTCGAAGCCCTGGTGCCCGGCGATCGACGCGGCACTGACGATCTTGCCGCCGGTCCCCCGGTCGATCATCACGCGGGCGGCGGCCTGCAGGCAGAAGACGACGCCGAACACGTTGACGTCGAAGATGGTGCGCAGGTCGTCGGGTGTCACCTCGAGCAGGGGCTTGACCTGGGCGATACCGGCGTTCGCGACCATCACGTCCAGACCGCCGAGCTCCTCGGCCACCTGGCCGACCATCGCGGTGACCGCGTCGGGGTCGGTGACGTCGGCCGGGTAGGCCACCGCGGTCCCGCCCGCCGCGCGGATCTCCTCGGCGACGGCGGTGGCGCCGTGGGCGTCCCGGTCGTTGACGGCGACGGCGTGCCCGTCCCGTGACAGGCGCAGGGCGATGCCACGCCCGATCCCGCGTCCGGCTCCGGTGACCACGGCGACACCCATGTCGGCCTCCCAGTTCGCTCGCGCGGGCCGCCGGGGTGGCGTCCCTGCCGCGGCGGGACGTTCCCGCGACCCCAGTCCAGCCGGTGACACGGGTCACGGACAGCGTTGCAGCCGGGTTGCAGCGACGGGGTCGCTCAGTCGCGACGCAACGCGGCCACGCCCGGTGCGATCGACTCCCGCACGACCCGGCTGCCGGCCAGCCCCGTCAGGTCCAGCTCGACCTCGGGGGCGATCCGGTAGGGGCGGGCCAGCAGGATCCCGCCCAGGTTCCGGCGCAGCCGCGACATCTCGGCGCGGACGGTGACCAGGTGCGCCCGGTCGCCGTAGAGCCCCTGGGACAGCGTGGCCGCGTCCAGCCCGCTCGCCCCCGCACGGGCGAGCAGCACCAGGACCTCGGCGTGCCGGGTCGACAGCGGGTGCACCCAGCGGGTCGTGCCCTCGATGACGGCCTGCGGCGGACGGCCGTCCAGGTCCAGGCGCAGCCGCATCCGCCTGCTCCCGCCGGACGCCGGGCGCAGCAGCCAGCCGCCGGGCACCGGCTCGGGCAGGCACGGCCCCAGCCCGTGGACGGCGATCAGGCGCTCCGGCACCGGTGCGGCGACCCGTTCGACACCGGGCAGCCCGGACGCGGCGGCGACCCAGCCGTGGTCGTCGACCACCAGGCCCGGCCCGGTGTCGCCGGCGAGCATCGGGGCGCCGATGGTGCGCAGCGCGTCGAGGCGGGCCTCGTGACGCTGCCACAGCCCGGCCTCGGCGAGCCGCACCGCGGTGTCGACGAGCGCGACGGTCGTCGGGTGGATGGTCTCGGCGGGCCCGGACAGGTCGACGACGCCGAGCAGCTCACCGCTGCGCGGGTCGTGCACGGGGGCCGCGGTGCAGGTCCAGCCGTGGTGGCTGCGCACGAAGTGCTCGGCGGAGAAGATCTGCACCGGCCCGCCCTCGGCGAGCGCGGTCCCGATCGCGTTGGTGCCGACCGCCTGCTCGGACCACTCCGCGCCCTCGGTGAACCCGAGCGCGTCGGCGCGGCGGCGGACGGCGGTCGAGCCCTCCCGCCACAGCAGGACCCCGTCGGCGTCGCAGACGACCATCACGTGCCGCGCGTCCTCGGCGACCGAGGTCAGCGCGGCACGCAGTGCGGGCAGCACCGGTACCAGCGGTGACGTCGCGCGGCGCTGCTCGACGACGGCGGCGTCCAGCGGGCCGGGCGGCTCACCGGCGTCGGGGTCCACGCCCTGGGCCCGTACCCGGTCCCAGGAGCGGGTGACCAGCCGACGTCCGCGCGCCGTGTCGTCGGGGCGCGCGTCGCCGGACAGCACCGCGTCGTGCAGCCGGGACAGCATCCGGGCGTGCCGACCGAGGTCGGTCCCCGGGCGGACGGCGCACACGCCTGCCCGGTTCCGGTCGTCGTCGACTGGCTCCACCGGCACCTCCGGCTCCCACAGTAGGCGGGTGTCCGTGACCCGCGCCATAGTCGCGGGCGGTCGTGCCCGGGCCGGACCCCGCCGGAGGGTCAGGATCCGACGTGACGCCGCTCGGGGTGCGGAGCCCGCGGACCGCCGGGACGGCCCGGGCCCCGGGTGACGTACCAGCAGCCCAGTCCGAGGGTCAGCGCGGCGGGGATGACGTAGCTGGCCCCGAGGACCTGCTCCCAGAGGCTCCACTTCATCTCGACGCCCCACACGTTGGGCATCCAGCGGAACGGCGCGATGTAGAAGATCGCGGCGATCACCGCGCCGACCGCGGCCCACCCGGCGCTGCGGTACCGCAGGGCGTGCGCACCGATCCCGATCAGCGCGGGCACGACCCACACCCAGTGGTGCGACCAGGCGGTCGGGGTCGCCATCAGCACGACGGCGGCCGTCGCCGACATCCCGATCACCGGCTCGGAGCGCCGGACGACCGGCACGGCCAGCGCCAGCAGGACCGCGACGATGCCCAGCCACAGGATGTGGAACCAGGGGTCGGGGACCTCCTGGCGGGCGAGCACGGCCTGCACGGTCTCGTTGGAGAAGAACGTCGAGCCGCTGACCCCGGCCGCCGGTCCCCCGACGAACCAGTACCGCACCGAGGAGTCGAGGTCGACGACGAACCCGAGGCCGGTCGCGAGGATGCCGGTGACGACGGCGACGCCCGCCGCCTTCCAGTCCCGCCGCACCAGGAAGTACAGGACGAACCCGCCCGGGGTCAGCTTGATCGCCGCGGCCAGGCCGAGCAGCAGCCCGCGCGGCCACCAGGTCCGCGGGGCCAGCAGGTCGACCAGCACGAGCAGCATCAGCACGAGGTTGATCTGGCCGAAGGCGAAGGTCTGCGCGACCGGCTCCATGAGCAGCGCCGCGGCCAGCACCGGCACGCCCAGCACGAACGGGGCCCGCCGCCCGCCCGCGGGCCACGCGACGCGGATCGTGAGCGCGATGCAGACCGCCAGCGACAGCACCGAGGCGACGAACTGGGCGGTGAACGCGACGGCGTAGGGCACCACGGTCAGCGGCACCATCGTGATCGCCGCGAAGGTCGGGTAGATGAACGGCAGCTCGGGCCCGTGCAGGGGCAGCGGGAGCCGACCGTACATGTCACCGCCGTCCAGCCAGACCTGCACGCCGATCCGGTAGACGTCGAGGTCGAGTGCGTAGTCGCGCAGCCGGAACCAGGACCAGTACAGCGCCGCGGCCAGCAGCGGCACCGTGACCACGAGTGTCCAGGGGGTGAGTGCCGCCGTCCGCAGCCGTCCGACGAGGACCGCGGCGGCCCCGCCGCGAGCGGCGGGCACGTCGGGGTCGTGCGGGGTGCGGGTGACGGTCACGCGGGCTCCTCCGTGTGCGGCCGGGCCGGACGGGTACGGGCCGCGCGACGGGCGGAGCCCGGCGGCCGCTTGGGGACGACGGTGGACCACGGTAGCGGGGCGCGACCCCGCGCCCCGCCGCGGGACCCGCCTACGACACCCCGGCCGCGTCCATCCCCCGCAGCTCCTTCTTGAGGTCGGCGATCTCGTCGCGGAGCCGGGCCGCCAGCTCGAACTGGAGGTCCCGTGCGGCGGTGAGCATCTGGTCGTTCATCTGCTGGATGAGGTCGGCCAGCTCGGCTCGCGGCATGCCCGCCGTGTCCTTCGCCGCCACCCCGGAGCTGCCCGCCGCGGCCGGACGGCCCTTCTCCCCCGCCGCCCGCTTGCCGCGCGAGGCGTTGCGGCCCGACCCGCCGACCGGGACGGCCTCGGTGTCCTCGGCCTCGCGGTAGACCTGGTCGAGGATGTCGGCGATCTTCTTGCGCAGCGGCTGCGGGTCGATGCCGTGCTCGGTGTTGTAGGCGACCTGCTTGGCGCGGCGCCGGTCGGTCTCGTCGATGGCGTACCGCATCGAGTCGGTGATCCGGTCGGCGTACATGTGGACCTGGCCGGAGACGTTGCGCGCCGCGCGGCCGATGGTCTGGATCAGTGACGTGCCGGAGCGGAGGAAGCCCTCCTTGTCCGCGTCGAGGATCGCCACCAGTGACACCTCGGGCAGGTCGAGACCCTCGCGGAGCAGGTTGATGCCGACCAGCACGTCGTACTCGCCGGACCGCAGCTGCCGCAGCAGCTCCACCCGGCGCAGGGTGTCGACCTCGGAGTGCAGGTACCGGACCTTGATCCCGAGCTCGAGCAGGTAGTCGGTGAGGTCCTCGGCCATCTTCTTGGTCAGCGTGGTGACCAGGACCCGTTCGTCCTTGGCGGTCCGGTCCCGGATCTCGGCGACCAGGTCGTCGATCTGGCCCTTGGTCGGCTTCACGACGACCTCGGGGTCGACCAGGCCGGTGGGGCGGATGACCTGCTCGACGAACTCGCCGCCGGTGCGGTTGAGCTCGTAGGGGCCCGGGGTCGCGGACAGGTAGACGGTCTGGCCGATCCGGTCGGCGAACTCCTCCCAGGTGAGCGGCCGGTTGTCCACCGCGGAGGGGAGGCGGAAGCCGTACTCGACGAGGTTGCGCTTGCGGGACATGTCGCCCTCGTACATGCCGCCGATCTGCGGCACGGTCACGTGCGACTCGTCGATGACCAGCAGGAAGTCGTCCGGGAAGTAGTCGATCAGGGTGGCCGGCGCGGTGCCGGCGCCGCGGCCGTCGATGTGGCGCGAGTAGTTCTCGATGCCCGAGCAGAACCCGACCTGGCGGATCATCTCGATGTCGTACTGGGTCCGCATCCGCAGCCGCTGGGCCTCGAGCAGCTTGCCCTGGTTCTCCAGCTGTGCGAGGCGCTCCTCCAGCTCCGCCTCGATGGCGCGCACGGCGCGTTCCATCGCCTCCGGGCCCGCGACGTAGTGCGTCGCCGGGAAGACCTTGATCTCGTCGACCTGCTCGACCTCCTCGCCCGTCAGCGGGTTGAGGTAGTACAGCGCCTCGATCTCGTCGCCGAAGAACTCGATCCGCAGCGCCAGCTCCTGGTAGGCGGGGATGATCTCGACGGTGTCACCCCGGACCCGGAACGTGCCGCGGGTGAAGGACATGTCGTTGCGGGTGTACTGCACGTCGACCAGCAGCCGCAGCAGCCGGTCCCGCTCGACCTCCTCGCCGACCCGCAGCGAGACGGACCGGTCGAGGTAGGACTGCGGGGTGCCGAGGCCGTAGATGCACGACACCGAGGCGACCACGACGACGTCGCGGCGGGACAGCAGGTTCATCGTCGCCGAGTGCCGCAGCCGCTCGACGTCGTCGTTGATCGAGCTGTCCTTCTCGATGTAGGTGTCGGTCTGCGCGATGTAGGCCTCGGGCTGGTAGTAGTCGTAGTACGAGACGAAGTACTCGACCGCATTGTTCGGGAGCATCTCCCGCAGCTCGTTCGCCAGCTGCGCGGCCAGGGTCTTGTTCGGCGCCATCACCAGCGTCGGGCGCTGCTGCTGCTCGATCAGCCACGCGGTGGTGGCCGACTTGCCGGTGCCGGTGGCGCCCAGCAGGACGACGTCCTGCTCGCCGGCACGGAGGCGCCGGTCCAGCTCGGCGATCGCGGTCGGCTGGTCACCGGCCGGGACGTGCTCGCTGACCACCCGGAACGGGGCCGTGCTCCGCTCGACCGCACCCACCGGGCGGTGCTCGGAGTGCGCACGCGGGGTGTCCGCCGGGGTGGTGCCCGCGTCCGGGTGTGCCTCGTCCTCCCGGGCACGGGAGTCCGCCGCGCTGCCCGGGACCTCGGTCGCGAATGCCATGACACCAGGGTACGAGCGACCCCCGACACTTTCCCCCCGTGCGCCCCGCCGGATCCTCCGGAGGAGGCAGGATGGGCGACCGTGCACCCGCCCAAGACGCAGACCTTCGACCCCGGACGGGGCGTCCAGATCGACACCAAGGGGACCCACCGCGAGATCGCCACACTGCGCGAGGAGACCTGGGGGCTGTACCTGTCCCGGCCCGTCGTCGCCCGGCCGAACGCCTGGTGGATCGAGACCTGGGTGCTCCCGGAACTGGGCGTGTGCCTGTCGGACTGGCGGTGGCGGCCGGGGCACGAACGCGACCAGGACGTGTACGTCGACGTCGCCGCGATCACCCGCGAGGGCAGGCGGCTGCACTTGACCGACCTCTACCTGGACCTCGTGGTCCGCCGCGGCCGCGGGACCGACGTCATCGACGTCGACGAGTTCGTCGCCGCCGTGGCGCAGGGGCTGGTCGGGACCGACCTGGCCGAGTACGCCCTGGAGCGGTCGCACGCCGTGCTCGACGGGCTGGTCCGCCACGACCACGACCACGTGGCCTGGCTGGCGTCCCTGGGGATCGACCTGGGCCCGCGGGACCGGCCGGAGGACGCTCGCGACTGACCGTCGCCACCGACCGGCGACGCGGGCGGTCCGTACGGCGCGCCCGGGGCACCGTCCGGCCGCGGCCGGACCGGCCCGGGTGGGTCAGAGCGCGGAGGACTGCGCCGGGCCGAGGCCGACGGCGCTGGTCGAGGTCTCCGGCGGCGTGCTCCCGGTGGTGGTCGTCGGGTCGGGCGAGGTGGTGGTCGGCGCGGCCGAGTTGGTGGTCGTCGGGACCGGGTCGGTCGTCGGCTCCGGGGTGCCCTCGTCGGTCGGCTTCGGCGTCGAGGTCTCCGGCGGCGTGGTCGGCGTCGGGGTCGTCGGCTTCGGCGTGGTGGGCCGGGGCGTCGTCGACGGCGGAGGCGTCGTCGGCTCCGGCGAACCCTCGTCGGTCGGCCGCGGCGGGGTCGTGTGCGACGGCGGGGACGGCTGACCGCCGCCGGTGGGCGGCGGCGGGACCACCGGCGCGCCGGGGGTGCCGGGCGCGGGGGCCGGACCGGGCGCGGGGGCGGCGGGCGAGCCGCCACCACCGGGCAGCGCGCCGCCCTGGGTCGCCGCGACGGTCGGGTCGAACGCCGGCGGGAGACCGCCCTGACCACCGGTGGCCGCGCCACCGGCGTCGCCGGTCCGGACCGGCTCCGGGGTCGGGGTCGGGCCGCTCTCCTGCGGCGCGGCGATGGCGAACGGCGGGCCGACGAAGCTGCCGCCGGGGGCGGCCGCGGTCGCGACGGCGGTGATGCCGCCCAGAGACCCGACGGTGAGCACCGCCGCGGCCGCGGCCGAGGTGGCCCGGCGCGCACCGGCGGCGCGGGAGATCACGTCGTCGACGGCGGGCAGCGGCACCGCCGCGGCCAGGACGTCGTCGAGCCGGTGGAACTCCCGGTCGATGTCGGCGAACCCGTTCATACCCGTCCCCCCTCGGTGGCGGGTGGGTACCCGCCACGCAGGTCGTACAGCGGCGCCCCGTGACCCGGCGGCGGTCCCCCGACCGCGTCACCCGCCGGTCCGATGATCTCCTCCAGCACCTCGGCCATGCCCTCGGTCACGACCTCGCGACCGCGGACGAGCCGGCGCCGCACCTCGTGCTCGGTGACCCGCTCGAGCTCGGCGACCGCGCCGGTCGACAGGCCGGCCATGTGGTGCAGCACCACGGCCCGGCGGTCGACGGGTGCGAGCCTCCCGAGCGCCTCCAGGAGCGCCCCGGTGCGCGGGTCGGTCTCCTCCGGCGACGGCCTGCGACGGCGGCGCAGGATCCGCCCCCGCATCGACGTGCGGATCGCGACCCGCCGGACCCAGCCGACGGCCGCGTCCTCGTGGTCCGGGCCCGCGGGCTCGGCGCGCAGCGCGGCCCAGCGCCGCCAGGCCCGCGAGTAGGCGTCCTGCACGGCGTCGTGCGCGTCGTGCGGGTTGAGTGTGATCGCGTAGAGCTGCGCGACCAGGCGCGGGTAGTGCGTCTCGAGGTGTGCGCCGAAGTCCGCACGGAGCTCACCGTGCGGGAGCGTGCGGTGCTGCTGGACGACCGCGCCGCTGATCGGCGGGGCCTCGTACTCGGCGCCGGTCCACGCGTCGTGGTCCGGTGCGCCCGGCTCCGGCGCACCGCCGTACTCGTCCGTGTGGGGGAACGCGGGCGCGCGCTCGGGCTCGACGAACTCGCCGTCCGCCCCGAAACGCTGGGCCACTGTGCTCAACCCCGTGTCCTCTCGTCGCCGTCACCGGACACTGCGGTCCGGTGCCGATCACCCCGGTGACCGGCCCGATCGACGGGTACCCGCAGGTACCGCGGCCGATCCGGGCAGGAACACCCTCTGCCCCGCCTGATCGACCAACGAGCGTGCGGCGTTACAGAAACGGGTTCGGCGCGACCCGATCGTCACGTTCCGCGTGATCGGCATCCCGGGACGCTCAACCGTTCGGGTCGGATCGCCACTCCGCCGTGTACGCACGGTAGTGGCGCGAGTCCGGGTCGTCGGCGTGCCGTTCCGCCGCCGCACGCTTGTGCGCGGCGTAGCCGGCACGGGCGGTCGCGTCGGCGCGCAGCCGGTCCCGCAGCTCGATCGCGTGCCGCCAGGCGGGCGAGCCGTGCACCCGCACGGCCACCACGGCGGCCCGCCCCGGGTCCGCCGAGCGGTGCACCCGCACCGTTCCCGTGGTCTCCTCCGGGGCGGCGGTGTCGACCGGGAAACCGGCCGCGACCAGGGCTTCGGTGATCATGCCGGCGTCGGCGGGCGACTCCACGGCGAGCTGCAGATCGAGTACGTCGCGGGCGGGGAGCCCCGGGACGGCCGTCGACCCGACGTGGTCCACCCCGCGGCCGGAACCGCCCGCAGCGACCGCGACCCGCTCGGCGAGCCGGTTTGCCTGCGCCACCCAGTCCGGGTCGTGCTCGACGAGCAGGGGCGGCCCGTCCGCGGCCGGGCGGCCCGTGCGCAGGTTCTCCTCGAACCCGGCGAGCCGTCCGTCCCACAGCGCGTCCACCCGGCGTCGGGTGTCGTCCGGTTCCCCCGAGTTGTCCAGCCAGACGTCGGCGACGGCGCGGCGCTGCTCGTCACCGGCCTGGGCGGCGATCCGGGCCCGGGCGTCCTGCTCGCTCATCCCGCGCGCGGACACCAGCCGCCGGACCCGCTCCTCGGCGTCCACCCCGACCACGACGACCAGCGGGAACGTCGGAGCCATACCGCCCTCGACGAGCAGCGGGATGTCCTGCACGACGATCGCGTCCGCCGGGGCGGCGGCGACGATCTCGTCGGACCGGGCCCGCACCAGCGGGTGCACGATGCCGTCGAGAGTGCGCCGTGCCCCGGCGTCGGAGAAGACGACGGCGGCGAGGGCGGGCCGGTCGAGCCGGCCGTCGGCGTCGAGGACGTCCCGACCGAAGGCCTCGACGATCGCCGACAGCCCCGCGGTGCCCGGTTCGACGACCTCGCGGGCGATCACGTCGGAGTCGACCAGCACCGCCCCGCGTTCGACCAGTCGCGTCGCGACCGTCGACTTGCCCGCACCGATTCCGCCGGTCAGCCCTGTCCGCAGCACGTGATCACCGTAGCGGGCCGTGCCGGGTCGCCCCGGCCGCGCTCAGGTGGTGCCGCGCGCGTTGCCCGCGGCACCGGTGCCGGCCTGCGGGGTGGTGGCCGCCGGCGGTGCGGCGGGCGTCGGCCGCGCGGACGGCGGCTGCGTCGGCGTCAGCGCCGGGATGATGCGCTGGGCCAGGTCGGGCAGGGTCTCGGCCGCGGACCGGGTCTGCCCGGGAGCGGCCACCGGCAGGGTGAACGTCAGCGTGTCGACGCCGTAGACCAGGGCGAGGGTGGTCTCGTCCGGCCGCTCGACGAGGACGCCGGGGACCGAGCCGACGGTGATGTCACGCGAGGCGGTGGCCGAGCCGCGCTCGGCGTTGGTGTTGAGCTGCCACTGGCGGGTCGCGGACGCGGTGTCGCCGTAGCGGCCGATGTTGAGCTGGAACAGCACCGGGCCGGAGTTGCGCGCCCCGCCGAAGGCCTGGGCCTGGCCGCCCGCGCGGTAGGTGCAGGCGGTGCGCTCGGTGCGGTTCACCGACGCCTCGGGGACGCCGCGGACCGACTGGACCGACACCGACCCCAGGACCTGCCCGAACAGCGCTCCGGCCTGCTCGGGGTCCATCAGCTGCACGCAGTCGGTGGGCAGCGCGATCGGGATCGGTTCCCGCCCTGCCTGGGCGGCGCCGGACTGCTCGGCCGGGAACGTCGGGACCGCGATCCCGGTGTCCCCGGACGCCGTGCCGCATCCGGCGAGGACCGCGGCGAGCAGGACGCTCGCGAACGCGGACCGCCCGCGACGCAGGAACGTGCGGTCGTGGGACAGGGACTCGCCGGAACGCGTCCGGCGGACGGTACGGCCGGCCATGAGCCCAATCTAGGCCGACCCGAAGATCGACTCCGGACCGGTGCGCGCGCCGTGACCAACCGCGGCCGAACCGTGATCTGCACCTGGCGTGTCCGCTCTGACACGCCGGGCGACGTGAACGGGCATCGACCGGGACCCGGAGGGCCCCCGGAAAACGGGCCGGGCCCCGGTGACCGTGGCGGTCACCGGGGCCCGGTGTGGTGCTGTCGCCGGTCCGCGTGGGACCGGCACGGGACCGTCAGGCCCCGCCGGAGAGCTTCTCGCGCAGTGCGGCGAGCTGCTCGTCGCTGGCGAGCGAGCCACCCGACTCGGCCTGGCCACCGCCACCGCCGGTCGAACGGTCGTCGTCACCGCCGGAGGAGTAGTTCGCCGGCGCGATGTCGTTGCCGCCCTCCGCCTCGGCCTCGGCGGCCTTGCGGATCTGCGCCATGTGCTGGTCGTAGCGGGCCTGCGCCTCGGCGTACTGCTTCTCCCAGGCCGCGCGGGCCTCGTCGAAGCCTTCCTTCCAGTCGCCGGAGTCGACGTCGAAGCCCTCGGGGTAGATGTAGTTCCCCTGGTCGTCGTACTCGGCGGCCATGCCGTAGCGGGTCGGGTCGAACTCGGTGTCGACCGTCATGCCCTCGTTGGCCTGCTTGAGCGACAGCGAGATGCGACGGCGGTCGAGGTCGATGTCGATGACCTTGACCATCGCGTCGTCGCCGACCTGGACGACCTGCTCCGGGATCTCGACGTGGCGCTCGGCCAGCTCGGAGATGTGGACCAGGCCCTCGATGCCCTCCTCGACGCGGACGAACGCGCCGAACGGGACGAGCTTGGTGACCTTGCCCGGCACGATCTGGCCGATCGCGTGGGTCCGGGCGTACAGGCGCCACGGGTCCTCCTGGGTCGCCTTCAGCGACAGGGAGACGCGCTCGCGGTCCAGGTCGACGTCGAGGACCTCGACGGTGACCTCCTGGCCGACCTCGACGACCTCGCTCGGGTGGTCGATGTGCTTCCAGGACAGCTCGGAGACGTGCACCAGGCCGTCGACCCCGCCCAGGTCGACGAACGCACCGAAGTTGACCACCGAGGAGACGACGCCCTTGCGGACCTGACCGCGCTGCAGCTGGTTGAGGAACTCGCTGCGGACCTCGGACTGGGTCTGCTCGAGCCAGGCGCGGCGGGACAGGACCACGTTGTTGCGGTTCTTGTCCAGCTCGATGATCTTGGCCTCGATCTTGCGGCCGACGTAGGGCTGCAGGTCCCGCACGCGGCGCATCTCGACCAGCGAGGCCGGGAGGAAGCCGCGGAGCCCGATGTCCAGGATCAGGCCGCCCTTGACGACCTCGATGACGGTGCCCTCGACCGGCTCGTCGGCCTCCTTGAGCGCCTCGATCGTGCCCCAGGCGCGCTCGTACTGCGCGCGCTTCTTGGACAGGATCAGACGGCCCTCCTTGTCCTCCTTCTGGAGGACGAGGGCCTCGACGAACTCGCCGACCTCGACGACCTCGGCGGGGTCGACGTCGTGCTTGATCGACAGCTCACGCGAGGGGATGACGCCCTCGGTCTTGTAGCCGATGTCGAGCAGGACCTCGTCACGGTCGACCTTGACGATGGTGCCCTCGACGATGTCGCCATCGTTGAAGTACTTGATCGTCTGGTCGATGGCGGCGAGGAAGTCCTCCTCCGACCCGATGTCGTTGATAGCGACCTGCGGCGTGGTCGGGGCGGCGG
Source organism: Pseudonocardia sp. P-1 (assembly GCF_058111925.1). Lineage (NCBI taxonomy): Bacteria > Bacillati > Actinomycetota > Actinomycetes > Pseudonocardiales > Pseudonocardiaceae > Pseudonocardia > Pseudonocardia sp. P-1. The sequence goes on from NZ_CM176614.1 coordinate 846,053, forward strand.
TGGTGTCGGTGGACATGTAGTGAGGTGCTCCGATGGATTTCTCTGGCATGGTCGGCCCGGTCGGCTCTGCTGCAGCAGCGCGCCCCGGTTCTGGTACGTGTAGCTGTGACGTTGTAACAGTCACCCTCTGGCGTCGATTCCCGTGGTCGGGAACATCGGTGCACGGACACCCGCGAGACCGGCGCTGGAGTGGCGCCGCGCGGTCGGCCGACACGTTGACCACGGTGCGGGAAGAATGCTACGCGGCCCGCAAACCCCCCGGCAATGCGGGTCCGCCATCCGCGGGCGCGCACGGGCTTGCGACGATCGGGTGGTCATGAGCAGCCGCGACGAGTACTTCTCCGCCGAGGACGCCGTGGGGACCGCCGGTGTCGCCCGGCGCCGCGTCGGCAGCGCCGAGTCCGAGGCGGCCGGGCGCCGCTGGTGGGACGCCGACGCCGACGACTACCTGGCCGAGCACGGTTCCGACATCGGCGACGAGTCGTTCGTCTGGTGCCCGGAGAACCTGCACGAGGACGAGGCGGGCCTGCTCGGCCCGCCCGCGGACCTCGCCGGGAAGCGGGTGCTGGAGGTGGGCGCCGGCTCCGCCCCGTGCAGCCGGTGGCTGGCCCGCCGCGGGGCGCACCCGGTCGCGCTCGACGTCTCCGGCGGGATGCTGCGTCACGCGGCCCGGCTGAACGACGCGCTCGGGCTGCCGGTGCCGCTCGTGCAGGCCGGCGCCGAGCACCTGCCGTTCGCCGACGCCACGTTCGACCACGCCTGCTCGGCGTTCGGGGCGATCCCCTTCGTCGCCGACCCGGGCCGGGTCATGCGCGAGGTGCACCGGGTGCTGCGTCCCGGCGGGCGCTGGGTGTTCGCGGTGAACCACCCGATGCGCTGGGTCTTCCCCGACGACCCCGGCGAGCAGGGGCTCACCGTCGTCCAGTCCTACTTCGACCGGACCCCGTACCTGGAGGTGGACGGCGACGGCCGGGCCACCTACGTCGAGCACCACCGCACGCTCGGCGACCGGGTGCGCGACGTCGTCGCCGCCGGCCTGGTGCTCGACGACCTGGTCGAGCCGGAGTGGCCGGAGGGCCACGAGCGGGTGTGGGGACAGTGGTCGCCGCTGCGCGGCGCGCTGTTCCCCGGCACCGCGATCCTCGTGACCCACCGGCCGGGCTGAGCCGTCAGACCTCGAGGACCGCGCCGGTCTCCAGGTCGTAGCGGGCACCGATGATCGTGAGGTGGTTGTTGCAGACCGCCCCCGACAGCGACGGGTCGGAGGTCAGCTGCGCGACGACCCGGCGGACGTTGGCGTCGACCGCGCCGGCCACGGCGCCCTCGCCCTCCCCCTCGCACACCGGGACGATGTCGCCGACCAGCGCACCCAGCGTCGACGGCGCCGGCGCGGGCTGCCCGGAGGCGACCGACACGGCCGCCTTCACCGCGCCGCACTGGGAGTGGCCGAGGACCACCAGCAGCGGGATGCCCAGCGCCCCGGCGCCGAAGGCCAGCGTGCCGAGCACCGCGTCGTCGACGACCTGACCGGCCGTCCGCACTACGAACAGGTCACCCAGACCCAGGTCGAACACCAGCTCCGCCGGGACGCGGGAGTCCGAGCAGGAGAGGATCATCGCGGCCGGGGTCTGCCCCGCCACGGCGGCGGAGCGTTCCTCCGCGGACCGTCGCGGGTCCTCGCGCTCGTCGCGCTGCCAGCGCCCGTTGCCCTCCAGCATCATCTGCCACGCCTGGGCCGCGGTCGGCCTGCTGTCGTTCGCCATAGGGTCTCCCTCGGTCGGCTTCTCACCGACCAAGATCGGCGAACGGGTCCGTGCGGGCAAGCATGCACGCCGCTGCACCCCTCCCGTGTGACGAGACCCGCACGGCAGGCGGCCCGGAGCGTCCCGAGCCGCTCCATCCGGCCGGTGGCCGGGTCCTGGCGGGCACCGGCGACCGGGACCACGGGGCGCCATGTCGTCCCGGGCCGCGGCGCGTCGTAGGGTCGGTGGGTGCCGATCACCCCCGACCAGCTGCCGGAGCTGAGCTCCGAGCACGCCGACGAGCAGCTCACCGACCGGATGGGCATCGAGATCCTCAAGGCCGACCTCGACGAGGTCGTCGGCCGGATGCCGGTCGCGGGCAACCGCCAGCCCTACGGGCTGCTGCACGGCGGCGCCAGCGGCGTCCTCGCCGAGACCCTCGGGTCGACCCTGTCCGCGCTGCACGCGCTGCCCGAGCGGTTCCCGGTCGGGCTGGAGCTGGCCTGCACCCACCACCGTTCCGCCACGTCGGGCTGGGTCACCGGGACCGCGCGGCCGATCCACGTCGGGCGGTCCACCTCGACCACCGAGATCGTCCTCGTCGACGACGACGGCCGCCGCGTCTGCACCGCGAAGCTGACCTGCCTGCACCGCGACACACGACCGCCGGTGACCTGACGCTCGCCCTGCGACACCGTCGCGTTACGTCTCGGCTACGTCCTGGTCCGAGACGTCCGTACCAGTTCTCTCCTCGGCTACGTTCGCCCCCATCACCCATCAGGGTGTCGCACAGAGTCGTGTCCGACGACCCCCCGAGGACGAACGTTGTCACCACCCCCGCTCCCGCGCCGACCGCGCGCCGATCGCGCGGCCACCCCGCCCGTCGGTGCGTCCCGGCCCTCCCCGATCCCCACGACCGCCCGGTGGCTGGTGGGCCTGCTCATCACCCTGCTGGGCGCGCTCGTCCTGTCCGGGACGGCCGCCGCGGCGACCGCCCCCGCCGGCCCCGTACCGGCCTCCCCCGGTGCCGTCGCCCCGTTCCAGCAGGCAGACGGCATCGACGTCAGCGGCACGCTGCGGAACCAGGACGGTCAGCCGCTGCCGGACGTACGCATCACCGCCGAGCGCGACGGTGCGCCGGCCGGTGAGACCCGTTCCGGGGCCAACGGCCGCTGGACCCTGACGGTCCCCGGCGCGGGCTCGTACCTGTTCCGGCTCGACGAGGCCTCGCTGCCGCCCGGCACCGAGGTCCTGCAGGGCGAGACCACCCGCGAGGTGACCGCCGGATCGCTGAACACCGTGGTGTTCCGCTTCGGCGCCGAGGTCGAGGGCGCCGACACCGGCGGGTTCGCGACCTTCCTGCGGCTGCTCGTCGACGGCATCCGGTTCGGCCTGGTCATCGGCATCTCGGCGGTCGGCCTGTCGCTGATCTTCGGCACCACCGGCCTGACGAACTTCGCGCACGGCGAGATGGTCACCATCGGCGCCGTCATCGCCTGGTTCATCAACGTCGGCGGCGGCGTGCAGCTGATCCCCGCGACGATCGTCGCGATGCTCATCGGCGCCCTGCTGGGCGCCGCGAACGAGCTCGGCATCTGGCGGCGGCTGCGCCGGCGGGGCGCCGGGCTGATCGCCCAGCTCGTCGTCTCCATCGGCCTGTCGATCGCGCTGCGCTACCTCGTGCTGATCATCTTCGGTGGCCGGTCGGAGTCCTTCGCCGACTACACCGGGCAGACCGTCCGGAACTACGGCCCGGTCGCGCTGACCGACAAGGACCTGTCGGCCATCGTCATCGCGATCGTCGTCCTCGTCGCGGTCGCGCTGCTGCTCCAGAAGACCCGGATCGGCAAGGCCATGCGCGCGGTGTCCGACAACCGGGACCTCGCCGCGTCGTCGGGCATCGACGTCGACCGCGTGGTGCTGTTCGTCTGGATGCTGGGCGGGGCGCTGGCCACCCTCGGCGGCGTGCTGTTCGCGCTGTCGGAGCTGTCCTCCACCGTCCAGTACGAGATGGGCTTCCGCCTGCTGCTGCTCATGTTCGCCGGCGTCATCCTCGGCGGCCTCGGCACCGCCTACGGCGCACTGCTCGGCTGCCTGATCGTCGGCATCCTGGTGCAGCTCTCGACGCTGGTGCTGCCGCTGGATCTCAAGTACCTGGGCGGGCTGGCCGTGCTGATCGTGATCCTCGTGTTCCGGCCGCAGGGCCTGCTCGGGTCCCGGGCACGGATCGGCTGAGGGGGCGGACATGATCGACTTCGGACAGCTCCTCACGGTCGGGCTCTCGCAGCTGATCGGCCCCTCGGCCATCTTCTTCGCGCTGCTGGCCCTCGGCCTCAACATCCACTTCGGCTACACCGGGCTGCTCAACTTCGGCCAGATCGGCTTCGCGCTGGTCGGCGCCTACGGCATGGGCATCTCGGTCGCGAACTACGGCGCCCCGCTCTGGCTGGGCGTCCTCATCGGCATGGCCTGCGGGGTCGCGCTCGCCCTGGTGCTCGGCATTCCGACGCTGCGGCTGCGCGCGGACTACCTGGCGATCGTCACGATCGCGGCGTCGGAGATCCTGCGCCTGATCACCCGGTCGACCTCGCAGACCGGGTTCACCGGCGGCACCCAGGGCCTCACCGGGTTCGCCGACTCCTTCGCCCGCGCCAACCCGTTCGGCACCGGCACCTACGACTTCGGGGTGCTGTCGCTGCGGGGGCCGGACCTCTGGTCGATCCTCGTCGGCTGGACGGTCGTCGGGCTGTGCGTGCTGCTCACCTGGCTGCTCGTGCGCAGCCCGTGGGGCCGCGTGCTCAAGGCGATCCGGGAGGACGAGGACGCAGCCCGCGCGCTGGGCAAGAACGTCTTCGCCTACAAGATGCAGGCGCTCGCCCTCGGCGGGGTGTTCGGTGCGCTGGGCGGCATCGTGTTCGCCCTGGCGACCCAGTCGCTGACGCCGGACTTCTACTCGCCGCCGCAGACCTTCTTCGCCTACGCCGCGCTCATCCTGGGCGGCGCGGGACGGGTCTTCGGCCCGGTGGTCGGCGCGATGGCGTTCTGGTTCCTCCTCTCGGTCGCCGACGCGTTCCTGCGCCAGGCGACGGCCGGGGAGTCGCCGCTGCTGCCGTTCATCTCCTCCCAGGACGTCGGCGCGATCCGCTTCGTGCTCGTCGGCCTGTTCCTGGGGCTCATGATGGTGTTCCGACCACAGGGCATCTTCGGACGCCGCAGGGAGGTGCTGGGCGATGGCCGCTGAGGACACGACCCCCGACCCGACCGTGACCGACCCGGCCCGCACGCTGACCGGCGTCGCCCCGGAGCCGGGCGTCGCCAAGCCGGACCCGGTGCTCACCGTGGACGGCGTGACCCGCACGTTCGGCGGCCTGAAGGCCGTGGACGTCGCCCACCTGGAGTTCCAGCGCGGCGCCATCACCGGCCTCATCGGCCCCAACGGCGCCGGGAAGACGACCCTGTTCAACCTGCTGACCGGCTTCGACCGGGCCGACACGGGCTCCTGGATCTACGAGGGCAGCCCGCTGCAGAAGCTGCCGCCGCACCGGGTGGCCCGTAAGGGCGTCGTCCGCACGTTCCAGCTCACCAAGGCCCTCGCGGGCATGACGGTGCTGGAGAACATGAAGCTCGGCGCGGTCGGGCAGCGCGGCGAGAGCTTCCTCGGCGCGCTGTTCACCGGCTGGGGCGCGCAGGAACGGCGGATCACCGAGCAGGCCCGCGAGCTGCTGGCCCGCTTCAAGCTCGACACCAAGGCCGAGGACCTGGCCGGGTCGCTGTCCGGCGGGCAGCGCAAGCTGCTCGAGATGGCGCGGGCCCTGATGATGGACCCGAAGGTCGTCATGCTCGACGAGCCGATGGCCGGGGTGAACCCGGCGCTCACCCAGAGCCTGCTGGGGCACGTGAAGTCGCTGCGCGACGAGGGCATGAGCGTCGTGTTCGTCGAGCACGACATGGACGTCATCCGGGACATCTCCGACTGGGTCGTCGTCATGGCCCAGGGGCAGGTGATCGCGGAGGGGCCGCCCTCGGCGCTGTCGTCGAACCAGGCCGTTGTCGACGCCTACCTCGGTTCGCACCACGACCAGGTCCTCGAGTTCGACGAGCACGGCAACCCGGCCGGGCAGACCGCGGAGATCGTCGCCGAGATGGAGGCCGCCGAGAGCGAGGGCGCCCTCGCCGACGACGGCACCGGCCCGGCCCGCCCGGATCACGAGGGGAAGCGCACATGAGCGAGCAGGCACCCGGTGCCGACCGGGCCATGACACCGGAGCAGGCCGCCACCCCGGAGGTCCACCGCGCGCTCGCCAAGGGCGCCGTGCTGCGGGTCGACACCCTCGTCGCCGGGTACGTGCCGGGCGTCGACATCCTGACCGGCAGCGACTTCTTCCTCCGCGACGGCGAGATCGTCGGCATCATCGGGCCCAACGGCGCCGGCAAGTCGACGCTGCTGAAGGCCATGTTCGGGCTGATCCCCGTGCGCAGCGGCACGGTCCGGCTGCGCGACGCCGAGATCACCGGGGCCAAGGCGCACGCCCTGGTCACCAAGGGGCTCGGGTACGTCCCGCAGCGCGACAACGTGTTCCCCTCGCTCTCGATCGAGGAGAACATGCAGATGGGCGTGTTCCTCCGGCCGAAGACGTTCGCGAGCCGTTTCGACGTCGTCGCGGACCTGTTCCCGATGCTGGGGCAGCGCCGGAAGATCAAGGCGGGGTCGCTGTCCGGCGGTGAGCGCCAGATGGTCGCGATGGGGCGGGCCCTGATGATGGAACCGTCGGTGCTGCTGCTCGACGAGCCGTCGGCGGGCCTGTCCCCGATGCTCCAGGACGAGGTGTTCGTCCGTTGCAAGCGCATCAACGCGGCCGGGGTCTCGGTCATCATGGTGGAGCAGAACGCGCGTCGCTGCCTGCAGATCTGCGACCGCGGCTACGTGCTCGACCAGGGCCGCGCGGCCTACACGGCGGGTGGCCGGGACCTGCTGAACGACCCGAAGGTCATCGAGCTGTACCTGGGGACGCTGGCCGGCAGCAGCGAGAAGAAGTGACCTGACGCGCCGGTCCCGCGACGGCCCCGCCCCCACCCACGGGGGCGGGGCCGTCGTGTTCCCGCCGCCGGTCCACCGGGGCCACCGCGCCGGTGCGCTCCGGGTGCCGCCGGGGCGTCATGCCCTGCGTCGCGCCGGGTGCCGGGCCGGTGCATCGTCCCGGTGGGGCGTGGCCGGTCCCGGGGACGACGAGGGGGCGGGCCGTGGCGGCCCGCCCCCTCGTGTCGGTCGTGTGGTGCGGTGTGTCAGCCCTGGGCGCCGACCCGGACGTAGGTGGTCGCCGCCTCGTCGATCTTGTTCTGGGCGTTGAAGGTCTGGACCCCGTACGACCCGGATCCCGGCTCACCGGCGTCGGTGAAGTCGAGCGTGCCGGTGGCGCCGTCGTAGTCGACGTCACCGCCCCGGTCGAGGATCGCCTTGCAGCCGGCGAAGTCGGTGCACTTCTCGCCGCCCTTGGTGATCCCGTTGATCTGGGTCGCGATGTCCGCGCCGTTGGTCGACTTCGCGGCCTCGGCGGCCAGCGCCGAGACCACGACGGCGTCGTAGGACTCGGCCGCGTAGTTGAAGTCGGTCAGGCTCGGGTCCTGCGCGGTGAGCCGCTGCCGGAAGTCACCCGACAGCTCGGTGAGCGGCAGGGTGCCCTTCATCCCGTTCAGCAGGCCCGCGGGCAGACCCTCGCCCAGGGCGTTGCCCATGTTGCCGTCGGTGCCGTACACGGCCTTCTGGGCCGGTCCGATCTGCACCTCGCTCATGCGCGACAGGATCCGCTTGGACTCGTCGAAGCCGATGACCGCGACGGAGTCCGGGTTGAACTGGGCGACCTGGTCGATCTCGGGGTTGAACGACGCCGCGTTCGGGTCGTAGATGATCTTGGTGATCTGGTCCTGCGGGATGCCGGCGGAGACCAGGTTGCGCTCGGCGCTGTCCGCCAGGCCCGAGCCGTACGGGTCGTTGCGGGCGAGCAGCGCCACCCGCTGGCCACCGTCGGAGGTGATCAGCTGCGCGAGCGCCTGCCCCTGCAGGACGTCCGGCGGCGCGGTCCGGAAGTACAGGCCGCGGTCCTGCCAGCAGGTGAACTCGTCGGAGGTGTTGGCCGGCGAGAACTGGACGACACCCGCACCGGTGATCTTGTCGATGACCAGCTTCGACACACCCGACGCGGCGGCACCGACGATGACCTGCGTCCCGGCGCCGAGCTGCCGGTCGACGGTCTGGTTCGCGATGTCGGTGGTGTCGTCACCCGAGTCACCGCGCAGGTGCTGGACCGGGTTGCCGAGGACTCCCCCGGCAGCATTGATCTCCTTGACCGCCACGTCGACCCCCGCGAACTCGGGCGGACCGAGGAACGCCAGGCTCCCGGTCTCCGGCAGCAGGGAGCCGATCTTCAGCGGCGCGGTGCTGGGATTGCCGGTGGCCTGTGCCTGCGGCGGGGTGCATGCCTGCCCCGCGGCGGCGGGCTCCTCCGAGCCGCCGGTGGCCCCCCCGGAACCGGTGTCCCCGCCACCGCATCCGGCCAGTACCAGCGACGCCGCCCCGGCGAGGGCGGCGAGTCGCCACGTCGTTCGCGTCATTCGAATCCCCTTCGGTTCTCCGCCCGCCCGAAGCAGCGCGGGAGGATGGCGGAAAAGTAGTACGCCCGAACCAGGAAAGGGGACACCGTCACCACTCGTGACAGGAATGTGATCCGCGGACACCAGCGTGACACAAGTGGATCTTTTCCGGTGCCCGGACGGCCACATTCGGTAACCGGAATTGTCTCGTGATGCATCGGAACGGGGGGGGCGCCGGTCCCGTCCACGGACCGTCGGCCCTCGGGGCCCGGCAGGGTGACCCGCCGCCCGGCACGGACGACGCCGGCCCCGCCGCGCGGTGCGCGACGGGGCCGGAACGACGGTGCCGGGCGGCGGTGGTCGACCGCCGCCCGCGCCTCAGGAGGACTTGGCCGGGGCCAGCCCCTCGACGACCGCCTCGGCGACGGCCTTCATGGTCGTCCGGCGGTCCATCGCGGTCCGCTGGATCCAGCGGAAGGCCTCCGGCTCGGACATCTTCTGCGCGGTCATGAGCAGGCCCTTGGCCCGGTCGACGACCTTGCGGGTCTCGAACCGCTCGTTGAGCGAGGCGACCTCGTCCTCGAGCGCCTTCTTCTCGGCGAACCGGGAGACGGCGAGCTCGATGGCCGGGACCAGCTCGTGCCGCGCGAACGGCTTGACCAGGTAGGCCATGGCGCCGGCGTCGCGGGCGCGCTCGATCAGCTCGCGCTGGCTGAACGCGGTCAGCATGACCACCGGCGCGATCTTCTCCTCGACGATGGTCGACGCCGCCTCGATGCCGTCCTTCTTGGGCATCTTGACGTCCATGATCACCAGGTCGGGCCTCAGCTCGCGGGCCTGGGTGATGGCGGCCTCGCCGTCGCCGGCCTCACCGGCGATGCGGTAGCCCTCCTCGGAGAGCATCTCGGCCAGGTCCATGCGGATCAGCGCCTCGTCCTCGACGACCAGCACCCGCCACCCGGGCTGCGGGCCGTCCTCGGCCGGCTTCTCTGCGGGAACGTTGTCGGTCACCGGAGAACTCCTTCATCGGTCAGTGGGGTGTCCGGAGCGCCCAGGCTACCGGCGGTATGGGTGCACAGCCGAACCACTTCGGCCTTTCGTGTGCGGAAACACGATCCGCCGACCGCATTACCCGTCCGATCGGGCAGGAGCGGCGGTGCTCGGGTCGTCGGGCCGATCGCGGCCTCCGGCGCGGCGACGGCGTCACGTCACGCGACCGACGGCGAGGTCGCGTGCGCCGGCCGGTGTGCGATCCCCGGCCGGTCCCGGGCCGCCGCCTCGGCGTGCCGCACGATGTCGTCGGAGGTGGTGCCGAGGAACCGGCGCACAGTGGCGTACTCGCGCAGGGAACCGTCGGACCGGCGGGCCCGGACACGGTTCGTGGCGCGACCGTCGTCGGAAGGGGGACAAGCCGCGCGGGAAGCGGTCGGGGTGGGCGTCGACGGTGTGGCGCCGCCTTTGCCGAGCCGGACCGGGAGGGTGTGCCCACCACGTCCATCCGGAGGAACATGCAGGCCAGACGGCGAAGGCACCCCGGGACGCGGGTGCCCGGAGCCGTGGGCCGACACGTCGGACGGATCGGCGAATGGTGCCCCCGGTGGGATTCGAACCCACACTGTACGGTGTTTGAGACCGCTTTCTCTGCCAGTTGGAATACGAGGGCGAAAGCAATTCACTGCATTCTGTGGTGAACCGATCCTAGCGGGTTCCGGGCAACCCGCGGCAGCCGACCCGCCTCACACCGGCCAGCTCAGGAACCGGCTGCGCGGCGGCCCGTCCCCGAGCACGTGCAGCACCCCACCCGGCGCCGGGACGGGGTCGCTCCCCCCGGTCCCGGGCACGTCCGGCCAGCGCAGGGCGGGCGCCACCGACGGGGCGACGACGAGCGGGTGCTCGGCGAACGTCGTCGCCAGCGGGGTGTGGACGTGCCCGCACACCACCAGCGTCGGGTCGCTGCGCGCGGCGAGCAGGGCCTCGAACACACCGGCCTCGAGCAGCCGCATCCCGTCGAGGACCGGGTGCCCGACCGCGACCGGCGGGTGGTGCAGGGCGACCAGCAGCGGCGCGGGGTCCCGGACGGCCTCGGCGAGCAGGGCGACCGCGGCGTCGGACAGCGCACCGTGCGGCGCCCCGGGGACGAGGGTGTCGAGCAGCGCGACGGTGGTCCCGCCGGTGCGGTGCAGCCGGTCGCCCACCGGTCCGACGGCGTCGGCCATCGCGGCGCGGTCGTCGTGGTTGCCGGGCACGTGCAGCGCGCCGAGGCCGTCGAGCAGCCGTGCCGCGGAGGCGTAGGACTCGGGGGCGCCGTCGTCGGCGAGGTCGCCGGTGACGAGCACGACGTCCGGCGCCGGGTCCAGCGCACGGACCCCCGCGACGGCGCGGGCGGCCCGGCCGTCGGTGTCCGGGCGGCCGAGGTGCAGGTCCGACAGCTGGACGACGGTGGTCACCGCGGGATCCGCTCCAGCAGGGCGGCCGCCTCCATGTGGTGGGTCATCGGGAACGCGTCGAACGCCCGCAGCGCGGCGGTGCGGTACCCGGCGGCGGCGAACAGCGACAGGTCCCGGGCCAGCGCGGCCGGGTCGCAGGCGATGTGCACGATCCGCTGCGGGGCGCGGGCGGCGAGGTCGCGCACCGCGGCCTTCCCGAGCCCGGCGCGCGGCGGGTCGGTGACCACGACGTCGGGGTCGGGGCCGAGCCGGCTGATCTCGCGCTCGGCGCGGCCGCGGACGAACTGGACCTGCGGCAGGTCGGCGAGCGCGGAGGCGCCGTCGGCGACCGCGGACGCGGCGGACTCGACGACCAGCACGGTCCCCGACTCCCCCACCTGGCCGGCGAGGACCGAGCCGAGCAGCCCGACGCCGCCGTAGAGGTCCCAGGCGACGCCGCCGGTGGGGGCGTCGGCCCAGTCGCGCACGACGGACGCGAGGGTGTCCGGCAGCGCAGGGTGGACCTGCCAGAACGTGCCGGCCGACAGCTCCCAGGTGCGGTCCGCGGCGTGCACGGTCGCGCCGGAGCCGACCCGGGCGGCGCCGTCGCCGACGACGGTGACGTCGAGCTCGGAGTCGGGCCGGAAGCGGCGCTCCAGCACCGGCGGCAGCGCGCCGGCCGGGACGAGCGGGCAGTCGCCGATCTCGCACACGTCGTGGCTGCGGTGGGCGCGCAGGCCGGGGACGCCGTCGTCGTCGACGGCCAGCCGCACCCGGGTGCGCCAGCCGAGCGGACCGCCGGGGAGCTCCTCGACCTCGACGGCGGCGAGGTCGGCGGTGGCGACGACCGCGGCGCCGGCGCCGAGGCGCTCCAGCTGCTCGCGCAGGACCGTCGTCTTCAGGGCGCGCTGGGTGGCGTGGTCGGTGTGCTGGAAGTCGCAGCCGCCGCAGCCCCCGGGACCGGCCCACGGGCAGGCGGGCTCGACCCGGTCCGGGGACGCCTCCAGCACGGCGACGGCGTCGGCGCGGCAGAACGCCCCGCCCGGGTCGTCGGTGACCACCGCACGGACCAGCTCACCGGGCAGTGCGTGCCGGACGAACACGACCCGGCCACCGTCCCCGTCGCGGGCCACGCAGTGGCCGCCGTGCGCGACGGGGCCGACCCGCAGCTCCAGCATGCGGTCGGTCCAGTCGGTCGCCGTGTCGGCGTTCACCGGTTCTCCTTCCTCGTCACCCGGGGTGCGGACGGGGTGCCGCCACCCGTCCCGACGCCCGCGCCGTCGCGGCGTTCGCCGGGCAGCTGCTCCATGCCCGGGTAGCCGCGCCGGGACGCCCCCGGCGCCTGCAGCGGCGACAGCGCCCGTGTGCGCGACGACGACGGCAGCTGCCACGGCACGCTGGTCACCATCACCCCCGGCTGGAACAGCAGCCGCGTCTTGAGCCGCAGCGCGCTCTGGTTGTGCAGCACCTGCTCCCACCAGTGCCCGACGACGTACTCCGGGATGTAGACGGTGACGACGTTGCGCGGGGAGTCGGTGCGGATGCGCTTGACGTAGTCCAGCACGGGCCGGGTGATCTCCCGGTAGGGCGACTCGACGACCTTCAGCGGGACCGGCAGGTTCCGCTTGTGCCACTGCTCGACGAGCTTCTTGGTCTCGGAGTCGTCGACGTTGACCGTGACCGCCTCGAGGATGTCCGGGCGGGTCGCGCGGGCGTAGGCCAGCGCCCGCAGGGTCGGCTTGTGCAGCGTCGAGACCAGGACGACGGCGTGGTTGCGCGAGGGCAGGACGTCGTCGGACTCGTCGGCGACCAGCGCGGCGGCGACCCGGTCGTAGTGGAGCTGGATCATCCGCATCAGCACGAAGAACCCACCCATCGCGACGATCGCGATCCAGGCGCCGAGGGCGAACTTCGTGACGAGCACCGTGACCAGCACGACGCCGGTCATGCAGGCGCCGAACCCGTTGATCGACTGGGCGCGGCGCATCCGGCGGCGTTCGGACGCCGAGGGGTCCAGCGCGAGCTCCCGGTTCCAGTGCCGGACCATCCCGGCCTGGGACAGCGTGAACGACACGAACACGCCGACGGTGTAGAGCGGGATGAGCCGGGTGACCTCGGCCTGGAACCCCACGACCAGCAGGATCGCGAACAGCGCGAGCGCGACGATGCCGTTGGAGAACGCGAGCCGGTCGCCACGGGTGTGCAGCTGACGGGGCAGGTAGCGGTCCTGGGACAGGATCGAGCCCAGCACCGGGAAGCCGTTGAACGCGGTGTTCGCGGCGAGGACCAGGATCAGCGCCGTCATCACGATGACGAAGAAGTAGCCCGGCGGGAAGTTGTCGAACACGGCGTCGGCGAGCTGGGCGATCATGGTGTGCTGCTCGTAGCCGGGCGGCGCGTCGGGGAACTGGCGGGCCGGGTCCTCGGCGATCTGGACGTGGGTGAGCTGGGCCAGGGCGATCAGCCCCATGAACAGCGACACCGACATCACGCCGAGCAGCAGCAGCGTGGTGGCCGCGTTCCTCGACTTCGGCTTGCGGAAGGCGGGCACCCCGTTGGAGATCGCCTCGACACCGGTCAGCGCGGCGGCGCCCTGGGTGAAGCTGCGCAGCACGAGCAGCACGAGCGCCAGGCCGGTGAACGCGTCGCCCTCGGCGACCAGGCGCAGGTCGGCACTCTCCGCCCGCACGGAGTCGCCGAGGATCAGCACCCGGGTCAGGCCCCAGATGATCATCGTCGCGACGCCGATGACGAAGGCGTAGACCGGGATCGCGAAGGCCGCGCCGGACTCGCGGATGCCGCGCAGGTTGATCGCGGTGAGCACGACGATCGCCGACACCGCGAACAGCACCTTGTGCTCGGCGACGAACGGCACCAGCGCACCGATGTTGGCCGCGGCCGCGGAGATCGAGACGGCGACGGTGAGGGTGTAGTCGACGAGCAGGGCGCTGGCGACGGTCAGTCCGGCGTTCTTGCCGAGGTTCACCGTCGCGACCTCGTAGTCGCCCCCGCCGGAGGGATAGGCGCGGACGTTCTGCCGGTAGCTGGCGACGACCGTCAGCAGGACGACGACGACCGCGAGACCGATCCACGGCGACATCGCGTACGAGGCGACACCGGCGACCGACAGGGTCAGGAAGATCTCCTCGGGGGCGTAGGCGACCGACGACATGGCGTCGGAGGCGAACACGGGGAGGGCGATCCGCTTCGGGAGCAGGGTGCTGGTCAGGCGGTCGCTGCGCTGCGGTCGTCCGACCACGAGCCGCTTGAGAGCGACGGCGAGCTTGGACACGGGGCGCAGCCTATGCCCCCGCTCCGTTGCGCTTCGCGATAGCGTTCACTCCGCGTCGTCGGCGTCCGCGTCGCCGCGTACAGAAGGAACGAACCGTACATCCCGGGCCCCCCACCCGGCGGAAGGACCCCTGACGCCATGCACGTCGTGATCATGGGATGTGGCCGCGTCGGCGCGTCCCTGGCCTCGGGCCTGGAGCGGCTCGGCCACGAGGTCGCGGTGATCGACCGCGACCCGCAGGCCTTCCGCAGGCTCGGCCCGGACTTCCGCGGGCGCCAGGTCGTCGGTTTCGGCTTCCACCGCAGCGTCCTCGACGAGGCCGGGCTGGAGTCGGCCGACGCGTTCGCCGCCGTCTCCTCCGGGGACAACTCCAACATCATCGCCGCCCGGGTGGCGCGCGAGAGCTACGGCGTCGGCAAGGTCGTCGCCCGGATCTACGACGCGAAGCGTGCCGCGGTGTACGAGCGCCTGGGCATCCCGACGGTCGCGACGGTCCCGTGGACGACCGACCGGCTGCTGCGCATGCTGCTGCCCGACGGCGTCGCCACCGCCTGGCGCGAGCCCACCGGCACCGTGGCCGTCCTGCCGCTGCCGCTGCACGGGGACTGGGTGGGGCGCCCGATCCGCGACCTGGAGCGGGCGACGAGCTCGCGGGTCGCGTTCATCGTGCGGTTCGGCACCGGGGTGCTGCCGACCAAGGACACCACCGTGCAGCACGAGGACACCGTCTACGTGGCGGCGGTCTCGGGCACGGTCAGCGACGTGACGGCGGCCGCCGCGGCGCCGCCCGAGGAGGACTGATGCGGGTCGCGATCGCGGGGGCGGGCGCCGTCGGGCGGTCCATCGCGCTGGAGCTGGTCGAGTCCGACCACCGGGTCATGCTGATCGAGCGCGAGCTGACCCACATCGACCCGAACGCCGTCCCCGAGGCCGAGTGGGTGCACGCCGACGCCTGCGAGCTGTCCTCGCTGGAGGACGCCGGCATCGAGGGCTGCGACGTCGTGATCGCCGCGACCGGCGACGACAAGGTCAACCTGGTGGTCTCGCTGCTGGCGAAGACCGAGTTCGGGGTCCGTCGGGTGGTGGCCCGGGTGAACGACCCGCGCAACGAGTGGCTGTTCGGCGAGAACTGGGGCGTCGACGTCGCGGTGTCGACGCCGCGGCTGCTGGCGGCGCTGGTCGAGGAGGCCGTCGCCGTGGGTGACCTGGTGCGGCTGCTGACGCTGCGTCAGGGGCAGGCGAACCTCGTCGAGGTGACGCTGCCCGAGGACACCCCGCTGGCCGGACGGCCGGTGCGGGTGCTGGAGCTGCCGACGGACTCGGCACTGGTGACGATCCTGCGCGGCGGCCGGGTGATCGTGCCCCAGCCCGACGACGCCCTGGAGGGCGGCGACGAGCTGCTGTTCGTGGCGACGACGGCGGTCGAGGAGGACATCCGCGCCGCCCTCATGTGACCCTGCCCGGGACCGGCGCGCGGACGTCGCGCGCCGGTGCGGGTCAGGCGGTCGCGGTGCGGGCGCGCTCGGCGCGCCGCACGATGAGGATCGTGGCCAGGATCGCGATCCCGGTGAGCGGGTAGCCCATCGCGAGCCGCGCGACGCCCAGCCAGGTCTCGGAGTCGGCCAGGTACAGCCCGCCCTGCACGACGACCTTCGCGAGGAAGGTCGTCGCCCACACCGCGGTGGCCCAGCCGTAGGCACGGACCAGGTGGGGGTCCCGGCGCCACTCGGTGCCGTGTCCGTTGATGCCGTGCCAGATCACCCCGGCCAGCGGCCAGCGGGCGATGATCGAGATCAGCGCGACGATCCCGAGGGCGCCGCTGTAGAGCAGACCGGGTAGGTAGAAGCCGCGGGCCTCGCCGGTCCGGCTCGCGACGAGCGCGCACACCCCGACGCCGAGCAGGCCGGAGATGGCCGGCATCACCGGGTCGCGCCGGACCAGGCGCCACAGGAGCACCAGCACCCCGGCGCCGAGCGCGGCGTACAGCGCGGTCCGCAGGTCGCCGAGGACGTTGGCGACGACGAACACCACGACCGGGATCGTCGAGGCGACGATCCCGGTGACCCCGCCCATCTGCTCGAGCAGGGTGGGGCCCGGAGCCCGGCCGCCCGCGTCCGTCGCCGGTGCCGCCGCGGACCCGGTCCGGTCCGGCTCGGGCCCGGCGGCGTGCGCCGGTGCCGTCACCGGCCGGCCGAGGGGCGCGGCCCGGTCCTGCGGGTCCACGTCGGGGACACGCGGGATCCGGGTGGTCGGGGCGTCGTGGTGGTGGTCGTTCAAGCCGGTCCGATCCGTCGGCTCAGGAGCAGACCGCGCGGGTCCCGCGGGTCACTGCGCCTGGCAGATCTCGTAGTACGGGTTGTAGAGCACCTTGCGACCGTCGCGGACCGAGATCCGGCCGCGGACCCGCATGGTGCGCCCGGCCTCGATGCCGGGGATGCTGCGCCGGCCCATCCAGACCAGGGTGACGCCGTCGGTGCCGTCGAACAGCTCGGCCTTCAGCGTGGCGTCGGCACTCTGCGGACAGAGGTCGACGCTGCGGATCCGGCCGAGCATCGTGACCTCCTCGCCGCAGGCGCAGTCGCGGGCCGGGCGTGCCCCGGTCTCCTCGACGTCCTCGGCGAGATCGCGCGCGTCGAGCTCGTCGACGTCGCTGGTGAGTTTGCGGAGCATCCGGCGGAACGCTCCGCCATCCGTGCTGCCCATGTCTCTCCTCGGCCCGCATCCGGTACCGGCCCGGGGTCACCGGACCCTCCGGTGACCCGCACTCGCGTGGCGACCCGACAGGGTGTCGTGGTGGCGCCGAGAGCGTAACGCGCGGACGCTCCGGTTTGTGCCCGTGGCGGCCCTGACCTCCCGGTCACCGCCCCGCCGACCGGTTCCCGGGCCGCGCCCGGTGGTCGGCGGGCGGGCGCGGGCCGGGCGTACCGGACACCCGCGCCCACCGCGCTCCGGCTCAGTCCCGGCGGTGCCGTCCGAGGTCGCGGGGACCGGTGCCGCCCGCGCGCCGACCGGACGACCACTGGCCGGTCAGCCCGGACCCGCCCGCCGCACGGCCGGCGTCGAGCGCGTCGGGGACGTCGTCGGTGTCGTCGTCCGCGGTGCGGGCCGGGTCCGCGTCCGCGGGGTCCTCGGCGGCGCGGGCCGCGGCCCGTCCGGCGGCGGCCCGGCTGGCCCGGTAGTCGGCCAGACCGGTGACGCCGCCGTGCCCGTTGCTGCGGTCGGCCCCCCGCCCGTCGGCGTCGGGTCCGCGGTCGGCCGACGCGCTGCGGAGCAGGTCCTGCAGAGCGCTGCGTGCCTCGTCGGCCGAGGTGGGACCGCCTCCGTGCCAGGGTCGGCCCGCGTCGCCCGCGGCCCGGAACAGGTCGTCCCCGCCCGGGCCCGGTTCGGCCCGGCCGTTCGTACCCGGCTCGGCCCGGCCCGATTCCGGCCGGCCCGGTCTCGCCGGGTCGTCCGTTTCCCGGCCGGACGGGCCCGGCGCTGCGGGGCCCGGCACTGCAGGGCCCGGCGCGGCGGCGTTCGCCGACCCGGGGCTCGCCGACCCGGGGTTCGGCGACGCGGGGACGGCGGGCGCGGGACCCGCGGTGCTGCTCCCGGCGTCGGGGGCGGCGTCGGGTTCGCGGCGTCGTCCCCCGCCCGCGGGGGCGTCGAGGGCGACGGCGGCGAGCAGGTCGGCCACCGAGGTGCCCGCCCCCGCTCCATGCCGGCCGGAGCGGCGGCTGGCGGCGATCTCGGCGGACAGCCAGCCGTCGTCGTCCGGGGTGGGGTCGGCGGGTGCCGTGTGGCCGGGCGCGTCCGCGGTGGGGCGGGCGCCCCGCCGACGACGGGTCGCCGCGGGCGCGGCGGGCTCCGGCGGGGCCGGGAGCCGGTCGAGCGTGGCCTCCAGCAGCGGCACGTCCGACAGCGGGATGTCCTCGATGGCCCCGGTGGGCTGCGCCGCCGGTTCGGGGGTGGCGGCCGGGGTGTCCCGGGTGCGCCCGGCGAGCAGGTCCGCGGCGTCGACACGGGTGGCGTCGGCCGCGCGGTCACGCCGGGAGCGCCGGCCCGCCCCACCGGTGCCCGGTACGGCCGTGCCCGCGGCACCGCCGGCGGTGGTCGCGCTGCCACGGGTCTCGCGCCCGTCCGCGGCGTCACCGTCCCCGAGGCCGGTACCGGTCCCGATGTCGGTACTGCCGCCGAGGGCCGAGCCGACACCGGGAGCCGTGCCGGGGTCGAGAGCCGTACGGCCGTCGAGGGCGGTGCCGGACAGGGGGGCGCCGTCGTCGAGGGCGGGGGCCGGCACGGGGGTGCCGGTGTCCAGGATGTCGCCGCCCGACGCGCCCCGGCCGAAACCGGTGAGCGGGGTCGCGGACCGGTCGTCCTCGGCACCCGCGAGCAGGTCGGCGACCGACAGCGCGGTCACCGCCGGGTCCCGGCGGGCCGGGGTCTCCACCGGCTCGGGCTCGGCGGCCCGGACCGGGGCGGCCGCGGACGGCGCCGGGTCCGGTGCGTGCAGCGGCGCCGGGGCGTGGATCGGCTCGCGGCCGGGCAGCGGGCGCGCACCGGTGTCGGCCCCGGGCCGGGCCGGGCCGGCCGCGGGGGCGACGCCACCCGTCGTCGGGATCGCGCCGGTCGGGGTCGCGCTGCCGGGGACGCCCCCGGCCGGGGCGCCGCCGAGGCGGTTCGCGCCGGTCCGGTCGGGCCGGGCCGGACGTCCGCGACGGCGGCCGGGCCGCGCCTCGGCCCCGGGGGTGACCAGCGGGCCGCCGGTCAGCGCGGTGCGCTCGGCGGGCGACTCGTCGGCGCGGACGGCGGGGGTGAGCTCCGTGCGCTCCGCGGGCAGCTCGGCCGGAGCCGCCGCGGCGGGGCGGCGGACCTGCGGCAGCGCGCGGGTGCGCGGGTCGGCGTCCTCGACCGACGGGCGGGGGCCCACCGGCCCCGCGGGGGGCTGCGTGGCCCGGGCCGCGGGGGCGGCGGGCGCGGTGCGGCGCGGACCGGCCGGGCGGGCGGGCTCCACCGGCGTCGCCGGTTCCGCGGAGGCGGCGGCCGGCACCGGGCGGGCGCCGGTCGCCGGGCCGGACGGCACCGGGGTCGCGCCGGTGCTGCCCGACGGCACCGGGGTCGCGCCCGTCGCGCCGGTGGGGGCCGGGACGGAGACGGTGATGCTGGGCTTCTGGGGCGCGACCTCGGGCTGCTGCTCGCGCAGGTGCTCGGGCAGCTCCAGCGGCAGGACCGTCCGCGGCGGGTACGGCGACTTCCCGCGGACGACGATGATCCCCCGCAGCACGCGGCGGAGCTCGACGTCGAGGGCCTCGACGGTCTCCAGCGACGCCGTCGCCACGCCGTAGACCATCCAGCGCGGGCCGTCGCAGCCGACGAACACCGAGGCGGCGTTCTCGGTGCGGGCATGGAGCTCGCGGCCCCAGTCGCCGCGGGCGTTGCGCACCCGGGCGCCGCCCTTGCGCAGGGACTGCTCGATCTCCGCGGACAGGTCCGCCCACAGACCGGACGACCGTGGCGCGGCCAGCGCGCTCACCGCGATCCGGCCCTCGGCCAGCAGCAGGTGCACGGCCTGGGGGCGCTCGGCACCCGTGGGCTCCAGCTTCAGCTCGGCGCCGTAGGGCACCGGGACCTGCAGGGCACCGAGGTCGACGCGGGCGAGCGCGTCGGTCATCGACGGGTCGAGCTCCTCGACGTCGGCCGGGCCCAGCGGGCGGCCGCCGCTGCCGGGCGGCGGGACCGAGAGCGGGGCGTCGCCGACGCCGTACTCGTCCTCGTCGTACTCGTCCTCGTCGTCGTAGTCGTCGTACTCGTCGTCGAGGTCGTCGGACGGCGGCGCGGAGGGGCGCCGGCCCCAGGACGGGTCGTCGGGGTCGCCGCCGTCGAAGCCCTGCGGGGTGCGGTCGCGGGCGTAGGCGAGTTCGTCGTCCTCGGCCCGGTGCGACAGCAGCGGCGGCTCCTCGTCGTCCCAGCGGCCGTCGGGGGCGACCCGGTCGTCGTGCGCAGCGGGTGCGGGATCGGGCAGGCGCCCGGAGGCGCCGGCGGCGGGCGGGCGGCCGGTGGTGTCGCGGCCGACCGCGCGCACCGCCGTCGTCGCCGCGGCGGGGCCGTCGGGGGCGGGGACGGCACCGGTCCGCGGGCCGGCCGGGCGGCCGTTCGCCGGTACCGGACGGGGACCGGCGGTGGGCACGGAGCCGTTGCGCCCCGGCGCGGGCGGCCTGCCGTTCGGCGCAGCGGGTCCGGAGCCGTTGCGCGGGGCCGCGCCGTTCACCGGCGGCGCCCCGCGACGGGCGTCCTGCTCGGCGTAGTGGTCGGCGTAGTCGTCGTAGTCGTCGATGTCGGAGTCGCCGTAGCCGGGATAGCCCGGATAGGCACCCGTCCCGGTGTCCTCGACCCCGTCCTCGGGACGGATGTCGAACATCCGACCGCGTGCGCGTCCCGGCATCTACTGGTCCCCTCCCCCGGCGACGAGCGCGGCGTTCCCGCCGGTCGAGCCGTGACCGGCAGCGCCGCGTACCGACGCGGGCAGCGCGGCCACCTCCACGAACCGGGCCGTCTCGACCCGCTGCACCACCAGCTGCGCGATGCGGTCCCCCCGGCGCAGCTCCACCGGCGTGTCCGGGTCGGTGTTGACCAGGCACACCGTGATCTCGCCGCGGTACCCGGCGTCCACGGTGCCGGGTGCGTTGACGATCGACAGCCCGCAGCGGGCCGCGAGGCCGGACCGCGGGTGCACGAACCCGGCGTAGCCCTCGGGCAGCGCGATCGCCACCCCCGTCCCGACGAGCGCCCGGCGCCCGGGCTGGAGGACCACGTCGGTGGTCGTCACGAGGTCGGCCCCGGCGTCCCCCGGCCGCGCGTACGCAGGGTGGGGGACGCCGGGGTCGAGCCGCGTCAGCAGGACGTCGACGGACGCTGCTGCCGGCGGCTGGTCCGGGGGAGCGGGCACGGAACCGGGCACGGCGGGCGACGCTACCCTGGGCCCCGTGAGCGAACGGGTTCCGGAGACCGACTCTGCGACGGCTGGCCCTGCTGCGTTCGACGAGCGGTTGTCCGTCCCGGTGTGGTGGTACCTGCTCGCCGTCGGGCTCGGTGTCCTGATGGGCGCGCAGATCCACATGGGCTATCCCGGCCTGCGGGCGTGGCTGGGCTATCTGGTCATGGTGCCGCTGTGCGTCGGCGTCCTGTGGTGGATGGGCCGCAGCCGCACCACCGTCCGCGACGGCGTGCTGATCTCGAACGGCCGGGAGCTGCCGCTGTCCGCGGCCGGGGTCACCGACACCGTCGCGCGCGCCGACAAGCAGCAGGCGATGGGCCCCGACCTCGACCCGCAGGCCTACGTGCTGCACCGGGCGTGGGTGGGGCCGCTGGTGCGGGTCCAGGCGACCGGCCGCGAGGAGCCCTACTGGGTGCTCAGCACGCGCCGTCCCGACGCGCTGCGGGCGGCGATCGCCGCGCAGGCGCCGCACCCCCAGCAGAGCTGACCCCGCGGACGCACGACGGGCCCCGGCGGAGTCCGCCGGGGCCCGTCGTCGTGGTCCCGCAGTGCGGGCCCGGTCAGGCCGCGCAGTCGCGGCAGAGGAACTGCCCGCCCGAGGTGCTGGCGAGACGGCTCCGGTGGTGCAC
Organism: Pseudonocardia sp. P-1; assembly: GCF_058111925.1. Lineage (NCBI taxonomy): Bacteria > Bacillati > Actinomycetota > Actinomycetes > Pseudonocardiales > Pseudonocardiaceae > Pseudonocardia > Pseudonocardia sp. P-1. The sequence continues at coordinate 867,703 of NZ_CM176614.1, forward strand.
CAGGAAGCAGCTCGCACAGGTGAACTCGTCCGCCTGCTTCGGCAGGACGTTCACCGTCAGCTCCTCGCCCGACAGGTCCGCGCCCGGGAGCTCGTAGCTCTCCGCGGTGTCGGTCTCCTCGACGTCGACGACCGCGGACTGCGCCTCGTTGCGGCGCTGCTTGAGCTCGTCGAGCGAGTCCTCGGCCATCTCGTCGGCCTCATTGCGACGTGGGGCGTCGTAGTCGGTCGCCATCAGGTCTCACCCTTGCCTTACGTCCGTGCTGCTCGATTCGGCCCTCGAACAGCGGTACTTCGCATCGGTTGGTCGTCGCGTGCCGCTGAGGAACGTCGCGGGAAGCGGGTTTGTGCCCGGCGCCCGGAGTGACGCCGGTCTCACCTTCCCCGGTGGTCCGGGTGGCTCGTCCGCCGTGCGTCCTGTCGCGGCCGGTCCGGCACCGGCGGCGGGGAGGGTAGCCCAGCGTCCGGCGGGCGTCGCAGCGAGTCCCCCGATCACGCCGGGTGTCGCCCGGGCGCGGGCGCCGCCGGGCGCACTAGTGTCGCCCGGTGTGACGACGAGCGCCCGCACGCCCACGCCCGGTGCCGACCCCGCCACCGTCGGCGCGTGGCTGTCCACGGCCCTCGGCGACGAACGGTGGCGCGAGGCGCAGCTCACCTCGATCGGCGCCGGGCGGTCCAACCTGACCTATCGGGTCTCCTCCCCCGCCGGCGCCGTCGTGCTGCGTCGTCCGCCGGTCGGCGAGGTCGCCGCGACCGCCCACGACATGGGCCGCGAGCAGCGCGTGATCTCGGCTCTCGGGCCGAGCGCCGTGCCGGTCCCCGCGGTGCTGGCCGCCGACGACGGCGACGTGCTCGGCGCCCCCTGCTTCGTGATGGAGCTCGTCGACGGCGTCGTGCCGCTGGACGACCTGCCCGACGGCTGGGCGTCCACCGCGGCGCAGCGCCGCGCCGCGGGCGACGCACTGGTGGACGTGCTGGCCGCGCTGCACGCCGTCGACCCGGCCGCGGCGGGGCTGGGTGACTTCGGTCGCCCGGACGGCTTCATGGAGCGCCAGATCCGCCGCTGGGGCACGCAGTGGGCCGCCGCCCGCGACGGCGACGACCCGGTCCCCGTCGACGCCGACGAGGAGTCCGAGCTCACCCGGCTGTCCGAGCGGCTGGCCGCCGACGTCCCCGCCGCGCAGCGGCACACCGTCGTGCACGGTGACTACCGGCTCGACAACTGCGTGTTCGACGCCGAGGACCCCGGCCGCATCCGCGCGGTGCTGGACTGGGAGATGTCCACCCTCGGCGACCCGCTGGCCGATCTCGGGCTGCTGCTCGTCTACTGGAAGCAGGACGGCGACGACGCCGTCTGGTCCGCGGCCCAGCCGCTGCCGAGCCCGACCGGCCTGCCCGGCTTCCCGACGCGGCGCGAGCTCGTCGCGGGCTACACCGCGCGGACCGGCCTCGACGCCGGTCCGCTGCCCTGGTACGTCGGGTTCGGCGCGTTCAAGCTGGCCGTGGTGCTCGCCGGGATCCTGGCCCGGGTCCGGGCCGGGTCGGTCCCCGAGGAGATGGCCGAGGGCCTCGACGGGTCGGTCGGCCCGCTCGTCGCGCTGGGGCACCACGTCCTGGACGGAGGGTCGTTCTGATGCTTCCCACCCGTACCCGCGGCGACCGTCCCTACGAGCGGCGCAGGACCCGCCCCATCCTGGTCACCACCGCGCTGCTGGCCGTGCTGGCCGTGGCCACGTGGGCGGTCGTGCTGGGCACCGCCTCGGACGGCTCGGCGTCGACGAACTGCCCGGCGCCGTCGTCGGGGACTCTGGCGGGCTCGAAGGTCGACCGCACCGAGCTGGAGTCGGCCGCCCCGACCGCGCCGGACGACGTCCGGTTCCAGGTCCGCAACGCCGGCGGGCAGCGCGGCCAGGCCAACCTGGTGTCGGCCGAGCTGAAGGATTTGCAGTTCGGCGAGGCCGGTACGCCGGGCAACGACACCGTGTTCCCCGACGGCGACCTGGACTGCATCGGACAGCTGCGGTTCGGCCCGGACGGTGCGGCGTCCGCGTCGACGCTGGCGCTCGCGCTGCCGTGCGTCGAGCTGATCCGCGACGACCGGCAGGGCGCGGTGGTCGACGTCGTCGTCGGGTCGGCGTTCACCGACGTCGCACCGGGCCGCGCGGCCCGCGACGTGCTGGACCAGCTGTCCGCGCCGGGGACCGAGGGCGGCCCGCGGGCGGACCCGGGCCTGCTGGCCCAGGCCCGCGCCGCGGTCTGCTGAGCCGCGACCGTCCGGGCGGGGGGTCCGGACCGCTCAGACGGTGTCGGCGCCGCTGCGGCGGGCCAGTGCGGCCAGGTCGGCGGCGACCCCGGGCGCGGCGGCGAGGGTGACGTCGGCACCGAGGGCGTCGCCGTCGACGGGACCGCGGACGCCGGGGCTGCCCGCGACGTGCACGACGGCGCCGGCCTCGGTCGCGATCAGCGCACCGGCCGCCCAGTCCCACCAGTTGCAGCCGTGCTCGAGGTAGCCGTCGAGCCAGCCGGCCGCGACCGCGCACAGGTCCAGCGACGCCGCGCCGGCCCGGCGCACGTCGCGGACCTCGGGGAGCATCGCCGCGACCATCCGGGCCTGGCGGGCGCGCCGCTCGGCACGGTAGGCGAACCCGGTGCCGACGAGGGACTGGCCCAGCTCGGTCGTCGCCGCGGCGCGCAGGGGGCGCCCGTCGAGGGTCGCGCCGAGCCCGCGCCCGGCCGACCAGAGCCGTCCGGAGGCGGGCTCGGACACGGCACCGGCGACGCCCTCCCCGTCGAGGACGGCGGCGATCGAGATCCCGTACCAGGGCAGCCCGTAGAGGTAGTTCACGGTGCCGTCGATCGGGTCGACCACCCAGCGCGCGGCGGCGGCGTCGCCCGCACCCTCCTCCCCGTACACCGGCTCGCCGGGGCGCAGCTGCGCGAGCCGGTCCCGGACGAAGCGCTCCACCGACGCGTCGGAGGCGGTGACGACGTCGGTGGGCGAGGACTTCGTCGTGACGCCGTCGTCGTGCGGTGCGGGCAGGCCGCGCAGGTGCTCCGCGGCCTCGGCCGCGACCTGCTCGGCGACGGCGCGCAGGGTGGCGGGATCGCTGCTCTCGTGCGGGCTCACCACCCCATCCGACCACGTGCGGAGCCACCCGGACGCGCGGGGCGGCGTGAGGTGCGTCCCCCCGGCCGGTACGCAGTTACAATGGAACGCGTACCCCGTCTCCGGGACGCGCGGCGACCACCATCGACGCCGGCGACCGAGGCGGTGGCAGGACAGGACATCCCGGCCGTCGTGGCCTCGTCTCCCCCGACGAGCGCGCCGCGACCGGGCCGCGTAACGACTCCAGCGCACGTAGCGAGAGGGCCCAGGTGGCAGCCGCAGACTCCGCAGCACGCAGCGACTCGACCGTCGAACCGACGTCGGGTACCGCATCCCGCAGCCGCCGTACTTCCGGCACCACGAGCACCGCGTCGGCGACGACCGGCACCGCCAAGAAGCCGGCCGCACGCACCCGCAAGCCCGCCGCGGCGGGCGGCACGGCGACCAAGGCCGCGCCGAAGACCGGCCCGCGCAAGGCCGCCCCGAAGAAGGCCTCCACCAAGAAGGCCGACGGCGACGAGCCGGACGCCGACGGCGACGAGGTCGTCCTCGAGGACGGCGAGGTCGACGCCTCGGACATCGAGGCCGATCTGGCCGAGGCCGCGAAGGAGGAGACCGCCGACGAGTCGTCCGACGACGACGATGACGACGACTCCGACGACGAGACCAACACCGGCAAGAACCGGGTGGCACCGACCACCCGGGCGTCGCAGCAGAAGTCGGCGGACTTCGTCTGGGACGAGGAGGAGTCCGAGGCCCTGCGCCAGGCGCGCAAGGACGCCGAGCTCACCGCCTCGGCCGACTCGGTCCGCGCGTACCTGAAGCAGATCGGCAAGGTCGCGCTCCTCAACGCCGAGGAGGAGGTCGAGCTCGCGAAGCGCATCGAGGCCGGCCTCTACGGCGCCGAGCGCATCCGCAAGGTCTTCGAGTCCAACGAGAAGCTGTCCCCGCAGCTGCGGCGCGACCTGCGCTGGATCGTGCGGGACGGCGAGCGCGCCAAGAACCACCTGCTCGAGGCGAACCTCCGGCTCGTGGTCTCGCTGGCCAAGCGCTACACCGGCCGCGGCATGGCGTTCCTGGACCTGATCCAGGAGGGCAACCTCGGCCTCATCCGTGCGGTCGAGAAGTTCGACTACACCAAGGGCTACAAGTTCTCGACCTACGCCACGTGGTGGATCCGGCAGGCCATCACCCGCGCGATGGCCGACCAGGCCCGCACCATCCGCATCCCGGTGCACATGGTGGAGGTCATCAACAAGCTCGGCCGCATACAGCGTGAGCTGCTCCAGGATCTCGGGCGCGAGCCCACTCCCGAGGAGCTCGCCAAGGAGATGGACATCACCCCGGAGAAGGTGCTGGAGATCCAGCAGTACGCCCGGGAACCCATCTCCCTGGACCAGACCATCGGCGACGAGGGCGACTCGCAGCTCGGTGACTTCATCGAGGACTCCGAGGCCGTCGTCGCGGTCGACGCGGTGAGCTTCACCCTGCTGCAGGACCAGCTGCAGTCGGTGCTGGCGACGCTGTCCGAGCGCGAGGCGGGCGTCGTCCGGCTGCGTTTCGGTCTCACCGACGGCCAGCCGCGCACCCTCGACGAGATCGGCCAGGTCTACGGCGTGACCCGCGAGCGGATCCGCCAGATCGAGTCGAAGACGATGTCGAAGCTGCGGCACCCGTCGCGGTCCCAGGTGCTGCGCGACTACCTGGACTGAGCACCACCCGTCGCACGACGAGGGCCCCGCCGGACGATCCGGCGGGGCCCTCGTCGTCCGTGGTCAGAACAGGTCCGGCGTCGCGGGTGCGGCGTCGTCGAGGAACGCGGTGACGGCCGGCACGAGGGTCGCCGTCTCCCCCACCAGGCCGATGTGCGAGGTCGCGGGCAGCACCATCAGGCGCGCACGGGGGACCTCCTGCAGCATCCCGGTCGCCGCGGCCCGTTCGTCACCGCCGCCGAGCAGGCGGAACATCTCCACCGCGTGCTCGGGCCGCACGCCGTCGGCGTCGCCGACGATCACCATGGACCGGGCCGTGATCGCACGCATCCGGTCGTCGGGGATCTCCTGGTCCTCGGCGTTGAGGACCTTCACCTTCTCCACCCAGGCCGCGAACGCGACGGGGTCCGGCGTGTGCTCCAGGAAGGCCGTCTCGACGGGCGAGCCGGCCAGTGTCGTCGCGTCCATCCCGGTGATCGCGGCGTGCACGGCGGGGTACCAGCCGTCGCGGCGGAACGTCGCGGCCATCACGACGAGCGTGCCGACGAGGTCCGGATGCCGGAGCGCCAGCTGCAACGCCACGCCGCCGCCCTGCGAGTAGCCCATCACGTCCGCCCGGTCGACGCCCAGGCCGCGGAGCAGCGCCGCGGCGTCGTCGGCGAACTGCTCGTAGGACAGCGCACGAGGCACGTCCGGTGTCCGGCCCTGGCCCTGCATGTCGGCGACGACCACGGTGCGGTCGCCGGCGAGCCCGGCCGCCCACGCCGCCATCGAGCCGGCGGCCATGAACGCGCCCGGGAGCAGGAGCAGCGGTGGCGACGTCCCGAGCTCGCCGTACACCTCGTGGTACAGGTCCACGCCGTTCACCGACAGGTGCCCGCTCGAGGTCGGCGACAGGGTGGTGGTGGCTGCTCCGGTCATGGTGTCTCCCGCGGTGGGTCGAGGGCCCGTCCCTCTACCGACCGTGCCGGGGCCGCGGACTCATCGGCCCCGGCAGCGCCGTCAGCCCGTCTTGGACAGCTGTCCGCGCACCGCGCCGGTCCGGTACTGCTCGGTGTGGGTGTCGACGAACCAGGCGGCCGGGTTGGCCTCCAGGTCCTTGACCGTGAACCCGGTGCCGGTGTCGAACCCCGCCGACGACCACACCGGTGGTGAACGGCCCCTGCAGGCAGCCCTTGCTGGTCATCGGGCCGCCGGGCGGGCCCTGCGGGTCCGGGAAGACCATCCGCGGGTTGCCGGACTCGTTCGGCTGCCCCTCCTGCAGGTGCGTGGCGGTCCGCGCGGGGCTGCTGAACGGCGGGGTGACCCCGGTCATCCGGATGTCGTAGCAGACGATGTCCTGCTGGCTGTTCAGGCGCAGGGTGAACTGTCCGGTCGCGCCCTGCTGGCCGGGCACCGGTGCGCCGTCGTCGGCGCGGACCGCGTCCGGGGTCAGGGTCGCGGTGAGCGTGCTGGTGAACGTGGGGGGCTCCGGTACGGGTGCGTCCTCGGCCAGCGCCGGTGACGCGGTGAGTGCCAGTGCCGCCACCGCGCAGAGCGCGCCCCCGGCCCACCTGGTCGACCACGGTCCCATCGGTTCCCCCTCGTGTTCCACGCGTCGCTGCGGGGCCAGCATGCGGACACCGGGGCCCGGACGCGCCCCCTCGGGGCGTTGTCGACCGCTTCGTGTGGGGCACCGCCCGATCCGGTTTCGACCGGCCGATCGGGGGCAGGGCCGCCGAAAACCGGGCGATTCTGTCGGGGGTCGCGGTTAACGTCGATCACCGACGGCGCCGGAGATCCCGTAGCGCGGTCTCGTCGGGGGTGTCGAGGGTGCGCGCGCTGTCCTGGCGTCGGCTGGGTGGACCGGTGTCGGTCGTGGCGGTGGGCGCCGCGGTGGTGGCCGCGGTCGCGGAGGCGACGGCGGCGACCGTGGTGGGGGCGGTGGTGAGCGGGCCGACGGCCACCCTGGTCGCCGTGCTGGCCGCGCTGCTGCTGGGCGCCGCCCTGCTGGACACCCTGGGCCGGGTCCTGTTCTCCGGGGTGGTCGGGCGCGCGGAGGGAAGGCTCCGGTCGGACCTCGTGGGGTCCGCGCTGGCGCAGCCGCTGCCCGCGCTGGAGGACCAGGCGGTCGGTGAGCTCCTCGACCGGGTCGACGACGACTGCCGCCAGCTCGCCCAGCTCATCCGGCGGATCGGCTGGGAGACGGGCCGCTCGCTGCTGCGCTCGGTCGTCGCGTGGATCGTCGCCGGACTGGTGTTCTGGCCGGCGTTCGTCGTGTTCCCGCTGGTCGCCGCCGTGATCGTGCTGGTGGCGCGGCCGTTGACGCCGCAGATCGCGCGGGCCAAGGTCGCCGAGGAGACGGCCTGGTCGGACCACGCGGCGCAGCTGGAGGAGGCGGTCGCCGGGCAGGACGACGTGCGCACCTCGCTGGGCCAGCCGCACGTGGTGGCCGGGTTCGCCCGCCGGGCCGCGACGGTCGTCGCACGCACCCACGAGGTGTGCCGGATCGCGACCCGGCTCGGGCTGCGGACGGGCACCGTCGCGCACGCGCTGCTCGGGGCGCTCGCGCTCGGCGGGGTGTGGCTGGTCGCCGGCGACCCGGGCGGGATCGCCGCGCTGGTCACGCTGTGGCTGCTGGTCACCGCGTTCGTCGGGCAGATCGACGCGGTCGTCGACCGGATGCCCGACATCCAGGCCGGTCTGGGCGCGCTCACCCGGGTGTCGTCGCTGCTGGAGACCGAGCGGGAGCCCGAGGGCGGCCGTCCGCTGCCGCCGGGGCCCGCGGCGGTGGAGCTGCGCGGGTTGACCGCCGGGTACGACGACGGGTTCCGCCTGGGCGGGATCGACCTGACCGTCCCGGCCGGGACGACGTGCGCGCTGCTCGGCCGCACCGGCTCGGGGAAGTCGACGGTCACCAAGGTGCTCTCGCGCGCCGTGGAGCCGCCGCGCGGGCAGGTGTTCCTGGCCGGGGTCGACGTGCGCGATCTCGACCTGGACGGGCTGCGCCGCGCGGTCGGGGTCGTCACCCAGCGCACCGAGATCCTGGCGGCGACGCTCGCGGAGAACATCACCCTGTTCGACCCCGCCGTCCCGCGCGGCGCGGTCGAGGCCGCGACGGCCGCGCTGGGTCTCGACGAGTGGGTCGAGGCCCTGCCCGACGGCCTGGACACCCGCCTCGGCACCGGCGGGATCGCCCTGTCCTCCGGCGAGGAGCAGCTGGTGGCCTTCGCCCGGCTGCTGGTGCGCGACGTCGCCGTCGTCGTGCTGGACGAGGCCACGGCGCGGATGGACCCGCGCACCGAGGAGCGGGTGACCCGCGCGTCGCGGGCGCTGCTCGCGGGCCGCACCGGGATCGTCGTGGCGCACCGGCTGTCGACGATCCGCCGCGCCGACGCCGTCGCGGTGCTGTCCGACGGCCGCCTGGTCCAGCACGGTGCGCGGGAGCAGCTGGCCGCCGAGCCGGGCCGCTACGCCGACCTGCTCGCCGCGGACCGGTCCCTGCCCGGGTCCACGGGCGCCCCCGGGGCCGTCCGGATTGGGCCCGCGGCGGCGCGGCGCGACGGTGCGGTCGCCGTCGCCGACCCGGGGTCGCCGCTGCTGCACCGGGCGGTCCGGCGCGCGGTGCCGCCCGTGGACCCGGTTCCCGCTCCCCCGTTGTGGCGGGTCGTGCTGCGGCTGGCGCTGGCCCACCCGCGCTGGGGGCTGGCCGGCGGGTCGATGTTCACCCTCGCCACCCTGGGCTCGGCCACCGGTGTGCTCACCGGCTGGTTGTGGGGGCTCGTCGTCGCGGCACTGGAGGGCGGCGGCACGCCGTGGGGGCCCGCCGTCGCGCTGACGGTGGTGCTGATGCTGTTCCCGGTGTGGATCGCCGTCGCGTTCCGCACCTACCCGCGCTGGTGGTCCGCGACGACGCTGCGGCTGCGGCTCGGGGTGCTGCGCGGGCAGACCATGCAGCGGCGTGGTCCGCGCTCCCCCGCGGGCGAGGTCGTGGCGCGGGCGCTGGACTCGGACCGGATGATCCTCTACGTGGACCGCTGGGTCGACGTCACCAACTCGGTGGTCGTCGTCGTGGTGGCCGGGCTGGTGGCGGCCGACGTGCGCGCGGCCGCCGTCATCGGCGGGTTCCTGCTGGTCTGCGCGGGCGTCGCGGCGATCGGGGCGCCGTTCGTGGGGCGCTCCGGGCGGATCGCGGCCGACGCACGGGCCCGGTTCGGCACTGCCCTGGGGTCGGTCCTGGAGTCGGTGCGCACGGTGAAGCTCGCCGCCGCGACCGGCGCGCTGCGGGCCCACCTCGGCGCCGTCGACGGCGACCGGGTCCGGGCCACGGTCCGCGAGTACCGGGTGCGCACCCTGCTCGACGGCGTCCCCGGTGTGCTGCTGCAGGGCGCGGTGGTGCTCACCTGGTCGCTGTACCTGGCCGGGACCTGGCCGCTGGCGACGGCGCTGCTGGTGTCGACCACGCTGAACGGGACCGGGTTCCTGGGGCAGGTGTGCGCGGCCGCGGTCACCGAGGCCCCGATCGCACGGCGCTGGCTGCGGGCCGTCGCCCCGTTCGCGGGTCCCGCGGACCTGACCCGGCTGCCGCCGGGGGTCGACCTGGCCACCGGGGCCGCCCCGGCCCCGGAGCCGGTGGAGCGCGAGCCGCTGCAGCGACTGAGCCTGGAGAAGGTCGCCGCCGTGCACGACGACGGCACCGTCGGCGTCGAGGGTGTGGACCTCGACATCGACGCGGGCTCGCTGGTGCTGGTCACCGGCCAGGTCGGGTCGGGCAAGTCCAGCCTGCTCGCGGGACTGGCCGGGCTCGTGGGGCACGAGGGCGTCATCCGGTGGAACGGGCGCGCGGTCGAGGATCCGCAGACGTTCCTGCGTCCCGGGCAGGTCGCCTACGTCGGGCAGGTCCCGCGGGTGCTCTCGGGCACGTTCGGCGACAACATCGCCCTCGGGCACGACCGGCCGGTGCAGGACGCGGTCGGCGACGCCCGACTCGACCGGGACGTGGCCGCGGCGGGCGGGCCGGACGCCGTCGTCGGACACCGGGGCATCCGGCTGTCGGGCGGGCAGGTGCAGCGGGTCGCGATGGCCCGGGCGCTGGCGACCGGCGCCGAACTCATCGTCGCCGACGACGTGTCCTCCGCGCTGGACGTCCGCACCGAGATCGAGCTGTGGGCCGCGCTGCGCCGCCGCGGCAGCACCGTGGTCGGCGCGAGCACGAAGCGGGCGGCGCTGGCCCGGGCGGACCGGGTGGTCGTGCTGGACCGCGGGCGGGTCGCCGACGAGGGCACCTGGGACGAGCTGTCGGTGCGGTGGTCGCACCTGGCGGGCTGAGCCCGGTACCGCGGGCCCGGCCGGCTCAGCCGGGCGGGAGCGGGTGCCGGACGAGGAACGTCAGTACCTCGTCGGTTGCGCGCCGCTCCAGGAAGTAGGCGTGCCGGGCCCCGGGCAGCACGACGAGTTCGGCGCCGGGGATGCGCCGGGCGAGGCGGAGCCCGTTGTCGGGCGGGGTGAGCTCGTCGTCGCCGCCGTGCAGCACCAGGGTCGGGGCGGTGATCGTGGCGACCGCGTCCCACGCGTCGTGCCGTGCGCTCGCGCGGCGGTGGCCCGCCCGCGCCGCCGGACTCATCGTGTCGTCGCCGAGGACGGGCAGCGGGTCCGGGATCCGTGGGCCGGCCATGAGGCGGCGCAGCTCGCCGGCGTGGGTCGACGGCTCGGCCAGCCGGCGCGGCACCTCCGGGTCGGGGGCGACGGTGCCGGGTCCGCCCGCGGTGGTGCAGCCGAGCACCAGCGCGCCGACCCGGTCGGGGTGGTCGGCGGCCACCCACTGCGCGACCCTGCCGCCCATCGAGGTGCCGTAGACGTGGGCGCGACCGATCCCGGCCGCGTCGAGGACGGCGACGACGTCGCGGGCGAAGCGGCGGGTGCTCCAGTCGTGGTCGGCCGCGTCGTCGCTGGTCCCGGTGCCGGCGGTGTCGACGGCGACGGTGCGGTACCCGGCGAGGCCCTCGCGTACGGTGCTCCACCAGTGCCGCGCGTTGGCCTGCCCGGCCAGCAGGACCAGCGGCTCGCCACTCCCCCGGACGTCGAACCCGATTCCGGTCCCGTCCGGTGCGACGGCCCGTGCACTCACCGGACCACCCCCGGCTCGGGCCAGCCGATGCTCGGGGTGTGGCCACGCATGTTCCGCAGCCACCAGGCGTAGTCGTCGGGGACGAGTGAGAACGGGTCGTCATGGCCGAGCTCGCGGGCGGCCCACACCGGCCAGTGCGGGTCGGCCAGCGCCGGCCGCCCCAGCAACACGACGTCCAGGGCGCCGGACCGGACGGCCTCGTCGGCGGTCTGCGGTACACCGAGGTTCCAGCTCGCCGCGACCGGGATGCCGATCTCCGCACGGATCCGCCGGGCCCGATCGACCCACGCGCCCTGCTCGCCGCGCATCGCGTCGCGCGAGTCGGGGGTGTTCCCGCCGAAGGACAGGTCGGCCAGGTCCAGGCCGTGCTCGCGCATCCAGCCGATCGCGGTGACGGCGTCGTCGAAGGTGGTGCCGTCGGGGTGCAGGTCGTCGGCGCCGAGCCGCATGGTCAGCGGGTACTCCTCCGGCCACGCCCCGCGGACGGCGTCGAGCGCCTCCAGCAGGAACCGCGCGCGGTTCTCCAGGCTGCCGCCGTAGGCGTCGGTGCGGCGGTTGGAGATCGGCGAGAAGAAGCTCGACCCGAGGTAGCCGTGGGCGAAGTGCAGCTCCATCCACCGGTAGCCCGCCTCGGCGGCACGGCGGGCGGCGTCGGCCCACGCGCGGTGCAGACCGTGGATCTCGGCGACGGTCAGCTCGTGGACGGCGTGGTCGTGCTTCGGCCCGCCGAACGGCACCGGCGACGGTCCGGAGGTCAGCCAGCCGTCGGGATGCTCGGGCGGGAGCTGGGCCTTGCCCTCCCAGGGGAGCTGCTCGCTGCCCTTGCGGCCGGTGTGGGCCAGTTGGATCCCTGCGACCCCGCCCATCGCCTCGACCATGGCGACGGTGCGGGCGTGCCCGGGGACCTGGTCGTCGCGCCAGAGCCCGGCGCAGTGCACCGAGGTGCGCCCCTCGGCGCTGACGGCGATCTGCTCGCCGAAGACGAGTCCGAACCCGCCCGCCGCCCGGGCCCCGAGGTGCATGAGGTGGAAGTCGCCCATGTGCCCGTCGTGCGAGCGGTACATGGTCATCGGCGACATCGCGATGCGGTTGCGCAGGGTCACGCCCTGGAGCGTGTACGGGCTGAACAGGTGCGCCATTCCACGGACTACCCCGGGCGGCGGTGGATCACCGCGGCTCAGCCGCAGTGGTTCTCGTGCCCGGTGTGCGCGGCGTGCTCGACCTGCAGGGTGGAGTGGTCGAGCCCGAACCGCTCGCGCAGTTCGTGCCCGGCGCGGTCGAGCACCGAGGAGTCCCCGCAGTGCGCGGAGACCTCCTCGTCGACGACGACGTGCGCCGACATCGCGGGGGTGCGGTCGTTGATCGCCCACACGTGCAGGTCGTGCACGTCGGCGACTCCCTCGACGGCCAGTAGCGCCGCCTTGACCTCCTGGGCGTCGATGCCCTTGGGCGCCCCCTCCAGCAGGACGTGCGCAGCCTCGCGCAGCAGCGACACCGCGCGCGGGAGGATCAGCGCGACGATGAACAGCGAGGCGACCGTGTCCGCGTAGGGCCAGCCGGTCGTCATCAGGACGACGGCGGCGGCGAGCACGCCCACCGAGCCGAGGGCGTCGCCGAGGACGTGCAGCATGGCACCGCGCATGTTCATGTTCCCGCGGTCGCCGCCGGCCAGGACGGCCAGCGACACCAGGTTGCCGACCAGGCCGAGCACGCCGATGACCAGCAGCGGCAGGCCCGGGATCTCCGCGGGCACGAACAGCCGCTGCACCGCCTCGACGCCCACCCACGCCACGACCGCGACGAGGGTCAGCGCGTTCAGCGCGGCGACGAGCACCTCGGCCCGGCCCATCCCGTAGGTCCGCGACGTCGTCGCCGGTCGGGTGGCGAGCACGCTGGCGATCAGCGCAGCGACCAGCGCCCCCGCGTCGGTCAGCAGGTGGCCGAGGTCGGCCAGCAGCGCGAGCGAGCCGGTGTACACCGCGCCCGCCGCGCCGAGGACCGCCGTGACCAGGGTGACGCCCAGTGCCGTCGCGAGCCGGCGGCGGTCGGTGCCCGCCCCGGCGTGCCCGTGGCCCGACCCGCCGCCGTGTCCGTGTCCGTGCCCCATGCCGCCACCATACATGCATACATTCGCATGTGAATCGTGCGCGGACGGGTTCAGCCGGTGGGGACCGCCACGGACTCGATGCTCAACGCCCCGGCCTCGACACCGACCCGGGCGGTGCGGCCCGCGCCGATCCGCCCGTCGAGCAGCATCGACGACAGCGGGTTGTCGAGCTCGCGGCGGATGGTGCGGCGCAGCGGACGCGCCCCGAACTCGGGGGCGTGCCCGTGCTCGGCGAGCAGCGCGACGGCGTCGTCGCTGATCTCGAAGCCGATGTCCATCCGGCCGAGCCGGTCGCGGGTGTCGTCGAGCAGCAGCCGGGTGATCCGGGTGAGCTGCTCGGCCTCGAGCCGGCGGAAGACGATGGTCTCGTCGATCCGGTTCAGGAACTCGGGCCGGAAGACCTCCCGCAGCCGCGGCATCAGCCGGTCGCGCAGCACCGCGTCCTCCCGCTCGGCGGGGGTGGTGCCCGGACCGGCGGCCGGGCCGAAGCCGAGCGTGGTGCCGTGCCCGGTGATCAGCTCCGACCCCACGTTGGAGGTCATGATGATCACCGTGTGCCGGAAGTCGACGGTGCGGCCCTGGCCGTCGGTGAGCCGGCCGTCGTCGAGGACCTGCAGCAGCGTGTTGAACACGTCCGGGTGCGCCTTCTCGATCTCGTCGAGCAGCAGCACCGAGTACGGCCGCCGGCGCACCGCCTCGGTCAGCTCGCCGGACTCGCCGTAGCCGACGTAGCCGGGCGGGGCGCCGACCATCCGCGCGACGGTGTGCTTCTCGCCGTACTCGCTCATGTCCAGGCGGACCATGCGGTCCTCCTCGCCGAACAGCGCGACGGCCAGGGCGCGCGCCAGCTCGGTCTTGCCGACCCCGGTCGGGCCGAGGAACAGGAAGCTGCCCACCGGGCGGTTCTCGTCGCCGAGCCCGGAGCGCGAGCGGCGGATGGCCTCCGCCACGGCGGTGACCGCGGCGTCCTGCCCGACGACGCGCTGGTGCAGCTCGTCCTCCAGCTTGAGCAGCCGGTCCCGCTCGGCCTCGGTGAGCTGGGCGACCGGGATGCCGGTGGAGCGCGCGACGACCTCGGCGATCTCCTCGACGCCGACGACGGGTGCGCGGCCGTCGGGGTCGGTGGGGTCGGCGGCCAGCTCCTCGCGGGCGGCGGTGATCTCGTCGCGCAGCTGGGAGGCCTTCTCGTAGTCCTCGTGCGCGACGGCCTGGTCCTTGTCGCGCTGCAGCGCGTCGAGGCGCTGCTCGACGGCCCGCCGGTCCACGGTGGGGGTGCGGGTGCGCAGCCGGACCCGGGCCCCGGCCTGGTCGAGCAGGTCGATCGCCTTGTCCGGCAGGAACCGGTCGGTGACGTAGCGGTCGGACAGCTCCACCGCCGCGCGCAGCGCGTCCGGGGTGTAGCGGACCTGGTGGTGGGCCTCGTAGCGGTCGGCGAGGCCGCGCAGGATCGTGACGGCGTCCTCCACCGACGGCTCGGGCACCAGCACCGGCTGGAAGCGGCGGGCCAGCGCGCTGTCGGACTCGATGTGGCGGCGGTACTCGTCGAGCGTGGTGGCGCCGATGACGTGCAGCTCGCCGCGGGCCAGCGCGGGCTTGAGCAGGTTCCCGGCGTCCATCGCGCCGCCGTCCCCTCCCCCGGTGCCCGCGCCGACCATCGTGTGCAGCTCGTCGATGAACACGATCAGCGCGTCGCTGTGCGACCGGATCTCCTCGATCAGCGTGCGCATGCGTTCCTCGAAGTCGCCGCGGTACTTGGTGCCGGCGACCACCCCGGCCAGGTCCAGCTGCACGACACGGCGTCCGCGCAGGGTGTCGGGCACCTCGCCGTCGGCGATGCGCTGGGCGATCCCCTCGACGACGGCGGTCTTCCCGACCCCGGCCTCCCCGATCAGCACCGGGTTGTTCTTGGTCCGGCGGGACAGGACCTCGACGGTCTGCTCGATCTCGTCGGCGCGGCCGATGACCGGGTCCAGCCGGCCGCCGCGGGCGGCCTCGGTGAGGTCCTGGCCGTACTGGTCCAGGGTCGGGGTGCCGGTGTCCGCGACCGCGCCCGGGTCCGGGGTGCCCGTCGCGCCCGGCCCGGCGGGGGCCTGCGGGGTCATCGCGCCGGGGCTGAACCGGGAGCGGGCGAGCAGCCGGCCCGCGGCGGAGTCCTCGTTGGCGGCGAGCGCGAGCAGCAGGTGCTCGGGTCCGATGTAGCTCGACCCGAGCGAGCGGGAGATCTGGTGCGCGTCGAGCAGCGCGCGCTTGGCCGACGGCGTCAGCGACGGCGGCCGCCCCGCGTCGTGGCCGCCGCCGGGGCGTGGCAGGCGCTCCTCCAGGATGCGGGCGATCGTGTCCGGGTCGCCGCCGGCCCGGGCGATCCAGCCGCGGGTGGAGTCGGTGCGGGCGCAGGCCAGCAGGATGTGCGTGGCGTCGAGGTCGGTGTCACCGCGTTCCGCGGCCTCCTGGGCGGCCCGGGCCATGATCTCGCGGGCACCGCCGCTCAGCAGCCGCGTCAGGTCGATCCGGTGCACCGGGCCGCGGGGGTCGCCGGGGCCGAAGAAGTCGGTCATCGTCCACCTCTCGTCGGGTCGGGGCGATCGACTGCTTTCCCGGTGCCGGGCCCGTCGAAACCGTCCGCCTCAGGAGGTGGCGAGCACGTCCGCGGCGACGTCGCGGCAGACCTGCCAGCCGTGCTCGACCCCGAGCCCGCCCGGGTAGGTGGTGAGGACGGCCAGCGCGCGGTCCTCCCAGGCCAGCACGCAGTGCACGTTCCAGCCGTCGCCGCCGTGCAGGGTCCAGCCGTTCTTCTCCGCGACGGCGCCGGACAGCACGGGCCGGATCCCGGACCGCCCGTCCGGGGTGACGGCGTCGAGGTCGGCGAGCAGCTCGGGTCCGCCGGGCAGGGCCGGGGCGCGCTCGCGCACGCAGGCGAGGACGCGGGCGGCGTCGAGCGCGCTGACCTGTGTGTACGACCACCACCCGGGCCGCGACGTCGACACCGTCACCCCGCACTCCGGGCCGAGCCGCGCGGTGCTCGCGTCCCGGCCGAGCGCCCGGTAGAGGCGTTCGGCGGCGGCGTCGTCGGAGGCGCGGACGGCGGCGGCGATGTCGGCACGTACGGCGGGCGGGACCGGGAGGCCCCGCTGCGCGGCGGCCCGCAGGGTGTCCAGGGCCAGCCAGGCCTTGATCGTCGACTCGGCCTCGCTGCGGCGGGTCGCGGCGCCCGCGGAACCGGTCCAGCGGCCGTCGCCGGTGTCCAGCAGCGCCCAGGACACGGCGAGCCCCTCCTCCCCCTCCCGGTCGACGGCGAGCGTGCCGGGCGCGAGGTCGAACGGGTCGGCCGTCGCCGACCCGGTGATCGCCGCGAGGAGCTCGCGCAGGGTGCCGGGCGGCTCCGCGTCGGCCGCGGGGGCGTGCTGCAGCCGGGCGACGGACGGGGGTGTCTCGGCCGGGCCTGCCAGGGCCGTCGACACCGGCCCGGCGGCCCTGGCGGCCCCGGCGGCCCCGGCGGCCGGAGCCAGCACGAGCGCGGCGACGACGGCGAGCACCGCTCCCCGTGCCGCCCGGGACCGTCGGCGTCCCGGCCTCCGCTCCACCACGGCTCCTCCGGTCGTGGGCACCCGGTCGGTTGCCCACGACCGACATCGTGCCCCGATCGTGGCCGACCCGGACAGGGAGAACAGAACGTTCACACGGGATTATCAGGATCGTCGACGCACCTCGTGCGGCGCGTCGTCACCCGGCGTCATACCGTCACGCAACGACCGGTCGACCGACGACGAGTGGGGGTGGCGGAGTGGGCTGGACGCGCACGATGCCGGTGGAACGGATCCTGGCCCGGAGCGAGCACGGGGACGGGGGTGCCGACGGGCACGGGACGCCGCTCAAGCGCACGCTGAAGGCCCGTGACCTGGTCGGATTCGGTGTCGGCATCATCATCGGCACCGGCATCTTCACCCTCGCCGGGGTCGAGGCCCAGCAGCACGCGGGCCCCGCCGTCACGCTGTCGTTCCTGATCGGTGCGGTCGTCGCCGGGCTCGCCGCCGTCTGCTACGCCGAGCTGGCCTCCTCGGTCCCGACGGCGGGCTCGGCCTACACCTACGCCTTCGCCACCCTCGGCGAGGTCTTCGCCTGGATCATCGGCTGGGACCTCCTGCTGGAGTTCGGCCTCGGCCTCGCCGTCGTCTCGCGGAGCTGGTCCGGCTACCTGGCATCGCTGTTCGGGCTGCCGACGGCGTGGTTCGGCGAGGACGCGACGGTCAACGTCGGCGCGGTGCTGATCATCGCGCTGCTGACGGTCGTCGCGGTCGCGGGCATCCAGCAGTCGGCGCGGCTGACGAACCTGCTGGTGCTGGTGAAGCTCGCGGTCTGCGTGCTGATCCTGGCCGTGGGCGTGTTCTACATCGACCCGGCCAACCTGCAGCCGTTCATCCCGCCGGCGCAGGCACCCGAGGACGGCGGCTCGGTGTTCACCCAGCCGATCATCTCCGGGGTGTTCGGGCTCGCACCGACCGTGTTCGGCGTGGGCGGCATGCTCACCGCGGCCGCGGTGGTCTTCTTCGCCTACACCGGGTTCGAGGCGCTGGCCAACCTCGGCGAGGAGGCGAAGCGTCCCAACCGCGACCTGAAGATCGGCCTGCTCGGCGCGCTCGCCATCTGCGCGGTGCTCTACGTCGGTGTCTCGATCGTGCTCACCGGGATGGTCCCCTACACCGAGATCGACACCGGCGCCCCGCTGGCGTCGGCGTTCGCCGGCGTCGGGCTGCCGTGGGTGGGCGCGCTGATCGCGCTCGGCGCGGTCACCGGGCTGACCTCGGTGATGATGGTGGAGCTCGTGACCATCGGCCGGATCGGCTTCGCGATGGGTCGCGACGGCCTGCTGCCGAAGGCCATCGGCACCGC
Source organism: Pseudonocardia sp. P-1 (assembly GCF_058111925.1). NCBI lineage: Bacteria > Bacillati > Actinomycetota > Actinomycetes > Pseudonocardiales > Pseudonocardiaceae > Pseudonocardia > Pseudonocardia sp. P-1. The sequence continues at coordinate 885,620 of NZ_CM176614.1, forward strand.
GCACCCGAAGTGGGGCACCCCGCACCGCATGACCATCATCGGTGGTGTCGTCTGCGCGGTGATCGCGGCGTTCACCCCGATCACCGCACTGGCCGACATGGTGTCGATCGGCGCGCTCTCGGCGATGATCATCGTGGCGATCGCGGTGCCGGTGCTGCGCCGGACCCGCCCCGACCTCGACCGGCCGTTCACCGTGCCGTTCTCGCCGGTGGTGCCGGCGATCACCGCGATCGCGTGCCTCTACCTGATGCTGAACCTGAACCTGGACACGTGGATCCGGTTCGTCGGCTGGCTGCTGCTCGGCCTCGTCGTCTACGCCGTCTACGGGCGGAAGCACTCGTTCCTCGCGCGCGAGGAACGGGAGGGTTCCGGGGCCGGGCGGGACCGGGCCTGAGCCGGTCCCGCCGGGCCGCGGGTCAGCGCTGCAGGGCCTCGCGGGGGGTGATCTCCCCGCGGGCCAGCGCCCGGCGGACCCGGCGGGCCGCGGTCAGCCTGCGACGGACCTGACGGACCGGCTCGACCTGCGTCGCGCGGTGCAGACGCTCGTTGAGCCGGCCCTGGTCGTGCCGGCGGTCGAGCAGCGACCAGGAGAAGGCCAGCGCGTCGTCGGCGCCCTCGAGGCGCTCGGGGACGGTCTCGAACCACTCCATGCTGGCCCGGGCCATCCGCTGGATGGGCGCCATCGCGGCGCGGCGACGCGCGTCGTACCCGGCGAGGGCGGCCTCGACGTCGTCGGTGCCGCGGGTCCCCCGCGGGTACAGCTCCTCGGCCAGCGCGATCGAGTCGGCGACCGCGAGCACGGTGCCCGAGCCGATGGCGAAGTGCGTGGTGTGCGCCGCGTCGCCGGCGAGGACGACGTTGCCGTCGCGCCAGGACATGTTCCGGACCTCGCGGAACTGCAGCCACGGCGAGGACCCCATGCCGGGCGGGGCGATCAGCGAGTGCCCGTCGAGCGAGCGGGCGAAGACGCCCTCGAGCATCCGCATGGCCTCGTCGGGCGCCGTCGTGTCGAGCCCCAGACCCGTCCACGTCTCCGGCGTGCACTCCACGATGCAGGTGCTGACGCAGTCCGCCGCGGGGTAGGCGTGCAACCAGATCCAGCCGGCGTGGGTCTTCTCGAACGCGAAGGTGAACGGTCGGAACGGCTTGCTCGTCCCGAACCACACGTAGCGGTTGGCGCCGTGGGCGACCCGGGTGCCGAAGACGTCGGCCCGGGCGGCGCGGATCGCGGACCCGACCCCGTCCGCGGCGACGACGACGTCCGCGTCCGCGGTCAGCGGGTCGCGTGCGGTGTCACCGTCGGCGGCGACGGCGGTGTCGAACATGAGCCTCACGCCGACCTGGCGGGCCCGCTCCGCCAGCACCTCCAGCAGTCGCGCACGGCCGATGGAGTAGCCGTAGCGCCCGCCGAGGTGCACCGGGCGCCCGGACACCTCCACGACCTGGGAGTCCCACACGTGCGCCGCGGCCCGCACCTTCTCGGCGCCGAGGGGGTCGGTGCGGAAGAGCTCGTCGAGAATGTCCTCACCGAGCGTGACCGCGAAGCCGGAGGCCGTGCCGGGCGCGTTGCGCTCCGCCAGGACGATCTCGTCCTGCCCACCCGACCGGAGCCGGGCCAGGATCGAGAAGTACAGACCGGCCGGTCCACCACCGACGACCACGATCTTCACACCGGACCTCCATCGGATGTCATCGATCTGGGACGCAACGACCCTACGAACGTGGCGGACCTGTGTGGACATCGGGTCCGGCCACGATCGGTGACGGTGCGCATGCCGGCGGCGAGCGGTTTCGCGGCGGAACTCAGCTCTGCCGACCGCGCAGGGCCGACCGCCGGACGCGGCGGGCGGTGGTCAGACCGCGCCGCACCTGACGCAGCGCGGGCACCTGGGTGGCGCGGTGCAGGGTGCGGTGGATGCGGCTCATGTCGCCCCGGCGGTCGGTGAGCGACCACGCGAACTCGACGGGGTCGGTGACCTGCTCGAGCTGACGACCGGCCTGCTCGAACCACTGCATGTTGCGCCGGGCGGCGTCCTGGACCGGGCCGACCTCCGCACGCCGGCGGGCGTCGTAGGCCGACAACGCGGCGCCGCGGCCGTTCGGGCAGGTCAGGTCGGCCGCAGCCGTCCGGCCCGCGACGCCGTAGAGGGCGTCGACCAGACCCATCGAGTCCTGCATGGCCAGCACGGTGCCCGAGCCGATCCCGAAGTGCGTGGTGTGCGCGGCGTCGCCGGCCAGCACGAGGTCGCCGTCGCGCCAGGTCCGGTTGCGGACCTCGCGGAAGCGCAGCCAGGGCTTGTCCCCGAGCCCGCCGAGGGGCTCGATGAGCCGGCGTCCGGCCAGCGTGCGGTGGAAGACCGACTCGACGAGCCGGACGGCCTCGGCCCCGGACATGTGGTCCAGGCCCAGCGCCTCCCAGGTGACGGGCTCGCACTCGACGATGCAGGTGCTGACCCCGTTCGACGAGGGGTACAGGTGGATCCACATCCAGCCCGCGTCGGTCGGCTGGAAGTCCCACACGAAGGTGTCGGAGTCGCTGTCGGCGCCGAGCCAGACGTAGGGGTTCGTCCCCTCGTCGACGGTGGTGCCGAAGTGCTCGGCGCGCGCGGTGCGGATCCGGCTGCCGACGCCGTCGCAGGCGACGACCAGGTCGGCGTCGAGGTCCGCGCGGTCGACCGGGGAGCCGTACTCGATCGTCACGCCCAGCTGCTCGGCCCGGCGCGCCAGCACGTCGAGCAGGTCGACGCGGGCGATCGCGTAGCCGTACTTGCCGCCGACGTGCACCGGGCGGTGGTCGCCGACCCGGATCTCCTGGGCGTTCCACAGCCGCGACGCGCGACGCAGGGCCTCACCGCCCTCGGGGTCGTTGCGGAACGCATCGTCGAGCATGTCCTCGCCGTAGGTGACGGCAAACCCGTGGGTCCGCCCCGCCTCGTTGCGTTCGTGCACGACGACCTCGTCGCGTCCACCGGACCGGAGCCTGGCGAGGACCGCCAGATACAGACCGGCCGGTCCCCCTCCCGCGCAGGCGATACGCACGCGAGCCCCCTTCGGTTCATCAAGTCACCGGAATGGATGCACCGTAGCGCAGCGATTGCGCGCCACGACGGGGTGTGTATGTCCGGGGTGTCCGACCCCGGCCGGTGCCGGGCCGTCCGGGCCCCTCCCCCTGGTAACCGGGTGGTCGACCCCTGGTTAGCGTGGTGGTGTGCACGCACTCAGCGGGACGTCCCGCGCCGCCGTCCGGTGGTGCGCGCGATGAGCGTCGGGGAGATGGTCGCCGGCCGGGTCCGCTCGGTCCGCCGCGAGATGGGCAACCCGCTCTACCGCAACGCGTACGCCCTGATGCTCAACACCGTCGTCAACTCCGGCTTCGGGTTGCTCTACTGGGTCTTCGCCGCGCGCGTGTTCAGCACCGAGGACGTCGGCCGTGGCAACGCCATGGTCAACCTGATGATGCTGATCTCGGTCCTGACCTCGCTGAACTTCGGTCAGGCCCTCATCCGCTTCCTCCCGACGGCCGGACGCGACTCACGGTCGCTGGTGCGGCTCGCGTACGGGATCAGCGCCGCCATGGCGGTCGTCGGCTCGGCCGCGGTCATGACCTACTGCCACGTCGCATACGCCCCCGGCGACCCGCTGCACGTCTCCCCCGGCTTCGCCGCGTGGTTCGTGGTCTCGACCGCCGCGTGGTCCATCTTCAACCTGCAGGACCAGGTCCTCACCGGGCTGCGCTCGGCGATGTGGGTGGTGCTGGAGAACGGCGTCTACGGCGTCGTGAAGCTCGGGCTGCTCGTGGTCGTCGCGTTCACCTCGGTGTCCGACGGCGTGTTCACCTCCTGGAGCGCGCCGGTCATCGCGCTGCTGGTGCCGTTCACCCTCCTGATCTCGCGGCGGCTGCTCCCCCGGCACACCGCCGAGACCGCGGACCGCGACGACGCGGGCGCCCCGGACCGCGCCACGCTCGCCCGCTACATGGGCGGCGACTACCTGGGCCAGGTGTTCAACCAGGCCATGTCGTCGTTCCTGCCGGTGCTGGTGGTCATGACGATCAGCCAGGCGGCCAGTGCCTACCTGCTGCCGGCCCAGACGGTCTTCCTCGCGATGAGCATGCTGTCGATGGCGATCACCTCGGCACTGGTCGTGGAGGGCTCCCGGAACCCGGCGCACGCGCACGTGTTCGCCCGGGCGGTGCTGCGGCGGATCTGCCTGCTGGTGTGGCCCGCGTCGCTGGTCATCGCGCTGGCCGCGCCGCTGCTGCTGTGGTTCTACGGGCCGCAGTACGTCGAGAACTCCACGACGCTGCTGCAGCTGCTGATGGCCTCGATGTTCCCGCGCGTGATCGTGACGATGTGGATGACGAAGTCCCGTCTGGCGAACCGCACCTTCCCCCTGGCCGTCCAGCAGCTCGTGCACTGCGCGATCGTGCTCGGCGGGATCCCGCTGCTGGCCCCGATGCTCGGGGTCGACGCCGTCGGCTGGATGTGGCTCGCGGGCGAGCTGGTCCTGGCGATCGCCTTCCTGCCGTCGGTGGTGCGCTGGCTGCGCCGGCCGGTCCCGCCGCACCCGCCCGGCGACGGCGGCCCGGACGGCCCCGCCGGCCCGGACGTCCCGGACGGCCCGGATCCCCTCGCCCGGGACGACGACACCCGGCCCATCGGCGGGCCGGAGGCACGGACCCACGAGTTCCCCCGCGTCCGCGACTGACCCGCGGTACCGCGGGCTCCGGCGCTCCCTCCGACTCAAGGGCCTCGGGGCTCCGGAGGTCCCGGGGCTCGGATCCACCGAGCTCCGGGCTTCCGGGCCTCCGATTCACCGAGCTCCGGGCTTCCGGGCCTCCGATTCACCGAGCTCCGGGCTTCCGGGCTCCGATTCACCCGACCTTCCGGCATCCGGAGCTCCGATCCGGCGAGCTCCGGGCGTCCGGGCGACAGACCGGCCCGCGGTCCGCCGGCCACCCGGGGCACTGGCCACCCAGCGCTCCTACTCGCGGGCGACCACAGCCGCGACGCCGCGGCCCGGCCCGGCCCGGCACGCCGGCCCCGGGCCCACACCTGCCCCCGGCTCGGCGGTCCCGTCGCACCTCGGACGAGGTCGTCGCACCCGCCGCATGGGGTGCGACGACCCCGTGCGGGGTGCGGCAGGTCGCGCGGGGGAACACGTCGGCTGCTTCGATGCGGCGTGCGCCCTGCCGAACCCCGCGGTCGTCCGCACCCCACGGAATCGCACGCCGCGCGACGAGGGTGGTCCTCACCCACGCTCCGACGAGCGCCCCACCGGGCGACGTGCGGGACAGACCTGTCGATCAGTACCTGAGTGCTGTCCGACCAGGCGCCGGCAACGCTCAGGTACTGATCGATCGGCGGCGGGCGCCGTCGTCGCACGCTCTCCGCGGCTCGCATCCCGGTTCCGCCCCGACGACCGCCAGGACAGCACCTCGGGGACCGGCGTCGGCGGCACACCGTCCCGACGCGACACCCCTTCGCGGGCGGCCACACCTGTTGCAGGGGGTGTGGCCGCCCGCGAAGGGGTGTGGACGGGGCGGCGACCCGCGACGACGCACGGCGGCCGTCGCGTGGTGTGCCGCGGCCGGCGGCGGGTCACCACGGGGTCGTCGGGGATCGGCGCGGCGGACGGGTGGGGCGGAGGGTGTGGCGCGGCGAGGGCGGCGCAGGACCAGGGGCTGCGCGAGAGCCCGGTCAGGAGCGCTGGATGAACTTCTCCGGGATCGGGGTCCCGTTGCGCCACAGGTTCCCCAGCGCCCGGTCGAAGGCGCGGGGCCGCAGCCGGACGAGCCCGCCGCCCGGGTTGTGGGTGATCTCGCCGAAGTAGACGTGGCCGTCGACGTCGTAGAGGTCGACGCGGGCGAAGGTGAAGTCCTTGCCCAGCGCGCGGGCGATCTCCAGCATCCGCTCGTAGGACGCGGGCTTCTCCGGCAGCGCGTCGGCCTGGGAGAAGCGCCCGGAGATCCGGAACGGCACCCAGTCCGGGTGCAGCATCGTCGAGGTGTGGGCGACGAAGCGGTCCTGGTCGATGACGACCATCGCGGGCTCGCCGTGGAAGACGAAGAACTTGTAGTCGGCGGGCGGTTTGGTGCCGTCGCCGATCATCTCCTCGACGACGGCGCGCGGGGTGAGCCCCTCGTAGGGGCGCTCGCGCCAGCCGTGGGTGAAGAAGTCGGTGCGCAGCCAGCGGGCGACCGTCGACCGGATCTTCGCGTGGTCGGCGGCGGCCGGGTGGCGCACCAGGATCGTCATGTCGCAGCCGTGGGTGCCCTTGACGACGTAGGGACCCGCGGGGGCCTCCAGGTCGAGGTCCTCGGGCCGTTCGACCACCTGGATGAGCGGGATGAGGTGCTGGGCCCCGATCCGCTCGGCCACGTGTTCCCGGACGGCGTACTTGTCCGCGGTGACGTGCACCAGCTCGGGCTGGTCGTCGAGGTTCTTCTTCGCGAGCAGCTGGGACCAGGTCCGCGGCCGCCGGAACGTCGTCAGCTCCCCCTGGAACAGGGCGTGGTGGGCGATCGCGAAGGCGCGGTGCGGCAGGAACCGGAGCCGCCGGGACAGCATCACCCGTGCGTCGAACGACATTCTCCGGACGATAGCGACCCTCTCCCACCACCCGGCGCACCGGCCCCGGACCGGGTGGCCGGCCGCCCGGGGCAACCACGGATGCCGCACGGACGTCACCAACAGTGCGCAGGCTCGTTGCCATTCGCGAGGAATGCCCGCAGCACGGCCTCGGTCGAGGGCGTGCCGAATGCTCTGCGTCACCCCTTACGGTGAAGGCGGGGCCGACGGCGCCGAAGACCGGCGCACCCCGGAAGGAGCAGGCGACTGTGCCGATCGTGCGGAACCCCCACGTTCTCGTCACCGTGATCACCCCGGCCTACAACGTCGGTCCCTGGATCGGCGAGGCCATCGACTCGGTGCTCGCGCAGACCGAGTCCCGGTTCGAGTACCTCGTCGTCGACGACGGGTCGACCGACGACACCGCCGACGTCGTCCGCTCGCGCGCCGAGCGCGACCCGCGGGTGCGACTGATCCAGGTGGAGAACGGCGGCTCGGGTGCCGCGCGCAACCGCGCCCTGGCCGAGAGCGCCGCCCCCTTCGTCGCGTTCCTGGACGGCGACGACCGCTGGCACCCCGAGTTCCTGTCGCACATGCTCGAGACCATGCACACCGCCCCGCCCGGGGTCGGGATGGCGTACTGCCACACCCGCGTGATGCTGGAGTCCGGGCAGGTCGTGGCGCTGCGCTGGCAGCCGTCGGGCAAGGTCGACATCGACAAGCAGCTGGTGGAGAACAACCCGCCGCACAACGGCAGCTCGCTGATGATCCGCCGGGCCTGCTTCGACCAGGTCGGCGGCTTCGACTGCTCGCTGCCCTCCGCGGTCGACTTCGAGATGTGGCTGCGGATCGCCGCCGGCTCGAACTACCCGCTGATGTGGGGCACCCGCCGCTGGCTGCTCGACATGCGCCTGATGCGCACCGGGTCGATCAGCTCCAACCGGCAGCGGCGGTTCGAGTGCCTGGACAAGGTCATCGCCGACTACGCCCCGCGGATGGGCCGCCAGCACCCGGGCATGGCCTACGTCCGGCCCGCGGTCTTCGCCTACCGCGACGGGCTGGACGACTTCGGCGACCGGTGGGCGCTCCTCGCCCGCGAGGCGGGCGCGAAGGAGCTCGCGAAGGACTCGTGGGGCCGGTCGCTGCTGGCCTGGAGCAGCGCGGGCCGCGAGCGTCGCGCGCAGCTGCGCAACGTCCGCGACACCGCCCGCAACGGTGCCTACAAGGGGATGTCCGGGGCGCTGCGGACCGCGGTGAAGATCAACTCGCTGCGGGGATGATCCCGGCGCGCGGCGGGTATCCCCCGGCGTGCGACTGACCAGGGCGATCCCGTACCGCGGCGGCCTCACCCGTCGTCGTCGGGGGCGGGGGTTCAGCTACCACGACGCGACCGGCGCCGCCGTCGCCGCGCCGGTGCGGGCCCGGATCGAGGAGCTGGTGATCCCGCCCGCCTGGCGGGACGTGTGGATCTCCGAGCGGGAACGCGACCACATCCAGGCCGTCGGCTACGACGACGCGGGCCGCCGCCAGTACGTCTACCACCCGCGCTGGCACGCCGACCGCGACACCGAGAAGCACGACCGCGTGCTGGAGCTCGCCCGCAGGCTGCCCCGTTTCCGTGAGCGCGTGCAGCGCGCACTCGACGGCCGCGGGACCGGCCGCGACCGGGTGCTCGGCGGGGCGATGCGCATCCTCGACCTCGGGGTGTTCCGTACCGGCGGCGAGCAGTACGCCGAGGAGAACGGCACCTTCGGGCTGTCGACGCTGCGCCGCGAGCACGTCCGGCTGCGCGGCGGCGGGTGCGAGTTCTCCTACACCGCCAAGGGCGGCATCCACCGGCGCGTCCGGATCCGCGACGACGGCCTGGTCCGCCTGGTCCAGGCACTGCGCCGGGCCCGCCCGGACGGCGACCGCTTCCTCGTCCACCGCGACGGGCGGCGCTGGCGCGAGATCCGCTCCGACGACGTCAACGACCACTTCCGGTCGCTCACCGACGCCGCGCACACCGCAAAGGACCTGCGGACCTGGAACGCCACCGTCGTCGCCGCGGTCGCGTTCGCCGAGCACGGCTCCGCCGGTGGCGCCGAGCTGTCCGCGACCGCGCTGAAGCGGGCCGAGGCCGCCGCGATGCGCCAGGTCGCCCGGGCACTGGGCAACACCCCGGCCGTCGCCCGCAGCAGCTACGTCGACCCGCGTGTGGTGCGGGCCTTCGAGGAGGGCCACACGGTCGCGGCCGGGCTGCGCCGCATCCCGCGCGGCGCCGACGAGCACCGCAGCCGGGTCGCCGTCGAACGGGCGGTGCTGCGTCTGCTCGAACGCCACAGCTGACCCCGCGGCCCGCCGGCGCCCGCCGGTCGGCGCATGATGGGGCCGTGGTGGCAGTCGAGGCGGGCCGGACGGAACGACGGGCCCGGGCGGCGGTGGCCTTGGTCTTCCTCACCAACGGCCTGGTCTACGCGAACCTGCTGCCCCGCTTCCCGCAGATCAAGGCCGATCTCGGCCTGTCCAACACCCAGCTCGGGCTGGCGGTGGCCGCGATGCCGTTCGCGGCGCTGCTGGCCGGGCTGACCGCGGGCCCGCTCATCGCCCGGTTCACCTCGGCGAGGGTGGCCTCGTTCGGGATGGCGGTGATCGCGCTCGGTGTCGTGCTGGTGGGGTTCGCGCCGTCCTGGGCGCTGTTCGCCACGGCGATGCTGCTGGTCGGGGCGTCCGACGCCGTCGTCGACGTCGCGCAGAACGCGCACGGCCTGCGGGTGCAGCGCCGCTACGGCCGGTCGATCCTCAACGGGTTCCACGCGCTCTGGTCGGTCGGGGCGGTCGCGGGCGGGCTGATGGGCTCGGCCGCCGCCGGGATCGGGCTGGCGCTGCCGGTGCACCTGGGGCTGTCCTCGCTGCTGTCGGTGGTGATCGCCGTCGCGGTGTACCCGCTGCTGCTGCGCGGCGACGACGGTGACGACCGCCCGGCCTCCGACGCGGTCGACGGTGCACCGCCGCGGCGGCCGTGGACCGGGCTCGGCCCCCGCACCGTGGCGCTGCTCGCCGTGTTCGGGCTGGTCGCGATCTCCGGCACCCTGGTCGAGGACTCCGGCGCCACCTGGGCGGCGGTGTACCTGCAGGGGCTCGGGGCCGGCGCGGCCGTCGCCGGCCTCGGGTTCGTGGCGCTGCAGGGCTGCCAGTTCGTCGGCAGGCTGATCGGTGACCGGATGGTCGACCGGTTCGGCCAGCGCGCGGTGGCCCGTGCCGGCGGTGGGCTGGTGCTCGCCGGGATGGGGCTCGCGCTGGCGTTCCCGACGGTGCCCGGGACCGTCGCCGGGTTCGGTCTCGCCGGGTTCGGGGTGGCGACGCTCGTCCCGGCCGCGATGACCGCCGCCGACCACCTGCCGGGGCTGGCCCCGGGGACCGGGCTGACGATCGTCACCTGGCTGATGCGGGTGGGGTTCCTGGTGTCCCCACCGGTGGTCGGGCTGGTCGCCGACGCGACGTCGCTGCGGGTCGGGCTGCTGGTCGTCCCGGTGGCCGGGCTGGTCGTCGTGCTCGTCGCGGGGGTGCTGGCCGGTCGTCGCGCCCGGATGTGAGCGCCGGTCGACACGATCACGACGGGAACGGACAGGATCTCCGGTGCGTCTCGACACGAATCGGACGACCCCATAGCGTCACCGCGCATGACCTCCACCGTCCCGCCGGCGTCGCCGGGACCCGCACTCCGGTCCTCCCGCAAGGTCGCCACCGCCAGCCTGGTCGGCACCACCATCGAGTGGTACGACTTCTTCATCTTCGGCACGGCCGCGGCCCTGGTGTTCAACCGGGTGTTCTTCCCGTCGGTCGACCCCGTCACCGGAACCCTGTCCGCGTTCGGCGCGTTCGCCGTCGGGTTCATCGCCCGCCCGCTCGGCGGGGCGGTGTTCGCGCACTTCGGCGACAGGGTCGGCCGGAAACCGATGCTCGTCTACTCGCTGCTCCTGATGGGCGCGGCGACCGTCGGGATGGGGCTGCTGCCCGGCTACGACACGCTCGGGGTCTGGGCTCCGGTCCTGCTGGTGACGCTGCGGTTCCTGCAGGGGTTCGGCGTCGGCGGCGAGTGGGGCGGTGCGGCGCTGATGGCCGTCGAGCACGCCCCGTCGCACCGGCGCGGGTTCTACGGCAGCTGGCCGCAGGTCGGCGTGCCGCTCGGCCTGGTGCTGGGGACGGCGACGTTCGCGGTGCTGTCCGCGACGCTGACCGACGAGCAGTTCCTGGCGTGGGGCTGGCGGGTGCCGTTCCTCGCCAGCATCGCGCTGATCGCGGTCGGGATGTGGATCCGGCTCGGCGTCCACGAGTCGCCGGTGTTCCGGAAGGCGATGGACGAGAAGGCCGCGAACCGGATGCCGGTGCTGGAGGCGCTGCGCACCTACCCGAAGGAGATCCTGCTCGCCGCCGGGTCGTTCCTGGCGACGAACTCGACGTTCTACGTCTCCTCGGTCTGGCTGGTCACCTACGCGACGCAGTCCCTGTCCTACGACCGCACGACGATCCTCGCGGCGAACTCGGTGCTGTCGCTGTCGGACATCCCGCTGATCATGGCGTTCGGTCTGCTGTCGGACCGGATCGGGCGTCGTCCGATGTTCGTCGGTGGGATGGCGCTGCTCGCGGTGTTCGCGGTGCCGTACTTCTGGCTCGTGTCGACCGGCAGCATCTGGCTGTTCCTGCTGGGCGGGCTGGTCGTGCAGGTGGCGCGCTCGGCGGTGTACGGGCCGCAGTCGGCGTTCTTCGCCGAGCAGTTCTCCACCAGCATGCGGTACTCGGGGGCGTCGCTGGCCTACCAGATCGCGTCGATCCTGGGCGGTCTCGCGCCGCTGCTGTGCACCGCGCTCGTCGCGCTGACCGGTTCGCTCTACGCCGTCGCCGGCTACGTCGTCGGGATCGCGCTGGTGTCGATGGTCTGCTCGTGGCTGATGACCGAGACGCTGCGGTCGGGGCTGCGCGAGGACACCGCCGCCGTCGCCCGGACCTGACCCCTACCGTCCGCCGGTCGCGGTCACCGGCGTGCCCCGTCCGCGGGCACGCCGGGCCGCGACCAGGTCGGTGACCCCGAGCACGAGGGCCAGCGCCACCAGCCCGACGGTGATGAGCAGGCCGTGCGAGATGGCGTCCGCCCAGTCCCCGCCGGACGCGGTGAGCCTGCCGAAGAACACCGCGCCGACCGCGGACAGCCCGATCGCCGTCCCGATCCGCTGCCCGGTCTGCAGCACCCCGCCCGCGGTGCCGCCGGAGGTGTGCGGGATCTCCGACAGCGCGAGGGTCTGGTTCGGCGCGATCACCAGCCCTCCGCCCGCCCCGGCGAGCAGCAGCGGCCCGGCGATCGCGAGCCCGGTCCACGGGCTGTGCGCGGTCGCGGCCAGGACCAGGTCGGTGACGCCGAGCCCGACCATCACCGTCGCCAGCCCGACGACGATCATCGGCTGCCCGAACCGCGCCACCAGGCGCCCGCTGAGTGCGGAGGTGACGGCCGAGCCGAGCGCGAACGCCGTCATCGTCAGCCCGGTCTGCAGCGGGGTGTAGCCCAGCCCGTTCTGCAGGTAGAGGGTGAGCACGAAGAAGATCGAGGTGAACCCGGCGAAGTAGACGGTGCCCAGCGAGGCCCCGACGGCGTAGCTGCGGGTCCGCAGCAGCGCGAAGTCGATCAGCGGGTGCCCGTGGACGCGCTTGGCCCGACGCTCCCACGCCACGAACGCCACCAGCGCCGCGACCGAGACCGCCACCAGCCACCACGGCGCCGACGCCGGGTCCCGCTCGGCGAGCACCAGCGGCAGCATCAGCGCGACGACGGCGACGCCGAGCAGCACCGAGCCGCCCAGGTCCAGCGGGCGCCGCTCCCCCGTGGTCACGGTGTCGGCGGGCAGCAGCCGGAACGCCGCGACCAGCGCCGCGGCGCCGATCGGGATGTTGATGAAGAAGACCCAGCGCCAGCCGTCGGCGTCGCCGGCCCAGGCCAGCAGCAGCCCGCCCAGCAGCGGGCCGACCGCGGTCGAGATCCCGACGACGGCGCCGAACATGCCGAACGCGGTGCCCCGCTCCGGGCCGCGGAACAGGTCCTGGATGAACCCGACGACCTGCGGGGACAGCAGGCCGGCCGCGACGCCCTGCACCAGCCGGACCGCGACGAGCACCTCCGGGTTCGGGGCGAACCCGGCGACCGCGCTGGTCAGGGTGAACAGGGCGAGGCCGGTGACGAACATACGGCGGCGGCCGCGGTCGTCACCGAGACGCCCGGACGCGACCAGGACCAGCCCGAACGTCAGCGCGTAGCCGGACACGATCCAGGACAGCTGCGCCGCCGAGGCCCGCAGGCCGGCCTGCATGGCGGGCAGCGCGACGTTCACGATGCTGACGTCGAGCAGGCTCATGAACCCGGCGACCAGGCAGACCGACAATGCCCGCCAGCGTCGCGGGTCGGGGGTGTACGCCTCGGGCGCGGTGCGGTCGTCGCTCACAGTCCCTCATTCCGCGTCCGGGCGATGCGGGCCGCAACTCGAACCCGGGTCCTGCGGACACGCGTCACATCGTGTGGACTCACCGGCATGTGGATCGAAGAGATCGGGAACCGGTCGTGAGGGGCGCCGAGGCGCTGGTCGGGTCGCTCACCGCGGCCGGGGTCGACGTGTGCTTCATGAACCCGGGGACCTCGGAGATGCACTTCGTGCAGGCGCTCGACGCGGTGCCGGAGATGCGCGGGGTGCTGGCCCTGTTCGAGGGCGTCGCAACCGGTGCCGCCGACGCCTACGCGCGCATCGCCGGGAAGCCGGCGGCGGTGCTGCTGCACCTCGGGCCGGGGCTGGGCAACGGGCTGGCGAACCTGCACAACGCGCGCCGGGCCGGGACGCCGCTGCTGTGCGTGGTCGGCGGGCACGCGACCGACCACGTCCGCTTCGACGCGCCGCTGGAGTCCGACATCACCGCGGTGGCGCGGACCGTGTCCGGGTGGGTGCACACCAGCGGCGACGTCCGCGACGTCGCCGCCGACGCGATGCGCGCCCTCGCCGCGACCGGCGAGCGCGGCGGGCAGGTCGCGACGCTGGTGCTGCCGGCCGACGTGTCCTGGTCGGAGGGCGCGTCGCCCGCCCCGCCGCTGCCGGCCGCCGGGCCGTTCCCCCCGGACCCCTCGCGGATCGCCGCGGCCGCCGACGCCGTCCGCGCGCCCGGTGCGACGCTGCTGCTGGGCGGACCCGCCCTGAGCGCCGCGGGGGTCGACGCCGCCGGGCGGATCGCCGCGGCCACCGGGGCCCGGCTGCTCGTGGAGACCTTCCCCCGGTGCTGGGAGACCGGCGCCGGCCGGACCCGCATCGACAAGCTCGCCTACTTCGCCGAGCAGGCGATCGCGCAGCTGGACGGCACGTCGTCGCTGGTGCTGGCCGGGGCGCGGTCGCCGGTGTCGTTCTTCGGCTACCCGGGCGTGCCCGGGGACCTGGTGCCCGAGGGGGCCGCCGTGGTGGGGCTGGCCGACCCGGCCACCGACGCGACGGCCGCGCTGGAGGCGCTCGCCGACGCCGTCGCCGGCGACGCGGCCCCCGCGCTCGCCCCGCACGAGGCGCCGGAGCCCGCACCGGGGGCGCTCGACGTGCGGGGGCTGTGCGCCGCCGTCGCCGCGACGCTGCCGCAGGACGCGATCGTGGTCGACGAGGCGCTGACGGCGGCGGCGTCGCTGGCGATGTCGTTGCAGACCGCGCCGCGACACACCCAGATCGCGCTGACCGGTGGCGCGATCGGGATGGGGCTGCCCGCCGCGGTGGGTGCCGCGGTCGCCGCGCCGGACCGTCCGGTGGTGGCGGTGCAGGCCGACGGCAGCGCGCTCTACACCGCCCAGGCGCTGTGGACGATGGCCCGCGAGCGGCTCGACGTCACCGTGGTGCTGATCAACAACGCGGCGTACTCGATCCTGCGGGTGGAGCTGGCCCGCACGGGGGCCGGGGAGGCGGCGCACTCCGGGCGGGCGGGCCGGATGCTGGACCTGTCCGACCCGACGCCGGACTTCACCGCACTCGCGACCGGGCTCGGGGTGCCCGCCGAGCGGGTCACCACCACCGAGGGCCTGCTCGACGCGCTGCGGAGGGCACAGGCCGAGCCGGGCCCGCACCTGGTCGAGGCGATCGTCCCCGCCCTGGGCTGAGCCCCCTCGTCCGGAGGGCGCAGCCGGACGCCGCACGGGCCCGCGGTGCGCCGCACAGGTTCTTCCCTGTGCGGCGCACCCGGAGCCCGTGCGGCGCGGCGTCAGAGGGACAGCAGGCGGTCGAAGAACTCGCGGTAGCGGGTGAGCGCCTGGCGCAGGTCCTCGGTCGAGGCGTCGTCGCGGGAGAACTGGGCCTCCAGGTCGTCGCGCTGACGACGGAACAGCGACTCCATCTCGTCGAGGATCTCCCCCACCAGCGCGTTCGCCCCGTGGACGGCGCGGCGGGGCTCGTCGACGAACTCGCCCTTCAGCGTCGACCAGCGGTCCTGGTACTCGCGGGCCCGGTCGGCCGGGAGCAGCGACGAGCCGCCGGTGGCGGGGTCGGTCGCCGCCGGGTCGGCCCCGGGTCCGGTCGCGCCGCTCCGCGGGTCACCGGGGTCGCGCAGGTCGTCGTGCCCGCGGCCGGGTGTCGCGTCGTGGTGACGGCCGCCGGGCGCGCCGTCCTCCCGAACCGGTGCGCCACGGGTGGTCGCCGCGGCGGCCACGCCGGCCGCGGTCCCGCCTGCGGCCGCGGCGGTCCCGGCACCGCCCGCGGAGCCGGGCGCCGCGTCGTGGGGCGGTGCGCCCGTCCCCGGTGCGACGTTCCCGACACCGCCGCCGGGCGGGACCCCGCCCGCGTCGGCCGGTCCGCGGCCGCCCGCCGCCGCGGGGTCGCCGAGGCTGTCGCGCCGTCCGGCTGGGCCGGCGTCGCGCGGGTCGGCACCCGGTGCGCCCGGGCCACCGTGGGGGTCGCCGCCGGGCAGGTGCCCGCCACGGGGGTCGGCACCACGCGGGTCCCCGCCCCGTACGTCCGCGCCGCGCGGGTCGCCACCGCGCAGGTCGCCGCCCCGCGGGTCCCCGCCTCGGAGGTCCCCGCCGCGCGGGTCGCCGTCCCGGGGGTCCACGCCGCGGGGCCCACCGGCACCCGGGTCGGTGCCGAGCGGGCCGGCGCCGCGGGGGTCACCGGCCCGCGGGTCCCCGCCGGGGTCACCGGCACGTGCGGCCCGCGGGTCCCCGCCGGCCGCACGGTCCTCGGCCAGTCGTCCACCGGGGGCGTCGCCCGGCCCGGCCCCGGGGCCCGCCAGCGGCGGGGCGTCCGGGTCGCCGTGGCGCCGGCCCGGGACGCCCGCGTCCTGCTCGGCCGTGCCCGCCGCCTCACGGCGCTCCCAGCCTGCGTCGCGCTCGTCCTCGCTGCGGCCGGTGAAGGCGTCCTTGATCGAGTCGGCCAGTCGGGCCGCCTTGCTGCTGCCCTGGTGCTCGCTCATGCCGTGGTCTCCCGTCGGGTGTCCTGGTCCGGTCCGCCCTGGCGGTGGCGGCCGTCGTTCTCGGGACGGCCACCGGAACCGGTGCCGTCGCCGTCGTCGAGCAGGGCGTCGATCAGCGCGCGGTAGCTCGTGACCGCGTGCCGGAGGTCCTCGGTCCCGGCTCGCCCGGCGGAGTGCTCACGGGAGATGGCCCGCGCCTCGCGGTAGCGCTGCGTGACGACCGGGTAGGCGACGGACAGGTCCTCCTCACGGCGGTCGACGTCCTCGGCGGGGTATCCGCGGGCCGCCATGACGTCGGCGACCAGCGCGTCGGCGTCGTGCACCGCCCGGGACGGGTCGTCGACGAACCCCTCCTGCACCTGCTGCCACCGGCGGCGGTAGCCGTCGCGCTCCTGCGGGTCGAGGGATCGCAAGGTCAGCGCGTCGTGGCGCTTGCGGCGCTGCGCGAGTTCCTTCTCCGCGTCGCGGGGGTCGTCCGCGTCGCGCACGGTGCGCTCGTACTCGGGTCCGAACTGGTCCCGGAGCTCGGCGGAGCGACGACGGCGCAGCATCGTCGCGGCGGCCACGGCGAGTACGGCGACGACGATCACCACCACGGCGACGACGATGATCGTTGTGATGTCGGTCATAGCGCGGGATACCCGATCGCGCGAGCCGGAAACACGGAGCGTGGTTGTTGATCACGAATGGTGATCACTGAATCGACTTGACCTGCACCGGGGTTCAGGGAGCAGGGTGGCGCCGTGGTCGAGGCGCGGACGGACGGGACGGGGGTCTGGTCCCACGGGCGCGCCCCGACCACCGTCGGCATCCTGCTGCTGATCAGCCTGACCGCGTTCGAGGCGATGGGCGTCGGGACCGCGATGCCCGCGGTCGTCGCCGACCTGGGCGGGGTCGCCCGCTACGCCTGGCCGTTCGTGCTGTTCCTGGCCGCGGCGGTCCTCGGCACCGTCGCCGGCGGCCGCTGGTGCGACGTCCGGGGCCCGCGGGTGCCGCTCGTCGCCGCGCCGGTCCTGTTCGGGGCGGGCCTGCTGGTCGCCGGGTTCGCGACGACGATGACCGGGCTGCTCGCCGGCCGGGTCCTGCAGGGACTGGGCGCGGGGGCCCAGGGCGTCGCGGTGTACGTGCTCGTCGCCGAGGTGTACCCCACGCGGGCGCGCCCGGTGGTGTTCGGGCTGATCTCCTCGGCGTGGGTGCTGCCCGCGCTCGTCGGTCCCCCGCTGGCCGGGCTGGTGACCGAGCACCTGTCCTGGCACTGGGTCTTCCTGGGACTGCTGCCGGTGGTGGGGCTGGCCCTGGTACTGGTCACCCCGGTGGTGCGCGTCCTGCGACCGCCCGCCGGACCGGCGGTGGGCGGCCACGGGGCGGGCCTGGTCCCCGCGGCGCTCGGTGCCGCGGTCGGCGTCGCCGGGCTGAGCTGGGCGCTGGAGAACCTCGACCCCGGCGGCGCGGTGGCCGGCGTCGTCGCCGTCGCGGCGCTGGTGCCCTCGCTGCGCAGGCTGCTGCCCCGCGGGACCGTCCTCGCGCGCCCGGGCATCGCCGCGGTCGTCGCGGCCCGCGGCCTGGTCGCCGCGGCGTTCTTCCCGGTCGTGTCGTTCCTGCCGCTGGTGCTCACCGCGACGCACGGCTGGTCGCCGACCGCCGCCGGGACGCCGCTGATCGTCGCCTCGCTGGGATGGTCGGCGGCGGCCGCCTGGCAGGCCCGCCGGCCCGGCAGCGACCGCTCGGTGATGCTGCGCGCGGGGTTCGCGACGACCGCCGCGGGCCAGCTCGCACTGGTCCCGGTCGCCGCGGGACTGCTGCCGGGCCGGCTCGCCGTCGGGTTCTGGGGCGTGTCGGGGCTCGGGATGGGTGTGGCGTTCTCCGCGATCGCCTACCTGCCCCTCGCCCACTCCGACGCCCACGACGTCGGCTCGCGCTCCTCGGCGGCCCAGCTGCTCGACCAGCTGGCGACGGCGGCGTTCGTCGGCCTGGGCGGCGCGCTGCTGGTGGCGCTGGGGTCACCGGCCGTCGCGCTGCCGGTGCTGCTGGTCGTGGTCGCGGTGCCCGCGGTCGCCGGTGCACTGACCGCGTCGCGGACGCGGGTACCGGGGCCCTGAGCCTCAGATCCCGGACGGGCGGGCGAGCAGCTCGGCCACGGCGGCGTCGATGAAGGCCGTGTCGACCGGGTTCCTCCCGCCGCCGGCGAAGTGGCCCCACACCCCGGGGATGACCCGCAGCTCGGTGCCGGCCCGCATGTGCGACACCGCCCAGGCCTCGTCCTCGGGCGGGAAGTACAGGTCCTTCTCCGCGGGCATGACGATCGCCGTCGCCCGGATCGAGGCCAGTGCCTCCTCGGTCGAGCCGGCGCCCGGGGTCGCGCCGACATCGCCGTGCCACCAGGTGTCGAGCATGGTCAGCAGGTTGTTCGGGTCACGACCGTCGAGGAAGAAGCCCTCCCAGAAGTCGACGACGAAGTCCTCCAGCGAGGTGTTGCCCAGCCGTCGCCACTCCTCCTGCAGGTAGAACGCCTGGGAGAAGCCCCAGCCGGCGTAGATCCGGGCGAACGCGCGCAGCCCCTGCGCCGGCGGGACCGTGTAGCGGCCGCCGTCGAACCCCACCGCGGCCATGAGCGCGGCACGCAGCGAGTCGAGGAACACCTGGTTGTGCGGCGCGGTCCGCGGCGACCCGCAGAACGGCAGGATGCGCTGCACCATCTCGGGGTGGCTGACCGCCCACTGGTAGGTCTGGCCCGCGCCCATCGACCACCCGAGCACCAGCGGCAGCGTGCTGATCCCGAAGCGCTCGGTGACGAGCCTGTACTGGGCCTCGACGTTGTCGCGCACCCGGACCGGTGGGAACGACGGGCCGTCGTGCGGCACCGGGGCGTTCGACGGCGAGGTGGACAGCCCGTTGCCCAGCATGTTCGGCACGATGACGAACCAGCGGTCCGGGTCGAGCGCCATCCCCTCACCGATCAGCCACTCGTTGTCCCAGTGCCGTCCGGAGTACCAGGTCGGGTAGACGATCGCGTTGTCCTTCGCCGCGTTCAGCTCGCCGTAGGTGCGGTAGGCGATCCGGGCCGGGCGCAGCGTCCGCCCGCAGTCGAGCGTGAGGTCGTCGATCTCGAAGACCTCGTAGGGCTCGTCGCGGCCGTAGCGGGGCCGGGCGATGGGCTCGGGCACGGGGATCCTCCGGGAGCGGCGACGGTCGACAGATGGTTTCCCAGGAAATATGTTCCTGGGAAACCATCGGTGTCAAGGCCGGAGGGTCCCGCGGCTCAGCCGTCTCCCTCGATGTCGCCCTCGGACTCCAGGTAGGCCTGGCGCAGCGCGTCCAGCGTCGCGGACTCCGGGCTCTCCCAGAGACCACGGTCGACGGCCTCCAGCAGCCGCTCGGCCATGCCGTGCAGCGCCCACGGGTTGGACTCGGCGAGGAACTTCCGGTTGTCCGGGTCCAGCACGTACTCAGCGGTCAGCGTCTCGTACTGCCAGTCCGCGATGACGCCGGTGGTGGCGTCCCAGCCGAACAGGTAGTCGACGGTCGCGGCCATCTCGAACGCGCCCTTGTAGCCGTGCCGGCGCATCGCGGCGATCCAGCGCGGGTTGACCACGCGGGCACGGAAGACCCGGGCGGTCTCCTCGTGCAGGCTGCGGGTACGCACCGCCTCCGGACGGGTCGAGTCCCCGACGTAGGCGGCCGGCGCGGTACCGGTCAGCGCGCGCACCGTGGCGACCATGCCGCCGTGGTACTGGTAGTAGTCGTCGGAGTCGGCGATGTCGTGCTCGCGGGTGTCGATGTTCTTCGCCGCCACCGCGATCCGCCGGTAGGCGTTCTCCATGTCGTCCCGGGCGGGGACGCCGTCGAGGCCGCGGCCGTAGGCGTAGCCGCCCCAGGTGGAGTAGACCTCGGCGAGGTCGGCGTCACCGCGCCAGTCACGGGAGTCGACGAGCTGCAGCAGCCCGGCGCCGTAGGTGCCCGGCTTGGAGCCGAAGATCCGGGTGCGGGCGCGACGGTCGTCGCCGGTGCGCTCGCGGTCGGCGTCGACATGGGCGCGGACGTAGTTCTGCTCCGGGGTCTCGTCGAGCTCGGAGACCAGCTTCACCGCGTCGTCGAGCAGGGCCAGGACGTGCGGGAACGCGTCGCGGAAGAAACCGGAGATGCGGACCGTGACGTCGACGCGCGGGCGGCCGAGCTCCGCGAGGTCGATGACCTCCAGGCTGCGCACGCGACGGCTCGCGTCGTCCCACACCGGGCGGACGCCGAGCAGGGCGAACACCTCGGCGACGTCGTCGCCGGAGGTCCGCATCGCGCTGGTCCCCCACACCGACAGGCCGACGCTGCGCGGGTACTCGCCGTGGTCGGCCCGGTAGCGCTCGACCAGCGACTCGGCCATCGCCTGCCCGGTCTCCCAGGCCAGCTTCGACGGGACCGCCTTGGGGTCGACGGAGTAGAAGTTCCGCCCGGTCGGGAGCACGTTGACCAGCCCGCGCAGCGGCGAGCCGGACGGGCCGGCCGGGATGAACCCGCCGTCGAGGGCGTGCAGCACCCGGTCCAGCTCGTGCGCGGTGGCGTCGAGCCGGGGCACGACCTCGTCGGCGGCGAAGCGCAGCACGGCCGCGACCGCGTCCACGTCGACGCCCGGGAGCCCCCCACCGGTGCCCCCAGGGGAACTTTCGTGGCTTAGAGCGCTACGAGAGTTCCCCTGGGGGCCACCGGGGACGGGGGCCAGGTGCTCGGCGACCACCGCGGGGACGGCGGAGGGGTCCCAGGAGCGGGCCTCCATCGCCGAGCACAGGGCACGGGCGACGGTCTCGACGGCGTCGGTGCGGGCGTTGGACTCCGAGCCGTCCTCGGTCAGGCCGAGCGCCTGGCGCAGGCCCGGGACGGACTGCTCGCCGCCCCACATCTGCCGGGCGCGCAGCACCGCGAGCACCAGGTCGACGCGCCGCTCCCCCGCCGGTGCCTGGGCCAGCACGTGCAGGCCGTCGCGGATCTGGACGTCCTTGATCTCGCACAGCCAGCCGTCGACGTGCATCAGCATGTCGTCGAAGACGTCCTCGTCGGGACGCTGCTCCAGGCCCAGGTCCTGATGCATCTGGGCCGCGGTCATCAGCGTCCAGATCTGCTGGCGGATCGCGGGCAGCTTCGCCGGGTCGAGCGCGGAGATGTTCGCGTGCTCGTCGAGCAGCTGTTCCAGCCGGGCGATGTCGCCGTAGGACTCGGCGCGCGCCATCGGCGGGATGAGGTGGTCGACCAGGGTGGCGTGCGCCCGGCGCTTGGCCTGGGTGCCCTCCCCCGGGTCGTTGACGAGGAACGGGTAGACCAGCGGCAGGTCGCCGAGGACGGCGTCGGTGCCGCAGGAGGCCGACATGCCCAGCGTCTTGCCGGGCAGCCACTCCAGGTTGCCGTGCTTGCCGATGTGCACGATCGCGTGCGCGCCGAACCCGCCCTCGGACTCGGGCGCGGCCAGCCAGCGGTAGGCACCGAGGTAGTGGTGCGACGGCGGCAGGTCCGGGTCGTGGTAGATCGCGACCGGGTTCTCCCCGAACCCGCGGGGCGGCTGCACGATCAGCGTGACGTTGCCGCGGCGCAGAGCCGCGACGACGATGTCGCCGTCCGGGTTCTGCGAGCGGTCGACGTAGTGCTCGCCCGGCGCCTCGCCCCAGTGCTCCTCGACGCCGGACCGGAAGTCCTCGGGCAGCGTGTCGAACCAGCTGCGGTACGTCGCGGCGGAGATCCGCACCGGGTTGCCGGCCAGCTTCTCCTCGGTCAGCCAGTCCGGGTCCTGCCCGCCGGCCTCGATCAGGGCGTGCATGAGCGCGTCGCCGTCGCCGGCCTCGACGCCCGGGAACGCCGCCTCGCCCTCGGTGGCGACCGCGTAGCCCGCCGCGGCCATCGTCCGCAGCAGCGCCACCGTCGACGCCGGGGTGTCCAGCCCGACCGCGTTGCCGATCCGCGCGTGCTTGGTCGGGTACGCCGACAGCATCAGCACGATCTTCTTGTCCGCGTTCGGGACACGGCGCAGCGTCGCGTGCTTCACCGCGATCCCGGCGACCCGGGCGGCCCGCTCGTCGTCGGGGACGTAGACCGACAGGCCGTCGGCGTCGGTCTCCTTGAACGAGAACGGGACGGTGATCAGCCGGCCGTCGAACTCCGGCACGGCGACCTGGGTGGCGACGTCGAGCGGGGACATCCCGTCGTCGTTGGCCTCCCAGGTGGCGCGGGAGCTGGTCAGGCACAGGCCCTGCAGGATCGGGACGTCGAGCGCGGCCAGCTCGGTGACGTCCCACTCCTCGTCCTCGCCGCCGGCCTGGGCGCCTGCGGGCTTGGTGCCGCCCGCGGCGAGCACGGTGACGACCATGGCGTCGGCCTCGCGCAGCCGCTCCAGCAGCGCGGCCGGGGCCTGGCGCAGCGACGCGCACCAGATCGGCAGCGCGCGGGCGCCCTTCGCCGCGATCTGCTCGCAGAGCGCCTCGATGTAGCGGGTGTTCCCGGCCAGGAACTGGGCGCGGTAGAACAGCACCGCCACCGTCGGTCCGTCGACCTCCGTGCCGGGCAGGGACAGCTCGCCCCACTCGGGCAGCTCCACCGGCGGCGCGAACCCCTCGCCGGTGAGCAGCACCGTGTCGGACAGGAACGCGTGCAGCTGCGCCAGGTTCTCGGTGCCGCCCTGCGCCAGGTAGGTGTGGGCCTCGGCCGCGACGCCCGCGGGCACCGAGGACAGCTCCATCATCTCCGCGTCCGGGGCCATCTCCCCGCCCAGGCAGACCAGCGGCGTCGCGCGGGCCCGCAGCAGGTCCAGCCCCTCCTCGAAGTAGCGGTACCCGCCGAGGACGCGGACGACGACGACGTCGGCCGCGTCGGCCATCTCCGCCAGCTCGTCGTGGGTGACCCGGTTCGGGTTCGCGAGCCGGTAGTCCGCGCCCGAGGACCGGGCCGAGAGGAGGTCGGTGTCCGAGGTGGACAGCAGCAGGATCACCGGACGGCTCCGGGGGCGGCGTGGGCGCGCGTCATCGACGTACCTTCCTCGGGATCCTCGTCCCGGGTGGGGTGGCGCGGCGAACGGGCGCAGTGTCTGGCTCCCCCTCGCCGGGGCGAGGGGTCACAGTGGCGGGACCGCGCCGGACTCGCACCGGCTTCCTGGGGTTCCGCTCGCCGTCTTCGGTTGTCGTGAGTCACCATCGGTGGCGCCACCGGGTCACGTCAAGGAGCGCTCGACCAGGGTGGTGATCCGCACGTGCGACGGCGTGGCGGGGGCCGAGCCGAAGCCGAACCGGACCGGCGGGACGACCGCGGCCAGCCCGCCGCAGTCGCCGTCGTCCCAGCGGGCCCAGGCGGCGGCGACCCTGTGCAGGTCGCGGGCCCCGTAGTACTCGCGCCGGCCGCCGCCGGCACTGCCGACGGTCCGTACCCCGGGCACGGCCCTGCGGGCGATCGGGTCGATCACCCGCAACCACCAGGGGTGCACCGCGAGCGGTCCCGGGACCGCGCGCAGCAGCCTGCCGAGCAGCGGGCGGCCGCCGATCCGCCAGCTCACCTCCAGCGGGCCCGCCACGACCCGTCGCCGGTCGTCGTCGACGGTGTGGGTCACCGGCACGACCCGGACCTCGTCGAAGGTGTAGGTGGCCGAGACGAACTCCGCGACCTCCTCGCTCGGGGCGAGCAGGGTGCGGTGCCCGTCGGCGGACTCGGTCATGACGTCGGTGAACGACCCCAGCGGGGTGTCCGGCCAGTGGCCGACCACGATCCGTCTGCCCGAGGTCGTGCCCAGCCCGCAGATCCAGCCGTCGAAGCGGTCCAGGACGGGGGATCCGGCGGTGGGCACCCCGCCATCAGAGCCGATCGGCGCCGTTCCCGCCCGGGGAGACCCCGTCCGTACCGGCCCGTCCGAGGTCACGGGCCTGCAGGGCGAGCCACAGCTCGTGGCGGTCCTGGGCCGCGGACAGGCGTCGTCCGCTGACCTGCTCGGCCGCGGTGATCCGGTTCCGCACGGTGTGCCGGTGCACGCCCAGCGCGGTCGCCGTCGCCTCCCAGTGGCCGTTGTGCTCGACGAACGCCGCCACCGCGCGCAGCAGCGCGGGGCCGTGCGGGTCGGCGTCGCACGGGCCGAGGACGGCGTCGGCGAATCCGCCGAGCCGCGCGTGGCCGAGCAGGGCGAGCAGCATCCGGGCTGGTTGCGATCGTCGCGGCCCGCTCGCAACCCGCCCCGTCGACGACGGCGTCCGCACCGGCTGGGACCGGCGGGTGGGCGCCGCCGGGGGCCGGGACTGAGGGACCCGGGCGGCGGCGCCCGGGCCGTCAGCCCAGCCGGGCGCCGTCCGCGGCGAACAGGTGGGTACGCGCCGGGTCCGGTGCCAGGTGCACCCCGGTGCCCCGCGCCGGGGGCCGGCGCCCGTCCACCCGGGCGACCATCGGGTGCTCGACGCCGTCGAGGCGGGTGCGGCCGTAGACGTAGGCGTCCGCGCCGAGCTCCTCGACCAGGTCGATCTCCAGGGGGATGCCGTCGTCGGCGAGGTGCAGGTCCTCGGGGCGGACCCCGAGGGTGACCGTGTCCCCCGCCCCGCGCGGCACGGCGACGTCGACACCGCCCAGCCGGACGCCGTCCGCGGTCACCGGCAGGCTCAGCAGGTTCATCGCGGGCGAGCCGATGAACCCGGCGACGAAGGCGTTGGCCGGGCGGGCGTAGAGCTCGCCGGGGGCGGCGCACTGCTGCAGCAGACCGTCCTTGAGCACGGCCACCCGGTCACCCATCGTCATGGTCGTGGGTGACGTAGACGGTGGTGACCCCGAGCCGGCGCTGCAGCGAGGCGATCTGGGTGCGGGTCTGCACGCGCAGCTTGGCGTCGAGGTTGGACAGGGGCTCGTCCATCAGGAACACCTGCGGCTGGCGGACGATCGCGCGTCCCATCGCGACACGCTGGCGCTGCCCGCCCGACAGCGCCTTGGGCTTGCGCTCGAGGTAGGCCTCCAGGTCGAGGATGCGCGCGGCCTCGGCGACCCGGTGGGCGATCTCGGCCTTCGCGGTCCCCGCCATCCGCAGCGCGAAGCCCATGTTCTCGGCGACCGACATGTGCGGGTAGAGGGCGTAGTTCTGGAACACCATCGCGGTGTCGCGTTCCTTGGGGGCGACGCCGGTGACGTCGCGCTCGCCGATGCGGATGCGGCCGCCGTCGACGTCCTCCAGACCGGCGAGCATCCGCAGCGAGGTGGTCTTGCCGCAGCCCGACGGCCCGACCAGCACGAGGAACTCGCCATCGGCGATCTCGAGGTCCAGGGCGTCGACGGCGGCCCGGGTCGACCCGGGGTAGCGCCGCGTCACCGCGTCGTAGGTCACGCCGGCCATGGTGGTGGTCCTTCCGGTGGGGGATCGGGCTCGCGGTACAGCGGCGGCCTGCGGTCGCGCAGGACGTGGTTGTGCGCGGTGAGGCGCTTGTCGCGGGCGGCGGCCGGGTCGAGCGTGGCCAGCAGCACGCCGGGCTCCCCCGGCGGCGGACCGCCGGGCCCGGCGAGCAGGTCCCCGTCGGCGCCTGCGATCACCGGCGCCCCGAACCAGGCGACCCCGCGCTCGGTGCCGCAGCGGTCCGCGGCCACCACGTGCACCCGGTACGCCCCGGCGACGGCGCGCACCTTCGCCACCTCCAGCGGGTGCTGCCCGCCGGGGGTCGGGCGCCACGGCCAGTTCACCGGCGCGGCGACGATCTCGGCGCCGTCCTGCGCGGCCCGGCGCACCCACTCGGGGAACTCCAGGTCGTAGCAGACCATCGGGGCGATCCGCCCGGCCGCGGTCGCGACCACCGGGGGTGCGGCGTCGCCGGGGGTGAACAGCGTGTGCTCGCGGTCCCAGAGGTGGACCTTGCGGTAGACCGCGCGGCGCACCCCGTTCTCGACGAGGACGGCGCTGTTGTACACGCGGCCGTCGTCGCCGAGCTCGGCGAACCCGGCGACGACGACGCAGCGCAGCTCCGCCGACAGGGCCGCGAAGCGGGCGATGGTGGGACCGTCGGCGGGTTCGGCGGCGGCCAGCGCCTCGGCGGCGTCGGCGAAGGCGTAGCCGCAGACGGTGAGCTCCGGCAGGACGACGAGCCGGGCCCCGCCGGCGACCGCCTCGCGCACCGCGCGCTCGGCGACCGCCGGGTCCGGGGCGTCGATCCGCGCCGGGATCCGGCACGCCGCCACCGTCACCGCACCGGCGGCACCCGGCACCACCGGTCCGGGCGCCGCCCCCGTCGGCCCCGTGGGTCCCGTCCGCGGCATCGGCCCGTCCTCAGTCGTCCTCGGCCGCGAACGCCAGCACGGCGGCCGGGGCGAGGTAGCCGTCGGCGTCGAGGACCCGGCCCCGGTCACGGGCACCGGCCACGACCTCGGGCGCCCACTGGTGCCGGACCCGGCCGTCGCCGCCGGTGACGACCAGCAGCTCACCGGTGCCGGGGGTGGCGGTCCGGCCGCCGTCGGCGTCGAGCGCGGTCATCGACCGCCAGGCGCCGGGCGGCACCGACAGGGTGTCCCGCGGGCCGAGCTCGACGGTGCGCGCGTCGTCGCCGGTGTTGAGGGTGACCGCCCAGTGCCCGGCCTTCACCGTCAGCACCTGGGTCGCGTCGTGCCGGTGGGTGAGCACGCCGTCCCCGGGCAGGGCGCGCAGCCACGCCAGCGCGAACCCGTGCGGGTCGAGCAGCCGCGGTGCCGCGGCCCGGCTCTCCGCGGTGCCCCAGCCGATGACCGGGGCGAGCTCGGCGCCACCGCCGGGCAGCCGCGAGCACAGGTAGGGCTCGGCGACCCACGGCCGGTCGGCGGCGTGCACCACGCGGCCGCGGAACTGCTCGGCGGTGTAGACGTCGAGCCGGTCGATCTCGGCCTGGTCCATCGGCCGGATCAGCGCGACGTCCTCGGGCAGCGGGTCCCCGGCGACGGTGTCGATGAGCCGGTTGTCCGCGGTGAGCCGGCCAGGAGCAGAGCCAGCACCGTCACGACGGCGGTGGTGATCCGGTGGGGGCGCACCGCACCATGAGAACCCACCCGTGTGGGCGGGGCCACTCCACCCGTCGTGGTGACCCGGCGGTGTGGCTGCTTGCCCCGGCCCATCCGGCTGTCGAGAGTCCCCGCCGTGCCCCGTGTCCTGTCCGTCCTGTTCGCCGCGGTGCTCGGCTGCGCCGTCCTGCCCGCGGCCGCCCTGCCCGCGGCCGCCGACGGACCGGGGCGCACGTTCGTCGCCGTGTCGGTCGCGACCGTGTGGACCTCACCGGACAGCCCGCGCCCGCGGGACCGGGCCGCCGTCGCCGCCCCGGCCGACCCGGCCGCGTGGATGGGGTCGATGAGCAGCGCGGACCGCCGCGAGCTCACCACCGCCTCGCGGACCCAGACCCAGGCGCTGCTCGGCGCCCCGGTGACCGTGACCGAGCGCCGCGACGGGTGGGCGCGGGTCGTCGTGCCCGGCCAGCCGTCGGGCAAGGACGGCCGCGGCTACCCCGGCTGGGTCCCCGCGGCCCAGCTCGTCGACGACCCCGCGTTCGGCGCGCTCGCCGCGGGGGCGCCCACCGGCACCGTCGACGGGGTCGCGACGGCCTGGCTGTACCGCGACCCGGCACGCACCGAACGGCTGCGCGAGGTCAGCGTGGGCACCCGGCTGCCGGTCGTCGGCGAGGCGGGCGACGCGGTCCGGGTCGCGCTGCCCGGCGGCGACCAGGCGTGGCTGGCGGCGGGTGAGCTGCGCGGAGGGGCCCCGCCCTCCCCGACCGGGGAGGGTCTGGTCACGACGGCGCGGCTGTTCCTGGACCGTCCCTACCTGTGGGGCGGGCGTTCCGGGTTCGGCCCGGACTGCTCGGGGCTGACCGGGCTGACCTACGCCCTGCACGGCATCACCGTCGGGCGGGACGCCTCCGACCAGTCCCGCGGCGGGCGCCCGGTCGACGACCCCGCCGACCTGCGTCCCGGTGACCTGCTGTTCTGGAACTCCCCGGCGACGCACGTCGCGATGTACGCCGGCGACGGCACGATGATCGAGGCCTTCGACGCGGCCACCCCGGTCCGGGTGACCCCGGTGCGGTTCGACGCGGCCTACTCCGGTGCCCGCCGGTACCTGCCGTGACCTGAACACCTGACGAGGTGTGACCGCCGCCCCGGGCGGGTCCCCCCACCGGTCGTGGATGCCTACAGTGTCCGGCGTGCCGTCGCCGACCACCCGTACCCGCGCCGACGCCTGCCCCGGCGTCGTGTCGCCGCACGCGGCGGCGGACGGGGCCCTGGCGCGGGTCCGGCTGCCCGGCGGGACGGTCACCGCGGCGGCGCTGCGTGCGGTCGCGGCGCTGGCCCGCGACGCCGGCGACGGCGCCGTCCACCTGACCTCGCGCGGGAACCTGCAGCTGCGCGGCCTCGACCCGGCCGACCCGCGCCCGGTGGAGCGGCTGACGGCGGCCGGGCTGCTGCCGTCGAGGACCCACGAGCGGGTCCGCAACGTGCTGGCCTCCCCCTGTCGGGGATCGACGGCGGCCTCGCCGACGTCCGCGGCCTGGCCACCGTGCTCGACCGCGGCCTGTGCGGGCGCCCCACGCTGTCGGCGCTGCCCGGCCGGTTCCTGTTCGCCCTCGACGACGGCCGCGGTGACGTCGCCGCCGAGCGCCCCGACCTGTGCTGGCGGGCGCGGGGCTCCGACGGGGGCGAGCTCGTCGTGGCGGGCGAGCCGACCGGCCTCTCCTGTCCCCCCGCCGAGGCCCCCGTGCTGCTGCTCGACGCGGCCGCGGCGTTCCTCGACCTGCGGGCCGCACACAGCGCCGACCCGGCCGCGCGGGCCTGGCGCGCCGCGGAGCTGCCCGGAGCCGCGACCGGGATCGCGGCCCGGCTCTCCGGCCGCAGGACGACGCCCGCGCCGGGACCCGGAGCCCGGTCCGCGGGCGACACCGGTGGTCGATCGGCACGTTCCCGCCGCGCGGAGGGCGGGAACGTGCTCGTCGGCGTGTCCGACGGCGGAGCACTGGGCGTCGCGCCCCTGCTCGGGCAGCTCTCGGCCGCGCAGCTCGACGTGCTCGCCGATGAGGCCCCGGGGCTGCTGGTCACCCCGTGGCGCACCCTCGTGCTGCCCACCCCGGCAGCCGGTGCCGCCGACCGGCTGGCCGGGGCGGGACTCGTCGTCGACCCAGGGCACCCCGCGCTGCGGGTGAGCGCCTGCGCCGGGTCGCCGGGCTGCGCGAAGTCCCTGGCCGACGTGCGTGCCCATGCGCTCGACCTGATCGGCCGAGGCGGCCCGCGGACGGGCGCGGGGCCGGACATGCTGCACGTCGTCGGCTGCGCCCGCCGCTGCGGCGCCCCGCACACCGCGCACCGCGACGCCGTGGCCACCGGGCCGGGCACCTACGTCATCGACGGACACACGATCACGACCGAGGAGCTCCGCTGAGCGGGTACGACTACATCACCGACGGCAACGAGATCTACCGCCGCTCGTTCGCGACGATCCGCGCGGAGACCGACCTCTCCGGGCTCCCGCCCGGCGTCGACGACATCGCCGTCCGCATGATCCACGCCTGCGGCCAGGTCGACCTCGTCGACGACATCGCCGCCTCCGACGGCGTCGTCGCGGCCGCACGCGCCGCGCTGCGGGCCGGTGCCCCGATCCTGTGCGACGCGATGATGGTCGCCTCCGGGGTGACCGCCGCCCGGCTGCCCGCGGACAACGAGGTGCTCTGCCTGCTGCGCGACGCCCGGGTGCCCGACCACGCGCGCCGGATCGGCAACACCCGGTCCGCGGCCGCGCTGGAGCTGCTCGCCGACCGCTTCGAGGGCGCGGTGCTCGCGATCGGGAACGCCCCGACCGCGCTGTTCCACGTGCTGGACCTCATCGACCGCGGCGACGCACCCCGCCCGGCCGCGATCATCGGCATCCCGGTGGGGTTCATCGGCGCCGCCGAGTCCAAGGCCGCCCTCGCCGAGCGGACCGACCTGGAGCACCTCGTCGTCCACGGCCGGCGTGGCGGGTCGGCGATCACCGCGGCGGCGCTGAACGCGTTGGCCCACGAGCAGGAGATCATCGCGTGAACGAGCGTGCGAGTGCCGCGCAGCAGCACGGCGTGACCGGCACCCTCTACGGCGTCGGCCTCGGTCCGGGCGACCCCGAGCTGACCACGATCAAGGCCGCCCGGCTCGTCCGCGACGCCGACGTGATCGCCTACCACTCGGCCCGGCACGGCCGCTCCATCGCGCGCCGGATCGCCGAACCGCACCTGTCGGGCACCGCGATCGAGGAGGCGCTGGTCTACCCGGTCACCACCGAGGCCACCGACCACCCCGGCGGCTACCAGGGTGCGATCGACGCGTTCTACACCGAGGCCGCCGCCCGGCTCGCCGCGCACCTCGACGCGGGCCGCGACGTCGTACTGCTCGCCGAGGGCGACCCGCTCTTCTACGGCTCCTACATGCACATGCACAAGAGGCTGGCCGGGCGCTACCCGACCGAGGTCGTCCCGGGGGTCACCTCGATCAGCGGCGCCGCCGCGGCGATCGGGCAGCCGCTGGTGGAGCGCGACGAGGTGCTCACCGTGCTGCCGGGCACGCTGCCCCGCGAGGAGCTCGCGAGGCGGCTCGCGGGCACCGACTCGGCGGCGGTGATGAAGCTCGGGCGCACCTTCACCACGGTCCGCGGGGCGATGGCCGACGCCGGCGTGCTCGACCGGGCCCGCTACGTCGAACGGGCCACGATGGAGGGCCAGCGGACCGGCTCGCTGTCCGACGTGGACCCCTCGGACGTGCCCTACTTCGCGATCGCCCTGGTCCCCGGTGAGGTCGCCGCCTCGGTGCCCGAGGAGGCCGTCGCGTCCGTCGTGGAGCCC
Source organism: Pseudonocardia sp. P-1 (assembly GCF_058111925.1). Taxonomy (NCBI): domain Bacteria; kingdom Bacillati; phylum Actinomycetota; class Actinomycetes; order Pseudonocardiales; family Pseudonocardiaceae; genus Pseudonocardia; species Pseudonocardia sp. P-1. The sequence goes on from NZ_CM176614.1 coordinate 916,434, forward strand.
GGAGGTGCGGCGGCCGAGGAGCGGTCGGTGCGCGGGCCGGGTGAGGTCGTCGTGGTCGGGACCGGTCCCGCCGGGCGGGACTGGCTGACCCCGCAGGTCGCCCGCGCCCTGTCGGAGGTGGACGACCTCGTCGGCTACGGCCCCTACCTGGACCGGGTGCCGCCGAACCCGCGCCAGGCCCGGCACGCCTCGGACAACAAGGTCGAGTCCGAGCGGGCGGCGCACGCGCTGGACCTGGCCGCGTCGGGGCGGCGGGTCGCCGTCGTCTCCGCCGGGGACCCGGGGGTGTTCGCGATGGCGACCGCGGTGCTGGAGGTGGCGGCGGAGCCGAAGTACCACGACGTCCCGGTCCGGGTGCTGCCCGGCATGTCCGCGGCGCAGGCCGTGGCGGCCGCCGTCGGTGCCCCGCTGGGGCACGACCACGCCCTGATCTCGTTGTCCGACCGGCTCAAGCCGTGGGACGTGGTCGCGGACCGGCTGCGTGCCGTGGCCGCGGCGGACCTGGCGATCGCGATCTACAACCCACGCTCGAGGGCCCGGCCGTGGCAGGTCGGCGCGGCCCGTGACGTGCTGCTGGAGCACCGTGCACCGGGGACCCCGGTGGTGCTGGGCCGCGACGTCGGCGGCGCCGGGCAGCGGATCGTCGTCACCACGCTGGGCCAACTGGACCCGGAGCAGGTCGACATGCGCACCCTGGTGGTGGTCGGCTCGTCGACGACCCGGGCGGTCGAGCGCGGCGGCACGACCGTCGTGTTCACGCCCCGGCACTACGGCCCCGGCGGCACGACGACCGACTGACCACATCCGCCGGTTGTCGACATCCTGACGGATGCCGGTTCCGCGCTAGCGTCACGCCGTGCAACTGCAGGTGCGGCGCTTCGGCCCCGACGACTGGGAGCCGGCCCGCGCAGCCCGGCTCGCCTCGATACGGGACGGCTTCGGTGAGGACAGCGACTTCTACCGCGAGCAGGCCTCCATGGAACCGGCCGCCTGGCGGGCGGTCCTGGCCGAGCACGTCCGCTTCGGCGCCTTCGACGGCGACCGGCCGGTCGGCACCGCCTGCTGGCGGACCGGTGACGACGGCGACGGGCAGCTCTACGGCATGTGGGTCCATCCCGACGCGCGCGGGACCGGGCTGGCCGACGCGCTCGTCGACGCCGTCGTCGCGGCCGCGCGCGAGCTCGGCTCGGCCACCCTGTCGCTGAAGGTCGAGCCGGGCAACGCCCGGGCGATCGCCTTCTACCTCCGCACCGGGTTCGTCGCCGACGGCGACCCCGGTCCGGGGCTGGTCGTCATGACCCGACCGGTCTGACCGCGTCGGCGGGCCCCGGCAGGGCCGTCAGCCCGGTCAGGCCCGCTGGGAGGATCGACCCATGCGAGCAGTACGGATCACCGCGTTCGGCGCGCCGCCCGAGGTCGTGGACCTGCCGGACCCCACCCCGCCCGTGGGTGGGGTGGTCGTGCGGGTGGAGGCGACCGGGCTGTGCGCCAGCGACCGGTTCGCCTGGGCCGGGCACGACGGCGACGTGACGCTCCCCCACGTGCCCGGCCACGAGCTGGTCGGGCACGTGGTCGCGACCGGCGCCGGGGTCACCCGGTTCCGGGCCGGTGACCGGGTCACGACGCCGTTCGTCTGCGGCTGCGGTGCCTGCCCGGACTGCCGGGCGGGCCGCGCGCAGGTCTGCCCGCACCAGCAGCAGCCCGGGTTCACCCACGACGGGTCCTTCGCCGAGCTCGTCGCGCTGCACCACGCCGACCACAACCTGGTGCCGGTCCCCGACGACGCCGACGCGGCCGGCGCCGCGCTGCTCGGCTGCCGGGTCGCCACCGCGCACCGGGCGCTCGTCGGGCGCGGCGGGCTGACCTCCGGGGAGCGGGTCCTCGTGCTCGGAGCGGGTGGGGTCGGGCTGGCCGCGGTGCTGATCGCGTCGGCGCTGGGCGCCGAGGCGGTCGTCGCGGACCCCTCGCCCGCGGCGCGGGCCCGGGCGGTCGAGCTGGGCGCGGTCGCGGCGGTGGACACCGCGGACGGCCCGGACGCGGTGCGCGGGGCCGTCGGCGACGGCGGCGCCCGCCTCGCGGTCGAGGCCGCGGGCCGCGCGGACGCCCTGGACCTCGGCGTCCGGTCGCTGCGCAGGCACGGGACGCTGGTGCAGGTCGGTCTGCTCACCCGGGAGCCGGTGGTGCCGGTGCCGCTGATGATCGCGCACGAGCTGACCGTCACCGGCAGCCACGGCATGGCCGCGGCGGACTACCCGGAGCTGATGGCGCTCGTCGCCGACGGGCGGCTCGACCCGGGCCGGCTGGTCACCCGGCGGACCGGGCTGGACGCGCTCGCCGAGGCGCTGGCCGCGGCTCCCGAGCCGGGCGGGATCCTCGTCGGCCTGCCCCGGGACCCGGCCGCGGACCGCTCGGCCCTCCCGGTGCAGCCGGTCCCCGGGTGATCAGTCCCCGAGCAGCCGGGCCAGCGCCGCGTCCACCGTGGGCTCCACCGCGACCCCGCCGGGCAGCGGCGGCCGGTCGACGACGAGGACCGGCACCCCGCGCTCCCGGGCGGCGGTGAGCTTCGGCGCGGTCGCCGCACCGCCGGAGTCCTTGGTGACCAGCACGTGCGGGACCACGGCCCCGAACAGGGCGCGCTCGTCGTCGAGGGCGAACGGGCCCCGGTCGAGCAGCAGCTCGTGCCGGGCGGGCAGCGGGCCGTCGGGCGGGTCGACCGCGCGGATCCAGAACGCCGCGTCGACAGCCGCGAAGTGCGCCAGTCCCCCGCGGCCGGTCGTCAGCAGGACCCGCCCGGCCGGGCCGGGGAGCAGGCCGGGCAGCGCGGCCGCCGCGGCGGCGACCGAGGCGACCCGGTGCCACCGGTCCCCCGGACCGGGCGTCCAGCCCGGCCGGCGCAGCACGACCAGCGGCACCCCGGTCCCCGCGCAGGCGGCGGCCGCGTTCGCGGTCATCGTCGAGGCGAACGGATGGGTCGCGTCGAGCACCGCCGCGACCCGCTCGGCGCGCAGGTGCGCGGCCAGCCCCTCGGCACCGCCGAAGCCGCCGATGCGGACCTCGCCGTCGGGCAGGGCCGGGCTGCGCACCGCCCCGGCCAGCGACGACACGACCCGGACGTCGTCCCGGCCGGCCAGCGCGGCGGCCGCGGCCCGGCCCTCGGTCGTACCGCCGAGGACCAGCACCGTGCGGGGAGCGCTCACACCCGTCAGGGTAGGGGGATGGCGATCACGACCGTGGTGTTCGACGTCAACGAGACCCTGTCGGACCTGACCCCGATGGGGGCCCGGTTCGCCGCGCTGGGCGCTCCGGAGGAGCTCGGGCCGCTCTGGTTCGCCGCGACCCTGCGCGAGGGCATGGCGCAGGCCACCGGTGGGGAGCTGACGCCCTTCGCCGAGCTGGCGACGGCGACCGCGGCCGGGCTGCTGCGCCGGCACGGCGTCGCCGACCCCGACGCGGGCGCGCGGCACGTCGTCGACGGCTTCCTGGAGCTGCCGGTGCACGACGACGTCCACGGCGGGGTCGCGGCACTGCGGTCCGCGGGGCTGCGGCTGGTGACGCTGTCGAACGGCGCCGCGTCGGTGGCCGAGCGGCTGCTCGGCGACCACGGCCTGCGCGAGCAGTTCGACGCGGTGCTGTCGGTGGAGGACGCCGGGATCTGGAAGCCGGCTCCCGCCTCCTACGCGTACGCGCTGCGGGCCTGTGGGGTCGACGCGGCCGAGTCGGTGATGGTCGCGGTGCACCCGTGGGATCTCCACGGCGCCGCCCGGGCCGGGATGGCGACGGCCTGGCTGGACCGCCACGGCGACACCTGGCCCGGGTACCTCACCCCACCGACCTTCACCGTCGGCGCGCTGCCCGAGCTGGCCGGCCACCTGGCCTGAGCCCGCGGGACGCCGGGAGCGGTGCCGTCCGGCCCGCTCCCGTCAGACCGCCGCCAGCACCGGCTCGAACGCGATCTCGGCCGCGCCGACCAGCGCGCCGTCGCGGCCGAGCGGGGAGACCGCGAGCCGGGTCCCGCCCGCGGCCCGGCTCACCAGGCTGCGCCGGCGCAGCTCGGACCCGATCCGCTCGACCACCGAGGGCGGCAGCGCGCCGAACAGGTCGCCCAGCACGACGAGCTCGGGGGCCAGCATGTTCACCACGGTGACCAGCCCGGCGGTCATCCACCCGGCGTAGCCCTCCAGCAGCCGGTCGGCCCGGCCCGGCACGACGGCCAGGTCGCGCAGCTCCGCGACGAGCACCCCGCGCGGGGTGTCCTCGGGCAGGCCGAGCGCGCGGCACAGCGCGGGCTCGCCGACCTCGGTCTCCCAGCAGCCGTGCGAGCCGCAGAAACACTCCCGCCCGTCCGGGCGGACCATGAGGTGGCCGAGCTCGCCGACGTAGCCGCCGGTGCCGCGCAGCGGCTGCCCGCCCGACACCACGCCGCCGCCGACGCCGACGTCGGCCGAGAGGTAGACCATGTCGGCGACGTCGCGGCCGATCCCGCGCAGGTGCTCGGCGAGTGCGCCGGCCTCCGCGTCGTTGGCGACCTGCACCGGCCGGGCGAGGACGGCGGCGAGCCGGGCCCCCAGCTCGACGTCGCGCCAGCCGAGGTTGGGCGCCTCGTGCACGAAGCCGTCGGAGCGCCGCACGACGCCGGGCACCGAGACCCCGACCGCCTGCTCGGCGACGCCCAGCTCGTCGCGCAGCAGGGCGGCGGACTCGGCGAGGTGGGTGATCACCTCGCCGGGCAGCCGGGTGGTGCGGTGCAGGTTCCAGCTGTGCCGGCCCAGGATCTGGCCGCCGATGCCGACCATCGCCAGCGCGACCTGCTCGACCCGGATGTCGACGGCGAGCACCACCGCCGCCTGCGGGTCGGGCAGCACCAGCAGCGACGGCCGCCCGGCCCCGGAGCGCTGGGCCGGGACGGCCTCGGTGACGACGCCCGCCTCGGCGAGCCCGTCCACCACCGCCTTGATCGTGCTGCGGTTGAGGCCGAGCTCGCCGGCCAGCGTCGCGCGGGTGCAGGGACCCTCGACGTGCAGCCGGCGCAACAGGACGGCCCGGTTGTGCCGGCGCGCGTCGTCGGGTCGGGTCCCCGATCCGGGCTGGGTCATGTCACCGGCCGCTGGCCGCCGCCCGGCGCCGTGACGCCACGTCGACACCGGCCGCGAGCAGCAGCACCAGGCCGGTCACCACGAACACGACCGCGGCGGGCTGCTTGAGCAGGCCCAGACCGTTCTGCACCGTGGCGAGCACCGTGCCGCCGATGACGGCGTTGCTGATGCGGCCGCGGCCGCCGAACAGCGACGTGCCGCCGATGACCGCGGCGCCGACCGCGAACAGCAGGGTGTTGCCGCCACCGGCCGCCGGGTTGACCGACCCGATCTTCGACGAATAGACGATCGCGCCGATCGCGGCGAAGGCGGTGGAGATGACGAACACCGACGCCCGGATGCGGGCGACGTCGATGCCGGCCCGGCGCGCGGCCTCCCGGTTGCCGCCGACGGCGTAGACGTGACGGCCGAACCGGGTCCGGTCGAGCACCCAGGTGCCCGCGACGAGCAGCACCAGCACGACCGGGACGACGTAGGGGATCCCGGCGATCGCGATGACGCCGGGCGAGCGGTCCTGCACGAGTGCGAACGTCACCAGCCCGCCGAGCACCACCACCGCTCCGATCTTGAGTGCGACCAGCCCCGTCGGCGGCGCGACCAGCCCGCCGCGGAGCCGGGTCCGCAGGCGCACCACCTGGACGGCCGCGTAGCCGCCGGCGACGACCACGAACAGCACCCAGGACGCCGTGACCGAGAGATTGCCGTTCGCCACGGCGTTGATCAAGGGGTCGCGCAGCGCGATGGTGCCGCCGTCGCCGATGAGCTGCAGGATCACGCCCTGCCACGTGATGAACAACGCCAGCGTCACGACGAACGACGGCATCCCGATCCGGGCCACGAGGAACCCGGTGAGGCAGCCGATCACCACCCCGACGCCGACGGCGAGCCCCATCACGGTGAACGCGTTCGCCGGGACCCCGATCACGAGCACGACCGCGGTGAGCAGGCTGATCACCGACCCGGCCCACACCCGGACCAGCGCGGCGAGCACGGCACCGGCCAGCATCACCGCCACGAGCAGCACGAACACGGTGGTGCCGGTGGCGCCGAGCACGTTGCCGTCGCTCATCAGGTGCAGCGCCATCAGCGCCGCCGCCAGCCCGGACGCCGTACCGGCGGCCAGGTCGATCTCCCCGGTGAGCAGCACGAACACCAGGCCCATCGCGATGATGGTCGGGCCGGCGCCCTGCTGGAGCAGGTTCGCCAGGTTGAGCAGGCTCGGGAAGGTGCCGCCCGAGTCCAGCACGCTGAACAGCACGAACAGCGCGGCCAGGCCGAGCAGCGCCGGCAGCGAGCCCAGGTCACCGCCACGCAGGCCGCGCAGGTACGCCGTGATCGCCTCGCGGGTGGTGCGGGCAGTGGTGTCGATGCCGAAGTCGGCGGCCCGGTTACCGGGGTTCGCCCGGCGGGCCGCGCTCTGCTCCTGCTCGGGCGCGGGCGTCCGTTCGGTCACGGTGTCTCCTCCCGGGCCGGCGGGGCCGGACGGATCGGGGTGGGGGGCCATCAGGTCACCGCCTGCTCGGGCCGCGGCAGCCCGAGCTCGCCGGAGCGGCCCGCGGTGATGAGCTGGACGACGTCGGAGTGGGTGACCTCGCGGGTCGGGACCTGCGCGACCATCCGGCCGAGGTAGAGGCAGGCGATCCGGTCGGACACCTCGAACACGTCGGCCATGTTGTGGCTGATGAGCACGACGCCGAGGCCCTGCTCGGCCAGCCGTCGCACGAGGTCGAGCACCTGGCGGGTCTGGGCGACGCCGAGCGCCGCGGTCGGCTCGTCGAGCAGCACGACGCGCGAGTCCCAGAGCACCGCCTTGGCGATGGCGACGGTCTGGCGCTGCCCGCCGGACAGCGACGCGACCGGGGTCCGGACCGAGGTGACGGTGCGGACCGAGAGCGACGCGAGGGTGTCGCGGGCGGCCTGCTCCATCGAGCCCTCGTCCAGCATCCAGGAGCGGCCGCGCTCGCGGCCGAGGAACATGTTCTGGACGATGTCGAGGTTGTCGGCCAGCGCGAGGTCCTGGTAGACGACCTCGATGCCGAGCCGGGAGGCGTCCGACGGCCCGGCGACGGTCACCGGCGCCCCTTCGAACAGGACCTCGCCGGAGTCGATCGGGTGGATACCCGCGACGCACTTGACCAGGGTGGACTTGCCCGCGCCGTTGTCGCCGACGAGCGCGGTGACCTCGCCGGCGCGCACGGTCAGGTCGACGTCGTGCAGGACCTGCACGGCGCCGAAGCTCTTCGACACACCGCGCAGGGAGAGGATGGGGTCGGCCACTTCGGGCACCTTCCACGTGGGCGTCGGCCGGGCCGCGGCGGGGTCTCCGCCGCGGCCCGGTCCGGCTGCGGGTCCTACTTGATGCCGAGCTGGCCGCAGGCGGCCTGGGTCTCGGCGTTGCAGATCTCCGAGGCCTTGACGTAGCCGGCGTCGGTGACCTTCTTGACCGAGTCCTTGGTGATGAGCTGCGGCTCGAGCAGCACCGACTTGACGTCGCGGTTGCCCTTCGGGTCCTCGACCGTCTGGGTGGCGACGCCGTCGGCGGCCGCGGTGTCGCCCTTGGCCAGGGCACCGGCGAGCTTCGCGGCGGCCTCGGCCTCCTGCTCGATCGGCTTGAACACCGTCATGTACTGGTCCCCGCGCAGGATCGCGGCGAGCCCGTCGGCGGTGGCGTCCTGGCCGGTGACCACGACCTTGCCGTTCAGGCCGTACTTGGCCAGCACCGTGACGATGGCGCCGGCGAGGCCGTCGTTGGCGGCGACGACGCCGTCGACCTTGCCGCCGTTGCCTGTGAGGATCTGCTCGAAGGTGGTGCCACCGACCTGGTTGTCCCACTTGTCGATCTTCTGACTCTGCACCAGCTTCAGCGCCCCGGACTCGTACTTGGGCTTCAGCACGGTCTGCTGGCCGTTGTAGAACAGGGTCGCGTTGTTGTCGGTCGGCGCGCCCTCGATCTCGATGACCTGGGCGCCCGGCTTGTCGCCGATGCCCTGGACCAGGCCCTCTCCCTGCAGGGCGCCGACCTTCTCGTTGTCGAAGGAGACGTAGTAGTCGCTGACGCCGCCGAGGTTGAGCCGGTCGTAGTCGATGACCGGGATGCCCTGGGCCTTGGCCTTCTGGGCGACGGCGGTCCCGCCGTCGCTGCTGATCGAGGCGATGATCATGACCTTGACACCGCTGGAGATCATGCCGTCGGCCAGGGTGGAGAACTTCTGCTCGTCGCCCTGGGCGTTCTGGATGTCGGGGTCCATGCCCTGGGCGCGCAGCGCCTTGTCCAGCATGGGCTTGTCGAAGCCCTCCCAGCGGGCCGAGGAGTCGGTCTCGGGGAGGATCACCCCGACCTTCACCCCGCCGCCGGAGCCGCCGCCGGCGGCCTCCCCGCCGCCGCCGGCGCTGTTCTGTCCGCAGCCCGCGACGGCCAGCAGCAGGCCGAGACCCGCCGCCGCGACCGCCCGACGCAGCCGGGGACCGCGCCCCGTGTTCCGTGCCCCCATCGGGGTCTCCCTCCACCACGTTGTGGACCGCTCGCATGATCACGAACGGGTGAATGTTGCGAGCGCCAACGTATTGGGCGGAACCGGTTCCGCGACAGCTTTCTGAATCGAGACAGTTCCCGTTTCGTCATCACAATCCGGTCACGAACATCGACTTTGTTGCCCTGCGGCACGATCCGGACGGCCGCCACGGCACCAGAACGCGCCGTGGCGGGCGGTGACCACCGCTCCCCCGCCCCCGGGGTCGGGCCCGCCTCAGCCGCGCAGGGTCTCCAGCAGGTCCGCCTCGACCGCGGCCAGGGTCGGGTCGGTACGGCTGCGCGGCCGCCCGGCGTCGACGACGACCTCCCGCACCACGGTCGCCGGGCGCGGCGAGAAGACCAGCACCCGGTCCGAGAGCAGGACCGCCTCCCGCACGTCGTGGGTGATCAGGACCGTCGTCCAGCCGTAGCGGGCGCGCACCGACTCCAGCCAGTCCTGCATCGCGGTCCGGGTGAGCGCGTCCAGCGCGCCGAACGGCTCGTCGAGCAGCAGTACCTCGCGCCCCCCGACGACGGTGCGCAGCAGCGCCGCGCGCTGGCGCATGCCGCCCGACAGCGCACCCGGGCGGGCGTCCTCGAAGCCCGCGAGCCCGAACGGCTCGAACAGCGCGCGGGCACGCTCGCGGGCCTCGCGGCGCCCCACGCCGGCGACCTCCAGCCCGAGGGTGGTGTTGTCGAGCACGGTGCGCCACGGGAACAGGAGGTCCTGCTGGGGCATCAGGCCGAACGGGGCGCCGCGCACCGGGCCGCCGTCGACCTCGATCCCGCCGGTCACCGTCGCCCCGTCGAGGATGCCCGCCAGGGCCCCGAACAGCGTCGACTTGCCGCATCCCGACGGCCCGACGAGCGACACGAACTCCCCCGGCGCGACGTCCAGGCTCACCCCGGACAGCACCGGCAGGTCGCCGTAGGAGACCGACAGGTCGCGCACCACGACCTTCACCGCGCACCGTGCCCGTCGTGGTCGGCCACGTACCAGGGCGTGACCAGGCGCTGGAGCAGGAAGGTCAGCGCGAACAGCGTCACCGACAGCACCGCGGTCACGCCGACGGCGGCGAGCACCAGGTCGGTGCGGAACTGGTTCTTCTGCAGCTGCATGAAGATGCCCAGGCCGGCCCGGGCGCCGACGTACTCGGCGAAGATCGCCCCGGTGACGGCGTAGGTGATCGCGATCCGCAGCGCCGTGAAGAACGACGGCAGCGCCCCGGGCAGCCGCACGTAGCGGAACCGCTGCCAGCGCGAGGCCCCCATCGACCGCAGCAGCGCGGTCGCGGACCGGTCGGTCGCGGCGAAGCCCTCGATCAGCCCGACCGCCACCGGGAAGAACGTCACCAGCGCGATGACCAGCACCTTCGGCAGCAGACCGAACCCGAACCAGATGATGAGCAGCGGGGCGATCGCGACCACCGGCAGCGTCTGCGAGGCCACCAGCAGCGGGGTCAGCGCCCGGCGCAGCCACGGCGAGAAGTCCACCGCGACCGCGGCCGCCCAGGCCAGCGCCATCGAGACGGTGAACCCGATCAGCGTCACCTGGACCGTCGGCAGCGTGTTCGCCCACAGCTCGGCCCGGAACGCCCAGCCCTGCTCGACCACCCGCAGCGGCGAGGGCAGCACCTGGGGGCGGGTGCCGGCGACGGTGACCGCGACCTGCCAGGTGACCAGCAGGGCGGTGACCAGCGCCGCGGCCGGCCACAGCCGGCGGATCACGGTGCCAGGTAGTCGTTGGTGAACCAGGTCGAGAAGTCCGGCTTCTGCCGCACCGGGGCGCCGTCCGGCCCCGCGACGGTGCCGGTGTCGTAGAGGAATCCGGAGAACCCGGCCCACTGCTGCGGGGTCTGGAACCCGACGCGGCCCTGCGTGTCGCGCAGGAAGCGCTCGCTGAGCATCCGTGCGCCCCGGTCGACCAGCGCGTCGGAGGTGAACGCGCCGGGGTTGGCCTCCTTCAGCATCCGGGCCGCGGTCGCCGGGTCCTGCGCGGCCAGCGCGTAGCCCTTCTGGACGGCCTGCACGAACGCGCGGGCCCGGTCGGGGTTGTCGCGCAGCCAGGTCGAGTTGCCCAGCAGCAGCACGTTGTAGGAGTCCGGGAAGCCGTAGTCGGTGTAGCGGAAGGTGCGGATCGGCTCGCCCCGCAGCTGCGCCTCGATGCCCTCGACGTTGACGAACGGCTCGGTGAAGTCGGCCTGGCCGGAGTAGAGCGCCTCGTAGGCCGCGGTGGACAGGACCTCGGTGCGGAAGTCGCCGCGCCCGCCGTCGGCCCGGATCACGGCCTGCATCTTCTGGTTCTCACCGGGCCCGCCGAACCCGGCGTAGACCTTGCCGTCGAGGTCGCGCGGGCGCCGGATGTCGGTGCGGTCGGAGCGCACCGCGATCTCGGTCGCCCAGTGCTGCAGGATCGCCATCACCGAGGTGATGTCGGCGCCCGCGGCCTTCGAGAACGTGAAGGAGTCCTGGAAGCCGATGCCGAAGTCCGCGGCGCCGGAACCGACCAGGGTGTCCGGTGAGGTCTGGTTGTAGGGCAGGAACTCGACGTCGAGGCCGGCGTCGCGGAAGTAGCCCGCCTGCTGGGCGGCGAACAGCCCGATGTGGTTGGTGTTCGGCGTCCAGTCCAGGGCGACGCGGATCGGCCCGCCCCCGGCGGGGCCGCCGGGGCCGTCGGCCACGGCGCAGCCGGACAGGGCCAGCGCGAGCGCCAGCGCGACGGCGAGCGGACGGAGAGCACGTGACAGCACGGAGCGGCCTCCCTACGCCGGTGTGACCCGGATCAGGTTCGAACGGTCGGCGGCCGGTCCTGCCGCCCTCTCAGCCTCGGTGCGCGGGCTCCCGCGGTACGACCGTGAACCCTACGCGGTCCGCCGGGTCCTGCCGGGACGACGTCCGCCGCACCGGACCGGCCGGACACCCGCAGTCACCGTGGCCGTCCGATCCGGTCACCTGCGGTGATCGTCGGGACGGCCGGGCGAGCCGCCGTCCGCGGCGCGGACCACGATCGTTATCCTCGCCACCACACCCGCGACGCTGTGTCACGAACCCCGCTCGCGGGAGCTGACGCGGAAGGGACGAGATGGCGGCCTCGCTCTGGACCTCCGGCACGACCGGGCGGCCGACGCCCGACCCGGCCCCCGCCCTGGTGCGGGTCGCGTTGCAGGCCGGCGCCACCTCCGTGGCGCACGCCGACATCGCCGCGATGCTGTCCGGGATCTGTGTCGCGCTGGTGCCCGCCGCCCGGGTCGGGGGTGCGGCGCTGCTGCTGCGCGAGCCCGCCGACCCCCGCGACCCCGAGGCCCGGCGGGTGTTCGGCTCCGACACCGCCGCGCTGCGCCTGGGTGAGCTGCAGCGCCGGGCCGACGCCGGGCCGGGCCCCGCCGCCGAGCGCGGCGACCGCACGCTGACCACCCCGGACCTGACCCGGTCCGGACCGCCCGAGCTGGCCGCCGCCGCGGCCGACTGCGGCCTGGTCCGCTCGCTGTCGGTGCCGGTCCCGGTCGCCGGGCGCACCGCGGGCGTCCTGCAGCTGTTCGCCCGCGGCGGGCCCGACGACCCGCTCGGCGAGCGTCTGGTCGTCGCGCTGGCGCCGGTGGTGACCGCGCTGGCGGCCCGGCTCACCGACGTCCGCGAGCTGGCCCGGCTGCAGCTGCGCGCCGCGCCGCCGTCGGTGCCGGAACAGCCCGACGCGCTCGACCGCACCGCGCTGATCCCGGCGGCCCGCCGCTCCCCCGTGGTGCCGGTGGCGCCGCGAGTGCCCGCCCAGCGGCAGGCGCGGCACCGCAGGCACGACCAGGGCTGACCCGGGGTCAGGCTTCCGGCCGGTCCTGGCGGTCCGCACACCGTTCGAGGAGCTGCTGGTGTTCCTGCAGGTAGGCCGATACGCGCTGGCGGCTGACCCCGAACAGCCTGCCGATCCCGGCGATCGTCTCGCCCTCGCCGTGCAGCGCGACGGCCTCCTCGCGGCGGAACCGGCCACCGACGGCGCCCAGGCCGTCGAGGGTGCGGGTGAGGGTCTCCACGATCAGCGGCCGTGCCTCGCGCGGGACGATCGCCCGCCAGCTCAACCCCTGAGAGCGCAGCTCCTGCAGCTCGGCCACCCGTTCACGGGCCGAGGACAGCTCGGCGACCGACGCCTCCAGCTGGGCGGCGAGGGCGGCCAACGCGGCGTCGGCGTCGTCCGCGGCGGCATCGCGGAGGTCCGCTCCGTCCTCGGCGTCACGCTCGGTCGTCGTCACACCATCGAGCCTACGGGGGTGGCGGCGACGGCCGGTGGGCGCGGCGTACCGTGATCCACGCAAGGGGGGTTGCTCCCTCGAACAGGGCAACCCCGACAGTGGGTGTGGAGGGCGCGCATGGGCCGGTACGACGTCGTCATCGTCGGCGGGGGATCCGCGGGGGCGGTGCTGGCCGCCCGGCTCACCGAGGAGCCCACGCGCCGGGTGCTGATGCTCGAGGCGGGCCGGCCCGACCACCGCTGGGACCCGATCATCCGGATGCCCGCCGCGCTGTCGAAGGCGTGGGGCAACCCCCGCTACGACTGGTGCTACGTCACCGAGCCCGAGGCCGGTCTGGCCGGGCGCCGGATCGCCGTCCCGCGCGGGAAGGTACTGGGCGGCAGCAGCAGCATCAACGGGATGGTCTACCAGCGGGCCCACCCGGGCGACTACGACCGCTGGTCCCGCCTGCCCGGCTGCGAGCAGTGGAGCTCGGCCCACCTGCTGCCCTACTTCCGCCGCCTGGAGCGGCGGATGTCCGAGCGCGGCACCCCGCTGACCGACGGCGGTCACGGGCCGCAGGTCCTCGAGCGCGCCCCGGCCGCGGGCCCGCTGAACGCGGCGTTCCTGGCCGCGGCGCAGCAGGCCGGGCACGCGCTGCTCGACTCCACGAACGGCCCGGTCCAGGAGGGCTTCTCCCGTACCGAGCGCACGATCTCGCGCGGGCGCCGCTTCTCGGCGACCGACGCCTGGCTGCACCCGGTCGCCGACTCGCGGCCCAACCTGACCGTCCGCACCGGCGCCCTGGTCCGCGCGCTGCGCACCGACGCCCGCGGTACCCGGGTCATCGGCGTCCGCTACCGCGCCGCCGACGGCACCCTCCGCGACGTCGACGCCGGCGAGACCCTGCTCGCCGCCGGCTCCATCGCCACCCCGCAGCTGCTCCAGGTGTCCGGCTTCGGCGACCCGGAGCACCTTGCCGGGATCGGCGTCGAGACCCGGGTGGCGCTGCCCGGGGTCGGCGCGAACCTGCAGGACCACCTCGCGGTGCACCTACAGCACGCCTGCTCCCAGCCCATCTCGCTGGCCCCGCACCGGGCCCCGCACCGGCTGCCCGCCGCGGCGGCCCGCTGGCTCGTCTCGGGCACCGGGATCGGGGCCAGCAACCACTTCGAGATCGGCGGGTTCGCCTCCACCTCGATGGCCGGGGGCATCCCCGACGTCATGATGCTGTTCGCGCCGGTCGCGATGCGCTTCGCGCCGGACGTCCCGCCGGTCGGGCACGGCTACGAGATGCACGTCTCGGTGATGGCGGGCGACGTCCGCGGGACGGTGCGGGCGGTGTCCCGCGACACCGCCGTCCCACCGCGCCTGGTGCAGAACTACCTGGTCACCGACGGCGACCGGCGTCGCTGGGTGGAGGCCGTCGGCCTGGCCCGGGAGATCCTCACCCAGCCGGCGTTCGCGGGCCTCGACGCCGGGGAGACCTTCCCCGGCGACGGTGTCCGCTCCGACGCCGAGATCCTCGACTGGGTGTCCCGGCGCGCCCAGAACGGGCTGCACCCGACCAGCACCGCGCGGATGGGTACCGACGCCGACGCCGTCGTGGACCCGTCGACGCTGCGTGTGCACGGCACCGAGGGTCTGCGGGTCGTCGACGCGTCGATCTTCCCGGACGTGCCCAACGCCAACACCTACGGCCCGGTGGTGATGGTGGCCGAGCGGGCCGCGGACATCGTCACCGGCGCCACCCCGCTGCCCGCCGACCCGGCGCCGTCGCGGCCGGCCGGGGCGCACGGGGGCCCGGGCACCGGCCCGGAGCCGCTCGCACCGGTGTCCTGAACACCCCCGGACATGCCGAACGGGGCGGGGATCCGATCGGATCCCCGCCCCGTTCGCGGGTCTGAGTTGGGGGCGCGGGTCGCGCCCCGGGTGTCACTCCCCGGTCTGCACCTGCACCCCGGACTCACGCAGCTTGGCAGCGTGGGCATTGCCGTGGTGGTTGCAGAACAGGAGTTCCCCACCGGAGGGCAGGATCGCGCGCACCTTGGCAGCCGCACCGCAGCGGTCGCAACGGTCGGCAAGGGTCAGTTCGGGCCGGGTCAGCGTTTCGGGCTGCATAGCGGTCTCCCTCCGTCGCGGCGGCGGGCTTCGGGCGCTCGCCGCCGTATCACTGTGACGACCGCACGAGCGGCTCGCCCACACCTGTACAGACGCTCGAGGCCCCTGTACGTGTTCCCGGGATGCGTCGCGACGTCCGTCACGTGTGGCGTGCGCCGCACGGTTCGGTGGCGCCGCGATGTACCCGCGGTGACCGATTGCGTATGAAGTTGACTGCGTGTGAATCATGCGGGCAACTCGCCCGACGTGCAAGCGCGCCACGGTAAATACGGTGTGTCGCGGTCTACGTTGGCCGGGTGAGTCCCCGCCCGTCGCCCGATCGTGTTCCCGCTCCGTTGCTGTTCCTGGCCGGTGGGACCTCGATGTACGTGGGGGCCGCGCTGGCCGTCGGGCTGTTCGACCGGCTCGCCCCGTCGGCGGTCGCCGAGCTGCGCCTCATCGGTGCCGCGCTGGTCCTGCTGGCGTGGCGCCGTCCCGGCCGCGACGCCTGGCGTGGCGTCCGGCTCGTCCGCGCGGGGACGTTCGGGCTGGCCACGGCGCTGATGAACGTCGCCTACTACGAGGCGATCGCGCGGCTGCCGCTCGGCACCGCGGTGGCGGTCGAGTTCACCGGCCCGGTCCTGGTCGCGGCGCTCGCCTCGCGCCGGTTCCGCGACGTCGGCGCGGTCGGCCTGGCCGCGGCGGGCGTGCTCCTCATCGCCGACGTCCGCTGGTCCGGCAGTCCCGCCGGGGTGCTGTGGGCGCTGGGCGCGGCGGCGATGTGGGCGGCCTACATCGTGCTGGGCAAGCGGGTCGCGCGGGCCGGTTCCGGCATCGACGACCTGGCGACCGGGTTCACCGTGGCCGCCGTCGTCCTGGTCCCGCTGCTGTTCACCGGGGGTACGGGTGCCGCGACCGGGTTCGGCGTCGCGAACCTCGCGCCGCTCGCCGATCCGGTGGTGCTCGGCCTGTCCGTCGGGCTGGGTGTGCTCAGCTCGGTGGTTCCCTACGTGCTGGACCAGGTCGTGCTGCGCCGGGTCGGGCAGGCCCGGTTCGCGGTCCTGCTGGCGCTGCTGCCTGCCACCGCGACGCTGGTCGGGCTCGTCGTGCTCGGTCAGCTCCCGGGGCCGCTGGAGGCCGTGGGGATCGCGCTGGTCGTCGCCGCGGTGGCCCTGCGGTCCCGCGACGGCGACGAACCCGTCCCCGTCCCCGCCACGTCCGCCCGGGACCGGTCCGCCCCGTCCTGACCGTTCGGGCGGTGCCACGTCCGCTCGCCGACCCGCAGTCCGCGCGCCGACCCGCAGTCCGCGCGCAGATCCGCTCGGCGCGCGTGTCCGGACGCGCGCGCCGAGCGGATCTGCGCGCGCGGAACGGATCACCGGGTGGCCCGACGCGCCGTCGTCGCCGTCGCCGCGCCGATGTCGTGGTCGTCGCGGTGGCGCGGAGGTCCCGCGGCGGTGGCGGGCCGACCCCGCCGCGCCCGCACGGGCCGCGACGGCCTCCGGGCAGGACAGGGCCCGACGGCGACACGGCGGCCCGCCACGGCGGCTCTCAGCGCCAGGACCGCAGGGTCGCGATGCGTTCCTCGAGCTGCTCGATGGTCGCCATCGCCACCGGCGGGCCGCCGCAGTGTGCCCGCAGCTCGTTGTGGATCTTCCCGTGCGGCTTGCGGGTCTTGTGGTTGTGCAGCGCGACCAGGGTGTTGAGCTCCTTGCGCAGCGTCTGCAGCCGCTCCCGCACGCTCTGCCCGCGCTCGGCGGCCGGCGGCGGGGTGGGCTCGGTCGCCGGGGTGGCGCGGGCCTGGGCGCCGGTGCGCGGCGAGCCCTTCGCGATCCAGTCGGCCTGCCGCTGGGACAGCAGGGTGCGCACCTGGTCGGGCTCCAGCAGCCCGGGCAGCCCGAGGTAGTCCTCCTCGTCGGCGGAGTAGGTGGCGCCCTCGTAGATCAGCTGGTCCAGCTCGGCGTCGGCGCCGAGGGAGGTGAACGCCTTCTCCTGCTCGCCGGGCTCGTCCTTGACCTTGTTGGCCTCGTTGAGCTCGGCGTCGTTCCAGACCTCCTCGGGCCGCTGCGGCTTACCGAGGACGTGGTCGCGCTGGGCCTCCAGCTCGCTGGCCAGGCCGAGCAGCACCGGGACGCTGGGGACGAACACCGACGCGGTCTCGCCCTGCCGCCGCGACCGCACGAACCGGCCGATCGCCTGGGCGAAGTACAGCGGGGTGGAGGCGCTGGTGGCGTAGACGCCGACGGCCAGGCGCGGCACGTCGACACCCTCGGACACCATCCGGACCGCGACCATCCACCGCTCGGTGGAGCGGGAGAACTCCGCGATCCGGTCCGAGCCGCCCGCCTCGTCGGACAGGACGACCGCGGGCCGGACCCCGGTGATGCCGGTGAGCAGCGCGGCGTAGGCACGGGCGGCCGTCTGGTCGGTGGCGATCACGAGGCCGCCCGCGTCGGGCATGCCGCCGTCGCGGTGGCTCTGCAGGCGCCGGTCGGCCGCGGCGAGCACCGCGGGCATCCAGTCCCCCGAGGGGTCCAGCGCGGTCCGCCAGGCCATCGCGGTCTGCTCGCGGGTCAGCGGCTCCCCCAGCCGGGCGGAGATCTCCTCGCCCGCGCTGGTGCGCCAGTTGGACGTACCGGAGTAGGCCAGGAAGACGACCGGCCGGACCACGTTGTCGGCCAGCGCCTCGGCGTAGCCGTACTGGTGGTCGGCCCGGCTGCGCGGGGCGCCCTCGGCGTCGGGGACGTACTCGACGAACGGGATCGGGTTGTCGTCGGAGCGGAACGGCGTCCCGGTCAGGGCGAGGCGCCGGGTGGCGGGCTCGAACGCCTCGTAGACGCCCTCGCCCCAGCTCTTGGCGTCGCCCGCGTGGTGGATCTCGTCGAGGATCACCAGCATCCGGCGGTTCTCGGTGCGGTTGCGGTGCAGCATCGGGTGCGCGGCGACGCCGGCGTAGGTGATCGCGATGCCCTGGTAGTCCCGCGAGGTACCGCCCGCGGAGTTGCGGAACTCCGGGTCGAGCGCGACGCCGGCGGCCGCGGCCGACTCGGCCCACTGGTACTTCAGGTGCTCGGTCGGGGTGACGACGGTGATCGCGTCGACGACCCGGTCGCGCAGCAGCTCCGACGCGACGCGCAGGGCGAAGGTCGTCTTGCCCGCACCCGGGGTCGCGACCGCGAGGAAGTCCCGCGGCGAGGTCGCGAGGTAGCGGGCGAGAGCGCTGCGCTGCCACGCACGCAGCGGGCGGGTCTCGGGCGACACGAGCTGGGTCTGCGACACACGTCTCCCCTGGTCCGTGGGTCGTTCCCGGGCGGGAACCGGCGATCCCCGGCAGGTCCGCGCGTCGACGCCGACCGGGCTGCGGGGCGCGGATCAGGGTAGCCGGGGGCCGCACCGTCACCGCCCGGTGGGCGGGCCCGGGGTCTCCCCGGCGGCGACGGGCCAGGTCAGCCCCGGGGCTGCCGCGGACGGCGGGCGGTGAGGACGAACGCGGGCGGGACGTTGGCGAGCACCGTGCGGCCGTGCACGACCTCCTCGAACGCCGCGGCGAGCCGCCGCCGGAGCCGCCGGGCGGGCGGCAGGGCCAGGGTCACCGAGTAGCCGAACTGGGTCAGGGCGCCGTCGGGGTGCAGGCAGCCGGCGACGACGTCGGTCAGCCAGGGCTCGTCGCGCGGGTAGGCCGCCCACGGCAGCCCGGAGACCACGACGTCGGCGCCGCCGAGCCCGCGGGCGGCGAGCAGCGCGGGCAACTCGGCCGCGTCGGCGACGGCGACGTCGAGCCCGGGGTGGCGGGCCCGCAGCAGCGCGGCCAGTCGCGGGTTCAGCTCGACGGCCAGGTGGTGGCCGCGGCCGCCGAGCCGCTCGGCGACGACGTCGGTGAACGCCCCGGTGCCCGGCCCCAGCTCGACGACGACCGGGTCCCCGGTCGCGGGGACCGGTGCGGTGGCGGCGAGGGCCAGCGCCCGGGAGCTCGGCAGCGCCGACGCCGTGCGCAGCGGGTCGCGCAGGAACTCCCGCAGGAACGCACCCGTCCCGGCCGGGGACGCCTGCAGGGACGGGGTGGACGGGGCGACGGTGCTCATCGGGCTCCGGGGTCTCGTGCGGCGCGACCGGGTCACCGTGCCGGTCCGGTCCGAACGCCGTCCGACGACGGGGTGAACGCGCCGCGACCGGTGGCGGTGGGGATGATGGAGGTGATGAGCGAGCGCGACCGCACCCCAGCCGACGCCGGCCCCCTCGCCCTGCCCGCGGCGGGACTGCGGCTGGCGGCCGCGGTGTCCGCCCGGCCGCTGCTGCTCCTGCGCCGCGGCGGCGACTGGGTCGCCGAGCTGGGCCGGGTCGGGCTGGGCCGCTCCGCCCTCGCCCCGGACGTGCCGGCCGGTCCGGTCGCGCCGGTGGCGCGGTGCGCGGCCCAGGTGCTGCTCGCGACGACCGGGGCGGTCTCCGGGCTGCTCGACGACGCCGTCGCGAGCCCGGACGTGCCGCTGCCCGCCGCGGACGCCGAGCGGCTGCGCGCGACCCTCGCCGGGCTGACCGCCCTCCTGCTCCCCGGCCCGGGTCCCCTCGTGATCACCGGATCGGAAGGGAACGGTGCCATCGACGGCACCGATCCCTGCCGGGACGACGATCACGGTCGGGTCGCCCCGGAGGCCACTGCCCCAGGCCCCGGCCCGACCATGATCACCGGGTCGGAGGGGAACGATGCCACGGACGGCACCGAACCCCTCCCGGACGACGATCACGGTCGGGTCGGCCTCGGGATCGCAGGCACCCAGGACTCCCCGGCAGCGGCCGAGGTCGCCGACCGGGTCTTCACACCCCCCGGTGCCGACACCCCGCCGGTCCCCTTCGACACCGGCGCCCGCGACGCCCGGGGCGGCCCCGTCCCCGGCCGCGACGTCGCCGCCACGCCCGGCGCGGTCGTCCTGCGCACCCCGATGTTCGAGCTGCTGCAGTACCTGCCGCGGACCGAGAAGGTGCACGACACCCCGGTGCTGGTCGTCCCGCCGCTGGTGCACCGCTACTGGCTGGCCGACCTCGCGCCCGGGTACTCGCTGGTCGAGCACCTGCTCGGGAAGGGCCTGCAGGTGTTCGCGCTGTCCTGGCGCCCGGCGGGCCCCGCCGACGCCGACCGCGACCTCGACGCGCACGCCGCCGCCGTCCTCGACGCCGTCGACGCCTGCGGGCGCATCACCCGCGCCCCGCGGGTGTCGCTGCTCGGCGTGCGCACCGGCGGGCTGCTGACCGCGGCGGTGCAGGCCCACCAGGCCGCGATCGGGCTCGACGACCGGGTCGCCGCCGTCGCCTACCTGGCGACCGTCCTCGACCAGTCCGACGCGCTGCCCGGCTTCGCCCCCGACCCGGCGACCGTCGCCGAGACCGCGGGCCTCGCCGCCCGCGACGGCGTCCTCGACGGCGCGACGGCGGTGCGGGCCTGGGCGTGGCGGCGCGGGCCGGACCGGGTGCTGCCGTGGGCGGTGCCGCACGGTGGCGGGACCGCCGACCTGGACGGACGCGCCGCGCGGGCGATGCGGGCCTGGGTGTCCGACCTGCTGCCGCTGCCCGCCGGGCTGCACACCGACCTCGCCGCGCTGGCCGCGGCCTCCGGCGACGGCGCGGGCCCGGACCGGCCCGACGTGCGGGTCCTCGGCACCCCCGTCCGGTTCGCCGAGCTGCGTCGCGACAGCTACCTCGTCGCCGCCGACGACGACCCGGTGCAGCCCTGGACGGGCGGGTACCGCACCGCGCAGCGCCTCGGCGGAGCCTGCCGGCTCGTCCTGGCCCCCGGCGACCAGGCGGGCGCGCTGATCGCGCCGCCGTCGGTGGCGACCGGGTTCCGCGCGGCACCCTGCTCCACCGGCGACGGCGTGGCGCAGCGGTGGCGGGCCGGGGCCGAGGCCGTCGAGGGCTCCTGGTGGGACGACCTGGCCGCCTGGCTGGTCGAACGCTCCGGCACGATGCGCGACGCGCCCCCGGAGCTGGGCGGACGTCGTCTGCGCCCGCTGTTCCCGGCCCCGGGGACCTACCTGGGCGAGCCCGCCCCCGTCTGAGGGTGGGGTCCGGGATCGTCACACCCGGGGCCGTCCGCACCCCACCGCCCGGCCGTGGCACCTAGGCTCGGCGGTGATGACCACTTCCAGCTCCCGGCCCGTGGGCGGCGCGGGCCTCGAGGAGCACGACGTGCTCGTCGGCGGCCGTGCCCTGCGCGTCGTGCGTCGCCCCGCCTCCGGCCCGGGCCCCCGCCGCACCCCGCTGCTGCTGTGCAACGGCATCGGCGCCGCCACCGACGTGCTCGACCCGCTGGTCGCGGCGCTGCCCGCGGACCTCGACGTCATCCGGTTCGACCCGCCGGGCATCGGCGGGTCGGCGGTGCCGCGGATGCCGTACCACCTGACGTGGATGGCGCACCGGCTCGGGCAGGTGCTGACGAAGCTGGGTGTGCGGGAGGCCGACGTCCTGGGGTTCTCCTGGGGCGGGATGCTCGCCCAGCAGCTGGCGATCAGCCGTCGCCGCCGGGTGCGCAAGCTCGTGCTGGCCGCGACCGGTCCGGGGGCGCTGATGATCCCGGCGTCGCCGCGGGTGATGGCGGTCATGACCTCGCCGAAGCGCCACCAGGACCCGTCCTACGTCGACGCCGTCGCCGCCCGCATCTACGGCGGCTCGCTGCGCGACCACCCGGAACGGGCCGCGGAGGCGCTCGGCGCGGGGGCCCGGCGCGGCCCGATGCGCGGCTACTACTACCAGCTGATGGCGCTCTCGGGCTGGACCAGCCTGCCGCTGCTGCCGGCGATCACCGCGGACACCCTGATCATCGCCGGCGACGACGACCCGATCGTCCCGCGCGGCAACGCCACGATGCTGCACCGCGGGATCCGCCGCTCCCGGATCAGCCGCTACCCCGGCGGCCACCTGGAGCTGCTGCTCGACCCGGAGCCGTTCGCGGCGGAGATCGACGCCTTCCTGCGGTCCTGACCCCGCCACCGCGGCCCCGGCCGAGCGGGACCGCGCGGGTGGCCGCACGATGGCCGGGTGGTGACCCCCGCAAGGACGACCGGTGAACGCACGACGCCCGCACGCCCGGCCCGGGACGCCGTCCTGCGCCCGTGGCGCGGCCCGGCGGACTCCGCCGCACTGGCCGCGCTCGACGACGGCGCCCCGGGCATCGGCGTCGCCTGCGGACCGGAGTGGCACGACGACGCCGCGGCCGACCCGGCGCGGCTGCACCTGCTCCTGGAACGCCCGGGCGAGCCCGGCCCGGCGGGCTACGCCGTGCTGGCCGCACCCCGCGGCCCGGAACCGGGGGTCGAGCTGCACCGGCTCGTGGTCCACCGCGACCGGCGCGGCACCGGGGCCGGGCGGGCCCTGCTCGGTGCCGCCCTCGCCGTCGCCGGGGTACCCGGAGCGACCGGCGACACCCCCGGCGGACCGCCGTGGGCGGGCCCGGGGCGGCTGTGGCTCGAGGTGGCCGCGGACAACGTCGCGGCGCTGGCGCTCTACCGGTCGGCCGGGATGGTCACCGAGACCGTGCTGCGCACGGTGCCCGGCGACCCGTCCTCCACCCCGCTGCGGCTGCTGCTCGCGCGGGGCTGAGGGGTCTCACTCCCCGTCGCCGCCACCCGGGGGGAGCCCCTCGAAGATCTCCTTGCACTGCGGGCACACCGGCGATCCCGGCTTGGGCGACTTGGTCACCGGGAACGTCTCGCCGCACAGCGCCACGACCATGTTCCCCAGGACCGCGCTCTCGGCGATCCGGTCCTTCTTGACGTAGTGGAACATGTCCGGCCGGTCGTCACCGGTCTTGTCGGTGGTCTCGGGCCGGGTGTCGACCTCGGGCAGCGTCGTCGTGGACATGGCGTCCATGATGCCCGAGACCGGCCTCAGGGCGGGGAGGCGGTGCCGCCTCCCGTGGTCCCCGTGGGCTGTTCGTCGTCGGTGCTGGGCCGGGGGCCGGCGGGATCGTCGCCGCCCTGGTCGATCACCGGACGCGGCCCGGTCTCGATCGCCCGGTGGTCCTGCCGGTGCCGGTTGGGCGTCTCCGCCTTGCGCGGCAGCCGGTCGTTCGCGATGAGCACCGCGATCCACGGCAACGGCACCGAGATCGCGAGCAGGGCCACCGCGACCCACGGGATCTGGTAGAAGACGCCGGCGAGGATCATGCACGGGATCCGCATGCCCATCGTCCACTTGTAGCGCCGCTTGCGGATCTCCAGTTCCTCTTCGTAGGACATCTGCGCGTCCGTGATGAGAACGGGGTCCACGCGTCGCCGCTCAGCCACTGTCGAACCACCTCCCTTTCCATGGTGACACCCCTACGCGATCCCCGCGCGGGCGCCCGCCGGCCGCCTCGCGCACACCCGCGGGCCCGCCGTCGACGGTGGGGTCGAGCGTCTCCCAGCGGCGCAGCCGCGCGGCGAGCAGCCGCGACCACCAGACGACGTCGTCCGGGGTCGCCGCGATCGACAGTCCGGCCGCGGGCAGCCGCTCCCGCAGGGTCTGCGCGGTGGACTCCGGATGGCCCGGGTCCCCGGTCCAGGCCAGTACCTGCACCGGCACCGTGATCCGCTCCAGGTCCTCCGGTGCGGGGAGGTCGGTGGCGGCCGCGCCGCGCAGGATCGCCGGGAGCAGCTCGGCACGCACGTCGGGCCCGGTCCGCGGGCGGCCCCGGGCGGCCGGGGCAGGTCCGCGTCGTCGGCACCGGCGTCGAGCGCCGCGACACCGTCGGCCTCCACGGCCGACGCGGACCGCTCGTAGTCGCGGGACCGGGCGCGGCGGGTCCCCCAGGCGGTCGGCGGCAGCATGAGGGTGAGGCTGGCGAACCGGCCCGGGTCGGCCAGCGCGGCGTGCAGCAGCGTCCCGGCGCCCATCGACGGCCCGACCCCGTGCACCCGCTCCCCCGGCACGACGTGGTCGAGCAGCCCCAGCAGGTCCCGGGCCAGCGCGGGCCACCGGTAGTCCGCGGGATCGGCGGTACCACCGGAGCGGCCGTGGCCGCGCGCGTCGTAGCGCAGCAGCCGCACGCCCTCGACCCGGGAGGCGATGTCGAGCCGCATCAGGGCCTCACGGCGACGGCTGGAGGTGAGGCCGTGCAGCGCCACCACCGCCGGACCACCGGAGGTGTCGCGGACGTCGAAGTCCAGTGTCGCCCCGGCGATCCCGAACGTGGCCATGCGCTACGCCTCCCGATCTTCGTCGGCCTAGGTTATGGCCATGCGGCTGACGAGCGTGACGCACCTGCGCCTGCCCTACGGGACGCTGCTCGGCTACGACGTCGCCGTCGGCCGGACCGGGCACCCGGTCCCGGTCTCGTTCGACCAGCGCCGCCACGTCGGCCGCGGGGACCGGCCGGGCTCGTGGATGGCGATCACCTGCCGGCTGCCCGCGGTGGACCTCGACGCGCTGGCCGGGGCCTGGCTGGCGGTGCTGCGCCGGCACGGGACGCTGCGCACGGTGTTCTCCCCCGGCCCGGACGGCCCCCGGCTGCACGAGGTGGACCTGCGTCCCGGCCGCTGGGTCACCCACCCGGTCGCGCCCGGCCAGGCCGTCGACGACGCCGTCCGCCGGATGCTCGACGAGCGCTGCACCCCCTACGCGGCGCCGTCGCACCGGCTCTGCGTGATCCTCACCGCGGACCGGCCGACGCTCGTCGTGGCCGCCGACCACGCCCACGTGGACATGTGGTCGCTGCTGGTGGTCCTGCGCGACCTCGTGCAGGGCCTGGGCGGGACGCTGCCGCCCGGGACCGTGCGCCCCTTCGCCGAGCACACCGCCGCCCTGGCCGGCCGGGAGCCCGCGCCCGACGAGGTCCGGCAGCGCTGGGCCGAGATCCTGGCCGCGGGCGGCGACGTGATGCCCCGCTTCCCGCTGCCGCTGGGCGAGCTCACCCCCGCTCCCCCGGAGCGCGTCGAGGTGCGTGACGTGCTCGGCGTCGACGACTGCGCACTGTTCGAGCGCCGGGCCCGCGGGTCCGGGGTCTCGACGCTGGCACTGGTCACCTCGGTCATGACCCGCACCACCCGGGAGCTGGCGCACGCCCCGCTGCGCGCGGTGTTCCCCGTGCACAGCCGCTACGACGACCGCTGGCACGGCTCGGTCGGCTGGTTCATCACCAACGCGGTGATCGACGCGCGCGACCCGGATCCGCGGGCCTGCGCCGACGCCGTCCGCGAGGCCGTGCGGCTCGGCTCCTGGCCGCTCGACGACGTGCTGGCCCCGTGGGGCGGGATGCCCGAGGCGCCCGGCATGTTCGCGATCTCCTGGCTGGACCTGCGACGGCTGCCGGTGCGCATCGACCACGCCGGGCTGGACGCGCAGTACGTCAGCTCGGCGGGCGACGCCGACGGCGTGATGGTGTGGTTCATCCTCGACGAGGCGGGTCTGCACCTGCGCTGCCGCTACCCCGACACCGACGAGGCGCGGGAGAACGTCGGCGCCTGGCTGGACCGGGTCGTGGACGGCGTCCGGTCCAGCGCCCACCCGGCGGGCGCGGACGTCGTGCTGGCCGGGGACCGGCTCGTCGTCGACCGGGCCACCCGGGCCGACGTGGCGGCGGTCGTCGCGCTGCTGTCGGGTTCCGGGGACGCCGACGCCGACGACCCGGACCTCGCGCCCTACGAGGAGGCCTTCGACACCCTGGACCGCGACCCCGGCCGGTTCCTCGCGGTCGCCCGCGCCGGCGACGGCCGGGTGGTCGCGACCGTGCAGCTGACGATCCTGCCCGGGCCCGCCCTGCGCGGCGCGACCCGGTTGCAGGTCGAGGGGCTGCGGGTCGCCGTCGGGTGGCGACGGCGCGGGGTCGGGTCGGCGCTGGTGGAGTGGGCGCACGAGCACGGGCGGGCCCGCGGCGCCGTCCTGGCGCGGGCCGGGGACACCGCCGGGGACGGGCCGCACCGGTTCCTGGCGCGGCTGGGCTACGAGCCCGACCGGGCCGGGTACACGCGGCCGCTCTGACCCCCGCCGTCGCCCGGGCCGCCGGTCAGGCGCCGTCGGGCCCGTTGCCGAGCAGCGGCTCGTCGGCGGAGCGGACCTCGGAGCCGGGCAGGCCGTCGGGGTGCTCGTCGCGGACCCGGTCCAGCGCGTCCAGCGCGATCCCGAGGTGCTTGCGCTTGCTCGCCTCGTAGAACGCCCGCGCGCCGCCGGCCAGCTTGGGCTCGGCGTGCAGCGGCTTGTCCGACACGCACAGCAGGGTCGCGTTCGGGATCCGGTAGCGGAACCCGTTGGCGGCGATCGTCGCGGACTCCATGTCCACCGCCACGGCGCGGGCCAGCCGCATCCGGTGCAGCGTCGCGGCCTGGTTGAACTCCCAGTTGCGGTTGTCGGTGGTGTGCACGACCCCCGGCCGCCAGGTCGCCTCGGCCGCGCCGAGCGCGTCCATCAGGTAGCCGTTGAGCCGGATGCTCGGGATGACCGGCACGTCGGCCGGGAGCACCTCGTCGAGCACGTGGTCGGCCCGCTGGTAGGCGGTGGCCAGCACGAAGTCGCCCAGCTCCTGGCGGTTCCGCAGGCCCCCGCAGTGCCCGATCATGATCATGGTGTCCGGGCGGAGCACGGCGAGGTGGTCGGTGACGGTCTTGGCGTTGGCCGGGCCCACGCCGATGTTCACCAGGGTCACGCCGTCGCCGTCGGCGCCCGGGTGGTGGT
This sequence comes from Pseudonocardia sp. P-1, assembly GCF_058111925.1. Lineage (NCBI taxonomy): Bacteria > Bacillati > Actinomycetota > Actinomycetes > Pseudonocardiales > Pseudonocardiaceae > Pseudonocardia > Pseudonocardia sp. P-1. The sequence goes on from NZ_CM176614.1 coordinate 942,995, forward strand.
AGGCGGGCATCTGGACGCCGGCGCGGTCGGGCCGCTCGGCGTCGGGGAAGCGCTCCAGGAACGACTCGACGTGCATCGCGTAGTTGGTGAACAGCACGTGCCGCTGGAAGGACTCGGCGGGGGTGCCGGTGTAGTGCGAGAGGCGGTCCAGCGAGAGCGCCATGCGCTCCGGGCCGAACAGGAACAGCTTCTTGACCCGCAGGTCGAAGCGGTCCTCGTCGAGCGCGGCGAAGAACTCCGGGTCGGTGAACGCCCGGGCCGGGCGGGCCGCGCGGGCGGTGACGGTGGCCCCGGCGGCGAGCAGGCCGCGCAGCTCCCGGTGCAGGTAGCGGCGGATCGCGCACGGCCGGGCGAACTCCCCGGAGATGCGCGGGTTGTGCGTCGACCACGGGCGCACGACCTCGAGCTCGGGGTACCAGCCGTCGTCGTAGACCGACTGGAGGGCGTCGAGCAGCCGGGCGATCTCGTGGTCGAGCTTCTCCGCCGGGACCGGCGGGCGGACCTGTTCGATCATCGCGGGCGTCACGACGCGTCCCCGTCGTCGGCGCCGTGCGCATGCAGCGCGCCCGGGGCGACGGCGACCGCCGACACGATCTCCAGCACGCGGCGGGCGAGCCCGTCGGTCAGCCGGTAGCGGACCAGCCGCCCCTCGCGGTGGGCGGTGACCATGCCGTGCGCGCGCAGCAGGCGCAGCGCGTGCGAGACGGCCGAGTCGCTCATCCCGACGGCGACGGCGAGGTCGGAGACGCAGAGGTCCCCGGCGTGCTGCAGCGCGAGCAGCAGCGACAGGCGGTTGACCTCGCCCAGGACGTCCAGGACGGTCGCGGCCTCGGCCACCTTGGTGGCGTCGGCGAGCACCGCGACGGCGTCGCAGACCTGGTCCGGGTCGATCACGCGTGCGCCGGCGAGCGCCTCCGGAACCTTGTGCACGGCTGTGATGCTAGCCCTGTCGGCGGATCACTTCGCCGCAGCGGCCTTCTTCTCGCGCGCCGCGGCCTTGATCGCCTTCTTCGTGTCGCGCACCTCGAGCAGGGTCCGGGAGTCGACGACGTCGGCCGCGGAGAGCCGGGTGCCGTCGGCGCCGTAGTCCCCGGCGGCCTCCCGCCAGCCGTCCGGGGTGACCCCGTACTGCTTGCCGAGGATCGCGACGAAGATCTTCGCCTTCTGCTCGCCGTAGCCGGGCAGCGCCTTGAGCCTGCGCAGCACCTCGCGCCCGTCGGGGTCGTCGCGGGTCCAGATCGCGGCCGGGTCCCCGTCCCAGTCCTCGACGATCGCGCGGCACATCTCCTGCACCCGCCCGGCCATCGAGCCGCCGTAGCGGTGGATGGCGGGCGGGGTGGTGGCCAGCGCCGCGAACCCCTCGGGGTCGTGGTCGGCGATGACGCGCACGTCGAGCCCGCCGAGGCGCTCGTGCAGCTTCAGCGGGCCGCGGAACGCGACCTCCATCTGGATCTGCTGGTCGAGCAGCATGCCGATCAGCAGCGCGAGGGGCTCGCGTTCCAGCAGCGCGTCGGCCTCCGGTTCCTGGGCGATGCAGATCCCGCTCATGCCGCACAGGATGGCACGCGACAATGGGCGGGTGCTCCCCCATCTCGACGCCGGTGACATCGAACGCGTCCGCGGCTGCCTGCTCGACGCCGGCTACACCCCGGACGGTGTGCGCGCCCTGCTGGGCCGCTCCGCGCACGACGCACTGACCCGCGGCGAGCCGGAGCCCGCGGCCCGGGCCAGCCGCGACGGCGGGGAGCTCGGCACCCTGGTGCGGCTGTTCCTGCTGGAGGACACCGAGCCCGAGCCGGCGGTGACCGCGGCGCTCGGCGACCTGGACCCGCTGCTGGAGGGCCGGATCCTGCGCCGCACCCCGGAGGGCATCCGGGCCGCGCTGGACGTGCGCCCCTACGGCGAGGGCCCCGGCGCCGACGGCGAGCCGGGCACCGACTGGTGGGTGGTGTCCGACATCGACACCCCGGCCGCGCGGCAGGACCGCGAGCACGTCACCGGCGTCGGCGGGGCGTCGCTGACGCTGGCCGCGGCGACCGTCCGCCGCCCGGTCGGCACCCTGCTCGACCTGGGCACCGGCTGCGGGGTGCAGGCGCTGCACGGCTCCCGGCACGCGCTGCGGGTCACCGCGACCGACGTGCTGCCGCGCGCGCTGGCGCTGGCCCGGCTGTCGCTGGGGCTGTCCGGGGTGGAGGTCGACCTGCGGGAGGGCCCGTGGTTCGCCCCGGTGGCCGGGGAGCGCTTCGACCAGGTGGTGTCCAACCCGCCGTTCGTGCCGGGCCCGCCGCGGGTGGACTACGTCTACCGCGACTCCGGTGCGGCCGGGGACTCCGCGCTGGCCGGACTGCTGGGCGAGCTGCCCGGCCTGCTCAACCCGGGCGGGGTCGCGCAGCTGCTGGGGTCGTGGCTGCACGTGCGCGGCGAGGACTGGCCGGACCGGGTGCGGTCCTGGCTGCCCGACGGCGTCGACGCCTGGGTCCTGCAGCGCGAGGTCGTCGACCCGGGCCTGCACGTCGGCACCTGGCAGCGCGACGCCGGGCTGGTCCCGACCTCCCGGGCGGCCCGCGAGCAGGCCGGGGCGTGGCTGGACTGGATGGCCGCCGAACGGGTGGAGGGGGTCGGGTTCGGCTTCCTCATGCTGCGCCGCACCGACAGCGAGCCGACCGTCGTGGTCGAGGACCTGCCCGGCGAGCTGGGCGAGGGCCTGGGCCGGGAGATGACCGGCTGGCTGGACCGGGTGGACTGGCTGCGCGCCCACACCCGCGACGAGGACCTGCTCGGCGCGCGGCTGCTGCTCGCCCCGGAGACGGTGCTCGAGTCGGCCTCGTCGGTCGACCCGGACGGCGGCTGGGCCGAGCTGTCGACGACCGTGCGCCGCTGGGGCGGCCCCGGCTGGGAACACCCCGTCGACGCCCCGGCCGCGGCGCTGCTGGCCGGCTGCCGCGGCGACCTGCCGCTGTCCGAGCTGCTCGCGCTGCTGTCCTACGCCCACGACCTGCCGGTCGACGCGCTCGTCGCGGCGACGCTGCCCGCGGTGCGGGAGTTCGTCCGGCACGGCCTGCTCCAGCCGGTCGACGGCTGGCCGCACCCGGTGCCCGCGCGGACCGCGGCCGCGTCGCCGTCGGGGCCGGTCGGGTGAGGGCCGTCGTCGCCCGCGTCCGACGGGCGTCGGTGACGGTCGAGGCGCCCGACGGCACACCGCTGCGGGTGTCCGGTGAGATCGGGCCCGGGTTGCTGGTGCTGCTCGGCGTGCACGCCGACGACGTCGGCACCGACCCCGCCGCGACCGCGCGGAAGGTCGACACGATGGCCCGCAAGCTGCACGAGCTGCGCCTCCTGCGCGACGAGCGCTCGTGCGCGGACGCCGGCGCCCCGCTGCTGGTGGTCAGCCAGTTCACCCTGTACGGCGAGACCCGCAAGGGACGCAGGCCGTCCTGGTCGGCGGCGGCCCGCCCGCACGACGCCGAGCCGGTCGTCGACGCGGTGGTGGCCGCGCTGCGCGGGCGCGGCGCCACCGTCGGGACCGGGGAGTTCGGCGCGCAGATGGCCGTGGAGTCGGTCAACGACGGTCCGTTCACGGTCCTGGTCGAGGTCTGAGCCCGGTACCGGGCCCACGTCTCAGCCGTCTCTCACCGGACTCTCAGCCGGAAAGGGGACGATGGGGACATGGTCGCCTACCTGCTGTCCTGGCTGTTGGGGCTGTTCCAGCTCGTGCTGGTCGCCCGGGTCGTCGTGGACTGGATCGACGTGCTCGGCTCCGGGCGCGGCGGCGCCGTGCTCGACACCGCCCGCCGTGTCACCCACGGCCTGACCGAGCCGGTCGTCGCCCCGATCCGCCGCCGCGTCCAGCCGGTCCGGATGGGCGCGGTCGGGCTCGACCTGTCGGTGCTGATCGTGTTCGTGGCCGTGCTGCTGGCGCGGCTGGTCGTGGTGCCGCTGATCCCGTTCTGACCCCGGCCGGGGTCAGGGGCGTGGCCCGAGCCGCAGCGCGGTGACCCGGCCGTCGTCGTCGAGGCCGGCCTCGGCCAGCCCGTCGGTGACACCGCCGTCGCGGTGCACCCGCACCGCCCACTCCGCGGTGTCGCGGGCGACCTGCTTGCGGGTCGGGTCGACGGTGAACTCCCCGTCGAGCAGCTCACCGAGGTGGGCGAGCAGCGGCACCGGGGACGGCCGCTCCCGGAACGGGGCGGTGGAGGTCAGGGTCGCGTCCGGGGTGACGACGGCCGCGAGCGCGACCGGGTCGCCGCCGCGCACCGCCCGTTCGAAGGCCAGCGCGCCGAGGAACCGGTCGGCCGCGGCGGCGCCCCGGCGCTGCAGGTGGTCCAGGAACGCGACGTCGCGGTCGATCTTGGAGGCGGCACCGATCAGCCGTGACCGCACCGTGCTGGCCGGCATCTCCAGCACCCGGACCGTCACCTGCCGGTAGCCCGAGTCCGGGCCGAGGCTCCCGTCGGCGAGCAGCCGGTCGATCGTCTCGATGAACCCGAGCTCCTGGTTGAGCGACAGGTTGCCGGCCAGTGCGTTGCGCCGGTCGGCGATCTCGATCGGGCTGCGCGGCTCGCCGTCGATCTCCGACGGGTTGATCTGCACGACCCACAGCTCGTCGGGGTCGGTGTCGAGCAGGTCGTGGGTGGGCGGGTTCTGCGAGAACAGCCCGTCCCAGTAGACGCCGCCCGCGGTGTGCACCGCGCGGAACAGGGTGGGGATCGCGGCCGAGGCGAGCACGGTCTCGGCGGTCAGGGTGTCGGTGCGGCTGGAGAACGCCCGGAACTCCCCCGTCAGCACGTCGACGGCGCCGAGCAGCAGCAGCGGCGCGGCGCCTGCCGGGTCCGGACCGATGGCGGCGAAGTCCACGTGCCGTGAGACCAGGTCGAGGAACTGGCGGGTGCCGTCGAACGGGCGCGGCACCAGGTACGGGGTGCCTGCCGGGACGAGCCCGAGCCCCTGCAGCGCGCCCGCCGTCACCACGCCCAGGTTGGTCAGGCGCTCCAGCGGGGTGCGGGCGGCGTTGTCGGCCCAGAACTCCTCCAGCGCCGTCGCCGCGGCCTCGCGCCGGTCGGGGGTCTGGCCGTCGCGCAGCCGGTCCCAGGCGACGAGTGCGCAGATCGCGCCGCCCGAGGTGCCCGAGATCGCGACGACCTCGGCCGGGTCCGCGGCGGAGCCGAGCGCGTCCGAGCGCAGCAGCCGGGCCAGGACGCCCGCGGTGAACGCGGTGTGGCTGCCCCCGCCCTGGCAGGCGATCGCGATGCGGCGGGGCCGGGTGCGGGGGCTCATGGGGCCACCCTCGCGCGGACCGGTGGGTAGGGACAGCGCGACCCGGTCACACACGACGACGGCCCCCACCCGGGGGCCGGGCGGGGGCCGTCGTCGCGCGGGGTCACTTGCCGGCGGCGCTCCGGGTGGCGCGCGCGGTCTTCTCCGCGGCGGCCTCGGTGCTGCGCCCGGCGTGCTCGGTCACGGCCTCGGCGGCCTTGGTCGCCTGCTCGGTGACCTGGTCGAACACCGAGGTGCCCGCGCCGACGACGGTACGGGCGAACTCGCGCTGGTGGCCGAGCACCTGCTCGTAGAAGTCGAAGGCGCGCTCGACGGCGGCACCCGCGTCGGGCAGCTGCGGGCGGTCACCGGCGCCGAACTGGCGGGCCAGGCCGCTCGCGGCCTCGGTCCACCCGCGGACGGACTCGGTGACCAGGTCCTGGCCGCGCTTGGCGATGTCGACGAACTGCTCGGTGGAGGCGGTCATCGGTACTTCCCTCCCGGGAGTCGTATCTCGGCGTGGACGGGGCGCCGACGAGCACCCCGGCATGCCAAGGAAACTACGCACACCCGTTAAGTATGTCAAGCACGGCAGCTCAGTCCCGCTGCACGAAGCTCCGGTACACCCCCAGCAGGGCCGCCTTCTGCTCGTCGGACAGCCGCGTGTCGGATTCGATCGCGGCCTCGACACCGGGCGGTGGCGCGGCCACGGGGGCGGCCTCCTCGACCGGGGCGGCGTCGCCCGCGGTGTCCGGGTCGCCGACCGACCAGCCGGCCCGGCTGAGCATCTGGTCGGTGTTGAGGTGCAGCGCGTCGGCGATCGAGCGCAGCACCTTCAGCGACGGCTGGTGCAGCCCCCGCTCGACCTGGCTGAGGTAGGCGTTGGACACCTTGGTCATCGCCGCCATCTCGCGCAGCGAGAGCTTGGCCATCTGGCGCTGCGCCCGGATGAACCCGCCCAGGGCGTTCACCTGCGCGCTCCACGCGTCCTCGGCGGCCCGGCGGCCGTTCTCACGCAGCTCGTCGGCGGCGGTCTCCCCGGCGGTCCGCGGCCGGTGCCCGCCGTGCGTGCGGGCCTCCCCCGCGCGGCTCACGGCGTCCCCACCCGGAGGGCCCCGCGCGGCGGTCGCCGGCACGCGGGCACAGAACGTACGCGGTCCATGGCGATGCATTCTCCCCGCCGGACGGCGGTTGCGCACGCATCCGATGCAGTGTCGACAGTGGACAGTACGGACCACCGTCCATCGTGGACAGGGCTCCGCCCCGGTGACCAGCGGTGATCACCGGGGCGGCGGCGGGGTGCGGGCGGCGGCTCAGCCGCTCAGCACGTAACGGCCGGGAGCGGGCTCCAGCGGCGGGTGCGCGTCCGACCCGATCTTCTTCGGCGCCGCGACCTCCTTGCCCGCGCGCTCGGCGATCCACGGCGTCCAGTCCTCCCACCAGGAGGCCTTGCGCTCGGTGGCGTCGTCGCGCCAGTCCTCGGCGCGGGCCGGGAGGTCGTCGCTCTCGCCGAACCAGTGCCGAGACTTCGGCGACGGCGGGTTGACCACGCCGGCGATGTGCCCGGAGTTCGACAGCACGAACCGCACCGTGCCGCCGAGCTTCGACGCCCCGGTGTAGACCGACTTCCAGGGCGCGATGTGGTCCGACTCGGCCGTGACGATGTAGCTGTCGGGCCGGATGTCGGCCACGTCGAGCCGCTCCCCCGCGAGCTCCAGCTTGCCCTCGGCGAAACGGTTCTCCAGGTACAGCGTGCGCAGGTACTCGGTCTGCATCGCGGCCGGCATGCGGGTGGAGTCGGAGTTCCAGGTCAGCATGTCGAACGGCTTCGGGTCCTCGCCGAGCATCCAGTCGTTGACGACGTAGTTCCAGACCAGGTCGGTGGCCCGCAGCAGGTCGAAGGTCGTCTTCATGCTGGTGGCGGGCAGGTACCCGTCCTTGCGCATGCTCCGCTCGAGCCGGTCCACCGTCTTCTCGTCGGTGAACACGCCCAGCTGGCCCGGGCCGGAGTAGTCGAGCAGCGTGTTCATCAGGGTCAGCGAGTTGACGCGCTGGTCGCCCTTGGCCTCCAGCCACGCCGTCATCGCGGCGGAGAGCGCGCCGCCCAGGCAGAGCCCGGCGACGTTGACCGTGTCCCGGCCGGTGATCTCGCGGACGACCTCCAGGGCCGTGACCGGGCCCTCCTGCAGGTAGTCGCTCATCGTCACGTCGGCCAGCGACGAGTCCGGGTTGCGGTAGCTGATCATGAAGACGGTGTGGCCGTGCTGCACCGCCCACTCCACCAGCGACTTCTGCGGCGCGAGGTCCATGATGTAGTACTTGTTGATCCACGGCGGGCTCATGAGCAGCGGGATCTCGTGCACCTTGTCCGTCTGCGGCTCGTACTGGATGAGCTCGATCAGCCGGTTGCGGAAGACCACGTGGCCCGGGGTGACCGCGAGGTCCTTGCCCACCTGGAAGGCGCCGGGCGTGACCTGGCGCGGCATCCCCTGGTTCTGCACGGCGTCGCGCAGCATGTTGCGCGCGCCCCGCACGATGTTCAGACCGCCGGTCTCGACGATCTTCTTCGGCCAGGCCGGGTTGGTGACGACCGCGTTCGGCGGGGCCAGCGCCTCGACGATCTGGCCGACCAGCCAGTCCAGCTTGCGGCGCGCGGTCGGCGAGACGCGGGCGGCCTGGGACAGCTCGGTCAGCCGGTCGGCGAGCAGGCTGTGCTCCTGGCGGGCCAGGTAGTACCAGGCGTTGCCCTCCCAGGCCGGGTCGGCGTAGCGCTTGTCCTTCTCGGGCAGCGACGCCGGACCGGTGGTCGTCCGGCCGACGGCGCGCGCGGCCGCGGCGGACACGGCCTTGGCCGAGTCGACGCCGAAGCCCAGACCCGTGCGCAGCACCGCCCCGGGCCGGGTGGCCAGCGAGCGGGCGGCCTCGCCGAGCGCCCCGCCGAAGCCGACCGGGTCGACCTTCGCGGCGAGCCCCTCGGGGCTGGCGAGCTCGCGCAGGTCCCGCACGAGACCGGCCGCCTGCCGTCGCAGCACCTCCGCGGCCTGGTTCGACGCGGCGGCGCTGCCGTTCTCGGACTCGGGCTGGGGTACGGGCTGCGTGGTCACTGTTCGTCACTCCTGACGGCCGGTTCGGTCTCCGTGCCTGGGTTCCCGCGCTCCCCGAGCGAACGGGAGGCGCAACGGGATGGACACATGGTGACCGCGTACTCACCGGTAGGCAGCCCCGGATTGTTGTAAGGCCTCTCACCTGCGCTAAGCGAAGCAAGCACTACTCCGGAGTAGGCCAGCGCTTGCTTGACATACCGAACGCGTTTTACCGTTCGGTAACCCGGATAGCCCCCGGTCATCAGAGTTGATGGGAGAGGCCCATGAGCACGGCGATCACCCGACGGTCCGCACCCTCCAGGGAGCACGGACCGCGTGCCCTTCCCGAGACCCCCGTGGCCGCGGCCACCGGGAGCGACGACCGGCCGGACCCCCTCCGGTACCTCGTGTCGTACAACACCCGGAACCTGACCAAGGTGGTGGCCGAGGTCGGCCGGGCCACCGGCGCCTACTGGATCGACGCGGTCCAGCGGATCGCCCGGCCCGGCGACGCCGCCCGGCGCGGGCTGCTGTGGATCTCGGCGATGGCCGACCGGCGCGAGCCGACCTGGCACCTGGCCAACGAGGTCGTGCTGTCGACGCCGTTCGCGTCGCTGCGTGACTTCACCGCCGCCGAGCACCGCGACGACGACGTGGTCCCCACCCTGGTGCTGCCGCCCCAGGCCGGGCACTCCTCGACCGTCGTGGACTACTCGCCGCAGCAGAGCCAGATCGCCATGATCCGCGCCTCGGGCCTGACGAAGGTCTACGCGCTGGACTGGCGGCCCGCCACGACCGCGACGAAGAACGTCACGATCACCGACTACCTCGAGGTGATCGACCGGTCCATCCGGCGGATGGGCGGGAAGGCCAACCTGGTGGGCGACTGCCAGGGCGGCTGGCTGGCGACGATCTACGCCGCGCTGCACCCGGACCGGGTGAACACCCTGACCCTGGCCGGGGCGCCGATCGACTTCCACGCCGGCGAGTCGGTGATCGCCGCCTCGACCCGGCTGATGGCGGGGACGATGGGGATGGCGCCGTACAAGGCGCTGGTCGCCGCGGGCGGCGGCAACATGCCGGGCTCGGCGGTGCTGTCGAACTTCATCTCGATCCAGCCGCAGTCGGAGATCTCCCGGCAGCTGCAGCTGCTGGAGAACATCGACGACCCCACCCACGTCGAGCGCTACCGGGTGTTCGAGGACTGGTTCAAGTACACCCAGGACATCCCCGGCGCGTTCTACCTGTGGCTGGTGGAGAACCTGTTCTGGAAGAACCGACTGATCAAGGGCACGCTCACCGTCGACGGCCGGACCGTCGACATGGGGGCGATCGACTGCCCGCTGCTGCTGCTGGCGGGCTCCGCGGACCACATCACCCCGGCCCCGCAGCTGTTCGCGGCGGCGGAGAAGGTCGGGACCCCGGCCGCGGACGTCACCTATCGGACGGCGACCGCGGGCCACCTGGGGCTGTTCATGGGCCGTGACGCGCTGCGCCACGACTGGCCGGTGCTGATGGAGACCGTCTACGGCCACTCGGTGCCGTCGAAGAAGGACACCGGGGCCGGCAAGGCGTCGCGGCGGCGCAGCAGCGTCCGCGCCGTGGCCGACCCGCGGGACACCCCGCGGGTGCCCGCGCCCTGACCGGTACGCCCGGCGGGGTCGCTCCCTAAGAGGACCCTGAGAGAACCGCAACTGCATGTGACCGACGACACGGCCCCGCAGGCACATTTCCCGGCCTGCGGGGCCGCGTCGTGGGAACGATCCCCGGAACGGATGCGTTGACCCCGTACAGGGCAAGCGGTGAGGCCCATCAATCGCCCGCCGCAGCCCGCGCAGGGGAGGAAATGCACATGACGGTGACCACGACCGCTCCGGCCGTACCCGGCCCGCGCCTCACGACCGAGGCCCCCGCTCGCGCCACCGTGTCGTCGTCCGGCGCGAAGCGGACCGCCCCGACGGTCGCTCGCAGCTCCCGCCGTCGCACCGACGGCGACGGAGGCACCGCACTGGAAGCCACCGTACCCGGTGCCGCGGCCGCGGTGGCGGAGGATCTCGACGCCCAGAGTCCCGCCGCGGACCTGGTGCGCGTCTACCTCAACGGGATCGGCAAGACCGCACTGCTGACCGCGGCGCAGGAGGTCGAGCTCGCCCGGCGCATCGAGGCCGGCGTGTTCGCCCAGCACCGGCTGGACACCGCCGCCGCCGACGGCACGCTGGACGGGCTGGACCTGCAGTACCGCCGCGACCTGCGCGCGGTCGTCCGCGACGGGCTGCTGGCCAAGAACCACCTGCTGGAGGCGAACCTCCGGCTGGTGGTCTCGCTCGCCAAGCGCTACACCGGGCGCGGGATGCCGCTGCTGGACCTGATCCAGGAGGGCAACCTCGGCCTGATCCGCGCGGTGGAGAAGTTCGACTACACCAAGGGCTTCAAGTTCTCGACCTACGCGACCTGGTGGATCCGGCAGGCCATCACGCGGGGCATGGCCGACCAGGCCCGCACCATCCGGCTGCCCGTGCACCTGGTCGAGCAGGTCAACAAGCTGGCCCGGATCAAGCGGGACATGCACCAGCGCCAGGGCCGCGAGCCCAGCGACGCCGAGCTGTCGGCCGAGTCGGGGATCCCGGAGCACAAGATCCAGGACCTGCTCGACCACGCCCGCGACCCGGTGAGCCTGGACATGCCGGTCGGGTCCGAGGAGGAGGCGCCGCTCGGTGACTTCATCGAGGACGCCGAGGCGACCGACGCCGAGAACACCGTGATCTCGAGCCTGCTGCACGACGACCTCCGCCGGGTGCTGGCGACCCTGGAGGACCGCGAGCAGAAGGTCATCCGGATGCGCTTCGGCCTCGACGACGGCCAGCCGCACACGCTCGACCAGATCGGGCGCGCCTTCAAGCTCTCCCGCGAGCGGGTGCGCCAGATCGAGCGCGAGGTCATGTCGAAGCTGCGGGTCGGCGAGCGCGCCGACAAGCTGCGCGCCTACGCGAGCTGACCCGGGCCGGCCGGGCGTCCCCCCACCCGGCCCCCGGCGACGGACGGCCGGCGGAGCGATCGCTCCGCCGGCCGTTGCCGTCTCGGGCACCCCGGGGCTCCCCACGAGTTCGGGATGCACGGCACGGGGAGTTCTACCGGATCGATTCCGCAGCGGTCACGGCGACACGGTGGCGGCCGCGGCACGGCACGGCGTGTTCCCCACCACCCCGGGCCGGATCGTTGGCCGAGCGCTCCGTCCCCGCCTAGGGTCGGGTCATGTCGCGTTCCCTCCCCGGCCCGGTCACCCCCGTCGTGACCCCGGAGTCCATGCGCGACGCACTGGGCGCGTTCGCGTCCGGCGTCGTCGTCGTCACCGCGATCGGCCCGGACGGGCCCATCGGGTTCACCTGTCAGTCCTTCGCGTCGCTGTCGCTGGACCCGCCGCTGGTGAGCTTCGCACCGTCACGGGGGTCCTCGACCTGGCCGCGCATCCGCGAGGTGGGCCGGTTCTGCGTGAACGTGCTGGCCGCCGACCACGAGCACCACAGCGCCGGGTTCGCCCGCTCCGGGGTCGACAAGTTCGCCGGGGTGACCTGGGCGGCGGCGCCGTCCGGCTCGCCGGTCCTCGAGGGCGTCGGCGCCTGGGTCGACTGCGCCCTGTGGAACGAGTACGACGGCGGCGACCACACGATCGTCGTCGCCCGGGTCGACGCGCTCGGCGCGGACCCGGACCGGCTGCCGCTGCTGTTCCACCGCGGCACCTACGCCCTCACCCCCCGGGCCGGCTCGTGAGCGGCACCGTGGGCCGGATCATCGGGGTCGTCGCGGGCCCGGAGCCGGGCGGGCGCACGGCGGCCGCCGTCGCCGGGATCCTCGCCGGCACCGGGGCCGACACCGCCCTGATCGAGCTGTCGCAGACCCCCGTCGCCGAGGTCACCGCGGCCTTCGCCGACGCCGACGCCGTCGTGTTCGGCAGCCCGGTCTACCGGGCCGGGCACACGGCGTCGCTGCGGGCGCTGCTGGAGGCCACCGAGCGCGGGAAGTGGGGCGAGAAGACCGCCCCGCTCCAGGGCAAGGCGGCCGCGGTCGTGCTGACCGGCGCGAGCGGGCACCACTTCCTCGCCGTCGACGGGCTCCGGTCGGTGTTGGCCGGGTTCTTCGCCGTCCAGGTCCTCTCCCCCGGGCTCTACCTCGACCACTCCGGCTACGTCGACCGCAACACCCTCACCGAGCAGTCCGCGGAACTCGCGGCGGCGCACGGGCGGGCACTGGCCGACCTGACCACGGCGGTACGCGGCTCCGAGGCGCTGCGGGCGATCACGCCCGTCGTCTGAGGCGGCACCGGCGCGTCACCGCCCGGCCAGGGCGGTGGCGATCCGGGCGCCCAGCGCCACGTTGTGCCGGTACACCGCGACGTTGACCTCCAGGCTGGCCTCGCCGGTCGCGGCGCGGACCCGCGCCAGCAGGAACGGGGTCGCGTCCTGCCCGCCGATCCCCGCGTCGTCGAGTGCGGCGAGGGCGTCGGCCAGGGCGGCGTCGTGCAGCGCGGGCGGGAGCTGCTCGGCGGCCGGGACCGGGTTCGCCACCAGCAGAGCGCCGGGCAGGCCGAGGTCGCGGGCGGCCCGCCAGGCCGCGGCGACCTGCTCCGGGGACTCCAGCCGCTGCCCGACCCGGTGCCCGGAGTCGGCCACGTAGAAGCCGGGGAAGGCGTGCGTGCGGTACCCGGCGACGGTCACGCCGAGGGTCTCCAGCCGCTCCAGGGTGGCCGGCACGTCGAGCACCGACTTCACCCCGGCGCTGACCACGACCAGCGGCAGCGCGGCGAGCGCGGGCAGGTCGGCCGACTCGTCGAAGGTGCGCGCGGCACCGCGGTGCACCCCGCCGAGGCCGCCGGTGGCGAACACCCGGATGCCGGCCCGGTGCGCGAGGTGCGCGGTCGCGGCGACCGTCGTGCCCCCGCTCGCGCCGGTGGCGACGGCGACCGGGAGGTCCCGGGCGGACAGCTTCACCACGTCCGGGGCGGTCGCCAGCCGGGCCAGCTCGTCGTCGGTCAGCCCGACGACGACCTCGCCGTCGAGCACCCCGACGGTCGCGGGGACGACCCCGAGCGCGGCCACGAGCTCCTCGGCCTCCCGGGCGACGGCGAGGTTGCGCGGCGCGGGCAGGCCGTGGGTGACGATCGTCGACTCGCACGCCAGCACCGGGCGGCCGACGGCCAGGGCGTGGGCCACCCGCTCCCCCACCCTCATGCGGCGGCCGGCGCACGCAGGGCGGCCTCGCCGCCGTCGACGGGTGAGGTGCCGAACGCGGTCACCGAGCCGGGCGCGTGCCGGTGCACCCGGTCCGCCACCCGCTCGAACAGCTCCGGGCACTCCGGGGGCGTGCGGAGCCCGCCGCCGCGGGCGGGCGGCGCCGCGATGACCCGCGGCAGCCCGCCGTCCGGGCCGACGAGGACCTCGGTCGACCCGGTCCCGGACGCGCGGTGGCCCTCGCGGCCCCGTTCCGGGGCGGCGGGCACGGGCGCCGGGTCGTACCCCGGGATCCGCGCCGGGTCGGAGCCGATCACCAGCAGCGTCGTCACGTCCCCGCACGCTGCTCGCCGCGGCACCGGCCGTCAACCCTGCGGCGCCGGGACCGGGGTGCGGGCTGCGGAGCGGGCACAGACCAGCGCGACGAGTGCGCCGAGCAACGTGAACCCGGTCGCGACCAGTACGGCGACGTGCCAGCCGGCCAGCAGCTCCGGCACCGGCTCGTCGCCCGCCGGTGAGGTCAGCACCGAGGTCAGCGTGACGCCGACGGCGGCGCCCAGGTAGCGGGTGGTGTTGTTGATGCCGCTGCCGGTGCCCGCCCGGTCCGGCGGTACCGAGGCGACCGCCTCGCGGCCGAGCGTCGCGTTCACGACCCCGGTGCCGACGCCGACGACGACGAGCGCAGCCAGGACCGCCCCGGTGCCGGACCCGGTCGCGAGCAGCCCGAGCTGACCGGCTGTCATGACCAGCAGGCCGACGCCGAGGCGGACGCCGCCGGTGACCCGTTCGCTGATCCGGCGGGTGAGCAGCGCGGTCACGATGCTGGTGCCCGACCAGCCGAGCAGCAGCAGCGCCGCCGTCGCGGGGGCGGTGCCGTGCACCGGGGCGAGCAGCGCCGGCAGGTAGGAGCTCAGCGAGATGATGCCGAGCCCGGTGGCCAGGCTCGCGACCGTCGCCGCGACCAGCCCGGGATGGCGGAACAGCTCCGGCCCCGCCATCGGGTGCGCGACGACGAACTGGACGGCGACGAACGCCGCCAGCAGCGCCGCCCCGGCGACCAGCAGCACGACGGTCGTGGTGGTGACCGGCAGCCGCCGGGCCTCGGTGAGGCCGGCGAGCAGCACCGCCAGCCCGGCGGCGAGCAGCACCATCCCGGCGACGTCGACCGGGCGCGGGCGCCCGGCGGTGGACTCGGTGAGCAGCGTGCGTCCGGCGAGGGCGAGCACCAGCCCGGCGACCGCGACGGCGACGTAGAGCACCCGCCACGGCAGCAGGCTCGCGAGCAGCGGGCCCGCCGCGATCCCCGCGGCCAGCGCCGCGCCCCACAGCCCGGTCGCGGCCGAGCGGCGCGGGCCCGGCGGCAGCGCGTGCCCGATCAGCGCGAGGCTGCACGCGACGACCGCGGCCGCCCCGACGCCCTGCCCGATCCGGCCGGCGACGAACCCGGCGGTGCCGGTGGCGAACGCCCCACCCGCCGAGGCCAGGGCCAGCACGACCGCGCCGGTCGTGAACACCGCGCGCCGCCCCAGCCGGTCGGCCAGGGTCCCCGCGGTCAGCAGCACCGCGGTGAGTCCCAGGCTCATCGAGCTGAGGATCCAGGAGCGCCCCGACGGCGAGGAGCCCAGGTCGGCCGCGATCGGGGCCAGGGTGGCCAGCGGTGCGGTGTAGCTGACCAGGGCCAGCGTCGTGCCGAGCGACGCCACCGCCACCGTGCGTCGGGCCACGCCGCCACCCCCTCGTCACCGCGGACCGCTCAAGATCAGGACGGACGCTACGCCGTCCGGGCTCAGCTGGGGAGGCCGAGCAGCGCGGGCAGGTCCGCGACCGAGTCGATGACGGCGTCGGCGCCCGCCGCACGCAGCCGCGGCTCGCCGTGCGCCCCGCCCCGCACCCCGACGGCGAGCCCCGCCCCCGCCCGGACGGCGGCGTCGATGTCGGCGGTCGCGTCACCGGTCACCGCGACCTGGGAGGGCTCGGTCCCGGCCCGCCGGGCGGCGGCGTGGAGCAGGTCGGGCTCGGGCAGGCCGCGGCCGTCGACGTCGGCGGGCGACAGGATCATGTCCGCCCGCTCGGTGAACCCCAGCGCCGATACCAGCCGATCCCGCAGGTCGGGGTCGAACCCGCAGGTCAGTGCCACGCTCAGGCCGGCGTCGCGGAGCGCGTCGAGGGTCTGCGCGGCGCCGGGGACCGGGCGGACGCGGCCCGCGTCCAGCGCGGCGTGCAGGTGGTCGGCGAACGCCGAGTGCGCGCGGCGGGCCCGGTACATGTCGCCGTCGAGGAGCTCACCGAGCACCGTCATGACCGGGCGGTCCATCGTCGCGCGGGCCTGCCGGTCCAGCGCCGGGTAGCAGGGGCCGTCGACGCGGACCCCGGCGGCGCGCAGACCGGCCCGCAGACCGGCAAGCACGAGCCCGTCGTCGGCCATCGTCGTACCCGCCAGGTCGAGCACCGCCAGTTGCACCGGTGAACTCCACCGCCGCCGGATGACGATCACCCGACTCCTGATCGACATCGGGGTGAACCGGCCGCGTCACTCCGGGGCGGGCGTCACCACAGCTCGCCGTCGCGCCAGTCGCAGACCAGCGCGCGGGCCGGGTCGAGCGGCGCGTCGACGGGCAGGACGTGCACGCTGCCGCGCTCGTCGGGGGTGTCGACGACACCGGTCGGTGTCAGCGCGCCCAGCGGTCCGTCCCAGCGGCGCCAGCCGTGCCGGTGGTAGAGCCGGGCGGCCCGTTCGGTGGCCCCGAGCGCGCCGAGCCGGTATCCGCCGCGCACGATCCGCCCGACCTCGCTCATGAGGGCGCCGCCCAGTCCCCCGCCCCGGTGGGCCGGGTCGACGGCGACGGCCTCGACGTAGCCGGTGCGCAGGGCGACGCCGTCGTGCAGCACGCGCCGGGTGACGACGGCGGCGTGGCCGACCGGTGCACACAGCGGACCGGCGAGGACGTGCACACCGCCCAGTGCGTGGTCGAACGCGTCGTCGTCGAACGGCTCCCCCGCGTCCGGGCCCCGGGCGTCGCCGGGGCCGAAGGCGGTGTCGAGCAGCCGGCGCAGGGCACGCAGGCCGGCGGGGCCGAGATCGGCGGTGCAGACGACGGTGAGGTGCACCCGGGAGATCCTTCCCGAGTGCACCCCGCGTCGCGCGCCCCGGATCAGAAGGTGGGCAGCATCCAGCCGAGGACCGGTGTCGACTGCAGGTAGACCAGGGTGCACAGCACGAGCAGCAGCCCGAGGCTCCACAGCACCGTGCGCCGGAACAGCTCGGACTCGCGGCCCGCGATGCCCACCGCCGTCGCGGCGATCGTCAGGTTCTGCGGGCTGATCATCTTGCCGACGACACCGCCGGAGGTGTTGGCCGCGACCATCAGGTGCGGGTCGAGCCCGGCCTGCTGCGCCGCGGTCTGCTGCAGGGTCGCGAACAGGGCGTTGGCCGAGGTGTCCGAGCCGGTGACCGCGGTGCCCAGCCAGCCGAGGATCGGCGAGAGGAAGGCGAACGCGGCGCCGGTCCCGGCGATCCAGGTGCCGATCACGATGGTCTGCCCGGACAGGTTCATGACGTAGGCCAGGGCCAGGACCGTCGCGACGGTGAGGAAGGCGAAGCGCATCTTGTGCGCAGTCGCGGCGAACTCCCGCAGCGCGGTGGCCGGCGACATGCGGTAGAGCGCGGCGATCACGACGCCCGACAGCAGCAGCAGCGAGCCCGGCGAGGACAGCCACTGGAAGGTGTAGGTCGTGCTCGACACGGCCTTGCCCGCCACGCTGAGCACAGCGCCGTCCAGACCCGGCCAGCCGATCTTGAGGTCGGTGCCGGACAGGAACGACGCGACCGGGGTGACCAGTTTGGCGACCGAGAACACCACGATGATGAGCAGGTAGGGCGCGAAGGCCATCAGCAGCCGGCCGGTGGTCAGCGCCTGCGCCCGCTCGGCCAGGGTGCGCTGCTCGGTGGCCAGCGAGCCGCCGCCGGCGCCGGGGGTCGGCCCGGTGGCGGGGGCGTCCTCGTCGCGCTCGATGCGCAACGCGTCCATGGCCTCGGCGCCGCCCCGCGGCTGCCAGAAGCGCAGCATGACCACACCGGCGACGAGACCGGCGAGCGAGGCGACGATGTCGGTGAGCTCCACCGACAGGTACGTGGCGGCGAGCCACTGGGCGACGGCGAACGCGACACCGATGACCAGGGCGACCGGCCACACCTGCTTGACGCCCCGGACCCCGTCGACCAGGAGCACGAGCAGGATCGGGACGATGAACGCGAGCACCGGGGTCTGGTGGCCGACGACGGCGCCGATCTCGGCGTAGGGGATGCCGGTCAGGTTGCCCGCGGTGATGATCGGGGTGCCGACGGCGCCGAAGGCGACCGGGGCGGTGTTGGCGAGCAGGACGACGACGGCGGCGCGCAGCGGGGAGAACCCGAGCGCCATCAGCATGACACCGGTGATCGCGACGGGGGCGCCGAACCCGGCCAGCGCCTCCAGCAGACCGCCGAAGCAGAACGCGATGATGATCGCCTGCACGCGGGGGTCGTCGGAGATCAGGTGGAACGCCGCGCGCAGGTCCTCGAACCGGCCGGCGGCCACCGTGAGCTGGTAGAGCCAGATGGCGGTGAAGACGATCCACATGATCGGGAACAGCCCGAACACCGCGCCCTCGGTGGCCGTGAGCAGGGCCAGGTGGACCGGCATGCCGAACGCCGCGACCGCGACGACGACCGCGACGGCGAGCGCGGAGAGTCCGGCCCAGTGCGCCTTCCAGCGCAGGGCACCCAGTGTCACGAAGATCGTGACCAGGGGCAGGAGGGCCACCAGTGCGGAGAGCCAGAGGCTCCCGAGCGGCTCGAGCTGTTGCTGGAACATGGTCACTCCGCAGGATCGGCGGTGATCGGGACGGTGACCGTGTGGCGGGGATTGCAGCGCGACACGACCTCGATGAGTGAACGGCACCGGACACTGCACAGTCAAGTAGCATTGTCAGACAAGTTGCCCTGTCAGCCAGAGATACTGTGAAATGACGATCGCGCTGCTCCCCCGGAGGCACCGATGACCGTCGAGCTCGACGTCCGCTCACTGGTGGACGCCGTCACCCGCGCCCTGCGCGAGCGGATCCTGCGGGGCGAGATCGTCCCGGGCACCCCGGTCACCGAGAAGTCGGTCTCCGACGAGTTCGCGGTCGCCCGGCCCACCGCCAAGGCCGCTGTCGAGCGGCTGGTGTTCGACGGGCTGCTCCGGCGGCAGGCGAACAAGACCGCACGGGTACCCGTGCTCACCCTCGCCGAGGTCGGCGACGTCTACTTCTCCCGGACCCTGCTGGAGCTCGGCGCGATCGAGGTCGTGGCCGCGCGCGGCGAGGTCCCCGACGACGCGCGGCTCGCCCTGGAGCGGTTCGACCTGGCCTTCGGGCGCGGCGACGTGTCCGCCGTCGTCGAGGCCGACGTCGAGTTCCACCAGGCCCTGGTCGACGCCGCGGGCAGCGCGCGGCTCTCGCGGATGTACGCCTCACTGATGGCCGAGTTCCATCTCTGCGTGGCCCGGGTCCAGGTACTGGGCCGGCTCGACCGGTCGACCCTGGCCGCCGAGCACGCCGCCGTCCTGGCCGCGGTCGAGGCGGCCGACCCGGCGCTGGCCTCGACCGAGCTGGAGGCCCACATCACCGGCGCCCGGGACCGGATCCTCGCCGTCTACGCCGCCGATTCCTGACCTTCCGGACGGTCCGGGCGAACTGAGAGCCAACCGTCAGTTATGCGTCTACGCTGGCGGACGTGACCGACACCGAGGAGTTCACGCTTCCGCTCCACATGCGCCGCGACCGGTTCCTGCCCGACGCCGAGCTGGAGCGCATCCGCGACTCGGGTGACATCCCACGGGTACGGACCACCTTCGGCGCCGAGGCCCACCTCGTCACCCGCTACGACGACGTGCGGCACGTGCTCGGCGACGCCGCGACCTATTCCAACGCCGGGAGCGCCGAGCTGACCCGCCCGGACGCACCACCGCTGTCGGAGCGCGAGCAGGAGCAGATGCGGGCCGGCCAGCTGCTGCTGCAGGACCCGCCGGAGCACACCCGGCTGCGCCGCTTCCTCACCCGCGAGTTCACCCAGCGCCGGATGGCCCGCCTGGAGCCGCGGATCACCGAGATCGTCGACGAGCACCTCGACGCGCTGGAGGCCGCCGGGCCGGGTGCCGACCTGGTCGCCCTGTTCGCCCTGCCGGTGCCGTCGATGGTCATCTGCGAGCTGCTCGGGGTGCCCTACACCGACCGCGACGAGTTCACCGCCCGCTCGACGCGTCTGCTCGACGTGTCCCTGCCCGCCCGGGAGCGGCTGGCCGTGGGCCGGGAGAACCGCGCCTACATGGCCCGGCTCGTCGACGCGGCGCTGGCCGACCCGGGCGAGGACATCCTCGGCATGCTGATCCGCGAGCACGGCGGGGAGATCAGCCACGACGAGCTGGTCGGGATCGCGTCGCTGCTGCTGATCGCCGGGCACGAGACGACGTCGAACATGCTGTCGCTGGGCACGCTGGCGCTGCTGGAGGACCCGGAGCAGGCCGCACTGTTGCGCAGCGACCCCGAGCTGGCCCGGCCCGCCGTGGAGGAGCTGCTCCGGTGGCTGTCGATCGTGCACACCGGGGTGGTCCGGGTGACGACGACCGACACCGTCCTGCGCGACACCCCGATCCCGGCGCGGTCGCTGGTGATGTGCTCGCTGCCCACCGCCAACCGCGACACCGGGTCCGGGTTCGACGACCCCGCCAGGCTCGACCTCACCCGCGGCGCGGCCGGACACGTCGCGTTCGGGCACGGCGTGCACCACTGCCTGGGCGCCCCGCTGGCCCGGATGGAGATGGCGACGGCGTTCCCCGCCCTGCTCCGCCGTTTCCCCACCCTCGCCCCGGCCGGGCCGGTCCCGCCCGAGGCCTTCCGGGCCTACCACTTCGTCTACGGCATGCACACGCTGCCGGTGACCTGGTGAGGCCGGGCGATACCGTGCAGTGATGACCGCTTCGTCGCTCGACGGCTCCCCGGCGGGCCGTCCGCTGCGCGCCGACGCCGCCCGCAACCACCGCCGGATCGTCGACACGGCGGCCGCGGCGTTCGAGTCCGACGGAGCGGACGTCCCGCTGGAGGAGATCGCGCGCCGGGCCGGGGTCGGCGTCGCGACGCTGTACCGCCGGTTCCGGACCCGCGACGTGCTGGTGCGGGCGGTCCTGGACCAGGTGTTCGTCGCGGAGATCGAGCCGACCGCGGCCGCCGGGGACGGCGACCCCTGGGCCGACCTGGCCGGGTCGCTGGGCCGGGCGGTGGAGGCGATCGCCGGACGGCGGACGATCCTGCAACTGGCCCGCGAGGCCGGCGCGTTCGACGTCGAGTCCGCCGAGCGCTACGGCCGGACGCTGACCCGGCTGCTGGACCGCGCGCGGGAGGCGGGCGCGGTGCGCCCGGAGCTCACTCCGCGGGACCTGTCGGCGGTGCTGGTCATGGCGCTGGCCGTCGCCGAGGGGTCGGACGCGGCGGAGACGGCGTCGGGCGAGGACCGCGCCCGCTACCTGGCGCTGCTGCTCGACGGGCTGCGACCGGGCAACCCGCCGCTCCCCCCGGGCTCGGAGGAGCCCTAGCAACGATCGGGGCACGGTCGCTGTCGCGGGCGGCGCGGACCCGCTACGGTTCCGGTCGTCCGCTCGGCAACGGCGCCGGGCGGATCCGCACTCCTTCCCCCGGAACCCGGGTGGTCGCCGGGCCCGCCGGTCCGACCGGCCGCGGTGCGGGCGCCGTCCTCAGCCGTCGAATCGGTCGGGGCGCAGACGTCGCTCTCAGCCCCCGAACCGGTCGGGGTGCAGCCGCCGGGCGAGCGTCGCGACCGCGTCGGCGTTGCGGATGCCGGGGCTGATCTCGGCGAAGGTCGTGGTGAACACCTTCCCGTCGCGGACCGCGGGGACCGTGGCGAGCGCCGGGTCGTTCCGCAGCCGCTCGGCCAGCGGCTCCGCGCCCTCCGGGCCGACGTCGCGCCCGCAGCAGGCCGGGATCACGATCACGTCCGGGCTCGCCGCGACGACGCCCTCCAGGGACACGGTGCGCTGCCGGCCGGCGATGGTGTCGAACGCCTGCCGCCCGCCCGCGGCCTCGATGATCGTCGTCACGACGTCGCCGGTGCCGAAGACCCGCAGCTCACCGGTACTGCCCGGGGAGTTCAGCATCGCCACCCGCGGACGGTCGGTGACACCGTCGAGCCGGGCGGCGACGTCGGCGAGGGTGCCGCGCATACCGGCGACGACCTGCGCGGCACGGTCCTCGGCGCCCAGCAGGCGCCCGAGGTCGGTGAGGTCGCGTTCGACGCCGGCGAAGGACACGTCGTTGTCGCCGATGCTCTGTTGGTCGCCGCCGTCGGCGGTCGGGCAGTAGGCGCTGAACAGGAAGGTCTCCGTGCCGGCGGCTTCGAGCTCGGCGCGGGTGCCGAGCCCCTCCCGGGTGAACGCGCCGGTGAAGCCGGAGACGACGAGGTCCGGGGCGACCCGCAGCACCTCCTCGCGCGACGGGTACTCCTCGGGCCAGTAGCTCTGCGGCCGGAAGTCCGGGTCGAGCCGTGCCGGCAGCGGGTTGTCCAGGTAGGCAGCGCCGACCAGCCGGTCCCCCGCTCCGAGCGCGAGGACGGCCTCGATGCCGTTCTGGAACATCGCGACGACCCGCTCCGGGCGCTGCACGGGCACGTCGACGCCGCAGTTGACGACCGCGTCGGCGGCGGGGCCCGTGCCGTGGTCGCCGTGCCCGGCGGGTGCCGCGACCGGGTCACCCGCGCCGCACCCCGCGAGGAGCACCAGTCCGGCGAGCAGCGGCGCCCAGCGGCGCGGGTTCCCGATCACCGCGACAGCATAGCCACGACACCTGAGCGACTCTTCAGATGTGCGGCTCTCGTCACGGTCCGGTCCCCGCGCCGCCCGGCGTCAGAGTGCGTGCTGCAGGCGCTCCGCGAGCAGCCCCACGAACCGGGACGGGTCGGCGAGCTCGCCGCCCTCGGCCAGCAGGGCCATGCCGTGCAGCAGCTCGACGGTGCCGCTCTCGTCCTTCCCCGCGGCGCGGGCGTCACGCAGCCCGGTGACCAGGGGATGCGACGGGTTGAGCTCGAGGATCCGCTTCACCTTCGGCGGCTCCTGCCCCATCGCCCGGTACATCTTCTCCAGGGTCGGGGTCATGTCGAACTCGTCGCCGACGAGGACGGCCGGGGAGGTGGTGAGCCGGGTGGAGAGCCGGACCTCCTTGACGTCCTCGGTCAGCACCTCGGCCATCCAGGTGCAGAGGTCGGCGAACTCGGTCTGCTTCGCCGCCGCCGCCTCCTTCTCCTCGTCGGTCTGCAGGTCCACCTGGCCCTTGGCGATGGAGCGCAGCGGGGTGCCGTCGAAGCCGTCGACGGCGTCGACCCACACCTCGTCGACCGGGTCGGTGAGCAGCAGGACCTCGTAGCCCTTGTCCCGGAACGCCTCCATGTGCGGGGAGGCCTCGATCGCGGTCCGCGAGTCCCCGGTCATGTAGTAGATCGCGTCCTGGCCCTCGCGCATCCGCTGTTTGTAGGCGGCGAGCGAGGTCGGCGCGTCGGCGTCGTGGGTGGTCGCGAACGCCGAGACCCCGAGGATGGTGTCGCGGCTGTCGGCGTCGGAGAGCAGTCCCTCCTTGAGGGCGCGGCCGCACTGCTCCCAGAAGGTCGCGTACTTCTCCGGCTCGTTGTCGCGCAGCGAGCCGAGCACCGAGAGCACCTTCTTGACCAGGCGCCTGCGGATCGCCGAGATCTGACGGTCCTGCTGGAGGATCTCCCGCGACACGTTCAGCGAGAGGTCCGCGGCGTCGACGACACCCTTGACGAACCGCAGGTACTCGGGGACGAGCGCCTCGCAGTCGTCCATGATGAACACGCGCCGGACGTAGAGCTGGACGCCGCGGCGGGCGTCGCGCATGTAGAGGTCCATCGGCGCGACCTTCGGCAGGAACAGCAGCGCCTGGTACTCGAAGGTGCCCTCGGCGGCGAGCCGGATCGTCTCCAGCGGCTCCTGCCAGTCGTGGCTGACGTGCCGGTAGAACTCGGCGTACTCCTCCTCGGTCACGTCCTTCTGCGGGCGGGCCCACAGCGCCTTCATGGAGTTCAGGGTCTCGGGCCCGGGCTCCGTGTCCGGCTCGGCGTCCGGCTCGGTGTCCGACCCCGTCTCCGACGTCGGGGCCTCGGCCGGCATGCGGACCGGCCAGGTGATGAAGTCGGAGTAGGTCTTGACGATGCGCCGCAGCACGGACCGGTCGGCGTAGTCGTGCAGCTGGTCCTCGGCGTCGGACGCCTTGAGGTGCAGCGTGACCGCGGTGCCCTGCGGGGCGTCGGCGACCGGCTCGATCGTGTAGGTGCCCTCACCGTCGGAGGTCCACCGCACGCCCTCGCCCGCGCCGGCCTTGCGGGTCACGAGCTCGACGCGGTCGGCGACCATGAACGAGGAGTAGAAGCCGACGCCGAACTGGCCGATCAGCTCCTGGCGGGCGTCGTCGCCGGCCTCCCGGAGCTTCGCGAGGAGCTCCGCGGTGCCCGACCGCGCGATGGTGCCGATCAGGTCGACGACCTCGTCGCGGGTCATGCCGATGCCGTTGTCGCGCACGGTCAGGGTGCGCGCCCCGGCGTCCGGCACGAGCTCGACGTGCAGGTCCTCGGTGTCGGCGCCCAGGTCCTTGTCCTGGTAGGCGGCGAGGCGGAGCTTGTCCAGCGCGTCGGAGGCGTTGGAGATCAGCTCGCGCAGGAAGACGTCCTTGTTCGAGTAGATCGAATGGATCATCAACCGCAGCAGCTGCCGGGCCTCGGCCTGGAACTCGATCGTCTCCCCGCCCGTCGTGTCGGAGTCGATCGTCTCGCTGGTCGACGGATCCGTGCTCACGTCAGTCGTCCTCTCTGGGTCGTCACGCTGGTGCGGTCGCGATTGTGCCGAACGGCGACCGGCCGCGCGCCCGGTGCCCGACCCCTGCGCCGTCGTCGCCGGCGCGGTGACCGGTACCGTCGCCGCAGGAAACCCCCGAACCGGACGGATCACCCTCGTGCGCACGACCCGCAGCCCGGCCCGCCGCCTCGTCGCGGTGCTGCTGCTGTCGCTGGTCGCTGCGCTCGCCCCGATCGCCGGGTCGCTGACCGCCGAGGCCGTCCCGGCCACGGCCGCGGCCTCGGTCGGGCAGGACGTCGCGCCCGCCGAGGCACCCCGGCCCGCGCTGCTGGGGCGCTCCGCGCACGACGGTCCGGTCGCCCCGGACGCGACCGGCCACCCCGGGCCCGCCCTGGACGTGCTGGTCCTCGACGCCGCGTGGCTCGGGCACGGTGCACCCGCGCCCGCCGAAGATTGGACGACGACCGCCGCCCCGGAACCCGGGAGCGGCGCGGACATCGGGTCGCGGGGTCCGCCGCGGGCCTGACCGGACGACCCCACCGGTCGCCGCCGTCCGCCACTCCCCCCGCACCACCCCGCCGTGCCCCGGTCCCGACCGGGGCGCCCGCCGCCGAGGATCCCCGTGAAGCCACGCCCCGTGCTCTGGCGGGCGCTCATCGCGCTCGCCGTGCTCGTCCTGTCCTCCGTCGTCGCGTTCACCACCGCCCCCACGCTGGGGCTGGACCTGCGCGGCGGCACCCAGATCGTCCTGGAGACCCGCGACACCCCCGAGGTCGCCGCCGACGGCGAGGCCACCGACCGCGTGATGGAGGTGCTGCGCGGGCGCATCGACGGGCTCGGTGTCGCCGAGCCCAGCCTGGCCCGGTCCGGTGAGAACCGGATCATCGTCGAGCTCCCCGGGCTGACCGACCCCGCCGAGGCCGCGGAGACCCTCGGCCGCACCGCGCAGCTGACGATGCACCCGGTGCTCGGGATCGGCGACCCCGCCGCCGGGGGCGCTCCCGGCACCGACGAGCAGGGCCAGCCGCTCCAGCTCGGGCCACCGGCGCTGACCGGCGACATGGTGGGCTCGGCGATGTCCTCGCCCAACCCGCAGGGCGTCGGGCACATCGTGAACATCAGCTTCGACGGCGACGGCCCCGCCCGCTGGCAGTCCCTCACCGGCCAGGCCGCGTGCGCGCCGCCCGGCGATCCGCAGCGCCGGGTCGCGATCGTGCTCGACCAGCAGGTCATCTCCTCCCCGCAGGTCGTCGAGAACATCCCGTGCAACGTCGGCATGCTCGGTGGGCAGACCCAGATCACCGGCAACTTCTCCCCCGAGCAGGCCTCCGAGCTGGCCGTGCTGATCGAGGGCGGCGCCCTCCCGCTGCCCGTGGAGATCATCGAGCAGCGGACCGTCGGACCGACCCTGGGTGCGGACGCGATCTCCGCGAGCGCCTGGGCCGCGATCATCGGCTCGGCGCTGGCCGGGGCGTTCCTCATCGTGGTGTACCGGCTCGTCGGGCTGGTCGCCGTCGTCGCGCTCGGCGGGTACGCACTCGTCGCCTACTCGGTGCAGACCGGGCTCGGTGCCACGCTGACGCTGCCCGGCCTGGCCGCGTTCGTCCTTGCGGTCGGCATGGCCGTCGACGCGAACGTGCTGATCGCCGAACGTTCCCGCGAGGAGTACGCGGCGAAGCCACGCCTGGAACGTGCCTCGGAGCTGGGCTATGCGAACTCGCTGTCCGCGGTCGGCGACGTCGCCGTGACCTCGCTGCTCGCCGCCGTGCTGCTGTTCGGGCTCGCCTCGGGCCCGGTCCGCGGGTTCGGCGTCACGCTGGTCATCGGCGTGGTCGTGTCGCTGTTCTCGGCGCTGGTGCTGTCCCGGCTGCTCACCCTCGCCGTCCTGAAGATCCCGGCGGTGAAGCGCAGGCCGGGGATCACCGGCATCACCGCGATCGGCCCGGTCCGGCGCAGGCTCGAGGCGAGCGACCCCGGGTTCCTGCGGCGGCCGGGGCGCTACCTCGCCGTCGCCGGGGTCGTGGTGGTCGTGATGGTGTCCGGGCTGTTCGTGCGCGGCCTGGAGCTCGGTGTCGAGTTCACCGGCGGCCGGCTGGTCGAGTTCACGACGACGGACCCGGTGAGCGTGGAGCAGGTCCGCGACGCCGTCGGTACCACCGGGATCGGCGGGCTCACCGTCACCGAGACCGGCGACGGCGCGGTCGCGCTGCGCTCCGGCGAGCTCACCGACGCCCAGGTCGGACAGCTGCGCGAGGTCGTCGGCGCGGCGGGCGGCGGCGCGGAGGTGCTGCGCGACGAGCTCATCGGCCCCAGCCTCGGTGCCGAGCTGGCCCGCGGCGGCATCATCGCGCTCGGTGTCGCGCTCGCCGCCCAGTTCCTCTACCTCGCGTTCCGGTTCCGCTGGACGCTCGGCGCCGGCGCGGTCGCGGCGCTGCTGACCAACGTGCTCGTGGTGGTCGGGGTGTTCGCCTGGACCGGGCGCACCGCCGACGGCGTGTTCCTCGCGGCGCTGCTCACCGTCATCGGCTACTCGGTCAACGACACCGTGGTCGTGTTCGACCGCGTGCGCGAGCACTGGGCACGCAACGCGAAGGTGCCGTTCCACCGGGTCGTGGGGTCGGCGGTGCTCTCGACGCTGCCGCGGACGGTGAACACCGGCATCTCGACGCTGACGATCCTGGTCATGCTGCTGTTCCTCGGCGGGGCGACCCTCGGGGACTTCGCACTGGCGCTGATCGTGGGCATCGTGGTCGGGACGGTGTCGACGATCGTCGTCGCCGGGCCGGTGTCGATCCTGCTGCAGCAGCGCTGGACCGGGCCCGCGCCGCGGACCTCCGGAGCGAAGCAGCCGGTCGGCAAGGCGGGACGGCGGCACCCGTCGAAGGCCGACCGGGCACGGCGCCGCGCCGGCGACGGCGCGGTCGTCTGAGTGCGGCTCCCTCACGTGCGGTCCCCGAGGTCGAGGCGTTCGCCGCAGCGGTCGATCCCGGCGCGGATCATCGCGCCGTAGCCGTCGTCGGGCAGCGCCCCCACCCGGTCCCGGGCCCGGGTCAGGTGGTGGCGCGCCCGGTCGTCGTCGCCGAGGCGGCGGTGCACGTCGGCCAGGTTCAGGTGCAGCGACGGCAGGAACCCGCCGACCGTCAGCCCGGCGTGGTGGCGCTGCGCCCGCTCGTCGGTCAGCTCCTCGGCGGCGGCCAGGGCGCGCTCGTCCCACAGCAGCTCGGCGTGCGGGTCGTCCTGCACGTCGGCGGCGTAGTGGGCCAGCGTGCACCGGTGGAACGGGTCGCCGTCGGCGGTCACCTGCTCCCACAGCGCGTCGAACCGGGTGCGGGCCCCGGCCCGGTCCCCGGCCCGGCCGGCCTCGACGACGGCGGCGACGGCGTCCATGACGGGGTCGGCGGGGGTGGGCTGGTCCACGGGGGCCTCCGGCGCTCGGGGTGGGTCGGGACGCATGCTGCACCGGACCCCCGACAGTTCCGCCCGAGCGGTTCCGCTCGCGCCGACGCGGACACCCGCTGTCCGCATCAGCGGCCAGGATGGTCGCCGTGACCCCGACCCTGCAGATCGCGTTCGACGCCGCCGACCCGCATGCCCTCGCGCGGTTCTGGGCGGCCGCCCTCGGCTACGAGGTGGAGGACCACACCGCCGTCGTCGAGGGACTGCTGGCCGCCGGCCACCTCGGCGAGGCCGACGTGCTCGTCGACGGCGACCGGCGTGGCTTCCGCGACGTCGCCACCGCCCGCGGGCCGGGTCCGCGGCTGTTCGTGCAGCGGGTGCCGGAGCCGAAGTCCGCCAAGAACCGGGTGCACCTGGACCTGCAGGTCGGCCCGGAGGAGGCCCCCGCGGAGGTGGAGCGCCTGGTCGCGCTCGGCGCCCGGGTGCTGTGGACGACCGCCGACCGCGGCCCGGTCACCACCACCCTGTGCGACCCCGAGGGCAACGAGTTCTGCGTGACCTGAGGTCGCCGCGACCGGCTCAGCCGGGCTCGAAGTCGTAGGTGCGCCCGCCGACCCGGAGCAGGTCGACGGCCGAGACCAGGCCGGCGTCGCCGCCGCCCTGGTTGAACCCGGCGGCGTAGGCGGTCATGTCCGGGTACGCGGCCATGATGTCGGGCAGCGTGCGCTGCTCGCCGCCGTCGCGGCACTGCCGGTAGGCGTCGACCCGGCCGATCTGCTGCGTCGTGCAGTAGGTGCCGGACCCGACGTCGTAGCGGGTCCAGGTGCCGGCCGGTGCGCGGTCGGGCAGGTAGGTGAGGACGTACAGGTCGCCGGCCTCCAGGGTGCCGCCGTTCACGTCGACGGCGATCGCGAACGACGGCATCGCCCCGCTCGACGACGCCGGGTCGCGGTACGCCCAGTAGCTCGCGTCGGTGAACCGGGACAACGGGCCGGCGACCTCGTCGGTGACGTACTGGCGCTTGTCCCCGTCGCCCGGGGTGCGCAGCTCGAGGGCGCCACTGCCGCCGTCGGGCGGGGCGCCGTGGCGGGCGGTGAACTCGCGGCTGCCGGAGCCCTCGTCGAGGGTCCCGGCGAACTGGTTCGACGCCGCCGGGGTGACGGTCACCCGCCCCGAGGGGCCGAACGGGCCGACCGCGACGGCGGGCTGCAGCGAGGCGAGCCCCACGAGCGCGACGACGGCCGCGGCCGTGGCGATCAGTCCGTTCCGTCGTCCTCGACGCATCCGCCCTCCCCGAGCCGGTCGTGGGGATCAACGACCGGGGACGCCCGGGGATACCGCCCGGTTCAGGCCAGCAGCGTGCCCGGCGCCGCCTCGTAGGGCTGGAAGAAGTCGTTGGCGGGCGCCCCGGCGAGGGTGAGCACCAGCGCGGGTACCGCGACGCCGTCGATCTGCTCGCGGAGGATGTCGGCGTGCCCGGCGTGCCGGGCGAACTCCTCGACCAGGTGCACCAGGTAGTAGCGGGCGTGGATCGGCCGCGCGTCGAAGATCCCGTGCCAGGGGGCGGGCGGGGCGGTCGAGTCGCCGGCCGGGTCGGTCTTCGCGACGGTGGCGAGCAGCTCGGCCCGGACCCGGTCGAACTCCTCGACGGTCGCCGCGACGGTCTCGTCGTCGCCGACGGTGAAGCTGCCGGTGAACAGGGCGACCGCGGCCGCGTCGAGCGGCTGCTCGGTGACGTCACCGGTCAGCCGGTCCAGCGCGCCGCGCATGCAGTAGGCGGCGTGCTTGACCAGGCCACCGACGGACAGCGCGCTGCGGCACGGGGTCGCGCGGGCCTGTTCCTCGGTGAGGCCGAGGAGCGCGGAGCGGATCGCCGTGAGCTGCACGTCGATGTAGTTCAGGAGGCCGGTGACCTCGTCGTGGCGGGCGGGTGCGTACATGGGGTCCTCCGGGTGCTCGGGAGCGGTTCGAGGACGACTGTGCCGCCCGATGCGGTCAGGTCCGGTCCTCGACGGCCGAGGGAGCTCCGACGGATCCGCTACCGGGCCGCGCCGATCCACGACAGCCACGCCGGCATCGCGAGCCGGGCGAGGCGGTCGTAGCCGTCGGCACCGGGGTGGGCTCCGTCTCCGTCGCGGACCCCGGTCGTCCACACCTCGTCGGCCGACAGCGCGTCGAACACGTCGACGAAGGGCACCCCGGCGGCGTCGCACACCCCGTGGAACCGCGCGGTCAGGTCCCGCACCCGCCGGTTCACCGCGGCGTCGGCGATCGGCGGGGGTCCGACGACGAAGGCCTGCAGGCCCGCGGCCCCGGCCCCGGCGAGCAGGCGGGTCAGGTTCGCGACCGTGACGTCCGGCTCCACCCGGCACCGGCCGTCCTCCTCGACGCCGTCGTTCACACCGAAGGACAGGACCAGGCGCTCGTCGCACCCGGGGGCACGGCGTGCGCCCGTCTCGCGCTCCCAGCGGGCGAGGACGTCGCAGCTGGTGTTGCGGCGGATCCCCAGGTTGTAGGCGGTCGTCGGGACGCCCCGGCGCCCGACCGCCGCCATGAGGCGGCCGAACCACCCCCGGCAGTCGGGGTCGCCGACACCGGCGACGAAGGAGTCCCCCAGCGCGACGACGCGGAGGTCGCGGGTGCTGCTCACCGGCAGATCGTCACACGTGCCCGGGGCGACCACGCCGCCACGCCCCGTCCGCGCGGGCCCCGGCCGGCGAGCCCGGTCCCGGAGTCGTCCGCGCGACACGGCACACCCGGGAATCCACTGGTCCGCGGGCCGTCGCCGTGATTCGCTCCCGATCACGAGCCGTTGGGTGCACTGGGCCCCGGCCCGGCGACGAGCCGACCCCGACCCACGCGGATCACGGGAGTCGGGCCGTCCCGGTCCTCCCCGGCGCCCCGGACGGCGTGGTCACGCCCTCGCGCCGGCGCCGGCCCCGGTCGCGCACCGGGTGCCCGGTGGGGATCGGACGACGGGCAGGACCGGGTGCGGACGAGCCGGTCTGTAAGCCGGATGTAGAGGTCGCTGCAGGTCAGAGACCCGCTATGCGCCGTGGGCCGTCTCCGGGCCGTCGGGTTCGGATTGGCCTAGGTCGAACACCGAACCCGCTGGCGACTACCAACACAGCAGATCTTTACCGACAAAACGGACAACAGCTACGTTCAATTTGACGAGGAAGATTAGCTTCATTCAACTATGCAATTTATCATCAAGTTTGACGATCATCAAATTCGAGCCTGATGCGATACGGTAACGCACTCCGAAATTCAAGAAAGGAGTCCGCGTGGGTAAGCGATTGGCGAGTGTCGTCGTCACTCTTCTAGCCTCGTTCGCACTCGTTCTAGGCGTGACCGGCACAGCTTCTGCGACCGCTCTCGGATACGCATACTGGGGTGTGCATGTCTACAAAGACATTCCGATTCCCTCAGGACAGCTCACAGCACTGATCAAGGGCAGTGGAACCAGGGTAGACGCGTGGTCTATGAACTGGGGATCACCAGGTAATCTATGCAACCATCACATGTCCGTTCAATTTCTTGATCGGAACAATGTGAACTACCAGACCTACAATCAGTCGAACCAAGGAAACTGCGCCAAGGGTGGCTCGTACACGGTGAATTTCGCGACACCCATCAAGGTGCGCGACGGTCGTGTCTGCATGCGACTGTACCGCGACTTTGGACGCGAAAACCTTGCGTCGGTCTGCCACGGAATTCATGGCTAGCTGCTGGTGATTGGCGGGTCCCGGTATAACGATCTGCCGGGATCCGCCACTCGCGTATTCACTCCTCGCGTCGATACCCGCTCATCCGATTCCCCATCTGGCCCTCCAAACTCGACGTCGATCGCTTGCCGGGTGCGGGCGGCGCTGGACGGCATCAGGTGGGTGTAGGTCCGGAGCGTGAAACCCGGATCGTGGTGTCCCAGATACTCCGACAGCGCCCGGATGCTCTCCCCCGCATCGGAAGTCCTCCGTATCGGCTCGATCTAGTACCGCTGAGGCAGAGGATCTGAGTATCGTCGACTTACCGCCGCAACCTCCTCTGATATCCTCGCCGCCCTATGATCCAGTAATAGCGTTCGAGCCGCCTGCATATTTGGCGCGGCGTGGCTCAGCGCTATCACGCTAATCAATGTTCTTGCAGATTCCACCATCCAATAGACATCTGCTGGATCCAGGTCGTTCGGCGAGTGCTTGGTGACGTTGTTCATCCAACTGAGCAGTTCGGCCCAGCGTCGAATCTCGACCGGCTCCAGCCATCGAGCAAAGTCACGCCCCGCACGCCGAGCCAAAGTCAACGGCTTCGGCTCACTCTTGTCAGACTGCCGCGCCCACTTCAACCTCTCCCGTCGCGACGTCGCGACATAGAACTCGATAGCGGCGCTCAACTCCAAAAGACGGGTCGTCACAGCCATACTGCCGAAAAGTGGCCGCATAGTAACCGGCCTAACGAAACGCGCATACTTTCGCGAGAATCGAAGCCACTTTGCTACCCCAGCAACCCCGCCAATTTGCTCATACGTGAATAACGGCATCGCGTTTCGTCCGATCGGATTGTCCCGCTCCTCCATGAGCTGCCGATCCCACAGAGGTGACCACCGATCGAAGCGATCAGCTGATCCCGGGTAATCGAGGCATGCACGACCTGACGTACACTGGGCAAATCCGTCCAATGCCAGCGACGCGAGCAACTGAACATCGCTCAACGGGTCAATAAACTGTTCGAACCCGATTGGCCGTCGAGCGCGGACGCCTACGACGAGTGGCGTATCTATTCGTGACCGCGCATCTTCTTCTGAGAATCCCCAATGCGGCCTGAGGTACACCTCCAGTCCGCCGTAGGCTCGTGCCGAATCCTCGCGACCACTCGTGTCCAAGTGGATAGTCATTGACTTATTGAGACCCCCCTCAGAGGAGTTCTCAATTCGCGCCGCCTGCATCCCGGCCCACCACAGAAGGTGTGGAAACCGCAACTCAACAGCCGACATGCGACCCGATCTCAGTTCCGTGACTGTGACATTAGCAAGAGCCGTCCGGTACCTGAATGTCTGCGTTGAAGCTCGCAGTCCCATCATATTCGTGTTTCGCGCATGCCCACTCGGCCTCAGCAATAGCCCCCCGGTCGAGCGTGACGCAAGCGCCGTAAAGTCGGGCGACTTCGCTCCATCGCTACTACTAGCCTTGAATGACTCCCAAGGGTCACCTTCATCGAAAACCTGACACTCCACGGCACCCGTTTCGAGGCGACGGACGAACCCTCGCAACGGCTCCGGCTTGATCGACAGTCGCTTGGCGAACGGCCAGGCGTACGCCAGTTGGCCGTCGAGCAGTTGGTCCAGTTTCGACTCAGACACACTCGATTCTCTCGCTCGGCGCGCATCTTCCGGAGCTCGACACACCGAAACGTCAAGCATCACCCGGGACTCGACACGCCGTTGGCCGTCGTTCTGCCGAATTTGCCTCTAAGGGATCAAGAGCGCCGCCTTCGGCGGCGCGGGGCCGGCCACGCCGGCCCCGTCGCTTCGCTCACTACACCTCCGGCCCGTTCGCGGCGCCGGGTCCGGCTACCCGGCCCCAGCCACGCAGGTGCGCCCCAGATCCATGAGGCGATCGACGACGAGCACCAGGGCGACGAGCTACGACCGCACGAGGGCGCCAGGACCGACGGAGCGTGACGAGATGCTGCCCCCTCGGCCGATGAGTGTCCACGCCGCAGAGACGGCCACCAGGGCGCCTACGGCGTCGCTACGCGATGGCGCAGGCGCCACCCTGGTCCCCGCCTCTACGACGAGCAGGCGGCCAGGACGAGGGAGCTGCCGGGAGAATGGGCACCAAGATCGTTCCGTGGGCCGTGGCTGGGCCGTCGGGCATCCGAGAGCGTCGAGAACTCGACAGAGGCCGCGAGACGGTTTTCCCTGGTCAACGCGGATACCCCGCTCCCCCGGTGCATGTCGGGGAGAGCGGGGCGGACGAGCCGGTCTGTAAGCCGGATCCTGTTCCCGGGCACCTCACGGTGCTCCGTTCGGCGACCATCCATCTCGGCCTGCCGTCGCCGGCAGGCTCCAGCGGTCCACCCGCAGGCTCGGGCGGGCAGCCCTCGAACGCCTGCGCAGCCGTACACGTACGGCCTCTCGACCTTGCTCCGGGTGGGGTTTACCGAGCCACCCCGGTCACCCGGGGTGCTGGTGGTCTCTTACACCACCGTTTCACCCTTACCCCGCGGCTCCGGGGAGCCGCGTGGCGGTCTGTTCTCTGTGGCACTGTCCCGCGGGTCGCCCCGGGTTGCCGTTGACAACCACCCTGCCCTGTGGAGTCCGGACTTTCCTCGGCGGGACCCGGAGGTCCCGCCGCGGCCGCCCGACCGACTCGTCCGCGTGCACGAGGATACTCACGCCGCGACGGCGGCCCGCACGACCTCCGCCAGTTCGTCGCGGCCGGGGCCGTCGGCGAGCGGCGTCCGCCATCCGCCCTGGTAGACGGCTCGGGCGAGCGGCTCCACCGGGTCGAGGGACTCCGGGCCCGCGAGCATCGCGAGGTAGGGCCCGAGCGCCGGCGCGATCCGCGGGTCGGCCGCGGCGGCGGCGAGGATCAGGTCGCTCGGGATGCGCCGGGTGAAGTCGACGTCGCCGCCGGACCACACGCGTCGCCAGTGGTCGTCGGAGCGGGTGTGGTCGTGCACCCACGGGAGCATCGCGGCGTCGCACCACGCCCCGAACGAGCCGGTGTCGCCGGTGTCGACGCGGTCGAGCAGCGCCCGGACCTGCATCGCGGTGGTGGCGAGGCCGCGGCCGAACATCGGGGTGGTGGTGCAGACGGCGTCGCCGAGCAGCACCAGCCCGCCGACGTCGGGCTGGGCGCGGTAGTGGTTGTACAGCCGTCCGCCGGGCAACACCGGGGTGATCGGTGCGGACCGGTCGGGGTCGGTCCAGTCGCACAGCCCGGGCACGGCGCGGCAGGCCGCGGTGAACGCGGCCTCGTGACGGAGGTCGTGCAGCGCGTCGGCCGGGCGGACGAGGAGCACCGAGAAGATCCCGCGCTCGTGCCGGAACACGATCACCTGGTAGCCGTCGAGCCGGGCCTCCCAGGCGAGCGGGTTGCTCATCGGGCCGGGCTCGGCGCCGTCGTGCAGCCGGTACTGGCGACTGACGTAGGCGATGCCGGTGTCGCCGCCCGCGACCGGTGCGGGGCCGAGGTCCCGGGTCACCCGGCCGTTGCGGCCCGAGGCGTCGACGACCAGCTCGGTGGGGAGGTGCTCGCCGTCGACGACGAGCCCGCGGGCCCGGCCGTCCTCGACGCCCACCCGGTCGACGTGGCCGCGGCGCAGGGTCAGGCCCGGCTCCCGGGCCGCGACCGAGCGCAGTGCCCGCTCGAAGGTCTCCCGCCGGACCCGCATCCCGGCGGGCAGGCGGGTGCCGTCGTCGAGGACGAAGGTGAGCGGCTCGGCGCCGGCGGCCAGGCAGGCGTCCCACGCCTCGGGCAGTTCCGCGCGCAGCGCCTCCCCCATCTGCTGGCGGACGCCGTGCGGGTGGTGGAACTGCATGACCCCGCGCCGCGCCCAGCGGTCGCCGGTGTCCGGTCCGGGGTCGGGGTCGACCGCGACGACCGCGTGTCCGCGGCGCGCCAGCGCGGCCCCGAGGAGCAGCCCCGCAGGGCCGGCGCCGATGATGCCCACCTGCACGACGACCTCCCGGCTACATTGACTGCACTCAGAGTGCACCGAATTGAGGGTGATGTCCAGTGACGCGGGCCTACCGCTCCACGACGCGCGACGAGCGGGCGCGCGCGACCCGGCGGACCGTCGTCGCGACGGCGGCGGAGCTGTTCGTCCGCGACGGATGGACCGCCACCACCCTCGACGCCGTCGCCGCGGCCGCCGGGGTCAGCCGCCGGACCGTCGTCAACGCCGCCGGGGGCAAGCCGGCGCTGCTGTCGCTGGCGTGGGACCACACCCTCGTCGGCGACGACGAGCCGGTCCCGATGGCCGAGCGGCCCGCCGTCGCGCGGATCCTGGCCCGCACCGACCCGGCCGGCGCGGTCGCCGCCTGGGTGGACATGGTCGTCGAGGTCCAGGGCCGCGCCGCGCCGCTGGCCGCGGTGGTCGACGCGGCCGCGGACGTCGACGCCGACGTCGCCGCCCTGCGTGACCGTGCCGAGACCGAGCGTCTCGCCGGGGCCCGGGCGTTCGCCGCCCACCTGGCGACGCTGGACCCGGACCTCGACCCCGGCCCGGTCGCGGACCTGGCCTGGACACTGAACGACGGCACGTCCTACCGGCGCCTGGTCGTGCTGCGTGGCTGGCCGGTCGAGCGCTACCGGGAGTGGCTGGTCACGGTCGCGCAGTGCTCCCTGCTCACGTCCCGCAGAACGTCGTGAACGGCGGCGCGTCCGGCCCCGCTGGCTGGGCGTAGCGCTCGTAACCCTCGCGCTCGGTGAACGGGTCCGCGAGGACCTGCAGCAGCCACTGCACCGGCTCCAGGTCCCCCTCGACGGCGGCGCCCAGCGCCTCCTCGACCAGGTGGTTGCGCGGCACGTAGACCGGGTTGACCCGGTCCATCGCGTCGGCGTCCGGACCGGCGGCCCGCCAGGACTCCAGCCACGGGTCCAGGGCGGCCGGGTCGGAGAGCAGGGCGCGGACCGGCCCGGCGTCGCCCCGGGCGGCCTCGGACAGCCGTCGGAAGAACAGGGTGTGGTCGGGCTTCTGGTCCTCGATCACCGCGAACAGGTCGGCGAGCAGCTCCGGGGTCCCGACGCCGATCTTGGCGAGGTAGCCGCGGTCCCGGGCGGCGAGGTAGGCGTCGGCGAAGCCCGCCAGCTCCTCGGTCGCGAGGCGCACCGCCTCCTCCTGGGAGTCGGCGAACAGCCCCAGCAGCGACTCGCCGAGCCGCGCGAGGTTCCACTGGGCGATGCCGGGCTGGTTGCCGTAGGCGTAGCGGCCACCGGAGTCGATCGAGGAGTACCAGGTCGCCGGGTCGTGGGCGTCGAGGAAGGCGCACGGGCCGTAGTCGATCGTCTCGCCGGAGATCGTCATGTTGTCGGTGTTCATGACGCCGTGCACGAACCCGATCTGCATCCAGCGCGCGACGAGCCCGGCCTGGACGGCGATCACCGCGCGGTAGAACTCCAGCGGGGACGACGCCTGCGGGTGGTGCCGCGCGATCGCGTACTCCGCGAGCCGGCGCAGCACGTCGACCTCGCCCGTGGCGGCCGCGAACTGGAAGGTCCCCACCCGCAGGTGGCTGGCCGCGGTGCGGGCGAGCACGGCGCCCGGCTCCGGGCCGCGGTCGCGCAGCACGGGCTCGCCGGTGGCGACGACGGCCAGCGACCGTGTGGAGGGTACCCCCAGCGCATGCATCGCCTCGGAGATCACGTACTCGCGCAGCATCGGCCCGAGCGGGGCCCTCCCGTCGCCGCCGCGGGCGAACGGGGTGCGTCCGGACCCCTTGAGATGCAGGTCGCGGCGGGCGCCGTCGGGGGTGACCAGCTCGCCGACCAGCAGCGCACGGCCGTCGCCGAGCCGTGGCGAGTAGTTGCCGAACTGGTGCCCGGCATACGCCTGCGCGACGGTCGTCGCCGAGTCGGGCACGGTCGTGCCGGTGAGCAGCGCGACACCCTCGGGCGTGCGCAGCTGCGCCGGGTCGAGGCCCAGCTCACCGGCCAGGGACTCGTTGAGCAGCACCAGCCGCGCGTCCGGCGCCGGGGCGGCCTGCCAGGGCAGGTAGAGCCCGTCCAGGTCGCGGACGAAGGTGTTCTCGAACGCGATCTCGGTGGCAGCGGTCATGGGTTCCAGGCTACGGACCCGCACGGTCGGCTGCCGGGGAGGACCGCGGCGTTGCACCGGGATACCGTCCGGTGGTGATCGACCTCTCCCAGCCGTGGGCGCTGGTGTTCCTGCTGGTGGCCGGGCTGCTCGCGGGTGCGGTGAACGCCGTCGCGGGCGGCGGGTCGCTGCTGGTGTTCCCGGCGCTGCTCGGGGTGGGGTTCCCGCCGCTGGCGGCGAACGTCACCAACTCGGTCGCCCAGTGGCCCGGCTACGCCGGGCTGGTGCTCGGGGCCCGCCGCGAGCTGCCCGGACAGGGCAGGCGGATCGCGGTCACCGCGGTCGCCGCGGCTCTGGGCAGCGGAGTGGGCTGCACCCTGCTGCTGGTGCTGCCCAGCAGCGTGTTCGACGCCGTCGTGCCCGTCCTGGTGATCCTGGCCAGCCTCACGATGGCGGTCGGGCCGTGGCTCAAACGCCGGATCGGCGACCCGGCCGCCCGGGGGCGGGACCGCACCCCGGCGCTGCTGGTCGCGGTGTTCCTCGCCGCGGTCTACGGCGGCTACTTCGGCGGCGCCCTGGGCGTGGTGCTGATCTCGACACTGTCGCTGTTCGCCCACGACGAGCTGCGCAGGCTCAACGCGCTCAAGGGCGTGCTGTCGCTGGTCGTCGCGACGGTGACGGTCGTCGTGTTCGCCCTCGGCGCCCCGGTCGACTGGCTCGCCGTCGCGCTGCTCGCCCCGACCACGCTGGTCGGCGGCTACGTCGGCGCCCTGGTCGCGCGGCGGATGCCGGAGGCCCTGCTGCGCTGGGCGGTGGTCCTGCTGGGCCTGGCCGTCGGCGTCGCGCTGCTGTTCACGTGAGCCTCCTGCTGGCGGTCGCCCTGCTGGCCGCGGTCCTGGCCGCCGCGACGCTGCGCCCGTTCGGGCTGCCCGAGGCCGTGGTCGCGGTACCGGCGGCACTGGTCGCCGTCGTCGCCGGGCTGGTGACCCCGGCCGGGGGGTGGACCGAGATCGGCGAGCTCGCCCCGACCGTCGGGTTCCTCGCCGCGATCCTGCTGCTCGGGCACCTCGCCGACGCCGAGGGCGTGTTCCGCTGGCTGGGCGCGCGGCTGGCGACGGCGTCGGCCGGGTCCCCGCGACGGCTGCTGGTCGCCGTCTTCGCCGCGGCGGCCGGGACGACCGCGGTGCTGAGCCTGGACGCCACGGTGGTCCTGCTGACCCCGGTGGTGCTGGCGACGGCGGCCCGGCTGGGGGTGGCGTCGCGGCCGCACTCGTTCGCCTGCGCCCACCTGTCGAACTCGGCGTCCGGGCTGCTGCCGGTGTCGAACCTGACGAACCTGCTGGCGTTCTCGGCGTCGGGGGTGGGGTTCCTGACCTTCGCGGGGCTGATGGTCGGGCCGTGGCTGGCGGTGATCGTCGTCGAGTACCTGGTGCTGCGGTGGGTGTTCCGGCGCGACCTCGCCGCGGAGCCGGAGCCGGAGCCGGAGCCGGCCGGTCCCGCGGCGCCCGCGCCGGCGGCGCCGGTCGTCGCGCTGGTGGTGCTCGGGCTGACCCTGGCCGGGTTCGCGGTGGCCTCGCCGCTGGGCGTCGAACCGGGCTGGGTCGCCGCGGCCGGGGCCGCGGTGCTGGCGGTGCGGGCGCTGGTGCGGCGCGAGACCGGGCCGCTGCGCCTGGTCGCCGCGGCCTCTCCCGGGTTCTGCCTGTTCGTGCTGGCCCTGGGCGTGGTCGTCGCCGGGCTCGGTGCCCAGGGGCTGTCGGGCTGGATCGGTGCGCTGCTGCCCGCCACCCCGGACCTGACCGGGCTGCTGGTCACCGCGGCCGTCGCGGCGGTGCTGGCGAACCTGGTGAACAACCTGCCCGCGACGCTGGTGCTGCTCACCGCGCTCGGCCCGGCCGCGCACCCCGGGCTGGTGCTGGCGATGCTGCTGGGCGTCAACATCGGGCCGAACCTGACCTACGCCGGGTCGCTCGCGACGCTGCTGTGGCGGCGCATCGCCACCGGCTACGGCGACCCGCCGCGGCTCGGCACCTTCCTGCGGCTGGGGGCGCTCACCGTCCCGCTGGGCCTGCTCGCCGCGACGACCGCGCTCTGGGCCGCGCTCGCGGTGCTTCCCCGGTAGAGGCACGGCCCGGACAGCACGACGGCCCCGCCCGGAAGGGGCGGGGCCGGTCGCGGACGGTGGGCAGGGATCAGAACTCGTGGGCCATGTCGTGGCCGAGGTCGGTGTCCGGGTCCATCTCGCGGGCCGGGACACCCATCGGGCGTGAGCTGCCGCGCCGCTGCTGGGGCAGCCGCGCGATCACCTTCATCTCGTGTGCCAGGTCGTAGCCGTAGTCGTGCTCGTGGATCTGCGACATCGCTGTCCTCACCGTCTCCCTGTTCCCCGCCGACACCGAGACTGCCGTTCACGCTCCGTAGGTTGACCACCCCGTACGGTGCACGCGAAGCATCGCTCAGGTGAGGAACGGGGACAACTGTCCGGAGTCGACACCGCCCGAACGGGTCAGGACGGTATCGATCCAGCAGGCGGTGACGGGCCGGTGGCTACCGGAGGTCGTCCAGGTAGGACGTCTCGTTGACCAGACGCACCGAGGCGCCCCCGTCGGGGTAGAAGTCGGCGATGTTGAGGCAGGCCAGGTCCAGGTGCATGCGGTAGAGCACCTCGTCGCCGGCGCCGAGCGCGGTGCGCAGCAGCATCTTGATCGGGGTGACGTGGCTGACCAGGACCACCGTCCGACCGGCGAACTCCTCGACGATCCGGGCACGCTCGGCCTCGACCCGCTCCCCCACCGCGCGGAAGCTCTCGCCGCCCGGCGGTTCGACGTCGGCGGATCCGAGCCAGCGGCCGTGCAGCTCGGGGTCGCGCTCGCGGGCCTCGGTGAAGGTGAGGCCCTCCCAGCCGCCGAAGTCGGTCTCGATCAGGCCGTCGCGGACCTCGAGGTCCGCCCCGGTCGTCTCGGCGACGGCGGCCGCGGTCTGGCGGGCCCGGCGCAGCGGCGAGGACAGCACCACGGCCGGTTCGACTCCCTGGCCCGACAGCCGGGTCTCCAGCGCGCGGGCCGCGGCGGCGGCCTGCCTCTGGCCCAGCTCGGTCAGCTCGGGGTCGCCGTGGCCGGAGTAGCGGCGCTCGACCGACAGCTCGGTCTGGCCGTGGCGCAGCAGGATCAGCCGCGTCGGGGAGCCCGTCTGCCCGGTCCACGCGGCCGCGGCGGCCGCGGAGTCCGTCGACCCGGTCGCGCCCGCGGTCGGCTTCGGCGCCGGTCCCACCGCCCCGGACGGGTCCAGGGTGGGGTTCGACTCCCCGTCCATCGCCCGGTTGGCGAGCGCGTCGGCGCGGGCGTTGTCCTTGCGCGGGATCCACACGAAGGTGACCGCGTCGAACTCCGCGGCCAGCTCGCGGGCGGTGTCGGCGAGCTCCTGCAGCGGCGGGTGCTTGATCTTCCAGCGCCCGCTCATCTGCTCGACGACGAGCTTGGAGTCCATCCGGGCCTCGACCTCGGTGGCCCCCAGGTCGCGGGCGGCCCGCAGCCCGGCGATCAGGCCGCGGTACTCGGCGACGTTGTTGGTGGTGGACCCGAGGCCGTCGTAGACCTCACCCAGCACCTGGCGGGCGCCGGCGTCGAGCACCACCGCGCCGTAGCCGGCGGGCCCGGGGTTGCCGCGGGAGCCGCCGTCCGCCTCGACGACCAGCTTCACCTGCCACGCACCAGGATCGCGCCGCACTCCTCGCAGTGGACGACCTCGTCGGCGGCCGCCGTGCGGACCTGCCCGAGGAAGGTCCGGTCGAGCTCGAGCCGGCACGCGCCGCAACGGGACTCGCGCAGCTGTCCGGCCGCGACCCGGCCGCCGGCGCGGATGCGCTCGTAGTCGGCGAGCAGGTCCGCGGGCAGCGCGGCGACGACCTCGGTGCGGGCGCGGTCGCGCCCGGCGCGGGTGGCGTCGATGTCGCCCTCGGCGGACTCGCGCTTCGCGGTCACCTCGCCGACCGCGGTCTCGGCCTCGGACAGCTCGCCCCGGGCGTGGTCGAGCTCGATGCCGACGGCCTCGCGCTCCTCCATGATCCCCAGCTGCTCGTCCTCCAGGACGCCCTGGCGGCGGGCGAGGGTGTCGAGCTCGTGCTGCAGCTCGGTGGCCTGCTTCGCGGAGATGCCCGAGCCGGCGAGCAGGGTGTGGTCGCGCTCGGTGCGGGCCCGGACACCGTCGATGTCGCGTTCGAGCCGGGCGATGTCGCGGTCGAGGTCACCGGCGCGGGTCTCGGCGCGGACCAGGGCGTCGCGCGCGGCACGGACCCGCTGCTCGGCCTCGTCCAGCTGCGCGAGCTCGGGCAGCGTCGAGCGCCGGTGGGTGAGCCGGCCGATCTCGGCGTCCACCTCGGCCAGCGTCACCAGCTTCGCCTGCGCGGTGGGATCGGCCTTCATGCACTCGCCTCCGGTTGTCCTGGTGTCGTGTCGGATCCGCTGCTCGGGGCGGCGGTGGTCCAGGGGTCGGTACGGGCCCGTGAGACCGCGACCGAGACGCTACCTGCGAGGGCCTCGGCCACGACCCCGGCCGCCTGCCCGCACCACGGCCACTCCGAGGCCCAGTGGGCGACGTCGACCAGCGCGGGGGTCGGGCCGCCGGGGCCGGTCCCGGCGAGCGCGTGCTCGGACGCGGGATGGTGGCGCAGGTCGGCGGTGACGAACGCGTCGACGCCGGCCCGGGCCGCCGAGTCCAGGGCCGAGTCCCCGGCGCCGCCGCAGACCGCGACCCGGCGGATCGGGCGGTCCGGGTCCCCGGCACCGCGCACCCCCCATGCGGTCGCGGGCAGCGCCGCGGCGACCCGGCGGGTGAACGCCGCGAACGGCTCGGCGGCGGTGAGCTCGCCGACCCGGCCCAGCCCCAGCGACGACGGCAGCGGCGCCATCTCCAGCAGGTCGAAGGCCGGTTCCTCGTAGGGGTGCGCGGCCCGCAGCGCAGCGACGACGTCGCGGCGCCGCGACCGGGGCAGCACCATCTCCAGCCGGGTCTCCGCGACGCGCTCCAGGCGCCCGACCGACCCGACGACCGGGGCGGCGCCGTCGAGGGGAAGGAACTGGCCGGTCCCGGCGGTGGCGAACGAACAGTGCGAGTAGTTGCCGATCGCGCCCGCACCGGCGTCGGACAGGGCGGTGTGCACGGCGGCGATCGACGGGCCGACCGGGACGAAGGTGACGATCTTGTCCAGGGCCGGGCCGGGCTCCGGTTCCAGCGGGCCGGACACGGTCAGCCCGAGGGCGGCGGCGAGCGCGTCGGAGACGCCCGGGTCGGCGACGTCGGCGTTGGTGTGCGCGGTGAACAGCGCGACCCCGGCCCGGATCAGCCGGTGCAGCAGGGCACCCTTGGGGGTGTCGGCGCCGACGCCGTGCACCCCGCGGAGCAGCAGCGGATGGTGGGTGACCAGCAGCTGGGCGCCGGAGGAGATCGCCTCGTCCACGGTCTCCGGGGTGGGGTCGACGGCGAACAGCACCCGGGAGACGGTGTCGTCGGGGTCGCCGCAGACCAGGCCGACCGCGTCCCAGTCCATGGCCAGTCGGGGCGGGTAGGCGGCGTCGAGGGCGGCGACGACGTCGCGCACCGTGCTCACGCCGACACCGCCAGCCGGCGCAGTGCGGCGTCGAGGGACTCGACGAGGCGGCGGACCGTCTCCGGCGGGCGGACCGCGACGCGCAGGTGGTCGGGCCCGAGACCGGGGAAGGTGTCGCCGCGGCGCACCGCGATCCCGGCCTCGCGCAGCATGCGCCGCACCGCCTCGCCGGTGCCGTCGGGCAGGTGCAGCAGCAGGTACGGGGCGGGCCCCGCCGACACGCCGACGCCGTCGAGACCCGACAGCGCCGCGGCCATCGAGACGCGGTGTGCGGCGAGCTCGCGGGCCTTCCGGTCCGCGGCGGAGACCGCGTCGGGCTCGCAGCAGGCGATGACCGCCTCCAGGGCGGGGGTGGAGACCGGCCACAGCGGGCGGGTCGCGGCGAGCCGGGCCAGCAGCTCGGGGGCGCCGAGCGCGTAGCCGGCGCGCAGCCCGGCCAGCGCCCAGGTCTTGGTCAGCGAGCGGAACACCAGCAGGCCGGGCACGC
This sequence comes from Pseudonocardia sp. P-1, assembly GCF_058111925.1. Lineage (NCBI taxonomy): Bacteria > Bacillati > Actinomycetota > Actinomycetes > Pseudonocardiales > Pseudonocardiaceae > Pseudonocardia > Pseudonocardia sp. P-1. Next base: position 986,695 of record NZ_CM176614.1, read on the forward strand.
CGGCGTCGCCGGCGAGTGTCTCCGGCTCGCCGGGGACGGCGTCGGCGAACGCCTCGTCGACGAGCACGGTCCGTCCCGGGCGGGCGAGCGCGCGCAGCGCGGCGGCCGGGTGCAGCACCCCGGTGGGGTTCGTCGGGTTCCCGACGACGACGAGGTCGGCCTCCTCGGGCACCGCGGCCGGGTCGAGCGCGTGCCCGGTCGCGCCGTCGGTCAGCACCCGCACCACGTCCACCCCGCCGCCGCGCAGCGCGGCCTCCGGCTCGGTGAACCCGGGGTGCACGACGGCAGCGAGCCGGGGGCGCAGCGACGGGAGCAGCGCGAATCCCTCCGCGCTGCCCGCGAGCACCAGCACCTCGTCCGCGTGGCGGCCGTGCCGCGCCGCGACGGTGGCGCGGGCGCGGGCGTCGTGGTCGGCGCGCGGGTAGCGGCCGAGTCCGTCCAGGGTCGCGACGAGCCGGTCCCGCAGCCAGGGCGGGGGGCCGTCGCCGATCACGTTGACGGCGAAGTCGACGAGCCCGTCGGTGGCCTCGGCGTCGCCGTGGTGCCGCAGGTCGTGCCCGCCCGTGTGATCCGTCCCGGCCGCATGGTGATCGAACGGCATCGGGCCACCCTACGGCGCGCGCCGGTGCGCGGTGGACAATGGCCCGGCCACCCACCCGAGGCGTCAGGGTCGACGTCGGTACCCCCGCTCCCCGGAGGAACGTCGCAGTGAACGTCGTCTTCGTCTGTACCGGCAACATCTGCCGGTCCCCGATCGCCGAGAAGATCCTGGCCGCCGAGGTCGAGGCCGCCGGGCTGGCCGACCGGGTGCGCGTGACCAGCGCCGGGACCGGTCACTGGCACATCGGGCAGCCCATGGACTCCCGCGCCGCCCAGGTGCTGGCCGAGCACGGCTACGACACCGCCCACAGCGCCCGCCAGGTCGACTCGGAGATCCTCTCCGCGGACCTGCTGGTGGCGCTGGACATGGGGCACCTGCGGACCCTCGAGCAGTCGGTGCCCGATCCCAAGCGGGTCCGGCTGCTGCGCTCGTTCGACCCGGCGGCCCCCGCGGGTGCCGAGGTGCCCGACCCCTACTACGGCGGCCCGGACGGGTTCGCCGAGGTCCACGCCATGATCGTCGCGGCGGTGCCGGGCCTGGTCGAGTTCGTCACCCGGAACGCATGACCGACCGCGTCGCCCGGCTGACCGGCCGCGCCGTCCGGGACGGACCGGCCGGGCACCCGCCGCGCGCGACCCTGGACGACGGCACCGTCGTCGTGGTCAAGGACTCCTCGGGCGACCCGGGCGCGGCCACGGCCGAGGCCGCCGGGCTGCGCTGGATCGCGGTGCCGGGCGGGCCGCCGGTCCCGCGGGTGCTGGGCGCCGACGACGCGCTCCTGGTCACCGGGCTCGTCCCCCCGGGCCGGGCGACGCCGGCCGCCGCGGAACGGTTCGGCCGGGAGCTGGCGACGCTGCACGCCGCCGGTGCCGACGCGTTCGGTGCCCCGCCGCCCGGCGGGCCGGCGCGGGCGTGGATCGGGCACACGCGGATGGAGAACCGTCCGTACGACGGCCCGTGGGCCGACTGGTTCGCCGCCGACCGGGTGCTGCCCTACCTGCGGGCCGCCCGGGACCGCGGCGCCCTCGACCCGGCCGGTGCCGCCGCCGTCGACGACGTGTGCGGACGGATCGGCGCCCTGGCCGGTCCGGACGAGCCGCCGGCCCGGCTGCACGGGGACCTGTGGTCGGGCAACGTGCTGTGGGGTCCGCGCGACGACGGGGGCGGGGACGGCGCCGCGTGGCTGATCGACCCGGCCGCGCACGGCGGGCACCGCGAGTCCGACCTCGCGATGCTGGACCTGTTCGGGCTGCCGCACCTCGACGTCGTCCTCGCCGCCTACGACGAGCACTCCCCGCTCGCCGACGGGTGGCGCGAGCGGGTCGACCTGCACCAGCTGTTCCCGTTGCTGGTGCACGCCGTGCTGTTCGGGGGCGGGTACGGCGCGCAGGCCGCCGCGGCCGCGCGCCGTCTCCGCTGATCCCCCGGTCTCAGTACGCCCCGTGCTCCCCGCGCAGCGGGAACCCGGCGGCGCCGCCGTCGGCGAGCTTCACGCCCAGCACCTGGTGGAGCTGGATGTTGTTCAGCTCGAAGCCCAGCCGGCACGCGGCCATGTAGAGCCGCCACACCCGGGCCCGGCCGACCCCGACCTCGGCGACGGCGTCGGTCCAGTTGCGCTCCAGGTTCGCGCCCCAGTCCCGCAGCGTCATGGCGTAGTGCTCGCGCAGGTTCTCCTCGTGCCGGATCTCGAACCCGGCCTCGTTCATCGCGTCCACCAGCGCCGCGACCGGCTCCAGCTCCCCGTCGGGGAACACGTAGCGGTGGATGAACGGGTCGGTGTGACGGTGGTCGGGCCGGTGCGGCTGGGTGATGCAGTGGTTCAGCATCCGTCCACCGGGCCGGAGCTTGGCGTACATCGACGCGAAGTAGGAGTCCAGGTTGGCCTTGCCGATGTGCTCGGTGAGGCCGATGGAGGACACCGCGTCGTAGACGCCGTCGGGGACGTCGCGGTAGTCGAGGTGGCGGACCTCGGCCAGGTCGGACAGCCCCTCGCGGGCGATCGCCTCCTGCGCCCAGGCGGCCTGCTCCTTCGACAGGGTCACCCCGAGCGCGCGGACGCCGTGCTCGCGGGCGGCGTGGCGGACCATGCCGCCCCAGCCGCAGCCGACGTCGAGCAGCCGCATCCCGGGCCGGAGGTCCAGCTTGGTCGCCACCAGCTCGTACTTGGTGGCCTGTGCGGTCTCCAGCGACGCGTCGGCGTCGGGGTAGGCCGCGCAGGTGTAGGTCATCGACGGCCCGAGCACGAACTCGTAGAACCGGTTGGACACGTCGTAGTGGTGCGAGATGGCCTGCGAGTCACGCCGCTTGGAGTGCAGCAGCCCCTTGGGGCGGGCCTCCAGGTCCGGCGGCGGCATCCGGTGCTCGCGCCAGTAGGGCAGCAGCCGCCGCGCCAGCCACAGCTGCTCCCGGCGCGGGATCGAGTGCAGCGTCACCTCCGACATCGCGCGCAGCGCGGTGTAGAGGTCCCCCTCCACGTCGAGCTCCTCGGTCACGTACGCCCGGGCCAGCCCGAGCGAGCCCGGGGCGCTCACCAGCCGGGCCAGCGCCCGGGGCGAGTTCACCCGCAGCGTGACCGGGGCGTCGTCGGGTCCCGACCGCGACCCGTCGAACCCCTCCACCCGCAGCTCACGCGTGGAACCCAGGACGTGGGACAGGATCCCCGCCACCGGCTCGGTCGTCGTGGCCCGCCCTTCCAGTACTCCTGTCATCGCCGATCCCTCCCCTGTCGATCCCCGCGGTGCGCTCGTCAGCGGCCGGTGACCTTGGCGAACAGGTCGGGAGACCGACCGTCCGGGTCGTACCGCTGCTTCACCGCCCGGTAGGCCGCACCGTTGTAGTGCGACCAGAACTCGTCCTCGCCGTAGTGCACGGTCGAGTACAGCGACTTGTGCCCGCCCAGGTCGGCGACACACTCCTCGATCAGCCGGTTGTGTGCCCACCGGTCCCCCGGCTTCTCCGCCACCGAGGACCAGAAGCCGACGTTGACGTAGAGCCGGCCCGGCTCCATCGGGTACAGCGGCCAGCTCCGCTCCCCGCGCAGCTGCAGCGGGCACAGCCACACCGGCTCGATCCGGATCTCCCGGTGGAAGAACTCGAGGAACTCCGGGAGCCGCTCGACCGGGATCTCCACGTCCTGCACGACCATCTCCTCGGCGGTCCCGCCGAGCGCCTCCCGGACCCGGTTCGACGCGCCGTGACGCTGGTCGAGGGCGACGAGACGGCGGTAGACGTCCGAGCGGCGGAGCCGGCGTGGCCAGAACCGGCGCACCACCGGGTGCTGCACGCCGAACGCACGCGAGCACCAGAACCAGTCGGTGTCCCAGCGCCAGAGGTAGTCGTGCACGGTGAGGTGGTCGACCGGGCGGCGCTGCAGCGACCGGTAGAACACCTCCTGACCGGTGTAGTCGGAGATCCGGGCGCCCGGCATCGGAGTGTCGACGAACTCCCCGGTGGTCAGGTACTGCTCGTCGGGTCCGAACACGACACCGTCGAGGAAGTCCACCTCGCCCGCCGCCACGAACCGCTCGATCGCCGCCGACGCGGCGGAGGCGCTCGCGTACCGGTGGTGGGTGAGCTTCACGAAGGGCTTCACGGGCGCCAGCTCGACGACCAGGCGGACCGCGTAGCCGAGCGTGCCGTAGGAGTTGGGGAACGCCGCGAACAGGTCGGCGTGCTCCCCGTCGGGGGTGACGTGCAGCAGCTCCCCGGCCGGGGTGAGCACGTCCATCTCGAGCACCGACTCGTGCGGCAGCCCGTCGCGGAACGACGTCGACTCGACCCCGAGCCCGGTGACCGCTCCACCGAGGGTGATGGTCTTGAGCTGCGGGACGACCAGCGGCATCAGCCCGTGCACGAGGGTGGCGTCCACGATGGTCTCGTAGGTCGCCATCCCCTGTACCTCGGCGGTCCGCCGGTCCGGGTCCACACCGAGGACACCGTCCAGGGCGGAGGTGTCGAGGCGTCGCGCGGCGGCGCCGGTGTCGCGGTCGCCGAACCGGAACAGGTTCGACGACGGCTTCCCCAGCTGGACGGCGCCGGCTCCGGCGCGCGCCCGGCGCAGGTTCTCCACCGCGGCGTCGTGCGCGGTTCGGGTGGCGGTCCCGGCGAGCATGGCGGTGACGATAGACCCATATCGTTTGCGACGCTCATGATTAACGGAGGGTCCTCCGTCACAGGACGCAACGATCTTCCCGGCGGGCGGTACCGGCACCGTCGTGATGTCATCGCGCCCGTGGCACACACCAACGAGAACCCCGCGCAGAACGTCACCTTCCCCTCCGGCGGCGACACCGCGCACGGCTACCTGGCCCTGCCCGAGTCCGGGGCCGGACCCGGTCTGATCGTCATCCAGGAGTGGTGGGGCCTGACCGACCACATCGTCGACGTCACGAACCGGTTCGCCGCCGAGGGCTTCGTCGCACTCGCCCCCGACCTCTACGGCGGGCGCACCACCCACGACTCCGACGAGGCCGGGAAGCTCATGGGCGAGCTGCCCGTGAACGGCGCGGCGACCGACCTGGCCGGGGCCGTGGAGTTCCTGCTCGGGCGCGACGACGTCACCTCCTCGGCCGTCGGCGCGGTCGGCTTCTGCATGGGCGGCGGCTTCGTGCTGGTCCTCGCCGCGCAGCAGGGCGACAAGGTCGCGGCCGCCGTGCCCTTCTACGGCGTGCTCAAGGAGGACTACCCGTCGTTCGCGAACCTGACCGCGGCGGTCCAGGGCCACTTCGGGTCGGAGGACACCATGGCCCCGCCGGACGCGGTGGAGTCCCTCGCCGACCGCATCCAGGCCGAGTCCGGCACCCGCCCGGAGTTCCTGCAGTACCCGGCCGGGCACGCGTTCTTCAACGACGAGAACCACATGGGCACCTACGACGCCGAGCAGGCGGAGATCGCGTGGACCCGCGCGACGCAGTTCCTGCGCGAGCACGTCAAGTAGCGGCTCAGCGGGAGCGCAGCAGCTCCCGGGCCACGGCGGGCAGCGTGGCGGGTCCGGTGCGCAGCCGGACCCGCTGCGCGGCCGCGGTGAGACCGACGTACTCGTCGGAGGTCAGCACGATGTCCGCCGCGGCCACGTTGGACTCCAGCTGCGCCACGCTCGACGCACCGGGGATCGCCACCGTGTTCGGGTGGTACACCACCCACGCCAGCGCGACCTGCGACGGCGTCGCGTCGTGCGCGGAGGCGACGTCGCGCAGGGCGTCGGTGAGCGGAGCGAGTGCGGCCAGGTTCTCCGGCAGCCACTCCGGCTTGCTGCGGCGCACCGCGTTGGTGGGCCGGTGGCCGGCGTCGTACCGGCCGGTGAGCAGGCCCTGGGCGAGCGGGCTGTAGGCCATCACGATGCGGCCGTGCGCGGCGGCGTGCGGGACGAGGGCCGCGACGGGCCTGCGGCGCAGGAGGCTGAACTCGACCTGGTTGGACAGCACGGGTCCGCCGAGCGCCTCCTCCGCGGCCAGCCAGCGGTCCAGCGTGTACGACGAGACGCCGGCGTCGCGGACCAGCCCGGTCCGCTGCAGCTCGACCATCCCGCGCATCGCCGACGCGTCGCCGACCAGCGGGTGCGGCTTGTGCACCTGGTAGAGGTCGATCTCGGTCACCCCGAGCCGGGCGGCGGAGGCGGCCGCGCGGTGCCGCAGCACCGGGCCCAGGGGCAGGACCGGGAAGAACTTCGTCGCGAGCACGACGTCGTCGCGCCACCCGGGGCCACCGCAGGCACGCAGCGCGTCGCCGAGGATCCGTTCGCTGCGCAGCGGGCCGTAGAGCTCCGCGGTGTCGAAGACGGTGACGCCCAGCTCACGGGCGCGGGCGACGATCCGCCCGGCCTCCAGCGCGTCGCCGTAGCCCCACTCGCTCGTGCCGAACTGCCAGGTGCCCAGGCCCATCACCGACCAGCGTCGTGGGCCGGGACCGGGAGCGTCGAGGTAGCGCACCTGCGCCAGTGTCCCCGACCGTCCCGGTCCCCGCCCCGCGTCCGTCCCCTCAGCGGACCGGGGCCCCCGGGCCCAGCGGGATCCCCAGTGCCCACCAGGCGAAGAACAGCAGCGTCCAGACCGCCGTCATGGCGACGGCCAGGGGCAGCGTGTACGACGCGAGCGTCCCGATGCCCGCGTCCTTGCGGTAGCGCTGCAGGAACCCCAGCGCCATCACGAAGTACGGACTCATCGGGGTGATCGCCGTCGAGCCGGAGTCGGCGATCCGGAACAGCGCCTGGGTGGTCTCCGGCGGCACCTCGACCAGCATCAGCATCGGCACGATCACCGGCGCCGCGATCGACCACATCGCCGTCCCGCTGGTGACCATCACGTTCACCACGGTGAGCACGGCCAGCACCATCAGGAACACGACCGGGATCGGGACGCCGGTGGTGCGCAGCGCGTCCGCGGCGACGACGGCGAGCACGTCCCCGACGTGGGTCCAGTCGAAGTAGGCCAGGAACTGGGCGATCGCGAAGAACAGCGCCAGCACCGGGGCCATCTGCCGGATCCCGTCGGCCATCAGCTTCGGGACGTCGGCGGCGGTGGTGATCGTCCCGACCGCGCGGCCGAAGACGGTGCCGAGCAGGCCGAACAGCAGCGCGATGACCGCGCCGATGCCCTCGACCAGCGGGGACTCGACGATCGAGCCGTTCTCCCCGCGCAGCGGGGACCACTCCGGCGCCACGACCGCGACGAGCAGCACCGCACCACCCAGCAGCACCCAGCCGGCGCGGCGCAGGCCGGTCCGCTCGGCCGCGGACAGGCTCAGCCCGGCGACGTCGTCGTCGGGGGCGTCGGGGTCGGGGTCCAGGTCGGGCCGCTTGGCCAGGACGACCCGGGTGACCAGCGTGATCACCAGCGCGAGGACGACCGAGGAGGCGATGTTGAAGAACCAGTTGCCGACCGGGGTCACCACGACCGCCGGGTCCACGATCCGGGCCGCGGCGGTGGTGATGCCGGCGAAGATCGCGTCGTTCGGGGTGGGGACCGGGCTGGCGTCGTAGCCGGAGGCGATCGCGGTGTAGGCGACGACGATCCCGAGGATCGGCGAGCGCCCGACCGCCCGGAACGCGAGCCCGCCGAGCGGCACCAGGATCACGTACGCCGCGGCCGACGCGACGTGCGCGACGGTCCCGGCGAACGCGACCGCGAACACCACCAGCGACGCGGGCACCCGGGCGACGCCGGCCCGCATGGCCGCGGCGAGCAGCCCGCTGCGCTCGGCGACCGCGACACCCATGATCACCGTGACGATGGTGGCCATCGGCGGGAACTGCGCGAAGTTGTCGATCATCGACGAGACGGCCATCGCGAGGCCGTCGCCGGAGAGCAGGTTCCGCACCGCGACGGGCTCGCCGTCGGGTGCGACGACGGCGACGCCCGCCGCCGCCAGCCCGGCGCTGACCACGGCGAGGATCGCCGACAGCACCCAGAACAGCCAGAACGGGTGCGGCAGCGCGTTCCCGACCCGTTCGACGACGGCCATCGCCCGCACGAGGCGGGGCAGCTCCCGGTCCCGGGTGGCGGCGGGGGTGCTCATCGCGGTCCCCCGAGGCCGAAGAAGTCCCCGACCAGCGCGGTGGCGCGGACCGTCTGCGTGGTGACGCCGCCACCGGAGTAGGCGGTCGCGCCCGGCCAGGTGTGGCCGCCGCCGTCGACGGCGACGTGCTGCACCCGGGCGCCGTCGCGGCAGCCGCGCCAGGTCGAGATGGTCACGTCGGGCTCGATCCGGCGGGTCTGCGGGCGGGCCCGGCAGCCGTCACGGGCGACCCATTCGGCGACCTTCGCCGGGATCGCGGGCAGGCCGCGGCCGGCGTCGCCGGTGTAGGGGATGGTGGCGTCGCCGGTGCCGTGCACGAACAACGCCGGGACCGGACGGCCGGGCCGGCACGGCGGTTCGCCGTCGCGGTAGTAGGCGCCCGCGACCGGGGCGATCGCGGCGATCCGGTCGGACATCCGGCAGGCCAGGATCTCGGTGAAGCCGCCGCCGTTGGACTTTCCGGTGGCGAAGACCCGGCCGGGGTCGACGCAGAGGCCCGCCTCGAGGTCGTCGAGCAGGTCACCGGTGAAGGCGACGTCGTCGACGCCCGGCGAGGAGTACGGGGCGCCCTGCCAGGAGCGCTTCCCCTCACCGCCGGGGACCCCGTCGGGGTAGGCGACGACGGCGGGCAGCCCGGACAGGCCGGAGAAGTCCTCGGTGGTGGCGCCGTCGTTGCCGCGGCCGTGGAAGACCAGGACCACCGGGGTGGGCCGGTCGGGGCGGTAGCCCTCGGGCAGGTGGACGCGCACGGTGCGGGCCAGGCCGCCGCTGTCCACGGTGCGGACGGCGGTGGTGCCCGGTGCCTGCGGCGGGGTGAGGCCGCAGCCGGGGCTCCGTGCTCCGGGCGGGCCGCCCGCCGGTCCGGCCGCCACGCCGGGGCCGGCAGGTCCGGCGGGAGCACCGGGACCGGCGGGTCCGGCCGGCGACCCGGATGCGGTCGGGACCACGGCGGCGTCGGACGGTGCAGGGGCGACGGCGGCGCCGGTGGTCAGGGCGGCCGCGGCCAGGCAGGCCGCCGCCACGGCACGCAGGCGGCGTCCCCCGGCACGTCGCGTCGCGCCCCCGGTCGGGTGTCCCGGAACGGACGGTGTCGCTGCGGACGGTCTCGGTGCGGACGATCTCGGTGCGGACATGGGGTTCCCTTCGGACGGCGTCGTCGACGGCCGGTGCTGTGGCCCCGCCCGGGTCGCGGGCAGGGTCGTGCGACGGGGGCACCGGGTGGCGCCACCGCGGGAGTGCTGTGGGTGCGTGCGGGTCGGAGGGGCGTCAGGCCGTGAGCCAGGCCGTGACGAAGTCGGTGATCCGGTCGACGATCGCGGCGACGATCGCCTCCCCGTGCTCCGGATCGGCCCGGCGGGGGTCGCCGAGGACCCCGTTGCCGGACAGGCGGTCGTAGGGCGCGGTGAGCGTCGGACCACCGCGCCGCCGGGCCAGTGCGCCGAAGGCGTCGAGCTCGGCGAACCGGGTGGTCCCGGCCGTGAGCCGGTCGGTGTGCACCAGGTGCGGCGCGACGGCGAGCATCTGCGCCGTCTCGGCCTGCCCGCTGTGCCCGCTGACCTCGGGCGGCCCGGCCGCGGCGACGACGTCGGCGGCCAGCGTGGTGAGCGGGCTCCAGGCGAACTGCAGGTCCGGACGGGCCGCGAGGAGGTCCTGCGCGACCGTCGCGAGGGTGGCGTCGTTCCCGCCGTGGCCCGTGACCACGCAGATCCGGCGCCAGCCGTGGCGGTACAGGCCGTCGACGTACTCGCGTACGAGCGTGGCGAACGTCGTGGTGGTCAGGCTGACCGTGCCGGCGAAGGCCAGGTGGTGCGGCGACACCCCGACCGGCAACGACGGTCCGACGACCGCGGTGCCGCCCAGTGCCTCGGCGACGCGGTCGCAGACCGCCTCGGCACGGATCAGGTCCGTCGCGAGCGGCAGCCCCGGCCCGTGCTGTTCGAAGGCCCCGGCGGGCAGCAGCACCACCGGGCTGTCGACGACGGCGGCCGCGGCCTCGACCGTCGTCATTTCCCCCAGGCGCCGCGTGCTCACGCGCCCGCCGCCGCGGCGATCGAGGCGAGGTGCTCGCGGCAGAGCCGCTCCGCCAGGTCCGGGTCGCCCCCACGGACGGCTTCGAGCAGCGCGACGTGCTCGGCGTGGTCGCGCTCGCGGTCGTCGTAGCGGTGCCGGATCTCGACCTGGTCGCGCGCCCGGATGTGCAGCAGCGCCTCCACCGTCTCCCGGAGCAGCGCGTTGCCGCTGGTCGCGGCCAGTGCGACGTGGAAGTGCACCGCCGGGCGGAGATCGCCGACCGGCGGGTGCAGGGCGTTGGTGACGCTCTCCGAGAGCAGCGCGAGCCCGGCGGGGTCGCGCTCCCGGGCCGCGGCAGCCGCGATCGGCGGCTCCAGGACGAGCCGGGCGCGGATCAGCTCGTGCACGCCGTCGGGGGTCCGGGACGGCCGGTGCGGGTTGGCGAGCAGCCGCCGCCCGACCCCGGCGCCGACGTAGGTGCCCGAGCCGTGCCGGAACTCGACGGCCCCGGTGGCCTCCAGGCGTCGCAGCGCCTCGCGGACGGTCGGGGTGGTGACCTCGAACCGTCGCGCCAGGTCGCGGGAGGACGCGAGCTGGTCCCCCGGGCCGAGGTTCCCGGTCCGGATGATGTCCATGATGTCGTCGGCCAGGCGCTCCGACAGCGTCTCCCCTGCGGTCATAAAGTGACTAAATCACTTAGAGACATGACCGGTCAACCCTCCCCCACCGCCGGTTCCCGACGGTGGTGATCACGAATCCGCGCGCTGATCCGCGGGGCGCGCGCATCCGGACGCACGCGGAACGCGGATCACCGCGCGCACCGTGCATCACCGCGCGGACAGCGGATCACCACGCGGACTACGGATCACCGTGCGGGCGGGGGCAGCGGACGGACCAGGGACCGTCAGGCGGCAGTGGCCGGGGAGGGACCGATCACACGCCGCCGGCGCGGCCGGAGCGGGCCGGGTCGGGCCCGGCGGCCGACGCGAGCCGGTCCGGCCCCGGAATCGCCGCCGTCCGGTCCGGCCGGGCGAGCGGGCCGGTCAGGCCCCGGCGGCGGCCGGGCCGTCGGCGTCGGCGGGGGTGTCCGCGGCGGCGTCCCAGTCGGCCAGGGCCCGGTCGAGCTCGGGCCAGGTCGTGTCCCGGGCCCGGCGCCCGGTCAGCACGCCCAGGTGCCCGCCCGGCGAGGTCGTGAACCGCACCTCCGGGCTGCCGGTCAGCAGCGGCACGCCGGCGCGCACCGCCCGCAGCGGGGCGATGACGTCGTCCCGCCCGGCGACGACGAGCACCGGCACCCCGACGTCGGACAGCTCCACGTCCCGCCCGCCCAGGCGCAGTCCGCCGTCGGCGAGGTCGTTGCTGCGCAGCAGCAGGTGGAAGATCTGCCCGAACACCCGGCCCGGGTAGCCGTGCATGTTGCTCATCAGGTGGTCGACGGCCTCGATCTGGGCCAGGCAGTCCCGGTCGTCGATCCGCGACGCGATCGCCAGCGGCTTGGTGACGAGCTTGTCCACCGCGGTCAGCTGGAACGCCCAGCTCACCATCGGCGCCGGGAAGCTCCCGACACCCCGGTAGATCGAGGAGATGAGCCGGCCACCGGTGATCTGCGCGAGCGGCCGGATCGGCGCCACCAGCGGCACCCGGGAGATGTCGACCGGGGTGCCGATCGCGGCGACCGAGCGCACCGGCAGCGGGTCGCGCGCCTGCACCGCGGCGGCGACGGTGAGCAGGGCGAAGATCCCGCCGAGCGACCAGGCGACGAGGTGCACCTCGTCGTCGGTCTCTTCGGCGACCCGGCGGATCGTGTCGGGCAGCAGCTCGTCGACCCAGCTCTCGATGCCCAGGGTCCGGTCGGAGAACGACTTGGGGCCGTAGTCGATCAGGTAGACGGTCCGGCCCTGCTGCAGCAGGTGCTCCACCAGCGAGCAGCCGCGACGCAGGTCGTAGGCGAAGTCCGGGGCGCCCAGCGGCGGCACGAGCAGCACCGGCGCACCGCCGGAGGGGTCCACACCGGACAGCGGGCGGTACCGGAACAGGATGCCCTGCGGCGAGCCGACCACCGCGTCGCGCGGCATCCGTCGCAGGTCGGCGAGGTGACCGACCACGGCCCGGTCCCACACGTTGGCGACGGCGTCCACGAGATCCACGGCCGCACCCTACCGGCACGCGCGGGTCACCGACGGCCCGTGAGGACGACCGGAGTTACCGACGGGTATGTGAGACTGCCGGACATGCAGCGCGAGATCTTCGACGACGAACACGACGCGTTCCGCGACCTGTGCCGGACCTTCATCGCGAAGGAGGTCACCCCGCACCACGAGCAGTGGGAGGAGGACGGTCAGGTCGACCGGGCGGTGTGGACCGCCGCGGGCGCGGCCGGCCTGCTGGGCACCGCGGTGCCCGAGGAGTACGGCGGCGGCGGGGTCGACGACTTCCGCTACAACGCGATCCTGGCCGAGGAGATCGTCGCCGCCGGGGCCAGCGGGATCGGCTTCCCGCTGCACAACGACGTGGTGCAGCCCTACCTGCTGCGCCTGTGCACCGACGAGCAGAAGCAGCGCTGGCTGCCCGGGTTCTGCAGTGGTGAGCTGATCACCGCGATCGCCATGACCGAGCCCGGCACCGGCTCGGACCTGCAGGGCATCGCGACCAACGCCAAGCAGGACGCGAACGGCGACTGGATCCTCAACGGGTCCAAGACCTTCATCACCAACGGCATCCTCGCCGACCTGGTGATCGTCGTCGCCAAGACCGACCCGGACGCCAAGCACCTCGGCTTCACCCTGTTCGTGGTGGAGCGCGGCATGGAGGGCTTCGAGCGCGGCCGCCGCCTGAAGAAGGTCGGCATGAAGGCCCAGGACACCGCGGAGCTGAGCTTCACCGACGTCCGGGTGCCCGACGCGAACCGGCTCGGCGAGGTCGGCCAGGGCTTCATCTACCTCATGCAGAACCTCGCCCAGGAGCGGCTGTCGATCGCCGTCGCCTCGGTGGCCGGCGCCGAGGCCGCCGTGCGGATGACGCTGGAGTACACCAAGGAGCGCACGGCGTTCGGCCGCCCGGTGGCGAACTTCCAGAACACCCGCTTCGAGCTCGCCGAGATGGACACCGAGGTCTCCATCGCGCGGGTCTTCGTGGACCGCTGCATCACCGAGCACAACGGCGAGGGCGAGCTGTCGGTGCCCGACGCGGCGAAGGCCAAGTGGTGGTGCTCGGACCTGCAGAACCGCGTCGTCGACCGCTGCGTGCAGCTGCACGGCGGCTACGGCTACATGCTCGAGTACCCGATCGCCCGCGCGTTCGTGGACTCCCGCGTGCAGGCGATCTACGGCGGCACGAACGAGATCATGAAGGAGATCGTCGGCCGGTCGCTCATCGGCTGACGGGCGCCCCCGCACCGTCCAGGGCCCGCGCGATGTCGGCGACGAGATCGCGCGGGTCCTCCAGCCCCACCGACAGGCGCAGGTGCCCGAGACGGCGGAACTCCGGTGGGAAGTGCGCCGCCCGGCCGTCGCCACCGGCCCCGACGTGCACGATCAGCGACTCGTCGTGGCCCAGCGACACCGCCGAGGTGATCATCCGCAGGCCCGCGACGAAGCGGTTCTGCCGCTCCGGCGGCCCGTCGAGGGCGAAGGCGAGCATGCCGCCGTACCCGCCGTCGAGGGTGCGGGTCGCGAGCGCGTGCTGCGGGTGCGACGCCAGCCCCGGGTAGGCGACGTAGGCGACCTCCGGGCGGGACTCCAGGTACTCCGCGACCTGCCGGGCGCCGGCGCAGTGCGCGCGCATCCGCATCGGCAGGGTCACCGCGCCGCGGGCGATCAGCCAGGCGTTGAACGGGCTGATCGCTCCCCCGGCGTCGACCATCGCGTCGGCGCGGATCCGGTCGACCAGCTCGCGGCGGCCCAGCACGGCGCCGCCCATCGCGTCGCCGTGGCCGTTGACGTACTTGGTCAGCGAGTGCACGACGAGGTCCGCGCCCCGCTCCAGCGGCCGTTGCAGCACCGGGGTGGCGAAGGTGGCGTCCACGCTGAGCAGGGCACCCGCCTCGTGTGCGACGGCGGCGACGGCGTCGACGTCGGTGATCCGGGTCGTCGGGTTCGCCGGGGTCTCGACGTGCACCAGCCGGGTCTCCGGGCGGACCGCGGCGCGCACCGCCTCCGGGTCGCCGGAGTCGACCAGCGTCGCGGTGATCCCCCACCGCTCGGGCAGCAGCTCGGTGAGCAGCCGGTGGGTGGCGACGTAGGTGACGTCGGAGCTGACGACGTGGTCACCGGAGCGCAGGAACGTGAAGAACACCGCGTGCAGCGCCGCGACCCCCGAGGCGAGCGCGACCGCCGCGCAGCCGCCCGGGGACACCCCGTGCGGGTCCTCCAGGGCGACGAGCTTGTCCTCCAGCCAGCCCTGGTTCGCCCCGCCGTTGCGGGTGTAGAGCCGGGTCGCGGTGCCCGACCAGTCCAGCTCGGAGGGGTCCTCGGGCAGCGCGTAGGAGTTGGCCGCGACGATCGGGCGGCGGATCGCGCCGGTGCCGGGATCGACGTCGTTGCCCGCGTGCACCGCGCGGGTGGCGAGGAAGGGCGGTCGGTCGCCGGAGGTCACGCCGGAGATCATGCCTCGGCGATCGGCTCCGGGGCGCGCAGCGACGGGCCCGCGTCCGGCACGACCAGCGGGGTGCCGGTCACCGGGTCGGGCAGCACCCGGGCGCGCAGCCCGAACACGTCGGCCAGCAGCTCCTCGGTGACGACCTCGGAGGGCGACCCCGCCGCGACGATCCGGCCGTCCTTCATCGCGACGAGCCGGTCGGCGTAGCGGGCGGCCAGGTTGAGGTCGTGCAGCACCATGACCACGGTGCGGCCCGCCTCGGACTGCAGCCGCCGCACCAGCTCCAGCACGTCGACCTGGTGGGCCAGGTCGAGGAAGGTGGTCGGCTCGTCGAGCAGCAGCAGGTCGGTCTCCTGGGCCAGGGCCATCGAGATCCAGGCCCGCTGGCGCTGGCCTCCGGACAGCTCGTCGACCGGGCGCTCGGCGAGGTCGGACAGGCCCGTCCAGGTCAGCGCCTCGGCGACGGCGCGCTCGTCGTCCGAGGACCACTGCCGGTACCAGGCCTGGTGCGGGTGCCGCCCGCGGGCGACGAGGTCGCCGACGGTCAGCCCCTCGGGCGCCAGCGGCGACTGCGGCAGGATCCCCAGGACCCGGGCGACCTCCTTGGTCGGGGTGCGGTCGATCCGCTTGCCGTCGAGCAGCACCTGACCGGTCCGGGCGGGCAGCAGCCGCCCCAGCGCGCGCAGCACGGTGGACTTGCCGCAGCCGTTCGGGCCGATGACGGTGGTGACCGCGCCGGGCAGCACCTCCAGGTCGAGCCCGTCGACGATGGTGCGGTCGCCGTAGCCGAGCGTGACCTGCTCGGCCGACAGCCGGACCACACCGGGACGGACGGGGTCGCCCGCCGTCGTCGTCCGGGAGGTGGTGGCCTCCGCGACGCTGATGTCCTCGACGGTGCTCATCGACGGGCCTCCTGGCGGGTGCGGGCGAGCAGGTACAGCAGGAACGGGGCGCCGAGCACGGCGGTCACGATGCCGACCGGGAGCTCGACCGACCCCAGTGCGGTGCGGGCGATCAGGTCGGACAGCACGGTCAGCGCCGCGCCCAGCACGAGCGAGACCCCGATCGGCGGGGTCCCGACCCGGCAGAGCCGGCGCGCGATCTGCGGGGTGACCAGTGCGATGAAGGCGATCGGGCCGGCGGCCGCGGTCGCGACCGAGGCGAGCCCGACGGAGACGAGCAGCAGCGCGGTGCGGGCGCCGTTCACCCGCACGCCGAGGCCGCGGGCGGTGTCGTCGTCGAAGCGCAGGGCGCCGAGCAGGTGCACCAGGGCCAGCGCCGCGGGCACGAGCACCAGCATGGAGATCGACAGCGGGACGACCTCGTTCCAGCTGCGCGCGTTCAGGCTGCCGTTGAGCCAGACCTGGGCCTGGGCGGCCTGGTAGATCTGGGCGACGGTCAGCAGCCACTGCACCGCGGCGACGAGCACGGCCTGGATGCCGATGCCGATCAGCACGAGCCGGAAGCCCTGGATGCCCTTGCGCCAGGCCAGGACGTACACCGCGACCGACGACACGAGCCCGCCGATCAGGGCGGCGAGCGGGATGCCGAGCGAGGCGAAGGCGCCGCCGACCCCGGCCACGCCGCCCCCGAGCACGATGACGAACACCGCCGCCGCGCTGGCGCCCCACTGGACGCCGATGATGTCCGGGCTCGCGAGGGGGTTGCGGGCGACCGACTGCAGGATCGCGCCGGAGACGGCGAGCGCGCCGCCGACCAGCGCACCGACCAGGGTGCGCGGGAGCCGCAGCTCGAGCACGACGAGCTGCTGACCGGCGTCGCCACCGCCGAACAGCGTCGCCAGCACGTCGGTGATCGCGATCGGGTAGTCGCCGCGGCCCATGTTGACCGCGGCGGCGAGCACCAGCGCGACGGCACAGGCGAGCAGCACGACGGCGGTGCGGACGCGCAGCACGCCGGAGAAGCGGCCCGCGCGGACGGCGCGGCGGCCGGGGACGGCCACCGTGCTCGGCGGGCCGGGTTCGGTCACGGTGCTCACACGGCCCCCAGCTTGCGACGGCGCACGAGCGCGATGAAGAACGGCCCGCCGATCAGCGCGACCACGATGCCGACCTGCAGCTCACCGGGGCGGGCCACCACCCGTCCGACGACGTCGGCGAGCAGCAGCAGCACCGCCCCGGCGAGCCCGGAGGCGGGCAGCAGCCAGCGGTGGTCGGGCCCGGTGAACACCCGCACGACGTGCGGCACGATCAGTCCGAGGAACACGATCGGCCCGCAGGCGGCGGTGGCCGCCCCCGCGAGCAGCGTGATCGCGACGACGCCGACGACCCGGGTCCGGCGGACCGAGTGCCCCAGCGAGGTGGCGACGTCGTCGCCGAGGGAGAGCGCGTTGAGGGCGGGCGCGCTGGCCAGCGCCAGCGCCGTGCCCGCGAGGATGAACCACACCACCTGGCCGCCGACCGCGGCGTCGCGCCCGGCGAGCGATCCGACCACCCAGAACCGGTAGGCGTCGAGGCTGGTCTCGTCGAGCAGCACCACCGAGGAGGTGCCCGCCTGCAGCAGGAAGCTGACGGCCGCACCGGCGAGGGCCAGCGACACCGGGGTGGCACCGCCGGGTGCCCGGGTGCCGATCACGAACACCACGACGCTGGCGACCAGCGCCCCGGCGAAGGCGAACCAGACGTAGCCGAACAGCGTGCTGACACCGAAGACGTAGATGCCGATGACGACGAAGAACGCCGCACCCGCGTTGACGCCCAGCAGGCCGGGGTCGCCGAGCGGGTTGCGGGTGAAGCCCTGCACGAGCGCGCCGGCCAGGCCGAGCGCGATCCCGACGAGTACCCCGAGCAGGGTGCGCGGGATCCGCAGGGAACGGATGACCACGTCGTTCTCGCTGCCGGTCGGGGCGACCAGTGCGGAGAACACCTCGTTCACCGGGATGACCTTGGTCCCGATCGCGATGCTGGCGAGTACCGCGAGCAGCAGCGCCGTGGTCAGCGCGGCGAGGCCGAGCAGCCGCCTGCGCCGGAGCGACCGTCGAGGGGGCGACGGCTGTTCCGCCGACGGTGGTCGGACGCGGATCGCGTTCACCTTGCTCGTGGCCCCCTGCTCGACCGGATGGCCCCACCCGTCCGGTGCGGCTCCGCTCACCATAAGTGAGGCTGCCCTACGACAGAACACCCCCGTGCGTCACGTCGTCCGCGCGGCGGGATGCTCGGGCGGTGCCCGTCGAGCCCTCCGCGTCCGGTCCCCCGCCCGTCCGGCCGCGGGTCACCGCGGTCATGGTCAGCTCCGCCGACGGGGCCGTGACGGCGGGCGGAGCGGGGTCCGGCGGCCTGTCCACCCCGGCCGACCGTGACCTGTTCCGCGCCCTGCGACGGTCGGCCGACTGCGTGCTCGTCGGGGCGGGCACCGCGCGGGACGAGGACTACCGGGGCGTCCGGCCACGCCGTCCCGGGCCGGACGGGCGGCCGCCCGGGCCGCCCCGCCGGTCGTCGTCGTGAGCGGGTCGGCCGGGCTGGACCCGGGTGCGCGGCTGTTCACCGACACCGTCACGGCGCCGGTCGTGCTGACCACGGCCGCCGCCCCCGCGGACCGGCGCGCCGCGCTGGTCGCCGCGGGGGCCGAGGTCGTGCTGCTCGACGACCTCTCCCCCGCCGCGCTGCTCGCCGCGCTCGCCCGCCGCGGCCACACCTCCGTGCTGTGCGAGGGCGGGCCGACCCTGCTCGGCGCGCTGGTCGGGGCCGACGTCGTCGACGAGCTGCGCCTCACGCTGGTCCCGGTGCTGGTCGGGGGCCCGGAGGGGCGGATCGCGACCGGGCCGCGGTCCCTGCCCGTACCGCGCGCGCTGCACCTGGCGGGCCACGAGGCGGCCGCCGACGGGACCCTGCTGCTGCACTACGTCCGCGCCGCCCCCGGGACCCCGGCTCCGCCGAACGAGTGAACCACCGTGAGGGAGGGCCACGGACGGGCATCCCACGGGGGACACCACACGCACCGCGGCGGGCCCCCACCCGGGGCCGGCCCGTGAGAGGAGCACCGATGACCTCCGGCACCCCGACCACCACCCCCGCCACCACCCCGGCCGCGGCCCCCGCGGGACGCCTCGCCGACGGCACCGGCCAGGGCCGCACCACCATCGCCGCGTCCGTCGTCCAGAAGATCGCCGGCATCGCCGCGCGCGAGGTCTCCGGCGTGTACTCGATGGGCTCCGGCGCGTCCCGCGCCTTCGGTGCGCTGCGCGAGCGCATCCCCGGCGGCGGCACCAGCGGCGCCTCCACCGTCGCGGGCGTGGCCGTCGAGGTCGGCGAGAAGCAGGCCGCGGTCGACCTGGACGTCGTCGTCGAGTACGGCGTCGCCATCGCCGACCTGGCCTCCGCGGTCCGCCGCAACGTCGTCGGCGCCGTCGAGCGGATGACCGGGCTGGAGGTCATCGAGGTCAACATCTCGGTGAACGACATCCACCTGGCCGGCGAGGACGACAACCGCGACGAGGCCCCGGTGGCTCCCGCCCCGACCGGCCGCGTCGTGGAGTGACGGTGCCCGAGCCGACCCCGTTCGACGCCCGGTCCCCCGCCGCCGTCGTCACCGGTCCGCCCGGTGCGGCGGAGGTCGCCGCGCAGCGGCGCCGGGAACCGGCTCCGGCCGCGCTGGCCGAGCTGGTCGCCGAGGCCGTCGTGGCGCACCCGTCGGTGGTGCGGCTCGACGGCGGTGCCTTCGGGACCGTCGCGACCTGGCTGTCCGGGCGGCGGTTGGTCGGTGTGCTCGTCGGCCGTACCGACGAACCGGTCGAGATCGGGGTGGTGCTGCGTCTGGACCGGCCGATCCCGGCTACCGTCGCGGCGCTGCGGGCGTCCCTCGCGCCGTTGGTCGACGGGGTCCCCGTCGACGTGACGGTCGCGGACGTGGAGGTCCCCTGAGGTGGAGGTGGGTACGGGATGGACGAGCCGGATCCCGGCGGGCACGGGGGCCTGACCCCCGCTCAGCGGTCGGCCTACCGCTCGTTCGTCCGTACCCACCACCCCGACCGCGGCGGTGACCCCGAGGTCTTCCGCGCCGGGCTGGCCCGCTTCCGCGCGCTGGCGTCCGGCCGGGATGCCGGCCGGACGCCCGACCCGGACGACCGCCGCTACGACGCACCGATCGAGATCGTGCCCGACCTGCCGCTGCCGACCCGGGTCCTGGTGGCCCTGATCCGCACCATCCGACGTCGCACGCACCCCCGGGTCGACCGGCCCGGCCGGCACACCTACCGCTCCACCCGTCCCGGAGAGGACATCCCATGAACGCCACCCAGACCGGCCTGCTCGCGGGCCTCCTGCTGGGAGTCGCCGGTGCCACCGGCGGCTTCTTCGCCTTCGTCATCACCCTGGTGCTCGGCATCATCGGCCTGGTCGTCGGCCGCCTCCTCGACGGCGAGCTGGACCTGTCCGGCCTCGGCCGGGGCCGCGACCGGTGAGCACCCTCCCCGAACCCGCCGAGCGCGGTGTCCTGGAGATCGACCCGGCGGTGCTGCGCAAGATCGTCGAGTACGCCGCGGACACCGCCCCGGCCACCCGGCACCGCGCCCGGCGGGTCGCCGGGCTCGACGTCGGCGAGTCCGGGCCGACCGCACGGGTGACCCGGCGGCCCGGTCCGGCACGGGGCACGGTCGGGGCCGCCGTCGGCGCCGCGACCGGCGACGCCGGTGAGGTCGACGTCCGGCTGCGGCTCACCCTGGCCCACCCCGGGTCGGTGCGGGCCGCCGTCGCCGACGTCCGGGAGCGGATCGACGCCGACCTCCGTCGCACCACCGGGCACCGGCTGCGCGGCCTGGCCGTCGAGGTCGAGGCCCTCCGGCCGGAGGACGCCCGGCCGCGCCCGGACTCCCCGCGCGTGCAGTAGAACCGTCGGATCCTGAACGAGTCGGAAGAGGGAGGCCGGGCCCGTGCGTGTCCTGCTCCGCGTTCTCGCGCCGCTGCTGAGCCTGGCGGTGGCCGCGATCGGCGCGCTCGTCGTCGTCGAGGTGGTGGCCGCCTGGGTCGGCCGGGTCTCCGGCGCCGGGCTGCTCGTCCCCTGGCGGGACTGGCGCACCACCGTCCAGAACACCCTGTGGACCGCCCAGCCGGTGCTCTGGATCGCCGTGGGGGTGATCGTCGTCGGGGCCGTGCTGCTGCTCGTCGGGCTGCTCGCCCGTCGCCACGACGTCGCCCTCGACGCGCCGTCGCCCGGGCTCACCGTCGCCACCGCGCCGCGGGTGCTGGCCCGGCTGGTCGGCACCCGGGTCCGGGCCGCGGACCCGGTCACCGCGGCGTCGGTGACCGCGTCGGCCCGGTCGGTCGTGGTGAACGCCCGCGGCCGCGGCGACACCGACGCGCTGCGTGAGGCGGCCCGCGGCGCCGCCTCCGGCGTCCTCGACGCGCTGCCCCTCGCGCGGCGCCCGCGCCTGACCGTGCGCGCCACCCCGGAGCAGCCGGGTTCGAAGGGAGTGCAGTGATGGCCGACGCCGTGACCTCGACGGGGAGCACGCCGGGGACCGCCGGCCCGAATCCGCGCCGCGCCGCCCGGACCGCGCGGCGCGCCCAGTACCGCTCCGCGGGCGGCGCCCGCGGCGGGCTCGTCCTGCTCGGCGTGGCGCTGCTCGCCGTCGGCGTGCTCACCGTGCTGCTGGTGTCCGGGGTCTTCGGGCGGGGCCGCCCGCAGCGCCCGCTGCTGGACCCGGTGGTCGAGCAGTTCCTGCTGGCCAACGGCACCGCCGCCCGCCTGGTCGCGATCCTGGCCGGTCTCGTGCTGGTGCTGCTCGGGGTCTGGTGGACCGCGCGGTCGCTGCGCCCGGAGAGCCGGCCGGACCTGGTCCTGGACGGCGGCCCGGACACCGAGATCCGGATCGGCGCCTCCGCCGCGGCCGACGCCGTCGCCGACGGGGCCGCCACGCTGCCCGGGGTGACCCGGGCCCGCGCCCGGATGGTCGGCAGCACCTCCGCGCCCGCGGTGCGCGCCACCGTGTGGGTCGGCGAGGACGTCGCCGACGGGGAGGTCAGCGAGATCTGCCGCCGCCTCGACGCCGAGATCCTGCCCGGGATCCGCGACGCGCTGGGGATGGCGGACCTGCCCGTCGCGGTGCGCCTGGAGCTGGACGCGGCCCGCCGCGACGACCGCCCGCGGGTCTCCTGACCCACCGGCCGGGTCCGTGACCCGGCTCACAGGGTCCGGACCGGTCGGCGACCGTACGGTCGTCGGCATGAGCGCAGTGCTGGACGGCAGGACGGCCCTCGTCACCGGGGCGGGCAGCGGGATCGGGGCCGCCGTGGCCCGCAGGCTCGTCGCCGACGGGGCGAGGGTGTACGCGGTGGACCTAGCCGAGGACCGGGTGGCCCCACTGGCCGCCCAGAGCGACCTGGTCACGCCGCTGGGCTGCGACCTGTCCGACCTCGACGCCGTGGAGCAGCTGCCCACCGACGTCGACATCCTGGTCAACAACGCCGGCCGCCAGCACGTCTCGCGGCTGGAGGAGTTCGACCCGGAGATGTTCTCGAACATCCTGCGCCTGATGCTGGAGTCGCCGTTCCGGCTGATCCGCCGGTCGCTGCCGCACATGTACGCCCGTGGCTGGGGGCGGGTCGTGAACATCTCCTCCGCGCACGGCCTGCGGGCCTCGCCGTACAAGTCCGCCTACGTCTCGGCCAAGCACGGCCTGGAGGGCCTGTCGAAGGTCACCGCGCTGGAGGGCGCCGAGCACGGCGTCACCAGCAACTGCATCAACCCCGCCTACGTGCGCACGCCGCTGGTCGAGGCCCAGATCGCCGACCAGGCCCGCACGCACGGGATCTCCGAGGACGAGGTCGTCACGAAGATCATGCTCACCCCGGTGGCGGTGAAGCGGCTGATCGAGCCCGCCGAGACCGCGGAGCTGGCCGCGCTGCTGTGGGGGCCGGCGTCGGCGTCGATCACCGGCACGTCGCTGTCCCAGGACGGCGGCTGGACCGCCCGGTAGGGGGTGCGGGCGCTCACCGCGGCCACACCCCGGTACGGGCATGATCGGTGCTCGTGCGGCGGTGGAGTGTGCTCGGGGTCCTGCTGCTCGCCGTACTGCTGCTCGCCGGGTGTGCGGTCGGGCCGTCGCAGCGGCCGCCGGTGGCGGTGCGGGGCGAACAGCTGCCCGCCGCGCCCCCGACGTCGGCCGCGGGCCCGCCCGCCGACCCGGACCTGCTGCCCGACTCCGACCCGGTCCGCACCACCGGGTTCACCGACTGCACCGCCGACACGGCCGCGGCGCTGACCACGGCGGGCACCCCGCTGCCCGCGGGGCGCGTGCTGTCCGTCGGCTGCGCCCGGCTGACCGTGCCCGCCGACCGGGACCGTCCCGAGCTCGGACCGGCCCGGCTCGGCCTGACCCGGGTCACGACGCCCGGCGCGGCGGAGGGGCGCCCGGCGCTGGTCGTGCTGGGTGACACCGGCACCGACGGGTCCGCACGGGCGGCGGTGAGCCTCGCCGCCCGGCTCCCCACCGCCGTCCTCGACCGCTACCAGGTGATCGGCGTGGACCGCCGCGGCGCCGGGGAGGACCTGCTCGACTGCGCCCCGGTCGACGCCCGCGCCGCCCTGCTCGACGCCGGGCCGGACCGCCGCGACGAGGCCGCCATGACGGCGCTGCTGGAGCGGGCCCGCGAGGTCGTGCAGGACTGCAACCTGCTGCTGTCGGGCACGGTGACCAGCTACCGCGCCGCGAGCGGTGCCGACGACCTGGAGTCGCTGCGGTCCGTGCTGGGCGCGGCCCGGCTGGACCTGCTCGCCGTCGGCGACGGTGCCGACGCGGCGGCCGCCTGGATCGGCGCCCACCCGGGCTCCGTCGGGCGGGTCGTGCTCGACGGACCCGGTGACCCCACTCTCGACGAGCCGGCCCGGACCGAGACCACGACCGCGGCGGCGGAGAAGGCCTTCGACGCCTTCGCCGGGGCCTGCACCGCGTCGCCGACCTGCCCGCTGGGTCCCGACCCGCGCGGCTACCTCGACGAGCTCGTGTTCCGCCTGTCCCGCACCGCGCTGCCCGTCGGCGACGGCGACGCGGTCACCGCGGGCGCGACGCTGCGCGCGGTCCGGTCGGTCATGTCCCAGCCCGCGCGCTGGCCGGAGCTGCAGTCCGCGCTGGTCGCGGCCGGCGACGGCGACCCGGCGGGGCTGGTCCGCATCCTCGCCCCGCTCGGGGGTCCGCAGGGCCGTTTCGACGCCACCCTGGCCACCCGCTGCAACGACAGCCGGGTGCGGGTCACCCCGGGTGAGGCCGCGGACCTGGCCGGGCAGTGGGCGCAGCGCTTCCCGCTGTTCGGGGTCGCGGCGGCGCAGGAGCTCGTGGCCTGCGGGCCGTGGCCGTCGGGCGGGCCGGTCACCCCGGCGGCGCCGCGGGGCGCTCCCCCGCCCCGGTCGTCGTGATCGGGACCGCGCAGGACCCGCGGTCGCCGCAGAGCGGTGCCGAGCGGACCGCCCAGCAGCTCGCGACGGGGCGGCTGGTGCGCTGGCAGGGCAGCGGGACCGGGGCCTACCCGCGCACCCCGTGCGTCACCGACGTGGTCGACCGGGCGCTGCTGACCGGCCGGGCGCCCTCCCAGCCCGTGGTCTGCCCGCCGTAACCGCGTGCTCCGGGCGGCTCACCCTGGGTGGGTCCGGACCATGGCCGGGATGCGACGAAACCGGCACAGAAGGTCACGATTGCGTATCCGCGTTTTTCCGGTGCGGTTGCGGGAACGCCGTTGTCGCCCATCCCCACCTGCGACAACGGGCGTACGAAACGTTTCCGGAATGGCAACGGCATCGTCGCGGAACGGTCCCGTCGGCTGACCGGGGCCCCGTTCGGCGGCTAGGCTCCGTCCGGCGAGCGGGAGACCGCAGGTCGTTCCCACCACACCGGTGGGCGTACGCGAACTCCCGGTCACGTCGTTCGGGTGGGTGTAACGCCGAACGGACCCGACGACGAGTGGTGCGGAAGGACCGTGCTCCTGCCCCGAGCGGCGGGCACGGACCCCGGGCGGAAGGAGCACGGTGGATTTCTTCACCTATGTCGGCACCCAGCTGAACCAGTTGATGTTCTACGGCCAGCAGCATTTCCTGCTGGTCGCGATCTCGGTCGGAATCGCGGTCGTGATCTCGTTGGTGGCGGGCACCCTGCTGCACACCAATCGACTGACTCCCGACTCGTGGAGCCGGCCGGTCCGGGCGGGCTCCCGCGAGGCGTTGCTGATCGTGTTCTCCGCGGCACTGACGATCCCGTCGCTGGCGCTGTTCGGTCTGCTGCAGCCGATCCTGGGGCTCGGCGTCACGCCGTCGCTGACGGCGCTGACGATCTACGCGATCTACCCGGTGCTGCGTAACGTCGTGGCCGGGCTCTCCTCGGTGGACGACGCCGTCCTCGAGTCCGCCCGCGGGATGGGGATGGGCTCGGTCCGGCGGATGTTCACCATCCAGCTGCCGCTGGCCTGGCCGGTGATCCTCTCCGGCATCCGGGTCGCCGTCCTGATCATCATCGGTATCGCGGTCGTCGCCGGCGCCATCAACGGCCCGGGCTTCGGCTCCTCGCTCTTCCTCGGCCTGCAACGGCTGGGATCGGTCAACTCGTTCAACCAGGTTCTGGCGGCCACGCTCGGCTGCCTCGTCGTGGCTGCGGTCTACGAGGTCGTCTTCTGGATCGTGCAGCGTTTCACCACCCCGAGGGGGATCCGTGTCTGATTCCGGCAAGCCGATGATCGCTCTCGAAGGCATCAGCAAGACCTATCCGAAGTCCACCGCCCCGGCCGTGCAGGAGCTCGACCTGCACGTACCCGAGGGCACCATCTCGATGTTCATCGGGCCGTCCGGCTGCGGCAAGACGACCACGCTGAAGATGATGAACCGGCTCATCGAGCCCACCACCGGCCGCATCCTGCTCGACGGCGACGACGTCACCGACGTCAACGCCGACGAGCTGCGCCGCCGCATCGGCTACGTCATCCAGCAGGTCGGCCTGTTCCCGCACTTCACGATCGGCGACAACATCGCCGTCGTCCCGCGGATCCTCGGCTGGGACCGCAACCGGATCACCGCCCGGGTCGACGAGCTGCTCCACCTGGTCGGGCTCGAGCCGAAGATGTACCGCGACCGCTACCCCCGCCAGCTCTCCGGCGGCCAGCAGCAGCGCGTCGGCGTCGCCCGCGGGCTCGCCGCGGACCCGTCGGTGATGCTGATGGACGAGCCGTTCGGCGCGATCGACCCGATCACCCGCGAGCGCATCCAGGACGAGTTCCTCGAGCTGCAGCAGCAGATCGCCAAGACCATCTGCTTCGTCACCCACGACCTCACCGAGGCGGTCAAGCTCGGCGACCGGATCGCGGTGTTCGGGCCCGGCGGCACGCTGCAGCAGTACGACACGCCCGACATGATCCTGACCCACCCGGCCAACGACTTCGTCGCCGAGTTCGTCGGCGCCGGCGCCGCGGTCCGACGGCTGTCGCTGCTGGAGCTGTCCCGCCTGGAGCTGCAGTCGGTCGACCTCGACGGGACCGCCGCCCGCAACGGCTCCCCCACCTACGAGGCCGACGCCGAGGGCCGCCCGGTCCGCTGGGCGTACCTGCCGGGCACCGCCGACCTGCCGAAGCTGGTGACGGTCCCGCGCACCGGCACCGTCTACGACGCCGTCGACGTCATGCTCGACTCCCAGACCGAGCTGGTCGGTGTGGTCGACGAGCAGCAGAAGCTGCAGGGCGCGCTCTGGTGGCGCGACCTGGTCGAGGGCCTCAAGACCAAGGCCGGTTCGTGAGCGCCCCCGCCGCCGAGGAGACCGGCGCGGCCGCGCCGTCCGGGTCGCCCTCGGCCGAGCCGGTCGTCCGCAGGACGCGGCGGCTGGACCGGTCGCTCATCGTCAACCCGCTCATCGCCGTCGCCGGCGTGGTGCTGGTGCTGATCTACGCCGCGTCCCAGGGGCTCGACGACGTCGAGGCCTCGGTCATCAACGCGTCCTCGCTCGGGCAGCGGCTCGGCGAGCACCTGATCCTGACCGGGCTGTCCACCCTCGTCGTGATCATCGTGGCGATCCCGGCCGGCATCGCGATCAGCCGTCCGTCCGCGCGTCGTATCCAGCGTCCGATCCTGGCGTTCACCGGGTTCATGCAGGCGCTGCCCGCGTTCGGTGTGATCGTGCTGCTCGCGTTCTCCCCGCTCGGTCTCGGCCTGCCGACGGCCGTCGTCGCGCTCGCGCTGGCCGCGCTGCTGCCGGTGCTCACCAACACCGTCGTCGGTCTGCAGCAGGTCGACAAGGCGCTGATCGAGGCCTCCCGCGGCATCGGGATGTCGGCGCGGCAGACGCTGCTGCGCGTCGAGCTGCCGCTGGCGACGCCGGTCATGGTCGCCGGTGTCCGCGTCGCGCTCGTCCTGAACGTCGGCACCGCGGCCCTGGCCACCTACGTCGGCGCCGGCGGTCTCGGCGAGCCGATCAAGGGGATGCTCGAGCTCGGCCGCCCCACCGGAACCCTCGTCGCGGCGACCATCGTCGCCGCGCTGGCCCTGATCGTGGACTGGCTCGCCGGTCTCGCCGAGTACGCCGTCCGCCGCAACGCCGGCTGACGCGGGCCCCCGTTCGCCCCCGAATCCCCGCAGTACCGCATTCCCTGGAGGACACGTGAAGTTCGGACGATCCCGGCGTCTCGCCCTGACGGCGATGGCCGCCGCGGCGGCGCTCGCCCTGGCGGGCTGTGGCGGCCTGAGCGGCAGCGGCCCCTCGGCCTCGGGCGGCTCCCTGGCCCAGGCCGGCAACCTGAGCGGACAGAACTACGTCGTCGGCGGCAAGAACTTCGACGAGCAGCTGGTGCTCTGCCAGATCACCGTCGCCGCCCTCGAGTCGGCAGGCGGCAGCGTCACCGACCGCTGCAACACCGGTGGCACCGACGTCACCCGCCAGGCACTGCTGGCCGGGGACATCAACATCTACTGGGAGTACACCGGTACCGCCTGGGCGTCCTTCTTCAAGGAGACCCGCCGGATCACCGACGACAACGAGCTCTACGACCTCGTCGCCCAGCGGGACCTGCAGCAGAACCAGATCCAGTGGCTGGACAAGGCCAACTTCAACAACACCTACGCCTTCGCCATGACCGAGGCGAAGTCGCAGGAGCTCGGCATCACGACGCTGTCGCAGATGGCGGACTACATCAAGTCGGGCAAGGCACCGGCCGGCTCGGTGTGCGTGGAGACCGAGTACAACTCGCGTGACGACGGCCTGCGCGGCCTGGAGAAGACCTACGGCTTCACCGCCCAGAACCCGCAGGTGCTCGCCACCGGCGTGATCTACCAGGCGACCGCCGACAACAAGTGCCTGTTCGGCGAGGTCTTCACCACCGACGGCCGCATCCCGGGCCTGAAGCTCAAGGTCCTCGACGACGACAAGAAGTACCACGTCACCTACAACGCGGCGCCGACCATCCGGGCCGACGTCTACAACGCCAACCCCGCCGTCCGGGAGGTGCTGGCACCGATCGCCCAGGCCCTGGACTACAACACCATCCTCGACCTGAACGGCAAGGTGTCCTCCTTCGGCCAGAACGAGCGCGACGTCGCCCGTGAGTGGCTGACCCAGAAGGGCTTCATCGGCTGAGGTGTCCCGGTACGCCCACCGCGTCCCCGCCCCGGCTCCACCGGGTGCGGGGACGCGGTGTGTTCCGGGTCGATCACCGTGTGTGCGTGGGCGTTGCGCCGACGGACGGAACGTGGTCGGCTGGCCGGACCACCCATCCCCGCGAACCAGGACGATCCCGTGAGTCCCTTCCCCGGCCGCAGGCTGCGGACGCTGGTCCCGGCCCTGCTCGCCGTCGCGCTGCTGGCGGGCGGCTGCACCGGGCTCGCCGGAGGCGGGCCGCGGGCCTCCGCCGGATCGCTCGCCCCGCGCGTCGACCTGTCCGGCCGGACCTACGTCGTCGGGTCGAAGAACTTCGACGAACAGCAGATCCTCTGCCAGATCTCGATCGCGGCGCTGGAGTCCGCCGGGGCGTCGGTGACCGACCGGTGCAACGTCGGGGGCTCCGACGTGACCCGGCAGGCGCTGCTGTCCGGGGACATCTCGACCTACTGGGAGTACACCGGCACGGCGTGGGCGTCGTACCTGCGCGAGACCCGTCCCCTCCCCGACGACCAGGTCCTCGCCGAGCTGCGCACCCGCGACCGCGCGCAGAACGGCGTGGTGTGGCTGGACCGCGCCGGGTTCGACAACACGTACTCCTTCGTCGTCGACGGGGCGACCGCGGCGCGGCTGAACCTGAACACGATCAGCGACATGGCCGCCTACGTCCGCTCCGGACAGCCCGGCGACGTCTGCGTCGAGACCGAGTACGCCTCCCGCGCCGACGGCCTCGCCGGGCTCCAGCGCGCCTACGGCTTCGAGCTCCCCCGCGACCGCCGCGAGACCCTCGAACAGGGTCTGATCTTCCAGTCCACCGCCGACGGCGTCTGCCTGTTCGGCGAGGTCGCCGCCACCGACGGCCGCATCCCGGCGCTGGGCCTGAAGGTCCTCACCGACGACCGCGGCTACCACATCACCTACAGCGCGGTCCCGGTCTTCCGGGCCGACGTGTTCGACCGGGCCCCGCAGGTCGCCGACCTGTTCGCCCCGATCACCGCGGCCCTGGACCAGCAGACCATGCAGCAGCTCAACGGCCGGGTCTCCGCAGGCGGGCAGAGCCCCCGTGACGTCGCGCGGGCCTGGCTGGCCGAGCGCGGGTTCATCGGGAGCTGAGCCGTGGCGCGCCGGCAGGTCGACGAGGTCCGCGACGGCGTGGAGCTCACCAGTCTCGACGCCGAGGCCTTCGACGGCGCCGGCGTCACCAAACGGGCCCTGCTCGACCACCTCGACGCCGTCGCCGCGCTGCTGCTCCCCGCGCTGGCCGACCGGCCCCTGTCGGTGGTGCGGGCCCGCCCCGGCCAGGCGCCGTTCATGCAGAAGAACCTCCCGCGCGGGGCGCCCGACTGGATTCCCACCGTGGACGTGTGGGCGGACTCGTCGCAGCGCACCGTGCACTACCCGCTCTGCCACGACCGCCGCACGCTGCTGTGGTTCGGCAACCAGCGCGCCGTCGAGTTCCACCCGACGCTCGTGCCGCACGGTGCGACGACCACCGGCGAGCTCGTCGTCGACCTCGACCCGCCCGACGGCGCCGGCTTCGACCGGGTCGTCGCCGCCGCGCACCCGGTCCGGGCGGCGCTGGCCGAGCTGGGCCTCGCCGCCGCGGTGAAGACCAGCGGCGCGACCGGCCTGCACCTGGTGGTCCCGCTGTCGGAGCCGCTCCCGGTCGACGACGCGTTCGCCGCGACCCGCGCGGTGTGCGCCCGCGCCGCGGCGCTGGCCCCCGACGTCGCGACGACCGCGTTCATCCGGGACGACCGCGGCGGCCGGGTCTTCCTCGACCCGACGCGCGTGGGCGGGGCCACCCTCGCCGCGCCCTACAGCCCGCGCGCCCGCCCCGGCCTGCCGGTGTCGTTCCCCCTCACCTGGGACGAGCTGGACCGGGTCACGCCCGCCGACTTCACGGTGGGCACGGTGGCCGGGCTGCTCGCGGGCCGTCCGACCTGGGCGGAGCTGCGTCCCGCGCCGGCCCCGCTGCCGGAGGTCCTGCTCACCGAGGGCCGGGCGATCCCGGTGCCGCGGGTCGCGGCCATGCACGAGGGGAAGCGCCGCAAGCGCGCCCGCGAACGCGGTGAGTGATCACCCGTTGTGGAGGATCCGGCCCGCCTCGCGGACGCTGCGCTCCACAACCGGTGATCACTCGTCGACGTCGCCGCGGGCGCGCCGGTAGATCCAGCGGTCGGCGTCGGCGTGCGGGCCGATCAGGACGTAGCCCCTCGGGTCCCCGCCGGGGTCGGACAGCTCGATCGTCCGCGGCGGACGGCCGGTGGCGTCGGGGTCGATGCGCACCTGCTCGCCTGCGTAGGGGCCGTCGTCGAGGACCGCGTACATGGCAGACGATTGTGCCACCCCGGGTGCCCCGCCCGGCCCCGTCGGACGAGGGGGCCGGGCGGGGCGTGGGCTCAGCAGTTGCCGTAGGAGTTGGTGGTGCCGGCGCGGGTCACCACCCCGGTGGCGGTGTCGGCGACGACGACCGGGATCCCCAGTGGACCGTTGCCGTTGCGGTAGACGTCGCGCAGCTTGGTCGACGGGACGACCCCGGCGCCGTCGGCCCGCGCGACGCCCGCCCGGATCGTGCCGTACCCGGGGACCCCGACGCTCCAGAACCACTGCTCGGCGCCGGGGGTGGCCCGCCCGCTGCCGTACATGTAGCAGGACAGCTGGTCACGGCTGTTGGTGATCGACACCCGTCCGTACGGGACGCCGGCGGGGTCGGCGAGGTTGAGCACGCCGTTGCCGTTCTCGCTCCGCACCCGGTCCCGGGCCGCGCCGGAGAACGACACGCAGACGTGGTCGGAGGGCTGGGCCTCCCGCCACACGAAGCCCGGCTTGCAGGTGTCCGGGCCGTACGGTCCGGACCCGGCGCGGTTCGCGGGGCCCGCCGCGGTCTCGGCGCGGGCGGTGGTGCGCGAGGCGACGCTCACGCAGACCGGGTCGCTCGGCCCGATCTCCCGCCACACGAAGCCGCTCTTGCAGGTGTAGGGGCCGTAGGGCAGCGCGGCGGGCGCCGGACCCGCCGGGGCGGGCGTCGTCGGCGGGGCGGCGAGCGCGGTGCCGGCGCCGCCGGCGAGCAGCGCGGCACCGAGCGCCGCGGTCACGCCGAGGCGACGGACGGCACCGCGCGCCGCCCGGGGCCGTCGGGTCCCGGCCGGCCGGCCGGTGGTCGTCGTCGGTGTCGTCGTCGGTGTCGTCGTCGGTGTCGTCGTCGGTGTCGTCATCGTGGGTGTCCCCTCACCCCGGGCGCTCC
Source organism: Pseudonocardia sp. P-1 (assembly GCF_058111925.1). Taxonomy (NCBI): domain Bacteria; kingdom Bacillati; phylum Actinomycetota; class Actinomycetes; order Pseudonocardiales; family Pseudonocardiaceae; genus Pseudonocardia; species Pseudonocardia sp. P-1. Next base: position 1,018,237 of record NZ_CM176614.1, read on the forward strand.
GCCGGCGGTGTCGCCGTGTCCCGGTGCCGTCCGATCCTGGGCACCGGCGGCGCCCGCGGAATCGGCGCGGCGGCGTATCCCGGCGCTGCCGCAACGGTTCGACCGCACGTACCGCAGAGAGTTGATGACACCGGTCGGTGGGCCCGCGAGGCTGATCGACATGACCGACTCACTCGTGGCGATCCTCCTGCCGGGCGCCGGCGGCCGCCCGCAGCTCGGCGGGACCGGAACCCTGGTGACGCCCACCGCCGTCCTCGTCCACCCACCGCTGTCGCGACGGCTGCGGGACGGCGAGGGCCCCGCACCCGTACGGGTCGCGGTGTGCGGCTGGGACCCGGCCGGGACCGAGGTGATCGACGTCGCGGGGGTGCAGGTCAGCGGTCGGTCCCCGGCCGGGGCGGACGAGCCGGTCGTCGGGCTGGTGCTGGCGACGCCGTCGTCGCGGGCCGGGACGGACGGCTTCGGCAGCGAGGAGGCGGTCGCGGCGCACCTGCTCACCCCGTACGACGCCGTGACCCGCCCGGCCGCCCCCGCCGTCGACCCGGGTGCCACGGTCGACCCGGGTCCCGGTGGGCGGTCCGGTGGGACCGGTGACCCGTCCCCCGGTCGCAATGTCCCGGACTCCGGCGACGCGGAGGAGGACGGCACGGGCGTCGGCACCGGGCCGCCGGCCGGCCCGGGTGACGGCGAGGGCGGGCGTCGGCCGCCGCCGGAGTCCCCGTCGATCCTGTGCAGCTTCCTCGGGATCTTCTGCCGGTAGGGACGCGATGACCACCCGGCGCCGCTCGGTCGGCGAGATCCTGGTCGTCGGGCTGGCGGTCGGGGCCGACCTCTACGTACACGGCGGCGACAGCAGGCTGCGCGGCGGCGGGGAGCTCCCGGCGTGGGTGGTGCCGCTCGTCGAGGTGGTCGTACTGGCGACCCTGCTGCTCCGGTGGCGGTACCCGTACCGGGTGTTCGCCCTCCAGTGGTGCTGGGCGCTGGCCGGGCTGGTGCTGCCCGGGTTCGCGCCGTTCGCGGGGCTCCTCGTGGCGCTGCACGCCGTCGCCTGCCGGGCGCCGGCCCGGTACTCGCTCGCGGTGCTCGCGGCGAGCCCGGTCCCGCTCGCGGTGAGCAACGCCAACGCCGCCGGTGGGGTGGGGTCGCGCTTCTTCGCCGCGCTGTGCCTGGCCTGGGCCGTCGTCCTCGCCGCGGTCTGGGCGGTCGGGCGGCTCACCCACCTCGCCGAGCGGCGGACACGGCTGGTGGAGCAGCTGCGCGAGCGCGACGCCGCCGACGCCGTCCGGGCCGAGCGGCTGCACCTGGCCCGGGAGCTGCACGACATCGTGGCGCACACGGTCAGCGCGATGGTCCTGCAGACCGCGGGGGCCCGGGTCCGCCTGACCGCGGGCCCCGACGACGACCCGACCCGGGCCGAGGTGGTCGCCGCGCTGGCGGCGGTGGAGGCGAGCGGGGTGACGGCGATGACCGAGATGCACCGGATGCTGGGGCTGCTGCGCGCGCACTCCCCCGGCCCGGACCCGGCCGGGGACGGCGTCGTCGCACCGCGCCTGGCCGACGTGCCGCACCTGCTGGAGACCTCCCGCGCGTCCGGGCTCGACGTCGAGCACGTCGTCGACGGCGCTCCGGGCCGGGCCGACCCGAGCGTGGAGCTGACCGCCTTCCGGGTCGTGCAGGAGGGGCTCGCCAACGCGATCAAGCACGGCGGCGCCGGGGCACTGGTCCGGGTGCACGAGCTGTGGGAGCCCGGACGGCTGCGAATCACCGTGCGCAGCTCCCCGGGGATCGCCGGCCCGGACCACGGGCTGCCGGTCGGCGGGCACGGGCTGCGCGGGCTCGCCGAACGGGCCGCGCTGGTCGGCGGGCACATCGAGTCCGGCCCGGGCGGCGACGGGTTCGTCCTGCGTGCCGAGCTCCCGCTCGACGGCTCCGGGGCGGGGGCGCGGTGACCGTCACCGTGGTCGTCGCCGACGACGACCCGCTCGTCCGCACCGGTGTGGGCATGCTCCTGCGCAGCGCCCCGGACCTGGCCGTGGTCGGTGAGGCCGCCGACGGCGCCGCCGCGGTCGAGCTGGTGCGGCGCGACCGCCCGGACATCGTCGTGATGGACCTGCGGATGCCGGGCGCCGACGGGACCGCCGCCACGCGGGCGATCACCGCGGACCGGGCCGACGACCCGGACCTGCTGACCCGCGTACTGGTGCTCACCACCTTCCACGACGACGACGCCGTGTACGGCGCCCTGCGCGCGGGTGCCAGCGGCTACCTGCTCAAGCACGCGGCCCCGGCGGACCTGGTCCCCGCGGTGCGCCGGGTCGCGGCGGGCGACGCGTGGCTGGACCCGGCCGTCGCGAGCCGGGTGATCGCCGCGCTCGTGGCCACCGACCCCGACCGCGACGACCCGCCCCAGCTCCTGGCCCGGCTCACCGCGCGTGAGCGCGAGGTGCTGGCCCTCATGGCGCACGGACGGTCCAACGACGAGATCGCCGCGGGGCTCGTGCTGTCCGGCGCGACCGTCCGCACCCACGTCAACCGGATCCTCATGAAGACCGGGACGGGGAACCGGACGAACGCGGTGATCCTCGCCTTCCGCAGCGGGCTGGTGGACCCACGGCGGTGACGACGCTCAGTCCTGCTTCCGCGCCCGGCTCGGCTGCACCCGCGGCGGCTCGCCGGGCATCTTGGGGTACTCCGGCGGGTAGGGCAGGTCCCCCAGCCCCCGTTCGGCCTCGTCCTCGGCGTACCACTCCAGCGCGGTCGCGCAGCTCCCCCGGTCCTCGCCCGCGCCGGCGTGCGGGTCCCCGTGGCGCTCCAGCAGCCCGGGCACGGTGCGCAGGGTGAACCCGGCGGGGTCGACCTCGGGCAGGTCGTCCCAGGTGACCGGCATGGAGACGGTCGCGGCGGGCAGCCCGCGCACCGACCAGGCCGAGGCGATCGTGCGGTCGCGGGCGGCCTGGTTGTAGTCGAGGAACACCCGCTCGCCGCGCTCCTCCTTCCACCAGTCGACGGTGGCGAGCTCCGGGATGCGCCGGCAGACGCGGCGGGCGAGCGCGATGACCGCGTGCCGGACCTGCACGAAGTCCCACTCGGGCCGGATCGGGCAGGCGACGTGCACGCCCCGCCCGCCGGAGGTCTTGGCCCATCCGGTCAGCCCGGCCTCGGTGAGGACCTCGCGCAGCGCCTGCGCGACGACGACGGCGTCGCCGAAGTCGGTGCCCGGCTGCGGGTCGAGGTCGATGCGCAGCTCGTCGGGGTGCTCGGTGTCGGGGCAGCGGACCGGCCACGGGTGGAAGTCGAGGGTGTTGAGGTTCGCCGCCCAGACGATCGTCGCGGGCTCGGTGACCGACACCGACTCGGCGGTACGGCCGCTGGGGAAGGTCACCGTGCAGGTCCGCACCCAGTCCGGCGCGCCCTTCGGGACGCGTTTGACGAAGAACGGCTCGCCGTCCACCCCGGAGTTGAACCGCTTCAGGTTCGTGGGGCGGTCGCGCAGCGCGGCGGCCATGGGCTCCCCCACCGCGACGTAGTACTCGACCACCTCGCGCTTGGTGATGCCGAGCTCGCCGAACACGACCTTGTCCGGGCTGGTCAGGCGGACCTCACGCGGCCCGTCGGGCCCGTCCACCTGCAGCATCACGACCTCACTGCTCGCCACCCGGCGAACCTACCCCCGGCGTCTATCGTGTGCCCATGAGTTCCGACCGGTCCCCCCGGTTCGACGACGACCTGCTGGGCCTCGACCCGGACGACCCGGAGGCGCGGGCGTTCGCCGCGCACCTGGACCGCATGCAGCGGGTGCCGTCGTGCTCGGTGGAGGGCTACATCCGCGGCGTCGGGGACTTCGCGGAGTCGGCGAACCGGCTCCGGGGGCCGCAGCGCGCCGCCGCCGTCGGGGTGACGGTGCTGCTGCTGCTCGTCGCGGCCTGGGTCATCGCGAACGCGGCCGGGTTCGTCCTCGCCACCTGGGTCTGACGACCGGCGGCGCACGACCGATCAACGGGTTACCGTGGATGCATGGGTCTGTTCAGCCGCAACACCACCACCTCCGACGCCGAGCTCCCGGCGGCGCCGGTGCAGAAGACCGACGACGAGTGGCGGGCCCAGCTCAGCCCGGAGGAGTACCAGGTGCTCCGCAAGGCCGGGACCGAGCGCCCGTTCACCGGTGAGTACACCGACACGACCACCACCGGCGTCTACCGCTGCCGGGCGTGCGGGGCGGAGCTGTTCCGCAGCGACTCCAAGTTCGAGTCGCACTGCGGGTGGCCGTCGTTCTTCACCCCGCTCGCGGGTGAGGCCGTCATCGAGCGCACCGACTCCAGCCTCGGCATGACGCGCACCGAGGTGCTGTGCGCGACCTGCCACGGCCACCTGGGCCACGTGTTCGCCGGGGAGGGCTACGGCACCCCCACCGACCTGCGCTACTGCATCAACTCGGTGTCGCTGACCCTCGAGCCCGCCGCGGAGTAGGGGCCGCCGGGCGGCGGTCCCCACCCGCCGCTCAGGGCAGGGACGCGACGAGGTCGCCGACCTCGACCCGCGGGCCGGTGTAGAACGGGATCTCCTCGCGCACGTGGCGGCGGGCCTCGGTGCCGCGCAGGTGCCGCATGAGGTCGACGATGCGGTACAGCTCGTCGGCCTCGAAGGCGAGGATCCACTCGTAGTCGCCGAGGGCGAAGGCCGGGACGGTGTTGGCGCGCACGTCGGCGTAGTCCCGGGCCTCCTTGCCGTGGTCGGCGAGCATCGTCCGACGCTCGGCGTCGGGCAGCAGGTACCACTCGTAGGACCGCACGAACGGGTAGACGCAGAGGTAGCGCTTCGGGTCCTCACCGGCCATGAACGCCGGGACGTGGCTCTTGTTGAACTCCGCCGGGCGGTGCAGCGCGGTCTGGCTCCAGACCGGCACGCTCGCCCGGCCGAGCGCGGTGGTGCGGCGCAGGTCGGAGTAGGCGGCCTGCAGCGACTCGATCTCCGAGGCGTGCCACCAGATCATGTAGTCGGCGTCGTGCCGCACGCCGGCGAGGTCGTAGACGCCGCGGACGGTGACGTCCTTGTTGGCGAGCGAGTCGAGGTACTCGGTCGCCTCGCGGGCGGCGGCCGAGCGGTCGTCGCCGAGGCGGCCGGGCTCGGCCCGGAAGACCGACCACATGGTGTAGCGGATGGTGTCGTTGATCGCTTTGACGTCCACGCGGGCCATGTCCGGCATGGTACGCGGCCGGTGAGGGTGCCCTCAGCGACCGGTCCGTGCGGCGGGCAGGGCCGGGGCGAGCCGCTCGGCGGCGGCCCGGGCGGTCGCGACACAGGCGGGGACGCCGACCCCGTGCAGCATCGACCCGGCGATCTCCAGCCCCCCGACGGCGGCGACGGCGGACTCCAGCGCGTCGACGACCCCGCCGTGCCCCACGCCGTACTGCGGCAGACCGCCGCCCCAGCGCTGCACGAACGACGCGACCGGGACGGCGTCGACGCCGTCGAGCACGGCCAGGTCGGCACGGACACGGGCGACGAGCTCGGCGTCGTCGACCTGCAGGCCCGCCTCCTCGCCGAACCGGCCGATCGAGGCCCGGAGCCGGACCAGGCCGTCCTCACCGAGGTGGGCCCACTTCGTCGACGCGTGGGTGACGCCCTTGACCGACAGGGGCTCGTCCGCGGCGACCAGACAGCCGGAGGTGCCGGGCATGCCGGTGACGTCGGCGGCCCGGAAGGCGAGCGCGACGACCGCGGAGGAGGCGAGCTCGATCCGCCCGGCCGCGGCGGCCGCGGCCGGGGCGACCGGCTCCAGCAGCCGGCGGGCGGCGGGGGCGGGGACGGCGAGGACGACGGCGTCGACGTCGAGCGCCTCCGGCTGCGGGACCGGTCCGAGGACGAGCCGCCAGCCGTCGGGGCGGCGGTGCAGCTCCCGCACGGTGACGCCGGTGCGCACCCGGGCCCCGGACGCGGCGACGAGTGCGGCGATCACCTCGCGGTAGCCGCCGCGCACGGCACCGAAGACCGGTCCCGCGGCCACCGGCTGTGGCACCGCGGAGGGGCCGGCCCCGGAGCCCGCGGCGGCGGTCGGCACGGCGGCCCGGCTCCCGGTGACCCGGCTCCCCGCGACCGGCGGTGTGGTGGCGCCGACCCCGCGGCCGGTGTCCCGGCGGCGAGGGTGCCGCTGCGCTGGCCGGACGCGGCCATCCCGGTACTGGCCGCCTCGGTGAGCGACCCGGCCCCGGCGTCGAGCGCGGCGGCCAGCGCCGGGACGGTGGCGCGCAGGCCGAGCCGGTCGACCCGCCCGGCGTAGACACCGCCCAGGAGCGGGTCGGCGATCCGGTCGACCACCTCGGGGCCGAACCGGCGGCGCAGCAGCGCCCCGAGCGCGACATCGGTGCCCGGGTCCCAGTCCAGCGGCGTGGTCGGCTCGGCGGCGACCGCGGCCCGTCCGGCGTCGGACAGCACTCCCCCGAGGTCGGCGTCACGACCGGGCACGCCCATCAGCGTGCCGCGGGGCAGGCCGACGGTCCGCCCGCCGGCGCGGATCGTCGCCGTCGCCGCGGTGGGGTGGGTGAGCGCGTCGGCCAGCCCGATCTCGGTGAGCAACGCGGGGACCTCGGGGCGGCGGACGAGGAAGGCCTCGGCGCCGACGTCGAAGGGCGCCCCCGCGAGGTCGACCGTGCGCAGCACACCGCCGAGCCGGTCACGCTGCTCGAGCACGACGATCTCGGCGGCCGGGCCGAGCAGCGTGCGCAGCCGGTGCGCGCAGGCCAGACCGGAGACACCGCCGCCGACGACGGCGACGCGGGTCATCGCGACGGACGGTCGCCCGTCGGCCCGGCCACGGGCTGGGCGTGCACCGTCTCGACGGTCCGGGTGATCGCGTCCGGGTCGGTGGGGGGCAGGACACCGTGGCCGAGGTTGAACACGTGCCCGCGGGTGCGGGCCCCCTCGGCGGCGATCCGCACGACCTCGGCGTCGACGGCCTCCTGACCGGCGAACAGCACCGCCGGGTCCAGGTTGCCCTGCACGGGCACCGCGCCGCCGGCCCGGCGGGCCGCGACGTCGAGCGGGGTCCGCCAGTCGACGCCGATCACGTCGGCGCCCGCGTCGGTCATCGCACCCAGGAGCTCGGCCGTGCCGACCCCGAAGTGGATCCGCGGCACGCCGGCCCCGGCGAGCGCGCCGAGCACGGCGGCGGAGTGCGGCAGCACGAACTCGCGGTAGTCGCGCTCGGACAGCGCGCCCGCCCAGGAGTCGAACAGCTGGACCGCGTCCACCCCGGCGGCGACCTGCTGCTGCAGGAACGTGCCGGTGAGCACGGCGAGCTTGCCGAGCAGGGCGTGCCACACGTCGGGGGCCGAGCGCATGAGGGACTTGGTCCGCTCGTGGTTGCGGCTCGGGCCGCCCTCGATGAGGTAGGAGGCGAGGGTGAACGGGGCGCCCGCGAACCCGATCAGCGGGACGCGGCCCAGCTCGGGCAGCAGCAGGCCGATCGCCTCGGTGACGCGCGCCACCTGCTCGGGCGCCAGCTCGGGCAGCGCCGCGACGTCGGCGGCGGTGCGGACCGGCGAGTCCACGACGGGTCCGGTGCCCGGCACGATGTCCACCCCGATGCCAGCCAGGTACAGCGGCACCACGATGTCGGAGAACAGGATGGCCGCGTCCATGTCGTGGCGGCGGACCGGCTGCAGGGTGATCTCGCAGGTCAGGTCCGGGGTGAGACACGCCTCGAGCATCGCGTTGTCCCGGCGCAGGGCCCGGTACTCCGGCAACGAGCGACCCGCCTGGCGCATGAACCAGACCGGCAGCCGCGACGGCGTCGCACCGCGCGCTGCGTCGAGGAACGGTGCTCCCGCGAGGTCGCGGCGGGCGGGGGGCGCGGAGACGATGCCTGCAGTCATGACCTCCTGATGATCCCACGCGGACCGGGCCGGTGCTCGGGCGCCCCGGCGCGCCTGCCAGGGACGACGGGTGTCGCACCCTAGAGTCCGACGCCGTGCCGGACCCGAACTCACCACCACCAGCAGCGTTCCGCAGCGCGGTCCGCTCGCTCGCGTCGGTCCGACCGCGCCCCGAGCTCGTGGTGCGGCCGCTCGAGGCCCCTCCCCGGCTCGCGCCGTACAGCTGGGCGACCAGCGTCGAGGCCGACATCGGGCACCGCGGCGACGGGACCGACGACCTCGACGAGCCGGACACCTCCGGCCGGTTGATCCTGCTCCACGACCCCGACGGCCAGGAACGCTGGGAGGGCACCTTCCGGCTGGTCTGCTTCGTGCAGGCCCGGTTGGAGCCCGGCCAGCTCGGCGACGACATGCTCCCGCGGATCGGCTGGTCCTGGCTGACCGACGCCCTCGAGCACGCCGGCGCCGGGTTCACCGCGCTCGGCGGGACCGTCACCCAGACCTCGTCGGTCCGCTTCGGCGGGCTCAGCGGCGGCGGTGGCGGCCCCGGCGACGGGCCGCCGCGGGAGGACGACGTCGAGCTGCGCGCCTCCTGGTCGCCCACGGAGAGCGACGGCGATCTGTCCCGACACGCCGTCGCGTTCGCGTCCCTGGTGTCGACCGCTGCGGGTCTGCCGCCGGTCGGCGCAGTGCCGTTGAGCCGATCACCCGGCTGAACGTCGCAGGTCAACGGCATGCGTCGGAAATCTTTCACCCGGAGGGGTGGGACCGCGCCCACATGCATGTAACTTTCCAGGCCGGAAAGACGAATGCACACCAGACGTTAGGCCGCATGGAGGGATACCATCTCTTCCATGGCACCCGCCCGGGCGGCCGAGCGCCACTCTCCGTCCCTCGGGTTCCGGTGTTGGTCGGGGGCGTACGACCGACTCCAGGAAGGTTGACGACGTGGCTGTACTTGGCCAGCAAGTGCCGGCGCAGAGCTCCGGCAGCACCACCCCAGGTGGCGCTCCGATCGGTGGAGCAGTGCTCTCGCCGGGGATCGTCCCGCAGCCGCGGGAGGAGCTGTTCACGGTTCTCGTCGTGGACGACCACCCGCTGCTCCGCGAGGCGATCGCCGGACGGCTGCGCTCCATGGGAGCGGGCACCGTGCACGAGGCCGCCTCGGTCACCGAGGCGCGGGCCCGCGCCCACGCCGCGGGTCCCTGCGACCTCGCGATCCTCGACCTGACCCTGCCGGACGGCAGCGGGCTGGACCTGGTCAGCGAGCTCCGCTCGCTGGGCTGGAACCGGCTGGTCGTGCTCGCCTCCTCCGACGACCCGTACGCGGTCCGCTCGGCGTTCCAGGCCGGCGCGCAGGCCTACCTGCTCAAGTCGGCCTCGCCCTCGGTCGTGACCGACGGCGTCAAGCGGGTCCTCGACGGCGGCGTCTACGCCGACCCGACGGTCGCCCCGCTGCTCGCCACCGGGTCCCGCGTGCCCGGCACCGACAACACCCCGCGGGAGCTCTCGGCCCGCGAGGTCGAGGTGCTGCAGCTCGTCGCGGACGGCCAGTCCAACAAGGAGATCGGTGAGGCCCTGAACCTCTCCGCCCTCACGGTGAAGAGCCACCTCTCCCGGATCGGCCGCAAGCTCGGCACCGGCGACCGCGCCCAGATGGTCGCGCTCGCCATGCGCGCGGGGGTCATTCGCTGACTCCCGGGACCGGCGCCGCCGGCGGTACGGACACGACCCGGCCGCCGGTCTCGGCGACTCCGGACGGTTCACCCGATCCGGTACCGCTGCTCCGTCCCGCCGACGGCCTCCCCCCGGTCACCGCGACCGCCGACGACCTCGCCCGCGTGGCCGCGGCGATCGCCGGCGGCAGCGGCCCGGTCGCCGTCGACGCGGAGCGTGCCTCCGGCTTCCGGTACTCCCAGCGTGCCTACCTGGTGCAGCTCCGGCGTGCCGGGGCCGGGTCCGCGCTGGTGGACCCGATCCCGCTGCGCGGCGAGCTGGGCCCGCTCGCCGAGGCCCTCGACGGCCCGGAGTGGGTGCTCCACGCGGCCTCCCAGGACCTCCCGTGCCTGGCCGAGCTGGACCTGCGCCCGGCGTCGCTGTTCGACACCGAGCTCGCCGGCCGGCTGGCCGGGCTGCCCCGGGTCGGACTCGGCCCGATGGTGGAGAACCTGCTCGGTCTCGGCCTGGAGAAGGGGCACGGCGCCGCCGACTGGTCGCGTCGCCCGCTCCCCGAGGACTGGCTGGTCTACGCCGCGCTCGACGTCGAGGTGCTCGTCGACCTGCGCACGGTCCTGACCCGGATGCTCGACGAGCAGGGCAAGCTCGACTGGGCACGCCAGGAGTTCGAGGCGGTCCGCACCGCCCAGCCACCCCCGCCGCGCGCGGAGCCCTGGCGGCGCACCTCCGGCATCCACAAGGTCCGCCGTCCCCGCCCGCTCGCCGCGGTCCGGGAGCTGTGGCAGGCGCGTGACTCCCTCGCCGCCGAGCGCGACATCGCCCCCGGCCGGGTCCTGCCCGACGCCGCGATCGTCGACGCCGCGGTGCGCAACCCCGACTCCCCGCAGGCACTGGCCGAGCTGCCGGTGTTCCGCGGACGCTCCCAGCGCAGGCTGGCCCGCTACTGGTTCGACGCGCTGCGCCGGGCCGCCGACCTCCCCGAGACCGAACTGCCGCGCGGCGCCGCCACCACCGACGGCCCGCCGCCGGTGTCGCGCTGGGCCGACCGCGACCCCGACGCCGCGGCCCGGCTCGCCGCCGCCCGCGCGGCACTGACCACGGTCTCCGAGCAGCACGACGTGCCGGTGGAGAACCTGTTGCAGCCCGACCTGCTGCGCCGGGTCTGCTGGACCCCGCCCACCGACGGCGACCTCCCGGCCGCCCTGGTCGCCGGCGGCGCCCGCCCGTGGCAGGTCGAGCTGCTCGCCCCGCTGCTCGAACCGGCCCTGGCCACCCGGGCCCGCTGAGCCGCCGGGGCCTCCCCGCCCGCGTCCCGGTGGAGACACCCGCCCGGGTGAGTCACCCGGACCGGGCCGGCCTCCGGTCAGCGGGCGAGGACCGGGGCCCCGCCCGAGGGCGCCGGGGCCGTGCTGTCGTCGGGCAGCGCGACGTGCACCTCCAGTCCCCCGCCGGGCACCGCCTCGGCGTGCACGGACCCGCCGTGCGCGGAGGCCACCGACCGCACGATCGACAACCCCAGCCCGGAGCCGCGGGTGTGGGCGGTGCGGGCCACCGGGCCCCGCCGGAACGGCTCGAACAGCTCGGCCACCCTGTCCGGTGCCAGCTCCGGCCCGGACGACGCGACCCGCAGCACGACCCCCGGCTCCGGCGCGCCGGTCCCGCAGCCGACCTCGATCCAGCCGCCGTCGCGGTTGTGCCGCACCGCGTTCTCCAGCAGATTCGCCACCATCCGGCGCAGCAGCGGCTCGTTGCCCCGGGTCGTCGCGGGCCGCGGGTCGGTGCGCACGACCAGGCCGCGGACGGCGACGTCCCCGGCCACGGCCGCGAGCTCCGCGGCGACGAGCGCGGCCAGGTCCACCGGAACCCGGTCGGAGCCCGGCATCGCTCCCCCGGCCTCGGTGCGGGCGAGCAGCAGCAGCCCGCTGACCAGCTCGTCGCAGCGGCGGCCCGCCTCCCGGACGACCCCGGCCATCCGGCGCAGCTCCTCGGCGTCGGCGTCGGGGTCCTGCAGCGTCACGTCGATCTCGGTGCGCAGCACCGCGAGCGGGGTGCGCAGCTCGTGCCCGGCGTTGGCGACGAACCGGGACTGGGCGTCGAACGCGGCCTGCAGCCGGTCCAGCATCGCGTCGACGGCGGCGGCCAGCTCGGCGACCTCGCCGCGGGCACCGGCGAGCGCGACCCGCTCGTCGAGCGAGCTCGCCGAGAGCCGCGAGGTGGTCTCGACGACCCGGCGCAGCGGGTGCAGCACCCGCCCGACCAGCACCCAGGACGTGACCGCCCCGGCCGCGACGACCAGCGGGAACGCGATCAGCCCGGCCCGCAGCACCTCGGCGCGGGCCGCGGCGGCGACCGCGTCGCGGGCGGTCTCGGCGGGCACGGCGACCCCGCCGACGAACACCGTCCCGGGCAGCGCCGGGGTGCCCGCGACCACCGCGCCGACCAGCATCCAGCCGAGCCAGAGCAGCAGCGCGGCGACCGCGGCGACGAGCGCCGTCGCGAGCAGCGTCAGCCGCGGCCGGAGGGCGCCCACGCCGTCACGCCGTGGGGGTCCCGTCGGCGGGCACCCGGTACCCGGCACCGACGACGGTGTCGATCGGACCCGGCGCACCGAGCTTCTTGCGCAGGGTCATGACGGTGACCCGCACCGTGGTGGTGAACGGGTCGGCGTTCTCGTCCCAGACGCGTTCGAGCAGCTCCTCCGACGACACCACGGCCCCGCCCGCGGCGAGCAGGACCTCCAGCACGCCGAACTCCTTGCGGGTCAGCTCGACCGGCCGCCCGGAGCGCAGCACGGTGCGCCGGGCCGGGTCCAGCACGACGTCGCCTGCCCGCAGCGTGGGCGGCACCGCCGGGGTCGCCCGGCGGCCGAGCGCCCGGACCCGGGCGACCAGCTCGGGGAAGTCGAACGGCTTGGCCAGGTAGTCGTCGGCGCCACGGGACAGGCCCTCGACCTTGTCGGCCGGGGTGCCCGACGCGGTGAGCATCAGCACCCGGGTCAGGCCGCCCGCGGCGACGAGCTCGTCGCACAGGTCGTCGCCGCTGCGGCCGGGCAGGTCCCGGTCGAGGACGGCGACGTCGTAGCGGGTCACCGACAGCTTCTCCGAGCCCTCGTCGCCGTCGTAGGCCACGTCGACGGCCATCCCGTCCCGGCGCAGGCCGCGCACGACGGCGTCGGCCATCGCCGGCTCGTCCTCGACGACGATGACGCGCATCAGCGGGTGCGCTCCCGCCCGGGAACGGCGTCCTCGGGGGTCGAGGGGACCGCCGCGGCCGCCCACTCGGTGATCCGGCGGGCCATGTCCTGCTCGGTCAGCCCGGTCGCGGCGAGCACGTCGTCGCGGCTGCCGTGTTCCAGGTACTCCTGGGGCAGCGCGAGGTCGCGCTGGCGCACGTCGAGCTCGGCGGCGCGCAGCGCGTCGGACAGCGCGGAGCCGAACCCGCCGTGCGTGCCGCAGTCGGAGACGGTGACCACGAGCTGGTGGTCGGCGGCCAGCGTGAGCAGCTCCCGCGGGACCGGCAGCACCCACCGCGGGTCGACGACGGTCACGTCGACGCCCTGGTCGGCGAGCCGCTGCGCGACGGCGACGCCGGCCTTCGCGAACGCCCCGACGCAGACCAGCAGGACCTGGGAGCGCCCGTCGGACGGCTCGTGCAGCACGTCGACCCCGGCCGGGCCGTCGAGGCGGCGCAGCGCGGGCACCGAGCCGATCACCGAGCCCTTGGGGTAGCGCAGGGCGGTCGGGCCGTCGGTGACCGCGGTGGCCTCCCGGAACTCCTCGCGCAGGGTCTCCTCGTCACGGGGGGCCGCGACCCGCATGCCGGGCACGATGCCCAGCAGCGACAGGTCCCACATCCCGTTGTGCGACGGGCCGTCGCTGCCGGTGACCCCGGAGCGGTCCAGCACCAGCGTGACGCGCTCGCGGTGCAGGCCCACGTCCATCAGCAGCTGGTCGAAACCGCGGTTGAGGAACGTCGAGTACAGCGCGACGACGGGGTGCCGCCCGGCCCGGGCCAGCCCGGCGGCGGTGGTCAGCGCGTGCTGCTCGGCGATCCCGACGTCGACGATGCGGTCCGGGTGGGCGGCCGCGAACGGCGCCAGGCCGGTCGGGCCGAGCATCGCCGCGGTGATGGCGACGACGTCGGTGCGCCGCGACCCCAGCGCCACCATCTCCTCGGCGAACACGTCGGTCCAGCCGGTGACCGGGGTGCCGGTGGGCAGACCGGTCTCCGGGTCGAACGCGGCCGGGCTGTGCATCTGCTCGGCCTCGTCGTTCTCCGCGGGCGGGTAGCCGTTGCCCTTGCGGGTGACCGTGTGCACGATGACCGGCCCGCCGAAGCGCTTCGCCCGGCGCAGCGCCGACTCGAGCTGGCCGATGTCGTGGCCGTCGACCGGGCCGAAGTACTTGAGCCCCAGGTCGGAGAACAGCTCCTGCGGGGAGAGCGCGTCCTTCACCCCGGCCTTGAACGCGTGCAGGCCGGCGTAGAGCGCGGGCCCGACCACGGGGGTGCCGCGGACGGTGCGCTTGCCGGCCTCGAGCACCCGCTCGTAGCCGGGCTGCAGCCGCAGCGACGCGAGCCGGTCGGCCAGCCCGCCGATGGTCGGCGAGTAGGAGCGGCCGTTGTCGTTCACGACGACCACGACGTTGCGGTCCTCGCCGGCCGCGATGTTGTTGAGCGCCTCCCAGGCCATGCCACCGGTCAGCGCCCCGTCGCCGATCACGGCGACGACGTGCCGGTCGACCCCGGTCAGGGCGTGCGCGCGGGCGATCCCGTCGGCCCAGGACAGCGACGACGACGCGTGGCTGGACTCGACGTGGTCGTGCTCGGACTCGGCGCGGCTCGGGTAGCCCGACAGCCCGCCGGTCTTCTTCAGCCGGTCCCAGCCCTCCTGACGGCCGGTCAGCAGCTTGTGCACGTACGCCTGGTGCCCGGTGTCCCAGATCAGGGTGTCCTGCGGGGACTCGAAGACCCGGTGCAGGGCGATGCTCAGCTCCACCACACCCAGGTTGGGCCCCAGGTGGCCCCCGGTGCGGGACACCGCCTTGATCAGGAACCCACGGATCTCGGCCGCGAGCGAGGTCAGCTCGTCGGGCCCGAGCCCTCGCAGATCGGCCGGGCGCCGGATCGCCGAGAGTCCCCGGTTCGTCGTCACGTACTGCCTCCTCGCCGCCGGCCCCGTTCGGGCGTCCTCCACCACGGAGGACCGGCATCGACTCGTGGTCCCACTCTACGGACCGGTAGCCGAGGCGACCCGATGGCGCTGCCGGGCGCGGCGGGCGTCGACCGTCACCCGGACGGTGCCCGCCGCGTCCCGTGCTGCGACGCGGTACGTCCACTGTTCTCACCAACCCCAGTTACGCATTGTCGATCTCCTTTCGCACTCAGACCCACAGTTGATCGACACAATGGCCGCGGCCCTTACCGCGGACGCGTTCACCAACCCCAGTTGCGCATCGGACACCCCTTTCCTGATCGACATCTCCCACGTCGTGGCGCCGTCGTGACATCACGGGACAGCGATTACCGGCATACCGACATGGTCTCTCACGCATTCACCGGTGCCGCCGCCGAAAAGGGTGACCCGCCGTCGACCCGCGAACAAACCAGGGAGCACCATTGCGATATCAACAATCACCGGTCCGGCCGTGCGGCCGGCACTCAGCGTGATCACACCACTCGTCCGAGCAGCTACGACACGATCACGAAGCCGTATCGATCACAGACGGCGACGGGTGCGGTTAGGATCACGGAGGGGCGGCACGCCGGTCGCTGCCGCGGACGGGCAGGATCGGGTGGGACGACGCCGGCGAGGGAGGGACGTATGGCCCCGGAACCGGTCCGGCTGCACCAGGTCACCCGCTGGCCGATCTGGTCCATCCCGGGACGGCTGCTCGGCCCGGTCCTCGCCGTGGAACTGCTGGCGGTCTGCCTGGTGCTCGCCGGGCTGCTGAACCCGCCCCGGCTCGACCACGCGACACTGGTGCTGCTCGCCACGCTGACCGTGGCCGGGATCCTGCACACCGAGGTCGTGGCCGGCGTCGAACGCATCCGGCGCTACACCGCCGAGACCCACCACGTGAACCTGACCTCGGTCTGGACCTTCGCCTCGGCCCTGCTGCTGCCGCCGGTACTGGGCGCGTTCGTGGTGGTGGTGGTCTACACCCACCTCTACGTCCGGGTGCTGCGGCCGGTGCCGCCCCCGGACCGCAGGCCGGTCTACCGCGAGGTCTACAGCACCGCGACGGTCATCCTGTCCGTGCACGCGGCGGCCGGGGTGCTCGCCGCGACCCGGCCCGGCGAGCTCTACGGCAGCCTGCCCGGCACCCTCGCGCTGCTGCTCGCGCTGCTGACCTACACCGTCGTCAACACCTGCCTGGTCCTCGGCGTGGTCGCGGTGGCCAGCCCGGACACCCGGGTGGTGCGCATCCTGTTCGGCGGCGACGAGCTCACCCTGGAGCTGGCGACCCTCTGCCTGGGGGCGCTGACGGCGGGGGCGCTGGCCGCGAGCGGGCCGTTCGTCGCGCTGCTCGCGGTGCCGCCCATCCTGGCCCTGCACCGCACGATCCTGGTCCGCCAGCTGCGCGAACGGGCCGACACCGACGCCAAGACCGGGCTGCTCAACCACGCGGCCTGGCACCTGCGCGGGACCCACGAGCTGACCCTCGCCGAACGCGAACGGCGGCCCGCGGCGCTGCTGATCCTCGACCTGGACCACTTCAAGGAGATCAACGACACGCACGGCCACCTCTACGGCGACCAGGTCCTCGCCGCCACCGCCCAGATGCTGCGCGAGGAGCTGCGCGACCACGACCTCGTCGGCCGGTTCGGCGGGGAGGAGTTCGTCGTGCTGCTCCCCCGGCTCTCCGGCAACGACGGGCGCGAGGAGGTCCGGCAGATCGCCGAGCGGCTGCGCAGGCGGATCGCGGGCGGCTCCGGCCCGGTGGCACCGCCGGACGGGGTCCCGGCCCAGCGGCTGCCCGCACCGTCCCCGGGCGCCGCCCGGAGCGACGGCCGTCCGTCGCCCCGGGCCGGCGCCGGGATCACCGTCTCGATCGGCGGGGCGCTGTTCCCCGACGACGGCCACGCCCTGACCGGCCTGCTCGAGGTCGCCGACTCCGCGCTCTACGCGGCCAAGCGGGCCGGGCGCGACGCCGTGCGGATCGGGCGCCACACCTTCCCGGCCGAACCCGAACACGCCTGACGTTCCCGCGCCGACGCCCGTTCCCTCCGGGACGGAGCCGATCAGCCGCAACGGCTCGGTGTCCCCTGTGGCCCGGCGGCCCGGAGCCCGTCGTGCCCGGCGACCCATCCCCCGTCGCCCACGCCGGCCCGGGGCCCCGGTGCGGCGGCCCCGGTCGCCCGGGGGTCAGCGGCCGGGGACGCTCCCGTCGCGCCCGGTCCGGACCTGGTCGCGCCCGGCCCGCTTGGCCGCGTAGAGGGCGTGGTCGGCGACCTGCAGCAGCTCGTCGAGGGACTCGCCGTCGCCGCCGGTCACCGCGACCCCGACCGACACCGACAGGTCGCAGATGGTGATGCCGCCGCCCGGGCCGTCGACGTCCACGGCCAGCGAGCGGACGGTCCGCCGGATGCGCTCGGCCGCGTTGTGGGCGAGCTCGCGCCCCTCCGGCCCCACCGGCAGCCCGGCCAGCAGGACGACGAACTCCTCCCCGCCGAAGCGCCCGACCGGGTCGACCTCGCGGACCTGGGCCTTCAGCGTCCCGGCGACGGCGGAGAGCACCTCGTCGCCGGCGAGGTGGCCGTAGCCGTCGTTGACGGCCTTGAAGTGGTCCAGGTCGAGGATCAGCACCGCGACCGCACCGCGCTGGCGTCGCGCCCGGGCGAGCGCCCGGTGCGCCCGGGCTCGCCACGCGACGGCGGTCAGCAGGTTGGTCTTGGCGTCGGTGTTCGCCCGCTCCTCCAGCTGCCGGATCAGCACCGCCCGGTGCAGCACCAGCAGCGGCGGGAGGACCAGCAGCACGAGCAGCACCTGGCGCTGCACGGCGAGCGCGGCCAGCACCGCCAGACACAGCGTCGCGCCCTCCAGCACGTGGTCGTCCCAGTCCCCCACCAGACGTCGCCAGTCGGGGCGGTATGGCGAGGACAGCGCCAGCGCGGTCGCGACGAGCAGCTGGTTGACCAGTCCGTAGACCGCCATGGCCAGCAGGAGCGACAGGTAGCCGACCACCCGGCTCCCGCCACCGACCCCCGCGGCCGCGGTGAGCGACTCGGACGGGACGAGGACCGAGGCGGCCATCGCGGCCAGCACGACGGTCGCGGTGGTGTAGGCGTGCCGGTACAACTGCGCCCCGGCGGGACGCCAGACCCGCCACCACAGGTGGCCGTAGACGGCCACGACCACCAGGCCCGCCACCCCCGGCGGCAGCAGCAGCGCGGCCGCGAAGGTCCAGACCGTCGACAGGTCGAAGTAGGAGACGTGTGCGACCCGCCGGCGCACCCGCTCGATGCCGGTCGCCAGCTCGGTGTGCACCGCGCCGAGCGCCGCCAGACCGAGTGCACCCAGCGCCAGCAGGCCGGTGTCGCGGTCCCACGGCAGCCGGGCCAGGTCGGCCACGACGAGCACCACGGCGGTGAGCTCGACGAGCACCAGCACGGCGAGCACCCGCGCCGGCAGGCCGCGGAAGGGCCAGCGGGGCCGTTCGGGGTCACCACCCCGGATCCCGGTCACGGACACCTACCCGAAAGGACGGGACCGATCAGCCCATCGCGTTCATGCGACACCGTCGATATCACCCGAATGGGTACAATGGTCGTCGGTTCGTCACAATGAGTGACGGAGCTGGCGGCGGTGACGCCATACCGGACGACAGGAGGTGACGTCGTGCGCAACCGAGGCTGGTGATCACCGGGAACGACGCGTGCCGGGGTCATGCGACCGCCCCCGGACCGGCCGACCGGAGCATCCGGAACGCACCGAGGGCGAGCACGATCCCCACCGCACCGAACACACCGAGCGCCGTCGCCGGAGCGGTCCACTCGGCCAGTACCCCGCCGGCGAGGACCGCGACCCCCTGGGTCGCCACGAGACCCGACGCGGCGACGCCCACGGCGCTCCCGCGGACCGCGCTCGGCGTGGCCCGCGCGAAGCCCGACTGGGCCGCGATCAGGCAGGCCGTGGCGCAGGCTCCCGAGACCGCCCAGAGTGCGACCGCCTGCCACAGGCCCGCCGCCAGCGGCGTCAGGGCGAGCGGCAGCGCCGCCCCGACGGCCAGCGGTACCAGGCCGCGCTCGCGCAGCCGGGCCGGCAGCACGTAGGCGACGACGAGGGCCCCGACCGCGCTGCCCGCCGGGTCGGCCGCCATCAGCAGCCCGGTCGCCGCCGGGCCCGCCCCGATCGCGACGGCGTAGGCCGCCGCCAGCGCCTCGGGCAGCACGAAGATGCCGAGCATCCAGGCCATCAGGGCCAGCGGGCGCCGCCGGGGGTGGCCGAACACGATCGGCAGGCCGGTCAGCGCCGTCCGCCACCAGGCGCCGTACCGGGCCGCCCACCGCGTCGCCGACCCGGGCCCCGGCGCCGCCGCGAGCGCCGCGGCCGTCGCCGCCGACGGTCCGGCCGCGACCGCCGCGTGCCGGGACCGGACACCGAGGGCGAGGAGCACCGCCGAGCCGACGAACGTCGCGGCGTCGACCAGCAGCGCGCCGCGCGGGGTCAGCGTCGCGACGAGCAGACCGCCCCCCGCGAAGCCCGCCACCTGCGCCACCTGCACCGAGACCTGGCGCAGCGCCAGACCGCGGGCGAGCAGGTCGCCGGACAGCAGGTCGGGCAGCAGGGCCGAGCGGGCCGCGGTGTGCGGGCCGCCCAGCAGGACGACCAGCACCAGCAGCGCCCCCAGGACCGGCAGCCCGGGACCGGGCACGGCCATGGCGACGACGAGACCGGCCCGGACCAGGTCGGTCCCGATAAGCAGCCGGCGACGCGGCCACCGGTCGGCGAGGTGGCCGAGCAGCAGCCCACCGAGCAGGGCGGGCAGGAAGGTCAGCGCGTAGACCCCCGCCGACCACGCGACCGAGCCGGTCTCGCTCAGCACCAGGACGGTCAGCGCGACCCGCGCGACCTGGTCGCCGGCGACCGACAGGACCTCCGCGGTCCACAGCGCGCGGAAGTCCGGGACGGAGAAGGGGCCGCGGACGCCGGCGGCGGGATCGGGGTCGCGAGGCTCGTCGCCTCGCGTCCCGGAGCCGCCGCGCTCGACCATCGGCGTGGGGTCCCTTCGGAGTCCGGCGTGGGTGGCCCGCTGCGGACCCGGCACCCGACCTCGGCACGGGCCTACCACCTCGGCGTCGGCGGCGGGCAGGAGTTCCCGTCGAGCCTAGGTACCCCCCGCCCGGTCGTCGCCCCCGATGATCCGCCTGAAGCCAGGCGGCGCAACGACGGCGGCGAACGGCGTATGAGCGGCGTCACAGATTTCTGTCGTGGGCCGTCATCGACGGCAAACGGTCGACGGCAAGCGGTCGACGTGACCGTCACACAACGGTCCGCACCGGGATCAGAGCAGGTCCGCGACGTGCGCCGTCTCGTTCACCGTCCGGACCTTGCGCATCCCGTCACGGGCGCACACCACCCGCGAGATCCCGACGTAGTCCAGCGGGAACGGCAGGTCCCGGCCGATACCCAGCACCTCGGCGAGATAGGCGTTGACCACGCCCGCGTGCGCGACGACGACCACCGTCGCCCGTCCCGGGTGGGCCGCGACGACCTCCTCGATCCCGGCGCACACCCGGGCCCGGAACGCGGCGCCGTCGACGTGCTCGGGCAGGTGCCCGGCCCGCATCCGCTCCCACGCCGCCGGGTCGGCCTGCGCCATCCGGGCGACCGGCACGTAGAGCGAGCGTTCGGCGTCGTACTCGCGCAGGTCGGAGCGGGTGTGCGGGGTGAGACCGCGCTCGCGCGCGAGCGGCTCGGCGGTCTGGACCGCGCGGAGCATCGTGCTGGTGTGCAGCGCGTCGACCGGGGTGCCGGCCAGCGCGTCGACCAGCCGGGCGGCCTGGTCCCGGCCCTGCGGCGCGAGGCCCGGGTCGGCGTGGGTGCCGTCGTCGTGCTCGACGGCCTCGGGCAGCGCGTGCCGGACGAGCAGCAGGTGCACCCGCTCAGCCCGGGACGTGCGCGTCGTGCCCGGCGGCCCGCAGCGCCGTGCGCAGGGCCTCGGCGTGCCCGTCCTGCTCGGCGCCGTCGACGGTGGCGGCCGCGTTCGCGAAGTCGAAGGCCCGCATGTCCCAGGCCGGGAAGACGTGGACGTGCAGATGGGGCACCTCGAACCCGGCGACCAGCAGACCGACCCGCGGCGGCGACCAGATCTCCCGCACCGCGAGCCCGACGGTCCGCGACACCTCGGTGAGGTGGGCGACGAGCCCGGCGTCGGCGTCGACCCACTGGTCGATCTCCGCGCGCGGCACGACGAGCGTGTGCCCGGGGCCGAGCGGGTTGATCGACAGGAACCCGACGCACTGCTCGTCGGCCCAGACGAACCGGCCCGGGATCTCGCCGTTGATGATCTTCGTGAAGACGGTGGCCACGGATCCGGACCCTAGTGGCCCGCGGCGCGGGGTGAGGAACGGCGGGCGCGGGGCCCCCGGCCGCCCTAGGATTTCGGGCATGCCCCGCACCATCGCCCGCAACGACCGCGTCGACCGGGACGAGCTGCTCGAGTTCGTCCGTCCCCGGCACCACATGGTGCTGATGACCACCCGTTCCGACGGCGGCGTGCAGGCCTCCCCGGTCACCGGCGGCGTCGACGACGACGGACGCATCGTGATCGCCACCTACCCCGAGCGCGCCAAGTCGGCCAACGTCGCGAAGGCCGGCCGGGCCGCGGTCGTCGTGCTGAGCGAGGAGTTCGACGGCGCCTGGGTGCAGGTCGAGGGCGACGCCGAGCTCATCACGCTGCCGGACGCGCTCGAGCCGCTGGTCGACTACTTCCGTGCCGTCTCCGGCGAGCACCCGGACTGGGACGAGTACCGCCGTGCCATGTCCGACCAGGGGAAGGCCCTGATCCGCATCACCCCGGCCCGGTGGAGCCCGGTCGCCACCGGCGGCTTCCCCGCCCGGCTCGCCGACTCCTGACCGTTCCTGGGACGATCGACCGCCCCCGTCCGCAGCTGCTGCGGACGCGGGGGTGATGTGGCGCGGACCGCCGAGGAGTCCCGCCCACCATGCGGCAACGGTGCCCGCCCGACACAGTGTGAGCGCGCCCGCGGCCTGCGGCCGGGGCGCGCGACGAGAGGACGCAGACCATGCAGGCCTGGCCCGGGCACGCCTACCCGTTGGGTGCCAGCTACGACGGCACCGGCACCAACTTCGCACTGTTCTCCGAGGTCGCCGAGGGCGTGGAGCTGTGCCTGTTCGAGCCCGACCCGGACGCCCCCGGCGGCCTCGCCGAGACCCGGGTCCCGCTGACCGAGGTCGACGGCTTCGTCTGGCACGGCTACCTGCCCGGCATCGAGCCCGGCCAGCGCTACGGCTACCGGGTGCACGGCCCCTACGACCCCGCCCAGGGCCTGCGCTGCAACCCGAACAAGCTGGTCATCGACCCCTACGCCAAGGCCCTCGACGGCCCGGTCGACTGGGACGAGGCCGTGTTCGGCTACAACTTCGGCGACCCGGACTCGCGCAACGACACCGACTCGGCGCCGCACGTGCCGAAGTCGGTCGTGGTCAACCCGTACTTCGACTGGGGCTCGGACCGCCCGCCGAAGATCCCCTACAACGAGACCGTCGTCTACGAGGCGCACGTCAAGGGCCTGACGATCCAGCACCCGGAGGTCGAGGAGGAGCTGCGCGGCACCTACTCCGGCGTGGCGCACCCGGCGATGATCGAGCACTACAAGCGGCTCGGGATCACCGCCGTCGAGCTGATGCCGGTGCACGAGTTCGTGCAGGACCACCACCTCACCGAGAAGGGTCTGTCGAACTACTGGGGCTACAACACCATCGGCTTCCTGGCCCCGCACCACGCCTACTCGGCGGGCTCGGTCCGGTCCGGGTCGCAGGTCGCGGAGTTCAAGGCGATGGTGCGCGACCTGCACGACGCGGGCATCGAGGTCATCCTCGACGTGGTCTACAACCACACCGCCGAGGGCTCGGACATGGGTCCGACGCTGTCCATGCGCGGCATCGACAACCACGCCTACTACCGGCTGGTCGACGACGACGCCCGCTACTACATGGACTACACGGGCACCGGGAACTCGCTCAACGTCCGCAACCCGCACACCCTGCAGCTGATCATGGACTCGCTGCGGTACTGGGTGACCGAGATGCACGTCGACGGCTTCCGCTTCGACCTCGCCTCGACCCTGGCCCGCGAGTTCTACGACGTCGACCGGCTGTCGACCTTCTTCGACCTCGTCCAGCAGGACCCGGTCATCTCCCAGGTCAAGCTGATCGCCGAGCCGTGGGACGTCGGCCCCGGCGGCTACCAGGTGGGCAACTTCCCCCCGCTGTGGACCGAGTGGAACGGCAAGTACCGCGACACCGTCCGCGACTTCTGGCGCGGTGAGGCGGGCACCCTCGGCGAGTTCGCGTCCCGGATCACCGGCAGCTCGGACCTCTACCAGGCCGACGGGCGCCGCCCGTTCGCCTCGATCAACTTCGTGACCGCGCACGACGGGTTCACCCTGGCCGACCTCGTGTCGTACAACGACAAGCACAACGAGGCCAACGGCGAGGACGGCAACGACGGGGAGAGCCACAACCGGTCCTGGAACTGCGGCGTCGAGGGTCCCACCGACGACGAGACCGTGGTCGAGCTGCGGGCCCGCCAGCAGCGCAACTTCCTGGCGACGCTGCTGCTCTCCCAGGGCACCCCGATGCTGCTGCACGGCGACGAGGCGGGGCGCACCCAGGGCGGCAACAACAACGTCTACTGCCAGGACAACGAGATCGCCTGGCAGGACTGGGAGGTCGCGGGCAAGCACGACGAGCTGACCACCTTCACCGCGGGCGTCGCCGCGCTGCGGCACGCGCACCCGGTGTTCCGCCGGCGCCGGTTCTTCGCGGGCCGTCCGATCGGCCGGTCCTCCACCAGCGAGGACGTCGCCGACATCGGCTGGTTCACCCCGGCCGGGCGGGAGATGACCGAGGAGGACTGGGACAACGAGCTGGGCCGCTCGGTGGTCGTGTTCCTCAACGGCAGCCAGATCGCCGACGTCGACCAGCGCGGCCAGCGGATCGTCGACGACTCGTTCCTGCTGTGCTTCAACTCCTTCTGGGAGGACATCGACACCACGTTGCCGCCCGCCGAGTTCGGGCAGGCGTGGGAGATCGTCGTCGACACCCACTCGGGCGAGGTGCACCCGCCGAACGCCGCCGGCGTCACCGGGACCGACCTCGACCCGGTGTCCGCGGGCTCGGTGCTGACCCTGCCCGCCCGTTCCCTGCTCGTCCTGCGATCGAAGGGCTGAGGCGTGACCCGCCTTCCGGGATCGACCTACCGGCTGCAGCTGTCGGCCGACCAGACCTTCGCCGACGCCGCCGCGCTGACCGGCTACCTGGACCGACTGGGGATCGGGGCGCTCTACGCCTCGCCGCTGCTGGAGTCCACGGCCGGATCCACCCACGGCTACGACGTGACCGACCCGACCCGGGTGTCGGGTGAGCGCGGTGGCGAGCAGGGGCTGCGGTCGCTGCTCGCGACGCTGCGCGAGCACGGGCTGACGATGCTGATCGACATCGTCCCCAACCACGTCGGCGTCGCGAAGCCCGCGGAGAACCCGTGGTGGTGGGACGTGCTCACGCACGGCGAGGCGTCGCGCTGGGCGGGGCACTTCGACGTCGACTGGGGCGCCGGGCCGATCCTGCTGCCGGTGCTCGACGCCGACGAGGAGAAGGCGCTCACCGAGCTATCGGTGACCGACGGCGAGCTGCGTTACTACGAGCACCGCTTCCCGGTCGCGCCCGGGACCGGCGAGGGCACCGCGCAGGAGGTGCACGACCGCCAGCACTACCGGCTGGTGTCCTGGCGGCGCGGCGCCGCGGAGCTGACCTACCGGCGGTTCTTCGACGTCAGCGACCTCGCCGCGGTCCGCGTCGAGGACCCTGCGGTGTTCGCCGACGCCCACCGCACGGTGCTCGACATCGTGCGCTCCGACGACACCGTCGTCGGGCTGCGGGTGGACCACCCCGACGGCCTGTCCGACCCGGGCGGCTACGCGCGCCGGCTGCGCGCCGAGCTCGGCCCGGGCCGGTGGCTGCTCGTCGAGAAGATCCTCGGGGTCGGCGAGGAGCTCCCGATCTCCTGGCCGGTCGACGGCACCACCGGCTACGAGGCGCTGCGCGAGGTCTGCGGGGTGCTCGTCGACCCGGACGGGGCGGGGCTGCTCACCCAGTTCGCCGCCGAGCACACCGGGGAGAAGCGCTCCGCGCACGCCGTCGAGGACGACGGCCGCCACCTCGTCGTCCGGGAGATCCTGGTCGCGGAGGTGCGCCGGATCGCCGACGCCTTCCGCGCGGGACCCGGCGCCGACTCCGGCACCACCGGGCTCGACCTGGCCGACGTCGCCGCCGAGGACCTGCACGACGCGGTCGCCGAGCTGCTGTGCGGGTTCCCGATCTACCGCTCCTACCTCACCCCGGAGATCACCGAGGGCCGGGCGGCCGCCGACACCGCGGTCGCGGTGGCGCGCACCCGTCGCCCCGACCTGGCCGCGGTGCTGGGTGCGCTGCACTCCGGGCTGGTCCGCGAGCCCGGGTCGGACTACGCGACCCGGCTGCAGCAGACCTCCGGGATGGTCACCGCGAAGGGCGTCGAGGACACCGCCTTCTACCGGTACAACCGGCTCGTCGCGCTGAACGAGGTCGGGGGCGACCCGGCCCGGTTCGGGGTGACGCCCGAGGAGTTCCACACCGGGCTCGCCCGCCGGGAGGCCGGGCGGTCGCGCACCATGACCTCGCTGTCCACGCACGACACGAAGCGCTCCGAGGACGTCCGGGCGCGGCTCGCCGTGCTCGCCGAGCGTCCCGCGTCGTGGGCGGCGAAGGTCCGCGAGTGGTCGGTGCGCCACCCGCTGCCGGACAGGTCGCTCGAGCTGCTGGCCTGGCAGTCGCTGGTCGGGGCGTGGCCGATCCCGGCCGACCGGCTCGCGGGCTACCTCGGCAAGGCCTCCAAGGAGGCCAAGCTGGTGACCTCGCACATCGACGCCGTCGCCGAGGTCGACGAGGCGGTCGCGGCCTGGCCGGAGCAGGTCCTCGCCGACACCGAGCTCGTCGCAGAGATCGAGGCCTTCGTCGCGGAGATCGCCGAGCCCGGCTGGTCGAACTCGCTGTCCCAGAAGCTGCTGCAGATGGCCGGCCCCGGCGTGCCGGACGTCTACCAGGGCACCGAGCTGTTCGAGTACTCGCTGGTCGACCCGGACAACCGGCGCCCGGTCGACTGGGACGCGCGGCGCGCGATCCTGGAGCGTCTCGACGCCGGCGAGCAGCCACCGGTCGACGGAGGCGGTGCGGCGAAGCTGCTGGTCACCTCGGCGACGGCGCGGCTGCGGCGGTTCCGCCCGGAGCTGTTCAGCGGCTACGGCCGGGTCGACGCCCAGGGCACCGCGGCGGAGCACGCCGTCGCGTTCTCCCGCGGCGGGGGCGCGCTCGTCGCCGTCGCGACCCGGCTGCCCGAGGGGCTGGCCCGCCGCGGCGGGTGGGGCGACACCCGGCTGCCGCTGCCCGGCGGCTTCGACGACTGGCACGACATGATCGCGAACCGCCCGGTGGACGGTCCCGCACCCGCCCTGTCGGACCTGCTCTCGCGCTACCCGGTCGCGCTGCTGGTGCGCCCGGCCTGACCCGGCACCGCCCACCCTCTGGGCGGTCCCCAGGGGAACCTTCGTAGCGCTCTACGCCACGAAGGTTCCCCTGGGGGCACCCGTGGCGGGGGTCAGGGCTCGTCGACGACGTGCACGGCGGCCTCCTCGGCCGACGCGCCCGCCCCGTCGATCCCGGCGTCGCCCGCGACGAGCTCCTTCTCGCCGCCGTCGCTGCCGTCGAAGCTCGCGTCGTCGATCGTGAGGCGACCGGCGCGGCGGTCGCCCACCTCGTCGTCGGCGAGCAGCTCGCCGTCGGTGCCCGGGGCGTCCCCGAGCAGGTCGCCGGTGGCGTCGTCGACGTCGGAGAAGTCCTCGCGGGAGTCCGGGTCACCGACCACCCCGGCCGCCCGGGCGTCGTCGCGGTCCTCCGCGTCGGCGGTCGCGTCGAGCTCGGACGCCCAAGTGTCGGGCTCCTCGTCGGCGAGGCGCTCGTCGAGGGTCGCGTCGTCGCGGTCGTTCCAGGGCCGCTCGGGCGGCGAGTAGCCCTCGTCCAGCACGTCGGCCACGCCGCCGTACTCCAGGGTGTCCTCGGGTTGGAGCTGCGCGTCCTGGTCGAGGTCGTCGCCTGCGTCGGGGTCGCTCATCGGGGCAGCCTAGCGGCGCGTGACCCGGCCCACCCCCCACCGGGCGCGCGCGGACCCCACCGGGTGCGGAAGGATCGTCGTCCGTGACGGAGTTCGCCGTGTGGGCCCCCGACAGGAACCGCGTCAGCGTGCTGGTGGGTGAGCAGCGGATCGCGCTCGACCGCGCCCCGGGGGGCTGGTGGCACACGGACCAGCCCGACCACGGGCACGGGACCGACTACGCGTTCCTGCTCGACGACGACGCCACGCCGCTGCCCGACCCCCGCTCCCGCTGGCAGCCGAAGGGGGTGCACGAGCGCTCCCGCGTCTACGACCACGACGCGTTCTGGTGGACCGACGACACCTGGACCGGCCGCGCGCTGGCCGGGTCGGTGCTCTACGAGTGCCACATCGGCACCTTCACCGACGGCGGCACGTTCGACTCCGCGATCGGCCGGCTCGACCACCTGGTCTCGCTCGGGATCGACCTGGTCGAGGTGCTGCCGGTCAACGCCGTCGACGGCCCGGTGAACTGGGGCTACGACGGCGTCGGCTGGTACGCCGTCACCGAGAACTACGGCGGCCCCGACGCCTTCAAGCGCTTCGTCGACGCCTGCCACGCGCGCGGCCTGGGCGTGGTCCTCGACGTCGTCTACAACCACCTCGGGCCGTCCGGGGCCTACCTCGACCGGTTCGGACCGTACTTCGCCGGCTCCAACATCTGGGGCCCGTCGCTGAACCTCGACGCCGCGGGCTCCGACGAGGTCCGCCGCTACATGATCGACAACGCGCTGATGTGGCTGCGCGACTTCCACGTCGACGGGCTGCGCATCGACGCCGTCCACGCGCTGCGCGACACCCGCGCCCAGCACGTGCTGGAGCAGCTCGCCGTCGAGGTGACCGCGCTGGAGGCACACGTCGGCCGCCCGCTGTCGCTGATCGCCGAGTCCGACCTCAACGACCCGAGGATGATCACCGCCCGGGAGGGCGGCGGCCACGGCCTCGACGCCCAGTGGGCCGACGACGTCCACCACTGCCTGCACACCGTGCTCACCGGCGAGTCCCAGGGCTACTACGGCGACTTCGCCGAGGCGGGCCTCGACGGGCTCGCGCACGTGCTCACCCGCGGGTTCCTGCACGAGGGCACCTGGTCGTCGTTCCGGCGGCGCAGCCACGGCGCCCCGATCGACACCGCCCGCATCCCCGGCTCGCGGCTGGTCACCTACCTGCAGAACCACGACCAGATCGGCAACCGCGCCACCGGCGACCGGCTCACCCACACGCTGTCCCCCGGCCTGCTGGCCTGCGGCGCGGCGCTGCTGTTCACTTCCGGGTTCACCCCGATGCTGTTCATGGGCGAGGAATGGGGCGCGCGGACGCCGTGGCAGTTCTTCTCCCGCTTCGGCGACCCGGGCCTGCAGAAGGCCGTCCGCGACGGCCGTCGCGCCGAGTTCGCCGACCACGGCTGGGACGACGCCGCCGAGGTGCCCGACCCGAACGCCGAGTCCACCTTCACCGACTCCCGGCTCGACTGGTCCGAGCCCGAGCAGGAGCCGCACGCGACGCTGCTGCGGATGCACCGCGAGCTCATCGCGCTGCGCCGCGCCTGGCCGGAGCTGT
Organism: Pseudonocardia sp. P-1; assembly: GCF_058111925.1. Taxonomy (NCBI): domain Bacteria; kingdom Bacillati; phylum Actinomycetota; class Actinomycetes; order Pseudonocardiales; family Pseudonocardiaceae; genus Pseudonocardia; species Pseudonocardia sp. P-1. The sequence goes on from NZ_CM176614.1 coordinate 1,046,777, forward strand.
CGGACCCGTGGCTGGACCGGATCGGCGTCGACGTCCACGAGCAGGCGCGCACGCTCGTCGTCGCCCGCGGGCGGATGCGGGTGGTGGTGAACCTCGGTCCGGAGCCGGTCACGCTGTCGCTCGGGTCGGAGATCACCCGGATCCTCCTGGCGTCCGAGCCGACGACGAGTGACGGCTCCTCGTTCACCGTTCCGGCGGAGGCATTCGCCATCTGCCGCGTGGCGGAGTAGCGAGAGCCTCTCGCGTCACCCGTCCGAGTGCCCTCGTTCACCTGTTCGCCGGACACGTGACACCGCCGGGCCACACGAGACTGCGAGGGTCTGCGAGGTCGCGACGGTGCGATCCCGCGTTCGCCCCTGCGACAGACGTGAGGTCACGTGACGTCCACTCCCACCCGGTCCGCCTCGACGCCGACAGCGCCGGGTACGGCCTCGCACCCCCCGCCGCGGCGACGGCGACGCTTCACCGCCCGGGACCGGCACGACTTCTGGGTGTTCCTCGCCCTGGTGCTGCCCAACGCCGCGCTGATCGTCGCCTTCGCCTACCGCCCGGTCATCGAGAACGTCCGGTACTCGCTGCTGAACTGGACCCTCGGGTCACCGTCGGCGACGTTCGTGGGACTCGGGAACTACGTCACGTTCCTGACCTCGCCCTCGTCGGCGGAGATCGTCTGGACGACGCTGGTGTTCACCGTCGTGACCGTCGGCGGGTCGATGGTGCTGGGTCTGCTGATCGCGCTGGCGCTCAACCGGCGGGTGCCGGGGACCGGCGTCGCGCGGGCCGCGGTGTTCTCCCCGTACGTGCTGTCCGGGGTCGGTGTCGGGCTGGTGTGGCTGTTCGTGTTCGACCCGTCGATCGGGGTGCTCGGCGCGGTCGTCCGGGCCTTCGGCGGGACCGCACCCGACTTCTTCAACGACCCGTCGATGTCGCTGGCGATGATCTGCATCGTCTACGTCTGGAAGAACATGGGCTACGCCGCGGTGATCTACCTGGCGGGTCTGCAGTCGATCCCGAAGGACCTCCTGGAGGCCGCGGCGCTGGACGGGGCGTCGTCGACGCGGACGTTCTTCCGGGTGGTGCTGCCGCTGCTCTCACCGGTCACGTTCTTCCTGGTCGTGACCAGCGCGCTGAACTCGCTGCAGGCCTTCGACCTGATCCGGATCATGACCCCGCTCGGCCAGGGCACGACCACGCTGATCTACGAGGCCTACCTGCAGGCGTTCGGGTCGAGCAACCGGGCCGGCTACTCGGCGGCGGTGTCGACGGTGCTGTTCGTGGTGCTGGTGGTCTTCACCCTGGTCCAGCTGCGGTGGATGGAACGGCGGGTGCACTACGCATGACCACCACCGCTCCGGAGCCCCGGTCGTCCCGCGCGCTGTCGCCGCGGGCCCTGTTCGAGGTCGTGACCAGCGCCTACGTCCCGCTGCTGGTCGCCGTGCTCGTCGTGCTGTTCCCGCTGCTGTGGATGACGCTGTCGTCGTTCAAACCGCTGACCGAGATCATCACCCAGACCCCGGCGCTGCTGCCCGCCGCGCCGACGACGGAGAACTACTCCACCGTCGCCGAGCGCCTGCCGTTCGGCCGGGTGTTCCTCAATTCGGTACTGGTCACCGCGGTCGGTGCCGCGCTCAAGGTGGCGCTGGCCGTGTTCACCGCCTACGGGCTGGTGTTCGTCCGCTTCCCGTTCAAGAACTGGATCTTCGCCGGGCTGCTGGTGACGCTGATGGTGCCGCCGCAGGTGGCGCTGCTGCCGAACTACACGCTGATCACCGCGCTCGGTGGCGCGGACACCTACTGGGGCATCATCCTGCCCGGTCTCGGGACGGCGTTCGGCACGTTCCTGCTGCGCCAGCACTTCCGCACGCTGCCGCCGAGCCTGCTCGAGGCCGCGGAGCTCGACGGCGCCGGGCACTGGCGCCGGCTCACCCGGGTCGTCCTGCCGGTGTCCGCGCCGACCGTCGCCACCGTCGCGCTGATCACCATCGTCTACGAGTGGAATGACTACCTCTGGCCGCTCGTGATCATCTCGAAGCCGGAGATGATGACGCTGCCGGTCGGGCTCACCCTGCTGGCCAACGTGGACAACCGGGCCGCGGCCTACGGCCAGCTCATGGCCGGGTCGGTCGCCGTCATCGTGCCGGTCCTGATCGTCTTCATCGCGCTGCAGCGCCACATCATCGCCGGGCTGACCCAGGGTGCGGTCAAGGACTGAGACCGCTCCCCGCTCCTCCTCCCACCCCGAAAGGACGCCAGCTGCCATGCATCTCGACCGTCGCGGATTCCTGAAGTTCGCCGGCATCACCGGCGCCGCCGCGGCGCTGGCCGCCTGCGGTGGCCCCTCCACCAGCGGCGGCGGGCCCGCCGACGTCCCGGAGGTCGACTACTCCGGCGTGCAGCCGGCGAAGGAGATCACCTGGTGGACGAACAACCCGGGCAGCTCGGAGAAGGTGTCGCGGCAGATCATCGACGCCTACCAGCGGGCCAACCCGGGCACGAAGGTCAACCTGGTGACCGCGGGCGCGAACTACGAGGAGATCGCGCAGCGCTTCCAGACCGCACAGGCCGGCGGCGGCTCCCAGCTGCCCGACCTCGTCGTGCTCTCCGACGTCTGGTGGTTCCGCTACTACATGCAGCGCTCCATCGTGCCGATGGACCCGCTGATCGCCGCGACCGGCATCGACACCGCCGACTACCGGCAGCAGCTGATCGAGGACTACCGCTACGACGGCAAGCTCTGGGCGCTGCCCTGGGCCCGCTCGACGCCGATCTTCTACTACAACAAGGCGCACTGGCAGAAGGCAGGCCTGCCCGACCGCGCGCCCGCGACCTGGGCCGAGATGGCCGAGTGGGGGCCGAAGCTGCAGGCCGCGGGCACCGGTGCGCAGAAGGCGTACCAGCTCCCCGCCCTGGCCGACTACGCCGGCTGGTCGTTCCAGAACAACCTCTGGGGCGAGGGCGGTGCGTGGTCGGACGAGTGGGACGTCACCTGCGACTCCCCCGAGGCGGTCCGCGCGGTCTCGGCCCTGCAGAACGCGGTGACCTCGGGCTGGGCCGGCGTCGCCGCCACCGACGGCACCACCGACCTGGGGGCCGGGGCGGTCTCGGCGACGGTCGGCTCCACCGGCTCGCTGGTCACCGTGCTCGACGCGGCCCGGTTCGACGTCGGCGCCGGCTTCCTGCCCGCGGGCCCGGTCGCCGGGCCCGTGTGCCCGACCGGCGGCGCGGGGCTCGGGATCCCGGCCGGGGTCCCGCCGGAGCGCCAGCTCGCCGCGGCGGCGTTCGCGAAGTTCCTGACCAGCCCGGAGAACACCGTGCTGTTCTCCCAGGCCACCGGCTACCTGCCGCTCCGGACCTCGGCCGACACCGGCCCGCTGCTCGCCGAGACCCCGCTGCGCAAGATCGCCATCGACCAGCTCGACCGGACCCGCACCCAGGACCGGGCGCGCGCGTTCTTCCCGGGCGCCGACCAGGAGATCGCGCGGACCTGTGCCAACATCCTCAACCAGCGGGCCGACGTGCAGGGCGAGCTCACCACCCTCAAGGGCACGCTGACCCGGATCTTCGACACCGACGTGAAGCCCAACATCTGATGGCGGGACGCTGACATGGCAACGGTCACCTACGACTCGGCGACGCGGATCTACCCCGGGTCGGACACCCCCGCCGTCGACGGGCTGGACCTGGAGATCGCCGACGGCGAGTTCCTCGTGCTCGTCGGGCCCTCCGGCTGCGGGAAGTCGACGTCGCTGCGGATGCTCGCGGGCCTGGAGGACGTCGACGCCGGCGCCATCCGGATCGGCGACCGCGACGTCACCGACGTCCGGCCCAAGGACCGCGACATCGCGATGGTGTTCCAGAACTACGCGCTCTACCCGCACATGACGGTCGCCGCGAACATGGGCTTCGCGCTGACCAACGCGGGCCGCCCGAAGGACGAGATCGCCCGCCGCGTCGCCGAGGCGGCGAAGATCCTCGACCTGGAGGGGCTGCTGGACCGCAAGCCGCGTGCCCTGTCGGGCGGGCAGCGTCAGCGGGTCGCGATGGGCCGGGCCATCGTGCGCGAGCCCGCCGTGTTCTGCATGGACGAGCCCCTGTCCAACCTGGACGCGAAGCTGCGGGTGTCCACCCGCACCCAGATCGCGTCGCTGCAGCGGCGCCTGGGTGTCACCACCGTCTACGTCACCCACGACCAGGTGGAGGCGATGACGATGGGCGACCGTGTCGCGGTGCTCTCGGGCGGGGTGCTGCAGCAGTGCGCGACCCCGCGGGAGCTCTACGAACGGCCGGTGAACGCCTTCGTCGCCGGGTTCGTCGGGTCGCCGGCGATGAACCTGGTGACGGTGCCGGTGGACGGCTCCGGGCAGGTCGCCCTGGGTGGGGCACAGATCGCGGTGCCGGCCTCGTCGTCGGGCACGGTCACGGTCGGGATCCGGCCGGAGGACCTGCGCCCGGCCGGTGCCGGGGACGGACTGGAGGTGACCGTCGACGTCGTCGAGGAGCTGGGGGCCGACGCCTACGTCTACGGCACCCTCACCGAGGACGTGGGACACGACGGGGCCGGGACGACGCTCGTCGCCCGGGTCGACGCGCGCACCCCGCCGGAGCGCGGGACCCGGCTGCGGCTGGTCCCCGACCCGGACCGCACCCACCTTTTCGACGGCGGCACCGGCGCCCGCCTGGGGTGACCCGGCCTGCCGCCGCCGGTCGTGCCGCGCAGCGTGGTGATCCGCAGCCCGCGCGCCGATCCGCTCGGCGCGCGCGTCCGGACGCGCGCGCGGCGCGGATCACCGCGCGGATCGGCGATCACCGGTGAGCGCACCGCGGCCCGCACCCGTGACGGGTGCGGGGCCGCGGTCCGTGTGCGGTCGGCTCAGATGAGGCCGAGCTTGGCGACGGTGTCGCGCTCCTCGACCAGCTCCGCGACGCTCGCGTCGATCCTCCCGCGGGAGAACTCGTCGATCTCCAGGCCCTGGACGATCTTCCACTCGCCGTTCTCGGAGGTGACCGGGAACGAGGAGATGATGCCCTCGGGGACGCCGTAGGAGCCGTCCGACGGGATCGCGGCGGAGGTCCAGTCGCCGGCCGGGGTGCCGTTGACCCAGTCGTGGACGTGGTCGATGGCGGCGTTCGCCGCCGACGCGGCCGAGGACGCGCCCCGGGCCTCGATGATCGCGGCACCGCGCTTGGCGACGGTCGGGATGAAGTCGTTCTCCAGCCACTCCCGCTCGACCTGCTCGGCGGCGATCTTGCCGCCGACCTCGGCGTGGAAGAGGTCCGGGTACTGGGTGGCCGAGTGGTTACCCCAGATCGTGAGCTTGCTGATCTCGTCGAGGCCGACGCCGAGCTTCGTCGACAGCTGCGCCAGCGCGCGGTTGTGGTCGAGGCGGGTCATCGCGGTGAACCGGTCCGCCGGGACGTCCGGCGCCGAGGCCTGGGCGATGAGGGCGTTGGTGTTGGCCGGGTTGCCGACGACCAGGACGCGGACGTCGTCCGCGGCACCGGCGTTGATCGCCTTGCCCTGCGGGCCGAAGATGCCGCCGTTGGCCTCGAGCAGGTCGCCCCGCTCCATCCCCTTGCTGCGGGGACGGGCGCCGACGAGCAGCGCGACGTTGGTGCCGGAGAACGCGGCGTTCGCGTCGTCGAAGATGTCGATGCCGCGCAGCAGCGGGAAGGCGCAGTCGTCGAGCTCCATCGCGGTGCCCTCGGCGGCCTTCACGGCCTGCGGGATCTCCAGCAGGTTCAGCTTCACCGGGGTGTCGGGCCCCAGCAGCTGCCCGGAGGCGATCCGGAAGAGCAGCGCGTAACCGATCTGGCCAGCGGCTCCGGTGACGGTAACGGTAACGGGGGTAGCAGACACGCCACGGACCCTAGCCCTGATCGCGCCCGCGTACCGCGACGGGGAGCACACCCACCGCCACGCGTGGCGGGAACCACACCGCCGGTAGCGTAGGGCGTGATGCGTGACGTCCCGGTGACCGGTCGTGCACCGGCGCCGGACCTGGCCCGCGGCGCGGCGCTGCTGCTGATCGCCGTCGCGAACGCCCACACCTTCGTCACCCACCGCGGCATCGGGGTGCGTGCCTACCCGCTCGACCCGACCGGCGTCGACGCCTGGCTCGCCGCGGCGCAGCTGACCCTGGTCGACGGCCGGGCCTATCCGCTGTTCGCGCTGCTGTTCGGCTACGGCATCGCCGGGCTCGCCCGCCGTGCGGCCCGCGACGGTGCCGGGCCCGACCAGGTCCTGGCCCTGGTGCGTCGCCGGGGCGGGGCGCTGTTCGCCGTCGGTGCCGCGCACGCGGTGCTGCTGTGGCACGGGGACTTCGTCGCCGCCTACGGGCTGATCGCGGTGGTCCTCGCGCCGGTACTGGTCCGTGGGTCGACCGCGGTGCTGGTGCTCACCGGGGTGGCCGCGACGACGCTGCTGGCGCTGCTCTACGCCCCCGTCGCGCTGACCCGGTCCGACGCGGCGTCGGCGTCGCCGTCACTGGTCGCGCCGGACGTCCTGTCGGCGGCGGTGGAGCGGTTCGGCGAGTGGTTGTTCGGCAACCTGCTGATCAGCGCGGTCGGGCTCCTGGGCGCGGCAGTCGCGGGGGTGCTCGTCGCCCGCGCCGGGTGGCTCGACGCCCCGGCCCGGCACCGGCGGGCGCTGCGCCGGGTCGCCGTCGCGGGGATCGGGGCCGGGGTCGTGGGCGGCGTGCCGCTGGGGCTGGTCGCCGCCGGGGTGTGGGCGCCGTCGGAGCCGGTGGCGCTCGTGGTCGGGGTGCTGCACGCGGTGACCGGCTACGCGGCCGGGGCCGGGTACGCGGCCGCCGCGGCGCTGGTGGTGGCCCGGGGGTCGGCGACCCGGCCGGTCGCGGGCGCGCTGGTGGCGCTCGGGCGACGGTCGCTGAGCGGGTACCTGGCGCAGTCGGTGGTGTTCGTCGGCCTGTTCCCGGCGTGGACGCTGGGGCTGGGGGCCGGTCTGCCGTTGTGGGCGGCGACGCTCTGCGGGGCCGGGGTGTGGCTGCTGACCGTCGTCGCGGCGGTGGTGTCCCGGCAGCGCGGCCGGCGCGGGCCCGCGGAGGTGCTGCTGCGGCGTCTGACCTACGGCCGCGCGCCCGCCGCGGCCCGCTGACCCCGCGCCGGTCCACCCGGGCCGGCGTCGACGGCCGCGGTGCCGCGGCCCGCCTCGCTACCCTCGCCGCATGAGCGGCACCCGCGGCGACGGCACCCACGGCGACCGGGCGGACGACGGCCGGGACGGCGGCGCCGCCGTCCCGGGCTCCGGGCCGGACGGTCCGCCGCCCGCGTGGCAGGGCGCGACCGGCTGGTCCGGGGTGGACCCGCTGCCGTCCGGGTCCGCGGAGGTCGGGCCGCACGCCCCGCTGCCCGGCGCGCCGCCGTACCCGCCGGGCACCGAGCCCGAGCGGGCCGCGGTCGCCGACCGGCCGGCGGCGCTCCCGCGGCCGGGCGCGGTGCTGCCCCGGTGCCTGGCCGCGACGGCCGGCTGGGTCGCGGTGGCACTGCTGCTCGCGCTGGCCACCGGGGTCGCGTCCTGGCCGCTGCGCGGCGTCGCCCTGCTCGTCCCCTGGGGGCTCGCCGCCGTCGCACTGGTGTTCCCGGCCCGGCGCGGCGTGGGGCCCGGCGGGCTGGTCGCCCTGGCGTTCGCCCCGTTCTGGCTGGTCCACGCGTTCCTGGTCGGCCTGCTCGGCTGGTGAGCCGGATCAGCCCGCCGGCGGGACGTTGACGTTGCGGTGGAAGACGTTGTCCGGGTCGTAGACCGCCTTGACCGCAGCGAGCCGCGCGTAGTTGGGGCCGTAGGTGGCGCGGACCCGACCGGCGTCGTCGCCCATCATCGCGTTGACGTACACGCCGGCGCCGAGCGCGTGCGGGGCCATCGCCGCGGCCAGACCCCGGACCCACTCCCGCTCCGCGGCGAGGCCCTGCGGGTCGGTGGTGAGCCCGACCGCGAACAGCCCGAGCCGCGGGCTGCGGCCGCCGCCGAACGCGGTCGCGTCGTCGTCGACGGCGGAGAAGGCGCCGTCGAGGGTGTACAGGTGCACGACCGACATCGGCGAGACCTTCCGCGCGACGTGCGCGGCGAGGTCCTCGACGGCCGCGTCGGTCAGCGACGGCAGGAAGCAGCCCTTCTCGTAGCAGTGCACGCCCCAGCCGTTGGGCTCGTCGAACATCTGCTGCAGCGCCGTCCAGGGCATCGGGGTGCAGAACTCGAACAGCCGGTCCGGCAGCGTCGCGCGGAGCAGGTCGTGCACCTGCTCCGCGTCCGGGTCCGGGACGGCTCCGGTGGTGCCGACGACCATCACCGCCCATCCGGGACGCAGGCGCACCTCCTCCGGGACGAACGGGGCGGGCGGTGCGTTCACGGCGACGACCTGGAACCCGACCGTCGACGGCAGCCGCCCGATCGCGTCGCGGGCGGCGCGCAGCAGGGCCGGCCCGTCGTCGAGGCCGCAGAAGAACATCCCGACCGACACGAGCGGGCCGACCGGTACCGCCGTGAACTCGAACTCGGTGACGATGCCGCAGTTGCCGCCCCCGCCGCGCAGCGCCCAGAACAGGTCGGGGTGCTCGTCGGCGGCGGCCCGCACGACCCGGCCGTCGGCGAGCACGACCTGCGCCGACACCAGGTGGTCGACGGTCAGCCCGGCCCGCCGGGTCAGCCAGCCCATGCCACCGCCGAGGGTCAGCCCGCCGACACCGGTGTGCCCGATCTCGCCGGCCGGGACCGCGAGCCCGTGCTCCTGGGTGGCGGCGTCCATCCCGCTCAGCAACGCGCCACCGCCCACCCGCACCCGGCGGGCGTCGGGGTCGACGACGACGGCGTCGAGGTCACCCAGGTCGATCACCAGGGCGCCGTCCCCCGCGCTGTGCCCGGCGGAGTTGTGTGCGCCACCGCGGACGGCGACCTCCAGCCCGGACCTCCGGGCGTGGTCGAGGGCGGTCACGACGTCCTCCACGTCGGCGCAGCGGACCAGGACAGCAGGTCGCTGGTCGATCGCGGCGTTCCAGACCCGCCGCGCGGCGTCGTAGCCGGGGTCGGCGGGTCCGAGGACGGGGCCCCGCACCCGGGCGCGGAGGAGGGCGACGTGGTCGACGGTGGCGGTCATGGCGGTTCCCCCGGATCTGCGGGTCGACGGACGACGGCGGTCCACCGTGTCCCCCGTCACAGCCGCTGTCACGGTCCCGACCCGGATTTCGTCACGGTTGACGACGGCGGACCGGACCCGCGCCACGAATGGCGCACGTCGCTGCGGCGCGCAATGATGCCCGTCACGCCACCGAAGGAGGCCCCCGTGGACGGTCACGACCCGCAGGTGCTGATGATGGCCGACGTCGCCGACCGGTGGGTGGTGCGCTGCGACTGCGGGTGCGGGGTCCTCGCCGAGTACGCCACCCGGGAGGAGGCCGACGAGGCGGCGGAGCAGGCCCGCGCCGAGGCCGGTCCCCCGGCGGCGAGCGAGGAGGTCGTCGACGACGCCGGGCGGGCCCCCGAACGGATCTGACCGCCGGGGGCACCCGGGTCAGTCCCGGCGCCGCGAGGTGATCACTCCGGTGTCGAACCCGGCCAGGTGCAGTCCACCGGCGAACCGCGCGTGCTCGACCTTGAGGCAGCGGTCCATGACGACGGTCAGGCCCGCGCTCTCGGCGCGGCGGGCCAGGTCCTCGTCGAACAGCCCGAACTGCAGCCAGAACGTCGACGGGACCGGGTCGAGGGCGAGGGCCTCGTCGAGCACGCCGCCGAGGTCCTCCGGCCGCCGGAACACGTCGACCAGGTCGGGCGCCACCGGCAGCTCCGCCAGCGACGGGTACACCGCGCGCCCCAGGATCGTGCTCGCGTTCGGGTTCACGAAGTACACGTCGAAAGCGGTCGAGGCCAGCAGGTAGGTGGCGACGAAGTTGCTGGCCCGGGCCGGGTTGGGGCTCGCCCCGACGACGGCGACGGTGCGGGTGTCGCGCAGGATCTGCTGCCGCCGCCACGCGGGCGGGTTCTCCCAGGTCACGCGGTCTCCTTCTGCGAGGCGGTGAGGGCCTGGTCGAGGTCCCAGACGATGTCGTCCGGGTCCTCCAGCCCGACCGAGATCCGGATCATGTCCTCAGGGACGCCGGCGTGCTCCAGCTGCTCGGTGGTCAGCTGCTGGTGGGTGGTGGACCCGGGGTGCAGGACGAGGGTGCGGGCGTCGCCGACGTTGGCGAGGTGGCTGCACAGCTGCACCGACTCGATGAACCGCGCCCCGGCGGCCCGGCCACCGCGCACCCCGAACGCGAACACCGCACCCGGCCCCGCGGGCAGGTACCGGCGAGCCCGCTCGTGGTGGCGGTGCGACGGCAGCCCGGGATAGGTCACGTACTCCACCCGCGGGTCGGCCTCGAGCCACTCGGCGACCTTCTGCGCGTTCGCGACGTGGGACTCCATCCGCTGCGGCAGCGTCTCGACACCCTGCACCAGCAGGAACGCCGAGTGCGCGGACAGCGTGGCGCCGACGTCGCGCAGCTGCTCGGCCCGCAGCTTGGTGAGGAACCCGAGCTCCTGGAAGTTGCCCCACCAGGTGAGCCCGCCGTAGGACGGGACCGGCTCGGTCATACCGGGGAAGCGGCCGTTGCCCCAGTCGAAGCGGCCGGACTCGATCACGACGCCGCCGAGGGTGGTGCCGTGCCCGCCGAGGAACTTCGTCACCGAGTGGATCACGATGTCCGCGCCGTGCTCCAGCGGTCGGCACAGGTACGGCGTCGCCAGCGTCGCGTCGATGATCAGCGGGAGCCCGGCCGCGTGCGCGATTTCGGCGAGCCCGGCGATGTCGGCGACCTCGCCGCCCGGGTTGGACACGACCTCGGCGAAGACGAACTTGGTGTTGTCGCGGATCGCGGCGGCGTAGTCGGCCGGGTCGGTGCCCGGCACGAAGGTCGTGTCGACGCCGAAGCGGCGCAGCGTCACGTCGAGCTGGGTGATGGTGCCGCCGTACAGCCCGGCCGCGGCGACGGCGTGGTCCCCCGCCCCGGCGAGCGCGGCGAAGGTGAGGAACTCGGCGGCCTGCCCGCTGGCCGTGCACACCGCGCCGATGCCCCCGTCGAGGCTGGCCAGGCGTTCCTCCAACGCCGACACCGTCGGGTTGGCGATCCGGGAGTAGATCAGCCCGTACTTCTGCAGCGCGAACAGCGCCGCGGCGTCGTCGGTGTCGCGGAAGACGTAGCTGGTCGTCTGGTGGATCGGCACCGCCCGGGAACCGGTCGCGGCGTCCGGCACCGTCCCCGCGTGCACGGCCCGGGTGCGGAAGCCCCAGGCCCGGTCCTGCTGATCATCGCGCTCGCTCACACCCCCCATCCTGCCCCGGCTACAGGTGGTCGCGCAGGAAGGCCCGTACCCGCTCCGTCGCGTCCGTCGCCGACGGCTCGTGGTACTCCGCGTGCAGCGGTGTCCGGCGCGCCACCGCGCCCTTCACGCCCGGCGTGCGCGTCATGAACGAGTGCCCGGCCTCGGGGTAGACGACGACGTCGTGCGGGATCCCCCGCTCGGTCAGGTCGGCCTCCAGGCGCTGCGGGTAGCCGTCGGCGAACTGCGCGTCCCGGCCGCCGAAGCTGGCGACGACCGGGCAGACCGGTTCCACCTCGACGCCGGCGCGGCCGTAGAACGGCACCGCGACCCGGTACAGACCGCTCTGGGACAGCAGCATCGCGAACCCGCCGCCCATGCAGAACCCCATGACCCCGATCCGGTCGGCGTCGACGGTGGGCTGGTCGGCCAGCCAGCGCCGCGCGGACTCGCAGTCGCCGAGCGCGGCGCCGCGGCCGGTGGCCATCGTCGCCACCGTCGAGGCGATGCACAGCGGCGTCACCCGGCCGCGGGCGAACAGGTCCGGGATGAGCACGGTGTAGCCCTCGCGGGCCAGCTCGCGGGCGATCCGGCGCATCTCCGGGGTCATCCCGAAGATCTCGTAGATCATCACGATCGCCGGGCCCGGGGTGGTGGTCTCGGGGCGGGCCAGGAAGCCGGGCAGCCTGCCGCCGTTGACGCTGGGCAGCGAGATCTCGGACTCGACGGTCATGGGCGTGCGTCCCTCCCGGCGCGCGGGACCCGGACGAGTCCCTCCTGCATGGTGGTGGCGACCAGGCGGCCGTCGGCGGTGAAGAAGCGTCCGCTCGCGAGGCCGCGCCCGCCCGACGCGGCCGGCGAGAAGCACGAGTACAGCAGCCACTCGTCGGCCCGGAACGGCGCGTGGAACCACATCGCGTGGTCCAGGCTCGCCATCTGCAGCCCGGTCCGGGGCACGTCGTGGCGGGCGACGACCGACCCCAGCAGGGTCAGGTCGCTGGCGTAGGTGAGCAGGCACACGTGCAGCAGCGGGTCGTCGGGCAGCTCGCCGTCGGCGCGCAGCCACAGCCGCATCGGGTCGTCGGACGGACCGGGGTGGTCCTGCGACCAGGACGGCTCGTCGATCAGCCGGATGTCCAGCGGGCGCGGCAGCCCGGCCATCCAGCCGCCGTCGCCGCGGGCGGCGCGGGTGCCGAGGTCGTCGACGGCGTCCGGCGCGGGGACGTCCGAGGGCATCGGCTGGGAGTGTTCCAGGCCGTTCTGCGGCAGCTGGAACGACGCCGACAGCGAGAAGATCGGCTCGCCGCGCTGGATGGCGAGCACCCGGCGGGTGGTGAACGACCGGCCGTCGCGGACCCGCTCGGTCTCGTAGACGATCGGGATGCTCGGGTCCCCGGGCCGGATGAAGTAGGCGTGCAGCGAGTGGACGCCCCGGTCGGCCGCCACCGTGCGGCCCGCGGCGACCAGCGCCTGGCCCGCGACCTGCCCGCCGAACACACGGGGCAGCGACACCGGCGGGCTCACCCCGCGGAAGAGGTTGTCCTCCAGCCGCTCCAGGTCCAGCAGCGCGACCAGGTCGTCGAGGACGGCCTGGCCGCGCGGTTCACCGTCGGCTGCGGTCTGCGCGGTTGCGGAATCGGCACTCACGGTCGGTGAGTATGCCCAACCGGCCTCAGGCGTGGTCGTCCTCGCCCAGGCGGTGCACCCGGATCAGGTTGGTCGACCCGACCGTGGAAGGCGGCGACCCGGCGACGACGACCACCAGGTCACCCGGCTTGAACCGGCCGATCGAGAGGATCGCGTGGTCGACCTGGCGGATCATGGCGTCGGTCGAGTCGACCTTGTCGACCAGGAACGTCTCGACGCCCCAGGTCATCGCGAGCTGGCTGCGCACCGCGGGCTCCGGGGTGAACGCCAGCAGCGGGAGCCGGGTGTGCAGCCGGGCCAGGCGGCGCACCGTGTCACCGGACTGGGAGAACGCGACCAGCGCCCGCGCCGAGAGACGCTCGCCGATGTCGCGGGCGGCGTAGGACAGCACGCCACGCTTGGTGCGGGGCACGTGGTTGAGCGGCGGCACGTCGGCCGGGCCCGCCTCGACGGCCTCGACGATCTCGGCCATCGTCCGCACGGTCTTGATCGGGTAGCGGCCGACGCTGGTCTCACCGGACAGCATCACGGCGTCGGTGCCGTCGAGGACGGCGTTCGCGACGTCGGAGGCCTCGGCGCGGGTCGGGCGCGAGCTGGTGATCATCGACTCCAGCATCTGGGTCGCGACGATGACCGGCTTGGCGTTCTCCCGCGCGATCTGCACCGCGCGCTTCTGCACCAGCGGCACGTTCTGCAGCGGCAGCTCCACGCCCAGGTCACCGCGGGCGACCATGATGCCGTCGAAGGCGAGCACGACGGCCTCGAGGTTGTCGACGGCCTCCGGCTTCTCCAGCTTCGCGATCACCGGGACGCGGCCGGCACCGGTGTTGTCCATGATCTTGTGGACGAGGTCGATGTCGGCGGGGCTGCGCACGAACGACAGCGCGACGACGTCGACCCGCAGCGACATCGCGAACTCGAGGTCCGCGATGTCCTTGTCCGACAACGCGGGCACCGAGATGTTCATGCCGGGCAGCGACAGGCCCTTGTTGTCCGAGACAGGGCCGCCCTCGGTGACCCGGCAGACCACGTCGTTGCCGTCGACGGCGACGACCCGCAGGCCGACCTTGCCGTCGTCGACGAGCATCCGGTCGTCGACCTGGGCGTCCTGGGCGAGGCCCTTGTAGGTGGTGGAGACCCGGTCGGGGGTGCCGGCCACGTCGTCGACCGTGATCCGCACCTCCTCGCCGGTCGCCCACTCGGTGGGCCCGTCGGTGAAGCGGCCGAGCCGGATCTTCGGGCCCTGCAGGTCGGCGAGGATGCCGACGGCGCGCCCGGTCGAGTCGGCGGCGGCGCGGACCATGTCGTAGACGCGCTTGTGGTCGGCGCGGTCCCCGTGACTGAAGTTGAGCCGGGCCACGTCCATGCCCGCCTCCACGAGGTCACGGATCCGGTCCGGGGTCGCCGTGGCCGGACCGATGGTGCAGACGATCTTGGTTCGACGTGTCACGGCTATCAGGGTAGCGCTGTCTGGAACGATCAGGACGATCGGAACCCGGCCTGTCGGCGTCCGGTCCGACGGTGTTCATCCCGGCGGTCACCGGTGGAGCAGACTGGGGGGCGTGCGCGTCCAGCCGTTCGTCCTGTCGGTCCTGTTGAGCCTGGTGGTCCTGTTCACCCCGGCGTCCGGGGTACCGACGGCACCTCCGGGCACCGACAAGCTCGTCCACCTGCTGCTGTTCGCGCTGCTGGCGTGGACCGGGCGGGCCGCCGGGATCCGGGTGTGGCCGCTGCTGGGCGGACTCGTCGTCTACGCCGCGGCATCGGAGGTCGCGCAGGCGCTGCTGCCGATCGGGCGCAGCGGGGACGTCCTCGACGCACTCGTCGACGTCGCCGGGGCGGCGCTCGGGGTGGGGCTGGCCGTGCTGGTGGCGCGCCGCCGGCCGGACCGCGAGACGTCGTCGCGGCTCTGAGCAGGAGCCGGTCCCCACGGCCGCCCGTGGGGCCGGTCGGTCGGCTCAGCCGGAGGGGCGCTGGGTGGCGTCGGCGAAACGGGCCAGGGTCGCCGCGATCGCACGGGTGTAGCGGTCCAGCTTCACGGTGTCGACGTTGCCGATCCGGTCGCAGGCCGAGTGGTAGCAGCCGTCGTAGGCCCGGCCCGCCTCACCGCCCCAGAGCTGGGCCTGGGAGCGGGACTTGGTGTCCTCGTCGCCGGTGACCGCGCCCGCGACCGGGATGCCGACCTCGGCGAAGGGGCCGTCGTCGTCGCCGTAGAGGCCGATGGTCTCGGGCTGCGGGGCGCCCGCCGCGGCCAGCTCCTCGGCCAGCACCGAGGCGACGACGCCGGACCCGGACGGGCCCCGCTCCTCGTCGTCCTCACCGCGGCCGCCCTGCACGAAGTAGCCGCCGTTGGGTGAGCCGAGCATGTCGGCGTTGAGGTAGAGCAGGTGGTGCTCGCGCTCCTCCTCCGACAGGGACCGCACGTAGCCGGTCGAGCCCTGCAGGTCGTCCTCCTCCGAGCCCCAGAACCCGAAGGAGACGGTGGCGCCAACGCCCGGCTGCGGGCCGAGCGCGGTCGCCGCGGCGAGCAGCCCGGCGATGCCGCTGCCGTCGTCGTTGATGCCGGGGCCGGCGCGCACGGAGTCGAGGTGGGCGCCGGCGAGCACGATCCGGGCGGGGTCGCCGCCGCGGGTGCGGGCGACGACGTTGCGCAGCTCGCGGCCGTCCCCGGCGTCGTAGGTGGGGGTGGTGACGTCGAACCCGGCGTCGCGCAGCACGCCGGCGACGTAGTCGACCGTCGCGTCGTAGCCGGGGGTCCCGGCCGCGCGGTTGCCGCCGTTGTCGTCGGCGATGCGTTCCAGGGCCCGCAGGTGCGGCACCGCGGCCTCGCCGGTCGCGGCGCCCGTGACCTGCTGGGACAGCGCCCCGGCGGGCGGCGGCGCGGTGGCGGGCCCGGCGGCGGTGCACCCGGCGACGACGAACGCCGCCGTCACCAGCGCCAGCAGCCCGTCACGGCTGCGCCGGCCCCGCGTCCGCCCCTGCACTCCCATGCCCACTCCCCCGTGCGTCGACCCGGACCGCGTCGGCCCGTCCGCGGTGTTCGTACCCCGGCCGTCGTCCGGATCACCGCGCAGGTTGTCGACCGTGTCACGGAAACCCGTCCGGCGCCGCCCGGGCCGTCGGCGCGGCACGGTGACTCGGCCCGGCGACAGCGCGGCAGCGGCACGGCGCGGCACGGCGCGGCGCGGCACGGCGACAGCGCGGCGGCGGCACGGCGGCGGCACGGCCGCGGCGGGTCAGCGGCGCGGGAGCTCGCTGGGACCGACGTGGTCGTCGAGCCACTCGGTGACCGGGCGGGAGGCCCGCCACACCGTGCGGACCCGGTCCCGGGCCCGCGGGCCGTGCAGCACGTCGTCCGGCGGCCAGCTCCGCGACACGTAGAGCCCCTTGTGCCGCAGCAGGTCGAGCCGCGGATGGCCGGGATCGGTGCCGCGCGGGCGGGTCCTGAGCGTCGCGCCGTCGACGGTGAGCCCGGCGGCGCGGGCGGTGTCGAGCCGGGCCCGCAGGTCCTCGCCGCGGCGCTGGTCGTCGACGCTCTCGCGGTAGCGGGTCAGCTGGTCGGGCGCCATGTGGTAGTAGCCGCCCGCGGCGAGCATCCCGTCCGCGGACACCTCGACGTAGAACGGCTCGGCGAAGCCGCCGCAGTGGGTCTTGTACGGCGTCTTGTCCGCGGCGAAGCGCACGTCGCGGTAGGGCCGGAACACCTTGCCCGCCCCGAACTCCGGTTCGAGGTCGGCGAGCAGCGCCGTCATCGGGCCGCGGACGTCGCTCTCGTAGACCTCGCGCTGGTCGGTCCAGTACGCCCGGGAGTTGTCGGCGAGCAGGCCGTCGTAGAACTCGACGGCGCCGTCGCCGAAGCCCGCGAACGCGCTCACGCGTCCTCGCGCTCCTGGGGCGTGCCCTGCTCCCCGGGAGCGGTGGTGTCCTCCGGCTCGGGCGCGACGAACTCCTCGCGGCCGCGCCGGGCGAACGCGACGTAGAGCACCGCCCCGACGAACACGACGGCCGAGACGACGACGTTGATCCGGACGTCGCCGAACACGCGGGTCGCCGGATCCGTGCGCATGAGCTCGATGAAGAACCGGCCGAGGGTGTAGCCCGCGACGTAGAGCGCGAACACCTTGCCGTGGCCGAGCCGGAACCGGCGGTCGGCCAGCACGATCAGCGCGGCGACGACGAGGTTCCACAGCAGCTCGTAGAGGAAGGTGGGGTGCACGACCGCGATCGGCGTGGGGTCGAGCGCGACGCCGCCGAGCGGGTCGTCCAGCCCGGTCGCGGGGTCGACCCGACGGTAGATCTCCAGGCCCCAGGGCAGGGTGGTCGGACCGCCGTAGAGCTCCTGGTTGAACCAGTTCCCGAGCCGCCCGATCGCCTGGGCGACGATGATGCCGGGCGCGACCGCGTCGGCGAACAGCGGCAGCGGGACGCCGTGGCGGCGGCAGCCGATCCAGGCCCCGACCCCGCCGAGCGCGATGGCGCCCCAGATCCCGAGCCCGCCGTTCCAGATCTCCAGCGCACCCCACGGGTTGCCGCCGGGGCCGAAGTAGGTCCGCCAGTCGGTGGCGACGTGGTAGAGCCGCCCGCCGAGCAGGCCGAACGGCACCGCCCACACCGCGACGTCGAGCACCGTCCCGGCCCGCCCGCCGCGCGCCTGCAGCCGACGCTCGCCCCACCACAGGGCGACCGCGATGCCGGCGATGATGCACAGCGCGTACGCCCGGATCGGGACCGGGCCGAGGTGCCAGACACCGCGGTCCGGGCTCGGGATCGAGGCCGGGAGCGCGGCGGGCAGGACGGTGGCGAGCGTGACGAGCACGGCTCAGCCGCCGTTGCGGCTGCAGGACGGGTGGAACCCGGCCGCGACCAGCCCGCGCACCGCGGCCGCCGGGTCACCGCTGGTCACCAGGCCCTCGCCGACCAGCACCGCGTCCGCACCCCAGCCCGCGTAGGTGAGCAGGTCACCGGGGCCACGGACACCGGACTCGGCGACCTTGAGCACGTGCGACGGCAGCCCGGGGGCGATCTCACCGAAGACCGACCGGTTCACCTCGAGGGTGTGCAGGTTGCGGGCGTTCACGCCGATCAGGGTGGCGCCGGCCTCCAGGGCGCGGTCGCACTCCTCCTCGGTGTGCACCTCGACCAGCGGGGTCATACCGAGGGACTCGATGCGGTCCAGCAGCGAGGCGAGCACCGGCTGCTCCAGCGCGGCGACGATCAGCAGCACGACGTCCGCGCCGTGCGCACGGGCCTCGTGCACCTGGTACGGCGTGACGACGAAGTCCTTGCGCAGCAGCGGGGTGTCGACCCGGGCGCGGACGGCGTCGAAGTCGGCCAGCGAGCCGCCGAAGCGGCGCTGCTCGGTGAGCACGCTGATCACCCGCGCGCCGTTGGCGGAGTAGGCCTCGGCGAGGTCGGCCGGATCGGGGATGTCGGCGAGCGACCCCTTCGACGGGCTGGCCCGCTTCACCTCGGCGATGACGCCGACACCCGGCTCGCGCAGGGCCGCCATCGCGTCCCGCGGCGGCGGCGCGGCCGCGGCCCGCCGTTTGATCTCGGCGAGGTCGACGACGCTCTCGCGCTCGGCGAGGTCCTCCCGGACCCCGTCCACGATGGACTCGAGGACGCTGGGTACGCGACCCGGTGTCCCGTTCGGATGTCCGGCAGTACCGGCAGTGCCCGTAGTGCTCACAGGGCCGACTCCTCCTCCGCTCGCGCGTCGCCCGGACGTCGAGGTCATGCTAGTTCTCCCCCTCACGCGGGCCGACGGTCGGGTCGCCGCCGGCATCGAGCCGTTCCCAGGCCGCCCGGTCGGGGTCGGCCGGTGTCGTGGCCGCCTGCGTCCCGGGTGCGGCGTACCGGGCGCCGAGCCGCGGCAGCCGCGGCTCGCGGACCACCAGCAGCACCGCCGCGGCGAGCGCGACGACCCCGCCGGCGACGGCCAGCCAGGGCCACGGCGTGGCCGAGACCGCGCCGGAGCCCGCGGGGGCGTTCGGGGCGGTCAGCCCGGAACGGGCGGAGGCCAGCTCCACCGCCGACGGCGGCACGGCGACCAGCCGCAGGGTCAGCACCACCGCGGCCGCCCCGGCGAGCCCGACCAGCACGCCCAGCACGCGGCGGGCGATGCCGGACAGTGCGACCAGCGCGGCGACGGCCGCCACCAGCAGCGCCGCGACCGCGGTGACGGCGGGCTGCAGCTGCGCGCCGGTGGCGCCGAGCTCGACGGTGCCGCGGGTCGCGGTGGGCACCTCCAGCACGAACCACTCGGCCGCACCGGCACCCCACAGCGCACCGGCGCCGAGCAGCAGGCCGAGCACGGTCAGGCCGAGTGCCCGCCGGTCGGTGCGGCCCGCCGTGGGCGCGGCGGCGCCGTCGTCGCCGGGCGCCGTCACGCGCTGCCCGGGACCGGCGGGGGTGACATGGACCCGGCCGCGGCGACGGCCGAGAGCACCGCCCGGGCCTTGTTCAGGCACTCCATGTCCTCCGCGGCCGGGTCGGAGTCGGCGACGATCCCACCGCCCGCCTGCACGTACGCGGTCCCGTTGCGGATCATCGCGGTGCGGATGGCGATCGCGGTGTCGGCGTTGCCCGCGAAGTCGAGGTAGCCGACGATGCCGCCGTACTGACCGCGCCGGGTCGGCTCCAGCCGGTCGATGACCTGCATGGCCCGCACCTTCGGCGCCCCGGACAGGGTGCCGGCCGGGAAGCAGGCGACGACGGCGTCGAACGCGGTGCGGTCGCCGCGCAGCAGCCCGGTCACCGTCGACACCAGGTGCATGACGTGGCTGTAGCGCTCGATCTCGAAGAAGTTCCGCACGGTCACCGTGCCGGGCTCGCACACCCGGCCGAGGTCGTTGCGGCCGAGGTCGACGAGCATCAGGTGCTCGGCGCGCTCCTTCTCGTCGCCGCGCAGCTCCTTCTCCAGGAGCTGGTCCTCCTCGTCGGTCGCGCCGCGCCAGCGGGTGCCCGCGATGGGGTGCGTGGTGGCACGCCCGTCGAGCACGCTGACCAGCGCCTCCGGGCTGGACCCGACGATGGAGAACGGCGGCCCGCCCGCCGCGTCGTCGAGACGCAGCAGGTACATGTACGGGCTCGGGTTCGTGGTGCGCAGGATCCGGTAGACCTCGAGCGGGTCGGCGTCGCACTCCATCTCGAAGCGCTGCGAGAGCACGATCTGGAACGCCTCGCCGGCGCGGATCTGCTCCTTGGCGTCCTCGATCGCGGCGTGGTGCTGCTCGGGGGTGCGCCGGCGGAGGAACTCGGGGCGGGTCGGGGTGTACACCGCGACCGAGCTGGGCGCCGGCACGGCGAGCTCGCCGGTCATCCGGTCCAGCCGGGCGACGGCGTCGTCGTAGGCCTGGTCGACGCGCTCGTCCGTGGCGTCCCAGTTGATCGCGTTCGCGATCAGGGTGACGGTGCCCTCGTGGTGGTCGAGCGCGGCCAGGTCGGTGGCCAGCAGCATGACCAGCTCGGGCAGCGCCAGGTCGTCGACGGCCGGGTCGTTCGGGTCCGCGATGCGCTCGACGCGGCGGACGATGTCGTAGCCGAGGTAGCCGACCATGCCGCCGGTCAGCGGCGGGAGCCCGGGCAGCGGCTCGGAGTGCAGCTCGGTGACCACGGTGCGCAGCGCGTCGAGCGGGTCGCCGGTGGTGGGCAGGCCGTCGGGCACCTCCCCGGTCCAGACCAGCTCGCCGTCGACGGCGGTGAGCGCGGCGGCGCTGCGGGCCCCGACGAACGACCACCGCGACCAGGACCGACCGTTCTCGGCGGACTCCAGCAGGAACGTGCCCGCGGTCCCGCCCGCGAGCTTGCGGTAGACCCCGACCGGGGTCTCGTCGTCGGCCAGCAGCCGCCGGGTCACCGGGATGACCCGGTGCGCGCGCGCCAGCTCCCGGAACTCCTCACGGGTGGGGCTCACCGCGCCCAGGGCGGCGACCGCGGGAGCCGCGGGGGCCCCGGTCGTCGTCGCGCCACCGGATGCGTTCTGGGTCCGCTGGGTCATGCGACTCATTGTCCCCGAGCAGTGACGGCCGCCCTCGCGCGGGTGAGGATGGGGCGCATGACCGAACCGAGCGCCACCGCACCCCCGGGCCCGGGGGCGTCGCCACGGCGTCGTGGCCGCCGGTCCGGCGGCGCGGACACCCGGGCCGGGCTGCTCGCGGCCGCCCGCGCCGAGTTCGCCGACCGCGGCTTCGACGGCGCCACGGTCCGCCGGATCGCCGAACGGGCCGGGGTGGACCCGGCCATGGTGAACCACTGGTTCGGCGGCAAGGAGAAGCTGTTCCTCGCCGCGCTGGACCTGCCGGTCGACCCCGCACAGGTCCGGCGGATGGTGCTGGACGGCCCCGCCGACCGGGTCGGCGAGCGGATCGTGCGGGGGTTCCTGACGGTCTGGGACACCGGCGGCGGCGCCCCGATGGCGGCGGTGCTGCGCAGCGTCGCGGGTCACGACATCGCGGCCCGGATGCTGCGTGAGTTCGTCGGCGGCGCGATCCTGCGCCCGGTCACCCGGGCGCACTCCCCCGACCGGCCCGACGAGCGGGGCGCGCTCGTCGGCTCCCAGCTGATCGGGCTCGGCATGATGCGCTACGTGGTGCGGCTGGAGCCGCTGGCCTCGGCGCCGCGCGAGGACGTCGTCGCCGCGGTCGGGCCGACCGTGCAGCGCTACCTGACCGGGAACCTGGGGTCGACGAACCCCGAGGAGTAGGCGGCGACGACGGCCTGGGTCCGGTCCCGCGACCCGGTCTTGGCCAGCACCGCGGCGACGTGGGTCTTCACCGTCTCCACGCCCAGCACCAGCTCCTCCGCGATCTCGGCGTTGGACAGCCCGCGCGCCACGAGGCGCAGCACCTCGCCCTCGCGCGCGGTCAGTCCGGCGGCGGCGAGCCGGTCGCCGTCGTCGGCGGCGAACCCGGCCACGAGCTCACGCACCGCCGCCGGGAACAGCAGCGACTCCCCCGCGGCGACGGTGTGCACGGCCCGCACCACGTCGCGCGGCGGGGTCCGCTTCAGCAGGAAGCCACCGGCCCCGGCGCGCAACGCGTCCAGGACGTGCCGGTCGTGGCCGAACGTGGTGAGCACCAGCACCCGCGGTGGGTGGGGCCGGCGCAGCAGCGCCCGGGTGGCGGTGATGCCGTCGACCGCGGGCATCCGGACGTCCATCAGCACGACGTCCGGCCGCAGCCGGGTGACCAGCCCGGGGACCTCGGCGCCGTCGGCGGCCTCGCCGAGGACGGTGATGCCGGGGTCGGCCTCGAGCACCGCGCGCAGCCCGGTGCGGATCAGCTCCTCGTCGTCGACCAGCAGGACGCCGACCGTCGCGTCGCTCGTCATCGCTCCCCTCCGTACGCCGGTCACCGTCCTACCGCGCCCGTCGGCGTGTCCCCGCATCGCCTCGCCGAGCGGCCGGTGAGCACGCCACCCCGGGAGCAGGACTGTCACCCGACTGCCGCAGCCGTCCTGCCCTCGGGACCGCCGGAGGCACCCGACCCGGTGGCCGCCGCCGGGGCACGACCGCACACTGGGGCCATGGTCGATCTGTCCGCCCGGCTCCCCGACGCCGTCACCGACCGGCTCGCGGCCCTGCGCTCGCGGGCCGGGTCGGCGGTGTTCAGCCGGGTCGCCGGGGACGAGGGCTCCGGCCGCCGGGCCCGCGTGCTCGGCGCCGAGGGCCCGCGCTGGTTCCCCGAGGACGCCGCGATCCGCACGGTGCACGGCGACGCGTCGATGTTCGTCGGCGGGCTGCGGGCGCTGCTGCTGCAGTCGCTGCACCCGCTGGCCATGGCCGGGGTCGCCGGGCACTCCGGGTTCCGGGGCGACCCGTGGGGACGGCTGCAGCGCACCTCCTACTTCCTGGCCGCGACGACGTTCGGCCCGGCCGAGGAGGCCGAGCGGGTGATCGCCCGGATCCGGCGGGCGCACGTCCACGTCCGCGGGACCGCGCCGGACGGGCGCCCCTACTCGGCGTCGGACCCGCACCTGCTGCGCTGGGTGCACATCGCCGAGATCGACAGCTTCCTCACCGCGCACGACCGCTACGGCAGCGCACCGCTGGACGCCGCGGGCCGCGACGCCTACGTCGCCGACGCCGCACGCGTCGCCCGTGAGCTGGGCGTGCCCGACCCGCCGGAGTCCACCGCGGAGCTGAAGGCGCAGCTCGACGGGTACCGGCCCGAGCTGGCCGGCACCCCCGAGGCGCGCGACGCCGCCCGGTTCCTGTTGTGGGAGCCGCCGCTGCCGCTCTC
Source organism: Pseudonocardia sp. P-1 (assembly GCF_058111925.1). Lineage (NCBI taxonomy): Bacteria > Bacillati > Actinomycetota > Actinomycetes > Pseudonocardiales > Pseudonocardiaceae > Pseudonocardia > Pseudonocardia sp. P-1. The sequence goes on from NZ_CM176614.1 coordinate 1,069,973, forward strand.
CGCGCGGGTGCCGTACGCGGTGCTGGCCGCCGCGTCGGTGGGGCTGATGCCGCGCTGGACGCGGCTGCCGCTGCGGCTGCCGTGGCTGCCGGTGGCCGAGCGGACGGTCGTGCGAGCGGGCGGGCACGCGATCACCGCAGGCATCCGGTGGGTGACGAGCACACCACAGCCCGCTCCCCCGCCGATGCCCCCGGCGCACCCCTGACCGGGCGCGCGCTCAGCTCCCGGCGAGCAGGACGTCGGAGTCGAAGCAGGTCCGGGTCCCGGTGTGACAGGCAGGCCCCTCCTGGTCGACGACGACGAGCACCGCGTCGCCGTCGCAGTCCAGCCGGACCTCGTGCACGTGCTGCACGTGCCCCGACGTGCCGCCCTTGACCCAGTACTCCTGCCGCGACCGCGACCAGTAGGTCCCCCGGCCGGTGGTCAGGGTGCGATGCAGCGCCTCGTCATCCATCCAGCCGACCATCAGCACCTCGCCGGCGCGGGACTGCACGACGGCGCAGACCAGGCCGTCGGCGTCGCGCTTGAGGCGGGCCGCGACCGCCGGGTCCAGCGCGGACTCGGCCGCGGACAGGCGCACGCTCTGTGCGGTCATCGGATCTCGACCCCCTCGCCCTGCAGCGCGTCCTTGACCTGGCCGATCCGCAGCTGCCCGAAGTGGAACACGCTCGCGGCCAGCACCGCGTCCGCTCCGGCCCGCACGGCCGGGGCGAAGTGCTCGACCGCGCCGGCACCACCGGAGGCGATCACCGGGACGTCGACCACCTTCCGGACCGCGGTCAGCATGTCCAGGTCGAACCCGGCCCGTGTGCCGTCGGCGTCCATCGAGTTCAGCAGGATCTCCCCGACGCCGAGCTCCTGGCCGCGCTCGGCCCACTCGACGGCGTCGATCCCGGCGGACCGGCGCCCGCCGTGCGTGGTGACCTCCCAGCCCGACGGCTGCGGCTTCTCCCCCTCCGGCACCCGGCGGGCGTCCACCGACAGCACGATGCACTGGCTGCCGAAGCGCCGCGACATCTCGTGCAGCAGCGTGGGCCGGGCGATCGCGGCGGTGTTCACCGAGACCTTGTCCGCGCCCGCGCGGAGCATCCGGTCGACGTCGTCGGGGGTGCGGATGCCGCCGCCGACGGTCAGCGGGATGAACACCTGCTCGGCGGTGCGGCGCACCACGTCGATCATGGTGCCGCGCTCCGACGACGACGCGGTGACGTCGAGGAAGGTCAGCTCGTCGGCGCCCTCGGCGTCGTAGACCCGCGCCATCTCGACCGGGTCGCCCGCGTCGCGGAGCTCCTTGAAGTTGACGCCCTTCACCACGCGCCCGGCGTCGACGTCCAGGCAGGGGATGACGCGGACCGCGACGCCCATCAGGCGCTCACCGCCCGCACGGCCGCCAGGGCCTCGGGCAGGGTGAACCGGCCGGCGTAGAGCGCCTTGCCGATGATCGAGCCCTCGATGTTCACGCCGGTCGCGGCGACCTCGGCGAGCCGGGTCAGGTCGGACACCTCCGAGATCCCCCCCGACGCGATGACCGGCGCGGTCGTGGCCTGCGCGACCTCGGTGAGCAGCTCGACGTTCGGGCCCTGCAGGGTGCCGTCCTTGGAGACGTCGGTGACGATGTAGCGGGTGGCGCCGTCGGCGTCGAGGCGGGCGAGGACCTCCCACAGGTCGCCGCCGTCGGAGGTCCAGCCGCGCCCCGCGACCCGGCGCCGGCCGTCGATCATCTTGACGTCGAGCCCGATCGCGATCTTCTCGCCGTGCTCGGCGAGGACCCGGCGGCACCAGTCGGGCTGCTCCAGCGCCGCGGTGCCGAGGTTGAGCCGGGCCGCGCCGGTGGACAGCGCGCGCTCCAGGGACTCGTCGTCGCGGATGCCGCCGGACAGCTCGACCCGCAGGTCGAGCTTCCCGACCACCTCGGCCAGCAGCTCGGCGTTCGAGCCGCGGCCGAACGCCGCGTCGAGATCGACCAGATGGACCCACTCGGCGCCGCCGGCCTGCCAGTTCAGGGCAGCGTCCAGGGGCGAGCCGTAGCCGGTCTCGGTGCCGGCCTCGCCCTGCACCAGCCGGACGGCCTGCCCGTCGACGACGTCCACCGCGGGAAGCAACGTGAAGCTCACCGCGCCAGGGTATCCGCGCCGCTCGTAGCCTCCGGGGGTGGCCGAGGGGGACAGCATCTTCCGGCTCGCGGCGCGGCTGGACGCGGCCACCGCGGGCGCGGTGATCGCACGCTCCGACGTGCGCCACCCCCGCTTCGCCGGCGCCGACCTCGCCGGGGAGGAGATCACCGGCTGGGTGCCGCGCGGCAAGCACCTGCTGGCCCGCACCGCGGGCGGCTGGACCGTGCACTCGCACCTGCGGATGTCCGGGCGGTGGTCGGTGCTGCGGCCCGGGAGGCGGCTCCCCCGCGCCGTCGCGGCCGACCTGCGGATCGCGCTGCACCTCGTCGACGGCCGCACCCTGGCCGGGATCGGGCTGCCGGTGCTGGCGGTGCTCCCGACCCGCGACGAGCACACCGTCGTCGGGCACCTGGGCCCGGACCTGCTCGGCGACACCTTCGACGGCGACGCGGCCCTCGCCCGGCTGCGCGCCGACCCCGGCCGGGCGGTGCTGGCGGCGCTGCTGGACCAGCGCGTCGTCGCCGGGCTGGGGAACATGTGGGCCCAGGAGCTGCTGTTCCTGGAGCGGATCTCCCCGTGGCGGGAGTGTTCCGCGGTCTCCGACCCCGGCGCACTCCTCGGGCGCGGCCGCGCGCTGCTGCGCGACGCGGTCGTCCGCAACCCCGCGCAGAACACCACCGGCCGGGTCCGGCCGCGGCACTTCGTCTACGGCCGCTACCGGCGGCCCTGTCTGCGCTGCGGGACCGCGGTGGCGTTCGCGGCGCCGGAGCGCACCCCGCACGGTCGCGAGACCTGGTGGTGCCCGCGCTGCCAGCGGTGAACGCGCGGCCGTCGCCGGTTCGCCCTACCGTCGGATCATGGAACTCTCCGGGGCGCGGACGCTGGTGGTCGGGGCGACGGGTGTGCTGGGCGGCGCGCTCACCGAGGCGCTGCGCGACCAGGGCGCGACGCTCGCGCTGGCGGGCCGCACCGATCCCTCCGGGGCCGACGGCGAGCCCACGTTCACGCTCGACGCACTCGACCTCGAGCGCTGTGCCGCCGTCGTCGACGAGGCGGCGGACGCCCTGGGCGGGCTGGACCTGGTGTTCGTGGCGATCGGGGTGGCCGGGTTCGGGGAGGAGTCGGAGAACGACGTCGTCACCGAGCACCTGCTGACGGTCAACGCGCAGGCGCCGATGGCGATCGGCCGGGCCGCCCTCCCGCACCTCACCGACTCCGGTGGCACCCTCGCGATGATCTCGGCGATCCTGGCCGACGTGCCGACGCCGGGGATGGCGACCTACTCGGCGTCGAAGGCGGCGCTGTCGGCGTGGCTGACCGCGACCCGCGGTGGCCTGCGCAAGCAGGGGGTGCGGGTGCTCGACGTGCGGCCGCCGCACATCGAGACCGGGCTCGCCGACCGCGCCGTCGCCGGGACGGTGCCGTCCGGCATCAGGGCCGGTTCCGACGTCGCGACGCTCGTCGGGCAGGTGCTCGAGGCGCTGCGCTCGGACAGGCGGACGGTGACCTTCGACCTGCGCTCCGGGGAGTACGCGCTGGGCTGAGGCGCGTTCCGCGGAACGGGCCCGCTCGCCCCGACGCCGCCCTCGGCTCAGCCCTTGACCGAGCGCAGCCAGTTCTCCAGGACCGCGGCGCCGGCGTCGCCGGACTTCTCCGGGTGGAACTGGGTCGCCGACAGCGGCCCGTTCTCGACCGCGGCGACGACGTCCTCGCCGTGGTGGGTCCAGGTCACCTTCGGCGCCGCGATCGCGTGCGAGGGCTCCAGGGTCCAGCGCCGGACGCCGAACGAGTGCACGAAGTAGAAGCGGGTGTCGGCGTCGAGCCCGGCGAACAGGGTGCTGTCCTGCGGGGTCCGGACGGTGTTCCACCCCATGTGCGGCAGCACGTCGGCCTGGATCCGCTCGACGGTGCCGGGCCACTCGCCGCAGCCCTCGGTGTCCTCGTCGAACTCGACGCCGCGCTCGAACATCACCTGCATGCCGACGCAGATGCCGAGGACCGGGCGGCCACCGGCGAGGCGGCGCCCGATGATCTGCGGGCCGCGGACCGCGTGCAGGCCCTGCATGCACGCCGCGAAGGCGCCCACCCCGGGGACGACGAGACCGTCGGCCTCGGTCGCCGCGTCGAAGTCGGACGTCACGGTGACGTCCGCGCCGACGCGTTCGAGGGCGCGCTCGGCGGAGCGCAGGTTCCCGGAGCCGTAGTCGAGGACGACGATGCGTGCCACGCGACCAGCGTAGTCGCCGCCCCGCGCGTCTCCCCGCGGCCCGGGGGCGACGCCGTGATCATCGGTACCTGTGCGCTGCTCGGGCCGACCGGCGACGGCGCTCGAGTACCGATGATCGTGCCGCCGGGTACGGGGTCAGACCGCGCGGTAGCGCGTCGCCGTTCCGTGCTCTGTCCGGCGAACGCGGCAAGCCCCGCCTCGGCCGCGACCGGAGCAGGACCGCGTCCTCGACACCCGGGCGCACACCACCTCGCCGAGCTCGAGCCGGCCCCCGCAGACCGGCGGTGACGACATCCTCGGGACGGCGCCCAGGTCGGGTCCCTGGCGGCTGTGGAGCTCGGTGGCCACGACACCGGGCACAGGACCTGGCCACGGACCACGGTGCCTCGGCTCACCGGGTGTCGCTCGTCCGGGGGGCGGTGCCGGCCCCACCAGCCCGGCCCGGCCGGGGGCGGGTGCACAGGCCCCGCCGTTCGGGGTCCTCACAGTGCCCCACCCGGTGATCAGCGGTCCGCGCGCAGATCCTCCGTCCGCGTGCGTCCGGACGCGCGCGAGGGGCGGATCTCCGCGCGAACCCGCAATCAACGGGGAGTGAGGTCGGCGAGGCGGTCGGTGTCGTCGCCGCCGGGTGGCCCGGGGGCACGGAACCGGGTGGTCGACCCGGCGCAGCGCCAGGGCCCCGGGCCGCGGGTACGCCCAGCACGACGACGCCGGTGAGCAGGCCGACGTCGTGGCATCGCCGGACCTCGCGGAACGTCGCGCTCGCCACCGACAGTTCCTCGGAGCCGGGCGGCGACGGCGGGCGTCGCGAGGTCGGGACCGCGAGGCCGCGACTCGACCACCAGCGTCGCGGCCTCGCGGTCCCGGTCCGGTTGCTGCGCGCGCTCGACGGCGTCGAGCAGCAACCGGCTGCCCTCGGGCACTTCCCCAGCCGGACCGGGGTTTCCGGCCTCCCTCCGGCCGGACCGGCCCGTGCGAGTGGGCCGTGACCGCGGTGTCGAGCTGCAGGACGCGGGCGAGCAGTGGCGACCTGGGCCTACGGTGTGGTGTCGCGTCCCTTCTCCAGCCGCACGTGGTGGTCGATGCCGATGCCCGCCGGCGTCGCCACCGCCTCGCGGTGGAGCCCGGGGGTGCGCCGGGTGCCGGTGCCGGACAGCCCGACATCGTCGGGGATGACGAGCGCCCGCGGCGGCTGCAGGTGGGTGCTCGGCCCAGTGGGTCCGGCCACGGGCGCACCCCAGGACGCCTGCGTCCCCCGGTCCGCGAGGGCGGCGACCAGCCGGGCCGCGGCGCGGTCCAGGGTGACGCTGCGGTCGGCCCGGCCCCGCCGGGTGCCGGTGAGCACCGCCGCCGCGACCGTCTCCCCGCCCTCCTCCACCGGGACGGCGACGGCGCGGATCGCCGGGTCCGCCAGCCCGTCGCTGCGGGCCAGCCGGGTACGGACGATCTCCGGTCGCTCGGCGAGGTAGGCCGCGACCGCCGGCGGGTCGTCGACCCCGGCCAGCGCGCGGGCGGACTCCTCGGTATCGCCCAGGGCCAGCAGCAGCCGTCCCGCCGCGGTGCGCAGCGGCGGGCGGGGCCGGTGGACGTCCGTCACCCGTTGCAGCCGGTCGGGGGCCCGAGGACCGGCGTGGTCGACGTAGCGCACCTGCCCGCCGACCAGCACGGCGAGCGCCACGGGTCCGGACACCCGACCGAGTCTACGGATATACGGAGGGCGTGGAGAGAACCGCCGTCCCGTCGCAGGCTGGAGCCATGACCACGACGACCCCGCCCGCACGGTTCCCCTCCGCCGCCGATACGGCGGCGACCTTGCTGCCGGACGCTCCCCCGGTGCGTTCGACGCTGCGGGTGACCGGCTCGGATCCGCTCACGCCGTCGGTGCACCGTCTCGCCGACGCGATGTCCGCGGCGGTCGGGGCGTTCGGGCTGCAGGTCGCGGGGCTCGCCGAGGACTCCGGCGGCGCACCCCGCGAGATCCGGGTGCGGGCGGCCGACGCGATCGACACCCTGCGCGCCCCGTTCCTCACCACCCTCGGCGGGGTCGACGTGCAGTCCGTCGCCGAGGACCCGACCGCGCTGGCCAACAACGGCTTCGTCCGCACCACCGACGGGTGGATCTTCCTGATCACCACCTACCCGCACCAGCGCGACGCCGTCTGCCGGGTGCTGGACTGTCCGCCGCTGCGGCCGCGGATCGCCGAGGAGGCCGCCCGGTGGCGCGCGGTCGACCTGGAGGACGCGGTGTGCGCGGCGGGCGGGGTGGCCGCGGCCGTCCGGAGTGCCGACCGGTGGGCCGCGCACCCGGCGGGCCGCCACCTGGCCGGGCGCCCGGTCGTCGAGGTGGAGCGGATCGGCGACGCGGCGCCGGAGCCGGTCCCGGACCGGCCGCGGGTGCTCGACGACACCCACGTCATCGCCGGGCCGGTCGCGGCCAAGCTGCTCGGCACGTTCGGCGCGGACGTCCTGCACGTGTCCCGCCCGGACCTGCCCGACCCGCTCGCGATGGTCGCGCTGACCGGCGGCGGGAAGCGCAACGCCTGGCTGGACCTGCGGGACCCGGCGCAGGCGGCGACGCTGCGCGACCTGGTGGGCGGGGCGGACGTGTTCGTCAACGCCTACCGGGGCACCGCCGCCCGGGGCTTCGGACCGGAGGACCTGGCGGCGCTCCGGCCCGGGATCGTCGCCCTGGACCTGCACTGCTGGGGCGCCGACGGGCCGTGGGCCGCGCGCGGCGGGTTCGACCAGCTGGCCTGCTCCGCGACCGGCTTCGCGGTCGAGGAGGGCCGGGACGGCACCCCGTCGCTACCGCCGACGCACCTGCTCAACGACTACCTCGCCGCCTGGCTCGGTGCCGCCGGGGTGCTCGCGGCGCTGCGCCGGCGCGCCGTCGAGGGCGGCTCGTGGCGGGTGCGGGTCACCCTCGCCGGGGTCTGCACCTGGGTCCGGGGGCTCGGGATGTTCACCGCGGCGGAGGTCGCGGACCTCCCCCGGCCCGGTACGGCGACCATCGCCACGCACGCCGTCGACGGGCCGATGGGCCGGCTCGTCGAACCCGTGCTCCCGCTGGAGTTCGACGGCCGGCCCGCGCCGCTGCCCGGCCCGCCTCAGCTGCTGGGGACCGCCGCCGCCACCTGGTGACCGGCCGGCGCCCAGCCGATCGCCGGGGCGACCCGCTCGGCGATCGAGCGCAGCAGGTGCGCGTTGTACTCGACACCGAGCTGGTTGGGCACGGTGAACAGCACGTAGTCCGCCTCCCGCACCGCGGCGTCCTCGGCGAGCTCGGCGGCGATCCGGTCCGGGTCACCGACGTAGCTGCGGCCGAACCGGGACCGGGCGCCGTCGAGGATCCCGACCTGGTCGTCCTCGCCGCGCTCACCGAAGTAGCGGCGGTCGAGGTCGGTCGTGACCGGGATGACGCTGCGCGACACCGACACCAGCGGGGTGCGCTCGTGCCCGGCGGCGGCCCAGGCCTCGCGGTAGCGCAGGATCTGCTCGGCCTGCAGCCGGTCGAACGACTCGCCGGTGTCCTCGGTGAGCAGCGTCGAGCTCTGCAGGTTCATGCCCTGGGTCGCGGCCCACTCGGCGGTGGCCCGGGTGCCCGCGCCCCACCAGATCCGGTCGCCGAGGCCCGGGGACTGCGGCTGCACCGGCAGCGCGACGTGCCGCCCGCGGGTGCGGGACGGGTCGGCGGGCGCCACCCCGGCACCGCGGATCGCGGCGAGGAACACCTCGGCCTTGGCGCGGGCGGCGTCGGCGTGGGTCTGCCCGTCGGCGGGCCGGTACCCGAAGGCCTCGGCACCGTTCAGCGCGATCTCGGGCGACCCCCGGCTCACGCCGAGCTGCAGCCGCCCGCCGGAGAGCAGGTCGGTCGCGGCGGCCTCCTCGGCCATGTAGAGCGGGTTCTCGTAACGCATGTCGATCACGCCGGTGCCCATCTCGATCCGGCTGGTGGTCGCCGCGATCGCTGCGAGCAGCGGGAACGGCGCGGCCAGCTGGCGCTCGAAGTGATGCACGCGCACGAAGGCGCCGTCGATGCCGATGTCCTCCGCGGCGCGCGCCAGCTCCACGGTCTGGCGCAGCGCGTCGGCGGCGGTGGGGGTCCGGGACCCGGGGACCTCTCCGTGGTGCCCGAACGACAGGAACCCGATCTTCGTCATGCCCTCTGCAACAGAAGTTGAGGGTTCAACATTCCGTCAGAGGGCGCCCTTGGTGGACGGCACACCGGTGACCCGCGGGTCGGGCTCGGTCGCGGCCCGCAGCGCGCGGGCGACGGCCTTGAACTCGGCCTCGGTGATGTGGTGCGGGTCGCGGCCGTCGAGCACCCGGACGTGCAGGGCGAGGTGCCCGTGGAAGGCCAGGGACTCGAACACGTGCTTGTTCAGCACGGTCGGGTAGTGCCCGCCGACGACGAAGCCGCGCATCATCTCCGGCTCGCCGGTGCACACGGTGTAGGGGCGGCCGGAGACGTCGACGACGGCCTGGGCCAGCGCCTCGTCCATCGGGATCCAGGCGTCGCCGAAGCGGCGGATGCCCTTCTTGTCCCCCAGCGCCTGGCGGATCGCCTGCCCCAGTACGATCGCGACGTCCTCCACGGTGTGGTGGGAGTCGATCTCGATGTCGCCCTCGGCGTGCACGGACAGGTCGAAGCTGCCGTGCTTGCCGAACGCGTCGAGCATGTGGTCGAAGAACGGGACCTTGGTGGCGATGTCGGTGCGCCCGGTGCCGTCGAGGTCGATCTCGACGACGATCCGGGTCTCCTTGGTGACGCGTTCGACGCGTCCGATGCGGCTCACCTTGTCGGTCGTCACAACAGCTCCTTGGTGGCGAGGTCGGTGGCGGCGGCGAGGAAGGCGTCGTTCTCCTCCGGCGTGCCCACGGTGACCCGCAGCCGCTCGGGGATGCCGACGTCGCGGATCAGCACGCCCTGGTCGAGGAACCCCTTCCAGGCGCGGCCGGCGTCGGCGAAGCGTCCGAAGAGGATGAAGTTGGCGTCGGAGGCGACGACGTCGTAGCCGGCGGCGGCCAGCTCGCCGGAGATCCGGTCGCGCTCGGCGGCGAGCAGCGCCACCGAGCCGAGGGTGGCCTCGGCGTGGCGGAGCGCGGCCCGCGCGGCGGCCTGCGACAGCACCGACAGGTGGTACGGCAGCCGCACGAGCTGGAGTGCGTCGATCACCGCGGGCGCGGCGGCGAGGTAGCCCAGCCGACCGCCGGCGAAGGCGAACGCCTTGCTCATCGTGCGGGAGACCACGAGCTTGTGGCCGTGCGTCGCCAGCAGGGTCGTGGCGCTCGGGCGGCCGGTGGCCTCGGCGAACTCGGCGTAGGCCTCGTCGACGACGACCATCCCGGGGGCGGCGTCGACCAGCCGGGCCAGGTCGTCCGGGGCGATCGACTGCCCGGTCGGGTTGTTCGGGCTGGTCACGAACGTGACGTCCGGGGCCTTCCCGGCCAGGACGGTGACGGCGGCGTCGACGTCGAGGGTGAAGTCGTCGCGGCGCGGCACCGGGACGAACTCGGTCTGCGTGCCGGAGGCGAGGATCGGGTGCATCGAGTAGCTGGGCACGAAGCCGAGCGCGGTGCGGCCGGGACCGCCGAAGGTCTGCAGGATCTGCTGGAGGATCTCGTTGGACCCGTTCGCGGCCCACAGGTTCGCCGTGGTCAGCTCGACCCCGGTCTGCCGGGACAGGTAGGCGGCGAGGTCGCCCCGCAGCGCGACGAGGTCGCGGTCGGGGTACCGGTGCAGCTCACGGGCCGCCTCCTCCACCGAGGCCGCGACGTCGGCGACCAGCTCGGGCGGCGGCGGGTACGGGTTCTCGTTGGTGTTGAGCCGCACCGCGACGTCGAGCTGCGGCGCGCCGTAGGGGCTCTTCCCGCGCAGGTCCTCGCGCAGCGGCAGGTCCGCGAGCCGGACCGTCGAACCGGCGGTCACGCCCCGGCCCCCTCGAACCGGGCGGTCAGGGCCTCGCCGTGGGCGGGCAGGTCCTCGGCGTTCGCCAGGGTCACGACCCGGCCGGCGACCTCGGCCAGCGCCTCGCGGCCGTAGTCGACGACGTGGATGCCGCGCAGGAACGTCGCCGTCGACAGCCCGCCGGAGTGTCGCGCGCAGCCCCCGGTCGGGAGCACGTGGTTCGACCCGGCGCAGTAGTCGCCCAGCGACACCGGCGACCAGGCCCCGACGAAGATCGCGCCCGCGTTGCGGACCTTCGCCGCGTCGCCCGCGGAGTCGGCGGTCTGGATCTCCAGGTGCTCGGCGGCGTAGGCGTCGACGACGGCGACCCCGTCGGCGGTCGAGGACACCAGGATGACCCCGGACTGCGGCCCGGTCAGCGCGGTGCGCACCCGCTCGGTGTGCTTGGTCGCGCCGACCCGGGTCTCCAGCTCGGCCTCGACCCGCTCCACCAGCGCGTCGGAGGTCGTGACCAGCACCGATGCGGCGTTCGGGTCGTGTTCGGCCTGCGAGATGAGGTCCGCGGCGACGTGCGCGGCGTCCGCGGTGTCGTCGGCGAGGATCGCGATCTCGGTGGTGCCGGCCTCGGCGTCGATCCCGACCAGGCCGCGCAGCATCCGCTTGGCCGCGGTGACGTAGACGTTGCCGGGGCCGGTGACCATGTCGACCGGCTCCAGCTCGGCGCCGTCGGTGTCGGTGCCGCCGTAGGCCAGCAGCGCGACGCACTGGGCGCCGCCGACGGCCCACACCTCGTCGACGCCGAGCAGCGCGGCCGCCGCCAGGATCGTCGGGTGCGGGCGTCCGCCGAACTCCGCCTGCGCCGGGGAGGCGACGACCAGCGACTCCACGCCGGCCGCCTGCGCCGGGACCACGTTCATGACCACGCTCGACGGGTAGACCGCCAGCCCGCCCGGGGCGTAGAGCCCGACCCGGCGGACCGGGACGAACCGCTCGGTGACGGTGCCGCCGGGGACGACCTGGGTGACCACGTCGGGCCTGCGCTGCTCGGCGTGCACGATCCGGGCGCGCTCGATCGAGGTCTCCAGCGCCGCGCGCACGTCCGGGTCGAGGTCGCGCAGGGCGGCGGAGATCGCCTCGGCCGGGACGCGCACGGTCTCCGGACGGACCCGGTCGAAGCGCTCGGTGGCGTCCAGCGCGGCGGCGGCGCCGCGGTCGCGCACGTCCTCCACCAGCGGGCGGGCACGCTCCAGAGCGGCGTCGATGTCCAGCTCGGCGCGCGGCATCATGCCGCGCAGGGTGGCCGGACGGGGCAGCGGTTCGGCTCGCAGGTCGAGGCGGCGGAGCATGACCCCAGGGTACGGCGGGGGTCCGACACGGTCCCATCCCGGCGGGGTGAGCCACGTCCTCGCCGTCGGTGGGCCGTGGCAGTCTCCGCGGCGTGACCCGCCACGTGAGCGACGCCGAACGCCGGGCCCGGCTGGTGACCCGGCACCGGCTCGCCCCGCACACCCGCACCGACGACGTCGTCGCGATCAGCGACGACCTGGTCGCGCTGCACTCCACCGACCCGGTCACGGTGTACCTGTCGGCGGCCGCGCGGATGGCGGCCCCGTCGCTCGCCCCGGTCGACGCCGCGCTGCACACCGACCGCACGCTGCTGCGCCACCACGCGATGCGCCGCACGCTCTGGGTGTTCGGCCACGCCCACGCCGCGCTCGCCCACCACGCCGCCACCGTCGACGTCGCCGCCGTCCAGCGCCGCGACCTGCTGCGCCAGGCCGCCGCGGCCGGCCACGCCGACCCCGGGGCGTGGTACGCCGAGGCCGCCGGGCAGGTCCTGGAGGTCCTCGCCGAACGGGGTCCCACCGCCGCCCGCGACGTCGCCCGCGCACTGCCCGAGCTCGCCGCGCAGCGGCTCGTCCTGCCCGGTGGGGGCCCGCAGCCCGCCCACACCCGGGTGCTGCTGGTGCTCGGGTTCGAGGGCCGCGTGCTGCGGACCCGGCCGATCGGGACGTGGATCAACGGCCAGTACCGATGGGCCGCGGCCGACGCCTGGGTCCCCGGCGGGATCGGCCCCGCCCCCGGCCCGGACGGTGACGCCCGTCGCGTCGCCGCGGCCGGGCTGGCCCGCGCCCAGCTGCGGGCGTTCGGGCCGGTCCGCCGCGACGACCTGCGGTGGTGGGCGGGCTGGACCGTCGCCACCACCACGACGGCGCTGGCCGACGTCGGCGCGGTCGAGGTGACCCTCGACGGCGGGGGCACCGGGTTCCTGCTCCCCGACGACCTGGACCCGGTCCCCGACCCCGGGCCGTCGGTGGCGCTGCTGCCGAGCCTCGACCCGTCGACGATGGGCTGGAAGGCCCGCGACTGGTACCTGCCCGCCGAGGTGGCACCGGAGCTGTTCGACCGCAACGGCAACGGCGGGCCGACGGTCTGGGTGGACGGGCGGATCGTCGGGACCTGGGTGCAGCGCCCGGACGGCGGGATCGCGACCCTGCTGCTCACGCCGGTCGCGGACCGGGCGCGGACCGAGGTGGCGGCCGCGGCGCGACGGCTGCGCGAGTTCCTCGGCGACGCCCGGTTCTCCGCCCGCTTCCCCGCCCCCGCCCAGCCCCGGCTGCTCGCCTGAGGGTGCCCGGCCCGAGGTGGCACGCCGCGGACCCCTCCGTGACGGGGCCCGGGCGTGCCGGCCGGCCGTGCTCACCCCAGGTCGAGCCCCAGGTCCAGCGCGGTCACCGAGTGGGTCAGCCCGCCGACGGCGAGGAAGTCCACGCCGGTGGCCGCGTAGTCCCGGGCGCTGCCCGGTGCCAGCCCGCCGGAGGACTCCAGCAGCGTCGCCCGGTCCCCGCGCCGCCGTACCGCCTCGGCCGTCTCCGCGACGGTGAAGTTGTCCAGCAGCACCAGCTCGGCGGCGAGCTCCAGGACCTCGTCGAGCTGGTCGAGCGAGTCGACCTCCACCTCGCACGGCAGGTCCGGGGCGAGCGCGCGGGCCGCGGCCAGCGCCGCGGACACCGACCCGGCCGCCGCGACGTGGTTGTCCTTGATCAGCACCGCGTCGCCCAGCCCGAGCCGGTGGTTCACCCCGCCGCCGCACCGCACGGCGTACTTCTCCAGCAGCCGCAGGCCCGGCAGCGTCTTGCGGGTGTCCCGGATCCGGGCCCCGGTGCCGTCGACGGCGTCCACCCAGGCGCGGGTGGCCGTGGCGATCCCGGACAGGTGCGTGAGCAGGTTCAGCGCCGTGCGCTCGGCGGTGAGCAGTCCGCGGACCGGGGCCCGCACCGTGAGCGCCGGGGTCCCGGCGGTGAGCCGGTCACCGTCGGCGGCCCCGGCGAGCACCGCGTACCCGCCCGCGCCCAGCACCTCGTCGAGCACGGCGCGGGCGGCCGGGAGCCCGGCGAGCACCCCGTCGGCCCGCGGGGTGAACGACGCGGTCGCCACGGCCCCGGCGGGCACGGTCGCCGCCGTCGTCGCGTCCGGGCCGTACCGCAGGTCCTCCTCCAGCGCGGTGCGCACGACGCGCAGCAGGTCGTCGGGGTCGGGGACGCCGACCTCGGTGACCCCGCCGACCCCGGCGGCGACGGTGCTCATGCGACACCCGCCAGCGTCTCGCCGGCCACGACGACCGGCCGTCCCGTGGCGTCGACCCGCACCCGCAGCGACGAGCGCTGGTAGGTGTCGTCCCGGTCCGGGAAGTCGGTGCGCACGTGGCAGCCGCGGGTCTCCCGGCGGGTACCGGCCGCGGCCAGCACGGCCTGGGCGACCAGGGTGAGCGCGGCGTCCTCGACCGCGGCGCGGCCGGCCGGGACCGCGGTGGCGGTGACGGCCTCGATCGCGTCCGACGCCCCGGCGAGCCCGGCGGCGTCGCGGCCGATCCCGGCGCTCACCGACATCGCCCGCTGCACCACGGCGCGGTCGGCCACCGGCAGCGCCGGGACCGTCGCGGCCGGGGTCGGCACCCCGGTCGGGCCCGCGTCGGCGAGCACCGCGCGGACCACCCGCTCCCCCACGACCAGTCCCTCCAGCAGCGAGTTCGACGCCAGCCGGTTCGCCCCGTGCAGCCCCGTCCGGGCGACCTCGCCCGCGGCGTAGAGGCCCGGCACCCCGGTCCGCCCGGACGTGTCGGTGACGACGCCGCCACAGGCGTAGTGCGCGGCGGGGGTCACCGGGATCGGCTCGGTCAGCGGGTCGATCCCGGCGGCCCGGCAGGACGCGTACACGGTCGGGAACCGTGCGGCGAACCCGTCGAGCGCGGTGGCGTCGAGCCAGGCGCACGCGCTGCCGGTCTCGGCCATCCGGCGGGTGATCGCAGCGGCGACGACGTCGCGCGGGGCGAGGTCGGCCCGCGGGTGGACCCCGGCCATGAACGCGGTGCCGGCCCGGTCGCGCAGGACCGCGCCCTCGCCGCGGACGGCCTCGGTCACCAGCGGGCGGCGCCCGGCGGTGCCGCTGCCGGGCCCGGTCCACAGCACGGTCGGGTGGAACTGCACGAACTCCAGGTCCGCGGCGACCGCACCGGCGCGCAGGGCGAGCGCGACGCCGTCGCCGGTGGAGGTGCCCGGGTTGGTGGTGGAGGCGTAGAGCTGGCCGTAGCCGCCGGTCGCGAGCAGCACCGCGGGCGCGGACAGCACCCCGGCGCGACCGTGGGCGTCGAGCACCGTGAGGCCGGCGACCCGGCCGGCGTCACGCAGCACCTCGGCGGCGACGTGCCCGTCGAGCACGGTGAGCTGCGCCGAGCGGGTGGCGGCGACCAGGGCGCGCTCGATCTCCGCGCCGGTCGCGTCACCCCCGGCGTGGACCACCCGGTACGCCGAGTGGCCACCCTCCCGGGTCCGCGCGGGGCGGTCCCCGCTCCGGTCGAACAGGGCGCCGCGGCCGCACAGCCTGCGCACCGCGTCCGGTCCGGCGCGCACGATCGTCCCGACCGCGGCGACGTCGTTCAGCCCGCCGCCCGCGGCGACCGTGTCGGCGACGTGGGAGTCGAGCGAGTCCCCCGCGACGTCGCCGAGCACGACGGCCACCCCGCCCTGCGCCCAGCGGGTGGAGCCCTCGCCGATGCCGTCCTTGGTGACCACCACGACGCGCAGCCCGGCCGCGGCCGCGTCGAGCGCGGCGGTCAGCCCGGCCACCCCGGACCCGACGACGACCAGGTCGGCTCCGGCCTCCCAGCTCACCCCCCGCGCCGTCACTCCCCACCTCCCGGCTGACCGATCTCGATCATCCGCTGCACGGCGGCGCGGCCGCGCGCGGCGAGGTCGGGGTCGACGTGGACCTCGTCGGTGCCCTCGCGGACCGACCGCAGCAGCGCCTCGGCGGTGATCATCTTCATGTAGGGGCAGGACGCGTTCTCGTTCACCGCGCGGAACGCGATCTCCGGGGCGGCCAGGCGCAGCTGGTGCAGCATCCCGACCTCGGTCGCGACGAGCACCTCCGTCGCGCCGGTGGCGCGGGCGGCGTCGATCATGCCGCCGGTGGAGAGGATCCTGACCTGCTCGGCGGGCACCGCGCCGGTGCCCGCCAGGTAGAGCGCCGAGGTCGCGCAGCCGCACTCGGGGTGCACGAACAGGTCGGCGCCGGGGTGGGCCGCGGCCCGCTCGGTGAGCTGCTTGCCGTTGATGCCGGCGTGCACGTGGCACTCCCCGGCCCAGACGTGCATGTTCTCCCGCTCCAGGGTGCGCCGGACGTGCGCGCCGAGGAACTGGTCGGGCAGGAAGAGCACCTCGCGGTCACGCGGGATCGAGTCGACGACCTCGACGGCGTTGGAGGAGGTGCAGCAGATGTCGGTCTCGGCCTTCACCGCGGCGGTGGTGTTGACGTAGGAGACGACGACGGCGCCCGGGTGCTCGGCCTTCCACTCCCGCAGCTGGTCGGCGGTGATCGAGTCGGCCAGCGAGCAGCCGGCCCGGGCGTCGGGGATCAGCACGGTCTTGTCCGGGCTGAGGATCTTGGCGGTCTCGGCCATGAAGTGCACGCCGCAGAACACGATCGTCGACGCCTGGGACTCGGCCGCGATCCGGGACAGCGCGAGCGAGTCCCCCACGTGGTCGGCGACGTCCTGGATCTCGGGCAGCTGGTAGTTGTGCGCCAGCAGGACCGCGTCCCGCTCGCGGGCCAGCGCACGCACCTCGTCGGCCCAGCCGGGGTCGGTCCCCGTGCCGCCGGGTGCCGTCAGCGTTCCGGTCATTGCGCCCTCCCGGGCCGTGTCGGGTTTTCGCCTAGCGGGCGGAAACTGAGCGGATGGTAGCACCGGTCGCGCGCCACCGGCACCTCCGTCGTGACCGGGACCTCACCCGACGGACACCCCGCCGTCACGTCCCGGTGCCGCGGCCGGTCCGCCCTAGGCTGGCCCCGTGACACCGCCACCCGCCCTGCACGAGGTCCTCGCCGTCGTGCTCAGGATCCGGGATGGCCGGGCGGGCGCCCTGCTCTGGCAGCGGGCCCTGGACCCGGACGCCGGACGCTGGGCGCTGCCCGGCGGCACCCTGGGCCCCGACGAGGACGTCGAGACCTCCGTGCGCCGCCAGCTCGCCGAGAAGGTCGACGTCCGCGAGGTCGCCCACGTCGAGCAGCTGTCGGTCTTCTCCGACCCGGCCCGCTCACCCGGCAAGCGCCGCATCGCCACCGCGTTCCTCGGCCTGGTCCCCTCCGACGCGGACCCCGAGCTGCCCGGGGACACCGCGTGGCACGACGTCGAGGACCTGCCCGCGACCGCGTTCGACCACGCCGCGATCGTCGCGGCGGGGCGGGACCGCCTGCGCGCCAAGCTCTCCTACACCAACCTCGGGTTCGCGCTCGCCCCCGCGGAGTTCACGATCTCGGCGCTGCGCGAGCACTACGTGGCCGCGCTGGGCCACGAGGTCTCGGCGACGAACCTGCAGCGCGTCCTCACCCGCCGCGGCCTGCTGGAGCCCACCGGTGAGGTGGTCCCGTCGGGCCGTTCCGGCGGCCGCCCGGCCGCGGTCTTCCGGTTCACCGACCGCGGGATGCGGGTCACCGACGCGTTCGCCGTGCTCCGGCCACCTGCGCGACCCGGCGGGCCCCGCGACGGCGTACTACCGTGAGCCGGTGTCCGCCATGCTCCCGCTGTTCCCGCTGGGGACGGTGCTGATGCCGGGTGCGGCGCTTCCCCTCCACATCTTCGAGCCCCGCTACCGCCAGCTCACCGTCGACCTGCTCACCGGTGCCGTCCACGACCGCGAGTTCGGTGTCGTCGCGGTGCGCGAGGGCCATTCGCCGGACCGTTCCGGGGCCGCCGGGATGCACGCCGTCGGCTGCACCGCGGTGCTCATCGACGCCCGCCGGCTGCCCGACGGCCGCTACGACGTCGTCACCCGCGGGGCCCGCCGCTTCCGGCTGCTCGACCTCGACGCGGGCTCGCACTCCTACCTCTGCGGCGAGGTCGAGTTCCTGCCCGACGACACCGGCGACGAGGCCGACCCGCGGCTGGTGGCGATGCTGGAGCGGTCCGCCCGCGCGGCGCACCGCGAGTACTGCGACACCGCGTGGCGGACCGGTGACTGGTCCGAGCCCGCCGACGACACCCCCACCGCCGACCTCGCGCACCTGCTGGCCGGGGACTGCCTGCTGCCCCTGGGCGACCGCCAGCTCCTGCTGGAGCAGACCAGCGCGGTGCAGCGGCTCCGGGAGATCCGCAGGCTGCTCGCCCGCGAGCGCGGCCTGCTGGAGACCCTGCGGGCGGTGCCCGCGCCGCTCGGGTCGTTCCCCGACGAGCACAGCCCGAACTGAGCTCACCCGCCGACGGCGAGGTGCGGCCCCTCCCAGCGCCGGCGCAGCCACCGGTCGTGCGAGGTGACGACGACCGTCCCCGGCGCAGTGCCGAGCGCCGACTCCAGCTCCCCGGCCAGCCGCAGCGAGACGTGGTTGGTCGGCTCGTCGAGCAGCAGCAGGTCCGGGGCGTCGGCGACGACGACGGCCAGGGCCAGCCGCCGCCGCTGGCCGAGGCTGAGCTCTCCGACCGCGGTGCCGTGCTCGCGCGGGTGCAGCAGCCCCAGCTCGCGCAGCGGGACGGTCTCCGCCCGCTCCACGCCGACGGCCTCGGCGTAGGCGGCCGCGGCGCTGCGGTCGGGCGGGCCGACGTCGGGGTCCTGGGCCAGCAGGCCGACCCGGCGCGCCCGGACGTCCACGGTGCCCGCGTCCGGAGCGAGGTCGGAGTGCAGGACCGCCAGCAGCGTCGACTTCCCGGCCCCGTTGGGGCCGGTGACCAGCAGCTTCTCCCCCACCGCCAGGTCGAGCAGGCCGAGCCGCAGCCGGCCGTCGACCCGCAGGTCCCGCACGCTCACGGCGAGCCCGCCGGCCGGGGCGTCGCCGGTGAGCTGCCCGGCGAACTCCAGCGGCCGGGGCGGCCTGCGGACCGCCTCGCGCTCGGCGGCCTCCAGGCGGCGCTGCGCGTCGTGGACCCGGCGGGCCCGGGTGCGTTCGACGCCCGCCCCCTTGAAGGCGTGGATGAACTTGTCGTTGTCGCGCGGTCCGCGCCCGGGGGCGATCGTCGACAGCCCGGCCCGCGCCTTCTCCCGCAGCGCGGCGATCTCCTCCTGCTCCGCGGCGAAGCGCTCCTCCCACCGGCGGCGGCTCGCCGCGGCGGCGTCCAGGTACTCGGTGAACGAGCCTCCGAACCGGCGCCCGCCGTACCCGTCGGTGCCGAGCTCGCCGGCGTCGAGGTCGAGCAGCTCGGTGCAGACCCGGTCGAGGAAGGTGCGGTCGTGGCTCGCCGCGACGACGACGCCGGGCAGCTCCACCAGCGAGCGTTCCAGCAGCTCCAGGGCGGCGTCGTCGAGGTGGTTGGTGGGTTCGTCGAGCAGCAGCACCGCGGGGCGGCGGACCAGGGCGGCGGCCATCGCGAGCCGGGTGCGCTCGCCCCCGGACAGGGTCGCGACCGGCCGGTCCCGCTCCAGGTCGGCGACACCGAGCGTGCCCGCGGTGACCTCGGCGCGCCGGTCGGCGTCCCACGCGTCGTGGGCGATCGCCCAGGCCAGCACCCGGTCGTAGGCGGCGGCGCCGCTGCCGTCGGCCAGACCGGCGGCCAGACGCTCCAGCTCGGCGACGGCGTCGTGCAGCGGGCGCAGCGCCGCGTCGAGCAGGTCGCCGACGGTCCCCCCGTCGCCCAGGTCGGGTTCCTGCGGCAGGTACACCCGGTCCGCGGGAACCGTGAGCGTCCCGCCGTCCGGGGTGTCGACGCCGGCGAGCAGCCGCAGCAGTGTGGACTTGCCCGAGCCGTTCTCCCCGATCAGGCCGACCCGGGTGCCCGGCGCGGCGACGAGGTCGACGCCGTCGAGCACCGGCGGACGGCCGGCGCGGGCGGCGTGGGAACGGACCAGCCCGCGGGCGGTGACGGCGTGGACCTGCTCGGTCGATGACATGACGACGACTCCGGTGGAGACGGAGGAGGACCGCAGGGGCGTGTGCCGCGTCCGCGGTCGAGGGGGTCGTCAGTGCCTCATGATGACGGCGACCCTACCGGGTGCGCCCGCACGGGCGCACCCGGGTTTCAGCGCCAGCCGTAGCGCGACCGCAGCTCGTCCGCGACCCGGTCGAACCGCGCCCGGTCCAGCACCGCACCCTCCCGGCGGATGCCGTGCTCCTCGACCTCCAGCACCCGGTCGAGCCGGATGTAGGAGTCGCGGCCCTCGCGGTCCCAGGCGCCGGAGCCGATCCCGACCCAGTCCGGGTCGTGGGCCCGCTTGTCCTGGCTGGACAGCATCAGCCCGAGCAGCTCGCCACCCGAGCGCCCGACGACGAGCAGCGGCCGGTCCTTGCCCTGGCTCGCGTCCTCCTCGTAGGGCACCCAGGTCCAGACGATCTCGCCGGGGTCCGCGGCGCCGTCGGGCTCGGGGGCGTAGGCGACCTCCCGGGCACGGTCGCCGGTGGGCGCGGTGCGCACCCGCCCCGCCGTCGGCGGCGGGCCGGGCCGGGCGCCGCCGTCGTGGCCGCGCCGCGGGGCCTGTCCGTCCTTCTTCGAGTCCTTCAGGAACTGCACCGCCAGATCCGCGGCCTTGCGCAGCACCGAGCCCCAGTTGATCGCCATGCCGCCAAGCCTGCCGCACGTGCGGCACGTCACGACCACCGGGCGCGCATGAACGGTTCCGCATACGGGAAGTCCGGGGGCATGAAGGCGACTCTGATCCACGGCACGCACGACATCCGGGTCTCGTCCGACGTACCGGACCCGGTCATCCGTGACGACACCGATGCGATCGTGCGCGTGCTGCGCTCGTGCATCTGCGGCAGCGACCTGTGGCCGTACAACTCGGCCGACGACAACCCGCAGGGCGACCGGATCGGCCACGAGTTCCTCGGCGTGATCGAGGAGGTCGGGTCCGGGGTGCGGAACCGCACGGCGGGCCAGCTCGTCGTCGCACCGTTCGTCTGGGCCGACAACACCTGCGACTTCTGCGCGCAGGGGCTGCAGACCTCGTGCCGGCACGGCGGCGGCTGGGGCTCCGACGGCACCGACGGCGGCCAGGGCGAGGCGGTGCGCGTCCCGTTCGCCGACGGCACCCTGGTCCCGATGCCGGGCGAGCCGGACGACGCGCTGCTCGCGTCGATGCTCACCCTGTCCGACGTGTTCTCCACCGGCCACCACGCCGCGGTCTCGGCGCGGGTGCGCCGCGGGGACACCGTGGCCGTCGTCGGCGACGGCGCGGTCGGGCTGTGCGCGGTGCTCGCGGCGAAGCGCCTCGGCGCCGAGCGGATCATCCTGCTCGGCAGGCACACCGACCGCACCGACCTGGGCCGCGAGTTCGGCGCCACCGACGTCGTGGCCGAGCGCGGCGACGAGGCGGTCGAGAAGGTGCGCGAGCTGACCGGCGGCGACGGCGTGGACGCCGCGCTGGAGTGCGTCGGCTACGTGGAGGCGATCCGCACCGCCATCGACGTGACGAAGGACGGCAGGCTGGTCGGCCGCGTCGGCGTCTCGCAGTACTCCGACATCCCGCTCGGCGTCGGCGAGTTCATGCGCAACGTCGGCGTGCACGGTGGCGTCGCCCCGGCGCGCGCCTACATCGAGGAGTTGCTGCCCGACGTGCTGGAGGGCCGTATCCAGCCCGGACGGGTCTTCGACCGCACCATCGGCCTCGACGAGGTCCCCGACGGCTACCGCGCGATGAACGACCGCGAGGCGCTGAAGGTCCTGATCAAGCCCTGACCCGCGCGGACACCGGCGCGGCCCCCGCCACCGCGGGGGCCGCGCGGCGGCGGGTCAGGGCGAGGTGCGCTCGCCGTGCCGGCTGCACCGGGCCGTCCAGCCGACCGGGTGGACCTGCACCACCATCCGCCGTGCGCAGTCCGGGCAGAACCGCGGCGGCTCCAGCTCGCGCCGCGCCGCGCACCGGTCGTGCCCGGCCGCGGAGTCCGGCGACCCGCACTGGTCGCAGTACCGGCCCCCGTCCTCGCGGGTCGGCGTGCCCACCGGCGCCGTCACAGCGTCTCGTTGAGGGCCTTGATCGGCATCTCCAGCTCGCCGAGCAGGTCGATGTCGGACTCGGCGGGACGCCCCAGCGTCGTCAGGTAGTTCCCGACGATCACCGCGTTGATCCCGCCGAGCAGGCCCTTGCGGGCGCCCAGGTCGCCGAGGGTGATCTCGCGGCCACCGGCGAAGCGCAGGATCGTGCGCGGCAGCGCCAGGCGGAACGCGGCGACGGTGCGCAGCGCGTCCGGCCCGGACATCGGCTCCAGGTCCCCGAACGGGGTGCCCGGGCGCGGGTTGAGGAAGTTCAGCGGCACCTCGTCGGGCTCCAGCTCGGCGAGCTGCAGGGCGAACTCGGCGCGCTGGTCCAGGGTCTCCCCCATCCCGACGATGCCGCCGCAGCACACCTCCATGCCGGCCTCACGGACCATGCGCAGGGTGCCCCAGCGCTCCTCCCAGGTGTGGGTGGTGACCACGTTCGGGAAGTGGCTGCGGGCGGTCTCGAGGTTGTGGTTGTAGCGGTGCACGCCCATCGCGGCGAGCTCGCCGACCTGCTCGGCCGTGAGCATCCCCAGCGAGCAGGCGATGTTGATGTCGACCTCGTCCCGGATCGCCGCGATGCCGGCGGCGACCTGGGACATGAGCCGCTCGTCGGGCCCGCGGACGGCGGCGACGATGCAGAACTCGGTGGCCCCGGTCTTCGCGGTCTGTTTGGCGGCCTCGACGAGCATCGGGATGTCCAGCCAGGCCGAGCGCACCGGCGACGCGAACAGGCCCGACTGGGAGCAGAAGTGACAGTCCTCCGGGCATCCGCCGGTCTTGAGCGAGATGATCCCCTCGACCTCGACGTCCGGCCCGCACCAGCGCATCCGCACTTGGTGGGCCAGCTCGAGGAGGTCGTCGAGACGGTCGTCGGGCAGGTCGAGCACCTCGCGCACCTGGGTGACGGTGAGGCCGCGACCCTGGTCGAGGACCTGGTCGCGCGCGACGGTGAGGACGTCGGTCCGGGCGGTCGTCATACCCGTGGATCCTGCCAGTCACCCGGCTGGATCGGACCCAGTGTGTCCCGGGCCACCGCGGCGAAACGGTCCGGTGTCACCCGTCCGAGGCCCTCGGGCAGCAGGCCCCGGACCAGCACCCGGGTGATCATCGGCAGGTCCTGGAGGTTGCAGCGCTCGGCCAGGTCCGGCTCCGCCGGCCAGGACCCGATCACGATCCCCGCGCAGGTCAGGCCGCGCACCCGGAGCGCCTCGACGGTGAGCGCGGTGTGGTTGAGCGTGCCGAGCCCGGCCGCCGCGACCACCACGACCGGGGCGTCGAGCAGCCGGGCGACGTCGGCGAGGGTGCCGCCCTCGTCGGTGAAGCGGACGAGCAGCCCACCCGCACCCTCGACGAGGACGAGGTCGTGGTGGTCGGCCAGCGTCCGCGCGGTCACCGCGGCCTGCTCCGGGGTCACCGGGCGCGCCCCGCAGCGCCGGGCCGCGGTCGCCGGGGCCAGCGGGTCGGGGTAGCGGGCCAGCTCCCGGGTGGTGACCTCGGGGACGAGGCGGGCGACCTCGTCGACGTCGCCGGGGTCGTCCGGGCCGACCCCGGTCTGGGCGGGCTTGAGCACCGCCACCCGCTCCCCGCCGCGACCGCGACGGCGGCCAGCGCGGCGGTGGCGACGGTCTTGCCGACCCCGGTGCCGGTGCCGGTGACGACCACGAACCGCCCGGTCACGCCCGGGCCCCGTCCGGGCGTCGGCGAGCACCTCGGCGAGCACGCCGGTCGCGAACGACAGCTGCGCCCCGGTCAGCCCGGCACGGGCGGTGAGCCGGAGCCGGGAGGTGCCCGGCGGGACCGACGGCGGCCGGAAGCAGCCCACCCGCAGACCGCGTCGCAGGCAGGCGGCGGCCGCGGCGACCGCGGGGCCGGGCTCGCCCAGCACCACCGGGACGACCGCGGACACCGGCACCGCCGCGTCGCAGGCGGCGGCGAGCGCACCGGCGACCCGCAGCACGTCCGCGGCCCGCTCGGGCTCGGAGGCGAGCACCCGCAGCGCGGCCAGCGCCGCGCCCGTCGCGGCGGGGGCGAGGCCGGTGTCGAAGATGAACGAGCGCGCGGAGTCGACCAGGTGCGCGGTGACCGCGGCCGGGCCGAGTACCGCACCGCCCTGGCTGCCGAGCGCCTTGGACAGGGTCACGGTGGCGACGACGTCGTCCGCCCCGGCCAGCCCGGTCTCGGCGAGCAGGCCACGCCCGCCCGGACCGCGTACCCCGAGACCGTGGGCCTCGTCGGCGAGCAGCACCGCGCCGCGGGCCCGGCAGACCCGGTGCAGCGCGGCGAGCGGGGCGAGGTCGCCGTCGGCGGACCCGACCGAGTCGGTGACGACGAGCGCGCGGGTCTCGGTGCGGGCGGCCAGCGCGGCGTCGACGGCGTCGACGTCGGCGTGCGGCACGACGACCACCCGGGCCCGGGAGAGCCGGCAGGCGTCGACCAGGGAGGCGTGCGCGGCGGCGTCGGACACGATCAGCGCGCCGGGGCCGGTGAGCGCGGTGACCACCCCGAGGTTGGCGGTGTAGCCGGAGGAGAACACCAGGGCGTCGTCGTGTCCGCAGAACGCGGCGAGCTCGGCCTCCAGCTCGGCGTGCAGCGCGGTCGAGCCGGTGACCAGCCGTGACCCGGTGGCGCCCGCACCCCAGGTGCGCAGCGCCTCGGTCGCCCCGGCGACGACCCGCGGGTCGGTCGAGAGCCCGAGGTAGTCGTTGCCGGCGAGGTCGAGCGCGGGCCCGCCCGCGGGACCGGCCGGACGCGGGGACAGCCTGCGGCGCAGACCGGCCTCGGTTCGGGCGCGGGCGTGGGTGTCGAGCCAGGCCAGCGGGCGGGGTCCGGGCGGCGTCGGGTCGGGGCCGGTCACGCCCACACCCTAGGCACGACGGAGCCCCGCCCACCCTGGGGTGTGCGGGGCTCCGTGGGTCGTGCGGACGCCGGGTCAGGCCTGCGGCGCCTCGCCCTGCTGCTTCTCCTGCTCGGCGACGGCGGCACGGACCTCGTCCATGTCGACCGCCTTCACCTGACCGATGAGGTCCTCGAGGGCCTCGGCGGGCAGCGCGCCCGGCTCGGAGTAGAGCACCACGCCGTCGCGGACGGCCATCACGGTCGGGATCGAGGAGATCCCGAACGCGCCGGCCAGCGCCTGCTGGGCCTCGGTGTCGACCTTGCCGAAGGTCACGTCCTGGTGCTTCTCGGAGGCGGCGTCGTAGACGGGGGCGAACTGGGTGCACGGCCCGCACCAGGACGCCCAGAAGTCGATGAGCACGGTCGTCCCGGGCGCACCCACGACGTCGTCGAAGTTGTCGGTGGTCAGTTCCACGGTGGCCATACGGTCCCCAACGACGTCGTGGGTGCGGATTGTTCCCGGATGCGCGGGCTCAGACCTTCAGCAGCCGGCGGGCGGCGGCGGTGGCCCCGTGCCCGTGTCCGGCGGCGATCCGGTCGAGGTCCGAGACCCCGATGCCGAGGTCGGCGCGGGGCTCGACGAACCGGCCCGCGTCCTCGTCGAGGACGAGCACACGGGCGCTGCGGATGTCGTAGAACAGGCCCAGCACCTCGGCGCCGGAGTCCTGCGCCCGCAGCATCTCCAGCTGCATCGTGACGTTCACCATCGCCAGCTGGTCGGCCTCGCCGAATCCGTCCCGCGCGGCGGCGACGGCGACCGGGTGACCGTTCTCGTAGGCGCGCAGCACCGGCCGCGCCTCGCGCAGCCACTGGCCGAGCGCGGAGTCCCCGCTCGCGCCGCCGGCGAGCAGCCCCTGCATCGCGCCGCAGCCGGAGTGGCCGCAGACGGCGACGATCGGGACGTCGAGGGTGCCGGTCGCGAACTCGACGGCGGCCGCGGTGCCGGGCCCGACGACGAGGTTGCCGACGTTCTGCACGGTGAACACGTCGCCCGGGCCGCTGTGGGTGATGACGTGCGGCAGCACCCGGGAGTCCGCGCAGGTGATCATCATCGCGGACGGGGACTGCCCGTCGGCGAGCCCGGTCATGGTCGGGAGGATCGCCTCGGAGGTGTTGTCGTGGTACGCGGCGACGCCCGCCATCAGCGTCCCCGACGCACGCCCCTCGGTCTCCCTGCCCTGCCACTCGCCCCAGGTCAGGAAGCCGGCGCCGGGCGCGGTGGCGCGGCGGGCCTGCTCGGGCTCGATCACGGTCACGGTGGCGCCGGTGCCCTCGTGGCGGGCCTTCCAGGCGAGCAGGTGGTCGTAGGCGGCGTGGTCGAGGTAGTCGGTGACCAGCCGGACGGTGACGTCGCAGCCGCGCGGGACGGAGTTCAGCTCGCGGGACAGCCGCGGCACGGCCAGGAAGCTCAGCGAGCCCTCGACGACGAGCTCGCAGCTGCCGTCGTCGGCCTGCTCCAGGTGCGGGCGGGACCGGACGGCGCGCCAGAGCAGCATCAGCCCGGCCAGGACCAGCCCGAGGACGACGCCCTCGAGCAGGTTCAGGAACACGACGCCGAGCAGGGTGGCGGCGTAGATGACCAGCTCACCGTGCTGCCGCGCGGTGCGGATCTCGGCCGGCTTGACCAGCCCGACACCCATCATGACCAGCAGACCGGCCAGCGCGGCCATCGGGATGAGCTCGATGACGCCGATCAGCACGATCGCGAACAACGCGATCCAGACGCCGTGCAGCACCGCCGACGCGCGGGTCTCGGCACCGGCCTTGACGTTCGCGGCGGACCGGACGATCACGCCGGTGATGGGCAGGCCGCCGATCATGCCGGAGACGGTGTTGGCCGCACCCTGGCCGAGCAGCTCGCGGTCGGTGTCGGTGCGGGTCCCGGGCCTCATGCGCTCCACCGCGACGGCGGACAGCAGCGACTCGACGCTCGCGATCAGCGCGATGGTCAGCATGCCGAACAGCACGCCGCCCCAGTTCGACTCCGGCAGCGCGGGCAGGGACAGCGCGTCCAGGAGCGAGCCCCCCAGCTGCACCCGGACGACGTCGGCGAAGGCGAGGGAGACGACGGTGGCCGTGACGATCGCGACCAGCGCGGCCGGGACGACGGTCACCTTCGCGGGCAGCCGGTTCCAGGTCAGCATGATCGCGATGACGATGCCGCCGAGGAGCAGCGCGGGCCAGGACAGGTTCGCGATCGCGCCGGGCAGCGCGGCGATCGAGTTGACGCCACCGGTCTGCGCCTGACCACCGAACACGACGTTCAGCTGGCCGAGGGCGATGGTGGCGCCGATGCCCGCCAGCATGCCGTGCACGACGGCGGGCGGGATGGCCTGGGCGAACCGGGACAGCCGGGTCAGCCCGAAGACGATCTGCAGGACACCGGCGCCCGCGGTGATCAGCGTGGTGACCTGCCAGCCGAAGGTGTTGACCAGCTCGGCGACGATGACGGTCAGACCGGCGGCGGGGCCGGAGACCTGGAGCTTGGAGCCGCCGAGCAGACCGGCGACGACGGCACCGACGACGGCGGCGATGAGGCCGGCCAGGATCGGGGCGCCGGAGGCGACGGCGATGCCCAGCGACAGGGGCACCGCCACGAGGAACACGACGATCGAGGCGGAGAAGTCCGCCCGGGCGTGCGGGAACGTGCGGCCGAACCAGGAGCCGCCCGGCGGCGAGTGCTCACCGCGGCCGGACTCGGCCGGGGCGTGCTCGTGGTCCTGCACGCGGTGTTCGGAGTTACTCGTGGGGCTGGTGGTGCTGGAGTGACTGTGCGTGGGCACCGGATCCTCCGTATCGGTCCGTGGGGGGCGCCGGACCGCGACGGTGCGGTCGACAGGGGCGGGTCGCGCGATGCGCGACCGGCGGAGCGGGTGCGGCCGACCGGACGAATGCGACCGGCCGACACCGTTTCACCCCGACCACGGAAACGGATCATGATGAGAACGCTTCTCATCGTTTCGGACGTCCACGACGAAACGCCCGGTCAGCGCCGTACACCTCTGCGTAACGTGAGGTGGAACACACCGAAGTCCACCGGATCGGTGGTCCGGATCACGAACTCAGCGCTGATCCCGCTGCCCGGCAAGGGCTGCGGCCCGCATCCCGGCGGTGATCAGCGCCACGTCGTCGCGGGTGCTGACGAACGGTGGCATCGCGTAGACGAGGTTGCGGAAGGGCCGTAGCCAGACCCCGGCGAGCACCGCGGCGGCGGTCGCGGCGGCGACGTCGACCTCCTCGGCCATCTCGACGACACCGATCGCGCCCAGGATCCGGACCTCCCGCACGCCCGGCAGCGACCGGGCGGGGGCCAGCCCGGCGCGCAGCCCGGCGGCGACGTCCTTCACCTCGCGCCGCCAGTCGCGTTCGAGCAGCAGCGACACCGAGGCGTGGGCGACGGCGGCGGCGAGCGGGTTGCCCATGAACGTCGGCCCGTGCATGAGCACCCCGGCCTCGCCGTCGGTGATGCCGCGGGCCACCCGGGTGCTGCACAGGGTCGCGGCCATCGTCAGGTAGCCGCCGGTCAGCGCCTTGCCGACGCACATCACGTCCGGGGCGACGGCGGCGTGGTCGGCGGCGAACAGCTCGCCGGTGCGGCCGAAGCCGGTGGCGATCTCGTCGAACACGAGCAGCACGTCGTGGGCGTGGCACAGCTCGCGCAGCACGTGCAGGTAGCGGGGGTCGTGGAAGCGCATCCCCCCGGCGCCCTGCACCACCGGCTCGACGACCACCGCGGCCAGCTCGTCGGCGTGGGTCTCGACGAGCTCGGCAAGGTGGGCGACGTAGTCGTGGGTGAAGTCCTCCGGTGGGGCGTCGGCGAACACCTGCTGCGGGAGGACGTCGGACCACAGCGAGTGCATGCCGCCGTCGGGGTCGCAGACGCTCATCGCGCCGAAGGTGTCGCCGTGGTAGCCGCGCCGCCACGTCATCAGCCGGTGCTTGCCGGGGCGGCCGCGGGACCGCCAGTACTGCAGGCACATCTTGATGGCGACCTCGACCGACACCGATCCGGAGTCGGCCAGGAACACGTGCTCCAGCCCCTCCGGGCTGACGTCCACGAGCAGCCGGGCCAGGTCGACGGCCGGGCCGTGGGTCAGGCCGCCGAACATCACGTGGCTCATCCGGCCGAGCTGGTCGCGCACCGCCGCGTCGAGCCGCGGGTGGCGGTAGCCGTGGATGGCCGACCACCACGACGACATCCCGTCGACGAGCTCACGGCCGTCGGGCAGCCTCAGCCGCACCCCCTGCGCGGACTCCACGACGATCGGCGCCCGGGTCGCCGGCATCGGCGCGTAGGGGTGCCAGACGTGGTCCCGGTCGGTGGCGAGCAGTGCCCCCGTGTCGAGCGGGGATCCGGAGAGGGTCGGGTCCGGGACACGCCCGGGGCCTGCGGTGGTCACGGACGCCCACGCTAGTGCCGACCCTCTACGCTGGCCCGACCATGGCCACGCCCGACTCCGTGTACGAGCCGGAGGGGCCCGACGGGTCGGCCCTGCGCCGTCGCGAGCTCGGGCAGACCTCCGCACGATCGTTGCTGCTCACCGTGCTGGGCGAGTTCGTCCTCCCGGCCGGGGAACCGGTCTGGACCCGGGCCCTGCTCGACGTGCTGGGCGCGCTCGGGGTGGAGGCCAAGTCGGCCCGCCAGGCGCTGGCCCGCACCGCGGGCGAGGGCCTGCTGACCTCCGACCGCGACGGCCGCCGGGTCCGCTGGTCGCTCACCCCCGCCGGGTCGGAGCTGCTGTCCGACGGCGCCGCCCGCATCTACGGCTTCGGCCGTCCGACGACCGGCTGGGACGGCCGCTGGCTGGTCCTGCTCGCCTCGGTCCCGGAGTCGCGCCGACGCCTGCGCCACCGGCTGCGCACCCGGCTGGCCTGGGCCGGGCTGGGCTCCCCCGCCCCCGGGGTGTGGGTCAGCCCCGACCCCGGCAAGGAGGCCCGCGTCGCGGCGGTGCTCGACGAGCTCGACCTCGCCGGGTCCGGGTACTCCTTCGTCGGGCACTACGGCGGCATCGGCCGCGCCGACGACATCGTGGCCCAGGCCTGGGACCTCGACGTCGTGGAACGGGCCTACTCGGAGTTCCTCGACGAGTTCGGCCCCCACCTCGACGCGGTCTCCGCCGCGTCCTGCGCGGCCGCCGCCACCTCGGCCCCGGGCGCCGCCGGGCCCGCCACCGACGACGGCGGCGACGGCGACGGCGACGGCGACGTCCTGGCCCGCCAGGTCCGCCTGGTCCACGCCTGGCGACGGTTCCCGTTCCTGGACCCCGAGCTGCCCGCCGAGCTGCTGCCCGAGCAGTGGGCCGGGTCCCGCGCGGCGGAGCTGTTCACCACGCTGCACGAGCGCTGGAACGCCCCCGCCCGCGCCGCCTGGGCCGACCTGGCCCGCCGGGCCTGAGCCCTGCCCACCGCGACACCCCGCCGCACCCGGGCCGCCCGTCGTGCGCCGGCGGCACGGGCCGGTCGGCGCCGCACCCACACCCCCCACACCCGTTGCCCGGGCGTCCGCACCCGTGGCAACGGGTGTGGACGCCCGGGGAGGGGTGTGGGCGGTCAGCCGCCGAGGCAGCCGGGGCCGAGCAGGGCCTTCAGGTCCCCCATCAGCGCCGAGGTGTGCATGACCTTGAGCGAGTCGTCCAGCCGCAAGGCGGTCATCTTGGTGCCGTAGACCAGGGTCAGGTGCACCTCGGAGGTACCGGGGTGGTGGGTCAGCACCTCCTTGAGCTTCGCGACGCGCTCGGGGGTGCACTGGTCGGTGCGCAGGCTGACCCGGATCGGCAGCCCGGCCTCGCCGGTGGCCAGCTCGGGCACCGCGAGGTCGTTCGCGATCAGCGAGACGCGGTCGTCGCGCTTGTTGACCCGCGCCTTGACCAGCACGATCGCGTCCTCGGCGACGTCGACGCCGACCACCTGGTACGCCCGCGGGAAGAACAGCACCTCGATGCCGCCGGCGAGGTCCTCGATCTGCGCCGACGCCCACGGCTCGCCGTTCTTGTTCACCCGGCGGTTGACGTTGGCGAGGATGCCGCCGACCGTGACCTGCGCACCCTCGGCGACCGAGCCCTCGACGATGTCGGCGATCGAGGTGTCGGACTTCGCGGCGAGCGCCTGCTCGAGGCCCTGCAACGGGTGCCCGGACACGTAGAGGCCGAGCATCTCCCGCTCGACGGCGAGCTTGTGCTTGGTGTCCCACTCCTCGTCGGGCACCTTCACGTCGAAGATGCCACCGAGACCGCCGTCGTCGCCCTCGCCCGGCCCGTCCAGCGAGCCGAACAGGTCGAACTGGCCCATCGAGGCGGCCTTCTTGGTGCTCATCACCGCGTCGATGGCGTCGGCGTGCACGAGCAGCAGACCCTTGCGGGAGTGGCCGAGCGAGTCGAACGCGCCCGCCTTGATCAGCGACTCGACGACCTTCTTGTTGCAGACGACCGCGTCGACCTTGCGCAGGAAGTCGGAGAAGTCGACGAAGTTCCCCTTCTCCCGCCGCGCGGCGACGATCGCGTCGACGACGTTGTGCCCGACGTTGCGGATGCCGCCGAGGCCGAAACGGATGTCGTCGCCGACCGGGGCGAAGTTGCGCACCGAGTCGTTGACGTCGGGCGGGAGGACCGTGATGCCCATCCGGCGGCACTCCGCCAGGTAGACCGCGGCCTTGTCCTTGTCGTCGCGCACCGAGGTGAGCACGCCGGCCATGTACTCGGCCGGGTAGTTCGCCTTGAGGTAGGCCGTCCAGTACGACACCACGCCGTAGGCGGCGGAGTGGGCGCGGTTGAAGGCGTAGTCGGAGAACGGGAGCAGGATGTCCCAGAGCGTCTTGACCGCGGCCGCGGAGTAGCCGTTGTCCTTCATGCCCTGGGCGAAGCCGGCGTACTCCTTGTCCAGGATCTCCTTCTTCTTCTTGCCCATCGCGCGGCGGAGCAGGTCCGCCTGGCCGAGCGTGTAGCCCGCCAGCACCTGCGCGATGGACATGACCTGTTCCTGGTACACGATCAGGCCGAAGGTCTCACCGAGGACGTCCTTGAGCGGCTCGGCCAGCTCCGGGTGGATCGGCGTGATCTCCTGCCGGCCGTTCTTGCGGTCGGCGTAGTCGTTGTGCGCGTTCGCACCCATCGGGCCCGGGCGGTACAGCGCGCCGACCGCGGAGATGTGCTCGAACTCGCTGGGCGCCATGCGGCGGAGCAGGTCCCGCATCGGGCCGCCGTCGAGCTGGAACACGCCGAGGGTGTCGCCGCGGGAGAGCAGCTCGTAGGTCTTCCGGTCGTCGAGCTCGACCTTGTCCAGGTCGACGGCGGGCTTGCCGTTGAGCTCGATGTTCTCCAGGGCGTCGTCGAGGATGGTGAGGTTGCGCAGCCCCAGGAAGTCCATCTTCAGCAGGCCGATGGTCTCGCAGACGCCCATGTCGAACTGCGTGATGATCGCGCCGTCGGACTCGCGGCGCTGGATCGGGATCACGTCGATCAACGGCGTCGAGGACATGATCACGCCCGCGGCGTGCACACCCCACTGCCGCTTCAGTCCCTCGAGGCCCCGCGCGGTGTCGATGATCTCCTTGACCTGCGGGTCCGCCTCGTAGAGGGCGCGGACCTCGGTCGCCTCGGAGTACCGCTTGTGCGACGGGTCGAAGATGCCCGACAGCGGGATGTCCTTGCCCATCACCGCGGGCGGCATGGCCTTGGAGATGCGGTCGGCGACGGAGTAGCCGGGCTGGCCGTAGAGCACCCGCGCCGAGTCCTTGATCGCGGCCTTCGCCTTGATCGTGGAGTAGGTGATGATCTGCGCGATCCGGTCCTCGCCGTACTTCTCGGTGACGTAGCGGATCATCTCGCCGCGCCGGCGCTCGTCGAAGTCCATGTCGATGTCGGGCATCGAGACGCGGTCGGGGTTGAGGAACCGCTCGAAGATCAGCTTGTGCCGGATCGGGTCGAGGTCGGTGATGCCCAGGACGTAGGCGACCAGCGAGCCCGCCGCCGAGCCACGGCCGGGGCCGCAGCGGATGCCGACGGACTTGGCGTGCTGGATGAGGTCCGCGGTCACCAGGAAGTAGCCGGGGTAGCCCATCTTGATGATGACGCCGACCTCGTAGTTGGCCTGCTGCCGGTACTTCTCGGTGACGCCGTCGGGGAACCGCATGTGCAGTCCCCGCTCGACCTCCTTGATCAGCCAGGACTCCTCGGTCTCCCCCTCGGGGACGGGTGCCTTGGGCTGGAGGTCCTGGCCGGTGGTGAAGTCGATGTTGCAGCGCTCGGCGACGAGCAGCGTGTTGTCGCAGGCCTCGGGGTGGATCGGGTCCCAGAGCTGGCGCATCTCGGCGGCGGACTTGAGGTAGAAGTCCTGCGCGTCGAACTTGAACCGGTTCGGGTCCGCGAGGGTCTTGCCGGTCTGGACGCACAGGAGCACCTCGTGCGCCTTGGTGTCGTCCGGGTAGGTGTAGTGCAGGTCGTTCGTCGCGAGGCCGGGCAGGTCGAGCTTGTCCTTGAGCCGGAACAGGTCCTCCTGGACCCGCTTCTCGATCTCGATGCCGTGGTCCATCAGCTCCAGGAAGAAGTTGTCCTTCCCGAAGATGTCGCGGTAGTCGCTCGCGGCCTGGCAGGCGGCGTCGAAGTCGTGCTGCTGGAGCAGGCGCGCGACCTCGCCGGACGGGCAGCCCGTCGTCGCGATCAGGCCCTTGCCGTACTTCTCCAGCAGCTCGCGGTCCATACGCGGCTTGTAGTAGTAGCCCTCGAGGCTGGCCAGCGAGGAGAGCCGGAAGAGGTTGTGCATCCCCTCCGTGTTCTCCGCGAGCAGCGTCATGTGGGTGTACATGAGGTCGGGGTTGTTCTCGCTGCCGTTGCCCAGCGCGGTGCGCTTGCGCTCGTGCCGCGACCCGGGCGCGAGGTAGCCCTCCATGCCGATGATCGGCTTGACGTCGTGCGCCTTCGCCTTGCGCCAGAACTCGAAGGCGCCGTAGACGTTGCCGTGGTCGGTCATCGCGATGGCCGGCATCTCGTGCTTGGCGGCCTCGGAGAACAGGTCGTCGAGCCGGGCGGCACCGTCCAGCATCGAGAACTCGGTGTGCGTGTGCAGATGGACGAAGGAGCGACTCCCGGATCCGGCACTTCCCATGTGTGTCCCGCGCTCCTCTCCCGCGCCGCTGGGACGGCGCGGACCTCCGCTGGTGCGCACGCCCGTCGGGGCGGACGTGCCGACACCGGGCCGGCGGCGCGGACGGGCAGGGGCATCGGCGCCGGTGCGCGGACCTGGCGGGGCCCGCTCGCCGGAGCCGGTGGACCCTGCGGGTCCGGACCGACCGGATCGGTGAGGGCCCCAGCGTAACGGTGGGGTCCGACGGTTCCGGCGACGGCGGCCGGGCACGATCGGGCTCCGCGTGTCGGGCCTGCTCACCCCCTGTCCACCCCGGACGACGGCGTGTCGCGGACGGTCCGGCGGCGGGTTAGGGTCGGGCCACGATGCCCACCGCCCCCGAGCCGACGACGCCGCCCGGCACCGTGGTGTTCGACCTCGGTGAGGTGCTGGTGCCGTCCGCGGGCCTGGAGCGCCGGCTGGCCGGAGTGTTCGCCGTACCCGAACCCGTGCTGCGCGAGGCGTACTGGCGCCACCGCGCCCGACACGACCTGGGCGACCCGCCGGA
The DNA here is from genome assembly GCF_058111925.1 of Pseudonocardia sp. P-1. Classification (NCBI taxonomy): domain Bacteria; kingdom Bacillati; phylum Actinomycetota; class Actinomycetes; order Pseudonocardiales; family Pseudonocardiaceae; genus Pseudonocardia; species Pseudonocardia sp. P-1. The sequence continues at coordinate 1,104,203 of NZ_CM176614.1, forward strand.
CCGCTACTGGACCGCCGTCTGCGCCGACCTGGGCCTGGCACCCGAGCGCGCCCGGATCGACGCCGCCGAGCGGGTGGACGTCACGTTCTGGTCGACGCTGCCGCCGTCGTCGTCGATGCTGATCGCCGACCTCGCGCGGGCCCGGGTGCGCCTCGCCGTGCTGTCCAACGCACCGCGCGGGCTGGCCTCCGCGGTGCGTGCCGCGGCCTGGAGCAGCCCGTTCGACCGGTTGCTGTTCTCCGCCGACGTGGGCGCCGCGAAACCGTCGCAGGACATCTTCCGGCGCGCCGACGTCGAGTTCGGCACCGCACCGGAGCAGGTGCTGTTCTTCGACGACCGCGTCGACAACGTCCGTGCCGCGTCCGCGCACGGCTGGGACGCCCACCGCTGGGAGGGCGCCGCCCGGGCCGTGCGGGTGCTGCGCGAGCGCGGGGTGCTGGGCTGACCGGTCCCCCGGGACCAGCGGCTGCGACGGTCGTGCACTGCCGTGCACTGCAGTCAGGGGGTCCGCCGACCCCGGGCACCGTCGGCTCATGGTCGGCACGCGTGCAGCGATCGGTGCCACGTCCGGCACCGATCACCTCCATCACGGCGATCATGGCCGGGCTGCCGGGCGGGGACCGGAGCCGCGACAACGTGATCGACGTCCGTGCAGCGATCGGTGCCACATCCGGCACCGATCGGCTCACTCGTGCTGATCATGGGCGGGCAGCCGGGGCGACCAGGGCCGCGCGGCCGGACGGGGCCGGGCGGGCGGAAGCCCGGGGCCGCCCGGAGGCCGGGGGCCGCCCGGAGGCCGGGGGCCGGCCGGAGACCGCGAGGCCGGACGAGGTCCGCGGCCGGCCGGGGCCCGGGTCGGACGAGGGCCGGGGCCCGACGAGGGCCGGGGCTGACGAGGGCCGGGGCTGACGAGGGCCAGGACCTGACGAGGGCCGGGAACGCGGCTCGGGGACGCGCGCGGCTCAGGGGACGGGGCCGTCGTCGGGCGGCGGGCTCGCGGTGGTGGTCTGCTCGGGCAGCAGCGGCGACAGTGCGAGCTCCGGTGCGCCGGTCCCGGCCGGCGCGGCCTGGACGCCGCGCACGCCCGGGCGCGCGGCGAGCGCCTCGAGCCCGGCCCGGTCGGCGGTCACGACCAGCGCGACCACGCAGGCGCAGCCCGGGTCGGCGAGCTCGCGTCGCTCGGCCGCGGCCACGGCGGCCCGCCGGGTCAGTGCCGCGCGGGCCTCCGGGGTGGCCGCTCCCCACCGTCGCGGACGGCGCGGTCGGCGTCGGCCTCGGCGGCGTGGGCGGCCCGCTCACGGGCGACGCCGAGCGCGGCCGCCGGGTCCCCGGTGCCGGTGACCGGCTCGAACCGCAGCGCGGTCTGCACCCGGTCGAACGGCACCCGGAACACCGCGGTCGTGGTCGTCGTGCCGGAGCCCGCGGCCGCGGCGTCGGACGGGGCCAGCGGGCGGGTGAACTGCACGAGCGCAGGCACGGACACCCCCGGTGCAGGCAGTGTCGCGGGCAGCCCGGCGAGGTAGCCGGCGACGTCCTGGCCGGGGTCGGGGCCCAGCCGCACCGACCCCGTCGCCGCCGGGGGCCCGGCCGGCGGACCGGACCCGGCGGCCCAGAGCGCACCGAGGAACACCACCGCCATCGCCGCGGCGATCCACGCCAGGGCCCGGGTGCTCAGACCGGTCACGCGTCAGTCCCGCAGGACGTCCAGCGCCGCGTCGAGGTCGGCCGGGTAGGGGCTGGTGAACTCGACGTGCCGCCCGTCGGCGGGGTGGGCGAACCCGAGCGTGCGGGCGTGCAGCCACTGCCGGGACAGCCCGACCCGCTTGGCCAGCGTCGGGTCGGCGCCGTAGGTGATGTCGCCGACGCAGGGGTGGCGCAGTGCGGAGAAGTGCACCCGGATCTGGTGGGTGCGCCCGGTCTCCAGGTGCACGTCGAGCAGGCTCGCCGAGCGGAACGCCTCGATGGTGTCGTAGTGGGTGACGCTGGGCTTGCCGCTCTGCATCACCGCGAACCGGTAGTCGTGGCGCGGGTGCCGGTCGATCGGGGCGTCGATCGTGCCCGACGACGGGTCCGGGTGCCCCTGCACGACGGCGTGGTAGCGCTTGTCGACGGTGCGTTCCTTGAAGGCCCGCTTGAGCTCGGTGTAGGCGTGCTCGGAGGTGGCGACGACCATCACCCCGGTGGTGCCGACGTCGAGCCGGTGCACGATGCCCTGCCGCTCGGCGGCGCCGGAGGTGGACAGCCGGAACCCGAGCGCGGCGAGCCCGCCGGTCACGGTCGGACCGGTCCAGCCCGGGGAGGCGTGCGCGGCCACCCCGACCGGCTTGTCGACGACGACGATGTCGTCGTCGGAGTGCAGCACCGTCAGGCCCGCGACGACCTCCGCCGGGCCCTCGATGACCGCGGGCGCCGGCGCGTCGGGCAGCTCGACCTCCAGCCAGGACCCGCCGGGCAGCCGGTCGGACTTGCCGGCCTCGCGGCCGTCGACCGAGATCCGGCCGGACTCGGCCAGGGTCGCGACGACGGTCCGGGACAGGCCCAGCAGCCGGGACAGCCCGGCGTCGATCCGCATGCCGTCCAGCCCGTCGGGCACCGGCATGCTGCGTACCTCACCCACGTTCGCGGCTCCCGTCGATCTCGATGCCGCGCACGGCCATCAGCACCAGCAGGATGCCGCCGCACACGATGCCGGTGTCGGCGATGTTGAACACGGGGAAGACGCTCCCGTCCGGGGAGAAGAAGGCCAGCATGTCCACGACGTGCCCGCGCATCGGTCCGGGTGCGCGGAAGAACCGGTCGACCAGGTTGCCCAGCGCGCCGCCGAGGACCAGGCCGAGGCCGATCGCCCAGCCGGTCGAGGCGAGCCGCCGCGCGATCCGGATGATCACGCCGACGACCACCACGGCGACGATCGTCAGCACCCAGGTGTAGCCGGTGGCCATGGACCAGGCGGCGCCCGGGTTGCGCAGCAGCGTGAGGTAGAAGAACCCGTCGATCACGGTGACCGGCCGCTGCCCCTCCAGCGTGGCGACGGCGGCGACCTTGGTGACGAGGTCGAGCGCCAGCCACACCGCGGCGATGCCCGCCAGCAGCGCCACACCGCGCCGTCGTACGGCGGGGTCGATCGGCGCGGTGGGGGGTGGGGGGTCGGCACTCACACCCGTGATTATGCGGGTCGCCCCGACACCGCCGACCGGCCGGTCAGCCCGCCCGCCCGCTCGGCCGGCCCCGGCCCTCGTGCCAGCGGACCAGCTTGCCGCCGCGGTCGACGTCGCGGATCCGCTGTTCGGTGTCCTCCCGGTTGTCCCGGGTACTGACGACGAGGAACTGGTCCCCCTCGCGCAGCCGGGTGTCCCCGCCCGGGGAGAACGCCTCGGCGTCGCGTACGACCAGGCTGACCGTGGCCCCGCGGGGCAGCCGCAGCTCGCGCAGGTAGACGCCGTGCAGCCGGGACCCGGGGGGCACCTTCACCTGCAGGAGCTCGGCGTCGACCTCGTCGAGCGGGGCGGCGTCGACCTCGACGCCGCGGGTGTCGGTGCGCGAGACCACCCCGAGCAGCCGCGCCACCCAGGGCAGGCTGGTGCCCTGGACCAGGGTGAGCAGCACGACCAGCACGAACACGACGTCGACCAGGCGTTGGTTCTGGCCGCCGCCCTCGGTGACCGCGACGAGGGCGAGCACGATCGGCACGGCTCCGCGCAGCCCCGCCCAGGACAGGAACGCCTGTTCGCGCCAGGGCACCCGGAACGGCAGTGCGGCGGCGGCCACCGACAGCGGCCGCGCGGCGAGCAGGACGACCGCCGCGCAGATCAGCGCGGGCACCACGGCGGCGGGCAGCCGCTCGGGCACCGCGTACAGGCCGAGCAGCACGAACAGCCCGATCTGGGCGATCCACCCGGTGCCCTCGGCGAAGGAGACGACACCGCTGCGGTGCGGCAGTCGGGAGTTGCCCAGCACCAGCGCGGCGCAGTAGGTGGCGAGCAACCCCGAGGCGTGCACACCCTGCCCGGCGGCGAAGGCCAGCAGGCAGGACGCGATCGCCGCGAGCGGGTACAGGCCGGTCGAGGGCAGCGCGGCGCGGCGCAGCGCCCAGGCCGCGCCCAGCCCGAGCAGCACACCGACGACGGCGCCCGCGACGAGCTCGTAGACGACCAGCAGCGGCGTCGTCCAGCTGATGGCCTCGGTCCCGGCCAGGACGACGACGGCGATCACCACCGGCGCGTCGTTCATCCCGGACTCGAGCTCCAGGGTCCCGGCGAGCCGTTGCGGGACGGCGACCCCGCGCAGCACGGAGAACACCGCTGCGGCGTCGGTGGAGGACAGCACCGCGCCCCACAGCAGCGCGGTGCGCCACTCCAGGTCGAGCAGCAGGTGCAGCAGCCCGCCCGCGACGGCGATCGACACCAGCACCGACAGCGTCGACAGCAGCAGCCCGAGCCCGAGCGCGGGCCGCACCGCCGACCAGCGGGTGGTGAGCCCGCCCTCGGTGAGGATCAGCACGAGCGCGGTGAGGCCGAGGGACTCGGTGAGGCCGGTGTCGTCGAACCGGATGCCCAGCACGGACTCGCCGAGCAGCACGCCGATGCCCAGGTAGAGCAGCAGCGACGGCAGGCCGAGCCGCACCGAGACGCGCACCGCGAGCACGCCGAGCAGCAGCACCCCCGCGGAGATGCCGAGCAGCAGTTCCAGACTCACCGGGGCCCCCTGCTCAGGGCGACCAGGTCAGGGTGACGGCGTCGGTGCGCCGCGGCGGGAGGTCCACCAGCGCGGCGGCGACCGCCTCGACGCGGTCGGCGGGCAGGCAGAGCCGGCGGGTGACCCAGGCGGCGTCGTGCGGCAGGCGGGCCGCACGGGTCCAGGTCAGCACCTCCGGGTCGACGCCCTGCTCCTCGCGCAGCACCGCGACGGCGTCGTCGTGGGTCGCCGACGGCGGCCGGACCACGTCGTGGAAGCGCTCCCACAGCGGGTCCAGCCAGGCCAGCGGGTGCTCGGTCAGCATCTCGACCACGACGCCGCCGATCCCGCCGCGGGTGCGGACGGCGCCGGTCAACGCGGCGAGGAACGGGGGCAGGTCGACGACGTTGTGCAGGACGTGGTGGCAGACGACGACGTCGTGCCGTCCGGCGTCCCCGGCCGCGTCGGGCCAGCTGCCGTGCACGGTGCCGTGGGGCAGGTCCCGGGCGCGGGCCGCCGCGGCGAACACCGCCAGCATGTCGGCCTGCCGGTCGACGCCGACCACCCGCGCCACCGGCGACGGCTCGGGCCACGCCGCGCCGAACGCGGCGTCCCCGCCCCCGCAGCCGACGTCGAGCACCGACGCCCCGGCGCAGGTCCACGCGGCGGCACGCTCGGCGATCGCCCGCGCCGCCCGGTGCGACGGCGTGTCGGCCGGCTCCGCGGGCGGGGTGAAGTCGGCGGGGTCGTGGGTCCACGGGTCGGCGGGGGCGTGCCGGAGGACGTGGTCGGGGATCCCGCGGCCGGTCTGGCGTTCCCGCCACCGTTCCGCCGCGTCACCCATGGGGTGAGGATAGGGCCCGGTGGTTCTGCGGAGTTGCGGCCGGTCCCGGTCGGCCAGACTGCCCCCGTGCCCGATCGACCCCGTCCGCCCCGGTGGTGGCTGCCGCTCGTCGTCGTCGTCGTGGTCCTCCCGACCGCGCTGGTGCTGTGGTCGCAGCACGAACCGCTGCCGTCGCCGGCCGAGGGCGCGGCGCTGCTGGTCGAGGCGGCGACGGGCCGGGAGCGCTCCGGCGTCACCGCCGACTGCCGGGTCCTGGACGGTGACGACCCGGTCCTCGGCTGCCGGATGCGCGACGACGAGGGCCGCCACGGCTGGGGCACTGTGCGCGTCGACGGGACGCGGGTGGAGGGCGCCCGCGGGTCCACCCCGCAGGACGTCGTGCGGACCCGCTGGGACTTCCCGGTGTCCGCCGACGGCGTCGCGGAGCTGGACGTGGTCGTCCCCGGCCTCGGCCCCGGCCCGACCGGGACCGACACGCTGGCCGGGGTCCTGATGTTCGCCGTGCGCGACCCGCTGCGCGCCGCGGGCCACGACGCGGTGCTCCTGTCCCCGCGCTGCCCGCCGGTGGCCGAGGGCGCGACGGTCGTGTGCCGGGTCGACGGGGTCCCGGCGACCGTCGAGGTCACCCGGGTCTCCGGCGCCGACCACCGCGTCCGTCTCACGGTGACACCCCGCCCCTGAGCGGTGGTCGGCGCCGGTACCGGTCAGGCGCGGGCGACCGCGGCCGACAGCGTGACCGACGTGCCGTCGGGGCCGACGACCTGCCCGCTCGACGCGCCGTCCCCGGCGGCGCCGTAGGCGACCGAGGTCGCCAGCACCTCCCCGGCGACGAACGCCTCGTGGGTCCGGACGGCGTCGAGCACCGCGTCCGGACCGTCGAGGGTCAGCGCGATCCGGTCGGACACGTCCAGACCCGCGTCACGGCGGGCCTGCTGCACGACGCGCACGACGTCGCGGGCGGTGCCCTCCGCGGCCAGCTCCGGCGTCACCGTGGTGTCGAGGACGACGAGCCCCGCGTTCCCGGGCAGGGCCTGGGTCCGCTCCGGGTCGGCGGCGACGAGCTTCTCGGTGAACTCCCCCGGCTGCAGCGCGATCCCCGCGGCCACGACGGTGTCGCCCTCCTGGGACCACTCCCCCGCCTTGACCGCGCGGATGCAGGTCTGGACGTCCTTGCCCAGGCGCGGTCCGGCGACCCGGGCGTTGACGGCGATCTCGAACCGGCCGTGCGTGGCGACGTCGTCGGTCAGCTCGACCGAGCGGACGTTGACCTCGTCGGCGAGCAGCCCGGTGAAGTCCTCCAGCGCCGTGGCGTCGCCGGCGGCGACGGTCAGCGCGGGCAGCGGCTGGCGCACCCGCACCTTCGCGGACTTGCGCAGCGACAGCGCCGCGCTCGCGACCTGCCGGATCCGGTCCATCCCGGCGACGAGACCGGCGTCGTGCGGCAGCCCGGCTCCGGCCTCACGGTGCGAGACCGAGGCGTCCGACCCGGCGGGCCAGTCGGTGAGGTGCACCGACCGCTCCCCCGTGAGACCGCGCCAGATGGCCTCGGTGGTCAGCGGCAGCAGCGGCGCCGCGACCCGGCAGGTCACCTCCAGCACGGTGTGCAGGGTGTCGACGGCGTCCTGGCGCACGGCCGGGTCCCCGGACCAGAACCGCTCGCGGGAGCGGCGGACGTACCAGTTGGTCAGCGTCTCGGCGTGGTCGCGGATCCGCTCGCAGGCCCCGGCGATGTCGTAGGCGTCCATGGCCGCGGTGACGCCGTCGACGAGGTCGGCGGTCTTGGCCAGCACGTACCGGTCGAGGACGTGCGGGCTGTCGGTGCGGAACGTGCCGCGCTCCCCGCCGGCGTAGAGCGACAGGAAGTACCAGGTGTTCCACAGCGGCAGGATCGCCTGGCGGACGCCCTCGCGGATGCCCTGCTCGGTGACGACGAGGTTGCCGCCGCGCAGGATCGGGCTCGCCATGAGGAACCACCGCATGGCGTCGCTGCCGTCGCGGTCGAAGACCTCGTTGACGTCGGGGTAGTTCTTGCGCGACTTGGACATCTTCGCGCCGTCGTCGCCCAGGACGATGCCGTGCGCGACGCAGTTGCGGAACGCGGGCCGGTCGAACAGGGCGGTGGCCAGCACGTGCAGCGTGTAGAACCAGCCGCGGGTCTGACCGTTGTACTCGACGATGAAGTCGCCCGGGTAGTGGTGCTCGAACCAGTCGCGGTTCTCGAACGGGTAGTGGACCTGCGCGAACGGCATCGAGCCGGACTCGAACCAGCAGTCGAGCACCTCCGGCACCCGGCGCATGATCGAGCGCCCGGTCGGGTCGTCCGGGTTGGGCCGGGTCAGCTGGTCGACGTACGGCCGGTGCAGGTCGGTGGGGCGCACGCCGAAGTCGCGCTCGATCTCGTCGAGCGAGCCGTAGACGTCGGTGCGCGGGTAGCGCGGGTCGTCGGACTGCCACACCGGGATCGGGCTGCCCCAGTAGCGGTTGCGGGAGATGCCCCAGTCGCGGGCACCCTCGAGCCACTTGCCGAACTGGCCGTCGCGCACGTGCGCGGGCGTCCAGTCGATCTCCTGGTTGAGCTCGACCATCCGGTCCCGGAACCGGGTGACGCGCACGAACCAGGAGTCGACGGCGCGCTGGATCAGCGCGTTGCCGCAGCGCCAGCAGTGCGGGTACGGGTGGTCGTAGGTCTCGTGGCGCAGCAGGACGCCCTGCGCGTGCGCGTTGCCGTCCTTCAGGTCGCGGATGACCTGCGGGTTCGCGTCGAACACCTGCATGCCGGCGTACGGCGGGACCTCGGTGGTGAACTCGCCGCGGGAGTCGACCGGGTTGACGACCTCGATGCCGGCCGCGTCGGTGACCTCCTTGTCCTCCTCACCGAAGGCGGGGGCGATGTGGACCAGCCCGGTGCCGTCCTCGGTGGTGACGTAGTCCGCGGCGAGCACGCGGTGGGCGTTCTCGCGGCCGGTGAAGAAGTCGAACGGCGGGGTGTAGCTCGCGCCGAGCAGGTCGGACCCCGTCACCCGCGCCAGCACCGGCGGCTCCTCCCCCAGCTCGCGGGCGTACGCGGCGACCCGGGCCTCCGCGAGCAGCCAGCGCTCGGAGTTCGCCTCCACCACCACGTAGTCGACGTCGGGGTGCACGGCCACGGCGAGGTTCGACGGCAGGGTCCACGGAGTGGTCGTCCAGACCAGGGCGAGGGCGCCGTCGGTCTCCGGGCGGTCCGGCGTCGACAGGCGCAGCCCGACGGTGACCGCCGGGTCCTGCCGGTCGGTGTAGACGTCGTCCATCTTGGTCTCGGTGGCGCTCAGCGGCGTCTCGCAGCGCCAGCAGTACCAGAGCACCCGGAAGCCGGAGTAGACGAGACCCTTGTCCCACAGCGACTTGAACGCCCAGAGGACGGACTCCATGTAGTCCAGGTCCAGGGTCTTGTAGTCGTTGTCGAAGTCGACCCAGCGGGCCTGGCGGGTCACGTAGTCGCGCCACTCGCCGGTGTAGCGCAGCACGGACGTGCGGCACGCCTCGTTGAACGCGGCGACGCCCATCTCGTCGATCTCGGACTTGTGCTTGATGCCGAGCTGGTTCTCGGTCTCGACCTCGGCGGGCAGGCCGTGGGTGTCCCAGCCGAAGCGGCGCTCGACCCGGTGGCCGCGCATGGTGCGGTACCGCGGGACGACGTCCTTGACGTAGCCGGTCAGCAGGTGGCCGTAGTGCGGCAGGCCGTTGGCGAAGGGCGGGCCGTCGTAGAAGACGTACTCGTCGGCCCCGTTCTCACCGGCGGGGTGCCGGTCGACCGACGCGCGGAAGGTGTCGTCGGTGTCCCACGACGCGAGCACGTCCTGCTCGAGCGTCGGGAACGACGGGTGCGCCGGGACGTCGGGATAGCCGCTCACGTGTGTCGCTCCTCGTGCGTGCTCTCGCTTCGCACGGGGACGACGACGGCTCTGGAGAGCCGGGCCGCGGTACCACCCCGCTTGCCCGTGCACGGGTGCACGGGCCTCTCGTTCGACGGCGATGACGGGCCGCACCCGTCCGGTTCTACTCCGGCCCGGGGCCGTTTCTTCCGGAGGCTCCCCGGTGATGGCCGGATCGGTGCCTGTGGAACCAGGGTAGCGCGCGACCGCGCCCCGTTATTCCGTGGGGCGCGCCGCGCTGCTGGTCAGCGGGCCTGGGCGGGGTGACGGTCGCCGAGGGTCCGGTTCGGTGCGCACCAGCCGCACGGGGTGAACCCGAGCTCGACCGCCTCGCTGACCGGCAGCGGGATCACCGGGCGACCGGTGAGGGCCCGGCAGGTCTGCACGTGGTACCGGGGGTGTTCGTCGATGACGAGCACCTCGTCGGGCAGGCGCGCGGCGAGTGCGGCGAGGGTCGGGTCGCGCGGCTCCTCCGGGGAGTCGCCGTCGGTCCCGGCGGGCGCGTCGGCCCCGACGGCGTCGGCCGGGGTGCCGTTCGTGTCCACGCCGGCTCCGGCTGGCGTGCCCGCCGGTGTCCCGGCCCGGTCGTCGTCGGCCGGGGCCTTGGATCCGGCGGCCGCGGCGCCCACGGGGGCAGCGGCGTCGGGAAGGCCTGCGCCGGACGGGCCGCCCGCTCCGACCGGTCCGCCGGGGCTGCCCGCGTCCGGATCGCCGGGTGCGCCCGCGGCGCGGGTCGCCGTGGTGGCGTCGGCCGCTCCGGGGGTGCGGGTCGCAATGGTCGCGTCCGCCGCCCCCGGGACGTGGTCCGCCGTGGTGGCGTCCGCCGCTCCCGGAGCGCCGTTCACGGTGGTCGTGTCCGCCGTTCCCGGGGTACGGGTCGCGGTGGTCGCGTCGGAGGGGCCGGACCGGCCCTCCGTGCTGTCCGGCCGGTCGGATCCGGCGGCGGGCGGGGTGCCCGTGCCGGCATCTCCCGTGCCGTCGGCGCCCGAGCCGGTGCCCGACCCCGAGCCGAAGCCCGGGTCGTCGGCACCGTCGTGGGCACCGGAACGTGCTGCCGGGTCCGAGCCCGACCCGCCGTCGCGGCCGGCTGCCACGGCACCGGCCGTCCCGGCGGCGACCGCGCCTGCGGCTGCCGCCGTCACGGCCGACGTCGTGCCGGCGGCGCCGGTTCCGGTCGGCCGCGAGTCCGTCGCCCGCGTCGTCGCCTCGGCGGGCGGTTCCGCGGTGCCGGGTTCGCCGGGGCCGGACCGTGCCGGGTCGCCGCCACGACCCGCACCGTCCTCCCCGTCCGGTCCCGCCGGGGCGCCCGCGTGCGACGCGGCCACCCCACTCGGGTCGGCCGCGTCCCCGGCACCGGATTCGGTCACCGTGCGTGACGAAAGTCCACCCGATCGAGATGCGCCGGGCGGTCCCTCCGCAGAGCCGGACGGCCTGACAACCGGCATCTGGATGGTCTGGTCGGTCGCGTTCTGCGCCGCCTCGGGCGTACCCGAGGCCGCGCCGCTGTCCGGCCGGACGACCGGCAGGACCTGCGTCGCGGGCTCCATGTCGGCGCCGTAGCGCGCCTCCATGTCGGCCCGGTCGGCCCGGTCCGGCGCCGCGGGGGCACCGGTGCCACGACCGGAGGCGTCGGCCTCCGCCCGGTCACCTGCCCTCACCGCGGCACGGGTCTGCCACCAGTCGTAGGCGAGCACCAGGCCCGCGATCAGACTGATGACCACCGATGTCCACGCCAGTGCCACCACGTGCAGGAACCATCCTGCGAGCAGCAGCACCAACGCGATGACCACGAGGATCAGGACCAGCACCAGCATCGGCGAACTCCGTCGGTCGGCAGCGGCACCTGTCCGCTACCCGGTCGTCGTCGGTCGTCCCCGGCACCTCGGAGGCGCCGTGGGGCGGTCAGCTCCCGGTGTCGGCCCGCTGGCCGTACCCGGAGGCGGCGTACCCGCCGTTCGAGCCCGACCTGGTGGCACCGGTGCCGTCCGACGGGGCAGCCGAACCGCGACCCTCCAGGTCACGCAGCTGCGACTCCAGGTAGGTCTTCAGACGGGTGCGGTACTCCCGCTCGAAGGTCCGGAGCTCGTCGATCTTCTTCTCCAGAACGGACTTGTCGCGCTGGATGGCGCCCATGATCTCGTTCTGCTTGCGCTCGGCCTCACTGACCAGGCCGGACGCCTTCTCGCGCGACTGGCGCTCGAGCGTCTCGGCCCGCGTGCGGGCGTCGTTGAGCATGGTCTCGGCACGCGAGCGCGCGTCGTTGACCAGGCCGTCGGCCTTCGTCCGGGCGTCCGACAGGAGCTGCTCGGACTTGTTCCGGGCGTCCGACAGCATCGTGTCGGCCTCGTTCTTGGCCTCCGCGGTCAGGCGGTCCGCCATCTCCTGGGCGAGGCCCAGGACCTTGGCGGCCTGCACGTGGTGGTCACCGCCGTCGGCATCGGCGGGGCCGGCACCGGCCAGCTGCGGAGCGGGAGCACCCGCACCACGGCCCATCGGCGACGGGGAGGCGGCCAGGGCCTGGGTCTGCGCCGGAGCCGGCTGGCTCCGTGCCTCCTCCAGGTCGGCCTCGGCATCGCCGAGACGCTGCTCCAGCTGCGCGACCTGGTCGCGCAGGTCGTCGTTCTCCCCGATCAGCCGGGCCAGTTCGGCCTCGACCAGATCGAGGAAGGCGTCGACCTCGTCCTCGTTGTAACCCCGCTTCCCGATCGGGGGTTTGCTGAACGCGACGTTATGAACGTCGGCGGGCGTCAGCGGCATCGGATCACCTCATGCGGTCCTCGGCGGCACTCCCGGGTGACTGGGGCTCATCCCAGGAGCTGTGATCTGACGGCGCTCATCGAGATGAACACCACCAGCAACAGAACCATAATCGACAGGTCCAGTCCTACGCCTCCGATACGGACCACGGGGATCACTCTCCGCAGCAACTTGACCGGAGGGTCGGTCACGGTGAAGACGACCTCGAGCGCCACGGCGGGCGCTCCGGCGGGTCGCCACTGGCGCGCGAACGACCGGACCATCTCGACGACGATGCGGGCCGCGAGCAGCAGCCAGAAGAAGAACAGGATGTAGTAGATCAGCGTCAGGATCGGGTCGGCCACGACTCAATCCTGTCGGAAAGCTCCGCGCTCGGCGAGCCTCCGCGCGTCGTCCGCGGAGACCTCGACGTCGGCCGGCGTGAGAAGGAACACCCGGTCGGTGACCTTGTCGATGCTCCCGCGCAGGGCGAACGCCAGGCCCGCGGCGAAGTCGACCAGGCGTTTCGCCGCCGCGCCGTCCAGATCCGTGAGGTTCATGATGACGGGCACACCGTCGCGGTAGCGCTCGCCGATGGTGCGGGCCTCGTTGTAGCTGCGCGGGTGCAGCGTCGTGATCGACGCCGGTCCCGCGGCGGCCCGGTCGCGCTGCTCCGGCACCGGCGCGGGGGCCACCACGGGCTCGCTCCGCTCCTCGCGTGCCGGGCCCCGGAGGGTCTCCGGGTCCATCGCCAGCGCCCCGCGGACGGCCGCTCCTGCGCCCCCTCCGAGAGGGGTGGGAAGGTTCCCGCGCTCCGGGACCAGCCCGAGCGTCTCCCGCTCGCCGCGGGGATCCTGCCGCACGGCGCGCGCCGGACGGAGGGTCTCCCGCACCGGGCGGGCGCCCCAACCGTCCTCGTAGCGGACCGCGGTCTCGTAGCGGTCGTCGTCGTAGGACGCCTGGTCGGCGAACCGACCGGCCCCGGCGGACCAACGGTCACCGCGCGGGCCGGCGTGGTGCTCGTGGCCGCCCCGGTAGTGATCCGGTTCGTCCACATAGTCCATCTCGTCGGCCGGGACCATGCCGAAGTACGCCTTCAGCCGGTACATCGCGCTCATCCGCTGTCCCCTCGCAGTACTGCTCGACTCCGTACGCGTCCCAACCGCACGCGCACCCCGCGTTCTGGCGACGGTCTCGCCGGCGGTGCGGTCTCCGCCACCTGCTCGGTACCCACACCCACCAGCGATTACTCGGAGGCTATCCGCCGATCCCCCACAAGGGCCGTACCGACACGCACCACCGTCGATCCGTGACCGATCGCCGACTCCAGGTCCCCGCTCATCCCGGCCGACAGGACCGTCGCACCGGGGTGCCGCCCGACGGTCTCCCGGTGCGCCTCGGCGATCCGCTCGAACGCCGCATCGGGCTCCCAGCCCAGCGGCGCGACGGCCATCAGCCCGGCCAGTTCCAGCCCCGGCAGCTCCGTGACCAGGTCCGTCAGCTCGACGAGCCCCTCCGGGGCGACGCCGCCGCGGTCGGCGTCGCCGTCGACGCTGTACTGCACGAGCACCGGCAGCGGGCCGCCGCGCTCCCCCGCGTCGCGGGCCTTCGCGACCTCCTTGTCGATCGCGCGGGCCAGCCGGGGCGAGTCGACGGAGTCGATCCGTGTCACCCACGGGAGCACCGTCCGTACCTTGTTCCGCTGCAGCCCGCCGACGAAGAACCAGTCCGGGGAGGCGTCCGGGCGCAGCGCCCGGACCTCGTCCACCTTGGACGCCGCCTCCTGCGCGCGGTTCTCGGCGAAGGCGTCCAGCCCGAGGTCGACCAGCGCGGCCACGTCGGCGGCCGGGATCGTCTTGGTGACGGCGAGCAGCCCGACCTCGGAGGGGTCGCGGCCGGCGGCGCGGCAGGCCTCGGCCACCCGCTCGCGGACGGCGGCCAGTCGGTCGGTCAGTTCGCCGACGCGGTCGGCGGTGGGGGTGCGGGGATCGGACACGGCGTCCATCGTTCCCGCCCGCGGGGGCGCCCGCGAGCCCCGCGTGGCGTGGATCGCCGGACCGGGCCGCCGGTCAGCGCGGGTCGAGCCAGGTGATCCCGGCCTGGCGGCCGCAGCGGCCGTCGCGGCGGTGGCTGAACAGGTCCGGGTCCTCGACGGTGCAGCGCGGGTCGGTCGCGACCTTCGTGACGCCGAGGTCGGCGAGGCGGCGGGTGAGCCCGGCGCGCAGGTCCAGGCCGGCGGTGCCGGTGCGGGTGGTGGACGCGCTGCCCGGCAGCGCGGCGTCGACCTCGGCGCGCATGGCCGGGGGCACCTCGTAGCAGCGGCCGCAGACCGACGGCCCGAGCAGGACCTCCAGCCGTGCGGGCTGCGCGCCCAGTGCGGTCATCTCGGTCACGACGGCGTCGACGACGCCCGCGGCCGCGCCGACGCGGCCCGCGTGGGCGGCCCCGACGACGCCGGCGACCGGGTCGCCGAGCAGCACCGGTACGCAGTCGGCCGCGAGCACCGCGACGCCGAGCAGCGGCACGTCGGTGACGACGGCGTCGACGTCGGCGATGTCCGGGGCGACACCACCGGTGCCGGGGCGGGCCCGCGGGGGCTCGCGCAGCACGGCGACGTCGCGGCCGTGGACCTGGTTCAGGAACACCAGTCCGGACAGGCCGAGCTCACGCACGACGCGGGCCCGGTTCCCGGTCACCGCGGCCGGGTCGTCCCCGACCCCCGACGACAGGTTGAACGAGGTGAACGGGCCCTCGGACCGGCCACCGGCCCGGGTGGTGGTGACCCGGCGGATCCGCGCGCGGCGGGTGCCGCCCGCGCGGGCCGCCGTGGCCGGCGTCGGTGAGTCCGGCACGCGGGTCAGCGCCGCATGAACGGCGGGACGTCCACCTCGTCCTCGACCGGCTCGGCCGGACGCGCCGCGGGGTTCCCGCCGACGGTCCCGTGCTGGGCCGGGGCCGACGTCGGCGAGGCCGGCGCGGACATCGGACCGCTCGGGACGGCCGCGCCGTCGCCGCCGTGGTGCTGGGTGTCGCCCTGGCGCGGGGCCGGGGCGGTGGGCTGCGCGGGCGGCAGCGTCCCGGTGCGCTCGGGGGCGTGCGCCGTGGCGGGCAGGTGCGGCGCCGACGGGGTGGTCGCAGTCGTCGCGGCCCAGCGGGACTGGCCCTGCGGTTGCTGGCCCTGGTGCTGCTGGGTCTGGTGCTGCTGGGTCTGCTCGGCCTGCTGCGGCGGCGCGGCCTGCGGTGCGGGCTCGGCGGACTTCTGGGTGCCGCGGGAGAACACGGCGGGCTCGAGCTTCTTGTGGGTCGGTGTGCCGCCCTCGAAGCCGGCCGCTATCACGGTGACCCGCACCTCGTCACCGAGCGAGTCGTCGATCACGGTGCCGAAGATGATGTTCGCCTCGGGGTGCGCGGCCTCCTGGACCAGCGACGCCGCCTCGTGGATCTCGAACAGACCGAGGTCCGAGCCGCCCGCGATCGACAGCAGCACGCCCTGCGCGCCGTCCATCGACGCCTCGAGCAGCGGCGAGTTGATCGCCTTCTCGGCGGCCTGCACCGCGCGGCCCTCGCCGCGTGCGGACCCTATTCCCATCAGCGCCGACCCCGCCCCGGACATGACCGACTTGACGTCGGCGAAGTCGAGGTTGATCAGGCCGGGGGTGGTGATCAGGTTGGTGATGCCCTGGACACCGGAGAGGAGCACCTCGTCGGCGGAGCGGAAGGCGTCCATCAGCGAGACGCCGACGTCGCCGAGCTGCAGGAGCCGGTCGTTCGGGATGACGATGAGGGTGTCGCACTCGTTGCGGAGCGCCTGGATGCCCTCCTCTGCCTGCCCGGCGCGGCGGCGCCCCTCGAAGGTGAACGGGCGGGTGACGACACCGATGGTCAGCGCGCCGAGCTTGCGGGCGATCGACGCGACGACGGGTGCGCCGCCGGTGCCGGTGCCGCCGCCCTCGCCCGCGGTGACGAAGACCATGTCGGCCCCCTTGAGGACCTCCTCGATCTCCTCGGCGTGGTCCTCGGCGGCCTTGCCCCCGACCTCGGGGTTGGCGCCGGCACCGAGGCCGCGGGTCAGCTCACGACCGATGTCGAGCTTCACGTCGGCGTCGGACATGAGGAGGGCCTGGGCGTCGGTGTTCACCGCGATGAACTCGACGCCCTTGAGGCCGACCTCGATCATCCGGTTGACGGCGTTGACGCCGCCGCCACCGATGCCGACCACCTTGATCACTGCCAGGTAGTTGTGCGGGGGCGTCATGCGCGGCACCTTCCAGTCGCTCGGGGTCCGGGGTTGGGGTGGGTCAAGCTCCGGGTGCCCCGGGCCTTCGGGTGCGCACGCTAAGTGGAGTGCGGTGCCCGGGTCCAGCAGGCGCGCCGCACGACGACAACACCCCGCCCGGGTGGTTCGACCTCGCCGCCGGTGGAAACCCGCACGGTCGTCGGACGGTCACCCACCGCGACGATCTGGCCGGGTGCGGCGGGTCAGCGCTGCCGGACGGTGACCAGCGACGGGCTGGAGACGTCGTAGACGGCGCCCTCGCGCTGCAGCACCGGTCCGAGGACCCGAGCCCGGGCGGCGGTCCGGTCGGTGTCCGGCCACGGGCCCCACAGGACCCGCCGGTCCTCGGTGAGCCCCAGCTCGAAGGTGGATCCGCCCCCGCCGAGCGATAGCGTCTGCACCTGGTCGCGGACCGGGACCGGCAGTGCCTGCAGGACGCCGAGCGCGGCGAGGGTGGCGGGGTCGTCCGGGGCGACGCGCGGCAGCTGGAGCCGGGGCAGTCGCACGTCGGGCGGGGCGTCGCGGTAGACGAACCCGGTGACGTCGACGAGCTTCGGTCCGTCCGGGGTGTCGAGCAGCGCGGCCGGGGTGCGTTCGGTCACGGCCACCACCAGGGTGTCCGGCCAGGACCGGTCGACCTCCACCGCGGCGACGCCGGGGATGGCCGACACGCGGGCGGCGACGCCGTCGGTGTCGACCGCGGCGAGCGGGACACCGGTCTGGTCGCCCGCGGCGTCCTCGACGTCGCGGACGGGGATCTGGCGGGTGCCGTCGACCCGCACGGTGGCCACCGGGGGGCCGTACCGGCCCAGCGCCCACCAGCCGGCCGCGGACACCCCGAGGAGCACGACGGCGGCGGTGGCCAGCAGGGCGACGAGGCGACGGCGCCGGTAGCGCGGGTCGCGGCTGCGGGACCGTTCGGCCGCGCGGGCCGCCGTGCGCTCCCGGACCGCGGCAGCCGCGCCGCGCCCGCTCCCCCGGCCCGCCGGGCCGGCCACCTCGTCGGTGTCGGCGGCCCGGTCGCCGGCCTCCCCGGGCTCGTCGGGCTCGTCGGGCTGGTCGTGGCCGTCGGCGGCGGGGGTCCCGGCGGCGGCGCGGCGTTCGGCGGCGCGGCGCTCCCGGATGCGCCGGGCGCGCTCGGCGGCGCGGCGCTCCTGCTCGGGGTCACGGCGGCCCGGCGAGCGGGCACCGTCCCGGGCCCGGTCGTCGCCGGTGTCCTGCTCGTCGCTGCTCATCGTGCCCCCGCTGTGTCGCGCGCTCACCCCTCGCCGGCGAGCTCCCGCAGGATCTCCGGCCCGAGCGCGGTGACGTCACCGGCGCCCATGGTGATCACGACGTCGCCGTCGGTCGCGAGCGCGGCGATCGCCGCGGGTGTCCGCTCCCACGAGGGGGCTCGGTGCACCCGCCCGGCCGGCAACGTCACCGCGTCGCAGATGAGCGCCGGACCGACGCCGGGTTCGGGATCCTCCCGGGCACCGTAGACGTCGAGCACCATCACCTCGTCCGCCAGCGACAGCGACGCGCCGAACTCGGCGGCGAACAGCCGGGTGCGGGAGTACAGGTGCGGCTGGAACGCGACCAGGACGCGGCCGCGTCGCCCGTCGCGGACCGGCGCGGCCTCGCGGGCGGCGCGCAGGGTGGCGGCGACCTCGGTGGGGTGGTGGGCGTAGTCGTCGTAGACCGACACGCCGCGGGCGCGGCCCTTGAACTCGAACCGGCGCTGCACCCCGCCGAACCCGGCGAGGCCCTCCAGCAGCACGGCCGGGTCGGTCCCGACGGCGACGCCGGCGAGGAACGCACCGAGCGCGTTGAGGACCATGTGCTCGCCCGGGACGCCGAGGGTGAGCTCGTGCTCGGCGTCGCCGGTGCGGAACCGCGCACGGCAGCCGGTGCCGTCCGGGGTGAACTCGAGCAGCCGGGCGTCGTGCGGGCCGGTCGCGGTGCGGCCGTAGCGCAGCACGGTGACGCCCGACTCCTCCGCTCGCACCGCGACCTCGGCGGACCCCGGGTCGTCGGCGCAGGCGACCAGCGTCGCGCCGGGCGAAAGCCGGTCCAGGAACCGCTCGAACACCGCCCGGTAGGCGGCCTCGTCGCCGTGGTGGTCGAGGTGGTCGGGCTCGACGTTGGTGACGATCGCGACCGACGGGGCGAACGCGGTGAACGAGCCGTCGCTCTCGTCGGCCTCGACGACGAATACGTCGCCGCTGCCGTGGTGGGCGCCCGACCCGGACACCGACAGGTCGCCGCCGATCGCGAACGACGGGTCGGCCCCGGCGTGCTGCAGGGCGACGGTGACCATCGACGTCGTCGAGGTCTTGCCGTGCGTCCCGGCGACGGCGACCAGCCGCCGTCCCTCGGTGAGCGCGGCCAGTGCGACCGCCCGGTGGACGACGTCGTAGCCGCGCTCGCGGGCGGCGGCCAGCTCCGGGTTGGTCTCCCGGATCGCGGTGGAGACGACCACGGTCGGCGGGGTCTCGCCGTCGTGGCGCAGGTGGCCGGCGTCGTGCCCGGTCTCGACGCGTGCGCCGAGCGCGCGCAGCGCGGTGACCGTGCGGGAGTCCCGCGCGTCGGACCCGGAGACGGTCGCTCCGCGGGCGAGCAGGATCCGCGCGATCCCGCTCATCCCGGCGCCGCCGATCCCGATGAGGTGGACGTGGTCGGAGAGCACGCTCACCGGCCCGCCACCTCCATGACGATGCGGGCGATCCTCTCGTCGGCCTCGCCGTGCCCGGCGGCGCGGGCGCGGCGGCCCATCGCGAGGGCCAGGTCGGGGTCGGTGAGCATCGGCATCAGCTCGTCGATCGCGCGGTCGCCGTTCATGTCCTCGTCCTGCACGAGCTTGCCGCCCCCGGCCTCGACGACCGGGCGGGCGTTGAGCGCCTGCTCACCGTTGCCGTGCGGCAGCGGCACGTACACCGCGGGCAGCCCGACGGCGGTGAGCTCGGCGACGGTGGTCATGCCGGACCGGCCGAGGACGACGTCCGCGGCGGCGTAGGCGAGGTCCATCCGCTCGATGTAGGGCACCGGCACGTAGCCGGGCCGCGGGTCGGCGGGGGTGCCGTTCTTCCCGTACGCGTGCAGGACCGAGATGCCCCGCTCGGTGAAGGCGGGCAGGGACTCGGCGACCGCGTCGTTCAGGGTCCGGGCGCCCTGGGAGCCGCCGAAGACCAGCAGCACCGGTCCGTGCGGCGGGAGGTTGAAGTGCGTCCGGGCCTCCGGCCGCAGCGACGCCCGGTCCAGAGTGGTGATCGAGCGGCGCAGCGGCATCCCGACCACCTCCTCGTTCGCGAGTCCGGTGCCGGGCACCGCGACGCAGACGGCGGAGGCGAACCGCGCACCGACCTTGTTCGCGAGCCCGGCGCGGGCGTTCGCCTCGTGCACGACGATCGGCACCCGGCCGCGGGCGCCGAGGTAGGCGGGCAGCGAGACGAACCCGCCGAACCCGACGACGACGTCGGCCTCGGCCGCCTCGAGCACCTCACGGACCCGCTTCACCGCGCCCCGGACGTTGCCGGGGAGCTTGAACAGGTCGGCGGTGGGCTTGCGGGGCAGCGGCACCGGCGGGATCAGCTCGAGCGGGTAGCCGCGGGCCGGGATCAGCTGGGTGTCGAGGCCCTTCTCGGTGCCGAGCGCGGTGACCCGGGCTCCCGGGACGAGCCGCCGGATCGCGTCGGCGACGGCCAGCGCGGGCTCGATGTGCCCGGCCGACCCACCCCCGGCGACGACGACCGACAGGCCGCCCCGCACCGGCGCCGGCGCCTGCTCCCCGCGGGTCGCGTGGTGGCGGGGCCGAAGGTGCGGGTCGCGTCGGGGCAGGTGGGTCCGGGCACGCCGGGCCCGGGCACGCCGTCGCCCTGCGGGTTCTGCTGCGGGCCGTTCGGCTGGGGGCCGGGTCCCTGGGGGCCGGGTCCCTGGAGGCCGTGCGGCTGCGGGCCGCCGGGGCCCTGGGGGCACCCGGGCCCTGCGGTCCGGGGGTGACCGGACCACCGGGGCCCTGCCGGCCGGGTGCACCGGGTCCGCCGGGGCCGTACGGGCCGGGGGTGGCCGGACCGAACCCGCCCGGGCCGACCGGGCGGAACGGGCCGGTTCCCGCGGGACCCGGGCGGCCGGGGCCCGCGTACCCGGGCCCCTGACGTGCGGGGCCCTGCTGACCCGGCGCCTGCGATCCGGGACCCTGCGGACGCGGGCGGGCGGTGCCCGGGCCCTGTGCTCCGGGGCCCTGCTGTCCGGGGCCCTGCTGTCCGGGGCCCTGCTGTCCGGCGGCGGGGTGGTGCGGGCCGGTGCCGGTCAGGGCGTTCGGGCCCGCGGGGCCGGGACGCCCGAACTGCTGCGGGCCGGGGCCACCGGGGACGGGGCCGTGGGGACCGGCGCCGGGACGTCCGGGCGCGTACGGACCGGGGGCGAACCTGCCGTGCGGGGGTACCGGGCCACGGGGACCGGTCGCCGACAGCGCGCCCGGCTCGGGCCCGCTCTGCGGACCGGTGGCGGTGACGCCGGCGTGCTCACGCTCGCCGGGCTGCGCCGGGCGCTGCTGCGGGGCCGACGGGGTCCGGGCCTGCTGCCACCCGGTGCCCGACGGGGTGTCCGCCGAGGCGGCGGCCGGGAGCCCGGCGGCGTCGCCCGCGGGGTGCGCGACGGTCGGCGGTTCGCCGGCCGCCTGCTCCCGGCGGGCCGGGGTGGATCCGGTGGACTCCGGCCCCGGGGTCGCCGGGCCGGTCCGCCGGGGCTGCTGCGGGCCGGTCCGCTGCGGGGCGCTCCGCCCGGGGTCGGTCGCCGTGGGGTCCTCGGCCGCTGCGGTGTCCCGGCCGTCGGCGACGGGCTGCTGCGGGCCCGTCCCGGCGTCCGGTCCGGTCGTGTCGACCGGGTCCGGGCCGGTGGCGGCGACGGTGGGGCCGGTGTCCGTCCCCGGCGCGCCGGGGACGTGCGGCCCCGGACCGGCGGGTGCGGGGCCGGCGGTGGGGCCGTCCTCCCCCGGGCCGGTGCGCGGCACGCCGTTCGCCGGGGCGCCGGACCGGGTCGGGTCCGGGCCGCTGCGTCCGGTGCTCCCGCGGGGGGTGAACAGGTCGTCGGCCGCGCCGGGACGCGCCGGCATCGCTCCGGGCGGCACCGGTCCCCCGGGCCGGCGGCGCGGAAGGCCGCCCGGCTGCTGTCCGGCGTCGTCGGCGGGGCGCGGTGCGCCGTTCAGGCCGCGCGGGCCACCGTCCGGGGCGACGCCGTCCGGGCCGTGGGACACGCCGTTCGGGCCCTGCGGAGCACCCTGGTCCCCCTCGGCCGCGCCGCGCGGGACACCGTTGCCCGGTGCGCCGTTCCGGGAGCCGCCGTTGCGGGGGGCGCCGTTCTGCGGAGTGCCGTTCTGCGGAGTGCCGTTCTGCGGAGTGCCGTTGCGCGGGTCACCGTCGTGCGGGGCGTCGTGGCGGTCGGCACCGTTGCGTGCGACGCCGTTCCGCGGGCCGTCGGTGCGCGGGCCGTCGTGGCGGTCGGCGCCGTCGGGCCCGAGGTCCTCGTGCGCGGCGCCGTTCGCCGGCCGGGCCGCGCCGCGGTCGCCGTGCGCGACGCCGTTCGTCCCCTGCGGCCCGTCACCGCTGCGCGGGGCGCCACCCGGGCGGCGGGACTGCGCATGCGGGTCCCACCCGGTACCGGGCAGCCGCTGCGGACCACGCGGACCCGGCTCGACGGACGGCTGCGACGCGGGGACCTGCGCCGACGCGGACTCCGGAGCAGCGGAGACACCGAACAGGTCCGCACCCGACGGGGACTCCGTGGGCCAGGCCGGGCGACCGCCCGTGCCGCCCGCCCCGTCCGGGGCGCCGAAGACCACACCGTCCGGCCGGACCTCGTGGGGCCCGGGGGCGCGGCCGCCCATGGTCGGACGCCGGCCGGGCTCCCGGCCCGAGCCGGTGCCGTCGTTCCCGCCGGTCTGATCCGTACCCGTCACGCTCTCGTGCCCCTTGCGTCGTCCGTCGTGTCCGCTCCCACCCGGAGTGGGAGCGCCCTAACGCGCCGCCCACCGCGACACCGGTGCCGGTGCGCGGTAGGGCTGCGGCAACGGCAGGCGCAGCAGCTTCGCCAGCCGCCCCTGCCCGTCCTTCCGGAGCGCGGCGACCGCCTCCGGCTCGTGCCGGGCCGCGTTCGTGAGCAGCCCGAACAGGAACATGGTCACCACCAGCGAGGAACCGCCGGAGGAGATCAGCGGGAGCTGCAGCCCGGTCACCGGCAGCAGTCCCACGACGTACCCGATGTTGATCGACGCCTGCACGACCATGCCCGCCGTCGACGTCGCGACGACGATCCGCAGCCACGGGTCGGTGTTGCGGGCGGCGATCCGCATGCCGGTGTAGGCCAGCGTCGCGAAGAGCGCGAGTACCGCACCCGCGCCGACCAGGCCCAGCTCCTCGCCGATGATCGCGAAGATGAAGTCGTTGTGGGCGTTGGGCAGGTAGTCCCACTTCGCCCGGCCCTGACCGAGACCGACGCCGAACAGGCCGCCGTCGGCGAGCGCGTACAGCGCCTGCGTCGCCTGGTAGGCCGGGCCCAGCGGGTCCGCCGACGACGACAGGAACGCCGTGATCCGGCTGGCCCGGTACCCGGCGGTCAGCCCGAGGATCACCGCGCCGGCCAGGCCGCCGCCCGCGATCAGCGCGAGCAGCTTCACCGGGGCGCCGCCGAAGTACAGCAGCGCCAGCATGATGATCCCGACCGAGATCGTCATGCCGAGGTCGGGCTCCAGGACGAGCAGCGTGAAGATCACCAGCGTCACCGGGACGACCGGGTTGAGGGCGTGCTTCCAGCGGTGCATCACGGCACGGCGGGCGGCGAGCACGTGGGCGCCCCACAGCGTCAGCGCGATCTTCACGCCCTCCGACGGCTGCAGCGAGACCGGCCCGAACGCGAACCAGGACCGGGCGCCGCCGCGCAGCGCACCGATCCCCGGGATCAGCACCAGGACCAGCGCGACCAGGCCGATGATCAGCAGCACCGGTGCCGCGGCGCGCAGGCGACGCGGGGGGACCCGCAGGCCCACGTAGAACAGCACCAGCCCGACCGCGCAGAACATCAGCTGACGGGTGAACACCGAGTACGACGAGCCGTCGCCGACCGACGACGCGGACAGCACCATCACCAGCCCGAACAGGGTCAGCAGCCCGAAGACGCCGAGGATCAGGTGCAGCGAGGTCAGCGGGCGGCGCAGCCAGCGCCGCAGCCGCCGCACGGCCCCGCGGGTGCCGGTCACGGCGGCCAGGCCGAGCGTGCGGTCCGGCGCGGCCGGGCTCACCGGGACACCCCGGCGGCGGCCAGGCCGGCGACGGCGGCGGCGAACGCGTCGCCGCGGTGGGCGTAGTCGCGGAACTGGTCCATCGAGGCGGCCGCCGGGGCGAGCAGCACGACGTCGCCGGGGCGGGCCAGGCCGGATGCGCGGCGGACCGCGGCCGGCATCGGGTCCTGCGGGTCGGAGGGCGCCATCGGACCATCGTGTCCCGGCGCGACCTCCTCGACCGGGAGGCCGGGCGCGTGTCGCGTCAGCGCCTCGACGATCGGTGTCCGGTCCGTCCCGATCACGACGATCCCCGCCAGCCGCTCGGCGTGCGCGGCGGCGAGCCTGCCGAGCTCGGCCGGGTCGACCCCCTTGAGCAGCCCGCCGACCACCCAGACGGCGCGGGCACCGGGCCGCCGGGCGGCGACGGCGGCCAGCGCGGCCCCGGCGGCGTGCGGGTTGGTCGCCTTGGAGTCGTCGAGGTAGGTGACACCGGCGTGCTCGCCGGCCGGGGCGCTGCGGTGCGGGCCGGGGGCGAACGCCGCCAGGGCGGCGCCGACGTGTTCCGGGTCGACGCCGTGTGCGCGGGCCAGCGCGGCCGCGGCGAGCGCGTCGGTGATCCCGGGCGGCCCCGGGGGACGACGGCGTCGGCCGCCAGCAGCGCCCCGCCGCCGAACGCGCGGTCGGTCAGCACCCCGTCGGCGACGCCGAGCTGGTCCGGTCCGGGCGGGCCGAGGGTGACCCCGACGCGTCGCGGCGCCGGGGACTCCCCGAGCAGCCGTGCGGCCACGGGGTCGTCGACCCCGCCGACCGCGACGTCACCCAGCAGCGCGCGTGCCTTGGCCGCGGCGTAGGCGTCGGTCCCGCCGTGCCAGTCCAGGTGGTCCTCGGCGACGTTGAGCACCACGCCCGCGGCCGGGCGCACCGACGGCGACCAGTGCAGCTGGAAGCTCGACAGCTCGACCGCGAGCACCGCGTGGCCCTCCGCGACCGCGGTGACCACCGGGTGGCCGATGTTGCCGCAGGCGACGGCGTCGACCCCGGCGCGCGCGAGGATCGCGGCGAGCATCTCGGTGGTGGTGGTCTTGCCGTTGGTGCCGGTCACGACCAGCCACGACGGCGGTGTGTCGCGCAGCGCGCCGAGCCGCCAGGCGAGCTCGGGCTCCCCGATGACCTCGACGCCGAGCCCGGTGGCCTCGGCGACCAGCGGGTGGTCCGGCCGGCGCCCGGGCGAGGTGACGACGGTGCGGACCCCCTCGGGGATCCCGCCGCCACGCCACGGCTCGACGCCGTCGGGCAGCGCGGCCAGCGCGTCGGCGCGGTCGTCGGACAGGAGCACCCGGGCCCCCGCATCCACCAGGGCCGTCGCGGCCGCGAGACCGGAGACACCGGCCCCCGCGACCAGGACCGGGTCCCCGCCGAACGGGCGGCTCACCCGGAACCCGACATGGACAGCCACTCGGAGTAGAAGATGCCCAGCCCCATCGCCGCGCAGATCGCGGCGAGCAGCCAGAACCGGATGATGACGGTCGTCTCGGCCCATCCGGCGAGCTCGAAGTGGTGGTGGAACGGCGCCATCCGGAACAGCCGGCGGCGCGAGGTGCGGAACACGATGATCTGCAGCGACACCGACAGCGCCTCGACGACGAACACGCCGCCGATGACGACGAGCAGCAGCTCGGTGCGGGTCACCATGGACAGCCCGGCGAGCAGGCCGCCCAGCGCGAGCGACCCGGTGTCGCCCATGAAGATGCGGGCCGGGGCGGCGTTCCACCAGAGGAACCCGATGCAGCCGCCCATCGCGGCGGCGGCGACCAGGCCGACGTCGAGCGGGTCGCGGACCTCGTAGCAGCCCGCGGTCGCGGCGATCGCGCAGTTGTTGCGGAACTGCCAGAACGCGATGATCACGTAGGTGCCGAGCACCATCGCGGCGGTACCGGCGGCCAGGCCGTCGAGGCCGTCGGTGAGGTTCACCGCGTTCGACCAGGCGGCGACGATCAGGTTGCACAGCAGCACGAACCCGACGACGCCGAAGCTCAGCACCGTGATGTCGCGGACGAACGACAGGCTCTCCGAGGCGGGCGCGAGGTTGCGCTCGTTCACGAAGCGCACCGCGAGCACACCGAAGATCGTCGCGGTCAGGACCTGGCCGACGATCTTGGAGGTCTTGTTCAGTCCGAGGTTGCGCTGGCGACGGATCTTGAGGAAGTCGTCGAGGAACCCGACGACGCCCAGCGCGGTGGTGAGGAACAGCACCAGCAGCGCCGAGGCCGTGATCGGCTCCCGGGTGAACGCGTGCGAGCCCAGGTAGCCCACCCAGATGGCGAGCAGGATCGCCACGCCGCCCATCGTCGGCGTACCGCGCTTGGACTGGTGGCTCTGCGGGCCCTCCTCGCGGATCTCCTGCCCGAAGCCCTGCCGCGCGAAGAAGCGGATCAGGTACGGGGTGAGCAGGATCGACACCGCGAGCGCGAGACCCGCGGCCAGGAACAGGCCCCTCACCGGCACACCAGTCCTTCGGTCGTCAGCAGGCCGGCGGCGAGCCGCTCGAGCCCGGCGCTGCGGGAGGCCTTGACCAGCACGACGTCGCCGGGCCGGGTCCGCTCCCGCAGCAGGGTCAGGGCGGTGGGCACGTCGGCGACGTGCTCGGCGCCGGGCCCGTAGTCGGGTGCGCCGACGGCGACCACTCGGGCCCCGGCGGCGCGGGCGTTCTCCGCTGCCGCGGCGTGCTCGGCGGCCGCGCCGTCCCCGATCTCGGCCATCGGGCCGAGGACCGCCCAGGCCCGGCGGTCCGGGCCGGCGATCTGCCCGAGCGCGACGATCGCGGCACGGACGGACTCGGGGTTGGCGTTGTAGGCGTCGTTGACGACGGTCACCCCGTCGGCGCGGTCGGTGACCTCCATCCGCCAGCGCGACGCCGGCGTCGCGGCGGACAGCGCCGCCGCGATCCCGTCCGGGGCGCCGCCCAGCTCGAGGGCGACCGCGGCGGCGGCGAGCGCGTTGGAGACCTGGTGCTCCCCCACCAGCCGCAGCGCGACGTCGGCCGAACCGGCCGGGGTGACCAGCCGGAACGACGCCCGGCCCGCGGTCAGGGTGACGTCGGTGGCCCGCACGTGGGCGTCCGCGGCGCGTCCGAAGGTGACGACCCGGGCGGGGGTGCGGGTCGCCATGGCGGCGACCAGCTCGTCGTCGGCGTTGAGGACGGCGACGCCGCCCCGCCCGCCGGGCAGGTCACCCGGCGGCAGCGCCTCGACGAGCTCGCCTTTCGCCGTGGCGATCGCGGCGCGGGAGCCGAACTCGCCCAGGTGGGCGGACCCGACGTTGAGGACGACCCCGATCCGCGGTGGCGCGACCGCGCACAGCGCGGCGATGTGGCCGATCCCGCGGGCGGAGAACTCCAGCACGAGGTTGCGGGTGCCCGCGTCGGCGCGCAGCGCGGTGTACGGCGTCCCGAGCTCGTTGTTGAACGACTCCGGCGGCGCGACGGTCGGCCCCAGCGGGGACAGCACCGCGGCCAGCAGGTCCTTGGTGGAGGTCTTGCCCGCCGACCCGGTCACGCCGACGACGGCGAGCCCCGGCAGGGCGCCCAGCACGTGTCGGGCCAGGCGGCCCAGCCCGGCCAGGACGGCGGCGCCGGTCCCGTCGGGGTCGACCGCACCGAGGTAGGTGTGGCTGTCGCGGACCTCGACCGGCGGCACGACGACCGCGGGGGCGTCGACCTCGCGGCCCGCCAGCACCGCGGTCGCACCGCGGGTGACGGCCTGCGCGGCGAAGTCGTGGCCGTCGGCCCGCTCCCCCGGCAGCGCCAGGAACAGCCCGCCCGGCCCGATCCTCCGGGAGTCGAACTCGACGGCGGTGACCGGCGCGGCGGCGGTCTCGGTGTCGATGCGGTGCAGGCGGCCGCCGGTCACGGCCCCGATCTCCGCCGGCGTCATCTCGATCATCGCCCGCTCGCCTCCACCGGTCCGATCCGTCCTCCTGCCCGTGCGCGGTCCGTGCCGGGTGCCGGCACGCCCTGCCCTGCCGCCCCGCGGCGCGTCACGTCGCCGCCCGGATCGCCGCCACCAGCTCGTCGGTGTCGTCGAACGGGTACTTGACGCCGTTGATCTCCTGGCCGGCCTCGTGGCCCTTGCCGGCGACCACCACCGCGTCGCCCGGGCGGGCCGAGCGGACCGCGTAGACGATCGCGCTGCGGCGGTCGCCGATCTCGATGACGTCACCGCGGGCGGGCTCGCCGAACGCGCCGTCGAGCATCGCGCGGCGGATCGCGCCGGGCTCCTCGCTGCGGGGGTTGTCGTCGGTCACGACGAGCACGTCGGACCGGATCGCGGCGGCGGCGCCCATCAGCGGGCGCTTGCCGGTGTCGCGGTCCCCGCCGCAGCCGAGCACGGTGATCACCCGCGCGTGCGGGCGGACCTGGCGGCGCAGCGCGTCCAGCAGCGCGGCGACGGCGGCCGGCTTGTGCGCGTAGTCGACCACGCCCAGCCAGGGCTGACCGGCGTCGACGCGCTGCATCCGGCCCGGCACCGACGCCCGGGCGAACCCGGCCGCGGCCACCTCGGGGTCGATCCCGTCGGCGTCGAGCACGGCCAGCGCGACGAGCGCGTTCGCGACGTTGTAGCGGCCGGGCAGGCTCAGCGTGACCGGCACCGCGAGCCCGCCGGGGCCGACCGCGGTGAAGGTCTGGGTGCCGTCGGGGTGGGCGGTGAGGTCGCGGACCGTCCAGGTGGCGGGCGCGCCGCGCGGGTCGGAGGAGACGGTGACCGCGTCCCGGTGGCGGGCCGCCAGCCGGCGGCCCCACTCGTCGTCGACGCAGACGACGCCGTGCCGCGCGGCCTCCACGCCCGCCCCGCCGCCGCCGAACAGCCGGGCCTTGGCCTCGAAGTAGTCGGTCATCGTGGGGTGGAAGTCCAGGTGGTCCTGGGACAGGTTGGTGAAGGCCCCGGCGGTGAACCGGGACCCGCCGACCCGGCCGAGCGCGAGCGCGTGACTGGAGACCTCCATGGCCACGTCGGTCACGCCGGCCTCGACCATGACCGCGAACAGCGCCTGAAGGTCCGGTGCCTCGGGGGTGGTGAACGCGCTGGGCAGTGCCCGGGCCGGGTGGCCGGGGACCTGGACCCGGGTCCGCACGGTGCCGAGCAGACCGGTGGCCCTCCCGGCGGCGGTCAGGCCCGCCTCCAGCAGGTGGGCGACGGTCGTCTTGCCCGAGGTGCCGGTCACGCCGAGCACCCGCAGACGGGCGGTGGGCTCGCCGTAGACGGCGGCCGAGACCGGGCCGAGGACCTCGCGCGGGTTCGGGTGCACCAGCACCGGGAGCCGGGAGTGCCGGATCTCGGCGCGGTCCGCGCCCGCGCCGTCGGTGAGGATCGCGCCGGCGCCCGAGGCGATGGCCTGTGCGGCGAAGTCGGCGCCGTGGGCGCGGGCGCCGGGCAGGGCCGCGAACAGGTCGCCGGGGCGCACCGAGCCCGCCCGCAGGGTGGCGCCGGTGACGGTGTGCGGTCCGGCCGCGGGGTCGAGCAGCGGGCCGGGCCCGCTGCCCGCGGTGCGCGGGTTCAGCTCGGCGCCGGCGAGCCGCCTGAGCAGGGCGACGTCGACCGGGCGCACCTGCGACGGGCGGTCCGGCAGCGACTCGAGGGATCCCGCCACGTCACCCGTCCCCGTCCGGTCGCCCTGCACGCCACCCGGCCCGCCGCCGAGCGCGCATCCGCCGGTGCTCCGGGAGCGGGCGGTGGCTGCGGTGTGGAGGTCGGGCACAGGCCGGAGGTTACCGACCGGCGCGGGCCGCCCCTCGTCCCGGTCAGGCGCCCGCGACCGCTCGCGGAGGCGGTCGCGGCGGGCGGCGGAACGACGACCGGCACACGGCCGTCCGACGAGCCGGATACGGCCATCCGGCGCAGGTTCCGGGCCGGTAGGCGGCTCGTCGGGCGGGGTGCACGGCAGCCCGGCCGGGCCCCGTACGGGTGGGCAGCGGCCGGGACCGTCCGACGCAGTCGGACCGCACCCGGCCGCGCCGTCACCGGATCTGCAGGGTCTGCACCGGCTGCGGCGCGGTCTGGACCGGCACGGCGTCGCGCTGGGCCAGGTAGGAGGCGATGTCGTGGAACAGCGGCGCCGCGCTCGTCCCGCCCTTCGGGGCGTCGAGCATGATCCCGATCACGAACCGCGGGTCCTGGGCCGGGAGCATCCCGGCGAAGGTGATCCAGTACTGGGAGCGCGAGTAGGCCCCGGTCGCCGGGTCCACCTGCTGGGCGGTACCGGTCTTGCCCGCCACCTCGTAGCCGGGCACCGCGGCGGCGGGCCCGGTGCCGGACTGGCCGTGCGCCTTCTGGGTGACGGCGGTGAGCATCGTCCGCAGGGTCTGCGCGGTCTGCGGCGACATCACCTGTACCGGCTCGGGCGCCTCGGTCGGCACCCGGACGCCGTCCGGGCCGGTCGTCGCGGCGACGATCCGCGGCGGGACCCGGACGCCGTCGTTGGCGATGGCCTGGTACATCCCGGCCATCTGCAGCACGGTCATCGACAGGCCCTGCCCGATCGGCAGGTTGCCGAAGGTGGAGCCGGACCAGGTCGCGCGGGCCGGGACCCGTCCGCCGCTCTCGCCGGGCAGCCCGACACCGGTCTTCTGCCCGATGCCCATCTTCGCGAGCATGTCCGAGAAGCGGTCCTCGCCGACCTTCTGCGCGATCATCAGGGTGCCGACGTTGGAGGACTTCGCCAGCACGCCGGTCAGCGTGTAGCGGTCGACGCCGTGCGCCCAGGCGTCCTTGATCGTGCGGTCGGCGACCTCGATGCTGCCGGGCACGTCGAGCACGTCGTCGGGCTTGGCGACGCCGGCCTCCAGTGCGGCGGCCATGGTGACGACCTTGTTGACCGAGCCGGGCTCGAAGGGCGTGGTGACGCCCTTGTTGCCCAGCGAGTTCGGGTCCGCGGACAGCAGCTGGGCCGGGTCGAACGAGGTGTTGTCGGCGAGCGCGAGCACCTGCCCGGTGGCCCGGTCGAGGACGACGGCCGAGCCGCTGCGCGCCTCGGCGCGGCCCGCGTAGTCGGCGAGCATCCGCTGCACCTGGAACTGCAGGTCGGAGTCGATCGTCAGCTGCACGTCGGAGCCGGACACCGCGGCCTGCTCGGAGCGCACGCTGCCGGGGATGACGGTGCCGCTGCCCTCGGCGGTGTCGGCGATCTGGAAGCCGTCGCGACCGGCGAGCAGTTCGTCGTCGGAGGACTCCAGGCCGATCCGGCCGATCAGCTTCTGCGCGTCGGCGCTCCAGGTCGCGGCGCCGATGATGTTCGAGGCCAGCGTCCCGTTGGGGTACTGGCGCGCCTCGCGGCTCTCCTCGGCGATCTCCGGGAACTGCGTCCGGAGGTCACGGGCGGGACCGGGGTCGACCGCGGTGGCCATCACGACGTAGCCGCGGTCGCTGTTCAGCGCCCGCTTCAGCTCCTCGGGGTCGCCGTGGGTCACCGCGGCGACGGCGTCGGCCATCCGGTTCTTGTAGGCCACCGCGTCCGCGCCCTTGGTGGAGTTGATCAGGCGCGGATTGGTGACGAGCGCCTTGGACTCGGTGGAGAACGCCAGCACGGCGCCGTTGCGGTCGCTGATCGCGCCGCGCTCGGCCGGGATGACGATCCGGCTGGCGCGTTGCTTCTCCGCGTCCGCGGTCAGCGTGCCCGCCTGCACCGTCTGGACGACGACGAGCTTGGCCCCGGACACCAGCAGCAGGGCGGCCAGCGCCACCCAGGCCAGGCGCAGCCGGAACCGCGGGTCGTCGGCCGGGGACCGGCGCCGGCCGCCCCGCGGACCCTGCCCCCGCGGCCGGGGGCGCGGCGGCGCATAGACCATCAGTTCCCGCCCGCCGCCCGGGTGTCGGCCGGGACCTCGTGCTCGGTGCCCTCACCGGCACCGGCGGCGCCACCCGCGGCGGCGCCCGGAGCGGCGTCACCGCCCTCGGCGGCCGGGTCGGTGGTGGCCGCGCCCGGCTGCTGCGCCTGCTGCGCGGGCGGGGCCTGCGGGGCCGGTGCGTCGGCGACGGGCGGGGCGGGCGGCGCCGCGGCGACGGCGGCACTCGGCTCCCCGACGACGTCGACGCGTCCGTCCGGTGCGACGACCAGGCGTGCCGGGTCGGTCACCCGGACCATGCCCTGGGCCGCGGCGCGGTCGGCGAGCGAGCCGGGGCTCTGCAGCACCGTGACCTCCTTGCGGAGCGCCTCGGACTGCTCGGTGAGCGACGCGGTCCGCTCCCGGGCCGCCTGCAGCGCGTAGGAGTCGGCCGCCGCGGCGGTCGACAGCCACAGCGTCGCGATCAGGCCCGAGACCAGCAGAACCATCACGACCAGCACGAACTTCGCGCGGCCGGTGTTCTCCCTGGCCGCGCTGCGGCGGCGCTGGTCGGCCATCCGTCGGGCGTCGCCGGGGCCGCGCTGGGCCGGGATCCGCGGGGGCGCCGCGGTACGACGGCTCTGGCGGGTGTCGGGCCGCGCCCGGCCACCGCCCGGGGTGCCCGGGCGCTCGATGACGGGTGTGCTCATCGGGGGTTCCTGCCTCTCCGCCGTGCCGGTACTGCCTGCGTGCTCGGGTCCGTGCCACGGGTGCTCACGGCTCGTCCTCCACGCGTTCCGCCGCGCGCAGGCGTACCGGGGCGGCCCGGGGGTTGCGGGCGATCTCGGAGTCGGACGCCTGTTCGGAGCCCCGGCTGAGCAGCCGGAACTCCGGTCCGTGTCCGGGGAGCTCCACCGGCAGGTCCACCGGGGTCCGCGAGCGGACGCGCTCGGCGAGCACGCGCTTGGTGATCCGGTCCTCCAGCGAGTGGTAGGACAGGACGATGATCCGCCCGCCCGGGGCGAGCGCGTCCAGTGCCGCGGGCAGCGCGTCGCGCAGCACCTCGAGCTCGCGGTTCACCTCGATGCGCAGGGCCTGGAAGGTCCGCTTCGCCGGGTGCCCGCCGGTGCGCCGGGACGCGGCGGGGACCACGCCGTAGAGCAGCTCGACGAGCTCGGTGCTGCGGGTGAACGGGCGCTTCTCCCGGGTCCGGACGATCGCGTTGGCGATCGGTCCGGCGAACCGCTCCTCGCCGTACTCCCGCAGGATCCGGCGCAGCTCGCCGGCGGTGTAGGAGTTCAGGACGTCGGCGGCGGTCGGCCCGGTGGTCGGGTCCATCCGCATGTCGAGGTCGGCGTCGCGGGAGTAGGAGAAGCCGCGGGCGTCCTCGTCGAGCTGGAGCGAGGAGACGCCCAGGTCGAACAGGATGCCGTCGGCGGCGGACATGCCCGCCTGCTCCAGCGCGCCGGCGACGTCGTCGTAGACGGTGTGCACCCGGTGCAGCCGGTCGGCGTAGGCGGTCAGCCTGCGGCCCGCGAGCTCGAGGGCCTGCGGGTCGCGGTCCATGCCGACGACGGTCAGCCGGGGGTGCGCGGCCAGCAGCGCCGCCGCGTGGCCGCCCATGCCGAGGGTGGCGTCCACGTAGACGGCGTCGCGGTCGCGCAGTGCGGGGTCGAGCAGCTCGGAGACGCGCTCCAGCAGGACCGGGGTGTGCCGGTCACCGGGCGCGCGCTCGTCGCGCGGGGTGGCGCCGTCGCCGGAAGTACCGTCCACGTCCCACCCCCCGGTGCGCCGTCCGTCCCCGTGTGGTGCGTGCGTGTCGTGCGGGCCGCCGGTGCGGCGGCCGTACCCGGTCCCGGCCACGGGGGCCGGGACCGGGTGGGTCGATGTCCGTGGGTGTGGCGTGCCGGCTCCCACAACCGGTCCGCTCCACGCCCGAAGACGCGCGGGCGCCACCGCGCCACCCGAACTCCCCAGTCGGGGTGGGCGCCGGCGCCGTCCCCACCCGGGGGCCGTGCCGAGACGGACCTGGCACCGGGGAAGGTGTGCCAGGGCCGACTCGATCACGGCACCCGGGTCGGGGCGGCGACGGTGGTGTCGTCCGCTGTCGGTCGTGCTGTCCTGCTCAGGTACTGCCGCCGTCCGTCGTCCCGCCCGCCAGCGGAACTCAGAACAGCCCGGGCAGAACCTCCTCCTGGGCCTTGGCGAACTCGTCCTCGTGCCGCCCCTGGTACTCCTGCCAGGCCTGCGCGTCCCAGATCTCGGCGCGCGTGAACGCGCCGATCACCACGCAGTCCTTGGACAGTCCGGCGTACCGGCGCAGCTCGGACTGGATCGCGATCCGGCCCTGGCCGTCGGGGTTCTGCTCGTCGGTGCCCGAGAAGAGGTTCCGCTGGAACACCCGCGCCGACTCGTTCGTCAGCGGGGCCGCGGCGATCTTGCGCGCCATCTCGGTGAAGGCGTCACGGGTGAACACGTAGAGGCAGTGGTCCTGCCCTTTCGTGATCATGCAGCCGCCTCGCAACTCGTCGCGGAATTTCGCGGGCAGCGTGAGCCGCCCCTTGTCGTCCAGCTTCGGGGTGTAGGTGCCGAGGAACACCGACCCCACCTCCACCTGGGACCCCTGTTCGCCCCAGCGATCACCACACTACCCCACACTCACCCACCGTCAACCCGAGACGGGTGGATCTTCGACCGTTCATCCGATGTTTTCGCAGGTCAAGGACGGTGGGGCGCGGTGGGGGCACGCGACGCGCCACCCGGTCGCGCGACGTCCGGAGGCCGTTTCCGGCCGCTCCGGCCGCACCTGCGCCCCACCGCTCCCCCACCGGCGTCGCCCCAGGTCAGGGACGGTTTCCGGGCCGATCGGGTCGTCCGGGGTGGGGACGGGTGGGGAGCCGGTGGGGGGACCGTGGTGAGCCCGGGTGGGGGCGGTGGGGGATCGGCGGACGCGCGGTGGAGCGGCGTGGGGAACCACCGTGGGGCGCCGTGGGAGACCTCCCGCCCGGGGCCGCCGGCGAGCCCCGGAGCGCGTCGCGTTCGGCCGTACGGAGCAGCGGGGCGAGGCGGGTGGCGGCGCCCGGTCCCGATCGGGGGACGTTTGACAGACTGGAGTCACCCGAGCCGTCTCCTGAGGAGGCCCGTTGTCGTCGAGCGCGCCGTCCGCGCCCTCCGTGCCACCCGTCCCGTCGCCGTCCGGTGGTCCCCTCCGCCGGGCCGAGGCCGGCGGTGCGCACCCCGGTTACGCGCCCGAGCCGATGGACGCCGCCGCCGTCGCCGACGCGGCGGGCCGGATCGCCGCCGCGATGGCCCGGATCATCGTCGGCAAGCCCGACACCATCCGGCTGGCCCTGGTCGCGATGCTCGCCGAGGGGCACCTGCTCGTCGAGGACGTGCCGGGCGTCGGCAAGACCACGCTGGCCAAGGCACTCGCCCGGGCCGTCGACGGGGCGGTGAGCCGGGTGCAGTTCACCCCGGACCTGCTGCCCGGCGACATCACCGGCTCGTCGGTCTACAACCGGCAGACCTCGGAGTTCGAGTTCCGGCCCGGCCCGGTGTTCGCCAACGTCGTGATCGCCGACGAGATCAACCGTGCGTCGCCCAAGACCCAGTCGGCACTGCTGGAGTGCATGGCCGAGCACCAGGTCACCGTCGACGGCGGCACCTACCCGCTGGGTGACCCGTTCATGGTCGTCGCCACCCAGAACCCGGTGGAGATGGACGGCACCTACCCGCTCCCCGAGGCCCAGCAGGACCGGTTCACGATCCGCGTCTCGGTCGGCTACCCCGACCCGGCGGCCGAGCTGGCGATGCTCGAGGAGCACGGCTCGACCGACCCGCTGGAGCGGCTGCGGCCGGTGACCGACCTGCGCACGCTGCGGTCGATGATCGCCGGGGTCCGCGGCCTGCACACCGCGGCGGAGGTGCGCCGCTACTGCGTCGAGGTCGTCGGGGCGACGCGACGGCTGCCCGAGGTCCGCCTCGGCGCGTCGCCGCGCGCGACCCTGCACCTGCTGCGGGCCGCCCGCGCCTGGGCGGCGACCGCCGGGCGCGGCTACGTCGTGCCCGACGACGTCCAGGCCGTGGCCGTCCCCGTCCTCGCGCACCGGCTGGTGCTGGGCCCCGAGGGGGTCGCGGCCCGCCGGACACCGGCGGACCTGGTGCGGGCCGCCGTCGCGCGGGTCGCGGTGCCGTCCCCGCCGCGGGGCTGAGATGGCGCCGACCGCGCCGCCGTCCGGGCCACCGGCTCCCACCGAGCCCGGTGCCCCGGCGGCACCCGGGTCGTCGGCGCCGCTCGCGGCCGGCGGCGCGCCGCGCCGGGAACGGCGGGCCGGGCTGACCGTGCGCGGGCGCTGCCTGCTCGCCGGCGGCGCCGCGATGGTCGTCTCGGCGATCGCGCTCGACGAGCGCGACCTCGTCCGGATCGGCGCGTTCGTGCTGTTCCTGCCGCTGCTGGCACTCGTCGTCGCGCTGCGGTCGCGCCGCTCGCTGCAGGTCGGGCGCACCCTGGAGCCGGCGCGGCTGGAGGCGGGCAGCGGCGGCACGGTGCTGCTGCGGATCGCCGGCGGCGCCCTGCTGGGCGCACTGCGGATCGCCGACCACGTGCCCGACGCCGCCGGTCCCGCCGACCGTTACCCGCCGCGGTTCACCGTGCACCGGCTCGGCCGGCGCGGTGCCCGGGTCGGCTACCCGGTGCGGCCCGCGGTCCGCGGCGCGTACCGGAT
Organism: Pseudonocardia sp. P-1; assembly: GCF_058111925.1. Lineage (NCBI taxonomy): Bacteria > Bacillati > Actinomycetota > Actinomycetes > Pseudonocardiales > Pseudonocardiaceae > Pseudonocardia > Pseudonocardia sp. P-1. The sequence continues at coordinate 1,140,439 of NZ_CM176614.1, forward strand.
CGGTCCGCTGCGCGGTCGCGGCACCGACGCGCTCGGCCTCGCCGAGTTCCGCCACGACCTGCTCCCCGCCGACCGGCTGCTGGTCCTCCCCCGGGTCACCCCGCTGACCGGGCGCCCGGCCCTGACCTCCACCGCCGCCGGGCGCGGCGCCGAGGGCGGCAGCCGTCCCGGCCCCGGCACCCCGGACGTGCTGATCCGCCCCTACCGCCAGGGCGACGAGCTGCGCCGTGTGCACTGGCGCTCCAGCGCCCGGCGCGACGAGCTGATGGTCCGCCTCGACGACCGTCCCGACCCGTCCGGGGTGACCCTGCTGATCGACCGGCGCGACAGCGCCCACCGCGGGCACGGGCCCGCCTCCAGCCTGGAGTGGGCGGTGGCGTTCACCGCGAGCGTCGCGGTGCACCTGCTGCAGCGCGGCGAGGCCGTCGCGCTCGTCGACGAGTCCGGCGAGGCCGTCGGCGACGTGCCGCCCGGTGTGACCGGTGCGGACGCCGTCCCCCCGCGGCTGGAGTCGCTCGCGGTGCTGCGGCCCTCGGCGAGCACCGGGTTCACCGCGCCCGGCCCCGGGCCCGGGCACCCGGAGGGTGTGCTCGCGGTGCTCGGCGGGACCGCGCCGCAGGACGTCACCGCGCTGGTCTCGGCCTGGCCGCGCGGCGGGCACGCCGTCGTCCTCGACGTCGACACCTGGTCGGCCGCGACGCGGTCCCGCCCGGCGTCGGTCGCGGCGGCCGCGCTCCGCCGTGCCGGGTGGCACGCCACCGTCGTCACCTCCGACATGACCGTCCAGCGGGCCTGGGCGGACGCCTGCGGCTCGCCCGGTATCGCGGGGGCGACCGGATGAGCGCGCCGACCCGGCCCCCGTCCGGCCCGCGCCGCAGCCCGCCGCGCCCGTCCCCGATGCCGCACCCGCGGGCCGGACGCCGGGTGCCCCGGCCTGGACGGTCGTGCTGGGACCGGTCGCGACGGTCGTCGCGGTGCTGCTCGCCGGGACGGCGATGAGCTCGGTCGTGCAGGGCGCGACCTGGTTCGCCCACGCCGCCGTCGCGGTCGTGCTGGTCTCGCTGGTCGGCGGCCTGCTGCTGCCGCTGCGGGCCTGGCTGGTCGCGCCCGGCCAGCTGCTGGCCCTGGTCCTGCTGGTGACCGCGTGGTTCACCGGCAGCGGCGTGCTCGGGGTGCTCCCCGGGCCGTCGGCGTTCGGCGAGCTGTCGGGCCTGCTCGGCGGGGCCGGGCAGCAGATCGACAGCGGGCTGCCGCCGGTCGCGGCGAGCCCGGAGATCCTGCTGCTGGTCACCCTCGGGTTCGGCACGATCGCGATCGCGGTGTTCGGGCTCGCGGTGACCGTGGCCGCCCCGGCCGCGGCCGGGGTGCCGCTGCTGGTGGTGTTCGCGGTGCCGACGGCGCTGCAGCCGGACCTGCTGCCCTGGTGGACCGTGGTCGCGGCGACGCTCGGCTACGGCGTGCTGCTGCTCCTGCGCCCGGACCGGCTGCGGCAGATCCCGGCCGGGGCCGCGGTCGTCGCGGTCGCCGTCGTGGGCTCGCTGCTGGCGGGACTGCTGGCATCGTCGGTGGGAACCTCGGGACGCTTCGACGCCACCGGCGGGACCGGGGGCGACGCCGACGGCTCGATCGGGCTGAACCCGTTCACCTCGCTGCGCGGACAGCTGACCCGCAGCGAGCCGCGCCCGCTGTTCAGCGTCCGGGGTCTGCAGACCCCGACCTACCTGCGCGCGCTCACCCTGCAGTCCTACGTGCCGCAGGAGGGCTGGAAGGCGGGGCGCCCGCTGCCGGGCGTGCCGCTGACCGGGCCGCTGCCGCCGTCGACGTCCGGGCCGGCCGCGTCCCAGGACGTGCAGGTCGACAACCTGGGCTTCCGCGACTACTGGCTGCCGGTGTTCGGCGACCCGACCCGGATCGCGGTGAACTCACCGAGCTGGGCCTACGACGCCGACGGCGGCATCGTCTACAGCGAGCGCGCACAGTCCGAGGACGGCTGGACCCAGTCGATGCGGCTGCCGGAGCCGTCGGCCGACCAGCTGCGCGCGGCCTCCGGGCCGACCACGGTCGACCGGTCCTACCTCGACACCGACGGTGTCGACCCACGGGTCACCGCGATCGCCCGGGAGGTGACCGCCGGGGCCACGACGCCGTTCGACCGGGCGATGGCGCTGGAGGACCACTTCACCGGGCCCGGCTCCCCGTTCACCTACAGCCTGGCGACCGCGCCGGGTGGCAACGGCGACGCCCTGGTCGACTTCCTGACCCGCGGCCGGACCGGCTACTGCGAGCAGTACGCCTCGGCGATGGCGGTCATGCTGCGCGCCGTCGACGTCCCGGCCCGGGTGGCGGTCGGTTTCACCGCAGGCGACGCCGACGGCTCCGGGGCCCGCACGATCACCACCGAGGACGCCCACGCCTGGGTCGAGGCGTGGTTCCCCGGCTACGGATGGATGACCTTCGACCCGACCCCGCTCGCCGACGGCCGCACCATCGACCCGGCCTATGTCCAGCAGGCCCGGGAGCAGGACGGCGGCACGCCCGCCGCCGAGCAGACCCCGCAGCCCGAGCCGTCCGCGACGCCGCCGCCCCCCGAGGCCGGTGGCCCCACCCCGGAGCCTCCGCCCACCGAGGAGCAGGCGGCCGACCGGCCGACGGCCGCGACCGGGTCGTGGTGGCCGCTGGTCGTGGCGCTGCTGCTGGCGGCCGCGGTGCTCGCGGTCGTGCTGACCCCGGGCCTGTGGCGCCGGCACCAGTACTCCCGCCGGGCCGGGCTGGCCCGGGCGGGCGGCGACGGCGCTGCGGCGGCGGCATGGGACGAGGTCCTGGCCGCCTCCCGCGACCACGGGGTCCCGGTGCCGCCCGGGGACACCGTCCGCGCGGCCGCCGACCGCATCACCGAGCGGCACGGCCTGTCCGGGCGCCCCGCCGAGGCGCTGCGGGAGCTGGCGGGCCGGGTCGAGGCGAGCTGGTACGGCGGGATGCTGCCCGAGCCCGGCACGCTCGACGGTCTGGTGGACGAGGTGCGGACGGCGATCGCGGCCGGCGGGACGTCGTTGCGGGCCCGGGTGCTGCCGGCCTCGGTGGTGCCGGAGGCGGTCCGGCGCGGGCGCCGCCCGTCCGACGACGACCCGACGGCCGACGACGGCGCCGCCGACACGGCCGGGGAACCTGCCGAGCGCGGCTGACCCGCCCGGCGCGCACGGCCGCCCCGCCCAGCGCGTGCGGCCGACCCGCCCACCGCGGCACGGGGTTCGCAGCCCCCGGCACCCCGGATCAGCGCCCGGCATCCGATCGGGGGCGTCGTCCGGTCGGCGGCATCGTCCGGTCGGCGGCATCGGCCGGCGGCGTCGCCCGGCCGGCGGCGTCGCCCGGCCGGCGGCGTCGCCCGGCCGGCGGTGTCGTCCGGCCGGCGGTGTCGTCCGGCCGGCGGTGTCGTCCGGCCGGCGGTGTCGTCCGGCCGGCGGTGTCGTCCGGCCGGCGGCCGTCGGACGGCGCGGGCCGGTCCCGATCGCCGGGCTCCCGTCCCCGGTGACACCCGGGCCCGACGCCGGTACAGCGGACGGCCGGCGCCGGACACACGACGGCGGGGCGGGCCACCGCATCGGTGTCCCGCCCCGCCGGGTGTCGTACGGGCGGCCACGTGGGCCGCCCCGTGTCACTCCTGCTCGAAACGGCGCCGGAAGCGCTCCTCCATACGGCCGGTGAAGCCACCGCCGCTCTCGCCGGACTGCTTGTCCTTCGGGGCGGCCCCGCCCTGACCGGTCGTCTCCTCGCCGCCGCGACGGGCGCCGATCGAGGTGACCGCCAGCAGCGCGCCGCCGAGCATGGCGAGGAAGCCGACGATGCTCAGGATCGGCAGGTCGCCGAGCCAGAGTGCCCGGAAGGGGATCCCGGCGACGAGCAGCACGAGGCCCACCACGAACAGGACGGCGCCCTGGATCCGGCGGCGCCGGGCGGGCTTGCTCCGCCGGCTACCGCTGACCGAGGACGCGAACTTGGGGTCCTCCTGGTAGAGGGCGCGTTCGATCTGTTCGAGCAGGCGCTGCTCGTGCTCGGAGAGCGGCATGCCTTCACCTCCGGCACACGTAATCGGACGGTAGGCCGCATTCAGCCCGGGCCTCCTCGCCCCGGCCGGTACGACGGGCGCCCCAACCTGGGCGTCTGATGTTCAGAGTACGAGGCGAATCGTGCCGCGACCACCCGGACCGTCCAACCCGCTCGGCTGATCGTCGAGCGGGCGGCGTGGCGCGGCGTGTCGTCGCTCACCCGGACTGTCGCAGACCCACCCGGACGGGGGTGGGCAGCCGGGTGAACGCCGGACGACCGGTCACCGACGGCAGCCGGACGGCGACCGTCGGACACCGGCGGCGGGGACGGGTGTCAGTACCGCCGGGCGAGCAGATGCAACCGCGGGGCGACCTCGGCGAGGGCGCCGACCTGCGACGCGAGCGCGTCCAGCTCGTCGCGCTCGTCGCGGCCCGCCGCCTCGCCCTCCTGGCCGGGGCCGGGCAGCCACGCCTCGAGGGTGCCGTCGCCCTGCAGGATCTCGGTCCGCAGCCGTCCGGTCCCGGCGGTGAGCTCCTGCAGCCGGTGCGCGTCGAACCGGCGCAGCAGCCGGTCGTCGGTACCGGTGCGGCCCTCGGGGTCGGTGAGCAGGGCACGGGCCTCGGCGAGCCGGCCGGTGGCCAGCCGCCCGATGAACGCGCCGTAGCGCCCCACCGTGAGCACCGACACCGCCCCGCCCGGGGCGGCGGCCGCGGCGAGCGCGGCGAGCACCCGGCCCGGGCCGTCGACGACCTCGAGCAGCCCGTGTCCCAGCACGAGGTCGGCGCCGTCGGCCGGGGCGACCTCGGCGAGGGTGTCGACGTCGCCGTTCACCGGGGTGATCCGGTCGGTCACGCCTGCCTCACCGGCGCGCCGGGCCAGCGTCGCCAGCGCGTTGGGACTGGTGTCGACGACGGTCACCGCGCAGCCGGCGATCGCCAGCGGCACCGCCCAGGTGCCGCTGCCCCCGCCGACGTCGAGCACCCGGGGCGCGGCCCCGGTGTCCCGGCGGACACGGTCGATCTCCCTGTCCAGCACCCGGAACACGGCGGCCCCGCGCGCTGCTCCGGCCTGCTCGCGTGTCGGCGATCCCACGGCACCGAGACTAGTGGCCCCCGCCGGTGCCCGGCCCGCCCGCCCGGCGGGACGCCCACGACCGGGCGCCCGACGATCACCGGCACTCCGCTCGGCGACCGTGCCGGACCGCACGGTAGGTTGGGTGGGTGCAGGTCGTCGCCACGCTCAGTCTCAAGGGTGGCGTCGGCAAGACCACGGTCGCACTGGGTCTGGCCGGCGCGGCGCAGCGGCACGGCGTCTCCACCCTCGTGGTGGATCTCGACCCGCAGGCCAACGCCACCACCGCGCTCGACCCGGAGCCCACCACGGCGACCGTCGCCGACGTGCTGGACGAGCCGCGCCGCGCAGTCGTCGAACGGGCCATCGCGCCGTCGGCGTGGGGCGAGGGCCTCGACGTGCTGGTCGGCGCGGAGCAGACCGAGCGGCACAACCACCCCGACCCGGGGGCGGTGCAGCTGTACCGGCTGGACCGCGCCCTGCAGCGGCTGGCCGGTGAGCTGATCACCGACGACTCCGGTGGCTCCGAGCACGCCGAGGAGCGCTACCGGCTGGTGATCGTGGACTGCCCGCCGTCGCTGGGGCAGCTGACCCGCAGCGCGCTGTCCGCCGCGGACCGGGCGATCCTGGTGACCGACCCGACGATGTTCTCGGTGTCCGGCGTGCAGCGCGCGTTCGACGCGGTCCAGACCGAGCGCGAGCGGTCCAACGACCGGCTTCAGCCGCTGGGTGTGCTGGTCAACCGGGTGCGGCCGCGCAACACCGAGCACGAGTTCCGGATCTCGGAGCTGCGCGAGCTCTTCGGCCCCCTGGTGTTCAACAGCGTCCTGCCCGACCGCTCGGCGGTCCAGCAGGCCCAGGGCGCCTGCCTGCCGATCCAGGCCTGGGACACCCCGGGCGCCCGGGAGATCTCCGCGGTGTTCACCGCGCTGCTGGGCCGGGTGCTGCGCAGCGCCTCGCGCCCCGCCGCCTCGGCCTGACCGGCCCCTCCCGGCCCGCTCCTCGGCCCCGTCCGCTCGCGTTCTCCTCCGTCCGCCGATCCGCTCCCCCGTGCGGCCCGCCGCCCCGGCGGACGGACCTCACCGGGGCAGCAGCAGCTGCACCCGGGTCACGAACTGCTCGGCCTGGCGCAGCAGGTCGTCGGCGGCGCGCCGGTCGACGTGCCGCCCGATCCCGACCTCGGCCTCGATCCGCAGCCGCGAGCACCCGGCGAAGAACGCCGCCCACTCCTCCAGCTCCGGAGCGACCTCGGCGAGGAGCCGCCAGACGTCGCGCGGGGCGCCCCGGCGGGTCCGGGGCCGGGCCCGCATCGCCAGCACCGCCGCCCCGGCACGCAGCGCGGCGAGGTAGGCGGCCGGGTAGCGGCGCAGCGGCTCGGTCTCCCGGTGCGCCTCGGCGAGCTGCTCGGCGGCCTGGCGCAGCAGCCCGAGCGCGTCCCGCGACGGCGGGGCGGGCGCGGGCGACCGGAGGGGCACCGGCCCGGCCGGCCGGGCCGCGCCCCGTCCGACGGCACGGGTGCGCCCGGCAGGGGGACCACCTGCCCGGACCGGCCGGCGGCGCCGGTCTCCCCGGCCCGGCCCGGCCGGCCGGTGCACCCGGTCCCGGCCGGGTCCGCACCGGTCCGGCCGCTCCCCCGCCGGGACGGCGCCGCCCCGGCGGCGGCCCCCGTACGGTCGGCGGCGCCCCGTCCCGTGCCCCGGGCCGCGCCGCAGTCCAGCGGCCACAACCCGTCGGCGACCGGCCGCACCCGGCCGGACCGCCGCTCCGGCCGCGCGGCGCCCGCCGGGGCGTCGCCCGGCCGTCGCGCCCCGGCGGACCGCGGCGACGGCAGCGCCAGGTCCAGTTCCATCGTCCTGCTCCGCACGCGCACCTCCCGCATCTCCCGCACCTCTCAGTCGACCTTCACCAGGTCCCACACGCCCGGACCGGACCGCATCCGCAGCACCACCTCGCGCGGCGGCTCCTGCGGGTCCTGCACCGACCGGGCGAGCACCCGCCAACAGCTCAGCCGGTCCCCGCCCACCGGCATCGGCGACGGGAACGGCCACGGGGACTCCTCGATCCACTGGTCTCGAACCCCGGTGACCAGGAAATGTTCCCCGCGGCGCGACGGACGCCGCGAGAACTCGACCGGCTCACCGTTCTGCCAGCGCACGTCGATCGCCGCCGGCTGGCGGGACCGGAACAAACGCGAGAAGCCGCCCACTGGCATCACCACGCCCTCCACCCGGTGGCCGGGCCTCGGTTCCCACCACCGGAATCGGTCTCCGGGACGCCCGGCGACGGGGTGCTTCCCCCACTCCGCCCACCGGACGCCCCGGCGTCGAACGCGCGTTCGACATACGTCAGTAGAACGCGTGTTCGATCGTCGCGTCAAGTCGGGCGACCGGGTGGCGCCACTCACCCACCGGCACCGCGGCGGGGTGCCCGGTCCGGACCCGCCGGGACCGGCCGGACGTGGTGTGATGGGGGCATGTACCCGGACACCGACCCCGCCCCGGCGCGGGCGTGCGGTCCCCACCGGGGCCGGTGCTCGCGGTGACCGCCGCACCGTCGCGTGCGCGCCTGATCGGCCTCGGCCGCAGCGACTTCGCCGACCGGCTGGGCGAGGCGATCGACGTCTACGTCACCGCGATGGGCTACCCGCGGTCGACCGCACGCCAGCGCCGCTCGCTGTGGCTCGAGCACTCCTACCGGCCGGGCTGGCGCTCGGTCGGCTGGCTCGACGCGCAGGACCGGCTCACCGGCATCGGCTACGGCTACTGGGGCGGCCCCGGGCAGTGGTGGTTCGAGGAGGTCCGGCGCGGGCTGCGCGCCCGTCGCGGGGAGCCCGGGGCCGTGAGCGCCGACTGGCTGACCGACTACTTCGAGCTGACCGAGCTGCACGTCCACCCGCAGGCCCAGGGCTCGGGCATCGGCGAGTCGCTGCTGCGGGCGCTGGCCCGCGACGCCGCCCGGGCCCGGATGCTGCTGTCCACCCCCGAGTACGGTCGCGCCACGCCCGGCCGGGCGTGGCGGCTCTACCGTCGTGCCGGGTTCGTCGACGTGCTGCGCGAGCACCTGTTCACCGGGGACCCGCGCCCGTTCGCCGTGCTCGGGCGCGAGCTGCCGCTGCTCCCCACGGATCACCCGACACACGCCCCCGAGTGACGCCGGGACCGTCGTGCCCGGGTGGCACGATGACGCCATGCCGTCGCACCGCACCGCGCCACCCGCACGCCGTCGATCCCGGACGCGTGCGCTCGTGCTGCTCGCGGTGCTGGCCCTCCTCGCGCTGACCGGCTGCACCCGGGTCCAGGTGGCCCTGGCCGTGCAGCCGGACGACACCGTCGACGGCACGATCGTCGTCGCGACGCCCGAGGGCGCGCCGGACGGCCGCGGCCCGCAGCTGGAGGTCCCGGCCGACCTCGCGGGCGATGTCGAGCTGTCGCCGTACGACCAGGACGGCTTCGTCGGCACCCGTGCGGCCTTCGAGAACCTGACCTTCGCCCAGGTCTCGCAGCTGAACCTGCTCGGCGGGAACGCGTCGGGACGGGCGAACCTGGAGCTGCGCCGGGTCGGGGAGCGGATCGCCGTGCAGGGCCGGGCCGACCTGACCACGATGCCGGTGGACCGGGCCGACGTGCGGCTCGCGATGAGCTTTCCCGGCGAGGTCGTCGAGTCCGACGGCGAGACCGACGGCGGCACCGTCACCTGGGAGTTCGTCCCAGGTGAGGTCTCGCAGATCAACGCCTCGGTGATCTCGACCGATCCGAACGCGCCGTCGATCCTGGGCTGGTCGCTGCTGCTGGCCGGGCTCGTCGTCGTCGCGGCGGGGGCCGCCGTGCTGCTGGCCCGGCGCGACCGGAACCCGCCGATCCGGCGCTGAGGGCGCGCCGGACCGGCGGGGGTGGCCGACCGGAACCGGTCAGAGGTCGACCACGACCTTGCCCGTCGTCCCCGCCTCGACGGCCTCGTGCGCGGCGACGACGTCGTCGATCCCGAACCGGGTGACCGGCAGCGGGGTCAGCGCTCCGTGCGCGGCCGCCACGCCCAGCCCGTGGGCCGCGTCGGCCAGCACCGGGCGGGGCACGGTGTAGAGCAGCGCGAACCGCAGCACCGCGTTCGCCCCCATCAGCGCGCGGACCGGGATCGACGGGTCCTGCGGGGTGGCGGCGTAGGAGACGACAGCGCCCCCGTTGCGCAGCACCGCGAGGTCCTGCGCCAGGTTCTGGGCGAGCGAGACCTCGACGATCCGGTCGACCGGTCCGGCGGCGTCGAGGATCGCGGCGCCGGGGTCGCCGTCGCGGTAGTTGACGACGTGGTGCGCGCCGGCGGCCCGGGCCAGCTCGGCCTTCTCCGGACCGGACACGGTGGTCACCACGGTCGCCCCGGCCCAGCGGGCGAGCTGGATGCCGTAGTGCCCGACCGCGCCCGCACCGCCGGTGACCAGCACCGTCCGTCCGGCGACCGGGCCGTCGGCGAACAGGCAGTGGTAGGCGGTCATCGCCGGGACGCCCAGGCAGGCGCCGAGGTCGTCCGGCGCGCCGTCGGGCAGCACGGTGGCCTGCTCGGCCGGCAGCACCGTGTACTGCGCGCAGGTGCCCCACTCGGCGAGCGCGGCGCCGCCGGCACCGCCCGGCGACGCGAGCCAGGTCCAGACCCGCTGCCCGACCCGGGACGTGTCGACCCCCTCCCCCACGGCGTCGATCTCGCCCACGCCGTCCTGGTGCGGGACGCGGACCCCGTCGAAGGGCCGTGACGTGGTGCCGTCGCGGGTCTTGGTGTCGGTCGGGTTGACCGCCGAGATGCGGACCCGGACCCGGACCTGCCCCGGGCCGGGCTGCGGGGTGTCGATCTCACCGACGGTCAGGACGTCGCGGGCGGTGCCCTCACGGGAGTAGCTCACTGCCTTCACCCCGGCCATCCTGCCGTCGCCGGTCCGGGCCCGCACCCGGTGCGGCACGACCGGCGTCAGGCGGCGTCGCGGCGCTCCTCGGCCAGGGCGGCGACGGTCTCGCGGGCGGCGGCCCGGCGGGCCTCGGCGCGACGACGCCGCACCCGCCACCCGCCGACGCCGGCGACGACCACGACCGCCAGGACCACCCAGCCGGCGATCCCGAAGGCCTTCTCGAACTGCTCGGCGGCCTCGCGCAGCAGGAACCCGGCGGTCACGTGCACGGCCGACCAGACCGTCGCCCCGACGACGACGGCGGGCAGGAACCGCCGCAGCGGCAGCCCGGACGCCCCCGCCGCGGCCGGGGTCATCGTGCGCACCACCGGCAGGAACCGGGCGCCGAGCACCGCCCACGGACCCCAGCGGCGCAGGGTGCGGGCGGCGTCGTCCCAGGCGTCGCGGCCCATCCGGCCGATGATCCGCGACTCGCGCAGCCGCGGGCCGAAACGGCGGCCGATCGCGTAGCCGATCGCGTCGCCGCAGGCGGCGGCGACCGCGACCACGCCGGTGACCAGCACCGCGGCCGGGACGTCCGGAACGGCCATCGCGGCGGCGATGAGCACGGTCTCGCCGGGCAGGACCAGCCCGACGCCGATCGTGGTCTCGCCGAGGGTGACCAGCCCCGCGACGAGCACCACCACCCACAACGGGACGGAGGTCAGGAAGTCGATGATCTCGGTGATGGGAGGCTCCTCGGCCGGGGTGACGGGGCCGCGTCAGTCGACGCAGGGCACCCCGTCGGCGGTCAGCTCGGGCTGGGTGTCGGCGGCCGGGGTCGGGTCACCCCGGGGCGCCGCGGCCCGTCCGGTCCCGCTCTCCGTCGGGGCCGGTGCCGCCGGCGCGGCGGTGTCCGCGTCGTCGCCGTCACCGGGATCGGCCGGTACCCCGGGCGCGGTCAGCCCGGCGAAGAACGCCGTGACCTGCCCCGGGTCGACCTTCACCGCGACGCCCTCGCTGCCGGTCCGGTAGTCGGCCCGGCCGGTGGGGATGGTGCGGAAGGTGACCCGGTCACCGCGCAGCTGCGCCGCGTGGGCGAGCATCGAGGTGAGGTCCCAGCCCTGGTCGAGCACGACGGCACCGTTGACCGCCTGCATCAGGTCGGCGACGGCCGTCGGGTCGGTGAGGGTGCCCGCCGACAGGAGCCGGTGGGTCAGCCCCGCGAGAAACGCCTGCTGGCGACGGACCCGGTCGAGGTCCCCCTCGGGCAGGCCGTGCCGCTGCCGGACGAACTGCAGGGCCTGGGCGCCCTGCACGGTCTGCGGGCCCGCGGCGAAGTCCGCGCCGGAGTAGCTGTCGCGCACCGGGGCCCTGAGGCACACCGGGACGCCGCCGAGCGCACGGGTGATCTCGGCGAACCCGGCCAGGTTGACCTGGGCGTAGTGGTCGATCGAGACGCCGGTGAGCTCCTCGACGGTGCGCACGAGCAGCCTGCTGCCCGCGGCGTTGGCCTCCCGCTCCAGGTCCGGCCCGCTCAGCCCCTGGCGGATCAGGTCCGGCCGGGCGATCGCGGCACCGCGCGCCAGCGCAGAGTTGATCTTGTGGTTGCCGAGGCCGGGGACGTCGACCCAGGAGTCGCGCGGGATCGACACCGCGGACGCGCCGAGGTCGGGGTCGTCCGGGATGCGGACCAGCATCAGGGTGTCGGTGTTGTCCTGGCCGTCGGCGTCGCCCGCGTCCAGGGCGTCGAGGACCTCGCGGGGCAGCGGGTTGCCGCGGGCGTCGACCCGGGAGTCGCTGCCGACCAGCAGGATGTCGGTCGCGCCGTCGGCGACGTGCGGTCCGGTCACGTCCGCGGTGGTCAGACCGCTGGTGCCGCCGACCATGGCCCAGCCGGCGCCGGTGGCGAGGAAGACCGCGACCGACAGTGCCGCGACGAGACCGCGGACGCGGTGCCGCCGCGGGGCGGGGGCACCCTGCTCGGCGCGCGGCCAGGGGGCGACCGGGCGCATCGGGGTGGTGGGGCGGGCGCCGGGGTCGGCGGGCCGGGCCCGCGGGCCGGCCGACGCGGGCCGACCGCCGGGCCGGGCCGGGCCGCCCGACGGAGCACCGGGGACCGCGCGCGACGGACGGGGACCGGCCGGGGCGCCGGGGCGCGCCGCCGGCGGGCCGCCGGAACGGGGCCACGCGCCCGGCGACCGGGTGTCCCGCGGCGCCGCACCCCGGGTCCCGGTCCGCGGCGCGCCCGGAGCCGGCGGGACGCCGGGGACACGGGGTGCGCCGGCCCGGTCCGGACGCGGACGGTCCGGGGGCACCGGACCCGGCGGCGGCGTCACACGATCCCCCGCCCGCGCACGGCGTCCGGCTCCCGCCTGCGCTCCTGCGCGGCCACCACGGTCCGGACCACCTCGACCATGCCGGCGTCCGCGATGACGTAGATCTGGTGGCGGCCCTCGCGGCGGGCGCGGACCAGCCCGGCGAGCTTGAGCTTCGCCAGGTGCTGGCTCACCGTCGCCACCGGCTGGCCGAGGGTCGTCGCGAGGGTGCCGACGTCGCGCGGGCCGTCGGCGAGCAGCCAGACGATCTGCAGCCGCGAGGTCGCGGCGAGCATCCCGAACGCCGCGGCCGCGTCGGCCAGCAGCTCGGGGTCGAGGGGCTGCGGGTCCTCGGGGGCGGTCTCCACCGGGCCTCCAGACAGTTGCGTCACTTACGCAACTGTTACCGTACCGGGCGGCGCCGGACGCGGTGCCGGGGACCGGAGGGGCACCGTTGGACCGGACGATCGGGCGCGACGGTGCCGCGGCGCGGCCACCGCCCCCGCCGGCCGATCCGCCCGTCACGCCCGGCGAGCCCGCGCTGCGGCACTGGGCGGGCGCCGACGCGTTCGCGCTGCTCCGGGGCCTGGAGTCCTCGCGCCGCGGACTGTGCGAGGACACCGCCGCACTACGCCTGCACGCCCACGGCGACAACGCCACCGATGCCGTCCGGCGCCCGGGCGCGGCCGTGTGGGCCCGCCGCGCGCTCGCCGGCCCGTTCTCCGGCCTGATGACCGTGCTCGGGGTGCTGCTCGCCGTCGCGGGCAGCCCCGGCAGCGCGACGCTGGTGCTCGTCGTCGCCGCGCTCGGCGTCGGGCTGCGCCTGTGGCACGCCGCCCGCGGCGACCGGCTGTCGCGGGAGCTGCGCGCGCACGCCGCGACCACCGTGACGGTCCGCCGCCGCCCGGCCCCCGGGACCGCACCGCGCGACAGCGAGGTGCCGCCGGAGGACCTGGTGCCCGGCGACGTCGTGCTGCTCGGCGCGGGCGACCCCGTCCCGGCCGACGCGCGGCTGCTGCACGCCCGGGACCTGCTGGTCGACCAGTCGTCGCTGTCCGGGGAGCTGCTGCCGGTGGCGAAGGCACCGCCGTCGTCGCGGGAGCCGCGCCCGGCGCCGCGGCGACGGTCGTCGCGGGCGGGGACCGACGACGGCCCGGTCACCGCGCACCCGGCGCTGCTGTTCGCCGGGAGCACCGTGGTCCGCGGCACCGCGACGGCGGTCGTGCTGGCCACCGGGGCGCACACCCACACCGAGGAGCTGGCCGGGCGCGGCCGCCGTCCCCGCCCGGAGTCCGAGGTGGACCGGGGACTGCGGTCGGTGCGCCGAGCGCTGGTGCGCTGCATGCTGCTCGCGGCGCCGCTGGTGCTGCTGGTGAACGTCGAGGTGTCCGGTGACGTGCGGCAGGCGCTGCTGTTCGCCGTCGTCGTGACGGTCGGCCTGGCCCCGGAGCTGCTGCCGCTGATCGTCGGGACCACGCTGTTGCGCGGCGCGTCCCGGCTGCGCGAGTCCGGGGTGCTGGTGACCCGCCCGGAGGCCATCCACGACCTCGGTTCGATCGACGTCGCCTGCCTGGACAAGACCGGCACGCTCACCGAGGACCGGGTGGTGTTCACCCACTCCGTCGACGTCGACGGCCGTCCCGACCCCGCCCCGGCCGACGCGGCCGCGGTCGCGGTGCGCTTCCAGACCACCCCGCGCGACGGCCTCGACGACGCGGTGTCCGCCGCCGACCGGGACGGGTCGGCGCTGCTGGCCCACGGCCTGTTCACCCGGGTCGAGGAGCTGCCCTTCGACCATTCCCGGCGGCGCTCGGCGATGGTGCTGCGCGACGCGCACGACCCCGGTGAGCTGGTGATCGTGCGGGGCGACCCGGACACCGTGCTCCCCCGCTGCACCCGGGTCGCCCGCGACGGCGGGGCCGTGGAGCTGACCGCGTCGCTGCGGGCCGCGGCCGCCGACGCCGCGGCCGGGCACCGCGCGACCGGGCTGCGGGTCGTCGCCGTCGCCACCCGCCGGACACCGCTGCTGCGTCCGCTCGGCGCCGGTGACGACGACCCCGAGCGCGACCTGCTGCTGCTGGGCTTCGTCGGGATGGTCGACCCGGTGCGGGAGTCTTCGGCCCGCGCGGTGGAGCGCTTCGCCGAGCAGGGCGTCGCGGTGAAGGTCCTGACCGGCGACGACACCGCCGTCGCCGAGCAGGTGTGCGCGCGGGCCGGGATCGCCGTCACCGGGGTGCTCGACGGCGCCGGGCTCGATGCCCTCAACGACGTCGCACTGGCCCGAGCGGTGGCGCGCACCACCCTGTTCACCCGGCTCGGGCCGCTGCAGAAGGAGCGGGTCGTCGCCGCGCTGCAGGCCCGCGGGCACACCGTCGGGTTCCTCGGCGACGGCCTCAACGACGTCGGCGCGCTGCGGATCGCCGACGTCGGGATCGGCGTCGACGGAGCGGTGCCCGCCGCCCGGGCGGCCGCGGACATCGTGCTGGCCGACCGCAGCCCCGACGTCGTCGTCTCCGCGGTCGAGGAGGGCAGGCGGACCCTGGGCCGCGCCACCCGCTACCTGACGGTGACCGCGGCGCTGAACGTCGGCAACGCCCTGTCGGTGCTGGTCGCCTCGGCGGTGCTGCCGTTCCTGCCGCTGCTGCCCGCGCAGCTGCTGCTGCAGGGCGTGCTGTTCGGGGTGGCCGCGCTGTCGCTGTCGTTCGACCGGGTCGAGCCGGGCTGGACGGCGCGGCCCCGGCGCTGGGACACCCGCGGGATGCTGTGGTTCATGGCGGTCCTCGGGCCGCTGGCCTCGGCGTTCGACCTGGTCACGTTCTGGGCGGTGTGGCGCTTCCTGGGCCTGGACACCCCGCAGGAGCAGGCGGTGTTCCAGGCCGTCTGGTTCATGGAGGGGGTGCTGTCCCAGGTCCTGGTGCTGCTCCTGCTGCGGACCCGGGCCGGGCGCGCCGCGCGGCCGGTGGTGGCGACGGTGACGGCCGTGGTCCTGGCCGGGCTGTCGGTGCCGTTCACCCCGCTCGCCCCCCTGTTCGGGATGGCGGCGCCACCGCCCGCGGTGTGGCCGCTGTTGGCGGCCGTCGTGCTGCCGTTCCTGTCGTGTGTGGCCGCGACGCGGCCGCTGTACCTGCGTCACGTGCTGGGGATCCGCCCCGCGGACCCCCGGCAGGAGAAGGAGAGGATCCGATGACCCCACCCGGACCGACCCAGCTGCTCGTCGTCCTGCTGGTCGTCGTGCTGCTGTTCGGCGCGAAGAAGCTGCCCGACCTGGCCCGCTCGGTGGGCCGGTCCACCCGCATCCTGAAGTCCGAGCTGAGCGGGACCCGCGAGGACGGCGCGGCCCGCTCCGAGGACCGGGACCTCGAGGAGCGGCCCGCCGGGGAGCCGGCGGCCCGGGAGCGGGTCGCGGAGGAACGGACCACCGGCGAGCGCTGACCGTCGCGGGGCCGGGGACGCACGTCCCCGGCCCCGCGGGCCGGTTCAGAGCAGCGAGGACCAGTAGGTCCAGAAGCGCTGCAGGATCAGCCCGACGACCACCAGGAACCACAGCACCACGGGCACCGCGTGGTAGCCGGTGATCCGGGCGTGCAGCGCACGCGCGCCGCCGCCGAGGGCGTCCAGGGTCGCGAGCAGCGAGTACCAGAAGATCGGGATCGTCACGGCCCACACGACCATGCAGTACGGGCAGAGCGCGCCGATCCGGTACAGGCTCTGGACGATCAGGTAGTGGACGAAGACGACGCCGAGCGCGGACCCGGCCGTCAGCCCCACCCACCACCAGCGCGGGAAGCGGGCCCCGGCCAGCAGGGCCGCACCCGTCGTCACCACGACCGCGAACGCCCCGATCCCGAGCAGCGGGTTCGGGAACCCGAAGAACGCCGCCTGCGGGGTCGTCATGACCGACCCGCAGGACAGCACCGGGTTGATGCTGCACGACGGCGTGTAGGCCGGGTCGATCAGCAGCTCGATGCGCTCGACGGTCAGCGTGAACGCCGAGATCAGCCCCAGCACGCCGCCGACGACAAGCAGCCACGGCAGGAACCGCGGCACCGGCCCCGGCACGGCCGGGGCGCCGGTGGTGACGCGGGAGAACTCCTCGGTCCGCGCCGCGGCGGGGACGCTCACCGGTTCACCGCGGCGTCGAGGGCGTCGGTGATGTCCTGCACCGAGCGGAGCTGCACCTTCTCACCGTTGACGAAGATCGTCGGGGTGCCCTCGACGCCGGCGGCGAGCCCGGCGTCCTTGTCGGCCTGGATCTTCGCGGCGGTCGCCGGGTCGGCGACGGCGGCGTCGTAGGCGTTCAGGTCGAGGCCGAGGTCCTGGGCGTAGCCGCGGAACACCGTCGCCGCGTCCGGGGACTCGGACCAGTCGCGCTGGGTCTGGAACAGGCGCTCGTACATCGGGTGGAACGCGCCCTGGGCGCGGGCCGCCTCACCGGCGAGCGCGGCGGCCTCGGCGTTCTGGTGCATCGGCAGCGGGAAGTTGCGGAACACGAACTGCACGCGGTCGCCGTACTGCTGCACCAGCTGGTCCATGATCGGCTGGACCTGGCCGCAGGCGGGGCACTGGAAGTCGGCGAACTCGACCAGGGTGGCCGAGGCGTTCGGGGCGTCGTTGAGGCGGGCGGCGTCGGCGGTGACGAGGCTGTCGGGCGCACCGGCGGCGGCGCCGGTCTCCGGGGTGCCGGGTCGCGTCGCGAACAGCAGCGCGGCGACGATCAGCGCGAACGCGCCGACGACGGCCAGGGAGATCTTGACGTTGCGGGTCATCGGGAGTCTTCCTCCACGGGGCCCGGCGCGGTGGCCGGGTCGGAACGGGTGCGGGGACGCGGTGGCGGGGTGTCCGCACGCCTCAGTTGCGGTCCACGCAGAGGTGCTCCACCGGCGACGGCGCGCACAGCGTCCGTTCCGGTGCGGCGGGCGGCGCGGTGCCGGTGTGCCCGGCCGCCAGGACGGCGACCACGGCGACCGGCAGCAGCGACGGGACGGGCACGTCGTCGTCGCGGCGGGGGGCCTGCTCGCAGTCCCCCGCGTGCATCAGCGTGAGCGGGTGCTGCGAGCAGTCCGAGCCGACGACGACCGCAGGGGTGGTGCCGTGGGCGCCCGGGGCGGTCGCGACGGCGGGGCCCGCGCACAGCACCAGGGCCAGGACCAGCAACGCCATCGGGGCGAGGACGCGCACGTGCCTCACCCCACCTCTCCGCTCCGACCACGGCCGGACGCCTCCGGCAGCGCCCACGACGATACCGAGGGGCCCTCGCCGCCCCGGTGCTCCCCCACGGCCCGCGTGGGTGGCGACCGGCCGCCGCGCCGGGACGCCCGGTCGCCGGGCCGCTACGGTCGGTGCGTGAGCTTCCCCGAGCCCGGCGCGGTGTGGCGCCCCGCCGCAACCACCGAGCGCGCCGTGACCTCCCCGACCGGCTCGTGGACCCGGTTCGCCGCACCCGGCGCGGAGGTCGGCGGAAGGTTCGGGCTGTTCGAGTCGTGGATCCCGGCGGACTCCCCGGGCGCGCTGCCGCACCTGCACACCGGGTTCACCGAGAGCTTCTACGTCCTCGACGGCGCACTGCGGGTCATGACCGGCGACACCTGGACCGAGGCCGGGCCGGGCGACCTGGTGCACGTCCCGCACCGGGGGGTGCACGCGTTCCGCACCGGCCCGGACAGCGACGCGCGGTTCCTCATCCTGTTCGTGCCCGGCGCACCGCGGGAGCGCTACTTCCGGGGGCTGGCGGAGTTCGCGGCGCGGGCGACGCCGCCGTCGGCGGAGGAGGTCGACGCGTTCGCGCTGACCTGCGACCAGGTCAACCTGCGCGACCACCCCGGCTTCACCACGCCGCTCAGCTGACCAGACCCGCCCGGAACGCCAGCGCGACGAGCTGCACCCGGTCACGCGACTGCGTCTTGGCGAGCAGGTGCCCGATGTGGGTCTTCACCGTCGCCTCGGAGACGACGAGGTCGGCCCGGATCTCGGCGTTGGACCGGCCGTTGCCGACGAGGACGAGCACCTCCCGCTCCCGCGGGGTCAGGTCGGCGAGCGCGGCGACGGCGTCCACCGACGGCTCCGCGGCGGCCGGCTCGGGCGCGGTGAGCAGCGGCCGGGTGGCGCGCAGCAGCCGCCGGGTGGAGACGGGGTCGACGACCGAGTCGCCGCGGTGCACGGTGCGGACGGCCTCGATGAGGTCCTGCGGGGACACGTCCTTGAGCAGGAAGCCGCTGGCACCGGCGGCGATGGCCTCGGTGACGGACTCGTCGAGGTCGAAGGTGGTGAGCACCAGGACCCGCACCCCGGGGTGCTCGGCGACGACCCGGCGGGTGGCGGCGATGCCGTCGAGGCGGGGCATCCGCACGTCCATCAGCACGACGTCGACCTCGGTGCGGCCCAGCTCGGCGAGCGCGGCCTCGCCGTCACCGGCCTGGGCGACGACGGCGAGGTCGTCGCACGAGTCGAGCACCATCGCGAAGCCGGTGCGGACCAGCTCCTGGTCGTCGACGAGCATCAGTCGTACGGGGTTCACCGTTCTCCTCGGGCCGGGGGTGTGAGGGGCAGGCGCAGCCGGACCGTCCAGCCGCCGTCGGCGCGCCGTCCGGCCTCGACCGAGCCGCCGTGCAGGGCGGCGCGCTCCCGCATGCCGGTCAGGCCGTGCCCGCCGCGCGGCGGGGTGGGGACGGGGCCGCGGGCGCCCTCGTCGTGGACGCGCACGGTCAGCTCGTCGGTGGTCCACCGCAGCTCGACGTGGGTGGGCACGCCGGTCCCCGCGTGCTTGATGACGTTGGTCAGCGACTCCTGCACGATCCGGTAGACGGTCAGGCCGGGACCGGTCGGGAGCTCCCGCGGGGTGCCGACGGTCCGCAGGTCCACCGGCAGCCCGCCGGTGCGGACCTGCTCGACGAGTGCGGGGACGTCGCCGGCGCCGGGCTGCGGACGCGCCGGGTCGGTGTCGGAGTCGTCGTCCGGGCCGGTGTCGCGCAGCATCGACAGCAGGCCGCGGACGTCGGACAGCGCGGACCGGCCCGTCGACGCGATGCCGGAGAGCACCTCGACGGCCTTCGCCGGGTCGCGCTGCGCGGCGAACTGGCCGCCGTCGGCCTGGGCGATGATCCCGGACAACGAGTGGGCGACGACGTCGTGCACCTCGCGGGAGATCCGCGACCGCTCGGCCAGCAGCTCGAGACGGACCTCCTGGCGGCGGCTCTCCTCCAGCAGCCGGTTGCGTTCGCGCAGGTCCAGGGTGCGGCGGTGGGCGGCACGGCGCAGCGACCCGAGCAGCCACACCAGCAGCGGGACCGTCGCCATCGCGCCGAACAGGGCCAGTACCACCAGCGGGGTCATGTCCGGGGAGGCGAACAGCGCCGCGGGACCGCGCGCCACGAACGGTCCGAACACCCCGACCGTGAGCACGACCAGCGCCAGCCAGCCGGCCCAGCGGGGCCCGTAGGCCACGGCCGAGTACCCCATGACCAGCGACGGCAGCAGGAACGCGGCCATCGTGCCGGGCAGCGCGAAGGAGCAGACCAGCGCGACGACCGCGGTCGCGATCGCGGCGGGCATCGGGTACACGCGGCGCAGCGGCACCGGAAGTGCCGCCAGCACCGAGACGACGAGCGCCTCGATCCGCATGTCCGAGCGGACACCCTTGCCCTCGAGGGTCCAGCTGACCGCGACCCAGATGAGCAGCGCGGCCAGCACGGCGTCGACGACGACGGGGTTGCGCCGCCCGAGGGCGACGGCCCGCTCGACGAGCGTGGGCGCCTCCGACGGGCTCGACCGGAGTGCGGGCAGCCGGCGCAGGGAGTCCCGCATCCGTGTCGCGATGCTCATCGCGCCTCCTCCCGCACCGGGTCCGATGATCCCCGGTACCCGATCGTGTCGGGCGCGCGGCCCGTCGTGCCGTTCTGCATGTCCCGAGCCTCCCGCGCCGCGGACCCGCCGGGCATCGGAGCGGGGTCCGATCCCCGGTCTCCGACCGTGGGCGGAGAACCGGCCGCGCGCACGGAGACGCTGTGCACCAGCGCCTCCAGCGGACCGCGCCCGACGAGCCCGCGCCAGGCCCACGCGGAGGCCACGGCCAGGACCGCGACCAGCGCCGTCGCCGCCCACGGCGCGGTCTGCGGCCACCCGCCGAGCGAGGCGAGCAGCGCGATGTGCCCGGCGTAGAGGGTCAGCGCGAGCGCTCCGGTCGCCGTGAGCGGGGCGAGCAGACGGCCCCCGTACCGGGCGGTGAGCAGACACAGGCCGAGCACGGCGACGGCGACCCCGGCCGCCCCGACGACGTCGAACGGGCTGCCGCTGTGCGGGGTCGCGGCGAGCAGCCAGGCGGGTGTGGTGGTGGCGACCGTGCCCAGGGCGCTGCCACCGAGCAGCTGCAGCGCGAGCTCGGCGGGCACACCGAGCCGGTCGGCGACGGGCGCGACCGACGCGAGGAGCGCGTCGCGGCCGCCCAGGACGTCCAGCGCCAGCCAGGACCCGCCGTAGCCGAGCACCGCACCGGCGGCCCCGCCGGCGACCAGCCGGGTGCCCGCCGTACGCAGGTCGAGCCGGCCGACCGCCATCCCGAGCAGCAGGAACGGCATCCAGGTCAGGACCGGGTAGGCACCGCTGAGCAGCACCGTGTCGAGCGCGTGCACGAGCCCGGCGGGCGAGGTGAGGTCGGACAGGTGCACGGTCGCGCCGAGCACCGTCCGCCCGTCGGCGTCGGCCGGGGACCCGAACCGGGCGCGCAGCACCCAGGACAGCAGCGGCCCGGCGACCGCCCCGACCGCGGCGGCGACCGCCAGCGCCCGGGCCGGGGCGAACAGCACCGGCAGGAGCAGCCAGAACAGCACCCCGTAGACGACGAGGATGACCATCGGCCCGCTGCTGACCTCGGCCAGGAGCAGCCCGAGGACCACCAGGAGCAGTCCGCGGACCGCGATCCGGCGACGCAGCCACACCCGGTTCCGCGCGGACGGCGCGGCGAGGACGGGCGCGGCCATCAGGGCCGGCGACACCCCGCCGAGCACCGCGAACAGCACCGCCGCGCGCCCGTTCACCGCCTGGACCAGCCAGGACGACCCCGCGGCGACGGCGACGTGCGCGACGATCATGCCGAGCACGGCGAGGCCGCGGGCGGCGTCGACACCGGCCACCCGGGCGCGCCCGGGACGGTGCCGGCCGGGACGGTGCCGGCCGCGCGGCCACGACCCGCTGTGCGGTCCGGCGGGTGGTTTCGACGGTGGGACGGGGGCCCGGTCTGTGGTGGTCATGCGGCAACGGTGCGGGCCGGGGCGGCCCGGGCGCGTCGGAGCGGGGAACGATCTGCGCTGTCCGACCACGGTCCTAGGGCCGCCCTCGTGGGCGACCCCTCCTCCGTGATGGTCGTCGCGCCCGGTCACGGTGCGCCGGCTGCACCTGCAGGCCCTGCGCACGCCGCGGGCACACCGCCGTCCCGCGGGAACAAGTGCCGGCGGCGGGCCGAGTCGCCCGCCGCCGCACGTCCGTCGACCCTCCGGACTCAGGATCCTGATGGGGTCGTGGTGCCGCGGCCGCCGGTGCTGCCGCTGTCGACGCCGGTCCTGTTGTCGCCGTCCCTGCCGCCGCCGTCCCTGCCGCGGCTGTCGACGTTGCCCGCCTGCGGGGTGCCGGTCGACGGGCCGCCGCTGCCCGCGCCCTCGTCCGGCCCGGTGCCGGTCGCGTCCGGGGCACCGTTCCCGGTACCCGGGCCGGATCCCGACCCCGATCCCGGTGCGGTGCCCGGACCCGAGGTGGGACCGGATCCCGCCGTGGGCTCGGGACCCGGCGCGGTGCCGGGTCCCGCGCCGCCGTCGGAGGGCTGACCCGCGCCGGAGCCGCCGGGGTCCGACGGGTTCGTGCCCGCACCGGGTGTGACGGGCCCGCCCGGGTCCGAACCGCCCGGTGGGGTGCCGGGCGCCCCCGGGGGCGCACCCCCGGCCGGGGCGCCGGGCTCTGCCGGGACGGTCCCGGAACCGCCGGGCGCCGGAGCGACCGGGCTACCCGGGCCGCCCGGGGCCGCAGGGCCGCCCGGGGCCGGTGCATCCGGTGCCGGCGGAGCGGCGGGTGCCGACGGGGTACGGCCGACGCCCGGCGCCGGGCGCGGTGCCGTGGGATCGGCCCGCCGCTCCCCGGGCCCGCGGACGGGTCCGGGCGGGACGCGCGGTCGGTGTCCGGGTCGGTGCGGCGCGGCTCCGGCGACACGGCCCGGTCGCGCTCCGCGGCCCCGGAGGAGCCCTCGGGCACCGGGACGAGAGGAGCCGGGGCCCCCGGGAGGCCGGCGGTCACCCCGTCCGGGCGGGTCACCGCCGTCGGGTCGGTCGCGCCGGGCCAGCCTGCGCCGTCGCTCTGCTGGGAGGCCAGGGCGACCGCGCCCGCGGCCGCACCGGCGGCCGCGAGCAGCGACCCGACCAGCACCACGGCCGTGAGCCGGGGGATCGGGCGCGGCGTGACCGCGGGGACACCGTGCAGGGTCGGGTCGGGGCCGGTCGTGGGCGGCCGGGGCGGGATCGCGTCGGGGGCCGGGACGGCCGTCGCCACGGTCGCGCCCGTCCCGGTGCCGTCCGGCGCGGCGGCCGCCGATGCCTCGCTCCCGGTCGACGGGATCGGGTCCGGGTCGGCGGGCACCGTCGTCCCGCTGTCCGGTCCCGTGGAACCGCTGCCCGATCCCGTGGAACCGCTGCCCGATCCGGTGGAGCAGCTGTCCGGCGCCGTCGGCCGGCCGGCCGGCGTGGGGGAACCGCTGTCCGGCACCGGGGGATCCGTCGTCGCGGCGCCCGGGGGCGCACCGTCCGGCACGACAGCACCCGACGGCTCCACGTCCGGATCCGGCGCCTGCGGGCCCGGGTCGACGGACCCCGGCGCGGTAGCCGGGTGGGCCGGCGTCGGCACGGCCGACACCGCCACGGCGGACGCCGGGTCGTCGGCGTCGGGTGCGAGGGCGTCCGGCGCTGCGGCGTCCGGCGCCGGGCCTGCCGGAGCGAAGGTCGCCGGGTCCGGGGTTGCCGGGGCCGGCGTTGCGGCGCCCGGGGCCGCGGACACCGGGTCGGCAGGGGCCGGAGCACCGGGCACCGCCCGGGGTCGCGTCCCTCCCGCCCCGAAGGCCTCGATGCCCGGAGGAGCGGGCTCGTCCGCGGGCGGTGCGACGGGTGGCGCCACCCCCAGGAACGGCGAGGTCGGCCGCAGCGGGGGCCGCGGAGGCGGCGGCCGGGGCGGTCGGCGCGCGGGCCGTCCCGCTGGGTCTCCGGTGGCGGGGTCGGCGCCGGTGTCTCGACGCCTCACCGCCCCTGCGTCGTCCGCGACCTCACCATCGGTGTGGTCGGCGTCCCCCTGCCCCGACACGAGGCCCCCTCTCCGCATGGCGTGCGCGCGATTGTCGAGCCCCCGGACACCGCACTCCAGGCACCGCGGCGGACGTGCACCCGTCCGGGGGCAGGGACCGCACGGCCGGGTGACTGCGTCCGGACGGGTCCGCCGGCCTCGGACCGTCGGTGCGCCTCCTGCGACGCACAGTGATCGGTAAGGGTGGCCTTCGCCTCGGATGCGCGTCCGGAGCGCGCGATACCGCCGGTTACAGGTACGTTCGGTCACGATTCAGTGGGCCGTCCGGGTGAGTCCGGACTGCTCGTCGCGGTGAGGAGGGGAGGTCGGGTGTCCGTGGCCGACCGGCGAGTGACCGTCCCGCACCACGGTGCGGACCGGTCGACGACGACCGCCGACCCCCTGCGCGAGGCCCTGCGGTCCCGTCACGACCGCGCCGCGACCGACGTGCGCGCCGCGGGACGCAGCGGCGACATGCCCGCGCTGCTGGACGCGACCCGTCGCGTCCAGCAGGTCCTCACCACCGCCCGTCGCGACCTCGGCCCGGACGACGCCGACACGCTCGTCGCCGAGGGGAGCCTCGCCGTCGCGCTGCTGCTGGGCTACGACCACGCCGGCGGGCTGGAGATCGCCACCCGCAACCTCGCCGCCCGCGAGGCGCTGCTGGGCCCGGACCACCCGGCGTCGCTCGCGGCCGCCGACGCCCTGGCCGCGGCCCACCGGGTGACCGGCGACGCCGAGGAGGCGGTCCGCCGGCACGAGGACGTGATCACCCGGCGGGCGCGGGTGCTCGGCGGGTCCCACCCCTGCACGATCGCGTCCCGGGCCGCGCTGGCGCTCGCCCGTGCCGAGACCGGCGACCTGCGCGGCGCGGCCGGCCTGCTCGCCGCGACGCTCGAGATCGCCGAGCGGGTGCTCGGCGCCGGGCACGCGGTGACCGACGACGTGCGGGAGCTGCTCACCGACTGCCGCGCCGCGGCCGACTCCGCGGGACACGCGACGGCACCCGCCACCGCGACCACCGGGGAGCCCGGCGTGCGACCGGACGCGGTGCCCGCCGTGCGGCCCGCCGGGGAACCCGCCGACGGGGCCGAGCCGCCCACGGGCGTCCTGCCGCGGATGCGCCCGCCGTCCGGGGAGCCCGAGCCCACGACCGGCGTCCTCCCGCGGATGCGCCGTCCGCAGGAGGACGACGAGCCCACGACCGGGATCCTCCCCCGGACCCCCGACCCGCGCGAGGAGACCCTCCCGCTGTTCTTCGACCGGCCCTCCGGCCCGCTGCCCGTGGTGCGCTGACCCGGCCCGACGGCACGGACCCGCCGGCGGAGATTGACCATGGGGGCCGGTGTCGTCATGGTGGGCGGTGTCCGACACCGGTGTCGGCGACCAGGAGGTGGACCGGCCCGTGGGCAGGATGGACGACCGGACGGTGCTCGTCACCGGGGCCGGGCGCGGCATCGGCCGCGCCACCGCACTGCGGCTCGCCGGGGAGGGCGCCCGGGTCGCGGTGACCGACCTCGACGGTGACACCGCCGCCGCGACCGCCGCGGAGCTGGGCGGGGCCGGGACCGCGTACGCCCTCGACGTCGCCGACCCCGACGCCGTGCGCGACACCGTCGAGCGGGTCCGCGGCGACCTCGGCCGGATCGACGTGCTGATCAACAACGCCGGCTGGGACAAGGTCGGCGCGTTCGTCGACTCCGACCCGGCCGACTGGGACCGGATCGTGCGGATCAACCTGTTCGGGGTGCTGCACACCGCGCACGCCGTCGTCCCGCACCTGATCGCGCAGGGCTCCGGGACGGTGGTGAACCTCGCCTCCGAGGCGGGCCGCGTCGGGTCCAGCGGCGAGGCGGTCTACTCCGCCGCCAAGGGCGGGGTCATCGCGTTCACCAAGACCCTCGCCCGCGAGGTCGCCCGGCACGGTGTCAACGTCAACTGCGTGTGCCCCGGGCCCACCGACACGGCGCTGTTCGCCGACGTCGTCGAGGGGAACGACCGGCTGCGCGACGCCCTGGTGAAGGCGATCCCGTTCCGCCGCCTGGCCCGCCCCGAGGACGTCGCCGCCGCCGTCGCCTTCCTCGCCTCCCCCGACGCCGACTACCTCACCGGGCAGACCGTCAGCGTCAGCGGCGGCCTGTCCATGCTCTGACCGCAGCCCCCGGGAGGACCCCCATGACCCTCGACCCGAGCTCCTACACCCAGCTGCGGTTCGAGCGCCGCGACGACGGCGTCCTGCTCATCACCATCGACAACCCGGCGAAGTACAACGCCGCCGACGAGGTCCTGCACGGCGAGCTCGCGCGGGTCTGGCGGGACGTGTCGTCCGACGCCGCCACCCGGGTCGCGGTGATCACCGGGGCCGGGAGGGCGTTCTCCGCGGGCGGGGACCTCGGCATGGTCGAGCGGATGGCAGGCGACCACGAGCGCGTCGCACACATGCTCCGGGAGATGTCCGACCTGGTCTGGAACATCATCGACTGCGAGAAGCCGGTCGTGTCGGCGATCAACGGGGTCGCCGTCGGGGCCGGGGTGGTCGTCGCGCTGCTCGCCGACATCGCGATCGCCGCCGAGGACGCGAAGCTGGGCGACGGCCACGTGAGGCTCGGCGTCGCCGCCGGGGACCACGCCGCGATCATCTGGCCGCTGCTGGCCGGCATGGCGAAGGCCCGCTACTACCTGCTGACCGGCGAGATGGTCACCGGCGCCGAGGCCGAGCGGCTCGGGATGGTCGCCAAGGCGGTGCCGCGCGAGCGGGTCCTCGACGAGGCACTGCGGGTCGCGCACGCCCTGGGCACCGGCTCCCAGCAGGCCATCCGGCTCACCAAGCGGGCACTGAACTCGTGGCTGCGCAGCGCCGGACCGGCCTTCGAGCAGTCCGCCGCCTACGAGATGTTGACCTTCATGGGCCCCGACGTGGTGGAGGGCGCCGCCGCGCTGCGCGAGAAGCGTCCCCCGAACTTCCCCTCGGCACGGGGCTGACCCTGGGGCAGGCTGGGTGCACGCGCGTCCCACCACACGCCAGGAGTACCACCGTGACCCTCACCGGATCGCCCGCGGAGACACCGCCCACCGACCCGGCAGACCGCCCGGCCGTGCACGCCCTGCACGACCGGCTCGCCGCCGCGGTCCGCCCCGCCGCCGTCGCCACCCGGGCGATCGACCGGCTCCGGATGGCGCACGACGCGTCGCACTTCGCCCGCACCCCGGCCGCGGTGGTGACGGCGTCGAGCGCCGCCGAGGTCGCCGCGCTGTTCCGCGCCGCGGGCGGGGTGCCGGTGACCTTCCGCTCCGGCGGGACGAGCCTGTCCGGCCAGGCCGTCACCGACGGCGTCCTCGTCGACGTCCGCCGCCACTTCCGCGGCATCGAGATCGAGGACGACGGCGCCCGGGTGCGGGTCGGGCCGGGCGCGACGGTGCGCTCGGTCAACACCCGCCTGGCCCGGTACGGCCGGATGCTCGGCCCGGACCCGGCCAGCGAGGTCGCCTGCACCCTCGGCGGGGTCGTCGCGAACAACTCCTCGGGCATGGCCTGCGGCACCGCCGCGAACAGCTACGCGCTGCTGGACTCCGTCGAGCTCGTCCTGCCCTCGGGCACCACCCTGGACACCGGTGCCCCCGGCGCCGACGACGAGCTGCGCGCCCGCGAGCCCCGGCTGTGGGCGGGTCTGGCGCGGCTGCGCGACCGGCTCCGCGGCGACGCGGCGCTGCGCACCGAGATCGAGCGCCAGTTCTCCCTGAAGAACACCATGGGCTACGGCCTGAACTCCTTCCTCGACCACCACGACCCGGTGCAGATCCTGGCCCGGCTGCTCGTCGGCTCGGAGGGGACGCTGGCGTTCCTCGCCTCGATCACCATGCGCACCGTCCCGGTGCTCGCCCACACCCGCACCGGGCTGCTGGTGTTCGACGACCTCGCCGCCGCCAACCGCGCGCTGCCCGGCCTGGTGGACTCCGGCGCCGCGACGATCGAGCTGCTGGACGCCACGTCGCTGCGGGTCGGACAGGGCGACACCGACGCCGACCCGCGGCTGCGGGCACTGACCGTCGACGAGCACGCCGCGTTCCTCGTGGAGTACCGCGGGCACACCGTCGAGGAGGTCACCCAGCTCGCCGGGGACGCCTCCGGGCTGATCTCCGGGCTGCCGCTGCGGGGCCCGCGGGAGCTGTCCGCGGACCCGGTCGCGAAGGCTGGGCTGTGGAAGCTGCGCAAGGCGCTCTACGCCAAGGTCGCGGGCGCCCGCCCGCCGGGCACCGCGGCGCTGCTGGAGGACGTCGCCGTCCCCGTCCCGGATCTGCTCGCGACCTGCGAGGGCCTCATCGCGCTGTTCGCGAAGCACGACTACGACCACGCCGTGATCTTCGGGCACGCCAAGGACGGCAACGTCCACTTCATGCTCACCGAGGACCTCGACGACTCGGGCACGGCGGGCGGCCGGGACCGCTTCGGCCGGTTCACCGACGACATGGTCGACCTCGTGCTGGCCCACGGCGGGACGCTCAAGGCCGAGCACGGCACCGGCCGGATGATGTCGCCGTTCGTCCGCCGCCAGTACGGCGACGAGCTCTACGAGGTCATGCAGGAGATCAAGCGGCTCTGCGACCCGCAGGGGATCCTCTCCCCCGGCGTCGTCCTCGACGACGACCCGACCGCGCACCTGGCCGGACTCAAGTCCGCCCCGGCCGTCGAGTCCGAGGTGGACCGCTGCGTGGAGTGCGGGTTCTGCGAGCCGGTCTGCCCCAGCCGTGACCTGACCACCACCCCGCGGCAGCGGATCGTGCTGCGCCGCGAGATGGCCGCCGCCCGGGCCGCGGGCGACGAGGCCCTGCTCGCCGAGCTGGAGGCCGACTACGCCTACGACGGCGTCGACACCTGCGCCGTCGACGGCATGTGCGGCACCGCCTGCCCGGTCCTGATCAACACCGGCGACCTGGTGCGACGGCTGCGCGGCGAACGCGACCACGGCGCCGCGGGCGCGGGCTGGACCCTCGCGGCGAAGCACTGGGGCGCCACCACCCGGGCCGCCGGGCTGGCGCTCACCCTCGCGCGGGCCGTACCCGGCGCCGCGCCCGTCTCGGCCGCGCTGCGCCGGGTCGCCGACCCCGAGCAGGTCCCGCAGTGGAGCCCCGACCTGCCCCGCGGCGGCGGGAACCGGGTCCCCGGCGGGCTCGTGTCCACCGACGCCGACCTCGTCCTGTTCTCCTCCTGTACCGGCGCCATGTTCGGTTCGGCGGGCACCGGCGCGGGCGAGGCGTTCGCCCGGCTCTGCGCGCGGGCGGGCCTGCGGGCGAGCGCACCCGCGGGCCTGGGGTCGCTGTGCTGCGGCACGCCGTGGAAGTCCAAGGGGCTCACCGACGGCGCCGCCGCGATGGCCGAGCGGGTCCTGCCCGCGCTGTGGACGACGACCCGCGCCGGGGCGGTCCCGGTGGTGTCCGACGCGTCGTCGTGCACCGAGGGGTTGCGGGTGATGGTCGCGTCCGGCCCCGAGCGCTACCGCGGCCTGCGGGTCCTCGACGCCGTCGAGTTCACCGCCGACCGGATCCTGCCCGCGCTCACCGTGCCCGCCCGGCTGGCCCGGCTCGTGCTGCACCCGACCTGCTCGGCCACCCAGCTCGGCCTGCTCGACCCGCTGCGGCGCCTGGCCGGGGCCGTCGCCGACGACGTCGTCGTCCCCGACTCGTGGAGCTGCTGCGGGTTCGCCGGGGACCGCGGGATGCTGCACCCGGAGCTGACCGCTGCGGCCACCGCACCGCAGGCCTGGGAGCTCGCCGGGGTCGACGCCGACGCCCACGCCTCCTGCAACCGGACCTGCGAGCTCGGCATGAGCCGCGCTACCGGGCGTGACTACGAGCACGTCCTGGAGGTGCTCGAACGGGTGACGAGATGAGCGATTTTCGTGATCCTGACGCCTCTTTTTCGGTCAAGTCCTTGTTTAGACCCCCCGGGACCGGGGATGAATGTCCGTGATGCGCGTTCCGTCGGGGGTGACGCGCACCCGGAAGGAGTCCGAGACCGTGACCGTGGTGACAGGTGGGGCCGCGGCGAACGCCGTGATGGCGGTCGTCCGGGTCGAGGCACCCGCGGGCGTCGAGGCGGACGTCGTGGAGGCCGAGCTGACCCGCGCCCTGTACACACACCGCAAGCGTCCGATGACCGTCGAGCTGTCCCTGGCCGACGGCACCGGCCCCTGGCCGCGGAGCGGACCCGCCCGGTACGCCTTCGTCGCCGTGCTGACCATGTCCGGGTGCTCCGAGCCGGAGCGGCTCGCCGCACGCATCGAGAAGACGGCCCGCAAGGCGATCCGGCGCCGTTTCGGCCGTCCGGCCACCGCGGAGGTCCGCACCGGGATCTCGGGCGCCGAGGCGGGCGCCTACTGGTTCAGCGTGCGGGGCACGCCGCACCGGCAGTTCTGACCACGGCGGGGGCGCGGCGTGAGACGCGACACCGCTGTTTCCGTTCGGGCGCGTCCGTGCCGCATCCTGTGTGCCGCCGCCGGCCCGGGCGGGAGCCGACGAGACGGGGAACGACCACCGTGCTGACCATCCTCACCGCCGAGAACGGCGGTTGACCGCCGCCGCACCGCCTCCCGTCGTGGAGGCCGGCCCGAAGGGTCTCCGCACCGGAGCGCTGGGCCTGTGGGGCAACACCGTCATCGGGCTCGGCGCCACCGCACCGGCCTACAGCCTGGCCGCGACGCTCGGCTACGTCGTCCTCGCCGTCGGCGAGAAGGCGCCCGCGATGTTCCTCGTCGCGTTCGTGCCGATGCTGTTCGTCGCCGTCGCCTACCGCGAGCTGAACCGCGCCGTGCCCGACTGCGGGACGACGTTCACCTGGGGCACCAAGGCCTTCGGGCCGTGGGTCGGGTGGATGGGCGGCTGGGGCGTCGCGGTGTCGGCGATCATCGTGCTGGCCAACGTCGCCGAGATCGCCGCCGTGTACACCCTGCGCGCGCTCGGGTTCGTCGCCGCCGCGGAGAACACGCTGGTCAAGGTCGGCGTCGGGGTGCTGTTCATCCTGGTCATGACCTGGGTCAGCCACCGCGGGATCGTGCTGTCCGAGCGGTTCCAGAACGCGCTGATCGTCTTCCAGATCGTGGTGCTCGCCGTCCTGGCCGCCGGGGCGCTGTGGCTCGTGTACTCCGGCGACGCCGGCCCGCAGGCCGTGCTGCCGAGCTGGAGCTGGTTCGACCCGACCGGGATCTCCGGCTCCGCCGCCGCGCAGGCGCTGATCCTCTGCATCTTCGTCTACTGGGGCTGGGACGCCTGTCTGGCCGTCGGCGAGGAGACCCGCGGCTCGACCAGCACCCCGGGCCGGGCCGCGCTGCTGGCCACCGTGATCCTGCTGGCGATCTACGTCGTCGTCGCGGTCGCGCTGCAGTCCTACGCAGGGTTCGGCGACACCGGGATCGGCCTGGCGAACCCCGAGCACTCCGAGGACGTGCTCACCCTGCTCGGCGCCCCGATGGGCGGCTCGGTGCTCACCGCGGTGCTGCTGCTGACCGTCGCGGTGTCGGCGGCGTCGTCGACCCAGACCACGATCCTGCCCACCGCGCGCGGCGCGCTGGCGATGGCCGTCTACGGGGCGGTCCCGCGCCGCTTCGGCAGCGTCCACCCCCGCTACGCGACGCCCGGGTTCGCCACCGTCGTCATGGGGCTGTCCGCGGTGCTGTTCTACCTGGTGCTGGGGCTGGTCAGCTCCGACGCGCTGCTCGACACCGTCGCCTCGCTCGGCCTGGCCGTGGCGTTCTACTACGGCATCACCGCCTTCGCCTGCGTCTGGTACTTCCGGCGCACCCTGCTCCGCTCGCCACGCGACCTGCTGCTGCGCGGTCTGCTGCCGCTGCTCGGCGGCGTGGTCATGGTGTGGGCGTTCGTGCAGAGCTCGGTCGACATGCTCGACCCGGCCTACGGCGAGACCTCCTTCGGTCCGGTCGGCGGGGTGTTCGTGATCGGCGTCGGCATGATCGCGCTCGGTGTACCGCTGATGCTGGCCTGCGCGGTGCGGCTGCGGCCGTTCTTCCGCGGCGAGACCCTCGACGAGGACACCCCGGTGCTCGTCCCGGAGACGGGTGAGCCGCCCTACGGCGGTTCCTAGGCCGCACGGGGTGCGGCGGCCCGGGCGGAGGGACGATGATCGGGCCGGTGAACGCCCGCATCCTGCTCGTCGAGGACGACCGCACGATCGGTGACGTCCTGCGCGGCAGCCTGACCGGGCACGGCTACGACGTCCGGTGGGAGCAGGCGGGCGGCCCGGCGCTCGCGGCGGCCGGGCACACCCCGTTCGACCTCGTCCTGCTCGACCTCGGGCTGCCCGACCTCGACGGCGTCGAGGTGTGCCGTCGGCTGCGCACGCTGCGCCCCGACGCGGTGCTGGTCGTGCTGACCGCCCGGACCGCGGAGATGGACGTGGTACTCGGCCTGGAGGCCGGCGCCGACGACTACCTGACCAAGCCGGTACGCCTGGCCGAGCTGCTCGCCCGGATCCGGGCGCACCTGCGGCGCGCCGGCGGCGACCGCACCGGGGACGTGCTGGAGGTCGGGGACCTGCGCGTCGACACCGGGGCGCGCCGCGCCACCGTCGCCGGGCGGGAGCTGGTCCTGCGCACCCGCGAGTTCGACCTGCTCGCCCGGCTCGCGACCGACCCGGGCACCGCGCTGAGCCGCGAGGTGCTGATGACCGACGTGTGGGACGCGCACTGGTTCGGCTCCACCAAGACCCTCGACGTGCACGTGGCCGCGGTGCGCCGCCACCTCGCCGCGCACGACGGCCCCCGGGTCCCGCTGATCACCACCCTGCGCGGGCACGGGTACCGCCTGGAGCTGCCCGGGGGCCTCCGGTGAGACGCCGCATCGTGCGCCTCACCCTCGTGGCGGTCGGGGTGACGCTGGTGCTGTTCGGGGTCCCGCTGGCCGCCGGGCTGGAGCGCTACACCGTCGCCCAGCAGCGCGAGTCGCTGCAGCGCATCGCGGACTTCGCCGCCCGCTCGGTCTATGACGACGTCGTCCACGACCGGGTCCCGGCCCGGCTGCCCGACGGCCGCGACGACGACACCGCCGTCGCGCTCTACGACTCCGACGGCGACCGCACCACCGGCGACGGCCCGCCGGAGGGCGACGAGGGCGTCGACCGGGTCCTGGACCGGGGTCTGTCGTCGTCCCCGCCGGGGCAGCTCGTCGCGGTGTCCCCGGTGACCGACGGCGACGACGTCGTCGGGGTGGTGCGCGCGGCCCGCCCGAACTCGGCGGTGTGGTCCTCGCTCGTACCGCTCTACCTCGCCATGGTCGCGCTGGCCGGGCTGGTGCTGGTCGCGGTGTGGGCGCTCGCGATGCGCCTGGCCGCGCACCTGTCGGCGCCGCTGGAGTCGATGGCCCGCGACGCGGCCCGGCTCGGCGAGGGCGACTTCGGGGTCCGTCCCGCGCCCACCGGCATCGGGGAGCTCGACCGCGTCGGGTCCGCGCTCGGCCACACCGCGGGCCGCCTCGACGACCTGCTGGCCCGCGAGCGGGCGTTCTCCGCGGAGGCCTCGCACCAGCTGCGGACGCCGCTGGCCGGGCTGCGGCTGCGGCTGGAGTCCGCGCTCGACGACCCGGCGCTGCTCCGGCCCGCGACCGTGGAGGACGGGCTGGCCTCGGTCGACCGGCTGGAGCGCACCATCGACGAGCTGCTGCTGCTCGCCCGCGAACGCAGCCGTGACGCCGTTCCGGTCGACCTCGCCCGGCTCTTCGACGAGGCGCAGGCCGAGTGGGGCGACCGGCTGTCCCGCGCCGGGCGGTCGTTCTCGGTGTCCCGCGACGGCGCCCTGCCCGACCCGCCCGCCTCCGCCGCGGCGGTCCGCCAGATCGTCGCCGCGCTGCTCGACAACGCCGTCCAGCACGGGGCCGGTGCGGTCGCGCTGACCGCGCGGGAGGCCGGGCCGGACGCCGTGGCCGTCGACGTCGCCGACGAGGGGCCCGGGGTGGCCGAGGAGGACCTGTCGGGCAGCGACGGCCGGCGCGGCCTCGGGGTCGCCCTCGCCCGGCGGCTCGCCGAGGCCGAGGGCGGACGGCTCACCGCCCGCCGGTCGCCGTCGGTGGTCACCCTGCTGCTGCCGCTGGAACCGGTCCGGGACGGCCGATCGCTTACCTCCTCCTAACCTCCACCTCATCCCCCGTGGCACACGGGCTCCCTACCGTCGGTACCGGACATGATCGACGACGGTCGGCACCGGGAGGCCCGCATGACCACGACGCCCGACCAGCGGATCCGCGACGCCCTCACCGCCGACCCGGTCCTGCGGACCCTCGGGTTCGACCACCGTTCCGTCGGGTCCGCGCCCCCGCCCGCGGGACCGGGCATCGTGCTCCGCTGGTCCGGGCAGTGGGCGGCGTCGGGTTCGGCGGCGCTCGGTACGGTGGTCGTCGACGTCGTCGGCGTCGACGGACGCACCCGCACGGCGGTGCTGGCCCGGATCGAGGTCGTGCTGTCCGGGCTGCGCGACGGCCCCGTGCGTCGGGTCGGGGCCGGGTCCCCCGCGGACGGTGTCACCGTGCTCGCCGGCACCGGCGAACCCGCCGGCCGGGCCGCGGCCGGCGCGACCGTCGGGTAGCGACCGGTCACCGCCCCCATCCGGTGACGGGCCCGGCGGAACGGACACGACGGCGTATCCGCCCAGGTGGGGGGCCGTCACGGCGATCTTGACCTCGCGTACGGTGCGGCCCATGGCTTCCGACACGAGCAGGCCCACGGACGGCAGCACGGCGACCGGCACCCCGGAGACCGACGACGCGGCCGGCTCCGTCGCGACGGACCGGGCGACCGCCGACGGCCCCGCCACGACCGCCACCGACGCCGCCGACGGCGCGGCCACCGGCACGACGGCCACCGGTTCCACCACGGCGGGTTCCACCACGGCGGGTTCCACCACGGCGGGCTCCACCGCCACCGACGGCACCGCCACCGACGGCACCGCGACCGACGGCACCGCGACCGGCTCCGCCGCGACCGCGGGCGCGGCCACCGACGACTCCGCCACCACCGGCCGCGCCGCCCCCGTGCGCACCGCGGCCGCCACCCCCGCCGGGACCCCGGCCGACACCGCCTCCGGCGGTGGCCTCGCCGGTGCGGGCGCCGTCGTCGCCGCGGGGCTCGGTCTCGCCTCGCTGACCGGCACCTCGGTGGGCGACATGCTGCGCGAGCGCGAGTCGCTCGTCGGGCAGATCCAGGCCGCGACCGGCGGCCCGGGCGACACCATCGAGTCCTTCTACGGCGCGCCCTGGGACGTCGCAGCCGTGGTCAACGGCGTCGTCGCGCTGGTCGCGGTCCTCGTCGGGCTCGTCCTGGTCCTCGGCCCCGCCGCCCGGCCCGCCGCGGGCGCCTGGGTCCGGCCGGTCGCCCTCGGCGGCCTGGTGCTCGGCGTCCTGGGGCTGCTGGTGTCCGGCGGCATGTACCTCGACCTGTTCGCCTCGACGCCGGTGCTCCCGCAGATGCCGGGCATCCCGGGCCTGGGCTGACCCGCCCCGGTCGGTGCCGCGCCGGTCCCCGGACCCACGCGGCACCGACCGGGTCACCCCGTTCACCCGCTCGATCGCTTCCGCTTCCGGTCGCCGCGGTCCCGTCCCTAGGTTCGGCGCAGGTCACCGCCCGGTGGCCCCGTCGCACCCGCCGACCGCGGGCGACCGGGACGAACGCCGTGCCGCTTCGGTCCCCGTTCGCGACGACGCTCGCCGCCGTGGTCCTGCTGCTGGTCACCGGCGGTGTGGCCGCGGCCGGGCCGGCGGCGACGCCCGAACAGCGTGCGGCCACCGCGGTCGAGGTCGCACTGCGCCAGATCGGGCTGCCGTTCGTGTGGGGCGGCAACGGGCCGGAGAACGGCGACCGCGGCTTCGACTGCTCCGGGCTGACCGCGTTCGCCTACGGCAAGGCCGGCGTCGTCCTGCCACGGACCGCGCACGCCCAGTACCGCCGCGGCCCGCGGGTCCCGGCCGGCTCCCCGCTGCGCCCGGGTGACCTGGTCTTCTACGGCACCGTCGACAAGGTCCACCACGTCGGGCTGTTCGTCGGGCAGGACCGGATGGTGAGCGCTCCGACGTTCGGGCTGCCGGTGCAGACCTCCTGGTACCGGTGGCGCGGCGACGACTACCTCGGCGCGACGCGACCGGCGCAGGCCACCGACGGCGTCGGGGACCCGGCGGTCCGGGAGACGCCGGACCCGTCGATCCCGGACGAGCCCTGGTTCGACGCCCCCGCCGCACCGCCGCTGCCCCCGTCACCGACGGCCCCGCGGCAGACCCCGGCGCCCCGCTGACTCCGCCGGTGGCACCGGCGGCGTGGACCGGCGACGCCGGCTACCGCCCGGTCAGGACGTGTCGGCCACCCGAGTGTCGACCGCGACCACGGTGAGACCGAGGCAGGGCACCAGCCTCAGTGCCCGGGCAGCAGGCGCCGCCGGGTCCAGTACCACCACGACCGCGGTCCCGTGGGCACGGGCGCGGTCGGCGGCCGCGCGCAGGATCGTGACCCCGCGCAGCCCGAGGAATCGGACGGCGTTGAGGTCGAGGACGACCCGGCCACCCGCCGCGAGGTCGACGGCGGCGAGCACGCGCACCTCGACCGCGGGTCCGGTGGCGAGGTCGAGGTCGCCGGACACGCCGATGACGACGGTCGCGGCGGGACCGCACCCGACCTCGACCTGCGGGCCGGCGGGAGCGGGGTCGGGCTCGGGGACGAGGAGGAGACGACGGGATGGCGTGGGCGCGGTCATGGGTCCGCCAGGAGGGAGGTGGGGCCGGTCCCGCTGCGGGGACGGTCAGCCCGTGGTGCCGTCGGGGCACTGAGCTGTACCGGACGACCGAACGGCGACGGCTCCGAGGAGGCGTCGCCCGAAGATGCGTCGAGCTGGACCGGGATCGTCACGGTCGACGGGCCCGGCCCGTCACCGTAGCCGTCGCCGACACCGGGTGTCCAGGGTGCGGTCCGCTCCCCGGCGGGCCGGCGCCGCGGCGGGGATACTCACGACGATGCCGACCGCACCGGAGATCCCCCGGGCCGCCGGGCCCCGACCGCCCGCCGGAGCCCGGTGACCGGGCCCGTCGTCGCCCGCCTCTGGCGTCCCGTCCTGCTCGTGGCGCTGGTGGGTGTCGCGGTCGGCGTCGCGGTCGCCGTCGGGGTGCCCTCGGTGGAGCAGCTCCGTGACGGCCTGGCCGGGACCGGATGGGCGGGACCGCTGCTGTGGGCGGCGCTGTACGCCGGGCTGTCGCTCACCCCGGTGCCGGTCAGCCTGCTCGCCGTGCTCGGTGGGGTGCTGTTCGGGTTCGGCGAGGGGCTGCCCGCCACGCTCGCCGGGAAGTTCGTCGGCGCGGCGGTCGGGTTCGCCCTGGCGCGGCGGCTGGGCCGGGACACGGTGCTGCGGCTGGTGGACCGCTCGGGCCGGGGTGCGGAGCGGATGGCGGTGGTCGACGACGTGGTGCGCCGTCGCGGCCTCCTGGCCGTGGTGGGGGTCCGGCTCGCGCCGGTCCTGCCGTACTCGGTGCTGAACCTGCTGTGGGGGCTGACCGCGGTCCGGTTCCGGCACTACCTCCTCGGCACCGTCCTGGGGGTCACCCCGGGGACGACGGCGCTGGTCGCGGTCGGCGCGTTCGGCACCGACCCCGGGTCGCTGCCGTTCCTGGTGTCGGTGGCCGGGCTCGCGGTCGTCGTGCTGACCGGGGTCGTCCTGGCCCGGCGCCGGCCGGTCCGCTCGCGCGCCGACCCGCCCGCGGACGGCTGAGGGCTCAGCCGGGCCCGACCGTCGCGGCGACGGCGCGGTGGTCACCGACGTCGAGCTGCAGCACGGCCGGGTCCCGCCCGGTCAGGCGGCCGAGCGCGATCAGGTGGTCGAGCTGGGCGCGCGGCGTCGCCGCCGGGAACGTCCGCCCGTCGACGAGCCGCCGGCCGCCGGTCACCGTCGCGGGGAGCGAGCCGGGCAGGTTCAGGTCCCCGGCGACGACCACCGGCCCGGGCAGCCGTGCCGTCCAGCGCCGCAGCGCCCGGAGCTGGCGGACCGCCGTCGGCGGGGCGAACGACAGATGGGTCGCCACCACCGTGAGCGTCCCCAGCTCCGCGGCGACGGCGGCGCGCGGCTCGTCGAGGAACCAGGCGAGCCGGGTCCCCCGCCGGGGGCGGGCACCGGCACCGGCAGCCGGGCCCGGCCGGCCTCGAACCCCAGCACGTGCCAGCGGCGCACCGGGAGCCGGGAGAACAGCGCGACGCCGTAGCGCGGCCCGGGCGCGGGGTCGCCGGGACCGCGCAGGACCGGGGGGTCGAGCGGGGTCCACGACGGCAGCGGGTCCGGACGCGGCTCGCCGTGCATGGTCGCGGCGCAGCGCCAGTCCACGGCACCGAGCCCGGCCGCGAGCAGCGACGGCTGGTCGTCGCCCGCCGAGCGGGACTGGCCGGTGTCGACCTCCTGCACCGCGACGACGTCGGCGCCCACCCCGGCGACGGCCGCCCCGAGCGCGGGGCCGGTCAGGTACCGCCCGTCCGCCCCACGTCCGGAGGCGAGGTTCAGCGACGCGACCCGCACGGCCGCGGTCAGCGGGTCGCGGCGTGGCGTCCGCGGGCCCCGCGCAGCGCCGGGACGCCGGCGAGCAGCCCGCGCTGCGGGATCCCGTCGACCGGTTCGGCGGCCGCCCCCAGCTCGGCGAGCACGTCGTTCGCGGCGAGCACCCCCGACATCGACGAGCGCTCCATCAGCCCGGCGAGGTAGGGCGTCTCCACGAAGTCACCGGCCACCCGCAGGCCGCGCGCGTCGGTCCGCACCCCCGGCCGGGTGCCCGCCGTCCCGGGCGGGAACGCGGGCGCGGTGGCCTCCAGCCGGTCGTACCGGTCGAGGACGGTCGCGTCCGCGGTCTCGGGCCACAGCACGGCCAGCTCGGCGCGCAGCGCGGCCGCGGCGGACGCCGCGTCGGGCTCGGCGCAGGAGTAGGAGTGCAGCTCCACCACCGACCCGCCGGTCCCGGCGGCCCACCGGGCCGAGGGCTCCTCCAGCCGGGAGTAGACGGTGACCGAGTCCAGGGTCGGCTGCCCGCTGACGGCACTGAACACCGCCCGTCCCGGGTCGACGTCGCGGTCCAGCCACAGCCTGCTGACCGCGAACGGGGGCGCGACGCGCAGCGCCGCACACTGCGCGTGCAGCCGCGGCGCCGTCGTCGCCAGCCCGGGTGAGCCGGTGACCAGCGCGCGCAGCGCACCCGGGTCGAGGGCGAGCACGAGGTGCCGGGTGGTGGTCGCCCCGGGGCCCTCGACCCGCCAGCCTGCGCCGTCGGGGTGCACCGCGGTGACCCGCGCCCCGGTGCGGACCTGCGCCCCGAGGGAGGTCAGGTGGCGCCACAGCGGCTGCCACACGGCGGTGGCGTGGTCGGTGCACGGGGCGTCGAAGGCGATGCCCTCGGGGTTGCCGAGGAAGTAGTAGTGGAACATCGCGACGAGCTCGGCGGCGGACAGGTCGCCCTGGTTGCAGAAGAACGACCGGGCGAACGCCTCGAACAGCATGCTGCGGGTGCGCTCGGTCATCCCGAGCCGGTCGAGGAACGACGCGGCGTCGACGCCGTCGAGCTCGGTCGTGGTGGTGGCCCGGTCGTAGGCCAGCAGGGCGCGTCCGGCGTCGGGGTCGGCGGAGGTGAG
This sequence comes from Pseudonocardia sp. P-1, assembly GCF_058111925.1. Classification (NCBI taxonomy): domain Bacteria; kingdom Bacillati; phylum Actinomycetota; class Actinomycetes; order Pseudonocardiales; family Pseudonocardiaceae; genus Pseudonocardia; species Pseudonocardia sp. P-1. Next base: position 1,179,689 of record NZ_CM176614.1, read on the forward strand.
CTCGCGCCGCGACAGGCTCCTGCTGCGCAGCGCCAGCGCGAGCAGGTTGAACGGCGGGGCGGCGGGCAGTCCCGACAGGTCCTCGTCGGGCCACCGCGCGGAGATCACCGGGTAGTTCCCGACCGGGCGCAGGAACGACAGCTGCGGGTCGGCGCGGCGCAGGATCGACCGCCAGGTGTAGTACTGCCGGAAGAAGGCGTGGAAGCCGTGCTCGACCTGCGCGACGGTGCCGTCGGAGAGGGTGTGCGGCCAGGCCCCGAGCCGTCCGCCGAGGTGGTCGGCCGCCTCGAGCAGGGTGACCCGCACCCCGCGTTCGGCCAGCACCACGGCCGCGGACACCCCGGCGATCCCGCCCCCGACGACGACCGCCTCCGACCCGGCGGGCACCGCACGCGGCAGCAGCGGGTCGGGTGTCACCAGCCGTCGTCGGCGCATGCGCAGCGGTGCGGCGCGGCGCCGCAGCGGGTCGGTCACAGGGTCCCTCCGGGACGGACGTGCGGACCGTGTCCGCCGGGGTGGCGGGCAGCGGAGCCGTGGGCAGCGGAGCCGTGGGCAGCGGAGCCGTGGGCACCGCGGTGGCGGGTCCCGGGGCGGTGGGCGGCGCGGTCGCGGCGCAGGACGAGCGCGTACGGGACCGCGACCAGCCCCATCAGCACCCCGCCGACCAGGGCCGAGCCGGGCAGGCCGAAGAACACCAGGTGGGCGAGCACCGAGGAGGCGTAGACCCACAGGTACAGCGCGGCCGCGGGCCCCGAGCGCCGGGGGCCGCCGGGCAGCGCACGGTGCAGCGTCCCGACGATCAGCAGCGAGACGACCAGCCAGCCGGCGTAGTTGGTCAGCGGGATGCCGGGCACCAGCGGGAGACCCGGGTCGGGGCGCGCCCACACCCAGTGGCCCGCGTCGACCATCTGCGGGTCGAGGAACACGTCCCAGGCGGCCAGGGCGAACGCACCGACGGCGACGGTCCCCGCCCCGCGCCGGGCCAGCGCCCTGCCCACGACCAGCGCGGGCCACGCCATCATCGCCCAGGCCATCGGCACGACCAGCGGGACACCGGCCACCTCGGCGCCGAGGGTCCCGGTGTAGGCGTAGGCGCCGAACGGCCACCCCGTGGCCAGCCCGACGGACTCCGCGACCAGTCCCCCGCCGCCCGCGACGCCGAGCAGCACCAGCCCGCCCCGGGTGCCGTGCACCCGGACGACGTCGGCGACCGCGGCCAGGAAGAACACCGCGACGCTCAGCACCGTCACCGACGTCCGCAGCGGGGCGGGGGTGAGCGGGTAGAGGATCTGGACGGTCACCGCTCCGGCGACCAGCACCCAGGCGGGCAGGGTCGTGCGCAGTGCCCGGGGGGCAGCGGCCAACGCCACGCGGGAACCTCCACACGGTCCGGTCGGGGGTGGTCCCACGGTGCCACCACCCGGGCACACCCGCGCGTCGTCCGCGGCCGCGGCGACGTCGCGCGGCCGGGCCGCCCCCTCCGTAGGGTCGCCTGCGTGCTCCTCCGCCGGCCGCTGCGCGCCGTCCGTCCGCTCGTGGCCGCCGGGTCCGTCCTCGCCGCGGCCGGGACCGTGCAGGCCTGGGTGAACCGGGCCGGGCTGCGACGCCCGCCCGCCGCGCCGCCCACGGTGACCGTGCCGGTGTCGGTGCTGGTCCCGGCCCGCGACGAGGCACACCGGATCGCGCCGACCGTGCGGGCGCTGACCGGGCAGCGCGGGCTGGCCGACGTCGAGATCCTCGTCCTCGACGACGGCTCCACCGACGGGACCGCCGCCGTCGTCCGTACCGCGGCCGGCGGCGACCCCCGGCTACGGGTGCTCACCGGCACCCCGCCCCCGCCCGGGGTGCTGGGCAAACCGCACGCCTGTGCCGCGCTGGCCGCGGCCGCCCGCGGTGAGGTCCTCGTCTTCGTCGACGCCGACGTCGTCCTCGTCCCGCACGCCGTCGCCGCCGCGGTGGCGCTGCTGCGCGACCGGGACCGGCCGCTGGACCTGCTGTGCCCGTGGCCGCGGCAGGTCGCCTCCGGCCCGCTCGGCCGGCTGGTGCAACCGCTGCTGGCCTGGTCGTGGCTGACGACGCTGCCGCTGGCCGTAGCGGAACGGTCCGGACGGGGGTCGATGGCCGTCGCGAACGGGCAGTTCCTGCTGGTCGAGGCGGCCGCACTGGCCCGGGCGGGCGGCTGGGCCGCGGTGTCGGGCGCCGTCCTCGACGACATCGGGCTGGCCCGGGCGGTCCGCGCCGCCGGGGGCCGGACCGGCATCGCCGACGGGTCGCAGGTCGCGTCCTGCCGGATGTACGCGACCGGCGCGGAGCTGCGGGCGGGCTACCGCAAGTCGCTGTGGGCGGCGTTCGGCTCGCCCGCCGGGGCGGTCGCGGTCGGCGCCGGGCTGGTGCTGGTCTACGTGCTGCCCGCGCTCGCCGCGCTGACCGGGTCGCGGGCCGGGCTGCTCGGGTACGCCGCCGCCGTCGCCGGGCGGGTGCCCGCCGCGCGGTGGGTCACCGGGCCGTCGGGCGGCGGCGCGGTCGACGCGCTCGCCCACCCGGTGTCGGTGCTGGCCCTGCTCGGGCTGCTCGCGTCCTCGTGGGCGGGCAGGCTGCGCGGCACGCTGAGCTGGAAGGGGCGTGCGCTGTGAGCCGGGTCGTGGTGGTCGGCGCCGGGCTGGGCGGGCTCGCGGCGGCGGCGCGGCTGGCCGCCGCCGGGCACGCGGTCACCGTGTTCGAGCGGGCCGACACCCCGGGCGGGAAGCTCGGCGTCGTCACCCGGGACGGGTTCACCTTCGACACCGGCCCGTCGCTGCTCACGATGCCGGACCTGCTCGACGACCTGTTCGCCGCGACCGGCGGTCCCGCGGACCTGCCGGTCACGCCGGTCGACCCGGCCTGCGGCCACGTCTTCGCCGACGGCACGCGGCTGGACCTGCCGCACGCCGCGGCCGCGGTCCCGGCCGCCCTCGACGCCGCCCTGGGCGACGGCGCCGGCGCGTCCTGGGCGGCGCTGCACGAGCACTCGCGACGGCTGTGGGACCTCGTCGGCGAGCCGGTCCTGCGCCGCCCGCTCACCACGGCCGCGCTCGTCCGGATGAGCGCCCGCCCGGCCGACCTGCGCGCGGTCGCGCCGTGGCGGACCCTCGACGGGCTGGGCGCGCGGCTGCTGCCCGACCCGCGGCTGCGGACCTGGCTGAACCGCTACGCCACCTACTCCGGTTCCGACCCGCGTCGCACACCGGCGGTGCTGGCGGTGACCGCCTTCGTCGAGCAGGAGTTCGGCGCGTGGTGGGTGCCGGGCGGGCTGCGCCGCATCGTCGACGCCGTCGTGGACCGCTGCCTCGCCCTCGGCGTCACGCTGCACCCGGGCACGGCCGTCGACGAGGTCCTCGTGGAGCGCGGCCGGGCCGCCGGGGTCCGGGCCGGGGGCCGCGAGGTGCGCGCCGACGTCGTCGTCTCCGGGGTCGACGCGCACGTGCTGCACGAGCGGCTGCTCCCCCGCGACGTCGCGCGCCGGGCCCGCAGGCGGCTGCGCCGCACGCCCCGCTCGACCGCCGGGTTCGTGCTGCTGCTCGGGCTGTCCGGCCGGGAGCCAGGGCCGGCGCACCGGGTCTGGTTCCCGCGCGACCAGCACGCCGAGTTCGACGCGATCTTCGGACGCGAGCCCCGCCCGGTGCCCGACCCGACGGTGTACGTGCACGCCCCCGACGACCCGGCGCTGCGCCCCGACGACGCCTCCGAGGGCTGGTTCGTGCTGGTCAACGCACCCCTGCACGCCCCGGGGCGCGGTGTCGACTGGGACGCCCCCGGGCTCGCGGAGCGCTACCGGGACCGGGTGCTCGGCGTGCTCGCCGCCCGCGGCACCGACGTGCGCGACCGCCTGCGGTTCGCCGAGGTCCTGACCCCGGCCGAGCTGGAGCGGCGCACCGGTTCGCCGGGCGGCGCGATCTACGGCACCGCCTCGCACGGCCCCCGGGCCGCGCTGCGCCGGCCCGCCAACCGCGGCCCGGTGCCGGGCCTCTACCTGGTGGGCGGGTCCGCGCACCCGGGCGGCGGCATCCCGCTGGTGCTGATGTCGGCCGAGATCGTCGCCGGGCTCATCGGCCCGGCGGGGACCCCGGGAACCGCGGCGGGGTCGTCCGGACCACGCCCACCGCGAGCTGCGCCAGCCCGATCGCACCCAGGACCGTCCAGGTGAGGGCGAAGACGGTCCCCCACGACACCCCGACCAGCGGCGGGCCGGCCGGGAGCACCGCCGCACCGAGTGCGGGCAGGGCGACCACGACCAGCCGGGTCGGCCGCTCGGCGACGGTCACCGCGCCCACCCCCGGCATGCCGACCGACTGCGCGCGGGCCCGTAGGAACTCGTGCACGAACACCAGCGCGAGCGCCGCGAGGACCCAGCCGGGCGCGGCGCCGAGCGCGACCAGCACCGCCCCGAGCAGCAGGTCCCCGAGGCGGTCGGCGACGGCGTCGACCACCGCACCCAGCGGCCGGGCCCGCCCGGTGCGCAGCGCGACGGCGCCGTCGAGGCCGTCGAGCACCCCCGCGGCGACGACGAGCAGAGCCGCCGCCGCCGTCCACGGCGCCCCGGCGAGCGCGACCGCCCACGCCCCGGCCAGCACGACCACGCCGGACGCCGACAGCACGTCCGGCGGGACCCGGGCCACCGGGCCCGCGGAGAGGACCCGCACCATCCGGAGCCAGCCGCGTACCACCGGGGAGGGCCGGATGCCGCCGTGCAGGGCCGACCAGCCGTCGTCGTCCCCGGTCGTCATCGGACCAGCGTGCCAGCGCCGCAGCGGGGGCGCGCCGTGAACCGGGCCCGCACCCTCGCCCGCCGGCTCGGGAACACCTTCCCCGGCAGCGACATCGCGCTGTGGGCCGCCGGTGCGACCTACTTCGGGGTGATCGGGCTGGTGCCGCTGGCGATGGTCGCGCTGTGGGGCGTCGGTGCGCTGGCCGGGCCGGAGACGGTGACCACGGCGATGGACGCGGCGGTCGGCGGGCTCCCCGGCGGGCACGGCACGCCCGAGGCGCTGCGCACACTGGCCGCGGTGTCGCTGTCGATGGCCTGGTGGCAGGCACTGGTCGTGCTGTTCCCGGCCAGTCTCTACGGCGAGGGCCTGCGCCGCGCGTTCGTCCAGATGTCCGCAGCCCGCGACCGGCTCACCGGCTGGCGCGGCCGCGCCGGGCTGCTGGGGGTCGCGGCGGTCGCGCCGTTCCTCGTGCTGGTCGTGCTGGGCGCGGCTCCCTACGTCGGGCCGCTCTACGCCGCGGGTGGCTGGTCGCTGGTGTGGGGCGTCGTCGTGGCGTTCCACGTGGTGTGGGTGACGCTGTCGACCGCGCTGCTCGCGGTGTTCGGGCTGGTCGGGCCGGGGCGGCTGGGCCGGCGCGCGCTGGTGCTCGGCGCGTTCGGCACCGGGTCGGTGCTGGCCGGGTTCCTGCAGGGTTTCCTGCTGTTCCTGGCCATCCCGATCGAGTGGTCGGCACCGTTCGCCGGGCTCCCCGTGGTCGGGACGGTGTCGGCGCTGGCGCTGTGGCTCTACCTGCTGCACATCCTGGTGCTGTGCGGGTTCCGCGCCACCGTGGTGCTCGACGAGGTCCTCGCCGCCCGGGACCGGTGATCCCGGGCGGCGGGGACCCGGCGGGTCACATGCCCATGCCGCCGTCGACCGGCAGCCCGGCGCCGTTGACGAACCGGGCGGCGTCGGAGGCCAGGAAGGCGACCGCGTCGGCGATGTCGGCGACCTCGCCGAGCCGGCCCGACGGGGTCAGCTCGACCACCGCGCCGACCGCGGCCTCCGGGCTCTCGAACAGCCCGAGCCCGGCGGTCTCGACGGCGAGCTTCTGCCCCATCGCGGTCGGGACGAGCCCGGGGTACACGCAGTTGACCCGCACCCCGTAGCCGAGCTTGCCCGACTCCATCGCCGCGACCCGGGTGAGCCGGTCGACCCCGGACTTGGTCGCGGAGTAGCCGCCGATGGAGGGGAACGCGATGGTCGCGGCGACCGAGGCCACGTTGATCACGGCTCCGCCGCGGCCCGCCGCACCACCCGGGCGCATGGCACGGAAGGCGTGCTTGATGCCGAGCATCGTGCCGAGCAGGTTGACCTCGAGCATCCGGCGGACGTCGTCGGGCTCGGTGTCGACGAGCAGCTGGGTGACCTCGACGCCCGCGTTGTTGACGACGACGTCGAGGCCGCCGAACCGCTCCACGGTCTCGGCGACCGCGGCGGTCCACGAGGCGTCGTCGGTGACGTCCAGGTGCACGAACCCGTGCTGCTCCCCCAGGGACTTCGCGAGCGTGCCGCCCGCCTCGTCCTGCAGGTCGGCGACGACGACCCGGCCGCCCGAGTCGGCCAGCGCGCGGGCCATCCCCTCGCCCAGCCCCTGTGCGCCCCCGGTCACGAGCACGGTGCGTCCGGTCAGGTCGATCTGCGTCACGGCGACTCCAGTGTCGATCGGTGATGTGGGCCACACCCTGCCGCGATCTCTGACCAGTTGTCAAGATATCGTCGGGCGGGCGTCCAGAACGACGGCGTCGGAGACGCAGCGGTCGGTTACAGTGGCTCCCGGCGGACGACGGGAGGGGGCCGCGTGGCACGGGCGAACCCGGTCGACAAGCACGACGCGCGCCGCCGAGCGCTGGCGGACTCGGCCCTGCAGACCCTGGGCGAGCTCGGCTACGCCCGGGCGTCGCTGCGCGAGATCGCGCAGAACTCCCCGTACAGCCACGGCGTCGTGCACTACTACTTCGCCGACAAGCTGGAGCTGATCGTCTACTGTGTGCGGCAGTACAAGGCGGTGTGCGTGACCCGCTACGACGGCGCCGTCGCCGACGCGACGACGGCCGACGGCCTGGTCACCGCGTTCGCGGACAAGCTGTGCGAGACGATCGTCGACGAGGCCCCGATGCACCGCCTCTGGTACGACCTGCGCGCCCAGAGCATGTTCGAGCCGAACCTGCGCGAGGCCGTCGGGCAGATCGACCGCACCCTGGAGGACATGGTGTGGCGGGTCGTCACCCGTTACGCCGACCTCACCGGCACCGCGGTCGCGCTGAGCCCGCACGCCGCCTACGGGATGGTCGACGGTGTGTTCCAGCAGGCCCTGCTGGGGTTCCTCACCGGCGACGACCCGCACGCGTTGGACACCCTGCGCGCCGAGGTCCGCGACCTGCTGCCGCTGACCCTGCGCCCGGTGCCGGTCGGCGCGGGCGCAGGGGCCTGAGCGCCGGGCCTCACCGCGACCGTGCGGACAGCCCGCCGTCGACCGGTAGACAGACCCCGTTGACGTAGGCGGCGCGGTCCGACGCGAGGAACAGCGCGGCCTGGGCGACGTCGTGCGGGGAGCCCATCCGGCCGGTGGGGCTCACCTCGTGCCGGGCGGCCAGCGCGCCGGGGTCGTCGACGACCTGCTCGCGCACCATCGGGGTGTCGATCAGGCCGGGCAGCACCGCGTTGGCGCGGATCCCGTCGCGGGCGTAGGTCAGCGCCAGCGACACGGTCAGCTGGTCGACACCCGCCTTGGCCGCGCTGTAGGCGGGGTAGACGTAGCCGGTGTCGCGGATCGCGGCCAGCGACGACACGTTCACGATCGCCCCGCGACCGGCGGCGCGCATGTGCGGCAGCGTGTGCCGGCAGGTCAGGTAGGCGCTGGTCAGGTTCAGCGCGAGCGCCCGGTTCCACCCGGTGAGGTCGAGGTCGACGACCTCACCGAGCACCGCGGCGCCGACGTTGTTGTGCAGTACGTGCGGCACCCCGAGGGTGTCCACGACCGCGGCGACGGCGCGGGCGACGTCGTCCTCGTCGGTGACGTCGGCGGTGACCGCCAGTGCCGCACCACCGGCTCGGGTGATCTCCCCCGCCACCCGGGCGGCCTCGGCGGTGTCGCGGTCGACCGCGGCGACGACCGCACCGGCCCCGGCGTAGGCCAGCGCCGCGGCCTCGCCGTTGCTCGTCCCCCGCCCGCCCGACCCCGCGCCGAACACCACCGCCACCCGGCCCTCCAGATCCCGCACCGGACCCTCCCCGCCTCGTCGTGCCCTGCCGCGCCGTCCCCTGCTTCCGGCCACGGTGCGCCCGCGGTGCGCGCGGCCGACACCGTCCGCCGACGAACACGGCGGCCGCGGTGTGCTCCGTCTGTAGGATCGCCGGGTGCTCGGTGACGCGGCGACGGCGCTGATCGACCGGCTCGCCGAGGAGCTGTCCCGGTCGGTCGTCGTCGACGACCCCGCCGTGCAGGTCCTCTACGCGAGCGCGCACTACGGCGATGCGGACCCCACCCGCGTCGCGGCGGTGCTCAACCGCGGCGCGGAGCCCCGCGTCCGCGGCTACGTGCTCGCCCACGGTGTGTTGTCCTGGACCCGTCCCGGGATCATCCCGGCCAGCGACGAGCTGGGCATGCACGCCCGGGTGTGCGTCCCGGTCCGTTGGGAGGGCCGGCTGCTGGCGCTGCTGATGGTGATGGACGCCGACGGCTCGCTGACCACCGGCGAGCTCGGGCGCATCACCGCGGTCGCCGAGCAGCTGGCCCTGTCGCTGCAGGACCTGGCACGCACCGCCGACGCGGCCCGCGAGGACGAGCGCCGGGTGCTCGACCTCGTCGGCGACGACCCGGTGGCCCGGGTCCGGGCGGCGGCCGCCCTCACCACGGCGGGCCGGGCGCCGGAGCCGGGCGCGACGGCCGTCGTCGTCGCGGTGCCCGGGGCGGACGGGTACCACGAACACGCCGGGATCGCCCTGCGTACGGCCCTGTCCGGGCGCCGCCGCGACGGGACCGACGGGTGGCTCACCGCCGTCGCCGGCGGCACCGCGGTCCTGCTCGCCGCGCCGCCGACGCCCGGCTCCGAGGACCTCCCCGCGCGGGTGCGCCGGGTCGTCGATCGCGTCGGCGAGCTGGCCCACGGCCGCTTCCGCTGCGTCGCCGGGATCGGCGACCCGGCCCCCGCACCGGAGCTGCTGGCCGGGTCGGTGACGCGGGCCCGGACCGCGTGCACGGCCGCCGAGCTCGGGCTCCGGCCCCCGGTCGCCCGGTGGGCCGGGCTCGGGGCGCTCGGCCCGCTGCTCGCTCTCCCGCCGGCCCTGCTGACCGACGACGTGGTCCCCGACGAGGTGCGCCGGCTGCGTGCCGCCGACCCCGACGGACGGCTGGTGGCCACCGTCCGCGCCTACCTCGACGAGGCGGGCAACGGCCCGGCCGCGGCCGCCCGCCTGCACATCCACCGCACCTCGCTCTACTACCGGCTCGACCGGGTCACCCGGCTCACCGGTCTCGACGTCTCCGACGGCGCGACCCGGCTGGCGCTGCACCTGGGGCTGGTCGCGCTCGACGTCGTCGCGGCCCGGCACCCGGCACCCGGCCGGGAGCTTCGACAGACGGAGCACACACCGGCCTGATCCCTCGACCACCGGCGGTGGTGACCGGCGCCACTGCGGCCCAGACTCCTCCGCGGACCCGAGGAGGACACCGATGCCCACCTTCACCACCGCCGACGGTGTGACGCTCGACTACCGCGACTCCGGCGGGGAGGGCGTCCCGCTGGTGATGCTGCACGGCTGGGGCCAGACCCAGGCGATGTTCGCCCACCAGCTCACCGGCCTCGGCGCGCGGCGCCGCGTGGTCACCTACGACCAGCGCGGGCACGGCGTCTCGGACAAGCCGCACCACGGCTACCGCATCGCCCGGCTCGCGCAGGACCTGGTCGAGCTGCTCGAACGCCTCGGTCTCGACCGTGCCGACCTGCTCGGCTGGTCCATGGGCGCCTCGGTGCTGTGGAGCCACATCGACACCCACGGCACGGGCCGGATCGGCCGGCTGGTGCTGGTCGACCAGCCCGCGGCCGTCGCCGCGGTGCCGTGGATGTCGGCGCAGGAGCAGGCCGGGTCGGGCGCCATCTTCGACGTCGGCGGCCTGCTGGACCTCGCCGGCAGCCTCGCCGGCCCCGACGGGGACACGGTGCGGGAGGCGTTCGTCCGCTCGATGTTCTCCGGCACCCCCGCCGACGACGTCTGGTCCCTGGTCGCCCGGGAGATCACCCACACCCCCGCCCACGCCGGGGTACCGCTGCTGTTCGACCACTGCGCACAGGACTGGCGCGACGTGCTCCCCCGGATCGACGTCCCGACACTGGTCCTCGGGTGCGAGGGCAGCCACGTGAGCCCGGAGTCGCAGCGTTGGATCGCCGACCGTGTCCCCGGCGCGGTGCTGCACGTGTTCGGGCCCGACGAGGCGAACTCGCACTTCGTGTTCCTGGAGAACCCGGCCGCGTTCGACGCGGTGGTGGAGAAGTTCCTCGGCTGAGCGCACTCAGGGCACGGGGTCTCCCCCGCCGTGCGCCCGGGCGATGCCGTGGGCCGCGGCGCGCAGGGCGGGGACGAGCGTGCGCGCCCGGCCGTCGTGCGGCTGCACCGTCGACAGCGCGGCGACCACGGCCCCGTCGCGCCCGCGGACCGGGACGGCGACGCCCGTCGCGTCCGGATGGACGTGCCCGTCGGTGACGACGTACCCGTCGCGCCGGACACGGGCGAGCAGCACCCGCAGCCGGTCCGGGTCGGTCACCGTGGCGGGCGTCCGTCGTTCCAGGGGCGCCGCGAGCACCCGTTCCTGCTGCTCGGGCGGCGCGTGGGCGAGCAGCACCAGCCCCGACGACGAGACGTGCAGCGGCAGCCGCCCGGCGATCCGGGTCAGGTTGACCACCGCCCCGGGCGCGGAGAGCCGCTCCAGGAAGATGACCTCGTCGCCGTCGAGGACACCCAGCTGCACGTGGTGCCCGACGACGGCGTGCAGGTCCCCGAGGAACGGCAGCGCCGCGGCCCGCAGGGTCAGCGTCGGCGACGCCCGCTGCCCCAGCTCCCACAGCCGCATCCCGATCCGCAGCCGCCCGGAGCCGGTGCGGGTGAGCAGCCCCTGCTCGACGAGCTGCCCGACCAGCCGGGACGCGGTCGCGACGTGCAGCCCGGAGGCGCGGGCGATCTCGGCGACGCCCAGCTCGGGCCGCCCGGGCTCGAACACCGACAGGATCCGCACCGCCCGGGCCAGCACCGGTTCGCCCGCGACCACGGGTGGAGTCTGCCCCAGGGTGCGTCCCCGGTCACGCGGCCCGGTGGCGATCACCTGCCCGTGACGCCGCGACGGGCGGGCCGGCCCGGGCCCGTCGTCGCGGGTGCCCCGTACGGACCGTCGGACGGATACCGCCCCGTGGCTCAGCCCTGCGGGACGCGGAGGCCGGACATCCCGCCGTCGACCGCCAGGACGGCGCCGGTGAGAGAGCGCTGGTGCGGGTCGGCGAGGTGGATGATGGCCCGCGCGACCTCCTCCATCCCCACGAGGCCCCCGGTCGGCTGGCGGCTGCGCAACGCCGCGAGCTCGGTGTCGGGGTCGGCGGCGGCGTCGAGCAGCCGGCCGATCCACGGGGTGTCCACGGTGCCGGGGCACACGCAGTTGACGCGGATGCCGTCGCGGACGTGGTCGGCGGCCATGGCCCGCGTCAGGGACAGCACGGCCCCCTTGCTCGCCGAGTACAACGCCCGGTCGGGCAGTCCGGCGGTGGCCACGATGGAGCCGACGTTCACGACCGAGGCCGAGCCCGCGCGGCGCAGTGCGGGTAGCGCGGCCCTGGTCGTGCGCACCAGCCCGAGCAGGTTCACGTCGAGAACCCGACGCCACTCGTCGAGGTCGTTGGCCTCGACGGTGCCGGCCGCGCCGACACCGGCGTTGTTGACCAGGATGTCGATCCGGCCGAACGCCGTCATGACCTCGTCGACGGCGGCGGTGACGGAGTCGTCGTCGGTGACGTCGGCGCGCACGCCGAGCAGCGGGCTCGGCACATCGCCCGGATCGAGGTCGAGCACGGCGACCCGGGCGCCGCGCGCCGCGAACAGGGCCGCCGTGGCTGCGCCGATGCCGGAGGCCCCGCCGGTGACGACGGCGGTCAGCCCGGCGAAGTCCGCGCGGGGGTCGGTGGTGGTGTCGGTCATGGCAGGGTCTGTCCTCCGTCGACGTGCCAGGACTGCCCGGTGACGAACCGGCTGGTGTCCGAGGCGAGCACCAGGGCCAGGTCGGCGACGTCCTGCGGGGTGGTGAGACGTCCCATCGGGATGCCGGTGCGGTACTTCGCGGGGTCACCGTGGATCTGGCGCTCCGGGCCGACGCCGAGCTCACGCCACTGGGCGCGTTGCAGCTCGGTGTCGCAGGAGCCGGGGCACAGCGTGTTGACCCGGATCTGCTCGGCGGCGAGTTCCAGCGCCAGGCAGCGGGCCATCATGTCCGTGGCCGCCTTGGACGCGCAGTACGCACCCAGGTCCATCCGCGGGGTCCGGGCACAGTTCGAGGTGACCACGACGATCGAGCCGGGCCCGCCGCGGGCACGCATGTGGCCCGCCGCGGCGCGCACCGACAGGAACGCCGCCCGGGTGTTGACGGCGAACTGGGCGTCCCAGTCCTCGACGGCGGAGGTGACCAGGTCACCGGCCCGCAGGATGCCGGCGTTGTTGACGAACACCTCGGGTGCCCCGAGCCGCTCGACGACCTCGGCGAACGCCCGGTCGACGGCGTCGGCGTCGGTGAGGTCGGCCGACACCGGGACGCCGCCGAGCTCCTCGGCGACCAACCGCGCGCCGTCGGCGTCCTTGTCGATCACCGCCACCCGGGCCCCGGCGTCGGCCAGCGCCGTGGCGATGGCCCGGCCGATGCCGCGGGCCGCGCCGGTGACGGCGGCGGTGCGACCGGTGAGATCGAGTGCGGTCACGACGCGACCTCTCCGGTGGTGTGGTCGGCGTACCGGGCCCGCATGGTGAGCAGGGACGCCAGGCTGATCACGGCGGTGGCGACGAGGAGCGCGGCCATCGGCCAGGACGCCTGGTCGTAGGCGACCAGCAGTGCGCTGGCCACGAGCGGGACCAGCCCGCCGAGCATGCCGCCGATCTGGTAACCCAGGGAGGCACCCGAGTAGCGGAGCGCGGGCGGGAACATCTCCGAGTACAGCGCCGCCTGCGGCCCGTACATCAACGGGTGCCCGATGCCCATGATCACGATGACACCGAGGAACAGCAGCGGTGTCGACATCGTCTCGATCAGCCAGAACAGCGGGAACGCGAACACCGCCACCAGGATCGCCCCGGCCGCGAACACCGGTCGTCGGCCGACCCGGTCCGACAGCGCGCCGAACAGCGGGACGGTGCCGCACATGATCACGGCGGCGACCAGGACGGCGGCGAGGAACGTGCCGCGCGGGATGCCCAGGTGCGACGTGGCCCAGGACAGCCCGAGCACGGTGACCAGGTAGAAGACCGTGTTGATCACGATGAACGCGCCGGCGGCGCCGAGCACACTGCCCGGGTGCCGGGCCAGTGCGTCGCGCACGGGCAGCCGTGCGGTCTCCCCGGCCGACTGCATCTGCGCGAACACCGGGGACTCCATCAGCCGCAGCCGGACGACGAGCCCGACGACGATGAGCAGCGCGCTGGCCAGGAACGGCACCCGCCAGCCCCAGGACAGGAAGTCCTCGTCGGGCAGGCTGCTCACCGCGGAGAACGCCGCGGTGGAGAGCACCAGCCCGAGCGGGCTGCCGACCTGCGGCCACGACCCGTACCAGCCGGCCCTGCCGGGCGGCGCGTGCTCCACGGCCATCAGCACCGCACCGCCCCATTCGCCGCCGACGGCGACGCCCTGGACGAACCGGAGCGCCACGATGAGGACCGGGGCCAGGATGCCGATCTCGGCGAAGCCGGGGACCAGCCCCATCGCCAGGGTGCCGAGGCCCATCGCGAGCAGCGAGACCACCAGCATCTTCTTGCGGCCGACCCGGTCGCCGAAGTGGCCGAACACGATGCCGCCGAGCGGGCGGGCGGCGAAGCCCACCGCGTAGGTGGACAGCGAGGCGAGCAGGCCCGCACCCGGGGAGAACTCGGGGAAGAACAGCTTCGGGAACACCAGCGCTGCGGCGGTGCCGTAGATGTAGAAGTCGTACCACTCGACGGTGGTGCCGATCAGGCTGGCGAAGGCGACCTTGCTGCTCTGCCGCCGGTTGCCCGGTGGTGCGTGTACTGCGCTCACTGACGGCTCTGTCATGGCACGGGACCTCTTGTCGATGTCAGGGGGTGGGGGCGGATCGGGCGCTGGGGGCCAGGGCGGCGTCGAAGGCGCTGGTGATGGCCTCGCGGGCCTTGCCGGCCCGGGCGGCGTCGCCGACGACGAGCACCGTGCTCCCCGGGTCGACGGGCAGTCGGCGGGCCAGTTCGGCGCCGCGTCCGGTGCGGAGCCGGTAGTAGAGGGCGTCCCGGATCCGCGGGGAGGCGAACAGGCGGGCGGCTGCCCGCGAGCGGGCGGCACGGGTGCGCAGCAGGCGGGGGACGACGGCGCCGAGGCCGAACCGGTAGTGCGCGCCGGTGGCCACGACCACCAGGTCGGCGCCGCGCAGGTCGTCACCGGTGGCTTCGGAGCCGTAGCGGAACCGGACGCCGCCGAGCCGGCAGGTCCGTTCCAGCTCGTCGACGTAGGCGGTGAACGTCGGTTCGGCCGCGGCGACGTCGTTGAACCGGGGTGCGAGCCCGGTGAGCCGGAACGCCCCGCCGGCGCGTTCCGCCCTGTCGATCACCATGACGTCGTTGCCCTCGGCGACCTGGGAGGCGTAGGTCAGCCCGGCCGGTCCGGCGCCGAGCACCACGATCCGGCGGCCTCCCGGCGCGCTCGTGCCGGCGTAGACCTCCTCCCGGCCGGTCGCCGGGTTGACCACACAGGACAGCTGCGCGCCGGAGCGCATGTTCGTGATGCAGTGGTTGCAGGCCAGGCAACGCCGGACCGGGACTCCGGCCTGTGCCTTGGCCACCCAGTGCGGGTCCGCGATCAGTGGGCGGCCCAGGGCCACGATGTCGAGCTTGCCGTCGGCCACGGCGCCGGCGGCGACCTCGGGGTCGCCGAGCCGCCCGACCCCGATCACCGGGACGTCCACCAGCTGCTTCATCCGTGCCGCGTACTCGACGAACGTCGCCGCGGGGTACGCCATCGGCGGGATCATCCGCTCGGCGGCCGGCAGGGAGCGGTAGTGCCCGGCGGTCACACTGACCGCGTCGGCGCCGTCCCGCTCCGCCCACCGGCCGACCTGCATGCCCTCGTCGGCGGTGAGCCCGCCCGGGAAGAAGTCCTCCACCCCGATCCGGAAGATCACCGGCAGGCCGGGGACCTCGGACTTGATGCGGCGCAGGATCTCCAGCCCGAAGCGTGCGCGGTTCTCCAGCGACCCGCCGTAGGAGTCGGAGCGGGTGTTCTCCAGCGGGGACAGGAACTGCGAGATCAGGTAGCCGTGCGCGCCGTGCAGCTCGACCATGTCGAACCCGGCCCGCTGCGCGCGGGCCGCCGCGGCCACGTAGGCGTCGACCGTCTCGCGCATCCGGGCAGCCGACATGGCCTCGGGGACGGCGAGCTCGGCCTCGATCTCGAAGACCGGGGTGGGCACCGCCGACGGCGCCACGGGCGTGGTGCCGGAGACGACGGACCGCGCCCGGCTGCCGCCGTGCCCGAGCTGGATCGACGCCCGCGCCCCGGCCTCGTGCAGCGTGTCCACCAGCCGGCGCAGGCCGGGCAGGAACATGTCGTCGTAGATGCCCAGCTCGCGGAACCGGTGCTTGCCGGCGATCTCGGGTGAGGCCATCTCGACGGTGACCAGGCCGACGCCACCTTCGGCGCGGGCCCGGTAGTAGGCGAGCGTCGCGTCGGTGACGTGCCCGGCGTCGTCCGCGAGGCGGGTGGTCATCGAGGGCAGCAGCGTGCGGTTGCGGAGCCGCACTCCCCCGATCTCGATCGGGTCGAACAGGCCGGGGACCTCAGCCACGGGGCAGCTCCGCCCGCTCGACGGCCGCCCGCAGCGTGGCCCGCTCGGTGTCGGACACCGGCTGCAGGGGTGGGCGGACGTGCGCGGCGTCGATCCGGCCCAGCTGCGCCAGCGCGACCTTCATCCGGTTGTGCCCGTCCAGGAACGGGTCCGCGTAGCAGGCCTCGGCGACCGGCTGGATGCGGTCCCAGACCCGGCGTGCCTCGCCCAGGTCCTGCTTCTCGACGGCGCGGAACAGCTCCACCTGCAGGTCCACGACGAGGCTGCCGTGCCCGGAGAGGATCCCATCGGCGCCGAGCACCAGGGAGGCGAGCAGCGAGCGGCTGAAGCTGGACAGCAGCGACACCGGCCGGTCCAGGCTCCGCAGCGCCCGCAGGTTGCGCTCGTAGGCGACGATGTCGTTCGACCACTCCTTGACCGCGGCCACGGTCGGGATCTCCGAACAGACCCGGACCAGGGTGTCGGTGTCCAGCCGGAGCCCGGACGTCGCCGGGTAGACGAACGCGATCATCGGGAGCGACGTGGCATCGGCGATCGTGGCGTAGTGGCTCACCGCCATCTCCGGGCGCAGCTGTGCGCCGCCCTCGAACACGACCGTGGGGAACACCAGCAGGCCGTCGGCGCCGGCGGCTTCGGCCTCCGCGGCGATCCGCGCGGCCTTGGCCGAGCCGTCCTGGTAGACCCCGGAGATGACCGGGACCCGCCCGGCGACCTCGTCGAGGACGATGTCGAGCTGGCGGCGCTGCTCGTCCGCGGTCAGCGTGGCCACCTCGGAGGCGTGCGCGTTGGTCGTGATGCCGGTGACGCCCTCGACGTCGAGCAGCGCACGCAGGTGGCGACGGAGGTTGGTCTCGTCGATCTGCAGGTCCTCGGTGAACGGGAGCAGATGCGCCGGGATCACCCCGTGGAAGGAGACCATCGTCGGTTCCGTCCTCTCTTCGTCGGCTCGGCTTCTCCTCGTCGGATCAGCGCGCTGGCACCGACGCTAGGCCGGTCGACCATGCGGGATGAAATGCCGTTTCAGCACTGCTTATGCTTCGGACGCATGACAGAGATTCCGGCGGAGCACGGAGTGGAGTTCCGGCATCTCCGCGCCTTCGTGGCCGTGGCCCGGGAGCGGAACTTCACCCGTGCCGCGCACCATCTCCGGATCACCCAGCCTGCTCTGAGCCGCACCGTCGCCTCGCTGGAACGACTGCTCGGCACCACCCTCCTGGCACGGAACCGCCGGACGGTGCAGTTGACCGCCGCCGGTCAGCAGGTCCTGCCACACGTGCACCGGGTGCTGGCGGCGCTCGACGAGGCGGTCGGCGTCGCGACCGGCGCATCTCCCACCCTGCGGGTCGGCTTCACCTGGGGCTCCACGGCCGAGTACACCGCGCCGATCGTGCGCGACTTCGAACGTGCCCACCCGGACGTGACGGTGGAGATCCGGCGTTACGACGACACCGTGGCCGGTCTGGCAGACGGGCGTACCCACGTGGGGTTCCTGCCGGGTGACCCCGGTGACCCCCGGTTCGGGACGCTGGTGCTCGCCGACGAGCCCCGCGTCGTGGCCCTGCCGGCGGACCACCGGCTGGTGGACGGCGGAACCGTGGTGCTGGACGACCTCGCCGACGAGGCGATCGTGATCAACGTGGTCTCGGGCACGACCACGCTCGATCTCTGGGAGCCGGCCCGGCGCCCGGACACCGTCGTACGGGTGCGGAACGTCGACGAATGGATGGAGGCGATCGCGGCCGGGCGAGGCGTCGGGCTCACACCCGCGTCCACCGGACGGCTCTACACCCACCCGCAGATCCGCTACCGGCTCGTCTCCGACTCGCCACGGGTACCGATCACGCTGGCCTGGCCCCGGTTGGCCGCGCACCCACTGGTCGCGGACTTCGTCGCCAGCGCCGAGCGCCTACGACACCTGTCCGACCCCACCACCTAGGCCGGCGTGACCCGCAGCGGCATCGACGCCCAGGCGCGCATGGTGTTGTTCGGCCGCCGGCGCGGCGGTCCGGCGGGGGTGATCGTCGCGACCCGCGCGGCGAGCGCGGTCAGCACCGCCCCGGCCTCCAGCCGGGCGACGTGCTGGCCGACGCACTGGTGCAGACCCATCCCGAACCCGACGTGGCCCGACGGGTCGCGGTCCAGGTCGAAGGTGCCCGCGCCGGGGCCCCAGTGCCGGGGGTCCCGGTTCGCCGAGCCGAGGAACATCAGCACCTTGCGCCCGGCCGGGATCCGCACGCCGGCGAGCTCGGTGTCGGTCGCCGTCGTGCGGAAGAAGGTCTGTACCGGTGACTCCCAGCGGACCGCCTCGTCGAACGCGACCCGGGCGAGCCCGGGGTCGGCGCGCAGCCGCGCCCACTGCTCCGGGTACCGGGCGACGGCGTGCAGCACCGCCGCGAGCCCGGTGACGGTGGTGTCGACCCCGGCCGACAGGAGCGACCGCACGACCAGCGGAGCCTGCTCGGCGGTGATGTCGCCGCGGTCGGCGGCGGCCCAGATGTCGGCGCCGAAACCCTCCCCGGCCAGGGCCTCGCGGGCGCACTGGGCGTTCACCCAGGCCGAGAGCTCCCCGAGCCGCGGAAGCTTCTCCTCCAGCAGCGCGTTGCGCGGGCCGAAGGCGTTGAACAGCAGGTCGCCGTAGGGCAGCAGGTTCTCCCGTCCCTGCTCGGGCAGCCCGACGGCGTCGGGGAACACGCGCAGCGGGAACGCCTCGGCGAGGGCGGGGACGGCGTCGAACTCGTACCCGCCGGCCAGCACCTCGTCGACGAGGGTCTCGGCGTCGGCCGCCCAGCGCTCCCGCAGCACGCGCAGCGCCCGGGGGCCGAGGACCTTCCCGAGCACGCGGCGAGGCGCGTCGTGGTGCGGCGGGTCGGCCTCCAGCAGCAGCGACGGCGGCCGCCACGGTGTCTCGGTGTGGAAGTTCAGCATCCCGACCCCGGCCCCGGAACGGAAGGACTGCCAGTCGACGAGTGCGGCCCGGACATCGGTGTAGCGGCCGAGGGCGAGCACGTCGTAGCGGGTGAGCCGGACCAGCGGGCCCGCGGCGCGGAGCTCCTCGTGGAACGCGAGCGGGTCGGTGAGGACCTCGGGGGCGAACGGGTCGACGTCGGTGGTGGGCAGGTGGTCGAGCGCGGCCGTCATGGGCGTCGCCTTCCGGTCGGGTCGGGTCGGGGTACGGCTCAGAGGTCGAGGACCAGGCGCGGGCCGACCGAGCGCGAGACGCAGACGAGCATGCAGTCGGCGGCGGCGCGCTCGTCGTCGTCGAGGACGGAGTCGCGGTGGTCCGGCTCGCCCGCCAGCACGGTCGTCTCGCAGGTCCCGCAGGTGCCCTGCCGGCAGGAGGACAGGACGTCGACGCCGGCGTCGGCGACCGCGTCGAGCACGCTGCGCCCGGGCGGCACGGTCACCTCGGTACCGCGGCGGGCGAGGTGGACCGCGAAGGCGGTGTCGCGGACCGGGCCGGTCGCGCGCGGCACGAAGCGCTCGGTCCGCACCGTGTGCGACGGCCACCCGGCCGCGGTCTCGGCCAGCGCCGCGAGCAGCGGGGCGGGACCGCAGCCGTACACCCGGGAGCCCGGGGTGGGCCGCCCCAGGAAGCCGGGGAGGTCGAGCAGTCCCTCCTCGTCCTGCGGGACGATCCGGACCCGGTCCCCGTGGACCGCGAGCTCGCGGGTGAACGCCATCGACGCGCGGGTACGGCCGCCGTAGAGCAGCGCCCAGTCCGCGCCGACCAGGTCCGCCGTGGTGATCATCGGCAGGATCGGGGTGATCCCGATGCCGCCCGCGACGAACAGGTAGCGCGGGGCCGGGACCAGCGGGAAGTTGTTGCGCGGCCCGCCGAGCCCGA
Organism: Pseudonocardia sp. P-1; assembly: GCF_058111925.1. Lineage (NCBI taxonomy): Bacteria > Bacillati > Actinomycetota > Actinomycetes > Pseudonocardiales > Pseudonocardiaceae > Pseudonocardia > Pseudonocardia sp. P-1. The sequence goes on from NZ_CM176614.1 coordinate 1,199,350, forward strand.
TCTCGTCCCCGACCGCGAGGCGGTCGTGGACCCAGGCCGAGCCGCCGCGTCCGGCGGGCTCGCGCAGCACGGCGACCCGGTAGCGGTGGGCGTCCCACCGGTCCCCGCACAGCGAGTACTGACGGGTGTGCCCGCCGGGCAGCACGAGGTCGACGTGCGCGCCCGGGGTCCAGTCCGGCAGCCGCCCGCCGTCGGCGGCGACCAGCTCCAGCGACAGCACGCCGTCGGACTCCCGGTGGCGGCCCGCCACCCGGACCGTGCGGTTCTCGGCACCGGTCACCGTCGCTCCCCTCGTCGTCGAGGAGCCGAGCATCCGTCGCGCGGCCACCGCCCGGGAAGGCGACTCTCGCTCAGTGAGAGACCGGGTTCAGACGGTTCCCGCGAGACTCCGCCCGGCGGCCCGGCCGGAGAAGACGCAGCCACCGAGGAACGTGCCCTCCAGCGCGTTGTAGCCGTGCACCCCGCCCCCGCCGAACCTGGCGGCCTCCCCCGCCGCGTAGAGCCCGGGGATCGGTTCGCCGTGGGCGTCGAGGGCGCGGGAGTCGAGGTCGGTCTGGATCCCGCCGAGGGTCTTGCGGGTCAGCACGTGCAGCTTCACCCCGATCAGCGGACCGGCGGCGGGGTCGAGGATCCGGTGCGGCGCCGCGACCCGCCCGATCCGGTCACCGAGCGAGCGGCGGGCGTTGTGGATGCCCTGGACCTGGGCGTCCTTGCTGTAGGGGTGGGTCAGCTGCCGGTCGCGGGCCTCGATCTGGCGGCGGATCAGGGCCGGGTCGAGGGGCGGGGCGTCGGTGAGGGCGTTCATCCCCGCGACGAGCTCGTCGAGGGTGTCGGCGACGACGAAGTCCTCCCCGTGGGTCGTGAAGGCCTCGACCGGGCCGGGCGCACCCCGGCTGAGCAGCCGTTCGCGGAGGAAGGCGCTGCGGCGCCCGGAGGTGATGTCGGGGTTCTGCTCGGAGCCCGACAGCGCGAACTCCTTTTCGACGATCTTCTGGGTGAGCACGAACCACGAGTGGTCGTAGGGCGCGATGTCCGGGGTGGTGCGCAGGTGGCGCAGGGTGCCGAGGGTGTCGTAGCCGGGCAGGTACGGCGCGGGCAGCCGCCGCCCCAGCGCGTCGAACCACATCGACGACGGCCCGGGCAGGATGCGGATGGCGTGGCCGGGCCAGACCGGGTCCCAGTTCACGACGCCCTCGGTGTAGTGCCACATGCGGTCGCGGTTGACCAGCCGCACGCCCGCGTCGGCGGCGATGTCGAGCATCCGCCCGTCCACGTAGGCGGGCACCCCGGTGATCATCGACGACGGCGGGGTGCCCATCCGCTCGGGCCAGTACCGGCGGACCATCTCGTGGTTCGCGCCGATCCCGCCGGTGGCCAGGACGACCGCGGGCGCGGAGAGGGTGAACTCCCCGGTCACGTCGCGGTTGCTGGGGGCGCCGCGCGGCGAGTCGTCCGGGGCGAGGACGGCGCCGCGGACGCCGGTGACGGCGCCGTCGGTGCGGACCAGCCCGTCGACGCGGTGCCGGTGGTGGAAGGTCACCAGCCCGGCCTCGGCGGCGCGCAGGGCGGAGTCGACGAACGGTCCGACGACGCCCGTGCCGGTCCCCCAGCTGACGTGGAAGCGGGGCACGGAGTTGCCGTGGCCGGTGGCGGTGAGGTCGCCGCGCTCGGCCCAGCCGACCGTGGGGAGGAAGGAGATGCCCAGCTCGGTGAGGTAGGAGCGCTTCTCCCCCGCGGCGAACTCGACGTAGGCGCGGGCCCAGCGCGCGGCGTGGGTGTCCTCGTCGTCGAGGCGGTCGAACCCGGCGCTGCCCTGCCAGTCGCTCCAGGCCAGCTCGACCGAGTCGTGCACCCGCATGCGGCGCTGCTCGGGGCTGTCGACGAGGAAGATGCCGCCGAAGGACCACCACGCCTGCCCGCCCAGGTCGACCGGCCCCTCCTGGTCGACGACGGCGACCCGGCGGCCCCGCCGGGTCAGCTCGTGGGTGGCGACCAGACCGGCCAGCCCGGCCCCGACGACGATCACGTCCGCGTCCATGCCACTCCCGTTCGTCGCCGGCCCACCGCACCCCGGCAGGGGCGGCCGGTGTGCACAGACGTATCAGATCCGGACCCGGGAACGGGTGGCGGGCGGGTCGCGGCGCCCGTGCGCCGCGACCCGCCCGCCGGGACCCCGGGTCAGCGCACGACGGTCGTGGTCACCCGTGCGGCGTTGTTCGCGAGCTTCGGGTCACGGACCTGCGACGGGGCGACGCCCGCGTCGAGGGTCCGCGCCCCGGCCGCCGTGCGGTCCACGGTCACGGTGACCGTGAAGGTCCGCTCGGTGCCCGCGGCGATGCTCGGGACCAGGTAGGCGACGCTGCGGCCGCCGCTGACGATCCCGCCCGGGGCCGCGGTGGCCCGCAGGCCGGTCGGGAGGGTGACGGCACCGGCCACCCGGGTCGCGGCGGCCGGGCCCGCGTTGCGGATGGTCACGGTGACGGGGACGGTGGTGCCCGCCTTGATCGTGTTCGGCACGCCGAGCACGATCGAGAGGTCGGCCTCCCGCGGGATCACCGGCGCGGGGGTCACGGTGAGGGCGAAGGTGGTGCTCAGTGTGCCGGCGGTGGCGGTGACCGTCACCGGGCCCGCGGTGTCACCAGCCGACAGCGCCGGGCTGGTGGCGACGCCGTCGGCGCCGGTGGTGGCGGTGGCGGAGGCCCCGCCGGGGAAGGCGGCACTGCCGCCGGTCACGGTGAAGGTGACGTCCTGGCCCGCCACCGGGGCGTTGCCCGCTCCGGTGAGGGTGGCCGACAGCGGCTGGGCGAAGGCGGTGCGGACCTGGGCGCTCTGCCCGTTGCCGCCGGTCGCGGCGAGCGCGGTCGGGACGACCGGGTTGTCGAAGTCGACCGTGGTGCCGTTGATCCGCAGGTTGTCGACGCCCGAGCGCAGCCCCGGGTTGCCGCTGCCCTGGTTGACCGCGATCCCGCCGATGACGACGGCGTCGGGCAGCGCTGCCTTCACCGCGGCGAAGTCGGCGGTGTAGCTGTCGAAGCCGTACTTGTTGGGCACACCGGTGACGGGGTCCGTCCCACTGGCCCACCACCCGCCGCCGGTGCTCGACGCCGGCCACGTCTGCCAGGTCCCGTCCTGCAGCGGCGTGGTCGCGGTGTAGACGGGCTCGAACACCAGCGTGGTGAACGTGGAGCCTGCCTTGTTCGGGTTGACCGGGATGTTGAGCGCGGGGACCTGCCGCGAGTCGTTGCCCTGCTCGACGAGGGTCTGGTACTCGAGGTCGGTGATCTCCGAGAGCTTGCGCCCGTTGAAGGCCTGGGCGTACACGGTGACCTTGTCACCGCCGCCGGGGGTGTCCAGGCGCAGGTAGCCGCGTCCGGTGCGGGCCCGGGCGTCGTCGACGACGGCGGCGGTGCCGGCGCCCCGGACGGCCGTGCAGTAGCCGGTCGGGCTCACCGTCGCGCCGCACGCCGGGATCTGGTCGTTGCCGACCCGGACGCCGTCGGCGGCGGCGGCGGTCCCGGCGACGAGCGGGACGAACCCGACCGCCGCCACCAGCGCGGCCGCCAGCAGGCGTCGTCCGCCCACCCGTGCTCCGTGCTCCCCGACCCGACGCGCCATGACTGCCTCCACCGCTCCGCCCGTCCCCGGGCCGTCGTCGCCGGGGCCTCTGCGCTCCCGACGGCCCGTGTGTCGTGGCGGCGGTCACGGGCGCTACACGGCCTCATCAGAGCTGATGAGCCACTCGGCGCATCAGCAGGTGGGCCGGTCGGGGCACGGTCGGCTCCCACCGTCGACGCAGCGGCGACACGCGGGCGGACACGCCGGACCGGTCGTCGGACACCGGCCACCGGTCCGCCGCGGGCGGGGCCGACCACCCGACCGGACCGGGATTCACAGCACGTCCACAGCGGTCCGGCCGACGGAGCACAGGAGTGCCCTCTACCGTTGATCCGGTCAGCGGGACGAGCGGGGGAGGTGGACGTGCGGACCGACACCCGGCCCGGCCACGGCCCCTCCCTCCCGCGGTGGCGCGTCCCCGGGCTGCTCGGCGCCGCGCTCGCGGCGTCCGTCGGCGTCGCGCTCGCGGTTCCGTCGTGGACGCCCACGACACCACCGCAGGTGACGACCGCCGCAGCGGCCACTGCGGCCGCCACCGGTGCCGCCCCGGCCGGCCCGGCCACGGTCGTCCCCGTCGCGACAGGACCGTCCCTCCCGGCGGTCACGGCCCCCGACGGCACCCCGGTCACGCGGCCCGCGACCGGCGCCCTGTTCGACGGGCCGGCGGAGGACCCCGGTGACCACTTCTGCTCCGCCTCGGTGGTCGAGTCCGCCACCGGCGACCTCGTCGTCACCGCCGCGCACTGCGTCTCTGACGGCGACGGCACGCCGGCCCGGACGGGCATGAGCTTCGCCCCCGGCTACGACGACGGCACCGCCCCCTTCGGCTACTGGACCGTCACCGCCGCCGCGGTCCCCCCGGGCTGGCTGGAGAGCGGCGACCCCGATTCCGACGTCGCGTTCCTGACGGTCTCCCGGCCGGACGCCCCGCCGATCCAGCAGGTCACCGGCGCCTACCGGCTCGCCTTCGGCGCATCCGGCACCGGCGGCGACGACACCCCGGTGACCGCGGTCGGCTACAACGACGGCGACGCGGACGCGACGACGGTGTCCGGCACCGCCGGGACGCTCGACGAGGACCAGTGGCAGCTCGACCAGCCCGGCCTCGACCAGGGTTCCAGCGGCGGCCCGTGGCTGACCGGCCCGGACGACTCCGAGATCCTGGCCGTCACCGGTGGCTACCAGCAGGGCGGGGACTCCCCCGACGTCTCCCACGGCGCCGACCTCGGCCCGGCCGCGCAGTCGGCGTACCGCTCGGCCGGGGGCACCGACTGAGCCGGCTCGTCGCCTGGTGGGACCGCCACCAGGTCGCGCTGTACCTGGCCGCGATCCTCGCCGGGGCGCTCCTCGGTCTCCTCGCGCCGCGGGTCGCGCCCGCGCTCGCCGCGTCGGTCACCCCGCTGCTCGCGCTGCTGCTGTTCGCGACGTTCCTCGCGGTCCCGCTCGCCGACCTCGCGCGGGCCCTGACCGGTACCCGTTTCCCGGTGGTCGTGCTGGTGGCGAACGCCGTGGTGGTCCCGCCGGTCGCGATCGGGCTGTCGCGATGGGTCGCCGACGACCGCGGCCTGCTCGTGGGCGTCCTGCTCGTGCTGCTGACGCCGTGCATCGACTACGTCGTCGTGTTCACCGGGCTCGCCGGTGGCGCCCGCGCGCAGATGCTCGCCGCGACACCGCTGCTGATGGTCGCGCAGATGCTCCTGCTGCCCGGCTACCTGTGGCTCGCGGCCGGACCGGAGGTCCTCGCCGTGGTCGAGGCCGGGCCGTTCCTGCACGCGTTCCTCGTACTGGTCCTGGCCCCGCTGGCCGCGGCGGCCCTGGTCCAGGGCCTGCGACGACGGCGCCCGGCCGGCCGCGCGGTCCGTGTCGAGGGCGCCGTCGCCGGGGCGATGGTGCCGCTGATGGCGGCGACCCTGGCCGCGGTCGTGGGCTCGCAGATCGCCGCCGTCGGGGCGCAGGCGCTCACCCTGGTGCGGCTGGTGCCGCTCTACCTGGCGTTCGTCGTCGCGGCGGTGGTGATCGGTCTGCTCACCGCCCGGGTGGCCCGCCTGGACGTGCCGGCCACCCGGGCGGTGGTGTTCTCGGTGACGACCCGCAACTCGCTGGTCGTCCTGCCGCTCGCGCTGGCGCTGCCCGGCGCGCTCGCCCTCGCCCCGCTCGCCGTCGTCACCCAGACCCTGGTCGAACTCGTCGCCCTGGTCGTGCTGGTACGGCTGGTGCCGGTGCTCGTCCCCGCCCGGTGAGCGGTCACCCGGTCACCGGGCCGGGCCGCGCCCCGCCCAGCTCCACGCGTACGACGGGTCCTCGCAGGCCCGTCCGCCCTCACCGAGGGCGAGCGGCCGGAACGTGTCGACCATGACCGCGAGCTCGTCGAAGGACTCCGCGCCGAGCGCCCGCTCGACGGCGCCGGGCTGCGGGCCGTGGCTGTGCCCGCCCGGGTGCAGCGAGATCGATCCCTGCCCGATCCCGGAGCCCTTGCGGGCCTCGTAGTCGCCGCCGCAGTAGAACATGACCTCGTCGGAGTCCACGTTGGCGTGGTAGTAGGGCACCGGCACGGCGAGCGGGTGGTAGTCGACCTTGCGCGGCACGAAGTTGCAGATCACGAAGCCGGAGCCCTCGAAGACCTGGTGCACCGGCGGCGGCTGGTGCACGCGGCCGGTGATCGGCTCGAAGTCGGCGACGTTGAACGTGTACGGGTACAGGCAGCCGTCCCAGCCGACGACGTCGAACGGGTGGGTGGGCACCACGTAGCGGGTGCCGGTGATCCCGTCGGGCCCGCCGCGGTGCTTCACCAGCACCTCGACGTCGTTCTGCTCGACGAGCAGCGGCGCCCCCGGTCCGTGCAGGTCGCGCTCGCAGTACGGGGCGTGCTCGAGCAGCTGGCCGTAGCGCGACAGGTACCGCTTGGGCGGGGCGATGTGCGACGACGCCTCGATCGCGTAGGCGCGCAGCGGCTCGGACCCGGTGGGTACCCAGCGGTGGGTCGTCGCCCGCGGGAGGACGACGTAGTCGCCCTGGACCACGTCCAGCGCGCCGAACACGGTCTCGACGATCGCCGACCCGGACTCCAGGTAGACGACCTCGTCGCCGACGGCGTTGCGGTAGAGCGGGCTGGTCTCCCCCGCGACGACGTAGGAGATCCGCACGTCGGCGTTGCCCAGTACCAGCCGGCGCCCGGTCACGACGTCGACCGACTTCCAGTCCGGGGTGCCGAGCTCGTGCAGCCGCAGGTGGCGCGGGAGCAGCGGCCGGTTGTCGGTGAGCGACTGGTCGCCCGGGTCCCAGGGGGTGGCGTCGACGATCGCCGAGGGGACGCCCGCGTGGTAGAGCAGCGAGGAGTCCGAGGAGAAGCCCTCCTCCCCCATCAGCTCCTCGCGGTAGAGCGTCCCGTCGGGGCGTCGGTGCTGGGTGTGCCGCTTCGGCGGGACGTCACCGGCTCGCCTGTAGTACGCCATCGTGGCCCTCCTCCGGTCCGTTACGTGCCTGTACCTGTGTCCGTGGCGGTGGCGCCGTCGTGCCGCGGGCGGTCGCGCGGGCGAGGGCGGCCGCGACGTCGTCGCGGGACGGGGCGGCGAGCACGGCGGCGACGTGGGCGTCCGGGCGGAGCAGCCACACCTCGTCGGGCCGGGCGGCCAGGGTGGCCGTCACCGTCGGCCCGTCCCCGTCCCCGTCCCCGTCTGCGGCTCCGGCTCCGTCCCCGTCTCCGGCTCCGGCTCCGCCGAGGGCTCCGGCGACGGTGCCCGTGCGGCCGTCCAGCTCGGCGAGGGCGAGCACCCGGACCGGGCCGGGCGCACCGGCCGCCGCTGCGGCGACCGCGTCCGCGTCGGCCCGTGGGCCGGCGAGCAGCAGGAACCCGTCGCGGGCCAGCGCGCGCAGCCGTCCCGGACCGGCCGGGGTGCGCACCGGGGCGTCCGGGACGAGCACCCCCGGTCCGGCGGGCGGCACCTCGCCGCGGGCGGGACGCCCGGCGAACGGGCGCCGCGCGTCGGCGGTGGTCAGGGCGGAGTCGACGTACCAGAACGGCTCGGCCAGCCGGCCCGAGTCGACCCGCGCCCGGGCCGCGGGATCGGTCGCCGCCGCGGCGAGGACCTCGGTGCGGGCCCGGCCGCGAGGGTGTTGGCCAGGCTGGACACCGCGGCCCGGCTCATCCCGCACAGCTCCGCCGCCCGGCCCGCCTCCTGCCCGCCCGCGACCCACAGCGTGAACAGCAGCCGGAACGCCGACCAGCTCCATCCGGCGGGGCGGTGCACGGTCGACTCGAGGTCGTAGACCAGGGAGCCGGCGATCCGGTGCAGGTTCAGCACCAGCGCCATGGCCTCGCGGTCGGTGCCGGGGAGCCGATCGCCGGTGCGGGCGAGCGCGACGTCGGTGAAGGTGAGGAACCCGTCCACGTCGTTCCCGCTGCCGTCCACGCCGTCGCCGGCTCCGTCCCGTGCGGCCGCCGCCCGGCCCGGTGACCGCGCCCCGGCCCCCGGCGGGTCCCCGCCCGGCCCGGCGGTCCCGGCCCGGGTCGCGCCGCCACCGAGCCCTGCGAGGAACGCGGCGACCACCTCGCCCGGCGCCGCCCCCGCCCCGCCCGACCCAGGCGCCGTCCCCGCTCCGCCCGGCTCCGGCGTCGCCCCGCCACGCCGGGCCCCGGCTCGGCCAGTGCCTGCACCCCGTGGAGCAGGGCCAGCAGCTGCTCCACGAGCACCCCGTCCGGAGCCGGGACGACGATCCCGCCCGCCCGCCGGGCCTCCTCGAACCGGGCCACCAGCCGGGTCCGCCACCGCGCGGTCACCTCGGCGAGGACCGCGGCCGGCCCGGGCCCGGACGCCGCGACCCGGGCGAACGGCGTCCCGGTGTGCGCGGTGACCTCCTCGCAGAACACCTGCAGCGCCGCCACCCCGGACAGCCCGGCCGCGCGCCGCGCCACCCGGGCGTCGAGGTCGTCGAGGGCCCGCCGGAACGCGCACTCCACGATCGCGGCGCGGCCGGCGAAGTAGTGCGCCGGCGCCCCGTGTGCGACCCCCAGTGCCGCGCTGACCTCCCGCAGCGTGACCGCGTCCGGACCGCGCTCGGCGATCAGCCGCCAGGCGGCGTCGGCGATCTCGCCCCGGCGCTGCTCGTGGTCCACCCGCTTCGGCACGGCCGCTCCTCGTGGTAGCTCCCGGTTTTTCTACACCAGGAGAACCATGGCGGCCGCATCCAGATCCGGACGATCCTAGTCTATTCGGGCTAACGATAAGTCGTCGTCGCACGTCACCGGGCTGTTCGGCCTGACCCTCGCGCTCGGCGGCTCGGACACCCCGCGGGAGGCCCCGCACGGCGCGAACACCGTCATGCCGGCCCGGCTGTTCGTGACGGTGCACGGCAGCGGGGGCGACATCGTCGACGCGCCCACCGGGCGGCCCCACCCCGACGCACCACAGGTGCACGTCGACGTCGAGCGGCGCCAGGTCGGGATCCGCGTGCCGCACTCCGCGTGGGACCCCGCCGACGGGACGCAGCGACTCGCCGCCGCGGCCGGGCTGTGGAACAGCGACGCCGACGCCTACCTCCTCCCGCAGGTCACCGCGGACGCGACGCACCCCGGCGGCGCCGTCGTCGGCGACCCGACGCCGTCGGCGTTCTCCGACGCGACCTTCCGGTTCCACGAGCCCTTCGAGGCGCCCTACCGGAACCAGAAGCGCGCGATCGCGGACGGCGACCTCTCCGGGACGCGCCCGCCGACCCGCTGGCGCCGCTCGGCAACCCGGCGCAGGGCACGCCGCTCCCGCCGGAGGTGGGCAACGCCCCGCAGGCGCCGCTGCAGGAGCTCCCGCCCCTGCGGTTCCCGCCGAACCAGCTCGGCCAGGACCCGGCGCCCGGTGACGGCGCGCAGGAGCACCCGACCGGCTGACCCTCCGCACGGGCACGGGCACGGGCCCCCGGAACACCCGGGGGCCCGCTTCGGTGGGTCAGGACGCGACTCAGGCCTTCAGCAGGGCCTCGGCCAGGGCGTCGGGGCGGGTGAAGCAGCCCTCGTGGCTGCCCGGCACGGTGACCGGGGTGACCCCGAGCCGCTGCGGGAAGCGGTCCCAGCCGTACTCGCCGGGCGGCAGCGCGACGTCCTCGGTCGAGAGCACGTAGGCCACCGGCACCCCGAGCGTCGCCGGGTCGATCGGTTCCACGGTCTCGGTGAAGTACTGCAGCGGCTGCGGCACCAGGAGCTCGTGCACCAGGCGCTGGACCGGCTCGTCGGCGTCGTTCATGAACGCGCCCTGCCACACCTCGAACGGCAGTGCCACGGAGTTGTTCCCCGAGGCGGCGGCCTGACCGGCGAACAGCTCCCGGTACTGCGGGGGAACCTCGTCGTTGAGCGAGCGGCCCGCGGCGGGCACGAACGCGCTCCAGTAGACGAGCTTGCGCAGCCGGGAGGAGACCCGGTGCGCGGCACCGGTGATCACGTAGCCGCCCCAGCTGTGCCCGACGAGAGTCACGTCGGTCAGGTCGTGCGACTCGATCAGGTCGACGACCGCGTCCACGGTGTCGGACAGCCGGTAGCGGGTCGGGTCGTCACCGTCGTGCAGCCCCGGCAGGGTGGGGGTCAGCACACGGTGTCCCGCCGCACGCAGCCGCTCGGCGACCGGGCGCCAGGCCCAGCCCCCGTGCCAGGCACCGGTCACCAGCACGAACGTCTCGGACATCGCTCACTCCTCGTCGAGGTCGGAACGGGGCAACCGCCCCCGGCGGGTGAGCCTGACGGACCGGCGGGGCCCGGAGAAGAGGCCGTGCGGGTCGTACCGAAAGGGGTCCCGACTGAGACGATCCGTGGAGGAACACCCCATCGGTATCCGTGTCAGGATCAGAGTCATGGACGAATCAGTGGTGATCGTCGGTGCCGGGATCGGGGGCCTCTCGCTGGCCCTCTCGCTGCACGCCCGCGGCGTCCGGGTCACCGTGCTCGAGCGGGCGGCCGAGCTGCGCGAGGTCGGCGCGGCCGTCGCGCTGTCGGCGAACGGGCTGCGCCCGCTGGACGAGCTCGGCCTGCTGGGCGAGCTGGAGAAGGTGTCCGCCCAGCCGACCGAGCTCATCCACCGCGGCTGGCGCGACGACGAGCGGGTGACCGCCTTCCCGGTCGGCTCCGACGGCAGCTACCGGCGCCGCTTCGGCGCCCCCCACCTGGGCATCCACCGCGCGGAGTTCCAGCGGGTCCTCGCCGGCGCCTGCCCCGCCGGGATGGTGCGGCTCGGCTGCGAGGTGACCGCGGTCGACCCGGACGGGACGGTCACCCTCTCCTCCGGGGAGCGCGTCCGGGGCTCGGTCGTCGTCGGTGCGGACGGGGTGCACTCCCGGGTGCGCTCGGTCGTCGACCCCGCGGCCCGCCCCCGCTACACCGGGACGTCGGCCTTCCGCGGGATCGTCGACGTCGCCGACGCCCCGCTGCTGCCCGACCCCGGCGCGATCCAGTTCTGGATGGGCCCGGACGCGCACGTGCTGCACTACGCGATCGGCCCGCACGCCGAGCAGATCAACTTCTTCGCGGTGCTGGAGGGCCCCGACCCGTGGACGGGCGAGACCGGGCCGACCGAGACCGACCCCGGCACCCTGGCGCGGGCCTTCGACGGCTGGTCCCCGGGCGTCGTGCAGATGCTGACGGCGGTGCCGCAGTCCCCGCGCTGGCCGCTGTACACGCTTCCCCCGATGACGCGCTGGTCCCGCGGCCGCGTCGTCCTGCTCGGCGACGCCGTGCACACGATGCTGCCGCACCACGGTCAGGGCGCGAACCAGTCCATCGAGGACGCGGCGGTGCTCGCCGACCTGCTCGCCGCCCCCGGTGCGCTCGACGGCGGCCACACCGCGGTGTTCGACCGCTACCAGCGGCTGCGCCGGGCGCGGACCCGGTCGATCCAGCGCAGCTCGCTGGTCACCAGCGGGCTGCTGCACCTGCCCGACGGCCCGGCGGCCGACGCCCGCAACGCGGGGCTGACCGGGCTGGACCCGTGGTTGACCTGGATCCACGGCGTCGACGCGCGGGCCGACACCCGGCCCGTACCGGCCTGACCCGAGATTCAGCTGCTCCATCTCTGAATCGGGCCTTTTCCGGTCTTTGTGTCTACAGAGTCACCCGCCTACCGTCAGGTGACGCGCCGGATGCGAGGGAGGTGACGGGAATGGATCTGCGGCAGCTCCGCTACTTCGTGGCGGTCGCGGAGACGCGGCACTTCGGCCGCGCCGCCGAGCGGCTGCACATGGCCCAGTCCCCGCTCTCCCAGGCCATCCGCCAGCTGGAGAGCCAGGTCGGCGCCACCCTGTTCGAGCGCACCACCCGCCGGGTCGACCTGACCCCGGCGGGGACCTCGCTGCTGGAGGACGCACGGCGGATCCTCGCCGGCGTCGAGGACGCGCGCCGCCGCGTCGAGCAGGTCGCCGCGGGCACCGAGGGCGTGGTGACCGTCGGTGCCACCGACCTCGCCGCCTACCGGCTGCTGCCGCGGCTGGCCCGGGTCGCCGCCCGCCGGATGCCGGGCGTCTCGCTGCGGTTCCTGCCCGGGCTCCTCACCGCGGCCCAGGAGGACGCGCTCGACGAGCGCCGCATCGACCTCGCCGTGCTGCGCCCACCGGTGGTGCGCCCGGAGATGTCGGTCCGCCCGATCGCCCAGGAACGGCTCCTCGCGGTGCTGCCGGCCACGCACCGGCTCGCCGGGGCCGGGACGGTCGCGCTGGCCGAGCTGCGCGGCGACGACTTCGTCGCCTACGGCGCACCCGGGTCGGTGGTCGACTCGGTCGCCACCCAGGGCTGCCTGGACTCCGGATTCCTCCCGCGGCGCCGCACCGAGGCCCGCGACACCCCCATCCTGCTCACCCACGTCGCCGCCGGTGCCGGGGTCGCGCTGCTGCCCGAGTCGGTGCGCGCCCTGGGCACCGAGGGCGTGGTCTACGCCGACCTGGACCGCGAGCTGCGCGTCGACCTGGCCCTGGCCTGGCGCACCGACGACGACTCCCCCGCCCTCGTCCGGCTGCTCGACGTGCTCGCCGAGTGCGCCCACGAGCTGGACCCCCGCCCCGCCACCGTCCCCGGAGGACCGCAGTGAAGATCGTGGCCGTCGAGGCGATCCCGTTCGCCGTGCCCTACCGCAAACCGCTGCGGTTCGCCTCCGGCGAGGTGCACACCGCCGACCACGTGCTGGTGCGGGTGCACGCCGAGGACGGCGTCGTCGGCGTCGCCGAGGCCCCGCCCCGCCCCTACACCTACGGCGAGACCCAGGCCTCCATCCGCGCGGTGGTCGACACCGTGTTCGCCCCGGAGATCGTGGGCCTGAGCGTGTTCGAACGGGAACGCATCCACGCCGTCCTGGACCGCACGATCGGCAACCCCACCGCGAAGGCCGCGATCGACATGGCCGTCTGGGACGTCATCGGGCGCCGGCTCGGTGTCGGCGTCTCCGAGCTGCTCGGCGGATACACCGACCGGATGCGGGTCTCGCACATGGTCGGCTTCGCCCCCGACGACGTGATGGTCGCCGAGGCGCAGCGGATGCGCGACGAGCACGGCGTCACCACCTTCAAGGTCAAGGTCGGCCGCCGCCCCGTCGCGCTGGACACCGGCGCCTGCCGGGCGCTGCGCGAGGCGCTGGGCCCCGACGTGGAGCTCTACGTCGACGGCAACCGCGGCTGGACCGCGTCGGAGGCGGCCCGGGCCCTGGACGAGATGGCCGACCTCGGCCTGACCCTGTCCGAGGAGCTCATGCCCGCCGACCAGGTGCTCGGGCGACGCTGGCTCACCGCCCGCACCACCGTCCCGACCGTCGCCGACGAGTCCGCCACCCGGCCCGGCGAGGTGACCCGCGAGCTGCTCGACGGCGCCGCCACCATGATCAGCATCAAGACCGCGCGGACCGGGTTCACCGGCTCGCAGCGGGTGCTGCACCTGTGCGAGGGACTCGGCACCGAGGTGGTCATGGGCAACCAGATCGACGGTCAGCTCGGCACCGCCTGCACGGTCGCCTTCGGCGCGGCGCACCGCCACACCAGCACCCGCGCCGGGGAGCTGTCGAACTACCTCGACATGAGCGACGACCTGCTCACCGAGCCGCTGCGGATCAGCGGCGGCGAGCTGCGCGTCCCCGGCGGGCCCGGGATCGGCGTCGCCGTCGACCCCGACAAGCTCGCCCACTACCGCACCGACACCTGAGCACCGCCCCACCACAGGAGAGAGACATGTCCGAGACCGCCACCGCCGCCGGCTCCGGCGCGAACGCCACCGCCACTTTCGCGAGGAAGGAGCGCACCGGCGCCGCCGCCGACCCGGCCCGGGTGTCCGCCATCGCCACCGACACCCTGCAGGCCCTGCACGAGGTCATCCGCAAGCACGAGCTGACCTACGCCGAGTACGACGCGCTCAAGGCGTGGCTGATCCAGGTCGGCGCCGACGGCGAGTGGCCGCTGTTCCTCGACGTGTTCGTCGAGCACGTCGTCGAGGAGGTCGCCAACGCCGACCGCCGCGGCGCCGTCGGCACCATCGAGGGCCCGTACTACGTGCCGGGCGCCCCGGTCATCGAGTCCGGGTCCGCGATGCCGATGCGTCCCGACGAGAAGGGCACCCCGCTGCTGTTCCAGGGCACCGTCACCGACCTCGACGGCACCCCGGTCGCCGGCGCGACGGTCGATCTCTGGCACGCCGACGACGAGGGCTACTACTCCCAGTTCGCCCCGGGCATCCCGGAGTGGAACCTGCGCGCGGTCGTCCACACCGGCGCCGACGGGCGTTTCGCGTTCCACACCATGCAGCCCGCGCCGTACCAGATCCCGACCGACGGCTCGACCGGTGCGTTCATCACCGCGGCCGGCTGGCACCCGTGGCGCCCCGCGCACCTGCACCTCAAGGTGTCCGCACCCGGGAAGCAGCTGGTCACCACCCAGCTGTACTTCGACGGCGGCGACTACGTCACCGACGACGTCGCCCAGGCCGTCAAGCCAGAGCTGGTCCTGCGGCCCGGCCCGGCCGCGAGCGGCACCGGCAACGAGGTCACCTACGACTTCGCGCTGGACCCCGCCTGATGGCCCGCTTCGCCGTCCGGATGGAGGTCGATCTCCCCGCCGACATGGACGCCGACGCCCGGGCCGACCTGCTGGCGCGGGAGAAGGCCTGGTCGCAGCAGTGGCAGCGCTCGGGTGAGTGGGTGAGCATCTGGCGCTGCGTCGGCGAGTACGCCAACCTGTCGATCTTCGAGGTGCGCGACAACGAGCAGCTCCACGAGATCCTGTGGGGCCTGCCGCTGTTCCCGTACATGACGATGCAGGTGACCCCGCTGGCCACGCACCCGTCGGACATCCACGCCTGATCCCCGCCGGGGCGCCCGGACCCGGTGACGGGCGCCCCGGCGGCCACGCCGACGCCGACGCCGACGGCTTCACCGCCTCCGGGCACCCGGCCCGGGACCGGTTCGGCGAGCACCTGCTCGGCTGAGCCCGGCCCGTTTTTACCGTCGGCTTCCCCAGGGCTGTCCGCGGGCTGAGGTGGGGCGTCCTAGCGTCGGGGACACAGCGACGACCGTCCCCGGAGGCCCGATGATCCAGCCGGATCTGCAGCTCGTCGGACCCGCCGAGTTCGCCCGCGACCAGACCCTGCTTCTTCTCGCCGGCGACCCGGCCCTCATCCGGTCCGGTGTCACCTTCGCGAGCGTCGTCGCGCTACCGGGGATCGGCGGGTCGTACGCCGTGCCTGCCCGCGCGTCCGAGGACGTGCTCGCCCTGACCTGGTCGCCGCCGCGCGCCGCCGCCGACGGCACGGTGTGCCAGCGCGTGTGCCTGTCGGTGATCCCGTCCTGCGACGGGCACCGGCGCGGGGGCGCAGCGGTCCTGCGGGCCGCCGGGCGGGCACTGCTCGGTGCGGGCGGCTCGGTGCCCGGCGTCGCAGCGATCGGCGTCGCGCGGCCGCACATCCAGCGCTGCGTCGGCGACGGCGTCGTCACGACCGGGTTCGACGTCCTCAGCCGGGGCTGACCCCGGTCCCGCCCGGCCCGGCGGCGCCGCCGAGGAAGCCGCGGAGCAGCCACCCGGCCTGCGCGACCGCCGGCTCGGTGGAGTCCCCCGGTGACGTGGCGTGGCTGACCACCAGCCGCACCACCCCGTCGACGAGCCGGGGCAGGTCCGCGACCCCGGCCAGGGCCGGGTGGAGCGCGGAGATCTCGCGCAGCAGCGCCGTCGCCGCCCGGTCGCGCACCACATCGGGCCGGGCCGTCACCAGCGGGAGCAGGCTCTCCCCCACGCCCTCGTCGACGGTGAGGATCGACGTCAGGAGCGCGTTGCGCGCCCCGTACTCCAGCACGTCGCGGACCGCGGCCACCACGCCGGCGACGGCGTCCGCGGGGTGGGCGCGCATCTGTTCGCACATCACCGCGACGAACCCGTCGGTCTCGCGGCCCACCAGCGCGCTGCCCAGCTCCGCCTTGGTGCCGATCTCGTTGTAGAGGTGCTGGCGGCTGATTCCCGCACGCCCGGCGACGGCGCTCATCGTCAGCGACGACCACCCCGACTCCGTCGTGATGTCCCGCGCGGCGTCGAGGAGCCGCGTGCGGAGAACCTCCCGCCGCTCCCGCCGGAACGCACCCGAGCCCGCCACGCCTGCACTGTACAGAGCAACCACCGATGACTGATCTGTTGACAGATGAGCCGTGATTGTCAACTATTCCTACTGGCGGTCGACGACGACCGCGCTCCGTCCGGTCAGGAGGCAGCCATGAGCACGGCGGCGGGAACCACACGCGAGGGAGCCGGCGGCGACCGGCCCGCGGACCCCGGGCGGCCCGTACCCACCCCGGGGATCACGCTCCCCGTCGTCGCACTGCCGACCCTGGCGTTGTTCCTGGGCTCGCTCGCGGCCTGGGTGGGGGCGACCGCCCTGGTCCTGACCGGGACCGACCCGTGGCGCTACCTGGTCACGGTGCCGGTGCACGCCCTGGTCACGTTCGCGATGTTCACGGTGCTGCACGAGACCGTCCACCTCGCGGGCGGACGCCTGCGGTGGGTCAACGAGGTGCTCGGCCGGCTGTCGATGCTGTTCGTGGTGGCCTGGGCCGCGTTCCCGATGCTGCGTTACCTGCACATCGAGCACCACCGCAACACCAACGAGGACACCTCCCGCGACCCCGACGCGTGGACCGAGTCGGGCCCGGCGTGGAGCTGGCCGCTGCGCTGGATGACCATCGACCTCTGGTACGTGCGCTTCTACCTGCCCCGGATCCCGAGCAGGCCGCGGGCCGAGCTCGTCGAGCAGGCCGTGGTGTTCCTCGTCGTGGTCTCCGCGTTCGTCGCGACGGCGGTGACCGGCCACGGCTGGGAGCTGCTGGTGATCTACCTGATCCCGCAGCGGCTGGGCATCGCGCTGCTCGCCTGGTGGTTCGACTGGCTGCCCCACCACGACCTCGGGGAGACCGCTCGGTCCGACCGGTTCGCCGCGACCCGCATGCGGGTCGGCTGGGAACGCCTGGTCACCCCGTTGATGCTCGGCCAGAACTACCACCTGGTCCACCACATCCACCCGACCGTCCCGTTCTACCGCTACCAGGACGTGTGGCGCCGGGCGATGTCGGACTGGCTCGACCGCCCGGTCCCGATCACGACGGTCCTCGGCTCCGACCTGTCCCCCGCCGAGTACCGGGCGTGGCGACGGCTGACCTCCCACACCGACCGCGACGCCGACCTCCCGACCCGCCCGCACCCGCTGCGCGTGACCGCGGTGGACCGGCTCACCCCGGACGCGGTCGCGGTCACCCTGGAGGTGCCCGGCGAGCTGCGCGACGTGTTCGCCCACCGCCCCGGCCGCCATGTCACCGTGGGCACGCGGATCGACGGCGAGCTCGTGCGGCGCAGCTACTCGATCTGCTCCACCGACGGGTCGGCGCTGCGCATCGCCGTGCGCCGCGTCGACGGCGGACGGTTCTCGACGTGGGTGGGCTCCGCGCTCGCCGTCGGCGACACCCTCGAGGTCACGCCGCCCTCGGGGCAGTTCGTCCTGCCCGCCGGCCCCAGCGGGGACCGCACCGTCGCCGCGGTCGCCGCGGGCAGCGGCATCACCCCGGTCATCGCGATCCTCACCGCCGCCCTCGACGAGGACCCCGACCGCCGCGCCGTCCTGCTCTACGCCAACCGCGACACCGAGCACACGATGTTCGCCGACGAGCTCGACGAACTCGTCCGCCGCTCCGGGGGGCGGCTCACCGTCGTGCACCACCACTCGCGGTCCGGTGCCGCCGGGTCCGCCGACGGGTCCGCACCGGACGGCACGACGCGCACCGTCGTCCCGGGCCGCCTCGGCGCGGACCGGTTCGCCGAGCACCTCACCGCGCTGCCGGTGGACGACGCGGACTGGTTCCTCTGCGGGCCGCCGCCGATGCTCGACGAGCTCGTCGGCGTCCTCGACGCCCACGGCGTCACCCCGGACCGGGTCCACCGGGAGTTCTTCGTCGCCCCCACCGGCGACGACGGCGACGCCGTCCCGACCCGTCCGGCCGTGGTCACCGTGCGCCGCGGCGGGCGGGAGACCGTCACCCGGAGCCGGGGCACCGCGTCGCTGCTGGAGACCGCACTCGAGGCCGGGGTCGAGGCCCCGTACCTGTGCGCGGGCGGCATCTGCGGCACCTGCCGCGCGCAGGTCGTCACCGGCGCGGTGCACATGCAGCAGAACTACGCCCTCACCGACGACGAGGTGGCCTGCGGCGCGATCCTCACCTGCCAGTCCCGGCCCACCACCGACGAGGTGACCATCGACTACGACCGGTGACCACGCACATTCCGGCCTCGGTGTCGCGGTTCGTCCCGGCACGATCCGACCACGGCACCGCGATCAGTGGGAAGACCCTGGTCGCGATCGACGACGACACCGTGGTCGGCGCCGGGGTGGTCGTCCACTCGGTACGGTCGTCGGCGACGGTGCCGTGCCGGACCCGTTCCCCATGCAGGGCGAGCGCGTCGGCGCGGGCGGGGTCTGGGCCGGGACCCGGCGGCACCGGCGACCGCGGGACCGGCCGGGGAGTGAGCGCGGTCCGCTGACCGGCCGGTCAGATCGCGCCGGTCAGCTCCCCGGTGACCACGCGGCGCTCGTTCTCCGTCCGCCAGGCGCGGTAGTCGGCGTCGTCGGCGGCGGTCCCGATCCGGGCGATGCAGTCGGCGCAGAGGTCCGCGACCTGCAGCAGGCAGTCCTGGCCGCAGTCCCGGCACGCGATGAGCTCGGCGATGGGGTCGTTCACGGTCGCTCCGGACATGACCCCGAGCCTACCGAGGGTGCCCGGCGGGCCCCGGCGTGGCCGGTCCGACACACGGGACCGGCCCCGGCGTCGACGCCGGTCCACCAGCCGGTCCGGCAGCGTCCCGGCGAGCGCGACCACGACCGCTCGGTCACCACGGAGGTGCTCCTACCGAGGTGGCCGTGGGCGCGCCGGCGGTGGTCCGGTCGGGAGTGCCCCCGGTCAGCCGACGACGGTCCCGGGGCGGCGGTCCGCCCAAGGCAGCGCCCGCTCCAGGTCGGCGGCCAGCGCGAGCAGCGTCGCCTCGCCCGTGTAGGGCGCGACGAGCTGGACGCCGACCGGCCAGCCCTCCGCCGAGGTCCCCAGCGGCAGCGAGATCGCCGGGTTCCCCGTCATGTTCGACAGGGCGGTGAACCCGGCGGTGCTGAAGATCCGGTCGTACCAGCCGCGGGCACCGAGGGACGCGTCGTCGGCGTCCAGGTACCCGGCCGCGGTGTTGGGGACGTTCATGGTCGGCGTCAGGATCAGGTCGTAGGTGCGGTGGAAGTCCGCGACGGTCCGGCGGACGGCGTTGACGACCCGGTCGGCGGCGAAGAGGTCCGCGGCACGCAGCGTGCGGCCGTGCTCGACGCAGGCGAGCGTCGTGGCCTCCAGGTGCTCCGGGCCGGGCGTGAGGTCGAGGGCCTCGGCGAGGCCGTCGGCGGACCGGCTGCGGGAATCGGTCGATTGACGGACCCCGCGTGCCCGTTAGCGTGCTGGAGCATGACCGCGCTGGCGACGGCACGCGAGCTGGGCGCCTTCTTCCGCCGCAACGGTGGCCGGACCCCGGGCTCGGCCGCGGTCGTGCTCGACGGGCTGGTGGCGCTGGTGTCGTCGGGCTGCGCCGCGCTGTCGGTGTGGGACCCGGCGCTGGGCCGCCACCGCGCCCTGGCCTCGACCTACCCGTCCGACCTGACCGGCTTCATCGACCACGCCATGCACACCGACCCGCTGTTCGTCACGGTCCGTCGTGGCCGGGTCCCGGTCCGGGTCCGCGACCCCGAGCACGCTCGGCAGC
Source organism: Pseudonocardia sp. P-1 (assembly GCF_058111925.1). Taxonomy (NCBI): domain Bacteria; kingdom Bacillati; phylum Actinomycetota; class Actinomycetes; order Pseudonocardiales; family Pseudonocardiaceae; genus Pseudonocardia; species Pseudonocardia sp. P-1. Next base: position 1,219,228 of record NZ_CM176614.1, read on the forward strand.
GGGCCATCGAGCTCAACCTCCGTCGGGCCGGGCAGCGAGCGCCCGGACCACTCGGTTCGATCGATTTCGCGTACACGCTCGGCCTCGTCGACGACGACCTCGCCGACCACCTCACGTCACCGCCACCGGACCGGCAGCGCGGGCTGGCCCTCCGGACCGCGCAGCGCATTATCGCCGGTACGGGCCTGGACCGGGTCGCCTGGATCGGCGACGTCCTCCACCGCCTCGGCCAGGCTCCGCTGCCGCCGCTGTTCCTCGACGAGAGCACCGCGCTCGCGGCCCTGGCCGCCACCCCGAAGGTCCCGTGCACGGTCGTCACCTCCCCCGACGAGCGCCGACACTCGCCCAGGCGATGGCCCTGCCCGCCCTCGCCGCGGTGACGCACCTCGATGCACCGTCGCCCTGCTCGAGACCGTTCATCACGCCCTCGCCGCGGCCGGGGAGGAGGGCTACCTCGACGTCCTGGCCGATCTACGGTCCGCCTCGGCGGATCCGGCGTGATCCGAGTTCCCCGGACACGACGCCTCCCCAGTTCTGAGGAAGTACCGCAGGACCTGCTCACATCCGAGCCCCCGCTACGACAGACGGCGTAGTCGACATCGTTCATCGGGGGCCGCAGTGCACAATCGTCACGGACACACCGCCACGTGGGCCGGGCGACCGGCACGACGCAGGACCGGGCTGCGCGCGGTCGCCGCCACTGCGGTACTGACCTCGCTACTCGCCTCCACGACACTGCTCGCCTACGAGGCCGGACGCGGTGACGGCGCGCCGGTTCCGGCGGTCGTGGCCGCCGCCGCGCCGGTCCCCGCGGTCGTCGTCGCCCCGGCGGCACGCCCGACGCCGGCTCCGGAGCCCGGTCCCGTGCTCGTCGACACGGGTGGCACACCGCTACCCGCCGACATCGCGAAGTCCGTGCGGACCGTCCACCTCGCGCTCGACACCGGGGACCTCGACCCGGTCCGGGCCGCCTACAGCGTGACCGGCTCGGACGACTGGATCAGCACGGAGCAGTACCTGGACAACGCCGCCGTCCGTCGCGACGTCCTGGCGGCGCTGCGGACCGCCCCCACGAAGCGATCGGACTCGTTCCGGTTCGCCGCGGACGGGACCTCGGTGACGTTCGGCTGGTACGCGGCCGACACCGGCACCGGCGCGGGCCTGCTCACCATCGACGGTCCGTGGCGCGAGGACACGTCGGCCGTCGCCGCCGCACCCCGGAGCACGACGTCACCGGTGGGTGGACCGACCTGGACCGCACCCACCGGTTGCACCGCGGGCACCCTCGACCGTCCCGCGGAGGGCTACCCCTGCACCGACCCGGCCACCGGCCGCGGTGTGGCCCACGACGGCACCGTCGGCGTCCACGGCCTCAAGCCCTGCCCCTACGGCACCACGCTCCCGGCCGACCCCGACGAGCCCACCCGCAACGCCGGCACCGGTGAGATCTGCGGCTGGGACGGCAGCTGAGCAGTCCCGGCCACTGCGCCCCCACCACCCGCAACAGCCCCGTCCGGTCGTGACCCCCGACGTCGACGAACCCGGTGTCGCCCCCCTCGGCCACGGTCACCTCGTGGTGGGGCCGCCGTTCGGCGGCCGCCGAACGGCTCCGCGGACCTCGGCCGGGCCGCGAGCCGGACGACGGTGTCGCAGATGACGTCGCGCCGCGGCGACGAGTGGCGCACGTCCGGACGGGGTCGGCTAGATCTTCCACGGCCGCCCGACGGGGCCGAGGAGGTGGTTCATGCGCGGCGACGACGACGCGGTCGAGAGCACGGAGTCCGACCTCGTCCACGCCGCGATGGCGGCCCACGACTGGTCCTCCCACCCGCTCGGCCCGCCCGAGCGCTGGTCGCCGGACCTGCGCAGCGTCGTCCGGATGCTGCTCGACTCCCGGTTCTCGATGTGGATGGCGTGGGGCCCGGACCTCACGATGTTCTACAACGACGCCTACCGGCGCGACACGCTGCGCGACAAGCACCCGTGGGCGCTGGGCCGATCCGCGCCCGAGGTGTGGGCCGAGGTCTGGGACGACGTCGGCCCGCTGATCGGGTCGGTGCTCGCCGGCGGTGGGGCCACCTGGGACGAGGACCTCCTGCTGATCCTGGAACGCAGCGGCTACCCCGAGGAGACCTACCACACCTTCTCCTACAGCCCGCTGCACGAGGACGGCGCCGTCGCCGGGATGCTGTGCGTGGTCACCGAGAACACCGACCGCGTGCTCAGCGAACGCCGCATGCAGACGCTGCGCGACCTCGCCGCCGACCTGGGGCCGACCCGCACCGGGGCGCAGGTGTACGCCGCGGTCGGGCGGGCGCTGGGCGGCAACCCGCAGGACGTGCCGTTCGGGCTGGTCTACGAGTTCACCGAGGACGGCGGGACCCGGCTCGCCGGCTCCACGGGCATCGCGGCCGACGCGCCCGGTGCCGATCCGGCCGGCTGGCCGCTCGACCCGGTGCGCGAGGGCGGCACCGCGGTCGTCGAGGACCTGGCCTCCCGCCTGCCGGGCCTGCCCCACGGCGCCTGGGACCGGCCGCCGTCGCACGCCGTGCTGGTCCCGCTCGCCGGGGCGCAGGGCGAGACCCGGATGCGGGGGGCGCTGGTCGTCGGGCTGAACCCGTTCCGGACCTTCGACGAGCGCTACCGCGCCTTCGTCGACCTCCTGGCGGGCCAGGTCGGGGCCGCGCTGGTCGCCGCGGGCGCCTACGAGGCCGAGCGCGAGCGGGCCGAGGCGCTCGCCGAGCTCGACCGCGCCAAGACCGACTTCTTCTCGAACGTCAGCCACGAGTTCCGCACGCCCCTGACGCTGATCATGGGACCGGTCGAGCAGCTGCGCGACGACCCGCCGGGGCCCGACCGGCTCGCCGCGGAGCTCGACGTCGTGCACCGCAACGCGCTGCGCCTCGGACGGCTGGTCACCACGCTGCTCGACTTCTCCCGGCTGCAGGCCGGACGGCTGCACGCCACGTTCGAGCCGACCGACCTCGCCGCCCTCACCACCGAGCTGACCAGCCTGTTCCGGTCGGCGATGGAGCGCGCCGGGCTGGACTACACGGTGGACTGCCCGCCGCTGCCCGGGCCGGTCCACGTCGACCGGGAGTCCTGGGAGAAGGTCGTCCTCAACCTGCTGTCCAACGCGCTGAAGTTCACCCTGGACGGCCGCGTCGCGGTCGCCCTGCGCGCCGACGGCGACGACGCGGTCGAGCTGACCGTCGCCGACACCGGGGCCGGGATCGCGGCCGAGGAGCTGCCCCGGCTGTTCGAGCGGTTCCACCGCATCGCCGGCGCCCGCGCCCGCTCGACCGAGGGGTCGGGCATCGGGCTCGCCATGACCCGCGAGCTGGTCACCCTGCACGGGGGGACGATCACCGCGGCGAGCACCGCCGGCGCGGGCACCACGTTCACCGTCCGGATCCCGACCGGCACCGCCCACCTCGACCCGGACCGCGTCGCCGACACGGCGTCGGGCGGCGCACCGACCGCGACCTCGGAGGCGTTCGTCGGAGAGGCGCTGCGCTGGCTGCCCGGCCCGGCACCGGCGCCTGTCGTCGTCGACGGGACGGGCCCGGATGCACCGGCCTCCGCGGGCCGGATCCTCGTCGCCGACGACAACGCCGACATGCGCGAGTACCTGCAGCGGCTGCTGGCCGACCGCTACGAGGTCCAGCTCGTCGAGGACGGGAAGTCCGCGCTGACCGCGGCCCGGGAACGCCCGCCGGACCTGGTCGTCACCGACATCATGATGCCGGTCCTCGACGGCATGGAGCTGCTCGCGGCGCTGCGCGGCGACCGTCGTACCGCCGGGGTGCCCGTCCTGCTGCTCTCCGCCCGGGCCGGTGAGGAGGCCGCGATCGAGGGCCTCGGCGCCGGCGCGGACGACTATCTGGTCAAGCCCTTCTCCGCGGCCGAGCTCGTGGCCCGGGTCAACGCCCACCTGAAGCTGGGCCGGCTCCGCCGCGACGCCGAGGCCCGGTTCACCGCCATGGCCGACCTGGCCCCGGCCCTGATCTGGGTCGCGGACCCGGACGGCGCGCGGACCTACGTCAACTCCGGCTGGCAGGAGTTCACCGGCCGGGACGTCCCCGCGGACCTCGGCGACGGCTGGACCGACGGGCTGCACCCCCAGGACCGGCAGCGCTACCGCGACCGCGTGACCCCGGCGCTCGCGTCCGGGACGGGCTGGCAGATCGAGTACCGGCTCCGCCGCGCCGACGGCGCCTTCCGCTGGATCCTCGAGCACGCCGTCCCGCTGCACACCGGCACCGACGGGACGGTCACCGGCTGGGTGGGCAGCGGCACCGACATCAACGTCCGGTACCGCGAGTCCGAACGCCAGACGCTGCTCGCCCGGCTCAGCCGGGAGCTGGACGGCCCCGACGGCGTCGACGACCGGCTGCGGCGGCTGACCGCGCTGCTCGTCGAGACCCGGCTGGCCGACGCGTGCACGGTCCGCCGCGTCGACGACGCCGGGCAGCGCGTCCGCGTCGCCCGGTACGGTCCGGACGCCGCGACGGAGGAGGCGCTCGACGAGCGCCCCGCCGAGACCCCGTTCAGCCTCCAGGTCCTCGACACCGGCGCCGCCGTCCTGTGGGACGACACCGCCCCCGGCGCGACGGTCCCCGGCTCCTCGATCCCCGCACGCTCCGCGGTCGGGGTGCCGCTGTCCGCGCGCGGCCGGACGCTGGCCGTCCTGGTGCTGGTCCGGGGCCCGCGGACCACCCCGTACACCCCTGACGACATCGAGCTCGTCACCGAGCTCGCCGACCGGGCCGCGCTCGCGCTCGACAACGCGCTGCTGCTCGCCGACGAGCGCGCCAACGCCGACCGGCTGGCGCTGCTGCAGCGGGCCACCGCGCAGCTGTCGGCCGCCGCCGACCCGACCGAGGTGGCCCGGACCGTCGTCACCCACCTGACGGCGCTGCTCGGCACCTGCCGGATCGCGGTCTACGAGCTCGACCCGGCCGGGCAGCAGCTGCGGGCACTGGCCCTGCACGGCGTCGCCGACCCGCAGGCGTGGCGCGAGGTGCCGCTGACCTCGCCGGTGCCGGCGGCGGTGACCGCCCGCCGGGCCCGCGCGCTGTGGCTGGAACCGGGCACCGACTGGCGGGAGCGCCACCCGGAGACCGCCACCCTGCTCGACGGCCTCGGCCACGCGACCGTCTTCACCCTCCCGCTGGTCACCGCCGCCCGCACCGTCGGCGTCATCGCGGTCGCGTTCGGGACGCCGCGCCCGCTCACCCCGAACGAGCGCGCCACCCTGCTCGCCCTGACCGACCCGGCCGCACAGGCGCTCGAACGCGCCCGGCTCTACCGCGCCGAGCGGGAGGTCGCCCACACCCTGCAGCGCACGCTGCTGCCCGCCCGGCTGCCCGACCTCGACACCGTGGAGGTCGCGGTGCGCTACCAGGCCGGCGCCGCGGGTACCGAGGCCGGCGGCGACTGGTACGACGTCGTCGACCTCGGCGGCGGGCGGGTCGGGCTGTCGGTGGGCGACGTCGTCGGACAGGGCGTCGCGGCGGCCGCGGTGATGGCCCAGCTGCGCACCGTGCTCTCCGGGGCCGTCCGGCAGGGCCGCGACCCCGCGTCCGCGCTGGAGCTGCTCGACGAGTTCGCGACCTGGATCCCCGGTGCCCGCTACTCGACGGCGGCCTGCGTGGTCGTCGACCCCGGGCCGCGGGGAGCTGCGCTGGGCGCGGGCCGGGCACCTGCCCGTGCTGGTCGTCGACGAGAACGGCAGCCGTTACCTCGCGGGCGGCCACAACCCCGTCCTCGGCGTCCGCGGCCGGCCGCCCTTCGGCGAGGGCGTCGCCCCTATCGCGGCCGGGCAGACGCTGGTCCTCTACACCGACGGGCTCGTCGAGCGCCGCGGCGAGGTCGTCGACGAGGGGCTGGACCGGCTGGCCCGGATCGCCGCCGAGGTCGCGGGGCTGTCACCCGAGCAGTTCGCCGACCAGATCGTCGGCCGGGCCCTGGCCGGGGCCGCCCACACCGACGACGCCGCGCTGGTCTGCGTCCGTGTCCTCCCGCCCGACATCGACCTCGCCGTCCCCGGGTCCGCCCGGGAGCTGCCGGCGATGCGCCGCCGGGTCCGGCGCTGGGCCGGTCACGTGGGCCTGGGCGAGGACCTCGGCGACGACCTGGTCCGCGCGATCGACGAGGCCGCCGCCAACAGCGTCGAGCACGGCTACGCCGAGTTCGACCCGCCCGGCGAGGTGCACCTGCGTCTCGGCTACACCCCGCACGACGGCGTCCGGGCCCGGGTCGCCGACACCGGCCGCTGGCGGCCACCGCCGCCCGACCCCGGCTACCGCGGGCGCGGCCTGCAGATGATCCGCGCCATCGCCACCACCGCCGAGATCGACACGGCGGGCGGGGGCACCGTGGTGCGCATGCGGATCACCCCGGACCCGCGCACGCCCGCCGCGGCGCAGCAACCGGCGCCGCCCGTACGGCCCTCCCCCGGACGCCGGCGCACCGAGCTGCACGACGACGGCCGCAGCGGCGACGCCCGCCGCCTCACCCTGGCCGGCGACCTCGACCTCGCCGGGGCCGCCGAGATCCGCGACCGGCTCCTGGAGCTGGTCGCCGTCGGGCCGGTGCTCCTCGCCCTCGACGGACCGACCTACGTCGCGAGCAACGGCGCCGCCCTGCTCGCCGAGGCCGCCGACCGGGCGGGCGCCCGCGGGCACCGGCTGCGGGTCGAGGTGCCGCCGGGCCCGGCACGGCACGCGCTGGAGCTCTCCGGGCTGCTCACGCTCCTGGGGTGAGGGCCCGTCGGCCCGGCGCACAGCTGCCGGGCGGGCCGCCGCGACCGGGTCAGCGGCAGACCACGTCGTCGGGCGGGAGCGTCCCGTCCACCAGGTACGACGTCGTGACCCCCAGCGCGCACGGGGTGTCCCCGACGCCCGCGTAGACGCCGTGACCGCTCCCGTTCTCGACGACGAGCCGGGCCCGGTCGCCGAACTTCTCCCGGAGGAGCTCACCGCCGCGCAGCGGGGTGACCGGGTCGTGGCGGTTCTGCACGATCAGTACGTTCGCCGGGCCCTCGTCGAGCACACGGACCGGCGGCTCGGCCGGCTCGTACGGCCAGAAGGCGCAGGGCAGTACGTTCGCGCTCGCCGCGCCGTACACGGGGAACCGCTCGCGGTCCTGCGCCACCGCCCGCTGGTAGACCGCGACGTCCCGCGGCCAGGCGACGTCGTTGCAGGTGGTGGCGAGGAACGCCGTGTACGCGTTGTCCTGCGGCGACGGGCCCGCGGGCGGTGCCGGGGCGGGCGGCGCCGGGGCGGGCGGCGCGTCGGCGGACAGCAGCGACTGCCAGGCAGCGGCGGTGCTGCCGTAGAGGGTCGGGCCGTACAGACCGACGAAGGTGGCCGCCCGGAACACCCGCCCGTCGACCCCGCCCGACGGCCGGTCGTCGAGCCGCGCGGCGAGCCGGAGATAGGTCTGCCGCACCTCCTCCGGGGTGGCGCCCAGCCCGTAGGTGCCGTGCCGGTCGGCGGCCCAGCGGGCGAAGTCCCCGAAGGTCTCCTCGGCGCCGAGTGCGTAGCGGCGGATGCCGTCGGGGTCGAGGTGGGTGTCACCGACGTTGCTGTCGAGTACGACGCGGTCGGAGCGGTCGGGGAACAGGGAGGCGTAGGCCGCCCCGAGCGCCGACCCGTAGGAGAAGCCGAGGAAGCTCGCCTCCTCCTCGCCGAGCGCGGCCCGGATGCGGTCCGTGTCCCGGGCGACGTTGGCGGTCGTGACGTGCCGCAGGTGCCCGTTGCGGTCGTTCGCCGCGCACCGCTGCGCCACCTCCCGCGCGACCTCGGCCGTCCGCAGGACCGCCGCGTCGTCGGCGGCGTACGGCGGGATGTTGCCGATGTAGTCCTGGTCGGTGGTGAACCCGCAGCTCACCGGGTCCGAGTGGCCGACCCCGCGGGTGTCGAACCCGATGATGTCGTAGCTCTCCTGCACGCTCGCCGGCAGACCGCGCTTCACCAGGTCGTTCGCGAACGCCAGCCCGGTCCCGCCCGGACCCCCGGGGTTCAGGATCAGGATCCCGCGGCGCTTCTCCGGCTTCGTGCTCGCCAGCCGCGACACCGTGATCGTGATCTGCGCGCCGTCGGGGCTGCCGTAGTCCAGCGGCACCGGGATCTGCGTGCACTGCAGCGCCACCAGCGGCGCCACCACGTCCGCCGGGCAGGGGCCCCACTCCGGCCCCGCCGTGGGTTCCGCCGCCCCCGCGGGTGCGGCGACCACCGCACCGATCAGCCCGGCCAGCAGCGCCGGCACCGTCGCCCGTACGAGCCTCCGTCGTCCTCGCATCGTTCCCGTCCCCTCGTCGCGGTCGGGACGGACGCTAGGAACGTCGTCCGGCTCGGCACATCGATCGAACGGCGACGGCGCCCGACCGAAGTCGTAGTACGGGACCTTCGGCCGGGCCGGCTGTGCCGCCAGGCCCTGCCCCGCACCCGGCGCCCGGCGGAACATCGGATCAGGGACGACGGAGGAGGTCACCATGGTCGAGGCCGGGGTGCGCGGGCGGTTCACGGTGATGGTCGCGCTGGCCGGCGCCGACCGGCGGTCGCTGGACACCGCGGCCGCGATCGGTACCGAGCTGGCGGGGCAGGGACTGCGGCCACTCCTCGTCCGGGCGGGCGACGCCCACACGCTCGCCGGGGTCGCCGGGGTCGTGCTCGTCGGGGCGTGGGGCAGGCCGTGGGCCCGCCTCGCCGCGAGTCGGTTCCTGCACCGGCACGCGACCGTGCTGCGGGTCCGTCCGCTGTGGATGGTCGACGCCGCGCCCGCCGGGGACGGTCACCCCCACCCGGTGCCGGCGCCGGACCTGGAGCTCCCGGTGCGGCTGCACACCGCCGGGACACACGGCGGGCGGGAGTGGGCGGCCGGGCTCGCCGCCGCGGCGGTGTCGCGGTGACGGCGTCGCCGTCCGGGCCGGACGTGCTGCGGCGGGCGCTCGCGGCGGCGGTGCGCGCGCCCTCGGTGCACAACACCCAGCCGTGGCGCTGGCGGGTCACGACCGACCGGCTGGAGCTGCACGCCGACCCCGACCGACGGCTGCCCCACACCGACCCCGACCGGCGCGACCAGCTGGTCAGCTGCGGGTCAGCACTGGGCTTCCTGCACGTCGCGCTCGCCGCGCTCGGGGCGGGCCACGAGGTCGTCCGGTTCCCGACCGGGGACCGGAACCACCTGGCGACGGTCCGGCTCACCGGGACGCCCCCGGAGCCCGCCGACCGCACGGTCGCGGCGCTGGCCCGGGCCATCCCGCGCCGTCGCACCGACCGGCGGCCCTTCCGCGAGGGCGTGGACTCGCGGCACGCGCGCGCGGTCCTCGGCGAGCACGCGGCGCGCTACGGCACCACCCTGCACACCGTGACCGACGCGGTCGCCCGCGAGCATCTCGCCGCGCTGGAGGACACGGCCGCGCGGGAGATCCGCGCCCGCCCCGGCCAGGCCGCCGAGCTGCTGGTCTGGACCCACCGCTACCCGGGTTCCCACGACGGGGTGGCTGCCGGGTCGCTCCCCCGCGGCGCCCCGTGGCGGCCGGGCCCCGACCTGGGCGTGCGCTTCCCGGGCGGCTCGCTGCCGACCCGGGCCGCCGCCCGCGACGAGGCCACGATCATGGTGCTGACCACCCACACGGACGACGACCCGGCCCGGCTCGTCGCCGGGGAGGCCGCCGGGACCGTGCTGCTCGCCGCCACCGCGCTCGGTCTCGCGACCTGCCCGCTCTCGCGGGTGCTGGAGACCTCGCGGACCCGGTCGGAACTGGCCCGGCAGGTCCTGCGCACCACCGACCACCCGCAGCTGCTGCTGCGCGTCGGCCGCGCCCAGGACGACGCGGAGCTGCCGGAGACACCGCGCCGGAGCCCCGCCGACGTCCTGCTGCACTGACGTCCCCGTGACCGGGGCCACCCGGCCGGCGGGACCTTCGGCCCGGCCAGTGTGCCCGGAACACACGTTAGCCTCGCTCCGACGACCCGGACCTCGGAGGACGACGGTGACGATCTCGGTGTTCCTGCTCGACGACCACGAGATCGTGCGCCGGGGGCTGGCGCAGCTGCTCGGTATGGAGGACGACATCGAGATCGTCGGCGAGGCCGGAACCGCGGCGCAGGCCCTCGCCCGCGTCCCCGCCCTGCGCCCGGACGTCGCGCTGCTCGACGTCCGGCTGCCCGACGGCGACGGCGTCTCGGTGTGCCGCGACCTGCGCTCCGCGGTCGTCCCGCCACCGGCCTGTCTGATGCTGACCTCGTACTCCGACGACGAGGCGCTGTTCGGAGCGATCATGGCCGGGGCCGCCGGGTACCTGCTCAAGCAGGTCGCGGGCGTCGACCTCGTGGGTGCTGTGCGCACGGTCGCGGACGGCGGCTCACTGCTCGACCCGCGGGCGACCGCCGCGGTGCTGCAGCGGCTGCGCACCGGCGGCTCCGACGCCGACGCCGACCCCCGCTACGACACCCTCAGCCCACAGGAACAGCGGATCCTCGGGCTCGTCGCCGACGGGCTCACCAACCGTCAGATCGGCGCCACCCTGCACCTGGCCGAGAAGACCGTGAAGAACTACGTGTCCTCGATCCTGCACAAGCTCGGGTTCTCCCGGCGCACCGAGGCCGCCGTGTACGCGGTCGAGCGCCGCCACGGGCACTGACCCGCTCAGTCCAGCGGGACCCGCCACCGCAGCCGGGTGCCACCGGTCGCGACACGCTCGGCGACCGAGGTGCCACCGAGTTCGGCCGCGCGGTCGGCGATGTTGCGCAGCCCGCTGCGCCGGTCGGTCGGGCCGATGCCGCAGCCGTCGTCGACGACCTCCGCGGTCAGCTCACGCCCGGCCTCGACGCTCACGTGCAGCGTGCTCGCACCGGAGTGGCGGACCGCGTTCGACACGGCCTCACGCACCACGGCCAGCAGGTGCACGGCGACGTGCGCCGGCACGACGGTGTCGATCGGCCCCGCGATGTCGACGGTCGCGTCGATCCCGGACGCGGCCGTCCCGTGCGCGACGGTGTCGAGCAGCTGCCGGCGCAGACCGCCCTCCCCCTGGTCGGCGGTGTGCAGGTCGAAGATCGAGGTGCGGATCTCGCGGACCGTGCGGTCCAGCTCGTCGACGGCCTGCCCCACCTGTTCGCGCACGCCCGCGCCCGCGGGGTCGTCGCCGACACGGCGCAACGTGCTCTGCAGCGTGAGGCCGACCGCGAACAGCCGTTGGATGACGTGGTCGTGCAGGTCGCGGGCGATGCGGTCGCGGTCGGCGAGCACTGCGAGCTCGCGCTGGGTCCGCTGCTTCTCCCCCAGCTCCAGGGCCAGCGCCGCCTGGTCGGCGAAGGACACCAGCAGCGGCACCTCCGACGGACGGAACGGCGGGTCCCCGGCGGCGCGGCGGGCGACCAGGACCCCGCGCACCGTTCCCACGACCCTCATCGGCACCGCCACGACGGGCCCGCGGGCACCGTCGACGCTGACCGCGACCTCGGTGATGTCGGCCAGGACCGGCTGGCCGAGCTCGACGGCCCGGCGCAGCAGCGCGTCCTGGGGACCGCTGACGAGCGGCGGGCGGCCCGCGGTCGCACCCTCGCGGAACCCGCCGTCGTGGTCCGGGCCCAGCGCGATCGACGTCCCGTCGGCGCGCGACAGCTCCAGGCTGCGGCGGGCGACGAGGCCGAGTGTCGCGGCCTCGTCGGCTCCGGCCAGTACCTCCCCGCGGATCTCGGCCAGCGCCTCCAGCCACTGCTGCCGGAGCAGGCCCTTCTCGAACAGGTCGGCGTTCTGCACGGCGATCCCGGCGGCGGCGGCGAGCGCCATGAGGATCAGCTCGTCGTCGGCGGTGAACTCGGTGCCGGTGCGCTTCTCGGTGAGGTAGAGATTGCCGTAGACGGCGTCACGAACCAGCACGGGGACGCCGATGAAGCTGCGCATCGGCGGGTGGTGCGGTGGGAAGCCGACCGAGGACGGGTGCGCCGACAGGTCGTGCAGGCGCAACGGCCGGGGGTCGGCGATCAGCTGGCCGAGCAGGCCACGGCCCTCGGGCGGGCGCCCCAGCGCGATACGGGTCGCCTCGTCCAGGCCGACGTCGATGAAGCGGGCGATGCTGCCGTCCGGGGCGAGCACCCCCAGCGCACCGTAGCGGGCGTCGACCAGGTCGACCGCGGACTGCACGATCCGCTGCAGCGTGGTGTCCAGCTCGAGGCCTGCCGCGACCCCGAGCACCGCGTCGAGCAGCCGCTGCGTCCGGCGCCGGGTGGAGGCGATCTCGGCGAGACGCTCCTGCACCTCGGCGATGAGGTGGTCCAGGCGCAGCCCGGCCAGGATCCCGGAGATCTCCCCGGTCCCGTCACCGGCGTCGTCGGTCGTCACTGGCACCGCCTCCCCGGGGAGGCCGCGTCCCGGGCCGCCCCACCCCGACGATACGGCCGTCGAGGACCGGGACCTTCGCACCTGTCCGACCGGAACCGGCAGCGCCGACCATCGCCCCCGCAGGCACCGGTGAACGCCCGGTCCCGGGAAGGACGCACATCATGGACACCGTCGGTGCGGACGCGCCGGTCACCCCGATCCTCGGTCTCGACGCCGCGACGACCGCCCGGGTGCTGGCCACGGCGGGCCGGGCGCCGTCGCTGCACAACGCCCAGCCGTGGCGGTTCCGGACCGGCGCCGACCACGTCGAGCTGCGGGCCGACCCCGCGCGACGGCTGCCGGTCGCCGACCCGACCGACCGCGAGCTGCGGATCGGCTGCGGGGCGGCGCTGTACTCGCTGCGTCTCGCGCTGACCGGGGCCGGGATCCGCCCGCTCGTCACCCGCCTCCCCGACCCGTCGGACCCGGAGCTGCTGGCGGTGGTCCGTCGCGGCGCGACGATGCCGCCCACCCCCGAGCAGCGACGGCTGCTGGAGGCGGTGCCGCGCCGGCACACGAACCGGCGACCGTTCTCCGACGTCCCGGTGCCGGCCCCGGCCCGCACCGCGCTCACCCGCGCCGCCTACGAGGAGGGCGCCTGGCTGCAGTTGGTGACCGACCCGGACGACCTCGCCGTACTGGGCCGCCTCGCCCGCGAGGCGCACGCCCGGCAGTCCGCCGACCCCGCGTTCGTCGCGGAGATGGCGGCCTGGACCGGGCGGCACGGCGGCCACGACGACGGTGTCCCGGCCTCCGCGGGCGGACCGCTGCCGGCCCCGAACCACCCGTGGGTGACCCGGGACTTCGGCGGCCCCGCCCACCCGCGGCCCGCGCCGGCCGCGTTCGAGTCGGCGCCGCTGATCGCGGTGCTGACCTCGCACCTCGACGGCCCCCGCGACGACCTGCGCGCCGGCGAGGCCCTGGCGCGGGTACTGCTGACCGCGACCGCCGAGGGCCTGTCGGCCTCGCCGGTGTCCCAGCTGGTGGAGGTCCCCGACGTGCGGGAACGGGTGCGCCGCTCGCTCGCCCGGGACCGGCCCCCGCAGGTCGTCCTGCGCCTGGGCCACGGGGTCCCCGTCCCGGCGACTCCGCGGCGCCCGGCCGCCGACCTGATCGACCCGGGCTGACCCGGAGCACCGGCCCGGGACCTTCGTCCCGGGCCGGCGGGCCCTCCGGTGGGCCGCGGGCCGACCTTCGACCGGAGCCCCGTCCACCCGGCGCGGACGACGATCGGGTGACGGGTCCACACGGGACCCGCCGGCTCCGGAGGGCGTGATGAACCTCGACCTCGCGCGGTGGCAGTTCGCGATCACCACCGTCTACCACTTCCTGTTCGTCCCGCTGACGATCGGCCTCTCCCTGCTCGTCGCGGGCCTGCAGACCACATGGTTCGTCACCGCCGACGACCGCTGGCTGCGCGCCACGAAGTTCTGGGGAAAGCTCTTCCTGATCAACTTCGCGATGGGCGTCGTCACCGGCATCGTGCAGGAGTTCCAGTTCGGGATGAACTGGAGCGACTACAGCCGCTTCGTCGGCGACGTCTTCGGTGCCCCGCTGGCGATCGAGGGGCTGCTCGCCTTCTTCCTGGAGTCGACCTTCCTCGGCCTGTGGATCTTCGGCTGGGACCGGCTGTCGAAAGGCGTGCACCTGGCCTGCATCTGGCTGGCCGCGACCGGCACGGTGCTGAGCGCCTACTTCATCCTCGCCGCCAACTCCTGGATGCAGCACCCGGTCGGGTCGACGGTGAACCCCGCGTCGGGCCGGGCGGAGCTGACCGACTTCGGTGCGCTGCTGACCAACTCCACCGCGGTCGGGGCGTTCTCCCACACCCTGACCGCCTGCCTGGTGACGGCCGGGATGTTCCTGGTCACGATCAGCGCGTGGAACCTGGTCCGGGACCGCCACCCCGAGGTCTTCCGTCCCTCGATCCGGGTCGGGCTGTGGACGACGCTGGCCGGGAGCCTCGGCGTCGTCCTCACCGGGGACCTGCAGGCCCGGCTGATGACCGAGCAGCAGCCGATGAAGATGGCCGCGGCGGAGGCGCTCTACGACACCGTCGCGCCGGCGTCGTTCTCGGTGTTCACCATCGGCTCCCTCGACGGCACCCGCGAGCTGTGGAGCCTGCGGGTGCCGCGGCTGCTGTCGTTCCTGGCCACCGGCACCTGGGACGGCGAGGTGGAGGGCATCCACCAGCTGCAGGAGAAGGCCGTCGCCGCGTTCGGGCCGGGTCTGTACACACCGGACATCCCGCTCAGCTACTGGATGTTCCGGCTCATGATCGGTTTCGGGGTGCCGGCGGGGCTGCTCGCCGTCACGGGGCTCTGGCTGACCCGGCGTTCGCGGGCGACGCGGCGGCTGCCGCGCTGGTTCGGCCCGGCCGCCGGTCTGGGGCTGGCCGCACCGCTGCTGGCGAACACCGCGGGCTGGATCTTCACCGAGGCGGGCCGCCAGCCCTGGGTCGTCTACGGCGTGCTCCGGACGGCCGACGGCGTCTCGCCGAGCGTCGGCTGGGCGTCGGTGCTCACCTCGCTGGTCGTGTTCACGCTGCTCTACGGCGCGCTGGCCGTCGTCGAGGTCGTCCTGCTCGTCCGGGCCGTCCAGGCGGGTCCGCCTCCCCCCACGGCCGTGACCGTCCCGGAACCGTCCGGCACCCCCGCCCCCGTGGCGACCTACTGAGGAGGCGACCGACATGGCACTCGTCGACGTCTGGTTCGTCCTGATCGCGGTCCTGTGGACCGGATACCTCTGCCTGGAGGGCTTCGACTTCGGGGTGGGGATGCTGCTGCCCGTCGTCACCGGCGACGAGACCGACCGTCGCGTCGCGCTCGGCACGATCGGCCCGGTGTGGGACGGCAACGAGGTGTGGCTGATCGTCGCGGGCGGCGCGACCTTCGCCGCGTTCCCGGAGTGGTACGCGAGCCTGTTCTCCGGCTTCTACCTGGCGTTCCTGCTGCTGCTCGTCGCGCTGATCCTGCGCGGGATCGCGCTGGAGTACCGGGGCAAGGAGCCGCGCTGGGCCCCGGTGCTGGACCGCGTGCTGACCGGCTCGTCGCTCGCCGCGGCGCTGCTGCTCGGGGTGGCGCTGGCGAACATCGTGCACGGTGTCCCGCTCGACGCCGACCACGAGTTCACCGGCACGCTGCTCACCCTGCTCCACCCCTACGCGCTGCTCGGCGGCGTCACCACGGTGCTGGTCTTCGCCCTGCACGGGGCGGCCTTCCTCGCGCTGAAGACCGACGGCCCGGTGCGCGAGCGCTCCACCACCGTCGCGGTGACGGCGGGGCTGTGCGCGATCCCGGCGGGTGCGGCGTTCCTGGTCTGGACGCTGCTCGACGGCGCCCCGGTGTGGGTCGTCGCCCCGGTCCTGGTCGCGGCCCTCGGGCTGGGCGGCGGGACCCTCGCCGCCGTCCGGGGCCGGTCGGGCTGGTCGTTCACCGCGACCACGGTCGCGATCGTCGCCGTCGCGGTGACGCTGTTCGGGTCGCTGTACCCGGACGTGCTGCCGTCGACGACCGACCCGGCCTACTCGCTGACCGTGGTGAACGCGGCGTCGACGCCCTACACGCTGACGATCATGACCTGGGTGGCTGCGGTCGTCACGCCGGCCGTGCTCGCCTACCAGGCCTGGACGTTCTGGGTGTTCCGGCGGCGGCTGACCCGCGAGGACGTGGTGGACGCGGCGCACTGAGGCCCCGGGCGGGCGACGGTGTCGGGCGCGGGACGCGGCGGCGATCCCCATCAGCTCCAGCCGGTCTGCCGTCTCCGACCCCGGCCCGCGCCCGTGGACGACGAGCTGCTGTCCGGGCGCCGACCGGGCGTGGGCGTGCGGCTCGGCGACCCGTGTGTCACATTACGGAGGCGTGACCGTGCCGTCCCGTGGTGCGGTTCCGGCCGTTCCCGCACCGGCCAGGGTCGCGTGGTCGCTGTCCCGGCGGCTCGTTCCGACGCGTGAGCCGTGCGGTCGTGAGGACCGCCCGTCCCGTGTCCCGAGGGTCGACCGGAGAGCTCGCATGACGACGTCCCCACCCACCGGCACGTCCCCCCGCCCGACGACGGCGGGCGGGTTCGGCGAGCTGGCCGCCCTGGTGTCCGGGGCGGGTCTGCTGCAGGAGGCCCGTCGCGCCTACCTGCTCCTGTTCGCGGCGAACGCGGTCCTGCTCGCCGGCGGCCTCACGCTGTTCGTGTGGCTCGGCCCGTCCTGGTGGCAGCTGCTGCTCGCGGTGTTCTTCGCGGTCGTGACCACGCAGCTGGCCTTCATCGGCCACGACGCGGGCCACCGTCAGATCTTCGCCGGCCGGCGTGCCAACGACGTCGTCGGCTACCTGCACGGCGGGCTGGTCGGGCTGAGCTACGGGGCCTGGGTCACCCAGCACACCGCACACCACGCCCATCCCAACCACGCCGACGACGACCCGGACATCGACATCCCGGTGCTCGCCTTCAGCCCCGAGCAGGCCGCCGCCACGCGGGGCCCCGTCCGATGGATGGTCGGCCACCAGGCGTACCTGTTCCTCCCGCTGCTGTTCCTGGAGGGGTGGAGCCTGCACCTCACCGCCGTCCGGGCGATCCTGCGTCGAGAGGTCCCCCGCCCGCGGCTGGAGGCGGCGTTGCTCGTCGCGCACGCCGTCGGGTACCTGGGGGCGGTGTTCTGGGTCCTCGCGCCGGTGCAGGCCGTCGCGTTCGTCGTCGTGCACCAGGGGCTCTGGGGCGTGTACATGGGCCTGGCGTTCGCTCCGAACCACAAGGGGATGCCGGTCATCCCGGCGGGCCGTCGACTGGACCACCTGCACAAGCAGGTGCTGACCTCGCGCAACGTCCTCGGCGGTCGGGTGCTCGACGTCGCGCTGGGTGGCCTGAACTACCAGATCGAGCACCACCTGTTCCCCCGGATGCCACGCCCGCACCTGCGCCGCGCTCAGCCGATCGTGCAGGAGTTCTGCACCACCCACGGCCTGCCCTACACCCGGACCGGTCCCCTGCGTTCCTACGCCGAGGTCCTCCGTCACCTGCACGAGGTCGGCGCCCCGCTGCGGCGCCCCACCGGGCCACCGGCCGACTGACCCGTCCCCGGGTCCGCTCGGGGCGACAACCCCGAAGGAGAACCATCAGCATGGACGACCCGACCGCCTCGACCGCCTCCGACCACACCACCCCGGACGAGCCGTGCCCGGTCTGCCCGCATCCCTGGGAGGACCACGACGCGATCGACCGGAGGTTCTGCTCGGCGAAGATCGCGGGTGACGTCGTCCGGCCCGGCGACGGGCAGCAGGACCGTCGCGTCGGTGCCGGTGAGACGCCGCGCGAGCGGCCCGACCCGGCTCCGCACGAACGCGGGGAACGGCTCGTGGGCCCGGCCCGGGCCGGCCAGCCCGGCGGCGGGCCGGGCGGCCGCGGCGGCGGGCCGGGCGGCCGCCAGCAGCTCGGGGTCGTCCGGGTCGAGCAGGACAGCGCCGCCGGGCGCCGTCCCGCCACGTCGGGCGGCAGGCCGACCGCGCCCAGCAGCCGGACCGCCTCGGCGCGGGCGCCGGCGGCGGACAGGCCGTGGAGCCGGCGCAGCGGGCGGGCGACGGCGGCCCCCGCGGTGCGGGCCGGGTTGAGCTCGTGGACGGGGTGCTGCCCGACCAGCGCGACGACGCCCGGGGTGCGGTCACCCACCGGCCACGGCGTGGCGGCACCGGCCAGTGCGAGGGTGCCCCCGGTGACCGGCCGCACCCCGGCCAGTGCCCGGAGCAGGGTGGTCTTGCCGCAGCCGGATGGCCCGGTGACCACGGTCAGCCCGCCGGGCCGCACGGGAACGACCACGTCCGCGGCGGCCCCGGGGACGGCCGTGGTGACGTGCCGCGCGTCGAGGACCGGTACCGCGGTGGGCGACGGCCGTGCTCCTGCCCCGGACGGCGGCGGACCGGCCGGGGACGGCGGCGGCGCGGGGGCGCCCACCCGCACGACCCGGTCGGCGACCGCGGCGACGGCCGGGTCGTGGGTGACGACGAGGGTGACGCCGCCGCGGGCCCGGAGCAGCTCGACGACGACGGCGGTCGAGGCGGGATCGAGGCCCGCGGTGGGCTCGTCGAGCACGAGCAGGGCGGGGTCGCCTGCCAGCGCCCTGGCGAGCGCGACCCGGCGGGCCTGGCCCCCGGAGAGCCGGTCGGGCCGCAGCCCCCCGACGGCCGCCGGGTCGAGGCCGACCGCACGGAGCGCCGCATCGGGGTCGGGGACGGGCAGCTGGGCCCGGGCGTCGCGCAGCGGGTGCAGCGCCGGGTCCTGCCCCGGCTGGCCGCCACCCCCTCGGTGGACGAGCTGCGGTACTGACCCGGGCGCCCCGGACCGCGTCCGGGGCGCCCGCCGGGCTCACCCCTGGCCGGGGGCGACCGGCAGACCGGTCCGGAACAGCTCCTGCTCCAGCCACACCGCCGCGGCGACGCCGCTCCCGGCGCCCACGCTCACCAGTGTCACGCCGTCGGGCAGCCCGGGCTGACGGGCCGCGTCGCCGGCGGCGGAGACCCCCGGGACCGAGGTCCGGCCGCACTCGTCGACGGCGATCGTGCCGTCGTCGAGCACGGTCGCGCCGAGGCTCCCGGCCAGCGCGGTGCCGGGGCGGGTCGGGGCGCGGTGGTAGATGCCGTCGCGGGCGAGGGTGGTGCCGTCGGCGAAGCGCAGCTCGAGTGCGCCCAGGTCGCCGTCGATCGCCGTGATCGGGGACTCCACGACCCGCACGCCGCCCGCCTCCAGGTTCGCCGCGACCCAGCCGGGCAGCTCGGCGGGGCCGTGGGTGGCGAGGACGACGTCGTCGCTGAACCGGTCCCGCACGTAGGCGGCGAGCATCCCGGCCAGGCCGTTGCCGATCACCACGAGCGCCATGCCGGTGGTCTCGTAGCCGTGGCAGAACGGGCAGTGGAACACCGAGCCGCCCCACCGCTGCGCCAGCCCGGGCACGTCGAGCGGCTCGTCGACCTGGCCGCCGGCCAGCAGCAGCCGGCGCGCCCGCACGACGGTGCCGTCGTCGAGGTCGAGGACGAAGTCGTCGAGGGCGCCGCGCACGCCGGTGACCCGGCCCGCCCGGCGGGTCACCGTCGGGTAGGCGTCGACCTCCGCGCGGCCGTCGGCGAGCAGCTGCGCCGGGTCCCCGCCGTCGCGGCCGAGGTACATGTGCATCTCGGCGGCCGGGGCGTTGCGCGGCTCGCCGGCGTCGACGAGCAGGACGCGACGCCGCTGGCGGCCGAGCACGAGGGTCGCCGACAGGCCCGCGGGCCCACCGCCGACGACCACCACGTCGTAGGTGTCGTTCACGCGTTCTCCAGTTCCGTGCGGACGGCGGGCAGGACCTCGGTCGCGAGGCGTTCGACGTTGGCGAGCACCGCGTCGCGCTCGCCGGAGGACTCGACGTGCAGCAGCACCCGGCCGGCCCCGCTCCCCCGGACCAGGTCGACGAGCCGGCGGGCACAGAGCTCGGGCGGCCCGATCGGCTGGCGGGCGAGGATGCCCGCGGCCAGCTCGTCGGGGGTGGGCCGCGGGCCGCGGTACTCCTCGACCATCACGTACTCGGCGTAGCCGGAGGCGAACACCGGCGCCAGCCGCTCGTGGACGACCCGTTCGGCCTCGGCGACCGAGTCGGTGACATGGGCCAGGGCCGCGGTGCCGTGCACCGGCCGCGCCGCGGTGAGCTGCTCGTAGTCGGCGACCAGCCGTGCCTGCTCGCCGGCGGTCTGGGAGAAGAAGAACAGCATCGGCAGGCCGTGCCGGGCGGCCAGCTCCACCCCGGTGACCGAGGTCGCGGCCACGTGCACCGGCGGGTGCGGACGCGTGTACGGCTCCGGGCCGGGTGCGACCTCGCGGAACCGGTAGTGCTCGGAGTCGGCGGACACCCGCCCGGTGAAGGAGTCGAGGACCAGGCCGAGCGCCTCGGGCAGCCCGGTGCGCCACCGCTCGATGCCGGTGCCGAGGACCTCGTGGTCCACCACCGGCCCGGCCCGGCCGACGCCGAGGTCGAACCGGCCGCCGGAGAGCTGGTCGAGCAGCGCCGCCTGCTCCGCGACGTGCACCGGCGGGTGCGTCGGCAGGATCGTCACCGCCGTGCCGACCCGCACCCGCCGGGTGCGGCCGAGCAGGAACGCGGCCAGCGTCGTCGCGGAGGGGTTGACGCCGTAACCGGTCAGGAAGTGGTGCTCGGTGGTCCACACCGACGCGAACCCGTGTGCCTCGGCCGCCTGCGCGACGTCCGCGGCCAGCGCGAACACCTCGGTCGCGCTCTGCCCGGGGAAGCGGTGGGTGAACAGCATGACGCCGAACGACGGAGGGGACACGCCTTAACAGTAGCGGATGTCGTTATCGACTGACGGTGGTCGGTGGCCCGGGGCGGGGGCCGGACCGAGGGGCGCAGCGGGACCTCCGGCCCGTCCCCCCGGGGCGGTGGCGGGGCAGGCTGCGCGTGTCGGCCGACGGAGGGATCACGATGGGCCAGCAGGACGACCGCACACGATTCCGGCTCGACGCCCCGCCCGAGACCGTCGACGACGACCCGCCGCTGCACGCGGTCGTGGCCTCGCGCCTGGTCGCGGTCACCCCGCAGACCCCGGTCCGGACCGCGCTGGACCTGATGCTGGCCCACGACGTCCACCACCTCCCCGTGTTCGCAGGTCCGCGCTGCATCGGCCTCGTGACCGAGTCCGACCTGCTCCGGGGCGTCGCCGCCCAGTGGGGTCCGCTGGGCCAGGCCGTCCTCACCGTCGCCGAGGTCCACGGCCCGGTCGCCGTACTGCCGTCCTCGGCGCCCCTGTCGGCGGCCGCCGCGGCGATGGCGACCGACGGACGGGACGCCGTCCTCGTCGCGGACGGCGACCGGATCGACGGCATCGTCACCGCCTCCGACGTCGTCGGCGTCGTCGCGCGCCGGACCGGTCCCGTCCCGGGAGGGGTCCCGGGACCACCGATCTAGCTTCGGTCCGTCCGCAACGACGACCGGCGGCGCACCCCGGAGGTGACGCCGCGACGAGGCAGGAGAGCAGATGACGAAGCGACTGGGCATCCTCATCGGTGGAGCGGCGATCGCCATGGGCGCATCGCTCGCCGTGGCCGCACCCGCGTTCGCGGAGACGGTCGGCTACTACAACAACAAGACGGTCTGCCAGCAGCAGGGCGCGAAGATCGTCAACGCGGCCCCGGGCGCCCCGACCACCTTCACCTGCATCGGGAACGGCAACCCCACCACCGACTCCACCCGCTGGGAGCTGCGGGTCTACTGACCCGTCCCCGCGGCCCCGGGTGCCGGGAGACGACGCGCCCCCGCCGGTTGCTCCCGGGGGCTCTCGACCCGGAGCGCTGCCGGTGGTGCCCCCGGGAACCGCCCGGCGCGGAGTCGGGTGGCTCCCGGGGGGCCCGAGCCGCCGGGCCCGCCCACCCCGTGGATCACCGCCCCGGCCGGGGCGCCATCCACGCTGACGGTCGAGGCGGCCCAGCACGGCATCGCCCTCCACGGCGGCGACGCCTGCGTCGACCAGGCCATCACCGACGACCCGATCGGCCTCGGGACGCCACGGCAGGACGCGCGGTGCGGTGGCCGAGCACCACCGGTGCGGCCTACTTGAGCAGGAAGCCCGCGTCCACGGGGACGGTCGTCCCGGTGATCCACCTCCCCGCGTCGGAGCAGAGGAACGCGATCACCTCGGACACGTCGGTCTCGGCCAGGGCGTCCACCGGCATCAGATTGAACCGCATGGCGTTGCCCAGCTCCTCGTGCTCGGTCAGCCACTGCGGGAAGAAGTCGTTGTTCGACATCGGCGACGCGACGCCGGTGGGGTGGATGGTGTTCACCCGGATCGACTCCGGCGCGAGCTCCGTGGCCAGCGTGCGCATCAGGCCGACGATGCCGTGCTTGGCCGCCGTGTAGTGCGTGCAGCCGGCCACGCCGCGCAGTCCCGCGATCGACGACGTGATCACGATCGAGCCGCCGTCGCCGCCCGCCCGGATGTGCGGGACCACCGCCCGGCAGGCCTTGAACACGCCGGTGAGGTTGATGTCGATCATGTCGTCCCAGGCCTCGTCGGTGAGCTCCCAGGTGTTGTCCGACAGGCTCAGGATCCCGGCGTTGGCCAGCAGGATGTCGATGCGGCCGAACTCGCTCATCGCCGTGTCGGCCAGCCGGGCCATGTCCGCGGT
The DNA here is from genome assembly GCF_058111925.1 of Pseudonocardia sp. P-1. NCBI lineage: Bacteria > Bacillati > Actinomycetota > Actinomycetes > Pseudonocardiales > Pseudonocardiaceae > Pseudonocardia > Pseudonocardia sp. P-1. Next base: position 1,241,776 of record NZ_CM176614.1, read on the forward strand.
GCGGCGCACGTCGCCCTCGAGCGCGATGCAGCGACGACCCAGCTCCTCCACCTGCGCGACGGTCTCCTCGAGGGTCGCCGGGGCGCCCGGTGGCGAACGGGACCGTGGCCACCTGCTCGGTGATGTCGCAGGTGACGATGTCGGCGCCCTCGCGGGCGAGGCGGAGCGCGTGCGCCCGTCCCTGCCCGCGCCCGCCGCCGGTGATCACCGCGACCTTGCCGTCCAGCTGTCCCATCTCAGTTCCCCTTCCGGTACGCCGCGGCGCGGCGGTTGTGTTCGGTGATCGCGTCGGTCAACGGCCGGTAGGGCTCGTCCCACGGGTCCTTGAGCCCCCAGCCGCGCCCACCGGTGTTCTCGACGTAGCCGCACCAGTGCCACCCGGCGAACCAGGGCTCGTCGAGCAGGACCTCCATCGCGGCGCCGTAGTCCGCGCCGCGGGCGGCGTGGTCGGGCAGGCCCTCGCGGTGCGGGTCGAGCTCGGTCGGGGTCCAGTTCCCGACGTCGGCGCTGCGGCTGCCTGGGTCCGGCTCCTGCCGGCGACGCACTGCAACAACGGTCATGGATGCTGCGCGCTCGGCAAGCCAAGCGGTGGCCGCACCCCTGTCCGGCCGACACGCCGCACGGCCTGCATCAACTCGACGACGGCAACGCCGGCCTGCCGGAGCACCGCGCCGTCCGAGCAGGGCCTACTTCAGCATGAAGCCGGCGTCCACCCGCACCTCTGTACCGGTGACGTAGCGGGCGTCGTCGCTGACCAGGAACGCGATCATCTTCGACACGTCCTCGGGCTGCACGACATCCACGGGCATGAGGTTGCCGCGCATCGGGCCGGTGAGCCGTTCGTGGGTGCCCATCCAGTCGACGAACCACTGGTTGTTGGACATCTCGGTGTTCACGCCGGTGGGGTGCACGACATTGACCCGGATCATCTCCGGCGCCAGCTCCCACGCCAGCGTGCGCATCAGCGCGATCAGCCCGTGCTTGGCCACGTTGTAGTGGGTGCAGCCGGCCACCGAGCGCAGGCCGCCGGTGGAGCCGGTGAGCGTGATCGCCCCGCCACGCTTCCCGGAGATCATGTGCGGGATGAACGCCCGGCAGACCTTCCAGCCACCCGTGACGTTGATGTCGAGCATGTCCTGCCACTGCTCGTCGCTGAGCTGCCACGTGCTGTCCGCGGCGCCCATGACGCCGGCGTTGGACACCAGCGCGTCGACGCGTCCGAACTCGGTCATCGTGACGTCGGCGGCACGCTGGACCGCCGCGGTGTCGCGGATGTCGGCCTCGATCGCCAGGCAGCGCCGGTCGTGCTTCTCCACCAACGCCACGGTCTCGGCCATGTCGTCGGCGGTGCTCATCGCGTAGTCGATGGTGGCGATGTCGCCCGGCGCGTCGAGGATGACGACGTCGGCGCCCTCGCTCGCGAGCGTGACCGCGTGCGAGCGGCCCTGCCCGCGCCCGCCGCCGGTGATCACCGCGACCTTGCCGTCCATGCGGCCCATGTCAGTTCCTTCCGTCTCTCTCACGCAGCGAAGAACTCACGCAGGACACCGGCCAGCTCCGCCGGCTGCTCCAGCGCCATGCTGTGTCCGCACTCGGCGATCTCGACGTAGCGCACGTCGTCGCTCACGCGCTCCATCTGCCGGCGGGTCTCCTCGCCGATGAACAGTTCACTGGCCACCGCGAGCACCGGCATGGGCAGCTTGGTCCGGCCCCACTCCTCGTCGAGCGCGATGTTGGTGAACGTGGCGCGGTAGACCTCGAAGATCGCCCGCAGCCCGCCCGGCGCGGATGAGCAACGCGTCCACTCGGCCACGCAGTCCGGAGTGATCGCGGCGGGGTTGTAGGTCTCGTTCTTCATCCACGTCGACCAGAAGATCTCCTCCCGACCGCTGATCAGCATTTCCGGGAAGTCCGGGACGTGGAAGAAGCCGACGTGCCACAGGAAGTGGCTGGACCGCACGTTGTCCGCGGTGAGCGCCGACCAGTCCTCCAGCCCGAAGCCGGGCAGCAGCATCTCGCCGTAGGACAGCTTGGTGACGCGCTCGGGGAACGTGGCGGCGACTGCGTAGGCGAACGCGGCGCCCCAGTCCTCGCCCGCCACGGCGAACGTCTCGTGGCCCAGCTCGGTGAGCAGCGCGCCGACATCCTCGGCGATCGTGCCCATGTCGTAGCCGCCCTCGGGCCGCTCGGAGTCGCCGAACCCGCGCACGTCGGGGGCGATCACGGTGAAGTGCTCGGTGAGCAGCGGGATGACGCGGTGCCAGTAGTACCAGGTCTTCGGCACGCCGTGCAGCAGCACGAGCGCGGGCCCCGACCCGGCGGTGACGTAGTGCAGCCGCACCCCGTTGACGGTCTTGCGGCCGTGCGTGACGGGGGTGCCGGCGTGGTCGGTGACGTCCAACATCAGTGCTCCCTGGTGGTGCGGTCGAACCGGGTCACGATCTCCACCAGCGCGGCCGGGTTCTCCTCGGCGATCCAGTGCCCGGCCTGCGGCACCGACTCGACGATGACGTTCTCGGCGACCTCGCGGCCCATCTCCTCGGTGACGGAGTCGAACAGGCTGACCTGGCCGTGCAGCCCGAGCACGGGCATCGTCAGCTTCCCGTTCGCCGCCAGTGCCGCCCGCGTGTCGACGGCGTCCTGCTCGAAGGCGCGGTAGAGGTCGAACCCGGCGCGCATCGCGCCCGGCTCGGCGTACGCGGCGGCGAAGTGGTCGGTGTCCACCGCGGTGGGGCGGAAGCCGAGCTTGTCGTAGAAGTGCTGCAGATACCAGCGCTCGCGGCCAGCGGTGAGTGCCTCGGGCAGGTCCAGGATCGTGTGGAACGCGAAGTGGAACAGGGTGGGGTCGTTCTTCATCCGGTCGTGCACCTCGGTGCCGGGCAGCGGCGCCTCCCCGTAGCCCATGGCGCGGGTGTCGCCGGGGTAGCGGAGGGCGTACGCGGTGGCGAGTTGGCCGCCCAGGTCGTGCCCGAGCACGAAGGCGGGCCCGGTCAGCCCGAGATGATCGTGCAGGAGCTGGTGGATGTCCTCCGCCATCTCCCGCTTGGTGTAGCCACCGGGAGGCAGGTCCTCGACCCGTGGGTCCACGGTGCGGCCCAGGTCCAGACGCGGGCGCGACGTGTTGCCCGCGCCGCGGTAGTCGGGCGCCACGACGTGGTAGCCCTCGGCGGCGAACATCGGCAGGACGTGACGCCACTGCCACGAGGTCTCCGGCCAGCCGTGCAGCAGCACCAGCGTGTCCTCGCCGGTCCCGGCCTCGTAGTAGTGCATCCGGACGCCGGTCTCCAGCAGAGCGGTCCCGGTCATCTCCGCGAGGTCGTTCATGCCGCCACCGTTTCCCCGAAGAACTCCAGATAGATCCGCGCCAGCTCGTCGGGCCGCTCCAGGGACGGGTTGTGCCCACACCGCTCGATCACGACGCTGCGGACGTCCTGCGCGACCGGCTCCATCTGGTGGCGGACCTCGTCGCCGAAGAACGCCTCGCCGCCGACGGCCAGCACCGGGATGGTCAGCTTGTGTTCGAACTGGGGTGCGTTCTGCTCGCCGTCGAGGTCGTTGGCCCGGTACACCTCGAGGATCGTGTGTGTGCCGCCCGGCGACTCCAACCAGCGGACCTGCTCGTCGACGTCCTCGTCGGTGGCTGCGCTGGGGTCGTACATCTCGCGCTTCATGAAGAACGACCAGAACTCGCGCTCCCGGCCGGGCATGAGCATCTCGGGGTAGTGCGGCACGTTGAAGAAGTCCAGGTGCCACATCGTGCGGGTGTCCTCCTTCTTCAAGGTCCTGGTACGACCCGCGACGTCGTCGCTGCCGTACCCGAGCCCCGGCAGGAGCATCTCCTGGAACACGAGTTGCTCCACGCGGTCGCGGTGGAACGCGGCCACCGCGTAGGCGATGGCGGCGCCCCAGTCCTCCCCGACGATCCGGAAGCGCTCGAAGCCCAGGTGGTCGGCGAGCGCGACGATGTCCTGCGCCATCGTCTGCGTGTCGTACCCGGTCTGCGGCCGCTCGGAGTCGCCGTAGCCGCGGCAGTCCACCGCGACGACGGTGTGGTGCGGGGTGAGCAGCGGGATCACCTTGCGCCAGAAGAACATCGTCTTCGGCACGCCGTGCAGCAGGATCACCGGGTCGCCGGAGCCACCCATCGCGTAGTGGATGTTCACGCCGTTGACCTCGGGGCGGCCGTGGGTGAGCCGCTGTCCGGCGTGGTCGGTCATGTCGTAGGTGCCCATGGGAACCTCCGTTCCGTCCTACTTGAGCATGAAGCCGGCGTCGATCGGCACGGTCGTCCCCGTGATCCACTTGCCCGCGTCGGAGCAGAGGAAGGCGACGACGTCGGACACGTCGCGCTCGGGCAGCGCGTCCACCGGCATGAGGTTGAAGCGCATGGCGTTGCCGAGTTCCTCGTGCTCGGTGAGCCACTGCGGGAAGTAGTCGTTGTTCGACATCGGCGAGCCGACACCCGTCGGGTGGATCGTGTTGACCCGGATCGACTCCGGCGCCAGCTCGCGCGCCAGCGTCCGCATCAGGCCGACGATGCCGTGCTTGGCCGCCGTGTAGTGGGTGCAGCCGGCGACCGCGCGCAGGCCCGCGATCGACGACGTGATGAGGATCGTGCCGCCGTTGCCGCCCGCGCGGATGTGCGGGACGACGGCGCGGCAGGACTTGAACACGCCCGTCAGGTTGATGTCGATCATGTCGTCCCAGGCCTCGTCGGTGAGCTCCCAGGTGTTCTCCGACAGGCTGAGGATCCCGGCGTTGGCCAGGTGGATGTCGATGCGCCCGAACTCGCTCATCGCCGTGTCGGCGAGGCGCTCCATGTCCGCGGTCTTCCGGACGTCGGCCTCGATCGCGACACAGCGCCGGTCGAGCTTCTCCACCGCGGCGACGGTCTCGTCCAGGTCACCGGGCCGCCCCGTCGGGAACGGGACGGTGGCCACCTGCTGCGTGATGTCGCAGACGACGATGTCGGCGCCCTCCTGGGCCAGCCGGATGGCGTGGGACCGGCCCTGCCCGCGCCCGCCGCCGGTGATCACGGCGACCTTGCCGTCGAGCTGCCCCATGTCAGTCCTTCCCGTGCTGCGCGAGCGCGCGGCGGTTGTGTTCGGTGATGGCGTCGGTCAGGTCGCGGTAGGGCTCGTCCCACGGGTCCTTGAGCCCCCAGCCGCGACCGCCGGTGTTCTCCACGTAGCCGCACCAGTGCCAGCCGGCGAACCACGGCTCGTCGAGCACGGCGTCCAGGGCGGCGCCGTAGTCGACCCCGCGGGCGGCGTGGTCGGGCAGGCCCTCGCGGTGCGGGTTGAGCTCGGTCGGCGTCCAGTTGCCGGCGTCGGCGACGATCACCGGCTTGCCCCCGCACTGTTCGCGCCAGCGCGCGAGGTCCGCGCGCAGCTGCGTGCGGGACTCCTCGGTCGGCTCGGTGAAGTACTGCACCGACAGCACGTCGACGAAGGGCTCCATCGCCCGCAGCACCGGCTCCGGGATGCCCTTGTTGCCGTTGAACCGGTCGCCGAGGATCAGGTGGTCGGGGTCGTAGCGGCGGATCGCGGTCACGATCGTCTCGTAGTAGCGGCTCGCGACGTCGTAGAGCTGCTTCTCCCGTTGGGCCGGGTCGAGGCCGCGCAGCTCGGCGAAGTCGGCGCCGGAGGCGTGCGGCAGCCAGGCCGGGATGTCGACGAGGAAGTAGCCGAGCAGGTCGGGCGAGTCGGCGTGCTCGGCGGCGATGCTGCGCGCGAGGTAGTCGCACCAGACCGCGTAGTCGTCGCCTCCGTGAGCAGGGTCCATGGGCCGGAACGCGGGGTAGCCGTTCCAGTCCTCGATCTCCTGCACCGGCACCTGCGCGACGTAGGGGATGCCCGCCCCGCGCAGCTCGGTGGCCGACCACGGGATGGAGTGCTTGAGGTCGATCGGGTCGCCGAACCAGTCCAGCGCCTCGCCCCAGCCGCCCGCGACGTACTCCTGCGTCCAGCCCAGCGTGTTGAACGACCAGTTCCGAAGGTCGGCGACGGCCCCGTCGGCGATCCAACGTTCGCGGGAGCCGTAGCGCTCCCGCCAGATGTCGCGGTTGTAGGGGAACTTGAGGTTGGTCTCGTCCACGTGGTTCAGGGCCAGGGACAGGAACGGTTTCCCGTCCGGGTCGACCAGCCGCCCGTCGCGGACCGCGAACGTCGCCATCTCTACAGCTCCCCGGCGAAGAAGCGGAGGTAGTGCCCGGCCAGCTCGTCGGGTGCCTCCTCGGCGAGCTGGTGGCCCCACGGCAGGGTCACCGCCCGCACGTCGTCGGCGACCTCGCGCATCTGCCGCTCGTTGTCGGCGCCGATGAAGTGCTCGCTGCCCACGGCCAGCACCGGCATCGGGAGCCGGGTCTTCGCGGACTCCCTGTTCTGGTCGCCGTCGGTGAGCGTGGCCCGGTAGATCTCGCACATGCACTTCACGCCGCCGGGCGAGGAGTAGCAGCGCACGTACTCGTCGAGCGCGTCCGGGGTGATCGCCGACGGGTCGTGTGTCTCGTGCTTCATGAAGTAGGAGAAGTACTCCCGCTCGTGCCCACTGATCAGCATCTCCGGGAACTCGGGCACCGAGTAGAAGTTGATGTGCCAGAGCCAGACGTAGCTGCGGACGTTGTCCGGGGTCAGGAACGAGTAGTCCTCCAGCCCGAACCCGGGAAGGATCATCTCCTGGTAGACCAGTTGCTGGACGCGGTCGGGGTGCCGGGCGGCGAGCTGGTAGGCGGCCGCGGCGCCCCAGTCCTCACCGACCACGCGGAACCGCTCGTGACCCAGCTCGGTCATCAGCTGCGCGAAGTCCTCGGCCACGTTGCGCATGTCGTAGCCGTCTCCTGCGTGCTCGGAGTCGCCGAGCCCGCGCATGTCCGGGACGATCACGCGGTACCGCGACGTGAGCAGCGGGATCACGTGCCGCCAGTGGTAGGACGTCTTGGGCACGCCGTGCAGCAACAGCACCGGCTCGCCCTCGCCGGCGGTCAGGTAGTGCAGCCGTACCCCGTTGACGGTGGCCCGCCCGTGCGGGACGAGGTCGCCGCGATGGTCGACGATGCGCATGGTTTTTCCTCTCAGAGCAGGTCGTAGACGGTGCGGTTGAAGTCCGCGATCGGGTCGACGTACTCGCCGTACGGCTCGTCCCACGGGTCCTTCATGCCCCACCCGCGCGAGAGGTTCTCGACGTAGCCGCACCAGTGCCAGCCCAGGAGCCACGGCTCGCGCACCAGGTCGGTGAACGTGTCGATGTAGTGGCGGGCGCGAGTGGCCTGGTCCGGGACGCCGTCCATCGTGCGCTGGGGGTTGAGCTCGGTAGCGGTCCAGTTGCCGATGTCGGGAATGAGGATCGGCTTGCCGACCCGCTCGTGGAGCCCGCGGGCGTGGGTGATCACGTGGTCGCGCGAGGCCTGGTCGTTGCCCGGGTAGTACTGCACCGACAGCACGTCGATGTAGGGCTTCGCGGCCTCGAGCACCACGTCGGGGAGCTCGTTGTCGCCGTTGTAGCGGTCGCCCAGGATCAGGTGGTGCGGGTCGTAGGTGCGGATGTGGCGGTGGATCGTCTCGTAGTACTTCGTGGCGATCTCGAACAGCTTCGCCTCGCGCTTGTCCCCCTCGAGCCCCTCGAGCCCCGGCCAGTCCGCACCCGCGGGGTGGCGGAACCACAGCGGCGCGTCGACGAACGAGTAGCCGATGAGGTTCTTGCTCTCGGCGGCGTCCACGCAGATGCTGCGCGCGAGGTAGGCGCAGTGGTCGTCGAAGTCGGCGTCGAAGACGTCGGGGTAGTACGGGCGCCCGTTCCAGTTCTCGTTCTCCGCCAGTCGCATCTGGATGATGTAGGGCATCCCGGCGGCCTCGAGGTCGGCCACGGTCCACTGCGCGCCGTGCTCGACGACGACGATCTGCGACCAGTCGAACTTCTCGCGCCAGCCGCCGCCGATGTACTGCTGGGTCCAGCCGATCGAGTTGAACCCCCAGTTGCGTAGGTCGGCGACGACGCCCTCGGAGATCCAGCGCTCCCGCGAGCCGCCGTAGCGCTTCTGCCAGACCTCCAGGTTGTGCGGGTACTTGAGGTCGGAGTCGTCGATGTGGTTCAGGCCGACGGACAGGAAGCCGTTGCCCAACGGGTCCACGAGCCACCACCGGCCGCTGTCGCGGTCGAGCCGGAACGCCCCGGTGGCATCGAACCTCCAGCGGGTCGAGCCGCCGTAGCTGTCGATCTCGGACAAGGTCTTCCCCTCAGCGCGGCAGGCACGAACGCACGTACGCGTCGGCCTTGGCCAGTTCGTCGGTGATGTGGTGCAGGGGCCAGCCGCCGGTGCCGTGGCACTTGAGGCTGGCGGGGCCGGAGTAGCCGACGCGGGCGAGCGTGCCGAGCGGGACGGCGTGGTCGAGAGTGCCGCCGACGCGGGGCAGCTGCTGCTCCCCCGCCCCGAAGTTCAGACCGTCGACGCCGTGGCGGTAGGCCCGGTCGATGTCCCAGATGTAGTAGTAGAAGAGCTTCCGGCGCTCGGCGAGCCAGGTGATGGCCTCGCTGATGCCGTCCTGCATGACCCACAGGTGTGGCGGGGCGAGGCAGATCCCGAGGTTCGGGTGGTCGATGTCGCATACCAACCGCTTGATCTGCGCGAGTGTGTCGACGCCTTCGTCCCAGCGCTGCTCCTCGCCGTGACCGGACTCGAAATCGGCGTTGAACGGCACGGTGAGGTGGTTCTCCACGGCGATCCGGACGCCGTTACGGGCGGCGGCCTCCACCAGGGTGGGGAGGAACGTCGCGACGAAGTCGGGGTAGTTGGCCTCACAGTCGAAGATCACGGTGTCGATGCCGAGGTCGCGGGCGAACTCGATGCGCTCGAGCATCTCGTCCTGCGTCTTCCCGTACATCGTCAGGCCGCAGGGGCGCACGCCGTAGCGGTCGAGCACCGCGCGGATGGCCGACGGGTCGTCGCCCGGGCTCACGTGGTGGGCCAGCGGCGCGGCCGAGGACCACAGGTTGACCTCGGTGAACCCGAGCCCGGCGAGCTCGCGGATCGCCACCTCGAGCGGGTAGTCGTGGTACGGCAGGATCTCTGCGGTGTAGCGCATTTCTCTCCTCACGCCACGATCAGCGGCCGCAGGGTGCGGTGGGCGACCTCCAGGCCGGTGTGGATCCGGTCCTCGGTGCCGCCCCAGACCGGGTCCTCGTGCTCGACCGAGAGCACGCCGTCGAAGCCGCCCTCGTAGAGGGTGTCGACGACCCGGCGCCAGTCGACGTCGCCGAGGCCGGGCACCCGGTAACGCCACCAGCCGACATCGAACGGGTCCTCGCGCCGCACGGCCTTGCCCGGCCAGCCGTAGCGGTGGCGCTCGTCCGGGAAGAGCTGGATGTCCTTGGCCTGGGCGTGCGGGATCCTGTCCACGTAGGGGCGCAGCGCCTCGACCGGGTCGATGCCCATCCACACCAGGTGGCTCGGGTCGTAGTTGAGGTAGAGCCCGAGCGAGAACATCCACTCCCACAGCTCGGGCGAGTAGGCGAGGTTGCCCGGGTAGCCGTCCGGGTGCCAGCCCTCCATCACGCAGTTCTCGACGATCAGCTTGACGCCGTGTTCGCCGGCCCGCTCCACCAGCGGTGGGAAGATCTCCTCGGCGTCGCGCAGGTTCTCCGCCACCGTCCGGCCGGGATGGCGCCCGACGAACGTCCCGACGGTCGGGCAGCCGAGCAGCGCGGCGGCGTCGATGCAGGCCGCGAGGTGGGCGTGCACGGCGGCGCGTTCGGCCGGGTCGGGGTGCAGGTTGTTGTCGTAGAACGCCAGCGAGCTCAGCGTCAGACCGTGCTCGTCGAACAGCGCGCGCGTGGTGTCGGCCTCGCGCTCGCCGAACGCGGCGACGTCGAGGTGGCTGGCGGTGAACGGCCGGTCGCCGATCGCCGGCCAGGCCGCCACCTCGAGGGCCTCGTAGCCCGCTCCCGCGGCCCATCGGGCGATTTCGTCCAGCGGCCGATCGGGCAGACAGGCGGTGAGCATTCCGAGTTTCACGAGGGCACCTCCACCCAGGTCGAGGACTCCGACGAGCGGATCACCGCGTCGGTCAGTGCGGCAGCACGCAGGCCGTCGGCGAACGTGGGCAGCCCGTCCGGTGCATCGCCGTGGACCGCGGAGTAGGTGTCGGCCACGAACGCGTTGAAGCAGTCCTGGTAGCCCTGCGGGTGGCCGGGCGGGAGCAGTGAGTACCGTGCCGCGGCCGGCGAGTACGCGGGCGCGCCGCGGTGCAGCACCCGGTCGCCGTCGCGGTCACCGATCCACAGCTGTTCGGGCGACTCCTGGTCGAAGCGGTAGGCCGCCCGCTCGCCGTCGAGGGAGATGCGCAGCGCGTTGCGCCGGCCGAGCGCGGTCTGGCTGACCACGACCGAGCCGGTGGCGCCGCTGTCGGTCTCGAACTGGACGGTGCTGGCCGTGCCCCCGCCCGCGGTCGCGGCGAGCAGGCGGGTGATCCGGTGCCCGCTGGTGAACTCGACCAGGTCGCACCAGTGCACACCGACGTCGGCGAACGCACGGTGCGCGCCGCCCTCGGCGGCGTCGCCGCGCCATCCGGCCGGCGCTCCGGCCGCCTGCCAGTCCTGGAGGTAGGCACCGTGCAGCAGGTGCAGCGGCCCGGCCCCGCCCGCGTGGACCCGGGCCCGGATCTCCCGGGCCGCGGGGTGGAAGCGGTAGACGAAGGGCACCGTCGCGACCCGGCCTCGGGCCGCGGCGACCAGCGCCCGCGCGTCGTCCAGCGTCGTCGCGAGCGGCTTCTCGCAGACCACCGTCTTGCCCGCGGCCAGCGCCCGGCGGGCCAGGGCGACGTGGGTGGAGTTCGGGGTGCACACGTGCACCACGTCGACGTCGTCGGCGTCGATCAGGTCGTCGCCGCTCACGGCCGCGGTGCGGGCACCGAGGCGGACGGCGGCCTCCTCCGACCGGTCGGGGCGCGAGGCCGCGACACGGGTCACCTCGCCCCCGGCCGCCCGGACGGCGTGTGCGTGCACGCCGCCGATGAACCCGGCGCCGATGATCCCGGCGCGGAGCCTGTCCGCCATCGCTTGCTCCTGTCTCAACTCGTCGTCACGGTCAGTCCGGCCCGGTCCAGCGCGTCGTCGAGCCAGGCGCGGCTGATCCGGGCCGCCTCGGCCGGGTCGCCGTCGTAGGAGTCCAGCTCGACGACCAGCCAGTCGTCGTAGCCGATCTCGGCGACGGCGGCGAGCACGCCGTCCAGGTCGAGCGCGCCGCGGCCGAGCGGCAGGAACGTCGCACCGTCGGACCCGAGGTCCTTGAGGTGCACGTGCCGGATCCGGTCCGCGTGGCGGCGGATGAGCGCGGCCGGGTCGCCACCACCGGCGGCCAGGTGGGCGGTGTCCGGGCAGAAGCCGATCGTGGATCGGGAGAACACGGCCTCGATCTGTTCCGGGGACTGGCCGATCGTGCCCAGGTGCGGGTGGTAGCAGGCGGACAGGCCGTGTTCCGCCGCGATCCCGGCGACCGTGTCGAGGGCCCGGGCGAGCCGGTCGTGATCGCCGTCGGCGATCCCCTGCGCTCGCGGCGCACCGCCACCGACCACCAGCTGTGCCGCGCCGAACCGGGCGGCGTCCTCAGCGGCCCGGCGTACCCGGTGCAGTTCGTCGGGCAGGATCTCGGGGTAGACGAAGTTCCCGCCCGTGTAGACACCGACCAGCGACAGCCCGGTCTCGTCGAGCAGCCGGTGCAGTGAGCCGGGGTGGTCGTCGCGGATCTCGGCGAACTCGCGCACGTTCCCGTCGAACATCTCGACGCCCCGGTAGCCGGCGGCGGAGATGTCGCGCAGCGCCCGGTCCATGTCTCCGGGGACCCGGTAGACGAGGTCCTTGACGCTGGTCACCCCGGCCGCGGCGCCGGTGACGCCGCCCCAGGTGATCGAGTGATAGCCGAGACGCACGACCCACCTCCTTCGGTGCGGCCACGGCGCCGCACTTGCGATCGATGCGATGACAGTAAAGTTTGATCTACACAAAAGTCAATGGACTATCCTCGGAAGCCTGGCCGAGGCGGAACGAGGAGGTCGCCGAGTGGGACCGTCCGTGCAAGGGGTCGCGCCGGACCAGCTGGACACGCTGGTCACCGTGCTCGACCTGGTTCGTTCCGGCGGCGCGCGCACACGTCCGGAGCTGGCCCGTCGCTCCGGGCTGGGACGCACGGTCGTCTCGCAGCGGCTCGGGCAGCTGGAGGCAGCGGGTCTGGTGACCGAAGGCGACCTCGGCACGTCCACCGGCGGCCGAGCGCCGCGCGAGCTGCGCTTCCGTGCCGATGCGGGGGTGCTGCTGGTGGCCTCGCTCGGGGTGACCGGATTCGACGCCGGTGTGGCCGACCTGAGCGGACGTCTGGTCGACCACCGGAGTCGCGCCTGGGACATCGCCACCGGGCCGGAGGCCAGCCTGAGCCGGGTGGAGAGCCTGTTCGACGAGCTGCTCGCCGACCGGGGCGCTCCCGCCGTCTGGGGCGTCGGTCTGGGGGTGCCGGGCCCCGTCGAGTTCGCCTCCGGCCGTCCGGTGGCGCCACCGATCATGCCGGGCTGGGACGGCTACCCGGTCCGCGACCGGCTGGCCACCCGCTACGACGCGCCCGCGTTCGTGGACAACGAGGTCAACCTGATGGCGCTGGGCGAGTACCGGGCGGGCCGGGGGGTCGGATCCCCGGACCTGGTCCTGGTCAAGATCGGTACCGGGATCGGGGCGGGACTGATCTCCGGCGGACGGCTGCACCGCGGTGCGCAGGGCTCGGCGGGCGACATCGGACACGTCGGGTTGACCGGATCGGTCCCCGGCGCGGAGCAGGTGGTGTGCCGTTGCGGCAACGTCGGCTGCCTGGAGGCGTTCGCGGGCGGCGCCGCACTGGCACGGGATGCGACGGCGGCCGCCCTGGACAACCGGGGGGAGCACCTGACCGAGCGGCTGGCTAAGGCGGGCGAGATCACGTCCGACGACGTCGTGCGCGCCGCCGAGTTCGGCGATCGGGTCGCGGTCGAGCTGTTGTCGCGTGCCGGTCGCCTGGTCGGCGACACCGTGGCGGCCATCGTCAACTTCTTCAACCCGTCGACGATCCTGCTCGGCGGCCGGGTCGGGACCTCCGGCGATCTGCTGTTGGCCGGGGTTCGCCAGTCGGTCTACCGCCGGTCTCTGCCGCTGGCCACCCGCGACCTGCAGATCGCGCGGGCGTCGCTGGGCGAACGAGCGGGCCCGACCGGGGCGGGCTGCATGGTCGTCGACGAGCTGTTCGGCCGGGACCTGCTGGCCCGGTGGATCCCGCACGGCAGCCCCGCCGGGATGCCTGGGCTGCATCCGAGCTCGCGCGCAGACGCCTGACAGGACAGCGGTCCACGGCCCAGCCGGCGCCGAACCGTCGGGGCCCGCGGCTCGCGCCCTGGCCCACCGCGCAGTCTGATGGCGAACCGGGCGTCATGCATCGGTGGGCGTACCCCACCGATCCGGTTGCCGCGGCGGAGGGACGACGGGCGGTGTGTCTCAGGAGCGGTGCGTCTCAGGCACGGTCGGTCCTGCCCAGCAGAGCGTCGGAGATGATCCGCAGCTGGATCTCCGACGTCCCCTCGAAGATCTTGGTGAGCCGCGCGTCCCGCCAGTAGCGTTCGGCCGGGAAGTCCGTTGTGTAGCCGGCGCCGCCGTGGATCTGCAGGCCCTCGCTGGTCACCCGCTCGGCCATCTCGGAGGCCACGAGCTTGACCATCGAGGCCTGTGTCGGACTGGGCCGCCCGGCGTCGACCGCGGTGCACACCTGGTACATCAGGGCCCGCGCGGCCTCGACCTGCGCCGCCATGTCGGCGATCCTGAACCGCAGCCCCTGGTTGACGCCGATCGGGCGGCCGAACTGGACCCGCTCGCCGACGTAGGCGATCGAGTCCTCCAGCGCCCCGCGGGCCAGCCCGATCGCCCGGGCCGCGGTGTGGATGCGGGCGGTGTCCAGGTCGCCCATGGCGATCCGGAAGCCCTTGCCCGGTTCGCCGACGATCTCACTCGCCCAGGCGCCGTCGAAGGCGAGCTCCCAAGTCTTCCAGCCGTGGTAGCCGATCTTGCGGACCGGGGTGCCGGTGACGCCCTCGGGCAGGGTGCCCCGCTGCTTCGGCATCAGGAAGCAGGTCACCCCGCGCGAGCGGTGTGCGGGGTCGACGGGCTCGGTCCGCGCGAAGACCTGCAGATAGTCCGAGCCGTCGGCGAAGGTGCACCACATCTTCTGGCCGGTGATCCGCCAGCCCTCGCCGTCCGGGACGGCGCGGCAGCTCAGGTTCGCGACGTCGGACCCCGCCTCGGCCTCGGACAGCGCGAACGCGCTGAGGAACTCGCCGCGCGCCATCGCGGGCAGGTAGCGGGCGCGCTGGTCGGCGTCGAACCCGGCGGTGAACTGCTGCCCGCGGGCGATCAGGCTGGCCACGCTCATCCAGGCGCGGGCCAGCTCCTCGACGATGATCGCGTACTCGGACAGGCCCAGGCCGAGCCCGCCGTACTCCTCCGGGATGAGGATGCCGAAGAAGCCCAGCCCGGCCATCTTCTCCCGCAGGGCCATCGGGATCTCGCCGTGCTCGGGGTCGAGCTCGTTGGCGACGGGCAGGACCTCCTTCATCGCGAAGTCGCGGGCCATCGCCTGGATCGCCAGGCGGTCCTCGGTGAGGAACGGTTCGGTCATCTCTCCGTCTCCGTGGGTCGATCGCGCAGGTGGATGCCGAGCCCGGCCCGGCCGGGGGCGAGGTGGTCGCGCAGGACGAGGTCGTCGTCGTAGTCCCCGCCGTTCTGCCTGCGGAACGGCAGCGGGGTCGTGTGCGGGACGGCGAGCACCCGCGCGCACAGCTCCGTCGCGGCCGTGGCGAACTCGTCGTCGGACACCCGGTTCGCGCCCGTGACGACGACGGGCGGCAGGACCTCGTAGCCGACGTAGAACAGGGTGCCGTGCTGCAGGGGGAAGAGCAGCTCGTCGAGGTGCCCGTGGACGCCGCGGGGTCCGAGGTCCGGGCCGCGCCCGCCGACCGTGGTCACCACCAGTGCCCGCTTGCCGGCGAGCGGGCCCTCGCCGTAGCGCAGGGTGCGGCCGGGGTGGTCGGGATCGGTGACGCCGTAGGCGAAGCCCTTGAGGAACACGCGGTCGAACCAGCCCTTGAGGATCGCGGGCATGCCGTACCACCAGAGCGGGAACTGGACGACGAGCGTGTCGGCGGCCGCGACCTTGGCCTGCTCGGCGCGCACGTCCGCGCTCAACGCACCGGCGGCGTAGGCCTGGGCCGACACCGGCCCGACCCGGAACCGCTCGTCCGGGTCGTGGCCGTAGTCCGCCGCCGTGACCACCGGGTTCCAGGCCATGGCGTGCAGGTCGGAGACGACGACCTCGTGCCCGGCCTGCTCGAGCGCGGCGACGCCCGCGTCCTTCAGCGCCCCGTTCAGCGAGCGGGGCTCGGGATGGGCGAGGACCCAGAGGACCCTCACGCGACGAGCTCGACGATCGCGGCGAGGCCCTGGCCGCCGCCCATGCACATCGTCTCCAGGCCGTAGCGGCTCCCGCGGCGGCGCATCTCGTACGCCAGGGTGGTGAGGATCCGGCAGCCGGTCGCCCCGGCCGGGTGACCGAGGGAGATCCCCGAGCCGTTCACGTTGAGCCGCGGCTCGTCCGAGGGGAGGCCCCATTCCCGCAGGCAGGCGATGACCTGGGCCGCGAACGCCTCGTTGACCTCGATCAGGTCGATGTCCGCCCACCCCAGCTCGGCGCGCCGGAGCGCCGTGGCCACCGCGGGGACCGGCCCGATCCCCATCGTCCGCGGCGGCACCCCGGCCGACGCGGAGGTCACGATGCGGAGGAACGGCGTGAGGCCGAGCTCGGCGGCCCGCGCCGCGCTGGTCACGACGCAGACCGACGCGCCGTCGCTCTGCCCGCAGGCGTTGCCCGCGGTCACCGTGGCGTCCGGGTCCTCGTGGCGGCGGACCGGCCGCAGCCGCGCCAGGTCGTCCAGGGTGAGACCGGCGCGCGGGTGCTCGTCGAGGGTCACCACGGTCTCCGGCGTGCGGCGGGTCCCGGGCACCGTGACCGGCACGATCTCCTCGGCGAACCGGCCCTCCTTCACCGCGCCGACGGCCTTCTCCTGCGAGGCGAGCGCGAACTCGTCCTGCTCGGTGCGGCTGATCGCGTACTGGGCGCGCAGGTTCTCGGCGGTCTCGAGCATGCCGCCGGGGACCGGGAAGTGCACCCCGCCCGCCGTGGTGCGGCCGCGGGCGATCCGGTTGACCATCCGCAGCTCGTCGCCGCGGACGCCCTTCTGCAGGCCCAGCGCGTAGTACTCGGCCTGGCTCATCGCCTCGACGCCACCGGCGACGACCAGGTCCGCCCAGCCCTGCCCGACGGTGAGCGCCGCCTGCAGGACGGCCTGCAGCCCGGAGCCGCAGCGGCGGTCGAGCTGCATGCCGGCCACGCCGACGCCGAGCCCCGCGTTCAGCGCGGCGACCCGGCCGATGGCGGGCGCCTCGCTCGTCGGGTAGCAGTAGCCGAGCACGACGTCGTCGACGTCGCCCTCCCCCAGCCCGGTCCGGGCGATCAGCCCCTGCAGGGCCTGGGTGGCCAGGTCCGCGGCGGTCAGGGTGGCGAACACCCCGCCGTCGACGCCGACCGGCGTGCGCACCGGGTCGCAGACGACCACGTCGGACGGGCTCACGTCGGGACCTCCGTGCTGTACAGCCGCGCCGCGAGCTCGCGCAGCGCGGCGGCCTTGATCTTGGAACCGTTGGTGCCGACGGTGGTCGGCATCTGCTCGACGAGGTGCACGGAGTCGGGCACCTTGAACGTCGCGAGCGCCTGGGCACACCAGGCCCGCAGCGCGGCCGGGTCCGGGGTGGTGCCGGGCACGGCCTCGACGAACGCGACGGCCCTGGTGTCCCCGTCCACCGTGACGCCGACGACCTTGCTCCGGGCCACGTCCGGGTGCTCGGCCAGGCGGATCTCGATCTCGGCGGGCTCCACGAGGAAGCCGCGCAGCCGGAACGAGTCGCCCATCCGGCCCGCGTAGTCGAACGCGCCGTCCGGGTGGACCGTGCCCAGGTCGCCGGAGCGGAACCAGCCGTCGGCGGTGAACGAGCGCGCGCGGATCGCACCGTCGGTGTCGCCGAGGTAGCCGTCGACCACGGCGTAGCCGCGGAACTGCAGCTCACCGGGCTCGCCCTCGGGCGGCGGCCCGCCGGTGACCGGGTCGACGGCGCGCACCTCGATGTCCGGGGACACGGGTCGCCCGCCCGCCCGCCACCGCGCGGGCGCCGGGTCGTGCTCGAGCCAGAACGACAGCAGCGAGAACAGCTCGCTGGAGCCGAAGATCCCCATGGTCGGGGTGCCGGTCTCCTTCTCGGCCCACTCCGCGACCTGGATGGACTTGCCGTAGAAGTCCCCGATGAGCAGGCGGCGCCACGCGGACAGGTCGCCGCCGTGGGCGCGGTGGCTCTCCATCAGCCGCCCGGCCACGTCGTCCGCGCTGGCCAGGTGGGTCACCCCGAACTCGCCCATGTGGGCCACGACCAGGTCGTCGTCGAACGTGGGCTCCAGCAGCGCCGCCCCGCCGGCGGCGATCGCGGCGAGCGCCGGGACGTAGCCGAAGACCCCGGACAGCGGCAGCACGACCAGGCTGACCGACTCCGCGTCCCAGCCGCCCGCGGCGGCGACGTTCCGGGCGTGGGTGGCCACGCCGCTCCCGAGGTGGGCGGCGAGCTTCGGCATGCCGGTCGAGCCGGAGGTCGTGAACGCCACGGCCAGGGCGTCCCGGGTGCCGCGCAGCGCCTGCGGGTCGGCCGCGTCCGACGGCGGGCTGGGCACCCAGGCCCCCGCGCCGACGTCGTAGGTCGCGGCGACGGCCTCGTCCGCGGGTGGACGGCCGGGTCCGGTCACGACGGCGATGCCGGGGGCGGGCACGTCCGCCTCGGCGACCGCCTCGCGCAGCCTCGCCCGCAGGTCCAGGCCGAGGAAGTCGTGGGCGATCAGCACCACCCGCGGCCGGGCCCGGTCCAGGACGTGCGCGACGTCCGCCACGCCGTAACGGGTGTTGATGCCGATGACGTGGGCGCCGAGCGCGGCCGCGGCGAACTGCGCCACCAGCGACTCGGACCAGTTCGGCAGCCACACGCCCACGCAGTCGCCCTCGCCGACGCCGTGGGCCCGCAGGTCCTCGCGCAACGTGAGGACGCGCGCCACCAGCTCCGCCCGGGTGACCCGGCGCGGCGCGGGCCCGCCGTCGATGACCACGGTGCTCTCCGGCGCGGCCGCGGCGGTGTCGGCCAGCAGGTCGGCGAGGGTGGTCGTGCGGCCGGTCATGCGGCACCCCGGCTCTCGCGGGCGCCCAGCTCGACGAGCCAGCCGTGCAGGACGTCGGCGAAGCCCTCGACCTCCTCCATCGGGTAGTGCCCGATGCCCTCCAGCAGGGTGAAGCGGGAGTCCGGGATGAGCTCGGCGGCGCGGCGGACGTCCGCGGGGTCGAGCCACAGGTCGTCGTCCCCGACGACGAGGTGGGTCGGGCAGGCCACGCCGTCGAGCGTCGCCCGCACGTCGTGGGTGGCCCAGCCGATGAGGTCGCTGGTGGAGATCTCGGGGTCCTCGCGGCGGTGCATGCGTGCGATCAGCTCCGCCCGCTCGGCCGCCACCCGCCGCCCGACGACGGCGAGCGTGCCGAGGTAGGTCCGGTCCGAGCGGCTGGGCGCGGCCGAGTCGACCAGCTCGCGCTCCAGCCCGCGCACGCTCAGCATCGTCGAGTCGGTGCCGCCGTGCGCCGCCAACGCGACGGCGCCGGCCAGGCGCTCACCGCGGCGCACCGCGAGCTGCAGGGTGATGGCGCCTCCGATGGAACAGCCGACCACGAAGGGCCGGTCCATCCCGAGCCGGTCCATGAGCTCCTCGCACCACTGCGCGTAGACGCCCAGGTCCCGCACCGGGCCGCCGGGGGCGGGCTCCGAGCGACCGTGCCCGGGCAGGTCCGGGACCACCACCCGGTAGCCCAGCTCGGCGAGCCGCGGCTGGACCTCCCGCCACTGCACACCGTTCTGGCCCGCGGTGTGCAGGCACAGCACCGGCTGTCCCTCGCCCTCCTCGAGCACGAAGGCGCGGGTCCCGCCCACCTCGACGTAGTCGGCCCTCATCGTGTCCCCTCCGTGCGGGCGAACGCCCGCGCCTCGTCGACCAGCGCGACGACCGCCGCGGTCAGCCGCAGGTACTCGTAGGCACTGCCCTCGACCTCGAACTCGTCGCGCAGGGTCCGCTCGGTGAAGTCGTTGCGCGGACCGGTCAGCAGCCCGGCCCACACGACGTCGGGCGCGGAGACGACGAACGTCGGCCCGTCCGGTACCCGGGTCCCGGCCTCGAGCACCTGTCCCTTGTAGACGCGGAACACCACCAGGTCGCCGCCGAGGCGCAGGCCAAGGGTGCCGTCCCAGGTCCCGGTGGCCCGGGTGAACGCGGCCGAGTCGCCGAGCGCGGTGGCCAGCGCCCGCGCCCACTCCACGGACGGGAAGGACCGGCCGAGCCGGGCGCGGCGGTCGTCGACCGCCTCGCGCGCCGTGACCAGCGCGGCGGTCCGGCCCACCTGCACGACCTCGTCGTGCTGGTTGCGGACCACCACGTGCCTGCCGACGACACCGTTGCGCAGCGCCGACGTGCGACGGGTGCGGGTCACCGTCATCTCGTAGGTCACCGAGTCGCCGACGTGGATCGGCGCCACGAAGTCCCAGTGCGTGTCGAACGCCGCCTCGACGTGCGCCGACAGGCCGCGCTCGTGGTGCCAGCCGAAGAAGCCGGCCAGGCCCAGCGGACCGTGGACCAGCGGGCGGCCGTCGGCGGACCGGCCGTGCTCGGTGTGCAGCGCGGCCCGGTCCCCGCTGACCTCGGCGAAGGCCGCGACCACCGCCGCGGAGAAGCTCCGCGCCGGGCCGGTGTAGACCTGCCCGACCTCGAAGTCCTCGAAGTGGGGCGCGGCCGCCCCTGCCCCGGGCCCACCGGGGTACACCGGCGACCCGGTGGTGGCACTGGTGCTCATCGACCGTCCTCTCCGACGGGCCGTCGCGATCGTCGTCCCCGACGCGCTCGCGACGACACGAACGAACGTTCTTACACCTGCCATGCAATCAGCAGCTTCCCGGCCCGTCAAGAGCAGGAGCGCCGTGGCGGGTGCGCTACCGTGAGCGACATGAACGACCGTTCCCCGACCCTGGTCGCCGAGACGGGGCGGCGGAACGAGGCCGCGATCCTCAACGCCGCGATCCACGCCTTCGGCACCCAGGGCTTCAACGGCGCCTCGATGCGCGACGTGGCCCGCGGCGCCGAGACCAGCCTGTCCAACCTCTACAACTACTTCCCGTCGAAGTCGAAGCTGCTGGCCGCGGCGCTGCGACACGCCAACGCCGAGCTGCGCAGCCGCGTCCTGTCGGCCGTGGAGCTGGCCGGCGACGACGCCCCGTCCCGCATGCGCGAGGCGGTCCGCGCGCACGTCGGGTTCGTCGTCGAACACCAGACGGCGACCCTGGTGGCGACCAACGAGCTCCGCTACCTCGACCCCGAGGACCGCGCCGCACTGGTGGAGGACCGGGACGCCACCCAGGACGCCTTCGAGCGCATCGTCGCCCAGGGCGTCGCCGACGGAGCCTTCCGCACGCCCTACGCCACCGACGCGGCACGTACGATCCTCGGTGCCGTCGCGGCGATCGCGAGCTGGTACCGCCCGGACGGCGCACTGGGCCGCGGCCAGCTCGCCGCGCAGTACGCGCGCTACGCCCTCGCCCTGCTCGAGGCCCCCCTCACGCACTGACGCCCGCCGCGGGGGGCGACCCGGCGAGATGCCTCTTGTCCGCTGTGACCCGAGTCGCTAGCGTTCTAAGAACGATCGTTCGTACTCGTGTCGGAGCTCCTCGTTCTCCGGCACCCTCACCGCCGCACCGTTGCGGCCTGGAGGTGGACCCGGATGGACCAGCACGCTCCCCCGAAGAAGATGGGCCGGCTCGCTGCCGCGGCGGTCTTCGCCACCGCGCTCGAATGGTTCGACTTCCTCATCTACGCCACGGCCGCCGCCCTCGTGTTCGGGCACCTGTTCTTCCCCTCGGTCAGCCCGGTGGCCGGCACCCTGGCCTCCTTCGCGACGTTCGCCGTCGGCTTCGTCGCGCGACCGCTCGGCGGCATCATCGCCGGGCACGTCGGCGACCGCTTCGGCCGCAAGCCCCCGCTGGTCGCCGCCATGCTGCTGATGGGCGTGGCGACGTTCGCGATCGGCGTCCTACCCGGGTACGCGACCATCGGGATCTGGGCACCGATCCTGCTGGTGGTCGCCCGCCTGGTCCAGGGCCTGGGCGTCGGCGCCCAGTGGGGCGGCGCCGCACTGCTGCTCACCGAGCACGCCCCGGTCGAGCGGCGCGGGTTCTACGGGTCGCTCGTGCAGACCGGCGCCATCGCAGGAGCGGTCGCGGGCAACCTCTTCTTCCTCCTGCTGACCACCGTCCTGTCCGAGGAGCAGTTCGTCGCCTGGGGGTGGCGTGTCCCGTTCCTCTCCGGCCTCGCCCTGGTCCTGATCGGCGCCTACGTGCAGCTCAAGATCGAGGACACCCCGGTGTTCCACGACCTGCAGCAACGGTCGGCGGAGTCCCGGCGCGACGCCGGACTGCGCAAGGCACCGCTCGTCCAGGCCGTGCGGCACTTCTGGCGGGAGATCCTGCAGGCCGCGGGCGCGTTCTTCGTCGTCAACGCCACCTTCTACATCCTGATCAGCGGGATGCTGAGCTACGCCACCACACAGGTCGGCATGTCCCGGTCGGCGATCCTGTGGTGCGTCATGGGCGCGGGCCTGACACAGGTCGTCTCGATGCCGTTCTTCGGCGGTCTGACCGACCGGATGGGCTCGCGGAAGAAGCTCTACCTGACCGGCACGGTGCTGATGGCGGTCTGGGCCTTCCCGATGTTCCTGCTGATCGACACCGGCTCGCTGCCACTGGTCTTCCTCGCCCTGCTGGTCGGGTTCACCATCCACGCGACGATGTACGGCCCCCAGGCCACCCTGTACGCCGAGATGTTCCCGGCGGACGTCCGCTACTCGGGTGCCTCGCTGGGCTACCAGTTCGCCTCGGTGTTCGCCGGCGGCCTCGCCCCGTTCATCATGACCGCGTTGCTGGCGGGCACGGGTGCGTCCTGGTCGGTCGCGCTCTACATCATCGCCACGTCCGTGGTCACCTTCGTCGCGGTGGTGACGCTGAAGGAGCGCTACCGCCGCGACCTCTACGAGACCTCCGACGCCGAGGCGGCCAGGACCGTCGCCACCCCGGGCTGAGCGCTCCGGCCGGCTCCAGGCCCCACCGCGCACGACCCGACATGCCCCTGCTGGGAGCTGTCCGACGACGCCCCCGCCATATGCGCCCGGTCGGCGGCCACCGTTGCCGAACCGGGCGGTCCCCCGGAGCCGGCGGCGAGACCTGGTGTGGTCATCCGCGATCCTCGGCGCGGATGCGGCCCTCGCTCCGAGCCCGACGAGGCGCATTCCCGGGCCACTCCCCGGCGCACCGCCTCGAGCGGATCATCCCGCCACGGGCGGTCCGGGCCTCCGGACCGCCCGACCGCGCGCGCCGGACCCCGGGCCCCGTCCGGTCACCCACATCAGACCCGTGACGACGACCGCGAGCCAGGCTCCGCCGAGCGTCCAGCTGGTCGCGACGTCGGTGACCCAGTGCACCCCCAGGTAGAGCCGGCTGAGGCTGATCGTGAGGACCGCGGCGGCGGCGACGGCGCCGACCACGACCCGCCACCCGGTGGACCGCACCGCGCGCCCCAGGACCACCGCGATGATCCCGATGACCACGATCGCGCCGAGGGCGTGGCCGGAGGGCAGCGACAGGTCCGGCTCGACGACCAGCTGGGTCGCCACCGGCGGGCGGGTGCGGCCGTAGAGGTCCTTGAAGGTCGGCACCAGCACCGCCACACCGCCGGTCGCGACGGCGACGGCCAGTGCGTCCCACCAGCGACGCGTCACCAGCAGGACGGCGACGGCCGCCGCCGCGAGCAGCAGCGTCCCGTTCGTACCCCCGTAGCGGCTGACCGCCTCCATCAGCGACGTCAGGTCCGGGGTGCGGTGGACGATCATCCAGTCCAGCACCGGCCGGTCGGCCCCGGCGACGATGCGGTTCGGGGCGTCCTCCACCGCGTCGACGACGACGGCCTGCCCGGTGTAGAACGCCACCGCCGCACCCGATCCCCACAGCAACGGGCCGGGGACCCGGACGTCGCGACCGATCAGCGGCCCCGACGTCACCAGGCCCGCCCGGTGGGCGAACAGGACGACCGCGACGAGCAGCCATCCGAGTGTCAGGACGAGTCCCGCGGCCTGCTGTGCATCGGCGGTGTTCACCGTGCAACTGTCCCGCGCCGGTGCTGTGGCGGCGCTGAGAACGCCGGCGCGGGAGGTACGGGGACACCGACGCGACCGTCCGGGCTCACGGCTGCGTCTGGTACTCCCGCGCGACGTCGACCAGCATCTGGTGCATCGCCAGCTCCGCCGGCGCCCGCAGCCGGTCCGGCCGGTGCGCCAGCAGCACCCGCCGCGACGGCGCCTCCCGTCCGAGACCGAGCACCCGCACGTCAGGACGGGGTGCGCTGACCGCCGTCCGCGGGGCCAGCGCCACCCCGACGCCGACGCTGACCATCGCCTGCGCCTCCTGGTAGTCGTTCGCCTCGAAGGCGATGCGCGGGGAGAACCCGGCGGCCCGGCAGCTGCGTTCCAGCACCTCGGCCACCGGGTGGTCGTGGGCGCGGACGATCCAGTCCTCGTCGGCCAGCTCGGCCATGGTGACGCTGCGGCGGCGGGCGAGGCGGTGGTCGTCGGCGACGACGAGGACGGTCGGGTCGTCGAGCAGCGGGGTGAGCGAGAACTGCCCTGGGTCGACCCGGTCCCAGGCGTAGTCCCAGAGCAGCGAGATCCCGACCCGGCCGCTCTCCAGCATCGCGATGAGCTCGTCGTGGCGGGCGCTGCGGACGTCGAGCCGGATGTCGGGGTACTGGCGGCGGAAGCGGCTGACGACCCGTGGCATCAGCGCGCTCGCGATCGTCGGGAACGTACCGATCGCGAGCGTCCCGCGGCGCAGCCCGGCCAGCTCGGCGAGGTCCGCCTCGGCGGCCTCGAGGCGGCGCAGCACGTGCCGGGCGTGCCCGGCGAGCACTGCGCCGGCCTCAGTGGGGAGCACCCCGCGGGCCTGGCGCTGCAGCAGCGGCTGGCCGGCCTCCTTCTCCAGCCGGCGCAGCTGCTGGGACACCGCCGACGGTGAGTAGCCGAGCTGTTCGGCGGCCGCGGTCATGGAGCCGGAGTCGAGCACCGCGGCGAGCAGTGCGAGCCGTCGGACGTCGAGCACGGGGGCCTCCGGGGGCCGGTCGGCCGCGCGAAGCGACCGATGACGAGGGGTCGGTGAATCAGCGTTCTGCTGGGGGTCGTGCAGTTCTGCTTCACGCTGCCCAACTGCGCAGTCGCGCGCCGATGCCGGTTCCCCGCCCCGCTCCGGCCTTCGTCATCCTGAAGCAGGACTTCACGAGGGTGCCACAACTCGTGATTGTGCTGCACGTCGGTCGGCGTCACCGTCGACGACGTCGCCGACCCCCGGCGGCCGCGCCGCAACCCCGGGAGCAGCCATGCGAGACATCTCCGCCACGTGGATGCGCGGTGGGACCAGCAAGTGCTGGGTCTTCGACGCCGACGACCTCCGGGTCGACGGCCGCACCGCGGACGAGGTGCTGCTCCGGCTCTACGGCAGCCCGGACCCACGCCAGATCGACGGCGTCGGCGGCGCGACGTCCACCACCAGCAAGGCCGTGATCCTCTCCCGCAGCACCCGCCCCGGCGCGGACGTCGACTACACCTTCGCCCAGGTCGGCATCGCCGACGGCCGGGTGGACCGGACCAGCAACTGCGGGAACTGCTCCGCGGTCGTCGGGCCGTGGGCGCTGCGCCGCGGGTGGGTCGTCCCCACCGGGGACGTCACCGAGGTCCGCGTGCACAACACCAACACCGGCCAGCTGATCGTGCTGGAGGTGCCGACCCCCGGCGGGCGCGTCGTCGAGGAGGGCCACGAGCACATCCCCGGGGTCCCGACCCCCGGCGTCGGCATCCGCATGTGGTTCGTCGACCCGGCCGGTCGCACGACCGGGTCGCTGCTGCCCAGCGGGAACCCGGCCGACGTCGTGCACGGCGTGCCGGTCACCCTCGTCGACGCCGGCGCCCCGGTCGTCGTCGTCCCGGCGGCGGCCGTCGGGATCACCGGGCACGAGTCGCCCGCCGAGATCGACGCGCTGCCGGGCCTGCTGGACCGGCTGGACGTGCTCCGCCGGGCCGCGGCCGTCCGCATGGGCCTGGCCGACACCCCGCGCGACGCCACCCGCGCCGTCCCCAAGCTGGCGCTGGTCGCCGAGGGCGCGCCGGGCCGGTCCGACGTGGCCGTCCGCATGCTGTCGATGGGGCGCACCCACCCGGCACTCGCCGTGACCGGCAGCATCGCGCTCACCCTTGCGACCCGCACCGCCGGTACCGTCCTGCACGACCTCGTCGCGACGGAGCGGGAGGACCTGCTGATCGACACCCCGGCCGGCGTGATCGCCACCGTGCACGGCAGCCGTGACGGCCTGCCCGCGGTCGCGGTCCGCCGCACCGCGCGCCGGATCGCGGACGCGCTCCTGGCCCTGCCGGAGCCCGCGACCGCCGCCACCGTCCCGACCGCCGCGGTGCACGCCGCCTGACACCGCCCCGGGACCGGCACCACCGGCCGGCTCCCGCCCACACCCGGACCGCTCCGAGTCACGAAGGACAACGATGTCACCCCAACTCCTCTCCGTCCTGGTTCTGGCCGGCATGTTCGTCGTCGCGACGATGCTGCCGATCAACATCGGGATCCTCGCCTTCGTCGCCTCGTTCGTGGTCGGGACGTTCGCCCTCGGCCTCGACGAGAAGGAGATCTTCGAGGGCTTCCCGGTCTCGCTGTTCATCACCGTCGTCGGCGTCACGTACCTGTTCTCCGTGGCGAAGCTGAACGGCACCATCGACCTGCTCGTCGACGCCGGGATCCGCCTGGTGCGGGGCCGCGCGATCCAGGTGCCCTGGGTGCTGTTCGCCGTCGCCGCGGTGCTCACCGCACTCGGCACGTTCACCCCGGCCGCCGTCGCACTGCTCGTCCCGGTCGGCATGAACTTCGCGTTCAAGTACCGCATCAGCCCGCTGATGATCGGCATGATGGTCATCTGCGGCGCGCACGCCGGGCCTTCTCCCCGATGGCCGTCTACGGGGCGCTGGTCTTCGGGATCGTCGCCGACTCCGGCCTCGCCGTGTCCCAGGCCGTGCTGTTCTTCGCCAGCCTCGCGTTCAACGCCCTGCTCGGCGGCATCACCTACCTGCTGCTGCGCCGTCGTGGCGAGGAGAGCTTCGTCGAGCGGCCCGAACCCGCCGACGACGACGAGCTGCCCACCGGGGGCGGCGGTGTGGCGACGATGGTCCGCACGCAGCCCCGCGTCGTGACCTGGCAGCAGCGCGCCACGCTCGTCGCGCTGGTCGGCCTCGTCGTCGGCGCCCTGGCCTTCCACCTGCAGATCGGCTTCCTGGCCCTGGCCGCCGGTGCCGTCCTGGCCCTGATGGACCGCGACAACCTCGGCAAGGCGATCGACGGCATCAGCTGGCCGACGATCCTGCTGGTCGCGGGCATGGTCACCTACGTCGGTGTACTGGAGCACGCGGGCACCATCGAGTGGGTGTCCGAGGGCGCCGTGCACCTGGGCGCCCCGCTGCTGGTGGCCCTGGTCCTGTGCCTGGTCGTCGGCATCACCTCGGCTTTCGCGTCCTCGACGGCGATCCTGACCGCGGTGATCCCGATGGCGATCCCGCTGCTGCTGACCGGTTCGCTGCCCGCGGCGGGCGTGATCGCGGCGATGGCCATCTCCACCACGATCGTCGACGTGTCCCCGTTCTCCACCAACGGCGCCCTGGTGCTGGCCAACGCCCGGGGTGTGGACCGCACCCGCTTCTACCGCCAGGTCATCACCTACACCTGCGGGATCGTGGCCCTCGGCCCGCTCGCCGCGTGGGCGGTCCTGGTCCTGCCCGGGGCGTTCTGACCCCGCCGGCCAGCACCCCCGACGACGTCGGGACGGGACCCCACCCACGCGACCGGGGCGTCCCCGACCGACCTCCGTGTGCCGGTACCCGCTCCCCGCGGGTGCCGGCACACGGCCGTCCGGGGGCCGGGCTGCCTGCCCGCCGACGACGACCACGCCGTCCGCGCCCGGTTGCTGCAGGCCCCGCGGCACCGGACACCCGCGCACCCCGCGGAAGGGCTGTGGTGCGCATCGATCCGATGGCCGTCTGCGCTCTCCCGCCGTCGCGGACACCGACGAGCAGCACGGTCGGGTGGGTCAGGACGGGACGGCGCGGGTCGACCCGCCGCGGTCGGCGGTCCGACACGGACGTCGCGGTGCTCGAGTCGCGGTCACGGCAGGCCTCGTCGACCTCGGCAGGAATGCGACCCTGCTCAGAGACGGGGTATCCGTTCTCACGCGCCCACACACGTATCGCCTCGTTGTGGCACCGGGCCTCGGTCGAGCCCCCCTCCCCCGCGACAGCCTCGCGACGGCGTGCGCGCCGGCCACCTCCTGCAGTTCGCGCGGCGGACACGAACGGGGCGAGCTTGTCCCGGAGCGTCGCTGCATCTCGGAGTCGTCATGTCCCTGCCCATCACTGCGATGCTCGACCTGCGCCGGCTCGCTACTCCCGACCTGCACAAGCTCCGGGACGCCCTGACCGTCGAGCTGCAGGGACGTGACGAGCTCGGCGAGAGTTCGCTGCGACCCCGAGCAGTTCGAGCGCCTGCTGGCGCACTCGGTGACTGCGCCCAGGCACAGGCCCTGCGCGCGGCGGCGGAGGCGGAGGACGGTCGGGTGACTCGAGGCCAGGTCTTCGCCTTCCTCGGGCGTTCCGCCCACGGCCGACTCAACGGGGTTCCGCAAGCCGATCGACCGTGCTGTGGCCGCGCTCGTGGTCGAGGGAGATCTTCCCGCGGTGAGGCCGGGGCCTCCCTACGTCGACTACGGCAGCGGTGTCGCGGCAGAGGCGTTCCACGTCCAACCCGCCGACCTGTCGTCGCTACGCGCAGCGGCTACGCGAGATGTTGTGCGAGGAGCTTGGCGTCCGTCTCCACAACCCTCCCGGCGAGTGGGGCGAACCTCGCTGGTTGCCTGGGTAAAGAGCAGTTCAACAACGTTGATGATCCGCAGTTCCGAGCGCTAATGACGGGGCGACGCGGCCGATAAGCGGTACGTGACTACGCCGCAGAGCCCCTACCAGGGCCACCCCCAGCAGCAGCCCTACTACGGCCAGTACCCGCCCCAGCAGGGCGGCCAGTACCCGCCGCCGGGCTACCCGCCCCCGCAGGGCCAGTACCCGCAGTACAACCAGGCCCCGCAGATCCCGCCGCCCGCGCCGAAGAAGAAGCGCACCGGGCTCAAGGTGACCCTCGGGATCCTGGTCGCGATCGTCGTCATCGCGATCGCCACCGGCGGTGGCGGCGACGAGCAGGCCCCGGCCACCGCCTCGGGCGACGCGAACGCCGCCCCTGCCGCCGCCGGTGCCCCAGCGAGCGGGGACCAGTCGGTGAAGTTCGGGCAGGAGGCCACCTCCGGAGACCTGGCCATCTCGGCGTCCGCACCCGAGCAGGTCACCGAGTTCGGCATGACGCAGGCGTGCTCGACAGTCACCTACAAGAACAACGGGTCCAGCCCGGCGTCGTTCAACCCGTTCGACTGGAAGTTCACCACCCCGGCCGGGGTCGAGGCATCCGCGTCGATCCCGTTCAACGCCGGGCCAAGGCGCTGAACTCCGGTCAGCTCGCCCCGGGCGGCACCACCTCGGGATGATCTGCGGCGACCAGCAGACCACCGACGTCAACGCGGTGAAGTACGCACCCTCGTTCAGCTTCTCCGACCCGATCACCTGGACGAACTGACCTCCCTCCCCCCGAGCTGCGCGCCGAAAGCCGGGGTAGTCACGCACAACGACACGGCGCGCAACCGAGGCCCCCGCTGCAGCAGCCCTGCGGCGGGGGCCTCGTCATCTCCGCGGCAGCCCCCACAGCCATCGACACCGCCCCCATCCACACCGCTGCCATCGACACCGCCGAGAGATCAGATCTCCAGGCGCAGGCGGGTTCCTCGCGTGGCGGGATCATCCGGCAGGAGATGTGGCCGAGCGGAGCTTGGTCAAGTCCGCTGGCGTGGTGTGTGACGACTGCCGCGTGATCTTCTGTTCTGTCAGGCGCTGAGCGCCGGGATCGTGTGGGTGGGGGTCACCTCCTCGGTGCCGGTCGGGGTGTCGGGGACGGGTGTGACGCGGGCGCGGGCCAGGACGTCGAGGCCGAGGTAGCGGCGTCCTTCGGCCCATTCGTCGTGCTGTTCGGCCAGAACGGCGCCGACCAGGCGGATCAGGGAGTCGCGGTCGGGGAAGATCCCGACCACGTCGGTGCGGCGACGGATCTCGCGGTTGAGTCGCTCGCTGGGGTTGTTCGACCAGATCTGGCGCCAGACCCCCTTCGGGAAGCTGGTGAAGGCCAGGACGTCGGCACGCGCGGTGTCGAGGTGCTCGGAGACCTTCGGCAGCTTCTCGCAGAGTGCGTCGAGGACCCGGTCGAACTGTGCGTGGACGCTCGCGGCGTCGGGCTGGTCGTAGACCGAGTGCAGCAGCGCCCGCACCCACGGCCAGGAGGACTTCGGGGTCGCGGCCATCAGGTTCGCCGCGTAGTGAAGCCGTCAAGGATTAACCTGTCGGCGTGTCAGCGAGCAGTTCGGTGGCGGTGCGGTAGCGGACTGCGGCGGCGGCTGGCAGGTGGCCGTCTCGTTCGAGCAGCGGGCGGGTTTCGCGGACGACGGCACCGATCAAGGAGCGGCTGACGTCGCCCAGGGCTTCGGCGAGGGCGTCGAGGGTGGCCTGGTTACGCATGTAGAGCAGGGCCAGCAGTATCCGTTCGCTGTTGGGGATCTTCTGGGGAACACGCCGCCGCGGGCGCCGGCCTGACGAGGCCCGCCGCGGCGCTGGTGAGCCAGCCGCTCGCCCTGGGCGGCTTGGCGGGGCGCAAGGCGCTCGATGAGCCGGCGTAGTTCGTCGCGGGGCATGCCGGTCAATGTGGGGTCGCTGAGCGCCTCGATGATCGCGGTGCGCCCCGGCGGGGTGTCGTGGTCGAGGAAGGCCAACAGCTCGGCGACGGTAGCGAACCGGACCGAGGCGAAGCCAGGGTCGTGTCCGTGGTCTTCGAGGACGTCGCGGGTCTCGTGGATCGGGGCGCCGATGGCGTATTGGCTGACTTCGAGCAGGTCGGCCAGCAGGCTCATCGAGCACACCTGCCGCTGGTAAAGCAGGGTGAGCAGCAGCCGGGCGGGATCGTCGAACAACGGCTTGCCCCGGAGTTTCCCGGTGGCGCGGCGGGCCCGGCCGCCGCGCTGCTCGCTGTAGCGCTGCTGCGCGCGGGCTGCCTGAGCTGGTGCCAGCGCGGCCGCGAGCACGTCGAGCTCGGCGGCGGTCATGCCGGTCAACCGTGGGTCGGCGAGCCGGGTGAGCATGTCCCGGCGGCGCTCGGCCGGTCCACCTTGCTCGCCGACCACGACCGCCGCGTCCGGGTCGAGAGGGTCGGGGCGCAGGGTGTAGTTCCAGGTCCCGTGGGTGGCGTGCCGGTGCAGGGGCAGGGCGGCGAAGCGCTCCTTGCTGATCGCAACGCCGGTCGGGTAGTCCCCGGTGTCCAGCGCAGCTTCGACGCGCAACCCGGTGCGGGTGCGGACCGCTTCGATGGTGTTGATGACGACTTCGTGGCTGGTCAGCGGACGAGCCCGCCAGTTATGGGTGATGTGGGAGAACAACCGGTGCTCGATTTTGTTCCATTTCGAGGTGCCCGGCGGAAAATGACATACCGTGATCGCCAAACCGGTTTCAGCGGCCAGCGCCGCGAGTTCGCTTTTCCAGACTCGGTAGCGGTAGCCGTTCGAGCCGCCGGCATCGGCGGTGATCAACAGCCGGGTGGCGGCCGGGTAATCGCGGCGGCCGCGGGCGCGCCACCAGCGGCGGATGGACTCCACGGCGAACACCGAGGTGTCGTGGTCAACCCCGACGTTGACCCAGCCGCTGTTGCGGGCGATGTCGTAGATGCCATACGGGATCGCCTGTTCCACATCCGGGCCGGTGAAGAAGAAGTGGTGGTCTTCGACCTCGACCGGCTCCCCGGCCGGACGCCATTCGCGCCCGGCCATCGGCAGCCGCCCGAGCTGTTCACGCTTCTTGGTGTCCACGCTGATCACCGGCTCACCCGCGGCCTGATGCTCTTTGGCCTGATCGTTGATGTAGCCGAACTGGGCGTCGCGATCGGGGTGCTGGGTGCCCTCGAGGGTCTTGGTGTTGGCCTGCAGGCTGAACCCCGCCGCGCCCAGCAACCGGCCCACCGTCGGCGCCGACACCTGATGTCCCTGGCGGGACAACTCATCGGCCAGGTGCCGCAACGACTTCGTCGTCCACCGCAGCGGCGATTCGGGGTCCCCGCGCTCGTCCGGCTCAATCAGTGCCAGCAGCGCCGCTGCCACGGCGGGATCGTTGTGCTCGACCGGCTTACGCCCGCCGCCCGACATGCGGACCCGGCCCTGCGGCAACGGGGCCTCGCCGGCCTCGAGCTCGGCCATCCCGCGCCGCACGGTGGTCTCGCTCATCCCCGCGGTCCGGGCCACTACTCGTACCCCACCGTGGCCGAGCAGCCGAGCCTCGGTGGCCGCCGCCAGCCGCCGCTGGCGCTCGTTCAGATGCGGCAACAACACCCCGAACCGGTCCCCGAGCTGGGAGACCACCGCCGCGTCGATCGCCATACCACACCAACGACGAGCAAGATCTAAAGCAACGAGTTGTTTCTTGACGGACCCAGTGGGTCCTGCAGCGCTGCCAGGCCGCGCCGGGCAACGTCGCCCCGATCGCGGCGACAAGGCCCTGGTGGGCGTCGCTGGTGACGAGCTTGACCCCGGACATACCGCGGGCGGTCAGGTCGCGGAAGAACCCCAGCCAGCCGGCGCCGTCCTCGGCGGAGGTGACCTGCAGGCCGAGGATCTCCCGGTGCCCGTCACCGTTGACCCCGGTGGCGAGCAGGGCGTGGAGGTTGACCACCCGCCCGTCCTCGCGCACCTTCACGACCAGGGCGTCAGCGGCGACGAAGGTGTAGGGGCCCTGGTCGAGCGGGCGGGTCCGGAACTGCTCGACCTGGTCGTCGAGGTCGGCGGCCATGATCGAGACCTGGGACTTCGACAGCCGGGTGATGCCCAGGGACTCGACGAGCTTCTCCATGCCCCGGGTCGAGACCCCGAGCAGGTAGCAGGTCGCGACCACCGTCGTGAGCGCTCGCTCGGCGCGGCGGCGTTCCAGTAACCAGTCGGGGAAGTAGGAGCCGTTGCGCAGCTTCGGGATTACCACGTCGATGGTGCCGGCGCGGGTGTCGAAGTCGCGGTGGCGGTAGCCGTTGCGGGTGTTCGTCCGCTGCTCGGAGCGCTGGCCCCAGGCGGCTCCGCACACCGAGTCGGCATCGGCGGACATGAGGGTGTTGATGAACGTGGTCACCATCTGGCGCAGCAGGTCGGGACTCGCCTGGGACAGCTGCTCGTGCAGGAACTCGGTGGGGTCGATACTGGAGGGCGCGGTCATCGCGTGATCCATCTCCTGTTGGCTGTGAGAGGCGTTCAGAAGATCACGCGGTGGCCGCCCTACACGATGCCTCGCCCGTCACCGAGCCGGTCGCACACCACCTTGGTGGACGCCACTGAGAGCGTGTTTGAGAAGGGTCGGCGTGTCTGCGCCGTGTGGTCGCGGGTCTGGTCCATCGTGGACGGGTGGCTCGGCGTAAGCGGCGGTACCCCTCGGACACCAGCGACGCCCAGTGGGCGCTGATCGAGCCGCTCCTGCCCGAGGCCGGATCGGGTGGGCGGCCGGAGAAGCATCCACGCCGGGACGTGGTCGACGCGATCCTCTACGTGGTGCGCGCGGGGTGCGCATGGCGTGCTCTGCCTGCGGACTTCCCGCCATGGCAGACCGTGTACTGGTACTTCAACCGGTGGGAGCAGCAGAAGGTCACCGAACAGATCCTGCCGGTCGTACGCGGACAGCTGCGCGCCGACGAGGGCCGCGACCCGGAGCCGAGCGCGGGCATCATCGACTCCCAGTCCGTGCGCGGCGCCGACACAGTCGGACAGGACACACGTGGATACGACGCCGGGAAGAAGATCAACGGTCGGAAGCGGTTCATCATCACCGACACCCTCGGCCTGCTCTTGACGACGATGGTGTGCTCGGCGTCGATCCAGGACCGCGACGGCGCCAAGTCGATCCTGCTCGACCTCTACCTGCACACGAGGGTGCGCTTCGTATTCGCCGACGCCGGGTTCGCCGGACGACTCCTCGACTGGGCCACCTCGATCCTGCGGACCACCGTCGAGGTCGTCCGCAAACCACCTGAACAGCGCGGATTCGCCGTCCTGCCCCGACGGTGGGCGGTCGAGCGGACCCTGGCCTGGCTCACCGCGCACCGCCGACTGGCCCGAGACTACGAACGCGACCCCGCCGTGTCCGAGGCCATGATCCGCTGGGCGGCGATCAACACCATCACCCGCCGCCTCGCCCGCGGCACCCCGGCCGCCCGGCAACAGAAGTACGTGATCACACCCGCGACTTGACCTTCTCAAACACGCTCTGAGAGCCTCTAGCCGAACTGCTGGACATGATGTCGCAGCTGCGAGTCGTCTTGCTCCAAGGTAACGACGCCCGAAACGGGTGGGCCCGGCTCGTGAAGCGTCACCCGGACAAGGCGCGCCGACCGGAGCGGGTAATCGCAACTTTCCATCCCGGGCGACAAGCCCTGTTCCATCCGAACCCCGACGTCCGCGCGGCTCGTGCCGAAAACCGACGGAATGCCTACCGCGAGCTTGCAGAGGTCCTGGGTCGTGCCTGAACATATCAGCAGCGAGCTGCTCCCCGTCGATGATCGCGTTCCCCGCTGCTCGTCCCGATCCGCCGCGCTGTCGCGACCCGCTCGAATCGGCAATCGGTGGTTGCTCAGCCAGTCGGTACTCCGGCCGACGAGGCCGGCGAGCTGGCTCTGGGTGTAGCCGCGGCGCTGCCGGTAGAACGCGATCCGCTCGCCGACCTGCATCTCGTCACCTGCTCCGCGCATCGGTTCAGGCTACCGCCGTCCGGCGCCCCGAATCGGACTGTTGCACAGCGGGGGGCGTGAACATCAGGAATCCATCCAAGCCGCGTCCATCACGGCCGCACCAGCGGGGTGCAGCTCGCCGCGGCGACGTAGATGTCGGTCAGAGTGCTGATCTTCGCATGCCCCGTCAGGTCCGCTTTCTGACGGTCGGTGAGGATTCCGGAGTCGTGCCAGATCGTCGCTGCGGTCTTCCGGAATGTGTGACTGGTGACCGGCCAGTCCATCCCCGCAGCCTTCCGCGCCTCACGGATGTAGGTCGCCATGTTGTTCGGATCCTTCCATCCGAGACCACCGGAAACGGCAGCAGCGGGAAACAGAGGATCCTCCGGACCGTCGGCCTCACGATTTCGGACCATCGCCACGACGAATTGCGGGAGTGGAACGATGCGCAGCGACGTCTCAGTCTTTCCGTCGTGCCGCTGGAGCCCCTTGCCGCGGTGCCGGACAATGTTGCCGGTGATCGCGACGATCGGCACGGCCCGCATCAAGTCGCCGTCGACGACGGGGACACCTTCCAGGTCGAGGTCGCACCACCGCACGCCGAGCGCCTCCCCGATCCGGACGCCGGTGCCGAGCATGAACGTCACGATTTCCGGCAGGTCGCGGCGGCGCGCCTTCTGCTGCTCCCGCGCCTCGTCCGCGTCGTCGGACGTGGCTCGCATCCAGTCGAGGAACTTCCGTCGCTCCGCCGTGGTGAGAGCCCGCGGCTTCCGGGACGCCTTCTCGATCGGGTCCAGGTGTCGGATCGGGTTGTCCGGGATCGCCTCGTGCTGGACCGCGACCCGCAGGATCTGCGAGACGATCGTGCGCACCGTCTTGCGCGACTCGGCGCCGTGCTGCGGCGACAACGACGCGAGGAACCCGTCGAACCGGGGCACCGTGCACTCGTAGAGCCGCCACTGCCCGATCGCCGGCAGGATCACCGAGCGCAGCCGCTGCCGGTACAGGTCGGCCGTGGTGACCGCACGGGCGCCATCGGCGACCTGGGCGTCGAGCTTGAGCAGCCACAACTCAGCAGCCCGCTCGAATGTGTGCTCCGGCCGCAGGGGCGCGGTCGCGACGCTGCGCGACCGGGTCCGGATCTCGTCCTGGAGCGCGCGGGACGCCGCGGCCTTCGTCGCCCCACTACGTTCGATCAGCCGGGTCCGGCCGTCGAAATCCCGGAACCGGCACTTGGCGACGTAGCTGCCGGTGATGTCGCCCGTCCGTCGGGCGACCTTGATGCTGCCGTGTGTACCCATCGGCAACGGTGGTCGGGCCACTCGATCACCTGCCGCTCGACCGAACCCCACGTAGTTTTCGTTGGGTTTTCGTTGGGTTCGATCATCGTACGGGCTTCGACCGCGCCAGCGCAACGCTCTGAACTGCGCTGGAGTGCGGCGGGCCGGGCTCGAACCGGCAACCTGACGGGTTATGAGTCCGCTGCTCTGACCAATTGAGCTACCGCCGCGGCGAGCCGGAGAGTACCGGAGCCGGGACACCCCGCACCCGCGTCACCCCGGTCCTCCGCCAGGGCCGGAGGTGCCCCGGCCTAGGCTGCGTCGCCATGCGGCTCGGTTACCTCACGCACGTCACCGGTGACGATCCGTCACGCGCCTACCGCGAGACGATCCGGTTGGCGGAGCGGGCCGAGGAACTCGGGTACGACTCGTTCTGGGTGGCCCAGCACCACGACGGCCATCTCGGTGGGCGGCTGCCGTCGCCGCTGGTCCTGCTGGCCGCGGTCGCCGAACGCACCCGGCTGATCCGGCTGGGGACGGCCGTCGTCGCGCTGCCGCTGGAGGACCCGCGCCGGCTCGCCGAGGACGCCGGTGTGCTGGACGCGCTCTCCGGCGGGCGCCTGGAGCTCGGCATCGGCGCGGGTGCCGACCCCGACGCGGCGCGACGCTTCGGGCGTCACCACGACGACCGGCACCGTGACACCGTCGCCGCGCTGGACGTCCTGCTGGAAATGCTGCCGCCCGCGCTCGCCGCGCAACGGGTGTGGTGGGCGACGGCGACGCCGTCGTCCGTGGACGCCGCCGCGGCCCGCGGGGTGGGTGTGCTGTCGGGCAGGCCGCCGTCGTCGGACGGCGACGTCGTGTCCGAGCTGGCCCGGTACTGGACCTACGCCCGCGGGGTCCCGCGCGTCGCGCTGTCCCGGCCGCTGCCGGCGGGCCACTCGACCGGCCGGATCATCGACGACCTGCTGGCCGACCCCGCCCTGCCGTGGGCGGGCGAGATCGTCGTGCAGGCTCAGCCGTCGACCGTGCGCGCCGACGTGCACGACGAGGTGATGGAGCGGGCCGCGCGCTTCGTGCGGCCGTTCCTCGGGGTGGCGGGGCCGGCGCACGGGCCCTCGGTCGTCGAGGAGGTCGACACCGACGAGCCCACGCCCGCGATGCGACCGCGGCCGGTGGTGCGGCCGCACCGGTAGGTCGTGGCGACCGCTCACCCCCGTCGCGCGAGCTCGGCCAGCCACTTCTTGAGCAGCACCGTCTCCGGCACCCCGAGGACGTCGTTGTCGTCGGGCAGCGCGAGCAGGGCCGCCGCGGCGTCGCCGACCCCCGGCCCGCCGGGTGCGTGCTCCGCGTGCCCACCGGTGATCGCGGCGAGGGTAGCCTCGCGCATGTCGGCCGACAGCCCGGGGTCCGGGCGCGCGGTGATGATCTGCCGCAGGGTGACCCCGACGTTGGCGGCGAGGACGTGGGCCGCGGCGCGTTCCGGGCTCACGGTGAGCCGGCCCCGGCGGTCGGCCTCCCGGGTCAGCCCGAGCAGGGCGGCAGCCGGTCCGTCCTGGGCGGACGGCCGTCGCCCGGGGGTGACCTGCCCGTACATCAGGGCGTAGAAGCCCGGGTTGGCGATGCCGAACTCGACGTGGGCGTCCCACCCGTCGCGGATGTCCTGGATCGGGTCACCGCTGGACTCCCGGGCCCGCTTCGCGGACAGGTACTGCTCGAACCCGTGCTCGACCACGGCGTCGAGCAGGCCCTCCTTGCTACCGAAGAAGTGGTACAGCGTGGGGAGCCGGACGCCGGCGGCGTCGCAGATGGCCCGCAGCGGGACGGTCTCCCCCGGCGACGCCGCGATGAGGTCGGCAGCCGCACGCAGGAGCCGGTCCCGGGTCCCGACCTCGGCCGGTTGATCTGCCACGACCCCACTGTAGGACGCCCGGCCGGAGCCGGGGCGCGGACCGCGGGCCGGCCGCCGCACGCCCCCGGCACCCACCGGACCACCCTCAGCGCGTGGTGTAGCCGCCGTTGGCGAAGATCGTCTGGCCGGTGATCCAGCGCCCCTCGGTCGCGAGGAAGCGCACGATCGGCGCGATGTCCTCGATCTCGGTGAGCCGCCCACCCATGGCCATCGACTTGTGGAACTCGACCCGGTCCGGGGTCTCCTGCGGGTAGAAGAACGGCGTGTCCATCGGGCCGGGGGCGACGTTGTTCACCGAGATCCCGCGGTCGGCGAACTCCTTGGCCGCCGCACGGGTGAAGTGCTCGACCGGGGCCTTGCCGCCGGCGTAGGTGGAGTAGCCGTCGGTGAAGGCCGCCAGCAGCGACGTGACGACGGTGATGATCGCGCCGTTGTCGGCGAGGCTGCGGCCCGCCTCCTTGATGAAGAAGTACGCGGCCTTGGAGTTGATGTCGAACATCGCGTCGTACTCGGCCTCCGTGGTGTCCACGATCGGCTTGCGGAGCACCTTGCCGACGGCGTTGACGGCGACGTCGATCGGCCCGAGCGACCCCGCCGCGTCGGCGAAGAGCCGCTCGACCTGCGCCGGGACGGTCAGGTCGCCCTGCAGGAGCACGCCTTCGCGACCCGCTGCCTCGACCGCCTTCAGCGTCTCCTCGGCCTCGGCGCGCGAGGACGCGGAGTTGTAGTGGATCGCGACGTTCGCCCCCGCCTCGGCGACCTGGCGGCTGATCAGCCCGCCGAGGTTCTTGCCGCCCGCGGCGACGAGAACGGTCCGGCCCTGCAACGACTGCACGCTCATGCCTTCCTCCTGTATCGACTGTATAGCTAGGTGTATCAGCTATACAGAGCGATGTCGAACGCGGTGTCGTCAGAAGGCCCAGGTCCCGGTCAGCAGTGCCACGCCGGTGACGGCCAGCAGCCCGACGACGACGTGCTCCCCCGTCCCGCCCGTGCGGAACCGCAGGGCCCGTGGCCAGCGGATCCCCTCCAGCGGCCAGAAGGCGAACCGGTTGCCGTGGGAGGTCAGCTCGTCGCCGATCGCCCCGACCCAGCAGCCCGCGCCGGCCGCGACACCGGTCCAGACCGCCGTCTCCCCGGGCAGCAGGAATCCGGTCCCCCACCACACCAGCAGCCCGACCGCGGCCGCGAAGACCGGCGAGTGCGACAGGCCACGGTGCGAGACCCCGGTCGTCACCCGGGACAGCCACCGGATCGCCCGGCACAGGAGCCAGGTGACCGGCGGCAGCGACCGCGCGGCGACGCTCGACGGGTGGTCGAGGTCGGGCGCGAAGGCCGCCAGCGCGCACACCACCACGACCACCGGCACCAGCACCGGTGGCGGTGGGACCGCTGAGCAGACCGCGAGCCCCAGCACCGCGCCCGACAACGCGTGCGTACGCCCCATCATCGTGACCCCACCCCTTCCGAACGGACACGGAGGGTAACCGCGCGACACCGTGACGCCGGGTCGCCGACACGCGTGCCGGTCTTGACCGTGCCCGCCGGGCCGCGCAGGCTCGCAGCGTGACGGACCAGTGGCGCAACTGGGCGGGCAACCAGCGCACCCGTCCGATCAGGACGGTCCACACCCGCGACGCCGACGACGTCGTCCGGGCGGTGCGCGACGCCGCCGAGGGCGACCTGCGGGTCCGCCCGCTCGGCAGCGGCCACTCCTTCACCGGCATCGGCGTGCCCGACGGCGTCGCCCTCGCCGTCCCCGCCGACCCCGCCGCGATCCGGCTCGACGGCGGGCTCGTCACCGTCCCGGCCGGGGTCACCCTGCAGACGCTGAACCGGTGGCTGTGGGCCCACGGCCGCGCCCTGCCCAACCTCGGCGACATCGAGGCCCAGACCGTCGCCGGCGCGATCTCCACCGGCACCCACGGCACCGGCGCCGGGTACCGCGGCATCGCCGACGGGGTGCGCCGGCTGCGCCTGGTCGACGGGCTCGGGGACCTCCACGAGCTGGGCCCGGCCGCCCACCCCGACCTGTTCGACCTGGCGCGGGTGGGGCTCGGGGCGCTCGGTGTCCTGGTCGAGGTGACGCTGGCGACCGTGCCCGCGTTCCACCTGCACGCCCGCGAGTCCGCGCGCCCGCTCGCCGAGGTCCTCGAGCGCCTCGACGATCTCGCCGCCGGCCACGACCACGTCGAGTTCTACTGGTTCCCGCACACCACGACCGCGGTGCTCAAGACGAACGACCGGACGGAACGGCGCTCGCCCGGGCGCGGCCGGGTCGCCGCGCTGGTCGGCGACGAGGTGCTCGGCAACGGCGCGTTCGGGCTCGTCCAGCGCGTCGCCGCGCTCGCCCCACCGCTGGTCCCGCGGCTCAACCGGGTCATGGCCGGGCAGATGGCCGCCGGGGAGTACGTGGCCCCGTCGTACGCGGTGTTCTGCAGCCCGCGCCGTGTCCGGTTCCTGGAGATGGAGTACGCCGTGCCGCGGGCCGCGTTGCCCGAGGCGTTCGCCGGGCTGCGGGCCGCCGCCGCGCGGCACGCCCACGACGTCGCGTTCCCGGTCGAGGTGCGGATCCTGCGCGGCGACGACATCGCGCTGTCCACCGCGTACGGACGGGACACCGCCTACCTCGCCGTGCACGTCCACTCGAGACGCCCGCACGAGGCGTACTTCGGGGCCGTCGAGTCGGTGCTGTCCGCACTGGACGGACGACCGCACTGGGGCAAGCTGCACACCCGCACCGCGGAGCAGCTGCGTCCCCGCTACCCGCGGTTCGACGCGTTCGTCGCCGCACGTGACCGGCTCGACCCGGCGGGCCGGTTCCGCAACCCCTACCTCGACCGGGTCCTGGGAGTGCCGTGCACGTCGACGACCTGACCACACCCGCGCTGCTCGTCGACGCCGCCGCGCTGGAGGCGAACCTCGCCGACATGGCCGCGCTGCTGCCCGGCCCGCGGCTGCGCCCGCACGTCAAGGCGCACAAGACGACCGAGCTGGCCCGGCGGCAGGCCGCCCACGGCCACACCGGGTTCACCTGCGCCACCGTGCGGGAGGTGGAGGGCATGGCGGCGGCCGGGCTGGGCGCGGACCTGCTGCTCGCCAACGAGGTGCTCGACGCCCGCCGGCTCGGCGCCGTCGTCGGGTCGGGCGCGCGGGTCACCGTCGCGATCGACTCGGAGCAGACGCTGCGGGCCGCCGTGGACGGCGGCGTCCGCGAGGTGCTCGTCGATGTCAACGTCGGCCTGCCCCGCTGCGGCATCGCGCCCGCGCGGGCCGGGGCGCTCGCCGACGCCGCCCGCGCCGCCGGGCTCGTCGTGCGCGGCGTGATGGGCTACGAGGGCCACCTGCAGATGCTCGACGACGCGGCCGAACGCGCCCGGCTCACCACCGAGTGCACCGACCGGCTGCTGGCCGCGCACGCCGACGTCGGCGGCGAGGTGGTCTCCGGCGGCGGCACCGGCACGCACGCGATGAACACCGCCTGCACCGAGATCCAGGCCGGGTCCTACGCGCTGATGGACACCGCCTACACCGCCGCCGGGCTGCCGTTCCGCCAGGCGCTGACGGTGCTGTCCACCGTGGTCTCGACGACCGCACCCGACGGCGACATGCCCGGCTGGGCGGTCGCCGACGCGGGCCTCAAGGCGTTCGGCATGGACCACGGCAACCCCACGGTGCCCGGTGGGAACGTGTGGTTCTGCTCCGACGAGCACCTGGTGTTCGCCGCCGACGTCCCGCCGCGCACCGGTGACCGGGTGCGGATCGTGCCGGCGCACGTCGACCCGACCGTCGCGCTGCACGAGCGGATGCACCTCGTCGACGGCGACGAGGTGCTGGAGACCTGGGCGGTCGACCTGCGCGGCTGGTGAGGCCTACCGGCCGAACCTCTCCCCCAGCGCCGCCAGGCCCGTACCGAACACGCCGTTCGCGAACAGGCCCGCGAGGTCGCCCTCGTCGGGGCCGTCGGCGTCGAACTCGGTCCACCACTCGCCGAAGGTGTGCCCGACCGCGGTGACCGGGGCCAGCCGCACGGTGGAGACGTAGCGGCGCACCGGGAACGGCGACTCGAGGATCTCGTAGGTGAGGGCGTGGCCGCGCTCGTCGAGTGCGGTCAGCTCCTCGACGACGGTGCCGCCGCCCTCGGCGAGGGTCAGGCGTCGCTGCGCGCCGATCTCGCTGCCGGAGGCGCCGCGGATCAGCTCGCAGGTCGCGATCGCCGGGTGCCAGCGGTGCAGGCCACCGAAGTCGCGGACGTGCGGCCACACCTCGGCCAGCGGTGCCGTGATCACGGCGCTGGAGTAGGGACGGGGCATCGGGGACTCCTCCTCGGGAGTGTCAGGACTGCCGGCGCAGGTGGGGGGCCTGCGCCGCGAGCTGGTCGAGCTGGGCGCGGACGTCGTCGAAGCCGCCGTCGACCCGCAGGTCCAGCGCGATCGACGCGGCCAGTTCCGCGGTGTCGTGGAAGGCGGTGCGGGCGACCTCGAGGCGGGCGCCCACGGTGCGGGCCATCTCGCTGCCCTGGCCCGCGCTCTCCAGGCTCTCCCCCATCCGCGCGGTGCGCAGGGCCTCGGCGAGCTCGGCGTCGAGGTTGCGGCCGATGTCGTGCAGCCAGTCCCTGGCCGGGCCGTCGGGCACAGTGCGCACCACGCCGTGGAAGGCGGTCACCGAGCCGACGCAGCCGGAGTAGGCGCGGGCCCAGCGCGACCCGGCGACGAGGCCGCCGGGCAGGGAGGCGGGGGCGTTCGCGGCGGCCCGTCGCATGGCCTCGCGCTCGGCGGGGCTCGCGGAGCGCAGGTAGGAACGGGCCAGCGCCTGGGCGGGCAGCCCGACGAACAGCACCGCCGGGACCGCGCAGAACACCGCCGAGGCGATCGCGTAGCCCAGCGTCCGGCCGAGCAGCTCGTCGGCCGGGTACTGCCCCACCTGCGTGATGCCGACGATCACCCCGATCAGCACACCGAGGGCCGCCCCGGCCAGCAGGAGCACCAGCCACCCGTGCGCGGCGAGGGCGTGCGACACCCTGCCCCCGCGCACCGCCATCCGTCGCCGCCAGTCCCCGCCGGGCGGCGGGGCGGGCATTCCACGCGCCATCACCGCTCCAGCACGTTCTTGAAGGCGCGCGTCTGCTCGGTCAGCGCGGTCTCGGTCGGCAGCCGCTCCATCGACGAGGCCCCGTAGAAGCCGTGGCAGACCTTCGCCGTGCGGAGCACGTGCGCGGCGTCCTCGGGCATCGCGACCGGCCCGCCGTGGACGAGGACGAGCACGTCGTCGCGGACCTCCAGCGCCGCCTGCGCCCACTCGTCGACGAGCGCGACGCAGTCGTCGAGGGTCTTCGCGGTGCCCGCCCCGATCGCGCCGCCGGTGGTGAGCCCCATGTGGCACACCACGATGTCGGCACCGGCCCGGGCCATGGCGCGGGCGTCGTCGGCGGAGAAGACGTACGGCGTGGTGAGCATGTCCTTGGCCCGCGCCGCGGCGACGAGGTCGACCTCCAGCGCGTAGCCCATCCCGGTCTCCTCCAGGTTGGCCCGGAAGGTGCCGTCGATCAGCCCGACGGTCGGGAAGTTCTGGATGCCGGCGAACCCGAGCGAGGACAGCTCGTCGAGGAAGCGGTCGGTGAACAGGAACGGGTCGGTGCCGTTGACCCCGGCCAGCACCGGGGTGCGGCGGACCACCGGCAGCACCTCGGCCGCCATCTCGACGACGATGTCGTTGGCGTTGCCGTAGGCCAGCAGCCCGGCGAGCGAGCCGCGGCCCGCCATCCGGTAGCGCCCGGAGTTGTAGATGACGATGAGGTCGATCCCGCCGGCCTCCTCGCACTTGGCCGACAGCCCGGTGCCCGCGCCGCCGCCGACGATCGGCTCGCCGCGGGCGGCCATCTCGCCGAACCGCTCCATCAGCTCCGCGCGGGTGAACCGCCTCATCGCCGTACCTCCTGCCAGGCCGAGAGCACCGCGTCGGCGAACTCCGGGTCGTTGACGTGGTGCGCGACCCGCCGGACGTTCCCCGGGGAGTCCGCACCGGACTCGATCGCGGCGAACAGTGCCGCATCGGCCTCGGGATCGTGGAACGCCGCGCCCGGCGCGTCCAGTGCGGACACCCCGCCCAGCGGGAGCAGGAACCGCCACGGCCCGGTCAGCGCGTTCAGCTTCGCCGCCAGCCAGGCACCGATCTCCCGGTTCTCGTCGACGGTGGTGCGCATCAGGGTGACGTTCGCGTTGTGCTCGTGGAACAGGCGGCCGGCGAAGCGTTCCGGGACGGTCGCCCGTGCGCCGAAGTTGACCATGTCCAGTGCACCGCAGGACCCGACCCACGGCACCGCGGTGCGGGCGATCGCGTCGAGCCGGTCGGGGCCGCAGGCCATCACCCCGCCGACGAGCAGGTCCGCGACCTCGGTGGTGGTCAGGTCCAGCACCGAGTCGACCAGGCCGGAGTCGACGAGCTTCTCCATCGACGGCCCGCCGGAGCCGGTGGCGTGGAAGACCAGGGCGTCGACGCCGTCGCCGAGCCGTTCGCGGACCGCGGTGACCAGCGGCGTGGTCACCCCGAACATGGTCAGCCCGACGGCGGGCAGGTCGGCACCGGTCTCCGGCGGCGGGGCGGTGACGGCGGCGGCCAGCATGTGCGCGGCGTTGCCCAGTACCCGTCGCGAGATGCGGTTGAGGCCGGCGACGTCGGTGACGGCGTACAGCATCGCGACGTCGCTCGCCCCCACGTAGGGCGCGGTGTCGCCGGAGGCGACCGTGGAGACCATCAGTTTGGGGACCCCGACCGGCAGGTCGCGCATCGCCGGGGTGACCAGTGCGGTCCCGCCCGAGCCGCCGAGCCCGAGGACGCCGCCGACGTCGTCGCGGCCGGCGAGGAAGGCCCGCAGCGCCTGCGCCATCGCCCCCACCGCGCTGCCGCGCTCACCGGTGAACACCGCGCCGGCGCCACCGGGGTGGCAGGCGGCGACCTCGGCCGCGGTGACGTCCGGACCGGGGCCCGCCGCACCGGAGGTGGACACGTCCACCCGGCGCACGTCGGCGCCGTC
This sequence comes from Pseudonocardia sp. P-1, assembly GCF_058111925.1. Lineage (NCBI taxonomy): Bacteria > Bacillati > Actinomycetota > Actinomycetes > Pseudonocardiales > Pseudonocardiaceae > Pseudonocardia > Pseudonocardia sp. P-1. The sequence continues at coordinate 1,286,216 of NZ_CM176614.1, forward strand.
GGCGGCCATCAGCTCGGCCACCCACGCCAGCTCGGCGCCCTTGGTGTCGAACGTGCCGATCACGTATGCGGTCCCCACACAGGAGTTCTACCCGGACCCGGGCACCCGGGGCGAGGGCCGGAGCCCGGACGGCGCAGGGCACCATGGACACGCCCCCCTTCCGCCGGGCTCGTGACCTCGGGGCCCGTGACGTCGTTGGAGAGACATGCTCGGTCAACCGGACGACCCGCGAGGCATCGTGCTCCCGCTCGACGGGCGGCCCGGCGGAACGGAGACCGGCGCCCCCGAACGCAACGGTGGCCCGCGTCCCCTCCGCAACGGGACCCCTCCCCCCGGCCCGGCACTGCTGCTGAGCTGGACCCCCACCCCGGCCGTCGACGACGACGACCGCACCTGGGCGACGCTGTCGGCGTCGAGCGAGCTGGCGCGGCGGCTCGCGCCCGACGCCGGCCGGGCACCCGCCGCCGGGCTCACCTTCCGGCTCGCGCTGCCCGAGGCGTTCGGCGCCGAGCCGCTGCTGCGCCTGGCCGGCGGCGAGACGGCCGCGGCGGCCCCCGGGTCGTCGGCGCTGGTACCGGTCGCCCCCACCGCACCCGGTGACCGGCACGGCGCCGGGCTGGGCCTGCTCACCCTGACCACGGCGGCCGAGATCGCCGCGACGGGCACCCAGACCCGGGTGCTCGACGAGCTGACCGCCGCGGTCGACCAGCTGGCCCCGGCGTGCGTGATGCGGCTGGACTCGCGGCTCCGCGCGGCCGAGGAGTCGCTGCGCGAGGCCCAGACCGAGCTGCTCGAACGCGGCTCGCTCGTCGTCGACGGCGACGCGACCGGCAGCGGCTCCCCGTCGCGCGGGCTCGAGACGGCCGTCGCGAACCTGTCGGTCCTGCGCCACCAGACGCACGCCTGGATCGCGGGCTGGGAGCGGGTCGTCGCCGGGGCGGACCCGTCGGGCACGCCCGGCCTGGCGCTGCGCGACGCGCTCGGTGAGGTCGGCAAGCTCGGCTGGACCGGGTTCCCGGCCGCGGTGCACGGCGCCTACCAGGCACTCGTGCTGGACGCCCGGCGCATCCTGCTCACCGCGGCCGACCACCTGCTGCGCGCCCCGAACCGGCCGCTGACCGCGCTGCGGCCCCTGGTCGAGAGCGACCTCGCGGGCCGGGCCGCCGACGTCGCGCGGCTGCACCGGCTGCTGACCACGCTGTCGACGCTCCCGCAGACCGTGCGCAAGCGCTCCGGCGGGATGATGCCGAACCTGATCGCCGACCAGGCGGCGGCCAACGCACGCAGCCAGGCGCTGTTCACGCGGATGGCGAACGCGCTGCGCTCCCCGGTGTGGGACGGCCGGGTCGTCGTCGAGGTGCGGTCGCTCGACTCGGGCGAGCTGCAGGTGCTGCGCCCGGTCTGACCCCCGGACACGTCACGGCCCTCCCGTCCGGCGCGGAGCCGGTCGGGAGGGCCGTGGACGGGTGTCGCGGTGGGTCAGCGGGCGACGGCCTTGGCGCGCTTGCGCGCGTCCTTCGCCGACGCCTTGGCCTGCTTGGCGGCCTCGGCACCGGCCACCGACGCGCGGTCGGCCAGGTCCGAGCCGAGCTTCGCGGCCTGCGACTGGGCCTGGGTGACCAGGGTGGAGAAGCGGTCGGCGTACTCGGGGGCACGCTTCTCCGCGCGGGCGGCGGCCTTGCGGGCCTGCTTCTCCCAGCGGACGCGACGCTTCTCGGCCTCGCGCACCCACCGGTCGCCGGTGCGCCCGGCGGCCTTGCGGTACCGGGCGCCCTTCTTGTCCACGACCTTCTCGAGCTGGGCGCCGCGCTTCTCGGCCGCCTTCGCCAGCTTGGCGTCGCGCTTCTCGGCGACCGCGGCCTGCTTCTGGGCGGCCTTCGAGGTGCGCTCGGCGGCGGCCGAGAGCTGCTCGGACCAGGTGGACGCCTTGTCCGAGGCGACCTCGGACAGGTGCGCGGCCTGCTCGGAGGCCTTGCCGCCCCACTCGGTGGCGCGCTCACGCACGACCGGGCCGTACTCCTCGACGGCCTCGGCCAGCTTCTCCCGGCTGCCCGCGGCGGCCGCGGCGATCGAGGTGCCCGCGCCGGCCAGTCCCGCGGCGAGCTGGGCACCGGTGTCGGAACCGGAGCCGGACAGCCGGGCCTGGGCCCGCTCGGCGGCCTGGCGCGTCCGGTAGGCGTGCGACGGCTTGCCGTGGGTGTCGGCGGCCGCGATGAGCAGCCCGCCGAGCAGGCCGACGTTCTTCAGGAAGTGGATCTGCTCGTTGGCGCGCTTCTGCTGGTCGGTCTCCTCCCAGAAGCGGTGCCCGGCCAGGGTGGTCGGGACCAGCGAGGCGGCCAGCGCGGTGGCCGACAGGCGGGGGAACTTGCCCAGGGCGAGCAGCGAGCCCGCCACGATCTTCACCCCGGCGTCGACCTTGACCAGGGTCTCGTTGTCGGGGCGCCGGTCCAGCGGGGCGTTCTCCACGACCTTGTCGATGGCCGGGGCGGCCTGGTCGAGAACGGGCTGTGCGGCGGAAGTCAACGCGTCGGCGTTCCGCAGCTCGTTGATTCCGCCGTAGATGAACACGGCCGCGAGGGCGGGTCGGGCTACACGTCGCAAGACTGGCATGGGGCACCTTTCCCCGGCTCGTCCGTCCGCAAACCCGGGGTGGGTGTGGCGTCACCGCCGTGGGATGGCAATCATGCCCGGGTGACGAACGGACGGCGGGCCATCGGGCTCGACATCGGAGGAACGAAGGTCGCCGGAGCGATCGTGGGCGAGGATGGCACGGTCCACGCCGAGCTGCGGCGCAACACCCCGGACACGTCCGATGCGGACACGATGACCACCCTGTTGCGGGAGATGGTCGAGGAGCTGCGCGGCGACGCCGAGGGGGCGGACGTGTCCGCGATCGGCGTCGGTGCCGCGGGGACCGTGGAGTGGCCGGTCGGCCGGATCCGCTGGGCACCCAACAACAACTACGAGAACTGGGACGTCCGCGGCCTCCTGGAGTCCGCGTGCGGGCTGCCGGTGGTCGTCGACAACGACGGCAACGTCGCCGGTCTGGCCGAGGCCCGGCTCGGCGGGACCCGCAACGACGACATGGTGCTGCTGACCGTCGGCACGGGCGTCGGGGCGGGGATCGTGCTCGACGGGAAGATCTACCGCGGCGCGCACGGGCTCGGTGCCGAGGTCGGGCACATGAACGTCAACCCGGACGGCCCGCAGTGCGGCTGCGGCAACTACGGCTGCCTGGAGGCGGTCGCGTCGGGGACCGCGCTGACCCGGATGGGCCGCAGCGCCGCCCTGCACGACCCGCGGGGCATGATCGCGACCCTGGCCGCGGAGGCCGGGGGCGAGGTCACCGGCCAGCACGTGACGATGGCCGCGATGGCGGGCGACAGCACGGCGGCGTCGCTGTTCCAGCGGCTCGGGCGCTCGCTGGGGATCGGCATCGCCAGCATCAACGCGATCTTCGAGTTCGAGGTCGTGCTGATCGGCGGCGGCCTGGTCGACGCGGGCGAGCTGCTGCTCGAGCCGGCGCGCCGGGCGGCCCGGGAGTTCCACTACGGCCCGCCCGAGGTCCGCCCGATCCCGCCGGTGCTGCCCGCCACCTACAAGGGCGACGCCGGGAAGATCGGTGCGGGGCTGCTGGCGCTGGAGGAGACCTGATCTCGTCCCGCAACGGGGCCGGGGCACGACTACGCTCGGACGGGTGACACTCCTGCTCGGACCGGTGCTGCGGCACGTCGACGAGACCAGCGCGCTGGTCTGGGTGCAGACCTCCGGCCCGTGCCGCGTCTCGGTGCTCGGCTGCGACGCCGCGACCTTCGAGGTGTCGGGCCACCACTTCGCCCTGGTGCGGGTGACCGGGCTGACGCCGGGCACCCGCACCGCCTACGAGGTGCACCTCGACGGCGAGCAGGTCTGGCCGCTGCCGCACTCGCCGTTCCCGCCGAGCCTGATCGCGACGCGCGGCGCGGACACCGAGGCCCACCAGCGGATCGTCTTCGGTTCCTGCCGCTACGTGAAGCCGGCCGACCCGAAGCTGGCCCGGCAGTACGGCCTCGACGCGCTCGACGCCTACGCCGGCCGGATGGCCGGGCTGCCCCCGGAGACGTGGCCGACCACGCTGCTGCTGCTCGGCGACCAGGTCTACGCCGACGAGCTCACCCCACAGACCCGGCGGCGGATCGCCGGGCGGGGGGAGCGGCACCCGGACTGGCCCGACGACGAGATCGTCGGCTTCGACGAGTACTCGGGCCTCTACCGCGACACCTGGTCGGACCCCGAGGTGCGGTGGATGCTCTCCACCGTCCCCACCGCGATGATCTTCGACGACCACGACGTCCGCGACGACTGGAACACCTCCGGCGCCTGGCGCGAGCAGATCGCCCGCACGCCCTGGTGGTCCGAGCGCATCTGCTCCGGCCTGGCCTCCTACTGGGTCCACCAGCACCTGGGCAACCTGTCCCCCGCCGAGCTCGCCGCCGACCGGACCTGGCAGGAGGTGCAGGCCGCGGAGGGCGACGTCTGGCCGCTGCTGTCCGAGCGGGCCGCCCTGTGGGACCGCGAGACCGGCGACGGCGACGACACCCACAAGGACGAGCGGTTCTCCTTCTGCTGGGAGCTGGGCCGCACCCGGCTGATCGTCATCGACTCCCGCAACGGGCGGATCGTCGAGTCCACACCGCGCCGGATGGTGTCCGACGCCGAGTTCGACTGGATCTCGGCGAAGGCGCTCGCCCCCGGCGACATGGACCACCTCGTCCTGGGCACCTCGGTGCCCTGGCTGATGCCCCAGGTCATCTCCGACCTGGAGGCCGCGACCGAGAAGGGCGCGAACGGGTCCGGCCGGGTCGCCGCCGTCGCCGAGTGGGCCCGCCAGGAGGCCGACCTGGAGCACTGGCCCGCGTTCGGGCACTCCTTCGCCCGGCTCGCCGAGCTGATCCGCGAGGCGTGCCGCCCGCGCGCCGGGGACGCCCCGCCGGCCACGGTGTCGGTGCTGTCCGGCGACGTCCACCACTCCTACGCCGCCGTCGCCGACGTGCACACCCACACCCCCGGGGACCGGCCCGGCCGCGGCCCGGAGGGCACCCGGGTCCACCAGCTGACCTGCTCACCGGTGCACAACGTGGTCCCCGCGGTGATGCGGGTGATGTTCCGGATCACCTGGTCGCGGCTGCTGGGCAGGATGACGACCCGCTGGACCCGCCGGACCGGGGCCGGCAGCGCGGGCGTGGCCTGGGAGCGGACGACCGGTCCGCTGTTCGGCAACCTCGTCGCGACCCTGGAGACCGACGGGCGACGGGCGTCGTGCCGGTTCGAGCGGCCGCGCTCGGCCGCGGTGCTCGACACCGCGGCCGAGGTCGTGCTGACCCCGCAGGCCCCGCCCATGGCGGCCCGGCAGCGGAGGGGGACCACCCCGGCGGTCTGACCGGGGGCCTCGGCGACGGCCCGTCAGAACCCGGTACGGGCCAGCCAGCCCGTCCAGACCTCGGCGTCGCCGAGGACCTGGAGACGGTCGTCGTCGGCGGGGATGCGGCGGGTGACGCCCCGGAGCAGGTCGGCGGCGGTGCCGCGGACGGCGGCGTCGCCCTTGCCGTGCCCGTGCTCCCAGACCACGCGCCCGCCCGCGCCGCGCACCATCCACTCCCCCGCCGCGTCCGGCACGTCGTCGGTGGAGTGCAGGTGCAGCGTGGCGCCGTCGGCGAGCGGGGGCTCGTCGGCGGCGGGGCGGGCGGCGAGCAGGCCCAGCCACTCCGAGACGCCGTCGGCGGCGACCTGCGGGTCGATCGGGAACGGCGCCCCCAGCGCGACGGCGGCGTCGGCGCGGTGCACCGTCGCCTCGTGCAGCCGCCGCCGCACCCACCACGCCGAGGGCTGCGGACCGGTGAAGGTCCACACCGGCGCGGTCGGCCCGGCCGCGACGACGGCGTCGAGCAGCTCGGTCGCGCCGTCGCGCAGCCACTGCGCCGCGACCTCCGGGCCGCCCTCGGGCGGCTTCCCGCCGGGCACCTCGCGCGGGTCGAGGGCCTCGGTGGCGCCGGTGGCGACCATCCGGGCCGCCCACCGGTGCCCGCGCCCGACGTGGCGGAGCAGCTGCAGCAGCGACCAGCCCGGGCAGGTCGGGACCGGGGTGGCCGGATCGGCCGTCGTCAGGAGGGTGGCCAGCCGGTCGTTCTCCGAGAGGAGGACGGCGGCGTACGGGTCGACCGCGGTGCGGTCCGGTGTCGTGGTCATGAATTCGTACCCCCGGTCGCGGAACATGTGGGCGGGTTGCGGCGAGTCGTGCATGACGATCGCGGAGTTCGGGTAGGCAGGGATCATGCCGCCTCATCGCGACTGGACGCGACGGGGCGCGGGGCGGGCACTGCTGTACTGGCCGTTGACGGCCTTCCTGCTGGTGGCCGCATTCCCCGCGTACTCCGTGGTGCTGGTCATCGCCTCCGGGATCCTGCTGCCCACCCTCGGCCTCGTCGCCGGGCTGGCCGGGAAGCGCTGGCGGGCGCGCAAGCTCGCCCGGGCGCGTCGCGTGCTGTCCGACGTCGTGGACCCCGCCCCATCCGCCGACGACGACCTGGTCGCGCACGACGACGAGCCCGACACGACCGGTCCGGAGACCTCCTGGCCGACCGGCAGGCACGCCCGCCGGGTCCGCGACCGGGCCGCTCCGGCCACCGGGGAGCCCGCGGCACGCGACGCGGCCTGACCCGCACCGTACGACCCCTGTGACGCTCGCCGGGTTCCTTGTACGTCCGATACTAGGATGTCAAACTAAACCGGCCGGGACACCGCCGTCCGCCCGGCGGGAGGAACGTCCCCGATGAGCACGGACACGAACGCACAGGCCGAGCTGCACGTCCCCACGCACCCGGTCCGTTTCGTGACCGCGGCCAGCCTGTTCGACGGGCACGACGCCGCCATCAACATCATGCGCCGGATCCTGCAGCGACAGGGCGCCGAGGTGATCCACCTCGGCCACAACCGTTCGGTCGACGAGGTCGTGACCGCCGCGATCCAGGAGGACGTGCAGGGCGTCGCCATCTCCTCCTACCAGGGCGGGCACGTCGAGTACTTCTCCTACCTGGTCGAGCTGCTGCGCGAGCGCGGCGCCGGCCACATCAGGGTCTACGGCGGGGGCGGCGGCGTGATCGTCCCCGAGGAGATCGAGCTGCTGCACTCCCGCGGCGTCGCGCGCATCTTCTCCCCCGAGGACGGCCAGCACCTGGGCCTCCCCGGGATGATCAACATCATGATCCGCGAGTGCGACACCGATCTCGCGGCGCAGCCGCCGTCGTCGTTCGACGGGCTGTTCTCCGGGGAGACCGCGACGCTGGCGCGGGCGCTGACCCTCGCGGAGTCCGGGACGCTGCCCCAGCAGGTCCGCGAGCGCGTCGCCGCCGCCGAGCGCCCGGTGCCGGTCCTCGGCATCACCGGCACCGGCGGCTCCGGCAAGTCCTCGCTGACCGACGAGCTGGTCCGCCGCTTCCGGCTCGACCAGGAGGACAAGCTCCGCATCGCGGTGCTCGCGGTGGACCCGACCCGACGCAAGGGCGGCGGCGCGCTGCTCGGCGACCGCATCCGGATGAACGCGCTGTCTTCCGGGCCCGCCGGCGCAGGAGGCAGTCACAGCCCGGTCTTCTTCCGCAGCCTCGCCACCCGCGGCAACGACGGCGGCTCGCTGCCCGAGCGGCTCGGCGACACCATCGCGGTGCTCCGCTCCGCCGGGTTCGACCTGGTGGTCGTCGAGACGCCCGGCATCGGCCAGGGCGACGCGGGCATCGTCCCGTTCGTCGACCACTCGCTGTACGTGATGACGCCGGAGTTCGGCGCCGCGTCCCAGCTCGAGAAGATCGACATGCTGGACTTCGCCGACGTCGTCGCGATCAACAAGTTCGAGCGCCGCGGCGCCGAGGACGCCCGGCGCGACGTCGGCCGCCAGCTGGTGCGCAACCGTGAGGAGTTCGGCGCGACCTGGGAGGACATGCCGGTCTACGGCACCTCGGCCGCCACCTTCAACGACGACGGCGTCACCGCGCTCTACCAGCACCTGCGCGACCTGCTCGCCGAGGGCGGGCTGACCGTCGGCGAGGGGCGTCTCCCCCGCGTCGACACCAAGACCTCCAGCGACTACGCGGCCGTCATCCCGCCGGAGCGGGTCCGCTACCTCGCCGACATCGCCGGTGCGGTGCGGGACTACCACGCCGACACCGAGACCCACGCCCACGCGGCCCGCACCGCGCAGCACCTGCGCACCGCCGCCGAGCTGGTCGGCGGCGACGACCTCGACGAGGCGCTGCGCACCGCCGAGAAGAAGGTCCCCGCCGAGTCCGCCGAGCTGCTGGAGTCCTGGCCGTCGCGGGTCGCGGACTACTCCGGCGACGAGTACGTCTACACCGTGCGGGACAAGGAGTTCCGCACGAAGCTGACGCGCGAGACGCTGTCCGGCAACCCGGTGCGCCGGGTCGCGCTGCCGAAGTTCGACGACGACGCCGCGCTGCTGCGCTTCCTGCGCCGGGAGAACCTGCCCGGCTTCTACCCCTTCACCGCCGGGGTGTTCCCGTTCAAGCGGGAGGGTGAGGACCCGGCCCGCATGTTCGCCGGCGAGGGCGACCCGTTCCGCACCAACCGGCGGTTCAAGTACCTGTCGGAGAGCTCGGACGCCAAGCGCCTGTCGACGGCGTTCGACTCGGTCACCCTCTACGGCCACGACCCGGACACCCGCCCCGACATCTACGGCAAGGTCGGCACCTCGGGCGTCTCGATCGCGACCCTGGACGACCTCAAGGCCCTCTACGACGGCTTCGACCTGTGCTCGCCGACGACCTCGGTGTCGATGACGATCAACGGCCCGGCGCCGACGATCCTCGCCTACTTCCTCAACGCCGCGATCGACCAGCAGGTCGACCGGTTCCGCGACGAGCAGGGCCGCGAGCCCGACGGGGATGAGCGCGAGGAGCTCGTCGCCTACGCGCTGGCGAACGTCCGGGGCACGGTGCAGGCCGACATCCTCAAGGAGGACCAGGGCCAGAACACCTGCATCTTCTCCACCGAGTTCTCGCTGCGGATGATGGCCGACATCCAGGAGTGGTTCATCGCGCACAAGGTGCGCAACTTCTACTCCGTCTCGATCTCCGGATACCACATCGCCGAGGCCGGGGCGAACCCGATCAGCCAGCTCGCCTTCACCCTCGCGAACGGGTTCACCTTCGTCGAGAGCTACCTGGCGCGCGGGATGGACGTCGACGACTTCGCGCCGAACCTGTCGTTCTTCTTCTCCAACGGCATGGACGCCGAGTACACGGTGATCGGCCGGGTCGCCCGCCGCATCTGGGCGGTCGCGATGAAGGAGCGCTACGGGGCGAACGAGCGCTCCCAGAAGTTGAAGTACCACGTCCAGACCTCGGGACGGTCCCTGCACGCGCAGGAGATGAACTTCAACGACATCCGCACCACGCTGCAGGCGCTCTGCGCGCTCTACGACAACGCGAACTCCCTGCACACCAACGCCTACGACGAGGCGGTCACCACGCCCACGCAGGAGTCGGTGCGCCGCGCGATGGCCATCCAGATGATCATCAACAAGGAGTGGGGTCTGTCGCTGAACGAGAACCCGCTGCAGGGCTCGTTCGTCGTGGACGAGCTCACCGACCTCGTGGAGGAGGCGGTGCTGCGCGAGTTCGAGTCGATCGCGGAGCGTGGCGGCGTGCTCGGGGCGATGGAGACCGGCTACCAGCGCGGCCGGATCCAGGACGAGTCGATGCTGTACGAGCACCGCAAGCACACCGGTGAACTGCCGATCGTCGGCGTCAACACCTTCCTCAAGCCGGCCGACCCGGACGAGGCGCACCAGGAGATCGAGCTGGCCCGCGCCACCGAGGCCGAGAAGCAGTCCCAGCTCGACCGGCTCGCGGACTTCCAGTCCCGGCACCGCACCGAGGCCGAGCAGGCGCTGCGGCGGCTGCAGGACGTCGCGACCGGTGACGGCAACGTGTTCGACGAGCTGATGCGGGCCGCGCGGGTGTGCTCGCTGGGTCAGCTGACCACGGCGTTCTTCGAGGTCGGCGGACAGTACCGGCGCAACATGTGACGACGGGCGGGGCCGGTCCGCCCGGCCCCGCCTCCCTCACCAGCGGCCGCGCCGGTTGGGGATCCGTGCGGCCGCCAGGCCGACCGCCGCGAGCGCCACCGCCAGCACCCCGTAGGCGATCCCGGCGGCGACGCCCGGGTCCTCGGCGGCGGTCACCGCGGCGGTCAGCACCGACACCGCGGCGATCCCACCCATCTGCCGGAACATGATGCGCAGCCCGGACACCGCGGCGACCTCGTCGGGCACCAGGTGCATGCCGGCGTTGTTGGCGGCCGGCCCGGACAGGCCCGTGCCCAGCCCGAGCAGGGTGGAGCCGGCGAGCAGCCACACCGTGGGCCCGCCGAACGGGGGCGCCACCGCGGTAACCACCAGCCCGGCGACGACGGCGACCAGGCCACCGAGCAGCAGCGGCCGGAAGCCCAGCCGGCGCAGCAGCGCGACCGCGGCCGCCGAGGTGACGATGGTGCCGACCGCGCGGCCGGTCAGCAGCGCCCCGGCGACGAACGCGGGCAGGTCGTAGCGGACCTGGGCGTAGAGCGGCAGGGTCGCCGAGAACCCGATCACCACGGCGCCGAAGACGACGTTGGTGACGTTCATGATGCCCAGACCGCGCCCGGCGAGCAGGTGCATCGGGACGACCGCGTCGGGCCGTCGCCGGGCGTGCCGGACGAACACCGCACCCGCCGTCAGCGCGACCACCCCGGCCAGGGCGGTCCAGCCGGGCCCCGACCCCGGCGAGCCGAGCCGGGTGATGGTGAGCATCGTGGCCAGCAGGGTCACGACGAGCAGCGCGATACCGGCGGCGTCGATCCGCGCGGTCCGCCGGTGCGGAGGATCGTCGACCAGGGCCAGCCCGACGGCGACGAGCAGGATCCCGATCGGCACGTTCACCAGGAAGATGCCGTGCCAGGTCCAGGTGGTGAGCACCAGCCCGCCGACCAGCGGCCCGAGGATCGCGCCGATCGGGAAGACGCTGGTGAACAGCGCGAGCGCCCGGTCCCGGTCACGGCCGAACTGGTGCGCGACGATCCCGTTGGCGGCCGGCAGCATCACACCGCCGGCGAGGCCCTGCACCAGCCGGCAGGCGATGAGCACGCCGATCGAGGGGCTGAGCGCGCTCAGCCCGGACATCACCGTGAACACGGCGACCCCGGCCAGGAACATCCGCCGGCCGCCGAAGCGGTCGGACAGCCATCCGCCCAGTGGCAGCGCCAGGATCTGCCCGACGGCGGCGACGGTCACGACCCAGCCGGTCCAGGCCAGGTCGGCGCCGAGGTCGCCGCTGATCGTCGTCAGCGCGGTGGCGACCGACGTCCCGTCGAGGGAGAACATCAGCAGCGCCAGACCGACGACGGCGAAGACCGGCACGCGCCGGGGCAGCGGGTCGTCGCCGGGCGGCCCGGCGGAGCCGTCCCCGGCCGGGCGGTGGGTGTCGTGGGCGGCGTCGGTCACGTGGTGGGCACACCTGTCTTCCCGGAGGAAACGGACATGATGTGCTTACCACAAGCTAAACACCTCGGGCGGGGCGGCCGCCCGGCCGGCTCAGCGGCGGGGGCGGCTGCGTCGACGGCCGCGGTTCCAGCCGCCGAGGATGCCGATCGCCTCGACGAACGACTCGGCAGCCTTGGAGAGCTTGCGTCCGGCCTTCCGCATCGGGGTTCCTCCGAAGATGTGTCTGGTGCTGGGGGCGAGACCTCACCGTGACAGACGACGGCGAGTCGTCGACACGGGGGCACTGGTCCATGAGGGTGACGAACCGGACAGCGTCCGGTCCCGTCGCGGACGTCGACCACCCGGGCGGAGCACCGCGGCACGGCGTGTCGGGTGGCGGTGGCACCGACGGAGCAACGCCGGGGTGGACGCGCCGGGCCACTGCTCCAGGTGGGGAGAAGCGCGTCTCACACCGCGGGCGCCGGGGTCCGGCTCAGGACCAGCGCCAGCGCCAGGGCCCCCACCAGCAGCGCGCTGACGTAACCGACGACGCCCGCCCAGCCGGCGTGGTCGTAGGCGACCCCGCCGACGGCGCCGCCGATGCTGGACCCGGCGTAGTAACCGACCAGGTAGAGCGACGACGCCTGGGCCGGCACCGCACCGGGCAGCATCGCCGAGCGACGCCCCACCCAGGAGCTGGCGACCGAGTGGGCGCCGAAGAAGCCGACGGTCACCAGCAGCAGCCCGGCCAGGGTGGTGGGGAGCAGGTCGGGCAGGGTCACCCAGATCCCGCCGAGCGCGACCAGCGTCGCCACCCACAGCACCGGGCGGCGCCCGAACCGGTCCCCCAGCCTGCCCGCGCCGGTGGAGGCCCAGCTGCCGGCGAGGTAGCCGAGGAACACCAGCCCCACCAGGGTGCCGGGCAGCGAGAACGGCGGGGCCAGCAGCCGGAACCCCAGGTAGTTGTAGACGGTCACGAACGCGCCCATCAGCAGGAACGCCATCCCGAACAGGCAGAGCAGGCCCCGGTCGGTGAGGTGGCGGCGCAGCGGTCCACCGAGATCGCGCAGCCGGGTGCGGGCCGGGGCGGGCGCCGTCGCGGGCGGCAGGAGCAGCCGGAACGCGACGGTCGCGAGCACCGAGACCGCACCGACGGCCGCGAGCCCGGCCCGCCAGCCGCCGAGCTCGGCGACCCAGGACGCGACGAGCCGCCCGGACAGCCCGCCGAGGGTGTTGCCGGCGATGAGCAGACCGACCGCGCCGCCGAGGTGCCGCGGCGCGACCTCGTGGGTGAGGTGGGCCATCGACAGGGCGGGCAGCGCCGCGAGGGCGATGCCCTGCAGCCCGCGGACGACGACGAGGGTCTCGAAGGTGGGCGCCAGCGGGGCGAGCAGTGCGAGGACCGCCGACGCCGCGAGCGCCCAGGTCATGACCCGCGCGCGGCCCCAGGACTCGGTGAGCGCGGACAGCGGCAGTACGGCGAGGGCGAGGGTGCCGGTCGTCGCCGACAGGACCAGGCTGGCCGTCGACGAGGGCACGCCGAACTCCGCCGAGAGCGTCGGCAGCAGCCCCTGCACGCTGTAGACCAGCACGAACGTCGCCAGACCCGAGAGCCACAGGGCGATGCCGAGCCGCCGGTAGCCGGGGGTGCCGCGCTCATGGGGCGGGGCGGGCCGGGTGGCGGTCGGAGCCGGGGGACGCTCGGTCGTTGTCATCGCACACGACCGTAGGTGCCGACGTCGGATGCGTCCAATGCATGCTTCGTCGACGTACCATGCGTCGATGCATGAGTCGTTGGCGCCGGCGCTGCACCGCTTCGTCGCGGTCGCGCGCGACGGTCACCTCACCCGCGCCGCGGAGCGGATCGGGGTCCCGCAACCCACGCTGTCGCGGGCGATCGCCCGGCTGGAGTGCGAGCTGGGCGTCGCGCTGTTCCGGCGTTCCGGGCGCGGGCTGGCGCTGACCGCGGCCGGGCGGACGCTGCTGCCGCGCGCCGAGGCCGCGCTGGCCGAGCTCGGTGCGGGCGTCGCCGAGCTGGCGGGCGACGCCGACCCGGTCACCGGCCGGGTCGCGCTCGGCTTCCTCGGGACGATGGGCACCTCCGCGGTGCCGGGGATCCTGCGGGAGTTCCGGGAGCACCACCCGCGGGTGCGGATCGAGCTGGTGCAGGTGCCGCACGCGGCACTGCTGGAACGGGTCCGCGACGGCCGGGTCGACCTGGCCCTCACCTCCCCCGTGCCCGACGAGCCGGGCCTGGTCGCGACCCCGCTGGCCGAGGAGGAGCTGCGCCTCGCGGTGCCGTCCGCGCACCGGCTGGCGGGCGCCGGTGCCGCGGACCTCGCCGAGGTCGCCGACGACCCGTTCCTGCTGTTCACCCGCGGCTACGGGCTGCAGGGGGTGGTGGAGTCGTGGTGCGCGCAGGCCGGGTTCCGCCCGCGCCGGGCGTTCGAGGGCGGGGAGACGGCGACGCTGCGCGGCCTGGTCGGGGCCGGGCTGGGCGTCGCGCTGCTCCCCGCCGGGCCGGACGTGCCAGGGGTGGTGCAGGTGCCGGTGCGCAGCCCGCACACCGTGCGGACGCTGGGGATGGTGCACGCGGCCGACCCGCGGCCGACGGCGCCGGTGCGGGACCTGCGGGAGTTCGTCGTCCGGCACGGGCCCCGGTGGCTGGCCGACCACGGGTGAATCGGGGTCGGCGGACCCGGCGGACGGCCGCGGTGCCGGACAGGGACACGTCCGGCCCGGCCCCCCGGGATACCGTCGGCCCATGACTGCGCGGACTGCGGCACCGGTCGACGACGAGGGCCGCGAGGTCCCGATCCCGGGCACCGTGCGGCGGGTCGTGTCGATCGTGCCGTCGCTGACCGAGGCGCTGGAGGCGACCGCACCCGGCATCGTCGTCGGCGCGACCGACTGGTGCACCCACCCCGGCGAACTCGGCGCGGAACGGATCCGGGGGACGAAGAACCCCGACGTCGAGCGGATCGTCGCGCTGGCCCCGGACCTGGTCGTCGCCAACCAGGAGGAGAACCGCCTCCCCGACCTGGACGCGCTGCGCGCCGCGGGGCTGCCGGTCTACGTCACCGACATCCGTGACGTCGACGGCGGCCTCGCCACGCTGGGCCGGCTGCTCGCCGCCTGCGGGCTCGGCGAGCCCGGCTGGCTGCGCGAGGCCCGCGCGCTGTGGGCGGCCGTGGAGCCCGCGTCGCCGCGGCGGCGCGCCGTGGTGCCGATCTGGCGGCGGCCGTGGATGGCCGTCGGCTCGGACACCTTCACCGGCGCGGTGCTGGAACGGCTCGGGATCGACAACGCGCTCGCCGGCTCCCCCGAGCGCTACCCGCGGATCGACCCCGCGGCGCTGCCGGAGCACGACCTCGTCGTGCTGCCCGACGAGCCGTACCTGTTCACCGCCGACGACGGGCCCGAGGCGTTCGACGCGCCGTCGGCGCTGGTCAGCGGGCGGCTGCTGACCTGGTACGGGCCGAGCCTGGTGGAGGCGGCGCGGGAGCTGCCCGCCGCGCTCGGGACCCGCTGAGCGCCCCCGGGCGTCGTCACCGCGGCGGGACGAGCGCCGCGACGAGGGCACGCAGGTCGGCCGCCATGTCGAACCCGCCGGGGTCGGCGGGGTCGGCCGGGGCGGCCGGGTCACCGCCGGGAGGGCGGTCGAGCAGCCACTGGACCTGCAGCCCGTCGGCCGCGGCCAGCAGCAGCCGGGCCACCCGGTCCGGGGTGAGCTCCCCGGCGGGCGCCGCGCCGGCTCCGGGGTCCGCACCGGGACCCGCTCCGGGCTCCAGCTCCGCGGCGAGCGCGGTGCGCAGCCGGTCGTAGCGCCGGGCGAACCAGTCGTGGGCGGCGTGGCCCGGGTCGGTCGCCTCGGCCGAGGTGACCGCGTACAGCCGGACCAGACCGGGCTCGGACCCGTTGTCGCGCACGGTCTCCAGCAGCGCCTCGGGGCCGGTCCCGGGCTCGGCGCGCGCGGCGGCGGAGCGCTCGTCGCGGGCCTGCAGCACCGCGACCAGCAGCGCCTGCTTGGACCCGAAGTAGTGGAACAGGGTCGGCTCGCTGACCCCGACCCGGCGCGCGATCTCCTTCGTCGACGACGCGTGGAACCCGCCGGTCGCGAACACCTCCAGCGCCGTGTCCAGGATCTGCTCCCGCCGCTGCCGCCCCTTGGCGTAGCGCCCGCGTGCCGTCGTCACCGGTCGAGGCTAACCCACGAATCCCGAGTGTCACTAGATTTTCACGGGTACGGTGGCCCCATGCCTTCCGTCGACGAGGACCTGCTCACCACACTCATCGCCCGGCTCGACCTGGAGGCGAAGGTCCGGCTGCTGACCGGGGCCGACTTCTGGTCCACCCCGGCCGAGCCCGCGATCGGGCTGCGCCGGATGGTGCTGTCGGACGGGCCGTCCGGGGTGCGCGGGGAGAGCTTCGACGAGCGGTCACCGTCGCTGTCGCTGCCGTCGTCGACGGCGCTGGGCGCGACCTGGGACCCGGAGCTCGCCCGCCGCTACGGGTCGGCCCTCGGCGCCGAGGCCCGCCGGCAGCACGCCGACGTCGTCCTCGGGCCGACGATCAACCTGCACCGCACCCCCTTCGGCGGCCGCCACTTCGAGGCGCTGTCGGAGGACCCGCTGCTGACCGGCGAGCTCGCCGCGGCCTACGTGGAGGGGCTGCAGGCGCACGGGGTCGCCGCGACACCGAAGCACTACGTCGCCAACGACGCCGAGTCCGAGCGCTTCACCGTGGACGACGCGGTCGGCGAGCGGGCGCTGCACGAGCTGTACCTGGCCGCGTTCGAACCGGCCGTCACCCGGGCCGGGGCGTGGGCGGTGATGTCGGCCTACAACGGAGTCAACGGGGCGACGATGAGCGAGAATCCGCTGCTCGCCGAGCCGCTCACCGGCGAGTGGGGCTTCGACGGGCTCGTGATGTCGGACTGGGGCGCGGTGCGCACCACGGTCGCGTCGGCGCGCGCCGAGCAGCACCTGGTGATGCCCGGCCCGGTGGGCGCCTGGGGCGAACGCCTGGTCGCCGCGGTGCGCGACGGCGAGGTCCAGGAGTCCGTCGTCGACGGCAAGCTGCGGAGGCTGCTGCGCCTGGCCGCCCGGGTCGGCGCGCTGGAGGGGGCACCGACGCCGCCCGCCGCCCCGGCCGCCGAGGACGGCGCCGGCGTGGCCCGCGGGCTCGCCGCCGCGGGCAGCGTCCTGCTCCGCAACACCGGCGAGCTGCCGTGGGACGCCTCGTCGCTCGGCACGGTCGCGGTGCTCGGGCACAACGCCGCGCTCGCCCGCACCCAGGGCGGCGGGAGCGCCACGGTCCGGCCCGCCGCGGTCGTCGCGCCGCTGGACGGGCTGCGCGCCGCGCTCGGCGAGGACCGGGTGCGGTACCGGCTGGGCGCGCAGGTCGCCGAGGGCGTGCAGCCCTTCGACCCGGCCACGGTCACCGACCCGGTCACCGGGGAACCCGGACTGCGCGCGGTGTTCCGCGCCGCGGACGGCTCCGCGCTGCGCAGCGAGCACCGGCTCGGCGCCTCGCTGATCTGGATGGGCGCCGAGATCCCCGACGGCGCCGAGACCGTCGAGGTGTCGGCGCGGTGGGCACCCGAGCCCGGGACGCACCGGGTCGGGGCCGCCGCCGTCGGGCACGTGACGGTGCACGCCGACGGGACGGTGGTGCTCGACACCGAGGCCGTCCTGACCGGCGACGAGGGTCCGGGCGCGGCGATCTTCGAGGCCCCCTCGGTGACCGGGGAGGTCGACACCGACGGACCGGTCGACCTGGTCTTCCGGTTCCGCCCGTCCGGCGGCGAGGCCGGCATGGCGCTGTTCGCGCTCACCGTCGGGACCGAGACCGTCGTCGCCGACCCGCAGGCCGAGGTGGCCGCGGCGGCCGCGCTGGCGGCGGCCTGCGACGTCGCCGTCGTCGTGGTCGGGACCAGCGACCGGATCGAGAGCGAGGGCTTCGACCGCACCTCGCTGGCACTGCCCGGCCACCAGGACGACCTGGTCCGGGCCGTCGCCGCGGCCAACCCGCGCACCGTGGTGGTGGTCAACTCCGGCGCCCCGGTGCTGCTGCCCTGGCGCGACGAGGTGGCCGCGGTGCTGCTCGGCTGGTTCGGCGGGGAGCGCTTCGGCGACGCCGTCGCCGACGTGCTGCTCGGGCACGCCGAGCCGGGTGGGCGGCTACCGACCACCTGGCCCGGCACGGGCGAGGAGCGCTCGGTGCTGTCCGGGCGCCCGACCGGCGGCGTGCTGCGCTACGACGAGGGCGTGCACGTCGGGCACCGCAACTGGCTGCGCCACGGCGAGACGCCGGCGTACCCGTTCGGGCACGGGCTCGGCTACACCACCTGGACCCTCGACGACGCCGTCGCCGGGCCCTGGTCGGCCGACGGCATCGCGGTGACGGTCACCCTGACCAACACCGGCGACCGGGCGGGCCGCCAGGTCGTGCAGGCCTACCTGTCCCGGCCCGGCTCCGACGTCGAGCGGCCCGTCCGCTGGCTGGCCGGCTGGGCGGTCGTCGACGCCGCCCCCGGCACGACAACGGCCACCGTGGCGGTGTCGCGGCGCGCGTTCCGCCACCGTGCGGGCGGGACGTGGGCGACCGAGCCGGGGACCTACGACCTGCACCTCGGGTTCTCCGTGACCGACACCCCGCTGCACGCGACGGTGGAGGTCGTCGGCGAGGGCTGAGCGGTCAGCCCGTGGCGGGCTCGAGCGTGACCTCGTCCACCGGACCGGCGCGACGCACGTGACGCTGGACAACTCCGCCGACGACGTGCCGGTCGACGACCTCGTCGACCGGCTCCTGGCGGCCGTTCCCGGCTGAGCCGGTCCGGTCCGGGTCAGCCGGCGTGCGCGGCCCGCACCAGGTCCGAGCACTTCTCCCCGATCATCATCGTGGTGATGTTCGGGTTGATCGCCGGCAGGAAGGGCATCGCCGACGCGTCGGCGACCCGCAGGCCCTGCACCCCGCGGACCCGCAGCTGCGGGTCCAGGACGGCGTCCGGGTCGCCGTCGGGGCCCATCCGCGCGGTGCACGCCGGGTGGTACACGGTGTTGTGGGTCTTGGTGATGTAGTCGGCGAGCTCGTCGTCGGTCACGGCGTCCGGGCCCGGTGCCAGCTCGGCGGCGATCCACTCCTTCAGCTGCGGCTGCTCGGCGATGCGGCGGGCCAGCCGGACGCCCGCGGTCATCACCCGCATGTCGTGGCCCTCGGGGTCGGTGAAGTAGCGCGGGTCGACCCGGGCCCGGTCCCGGAAGTCGCGGGTGCGCAGCCGCACGGTGCCCCGGGACCGGCCACGGGTGACGTTCGGGGTGAGGCAGAACCCGTTGTCGGTGGTCGGGTAGCCCCAACGCAGCGTGTTCATGTCGAACGGCACCGAGCCGTAGTGCATCATCAGGTCCGGCCGGTCCAGGGCCGGGTCGGTGCGGTGGAACAGCCCGATCTCCCACCACTGGGTCGACTCGGTGACCATCGGCTTCGCCGCGTCCCAGAAGACCAGGCCCTCGACGTGGTCGTCGAGGTTCGAGCCGACGCCGGGCAGGTCCGAGCGGACCTCGATGCCGAACTCGCGCAGGTGCTCCCCCGGGCCGATGCCCGAGAGCATCAGCAGCTTGGGGGTGTCGATCGCCCCCGCGGAGAGGATCACCTCGCGCTCGGCGTGCGCGGTCTCGCGGCCCGGGCCGATCCCCCGCTGGTACTCGACGCCGGTGGCGCGGGTGCCGTCGAACAGCACCTGCGAGGCCCAGCAGTCGGTGCGCACCTCCAGGTTCGGGCGGGAGTCCAGGATCGGGTGCAGGTAGGACACCGAGGCCGACGCGCGGGTGCCGTCGGGGAAGGAGTTGATCTGGAAGTACCCGGCGCCGTCGGTGACGGTGTGGCCCTCGTTGAACCGCACCGTCGGCATGCCGACCTGCGCGGCGGCCGCCAGCACGGCGTCGCCGCAGGGATCCTTCGCGGGGATCTGCATGAGGTTGACCGGGCCGGAGCGGCCGTGGCCGTCCCAGTCGCCGTCGTTGGTCTCCAGGCGCCGGATCAGTGGCCAGCACTCGTCGGCGGACCAGCCGGTCAGGCCGGACGCGGCCCACTCGTCGAGGTCCTCGCGCGGGGTCCAGAAGGCGATGCAGGAGTTGTGCGAGCCGCAGCCGCCGAGCACCTTCGCGCGGGCGTGGCGCATGTGGGAGTTGCCGCGCTCCTGCGGCTCGACCGGGTAGTCCCAGTCGTAGCCGGAGTCGAGCAGCGCCATCCAGTCGGTGAGCCGCAGGATGTTCGGGTCGCCGACGTCGGACGGGCCCGCCTCCAGCAGCAGCACCCGCACGGCGGGATCCTCGGAGAGCCGCGCCGCGAGCGCACAGCCTGCCGAGCCGCCGCCCACCACGACGTAGTCGAACCGGTCGGTCATGCCGTCTCCCCCATGCCCTGCTCGATCTCCTTCGCCCGGTGCTCGGGCAGGCAGCCCAGTCCGTGGCGGCCACGCAGCCGGAACCACGTCAGCCCGGCCAGTGCCACGACGCCGATGAACAGGAACGCGATGAACCGCAGCCACCCGGTGCCGTAGACCTCCTCGCGCGGCCAGGCCAGGTTGATCGCCATCGCCGCGCCCCACAGCACCGCCAGCACGTTCACCGGCAGACCCAGACGTCCCAGCGAGAAGTACCCCTTCTGCCCCTCGTCCGGCCAGTGCCCGCGCAGCCGCCGGACCAGCATCGGCACCGTGACCAGCAGGTACGCGATGTAGATCATGATGATCGCCACGCTGGTGACCGCGGTGAACACCTCGGGCACACCGACGTTCGCGACCAGGATCAGGATCGCGACGACACCGACGACGATCGCCGGCACCACCGGCGTCTTGTGCTTCGGGTCGATGCGCGCCAGCACCGAGCCGGCCGGGAGCGCGTTGTCCCGGGCCATCGCGAACATCAGCCGGATCGCGGCCGTGTGCACGGCCAGCAGGCAGACGATCACCGCGATGCTGATGGTGATCAGGAAGATCCGGCCGATCGTGCCGCCGGCGACCTCCAGCAGCACGAGCTGCCCACCGCCGTCCTTGCTGCCCAGGCGCGGGTCGGCCAGGTCCGGTGCGGCCAGGATGATGCCGAGCAGGATCAGCCCGCCGAGCACGAACGAGGCGATCACCGCGCGCAGGATCGCCGCCGGGGCGGTGCGCCGCGGGTCGACCGTCTCCTCGCCGAGCGAGCTGGCGGTGTCGAAGCCGTACATGACGTAGGCCGAGGCGAGCGCCGCGACGAGGAACGTGCCGACGTATCCGCCACCGCCCGCGGCCGGTGCCGGGGTCTCGAACAGCACCGAGACCGGGTTGCGGATGCTCAGCAGCAGCGCCACGACGATGACCACCGCGGCGATCAGCTCGATGAACACCCCGGTGGAGTTGATCCGCGCCATCAGCTTGACGCCGACGGCGTTGATGACCGTGGTGAGCACGATGAGGATCGCCCCGAGCAGCACGCCGTTGACGGCGGCGTCGCCGGCATCGGAGGCGTCGCCGACGAGCTGGAAACCCGACCAGATCTGGGGGAAGGTCAGCTGCGCGGCCAGGGCGACCGCCGACAGCGACACCACCGAGGCCGTGAACATCATCCAGCCGGCCAGCCAGGACACGGTCGGCCCGGCCAGCTGCTTGGACCAGTTGTAGACCGACCCGGCGACCGGGTAGCGCCCGGCCAGCTCGGCGAAGGACAGCGCCACCATGAACTGGCCGGCGAACACCATCGGCCAGGACCACCAGTAGGCCGCGCCGCCGGTGCCGAAGCCGAAGTAGAACAGCTGGAACGTGCCGGTCAGGATCGAGATGTAGCTGATCCCGGCCGCGAAGCTGGCGAACTTGCCGATGCTGCGGTCGAGGGTCTGGCTGTAGCCGAACTCGGCGAGCCCTCCCCCGTCGCCGTCCGTGTCCGGGGACGGGTTGCGCCGGGTCGGTTCGGGAACGGTCATCGTGGACCTCCTGGGCCGTTGCGTCGCGTCATCAAGGCGCCGTCAGCGGCCCGAGAACCATCCCTGGGGCTGCGGATCGGTGTTGGTCCACACGTGCTTGATCTCCTGGTACTCGGCCAGCCCGGTCGGACCCAGCTCGCGGCCGTTGCCGGACCGGCCCATGCCGCCCCACTCCGCGCCCGGGAAGTACGGGTGGAAGTCGTTGATCCAGACGGTGCCGTGGCGCAGCGCGGACGCGACCCGGTGGGCGCGACCCATGTCGGCGGTGAACACCGCACCGGCCAGCCCGTACTCGGTGTCGTTGCCCAGGCGGACGGCCTCCTCCTCGGTGTGGAACCGCTCGACGGTCAGCAGCGGGCCGAAGGTCTCCTCGCGGATCAGCCGCGATCCCGGCGCCAGGTCGGTGATGACCGTCGGCAGGTAGAAGTAACCGTTCGCGAGGTCCGGGTCGTCCGGCCGGGCGCCGCCGCAGCGGATCGTGGCGCCCTCGGCACGGGCGGCCGCGACGAAGTCCTCGATCTTGGCCAGGTGCGCGGCGGAGACCAGCGGGCCGACCTCGACGCCGTCGGTGAGACCGTTGCCGAGCCGGATCAGCTGCGCGCGGCGCACCACCTCGTCGACGACGGCGTCGGCGACGGAGTCCTCGATGATCAGCCGGGCCCCCGCGGAGCAGACCTGGCCGGAGTGCAGGAACACCGCGAGCATCACGTAGTCGACGGCGAGCTCGACGTCGGTGTCGGCGAAGACGATGTTCGGGTTCTTCCCGCCCAGCTCGACGGCGGTGCGCTTCACCGTCTCGGCCGACGCCCGGATGATCTTCTGGCCGGTGGACAGGCCACCGGTGAAGCTGACCATGTCCACGTCCGGGTGCTCGGTCAGCGGGGCGCCGACCGACGGCCCGTCGCCGAGCACGATGTTCACCACGCCGGCCGGGACCCCGACCTCCTCGCACAGCTCCACCAGCACGATCGAGGTGAGCGGGGTGACCTCGCTGGGCTTGATCACCATGGTGTTGCCCGCGGCGATCGCCGGGGCGACCTTCCAGGACAGCTGCAGCAGCGGGTAGTTCCACGGCGTGATCAGGGCGCAGACGCCGACCGGTTCGTGCACGATCCGCGACACCACGGCCGGGTTGCCGGTGTCGACGACCCGCCCGGCGTCCTTGTCGGCGAGCCCGGCGTAGTAGCGGAAGACGGCGGTGACGTCGTCGACGTCCTGGCGGCCCTCCGCGATCGTCTTGCCCGTGTCGAGGGTCTCCAGCCGGGCGATCCTCTCCCGGTCGCGCACCAGCAGGTCGGCGATCCGCCCGAGGAGCGCACCGCGCTCGCCGGTCGTGGTCCGCCGCCACGGCCCGTCGTCGAAGGCGCGGCGCGCGGCGGCGACGGCCCGGTCGACGTCGTCGGGCCCGGCCTGGTCGACCTCGGTGACGGTCGAGGCGTCGTAGGGGTTGACCACCGGGGCGGTCCCGGCGGACCCGGTGGTCCAGCTTCCGTCGATGTAGAGGCTCGGCACGGCGCGAGCTTTCACCGGGAACCGGTCGATGTGCAAACCCGGGCCGGTGTCCTTGCGGGGGGAGACGGTCACGCTTTCCAGCCGGCCCCGCGTGGCAACGTGCCGAATGCCGGGTTAGGGTTGCGCGATGGGCAACACGGTGCGTGGACGGGAGCCCGGGGTGCAGTCGGTCGACCGGGCCATCACCCTGCTGACCCTGCTGGCCGACCGCAGCGAGGCGGGGGTCAGCGAGCTCGCGGCCTCGCTCGACGTCCACAAGTCGACCGCCTTCCGGCTGCTCGGGGCGCTGGAGGAGCGTGGACTGGTCGAGCAGATCGCCGACCGCGGCAAGTACCGCCTCGGGTTCGGGCTGATCCCGCTCGCCGGCCGTGTCGCCGAGCGCCTGGAGGTCACCACCCAGGGCCACCCGGTCTGCGAGACGCTCGCGGAGCGGCTCGGCGAGACCGTCAACATCGCCATCCCCGACCGCGGGTGGGCGGTCAACGTCGACCAGGCCCGCGGCCCGTCGATGGTCACCACGTTCAACTGGCTCGGCCGGATCACCCCGATGCACAACACCTCCAGCGGCAAGGTGCTCCTCGCCTCGGTGGTCCTCGACGACCCGGGGACGATGCCGGACACGGTGCCGGAGCAGGGCCGCGACACACTCGTCGAGGAGCTGCGCCGGGTCCGCCGGCACGGGTACGCGTGGTCGCTGGAGGAGCTGGAGACCGGCCTCAACGCCGTCGCCGCGCCGGTGCTGGACCACGGTGGTGCGGTGGTGGCCGCCCTGTCGGTGTCCGGGCCCGCCTACCGGCTCTCCGCCGAGCGGATCGAGCGGATCACCCCGGAGGTCGTCGCCGCGGGGCGTGAGATCAGCCGTCGCATGGGGTTCTGGCGCGACCGCTGAGCCGCGGGCCTACGGCGGCGGGGCCGGCGCGGGCCCCTGCAGACGTTCCAGCACCGGCGGCAGGGTGCGCTCCAGCTCGTCGCCGTGCCGCTCGAACTCGCGCCGCAGGAAGGGCGCCGCCAGCTTCAGCAGACCCTTGAGCCGCACCCGGGCGTGGAAGCTCACGACGCTCCCCCCGCCCTCGGCCGGCTCGACGACGATCTCCTCGGTCGCGGTGACCGTCGGGTTCTCCCCGACGAACACGACCCGACCGGCCGTCAGCTCCCGCAGCGTGTGGTCGAGCTCGCTCTCCCGTCCGCCCCACACCGACACCGTGTGCCAGGCGGCGCCGACCGCGACCGGGCCGCCGCCGTCGGAGCGGGTGCTGGAGCGCACGGTGGGGTCCCAGATCTCGCTGTGCCCGTGGTCGGCCAGGTAACCGAGCACCGTCTCGGCAGGGGTGGACACCGTCATCACCCGCTGGACGCCGACCACGACGCTCCTCTCCCCGGCCGGGCGCCGCTCGGGACCCGGCCCGCTGCTCCCGACCGGCGCAGATGGTCTCACGGCGACCGGTCATGATCGAGAGCCCCGTGCCGGTTTCCCCGGAACGACCGTGCCGGGGGCGCGCGGCACGCACACTCCCCCCGACGCGGGCGGGCCGGGCGGGCCCGCCACCGACGACGGAGGTGCCGCGGTGCACGACCGAGACCGACCGGGGACGCCGTGGACGAGCGGCCGCGCCCGTCCCGGACCGCACCCGTCGCCGGGCGGGGTGGCGCGCTCCGACCCGGACGGGCTCGACGCCGCCGCCACGGCGCTCGACCGCGTCGCCGAGGGCCTCGCCGGGGACGCGGCGCTCGTCGGCCCCGCCGTGCCGGTGCCCGGCTTCGCGACCGGGACGGCCGCGGCGGCCTGGGAGGACGCGATGGTGCGGGCCGTCCGGGAGCACGCAGGGCACACCGCGTCGACGGCGTCGGCCCTGCGCGCGGCCGCCGCGGCCTGGCGCGCCGCCGACGACGACGCCGCGGTGGCGTTCGCCGGGCACGCCTCGTGAGCGCCGGGCCCGCGCTGGGCGACCTCGTGGCCGCCGACCCCGGCGCGTGGCTGCGCCGCGCCGGCACCTGGGACGGGGTGTCCCGCGCCCTGTCCGACCGCGCGGCCGAGCTGGAACGCTCCGCACCGGAGTCGTGGAGCGGGGCCGACGCCGACGCGGCCGTGCTCGCCCGCGCCGAGCAGGTGCGCAGGCTGCGTGCCGACGCGGGCACCGCGTCCCGGGCCGCGCAGGTGCTGGGCACCCACGCCGGTGAGGTGCTCGACGCCCAGCGCCGGCTCGTCGTCGCCGCGCTGGCGGTGCACCCGCAGTTCGTCGTCGACCTCGAGCGCGGCACGCTGTGCGCCGGCCCCGCCGCGCACCCGCCGGGTGTGTGGCGGCTGCCCGCGACGGTCGCCCGCTTCGGGGCGGACCTGGTCCGCCTGTCCACCGCGGTGGCCGACGCCGTCGGCGCCGCCACCCGGTCCGACCACGCCACGGCCGCCGCGCTCGACGCGCTCCGCCCGGCCCCCGCGGCGGTGCCCCGCCCGGTCGCGCCCGCCGCGGCGCCGCCCGCCGGTGCGGACGCCGGCGCCGTGCGGTCCTGGTGGACCGGGCTGCCCGGGGCCGACCGGGAGCAGCTGCTGCACACCCGGCCCGGGCTCGTCGGCGGGCTGGACGGCGTCCCGGTCGCAGTCCGGGACCGGGCGAACCGGGTCCTGCTCGACGCCGAGCTGTCCCGGCTGCGGGCCCGGGCGGCGCTGCTGGACCGGGCCGGGGACACCGCGGGCGCGGACCGCGCCCGGCGGGCCTCGGCCGGGCTGGAGACCACCCGTCGACGCCTGGACGGCGGCGACGCGTACCTGCTCCGCCTGGAGCGCGGGGACACCGGCGGGCGGCTCGTGCTCGCCGTCGGCGACCCGGAACGCGCTGCGCACGTGCTCACCCACGTCCCCGGGACGACCGCGGGCTGGGGCACGGTGCCCGGCGACCTGGCCCGGGTCGAGGCGACCCGCGCGGCCGCCCGGGCGGCCGCGCCGGACGGTGCCGTCGCCGCGGTCCTGTGGACCGGCTACGACGCTCCCCCGGACCTGCTCGCGGCGGCGGACCCCGCTGCCGCCCGCGCCGCCGCCGGGGACCTGCGGTCCTTCCAGGACGGCCTGCGGGCCGGGCACGCCGGACCGGTCCACCTGACCGTCGTCGGGCACTCCTACGGCTCGACGGTGCTCGGGAACGCCGCCCGGGGCGGCGGCCTCGCCGCCGACGACGTCGTGTTCGTCGGCAGCCCCGGGACCGGCGCGGGGCACGCCTCCGAGCTCGGCACCGCACCCGGGCACGTCTGGGCGACGACCGCGCGGCACGACCCGATCGGCCGGGTGCCCGGGGTCGAGGTCTTCGCGACCTCGCGCGGTCTCGCCCCGACCGGGCTCCTGCACGGCCCGGACCCGGCGGCACCGGCGTTCGGGGCACGGGTGTTCGGCTCGGCCCCCGGGTCGGCGCTCCCGCGCCCGGACGACCCGGCCACCCCGAACGACGAGTCCGCGTTCGCCGCCGCGCACGGCGGCTACTGGGACCCCGGCTCGCCGAGCCTGAGCACCCTGGGCCGGATCGTCGCCGGAGCACCCGTTCCGCCGTGACGCTCCGTCATGGGCGATCCGCTTTGCGAGACCACCGCACGTCCGTCCGGCCGAACGAACGACCGCTCAATGAACGAGAGATGGGCCAGGTCACAGGTAGTCGTCAGACGAACCGCGACTAGCCTGTCCCGGACGTGGGCACGGGCAGTAGCATGCGGGCGTGACCGAGACCGAGAGCAGACCGGCACGGCGCACCGGCCGTCCGCCACTGACCGACCGCGCGACACTGCTGGCCGCTGCGCGCGAGCTCGGCTTCTCCGACCTGACGGTCGGCGCGGTGACCGCCCGGGTCGGCGTGAAGTACTCCACGTTCTACCGCCACTTCCCCAGCCTGGAGGCGCTCGTCGCCGCGCTGGTGGACGACGTGGTGACCGACGACGTCTTCCCCGCGACCGACGAGGGCCGGTGGCAGGAGCAGATGCTGGCGTTCGCGGCGGCGACGTTCGACGTGATGGCCGAGCACCCGGGACTCGCCCCCGCGATGGTGCGGCTGCCGGAGTCCCCCGACGCGATGATGTCGGCGTTCCGGCGACTGACAGACCGGCTGCTGGAGGCGGGCTTCACCGCCGAGGACGCGGCGCTGGGCGCCTCGACCGCCATCCAGATGGGAATGCAGCCGTGGCTGGCGGCCAACTCCTCCGGCATCGGGGACGTGCGCCGGCGCGACCAGGTGCTGGAGTCGACCGAGCCGTTCGACGCCCAGATCCGGTCGGTGTTCCGGGACCGGATCGACGACCCGCCGCGCAGCTGGACGCTGAGCCGCGTCGAGCTGGTCGTCGCCGGGCTGGAGACCCGCCTGGCGTCCTGACCCCCGACACGCCGACGCCCGGGGTGCTTCGCGTGAGCACCCCGGGCGTCGGCGTCGGATCAGGCGGTCAGGTGGGAACGACCTGGTCCGCCTGCGGACCCTTCTGACCCTGGGTGACCTCGAAGGTCACGGTCTGCCCCTCGTCGAGGCTGCGGTATCCGGAGGACTGGATCGCGCTGAAGTGGACGAACAGGTCCTGCCCGCCTCCGTCCGGCGTGATGAACCCGTACCCCTTCTCCGCGTTGAACCACTTGACGGTTCCCTGTGGCATCCGGATGTCTCCTCGCGTCTTGCCGGTTCCTACGGGGTGGACATTAGCCGTACCGGACCCCGCCGTGCTACAGGCGACGTGCGATCGGGTACCGGCGCGTCGCGCCGGGCGTCCCGTTCGCCCGGTTTTCCGGGTCCCCGGGGCGCTCAGCCGAGGATCGCGGCCAGCACCAGCCCGCCGCCGGTCGCGACGAAGGACAAACCGCTGACGACCCGGAAGACCGGGTGCCGGACGACGTCCGGTCCCCAGGCCATCGGCAGGAACAGCGCCGGGTTGACCCAGGTGCCGAACACCAGCACGGCCACGAGCCAGTCCGGCAGGTCCGGCGCGGCCAGCCCGACGGCGACCAGGATCAGCCCCATCAGCACGAAGTCGAGGTGCGCCTGCAGCAGCCGGCGTGGTTCCACGATCCCGACCCGCCGACACGCGTCGGGACGGGTCACCGACACGACCACCGCCCAGCCCAGCATCGCGCCGAGCGCGAGCTCGACGAGCCCGATCCGCACCATCGCGTCCATCCGGTGATCATGACAATCGGCCGGCGGCGGACCGGCACCGGCTCACCGGCGCGGGATCAGCCCTCCCGCGTAGAGCGCCCACGCCACCAGCAGCGGCTGCCCGGCCAGCCGCGCGGCGCGCTTCGTGTCGGTGTCGAGGCCGAACCCGTCGACGCGGTTGCGGTACTGCGAGACGTTGCCCGGGAAGATCGCGGTGAAGAACGCCGCGGCCAGGCCGCCGACCCGGCGGCGCTCCTTCGGGAGGCCGGCCAGCGCGGCGCCGAGCGCGATCTCGGCGGCCCCGGAGAGCAGCACGACGTCGTCGGTGTCCATCGGGACCCACGGCGGGACCTGGGCGCGGAACTCGCGGCGGGCGACGGTGAGGTGCGAGGTCCCGGCGAACACCAGCATCGCGCCGAGCGCGAGGCGGGCGACGTCCTGGCGGGTACGGGTGGCCGTCGTGCGCGTCATGATCCGACGGTGCCACGGCCCGGGCGGCCGGGCGCGCCGGACCGCACCGCCGGGTGACCCGTCAGGGACGCTCGCGCAGCTCGATCCCGGCCGGGGTGGTGGCCCCCGCCAGCCCGCAGACCAGGTCGAGCTCGGCGACGACGTTCTGCAGCACCTGCGCGACGCCACGGGCCCCGTCCAGGGCGAGTCCGTGCACGAACGGGCGCCCCAGCAGCACGGCGCGGGCGCCGAGCCGGACCGCGGTCGCGACGTCGGCGCCGGTGCGCACCCCGGAGTCGAGCAGCACCGGCAGCGCGTCACCGACGGCGTCGACGACACCGGGCAGCGCGTCCAGCGAGGCGACCGCGTGGTCGATCTGGCGGCCCCCGTGGTTGGACACGACGACACCGTCCACACCGGCGTCGGCGGCGCGGCGGGCGTCGTCGGGGTGCAGGACCCCCTTGAGCAGGATCGGCAGCCGGGTCCGCGAGCGCAGGGTCGCCAGGTCCTCCCAGGACAGCCGCGGTCGCGAGTAGACCCGCAGGAAGGTCTCCACGGCCGCCCGCGGGACGGGCGAGCGCAGGTTGTCCCGGAACCGTCCGGGGGCGTTGCGGGTGATCTCGAGCAGGGTGCGCACGGCCTGCGGGGTGACCTTCGGCGGCGCACCGGTGGACGGCGCGGCGAGGGTCTGTTCCACCAGGCCGCGGAACACCGGGTCGGAGGTGTACTGGGCGATCCCGATGCCGCGGGCGAAGGGCAGGTGGCCCAGGTCGAGGTCGCGGGGGCGCCAGCCGAGCATCGTCGTGTCGAGGGTGACGACGACGGCGTCGCAGCCAGAGGCCTCGGCGCGGCGCAGGAAGCTGTCGACGAGCTCGTCGGAGGTGGACCAGTACAGCTGGAACCAGGTGGGGCCGCCGACCGCGGCGATGTCCTCCATCGGCGTCCCTGCCTGGTTGGAGATCACCATCGGGACCCCGGCGGCCGCGGCCCCGCGGGCGACGGCGAGGTCGGCGCCGCGCCGGACCAGGTCCAGCGCGCCGATCGGGGCGAGGAGCAGCGGGGCGGGCAGCGTGCGACCGAACAGCTCGACGGTCAGGTCGCGCTCGCCGACGTCGCGCAGCACCCGCGGCACGATCTCCCGGCGCGCGAACGCCGCCCGGTTGGCGCGCATCGTGGTCTCGGCGCCCGCGCCGCCGGTGACGTAGGCGTCGGCGCGCCGGCTCATGGCCCGCCGCCCGCGGCGCTCCAGCTCGTCGGGACCGGTCGGGACCCGGGGCCGGGCGCCGGCGACGCCCTCGCGGTAGATCCGTTCCTGCCGAGCCCGGCCCGGTGCCGTCATGGCGCCCTCCCCCGTCGTCGCGCGGTCAGCCTACGGGCCGGGCCGCCCACCCCGGACGGACGCGGGACCGGGCCGCGTCCGGGGTGGGCGGCGGGCCGGACGGTCACCGTCCCCGCAGGTCGGCGAGGGTCAGGACCTGCCCGCGGATGCCCCAGCCGCCGTCGGCGACCTCGTCGACGAGGACCATGGTGTTGGCGCGGACCTCGTCGCCGAAGACGGCGGCGTAGAGGTCGGTGACCTGCTCGACGAGCTCGCGCTCGGCGTCGGCGTCGAGCAGGCCCGCGGGGACCTCGAGGTTGGCGAACGGCACGGGTGTCTCCTGTTCCGGGTGCACGGTCGGGTGCGGTGTGGTGGTCAGTGCGGGTCGGCGGCGTTGAGCCGGGCGACGACGTCGGCGTACTCGCCGCGGGCCTCGGCGCGGCGCAGCGGAAGCACCCGCTCGACGAGGACCTCCCCGCCCGGCGCTCCGGCCTCGAGCAGTGCGAGGACCTCGGCGACGAAGTCGTCGAGCGGCATCGCGATCGGGCTGTCCCGCTGGCCGGGGAGCAGCTCGGTCGCCACGGACGGCGGCACGATCTCGACGAGCTCGACGGTGGTGTCGGCGAGCTGCAGGCGCAGCGACTCGGTGAGCATGTGCACCGCGGCCTTGGTGGCGTTGTAGCTGGGCGTCGCGGCGAGCGGTACGAAGGCCAGACCGGACGACACGGTGACCACCGACGCGACCGGCCGTCCCCGCAGGTGCTCCACGAGCGCGCCGATCAGCCGGATCGGGCCGAGCAGGTTGGTGGTGACGACCTGCTCGGCCGAGGCGAGGAAGCCCTCGGGGCCGTGCCAGTCCTCGACCCGCATGATCCCGGCCATCGCGACGAGCACGTCGAGGTCGGGGTGCCGGTCGAGGACCTCGGTGACGGCCGTCGTGACGCTCGCCGGGTCGGCCGTGTCGATCTCGACGGCGTCGAGGCCGGGGTGGGCGGCGACGAGCTCGTCGAGCAGGTCGCGCCGCCGGCCGCCGAGGACCACGGTGTTGCCGCGCTCGTGCAGCGCCAGGGCCAGGGCGAGTCCGATGCCGCTCGTCGAGCCGGGGATGAAGACGGTGCGTCCGGTGATCTGCATGTCCCCACCGTCGCCGCGCGGCGGACGGGACGGCAGAGACCGGTCATCGGGGGATCGCCGGTCCCTGGTTGCCCGGCCGGTGCCCACGGATACTCGACGCCGTGGACCGAGCAGCCCTGGCCGACTTCCTGCGCCGGCACCGCGCCGGCCTCCGCCCCGGCGACGTCGGGCTCCCCGACGGGCCGCGCCGGCGCACGGCGGGGCTGCGCCGCGAGGAGGTCGCGGCGCTCGCGGTCATGTCGACCGACTACTACACGCGGCTGGAGCAGCAGCGCGGCCCGCAGCCGAGTGAGCAGATGCTGGCGTCGCTGGCCCGGGCGCTGCGGCTGGGCGGCGAGGAGCGCGACTACCTGTTCCGGTGCGCGGGCCGCAACGCGCCGGCGTCGGGCCCGGTGTCCGAGCACGTGGCCCCGGCACTGCTGCGGGTGCTGGACCGGCTGCACGACAGCCCGGCCCTGATCCTGACCGTGCTCGGCGAGACGCTCGTGCAGAACGACATGGCCCGGGCGCTGTTCGGCGACCACACCCACCACACCGGGCTCGCCCGCAGCGAGGTCTTCCGCTGGTTCACCGACCCGGACGCCCGGCGCATGTACCCGCCCGACGACCGGCCGCGCCAGAGCCGCGCGCAGGTCGCGACGCTGCGGGCGGCACTGGCGATGCTCGGGCCCCGGTCGCGGGCCGGGGAGCTGGTGGGGGTGCTGTCGGAGCGCAGCCCCGAGTTCGCCGCCCTGTGGGAGCTGCACGAGGTCGGGCGCCGGTTCGCCGACCACAAGACGCTGCTGCACCCGGAGCTCGGCGAGCTGGAGGTGGACTGCCAGGCGCTGTTCACCGAGGACCGGTCCCAGGCGCTGCTCGTGCTCACCGCGGCGCCGCGCAGCGAGACCGAACGACGCCTGGAGCTGCTCCGGGTGATCGGCAGCGAGCAGTTCAGCGCGGGCTGACCCGGGTACCGGTCAGGCGTTCAGGCGCACCGGGAGCGCCGTGAGCGCGTGGATCAGCGTGCTCTCCCGGTACTGCCCGGGGGCGTCGGCGAGCGCCATGTCCGGGAACCGCGCGAGCAGTGTCCGGAACGCGACGTCGGCCTCGAGGCGGGCCAGCGGGGCGCCGAGGCAGTGGTGGATGCCGTAGCCGAACGCGAGGTGCCCGGAGGTGTCGCGATCGGGGTCGAACCGCTGCGGGTCCGGGAAGCGCCCGGGGTCGCGGTTGGCCCCGATCAGCGAGACCAGCACGACCTCGCCGGCCGGGATCGTCACGCCGGAGTACTCGACGGGCTCGTCGGTGAAGCGGATCGTGGCGAGGTTGACCGGCCCGTCGTAGCGCAGGAACTCCTCGACCGCCTGCGGCACCCGGTCGGGGTCGGCGCGCAGCCGGGCGTGCCGGTCGGGGTCGCGCAGCAGCGCCAGCATGCCGTTGCCGATGAGGTTGACCGTGGTCTCGTGCCCGGCGACCAGCAGCAGGAACGCCATCGCGGTGACCTCGGCGGAGCTGAGCGAGTCGCCGTCCTCCGAGGCGCGGACGATCTCGGACAGCATGTCGTCGCCGGGGTGGGCGGACTTGTCGGCGACGAGCTCGGACAGGAACTGCGCCATCGACGCGGCGGCCGCGGCGCGCTCCTCGTCGGGGCCGCTGGAGAGCAGCAGGTTCGACCAGTGCCGGAAGTCCTCGCGCCGCTCCCCCGGGACGCCGAGGATCTCGGAGATGACCGTCATCGGCAGCGGGAACGCGAAGTGGTCCAGCAGGTCCAGCTCGGGACCCGCCTGCTCGGCGGCGTCGGCGAGCTCGGTGGCGATCTGCTCGATCCGCGGCCGCAGCCGGGCGATCGCGCGGACGGTGAACGCCCGCCCGACCAGCTTGCGCAGCCGGGTGTGGTCCGGTGGGTCGGCGTTGAGCATGTGCCCGACGAGCGAGTCGGCGAACTGGCGGAACGAGGTCGCGCCGTGCCGCTGCAGCACCTCGGGCAGCCGCCGGGAGTCCTTCCGCAGCCGCGGGTCGTTCAGCGCGGCGCGGGCGTCGTCGTAGCGGGTGATCATCCAGAACGTCAGCCCGTTCGGGCCGGTCGCACGGGCGACGGGGCGCGCGTCGCGCAGCTCCCGGTAGAGCGCATCGGGATCGTCGAAGAAGTCCTGGTCCAGCACCACCGGCCGGGTGTCGTGGTCGATCGTCATCGTCGGCTCCTCGTCCTGTCCTCGTCCACCGGGCTCCCTGGTCACGATTGCACGTCTCGTGCAAAATTGCACGCGTGATGAATGGGATGGAGGGGCGCCTCTCGGCCAGGGAGCGCAACCGGCGGTCGATCCTCGACGCGGCACAGGCCGTGCTGCGCGAGGACCCGGACGCCTCGCTCGACGAGGTCGCGAGCCGCGCCGGCGTCGTGCGACGCACCGTCTACGGCCACTTCCCCAGCCGTCACGACCTCGTCGTCGCGCTCGTCCGGGCGGCGTCGGCGGACTTCGTCGAGCAGGTCGGCGAGGTCGACCCCGACACGTCCGACCCGGCCGGGGAGCTCGCGGCCACCCTCCTGCGTACCTGGAGCACGTCGCGCCGCTACGGCCCGGTCATCGCGCTGGCCCGCCGGACCGCCGACGACGAGATCCGCGCCGCGATGGCGCCGTTCCACACGATCATGATCCGGCTGCTGGAGAACGGGCAGCGGGCCGGTGTGTTCTCCCGGCACGTCACGGCCCCGGTGCTGGCCGAGGTGCTGCAGGCGGGGTCGATGGCCTACCAGCACGCCGCACAGGACGGGCGGTGGGACGGCGACGAGGCCGACGTCGCCCTCGGGCACCTGCTGACCCTCGGGGTCCCCGTGGCCGACGCGCGTGCCGCCGTCGCCCGGGCGCGGGCGGCTTGACCTCGATCCGACTCCAGCTCGACCGACCCGTGGCGGGTGCGGTTCGTCGAGGTCCGCGGACGAGGCGAGGCGCTGACCGAGCCGCCGGACTCGGCGGGGCAGCCGACGGCGTCGAGGGCGATCATCCGGATCCGTCCGACCCGGATCCTCAGCCTGGCACTGTCCCCGGAGGAGCAGCGGATGCACCCGCACGAGGCGCGGCTCCGGGCGCGCGACGTGGGCTGGGACGGCTACAGCATCGCGTCGATCTCGCCGCGGTGGAACGCGAGGGGCGTGGCCGGGAACCCGTACCGGTCCTGGTGCCGTGTCCCCGAGCCGCACCACCCGCAGCGGCCCACCGCGTCGTAGACCGCCCGGCCCTCCAACTCGGCCCGGCGGGCCGTGACCGCACGGTCGGCGCGGGTGGGCCGCGGGGCCGACCGCCGCGCGGGGCGCGCCGTCGGACGGCCGGACAGGCGGGAGTACAACCAGATGCCCGCCACCGGCAGCGCGACCAGACCGGCGGCGACCACGACCCACTGCAGGACGCCGATCACCGTGCCGACGACGAGGACGGCGAGCACGACGATCCCGATCGCCTGGGCGAGCTTGAGCACGAGCGTCGACATCGCGGGGTCCTCCACGTCCGGTGTGGGTGGTTGCGGTCCCGATGTCGGATCGCCGCGGTACCGCGTTACACCGCCCCGGCGGGCCCGTGCACCCTCGCGCGCGCGCGGCGGTCGGCCCTCCGCTTCGCGGACGTCGGCCCCCCGCTCGGCGAATGCCGCGACGTCCTGCATGTGCAGTCGTGACTGCCGGCGGAAGACGCCGCGCAGGAGTGGCGCCGCCAGTCGCATGGACAGGCTGCTGAACCGGTACTCGTTCTCGCTCACCCGGAGCGTCGTCCCCGGACCGGCCTCGGCGAACCGTTCCCGAGCGGCGCTCCACATACCGTCGGCGACGATCTCACGGTCGAGGCGGACGACCCTGTCCGCCGGGATCCCGTCCAGATCCGACGGTTCCCGGCGCGTGACGGTCTCGGTGCACTCCCTCTCCTGCCCTCCCGTCCGCAGCACGACGCCACAACTGCTCGTGAGCGGCCTACCGTGTCGCCCATGTCCGACACCTGGCTGTCCGATACCCGCTCGTCGTACGACACCGACGCCGCCGGATATGCCGAGAAGGTCCGTGGCCTGCTCGACGACAATCCCTACCTGCGCGCGGGCCTCGGGTTGTTCGCCGAGTCGGTGCACAGGGCCGGTGGCGGCCCGGTCGCCGACGTCGGCTGCGGCCCCGGCTACGTCACCCGCCACCTCCAGGACGCCGGAGTGGACGCATTCGGCATCGACCTGTCACCCGAGCTGATCGCGATCGCACGCCGCGACCACCCCGGGCTCCGCTTCGAGGTGGGGACGATGACCGACCTCGACCTCGCCGACGACTCGGTCGCCGGCCTCGTGGCGTTCTGGTCGATCGTCCACGTGCCCGACCACGCCCTGCCCGGGGTGTTCGGACAGTTCCACCGAGTGCTGCGCCCCCGAGCACCGCTGCTCGTCGGCTTCCACGTCGGCGACGAGACACGACACACGTCCGAGGGCTACACGGGCCGACCGGTCTCCATCGAGAACCACCACCGCCGGCCGAGCACGGTGGCAGCCGGGCTGCGGGACGCGGGGTTCACCATCGACGCCCACCTCGTCATCCGACCGGATGAGGACGTCCCGGGGGCCATGATCTTCGCGCACACCCGCGCCTGATCGCAGCTCGGCTCCGACCGCTCTCGCGTCCGATCCACCGCGGCCGTGTGGGCAGACGTGGGTTCACCTGGCCACGACCGGGGCGAGGGGCCTGGAGGTCGCCGGAACGACGTCGACCCCCGGAACCCATCGGTGTGGGTCTCCTGGGGGTCGATCGTGAGTCACGACCCCGGGTCACGGTGTGACCTCGGGGAAATGCTCCTCCGATTGGACTCGAACCAATAACCGCCCGATTAACAGTCGGGTGCTCTGCCATTGAGCTACGGAGGACCGTTCATACCGTTCCAGGTGGTGTTCCCGGCGACGAGAAGAACTCTACAACACCCCCGACAGCCGTCTCGCAACCCCCCGTTCGGCCGCCGTTCCCGCAGGTCGGAGCCCCATCCGGGTGGCGGTCGGACAGCGGCCGCGGTCCGGGTACGGTCGCGGTCGGAGGTGAGGGGAATGGTCAAGTTCCTCGTGGGTGTCGCCGTCGGGTACGTCCTCGGCACCAGAGCCGGTCACGAGCGCTACGAACAGCTCGTCCGCGCCTATCACCGGGCGGCGGACCACCCCGCGGTGCAGGGCGCCGCGGGCGTCGCGCGGGCGGGTGTCGAGGGTGCGCTCGACAAGGTGCGCGGCGGCCAGAACACCGGGCGCTGAGGGCTCGCCCCGTCCCGTGACCCGTCCCCGGGTCACGGGACGGGCGGGTCAGCGTGTGCGGGCCACCGCGAAGACGCGGCGGAACGGGAACCAGGTGCCGCCGTCGGCGCTAGGCGGGTAGGCCGCCCGCAGCCGGGGCGCGAGCTCGCGGACGAACGCGTCGTAGGCGTCGTCGTCGAGGGCGTCGCGGACCGGGCGCAGGGCGGTGCCGGAGATCCAGCGCAGGACCGCGTCGTCGCCGTCGAGCCGCTGCAGGTACGTCGTCTCCCAGGCGTCGACGTCGGCGCCCGCGGCGGCCAGGATGTCGGCGTAGCCGAGCGGGTCGAGCACGGTCTCGGTGCCGCGGAGCAGAATCCGGTCCCGCCACTGCGGGAGCGTCGCGACCTCGCGGGTCAGCACGTGGGACGGGGCGTCGAAGTTGCCGGGGACCTGCACCGCGATCCACGCGCCGGGCGCGAGCGAGGCCACCCAGCGGCGCAGCACGTCGGGGTGCTCCGGCACCCACTGCAGCACCGCGTTGGTCACGAGCACCCCGGTGTCGCGGGGCGGGGTCCAGTCGCGCACGTCGACCTGCGTGGCGTCGACGCCGGCGGCGCGGGCCGCGGCGACCATGTCCGGGGAGGAGTCGAACGCCTCGACCGTCGCCGTCGGCCACCGCCGGGCGAGCAGCCCGGTCAGGTGGCCGGGGCCGCAGCCGGCGTCGACGACCCGGGTCAGCGCGGGGTCGGGCTCCCCGACCCGGGCCAGCAGGTCCAGGAACGGGCGCGAGCGGTGGTCGTCGAAGGCGCGGTAGAGCTCCGGGTCCCAGCTGGTCGTGGTCACGGTTCCTCCGGGAGTCGTGCGGCGATGCCCTCCGCCAGCCTCCGGGCGGCGACCGGATCGGTGCCCGGGTCGGGCCGGACCTGCAGCACCAGCCCGTCGCGGCCGGGGACCCGGCGCTGCAGCACCCAGACCCCTCCCCCGGGCAGCTCACGGCGGTTGCGGGTGCGGATGGACTGGGTGACCCGCTCCTGCACGGCCTGCGGCACCTTCCCCGGTTCGACGAGGCGGAACCGCAGCGGGCGCCCGTCGGCGAGCAGCTCGGTGCCGGGGGCGATCTGCTCGGCCGAGGTCGGCGTCACGACCAGGCTGACCTTGTCCCAGGTGGCCTTCGCGATCTCGTGCCAGCCCAGCCGCTCCCCACCGGGCGGCCAGATCCCCCACGAGGTGACCACGAGCATCCCGTCCGGGGCCTGCGCGGTGGCGACGACGGCCTCGGAGTCGGCGAGGGCGTCGGCGACCGCGTCGGGCACCGGCTCGCGGCCGAGCAGCCGCGCCCAGAAGCCCGTCACGACGCGACCCCGGACGCCTGCTCGCGCAGCTGGATCTTGTACTGCTCCAGCGGGACGAGCACGCCGAACAGGTCCATGTACTCGTCGTGGTCGGTCTCGGCGTTGGTGCGCTGCAGCTGCGACTTGAGGTCGGCGATCTCGCGCTCGACCAGGCCGAGCCGAACCCCGGCGAGGA
The DNA here is from genome assembly GCF_058111925.1 of Pseudonocardia sp. P-1. NCBI lineage: Bacteria > Bacillati > Actinomycetota > Actinomycetes > Pseudonocardiales > Pseudonocardiaceae > Pseudonocardia > Pseudonocardia sp. P-1. Next base: position 1,323,948 of record NZ_CM176614.1, read on the forward strand.
CGCCGTTGACGTAGCGGACCTCGTCGGTGTTGCGCTTGGGGAGCTCCAGGTTCTCCACGGCCAGCTCGCTGACCAGGCGCTTCACGTCGTCGCCCGCACCCTCGGCGACGACGGCGTCGAGCCAGTCCGACCCGTCCAGCCCGGCGCACACCCCGCCCGCGGCCATGATCGCCCGGTGCACCGCGGCCAGCTGCGGGTGGGTGAACCCGGCCTCGGGCAGCTCGTCGAAGCCGGGCCCGACGACGCCGGGGATCTGCAGGGCCGCCTTGAGCGCCTCGCGCTGCAGGTGCAGCTGGGTGTCGTCACGTCTCGGGGCGGGCAGCGGGGCGCGACGCCGGGAGCGGCCCCCCTCGGGCGGCACCCCGGCGCTCTCGCGCACCCGTCGCACGACGACGGCGATGTCGTCCCAGCCGACCCAGCCGGCCAGCCGCCGCGCGTACTCGTCGCGCAGGTCCTCCCGCTTGATCTGCGCGACCAGGGGGACGGTCCGCTGCAGCGCCGCGACCCGGCCCTCGGCGCTGGCGAGGTCGTGGCTGCGCAGCTCGGTGCGGATGGCGAACTCGAACAGCGGCTCGCGCCGGGCGACGAGGTCCTTCACGGCGGCATCGCCGTGGTTGTTGCGCAGGTCGCAGGGGTCCTGGCCGTCCGGGGCGACGGCGACGAAGGTCTGCGCGGCGAAGTTCTGGTCGCCCTCGAACGCCTTCATCGCGGCGCTCTGCCCGGCCGCGTCGCCGTCGAAGGTGTAGATGACCTCCCCGCGGTCGAAGGAGTCGTCGCCGATCAGCCGGCGGATGACCGAGACGTGCTCGGTGCCGAACGCCGTCCCACAGGACGCGACCGCCGTGGTCACCCCGGCCAGGTGCATCGCCATGACGTCGGTGTAGCCCTCGACGACGACCACCTGCCGGGTCTTCGCGATCTCCCGCTTGGCCTGGTCGAGGCCGAACAGCACGTGGGTCTTGCGGTAGACCGGCGTCTCGGAGGTGTTGAGGTACTTGGCCTCGATGCCGTCGTCGTCGAACAGCCGGCGCGCGCCGAAGCCGACGACGTCGCCGCCCAGGTCGCGGATCGGCCACAGCAGACGCCGGTGGAACCGGTCGATCGCGCCGCGCCTGCCCTCCTTGGAGATGCCGGCCTTGATCAGCTCGTCGAGCGCGAACCCCTGGGACAGCAGGTGCTTGGTGACGGTGTCCCAGCCGGCCGGGGCGTAGCCGCAGCCGAACTTCTCGGCGGCGGCGGCGTCGAAGCCGCGGTCGGCGAGGAACTGCATCCCCGCGCGTCCGGCGGGGGTGGCCAGCTGCTCCGCGTAGAACGCCTGGGCCTTCTTGTTGATCTCCAGCAGGCGGCTGCGGGTGCCGCGGTCGCGCTGCACCGAGGACCCGCCGCCCTCGTAGGTCAGCCGGACCCCGCACCGCTCGGCGAGCCGCTCGACGGCCTCGGGGAACCCGATGACCTCCATCTTCATGACGAAGTCGATGACGCTGCCGTGCTCGCCGCAGCCGAAGCAGTGGAACGTGCCGTGCGAGGGGCGGACGGTGAACGACGGGGACTTCTCGTCGTGGAACGGGCACAGGCCCTTCAGCGAGCCCGCCCCGGCGCGGCGGAGGGCCACGTACTCCTCGACGATCTCCTCGACCCGCGTGCGGTTGCGGACCTCGGTGATGTCGGCGTCCCGGATCCGTCCTGCCACGCGGGCCAGTCTAGGCGCCTGTGGCCAGGCGCCCCGGTCCGCCCGCCGCCGGTGCGACGGTGTGTCCGTCGGGCCGACCGGACGGGGCGGCGACGGCCGCGTCGGCGACCACCCGGCGGCCGCGCAGGCCGGGCACCCGGCCCAGCCCGACGAACATGCCGACCAGGGCGATGCCCAGGCCCAGCAGCGCCTGCACGGTGAGCGGCTCGCCGAGCACGGGCACGGCGACCAGCGCCGTCGTCGCCGGGACCAGGTTGAGCAGCGACGACACGAACACCGTCGAGCGGCGTCGCAGCAGCACGAACATCAGCACGAAGGCGCCCGCCGAGTTCACGACTCCCAGGAAGGCCACGGCCGCCCAGCCCGACGGCGCGCGGGGCAGCCAGTCCGCACCGAGGAACGGCCAGGCGGCCAGGGTCGCGACCAGCGAGGTCGCCATCTGGACCACGACGCTGGTCACCACGGGCGTGCTGTCGTTGAACCGCTTCTGGTAGAGCGTGCCTGCCGCCAGCGACAGCATGCCCAGCACCGGGAAGACGAGGTTGCCGCCGAGACCGGCGCCGAGGTCGTCGGCCAGCACGACGTAGACGCCGGTGGCGCCGATCAGCAGGCCCAGCACCGGTCCGACGCCCAGACGGGTGGACAGCAGCAACGGGGTGAGCAGCCCGACCAGCAGCGGCGCCATCCCGAGGATGAGGCTCGAGAGCCCGGCGGGGACGCCCGAGGCGAGCCCGCTGTAGACGAAGGTGAACTGCCCGACCTGCAGCAGCAACGCGGTGACCGCGAGGTGCAGCCAGGCCCGGCCGCGCGGCAGGCCCGGTCGCAGTACCGCGACCGCGGCGAGCATCACGACCAGCGCGATCACGAACCGCCAGAGCAGGACCGCGGGCACGTCGGTCGACCCGGTCGCGATCTTGCCCGCGATGAAGCCGGACGCCCACAGCGGGACGAAGAGCACGGCCAGCACCGGGACGAGCCAACGCGAGGAGGTCACGCCCTCACTCCATCGCAGTGCTAACGATCGGGGCAAGCCGGGGTGGCGGGAGCCTCACCGGAGGTCCGGTCAGGCCGCGACGACGGCCGGCGGCTCCAGCTCGGCGAGTGCCGAGGCCAGGTCCGGGTGGTTGCGCATCCCGTGCAGGACCGCCCGGGCGCCCGGCACCATGCGCGGCGCGACGCGTGCGGCGCCGATCAGCCGGACGTCCAGGCCACGGTTCCGCGCCACGTACCGCAGGTGGTGCAGCGCCCGCGACCCGCGCGCGGTGACCCCGGTACCCAGGTCGACGAGGACGTGCCGCACCGGCGCCCACCCGGCGCCGGCGACGGCGAGGTGCGCGTCGACCTGACGCAACAGTGACGCGCCCGCCGCCGCGTCCAACTCGCCCTCCACACGGACGCGGAGGACGTCCTCCCGGGGACGGTCGGTGCGGACCCTGCTCTCGTTCATCACGCTCTCCTCCCGGATCGTCGTCTCTCTCATATCTCTAGCGCACGGGTCATATTTTCGCCACCGAGTGGCTAGACTCGGGATCGACGGATGACCGGCCCGGGCGCCCGGGAGTGCGCCGCGGACCGCGAGGGAGGACCGACCATGGCACTGGACCGACTCGACGACCCCGACTACCCGACCGTCGCGATGGGCCAGGCCGCGCACCTGCTGGAGGTCGAGCCCGCCTTCCTGCGCAGCCTGGACAGCTCGGGCGTGGTGAATCCGCACCGCTCCGCGGGCGGGCACCGCCGCTACTCGCGCAACCAGCTGGAGCAGGCCGCCCGCCTGCGCACCCTGCTGGACGAGGGGCACCCGCTGGGGTCGGCGTCGTGGATCGACCGGCTGCGCGGGGAGCTCGCCGACAGCGAGGACCGCCTCGGCGCCGCGCACCGCGAGATCGAGCGCCTGCGCACGGAGCTCGCGCAGCTGCAGACCGAGCTCGGCGCCGACGCCCGCCCGAACCCCTTGACAACAGAAAATCTCTAGCTATAAATGGAGATATCCGGAGCTCCTCTCCGGAGTACCGACCCGACGAAGGACGACGAGGAGTCAGCCGACCGGTCGCGAACCGGCACGGCTGGAAGGGAGTGGTTCACGATGCTGCTGCGTACCGACCCGTTCCGGGCCCTGGACCGGCTCGCCGCGCAGGCGTTCGAGTCCGGCGGCACCTGGTCGCGCCCGGCGGCGATGCCGATGGACGCCTGGCGTCACGGTGACGAGTTCGTCGTGGAGTTCGACCTGCCCGGCATCGACCCGGACGCCGTCGAGCTCTCCGTCGAGCGCAGCACCCTGACGGTCAAGGCGGAACGCCGGCCCACCCACACCGGGACCACCGACCAGGTCGAGTGGGTCGCCTCCGAGCGTGCCTACGGCGTGTTCGCCCGTCAGCTGCTCCTCGGCGACAACCTCGACACGTCCGCCATCCACGCGTCGTACGACGCCGGGGTGCTGCGCATCCGCATCCCCGTCGCCGAGGCGGCCAAGCCGCGGACGATCGCCGTGCAGTCCGGGCACGACTCCGACCGGCCGGCGATCAACGCCTGACCTCCGCCGCCGGGCCCGGCCGCGTGCCGGGCCCGGCGGCGGGCCGGTCGGCCGGCGACGCCGTCGCGACGAGCACGCGTAGCCCGGGCGTGCTCGGGTTCCACCCCGGCAGTGGTGGACCGCAGGTCGGTGAGCGTGATCACGGACCCACCGACGGCCCGACCCTGTGCACGGACCGGCCCCTTCCTGGCAAGTCTCTTCACCCTGAGTGACGAACACGCGGCGTGTTGACGTGGTTCCGGCGTTCGCATTCGCGAACATCTCCGGTGTGCGTGTTCGAGGTGTGCGGGTCGCCGGGTTGCTCGCGACGATGCTGGTGATGGCCGGGTGCGGATCCCCCGGGTCGTTCGTGGACGTGCTGGACGCGGCACTCGACACCGGCGTCGTCGACGTCGGTGTCGCGGCGCCGGCGACACCCGGCACCGTGGAGGGCGCGGCCGCGGGCAGCGCGTCGACGACGCTGAGGACGCTGGCGGTGAAGGGCCGGGCGCCGAAGACCGGCTACAACCGCGAACAGTTCGGGCGCACCTGGGCCGACATCGACCGCGACGGCTGCGACCAGCGCAACCAGGTCCTCGCCCGGGACATGGACCGCGAGACGTTCAAGGCCGGCACGCACAACTGCGTCGTGCTCACCGGGTCGCTGCGTGACCCCTACACCGGCACCACCATCGCGTTCACCCGCGGCCAGGGCACCAGCGAGAAGGTGCAGATCGACCACGTCGTCGCGCTGTCCGACGCCTGGCAGAAGGGCGCCCAGCAGCTCGACGCGGCCACCCGGGAGAAGATCGGGAACGACCCGCTGAACCTGATCGCGGTCGACGGCCCGACCAACGGCCGCAAGAGCGACGGCGACGCCGCGACCTGGCTCCCGCCGGACAGCCGCTACCGCTGCGCCTACGTCGCGCGGCAGGTCGCGGTGAAGAAGAAGTACAAGCTGTGGGTGACCGGCGCCGAGCGCGACGCGATCGACAGGGTCCTCGGGACCTGTCCGACCCGCGCCGTGACCAGCGAGGCCGACGCGGCGAAGCCCGCGATCACCCTGCGCTGACCTCTGCCGACGGCCCCGCCGTCCGACCGGACGGCGGGGCCGTCGGCGTCCCGGGGCCGGTGTGGTCTCAGGGCCGGCAGAGCGTGCGGTGCCAGGCGTGCGCCTGCGGGTCGGTCAGCGTCGCGACCTGGTCGATCACGACGCGCAGCCGCGCCCGGTCGTCGGGGGCGGCCGCCCAGTCCTCCGCGCGGGCCGGGTCCAGGGCGTCGGGCCCCCGGGCGCACAACGCCGCGACGAGGTCGTGCAGCAGGTCGCGCTGGCGGGACTGCATCTCCAGCCGCCGCGGGTCGCTCATCACGTAGCGGGTGGCCAGCGCCTTGAGCACCACGACCTCCGCCGCCGCGACGACCGGGACCACCAGGTCGGCGCGGTGCCGGGCCAGCGGTGCGTCGCCGTAGGTGTCCAGGGTCGCGTCGGTGGCGGCCAGCGCGAACCGGCCCACCAGCTCGGAGGTCATCCGCTTCATCGCGACCAGGTCGTCGCCCGCGGCGGTGGCGGCGTCGAACCCGCGGACCGCGCGGACCACCGGCAGCGCGTCGAGCCGGGCGGCGGCCTCGGCGCAGGCGCCCTCGTCCTCGCCGAAGCGCAGCGACGCCTCCACCGCGAGCGCCGCGCGCTCGGCGGGCGAGGACAGCACGGCCAGGTCCATGCGGCCGGCGTGCACCGCGTCCTCGACGTCGTGCACCGAGTAGGCCACGTCGTCGGCCCAGTCCATGACCTGGGCCTCCATGCTCCGCACCCCCGGCCGGGCCCCGGCGCGCAGCCACTCCAGGGCGGGCAGGTCGTCGGCGTAGGCGCCGAACTTGCGCTCCGCGCCGCGGCGCGCCCACGGGTACTTGGTGGCGGCGTCCAGCGTCGCCCGGGTCAGGTTGAGCCCACCGGGGACGAGACCGTCGCCGGAGCGGGCCTTCGGCTCCAGGCGGGTCAGGATGCGCAGGGTCTGGGCGTTGCCCTCGAACCCGCCGCACTCCGCACCCGCGACGTCGAGCGCCCGCTCGCCGTTGTGCCCGAACGGCGGGTGGCCGATGTCGTGGGCGAGCCCGGCGGCGTCGACGACGTCCGGGTCGAGCCCCAGCTCCTCGGCGACGCCGCGGCCGATCTGGGCGACCTCCAGCGAGTGCGTCAGCCGGGTCCGCGGGATGCCACTGACCTCGGCGCCCTCCCCCGGCCCGACCACCTGGGTCTTGCCCGCGAGCCGGCGCAGCGCCGCGCAGTGCAGCACCCGGGCCCGGTCCCGGGAGTAGGGGCTGCGCCGCTCGACGCGGCCGCGCTCCCCCAGCCCGGACCCCTTCGGGGCCTCGGGGTGGCGGCGCTCGGCGTCGGCGGCGGTGTAACCCGGATCGGCCGGGGCGTGCTGGACGCTCATCCCAGACCGCTGCTCGCGGTGTCGACCGAGGCGTGCGTCAGCTCGTAGAACAACAGGGCACCGGTCTCGCGGTAGATGTAGCGCAGCTGCGTCTCACGGGTCTGCACGATCGGGCCGCTGCGGGTCGGGGAGGTGTAGGCCTTCAGCCCGGCGTCGCGGGCCATGGTGCGGGCCCGCAGGCTGTGCCACGGGTCGGACACCAGCAGCGCCGAGGACCAGCCCTGCTGCCGCGCGGTCGCCGCGACCGCCTGCAGGCTGCCGAGCGTGTCCGCGCCCTCGGGCACGGCCTCGACCGCCGAGGACGGCACGCCCTGCTCGATCAGCCAGTCCCGGCTGGCCTCGGCCTCGGTGTAGCGGTCCCCCGTCCGCCCGCCGCCGACGGTGACGATCCGCGGGGCCACGCCGTCGCGCCACAGCTGTTCGGCGTGCTTGAGACGGTTGGCCAGCACCGCGCTGGGCTCGCCGTTGTACTGGGCGGCGCCGAGCACGACGACCGCGTCACTGGGGCGCTGGTCGTCCACCCGGGCGACCTGCCAGACCCGCAGCGCGGTCACCCCGACCACCGCGACGAGCATGACCAGCCCGCCGACGAGCAGCCGCGCGCCCCAGGTCATGCCGGTCCGCACCGGGCGGCGCACGGTGCGCCGGTCCGGACCGGGCTCCGGCGGTGCGCCGCCGAGCCCGCGCCGCGACGACGTGCCGGTCATCCGCCGATCCGACCGGCGGAGGAGGCGAGCGCCGACGCCGAGCGCCCGGCGCGCAGCGCCACGACCTGGGCGACGATCGACACCGCGGTCTCGGCCGGGGTGCGGGCACCGAGGTCGAGACCGACCGGCCCGTGGACCGCGGCCAGGGCGTCCTCGGTGACCCCGGCGGCGAGCAGCCGCTCGCGGCGCGCGGCCTGGGTGCGCCGCGACCCGAGCGCCCCGAGGAACCCGCGGCCGTGGGCGAGGCCGTCGAGCAGGGCCGCGTCGAAGGCCGGGTCGTGGTCGAGCAGCACCAGCACGTCGGCCTCGGTGAAGGCGGCGACCGCGGCGCGCGCGTCGTCGACGGTGGTGACGGTGCGGGCGCTCCAGCCGAGCAGGCCCGCCTGGGCGTGCAGGGCGGCCCCGAGCGCACCCTCCCCGACGACCAGCACCGACGGGACCGGCACCAGCAGGTCGACCAGGACCGCGGTGCCGTCGACGTCGAGCCGCTCGGTGGCCGTGGCCCCGCGGCGCAGCAGGGCGCGGGCCTGCTCGGCCGCCGCGGCGGTGACCCCGCCGAGGTCACCGGTCGACTCCTCCAGGCCGGGCCCGGTGAGCACGAGGGCCGCGCCGGTGTCCACGACCGACAGCAGCGCGGCGGGCCGACCGGCCTCCAGCGCCTCCCCCAGCGCGGCGGCGGGAGCGGCGGGCAGCGGGTGGGCGAGCAGCGTCGCCCCGCCGGCGCAGGCGAGCCCGGCCGCGACCGCGGAGGACTCCCCGACGTGCGCCTCGCGCACCGTGGCCGTCCCGGACGCCGCCTCGGCGGCGAGCGGGTGCGCGGAGTCGTCGAGGGCGCCGAGGTAGAGCAGGCCGCCGACCTCGCCGTCGGTGGTGCCCGCGACCAGCTGGCCGGACTCGACGGAGCCGAACCCGTGCCGGTCGAGCACCCGGACGACGCCGATCCCCGGGCCGCCGGTCACCGCCCAGCGGCGCAGGGCCGCGCCCAGGTCACGACGGGGGTCGGCCGGTGGCCGTGCCGCGGAGGAAGTCGCCGAGGTGCTCACGGTCGCCAGGGTAGCGACGGGGCCTGACGGTGAGCTGAGAACGGGCCACCGCGCGCCGCTCACGAGGACCGTGTCCGGGGTCAGGCCCGTACCGACCGTCGCGCCGGCCCGATCTCGTCGGCGACGTCGGACAGTGCCGACAGCACGGTGGCGGCCGCGACCACCACCCACACCAGGACCAGTACCGCGAACAGCACCACCGCCGCCCCGACGACCGGGGGCAGCGCCGTCCGCGCGGCGAGCGCGTTCGTGCCGGTCACCAGGGTGCCGAACGGGAACGTCACCGCCCACCAGGAGGCGCTGAAGGGCATCCCCCGGCGCAGGGCGTGGCCGATCAGCACCGCCGACAGCACCGTCCAGCCGACCGCGAAGCCCCAGGCGGGCGCGCCGTAGAGCAGTCCCGCACCGATCGCGACGCCGGCGAACGGCTCGGTCAGCAGGCCCTGCGCCTGTCCCGCGAGCAGGTTCGCCGCCGTCACCGACTGCCCGAAGGGCCCCAGCACGATGACGACGGTCGGGGTGTCGGCCAGGGCGAGCCCGGCCGTGCCGAGCCGGGCCAGCACCCGTGGCAGCAGGGCCAGCGCCGACACCACGCCCAGCCCGAACAGGGCCACGCAGACCAGCAGCATCGTCGACGCCGCAGCCGGGCCCGGGGTGTGTCCGATCAGCAGCGCGCCGTCGGCGGCGGCGACCATCGGCCCGACCACCGGCATGATCCAGGCGGGCGCCGGGTCGGTGGCCGATCCGGGCCTGCTGATCCAGCGGAACGGCACCCACACCGCGACGACCAGCACCACCACGGTGCCCGACGACCACAACGTCCAGCTCAGTGCGGCCGCGGCCGGCTCGCCGAACAGGCCGGGACCGAGCTCGACCGCCCCCGCGCCGACGGTGAGCATCCCCAGGCCGGGTGCACCGAGGAACGGCAGGTCCGACGGGTCGGGGCGGTCACCACGCCGTCGTCGCGCCGCCCCGGCCCGCACGACCAGCACGCCCAGCGCCACCAGCAACGCCGCCGCGAGCAGCCACAGCACGGTCCCCACGAGGCGCAGGCCCGGCACCGGCACCGGGAACGAGGTGGTCGCGACCGCGACGATCCCGGTCCCCATCACCGTCCCGAACCAGGGCGGACCGGCCTGTTCCAGGCGAGACGTGATCACGGACGGGGATGACCCGCTCCCGCGTTGCACCAAACACCGGTACCGCCGTTCGGGCTATCACAGGGTGACCACCGCGACGGCTGCGTTCCGGAACCGTACGATTCCGGCACGCGTTGTACGCGTCGAACACCCATCAGACCGCGAGTCAGGAGTCATGGACCCCACCTGCAGTCCGCGCGCCGACCGTCCCCGTGACGGCCGGCGACCCCGCATCGTCCTCGTCCCCGCCCACGCCGTGCACATCCCGGCCGGGCCCGAGACCCGGGCGGTGACCTCCCGGTGATCGGCACGATCCTCGGCATCCTCCTGGGCATCCTGGTGGTCCTCGCGATCACCGCCCTGACCGGCTACTTCGTGGCCCAGGAGTTCGGCTACATGGCCGTCGACCGCTCCCGGCTCAAGGCCCGTGCGGCCGAGGGCGACACCGGAGCGTCCCGAGCCCTCGACATCACCCGTCGCACCTCGTTCATGCTGTCGGGCGCCCAGCTCGGCATCACCGTCACCGGTCTGCTGGTCGGTTACGTCGCCGAGCCGCTGATCGGTAACGGCATCGGTGAGCTGCTGGGCCTGGTCGACGTCCCGCTCGGCGTCGGTGTCGCGATCGGCACCGTGATCGCGCTGCTGTTCGCCACCGTCGTCCAGATGGTGTTCGGCGAGCTGTTCCCGAAGAACCTGGCGATCGCCCGGCCGGAGCCGGTGGCCCGCTGGCTGGCGCTGTCCACCAAGACCTACCTGGCGCTGTTCGGGTGGATCATCCGGATCTTCGACGCGGCTTCCAACCTGCTGCTGCGCGCGCTGCGGATCGAGCCGGTGCACGACGTCGAGCACTCGGCCACCCCGCGCGACCTCGAGGCGATCATCGACGACTCGAAGGACTCGGGTGACCTCAACCCGGAGCTCGCGGTGCTGCTGGACCGCGCCGTCGACTTCGGCGACCGCACCGCGCGGGCCGCGATGATCCCGCGGCCGCGGGTGTCGTGGGTCCGCGCCGACGCGACCGTCGAGAGCCTGGTCGGCCAGATGGCCGTCCAGCACTCGCGGTACCCGGTGCTCGGGCCGCCCGCCGAGGCGACGGACACCGAGAACGCGCTGGAGCTGGTGGGCGTGGTCTGCCTGAAGGACGTGCTGGCCCTCGCCGACCGCGACGACCGGCCGTTCGACCAGGTGCTGGTGTCGGACCTGATGCGGGCCCCGGTGCTGGTGCCCTCGTCCCTGCCGCTGCCGCAGGTGCTGGCCCAGCTGCGTGCCGACGACGAGGAGCTCGCCTGCGTGCTCGACGAGTACGGCGGCCTCGCCGGTGTCATCACCGTCGAGGACGTCGCCGAGGAGCTCGTCGGTGAGATCACCGACGAGCACGACCAGGCCGGGACGGACCAGGCACTGCGGTCCGACGACGGCTGGGTCGTGCCGGGTGACCGGCACGTCGACGAGGTCGGCAGGCTGATCGACGCCGAGCTGCCCGAGGGCGACTACCAGACCGTCGGCGGTCTGGTGATGGCCGAGCTGCAGCGGCTGCCGGACGCCGGCGACGCGGTCGTCGTGACGATCCCGGCCGAGAGCCCGGACGACGAGGACCGCGCCCTGCGCCTGGTGGTGCAGGAGGTCGACCGGCGGGTCCCGTCGGCGGTCCGCCTGGAGTGGACCGGACCGGTGATCGCCGGTTCCGAGCAGGACGGCGACGAGCGGGAGGTGCGGGCATGAGTGCTTTCCAGATCATCGCGACCATCGTCCTGATCGGGGCGAGCGCCTTCTTCGTCGCGATCGAGTTCGCCCTGATCGCGGCTCGCAACTACCGGCTGGAGGAGGCCGCACAGACCTCGGCCGCCGCCCGGGCCGCCCTGCGCAGCTCCAAGGACATCTCCGTGCTGCTCGCCGGGTCCCAGCTCGGCATCACGCTCTGTGTGCTGGGACTGGGCGCCATCAGCAAGCCGGCCGTGGACTACGCGCTGCGCCCGGTCCTGGAGGGCTGGGGCATCCCCGCCGGGGTCGCCGGGGTGGCGTCGTTCGTCATCTCGCTGATCGTGGTGACGTTCCTGCACCTGGTCGTCGGGGAGATGGCGCCGAAGTCCTGGGCGATCTCGCACCCGGAGCGCTCGGCGATCATGCTGGCGATCCCGATGCGCGGGTTCATGGTGGTGGCCCGGCCGGTGCTGCTCCTGCTCAACGGTGCCGCCAACCGCTGCCTGCGGCTGTGCGGGGTCCAGCCGGTGGACGAGATGGCCTCGGGCCGCAACGCCGACGACCTGCGCCAGCTGGTCGACCACTCGGCGAAGACCGGCACCCTGGACCAGGGGCGCCGTGACCAGCTGGTCACGGCGCTGGAGCTGGAGCGGACCCCGCTCGGCGAGCTCGCGCGGGAGCCCTCCGGGGTCGCCGCGGACGACGACGTCGCCGCCATCCAGGCGACCTGTCGCCGGACCGGTCACCTCCGGCTGGTCGTCCGCGACGGCGACACCCCGATCGGGTACGTGCACGTCCGCGACACCCTGACGCGGGCCCCGGGGACCCGGGCCCGGGACCTGATGCGCCCGGTGCTCACCCTGTCGGCGGACACGCAGTACCACACTGCGGTGAACACGATGCGTGAGCAGCGTGCGCACCTGGCGCTGGTGGAGTCCGACGACCGCCCGGTCGGCATCGTCACCCTCTCCGACCTTGTGGAACGGCTCCTCCCCGAGCCGGTGTAGGAGCGACCCCGGACCGGGTACCCGAGCTGCGCCCGGTCCGGGGCGGTCCTACTCTGGGTCGCCTCCCGATCACCCACGGAGGTTGTGATGACCGCTCCGACGCTGCGTCCCGCCGATCTCGACGACACGGCGCTGGCCAGGCTCAAGCAGCTCGAGGACCGCATCGGCGGCCCGCTCGTGGCCTACCGGCCCGAGTCGCCCTACGCCGCGCTGACCGCCGAGCAGCTGGAGGAGGTGCGCCGCGCCGAGTCCGAGCTGGGCGTGCAGCTGCTGGCCTACCGGCGCTGACCCACTCACGACGAACGCCCCCGCCCGGGTCCCGGGCGGGGGCGTTCGTCGGTCCGGAGCCTGCTCAGCAGCCGAGCAGGCGCGTCGCCAGGTAGGTCTCGACCTGGTCGAGGGCGACCCGCTCCTGCGCCATCGAGTCGCGCTCGCGGATCGTCACCGCCTGGTCGGTGAGGGTGTCGAAGTCGACCGTGATGCAGAACGGGGTGCCGATCTCGTCCTGGCGGCGGTACCGGCGGCCGATGGCGCCGGCGTCGTCGAAGTCGACGTTCCAGTTCTTCCGGAGCTGCGCGGCCAGGTCCTTCGCCTTGGGCGAGAGGTCGGCGTTGCGCGACAGCGGCAGCACCGCGGCCTTGACCGGGGCGAGCCTGCGGTCGAGCTTCAGCACGACGCGCTTGTCGACGCCGCCCTTCGCGTTCGGCGCCTCGTCCTCGGTGTAGGCCTCGATGAGGAAGGCCATCATCGACCGGCCGACGCCGGCGGCGGGCTCGATCACGTACGGCTTGTACCGGGTGTCGGAGGCCTGGTCGTAGAACGACAGATCGACGCCCGAGTGGTTCGAGTGCGCCGTGAGGTCGAAGTCGGTGCGGTTCGCGATGCCCTCGAGCTCGCCCCACTCCTGGCCGGTGAAGTTGAACCGGTACTCGATGTCGACGGTGCGCTTCGAGTAGTGGGAGAGCTTCTCCTTGGCGTGCTCGTAGTGCCGCAGGTTCTCCGAGGAGATGCCCAGGTCGGTGTACCAGCGGGTGCGCTCGTCGATCCAGTACTGGTGCAGCTCCTCGTCGCTGCCGGGCTCGACGAAGTACTCCATCTCCATCTGCTCGAACTCGCGCGTGCGGAAGATGAAGTTGCCCGGGGTGATCTCGTTGCGGAAGCTCTTGCCGATCTGACCGATGCCGAACGGCGGCTTCTTGCGCGAGGTCGTCTGCACGTTCAGGAAGTTCACGAAGATGCCCTGCGCGGTCTCCGGGCGCAGGTAGTGCAGCCCCTCCTCGGACTCCACCGGGCCGAGGAACGTCTTGAGCATCATGTTGAACTCGCGGGGCGCGGTGAACCGGCCGCGGGTGCCGCAGTTCGGGCAGGGGACCTCGGAGAGGTCGTTCTGGTCGGCCTGCTCCGGGTCGCGGCCCTTGCGCTCGGCGAACTCCTCGGCGAGCTGGTCGGCGCGGTAGCGCTTGTGGCAGGACTCGCACTCGACCAGCGGGTCGGAGAAGGTGCCGACGTGGCCCGACGCGACCCAGGTCTGGCGCGGCAGGATGACCGAGGAGTCCAGGCCGACGACGTCGTCGCGGCCGGTCACCATGGTCTTCCACCACTGGCGCTTGATGTTGTCCTTCAGCTCGACGCCGAGGGGCCCGTAGTCCCACGCCGACCGGGTACCGCCGTAGATCTCACCGGAGGCGAAGACGAATCCGCGCCGCTTGGTCAGCGCGACGATGGTCTCGATCTTGGCGGAGGTGGGCTTGCTGGCCACTGGCGGCACTCCAGAGAAGGTGGTTCGGAGGTCCCCCGGATACGGGGCGTCCCAGATTACCGACCCGCCATGCATCCCCACCCCCTGCCCCGCCCCACCCCCGCCGCGGTGGCTCCGACCGGCCGACCTCGCACAGGTTCCTGCGACCTCGCACACCCCGCAGAGGCTGCGAGGTCGCAGAACGGTCTGCGAGGTCGAGCGCTCACGCGGCACGGTCCAGGGCACGGTGCAGGCGGGCGACGGTCGGGGCGAACGACGCCGCGCTGCGCAGGTCGCCCCACACCCAGCGCACCACAGCGACTCCCTCGGCCCGGATCGCGTCCTCCCGCAGCTTCTCCCGCCACAGGACCTCCTCGAGGTCGCCGCCGGGGTCGAGCCGCCGGCCGTACTTGATGCGCCCGTCGAACTCCCCCGCCACCCGGGCCTGCTCCCACCAGAAGTCGACCCGGCCGAGGAACCGTCCCGCCGGATCCCGCAGCTCCTGCTGGGTGGCCGCTGCGGGCAGGCCGCAGGAGTGGAGGAGGAGCCTGCTGCGGGTCTCCCCCGGGCCGTCCGCGCCGCCGTCGGCCGCGGCGAGCACCCGGCGGGCGGCCGGGGTACCGGGACGTCGCGCGGACCGGGCCACGGCGGCAGCGAGTTCGTCGGCGGTGACGGCTCCGGCGTGCAGCGCCGCGTCGGTGACCGCGACCGCCACGACGAAGGGCAGAGCGCGGGCCAGGTCGACGACCGTGCGCGGGACCGTCGTCACCGGGACGCCGTCGACGACGGTGATCTCGTCCGCGGCGAGCGTCGCCGCATGGACCCGCGCCGACGGCGCCGTCCGCGCACCGCTGCGCCGGTTCCTGGTCACCTCCACCCGGTCGAGCGGGACCCGCCACAGCCCGATCCCGTGCATCGCGGCCGCCGAGACGTGGCTGAACACCGCGTCCGGGGACAGGGTGCGGACCGCCGCACGCACCGTCTGCCGGTGTCGTTCCACCCGTCCGAGGTCACCGGCTCCGACGTAGGCGCCGCGGCGCAGCCGGACGAGTCGGCCCGAGGCCCGGAGCCTGCGGAGCTCGTCGTCGCCCACGCCCGCCGCGACCAGGTCCCGGCGCAGCACGGGGGCGGGCGAACCGTGCGCCGGTCGCGGGTCGGGGTCCATGTCCCCACCGTCGCCGTGCACCGGGAGCGGGGGAAGCCCGTCACCCGTCCGGCCGTGGACGGTCCCGGCTCGCGCCGGGCGTCGAGCGCGTGCTGTGGACAACCCGGCCCCGCCGGACCTCGCACATCGTCCTGCGACCTCGCACCGTCTGCAGCGGCTGCGAGGTCGCAGGACGATGTGCGAGGTCGGGGTCAGCTCAGCAGGCTGGGGTGGTGGACGGGGGCGGCGCCGGCGGCCACCGTGATCAGGGACTCGTAGGTCGCCTCCGTGGTCGTGTCGGCCTCGGCCAGCAGCGGGTGCACGTGCTCACGGACCTCGAACGGTCCCAGGGCGCGACGGTAGGCGTCGACGGAGTCGAAGCGGACGGTCAGGACCCACTGCCCGGCATCCTCGATCGCCCGGCCCGCCTCACCCCCGCGGCAGCCCGGCCGGGCGGCCAGGAGCTCCAGCGCGCGGGCCGCGCGCGCGGTGAACGCGGCCTCCTCGGAGGGGGACACGCGGAAGCGGCAGACCAGCAGCACGACGCGACGATAACGAACACGCCTACCATGTCGGGTGCGGCCGGCACGGCACAGCAGCGCCGGGGGGTGTGGCCGCCGCCTCCGGGGAACGGACGGGTCCACCACATGTCTGCCGCAGCCCAGACCACGCACGCACCGGGAGCCGGCCCGGGTGCGGACGACGACCACCACCCCGCGCCCGAGCCCGGCCCGACCCGCGACCCGCGCACCCTGGCCGCCGCGGGCGACCTGCTGCGGGCACTCGCCGCACCGGTCCGGATCGCCATCGTCCTGCAGCTGCTGGAACACTCCCGGTGCGTGCACGACCTGGTGGACGCGCTCGGGGTCACCCAGCCCCTGATCAGCCAGCACCTGCGGGTCCTCAAGGCCGCCGGGGTGGTCGAGGGCGAGCGGAAGGGCCGTGAGGTGCTGTACTCGCTGGTGGACGACCACCTGGCACACATCGTGGTGGACGCCGTCGCCCACGTCGAGGAGGACACGTGACGGAGACGACCGACCGGACGACCGCGGCGACGATCACGCAGCGGTCCACCGCCGGGCCGCGCGGCATCCGCGCCACCCGGCAGCGGGCCGCCGTCACCGCGCTGCTCGACCGTCTGGAGGACTTCCGGTCCGCCCAGGAGATCCACGAGGAGCTGCGGCGCGCCGGTGAGGGCATCGGTCTGACCACGGTCTACCGGACGCTGCAGACCCTCGCCGACGGCGGCGAGGTCGACGTGCTGCGGGTCGCGTCCGGTGAGGCGGTCTACCGGCGCTGCGAGACCGAACACCACCACCATCATCTGGTGTGCCGCCGGTGCGGCGCCGCCGTCGAGATCGAGGGCCCCGCGGTGGAGTCCTGGACCGAGTCGGTCGCACAGAAGCACGGCTTCACCGAGGTGTCGCACACCCTGGAGATCTTCGGCCTCTGCGGCCGCTGCTCGGCGGGTTGACGCCCGGGGCTCAGTCCCCGCAGCCGGGGACGGCCGGCAGCTCCCGGTCCCGGGCGAACGGGTCGGCCGGGCGCGGGTCCGGGGTGGGCGCCCACCGGCCGTCGACGAGGGCGTAGGTCCAGGCCGGACCGCGCCGCGCCAGGTC
Organism: Pseudonocardia sp. P-1; assembly: GCF_058111925.1. NCBI lineage: Bacteria > Bacillati > Actinomycetota > Actinomycetes > Pseudonocardiales > Pseudonocardiaceae > Pseudonocardia > Pseudonocardia sp. P-1. Next base: position 1,340,686 of record NZ_CM176614.1, read on the forward strand.
GGTCAGCGCGTCCACCAGCCGGTCGACATCGGAGGAGCCGGTGCGCAGGCCCAGCGAGGCGCGCACCGCATCGCGGCCGCCGGTGAGCCGCTCCAGCAGCGGGTGCGCGCAGAACCGCCCGTCGCGGACGCCGATGCCGTACTCGGCGGACAGCGCCGCCGCGACGAGGCCGGCGGGCAGCTCGCCGAGGGTGAACGAGACGGTCGCGGTGCGGTCGGCGTCGGGCCCGTCGTCGAAGCAGGACAGGATCCGCAGGCCGGGAACGGTCGCCAGGCCCGCGCGCAGCCGGGCGGCGAGCTCGCGCTCGTGGGCGGGCACGGCGTCGTCGATCAGGTCCTCGAGGGTGCGGCAGGCCGCGCCCAGCGCGGCGGCGCCGAGCACGTTCGGGGTGCCGCCCTCGTGGCGCTGCGGCGCGGGCAGCCACTCGGTGACGGTGCCGCCCGGGCCGTCGACGGCGTCGTCGGCCGTGACGCCGACCGACCGGACCGCTCCCCCGCCCGCGACGTGCGGCTCGGCGGCGTCGAGCCAGTCCCGGCGGCCGACGAGGACCCCGGCACCGTAGGGCGCGTAGAGCTTGTGCCCGGACAGCGCGACGTAGTCCGCGCCCCACCCGGCCAGGTCGACGCGCCGGTGCGGGGCGAGCTGCGCGGCGTCGACGCACAGCCGGGCACCCGCGGCGTGCGCGATCCGGGCGATCTCGGCGACCGGGAGGAGCTCGCCGGTCACGTTGGACGCACCGGTGACCGCGACCAGCGCGGCGTCGGGACGGGCGGCGAGCTCGGCCCGCAGTGCGTCGAGGGTCGCGGCGATGCCGTGGCCGGCCCGCACGACCCGGTGCTCGGCGCCGCCGGTACCGCCCCGCCAGGCCAGTAGCGTCGCGTGGTGCTCCAGGTCCAGGGTCACCACCGGGCCGGGCACGGCGCGGGCGAGCAGGCCGAGCGCGTCGGTGGTGTTGCGGGTGAACACCACGACGTCGTCGGCGCGGGCCCGGACGAACCGGGCGACGTCGGCGCGGGCGTTCTCCACCAGGGCGGTGCAGACCTTCGAGGTCCAGCCGGCGCCGCGGTGCACGCTGCCGTGGTAGGGCAGCACCTGCGCGACGTGCGCGGCGACGCTCTCCAGTGCCGGCGCCGACGCGGCGGAGTCGAGGTCGCAGTAGCGGGCCCACCTGCCGTCGACGAGCGGGACGGTGAGGTCCGCGCCGACGACACGGGGCAGCGTGTGCTGGACGGGACGCGACAGGGCGAGGGTCATGATCGGGCCTCCGGCCGATCTCGGGGACCCGGCGTGGCGCACGGATCCGCGCTTGCCGACTGCGGGTGTCGCGTCGGCCCGGTCATCACCCGGGGCACCCCACCGCGGAGGAGGGTTGCCGTCCAGCGAGCCGGGGCTTCGCGCTGGCACTCGTGACCTTCGCCGCCGAAGCTAGCAGACCGTCTCAGAAGGAGACACCGTGACCGTCGCCACCCCGGATAGCGTCTGAACGATGACCGACACGCAACCCGCCCCGGGCACGGTACGGCGGATCGACGTCCCGGAGTCCGGCGAGCTTGCCCAGCTGGCGGCGGTGTTCGACGACCTGCAGTACGTGCTGCAGTGCTGCGAGCACCTGGTGACCGCGCTCGGCGGTCCGGAGTCCGGTCCGGTCCGGGTGGCCGCCGATCCGGCCCTGGTCGAGGCACTGTGGACCGGTGCGGTGATCGGCTACGTGCGCTGCTTCTCCGGCCGCACGAAGACCCTCACGAAGGACGACCTGTCCACCCTGGAGCTCGAGGGTGACGTCACCGGGTTCCACGACATGATGTCGACGCTGCGCGACCACTACGCGTCGCGGCACGTCAACCCGCGTGAGTCCTACGAGATCGGCGTCGCCCAGTCCAACGACGGCGCCCCGCGCGGTGTCGCGGTCGTCTCCACCCCGCGCCCCCAGGTCGACGAGACCACGGTGCGGCTGCTCGGCCGGGTCGCCTACCGCCTGTCCGGGCTGGTGGACGCGCGGATGACCAAGGCCCAGAACGACGTGCTGGGCGTGGCGCACGCGATGACCGCGGGCCAGCTGGCGGCGCTGCCGATCGTGCACCTCAGCGACTCCGGGGACGCCGCCGGGGAGACCACGGACACCGACGGCTGACGGGTGCGGCCGTCCGTGCATGGACGGCCGCACACCGGCTACCCGGTCACCGAACGTCCACGACGAGAGGTGACCCATGACAGCCCGTACGACGACCGCCGACGCCGTCCGCAGCGCCCTGCACGGTCTCGAGTTCCCCGCTTCCAAGGACGACCTGGCGTGGACCGCCGAGCGCAACGGCGCCGACGCCGCGACGGTCGAGGCCCTGCGTTCGGCACCGGCCGAGGACTACACCTCGGTCGACGCCGTCGTCGCGGCCGTCGACACCGGCGCCGACCAGGAGTGACCGGGCCGCGGCCGGGGGCACGCCCCCGGCCGGGCGGTCTCAGCTCTCGACCAGCTCCGCGCGCATGCTCGACGCCGAGGACACGACCAGCATCAGCAGGGTGCCCATCGGCCCCTCGCCCAGCCCGGCCGCGGGGAAGGCGTAGCGCAGGGTCACGTCCCAGCCGCGCTCGCCGCGCACCACCCGGGGCGTGCCGAACAGGCCCTCCCCCACCCCGAGGCCGACCCGGCGCGGCACGTCGTGCTCCGGGTCGGCGGACTCCGGCAGGTCCCACGCGACGACGCAGGTCAGGTTGAGGACGGGCAGACCCTCCTCCAGCTCGGTGCCCTGCACCACGCACAGCACGCCGCCGTGGGCGAAGGTCAGCGCGCCGTCGTCGTCGGTGGTGACGTCGTGGAACCGCTCCAGCGCCCCCTTGGCGGTGGTGAGCATCCCGGAGATCACATCGGTGGTCACGGTGTCACTCCATCGTTCGGGACGGCGGCGGCCGTGTCGATGCTCGCGTCCGCTCCGCGACGCTCGGAAGCTCCCCCGAAACGCCGGTCCCGGCGCGCGTAGATCTCGATCGCCTGCCAGATGTGCCGGCGGTCGAAGTCCGGGAACAGCGTGTCCAGGAAGACCATCTCGGCGTAGGCGCTCTGCCAGAGCAGGAAGTTCGACGTCCGCTGCTCCCCCGAGGAGCGCACGAACAGGTCGACGTCGGGCATGTCCGGCTCGTCGAGGTACCGGGCCAGCATCCGCTCGTCGATCTTGTCGGGGTTGATCCGGCCCTCCGCGGCGAGGCGGGCGAGCTGCCGCACGGAGTCGACGATCTCGGCGCGGCCGCCGTAGTTGACGCACATGGTCAGGTTCAGCACGTCGTTGCCGCGGGTGCGCTCCTCGGCGATCTCCAGCTCCTTGATCACCGAGCGCCACAGCCGCGGGCGCCGGCCCGCCCAGCGGACCCGGACCCCCATCGCGTCCATCTCGTCGACGCGGCGGCGGATCACGTCGCGGTTGAAGCCCATCAGGAACCGGACCTCGTCGGGGCTGCGCCGCCAGTTCTCGGTGGAGAACGCGTACGCCGACAGCCAGCGCACGCCCAGGTCGATGCAGCCGCGGGCGACGTCCATCAGCGAGGCCTCGCCCCGCTTGTGGCCCTCCGTGCGGGGCAGGCCGCGGGCGTTGGCCCAGCGGCCGTTGCCGTCCATCACCAGGGCGACGTGGCGTGGCACCAGCTCCGGCGGGATCGCCGGGGGCCGGGCACCGGACGGGTGCGGTGCGGGAGGCTGGAACGGCACGTCGCCGACCTTACGTCGGGGACGGCGGACGGGTTCAGTCGCGGTGGTCGGGCTGCGGCCAGGCCGGCACGGCCGGGTCCTCCAGCCGCTCGATGGTCTCGCGCAGCCGGCGCATCCCGCGGTGCCCGCGGATCCGGTCGGCCTCCGACATCGGCTCGGACTCGTCGGGCCGGATCACCGGCAGCATCGGGATGGCCGGCCACGCGCCGTCCTCGGTGCGGGCGCGGACCTGACGCATCGCGCGGGTGGGCCCGTCCTGCGGGGACTCCGGCATCGCCTCGGTGCGGACCGGGAACTGCTGGGTCGGCGGCACCGGGATGCGCTGCGTGGCGGCCGGGAGACGGTGGGTGCGACCGGTGTGGTCGTCGTCCGGCGGCGGGGTGTGGGGTCGGTTCACGACTGCCTCTCCGACGGGGCTGGGGTCCCCTCGATCACAGGAGCGTAACGAGACGGCGGAACCGGTTGCCCGTCGAAAGCGATGATCACCCGGTGGAGTCGGCGGAAGTCCCGTACGACGCGACCGGCGGCACCGAGAGGGCCGGCACGCCCGTACGTCAACCGCTCGACGGAGCGGACGGCCCGCTCACGGCACCCCACGCCGGACACAGGTCCGATCGGACTAGCCGGGGAGCGCGTCCGGGGGTGTCGCGGTTCCGCCGTCCGGCGGTTCCGGGGCGGGCCCCGGCACCCCGGGTGCGACGGCGGCGGCGGGCCGGACCCGGGCGCGGCGGTCGACCAGGGGCAGCGAGCGCAGCTGCCGCTCCAGGTGCCACTGCAGGTGCGCCGCGACCAGGCCGCTGGCCTCCCGCCGGGTCGGGGTGCCCGAGGCGTCCGCGGTGTCCCAGTCGCCGTGCAGCAGCGCGGACAGCAGGGCCACCGTCTCGGTCGCCGGGGTCACCGAGCCCGGCGGGCGGCAGCGCGGGCACACCATGCCGCCCCCGGCGACGGTGAACGACCGGTGCGGACCGGGGGTGGCGCAGCGCGCGCACTCCGACAGCGACGGCGCCCACCCCGCGTGGCTCATCGCCCGCAGCAGGAACGCGTCGAGCACCAGGGCCGGTTCACGGGCGCCGTCGGCCAGCGCCCGGGTGGCGCCGAGCAGCAGCAGGTACACCCGCAGGCTCGGCTCACCCTCCTCGGACACCAGCCGGTCCGCGGTCTCCAGGATCGCGCAGCCGCAGGAGTACGCCGACCAGTCCGCGACGATCGCCGGGGCGAACGCGTCGACGGTCTGGGCCTGGGTGACCACGTCCAGCGTGCGCCCGGTGTAGCACTGGACGTCGACGTGGTTGAACGGCTCCAGCCGTGCGCCCCACCGCGACCGGGTGCGGCGCACGCCCTTGGCGACCACCCGGATCTTGCCGTGCCGGCGGGTCAGCATCGTGATGATCCGGTCCGCCTCGCCCAGCTTCTGCACCCGGAGCACGATCCCGGTGTCGCGGTAGAACTGGGCCACGCACCCAGTCTAGGTCCTGCTCAGAACCCCAGCTTGCGCAGCTGCTTCGGGTCCCGCTGCCAGTCCTCGGCGATCTTCACGTGCAGGTCGAGGTGCACCCGGGTGCCCAGCAGCTTCTCGATCTGGCGACGGGCGTCGCTGCCGACCTGCTTGAGCCGGGCACCGCCCTTGCCGATCACGATGCCCTTCTGGCTGGACCGCTCGACGTAGATGATCGCGTAGATCTCCAGGAGGTCCTTCTTCTCGATCGTCTCCTCGACGACGACGGCGATCGAGTGCGGCAGCTCGTCGCGCACGCCCTCCAGCGCCGCCTCCCGCACGAGCTCGGCGACGAGCACGTCGGTCGGCTCGTCGGTGAGGTCGCCGTCCGGGTAGAGCTGCGGGCCCTCCGGCAGCAGTCCGACCAGCAGGTCCGAGAGCAGCGACACCTGGAAGCCCGACCGCGCCGAGGTGGGCACGACCTCGGTGAACTCCATCAGGGCCGACACCTCGGTGAGCCGCTCGGCGACCTGCTCGGGGCGGGCGGTGTCGGTCTTGGTGACGACGGCGACCACCGGGGTGTGCGCGGCGATCCGCCGCAGCTCCTCGGCGATGAACCGGTCGCCCTTGCCGACCTTCTCGTTCGCGGGCACGCAGAACCCGACGACGTCGACCTCGGACCAGGTCTCGCGCACCAGGTCGTTGAGCCGCGACCCGAGCAGGGTCCGCGGGCGGTGCAGCCCCGGGGTGTCGACCAGGACGATCTGGGCGTCCGGGCGGTGCACGATCCCGCGGATCGCGTGCCGGGTGGTCTGCGGGCGCGAGGAGGTGATCGCGATCTTCTCCCCGACCAGCGCGTTGGTCAGCGTCGACTTGCCGGCGTTGGGCCTGCCGACGAAGCAGGCGAACCCGGACCGGAAGCCCTCGGGCTGTGCGCCGGTCACGCCGCACCCAGCCGGTCGAGGATCTCGCGGCCGATCGGCAGGGCCGCCGTCGCCGCCGGGGACGGTGCGTTCAGCACGTGCAGGATCGAGCCGGGGCGGCCCGCGCCGTCCGGACCGGCCTGGTCGAGGAACAGGAAGTCGTCGACCAGGGTGCCGTCGGCCTTCACCGCCTGGGCCCGCACCCCGGCGCCGGCCGGGTGCAGGTCGGCGGCGGTGACGTCGGGCAGCATCCGCTGGATCTGGCGGACCATCGCCCGCGTCGACAGGGAGCGGCGGACCTCGCCGATGCCGTAGCGCCAGTGCGTGCGCGCCACCTTGACCATGCCGGGGTAGGTCAGTGTGCCCAGCAGTTCCTTCGGCCTGACCGTGCGCCAGTCGTAGCCCTCGCGGGCCATCGCGAGCACGGCGTTCGGGCCGGCGTGGACGGTGCCGTCGATGCCGCGGGTGGCGTGCACCCCGAGGAACGGGAACGCCGGGTCGGGCACCGGGTAGATCAGGCCGCGGACCAGCGAGGCGGCCCGCTCGGAGAAGCCGGAGTACTCGCCGCGGAACGGCACGATCCGCACCCCGGGATCGGCGCCGGCCAGGCGGGCGAGCTCGTCGCAGCGCAGGCCGCCGCAGACGACCGCGCGGGTGCCGAGCAGGTCACCGCGGGTGGTGCGCACGACGACGTCGGACGGGCGGCGGGCGAACCCGGTGACGGTGCGGCCCAGGTGGACCTCGCCGCCGTTCTTCTCCACCAGCTCGCCCAGCTTCTCCGCGACCAGCCGGTAGTCGGTGATGCCGGTCGAGGGCACCCACAGCGCGGCGAGACCGCGGACGTCGGGCTCGTAGGTGCGGATGCCGTGCTCGTCGAGGCGGTGGTTCTCCACGCCGTTGGCGTCGCCGCGGCGGGCCAGCTCGTCGAGCCGGGGCAGCTCCTCGGGCTCGGTCGCGACGACGAGCTTGCCGCACACCTGGTGCGGCAGGTCGTGCTCGCGGCAGAACGCGATGGTCTCGGCACACCCGGCGACGGCCAGGCGGGCCTTGTAGCCGCCCGGCGCGTAGTACAGCCCGGAGTGCACGACGTTGGAGTTGTTGCCGGTCTGGTGGTTCGCCAGGCGCTGCTCACGCTCGACGACGGCGACGCTGAGCCCGTTGCGGGTGGCGGCGTACGCGGTGGCCAGGCCGACGATCCCACCGCCGACGACGACCAGGTCATAGCGCGGTGTCGCGGGCAGCCCGGTCACCGGGCACGCTCCGCGGGGATGGTCGTGCGGGCAGCCATCAGGTCCTCCTCGCGTCCCACCCGTGGCGGGACGGTCACGTCCGTCGGTCGCTCCCCGTGGCGGGGGCGGCCAGGTCAGTGCCGGTCGGCGCCGGCGTGCTCGGTGGGGTCGCCCGCGACGTGGTCGGGCACGTCGGACTCCCGGGTGTCCCCGCGCGGCTCGTCGTGGTCGGTGTCCTCGGTCTCGGCCGGGTCCAGCGGGCTGACCAGCACCGAGGTGATGCGGACACGGCCCCGGGCGTCCTTGCCGCCCTCGCCCTGCAGCCGCAGCAGGCCGTCCAGCTCCGCGGTGGCGCCGGGCAGCGGCACCTTGCCCAGCCGCTGGGCGAGCAGCCCGCCGACGGTGTCGACGTCGGCGTTCTCCAGCGCCTCGTGCAGCTCGTCCTCCCGCGGGGTGCCGCGGAACCGGCCGGCGAACAGCTCCTCGAGGTCCTCGGCGGGCAGCCGGGCGGAGACCCGGAAGGCGCCGTCGGAGGCCTCGGCGACGTCGGGCACCTCCTCGGTGTCGTACTCGTCGGTGATCTCGCCGACGATCTCCTCCAGGATGTCCTCGATCGTCACCACGCCGGCGGTGCCGCCGTACTCGTCGACGACCACGGCCATGTGGTTGCGGGTGCGCTGCATCTCGCGCATGAGGTCGTCGCTGCGCTTGGAGTCCGGCACGAAGGCCGCGGGGCGCAGGATGTCGAGCAGCGGGACCTCGCGCTCCCCGCGCCGGGCCTCCTCGCGGGCCCGGACCAGGTCCTTGAGGTAGGCGATGCCGATGACGTCGTCCACGCCCTCGCCGAGCACCGGGATGCGTGAGTAGCCGCTCTTGAGCGCCAGGCGCAGCACCTTCTCCACCGGGGTGTCGCGCTCGGTCCAGATCAGGTCGGGCCGCGGCACCATGATGTCGCGGACCGGGGTCTCCCCCAGCTCGAACACCGAGTGGATCATCTTGCGCTCGCCCTCGTCGACCACGCCGCGGTTGCTGGCCATGTCGACGAGCTCGCGCAGCTCCACCTCGGTGGAGAACGGGCCGTCGCGGAAACCGGGGCCCGGGGTGATCGCGTTGCCCAGCAGGATCAGCAGCTTCGCCAGCGGCGACAGCACGACGCCGATCGCGCGGATCGGGCCCGCGAGCAGCAGCCCGATCCGGTACGGGTGCTGGCGGCCCAGCGTCCGCGGGCCGACCCCGACCAGGACGTAGCTGGCGAGCACCATGAGAACGCCGGTGAGCAGCAGCCCGATCCAGGTGGCGGAGAACAGCGGCGCGAGCGCGACGGCCAGCAGGATGATCGCAACCGTCTCGCAGGTGACCCGCAGCAGCATCAGCAGGTTGACGTGCCGCGGCCGGTCCGCGACGACGGCGGCGAGCGCCGTCGCGCCGGCGCGGCCGGCGCGCACCACGGCGTCCACCCGGGCCCGCGAGATCGACATGAGGGCCGAGTCCGCGGCGGCGAACACCCCGGCCAGCAGCACGAGCAGGACCGTCGCGACGATCAGCCAGACGGTGGTCACTTCTGCTCCTCGGAGAACGTGGTCGTGGGTCTTCCGGTCACCGGCCGGACTCGTCCTCGAAGCCGGCGGCACCGAGCAGACGGTCGTCGCTGCGCTTCTGGGCGTCCCGGGCGCGCTCGGCGGCCCGGTCGGACCGCCAGCGGACCAGCAGCCGGTTCTGCAGCGCGAACATCTCGCGCTCGTCCTCGGGCTCGAGGTGGTCGTACCCCAGCAGGTGCAGGATGCCGTGCACGGTCAGCAGGTGCAGCTCGTCGGCCAGGGTGTGCCCGGCCTTGCGCGCCTGGTCCCGGGCGAAGGCCGGGCAGAGCACGACGTCGCCGAGCAGGGCGGGGCCCAGGTCCGGCGCGTCGGGGCGCCGGGTGTCCTCGGACAGGGAGTCCATGGGGAACGCCATGACGTCGGTGGGGCCCGGCTCGTCCATCCAGCGGACGTGCAGCTCCTCCATCGCGTCCAGCCCGACGGCGGTGATCGCCAGCTCGGCGGACGGGCTCACCTTCATCGCGTCCAGCGCGTACCGGGCGACCGACACGATCTGCGCCTCGTCGACCGTGATCCCGGACTCGTTGACGACCTCGATGCTCACGCCGCCGCTGCCCTGCCCCTGCTCGCCGATACGGATGTAGGGGGCAGCCTAGACGGCCGTACCGACGGTCCCGGTGCCACCCGCCCCCCGGTCACCGCCGCCGGTCGGGACGCCGCGCGGGGCCGTTGCGGGGTGCGCCGTTGCCGACGGCGGCCGCGCGGTGCTCGGACGCGTCGAACCGGGCGTAGGCGTCGACGATGTCGGACACCAGGCGGTGCCGGACCACGTCGGCGCTCTCGAGCCGGGAGAAGTGCACGTCGTCGACGCCGTCGAGGATGTCCTGCACGACGGCCAGGCCGGACCGGGCGTTGCCCGGGAGGTCGACCTGGGTGATGTCGCCGGTCACCACGATCCGCGAGCCGAAGCCGAGCCGGGTGAGGAACATCTTCATCTGCTCGGGCGTGGTGTTCTGCGCCTCGTCGAGGATGATGAACGCGTCGTTGAGGGTGCGGCCGCGCATGTAGGCCAGCGGCGCGACCTCGATCGTCCCGGCGGCCATCAGCTTCGGGATGGACTCGGGGTCGATCATGTCGTGCAGCGCGTCGTAGAGCGGGCGCAGGTACGGGTCGATCTTCTCGAACAGCGTGCCGGGCAGGTAGCCCAGCCGCTCCCCCGCCTCGACCGCGGGCCGGGTCAGGATGATCCGGTTGACCTGCTTGGCCTGCAGCGCCTGCACGGCCTTGGCCATCGCCAGGTAGGTCTTGCCGGTACCGGCCGGGCCGATGCCGAAGACGATGGTGAACGCGTCGATGGCGTCGACGTAGCGCTTCTGGTTGAGCGTCTTGGGCCGGATGGTCTTCCCGCGCCGGGACAGGATGTCCAGGCTCAGCACCTCGGCCGGGGACTCGCCCAGGCGCTCGTCGGCGGTGTTCTCCGCCGAGAGCATCTGCACGGTGCGGCGCACGGTGTCCGCGCCGACCAGCTGGCCGCGCTCGGCCAGGGTGATCAGCTCGGTGAAGACCCGCTCGGCGAACGCGACGTCGCCCGGGTCCCCGGACAGGGTCAGCTCGTTGCCGCGGACGTGGACGTCGGCGGTCAGCTCCTCCTCGGCGGCGCGCAGGCTGTCGTCACGCGAGCCGAGCAGGGACAGGAGGGCGGTGTCCGGCACGGCCATCCTCGACCGGACGGTCCCGCCCGGTGCTACGTCGGACCGCTCGTCGGTCCGAGGGGTGGGGCCGGGTTCGGTGCCGGTCAAGAGTGTGTTCGCCTGCCTCGTACGTCGGGTCGCCGGACTGCACCGATCGTACCGGTCGGACCGCCGTCGGCACCCGGGGATTCTCCCCGCGGATCAGGCGGGGGTGCTCAGCCGTTCCACGGCCTGCAGCGCGGCGGCCCAGCCGGGGTGGGCGACGTCGATGAGCTGCAGGTGGTTCGCGCCCTCGACCCGCACGAGCTCCGACCGGTCACCGGCGGCCGTCGCGGCGGCGACGAAGTCCTCGCTCTGGGAGAGCGGGACCACCTCGTCGGCGGTGCCGTGCACGCACACCGACGGCACGCCGAGCGGGACGGCCTCCAGCGGGCTGGTCGCCCGGAAGCGGGCCGGGTCGGCGCCCGGGGTCGCCGCGACGAGGTCGGCGACGGCGCCGTCGCCGAGCAGCATCCCGCCGGCCAGGTCGAGCACCCCGGCCAGCGAGACCACCCCGGCCGGGCGGACCACGGGCGTCGCGCCCGGGTCGCCGGGGGCGAGCGTCGCCCGCATCGCCAGCCAGGCCGCCAGGTGCCCGCCCGCGGAGTGCCCGAGGGTGACGAGCCGGCGCAGGTCGAGCCGGGTGGAACGCAGGGTCGCGAGGTGGTCGGTGGCCATCGCGACGTCGTCGAAGGTGGAGGGCCAGCCGCCGCCGGCGCCCACCTTCCGGTACTCGATGTTCCAGACCGCGAAGTCCGCCGCGACCAGCGCGTCGACGACCGGGCGCATGATCGTGAGGTCGGTGCCGGCCCGCCAGAAACCGCCGTGCACGACGATCACGGTGCCGCGGGGCAGGTCCCGGCTCGCCGGGAAGGTCAGCTCGCCGAACTGGTCGGGCTGGCCGCCGTAGGCCATCCGCTCGGTCCGCGGGGCGGTCTCGTCGCGCGGGGGCCGCCGCGGGGCCGCGGGGGCGTCGTTGCCGCAGGCGCCGAGCAGCGGGGTGGCGGCGAGGCCGGCCAGCAGCGCGCGGCGTCCGATCCGGGGAGCGTGGTCACTCACGCGGCGGATGATGACACCCGCGCCCGGTCCCCGACGACCGGTTCGCCGGATCGTGACGCGCGTCGGTCCCTCCGTGCCCTGCTCCCAGGGTCACCCTCGTAGCGCTCTAAGCCCCGAAAGTTCCCCTGGGGGCATCCGGGGCGGGTCGGCGAGGGGGCTCAGCGGGCCCAGCGGCCGGTGCGCACGGCGAGCGCGCCGAGCGCGACGCAGGCCGCGGTGGAGGCCCGCAGCACCTCGGGCCCCATCCGGACCGGGACGGCGCCGGCCTCGGTGAGGCGGTCGAGCTCGGCGTCGTCGACGCCGCCCTCCGGTCCGACGGCGAGCAGCACCTCCCCCGCCGCGGGCAGCGCGACCGAGGCGAGGTCCTCGCCCGCGGACTCGTGCAGCACCAGCGCGGTGTCGGCGGCACCGACCCGGGCGGCGAGCTGCGCGGTGGTCACCGGGCCCGCGACGTCGGGCTGCCACGGGCGGCGGGCCTGCTTGGCGGCCTCGCGGACGGTGGACCGCCAGCGTTCGAGGGCCTTCGCGCCGCGCGGGCCGTCGTCCCAGCGGGTGACGCAGCGGGCCGCCCTCCAGGGGACGAACCCGTCGGCGCCGGCCTCGGTGGCGGTCTCCACGGCGAGCTCGCCGCGGTCGCCCTTGACCAGCGCCTGCGCGACGACGACGCGGACCGCGGGTGCGGGCACCCGGGTCACCTCGTGCAGCCGCACGGTCAGCGCGTCACGACCGGCGACGTCGACGACCTCGGCGCGGGCGAGCCCGCCCCGGCCGTCGGACAGCACCAGCGCCTCGCCGGGGCGCAGCCGTCGCACGGTCGCGGCGTGGCGCCCCTCCGGGCCGTCGAGCACCGTGTCGGAGCCCGGGCCCGGGAGGGACCCGACGTCGTCGACCAGGAACAACGGCGCCGTCGTCACCGGGTCAGCGTCCGGTCCAGCTGTCGCGCAGCTTGGAGAACAGGCCGTGCCCGTTGCGGGAGCCGCCGATCAGGTCCGGCTGCTCCTCCCCGCGCAGCTCGGCGAGCCGGCGCAGCAGGTCGGTCTGCTCCTTGTCCAGCCGGGTCGGCACCGCCACCTCGACGTGCACGAGGAGGTCGCCGTGGCCGTCGATGCGACCGGTGGAACGCAGCCGGGGCATGCCCTTGCCGCGCAGCGTGCGGACCGTGCCGTGCTGGGTGCCCGCCTCGACGTCGATCTCGGCGACCGAGCCGTCGAGCAGCGGCAACGGCAACGTGGTGCCGAGCGCGGCCGCGGTCATCGGCAGCGGGAGCGTGCAGTGCAGGTCGGCGCCGTCGCGGGTGAACAGCTCGTGCGGCGCCTCCTCCACCTCGACGTAGAGGTCACCGGCGGGACCGCCGCCGGAGCCGACCTCGCCCTGGCCGGACAGGCGCACCCGCATGCCCTCGGCGACGCCCGCCGGGATCTTGACGGCGACGGTGCGCCGCGACCGGACCCGCCCGTCGCCCGCGCACTGGCGGCAGGGGTCGGGGATGACCTCGCCGAACCCGCGGCAGGTCGGGCAGGGCCGCGCGGTGACGACCTGCCCGAGGAACGAGCGCTGCACGCTCTGGATCTCCCCGGAGCCGCCGCAGGTGTCGCAGGCGGTGGGGTGGGTGCCCTCGGCGCAGCCGGAGCCCTGGCACTGGGTGCACAGGACCGCGGTGTCGACGGCGAGGTCGCGCTGCACACCGGCGGCGCAGTCCTCCAGCGTCAGCTCCATCCGGATCAGCGCGTCGGCGCCGGGCTGGACCCGGCTGCGCGGGCCGCGCCCGCGTCCGCCGCCGGCGGTGCCGCCGAAGAACGCGTCCATGATGTCGCTGAACCCGCCGAACCCGGCGAACGGGTCACCGCCGCCACCACCCCCGCCGCGGGCGTCGAGGGGGTCGCCGCCGAGGTCGACGACCCGGCGCTTCTCGGGGTCGGTCAGCACCTCGTAGGCGGCGCTGACCTCCCGGAACCGCTCCTGTGCCGCGGGGTCGGGGTTGACGTCCGGGTGCAGCTCACGGGCGAGCTTGCGGTACGCCCGCTTGATCTCCGAGGCGTCGGCGCCGCGCTCGACGCCCAGGATCCCGTAGTAGTCGCGTGCCACCTGGCTCTTTTCCTCAGTGAAGTACGTACAACGACGATGAAAGGTCTACCGACCGGTCAGGATCTCACCCACGTACCGGGCGACCGCATGCACCGCCGAGATCGTGCCCGGGTAGTCCATCCGGGTCGGCCCGACGACGCCCATCCCGCCCAGCGGGGTACCCGATCCGTACCCCACCGTGACCACGGACGCGGTGCGCAGGTCCTCGGCCTCGTTCTCCTCGCCGATCCGGACCGTCACCAGCCCGGAGTCCTGCGAGGCCGCGAGCAGCCGCATGACCACGACCTGCTCCTCCAGGGCCTCCAGGACCTGGCGCAGCGAGCCGGGGAAGTCGGCGTGGCTGCGGGTCAGGTTGGCCGTGCCGCCCAGCACCATCCGCTCCTCGGGGTGCTCGACGAGGGTCTCGATGAGCACCGTCGCGAGGTGCAGCAGCGGGGTGCGCAGGTCCTCCGGAGCCGTCTCCGGCAGCTCGGCCACGGCCGCGGAGGCCTCGGCGAGCTTGCGACCGCCCAGGGCGTTGCCGAGGATCTCGCGCAGCCGGGCGACGTCGGCGTCGGCGAGCACGTCCCCCAGGTCGACGACGCGCTGGTCGACGCGCCCGGAGTCGGTGATCAGCACCAGCATCAGCCGGGCCGGGGTCAGCTGCACGACCTCGAGGTGGCGGACCGTGGATCGGGTGAGCGTCGGGTACTGCACGACGGCGACCTGGCGGGTCAGCTGCGCGAGCAGCCGCACCGAGCGGCGCAGCACGTCGTCGAGGTCGACGGCGCCGTCCAGGAACGTCTGCACGGCCCGCTTCTCGGCCGACGACAGCGGCTTGACCTGCGAGATCCGGTCGACGAACTGGCGGTAGCCCTTGTCGGTGGGGATCCGGCCCGCGCTGGTGTGCGGCTGCGCGATCAGGCCGTCCTCCTCGAGGACGGCCATGTCGTTGCGCACCGTCGCGCTCGACACCCCGAGATTGTGCCGGTCGACGATGGCCTTCGACCCCACGGGCTCCTGCGTCGACACGTAGTCGGCCACGATGGCCCGCAGCACGGCGAACCGCCGCTCGTCGGCGTTCATCTCCTCGCACCTCCCCCGGTGTGCCCCGTCCATTCTAGGCGCCGTCGTGGCCGCGCGGCCGGGGCACGCGGCGTGGCACGGTGGGTGGGGTGATGTCCGCACGCCGCTTCGGCCGGCGCTCCCTGCTCGTCGGTGCCGGTGCCGTCGCCCTGGTCGCGGTGGGCACGACCGACCGCTGGCTCCCCGTCGGCGACGTCGCCGGGACCCCGGACCCGGCCGCGCTGCGGGCCCGGATCCTGGCGGGTGTCGTCCCCCACTCCGGCCTGGCGACGGCGACCGGCCGGCTCGGGCTGCCCACCGTCGCGCCGATCGGGTCCGCGGCCCGGCTGCTGTCCACGACCACCCGGATCCGCGTCCAGGTCGCCGACGCGGGCCGCTGGCGGGTCGACGAGCTGACCCCGGTCGGCGAGGTCGACACCTACCGCGACGGACAGGTCGAGCGGATCTGGGACTACGGCGCGGACCGGCTGACCACGGTCTCCCCGCTCGCCCCGGTGCGTTTCCCGCGGGCCTCGGACCTCGCCCCGGCCGACCTGGCCCGCCGGCTGCTCGGCGCGACCCCCGACGACCCGGTGACGGCGCTGCCGGCACGGCGGGTCGCCGGGCGGGCCGCGGCCGGGCTGCGGGTGACCCCGGCCGACCCGGACAGCCTGGCCGGGCGGATCGACGTGTGGTCGGTCCCCGTCGGCGACGGCGCCCTCCCGGTCGCGGTCGAGATCGCCGCCCGGGACGGCGCGGGCCCGCTCCTGGAGACGGCGTTCGAGGCGGTGGACACCGCCGCGCCGCCGGCCGCGGCGCTGGTCCCGGCGCCGCCGTCGTCGGCCGAGCGGGTGCGGGCCCGTCCCGACGACCTGACCGGCTCGCTGCGCGGGGTCGGCGCGGTGCCCCCGCCGGACCGGCTCGCCGGCCGGGACCGGGTGGAGCTGCCGGTGTCCGGGGACGTCCCGGCCGCCGAGCTGCTGCCCGGGGTCGGTGTGTACGGCACCGGGGTCGGCCGGTTCGTGCTGGTCCCGGCCGCACCGGAGGTCGTCGACGGGATCGTGCGCGGCTCGGCCGCCGCGGGCGGGGTGGACGTGGCGGGCCTGCCCGGCGGCTCGGCCGCCCGGGTGGCGACGCCCCTGCTCAGCCTGGTCGTCGCCCGTCGGCGACGGCGCGGGGTGCTGCTGGCCGGGACGGTGCGGCCCGGTGTGCTGGAGTCCGCCGCCGTCGAGCTGATGGGGACCCGCCGGTGAACGGCCCGGTGGTCGCGACGCACGCGGTGACCAAGCGGTTCGGCCGGGTCACCGCCGTCGACGGCGTCGACCTGGCGGTGCCCGCCGGCTCCCGGTTCGGGCTGCTGGGCCCGAACGGCTCCGGCAAGACGACGCTGGTGCGGATGCTGCTCGGGCTGGTGCACGCCACCTCGGGGTCGATCGAGGTGCTGGGCTCGCCGATGCCGCGGGCCGCCCGCACGGTGCTGCCGCGGGTCGGTGCGCTGGTCGAGTCCCCCGCCGCCTGGCCGGGGCTGTCGGGCCGGGCGAACCTGACCCTGCTCGACGCGGCGGGCTCGGTGGGCGGCCCGCTGCACCGGCCCGCCGACCGGCGACGACGCGTGCAGGAGGCCCTGGAGCAGGTCGGCCTGGGCGGGGTCGACCGCCGCCCGGTGCGGGCCTACTCGCTCGGGATGCGCCAGCGCCTGGGCATCGCCTCGGCGCTGCTGCGCGCCCCGGAGCTGCTGCTGCTCGACGAACCGACCAACGGCCTGGACCCGCGGGGCATCGGCGAGATGCGCGCCCTGCTGACCGCGCTGAACGAACGGGGCACGACCGTGGTGCTGTCCAGCCACCTGCTCGCCGAGGTGGAGACGCTGTGCACCCGGGTCGGGGTGATGGACGCCGGGCACCTCGTGCTCACCCAGGACCTCGACGAGCTGCGGGCACCGACCGGCCGGGTCGTCGTCCGCACCCCGGCCCCGGCGGCCGCGGCGCGGGTGCTCGGCCGGGCGCTGGAGTCCGCCGACGGCGACCGGCTCGTGGTCCGCGCCGTCGACCCCGCCGACCTCAACGCGCACCTGGTGCGGGCCGGGGTGCCGGTGGCGTCGCTGGAACCGGAGCGCCGCACCCTGGAACAGGTGGTGCTGGCACGGACCGGTGACGGCTCGGACCGGGTGGCCACGGCCGGGCGGGGGGGTGGCGCGGTGATCCTCGTCGAGCTGGCGCTGCTGCTGCGCCGCACCCGGGTGTGGCTGTGCTGGCTGCTGCTGTGCGCGCTGCCGGCGCTCGTCGCGGTGGTCGTGTCGGCCACCGGGATCCTCCCGCCGCCCGGGCAGGGGCCCGCGTTCCTGTCCGCGGTCGCGACGAACGGGCAGATCTTCCCGGCGTTCGCGCTGGCGCTGGTGCTGCCGTTCCTGCTGCCGATCACCGTGGCGGTGGTCGCCGGGGACACCGTCGCCGGGGAGGCCGCCGCGGGGACCCTGCGCTACCTGCTGATCCGGCCGGTCGGGCGGCTGCGGCTGCTGGTGGCGAAGCTGGTGTCGGTGGCGTTCTTCGTGGTCACCGCGGTGACGCTGGTGGTGCTGACGTCCTACGCGGTGGGGATCGCGGTGTTCGGCACCGGCACCACCACCGCCACCGGCGGTCTCACCCTGCCCCCGGTCGACGCCGGGCCCGGCTCGGTCGCGTCGCTGTCCGGGACGGTGATCGAACCGGTGGACCTGGCGACCCGGACCGGGCTGACCGTGGCCTACCTGGCGCTGTGCATGCTCACCCTGGGCGCGCTGGGGATCTTCTTCTCCACCCTGACCGACTCCCCGCTCGCGGCGGCGCTGGCGGTGCTCGCGGTCGTGGTGACCAGCGCGTCGCTGCAGGCCCTCGACGCCTCGGCCGCCTTCGTCGACTTCCTGCCGACGGCGCACTGGCTGGCCTGGATCGACCTCTACCGCGACCCGGTCCTCTACGACGCCGCCCGCACCGGGGCGTGGGTGCAGGCGGGCTGGGTCGCCGTCGCCGTCGGGGCGGCGTGGGCGAACCTGGCGACCAAGGACATCGCGAGCTGACCGCCCGCCGCGCCGGGCCGTCTCAGCCCGCGGCGCGCAGGGTGCCGCAGGCGGCCGGGGCCTCGTCGATCGGTGCGGTGGACAGGGCACGGACGACCAGGCCGATCACGGCGTCGTCGGCGGGCAGGCCGCCGTGGCCCACGGTCGAGCCCGGGCACAGCTGCTGCAGCTCCACGTTGACCGCACCGTCGAGGCGGGCCGAGGTCGGCGGGGTGACGACCTGGTCACGGTCGGTCCACACCGACAGCCAGGGCACCACCATCCCGGCCCCGGCGAGCTCCCCCAGCAGCGCCGACCCCGGGGCGAGCTGACGGCACGCCTGCGGGCACGCCTCCGGGGCCACGGCCGCGGCGGAGCCGGCCACCGTCGTCCCGGCCAGCGGGGAGCCGATCGACACGATCCGCCGGGCCCGCGCCGGGCCGTCGTCGCGGATCGCCCACAGCCCCGCGACGACGCCGCCCGCGGAGTAGCCGACGACGTCGACCGACGGCGCCCCGGCGTCGGTGGCGACGGTGACCGCGCGGTCCAGGACCTCCACCTGCCGGTCGAGGTCGCCGGTGCCGTCGCCGTCCAGGGCCAGGACGCGCGCGTCGCGGCCCTGGGTGCGCAGGGCCCCGGCGAGGACCTCCAGGCCGGTGCGGTCGCCGCCGTAGCCGGGGACGAGCAGGACCGGGCCCGGCCGGTCCTGGGCGACGGGCCCGCCGGCTCCGCGGGCCCCCTCGGGCAGGGCCGCGACGACGGCGGCCACCACGCCCAGCGCGACCATCAGTGCGGCGACGACCAGCAGCGCCCGGCGGCGCGGGCTCACCGGGCCCCCGCCGGGGTGCCGGCGGCCGGGGTGTCGTCGGCGATCAGCAGGTCGGTGACGACCCGGTCGGCCAGCAGCCGTCCGCGGTCGGTCAGCACCGCGCGGCCCGCGGCGTGCGCCGCCGGGTCCAGCAGCCCGTCGGTGACGGCGCGGGCGGCGGCCGCACGACCGCCGTCGTGCAGCAGGGTCAGGGCCATGCCCTCGGCGAGGCGCAGCCGCAGCATGACCCGCTCGGTGTGCCGCTCGTCCGCGGTGAGCTCCTCGCGACCGCCCTCGGGGGTCTCCCCCGCGGCGAGCGCGCCCGCCCAGCGCGCCGGGTGCTTGACGTTCCACCAGCGCGTCCCGGCCAGATGGGAGTGGGCGCCGGGGCCGATCCCCCACCAGTCGCCGTCGCGCCAGTAGCCCAGGTTGTGCCGGCACTCGGCGCCGGGCAGCGACCAGTTCGACACCTCGTACCAGGACAGCCCGGCGTCGCGCAGCCGCGCGTCGAGCAGCTCGTAGCGAGTGGCGGCGACGTCGTCATCGGGGGCGGGCAGCTCCCCGCGGCGGACCCGGCGGGCCAGTGCGGTGCCGTCCTCGACGATCAGCGCGTAGGCCGAGACGTGGTCCACCCCCGCGTCGAGGACGGCGTCGGCGGAGGCGCGCAGGTCGTCGTCGGTCTCGCCGGGGGTGGCGTAGATCAGGTCCAGGTTGACGTGGCCGAACCCGGCGGCCCGGGCCTCCCGGGCGGCGGCGACGGCGCGCCCCGGGGTGTGCGTGCGGTCCAGTACGGCGAGCACGTGCGGGGCGGCGGACTGCATGCCCAGCGAGATGCGGGTGAACCCGCCGGCCCGGAGCCGGTCGAAGAACTCCGGCGAGACCGACTCGGGGTTGGACTCGGTGGTGACCTCGGCGTCGTCGGCGAGCGGGAGGTGCTCGCGGACCGCGTCGAGCATCGCGACGAGCCGGTCGGCGCCGATCAGCGACGGGGTGCCGCCGCCGACGAACACCGTCTCCACGGTGCGGTCCCCCACCGTGCGGGCGGCGAGCGCGATCTCGGCGCGGGCGGCGGCGAGCCAGCCGTCCGGGGACGCGGCGTCGCCCGCGAGCTCGGAGGCGGTGTAGGTGTTGAAGTCGCAGTAGCCGCAGCGGGTCGCGCAGAACGGCACGTGGACGTAGAGCCCGAAGGCCGGCGGCACGGGGGTCACGTCCGGCGAGTGTGCCACCGCCGGGCCGGTGGGTGCCGGGCGCACCTCGGGCCCGGACCGCTCCCCGGCACGTCCGGGGCGCGCGGGACGGGCCGGTCGCGACGGGGTGGCACCCGGGGTCCCCGCGGTGGACGACGGGTTCCACCGGGCCCGTGACCCCGGTGATTCCGGGTGGACCGGACACCGCGCGGTGAACGTCCGGACCTATCCGCCCACCCCTCCCAGGATGCGAACATCACTTTGTGGCAGGTCCGGACACCGTGGCACCCTGTATCCGTGCCCGCACTCCGTCTCCGCCTCGTGGCGCGTCGCCACGTGGACCTGAACCGGACCCGTAGCGCGCTCTGTCGTCGTCGCTGACCCGACGGCCCCTCCCGAACCGCCCCGGGCCGCTCCGTGCCCTGTCCCGGGCCGGGGTGTGCCCGGTCCGCCCGACATCGGAGCACCCACCACATGGCGCCCTCGAAGACCGCACCCCGCCGCCCGAAGGGCCAGGGGCAGTGGAAGCTCGGCCACCGCGAACCGCTGAACCCCAACGAGCGCAGCAAGCGCGACGACAATCCGCTGAACGTGCGCGCGCGGATCGAGAACGTCTACGCCCGGCGCGGCTTCGACTCGATCGACCCCGCCGACCTGCGCGGACGGTTCCGCTGGATGGGGCTCTACACCCAGCGCAGGCCCGGGATCGACGGCGGCCGCACCGCGGCGCTGGAGCCCGAGGAGCTCGACGACGAGTACTTCATGATGCGCGTGCGCCTCGACGGCGGCTCGGTCTCGGTCGAGCAGCTGCGCGCGCTCGGTGAGGTCTCGCGGCGCTACGGCCGCGACACCGCCGACGTCACCGACCGGGAGAACATCCAGTACCACTGGATCCGCGTCGAGGACGTCCCGGCGATCTGGAAACTGATCGAGCCGCTGGGCATGCAGACCACCGAGGCCTGCGGCGACTGCCCCCGTGTGGTCATGGGGTCCCCGGTCGCCGGCGTCTCGGCCGACGAGGTGGTCGACCCGACCCCGGCCATCGACGAGATCGTGCGCCGCTTCATCGGCGACCGCGAGCTGTCGAACCTCCCGCGCAAGTTCAAGTCCGCGATCTCCTGGCAGCAGGACGTCGCGCACGAGATCAACGACATCTCCTTCGTCGGCGTCGAGCACCCCGAGCACGGCCCCGGCTTCGACCTGTGGGTCGGCGGCGGACTGTCGACCAACCCGCGGATCGCCGAGCGGCTCGGCGCCTGGGTCCCGCTCGACGAGGTCCCCGACGTGTGGCACGGCGTCGTCCAGGTGTTCCGCGACTACGGCTACCGCCGCCTGCGCCACCGCGCCCGCATCAAGTTCCTCATCGCCGACTGGGGCCCGGAGAAGTTCCGCCAGATCCTGGAGGACGAGTACCTGGGCCGGAAGCTCGTCGACGGCCCCGCCCCGGCGGTCCCCGAGCGGCCCATCGACCACGTCGGCGTCCACAAGCAGAAGGACGGCCGCAACTACGTCGGCGTCGCCCCGCCGTCGGGCCGCGTGTCGGGCACGACGCTGCTCGCCGTCGCCGACGCCGCCGAGCGCGCCGGGTCGGACCGGATCCGGTTCACCCCGTACCAGAAGATCGTCGTGCTGGACGTGGCCGACGACAGGCTCGACGGGCTGATCGAGGACCTGAACCGGCTCGGCCTGCCGGCCCGGCCGTCGACCTGGCGCCGTTCCACGATGGCCTGCACCGGCATCGAGTTCTGCAAGCTCGCGATCGTCGAGACCAAGGAACGCGCGATCCGGCTGGTGGAGGACCTGGAGAAGCGTCTCGCCGACGTCGTGCCCGACGTGCCGATCTCGCTGCACCTCAACGGCTGCCCGAACGCCTGCGCCCGCACCCAGGTCGCCGACATCGGCCTCAAGGGCCAGATCGTCACCGACGCGGACGGCAACCAGGTCGAGGGCTTCCAGGTCCACCTGGGCGGCGGGCTGGGGCTGGACTCCGGTTTCGGGCGCAAGCTGCGCGGGCTCAAGGTCACCAGCGCCGAGCTGGGTGACTACGTCGAGCGCGTCGTGCGCCGCTTCGCCGAGCAGCGCGACGGCGACGAGCGGTTCGCCCAGTGGGTCCTGCGGGCCGACGAGGAGGACCTGAAGTGAGCGGGCGCGTCACGCCGTTCCACTGTCCGTACTGCGGCGAGGAGGACCTGCGCCCGGCCGAGCGGTCCGAGAAGGTCCCCGGCGCCGCCTGGTGGTGCGCGGGCTGCCTGCGCACCTTCGTCGTGACCTTCGTGGGGATCGGCGTCCCCGAGACCTCGGGAGCGGAATCATGAGTGTTGCCCTGGAGACCGACCTGCGCGCCACCGCCGAGCGCGGTGCCGCCGAGCTGGGCCCGGACGCGACCGCCGAGCAGCTGCTCGCCTGGGCCGCGGAGACCTTCGGTGACCGGCTGATCGTCGCCTCCAACATGCAGGACGCCGTCCTGGTCGACCTGGCCCAGCGGGCCCGGCCGGACGTCGACGTGCTGTTCCTGGAGACCGGCTACCACTTCGCGGAGACCATCGGCACCCGCGACGCGGTCGACGCCGTCTACCCGCGGCTGCGCATCGTGAACGCACAGGCGGACCAGACGGTCGCCGAGCAGGACGCCGAGTACGGCAAGGACCTGTTCGCCCGCGAACCGGACCGCTGCTGCGCGCTGCGCAAGGTCGTCCCGCTGGAGCGGACGCTGTCCGGCTACGACGCCTGGGTCACCGGCGTCCGCCGCGTCGAGGCCCCGACCCGGGCGAACACGCCGCTGGTCACCTACGACGAGAAGTTCGGCCTGGTGAAGATCAACCCGATCGCCGCGTGGTCCGACGAGGACATGGACGCCTACATCGCCGAGCACGGGATCCTGGTGAACCCGCTCGTCGACGCCGGCTACCCGAGCATCGGCTGCGCGCCCTGCACCGCGAAGCCGAAGCCCGGCGAGGACCCCCGCTCCGGCCGCTGGGCCGGGCGTGCCAAGACCGAGTGCGGGCTGCACGCATGACGACCCTGGAGGAGACCGCCGTGACCGCCGCCGTCACGACCCCGGCCCTGGACGCGCTCGACGCGCTGGAGTCCGAGGCGATCCACGTGTTCCGCGAGGTCGCCGGTGAGTTCGACCGCCCGGTGATCCTGTTCTCCGGCGGCAAGGACTCCACCCTGCTGGTGCACCTGGCCATCAAGGCGTTCGCGCCCGCCAAGGTGCCCTTCGGCCTGCTGCACGTCGACACCGGGCACAACTACCCGGAGGTCATCGAGTTCCGGGACCGGGTCGCCGCGCAGCACGGGCTGCGCCTGGAGGTCGCCCGCGTCGAGGACTACCTCGCCGACGGCCGCCTCGTCGAGCGCGCCGACGGGACCCGCAACCCGCTGCAGACCCAGCCGCTGCTCGACGCGATCGCCGAGCACCGCTTCGACGCCGTGTTCGGCGGCGGCCGGCGCGACGAGGAACGCGCGCGGGCCAAGGAGCGGATCATGAGCCTGCGCGACGCGTTCGGCCGCTGGGACCCGCGCAAGCAGCGCCCGGAGCTGTGGAACCTCTACAACGGACGGCACGCCGCCGGTGAGCACGTCCGCGTCTTCCCCATCTCCAACTGGACCGAGCTCGACGTCTGGCGCTACATCCGGCGCGAGGGCATCGAGCTGCCGTCGATCTACTACGCGCACGAGCGCGAGGTCTTCCAGCGCGACGGCATGTGGCTCGCCGAGGGCCCCTGGGGCGGGGCGCGCGACGGCGAGCGGCTGGAGCGCAGGTCCATCCGCTACCGCACGGTGGGCGACGGCTCGTGCACCGGCGCCGTCGAGTCCACCGCCACCACCCTCGACGAGGTCATCGCCGAGGTCACCGCGTCGCGGCTCACCGAGCGTGGCGCGACCCGGGCCGACGACCGGCTGTCCGAGGCCGCGATGGAGGACCGGAAGAAGGAGGGCTACTTCTGATGGTGGACACCGCCACCCCGCGCGACCTGCTGCGCTTCGCCACGGCGGGCTCCGTCGACGACGGCAAGTCCACCCTGGTCGGGCGCCTGCTCTACGACACCAAGTCGGTGCTGGCCGACCAGATCGAGGCCGTCGAGCGCGCCTCGGTCGACAAGGGGATGTCGACGCCGGACCTGTCGCTGCTCGTCGACGGCCTGCGCGCCGAGCGCGAGCAGGGCATCACCATCGACGTCGCCTACCGCTACTTCGGCACGCCGACCCGGGAGTTCGTCCTCGCCGACACCCCGGGCCACGTCCAGTACACCCGCAACACCGTCACCGGCGCGTCCACCGCCGAGCTGGCGGTGCTGCTGGTCGACGCCCGCAACGGCGTCGTCTCCCAGACCCGCCGGCACGCCGCGGTGCTGTCGCTGCTGCGCGTCCCGCGCCTGGTCCTGGCGATCAACAAGATCGACCTGATCGAGTACGACCAGGCGAAGATCGCCGACATCGAGCACGAGTTCACCGAGCTGACCCGCTCGCTGGGCTTCACCGACGACGCCGTCCAGGTCATCCCGGTGTCCGCGCTGGTCGGGGACAACGTGGCGTTCCGCAGCGGGAACACGTCCTGGTACACCGGGCCGACGCTGCTGGAGCACCTGGAGTCGGTCCCGGTCGACGGCCCCGACGCCGACGCCCCGTTCCGGATGCCGGTCCAGTACGTGATCCGCCCCAGGAACGGTGCCGAGTCTCGCTCCGCTGACGCTTCGCTCGGTGACCTGCACGACTACCGCGGCTACGCCGGCCAGGTCGCCTCGGGCACCGTCCGTCCGGGCGACGAGGTCGTCGTCCTGCCCGAGGGGCACCGCACCACCGTCTCCGAGGTCCGGACCGCCGACGGCCCGCTGGCCGCCGCCGGGGCGGGCCTGAGCGTGACGGTGCTGCTCGCCGACGACATCGACGCCCCCCGCGGCGCCCTGATCGCGGCCGCGTCCGACGTCCCGGAGGTCACCTCCGAGATCGACGCGACGCTGTGCTGGCTGGCCGAGAAGCCGCTGCTCCCGGGCGCGCGGCTGCTGCTCAAGCACGGCACCCGCACCACCCAGGTGATCGTCGGGGCGCTGGGGTCGCGGCTGGACACCGAGACGGTGTCCTACGCCGCCGCGCCGGAGAAGCTGGAGATCAACGACATCGGCCGGGTGTCGCTGCGCGTCGCCGACCCGCTGCCGGTCGACTCCTACTCCCGGGTCCGCACCACCGGCGGGTTCCTGCTGATCGACCCGCCGACGGGCAACACGCTCGCCGCCGGTCTGGTGGGCGACCCGCTCGCGGCGGTGCCGGCCGCAGGCTGACCGCTCCGCGCCGTCCACGGCCCCCGCACCCGCTCCGGGTGCGGGGGCCGTGTCGTGCCGGGCGGGGTGTCCGGACCGGGCGGTCGTGGCCCGGGTCACCCGGACGCGCCGGAGCGGCGCCCACCACGGTACGTCCCCGCAGGTCAGCGACCCGCGACGGCCACGTGTCCGGACAGGTTTCCCGTCGTCCCGACCAGCGGACGACGACTTGTCGACCCCCTCGATCCGTTCCACCATGGACGGGTGACCACGACCGCCGCCCCCGCCGACCGGACCCTCGCGTCCGGCCGCCGCGCGGAGTCGGACCCGGCGGTCTCCTGGCACCTCGTCGCGCACCTCGAGCGGTTCTGGCCGTCGCGCCGGCTCGACGCGTTCGACGAGTTCTGTCGTCGGGGCTGAGACACCTCCCCGACCGACCTCCCACCACGTACCGCGTACCCCTCCCACGGGTCGCGGACGCTCCCGCACGCCCGGCGTGCGCAGGAAGCAGGATCATGTTCGACCCCTCGCTCGCGCTCGCCGGCCTGCTCGTCGGCTTCCTCGTCGGCCTCACCGGCATGGGCGGCGGTGCGCTCCTGACCCCGTTGCTCGTCCTGGTGTTCAAGGTCAACCCGCTCACCGCGATCTCCTCGGACCTGCTGACCTCGCTGGTCATGAAGCCGGTCGGCGCCGCGGTGCACGCCCGGCGGCGCACCGTGCACTGGCGGCTCACCGGGTGGCTGGTGCTCGGCGCCGTCCCCGCCGGGTTCGCCGGCGCGGTGGTCATCGGGATGATCGGGAAGGGCGTCGGCGTCGAGGACCGGCTCAAGGTGTTCATCGGGATCGCGCTGGTCGCCTCGGTGCTGACCACCCTGTTCCGGCAGGTCATGGACCGGCGCGGCAGCCGCAACGCCGTCGACGTCGACGCGCCGGTGGACGTCCGTCCGCTGCGGACGGTGCTGATCGGCGTCGTCGGCGGGCTGGCGGTCGGGATGACCTCGGTCGGCGCCGGGTCGCTGATCATCGCGATGCTGCTGCTCGCCTACCCGCAGCTGCACCCGTCGCGGCTGGTCGGCACCGACATCGTGCAGGCGATCCCGCTGGTCGCCGCCGCGACGGTCGGGCACCTGTTCTTCGGCGACGTCCAGTTCGGTCTCGCCGCGGCGCTGCTCGTCGGGGCCCTGCCCGGCGTGTGGTTCGGCGCGCGGCTGTCCTCCGGGGGCACCGGCCGGCTCATCAAGCCGGTCGTGACCGCGGTGCTGCTCGCCTCGGCGCTCGCGCTGCTCGGCGTCCCCGGCCCGTGGGTGCTGGTGGCGACGGCGGCCGCCCTCGTCGTGACCGTCGTCCTGCTGCCGCGCCGCCGCCCGGCCGTCGCCGAGCCGGAGCGGGTCCCCGAGCCGGTCGGCGCCCGCGACTGACGCCGGCACCGGACCGACCTGTCCGGACAGTCGTCCGCCCGATGGGCGACACCTTGTCCCCTTCGTCCCCGCCACGCACCATCGACACATGACCGCCCGGACACCCCGTCGCCTCGCGACGTCTCCGCGCGCGGCCCGGCACCTCACCCGGTGCCTCGAGGAGTTCTGGCCGTCGCGACGGCCGCACGCCTACGACGAGTTCTGTCCGCGGGCCCGCCTCCGCCCCTGACCGACCCGTCCCGAAGGAACTCCCATGTCCCGCACCACCTCCCGGGTACGCCCGTGAGCGCCCCCGCCGACCACCCGCACGAGCCCGGCGACATCCCCGCGCAGCGCCGGCTCGCCCTGAACGAGGACTGGGCCGCGACGGTCGTCGGCCTGCTCCTGCTCGTTCTCGTCCTGTCCGGGCTCTGGCCGGGGTGGCTGGTCCCGTGACCGGGCCGCACACCGGCCGACCGGCCGGGCATCGGAACGAACCGCACACCGGGGTGCACGCCGGGCCCGCGGCGGCGGCACCCGGCCGCTCCCCCGTCCTGTGGGCCCTGGGTGGCGTCGCCGTCGCCCTCGTCCTGGGCGGGCTCGTCCGCTTCCTGGAGCAGACCGTCCCCGACGCCGCCGAGGGCACCGCGTTCTCCGGGATCGCCGACGCGGTCGAGTACCCGGTCTACGCGATCGCGCTCGGGCTGCTCGGCAACGTCGTCCTCACCGTGACCGGGCTGCGCGAGCGGCTGTCGGGTGGGTTCCGCACCGAGTTCTTCATCAAGACCGGGCTGGTCCTGCTCGGCGCCTCGATCGACTTCTCGGTCATCGTGCGCGCGGCCGGGCCGGCCGTGCTGCAGGCGATCGTGCTGATCACCGTGGTCTTCGGCTTCACCTGGTGGCTGGCCGGGAAGGCCGGCGTCGACGACAAGCTCCGGGCGCTGCTCGCCTCCGCCGTGTCCATCTGCGGGGTCAGCGCCGCGATCGCCGCCGCGGGCGCCGTGCAGGCCCGGAAGGAGCAGCTCGCCTACACGGCCAGCCTGGTCATCATCTTCGCGCTGCCGTCGATCTTCCTGCTGCCCGCCGCGGTCGGGGCGCTGGGTCTGTCCCCGGCCGTCGCCGGGGCGTGGATCGGCGGCAACATCGACACCACCGCCGCGGTCAGCGCGGCCGGGGCCATCGTGGGCGAGGAGGCGCTGCAGATCGCGACCATCGTCAAGACCACGCAGAACGCGCTGCTGGGCGTCGTCGCGGTGGCGCTGACGGCCTGGTTCACGCTGAAGGTGGAACGCAGCGGGTCGGCGGGCAGGCCGGGGCTGCGCGAGTTCTGTGAGCGCTTCCCGAAGTTCGTGCTCGGGTTCCTCGCCGCCTCGGTGATCGCGACGGTGTTCGTCGCGACCGCCGGGTCCGACGTCGCGAAGCCGCTGATCGGCGACGTGAACGCCTTCCGGACGATGTTCCTGATCCTGGCGTTCGTGTCGATCGGGCTGGAGTTCCGGGTGGCGCCGCTGCGGGAGGCCGGATGGCGCCCGATCGGGGTGTTCGCCGCGGCGACCGGGGTCAACCTGGCCGTCGGACTCGGGCTGGCGGTGCTGCTGTTCTCCGGGCTCACCGTCTGAGGTCCCCGTCCCGCCCGGGCACGCCGGGCGGGACGGCTCAGGCCGCCGGGACGGCGCGGGACGCGGCGCCGGGCAGGGCGCTCAGCACGGCGCGGGCGACGGCGTCGTTGTAGCGCAGGCTCTGCGCGTTCATCCCGGGCCGGGTGAACGCCCCGGCGACCTTGACCGTCGTGTGCGGCCCGACCGCGAACCGCCGCTCGTGCACCCCGCCGTCCGCGGTGTGCAGCGCGCCGTCGGCCGGACGGACCGACAGCAGGCCGGTGTTGCGCAGCGGGGCGCCGTCGTCGTCGTGGAGGACCTCCTCGACGGCCTCGCCGCGGGCGAGCAGGCCACCCAGCAGCCCGTCCACCGTACGCGAGACGCTCGGGTCGGGCAGCCGGGCGTCGACCAGGACCCGGGTCGTCACGGGCGGCGCCCCGGCCAGGGTGGTGCTGGTGGCGTGGAAGCCGTCGGCGTCGACGTCGACGCTCATCCCGGCGCCGAGGAACCGCAGGTACCCGGCACGGGACAGGGCGAGCATCTGGCGGACCCGGAAACCGGGTGGGCCGGACGCGACCGAGTTGAAGAACGACTGCCACCACGGCATGTCCCTCGCCCGCGAGCGCGGCGAGAGCACCCCGGACCCGGCCAGGCGGGTGGTCTCGGTGTAGACCGACAGCATCGCGACGAACGCGCCGAGGTGCGGGGTGTGCCGCTCGTCGACGTGCTGGCGCAGGTCCTCGGCGATGCGTTCGCGCACCAGGGGTTGCAGCGCCTCGAGGTCCGGGGCGTGCACGCCGTCGAGCGGGCGGTCCAGCGCGGTCAGGTCGAGCCGGTCGAGCGGGTCGGGCACCAGCTCGGCGATCAGCGCCGCCTCCTCGGGCGAGCCGTGCGCGACGGCGGAGAACCGCCGGGCGAACTCGTCCCACCCGGCGCGGACGCGGTCGGGGTGGCCGACGAACAGCTCGTGGTACCAGCCCCAGCCGATCTCCTTGGCCATCAGCGGCCACACCCGGGTGGCGACCTCGACCGGGCCGCCGGAGGCGATGAGGTCGTCGGTGACGTCGGGGCCGAGGAACCGCGGCAGCGGCGGAAGCCCGGCCCGTAGCTGGTAGTGGGTCTTGGAGTGGTAGGTCGCGCCGCGCGGGGACCCGCCGACGAGCACCGGCTCCCGCCCGCACGGCTCGTACCGCAGCCGGCCCGGGTCGGCGTCGTCCGGGTCGGGGACGAAGCGCCCGCCGCGGCCCTCGAACAACAGCACCACGAGGTCGACGAACGCCAGCCCCAGCCCGCGGGCCAGCACGGTCTCGCCCGGCGCGATCACCGACAGGTCGGAGTCGGAGGTCTGCTCCGGGGGCAGGTAGCGCAGGCCGAACTCGTCGGCGCGGGCGGCGAGCGCGATCTCGTCGTCGGTGGGGGTGGCGTCGAGGTGCCCGGAGGCGAGCACGACGGCGTCGCCGCGCAGGACGGTGCCGTCGGCGAGTGTCACGACCTGCCTGCCGTCGGTCTCGTCGAGGGCCTCGGCGGTGGTGCGGTGCACGTGCACCCGCATTCCGGCCGGCGCCCGGCCGACGATCTCGCGCAGCACCGCGGCGAGGTAGTGGCTCTGCAGCCGCCGCGACGGGAACGTCGACGCCGTGACCTGCGCCAGCTCGTCGGCGAGCTCCGGTCCGAGCTCGGCCCGCGGGTCGCCGTGCTCGCGCAGGTCCTGCGCCCAGTCCCAGAACGACGGGCCGGGCGCCACCGGGCCGTCGCAGACGACCGAGGAGTCGGTCCACATCGTGACGTCGGCGGCCATCGAGTTCATCGCGAGCAGCGGGGACTGCGCGTGCCGCCAGATGCGGCCCGCCCCGGCCGGGAACGGGTCGACGAGGTGGACGTCGACGCCGGGTCCGGCGAGGGCGTCGGACAGCAGCTCGGGCGCACTCGCGACCATGCGCTCCAGCACGCCGGCCCCTCGGGGGCCGGCGCCGACGATCACGACGGACGGGGCGTGCGGGCTACGGGACATCGGGGCGCTCCTGGGTCGGCGGGCGGAGGGGGACGACCCCTCACGGCGCCCACCGCAGGCGGCACAGGTCGACGTGCCTGCGCCTCACCAGCCGGAGACCCATGGATGCCACGGTAGGTCGCCTCCCTCGCCGTGGCCACCCGCCACGGTCGGTCCACCTGCCTCAACACCGCACCGGCCTCCGGGATTCCGCACCCCGTCCGTGAGCGCGGGCCGGTGGCGGCACGGTCGTCAGGCGGCCGGGCCGGCCAGGGTGACGTGCAGCGGCCGGTCGGTCCCCGCCGTCGCGGCGACGGCCTCGGCGAGGATCTCCAGGACCGTCTCGTGGGTGCCGGGGTCGGCCGCGGCGAGCGGACCGTCGGCGACGACGAGCTCGACGGGTCCGGCGGGCAGCCAGGACAGATCGCCCAGGCAGTCCGCCAGCGCGTCGAGGTTGTGGCCGTAGTACTCGGGGAAGCTCAGCGCCCGGCCGAGGGCGGACAGGACCGCGGCGCGGTCCGCGACCCCTTCGACGACGGCGACGCGACCGGAGCCACCGGCCCGCCCCCGGGCCGCGTCGACGGCGGGGGCGGTTCCGGCGCTCTCACGGGGAAGGGTGCTCACCTCGAGACGTCTACCACGACGAACGAGGCGTAGTGGTCGGCCGTGTAGTAGTACTCCCCGCCCGATCCGGTGACGATCCGCCGGGCGCCGCGGGTGCTCGCGCCGGGGGTCGGCACGGTGAACTCCTGGTAGTAGCCCGAGGACTTCGCGGGCAGGATCCCCTCCCGGTTCTGGAAGGTCGTCCCGTCCTGGCTGTACGGGTACGGCCCGCCGGAGCGGATCAGCCGGTAGGTGTCGGTGGCCTGGGACGGCAGCGACGACAGCGCCCGCACCGGCAGCCCGGACTCCTGCTCCCCCGGCACGGCGGCCGGGGCGACGGGAGCGGCGACGGCGGCAGGCACGGCCGGAGCGGGTGCGGCGGCGGCCGCGGCGGGCAGGGCGAGGCCGAGGGCGGCCAGAACGGCGACGAGTGCCCCGACGATCAGGGTACGCGTCCCGGACCGCGCATCCGGTCGAATGATCATGGTCCGGACGCTAGGCCGGGTCACCCGTTCGGGTACAGACGTCGCGACGAACCGCCACCGTCCCGTCACCCGCTGTTTCCACGGCTGCCGCGACGACCACCCTCCGTTCGCCCGCCGACCGCATCGGCGGGCCGGTGACAGGCCATGATCACGACCGGTCACCGCGTAGGTGCATCCGGTCACCGTGTCCTGCGTCGCACCCCTGTTCTACGCGCAGTAAAAGCGCGTTGAAGCGGGTACAACGGAGCTCGAGAGACCAGGAACGACTGCGCATGACACGCCCCGATCCCGACACGTTCAACGGAGAACGTCGCATGACCGCAGAGTTGATTCACCCCCTGCCCGAGGCTCCCGCACCCGTGGAGCTCCCGGCACCCCAGGCCGGCCGCTCGACCGTGGACCGGCTGCTGGACTCGATCGACGACCTGGTGCGCCGGCACCGCGCGCTCGCCGCGCACGACGGCGCCTCCGCCGCCCTGCACGCCGAGCTGATCGCGGCCGAGCTGGACCAACAGGTGGCGATCCTGCGGACGATGCCCCGCCAACCCGGCAGCTGACCCACGCGGGTCAGAGCTCGGCCGCTGCCGGGATGATCTCCGATCCGAACACCCGCAGCGGCTCGATCGTCGCCACGTCCGGCACCACCGTGTGCACGTGCTGCACACCGAATGCCGCGTAGCCGCGCAGCTCCTCGACCGCGGCCTTCGGGTCGGCCGGATCGAGCCGCGCCATGACCGTCTTCTCGATCTCGTCGTAGTCGCGTCCGACCTCCTCGCAGCGGGTGCGCAGCACGTCCAGCTTGCGCTCCAGCTCGGGGCCGCCGAACAGGTTGCACGCGTCGGCGTACTGCGCGACCAGGCGCAGCGTCTTCCGCTCCCCACCGCCGCCGATCAGGATCGGCGGATACGGCCTGCGCAGCGGCTGCGGGGTGTTCAGCGTGGCGCCGAGCCGGTAGTGGGTCCCCTCGAAGGGGCCGTCGTCGTCGCTCCACATCTGACGGGCGATGCGCAGCGTCTCCTCCAGCCGTTCGAACCGCTCCGCGGTCGGCGGGAAGAACAGCCCGAGCCCGGTGGCCTCCTCGTCGTTCCAGGCGGCGCCGACACCCAGCATCGCGCGGCCCTTCGACAGCACGTCCAGGGTGGTCACGGCCTTCACCAGCAGGCCGGGGTCGCGGTAGGTCACCGCGGTCACCCAGGCCAGCAGGTCGACCTTCTCGGTGCGGGCGGCCAGGTAGCCGAGCACGGTGTAGGCCTCGAGCATGTCGGTCTCGACCGGCCCGACCGGCCGGATCTGCCAGAGGTGGTCCATGACGCTCACCCGGGAGAAGCCCTGCTCCTCGGCCGCGACGGCGATCCGGGACAGGTCGTCGGCCAGGCCCGCCGGTCCGGCCGGGTAGGTGAAGTCCGCGATGTGCAGTCCGATCCTCACGGCATGTCCTCTCGTAAACGGAGCCAACTCCGTTTCGAGCCTAGCCCTCTCCCGGCGACCGGCGCCACCGCGCCCATCGGACCGCGGGCGTCGCCGGTTCGGTCGGCTCCGTCACGTCGCGCACGACCGTTCGGTGCGGTTCACTGATCCGGTGATCGTGCTCGTGCGGAGGCTGCACATCGACCTGGGCCGGACGGCCGGGGCCCTCTGTCCCCGCTCCTGACCCCGTCCCCCCGCAGCCCCTCGTACAGGAGTTCACCCATGCCTCTCGTCACCTTCGCCGTCAGCGGCCAGGGCACCGGCGTCGCGCAGACCGTCGCGGTCGACGGCGCCGGCTACGTCATCGAGACCGACGCCTACCCCGCCTTCGGCGGCAAGGACGAGCACCCCAGCCCGCTCGCCTACACGCTCGCGTCGCTGTCGTCGTGCAACCAGGTCACCAGCTCGATCGTCGCGAAGGAGCTCGGCATCACGATCGAGCACGTGCGCTTCGACGTCGCCGCCGACTTCAACCCGACGACGATGACCACCGGGACCCACCGCGACGGCGAGACCACCTTCCAGAACCTGCGGGTCGACGCCGTGATCACCACCGACGGCACCGACGAACAGGTCGCGCAGCTGGCCCGGGAGACCGAGCGCCGCTGCCCGGTGTCGCAGCTGTTCGCCCTGGCCGGGGTGTCGATCACCAGCACCTGGACGAAGGCCTGAGGTCCTAGTCTGCGGGGGTGGCAGACACCGTCGACTCCCCCGAGCTCGTCCACCTGGCCGTCGAGGCCGGGATCGCGACGATCACCCTGGACTCCCCGCGCAACCGCAACGCACTCTCGGCGCAGCTGCGCCGGGAGCTGATCGCGCACCTCGACGCGGCGATCGCCGACGACGCGGTGCGGGTCATCGTGCTGACCCACACCGGCACGGTGTTCTGCGCGGGCATGGACCTCAAGGAGTCCCGTGGCGCGGGCGCCGAGCAGCAGGGCGTCACCGAGGTGCCGCGGATCCTGACGACGCTGTGGGACTCCCCCAAGCCGGTCGTCGCCCGGCTGTCGGGCCCGGCCCGCGCCGGTGGGGTCGGGATCGTGGCGGCGTGCGACATCGCCGTCGCCGCCGAGTCGGTCACCTTCGCGTTCTCCGAGGTCCGGATCGGGGTGGTGCCCGCGGTCATCTCGGTGACCGTGCTGCCCCGGCTGTCCGCCCGCGCCGCGCACGAGCTCTTCCTCACCGGGGAGACCTTCGACGCGCGGCGCGCGGCGGCCGTCGGGCTGATCAACAGCGCCGTCCCGGCGGAGACCCTCGACGACGAGGTGGCCCGCTACACCGGCATGCTGCGCCTCGGTGCGCCCGGCGCCCTGGCCGGGGCGAAGGCGATGCTGCGCCGCGAGCGCCCGGCGACGATGAGCGACGACTTCGCCGCGATGAACACGCTGTCCGCCTCGTACTTCGCCTCCGAGGAGGGGCAGGAGGGCATCCTGGCCTTCGGGGAGAAGCGGACGCCGTCCTGGGTGCCGGAGGGCTGAGCCCCGCGCCCCGGCCCGGCTCGCCCCGGCCCAGGCCCGCTCCGGCTCGACCAGGCCCGGCTCGCCTCGCGCCGGCCCGGCTCGCCACGGCCCGGGTCCGTCCCGGCCCGGCCCGGCCCGGCCCGCCGAGTGGCACACCGGGCACCTCGGACCCCCTCGGGCGGGTTCACGGTGTACCACTCGTCGGTGCGTGGTCCAGCGCCCGGCCGATCTCCGCGACGATGCGCCCGGGCTCGTCGCGCAGGTCGAGCCGGGTGTAGCAGTAGATCCGCCACCCGGCGTCGACGAGGCGGGTCACCCTCGTGGCGTCGCGCAGGACCCGGTCGGGGCCGGTGTGGTCGGCGCCCTCGTACTCGATGCCGACGCGCGGCGCGGGATAGGCGAGATCGAGCCACACCGCGCGGCGCCGGGCGTCGTCGAGCACCGGGTGCTGGACCTCAGGTCGCGGCAGGCCGGCCCGGACCAGGAGCAACCGCAGCCGGGTCTCGGGCGGGGACATGGCGCGCCGGTCGGCGAGCCCCAGGACGCCGGGAACGCCGGCCACTCCGCGCAGCCCCCGGTAGCGGACCGCGAAGTTCAGCAGCAGGTCCGGAGCGAACCCGTGCCGGAACGCCAGCGCGTCCACCGCGACGACGGCGGCGGTCTCGTCGCGACCCCGGGCCAGGTCGAACGCGGTCCGCAGCGGCGTGGTGACCCGGACCCCGTCGCACCACCACCCGATCTCACCGCGGTGCAGCCGGTCGCGGCGCACGCGCACCCCCGCCGGGGCCCGGGCCCGGACCGGGAGCACCACGTCGACCGGCGCCCCGGCCGGCGCGCACGGTGCGCCGGACAGCTCGGCCGCGGCCCATCCCGCGATCACCCCGCGACCGCCGGACCAGCGGAACACCGCCCGGCACCGGTCGGCGTGTCCGAGCGGGACGAGGTGCCGGGCGGCCCAGGTGTCGGGCAGCACCCGGACGAACGCCGGGCCCTGCAGCCGTCGCGCCGTCACGAGGCCCGCGCCGACGGCGGCCGAGCCACGGAAGATGAGGGGCCACCCCGGCACGTCCACCGACGCAGGATCCGGGGACACCGCGCCGGGCGGGGCCGTTCGGCGTCGCCGGTGTGCGATCGCGAACCGGTCCGGTCGCCGGAGTGCGCCGAGTGGCACCCCACGGACCCGGGACCGGCCCCGACGGGTCCACGGTGTGCCACTGGGCGAAGCGGGCCGTGGCTCGGCGAGGGCGGCCCGGAGGTCCCGGAGGGTGCCGCGACCACTGCGGGCGGGGGTCCTGCTGCGGCTCGGCGAAGGGGGGCTCCGCGGCGGCGGGGCGCGGTGCGGAGGTGGGGCGGGCCGCCGAGGGGCGGGGAGCCACCGGGCGCGCCTACCCTGGAGGGCATGAGCGTCCCCGTCGTCAGCACCGACCCGGGCGCGGCACTGGACCTGCTCGCCGGGCGGCGCCTCGTCGTCCTCACCGGGGCCGGGCTGTCCACCGACTCCGGCATCCCGGACTACCGCGGCCCGGGCTCACGACCGCGCAACCCGATGACCTACTCCGAGTTCGTGTCCGGGGAGCCCGCGCAGCGGCGGTACTGGGCGCGCAGCCACGTCGGCTGGGCCCGGATGCGTCGCGCCGACCCCAACCCCGGACACCGCGCGCTGGCCGCACTGGGGGCGGCGGGCGTCGTCGACGGGCTGATCACGCAGAACGTCGACGGCCTGCACTCCGTGGCCGGCAGCCGCGGCGTGGTCGACCTGCACGGGCGCATCGAGGAGGTCGTCTGCCTGGACTGCCGCCGCATCACCCCGCGTGACGCGCTGCAGGCCCGGCTCACCGCGCTCAACCCCGGCTTCACCGAGGCGCACAGCGCGCAGGTCGAGACGGCCCCCGACGGCGACGCCGCGGTGGAGATCACCGACGGCTTCCGGATCGCGCCGTGCGCGTCCTGCGGCGGGGTCCTCAAACCGCACGTCGTGTTCTTCGGGGAGAACGTGCCGAAGGACCGGGTGGCGCGCTGCTACGCGATGGTGGCCGCGCTGACCCCCGAGGACGGCGCGCTGCTCGTCGCCGGGTCCTCGCTCACCGTCATGTCGGGGCTGCGGTTCGTCCGGGCCGCGCACCGGGCGGAGGTGCCGGTCGTGATCGTCAACCGCGGGGCGACCCGGGGCGACGAGCTCGCCGACCTGCGCGTCGACGCGGGCTGCTCGGAGGCGCTGGCCGCACTCGCGGCCCAGCCGGTCTGAGCGCTCAGGCCCCGCCGTCGCGACGCCCGCGGGGGGTGTCGAAGCGCCGGGTGGCGCGGTCGGCACCGATCGCGACCAGCGCGCACGCGGGCAGGACCACCACCGTCACGAACACGACCTGCGCCACGAACGGCAGGCCGGTGAGCCACAGCTCGAACGCGTCCCAGCCGTCGATGATCGTGCGCACACTCCACACGGTAGTCCCCGGGCCCAGGCATTAGGTTCGGGGCCATGTTCGCTGTCTATGCGCAGGAGCCCAACCCCGACGCTCCCCTCGACTCCCTCGTCGTGGGCGAGCGGCCCGACCCGGAGGTCCCCGACGGCTGGGTCTCCGTCAACGTCTCCGCCGCCAGCCTCAACATGCACGACCTGTGGACGCTGCGCGGGGTCGGCATCAAGCCCGACCAGTTCCCCATGACCCTCGGCTGCGACGGCGCCGGGACCCTCGACGACGGCACCGAGGTCGTCCTCTACCCGATCATCGGCGACCCTGACTGGCGCGGCGACGAGACGCTCGACCCGAAGCGCACCCTGCTCACCGAGCGCCACCAGGGCACGATGGCCGACAAGGTGATCGTCCCGGCGCGCAACGCCGTCCCCGCCCCGAAGGGCCTCACCCCCGGCCAGGGCGCCGTCCTGGGCACCGCCTGGCTGACCGCGTACCGGATGCTGTTCACCAAGTCGGGCCTGCAGCCGGGCCAGACGGTGCTCGTCCAGGGCGCCTCCGGCGGCGTCTCGACGGCACTGGTCCAGCTGGGCCGCGCCGCGGGCTTCCAGGTGTGGGTCACCGGCCGCGACGAGGAGAAGCGCGCACTGGCCGAGCGCCTCGGCGCGCACGCCACGTTCGAGTCCGGGGCGAAGCTGCCGGGCAAGGTCGACGCCGTCATGGAGTCGGTCGGCGAGGCCACCTGGAAGCACTCCATGCGGGCGCTGCGACCCGGTGGCCGCATCGTCGTCTGCGGCTCCACCTCGGGTCCGAACCCGCCCGCGGACCTGCAGCGGCTGTTCTTCCTCCAGCTCGAGGTGGTCGGCGCGACCATGGGGACGCGCCAGGAGCTCGCGGATCTCATGAACTTCGTGGCGACGGCCGGGATCGCGCCGGAGATCGGGACAGAACTGCCGATGGACTCCGCGAAGGAGGCGTTCGAGGCGATGGCCGCGGGGCGCACGGCGGGGAAGATCGTCCTGACCCGCTAGAGCGTTACGTGATCCGGGTGTGATGCAGTCGTGATGTCGTTGGTGAACGTCAAGCGGTCTACGTAATCGCTGGTCGTCGGCCTGTCGGTCATCGCTGCGTGACGACCGCCCGGCGCTCGGGGGACGTTTGCCCAGGACAGGGTCGGATTTCGCCCGTTCGGCAAGTACAGTGCGTCATCGTGACCGAGCCTTTCAGTCGACGGGCGTCGGGGACTGCCACCATGGCTGCCCCGACGCCTGGAGCCGCGGGTGTCGTCGAATTCCTGGACCGGGTCGACCACGCCGTGGCCACAGCCCTGTCCACCAACCCGTCCTCGACGGACGTCAGCCGTGACGGCTGGCGGGTCCTGTTGATGCTCGCCCGCGGCACCGGCCGCAGCATGGGTGAGGTCGCGGGACACACGTCGCTGCCCGCCCCCACGGCCACCCGGATCGTGGACCGCCTCGTCGAGAAGAAGCTGGCCTACCGGTCGGCCGACCCGCTCGACCGGCGCCGCGTGCTGGTGCACCTGTCGGCCGAGGGACGGACGGTCGTCGAGTCCGTCTGCCAGCGGGTGCAGCGCATCCTGTCGCCGCGCCGTGCCCCCGCCGCCCGGCCCGCGCCGTGCGACGGGCCGATCCCCGGCCCCCGGGCGGGCTCGGTCATGTAGACCGCCCCCGCGCTCCCCCGCCCCCACCACGTACACGTCGGGCCCGACCCCCAGCCGGGAGTCGGGCCCGCTTCGCGTCCGGGAGCTACTTCTTGGGCTTCTCGGTGGCCGTCCCGCCGCCGGTGGACAGCGCGGCGACGAAGGCTTCCTGCGGGACGTCGACGCGGCCGATCGTCTTCATCCGCTTCTTGCCCTCCTTCTGCTTCTCCAGCAGCTTGCGCTTGCGGGAGATGTCGCCGCCGTAGCACTTGGCGAGGACGTCCTTGCGGATCGCGCGGATCGTCTCGCGGGCGATGATCCGGGCGCCGACGGCGGCCTGGATCGGCACCTCGAACTGCTGGCGCGGGATGAGCTCGCGCAGCTTGGTCGCCATCGAGGTACCGTAGGAGTACGCCGACTCCTTGTGCACGATCGCGGAGAACGCGTCGACGGCCTCGCCCTGCAGCAGGATGTCGACCTTGACCAGGTCGGCCACCTGCTCGCCGGCCTCCTCGTAGTCGAGGCTGGCGTAGCCGCGCGTGCGGGACTTCAGGTTGTCGAAGAAGTCGAAGATGATCTCGCCGAGCGGCATCGTGTAGCGCAGCTCGACGCGGGTCTCGGACAGGTAGTCCATCCCGCCGAGCTGGCCGCGCCGGCTCTGGCAGAGCTCCATGATGGTGCCGACGAACTCCGACGGCGCCAGGATGGTGATCTTGGTGATCGGCTCGCGGACCTCGGCCACCTTGCCCACCGGCCAGTCGCTGGGGTTGGTCACCTCGATCTCCTCGCCGTCGTCGGTGGTGACCTGGTAGACGACGTTGGGTGCGGTGGAGATCAGGTCGAGGTCGAACTCGCGCTCGAGCCGCTCGCGGGTGATCTCCAGATGCAGCAGGCCGAGGAAGCCGCAGCGGAAGCCGAAGCCCAGCGCGGCCGAGGTCTCCGGCTCGTAGGTGAGCGCGGCGTCGTTGAGCTGCAGCTTGTCCAGCGCCTCACGCAGGTCGGGGTACTGCGAGCCGTCGATCGGGTAGAGCCCGGAGTAGACCATCGGCTGCGGCTCGCGGTAGCCGGTCAGTGGCGCGGTGGCCCCGTTGCGCTTGGACGTGACGGTGTCGCCGACCTTGGACTGACGGACGTCCTTCACCCCGGTGATGAGGTAGCCGACCTCGCCGACGCCGAGGCCGTCGGACGGTTTGGGCTCCGGGGAGACGATCCCGATCTCGAGCAGCTCGTGCTCGGCACCGGTGGACATCATCTTGATCTTCTCGCGCGGCGAGAGCTTGCCGTCGACGACCCGGATGTAGGTGACGACGCCGCGGTAGGTGTCGTAGACCGAGTCGAAGATCATCGCGCGGGCGGGGGCGTCGGCGTCGCCGACCGGAGCGGGGACCTGCGCGATGACGGCGTCCAGCACCGCCTCCACACCCTCACCGGTCTTGGCGCTGCAGCGCAGCACGTCCTCCGGCTCGCAGCCGGTGATGTGCGCGATCTCCGCGGCGTAGCGCTCCGGGTCCGCCGCCGGCAGGTCGATCTTGTTGAGGACCGGGATGATGTGCAGGTCCTTCTCCATGGCCAGGTACAGGTTGGCCAGGGTCTGCGCCTCGATCCCCTGCGCGGCGTCGACCAGCAGGATCGCGCCCTCGCACGCCTCGAGCGCCCGGGACACCTCGTAGGTGAAGTCGACGTGGCCCGGGGTGTCGATCAGGTGCAGCACGTGCTCGGTCTCGACGCCGTCGGCGTTCTTCGCCGTCCACGGCAGCCGCACGTTCTGCGCCTTGATCGTGATGCCGCGCTCGCGCTCGATGTCCATCCGGTCCAGGTACTGGGCCCGGGCGTCACGCGCGCTGAGCACCCCCGTGACCTGCAGCATCCGGTCGGCCAGGGTGGACTTCCCGTGGTCGATGTGGGCGATGATGCAGAAGTTCCGGATGCGCTCCGGCGGGGTGAACGTGCGGTCGGCGTACGTCGTCACTCGGCTGTACTCGGCTTTCGCTCATGCGTGGGGCTTCGGGCACTTCGGGTGCTCAGGGCACTCGGGGCTCGGGGCACTGGGTCCCATCGTCCCATGTCGGGCCGGGCGACCGCCGTGGTGGCACCGCAGATCGTCACACGCCGTTCACGCGACGCGTCCCGGCGTTGCCGCCCGCCCACCGATCGCGCACGATCGAACGGTCAGCCACCCCCACCAGGAGGAGTCACCGTGTCGGTCACCCCCGTCCCCCCGCTCGACCGACTGGGCGCCGCCCGCGTCGTGCTGGTCCGCAAGAAGAAGCTGGGCCTCACCTGGGACAAGATCGCCGAGGCGTTGGACCACCCGGTCGAGTGGTCCACCTCGGCCCTGCTCGGGCAGCAGACGCTGACCCGCGAGCAGGCCGAGACCGCGGGTTCGCTGCTCGACCTGGACCCCGACGTCGTCGACGCGCTCACCCTCCCGCCGGTCCGCGGCGCGTCCGCGGTGGACCTCACCGATCCACTGGTCTACCGGCTCTCGGAGATGGTCCAGGTGTACGGAACGACGATCTCGGAGCTGGTCCGCGAGGAGTTCGGCGACGGCATCGTCTCGGCCATCGACTTCGAGCTGGACCTGCAGCGGGTGCCCGACCCCAAGGGCGACCGGGCCGTGATCACCCTCAACGGGAAGTTCCTGCCCTACCGCGTGTGGTGACCCGGCACAGGGCGCGACGACGCCGCTGGTAACCTTGTGCGTCGAGCGCTCGGCGTGCTCGCCCGAAACGGCCTGGACCCTCTCTCCAGTGATGCTGTTCGGTGCCGCCGGAGCGGACCCGGACGAGAACACTCACCAGCCGACCAGCAGGCAGGAAGACCAGAGGCAGACGTGGCCAACATCAAGTCGCAGATCAAGCGAGTCAAGACCAACGAGAAGCGCCGGCAGCGCAACAAGTCGGTGAAGTCGTCGGTCAAGACCGCGATCCGCCACTTCCGCGAGGCCGCCGACTCCGGCGCCGACAACGTCGTGGAGCTGCAGCGCAAGGCGGCCAAGGCCCTCGACAAGGCGGCCGGCAAGGGCGTCATCCACCGGAACCAGGCGGCGAACCGCAAGTCGGCCCTGGCCAAGCGTCTCAACGACGTCCAGGCCTGAGCCACCCCGGTTCTTCCGACGACGGCGCCGCCCCACCCGGGCGGCGCCGTCGTCGTGTTTCCGGGCCCCGGGCGGTGTCGGAGCGCTCGGGGGTCCGGCCGGGTCAGCGCGGGGTGCGCGCGGAGACGACGGCCAGTACGGCCCGTTCCAACGCGTACTCCGCGTCCGCGGCGACGCCCTTGACGTCGGCGTTCACCCGCGCCGTCGCCGCGATGGCGACGGCGAGCTGCTCCGGCCGCCACTGCCGGACCGTCTGCTGGGCCTTGCGGATCTTCCAGGGCGGCATGCCCAGCTCCCCGGCCAGCCGGTTCGGGTCGCCCCGCCCGGCCGAGCCGACCTTGGCCAGGGTGCGCACCGAGTCCGCGAGGGCGTCGGCGATCAGCACGTGCGGGACACCGAGCACCAGCGCCCACCGCAGCGCCTCCATCGCCGCCCGCCGGTCCCCCGCGACCGCCGCGTCGGCCACCGCGAAGCCCGAGGACTCGGCCCGGCCGCGGTGGTAGCGCCGCACCCCGGCCTCGTCCACGGCGCCGCCGGTGTCCGCGACGAGCTGCCCGGCCGCGGCCGCCAGCTCCCGCAGGTCCGACCCGACCGCCTCGACCAGCACCGCGAGCGCCCCGGGCGTGATCGTGCCGCCGTGCCGGCGGACCTCGTCGCGCACGAAGTCCGACCGCTCGTCGGCGCGGGTGATGCGGTTGCAGGTGACGGTGTGCGCCCCGGCCTTGCGCATCAGGTCCAGGACCGCCTTGCCCTTCGCCCCCCCGGCGTGCTGGACCACGAGCACGATCCCGTCGGCCGGGTCCTTCACGTAGTCGGCGATGGCGGCGGTCATGTCCTTGTTCGCGTCCTGACCGTGGGTGAGCACGATCACCCTGCCCTCCGCGAAGAGCGAGGGGCTGAGGTGCCCGGCCAGCTCGCCGGGTGCCACCTCGGAGGTGCGGAAGCGGCGCAGCTCGGTCTCCGGATCGCGCTGCCGTGCGCGCCGGACCAGGTCGGACACCGCCCGCTCGGCCAGGAACTCCTCGTCCCCGACGACCAGCTGCAGCGGGCCCGGTTCGCTCGTGCTGCTCACACCCCCATGGTGGCCCACACCTCCGACAACGGGTGAGCCGCGTCCCGACCGGAGGACGCCGTCTGGCGGTGGGGCGGCCCGCTCGCGTACGGTCGTCGTCGATTCCGGCGACCGGCGTCCGGAGCACCACAACCGCATATGGCTCATCCAGAGGGGCAGAGGGAACGGCCCGTTGAAGCCCCGGCAACCGGCGTCGCACGACGATCCGCCCAGACCTGCGCATTCCGCGTGGCGAGGACGTCGACGAACACGGTGCCAATTCCGGCCCGCCACCTCCGGCGGGACAGATGAGGAGATCTCGTGACTCTCACTGCTGCGCCCGAAACCACCTCCGCCTACGACCTCGGTTCCGCGCGCGCTCTCGCGTGCCGCGAGTGCCACCACGAGATCCCGCTCGCCGCGGAGTTCGCGTGTCCGCGCTGTTTCGGCCCCCTCGAGGTCGCCTACGAGTTCCCGACGGTCACCCGC
Source organism: Pseudonocardia sp. P-1 (assembly GCF_058111925.1). Classification (NCBI taxonomy): domain Bacteria; kingdom Bacillati; phylum Actinomycetota; class Actinomycetes; order Pseudonocardiales; family Pseudonocardiaceae; genus Pseudonocardia; species Pseudonocardia sp. P-1. Next base: position 1,383,424 of record NZ_CM176614.1, read on the forward strand.
GCCTCCATCGAGGCCGGGCCGAAGTCGATCTGGCGCTACAAGGACCTGCTGCCGGTCCCGTCGACCGTCGAGCAGCACGCGAACACCGAGCCCGGCCTGACCCGGCTGATCGAGGCCGACAACCTGGCCCGAGCGCTCGGCGTCCGCAAGATCTGGATCAAGGACGACACGGGCAACCCGACGCACTCGTTCAAGGACCGCGTCGTCGCCGTCGCGCTCGCCGCCGCCCGTGAGCTCGGCTTCTCGGTGCTGTGCTGCCCCTCGACGGGCAACCTGGCCAACGCCGTCGCCGCTGCGGCCGCCCGCGCGGGCTGGGACTCGGTCGTGCTGATCCCGTCCTCGCTGGAGCAGGCGAAGATCGTCACCACTGCCGTCTACGGCGGCACCCTGCTCGCCGTCGACGGCAACTACGACGACGTCAACCGGCTCGCCACCGAGCTGGCCGCCGAGCACGAGGACTGGGCGTTCGTGAACGTCAACGTCCGGCCGTACTACGCCGAGGGTTCGAAGACCCTGGGCTACGAGGTCGCCGAGCAGCTCGGCTGGCGGCTCCCGCAGCAGGTCGTCGTCCCGGTCGCCTCCGGCTCCCAGCTCACCAAGATCGACAAGGGGTTCACCGAGCTCGGCACCCTGGGTCTGGTCGAGCCCACCCCGTACACCGTGTTCGGCGCCCAGGCCACCGGCTGCTCGCCGGTCGCGCGGGCCTTCGAGGCCGGCCACGACGTGATCCAGCCGCAGAAGCCGGACACCATCGCGCGCTCGCTGGCGATCGGGAACCCGGCCGACGGTCCGTACGTCCTCGACTCGGTGCGCCGCACCGGCGGCTCGGTGGGGCACGTGTCCGACGAGGAGGTCGTCGCCGGCATCCGGCTCCTGGCCCGCACCGAGGGCGTGTTCGCCGAGACCGCGGGCGGGGTCACCATCGCGACCACCAGGAAGCTGCTCGAGGCCGGGGCACTCGACCCCGACGCCGAGACCGTCCTCATGATCACCGGAGACGGCCTCAAGACCCTCGACGCCGTCTCCGGCGAGGTCGGCCCGACGGCGACCGTGCCGTCGACGTCCGCCGCGGTCCGCGAGGCGCTGGCGAACCGGGGCTGACCGGCCCCGCCGGCCGGGCGCCGGACGGGGGTCGCCTCGCGCGACCACCGCCAGCCCGGCCGGGTCGTCGCCGGTCAGGGCCAGGTCGCCGGACCGGTCGGTGCGTGCGACGACGATCCCCGCCCCGGCGAGCCGGTCCACCAGCTCCGCATTGGGGTGCCGGTAGCTGTTGCCGTTGCCGACGCTGATCACCGCCGCCCGCGGCGCGACGGCCGTGATCAGCCGCGGGACCACCTTGCGGGATCCGTGGTGGGGCATCTTCAGCACGTCCGCCCGCAGGTCGGCCCCGGAGTCGAGCAGGTCGTCCTGGGCGACCAGCTCGGCGTCGCCGGTCAGCAGGATCGTCGCGGCCGGGGTGGTCGCGCGCAGCAGCAGCGAGATGTCGTTGACCGCCGTCCCGTCGCTGCCGTCGACCGTCAGGGGCGGGTGGACCGGACCGAGGACCTGCAGGCGCAGCTCCGGCCAGCCCAGCTCCATCCCGCGCGCGAGCCCCACCACCGGGGCACCGGCCTCCTCGGCACGCCGGGTGATGTCGCGCAGCCCGGACGCCGGTTCCCGTACCGGCCCGACGGCGATACCGCCCGCGGCGCGGCCACGCAGCGCGCCGGCGATGCCGCCGTCGTGGTCGGCGTGGAAGTGGGTGATCACCACGAGTTCCAGGACCCGGACGCCGAGCCGGTCCAGGCAGGTGTCGACGGCGTCGTCGGTCGGCCCGGTGTCGACCAGGACGGCGTGCCCGGGTGTACCGGTGGCGAGGACGAGCGCGTCGCCCTGACCGACGTCGCAGGCCACCATCCGCCACCCGGCGGGCGGCCATCCGGGCGGCGCGAACCGGGTCGGGACGAGGACGACGAGCAGCCCGACCAGCAGGGCCAGCAACAGCGCCCGCAGCCGGGGCACCCGGCCCATCGCCAGCAGCACGACCAGCACCCCGGTGAGCAGCAGCGCGCCGCCCGCCCCCGCAGGCCACGGCACGGTGGCACCGGGCACCGCGGCGGCCCGGTCCCCGACCACCACCAGCCACCACACGAACGGTCCCGCCAGCCAGGCGCAGCACCACGCGGCGGCCGGGCTCACCGCGGACAGCACCGCACCGAGCACACCCAGCACCGTCGCGGGGGCGACAGCGGGCGCCGCGAGCAGGTTCGCCACCACGGTGACCAGCCCGACTCCCCCGTTGAGCCCGGCGATCACCGGCGCGGTGGCCAGGGCCGCGGCGACCGGGACGACCAGGGCCTCGGCCGGTCCGGACGGCAGCCCACGCCGCCGCAACGCCGCCGTCCAGCCCGGGCCGAGCAGGACCAGCGCACCGGTGGCGACGACGGAGAGCACGAACCCGGCGTCGACGGCCAGGGCGGGGGCGGCCAGCAGCAGGCCGAGCACGGCCACCGCCAGCGCGGGCACCGCCGACCGGGCGCGGCCGGCCGCGAACGCCATCAGAACCACCCCGCCCATGACCGCCGCCCGCAGTACCGACGGTGACGGCCGGGCCAGCACGACGAACCCGACCAGGGCCAGCATCGCGGCCGCGGCCGCGATCCGCGGGTCGGTCCGGAACAGGCGCAGGAGGAGCAGCACCGCCCCGGTGATGATCGCGACGTTGGCCCCGGAGACGGCGGTGAGATGCGCGAGCCCGGCGGTGCGGAAGTCCTGCTCGGTCTCGGCGAGCTGGGCGCGGGTGTCCCCGATCGCGAGCCCGGGCAGCAGTCCCGCGGGTGCCTCGGGCAGCGCGGAGACCGCCGCGTCGCGCAGGCCGTCGCGCAGCGCCCCGGCCCCGGTCTGCCACCAGGGCGGCGCGGTCACGTCCTGCGGCGCACCCCGGACCTTCAGCACGGCGACCGTGAGGTCGGGGCGCTGTGCGGGCATGAGCAGCCCGGCGGCGGAGACCTCCTGGCCGGGGAGCAGCCCGGTCCAGCTCGCCGCCGGGGCCAGGAGCAGGAGCTTCCCGCCGGTGGTCGCCCGGTCCCCGCCGACGGTGGCCGTGACTAGCTCGGTGGGTACCAGCGCCATCGCCCGGGCGGCGCCGGACTCGTCGCCACCACCGGTGGTGCTGCGCAGGACCCGGGGGTCCTCGGTGAGCCGGACGCGGACCTCGGCGGCGGCGCCGCGGTCGGCGGGTGCCCGCAGCGGGTGCGACGCCAGCGCGGCCGCGTGGACGGTCCCCAGGACGGCCGCGACGAGCGCGCACCCGGCCGCGGCGAGCACGATCGAGGACGGTGCCGCGGCACGGGCGCTGGTCCGGGCGCGGAGCAGCGCGACCGGCAGGGCGAGCGCGGCGAGGGCGGCGGCGGTGATCCCACCCGCAGTGCCGCCGAGCAGTCCGGCGAGGACGGCGGCCCACGTGGCGAGCGCGGCGGGGACGAGGCGCAGGTCGGGTGGGGCGGGACGCTCGGCCTGCCCCTCGTGCTCGTCGTCGTGCTCCCCGTGGACCGGGTCCGCCCGGCGGGCTCCGGCGCGGGTCACACCCGTACCAGTTCCTGGAGCTGGGCGAAGCGGCGCTCGCCGATGCCGTCGATCTCCCGCAGCTGCTCGACCCGGCTGAAGCGCCCGTTGGCATTGCGCCAGTCGATGATCTTCTTCGCGGTGACCGGGCCGACGCCGGGCAGGGCGTCGAGGTCGGACGCGGTCGCGGTGTTCAGGTCGATCTTCCCGCCGGGGGCGCCGGGCGGGGCGGGGGCGCCCGGTTCGGTGCCCGACGCGGGCTCGGAGCCCGGGGCGGGCAGGACCGGGGCGGCGTCGGCGGCCGGTGGGACGCCGACCGCGATCTGTTCGCCGTCCCCGAGCCGCCGCGCCAGGTTGAGCACGCCGAGGTCGACCTCGGGCAGCGGGCCCCCGCGGCGTCGAGGGCGTCGGCGACACGCGACCCGTCGGGCACCCGGACGAGGCCGGGCCGGGCGACCCGCCCGACGACGCTGACGACGAGCGGCCCCGCGGTGACCGGGGCCGCCGCGACGGGTGCCGGTGCGCCCGCGTCCGCCGACCGGTCCGTCTCCTCGGCCGCCGCCCCGCCGGGCACCGCCGTCACCTCGGGGAGGCCGCCGACGGGCTGCACGGTGGGGCGGTCGAGCCACACACCCACCCCGGCGACGAGCGCACCGACGAGCACCACCGCCACCAGCGCGAGCGCACCGGGGCGGCCCGGGTCGACCCGCGCCCCGGCCAGCGACGACGGCAGCCACCGCTGGGCCCGGCGGCGCAGCCAGGAGGGGCGTCCGCCGTGCGGGCCGTCGTCGGCGAGAGTCTCCTCGGGCGGGGCGGGGTCGTCCCGGGCCAGCAGGGCCAGGGGGTGGCCGGCGTCGGGGTCGGCGGTCCACACCGGCCTCGCGCCCTGCGGGTCGGCGGGCCACTCCGGTCCCGCACCGTGCGAGGCGTCGGGGTCGGCGTGCCGGACAGGTGTCGCACGGTGCGGGGTGTCGCGTCGGGAGGCGGACGGCATCGGACCCGGCGGAACGGCACCGCTGACATCGTGCGGCGGGAGTGGCCCGGGTGCGGGCGGTCGTCCGGGGCGTGACCCGGCCGGGCCGGGAGGCACCGGCAGCGCGGGCAACGGGACCGTCGGGGGTTCGAGCCGGTCCGCGACCGTGTCCGGCCGCCCGCGCCTCCCGATCCCGGCGAGCCGCCGGGCCGGGTCGAGGGCGGTGTCGGTCCTGGTCACGCATCCGACGCTAGGTCCGTGACCCCCGTTCCGACCGGCCGGTGTCCGGCCTGTGGACGGATCCGTCGCTTGGGGACCGACGGCATCCCGTGGGCCGTCACGGGGCCGGACCGTCGGCGGTCCGTGCTACACACCGGCGGGGCCCGTCGGCCCGTGGCAGGGCGGCCGGAGCCGGCCCCCCTCGACGAGGCGGTCAGCCCGCCGGCACCACCACGACCCCCACCAGCCCCGGTCCCGCGTGCGCCCCGATCACCGCGCCGACCTCGGAGACGTGCATCCCGGCGGCGTCGGGCAGCCGTTCGCGCAGCCGGTCGGCGATGTCCTCGGCCCGGTCCTCGGCGCCGAGGTGGTGCACGGCGACGTGCGCCCCGGGACCCGCCGCGGAGACCGCGAGCGCGACGAGCCGTTCGGTCGCGCGCGAGGTCGTCCGCACCTTCTCCAGCGGCACGATCCGGCCGTCGCGCAGGTGCAGGATCGGCTTGACCGACAGGGCCGTGCCCACCAGCGCGGACGCGGCACCGATCCGGCCGCCACGGCGCAGCCGTTCCAGGTCCTGCACGGCGAACAGGACCCGTGCCCGTGCGGCGACGGCACCGGCCACGGCCTCGACGTCCTCGGGGGCCGCACCTGCCCCGGCGGCGTCGGCGGCGGCCAGCACGGCGAAGCCCAGACCCATCGCGATGGCACCGGAGTCGACGACCCGGATCCGGTCCGGGGCGACCTCCTGTGCGGCGAGCCGGGCCGCGTCCCAGGTGCCGGACAGCTCCCGGGACAGGTGCACGGCCACGACGGCGGGGGCGCCGTCGTCGAGCAGGGCGGTGAAGCGCTCGGCGAACGCGGCCGGGGTCGGGCGCGAGGTCTGCACCAGCAGGGTGCGGTCGGCGAGGGCGGTGATCAGCTCGGCGGCGGACACGTCGACACCGTCACGGGCGGTGCGCTCACCGAGCCGCACCTCCAGCGGGACGACGTGGATGCCCCGCCGTTCCGCGACGCCGGGCGGCAGGTGGGCGGTGGAGTCGGTGACCACGGCGACCGGCGAGGGGGGCACGGCCGGACCCTATCCACCCGTCGGGCGGAACAGCGGTGCCAGTGCCCGCTGCGCGGCGAGGTAGCGGCCGTGCGCGTCGTCGAGGCGACCGCGGGTGCGCGGGTCGGGGGTGAACTCCCGGTCGAGGCGCACCATGCGCCCGGCGAGCTCGCCGACCGAGGCGGCGTCGCCGGTCGCGAGCGCGGCGAGCATCGCGGCACCGAACACCCCGGCGTCGCGCTCGGCGGTGCGGCGCAGCGGCCGGTCCAGCACGTCGGCCTTGATCTGGCACCAGAGGTCGCTCGCCGCACCACCGCCGCAGGCGGCGATCGTGTCGGCGCGACGTCCGGCGGCGGCCTCCAGCGGCCCCAGGACGTGCCGGGCGGCGTGCGCGACGCCCTCCAGCACGGCGCGGCCCAGCTCGGCGGACCCGGTGGCGAAGCCCGCGCCGAGCCAGTGCCCGCGCAGGCCCGGGTCCCACAGCGGGGCCCGTTCCCCGGCGAGCTGGGGCAGGAACAGGACCTGACTCGGGTCGGCGCAGGCGGCGCGGTCCAGCAGCTCGCCCGGTGCGACGCCGAGCACCGCGGACGCCCAGGTCAGGGCGTCGCCGCCGGCCTGGGTGGGCCCGGCGTGCACGTGCAGCCCGCGCCACGACGGGAACGTGACGATGCCCGGGGCGCCGCCGCCGGGCGTCGCGGCGAGGGCCAGGACCTCCGAGGTGCCCGCGATGTCGATCGCGTCTCCGGGGGCGGCGATCCCGCCGCCGAGCAGCGCCGCCCAGGCGTCCATCGTCCCGACGGCGACGGGCAGCCCGGCCGGGAGTCCGCCCGCGCCGGTGGTCTCCCCCGCGACCGACGCCGGGTCGGCCAGGGGCGCCGGCATCGCGCGCAGCCCGGGGACGAGCAGGTCGAGCCAGTCCGGGTACCGGCCGTCGGGGCCGAGGAGCCCGGTCGAGGACAACGGGTCGGCCACGGCGGTGCCGGTGAGCCGTTCGAGCAGCCAGTCCTTGGGGGCGAGCAGCCTGCGTGCGCGGGCCCACGCGTCGGGCCGGTGCGCGGCGAGCCAGGCGGCGCGGGCGGCCGCGTGCGAGGCGTCGACGGTGCCCAGCCCGCCCCGGACCCGGGCCCGGTCGGCGGGGGTGAGCCGTCCGGTCAGTGTCGCCGCGACCGGGCCGCACCGGCCGTCCTGCCAGGTGATCGCCGGGTGCACGGGGGCACCGTCGTCGTCGACGAACAGATGGGTGTTGACCTGGGCGCACACCCCGACCGCCGTCACCCCGGCCAGTGCCGGGCCGAGCGCGCCGACCACCTCGGTGAGCCCGGACCACCAGTCGTGCGGGTCCTGCTCGGCGTGCCCGGGTGCGGGCCGCGCGGTGGGGTGGGCGGCCCGGGCCGCGGCGACCCGGACGCCCTCGCCGGTGAACACCGCGGCCTTGACCGAGGTGGTGCCCAGGTCGATGCCGAGCAGGGTCACGGCCGGTCCCCCACGGTCGCGAGGAGCCCGGCCAGCGCCTCCCCGACGGCGGCGTGGCCCGCCCAGCCCCAGTGCAGCCCGTCGGGGTTGCCGTATCCACCGAGGACGTGCTCGCCGACCAGGGCGGGCACGTCGAGCACCGTCACCGCCGGGGCGCCGGCCGCCCAGCGGTGGATCGCGGCGTCGGTGGCGGCGCGGTGCGGGTGGGCCAGGCCGTAGTCGGCGGCGCGGTGCACCGACGGTGCCAGCGCCACCACCGGCAGCCCGGGGCGCAGCGCGTGCACCCCGGCGCGGCAGCGTTCCAGGTAGGCGGCGGTGAGGCGGGGCGGCAGGGTCGCCGGTCCCCCGCCGGGCAGCCGCGCCAGTGCCGGGGCCAGCCGCGGCTGGGCGCGCCGGTAGGCGCTGCGGGCCGCGTGGCGCAGCGGGGCGGGCCGCAGTACCGGGATCAGCTCGCGCAGCGCGGTCGGCAGCGGGGACGGCAGCGAGTCCATCCCGGACACCCCGAGCACGACCGCTCCGACCCGCGGCAGCGCCGCCCACACCCGCGGGTCCCCGGTGATCGCCGACCAGGCGTGCCGGGCGGTCCACCCGGCACGCGCGACGATCTCGGCGCGGCCCCCGAGCCGGGCGGCGGCGATGTTGGGCCACAGCCTCGGCTCGTCGGCCGGGCAGGGCCGCTCGGGCCCGTGGAAGGCCAGCGAGTCCCCGACGACCAGCAGGTCAGGCACCGATGTTGTACCCCGACAGGCGCCAGCGGGGGTGGTCGTCACGACGGGCGACGACGGCCCAGCGGGTGTTGCCCAGCCCGCCGATCACCGGCCAGGACGACTGCGGCAGGTCGAGCAGCCCGCACACCATCCCGGCGATCATGCCGCCGTGCGCGACGAGCAGCACGGAGCGCTCCTCCGGGTCGGAGGCGTACTCGAGGTCCAGCTCCTCGACGACCGGCAGCGACCGGACGACGACGTCGACCCGGGACTCCCCGCCGGGCGGGGTGAACCGCGGGTCGGACCGCCACTCGGCGATCGCGCCCGGGTCGTCGGCACCGATCTCGGCGATGGTGCGTCCCTGCCAGTCCCCGAGGTGGGTCTCCCGCAGCCGCTTGTCCACCGACAGCGGCAGCCCGACGGCCTCGGCCACGGCGGTCGCGGTGTCGTGGGCGCGGGTCAGGTCCGAGGTGATGATCCGGTCGAACCGTTCCTGCGCGAGCCGCGGCGCGACGGCCGCGGCCTGCGCGCGCCCGGCGTCGGTCAGCCGGGTGTCCAGGTGCCCCTGCATCCGGCCGACGGAGTTGTACTCGGTCTGCCCGTGCCGCAGCAGGGTGACCCGGCGCAGCGTCATGCAGTGCCGTCCGGGGCGCCCTGGGGGTCGGGCACCTCGATCGCCGGGCAGTCCTTCCAGAGCCGGTCCAGGCCGTAGAAGCCGCGCTGCTCGGTGTGCATGACGTGCACGACGATGTCGTTGAAGTCCAGCAGGACCCAGCCGTTGTCGTTGTCGCCCTCGCGCCGGGTCGGCTTGCTGCCGCGCTCGCGCAGCTTCTCCTCGACCTCGTCGACGATGGCCTGGACCTGACGCTCGTTGGCCGCCGACGCCAGCACGAAGCAGTCGGTCAGCGCGAGCTGGTCGGACACGTCGAGCGCGACGATGTCGACGGCCTTCTTGTCGGCCGCGGCGGCCGCGGCCACCTTCGCCAGCTCGACCGCCTCCGGTGATGCCGTCACCACACTCTTCCCTTCACGACCACGATTGACCTCGACAGTGTGTCAGCCGGGCACCGGGGGCTTGGGCGGCGGGCACCGGGCGGGATAGGTTTCCGCCTCACGGTGGATCGTCGAAGGAGACTCCCCATGCCCCTGGCGCCCGATCTCGAGGGCACGCAGTGCGAACCGGTCAGCTTCGCGTGGGCACGGGACGACGTGCTCCTGTACGCGGTCGCCGTCGGCGCAGGGGTGAGGACCCCACCGCCGAGCTGTCGCTGACCACGGAGAACACCGGGGGCGTGCGGACGGCGGTGCTGCCGTCGTTCGCGGAGATCGTCACGGCGGGCGCGAAGGTCGACCTCGGTGACGTGGACGCCTCGCGCGTCGTGCACGCCGAGCAGGCGTTCCGGGTGGTCGGCCCGCTGCCGGTGGAGGGGCGGGTCCGGGTGACCGCGACGGTCACCGAGGTGCTCGACAAGGGGTCCGGGGCGCTGGTGCGCGCCGAGGCCGAGGCCGTCGACGCCGGCACCGGGGACCCGGTGCTGACCAGCACCAAGACGTTGTTCGTCGGCGGCGAGGGCGGCTTCGGCGGCCCCCGCGGTGACAGCGCGCCGAGCCCCGTCCCCGACCGGGCGCCCGACCACGAGGTGACCTACCGGACCACGCCCGGCCAGGCCCTGTTGTACCGGCTGACCGGGGACCGCAACCCGCTGCACAGCGACCCGCGGTTCGCCGCGAAGGGCGGGTTCGACCGGCCGATCCTGCACGGCATGTGCACCTACGGGTTCACCACGCGTGCGCTGGTCGCGACCGTCTGCGACGGCGACGCCCGTCGCCTCGTCGCGATGGACGCCCGGTTCACCCGCCCGGTCGTGCCCGGGCAGTCCCTGACCGTCTCGGTGTGGGACACCGGCGACGGCACGGTCGCGTTCCGGACCGCCGTCGACGGCGAGGTGGTGCTGGACCGCGGCACCGCGGAGGTCACGGCGGCGGCCCCGTCCGCCTGAGTGCTCAGGACGCCGCCGCGGTGACCCGCGGCGGCGCCGGGTCCCCCGGGTAGTCCTGACCTCCCCGATAGGCGAGGGCGGACAGCGCGTCGAGCGCCGCGAGCTGCGGGTAGGTCCGGTCCGGGTCGCCCCGGTGCGGCCACCGGTGGTCCAGGTGGCGGAAGGACACCGCGCGGTGCCGCGTGGTGGCCAGGAAGCGCGGGTTGTCCCGCACGAAACGGGCGTAGGCGTACCGGAGCACGGGGTGGCGGCCCAGCTCGGTGCGGACGAACCGGTCGACGTCGGCGCCGATCTCGTGGACGTACTCCCCGCAGGGGGCGACCACGAACGGCACCACCCACGCCTCGTGTACGCCGAGCAGGTCGCGCACGGCGCGCTGGCGGTGCCCGGCGTTCTCGCTGCGCGACATCCACGCGGCGACGACGGCGCGGCGGCGCGTGCCCATCCGGGCGAGCACGGCCGACGACGGCCAGGGGAACGACGTCCGGAACGGGATGTGGACCGGGTCGCCGTCGACGTGCACGTCGTGGTCGGCGACGCCGCCGCCGGAGTCCTGCACGAGCTGCGCCGACACGGCGCCCCACGGGGCGAGGGTGTGCATCGCGGCGTGGGCGTCCCGGCGGACGGGCTGCGGCACCGCGCGGAGCAGCAGACCGGCCACCGTCGGGGTGGGGACCTCGATCACGAGGATCACCGTAGCCCGATCGGCGCAGCACAGCGTGACCGATGGTCGACCATTGCACTGCGTCGTCACCCGTTCGGCGCTGCGTGATCGGCAGCCGGTAGAGCGCGGCGACCGGCTCGCGACCGTCCGGGAAGCGCCATCCGGCGGGCGCGGCCCCGGTGCGGACCCAGCCGGCCGCCCGGTAGAGGCGCTCGGCCGGGACGGACTCGACGACGTCGAGCACCCCGTCGCGGCCACAGGCCGCGAGCGCGGTGGCGACGCCCGCCAGCAGGGTGCGGGCGTACCCGGCACGACGGACCGCCGGGTCGACGAACACCCGGGTCAGCCGCAGCGCACCGGAGTCGCCCGCGGCGTCGACATCGTCGGTGAGGAGCGCGGCGTGCCCGGTGACCCGCTCCCCCACCGTGACGACCAGTGCGGTGACCAGTCCCGGCGGGGAGAGGAACGCCGCCGGGTCGGCCGGCCAGGTCGACGGGTAACGGTCGGCGGCGTGCACGGCACGCAGTACCGCGACGCAGCCCGGCAGGTCGTCGTCGGTGCGGGGGCGTACGACCACGTCCGGACGCCGGGTCAGCGCGGACGCAGGACGTAGCCGGTGTAGCCGTACTCGGCGCCGAACCGTTCCCGCACGGCGATCTCGTCGCCCACCTCGTCCAGCGCCGCCGGGTCGACGCCGTCCTCACGCAGGGTCGCGATCCGGCAGGCCAGCGGCCGGTAGTAGGCGTCCCAGTCGGAGTCGGGGAGCAGGTAGACCGCCTGCACCGTGTACCCGGCGCGCTCCGCGGCGGCGACGTTCTCCGCGGTCGTCCGCATCCCCGGGTAGCTCCTGTCCCAGAACTCCCGCGCGCCGGGCGACGGCTCGGTGGTCGTCCACTCGGCCTCGGTGAGGACCAGCACACCGCCCGGGGCGAGCAGGCGCCGCCAGCCGGCCAGCGCGGCGTCGAACCCCATGATGTAGGCCGCTCCCTCGGACCAGACGAGGTCGGCCTCGCCGTCGGGCAGCGGGAGGTCGTCCATCGCCGCGACGAGCGGACGCACCCGCTCCCCCAGCCCGGACGTCGCGGCGCGGGTCCGCAGCCGCCGGAGGAAGGGCTCGTGCAGGTCGACGGCGACGACCTCACCACCGGTCGCCGCGGCCAGCGGGAGCGTCGAGGGGCCCGTCCCGCAGCCGATGTCGACGATCCGCGGCCGCTCGGGCAGGTCACCGGCCAGCCGCAGCAGCAGCGCCGTCGTCTCCTCCGATCCCGGCGCCTCACGGGGCAGGTCGTCGTGGGCGGCCAGGAAGACCTGCTCCAGCGGTGTGCTCACGCCCGCGCATGATGCCCGCACCGGGCCGTCACCGCACCACCGGAACGTGTGCATGATGGAGTGGTGCACGTCGACATGCTCCTGATGGCGATCCCCCCGCTCGCGATCTACTTCCTGTGCGCGGGTGTGGTCGGGGTGGAGAGCATCGGGGTCCCGCTCCCCGGCGAGATCGTGCTGGTCGGCGCGGCGCTGCTGGCCGCGCGCCCGGGGTCCCACATCGACCCGGTCGCCGTCGCGGCGTCGGCGACGGCGGGCGCGATCGTCGGTGACTCGATCGGCTACTCGGTCGGGCGCCGCTACGGCACCGGTCTGCTCGACCGGCTCGGCCGTCGCTTCCCGAAGCACCTCGGCCCGGCCCACCTCACTGTCGCCCGCCGCATCTTCGACCGGCACGGGGTGTGGGCGGTGCTGTTCGGCCGCTTCGTGGCGATCCTGCGGATCCTGGCCGGGCCGCTGGCCGGGACGATGAAGATGCGCTATCCCGCGTTCCTCGCGGCTAACGCCACCGGTGCGGTGCTGTGGGCGGGCGGCACGGTCGCCCTGATCTACCTGCTCGGCATCGTCGCCGAGACCTGGCTGAAGCGGTTCTCCTGGATCGGGCTGATCGTCGCCGTCGTGGGCGGGCTGGTGGTGTCGCGGTACGTGCGGCACCGCGTCGAGCGGGCCGCCTCCCGGGAGGAGACGGCGCAGTGAGGCGCGGCCCGGTGCACGACCTCGCCGCCGCGGAGCGCGCCGACCTGGCCGGCCTGCTCGACACCCTCACGCCCGGCCAGTGGGTGTCGGACTCGCTGTGCGCCGGCTGGCGGGTGCGCGACGTCGTCGCACACCTGATCGGCTACGACGTGGCCGGGCTGCGCGGGTTCCTCGGCACCGTGGTGCGGGCCCGGGCCACCGGCCGCGACCCGAACGACCTCGTCGTCGCGCAGTGGGCCGATCGCCCGGTCACCGAGGTGGTGGCGGCCGTACGGGCGCATCTGCGTCCACGCGGGGTCACCGCCGCCTTCGGCGGGCGGATCGGGCTCACCGACGCCCTGATCCACCACCAGGACATCCGCCGCCCGCTCGGGCTGCACCGCAGCGTCCCGGCCGACCGCCTCGCCGCCGCGCTGCCGTTCACGATGACGGCACCGCCGCTGGGCGCCCGCAGGCGGGTCGCGGGCCTGCGGCTGGTCGCGACCGACCTCGACTTCCGCCACGGTGACGGGCCGGAGGTCGCCGGGCCCGCCGAGGCGCTGCTGATGGCCGCCGCGGGGCGGGCGGACGCGGTCGCGGAGCTGTCCGGCCCGGGCCGGGAGCTGCTGGCAGCGCGGACGGCTCAGCGCGGCGCGTGAGCGGTGTAGACGATCCCACCACCGAACGAGCGGGCGTCGAGGAGCCGTAGCCCCTCGGCGTTCCAGCCGTCGGGGAACAGCCGCCGGCCGGCACCCTGGACCACGGGGTGGTGGAAGAGCCGGAACTCGTCGACGAGCCCGGCGGCGATGAGCGTGTGGCACAGCGTGATGCTGCCGGTCAGGACGATGTCGGTGCCCGGCTGCTCCTTGAGCGCCGCCACCTCGGCCACCGGGTCCCCGGACAGGATCGTCGAGTTCTGCCACTCCGGGTCGGTCAGCGTGGAGGACACCACGTACTTGTCGACCTGGTTCAGGTAGTCGGTGATGCCGGTGGCGTCGTCGGTCTGCGCGGGCCAGAAGCCGCGGAAGTCGCAGAACGTGCGACGGCCGAGCAGGGTCGCGTCGGACGCGGAGTCCTGGCGGTGCAGCTCGGCCAGCATGTCGCCGCCGTCGTCTCCTCCCGACCCGGCGGTCGGGTCGAACCAGTCGCCGAGGAACTCGACGGCGCCGTCGAGGGTGATGTTCTGGGTGATCGCGAGGGTGCGCACGGGAGGTGCCTCCACGGTCGTCGGTGCGTCGTACACCGGGGTCGACCGCGGAGGCGTCCCGGACTCATCGCTCCGCTCAGCCGTCGACGACGGTGATCGCCGACGCCGGGCAGCCGCGCGCCGCGTTGCGCACGGCCTGCTCCTGTCCGTCCGGCGGGGTGTCGGTGAGCAGCTCGACGACGGCGTCGGAGTCGCGCTGGTCGAACACGTCCGGGGCGGTGAGCAGGCACTGCCCCGAGCCGACGCACGCGTGCTGGTCGACCTCGACCTTCATCGCGGTCCCCTCCCTCACCAGCGGACCGGCAGGCTGCGGACGCCGCCGGTGATGTGGTCGGTGCGCACGTCGAGCTCGTCCATGCCGACGGCGAGGTCCAGCCCGGGAAGGCGGCGGGCGAGCGTCGCGAACACCGCGCGCAGCTCGGTGCGGGCCAGGCTCGCGCCGATGCAGAAGTGCGGCCCGTGGCCGAAGCCGACGTGCCCGCGCTCGGTGCGGTCGGGGTCGAAGGTCTCGGCGTGGTCGAAGACGTCGACGTCGCGGTTGGCGGCGTTGACCGAGAGGATCACCGCGTCGCCGCGCGCGACGGTGACCCCGGCGATCTCCACGTCGGAGTGGGCGTAGCGCAGCAGCCCCAGGTCGCCGGGCGCGCCGAGGCGCATGACCTCCTCGATGACGGCGTCGACCCGGCCGTCCGGGTCCGCGGCGAGCCTGTCCCACTCGTCGCGGTTGGTCATCAGGAACAGGATGCCGAGCCCGATCCGGTTCACCGTGGTCTCGTGGCCGGCGAACAGCAGCCCGACGCAGAGCCGGACCATCTCCGGGTAGCCGAACCCGGGGTCCTCGGCCTGGGCCTGCACGAGGTCGGTGATGACGTCCTCGCCCGGCTCGGCGCGCTTGCCCTCCGCGAGCCCGGCCATGTAGCGGCCGAACTCCTCGCGGGCGGCGTGGGCGTCCTCCCCGGAGAAGGTGGCCATCCGGTCGGACAGGGCGCGGAAGTACTCGCCGTCGGACTCGGGGACGCCGAGCAGCGAGCAGATGACCGCGACGGGCAGCGGGAAGGCGAGGTGGGTGTGCAGGTCCACGGTGGCACCCCGGCCCGCGGCGTCGTGCTCGGCGACCATCGCGTCGACGTAGCCGTCGACGAGCTCCTGCACGTGCCCGGACAGCGTCCGCATCCGCTTGGCGGAGAACGCCGGGGTGAGCAGCCGGCGCATCCGGCCGTGCTCCTCCGCCTCGTTCTCGTAGGTGCCGGTCGGCCCGTCCTGGACGGCGGCGGTGCTGATCCTCGACGCCTTCTCCGGCTCCGGGTGCGACCGGCCGAACCGCTTGTCCCCGAGCAGCTCGCGGACCTCGGCGAACCGGGTCACCAGCCAGGCCGGGTCCCCGGCCGGGGTGGTCACCGGCGCGATCGGTGCCTCGCGGCGCAGGACCTCGTAGAACGGCGCGAGGTCGAGCAGGTTCGGTCGGGTGAACGGCAGGCGGGGACGCTCGGTGGCGAGGGTCATCGACACTCCTGGGGTCGTGGTGGTGAACCCCAGCCTACGATTTATTGGCAGTATCTGCCACGAATGTGTCCGGAGTGCGCCGGACCGTCCCCGAACGGGCGGGTCGGGGACGGTCCGGGTCCGTGGTCACGCCGGGCTGTCGAGCAGCTCCTGCAGGTACTGGTCGATCTGCGGCATGTAGGTGGGCGCGACGCCGAACAGGGCGAGGTGCCCGAGCAGGTCGTCGACGACGCGGATCGTCGCGTGCGGGGTCAGCTCCAGCTCGGCCTCGTGGTCACGGACCGGGAAGAACATGTCCTCGTTGATCGGGATGACCCGGGCGACGGACTCGTTGCGCCCGAGCGCCTCGGCGAGGTCGCCGCCGGTGTGGCGGGCGACGTCGCCCCGTTGCCACTTCCACGCCATGCACAGCAGGTCGTTGGGGTCCATCGCGGTGAAGTACGGCTCCAGGAAGCCGGCCATGAACGCCTCGCGGGACTCGAACTCCAGGGCGCGCCACACCTCCTGCTTCCAGAACTCGGTGGAGAACCCCATCACCGCCCAGATGCCGGCGTGCCGCTTCAGCCCGGCCTCGACCTCGGTGTTGCTGCGGTAGTCGCCGCCGGCGAAGCCGGGGTCGGAGGTGATCGCCTCGACCAGGGCCTGCGTGTAGAGGAAGTCGTGCGGGGTGTTCTGCGCGGTCCCGGCGATCGGCGCGGCGCGGCGCACCTTCTGCGGGAACCGGACCATCCACTCGTAGGTCTGCTGCGCGCCCATCGAGCCCCCGACGACCAGCGCGAGCCGGTCGATCCCGTAGTGCTCGCGCAGGAGCTGCTCCTGGGCCCGGACGTCGTCGCCGATGCGGACGTGCGGGAAGTTCGACATCGCGATGCCCGCGTTGGCGCCCGAGGCGTTGTGCGGGCTGGTCGACAGACCGTTGCCGATCTGGTTGACCACGACGATGAAGTACCGCTCCGGGTTCAGCGCGTGGTCCGGACCGATGTAGACGTCGCGGAAGATCTGGTGCGTGCCCGAGTACCAGGTCGTCACGAGGATCGCGTTGTCCTTCGCCGCGTTCAGCGTGCCGAAGGTGGCCACCGCGAGCTGCAGGTCGGGGATCACCCCGCCCTCCTCCAGCGCGAACTCTCCCAGGCTGATGAGGTCGTAGTCGCCGTGGAACTCATGGGTGTAGTAGGGATTCTCGATCGCCGTCGGCTGCGCTGTCGTCCCGGTCGTCACTGCTGTCACGCTCCTGCTCCGTCGAAGACGCGGACCGGGACGACTCTTCTCCCTTGTGACGCGTGGCACAAGATCCCGACCGGGCCGTGCTCAGCTCCAGGCGACGACGAGCCCCAGCATCGTCACGACGATGCCGAGTCCCAGCACCGTCATCAGCAGCCAGGCCGCGGCGTTCGGTGGCGCCGCGGCGGGGGCCGGGTCGGTGCTGCGGCGCAGCTCGGCGAGCTGGGCGGGGTCGAGGATGGGCACGGTCAGGTCGTCGGAGTTCATACGGTGGTAACGCGCGGGGCCGGGTCGCAGGCACTGCGTTCCCGTCTCTCGTGTGCCGCAGGAAGATCGATGTCGCGGACGGTGGCTCACGTCCGCCCACCGGGCTCACTTTCCGTAGACCGGGAACACGCGTTGCATGACTCACCGTGATCGGTCGGGTCGCGGCGTCGCACCTCGCAGAGGCTTCCCGGACCTCGCAGCCCCCGCAGTGGCTGCGAGGTTGCGGCACGGTGTGCGGGGTCGGGTCGTCACACGCCGGCCGGCGGGGACGCGCCGTCGATCCGGGCGGACAGCCAGTCCCGTGCGTACCGCAGCGCGGTTGCGGCGACCGGGGTGTCGTGCCCGGCGAAGCCGTGCGGGACGCCCGGGTGGACGCGCAGGTCGACCTCGACCCCGGCCGTCGCGAGCCGGGCGGCCATCGCGAGGTTGTCCTCCAGCAGTACGTCGTCGGTACCGACCGTCATCAGCAGCGGCGGCAGGACGGTGAGGTCGGCGAACACCGGGGAGAGGTCCGGGACGGTCCGGTCGGCGACGTGGCCGGCGTAGGCGCGCAGGAAGTACTCCTCGGCGATGCGGCGACCGGCCGGGGTGCGGGCACTCAGGTCGTAGGTGCCGTACCGCAGCTCGGCCCCGGCGACACGGTCGGCCAGGCCGCGGTCGCGCAGCCGCAGCAGCGTCGTCACGGCCAGGGTGGCCCCGGCGGAGACGCCCGTGAACGCGATCCGGTCGGTGCCGAACAGCTCCGGCGCCCGGTCGAGCAGCCACAGGGCCGCGGTCGCGCAGTCGTCGGGGGCGGCGGGCCAGGGGTGCTCCGGGGCGAGCCGGTGGTCGACGGCGACGACCGCGACGCCGAGCGCGTCGGACAGCGCCCGGTTCCCGACGTCGTCCCGCGCGGCGCAGCCCAGGTAGAAGCCGCCGCCGTGGATCTGCAGGAGCACCCCGCGCGCCGTGCTTGGCGGGCGGCAGATCCGCACCGGCACCCGACGGCCGTCGGCGACGGCGGTGTCCCCCACCGCGGGCGGCACCGCGGGTGGTGGCGTGGCGGCCGCGGCCCGGACCGCGCGCAGCTCGTCGGCGTCCGCGGGGCCGCGGCCCGCCGGACGGGCACGGTAGAAGGCCCGGGTCCGCTCGGCGTCGGTCGGCGGGACCGGCACGGTCAGTGCGTCGAGGGCGACACGCACGGGCCGCTCAGTCCTGCCCGCGGCGGGTCAGCACCGTGGGGCCGTCCTCGGTGATCGCGACGGTGTGCTCGGAGTGCGCGGTGCGCGAGCCGTCGGCGGAGCGGATCGTCCAGCCGTCCGGGTCGAACACGATCTTGTCGGTGGTCCGTGCGAACCAGGGCTCGAGTGCGAGGGTCAGCCCCGGTCGCAGGGTCAGGCCGCGGCCGGCCCGCCCGGCGTTCGGGATGTGGATGTCGCCGTGCATGGTGCGGCCGAGGTCGTGCCCGCCGAACTCGGTGTTGACCGGGTAGCCGTAGTCGCGGGCGACCCCGCCGATGGCGGCGGAGATGTCGCCGAGCCGGTTGCCCGGCCGGGCCGCGTCGATCGCGGCCTCCAGTGCGTCCTCGGTGGCCCGGATGACGCGGAGGTCGCCCTCGTCGGCCGTCGTGCCGACGACGACCGTCCGGGCGGAGTCCGCGACCCAGCCGTCGATGCTGACGGCGATGTCGGCGCTGAGGACGTCGCCGTCGCGCAGGACGTAATCGTGCGGGAGCCCGTGCAGCACGGCGTCGTTGACCGACAGGCAGATGACGTTGCGGAACGGGCCGCGCCCGAAGGACGGGGCGTAGTCCCAGTAGCAGGACTCGGCGCCGCGTTCGGCGATCATGCCGCGTACGTGCTGCTCGATGTCGAGGAGGTTCACACCGACGTCGGCGATCCGGCCGACCTCGGTGAGCACCTCGGCGACGAACCGGCCGGTCGTGTGCATCCGGTCGAGCTCGGCCGGTGTCTTCAGTTCGATCACGGTATTACTATACCGGACCGTCACGGCTTGCCGGTACAGTAATACCGACCCTACGCTCGATACATGGTCCGTCAGCCCCTCACGCCCGAGCAGATCGAGGCCGGCCGCCGTCTCGGCGCGCTGCTGCGCCGGGCCCGGGGCGACCGCGACCCGGTCGACGTCGCGCGGGCGGCCGGCATCTCCCCCGAGACGCTGCGCAAGCTCGAGACCGGACGGCTGCCGTCGCCCGGGTTCGGGACGATCGTGTGCCTGGGCGAGGCGCTCGGGGTGCCACTGGAGGAGCTGGCGGCGGAGTGGCGCGGGAGCGACATGGCCATGGAGGCGGCCGGATAGCGGTTCCCCCGGGCCCGTGCGCCGACCGGCCACCCGTTCGGCCGGCCCTCGCCGTCGACGACGCACCAGCCGGCACCGTCGAGCCACCGGCGTCCCACGACCCGTCCGACCGCCGGTGGACCGGTCGCCCGTCCGCGTCGGCCGCCTCGCGGTGGAACCGGCACACGAGCCCGTCCGGCACTCACTCGGACCAGGGCCTGCGCGGGTCCCGGGTGTCCGACGCGGCCGGGCCCGTCGATCGGGTTGCGGACCGCCGAAATGACCGACGACGGGGCGAGGTTGACCGGAGCGGTGCCGGACGGCGCCGGACACCCGTTGGAGGAGCACGAGATGAGTGACGCGTCGGCCCCGTTCGACCTGGCGGCGATGAACCGCGCCGTGATCGAGGAGTTCCGGGAGACCGGAGGACGGGCGGGCGGCATGTTCGAGGGCAAGCCGCTCCTGCTGGTGCACCACACGGGAGCCCGGTCCGGCACCGAGCGGATCGCGCCCCTGGTTCCGCTCCTCGACGGCGAGCGGGTCGTCATCTTCGCCAGCAAGGGCGGCGCCGACACCAACCCGGACTGGTACCACAACCTCCTGGCGAACCCCGACACCCGCGTCGAGCTGGGCACCGAGACCCTGCCCGTGCGGGTACGGGAGGTCACCGGCCCCGAGCGGGACGAGGTCTACGCCCGCCAGGTCGCACTGGAGCCGCAGTTCGGCGAGTACCAGCGCTCGACCGAGCGGACCATCCCGGTGCTGGAGCTGCAGCGGACCTGAACCCGCACCCCGGTTCAGGCCCGCCGCGTGGCCGGCCGGTCGCCTGTCCATCAGTACCTGAGCGCGCTCGCGTGGGGCGCGCACAGCACTCCTGTACTGATCGACGGGACCTCGTCGTCGCCCGGGGTGGATGGGGCAGGATCCGCACTCCTCCCCGGGCACGGTGCAGAGGTGCACCGGCACCTCCACCGTGGCGATCACACCCGGCGCACCGACAGGCCGGCCGAGCTCCCGTCCACCCGGCGGTCCCCGGCCCCGTGGTGGTGACCGGTCGTCGTCGGGCCTCGCCGGCCGGGCCGGCATGTACCGGATTTGTACCCGAAGGCCCTCGGGACGCAGGATCAGAAGCGTGGGCGAGCACAAGGAACGCATGCTCCGCAACGACTGGTACCTCGACGAACCCGACCTGGCCGAGCACCGACGTCGCTGCTGGCGTCTCCTCGACCGGTTCAACGCGACCGGCGCCGATGACGACGACGAACGCGCCATGCTCCTCCGCGACATCGTCGGACACGTCGGCGGCGGCGTGGTGGTACTGCCCCGCTTCCTGTGCAGCTACGGCACCCACATCTCGCTCGGCGACCGCGCTTTCGTCAACCACGACGCCCTCTTCATGGACGACGCCGCCATCACCATCGGCGATGACGTCCGCATCGGACCGCGCACCCAACTCCTCACGGCACAGCACCCCGTCGACGACCGTGACCGCCGTCGCGAGGGATGGGAACGTCCTCTCCCCATCAGCATCGCGAGCAACACCTGGCTCGGCGCCGGGGTCATCGTCTGCCCTGACGTGACCATCGGGGCGGATGCCGTGGTCGGGGCAGGAAGCGTTGTGACGCGGGATGTGCCCGACCGCGTTCTCGTCGCAGGGAACCCGGCCCGGCTCGTCCGCGAGTTATGAGAGAGCCAGGTACATCGACCCCGTTGCGATCGTCGACATCGGGCACAGTCCTGGACAGCTGACGCCCGCCTCCCCCCACGGTCCGTCGATATCCGGTCCGACCACTGCCGCCGCTCGTGCCAGGATCACCTCATGTCGACGCTGCGAACCGTGGGACGTCTGACCGGGTGGGCATGCATCGCGATCGGTGGGATCCAGCTCGTCGGCGGAACACGCGGGGAGCCGGGCATGACCGACGACGCGACGGTCGACTCGCACGTCCGCTTCATGGGGCCTGTCTTCGCCGGCTACGGAGTCGCCTGGCTCGACGCCGTGGCCGACGACGAACCGAACCTGGACCGCATGCGGCTTCTCGCCGGGCTGATGGCCCTCGGGGGGATCGGACGGCTCGCGACCCGCGCGACCCTGGGCCGGCCGCACCGGTTCCATGACCTGCTGCTCGCAGTCGAGCTCGCCGCACCGGTCCTCACGGAGGTGGCGGGCCACCGTGAGCGTCGACGTCGATGAGGACCGCGCGGTCGACGACGCCGCACGGGAGATCGCACTCGCCATCGCCGAACGACGACGTGGACAGCGGCGCCACGGCCGCGGGAGACGCAGGCGGGTCCGCTGGACCGACCCACAGACCGGCGAGCCCCGTACGGAGCCGTTCGAGCACAGGGCCGGTGGGAGGAACCGCAGGTCAGACGTCCGGATTCAGGTAGAGACTGCGCTTGGAGATGTACTGCACCACCCCGTCCGGCACGAGGTACCAGACCGGCCTCCCCGCACCCACGCGCGCCCGGCACTCGCTGGACGAGATCGCCATCGCGGGCACCTCGACCGTCGTCACCGACCCCTGGGGCAGGTGCCCGTCGGCCAGCTCGTACCCGGGCCGGGTCACGCCGACGAAATGCGCGTAGCGGAACAGCTCGTCGACCTTGCGCCAGGACAGGATCTGCTGGAGCGCGTCGGCGCCGGTGATGAAGAACAGCTGCGCGTCGGGCATGGCGTCGTGCAGGTCGGCGAGGGTGTCCGCGGTGTAGGTGGGGCCGTCGCGGTCGACGTCGACGCGGCTGACCGAGAACCGGGGGTTCGACGCCGTCGCGATGACCGTCATCAGGTAGCGGTCCTCGGCCGGCGAGACGTCGCGGCCGGTCTTCTGCCACGGTCTCCCGGTCGGTACGAAGATCACCTCGTCGAGGGCGAAGCGGTCCGCCACCTCACTGGCGGCGACGAGGTGGCCGTGGTGGACGGGGTCGAACGTCCCGCCCATCACGCCGATCTTGCGCTGCATCGACGCAGACTATGTCGGTCGCCCACCCGGCGGCATCCCCGGATACAGGTGGCGGAACTGGACGCTGATGCGCGGACCGCTGCACGCCACCTTCGGGACGCTGTGCTGCCAGGTCCGCTGGCACGTCCCGCCCATGACCAGCAGGTCGCCCGAGGCGAGCGGGAACGACACCGACGCGCCGCCGCCGGCCGGGCGCAGCCGCAGCGGCCGCGTCGCGCCGAGGGCGACCAGCGCGACGACGGCCTCGGGCCGCTCGCGGGCGACCCGGTCGCCGTGCCAGGCCACGCCGTCGGCGCCGTCGCGGTAGAGGTTCACGCCGATCTGGGTGAAGTCGTGGCCGTAGCGCTCCCCCAGCGTCCGGCCCATCTCGCGCAGCCGGTGGGGCACCGCGTCGTCGGGCAGGACCCAGCGGTGGGTGAGGCGCGGCTCGTCGACCACGCGGTCGTACATGCGGCGGCGGTGGCCGCGGAACGGCACGGTCGTGCGGAGCAGCGCGAACAGCTCGTCCGCATCGGGGGCCCAGCCGACCGCGACGTCGACCCACGCCCCGGCGGTGAGCTCGTGCCGGTACGCCGGGGCCGCACCCCCGGTCGCGAAGAGCGAGGCCTGCCCACCGACGTCCACCCCCCGGACGCTACGCCGGATCGAACGAGAGTTCGAGTGACGTCTCTGCGACGATCTTCGTCATGTCCTCGCGTGCCGACGGTGCCGTGCTGTCCTACCTGGGTCTGCGGCGTGCCGTCGGCGTGATCGGGATCCTGCTCCCGTTCGTGCTGGTGGCGGGCGACCTGACCCTCGGCGGCGACGGGCTGCGGGACTCCATCAGCCGCTACTACTACTCGCCGATGCGCGACGTGTTCGTCGGCTCGCTGTGCGCGGTCGGCGTGTTCCTCTTCTGCTACCGCTACGAGCGGCCGGACAACCGGCTCGCCAACATCACCGGGACGGCGGCGATCGCCGTCGCGCTGCTGCCCACCCGGCCCGACGGCGCGGCGACGGCGGCGGCGACCGTCGTCGGGTACCTCCACCTGGCCGCGGCGACGGTGTTCTTCGCGGGCCTGGCCTGGTTCTGCCTGGTCCTGTTCACCCGCGGCGGATCCGGGACGCGGAGCAAGGCCGCCCGCAACCTCGTCTACCGGGTCTGCGGCGCGACGATCGTGACCTGCCTCGTGCTGGCCGCACTGGACGCGGCACTGGTGCCCGACGCCGTCGCCGAGCGGTTCCACACCCTGTTCTGGCTGGAGGCCGTCGCGATCCTCGCGTTCGGTGTCGCGTGGTTCGTCAAGGGCGACACGATCCTGAAGGACCCACCGACGCAGGACCCGGCGCCGGTGATCTGACCCGCCCGTACGACACCGGCCCCGCAACGGCGGACGGGCCGGTCCGGACACCCCTCGAGGGTCCGGACCGGCCCGTCACGGGACCGGGGTCGGTCAGCCGACCGGGGTCGCCGGCGCCGACGGCAGGTCGCCGCCGGTGGCGCCGGTGATCATGTCGACGACGCTGTCCAGCGGGGCTGGCAGCGCGAGGTCGTGCTTCTTGTCGTCGTGCTTCTTGTGGTCCCACTTCTTGTGGTGACCGTGCTTCTTGTGGTGGCCCTTGTCCTTGTCACCCTCGTGCTTCGAGTGACCCTTGTCCTTGCCACCCTCGTCGTAGCCGGTGGTGCCGGCGAAGGCCGCGGCGGGCGCCGCGACGGCCAGGGGGAGCAGCGCTGCGCCGACGAGCGCGCCGCGAACGGACTTCCGCATCTCACAACCTCCATGGTTGGTCGTTAGACCGTCGCAAACGGTCTTGCCCACTCAACGAGGGGCGACCGCGCCCGCAACGCGCATTCACCCGTTCGCGTCACCTGCGAAGATAACTGATAGTCAGATGTCGACTACGGCAGGTGGGTGACCGGATCAGCCGCGCGAGCGAGCGGCGGCGGCGGCCAGGATCGGCAGGTACGCGTCGAGCACCCACGGGATCGACAGGACCGACGGCGCCGAGCTCGCCACCACCCGGTCGGCCCCGACGACCGGGGCGAACCCGCCACGGGCCATCGCCGGCAGCAGCCCGACGCCGGGCGCGCTCCGGAAGGCCTGCTCCTCGGCCGGCGTCGCGAAGAAGCCGATGACGAGGTCGGACTCGACGCGCGAGAGCAGCTCACCGCTGACGGTGTAGTAGACCTCCCCACCGCCCGGGGCGTTCTGCTCGACGTAGGGCGCCAGGGTGAGCCCGAGGTCGGTGACCAGCTGGACGCGGACGTCGCCCGCCCGGAAGACGCCGAGCGTCCCGGAGTCCATCCCCCCGGTGTAGACGAACGTGGCCCCCGCCAGCTGCGGATACCGCTGGGTCGCGGTGCGCAGGCGCTGCCCGGTGGAGTCGATCAGCTGCCGGGCCCGCGCCGGGTCGCCGAACACCTGACCGGCGATCCGGGTCTGGTCCTGCCAGCCGGTGGAGTAGGGGGCGTCGGGGTAGGCGACGGTCGGGGCGATCGCCGACAGCTGGTCGTACTCGGCCTGCGTCAGCCCCGAGTAGGTGGCCAGCACCAGGTCCGGCCGGGCCGCGGCGACCTGTTCGGTCGGCGTCGCCGACAGGTCGTCGGAGCCGATGACCTGCGGGAACGCGCCACCGTGCGCGGTGATCGCGTCGCGCACCCAGGGCAGCACGCCCTCGGCGTCGCCGCCGTAGACGGTGCGTGGGATCGCGACCGGCAGCACCCCCATCGCCAGCGCGACGTCGGTGTTCGCCGCGCTCAGCGTGACGACGCGCTGCGGCCGGTCGGGGACGACCGTCTCGCCCAGCGCGTGCCGCACCGTCACCGGGTAACCCTCCGCGGCCGCACCGTCGGTCCCCTGCCCGTCCTGCGTCCGGGTCCCGCACCCGGCGAGGACCAGCAGACCGGCGGCGCCGGCGAGGACGCCGCGACGGCTCACGGAGCGGGCGGACAGGGGTGCTGCGGCGAGCGGCACGGGAGCCTCCTTCGAGCTAGGAAGGCGAGCCTAACCTGACCGGTTGGTCGACTCCGCGTGATCCGTACCGCTCGTTCGGCGCCCCGGGGGCCGCACCCGTCGCGCGGGACCGACACCCCGGCCGGAGCACCCCGACCCGCGGGTAGCGTCGCGGCCATGCGTGCTCCGGACACCGGCGACCGGGCCGACCGCGACGCCGGCCCCCGCTCCCCCGCGCCCGGTCCCCCGGCCCCTCCGCCCGCGCCCGGCGGACGTCGGCCGCCGCACGAGCCCGCGGCCCCGCCGCCCCCGGGTGCACCCGGCCCGGTGCTGGCCCCGCCCGCGCCGCCGGTGCCCGAGAGCCGTCCCGGCGACCGGCCCGGCGAGCCGGCCGCAGCCGTCGCGCCGGCCGGGCCGTGGCCGACCGTGCGACCGCCGTCGCTGCGGGCCGTCGTCGTCGGCCGGGTCGCGGCCGGGGTCGCGGCGGCGTGGTTCGGCGTCGTCTACTCGATCACCACCGACGTGCACGCCCGCGCCGACCACCTGCTGGCCGCGATCGTCGTCGGCGGGCTGCTGAGCCTGCTCGGCGTGGTGCTGCTGTGGCTGTCGGCGTCGCGGATCCCGGTGCGGGTCACCCCGGCCCGCGGGCCGGACATGGGACTGGTGCGCGACCGCGCGGCCGCACGGAAGGTGCTGCGCTCGGGAGGCACCCCGGACGGTGAGCAGCGCAGGCTGATCGCCGTCGACGTGCTCGCCGACGCCCGGCTCCCGCAGGTCGCGGGCGCGGTGTTCGCGCTGCTGGGCCCGCTGGTCATGGCCGCGGTCAACGCCTCGGGTCCGCTCGGCTGGGCCGGGCCGCTCACCGCCGGGCTGATCGTCGTCGTGCTGGCGCTGGTCGGATGGCGGACGTGGGCCGCACACGCGCTGCACCGGCTCGCCGACCGCAGGCACACCGTCCCGCGCTACGAGGAGTCCGGCGCGCCCTGGCGCCCCTGGCCCTGACCACCGCTCCGGGGCGCCGCTACAGGCCCGCGGCCACGAAGGACAGCTCGGCCTCCATGTCGGTGCGGGCGTCGTCGCCGTGCCGGTCCAGAGCGTAGCGGTGCCCGATCGCCGCGGCCAGCAGCCGGGCGGCGCCGCGGATCCGATCCGGTGCCCCGCCGCCGGTGTGCAGCACCTCGTGCACCGCGTCCTCCAGCTCGCCGGAGCGGCGCAGCAGCGCGTCGCGGACGACCGGGTGGGTGTCGGCCTCGCGCCACAGCAGGTGGGACAGGACCGAGGACGCGTCGAGCGCCCGGTCCAGCGCGGCGACCAGCGCACGCAGCCCGGCGAGCACGTCCCCGGCGACGGCGACGTCCGCCCCGCGCACCGGGTGCGGGAGCCGTTCGACGAGTGCTTCGAGCAGGTCGGGCTTGCGGCGGAAGTAGTAGTGCACCAGCCCCTTCGGCACCCCGGCACGCTCGGCGATGCGCGAGGTGGGCGTCGCGTCGAAGCCGTGCTCGGCGAACAGCCCCTCGGCCGCGTCGAGGATGCGGTCCCGGGCGGGTGTGTCCGGGTCGAACTCGGGGTCCACGGTGCGATCCTCCCCCGGACACGGCGGGGGCCGCGACCCCTCCGGGTCGCGGCCCCTCACCTGGTCGTCGTGCTGCCGGACGGTCAGTGCGTGGCGAGCGTGCGGTGCTCCGCGTTCGCCGCGGGCAGCGCCGAGGCCGCCACGACGACCGCGAGGACGCCCGCCACCCAGGACGTCCACGACGCCCCGGTCAGCGCGCTGTAGCCCATCACCCAGGGGGCGAGGAACAGCAGCACGCCGAGCACACCGTGCACCCATTCGCTCGCCACCGAGCCGGGCACGGCGAGCGACCAGAGCGACGTGGCGGCGAGCACCACGCCCAGTACGACCATCGTCCACGCGGCGGCGGCGTTCGTCGTCGTCACGAGAGGCGAGAGGGCCGTCAGCACACCGATCACGAGAGCGGCCCAGTCCTGCCACCGCTGCCAGGTACGACCAGTGGTCCCAGCCATCGTCAGTCACCTTCTCCTGTGAGGTCCCTGTGGGGATGCCTCCGGTCTACTCTTGGTTGGCCGACCGGTCAAGACCCGGCGAACGGTGGCACAAGTGAGGTGCAAGTCCCCGGCCGGCGGGTGGGCGCACGGTCTGCGGTGTCGAGACCGACCGCCCCGAACCCGTAGGAGATCCCGGTGACCACCGCCCGCGACACCCGTACCGCCGACCTGGTCGGCATCACCCTCGCCCACCGCGTCATGCGGGTCGACCTGCACCGGCTCGCCGACGCCGCCCGCGCGATCGCCGATGGCGCGCCCTGCCCGGACCGGCGCGCCCGCGCGCTGCGGACCTGGCTGGAGCAGCTGGAGCACGAGATCCACGGCCACCACACCGCCGAGGACGACATCGCCTGGCCGGTGATCGCCCGGCACGCCGGGCACGCCGTCGACCTGGACGAGCTCAGCGACGACCACGGCCGCCTCGACCCGCTGCTCGCCGCGGTGCGGGAGGCCGCGGCCGCCGTCGTCGCCGCGGCGCAGGGACCGGCCCGGGCGCGGGCGGCGGGCGTACTCGCGGACCGGCTCGCCGTCGTCCGCGACGAGATCGACGAGCACCTCGACGCCGAGGAGCGCGACCTGTTCCCGGTGATCGAGCGCCACGTGCCCGCCGACGACTGGGACGCCGTCGTCGCGCAGGTGCAGAAGTCCGGGCCGGGCCTGCGGTTCATGCTGCCGCGGATCGTCGCGGTGACCACCCCGCAGGAATGGGCCGGGATGCGCCGCGAGGCCGGGCCGGTGGTCGTGCTGCTGGAGCGCCTGCTGCGCGGCGGCTACCGCAGGCGCTGTGCGCTGGTGTTCGGCACGTCCTGAGCCCCGGGAGCCGGTGCCGTCGAGGGGTCGGCGCCGGCCGCCGAGAGCAGCCGCCGGGCGCGGTCGCGCCACACCGGGGCACCCAGCTCCGCCGCGACCCGCTCGGCCTCGCGCAGGTGGTGGACCCGGCCGCCGCCTGCCGGGTCGAGCAGCCCCTCCAGACCGGCGAGCACCAGGTCGGTGGGCCCGAGCGCGATCGTGCCCGACGACAGCCCCGCCACCGTTCCCGTCCACGGGCGCAGCTGCTCCCGGCACCGCGCGGCGACGTCCCGGTCGGCCAGGCCGACCGCCACCTCGGCGCGCACGCAGGTCCAGATCAGCCAGTAGTAGCTGCGGGCCAGCTCCGCGTCCGGCGCCCACATCTCGCGGGCCCGGACGGGGTCGCCCGCGTGCAGGTGGGCCAGCGCGAGGAAGTCGCCGAAGGTCGGCGGCAGCGCGTCGCGGAGCGTCTCGAGCTCGGGGGCCAGCTCCCCGAGGCGGCCCTGGTCGTGCCGCACGACGAACCTCCCGAGCAGCCCCATCAGCGCCCCGTTGACCTGGCCGGCACCGACCAGCCGGGTCGCGAGCTCGGTGTAGCGCTCCTCGGCGGTGCCCAGCTCCCCCGCGACGAGTGCGCGCAGCGCCGAGAAGATGTAGGCCCAGCCGAGCGTGAACTCCAGCTGCCCGCCCGGGGCCCCGGCGACGGCGGCCTCCGCGTGCCGTGTCGCCGCGTCGAGGTCGTGGCTGCCGGCGGCGACCATGAGCTGCAGGTGGTGGGCCTGCGTGCGGTAGCCGGCGTGCCCGGCCCGGCCGCCGAGCTCGGCCAGCTCCTCCCCCACCGGGGCCATCTCGTGCCACAGGTCCGGGGCGAGGACGGCGAAGAACCGGGCGTTGAGCGCCCGGCAGCGCAGCAGCGGGTCGACGCCGCGCCCGGTGAGCGCCATGGCCTCCGCCGAGGCGGAGCGGACCCGGTCGTCGTCGTGCCCCTCGATCTCGAACACCAGGGCGGCGAGCAGCCGCACCCGCCGGTCGACGGCGTCGGGCGGGGTCTCCGCGAGCTCGGTCTCGATGAGGTCGATCAGCTCGGCGTCGATGTTCTGGCCCGGCCGGATGGTCCAGCTGACCGGGGTGTCGTAGCTGGTCAGGACGGCGCCGAGCCACTGCGGTGCTGCGGCCGTCGCCTGGTCGACGGCGGTCCGGCGTTCGATGAGGGCGGTGTGGCCGTCGCCGCCGCGGGCGAGCTCGGCGACCAGCGCGCAGCGCAGGGCCAGCTCGTCGTCGACGCCGGTCCCGGCCCGTCCGGCGAGCTCGACGGCGCGGCCGTAGAACCGGGCGGCCTCGCGGTGCGAGCCGAACCCGGCGGCGGCCGCGGCGGCGGCACGGACCGCGGCCAGGGCACGGTCCGGTTCGACGGCGGACCCGGCGGCGAGTGCGTGGTGGGCCAGCGGGACCGGGTCGTCGGGCCGCCTGCGGGTGAGGATCGCGTGGGCCGCGGCGTGCAGCCGGGCGCGACGCAGCTGCGGGATGTCGCCGTAGAGGGTGTCCCGGACCAGGTCGTGGGAGAACCGCAGCCGTCCCGGCCCGGGTTCGAGCAGCATCCCGCCGAGCACCGCGGGCTCCAGGGCGTCCAGCGGGTCGACGCCGTCGGCGGTGGCGGCGAGGTCGAGGGCGTCGTCGGTGTCCAGGTCGCGGCCGAGCACCGAGACCCGGGCCAGCGCGGTGCGGGTCGTCGCGGGCAGCCGGGCCAGGCGCCGGCGCAGCACCTCGCGGACCCCGGCCGGGACGGCGTCGGCCGCGGCGGACGGGCCCTCGGCGGCGACGAGGCGGGCCAGCTCGCGGACGAAGAGCGGGTTCCCGCCGGTCCGTTCGGTGATCCGGGCGACCAGCTCGGGCGCGGCGGCGGGCACGCCGTGCCGGTCCAGCATCCCGGCGACGTCGCCCGCGGTCATCGGCGCCGGCTCGATGCGGTCCGCCGTGGGCTCGGCGAGGGCGGCGAGCGCGGCCTGCAGCTCGGCGCCCGCCTCGGCCGGGCGCAGGCCCGCGGCGACGAGCACGGGCAGCTCCGCGACCCCGGCGACGACCGCGCGCAGCAGGGCGAGGGTCTCGGACTCGGCGCGGTGCAGGTCGTCGAGGACCAGCAGCAGCGGCCGCTCCCGCCCCGCGACGGCGAGCAGCTCCACCACCGCCCGGGCCAGCCAGAACGTGACC
Source organism: Pseudonocardia sp. P-1 (assembly GCF_058111925.1). Classification (NCBI taxonomy): domain Bacteria; kingdom Bacillati; phylum Actinomycetota; class Actinomycetes; order Pseudonocardiales; family Pseudonocardiaceae; genus Pseudonocardia; species Pseudonocardia sp. P-1. Next base: position 1,413,487 of record NZ_CM176614.1, read on the forward strand.
TCGGCGCCGCCGGGCCCGGCCGGGGAGCGCAGCGGGGCGAGCCGCTCGACCAGGTCGGCGGGCGGGTCGTGCGCCGTGACGAGCGCGTCGACGATCTCCCGCCACGCCCAGGCCGGCGGGGCGCCGTCGATCTCCGGGCAGCGGCCGGTGACGGCGGTCCAGCCGTCGGCGGTCGCGGCGGCGGCGAACGCGGCGAGCAGCGTGGACTTGCCCGCGCCCGCGTCGGCGGCGACGAGCACCAGCTGCCCACCGCCGCGGGCCCGCTCCGCGGCGGCGGTGAGCCTGCCGAGCTCGGCCGCCCGTCCGAGCAGGGCCGGGGTCCGCGGGGACGTGTCGGCCGGTCCGGGCGGGCGCGGCGCGGTCCCGGACGCGGGCGCGTCGGTGCGGCTGGCGGGACCGACGCCGGTTCCCCCGCCGGGGTCGCCGCCGGGGTCGCCGCCGGGGTCGCGGTGGGCGAGCACGTCCGCCTCGATCGCCCGCAGCCCGGGGCCGGGGTCGACTCCCAGCTCGTCGGCGAGCAGGCGACGGGTGCGGGCCAGCACGGCCAGCGCGTCGGCCTGTCTGCCGGTGCGGTACAGCGCGACGGCCAGCAGCCCGACCGCGTCCTCGCGCAGCGGGTGCTCCCCCACCAGCGACGTCAGGTCCGGGACGACGGCGTCGGCCCGGCCCAGCCGCAGCCGCGCGCGGGCCCGTCGCTCGAGCGCGACCTGACGCAGCTCGTCGAGGCGTTCGGCCTCGGCGCGCGCCCAGGCGGCGTCGGCGAACTCGGCGTAGGCGGGACCGTCCCACAGCGCCAGGGCCTCGCCGAGCAGGGCGTCGGCCCGGTCCGGTGCGGCCTCGGCGGCGCGGTCGAGGAGGTCGGTGAAGGCGCGCGCGTCGAGCCCGTCGGGGCCGAGTGCCAGCGCGTAGCCGGGTGGGCGGCTGACCAGCACCGTCGGGACCGCCCGCGGGGACCGGTCGGGTTCGAGCACCCGTCGCAGCCGGGAGACGTGGACCTGCAGCCCGCCGTGTGCCTGCGCGGGCGGGGCGCCCTGCCACAGGTCCTCCACCAGCGTGTCGACGGCGACGACCTCGCCGCCGGCCGCGGCGAGCCGGGCGAGCAGCTCGCGGCGGCGGCCGGAGCCGACCTCGACCGCCGCGCCGCCGGCCGTCACACGGAGCGGGCCGAGGACCCGGACCGTGATCTCCTGCACCCCGGCAATCTAGGACGCGACGACGCCGGTGTCAGCCCTCCCGGGATGATCGCCCGGAGGATCAGACCGGCAGCAGCGCCTGGACGACGTCGGTGAGCTGCGCGGCGGTACGGCACTCGTGCATCGGGAGCACCTCGCCGTAGCGGGTGGCGGCCGAGTCGCCGGAGCCCCAGCTGCGCTCGGGCTCGGGGTTGAGCCAGTGCGCGTGCCGGACCCGCCCGGCCATCATCGTCAGCGCCCGCTGATTGGGGTCGCGGTAGTTGGTGCGGCCGTCGCCGAGCACCAGCAACGACGTCTTCGGGGTGAGCGCGTCGCCGTGGTGCTCCAGGAAGTCGCCGAACGCGCTGCCGTAGTCGGAGTGCCCGTCGAACGCGGTGAGCGTGGCCTCGCGCAGCACCCGCTGCATCACCCCGGACAGCTCCGCGCCGGGTTCGAACAGGTGCGTGACCTCGTCGGTGCGCTCGATGAACGCGAACACCCGCACCTTGGAGAACTGCTCGCGCAGCGCCTGGACCAGCAGCAACGTGAAGTGGCTGAAACCGGCGACGGAGCCGGACACGTCGCACAGCAGCACCAGCTCGGGGCGGCCGGGGCGGCGCACCTTGTGCGCCGGGTCCATCGGCACGCCGCCGGTGGACATCGACCGGCGCAGCGTGCGCCGCAGGTCGAGCCGGCCGCGGTTCGAGCGGCGCCGCCGCGCCGACAGCCGCGACGCGAGCCGCCGGGCCAGCGGCTGCACGGTGCGGCGCAGGTCGGCGAGCTGGGTGGCGTTCGCGGTGAGGAAGTCGACCTGGTCGGTCTGGGTGGGGGTGGTGGTGCGAGCGATCTGCTCGCGGCCCCGCTGCTCGGCGGTGCGGCGGCGGACCTCCTCGCGGACGACGTCGCGGAACCGGGCGATGCGGTCGCGGATCTCGCGGCGGCGGACCTCGGACACGAAGTCGGTGTCGCCCTCCTCCCGCAGCCCGTCGAGGATCCGGGCGAGCAACGTGTCCGGGGACAGCGCGCCCAGCGCCTGGTAGGCCGACCAGTTCGGCTTCGCCGTCTGCCCGCGGACGCCCTGCCCGGCGGCACCGGAGGTCCCGATCGCGTCGACGGCGGCGCGGGCGAGCTCGCGCAGGGTCTCCTCGTCGCCGTCGCGGAGCAGGTCGGCGAGGATCTCGCGCAGCGCGTCGACGTCGACCGGGCCGGTACCCTCCCCGGACTCGTCGTCGATCCGCGGGACGTCGACGTCGGACGACCCGGCGCCCAGCGCGGGCGGGAACCACAGGTCGAACAGCGCGTCGAAGGTGCCGCGCTGCCCGGAGCGGCGCAGCAGCGCCGCGGCGAGCCCCTCCCGCAGCTGGTCCCGGTGCAGCAGGTCCAGGGCGCCGAGCACGCGGGCCGCGTCGACGGTCTCCCCCGGGCCGACCGCGACGTGGTGGCGGCGCAGCGCGGAGACGAAGTCGACGAGGTGCCCGGGCAGGCCGTGCTCCGGGGCGAGCGCGGTGGCGGGCGGGATCGTCACCGGTCCATCATGCGTGACGCGGGCGTGATCAGCGAGGGTGGTCAGCCCACCGTCCCCAGGCTCCAGGTGTAGGTCGCGGTGGTCGCGCCGGGTTCGGGTACCGGGTGCGGACGGGGTCGACCCCGCCGGAGTCGTCGCCGAGCACGTACACCGGCGCTCCGGTCGAGCCGCCGAGCCACGACCGGAGCGCCGGGGTGCACCGCGGTCCCACGCCGCGGGGGTCCTCCGCCTAGAAGGCGGGGTCGATCGGCACCGGCTGCGGGGTGAAGGGACGGTCGCCCTCGACCAGGCGCAGTGCTCCGCCGTGGCCGCCGGGGCCGTTGGCGTAGTCGAGGATCCTCCGCAGGTCGCTGATGCCGTTCGTGCCGGGAGCCGGAGCCAGGTTCAGCGTCGAGAGGACGCCGAGGGCACGGCCGTCGGCGGTCAGGTAGCCCGAGCCGGAGTCACCGGGCACGCCGGGCGGGACGGTCACGACGGTGTGCGTCCAGCCGCCGCCCCCGGTACCGGTCGAGGTGCCGGTCTTCGGCCGCAGCGCGCGCACGCCCTGGCGCAGCGAGGAGTTGCCGTAGCCGTAGACGATCCCGCCGGTCGCGACGCCGTCGGCGGCCACCCCGGTCGGGCCGCCGTAGAAGGGCACCGTGGGGCTCGTGCGAGCGGCGTCGTCCGGGCTGAGCTCGACCAGCGCGAAGTCGTTGAACCGGCAGGTGTCCGGGTCGGTCTCGCCCCGCTCCTGCATGCTCAGCCAGGAGGAGTACACGAGCCGCCCCGGTGCGGCGGCGCCCTCGACCTCGACCGGGGTGCCGAGCGGCAGCGACCCGGCCTCGCACCCGTCCACCTCGGTGGACCCGCCGGTGCCCGCGCAGTGTGCGGCCTGCCCGAGGTAGGTCGCGGACCCGTCGGTGAAGACGAAGTTCGCGGTGCACTGCGCACCCTCGGGTCCGGTACGGGTCATGACCCCCGGGTGCACACCGGCGTCCGGGGCGCCGTCCTGCGCCGACGCGGTGCCTGCGGCGGCGAGCCCGAGCGCGAGCACGGCACCGGCGGCCAGTCCGGCGCGCAGCAGGCGGCGGGCGGTGCGGGGCAGTTCCGGGAGGGCGGTCATCGGTGGACCTCCGGTCGCTGGGGAGCGTGTAACCGGAACAACTCGCGCCACCCGTCCCGGTTACGCCCGGTGCCCCGATCGATCCGATCTTCACTCCACAGGGGCGCAGATCTTGACAGCCGATCAGCGGTGCGTGACTGGGCCGTTCAGTTCAGTCGCAGCTCGGCGGCGGCCTTGTCGGCGTCCGAGCGGTGCTTCAGCACGACACCGAGGGTGGCGCGGACGGCGTCGTCGTCGAGGGTGTCGAGGCCCAGGGCGAGCAGGGTGCGGCCCCAGTCGATCGTCTCGGCGACGCTGGGGGCCTTGCGCAGCTCCATCGCGCGCAGCACCCGCACGGTGCGCACCAGGGCGTCGGTGAGCTGTTCGGTCAGCTCCGGGACGCGGGTGAGCACGATCCGGCGCTCCAGGTCGGCGTCGGGGAAGTCCAGGTGCAGGAACAGGCAGCGGCGCTTGAGCGCCTCGGACAGCTCACGGGTGGAGTTCGAGGTCAGCAGCACGAACGGGCGCCGGTTCGCGGTGACCGTGCCCAGCTCGGGGATGGAGACCTGGAAGTCGGACAGGACCTCCAGCAGCAGGCCCTCGACCTCGACGTCGGCCTTGTCGATCTCGTCGATCAGCAGCACGGTCGGGTCGGTGCGCCGGATCGCGGTGAGCAGCGGGCGCGGGAGCAGGAACTCCTCGGAGAACACGTCGTCGCGGGTGGCGTCCCAGTCCGCGCCGTCGTCACCGCGCTGCCCGGCGGTGATCCGCAGCAGCTGCTTGGCGTGGTTCCACTCGTAGAGCGCGCGGGCCTCGTCGATGCCCTCGTAGCACTGCAGACGGACCAGCCCGGACTCCGTCGCCGCGGCCACGGCCTTGGCCAGCTCGGTCTTCCCGACGCCTGCGGGGCCCTCGACGAGCAGCGGCTTGCCGAGCCGGTCCGCGAGGAACACCGTCGTCGCGACGGCCGTCGAGGCCAGGTAGCCGGCGTCGGCGAGCCGGGCGGTCACGTCCGCCACGGAGCCGAAGACCGGGCGGTGGACGGGGCTGTCGGACGACACGCGATCATCCTGCACGCCCGGCCCGCCGCGCGTCGGACGGGTGGCCGGTTCACACCCCGGTGGCCCGCGTCGGGTCGCTGTCGGGGGTCGGGTCCACCATGGGTGCCGTGACCACCGCATCGAGCACCGACCTGCGCGAGCGCGCCGAGACCGTCCTGCAGCAGCTGGCCGGCCCGCAGGCCCGGCTGCGCGAGGACCAGTGGAGGGCGATCGAGGCACTCGTCGCCCAGCACCGCCGCGCGCTGGTCGTGCAGCGCACCGGCTGGGGCAAGTCCGCGGTCTACTTCGTGGCGACCGCGCTGCTGCGCGCCCAGGGCGCCGGGCCGACGGTGATCGTGTCGCCGCTGCTGGCGCTGATGCGCAACCAGATCGACGCCGCGATCCGCTCCGGGATCGTGGCGGTCACGGTGAACTCGGCGAACGCCGACGAGTGGGACGCGGTCTACGCCGACATCGCGAACGGCGACGTCGACGTGCTGCTCGTGTCCCCGGAGCGGCTCAACAACCCCGACTTCCGGGACCGGGTGCTGCCGGAGCTGGCGGCGAGCGCGGGGATGCTGGTGGTCGACGAGGCGCACTGCGTCTCCGACTGGGGCCACGACTTCCGCCCGGACTACCGGCGGCTGCGCACGCTGATCGCCGAGCTGCCGTCGGGGATCCCGGTGCTGGCCACGACGGCGACGGCGAACGACCGGGTCGTCACCGACGTCTCCGAGCAGCTCGGCATGGGGCGCGACCAGCAGGACACGCTGGTCCTGCGCGGGTCGCTGGACCGCGAGTCGCTGCGCCTGGCGGTGGTCCGGCTCCCGAGCCCGGCGCGGCGGCTGGCCTGGCTCGCGGCCAGGCTCGACGAGATGCCCGGCGCCGGGATCGTGTACACGCTCACCGTCCAGGCGGCCGACGACGTCGCCGAGTTCCTGCGCGAGCGCGGCGTCGCCGTGCGCTCCTACTCCGGGCGCACCGACCCCGAGGACCGCCTCGCCGCCGAGTCCGACCTGATGGAGAACCGGGTGAAGGCCCTGGTCGCGACCTCCGCGCTGGGCATGGGCTTCGACAAGCCCGACCTCGGGTTCGTCGTGCACCTCGGCGCGCCCGCCTCGCCGGTCGCCTACTACCAGCAGATCGGCCGTGCCGGGCGTGCGCTGGACCGGGCCGAGGTGGTGCTGCTGCCCGGCCGCGAGGACCGCGACATCTGGGCCTACTTCGCGTCGCTGGCGTTCCCGCCCGAGCCGCTGGTCCGTCAGACCCTCGCCGTGCTGTCGGACCGGCCGCAGTCCACCGCCTCGATCGAGACCCGGGTCGACCTGTCCCGCACCCGGCTGGAGATGCTGCTCAAGGTCCTCGACGCCGACGGCGCCGCGAAGCGGGTCAAGGGCGGCTGGGTCGCGACCGGCCGGGAGTGGGTCTACGACACCGAGCGGCACGAGCGCGTGAACTCCGCCCGCCGGTCCGAGCAGCAGGCGATGCTCGACTACATCGCGACCACCGAGTGCCGGCTGGTGTTCCTGCGCCGCCAGCTCGACGACCCGGACCCGACGCCGTGCGGGCGCTGCGACACCTGCACCGGCACCGTCTGGTCCGACGAGGTGTCCGCCGACGGCGAGCAGGCCGCCGCCGAGCGCCTGACCCGGCCCGGGATCGAGGTCGCGCCGCGGAAGATGTGGCCGTCCGGGATGAAGGACATCGGGGTCCCGCTGTCCGGGAGGATCGGCGCGGGCGAGCAGGCCGCGTCCGGCCGGGCGATCGGGCGGCTGTCCGACATCGGGTGGGGCACCCGGCTGCGCGAGCTCGTGACCGGCGGCGACGACCCGGTGCCGGCCGACGTGCTCGACGCGCTGGTCCGGGTGCTCGCCGGGTGGGGCTGGGAACAGCGCCCGGTGGGCGTGGTCGGGATCGGCTCACGCACCCGCCCGCACCAGCTCGACCACCTCGCCCGGCGGATCGCCGAGATCGGCAGGCTGCCGCTGCTCGGCACCCTGTCCCCCGCCGGCGAGCGCCCCGCGGCGACCGAGAACTCCGCCCAGCGCCTGGCCGTGGTGTGGGAGGGGATCGACAGCGCGACCGTGCCGGACCTGTCCGGGGTGGACGGGCCGGTGCTGCTGGTCGACGACGTCGTCGACTCGGGATGGACGATGACGGTCGCCGCGCGGGCGCTGCGCCGGGCCGGGGCCCCGGAGGTGCTGCCGCTGGTGCTGGCCGTCGCCGGGTGAGACTTCCTCGCCGTACCTGTTCTCTGATATAAGGTGAGCCTCACCTTACCTGAGGAGAACGATGAGGCACCGTGGAACCACGCTGCTCGCGGCGCTGCTCGGTGCGGCCCTGGTCCTGACCGGCTGCGGCGCGTCCCCCGGCGGCACCGGCACCACCCCGGCGACGCCGTCCGACGGGGCCGCGTTCCCGGTGACCGTCCGGCACGCCTTCGGCGAGACGACGGTGCCCGCACCCCCGCAGCGGGTCGTCGCGCTGGGCATGAACGACCTGGCCGTCGCCCAGGCCGTCGGCGCACCGGTCGTCGGCGCGGTCCGCAGCTCCGGCGACAGCGGTCCCGTGCTCCCCTACCTCGACCCCCTACCGCCCGAGGTGCTGGCGATCGAGCCCGACGGGACGCTGCCGCTGGAGCAGATCGCGGCGTTCCGGCCCGACCTGGTCCTCGGGGTCTCGGCGTTCCAGATCAGCGACCGGGCGGGCTACGAGGCCCTGTCGCGGATCGCGCCGACCGTCACCTACGCCGAGGGCCTGTACACCTCCTCCATGCAGGACGACGCCCGCCAGATCGGTCGGGCGCTGGGCCGCGGGGACGCCGTCGAGACGCTGGTCGCCGAGGCGGACCGCCGCATCGCCGAGACCCGTGACCGGCTGCCCGGGCTCGCCGGGAGGACCTACCTCTACGGGCAGGCCCGCGGGGAGATCCTGCCGATGGTGGTCGGCGAGCAGAACCAGTCCACGGTGTTCCTGCGGTCGCTGGGTCTGGAGGTGCCGGCGTCGTTCCGGGACGCGCCGGCGAGCGACGCGCTGGCCCCGGGCACGGTGGGGGTGTCCTACGAAGAGGTCGGCAGGCTGTCGGAGGCCGACCTGCTCCTGATGACCTTCGCGGGGCCGACCGACCGCGCGAGGTTCGAGGGCGACGAGCAGGTGCGCCGGGTGCGAGCGGTGCGGCAGGGCACCTACACACCGGTGACGCTGGACCAGGCCATCGCCCTGCAGGCGCCGAACGTGGTGTCGGTGGGCTGGCTGCTCGACGGGCTGCGGCCCGCACTGGAGAAGGTCGCGACGAGCTGACGAGCCCGGCTACCCGCCGGTAGGCTCGGGGTCGTGAACCCACCCGACATCGCGCTGAAGGCCATGAACGCGGGCCACCGTCTGCTGATCCGGCTGACCGGTGGGAAGGTCGGCCACTCGGCGATGGGGATGCCCGTCGTCGAGCTGACCACCCGCGGCCGGCGCTCCGGCGAGCCGCGCACGGTGCTGCTGACGGCACCGGTCCACGGTGACGGGAGCTACGTCGTCGTCGCCTCCCGGGGCGGCGACGACCGCCACCCCGCCTGGTTCCTCAACCTGCGTGCGGACCCGGACGTCGAGGTCGCCGTGCAGGGCGGGCCCCGCGTACCCATGCGCGCCCGGATCGCCGACCCGGCCGACCGCGCGACGCTCTGGCCGCAGATCGCCGGGAAGTACCGCAACTACGCCGGCTACCAGCGCAGCACCACCCGCGAGATCCCGCTGGTCCACCTGGAGCCGCGCGGCTGACCGGCCACGCATCATCAGGGCAGATGATTCCGGAGATCCGGATCATCTTCGTAGGGTCGGGGCATGTCCGGTCCTGCCGTGCCTGCGGAGGCGGTCCCCCCGCAGGCGTCGTCACTGCAGCTCTCGGTCCTCGGAGGTGTGCGGGCGAGCCGTGACGGCGACGACCTGGGGCTCGGCGGGCCGCGCCCGCGGGCCCTGCTCGCCGCGCTCGTCGTCGCCGCCGGGCGTCCGGCCACCGAGGACCTGCTCATCGACGCCGTCTGGGACTCCGAACCCGCCCAGGCCGCGAAGCAGGCGCTGCACACCTACATCGCCCGGCTGCGCGGTGTCCTGGAGCCCGGCCGCTCGGCGCGCGGGGCCGCGACGGTGCTGGTCCGCGGCAGCGGCGGCTACACCCTGGCCCTCCGGCCCGAGCAGGTCGACGTGTGGGCGATGCGCGAGCTCGCCGCCCGGGGCGCGACCGCGCTGGCGCAGCGACGCCCGCACGAGGCGGTGTCCGTGCTGGACCTGGCGCTGGCCACCGGCGACGGCACCCCGTTCGGCGACCTCGCCGACCGTGCCTTCCTGGCCGCCGAGGTGGCCGCGCTGACCGAGCTGCGCGCCGGGATCCGCGAGGACCGGGCCGCCGCCGCGCTCGCCACCGGCGAGGACGTGACGCTGCTCGACGACCTGGCCGCGCTCACCACCGAGTACCCCCTGCGCGAGCGCGCGTGGGAGCTGCGGGCCCGCGCGCTCTACCGCGCCGGGCGCCAGGCCGACGCCCTCGCCGTCCTGCGGACCGCGCGGGACCTGCTCGCCGAGGAGCTCGGCGTCGACCCGGGGCCCGGCCTCGCCGCGACCGAACGGGCGGTGCTCGCCCACGACCCGGAGCTGCTGCGCCGGGCCCCCGCCGCCGACGCCCCGGCGCCCGCCGCCGGGACCACCCGCAGGCCGCTGCCGGTGCCGTCGACGGCGCTGCTCGGCCGCGACGACGACCTCGTCCGGCTGCGCGCCGCCCTCGACGCCCACCGGCTCGTCACCGTCGTCGGCCCCGGCGGGGTGGGCAAGACCCGCGTGGCGCTGGCGCTCGCCGCCGACGCGGGCGGTCCGGTGTGGTGGGCCGAGCTCGCCGACCTCGCCCCGGGGACCTCCGGCGCGCTGCTCGCCCCGGTCGTCGCCGAGGCCGCCGGGGTGCTCACCGCCCAGGGCGCCGACCAGCTCGCCGCCGCCCTGGCCGGCGCCCCCGGCCTGCTGGTGCTCGACAACTGCGAGCACGTCCTCGACGCCGTCGCCGAGCTGCTCACCACGCTGCTGCCCGCGTGCCCCGGCGTGCGGGTGGTCGCGACCAGCCGCGAGCCCGTCGACCTGCCCGGTGAGCAGCTGCTGGAGCTCGCGCCGCTGTCCTCCGCCGCGGCCGAGCAGCTGTTCCTGGACCGCGCGTCGGCCGCGGCCCCCGGCGCGGCCCCCACCGGCGACGACCGGGCCCGCGTCGCCGAGGTCTGCGCCCGGCTGGACGGGCTCCCGCTGGCCGTCGAGCTGGCGGCCGCCCGCAGCCGCACCCTGTCGGTCGGGGAGATCGCCGACGCCCTCGACGACCGGTTCTCCCTGCTCGTGGGGGCCGGCCGGGGCACCCCCGCCCGGCACCGGAGCCTGGAGCACACCATCGCGCTGTCGGTCGACGACCTCGGCCCGGCCGACCGGCGGCTGTTCGGGGCGCTGTCGGTGTTCACCGGCGGGTTCGACGCGGCCGCGGCCGCCGCCGTCGCCGGGGTGCCGGTCCGCGACGGGCTGGCCACGCTCGTCGCGAAGTCCCTGGTCGGCGTCGACACCGGTGCGCCGGGCCCCCGCCGGTTCGCGCTGCTGGAGACCCTGCGGGCCTTCGGCGACACCCTGCTCGACGACGCCGCGCGCACCGCGGCCCGCACCGCGCACCGGCGCTGGGTCCTCGACGTCGTCACCGAGGCCGACGCCGCGTGGCTCGGCCACGACGCGGCCCGCTGGTTCGGGCGGGTCCGCGCCGAGCAGCCGAACGTGCGGGCCGCGTTCGGTGCCGCGCTGGCCGACGGCGGTGCCGCCGCGGTCGACGACGCGCTGCGCCTGGCCGGGGCGATGGGCTGGTACTGGTACCGCTTCGGCCGGGTCGCCGAGGGCATCGGGTGGGCCACCGCCGCGCTGGCCGCGGCCGGGCCGGACGCCGACCCGGAGGCCGTCGGGCTGGCGCACTTCGCCTCCGGTCCCCTGCGCTACCTGGCCGGCGACCCGGCCGGTGCGGCCGCCGACGTCGCCGCCGGGCTGGAACGGATGGACCCGGCCCGGCACCCGACGAAGGTCGCCCGCGGGCTGGCGTTCCGCGCCTACCTGGCCGCGCCGGCCGACCCGGCGGCCGCGCAGGCCCTGCTGGGCGAGGCACTCGCGGTCTCGCGCGCGGCCGGGGACGGCCCCGGTGAGTCCGAGACGCTGATGGCCGCCGGGCACCTCGCGCGCCTCGGCGGGGACACGGCGACGGCGCTGGACGTGCTGCGGTCCGCGGTGGCCGTGGCGCGGCGGGCCGGGCACGGGTTCGCCGACGGGTCCTCGCGCTGGCACCTGGTGAAGACCCTGCTCGACCGCGGCGATCCGGCTGCGCTGGACGAGGCGGGGTCGCTCGTGCGGTTCCTCGGTGGCGAACCCGACGTGACGTCCTGGCTGGTCGCGGTGCACACGCTCGCGGGCGCGCTGGGACAGTCCGGCGACGGAGCGCGGGGCGCCCGGCTGCTGGGGGCGGTGTCCGCGGTCGGCGGCGAGGTCGGCTACCGGCCCGAGGAGATGGACCCGCAGGACTCCGAGCGCAACGTCGCCCTGGTCCGGGCCGCGCTCGGCGGCTCGGCGGAGCGGTACGCCACCGCGTTCACCGAGGGCGTCGCGGGTGGACGGGCGGCGATCGCCGCGGTCCTCGACGAGCTCGGTGACGGCGGCACCGTCGCCACCCGGGTGGTGGGCCGGAGCGCCTGAGCCGCGCTCCGCGGGACCGCGTGCAGGACCCTGCAAGGCCGCTGCAAGTGGATTGCCAGTGGCCCACCGCAGAGTTCGTGGTGTTCGCCCCACCGGCCGCCCGGGCCGCCGGGGCCACCACCCGAGGAGACACCATGAACGCCACCCTGCGCAGCCTCGCCCGGCTCGGCCTGGTCGCCGCGGCGACCGGCACCGTCCTGTTCGGCACCACGGCCTGCAGCCTCGCCTCCGTCCCGGCGGACAGCGTCGAGCAGCAGATCGTCAGCAAGCTGGGCGCGCAGGGCGTCTCCCTCGACAACGGGAAGGCCGACTGCGCCACCGACCTCGACGCGACCGTCGGGGCGAGCCAGACCTGCGAGTTCCACTCCGGTGGCCAGCCGGTCGGCGCGGTCGTCACCGTCACCGCCGTCGACGGGGACAACGTCTCCTTCGACATCACCACCGAGCCCCGCCCGGTGCCGAAGGCCCTGCTGCAGGACACCGTCGGCTCGCTCGTCGCGCAGAACGCCGGCGTCCCGATCGACACCACCACCTGCGACGGCGACCTCGCCCCCACCACCGGCCAGGCCGTCGGCTGCCGCGTCACCTCCGGCGAGGACTCGATCGACGTCCGCGCGACCGTGACCGAGATCCAGGGCGGTCTGGTCAACTTCGACGTCGAGCAGGTCTGAGCCGTGCGGACCGCGACCTGGCTCTCCGCACTCGCACTGGTCGTCGTCGCCGGGGCCCCGCTGACCGCCTGCTCGACCGGAGCGGAACGGCAGGTGTGCGGGGTCCTGGAGGCCGACGGCGACGACTACCTGGAGGTGGACCCGGCCGCCTGCCCGGCGCCCGAGGCGGTCGTGTCACCGGCCGGGCCGCGGTGGGTGCCGGTCTCCGCGCTCGACGACGACGACCACGACCACCACCGCACGGTCGTCGCCCGGTCCCCGGGCACACCTCGGACCACCGCCGCGCGGACCCCGGCTCCCCGGGCGACCGCGGCGCCGCGGACCACGACGAAGACGACGGGTCCGAAGCGGACGACCCGGTCCCGGTGAGCACCGTGCCCCGGTCACCGCGGGCGGGCCGCCGGCGGGCCCGGGGTCCGCCGGCGGCCCGCCCGGGGACGCCGGTGGGCCGGGGCACCGGGCCACGGGCTCCGCGCCGCAGCAGCGGTGCGGGACCGTGTCGCCCCGGGCCCGGCTCCGGGCCGTGTCCCCGCGTGTCAGCCCGTGGCCGGACCCCAGCGCAGCGTCAGCCGGGTACCCGCGCCGTCCACCACCACGTCCCCCGGCCCGGCCCGGTCCCCACCGGAGCCGCGCTCCGCCCCGCCACCGGGACCCGCGAGCGACGGGACGACCGCCTCGATCCGCAGGTCCGCCGCGTGCGGCCGGCCCGCGTCGACCCACCCCGCGACCAGCCCGGCCAGCCGCTCGGCGGCGAGGTCACCGTCCGGCCCGCAGGCCCGCACCGTCGCCTCCGGGTCCCCCAGCAGCACCGCGCACCCGTCGCCCGCGACCAGGCCCAGCGTCGCGCGGACGCCACCGAGGTCGAACAGCGCCGGTGCGACCCCGCCCCCGGCCGGGCCGAACAGCCGCACCACCCCCGGGTCCGCGACCGCGCACCACAGCCCGAGCCCGTCCCACAGGTCCGCCACCGTGCCCGCCGCGGCCACCGGCCGGTCGGTGCCCGCACCGGTGGTCGCGCGGGCCAGCGCCCGCGGGTCCGGGACGTCGGCGTCGTGGGAGCCGCAGGCGGGCTGCACCCGCCACCGGCCGTCCGGAAGCGCGACCTCGGCGCCCGGGTCGGCGCCCTCCCCGCGCAGCCGGACGAACGCGCAGCTGCGCACCGACCGCGAGTGCAGCCGTCCCGGGGCGGTGTGGGCGAACGCCACCGACAGCTGGCTGCCGCGCACCGTGAGCGGCAGCAGCAGCCGCCCACCGGGCGCGAGCTGGGCGACCCACTCCGGCCGGACGCCGGTGGAGCCGACGGTCAGCTCGATCCGGTCGTAGGGCGCGGCGGGCGGGTACCCGAGCGCCCCGTCCCCGACGACGACGTCGACGCCGTCGAACCCGGCGGCGTCCAGGTTCGCCCGGGCCCCGGCGACCAGGTCGTCGTCGATGTCGAGGGTGGTCACGGCCCCGTCCGGACCGACCAGCTCCGCCAGCAGCGCCGCGTTCCAGCCGGCCCCCGCACCGATCTCCAGCACCCGGTGCCCCGGCCCGGCCTCCAGCTGTTCCAGCATGATCGCGACCATCGACGGCTGGGAGACCGAGCTGACCGTCACGCCGTCGTCGACCTTGATCGGGACGGCGACGTCGTTGTAGGCCCCGCCGGGGTCGAGGGCGGGCAGGAACAGGTGGCGCGGCACCGTCTCCAGTGCCGCGCGGACCGCGGGGGTGCGCACCCGGCCGTCGCGGACCAGGGACGCGACCAGCGCGGAACGGGCGCGGTCGGCCGACATGCGGGCATTGTGCCCCTGCCGCCGTCTAGAGCAGAACGAGGTCGTCCGCGTGGACGAGCTCGCGCCGCTGCTCGGGCGGCAGCTCGCGGGTCCGTCGGCCGATCATGTGCGGCAGCTCGGTCGCGTCGTAGGAGACGACACCCCGCGCGATGGCCCGCCCACCGGGGGCGAGCAGCTCGACGACGTCGCCGGCGTCGAAGTCACCGGACACGCCGTGCACCCCGGCGGCGAGCAGCGAGCGGCGACGGCGGCGGACGGCCTCGACCGCGCCGTCGTCGAGGTCGAGGGCCCCGCGGACGTCGGCGGCGTGCCGCAGCCAGAACCGGCGGGCACCCATCCGGGTCCCCGCGGCGCGGAACACCGTGCCGACCTTCGGGCCGTCCTCGGTGGTGGCCAGGGCGTCGGCGATCCGGTCGGCGGAGGTCAGCAGCACCGGGATCCCGGCCGCCGACGCCATCGCGGCCGCCTCGACCTTGGTGGCCATGCCGCCGGTGCCCAGTCCCGACCCGGGGCGGGTGACGCTGACCCCGGCGAGCTCGGCCGGGTCGTCGACCTCGGTGATCAGCGACGTCCCGGGGTCGCGCGGGTGGCCGTCGTAGAGGCCGTCGACGTCGGAGAGCAGCACGAGCGCGTCGGCGCCGACGATGTGCGCGACGAGCGCGGCGAGCCGGTCGTTGTCGCCCACCCGGATCTCGGCGGTGGCGACGGTGTCGTTCTCGTTGACCACCGGCAGCGACCCGAGCTGCAGCAGCCGCTCGAGGGTGCGCTGGGCGTTGCGGTAGTTCGAGCGGCGGATCATGTCGTCGGCGGTGAGCAGCACCTGCCCGATGCCCTGCCCGTGCCGGGCGAACGACGCCGAGTAGGCGTGGGCGAGCAGCAGCTGCCCGACCGACGCGGCGGCCTGCTGGGTCGCCAGGTCCCGCGGCCGGCGGCGCAGCTGCAACGGCGCGAGGCCGGCCGCGATCGCCCCCGAGGAGACGAGCACGACCTGCGCACCGGCGGCGCGGCGCCCCACCAGGGCGTCGACCAGGGCGTCGAGCCGGGCCGGGTCGAGACCACCGGTCAGGCTCGTCAGTGACGACGACCCGACCTTCACCACGATCCGCTTCGCCGCACCCAGTGCGGCGCGCGTGCTCACGCGGGTCTCACTCCTCGATCTCGTGGTCCGACGAGTAGCGGGCCCCCGCGGCGAGCTCGGCGTCGGACAGGTGGTTCCGGCGCGCGACCCGGGCGCGCTTGCGCTCGGCGGCGCCGACCCGGTCGTTGCCCTCCAGCCGGATGTCGGTACCGCGCCCGGTGAGCAGGGCGGCGACGCCGGCCGGGGTGGACGGCTCCCAGTCGAAGGTGACCTGGCCGATGGTGACCGGGCAGCCGGGGACGGCTCCGGCCTTGGCGAGCGCCTCCTCCACGCCGAGCCGGGCGAGCCGGTCGGCGAGGTAGCCGACGGCCTCGTCGTTCTCGAACGCGGTCTGGCGGATCCACCGCTCGGGGCGCTCCCCGCGCACGACGAACCCGCCGTCGAGCTCCGGGTCGGGCGTGATGGTGAAGCCGGTGTCGTCGACGGCGCGCGGGCGCAGCACGATCCGGCTCGGCTCGGCCTCCGGGCGCGCGGCACGGGCCGCGGCGACCCGCTCGGCCATCGCGAAGCTCAGCTCCCGCAGCCCGGCCCGGGACGCGGTGGAGATCGCGAACACCGGCCAGCCGAAGCGCTCGGTCAGGTCCTCGCGGACCATGTCGACCAGGTCCGCGGCGTCCGGGACGTCGATCTTGTTGAGCGCGACCAGGCGCGGGCGCTGGTCGATCCGCTCCCCCAGCGCGCTGGTGCCGAGGGCCTCGGCGTAGTGCGCCAGCTCGGTCTCCAGTGCCTCGATGTCGGACACCGGGTCGCGCTCGGTCTCGAAGGTCGCGCAGTCCACGACGTGCACCAGCACCGAGCAGCGCTCGATGTGGCGCAGGAACTCCAGGCCGAGGCCGCGGCCGTCGGCGGCGCCCGGGATCAGGCCGGGGACGTCGGCGACGGTGAAGGTGTCGTCCCCCGCGCTGACCACGCCGAGCTGGGGCACGAGGGTGGTGAACGGGTAGTCGGCGATCTTCGGGCGGGCCGCGGACAGGGCCGCCACCAGCGAGGACTTGCCCGCGCTGGGGAACCCGACGAGGCCGACGTCGGCGAGGCTGCGCAGCTCCAGGGTCAGCTCGACCTCGTCGCCGGGCTCACCGAGCAGCGCGAAGCCGGGGGCCTTGCGGGCGGCGGAGGACAGCGCGGCGTTGCCGAGCCCGCCCCGTCCGCCCTCGGCGGCGACGAACCGGGTGCCGATACCGACCAGGTCGGCGACGACCTCGCCGCCGGCGTCGAGCACGACGGTGCCGTCGGGCACCCGCAGCTCCAGGTCCGGGGCGTTCGCGCCCTGCTTGAACGCGCCCTGCCCCTGGGTGCCGTTCTTCGCCTCCGCGCGGGGGCGGTGGTGGTAGTCGAGCAGGGTGTGCACACCCGCGTCGACGACGAGCACGACCGAGCCGCCCCGGCCGCCGTTGCCGCCGTCGGGGCCGCCGAGCGGCTTGAACTTCTCGCGGTGTACCGAGGCGCAGCCGTTGCCCCCGGCACCCGCGGTCGCGTGCAGCACGACGCGGTCCACGAACCGGGACATGACGGTGCTCCTGTCGTTGTCGTTCCGCGGCGGGGCCGCGGTGGGTGGTGACACGACGAACGGCGGGCCCCCCGTTACCGGGGTGACCCGCCGTCGGCGTCGCTGTGCTGGCGGGTCGCTCAGACCTCGGCCGGCACGATGTTCACGGTCTTGCGGCCGCGCTTGGAACCGAACTCGACGGTCCCGGCGGCGAGGGCGAACAGCGTGTCGTCCTTGCCGCGCCCGACGTTGACACCCGGGTGGGTGGCGGTGCCGCGCTGACGGATGAGGATCTCGCCGGCCTTGACCGACTGGCCGCCGAAACGCTTCACACCCAGGTACTGGGCGTTGGAGTCGCGACCGTTACGGGAGCTGGACGCACCCTTCTTGTGTGCCATGACGCGGGCTCCTTACTTGCCGATCGCGGTGACCTGGACCTTCGTCAGGGGCTGACGGTGCCCCTGACGCTTGTGGTACCCGGTCTTGTTCTTGAACTTGTGGATCCGGATCTTCGGACCCTTGGTGTGCTCGACGACGGTGGCCGTCACCGCGGAGGTGAGGCCGCTGGCGTCGGTGGTCACCTGGTCGCCGTCGACGAGCAGCACGGCGGGCAGAATGATCTCGGCGCCGGGCTCACCGTCGAGCTTCTCGACGGTGACCACGTCGTCGACGGCCACCTTGTACTGCTTGCCGCCGGTCTTGACGATCGCGTACATCGCTGACGCACGACTCCTGAACATCGGGGGCGCATCTGGTGCGCTCGGGCTTTCACAGCTCGCGCCGGTCCCCGGCGCGCACACCACGGCCCCCGTGCCGAACACTGTCGTGTGCAGAGGCGTGGCTTCTGTCGGTCAAGGTTACGCGACCCCGTCGGAGTGCTCTCCGCCGGGGTCGCCGTCACCCTCCGTCCTGGGGCGGACCCGCCGGACGGGAGGCCGCCCGGCGTGGACGGCGGGTACGGGTGACGGCCGCGGCGGGCTCCGGCTGCGCGGCGACGGCCGGAGCGGCCGCCGTTCCCGCGTCGGCCGGTGCCGCCGTGGCCGCCGGCGGAGCGGACTCCTCCGGCGTCGAGGCGGTCGTGATGACCACCGCCTCACCACCGCGGACCGGGGCGCCGGCGGAGCGGCTGACCCGGCGGCGGCGCGGTGCGGGTGCGTCGGGCTCCGGGGCGGCGGGGGTCGTCCCCGCCGGCTCCGGGGCCACGTCCTGGGCAGGGGCCACGTCCTGGGCCGGTGTCGCGGCCTGCGGGGCCCCGGTGGGCTCGGCGACCACCGGGGCGGCCGGACCGGTCAGCTCACCGCGCGGCTCGGCGACGACGGTCTCGTCGTCGGCCGGGGCCGGTGCGGGTGCGGCGTCGGTGACGGTGGTGTCGGCCGTGGCCGGCACGGAGACCCCGGTGGACCCGGCGGCCGCGCCGTCGTCGCCCTTCGGGGTGCTGCCCGCGGCGACGGCCGCGGCACCCGCGGCGGCGTCGACGCGCCCGGTGTCGCCGGAGCCGTCCCGGTCCCCGGCACGGTCGGCACCGTTGCGGTGCCCGGAGCCGTTGCGGTCGGGCGCGTGGCGGTCGGCGTCGTGGCGGTCGGCGTCCCCGTTCCCGGAGGCGTCGTGGCCGGACTCGCCGTTGCCGGACTCGCCGTTGCCGTTGCCACCGCGGCGACGACGGCGACGCCCGCCGCCGTCGGAGTCGCCGTTGCCGGCGTTCCCGGAGCCGGACCCGTTGCCGGATCCGCCGCCGTTGCCGTTCCCGTTGCCGGAGCCGTTCCCGTGCTGCGCGCCGTTGCCGGAACGGCCGTGCTGGTGGTCCGGACCGGTGTCGGTCGAGACGATCACGCCCCGCCCGCGGCAGTGCTCGCAGGTGGTGGAGAAGTGCTCCAGCAGCCCGCCCCCGACCCGCTTGCGGGTCATCTGGACCAGGCCGAGCGAGGTCACCTCGGCGACCTGGTGGCGGGTGCGGTCCCGGGCGAGGCACTCGGTGAGGCGGCGCAGGACCAGGTCCCGGTTCGCCTCGAGCACCATGTCGATGAAGTCGACGACGATGATCCCGCCGATGTCACGCAGCCGCAGCTGGCGGACGACCTCCTCGGCCGCCTCCAGGTTGTTGCGGGTGACGGTCTCCTCGAGGTTGCCGCCGGAGCCGGTGAACTTGCCGGTGTTGACGTCGACGACGGTCATCGCCTCGGTCCGGTCGATCACCAGGGTGCCGCCCGAGGGCAGCCAGACCTTGCGGTCCAGCGCCTTGAGCAGCTGCTCGTCGATCCGGTACTCGGTGAAGACGTCGGACGGGCCGGTGTGGCGGTGCATCCGGTCGGTGAGCTCGGGCGCGACGTGCCCGACGTAGCCGGACACGGTGTCCCAGGCGTCGGCGCCGGACACGATCAGCTTCGAGAAGTCCTCGTTGAACTGGTCGCGGACGACCTTGACCAGCATGTCCGGCTCCTCGTAGAGGAGCGTCGGGGCCTTGGGCGCGCCCGGGCCGGTCTTGTTCGCCTTCTCCTTGACGACCTCCCACTGCGCCTGCAGGCGGCGGACGTCGCGCTCGAGGGCCTCGTGCGAGACACCCTCGGAGGCGGTCCGGATGATCACACCGGCGTCGGCCGGGACGATCTCCTTCAGCATCTCCTTGAGGCGCTTGCGCTCGGTGTCGGGCAGCTTGCGGGAGATCCCCGCGGCGCCGCCGGAGGGCACGTAGACCAGGAAGCGGCCGGCGAGGGAGATCTGCGTGGTCAGCCGGGCACCCTTGTGGCCGACCGGGTCCTTCGTGACCTGCACCAGCACCTGGTCGCCGGAGGACAGCGCCTGCTCGATCTTGCGCGCCTTGCCGTTGAGGCCGGCGGCGTCCCAGTCGACCTCACCGGCGTAGAGCACGGCGTTGCGGCCGCGCCCGATGTCGACGAAGGCCGCCTCCATCGAGGGCAGCACGTTCTGCACGCGGCCGAGGTAGACGTTGCCGACCATCGAGCTGCCGGAGTTGCCGCCGGTGATGAAGTGCTCGACGAGGATGTCGTCCTCGAGCACGCCGATCTCGGTGCGGTCGGAGCGCTGGCGGATCACCATCTGGCGGTCGACCGACTCGCGCCGGGCCAGGAACTCCGACTCGGACAGGATCGGCGGACGGCGGCGGCCCGCGTCGCGGCCGTCCCGCCGGCGCTGGCGCTTGGCCTCGAGCCGGGTGGAGCCGCGCACGCCCTGGACCTGGTCGTCGGAGGACGACCCGGAGTCCTGGCGGGACTCGCTCCGGGCCTCGCGGACCCGGGTGACGGTGTTGGGCGGGTCGTCCTCGGAACGGTCCTCGACGTCGGACCCCCCGCGACGACGACGGCGCCGCCGGCGGCGCGAGCCGCCCGGGGACTGCTCGTCGGAGTCGTCGGCGTCGTCGGAGTCGGAGTCCTCGGAGTCGGCCCCGGTGGAACCGGCGTCCTCGGAACCGGACTCGTCGGAGTCCTCCGAGTCGTCGCCGTCCTCGCCGGAGTCCTCGCCGCCCTTGCCGCGGCCGCGGCCACGACGGCCCCGGCGGCGACGACGGCGGTTGCCGTTCTCGTCCTCGCCGTCGTCGTCGGAGCCGTCGCCCCGGTCGTCGGCGTCGGTGGTCCCGTCGGGGTCGGCGTCGTCGGCCGCCGGGGTGGCGGCCCCGGAGTCCGCGGCCGGGGACGCGGTGGTGTCGGTGTCGCGGTCCTTGCGACGGCGGCTCTTACGGCCGCGGCGGGGGCCGCCGTCGGTGCCGTCCTCGCCACCGGGCTGCTCGGCCGCGTCGTCGACGGCGGGCTCGGCGGCCGCCGGGGCGGTCTGCGCGGCGCCCTGGGCGGTGGGGGCCTGGAACATCGGGACGGCGAAGACCGGCGCCAGTGCGGGCGCGGACCCGCCCCGGGAAGCACCGGAACCGGTGTCGAACGGGTTCGCCCGGACCTCGGTGGTCGCGTCCCCGGCGTCGGCCGATTCGATGTCGAGTACGGCCACGGCCTCGGCGAGTGCGGCGTCCGGCGTGTCGGCCGCGGGGGCGGCCTCCGCCGCGGCGGGCTCGGCCCCGTCAGTGGGGTCCGGGGAGGTGGCCCCGGCGGCGTCCGTGACCGGGCGCAGCGCCGCGACGACCTGCTCGGCCGTCGCACGGGTGATGCTGGACTGGGCGCTACGGACCTCCTGGCCCAGACCGACCAGGGTCGCCAGGACATCGCGGCTCGCCGTGCCCAGCAGCTTGGCCAGGGCGTGGACCCGCATCTTCTCTGGCAGCTCGGAGAGCCCGCCGGTGCTACCGGCGGGCGCGTCGTTCACGGACATTCAGCTCCTTCGCCCCCGGGCGCCTCACGTCGGAGGCGGCCGCTCAGGGACCTTGCGCGTACGTTCCGCAGCTCGCGCGGGTTGCGCGGTACGGCACATCTGGTGTCGCTCCCCGGTCTTCGGGGATGGTGCTCGACGCCGGACCGGAGGCGGGAAGTGCCGTCCGTGTCAGGAACCGTCCGGCCGGGCCCGGGTCGCCGGGACCGCACCGAGCGGATCCACCAGGTCGCCCCCGTCGTCGAGCAGGCCCTGCGCCAACCGGGTGGCCGTCACCGGTACCGGC
The DNA here is from genome assembly GCF_058111925.1 of Pseudonocardia sp. P-1. Classification (NCBI taxonomy): domain Bacteria; kingdom Bacillati; phylum Actinomycetota; class Actinomycetes; order Pseudonocardiales; family Pseudonocardiaceae; genus Pseudonocardia; species Pseudonocardia sp. P-1. Next base: position 1,434,668 of record NZ_CM176614.1, read on the forward strand.
GGCGCCAGGTCTGCGACGACGGTGAGCGCGCCCAGTACGTCATCGGGTCGGACGGTCGGTGTCGTCAGCCGTACGACCGCCGTCAGTATCGCACAGTCGGTGACCGAACCCGGGGAACCCGCCGCCCCGGACGGGTCATGATCGGCCGGTGTGCCGTTCACCTGCGGTTCGACCGACAGAGTCACGACGGCGGCGCGCACGTCGATCTCCTTGCGCCCGGACGGGGTCACCCGGGTCACCACGACCGAGGTCTCGGCGAGGAACCGCTCGACCGCGGACCGCACCTCGGCGGGGTCGAGCCCGCGGATCTCGAGCCGCCAGCGGGCGGCGTCGATCCGGTCGGCCAGCGCGGGCGGCGTCGCGACCGCAGCCGCGACGACGTCGAGCCCGTCGGGCAGCGCCCGGTCCATGGCCTCCCGGACCAGCTCCGGGTCGACCTCGCGGGTCAGCCCCATCTCGACGTACTCGGCCTCGCTGGCCGCCCCGGTCGGGGCGGCGCCGACCCAGGACAGCCGCGGGTGCGGGCTGAAGCCGTGCGAGTGCGAGACCGGGACACCGGCCCGGCGGACCGCGCGTTCGAAGCTGCGGGCCACGTCGCGGTGCGAGAGGAACCGCAGCCGTCCGCGCTTGGCGAAGCGCAGGCGGACCCGCTGCACCGTCGGGGGTGCCGGGTTCGCCGCCGCTCCTGCCTTCACGCGCGCCATGCACCCGAGTCTAGGAGGGGTGTGCACACGGTCGGGCACACGGTCCGCGCCGATCCTCGCGGGGCGACCAGCCGCTCGGGAGGAGCACCCCACCATGACCATCGTTCCCGACCTCGGCACGCTCGGCGCGGCCCACCGCGCCGTGTGGGCCTCCGGCGACTACCCGGCCGTCGCGGCCGAACTCATACCCGGCCTGGGCGAGGTCGTCGTCGACGCGGTGACCGTCGGCCCCGGTGACCGGGTCCTCGACATCGCCGCGGGCACCGGCAACGCGGCGATCCCGGCCGCGCTGCGCGGCGCCACGGTCGTCGCCGCGGACCTGACCCCGGAGCTGCTGACCGTCGGCGCCCGGCTCGCCGCGGACCGGGGGGCCGCGCTCGAGTGGGTCGAGGCCGACGCCCAGGCGCTGCCCTTCCCCGACGCCGCGTTCGACGTCGTGCTGTCCTGCGTGGGCGTGATGTTCGCCCCGTTCCACGAGCGGGCGGCGGCCGAGCTGCTGCGGGTCTGCCGTCCGGGCGGCCGGATCGGGCTGCTCTCCTGGACGCCGGGCGGGTTCGTCGGTGGGCTGCTCGCCACGCTGCGCCCGTTCGTGCCCGCCCCGCCGCCCGGCTCGGCACCGCCGGTCCGCTGGGGGGACGAGGCACACGTGGGCACGCTGCTCGGGGACGGGGTGCGGGACCTGCACACCTCGCTGGGGTCCGCGCGGTTCGCGGTCACCGACTCCCCGGCCGCGTTCCGCGACTGGTGGAAGCAGCGCTACGGGCCGATCGTCACCACCTACGCCCGCATCGCCGACGACCCGGAACGGACCGCCGAGCTGGACGCCGCGTTCCTCCACCACCTGACCGCCGCCCGCACCGGCGACCACTGGGACTCCGAGTACCTGCTGGTCACGGCCGTTCGCCTCTGAGAGGAGGGGCCGAACGGCCGGTTCCCGCGGCCCGGCGGCGGTGTCATCCTCCCCCTGCGGGCAGGGAGGTGCCGTGTGACCGTCGTCCGGCTGCTCGGCCCGCCCCGCGCGGGCGCCGCGGAACCGGTCCGGGGCCGCAAGCCGTGGGCGCTGCTGGCGCTCGTGCTGTGCAGCAGCGGCCCGGTCCCGCGCTGCCGCGCCGTCGGGCTCCTGTTCCCCGGTGCCGAGGACCCGGGGGCCGCGCTGCGCTGGACGCTCAGCCGGGCGCGGCGGGCCACCGGGAACGCGCTACGGCTCGGTGGTGACCCGCTGCGCGTCGAGCCGGCCGAGGGGACGGTCGTCGACGTGCTCGACGTGCTGGCCGGGCGACGGCCGCGGTACTGGCCGGTCGCCGAGGCGACGCTGCCGCTGCTGGAGGGCTGCGAGCCGGACGTGCCGGAGTTCGCCGCCTGGCTGCACGGCCGCCGGCTCGACCTGTCCCGCGCCGGGCAGCGGCTGCAGGAGGTCTACTGCTCCAGCACCAGCAGCGCGTCGCCGGCGGGCCGGAACCCGGCACGCCGGTAGAACGCGGCGCTCCCCGCGGTCGGGGCGAGCATCAGCCGCCGGTACCCGCGGGCCCTGGCGTGCGCGACGACCGCCGCGAGCAGCACCCGCGGCACCCCCGCCTCGGTGAACGCGGCGAGGACGAAGGCGTTGCCGACCTGCCCGCTGCGCGTGCCACGGCCCCCGGGGCGGGGCATCTGCACGGTCTCCAGCACGTTGATCGACCCGACCGGTGTCCACCCGGCGCGGTCACTGCCCGCCTCGGCCACCCAGAACGCCCGCCGCGGCTGCTCGACCCGCCACCAGGCGGCGAACGACTCGGCGAACGACGGGTCCTCGACCGGTCGCCCGGCGCGCTCCTCCAGCCAGAGGCGGCGCAGCCGGGCGAGCGCGGCGACGTCACGCTCGTCGGCGACCCGGACCCGCAGGCGCCTCCCGCCGTACTCCCAGGAGGATCCGTCGGCGTCGGCGACGGCCGGGTCCGGGATCGAGGACAGTCCGTTCTCAGTCACCCGGGTGTGCGCCCCCGAGCGACCCCGCGGCCGAGGCCGTCGGGTTGACCACGGTCAGCGGCAGCAGGGTGGTCCCGCTGGGGCCGACCTCGATGTCGGTACCGGTGGACGGGCAGACACCGCAGTCGAAGCACGGCGTCCAGCGGCAGTCGTCCTGCTCGCGGCCGTCGAGCGCGTCCTGCCAGTCCTCCCAGAGCCAGTCGCGCTCCAGGCCGGAGTCGAGGTGGTCCCAGGGCAGGATCTCGTCGGCGTCGCGCTCGCGGGTGGTGAACCAGTCCAGCGACACCCCCTGCGGCTCCAGGGCCTCGGCGGCGGAGTCGACCCAGCGGCGGTAGGAGAAGTGCTCGGACCAGCCGTCGAACCGGCCGCCGTCGCGCCAGACCTTCTCGATGACGGCGCCGACCCGGCGGTCGCCGCGGGCGAGCAGTCCCTCGATCAGCGAGGGCTCGCCGTCGTGGTAGCGCATGCCGATGTTGCGGCCGATCTTCCGGTCGGCGTTGACCGCCTCGCGCAGCTTGCGCAGCCGGGAGTCGACGACCTCGGGGTGGCACTGCGCGGCCCACTGGAACGGGGTGTGCGGCTTCGGGACGAACCCGCCGATGGAGATGGTGCAGCGGACGTCGTTGCGCCCCGACGCCCTCCGCCCGGCCTCGATCACCCGGTAGGCCATCCCGGCGATCTCCAGGACGTCCTCGTCGGTCTCGGTGGGCAGCCCGCACATGAAGTACAGCTTGACCTGCCGCCAGCCCTGGGAGAACGCCTCGGCGCAGGTCCGGATGAGGTCGTCCTCGGAGACCATCTTGTTGATCACGCGGCGGATGCGCTCGGAGCCGCCCTCGGGGGCGAAGGTCAGCCCCGAGCGACGGCCGTTGCGGGAGATCTCGTTGGCCAGGTCGATGTTGAACGCGTCGACCCGGGTGCTCGGCAGCGACAGCGAGGTGTTGGTGCCCTCGTAGCGGTCGGCGAGGCCCTTGGTGATCTCGGCGATCTCGGAGTGGTCGGCGCTCGACAGCGACAGCAGACCGACCTCGTCGAAGCCCGAGGCCCGCACGGCGGCGTCGACCATCTCGCCGACGCCCTGCAACGACCGCTCCCGCACCGGGCGGGTGATCATCCCGGCCTGGCAGAACCGGCAGCCGCGGGTGCAGCCGCGGAAGATCTCGACGCTGGCCCGCTCGTGCACGGTCTCGGCCAGCGGGACCAGCGGCTTCTTCGGGTACGGCCAGTCGTCCAGCTCGATCGTGGTGCGCTTCTGCACGCTCGCGGGGACCCGCTCGTCGGCCGGGGTGACGGCGGCGATGTGACCGTCGTCGGCGTAGGTCACGTCGTAGAGGGACGGCACGTAGCAGCCCGGCGTCGACGACAGCCGCAGCAGCAGCTCCCGGCGCCCGCCCGGGCGTCCCTGCTCCTTCCAGTCCCGCACGACGTCGGTGATGTCGCCGACGACCTCCTCGCCGTCACCGAGCGCGGCGACGTCGACGAAGTCCGCGACCGGCTCCGGGTTGAACGCCGCGTGCCCTCCGGCGACGACGACCGGGTGGCTCTCGTCGCGGTCCCGGGCGTGCAACGGGATCCCCGCCAGGTCGAGCGTGGTGAGCAGGTTGGTGTATCCGAGCTCGGTGGAGAACGAGACGCCGAGGACGTCGAAGTCACCGACCGCGTGGTGGGCGTCGACGGTGAACGACGGCACCCCCGACTCGCGCATCAGGGCCTCGAGATCGGGCCAGACCGCGTAGCAGCGCTCGGCCAGTGCGTCGGCGCGCTCGTTGAGGACCTCGTACAGGATCTGGACGCCCTGGTTGGGCAGGCCGACCTCGTAGGCGTCCGGATAGAGCAGTGCCCAGCGGACGGCCGCGGAGTCCCACGGCTTGACCTGCGAGTTCCCCTCACCGCCGACGTACTGCACCGGCTTGGCGACGCGGGGCAGGATCGGCTCCAGGGCGGGGAATACGGAGGTGGGTGCCACGCTGCACCAGGGTAGCCACGTCCGTTCGGGACGAACCGGCGGGTCGCGTCCGACCGAACGCGGGGTGTGGAACCCGAGCAGTACACCGACGTCGGCGCGGTCCGGCTGTGCCACCAGTCCGTCGGCGACCCGGCCGACCCGGTGGTGGTCCTGGTGATGGGCCTGGGTCTGTCGCTGGACTGGTGGCGCGAGGACCTCTGCACCGCCCTGGCCGGCCGCGGGTTCCGGGTGGTGCGGTTCGACAACCGCGACGTCGGCCGCTCGACGCACCTGTCCGGCCCCGGGATCTCGGCGTGGGGGTTCCTGACCCGCCGGGCCCGGCCGGTCTACACCCTGGCCGACATGGCCGACGACACCGGCGGGCTGATCGCCCGGGTCGCGCCGTCCGGGGCGCACGTGGTCGGCGCCTCGCTGGGGGCCTCGGTCGCCCAGGAGACCGCGATCCGCCACCCCGGCCTGGTCCGGTCGCTGACCTCGGTGATGGGCCGCCCCGGCGACGGCACCGGGCGGACCGCGCCGCGGATGCTGCCGGAGTTCCTGCGCCCGCCGCCCGCGGACCCGGTCGAGGGCATGGTCCGGTCGTTCCGCCGGATCGGCTCCCACGACCGGACCGCCGTGGACGACGAGGACGTCCGCGTCACGTTCCGGCGGGCGCGGGCCCGCGAGACCGGCGACGGCAGCGGGGCCGGCAGGCAGCTGGCGGCGATCGTCGCCGAGCGGGACCGCACCGCGGACCTGCGGGCGCTGACCTGCCCGGCGCTGGTGCTGCACGGGTGTGAGGACCGGGTCATCCGCCCCGACGGGGGCCGTGCGACCGCCGCGGCCGTCCCCGGCGCCGAGCTGGTGGAGGTACCGGGGATGGGCCACGACCTGCCGCGGTGGGTCTGGCCGGAGCTCGTCGAGGGGATCGTGCGGACCGCCGCCCGGGCGCACACCCGCTGAGGCACGGGTCACGGCGGACCGGCGGGCCGGGCACCTACGCTGGCGCCGACCTGCTCCCCACGCGCGTCCCCGAACTCCCAGGAGACCCCCGTGCCCGTGACCGACGCCGAGCTGCACGCCCGGTTCCGCCCGCTGTTCGAGAAGATCGCCGCCGGCGCGGTGGAGCGCGAGCTGAGCCGCAGGCTGCCCGTCGAGGAGATCGCCGCCCTGCGCGACGCCGGGTTCGGCGCGGTCCGGCTGCCGGTGGAGGCCGGCGGCGCGGGGGCCTCGCTGCGCCAGCTGTTCGCGCTGCTCGTCGAGCTGGGCGCGGCGGACTCGAACATCCCGCAGGCGCTGCGGACGCACCTGCTGTTCGCCGAGCTGTGGTCGGCCGGTGCCGCCGACGACCCGGTGCTGCGCGGTCGGCTGGAGCAGGTCGCGGCCGGCCGGCTCGTCGGCAACGCCATCTCCGAGCGCGGCGGCGTCGTGCGCAACTCCTCCACCACGGTGCTGCACCGCGACGGGGACAGGCTGCTGCTCGAGGGCGAGAAGTTCTACTGCACCGGCACGCTCTACGCCGACCTCGTCGACGTCGTCGCGCTCGACGAGGACGGCAGCCGGGTGAGCGTGCTGGTGGAGACCTCCGCGCCCGGTGTCGAGCGGATCGACGACTGGCGCGGGTTCGGGCAGAAGCTGACCGCCAGCGGCACGACCCGGTTCACCGCGGTCGAGGTCGACCCGGCCCAGGTGCGGCCCGCGCCGACCGATGCCCACCAGCCGGTCCGGCAGGGGTTCCTGCAGCTGGTGCAGCTGGCGGCGCTGGCCGGGATCGCCCGCCGCGCCGCCGACGACGCCGCCGCCTACGTCCGCGACCGGCGCCGCAACTGGCCCTACGGCAACGCCGACCTGCCCAGGGACGACCCGCTGGTGCAGCAGGTCGTCGGGAAGGTCGACGCGGCGGCGTTCACCGTCGCCGCCGTCGTCGACGCCGCGGCCGCCTCGCTGGAGCGGGCGTTGTCCGAGCCCGGCCACGGCCCGGCCGCCGAGCTCGACGTGTACCGGGCCCAGTCGACGGTGCCGCAGCTGGTGCTGGACGCGACCTCGGAGCTGTTCGAGGTCGGCGGCGCGTCCACCGTCGACGTCGACCGGGCGCTGGACCGGCACTGGCGCAACGCGCGCACCCTCGCCGTGCACAACCCGATCGTCTACAAGCAGCAGGTGGTCGGGGCCTTCGCGCTGAACGGGACGGTGCCGGTGCTGTCGCTGTCCCCGGGCGTCGCGGGCTGAGCGGGGCTCACCGGCCGGCGCGGGCGGTGAGGGCGGCGCGCGTGGCGTCGTCGGCGGGCAGGAAGGTCTCCAGCGCCAGCTCGGCAAGGGTGACGTCGTGCGGTGCGCCGAAGGTCGAGACCACCGAGTGGAACCTCAGCGTGCCGTCGTCGGTGTCGAGGACCAGCGGCGGCAGCACGTCCGAGCCCGGCGACGGCAGCGCGGTCTCCTCGGGTGCGGGGTGGTCCCGGCACTCGGCGAGCAGCGCGACGAGCCGCCGGTCCGCGGTCATCCGCACCTGCCGTTCGAGCCGGTGCAGCAGGTGCCCCCGCCACTGGGCGAGGTTGCGGATGCGCGGCGCGAGCCCGGCGGGGTGCAGGCAGACCCGGTGCACGTTCGGCGGCGGCCCGAGCACCGCCGGCTCGAGGCCGCTCAGCAGCGCCGAGGCCGCGGCGTTGGCGAGCCGGACGTCGCCCCACCGGTCCACGACGAGGGCCGGGTACGGGTCGTGCGCGGCGACGAGCCGCGCCAGCGCCTCCCGCACGGGTGCGAGGTCCTGGTCGTCGAGCGACCGTTCGGTGTACGCGGGGGCGTAGCCGGCGGCCAGGAACAGCGCGTTCCGCTCCCGCAGCGGGATCTCCAGCGCGTCGGCGAGCGCGCCCAGCAACTCCCTGCTCGCGCCCGAACGGCCGGTCTCGACGAAGCTGAGGTGCCGCGCCGAGACCCCCGCCGCGAGCGCCAGGTCGAGCTGGCTGCGCCGGCGGCGGCCCCGCCAGAACCGCAGCATCTCCCCCGGTCCCGCCGTGCGGGCCGGACGGACGTCGGTGTCGTTCACCGGGCCGACGCTGGCCGGGCCCGGGCGTCGCGACGACTACCTGCGGGGTAGGCGGATCCGGTTACCCCGCAGGTCATCGCGCCGCGGCGGCGGTGGCAGCAGGCTCGGTGAGGTCCGAACCGCACCACCCAGGAGGTAGGGATGACCGACTTCACCGCCCTCGCCGAGCGCTACGTCGCGGCGTTCGACGAGGCCGACCCGACGGCGCGGAAGGCCCGCGTCGCCGAGCTGTTCACCACCGACGTCCGCTACACCGACCCGCTCGCCGACGTCACCGGGCGCGACGGCGTCGCCGGGTTCCTGGACGCGGCCCGGGAGAAGCTGGCCGGGTTCGAGTTCCGGCTGTACGGCGAGATCGACGCGCACCACGACCGGGCGCGGTTCCGCTGGCAGGCGGCGCCGCCGGAGGTCTTCGCGGCGGGCGCCGAGCCTCCGGTGGTCGGGTTCGACGTCATCGTGACCGACGGCGACGGCCGGATCGCGCAGGTGCACGGCTTCCTCGACGTCGTCCCCGCCCTGTAACGGGCCGGGCCGGTCAGTGGACGACCGGCCCCGACGACGGGCCGTGCGCCCAGGACGGCGGCGGGCCGGGTTCGGCCCGCCGCCGCGGGACGGCGAACGCGGCCACGGCCAGCAGCCCGGCCAGGAGCATCCCGTACTGCAGGCTCAGGAGGTAGCCGAGCCCCCGGCCCAGCACGAACGGCGCCTGCGGGTCGAACAGCGTCCACGCCGAGCCGGCCAGGAGCAGTACGGCCCCGGTCAGCGGTGCGCCCGGGGACAGGCGCGCGGCGAGCACCACCGCGCCCAGGAGCAGCCCGCCGACGAGCAGCAGGCCCGAGCCCGCGGGGACCCGGTCGAGGTCCATCCGCATCATCGACTCGTAGGCGATGCCCATCCCCGCACCGGCGACGACCAGCGCCACCGCCGTCCCGACGAGCCCGACCAGGATCCCCACCAGGTGCCGCACGACCGCCCCCTCCGCCGACCCGGACGGATCGGACGGAACGGAAGCTATCAGCGCTTCCCGTTCGGCAGGGCCAGTCGGTTGATCGTGCCCAGGACCTGCATGTACTGCTTCCACAGCGGCCCGGTCGTGTACTCCAGCCCGTACTCCCGGCACAGCTCCCGCACCTCGGGCGCGATCTCGGCGTAGCGGTTGCTGGGCAGGTCGGGGAACAGGTGGTGCTCGATCTGGAAGGACAGCTGGCCGGTCATCAGATGGAAGAACCGGCCGCCCTCGAGGTTGGCCGAGCCCAGCAGCTGACGGACGTACCACTCGCCGCGGCTCTCGTCCTCCAGCTGCTCCTCGGTGAACTGCACCGCGCCGGTCGGGAAGTGCCCGCAGAAGATGACCGCGTGCGACCAGACGTTGCGCACCAGGTTCGCGGTGAGGTTGCCCGCGAGCACCGGCAGGAAGAACGGCCCGGCCAGCGCGGGGAACGCGACGTAGTCCTTCAGGATCTGGCGCCCGGTCTTGCGGCCGATCGACTTGACCTGCTGCCACACCCGGCTCAGCGGCTTCTCCCCCGCCACGACCTTCTCGACCTCGAGGTCGTGCAGCGCGACGCCGTACTCGAAGAACAGGCTGAGCAGGAGGTTGTACAGCGGGTTGCCCAGGTAGTACGGCGTCCACCGCTGTTCCTCGGACAGCCGCAGGATCCCGTAGCCCACGTCGCGGTCCTTGCCGACGACGTTGGTGTAGGTGTGGTGCATGTAGTTGTGCGAGTGCTTCCACTCCGCCGAGGACGAGACGCTGTCCCACTCCCAGGTCGATGAGTGGATCTTCGGGTCACGCATCCAGTCCCACTGGCCGTGCATGACGTTGTGCCCGATCTCCATGTTCTCGAGGATCTTGGCGATCGAGAGCATGGCGGTCCCGGCGATCCAGGCCGGGGGCAGGACACCGGCGAACAGCAGCGCGCGGCCGCCGATCTCCAGCGCCCGCTGCTTGCGGATGACGCCGCGGATGTACTCGGCGTCCGAGGCGCCGCGCTCGGCGAGGACCCGGTCACGGATCGCGTCGAGGCGACGCCCGAGCTCCTCGATCTGCTCGGCGGTCAGGTCGGTGGTCGCGGCCACGTCCTCGCGGCGCGACGACGGCACGAGCTCCAGCACCGGGCGCTGCGGGTGCTGCTCGCGGCCGGTCTCCTCGGGGCCGGGCTCGGCGTGCGTGGGGTTCTCCAGGACGGCGGTCATGAGGACCTCCTTCGGTCGGAGCGGGTGTGTCAGGGAAGGTCGATGCGGGCGGGCCCGCACGCGGAGTTGATGCAGGTCTGGACCAGGTCGCCGGGCTCGCCGTGCGCCTCGCCGGTGCGAAGGTCGCGCACCCGGCCCTCGCGCAGCGGCAACACGCAGCCGAAGCAGATGCCCATCCGGCAGCCGCTGGGCATGAGCTTCCCGGCGGCCTCCCCCGCCTCGAGGAGGCTCTGGCCGGACTCGACGACGACGTCGTCGCCGCCGAGGTCGACGGTGCCGCCGGTGCCCTCGGTGGCGCGGGCCGGCGGGGTGAAGCGCTCGGCGGTGACGCCGTCCCAGGCATCCTCCAGGGCGTCGAGCAGGCCGTCGGGGCCGCAGGCGTACACGGCCCGGTCGGCCCGGTCGGCGACGGCGGCGTCGAGGGTCGCGGGGTCGAGCCGCCCGGAGACGGCGCTGTGACGCAGCACGACCCGCAGCAACGGGTGCCGCGCGGCGAGGCCGGCCAGCTCGGCGCGGAAGATCGTGTCCTCCGGCGTGCGGGCGCCGTGCACGAGCACGACGTCGGGCATCGTCCCGGCGCGGTCGAGCGTGCGCAGCATGCCCATCACCGGGGTGATGCCGCTGCCCGCGGTGACGAACAGCAGCTTCCCCGGGAGCGGGTCGGGCAGGACGAAACCGCCCGCCGCCTGGTCGAGCTCGACGATCGTGCCGATCGGCAGGTCGCGGACCAGGGTCGGCGACACGGCGCCGCCGTCGACCTCCTGCACGGTCACGGTGAGGTGCTCCGCGCCCTCCGGGGAGGTCAGCGAGTAGCTCCGGGTGAGCCGGACGCCGTCGACCTCGACGCCGATGCCGACGTACTGGCCGGCGCGGTGCCCGACCCAGGCGCGCCCGGGCTCGATGATCACCGAGACCGCACGGCCGGTCTCGCGGCGACGGGCGACGACCCGGCCGCGCAGCGACGTGGTCGACCAGAGCGGGTCGACCAGCGTCAGGAAGTCCTCGGGCAGCAGCGGGGTCGTGAGGGCGCTCGCGGCGGCCAGCAGGCCCCGGCGGCGCGTGGTCGTGCCAGGAGCGGATCGGAACATGACATCAACTGTGCACGGTCCTATGTCACATAGCAACTGGGTCTGTCTGGATCCTGTGTCACATGCCCGCCTGCTATTCTCCGTGTCATGGTCGAGGACCCGGAGTCGGCGGACTGGCGCACCATCGACGAGCTGGCGCGGTCCAGCGGTGTCACGGTGCGCAACATCCGCGCCTACCAGTCCCGGGGGCTGCTGCCCCCGCCGCAGGTCAAGGCCCGGACGGGCTACTACGGCCCCGGTCACGCGGCGCGTCTGGAGCTGATCCAGGACCTGCAGGACGAGGGCGTCAAGCTCGACACGATCAAGAAGCTGCTCGACACCACCGGTGGCTCCACCGAGCAGGTCGTGCAGTTCATCCGGACCGTCCGCGCGCTGTTCGCGCCCGAGGACCGGCAGATCGTGCACCTCGCCGAGCTCGCCGAACGGTACGAGAGCACCGACGTCGGCGTCGCCAAGCGCGGGGTCAAGATGGGCCTGCTGCGCGAGCTGGGCGACGACACCTACGAGGAGATCAGCCCGCGGCTGATGAACGCCGCCGCCGAGCTGACCGGTCTCGGCATCCCGATCACCCGCTCGCTCGACGTCGTGGAGCAGCTGCGCAAGCACGCCGACGCCGTCGCCCGGCTCTACGTCGACCTGTTCCTCGGCGAGATCTGGCAGCCCTTCGACGCCGAGGGCCGTCCCGACGACCAGTGGCCGCGCGTCTACGAGACGATCGAGCGGATGCGCCGTATCTCCGGCGAGGTCATGATCGCCGTGCTGGAGCTGGCCGTGGCCGAGCGGGTCGACGTCACCTTCGGCCGCGACATCGTGCGCAACGTGAAGACCACGAGCGCGGGCCCCACGGTCGCACCCGACGCCGCGGGGCCGTCCGCGGACGGGGCGGAGCCGTCCTGACCACCGGCGCCGGTCAGCGTCCGCGCAGCGCGCGGGAGACGACGGCCCGGGTGTCGGCGGGGTCGATGACGTCGTCGATCTCGAACACGGTCGCCACGCCGAGCGCCTTGCCGCGCTCGTAGTACCCGGCGACGAGCTCGTCGTAGCGGGCCCGCCGCGCGGTCTCGTCGGTGATCGCGGCCAGCTCGTCGCGGAAGCCGAGGCGGACCGCGCCCTCCAGCCCCATCCCGCCGAACTCGCCGGTGGGCCAGGCCACGGTCAGCACCGGTGCGTGCAGGTCACCGCCGGCCATCGCCATCGCGCCGAGGCCGTAGCCCTTGCGCAGGACGACCGTCACCAGCGGCACCGTCAGCCGTGCGCCGGCGACGAACATCGCCCCGAACCGGCGGACGGTCGCGGTGCGCTCGGCGTCCGGGCCGACCATGAACCCCGGGGTGTCGCACAGCGACACGACCGGCAGCCCGCGGGCCTGGCACAGCGTCAGGAACGCGGTGGCCTTGTCCGCGGCGTCGCCGTCGATCGCGCCACCGAGGTGCTCGGGGTCGTTGGCGATCACGCCGACGGCGCGGCCGTCGAGCCGGGCCAGTGCGGTGACCATCCCCGCGCCGAACCCGCCGCGCAGCTCGACGACGGAACCGGTGTCGCACAGGGTGTCGACGACGCGGCGGACGTCGTAGGCGCGCAGCCGGTTCTCCGGGACGAGGTGGCGCAGCAGCCGCTGGTCGGCGTGCCCGCCGGCCACCGGGTCCCCGGCGACGTGACGCAGGTACCGGCGGGCCGCGGCGGCCGCGGCCCGGTCGTCGGGCACGAGCAGGTCGACCACGCCGTTCGCCCACTGCACCGGCATCGGTCCGACGTCACCGGGTGCGACGACGCCGAGCCCGCCGCCCTCGATCATCGCCGGGCCGCCCATGCCCAGGCTGCTGCCCTCGGTCGCGACGATCAGCTCGCAGGCCCCGGCGAGGGCCGCGTTGCCGGCGAAGCAGTAGCCGGCGACGACCGCGACGGTCGGGACCCGGTCGCGCAGGCGGGCGAACAGCCGGAAGGTCGGCACGTCGAGCTGGGTGACGGCGGAGGTGTCGGTGTCCCCCGGCCGGCCGCCGCCGCCTTCGGCGAACACGACGACCGGCAGCCGGTCGCGCTCGGCGAGCTCGAGGAGCCGGTCGGTCTTGCGGTGGTTGAGCACGCCCTGGGTGCCGGCGAGCACGGTGTAGTCGTAGGCCAGCACGGCGACCGGGCGTCCGCCGACGGTCCCGGTGCCGGTGACGATGCCGTCGGCGGGGGTGCGGGCGACGAGCTCGGCGGTGCTGCGCCGGGCCCGCTGCGCCGCCAGGGTCAGCGCGCCGTACTCGACGAGGCTGTCGGGGTCGAGCAGGTCGGCGACGTTCTCCCGGGCGGTGCGCCGCCCCGCCGACCGCCGGCGTGCGACGGCGGCGGGCCGGCCGGCGTCGAGCCCGCCGTGGCGGCGGTCGCGGACCTCGGCCAGGTCGGGCCGGATCCGGTCGGGGTCGAGGTCCTCGGTACGGCCGGGGGCGTCCGCGGCGTCGGCGTCGGCGAGGACGGCGAGCAGCTCCCCCGCCTCGACCGCGTCCCCGACGGCGACGACGACCGTCTCCACCCGGGCCGGCCGCTCCGCGGTGACCGGGTGCTCCATCTTCATCGACTCGAGGACGACGACCTCGCCGCCCGCGGCGACGACCTGCCCGGCCCGGGTGGGCAGCGCCACGACGACGCCGGGCCGGGACGCGCGCACGGCGGTCCGGTCCGCGGGGACCTCGACCGCCGGGCCCGGCGCCGATCCGTTCCCGGCGGCGTCACCGGCCGCAGACGCACCGGGCGCCGGCGCACCGGTCGCGGGAAGCACGGTCTCGCGGGGCGCCGCGGCCAGCTCGGCCAGGTGCCTGTCGACGAAGGTGGTGTCCAGGGTCCCGTCGACCAGCTCGGGGCGGGCGAGGACGGCCTGCAGCAGCCCCAGGGTGACCGCGACGCCGGCCACGTCGAACCCGGCGAGGGCACGCCGGGTGGCGGCGGCCGCGGCCTCCGGCGTCGCCCCGCGGGCGACGACCTTGGCCAGCAGCGGGTCGTAGCGCGGCCCGACCCGGTACCCGGCGTAGCCGTGGGTGTCGACGCGGACCCCGCGCCCGGCGGGCGGCTGGAAGCGGGTCAGGGTCCCGGCGGCCGGGACGAGGGTCCCGTCCTGCCCGACGGTCTCGGTCGTCACCCGGGCCTGCACCGCGGCCCCGCGCGGCGCGGGCGGGGCGACGAGGCCGAGGTCGGCGAGCCGGGCGCCGTAGGCGACCCGCAGCCCCAGCTCGACGAGGTCGAGGCCGGTGGTCTCCTCGGTGACGGTGTGCTCGACCTGGATCCGCGGGTTGACCTCCAGGAAAGCGATCTCCTGCCCGGCGAGCAGGAACTCGACGGTGGCGAGGCCGCGGTAGCCGTCGCACAGGCGCAGCGCGGCCTCGTGCAGCCGTGTGCGCACCGGGGCGGGCACGGCGGGGGCGGGCGCGATCTCGACGAGCTTCTGCCGGCGGCGCTGCGCGGAGCAGTCCCGGTCCCCCAGCACGACGGCGCCGGTGCCGTCACCGAGGACCTGCACCTCGACGTGCCGGGCGGCCGGCAGGAGGCGTTCGACCTGCACCGCACCGTCGCCGAACGCGGCGAGCGCCTCGGACGAGCAGCGGGCGACGGCGTCGTCGAGGTCGGTCGGGTCGGTGACCGGGCGCATCCCGCGCCCGCCGCCGCCGGAGCGGGCCTTGACCATGACGGCGCCGCCGGGGCCGAGGCGGGACAGCAGCGCGGCGCCGTCGGCGGGTTCGACGGCCTCCAGCACCGGTACGCCGAGCGCGCCCGCGTGGTCGCGGGCGGCGGCCTTGTCCCCGAACAGCTCCAGCGTCCGCGGCGACGGCCCGACGAACACCACGCCGGCGTCCGCGCAGGCCCGGGCCAGCGCCGGGCTCTCGGAGGCGAACCCGTAGCCGGGGTGCAGCGCACCGGCCCCGCCGTCGACGGCGGCCCGCACCAGCGCATCGACGTCGAGGTAGGCGGCGGCGCCGGTGCCGGGCAGCGCGACGGCGGCGTCGGCGCGGGCGACGTGCGCGCAGGCGGCGTCGTCGGCCGCGTGCACGGCGACCGTGCGCACGCCCAGCGCCGACGCCGTCTCCATGATCCGGACCGCGATCTCGGCGCGGTTGGCGACGAGCAGCGCCCCGGGGAGCGTAGGACTCAGGACAGCAGGCCCGCGGCCCGCAGCGCGGCGCGGACGTCCTCGTGGTGCCACTCGTCCAGCGGCACCAGCGGCAGCCGGATCCCGCCGGGCATGAGCCCCAGCTCGGCCAGCGCCCACTTCACCGGGATCGGGTTCGGCTCGGAGAACAGCGCCGCGTGCAGGCCCGCGAGGTCGGCGTCGAGCGCGGAGGCGGTCTCGGCGTCACCGGCGACGGCGGCCTTGCACATCCGGGCCATCGTCTCGGGGGCGACGTTCGCCGTCACCGAGATGTCGCCGTGGAACCCGGCGAGCATCGACGCGCGGGCGGTGCCGTCGTCACCGGAGTACAGCGCGAAGTCGTCCAGGCCCAGCGCGACGAGCTCGCGGACCCGGTCCAGGTCGCCCTTGGCCTCCTTGAGACCGACGATGTTCGGGATCTCCGCCAGCCGGGCCACCGTCGACGGCAGCATGTCGCAGGCCGTGCGGCCCGGGACGTTGTAGAGGTACTGCGGGATGTCGACGGTCTCGGCGATCCGCTTGAAGTGCTGGTAGAGGCCCTCCTGCGGGGGCTTGTTGTAGTACGGCGTCACGAGCAGCGCGCCGTCGGCGCCGGCCGCCCGCGCGGCGCGGGTCAGGTGGATCGCCTCGTCGGTGGAGTTCGCCCCGGTGCCGGCGATGACCGGGACCCGGCCGTTCGCGACCTCGATGGTGCGCCGCATGACCTCGGTGTGCTCGAGCACCGACAGCGTGGACGACTCGCCGGTCGTGCCGACCGAGACGATCGCCGCGGTGCCCGCGTCGACCTGCCGCTCGACGAGCTCGCCGAGGGCCGTGTGGTCGACCTCGCCGCTGTCGTGCATCGGGGTCACGATCGCGACGATGCTTCCGGTGATCATGCCGGGCCTCCCTGGTACCGCTGCTCCTGCCGGTGCGACCGTAGCAAGCGGGACCGACGTCCCGGTGCGGGTTTCCTCTCAGCCGCCGGCTCAGCCCAGGGCCAGCCGGGCGGGCTGGACCGACCGCGTGATCCGGCGCACCGCCTGCACCGCGATCGCCCCGGCCGCGACCGTCGCGACCAGGGTGACGGCGATCGGCCGGTCGCCCGCCACGATGCCGATCAGCGCCCAGCACAGCGCTCCGGCGAAGCCCGCGAACCCGGCGGTGGAACCGACGACCGACAGCACGACCGCGGTGAGGATCACGAGCAGCAGGATGGCCGCGACCTGCGGGAGCACCCCGTCGGACGGCAGCCCGACCGCGACGCCGGCCGCCATCAGACCCAGCACCAGCGCGGCCGAGGCCCAGCCGAGGTAGATGGCCAGCGGCAGCCGCATCGCCAGCCGTTCCGCCCAGCCGTCGGCGACGCCGCGGGACAGCCGGCCGTAGACGACACCGAGCGCGACGACGAGCAGGACCAGCAGCACCTCGGCGGTGACCACCCAGCGGTTCGAGAAGGCCGCGATCCACAGCGGGTTGAGCACGGCGGTCGCCGCGACCCACCAGCCGACGCGGCGGTGCACCTCGCGGCCGCGCTGGCCGGGCAGCAGGGCGTAGCCGGCGTAGACCAGCACGCCCAGGTAGATCAGCCCCCAGATCGAGAACGCCCAGCCCGCGGCCAGCAGCGGGGTGTCGTAGTCGCGCGCGACGGCGCCGATCCCCGACCCCCCGAACGCCGACACGAGCACCTGCAGGATCGCCAGGACCGCCACGACGACTCCACGGACCAGGTCCGCGGTCGTCGGGCGCGGGGTGAGCACGGTCATGGCCCACATGGTGGACCGCGGGGACGGCCTCTGCCATCCGGCCGTCGGGGGGAATCGATCTTCCCCCGGGCCGGGGGTCAGCCGAGTGGCAGGAAGAACAGGTGGACGTCGCGCGCGTCCTCCGGGGAGAGCAGCACCCCGCCGGGCAGCCTGCCGTACTCGACGAAGCCGCGGGCGGCGTAGAACGCGGGCAGCGGGGTGCCGCCGCGGGCGCCGAGGGTCAGCATCGCCAGGCCCGTCTCCCGGGCGTGGGCGACGGCGGCGTCGAGCAGGACCGTACCGAGACCACGTCCCTGCAGGTCCGGGTGCACCATGAGGCGCTGCACGTCCGCGCGATGCGCGGCGATGCCGGTGCCCGGGACCAGGAAGACCGTGCCCAGCGGCGCGGTGTCCTCCCCCAGCACGAACATCAAGGACGCGCCGGACCGGGCGGCGTCGACGGTCTCGACCGCCAGCGCGCGGACCTCGTCCGGGTCGGCGCCGGGCACGAAGTCCACGGCGCCGCCGGCCTCGGTCACGGCGATCCAGAGATCACCGAGCGCGGCGGCGGCGCCGGGGCGGGGGTCGACGACCCGGCGGACGGCCGGGACGCCTGCGGTCACAGGTTCGGGAACCAGAGCTTGATCTCCCGGTCGGCCGACTCCGGGGAGTCCGAGCCGTGCACCAGGTTGGAACCGGTCTCCAGGGCGAGGTCGCCACGGATGCTGCCGGGGGTGGCCTTCTCCACCGGGTCGGTGCCGCCGGCGATCTGCCGCCAGGCGGCGATGGCGCGGGGGCCCTCGACGACCGCGGCCAGGACCGGGCCGGAGGTGATGAACGACAGCAGCTCCTCGAAGAAGGGCTTGCCGTCGTGCTCGGCGTAGTGCTGGGCGGCCAGCTCACGGTCCACCGTGCGCAGGTCGAGGGCCACCAGGCCGAGGCCCTTGCGCTCGATGCGCGAGACGACCTCACCGACGAGCTTGCGCGCGACGCCGTCGGGCTTGACCAGGACGAGAGTGCGTTCAGTCACGCGCGACAGGGTAGCGACGACCCACCGGGGGTCCGGCACCCACCGTCACGAGTGCGCCCGGACCGCCGTGTGTCAGTCCTGCTGCTGCGACGGCAGCGTCCCCGCCGCCATCCGGCGGGCCACCTCGCGCCGCATCCAGACCAGGACCGCCCACACGAGGATGAACACCACCGCGACCACGACCAGCGAGGACAGGAACACCAGCGCCGCGACGAGCAGCGCCCCCTGCAGCACCACTGCCGCGGTGAGCCCCCACGGCCGCCGCTGCACCCCGGACGCCAGGATCATGGCGACGGCGATGCCCGCCACCACCCCGAAGCCGAGCGCGGTCGACCCGGTGCCGAAGCGCGGGAGCACCAGCAGCGCCAGGAGGACGACGATCGCCTCCAGGATCAGCGTCGCGGCGAACACGCCGCGGGCACCCTTCATGGGGTCGGTGGGCGGCGGCCGCACACCCTCGGGCACACCCGGCACGTCGCTCACTCCGGTTCCTTCCCGAACAGCGCCCGCGCCTCGCCGACGGTGACGACCGACCCGGTGACGACGACGCCGACCCCGGACCCGCCCGCCTCCTCGGCGATCTCACGGGCCTGCTCGACGGCCTCGGCCAGCGACGGCTCGACACTGACCCGCTCGGAGCCGAACACCTCGGCGGCGAGCGCGCCGAGCTCGTCGGGGTCCATCGCGCGGGGCGAGGAGTTGGTGGTGACGACGACCTCGTGCAGCGCCGGCTGCAGCCCCTCCAGGATGCCGCGGGCGTCCTTGCCCTGCAGCACCCCGATCACGCCGACGAGCCGGGTGAAGCGGAACTCCGAGCCCAGCGCGCCCGCGAGCGCGGTGGCGCCGGCCGGGTTGTGCGCGGCGTCGAGCAGCACGGTCGGCCGGTCCGGCCCGCCCTCGACGGGCTCGAGCCGCCCGGGTGAGCGGACCGAGGCGAACGCGGCGCGGACCGCGTCGGGGTCGAGGGGCTGCGCGGTACCGGCGCCGACGAGTGCCTCGGCCGCGGCCAGTGCGACCGCCGCGTTCGACGCCTGGTGCTCGCCGTGCAGCGGCAGGAAGATCTCGTCGTAGCGGCCGGACAGACCCTGCAGCTCCAGGCGCTGCCCGCCGACGGCGAGCTCCCGCTCCACGACGCCGAACTCGGCGCCCTCCCGGGCGACCTGTGCGCCGACCTCGGCGCAGCGCTCCAGGAGGACCTCGGCGACCCGCTTGTCCTGGGCCGCGAGGACGGCGACCGAGCCCTCCTTGATGATCCCGGCCTTCTCGCGGGCGATGTCGGTGATGTCGTCACCGAGGTACTCGGCGTGGTCGAGCCCGACCGGCAGGACCACCGCCACGTTCCCGTCGGCGACGTTCGTGGCGTCCCAGCGCCCGCCGAGCCCGACCTCGACGACCGCGGCCTCGACCGGGGCGTCGGAGAACGCCGCGAAGGCCATCGCGGTGAGCACCTCGAACTTGCTCAGCGCGGGCGCGTCGCCGCGCGCGGCGTCGACGAGCTCGACCAGCGGCTCGACCTCGCGGTAGGCCGCGACGTAGCGCTCGGGGGTGACCGGGCGGTTGTCCAGGTTGATCCGCTCGGTGGCGCGCTGCAGGTGCGGGCTGGTGTAGCGCCCGGTCCGCAGCCCGATCTCGGTGAGCAGCGCGTCGACCATCCGGGAGGTGGAGGTCTTGCCGTTGGTGCCGGTCAGGTGCACGACCGGGTAGCCGCGCTGCGGGTCGCCCAGCGCGTCGCACAGCGCCTGCATGCGCTCCAGCGACGGCTCCATCACCGACTCCGGCCAGCGCCGGTCCAGCGCCGCGTCGACGGCGAGGAACTCGGCGTAGCCGGTCACCGTGGACTGGGCCGGGACGACGTCGGGGTCTCCCCCGCCGCGGATCTCGTCCAGGACGGCCGCGATCAGGGCCTCCTGGGTGTCCTCCGGTGCCGCGGCGGACGCCTCGGGGTCCTCGGAGCGGTCCTCGCCACCGGGCTCGTCGTCCTGCTGCTGCTCGGCGTCGCCGCCGGACGGCTCACCGTCGGGCGAGTCGCCGAACCCGCCCTCGGCCCACCGGTCGCCGCCGTAGGTCGGCGAGTCGGCCTCGGTGAAGTCGTCGAACTCGTCGTACTCCTTCGCCACGGCGGGATCAGGCCTCCGGGAGCGCGGCGAGCCGCGCGGTGATGCGGTCGATGTCGGCGACGGCGGTCGCGTGCCGGGCACGGATCCCGTCGACGACCTCGGCCGGTGCCTTCTCGGTGAACTTGGGGTTGGTCAGCTTCTTGTCCGCCTGGTCGCGCTCCTTCTCGGCGACGGCGAGGTCCTTGCCGAGCCGGGCCCGCTCGGCGGCGACGTCGATCGCCCCCGAGGTGTCCAGCTCGACGGTGACCGGACCGCCGGAGGTGGCGACCTCGAAGCTCGCGGTGGCGGCGAAGTCGTCACCGGCCGGGTCGAGCCGGTTGAGGAAGCGCAGCGCGCGCTCGTGCGCGGCCAGCCCGGCGGCGTCGAGGCCGGTGAGGCGGGCGGCGACGGCCTTGCGGTCGGGCAGCCCCTGCTCGGTGCGGAACCGGCGGACCTCGGTGATGACCTTCTGCGCGTCGGTGACCCGGGCCGTGGCGGCCGCGTCGACCGGCGCGCCGGTGCCCTCGGCCGTCGGCCAGGCCGCGGTCACGACTGTCTCGCCGCCGGTCAGCGCGGTCCACAGCGCCTCGGTGACGAACGGCGCGATCGGGTGCAGCATCCGCAGCAGCGCGTCGAGGACGTGCCCGAGGACGGCCCGGGTGCCCGGCTCGGTGGCCGGGTCGTCGAGCTGGGTCTTGCAGAGCTCGACGTACCAGTCGGCCAGCTCGTCCCAGGCGAAGTGGTAGAGCCCCTCGGTCGCCTTGGCGAACTGGTAGCCGTCGAGCAGCTCGTCGGTCTGCGCGCGGACCTCCGCGAGCCGGCCCAGGATCCAGCGGTCGGCGTCGGTCCGGTCGGCGTGCGCGGGCAGCGGCAGGCTCGCGTCCGCGCCCTTGGCCAGGGCGAACCGGGTGATGTTCCAGAGCTTCGTGGTGAAGTTCCGGGACCCGGCGACCCACTCCTCCGACAGCGACATGTCGGTGCCGGGGTTGGAGCCGCGGGCGATGGTGAACCGGAGCGCGTCCGCGCCGTAGGAGTCGATCAGCGCCAGCGGGTCGATGACGTTGCCCTTGGACTTCGACATCTTCTTGCCGTGCTCGTCGCGGATGAGCCCGTGCAGGTAGACGTCGCGGAACGGGGCCTTCCCCATCACGTAGGTCCCGAACATCATCATCCGGACGACCCAGAAGAACAGGATGTCGTAGCCGGTGACCAGGACCGAGTTCGGGTAGTAGCGCTCCAGGTCCGGGGTCTCGTCCGGCCAGCCGAGCGTGGAGAACGGCCACAGCCCGGAGGAGAACCACGTGTCGAGGACGTCGGGGTCCTGACGCCAGCCCTCGCCCGACGGCGGCTGCTCGTCCGGTCCGACGCAGACGACCTCGCCGGCCGGGCCGTACCAGACCGGGATGCGGTGCCCCCACCAGAGCTGACGGCTGATGGTCCAGTCGTGCATGTTGTCGACCCAGTCGAAGTACCGCTTGGCCTGCTCCTTCGGGTGCAGGACGGTCTCGCCGGAGCGGACGGCGTCGCCCGCGGACCGGGCGAGCGGCTCGACCTTGACGAACCACTGCAGGCTCAGCCGCGGCTCGATCGGGACGCCGGTGCGCGAGTCGTGCCCGACCGAGTGCAGGTAGGGGCGCTTCTCGGCGACGATCCGGCCCTGCGCGCGCAGCTCCTCGCGGATCGCGACGCGCGCCTCGAAGCGGTCCATGCCGTCGAAGCGGGTGCCGGTCCCGGCGATGGTGCCGGCCTCGTCCATGATCGTCGGCATCGGCAGGTCGTGGCGGCGGCCCAGCTCGAAGTCGTTCGGGTCGTGCGCCGGGGTGATCTTGACGGCGCCCGAGCCGAACTCGGGGTCGACGTAGTCGTCGGCGACGACCGGGATCCGACGGCCGGTGATCGGCATCTCGATCTCGGTGCCGACCAGGTGCGCGTAGCGCTCGTCGTCGGGGTGGACGGCGACCGCGGTGTCACCGAGCATCGTCTCGACCCGGGTGGTCGCGACGACGAGCGAGGCGTCCCCGTCGCCGTAGCGCATCGAGACCAGCTCGCCCTCGGTCTCGATGTGGTCGACCTCGATGTCGGAGATCGCCGAGCGCAGCGCCGGGGACCAGTTGACCAGGCGCTCGGCCCGGTAGATCAGTCCGTCGTCGAACATCTTCTTGAAGACGGTGGCGACGGCGCGGGACAGGCCCTCGTCGAGGGTGAAGCGCTCGCGGGACCAGTCGACGCCGTCGCCCAGGCGCTCCATCTGCCCGAGGATCGAGCCGCCGGACTCGGCCTTCCACTGCCAGACCTTCTCGACGAACGCCGCACGGCCGATCGCGTGCCGGTCCGGCTCGCCCGCGGCCGCCATCCGCCGCTCGACGACCGACTGGGTCGCGATGCCGGCGTGGTCCATCCCGGGCAGCCACAGCGCGTCACGGCCCTGCATGCGGGCGCGCCGGGTCAGCACGTCGATGAGCGTGTGGTCCATCGCGTGGCCCAGGTGCAGGCTGCCGGTGACGTTCGGCGGCGGGATGACGATGCAGAACGGGTCCTTGTCCGACGACGGGTCGGCCCGGAAGTACCCGGCGTCGACCCAGCGGCGGTACATGTCGCCCTCTACCTCGCCCGGGGTCCACTTGGCGGGCAGGTCGGCGGTACGCGCTGGCAGGGTCTCGGTCACATGTCAAGTCTACGAGTCGACACCGACACGTTTCCCGGCCCCCGGACCCGCGCGCTCAGGACCGGAAGTGCGCCTTGGGGATGACCCCGTGCACCCCGACGGTCCGGTCCACCACCTGCGAGACCGCGAAGTCCGCCGCCGCGGAGAGGTAGGCGTAGGCCGTCGCCCGGTCCATGCCCCGGTCCTCCTGCAGGAAGTCGAGCGCGTTGACCACGGCCCGGCGCATCGCGACGTCCAGGTCGCCCTGCTGCCCGCCGATGCTCCCGTCCGGGTCGGAGAGCCCGATGGGCACCCAGGCGTCCGGGGTCTCGCCGAACGGGTGGCCGAAGGCCACCGACGGCGCCGTGCCCTCCCCCGGCCGGCACACGGTGAGCCGGAACGTGGCGCGCAGCGAGCCCTCCAGCGCGGTCAGGGCGACCTCCCCGTCGCCCATCGCCAGGTGCGGGTCGCCGACGTGGAACAGCGCCCCCTCCGCGCGGACCGGCAGGTAGAACGCCGAGTCCGGGCCGAGCAGCCGGATGTCGATGTTGCCGCCGCCCAGGGTCGGCGGGATCGAGTTCAGCTCGGCGGCGTTCTCGGCGTCCGCCGCGACGTGGGCCACCCCCATGGTGCCCATGAAGGGCCGCAGCCCGAACGACACCTCCTGCCCCTCGCCGAACGCCAGGTAGGCCTCGGGCCCGTCCGCCCCGTCACGGACCGGGGTGAAGACCGAGACGTTGCCGCCCGGGGTCACCGGTGGCGCGCCCGTCGGTGGCCGGCGGCGGCATGACCTCGTCGAGGGCGATCCCGGCGGGCGGCGCGCCGGACGCGGTGCGCCCGAGCGCCCCCTTCCCGTGCCTGCTGGAGACGACGCCGTAGGGCACCCGGGGCACCGCGGACAGGGTCTCGACCTTCAGGACGTCGCCGGGGCGCGCCCCCTCGACGAACACCGGCCCGGTGATGACGTGCGGGCCGTCGGCGTCGAAGTCGCGCGGCGTGCGCCGGTAGTCCCGGGCGACCGCGACGGCATCGGAGAGCACACCGTCGGCCGCCACCCCGTGGCGCCCGAACCAGGCAACCGGGTCCCGGCCCTGGTCCTCCAGGATGCCCTCGTGGGAGACGGTGTCGATGGTGACCGTCTGCCCCGACCGCATCGTCAGCACCGGCGCGGCCCCGATCGCCGGGACGTAGCCCCAGCGCACGTCGGCCGGGTCGGACCCGAGGTAGTGGTCGCCGGGGATGTCGCCCGCACCGGGCTGCAGCGGACCGTCCGGCAGCGCCGCCGCGGCGGGCCCGGGGCGGCGGCGGACGTGCCGCAGCCGGCCAGCCCTCCGGCCGCGGTGACGGCGGCGGCCGCGCGGAGGAAGTCGCGCCGGCCGAGCGCGGCGAGCAGCGGGCGGGGATCGGGGGAGCCATGTCCCCACCCTCACCCGCGTCCGTTACGTCCGGATCACCGCTCGTTTACGCCCGGCCCGCGGGCAGCAGCAGGCACCACGGCCGCGGCCACCCCAGCACCCCGCCGACGGCCGCCGGGTCGCCCCGCCGGAGCGACGCCGGGTCGAACGCCCGCACCCGGCCGGAGCCGGGCTCGTAGACGCGCCACCGGCCGTCGGCGTCGACGCCCAGGACCAGCACCCAGTGCCGCGGCAGCCACCGGGACCCGACCAGCAGCGGAACCGGGCCGACGGCGGCGGGCACCGCGGCGAGCGCGTCGCGGGTCGCCGGGCGGATCCGGAACGGTCCCGCGGCGGGTGCGTGCCGGCGCAGCCACGCCCGCATCCCCCACGGCGTCGTCCCCAGGGCGCGCGGCCAGAGCCGGTTGGCCTGGCGGTGCGCGGTCCGCTGGGCGGCGGCGAACCGGTCCGCCACCACGCCGGGCCACCCCGAGCCGGCCAGCACCGCGGTCACCACCAGCACCGAGGGTCCGCACGTGACACCGTCGACCTGGCGGCCGAGCAGGGTGCCGGGTGTGAGCTCGTCCATGGCGGACACCCTCCCCCGGCGGCGCGCGGCGCGGCACCCCCGGGCGGGTCCGTGGGACCGCCGGGCGGCGGCTACGGCTGCCTGCCGGCACGGCCCGGCGGTGGGCGCGTGTGGTCACGGCCGGTCCGGGCGGACACGACCCGGTGTCGCCCGGGTGGTCGGGCGGGTTTCCGGCCTAGGCTCGGCGACATGCCCGTTCTCTCACCCGAGGTCGTCGAGTTCCTGAACCACGGCACCCGTACCGGAATGCTCGGCTGGACGGCGAAGGACGGGCGCCCGCTCGTCGCGCCGGTCTGGTTCCTCGTCGAGGACGACACGATCGTCTTCGACACCGGGGCGGACACCGCGAAGGGACGGGCGATCGTCCGCGACCCGCGGGTCGTGCTCACCGCCGACCTGCCCGCACCGCCGTACGCCTTCGTGCAGGTGCAGGGTGTCGCCGAGATCAGCACGGACCCCGACGAGCTCCTGCGCACCGCGACCGCGCTCGGAGGCCGCTACATGGGCGCCGACCGGGCCGAGGAGTTCGGCCGGCGCAACGGCGTGCCCGGCGAGCTCGTCGTCCGGATCCGCCCGACGAAGGTGGTCGCCCACCTCGACATGACGGCGTGATCGGTTGACCTGAAGTCCGGTTCACCGTCCACCGTCGCGGCGGGCGATGAGTTCGGCCGTCGGCGTCGGTCCATCACCCCGAGAGGACGGTGGACCATGACGCAGCTCGACCTCCGGCACGGCACGCAACGGGTCTTCGCGCACCTGCTGGTGAGCACCCTGGTCGTGTCGGTCGTGAACTTCACGGTGTGGTTCGCCGTGACGTTCTGGGTGTTCCTGGAGACGGGGTCGGTCGCGGCGACCGGCATCATCGCCGGGATCTTCCTGGTGGCGACGGCGCTGACCGGGATCCCGTTCGGCGGGGTCGTGGACCGGTTCGGCAAGCGCGCGGTCATGCAGGTCTCGGCGGCGGTGTCCGCCGTGGTCTACGCGCTGTGTCTGGCCCTGCTGCTGCTCGCCCCCGACGGGGCGTTCCGCGACCCGACGGGCCCGTTGCTGTGGACGCTGGTCGTCGCGCTGATGCTGGGGGTGATCGCCGGGAACCTGCGCACGATCGCGCTCCCGACCCTGGTCACCCTGCTCGTCCCGGCCGCGGTCCGGGACCGCGCCAACGGACTGGTCGGGACCGCGACCGGGGTGAGCTTCCTGGTCACCTCGGTCGCGTCCGGGCTGCTCGTCGCGGTGGACGGGATGCGGTCGGTGCTCGTCGCCGCCCTCGTCGTGCTGGTCGTGTCGCTGGTGCACCTGTCACGGGTCCGGATCCCGGCCGCGCCCGCAGCGGCCGGCCCGGCCGTCCCCGTGACCGTCGAGGAGCGGGGCGGCCTCGACCTGCGCGGCACCGTCCGGCTCGTCGCGGGTGTGCCGGGGCTGCCCGCACTGATCGTGTTCTCCTGTGTGAACAACCTGCTCGGCGGGGCGTTCATGGCGCTGATGGACCCCTACGGCCTGTCGATGATGTCGGTCGCGGCCTGGGGGCTGCTGTGGGGCGTGCTGTCCGCCGGGGTGATCGTCGGCGGGCTCCTCGTCGCCCGGATCGGGCTGGGCAGCCGCCCGGTCCGGTCGTTGCTGCTGGTCAACGCCGTGCTCTGGGCCTCGACGATGCTGTTCCCGCTGCAGGCCTCGATCCTGCTGCTCACGCTCGGCATGGCGGTGTTCATGCTGCTCATGCCGTTCGCCGAGGCCGCCGAGCAGACCGTGCTGCAGCGGGTCGTGCCCTACGGGCGGCAGGGCCGGGTCTTCGGGTTCGCGCAGAGCGTGGAGCAGGCCGCGTCGCCGCTGACCGCGTTCCTGCTGGCCCCGTTCACCGAGCTGGTGGTGGTTCCCTACATGAGCGACGGCGGCGCCGGTGCGGCCGCGATCGGCTCCTGGTTCGGCACCGGCACCGCCCGCGCGATCGCCCTGGTGTTCGTGGTCTGCGGCGCCCTGGGCGTGGTGCTGACCCTCGCCGCCCTGGCGAGCCGCCCCTACCGTCGCCTGTCCGCCGCCTACGCGACCGCGCCCACCGGGTCCGTCACCCCCGCCGCGGAGGCCGCCGTGGCCGTGACCACCACCCCCGTCCCCGGACCGGCCACCGCCGCCCGGCTCCCCGCGGAGCCGGACTCCGCACCCCGGCGCTGACCCGGGCGTGGGCACCCGGCCGTCGCCTGGATCCACACCCCTGGCGGGCTCCCACACCCGTCGCGACAGGTGTGGGTGCCCGCCGGAGGGTGTGGGCGCGGCCGGAGGAGCCGTCGCACCCCGGCCGGGGTCGTCGCACCCGCCGCGGAGGGTGCGACGACCCCCGCAGGGGTGCGGCGGGCCGCCGGTGACCGCCACGGGGGCTCCGGGCGCGGGGGCCGCGGACGCGGTCGTCAGGTCCGGCGCAGGGTGGTGGTCCAGAGGGAGGCGCCGGCCTGGTCGCGCAGGTGGACCTCCAGGGTCGTCCCGTCGGGGGCGACGTCGAGCTCCCCGAAGTGCTGGAACCCCTCCAGCGGGCTCGCGCCCTGCCGGGACGGTCCGCGCACGAACTCCGCCCGCGGACCGAAGGTCGGGTCGAGCTCGTTCGGACCGAAGGCACCGGCGTGCAGCGGGCCGGACACGAACTCCCAGAACGGGTCGAAGTCGGTGAACGCGGCGCGCTCCGGGGCGTAGTGGTGGGCGGCGGTGTAGTGCACGTCCGCGGTCACCCAGACCACGTTGCGGACCCTCCGCCGGCGAATCCCGGCCAGCACCCCGGCGATCTCGGACTCGCGCCCGCTCGGCGGACCGGGCACCCCGTTGGCCACGGCCTCCCAGGCGGTGTCGCCGTCGGGCACCAGCACGCCGATCGGCATGTCCGAGGCGACGATCTTCCAGGTCGCCCGCGACGACGCGAGCGCGTCGACGAGCCAGCGGGCCTGGGCCTCCCCCAGGATCCGCTCGCCGCGGCCGGTGTTGGCGGAGTTCGCGCCGCGGTAGGTGCGCATGTCCAGCACGAACACCTCGACGTGCGGGCCGAACGGCACCCGCCGGTACACCCGTCCGTCGACGGCGGTGCGTGGGTCGACCGGCTGCCACTCGTGGAACGCGCGGAACCCGCGGGCCGCGAGCACGTCCACCCGCTTCTCGGTGTAGCGCTCCCCCACCTCGCCGGTGAGGATCTCCCCCGGGTACCAGTTGTTGGTGACCTCGTGGTCGTCCCACTGCACGATCTGACCGACCGAGGCGGCGAACCGGCGCAGGTTGTCGTCGCGCAGGTTGTAGGCGAACTGGCCGCGGAACTCGGTCAGGGTCTCGGCGACCTTCGCCTTCTCGGGCGTCATCTCGTTGCGCCACACCCGGCCGTCGGGCAGCGTGACGGTCTCGGTGAGCGGGCCGTCGGCGTAGACGGTGTCGCCGGAGTGCAGGAACAGGTCGGGGTCGCGGTCGGCCATCGCGGAGAAGATCCGCATGCCGCCGGTGGCGCGGTCGATGCCCCAGCCCTGCCCGACGACGTCGCCGGACCACTGGATCCGCACCGGCTCGCCGCGCCCGGGGACCGCCCGGAAGGAGCCGGTCAGCGGCGCGCTCGCGGGACCGCCGTCGAGCGGCTCGGCGACGACGCGGTAGTGCACCCGCCCCCGCGTCGCCGGGACCCGCAGCTTCCCGGCGAGGTCGGTGTCCGGGGTCAGCACCGGGCCGGGGACCCGCAGCGCCCGCCGGAAGTCCGGCGAGCCCGCGACCTCCACGACCATCCGCGACGGCCGGTCGGCGCGCGTCCACACCAGCCCCGACCCCGGCCGGACGTCCCCGGCCTGCACCCCGTGGGTGAGGACGGGCCGCCCGAGCGGACGAGTGCGGGCGCGGCCGGTGCGATGCCGGGCAGGGCCAGTGCCGCGGCGCCGGCGAGACCGCCGGCGGCCGCGGTGCGGAACAGGGAGCGTCGGGAGAGAGCCACGCCCGCCGTTCTAACCCGGACGAGTGACCATGAACCGGACCGTACGGGTGAACGGCGGGCGAAGACTCAGCCGAACAGGGCGGGGATCTTCAGGACGAGCTCGTACAGCCCGTAGGCGAACGGGACGCCGACCCACACCCAGGCCAGGACGGCCCCGATCCACTGCACCGGCCCCCAGGTCGACGACCCGCCGGTCTCGGCAACGCTGCTCACGCGGTCTCCTTCTGCTGTGTCGAGCCCGGCGCGGCCGCCGCGGCGGTGGGCTCGTGGAACTTCCCGTCGACCGGGCGGATCAGCTCGTTGCAGACGAACGCGATGACCAGCAACACGATCATGATGATGAACGCGGTCGTGTAGCGGGCCGGTCCCTCGACACCGGCGTCGATCCGCGCGTCGGCGATCGCGTTGACGATCAGCGGACCGAGGACGCCCGCGGTGGACCACGCCGTCAGCAGGCGGCCGTGGATCGCGCCGACCTGGTAGGTGCCGAACAGGTCCCGCAGGTACGCCGGGACGGTGGCGAACCCGGCGCCGTAGAACGACAGGATCAGCACCGCGGCGACGATGAACAGCGCCCGCGACTGGTTCGGGATCAGCGTGATCAGCAGGTACAGCAGCGCGCCGACGCCCAGGTAGATGCGGTACATGTTCTTGCGACCCAGCACGTCCGACAGCGACGACCAGGCGATGCGCCCGGCCGAGTTCGCCAGCGACAGGATCGCGACGAACCCGCCCGCCGCCGCGGCGAGGGTGGCTGTGGCCCCGTTCTCCGCGAAGAAGTCCTGGAAGATCGGCGAGGCCCGTTCCAGGATGCCGATGCCCGCGGTGACGTTGAAGCACAGCACGACCCACAGCAGCCAGAACTGCGGCGTGCGGATCGCGTTGTTCGCCGAGACGTTGCCGGTCGAGATCATCCCGCTCTTCTTGGCCGTCGACGGGTCCCAGCCCGGCGGCGTCCAGCCCTCGGCGGGCACCCGGATGAGGATCCAGCCGACCGACATGAAGACGAGGTAGATCAGGCCCATCGTGAGGAACGTGGACCCGATGCCGGCCGAGGTGGCCCCGTCACCGGACCCGCCGAACGCCGACAGCAGCGAGCTCGTGAGCGGGGTCGCGATGAGCGCGCCGCCACCGAAGCCCATGATCGCCAGGCCGGTGGACAGGCCCGGTCGGTCCGGGAACCACTTGATCAGTGTGGAGACCGGCGAGATGTAGCCGATGCCCAGGCCGATGCCGCCGACGAAGCCGTAGCCCAGCACGACCAGCCAGTACTGCTCGGCGTAGAGGCCGAGACCCGAGATCAGGAACCCGGCGACGAAACAGCTCGACGCGACGACCATCGCCCAGCGCGGGCCGTTGCTGTCGACCTTCGTGCCGAACAGCGCCGAGGACAGGCCCAGCATGATGATGCCGAACGTGAAGGGCAGCGCCGTGGCGACGCCCGACAGGTCGAGCGCGTTCGCCAGCGGGGTCTTGAAGACGCTCCAGGCGTAGACCTGGCCGATGGCCAGGTGGATGGACAGCGCGGCCGGTGGGACGAGCCAACGGCTCCATCCGGGTGGAGCGACGATGTGCTCCCGCGTGAGAAATCCGGACATGTCGCCCTCCGTCGTAGTTGACGGAGCAACGCTAAGTAGTGCGGAAGGGTGCAGCAACCCGAGCGGGTCTCGAAACGACAACGCCGGTCCCACCTGCAGGTGGGACCGGCGTCGGGTCGGATCTCGCGGCGGGCTCAGGCCGAGCGGTCGCGCCGCTCCCGGCGTTGCGGCTGGCGCGGGACGATCGTCGGGTTGACGTTGTCCCTCACCGTCTGTGCCGTCACCACGACCTTCGCCACGTCGTCGCGGCTGGGGATGTCGTACATGACCGGGAGGAGCACCTCCTCCATGATCGCCCGCAGGCCACGGGCGCCGGTGCCGCGCAGGATCGCCTGGTCGGCGACGGCGTCGAGGGCGTCCTCGGCGAACTCCAGCTCCACGCCGTCCATCTCGAACAGCTTGCGGTACTGCTTCACCAGGGCGTTCCGCGGCTCGGTCAGGATCTTGACCAGGGCGTCCTTGTCGAGCGAGGTCACCGAGGCGACGATCGGCAGCCGGCCGATGAACTCGGGGATCAGGCCGAACTTGATCAGGTCCTCGGGGAGGGTCTCGGCGAAGCGCTCCGCGGAGTCCAGGTCCTTCTTCGAGCGGATGTCGGCGCCGAAGCCGATACCGGACTGGCCGACCCGCTCGCCGATGATCCGCTCCAGCCCGGCGAAGGCGCCGGCCACGATGAACAGGACGTTCGTCGTGTCGATCTGGATGAACTCCTGGTGCGGGTGCTTGCGGCCGCCCTGCGGCGGGACGCTCGCGGTGGTGCCCTCGAGGATCTTCAGCAGCGCCTGCTGCACACCCTCGCCGGACACGTCGCGGGTGATCGACGGGTTCTCCGACTTCCGCGCGATCTTGTCGACCTCGTCGATGTAGATGATGCCGGTCTCGGCGCGCTTCACGTCGTAGTCGGCGGCCTGGATGAGCTTGAGCAGGATGTTCTCGACGTCCTCGCCCACGTAGCCGGCCTCGGTGAGGGCGGTCGCGTCGGCGATGGCGAACGGGACGTTGAGCATCTTGGCCAGCGTCTGCGCCAGGTAGGTCTTGCCGCACCCGGTGGGGCCGAGCATCAGGATGTTCGACTTGGCGATCTCGATGCCGTCGGAGGCGTCGCCGCCCGCGGCACGGCTGCGCTCGCCCGCCTGGATGCGCTTGTAGTGGTTGTAGACCGCCACCGACAGCGTGCGCTTGGTGGTGGCCTGACCGACGACGTACTGGTCGAGGAACTCGTGGATCTCGGTGGGCTTGGGCAGCTCGTCGAGCTTGACCTCACCGGCCTCGGCCAGCTCCTCCTCGATGATCTCGTTGCAGAGATCGATGCACTCGTCGCAGATGTAGACGCCGGGGCCGGCGATGAGCTTCTTGACCTGCTTCTGGCTCTTCCCGCAGAACGAGCACTTGAGCAGGTCCCCGCC
Organism: Pseudonocardia sp. P-1; assembly: GCF_058111925.1. Taxonomy (NCBI): domain Bacteria; kingdom Bacillati; phylum Actinomycetota; class Actinomycetes; order Pseudonocardiales; family Pseudonocardiaceae; genus Pseudonocardia; species Pseudonocardia sp. P-1. The sequence continues at coordinate 1,466,159 of NZ_CM176614.1, forward strand.
GTCGCCGATGCGTGCCATAGGTGTCGATCCCCAGTCCTGGTCCGGCGTTCTCGCGTCGCGCCCGTCGCCCCGTGCGGGTTGACGGTACCTGCCCGCGGCCCGCACGGGGACCGGAAGCGGTGTCCGGTTCCCCGGCGGGTCGCCGGGCGGTCACCGGCGGCCGGAACCGGCCGCCGGTGACCCGGGTGTCACTTGCCGCCGGCGGTACCGGACAGCTTGCGGCTCTGCACGATCTCGTCGACCAGGCCGTACTCCTTGGCCTCCTCGGCCGTCAGGATCTTGTCCCGGTCGATGTCCTCGCGCACCTGGTCCGCGGAACGGTTCGAGTGCCGCGCGATGACCTCCTCCATCCGCTTGCGGATGCGGGAGATCTCCGCCGCCTGGATCTCCAGGTCCGACACCTGGCCGTACACGCCCTGCGTGGCCGGCTGGTGGATCAGGATGCGGGCGTTCTCGACCGCCATGCGGCGGCCCGGGGTGCCCGCGCACAGCAGCACGGCCGCGGCCGACGCCGCCTGCCCGAGGCAGACGGTCTGGATGTCGGGACGGATGAACTGCATGGTGTCGTAGATCGCCATCAGCGACGTGAACGACCCGCCCGGCGAGTTGATGTACAGCGAGATCTCGCGGTCCGGGTCGAGCGACTCGAGCACCAGCAGCTGCGCCATGGTGTCGTTCGCCGAGGTGTCGTTGATCTGCTCACCGAGGAAGATGATGCGCTCCTCGAAGAGCTTGTTGTACGGGTTCGACTCCTTGACCCCGTAGCTGGTGCGCTCCACGTAGGACGGGAGCACGTACCGGGAGCGGGCCGGGTCCGGCGCCCAGCCGCCGGGGCCGCGCAGGTCGGTCATCGACTCCGGGTGGCGAGGGTCGAAGGTGCTCACTTGTCGCTCCCGTTCTGCTCGCCGATCCGCCCGGCGTGCGTCACGACGTGGTCGACGAAGCCGTAGTCCTTGGCCTCCGGCGCGGAGAACCAGCGGTCACGGTCGGAGTCCCGCTCGATGGTCTCGACCGACTGACCGGTGTGCTGGGCGATCAGCTCCGCCATCTCCCGCTTGGTACGGCGGAACTGCTCGGCCTGGATGGTGATGTCGGCTTCGGTGCCACCGACGCCCGCGGACGGCTGGTGCATCATGATCCGTGCGTGCGGCAGCGCCGAGCGCTTGCCCGGGGTGCCCGCCGACAGCAGGAACTGCCCCATTGACGCGGCCATGCCCATCGCCGTGGTCGCCACGTCGCACGGGATCAGGTTCATCGTGTCGAAGATGGCCATGCCGTCGGTGACCGAGCCACCGGGCGAGTTGATGTAGAGCTCGATGTCCTTGTCCGGGTCCTCGGCCGCGAGCAGCAGCATCTGCGCCGCGATGCGGTTCGAGATCTCCGCGTCCACCTGCTGACCGAGCACGATGATGCGCTGCTGGAGCAGGCGGTCGTACACGGAGTCGGACAGCGACATCGCGCTGATGCCGGACCGCATCTGCGGCCCGGTGCCGCGGCCCGCGGACGGGCCGGTGTCCTGCTGGCTCACTTCACCCTGCTTTCCGAAGTCGGGCCCGCCCCCGTGGCGCGGACGCCGCGGGAGAGAGTCCCGGAGTCTTCCTCTGGATCGCTCTCGGTTCTCCGGTGTCGGGTCTTGCGAACCCGTTCACGGTCCGGTTGGGGACCGGTTCGGAGCCGACCCTACGCGGAGCGGATGCCCCGCGTAGGGAACGACGCCCGATGTTCGCCGACAGCGCACGACGAGTCGTGCGGGACCGCGCGACGACCGCCGATCAGGCCTTCGCGTCGGCCTTGTCGGAGGCCTCGTCGGCGGTGGTGTCCGCGGCGTCGTCGGCGGTGTCGTCGGCACCGTCCACGTCGGTCGCGGGGATCTCCTCGACGGTGGTCTCGTCCTCGTCCGGCCCGAGCAGGTCGGACAGGTCGACGGCCTCGCCACCCGGCAGGGTGACGGTGGCGGAGCGCACCGCGGTGATCAGCGCCTTGGAGCGGCGGACGTCCTGGTAGATCACGCCGAGCTGGCCGGCCTGCTGGATCTGCTGGACGAACTGCTCCGGGGCCATGCCGTACTGCTGCGCCTGGTAGACGATCCGCTCGGTGAGCTCCTGGTCCCCGACCGAGATCTCCTCGCGGTCGGCCAGGGTGTCGAGCACGAGGCGGTAGCGGACGGCCTTCTCGGCCTCCTCGCGCGTCTCGGTGTCGAACTGCTCGCGGGTCTTGTCCTGCGAGGAGAGGAACTCGCCGAACTTGTCCTCGTCGTGGTCGAAGGCGTGCACCGCGTCGTGGGTGCGGGTCTCGACCTCGGCGGCGACGACCGACTCCGGCAGCGGCACCTCGGTGTCCTCGACGAGCTTGTCCAGGAGACGGTCACGGGCCTGCGCGGCCTGCTCCATCCGCTTGGACCGGCCCAGACGCTCGCGCAGGTTCTCGGTCAGCTCGTCGAGCGTGTCGAACTCCGAGGCCAGCTGGGCGAACTCGTCGTCGGCGTCGGGGAGGTGACGCTCCTTCACGGTGGTCACCTTGACGGTGATCTCCGCGTCCTTATCGGCGTGCTCACCGGCGACCAGCTTCGAGGTGAAGGTCTTCTCCTCGCCGGCCGACATGCCCTCGAGGGCCTCGTCGATGCCGTCGATGAGACCGCCCTGGCCGACCTCGTAGGAGAAGCCGGTGGTGGTGGCCTCCTCGATCTCCGTGCCGTCGACGGCGGCGGAGAGGTCGATCTGGACGTAGTCACCGGACTGCGCGGGACGCTCGACACCGGCCAGGGTGCCGAACCGGGCGCGCAGCTGGTCGAGCTGCTCGGTGACCTCGTCCTCGGTCACCTCGGTCTCGTCGACCTCGACGGTCAGGCCGTCCAGGTCGGGGAGGGTGATCTCGGGGCGGATGTCGACCTCGGCGGTGAACGCGATGCGCTCGCCGTCGGCGATCTCGGTGACCTCGATGTCGGGCCGGCCGATCGGCTTGACGTCCTCGGACGTCACCACGGCCTCCTGGTACTTCACCGGGATCGCGGCGTTCACGACCTCGTCCAGGACGGGGCCACGGCCGATCCGGGCCTCCAGGATGCGGGCCGGCGCCTTGCCCGGGCGGAAGCCGGGGATGCGGACCTGCTGGGCGATCTTCTTGTACGCGCGGTCGAAGTCGGGCTTGAGCTCGTCGAACGGCACCTCGACGTTGATCCGGACGCGCGTCGGGCTGAGGTGCTCGACGGTGCTCTTCACGGTGGAACTCCTTGGGCGGTACGAGTGCTGCAACGGGCCGCGGCTCGCGCGGCCCCCGGTCGGTGGCCCCGCCCGCCGGCGCCGGACGATCCCGGCTCTGCGCCGGGCGTCCCGTGCCACCGGCCGCCGGGTACGTGGGACGCGCCCGGTGACGGCGGGGCTCGCGCGAGTCTAGGCGAGCCCGGTCACCGTGCGACGGCCCGGGCGCGGCTCAGGGTGCGACGGCCCCGCCCGCACCGACGTCGGCGACGGTCACGTCGACGGCCAGGGTGTCGTCACCGAGGACGGCACGGACCCGGTCGGCGACCTCGTCGGCGACCACGGCGAACGGCCTGCCCAGCCGGAGGACGACGGCGATCTCCACCGGGTCGGCCAGCCGCACACCCTGGACCCGGTGCCCGGGCAGGTACGACGCGATCGAGCCGAACGGGCCGCCGTCGAGCCGCAGCACCGACGGGTGGGCGAGCACGGCGTCCGCGACGGCCTGCGGGCCGGGTCCTGCGGCGGGGTCGGTCACGGGTCGGACCCTAGCCACACACGACGGCGGCGGCACCCCGCTGCGGGGTGCCGCCGCCGTCGTCGTGCGCGGGTCAGCTCTTGAAGGTGTCCTTGAGCTTCTCGCCGGCCTGCTTCAGGTTGCCGGTGGCCTGGTCCGCCTTGCCCTCGGCCTGCAGGTCCTTGTCGTCGGTGGCCTTGCCGGTGGCCTCCTTGGCCTTGCCACCCAGCTCCTCGGCCTTGTTGCTGATCTTGTCTCCGAGACCCATGGGGCTCACCTGCTTCCTGATCGCGTGTCCGGCGGGCGGGGGTGCGAGCCGGTCGCTACCGTCGCTGACGGGGTGGACTACCCCCACCCTCCACTTCCCACACCCCGACGGGGCGTCCATGGCGAACGCACAGGTCAGCGGCCCACCGCCCGCCGGGCCCCCGGGCCCCCGCGTGCCGTCGGCACGGCCGGCGCGGGTGCCGTCGCGGGCCGCGCTGGACGAGACCACGCTGGTCGTCCGGGCCCAGGACGGCGACGTCGGCGCCTTCGAGGAGCTGGCCCGCCGCCACCAGAACGCCCTGTTCCGGGTCGCGGTCCGGGTGCTCGGCGACGCCACCGACGCCGAGGACGCCCTGCAGGACGCGCTCATCGACGCCTGGCGGCGGATCGGCAGCTTCCGCGGCGAGGCGGCCTTCTCCACATGGATGTACCGCATCGTCACCCACCGCTGCACCGCGCTGGTCCGGCGGCGGCGACGGACCGACCCGCTCCCGACCGACGACGGGCCGGGCGCCCCGGCCGACGACCGCTCCCCCACCCCGGAGCGGGCGGCCGAGGTCGACGCGGAGATGGCGGCCCTGTCGCGGGCCGTCGCGTCGCTGCCGGAGGACCAGCGCACGGCCTGGGTGCTGCGGGAGCTGGAGGGGCTGGGCTACAGCGAGATCTCGCAGATCACCGGGGCGGGTGAGACCGCCGTCCGCGGCCGGATCCACCGGGCGCGCGGGGCACTCGCGGAGAGGATGCGGGCATGGCGGTAGAGAGGAGCGGGGCGGAGCGCGTCGAGCCACTGGCCTGCGGCCGGGACGCCGCCGACGTCTGGGACCACGCGGAGGCGGGTGTGCTCGACGAGCACGAGCTGACCTGTCCGCACTGCGTGCGCGCGCACGCGGACCACGACCGGCTCGGCGGGCTGGTGGCGCGGATGGCGGCCGAGCCGCTGCGGCCGCCGCCGTCGGTGCTGGAGCAGGTGATGGGCGCGGTCGTCGCGGACCTGCGCCCGCACGAGCTGCTCGCCCTGGGGCCGGACGCCTGGCTGGGCAGGCCGACCGCGGAGGCGGCGCTGCGGCACGTCGTGGACACGATGGACGGGCTGCGGGCCCGCCGGTGCCGGATCGAGCAGCTGCGCGCCCCGGACGGTTCCGGGGAAGGCCCGGCCGCGGTGTGGGTGCGGGTGACCGTCGCGGCCCGGTTCGGGGTCGACCTCGCCTCGGTCACCGCGCGCGTCCGGCAGATGATGATCTCGGCAGGGGACCGCACGCTCGGCGTGCCGATCGCCGGGGTCGACATCCTGGTCGAGGACCTGTGGGAGGAACCGGCATGAGCGGGCGCACGACGGTCACCGTCTCCGACCTGGCCGTCGCACGGGTGGCGGCGCGGCGGGTCCGGCGGGTGCCGGGGGTGGCGGCGCTGATGGGCGACGTCACGCAGACCCTGCTGGGACTGGCCGCGGACTGGCTGCCCCGCGACCCGATCCCCGAGGAGCTGCGGGTGCAGGGCCTGGTCGCGTCGGTGCACGGGCACGAGGCCGAGATCCGGGTGACGGTCGGGGTGCGGTTCGGCACGAACTGCGCCGAGCTGGCCGAGCGGGTGCGCCGGGAGGTGACCGAGGAGGTCGCGACGGTGTGCGGCCTCGACGCCCGGGTGCGGGTGACCGTCGCCGACATCGCGCTGCCGGCCTGAGCCGCGGTCCCCTCTCTCCCCGCGCGCGGGGAGCGGGTCAGGCCCGGCCGGCGAGCACGCAGTCGCCGCAGGTCCCGCCGCCGGGGGCGCGGACGTAGAGGCAGCAGGAACGGCGCCGGAACGCCCACTCGGTGTCCGGGTCGGTGTCGTCGAGGCGGAGCAGCCGGCCGGTGGCACCCGGCGGCAGCGGCCCGCGCAGCACCGGGTGGTCGGCGAGCGCGTCGAGCAGGGCCAGGTAGCGGCGCCGGTCCGGGCGTCGCACGGCCTCCATGACCCGTGCCGCCCCGCCGATCGAGGACACGACGTTGCCGCGCAGCACCCGCGGCGACACGACGGCCCGGGCCGCGACGGCGGCGTACAGCGGATCGAGGTGGGTGGCGGCGAGCTCGCGGGCCAGCAGGTCCGCGGCGCCGGCCGGGTCGTCGGCGACGTCCGGGGTGGCGACGCCGGTGGACCCGGCGGGCAGGCTCGGCGCCCACGGGTCGTCGGCGCCGGAGTCGCGGCGCAGCTCCCCGAGCGACGGGAGCACACCGTGCAGGGCCACGGCCGCGAAGGGCATCGACACGATCCGCGCCGCGAGCCCCATCACCGCCACCGAGGCCCCGATCCGCCGGTCCCCGCCGAGCGCGGTGGTGACCTCGTCGATCCGCCGGCCGAGCGGGTCCGGGCCGCCGGGGACCGGCGCGGTGTGGAGGTCGTCCCACCGGACGGTCCCGGAGGCGGCGGGGGTCGCCACCGCGAACCAGGGACCGATCGTCGCGACGTCGGAGAGGACCTCCGCCACCCGGCCGTCGGTCACCCGCCCGGGTGAAGCGGGCGGCCGCCCGGGTGTGGCGACGCGGATCGGGGGCACGTTCACGAGGGGCCAGTCTGCCCGACCCGGGGACGCGCTGCGTAACGGTCCGGACGCCCCCGGCGATCCCATGCAGTAGAAGGCCGGTCCCGACGGATGGTCACGCCTCGCTCACCGTCCGGACACGGGACGGCAACGTTGACCTGCTCGCATGGTCAGCGATCCACATCACGGGACCGGTGGGCCGCTCTCAGTAGCGCACCCCGGTGGCGACGTGCGACTCTGTGCACTCGCCAGACCGCACTCGCCGGGGTGTGCGGTCGAACCGTGCCGCAGGAATGGCCGGGTACTGGAAGTCAGCGCCCGGCCGCTCGGCGTGCCCGGAGGAAGATTCCGTCCGCCGGTCACCCACCCGGCGGCACGGTGCACCTGAACGGCCCTCGTCGCACGTCCCACTCGGGCTGCGCGCTGTATCCTGAGAACTTTCTTCGGACCGCAGCGAGCTGCCCGGTCCGGGTCGTCCGATGCGGGTGACTCCAGGTGCACCGAGACGACAGGAGGAGCAGTTGGCCGCGATCAGTGACCAGACGCGTCGCCCCTCGCCCGGTGGGCTGTACGCCGCCGATCACGAGCACGACGCCTGCGGTGTGGCCATGTTGGCCGACGTCACCGGCAAGCGGAGCCATGCCATCGTGCAGAAGGCCATCGAGGCCCTGCTGCGACTGGAGCACCGCGGTGCGCGTGGCGCCGAGTACAACACCGGTGACGGTGCCGGGATCCTGATCCAGGTCCCGGACGCGTTCTACCGCGAGGTCACCGACTTCGACCTGCCCGCGGAGGGCGCCTACGCCACCGGCATCGCGATGCTGCCGCGTGACGAGGCCGAGGCCGCCGCGGCGATCGAGCGGATCGGCGAACTCGCCGCCGAGGAGGACCTCACCGTCCTGGGGTGGCGCGAGCTGCCCACCGACCCCGACGCCGCGGACCTGGGCTCGATCGCCCGGGACGCGATGCCCGGGTTCCGCCAGCTGTTCGTCGGCGGCGTGGAGCTGGCCGGGGACTCCCCCGGCACCGCCCCGGCCGGCATCGACCTGGAGCGTCGGGCGTTCTGCTTCCGCAAGCGGGTCGAGCACGACACCGAGACCTACTTCCCGTCGCTCTCGCCGCGCACCGTCATCTACAAGGGCATGCTCGCCGAGCCCCAGGTCGCGGCGTTCTACCCGGACCTGAACGACGAGCGCGTCACCTCGGCGCTCGCGATCGTGCACTCGCGCTTCTCCACGAACACGTTCCCGGCGTGGCCGCTGGCGCACCCGTTCCGCTACGTGGCGCACAACGGTGAGATCAACACGCTGCGCGGCAACCGGAACTGGATGGCGGCCCGCGAGTCGCTGCTGGAGTCCGCGAACCTGCCCGGCGACCTGTCGCGGCTGACCCCGATCGTCACCCCGGACGCGTCGGACTCGGCCACCTTCGACGAGGTCCTGGAGCTGCTGCACCTGTCCGGGCGCAGCCTGCCGCACGCGGTGCTGATGATGATCCCGGAGGCCTGGGAGCACAACACCGAGATGGACCCCGCCCGGCGGGCGTTCTACGAGTACCACTCCACGCTGATGGAGCCGTGGGACGGACCGGCCCTGGTGGCGTTCACCGACGGCACCCGGATCGGCGCGGTGCTGGACCGCAACGGTCTGCGCCCGGCCCGCTACTGGGTCACCGAGGACGGCCTGGTCGTGCTCGCCTCCGAGGTCGGCGTGCTGGACGTCGCGCCCGACAAGGTCGTCCGCAAGGGCCGCCTCGAGCCGGGCCGCATGTTCCTCATCGACACCGAGCGCGGCAAGATCGTCGACGACGACGAGGTCAAGGGCGCGCTGGCCGCCGAGCAGCCGTACGCCGACTGGCTGCACGCCGGACTGATCCGGCTCGACGACCTGCCCGCGCGTACCCGCGAGACCCCGACCCACGAGACGCTCAACCTGCGTCAGCAGGCCCTCGGCTACACCGAGGAGGAGCTCAACGTCCTGCTCCGCCCGATGGCGGTCACCGGGGCGGAGCCGATCGGCTCGATGGGCAACGACGCGCCGATCGCCGCGATCGCCGAGCGCCCGCGCCAGCTCTACGACTACTTCATCCAGCTGTTCGCCCAGGTCACCAACCCGCCGCTGGACGCGATCCGCGAGGAGCTCGTCACCTCGCTGTTCAGCCAGCTCGGGCCGGAGCAGAACCTGCTCGACGCGACGCCGGCGCACTGCCGGACGATCGTCGTGCCGTTCCCGGTGCTGACCAACGACGACCTGGCGAAGATCGTCCACATCAACGACGACGGGGAGTTCCCCGGCTTCGCCTCGCACGTCGTCCGCGGCACGTTCACCGCCCGCGACGGCGGCAAGGGCATGCTCTCGCGGCTGGCCGAGATCAAGCAGGAGGTGTCCCGCGCGATCGAGAACGGGGCCCGCCTGATCGTGCTGTCCCAGCGCGGGGTGGACGCCGAGCACGCGCCGATCCCGTCGCTGCTGCTCACCGGCACCGTGCACCACCACCTCGTCCGGGAGCGCTCGCGCACCCGCGTCGGGCTGGTCGTGGAGTCCGCGGACGCCCGCGAGGTGCACCACATCGCGCTGCTGCTCGGCTACGGCGCCTCCGCGGTGAACCCGTACCTGGCGATGGCCACGGTCGAGGACCTCGCCGAGCGCGGCGACGTCCCGGGCGTCGACGGCCGGACCGCGGCGAAGAACCTGGTCAAGGCGCTCGGCAAGGGCGTCCGCAAGACCATGTCGAAGATGGGTGTCTCGACGGTCGCGTCCTACACCGGCGCGCAGATCTTCGAGGCCGTCGGCCTGGGCTCCGACGTCATCGACGCGGCCTTCCGGGGCACCGCGTCGCGGATCGGCGGCGTCGGCTTCGACGTCCTCGCCGAGGAGGTCCTCTCCCACCACCGCCGCGCGTACCCCGCCGACGACGTCCGTGCCTCGCACCGGGCGCTGCCGGTCGGCGGCGAGTACCAGTGGCGCCGCGAGGGCGAGCTGCACCTGTTCAACCCGCAGACCGTCTTCAAGCTGCAGCACTCCACGCGGGCCGGGAAGTACGAGGTCTTCAAGGAGTACACGAAGGCCGTCGACGAGCAGGCGAAGCGGCTGATGACGCTGCGCGGCCTGTTCCGGTTCAAGGACGGCCTGCGCGAGCCGGTCTCGATCGACGAGGTCGAGTCCGTCGAGTCGATCATGACCCGGTTCGCGACCGGCGCGATCTCCTACGGCTCCATCTCCCAGGAGATGCACGAGACCCTGGCGATCGCGATGAACCGCATCGGCGGCCGCTCGAACACCGGTGAGGGCGGCGAGGACCCGGACCGCTTCACCCCGGACCCGAACGGGGACTCGCGCCGCAGCGCGGTCAAGCAGGCGGCGTCCGGCCGGTTCGGCGTCACCAGCGAGTACCTGGTCAACGCCGACGACATCCAGATCAAGATCGCCCAGGGTGCCAAGCCCGGCGAGGGCGGTCAGCTGCCCGGCGGCAAGGTCTACCCGTGGATCGCGACCACCCGGTACTCGACGCCGGGTGTCGGCCTCATCTCGCCGCCGCCGCACCACGACATCTACTCGATCGAGGACATCAAGCAGCTCATCCACGACCTGAAGAACGCCAACCCGCGGGCCCGCATCCACGTGAAGCTGGTGTCCCAGGTCGGCGTCGGGACCGTGGCGGCCGGCGTGTCCAAGGCGCACTCCGACGTCGTGCTCATCTCGGGCCACGACGGCGGCACCGGCGCCTCGCCGCTGTCCTCGATCAAGCACGCGGGTGGTCCCTGGGAGCTCGGCCTGGCCGAGACCCAGCAGACGCTGATGGCCAACGGGCTGCGCGACCGGATCACGGTCCAGGCCGACGGCCAGCTCAAGACCGGTCGTGACGTCGTCATCGCGGCGCTGCTGGGCGCCGAGGAGTACGGCTTCGCCACCGCCCCGCTGGTGGTCTCGGGCTGCATCATGATGCGCGTCTGCCACCTGGACACCTGTCCGGTGGGCGTCGCGACGCAGAACCCGGAGCTGCGCAAGAAGTTCAACGGCAAGGCCGAGTACGTCGTGAACTTCATGAGGTTCGTGGCGCAGGAGGTTCGCGAGATCCTCGCCGAGCTGGGCTTCCGCTCGCTCGACGAGGCGATCGGCCGGGCCGACGTGCTCGACGTCGACTCCGCCGCCCAGCACTGGAAGTCCCGGCACCTGGACCTCTCGCCGATCTTCCGGATCGCCGACGTGCCGGACGACGCGCCGCGCAAGCGGACCCGCGAGCAGGACCACGGCCTGGACAAGGCGCTGGACAACACCATGATCCAGCTGGCCGAGGGCGCGCTGCGCAACGGCGACCGGGTCCGCCTGGACCTGCCGGTGCGCAACGTCAACCGCACGGTCGGGACCATGCTCGGGTCCGAGCTGACCCGGGCGCACGGTGGCAAGGGCCTGCCCGACGACACGATCGACATCACGTTCACCGGCGCGGCCGGGCAGAGCTTCGGTGCCTTCGTGCCCAAGGGCATCACGCTGCGGCTGGTCGGCGACACCAACGACTACTTCGGCAAGGGCCTGTCCGGTGGCCGGCTGACCCTGCAGCCGGACCCGTCGTCGCCGTTCGCCGCCGAGGAGAACGTCATCGCCGGCAACGTGATCGGCTACGGCGCGACCTCGGGCGAGATGTTCATCCGCGGTGTCGTCGGCGAGCGGTTCTGCGTCCGGAACTCGGGCGCGGTGGCCGTCGTCGAGGGCGTCGGTGACCACGGTTGCGAGTACATGACCGGTGGCCGGGTCGTCGTCCTCGGGCGGACCGGGCGCAACTTCGCGGCCGGCATGTCCGGTGGCGTCGCCTACCTGCTCGACATCGACAAGAACCGGGTCAACCCGGAGATGGTCGACCTCGACCCGCTGTCGGACGAGGACCGCTCGATCGTGCACGACCTCGTCGAGCGGCACCACGCAGAGACCGGCTCCGCGGTGGCGCACGCGCTGCTCACCGACTGGGACAACGCGGTCGAGCGGTTCGGCAAGGTCATGCCCAAGGACTACAAGCGCGTGCTGCTCGCGACGGAGAACGCCGAGCGCGAGGGCCGCGATGTCAACCAGGCGATCATGGAGGCTGCTCATGGGTGACCCCAAGGGCTTCATGACCACTCCTCGGCAGACGCCCACCCGGCGGCCGGTGGACCTGCGGCTGATGGACTGGCGCGAGGTCTACGAGGACTTCCCGACCACGACCCTGGAGTCCCAGGCCGGGCGCTGCATGAACTGCGGCATCCCGTTCTGCCACCAGGGCTGTCCGCTCGGGAACCTCATCCCCGAGTGGAACGACCTGGTCTACCGCCACGACTGGCGGGAGGCGATCGAGCGGCTGCACGCCACGAACAACTTCCCGGAGTTCACCGGGACGCTGTGCCCCGCCCCGTGCGAGGCGGCGTGCGTGCTGGCCATCAACGACGACGCGGTCACGATCAAGCAGGTCGAGATCGAGATCATCGACAAGGCCTGGGACGAGGGCTGGGTCGGCCCGCAGGTGCCCGAGGTGAAGACCGGCAAGAAGGTCGCCGTCGTCGGGTCGGGTCCGGCCGGGCTGGCCGCCGCCCAGCAGCTGACCCGGGTGGGGCACGACGTCGTCGTGTTCGAGCGGGCCGACCGCATCGGCGGGCTGCTGCGCTACGGCATCCCCGAGTTCAAGATGGAGAAGGCGCGCCTGGACCGGCGCCTGGCGCAGATGGTCGCCGAGGGCACCCACTTCCGGGCCTCGGTCGACGTCGGCACCGACATCACCGTCGAGCAGCTGCGGGCCGACTTCGACGCGGTCGTCCTCGCCGGTGGCGCGACGGCGTGGCGCGACCTGCCCGCCGACGGCCGCGACGCCGAGGGCGTCTACCAGGCGATGGAGTTCCTGCCGTGGGCCAACCACGTGCAGCAGGGCGACATGGACGCGCCGCCCATCTCCGCCGAGGGCAAGGACGTCGTGATCATCGGCGGCGGTGACACCGGCGCCGACTGCCTGGGCACCTCGCACCGTCAGGGCGCGAAGTCGGTGACCCAGCTGGAGATCATGCCGACGCCGCCGGAGCACCGCACCGACGGCATGCCCTGGCCGACCTACCCGATGGTCTACCGCGTCTCCTCGGCCCACGAGGAGGGCGGCGAACGCCTGTTCTCGGTCAACACGACCGAGTTCGTGAAGGACGCCGACGGCAAGCTCGCCGGCATCCGGATCGTCGAGGTCACGCGCGGCGAGAAGGGCTTCGAGCCGGTCGAGGGCACCGAGAAGGAGCTCCCGGCCCAGCTGGTGCTCCTCGCGATGGGCTTCGTCGGCCCGGAGAAGGGCGCCCTGCTGAACGACCTCGAGGTCGATCTCGACGAGCGCGGCAACGTCGCCCGCGACGACCGCTACATGTCCTCGGTCGACGGTGTGTTCGTCGCCGGTGACATCGGCCGCGGCCAGTCGCTGATCGTGTGGGCCATCGCCGAAGGCCGCTCCGCGGCCGCCGGTGTGGACGAGTGGCTCACCGGCCGCTCGGTGCTGCCCCGCCCGATCAACCCGGGCGACCGCCAGATCGCCTGACGTCGTACACGCGCACGAGGGGCCCGGCCGCACAGGCCGGGCCCCTCTCGTGTGTCGGGGTCAGTCCACGCGTTCCAGCTCGTACGCGTCGTCGCCGATCCAGATCCGCACGCCCTCGGCGTCGTCGGAGATGTAGCCGTCCTCGTCCTCGCCGAGCTCGCGGATCGCGCCGAGGGCGAGCCGGTCGAACTCCACGACGCCGTCACCCACGTCGACCGGCCGGTACTCCCGGGCCAGCATGGCGGTGCGGCACTGCGTAGCCAGCCACGTCGCGTTCTCCGTACCGACCTCGACCCGCCACCGCTCATCGCGCATGCGACGAGTATGCCCCGGATCTCTCCGTCCGTCGCCGGTCTTCTACCGGCGATCGTGACGGAATGCTCCCCGCCGGACGCACACCGCGATCCGCTCCCGCCCGTCGCGGGGGCGGCGCCGCTCACGGTGGCGGGCGAGACAGGGGCCACTGCACCCACAACCCGACGGCGGGTCGGGCGTTGAACCCCGTGACCGGCATCTGCAGAACCGGGAGCCCCTGTCGATGCCGGGCACCATCGGGTCATCGGGTACCGCGGCCACGCGCCGCGGGCCCGATGCCCGGTGGTGTATCCCGCGCCGGTCGCCGCGCGCGGCGATGAGTTCTCCGGGGCCCGCCGGTCGTAGGCGGTGAGTGCCCCGGAACCGCCGGGGCCGTGCCCGCGGAGGCCACCATGACCGCCCCCTCCCCCACCCGTCGCATGCCGGTCGCCGCACACCGTGCGCTGTGGGTGCTGCAGATCCTGCTCGGCCTGTTCTTCGTCCTGGCCTCGGCGCTGCCGAAGTTCTGGGGCGACCCGTTCGCCGTCGCGATCTTCGACGGGATCGGCCTCGGACAGTGGCTGCGCTACGTCGTCGGGTTCCTCGAGCTGGCCGGCGGGATCGGCCTGTGCACCCGGCGCCTCGCCGCCCCGGCCGCCTCCGGGCTCGTCCTGCTGATGATCGGTGCGGCGCTCACCCAGGCGTTCGTCCTGCACGGCGGGGCCCTGGTCGTCATGCCGCTGGTCCTGGGCGCCCTGGCCGCCGTGATCGCGGTCGCGCGACGGAACGAGACGCTCGCCACGCCTCGCTGACCTGCGTTTACGCACAGCGATCATCGGGCATCTCCAGGGAGAGAAGACCGATCCGGACACCCCGGTTCGCCCGAGTCAGTCCCGCAAGGGGGAGGAACCCGGCATGGCCGACCGCCACGTCAAGCCGGTCGACGACGGCTGGACCGTCGAGAAGGAAGACGCCCAGCGCCCGAGTGCCCGTACGAGCACCCAGGCCGAGGCCATCACCCGGGCGGTGGAGATCATCGCCAACGACGGCGGCGGCAACCTCGTCGTGTACGGCACCGACGGCTCGGTGCGCGAACGCCGCTCCATCGACTCCGACGCCGACGGCGGCACCGCCACGAAGGCCGTCGCGAGCGCCACCGCCACCGGGGCCGGCGACACCGCGTCGAAGGCCGCCGAGACCACGGGCAAGGCCGCCGACAAGATCGGTGCCGACACGAGGACCACCGCCAAGAAGGTCGCCGGCGAGACCGGTGACAGTGCGGCGAAGGCCGGCGAGACCGTCAAGAAGGGCGCCGACAAGGTCGCCGCCGAGGCCCGCAAGGTCGACGACCAGGGCAAGGACCCGAAGAAGGCGGGCAAGGCCGCCGCCGAGGCCGCGAAGGCCACCGGCGAGCAGCTGGCCGGGAACGCCCAGCGCACCGGAAAGCAGGTCGCCGGCGAGGTGTCGGCGTCCGCGGAGCGGTCCGCCGCCACCGTCGAGGCCGTCGCCGAGCAGGGTGCCGACTCCGCGGTGCGCACCGCGGACCGGGCCGCGCGCGTGAGCGCCCGCGTCGAGGACGACCTCGACGACACCGGGGCCCGCCTGGCCCGCCGGCTCTACGAGAACGGCGAGCGTGCCGCCTCGCAGCTGGACGACTTCGCCCTGCGCGTCTACAAGCCGCTGAACCCGATCCGGTTCACCAGCCGCGTCGCCGCCGGGGCGGTCGCCACCGCGTTCGGGGTGACCGGTGCGGTCACCTCGCGCGCGGGCAAGCTGTTCCAGCGCGGGACCCGCAAGGCCGCAGGCCGCTGAGTCCCCGTCGTACCGCGACCGCGCCCCCGCCGACCCCGTCGGCGGGGGCGCGGTCGTCTGCGGTCAGGACGTCGGGCGCAGCACGTAGTCGCCGGTGTCGTCGCTCCACTCCATCGCGATGAGGTCCCGGGCGCGGGCCGCCTTCGCGAAGGACAGGAAGCTGCCGAAGCCGTAGCGCTTCTCGGAGAAGTCGGGCACCCGCTTGCGGAGCTGGTTCTTCAGCCCGGACAGCTGCGGCGGGTCCCCGGCCGCGGCGATCCCGCGCACCACGTCGACCAGCAGCGCGAACGCGTCGTGGTCGGCGTCCGGGTCGTCGGGCAGCGCCACCTCGGGGTCGCCCTGCGCCGCACCGGTGGTCAGCGTGACCGCACCGCGGTCCTGCAGGTGGCGCAGCAGCTCGCCGAAACCGCGGAAGCCGTGGTCGGCCTCGTCGAACGTGGGGTCCTTGCGCAGGATCGCGCGCTTGAGCCGCGACGCCAGCACAGTGCCGTCGGCCTGCCGGGCGAGACCGCCCAGGGTGCTGACGACGAGCCCCGCGACGTCGCGCTCCTCGGCGCCGGTGGTGGCGGTGTCGTCGCTGCCGTCGGAGAAGGTCACGTCGAACGGGTCCGGCGGGACGATCGGGGCCGGTTCCGGCTCCGGCGCCGGGACCGCGACCGGAGCGGGCGTCGACACCTGTCCCACGGCCGGGGCCGGGCGGGGACTCCCCCGGCGACGACGCGGCGGCGCGGGCGCCTGGGTCGGCTCGACACCGGGGAGCCGGTCGTAGAACAGGAACTCGTCGCAGGCGGGCGGCAGCAGCGCCGAGGTCGAGGACTGCACCCCGATCCCGATCACGCGTTTGTCCAGCTCGCGCAGCTTGTGCATGAGCGGGGTGAAGTCGGAGTCGCCGGTGCCGATGGCGAAGGTGGTGATGAACTCCCGCTCGTAGGCGAGCTCGATCGCGTCGACGGCGAGCTTGATGTCGGCCGCGTTCTTGCGGGAGCCGCCGATCCGCTGCGGGATCTCGATGAGCTCCACCTGGGCGCGGGCCATCAGGCGGCGGTCCTCGTCGAAGGAGGACCAGTCGGCGTAGGCGCGGCGGACCACGACCCGCCCGCGTTCGGCGAGCGCGTCGGCCACCGGGCCGAAGTCGAAGGGGACGACCCCGAGCCCGTCGCGGGCGCCGATCGCGAGATTCTCGTAGTCGAGCAGCAGTGCGATGCGTTCGTCCTCGTGGGCCACCGCGGAAGCCTAATGCGCTGGCCCGGATGCCCGCCCGCAGGGCACGGTGCTCCGATGCGCGCGGAGGACGTCGAGGACGCGGTGACGATGATCGTCGGAGCCCTGGGGACGGTGCCCGACGACGGCTGGTCCGCCCCGGCCGGACCGCTCGACTGGTCGTGCCGCGACACCGTGGTGCACGTCGCGGACGACCTGTTCGGCTACGCCGCCCAGGTGGCGCTCGCCCCGCCCGACGACTACCCGCCGTTCGGGATCGTGGTGCCCGGCGGCGTCGGCACCGCCGGGCTGCTGCAGGTCGTCGCGACCGGCGGGGCGATGCTCGCCGCCGCCGTCCGGACCGCACCCGCGGGGGTGCGCGGCTGGCACCCCTACGGCGACGCCGACGCCGCCGGGTTCGCCGCGATGGGCGTCACCGAGGTCCTGGTGCACACCCACGACATCACCCGGGCCACCGACCCGGCGTGGACGTTGCCGGCGGCGCCGTGCCGGGGCGTGCTCGCCCGGCTGTGGCCGGACGTCGACGCGGGCGACGACCCGGCCGGGGCGCTGCTGCACCACACCGGCCGGGCGTCGTGGCGCGGTGTGCCCGCGCCGGTCCGGTGGCGCTGGCACGGCGCGCCGCGCTGAGGGCGGTGCCGGGCGTCGGTGGGCGCGGGCGGTCAGCCGCGGTCCGTCTCCCCCTGCGACCCGCCCAGCGGCTGTTCGGCGACCTGACCGGTCCACGCGGCACGCGCCCCGGAGTCCCCGATCCGCACCGTCGTCACCACCGCCCCGACCGCGACGACGACGGCCAGCACGGCCACGACCACCGTCGCGACGGTCCCGCCGGGCGCCGTCCCGGCCGGGACCTCCGGGGCCCCGCCGCCGACCGTCGCGGGGACGCGGCGCGCGGCCCGGACCGCCACGACGTGGCGCACCGCGACCACGACGGCGACCACGGCCAGCCCGGCGGCCCACGGCAGCAGCCCGTCGCCTAGCTGTAGTGCCCATGACCGTTGTTGACGGCGTGGCGGCTTGAAATCAGGGAGACCTCCGGGCGAGGTGTGAGTTGTCGACGCTCACCCCGAACCACCCGGAGGTCTCCGTGGCCCACCGTAATGCCCGCCTGACCGAGCACGGACGCAAGCTGCTGGTCGAGCGTGTCATCGACCACCGACGCCCGGTCGCCCACGTCGCCGCCGAACTCGGGATCTCCCGCGCGACCGGTCACAAGTGGATCGCCCGCTATCGCGCCGAAGGCGAAGCCGGACTACGCGACCGTTCCAGCCGCGCCCACCGCATCCCCGGGCGCACCCGACCCGAACTCGAACAGCAGGTCCTCGCGCTACGCCGCGAACGCAAACTCGGCCCGCACCGCATCGGACCACTACTCGGCCTGCCCGCCTCGACAGTGCACGCGATCCTGACCCGCCACCAGATGTCACGGCTGGCCTGGATGGACCGCCCCACCGGGCAGGTGATCCGCCGCTACGAACGTGAACGCCCCGGCGAACTCGTCCACGTCGATGTGAAGAAGCTCGGCCGGCTACGCGACGGCGGCGGCTGGCGGGTCCACGGCCGCGACAGCCTCGAACGGCGTCGCGCCCGCTACGGCCCCGAGTCGGTTTCGACTTCGTCCACGCCGCGATCGACGACCACACCCGCCTGGCCTACGCCGAGATCCACCCCGACGAACGCGCGCAGACCTGCGCCGGGTTCCTCCGCCGGGCGGCGTCGTTCTTCGCCGAGCACGGCATCGCCCAGGTCGAACGGGTGATGACCGACAACGCGCTGGCCTACCGGCGCTCCGCGGCCTGGCGCGAGGCACTGACCGAGATCGGCGCCCAGGCCCGGTTCACCCGCCGCTACCGCCCACAGACCAACGGCAAAGCCGAACGGTTCAACCGAACACTGGCCGAGGAATGGGCCTACCAGCGTCCTTTCACCAGCAACGACGAGCGCGCCGCCGCGCTACCGGACTGGCTACACACCTACAACCACCACCGCTGCCACACCGCCATCGGCGGCCGACCACCCATCACCCGCGTCAACAACGGGGCTGGGAGTTACACCTAGCTCGGTGTGGGCCCGGATGAGCGGGGTCCGCGGCAGTCGGTGCTCCAGCCACTCCCCCGCCTCGGTGGTCACCGGGACCAGGGCCAGGGTGGCCGCGGCGAGCACCACGGTCGGCCAGACCAGACGCACCCGCGCCGCGGGCCAGACGGCGACCAGCACCAGCCCGAGGGCGGTCAGCGGGACCAGCACCACGACGCCGTGCACCAGCAGGATGTGCGCCGGCAGCCCGGCGATCGTCGACTCCACACCGACGACGCCAGGACCGGCGTCACCCCTCCGGACAGTGAACTCAGCAGATCCTCACCGGGTTCTCACCCGGGTCTCACAGCGGCAGGGGATGATCTCGCGGGCACGACACGAGGAGAACGGTCCATGGACGCCGGCACCACCGGGATCGACGCGGTCCCGATCACCACGTGGCAGTTCGTGACGGGGTTCGTCCTCGCCGGTGTGGTGCTCCTCGTGCTGACCGTCCTGGGGGTGCGGTGGGCCGGGCGGTCCCGGCACCGGTCGCTGCGGATCCTCGCGCGGCTGGGCGCGACGGGTGTCGTCGCGGTGGTGCTGTCGGCGAACGTCCTGGTCGGGGTGAACGCCGGGCTGGACTACCTGCGGACCGTCGGCGACGTGGCCGGGACCGGGCCGGTGGAGGGGATCGGGGTCGCCCAGCTGCTGCTGAGCCGGAAGGTCCCGGCCACCGGTCAGGTCGTGCAGATCCCGATCCCGGGCACGGCGTCGCACTTCGCGGCCCGGCCCGCGGTCGTGTGGGTGCCGCCCGCCTGGTACGAGCGGCCCCGGCCGCAGCTGCCGGTGATCGTGCTGCTGCACGGGACCCCCGGCCGTCCGGTGGACTGGGTGGACTCCGGGGGCGCCGCCGACGTCGCGAACGCCTGGGCCGCCCAGCACCACGGGGTGGCACCGATCCTGGTGATGCCCGACGTCAACGGGACCTACACCGCGGACTCCGAGTGCGTCGACACCCCGACCGCGAAGGTCGAGACCTACCTGACCCGCGACGTGCCCCGGGTGGTGAGCAGGCTGCTGGGGACACGGCCGCCGGGGCCGTCGTGGGCGGTGGCGGGGTTGTCCGAGGGCGGCAGCTGCGCGGCGATGCTGGCGCTGCGCCACCCCACGGTGTTCGCCGCGTTCGGTGACTACGCCGGACTGCTCGGCCCGCGGGTCGGGGACTCCAACGGTGGAGTCCCGGACACCGTCGCCGGGCTGTTCGGCGGGTCGCAGGCCGCGTTCGCCGCACACGACCCGGCGACGCTGCTGGCCGTGAACCGGGTCCCCGGGATCGCCGGCTGGTTCGAGGCGGGTGACGCCGACACCGACCCGGCCGCCGCCGCGCGCACACTCTCGGCGGTGGCGACCCGGGCCGGTGTCGAGAACCGGCTGGTGATCGTGCCCGGGGGCGGGCACGACTTCGACCTGTTCTCCCAGGCGCTGTCGGACTCCTACCCCTGGCTCGTGGGACGGGTGTCGGACCCCGCGCCCTGACCCGGGGTCAGGGGGCGCCGAAGCCGGCCGCCCCGAGGACCTGACGGCCCTCGTCGCCGTTCACGAACTGCACCCACTTCTGCGCCAGCTCGGCGTTCCTCGTGTTCGTCAGGACGACGATCGGGTACTGGTTGACCGCCTCCGACGCCTGCGGGATGTCGACGCCCTGCGCCTGCCCCTTTGACGCGGTGACGTCGGTCCGGTAGACGAGCCCGGCGTCGGCGTTGCCGGTGGTGACCTTCTGCAGCACCGACTTGACGTCCTGCTCCTCGGAGACGGGCGTGATCTCCACGCCGGCGGCCTTCTCCACCTTCTCCGTCGCCGAGCCGCACGGCACCTGCGGGGCGCAGACCACGGTCCGCAGACCGGGCCTGCCCAGGTCCTGCAGCGACGCGATCTGCTTCGGGTTCTGCGGCGCGACCGCGATCTGCAGGGTGTTGGTGGCGAAGACCTCGGGCTGCCCCTGGGCGTTGCCCGCGTCGGTCACCTTGGTCATGTTGTTCTGGTCGGCCGAGGCGAACACGTCGGCCGGGGCGCCCTGGTTGATCTGCTGGGCCAGGGCCGAGGACCCGGCGAAGTTGAACACCACGTCCGTGCCCGGGTTGGCGGCCTCGAACTTCTTCTCCAGGTCACCGAACGTGCCGGTCAGCGACGCCGCGGCGAACACCGTCAGCGTGCCGCCCTGCGCCTCGCCGCTCGGCTGCGCGGCGGTCCCGCCGCCCCCGGCTCCCCCGCCGCAGCCCGCCAGCGCGAACAGCGCCGTCGCCGCCAGCGCGGCGCCGGCCACTCGTCCTCTGATCCTCACGAACACCCTCCCGGGATCGACTCCTCGCGCCGTTCGCCGATCACGAACTGCGGCTCGGCGGGCATCTTATGCACGCAATCACCGGTTACGCACTATCGATCGGCACGCAGGACCGGATCTCCGCCGCGCGGCTCGACTGTGGACTCTCAGTGATCGCTCAGCGTCCTCTGGGCTTGCTCTGCGCAACGGCCGGAAGGGTCACCCGCGGCGGCGGATCGTGCCGCCACGACGCAGGAGGACGACGGCGCATGGTGCTGGAGACGCTGGTCCCGCCGGGGGCCCCGGCCCCGGGGACGACGGCGGTGGGGGCGCCCCGCGGGCGGGACGGGTCCACCCCGTGCCCGGCGGTGCGGCGGTGAGCGCGGTCGAGACCACCGTCGGGATCGCACCGGGCCCGGAGCCGTCGCGGCGTCGCCGCCGCAGGCGTCGGGCGGGTGCCGTGCTGGGGGTGCTCGTGGTGCTGCTCGGCGGCGCGGGCGCCGGGATGGGCGCGGTGACGCTCGCCGCGCCCCCCGGTACCGGGCCGGTCGAGGCGACCGCCGAATGGGCCCGCGACCACGGGCTGAACTGGCTGGTCACCGGCCTGGAGAAGCTCCAGTACGCCGTGGACACGCCGTCCGAGGGCGGTACCCCGGCCGGCGGGATCCCGCGGGCTCCGGGTGCGCTGTCCGACCCGGCGACGACGCCGCCGCTCGCCCCGGTCGCGGCGGGAGCCCCGCTGCCCGGGGAGGGCGTGTGGCAGACCGTCGTCGCCGCCCACGGGCGGCCCGCGGTGCAGGTGACGACGCTGCGGGTCGACGACACCCACACCTCCTACCTCGCCGGGGTGCTGCGGATGGACCCCGCGCTGGTGCGGGGCACCCTGCACCCGGGCGTCGGCGAGCCCGCCGGGCACTGGCACGCGTCGACGTCGCTGGCCGGGAGGGCGGGTGCCGGCGTGGCGGTGGCGTTCAACGGCGGGTTCAAGCTGTCCGACCCCAGTCGCAACGGCTACTACGCCGAGGGCCGCACGGTCGCGCCGCTGCTGCCCGGCAAGTCAGGCCTTGTCCTGCACACCGACGGCCGGGCCGACGTCGGGGCCTGGGGCACCGAGGTCGGGATGGGGCCGGACGTCGCGAGCGTGCGGCAGAACCTGCTCCCGCTCGTCGACGACGGCGCGGTGAACCCGACGTGCGCCACCGGCGGCACCGCGGAGTGGGGCAGCACGGTCGGGCAGAACGCGTTCGTCCACCGGTCCGGGTTCGGCGTGACCGCCGACTGCGCCGAGGTGTACGTCGCCGGACCGGCGCTGTCGGTGTGCACGCTGGGCAGGCTGCTCGCCGACGCCGGCGTGGTCCGCGGCATGGAGCTGGACATCAACCCGGCCTGGGTGAGCGGGACCTACTTCCACGACCGGCCCGGGCACACCCCGCAGGGGTTCGCGCTGTTCCCGGCCGAGCAGGTGCCGCCCACCCACTACCTCGCGCCGACGATGCGGGACTGGTTCGCCTGGTACCTGCGGTCGTGACCGGGCGGTGGGTCCCTCCCGGGACGGGTCAGTCCTCGGGCGGGGCCTCGCCCAGCTCGTCGGCCTCCGCACCGGCGGCGGCGATCTCCTCCTTGACCACCCCGTAGGCGACCCCGGGCCCGTAGCCCTTGCGCGCGAGCATGCCGACCAGCTTGCGGGCGCTGGACTGCCGCTCCTCGCGGCTCCCGACGGGCAGGCTCCGCAGCCGCCGTACGACGAGCTCGCGGGCCCGGTCGCGTTCGGAGTCGTCGTCGATACCGGTGAGCGCCTCGTCGGCGATCTCGCGGTCGACGCCCTTGCGGTGCAGCTCCATCGCGATCGCCCGCTTGCCGAGGCCGCGGTGGCGGTGGCGGGACCGGACCCACTGTTCGGCGAAGGCCTGGTCGTCGACGAGTCCGACCTCGTCGAACCGGTCGAGGACGCGGTGCGCGACCTCGTCGGGGATCTCCTTGCGACGCAGCGCGTCGCCGAGCTCCTTGACCGTGCGGGCGCGGTCGGTGAGCAGGCGCAGGCAGATGTCGCGGGCGCGGGTCTCCTGCTCCTGCGGTGTCTCGACGCGTGGGGTGGCGTCCTCGCCCCGACGTCTCCCCCGGCCACGGCCCTCTCCGCGGCGCCGGCCACGGGGGGTGGTGCTCTCCTCGACCGGGTCCGGCCCGGTGTCCTCGGGCGCGGCGGCACGGTCGGTCGCGCCTGCCACGGCGGCCGGACGCCGACGCGCGGTCGCGCCGTCGCGACGGGGTCCGCTGCGGCGAACGCCCCGTCCGGACAGCTCCTCGAAGGAGACCACACGGGGTGAGCCGGGTCCCGCACCGCCGACGCCGCCGTCGGCGCTCTCCCCGGAGGCCGGGTCGAGCCCGGGGCCGGGGCCGGGGCCGGGGCCGGGGCCGTCGAGGGTCAGCCTGCGGACCGGGGCGGGGGCCGCCGCCCCGTCCGTCGCGCCGTCCGCCGCCGGTCCCGTGGACCAGGCAGCCGGCGGGTCGGTCGCCGTCGTGGGGGCCTCGTCGGCACCGCTCAGCGCGGCGAACGAGACCTGGTGGGGGCTCGTGTCCCAGCCGGGGACCGCCGGGGGCTCGGCGACGGACTCGTCCGGCTCACCGCCGGTCGGGTCGGCGGTCCGGATCGCGGGCGGATCCTGCTCGTCGGTGACCGACGGGGTCACGCCGAACAGTTCGTCGAGCGGGACGGTGCGGGGCCTGACCGGCTCCGCACCGTCCCGTCCGGACGTGCCTCCGGACCCGTCGCGCTCGCCGGCCACGCTCAGAAGTCGACCGGGGCCGGGAGGGGCTCGACCGGGCTGGTCTCCTCGGCGTCGACGACGGCGCCGATCCCCAGCTTCTCCTTGATGCGCTTCTCGACCTCGGCGGCGACGTCCGGGTTCTCCTTGAGGAACTTGCGGGCGTTCTCCTTGCCCTGCCCCATCTGGTCGCCCTCGTAGGTGTACCAGGCACCGGACTTGCGGATGATCCCCTGCTCGACGCCCACGTCGATCAGCGAACCCTCCTTGGAGATGCCGACGCCGTAGAGCACGTCGAACTCCGCCTGCTTGAACGGCGGGGCCACCTTGTTCTTCACGACCTTGACCCGGGTCCGGCTGCCGACCATGTCGGTGCCGTCCTTCAGGGTCTCGATGCGGCGGATGTCCATGCGGACCGACGCGTAGAACTTCAGCGCCTTACCACCGGTCGTGGTCTCCGGGGACCCGAACATCACGCCGATCTTCTCGCGCAGCTGGTTGATGAAGATCGCGGTGGTGCCGGAGTTGCTGAGCGCACCGGTGATCTTCCGCAGCGCCTGGCTCATCAGCCGGGCCTGCAGGCCGACATGGCTGTCGCCCATCTCGCCCTCGATCTCGGCGCGCGGCACGAGCGCGGCCACCGAGTCGATGACGATGATGTCGAGCGCGCCGGAGCGGATCAGCATGTCCGCGATCTCCAGCGCCTGCTCACCGGTGTCCGGCTGGGAGACCAGCAGGTCGTCGGTGTCGACGCCGAGCGCCTTGGCGTACTCCGGGTCGAGCGCGTGCTCGGCGTCGATGAACGCCGCGACGCCTCCGGCGGCCTGCGCGCTCGCGACGGCGTGCAGCGCGACGGTCGTCTTGCCGCTGGACTCCGGGCCGTAGATCTCGACGACGCGGCCGCGCGGGATGCCCCCGACGCCGAGCGCGACGTCGAGCGCGATGGAGCCCGTGGAGATGGCACTGATCGGGACGCGGGTCTGGTCGCCCAGGCGCATCACCGATCCCTTGCCGTGGTTCTTCTCGATCTGGGCGAGGGCGAGTTCGAGCGCCTTGCCGCGGTCCGGAGCGGACATCTCTTGACTCCTCGCTGGTGGTCGACGATCGGGTCCTGCTGGTGTCTTTCGGGGAGGCACACCACAACGGTATGGGGTACCCCTGACAGTTACGGGCCCGGATCGGCGCCTGTGGACAACTCGTCCGACACCGCGCCGCAGGACCGGTACCGCGAGCCCTGGCGGAACCGTAGACGAACACGCGTTCGATCCGACACCGCGACACGCCGACCGGGCACCCACGGGAGCCGAGCGGTCCCCACGACCGCCCGGGACGCCGCTACCGCCGTGCGGGTGGGACCTCGTAGGCCGCGCAGACCGCGCGCCAGACCCGGCGCAGGTCGAGACCCGCCTCGATCGCCTGCTCGACGGTCCGGCCGCCGAGGTCGGAGAAGACGTGGTCGCGGGACAGCGACGCCGCCCGCACCGGCCCGAACTCGCCCTCCATCAGTTCCCGGAAGTGGCTCAGTCGCACGCCCGCGAGGGTAGACGGGTCACCCGTTCCGTGTGGTGTCCGCCCGTTGACGGCCCCGGAGCCGGTAGCCTGGGTGATATGTCCGAACTGCTCGCGACCGTCCCGGTCGACGTCGCCGACGAGGTCCTCGCGACGACCGGCATCGGGTCGCCCCTGGCGTGGCAGGTCGTGTCGCTGCTCGCGCTGCTGTCCGCGCTGGTCGTGCTGGTGCGCTGGTGGCTCCACCAGCGCCGTCGCTGAGGGTCCCGCTCAGCCGGCCGCCGGGCGTCCCGTGCGGGCCGGGCGCGCGACCACCAGCAGGAACGGCACCGTCGCCACGACCACCAGCGCGCCGAGCAGCGCGTAGGACGACACCGTCACGAGCACCCCGGCCACGATCCCGGCGGCGGCGCCGGCCAGGTTCATCGCCACGTCCACCGAGCCCTGCACCCGCGGCCGGTCGGCCACCGCCAGCGACGCCGTGAGCTGCGCCGACCCGCCCACCACCGCTGCCGACCAGCCCAGACCGAGCAGCACCAGGCCCACGGACAGCAGGCCGGTCGAGGTCGGCGCGGCGAGGGCGCAGACCACCCCCGCCAGCGGCAGCAGCACCCCGGCACCGGCCAGCACCCGGGCCGGTCCGAGCCGGTCGGCGAGCCACCCGAACAGCGGGCTGAGCGCGTACATCCCCGCGATGTGCAGGCTGATCACCAGCCCGACGACCGACAGCGCCGCGCCGCCGTGGTCCATGTGCACCGGGGTCATCGACATCAGCCCGACCATCACCGCGTGCCCGAGCACGATGCCGACCGCGCCGAGCAGCGCGGGGCGCGAGGCCCGCAGCACCGCCCACGGCCGCACCGCCGCGGCCCCGGGCGCGGTGGCCGGCGTCCCCGCGTGCTCCCGGGCCCGCAGCAGCGGGTCGGGCCGCAGACCCAGCCACCCGGTCAGGGCCGCCAGGGCGAAGGCGACCGCGCAGAGCAGGTACGGACCGGCGACACCGGGCAGCCCGGCCGACACGGCCACGGCGGCCGGCGGACCGAGCAGGTTCGGCCCGGCGACCGCACCGACCGTCGTCGCCCACACCACCAGCGCGAGCGCGCGGCCGGCCCGCGCCGGCGCGGCCAGGTCGGTGGCGGCGTAGCGCGCGGCGAGCCCGACCGCCGTCCCCGAACCGATCAGCAGCAACGACACCAGCAGCAGCGCCACCGAGCCGGTCGTCGCCGCGACGACCGCACCGACCGCACCGAGCAGTCCCACCAGGTGACCGCCGACCAGCGCGGGACGCCGTCCCCGGGCCTGGGCCACGCGTGCGACGACGGCGGCCGCACCCGCCGCGCCCAGCACGCTCGCCGTCGACGCGACGCCACCGACCGCGGGCGAGCCGGACAGCCGGGACGCGACCAGCGAGCTCGCGGCGATCGAGGTCGCCACGGCCGTCCCGCCGAGCACCTGCCCGATCGCGAGCACCGCCAGCAGGCGGGGCTGGGCGGGGTCCTGCGGCGGGGAGGCGGCGTCGGGTGCGGCGGTCACGGGCGGATGCTGCCGTGCCACGGCCGCCGCGCGCCAGGGCGTTACGCTCCGGCCCGGCCACACGAGCGGAGGACGGTGGACATGGCGGGCACGACCCCGAACACACGCAGGTCGGCGGGCACGGACGACGCGGAGCTGCAGAACGCCTACCGCATGGTCTCCGACGTGCTGGCCGGAGCGGTGCGCGAGACCCTCGCCGCGCCGGGGCCCGACCCGGCCCGGTTCGCCGTGCGCAGGCTGACCGCGGTCGACCGGGACATGCCGCCGGACGCCACCCCGCCCGGCTGGTCGCTGGCCTTCCTGGTGCTGGCCGACTGGTACGACGCCGCCCGCACCGCGCTGGCCGACCACGACGACCGCTCCGAGCGGGCACTGGGCTGGATCGGGAGCAACCTGGGCCCGCGCTACGCAGCCCGGGCCCGCTACACGGTCGCCCCGCTCGTCGACCCGGCCGACGCCCGCGAGACCTCGCACTACGTCGACGCGCTGGGCGTGGACTTCCTGGCGTCGATGGTCTGGACGGTCGCGGCGGTCGTCGCCGAGTTCCCGGCCGAGGACACCGCGGAGGTCTGGCCCCGCACGAGGGCCGACGCCGCCCGCTGACGTCGCAGGTCACGCCCGGTCCGACGGGCGCTCGACGGGTGACTGTCGGACCCCACCCGCATGATGGTCGGCGTGACCGCACTCGAGGGCTTCTCCCCCGCCACCCGCCAGTGGTTCGAGGGGGCCTTCGCCGCGCCCACGGCGGCCCAGGAGGGCGCCTGGTCCGCGGCGCAGGCCGGGCGCAACGCGCTCGTCGTCGCGCCGACCGGGTCCGGCAAGACCCTCGCCGCGTTCCTCTGGGCGCTGGACCGGCTCGCCGCCACCCCGCCGCCCGCCGAGCCGAAGCACCGCTGCCGGGTCCTCTACGTCTCACCGCTCAAGGCGCTCGCCGTCGACGTGCAGCGCAACCTGCGCTCGCCGCTGACGGGCATCCGCCAGGCCGCACAGCGGCTCGACGAGCCGGTCCCCGACATCACCGTCGGGATGCGCACCGGCGACACCCCGGCCGACGAGCGACGCCAGTTCCAGCGCACCCCGCCGGACGTGCTGGTGACCACCCCGGAGTCGCTGTTCCTGCTGCTCACCTCGGCCGCGCGGGAGTCGCTGCGCGGGGTGACGACGGTGATCCTCGACGAGGTGCACGCCGTCGCCGGGACGAAGCGGGGGGCGCACCTGGCGGTGTCGCTGGAACGCCTCGAGGAGATCACCGAGGCCACCCCGCAGCGGATCGGGCTCTCGGCGACCGTGCGCCCGGTGGACGAGGTCTCGACGTTCCTGTCCGGCACCCGCCCGGTCGAGGTCGTGCAGCCCGCGATCCCCAAGACGATCCGGGTCGAGGTGCAGGTCCCGGTGCCCGACCTGGCCGCGCTCGACGAGCGGCCCGCCCCGGGCAGCACCGACGAGGAGGTCGTCGGGTCCGCCGCGGGCACGGCGCGCAAGCCCTCGATCTGGCCCGCGGTGGAGGAGCGGCTGCTCGGCCTGGTGCGCGAGCACCGTTCGACCATCGTGTTCTCCAACTCCCGCCGGCTCGCCGAGCGGCTCACCTCCCGGCTGAACGAACTCGCCGCCGAGCAGGAGGCCGCGGCCCTGGAGGAGGCCGCCGACCTCGACGCCGACGCCCCGGGCGCGTTCCCGGCCGAGGCGGTCGGGCAGTCCGGGGTGGGCGGCGGGGCCGCGCCGACGGTCGCCAAGGCCCACCACGGCTCGATGTCGCGCGACCAGCGGACCCTGGTCGAGGAGGAGCTGAAGTCCGGCGTGCTGCCGTGCGTCGTCGCGACCTCCAGCCTGGAGTTGGGCATCGACATGGGGGCGGTCGACCTGGTCGTGCAGGTCGAGGCGCCGCCGTCGGTCGCGTCCGGGCTGCAGCGGGTCGGGCGCGCCGGGCACCAGGTGGGCGCGGTGTCCGAGGGCGTCGTGTTCCCGAAGTACCGCGGGGACCTCGTGTCCTGCGCCGTCGTCGCCGAACGGATGACGACCGGGTCGATCGAGTCCACGCGCTACCCGCGCAACCCGCTCGACGTGCTGGCCCAGCAGATCGTCGCGATGGTCGCGATGGAGTCGTGGCAGCTGTCCGACCTCGCCGCGACGATCCGCCGGGCGGCCCCGTTCGCGGCGCTGCCGGACTCCGCGCTGCACTCGGTGCTGGACATGCTGGCCGGGCGCTACCCGTCCGAGGAGTTCGGCGAGCTGCGCGCCCGCATCACCTGGGACCGGGTCACCGACGAGCTGCGCGGCCGCCCGGGCGCGCAGCGCCTGGCCGTCACCTCCGGCGGCACCATCCCCGACCGCGGCCTGTTCACCGTCATGACCCCGGGCGGCGCGGACGGCGCCGGGTCGCGGGTCGGCGAGCTCGACGAGGAGATGGTCTACGAGTCCCGCGTCGGGGACACGTTCCTGCTGGGGACCTCGTCGTGGCGGGTCGAGGACATCACCCACGACCGCGTGATCGTCACCCCGGCGCCGGGGGTGCCCGCCCGGATGCCGTTCTGGAAGGGCGAGTCGATCGGGCGGCCGCTGGAGCTGGGCCGGGCCGTCGGCGCGTTCGTGCGCGAGATGTCCGGGCTGGCCGACGCCGACGCCCGGGAGCGCGCCGGCGCGGCCGGGCTCGACGAGTGGGCCTGCGACAACCTGCTGTCCTACCTGCGCGAGCAGCGCGAGGCGACCCGGCACGTGCCGAGCGACCGCACGATCCTCGTCGAGCGGTTCCGCGACGAGCTGGGCGACTGGCGCCTCGTCGTGCACTCGCCGTTCGGGGCGCAGGTGAACGGGCCGTGGGCGCTGGCGATCGCCGCCCGGATGCGGGAGCGCCGCGGGGTCGAGGTGAGCGCGTCGGGCGCCGACGACGGGATCGTCCTGCGCCTGCCGGACGCCGTCGACGACAACGGCACCGAGGTCGTCCCGAGCGCGGAGGACGTGCTGCTGGAGCCGGGCGAGATCGAGCAGATCGTCGTCGCCGAGCTGGGGAACTCGGCGCTGTACGCGTCGCGGTTCCGGGAGTGCGCCGCGCGGGCGCTGCTGCTGCCCCGGCGCGACCCGCGCCGCCGCAGCCCGCTGTGGCAGCAGCGGCAGAAGTCGGCGCAGCTGCTGAGCGTCGCGGGCAAGTTCGAGCAGTTCCCGATCACCCTGGAGGCGATGCGGGAGTGCGTGCAGGACGTCTACGACCTCCCCGGCCTGCGCGAGCTGATGGGCGACGTCGCCGCGCGGAAGGTGAAGGTCGCCGAGGTCGAGTCGTCGCAGCCGTCGCCGTTCGCGCGCAGCCTGTTGTTCGGCTACGTCGGGATGTTCCTCTACGAGGCCGACGCGCCGCTGGCCGAGCGCCGCGCGGCCGCGCTGTCGCTGGACTCGACGCTGCTGGCGGAACTGCTTGGCTCCGAGGCGATCCGGGAGCTGCTCGATCCGGAGATGCTGGCCGAGATCGAGGGCCAGCTGCAGCGCACCGACCCGGACCGGCACGCCCGCGACATGGAGGGCGCCGCGGACCTGCTCCGCTTCGTCGGCGACCTGTCCGAGGCCGACGGGCGGGCCCGCGGTGTCGACCCGGCGTGGCTGGCGCAGCTGGAGCGCGACCGCCGGGCGCTGCGGGTGCGGATCGCCGGCGAGGAACGGTTCATCGCGATCGAGGACGCCGGCCGGATCCGGGACGCGCTGGGCACGGCGCTGCCGGTCGGGGTGCCGGAGGCGTTCACCGAGCCGGTGCCCGACCCGCTCGGGGATCTCGTGCTGCGCTGGGCGCGCACGCACGGGCCGTTCACCGCCGCCGAGCTCGCCCGCCGCTTCGGGCTGGGCGTGGCCGTGGTCGCCGGGGTGCTGGAGCGGCTCACCGGCACCGGTCGGCTGATGAAGGGCGAGCTGCGCCCGCAGGCGTCGGTGCCCGCCGGTTCCGGCGGCGAGCTGGAGTACTGCGACGCCGAGGTGCTGCGACGGCTGCGGCGCGCGTCGCTGGCGAAGCTGCGGCACGAGGTCGAGCCCGTCGAACAGCGGGCGCTGGGCCGGTTCCTGCCGCAGTGGCAGGGCGTCCAGGTGCGGTCGGGCTCCGAGCGGCGAGGCCGGGTGCGCCGCGCACCGGGTGCCGAGGACGTGCTCGGTGTGGTAGAGCAGCTCGCCGGGGCGCCGCTGCCGGCGAGCGCGGTCGAGTCGCTGGTGCTACCGGCCCGGCTACCGGGCTACACCCCCGCGCTGCTCGACGAGCTGACCGCCGCCGGTGAGGTGACCTGGGTCGGGTGCGGCGCACTGTCCGGGCAGGACGGCTGGCTGGCACTGGCCCCGGCCGACGTGGCGGACCTGCTGCTGCCCGCCCCCGACCTGGACACCGCGGGCAGCCCGCTGCACACCGCGGTGCTGGCCGCGCTCGGGCTGACCGACCCGGCCGCGCTGACCGACCCGGAGGCCACACCGGACTCCGGGGGCGGCGCGCTGTTCTTCCGCGAGCTCGCGACCCGGGCCGGGGTGCTGCTGACCGAGCAGGACGAACCGGCCCCCTCCGACGACGACGTCGTCGCCGCGGTCTGGGACCTGGTCTGGGCGGGCGCGCTCACCAACGACACGCTCGGCCCGCTACGGGCCCGGCTGTCCGGGGGCGGCGGGCGGCGTGGCGCGTCCGGGCGGCAGGGCGGGGCGCACCGCACGGCACGCCGGCCGGCCCGCGGGCGCTACGCGCAGCTGCGTGCGGGGAGGCCGTCGATGCCCAGCCGGACCGGGCCGCCGTCGGTCGGCGGGCGCTGGTCGGTGGCCGTGCCGCGCGAGCCCGACCCGACCCGCCGTGCGCACGCCACCGCGGAGGCGTTCCTGGAACGCCACGGCGTGCTGACCCGGGGCGCGTTGGGCACCGAGCGGGTCACCGGCGGGTTCGCCGCGGTCTACAAGGTGCTCCGGGCGATGGAGGAGTCCGGCCGGTGCCGGCGCGGCTACATCGTCGAGGGGCTCGGCGCGGCGCAGTTCGCGGTACCGGGCGCGATCGACCGGGTCCGGGCCCTCGCCGGGACCGACGGCGGCCCGTCCCCCGCCCCGCCGACCGGTCCGCGCCGCCTCGGTGCCGGGCCAGGCGCGGTCGTCGCCGACCCCACCGACCTCGCCGGTTCCGCCGACCCGGCCGGGTCCGTGGACCCGACCGGGGACGGCGAGCCCCTGCCCGACGACCTCTCCGGCGAGGCGGCCGGGTTCCCGGGCTCCGACGACCTCGCCGGCGACGTCGCGGGGCTCCCGCACGGCGACGACCCGTACGCGGGAGTGCCCGACGACCTGCGGGGCGGCCTGGGCGGGCTCGGCGGCGCCGGCCGCCACGGCGAGTTCGACGGCGCCGGTCGCCGCCCGCAGTCGCCGCGGGAGGCGTGGCGCGAGCTGTCCCGGGTGGTGCTCGCCGCCACCGACCCCGCCCAGCCCTACGGCGCGGCCCTGCCCTGGCCGGAGACGACCGGTGAGACCCGGCACCGCCCCGGTCGCAAGGCCGGCGCTCTGGTCACCCTGGTCGACGGGGCGCCCGCGCTGTACGTCGAACGGGGCGGGAAGTCGCTGCTGTCGTTCACCGAGGACCGCGACGAGCTGCGCGCCGGCGCCGAGTCGCTCGCCGGGGCGGTGCACGAGGGCTGGCTCGGGTCGCGCGCCGTGGAGCGCGCCGACGGGCAGGACTCGCTGGTCTCGGCGCTGTCCGAGGTCCTCACCGAGGCCGGGTTCCGGGTGACGCCGAAGGGGCTGCGGCTGCGGGCCTGACCGGGCACCTACCCCCGTCGGACGCCCGCGGCCGGACCGTGGGGGGTGCGGCCGGGGCAGGCGCGCGGGCGGCCGGAGTCGGTACACATCTGACGGAGGTCCCCCGTGACGCTCGAACTGGCCCTGCCCGACGGCAGCACCCGCTCGGTGGAGGTCCACCGGGTCTTCAACGCCGGGTACGCCGGACGCGCCCAGGAGGAGGTCGCCGCGCACGTCGCCGAGCTGGCCGAGCTGGGCGTGCCGGCCCCGGACACGGTGCCGGCGCTCTACCCGGTCTCGCCGTACCTGGCGTCGCAGACCGACCGGGTCCCCGCCCAGCACGGCCGGACCTCCGGCGAGGCGGAGTGGGCGCTGGTCGTCGGTGACGACGTGACCGGACCCGCTGCTGACCGTCGCCTGCGACCACACCGACCGCGCCCTGGAGGTGCACGGCGTGGCGTGGAGCAAGAATGCGGGTCTCGACGTCCTGGGCCGGAAGGCCTGGCGGCTGTCGGAGGTCGCCGACCGGCTCGACGACATCACCCTGCGCGCGTGGGTCCGTCACGGCGGCACCGAGGAGCTCGTGCAGGACGCGACGCTGGCCGCCCTGCTCCCGCCCGGGTACTGGGTCGGTCTGCTGCGCGAGCGCGGCTGGCTGGTGCCCGGCACCGTCCTGCTGTCGGGGACCGTCGCGATGAGGTCGGGGGTCGACCAGTTCGCCGACGCCTGGCGGGTGGAGCTGCACGACCCGGCCACCGGCGACACGATCGGCCTGGCCTACGAGGTCGACCGGCTCCCGGAGCCGATCGGCTGACCGGCCGCCCGGCGGGGACCGGTCAGCAGGTCCGGTGGACGTGGCCGGGATCGCCCGCGGGCACCCGGCGCCGACCGTGACGCCCGCCGCATCGGCGGGCGCGGCCGCCGCCCGTACCGGGTGGCACCATCGCTGTCATGATCCGTCGCTCCCCCGGCACCCCGTCCCGCGACCGGCGTCTCGCTCTCGGGCTCGCGGGGCTGCTCGGCACCGCCGCCGTCCTGCACGTGGTGCGTCCCGAGCCGTTCGACTCGATCGTGCCGCGCAGCCTGCCCGGGGAGCCCCGGTTCTGGACCTACGCCTCCGGGGCCGCCGAGGGCGCCGTCGCCGCGGCGGTCGCGCATCCGCGGACCCGGCGTGCGGGCGGCTGGGCCGCGGCAGCGCTGTTCGTGGCGGTGTTCCCGGCGAACGTGTCGATGGCGCTGCACTGGGACCGCAAGGACCTGCTGTACCGGGCGATCGGCTGGGGACGGCTGCCGCTGCAGGCCCCGCTGGTGCTGTGGGCGGTGCGGATCGCCCGCAGCGCCCCGCGCGGCTGACCGGAGGGTGGACCGCCGGTAGACCGAAGTCGATCGTCCACCGCCCGATGCCCGCTGCACCGGACGGACCCGCCGGGGTCTGATGGCGCCGGGCCCGGGACCGCCGGTGTCCACGTCGTCGCTCGGGGGGACACATGACGTCGTCGACCACGGTCCGGGACTCCGCCGCTGCACCCACGGCGGTTCCGCGGCTCGCGCGGCTGCCCGTCGGGATCGTCGCCGGGGTGGTGGCCGTCGTCCACCTCGTCATGGGGGCGCTGGGGCGCGGGTACTGGTTCGACGAGGCGCTGATGCTGGCGATCGGACGGCACCACCTCGACTGGGGGTCGGCCGACCAGCCCCCGGTCGCACCGGCGCTGGCCGGGCTCGCCGACGTCCTCGCACCCGGGGTGAACGGGGTGCTGCGGATCGCGCCGTCGCTGGCGACGGCGGGTGCGGTCGTCGTCGCCGCACTGATCGCCCGTGAGCTGGGCGGCGACCGCCGCGCCCAGGTCCTCACCGCGCTCGCCCAGGCCACCGGGCTGTGGGTGACGCTGTTCGGGCACTTCCTCACGCCGTACTCGCTGGAACCGCTGCAGTGGGCGCTGCTGCTGTGGCTGCTGGTGCGCTGGACCCGCGTGCGCGACGACCGGCTGCTCCTCGCCGTCGGCCCGCTCCTCGGCCTGGCCGCGCTGACGAAGTTCCAGGTGATCCTGCTGGGCGCGGTGCTGGTCCTCGCGATCGGCCTGGCCGGGCCGCGGGCGATGCTGCGGCGGCCCGCGTTCTGGTGGGCCGCCCTGCTCGGTGCACTGATCGCGTCACCGACACTGGTGTGGCAGGCCGTGCACGGCTGGCCGCAGCTGCGCATGACGTCGGTCGTCGCGCAGGAATCGGTGCTGTTCGGCGGGCCGGGCCCCAACGCGGTGGCGATGCTCCTGCTGGCCGGGCTGCTCGGCACCGTGCTCGTCGTGGTCGGGGCGGTCGCGGCGTTCACGGCGCCGCGGCTGCGGCCGTACCGCTTCGTCGCGGTGACCTTCCTCGTGCTGTGGATCGTGTTCGCGGTGACCGTGGGGCGTGCCTACTACCTGTGCGGTCTGCACGGTGCCGTCGCCGCGCTCGGGGCGGTGTGGTTCCAGGAACGGCGCGCGACCGGGCGACGGCGGTGGTCCTGGGTGGCGTGGCCGGCCGGGGTGCTGTCGGTCGCCCTCGCCGCGGCGATGCTGTCCGCGAGCGCCGGGGCGGCCGACCCCGCCGTGCCGGAGCGGATCGTCGGCGAGGTCGCCCGCGTCCGCGACGGGCTGCCCCCGGACCAGCGGGACCGCTCCGTCGTGGTGGGCGGCTCGTACATCTTCGCCGCCTACGTCGACACCGCCGACCCCGCGCTCGGCCTGCCGCCCGGGTACAGCGGCAACCGCAGCTACGGCTACTTCGACCCGCCCCCGGACGACCACGACGTCGTGATCTTCCTCGGCAGGGACCCCGGCCTGCTGGCGCCCACCGGGGTGGTACTGCGACCGGTCACCGACCTCGGCGACGGGAACCGCGTCTGGCTGGGCGAGGGCATGACGCACCCGTGGTCGCAGGTGTGGCCGCAGCTGCGGACGCTCGTCGTGGACTGAGCCCGGCCGGTCCGGGCCCGCCCGGGTAGCGTCGCGGTCGTGCCCGAGGGAGACACCGTGTACCTGGCCGGCAAGCGGCTGCACACCGCGCTGTCCGGGCACGAGCTGCTGCGCGGCGAGCTGCGCCATCCGCGCCTGGTCGAGCACGACCTGGCCGGGCTGACCGTGACCGGCGTCGTCTCCGTCGGCAAGCACCTGTTCACCCGCTTCGACGACGGCCGCAGCCTGCACAGCCACTTCCGGATGGACGGTTCCTGGCACCTGTACCGGCCCGGCATGCGGTGGCGCCGGGTCGCGCACGAGGCGCGCGCGGTGCTGGAGACCGCCGACCGGGTCGCCGTCGGGTTCGCCCTGCACGACCTGGAGCTGCTCCCCACCGACGACGAGGAAACCCTCGTCGGGCATCTCGGGCCCGACCTGCTCGACCCGGAGTGGGGCCCCGTCCACGACGCCGAGGCGCTGCGCCGGATGACCGCCCGGGCCGACCACCCGCTCGGGCTGGTGCTGCTCGAACAGCGGGTCATGGCCGGTCTCGGCAACCTCTACCGCAACGACATCTGCTTCCTGCTCGGGCTCACGCCCTGGGTGCCGATCCGCGACGTGCCCGACCTGCCCGGGGTCATCGACCTGTCGCGGCGGCTGCTGTCGTCGAACAAGGACCGCCCGGAGCAGACGACGACCGGCTCGCTGGCCGCCGGCGAGGCGCACTGGGTGTTCGAGCGGCCCGGACGTCCGTGCCGCAGGTGCGGGACCCGCATCCGGACCGCCGACCAGGGCGACGACCACCGGGCCCGGGTCACCTACTGGTGCCCGCGCTGCCAGACGGGACCGTCCCCGCGGCCGGTGCGCCGGGCCACCGGCCCGCGCCGCGGTGCCCCCGGGCGACCGCCGCCCGGCGCCGCCCGCACCCGCTGACCCCTGCTGCCACGGGCGCCACCGCCGGCCGGGGCCCGCGGAGGGCCGCCCGGGCCCGGACACACGTCCGCCGCGGTCCCTGGGCGGGGCCGCGGCGGACGGTGCGGAACGGGCGAGCGGCTCAGGCGGTGCCGGGCTGCTGCTGGTTCTGGGTGTTCTGCTGCTGGGCCGGCGCCGGCGTGGACGGCAGCTGCTGCTGCGGCTCCCCCTGGCCCACCTGCGGGGCCTGCTGGCCCCCGGCGATCGGCGCCCCCGACATCGACGCCCGGATCTGCTCCAGCCGCGACATGCCGGCCATGTCGGTGGTCGACTGCTGGACCTCCAGCATCCGGCCCTGCACCGAGTTCTGGGCCAGCTCCGCGGACCCGAGCGCGGTGGCGTACCGCTTCTCGATCTTGTCGCGGACCTCGTCGAGCGAGGGGGCGTTGCGCGGCGCGGACAGCTCGCTCATCTGCTGCAGCGACTTCGCGGCCTGCTCCTGCATCTTGGCCTGCTCGAGCTGGCTGAGCAGCTTGGTGCGCTCGGCGATCTTCTGCTGCAGCATCATCGAGTTCCGCTCGACGGCCTGCTTGGCCTGTGCGGCGGCACCGATCGACTGGTCGTGCAGCGTCTTGAGGTCCTCGACGCCCTGCTCCGCGGTCACCAGCTGGGTCGCGAAGGTCTGCGCCGACTGCTCGTACTGCTGGGCCTTCTGCTCGTCGCCCTGGGAGCGGGCCTGGTCGGCCAGCACGAGTGCCTGCCGCGCCGACGACTGCAGCTTCTCGATCTCTCCCAGCTGCCGGTTCAGCTTCATCTCCAGCTGGCGCTGGTTGCCGATCACCGCGGCCGCCTGCTGCGACAGCTGCTGGTGCTGGCGCTGGGCGTCCTCGATGGCCTGCTGGATCTGCACCTTCGGGTCGGCGTGCTCGTCGACCTTCGACGAGAACAGGGCCGACAGATAGCTGAAGAACTTGGTGAATCCGTTGGCCATCTCTGCGCGTCCTCCGCCTGCGTTCGCTCGCGACCGTGCCCGCCACCACGGCGGGCGTGCGGACCCCGGACCGACCCCGCGTTCCCCCCGTGGTCGGCACCGGACCTCCGGCCCTGTCCATCCTGGCATCGCTGCCGGTCTGTCCGCACCCTACCGCGCAGGAGCGGTCGGCCGGGGCGGGCCGTGCGATCAGGCGGCCGAGGCCACCGGCCCGCCCGAGGACGCCGGTGCGGCGACCACGGAACCCGGCCGCCCGGCCAGCCGCAGCTCGGCGTGCCGCTGCCCGATCGGGACGAGCACGTCGTCGCGACGGCCCGCGGCCGCGGCGGACGTCGCCGTCGCCATCTCGGCGGCGACGGTGGTCAACAGGTCCGGCACGGAGACCCCGAGCGCCTCGCAGATCGCCGCGAGCAGCTCGCTGGAGGGCTCCTTGCGCCCGCGCTCGACCTCGGAGAGGTACCCGAGGCTCACCCGCGCGGCCCGCGAGATGTCGCGCAGCGTGCGCCGGCGCGCGGTGCGCACCTCACGCAGCCCACTGCCGATCGCTTCCCGCAGCAGCATGTGCCCTCCTCGACTGCTCCCCGGACACCCGGTGATGTCTCACCGTACCGACTTCCCCGGTTCCCACGCGCCGTGACGCTGTCCGCCCACGGCGAACACCTCAACGCCGCGCGGGCCCCGGATCGTCCCCGCAGGTCAGGCGGGCCGGGGGCGGACAGCCTTGCGGACGTAGTCGGCGCCGGTCACCACCGTGAGCACCAGCGCGACGGCCATCACCGCCCACTGGAGGACGAGCACGGCGGTCGCGGCGGCGGTACCGGGGCCCAGCAGCTCCGGCAGCGGCAGCAGGAACAGCCCGATCGCGACGGTCTGGGCGACGGTCTTGGCCTTGCCACCGCGGCTGGCCGGGATGACCCCGCGACGGCGGATCACGACGAAGCGCAGCGCGGTGATGCCGAGCTCGCGGACGACGATCACGATCGTCACCCACCAGGGCAGCACCCCGAGGATCGACAGCCCGATCAGGGCGGCGCCCATCAGGGCCTTGTCCGCGATCGGGTCGACCAGCGCACCGAACCAGGTGACGAGCCCGCGGCTGCGGGCCAGCTGGCCGTCGAGCCGGTCGGTGGCCGCCGCGATGACGAACACGGCGAACGCGACCAGCCGCCACACCACGTCCTCGCCGCCGTCGACGAACAGCGCGACGACGAACACCGGGACGAGCAGCAGCCGCAGGACGGTCAGCGCGTTCGCGATGTTCAGCAGCGGCGGGTCACCGACTCCGGCGGTGCCCCCGGCCGGGTGCGAGCTCATCCGGCTGCGGAGGCCGCCGGGACGGCCGCGGCCGGCACACGCGGGTCGAGCAGTTCCAGGGTCTCCACCAGCAGGTCGACACCCTCGGTGTCCACGACGCGGCAGCGGACCAGGTCACCGGGTCGCAGCGAGTCCGGCTCCGGGCCGTCCTGCGCCGCCCCGACGACGGTGGACTCGCCGTCGGCGTCGGGGCCCTGGTGCGCGGCGCGGCCGGTGCAGTCGTCCTCGTCGCTCTCCCCGGACTCGACGAGCACGACGACCTCGGTGCCGATGCGTTCCTCGGCGCGCTGTTCCATCAGCTCGTCGACCAGCGCGGAGATCCGCGCGACGCGGGCCTGCACCTCGGCCGGGTCGACGTGGCCGTCGTAGCCCTCGGCCTCGGTGCCGTCCTCGTCGGAGTAGCCGAACACACCGACGGCGTCGAGCCGGGCACCGGTGAGGAAGGCCTCCAGCTCGGCGAGGTCCTCCTCGGTCTCGCCGGGGAACCCGACGATGACGTTGGAGCGGATCCCGGCCTCCGGGGCGAGCGCGCGGATGCGCTCGCAGAGGTCGAGGAAGTCGGTGCGCGACCCGAAGCGGCGCATCCGGCGCAGCACCCGCGCCGACGCGTGCTGGAACGACAGGTCGAAGTAGGGCGCGACGCCCGGCGTGGTCGCGATGACCCGGAGCAGGTCGGGCCGCAGCTCGGCCGGCTGCAGGTAGGCGACCCGGATCCGCTCGATCCCGTCGATCCCGGCGAGCTGCGGGAGCAGGTCGACCAGCGCGCGGGTGCCGCCGGGGAGGTCCTTGCCGTAGCTGGTGGAGTTCTCGCTGACCAGCACGATCTCGCGCACGTCCTGCCGGGCGAGCCAGGCGGCCTCGCCGAGCACGTCGGCCGGCGGGCGGGACACGAAGCTGCCGCGGAAGCTCGGGATGGCGCAGAAGGCGCAGCGGCGGTCGCAGCCCGACGCGAGCTTCAGCGACGCGACCGGTCCGCCGGACAGGCGGGTGCGCGCGATGTCGGGCACCCAGTCGTGACCGGGGACCGAGACGTCCGCCGCCGCGGCCGGGCGCTCGACCGGCGAGATCGGCAGCAGCGTGCGGCGGTCGGTGGGGACGTGCGGGGCCGGGGCGTGCCCGCCCAGGACGTCGCCGAGGCGCTCGGCGAGCTCGGGGTAGGCGTCGAAGCCGAGCACCGCGTCCGCCTCGGGCAGGTCGGCGGCCAGCTCGGCGCCGTAGCGCTCGGCGAGACAGCCCACGGCGACGACCTTCGCCCCCGCCGGGCGGGCCACGTCCGAGGCGGCCAGCACGGTGTCGATCGAGTCCTTCTTCGCCTGCTCGACGAATCCGCAGGTGTTGACGACGATGACGTCGGGGCTGCCGTCCTCGGCGTCGACCAGCTCCCAGCCGGACCCGGCCAGGCGGCCCGCGAGCTCCTCGGAATCGACCTCGTTGCGCGCGCAGCCCAGCGTCAGCAGGGCGGCGCGGCGGGGTGCGTTCTCGGGGGAAGCCACGGGTACCAGGGTAGACGCCGGGTCCGACGGCCCCGGTCTAGGCTCTCCTGCCGTGCCCGAGCCCGTCCCCGCCCCGGTTCCCGACGTGGTCGTCCGCCGTGCCCGCACCCGCGACGTCCGCCGGATCCGCGAGCTCGTCGACGAGTACGCGGGCACGGTGCTGCTGGCCAAGGAGACCGTGACCCTCTACGAGGCGGTCCCGGAGTTCCTCGTCGCCGAGGTCGACGGCACGGTCGTCGGCTGCGGCGCCCTGCACGTGCTCTGGGAGGACCTGGGTGAGATCCGCACGGTCGCGGTGTCGCCGTCGGTGCTGGGCCGCGGGGTCGGGCACCGCATCGTCGCCGCCCTGATCGACGGCGCGCGCGAGCTCGGGCTGGAGCGGCTGTTCGTGCTCACGTTCGAGAAGCAGTTCTTCGCCCGGCACGGCTTCGCCGAGATCGACGGGACACCGGTGTCGGCCGAGGTGTTCGCGGCGATGCTGCGCAGCTACGACGCCGGCGTCGCCGAGTTCCTCGACCTCGCCCACGTGAAGCCGAACACCCTGGGCAACGTGCGGATGCTGCTCACCCTCTGACCTCAGCCGGTGGCGGCCCTCACCGCCGCGACCACGGCCCACACCAGCGCGGCGACGATCGCGACGACCAGTGCCACCAGCAGCAGCACCGGCGCCAGCGCCACGACGACGCCGATCAGCACCTTCGCCGCGGTCCCGAGCGCGGCGAACCCGCCCTTGATCGCGCCCCACACCGGGTTGTCACCGCGGGCGAGGGCCTTGCCCGCCCCGAGCGCGGCGCCGAGACCGGGCCCGCCGTCGGCCGCCATCCGCTCCAGTGAGTCGGCCAGGCGGTCGACCTGGTCGCAGGCGAGCGCGGCGAGCCGGTCGACGAGTGCGGCCAGGAGCCGCTCCCCGGCGTCGCGCAGCTGCGTCGTCGGGTCGGGCGGCGCCGGCGGGGTCGCCGTGCGCGGCGCCCGGGCCTGCGGGACCGCGGGGGCCTCCTGTGTCGCGGTGCTCATCGGGTCCTCGCGGGTACGGCCATCACGATCGGTCCTCTCGGTTCCGGGTGTGTGTCGGTTTCCGCCCGCCCGGGCGGGGGAACGCTGCAGTTCGAGCCGACGAGCGGAGGGAGCGCGCCCATGCGGCCACCGGACCGGTCGACGCTGGACCTGCTGCTCCTCGGCGCGATCCACGACGCCCCCGGCGACGGGGCCGCGGTCCGCGACGCCGTGCTCGACCGGTCGGGCGGCGCGCTGGTCCTGTCGGCGGGCCCGGTGTACCGGGCACTGCACCGGCTCGAACGGAACCGGCTGGTGCGACGCCCGGCCGGCAGCCGCGGGTACCGGCTGACCCCGGGCGGGGAGCGGGTGCTGAGGTCGCGGACCCGCGAGTTCGAGGCGCACGTGCGGGCGGTGCGCGCGGTGCTGCCCGGCGGGGGTGTCACGAGCGGTGCCGGGGCAGCAGCGGACCGAGCGGGCCGAGCTCGAGGTTCAGGTCCGCCGCGGTCAGACCGAACTCCGCGGTGAGCTCGTCCATCGCCTCCTCGAGGTGCATGAGGGCGGTGCCGAGGTCCTCGACCTCGTCGTCGGTGAGGTCGCCCTGCTCGACACGGCGCAGCGCCTGGCGCTCCATGAGCTGACGCAGCAGCTCGACGATCGTCAGCACCAGCTTCATGAGGTCGCGGCGGACGGCGTCGCGGTCGATGTCGACCCGGCCGCCGGGACGCGGGTCAGGCGTCATCGGGCGGTTCCTCCCCCGCCTGCCGCCCGGCCGGGGCGATCGACACGATCAGCGCGCGCAGCGAGATGCGGATCAGGTCCACCCCGGCCAGCGAGACGGTGACGTCACCGGCCAGCACGACCCCGCCGGCGAGCAGCCGGTCCAGCAGGTCGACCAGCGCGACCTCGCGGTGGGCGAGGCCGGTCTCCCCCGTGCTCACCGCTCCTCCTCGACGAACGAGTACGGCACCCACGGCCCGGTGACCTCGACGGTGAGCCCGGCGCCGTCCGCGGCCCCCGTGACGGCGGCGCGCCAGGTGTCGCGGTCGGCGTCGTCGACCAGGTAGGCGCCGTTGAGGACCATCGGCTCGGTGCGTCCGGTCAGCGCGGGGGCGTGCAGCCGGTGCCGTCGCGTCGTCACCGCGGCCCGCGCCGCCGCCTCGTGCAGCCGTTGCGCCGCGGCGTGGGCGGCGTCGTCGTCACCCGCGACGCGGTCGAGCTCCCGGCGACGGCGGCGCAGGTACTCGGCCCCGGACGACGCCCGCCCGGCGTCACGGCCCTCCGGCCGCGGCGTGGCGTAGGCCTTCACGCCCCACTCGGTGCGGCCCCGGAGCCGGTCCAGGACCTCGGCGAACGCGGTGTGCCGTTCGGTCAGCACGGCGCGGACCCGGTCGTCGTCGCGGTAGACCGTCGCGAGGGCGAGCGGCGCGACGACGGTGCGCGCACCGAGCGCGTCGACGACGGCGTGGTGCTCCCGCGCGGTGGTCGCCAGCCAGGTCAGGTCCTCCAGCCGGGCGGTCAGGGCGCTCTCGCCGAAGTCGGACTCGGGGACGGTGCCGGTGGCGGCCCAGAGCGCGTCGCCGCCGGTCACCGTGTGCACCGGGCGGCCGCCGATGCCCGTGAGCCCGGCCAGGTCGGGCGGGGCCGCGTCGCCCACGGCGTAGACGTAGGTCAGGTCCACGGCTCAGTCCTTCCCGCGTGCCGGGCGACGGGTGGTGGTCGTGCGGCGCCGCCGGGTGGCGGCGGGGCGGGTGCGACGCGGTGGGGCCTCGGGTCCGTCCTCGTCCCGGTCCGCGACGGCCCGGTCGATCGACCTCTCGACGGCGGCGTCGTCGGCCCGGGCCGACTCCCCGTCGGGACCGTCGTGGGTGTCGTCGGACGGCGTGGACCGCTCGTCGGCGGGGAGCAGGCGTTCGAGGCGCTCCACCCGGTCACGCAGCCGTGCGTTCTCCTCCTCCAGCTCGTCGCGGCCGCCCGACAGCGTCGGGTCGCGCTCCCACCAGTCGATGCCCATCTCCTTGGCGCGGTCCACCGAGGCCACGACCAGGCGGATCTTGATGGTCAGCAGCTCGATGTCGAGCAGGTTCACCTGGATGTCGCCGGCGATGACGATGCCTTTGTCCAGGACGCGCTCGAGGATGTCGGCCAGGTCGGTGCCCGACTGCCGGGGTGGTTGCTCGGTGCGCCGCTGCGGCGCACCGGGGCTGCTCCAGCGGACGGCGTCGCTCATGGTCCTCCCTCAGTCGTCGTCGCCGCGGCCGCGCGGGTAGCGCCGGACCCGCTGGTACGACATCAGCTCGGCCTCGTCGTCGAGCTCGGCCTCGTAGACGGCGAGGACGTCGGAGGAGTCGGGGATGCGCTCGGTCTCGACGACCTCGACACCGACCAGCCAGCTGTCGTCCTGCCTGCGGACGAACGTGACCCCCTCCGGTGCGCGGCCGGTCATCTCCACGATCTGTTCGACGGCGGCGCGGGCGGCCGCGCGGGCGCCGATGCGACGCCGGGGTGGGTCGGGTCGCTCCTCCGGCTCCTCGTCCTCGGAGTCCCCGGGCTCCTCGTCCTCCGTCACCTCGTCGTCCGGTCCCTCGTCCTCGGGGAAGTCGTCCTCGTCGGAGCCGTCGTCCTCGTCGGAGCCGTCGTCCTCGTCGGAGCCGTCGTCTTCGTCGGAGCCGTCGTCCTCGTCGGAGCCGTCGTCCTCGTCGGAGCCGTCGTCCTCGTCGTCGGCACCGAGCTCGTCCGCCATCGGCTCGGGCTCCTCCTCCTCCTCGGACTCGGGATCGGGATCGGGCTCGTCGACGTCGAGATCGGACTCCCGGTCGTCCCCGGTGTCGGTGTCGGCCCCGTCGCCGGGCCGGACCTCGTCCCCGGTCCCGTCGTCGGCCCCGGTGTCGTCCAGGACCTCCTCGTCCTGGTCGCCCACCGGCTCCCGGTCCGGCTCGTCGCGGCCGGCGCGTCCCCGCCGCGGGCCTCCGCCCGCCGGGCGACGCCG
Organism: Pseudonocardia sp. P-1; assembly: GCF_058111925.1. Classification (NCBI taxonomy): domain Bacteria; kingdom Bacillati; phylum Actinomycetota; class Actinomycetes; order Pseudonocardiales; family Pseudonocardiaceae; genus Pseudonocardia; species Pseudonocardia sp. P-1. Next base: position 1,510,017 of record NZ_CM176614.1, read on the forward strand.
CCGCTGCGGGGGCTGCTCCTCCGTGTCGTCACGGCGACGTCGTGGCGTCGCCGAGGCCCGGTCGCCGTCGCGGGGCCGGGTGCGGCGCGCGGGCCGCTCCCGGGTCGCACCGTCGTCGCCGGACCGGCGACGACGGGCGAGCTCGTCCCCGGCGGAGCGACGACGCACCGGCCGCTCGCCGGTGTCGCGACGCCGCTCGGACCCGCCGTCGGGTGCACCGCGTCCGTCCCGCGCCGACGGCGCGTCGGCCGCCCGGTCGTCCGCGGTGTCGGAGCGGCGGCGCGACGACCCGCCGTCGGCCCGACGGGGCCGCCGGGGCGGTGGCCCCCCGTCCGCCGAACGGCGGCGCGGCGCGGCGTCGTCGTCCCCCGACCGGCGGCGGGGCGGGTCCTCCCCGTCCCGCGACCGACGCGGCGGAGCCTCCCCCGCCCGTCGCCGCACCGGAGCCTCCGATCCGTCCCGCCGACGGGCCGGCTCTCCCGACCTGCGACGACGCGGTCGCTCGTCGGACGGCCGGTCCTCCGGCTCAGCCACGGCCGTCCCCCGGTCGCCCCGTCAGCCGGGCCAGCAGGACCTCCTGACGCGCGTCGCGGTCGGCCTCGGAGATCTCCCCCTGCTCGTAGGCCCGTTCGACCTCGTCGATCTGCCGGCGCACCGCGACCGGGTCGTAGAGCCGGGCATGGGCCTGGTCCTGCAGCTGCTCCCCCACCCAGACGACGCCGCGCAGCGGTGCGAGCGGCAGCCCGAGCAGGCCGCGCAAGAGCCCCATCAGCCCTCGGCCTCCGGTGGTTCGGGCAGGAAGTCGTACGGTGCGACCGGGCCGATCAGGCGCAGCCGCACCCGCTCGTCCCACTCGTCGCCGAGCGCGTCGACGGCCTGCTCGAAGTCGCCGACCCGGTCGCGGTGCACCAGCAGCGCCAGCTCGACGGCGCCGTCCTCGGCGGCGGGCTCCTTCACCGACGTCGCGACCGCGAACGGGCCCAGCCGCTCCACGGCGAGGTCCGCGTCGTCGGACCGGATGCGCTCGACGTGGCCCGCGATCGCCTCACCGAGCCGGATGCGCTCGTAGTACGTGGCGTCCGGGTCCTTGCCGCGCACGGCCTCACCGAGCTGCTGGATCTCCGGGTCGGCCTCGACGATGCCCGCCACCAGGCGGTCGGAGTCGTAGCGGCCGGTCAGCACGAACTGTCGGCAGCCGTCGAGCTGCTCCAGCGCCCAGGCGAAGTAGTCCTGGTGCGCGGCGAGGAGCTCGTCGACGACGGCGCGGTCGTCGTCGACGACGCCGCCGAACCGCATCGGCAGCACGGTCGTGCTCCCGGCCAGGGTGTTCACGGTGCGCTCGTGGGCCAGGAGGTCCTCGCGGCTGCCCAGCGGGGCGTCGCGCGGGACGTCGCTGACGACTGCGGCGAGCCGCCCGTGGTCGATCACCGCCACCTCCTCACCGCCGCCGACGGGGGTCAGCCCCTCGGGCAGGTCGATGTCGGCGGCGACGACGGCGTAGACGTAGGTCGCGCTGCTCACCCGCTCTTCTCCTTCCGCGAGCGACGCTCACCCCGGAGGTCGTCGAACTTCTCCTTGCCCGCCTCGATCACTCCTTTGGTGGCTCCTTTCGAGACCCCTTTCGAGCCGCCCTCCGAGATGCCGCTGACGACCTCGCCGAGGTCCTTGCCGCCCTTCTGGTGCAGGTCGAGGCGGTTGGTGGCCTCCGCGAACCGCAGGTAGGTGTCCACACTGGCGACGACGATGCGGGCGTCGATCGTGACGAGCTCGATCCCGACCAGCGACACCTTCACGAAGATGTCGATGACGAGACCCTTGTCCAGGATCAGGTCGATGACCTGGGCGAGGTCGCCCTGCGGGGCGCGGTCGACCCGGCCGCCGCCCCCCTGTCGATGGCTGACGGTCACGGTGTCCGTCCCTCCGTTCGCAGGTGCCGGGCCGGGTCAGGCACGGGAGCCCGCCGTGCGACGGCGACGGCTCCCGGCCCGTCGGCCGCCGTCCTCCTCCGGCTCGGGCTCCTCGGCCTCGGCCTCCTCCGGCTCGGCGTCGTCGTACTCGGGGTCGTCGTACTCGGGGTCGTCGTACTCGGGGTCGTCGTACTCGGCGTCGTCGTACCCCGGGTCGGGCTCGTCGGCCGGTTCCTCGTCCACGGCCCCGTCGTCGGCGAGGTCGTCCTCGTCGAGGTCCTCCTCCGCGTAGTCGTCGTCCTCGACCGGTTCCTCGTCGGCGAGGTCGTCGTCCTCAGCGAGGTCGTCGTCGTACTCGGCGTCCTCGTAGTCGTCGTCGTACTCGGCGTCCTCGTCGTCGTCGTACTCGGCGTCCTCGTCGTCGTACTCGGCCTCGCGCTCTTCCTCGAGCCCCTCCTCGTGGGTCTTGACGACCTCGCTGTCGCGGATCTCCCCGCGCCAGCCCTCCAGCTCCTCGCGATTGAGCAGGGTCTCGACCATCACGTGCCGGCCGTAGTGCTTGAACTCCAGCCGGGCCCGGCGGCCGACGGCGCGCCAGATGTTGCCGGTCTTCTCGAACAGGCCGACCGGGTAGTACTCGAGGATCAGCACGACGCGGGTCAGGTTCGGCGCGAGTTCGTGGAACGACACGCACCCGTTGGCATAACCCTTGGCACCCTGCGAACGCCAGATGATGTGGGTGTCCGGAATCTGCTCGATGATCGTCGCGCTCCAGGTGCGCTTCGACCAGAACACCTGGGCCTTCCAGTTCGTCTTCTCGTCGGACTCCTGGTCGACCGACTGCACCTTCTTCATGAAGGTCGAGAAATCCGCGAACTGCGTCCACTGGTCGTAGGCGACCCGCACCGGGACACCGACGTCGAGGTGCTCGACGATGTTCATGAACTTGAACTTGCCGCGGCCCCCGCCGGAACCACCGCCGCCGGAGCCGCCCTCGGAGTCCTCGGAGTCGTCGCCGCCGAGCCCGACGGCCCCCATCACCTTGTCCTTGACGGCCGAGAACCCGCCCTTCACCGCGTTCGTCACCGGATTGCCCCCCTCCTCCGAGCCACCCCCGCCGAGGGCCGCGCCCAGACCCGTCCCGCCGTTCTCGGCGACGCCCGTCAGCCGCTCGGTGAGTCCCTCCACCTGGTTCATCGCGGCGCCGACCGCACGGTCGGCGGCCGCCTTCAACAGCAGCTGCCCGGCCTGTTTCAGGCGGTCGGTGGGCAGTTGGTCCAGCACCGAGGTGCTGCCGTCCCGCTCCTCAGCCATCGGCCCGCGCCTCCGACTTCTTCGTCGCACGCCCGCCCGAGCGCGGCGCCCGGCCGTTGCGCGAGCCGCCCTTGCCCGACGACCCCGAGGACGACGAGGACGACGACTCGGAGCTGCGGCCCGAGGAGGACCGCGCGGTCCGCCGGGCCGGGGCCGCGCGGCCCTCGGAGTCGGAGTCGGAGTCCGACGACGACCGGCTCGACGATCCCGCACGTCCCGACGACGACCCCGAGCCCGACGACCGTGCGGTCCGCCGGCGCGGGGGGTCCTCGGAGTCGGCGTCGGCCGACCGCGGACGGCGCGCCTTCGACGTCGTGCCCGCGACCGCCCGGCCCGCTCCCCGCGTCGCCGACCCGGCCGCGCGGGTGGTGCCCTTCGCGGCCCGGCCGACCACCGGAGCCTCCCCGGCGGCGTCGGTCGTGTCCCCGACGGCGTCGGTCGCGCCCTCCGCGGTGTCCCCGGCGGCACCGGCGGCAGCACCGGCGCCCTCGACGGCCGCACCGGCCGCGTCACCGGTCTTCTCCACACCCGCCCCGGCGGCGTCACCGGCGGCGCCGGCGACCTCCTCGACCGGCCTGCCGAGGTTCTCGACCCGCTCGACGAGCGAGTTGGTCAGCGCCTCGAGCCGGTTGCCGGCCGCGGACACCGCGGCCTGTTTGCCCGCCTCGAACAGCCGGCCGCGCACGGCGTCGGACAGCCGGGTCAGCTCCGGCGACCCCGCCACCACCTTCGACGCCTGCGACACGACTCCGGCAGGCGTCAGATTCAGCTTCCGCCCGGCGAGCGCACCCCCGAGCATGATCGCCAGCTTGGCCTTCTTCGTTCTTCCCAGCACATAGCCGCCGACGACGGCCATTCCGATCTTGGAGGCGTTACTCATGACCCCGTCCCTCTCCATTGAGCGATTACCGGACAGCACCCCGGAACGCCCCGCGTTCCCCACTCCGAATCGGAACCATGACACACCACGAACCGATCTGCCTCCCCCGACGAATACGGACCGGGAGATCTCACAATTCCGATCTTGCCGACCCGGTGTCATTTCGATCTCCAGAGAGATCGAATGGACATGGGATCGATTAAGGAAATGTTTCGTCCGAACGGAGCGATTGGGCGACGACCGCCCTAAGATCCATTCCGTGAAGAGCCCTGTCCACTACGACGGACGGCCGCGTGCGACAACCGCTCACTTTTCGGCCCAGCGGCCGTTCTCAGGATCGCCGGGCACCCCCGGTGGACCCCCGTCGACCGTTCGACGAACGACCGCGGAACACCTGGCGGCACGGGCGCGTCCGGGCGTCGCCGACGATCGTCCGTTCCGGACTCCCGGCCTCCCCGTCCCGGCGGCGCTACCCTGGCCCGTATGTCCGACGGGGCCCGGCGCTGGCGTCCCTCCGTCCGCCTGCGCCCGCTCGTGTCCGGGATCTGGTGCTGGTCCTCCCCCGCGGGTCCGGCGGGGACGCACCAGGGCGTGTCGAGCGCCCACCTGACCGTCGTGCTCTGCCTGGACGGTGCGGTCGACCTGCTCGCCGCTCCGGATCCGCGGCGCGGCCCGGGCCGGTTCGCCGCCTCGGCAGCCGGCCTGCACGCCGCACCCGCGGTGCTCGCGACCGGCCCCCGGCAGGCCGGGATGCAGCTGGAGATGACCTGGCGCGGGGCCCGCACGCTGCTCGGACTGCCCGCCGGCGAGCTGGCCGGCGACGTCGTCGACCTCGCACTGCTCCTCCCCGGCCTGGACACCCTGCTGGACCGGCTGCGCGCCGAGCCGGGGTGGGCCGGGCGCTGCGCGCTGCTCGACGCCGCACTGTGCGCCGTCGCCGACGCCCGGGACCGTCCGGGCGACGCGCCGCCGGAGGTGGTGCGCGCCTGGGAGCTGCTGGCCCGCAGCGGCGGGACCGCGCGCGTCGCGGACGTCGCGGGGGAGGTCGGCTGGTCGCAGCGCCACCTCGGTGAGCGGCTGCGACGCGAGACCGGGCTCGCGACGAAGACCGCGGCACGGGTCATCCGGTTCGAGCGGACGTGCACGCTGCTGCGCCGCCCGTCGGCTCCCCCGCTCGCCGAGCTGGCCGCGATCTGCGGCTACGCCGACCAGCAGCACCTGGCCCGCGACTTCCGCGACCTGGCGGGCACCACCGCGTCGACCTGGCGGGCCGAGCGGGTCCGGCCGGCGGCTCCGATTCGTCCACGACCGCGGAGCCCGTCCCCGGCACCCTCGCACCCATGAGCGACCTGCCCGGCCTCTGGCCCAGCCTGTCCAGCCCCGACCCGCGCGCCCTGGTCACGTTCCTGACCTCGGCGCTGGACTTCACCGAGCGCGCCGTCCACACCGGCGACGACGGCACGATCGTCCACGCCGAGCTGGTGCGCACGGGGTCCACCGGTGCCCCCGGCGGCGTGATGCTCGGCCCCGCCCACGACGGGTGCCGCCCACCCGGCGGCGCGGCCGTCCACCTCGTCTGCGACGACCCGGACGCCCTGTTCGCCCGCGCCGTCGCGGCCGGTGCCACCGTCGTGCACGCGCCCTTCGACGCCGACTACGGCAGCCGCCTGTTCGAGATCGCCGACCCGGACGGCAACCACTGGAGCGGGGGCACCTGGTACGAGTAGCGCGTGGTCCGCCTCGCCCTGCACACCCCGGAGATCCCGCCGAACACCGGCAACGCGATCCGGCTCGCCGCGAACACCGGCGCCGAGCTGCACCTGGTCCGGCCGCTCGGCTTCTCCCTCGACGAGCGCTCGGTTCGCCGGGCCGGGCTCGACTACGCCGACCTCGCCGAGGTCGTCGTGCACGACGACACGGCCGCGTTCGCCGGCTGGGTGCGCGCCGCGGGGGCCCGGGTGTTCGCGTTCGTGCCGGGCGCGCCGGTCCGCTACACCGACGTCGCCTACTCCGACGGGGACGTGCTGCTGTTCGGCCGCGAGTCGACCGGGCTGCCGCCGGAGGTGGCGGGCGCGGACTGGGTGACGGGCACGGTGGCGCTGCCCATGCGGCCGTCGAACCGCTCGCTGAACCTGGCCAACGCCGCCGCCGTCGCCGTCTACGAGGCGTGGCGGCAGCAGGGGTTCAGCTGATCCCGTCGAGGAACCGGGCGATCCCGGTGTCGAGGACCCGCTGCAGGTCGTAGGGGTGGTCCCCGATCCGGCGCAGCGCGGGCCCGCCGTGGCGCCGCAGCGCGGTGCGCAGCCCGGGGTCGTGGTCGGCCCAGGTGTCGGCGTCGACGCCGGTGTCGGCCTGCGCCTCCTGCTCCGCGGCCAGGGTCAGCGCCATCCCCCGCACGAACCCGGTCAGCGCCAGGTGCAGGTCGAACCGCTCCACCGGGTCGGCGACGACCTCCTCCAGCGCGGCGAGCTCGAACTCGGCGAAGCGCAGCAGCGACGGCAGCGCCTGCGGACGGGACAGCGACAGCACCCGCGCGAGCCACGGGTGCCGCCGGTGCACCCGCCACTGCGCGTGCACCGCCCCCTCCAGCCGGGCCCGCCACGGCCCGTCGGCCGGGGGCAGCACCAGCTCGGCGAACGCCGCCTCGAGCATCGCGAGCAGCAGCTCGTCGCGGCTGCGGACCAGCCGGTACAGCGACATCGTCGGCACGCCGAACGCACCGGCGAGGCGGCGCATGGACAGTGCGGCCAGGCCCTCGTCGTCGGCGATGCCGATCGCGGTCCGCACCAGCCGGTCCGTGTCCGGCGGCCGCACCGGACCCGGGTGTCCCGCCGGCCCGGCGACGACGGAACCGACCCGGGCCGTCGTGTGCAGCACACCCTCCTCGCGCAGCCGGGTCAGCGCCCGGGCGGCGGTGGACATCGCGACGCCGTGCTCGGCCACCAGCGCGCGCACCGACGGCGCACGGTCCCCGGGGCGCAGGTCGCCCGCCTCGATGCGGGCGCGCACCGCGGCCGCGACCCGGTCCGTCGGCGACCCGTCCACCGCACCTCCCTGTACCACCTGTACCGCTACAGGCCAGGCGTCGTCCCAGCTCGTGAGGTCATGGTGATCTCGTACACCGTACCGAGGGAGGACGCATGACCGACATCCTGATCAGCGGGGCCGGCATCGCCGGGGCGACACTCGCGTGGTGGCTGCGGCGGCACGGGTTCCGGCCCGTCGTCGTCGAGTCGGCGCCGGGACCGCGGCCCGGCGGGCAGGCCGTCGACGTCCGGGGGCCCGCGCTGACCGTCGTCGACCGGATGGGGCTCGGAGCCGCGCTGCGGGCCGCACGCACCGCGATGGACGGCATGTCCCTGGTCGACGAGGACGGCACCGAGGTCTTCCGCAGTACCGAGGTGACGCTCACCGGCGGGCCGGTCGCGAGCGACGACGTCGAGATCCTCCGCGACGACCTCGCCGCCCTGCTCACCGGCGCGCTCGACGGCGTCGAGCACCGGTGGGGCGACCGCGTCGTCGCCCTCGACCCGGACCCGGCGGGCGGTACCCGGGTCCGCTTCGCGTCCGGCACCGAGGAGCACTACGACGTCGTGGTGGGCGCCGACGGCCAGCACTCCGGCGTCCGGCGCCTGGCCCTGGGCCCCGACGACGACGGCCGGCTGGTCCCCCTCGGCCAGCACGTCGCCGTGTTCACCCTGCCCAACACCTTCGAGCTGAGCCGCTGGCAGGTGTTCCTGCAGCGCCCCGACGCGATGGCCGGGCTCTACACCGCCCGCGACGACACCGAGGTCCGGGTGATGCTCGGCTTCTCCGACCCGGACGCCACCTACCACCACCGCGACCTCGGGGCGCAGCGCGCCCTGGTGGCGCGGCACTTCGCCGGCGGCGGCTGGTGGCTGCCCGAGCTGCTCGCCGGCATGACCCGCGCCGAGGACCTGTACCTCACCCCGGTCACCCAGGTGCGGCTGCCGGTCTGGTCGCGCGGTCCGGTCGCGCTCGTCGGCGACGCCGCCTGGTGCCCCACGCTGCTGTCCGGCCTGGGCACGACGCTGGCCGTGGTCGGCGCCTACGTGCTGGCCGGCGAGCTCGCGCGCTCCAGCGGCGACCCCGGGCCTGCGGCCGCCGCCCACGAGCGGCGGATGCGCGGCTGGGTGGAGGCGAACCAGGAGCTGGCGCTGACCAACGCCGCACGCGTCCGGGAGCTGACCGCCCCGGACGCCGCCGCTCCCGGGCTCGCCGAGCACTGGGCCGCGACCGCCGCCACGGCCCTCACGCTCCCGGAGTACTGAGCACCGGAGGTCAGGACTGCCGGATCGCCTGCACGTCGAGCTGGATCTGGATCGTCGACCCGACCACGGGCAGTCCCTTGGCGATGGTCTGCTGCCAGTTGAGCGTGTAGTGCTCGCGGTGCAGCTGGGTGGTGGCCACCGCGCCGACCCGGTCACCGTTCCACTCCGCGGTGCCCAGGAACGTGGTGTCCAGCGAGACGTCGCTGGTGAGGCCGTGCAGCGTGAGGTCGCCGTCCACGGTCCACCGGTTCCCGCCGTGCGCGACGAAGCGCACGCTGGAGAAGCGCAGTTCGGGGAAGCGTTCGACGTCCAGGAAGTCGGCCGAGCGCAGGTGCGTGTCGCGGGCTGCGACATTGGTGTCGACGCTGGCCGCGTCGATCACGACGTCCACCGAGGACTCCTCGAACGGCTCGGCGATCCGGATCTGCCCCTGTAACCGGTTGAACCGGCCGTACACCTTGGACATGCCGATGTGCCGGGCGACGAAGCGCACCGAGCTGTGGTCGCCGTCGATCACGAAGACGCCGGGGCGCGGCGGGCGCAGCGCCGGGTCCTCGCCGAGGACGATGTGGCCCATGTCGGCGTGCTCGCCCCAGGACACCTCGACGACGTCGGTGACCTGCTGGTAGCCGCCCGCCTCGACGCGCACCCGGTACCGGCCGGGCATCAGCGACGCGGCGAACCGGCCGAACGGGTCGGTCTCGACGTACACCGCACGCCGGTCGGCGGGGTCCATCACGGACACCTCGGTACCGGCCAGGGCACCGCCCTGCTGGTCGCGGACCTGGCCGGACAGCACTCCGCCGGTCAGCGGAATCGGGACGAGCGCGTGCCGGTCGGTGGTGCCCCGCGCCGGGCGACGACGGTCCTTCTTCCTCCAGAACACCAGCCAGAACCTCCCCTGCCCGGCGACGACGGGCAGCACGACGTACGGTCGCCGGCCGGCGACCCCTGGTCACTCTGGCACGAACGTGACCGTTCCGTTAACCCGTCGGCCCGAAAAGTCGATCACCGACGGTGTCGGGATCATCACCGCCCCGCAGCCGTCACCCGCGGCGTCACTCGTCGTCGTCGGCGATCTCGCCGCCGTCGGCGGTCCCGCCGCCGCGGATCAGGAGGAGAGCACCCTCCAGCTCGTCCGGCTTGACCAGCACGTCGCGGGCCTTCGAGCCCTCCGAGGGGCCGACGATGTTGCGGGTCTCGAGCAGGTCCATCAGCCGGCCCGCCTTCGCGAACCCGACCCGCAACTTGCGCTGCAGCATCGAGGTCGACCCGAACTGCGAGCTGACGATCAGCTCGGTGGCCTGCAGCAGCAGGTCGAGGTCGTCACCGATGTCGGCGTCGATCTCCTTCTTCTCGCCGGCCTTCTGCGCGGTGACGCCCTCGGTGTAGCTGGGCTCGGCCTGCTCCTTGGTGAACGCGACGACCTTGGAGATCTCGTCGTCGTCGACGAAGGCGCCCTGCATGCGGACCGGCTTGCCGGCGCCCATCGGCAGGTAGAGCGCGTCGCCCATGCCGATCAGCTTCTCCGCGCCCGGCTGGTCGAGGATGACCCGCGAGTCGGTCAGCGACGACGTCGCGAACGCCAGCCGGCTCGGGACGTTGGTCTTGATCAGACCGGTGACGACGTCCACCGACGGCCGCTGGGTCGCCAGGATCAGGTGGATCCCGGCCGCACGCGCCTTCTGTGTGATCCGGACGATCGCGTCCTCGACGTCGCGCGGCGCGGTCATCATGAGGTCGGCGAGCTCGTCGACGATGCACATGATGTACGGGTAGGGCCGGTACACCCGCTCGGACCCGGGCGGGGCGGTGATCTCCCCGGTGCGGACCTTGCGGTTGAAGTCGTCGACGTGGCGGACCCGGTTGGCCTGCATGTCCTGGTAGCGCTGCTCCATCTCCTCCACCAGCCAGGACAGCGCCGCGGCGGCCTTCTTCGGCTGGGTGATGATGGGCGTGATCAGGTGCGGGATGCCCTCGTAGGGCGTCAGCTCGACCATCTTCGGGTCGATGAGGATCATCCGGACCTCGTCCGGCGTGGCCCGCGTCAGCAGCGACACCAGCATCGAGTTGACGAAGCTGGACTTACCGGAACCGGTGGAGCCCGCGACCAGCAGGTGCGGCATCTTAGCCAGGTTCGCGACGAGGTAGTGGCCCTCGATGTCCTTGCCCAGGCCGATGCCCATCGGGTGCTGCTCGGCGCGGGCGTTGCCCGAGCGCAGCACGTCGCCGAGGCGGACCATCTCGCGGTCGGTGTTGGGCACCTCGATGCCGACCGCGGACTTGCCGGGGATCGGCGCGAGCAGCCGCACGTTGTCGTTGGCGACGGCGTAGGCGAGGTTGCGCTGCAGCTGGGTGATCTTCTCGACCTTCACCGCCGGGCCGAGCTCGATCTCGTAGCGGGTGACCGTCGGGCCGCGGGTGAAGCCGGTGACCTGCGCGTCGACGTTGAACTGGTCGAGGACCCCGGTGATCGCCTCGATCATCGCGTCGTTGGCGGAGCTGCGCGACTTCGGCGGCGGCCCGGACTCCAGGGTGTCCGCCGGCGGCAGGATGTACTCGGTGTCGGACTGCGGCTCGCGGATCGCCATCGAGAGCTGCTCTCCCTCGAGCGGCTCGTCCGCGACCTGCGGCGTCTCGACGACGGGCTTGCGCGGCTTCGTCGCCGGCGGTGCGGCCGCGGCGGGGACGGCGGCGGGGGCCTCCTCGTCCGGGACCCCGGGCAGCGACGGGTCCACCGGGGCCGGGGCGTGCTCGCCCTCCTCCGTCCGGAACGCGTCGGCCTCCGCGGCCCCCTGCCTGCGCCGCGCCGGGCGCCGCTTCTTCGGGGCCTCCGCGGCGTCCCCGGCCTGCCCGTCCCGCTCGGCGACGGCGTCGGCCACCGTGCGCGGGCGGCCCGCGCCGGTGTCCTCCTCGTCGTCCTGCTCGGGCGGCAGCTGTCCGGTGAGCCTGCGGAAACGGTCCGGCAGCTCCCGCACCGGGATGCCGGTGACCAGCAGGACCGAGTACAGCGTCAGGAGGACGAGAACGGGGACGGCCGTCCACAGGCTGAGCCCGGCCTTCAGCGGGGTCCCCGCGACGTAGCCGACCGCGCCGCCCGCGCCGCGCCAGGCGTCGGGCTCGGCGGGCGCTCCGGCGCCCAGGTGCACCAGCCCGAGCACGCCGAGGGCGAGCAGCAGGCTGCCGGTCACGATCCGCGGCCGGGCCTCCGGGTGCCCCTCGGTGGTGACCAGCACGATGCCGATGCCCAGCAGGATCGCCGGCAGCGCCACGCCGGCCTGGCCCATCACCGCCTGCACGAGGAAGGTGAACCAGTAGCCGACCGAGCCGCCCGCCTGCCACCACAGCCCGGCGGCGGCGATGACGGCGAGCACGAGCATGCCGAAGCCGACGCCGTCACGGCGGTGCGCGGGGTCGATCTCGCGGGTGCGCCCGACCGCCCGTCCGGAGGCGCGGACGGTCTTCGCCACGCCCCGGCCGACCGCGTCGATCCCGCGGTCGACCAGGTCCGGGCCCTGGCGCCGGGCCGGTGGCCTGCGGCCTGCCGACGGGCGCTTGCGGGCGGTGGACGCGCGCGAGCCCGACCGCCCCGAGCCGCGGCCCGCGGCCGCAGTCGTGGTGGTCCTGCCCGTGCCCGTGCGTCCCGCCATGTCACACACGGTAGCCCGGTTCGGTGATCGAACCGGGGACCGACGCGGGTGTGGAGGGGTCGACGACCCCTCCACACACTCAGACGGCGATGACCGTGGGGACGATCATGGGGCGGCGGCGGTAGGTGTCCGACACCCAGCGGCCGACGACGCGCCGCACGCCCTGGGCGATCCGGTGCGGGTCGGTGACGTTCTCGTTCTCCAGCCGGGACAGCTCGTCCTCGACCAGCGACTGGGCGGCGTCGAGCGCCTTGGGGTCGTCGGAGAACCCGCGGCCGGACAGCGTCGGACGCGACAGCGCACGGCCGGTCTTGTGGTCGATCGCCACGTTGATCGCGATGAAACCGCCCTCGCCGAGCGCGATGCGGTCACCGAGAGTGGTCTCGCCCACGTCACCGACCGACAGCCCGTCGACGTAGACCTGCCCGACCTCGACCCGGCCGGTGATCGCCGCGCGGCCGTCGACGAGGTCCACGACCACGCCGTTCTCCGCGATGACCACCGACTCCTCGGGCACCCCCGTGCGACGCGCGAGCGCGGCGTTGGCCCGCAGGTGGCGCCACTCCCCGTGCACCGGCATGACGTTCGACGGGCGCACCGCGTTGTAGAGGAACAACAGCTCGCCGGCCGGGGCGTGCCCGGAGACGTGCACCTTGGCGTTGCCCTGGTGCACGACGGTCGCGCCGAGCCGGGTCAGCCCGTTGATCACGCCGAACACGGCGGTCTCGTTGCCCGGGATCAGCGAGCTGGCCAGGATGATCGTGTCGTCCGGACGGATCGTGATGCTGCGGTGGTCCCCGCGCGCCATCCGGGACAGCGCGGCGAGCGGCTCTCCCTGCGATCCGGTGGAGACGAGCACCAGCTTCTCGTCGGGCAGGCGCATCGCCTCGTCGATGTCGACGAGCAGCCCGTCGGGGATGTTCAGCAGCGAGTGGTCGTCGGCCAGGCCCATGTTGCGGACCATCGAGCGCCCGGTCAGGCACACCTTGCGGCCGTGCGCGTGCGCGGCGTCGAGCACCTGCTGGACGCGGTGCACGTGGCTGGCGAAGCAGGCCAGGATGATCCGCGACGGCGCCCGGCGGACCAGGTCGGAGATGACCGGCCCGATGTCGGCCTCGGGGGTGACGAAGCCCGGCACCTCGGCGTTGGTGGAGTCGACCAGGAACAGGTCGACGCCCTCCTCGCCCAGCCGGGAGAACCCGCCCAGGTCGGTGAGCCGCCCGTCGAGCGGGAGCTGGTCGAGCTTGATGTCGCCGGTGTGCAGCAGCAGCCCGGCGGGCGTGCGGATCGCGACGGCGACGGCGTCGGGGATCGAGTGGTTGACCGCGAAGTACTCGCAGTCCCACCCGCCGTGGGACACCCGGTCGCCCTCCTTGATCTCCTGCAGGTGCGGGGTCAGGCGGTGTTCCTTGCACTTGGCCGCGACCAGGGCGAGCGTGAACCGGGACCCGACGACGGGGATGTCCGGGCGCATGCGCAGCAACCACGGCACGGCACCGATGTGGTCCTCGTGGCCGTGGGTCAGCACGAGCGCGTCGATGTCGTCGAGGCGGTCCTCGATGGTCCGGAAGTCGGGCAGGATCAGGTCGATGCCCGGCTCGGAGTCGGACGGGAACAACACGCCGCAGTCGACCACGAGCAGCCGGCCCTCGTACTCGAAGACGGTCATGTTGCGACCGACCTCGCCGATGCCGCCGAGCGCGTAGACGCGCAGGCCACCCCGCGCGAGGGCGGGTGGCGGGGCGTCCGGGAGCTCCGGGCGCTCGATGTCCTCCGGCGGTGCGGAGAGCGTCCGGCCGGGCCGGTTGCGTCGGTCGTTGCGCTGGGGACTCACAGGGGTTCGTGCCTCACATGGGTTCGTGTTCTCTGGTTCGTGTTCTCGGGGCCCGCCCGGGTGCGGAGCCGGCTCGTGCTCAGGTGCGGTACGGATGCTCCGTTCGCTCCGCTCACGTTCGGTGGTACGCGACCTCGGCGCCGATGTCGGCTGCGGTGCGTCCGCCCAGGGCACCGTGGCCGGGCTGGTAGGCGGGGGCGTTCGGGCGGGCCTGCGGGTCCAGCGCCACCCCGGCGACGGCGAGGTCGCCGGCGATCGCCGCGACCTGGTCCTCGGTGGCGGGCGGCAGCGGCAGCCGGGTGTCGCCGACGTCGATGCCGCGCAGCCGCAGTGCCGTCTTGGCGAACACCGCGCCGCCGACCCGGCCCATCCCGCGGATCACCGGGAGCATCGCGTAGTGCAGCGCACGGGCCCGCTGGTGTTCACCGGCGTGGTAGGCGTCGATCATGGCGCGCAGCCGGTCGGCGACGACGTGGCCGATCACGCTGACGAAACCGACCGCCCCGACCGAGAGCCACGGCAGGTTCACCGGGTCGTCGCCGGAGTAGTAGGCCAGCGTGGTCGTGGCGAGCACCTCGGTGCCGACCCGCAGGTCGTTGCGTGCGTCCTTCACCGCGACGATGCGCGGGTTCTGCGCCAGGCGCTGGAAGGTGTCGACATCGATGCCGATCACGCTGCGCGGCGGGATGTCGTAGAGCATCACCGGCAGGTCGCCAGCGTCGGCGACGGCGGTGAAGTGGGCGAGCAGTCCCTCCTGCGGCGGCCGCGAGTAGTACGGCGTCACCACGAGCAGTCCGTGCGCACCGGCGCGCTCCGCGCTGCGGGCCAGCTCGATCGAGTGCGCGGTGTCGTAGGTGCCCGCCCCGGCGACGATCGTCGCCCGGTCCCCCACCGCCGACACGACGGCGCGGATCAGCTCCGACTTCTCGGTGTCCGACGTCGTCGGTCCCTCACCGGTCGTGCCGTTGACGACCAGCCCGTCGTTACCGAGATCGACCAGGTGGTTCGCCAGCTCCTCGGCCTTCGCCAGGTCCAGCTCGCCGTCGGCGTCGAACGGCGTGACCATCGCGGTCAGCACCTCGCCGAACGGTCGGCGCGGCGGGTGCTGCTGCCCGCCGGGGGCGGGATCGGGACCGGTGCTCATGACTGGTGACGGTACCGCCCGGAGGACCGGCGGTTCCCGGTCACATGCCGGACGGGGCACCCCGGTAGGCCTCCACGTCGGCGGGCAGACCGGTCACCTCCACCCGCGCGGCGTCCCGGCCGAAGGCGTGCAGCACGAGCTCGGCGGGCTCACCGGTCACCGTGACCACGCCGAACCCGGTCGCGACGACCTGGGTCGCGCCCTCCGGACGGGCCAGGACCAGGCCGACCGGGCTGCGCCGGAACAGCAGCTTCGCCTGGTTCGCGAGCAGGTTCCACAGCTGCCCGTCACGCTCCGGGTCCGACGGGCGGGGCTCCCAGCCGGGCTCCCCGCGGCGCAGGTCCTCGTGGTGGACGAAGAACTCGGCACCGTTGGCGATCTCGTCGACCTTGCCGACCTTGAACGGCGACCACGCGGGCGGCCCCTTGCGCAGGTCGTCGATCATGTTCGGCCAGGCCGCGGACGCGTAGCCGTCCATCGCCTTGTCGGTCATGCCCGACAGCGCGGGCACCACGATCCCCGCGGCGTTCCACGGCTGCCGCTCGCGCACCAGCAGGTGGGTGAGCAGGTCCCGGGCGTTCCACCCCTCGCACAGCGTCGGGCGGTCGGGGCCCGAGCGTTCGAACTCGGCACACAGGGCGGCACGTTCGGCGGTGGCAAGGCTCACCGCCCCCAACCTAGTCCGGCCCGCTCCGGGCCGCACCGCGCGACGAACGGTCGACAAACGGCTGACGGAACGCAGGCCATCTGTAGCCGGTGATACAGATCTCACCCTTCCGTGTCCCGATACTCCGATCCGTCCCACTCCATGCTTCTCGACGGGGAGAACACACGTGACGAACGCTGTCGCCACGCAGCCGCCGCGGTCGATGCGCAAGATCGCACTCGCGAGCATGACCGGCACGGTCATCGAGTTCTACGACTTCTTCATCTACGGCACCGCCGCGGCCCTGGTGTTCAACAAGGTCTTCTTCCCCGAGCTCGGGGCGGCGGCCGGTACCGCCCTCGCCCTGGCCACCTTCGGCGTCGCGTTCGTCGCGCGCCCGTTCGGGTCGATCCTGTTCGGCCACTTCGGCGACCGGCTCGGCCGCAAGGGCACGCTGGTCACCACGCTGCTGCTGATGGGGTTCTCGACGCTGGCCATCGGCCTGCTGCCCACCACCGGCACGATCGGCGTCCTCGCGCCGATCCTGCTCGTGGTGCTGCGCATCCTGCAGGGCCTCGCCGTCGGCGGCGAGTGGGCCGGTGCCACGCTGCTGACCGCGGAGAACGCCCCGACCAAGGCGCGGGGCAAGTACGCCCTGTTCCCGCAGCTCGGCCCGTCGGTCGCGTTCGCGCTGGCCTCGGCGACCTTCCTGGTCACCGCGCTCACCATGAGCAACGAGGCGTTCCTCACCTGGGGCTGGCGCATCCCGTTCATCGGGTCGGTGCTGCTCGTCGCGGTCGGGCTCTACGTCCGCCTCGCGCTGGAGGAGACCGCCACGTTCAAGAACAGCGGCCCGGTCTCGACCAGGCTGCCGGTCACGGAGGTCTTCACGACCCGGACCGCCGCGGTGTTCCTCGGCGCCGGCTCGACGACCGCCGTGTTCGCCTTCTTCTACATCGGCGTCACCTACCTGACCAGCTACGGCACCCAGCAGCTCGAGCTCCCGCGCACCTCGGTGCTGGCCATGGGCATCGTCGGCGGCCTGGTCTTCGCCCTGACGACGATCGCCTCCGCGATCCTGTCCGACCGGGTCGGACGCCGGAAGATGGTCGTGGGCGGCAACATCGCCTCGGTCGCGGCCGGCCTGCTCGCGTTCCCGATCATCGACATCGGCACCGTGTGGTCGTTCGGTCTCGGCCTGTCGCTGGTGCTCGGCGTCGTCGGCATCGCCTACGGCCCGATCGGCGCCCAGCTCCCGGAGCTGTTCCCGACCCGCTTCCGCTACACCGGCGCCGGGATCGCCTACAACCTCGCCGGCGTCTTCGGCGGCGGCGTGGTCCCGCTGTTCGCCGCGGCGCTGGCCGCGTCGACGCTGGGCAGCCTCGGCATCGGCCTGCTGCTCTCGGCGGTCTCGCTGATCAGCCTGCTCTGCACGCTGGCCCTGCCGCAGACCGACGCGGACTCCCTCGCCGAGCAGGACGCACAGCTCGCGGCCGCCTGACCGGCCACCGGTGCGGCCCGTCCGGGCGGGCCGCACCGCACCCCACCCGGTGCCGGCGGCCGCCGGCCGGCACCCCCGGACCCGACGGCCCGGACGCACCCCTCGGCGTCCGGGCCGTCCACCTACCCGCAGGCGCCCGAGCCCGCTACCGTCCGGACGGACCAGCGGCGACGGCCGGGAGGCGGGACCATGAGCAGCGGCGCGGCACGGCGGCCCGACGGCACCGTGCGCGCGCTGCCCGCCCCCGACCCCGACGACCACCCGGTCTCACCGTTCCTGACCGCCCCGTGGACGTCGCTGACCTCGCGGATCGCGCAGCTGGGCAGCCCCCGCCACTACGCCCGCGGCGAGCACGTCTACACCCAGGGCCAGCTGTCGTCGCGGTTCCACCTCGTCGTGTCCGGGCGGGTCCGGATCTACCTGCACCGGCCCGACGGCTCGGAACGCTCCCTGGCCTACGCCGAGCCCGGCGCCAGCCTCGGCGAGGCGGCCTGCGTCGACGGACGGCCGCGGCACCTCGCCTCGGTCTGCACCCGGCCGTCGGAGATCGTCTCGGTGACCCGCGACGCGTTGCTGACCGCCGCCCGCGACGAGCCGGAACTGCTGCTGGAGATCACCCGCCGGATCGCCTACAAGCAGCGGGTCATGCAGCTGCACGTGCTCATCGAGGGGCTGCCCGCCCGCGAGCGGATCATCCTGCTGCTCGGCCACCTGGTGGAGGCCTACGGCGAGATCGCACTCGACGAGGTGGCCCGGCTGTCGATCCGCCCCGCCGTCGACGAGCTGGGGCTGCTCGTGGGGCTCACCCGGGTCACGACCAGCCGGGAGCTGTCCCGGCTGGTCGCGGAGGGTCTGCTGGAGAAGGAGGGACGCGGGTTCGTCGTGCGGGACCTGCCGGACCTGCGACGACGGGTGCACGCCGTCCTGGCCTGAGCCGGTCCCCGGCTCCGATGCCCGCTCGGCGAGCCTCGCTCAGCCCTCGGCCACCAGCGGGCTGGAGGCGATCTCGGTGCCGTCGGCGAGGGTCTGGATCTGGAAGTCCGCGAACACGTTCGGCACCTCGGCCTGCAGCTGGCGCAGGCACTCGACGGCGAGGTTGCGGATCTCGACGTCGGCGGCCTCGGAGGCGCGCATCGCGATGAAGTGCCGCCACGCCCGGTAGTTCCCGGTGACGACGATCTTGGTCTCGGTGGCGTTCGGCAGCACCGACCGCGCGGCCTGGCGGGCCTGCTTGCGCCGCAGCGTGCCGTTCGGCACGTCGGCGAAGCGCGCCTCCAGACCCTCGAGGAGCCTCTCGTAGGAGGCGAGCGCGTCGGCCGAGGCCTGCAGGAACAGCTCGTGCAGCTCCGGGTCCTGGGCGATGACGTCGGGCTCGACCATCGCGGCGTCACGCTCGGGGACGTAGCGCTGCGAGAGCTGGGAGTAGGAGAAGTGGCGGTGCCGGATCAGCTCGTGGGTCAGGGAGCGCGAGATGCCGGTCAGGTAGAAGCTGACCGAGCCGTGCTCGAGGACCGAGAGGTGCCCGACCTCGAGGATGTGGGCGATGTAGCCGGCGTTGGTCGCGGTGCGCGGGTTCGGCTTGGTCCACGACTGGTAGCAGGCGCGGCCGGCGAACTCGGCCAGCGCCTGGCCGCCGTCGGCGTCGGTGGACCACGGGACGTCCGCGGGCGGGGTGAACTCGGTCTTCGCGACGAGCTGCACGGTCAGCGGGACGGTCTTCGGCGCGGTCTCCGGCATGCCGCGAGGGTAACGACCGGCGTCCCCGGCACCCGCCGGGCCCCGCGCCCGCACCCACGGTGGCGGCCGCGGCACCCCCGGTGCCCTGCGACGTCGCCATCGACGCCACGAACGGGTAGCGTGATGTCACCAGTGACGCCATAGTGGTGTCATGGACCTCACGCCGTATGTCGCGCAGCTGCGCGACGATCTCGCTGCCGCGGCGGCCGCGGGTGACGAGCAGACCCGCCGCACGGCGGCCCTGCTCGGCTCCGCGATCGAGCCCGCCGCCCGGCTCGCGATCATGAACGCCCTGTCCGACCTGGCCTCGGAGGCGACCGCCGCGCTCGGCGACCGCTCGGTCGAGGTCCGCCTGCACGGCCGGGAGGTGCGCGTGTCGGTGTCCGGGGGTGACCCGGAGCCCGGGCACGCCCCCACCCCGGACCCGGCCCCGGCGAGCGAGGGGACCTCGCCGTTCGGCGGCTTCCCGTTCGGCGGCGGCGCCTCCGGTGGCCCGGCCTCCGGTGGCTCGCCGTTCTCCGGTGACGCCGGGGACATCAGCCGGGTCACCCTGCGCATCGTCGAGCAGATCAAGGCCCAGGCCGAGCGTGCCGCCCAGTCCCAGGGCGTCTCGCTCAACACCTGGGTGTCCCAGGCGGTGCAGGGGGCACTGGCCGGCGCGGAGGGACGCACCGGCCGTCCGCACCGTGACGGGCGCAACCTGAGGGGATGGGTGCAGGGATGAGCGACGAGCGGACGGGCCCCGGGCCGGACGACGGCAGCGGTGACGCCACGCACGGCGGCGACGCCCACACCGGCTCCGACAGCGGCCCCGGCGGGGAGGGCGGCGGCTCCCCCGGCGCGAGCGGCGCCGACGGCGGCGGCACCGGCCCCGCGCCGACCGGCGACACCGACAGCGCGGGCTCCGGCGGCGCAGGCTCCGGCGGCGCGGGAGGCGACCACGGCTCCACGGGCGGCACCGGCCCCGCCGGCACCCCCTCCCGCAGCGAGCGGTTCGACTGCGCCGGCGCCGCCGAGATCGAGGTGACGACCGGCGCCGGCCGGGTCCGGATCGACCTGGTCGACGGGGCCGGCGAGGTCCGCGCGGAGGTCACCGCCGACCGCAGCGCCGCGCCGTGGTCCGGCGGCCTCGGCGGGCTGCTGGACTGGATCGGCAGCTCGATGACCGGCGGCTCCGGCGTGCCCCGGGCCGGGGTGGGCTGGTCCGGCCGCGGGTTCGACCCGATCGTCGGCGCCCCGTGGGAGGCCACCGGCGACCCGTCGGCGGACGCCGTCGACGCCGTCACCGTCGAGTGGTCGGCCTCGTCGCGACGCCTGGTGGTGCGCGGGCCGGACGACCCGGCCCTCGGCGCGGTGCCGCTCGTGGTCACCGTCTCCGCCCCCGCCGGGTCGCGGCCCGCGGTGCGGACCGGCGCGGCCTCGGTCGAGCTGACCGGCCGGGCGTCCTGGGCCGCGGTGCGGACCGGGTCCGGCGCGGCCCGCGTGGCCCAGGTGCACGGCGACGCCGACGTCACCACCGGGTCGGGGTCGATCGACCTGGGCACGTGCTCGGGCCGGGCGCATCTGCGTGCCGGCTCCGGCAGCGTCGAGGCCGGGTCGCTCGGCGGCGCGTCGCGCATCCGGACCGGCAGCGGCGACGTCCGCGTCGGCGAGCTCACCGCGGACCTCGAGGTGCGCTCGGGGTCGGGGGACGTCGTCGTCGCCGACGCGGTCTCCGGTGACGTCCGGCTCGGCACCGGGTCGGGGTCGGTCCGGGTCGGGGTGCACTCCGGTGTGGCCGCCGAGCTGGACCTGTCGACCGGGTCGGGCCGCGCCCGATCCGAGCTCGACGTCCGCCACGACACCCCGTCCACGGCGCCCGCGGTGCGGCTGTCCGGACGCACCGGCAGCGGCGACGTCCTCGTGACCCGGGCGTCGGCCGCCGCGGTCTGACCCTGCGACGGTACCTCGCTTGTCGAGATGATCGGCGAACGAGGTACCGACGTAGGCTCGGCGTCGTGGACCGCACGCCGGAGTGCGCGATCCGCTCCGCCACGGGCGACGAACCGCACCGCGCGGTCGAGCCCGGGCGCGCCGAGGCCGCGGCCGTCGTCGTCGGCTACCTGCGGGCACTCGACGTGCCATGGGCGCTGTCGGCGTTCCCGGTGCCGGCCGACGCCACCGAGGAGCAGGTCGCCGAGCACCTGGACACGATCGCCGTGTTCCGCCTCGATCCCGCCTGACCCCTCAGCGGGCGGCGACCTCGGCACGGAGCTCGGCGGCCAGATCGCCCCGCTCCCCCACGGCGACGCCGTCGAGCCCGAGCCAGCGCGCCATCGTCGCGAGCTCCCCGGCCAGCTCGGCCGCGATCCGCGGGCGCGGGGCGCTCGCCCCGGGCTCGGCGAACGCGCCGGGCACCCGCAGCACCCCGGCCGCCCGGTCGGCCTTGAGGTCGACCCGGCCGACGAGCTCGCCGTCGAGCAGGAACGGGAAGACGTAGTAGCCGTACTCCCGCTTCGGCTCCGGCACGTAGATCTCGATGCGGTAGCGGAACCCGAAGATCCGCTCGGTCCGGTCCCGCTCCCACACCAGCGGGTCGAACGGGCACAGCAGCGCCCGCCCGGTCACCGCGCGCGGCACCCGGGCCGCCGGGTCCCGGTAGGCGGGCCGGTCCCAGCCGCGCACGCTCACCGGCTCCAGGGCACCCGCGTCGACCAGCTCGGCGATCGCGGTGCGGGTGCGGTCCGGGCCGAGACGGTAGTAGTCGCGCAGGTCGGTCTCGGTGCCGATCCCCAGCGCCGACGCGGACTTGGCCACGAGCTCGCGAGCGGCGTCCGCCGGGTCCGGCCCGGGCAGTGCCAGGATCTCCGGCGGCAGGACCCGCGAGGGCAGGTCGTAGCGGCGTTCGAAGTGGACGCGCGTGCCGACCGACAGCTCCCCCGTCGCGAACAGGTACTCGCAGACCCGCTTGACCTCCGAGCGTTCCCACCAGGTCGCGCCGGGCGGGCGCGGACGCACCTCACCGGCCCGGCCGGCCGGGGCCAGCGCCTTCTCGATCGCCCCGGCGCCCATCGGCCCCGCCTCCGCGACGACGTCGAGGATGTCCCCGGCCAGCCGCGGGTGCTTCTCCAGCAGCGGTCCGTAGTGCTTCCACCACCGCCGCGGCAGCGTCTCGTGGGAGAGCAGCGGCCGGTCGACGACCGGGACGAGGCTCGCCTCGTGCGCCCAGGTCTCCACCAGCAGCCGCGGGCGGCGCGCGTCGGGCGACCAGGCGGCGTCGTCGAGGAGGGCCGCGGGATAGGCACCGAGCCTGCTGAACAGCGGCATGTAGTGCGCGCGCACCGCGATGTTGACCGAGTCGAGCTGCAGCAGCTTCACCCGGTCCAGCACCCGCCCGAGATGACGACGGGTGACCGGCCCGGACGGCCGCGGGTCGGTGAAACCCTGGGCCGCGAGGAACGTCCGACGGGCGACGTCGGCGGAGATCGTGCGCACGGCCGGGATGCTGCCACGGGGCACCGACAGGATCCGGTACCGCCCGGACCGGCGGCCGGGCCGCACCACACCCGGCGGTACCGGACCCGCGGCACCGCGCCGGGTGACTTCCGGCCGGTCAGCTGCCGGGCGGCGGGCCTCCGGGGCCGCCGGCGCCCGGCCCGCCCCCGCCCGGGGCGCCACCCGCGGTCGGCTCGGTGGACAGATCGACGGCGGCGGTCAGTGCGACCGTGTAGCCCGTGGCCGGATCGCCGGTGACGGTCGCGAGCTGGAGGGCGCCGCCGTCGTCGCCGAAGACGTTGTCGGACGCCAGGCTCAGCTCGGCCAGGTTGGACACCGACTGCTCGTATCCCGTGGTGGCGTAGACGGTGTCGCAGTCGGCCTGCGGCAGGGCGACCTGCGAGGTGGCGACCGCGTTGGCGGCGTCGGTGATGTCGGCCTCGGAGGGGTAGACCTCGAAGTGGATGTGCGGCCAGCGCCCCGTGTAGCAGGCCGGGAAGATGCTGGTGAAGCGCACCTTCCCGTCGCTGCCGGCGACCTGGACCCCTCGCAGGTAGTTCTCGTCCTCCAGCCCCTCGGAGTACAGGGAGTACCGACCGTCGCGATCGCAGTGCCAGACGTAGACCGCGGCACCCGCCATGCCCGCGGCGGCCATGTCGGTGATCGTCAGCTCGAGGGTCATCGGCACCCCGGCCGCGGTCGCCGAGCCGGTGCCGAAGCTCGACCGGATGTCGCTGCGGACCACCCCGGACTCGGTGAGCACGTTCGCACCGTTGGTGCCGTCACCGGGGTACGGGCCGGCCGTCTCGTCCGGGATCTCGCCGGTCGTGGTCGCGGTCGTCGCCGACGGAGCCGCGGTGCCGCAGGCCGCGAGCCCTGCGGTGACGGCGCCGACGCCGAGCACGGCCAGCATGCGGCGCCTGCTCAGCAGGGTGCCGAGGTCGAACCCGAGGCCCTGGTCGACGACCTCGTCGTCGGGGCGGGGCAGATCACGGCCCTGGTAGCGGGGCATGGCGGGTCCTCCGGTGCGTCGTCGTGCGGAACTGTCGTGCGGAACCTGTCGTACGGAACCGACGACGACGGTAGGAACCGGGCATGGGACGCGGATCGGAACGACCTGTGCGCCGGCTGTGCACCCGGGCGGTGACGCCGGCGACCAGGGCGCACGGTAGGCATGTCCCATGGCCACCGCGACCGTCCGCCCCGCCACCGACGACGACGTCGGCGCGATCATGGCGATCCAGGACCGCACCTGGCGCACCGCCTACGCCGGGCTGCTGCCCGAGGAGGCGTTCGCCGGGCTCACCTCGGACGCCGCACGCTCGCACTGGAGCGACGCCGTGCACGCCGGGGACGGCTTCCACCTGTTCGTCGCCGTCGAGGGGGACGAAACCGTCGGGTTCGCCGCCGCCGCCCGCTACGCCGGGGCCGACGGGCTGGCGATCGCCGAGGTCAGCACGCTGCTCGTGGAGCCGCGCTGGGGCAGGCGCGGGCACGGCGGTCGGCTGCTCGCCGCCGCCGCGGCCGCGCTGCGGGAGTCCGGCTCGGACTCGGGGCGCACCTGGGTGGCCGAGGCCGACGCCGCCTCACGGAACTTCTACAGCCGCGCCGGCTGGGCGCCCGACGGCGCGGTGCGCACGCTGGACACCGGCACGTCGACGCTGCGCGAGGTCCGCCACTCCGGGACGCTGGACCTGCACCTGGTCGGCTGAGGGCTCAGCCGAGCCCGAGCAGCGGCTCCAGGCCGATCGTCAGGCCGGGGCGGTCGCGGACGGCGCGCACCGCGAGCAGCACGCCCGGCATGAAGCTGGTCCGGTTCATCGAGTCGTGGCGCAGTGTGAGCACCTCACCGTCGGTGCCGAGGATGACCTCCTGGTGCGCGATCAGCCCGGGCATCCGGACCGCGTGCACGTGGACGCCTTCGACGACCGCGCCGCGGGCGCCGTGCGGGTCGTCGGTGGTGGCGTCGGGTACCTCGCCGAGTCCGGCCTCGCGTCGTGCCGCGCCGATCACCGACGCGGTCCGCGCGGCGGTACCGGACGGCGCGTCGACCTTGCCGGCGTGGTGCAGCTCGACGACCTCGGCGGAGTCGAAGAAGCGGGCGGCCTGCGCCGCGAAGTGCATCATCAGCACGGCGCCGACCCCGAAGTTCGGGGCGACGAGCACGCTGCCGGAGCCGCGCTCGTCGAGGATCGCGCGGACCTCGTCGAACCTGGCGGCGTCGAAGCCGCTGGTCCCGACGACGGGCGCGACCCCGCGCGCCAGGCACTCGCGGATGTTGGCGATCGCGGCGCCGGGGTGGGTGAAGTCCACGGCGACGTCGGCGCCGTCGAGGGCGGACAGGTCGTCGCCCGCGTCCAGCGCGGCGACCAGCTCGGTGTCCCCGGCGGCCTCGACCGCCCGGCACACCTCGGAGCCCATCCGGCCCTTCGCCCCGAGGACCGCCACCTTGATCGTCCCGCTCACCCGTACACCTCGCGCACCTCGACGTCGTGGACCGCCGCGGAGTCTATGCAGCGACCCGGCGTGATCCCGGATCCGGCACCGGACCGGTCGCACGCCGGTGCGGACGGGGCCCGGTCCGCGACCGCGGGGCACGGTCGGCCGGGGCCTCAGCCGACGACCAGGCCGCCGATCCACACCGCGACCGTCACCAGCCCGGCCGCGAGCTCGATGAGGATGCTCCAGCCGACGGCGGTGAGCGCCTCGCGTGCCGAGCGCCAGGCGGTGGCGGCGTCGGGCAGGCGGGCCAGCTCGGCCAGCCACACCCCGAGCACGAACCCGAGGAACAGCCCGACGACGGGCACGACGAAGAACCCGACGACGCCGAGCGCGAGCCCGGCGAGCAGGGTGCGGGTCGGTACCCCGGAGGCCTTCAGCCGTCGCCCGGGGAGCAGGTACTTCGCGACCTGACCGGCGACGGTCACGAGCACCGCGATGCCGAGCACCCACCAGCCGACCGCGTCGCCGCGCGGGACCGCCCAGACCGCCACCCCGCCGACGATCAGCAGCGGCCCGGGCAGCACGGGCAGCACGATCCCGGCCAGGCCGACGAGCATCATCAGGCCGGCGACGACGGCGAGGGCGGTCATGGCGCCCAGCCTGCCAGCAGGTCACACGCGTCGAGCGGACGAACCCGCGGTGACGACCGGCTGTCATCATCACGAATGGGTAAACGCTGTGAACCGGGTCTACCGATTTCTGGTACTGGCGTGCCAGCCTCGATGTGACCCGAAACAGTGACACCCGCTCACCTGCGGTCGTCCCACCACCCGCGCGCTGCCGGTCACCACCGCACCGCGGACGAACAGAGAAGAGCAGCGTGCTCCGGTACCTCCTGCGCAGGGGCGCCGGGTGGCTCGCGATGATCGTCGTCGCGACCAACCTGGTCTACTTCCTCGCGAACTCGTTCCTCGACCCCCGGGTCAACTACCTGCAGTTGCGACCGCCGCGCACCGACGCGGAGATCGCCCGGTCGCTGGGCCAGTACAACCTGGACTCGAACGTCCCGGTCCTGGAGCGGTGGTGGATCTGGGTCACCGGGATCGTGACCCGCTGGGACTGGGGCACCAGCCCGATCGGCGACCCGGTGAACGCGCAGGTGGCGTTCCGCGTCGTGGTGTCCGGGCAGCTGGTGTTCTTCTCGCTGCTGCTGTCGATCGTGATCGGGGTGGCGCTCGGGGTCTACTCGGCCCAGCGCCAGTACCGGCTCGGTGACCGCGCCGCCCAGCTGACCTCGGTGTTCACCCTGAACATCCCGTCGGCGGTCGCGGCGCTGGCGGTCGTGTTCGTCGCCATCGCGATCAACCAGGGTGTCGGCGGGACGCTGTTC
The DNA here is from genome assembly GCF_058111925.1 of Pseudonocardia sp. P-1. Taxonomy (NCBI): domain Bacteria; kingdom Bacillati; phylum Actinomycetota; class Actinomycetes; order Pseudonocardiales; family Pseudonocardiaceae; genus Pseudonocardia; species Pseudonocardia sp. P-1. Next base: position 1,536,228 of record NZ_CM176614.1, read on the forward strand.
TACGTCGCGGGGTCCGAGTCGCCCGGGGTCACCGGGTTCTGGCCGCTGCTCCTCGACCGGGCCCAGCACCTGGTGCTGCCGACGATCTCGCTGCTGGTCATCTCCTACGCGGGTTACCACCTGCTGCAGCGCTCGATGCTGCTCGACGTGGTCAACTCCGACTACGTGCGGACCGCACGGGCCAAGGGGCTGACCCGCAGGCAGGCCATCCGGCGTCACGGGCTGCGCAGCTCGATGATCCCGGTGGCCACGCAGGTGGCATTCGCGATCCCGGCGCTGTTCACCGGTGCGGTGATCACCGAGAAGACCTTCGCCTGGCAGGGCATGGGCGACTACTTCATCCGCACCATCTCGACCAACGACATCCACGGCGTCGTCGCCACGGCGGCGTTCGGCGCGGTGACGACGGCGGTCGGCGCCATGCTCGCCGACATCGCGGTCGTCGCCCTCGACCCGAGGGTGCGGGTGGGCTGACATGAGCCTGAACATGCCCGAGCTCGCCCCCACGGTCGGCGACGGCGCCGACGACGGCCCCGGGGCCACCGCGCCCCGCCGTCGCCGGGGCGCCCGCGCCGCACTGGTCTGGCGCCGCTACCGGCGCAACCGGCCCGCGATGGCCGGCCTGGTCGTCTTCGGACTGCTGGTGCTGTTCTCCCTGGTCGGCGGCTTCCTCTCCCCCTACGACCACACCGACGTCGACTTCGCGGCGCTGACCGCGGCGCCGTCGCTGGACCATCCGCTGGGCACCACCGCCGGCGGCAACGACGTCTACGCCCAGGCCGTGCACGGCCTGCAGCGCTCGCTGACCATCGCCGTCACGGTCTCGCTGCTGACCACCCTGATCGCCGCGGTGGTCGGGGCGGGCGCGGCCTACCTGGGCGGCGGGCGGACCTGGGCGCGGCGCGGCGAGCGCGCTCTGCTCACCGTCGTCCACTTCCTGATGGTGGTGCCGTCGTTCCTGATCCTGGCGCTGGCCTCGCAGTGGGGGTCGGGCGACTACCGGATCCTGATCGTCGCGCTGACCCTGCTGGGCTGGATGACCACCGCCCGCGTGGTCTGGACGGTCGCGACGACGCTGCGCGAGCGCGAGTACGTCTCGGCCGCCCGCTTCATGGGCGTGTCCGGACCGGGGATCGTGTTCCGCCACCTCATCCCGAACATCGGCTCGCTGCTCATCGTCACCTTCACCCTGAACGTGGCGAGCACCGTGCAGAGCGAGACGGCGCTGTCGTTCATCGGGTTCGGCGTGCAGATCCCCGACGTCTCGCTGGGCACCATGCTCGCCGACGGCGGCTCGTCGATGGCGACCGCGCCGTGGATCTTCATCGTGCCGTCGGTGCTGCTGGTGCTGCTGACGGCGTCGCTCGCGTTCGTCGGCGACGGTCTGCGCGACGCCCTCGACCCGACGTCGCGCGCGGGGGGCAGGGCATGAGCACCCCCGTGCTGTCCGTGCGCGACCTGACCGTCGCGTTCCCCTCCGAGGCCGGCCGGGTGGAGGCCGTCCGCGGTGTCGGCTTCGACCTGCTGCCCGGGCGCACGCTCGGCATCGTCGGCGAGTCCGGGTCCGGCAAGTCGGTGACCTCGCTGGCCGTGATGGGACTGCTGCCCGAGTCTGCGTCGGTGACGGGCTCGATCACCCTGTCCGGCCGCGAGCTGGTCGGGCTGTCCGACGAGGCGATGTCCGGGATCCGCGGCGACGACATCGGGATGATCTTCCAGGACCCGCTGTCCTCGCTCACCCCGATCTTCACCGTCGGCGACCAGCTCGTCGAGGCGATGCAGATCCACCGCGACATCGGCCGGGCGAAGGCCCGCGAGCGTGCGGTCGAGCTGCTCGACCTGGTCGGCATCCCCGACCCCCGGCGACGCGTGCGCGCCTTCCCCCACGAGTTCTCCGGCGGCATGCGCCAGCGCGTCATGATCGCGATGGCGATCGCGAATGACCCGACCGTGATCATCGCCGACGAGCCGACGACCGCCCTGGACGTCACCGTGCAGGCGCAGATCCTCGACGTGCTGAAGGTGGCGCGCGACGAGACCGGCGCGGCCGTCGTCATGATCACCCACGACCTGGGCGTGGTCGCCGGGGTCGCCGACGACGTGCTCGTCATGTACGCCGGGCGCCCGGTCGAGACCGCCCCGGTGGACAAGCTGTTCGCCGCGCCGCGGATGCCGTACACGATCGGCCTGCTGGGCGCGGTCCCCCGCGTCGACAGCGTCGAGCGACGCCCGCTGGTCCCGGTGCCCGGCAGCCCGCCCGCGCCGACCGACCTGCCGCCGGGCTGCCCGTTCGCGCCGCGCTGCCCGGTCGCCGTCGACGCCTGCCGCACCGCGGAGCCCCCGCTGGTGCCGGTCCCGGGCCGCGACGGCCACGCCGCCGCCTGCGTGCGGACCGGCGAGATCGTCGACGGCGCGATCGGTGGCGAGCCGGTGTTCGCGGTCCCCGACCTGCCCCTCGGCGACGACCGCGCCGGCGACCGCGAGGACCGTCCCGCGGTGCTGTCGGTGCAGCACCTGCGCAAGACGTTCCCGCTGATGAAGGGGTCCCTGGTGCGGCGCCGGGTCGGGACGGTGCACGCCGTCGCCGACGTCGACCTCGACATCCGCCGCGGCGAGACCCTCGGCCTGGTCGGCGAGTCCGGCTGCGGCAAGACGACGACGCTGCTGGAGATCATGAACCTGCTCCCGCCGGAGGGCGGGACGATCGAGGTCGCGGGCACCGACGTCGCGACACTGCGCGGCCGCGCCGACATCGCCGCGCTGCGCCGGGAGATCCAGATCGTCTTCCAGGACCCGATGGGGGCGCTCGACCCGCGGATGACGGTCGGCGACATCCTCACCGAGCCGCTGCGGGCGGCCGGCTGGACCGACCGGGGGCGGGTCGCCACCCGGGTCGACGAGCTGATGGCGCTGGTCGGCCTGGACCCGGAGCACGTGGACCGGTTCCCGGCGGCGTTCTCCGGCGGGCAGCGCCAGCGCATCGGGATCGCCCGCGCGCTGGCGACGAAGCCGTCGCTGCTGGTGCTCGACGAGCCGGTGTCCGCCCTCGACGTCTCGGTGCAGGCGGGGGTGCTGAACCTGCTCACCGAGCTGCAGCGTGAGCTGGGGCTGAGCTACCTGTTCGTCGCGCACGACCTGTCGGTGGTGCGGCACGTCGCGGACCGGGTCGCGGTCATGTACCTGGGCCGGATCGTGGAGTCCGGCGCGGTCGCCGATGTGTTCGGCAACCCGCAGCACCCCTATACGCAGGCGCTGCTGTCGGCGATCCCGGTGCCGGACCCGCAGGTGGAACGCACCCGGCAGCGGGTGGTGCTCTCCGGGGACCTGCCCAGCCCGACCGACGACGCGCCGGGCTGTGCGTTCCTGGGCCGCTGCCCGCTGGCCCGGACGCTGTCCGAGCAGGAGCGGTCCCGCTGCGCCGGGGAGACCCCCGCGCTGACGGTCAAGGACGGCGCCAGCGACGCCGACTCCGACCACCGCAACGCCTGCCACTTCCGCTGAACCACCTCCCACCCCGACACCGGGGGACCGAACGAAGGAGAGACATGCGCAGACCGATCCGACGCGGGGCGATGACCGCCGCCGTCGCGGCGCTGGCCCTGGTGCTGGCGGGCTGTGGCGGGGGTGGCTCCGGCGGGCCCGCGCAGACGGGCGAGTCGCTGTCCACGACGCCGTCGTACAACGCCCAGCCGTACGAGAACGTCAAGGACGGCGGCCAGGTCACCCTGCCGTTCCGTTCGGACCTGAACCCGCAGTTCAACGTCTTCCAAGGCGACATGACCACGGACACCCGGCTCGCCTGGGGGTTCTACAACCCGATGGTCATCACCTTCACGCCCACCGGGGACCCGGTCATCAACCCGGACTACGTGACGAAGGCGGACGCCGTCGACAACGCCGGAAAGACCACCGTCACCTACACGATCAACCCGAAGGCCGTGTTCAACGACGGCACGCCGATCGACTGGCGGGCGTTCGAGGCCACCTGGAAGGCCGACAACGGGAAGGACACCGCCTTCATCCCGAACTCCACCGACGGCTACGACCGGATCACCTCGGTGACCCGCGGCGCCGACGACAAGCAGGCCGTCGTCACCTTCAACGGGCCCAACCCGTGGTGGCAGAGCCTGTTCAACCAGCTCGTCCACCCGAAGGCGGCCACCCCGGACGTCTTCAACAAGGGCTACCTGAACAACCCGCACCCCGAGTGGGGCGCCGGCCCGTACACCGTGGCGAACTACGACAAGCAGAACTCCACCATCACCTTCGAGCGCAACCCCAAGTGGTGGGGCAAGAAGGGCAAGCTGGACCGCATCACCCTGGTCCAGATGGAGCAGCAGGCCAAGATCAACGCCTTCCGGAACGGCCAGCTCGACGCCACCGAGGCCGAGTCCGCCGACTTCCTCGCCCAGGCCCGCTCGGTGCCGAACGCCGACATCCGCATCTCCGGGACCCCGGCGAACTACCTGCTGATGCTCAACAGCACCACGCCGATCCTGAAGGACCCGGCCGTCCGCAAGGCCGTGTTCGACACCATCGACCGCGCACAGCTCGCCAAGATCGCCTTCCAGGGACTGGACTACACCGAGGACCTCGGCGGCTCCCTGACCCTGCAGCCCTACCAGAAGGGCTACCAGGACAACCTCGCGAGCGCCGTCACGTTCGACCCCGAGGCCGCGAAGCAGGGGCTCGACGCGGCGGGCTGGGTCGCCGGCCCGGACGGCGTGCGCACCAAGGGCGGGCAGAAGCTGACCTTCACCTACGTGCAGACCGGTGACACCCCGACCAAGCGCGCCTCGTCCGGCGCCATGGTGGCGATGCTGAAGAACATCGGCGTCGACCTGCAGGTCCGCGTCGTCCCGTCGACCGACTTCTCGAAGGTCCTGGCGAACAAGGAGTTCGACATGGTCTTCCTCGGGTTCAAGTCCTCCGACCCGTACGGCGTGGCCTACATCTGCCAGCAGTACTGCTCGGACTCGACGCTGAACAGCTCCGGCACCGGCACCCCGGAGCTCGACGCCGAGCTGCGCAAGGTCAACACCCTGCCCACCGCCGACGAGCAGTACGCCGCGGCCGCCACGGCCGAGAAGAAGGCGCTCGCCACCTACGGCGTGCTGCCGGTCTACTCCGGCCCGAGCATCTGGGCGACCAAGCCCGGGCTCGCGAACTGGGGTTCGGCGCTGTTCGCCTTCCCGCCGCTGCCCGAGACCCTCGGCTGGCAGAACGGCTCCTGATCGACGACCCCGTGACGGGCACAGAGCCCCGGACCGCCCGGTCCGGGGCTCTGCCCGTCTCACACCCACCACCCCGGGTGCCCCGAGGGTCACTCTCGGGGCCGTAGAAGCCACGAGAGTGACCCTCGGGGCAGGTTCGGGGGAGGTCGGTCAGGCCAGGTCGCGCAGCGCGGCGGGGAGGTCGTCCACGTCGCCGTAGGGGCCCACCACGGCCGCGGTGAGCGGCTGGGCCAGCAGCTCCCCCGCCAGTGCGGCGACCTCGGCCGGGGTGACGGCGTCGATCCGGGCCAGGCTGTCGGCCAGCGACCGCTGCCGCCCGTGGTCCAGCTCGGCGCGGCCGAGCCGGTTCATCCGTGACGCGGTGTCCTCGCAGCCCAGCACCAGGCCGCCGCGCAGGGCGCCCCGGGCACGGACGACCTCGGCCTCGGTCAGGCCGTCGGCCGCGACCTCGGCGAGCACGTCACGCACGACCGCGACGACCTCGCCCAGCCGCTCCGGGGCGCACCCGGCGTACACCGACAGCGCGCCGGCGTCGGCGTAGCGGACGGTCGAGGAGTAGACCTGGTAGGCCAGTCCGCGCTGCTCGCGGACCTGCTGGAACAGCCGCGAGGACAGTCCCCCGCCGAGGGCGGAGTTCAGCACCGCCAGCACCGGCAGGCCGCGCCCGGCCCGGCCCGCGGTGGGCACGCCGAGCATCATGTGGGCCTGCTCGGAGTCGTCGTCGAGCAGGCCGAGGGCTCCGGTGCGCACGGGGCGGGCCCCGGTCGCCGTCCGCGGCGGCACCGGGCGCGCGCCGGTGTGGCCCTGCGCCGCACGGTCCAGTGCGGCGGCGACGAGCTCCGCGACGTGGTCGTGGTCCAGGTTCCCGGCCGCGGCGACGACCATCCGCGGCGCCGTGTACTCCCCGCGCCAGAAGCTGTGCAGGGTGTCGCGGCTCATCGCCCGGATCGAGTCCTCGGAGCCGATCACCGGGCGCCCGAGCGGGTGGTCGCCGAACAGGGTCTCGTCGAACAGGTCGCCGAGCAGGTCCTCAGGGTCGTCGTCGCGCATCGAGATCTCCTCGAGCACGACGCCCCGTTCCAGCGCGACGTCGGTGTGGGCCAGCTCGGCGTCGGTGACGACGTCGGCCAGCACGTCCACCGCCAGCGCCACGTCGGTGTCGAGGACGTGGGCGTAGTAGCAGGTGTGTTCCTTGGCGGTGAACGCGTTCAGCTCACCGCCGACGGCGTCCATCTCCTCGGCGATGCCTGCCGCGGTGCGCCGCCGGGTGCCCTTGAAGAGCAGGTGTTCCAGGAAGTGTGCGGCGCCGGCCTGCTCGGGGGTCTCGTCGACCGAGCCGATCCCGATCCAGATGCCCAGCGCGACCGAGCGGACGCCCGGCACCGTCTCGGTGACGAGCCGGACCCCGCCGGGCAGGTCGCTGCGGCGGACCGTGTCGGTGGTGTCGTCGGCGGTGGCCACGGGCGGCGGGGACACGCGGGCGGCGGCCCGGGAGGAGTCCCGGGCCGCCGCCGCGTGGTCGTTCTCAGGTGCCAACAGTTCAGCTCGGGTTGGCGGCCTCGGCCGGGGCCTCGGCGTCGACGGCGACCTCGGCGGCCGGGGCCTCGGTGACGTCCGCGGAGGCGGACTCCTCGACCACCGGGATCAGCGAGATCTTGCCGCGGTTGTCGATGTCGGTGACCTCGACGCGCAGCTTGTCGCCGACCTTGACGACGTCCTCGACCTTGCTGATCCGCTTCCCGTTGCCGAGCTTCGAGATGTGGACCAGGCCGTCCTTGCCGGGGACGAGCGAGACGAAGGCACCGAACGCGGCGGCCTTGACCACCGTGCCGAGGAACCGCTCGCCGACCTTCGGCAGCTGCGGGTTGGCGATCGCGTTGATCATGCCGATCGCCTCCTCCGCGGAGGGGCCGTCGTTCGCACCGACGTAGATCGTGCCGTCGTCCTCGATCGAGATGTCGGCGCCGGTCTTCTCGGTGATCGAGTTGATCATCTTGCCCTTCGGGCCGATGACCTCGCCGATCTTGTCGACCGGGACCTTCACCGCGGTGACCCGCGGCGCGTACTTGCTCATCTCGTCCGGGCCGTCGATGGCCTCGCCGATCACCTCGAGGATGGTCAGGCGGGCGTCCTTGGCCTGGTTCAGCGCGGCGGCGAGCACCTCGGACGGGATGCCGTCCAGCTTGGTGTCCAGCTGCAGCGCCGTGACGAACTCCTTGGTCCCGGCGACCTTGAAGTCCATGTCGCCGAACGCGTCCTCGGCACCGAGGATGTCGGTCAGCGCGACGTAGCGCGTCTGGCCGTCGACCTCGTCGGACACCAGGCCCATCGCGATGCCCGCGACCGGCGCCTTCAGCGGCACACCGGCGTTGAGCAGCGACATCGTGGACGCGCAGACCGAGCCCATCGAGGTCGAGCCGTTCGAGCCGAGGGCCTCGGAGACCTGGCGGATCGCGTAGGGGAACTCCTCGCGGTTCGGCAGGACCGGGATCAGGGCCCGCTCGGCGAGCGCGCCGTGGCCGATCTCGCGGCGCTTCGGCGAGCCGACACGGCCGGTCTCACCGGTCGAGTACGGCGGGAAGTTGTAGTGGTGCAGGTAGCGCTTGCGCGTCTCCGGCCCCAGCTGGTCGATCTGCTGCTCCATGCGGAGCATGTTCAGCGTGGTGACGCCCATGATCTGGGTCTCGCCACGCTCGAACAGCGCCGAGCCGTGCGCCCGCGGGACGACCTCGACCTCGGCCGACAGCGGCCGGATGTCGGTCAGGCCGCGGCCGTCGATCCGGACCTGGTCGGTCAGGATGCGGCGGCGGACCAGCTTCTTGTTCAGCGAGCGGAAGGCGTTGCCGAGCTCGGACTCGCGGCCGACGAAGCGCTCGCCGAGCTTGTCCAGCACCGACGCCTTGATCTCGTCGGTCCGGGTCTCGCGCTCCTGCTTGCCGGCGATGGTCAGCGCCTGCGCCAGCTCCTGCTCGACGGCCTCGGAGACCGCCTCGAAGGCGTCCGGCTGGTAGGCCGGGAACACCGGGTAGTCGGCGGTCGGCTTGGCCGCGACGTCGGCCAGCTGCTGCTGGGCGACGCACAGGCTGCGGATGAACGGCTTCGCCGCCTCCAGCCCGTCCGCGACGACACCCTCGGTCGGGGCGGTGGCCCCACCGGCGACGAGGTCGATGGTGTTCTCGGTGGCCTCGGCCTCGACCATCATGATCGCGACGTCGTCACCGACGATGCGGCCCGCGACGACCATGTCGAACGCGGCGCGGTCGAGCTGGTCGTGGGTCGGGAAGGCGACCCACTGGGTGTCGGTGCCCGCCTCGTTCGCGATGAGCGCGACGCGGACGCCGCCGACCGGGCCGGAGAACGGCAGGCCGGCGAGCTGGGTGGACGCCGACGCGGCGTTGATCGCCACGACGTCGTAGGGGTCCTTCGGGTCGAGCGACATGACCGTCACGACGACCTGGATCTCGTTGCGGAGACCGTCGACGAAGGACGGGCGCAGCGGGCGGTCGATGAGGCGGCAGGTCAGGATCGCGTCGGTGCCCGGGCGGCCCTCGCGGCGGAAGAACGAGCCGGGGATCCGGCCCGCGGCGTACATCCGCTCCTCGACGTCCACCGTGAGCGGGAAGAAGTCGAACTGGTCCTTCGGCCGCTTCGAGGCGGTCGTGGCGGACAGCAGCATGGTCTCGTCGTCGAGGTACGCGACGACGGACCCGGCGGCCTGGCGGGCGAGCCGGCCGGTCTCGAACCGGACGGTGCGGGTGCCGTAGGTGCCGTTGTCGATGACGGCGGTGCTCTCGTGCACGCCGTCCTCGGAGATGACGTCAGTCATACGGGGGTGTTCTCCTCGTCGTTGGGAGTGGTCTTCGTCTACCCCCACCACCGTGGCGCCGGCTCGATCCCCTGCTGGGCCGGTCTTCGATCGAAGCCCCCGGCCGCGCGTCGCGCTCCGGGGGCCACTACCGAGGACCGGCGGATGTCCGGTCGCCCGAGTGGCGGGCTCTGTTCAGTTGTGTCGCTCGGTGTTACGGAACGACCCGGCACCGGGAACCGGTGCCGGGTCGGCCGGGCGGGTCAGCGGCGCAGACCCAGCTTCTCGATCAGCGCGCGGTAGCGGGCGACGTCCACCTCGCGCAGGTACTTGAGCAGCCGGCGACGACGACCGACCAGCAGCAGCAGGCCGCGCCGGCTGTGGTGGTCGTGCTTGTGCTGCTTCAGGTGCTCGGTCAGGCCGACGATGCGCTGCGTCAGCAGCGCGACCTGGGCCTCGGGGGACCCGGTGTCGGTGGCGTGGGTGCCGTACTGCTCGAGCGTGCTCTTCTTCTCGGCGGTGGTCAGTGCCACTGCTCAACTCCTTCATCCTTGAGACGGTCCGTGGGGCCGTGACGTCCGACGAAACCCGGATGAACCGGGGGGGACGGCAGGAAGTCGGTCTCGGCCGCCACGGACTGCAGCCGGACCCGGTGTGAAACGGTACCAGCGACGGGTGCGCCGACCGCCGCCGACCCGTGTCACCCCGGTGTGCGGTCGGGTGTGCCGGGGCGCAGCGGGACCCGGTGGACCACGGTGTAGCGCGCGCCGGGCTCGCTGCGCACGAGCACCGCCTCCCCCGGTGTCCACCAGGGGCCCGCGGCGATGCCGTCGCCGCCCACGGTCGCGTCCCCGCGGCGCCGGTCCCACCGGGCCAGGGTGACGTGCGGGCGGTACGGCCGGGGCCCCGTCGCACCGGCCCGGGCGGCCAGCTCGGCGAGGGCGCCCGCGGCGGGGCCGTCGCGCTCCTCGACCCCGGCCCACAGCACGCCCGGGAAGGTGCCGGTGCCGGCGATCCGCAGCCGGGGCGCGACGGCGCCGGTCAGCGCGACGTCCAGGGTCGCGGCGCGGGAGTCCGGGTCGTCGTCGCCGTGGAAGCACAGCGTCACGTGCCAGGTCGACGGGCCGGGCCGGCGCGCGCCGTCCGGGAGCGGGGACGGGGCCCCGCCGAGTGCGCGGGTCAGCGCCGCCACCGCCCCGGGCGGCGGCCACAGCGCGGTGAACAGCCGCATCCGCACAGCCTGTCAGCGCCGTCCGGCGGCGGCCCGGCGCAGCACCTCCGCGATCTCCGGGAACGCCGGCGCCAGCTCGGCCGCCGCCGCGACGAGCCGGGCCGGTGCGCTCACCCCGCGCAGCGCGTCCTCCGCGGTCGGCTCGGCCGGGGCCCGTCGCGGTCGCGGCACCGCCGGCCCGGTGGCGGGGGTCTGCTCGGCGCAGCGGCAGGCGCCGGTGGGGCCCCACGGCGTCGGCTCCTGGCGGACCCGGGCCAGCAGCACGTCGCGCTCGGCGTCGGGCACCGGGCCGTGCGCGAGCCGCCGGTCCAGCGCGGTCATCCGGCCCAGCACCGCCGGGTCCCCGATCTTGACCCGGCGCCCACCCGCCAGCTGGGACAGCATCGCCGGGCTCAGCCCGACCGCGGCCGCGAGGCGGGCCTGGGTGATGCCGAGACCGGTCGTGAGCCGGCGGATGCGCTCGTCGAGGGGCTCGCCGTAGATCGCGCTCTGGCGGTCGCGGTTGCGCGCGATCTCCTGCGCCACCGGGTCCGCGGTGCGGAGGTCGTCCATGCCGGACAGCCTCGGCGACCACGCGGTGCGGGCGTGGACGTTCGGCCCCGGCAGGGGGTTTTCACCTAACCCGGAGCCCCGTCGGGTCCGGTCGCGTCGCCGGCCGCGGTGAGGATCTCGCGGCAGGTCGCGACGTCGCGGCCCATCTGCGCGACGAGCGCCTCGATGCCGTCGTAGTGCTCCTGGCCGCGCAGCCGCTCGACGAACTCGACGCCGACCTCGTGGCCGTAGAAGTTCTCGTCGACGTCGAGCACGTAGACCTCGACGGTGCGCACCCGCCCGGAGAACGTGGGGTTGGTCCCCACCGAGACGGCGCCCATCAGGCGGCGGTCGCCGATGCGGAACCAGCCCGCGTAGACGCCGTCGGCGGGGATCGCCGTGTGCGGGGGGCTGGCGACGTTCGCCGTCGGATAGCCCAGGTCACGGCCACGCTTGTGGCCGTGCACGATCACGCCGTCCACCCGGTGCCAGCGGCCCAGCGCGTGCGCGGCGTCGCGGACGGCCCCGGCATCGATGCAGGACCGGATGTAGGTGGAGGAGAAGGTCACGTCGTGGTCGGAGACGAGGTCGAGGGCCTCGCAGGCGAACCCGAAGCGACGGCCCAGCTCGGCGAGGGTCCCGACGTCGCCCTCGGCCCGGTGGCCGAAGGTGAAGTTGCTGCCCACGACGACGACGGCCGCGTGCAGCCGGTCCACCAGCACCTCGTGCGCGAACCCGGCGGGCGCCATCCGGGACAGCGACTCGGTGAACGGGATGACGCAGAAGACGTCCGCGCCCGCCTCGGCCACGAGCTCCGCCCGCCGGTCGAGTGTGGACAGCCGCGCCGGGTGCGTGCCCGGCCGGATCAGCTCGGCCGGGTGCGGGTCGAACGTCACGACGACGGCGGGCAGGCCGCGTTCGTGCGCCCGTTCCACCGCGCGGGCGATCAGCTGCCGGTGTCCCCGGTGCACCCCGTCGAACACGCCGACGGTGACGACGCACCGGCCCCAGCCGGGCGGAACCGCCTCCAGACCACGCCACCGCTGCACGGCCGCGAGCCTAGGCGAACCGGGTGGGATCCCGCGCAGCGGGCGACCGCGGCCGGTCCGGGGCTCAGCCGGCCGGGGCGAGCACGACGACCGGGCGGGCGGCGGCGCCGCGGTCGGCCATCAGGGCCAGCGCGGCGCCGTCCGGGGCGAACACGCCGTAGGTGCCCTCGATCCCGGCCGCGGGCAGCGACTTGCCGAACCGCACGTCGGTGGCGGCGGAGGCGTCGAGGTCGACGCGGGGGAACGCCGTCGCGACGGCCGCGGCGAGGTCCAGCGACAGACCCGGGTCGTCGGCGAGCTGCTCGACGGTGCGCGCGTGCTCCAGGGTGAACGGTCCGACCCGGGTGCGTCGCAGCGCGGTCAGGTGGCCGGCGGAGCCCAGCGCGGCGCCGAGGTCGCGGGCGAGCGCGCGGACGTAGGTGCCCGAGGAGCAGTCGACGGCGACGTCCAGGTCGCACCACGGCCCCTCGCGGCGCACCGCGAGCAGCTCGAAGGCGGACACGGTGACCGGGCGGGCCGGGATCTCGACGGTCTCGCCGTCGCGGACCCGCTGGTAGGCGCGCTTCCCGTCGATCTTGACCGCGGAGACCGCGCTGGGGACCTGCATGATCTCGCCCGTCAGCGCGGCCGTCGCGGCCCGGAGAGCGGCGTCGTCGGCATCGACCGGGACGGGCTCGCCGACGGGCGTGCCCTCGGCGTCGTCGGTGTCGGTGGCCTGCCCGAGGCGCACGGTGGCGGTGTAGGCCTTGGTGTCCAGCGACAGGTGCCCGAGCAGCTTGGTGGCCCGCTCGATGCCGACGACCAGCACCCCGGTCGCCATCGGGTCCAGCGTCCCGGCGTGGCCGACCTTGCGGGTGCCCATGATCCGGCGGAGCTTCCCGACGACGTCGTGACTGGTCGGGCCCCGGTCCTTGTCGACGATCACGAGTCCGGGCGGCGGGGGCGGGTTGCGTGCGGGCACGCCGGGACGCTAACGCGCCAGCCGGTACCCGACTCCACGGACCGTCACCACAACGTCGCGGGTGCCCAGCTTCGACCGCAGCGACGCCACGTGCGCCTCCAGGGTGCGTGCCGCGGAGGCGTCGGCGATCCCCCACACCTGCTCCAGCAACTCGGTACGCGGCAGCACCGCACCCTCGCGGCGGGCGAGCGCGGCGAGCAGGTCGAACTCCTTGCGGGTCAGCGCGACCTCGGCGCCGCCCGCGGTCACCGCGCGCCGGTCGAGGTCGACGACGACGTCGCCGACGCTCACCGTCGCGGCCACCGCCGAGCCGGTGGCACGACGCAGGACGGCCTCGATCCGGGCGACGAGCTCCTCGGTGGAGACCGGCTTGACCAGGTAGTCGTCGGCGCCCGAGCGCAGGCCCTGCACCCGCGCCGCGACGTCGCCGCGGCCGGTGATCGCCAGGATCGGCACCCGGGACCGCTCCCGGATCTCCCGGCAGACGCCGATGCCGTCGCGGTCGGGCAGGCCCATGTCGAGCAGCACCACGTCGGGCTCCCGCTCGGCGACGGCCGCGATGGCCGCGGACCCGCTGGTCACGAGGTCGGTCGGGTAGCCCTGGCGGACGAGGCTGCGGCGCAACGCGTCGCCGAGGATCGCGTCGTCCTCGACCAGCAGCACCCGCACGCCGCCCACCCTAGCCACGCTTTCCTCAAAGCTTCCTCAAGCCCGGTGTCCCCGCGGTTGCCCCACGACACGACCCGACCCCATCGTTTCCCCACCGCACACGTCGAGGAGGACGGACATGGCCGAGGTCGCCAACGCAGACGGCTCGTCCGGGACGGGGTCCACCACCCCCACCCGGACCAAGAAGAAGGTCTACACCCAGCTCTGGTTCTGGGTCATCGTCGGCATCGTCTCCGGGATCCTGGTGGGCTTCCTCGCCCCCGGGTTCGCCAAGGAGACCAAGTGGCTGGCCGACACGTTCGTCCAGATGATCAAGGTCATCATCGGCCCGGTCATCTTCTGCACCGTGGTCGTCGGCATCGCCTCGCTGGGCAACCTGGCCCGCGCCGGCGGTCTCGCCGCCCGGGCGCTGGGCTACTTCCTGGTCATGACCGTCATCGCGCTGACGATGGGGCTCGTCGCGGGCAACGTGTTCCAGCCGGGCGCCGGATTCACCGGCCAGCCGAGCGCGTCCGACCTCGCGAAGGCCACCGACCAGGCCGCGACCGGCAGTCAGGAGTCGGGTGTCATCCCGTTCATCCAGGACTCGCTGCTCCCGCACAGCTTCTTCGGCCCGTTCGTCGAGAACTCGGTGCTGCAGGTCCTGGTGCTGGCGATCCTGTCGGCCTGCGCCATCTCCTCGCTGAACCCGGCCCTGCGCAGCCGCCTGGTCGGCGGCATCGAGGGCATCGCCCAGGTCATCTTCGGCATCATCAAGATCATCATGTGGGCCGCACCGGTCGCCGCGTTCGGCGGCATGGCCTACACCGTCGGCCAGATGGGCGGCGGGTCGCTGGTCAACCTGCTCAAGCTGATGGCCGTGTTCTGGGGCACCTGCGCGGTGTTCGTGGTCGTCGTCCTCGGCGCGGTCTCCTGGGCCGCCGGGTTCAACGTCTTCAAGGTCATCCGGCTGATCAAGGACGAGCTGCTGATCATCGTCGGCACCTCGTCGTCGGAGTCGGTGCTCCCCCGCTTCCTCACGAAGCTCCAGTCCGCCGGTGCGTCGAAGCAGACCGTCGGCATGGTCATCCCGACCGGCTACTCGTTCAACCTCGACGGCACCTGCATCTACCTGACCCTGGGTGCGCTGTTCATCATCCAGGCCGGGGGCGAGGTCCTGCCGATCGGCGCGCAGATCGCGCTGGCCGTGCTCATGGTGCTGACCTCGAAGGGCGCCGCCGGTGTCACCGGCGCCGGGCTGGTCACCCTGGCCGCGTCGCTGCAGGCCTTCGGCGGGGAGTTCTTCACCCCCGAGGCCATCGTCGTCGGCCTCGCGCTGATCGTCGGCATCGACCGCATGATGTCCGAGGGCCGGGCGCTGACCAACGCGATCGGCAACGTCGTCGCCACCCTGGTCGTCGCCCGCTGGAACGGCGAGCTCGACCGTGAGCGGCTCGCCGCGGTGCTCGACGACCCGACGCTGGTCGAGGCCGACATGGAGGCCGCGCACGGTGGCGGGGCCGCGGACGCCGAGATCGACGAGGCCGCCGACGGCGCCGCGAAGCCGGACGCGGACGAGTCCCGTCGCGAGAAGGTCGGCGCGGGCTCCTGACCGGGCACGTCCTCCTCCCATGACCGTCGCACCCCCGCGGAGCCCCGAGGCCCGCGGGGGTGTCGACGTCCCGGCCGGTGCACGGGTCCCACTGCCGCCCCCGCGGTGGCAGGCTGGGCCCGTGCGCCGGCCGCTCCGTTCCTCCCCGCCGCTGCGCCGCTCGCGGCTGGTGCGGCGGCTGTTCCTGCTGCAGGTCGTCACCGTGCTGCTGACCGTCGGCGGGCTCGCCGCGCTCGGCGGCTACGGGGCGAGCCGCCTGGAGCACGACGCCGCGGGCCGGCTCACCACCGGGATCGCGCTGTCGCTCGCCTCGGACCCCGAGGTCGTCGACGCCGTCCGCGACGGCGGCGGTCTCGCCGCCCTCTCCGCCCGCCTCCAGCCCATCGCCGAGCGGGTCCGGCGGGCCACCACCACCGGCTTCATCGTCGTGATGTCCCCGCAGGGCATCCGCTACAGCCACTACAACCCCGACGAGATCGGGCTGCCCTACCAGGGCAACATCGCCCCCGCGCTGGCCGGGCGGACCTCGACCGAGGTCTACACCGGCACCCTCGGGCCCTCGGTTCGCACCGTCACCCCGGTCCTGGTCGACGGCCGGATCGCCGCCGTCGTGTCCGTCGGCGTGCTGCAGACCCGGATCAGCGACCTCGCCCTGCGCTCGCTGCCCGGGATCGTCGCGGCCGCCGCGGCGGCGGTGCTCGTCGGCTCGGGGCTGGCGGTGCTGCTGGCCCGGCGGCTGCGCCGCCAGACCCTGGGGCTGGAGCCCGAGGACATCACCGCCGCCTACACCCACCACGAGGCGGTGCTGCACGCCGTCGGCGAGGGGCTGCTGGTCGTCGACGGCGACGGGCGGCTCGTCGTCGTCAACGCCGAGGCCCGGCGGCTGCTCGGCCTGCCCGGCCACGACTCCCCCGACGACCCCGCCGTACCGGGGCGGCCGCTCGCAGGCCTCGGCATGGATCCTGCCGTCGCCGCCGTGCTCACGAGCGGGCTGCGCTCGGACCTGCGTGACCGGGCCGCCCTGGCCGGGGAGCGGGTGCTGCTGGTCAACAGCAGGCACGCCGGGCCGGCCGCGGGCCCGGGGACGCGGGTGTTCACGCTGCGCGACCGCACCGAGCTGGCCGGGGTGCTGCGCGAGCGCGACGAGGCCCGCGACACCGTCGCCGCGCTGTCGGGCCAGGCCCACGAGTTCGGCAACCGGATGCAGACCGTCCTGACCTTGATCGAGCTCGGCGACACCGCCGACGCCGCGAAGGCCGGAACCGCCGCGCTCGACCGCACCCGCGGCCCCGCCGCGCAGGTCGTGGCCGCGGTCTACGACCCGGTCCTCGCCGCGCTGCTCGCGGACAAGGCGTGGCAGGCCGCCGAGCAGGACGTCATCCTGACCGTCACCGACACCTGCGACCCCGGCGTCCTGCCGGACCTGCGGCTGCCGTTCGCCGCGGACGACCTGGTCTCGCTGGCCGGGAACCTCGTCGACAACGCGATCGAGGTGGTCGCCGGGCGCACCGGGGAGCGGTCGGTCGCGGTCGCGCTGAGCACCCCTCCGGACGACCGCGAGCTGCGGCTGGAGGTCGCCGACAGCGGTCCCGGCGTGCCCGAGGACACCGCCCGCGAGCTGTTCACCTTCGGGTTCAGCACCCGGGCCACGCGCGGCGGCCGCCCCCGCGGCATCGGGCTGGCCCTGGTCGACCGGATCGCCCGCCGCCTCGGCGGATCGGTGACGGTCGGTACCCGCGACGACGGCAGCGGCGCCGTGTTCACCGTGCGGCTGCCGCTCCCGGCCGGGTCCCCCGGGGACGACGGGAACACCGGGCCGCCGGAGGACCCCGGGGCGCCGCTCCACCGGCCGGGTGCCGCCGTCCACCGTCCGGAGACCCCGGCCACCGACCGGGGCTGAACCCCGCCACCACCGGGCCCCAGGCGGGAGGAGCGCCGCGCGGGACGTGGCTCGGTGCCCCGTCCCGGAACCGCCGAGTGGCACGTCATGCACCTCCGGACCTCGTCACCGGGTGCCTGGTGTGCCGCTCGGCCGCCCGGGCTCCGTCGACGGGCCACGCGCGTCAGGCCCGGACCTCCCCCGGGACCGCCCAGCGCCCCGACCGCGCCCGCAGCCCCACCGCGACCAGGCGCACCACCATGAACGCGGCGAGCCCGGTCCAGATCCCGGCCAGCCCCCACCCGAACAGCAGCGACAGCCAGATCATCGGCAGGAACCCGCCGAGCGCGGCGAGCAGCGTCGTGGTGCGCAGGAAGGCCGCGTCACCGGCGCCGAGCAGCACGCCGTCCAGCGCGAACACCACCCCGGCGATCGGCTGCAGCGCGGTGAAGAACCACCACGCCGCGGGGATCGCCGCGAGGACCGCCGCGTCGCGGGTGAACACCGGCGGCAGGACGGGGTAGAGCGCGGCGAACAGCACGCCGAACCCGCAGCCGAGCACGAGGCCGTAGCGGGTGACCCGGGCGGCGAGCGACCGCGCCGGTCCGGTGTCCGCACGATCGCCGTCGGCACCGCGCCCGCCGTCCGCACCGTGTCCACCGTCCGCACCGTGTCCGCCGTCCGCACCGTGTCGGCCGTCCGCACCGTGTCGGCCGTCCGCACCGTGTCGGCCGTCCGCGCCACCCAGGGCGGCCCCGACCAGCGACTGCGCCGCGATCGCGACCGCGTCGAGCACCAGGGACTGGAACACCCACAGCTGCAGCACGATCTGGTGCGCGGCGACGGACTCGGACCCGAATCGGGCGGCCACCGCCGTCGCGGACAGGAAGCAGGCCTGGAACCCCAGCGACCGCACGATCAGGTCGCGGCCCATCGTCGCCTGCGAACGGAGCACCGCGGTGTCCGGGGCGAAGCGGACCGGGTCACCGGCGGGCGCGCGCCGTCGTTCGACGACCAGCGCCCGCAGGAACAGCGACGCCGCGACGGCCTGCCCCGCGACGTTGGCAACCGCCGAGCCCTCCAGCCCCCAGCCCGCCCAGTCCCCCGCCCCGTGCACCAGCAGCGGGCAGAGCAGCGCGGACAGCAGGTTGCCGCCGATCACGATCCACATCGGGCGACGGGTGTCCTGCACCCCGCGCATCCAGCCGTTGCCGGCCAGCGTCACCAGGACCAGCGGGGCACCGAGCAGCGCGATCCGCAGCCACGACACCGCGCCCTCGGCGATCACCGGGTCCCCGGCGAGCAGCCCCGCCAGCGGTGCCGCGGCGAGCTGTCCGAGCACGACGACCAGCAGCCCGACGCCCAGCGCCAGCCAGGTCGCCTGCACACCCTCCGCCACCGCGGCCGACCGGCGCCCGGCACCGTAGAACCGGGCCGCGCGCGCCGTCGTCCCGTAGGACAGGAACGTCAGCTGGGTCGTGACCTGCGCGAACAGCACCGCCGCGACGGCGAGCGAGGCCAGCGGCAGCCCACCCAGCCGCCCGACGACGGCGGTGTCGACCAGCAGGAACAGCGGCTCGGCCGCCAGCACCGGGAGCGCGGGCAGGGCGAGCCGGAGGATGTCACGGGGCCCGCCCGCGATGGGGGCGGACCGGGTCACCGACGGGGACGACGGCAGAGGAAGCAGAATGCGGGCGGCAGGTTGCGCCACACCGTGCGGGTCATCACGACCTCGTCGAACGTGTCGTGCAGGGCCGCCTTGAACCGCCGCGCCGAGGGCATCGGCAGGGTGTGGGAGTAGGCGAACGTCGCGAACGCACCGGTCTCCCCCACCGCCCCGACGACCTGGTCGAGGATCTCCTGCTGCATCGCCCGGTCGAACAGCGACCAGGGCAGCCCGGAGATCACCGCGTCGACCGAGGTGATGTCGCGCTCGGCGAGCAGCGACCCCAGCTTGCGGGCGTCACCGTTCACGACCTCGACGCCCGGGTGGCGGTCCTGCAGGAAGCGGGCCATCCGCGGGTCGAGCTCGACGGCCAGATGCCGGCCCTCCGGCGGGAGCCGCCTGCCGACCTGCGTGGTGACGGCGCCGGTGCCCGGCCCCAGCTCCACGACGACCGGCGCGCCGTGACCCGGCGCGATACGGGCCAGCTTGGCCGACAGCCGCGGCGAGCTCGGCCACACCGCACCCACCTGGGCCGGGTTGCGCAGCCAGGCCCGGAGGAACTCCGGCCACCCGCTGGGCTCGTTGCCGTGACTGTCGTCGCCCCCGCGGGCCGCAGCGGGCTCGGATCGCACCGCTCACCTCCTGGTCTCGCAGGACACGCTACGTGCCCCGGTGCCGCGACACCGGACCGCCCCGAGGTCCATCCGATCGTGGTGTCGCGGCGATGTACCCCGGATGAACCCGATCAACCGGGCACGTGCTCAGCGGGCCAGCTCCGCCCGGAGCAGCTCCAGGAGCCCGTCGCGGGTACCGGAGCGCTCGAACCCGGCGGCACCGGTGTGCCCGCCGCCGCCGAGCGTCGTCGCCACCCGGGACAGGTCCGGGGACCCGTTACCGCGCAGCGACACCGACCACTCCCCCGGTGCCGTCTCGGTCAGCAGCGCCGCCACCCCGCCCCCGGCCGCGGCCTGCAGCGGCCCGACCAGGGCGACCGTGCGGTCCCGGAACCGGGTCGCCGTCGCCACGTCGACGGCGGCCCATACCAGGTCGGCCCCCGCCGCGACGCCCGCCTCCCGGTGCGCCCCGGCCAGCACCGTGGCCTGCGCGGCGAGCCATGCGAACGGCACCGGACCGCCGATGTCCCGCAGCAGCGGCGCGGGCTCGGCACCGGCCTCGACGAGCTCGGCGCCCAGCCGGAGCGCCTCCGCACCACCCCGCCGGAAACCACCGGTGTCGGTGTAGAGCCCCGCGAACAGGGACCGGGCGAGGACCGCGTCCAGCGGGGCGCCCAGCTCGGCGAGCACCGCCCGGACGAGCGTCACCGTCGCCGGGGCGCCCGGGTCGACGAGGTACCGGTCCGTGAACGCCACGAACGACGCGTGGTGGTCCACCGCCAGCGACGACCCGGACGTGTCCAGCACCGGTTCCAGGTCCCCCAGCCGGCGGGACGACGAGATGTCGCAGCAGACCAGCAGGTCCGGCGCGCGCGGCGCGTCCACCGAGGCGACGACCAGCCCGTCGGGGTCGAGGGTGTCGACCAGCCCGGCGGGCACCGGGTCCGGCCCGCCGAACGACACGGTGACCGGGGTCCCCGCGCGGTGCAGCGCCGTGGCCAGGGCCAGGGCGCTGCCCGCGGCGTCCGCGTCGGGCCGGACGTGCCCGACCACGAGCACGTCACGGGCCCGGCGCAGCACCGCCGCGGCCCCGGCCGGGTCGACCGGACCGGGACCCGGGACGGGCTCGTGCGCGCCGCCGGTCACTCGGCGTCGGTCTCCCGCGGGGCCTTGTACGGGTCCGCGTCCCCCGCCGGCGACGCCGTGGCCGCCAGCCGGGCCACCTCCTCGTCGGAGGCGCGGGTGCGGGCCAGCAGCTCCTCCATCCGGCGGGCCGTGTCCGGCACCGCGTCCAGCACGAACGCGAGGCTCGGCGTGTGCCGCACCCCGGTCTGCTGCCCCACCCGGCTGCGGAGCACCCCGCTCGCGCTCTGCAGCGCGGCGGCGGCCCCCGCGGTGTCCGGCTCCTCCTCCAGCGAGGCACCCATGACCGTGTAGAACACGGTCGCCTCGCGCAGGTCGCCGGTGACACGGGTGTCGGTGATCGTCACCATCGCCAGCCGCGGATCCTTCACCTCGCGCTCGAGGGCCTCCGCGACGATCTGCGAGATCCGCTTCGCGAGCTTGCGCGCGCGGGCCTGGTCGACCATGTCCTGCTCCTTCCAGCGGGTCGTGCGAGCCCGAGTCTAGGCACGGGTCGCGGGGTCACGCCGCGTTCGATTCTCGGTCCTGCCGGTTCGTCCCCCGACCGCCGGGACGCGGTGCCGCTGCGTCCGTCCCCCGACCGCCGGGACTCAGTCGTCGTCGGGGCCGAACAGCCGGGTCCGGGCCGACAGCAGCTCCAGCTCGGGGCGGGCGGCCACCAGCCGCTCGCACCGCTCCAGCAGGGCACGGACGTGCCCCGCGTCGGCGGCGACACAGCTCACCCCGATCAGCGCACGGCGGTGCAGGTCCAGATGGCCCGCCTCGGCCGCCGCCACCTCGAACCGGCGCAGCTCGGCCAGCAGCGGACGCACCGCCGAACGCTTCTGCTTCAGCGACCGGACGTCGCCGAGCAGCACGTCACACTCCAGGGAGCCGACGTACACACACACCTCCGCTGACGCCGACGGGGCGGCCGGTGACCGGCCGCCCCGTCGGAGCGCGTTCGTCAGCCGCTAGTCGCGCGGCTTCTCCCGCATCTCGAACGTCTCGATGACGTCGTCGATCTTGATGTCGCCGTAGGTACCGAGCGTCAGACCGCACTCGAAGCCCTCGCGGACCTCGACCACGTCGTCCTTGAACCGGCGCAGCGACGAGATCGGGAGGTTCTCGTGGATCACCTTCGAGTCGCGCAGCAGGCGCGCCCGGGCGTTCCGGCGGATCTCCCCGCTCATCACCAGGCAACCGGCGATCGTGCCGAACTTCGAGGACTTGAAGACCTCGCGGACCTCCGCGCGGCCCAGCTCGACCTCCTCGTACTCCGGCTTGAGCATGCCCTTGAGGGCCGCCTCGATCTCGTCGATCGCCTGGTAGATCACCGAGTAGTAGCGGATCTCGACGCCCTCGCGGTTGGCCAGCTCGGTGGCCTTGCCCTCGGCACGGACGTTGAAGCCCATGACGATGACGTTGTCCGCGATGGCGAGGTTGATGTCGCCCTCGGTGATACCGCCGACGCCGCGGTGGATGACCCGCAGCTCGACCTCCTCACCCACGTCCAGCTTCATCAGGGCTTCCTCGAGCGCCTCGACGGTGCCCGAGTTGTCACCCTTGATGATCAGGTTGAGGGTGTTGGTCTCCTTCAGCGCGGCGTCCAGGTCCTCCAGGCTGACGCGCTTGCGACGGCTCGCCAGCTCGGCGTTCCGCTCGCGGGCACGCCGCCGGTCGGCGATCTGGCGCGCGACCCGGTCCTCGTCCACGACGAGGAACGTGTCGCCCGCACCCGGCACCGACGTCAGACCGATGACCTGCACCGGACGCGACGGGAGCGCCTCGGTGACGTCCTGGCCGTGCTCGTCGACCATGCGCCGGACGCGCCCGGAGGCGTCGCCGGCCACGACCGAGTCGCCGACCCGGAGCGTTCCGCGCTGGACCAGCACCGTGGCCACCGGGCCGCGACCGCGGTCCAGGTGACCCTCGATGGTGACGCCCTGCGCCTCCATCTCGGGGTTGGCCCGCAGGTCGAGCGCCGCGTCGGCGGTCAGCAGGATCGCCTCGAGCAGGGCCTCGATGTTGGTGCCCTGCTTCGCGGAGATGTCGACGAACATGGTGTCGCCGCCGTACTCCTCGGCCACCAGGTTGTACTCGGTGAGCTGCTGGCGGATCTTCTGCGGGTTCGCACCCTCGACGTCGATCTTGTTGACCGCGACGACGATCGGCAGACCGGCCGCCTGCGCGTGGTTGATCGACTCGACGGTCTGCGGCATCACGCCGTCGTCCGCCGCCACCACGATGACCGCGATGTCGGTGGACTTCGCACCACGGGCACGCATGGCGGTGAACGCCTCGTGACCCGGGGTGTCGATGAAGGTGATGAGCCGCTCCTCGCCCTCGAGCTCGGCCGCGACCTGGTAGGCGCCGATGTGCTGGGTGATGCCGCCGGCCTCGCCCTCACGGACGTTCGCCTTGCGGACCGTGTCCAGCAGCCGCGTCTTGCCGTGGTCGACGTGACCCATGACGGTCACGACCGGCGGACGTGCCTCGAGCGCGTCCTCGTCGCCCGGGTCACCGAACTCGATGTCGAACGACTCCAGCAGCGCACGGTCCTCCTCCTCGGGGGAGACGACCTGCACGCGGTAGTTCATCTCCTGGCCGAGCAGCTCCAGGATCTCGTCCGAGACCGACGCGGTGGCCGTGACCATCTCACCGAGGTGGAACAACACCTGCACCAGCGAGGCTGGGTTGGCGTTGATCTTCTCGGCGAAGTCGGTCAGCGACGCGCCACGCGGCAGCCGGATCGTCTCGCCGTTGCCCTTGGGCAGGCGGACGCCGCCCACCGAGGGCGCGGCCATGGCGTCGTACTCCTGGCGCTTCTGCCGCTTCGACTTGCGACCCTTGCGGGCCGGACCGCCGGGACGGCCGAACGCACCCGCGGCACCGCCGCGACCACGCGCACCGCCACCACCGGGACGACCACGGAAACCACCGGCCGGGGGCGGACCACCGGGACCGCCGCCACCGGGACGGAAACCGCCGCCACCGCCACCGGGACGACCGCCACCGGGGCCGCCACGGCCACCGCCGGGGCCACCACGACCGCCGCCGGGGCCACCACGGCCACCGGCACCGGCGCCGGGACGCCCGGCAGCCGGACGCGCGGGCATCATGCCCGGGTTCGGCCGCGGAGGCATGTTGCCCGGGTTCGGACGGGGACCGCCCGAACCCGGAGCGCCGCCCGGACGGGGCGGACGCGGCGGAGCCTCACCGGAACGCGCGGCCGGAGCCTCGGGACGGCCGCCGCCCTGCTGGCCGCCACCGCCCTGCTGGGGCTGCGGCGGGCCGGGACGCGGGCCCGGCTTGGGCGAACCCTGGCCGACGCCGAACGGGTTGTTGCCGACGCGCGGCTGGCGCGGGCCCGGACGGGCGCCACGCTCGCCGGGCTGGCCGGCGGGACGCGGGGCGCCGCCGCCCTGGCCACCCTGTCCCTGTCCCTGGCCCGGACGGGGCGCGGGGGCGGGCTTCGGCGCGGCCGGACCCGGCTTCGGGGCCGCCGGACCGGGCTTCGGCGCGGCGGAACCGGGCCGCGGCGCGGCCGGGGCCTCGGCGGCCGCGGCGGGGGTCTCGACGGCCGGAGCCGCCGGGGCCTGTGGGCCGGGCTTGGGCGCGGCCGGTCCCGGCTTCGGGACGTCGGTGCGCGCCGCGGGCTGCGCCGGCGACGGGGCACCCGGGGTGGGTGCCGCGGGGGCCGGCGGACCCGGACGCGGGCCGGGCTTGGGGGCCGGACCCGGGGTCGGGCGCGACGGCGACGGGGCGCCGGAGCCACCGGCGCGCGGACGACCGCCACCGGGCGCACCGGAACCGCGGCGCTGACCGCCGGCGGCGCCCCCACCGGAGGCCATCGCGTCGCGCAGCTTGCGCGCGACCGGGGCCTCCACGGTGGAGGAGGGGGACTTCACATACTCCCCCAGGTCCTGCAGCTTGCTGAGGACCTGCTTACTGCTGATTCCGAGCTCTTTCGCGAGCTCGTGCACGCGGGCCTTGCCTGCCACTGCTCTCCTCATCCTGACCGGAGGCCGGGCGGCAGCATCCCGCTCGACCTCGAACCTAGTGTCGAAGCACGTTCATGGTGCGATCTTCACTGCTGGCTCATGACTGGTCGACCTTGCTTTCTTCCGATGACGGGTCCGAGAGGTTCCCGGGCCCCAGCGGGTCGCGCGACTCCTGCAGCCACCGCCTGACGGCGGTGACGTCCGGTGCCGAGCGGACGCGTAACGCCCGGGCGAACGCCGAGCGTCGCTCGGCCCTGTCCAGGCACCCCGTCGAGAGGTGCAACCAGGCACCCCGTCCGGGGAGACGGCGGCGCGGATCCGGAATGCAACGTCCGTTCTCCACGACCACCCGCAACAATACGTCGGCCCGTTCCCGGGTCCGGCACCCCACACAGGTCCGGATCGGAACCGACCGGGTGTGCGTGGGCGACGGTCCGCGACCGCGGGCCGGTGACGAGTGTAGCGCAGAGCGGTCCTCGGGCATTCCCTCGCCCGGCCCCTGCTGTTGATCTCCGTCGGTCAGGACGGCTCCCCGGCGGGGTCGACCGGCCCACCGTCGGGGGTGACCGGGTCACGCGGGTCGGCGTCACTGCGGATGTCGATCTTCCAGCCGGTGAGCCGGGCGGCGAGACGGGCGTTCTGCCCCTCCTTGCCGATCGCCAGCGACAGCTGGAAGTCCGGCACGACGACGCGGGCGATCCGGGCGCGCTCGTCGAGCACGGTCACCGAGACCACCTTCGACGGCGAGAGCGCGTTGCCGACGAACTCGGCCGGGTCCTCGGACCAGTCGATGATGTCGATCTTCTCGCCGGCCAGCTCGCCCATCACACCGCGCACCCGGGCACCCATCGGGCCGATGCAGGCGCCCTTGGCGTTGAGCCCGGAGCGGGTCGAGCGCACCGCGATCTTGGAACGGAACCCGGCCTCACGGGCCACCGAGACGATCTCGACGGAGCCGTCGACGAGCTCGGGCACCTCGAGGGCGAACAGCTTCCGCACCAGGTTCGGGTGGGTCCGCGAGAGTGTGATCGAGGTGCCCCGCGGGCCGCGGTTCACGCCGATGACGAAGCAGCGGATCCGGTCGCCGTGCCGGTAGACCTCACCCGGCACCTGCTCGGCGGCGGGCAGCACGGCCTCGGTGCCGCCGGAGAGCTCGACCACGACGACGCCGCGGGCGTTGGCGCGCGCGTCGCGCTGCACGATGCCCGCGACGACCTCGCCCTCCTTGGTGGAGAACTCGCCGTAGGTGCGTTCGTGCTCGGCGTCGCGCAGCCGCTGCAGGATGACCTGGCGGGCGGTGGTCGCCGCGATCCGGCCGAAGCCCTCCGGGGTGTCGTCGAACTCCGGGCCGGGGGTGCCGTCCTCGGAGGCGTCGGCCGCGTCGCGGACCATGACCCGCACCACACCGGTCTTGCGGTCGATGTCGACGCGGGCGTCCGCGTGGTGGCCGTCGGTGTGCCGGTAGGCGGTGAGCAGCGCCGTCTCGATGGCCGAGAGGACCGTCTCGAACGGGATCTCCTTGTCCCGCTCGATCGCGCGCAGCGCGGGGATGTCGACGTTCACCGGTTCTCCTCGTCGCGGACGGTCTCGGCGGCGCCGCCGTCGTGGTTCGTGGGGGCCCCGTCGGCCCCGTCGGTGCTGCCGGACAGCGCGTCCGGGTCGAGCAGTGCGGTCTCGGCGGGCGGTGCGGGCTTGAACTCGACCTGCACCTGGGCGTGCCGGATCCCGGCGAGCGGGATCTCCCGCCGTTCCGGCGCCTTCCGGCCGGGGACCGCGACGGCGACCGTGTCGCCGTCGAGCCGGCCGACCCGGGCCTCGACGACGGTGCCGTCGGTCAGGGTGATCCGCGCCAGGCGCAGGTAGGCCCGCCGCCAGTGCCGGGGCTCGGTGAGCGGCCGGTCGATCCCGGGCGAGGTCACCTCGAGCGTGTACGAGCCCTCGATGAGGTGCTCGTGCGGGTCCAGCTCGGCAGCCGCGGAGCGGCTGAGCCGGGCGATGACGTCGAGGTCGATGCCGGTCGCGGGCGAGGACTCGGGCAGGTCGACGACGAGCTTGACCGAGTGCCGTCGCCCGGCGGTGCGGACCTCCACGGCGTCGATCTCCAGCCCGGCCCCGTGGACCACCGGCTCGAGCACGCCGCGCAGCTGGTCTGCCAGCTGTGCGGGGTCCGGACTGCGCATCGGGTGACTCTCCTCGTGTCAGGGTGCCCGCCGCGGTGGCGACCGGTCGGCGGGGCTTCGGGTGGGCGTCGATCGTGGTGCCGTGACCGCCGGTGGGCGGGCACGTCGGACGCGTGCGGACGGCATGCGACGTCGGCGCCGCACACCGCGACGCGTCCGGCCGGGACCGGACGGTGCCGGTGACGGTGGGGACGGCCGACGAGCCTAGCGCGTCGGCCCGGCGGGCCGCCGGTCGGTGGCCCGTCGGTGGGCGGTCGTCCGCGGCCCGGGCGGGCACGGTCGGTGCCGGGCGGCCCGGCACGTGCTGGCAGCATGACCCGACGTGAACGACCGCGAGCCATCCGTGTCGCCCCGGGTGTCCCCGGCCGGGCCGCCGCCGTCGGTGGCCCCGTCGCCGGTGACCCGCCGCGGCGGTGTCCGCCCGACGCGGCGTCAGGTGCTGGCCACCGCGGCCGCGGTGGCCGCGGTGGTGCCGCTGGCGGGCTGCTCGAGCGCGACGACGCGCACCGAGGACGCCTCCGACGCCCTGCTCGCGCTCGCCGACGCGGCCCGGTCCGACGCCGCGCTGATCGTCGCCGCGGTGACCGGCGACCCGTCGCTCGCGGGCCGGCTGGAGCCGCTGCGCGCGGCCCGGATGGAGCACGCCGCCGCGCTGGACCAGGCGGGCGGGCGCACTCCCGGCCAGATCGCCGCCCCCGCGACACCGCCGTCGGGGGACCTCGCCGCGGTGCGCGACGCGGTCGCCGGGTCGGCCCGCAGCGCGGGCGAGGTCGTCCCCCGAGCCTCGGCGCTGCAGGTGGGTCTGGTCGCGGAGGTCGCCGCCTGCTGCGCCACCTACGCGGCGGTCCTGACCGGGGCGCCGGCGTGAGCGCGGGTCCTCGGCCGCGGCAGTCCTCCGACGACGAGCCGCAGGTCCCCCAGGTCACCGTCGAGGCGCTGCAGCGGGCACTCGCCTGCGAGCACGCGGCGCTGTGGGCGTACAAGATGGCGCTCGCGTTCATCCCGCCGGAGTGGGCGACCCGGGCCCGCGGCGACATCGAGGCCCACACCACCCTGCGCGGCCAGATCACCCAGACCCTGTCCGACATCGGGCAGCGGCCGGTCTCGGCGCAGCCGGCGTACGCGGCCCCGCAGCCCGTCGTCGACGGGGTGTCGGCCGGGGCGCTGCTGGTGTCGGCCGAGACCGACGCGATCGCCGCCTGGCGGTCGGTGACCGAGCGGTCGTCGTCGGTCCCGCTGCGCGAGGCCGGGCTGAAGGCGATGGTCGAGTGCACCGGCCGGCTCGCGTACTGGCGCGGGGTCACCGAGCGGTCCCCCGTCGTGCCGGTGTTCCCCGGCCGCAGCTGAGGGGTCGCGGCGCTCAGCGGAGCGCCGCGGCGGCCGCCTCGACGTCGTCGGGGGTGGTCGACAGGTGGAACGCCAGCCGGGCGGCCCCGTCTCGCACGGCCGCGGTGATCCCGGCCGCGGCCAGCCGGTCGGCGGCCCCCTCGGCGCGCACCGACACGATGGCCGACCCGGCGGGCGGCATCCCGAGCCGCTCGCGCAGGGTGTCGGCGAGACCGACGCAGTGCGCGCGCAGGCCGTCGGCGTCGAGCGAGGCCAGCCAGGGCAGCGTCACCGCGGCGCCGGCGTGGGCGAACCAGACGGGGGCCTCCTCGCCGCCTGCCGGTCCGGGCCGCGCGGGCGGGTCCGGGGTGTAGAGCCCGCCGCCCCAGCGGTCCCGGTTGCCGTACCAGCCCGCGGAGTGCGGGACGGGCTCCGGCCAGCAGGCCCCGGCGGGCGGCCCGTCCACCCACGACGGACGCCGGGCCAGCCAGGCGGTGCCGCGCGGCGCGAGCAGCCACTTGTACCCGGCCCCGACGACGGCGTCGGCGTCGTGCAGACGCAGCGGGAGCCACCCGGCGGCCTGGGTGACGTCGAACAGCAGCCGCACGCCGCTGCGGGCGCGGGCGGCGAGCAGCGCGTCGACGTCGGCGATCGCGCCGTCGGCGGACTGCACCACCGACACCGCGACGAGGTCGTGGTCGGCGGCGTGGGCCGCCAGCTCCGGGAGCGGCACCTCGGTCACCCGGACCCCGCGGTGGGCCTGCACCGCGAACGGCCGGGTCACCGAGGAGAACTCGCCGCGGGCGACGAGCACGCGGGTGCCGTCGGGCACCGACGCGGCGAGCGGACCGATCAGGCCGGAGGTCGTGGCGCCCTGCGCGACGTCGGCGACCGGCACCCCGGTGATCGCGGCGAACCCCGCGCGGGCCGCCTCGACGTCGTCGTCGAAGTCCTTCGGCGAGGCCGCGCCGACCGCCCAGCGCGCCACGACGTCGGCGACCACCGCCGACGCCCGCAGCGGCGGGATGCCGATGCTCGCGGTGTTCAGGTAGCCGGGCCGGTGTGGCAGTTCCCACCCGGCGACGGTGACGGTGTCGTCCACGCTGCCCGAGCGTAGTGAGCGTCCTAGTGTCTCCGGCGTGCACAGCGAGCTGATCGAGATCCGGACCGGTTCCGAGGAGACCGTCGTGGACCTGACGCACCGGATCGAACGCTTCCTGTCCGACTGCGGTGCCGGTGACGGCCTGCTCAACGTCTTCGTGCCGCACGCGACGGCAGGCATCGCCGTCATCGAGACCGGCGCGGGCAGCGACTCCGACCTGCTCGAGCATCTGCGCGAGCTGCTCCCCGCCGACGACCGGTGGCGGCACCGGCACGGCAGCTCCGGGCACGGGCGCGACCACGTACTGCCCGCGTTCGTGCCGCCGTCGACGACGGTGCCGGTGATCGACGGCCGTCCGGCGCTGGGGACCTGGCAGTCGATCTGCCTGGTCGACACCAACATCGACAACCCGACGCGTTCGGTACGGCTGACGCTGCTGCCTGGCTGAGCCCCGCCGCACGCCCCGGACCGCCGGGCGACCACGGCCGCCCGCCCGACGGAACACCGCACCGGGGTCGCGCGACACCGCCGTACGCTGCGCCGGTGACCTCCGGCCGGACGACGACGACCGACCGCCCGGCTCCCGCGACACCGTCGCGCCCGGGCGACCCCTCCCCGGATCCGGGCGACGGCTGCGTCCCGCGCTGGCCGCCGCCGTCGCCGTGCTGGTCGTGGCCGGCGCGGTGGCCGGGCTCGGCGGCATCCGCCCGGACTCCACCACCGCCACCCCGGCCGGATCGGCCGGACCGGCCGCCCCGCACCCGCCCCGGCCGCGGAGCCCGCCGCGTTCGCCGTCACGCCCCCGCCCGGTTGGACGGCCCCGACCGCCGGCGCGCCCGCCCTGGACGTGTTCGGGGTGCCGTTCGCCCGGCTCGCCGAGGCGCCGCCGTTCGCCGCGGGCGACTGCCCCGTCGGCGCCGCGCCGCGCGGGGTCGCCGCGGCCGCACTCGTCGCCGTCCCGGCCGGGACGACGGTCGAGCAGGCCGCGCAGGCGTTCGCCCGCGGCGCCGGGGAGTCGGCCTACGCCGGCTCCGCACCGCAGGTGGCGGTCGGGCCGCCCGGACCACGTCCGGGCAGCGGTGAACCGGGGACGTGGGTCGAGGCCACGGTCCGCACCGACGGCACCGCGTCGGGGGCCGGCGGGTGCCGCGCCACCGACGGCGCGGTCGGTGTGCTGGCGGTCCCTCGCACCCAGGCCCGGGACGGGTCGGTCGGCGTCGCGATGCTGGTCGTCGCCGCGGACGCGGGCGGCGGTTCGGGCGACGCGGTCCCCCGCTCGGCCCTCACCGACCTCGCCGCCTCGGCGGTCCGCCCCGGCTGATCGGAGGAACGCACGGAGCGGGGGCCCCTCCGGCGAGGACCCGCCCGTGCGGTGGCGGTGCCGCTCAGGCCCCGCGGACGATCCCCGCGACGAGCTCGGCGGCACCGGCGCGGTCGATCTCGCTCCGCTCGCCGGTGGCGCGGTCCTTGAGCTCCAGCTTCCCGTCGGCGAGCCCCCGCCCGACGACGACGATCGTCGGCACGCCGATCAGCTCGGCGTCGGCGAACTTCACGCCGGGGCTCGCCTTGCGGTCGTCGAGCACGACCGACAGGCACTGGGCCTCCAGCTCGGCGGCGACGGCCTCGCCGCCCGCCAGCAGCTCCGCGGACTTGCCCGCGACGACGACGTGCACGTCGAACGGCGCCACCGACCGCGGCCACACCAGGCCGGAGCCGTCGTGGGACTGCTCGGCGATCGCGGCGACCAGCCGGGAGACACCGATGCCGTAGGAGCCCATCGTGATCCGGACCGGCTTGGAGTCCGGGCCGAGCGCGTCGAGGGAGAAGGCGTCGGCGTACTTGCGGCCGAGCTGGAAGATGTGCCCGATCTCGATGCCGCGGGCGGCCTCCAGCACGCCGGTGCCGTCCGGGGACGGGTCCCCGGCGCGGACCTCGGCGGCCTCGATCGTGCCGTCCGGGGTGAAGTCGCGGCCCGCGACGAGGTCGACGACGTGGTGGTCGGCCTTGTCCGCGCCGGTGACCCAGGCGGTGCCGGTGACGATCCGCGGGTCCACGAGGTAGCGGACGCCGTTCGCGGCGAGCGCGCCCGGCCCGATGTAGCCCTTGACCAGGAACCCGTTGCGGGCGAAGTCGGCCTCGTCGAGCAGCGCCACCTCGGCGGGCTCCAGCGACGCCTCCAGGCGCTTCATGTCGACCTCGCGGTCGCCGGGGACGCCGATCCCCAGCAGCTCCCACTCGTCCGCGCCGGGCTGCCGGGTCTTCACCAGCACGTTCTTCAGCGTGTCGGCCGCGGTGAAGGTGCGCTCGGTGTGCGCGTTGAGGAAGGTCACCAGCGACTCGATGGTCGGGGTGTCCGGCGTGTGGTGCACCTGCGCGGCGGGCAGCCCGTCGAGCGGGACCGCGGGGGGCGCGGGCGTGGTGACGGCCTCGACGTTGGCCGCGTAGCCGCCGGGACCGCGGACGAAGGTGTCCTCGCCGGTCTCGGACTCGGCGAGGAACTCCTCCGACGCCGAGCCGCCCATCGCACCCGAGGTCGCGGACACGATCACGTAGCGCAGCCCGAGCCGGTCGAAGATCTTCACGTAGGCGTCGCGGTGCTTGCGGTAGGACTCCGACAGGCCCTCGTCGGTGAGGTCGAAGGAGTAGGAGTCCTTCATGAGGAACTCGCGGCCGCGCAGGATGCCCGCGCGGGGCCGCTCCTCGTCGCGGTACTTGTTCTGGATCTGGTACAGGATGACCGGGTAGTCCTTGTACGACGAGTACTCGCCCTTGACCGCGAGGGTGAACAGCTCCTCGTGGGTCGGGCCGAGCAGGTAGTCACCGCCCTTGCGGTCCTTCAGGCGGAACAGGTTCGGGCCGTACTCGGTCCACCGGTTCGTCGCCTCGTAGGGCTCGCGCGGCAGCAGCGCCGGGAACTGGATCTCCTGGCCGCCCATGGCGTCCATCTCCTCGCGCACGACCTTCTCGACGCGGCGGAGCACCGTGAGACCGAGCGGCAGCCAGGAGTACACGCCCGGGGCCACGCGACGGACATAACCGGCGCGGACCAGCAGCTTGTGGCTGGGTACCTCCGCGTCGGCCGGGTCCTCACGCAGGGTGCGCAGGAACAGCGACGACATCCGGGTCAACACCTGCAGAAGGGTAGCGAGGGACCCCGGAGCCGCTCATCCCGGTTCCGGAGCGGGCAGACTCGGGGCATGGGAGACGAACAGCACGAGCTGCTCGCGGGGGCACGCCAGGGCGTCCTCGCGACGATCAAGCGCAGTGGCATGCCCCAGCTGTCGCCGGTGACGCCGTACTACGACCGCGCTGCCGGGACGGTGCAGGTGTCGATGACCGAGGGGCGGGCGAAGACCGCGAACCTGCGGCGGGACCCGCGGGCGGCGCTGTCGGTGGAGAGCACCGACGGCCGCTCCTGGGCGACGGCCGAGGGCCCGGTCGAGCTCGTCGGGCCCGACGACTCGCCCGACGGACCGGCCGTGCAGGCGCTGGTCGACTGGTACCGCGCCGCCGCCGGGGAGCACCCGGACTGGGACGAGTACCGCGAGGTCATGGTCCGGGACCGGCGGGTGCTGATGACGATGCGGGTGCAGCGCGTCTACGGGGAGAACCTGGGCTGACGGCGTTCCGGCCGGTGGCCGCGCCCGGTGGGCGCGGTCCCGGCGGCTCAGACCGCCTCGTCCAGCAGCTCGGCCAGCAGCCGGGCCACCGTCGGCGTCTCCACCAGGAACCCGTCGTGCCCGTACGGCGAGTCGATCACCTTGAGCGGGTCGGCGCGCGGGATGCCGTCGGCCAGCTCCTGCTGGTCGGCGAGCGGGTAGAGCCGGTCGGAGGTGACCCCGGCGACGTAGGTGCGGGCGCTCACCCGCGACAGCGCCGCGGTCACCCCGCCCCGGTCGCGGCCGACGTCGTGGTGGTTCATCGCCTGGGTCAGCCGCACGTAGGACGCGGCGTCGAAGCGGTGCACGAGCTTGTGCGCGTGGTGGTCCAGGTAGGACTCCACGGCGTAGCGGCCGCCGTCGAGCGGGTCCTCGCCCGGCTGCGGGTCGCGGCCGAAGCGGGTCGCCAGCTCGTAGCCCGAGCGGTAGGACAGGTGCGCGATCCGGCGGGCCACGCCGAGTCCGCGCCACGGCCCCTCCGGCGTGTCGTGGTAGTCGCCGCCGTGCCAGTGCGGGTCGCCGGTAATCGCCTGGATCTGCGGGCTCGCCCAGCCGATCTGGTCCGCCGACGACGCCGCGGGCCCGGCGAGCAGGAACAGCCGCCGTACCCGGTCGGGCTCGGTGGCCGCCCACTCCAGGGACCGCATGGACCCCATCGAGCCGCCGATCACGCAGGCGAACGCGTCGATGCCGAGCGCGTCGGCCAGGTACTGCTCGGCGACGACGGTGTCCCGCACGGTGACCGTCGGGAACCGGCTGCCCCAGGTCCGCCCGTCCTGCGCACGGGACGCCGGACCGGTGCTGCCCTGGCAGCCGCCGACCGCGTTCGGCGCGACGACGAACCAGCGGGCCGGGTCCAGCGGTCCGCCCGGCTCGATCAGCCCGGGCCACCAGCCGGACGTCGGGTGCCCGGGGCCGGCGGGGCCCTCCAGGTGCGCGTCGCCGGTGAGGGCGTGCAGGACGAGGACGGCGTTGGAGCCGTCCGGTGCGAGCTCGCCCCAGGTCTCGTAGGCCAGGCGCACGCCTGGCAGCTCCCCGCCGGCCGCCAGCTTCAGCGGCGCGGGCAGGTCGAGGAAGTGGCGGCGGCCGGGGTCGTCCCCCTCCCGCCAGGCGCCGCTGGCGGGAGGGAGCTCGAAGTCGTTCACGGACACCAGGTAATCAGATCCGCTCTCAGGCGCCCTTCGCGGCGCGGAAACCGGCGTCCAGGTCGGCCTTGAGGTCCTCGATGCCCTCGAGGCCCACCGACAGCCGGACCAGGCCCGGGGTCACGCCGGAGGCGAGCTGCTCCTCCGCGGAGAGCTGGCTGTGCGTGGTCGACGCCGGGTGGATGACCAGGCTGCGGACGTCGCCGATGTTGGCGAGGTGGCTGTGCAGCTCGAGGGCGTTCACGAACTTCTTGCCCGCCTCGACACCGCCCCGCAGCTCGAAGGCCACGATCGCGCCGCCGCCCTTGGGCAGGTACTTCTGCTGGAGGGCGTGCCACGGGCTGGACGGGAGACCGGCGTAGTGGACCTGCTCCACCTCGTCGCGCCCCTCCAGCCACTCGGCCAGCGCCTGGGCGTTCTGGTTGTGCCGGTCCATCCGCAGCGACAGCGTCTCGATGCCCTGCAGGATCAGGAACGCGTTCTGCGGGGAGATCGCCGGGCCGAGGTCGCGCAGCAGCTGCACACGGGCCTTGATGATGTAGGCGATCGGGCCGACGGCGTCGGTGAACACCGCGCCGTGGTAGCTCGGGTCCGGGCTGGTCAGGCCGGGGAACTTGGCGGAGTTGGCGACCCAGTCGAACGTCCCGGAGTCGACGATGATGCCGCCGACCGAGGTGCCGTGGCCGCCGAGGAACTTGGTCAGGGACTCGACGACGATGTCGGCGCCGTGCTCGATCGGCCGCACCAGGTACGGGGTCGGGATGGTGTTGTCGACGATCAGCGGAACCCCGGCGGCGTGCGCGACACCGGCGACGGCGGCGATGTCGAGGATGTTCCCGCGCGGGTTGCCCAGCGTTTCGCCGTAGAGGGCCTTGGTGTTCGGCCGGATCGCGGCCTTCCACTCCTCCAGGTCGTCGGGGTCCTCCACGAAGGTGACCTCGATACCCATCTTCGGGAAGGTGTAGTGGAACTGGTTGTAGGTGCCGCCGTAGAGCGAGGCGCTGGAGACGATGTGGTCCCCGGCCTCGGCGATGTTCTGGATCGCGAGCGCCTGCGCGGCCTGCCCGGACGCGACGGCCAGGGCCGCGACCCCGCCCTCCAGCGCGGCGACGCGCTGCTCCAGCACGTCCTGGGTGGGGTTCATGATCCGCGTGTAGATGTTGCCGAACTCGGCGAGCCCGAACAGGTTCGCGGCGTGGTCGGTGTCGCGGAAGACGTAGGACGTCGTCTGGTAGATCGGCGTGGCCCGGGCGTTCGTGGTCGGGTCGGGTGCAGCGCCGGCGTGCACCTGCTTGGTCTCGAACGACCAGTTGGCGGTGGTGTCGGGGTCGGTCACGGTGGGACTCCTCTTCGGGTCGACCGCCGGTGTGAGCGTGCCGAGGCGGGCCGGGCCCGGGTCGGTCGATCGCGGCGGTTACAGGGGCTGTGGCGGGGCGGACGCGTACGTGGGCCCTCGGACGAGCGCGGGTCAGCGGCAGGGGCGACAGGCCGCGCTCGTGATCCGCATGCAGTCGACGTGGATGCGCGCCACCAGGCAGGTCACGGGCCCGAACCTAGTGCGGTCCCCCGGCGGGCACAACGGCCGCGCGCGGCGATCACTAGTCTGATGCGCCGTGCTCGTCCTGCTGCCGCCCTCGGAGACCAAGCGTGACGGCGGCGACGGCCCGCCGCTCGACCTCGCCGCGCTCTCCCACGACGCCGACCTCGGCCCCGTCCGCACGGACCTCTGCGACGAGCTCGTCGCACTGGCCGGCGATCGGCCGGCCGCGCGCGCCGCGCTCGAGGTGTCGCAGCGCCAGGACGCCGAGATCGACCGCAACGCCGCGCTGCGCACGAACCCGACGCTGCCCGCGCTGGACCGCTACACCGGGGTCCTCTACCACGCCCTCGACGCCGGCTCCTTCACCCGCGCCACCCGGGACCGGGCCCGATCCCGGCTCGCGGTGTGCTCGGCGCTGTTCGGACTGCTCGGGGCCGACGACCCGATCCCGCCCTACCGGCTCTCGGCGGGCTCGAAGCTGCCCGGCTCGGGCACCCTGGCCGCGCGCTGGCGACCGGCGCTCGACCCGCTGCTGGCCCGCATCGCCGACGGCGAGCTCGTCGTCGACCTCCGCTCCGGCGGCTACGCCGCGCTCGGGACGGTCCCCGGCGCGGTGACGGTGAACGTGCTGGCCCGGCGACCGGACGGGAGTCGGTCGGTCGTCAGCCACCACAACAAGTCGCACAAGGGCGGCCTGGCCCGGCTGCTGGCGACCTCCCGGGCCGAGCCCGCCGACGCCGGCGCGGTGGCCCGGATCGCGCGGCGGGCGGGACACGTCGTCGAGCGCGACGGCGACCACCTGGATCTCGTCATCCCGGCCTG
The DNA here is from genome assembly GCF_058111925.1 of Pseudonocardia sp. P-1. Lineage (NCBI taxonomy): Bacteria > Bacillati > Actinomycetota > Actinomycetes > Pseudonocardiales > Pseudonocardiaceae > Pseudonocardia > Pseudonocardia sp. P-1. Next base: position 1,572,358 of record NZ_CM176614.1, read on the forward strand.
AACCCGCGCACCGAGTCGGACATACGGCATGATCCGGGCATGGTGGAGCAGCTGAACCTGTGGGTCGCCGCCGTGGGCCCGGTGTGGCAGTTCCTGGCGGTGTTCGTGATCGGCGTGGTGCCGTTCCTGGAGTCCTACACGGGCACGCTGGTCGGGACGGTCACCGGCATGCCGGTGCTCCTCGCCGCCGCCGGGGCGATCGCGGGCAACGTGCTGGCCCTGGTCGTCGCGGTGCGGCTGGGCGACCGGGCCCGGCGGGGACTCGGCCGCCGCGCGTCGCGGCCGCCGTCGGAACGGCGGCGGAAGGTGATCGCCCGGGTGGACCGCTACGGCGTCCCGGTCGCGTCGCTGCTGGCCCCGACCCTGATGGCGATCTCGGTGACCGCGTTCGGGATGGTCGCTGCCGGACTGGACCGGCGGCAGGTCGTGGTCTGGCAGGTCGTGGCCGTCGTGGTGTGGGCGGCGCTGTTCGCCGCGGTCGGGCTCGGCGCCCTCAGCGCCTTCGGCTGAGCGCGGGGCCCGCGCGGGGCGGAAAACCGGTGGCGGGCCGGGACGGCGTCCGGCAGGGTCGCCACCGGCCGGAGGGACCGGTGGCGCGGCAGGGCCGCGCGGTGCGAGCGGGGGGTGCGTACCGATGGCCGTCCGTCGTGTCCGGGTGCGCAGCGCGTACCCGCCCGCACCGTCCCCGTCGCGCGGTACGGCCGGCCCCTGAGGTCCGGCTCCGCGCGGCACCCCCTGCCGCCTCCGGAGCCGCACGTGTACTCGTCCGACCGTCCCGATCCCGTCCGCCGTCGCCGCCGTTTCGACGACGACGAGCCCCGCCCCCGTCCCGGCCGCGCCGACACCGCCGCGCTCGCCCTGGACGGCCGGGCCGGGCACGACCCCGACACCGCCGAGGTCCCCGGCGGTGGTGACCGCTGGTCCACCTGGCCCGGGCTGCCCGCCGGCGCCCGTGGCCCGCACCCCCGCCCCGGCTGGCTGGTGACCGACACCGGCGCCGTCGACCACGAGCGCGGGGTGCTCAAGACCGGCAAGGAGGCCGACGTGCACCTCGTCGAACGCGGACTCCCCGGCCACGACGGGGTGCTGCTCGCCGCCAAGCGCTACCGCGACCCCGCGCACCGCATGTTCCACCGCGACGCCGGCTACCTGGAGGGGCGCCGCGTCCGGCGCTCCCGGGAGACACGGGCGATGGCGCAGCGCACCGCGCTGGGCCGCGACCTCATCGCCGGGCAGTGGGCGGCGGCCGAGTTCGCCGCGCTCGCCCGGCTGCACTCCGCGGGCGCCCCGGTGCCCTACCCGGTGTCGGTCGACGGGACCGAGGTCCTGCTGGAGTTCCTCGGCACGCCCGACGGGCGCGCCGCACCCCGGCTCGCCGGGCTGCGCCCGGACGCGGGCGAGCTGACCGCGCTGTGGCACGACCTCGTCGACGCCCTCGGCGTGCTCGCCGACCTCGGCTGGGCACACGGCGACCTGTCGGCCTACAACGTGCTCGTCCACCACGGCCGGGCGGTACTGATCGACCTGCCACAGGTCGTCGACGTCGTCGGGAACCCGCAGGGACCGGAGTTCCTGGACCGTGACGTCCGACGCATCGGCGACTGGTTCGTCGCCCGCGGGCTCGACCCCGCCGCACCCGGGCGGCTCCTCACCGAGCTGCGGGAACGCACCCTGCTGGGCTGACCCGCCCCGCCGTCCCCCGGGGCGCGACGCGGCGTCACGCGTCGCGCCCCGACGGCCCGGCACCGGGGAGCACGGGTACGGCGCGTAGTGTGGATCGACGAGCGCCCGGCCGCCAGAGCCGCCGGGCCGAGCCCTTCCATCACGGAGCGCGCACCGCGACGACGCGCCGCCGCGCCCGGGCCCGTCGGCCGAGCACACCTCCCCCGAGGTCTCCGCAGGACGTGCCACGTTCTCGAGGAGACCTGTCTTGACCAGGCCGCAGTTCCGCCCGCCGTCGTCCGACGCCGGCGCCACGTCCGACCGTCCCGCCCGCCGGCGGGCCACCCGCCCGTCCGGGCCGTCCGCCGACGGTGGCGCCCACCGCGGGTCGGCCCGGCGCGACGACCGCCGCACCGAGACCCGCGGCGACGACCGCCGCGACCGTCCCGCCCGCGACGACGACCGCCGCGACGCCCCGCGTCCGGCCCGGGGCGCCCGCACCGGCGGCCCCGCCCGCGGCGAGCGCTCCGGCGCCCCCCGTGGGGACCGCTCCGCCCGGGGCGAGCGCTCCGGCGACGGCGGCGGCAACCGCGCCGAGCGTCGCGAGCACCTCCAGGACGGGAGCCGGGTCGACCGCGGCCCCGCCCGGTCCGCGCAGCGCGGCGGTGACCGTCCGGCCGCCCGCCGCGGCCGCCGCGGTGGTGGCGGCGCCGCGGCGTCGCGTCCGGCCCCGGCCCGCGCCGCCGCCCCGAAGGCGGAGCCGGAGCCGCAGTGGGTCGAGCCCGAGGACGGCATGCCCTCGTTCGCCGAGCTGGGCCTGCCCGAGCGCCTGACCAAGGCACTGGCCGAGCAGGGCTTCACCGCCCCGTTCCCGGTGCAGGCGGCCACGCTGCCCGACACCCTCGCCGGGCGCGACCTGCTCGGACGCGGCCAGACCGGGTCCGGCAAGACCCTCGCCTTCGGGCTCGCGCTGCTGGCCCGCCTGGCCGGGGAGCGCTCCCGCCCGACCGCCCCGCGCGGCCTGGTGCTGGTCCCGACCCGCGAGCTCGCCACCCAGGTCGTCGCGGTCCTGGCGCCGCTGGCGAAGGCGGTCGACCTGCGGGTGACCGACATCGTCGGCGGGATGTCGATGAACAAGCAGGTCGCCGAGCTCCGGCGCGGGGTCGACCTGCTGGTCGCCACCCCGGGCCGGCTGTCCGACCACCTGCAGCAGCGCACCTGCGACCTGTCCGAGGTCACGATCACCGCGCTGGACGAGGCCGACCGCATGGCCGACATGGGCTTCCTGCCCCAGGTCCGCGCGATCCTCGACCGCACCCCCGCCGACGGGCAGCGCCTGCTGTTCTCCGCGACCCTCGACGGCGACGTCGACACGCTGGTCCGGCGCCACCTCACCGACCCGGTGACCCGCTCGGTCGCCCCGCCGACCGGCAGCGTCGCGACGATGGAGCACCACGTGCTCGTCGTCGACCGCGACGACCGGTCCCGCGTCGTCGCCGAGATCGCCGCCCGGGAGGGCCGCACGATCCTGTTCGTGCGCACCAAGCACGGCGCCGACCGGATGGTGCGGGTGCTGCGCCGCGAGGGCGTCGCCGCCGGGCCGCTGCACGGTGGCCGCTCGCAGAGCCAGCGCAACCGCGCGCTCGACGACTTCCGCTCCGGTGCGGTGCCGGTGCTCGTCGCGACCGACGTCGCGGCCCGCGGCATCCACATCGACGACGTCGGGCTCGTCGTGCACGTCGACCCGCCCGCCGACCCCAAGGCCTACCTGCACCGTGCCGGGCGTACCGCCCGGGCCGGTGAGGACGGCGTCGTGGTGACGCTGGCGATGCCCGAGCAGCGCGCCGAGGTGGACCTGCTCACCCGCCAGGCCGGGGTCTCCGCCGAGGTCTCGACGATCCGCCCGGGGCACCCGGACCTGGTCCGCGTGACCGGTGCGCGGGAGCCGTCCGGCGAGCCGATCGTCGTCGCCAAGCCGCCGAAGCCGGCGCCCCGCCGCCGCCCGGCCGCGGGCGGGGCCGCGCGCACCGACCGGCCGCGCCGACGGCGCTGACCTCCCCCGGGTCGCGGCAGGCGCCCCGGCCGCGACCCGTGCGGGTCAGCCTCGCCGCGCCTGCCGGCGCAGCTGCAGGATCCGGCCCGTCCCGGGCACGGCGACCAGCAGGATCCCGGCGATCGCGGCGAACAGCAGCGCCACCCCGGTGGGCAGCGTCCCGGTCAGCCACAGGAAGTTGATCGCGACCGGCTCGGTGTTCTGCAGGATGAACACCAGCAGGAAGATCAGCACGACCGCCGAGAGGATCAGCGCGGCCCACAGCCCGCCGGTGCGGGTGTGCGGGATCGCGCGCTTCTCGGTGGTGGCCTCGGAGCCCGGGCCGCCGCCCTCCACCGGCACCGCCACGGTCGGCTGATCGGCCGTGGGGTCGGGTGTGCGCAGCGCCGGATGGGTCGCCGGGTCCGCCGTCGGGTCCTCCGGTCCGACCCGCCCCCAGGCCGGGGAGTCGCCGCCCCGTCGGTCGTCGCTCATCCGTTCCGCCTTCCTCTCCCAGCGTGTCCGCTCGCGCACCCTCCGGTTCCGGGCACGCGCGGGAGTATCGCGCACTCGGCGTCCCGGCGACGGCGACGCGCGGGGCACGCCCGCCGTCCGGTCGTGCGCCACCGGCCGAGGAACTACCGTCGGGCCGGCAGCGCCGCCGAACCCCGCGAGGAGCGCACGTGGACCACGCCGAGGCCGTCCGGGTCTTCTTCGCCGCCGCACCGGAGGGGATCGAGGTGCCCGGCGCGGTGACCGGCGGCGCACCGGCCCGCCGGCTGCGCGACGCGCTCGAACCGGTCGCGATGCACGACGTCTGGTCCTCCCGGGTCGGCGACGCCGTCGGCGCCCGCGGCCTGGACTTCTTCACCGCCTACGTCGGCGGGCGCGGCGGACCGTTCGGCGGCCGGGCGCCGGGGGAGCTGGTCGCCGCCGCGTTCGCCGTGTTCGAGCCCGGGTTCGTCGGCTCCACCTGGGAGGACGCGCTGCGCCTCGTCGACGTCGAGGAGCTGCAGCAGCTGCGCGACGCCGAGACCGCCGCGAGCCTGCGCGCGGTCCTCGGCGAGGAGACCGACGCGGGCCGCGTCGCCGAGGTCGCCGGGATCCTGGAGCGCGCCGTCGACGCGGTGTCCGGCGCGGGCAGGCCGCTGTTCTCCGCCCTGCGTGCCCGGCCCCGTCCGCAGGATCCGGCCGGGCGGCTGTGGCGGGCCGCCGACCTGGTGCGCGAGCACCGCGGCGACGGCCACGTGGCCGCCTCCGTCGCGGCCGGGCTGGACCCGGTGCGGATGGGCGTCCTCGCCGAGCTGTGGGTCGGCTACCCGCTCGGCGAGTACTCCGGCACCCGCGCCTGGCCGCAGGACATGGCCGACGCGGGCGCCCGCAGGCTCGCCGAGGAGGGCCTGACCACCTCCGCCGGGCCCGACGCCGCCCTCACCGACGACGGCCGCCGCTTCCGCGACCGGGTCGAGGCCGCCACCGACGCCTCCCAGGACGACCTGGTCGCCGCGCTGGGCGACGACCTCGACGGCGTCACCGCCGACCTGGACCGCTGGTCGCAGGCCTGCATCGACGCCGGGCAGTTCCCGCCGGACCTGCGCAAGCGGGCCGCGGGCTGAGCCCCGCTCAGGAGCGGCGGCGCTCCATCGGGACGTGCGGGATGCCGTCCTCGACGAACCGCTCCCCCGCCGGCACGAATCCGTGCCGGGCGTAGAACGGCTCCTGGACCTCCTGGGCGTCGAGCACGCAGGGGCGGTCGCCGACCTCGGCGAGCACCGAGTCCATCAGCCGGTGCCCCAGCCCGCGTCCGCGCGCGTCGGCGCGGGTGCAGACCCGGCCGATCCGCAGCACCCCGCCGGGGTCGGCCAGCAGCCGCAGGGTCGCGACGACCGTGCCGCCGTCGGCCAGCCAGTGGTGCCGGGTGCGCGGTTCGAGGTCGCGCCCGTCGAGCTCCTGGTAGGGGCACTCCTGCTCGACGACGAAGATCGCGGTGCGCAGCGCGAGCAGCGCGTACAGGGTGGCCGGGTCGAGGTCGGCGGCCCAGGCGCGGTGCAGGGTCGGGGTCGCCGCGGCCGGTGTGGGAACGGTCATCCGCAGAGGGGTACCAGAGCGTCGCGGGCCCGCGGAAGCGGTTAGCCTCGCGACGTGGCCCACCATGATCTGGTCGTCATCGGCACCGGTTCCGGAAACACCTTCATCGACGAACGCTTCGCCGATCTCGACGTCGCGATCGTCGAGCACGGGGTGTTCGGCGGGACCTGCCTGAACGTCGGCTGCATCCCGACCAAGATGTACGTCTACGCCGCGGACGTCGCCGAGACCATCCGGCACGCGCACACCTACGGCGTCGACGGCACCGTCGACAAGGTCCGCTGGACCGACATCCGGGACCGGGTGTTCGGCCGGATCGACCCGATCTCCGACGGTGGGCGCTCCTACCGGGTCGACCGCAGCCCCAACGTCACCGTGTACTTCGGGCACGCCCGCTTCACCGGCGAGCGCGAGCTGGGCGTCGAGCGCACCGACGGCTCCGGCACCGACACCGTCACCGGCGACCGGATCGTCATCGCCGCCGGGTCGCGGCCGAGCATCCCGCCGCTGGTCCACGACGCCGGCGTGCCGTTCGAGACCTCCGACACGGTGATGCGGGTCGACGACGTCCCGCGCCGGCTCGCGATCCTCGGCGGCGGCTACATCGCGTCCGAGTTCGCGCACGTGTTCTCCGCGCTCGGCGCCGAGGTCACCGTCATCGCCCGCGGACCGAAGCTGCTGCGCCACCTCGACGACACGCTGTCCGACCGGTTCACCGAGGTCGCCACCGCCCGCTGGGACTGCCGGCTGGGCCGTCAGGTCACCGCGCTGTCCGGCGACGGCAGCGGCGGCCCCGGCGAGGTGGAGATCACCCTCGACGACGGCTCCACCGTCGTCGCCGACACGCTGCTCGTCGCCACCGGCCGGATGCCCAACGGCGACCGGATGGACCTGGACCGGGGCGGCGTGACCGTGCACGCCGACGGCCGGGTCGCCGTCGACGAGTACCAGCGCAGCGTGTCCGCGGCCGGCGTGTGGGCGCTGGGCGACGTGAGCTCCCCGCACCAGCTCAAGCACGTGGCCAACCACGAGGCCAAGATCGTCGGGCACAACCTGGCGCACCCGGACGACCTGCGCGCCACCAACCACGACTTCGTCCCGGCCGCGGTGTTCACCGAGCCGCAGATCGCCTCGGTCGGGATGACCGAGACCGAGGCCCGCGACGCCGGGTTCGACATCGCGGTCAAGGTGCAGAACGTCGGCGACGTCGCCTACGGCTGGGCGATGGAGGACCGCACCGGCATCTGCAAGCTGGTCGCGGAGAAGGGCACCGGACGACTGCTGGGCGCGCACCTGCTCGGGCCGCAGGCGTCGACGCTGGTCCAGCAGCTGATCCAGGCGATGGTGTTCGGCCAGACCGTCTCCGAGATCGCGACCGGGCAGTACTGGATCCACCCGGCGCTGCCCGAGGTCATCGAGAACGCCCTGCTCGGCCTGGAGATCTGAGGGTCAGCCGGCGGCGCGCTCGGCCGGGTCGAGCGGCTCGCCGGGCGCCTCCGGACGCGGCCGCGCCTCCGGGTCGTACGTCGTCGCCGGGCGGGTCTCCCCGCGCAGCTCCTCGAGCAGCCCGGTCACCGCGTCCATGATCTTCGCGGTGGCCGCGTCGAGGGTGGTCTTCGTGAGCGGCTTCCCGGCGAACTCCGAGAGGTCCACCGGCGGGCCGAGCGCGACCGTGACCCGCTTGCGCGGGAACGGCGTCGGCTTCCCGTCGGCGGGCAGGAAGTCCTGGGTGCCCCAGTTCGCCATGGGGATCACCGGGGCGCCGGAGCGCAGCGCGATCCGGGCGACGCCGTTCTTCGGCTTCATCGGCCAGTGCCCGGGGTCGCGGGTGTAGGTGCCCTCCGGGTAGATCGCGACGATCTCCCCGCGCTCCAGGGCGTCGATCGAGCCGGTGAACGACTCCGCCGCCCGCTTCGACGACCGGTACACCGGGATGTGCCCGCCGTGCCCGAGCACCCACTTCACCACCGGCACCGACCACAGCTCGCCCTTGGCCAGGAACCGCGGGATCCGGCCGTGCGCGGTGCCGAAGGCGATGTCGAAGATCGGGTCGGAGAACGAGACGTGGTTGCCGACCAGCAGGGCGCCGCCGGTGCGCGGCAGGTGCTCCGCGCCGCGCCAGCCCAGCCGGGTCCCGAAGACGACGAACGGCCAGATCACCGCGATCGCGAGCCCGAACCAGAAGCCCGACCCGCGACGCCGGCGTCGCACCGTCGCCACGACCTTCTGCCACACCGTCAGCTCCGGTGGCACGCCCATCGTCGTCGTCCTCTCCCCGCCCGTCCGTCCGCGGCGCCCGGTCCCGGGCACGCGACCATCTTCGCCCCTCACGACGACCGGATGCGTCCGTGGTCCTACCCACCCCGGCCGCGACCACCGGAGGTGATGCACACCTCACCCGTTCGAGCGATCCCCGCGCGCCGAGATGTCTCGACGAGCGAGGTACTGCGGACCCGATCTAGGGTCGACGGGTACGCACCGGTCGCGGACCGTGTCCGGGCCGACCCGATGTGAGGACGGTCCCACCGACCGGCCACCACCGGGCCGCCGGACGAACACGCGCCGAGACCGTCCCGGTGCCCCGTGCACCCCGTCCCCTGCGAGGCGCCCCGTGCCCGATCCGAGTCCGTGGCTGGAGAACGCCGGCGACCGACACCCCGAACCGGCCGGTGTCGTGCTCGTCGCCCACGGCGGGAAGTCGCACTCCACGGCGCCCGCCCGGCGCGGGCTGGCCCTGCTGCGCATGCTGCCGTTCGCGCACTCCCTGGAGCGCGGCGGGCGCGCCCACCGGACCGGGACGGGCTCGGGCGTCGCGGTGCACCTGCTGCGCTACCGGGTGCGGGGCTGGAACGGCCCGGCCATGGACGCCTACCGCGACGCCGAGTGGGCCGTCCACGAGCTCGCGCGCCGCTACCCGGGCCGCCCGGTCGTGCTCGTCGGGCACTCGATGGGTGCCCGCGCGGTGCTGCGGGCGGCGGGCGCACCCGGCGTCGTCGCGGTGTGCGGGCTCGCCCCCTGGCTGGAGGGCTCCGACCCGGTCGACCAGCTCGCCGGGCGGTCGGTGCTGATCGCGCACGGCGACCGGGAGCGGATGACCGACCCCGCGGCGTCCTACGCCTACGCCCTGCGCGCCCGGTCGGTGACCGACCGGGTCGCCCGCTTCGACGTGCTCGGCGACGGCCACGCCATGCTCCGCCGCGCCGGTGACTGGACCGCCCTGGTGCGACGTTTCGCACTCGGCGAGCTCGGGGCCGAACCCCGTGACCCGGTCATCGCGAACGCCATGGCGGAACCCGCCCCGGCCGGGCTGCGGGTCGCCCTCGAAGGAGTTGACAGGTGAGTGCACCGCAGGCGCGTCCGACCGTCGCCGTGGTCGGCAGCGGGGTGTCCGGTCTGACGGCCGCCTACCTGCTGTCCCGCAGCCACGACGTGACGCTGTACGAGGCCGACGCCCGCCCGGGCGGGCACGCCCACACCCACGAGCTGGCGTCCTCGGACGGCGGGACCACCCACGTCGACTCCGGGTTCATCGTCCACAACGACCGCACCTACCCGAACCTGCTGCGCCTGTTCGGCGAGCTGGGGGTGGCCACCCAGGACTCCGACATGTCGATGTCGGTGCGCTGCGACGGCTGCGGGCTGGAGTACGCCGGTGCCCGCAAGCTGGGTGGTCTGTTCCCGCAGGCCTCCAACGTGGCCCGGCCGGCCTACCTGCGGATGCTCGGCGAGGTCGTGCGGTTCCACCGGCACGCACGCCGGGTCCTGGCCGAGGAGTCCGCCGGCGATGTGACGCTCGGGGCGTTCCTCGCGATCGGCGGCTACTCCCGCTACTTCGTGCAGCACTTCATGATCCCGGTGGTGTCCTGCGTGTGGTCGGCGGGCGCGGCGCTCTCGCTGGACTACCCGGCGCGCTACCTGTTCACCTTCCTCGACCACCACGGCATGCTCGGGATCGGCGGCTCCCCGCAGTGGCGGACCGTCACCGGCGGGTCCCGCTCCTACGTGGACCGTGTCGTCAAGCAGCTCCCGGCGGTGCGCACCGCGACGCCGGTCCGCTCGGTCCTGCGCTCGACCGCGGGCGTCGAGGTCCGCGACGACGCCGACACCGTCGCCGCGTTCGACCACGTCGTGCTCGCGACCCACCCCGATCAGGCGCTGGCGGTCCTCGGCGACGGCGCCACCGCCGACGAGCGGGCCGTGCTGGGGGCGTTCACCTACTCCCGCAACGAGACCTGGCTGCACCACGACACCTCGCTGCTGCCGCGCCGGTCCGGCGCCCGGGCGTCCTGGAACTACCTCAAGCCCGCCTGTGCGGACGCCACGGGCGGGCCAGGCGGATCCGACGGCACCGCGGCCCCGGTCCTGGTCAGCTACGACATGAACCGGCTGATGCGCCTCACCGACCCCGACGACTGGGTGGTCACGCTGAACGGCGCCGGGCGGATCGACCCGGACGCCGTCGTCGCGCGGATGACCTACGAGCACCCGGTGTACACGCCGGAATCGGTGGCCGCCCAGCGCCGCCTGCCGGAGCTGGACACCCCGGTCACCGCCTACGCCGGTGCCTACCACGGCTGGGGCTTCCACGAGGACGGCTGCGCCTCGGGCGTGCGCGCCGCCCGCGCGCTCGGGGTGAGCTGGTGAGCACCCCGGCGCTCTACGACGCCGAGGTCCGTCACGCCCGCCGGCGCGACCTGGAGACGGCGTTCTCGCATTCGATCTACTACTGGCTCGTCGACCTGGACGCGCTGCCGCGGCTGCCGTTCTGGCTGCGCCCGTTCGCCCGCTTCGACGCCCGCGACCACCTCGGGGACCCGGAGCGCGGGATCCGGGAGAACGTCGACACCTACCTGGCCGCGCACGGCATCGACCTGGCCGGGGGCCGGGTCCTGATGCTCGCCCACGCCCGGGTGCTCGGCTACGTGTTCAACCCGATCTCGGTGTTCTGGTGCCACCGCGCCGACGGCACGCTCGCCTGCGTGGTCGCGGAGGTGCACAACACCTACGGCGAGCGGCACTGCTACCTGCTGCACCCGGACCCGTCGGGGCGGGCGGGCGTGGACAAGGAGTTCTACGTCTCGCCGTTCCTCACGGTCGACGGCCACTACACGATGCGCCTGCCCGAGCCCGACGACCGGCTCGGCATCGCGATCACGCTGCACCAGGACGGTGCGCCCGCGTTCGTCGCCACCCTGGCCGGGATCCGCAGGCCCGCGACCACCCGGCAGGTGGCGCGCACGGTGCTGCGCCGCCCGCTGGTCACCCAGCGGACCGCGGCGCTGATCCGGCGCCACGGCATCGCGCTGTGGACGAAGCTGCCGGTCGTGCCGAAACCGGCCCGGCCACCACAGAACCGCGCGGGCCTCCCCGACGAACACTCCACACAGGATCAGCACCAGGAAGGGGTCACGCGATGACCATGCAGCACGACGGGATCGCCGTGCCCACCCCCGGTGGCGTGCGCGGCGCCCGGCCCCGTAGGCACGCCGTGCCCCGCCCCAACGAGGGTGTGTGGCCCGGTCTGGCGACACCGCCCGTGGCTCCGGCCAAGGCCCGGATCGCGGAGTCGCTGTTCCGCAACGCGGTCCGGTCGCTGCCGGTGCGGGTGGTGTTCCCCGGCGGGGAGCGGCTCGGTGCGGGCGGCCCGACCTCGCCCGTCATGCGCATCGAGCGCCCGTCGGCGTTCTTCCACCGGCTCGGCGCGAACTCCAAGATCGGGTTCGGCGAGTCGTACATGGTCGGCGACTGGACGACCACCGACCTGCCCGGGCTGCTCACCCCGTTCGCCGCCCGGCTGTCGACGCTGGTGCCGCCCGCCCTGCAGCGGCTGGGCCGCCGGTTCGCCGAGGCCCGCCGGCCCACCGCCGAGGTCAACTCGGTCGAGGGGTCGCGGGAGAACATCCACCGCCACTACGACCTGTCCAACGAGCTGTTCGCGCTGTTCCTCGACGACACCATGTCCTACTCCGCCGGCTGGTTCGCCGACGGTTCCGACGACCTCGTCCTCGCCCAGGAACGCAAGATCGACGGCATCCTGGACATGGCGGGCGTCGAGGCCGGGATGCACGTGCTGGAGATCGGCACCGGCTGGGGCGGGCTCGCGACGCGGGCCGCGCAGCGCGGCGCCCGGGTCACCACGCTGACGATCTCGCAGGAGCAGAAGGCCCTCGCCGAGGCGCGGCTCGCCGAGGCGGGCGTGGCCGACCGGGTGCAGGTGCTGCTGCGCGACTACCGCGAGGCCCAGGGCTCCTACGACGCCGTCGTGTCGGTCGAGATGATCGAGGCCGTCGGCGTCGAGTACTGGCCGACGTACTTCGCCGCGCTGGACCGGCTGCTCAAGCCGGGCGGGCGGGTCGGCCTGCAGTCGATCACCATGCCGCACGACCGGATGATGGTCGCCCGCAACGACTACACCTGGATCCACAAGTACGTCTTCCCCGGCGGGATCATCCCGTCGGTCGAGGCCATCGAGGACAACCTCGCCCGGCACACCGGCGGGCTGCGCGTCGCCGAGCGCCGGAGCCTGGGCTACGACTACGCCCGCACCCTGGGCCACTGGCGCACCCGCTTCCTCGCGCGGTGGGACGAGGTCGAGGCGCTCGGCTTCGACGAGACGTTCCGGCGGATGTGGGAGTTCTACCTCGGCTACTGCGAGGCCGGGTTCCGCGTCGGCTACCTCGACGTCGTCCAGTTCTCGCTGCAGCGCCGCCCGTCCTTCTGAGAGGTGCCCCCCATGACCACCACCCCCGCGGAGCGCCTCACCTCGCTCCTGGAGGACGTCCTCGGCGCCCCGCTCCCGGTGCGGCTGCGCGCCTGGGACGGCAGCGAGGCAGGCCGCACCGGCACCCCCGACGACCCGAACCCACCGACGGTGATCGTGAACCGCCGCCGGGCCCTGCGCCGGCTGCTGTGGGCGCCGGGCGAGCTCGGCCTGGCCCGCGCGTTCGTCTCCGGCGACCTGTCCGTCGACGGGGACATCGCCGACGGGCTGTCCCGGTTCTGGGCGCTCGCGAAGCCGGGGACCGGTTCGGCGACGCTCGACCTGCGTCAGAAGCTGGGTGCGCTGGGCACCGCGGCCCGGCTCGGCGCCGTCGGCCCCCCGCCGCGACCGCCGGCGTCGGAGGCCCGGCTGGGCGGGCGGCGGCACAGCCGTCGCCGCGACCGCGACGCGATCAGCCACCACTACGACCTGTCGAACGAGTTCTACGCCTTCCTGCTCGATCCGCAGATGGCGTACTCGTGCGGCTACTGGACCCGCGACGAGGGGCCCGGCTACACCCTGGTCGACGCCCAGCGCGACAAGCTGGACCTGATCTGCCGCAAGCTCGGCCTGGCGCCGGGGATGCGGCTGCTCGACGTCGGCTGCGGGTGGGCCTCGCTGCTCGTGCACGCGGCCGAGCACTACGGCGTGCACGCCACCGGCGTGACCCTGTCCGCCCAGCAGCGCGACTACGGCGTCGAGCGCGTCCGCCGGGCGGGGCTGTCCGAGCGGGTGGAGATCCGGCTGCAGGACTACCGCGAGATCTCCGAGCAGCCCTTCGACGCCGTGTCCTCCATCGAGATGGGCGAGCACGTCGGGCAGGAGAACTACGGCGTCTACGCCGCACAGCTGCACCGCATGCTGCGCCCGCACGGACGCCTGCTGCTGCAGCAGATGTCGCGCGGGTCGGTCGGGGCGAACACCGCACCGGGCGGCGGCGCGTTCATGGAGGCCTACGTCGCGCCGGACATGTACATGCGCCCGCTCGGTGAGACCCTCGGGTTCCTGGAGCAGGCCGGGCACGAGATCGTCGACGTGCACTCGCTGCGCGAGCACTACGTGTGGACGGTCCGGCCCTGGCTGGAGACGCTGCAGGCGCACCGCGACACCGCGGTCCGGATGATCGGCGAGGAGCAGTGGCGGATCTGGCTGCTGTACCTGGCCGGCGCCGCGCTGGCGTTCGAGGAGAACCGGATGGGCGTGCACCAGATCCTCACCGTCCGCCCCGGTGCCGACGGCACCTCCGGGCTCCCGCGCAGCCGCACCGGGATCCTGGGGCTCGACCCGGCCGTCGGGTCCGCCCCGGCGGGCGCGCCGTCGCCGGCCGCGACAGCATGACCGGGGTGAACCCGTTCCCCTGGGCGGCGTGGGCCGTCAACCTCGGCGTCACCGCCGTCGCCGTCGCCGTGCTCATGGCCCTCGCGTACGCGATCGGCGTGCGGCGCGGCCGGCACGACGGCGTCGACGTCGTCTGGGGGCTCGGGTTCGTGTGGGTCGCGTTCGTCACCGCGGTGACCGCGACGGCCCTCGACCCGACCGGCGACGGCTGGCGGCGCGCCCTGGTGGTCGTGCTCGTCGCGGTGTGGGGCGGGCGGCTGGCCCGCCACATCGCGCGGCGCAACCACGGGAAGCCCGAGGACCGGCGCTACGTCGACCTGCGCGAGCGCGGCTCGATCGGCCGGCGCGTCTACCTCACCCAGGGCGCGGTGATGTGGGTCGTCTCGCTCCCCGTGCAGGTCGCCCAGTACGGCACCGCGGCCGCCGGATGGCTGGTCGCCGTCACCGTGCTCGGCGTGCTCGTCTGGGCGGTCGGGTTCACCTTCGAGTCCGTCGGCGACGCCCAGCTCGCCCGGTTCACCGCCGACCCCGCGAACCGCGGCGAGGTGATGGACCGCGGGCTGTGGCGGTTCACCCGCCACCCCAACTACTTCGGCGACGCCTGCGTCTGGTGGGGCCTGGGCATCCTCGCCCTGCACCACCCGGCCGGGCTGATCGGCCTCGTCGGGGTCGCTGTGATCACGGCGAACCTGATGAAGGGCACCGGCGCGGCGCTGCTGGAACGCGACATCGCCGACCGGCGCCCCGGCTACGCCGACTACGTCCGCCGCACCAGCGGGTTCCTCCCGCTGCCCCCACGTTCCTGACCCACCCCGCACCCGCGACCCGAGGAGACACCATGGCCGTCGGCGACACCGCCACCGACTTCGAGCTGCCCGACGAGGCCGGCGCACCGCGCCGGCTGTCCGACCTGCTGGCGGCCGGGCCCGTCGTCCTGTTCTTCTACCCGGCCGCGATGACCGGTGGCTGCACGGCCGAGGCCTGCCACTTCCGGGACCTCGCGGCCGAGTTCGCCGAGGTCGGCGCGCAGCCGGTCGGGATCTCCTCGGACCGGCCGGACAAGCAGAACATGTTCGCCGCCGCGAACGGCTTCGGGTTCCCGCTGCTGTCCGACGCCGACCACGCCGTCGCGAAGTCCTTCGGCGCCTACCGCGCCTGGCTCCCGGGGAACTTCCACACCCGCCGCAAGACGTTCGTGATCGGCCCGGACCGCGCGGTCCTCGCCGAGATCGGGTCCGAGACCGACATGAACAAGCACGCCGACGAGGCGCTGGCCCTGCTGCGCGAGCGCGCCGCCGCCTGACCGCACACGCCGGGCGGCCCCGCCTCAGGGCAGGGTCAGGATCTCCGCGCCGTCGTCGGTCACCACGATGGTGTGCTCGAACTGCGCGACCCACGACTTGTCCTTGGTGACGACGGTCCAGTCGTCGTCCCAGGTGTCGTAGTCGATGCCGCCGAGGGTGATCATCGGCTCGATGGTGAAGGTCATCCCCGGCTCGAGGACGGTGTGCACGTCGGGCTGGTCGTAGTGCAGCACGACCAGCCCGGAGTGGAACTCGTGGGCGATGCCGTGGCCGGTGAAGTCGCGGACCACGCCGTAGCCGAAGCGCTTGGCGTAGGACTCGATGACCCGGCCGACGACGTTCAGCTCACGCCCGGGGCGGACGGCCTTGATGGCGCGCATGGTGGCCTCGCGGGTGCGCTCGACGAGCAGCCGCGCCTCCTCCGACACGTCACCGGCGAGGAAGGTCGCGTTGGTGTCGCCGTGCACCCCGCCGACGAACGCGGTGACGTCGACGTTGAGCACGTCGCCGTCGTCGATGACGGTCGTGTCCGGGATGCCGTGGCAGATGACCTCGTTGAGGCTGGTGCAGCAGGACTTGGGGAAGCCGCGGTAGCCCAGCGTCGAGGGGTACGCATCGTGGTCGACGAGGAACTCGTGGACCACGCGGTCGATCTCGTCGGTGGTGATGCCGGGGCGGACGGTCTCCCCCGCGAGCTGCAGCGCCTGGGCCGCGATCTTCCCGGCGTGGCGCATCAGCTCGATCGTCTCGGGCGTCTGGATGTCGCCGCGGCGGCTGCGTGCCGGGGCCGGCTTGCCGACGTACTCCGGACGCGGGATGTGCGACGGCACCTCGCGACTTGGGGTCGGCGTACCGGGGACGAGCAGCGTGCGGGTCGACATGACCCCCATCGTACGTCCGGGGCCCTCAGCGGGTCGGGGTGCGCGGGGCCCGCATCCGCGCGACCGCGGCGGAGATCCCCCGCCAGCCCAGCAGCAGCACCGCCAGCGAGATCGTCGCGACGACCGCGAACGACAGCGGCAGCCGCCCCAGGAACCCCAGCCGCAGCACGAGCCCGACGACCACGGCCCCGGCGAGCACGACCGCCCCGGCGCGCAGCGACGCCGGCGCCGACCGCACCCACGGCGTCGCCCAGGCCGCCGCGACCCCCAGCGCGAACGGCAGCGCGGTGCCGAGCAGGCCGAGCACGCTGTCGGCCTCGGCGTGGCTCAGCCTCCCGATGGCGGCGAACACCACGACGGCGACGAGGTCGGCCACGAACGCCAGGGCGGGGATCCGGCTGGGGTGCACGACGACCAGGGTAGGGCGCCCGGCACGACGCCGTCCCGCCGCCGCCCGGCCGGTCGCTCAGCGCGGGACGCCCGCCAGGAAGCGCGCCGTCATCTGCACCGCGGGCCCGGACGACCCGCCGTCGACGATGAGGGTGGCGAAGGCCAGGTCACCGCGGTAACCGGTGAACCAGCCGTGCGAGCGGTTGCCGCCGTCGGGGCCCGCGTACTCGGCGGTGCCGGTCTTGCCGTACACCTCGCCCTGCCCGGCGGCGGCCCGCGCCGTCCCGGAGGTGACGACGGCGCGCATCATCGGGCGCAGCTGGTCGAGCACCGCGCGGTCCGGGGTGCCCGGCGCGACGGCGGCCTCGGTCGTCGCCCCGCGGATCAGCGACGGCGTGACGGGCGCGCCGTGCTGGACCGTCGCCGACACCAGCGCCATGCCGAACGGGGAGGCGAGGACGTCGCCCTGTCCGAAGCCGTCGCTGGCCCGCTGCAGGTCGTCGGTCGCGGGCGAGACGGTACCGGTGATCGTCGTCATCCCGGGGATCTTCCAGTCCGCGCCGAAGCCGAGCGCCTTCCCGGCGTCCGGGAGGCCGCCGGCGGGCAGGCCGAGGGCGAGCCGGGAGAACGTGGTGTTGCAGGACTGCGCGAACGCCTCGGTCAGCGGCACGGTGCCGAGCACGAAGGAGTCCTCGTTGGGGATGGTGCGCCCGTCGATGACGGTGGTGCCGGGGCACTCGACCGGGGACTGCGGGGTGAGGTTCTCCGCCGGCATCGCCCCGTACGCGGTGACGATCTTGAAGGTGGAGCCGGGCGGGTAGCGGCCGGTCAGGGCCAGCGCGCCGTCGCGGTCGGCGGCCGCGTTCTGCGCCACCGCGAGCACCGCCCCGGTGGACGGCCGGATCGCGACGATCATGGCCTGCTTGGAGTCGGCGTCGACGGCGGCCTGCGCCGCGTCCTGCACGGTGCGGTCGAGCTCCAGGGTGACCGGCTTCCCCGGCCCGGCGGGCTGGCCGGCCACCGAGCGGACGGTCTCGCCGCGGGCGCCGACGACGTCGACCGACCAGCCGGGCGTCCCGCCGGCGGCCTTCTCGATGTCGGCGCGGGCGCCCTGCATCAGCTGCCCCGCGAAGCCCTGGTCGGGCGGCAGCAGCCGCGTCGAGGACACGAACCGGACGCCGGGCAGGTCGTAGATCCGGTCGCGGACCCGCTGGTAGTCGGGCTCCCGCAGCACGACGACGGTGTAGGCCTGTCCGTCCGGCACGGCGTTCGCGCCCGCGGTGATGCTCGACGCCGTGATCGCGGGGTCGATCGTGCCCAATGCGGAGCCGAGCCCACCCGCGGCCTGCCCGACCTGCGCCTTGTCCAGGGTGACGGTGACGACCGGGGTGGGCGCGAGCAGCGTGGCCCCGCCGGCGTCGAGGACGGGCGCCGGGGCGGCGGTCACGGTGCGGGTCACCGGGCGCTGGCCGTCGGTGAGCCCCGGCGCGAACGCCGCGGGCGACCAGTCGACCGCCCAGCCGGTGTCGTTGCCCGCGACGTCGTCGGCGGCGACGAGCGGCAGGTCCAGGGTGTAGTTCCAGGCCCGGCCCTGCCCCAGGTCCCAGGCGACCTCCACCGTCGACGTCGCGCGGTCGCCGTCGGTGCGGGTGCCGGTCACCCGGGCGGTCATGCCGGCCGGGGCGAGGTCGTCGCGGGACTTCTGCAGGTAGGCGCCCGCCGCCTCCGCGTCCGTGGTGTAGACGGCCGCACCCGGCGCGTCCCCCGCGGCCCAGGCCGTGACGTACCGCTCGGCGGTCGTCCCGGCACCTCCCCAGGGGCGCAGCAGCGCCACCACGACACCCACCGCGACGAGCACGACGATCGCGGCGGCCAGGACCAGGGGGCGCTTCCGCAGGGTGGCGATCACGATCAGCGAGTATGCCGCGCCCGGTGTGAGGCCCGGGTGTCCGGGCGCCCCGTCAGTCCTCCGCCGCGGCCAGCGTCTCGCGCACGGTCCGCAGCATCGCGGTCAGCTCGGCGGTCCGGTCCCGGTCGAGCCCGATGGCCTCCGGCGCGGTGAACTCCTGCACCAGCGGCCGGGCACGCTGCAGCGCGGCGCGGCCGTCGTCGGTGAGCTCCAGACCGGCGCGGCGCCCACGGCCGCCCGGCCCGTCGCGGCGGACGAGGCCACGGGCGACGAGGTCGGTGACCAGCTCCCCCACGCTCTGCGGGCGCAGCAGCACGATCCGGGCGAGCTCGGCCTGCGACGGCGGCGGCCCGCCCGTCCGTTCGCGGTCGGCGAGCTCGGCGAGCACGCCGAAGCCGGTCGCGGTCAGGCCGGCCCGGGCGAACACCCGCTGGAACCCCCGGGCGACGACGTGGGCCGTCCGGATGAGCTCCCAGAGCGGCACGTCCTCGTCGGGCACGGACCGGACGCTATCAGGCGCCTGGTAGCTGCCCGTCGCTCACAGCACCCCGGCGAACGCCAGCGCGACGACCTGGGCCATGGCGTTGTGCACCAGGTGCGTGACCACCCCCGGCCACACCGAGCCGCTGCGTCGTCGCAGCTCACCCGCGACCAGCCCGACGACCAGCGCCGTCAGGAACACCACGTTCAGCCCGTGCGCCAGCGCGAAGACCACGGCACTGCCCAGCACACCGACGACGGCGCCGTAGCGCAGCAGCGCCGAGGTCACCACCCCGCGGAACAACAGCTCCTCACCCAGCGGTGTCAGCACCGCGAGGAACAGCAGCGACAGCGCCACCGACCAGGCCCCGCCGCTGCCCGCGTCGGCGTAGGCGCCCTGGATGTTCTCCGGCTCGATCCCGAGCGCGACCATCCCGACCACCAGCAGCCGGCTGACGACGAACGCCAGGACCGCCCCGGCGGCGCCGAGCAGCAGCCAGCGCACGGACGTCGCCCGCACGCCGAACTCCGGCAGCGGGCGACGCCGGACCGCGACGGCCGCGGCGAACCCGGCGATGCCCGCGATCCCCGACAGCGCCGCGAGGAACAGGCCCCCGGCGAGCGGACCGGGGTCGAGGATCCGCAGCACCAGCGGTCCGCCCCCGTAGGCGACGGCGGCCAGCACGACCAGGCCGACGACGACCTCCACCCACCCCGGGCGCGGACCGGTCCCGGTGACGACCGGCGACGCGGAGCTGGAACGGGACACGACGACCTCCCTGCTCGTGGTGGCGCGGCGGATGTCCGCGGCCACGGCCGAGTCGACACCGTGCCGTTGCGGCACGGTCAAGCACCGCGACCCGATCGTGGTCAGAACAGGACGGTGGCGAACCGCGCGACCTGCACGAACCCGACCCGCTGGTACGCGGCCCGGGCCGGAGCGTTGAAGGCGTTGACGTACAGGCTGGCGCAGCGGCCCATCCCGGCGAGCGCGACCGCGACCGCCGACGTCCCGGCCGTGCCGAGCCCGTGCCCGCGCCAGGCCGGGTCCACCCAGACCCCCTGGATCTGGCCGACGGTGCGCGACAGGGCGCCGATCTCGGCCTTGAACACGACCTCACCGTCGTGGAACCGGGCGAACGCCCGCCCGGACGTGATCAGCTCGGCGACCCGGGCCCGGTAGCCCGCCCCGCCGTCGCCCTCCCGGGGGTCGACGCCGACCTCCTCGGTGAACATCGCGACGGCGGCCGGCAGGTAGCGGTCGAGCTCGGAGATCCGGACCGGACGCACCCGGGCGTCGGGCGCGATCATCGGCGGCCGTTCGAGGGTCATCAGCGGCTGGTCGGGCCGGATCTCGCGGGCCGGGCCCCAGCCCGGTGCGAGCTCCTCCCACAGCGGCAGGACGAGCTCGGCCCGCCCCACCAGCGACGAGCACACCCGTCCGGCCCGGCGGGCCCGGTCGGCGAAGGCACGCAGCGCCGCCCGGTCACCGCGCAGCGGCACCAGGTTCGCCCCGGAGAAGCACAGACCGTCCGCCGGGGCCCCGTGGGACCACAGCTCACCGCCCAGCCGCCACGGGTCGAGGCCGACCGCCTCGATACGGGAGGCGACCATGCACGCGGCGACCGGGTCGGCGTCGAGCACGTCGTGCACCCCGGAGCGGTGACGATCGTCGAGAAGCCGTGCTCCGGCCACCCTCAGCACGGGTTCATGATGCCACGTCGACGCCCGTCCGGTACCGGCACTCGCTCAGCCGACGGTCACCTGCGGTTCACCCGTCACACCGTCCACGCTCTCGCCCATCTCCTCGGCGAGCCGCATGGCCTCCTCGATCAGCGTCTCCACGATCTTGTGCTCGGGGACGGTCTTGATGACCTCGCCCTTGACGAAGATCTGGCCCTTGCCGTTGCCGGAGGCGACGCCCAGATCGGCCTCGCGCGCCTCACCGGGACCGTTGACGACGCAGCCCATGACGGCCACGCGCAGCGGGACCTCCATGCCGGTCAGACCGGCGGTGACCTCGTCGGCGAGGGTGTAGACGTCGACCTGGGCGCGACCGCAGGACGGGCAGGAGACGATCTCCAGCTTGCGCGGGCGCAGGTTCAGCGACTCCAGGATCTGCTGGCCGACCTTGATCTCCTCGACCGGCGGTGCGGACAGCGAGACCCGGATGGTGTCGCCGATGCCCTGGCGCAGCAGCGCCCCGAACGCGACGGCCGACTTGATCGTGCCCTGGAACGCGGGCCCGGCCTCGGTGACGCCCAGGTGCAGCGGGTAGTCGCACTGCTCGGCGAGCAGCTCGTAGGCCCGCACCATGACGACCGGGTCGTTGTGCTTGACCGAGATCTTGATGTCGTGGAAGTCGTGCTCGGCGAACAGGCCCGCCTCCCACATGGCCGACTCGGCGAGCGCCTCGGGCGTCGCCTTGCCGTACTTCTCCATCAGGCGCTTGTCGAGCGAGCCCGCGTTGACCCCGATCCGGATCGGCGTGCCGTGGTCCTTCGCGGCCTGCGCGATCTCCTTGACCTGGTCGTCGAACTTGCGGATGTTGCCCGGGTTCACCCGCACCGCGGCACAGCCGGCCTCGATCGCGGCGAACACGTACTTGGGCTGGAAGTGGATGTCGGCGATCACCGGGATCTGTGACTTCTGCGCGATCGCGGGCAGGGCCTCGGCGTCGTCGGCGGACGGGCAGGCGACGCGCACGATGTCGCAGCCGGCCGCGGTCAGCTCGGCGATCTGCTGGAGGGTCGCGTTGACGTCGGAGGTCAGGGTGGTCGTCATGGACTGGACGGAGATCGGGTGGTCGGATCCGACACCGACCGGGCCGACCTGCAGCTGCCGCGTCCTCCGGCGCGGGGCCAGGGTCGGCGCGGGCGCGGACGGCATACCCAGGGAGACGCTCACGACCTCCACTATCCCACCGCGCCGCGGGACCCGCCGTACCCGGTGAGCAGGGGCACTACGTGCGGCCCTGGTTCTCCTGCGCGTCCTGCAGCGTCGAGCTGTGCGGCAGCCAGGTCGCGAGCTCGACCGGCCACCCGTCGGCCTCCAGCACCCGGACGACGGCGGGGTCGTCGTCGAGGATCATCGCGATCTCCCGCTCGCGGGCGAGCAGCCGCAGGACCTCGCGCTTGACGTACCGGGCGGGGCGGTGATCGTCGTCGGGGCGCATGAACAGCGGCCCGGTGGGCAGGCCGAAGCCCCTCAGCCAGGTCTCGGTCAGCCTGCGGTTCCGCTCGGGGCGGCCGGTCAGGTAGACGACGTCGTGCTCGTCCTGGGCCGCGCGCAGCCGGTCCGCGCCCTCGTCGAGCAGGGGGTCGGCGTGCGCGGCGGCGAAGAACTTCTCCCACCGGTGCACGTCGAGGAAGTGCAGCCGGTGCGAGACGTCGGCGAGGACACCGTCGATGTCGAAGACCGCCAGCGGGCGTGCGCCCTCGGGTGCTGCGCTCACCCGAACAGCCGCACCGGGTTGACGATGTCGGCGATCGCGACCATGACCGAGAACCCCAGGAAGACGATCACGAAGACGTAGGCGACGGGCAGGAGCTTGGCCGCGTCGACCGGCCCGGGGTCGGGGCGCCCGAGCAGCTTCGCGGTGTTGCGCTTGATGGCCTCCCAGATCGCCGGGACGATCTGGCCGCCGTCCAGCGGCGGGACCGGGAGCAGGTTCAGCAGGAACAGCGACAGGTTCACCGCGGCCAGCATCATCAGGAACCGGCTGACATCGGCCTGCCACGGGACGTCCTGCTGGGCGAGGATCTCGCCGCCGATCCGCGAGACGCCGACGACGCCCATGGGGCTGTCCTGGCTCCGCTCCTCGCCGAGGAACGCGGCCCCGAACAGGGCCGGGATGCGGGCGGGGATCTGGGTGATCGCCTCCGCCGTGCGGACGACGCCGTTGCCGATCTGAGCGGCGACGTCACCCGGCCCGAGCTGCGTGTACTGCGTGTCGAGCGCAACACCGAGATAGCCCGCCGTCACCGTGGCGTAGGGGTCCGCAGAGCCCCGTGCCGGCAGGACGTTTGGGATGACGTCGACGGTCAGCGGGATCTGCCGGCCGGCCCGCTCCACGACGACCGGGGTGGGCCCCGACGACGCGCGGATCGCATCCTGGAGCGCGGTACCGTCGTCCGGCCCGAACTCCTGCCCACGGACCGACAGGATGCGGTCGTCGGGCTGGACCCCGGCCGCGAGCGCAGGGGCGAGCGGCGCTCCGGCCGGGCACTCCTGCGGGACACCGTCCTGGACCGCGACGGCCGGGAGCACGCACTTCTCGAGCGACTCGATCTGGGTGGTAGCGGTCGGTACGCCGATCCCCATCAGGACCAGGGAAAAAAGCACCACCGCCAGGATCAGGTTCATGAACGGCCCGGCGAACATGACGACGATCCGCTTCCACGGTGACCGCGTCCAGAACTGCCGGTCCGCGTCCTCCGGCCGCACGTCCATCTGCGACTGCGCCCTGGCGTCGTCCATCAGCCCCTGGAAGGGACCGGTGCGACGGTTGCGGCCCAGCGTCCCGCCCTTCGCGGGCGGCAGCATCCCGATCATCCGGACGTAGCCGCCCAGCGGGATCATCTTGATGCCGTACTCGGTCTCGCCACGACGCACCGACCAGAGGGTGCGGCCGAAGCCGACCATGAACTCCGGGACCTTGATCCCGAACCAGCGGGCCGTGGTGAAGTGCCCGAGCTCGTGCCAGGCGATCGACAGCAGCAGCCCGAAGAAGAAGATCGCGATACCGACGACCGTCCAGACGATGGTCACGTTCCCGCCTTCTCGCGCGCGTGGGCGCGGGCCCAGGTCTCGGCAGCCAGCACGTCGTCCACGGTAGCCGGGTCACCCGTCCAGGCGTCGGCCGCCTCCAGCACCCCGCCGAGGAGGTCGGTGACGTCGGTGTAGCCGATCGCCCCGGCGACGAACGCCTCGACGAGCTCCTCGTTGGCCGCGTTGAGCACCGCGGGCAGGCAGCCGCCCGTGGTCCCGGCGGCGCGCGCCAGCCGCACACCGGGGAACGCGTCGTCGTCGAGGGGCTCGAAGGTCCAGCTCTGCGCGGTGTCCCAGCGGCACGGCGCCGAGGCGCCGGCGATGCGGTCCGGCCAGCCGAGCGCCAGCGCGATCGGCAGCCGCATGTCCGGCGGCGACGCCTGCGCGATCGTCGAGCCGTCGGTGAAGGTGACCATCGAGTGCACGATCGACTGCGGGTGCACGGTGACGTCGATGCGGTCGTAGGGCACCCCGAACAACAGGTGCGCCTCGATCACCTCGAGGCCCTTGTTCACCAGCGTCGCCGAGTTGATGGTGATGACCGGGCCCATGTCCCAGGTCGGGTGCTTCAGGGCCTGCTCGACGGTCACGTCCCGCAGCGACGCGCGCGACCGGCCGCGGAACGGGCCGCCCGAGGCGGTGAGGACCAGCCGGTCGACCTCGGACTCCCGCCCGCCGCGCAGGCACTGCGCGAGCGCGGAGTGCTCGGAGTCGACCGGCACGATCTGCCCCGGCGCGGCCGCCGCCGACACCAGCGGACCACCCGCGACCAGCGACTCCTTGTTCGCCAGCGCGAGCCGGGCACCGGTGGCGAGCGCGGCCAGGGTCGGGCCGAGGCCGCGGGAGCCGGTGATGCCGTTCAGGACGATGTCGGCGCCGCACGCGGTGACCAGCTCGGTCGCGGCGTCCGGGCCGTCGAGCACCTCGACGCCGGGCAGCTCCTCCCGCATGCGCGTCGCCGCCGCGGCGGACGCGACCGCGACCCGCCCGACCCGGTGCGTGCGGACCTGGGACACCAGCAGGTCCACGTCCGATCCGCCCGCGGCCAGCCCGGACACCGTGAACCCGCCGGCGCGGGTGATCACGTCCAGGGCCTGGGTGCCGATCGACCCGGTGCTGCCCAACACGACGAGTGACTTCATCACCGCACATCATCCTCGGCCCGCGAGCTGTGCGACGATGACCCCGCACGGAGCCGGAGCAGGAGGACACACGGTGGCCAGCAAGGCAGTGGCGCACAGCGCAACGACCAGCAAGACCCGCGAGATCGCGGTCGCCTCCGGGGTCGACCCGGCCGACGAGCCGTCGGTCGACTGGGGCTGGCACCAGAACTTCCCCAAGGGTCTGCCGATCGCGGCCGCCGTCACCGGCATCGTGCTGCTGCTGTTCACCATCGGGCACCCGGTGAGCTGGACCGAGTTCCTGTTCTCGGCCGTGCCCGCTGCCGTCTGCCTGATCGGCGCGGTCGCGTACCCGGTCTACCGGCGGCGTCGCCGGCTCTGAGCCACGGGTGGCCGCGCGCGGGGCGGGTGAGCCGGTCGAGCTGACGATCGGCGACCGCGTGGTGCGGCTGTCCAGCCCCGACCGCGTCTACTTCCCGGAGCGGGGCGAGACCAAGCGGGACCTCGCCGACTACTACACCGCCGTCGGCGACGGCGTCGTCCGCGCGCTGCGCGACCGGCCGTGCATGCTGCACCGCTTCCCCACCGGCGTCACCGGGGAGAAGGTGCACCAGAAGCGGCTGCCGCGCGGCGCCCCCGACTGGGTGCGCACCGTCCGCGTGACCTTCCCGCGGTACAACCGCACCGCCGACGAGCTGTGCGTCGCCCACCCGGCCGACGTCGTCTGGGCGGTGCAGATGTCCACCGTCGAGTTCCACCCCTGGAACTCCCGCGCCGCCGACGTCGAGTCCCCCGACGAGTGGCGCATCGACCTGGACCCGATGCCCGACGCCTCCTGGACCGACGTCCGCCGCGTCGCCGGCGTGGTGCACGAGGTGCTCGACGAGCTGGGCGCGACCGGGTTCCCGAAGACCTCCGGCGGCTCCGGACTGCACGTCTACGTGCGCATCCCGCCCGACCACGGGTTCGCCGACGTCCGCCGCGCCGCGCACGCGTTCGCCCGCGAGGTGGAGCGCCGCTGCGACCGCGTCGACCTGTCCTGGTGGCGCAAGGACCGCGACCCGTCGACGGTCTTCGTCGACTACAACCAGAACGCCCGCGACCACACGATCGCCTGCGCCTACTCGGTGCGCGGCACCCCCGACGCGCGGGTGTCGGCCCCGGTGGCCTGGGACGAGATCGACGACTGCGAGCCCCGGGACTTCACGATCGCCACCGTCCCGGCACGCTATGCCGAGCTGGGCGACCTGCACGCCGGCATCGACGAGGCCGTGTTCGGCATCGAGCCGTTGCTGGAGTGGGCCGACCGCGACGAGCGCGACGGCGCGGAGACGCCCGATCTGCCCGATCTCGACGGGGGCGGCCGCTAGGCTCGGCGCCCATGGACGACGGGCCACGCAAGGACAGGTTGAACCGCCTCGGGTACGGGATCGGCGGTGGTCTCGCCGTCGGGTCCGCCGTGTGGGTGCTGTCCGGCACGTGGTGGTGGCTGCTGGTCTTCCTCGCCGTCGGCCTGGCGCTCGGGCTGTTCCTGCGCTCGACGACCCCGGGGGCCTAGCCCGGCCCCTGCTCCCGGGCGCGGGCCCGCAGCCGCGCGAACTCGGCGACCATCGCCGCGCGCGACCAGTGCGCGTTGAGCCCCGAGGGGTTCGGCAGCACCCAGATCCCGGTCGTCCCCAGCCGGTCGGTCTGCTCCCCCACCGCCGCGTCGCGCCGCCCGAACGCGGTCCGGTAGGCCCCGATGCCGACGACGGCCAGCCACCCCGGCTCCCGCGCCGCGACGAGCGCGCGCAGCCGCTCCCCACCGGCGACGACCTCGTCGTCGGACAGCTCGTCGGCCCGCGCGGTGGCCCGGGGAGCCATGTTCGTGATGCCGAGCCCGAGCCGCGCCAGCTCGCCCTGCTCGGCCGGGGCCAGCAGGCGCGGGGTGAACCCGGACCCGTGCAGCACCGGCCAGAACCGGTTGCCGGGACGGGCGAAGTGGTGCCCGGTCGCGGCCGACACCAGGCCGGGGTTGATGCCGCAGAACAGCACCCGCAGCGGCGGGTCGCCGGGCCCGGGCAGGACGTCGTCGATCGTCGCGTCCCGCGCCCGCTCCAGCGCCTCCCGGTCGGGCAGTCGTCCCACACCGATCAGTCTGGCGCACCGGGCCGGTCCCCCCTCGGACGGGCGAGCCGGGATGCTCGCGCCGACGATCGAGAGGAGACTCGTCCGCCGTGGACCTGCCCGTGATGCCCCCGGTGAAGCCGATGCTAGCCAAGCCCGCCCCGTCGATCCCCGAGGGCAGGCTCTACGAGCCCAAGTGGGACGGCTTCCGCTCGATCGTCTTCCGCGACGGCGACGAGGTGGAGATCGGCTCCCGCAACGAGAAGCCGATGACCCGCTACTTCCCCGAGGTCGTCGAGGCGGTGAAGGCGCACTTCCCGCCGCGCGCGGTGGTCGACGGGGAGATCGTCGTCGCCTCCGGGAACGCACTGGACTTCGAGGCGCTCCAGCAGCGGATCCACCCCGCGGCCAGCCGGGTGACGCTGCTCTCGACCGAGACGCCGGCGTCGTTCGTCGCCTTCGACCTGCTGGCGCTCGGCGACGACGACCTCACCGCGCGCCCGTTCGCCGAGCGCCGCGCGCTGCTGGAGGAGGCGTTCGCCGGCGTCGCCCCGCCGGTGCACCTCACCCCGGTCACCGACGACACCGCCACCGCGCGCCGCTGGTTCGAGAAGTTCGAGGGCGCCGGGCTCGACGGGCTCATCGCGAAGGACCCGGCCGGGACCTACCAGCCCGACAAGCGCGTCATGACCAAGGTGAAGCACGAGCGGACCGCGGACTGCGTCGTCGCCGGGTACCGGGTGCACAAGTCCGGCCCGGACGCCGTCGGGTCGCTGCTGCTCGGCCTGCACGACGCCCGCGGGGTGCTGGTGTCGGTCGGGGTCGTCGGGGCGTTCCCGATGGCGCGCCGCCGTGAGCTCATGACCGAGCTGCAGCCGCTGGTCACCGACTTCGACGACCACCCGTGGGCCTGGGCGAAGCAGCTGGAGGGCGAGCGGACGCCGCGCAAGTCCGAGACGAGCCGGTGGAACGCCGGCAAGGACCTGTCCTTCGTCCCGCTGCGCCCGGAGCGGGTGGTCGAGGTCCGCTACGACTACATGGAGGGCCAGCGGTTCCGCCACACCACCCAGTTCGTGCGGTGGCGCCCGGACCGCGAGCCCGCCTCGTGCACCTACGAGCAGCTGGAGCGCCCCGTGAACTTCGACCTCGCGGAGGTGCTCGCCGGGCGCGGGTGATCCTTCTCCGCGGAACCCGCGCCGCCCTGCGGGGGACCCTGGACTCCGCGGAGAAGGATCACGACTGCGAACGGCTCCCCCGAGTTCGCCCGTGGCGCGCGCAGTTCCCGGCCAGGGTGCCCCGCATGGACCTGGACACGGTGCTGCGCGGCCAGGACGGCGTGTTCTCCCGAGCACAGGCGACGGCGTGCGGGATCTCGGCGAAGGCACTGCGCAGCCGGGTCGCCCGCGGCGCCGTCGTGGTCGTCGCACCGGGGGTGTACCGGGCGGCGTCGCACCGGCCCACCGCATGGGGACGGGTGGTGGCCGCCGCGTTGTGGGCCGGGCCGGGCGCCGTCGTCGACGGGCCCGCGGCGGCGTTCCTGCACCGGATGTCGGTACCCAGCACCGCGTTCCCGGTCGTGGGGGTGACCGTCCCCGCGCACGCGCGGCGCACACCACCGGACCGGATCCGGGTCCGCCGGCGCACCCTGGACGCGGCGGACCGGACGGAACGGCGCGGGGTCGCCGTCACGGCGCCGGCCCTGACCGCGCTGGAGACGGCCGTCGCCCTCACCGACGGCACCACCTTCCTCGACCGGGTGCTGCAGCGGGGGTTGCCCTTCCCCGAGCTGCTCGCCGCGTTCCAGCGCGGGGTCGGCGCCCACGGCTGGGCCCGGGCCCGCGAGCTCGTCGTCGAGGCCGCCGACCGGGCCGACTCGCGGGCCGAGCGGCGCCTCGTCGCGCACCTGCGACGGGCGGGACTCACCGGGTTCGTCCTCGGGTGGCCCTTCGGTCCGTGGCGGGTGGACGTCGCGTTCGTGGCGGAACGGCTCGCGGTGGAGATCGACGGCTGGGCGTTCCACTCGGACCCGGCCCGCTTCCGGGCCGACCGGCGCAAGCAGAACGCACTGGTCGCCGCGGGGTGGACGGTGCTGCGGTTCACCTGGCAGGACGTCCGGGACCGGCCGGGCGACACGGTGGGCCGGATCCGGTCGGCGGCGCTGCGGTGATCCTTCTCCGTGGAGCCCGGTGCACCCTGCGGGACATCGCACGCTCCGCAGTGAAGGATCATGGGCGGCAGCCGCACGACTCCCGGTGCACGAAGGTCGTCGGCAGCCGCAGCGAGCGCCGCTGCGCCTCGGGCTCGGCCATGCGGCGCAGCAGCAGCCGGACCGCCTCGCGCCCGATGTCCGCGAACGGCTGCGCGACGACGGTGAGGCGCGGGCTGAACGCGTCGGCCCACGGGAAGTCGTCGAACGCGGCCAGCGCCAGGTCCCCGGGGATGTGCAGGCCCAGGTCGTGGGCGGCCTGGACGGCGCCGATCGTCATCGCGTTGTTGCCGGTGACCAGCGCGGCGGGCCGCTCGGGCGAGGCCAGCAGCTCGCGCACGACGACGCGGGCGGGCTCGCTGTCCGAGCGTCCCTCCACCACCGGCCCGGGCGGGAGGCCGGCCCGGCGCATCCCGAGGCGGTACCCGGCGAGGCGCTCGACGGTCGTCGCGAGTCCGGCCAGGCCGGCGACGAAGCCGATGCTCGCGTGCCCGGCCTCGGCCAGGTGGGTGACCAGCCCGGCGACGGGCTCGACGTTCTCCGAGCCGACCTCGTCCAGCTCGCCGTCGAGCATCCGGTCCACCAGCACCGTCGGCACGCCCTGTGCCGCGAGCGCCTCGAGGGTCGCGGTGGAGTCGCCCGAGGGGGCGAACAGCACGCCGTCGACGCGGCTGCGGAGCTGCGCGACGGCCGTCGCCTCGTAGCCCGGGTCGTCGTGCGGGTCGGCGAGCAGGAGGGTGTGCCCGGCCGCGGCGGACTCGTCCTCGATCGCGTGCAGCAGCTCGCCCAGGTACGGGTTGGAGATCGCCGACAGCGCGAGCCCGACGGTCCGGGTGCGCGCGGTCGCGAGCGAGCGTGCGGCGGCGTTGGGTGTGTAGTGCACCTGCGCCATCGCGGCCAGCACCTGCTCGCGGGTGGTCTCCCGGACGGGCCGGGTGCCGTTCAGGACGTGGGACACGGTCGCGGTGGAGACCCCGGCGAGCCGGGCGACCTCGGCCATGGTCGCGATCACGCACCTCCGAGGCGGGTCACGGGTTGGCGACAGCGTACAGGCAACCGGTTGCGCAAGCGGTTACTCCACGCATACCGTGCACCGGTCATACCGGACGGACGTGTCCCGGACCACCCCGTTGCACACCCGTCGGAGCCCTCGACGACGAGGAGAGTGCCCGTGCGCCCGAGAACCAGGTCGCGTCCCGCCGTCCTCACCGCGTTGCTGGCGGTCATCGGTCTCGCCCTCACCGGCTGCGCCGGGGCCGGAACGTTCGGCCTGCCTCAGGGCACCCGGATCGTGACGATCGCGATCGTGTCCAACCCGCAGATGGAGGACGCGATCGAGCTCAGCCCCCGGTTCGAGGCCGAGAATCCCGGCATCACCGTGCGCTTCGTGAGCCTGTCCGAGAACGAGGCCCGCGCGAAGATCACCGCGTCGGTCGCCACCGGCGGCGACGAGTTCGACGCCGTGATGATCTCGAACTACGAGACCCCCCAGTGGGCCCGCAACGGCTGGCTGGTCGACCTCGACCCGCTGATGGACGCCACGCCCGGCTACGACCGGGACGACTTCACACCGACCATCCGCGGCGCCCTGTCCGGCCCCGACGGACACATGTACTCGGTGCCGTTCTACGGCGAGTCCGCGTTCCTGATGTACCGCAAGGACCTGTTCGAGCAGGCCGGGCTGACGATGCCCGCGAAGCCGACCTGGGACCAGGTCGCGCAGTTCGCCGACCGCCTCACCGACCGCGAGCAGGGCCGCGGTGGCATCTGCCTGCGCGGCAAGCCCGGCTGGGGCGAGGTCATGGCCCCGGTCGACGCGATGATCAACTCCTACGGCGGCCGCTGGTTCGACGACCGGTGGAACGCCCAGCTGACCTCCCCCGAGGTGCGCAAGGCGGTCAACTTCTACGTCGACCTCGTCCGCCGCGACGGCCAGGCCGGCGCCGCGGGCTCCGGGTTCTCCGAGTGCGGCAACCAGTTCAGCCAGGGCAACACCGCGATGTGGTTCGACGCCACCGTCGCCGCAGGTCTGCTGGAGGACCCGGCCCAGTCCAACGTCGCCGGGAAGGTCGGCTACGCGCCGGCGCCGACCGGCGTCGACGGCCTGTCCTCGGGCTGGCTGTACTCGTGGGCGCTGGCCATCCCCCGCACCACCGCGGAGAAGGGCCCCGAGCAGGTCGACGCGACCTGGAAGTTCCTGTCCTGGATGACGTCCAAGCCGTACCAGAAGATGGTCGGCGAGGAGCTCGGCTGGACCTCGGTCCCGCCCGGCGCCCGCCAGTCGACCTACCGGATCCCCGAGTACGTCGCGGCGTCGAAGGCCTACGCGCCGCAGACCATCGCCGCGATCAACGCCGCCGACCAGGACCGGCCGACCCGCGACCCCGTCCCGTACACCGGGCTGCAGTTCGTCGGGATCCCCGAGTTCCAGGACCTGGGGACCCGGGTCAGCCAGCAGATCTCCGCGGCCATCGCCGGGCAGCAGACCGCTGACGAGGCCCTCGACCAGGCCCAGCAGTACGCCGAGACCGTCGGCGAGTCCTACCAGCAGAGCGGGGGCGACCGGTGACGACCACAGAGGCACCACCGCAGGCGGCACCGGAACGGCAGACCTCACCGGCCGCGGAACGCCGCGACGGCTGGATCCGCCGGGCACCGCTGCTGCCCGCGCTGATCTTCACGATCATCGTCACGCAGCTGCCGTTCCTGGTGACGATCTGGTACTCGCTGCAGTCCTGGAACCTGGTGCGCCCCGGCAGCCAGCGCTTCGTCGGGCTGGAGAACTACGCGACGGTGTTCACCGACTCGCAGTTCCGCGGCGTCGCGCTGAACTCGATCCTGCTCACCCTGGGCGCGGTCGCGATCGCGATGGTGCTCGGGCTGCTGATCGCGCTGCTGCTCAACCGCGCGTTCCTCGGCCGCGGCATCGTCCGGACGCTGATCATCACGCCGTTCCTGATCACCCCGGTCGCCGGTGCGCTGCTGTGGAAGTCGGTGCTGTTCGACCCCACCTACGGCCTGGTGAACTTCCTGCTCTCGCCGTTCGGCGCCGGGCAGACCGACTGGGTGTCCACCTTCCCGCGGGCCGCGGTGATCATCGCGCTGGTGTGGCAGTGGACGCCGTTCATGATGCTGCTGATCCTCGCCGGGCTCGGCTCCCAGCCGCAGGAGGTCCTCGAGGCCGCCCGGATGGACGGGGCGACCGGGTTCGCGGTGTTCCGCGAGGTGACGCTGCCGCACCTGCAGCGGTTCATCGAGCTCGGTGTCGTGCTCGGCGCCATCTACCTGGTCAACACGTTCGACACGATCTACATGATGACCCAGGGCGGTCCGGGTACGGCGTCGGCGAACCTGCCGTTCTACATCTACCAGCGGGCGTTCCTGGGCTTCGACATCGGCGAGTCCGCCGCGATGGGCGTGGTCACCGTGGTGGCGACGATCATCGTCGCCACCCTGGCGCTGCGCCTGATCTTCCGCAGCTTCTCCGCCGCCGAGGAGGCGTGATGACCGCAGTCGCCGAACGGACCTCCACCCCCGCGACGACGCCGCGGAAGGCGCCGCGCGGGGCCGGGCCGCTGCTGAGCGTGCTGGCCTGGATCGTCGGGCTCGGGTTCTTCTTCCCCGTGCTGTGGATGGTGATGACCGCCTTCAAGACCGAGGCGCAGGCCGTCACGATCCCGCCGACGGTGTTCTTCGTCCCCACGTTCGACAACTTCGCCGAGGTGTTCGGCGGCGGGGTCGGGCCCTACCTGCTCAACTCGCTGTTCGCGACGGTCGCCTCGACGGTCCTGGTGCTCCTGCTGGGCACCCCGGCCGCGTTCGCGCTGTCGCTGCGGCCGGTGCGCAAGACCCAGGACGTGCTGTTCTTCTTCATCTCGACCAAGATGCTGCCGGTCGTCGCGGCGATCGTGCCGATCTACGTCGTCGTGAACTACCTGGGTGCCCTGGACAACATCTGGACGCTCGTCGTGCTCTACACGGCGATGAACCTGCCGATCGCGGTGTGGATGATGCGGTCGTTCTTCCTGGAGGTCCCCAAGGAGCTCCTGGAGGCCGCGAGCATGGACGGGGCGTCGCTGTGGCGCTCGCTGCGCGAGGTCGTGCTGCCGATCATCTCGCCCGGCATGGCCGCCACCGCGCTGATCTGCATGATCTTCGCCTGGAACGAGTTCTTCTTCGCGGTGAACCTGACCGCCTCGCGGGCCGCGACCGTGCCCGTGTACCTCGTCGGGTTCATCACCTCCGAGGGCCTGTACTTCGCCAGCCTCTGCGCGGCGGCCACCGTGGCCGCGCTGCCGGTCGTCATCGCCGGCTGGATCGCCCAGAACAAGCTGGTCCAGGGCCTGTCCTTCGGGGCCGTCAAGTGATCGTGTTCGTGACCAGGATGGGAGCCCGCCGTGGCTGACGTGGTGTTCGACCAGGCATCTCGGATCTACACCCCCGGAGCCAAGCCGGCCGTCGACCGGCTGGACCTGACGATCGAGGACGGCGAGTTCGTCGTGCTCGTCGGGCCGTCCGGATCGGGCAAGTCGACGGCGCTGCGGATGCTCGCGGGCCTCGAGGAGATCGACGGCGGCTCGATCCGGATCGACGGCGAGAACATGGTCGGGGTCCCCTCCCGGGACCGGGACATCGCCATGGTGTTCCAGAACTACGCGCTCTACCCGAACAAGACCGTCGGGGAGAACATGGCGTTCCCGCTGAAGATGGCCGGGATCGACAAGGCCGAGCGCGCGGTCAAGGTCAAGGAGGCCGCCGAGATCCTCGGCCTGACCGACTACCTCGACCGCAAGCCGCGCGCCCTGTCCGGCGGCCAGCGCCAGCGCGTCGCGATGGGCCGGGCGATCGTGCGCGAGCCGCGGGTCTTCCTGATGGACGAGCCGCTGTCGAACCTCGACGCGAAGATGCGGGTGCAGACCCGCACCGAGATCGCGGCGCTGCAGCGACGTCTGGGCGTCACCACCGTCTACGTCACCCACGACCAGGTCGAGGCCATGACGATGGGCGACCGCGTCGCGCTGCTCGCCGACGGGAAGCTGCAGCAGTTCGCCAGCCCGGCCGACCTGTACGACCGGCCGCAGAACGCGTTCGTCGCCGGGTTCATCGGTTCGCCGGCGATGAACCTGTTCACCGCGAAGGTGACCGAGCGCGGGGTGACCCTCGCCGGGCGGGAGGTCGCGCTGCCCCAGGACGTCCGGTCGACGATCGGGGCGCACCAGCTCACCGAGGTGACCCTGGGCATCCGTCCCGAGCAGTGGACGGTCTCCCCCGACGGCGGCGAGGGCATCCCGGCCCGGGTCGACGTCGTCGAGGAGCTCGGGTCGGACGCCTACCTCTACGGCACCCTGGCCGAGTCCTCCGGTGACCTGTCGGCGACGGCGTCGCTGACCGGCTCGCGCGACGACGCCGTCGTCGTGCGGACCGCGGGGCGTACCGGGGCGCGGCGCGGGGACCGGGTCGCACTGACGCCGTCGACCGAGGGGCTGCACCTGTTCCACCCGGAGAGCGGCGACCGGCTCTGAGCGGGTCCGCCCGGCGACGCGAGGGGGTCGCCGGGCGGGCGGGCCCGGACGCGACGCGGCGAGCTGCCGAGGGGGTCGCCGGGCGGGTCAGCCCGGATGCGACGCGGCGAGCTGTCCGCAGGCCGCGTCGATCTCCTGGCCGCGGGTGTCGCGGACGGTGCAGGCGACGCCGGCCGCGCGCACCCGGCGCACGAACTCCTCCTCGACGGGCTTCGGCGAGGCGTCCCACTCGCTGCCCGGCGTCGGGTTCAGCGGGATGAGGTTGACGTGCACCCGGGACGTGCCGATGTGCTGCCGCAGGACCTTCGCCAGCATGTCGGCGCGCCACGGCTGGTCGTTCACGTCGCGGATCAGCGCGTACTCGATGGAGACGCGGCGGCCGGTCGTGGTGGCGTAGCGCCGGCCCGCGTCGAGGACCTCGGCCACCTTCCACCGGTTGTTGACCGGTACGAGGGTGTCGCGCAGCTCGTCGTCCGGGCAGTGCAGCGAGATGGCCAGGGTGACCGGGATCCCCTCCTCGCGGAGCCGGTCGATCGCCGGGACGAGCCCGACCGTGGACACGGTGACCCCGCGCGCGGAGATGCCCAGCCCGTCCGGGGCCGGCTCGGTGATCCGGCGGACGGCGGCGACGACCCGCTTGTAGTTGGCGAGCGGCTCGCCCATCCCCATGAACACGACGTTCGACAGCCGGGTCGGCTCGTCCAGCGCGCCGTCGCGGGCCTGGGCGGCGGCGCGGCGGACCTGGTCGACGATCTCGGCGGTCGACAGGTTGCGCTGCAGGCCGCCCTGGCCGGTGGCGCAGAACGGGCACGCCATCCCGCAGCCGGCCTGGCTGGAGATGCAGACCGTCGCCCGGTCCGGGTAGCGCATCAGCACGCTCTCGGCGAGCACGCCATCGTGGCCGCGCCACAACGTCTTGCGGGTGGCGCCGCCGTCGCAGGCCTTCTCGGTCAGCGGCGTGACCAGCGGCGGGAGCAGCGGGCGCAGCTTCTCCCGGACGTCACCGCCGAGGTCGCTCATGGTGTCGAGGTCGTCGGTGAGACGACCGAACCAGTGGCGGGCCAACTGGTCGAGGCGGAACCGCGGTACGCCGAGCTCCTGCGCGACGGCGGCACGGTCGGCCGGGTCGACGTCGGCGAGGTGGCGGGGCGGAGTACCGCGGCGGGGTGCGTCGAAGACGAGCGGGAGGCTGGACATGGCACCTCCAGTGTGCCAGCCCGGCCGCGGATCAGCGGATCCCGGGGATCCGCACGTTGTAGCGCCGGGACAGGTCCTCCAGGATCCCGAGCCTGCGCGCGGCCGCGACCCACAGCACGATCCCGGCGCAGAGCCCGGTCACCGGCACCGCGGACCCGGTCCCCTGGCCCTGGTAGGTCAGGGCCAGGAAGGCGCCGAACGCGGCGATGAGCAGCACCAGGCCGCCGGTCGCGACGAGGCTGCGCTCCTCCAGCACGGTGGACGCCTGGATCAGCAGCACCCCGACGAGGGCGGCGGACAGGGCGGTGGCCAGCTCGCCGTAGTCGACCAGGGACAGCAGCGACGGAAGCAGCACGACCCCGGCGACGCCGATCACGACCAGCCGCTGCATCCGCCGCTTCCGCTCGGGGTGCAGGGTCACCGCCATCGCGGCGTTGCGCCGGCGCACGATCCACAGGTACGCGGTCAGGAAGATCCCGAGCGCGACGAGGACGGTGGCGAACCCGTTCCCGAGGCCGCCCGCACCGACCACCCAGGCCAGCAGGCCCAGGACGATCTCCAGGCTCGGCACGGGAACGCCCAGCGACGGCTGGCGCATCGTGTACGGCATGCATCCACGGTAGCGAGAGCGGCCCGGGACACGGCGCAGGTGTGGCGGAACGACACACCCGTCCTACCTCGAACCGGACATCATGGGAGGCTCGTCACGTGCCCCGGGTCCCCGAGCCCCGGGCCGCCACCACCACACCGCCGGGCCCGCCCGGCCTCCCCCAGGAGAGCCATGACCCTCCCCACGACGTCCTCCACCGAGCCCGATCCCGCCCCGCGCGCCGGAGGGCCTGCCCTCGGCCGCCGCGCGATGATCGCCGGTGCCGGCGTGGCCGCGATCGGCGCGGTCGCCGCCTGCGGTGGCGGCGGTTCCAGCACCACCGCAGGCGGCGGGCAGGCCCAGACCGGGGACGCCCCGGAGGGCTCCCCCGGCACCGTCCTCGGCCCGGCGTCCGCGGTGCCGGTCGGCGGCGGCGCGATCTACGCCGACGCGCAGGTCGTCGTGACCCAGCCGCAGCAGGGGTCGTTCACCGGCCTGTCCGCGATCTGCCCGCACCAGGGCTGCACCGTCAGCCAGGTCACCGACGGCCAGATCGTCTGCCCGTGCCACAACAGCCGCTTCTCCCTCGACGGCGCCGTCGTCGACGGGCCGGCCCAGCGGCCGCTCGACCCGCGGCAGGTCACCGTCGCGGACGGGTCGATCACCCTGGCCTGAGGCCGCTCCCGGCGCCGCGGGCTCAGGACGGCAGGACGAGGCCGTCGGCGCGGCGCCGGGTGTGGAGCCGGTAGCCCACGCGCACGGTGCGGTCGGCGACGTCGTCGATCGCCCGGCGCGCGGTCCGGGCGGAGAACTCGATGCGCAGGACCTCCTCCAGGTCCGCGCGGGTGTCGAACCGCCAGGTCGAGACGACCCGGCGCAGCGCGAAGCCGTGGGCGGCGAAGAACCGGTCGACCGCGGGCGGGTCGTAGCGGGGCAGGTCGGCACGCAGCCACGTCCCGTACGGCCGCACCGTGAAGTCCAGGTCGACGACGGCGAGCACCCCGCCCGGGCGCAGTACCCGCTCGGCCTCGGCGAGCCCCGGTTCACAGCCCGGCCCGAAGAAGTACGCGGTGCGGGCGTGGACCAGGTCCGCGCAGGCATCGGGCAGCGGGAGCCGCTCGGCGCCCGCGGCGTGCACGGTGATGCGGTCGTCTCCGGCCACGCGCCGTCGTGCCCGTTCGACCAGCGGCGGGTGCGGCTCGACACCGGTGACGGTGGCGGCCTGCTCGGCCAAGCGCGGCAGGTGGAAGCCGTCCCCGCAGCCGACGTCGACGACGTCGGCCCCCGCCCAGCCGCCGGTCTCGGCCCACAGCGCGGCCCAGAGCTCGCCGTCGGCGTCCTGGGCGCGGTTCTCGGTCTCGTAGACCTCGGGCCAGTTCCAGATGTTCGGGCTGGGGATGGCCGGGCCGGGCTTCGGCTGACCGCCGAACCCCTGGTAGGTGCGCTTCACGCGATCGGGACGACGATCCCGAGGATCGCCCAGGCGACGAACGCGGTCGGCAGCAGCGAGTCCAGACGGTCCATCAGACCGCCGTGCCCGGGCAGCAGGTTGCCCATGTCCTTGACGCCGATGTCGCGCTTCACCAGCGACTCGACCAGGTCGCCCAGGGTGGCCGTCGCGACGAGCAGTGCACCGACGAGCGGCCCCCAGTACCAGGGCGCGTCCAGCATCAGACCGATGCAGAGCGAGCCCGCGGCCATCCCGGCGACCAGCGAACCGGCGAAGCCCTCCCAGGACTTCTTCGGGCTGATCGTGGGGGCCATCGGGTGCCGGCCCGCGACGACGCCCGCCGCGTACCCGCCGACGTCGGAGGCGACCACGCAGAGCAGGAAGGTCAGGACCCGGCCCACGCCGTCCGGGGCGACGGTCAGCTGCACGGCGAAGGCCACGAGCAGCGGGACGTAGACCGCGACGAACAGCGAGGCGCTGATGTCGCGCACGAAGTGCGCGGCGCCGGTCCGCATCCGCCACAGCAGGCAGCCCAGCACCGTCGCGGCGAGGGCGACCGCGGCCCCGTAGAGGCCGAACGGCCAGGACAGCCAGACGACGGCCTGGCCGCCGACCAGCAGCACCGGCAGCGAGACCCGGATGTCGGCACCCCGGCGCAGCGCGCCCGCGAGCTCCCAGGTACCCACCGCGGTGACGCAGGCGAGCACCAGGACGAAGCCCTGACGCTGGATCAGCAGGCTCAGCAGGATGATGACGCCGAGCCCGACGCCGACCGCGATCGCCGCGACGAGGTTGCGGCCCAGCCGGGACCGCTTGTACCCCTTCTGCCCCCGGACGGGCTTCGGCACATCCGGAGTCGCCGACACGCCGGCCGGCCCGTCACCGGGGAGGTCGGAGGTCACGGGGACGGCGGCGTCGAAGGAGGAGGGCACCGGGCTCAGACCTCGAGGAGCTCGGATTCCTTGTTCTTGACCAGCTCGTCGATCTGCGCGACGTAGCGGTCCGTGACGCCCTGCAGCTCCTTCTCGGCGCGGGCGACCTCGTCCTCGCCGGCCTCACCGTCACGCTGGATGCGGTGCAGCTCGTCCATCGCCTTGCGGCGCAGGCCGCGGAGCACGACACGCGCGTCCTCGCCCTTGCCGCGGGCGACCTTGACCATGTCCCGGCGCCGCTCCTCGGAGAGCTGCGGGATGATCACGCGGATGATCTGCCCGTCGTTGGACGGGTTGACCCCGAGGTCCGAGTCGGCGATGGCCTTCTCGAGCTGCTTGAGCTGGCTGGCGTCGTAGGGCTTGATGACCGCCATCCGCGCCTCGGGGATCGACACCGAGGCGAGCTGGTTCAGCGGGGTCCACGCGCCGTAGTAGTCCACGACGATCCGGGAGAACATGTTCGGAGTGGCCCGGCCGGTACGCACCGACGCCAGATCGTCACGGGCGACCGTGACGGCCTTCTCCATCTTCTCCTCGACGTCGAAGAGGGTTTCCTCGATCACGGTTGCATCCCCCGGCCTGGTCGTACTCGCTGGCGGTCACGATCCTCTCACCCTCCGCCCGGGCGGTGCGCGGAGCACCACCCGGGCGGGGGTGGGAAGGATCAGTTCTGGCCGACCTCGAAGCGCACGAAGTCGGTGATGGTCAGACCCGCCTCGTCGGCGACGGCCTTGACCGACTTCTTCGGGTCGACGACGGAGGCCTGCTCCAGGAGCACGACGTCCTTGTAGTAGCCGTTGACCCGGCCCTCGACGATGCGGGGCAGGACCTGCTCGGGCTTGCCCTCCTCGCGGGCGGTCGCCTCCGCGATCTTCTTCTCGTTCTCGACGATCTCGGCGGGGACCTGCTCACGGGTCAGGTACTCCGGCCGGGCCGCCGCGACCTGCATCGCGAGACCGCGGGCGGCCTCGGCGTCGCCGCCGTCGTAGGCGAGCAGGACACCGATCTGCGGGGGCAGGTCGGTGGCGCGCTTGTGCAAGTAGACGGCAGCCTGGCCGTCGACCCGGGCGTAGCGCTTCAGCTCGAACTTCTCGCCGATGCGGGCGGACAGGGCCTGCACGGCCTCGCCCACGGTGCCGTCCTCGAGCTTGGTCTCGCGCAGGGCGTCGAGGTCGGCCGGCTTCTCGGCGACCGCGGTGGCCAGGATCTTCTCGGCCAGCGCGATGAAGTCGTCGGACTTCGCGACGAAGTCGGTCTCGCAGTCCAGCTCGACCAGGGTGCCGCCGTCGGCGACGACCAGGCCGTTGGCGGTGGCGCGCTCGGCGCGCTTGCCCACGTCCTTCGCGCCCTTGATGCGGAGGAGCTCGACGGCCTTGTCGAAGTCGCCCTCGGACTCCTCGAGCGCCTTCTTGCAGTCCATCATCCCGGAGCCGGTGAGCTCACGGAGCCGCTTGACGTCGGCGGCGGTGTAGTTCGCCATCGGGTGTCTCTCGTCCTCTGGGTCGTGACGGGAATGGATCACCGGGTCGCGTCCGGCGGGCCCACGGTGCGTGGGCCCGCCGGACGCGCGCACTCAGTTCTGGGTGCCGTTGCTGGTGGAGGCGGGGGCGGCCGCGGCCGCCGCCCCGTCGCCACCGGCGGCGGAGAGGCTGGCACCGTCGGAGCCGACCTCGTTGCCCGCCAGGACGTCCTGCTCCCACTCGGCGAGCGGCTGCTCGGCGGCGGCCTCGCCACCCTCGCCCCGGCGCTGGCCACGGGAGACCAGACCGTCGGCGGCGGCCTTGGCGATGACCTTGGTCAGCAGCGCGGCCGAGCGGATCGCGTCGTCGTTGCCCGGGATCGGGAAGTCGACCTCGTCCGGGTCGCAGTTCGTGTCCAGGATGGAGACGACCGGGATCTTGAGCTTCCGGGCCTCGCCGACGGCGATGTGCTCCTTCTTGGTGTCCACGATCCAGACGGCGGACGGGACCTTGGACATGTCGCGAATACCGCCGAGGGTCTTCTCGAGCTTGTCCTTCTCACGGGTCAGCGTGAGGATCTCGCGCTTCGAACGGCCCTCGAAGCCACCGTTCTGCTCCATCGCCTCGAGCTCCTTGAGGCGCTGCAGGCGACGGTGGACGGTCTGGAAGTTGGTGAGCATGCCGCCCAGCCAGCGCTGGTTGACGTACGGCATGTTGACCCGGGCCGCCTCCTCGGCGATGACCTCCTGGGCCTGCTTCTTGGTACCGACGAACATGATCGTCCCGCCGTGCGCGACGGTCTCGCGCACGAACTCGTAGGCGCGGTCGATGTACGACAGCGTCTGCTGGAGGTCGATGATGTAAATGCCGTTGCGCTCGGTGAGGATGTAGCGCTTCATCTTCGGGTTCCAGCGACGGGTCTGGTGCCCGAAGTGCACGCCGCTGTCGAGCAGCTGCTTCATGGTGACGACGGCCATGGCCTGCGATCACCTCTCGGTCGGGCGCGGCGGATGCCGCGCAGGCGGTTCGTGGGCCCACCGGTCGGTGGACCACCCTGGCGCCCGCGGCGGAGCCGGACCCGCTCCCCCTGGTCACACGTGAGCGTGACGTCGGGATCGCAGGACCGCCCGGCCTCCGCTCCCGACGCCGTACCCTGGGGGGACGGCGCAACGGGCGAGCGGGCGCGCGAAGTCACCACGACGGACGTGGTGCGGGCTCCAGTGTACGCCGGGGCCTCCGGGCCGATCGCGGCGGAGCCCGGTTCCGGCGGCGGCAGTCCACAACCGGCCGGTACGTCCCCAGGACGACGATCCACCCCGGCGACGAGCGGTCGTCGTCGCAGGCTGGACGAGTGCCTCTCCCCTCGCCGTCCGCTCCCCCGCCCCGGGACCCGCGTCACGCGTCCCTTCCCGGATGGCGGACCGGGCTACGGGCGGGGGCGGTGCTGCTCGCCGTGGTCGTGACCGGAGCGGCGCTCGTGCCGCCGGGGGCGGCGGTCGCCGCACCGGCGGTCCCTTCACCGGTGGTCCCGGCACCGGCG
Organism: Pseudonocardia sp. P-1; assembly: GCF_058111925.1. Classification (NCBI taxonomy): domain Bacteria; kingdom Bacillati; phylum Actinomycetota; class Actinomycetes; order Pseudonocardiales; family Pseudonocardiaceae; genus Pseudonocardia; species Pseudonocardia sp. P-1. Next base: position 1,614,095 of record NZ_CM176614.1, read on the forward strand.
GTCCCTTCACCGGTGGTCGCGGCACCGGCGGTCGCAGCAGCGGCGGTCACCGCGCCGGCGGTCGCGGCGTCGGGGACCGCCGTCCCGGCTCCGGGGCCACCTCCCGGGGCCGACGGCGTCCCGCCCCCGCCCGGCGCCGGGCCCGCTCCGGGCGGGCCCCCGGACGGAGCGGGCCCGGCGCCCGCGCCGCCGCGGCCGCCCGGAGCGGGGATCCCGGCCCGGGGGCGGACTACGCCTGGCCGCTGCTCCCGCCCCCGGCGGTCACCGCGGTGTTCCGCAAGCCCGCGTTCCGCTACGGCCGCGGGCACCGCGGCGCCGACCTCGGCGGCTCCCCCGGGCAGGCGGTGCTCGTCGCACGGGAGGGGGTAGTGGTGTTCGCCGGGCGGATCGCCGGGCGCGGCGTCGTCTCCGTCGACCACCCCGACGGGCTGCGGAGCACCTACGAGCCGGTGACCGCCGTCGTCGTCGCCGGGGCGCGGCTCGCCGGGGGCGACCCGGTGGGGACGCTGGAACCCGGGCACATCGGGTGCCCGGTCGCGGCCTGCCTGCACTGGGGCGTGCGCCGGGAGCGGCTCGACCACCTGGACCCACTGGTGCTGCTGCGGCCTCCCCGGGTGCGGCTGCTCCCCTGGGAGGGGGCGCCGGAACCCGCGGAGGACGCTCCGGGCCGGGTCAGCCCGCCAGCGCCGGCCGCATCGACGCCCGCAGCCGGGTGATCACCCGGGCGTGCAGCTGGCAGACCCGGGACTCGGTGACCCCGAGGACCCCGCCGATCTCGGCCAGCGTCCGGTTCTCGACGTAGTAGAGATGCAGGACCAGCCGGTCCCGCTCCCCCAGCAGCCCGATCGCGGCACGCAGCTCCGCCCCGGTCTCCCTCCGGACCGCCGCGGTCACCGGGTCCACCGAGTCGTCGGCCGGGAGCGTCGACAGCGGCGAGCCCGCCGGGCCGACCGCGCCGAGGTCCTCGGCGCTGACCAGGTACATCGGCCGCCGGGCCTGACGGAGGTCGCGCACCGCGACGCCCAGCTCCGCGGCCAGCTCGCCGTCGGTCGCGGGGCGCCCGGCGCGGAACTGCACCGCCTCACGGGCCCGTTCGACCTCGCGGCTGCGCGCCCGCACGGTGCGGGGCACCCAGTCCTGGGCACGCAGCTCGTCGAGCATGGCGCCCCGGACCCGCTGGGCCGCGTAGGCCTCGAAGCGGATCCCGCGGGCGGGGTCGAACCGGTCGACGGCCTCCATCAGGCCGAACGTCCCGGACTGCAGCAGGTCGGCGAGCTCGATCGACGACGGCAGCCGCACCGCCAGCTTCGTCCCCACACCGCGCACGAGCGGGGCGTGGTGCTCGACCAGGCGTCGTCGCGTGGCGGCGCCCCGGGTGGCGAGGAACTCGCGCCACAGCGGCACGACGGCCGGCTCGACGGTCTCGTTCAGGTGACCCGGTGTGGCGTCGGGCGTGTCGCGGGGCGCCCGGCCCGTCGCCGGGACGAGGGCGATGCACGCGGGGGCCGCGCCCGCCGGCGGTCGTCCGGTGGTGGCGTCGAGGGGGCCGCCGCGCGGGTGCCCGGGTGGGTCGGGGACCGGTCCGAGGACGGCCGCGCGGGGCACGTCGGCCCCCGCGGCCCTCCGGTCGAGGGCCGTGGCCAGGGCGGTGGGGAACGCATCGGGACGGCGGGGCGTCGTGGGGGACGCCTCAGGCCCGAGGGTGCGCCTGGTCATGAACCACCTTCAACCGGTCGACGGTCACATGCGTGTAGAGCTGTGTCGTCGACAGCGTAGCGTGACCGAGTAACTCCTGTACGTAACGAAGGTCGGCTCCGCCCTCGAGCAGATGGGTCGCCGCGGCGTGCCGCAGACCGTGCGGTCCGACGTCGGGGACGCCCGGTACCGACCGGATCGCGCGGTGCACGACGGTCCGGGCGACGCGCGGGTCCAGCCGCCCGCCCCGCACGCCCAGCAGCAGCGCCGGCGGCGACGACGGGGTCGCCAGCGCCGGTCGGCCGTGGTCGAGCCAGCGGCGCAGGGCGCGCGCGGCGGGCACCCCGAACACGACGGTCCGTTCCCGGTCGCCCTTGCCCCGGACCCGCAGCGTACGGGCGGACTCGTCGACCGCCCCGACGTCCAGCCCGCACAGCTCCGCGACCCGGATCCCGGTCGCGTAGAGCAGTTCGAGGACCAGCAGGTCGCGCAGCGCCTCCGGGGCGTCCTCGGCCGCGCCGGAGGTCACGGCGGCCAGCACCGCCGCGGTCTCCGCCGCGGCAGGCACCTCCGGCAGGACGGTGCCCGCGCGCGGCGACCCGAGCCGGGCGGCCGGGTCGTGGTCGAGCCGCCCGGTGCGCACCGCCCAGGCGCAGAACGTGCGGGCCGCGGCGGTGCGCCGGGCGACGGTGGCCCGCCCGGCGCCTGCGGCGTGCGTCGCGCCGAGCCGCCGACGCAGGTGGTCCAGGTCGAGCGCACCGAGGCCGGGGAGCCCGCGGAGCAGGTCGGTGAGGTCCGAGCGGTAGCCGCGGACGGTGTGCGGCGAACGGTTCCGCTCGTGACTCAGGTGCCCGGTGAACTCCTCGACGGCGGTGGCGACGTCCGGCGCGAGCCCGTCACCGGCGGCGGCCCCGTCGCTGCCCGCCGGCCCGGCGCTCCCTGCGGACCCGGCGCCCGCGGCACGGGCGCCCGCCGGGCCCACGGCCGGCCCGTCGACCGCGCCGGGGACCGGCTCGGTGGCCGCGGGACCGGACGACCCCGCGGGACCGGGGGACTCTGTGCGCGCCATGCCCGGACGGTCCGCCGCCGCGGGGCCCCGGTCAAGGACCCGCGCGGCGTGCCGGACGCTGCCACAGTCCCTGGTGGTACTCGGCGAGCCCACGGTCCTCCAGTTCGGTCAGTGCCGCGCGCAGCTCGTCGGGTCCGACGCCCGCTGCCTCCCCGATCCGTCCCGGCGGCCACGCGGCCCGGGCGGGCAGCGCGTCGTGGACCGCCAGCACCCGCGGGTCGAGCCCGTCGGTCGGGCGGGACTCCCCCTGCGGCGGCAGGGCGAGGTCCACACCCAGCCGGCCGACGACCTCCAGGACGTCCTCAGGACGTCCGACGAGACCCGCCTGGTGGGAGCGGACCAGCTCGTGGCAGCCGACCGACATCCCCGAGGTCACCGGGCCCGGCACCGCCATCAGCGGGCGCCCGAGCGCGGTCGCGTCGGCGGCGGTGCGCTTCGTCCCGCTGCGTGCCCCTGCCTCGACGACCAGGGTCCCGACACCGAGTGCGGCCAGCAGCCGGTTGCGGACGAGGAACCGCAGCCGCCCGGGGATCGTGCCGGGCGGGTACTCGGTGAGCACCAGTCCGGTCGCGGCGATCCGCTCCAGGAGACCGGTGTGCGCGGCCGGGTAGACGCGGTCCGGGCCGCAGGCCAGCACCGCGACCGTCGCGCCGTCGACGGCGAGCGCTCCGCGGTGCGCGGCGGCGTCGATCCCGAACGCGGCGCCGGAGAGGACCGCGACGCCGCGCCGGGCCAGCGTCGCGGAGAAGTCCGCGGCCACGTTCAGCCCGTACGGGGTCGCGGCACGCGACCCGACGACGGTGACCGACCGGTCGGCGAGCGTCGCGATCTCCCCCGGCCCGCGGGCCCACAGCGCGATCGGGGGCGCGAGGTCGGCCCGCGGGGCCTCGGCGAACGACCGGAACGGCCACGACGGCCAGCCCCGGTCCTCCGGCACGAGCAGCCGGGCCCCGGCTGCCGCGGCCGCCTCCAGGTCGGCCTCGGAGCGGTCGGTACCCCGCCGGGCCGCCGCGGCGCGCAGCAGCTCGTCGGGGACGGCACCGCGACGCAGCCGGTCGGCCGCCTCGACCGGCCCGTACCGGTCGACCAGGGCGACGAGGTGCCGGTTCGGGGGTTCGACGCAGCGCAGCAGGTAGGCGCGGGCGCGCAGGACCTCCTCGGGCACCGTGCCGGCGTCGGTACCCGGGCGGACGGCCGGGACCGGGGCGCTCACGCGGCACCCCGCTCGCGGAAGTACAGCGCCGCGTCGACCAGGCCGCGGTCGGGCCGTTCGGCCCCGGCGAGGTCGCTGAGCGTCCACGCGACCCGCAGAGCGCGGTCCGCGCCGCGGGCACTGAGGTCCCCGGCCCGCAGCCGGGCCTCCAGCGGTGCGATCACCCGGGCGGGCAGTGGGAAGCGGGTCCGCAGGGCGGGGCCGGGCACCTCGGCGTTGCACCGCCACCCGTGCTCCGACCAGCGCGCGACGGCGGCGGCGCGGGCGTCGAGCACCCGGCGGCGGACGGTCGCGGTGTCCTCGCCCCGCTTCTCGGTCACCCGCAGCGCGGTCACCGGCTCCATCGCCACCCGCAGGTCGACCCGGTCGAGCAGGGGGCCGGACAGCCGGGACATGTAGCGGCGGCGGACGTCGGGGCGGCAGGTGCAGTCGCGGTCGATCGGCGGTGCGCACGGGCACGGGTTCGCCGCGAGCACGAGCTGGAACCGGGCCGGGTAGCGCACGGTGCCGTCGGCGCGGGACAGCCGGACCTCGCCCTCCTCCAGAGGAGTGCGCAGCCCGTCGAGGACCGAGGCCGGCCAGTGCGGGCACTCGTCGAGGAAGAGCACACCGCGGTGGGCCAGCGACACCGCACCGGGCCGGGCGACGCCGCTGCCCCCGCCGAGCAGCGCCGCGGTCGACGCCGAGTGGTGCGGCGCCACGAACGGCGCGCACGTACTGAGCGCCCCGCTGTCGCCGAGCCGGCCGGCCACCGAGCGGATCGCGGCGAGCTGCAGCGCCTCGGCGCGATCGAGCTCGGGCAGCAGCCCCACCACGCGCTGGGCCAGCATCGTCTTGCCGGTGCCGGGTGGGCCGACCATCAGCAGGTGGTGCCCGCCGGCGGCGGCGATCTCCAGGGCGCGCCGGGCGTCGTGCTGGCCGAGCACGTCGGCCAGCTCGGGTGCCGCGACGGCCGGGGCCTCCTCCTGCCCGCCGTCGTGCCGGTGCAGCAGCCGGTTGCCCGACGCCCAGTCCAGGACGTCGCCGAGGCTGTCGGCACCGAACGCCTCGATCCCGTCGACCAGCGCGGCCTCGGCGAGCGCGGCTCGGGGCACGACGGCGCGGACCATCCCGGCGTCGCGCGCGGCGAGCAGACAGGGCAGCACGCCGAGCACCGGCCGCAGCCTGCCGTCGAGGGCGAGCTCGCCGAGCAGCGCGGTGCCGCGCAGCCGGTCGGGCGGCACCGCGTCCGCGGCGACGAGGACACCCAGCGCCAGGGCGAGGTCGAACCGGCTGCCGGTCTTGCGCAGGGTCGCCGGGGAGAGGGCGAGCACGATCCGCTCGTTGGGCCAGGTGCGGCCGGAGTGCACGATCGCGGACCGGACCCGGTCCTTGGACTCGTTGAGGGCGGCGTCGGGCAGGCCCACGAGGTGCACGCCGGGCATCCCGCCGCCGATGACCGCCTCGATCTCGACGGGGACGCCGTCGACGCCGTGCAGCGCCACCGACCAGATCCGTGCCGGGGGCCGCATCAGAACGCCGCCGGGTAGTGGGTGAGCGTGACCGGCCGGCCGGGCCGGATCAGGACCGCCACGACGTCGAACCTGATCTCCACCCAGCTCACCCGGTGGGCGGCCATGAACGCCTTCGCCAGCAACCGGATCCGGCGTGTCTTGCGGCGGGTCACCGCCTCGGCGGGCTCGCCGTAGCGGAGCCCGGAACGGGTCTTGACCTCGCAGAACACCAGCCGTTGCTGCGGGTCGACCGCGACGATGTCGATCTCGCCGTGCGTGCACCGCCAGTTGCGGCTGAGCACGACCATCCCGTGTGCCCGCTCGAGGTACTCGGCGGCGGTGTCCTCACCGCGGCGGCCGAGCTCGTCCTTCGCTGCCATGGGTCCACGATCGGGCCGGACGGGCCCGTCGCGGGGGTGGATCGGCAGGCTGTGGACGGATCCGCCGGTTGGGGACGGGCACCGCCGGCCGCGCCGCCGGGGCGGCGGAACCGTCGGTGGGGTCTGCTACGCGCTCAGCCCGGGAACTGGTCGTCGTCGGGGAGCCGCAGGTCAGGGGTGTCGAGCTCCTCGATGTTGACGTCCTTGAACGTCACCACCCGCACGTTCTTGACGAACCGCGCCGGGCGGTACATGTCCCACACCCACGCGTCGGACATGCGGACCTCGAAGTAGACCTCGCCGTCGGCGTTGCGCGGGGCGACGTCGACGGAGTTGGCCAGGTAGAACCGACGCTCCGTCTCCACGACGTAGGAGAACTGGGCGACGATGTCGCGGTACTCCTTGTAGAGCGTGAGCTCCATCTCGGTCTCGTACTTCTCGAGATCCTCGGCGCTCACCGGCCCGCTCCTCCTGTGACGATCTCCAACGACTCCCACGCCCCGACCGTGTCCTCCGGGTCTCCGGGGTCGGGTTCCTGCTCGGGGAGCGCCCCATTGTGGACCAGCCCCGCCGGGGCCTCGCGCCCGGCCACCGCGGCGACGTTCGCGAAGGAGAACCGGTGCTCCGGGCAGGGCCCGTGTGCGCGCAGCGCGGCCTCGTGGTCCGGGGTGCTGTAGCCCTTGTGCACGGCGAAGCCGTAGCGGTCGTGCTCGGCGTCGAGCGCGGTCATGATGCGATCCCGGGTGACCTTGGCCAGCACCGACGCCGCCGCGATGCAGGCCGCCACCCGGTCCCCCTTCGGCACGGCGAGGGCGGGGCGGCCGAAGCCGCGGACCGGGAAGCCGTCGGTCAGGACGTAGCCGGGCGGGACCGCGCTCAGCGCGGCCACCGCGCGACGCATGCCCTCGATGTTGGCCACGTGCACCCCACGGCGGTCGACCTCGGCCGCCGGGATCACGACGACGGCGTGGTCCAGCGCCCGGGCGCGGATGCGGTCGTACCAGTGGTCGCGGGCGGCCGGGGTCAGCAGCTTGGAGTCGGTCAACCCGTCGAGGGCCTTCGCGTCCGCGGGCCGCAGCACCGCCGCGGCGACGACCAGCGGTCCGGCACTCGCACCGCGACCGGCCTCGTCGACGCCGGCGACCGGGCCGAGCCCGTGGCGCTGCAGGACCGTCTGCAGGGTCCAGGTGCCGCCGTCGCGGACGACGGCACGCGGCGGACGCAGCCCGTCGGGCAGGACCCGTACGGGCCGTCGGCGGGCGCGCGGCCGTCCGGTGGGACGGGCGCGGCTGGGCGGAACCGGCACGGTGCTCCCGGTCAGGCTCTCCGGCGCCACCCGTGCGGGGGGCGCGTCGCGGGCAGGAACCGCTCGGCCTCGGCCCGGGCGAGCAGAGCGCGTCGCCGGCCGGCCGCGAGCGGCAGGGTCCCCAGGATGCCCAGCGCCAGCGGCAGCCCGGCGGGCAGCCCCGGGAGGCCGGCCGCCTCGGCGGTGGTCTGCGGGTCGACCGCGCTGACCCAGCCGAACCGGTCGAAGGGCAGCACGATCAGCCGGACCTTGCCGATGATGTTGGCCTCGGGGATGGGGCCGTGCCCGGCCGCCCGGGAGTCCGCGGAGTTGTTCCGTGAGTCGCCCATCATCCAGTACTGGCCCTCGGGGACGGTGATCGGGCCGAACGGGATCTGCCGGGCCGGACCCGCCTCGGGCAGGTAGTAGATGTAGGGCTCCTCCAGCGGCTGCCCGTCGACGACGACCTGGTTCAGCGCGTCGCAGCAGGAGACGGTCTGGCCGCCGACGGCGATCACCCGCTTGACGAAGTCCTTCTCGTCGGGCGGGGCGATGCCGACCAGCGAGCCGAGCGACTGCAGGCCCTTGAGCAGCGGGTTCTCGCTGCCCTCGCCGCTGTAGGTCTCGCTGGCCCAGCCGTCGGTGCCGCGGAACACGACGATGTCGCCCGGGGTGATGTCGGTGAAGTTGTAGGTGACCTTGTCGACGAGCACGCGGTCGTTGTTGCAGCCGGTGCAGCCGTGCAGCGTCGTCTCCATCGAGCCCGACGGGATGACATAGACCTTCGCGAGGAAGGTCTGGATGAGGACCGTCAGCAGGATGGCGACCCCGGCCAGGAGCAGGATCTCCTTCCAGAACGCCGTCTTGGGCTTCTCCTCGCCCGCCGCGGCCGCGGCGGAGCCGCGCCCGGTCAGGGCGGCGATCCGGCCGCCGACGCCGACGGGGCCGCTGCGGCGCGCGGCGCGGCCACCGGTGGCGCGCTCCGGCTCGTCCGTCGCGTCCTGCGGGTCGGCGGGGATGTCGTCGGGGTCCTCTGCCGGTTCCGCCGGGGCGGCGGCCGGGCGACGGCGGCGCGGGGGCCGCGCCGGCGCGTCGGCGCCGGGGTACGGGACGGCGACGGTCCCGGGGTCGGCGTCGACGTCGTCGCCGACCGGGGCGGCGGCCGCGCGGGCGCGCCGCGGGTCGGCCTCCGGAGGCACCCGGCGACGCGTGGTCGCGGCGGCGTCGGGGTCCGGCGGGGCCGGGCGACGGGTGGTCGGGGCCCCGTCGGCGTCCGGTGGGACGGGACGGCGGGTCGTCGGTGCGGAACCGTCGACGGGCGGGCCGACGGGCCGGCGATCGGGGACACCACCGTCGGGGCGGGGCTCCGGGCGGGCGCCGTCGGAGTAGTCGGCGGACGGGCCGCGGACGGGCGGACGGCCGGAGACACGACCGCGCGGGTCGGGGCGGCCGTAGCCCTCGGTCGCGTACCCGTCGGGCCCGCGGCCCTCGGGCGCACGACCGTCCGCCGGGTAGCCGTCGACACCGTGGCCGCGGGGGGTGCGACCGTCGGGGGCGCCGGGCGCGGGACCGGAGGGGCCGAAGCCGGGGGCGGCGGGGGGCCGGCCGTTGCGCCGGGGCGCGTCGGGGCCGCGCAGGGGCGGTGCGGCGGACGGGTCGAACCCGGAGGCCCGGCGACCGGGCCTGCCGTCGGGGGCGGGCTGGTCGGGGCCCGGGCGGACGCCGTGACGTCCGGTGCCCTCGGGGCGCCCGGCCGGCGGCGCCGGATGACGGGGGTCCGGGGCCTGCTCCGGACGGCTGCCGGACGGCGGCCACGGCCTGCCGTTCGGTGCGGCGCCGGGCCCGGGGCCGTCGGGCCGGTTCAGCCGGGCCGCGTAGCGGGCCCGCAGCGTGTCCGGGCCCTCGGTGGCCGGGGCGGGCCGCTCCTCGGGGAGCGGGCCGCCCGCGTCGACGCCGTGCCGCCCGGAACGTCCGGCGGCGAGCTCGTCGAAACCGTTGCGGTAGCGACGCCCGCGGGGACGGGCCTCGTCGGCGCCGTCCTCCGGGCCCGCGTGCCGGGTACGGACCCCGCGCGGTGCGCCCTCGGGCTCACCGTCCGCGGAGCCGTCCCGGGCCGGCACTCCGTGCTGCAGCGCGGTGCCGAGCAGCCACTGCTGCTCGTCACCGTCCGGCTCACCACCGGCGGGCGGCGGGTCCTCGGGGGCCCGCCGCCGACCGGGGCGCTCGGGAACATCGCTGCCGCGATACCGCCGGGGGCGGGCCCGGCGGTCGTCGGGGAGCTCGGGGAAGGCCACGCGTCGAGATTACGTCACCGGTCCGTCACGACAGGGTGACGGTCAGGACGCGGTGGTCTCCCGGCGCTCCTTGATCTTCGCGGCCTTGCCGCGGAGGTCGCGGAGGTAGTACAGCTTCGCCCGGCGGACGTCGCCGCGGGTGGCGACCTCGATCTTCTCGATGTTCGGCGTGTGCACCGGGAAGGTGCGCTCGACGCCGACGCCGAACGAGATCTTGCGGACGGTGAAGGTCTCGCGGGCACCCGAGCCGTGGCGGCGGATGACGACGCCCTGGAAGATCTGGGTACGGGTGCGGTTGCCCTCGATGACCTTCACGTGCACCTTGAGGGTGTCCCCGGGCCGGAAGTTCGGGATGTCGGAGCGCAGGGTCTCCGCGTCCAGTGCGTCCAGGGTGTTCATGTCGACGGTCCGTCCTCGTGTGTCGTTCGTGCGGGTCGTGCGGTGCCGGTCCCGGGTCGATCCGGGATCGCGCCCGGGCCACGGGGCGGTCGTGCCGTACGGCGACGACGCTCCTCACGTGGCGGGCTCGGTACGGCCGGCGCCACCGGCGGGACCGGGGGCACACGTGACCGTCACCGGGCACCACACGCGGCGCTGGCAACCCGTCCATAGTGCCAGACGGGCAGATCGCTCCGGACACCCGGTGGTGCGAGGGCGTCCGGAGCGGCTCCGCGGGCCCGGTCGTACCGGACGGACCGGGCACCGCCGGTCGCCGGTGGAGGCCCGCCGGGCGACGGCGGAACGGCCCCCCGCGCCGGCCCCGGAGCCGGGCCGCGGACGCCCACCGGCGGGAACGCTCAGGTGGTGGGGGCGTCGGCGTCGTCGTCGGGGCGCCGGGCGGCGAGCACGGCGCGGTCGGCGGCGTCCAAGGCGTCCGGCCCGAGCGCGTCGAGCAGGTCGGGGCGCCGGTCCCGGGTCCGTTCCAGGGCCCGGTCGCGCCGCCAGCGGGCGATCGCGGCGTGGTTGCCGCCGCGGAGCACGTCCGGCACGGCCAGGTCCCGCCACACCTCGGGACGGGTGTAGGACGGGCCCTCCAGCAGCCCGTCGGAGAAGGAGTCCTCGGCGGCCGAGCGCGGGTTGCCCAGCACCCCGGGCAGCAGCCGGGCGACGGCCTCGACCATCACGAGCACGGCGACCTCCCCGCCGACGAGCACGTAGTCGCCGATCGACACCTCGTCGACGGTGGTGCCGCGGGCCCGGGCGTCGAGCAGCACGCGCTCGTCGATGCCCTCGTAGCGGCCGCAGGCGAAGACCAGCCGCTCCTCGGCCGCCCAGGCGTGCGCGGTGGCCTGGGTGAACGGCCGCCCTGCCGGGGTCGGGACGACCAGCCGGGCGGGCGGGTCGGGGGTGGCCAGCACGTCGTCGAGGGCCTCGCCCCACACCTGGGGGCGCATCACCATGCCCGGCCCGCCGCCGTACGGGGAGTCGTCGACGGCCTGGTGCACGTCGTGGGTCCAGTCCCGCAGGTCGTGCACGGCGACCTCGAGCAGCCCGCGGTCGATCGCCCGCCCCAGCAGTGCCTCGCGCAACGGCTGCAGGTAGGACGGGAAGATGGTGACGACGTCGATCCGCACGGCGCGGATCGTCGCAGGCGCCCGTCCCCCCGTGCAGAAGGAGGTCATGCGATGTCGGAGTCCTGGGCCGAGCCACTCTGGTCGACGGCGGCGCAGTGGAGCCTGCTGCCGCCGGTGCTGCTCGCCCTGCTCCTGACGACGGCGATCGGCCTGGAGCGCGAGGCCGGCGCGAAGAGCGCCGGTCTGCGCACGCACGTGCTGGTCGGCGTCGGCGCGGCGGTGTTCATGGTCATCTCGAAGTACGGCTTCGCCGACCTGCTCGCGACCGAGCACGTCGCGCTGGACCCGTCCCGGATCGCGGCCCAGATCGTGTCGGGGATCGGGTTCATCGGTGCCGGGCTGATCTTCGTCCGGCAGGACGTCGTGCGCGGGCTCACCACCGCGGCCACGATCTGGCTGGCCGCCGCGGTCGGGACGGCGTGCGGTGCGGGCCTGGCCCCGCTGGCCGTCCTGGCGACGGCGGCGCACTTCCTGGTGACCCGGGGCCTGCAGCCGGTCGCGCGGGTGGTGCGGCGGCACCGTCGCCGACCCCCGGTGCTGCGGATCCGCTACGACGACGGCTACGGCGTCCTGCGCGGGGTCCTGGAGCGCTGCACCGCGGCCGGGTTCTCGGTGGCGGGGGTGGCCGTGCACCGCGGCTCGGTGGCCGCCGACGGCGTCCGGGTCGCGGCGCTGACCCTGCGTCTCGACGGCCGGGGCGACCTGCCCGGCCTGGCCGCCGCGCTGTCGGAGACCGACGGGGTGCGCTCGGCGGAGACCCGGGTCGACCCGACCGAGGACCCGGACGACCCGGACCGCGCCGACGACTGAGCCGACGACTGAGCCGACGAGCGGGCCCGGCTCAGCCCGCCCGGCGGGGCCGCCGTCGCTCGGCGGCGCGCCGGGTCCCGTACAGCGTCATCCCGTGCCGGTCGAGCACCTGCGAGGCCGCGGTGTCCGGGTGCAGCAGCCCGAGCAGGACGTGCTCGGTCCCGATCGACCGGTCGCCGAGCCGGATCGCCTCGCGCAGCGCCAGCTCGAGGGCCTTCTTCGAGGACCGCGCGAACGGGATGTGCCCGGCCCACCACCGTCCGCGCCGCGGACGGTCGAGCGCGCCGGGCCCGAAGCCCGCCTCCACCGCGCTCCGGACGGCGTCGAGGTCGATGCCCAGGGTGGCGAGGGCGTCGGCGTCGCGATCGGGCACGCCGTCCGCCCGGTCGAGCTCCTCGACGACGGCGCGGGCGTCGATCCCGGCCGCGGCGAGGAGCTCCTCCCCCGGTGTGCCGGGGCTGCGCAGGATCCCGAGCAGCAGGTGCTCCGTCCCGATCCGCCCCGCGTGCCTCATCCGTGCGATCTCCTGGGCCAGGACGACGACCCTGCGGGCCTCGCCGGTGAACCGTTCGAACACGTGCGTCTCCCCTCTACACGCCGAGCCTGCGGTACTTCTTGTGCACCGCCTGCCGGCTGATCCGCAGTGCGTCGGCGATCTGCTGCCAGGACCAGCCCTGGTTGCGGGCGCTGGTGACCTGCAGCTCCTCCAGGGACTCCTGCAGCTCACGCAGGGCCACCACCGCCCGCAGCCCCACGGCCGGGTCCGTGCTGGACGCCGCCGCGGCCACCGCCGTCGCATCACTCATGACTGTCAACATAGGTTGACGCTACGAGCATGTCAACCCTGGTTGACACTGCGACCACGAGAACGGCCCGGCACCACAGGGTGCCGGGCCGGGATCAGTCCTCCGGGTCGAGCAGACCGTCGGGCGGGTCGAGGACCACGCGCCCACCCGCCACATCGACGGTGGGCACGATCGCCCCGACGAACGGGACGAGTGCCTCGTGCCCGGCCGGCCGGCGGACGACCAGCAGTGACCCGCCGGGGCCGTGGACGACGTCGGTGACGGTGCCCGCCTCGGTCCCGTCGACCAGCTCGGCCCGCAGACCGGTCAGCTGGTGGACGTGGAACTCCTCCGGGTCCTCCGGCTCGGCGAGCGCGGAGGTCGGCAGCCGGAGCTGGACTCCGCGCAGGGCCTCGGCGGCGTCGCGGTCGGCGACGCCCTCGAAGAGCACGAGCCAGCGGCCCGAGTGGGCGCGCGCACCGGTGACGGTGAGCGGCCCGGGGCCCGCGGCGCGGGGCCGGTGGCCCTGCAGGACGGCACCGGGCGCGAACCGCTCCGCCGGTGCGTCGGTGCGGGGCTCGACGACGACCTCGCCGCGCAGACCGTGCACACGTACGACGACGCCGACCAGGACCTGGCCGGCGTCGTCGGGTGCGGAGCTCGTCACCGGTCGGTGTCGACGACGTCGACGCGCACGCCGCGACCGCCCACACCACCGATGACGTTGCGCAGGGCGGTGGCGGTCCGGCCACCCCGGCCGATCACCTTGCCGAGGTCGTCGGGGTGCACCCGGACCTCGAGGATCCGACCGCGACGCCCGGTGACCAGGTCCACCCGGACGTCGTCGGGGTGGTCGACGATGCCGCGCACGAGGTGCTCGAGCGCGTCCGCCATGAGAGTCACGACTGGGTCGACTCGGTGGCCGGCTCGGCCGCGTCCTTGGTCGCGTCGGCGACGTCGTCGCTCTTCGTCGCGGCCTCGGCCGGGGCGGCGTCAGCGGTCTTGCCGACGCGGTCGCCACCCTTCTTCTTCGGGGTGGTGGCCGCGGTGGTCGGCTCCTCGTTCGCCGCCGCCAGCGCCTCGTTGAAGCGGGCCAGCTTGTCGACCTTCTCGACCTGCGGCTTCAGGGTGCCCTCGGTGCCCGGCAGACCCTTGAACTTCTGCCAGTCGCCGGTGATCTCGAGCAGGTTCTGCACCGACTCGGTCGGCTGCGCGCCGACACCCAGCCAGTACTGCGCACGGTCCGAGTCGATCTCGATCAGGCTCGGCTCGTTCTTCGGGTGGTACTTGCCGATCGTCTCGATGGCCCGGCCGTTGCGGCGCGTACGGGAGTCCGCGACGACGACGCGGTAGTACGGCTGACGGATCTTGCCCAGACGCATCAGCTTGATCTTGACGGCCACGCTGTGGTGCTCCTCGCGAATGTCGATTCGTGCTGCGATGAGTCAGCCGGCCTCGCGTGGGGTTACGGGCTCGCTCACTCGTAGGTGTCGGCCGTGGCAGGTAGAGGGCCGGCCACGGACCCGATCGGCCATTCTGCCAGACGTCGTTCAGACCGCGGGAAAGGCCCCGACCAGCATGAGGGCCAGGGCCAGCCCGGGCAGGAAGTTGTTGACCGCGTGCGCCACGATCCCGGCGGTGACGCGGCCGGTCAGCAGCCGTGCGACCCCCAGCGGCAGGGCGACGACGAACAGCAGCGGCGCGCGCAGGAACTCCAGGTGGGCCAGCGCGAACACCGCCGTGGTCAGCACGAACACGACCCACCGGTTGCCGACCCAGTGCGCGATGGCGTTCCACAGCAGGCCGCGGTAGACGATTTCCTCGCAGACCGGGGCGACCACCACGACGCCGACCATCACGGCCAGCGCGACCGGCCACGTCGTGCGGATGCCCTCGAAGGCGACGCCGACCGAGGTCGTCAGGTCCGGGCCGACCAGGTAGAGGTAGGCCAGCGCGGCCGGGATCGTCACGAACAGCCCGGCGACGCCGATCAGCAGCCCGATGCCGACGTCCTCCCAGCGGAACCGCAGGCCCAGGTCGGCCACGGGCCCGCTGCCGAACACCCGGGTCCAGACCACGCAGGTGAGCGCGGCCAGGATCGTCGGGACGACGATCGCGAGCAGGACCTCCTGCGCGGAGTCGACCTCCCCCAGGCCCAGCGCCAGCAGGAACGACGAGCCGAGGAACACGATCTCGACGACCAGGAAGGCGAGCAGTCCGCGGAACGGTCGCGGCGGGGGCGGCGACGGCTCGATCCCGAACAGCCCGCGCCGCGGCGGCGGACCGTACGGCGCGCCAGGACCGTGGGTCGCCGGACCACCCGGGCCGTACTGCCCGGGCCCGGCGGGGCCGTACTGCCCGGGCCCGGCGGGGCCGTACTGCGCCGGCCCGCCCGGCCACCCCGCGGGCGGCCACCCGGCGGGCGGCGGACCGGCGGCGTCGGACGGGGTGGAGCCGGCCGGGTCGTCGGCGGAGGCTCCGGGCGGTCCCGGCGGCGACCCGGGCGAACTGCTCATGCCCCCGTTGATACCCGACGTCCGCGGATCAGGACCACCGACGGGGCCCGCAGCACGCCGAGATCCCCCGCGGGTCGCGGTCGTACACGACCAGGTCGGCCGGCGCACCGGGCAGCGGACCCGCCGGGCGGCCCAGCCAGGACCGCGCGGCCCAGCTCGCGGCGCCGATCGGGTCCGGGTGCCCGGCGCGGGCCAGCTCGGCGATCTCGTCGGCGATGCGGCCGTGCCGGATGCCGCCGCCGGCGTCGGTGCCCGCGTAGACCGGGACCCCGGCCTCGATCGCGCGCCCGACGGTCTCCCAGGCGTGGGCGTGCAGGTCGCGCATGTGGGCGGCGTAGCGGGGGTAGCGCGTCGCCTTCTCGGCGATCCCGGGGAAGGTCTCGACGTTGATCAGGGTCGGCACCAGGGCGGTGCCACGGGCGGCCATCTCCTCGATGAGCTCGTCCGAGAGCCCGGTGCCGTGCTCGATGCAGTCGATCCCGGCCCGGATCAGCCCGGGCAGCGCCTCGGTGCCGAAGACGTGCGCGGTGACGCGGGCGCCGGCCCCGTGCGCCGCGTCGACGGCCTCGGCGAGCACCTCGTCCGGCCAGAGCGGGGCGAGGTCGGCGTCGTCGGGGCCCGCCGCGCGGTCGATCCAGTCCCCCACGAGCTTCACCCAGCCGTCGCCGCGGGCGGCCTGGGCCCGGACCTCGTCGACGAGCAGGCGCGGGTCGTCGAGCTCGGCGGCGAGCCCGGGGATGTAGCGCTTCGGGCGGGCGACGTGCCGCCCGGCCCGGATGATCTCGGGCAGGTCCTCGCGGGCCTGCAGCGGCGAGGTGTCGACCGGGGACCCGCAGTCGCGCAGCAGCAGGGTGCCCGCGTCCCGGTCGGTGCGGGCCTGCGCCGCGCACTCCTCCAGGTCGGTGACCGGGCCGTCCGGGCCGAGCCCGACGTGGCAGTGCGCGTCGACCAGGCCGGGGACGATCCAGCCGTCGGTGACCAGGTCCTCCGCGCCGGGCAGCGGCTCCGGGCTGACCCGCCCGGAGCCGTCGACGTACAGGTCGGCGCCCGCGGCACCGTCGGGGCCCAGCAGCGTTCCGCGGAGCCGCCACCCCGCGGCCGGAAGATCGGTCATGGGTGGCGACCCTAGCTACTTCTTCTTCCCGAAGTTCAGCTTCGACGGGTCGAACCCGGGCGGCAGCTGGTCGAGGTTGCCCAGTCCGGGCGGGAGCTGCTGCAGGCTCGGCGGCAGGTTCGACAGGTCCGGCGCCCCGGCCGCGGCACGGTTCGCGGGGTTGCCGCTACGCCGGCCCTTCTTGGCCTGCCGGGCCTTGCGCGGGTTCTTCGGGACCTTCTTGGTCGCGCTGCGCCCGCCGCCGCCGAAGCCGAACTGGCCGGCCATCTGCTTCATCATCTTGCGGGCCTCGAAGAAGCGGTTGACCAGGTCGTTGACGTCGGAGACCGACACACCGGACCCGGTCGCGATGCGCTGGCGGCGCGACGCGTTGATGATCTTCGGGTCCTCCCGCTCGGCGGGGGTCATACCGCGGATGATCGCCTGCAGGCGGTCGATCTGACGGTCGTCGACCTGCTCGAGCGCGGCCTTCGCCTGCCCGGAGTTCATCCCCGGGAGCATGTTCAGGATGTTGCCGATCGGCCCCATCTTGCGCAGCTGCAGCATCTGCTGGAGGAAGTCCTCCGGGGACAGCTCACCGGAGCTGATCTTCGCGGCGGCGGCCGCGGACTGCTCGGCGTCGAAGACCTGCTCAGCCTGCTCGATGAGGGTGAGCAGGTCGCCCATCCCGAGGATGCGCGAGGACATCCGGTCGGGGTGGAAGACGTCGAAGTCCTCGAGCTTCTCGCCGTTGGAGGCGAAGAGGATCGGCTGGCCGGTGACCTCGCGGACGCTCAGCGCGGCACCACCGCGGGCGTCGCCGTCGAGCTTGGTGAGCACGACACCGGTGAAGCCGACGCCGTCGCGGAACGCCTCGGCCGTGGCCACGGCGTCCTGACCGATCATCGCATCGACGACGAACAGGACCTCGTCGGGCTGCACCGCGTCCCGGATGTCGGACGCCTGGCGCATCAGCTCCTCGTCGACGCCGAGACGGCCCGCGGTGTCGACGACGACCACGTCGTACTGCTTGTCGCGGGCGTGCGCGATCCCGTCGCGGGCGACGCCGACCGGGTCGCCGGGGCCCTCGGGGAGTTCGCCGGAGCCGGTGGCCCCGGGGTGCGGCGCGTAGGTCGGGACGCCGGCGCGCTCACCGACGATCTGCAGCTGGTTGACCGCGTTGGGACGCTGCAGGTCACAGGCCACGAGCAGCGGGGTGTGCCCCTGCCCCCGGAGCCAGCGCGCGAGCTTGCCGGCCAGGGTCGTCTTACCGGCACCCTGCAGACCCGCCAGCATGATGACCGTCGGCGGTTCCTTGGCCAGGTGCAGCCGCCGCGTCTCGCCGCCGAGGATCGCGACGAGCTCCTCGTTGACGATCTTGACGACCTGCTGGGCCGGGTTCAGGGCCTGGGAGACCTCCGTCCCCCTGGCCCGGTCCTTGATACGCGTGATGAACCCGCGCACCACCGGCAGGGCGACGTCCGCCTCCAGCAGCGCGATCCGGATCTCGCGCGCGGTGGCGTCGATGTCGGCGTCGGAGAGCCGGCCCTTGCCGCGCAGGTCGCGCAGCGTGGATCCGAGCCGCTCGGAGAGGGAGTCGAACACCCTTACCAGCCTACTTGGCCAGCGCCAGTCCCCCACGGGCACCGGAGCGATCGGTGCGACGGACCGAGGACCAGCCGGTCTCGGTGCCCGCCCGCAGGGCGTCGGCGGTGTCCCGGGCGCGCCGCGCGTGCGCCGCGAACGGCCGCGACCGGACCACCCGTCCGCGGGCGTGCTGGCCGTCGAGTGCCTGGTCGGGGGCGGTGTCGAGCCACAGCAGGTGCGGTGCGCGGCCGCCGAGGCGGGCCAGCGCGCGGACCGCGGCGCGCACCCGGGGCGCGGTCGCGGGCAGGTGGACCACGACGGTGTCCGCGGGGCCGAGGGCCGCGGTGACCACCGACGCCCGGTGGGTCAGGTGGGTCAGCCACCGGTAGGCCGGGTACGGCGTCGCGGCCGGGAGCAGCCGTGCGAGCACGGCCCGGGTGGCCCCGGAGTCGAGGACCCGGGTGCCCGCCGGGGCGTCGAGCCCGGCAAGCAGCGTGGACTTGCCCGCCCCCGGCAGGCCCGCGACCAGCAGCAGCGACCGTCCCGGCAGGACGACGACCAGCGGCACCGCCGGGCCGTCGTCGGACGGAGGGCCGGGGCGAACGGGCACGCCGGTGCCGTCGGGATCGGTGCGGCGGTGCTCGGTGGGGCGGTGCTCGGTGGGGCGGTGCTCGGTGGGGCGGTGCTCGGTGTCGCGGGTCGGCGGGACGGCGCCGGTCGGCACGGCACGGGCGGTGGTCATGTGTGGTGAAACGGTCCGGTCGCCCGGATCGTTCCGATCACCCGGTGTGTCCGGCCCGCCGCGGACCGTCCCCGGCCCGGTCCGCCAGGCCGCGAGACGCACGTTCCCGCCCTCCGCGGGGCGCGAACGCGCTGATCAACGCCCCGGTGCGGGTGGGGCGGGCGCCGTGTGGGCCGGGGCGGCGGGGCCGGTGACGATCACCCGGTCGGCCGCAGGGCTACAGGGCGTCGGTGCCGCGCTCCCCGGTGCGGACGCGGACGACGTTCTCCACCGGGACGACCCAGACCTTACCGTCGCCGATCCGGCCGGTGTGCGCGGCGTCGACGACCGCCTGCACGACCCGGTCGGCCTGCTCGTCGTCGACGACGACCTCGACCTTGACCTTCGGGACGAAGTCGACCGAGTACTCCGCGCCCCGGTAGACCTCGGTGTGCCCCTTCTGGCGGCCGAAGCCCTGGACCTCCGAGGTCGTCAGGCCCAGCACCCCGAGCCCCTCGAGCGCGTCCTTGACGTCGCCCAGGACGAACGGCTTGACGATCGCGGTCACCAGCTTCATCGGTCCCCCTCCTCGGTGATCCGCCCGGCCGGCCCGCGGCCCGCCGTGCGCATCGTGCTGAACTCGTACGCGGTCTCGGCGTGCTCGGCCTCGTCGATGCCGCCGTGCTCGTCGTCGGGGGCGGCGCGGAAGCCGATCGTCCGCGACACCACCCAGGCGATCAGCGCCGTCATCCCGAACGCCCAGACCGCCGCGACCAGCACCGACAGCGCCTGCCTGCCGAGCTGCGCGGGGCCGCCGCCGTAGAACAGGCCGTCGGCGCCCGCCGGGTTGACCGCGTCGGTCGCGACGAGACCCAGCATCAGCATGCCGATGACTCCGCCGATCCCGTGGATCGCGACGACGTCGAGCGAGTCGTCGTAACCGAACCGGTACTTCAGCCGGATCGCGAGCTGGCACAGCAGCCCCGCGAGCACGCCGATCGCCAGGGCGCCCCAGGTGTCGACGTAGCCGCAGGCCGGGGTGATCGCGACCAGCCCGGCGACGGCGGCCGAGGCGGCCCCCAGGCTGGTCGGACGGCCGTCGAGCCGGTCCTCCAGGAGCAGCCACGCGACGACGGCGGCGGACGCGGCGGTCATCGTGGTGACGAAGGCGTTGGCCGCGGTGGCCCCGGCGGCGAGCGCGGACCCGGCGTTGAACCCGAACCAGCCGAACCACAGCAGGCCCGCCCCGAGCAGCACCAGCGGCAGGTTGTGCGGGCGCATCGGCTCACGCGGCCAGCCACGGCGGGCGCCGAGGACCAGCGCGAGCGCGAGCGCCGAGGCGCCGGAGTTCACCTCGACCGCGGCGCCGCCCGCGAAGTCGAGGGCGCCGACGGTGTTGACCAGCCAGCCGCCACGCTGCGACACCGCTCCGTCGACGGCGAAGGTCCAGTGCGCCAGCGGGATGTAGACCACGACCACCCAGACCGCGACGAACAGCGTCCACGCCCGGAACCGGGCCCGGTCGGCGACGGCGCCGGACACCAGTGCCCCGGTGATCACGGCGAACATCAGCTGGAACATCGCGAACGCCTGCACCGGCACGTCGCCGACCAGCGCGTTCGGGTCGGTGATCCCGGCCAGCTCGAACCCGCCGATCACCCCGCCGTGCGAGTCACCGAAGGCCAGCGAGAACCCGAACACGACCCAGACGAGCCCGATCACGCCGAGGCAGACGATGCTCATCATCATCATGTTGAGCACGCTCTTGGCACGGACCATGCCGCCGTAGAACAGCGCCAGACCCGGGGTCATGAGCATGACCAGGGAGGCACAGCCGAGCAGGTAGGCGGTGTTCCCGGTGTCCACGTCGACACTCCTCGTCGCACGCCGCACCGGGCGGGCCCGCACCGGCGACGAGCATGATCGTCGCCGGGCCGCCGCTGTTGCAAGGCGACACGACCTGCGTCACGTCGTCGGTCGGGCCTCCCCGCGCCCGGCGGCCACCGTGAGGACCGCCTTCTCGATCTCGCTGCGGGCCGACAGGTCCGGGGACCCGCCGATGCCGAAGGAGTCGACGACCGAGGCGCCGAGGGTCTCGACCCGGGCCCAGACGAGGTCGACCCCGGTCCGTTCGAGCGCGGCGGTGACGTGGTGGAGCAGCCCGATGCGGTCGGTGCCGCGCAGCTCCAGCACGACCGCGCCGGTGGCCTCGTCGTCGAACCACAGCACCCGCGGCGGGGCGGTCCGTTCCACCTCCGGCGTCGACGGCGCGTAGTCGCGTTCCTTGCGGGCCAGCGCCTGCACCAGGTCCAGCGACCCGGCGCGCACCCGCACCAGGTCGGAGCGGACCAGCGCCGGGTCGGGCAGGCCGCCGAACCGCGGGGTCACCGCGAACGTCTCGACCGCGACCCCGTCGGACACGTTCACGTCGGCGGTGTGCACCTGCAGCGAGTGCAGGGCGAGCACCCCGGCGACGGCCGACAGCACCCCGCGCCCGTCCGGCAGCGCGACGGTGACCGACGCGACGTCGCCGTCGCCCGCGAAGCGGACCTGCGGCTCCCCCGCCACCGTGACGGCGTCGACCATCTCCCGGTGGGCCGGGTCCGGCGGGCCGGGCTCGACGAACGGACGGCCGTCGAGCGCGGACAGGCAGCGCCCGGCCAGCCCCTGGATCAGGGTGCGCCGCCACGGGCTCCAGACGCCGGGCCCGGTGCCGAGCGAGTCGGCCTCGGCCAGCGCGCCGAGCAGCTCGAGGAGCAGCGCCACGTCGGCGTCGCCCCGGCCGGTCGGTGCGACCGCCTCGCGCAGCGTCTCGAGCACCCGCGACACCGTCGCCGGGTCCTCCGGGTCGCGACGGGTCGCGGTGTGCGGCAGCAGCAGGTGGTGACGCACCATCGCCGCGAGCAGCACGAGGTCGCCCTCGCGCAGCCCGAGCCGCTCGCCGATCTGGCGGACCAGCGACTCCCCCACCACCGAGTGGTCACCCCCGCGGCCCTTGCCGATGTCGTGCAGCAGCGCGCCGACCAGCAGCAGGTCCGGGCGCGCGACCCGGGTGGTGAGCCGGGCGGCCTCGGCACAGACCTCGACGAGGTGGCGGTCGACGGTCCAGACGTGCGTGCGGTCCCGCGGCGGCAGGTCGCGGACGGCGCCCCACTCGGGGAACAGCCGCCCCCACAGCCCGGTGCGGTCCAGCGACTCGATCACCGCGACGGCGGCCTTGCCGGTCCCGAGCAGGGCGAGCAGCTCGGCCAGCGCGGTCCGCGGCCACGGTGCGCGCAGCTCCGGGGCGGTGTCGGCGAGCCGGGACAGAGTGCCCGCGGAGATCGGCAGCCCGGTGCGGGCGGCGGTGGCGGCGACCCGCAGCACCAGGGCCGGGTCCTTCGCCGCGGACGCGTCGCGGGCGAGCCCGACCTCCCCCGCGTGCTCGACGACGCCGGAGTCCAGCGGCCTGCGCACCGGCGGGCGGCGGAGCGCGGCGAGCCCCCGGCGGGGCAGCGCGTTGCGGGCCTGGCGCAGCCCGACCTCGGCCGCGAAGGCGACCGCGCGGGCCGCACCCGACAGGGCGCGGGCCAGGTCGAAACGGTCCCCGACGTCGAGGATCGTGGCGATGTCGTCGGCCTCCTGGGCGCGCAGGACGTCGCGGGCCCGGCCGGAGAGCCGGTGCAGCTCGGTGCGCACGTCCAGCAGCAGCGCACGGGCGGCGACGACGTCGGGCCCCGGCCGGTCGACGAGCTGGGCGGTGGCCAGGGCGTCGAGCAGCTGCACGTCCCGCAGGCCGCCGTGGCCGTTCTTCAGGTCCGGCTCGATGCGGTGGGCGACGTCGCCGTTGCGCCGCCAGCGGTCGGTGGTGGTGTCGACGATCTCGTCGAAGCGGCTGCGCATCCCGGCCCGCCAGGCCGCGCGGACGGCGTCGCGGACCTTCGCGGTGAGCGTCGCGTCCCCGGCGACGTGCCGCAGCTCCAGCAGCCCGAGGGCCGCCCGCAGGTCGGTCGCCGCGATCTGCACGGCCTGTCCGGGGGTGCGCACCGAGTGGTCGAGCCCGATCCCGGCGTCCCAGAGCGGGTACCAGAGCTTCTCCGCGAGCGCGTCGACGTCGGTCCGGCCGTCGTGCAGGAGCACGAGGTCGAGGTCGGACCAGGGGCACAGCTCGCGCCGGCCGAGCGCACCGACGGCCGCCAGCGCCGTCCCGCTGCCCTCACCGCCGACCCCGAGTGCCGCGCACCGGGAGGAGAGCCAGAAGTCGTGCAGGTCGACCAGCGCGGCCCGCAACGCCTCCGGGCCGTGGTGGTGCCGGCCGTTGGATTCCAGGAGGACCGATTTCGCCTTGACCAGGTCCGCCGCTTCGCCCGACCCGAGGACCGTCATCGCCCCGCGCCACCCGCTTCCTGTTCGTTCGAGTAGTCGACCGCATGCATGCCGTGATGTCCGATTCCAGTCCGGACGGCGGACGGCCCGCCGCACTCCGGGAAGGGAGCACGACGGGCCGTCGCGAGGGACCGTCGGTCAGATGGCGTCGGCGCCGCGTTCTCCGGTACGGACGCGGACCACGGTCTCGACCGGGGTCACCCAGACCTTCCCGTCACCGATCTTGCCGGTGCGGGCGGCCTCGACGACCGCGTCGACGACCTTGTCCTGCAGCGCGTCGTCGACCACGACCTCGACGCGGACCTTCGGCACGAAGTCGACCGAGTACTCCGCGCCCCGGTAGACCTCGGTGTGGCCCTTCTGGCGGCCGTAGCCCTGGACCTCGCTGATGGTCAGACCGAGCACGCCGATCTGCTCCAGGGCGCCCTTGACGTCCTCCAGGACGAACGGCTTGACGATGGCGGTCACGAGCTTCACGGGTCAGACCTCCTGCTTCGCGACGGGGGTGGCCTTCGCCTCGGTGGCCGGCTTCGGCGAGGAGCCGAGACCGCTGCCGCCGCGCAGGCCGGAGAACTCGTAGCCGGTCTCGGCGTGCTCCGCCTCGTCGATGCCGGCCTGCTCGGCCTCGTCCTCGACGCGCAGGCCCAGGGTGGCCTTGACGATGAAGGCGATGATCGCGGTCACGATGCCGCAGTAGACCAGCGTGGCGAGCGCGGCCACGGCCTGGCGCCAGAGCTGGTCGACGCCGCCGCCGTAGAACAGACCGTTGGTCTCGTCGGGGGCGATGTCGGTGGCGAAGAACCCGATGGCCAGGGTGCCCCAGAGGCCGGCGACGAGGTGGACGCCGACGACGTCGAACGAGTCGTCGTAGCCGAGCTTGTACTTCCAGCCGACCGCGTAGGCCGACAGTGCACCGGCGAGGACACCGATGGCGAGCGCGCCCAGCGGGGAGACCGAGGCGCAGGCCGGGGTGATCGCGACCAGACCCGCGACGATGCCGGAGGCGGCGCCGAGCGAGGTGGCCTTGCCGTAGCGGATCTTCTCGATCAGCAGCCAGCCGAGGATGGCGGCGGCCGTGGCGGCGATGGTGTTGGTGAAGGCGTAGGCGGCGGCCCAGTCGGCGGCACCGGACGACCCGGCGTTGAAGCCGAACCAGCCGAACCAGAGCAGACCGGCGCCGAGCATGACCATGGTGAGGTTGTGCGGGCGCATGGCCTCACGCGGCCAGCCGCGGCGCTTGCCCAGGATGATGCAGAGGACCAGGGCGGCCATACCGGCGTTGATGTGGACGGCGGTACCACCGGCGAAGTCGAGCGCGCCCAGCGAGGTGGCGATCCAGCCCTGCTCCAGGTCGAAGACCCAGTGCGCGATCGGGAAGTAGACCAGGACGGCCCACAGGCCGGAGAAGAGCATCCACGCGCCGAACTTCATGCGGTCGGCGGCGGCACCGGCGATCAGCGCGACCGTCAGGATCGCGAACATCGCCTGGAAGCTGACGAAGGCCAGCTGCGGCAGCGTCTCGGCGGCCTGGTCGTTCGCCAGGATCGCGGTGAGGCCGAAGTAGGCGAACGGGTCGCCCAGCAGGCCGCCGCCGAGGTCCGGGCCGAAGGTCATCGAGTAGCCGAACAGGATCCAGAGGACTCCGACGAGGCCCAGCGAGCTGAAGCACATCATCATCATGTTCAGCACGCTCTTGGACCGGGCCTGGCCGCCGTAGAACAGCGCGACCCCCGGTGTCATGAGCAGTACGAGCGCGGCGCTCGCCAGGATCCAGGCGGTGTCTCCGCCGTTGAGGGCCTCTGCAGGCACTGTTCCTCCCATGTCCGTCCATCTGGCTGACTGGGGAGGAAGAATGGTGATCGCGTGTTTCGCATTCGGCGCCTGTCCGTTTCGTAACGGTTAACAGGCGGCCGCGCCGGATGACGGTTGGGTTACCCAACCGGATCCGGAGGACCGAAGGTCATCCGAATGGTCCGGTTCGTGACGTGGCGCACGGTGCGGGCCGTCCGCGACGGCCCGCACCGTGACCTCAGTCGAGCAGTGCCTCGACGAACGCGGTGGGCTCGAACGGGGCCAGGTCGTCGGGGCCCTCACCGAGCCCGACGAGCTTGACCGGCACCCCCAGCTCGCGCTGCACGCGGAACACGATGCCGCCCTTGGCGGTGCCGTCGAGCTTGGTGAGCACCACCCCGGTGACGTCCACGACCTCACCGAACACCCGCGCCTGGGTCAGCCCGTTCTGGCCGGTGGTGGCGTCGAGGACGAGCAGGACCTCGTCGACCCGGGCCTGCTTCTCGACGACGCGCTTGACCTTGCCCAGCTCGTCCATCAGGCCGGTCTTGGTGTGCAGCCGGCCCGCGGTGTCGAGCAGGACGGCGTCGACCCCGTCGTCGGTGCCGCGCTTGACGGCGTCGAAGGCGACCGAGGCCGGGTCGGCGCCCTCGGGCCCGCGGACGACACCCGCACCGGAGCGCTCGCCCCAGGTGACGAGCTGCTCGGCGGCGGCGGCCCGGAAGGTGTCGGCCGCGCCGAGGGTCACCCGGTGCCCGCCCGCGACCAGCACCCGCGCGAGCTTGCCGGTGGTGGTGGTCTTGCCGGTGCCGTTGACGCCGACGACCAGCAGCACCGCGGGCCGCCCGTCGTGCGGCAGCGCGTGCACCGAGCGGTCCTGGCCGGTGCCGAGGGCCTCGACGAGCACGTCGCGCAGTGCGGCGCGGGCCTGCTCGGCGGTGCGGACGCCGCGGGTCGCGATCTGCTCGCGCAGCTTCTCGACGATCTCGGCGGTCGTCTCGGGGCCGAGGTCGGCCTGCAGCAGGGTGGCCTCGACGTCCTCCCAGGACTCCTCGTCGAGGTCGCCGGCGCCGAGCAGGCCCAGCAGGCTCTGGCCGAGCCCGGAGCGCGAGCGCGACAGCCGCCCGCGCAACCGGCCGATCCGGCCCTCGGCCGGGGCGATCTCCTCGGTGGGCGCGCCCGGGGCGACCGGCGCCTGCGGGTCCACCGTCGCCGGACGCGCGACCGGCTCGGTCGGGGCGCTCGGTGCGAGCTCCGGGCGTGCGACCGGCTCGGTCGGGGCACTCGCGGCGGGTGCGGCGGGCGGGGCCGGGATCTGCTCGGTGGTGCCGCCGTCGGGCGTCGCCACGGTCCCGGCGTCCCCGGAGGGGCCCTCGGGGCGGCGGAGCTGGCGGGTGGCCGGGTCCTTGCTGGCCTCGGCCGTGTCGATGACGCGGGCGTCCGGGGTGCCGGTGACGGTCCCGGTCTGCTCGGTGGGGACGGTCGGGCTGCTGGGCGGCGCGGTCGACGGGACCGGCGGGGCGGTGCTGACCGGGATGCCCCCGGGCGGGGTGCGGGCCTCGGTCGCCCCGTCGACGACGGGTGTGCCGCCGGGCGGGGTCCGGACCTCGTCGGCGGTCGGCGCGTCGGCGGCCTCGGCGGGCGGCGCCGGCGCGGCGGGGGTGGCGGGGGCCGGTGTGGCGGCGGTCGGGGCGTCGTCGCCGGGGGCGCGCGGGCGCTCGGGCGCGGTGGCCGTCCCGGAGGAGAACGCGAACCCGCCCCCGGCCTGGTAGCTGCCGCCGGTGCGCGGTGGCTCGTCCGTACCGGTCCCGAGCTCGCGCTGCTGCTCGTCGGACCGCAGGCTGATGCGCCGTCGGCGGGCGATCACCAGCCCGGCGACGACGGCGATCAGCAACACCGCCACGACGATCGCGACGACGATCCAGAGGGTCTGCGTGGTCACAACGCCACCCTGCCACGCCCGGCCGGCCCGCCGTGCAGGACGGGCCGGTCAGCCGGTCAGGAGGCGGGGCGCAGGCGCTGGGAGATGACCTGGGTGATGCCGTCGCCGCGCATCGAGACACCGTAGAGGGCGTCGGCGACCTCCATCGTCGGCTTCTGATGGGTGATGACGATGAGCTGGCTGGTGGTGCGCAGCTCCTCCATCAGCGAGATGAGCCGGCGCAGGTTGACGTCGTCGAGGGCGGCCTCGATCTCGTCGAGAACGTAGAACGGCGAGGGCCGGGCCCGGAAGATCGCGACGAGCAGCGCCATCGCGGTCAGTGAGCGCTCCCCGCCGGACAGCAGCGAGAGCCGCTTGACCTTCTTGCCCGGCGGGCGGGCCTCGACCTCGATGCCGGTGGTGAGCATGTCGTCGGGGTCGGTGAGCACGAGCCTGCCGTCGCCTCCGGGGAACAGCGTCGCGAACACGGTCTCGAACTCGGCGGCGACGTCGTGGTAGGCGGTGGTGAAGACCTCGAGGATCTTGTCGTCGACCTCGCGGACGACGGTGAGCAGGTCACGCCGGGTGTTCTTCAGGTCCTCGAGCTGGGTGGACAGGAACTTGTAGCGCTCCTCCAGCGCCGCGAACTCCTCCAGCGCGAGCGGGTTGACCTTGCCGAGCAGCGACAGGTCCTTCTCGGCCCGCTTGAGGCGGCGCTCCTGGGTGGGCCGGTCGAACGGGACCGGCGGCGGCGCGGAGACCTGCTCGCCGCGCTCGCGTGCGGCCTCGTACTCGGCGGTCTCGGCGGCCGACGGCGGCACCGGGACCTCGGGCCCGTACTCGGCGACGAGGTCGTCGACGCCGATGCCGTGGTCACCCAGGATCTTCTCGGTCAGCTGCTCCAGGCGCATCCGGGTCTGCTGGCGCACCATCTCGTCGCGGTGGACGGCGTCGGTGAGCTTCTCCAGCAGCGCGGTGAGCTTCGTCGTGGTGTCGCGGGCCTCGGTGTGGGCCCGCTCGCGTTCGGCGCGGGCGGCCTGGATCTCGTCGCGCTCGGCGGCCGCGGCGGCCAGGGAGCGTTCGATCCGCCCGGCGGCGACGTGCCCGGCGTCGACGACGAGCCGGGCGACCTCGGAGGCCCGCTCCCGTTCCGCGGCCGCGGCGGCGGCCCGGGACCGGGCGAGGCGCTCACCGTGCGCCTGGCGGCGCAGGGTCTCGGCGCGCCCGGCGATGGCGCGGGCCCGCTCCTCGGCGGTGCGCAGCGCGAGACGGCACTCGACCTCCTCGGAGCGGACCTGTTCGACCCGCTCGGCGGCCTCGTCACGCAGCTCGGTGTCGGGCTCGTCGTCGACCGGGGCGTCGGAGGCCAGCGACAGCTGGTGCTCGGCGGCCTCCAGCTCGATCAGTGAGTCCGACCGCCGCCGTTCGACGGTGTCGCGGCGGTCGCGCAGCCGCTCGGCCTCGGCGCGGGCGGAGGTGACGACCTGTTCGAGCCGCCCGAGCTGGGCGGCGGCGGCCGAGCGGCGCCGGTCGGCGTCGGCGACGGCGGCGCGGGCCGCGGTCAGGTCGGCCCCGCGGGCGGTCTCCTCGGCGCGGGCACCCTCGCAGGTGGGGCGCAGCGACTCCAGCTCGGCGTCGACGGCGTCGCGGGCGGTGACCGCGTCGTCGACGGCGGCCTGCAGCTGCAGCGCGCCCTCCCCGGCACCGGTGCCGCCGCGGGCGGCGTGCGCGGTGAGCAGGTCCCCCTCGGTCGTGACCGCGGTCAGCCCCGGCCGGGCCCCGACGGCGGTGGCCGCCGCGTCCAGGCCGTCGACGACGACCACCCCGGCCAGCAGCTCCCCCAGCGCCGGGGCGAGCGCGGGCGGGGCGGTGACGAGCGCGGCCGCCCAGCGCCCGGCGGGCGGGGCGCCCTCGGGGACCGGGACCGGCACCCGCCCGGCGGAGCGGTCGGCCCCCGCGGCCCCGGCGCCGACGAGCAGCGCGGCCCGGCCCGCGTCACCACGGCGCAGGGACCGCAGCGCGTCGGCCGCGGACACCATGGAGGCGACGGCGACGCCTTCGGCGAGCTCGCCCAGCGCCGCGGCGACCGCGGCCCGCCCGGACGGCTCGACCTCGACGAGCTCGGCGACGGCGCCGAGCACCCCGTCGTCGCCGGAGTCGAGCAGGGCGCCGGTGCCGTCACGGCGGACCAGGCCGACCTGCAGGGCGTCGACCCGGGCGCGCCAGTGCGCGCGGCGCTGCTCGGCGTCGCGTTCGGCGGCGACCAGCTCGGCGACCCGCTCGGCCGCGCTGCGGTGCGCGGCCTCGGCCTGCTCGACCCGGGCGGCGAGCGCGTCGGCGTCCGCGTCGTCCCCGGACACGCCGAGGGACTCCCGCGCGGTCTCCAGCTCGGCCTCGGCCTCGGCGGTGCGGGCGCCCGCCTCGGCGAGCGCCTCGGACAGCCGCTCGATCTCCTCCGCGGTCGCGGCGACGCCGGAGCGCAGCGCGTCGGCCTTCCCGGCGAGGGTGGCGATCCCCGCGCGACGGTCGGCGATGGCACGCACGGCGGCCAGGTGCTCGCGTTCGGCGGCGGCGAGGGTCCGCTCGCGCTCGGCCTTCTCGGTGACGGCCTCGTCGAGCAGGCGCCGGGCGTCGGCGACGGCGGCCACCAGCTCGTCCTCCTGCTCGGCGACCGCGTCGGCCTCGGCCTCGGTCTCGTCCGGGTCGCGGCCGGGGGTGCGCCCCGCCTCGGCCGAGGAGGTGAGGTGGCGGACGCGTTCCTCGGCGAGGCGCACGGTGCCGCGCAGCCGCTCGGCCAGTGCGGAGAGCTGGTACCAGGTGTCCTGGGCGACCTGCAGCCGCGGCGCGTCCGCGGCGAGCGCGGTCTCCAGCTCGTCCTGGCGCCCGCGGGCGACGTCGAGCTGCTCCTCGACCTCGGCGCGGCGGCGCCGGGCCTGCTCCTGGGACGCCTCCTCCCGCAGGGTCTCCTCGGACAGGGTCACGTAGTCGTCGGCGGCCAGGCGGAGCCGGGCGTCGCGCAGCTCGGTCTGCACGGCCTGGGCGCGGCGGGCGATCTCGGCCTGGCGGCCCAGCGGCTTGAGCTGGCGGCGCAGCTCGGCGGTGAGGTCGGTGAGCCGGGTGAGGTTGGCCTGCATCGCGTCGAGCTTGCGGAGGGCCTTCTCCTTGCGCTTGCGGTGCTTGAGGACCCCGGCGGCCTCCTCGATGTAGGAGCGGCGGTCCTCCGGCTTGGACTGCAGCACCCCGTCGAGCTGGCCCTGTCCGACGATGACGTGCATCTCCCGGCCGATGCCCGAGTCGCTGAGCAGCTCCTGCACGTCGAGCAGCCGGGCGCGGGAGCCGTTGATCTCGTACTCGCCGGCGCCGTCGCGGAACATCCGGCGGGTCACCGAGACCTCGGAGTAGTCGATCGGCAGGGCGCCGTCGGAGTTGTCGATGGTGAGGGTGACCTCGGCGCGGCCCAGCGCCGCCCGGCCGGACGTGCCGGCGAAGATCACGTCCTCCATCTTGCCGCCGCGCAGCGCCTTGGCGCCCTGCTCGCCGAGCACCCAGCTGATCGCGTCGACGACGTTGGACTTGCCCGAGCCGTTCGGCCCGACGACGCAGGTGATCCCGGGCTCCAGGCGCAGCGTGGTGGCCGAGGCGAAGGACTTGAAGCCCTTCATCGTCAGCGTCTTGAGGTGCACGGGCGGGGATCTCCAGGTGCGCGGGGGCGACCAGGGTAGCCGGGCGGGCCGCCGTGCCCGACGGCCCGCCCGCGCACCCTCAGGTGGTGGGGGCGGAGGCGTTGACCAGCCAGCGGACGCCGAAACGGTCGGTGAGCTGGCCGAACTCGTCTCCCCACATCTGCTTCTCCATCGGGACGTCGACGACGCCGCCCTCGGCGAGCCCGGCGAAGAAGCCACGCAGCTTGTCCGGGTCGTCGCCGGACAGGCTGACCGAGATGCCCGACGGCGGCCCCACCGGGCGCTGCGGGTCACCGTCGGAGGCCATCAGGGCGAAGCCGTCGGGGGTGCCGAGGTAGGCGTGCATGACGCCGTCCGGCGGGGGGACGGGGCCCTCGGCGCCCATGTCGCCGAAGGTCATGACCTGCAGCTCTCCGCCGAGCACGGAGCGGTAGAACTCCATCGCCTCCCGCGCCTGGTTCTCGAAGTGCAGGTAGGGGTTCATCTGGACGGGCATCGCGACCTCCCGGTGTCGGTGTGGGCACAGGTGTAGACCCCCGCACCGACAGAACTGAGCGGTCAGGCCTCGACGAACCCGGAGAATGCGCCGGACGGCTCAGCCCACTGCTCCGACACCGACGTCACCCGCCCCGGGGTGCCCCCGCCGCGCAGCAGGTCCAGCAGACGGTCACAGGCGGAGCGGTCACCCTCCGCGGTCACCGCGACCCGGCCGTCGGACAGGTTGCGGGCCTGGCCGACGAGGCCGAGCTCGAGCGCCCGCGACCGCGTCCACCAGCGGAAACCGACGCCCTGCACCTCCCCCTGGACCCACGCGATCAGCCGAACGGTCGAATCCGTGTTGCCACTCACAGTGCTGATACGTTACGCGGCCGTGACCCGACGACGCACACCGCGCGCCGCGAGCGCCGTGCTCGGCGGGGTGGGGGCCGGCGCCGTGCTGGCCATGGCCGCCCCGCTCGCCGCACCGGCGCTCACAGCAGTGGGCTCGCCCGACGCCGAACGACCCGGTGGACCGGTCTCCGACACCCGGCCGCTCCGGGCGGTCGGCGCCGCCTACGCGACGACGGCCCCGGCCCCGGCCGGTGACGGCGCCCCGGTCGACGGCGCCGCGCTCGTCCGCGGTGCGCTCGCCGCCGCCCCGGCCGACCCGGGCTCCTCCGCCCGGACCGCGCTCGACGCGCTCTCCGCGCACGAGGTGGCCACCGCCGCGGCCGCCACCGCCGAGCCCGTCACCGGCCGCGCCTCCGGGCCGGGCCCCGCCGCCCGTCCGGCGGTCCCGTCGGCGAGGGGCGCCGTGGCCGGGCTGTCCGGCGAGCTCGCCCGGGTCGTGGAGCTGACCAACGCCGAGCGGGCCGCCGCGGGCTGCGGTGCGCTGCGGGCCGACCCGCGGATCAGCGCGGCCGCCCAGGGCCACAGCGAGGACATGGCCGCCCAGGGCTACTTCGCCCACGACAGCCGCGACGGCCGGGACTTCGCCGACCGCATCACCGCGGCGGGCTACGGCTCCCCCGGTGCGGAGAACATCGCGATGGGCCAGCCGGACGCGGCGACCGTCGTGCAGGACTGGATGGAGTCCCCCGGGCACCGGAAGAACATCCTGGACTGCTCGCTGACCACGATCGGCGTCGGGCTGGCCGACGGGTACTGGACCCAGGACTTCGGCCGCTGAGGCCTGCTCAGCCGTCGAACCGGTACCCCATCCCCGCCTCGGTGATCAGGTACTTCGGCCGCGACGGCACCGGCTCCAGCTTGCGGCGCAGCTGGGCGAGGTAGACCCGCAGGTAGTGGGTCTCGGTGCCGTACTGCGGGCCCCAGACCTCGCGCAGCAGCCGCTTCTGCTCGACGAGCTTGCCGCGGTGGCGCACCAGCAGCTCCAGGATCCCCCACTCGGTCGGGGTCAGGTGCACCTCGGCGCCGTCGGTGCGTGCGACCGTCTTGGCGGCCAGGTCGACGGTGAAGTCCGCGGTGGTCACGACGGCCTCGCCGTCGACGGTCGACACGGCGGCGCGGCGCACCGCGGCCCGGAGCCGGGCCAGCAGCTCGGACATCCCGAACGGCTTGGCGACGTAGTCGTCGGCGCCGGCGTCGAGCGCCCGGACCTTGTCGGTGGAGTCGGTGCGCGCGGACAGCACGATCACCGGCACCGTGCTCCAGCCGCGCAGCCCCTCGACGACCTCGGTGCCGTCGAGGTCGGGCAGCCCCAGGTCGAGGACGACGACGTCCGGATGCCCGTCCGCGGCCGCCCGCAGCGCGGCCGAGCCGTCGGCGGCGACGAGCACCGTGTAGCCGTGCGCGGTGAGGTTGATCCGCAGCGCCCGCAGGATCTGCGGGTCGTCGTCGACGACGAGCACCCGCACCCCGTTCGCGGCGCCGCGCGCGGGCGCGTTCACGACGCCACCACGACGGCCGCGGCGGGCAGCGACACGACGACGGTGAGGCCCCCGCCGGGCGTGTCCTCGGCGGTGAGCTCTCCGTCCATCACCGCGGTCAGCCCGCGGGCGACCGACAGTCCCAGCCCGAGCCCGGCCACGGCGTCGCGGTCGCCGAGCCGCTGGAACGCCGCGAACAGCGCGTCCCGCTCGCGGGGAGCCACCCCGCGGCCGTGGTCGACCACCCGCAGCTCCACCCGGTCGGCGTAGGCGCTGGCCCGCAACACGACCTCGGACCCGCCGCCGTGGCGCAGGGCATTGTCCACGACGTTGGCGACGACCCGGTCCAGGAGCCCGGCGTCGGCGAGCACGTCGGGCACGTCCTCGCCGATCTCCAGCCGGACCCGGTCGGCGCCCTCCAGGCCGAGCAACGCGGTCGCGGCGACCTCGTCGTAGCCGACCGGGGCGAGCAGCGGGGTCACCGCGCCCGCGGCGAGCCGCGAGGAGTCGAGCAGGTTGTCCACCAGCGCGGTGAGCCGGTCCGCGGACTCCTCGACGGTGGCGAGCAGCTCGGCGCGGTCGGCGTCGTCGAGGGGCAGGTGCTCGTCGCGCAGGCTGCCCGCGGCCGCCTTGATCGAGGTCAGCGGGCTACGGAGGTCGTGCCCGACGGCCGACAGCAGCGCCCCGCGGGTCTCGTTGGCCGCCGCGCGCCGCTCGGCGTCGGCGGCGCCGGCCTCGGCACGCTGCCCGCGCAGCGCCAGCAGCGCCTGCCCGCCGACGACCTCCAGCAGCCTGCGATCCGCGGCGGCGAGGGTACGGCCGGTCCCGACCAGGTGCAGCCCCTCGGCGACGACGACGTCGACGTCGGCCTGGTCGGGCCGCGCGCAGTCCCCGGCGTCGCCGGTGCAGGCGACCCGGCGCCACACCCGGTCCTCGCCGCGTTCGAGCAGCGCGACCGACCGCAGCGCCCACCTCTCGCGGACCTTGTCCAGCAGCCGCGGCAACGGGTCGGAGCGGGTCAGCACGGTCCGCGCGAACGACGCCAGCAGCGCCGCCTCCGCCCGGGCCCGCGCGGCCTGCTCGGCGCGCCGCGCCGCCCGGTCGACGACCAGCGCGACGAGCACACCGACCAGCAGCATCGTCGCGACGGTGAGGACGTTGCCCGGGTCGGCGATGACCAGGGAGTACAGCGGCAGGGAGAGGAAGAAGTTCAGCAGCAGCCCGCCGAGCAGGGCGGCGAGCAGGGCCGGGCCGAGCCCGCCGGCGAGAGCGGCGAGCACGGTGGCGAGGAAGTAGAGGACGACGTCGGTGGACAGGTCCACCCACGGTGACAGGACGACGCCCAGCACCGTCGCGACGGCCGGGCCCGCGACGGCGACGACCCAGCCGAGCGCCTGGCGGGACGCGGGCAGAGCGGTGCGCAGTCGCGGCAGGCGCAGCGCACGACCGGCCTCACGGTGGGTGACCATGTGCACGTCGATCGGCCCGGACTCCTGCACGACGCGCGCGCCGATGCCCGGGTCGAACACCCGCGCCAGGCGCGAGCGACGCGACGTGCCGAGCACCACCTGGGTGGCGTTGGTGCCGCGGGCGAAGTCGAGCAGGGCGTCCCCGACCGACTCGCCGACGACGGTGTGGAACGACGCACCGACGCCCTCGGCCATCCGGCGCACCCGGTCGGCGGCGCCGACCTGGCCGCCGGACAGGCCGTCGCCGCGCAGCACGTGCACGGCCATCAGGTCCGCGCCGCCGGACCGTTTCGCGATCCGCGCCGCGCGCCGCAGCACCGTCTCCGACTCCCGTCCGCCGGTCAGCGCGACGACGACGCGCTCGCGGGTCTCCCAGATCTCGTCCACCTGCTTCTCGCTGCGGTAGCGGCGCAGCGCGGTGTCCACCTCGTCGGCGATCCACAGCAGGGCCAGCTCGCGCAGCGCGACCAGGTTGGGGACCCGGAAGTAGTGGGCGAGGGCGGCGTCGACCCTCTCCGCGGCGTAGATGTTGCCGTGGGCGAGTCTGCGGCGTAGCGCCTCCGGGGTGATGTCGACGATCTCGATCTGCTCGGCGGCGCGCACGACGTCGTCGGGCACGGTCTCCTGCTGCCGGGCCCCGGTGATCGTCGCGACGACGTCGCCGAGCGACTCCAGGTGCTGCACGTTGACCGTGGAGATGACGTCGATGCCCGCGGCGAGCAGCTCCTGCACGTCCTGCCAGCGCTTGGCGTTGCGCGAGCCGGGCGCGTTGGTGTGGGCCAGCTCGTCGACCAGCGCGACCTGAGGGCGGCGCGCCAGGACGGCGTCGAGGTCCATCTCCTCCAGCCGGGTGCCGTGGTGCTCCACGACCCGGCGCGGGACGACCTCCAGCCCGTCGAGCAGCGCGGCGGTGCGGTCGCGGCCGTGGGTCTCCACGACACCGACGACGACGTCGGTGCCGCGCCCGAGGCGGCGGTGGGCCTCGCCGAGCATGGCGAAGGTCTTGCCGACCCCGGGCGCAGCGCCGAGATGGATGCGGAGCTCACCCCTCATCCGGCCATTGTCGGCCCTGCTCACCCGCGCGCGTCCCGCACGGACAGGTTGAGTTCGGTGACGTTCACCCGCGGCTCCCCGAGGAACCCGAGGCTGCGCCCGGACGTCGCGGCGGCGACGAGCTCGCCGACGCGCGCGACGGGCAGTCCGGTGACCCGCGCGACGCGGCGCACCTGCAGGGCCGCGTACTCCGGGCTGATGTCCGGGTCGAGCCCGGACGCCGACGCGGTCACCGCGTCGGCCGGGACCGCCTGCGGCGCGACGCCCTCGCGGGCGGCGATCACCGCGCGGCGCTGCTGCACGGCGGCCAGCAGCCCGTCGTCGAAGCCGCCCTTGTTCGACCCGCCGGAGGTGGCGGTGTCGGCCGGGCCGAGACCGTCCTCGGCCTCCGCCGACGCCGCGGGCCGGGTGTGGAAGAACGGGTCGGCGGACGGGTCGGGCGCGACCGGGTCGATCCCGAGCAGCGACGACCCGGTGCCGCCCGGCAGCACCGAGCCCTCGGCCCGGGCCTCCAGGCCCGGGATCCGGGCGACGCCCCAGATCGCGAGCGGGTAGACGATCCCGCACAGGACCGTCATGACGAGGAGCACGCGCAGACCGGTGGCGGTCTGGCGGCGCAGGGTGGTGAGCATCAGATCCCCGGGACGAGACGGACGAGCAGGTCGATGAACGCGATCCCGGCGAACGGGGTGACGACCCCGCCGAGGCCGTAGACGAGCAGGTTGCGGCGCAGCAGCGACGCCGCCGACGACGGCCGGTACCGCACCCCGCGCAGGGCGAGCGGGATCAGCGCGACGATCACCAGCGCGTTGAAGATCACCGCGGAGAGGATCGCGGACTCCGGCGTCGCCAGGCCCATGACGTTGAGCAGCCCCAGCGACGGGTACAGCGCGACGAACATCGCGGGCAGGATCGCGAAGTACTTCGCCAGGTCGTTGGCGACGGAGAACGTCGTCAGCGCGCCGCGGGTGATCAGCAGCTGCTTGCCGATCTCGACGATCTCG
Organism: Pseudonocardia sp. P-1; assembly: GCF_058111925.1. Classification (NCBI taxonomy): domain Bacteria; kingdom Bacillati; phylum Actinomycetota; class Actinomycetes; order Pseudonocardiales; family Pseudonocardiaceae; genus Pseudonocardia; species Pseudonocardia sp. P-1. Next base: position 1,650,265 of record NZ_CM176614.1, read on the forward strand.
ATGAGCTTGGTCGGGTCGGAGTCCAGGTCCACCATGTTCCCGGCCTCCTTGGCGGCGGAGGTGCCGGTGTTCATGGCGACGCCGACGTCGGCCTGGGCGAGCGCGGGCGCGTCGTTGGTGCCGTCGCCGGTCATCGCGACCAGCCGACCGCCCTCCTGCTCGCGGCGGATGTAGGCGAGCTTGTCCTCCGGTGTGGCCTCGGCGATGTGGTCGTCGACGCCGGCCCGGGCGGCGATCGCGGCCGCGGTGCGCGGGTTGTCGCCGGTGACCATCACCGTGCGGATGCCCATCGTGCGCAGCTCGGCGAAGCGCTCGGCCATGCCGGGCTTGACGACGTCGGACAGCTCGATGACGCCGAGCACGCGGGCACCGCGCCCGTCCGGGGCGTCGGCGGCCGCGACGACCAGCGGGGTCCCGCCGGCGTCGGACACGGTCTCGACGATGCGGTCGACCTCGGCCCGGTCGGCGGCCTGAGCCCACTCCAGGACCGCGGCCGCGGCGCCCTTGCGGACGACCTCGCCGTCGAGGTCGATACCCGACATCCGGGTCTGCGCGGTGAACGGCACGAACTCCGCGACGGCCTCCGCGGCGTCGGCCTCGGGGGCGAGCCCGTGCTCGGACGCGCAGAGCTCGACGATGCTGCGACCCTCGGGCGTCTGGTCGGCCAGGCTCGACAACCGGGCCGCGCGGGCGAGCTCGTCGGTCCCCGTGCCGCCCACGCCGTGCAGCGCCGTGGCGCGACGGTTGCCGAAGGTGATGGTGCCGGTCTTGTCGAGCAGCAGCGTGTCGACGTCACCGGCGGCCTCGACGGCGCGGCCGGAGGTGGCGAGCACGTTGCGCTGCACCAGCCGGTCCATGCCGGCGATGCCGATCGCGGACAGCAGCGCGCCGATGGTGGTCGGGATCAGGCAGACCAGCAGCGCGGTGAGCACGAGCAGCGGGACCTGCGTGCCGGCGTAGGCGCTCATCGGGGCGATCGCGACGACCGCGAGCAGGAAGATGATCGTCAGGGCCGAGAGCAGGATCGTCAGGGCGATCTCGTTCGGCGTCTTCTGCCGGGCCGCGCCCTCGACGAGCGCGATCATCCGGTCGACGAAGGACTCCCCGGGCCGGGTGGTGATGCGCACGACGATCCGGTCCGACAGCACCGTGGTGCCGCCGGTGACGGCGCAGCGGTCGCCGCCGGCCTCCCGGATGACGGGCGCGGACTCGCCGGTGATCGCGGACTCGTCGACCGAGGCGATGCCGTGGACGACATCGCCGTCGCCGGGGATCGTCTCCCCCGCCTCGACGACGACGAGGTCGCCGAGGCGCAGCTGCGCGCCGGGGACCTGCTCCTCGGCGGCGTCGCGGTCGGCGGGCGAGTCGGTGACCAGCCTGCGGGCGACGGTGTCGCGCTGGGTGGCGCGCAGCGAAGCGGCCTGGGCCTTGCCGCGCCCCTCGGCGACGGCCTCGGCGAGGTTGGCGAACAGCACGGTGAACCACAGCCACACCGCGACGAGCACCGCGAACACGCTCGGGTCCGCGACGGCGAGCACCGTGACCAGCACGGACCCGACCCAGACGACGAACATGACCGGGTTGCGGGCCTGCACGCGCGGATCGAGCTTGCGCAGCGCCTCGGGCAGCGCCGCCAGCAGCTGGCGTGGGGCGAAGGCCCCTCCGGCGACGGGCGCGGGCGCCGGGCCGGACGTCTGCGGCCCGGTGGGTCGCTCGGTGGACACGGACACGGTCTCCTCCGGTCGAGGGGTCCCCCCACCGCCGTCCGCTCCGAGGGTCACTTTCGTAGCGCTGTAAGCCACGAAGGTTCCCCTGGGGGCACCGCCGGAGGCGGACGACGGGGTCGGGGTGGGGGCGGGGGGCGGGGTGGGGCGCCGGCTCACGAGAGGGCCTCGGCGATCGGGCCGAGCGCGAGCGCCGGGAAGAAGGTCAGCGCGGACACGAGCAGGACGGTGCCGCCGACCAGGCCGGCGAACAGCGGGCCGTCGGTCGGGAGCGTCCCCGCCCCGGCCGGGACGCGGCGCTGGCGGGCCAGGGCACCCGCCAGCGCGAGGACGGCGAGGATCGGCACGAAGCGCCCGAAGAGCGTCGCCGTCCCCAGCCCGGCCTGGAACAAGTCGCTGGTCACGGTGATCCCGGCGAACGCCGAGCCGTTGTTGTTGGCGGCCGAGGCCCAGGCGTAGAGGACCTCGGAGAAGCCGTGCGCCCCGTCGTTGTTCAGGGCGTCGGCGGTGCCCGGCAGGGCGATCGCCAGACCGGCCCCCAGCAGCACGAACGCCGGCATGACCAGGATCGACACCGCGGCGTAGGTGATCTCGCGGCGTCCGAGCTTCTTGCCGAGGTACTCCGGGGTCCGGCCGACCATCAGTCCGGCGAGGAACACCGCGATGACGGCGAGCACGAGCAGGCCGTAGAGGCCCGCTCCGACCCCGCCGGGGGCGACCTCGCCGAGCAGCATGTTCAGCAGCGCCACTCCGCCGGCGGCGCCGGAGTAGCTGTCGTGCATCGAGTTGACCGCGCCGGTGGACGTCCCGGTCGTCGACACCGCGAACAGGACCGAGCCGGGGATGCCGAAGCGCACCTCCTTGCCCTCCAGCGCACCACCTGCGGCGAGCGCGGCGGGGCCGTTGGGGTGGGTCTCGGCGAGCCAGGCGGCGGCGAGCATGAGCGCCCACAGGCCGCCCATGACCGACAGCAGGACGACGCCCTGGCGGACCCGGCCGACCATGACCCCGAAGGTCCGGGTCAGCGCGACCGGGATCACCAGCAGCAGGAAGATCTCCAGCAGGTTCGCGACCGGGCCCGGGTTCTCGAACGGGTGCGCGGAGTTCGCGTTGAAGATCCCGCCGCCGTTGGTGCCGAGCTCCTTGATCGCCTCCTGCGACGCGGCCGGGGCCAGCGGGAGGGTGTGCACCGAGCCGTCCACGGCGGTGATCTCCACCCCGGAGCGCAGGGACTGCACGACGCCGGTCGCGACGAGGGCGACGGCGGCGACGACGGCGACCGGCAGCAGGATCCGGGTGACGCCGCGGGTGAGGTCGACCCAGAAGTTGCCGATGCGGCCGTCGTCGTCGCCGCGGGAGACGAACCCGCGGATCAGCGCGACCGCGACCGCCATGCCGACGGCGGCGGACACGACGTTCTGCACGGTCAGGCCGGCCATCTGCACGGTGTGACCGAGCACCTGCTCGGGCACGTAGGACTGCCAGTTCGTGTTGGTCACGAACGACACCGCGGTGTTGAACGCCATCGCGGGCGACACCGAGGTGGCGCCGTCGGTGCCGCGGCCGAACCCGAGCGGGAGGAAGGCCTGCAGCCGCTGCATCAGGTAGAGCAGCGCGATCGAGACGAACGAGAAGCCCAGCACACCCGCGGCGTAGGTCGTCCAGCGCTGCGGGGACGCGGCGTCGATCCGGCAGACCCGGTAGACGAACCGCTCGATCCGCCAGTGCCGGGTGTCGGTGTAGACCCGCGCCATCCAGTCGCCCAGCGGCTTCCAGGTCACGGCGAGCAGCGCCACCAGCGCCGCCGCCTGCGCGAGCCCCGCCATCAGAACCGCTCCGGGCGGAGCAGCGCGATCACCAGGTAGACCAGCAGGGCCAGGGCGAGCACACCCCCGGCGATGTTCGCGATCACAGCTTCTCCATCCCGCGCAGGGTGAGCGCGAGGACGGCGAAGGACGCCACCAGCAACGCGGTGTAGGCCAGGTCGGCCACGGGACTCTCCTCGGTCGTGCCCACCCGCCGGCATGTCCGGCGGGCTGCGGGGATCGTGCGCCGCACCGGGGGTCGTGCCCGCGGCGATGACGGCGGATTGACGCCCACCGGGGCGCGCGTTGACGCGTTCTTGACGCCCGGTGGTGGCCATCACGTCCCCCGGACGGGCGGTCGGTCTCAGGAACCCGTCAACACACGCGCGTGACGACGCCAACACCGCGTCAGGGGCCGGGCCGGTCCGCCGCCGGGGGCGCACGCTCCCGCGCATGCTGCAGCGCCGCCCCGCCCGTCCGGTCCCGCCGCCCCTGCCCGGGGGCGCCGGGTTCGTCGCCGCGATCGCCACCGGCGTCGCCGCGGGGCTCGCCGCCGGTGCCGCGGGGGCCGCCGGTGCCGGGCCCGGCCTCGTCGCCGCGGTCGCGGTCGCCGTCGCGGTGGTGGGGACGGCGGCGCTCGCCGTCGCGACGACGGCGGCCGGTGCGCTGGCCGCCGCGGCGGTCTGCTGGGGGTTCGCCGACGGCTTCGGGCTGCACCGCCTCGCCGAGCTGCACACCGGCGCGCGGGACCTGGAGCTCCTGGCCGGGCTGCCGGCGACCGCGCTGGTGGCCCACCTCCTCGTCCCGGCGGTTGCGCGGCACAGCGCTGGTTACCCTGCTCGGTGACGGCCCGGGCACCCGCCCGGCCGGCCCGGCGGGGAGGTCTGTGCATGTCGGTGATCGACAACGCGGTCTACGTCGACGGCAAGCGGGCGGCGGCGCCCGACTCCGTCGACAGCGCGGTCGAGGCGCTGCAGGGCTGCCGTGCCGACCACGGCGGCGAGGCACCCGCGTTCTGCTGGATCGGCATGCTGCGGCCGGGCGTCGACGAGATCCACCAGGTCGCGGCGGAGTTCGGGCTGCACGCGCTGGCGATCGAGGACACCGTCAACGCCCACCAGCGCCCCAAGCTGGAGCGCTACGGCAGCACCGAGTTCGTGGTGCTGCGCCCGGCCCGCTACGTCGACTCCGACGAGGTCGTCGAGATCGGCGAGGTGCACCTGTTCCTCGGACCGGACTTCGTCATCACCGTCCGGCACGCCGCCGAGCCGCAGCTCGGTGAGGTCCGCGACCGGCTGGAGAGCGACCCGGACCTGCTCTCGCACGGCCCGATGGCGGTGCTCTACGCGGTGCTGGACCGGGTCGTCGACGACTACTTCCCCGTCCTCGACGGCCTGCAGGACGACATCGACGAGATCGAGGTGCAGGTCTTCCGCGGCGACCCGAACGTGTCGCGGCGCATCTACCAGCTGACCCGGCAGGTCATCGCGTTCCAGCGGGCCGTCGAGCCGCTGCAGGAGATCTTCGTCGAGCTGCGGGCCCGGTTCGCCAAGTCCGGCGACGCCCCGGACCTGGAGCTGCGCCGGGCGATGCGCGACGTGATCGACCACGCCACGCGGGTGCGGGAGCGCGTCGAGGGGTTCCGCGACCTGCTCGGCAACATCCTGACGGTCAACTCGACCCTGGTCGCGCAGCGGCAGAACGAGGAGATGACCCGGCTCACCGAGGCGGGCTTCGCGCAGAACGAGCAGATGAAGCGGGTGTCGTCGTGGGCGGCGATCCTGTTCGCGCCGACCCTGATCGCCGGCATCTACGGCATGAACTTCGACGAGATGCCGGAGCTGCACTGGGCGCTGGGCTACCCGATGGCCATCGGGCTGATGCTGCTGCTCGGACTGGGGCTGTACCTGGCGTTCAAGCACAACGACTGGCTCTGAGGGTCGGGCGCCCACCCCCCGTGGACGCCCGGCCCCCGGCTCAGCCGCCGGCTCCGGGCGTGGCCGGTGCCGGGGTCGCCCGCGGTGCGGTCGGCGGCGCCTGCGTACCCGGACGGGCCGCCGTGGTCTGCGGGATCGTCACGACCAGCGGCGGCGGGGGCACGGTCACGCACTCCCCCGACGACGGGTCGGTCGTGCGCACACCCTGCGGGTACGGCCCGGGCGCCGGGACGGTCGAGGTGGCCGCGGAGCCGTCGGTGGGGCAGTGACCGTCGTCGACGGCGAGCGGGCGGCCGTTCTCGTCGAACAGGTAGACCCCGGTCAGAGGCCTGCCGTTCGCGTCGAAGGGCCGCACGTCGGACACCGTGTTCCCGTCCAGGGTCAGCCCCGGCGGCGGCGAGTACGACGACACGTCGGTGGTGCGGTCCTGCCCCTGGGCCGGCACCCCGGCCACCAGCAGGCCCGCGGCCAGTGCGTTCAGCGGCACCACGGCCCACAGCAGCCGGCGGTCGACCGCGCTGCGGCGGCCGAGCAGCACCGACAGCGGCACCGCGGCGACGGCCAGGACGACGGTGATCAGCAGCCCGGCGGACCCGCCCCCGCCGAACACCCATCCGACGAGCCCGGCCGCGACCAGCCCGCGCAGCACCCACCAGCCGGGCTGGAGGGTCAGGACGAACCCGCCGACCCCGCCGTCGGCCCGGGTCCGAGCGATCCGCTCGCGCAGCGCCACCACCGACGGCAGCGCCGCGACCGACGGCTGTCCCGGCCCGTCGGTCCACACGGCGAGCACACCGGCCCCGGCGGCCAGGGCCGCGAGGAACATCGGGAACGACGCCGACGGCCCGACCTGCCACACGGCGGGACCCGCGAGGACCATCAGGCCGGTGGCGCCGAGGAGCGCGGCCACCGCGAACCACGCCCCGCCCGTGCGGGGGCGTCCGGCGGGCGCCTGCGGGGCCGGATAGCCCGCGGCCGCGCGCAGCTCCGCTGCGTAGGCCTCCGGCGTGCCGAGGCGCTCGCGGACCGCGGCCCGGTCGAAGCCGGGGCCCAGCTCGTCGGAGAGGTCGGCGAGGTGGCCCCGCGCGTCCTCGACGATCTCCTCGACCTCCGCCGGGGGCAGGTCGGACAGCGCCTCCCGCAACCCGAGCAGGTACTCGGTGCCGACCGGGTCGCCGATCCGGGTCGTGGCGGCGCCGTCGGGGCCGCCGGTGCCGTCGGTGCTCACGTGCCCACCAGGCCTTCCATCGTGGTGGCGAACGCGCGCCACCGGTCGGTCGTCTCCCGCAGCCGGGCCCGGCCCGGCTCGTTGATCGCGTAGTACTTGCGGTGCGGCCCCTCCTCGCTGGGGACGACGTAGGAGGTCAGCAGGCCCGCACCGTAGAGCCGGCGCAGCGTGCCGTAGACCGACGCGTCCCCCACCTCGCTGAGCCCGGCCGCGCGCAGCGCACGGACGACCTCGTAGCCGTAGCCGTCCCCGCGGTCGAGCACGGCGAGCACCGCGAGGTCGAGCACTCCCTTGAGCAGCTGACTGGTGTCCATCGCACCTCCTTGCGCACCGGAGAGTACTACGCAGTGCGCAGTAGTGCGCGCACCACTGCACCCCGTGCGTGTCAAGGTGCCGCCAGTGGTGGCACCGGCCCCGTCAGGGCGGCGTAGCGGGAACGGGCACGGAGGCGCCCGCGGGGTGACAACGGAGGAGCACGGCGCCCGCACCGGGCGCCCGCCACCAAGGAGTCATCCCGGTGACCCTCGCCGACCTGCTCCCCTCCCTCCGCCCGACGCTGGCCGCCCGCCTCGAGCCGGGCCTGTGGCCGCTCACGACCCGCGCCACCTCCGACGGCGCCCTGCAGATCGGCGGGGTCGACCTCGCCGGGCTCGCCGCCCGCTTCGGCACCCCGGTGCAGGTGCTCGACACCGCCGACGTCCGCGCCCGCTGCCGCGCCTACCGGGCCGCGCTGCCCGACGCCGAGATCGTCTACGCCGGCAAGGCGTTCCTCTGCCGCGGGATGGCCCGCCTGGTCGCCGACGAGGGCTGTTCGGTCGACGCCTGCTCCGGCGGTGAGGTCGCGGTGGCCGCGGCCGCGGGGCTGCCCGGCGACCGGATCGTGCTGCACGGCACCGTCAAGACCGACGAGGACCTCAAGGCGGCGTTCGCCGCGGGCGTCGGGCGGGTCGTGCTGGACTCGGCGGCGGAGGTCGACCGGATCGCCACGCTCGCGCCGCACCGGCAGAAGGTGCTGCTGCGGATCAGCCCGGACGTCGACGCCGGCACCCACCCGGGGTTCACGACCGGCACCGCGTCGTCGTGGTTCGGGATGCCGCCCGCCGAGGCGTGCGAGGTCGCCGGACGGGTGCTGGCCCGCCCCGAGCTGGAGCTGGCCGGGCTGCACTGCCACCTCGGCTCGCAGGTGCCGTCGGTGTCGCGCTACGAGCGCGCCGCGGTCCGGATGGTGGGTGTGATCGCGGCGCTGCGCGCGCGGTACGGGATCACCGTCGCCGAGCTGGATCTGGGCGGCGGCCACGCGGTCGGCTACGCCGAGGGCGAGCCCTGCCTGGCCCCGGCGACGTTCGGCCGGGCCGTGCGGGGCACCCTGGCCCGGACCTGCGCGGCGCACGGGATCGACGAGCCGCGGCTGCTGGTCGAGCCGGGACGCGCGGTCGTCGCCCGGGCCGGGGTGACGCTCTACCGGGTCGGCGCCGTGCAGCGCTGCGGCGACGGCCGCACCACCGTGCTGGTCGACGGCGGCATGAGCGACGACCCGCGCCCCGCCCTCTACGGCGCCCGCTACCCGGTCCGGCTCGTCGGGCGCGCCACCCGGGCGCCGCTGGAGACGGTCCGCGTGGCGGGGCGGCACTGCGAGTCCTCCGACGTGATCGCCGACGGCGTCCGGCTGCCCGCCGACGTCGCGCCCGGGGACCTGCTGGCGGTGCCGGTGTCCGGCGCGTACCACGCGTCGATGGCGTCGACCTACAACCAGGTCCCGCGCCCGCCGGTGATCGCCGTCGCCGCGGGGGCGTCGCTGCCGCTGCTGCGCCGCGACACCCCGGAGGACCTGCTGCGCCGCGACTGCTCCTGACCCCCGCGCCGCTCAGCGACGCGGCCGCGGCGCCGGCTGGCACCGCGGGCAGGTGAACGACGAGCGGTTCATGAACGCGTCCCGGCGGATCGGGGTGCCGCAGCGACGGCACGCCCGGTCCGCCCGGCCGTAGACGTTCAGGGAGCGGTCGAAGTAGCCCGAGGCGCCGTTGACGTTGACGTACAGCGCGTCGAAGGAGGTCCCGCCCTGGGCGAGCGCCTCGTGCATGACGGTCGTCGCGGCGTCGAGGACGGCGTGACCCTGGGCCCGGGTGAGCTTCCCGGTGGGCCGGGTGCCGTGCAGCCGGGCCCGCCACAGCGCCTCGTCGGCGTAGATGTTGCCGATCCCGGAGACGACGGTCTGGTCGAGCAGCGCACGCTTGACCTCGGTGCGACGGCGACGCAGCGCCGCGACGGCGTCGTCGGCCGAGAACGCCGGGTCCATCGGGTCGCGCGCGATGTGCGCGACCGGCTCGGGCACCAGGCCGCCGCCCGCGGCCGCGGCGAGCGGGTGCACCGACAGCCCGCCGAAGGTGCGCTGGTCGACGAAGCGGAGCTCGGGGCCGTCGTCGTCGAACCGGACGCGGACCCGCAGGTGCTTCTCGTCGGGCGCGTCCGGGGGCTCCACCAGCATCTGCCCGGACATGCCCAGGTGCGCGAGCAGTGCGTCGTCGCCGGTGCCCGCGGTGTCCAGCTCCAGCCAGAGGTACTTGCCGCGCCGCGCGGCCGCGGACAGCGTGCGCCCGGTCAGCCGGCCGGTGAAGTCGTCCGCGCCGGTCGGGTGCCGGCGTACCGCGCGCGGATGCAGCACCTCGACGCGGGCGATCCGCCGGTCCAGCACGTGGTCGGCGAGGCCGCGGCGGACGACCTCGACCTCGGGCAGTTCCGGCATCGACGGCTACCGCCCGGAGCCGGCACTCTCGTCGGACAGCGCGTGCCAGGCGATCTCGGCCGCCTTCTGCTCGGCCTCCTTCTTGGTGCGCCCCGCACCGCTGCCGAGGTCACGACCCCCGACGACGGCCGTCGCGGTGAACACCTTCAGGTGGTCCGGGCCCTCCTCGTCGATCCGGTACTCGGGCACGCCGTGCCCGCCGGCGGCGGTGAGCTCCTGCAGGCTGGTCTTCCAGTCCAGGCCCGCGCCGAGCAGCGGGGCACTGTGCAGCAGGTCCGCGAACAGCCGGTGGATCAGCTCGCGGGACGGCTCGAGGCCGTGCGCGAGGTACACCGCGCCGAGCAGCGCCTCGGTGGCGTCGGCCAGGATGCTGGCCTTCGACCGGCCACCGGTCAGCTCCTCACCGCGCCCCAGGTACAGGTACGCGCCGAGGCCGTGCGGCCCGTCGTCCGGCGTCGGCAGCGCCACCGCGACGGTGGCGAGCGCGTGCATGTTGACCACGCTCGCGCGCAGCTTCGCCAGCTGCCCCTCGGGCAGGTCCGGGTGGTCCCGGTAGAGCCGCTCGGTGATCACGATCGACAGCACCGAGTCGCCCAGGAACTCCAGGCGCTCGTTGGTCGGCAGACCGCCGTGCTCGTAGGCGTAGGACCGGTGGGTGAGCGCCAGCGTGAGCAGCGCCTCGTCCAGGTCCACACCGAGTGCGGACAGCAGAGGTGACCGGTCCGTCACCGGACCGGTCACGCTCTTGTCGCCCACTGCTGCGATCAGGCCGGGCTGGTGACCTGACGGCCGTCGTACTGCCCACAGGTCGGGCAGGCGATGTGCTGCAGCTTCGGCTCACGGCAGGCGCGGTTCGAGCAGGCGACCAGGGTCGGCGCAGTGGCCTTCCACTGCGACCGGCGCGCACGCGTGTTCGACCGCGACATCCGGCGCTTGGGAACGGCCATGATGACACTCCTCGGTACTTCGAACGATCAGGTCTGCCCACCGGGGAGCGGGCTCATGTGGAGCCGCCGCTCAGTCGGTGGAGGGCAGGCGCTCACGGAGCGCCGCCCAACGAGGATCCAGTGTCTCATGCCCGTGATCCGACGGGAGATCGGCCCACCTCTCGCCGCACTCGACGCACAGACCGGGGCAGTCCTCGCGGCACAGGGGCGCCATCGGGAGCTCGGTGACGATCGCGTCGCGCACGGTCTGGGTGAGGTCGATGCGCTCGTCGACCAGGCGCGGGATCTCGTCGGCGTCGGTGGTCTCCTCGGTGACCGAGTCCGGGTAGGCGAACAGCTCGCCGATCCGGACCTGCACGTCCTCACCGATCGGCTCCAGGCAGCGCGAGCACCCCCCCGCCAGCCGGGCATCGGCCGTGCCGGAGACGTAGACGCCCTCGGTCACCGACTCCAGGGACACGTCGAGCTCGACGTCGGACCCGCCGGGGACGGTGATCACCCCGGTCAGGCCGATCTCGGCGTCGCCCGACGGCGCGGGGACCGTACGGGCCACGGTGCGCTGGTTACCGGGGCGGCGGGCCAGCTCACGGGTGGAGAGGACCCAGGGGTTGTCGTCGGGACGGTTCTGGCTGCGCGCGGTGTTCATCTCGCGGACCAGCGTACGCGGCCCGTTCAGTCGCGTCGTCGCACGTCGAACGCGTCGGCGACCAGGGCGCCCAGCTCCAGGAACGCGTCCGCGGTCGCCGGGCGGAGCCGGGCCGGGTCGACCCGGCCGCCGGTGGCCAGGTGCGGGTCGTGCGGGACCTCGACGACGCCGCGCACCCGCTGGGCGAAGTGCTCGCGGATCCGCGCGGCGTCGACCTCGGCGCTGCGCCGGTCGCAGGACAGCACGACCACCGCGTCGCGGACGAGGTCGCCGTGGCCGTGTGCGACCAGCCAGTCCAGCGTCTTGCTGGCCCGGCCCGCGCCGTCGACGGTCGGGGCCCCGACCACGACGACCGAGTCGGCGCGCGCGAGGGTGCCCTGCATCGTGGAGTGCACCATCCCGGTGCCGGAGTCGGTGATGATGATGTTGAAGAAGCGGCCCAGGAGGTCGACCACGCGCTCGTACTCGTCGCGGGAGAACGCCTCACCCGAGGCGGGGTCCTGCTCCGAGGCCAGGACCTGCAGGCGCCCGGCGAGGCTGGTGTAGCGGGACACGTCGGTCCAGGTGCCGACCGAGTCCAGATCGTTCAGCAGCTCGCGGACGGTGATCCGGGAGTCGCCGGTGAGGCGGTCGGCGAGCGTCCCGGCGTCGGGGTTGGCGTCGAGGACGACGGCCCGGTCCCCGCGGTGCTCGGCCAGCGCCTGTCCGAGGCAGGCCGCGACCGTGGTCTTGCCGACGCCGCCCTTCACCGACATGACCGCCACCCGGTGCGCCCCGGCCAGCGGCGCGCGGACCCGGTTCAGCAGCCCGGAGCGGAGCTCCTCGGCGTCGCTCGGGCCGGGGTTCACACGGCCGCCGGTGACGTCGTAGAGGGCGCGCCGCCATCCGGTGCGCGGCCGGTCGGGCCGCGCGCGCAGCATGGTGTCCTCACGCAGGTCCGCGGCCGCCCCGGGGTTCCCGCGCGGGGCCTCGGAGCGTGGGAGCTCGGGCCGCGGGGCGTCGGGAGCCGGGACCTCGGCCGGGGGCTGCGCCGGGTTCGTCACAGGGGGTCCTTCCAGCCGGTGCCCGTAGCGTGCCCACCAGGTCGTCGGGTCGGGTTCGGGCCGGCGTGCCATGCGCGGGAGGGTAGTACGGCGGGTGACCTGGATTCCTGCGTCCGGCGTATCCGACCACAGCGACTGCGCGTGGTGAAGCACCTTGTGTCGCAGCGGTACCCGTGATCACCCGGCCGCGCGGGCCGCCTGCCGGGTCGCGCCGGGCGTCTCGCCGAGCACCGCCCGGTAACGACGGGTGAAGTGGGCCTGGTCGGCGTAGCCGAGATCGGCGGCCAGCCCGGCCAGTGCGGTGCCCGGGTCGGTCCGGAGCACCGCGGCGGCGTGCTGCAGACGACGGCACTCGATCAGCCACAGCGGGGTCAGTCCGACGTGGCCGCGGACCAGGCGTTCCAGGGTCCGCGGTGCGACACCGACGAGCTCGGCGAGCTGGTCGGCGCGCAGGACGTCGGCGCGGGACTCGGCCAACGCGCAGGCCCGGTTGACCAGGCGTCCGGCGTCGGTGACCCGGTCCGCCAGCGGGGCGAGCCAGTCCCGCACCGTCGCGGCCGGGTCGCCGGCCGCCACGGCCGCGGTGAGCTCCGCCACCGGCGCGCCGCGGACCTCCTCGGCGGTCCCGCGCAGCGCGGCGGGTGCGGTGGCCGTGAACAGCGGGGTCGCGCCGGGCCGCAGCAGGACGCCGACGACCCACGACCGCCCGGCCAGCTCCCGGATGTCGACGCCGGTGCGCGGCCCGTGCAGCGTCGCGGTGACCGGGTCGGTGACGAGGTTGAACGCCGGGTACTGCAGCACCCGCTGGCGCACCGTGCGCCCCGGCGGGACGTCCCAGCGGGCGGTCCACACCCACCGGACGAGGTCGTCGAGCCCGATGGGCGCCCGGTCGAGCGCGACCTCGGGGGCACCCGGGTTGAGGTGTCCGCGCGACTCGACGGTCATCGACCAACCCCCTGTCGGCAATGTTCAATCCGCGCCGTCGCGGGGCGGGGAGACTCGTCGCATGGAGCTCACGAGCAGTGTCACCGGCGCCCACACCACCGACGGCCGTCCGCACGGGGTCACCTCACTCACCCCGCACCTGGTGGCATCGCCCGCCCGCGCGGCGATCGAACTCTACTGCGCCGCCTTCGGGGCCCGGGTGCTCTCGGTCACCGAGATGGGCGGGATGGTCGGGCACGCCGAGCTGGAGCTGGCGGCCGGCCGGTTCACCGTCTCCGACGCGATGCCCGACTACGGCCTCGTCGCCGCCCCGGCGGGTGACCACCCGGTGTCGCTGTCGCTCGCGGTGTACGTACCCGACGTGGACGCGGCCGTCGCGACGCTGGTCGAGGCCGGGTCGACGGTGCGCGAGCCGGTCTCGACGTTCGTGTCCGGGGACCGGTTCGGCTCGGTCGTCGACCCGTACGGGGTGCGGTGGGCGGTGATGACCCGGGTGGAGGACCTGTCGCCGGAGGAGAGCGCGCGCCGGGTCGAGGAGTGGGCGGCGCAGCAGGGCTGAGGGCACGGCGGCCCGGTCGGCCCCGGCGCCGGACGGTGCGCCGCGGGCCCTCCGGTCCCGGACGCCGATCCGGAACGCCTAGTCTCGGACGGTGATCCTCGCTGCTCCGCTGTCCGTCGTCCCGGCGACCTGAGACCGGTGCTCCGGCCCCGATCGCTCCCGCTGGCCTTCGCCACGGCATCGGTGTCCTTCGTGGTGGTCTGCGCCGCGGCCGGGGTGCCGGCCCCGCTCTACGTCGTCTACCAGCGGTCCTACGGCATCTCGACGGTCGCGCTCACCGGGGCGTTCGCCGTCTACGTCGTGCCGCTGCTGGTGGCCCTGCTGTGCTGCGGCAGCCTGTCCGACCACGTGGGCCGGCGCCGGGTGGCGGTGCCCGCACTGATCGTCGGCGCGGTGGCGTGCCTGGTGCTCGCCACCGTCGACTCGTCCGCACCGTTGATCATCGGGCGGGCGGTCCAGGGAGTGTCGGTGGGGCTCGCGCTGGCCGCGCTCGGCGGCTTCGTCGTCGACCTGGCGCCTCCGGCGCGTCCCGGGCCGGCCGGGGCGATCACGAGCGGCGCGCCGCCGGGCGGCATCGCGCTCGGCGCGCTCGCCTCCGGAGCCGCGGTGCAGCTCGCGCCGGACGGCGCACCCGTCCGGTCCTTCGTCGTCGCAGCGGGACTGCTCGTCGTGGCCGCCGCGGCGCTCGCCCTGCTGCCGGAGACCGCGGTCCGGCGGCCCGGGGCGCTGCGGTCGCTGCGGCCGGAGGTCCGGGTGCCCCGCGCCGCGCGCCGACTGTTCCCGATGGTGTGTGTCGTCGTCGCGGCGACCTACGTCCTCGGCGGGTTCACCCAGGCGCTGGCCCCGTCGCTCGCGGCCTCCGTCCTGGGCCGCGACGACCTGTTCAGCGGCGCCCTGGCCGTCGCCTTCTACCACCTCGCGGGACCGGCGGCGGGGCTCGCGGCCGCCCGGCTGCCCGCCGCACGCGCGCTGACCGGTGGGGCCGTCGTGCTGGCGGCCGGCACCGCCGGGTTCGTCGTCGCGATCGCCCTCGGGAACTTCGCCGCCTACCTCGCCGCCGCGGTCGCGGCCGGGGCCGGGTTCGGTGTCGCGTTCGCCGGCGCGATCCGGGTCCTGCTCGACCGGAGCCCGGAGGGCACGCGCGCCGGCACCCTCGCCGCGGTCTACCTGTACTGCTACCTCGCGGCCGCCGTGGCGAGCCTGCTCGCGGGAGCCGCGGTCGACGTGTGGGGCCTGGCGCCGGTGGCCTCGGTCCTGTGCGGTGTGGTCGTGGTGATGTCGGTCGCGGGTGCCGCCGGGGCCGCGCTCCGGCTCCGCGGCTCGGTGGACCCGGGGTGAGCGCCGCGTCGATGCCCGGCCGGGACCGCCCGAGCCGCCGCGGCCGTCAGTCGATCAGGTCCATCCCGGTGCCGGTGCGGCCCGGCTCCGGGGGCCGTCCGCCGCCGTAGTTCGGGCCGTACTGGCCGCGCCAGATCTGGCTGCGCCCGCGCCCGACGACGCCGAGCGCGTTGTTCAGGGTGGTCTCCAGCTCGCCCAGGGTGGTGTCGACGTAGTCGTCGCACTCCCGGCGCAGCCGGTCGGCCTCGGCGTGTGCGCCGTCGACGATCCGGCCGGCCTCGGCGTGCGCGGAGCGGACGACCTCGGTCTGGGACACCAGCCGGGTCTGCTCGTTCTGCCCGTCGGCGATGAGCCGGTCGTGCGCGGCCCGGCCGGCGTGGCTCATCCGCTCGGCCTCGTCCCGGGCCCGGTCGGTGACCTCGGCGTACTGGCGGCGGCCCTCGGCGACCACGCGCTCCGCCTCGTGGCGGGCCTCGGCCAGGGTGCGCCCGGCCTCCTCCTGCGCCTCGGCGACGAGCCGTTCGGCCTCGGTGCGCGCGTTCTGCAGCGTCTCCTCGGCCTCGGAGTTCGCCGCGGTCCGGGTCTCCTCCGCCTCGCGCTCGGCCTCGGACACGACGTCGTCGCGCCGGTCGAGCACGTCCTGGGCGTCGTCCATCTCGCCCGGGATCGCCTCGCGGACGTCGTCGAGGAGCTCCAGCACGTCGCCGCGCGGGACCACGCAGTTCGACGTCATCGGGACGCTGCGCGCCTCCTCGACGATCGTCACCAGCGCGTCCAGCGACTCGAAGACCCGGTACACGCGACGGATCCTCTCACCGTCACGGGCGCGGACCCGTTATTGGGCGCCGCTCCCGCGTGTCAGGCGAGCCGGTCCAGAAGCCGGGTGTGCACGCTCGGCGGGAGGAACGCGGTGACGTCGCCGCCGCCGCGGGCGACCTCCTTGACCAGTGAGCTCGACACGTAGACCTGACCGGGCGCACCGGGCAGGAACAGCGTCTCGACCCCGGTCAGGTGCCGGTTCATGTGCGCCATCGGGAGCTCGTAGTCGTAGTCCGTCGCCCCGCGCAGGCCCTTGACCATCGCCTGGGCGCCGCGCTCGCGGCAGTAGTCGACGACGAGCCCCTGGAACGACTCGACCCGCACGCCCGGCAAATCCGCGGTGATCTCGGTGAGCATCGCGACGCGCTCGTCGACGGAGAACAGCCCCTCCTTGCGGGGGTTCACCAGGATCGCGACGAACACCTCGTCGAACAGCGCCGCGGTGCGGGCGATGACGTCGAGGTGACCGACCGTCGGCGGGTCGTAGGAACCGGGGCAGACGGCGCGACGGACCTCGGGCATGGCCGGAACCTATCAGCCGGTGATCACCGGTCAGGCCCAGCTGCGGTCCAGCGACATGTGCAGCTCGTAGCGGTCACCGCGGTAGCGCGACACGGTGTACTCGACCGGCCGGTCACCGGAGCTGGAGGTCCGGTCGAACACCAGGATCGGGTGCCCGGCGGGGATCCCGAGCAGGACCGCCGAGGCCTCGTCGGCCTGCTGGGCGGCGACGGTCTGCTCGGCGCGGTCGATGGGGAGCCGGTAGTGCTCCTGCAGGATCCCGTAGACCGAGCCGCTGAGGTCGTGGACCTCGAGGTCGGGGACCTGTTCGGCGTCGTACCAGGCGTCGTCGATCGACATCGGCACCCCGTCGGCGACGCGCAGCCGCCGCAGGTGCCAGCACCTGCCGTCGGGGCCCTGGCCGAGCGCGCGGACGGCCTCCGGCGGTCCGGTGGTGAGCGCGACCTCGAGGACGACCGTGGTCGGGGTCAGCCCGAGCCGGCGCATGTCGTCGTGGAAGGACGCGAGGTGCAGCCGGGAGCGCGCGGTGCGGGCCGCGACGTAGGTGCCCTTGCCGCGCACCCGGGTCAGCAGCCCGTCGCGCTCCAGCTCGCCGACGGCGGCCCGCACCGTCACCCGGCTCACGCCGTGGTCCAGGCACAGCCTGCGCTCGCTGGGGAAGGCGTCGCCGGGCGCGAAGTCCCGCGCGATCGTCTCCGCGAGCAGGATGCGGAGCTGTTCGTGCTTGGGCACGACCCCGTCGCCGATCCGGACCTCGCCGTTCATGGTGCCGTCCACCGTAGCCACTACCGCCCCCGTCCCGGTGCGCCGACCTGCCCGGCCGCGACGGGCCCGGACAGGTCCCCGGCGGCCGCCCGGTCGAGCACCAGCGTGCAGTGCGGGTGGTCGCGCAGCACGGTCGCGGGCACGTCGGTCGTGACCGGTCCGGACACCGTCGCCGCCACGGCCGCGCGCTTGCCCTCCCCGGTCGCGACGAGCACGATCCGCCGGGCCTCCATGATCGTGGCCGGCCCCTGGGTGAGCACCCGGTGCGGCACGTCCGCGGGACGGTCGAAGAAGCGGGCGTTGTCGGCGCGGGTCCGCTCGGTCAGCGTCGCGACCCGGGTGCGCGAGCCGAACGCCGAGCCGGGCTCGTTGAACCCGATGTGCCCGTTGCCGCCGATACCGAGGATCTGCAGGTCCACCGGGCCGCACGCGGCGAGCAGCCGTTCGTAGTCCGCCGCGGCCTCGGCCGGGTCCGCGCGGGTGCCGTCCGGGGCGTGCACCGCGGCCGGGTCGATGTCGAGATGGTCGGTGAGCTCGCGGCGGATGACCTCGCGGTAGGACTGCGGGTGCCCGGCGGGCAGGCCCAGGTACTCGTCGAGCAGGAAGGCGCGGGCCCCGGCGAAGGACAGCCCCTTGTCGCGGTGGCGGCGGACCAGCTCGGCGTAGGCGGGCAGCGGGGAGCTGCCGGTGGCGAGCCCGAGGGTCGGCGGCCGGCCGGTGCCGCGGGCCAGGACGTCGGCGACGGCGTCGGCGACCGCCCGCCCGCAGGCCCGCGGGTCGTCGAGGACCACGATCTCCATCACGCACCCCCGTCGGTGACGGGCAGGCCGGCGCGCAGCACCTGCTGCGGCCGCAGGTCCGCGTCGGTGACGAGCACGTCGGCGCGGTGGCCCGGGGCCAGCGACCCGACCTCGCCGTCGAGCCCGAGCAGCCG
Source organism: Pseudonocardia sp. P-1 (assembly GCF_058111925.1). NCBI lineage: Bacteria > Bacillati > Actinomycetota > Actinomycetes > Pseudonocardiales > Pseudonocardiaceae > Pseudonocardia > Pseudonocardia sp. P-1. The sequence goes on from NZ_CM176614.1 coordinate 1,668,220, forward strand.
GGCCGGGGTGCGGGTCGCGGCGAGCACCGCATCCTGCAGCCGGACCCCCGCGTCGCGCACCGTGGCGCGCACGACGTCGACCAGGCACGCGGTGCCGCCCGCGATGGGCCCGTCCGGGATCCGGGCGACGCCGTCGTCGACCCGGACCTGCATCGTGCCCAGGTGGTAGCGGCCGTCGGGCATCCCGGCCGCGGCCATCGCGTCGGTGACCAGCGCGACCCGGTCCGGCCCGACCAGGTCGAACACCGCGGCGACGGTGTCGGGCGACAGGTGCACCCCGTCCGCGACGAGCTCCACGACGAGCTCGCCCCGGGCGGCCGCGGCCAGGCACGCCGCGACCGGCCCGGGCGCCCGGTGGTGCATCGGGGGCATCGCGTTGAACAGGTGGGTGGCGCTCATCGGCGCGCCGCCCGCCCGTGCGATCCCGGTCGCGGTGGTGCGGGCGTCGGCGTCGGTGTGGCCGATGCTCGGCAGCACCCCGTGCGTGGCGAGCACCGCGAGCAGGTCCGCCGCGTGCGCGGTCTCCGGCGCGTAGGTCACCGACGCGACGGCCCCGTCGGCCTTGGTGAGCAGCTCGTCGAGCAGCACGGGATCGCCCGGGAGGATCGCGCGCGGGTCGTGCGCGCCGCACCGCGCGGCGGCCAGGAACGGGCCCTCCAGGTGGATCCCGGCGAGGTCCCCGGCGACGACGAGCGGGCGCAGCGTCGCGATCCGCTCCGCCAGCACGGTCGGCGGGGCGGAGACCAGCGAGGCGAGGATCGTCGTCGTGCCGTGGGCGCGGTGGTGGGCGACGGCGGCCGCCGCCCCCGCCGCCGTCGCGTCCGGGAAGCCGTGCCCGGCTCCGCCGTGGTCGTGCACGTCGACCAGCCCGGGCAGCAGCAGCGACGACGACGCGGGCGGGAGCGGACCGTCGTACGCCGCGGCCGGGAGGACCGCGACGATCCGGTCCCCCGCGACCGCGACGACCGAGTCCGGGAGCAGCCGGCCGTCGGTGACCACGGTGCCGCGGAGCATGCGGTCTGCCGTCACGCGTCGTGGTCCGTCTCGAGCAGCGTCACGAGGCCGTCCAGCGCAGCCGGGGCGCCGTCGCCGTCGGCCCGCAGCACGACCTCGTCGCCGAAGACGACGCCGAGGGTCATGAGCCCGAGGACACTGCGCGCGTCGACCGGGTCCTTCCCGTCGGTCGCGACGGTGACGGGCAGCCCGGTGGCGGCGGCGGCGCGGGCGAACAGTGCGGCCGGGCGGGCGTGCAGCCCCACCCGGGACGCGACGACGGCGGTGCGGGTGTGCACGGTGCTCTCCTGCTCATCGGCGGCGGTCACCGGTCGGCCTTGCCCGCGGTGCCGGTGGTCCGGGTGGTGTCCGTGGTGCCAGTGGTCTGGGTGGTGTCCGTGGCGCCGGTGGTCTCGTCGTCCTCCCGGCCGGGGGTGCGCAGGTTCCAGCGACGGATCACGAAGCGGAACAGCACGTAGTAGACGACGGCGTAGGCGAGCCCGATCGGGATCAGCCACAGCGGCCGGGTGGCCTGGCCGAAGTTGAGGACGTAGTCGATCGCACCGGCGGAGAAGGCGAACCCGCTGTGGATGTCGAGCGCGTTGACCAGCGCCAGCGAGGTGCCGGTGAGCACCGCGTGGATCAGGTACAGCGGCCACGCCACGTAGACGAAGGCGTACTCGAGCGGCTCGGTGATGCCGGTGACGAAGGAGGTCAGCGCGACCGACACCATGATCCCGCCGACGAGCTTGCGCCGCTCCGGGCGGGCCTCGTGCCAGATGGCCAGTGCGGCGGCGGGCAGCGCGAACATCATGATCGGGAAGAAGCCGGTCATGAACGCCCCGGCGGTCGGGTCACCGGCGAAGAAGCGGTTGAGGTCGCCGCGGGTGCCGTCGAAGTCACCGATGAGGAACCAGACGACCGAGTTGACGATGTGGTGCAGCCCGACGGGCAGCAGCAGCCGGTTGACCAGGCCGAAGATCCCGCCGCCGACGACGGCGTTCTCCCCGACGGCGTTGCCCAGCCCGGTCAGCCCGGCGTTGAACACCGGGTAGACCAGGCTCATGACCGACGCGATCACCATCATCGACACGGCGGTGAGGATCGGGACCAGCCGGCGGCCGTTGAAGAAGCCGAGGAAGGTCGGCAGCGTCGTGCGGTGGAAGCGCTGCCACAGCAGTGCCGCGACCAGGCCCGCGACGATGCCGCCCAGCACCCCGAAGTCGATCGTGGCCTGCTCGCCCTTCGAGTCGAGCACCCCGGGCAGCAGCACCGGGGACAGCGCGGTGAACACGCCGTCCATCACGAGGTAGCCGACGAGGGCGGCCAGCGCGGTGGACCCGTCGGAGCGGCGTGCCCAGCCGATCGCGATGCCGAGCGCGAAGATCATCGGCAGGTGGTCGAACAGCGCGCCGCCTGCCGCGGCGAGCACGGCCGCGGGCTGCTTCAGCGCCTCGACGCCGCCGAGCAGGTCGTCCTGCCCGAGGCGCAGCAGCAGGCCGGCCGCGGGCAGGACGGCGATCGGGAGCATCAGGCTCCGGCCGAGACGCTGCAGGCCGGCCAGCCCGGCCCGTCGTCGTACCGGTTCCGCTGTGGAGGTGCTCATGGGCTCGCACTCCTCGTGAGGGTGTCGGCGACCGGGGCCGGTGCGCGGGCGTTGTGGAGCCGTCGCGTCAGCCGGTACGGTCTGGTTATAACCAGTGAGGGTGCGGGCTGGACGACACCCTGTCAAGACACTGGTCATAACCAGTTGCGACCAGAGGGAGACCTCCTATGAGCAGGGCCGACGACATCGTGGCGGGGCTGGGCGGACCCGGGAACATCACCGACATCGAGGCGTGCATCACCCGGCTCCGGACCGAGGTCGGCGACCCCGGCCTGGTCGACGACGCGGCGTTGAAGGCCGCCGGGGCGCACGGTGTGGTCCGGTCCGGGACCGTCGTGCAGGTCGTGATCGGGCCGGAGGCGGAGAACCTCTGCGACGACGTCCGGGACCTGCTGTGACGTCCGTCGTCGCGCCGGTCGACGGCGCGGTGGTCGGCCCCGCGGGGGTGCCCGACCCGGTCTTCCGCGACGAGCTGCTCGGCGGCGGGACGGCCGTCGAGCCGCCCGCGGACGCCACCGAGGCGGTCGTGCTGGCCCCGGTCGCCGGCACCGTCGCGGCGCTGCACCCGCACGCCTTCGTGATCACCGCCGACGGTGGCCCCGGGATCCTGGTCCACGTCGGCATCGACACGGTCTCGCTCGGCGGGGCCGGGTTCACCACGCACGTCGCGAAGGGCGACGCGGTCGAGCGGGGCGCGCCGGTGCTGACCGTGGACCTCGCCGCCGTGCGGGCGGCCGGCCTCGCGCCGACCTGCCCGGTCGTCGTGCTGGACTCCCCCGCCGGCTCGGTGAGCGCCCCCACCGGGCACACGGTCCGCGCCGGCGACGAGCTGTTCCGCCTGTGACGGGCACCGTTCCCGACGGCGCCCCGGTCGTGTTCGACCTCGACGGCACCCTCGTGCGCAGCGAGCACGTGCACCGCCGGACCTGGGCCCGGTTCTTCGCCGAGTGGGGCGCCGAGGTCGACGACGAGACCTACCGGCACCGGTTCATGGGCCGCCGCGCGGCCGACACGCTGCGCGAGGTCGACGGGCCGTGGCGCGACGCGGACCCCGACGAGCTCGCCGCGCAGCTGGCCGGGCACGGCTCCGCCCTCGCCGACGACGTCGACGTCGTCCCCGGCGCTCCCGCGCTGCTCCGGTCGCTGGCCGGGCGCGGGCACCGGCTCGCGGTGGTGACGAGCGCCCGCCGCGGCTGGGCCGACCGGGTGCTGGGCGAGGTGCTCGATGCGGCACCGCTGGTCGAGCTCGTCGTCACCGCCGAGGACGTCGTGCGCGGCAAGCCGGACCCGGAGGGCTACCTCACCGCGTGCCGTCGCCTCGACGCCGACCCGGCCGGCTGCGTCGCGTTCGAGGACTCCGTTGCCGGGGTGTCCTCGCTGGTCGCGGCCGGGATGGGCACCATCGTCGGGGTCCGGACGACGGCCGGGGACGCGGAGCTGACCGCCGCCGGGGCACACCGGACGGTGCCGGACCTGACGCCCGGCCGGCTGCTGGGCCCGGCGGCCTGATCCGGGCTCAGCCCCCGAGCGAGCCGTGGTGCAGGACGGTGTCGCCGTAGCGGCGGGACCGGCCCGCGGTGAACCCGGCGGGCCAGCCGAACTCACCCGACGACTTCGCCCGCTCGACGACGACCGCCGCACCGGGCGCGAGCCAGCCGTGGGTGGCGGCGGCGGTCAGCCAGCCCGCGAGCTCGTCGTCGGGCACCGCGTAGGGCGGGTCGACGAGCACGACGTCGAACGCCCGCGGCGCGGGCCCGGCCAGCACCGTCCCGGCCCGCCCGGTGACGACCGACCCGCCGAGCCCGACCGCGGCCAGGTTGCGCCGCAGCACCCCCGCGGCCCGCTTGTCCGACTCGATGAACACCGCGTCGGTCGCGCCCCGCGACAGCGCCTCCAGCCCGAGCGCGCCCGACCCGGCGCACACGTCCAGCACGGCGGCACCGCCGAGCCCCGGGTCGTGGTCGAGCGCGGAGAACAGCGCCTCACGGACCCGGTCGGAGGTCGGCCGGGTCCCCGACGGCGGCACGGCGAGCCGTCGTCCGCCCGCCGTGCCCGCGATCAGCCTGGTCATCGCTCCATCGTGCCGTGCGGCTCAGTCCAGCTCGACCAGCAGGTCCCCGCCCTCGACCTGGGTGACCTGCCCGATCGCGAGCCGCTTCACGGTGCCGGCCCGGTGCGCGGTGATCGACGCCTCCATCTTCATGGCCTCGATGGTGGCGACGGTCTGGCCGTCGTCGACGGTGTCGCCCTCGCCGACCTGCAGCGTCACGACCCCGGCGAACGGGGCGGCGACGTGCGCGTCGTTCCCCTTGTCGGCCTTCTCCGCGGCCTTGACCTCGGTCGCGACCGACTCGTCGCGCACCGCCACCGGGCGCAGCTGCCCGTTGAGCGTGGTCAGCAGGGTGCGGTAGCCGCGCTCGTCGGGCTCGGAGACGGCCTCCAGCTCGATGATCAGGGTGACGCCGGGCTCCAGGTCCACGGTGTGCTCGAGGTCCTCCTCCAGCCCGTAGAAGAAGTCCTTCGACGACAGCACCGCGGTGTTGCCGTACTGCTCGCGGTGGCTGTCGAAGTCGTTGGTCGGGCCGGGGAACAGCAGCCGGTTCAGCGTGCGGCGACGCTCGTCACGCAGCCCGCGACGGTCCTCGATGGACAGCTCCGCCTTCTCCGCCTCGGGGCTGCGGCCCTCCAGCGCGCGGGTCCGGAACGGCTCCGGCCAGCCCGCGGGCGGCGAGCCCAGCTCACCGCGCAGGAACCCGATGACCGAGTCCGGGATGTCGAAGCCCGCCGGGTCCTTCTCGAAGTCCGCGGCGTCCACCCCGGCCCCGACCAGGTGCAGGGCCAGGTCACCGACGACCTTCGACGACGGCGTCACCTTCACCAGCCTGCCCAGCATCCGGTCCGCGGCGGCGTAGCAGTCCTCGATCAGCTCGAACCGGTCGCCCAGCCCGAGCGCGATCGCCTGCTGGCGCAGGTTCGACAGCTGCCCGCCGGGGATCTCGTGGTGGTAGACCCGTCCGGTGGGGCTGGCGAGGCCGGACTCGAACGGCGCGTAGACCTTCCGCACCGCCTCCCAGTACGGCTCCATGTCCCCGACCGCGGTCAGGCTCAGCCCGGTCGCGCGGTCGGTGTGGTCGGTGGCCGCGACCAGCGCCGACAGCGACGGCTGGCTGGTGGTGCCGGCCATCGAGGCGACCGCGCCGTCGACGGCGTCGACCCCGGCGTCGATCGCCGCGACCAGCGTCGCGAGCTGCCCGCCCGCGGTGTCGTGGGTGTGCAGGTGCACGGGGAGGTCGAACCGCTCCCGCAGCGCCGTGACCAGCTTCTTCGCCGCGGGCGGGCGCAGCAGGCCGGCCATGTCCTTGATGGCCAGGACGTGCGCGCCCGCGTCGACGATCTCCTCGGCCAGACGCAGGTAGTAGTCCAGGGTGTAGAGCTTCTCGCCCGGGTCGGACAGGTCGGCGGTGTAGCAGAGCGCGACCTCGGCCAGCGCCGTCCCGGTGTTCCGGACGGCGTCGATGGCCGGGCGCATCTGGGAGACGTCGTTGAGGGCGTCGAAGATCCGGAAGATGTCCATGCCGGTGTCCGCCGCCTCCTGCACGAAGGCGTCGGTCACCTCCGTCGGGTAGGGCGTGTAACCGACGGTGTTGCGCCCGCGCAGCAGCATCTGGGTGCAGATGTTCGGCGCCGCGGCCTTGAGCGCGGCGAGCCGGTCCCACGGGTCCTCGGCCAGGAAGCGCAGCGCGACGTCGTAGGTCGCGCCGCCCCAGCACTCCAGCGACAGCAGCTCGGGCATGGTCCGCGCGACGTAGGGCGCGACCGCGACCAGGTCCCGGGTCCGGATCCGGGTCGCCAGCAACGACTGGTGGGCGTCGCGGAACGTCGTGTCGGTGACCGCGACCGCGGTCTGCTCACGCAGCCGGCGCGCGAAGCCCTCGGGCCCGAGCTCGCGCAGCAGCTGCGCCGAGCCGTCCGGCGCGGGCGTCTCCAGGTCGACGCCGGCGGGCAGCTTGTCGACCGGCTCCACGACCAGCGGCCGGTCGCCGTTCGGCTTGTTGACCGTGACCTCGCCCAGGTACTGCAGGATGCGCGAGCCGCGGTCGGCCGACGGACGGGCCTTGAGCAGGTGCGGGCGCTCCTCGATGAAGCTGGTGGTGACCCGGCCCTGCTTGAAGTCCTCGTCCTCCAGCACGGCGGCGAGGAACGGCAGGTTCGTCGCCACGCCACGGATCCGGAACTCGGCCAGCGCGCGACGGGCACGCCGGGCGGCGTTGGCGAAGTCGTGGCCGTGACAGGTCAGCTTGACCAGCATCGAGTCGAAGTGCGCGGAGACCTCGGCGCCGACGTGCACGGTGCCGCCGTCCAGGCGCACGCCCGGGCCGCCCGGGGAGCGGTAGACCGACAGCGTGCCGACGTCGGGCCGGAACTCGTTGGCCGGGTCCTCGGTGGTGATGCGGGTCTGCATCGCCGCACCGGTGAGGGTGATGTCGTCCTGGGTCAGCCGCAGCTCCGGCAGCGTCATGCCCGAGGCGATCCGCAGCTGGGCGATGACCAGGTCGCGGTCGGTCACCTGCTCGGTGACGGTGTGCTCGACCTGGATGCGCGGGTTCATCTCGATGAAGTGGTGCTTGCCGCGCTCGTCGAGCAGGAACTCCACGGTCCCCGCGTTGACGTAGCCGATCTTCCGCGCGAAGTTCACCGCGTCGGCGCAGATCCGGTCCCGCAGCTCCGGGTCCAGGTTCGGGGCCGGGGCGATCTCGACGACCTTCTGGTGGCGGCGCTGCACCGAGCAGTCGCGCTCGAACAGGTGCACGACGTTGCCGTCGGCGTCGGCCAGGATCTGGACCTCGATGTGCCGCGGGTTGACCACGGCCTGCTCCAGGAACACGGTGCCGTCGCCGAACGCGGACTCCGCCTCCCGGCTCGCGGCCTCGATCGCGTCACGCAGGTCGCCGGGCTCGGTGACCCGGCGCATCCCGCGTCCGCCACCCCCGGCGACCGCCTTGACGAAGATCGGGAAGTCGATGTTCTCGGCCGCCGCGAGCAGCTCCTCGACGTCCGAGGACGGCTCGGAGGACTCCAGTACCGGCACGCCCGCCTCCCGGGCGGCGGCGACGGCGCGGAACTTGTTGCCCGTCAGGTGCAGGACCTCCGTCGGCGGCCCGACGAAGGTGATGCCCTCCTCGGCGCAGGCACGGGCCAGATCGGGGTTCTCCGACATGAAGCCGTAGCCGGGGTAGACCGCGTCCGCGCCGGCCTTCTTCGCCGCCCGGATGACCTCCTCCACCGACAGGTAGGCGCGGACCGGGTGCCCCGGCTCCCCGATCTGGTAGGACTCGTCGGCCTTCGCGCGGTGCAGCGAGTTGCGGTCCTCGTACGGGAACACCGCCACCGTCGAGACACCCAGCTCGAACGCGGCCCGGAACGCCCGGATGGCGATCTCGCCCCGGTTGGCCACCAGCACCTTGCGGAACATCGTTCTCCTCATCACGATCGGCGACGACGCCCGTGGCGGCGGGGGTTCCCGCGCGACGGACGCGTGATCCTGACACGACCGGCCAGGTCCCGACCACTGCTCGGGACAGGGTGCCCACACAGCGGGACGTCGCCCGGTCCCGGCGTGCCGGTGGTGCCCCGTGGCGTGGCACGACGTGCCGTCGCGGGCCGGTGCGTGGCGCGATCCGGACACCTCGGGCACCGTGGGGCGGGTACCGGCCCCGTCGGCCGGCGCGGCGGGGAGGTGGTGGCGTGGTGGCCGTGGTGTTCCAGTTGCTGTCGTTCGCGCTGCTGGCGATGGCCGTGATCGGCGCCTACCGGCGGCTGCGCGCCGACCGCGGCCCCGGTCCCGGCCCCGCCCCGGAACCGGCCGCACGTACCGTGCTGTCGTCCGGGGCCGTTGCCGCGGAGCAGGCGTGGCGACGCGCGCGGGCGGAGTTCCAGCGGCTGCGCGCGGAGTTCGCCGCGCACGAGGCGGACCCGCTGGCCGTGCTGCGCCGCCCCGCGCTGTCGGACACCACGGTGGCGGCCACCGCCCGGTTCGTCGACGCGTTCGCCGAGGCCCAGGCGCTGGACACCGACGGCTACCCGGGCGAGCCGCACGCCGGGACCCACGTGCGCGCCGTCGACGCCGCCCGCCGCGCCTGGACCGCCGCGGTCGACGCCGCCGACCGGATCCGGCTCGCCGGGCTGGACCCCGAGGAACGGCGCACCGTCGAGCGGGTGGTGAAGCTGCTGACCACCGCGCGGGACTCCGACTCCGAACCCGAGCGGCTCGCCGCCTACGGCCGCGCCCGCGTCGAGCTGGACCGGCTGGAACGGGCCGGGCGGGTACACCTGCCCCGCCCGGCCCGCGCCCGGCTGGACGCCGCGGCCCGGGGCGAGCTCCCCGGGCCGTGACCGGTCAGGACTTGTCCAGGTAGGCGGCCCGCTCCTCGTCGCCGAGGGTCTCCCCCACCAGGTTCCGCAGCCGCGGGTGGCCGGCCAGGCCCGGGTCGTCGGCGACCAGGTGCCGGGCGTACACCTGGGCCTTCTCGATGACCTCGCCGTGGCGCAGCAGCGACAGCAGCTTGAGCCCCGAGCGGGAGCCGGACTGGCTCGACCCGAGCACGTCGCCCTCACGGCGCAGCTCCAGGTCGAGGCGGGCCAGCTCGAAGCCGTCGGTGGTCCCGGCGATGGCGTCGAGCCGTTCGCGGGCGGCGGTCGCGGCGGGCATGTCGGTGACCAGCAGGCACAGGCCGGGTGCGCTGCCCCGGCCGACCCGGCCGCGCAGCTGGTGCAGCTGGGACAGGCCGAAGCGGTCCGCGTCGAGCAGCACGATCCCGGTCGCGTTCGGCACGTCGACGCCGACCTCGATCACCGTGGTCGCGACGAGCACGTCGAGTTCGGCGCGTTCGAAGGCCCGCATCACGGTGTCCTTCTCCTCCGGCGGGAGCTTGCCGTGCAGGATCCCGACCCGCAGCCCGGCCAGCTTCTCCTCGATCAGCGGGGCGATGTCGAGCACCGCGAGCGGGGCGCGCCGCTCCTCGCCGCCGTCGTCGTCCGGCGGGGGCTCCTCGGCGTCCTCCTTCTTCTCGGCACCCTCCTTCTCGGTACCACCGACCCGGGGGCACACGACGTAGCACTGGTGGCCCGCCTCGACCTCCTCGCGGATCCGCTGCCACACCCGCTCGATCCACGACGGGTGCTCGGCCAGCGGCACGACCGTCGTCGCGACCGGGGAGCGGCCCTTCGGCAACCCCTTCAGCTCGGACACCGCCAGGTCGCCGTAGACGGTCATGGCCACGGTGCGCGGGATCGGCGTCGCCGTCATGACCAGCATGTGCGGGGCCGCGCTCCCGCGGGCGCGCAGCGCGTCGCGCTGCTCCACCCCGAACCGGTGCTGCTCGTCGACCACGACCAGCCCCAGCTCGGCGAAGCCGACGGTGTCCTGGATCAGCGCGTGGGTCCCGACGACGATCCCCGCCGCCCCGGACTGCGCGTCGAGCAGCGCCTGCCGCTTGGCCTTCGCCCCCATCGACCCGGTCAGCAGCGTCACCGCGGTCGTGTCCTCCCCCGCGCCGAGCTCGCCGCCGCGGCCGAGCGCGCCGAGCATCGCGCGCAGCGAGCGGGCGTGCTGGGCGGCGAGGACCTCGGTGGGGGCCAGCATCGCGGCCTGGGTGCCCGCGTCGACGGCCTGCAGCATCGCCCGCAGCGCGACGATCGTCTTGCCCGCGCCGACGTCGCCCTGCACGAGGCGGTTCATCGGGTACGCGCGGGCGAGGTCCGCGGCGATCTGCTCGCCGACCTCCTGCTGGCCCTCGGTCAGCGGGAACGGCAGGTCCGCGTCGAACGCGGCGAGCAGGCCGTCGTCGCGGCGCGGGCACACCGGGGCCGGCCGCGCGACGGCGGCCTCCCGCCGGAGCGCGAGCGCCAGCTGCACACCGAGCGCCTCGTCCCACACCAGGCGGTGCCGGGCGGCGAACAGGTCGGCCTCGGTCTCCGGCACGTGGATGCGCCGCAGCGCCCGCCCCAGCTCGGGCAGCTTCTCCCGCTTCCGCAGCGACTCGGGCAGCGGGTCGGTCGGGTCGTCGATCTGCTCCAGGACCTGGCGCACCGAGCGTGCGATGGCCTGCGAGGTCACCTTCGCGTTCGCCGGGTAGACCGACAGGAACGGGCGCAGCGAGTCGCTCTCCTCGATCTCCTCGAACTGCGGGTGGGTCAGCTGCAGCCGGTTGTTGAACACCCCGACCTTGCCGGAGAACACGCCGACGACGCCCTGCTTGATGAAGCCCTGCAGCTTCCAGCCGTTGAAGAAGGTGGCGTCGAGCTCGCCGCCCTTCTCGTCCCGGATGACGGCCTTGAGCATCTTCCCGCGCCGGTTGCGCATCTCCCGCAGCTCGGCACGCGCCACCGCCGCGACGACGGTGACGTGCTCGCCCGCGACCAGCCCGGCGATCTCGGTGAGCCGGCCGCGGTCGACGTAGCGCCGCGGGTAGTGCCGCAGCAGGTCCCCGACGGTCTCCAGCCCGAGCGGGGCCAGCGCGTCGGCGGCCTTGCGCCCGAGCGGCCCGTCGAGCCTGCTGTCGAGGTCGAACCCGTCGTCCATCTACTCCACTCCCAGCACCAGCGGGTAGTCGCCCTGCTCCCCCCGGTGCACCACGACGTCGACCTCCGGGTGGGTGCGGCGCAGGTCCTCGGCGAACCGCTCCCCGAGCTCGTCGGGGGCGGCCGAGCCGAGCAGCACGGTCACCAGCTCCCCACCCGGAGTGAGCATGCGGTGAGCCAACCACAGGGCACCGACAGCGAGATCCGGGGCGATCAGCACGACCTCGCCGTCGGAGATCCCGAGGATCTCCCCCGGGCGGCAGGGACCGGCCCAGGTGAGCGCCTCAGCCTCGGCGACGGCCAGCCCACCGGTCCGGGTGGCGGCCGCGGCCTCGGCCATCGCGACGACGTCGTCCGGGGCGCGGCGGGCCGGGTCGTGCACCGCGAGCGCGGCCAGGCCCTGCAGCACCGAGCTCGCCGGGATCACCACCACGTCGATGCCCTCGAACCGCACCCGCTCGGCCGCGGTCTCGGTGACCGTGCGCCGGTGCGTGGCACACGGCAGCACCACGACGTGCTCGGCGCCGGTCGCGCGGATCGCGGCCAGGACCTCGTCGACGGTCGGGTCCGGGTCGGCGACCAGCACGTTCCCCCCCGCGGCCCGGGCCAGCGCCCCGGCCCCGCTGCTCTCGATCATCAGCAGGACCGCGCGGTCCCGGGTCGGCGGCGCCGGCGGCAGCGCCTCGATCCGGATCCCCGACGGGCGCCCGACCGCCAGCCCCGCCTCGACCGCGGGCCCGGCCTCGGTGGTGTGCACATGCACCATCACCCCGCCACCGCCGTCCCCGGCGAGGCCGACCGAGTCCCCGAGCCCGGCGAGCCGGGCACGCAGCGTCTCCAGCGCGGCCGGGTCGGGACCGAGCAGCCAGTAGGTGACCTCGTAGACCGGCTGGGGCACCCACGGCACGAGCTCGCCGTCGGCGGTGACCGCCGAGGCCGGGCCGGGCGTCCCCACCTGCGACGACGGCGGCGGCCCCGGATCACCGCCCGCCGCGGCGACCAGCGCGTCCAGCACGACGACCAGGCCCAGCCCGCCCGCGTCGACGACCCCGGCCCGCACCAGCTCCGGCGGTCGCCCGGTGGCCCGGGCCAGTGCGGCCCGGGCCGCGTCCGCGGCCACCCGGGCGGCCTCGGCGAGCGCACCGGTCGTGTCGAGGCCCGCGCCGTCGAGGTCGGCGCGGCCGGACGGGTCGGTGCCCCCGGACGGGTCGGTGCCCCCGGACGGGTCGGTGCCGCCGGACGGGTCGGGCAGGTCGGCGACCCGGGTGAGCTCCGCACCGGCGGAGGACGGCCCGGTGGCCGCCCCGGCCGCCACCCGCGCCGCCACGGCCGCGGCGGCGGCGTCGAGCACGGTGAGCGCGGTCCCCGGGCGCGGCGCGGACACCGCGACGGCCGCCAGCGCCGCTGCCCGCCGCAGCGCCCCGGCGAGCAGCTCACCGGCCGGGGTGTTCGGCCGTCGTGCGGCCGCGGCCTCCAGCTCCTCGGCCAGACCCCGGAACAGCTGGGACAGGATCAGGCCGGAGTTCCCGCGGGCCCCGCGCACCGCGGCCGCGGCCAGGGCCGCCGCGGCGCGCACCGGCCGGACGTCCTCGGCGGCGGGGTCCGCGGCGGGGGCGTCGGCGGCCGGGGAGTCCCCGTCCAGCGGGGCCGAGGCCGCCGCACGGGCGGTCAGCAGGAGGTTCGACCCGGTGTCGTGGTCGGCGACCGGGAAGACGTTGATGCGGTCGATCTCGGCCCGGCCTGCGGTGAGCCGCTCGGCGGCGGCGTCGATCCAGCGGCGCAGCAGCGCGGGGTCGAACGGCGAGGCCACGGGCCCCACACTAGGTGCGCGGAGGCCTCCGGTGCCGCGGGACGGCCCCGCGCGCCGGTCACGACACGGGCGTGGCTAGAATTGAAGGCCGAGCCTCGGCACGTCCGTGCCGAGAATCTGTTCGTGAATCTGTTCGTCAACCCGAGGAGTGTCCGACGTGGCTGCCGTCTGCGACGTCTGTGGCAAGGGTCCGGGCTTCGGCATGTCCGTCTCGCACTCGCACCGCCGCACCCACCGCCGCTGGAACCCCAACATCCAGACGGTGCGCGCCGCGATCAACGGCGGCAACCGCCGTCGGATCAACGCCTGCACCTCCTGCCTGAAGGCGGGCAAGGTGACCCGCGTCTGAGTGCGCGAGACCCGAACCACGATCGAGGCCCGGTCCCCTGGGGACCGGGCCTTCGTCGTTCCCGGGGCCGGATCAGCCGACCACGGACCGCCACCAGCCGCGGCGTGCCCCGCGCACGGTGACCGACCCCATGCCGACCTTGCCGTGCACCACGAGGTGCGGCCCGGCCGCCCCGGGCGTCGCGGGCACCCGGGTCTTCACCTCGCCCCAGGACGCCTTCGTGCCGTCGACGTCGGCGGTGCCGCCCTCGGGCAGGACCAGCACGACCTCGCCCATCCCGAGTGCGACCTCGATGTCGATCCGCGGCGGCAGCGACCGCACCTCGGAGAGGTCGAGGTGGATGGTCCCCATCGACGACGACAGGTGCAGCGCCGCCGGCACCTGCCAGTCCCCGGTGCGCTTGATCGTCCCCGCCGCGGTCGTCAGCCGCACCCGCTCCGACGGCGCGGGCGGACGCGCGGGGACGGGCGCGAGCGCGGTGACCGACGGCGGCAGCCCGCCCGGCAGGTCCGCCAGCGGCGGCTGCAGGTCCCGGGCGACGCGCGCGGCGTAGACCGCGTCGAGCCGTTCCTCCAGCTCGCTCAACGTGATGCGGCCCTCGCCGACCGCGTCGTGCAGCCGGCGGGCCGCCGCCTCGCGGTCGGCGTCCGATATGCGCATGTCCCCCGGGTCGTCCACCCGGTCCAGCCTAGGGCAGCTTCCAGTCGACGGGTTCCCCGCCGATCTCCTCCAGCAGGTCGTTGGCCCGGCTGAAGGGCCGCGACCCGAAGAAGCCGCGGTCGGCCGACATCGGCGACGGGTGGGCCGACTCGATCGTCGGCACGTCGGACAGCAGCGGGGCGAGGTTGCGGGCGTCGCGGCCCCAGAGGATCGCGACCATCGGCTCGGCGTCGCGGGCCACCAGGGCGCGGATCGCCTGCTCGGTGACCTCCTCCCAGCCCTTGTTGCGGTGCGAGGCCGGCTCCCCGGGGGCGACGGTCAGGCACCGGTTGAGCAGCAGCACGCCCTGCTCGGTCCACGGGGTCAGGTCGCCCGAGGTGGGCGCCGGGTGCCCGAGGTCCTCGGCGTACTCGCGGAAGATGTTCTGCAGCGAGCGCGGCAGCGGGCGGGTCTCGGGGGCGACGGAGAACGACAGCCCGACCGCGTGGCCCGGGGTGGGGTACGGGTCCTGTCCGACGAGCAGCACCCGGACCTCGTCGAAGGGCTGCTGGAACGCGCGCAGCACGTTCGCCCCGGCGGGCAGGTAGCGGCGGCCCGCGGCGATCTCGGCGCGCAGGAACTCGCCCATCGCGGTGATCGTCTCGGCGACCGGTTCCAGTGCCTGGGCCCACCCGGCCTCGACGACCTCGTTCAGCGGCTTGGCCATCAGCCCTCCAGCCGGCGCAGCTGCGACGCGAAGCGGCGGCCCCGGTCGACGTAGGACTCCACGGAGTGCCGCCAGCGGTCGGCGGGCACCTCGTAGCCGTCGCGGACCCGGGCGGGCACGCCCAGCGCCATCCGGTACGCGGGCACGTCGGCCTTCGGCGACACCACCGCGCCGGCGGCGACGACCGCGCCCTCGCCGATCGTCGAGCCGTTCAGCACCACCGACCCCGAGGAGATGAGCGCCCGGTCGCCGATGGTGGCCGCCTCGATGTGCACGTTGTGCCCGACGGTCACCTCGTCCCCGATGATCGTCGGCTGCTCCAGGGTGGTGTGGATGATCGACCCGTCCTGGATGCTGCTGCGGGCACCGACCTCGATCCGGCCGTCGTCGCCGCGCAGCACCGCGGTGGGCCAGACGGTGGACTCCGGGCCCAGCGTCACGTTGCCGATCACG
Organism: Pseudonocardia sp. P-1; assembly: GCF_058111925.1. NCBI lineage: Bacteria > Bacillati > Actinomycetota > Actinomycetes > Pseudonocardiales > Pseudonocardiaceae > Pseudonocardia > Pseudonocardia sp. P-1. The sequence goes on from NZ_CM176614.1 coordinate 1,683,377, forward strand.
ACGGCGTCCGGATGGACGTAGGCGGTCGGGTGGATGTCCGGTTCGGCGTCACCGAGCGCGTACAGAGGCACACCGCGAGGGTACGAAGCGCCCGCGGGCCGCCACGCCGGGGGCCCACCCCCACCCGCGGAGACGTGCGCGGCGCAACCGACCGGGGTGACCGGAGACGTCGGTGTGGAAACCCCGTCGAACGGGTAGAAGCTCCCGAGTCATGATCAGGGTGCCCGGCACCCCCGGCCCCCTGGACGGAGGCGCTGCCCGGTGATCCCTCTGGTCACCCTGGGCGGGGCGGTCGCGCTGGCGCTGCTCGCCCCGGTGCTCGCCCGGCTGCTCGGCCGCAACGCGGGCTACCCGCTGGCCGCGGGTCTCGCCGCACTGGCCGTGTACGCGAACACCGCCGCCGGTGACGTCGTCCGCGGGGAGGTCCTCACCGCGGGCGTGTCCTGGATGCCGTCGCTGGGCATCTCCTTCGGTCTGCGGATGGACGGCCTGTCGCTGCTGTTCGTGACGATCGTGCTGGGCGTCGGCGCGCTGGTGATGGCCTACTGCCCGCGCTACCTGGAGTCGTACTACCCGATCGGCACCGTCTACGGACTGCTCACCGGGTTCGCCGCCGCCATGATCGGTCTGGTCACCGCGAACGACCTGGTGCTGCTCTACGTGTTCTGGGAGCTCACCACCGTCCTGTCGTTCCTGCTCGTCAACACCGCCGGACCGGCGGCTGCGCTGCCCGCGGGCCGCGCACTCGTCGTGACGGCGATGGGTGGGTTCGCCCTGCTCGGCGCGGTGGTGATGATCGGCGTCGCGGCCGGGAGCACCAGCCTCGACGTGGTCCTCGCCGACCCGGGCGCGGTGCTCGCCAGCCCCCTGGCCCCGGCCGCGGGGGCGCTGCTGATCCTGGCCGCGGCGACGAAGTCCGCGCAGCTGCCGTTCACGTTCTGGCTGCCCGGCGCGATGGTCGCGATGACCCCGATCAGCGCCTACCTGCACGCCGCGACGATGGTGAAGGCCGGCATCTACCTGCTGATGCGGTTCACCCCGGTCTACGTGCCGTCGGTGGCCTGGTCGGCGGTGCTCGTCCCGCTCGGGCTGGCGACGGCCGTCGTCGGCGCGGTGCTGGCGCTGCGCGAGCACGACCTGAAGGCGGTGCTCGCGCACTCCACGGTGAGTCAGCTGGGCCTGCTCACCGCCGCGATCGGCGTCGGCACGTCCTACGCGCTGTCCGCGGCGGTGCTGCACACCTTCGCCCACGCCCTGTTCAAGGCGACCCTGTTCATGCTGGTCGGGATCATCGACAAGGAGGCGGGCAGCCGCGACGTGCGCGAGCTCGGCGGCCTGCGGAAGGTCATGCCGGTCACCGCGGCGCTGACCGGGGTCGCCGCGCTGTCGATGGCGGGGGTGCCGCCGCTGCTCGGGTTCGTGTCCAAGGAGAACCTCTACGAGGGCTTCCTGGAGGCCGACTTCGCGCCCGGCGCCGGGCCGGTGGCCGCCGCCGTCGCGGTCGTGGCGTCGGCGCTGACCTTCGCCTACTCCGCCCGGATCGTGCACGGTGCGTTCGGCGGCAGGCTCAGCCAGCCCGGCCTGTACGAGCCGTCGTGGGCGTTCCTCGCCCCGGCCGCCGTCGCCGCACTGCTCGGGCTGGTCCTGGGCCCCGCGGTCCGGGTGCTGAACCCACTGACCGACCGGGCCGCCCGCGACCTGGACCCGGGCTCGGAGCCGGTCACGTTCGTGCTCTGGCCCGGCTTCGGCACCGCACTGGTGCTGTCGGTGCTCACCGTCGCCGGCGGCTACGCGCTGTTCCACTGGCGCGACCGGGTCGACCGGGCGCTGGAGCGCCTCCCGGTCCCCGACGGCGCCGCGGTCTTCGACCGGATCCGGGCCGGGGTGCTCGCCCTCGGCGCCCGGGTGGGGCGCCCCGACACCGACCCCTCCCCCGCCGCCGTCCTGGCCCGCCCGGTGCTCGCGCTGCCGGTGCTCGCCGTCGCCGCCGGGGTGGCCCTGCCCGCGCTGCCGCCGTTCCCCGCGCCGGTCACACGGCCACTGGACTGGGTGGTCGTCGTGCTCGTGCTGGCCACGGTCGCCGGGGCCGTGACGACCCGCTCGGTCACCGCGGCGCTGGCGCTGACCGGCTTCGGCGGGCTGGCGACGGCGCTGTGGCTGCTGCTCGCCGGCGCCCCGGACGTCGCGATGACGCTGCTGCTGGTGGAGGTGCTGACCACCGTCGTCGCGGTGCTCGTGCTGCGCGGGCGCAGGGTCCGGCTGCACCGCCCGGCGCGGTGGCGGCGGGCCCCGGCCGCGGTGGCCGCGCTGGCCGCGGGCCTGTCGCTGGGGGCGGCCACCTACCTGCTGACCGGGCGCCGCGAGCCGTCACCGGTCGGCGGGTACCTGCTGGACACCGCGGAGGCCGCCACCGGCGGGACGAACGTGGTCAACACGATCCTCGTCGACTTCCGCGGCATGGACACCTTCGGCGAGGCCGTCGTGGTCGGGGCGGCGGCACTGGGGCTCCTGGTGCTGATCCGGCGCGGTGAGACCGGCACGGAGGGCAGCACCCGCCGACGGGTCGCCACCGACGGCCCGGCCGACACGATCGTCATGCGGGTCGCCAGCCGTGTGCTGGCCCCGCTGATGCTCGTGATGTCGCTGTTCCTGCTCTGGCGCGGCCACGACGAGCCCGGCGGCGGGTTCATCTCGTCGCTGGTCGGGGGCGTCGCGATCGTCTTCCTGCGCCTCGCCCACCGCGGCGACGCGTGGGCGCTGCGCCTGCGGCCCGAACCGCTGGTCGGGTCCGGGCTCCTGCTGAGCCTGCTCACCGGGATCGCGGTGTACCCGCTGGGGCTGCCGTTCCTGACGCCGGTGTACCTGCCCGGCGGGGTGCTGTTGTCGTCGTTCGTGTTCGACCTGGGGATCTACCTGATGGTGGTGGGGCTGATCGTGGCCGCGACCGACCGGATCGGCGGGCGCGCCCGCACCGGCTCCCTGCTGGGGAGCTCCCGGTGACGGCCGCGGTCGTCGTCGCCGTGCTCGTCGCGGGCGGGGTGTACCTGGTCCTGCAGCGCGAGCTGCTGCGCACGGTGCTCGGGTTCGTGCTCCTCGGGCACGGCGTGAACGTCCTGATCATCTCCGCGGGCGGGATGGCGACCCGCGAGCCCGCGCTGCTGGGGCAGCAGGACCGGGCGCAGATGGCCGATCCGCTGCCGCAGGCGTTCGTGCTCACCGCGATCGTGATCGCCTTCGCGATCACGGTGTACCTGCTGGCCCTGCTCAAGGCCGGCGACGAGGACGAGGGCGGGGACCCCCGGTGACCGGCCTCGAGGCGCTCGTCGTCGCGCCGATCCTGGTTCCGCTCGCCGCGGCGGGCCTGCTGGTCCTGCTCACCGCGCGCCCGCCGGGCGGGGGCGGGCCGTTCCTGCTGCCGATGACGGCGCGGCGGATCGTCGCGTTCACCGCGCTCGCCGCGTCGACGGCCGTGTCCGCGGTCCTGCTCGCCGCCACCGCGGACGGCGCGGTGATCGTGCAGCGGCTCGGGAACTGGCCGGCCGGCATCGCGATCCCGCTGGCCGCCGACGCGTTCGGCACGATCATGCTGACCGTCACCGGGGTGCTGGGGATCGCCTGCCTGGCCTTCGCCGCGGTCACCGGGTCCGACACCGACCGTGCGTTTCTGCCGCAGTCGCTGCTGCTGCTCGCCGGAGTGCACGGCGCCTACCTCACCGCGGACCTGTTCAGCCTGTTCGTGTTCGTCGAGGTCATGCTCGTCCCCAGCTACGTGCTCATCGCGACCGGCCGGGGCCCGGAGCGGATCGCGGCGTCGCGGCTGTACCTGACGGTGAACCTGCTGGCCTCGACGGTGTTCCTCGCCGGGCTCGGGCTGGTCTACGGCGTCGCCGGGACGGTGCAGCTCGGCGATCTCGCCGGGCGCGCCGTGACCGACCCGGCGCTGGCCGCGGCGACCGCGGTGATCCTGCTGGCACTGTCGGTGAAGGCCTCGCTGGTGCCGCTGCACAACTGGCTGCCGCGGGCCTACACCGCCGCCCCGGCCGCGGTCACCGTGCTGTTCTCCGGGCTCCTGACCAAGGTCGGCGTGTACGCGTTGTTCCGGATCTACGCGACCGTCTACGACGGCGACCCGCGCTTCCTGCCGATCGTGCTGGTGGCCGCGCTGCTGACGATGGTCGTCGGGGTGCTCGGCGCGGTCGGCGCCGGCGGGATGCGCCAGATCCTGACCTTCCACATGGTCAGCCAGATCGGCTACATCGTGCTCGGCCTGGCGATCTGGACCCCGGCCGGGCTGGCCGCGGCGATCTACTTCCTGGTGCAGTACGTGCTGGTCAAGGCGGCACTGCTGATGGTCGCCGGTGCCGTCGAGCAGTACGTCGGCACCGACACGCTGTCCCGGCTCGGCGGGCTCGCCGCCCGCAACCCGGCGACCGCGGTCGCGTTCGCGGTGTCGGCGCTGAGCCTGGCCGGCATCCCGCCGCTGTCCGGGTTCGTCGCGAAGCTCGCCCTGGTGCTCGGCGCGGTCGACGCGGGCATGGTCACCGCCGCGCTCGTCGCGGTCGGGGTCAGCGTGTTCACCCTGCTGTCGATGCTCAAGATCTGGAACGGCGCGTTCTGGGGCGGCGACGCCCCCGAGCCGGACCCCGGGGGCGGTGCGGGCACCGTGGTCGCACTGCGGGTCCCGGTCCGCGCGGTGGCCCCGGCGCTGGCGCTGGGGGCGCTGTCGCTGCTGCTCGGGCTGTGGGCGGAGCCGCTGCTGGCGCTCTCGTCGGTCGCCGGGCAGGGTCTCGCCGACACCGCCGTCTACGTCGGGGCGGTGGGGGCGCCGTGACGACCCGCCGACGCGCACCCGGCCGCGGCGGGCGCCCGCGCGCCGCGGTGGGGTTCCTGCTGTGGTTCACCGGCGAGTTCTTCCGCGCCAACGCCGTCGTGCTCCGCGAGGTCCTCACCCCCGGGCACGGCATCGACCCGGCGGTGGTCCGGGTCCGGCTGCGGTCGCGGAGCATGATCGAGATCGCGTCGATCATGAGCCTGCTCAGCCTGACCCCCGGCACCCTCGCCCTGAACCTGACCACCGGCTCGCGCAGCCCGGAGCTGCTCGTGCACGGCATGCACGCCTCGGACCCCGAGCAGCTGCGGGCGAGCGTGCACGAGATGGAGGACCGGTTGCTGGCGTTCCTGCGCCGCCCCCCCCCGGGCGTGGTCGACCGCGATCCGGAGGAGACCCCGTGAGCACCCTGTTGCTGGACGCCGGGATCGTCGTACTGGCGCTCGGCCTGCTCGTCGCGGTCGGGCGGGTCCTGGCCGGGCCCACCGACGCCGACCGCGGGCTGGCCGTCGACTACGGCTTCGTGGTCGTCGTCGGGCTGATCGCGTTGCTGGCGCTGCGGCTGGGATCCACCGCGATGCTGGACCTCGTCGTCGTCGCGACGCTGGTCGGGTTCCTGACCACGGTCGCCGTGGCCCGGCTGATCTGGGCGGAGAAGGGGGCGAAGCGGTGAGCGTGCTCGTCGGCGGACCGGTGCAGAACGCGATCGGCGGGATCGTGCTCGGCGCCGGGGTGCTCCTGGTCGCCGCGGGCGCGGTCGGCATGGTGCGCCTGCCCGACGTCTACAACCGCACGAACGCCGTCACCAAGGCCGCCGGGCTCGGGATCGTCGCGATCCTCGTCGGGGTCGCGATCCTGGTGCCCGAGCCCGGGGTGCTGCTGACCCTCGGCGTCGCCGTGGCGCTGCAGCTGTTCACGATCCCGATCGCGAGCTTCGCGATCGGGCACGCCGCCTACCGCTCCGGTGCCCCGTCGACCCCGTCGACGCTGCGCGAGGACGACCCCGGCTCCGCGGGCTCCCGCGGCGACGACGGCTGAACCGTCCGCACCTCCCGGGCGCGCGCGTCGGCGTCGATGTCCTCCCCCAGGTCGTCGACGACGAGTGCGTCCCGGTCGATCGCGCCGCTGCGGTAGGCCGAGCGACCGACCACCTGCGAGATGACCGGCGCCGTCAGCACCTGGAACAGCACGACCAGGATCAGCGTCGAGGAGTTCTCGAACTCCAGGTTCACCGCGACGCCCAGCAGGATCAGCAGCAGCCCCAGGGTCTGCGGCTTGGTGGTGGCCTGCAGCCGGGCGGGCAGGTCCGGCAGGCGGACCAGCCCGAGCGCGCCGAGCAGGCAGGACAGCCCGCCGGCGAGCATCAGCGCGGCGGAGACCACGTCGAGCACGTCGTGCACGCCCATCAGCGGTGCCGCTCCCATCGTTCGACCAGGCGGGCCGCCGTCGCCGAGCCGACCAGCGCGATCAGCGCGACCGCGGCCAGCAGCGGGATGTTCGACCCGTCGGAGTAGATCGCCGCGTACACCGCGGCCGCGGCCACGATGAGCACGACGAACACGTCCAGGGCCGCGATGCGGTCCAGCGTGGTGGGGCCCTTCAGGAGCCGCCACATCGTCAGCGCCGCCGCGGCGGTCAGCATGATCAGTACCAGCGTGTGGACGACGGTCACCGGTCGTTCCTCCCCGCGTCCTCGGCGGTGACCGCGGCGACGGCGGCGGCGCACCGGTCCCGGTCCTCCTGGCTGCCGACGGCGTCGATGACCCGCATCTGCAGCCGCATCATGTCCCGGCGGAGCCGTTCGACGGCGCCGGGCCGGTGCAGGCCGAGTGCGTAGACGTACCAGCGGTGCCGGGCCCGGTCGATCTGCAGCGTGAAGCTGCCCGGGGACAGCGCGCAGGCCGCGACGATCGTCGTCGCGGTGCGGTCCGAGCCGGTGCACAGCGGCAGCCCGACGATCCCGGACCGGGCGCGCGGCCCGTGCCGCAGCGTCACCATGCTGACCCGGATCCCGGAGACGACCAGGTCCGATGCCAGGAACGCCAGCAGCCGCAGCAGCTTCCACGGGCGGAACGGGAGCCGCTCGGGCAGCAGCGGAAGCGGGAAGATCGCCGTCACCGCGGCGCCGACGAGCAGCCCGCCGACGATCGCGGCCGGGGACACGCTCCCCCACAGCAGCACCCAGACCAGCGCCAGCGCCAGCACCTGCGGGATCCGCCGGAGCACGCTCCCGCCGCGGGCGGAGCCGCCCATCGGCTCGGCGACGGTGTCCGGGACCGGCGGGGGCACCCGGGCGGGGGTGCGGTCGGCCTCGGGTGTCTCGCCCGCCTCGGCCGCGCCCATCTCGCGGTCGCGGACGGCCTCCGGGCAGGTCTCGGCGTCGTCGAGCTCGCGCGGGTCCGGTCCGTCGGCCGTGCCCGCGCCACCGCGGCTCGGGGTCTGCTCGCTCACGGGGTCACCTCCGGGGTGTCGCCGGCCGCGGTCCGGACGGTCGTGTTCCCGTCGACGCCGCCGGCCGGCCCGCCGGCGCTGATGGTCCCATCGCTGCCGGGGTCCGCGCCCGGCCCGAGGACGGCGTCGGTGTAACCGGTCCGGTCGTGCAGGTCCACCCCGGCCCGGGCGGTCACCCCGGACAGCGGGCCGGCGAACAGCGCGATCGCGACGCTGACCACGACCAGCGCGGACGCGCCGACGTACATGCCGCGGGCGCTGCGCGCGGTCCCGACGACGAGCTCGTCGTTCGGGTCGTCGTCGGCGAGGGGCTCCTTGGGGGCGCCCCAGAACACCCGCACCCAGACCCGGGCGACGGCGTAGAGGGTCAGCAGGCTCGCCAGCACGACGACGGCGGCGACCAGCGCCCCGGCGAGGCCCGCGCCCGCACCGGCCTGCAGCAGCGCGAGCTTCGCGACGAACCCCGAAGTGGGTGGCAGCCCGGCGAGGGTGATCGCGGGGATCGCGAACAGCACGGCCAGGTGCGGTGCCCGCTGGGCCAGCCCACCCATCTGGGAGATCGACACCGTCCCGGTCCGCCGGGTGATGAGCCCGCTGACCAGGAACAACGTCGCCTGGACCGTGATGTGGTGGACGACGTAGAGCCCGGTCCCGGCGATGCCGTCGGGGGTGTGCAGGGCGAGCCCGAACACCATGAACCCGATGTGGCTGACCAGCAGGAACGACAGCAGCCGGTTGAGGTCGTCCTGGGCGACGGCGCCGAGTGCCCCGACCACCATCGTGACGGCGGCGATCACCAGCAGCAGCGTCGACGGGCTGTCCTGCGGGAACACCAGCGTCTGGGTGCGCAGCAGCGCGTAGATGCCGACCTTGGTGAGCAGGCCCGCGAACAGCGCGGTGACCGGGGCGGGCGCGTTCGGGTAGCTGTCGGGCAGCCAGAAGTGCAGCGGCACGATCGCCGCCTTGATGCCGAACACCACGATCAGCACCAGGGCCAGGACCGCGCGCAGGCCCTCCGGCAGCGCACCCATCCGCCCGGCGAGGTCGGCCAGGTTGACCGTGCCGGTGGCGGCGTAGACGAGCCCCACCGCGGTGAGGAACAGCAGCGACGAGGTCAGCGACACGATCACGTAGGTCATGCCGGACCGGATCCGCGACGCCGACGTCCGCCGGGTGATGAGCACGTAGCTCGACGCCAGCATGATCTCGAACGCGACGAACAGGGTGAACAGGTCGCCGGTCAGGTAGGCCAGCGACACCCCCGTCGACAGCAGCAGGAAGATCGGGTGGAAGGTGGTGCTGGCGGTCTCCCGGCCGTAGTCGGAGATCCGCTGGTCGATCGCGTAGACGAGCACCGCGAGGGTCACCACCGACGAGATGAGCAGCAGCAGCGCCGACATCCGGTCGGCGACCAGCACGATGCCCATCGGGGCCGACCAGCCGCCGAGCTCGGCGACGACCGGGCCGTTCGCGTCGGCCGCGACCAGCAGCACGGCGGCGACGACGCACACCAGCGTCAGGGTCACCACGCCGATGACCCGCTGGGCCGAGGCGCGGCGGCTGACGACGACGCTGCTCGCGGCACCGAGCATGGGCAGCAGCACCGGCAGCGTGACCAGGGCCTGTAGCGGGGTCACCGGCGGCCCTCCTCGAGCTCGTGGGAGTCGGCGGTGTCCTCGGGCTCGGCGTCGGTCTCGTCCGCGGTGCCCTCCTCCATCGCGCCCTTGGGCTTCTGCCGGTCGGCGATGCGGCGGTCCTCCACGTCGTCCTGCACCTCGTCGTGCCCGACGAGCACCCAGGAGCGGTAGCCCAGGGCCAGCAGCAGCGTGGTGAGGGCGAAGGTGATGACGATGGCGGTCAACGCCAGCGCCTGCGGAAGCGGGTCGGTGATCTGCTCGGGCAGCACCGCGTCGAGGATCGGGGCGCGGCCGGGCGGGCCGCCGGAGACCTGCAGCAGCAGGTTCGCGCCGTGCCCGAGCACCACGATGCCGATCAGGATGCGCATGAGCGATCGCTGCATCAGCAGGTAGAACCCGACCGAGTACAGCACCGCGAGCACGATCGCCATGCTCAGGTTGATCGTGGTGTTCATCCGCGGCCACCTCCGCCCGGGACGTCCTCGCCGGCCTCGCGGGCGTCGCGGGCGATGCCGGAGCCGAGCGAGCGCAGCAGGTCGAGCACCACGCCGATGATCAGCAGGTAGACGCCGACGTCGAGCAGCAGGCTGGTCACGATGTCGAGGTAGCCGAACCGGCCGAAGGTGACGGTCCACTTGACCGAGGCGAGCACCGGATCGCCCCAGGCGACCGGGGCCAGTGCGGTGAGCACCGCGACGATCAGCCCGGTGCCGACCAGCACGGGCGGGCGGATCCGGAACCGGGAGCCCAGGTTGTCGTCGCCGCCCGCGATGTGGCGCAGCACGAACGCGAGCCCGGCGACCAGGCCGCCGGAGAACCCGCCGCCGGGGCCGTAGTGGCCCTCCAGCAGCAGGAACACCGAGAACACCAGCACCACGGGGAACAGCAGCCGGGCCGCGGCCTCCAGCACGAGGGTCCGCTCGCGGACGTCCGGGCAGGCGCCGGGGAGCATCCACCGCCCGCTGGGCTGGTCCATCCGGGCCCAGCTCTCGGCGTCCCCCGGCGGGGGTGCGGGCTTCTCCTGCGAGGCCGTCATCCGAGCACCTCCTGCTCGTGCTTCGGCGATCCCGAGCCGCTGCGCACGACCGTGCCGCCCTTCCTCTTGTCGTAACGGGTCGCGAGCACCAGGCTCGCGGTGCCGGCGGCACAGATCAGCAGCACGGTGATCTCACCGACCGTGTCGAGCGCGCGGAAGTCCACCAGGATCGCGCTGATCAGGTTGGTCGCGCCGGCCTCCGGCGCGCCGGCGATGAACGGCCCGGTGGTGGCGGGCGGCAGCGTGCGGGCCCCGGAGAGCACCACGGCCATCCCCGCGACCAGCAGGCCGCCGACCGCGGCGACCGCGGCCTTGGGGGCGCGGACGCGGCGCTCGCTGTCCGGCTCGTCGAAGTGGGCGGGCAGGCGTCGCAGCACGAAGACGAACGCCACCAGGGTGAGAGTCTCGACCAGGAACTGGGCGAGCGCCAGGTCGGGGGCACCGTCGATGACGAACAGGCCGCCGATGCCGTAGCCGACCGCGCCGACCAGCAGCACCGCGGTGAACCGGCGGTGCGCCAGGCACAGCGCGATCGCCGCGACGATCACCATCAGCCCGACCGGGACCTGCATGATCGAGTGGTAGGGCGCCTGGTCGGTCGGGAACGTGCCGGTCACGGCGAGGACCGGGCCGGGCAGCGCGATCAGTGTCGCGAGGATGCAGCCGAGGTAGACCGGCAGCGAGCCGATCTGCAGCCGGCCGGTGACCGTGATCGCCGAGCGCTCCAGCCCGGTCACGACGGCCTCGTACCCGCGCTGGGCGGACACGTGCGGCACCGAGAGGTGCCCGGTCAGGGTCTGTCCGTAGCGGTGCAGGAGGAGCCCGCCGACCAGCGCGACGCCGGTGAACAGCAGCGGCAGCCCGGGGGTGTGCCACAGGGCCAGCTCGTAGCGGGCGGCGTAGGCGTCGCCGAGCGGGGGCAGCGACGCGGCGTAGGAGGCGGCGAGCTGCTGGACCAGCGGCGCGGCGAACCCGGCCGCGATCCCGGTCAGCGCGCACAGCCACGCCGGGCCGGACAGGCCGAGCGGGACCGGGTCGCCGCCGGTGGGGTGCAGCCCCTTGGTGGAGAACGCGCCCCACAGGAACCGTGCGGTGTAGGCGACGGTCAGCAGCGAGCCCGCGACCAGTCCGATCGCCGCGATCCAGCCGCGGACGCCGCCCTCGAGCACGAACGCCTCGAACGCGGCCTCCTTGCCGACGAAGCCGAGCATCGGCGGGAGGCCCGCCATCGACAGGCCGGCGAGCGTGGCGATCACGGCGAGCCCCCGCCGGCGGCGCCCGAGACCGCACAGCTCCCGCAGGTCACGGGTGCCGCAGGCCTTGTCGATCGCCCCGACCACCATGAACAGCGGCGCCTTGAACAGCCCGTGCGCCAGCAGCATCGCGATGCCGGCGAGCCCGGCCACCCGCGAGCCGGACCCGAACAGCACCATGAGGAACCCGAGCTGGGAGACGGTGCCGAAGGCCAGCAGCCGCTTGAGGTCGGTCTGGCGCATCGCGCGCCAGCCGCCCAGCACCATCGTCGCGAGGCCGAGCACCATGACCGGCGCCCACCACACGGGGTGCACCGAGAACGCGGGCCCGAGCCGCGCGACGAGCACGACCCCGGCCTTCACCATCGACGCCGCGTGCAGGTACGCCGAGATCGGGGTCGGGGCGGCCATCGCGTACGGAAGCCAGGGGTGGAACGGCAGCTGCGCGGACTTGGTCAGCGCGCCCAGCAGGATCAGCACCAGCGACACCGACAGCGCGACCGGGCTGTCGGGGGCGAGCGTGCCGGAGGTCGCGGCCGCGGTGATCTCCGGGATCGAGTACGTGCCGGCCAGCTGGCCCAGCAGCACGATCCCGAGCAGCATCGCCAGCCCGCCGAACACGGTCACGACGAGCGCCTGGACCGCGGCGCGGCGGTTCTCCCGGTACTGGCCGCCCTGCCCGACGAGCAGGAACGACGTCAGCGACGTCAGCTCCCAGAACACGTAGAGGGTCAGCAGGTCGTCGGCCAGCACCAGGCCGAGCATCATCCCGGCGAAGGCGACCAGCAGCGCCGCGGAGCGGGCCGCGTCGGTGGAGCGCGGTCCGAAGTACCAGGCCGCGTAGATCATGATCAGCGCTCCGACGCCGGAGACGAGCACGATCATCGCGATCGCGAGCGCGTCCATCCGCAGGCTCAGCGTCAGCCCCAGCTCGGGCGCCCACTCGACGCGGTCGGTCACCCCGCCGGAAAGTGCGGTCGAGGCCTGCGTCATCGCCCACACGAGGGTGGCGGCGAGCAGGGCGGCGCCGGCGCCGAACGCCAGCCGCCGGTGGTACCGGGCGAGCGCGGGCAGGCACAGCGCCAGGACGAGATGGGCGGCCACGACGGCGAGCACCGACACCTCCTGGAGTCACGGGGTCGTTCGGACCAGCGGTTCCGCTCACGTCACGGCCGGACCCGGGGAGCGCCGGAAGAGGCCGCCGCACGATCACCGGAAGGGACGCGGCGACGACGCCGAGGTCATCCTATCGGCGCAACCGGACGTTTCGCCCGTGACCGTACCGAGTCTCACGCCGCGAGCGGTTTGGCGAAGCACCGGGAGCGGGGGTCGTTCCGGTACGCACCGAAGTTGCTGGTCCGACGGTATCCGCTGGTCTCGTACAGCGCGATCGCAGCGGGCTGGCCGTCACCCGTCTCGAGGATCATGCGACGACGCCCGGCGGCGGCGGCCGCACGCTCCAGCGCGACGAGTACCGCCCGGGCGTGTCCCCGGCCGCGGGCGGCGGGCTCGACGTACATCCGCTTCAGCTCGGCGTCGCCGTCACGGCGCGCCGGGTCGGCCGGGTCGGCGTCGACGGCGCGCCACGCCCCGGTCGCGACGGGGACGCCGTCGTCGTAGCCGACCAGGAACAACCCGGACGGGGTCCGGAAGTCGGCCGGGTCGACGGCGGTGGCGTCGCCGTCGCCGTAGACCTCGCCGTAGAACGCCTGCAGCCGCCGCATCAGTGGCGTCACGTCCGGATGGTCGAGCCCCGCCACGCGCAGTTCGAGTTCCCCCACGTCCTCATGATCGGTCCCAGGTGACCGGCAGCGCACGCAGCCCTCCGGTGAGCACGTCCGAGCGCAGCTCCAGCTCGGTGCGCGGCACGGCGAGGCGCAGCGACGGGAACCGGGCGGGCAGCGCCCGGAACACCTCGGTCAGCTCGACCCGGGCCAGGCTCGCGCCCACGCAGAAGTACGGCCCGTGCCCGAACGCGAGGTGCGAGGACTTCCTCTCCGCGTCGAACTCGGTCGCCCCGTCGAAGTGCCGCGGGTCCCGGTTCGCCGCGCCCGGGGCGAGCAGGATCGCGTCGCCCGCCGGGATGTGCACCCCGGCGATGTCGACGTCGGCGTGCGCGTAGCGCGGGATGCCGCCGTTGCCCCCGCTGGGCACCGCCAGCCGCAGGACCTCCTCGACCGCCCCCGGGGCGCGCTCCGGGTCCGCGGCGAGGGCCGCCCACTCCCCCGGGCGGTCCAGCAGCAGGACGGTGCCGGTGTCGATCCGGCCGACCGTCGTCTCGTGCCCGGCGAACAGCAGTCCGGCACCGAGCGCGGCGAGCCGGTCGCGCTGCTCCGGCGCCGAGCCGAGCGCGGCGAAGTCCGACAGCACGTCCTCCCCCGGCTCGTCGTCCTTGCGGTCGACGAGGCCGCGGACGTAGGCGAACAGTGCCTGCGCGGCGGCCTCGGCGCGGGGCCGGTCGTGGAGCAGCCCCAGCTCGCCGGACCAGCGCCGGAACTCCTCGCGGTCGTCGTAGGGGACGCCGAGCAGCTCGCAGATGACCAGCACCGGCAGCGGGAAGGAGAACAGCTCGTGCAGGTCGGCGCCGGGACCGGCGGCCTCGACGACGTCGAGCTGCCGGGCCACCAGCTCCGCGACGTGCCCGGAGAGCCTGCGCATCCGGCGCGCGGAGAACGCGGGCGCGAGCAGTCTGCGCATCAGGGTGTGGTTCGCGCGCTCGGTCTCCGGTGAGTCGCCGCTCGGCCCGCCGAAGATGATCGAGTCGGAGATGCGCGCGGCCCGCTCCGGCTCGGGGTGGCTGCGGCCGAGCCGGTCGTCGGCGAACAGGGCGCGGGCCTCGTCGTAACCGGTGACCAGCCACGCGACATCACCGGCCGGGGTCCGGACCGGGGTGATCGGGGACCGCTCCCGCAGCCGGTCGAACAGTGGCGGGAGCTCGAGGACGTCGTGGCGCGGGAACGGGAGGCGCGGCAGGTCCGTGGCGTCCGGACCGGTGGTGGTGGTCACCCGACCGACGGTACGAGCGCCGGCCGGTGGCCGCCTCCGTCCCGGGGTGGACATCGGGTGGACCCCCGGCCGGGGGCGGCGGCGCGCGCCGACCCCGACGGCCTCCCGGCTCGGACGGCGGGGGATCCGCACCGCGCGCGGTGATCCGCGGCGCGCGCGGACCCGGACGCGCGCGCGGAGCGGATCAGCGCGCGGACCGCGACCACACCGGGGCCGTGGCCACGGGTCAGGGCACCGCGGTCCGCTCCCGTGGGGACCGGCGCACCCGGTGCGCCCCCGCCCAGACCAGGCCCAGGCAGACCGCCTGCACCCCGGCGACGACGAGCAGCAGGACCGGGTATCCCGCGGCCCCGGTCAGGGCGGACAGCAGCATCGGCAGCAGGAAACCGGCGTAGGTCAGCGAGTAGAACACCGCGGTGAGCCCGGCCAGGTGCTCCGGCGCGGCGATGCGCTGGACCTCCTGCAGTCCTGACAGCAGCACGAAGCCGTAGCCGGCGCCGAGCAACGCGGCGGCACCGAACGCGACCGGGACGGAGCGGCCGGCGGCACCCGCCGCGGCCACCACCGTCCCGACGACGACGAGCGCGAGCCCGATCCGGGTGGCGGCGAGCGGCGAGCGTGCGTCGATCGTCCGGGCCGCGGACTGGGCGAGGAAGCCGCAGCCCAGGGTGACGGCGGTGAGCAGCGTCGCGACGAGCAGCCCGTAGCCGCCGACGACGTCGCCGAGCGCGGTCGGCTGCACCGCGAACGACAGCGCGGCGGCGCCGAACACCCACGGCGCGGCGGGCAGCACCAGCCACCGGAAGCGGGGGTGCGCGGCGGCGGGCACCCGCAGGTCGCGCAGCCAGGACCGGGAGCGGCCCGGCACGACCGTCTCCGGGGCCGCCACGAGCCACCAGGTGACGGGGACCATGAGCGCGATGTGGACCAGGTAGGGCAGCTCCATCGGCAGCGGTGCGAACTGCGCGAGCAGCCCGCCGACCAACGGTCCGAGGCCGAAGCCCGCGGTGAGCGCGAGCGCCGCCCGCCGGGCGCCCTCCCCCTCGCCGGACAGCTCCTTGACCCACGTCGTCGCCACCGCCATCGCGACGCCGATGCACAGGCCGAACAGCAGCCTGCCGGCGTAGAGCAGGATCTCGGAGAACGCACCGAGCGCGATGACGGCACTGGCCGGGATCGACGCGGCCGTCGCGGGCAGCAGCACCCGGCGGCGGCCCCAGCGGTCCGACGCGGGCCCGCCGACGAGCAGGCCCGGGGCGAGACCGAGCACGTAGACACCGAAGAACGCGGCGACCACGGTCGGCGAGTAGTGCCCCTGCTCGCGGTACATGACCATCAGCGGGCTGAACTGGTTGGCGCCGTAGCCGACGCCGAACAGCACGGCGGCCGGCCGCGTCCACGGCTTCACGATCGGTCTCCTCCTCGGAACGCGACGACGCCCCCGGGAACCGGTCCCGGGGGCGTCGTCGTCGACGGTGGTGGTGCGGCCTAGGCCGCGGCCTTGGCCCGCTGACGCCAGCGGGTCAGCGTCCGCTCGGTGTAGCCGTTGGGCTCGGTCGCCCCGCTGAACACCAGCTCCAGCGCGGCCTGGAACGACTCGCTGGACTCCAGGTCCTTCGCCATCGCGGGGTAGCCGTCCTCGCCGGCGTTCTGCTCGTCGACGACGGCGGCCATCCGGGCGAAGGTGTCCCGCACGGTCTGCTCGTCGACCACGCCGTGGGCGAGCCAGTTCGCGACCAGCTGGGCGGAGATCCGCAGGGTGGCGCGGTCCTCCATCAGCCCGACGCCCTCCAGGTCCGGGACGGTGGAGCAGCCGATGCCCATGCCGACCCAGCGCACCACGTAGCCGAGGATCGACTGGGCGTTGGTCTCCAGCTCGTGGGTCACATCCTGCGCCGACAGCGACGACGCGTCGGTCACCGGGACCTCGAGCAGGTTGCGGCGGTCCGCGGTGGTGCGGGAGGCGATCTCGTCCTGCACCGCGTGCACGTCGACGCGCAGGTAGTGCAGCGCGTGCAGGGTGGCCGCGGTGGGCGAGGGCACCCACGCGCAGTTCGCACCGGCCTTCGGGTGGCCGATCTTCTGCTCGATCATCTCGGCCATGGCGGCGGGCTTGGCCCACATGCCCTTGCCGACCTGCGCGGTGTGCGCGAACCCGGCCGCGAGCGCGACGTCGACGTTGCGGTCCTCGTAGGTCTTCAGCCAGGTGGTGGACTTCATGTCGCCCTTGCGCAGCACCGGGCCCGCGGCGAAGCAGGTGTGGATCTCGTCGCCGGTGCGGTCCAGGAAGCCGGTGTTGACGAAGATGACCCGGTTCGCGGCCTCGGCGATGCAGGCGGAGAGGTTGACCGTGGTCCGCTTCTCCTCGTCCATGATGCCGATCTTGAGCGTGTTCGCCTGCAGCCCCAGGGCCTCCTCGACCGCGCCGAACAGCTCGACGGTGAGCGCGACCTCCTCGGGCCCGTGCTGCTTGGGCTTGACGATGTAGACGCTGCCCGCGCGGGAGTTGGTGTGCGGGCCCTTCCCCTGCAGGTCGTAGAGCCCGGCGACGGCCGAGACGAGCGCGTCGAGCACGCCCTCGGCGACCTCGGCGCCGTCGGCGGTGCGCACCGCGTTCGTCGTCATGTGGTGGCCGCAGTTGCGGACCAGCATCAGCGAGCGCCCGGGCAGGGTGAGGTCGGAGCCGTCGGCCGCGGTGTACTCGCGGTCCGGGTTGACCCGGCGGGTGACGGTCCTCCCGCCCTTGCGGAACTCGGCGGTCAGGTCGCCGCGCAGCAGCCCGAGCCAGGTGCGGTAGGCCAGCGCCTTGTCCTCGCCGTCCACGGTCGCGACGGAGTCCTCGAGGTCCACGATCGTGGTGACCGCGGACTCGAGCACGACGTCGGCGACGTCGGCGTGGTGCTGGGTGCCGACCCGGGTGGTCGGGTCGATCGTGATCTCCAGGTGCAGCCCGTTGCGGGTCAGCAGGACCGCGCCGCGTCCGTCGCCGTCGACCGGGCGGAACCCGGCGAACTGCGCGGGGTCGGCCAGCCCGACCGTGCCGGTCGCGCCGGTGTCGACGACGAGCCCGTCGGTCGAGGCCCGGTAGGCGGTGGCGTCGGCGTGGCGGCCCTTCGCGAGCGGGAACAGCTCGTCGAGCAGCTCGTCGGCGGCGGTGATCACCTGCGCGCCGCGGCGCTCGTCGTAGCCCTGTGCGAGCTCGCCGTCCTGCGGGAGCGCGTCGGTGCCGTAGAAGGCGTCGAACAGCGAGCCCCAGCGGGCGTTGGCGGCGTTGAGCGCGTAGCGCGGGACGGTCGAGGGCACGACCAGCTGCGGGCCGGGGACCTCGGCGATCTCCGGGTCGACCCGGTCGACGCCGATGGTCGGGGACTTCTCCGGGAGCAGGTAGCCGAGCTCGGTGAGGAACGTCGCGTACTCCTCGACCGACCCGGCCCCGTGCTCGCGGTGCCACTCGTCGATGCGCGACTGGATCTCGTCGCGACGGGCCAGTGCGTCGGCGATCCTCGGGGCGAAGCGCTCCTGGAGCCCGGCCAGGGTCGCCCAGAAGTCGTCCGCCGTGAGGTCGACGTCGGACAGGAGCTCGCCCTCGACGAAGGACCTCAGGTGCTGGTCGATCTGCAGGCCGGCGGTGTCGGCCATCTGTGACCACCCTCTCCGTGTGGATGTCAGAACTGGTCGTATTTCTACCAGTGGATTATCTTTTCCGCATCACGGAAGTGACACGGACCTTGGCCGCGACGTCGAACAGGCGTGGCGTCACCGTGTCGACGTACCCTCCCGTGAGCCCCGCCACGCGCAGCAAGGGAGTGCAGCGATGCCTCTGGCCCGCTCGATCCACGACGAGTTCGTCGCCCTCCTGGGCGCGGCGGACGTGCTCGACGACCCGGTCCGTACCCGCACCTACGAGTGCGACGGCCTGACCGGCAGCCGGGTCGTCCCCGAGCTGGTCCTGCTGCCCCGCACCGCCGAGGACGTCGCCGGGTGCGTGCGGATCTGCGCCCGGCACCGGATCCCGTTCGTCGCCCGCGGCGCCGGGACCGGCCTGTCCGGCGGCGCGCTGCCGGTGGCCGAGGGCGTCGTCATCGGGCTGAACCGGCTCAACCGGGTGCTCGAGGTCGACCCGGAGAACCGGCGAGCGGTGCTGGAGCCGGGCGTCACGAACCTCGAGATCACCGCGGCCGCGTCGCCGTACGGGCTCTACTACGCCCCGGACCCGTCGAGCCAGCAGGTGTGCACGATCGGCGGCAACGTCGCGGAGAACTCCGGCGGCGCGCACTGCCTCAAGTACGGCTTCACCACCAACCACGTGCTGTCGATGGAGGTCGTGCTCCCCGACGGCGAGGTGGTCACCCTCGGCTCGGACACGATGGAGCAGTCCGGGCCCGACCTGCGCGGGGTGTTCCTCGGATCCGAGGGCACGCTCGGCATCGTCACGAAGGTCACCGTCCGGCTGCTGCGCACCCCCGAGGTCATGCGCACGCTGCTGGCGGACTTCCCGTCGGTGTCGGCGGGCGGGCAGGTCGTCTCCGACATCGTCGCGGCCGGGATCGTGCCCGCCGCGGTCGAGATGATGGACGCGCTGGCCATCGAGGCCGCCGAGGGCGCCACCGGCGCCGGCTACTCCCTCGACACCCCGGCCGCACTCGTCGTCGAGCTGGACGGGACCGTCGAGGAGTGCGAGGAGCAGTTCGCGCTGGTCAAGGAGATCTGCGACCGGCACGGCTGCACCCGGCTGCACATCGCGGGCTCCCCCGAGGAGAGGGCGAACATCTGGCGAGGCCGCAAGGCCGCGTTCGCCGCGGTCGGCCGGATCTCGCCGGACTACATCGTCCAGGACGGCGTGGTCCCCCGGACCCGGCTCGCCGAGATCCTCGAACGGATCGACGAGATGGGCACCGACGCCGGGCTGCGCGTCGCGAACGTCTTCCACGCCGGCGACGGCAACCTGCACCCGCTGGTCCTGTTCTCCGCCGCCGAGGGCCAGACCGAGCAGGCCGAGCACCTGTCGGCACAGATCGCGGAGCTGTGCGTCGAGATGGGCGGCTCGCTGTCGGGCGAGCACGGCATCGGCACCGACAAGGCCTGCTCCATGCCGCGGATGTTCGGCGAGGACGACCTGGCCGTCATGCGCCGCATCCGCGACGGCTTCGACCCCGACCACATCTGCAACCCCGGCAAGCTCCTGCCCACCCCGCGGCTGTGCGGGGAGAAGCCGGGGCTCTACCGGCCGCACCCGCTGGAGGAGGCGGGCCTGATCGAACGGCTGTGACCCGTCCGGCCGACCTGTCCGACCGACCCGTACGAGACCCGGAAGGGCCCGACGACATGACACGCGCTGCTCCCACCACGCTGCGCCCCACCTCGGCGAAGGAGGTCCGGGACGCCGTCCTGGACACCCCCGGCCGCCTCGCGATCACCGGCGCCGGCACCGCCACCGGCTGGGCCGGCCGCGCGGCCGACGACGTCGCCGCGACGCTCGACCTCTCCGCGCTGTCCGGGGTGATCCACCACAACCCCGGCGACATGACCGTCTCGGTGCACGCCGGGACCCCGGTCCGCGCGCTGCA
Source organism: Pseudonocardia sp. P-1 (assembly GCF_058111925.1). Classification (NCBI taxonomy): domain Bacteria; kingdom Bacillati; phylum Actinomycetota; class Actinomycetes; order Pseudonocardiales; family Pseudonocardiaceae; genus Pseudonocardia; species Pseudonocardia sp. P-1. The sequence continues at coordinate 1,703,155 of NZ_CM176614.1, forward strand.
GGAGCAGCTGGCCGAGCACGGTCAGCGCCTCGCGTTCGACGCCGCCCGGGTCGCCCGCGGCGCCACGGTCGGCGGGCTCCTCGCCACCGCCGACGCCGGCCCGTCCGCCCTGGTCTGGGGCGGTCTGCGGGACCTGGTCATCGGCACCACCTCGGTACTCGCCGACGGCACGATGGTCCGCTCCGGCGGGCACGTCATCAAGAACGTCGCCGGCTACGACATGGCCAAGCTGATGCACGGCTCCTACGGCACCTTCGGCCCGCTGGTCGAGGTCGTCCTGCGGCTGCACCCGGTCCCGAAGGCCGTCGCCTGCGTGGGCGTCGACGGCCCGGTGGCCGAGGCCGCGTCGCGGGTGCTGGAGCTGATGGCCAGCCCGCTGGAGCCGATCGCCGTCGAGTGGGTGTCCGGTGACCCGGGACGCCTGCTGGTCCGGTTGGAGGGCGGCGCCCGGACCCTGCCCGCGCGGGTGGAGCGGCTGCGTGAGCTGCTCGGCGCCGACGCCCGGGAGGTGGGCGCGGACGCGTGGGACGCCCACACGTCGCTGACCGACGGTCCGCACGCCGGCGGTGACGGCGACGGACTCGCCCTCGACGGCGCCGTCGTCCGGATCGGGTGCGCACCGACCCGGCTGGCGCCGCTGGTGGAGCAGCTGCCCGCCACCGCCGTCACGGCCGGCCTCGCGACCGGCGTCGCGACCGTCACCGTGCCGGGGGCCGCCGTCGCGGAGGTGCACGACGCCGTCGCCGCGGTCGGTGGCACCAGCGTGCTGCGTGACCGGCCCGAGACCCTCGACGCCCCCGCGTGGGGCCCCGCACCGTCCGCACTCGCCCTGCTCAGGGCCGTCAAGACCCAGCTCGACCCCGAGGCCCGGTTCGCCGCCGGTCGCTTCGCTCCCTGGATGTGAGGCACGCATGACGAGCACCCACGAGCCCGCAGGCACCCCGACCGGGGCGGCCGAGACCAAGATCCCCCAGCAGGGCCCGAGCGCGTTCGACGACGTCCACCCGCCGCAGCGCGAGCTGCTCGACGACTGCGTCCACTGCGGCTTCTGCCTGCCGACCTGCCCCACCTACGTGCTGTGGGGCGAGGAGATGGACTCCCCGCGCGGCCGGATCCTGCTGATGGACCTGGCCGAGAAGGGCGACATCGGCCTCGACGGGCCGTTCACCGAGCACATGGACAACTGCCTGGGCTGCATGGCGTGCGTGACCGCCTGCCCGTCCGGGGTGCAGTACGACAAGCTGCTGGAGTCGGTGCGCCCGCAGATCGAGCGCAACGTGCCCCGCAGTACGTCGGACAAGCTGTTCCGCGACGCGATCTTCGCGCTGTTCCCCTACAAGCGACGGCTGCGGGCGGCCGCCCTGCCCGGCGCGCTGTACCAGCAGCTGCGGAAGGTCCCCGCGATCCGGAAGCTCGCCGAGAAGCTGCCCGGTCAGCTCGCGGCGATGGAGTCGCTGCTGCCGCCGGTCTCGGTGCGCGAGGCGTTCGCGACGCTCCCGGTGCACACCCCCGCGGTCGGCACCCGCCGGGCCCGGGTCGCACTGCTCACCGGCTGCGTGCAGGACGTGTTCTTCCACCGGGTCAACGAGGCCACCGTGCGGGTGCTCGCCGCCGAGGGCTGCGACGTGCTCGTCCCCCGCGACCAGCAGTGCTGCGGCGCGCTGGAGGTGCACGCCGGGCGCGAGGAGTCCGCGCTGGACCGGGCCCGGCGCACCATCGCCCGCTTCGAGACCCTCGACGTCGACGCGGTGGTCACGAACGTCGCGGGCTGCGGCTCGTCGATGAAGGACTACGGCCACCTGCTCGCCGACGACCCCGCCTGGGCCGAGCGCGCGGCGCGCTTCTCCGCCCGCTGCCGCGACGTGCACGAGGTCCTGGCCGACCTGTACTCCCGGGAGGACGACGGCGGCCCCCGCGCCCCGCGGACCCCGGTCACCGGCCGCGTCGCCTACCACGACGCCTGTCACCTCGGGCACGCCCAGGGCGTCCGTAACCAGCCGCGCGAGGTGCTCCGGACCATCCCCGAGCTGGAGCTCGTCGACATCGCCGAGGCGTCGCTGTGCTGCGGCTCGGCCGGCATCTACAACATGGTGAAGCCGGACGCGGCCGCCGATCTGGGCGTGCGGAAGGCGGAGAAGATCCGCGACGCGAAGCCGGACGTCGTGGTCACCGCGAACCCGGGCTGTCTGCTGCAGATCGGCAAGTACCTGCCGAACGAGGACTTCGCCGACGTTCCGCTGCTGCACCCGGTGCAGCTGCTGGACGCGAGCATCCGGGGGGCGGCGGTGCCACGGCGCTGACCCCCGCCCCCCGTCAGGAGGGACGCCGCCGGGTACGGCCCACCGGGCGCCGGTGCGACCGGCGCCATGCCGTGGCGCCGGCCGTCCGGGTACGCCCGGGCGTCCCGCCGGCCGGGACCGGGGACCCGGGGTCACCTCCGGGGTGCCGCGGCACGGACGGGCCGGCACCGGTGGACGCGGCGGGGTCGGACAGCTCGTCCGGCCGCCGGTGCAACGCCCGCAGCTGGGCACGCAGCGCGACGATGTCCCACTTGCGGGCGGTGTGCTCCCGCTCGAGCCGCTCCAGCCGCCGGTGGGCCAGTACGAGCAGCACACCGGCGGCGATCCACCCCGCCAGGGCGGCCCACGCCACCACCGCCACCAGCCCCGACACGCCCGCTCCGTCCACCCGTCCCACCTGCTCGGCACTCACCGTAGCGAGCACCCGGGTCTCCGACGGCGTGCCGGGTGAGCCACCGCACACGTCTCCGGAGCACGTCACGTCGGTACCCTGGGTGTGCAGGCACCGCCGCCCCGCGCTCGCCTCCCGGGCCCGGCGGTGCCCCGTCCCGGATGCGGCCCGTGCGGGTGGACCCCGGCCCCGGCGGGTACGGGTCCCGGCGATGCGCCCCGCCCGAGACCGTGAGGAGGCCGGAGATGCAGCAGGCCGTCGGTAACGACCCGACCACCGCGAGCGATGGACCGGCCGTGGAGGAGACGACCGTGCACCCCGAGAAGACCCCGTCGCCCGATGCGCGCCACTTCCCCCAGACCCTGGTCGCGATGGACCCGCCCACCCTCCCGGCGGCCCACCTGACCCCGCCGCCCGCGGAGTTCCGGCAGTTCCCGGCCCCGCAGCGGTCGGTGCCCGGTCACCCGAGCCTGCGGAGCCGGCTGCGCCGGGTGCTGCTGTTCTGGCGTCGCGGCTCCTGATCCACACGACGACGGCCCGGTCCCCGCAGCGATGGGGACCGGGCCGTCGTCGTCTCCGGGTCAGGCCGGCAGCCGGGTCGCCGCCCGCCGCAGGCCCACCACGATCGCGGCCAGTGTCAGCAGCACCAGGGTGAGCAGCACCGTGCCGGTGTTGAGCCCGACGCCGTGGATCAGCACGAACGCCAGCCCGCCCGAGAGCAGGCAGTAGTACGTCATCGGGATGATCGTCATCCGGATCACGTCGCCCTCCCGGCCGAGCAGCCCCACCGTCGCCGACGCGGCGACGACGTTGTGCACGGTGATCATGTTCCCGGCGGCGCCGCCGACCGCCTGGGCCGCGACCACCGTCTCCGGGGTGGCGCCGATGTTCTCCGCGGTCGCGAACTGGAACAGGGCGAACGTCAGGTTGGACACCGTGTTCGACCCGGCGACGAAGGCCCCCAGGGCGCCGATCCACGGTGCCAGGACCGGCCAGGCCGGCCCGGCGACGGCGGCGGCCCCCTCGGCCAGCGTCAGCGGCATCGAGGCCAGCCCGGTCGTGTTCAGCTCGGCACCGGAGTTGATCAGGATGCGGACCAGCGGCAGCGCGAACAGCAGCGCGACCGCGGCACCGGCGAGCTGGCGTCCCGACACGGCCCATGACGTCGCGACCTGGCGGCCGTTCATCCGGTGCAGGCCGTAGGTGACCAGACAGACCAGCAGGAACACCGCGCCCGGCGAGTAGAGCGGCTGCAGCGTCTCGTCGATGCCGGTCCCGAGGATGTCCGCGGGTCCGACGGTGATTCCCGACAGCGCGTCCTTCACCGGTGCGACGGTGCGGGTCAGCACCAGCACCGCCGCGACGAGCACGTAGGGCGACCAGGCCAGCCAGGTGCTCATCCGGGTGCCGGTGACGCCGTCGTCGGCACCCGCGGAGATGGCGCCGGTCCAGCGGTCGAGCCACCGCTCGCGCGGCGGGAAGTCCCACACCGTGCGCGGCATGAGGAAGCCGCGGCTGGAGGTGAACATCACCAGCGCCAGCCCGACGAGCCCGCCGAGCAGTGACGGGAACTCCGGGCCGAGCAGCGCGGCGACCAGCACGTAGGGCACGGTCATCGCGAACGCGGCGTAGAGCGCGAACGGGGCGACCGCGAGGCCCTCGGCGAAGCTGCGGTTCTCCCCGAAGAAGCGGGTCAGCAGGCACACCAGGAACAGTGGGATGAGCGTCCCGGCGACGGCGTGCAGCGCCGCGACCTCGAACCCGATCGCGGACAGGTAGCCGGTCGCGTCCAGGCCGAGCGCAGCGGTGCGCGCGTCGACCTCCGCCGACCCGGACAGCCCCTGCCCGATGCCGGTGAGTACGGGCGTCCCGGCGGCGCCGAAGCTGACCGGCGTCGACTGGATCACCATGCCGACCAGCACCGCGGCCAGCGCCGGGAAGCCGAGCGCCAGCAACAACGGCGCGACGACGGCTGCCGGGGTCCCGAACCCCGACGCACCCTCGATGAACGACCCGAACAGCCAGCCGATGATGATCGCCTGGACCCGCCGGTCCGGGCTGATGCCGGTGAACCCGGCACGGATCGTCGCGAGCGCGCCGCTCTGGGTGAGCGTCTGCAGCAGCAGCAGCGCACCGAAGATGATGTAGAGCAGGCCGACCGCGATGATCAGGCCCTCGATCGTCGACGCGACGATCGCGGTGGTGCCCATCCCCCAGACCAGCGACCCGATCAGGGCCGCCGCGACGAAGCCGAGCGGCATCGCGTACTTCGCGGGCCAGCGCAGCCCGACCAGCAAAACCGCGACGACGAGGATGGGGGTGAGAGCGAGCAGGCTGAGTACGCCCAGGTTGTCCACGGTGACACCCCTCCGGTGCGGGGCGAATCGCGACACGTGCCCGAATCGCCCGATCGTGAGGGCACGATGTCACCCGTCCCGGCGCCGCGCAAGCACGATGTGGAATCAGTCTTTCGCGAAGTGGACCCAGCCGCCGTCGCCGTCGTAGGGACGGCCGTCGACGGTGACCCCCGGGCCCGCCTCGTCCGGTGCCTCCACCGCCCCCACCTCGGTCCAGCCCTCGGGCAGCGGCGCGTCCCCGGGGAAGGTCGCCGCCAGCGCGTGGTCCTCACCACCGGTCAGGACCCAGCGCAGCGGGTCCAGGCCCAGCGCGGACGCGATCTCCGCCATCCGCGGGGCCACCGTGAACGGCCGCGACCGCAGCCGCAGCGCCACCCCCGAGGCCCGCGCGACGTGTGCCAGGTCGGCCAGCAGGCCGTCCGAGACGTCGATCATGGATGTGGCGCCGGCGTCGGCGGCCTGCGGACCGGCGGAGTAGGGCGGTTCCGGGACCCGGTGCGCGTCGACCAGCGCCGCCGGGGAGCGGAACCCGCGCCCGAGCACCGCCAGCCCGGCCGCGGACCAGCCCAGCCGCCCGCAGACCGCGATCCGGTCCCCCGCCCGGGCCCCGGAGCGCAGCACCGGGGCCCGGCCCTGCAGGTCCCCCAGCGCCGTCACCGAGACGACGATCACCGGCGCCGAGGTCAGGTCGCCCCCGACCAGCCCGGCACCGGTCGAGCGGGCCTCGGCCCACAGCCCGTCGGCCAGCTGCTCCAGCTGCGCCGCGGGCGTCGACGAGGGGCAGGCCAACCCCACCAGCAGCGACGTCGGCACCGCCCCCATCGCGGCGATGTCGGCCAGGTTCGCGGCGGCGGCCTTGCGCCCGACCTGCTCGGGACTCGACCAGTCGAGCCGGAAGTGCACGCCCTCGACGAGCACGTCGGTGCAGGCGACGACCCGCCCGTCGGCGGCGGTGACGACGGCCGAGTCGTCCCCGGGACCGAGCTCCGTCGTAGCCGGTTGGACACGGTCCGTGGTGACCCGGTCGATCAGTGCGAACTCACCGACCTCCCGGAGTGAGACACCGGTCTCGGAACCGCCCTCGGGCGTGATCGCGGATGGGGACACGGGGGCGGCCTCCGGTAGGTTCTGCGTCCGACATTCCTGCCGCCAACCATCCGGCAGGTCGGCAGTTACCGGAAAGGGGCACGCCGTGGTGCAGGCATACATCCTCGTCCAGACCGAGGTCGGCAAGGCCGCCTCCGTCGCCTCCGAGATCGGGGGTCTGCCGGGCGTGGTCTCGGCCGAGGACGTCACCGGCCCGTACGACGTGATCGTGCGCGCCGAGGCGGACGACGTCGACGAGCTCGGCCGGCTGGTCGTGGCCCGGGTGCAGAACGTCAACGGGATCACCCGGACGCTCACCTGCCCCGTGGTCAAGCTGAGCTGAGACGGGCGGAGACGTGGCAGGGGCACGCGTGTCACCACCGGTCGTGGTGGCGATCGCGCTGCCCCTGCTGCTCGCCCTCGTCGTGGCGGGGCTCGCGGTCTGGGCCCGCCTGACGACGGGGCCGGACACCGGCCCCCTGGAGCTGCCCGCGCAGGCCGCACCGCAGGCGTCGTCGACGTCGTGCGACGCGGTGCTGCGCGCCCTGGGGGCGGGCATCCCCGGCGACACCGGGGACCTCGCGCCGCGCGAGATCGACCCGCCGGTCCCCGGCGCGCGGGCGTGGGTCGCCGAGCCGGAGCCGGTGGTGCTGCGCTGCGGCACCGAACGGCCGGCCGAGCTCGGGCCGACCTCACCGCTGATCGTCGTCAACGGGGTGAGCTGGCTGCCGCTGGCGACCCCGCAGGGCGCGCTCGCGACGACCTACGCCGTCGTCGACCGCGGGGTGTACCTGGAGCTGTCCGCGCCCGCGGAGACCGGTCCGGGGCCGCTGCAGGCGGTGTCGGACGCGGTCGTCGACACCCTCCCGCCGCAGCCGGTGCGGGTCCGGTAGCTACCGCAGCCCGGTCCCGCGGGCCAGCGCGGTGTCGACCATGGTGCTGAGCAGCTCGGAGTAGTCGAGCCCGGTGACCGCCCACATCTTCGGGAACGCGGAGCTCGGGGTGAACCCGGGCATCGTGTTGACCTCGTTGACGGTGATGTCGCCGTCGTCGGTGACGAAGAAGTCGACCCGGGCCAGGCCCTGCACGTCGAGCGCGCGGAACGCGGTGATCGCCTTCCAGCGCAGCGACTCGGTGATCTCGTCGTCGAGCTTGGCGGGGATCTGCAGCTCGGAGGTGTCGAGGTACTTGGACTCGAAGTCGTAGAACTCGCCGTTGTAGCGCAGCTCGGCGGGCAGGCTGGCGCGGACGCTGCCGTCGGGGAACTCCAGCACCGCGCACTCGATCTCGCGGCCGGGCACGGCCGCCTCGACGAGCACCTTCGGGTCGTGCCGGCGGGCCTCGGCGACGGCGGCGTCGAGCGCGGCCGGGTCGGTGACCCGGGTGACGCCCATCGAGGACCCGGCGCGGGCCGGCTTCACGAACAGCGGCAGCCCGAGCCGGTCGCGGTCGGCGAACCCGATGTCGGTGCCGGGGCGGAGCACGACGCCGTCGGCGACGTTCAGGCCCTCGGCGCGCAGCAGCTTCTTCGCGAACTCCTTGTCCATGCCGACCGCGGAGGCCAGCACGCCGGCGCCGACGTAGGGCAGCCCGGCCATCTCCAGCAGACCCTGGATGGTGCCGTCCTCGCCGAAGGCCCCGTGCAGGATCGGGAAGACGACGTCGACCGAGGTCAGCGCCTCGCGCGCGTCGAGGCGGACCAGGCCCCGACCCGGCTCGCCGGGCAGCACCAGGGCCTCGGCGGTCCCGTCGACCTCGGGCAGCTCGCGACCGGAGATCGCCAGCCGGGCGGGGTCGGACGGGCCGACCACCCACGCGCCGTCCGGGGTGATCCCGACCGGGACCGCCTCGAACCGCTCCGGGTCGAGGTGGGTCAGCACGCTGCCCGCGGACACGCACGAGATCGCGTGCTCGGAACTGCGGCCGCCGAAGACGACGGCGACCTTCACCCGGTCGGCACTCATGGGGCCCGAGGGTAGGCGGCGGCTCCGCGGGGGCGCGCAGCCGGGCGTCGGCCGGGCGGCCGCTCACCCCACCAGCGCCGCCAGTGCGGCGGTCAGCTCGGCCCGGGTCCCGGCGGCGTACCCGACGACCAGGCCGGACGTGCCGGGTCCGTCCCGGTGGTAGTCGGCCAGCCCGCGCACGGCGACGCCCCGCCGGGCGGCCGCGGCGATCGCGGCCCGCTCCCCCTCGGGCGGACGCAGCACGAGGTGCGCCCCGGCCGGGTCCCCCTGCGCGGCCCAGCCCGCCGTGCGGGCGGTGTCCAGGACCAGGGCCCGCCGCTCTCGGAGCTCGCGGCGCAGCCGTCGCAGGTGCCGGGACAGGTCGCCGTGTGCGGCGAGCGCGGTGAGGACCAGCTGCCCCGCGGGCGACGGCCGGGTGCCGGTCCGGGCGCGCAGGTCCCGCCACGCGGCGACGACGGCGGGCGGCGCGACCGCCCAGCCGACCCCCAGCGTCGGGCTGAGGATCTTGCTCGCGGTGCCCAGGTGCACGACGTGGGCGGGCGCGAGCGCGGCGAGCAGGGGCAGCGGGGCGACGTCGTAGCGGAGCTCCCCGTCGTAGTCGTCCTCGATGACCAGGAAGTCCTCGGCGCGGGCACGCCCGACCAGGGCGACCCGGCGGGCGGCGGACAGGCGCACCGCGGTCGGGAACTGGTGCGCGGGCGTGGTGTAGACGGCCGCGCAGCCGGCCGGGACGGCGTCGACGACCAGGCCGTCGTCGTCCACGGGCACGCCGACGACCCGCAGCCCGGCGGCCCGCAGTGCGCTGACCGCCCGCGGGTACCCCGGCTCCTCGACGGCGACGGTGGCCCCCGCAGGCAGCAGCCGGGCCAGCTCGGCGACGGCGGCGGAGGTCCCGGCGGTGGCCAGCACGGTGCCCGCGGGCGGGGTGAGCCCGCGGTGACGCAGCAGGTGGCCGGTGACGGCGTCGTGGAACGCGGGCAGCCCGTCGGCGCGGGGCCGGTCGTCCGGGGGCGGATCGGCGGCGGCCCGCCAGGCGCGGCGCCACATCGCGGGGTCCAGCGCGGCGACACACGGCCGCCCCGGGTCCAGCACCGACGGCTCGGCCTGCGGCCGGGGCCCGGCGGGCGCGGCCGGGCCCGCCGGGGCGGGCCCGGGGACCGCGGTCACGAACGTCCCCGCGCCGACCCGGCCGGCGACCCAGCCCTCGGCGAGCAGTTGGTCGTAGGCGGCGGCGGTGACCGTCCGGCTCACCCGCAGCGTCGTCGCGAGCCCCCGGGTCGACGGCAGCCGGTCACCGGGGCGCAGTGCCCCGCCCACGGCCGCGGCGCGGAGACCGTCGGCGAGCTGGACCGCCAGTGGGGTCGCCGCGGCGCGGTCGAGGACGATCGGGAGATCCTGCACAGTGGCCTTTCGTCCGCGACCGGAAGTGGCCGTTCCAGGATGCCACCGTCGAGAGCCATCCTCGGCTGGTGACGCTCTCCCCCACCACCCGCAGCACGCTGGGCCGCAAGCGCGACCGGGCCGCCGTCGACCGGTCCGACCTGCACGCGGTCCTCGACGACGGCCTCGTCGCCCACCTGGGCTTCGTCCGCGACGACGCACCCGTCGTCCTCCCGACCGCCTACGGCCGCGACGGCGACACGCTCTACCTGCACGGCTCGTCCGGGGCCCGCTACCTGACCGGCGACACGCTGCCCTGCTGCGTGACCGTGACCCACCTCGACGGCATCGTGCACGCCCGCGCGCTCATGCACTTCTCGATGAACTACCGCAGCGCGGTCGTGCACGGCGACGCCCGCCGCGTCACCGGCGACGACGAGCGTCTGCACGCGCTGCGGGTGATCGTCGAGCACCTCACCCCGGGCGCATGGGACCACGCCCGCCGCCCGGACCGCCGGGAGCTGGCCGCCACCGCGGTGTTCGCGCTCGACCTGACCGAGGCCAGCGTGAAGAGCCGCTCCGGGCCGCCGTCCGACGACGAGGCCGACGTCGCCGCCGGTCTCGCCTGGGCCGGCGTGGTGCCGCTGCGTACCGTCGCCGGGCCTCCGGAGACCGCCCCTGACCTGCGGGGACGTCGGTCGGTTCCGGACCACGTGCGCGACCGTCGTCACACCGGAGGGTGACGTAGCCTCGGGGGTTCCGACGCAGCCCTCACCGCCCCCGAGGAGGACTCGTGACCCCCGTCGAGCTGCCCGACGTACCCCTGCAGAACATGACGCTGATGCCGGACTGCGTGCAGGACGCCGGTTCGTGGTGCGCCACGCTCTACCGCTGGACCAGCAACGACTTCCTGGCCCAGCACGCGGACACCCTGGTGAGCAGGACCGTGGCGATCACCGTGATCGTCGTGATCGCGGTGCTGTTCCGGTGGCTGGCGCACCGGGCGATCGCGCGGATGGTCGACGGCGCCACCAACGGCCGGTTCACCGCGCTGGTGGGCCGGGCCCGCCGGCTGCGTCCGGGTGGCGGCGCCGCCGTCGCGCCGGCGGCGGACCCGGGTACGCAGCGACGGGCGCAGCGGGCACGCACGATCGGCTCGGTGCTGCGCTCGATCGTCTCGGCGGTCGTGCTGCTCGTCGCGGTGATGATGGTGATGAACGAGCTCGGCTACCCGCTGGGCCCGTTGCTGGCCGGCGCCGGGGTGATCGGGCTCGCCATCGGTTTCGGTGCGCAGAACCTGGTGCGCGACTTCCTGTCCGGCATGTTCATGCTGCTGGAGGACCAGTACGGCGTCGGCGACGTCGTCGACGTCGGGGAGGCCGTCGGCACCGTCGAGGCGGTCGGCCTGCGGATCACCACGATCCGCGACATCAAGGGCACCGTCTGGTACGTCCGCAACGGCGAGATCCTGCGCGTGGGCAACATGAGCCAGGGCTACGCGGTCGCGGTGGTCGACCTGCCGATCGCGCACCACGCCGACGTCGAGGAGGCCACCGAGCTGGCCGGGAGCACCGCCACCGAGCGCGCCTCCCAGGACGACATCGCCGGTGACGTGCTGGAGGCCCCCGAGGTGCTCGGTGTCGACAAGATCGGCCCGGAGGGCGTCACGCTGCGGATCACCGTGCGGGTCAGCCCCGGCCGGCAGTGGGCGGTGCAGCGCGCGCTCAACGGCGCGATCACCGACGCGTTCGACGACCACGGCATCCCGCGGCCGATGGTCTACCCCGGCGCGGCCTTCGACGGCCAGGCGCAGAAGCAGAACTGACGACTCCTGGGAGACTGGTCGGCGTGAGTGCACCGCAGAACTTCTACGCCGAGGTGGGTGGCGCCCCGGTCTTCCACCGGATCGTCCACCGGTTCTACGAGGAGGTCGCCCGGGACGAGGTGTTGCGGCCGCTGTACCCGGAGGAGGACCTCGGCCCGGCCGAGGACCGCCTGCGGCTGTTCCTGGAGCAGTACTGGGGCGGCCCGCGCACCTACTCCGACCAGCGCGGCCACCCCCGGCTCCGGATGCGGCACGTGCCGTTCAAGATCGGCCCGATCGAGCGCGACGCCTGGCTGCGCTGCATGCGGATCGCCGTCGACGAGGAGAACCTCTCTCCGGAGCACCGCGAGCAGCTGTGGAACTACCTGCAGTACGCCGCAGCGAGCATGCAGAACTCGGAGTTCTGACCCGAGTAGGGGCGTTACCACACACTGTGATCGTCAGCCCGTCCGTCCGGCGGCCATTCGAGTGGCATTCGGTCGCTTTCCGGGTTGATCCAGTGCTGAACGTGACCGAACGCGTCCGGTCTCGTTGGACGGGACGCCGCCCCGGCACGTCGGGCGGCTCGTAGTCACCCGTCTTGGGGGTTCATCGTGAGCGTCTCTCCCTCGCTGTCCGGTCCGCATCGGCACGAGCCGGTCGACGGGTCGTCGCGGCACACGCACCGCGGCGGCGACTCCGGGGCCCACCCCGACCGCCACGACGGCGAGGACGGCTCCTGGTTCACCGTCGTGCTGCGCGGCTACGACCGCGGCGAGGTCGACACCCGGCTGGCCGAGCTCGACCACCGCATCCACGACGAGATCCGCCGCGCGGACGCCGCCGAGCAGTCGCTGTCCGCGGCCCGTGCGCAGGTCCGGCGGCTGCAGGAGCAGCTGGAGAACGACTCCGCCGCCCGGGCCGGTGAGGAGCGCCGCGCCGAGGAGGCCGGCTTCGGCCGCCGCGTCGAGCGCGTCCTCCAGGCCGCCGAGCAGGAGGCGGCCGAGCTGCGCGAGCGTGCGGCCGACGAGGCCGCGGAGATCGTGGAGCGCGCCCGCCGCGAGGCCGAGGACCGCCGCTCCCGCACCGAGGAGGCGCTGCTCGGCCGCGCCGCCACCCTGGACCGCGAGTTCGCCTCCCGCAGCAGCACCCTCGACGACCGCGAGCACGACGCCGACCGCCGCGAACGCGATCTCGCCGAGCGGGAGCGCACCGTGTCCGACCGGCTGTCCGGTGTCCACATCGAGGCCGAGCGCATCCTCGCCGACGCCCGCTCCGACGCCGAGCAGACGCTGTCCACCGCGCGCGCCGAGGCCGCCGCACTGCTGCGCGACGCCGAGCAGGGCGCCGGGGAGCGACGGTCGGCGGTCGTGCGCGACGTCGAGCGACTGGCCGCGCTGCGCGACGACGTCCGGGACGAGCTGACCCGGGTGCAGCGCACCCTCGCCGAGGAGCTGGACCGTGAGCCGGTCTCCGCCGCCCTCGACGACGCCCTGTTCGGCCCCGCGCCCGTCTCCCTGCCGCCCGTCTCCCCGCCGCCCTCGACCCCGGCGCCGTCGTCGGACGAGGGGTTGATCGCCTCGGTGTCGGAGCTCAGCAGCAGGCCGTCGGCCGATGCCACCGAGTCCCGCTCGGAGGCCGGTGGTCCCGCCGAGGACGAGGACGTGCCCGCCACCGGTTCCCTGCTCCTCGGTCCCGGGCACCGCCCGGCCGAGGAGGACCCCGACAGCACCACCGTCGGCCGCATCCCGCCGATCTCGCTCACCTCGATCGGGGTCCTCCCGTTCGGTGACCTCGGAACGGGGCGTGACCAGCCCCGGACCAGGACGGACGTCGCAGGTGGGACGACCAGGACGGGCCGGGGGGCCACCCGGGGTCCGGGCCCGGGACGACGCTCGCGATAATCGAATCGTTATGTGCACCCGACCGCCGCAGAACGCATGACGTCGGCGCCCGGTCACCCGGGCCCCGACGACCGCTCCCCCCGGCGTGCCGACGGCCCGCCGGACCCCGAACCGAACCCCGACGGGCTCGGCGAGGCGATCCGGACCGGCCGCGTGCCGGTGGTCCCCGGCTCCCTGGTCGACCTGGTCATGCGGTCCGGCTCGGGCGAGGCCCCGGAGCCGGAGGCCACGTCCGAGGACGACGGCGCCCGGCGCGAGCCGACCCCGACCGGGTTCACCGAACTGGTGTCCCGCGAACGGGGTCCCGCGCCCGCCCCACGGCCCACCCCGGGACCGCGGCCCGCCGTCCCCGAACCGCCGTCGGACGCGGGTGACTACGCCGATCTCGGCGACCTCGGCGACGACCCGCTGGGCGTCGGGCCGCTGCCCGACGAACCCGGCGACGACGGTCTCGACCCCCTGCACACCCCGGCGGACCGCTTCGCGCCGCCGCCGTCGTTCGCGCCGGGCACACCGGGTGGGACGACACCTCCCGCGACCGGCCGCACCCCGGCCGCGCCGACGCCCGGCCCGGCCGACGCCACCCCCGCGGCACCGCGGCCGGACTCGGCGGACGGCGGCCCGGCGGCACCCCGTCCCGGCCCGGCGGACGCCGTTCCGGCGACTCCCCGGTCCGGCTCGTCGGACGTCTCCCCGTCGGCTCCCGGGGTGGACGCGGCGGGCACCGTCCCGTCGGCGCCCCGGCCGGACCCCACGCAAACGGGACGTCCCGGCCCCGGGCCCGGTGCGAACCGGCCCGACCCCGCCGCCACCCCCGCGGAGGGCGGTCGTCGCACCGATGCCGGTCCCGGGCCGGACGGTGTCCCGGTGACCGCACCCGCACCGACCGTCGTCCCGCCGATCGCGCCCACCCCGCGGCCGCTCGGCGACAGCACCCGCCCCACCGCCGGCTCCACCCCGGACCAGGACGCCGCCCCGTCGCCCTCGGCCGGGGACACCACGGAGTCCGGCGGCACCGGCTCCCGCGACGGGGACCGCGACACCGCGGGACAGCACACCACCAAGCGGTGGCCGCCCCGCCCGGCGCGCAGCGGCGCCGACGGTCCGGAGACCGACATCCTGCCGCCCGGCGCACTGATCGGGCACTACCCGAGCGCGGACCCCTCCGACGACCGGACCGAGCAGCCGCCCGCGCGGCCCTCGACCCCACCGTCCGGGAACCGTCCGACGATGCCCGGTCGCAGGCCTTCCGCGCCGGCGGGCCCGGAGCAGCGTCCGGTGCCCCGTCCGGCGATGGGTGGGGCACCGTCCGGTCCGGCGATGGCCGGGCTGTCGGGCAACGACCTGTTCGCCACCGCCGGCGGTGACTCGGGCAGCGGCTTCGGCCGGCTCCCGGGCCGCGCCGACGACCCGTGGCGTTCCCGCGCCGACACCGCGGCCTCCGCGCCCGACCCCGACGGGCCCTCCCCCGACGACGTCCACCGTGACGACACCACCGGTGAGGATTCCGCCCGGGACGCCCCGGCGTGGGACACCGGCCGTCCGCCCACGGACGACGCCGCACCGTCCCGCGACGGCGCGTTCCCGACGCCGGGGTCGTACGGCGACACGCCGCCGCGCTCCGGGCCGGCCGCGGCCCCGGGCCACGCAGCCGCCGCGTTCTCCGGACCGGCGCGGACCGGGGCGTTCCCCGCCCCCGGCGCGGGCCCGGACGAGCGGCGCGGCGGACCGGGCACCGGGGCGTACCCCACCGACCGGCCCGGCGGACCGGGCACCGGCGCGTACCCCACCGACCGAACCGGCGGACCGGGCACCGGCGCGTTCCCGACCGACCGCTCCGGTGGTCCGGGCACGGGGGGGTACCCCGTCGACCGCCCCGGTGGGCGGGGCTTCGGTTCGTCTCCGACCGACCGGCCCGGCGCCCCGGGGCCGGTGGCCGCCCGGACGGGCCCGGTACCGGTGCCCACCCGTCGAACGGCGCCCCCGGTGCCCGTTCCTGGGCCCCCGCCCCGGACCGCCCGGGCCCCGGAGGACCGGACGGACGGCCCGCACCGCGACCGGACGCTCCGTCCGAGAACGAGACCACCGTGGTCCTGCGGCCCGTCGGCACCGACGGCGAGCCGCCCACGCTGCAGGGCCACACCCCGGTCACCGGACACCCGGACGCCCCGGCGACGGACGACACGGGCGGCCCGTCGGGCCCGGACCGGCCGGACGCCTCGACTACCAGCCGCAACGCCGCCGCCGCGGCCTCGGTCGGGGCCGTCTCGGTGGCCGCCGCCCGCGCCGCGTCCGGCCGGGACGGCACGGTCAGCGACACCGGTCCGGGCACCGCGGTCCAGCCCGCGGCCGCGGCGGCGACCGGTGAGAAGCCGCCGGTCACCCCGCGCCGCGAGGCGATCATGTCGGCGAAGCCGCGCAACGGCCGTCGCAGCCCGTCCGCGGCCGGGCTCGCGATCGCGCTGGCGATCGTGCTGCTCGGCGCGCTGACGCTGTGGGCGATGCTGTCGCCCAGCCAGTCCGACCCGGGCGCGAACGCGACCCGGCCCGCCGTCTCCGCCGGTCCGGGCACGGGGCCGCGTCCGGACGCGGTCGCGGCCGGGGCGAGCCTGGCGCAGCCGACGGTGCGGGCGACCGTGCCCCTCGGCGGCGCGCCGGTCGCCGTCGCGGCCATCCCGGACGGCTCGACGGCCCTCGTCGCGGTCCGTGACGCGAACCGGCTCGCGGTCGTCGACACCGCGTCCGACGCCGTCACCGGGGAGATCGAGCTCCCGGCGGCCCCGCAGGGGGTGGTGACCTCCCCGGACGGCACCCGCGCCTACGTCAGCACCGCCGGTCAGGGCGGCGGGCAGATCGCCGTCGTCGACGTGCCGGGGCGGACCGTCGTCTCGACCGCTGCCGTCGGCGGCGACCCGGCCGCGGCCGCGGTGTCCCCCGACGGCCGGTTCCTCTACGTGCCCTCCCGCGCGGACGCCACCGTGCAGGAGCTCGACCCGAACGCGGGCACCGTCACCCGGACCGTGCCGGTGTCCCGCGACCCCTACGCGAGCGCCACGAACGACGCGGGCGACCGCGTCTACCTCGCCACCCGCGGCGCCGACCAGCTCACCGTCCTCGACCCGGACAGCCTCACCGTGCTCGGCAGCTTCCCGGTGCGTGGCGGCGCGGAGTCCCTGGCCGTCAGCCCCGCGTCGGTCCCGCGGACCGTGGTCGCGGTCGGCGGTCCGGAGTCCGGCACCGTGACCGTCCTGGACCCCGCCGACGGCCGCGAGATCGCGACCGTGCAGGTCGACGGCGGCGCCACCGGAATGGCCTTCGCCCCCGACGGCCGCCACCTCTACGTCGCGACCCGGCAGGCTCTCGTCACCGTCGACACCGGGTCCTGGCAGGTCACCGGGACCACCGACGTCGCCCCGAACCCGACCGCCGTCGCGGTCGCCCCCGACGGCCGCACCGGCTGGGTCACCGGCGACGGCGCGGTCAGCGTGCTGAACCTGACCTGAGCCCGGGCCGGCCCCTGCTGCGGGCCCGGCCCGTCAGCGCGCGACCGACAGCGGCAGCGACACCACGCGCCGCTTCACCACCGCCCCGTACCGGGCGTCGAGCCGCATCCACGAGCCCGACGCGGACACCCGTACCCGCGGCCCGTCGGTCTCCTGCGGCGCCGAGCCGAGGAAACCCATCCCGGACATCGCGAACAGCACCCGCATCGGCACGGTCACCGGGCGGCCCGCGTCCGGCGGGGACACCGTCAGCACCGTCTGGTCCAGCAGCGACGCCGGCGGCCCCATCGGGCCTGCGTGCTCCCGGGCCAGTGCCAGCCCCCGGTCGGCGAGCTCGTCGAGCTCCGCGGCGGGGACGTCGTCGACCCGGGACCAGCCGTCCTCGGGCGGGAGCTCGTCGAGCCACGGCGCGGGCGGGCCGGGGTCGACCGCGGCGGAGCGGTCGACGGCCAGCGCCGTCAGCAGCGTCGACGCCTGCGCGATGACCGGCAGCGCCGGGTCGAGCTCCCCGGCCACCGACCGGGTCACGAGGACGTCGAACGGGGTGCGGGCCCACGCCGTGATCCGGCCGGCACCGGCGGCGAGCCGGATCGCGGCGGTCTGGTCGAGCCGGGCGACGCGCGCGGTGAACGCGCCGAGGTCGTCGCGCTCGGTCGCGTCCGCCAGTCGCAGGGTCACGACACGTCTCCCCGGTGGCGCTCGAGGAAGTTCCGCTCGTCGACGGTGAGTCGGCGGACCCGGTCCGCCTCGAGGTCGTAGAGGGCCATCCGGGTCCAGGCGGTGACCGCGACCGGGTCGTCCGCGCCGGGTCCGTCGTGCAGGGCGTAGTCGAGGACGAACGACGCGGCCCGCAGCTCCCGCACGGTGATCGCGCACCGCAGCGGCTCGGGGCGCCACGGCAGCTGCCGCTTGTACTCCACGTGCAGCCCGGCGACGAGCAGACCGGAGGAGAACCCGGCGAGCCCCTCCCGCCCGGCGGCGGTGAAGGCCAGCGCGACGCGGGCCTCCTCGACGAGCGTGACGATCCGGGCGTGGTTGACGTGGCGGTAGGCGTCCTGGTCGGTCCAGCGCAGTGGGACCTCGGCGACGAAGGCGGTCACGGGGAGCTCCTACCGGGCCAGTCCGCGCAGCTGACGCGAGATCACCGACAGGGTCGCGAGGTCCAGCGACGCCGACGCCCCGATCTCCTCCAGCGCGCTGCGGGCGCGTGCGAGCTTCGAGGAGTTGGCCTGCTCCCAGGCGGCGATCGCGTCGTCGACACCCGTGCCGGGCGGGGTCTCGCGCAGCGCGTCGAGGGTGATCGAACGCAGCGACCCGTAGAGGTCGTCACGCAGCGCGAGCCGCGCCAGCGCGTGCCAGCGGTCCCCGCGGTCGAGCCGGGACACCGCGGTCAGCGCCTGGTCGACGCCGAGGTGCTCGGACAGCGCGTAGTACAGGCGGGCCACCTCGGCGCCGGGCCGTGGCTCGGCCTCGCGGTCGGACAGCTCCACCAGCTCGACGACGTCGAGCAGGCCGTAGGCGTAGAGCGACAGCGCGGCCGACTCCACCATCTCCTCGGGCACCCCGCAGGCGCGCAGCTCCGCGGCACGTTCCTGAACCGCGTCGAGCTCGCGGCCCTGCAACAGCTCGGGCAGCCGCGCCCGCAGCTCCGCGATGGGGCCGGCGAACCGGTTGACCTCCGCGCCGACGGCGAGCGGCTGCGGCCGGTTGGTCAGGAACCAGCGCGACACCCGGTCGAGCAGCCGCCGCGACTCCAGCACCACCGCGTCGGCGATCGGGACTCCGACCTCGGCCCGGCGGACGGCCTCCCACAGCGCAGGCAGCCCGAACACGCGGGTGGTGACGGTGTACGCGCGCACCACGTCGTCGGGGCCCGCGGAGATCTCCTCGCCCAGCCGGAACGCGTAGCTGATCCCGGCACCGTCGACCATGTCGTTGACCAGCGACGTACCGATGATCTCCCGACGCAGCGGGTGGTTGCGCACGGCGTGCTCGAAGCGCTCCCGCAGCGGGTGCGGGAAGTAGCCGGGCAGCGCCGGCGCGAACGCGGGCAGGTCGGGCAGGTCGGTCTGCAGCAGCCGGTGGGTCAGGTCGAGCTTGGTGTGGGCGAGCAGCGTCGCCAGCTCGGGGCCGGTGAGACCGAGACCGTCGGCGGCCAGGCGCGCGAACCCCGCCTCGTCGGGCAGGACCTCCAGCGTGCGGTCGAGCCCGGTGCGCCCGGCGAGGTCGGTGACCATCCGGGCGTGCACACCGACCATGTCCGGGGCGTGGGCGCGGGCGACGCCGAGCACCTCGTTCTGCGCGACGTTGTCGGCGAGCACGAGGGCGGAGACCTCGTCGGTCATCGACGCGAGCAGCTCGTTGCGGGCGTCGCGGTCCAGGGAGCCGTCCGCGACCGGGCGGTCCAGCAGGATCTTGATGTTGACCTCGTGGTCGGAGCAGTCGACACCCGCGGAGTTGTCGATGGCGTCGGTGTTGACCCGGCCGCCGGCACCGTCCGGGCCGCCGCGGCGGGCGAACTCGATCCGCCCGCGCTGGGTGAGCCCGAGGTTGCCGCCCTCGCCGACGACGCGCACCCGCAGGGCGCGGCCGTCGACCCGGATGGCGTCGTTGGCCTTGTCCCCCACCTCGCCGTCGGTCTCGCCGGACGCCTTGACGTAGGTGCCGATGCCGCCGTTCCACAGCAGATCGGCGGGGGCGAGCAGGATCGCGTGGATCAGCTCGGGCGGGGACAGCGCAGTGACCGTGTCGGCCAGCCCGAGCGCGGCCCGGATCTCCGGCCCGACCGGCACCTTCTTCGCGGTCCGCGGCCACACCCCGCCACCCGCGCTGATCAGGGAGGTGTCGTAGTCGGCCCACGAGCTGCGCGGCAGCTCGAAGAGCCTGCGACGCTCGGCGTAGGAGGTCGCGGCGTCCGGGGTCGGGTCGACGAACACGTGCCGGTGGTCGAACGCCGCGACGAGCCGGATGTGCTCCGACAGCAGCATCCCGTTGCCGAACACGTCACCGGACATGTCGCCGACGCCGACGACGGTGAACTCCTCGCGCTGGGTGTCGACACCCAGCTCGCGGAAGTGCCGCTTGACCGACTCCCACGCGCCGCGGGCGGTGATGCCCATGGCCTTGTGGTCGTAGCCGACCGAGCCGCCGGAGGCGAACGCGTCGCCCAGCCAGAAGCCGTAGGACTCGGCGACGGAGTTGGCCAGGTCAGAGAACGTGGCGGTGCCCTTGTCCGCGGCGACGACGAGGTAGGAGTCGTCGCCGTCGTGACGCACCACGTCGGTGGGCGGCAGCGTCTCGGTGGTGCCGTCGGCGTGGGTCAGCAGGTTGTCGGTGATGTCGAGCAGCCCGGAGATGAAGGTCCGGTAGCAGTCGCGGACGTGCTCGGGCGCCGGCCCGGGCCTGCGCACGACGAACCCGCCCTTCGCCCCGACCGGGACGATGACGGCGTTCTTCACCGCCTGGGCCTTGACCAGGCCGAGCACCTCGGTGCGGTAGTCCTGCTGGCGGTCGGAGAAGCGCAGACCGCCGCGGGCGA
Source organism: Pseudonocardia sp. P-1 (assembly GCF_058111925.1). NCBI lineage: Bacteria > Bacillati > Actinomycetota > Actinomycetes > Pseudonocardiales > Pseudonocardiaceae > Pseudonocardia > Pseudonocardia sp. P-1. The sequence continues at coordinate 1,723,382 of NZ_CM176614.1, forward strand.
CCGGGCCGAACCGCAGGTGCACGCCCTCCACCGCGGGCGAGTACACGAAGATCTCGAACCGCGGGCGGGGCAGCGGCATGTCCGGCACGGCGGCCGGGTCCAGCTTGAAGGAGAAGAACGGGCGGCCCCGGAACCAGTTGGTCCGCAGCGTCGCCTCGATGACGGCCAGCAGGCCCCGCAGGATGCGGTCGGCGTCGAGACCGGAGACCTGGTCGATCAGGGTGGTGACGTTCTCCAGGGCCCGCTGGTGGGCGGCCTCGCGCTCGTCGGCGTCGGCCGTGGCCGGGTCGAACCGGGCGCGGAACAGGGTGATCAGACCCTGCGCGACCTGCGGGTGGGCGACCAGGACGCCGGCCGTGTACTGCAGGGTGAACAGCCCGCCGAGCTGGCGGGTGTAGCGGCTGTAGGCCCGCAGAACGGCGGCCTCGCGCCAGTGCAGACCGGCGCGCAGGACGAGCGCGGAGAACCGGTCGGACTCGGCGTCGCCCCGCCAGGCCGCGGCGAACGCCTCCTCGAACCGTCGTCCGGCGTCCTCGACGGTGACCGTCGGGACCGCGGGGGCTCCGGCGGGCTGCGGGGGCCGGAGCCCGAAGTCGTAGAGCCAGCAGCGACGGCCGTCGGGGCGGCGGAACTCGTAGGGCCGCTCGTCGACGACCTCGACGTCGAGCTGCTGCAGCAGCGGCAGCACACCGGTGAGGGTGACCGGGTCGTCGCCGACGTAGAGCGCGAACCGGATGTCGCCCTCGATGCTGCGGTACAGCCGCAGGTCGAACGCGTCCTCGCCCTTCTCCCCCAGCGTCATCAGCCGCCGCAGGTCCTCGACGGCGCGCAGCGGGGTCACCGTCGCCTTGTAGGACTCGGGGACCCCGGCCAGCATCGGGCGGGCGGCGGGCCCGGCGTCGCCGAGCGCGGCGACGAGCAGGTCGTCCCACGTGCGGGTCGCCTCGGCGACGTGGTCCTGCAGCTCGGCCAGGTCCACCGTCACCGGCTCGGCGCCGGGATCGGTGGTGATCGTCAGGTGCAGCAGCGCCAGCTCGACGTCGCCGACCTGCGCGGTGTAGCTGACGTCGGTGCCGCCGAGCCGGGTGCGCAGGATGTCGGTGATCTTCAGCCGGGTCGCGGTCGTGTAGCGGTCGCGCGGCAGGTAGACCAGGCAGGACAGGAAGCGGCGGTACGGGTCGGGGTGCACGAACAGCCGTACCGCGCGGCGGGCGCCCGCCTCCAGCACCCCGACGGCGGTGTCGTGCAGCCGATCCTGCGACGAGGTGAACAGCTCCGCGCGGGGCAGCTGGGAGAACACCTCGAGCATCTGCTGCCCGGAGTAGGAGTCGGCCGGGAAGCCCGCGCGCCGGATGGCGCCACGGATGCGGCGGGCGACGACCGGGATGTCCAGGACCGACTCGTGCCGGGCCGGGACGGTCAGCATCCCGAGGAAGCGGTGCTCGCCGGTGACGGTCCCGTCGGCGTCGCGGGTGCGGACCCCCACGTAGTACGGGTGCACCGCACGCAGCACCCGGCTGCGCTCGCTGGCCCGGGTGAACAGGAGCAGGCCCGCGGGGTCGGCGGCGCCGGTCTCCTCGGGGAGGAAGACGTTCGCGCCGGCGTCGCCGGGGCGCAGGACGCCGAGACCGGTGTCGGTGTCGGGCCGCAGGCGCCCGTCCGGGTCTCCCCCGTCGTCGGTGCGCCGGGAGTAGTGGCGGTAGCCGACGAACACGAAGTGGTCGTCGACGAGCCAGCGCAGCAGGTCCGCGACCTCGGCCGGGTGCACGTCGTCCTCGTCGGTGTCGGCGGCCGTGGCGGCACCGGTTCCGGAGAGGTCGTCGGCGAGGGCGCGGGCGCGCAGGGTCATCGCGGCGGTGTCGTCGACGACCTGCCGGACCGCGGCGAGCGTGTGCTCCAGCTCGGCGTGCAGCGCGTCGGGGTCGAGGTCCCCGGAGGACACGACGTCGACGTGCATCCAGGACTCGACCGAGGCGCCCTCGGTCGGGTCGGTCGGGTCGGCGGCGGTGTCGACGCCGGTCAGCGTGCCGTCGGCGGCGCGGTGCACGACCAGGATCGGGTGCACGACGCGCCGCGCGGTGCCGCCGGCCCGGCCGATCCCGGCGAGCGCCGACTCGACGATGTAGGGCATGTCGTCGGTGACGATGTCGACCGTCACCGCGTCTCCCCCGGCGGCGGTCACCCGGACGGCGGCCCGCCCGGGTGCGCGGTGCGCACCGAGCGCGAGATGGGTGTCGACGACGGTCGCCGGCCCGGGCAGTTCCGCGCCGCCGGTCGTGTCGGTCTCGGGTGTGTGCCGGGCGTAGAGACGGACGAGGTCCGCGGCGGCACCGCTCCCGGGGCGGGGATCACCGCCCGGCCCGTCGGTGCTCGTGGTGTTCCCGGTCTGCCCCGTCGTCCCGCTGCTCACGATCCACTCCGGCCCCGTGCGTGTGCTGACGGCCGTCACCCTATCCCGGGGTACCGACGCCATCGGCGGACCGGGACGGCCGCGTCCGCGACGACCGGGCGAGCGGTTCCCGGCGGCCGGTCAGATCTCGCGGTAGGCCGCGAGGGCCCCGGCGAGGAGATCGGCGAGGCCCATGTCCTCGGGGATGCCGGCGGGGTCGGACGGGGCCGCCGCGCCCGGTGTGCCGTCGGCCGGTGACGACGTCGTCCCCGGGGCGTCGGCAGCGCTGTCCTGCCGTCCGGGCGTCACCGGTGACGCGCCGTCCCGCGTCGCGGCCGGGGCGTCGTCACGCGGGGAGGTCGGCGGCTCGTCCCTCGTGGCCGGGCCGTCCTCCCGTGTCGCGGTGTCCGACGGCACCGGTCCGTCCGCGGGGACCGCTCGGCGGGAGCGAGCCCGTCGGGTCGCGGTGCCGGCGTCCGGCGCCCGCCCGCCTGCGTCCGGTCGGTTCCCGCCGGGTCGTAGGCCCGTCGTCGGTGTGGGGACGGCGCCGGTCGACGGTTCGTCGTCGCCGCCCGCGGCGGCGTCACCGATCACGGCGGCGTCACCGACCACGGCAGCGTCACCGGTCACGGCAGCGTCACCGCCCGCAGCGGCGTCACCGCTCACGGCAGCGTCACCGCCCGCGGCAGCGTCACCGGTCGCCGGGGCGACGACGGCCGCCGCACCCCGCACCACGGTCGGTCCGGTCGCGGTACGCACCGTCCAGGTCCCCACGCCCACGCCGCTGCCGTCGGGATCGCCGGACGCACGGTGGCCGCCTGCGGACGTGGTCCCGCCCCCGTCGAACAGACCGGCGGCCCCGCCGTCTCCGTCATCGGCCGGTGGGGTGGCGTCCCGCCCACGACGACGCGGCAGCGCTGACTCCCCCGCTCCGTCGTCGACCCCGGACCACCGCACCGGCAGCCCGGAACGTTCCCGGGCCGGGCCGTCGAAGCGGGAGGCGGCGCCATCCGGCCCGGGGAGGTCGAGGTGGGCCCGGACCGCCTCGGCGAGGCGCCGGTCCGGTTCCGGGGGCAGCGCGAACCGGGTGTCCAGCGGGTCCGGCACCGGCGGGGGTCCGCCGGGGCGGAACCGCCCCACACCCGCGACCGCTCGTCCCTCGCCGGCCCGGCAGGGTCGCTGCCCACCTCGTCGCGGGCCTCGTCGCGGGCGGAGGGGGGTGGCGCGGAGGGGTATGGCGCGGCGGGGTGTGGCGCGGCGGGGTGTGGCGCGGCGGGGTGTGGCGCGGCGGGTGTGGCGCGGCGGGGTGTGGCGCGGCGGGGTGTGGCGCGGCGGGGTGTGGCGCGGCGGGGTGTCCGGGGTCACGATCGCGGGCACCGGAGTCGTGGGCGGCCCGGTGCCGGACGGTCCGGTCGCGGGCCGCCGGGTCCCGGAGGGCTCCGTCGGAGCGCCGCCGCCCACCGCTCCCGGGCCGGACGGTGAGACCGACGGCGCTCAACGACGCCGTCCCGTCGCCGGCGGCCCGTCGCCGCCCACCTCGGGCCGCTCGTTCGCCGGACAGGTCCAGCGGCGTCGCCAGCGCCGGCCCCGCGACCGGCTCCGGGGCGGCCGCCGGCTCGCCGGCACCCGATCCCGCGTCCCCGGTCTGCGCGGCGCCGGGGTGCCCGCCGGCCCGGGCCGAGGGGGCCTCGGGGAGGGGCGCCGGCGTGTCCGGCCCGGTCAGCTCGGTGATGATCTCGTCGCCCTCGACACCGTGCGGTCCGACGGCCTGCATCCGCAGGGACGTCCCCGCCGGCAGCCCGCCCCGGCGCACGCGGCCGCCGAGGTGCGTCGCGAGCGACCGTGCCCAGAGCAGGACGGTGACGTGGTCGACGTCGGGCAGGGTGACCCGCACCGTGTCGTCGTCGCGACGTGTGGTTCCGGACGGCGGAACCAGCCGGCGGGCCCGGGTGACCACGTCGTGCAGGGCCCCGACCGCCGCCGTACCGGTGACGGTCTCGAGGTCGCCGTCGACGAGGTCGAGGACGATCGACCGCTCCGCCGTACCGGGTGGCCCCGTCGGGGCCGCAGGGGCCGTCGGTGCCGCGGCCGGGCCGCTGTCCCCGGCACGGGCCGCGGCGCGCGCGCTCGCCCGATCGGACCTCGGGTCGGCCTCGGCGGGGTTCGGCTCGCCCGCAGCACGCCCGGCGACCACGGTCGGCTCGCCCGCAGCACGCCCGGCGACGGCGGGCGGCTCAGTCGCAGCCCGCTCGGCGGCGACGGCCGGCTCCGGCGTGGGAGCCCCGTTCCGGTCACCGTCGACGGGACCTGGCCCGGCTGCCGGGCCGGCCCCGTGGCCGTCGCCGGGCCGGTGGGCCGCCTCGTGCCGAGCTCCGTTCCGCGGGACGGCGTCGGCCGGACCGTGGGCCCCGTTGCGGTGCATGGCCGCGGGCTGCTCGGGGGCCCGCCACTCGGCAAGGAGGGCATCGGCGAGCGGCGAACCGCCTGCCGCGTCGGGGGTCCACGACGGGCCGGTCCACGAGGAGTCCCGGGGTGCCATCGGTGCCGGGCCGTCCGCGAGGAGCCCGGAGACGCCCAACGGGTCGGCGGGGTCGATGCCCGCGGGTCGTCGATCGCCGGCATCCGTCGTGTCGTCCGACGCCCGGTCGGCCGCCCCTGCGGCGTCCGCACTGTCCGGCGTACCGGCGGTGTCCGTCGTGCCCGGCGTACCGGTCGCCGACGACGCATCCGCCTCGAGAGCGGCCTCGCCGGGACGGCGACCGTTCCGGTTCGCCCCGGCGGATCCGCCCACGGTCCGGTCGTCCGGCGACGGGTCGGCGGTTCCGGCGCCGTTCCTGGTCCCGGGGTCCTGGAGCAGGCTCTCGGACGGCGCCCAGCGCACCGGGAAGCGTCCGGCCGCCGGGAGGCCGTTCGCCGGGAGGCCGTTCGTGGCCCCGGCTCCCGTGGCGCCGTCGTTCCCGGGCCCGGTCGGATGGTCGTCCCCGGCTCCGTCCGAGCGACCGTTCCTGCTCTCCGTGCCGGTGAACCGGTCGTCCCCGGGCCGATCGTCGGTCGGGCGATCGTGGTCGGGCTCGGTGTGGCCGGTTCCGGCGGGTCGGTCGGTCCCGGCACCGACCTCGCCTTCCTCGACGGGCGTCCCGGCGGGCGGGGCGGCTCTGTCCCGCTGGTCCGCGCCGGAGGACGGGTCCCCGCTGGCGGGGCGGGACGCGGCGAACCCTGGTTCCGGCGTACTGCGACCGGCGCTGTCCCGGTTACCGGCACCGGGTCCGCCCGTCGGAGCACCGGCAACGGTGCCTCCGGTCGCGGCCGGACGTTCGGCGGGTACGGCAGGCGACCCGCCCGTGCGCGGGAACGGGGTGGGTCGCTCGGTGGTGCTGGTGCGGACGGCGGCGAGCGGCAGCAACGCCGCCACCGCGTCGCGGAAGCGCGTCCCGCGGTCGCGGTCGACCTGGTCGGCCTCCATCGCGGCGCGCATGGTCTCCAGGGCCTCGCGGTACCGGCCCGAGCCCTCGTGCAGCTCGGACTGGGCGGTTCGGCAGGCCGCGACCAGCGCGGGGACACCCGCCTGTTCGGCGCCGTCGGCGGCCTCGACCAGCGCGCGGGCTGCGTGGTCCGCACGTCCCGCCTGCACCCGGGCCAGTGTGAGCCGCAGCAGCACACCCTGCCGACCGGCGTCCTCGGCCTCGCGCTGCACGGCGGCCGCGGCGACCGCGTCGGGCGGGACGTGCCCGGAGTCGAGCAGCGCAGTGATCCACTGGCTGAGCAGTGCCGCGGCGAGGTGGGTCGACAGCGGGCGGGACCCGGGTCGTTCCGGTGTCCATCCGAGCTGGGCCAGGCCGCGCAACGCGCGGTCCACGGCGGCATCGTGTTCGCGCCGGGCCCGGTGCACCGACCCGACGACGAGGTCCGCGTACGCCGCCGGTTCGCCACCGAAGCCGGAGCCGCAGGCGTCGACGTCGCTGCGCAGCCGCTCGAGCTCGGAGGCGGAGGCGCCGGCGAGTGCGCAGCGCACCTCGACCGCGAGTCGGTCGAGGCGCAACAGCCCCGGGTCCTCGCCCGGGGCGTCGTCCGGCAGGCCGACGACGAGTGCCCGAGCCGCCTCGAGCTCTCCGTCGGCCTGGGCGACCCCGGCCAGCTCCACCCGCAGACGGGCGCTCTCGGGGCGGGTGAGGATCTCGGTACCGGGCGTGCGGAGGGGCACGGGGACCGTGCTGTCACCCGGGGTGGCATGACCGGTCACCCCGGCGACGACGGCAGTGGCGACGTCGCGGGCGTCCCCACCGGCCGCGTGGCCGTCGAGCAGCCAGCCCGCGGCCTGCAGCCAGCGCAGATCGTCACCGTCTGCGACAGCTCGCGCGCACGCCTGCTCGGCCAGTTCCGCGGTGAGCAGGGGCCGCTGCCAGCGCAGGGCCGCCGCCATGCGCAGTTCGGCCGTCGTCGCGCCGGCGGCCCGACCCTGCAGGTCGAACGTCACATCGCCTCCCGTGAGTGACACCACCGTCCGGACCTCCCGAGGGAGCCGGTCACCCGTCGCCGGGGACCGGCCCGACCGGATGGGGAGGTCCGGACCGGGCGGTGATCAGTCGCGGGTGAGCTTACGGTGGGTGACCCGGTGTGGTCGCGCCGCCTCCGCGCCGAGCCGCTCCACCTTGTTCTTCTCGTAGGCCTCGAAGTTGCCCTCGAACCAGAACCACTCGGCCGGGTTCTCGTCCGTGCCCTCCCACGCCAGGATGTGCGTGCAGGTCCGGTCGAGGAACCAGCGGTCGTGGGAGATGACCACGGCGCAGCCGGGGAACTGCTCGAGCGCGTTCTCCAGCGAACCGAGGGTCTCGACGTCCAGGTCGTTCGTCGGCTCGTCGAGCAGGATCAGGTTGCCACCCTGCTTGAGCGTGAGCGCGAGGTTGAGGCGGTTGCGCTCGCCACCGGACAGCACCCCGGCCGGCTTCTGCTGGTCCGGGCCCTTGAAGCCGAACGCCGCGACGTAGGCGCGCGACGGCATCTCGGTGTTGCCGACCTGGATGTAGTCGAGCCCGTCGGAGACCACCTCGAAGACGGTCTTCTTCGGGTCGATCCCGCCGCGGTTCTGGTCGACGTAGGACAGCTTGACCGTGTCGCCGATCTTGACCTCGCCGGAGTCCGGGTGCTCCAGACCGACGATCGTCTTGAACAGCGTCGTCTTACCGACACCGTTCGGACCGATCACGCCGACGATGCCGTTGCGCGGCAGCGTGAAGGAGAGATCCTTGATCAGCTGGCGACCGTCGAAACCCTTGTCGAGGTGGGAGACCTCGACGACCTGGCTGCCCAGGCGCGGGCCCGGCGGGATCTGGATCTCCTCGAAGTCGAGCTTCTTGTGCCGCTCGGCCTCGGTCGCCATCTCCTCGTAGCGGTCGAGCCGCGAGCGGCTCTTCGCCTGGCGGGCCTTGGGGTTGGAGCGGACCCAGGCCAGCTCCTCCTTCAGGCGCTTCTGGAGCTTCGCGTCCTTCTTGCCCTGGACGGCGAGGCGCTCGCCCTTCTTCTCCAGGTAAGTGGAGTAGTTGCCCTCGTAGGGGAAGGTGCGTCCGCGGTCGAGCTCGAGGATCCAGCCCGCGACGTTGTCCAGGAAGTACCGGTCGTGGGTGACCGCGAGGACGGCGCCCGGGTAGTTCGCGAGGAACTGCTCGAGCCACAGGACGCTCTCGGCGTCGAGGTGGTTGGTGGGCTCGTCGAGCAGGAGGAGGTCGGGCTGGGACAGCAGCAGCTTGCACAGCGCGACGCGCCGGCGCTCACCACCGGAGAGGTGGGTGACCTCGGCGTCCCCGGGCGGGCAACGCAGTGCGTCCATCGCCTGCTCGAGCTGGGAGTCGATCTCCCACGCGTCGGCGTGGTCGAGCTCCTCCTGGAGCTGGCCCATCTCCTCCATCAGCTCGTCGGTGTAGTTGGTCGCCATCTCCTCGGCGATCGCGTTGTACCGATCGAGCTTGACCTTCACGTCGCCGAGACCCTCCTCGACGTTCCCGAGGACGGTCTTCTCCTCGTTGAGCGGGGGCTCCTGCTGGAGGATGCCGACCGTCGCCCCGGGCTTGAGGAAGGCGTCGCCGTTGTTCGCGTTCTCCAGCCCTGCCATGATCTTGAGGACGGTCGACTTCCCGGCGCCGTTGGGGCCCACGACGCCGATCTTCGCCCCCGGCAGGAAGCTGATCGACGCGTTCTCCAGGATGACCTTGTCGCCGTGCGCCTTACGCACGTTCCGCATCGTGTAAATCAGATCCGCCACGATGCGATGGTAGATCGGGCCCGCTCAGCCGCTCGAGGCCGGTGCGGTCGCCAGCCTCGCGAGCTCGTCGAGCTCCGCGCCCTCGGCCTCGTCCGGGGCGTCGTCGTACCCGTCGTGGTCCGGCTCCTCGACGGGCGGGGCGCCCCACCGCGTCGCGGCGTCGTCGGTGTCCCGGGCCTGCGGCACCGACGGGCCCTGTGACACCGACGGACGGGGCGCGACGGCCGCCGGGGAGAAGCGGATGTCGAGTCCGACGCTGGACGGCTCGATCCGGATGCTCTGCCGCACGTCGCCCTCCCGGCCCGTCCACTCCTCGACGTACATCCGGCCGATGACGATGACGCGGTGCCCCTTCTCGAACGTCCGCACCGCGTGCTCGGCCAGGGTCCGCCAGCACGTCACCGTGTAGTAGGTGCACGCGACGTCGTGCCACTGCTCGGTCATCGGGTCCTTACGACGGTGGTTGACCGCGACCGTGAGGTCGGTGACCGGGATGCTGTTCGCGGTGTAGCGCAGGACGGGGGTGCGGGTCAGGTTGCCGACGATGGTGGCGGTGTTGTCGCTCATCGGATCCTCCGGGGCTCTGGGGTGCGTTGTCCCCATGAGCTTCACCCGCCGACGCCCCGTCGACGCGGTCGCTTCAGAGCCTGTGGACAACCGTGCCCGTTGGGGATGACCGGCCGTTCCGATCCGGTCCGGCGACGACGACTGTCGGTCGGGTGTGCTTCTCCCACCCCGACGTGTCCGTCCCCGTGGCCGGCGTCCCGAGGCGGTGACACCGCGGCCGCACGGCCCGCGTCGTCACCTCACCTGTCCCCTGCCGACCGGAGACGGACCCCGCTGCTTGATCGGAGCGGTCCCCATCGCCCGCCCGACGCCTCCTGCTCCCTCACGCACCGGACGCGGGCTCTCGATCGCACGGCATCGAACGCCCGGCGATCAGCGGGACGCCCCGACACGGTCCGCCGTAGGCCGCATGCCGTGGATGTCACGGACGCCGGTGGGGGTCCCGTGCGGCCGCCACGAGCCGGGCGCCGCACCCGATGAACGTGCCCGGCAGCGCCCGACGGGCCCCGCGACGCACACAACACTGTCCGGGCACCGTGACGACCGAGCCGTTCGGCACGCCGCACCGGGGACCCCACGTCGCTCATGTTTCTGTGACCTCGCAGGCCCTGCAGAGGGTGCGAGGTCACAGGAAGGGGTGCGAGGTGCGGCCGACCGGCAGGACGGGCCCGAGATGCGACTCCCGACTCCGCCGGGGGAGCGGCACGGCCCCGACCAGCAACCCCTCAGGGACCCGTGCCAGCGCTCGGGAACGGACACACCGACACCCGACCCGGGCCGGGCCGGGTATCACGCATCGGACCGAGAAACGGTCCGGAAACGAGAAATGCCCCGGACTCGGAAGTCCGGGGCATATCCCATGAAAGTTGAATGTCGGCGACGACCTACTCTCCCACACCCTGGCGAGTGCAGTACCATCGGCGCTGGAAGGCTTAGCTACCGGGTTCGGAATGGGACCGGGCGTTTCCCTACCGCAATGACCACCGACAACACTATCCAACTATCACCCCACCCCGAACCCGGGACAGGGGTCGAGCACACACACCGACTCCACACTGTTCCCGGGCATACCCGGGAACAGTGTGGATGGTTGTGGACTCAGGGTCACACAGTGGATGCGAACAACTCGTTGTGGCAAGCCCTCGGCCTATTAGTACCGGTCAACTCCACCCCTCACAGGGCTTCCATCTCCGGCCTATCAACCCAGTCATCTACTGAGAGCCTTACCCACTCGAAGGTGGTGGGAGACCTCATCTTGGAACAGGCTTCCCGCTTAGATGCCTTCAGCGGTTATCCCTCCCGAACATAGCCAACCAGCCGTGCCCCTGGCGGGACAACTGGCACACCAGAGGTTCGTCCGTCCCGGTCCTCTCGTACTAGGGACAGCCTTCCTCAAGTCTCCAACGCGCGCGGCGGATAGGGACCGAACTGTCTCACGACGTTCTAAACCCAGCTCGCGTACCGCTTTAATGGGCGAACAGCCCAACCCTTGGGACCTACTCCAGCCCCAGGATGCGACGAGCCGACATCGAGGTGCCAAACCATGCCGTCGATATGGACTCTTGGGCAAGATCAGCCTGTTATCCCCGGGGTACCTTTTATCCGTTGAGCGACACCCCTTCCACAAGGTGGTGCCGGATCACTAGTCCCGACTTTCGTCCCTGCTCGACCCGTCAGTCTCACAGTCAAGCTCCCTTGTGCACTTACACTCAACACCTGATTGCCAACCAGGCTGAGGGAACCTTTGGGCGCCTCCGTTACTCTTTGGGAGGCAACCGCCCCAGTTAAACTACCCACCAGGCACTGTCCCTGAACCAGATCATGGCCCGAGGTTAAGACACCCAATTCGACCAGAGTGGTATTTCAACAACGACTCCACCACCACTGGCGTGGCGATTTCACAGTCTCCCACCTATCCTACACAAGCCGAACCGAGCACCAATACCAAGCTATAGTAAAGGTCCCGGGGTCTTTCCGTCCTGCCGCGCGTAACGAGCATCTTTACTCGTAGTGCAATTTCGCCGAGTCTGTGGTCGAGACAGCGCCCAAGTCGTTACGCCATTCGTGCAGGTCGGAACTTACCCGACAAGGAATTTCGCTACCTTAGGATGGTTATAGTTACCACCGCCGTTTACTGGCGCTTAAATTCTCCGCTTCGCCCCGAAGAGCTAACAGGTCCTCTTAACGTTCCAGCACCGGGCAGGCGTCAGTCCGTATACATCGTCTTGCGACTTCGCACGGACCTGTGTTTTTAGTAAACAGTCGCTTGGGCCTGGTCTCTGCGACCGGCCGTCCCTAGCCCGCAAGGAGCCTCAAGACAACCGGCCCTCCTTCTCCCGAAGTTACGGAGGTATTTTGCCGAATTCCTTAACCACAGTTCGCTCGATCGCCTCGGTATTCTCTACCTGACCACCTGTGTCGGTTTGGGGTACGGGCCGCAACAGCACTCGCTAGAGGCTTTTCTCGACAGCATGGGATCACCCTCTTCGCCTCAATCGGCTACGCATCACCTCTCACCCTTAAATGAGCCCCGGATTTACCTAGGACTCGGGCTACAGGCTTACACCACGACAACCACCGCGTGGCGGAGCTACCCTCCTGCGTCACCCCATCACTTGCCTACTACCAGATCGGATCCCACGCTCCCCCACAAACAACACTCCCGAAGGAACGAAGGTGGGTTCGGATGGTTAGCATCACCAGCCTCGGCATGGACGCACTATCACGAGCACGGGAATATCAACCCGTTGTCCATCGACTACGCCTGACGGCCTCGCCTTAGGTCCCGGCTCACCCTGGGCGGAACAACCTGGCCCAGGAACCCTTGGTCATCCGGCGGCAGAGATTCTCACTCTGCATTCGCTACTCATGCCTGCATTCTCACTCCCACACCCTCCACCCGTAAATCACTCCCGGGCTTCACCAGATGCAGGACGCTCCCCTACCCAACAACACCTAAGTGTCATTGCCACGGCTTCGGCGGTGCGCTTGAGCCCCGCTACATTGTCGGCGCAGGACCACTTGACCAGTGAGCTATTACGCACTCTTTCAAGGGTGGCTGCTTCTAAGCCAACCTCCTGGTTGTCCGGGCGATCCCACATCCTTTCCCACTTAGCGCACGCTTAGGGGCCTTAGCCGGTGATCTGGGCTGTTTCCCTCTCGACCACGAAGCTTATCCCCCGCAGTCTCACTGCCGCGCTCTCACTCACCGGCATTCGGAGTTTGGCTGACTTCGGTAAGCTTGTCGGCCCCCTAGGCCATCCAGTGCTCTACCTCCGGTGAGAAACACACGACGCTGCACCTAAATGCATTTCGGGGAGAACCAGCTATCACGAAGTTTGATTGGCCTTTCACCCCTACCCACAGCTCATCCCCCAGGTTTTCAACCCTGGTGGGTTCGGGCCTCCACGACGTCTTACCGACGCTTCACCCTGGCCATGGGTAGATCACTCCGCTTCGGGTCTACACCCCGCGACTATGGCGCCCTATTCGGACTCGCTTTCGCTACGGCTACCCCACACAGGTTAACCTCGCCACGAAGCATAACTCGCAGGCTCATTCTTCAAAAGGCACGCCATCACCCCGAAAGGCCCTGACGGCTTGTAAGCACACGGTTTCAGGTACTATTTCACTCCCCTCCCGGGGTACTTTTCACCTTTCCCTCACGGTACTTGTCCGCTATCGGTCATCAGGTAGTATTTAGGCTTGACGGGTGGTCCCGCCAGATTCACAGCAAATTTCACGGGCTCGCTGCTACTCGAGAACACGCCCACAACAGAACCCAGTGTTTTCGCGTACGGGGCTATCACCCACTACGGCCGACCATCCCAGAGTCGTTCCGCTAACACAGGCACTTGCTGTCCCACCCTCGGCAGAAGATGAACGACACGTCTCACAACCCCGCACCCGCAACGCCTGCCGGCTTGACACGGACACGGTTTAGCCTCTTCCGCTTTCGCTCGCCACTACTCACGGAATCACTATTGTTTTCTCTTCCTGTGGGTACTGAGATGTTTCACTTCCCCACGTTCCCTCCACGCACCCTATGAATTCAGGTACGGGTAACGCCCCATGACGGGCGCTGGGTTTCCCCATTCGGACACCCTCGGATCACAGCTCGGTTGACAGCTCCCCGAGGCCTATCGCGGCCTCCCACGTCCTTCATCGGCTCCTGATGCCCAGGCATCCACCATGTGCTCTTAACAACTTGACCACAACAAGATGCTCGCATCCACTATGCAACACTCAACCCACAACCACACCCAACCAAGAAACAACCACCACCCACACACGCAGGCGTTAGGAAGCCCTCAACCAGAGCGGCCAAAGAAAACAACCCCAGCTCCGAAGAACCACAAGGTGTCCTCTCAGGACCCAACAGTGTGCCAAGCCAAACGGTCCGACGTACTGCGTTCCACCCAACGCACCCGACCCACGAACGAGGCCGCAAATGCGATTCAATGAAGGAACCACAGACTCACCATGAGCAGAACTCACAGAGCATCGTGGCGCCCCATCACATGATGGGACTCCTTAGAAAGGAGGTGATCCAGCCGCACCTTCCGGTACGGCTACCTTGTTACGACTTCGTCCCAATCGCCAGTCCCACCTTCGACAGCTCCCTCCACAAGGGTTGGGCCGCCGGCTTCGGGTGTTACCAACTTTCGTGACGTGACGGGCGGTGTGTACAAGGCCCGGGAACGTATTCACCGCAGCGTTGCTGATCTGCGATTACTAGCGACTCCAACTTCACGGGGTCGAGTTGCAGACCCCGATCCGAACTGAGACTCACTTTAAGGGATTCGCTCCACCTCACGGTCTCGCAGCCCTCTGTATGAGCCATTGTAGCATGTGTGAAGCCCTGGACATAAGGGGCATGATGACTTGACGTCATCCCCACCTTCCTCCGAGTTGACCCCGGCAGTCTCCCATGAGTCCCCACCATTACGTGCTGGCAACATGGAACAAGGGTTGCGCTCGTTGCGGGACTTAACCCAACATCTCACGACACGAGCTGACGACAGCCATGCACCACCTGCACACCAACCACAAGGGAAGCCCTATCTCTAGGGATGTCTGGTGCATGTCAAACCCAGGTAAGGTTCTTCGCGTTGCATCGAATTAATCCACATGCTCCGCCGCTTGTGCGGGCCCCCGTCAATTCCTTTGAGTTTTAGCCTTGCGGCCGCACTCCCCAGGCGGGGCGCTTAATGCGTTAGCTGCGGCACAGAAACCGTGGAATGGTCCCCACACCTAGCGCCCAACGTTTACGGCGTGGACTACCAGGGTATCTAATCCTGTTCGCTCCCCACGCTTTCGCTCCTCAGCGTCAGTATCGGCCCAGAGACCCGCCTTCGCCACCGGTGTTCCTCCTGATATCTGCGCATTTCACCGCTACACCAGGAATTCCAGTCTCCCCTGCCGAACTCAAGTGATGCCCGTATCGACCGCACGCTCAGAGTTAAGCCCCAAGTTTTCACGGCCGACGCGACACACCGCCTACGAGCTCTTTACGCCCAATAATTCCGGACAACGCTCGCACCCTACGTGTTACCGCGGCTGCTGGCACGTAGTTGGCCGGTGCTTCTTCTCCAGGTACCGTCAATCGCTCTTCGTCCCTGGCGAAAGAGGTTTACAACCCGAAGGCCGTCATCCCCCACGCGGCGTCGCTGCGTCAGGCTTCCGCCCATTGCGCAATATTCCCCACTGCTGCCTCCCGTAGGAGTCTGGGCCGTGTCTCAGTCCCAGTGTGGCCGGTCGCCCTCTCAGGCCGGCTACCCGTCACCGCCTTGGTAGGCCATCACCCCACCAACAAGCTGATAGGCCGCGGGCCCATCCCCCACCGAAAAAACTTTCCACCACCAACCATGCGATCAGTGGTCCTATCCGGTATTAGACCCAGTTTCCCGGGCTTATCCCAGAGTGGAGGGCAGGTCACCCACGTGTTACTCACCCGTTCGCCGCTCGTGTACCCCCGAAAGGGCCTTACCGCTCGACTTGCATGTGTTAAGCACGCCGCCAGCGTTCGTCCTGAGCCAGGATCAAACTCTCCAACAAAACCCTGACTTGCAACAAACAACTAGCCACAACACCCGACGGGATCGAATGCTGCAACCAAACAAACAATTTGGCACAAAACGCCAAACCGAATCAAAATAGCTCGACACACTGTTGAGTTCTCAAAAGACACCCGCACCGCACTCACCCAACCCCCTGAAAAGGAGGCGGGATCCTGAAGACGGATCGCCTTGACCCACCAAGGTAACCACACCGAAAACTCGGTGAACCACCGGGGGTCGCTGTCCGCGGGGCCTGTTGACCGAACCCCTCAGGGCCCGTTCTGTCCGGCTCACTCGCTGACAGGAAGAAAGTTACGGCATGGCATTCGGGCACGTCAAACCGGGGTCGGAAACCCGCGCTGACCTGGGCAAACCCGTCTCCGGGCCGCACAGCACCACGGTCGAGCCCGACCCTGTCGAGCGACGAACGGTCGCCCTGACGAGCTCACTCCGGATACTGGTTGACCAGCGCCGATCGCGCAAGTGCAGGCTCACGACAGGGGCCGGAACCGGTGCTCCACCCGTCGTTCGTCCCGCGTCCGCCTGCCCGCCAACAAGTTTCAAGATTTTTTCCGACCGTCCGTCGCGGCGTCCGGCCGCGACGAGCGGTCGGCAGGCGGGGGCTCGTCCCCGACGGGGACCGGCCGGGGCAGGTGATCACGATCGTCGTCCGCGGTCGGCCGTTCGTCGTGGTGACTGGTGGGAGCCGTCCGTCGGCACGCGAGACTCGGCGCGTGCACCCCGACGGAGATGTCCTCCCGCCCGTCCTGCACCGGCTGCGTGCCGGCGCGGAGCTCACCGCGGAGGCCTGGTGCCGTACCCCGGGTGCGACGAGCCGGGTACGGGCGACCGTCGTCGCCGGGCGGCTGGTGGTGGAGGCGGGGGACAGCGAGCCCCTGTGGATCACATCCTCGGCCGTGGCGCTCCCGCTGCGGACGCGGTCGGTGGACCGGGTCGCCGTGCCGATGCTGCTCCCCCACCTCCGGGACATCGACGGTCTCTTCGCGGAGCTGCGGCGGGTACTCGCCCCTCACGGGCTCATCTCGGTCCTGGTGCCGGCGCCCCGGTCGTTCGGCTGGGGTGGGGGCGCGCTGCGGAAGGCGGTGCGTGACGCGTGGCGGCACCGGTCGGCCGTCGAACACCCGGAATGGCTCGCGGCCGCCGCGGACTTCGCCGTACTCGCCGACGACCGTCTCGACTTCACCCTCGACGGGGTCGAGGCGTCGAAGGGTGCGGACGAGCTGTGCGCGGCCGGCGTCTACCCGCCCGATCTGCCGGAGCGGGCCCGGGCGGACCTCGCGGCGCACCGTTCGGCGGTCCGCACGGTGCGGCTGCGCCGGGTGGTGGCCCGGCGCTGAGGGTCAGTCCGCGGTGGCGATCTCGGCGACGGCCCCGGCGATCCGCAGGTCCTGACCCGGGCCGTCGAGGTCGTCGATCTCCACGACGTCGGCGACGATCGCGGTGATGTTGTCGGGCCCGCCGCCCTCGTTGGCGAGTGCGATGAGCCGGGTGACGACCTGGTCCGGCTCGGCGCCGGAGGCGAGCTCGCGATGCAGGGCGTCGTCGTCGAGCACCGCGGTGACGCCGTCCGAGCAGAGCAGATAGCGGTCCCCGGCGAGGATGTCGACGCGGTCGAGGTCCGGGTCCGGCGCGTGGTCGGTACTCAGCGCGCGCATCAGGACGGACCGGCGCGGGTGGTGCGCCGCCTCCTCGAGGGTGATCTGACCCTGGTCGACGAGCTGCTGGACCATCGTGTGGTCGTGGGTGAGACGGCTCAGCTCGCCACCCCGCAGCAGGTAGATGCGCGAGTCGCCGATGTGGGCGAGCGCGAGCTGGTCACCGGTGAGGAGCAGCGAGACGACGGTCGTGCCCATCCCCCGCATCTCCGGCTCGTCCGCGGCGCGGCGGGCCAACCGGTCCGTGGCGTCGTTGAGTGCCTCGGTCAGCTCGGCGGCGAGATCGATGTCGCTGAGGTCCTGCGGGAGGCGGGCCTCCAGCTCGGTGAACACCGACACCGTCGTCGCACTCGCGATCTCGCCGTGGGCGTGACCGCCCATCCCGTCGGCCACGATCAGCAGTCGGCCGGTCGTCGCTCCGGAGTCCTGGTTCGACGTCCGGCGACGGCCCACATCCGACCCGAGCGCGGATCGCAGTCCCAGCACCATGGGGACAGTATGGACGTCACGGTCCGTCAGCGTCGCAGGCGAGGCCCGTTCGGCGTGTGCTTCAACCGGTCGGATGGCACTCCGCCCAGCACACGGGCCGGATCGGGTGGTTCGTGACGGCGGTGCCGCAGCCGTGATCGCTTGCCCTCCTCGCTACGGTGGGAGCGCACCGGACGAGGTCCCGGGGCGGCCGGCCCTCGTAGCTCAGCTGGATAGAGCAAGAGCCTTCTAATCTCTAGGTCGCAGGTTCGAGTCCTGCCGGGGGCACACTATCCGCACACGACTGTGCCCCGCCGGATCACGACGGGGCACGGCCGGTGGCGGGTCGCGGGTCAGCGCAGGCGCACGCTCGCGTCCGGCTCGACGGCGCGGAAGGTGAAGCTCTCCTCCAGGTAGAGGTGCACCTCGCGCGCGTCGTGGTCGGAGTAGCCGATCGCCAGGTCCTGGCCGACGTCGAGCAGGAAGTCCCCGCCGCGCTGGCTGACGACCACGGCCCCGTCGAGGCCGTGGGCGCGCAGGATCTGCCCGCCGAGGATGCGGCTCAGGTGTTCGAACAGCGGGTAGCCGCCGTGCTCGGCGGTCTCCACGATGCGGGTGTAGCCCTCGGGCGCGATCGCCATCGCGTAGGGGCCCTCGATGCCGTTGCGGCGCAGCTGGTCCACCGCACGGGCGACGGCGCCGGGGTAGGTGTCGGGGTTGTCGCCCAGGGCCACGGTGTCGTAGGGCGAGACGTCCGCGATGCCGGCGAAGCCGGCCTCCGGCCAGCCGTGGAAGATCGCGCGGTTCTCGATCGCGGCGGCCGCGCGGGCGGCGCGGGCGAGATCGTCGAACTCGGGGTCCTGCGCGCCGCGCTGCAGGTCGTCGATCTCGTCGCGGGACACCGTGAACGGGACCCGGAACTCGGCGAGCGGCTGCACCCGGCGCAGGCGGGCCGTGATGCCGTCGACGGCGACGCCCGGCGGCGGCCCGTCGAGCCGCTGTGAGCGACCGAGGTCGACCGACGACGTCTGCCAGCCCGCGGTCCCGGTCCAGTCGGCGAGGCGGCGCCCGGCCAGGAGCGGGGTCAGGCGCTCGCGCGCCTCGTCGTCGACGGCCTTCCAGGCGGTCGTGGGGATGGGTGCCTTCTCCCGCAGGAGGTGGTCGTGCACGGCCACGTCTACTTCCCCTTCAGGCTGCCGATGCCGAGCCCGTCACGGGTCGGGTCGGACGGGTCGATCTCGGCCCGGACCTCGTCGACGTAGGCCTCGGGGTCCTTGTCGGAGTTGTCGAGGCCCGCGGTGGTGGGGTGGGCGTCGAGGAACTCGGCGAACTGCCGGCCGAGCGACTCGCGCAGGCCGGTGGTGGCGTTCAGGCGGAAGTTGGCGAGGCCCTCGTTCTCCTCCTCGCCCATGTGCTCGTCGTTGGCGCGGCGGGCGGCCCAGACGCCCTCCCACCACTGGCCGCTGCCGACCGGGCTGCGCTCGGCCTGCGCGACGCCGTCGCGGATCTCGTTGTGGTCCCCGATGGCGTCGAGCGTCTCGTCCTCCGGGTCCTCCCCGTGCGCGAGGAGCTGCGGGTAGAAGATCTTCTCCTCGGCGAGGGCGTGCACGTCGAGGCGCGCGGCGAGCGGCTCCCAGAGGCGGGCGAGCTCACGGGGGTCGGAGTCGCGGGCCTGGAGCTCGTCCAGCGCGGCGAACTGTCGGCGGAACCAGGCGTGGTCGTCGAGGATCAAGGCGGTGATGTCCGGCACCCGCGCAGGCTACGACGGTCCGGAGCCTCCGTCTCCCCGAAGTCCCGGCGGTAGTCGGGGGTGCCGGAGGCCGACGGCGAGGTCGGCGGCGGCCGGCCGGTCCCCCGGGTGCCGGCGGGTCGAGTCGGACAACGCCCGGTGCAGCCGGGCCGGCAGCTCGTCCGGGACACGCGGAGGCCGGTGCAGCCGGGCGACGGCGGACTCCACCGTGGTCCCCGGGTACTCCCGCTCCCCGGTGAGCGCCTCGAGCAGGACCAGGCCGAGGGCGTGCACGTCCGCGGCGGGCCCGACGGTCTCACCGGCGACCTGCTCGGGCGCGAGGTAGGCCGCGGTGCCCAGGACGGCGTCGGTCCGGGTCAGCACGGAGTGGCCCAGCACGCGGGCGATGCCGAAGTCGGTGAGCCGCGCCCGGCCGGTGTCGGAACAGAGCAGGATGTTGGCGGGCTTCACGTCGCGGTGCACCACCCCACGGCTGTGCAGGTACGCGAGCCCCGACGCGATGTCGGCGCCGATCGCGACGGCCCGCTCGACCGGCAGCGGGCCAGCCGGGCTGCGAGCGTCTCCCCCTCGACGAGCTCGGCCACCAGGAAGGGTCGGCCGCGGTCGACTCCCCCGCCCAGCAGCCGCACCAGGCCCGGATGGTCCAGGTGGGCCATGGTCCGCAGCTCACGGCACTGCCGGTCCACGCCATCGGCGTCGTAGCGGTCGAGGAACAGCTTGACCGCGACCACCCGGTCCTCGTGCGGGTCCCACGCCCGGTACACCGTCGCCCGTCGACCCGATACCGACATGGGTCGCCAGGATGTAGCGGCCGGCGATCACGTCGGTCTCCGGGACGGGAGAGCGCATCACTGCCATGACAGACGGTGCCGACATCACCTGTGCACCTGTCCAGACCGGAGCCCGTCGATCACTCTCACGAGCGTCCGTAAACAACCCGATGAGGCCATTCCCGGGACCCGGAAGGCCTTGCGGGACAGCGGAAGGACGACGGTCCCGCGCTCCGCCGGGGTGGCCCGCCGTCCGCGACCGGACGACCGGGGGCGGCCGGCGGTGCCGGTGCGCCGGTGCCGCGCGACCGCCGTCGCGCCACCGGCCGACCACGCCGTGCGGGTCGTCGCACACCCCGGTCGCGGCCCGGGCGGGTCGCCGCCGGGCCTGCGAGGCTCGGACCGACCCCGTCCACCGTCCGAGGGAGCCTCCAGCGCCATGGCAGTCGAGACGCCGGCCGGGGTCTCCGCGGCGTCGGCCCTGCTGGACGCGGGCACGGCGCCCGGGTCGGCGCTGCTGTTGCGCGCGCTGCTGGAGGCCGCGCGGCTGCGCTACGTCGGACGCCCGACGACGCTGCGTTCCCGCGGGTCGGAGGTACGGCTGGTGCCGACGGCCGTCGCGTCGTCGGGGCTCGGTGCCCGGGCGCTGACGACCGGGCGGTTCGCCACGGTCACCCTGGCCGCGCGCGACGTCGTCCGGCCCGGCCTCGCGCTGCGCGGACTCACCGTGACCGCCGCGGACGTGCGGCTGCGCCCCGGCCTCGCGCCGGAACTGGTGGCCGGTCCGGTGGGGATCGAGGCCGAGCTCGACCCGGACTGGGTCGCCGGGCGCCTGCGGGAGCACCTGTCGCAGGTCGAGGTGGGTGTCGACGCCGACGGCGTCGCCCGGGCCCGGCTGCGTCGCCGTCCCGGGCTCGGGGCCGCCGACCTCGCCGTGTCGGTGGACGGGCACACCCTGTCCTGGAAGGTCGTCGGTCTGACCGTCGCCGGGCGGTGGATGGGGCCACCCCGGTCGGCGGACACCCGTCGCTCGGTGCGGGCGATGGTCGACCGCAGCCCGCTGGCGGCGATCCGCTCGGGCCGGGTCGAGCTGCCCGGGCTGCCCGGTGCGCTGCGGCTGCACGGGATCGACCTGACCCCCGGGCGGATCCTGGTGCGCGGCGGGCTCGACGGGTGGCGCCGCACCGTCCCGCTCGCGCGGATCGACGACGTGCTGCGCGGCGCGCTGTCATTGCTGGACCTGAGCCGCTGATCAGGGGCGGTCAGCTCCGGCGGAGCCGCCGGGTGATGGCGCCCAGGCGCGAGGCCGGGCGGCGCGACGGGAGCCGGCCGGCGACGGCATCGTCGAGCAGGGACCCGACGGTCTCGGCCGCGCAGGTGCGGTTGGTGCCGATCCCCCCGGACGGGCCCCGCTTGATCCAGCCGACGACGTAGTGGCCGGGACGGCCCTCGACGCGGCCCGCGTCGTGCGGGACGACGCCGCGGTCGTCGTCGAAGGGCAGGCCGGCGACCGGGCGGCCTCGGTGCCCGACGGCGCGCACGACCAGGTCGGCCGGGATGTCGGTCCCGTCGGCGGTGTGCACCCCGCGGGCCCGGGTGGTGCCGTCGACCCGTTCGGGCGCCGAGTGGAACCGGAACACCACCCGCGGGCGCTCCGCGGGCACCGACCAGTCGATCTTCTCCCGGCGGGCGCCGCGCAGCAGCGCGTGCGACGGGGACGCGGCGGGGCCGTCGAGGGACTCGGCGATGCGGGGGTCGTGCTCGTCGACCACGACCTCGACCGTGCTGCGGCCCAGCAGCTCGCGCAGCTCCGGCGCGGTCGCGGCGACCGCTTCCGGGCCACGGCGGGCGAGCAGCACGACCTCGGTGATCGCACCGGTGCGCAGGGCGGCCAGCGCGGCAGGATCGATCGGGGTGCCCTCCAGGTCCGCGGCGGGCGCGGTGAGGACCCGGGCGACGTCGATCGCGACGTTGCCGGTGCCGACCACGACGACCCGTCCCGCCGCGGTGTCCACGGCGTCACGCGGCACGTCGGGGTGGCCGTTGTACCAGCCCACGACGGTGTCGGCGGCGATGCTGCCGACTCGCCCCTCCCCCGGCAGGCCCAGGTCGCGCGGCACGGGCGCCCCGACGGCCCAGATGACGGCGTCGTGGCGCTGCGCGAGCTCGTCGGCGGTGACGTCGCGGCCGACCTCGGTGCCCAGGCGCATCCGCACCCGCGGGTGGGTGTGGAAGCGGGCGAAGGACTCCCCGATCCCCTTCGTCGACGGGTGGTCGGGCGCGACCCCGAACCGCACCAGACCGCCCGCGACGTCGAGCCGGTCGTAGAGCGTGACCGTCGACGAGGTGTGCAGGAGCAGGTCCTGGGCGGCGTACATCCCGGCGGGCCCGGTCCCGACGACGGCGACGTCGAGCGGGGCCATGTCCGCGGGAAGCGACCGTGTGAACTTCAGCGGGTACCACTCGTGGAACAGCGGTGAGTCGCCCTCCAGCTTCCCGGCGACCGGCTTGCCCTCGTAGTAGTCCGCGTTGACCTCGGCGTACCCGGCGAGCGACGCGCTCAGCCTCTCCACCGGGAAGATCGCGTCGACCGGGCAGGCGTCGGCACACGCCCCGCAGTCGATGCACGCCCGCGGGTCGATGTAGAGCATGTCGGTCGTGGCGAAGTCCGCCTCGTCGGGCGTCGGGTGGATGCAGTTCACCGGGCAGGCCGCCACGCAGGACGCGTCGGTGCAGCAGGTCTGGGTGATCGCGAAGGGCACGGCCGGCTCCGGGTCAGATCAGGTTCGCGCGACGGTAGAAGTACAGCGCGGGCCTGGTCAGCAGGCCGCAGGATCCCAGGAACTCCATGAGCCCGGCGCAGGAGGAGCGCAGCAGCGCCTTGTGGTGCTCGTTGGCGGCCGCCTCGCGCAGGGCGCGCCGGGTGTCGAGGCCGACGTTGGCGTAGACCTCCTCGTTCCACATGCTGGTCACGATGAAGTACGCGGCCATCGCGACGGCCAGCGCCTGCCAGTGACGACGGACGGGGCCGGCGCCGCGCAGGTTCTCCTTGGTCTCCTCGCGGGCGAACTTCATGTGCCGCGACTCCTCCACCACGTGGATGTTGGAGATGGTCCGCACGAACGGGGCGACCCGCTCGTCGCGCATCCAGTCGCGCTGCATGACGTCGAGGACCTCCTCGGCGACCAGGATGGAGGCGTAGGCGGCCTCGCCCCGCCAGGTGGCGGCGCAGAAGCGGCCGAGCGCGACCGTGGAGCGCTTCGGGACGTACGCGGGGGCCCCGAGCTTCGCCGAGCCGCGGGCGAACATGATCGAGTGCCGGCACTCGTCGGCGATCTCGGTCAGGGCCCACTGGAACGACGGGTCGGTCGGGTCCTTGGCGTAGAAGTCCCGCAGGACCAGCTGCTGCAGGATCATCTCGAACCAGATGCCGGTGGAGGCGACCGAGGCGGCCTCGTGGCGGGTCAGCTCCTTGCGCTTCGCCTCGGACAGCTCCGCCCAGTAGTCGGTGCCGTAGAGGCTGCTCCACTCCGGGCTCATGCCGTGGTCGTCGGGGTTCAGCGGGGTCTCCCAGTCGACCTGGGTGGACGGGTCGAACGACAGCTCCGCGGACGAGCGCAGGAGACGCTCGGCGGTGTCGTGACGCTCGGCGGTGTGCCGGTCCGCTGCGTGCCGGACGTCCCCGGCCTCGAGCCCGTGCTCCGGAACGGTGGCGGTCATGTCGACTCCTCGCAGACAACGACGTCAGTGCTGTAACCGCCGGTAACGTTACCACCGGTTACACGTGACGCAAGTCCTGGGATGCGGCACGACACGATCACCGCCCGGCGACACCGGTGCGGGTGACGCACGTCCACCCGGGAGGGTTATCGTTGCGATGCGCAACTAACCTGGGAGGTCGCGACGTGACACCGGAACGGGACGGACCTGCGGTCGTCGGCACCGTGCGGGGGCGGTCCGGCACCCCCGTGCCGGGCGCGACCGTCACCGTCACCGACCTGGACGGGCGCCAGCACGGGCGGGCCGTCAGCGGCGGCGACGGCACCTACGCCGTGGCCCTGACCACCGGCGGGACCTATCTGGTGGTGACCCGCACCGACGGTGCCGGGCCCGACGCCGGGCTCGTCGCCGTCGTCGCCTCCCCCGCGCGGCACGACGTGACCGTCGCCAGCGGCGGCACGGTGCGGGGCACGCTGACCGACGCCGCGGGCCGCCCGATCGGGAGCGCCGCCGTCACGCTGATCGACACCGCGGGCGAGGTCGTCGCGCACACGCCGACCGACACGGCGGGCCGGTTCCTGGCCGAGACCCCCGGTACCGGCCCGCACACCCTCACCGCGACCGCACCCGGGCACGGGCCGCTGGCCCGCACGGTCGACGCCGACCCGGCCGGGCCGCCGGTGGAGCTGCGGTTCCCGGCCCTGGCCGGGATCGCCGGCGTCGCGCGCAGCGGCGACGGCCGCCCGGTCCCCGGGGCGCGGATCGTGATCGGCGACAGCGACGGGCGCACCGTCGCCGAGACCACCACCGGCCGGGACGGCAGCTACGAGCTGCACGGGCTCCCGCCCGGACGGCACGAGCTGACGGCGAGCGGCTGGGCGCCGGTCGTCGTCGCGGTGCAGGTGGCGCGCGGCGCGACCACACCGGTCGAGGTGCGCTTCGGCGCCCCGGACCCGACCGACGACCGGATCGGCGACCCGACGAGGACGGAGCAGGGACGTGGCTGAGCTCTACGGACGGCTGAGCACCCCCGACGGCTGGCCGGTGACCGGCGCGACGGTCACCGTCATGGACGCCACCGGCGTGCAGCGGGGCCGGGCGGCCAGCCGGGCCGACGGCGGGTTCGCGGTGGCGGAGCTGGCGGCGGGGCCGCACACCGTCGTCGTCGCCGCGGCGGGGTACGAGCCGTCGGCGCGGGCGGTCTCCCTCGCCGGGGACGGCACCGACCTGGGCCGCGTCGAGCTCGCCCGGGCGGGCGGCGCGGTGCTGCCCACCCCGGGCCTGTGGCGGATCGACCCGCAGCACTCCAGCATCCGGGCCACCGCGCTGCACCTGGGGATGAGCCGCATCCACGGCAGGCTGCGCCGGTTCTCCGGCGACCTGCGGGTGGCCGACCCGTTCGAGGCCAGCTCCGTGAGCGTGTCGATCGACGCGGGCTCGGTGGACTCCGACGACCCCGACCGCGACACCCACCTGCGGACCGCGGACTTCCTCGACGTCGAGACCCACCCGGCCATCGGCTACGAGGGCGACGGCCTGACCCGCGTCGACGCCACCCGCTGGACGGTGCACGGGATGCTGGCGCTCAAGGGAGTCAAGGCCCCCGTCGACCTGCACATGACCTACGGCGGCACCGGCCCCGACCTGTGGGGCGGCACCCGGGCGGCGTTCACCGCCACCACCGAGATCTCCCGCGACGAGTTCGCGATCGACTGGAACCAGTCGGTGCTGGCCGGGGTGCTGGCCGTCGGCCGGACGCTGCGGATCGACCTCGACGTGCAGGCCGTCCTGCAGGAGGACTGACCCACCCCCGGCGCACGGCCGCCCCGCCCGGACGCGCGGTCCGGGCGGGGCGGTCGGCTCGGCCCGGGCGGCCCTGTGCACAGCCGCCCGGGACGGGTCTCAGCTCAGGCCGTCCAGCACGCCGAACGCGGGCGCAGTCAGGTCGACCGGCTTCAGCAGGTCCTCGGGCGCCGCCGCCGGGACGTCCTTCAGCAGGTACACCGGGGTGTTGCCGTCCGCGCGGTCGCCTGCGGACTCGTTCAGATCGGCCGAGTCGCTCGGCGTCGCCTCGCCGTCGTAGTGCCAGACGGAGCCGTCGTAGTGCGCGTCGCCGTGGCCGTGGCGGCTGCCGTGGTGGCCCTCGTCGGCGTGCGCGAGGCCGCCGGCCAGGGTGGCCAGCGCCCCGGCGCCGGCGACGGCGGCCAGCGCGCGGACGGTGGTACGTGCGGTCATCGTGTGAACCTCTCTGGTGGGGGGAGCGTCCGGCCGGCTCAGCAGAGCGAGTCGGCAGGCTTGGGGTTGGTCAGGCCGAACAGCGGCCGCAGCCGCAGCCCGACCCAGGTGCCGCCGAGCGCGACGACGGCCCAGATCCAGCCGTGCAGGCTGAACGAGGCGATGCCGGAGAAGTAGGCACCGATGTTGCAGCCGCCCGCGAGACGCGCGCCGTAGCCCATGGCGATGCCGCCGAGGACCGCGCCGAGGGCGAGCTTCCACGGGATCCGCTTGTGCAGCACGAACGCGCCGCCCACCGCGGAGGCCACCAGCGCGCCGATCATGATGCCGACGTCGAGGTTGGAGATGCGGTCGGCCAGCACCGGGGCGGCCAGCGACCGCGCGTTCGCCGGGACCTGCCAGTACGCCAGCCCCGCCATGTCGAACCCGACGGCCTGCAGGAGCTTCGAGCCCCACAGCGCGAACGCCGAGGTCACGCCCCACGGGGCGGCGGAGACGAACAGGACCGCCGCGTTGAGCACGGCGAGCACGACCGCGCCGACCCACATCGGCCACGATCCGCGCAGGACCCGCGCGACGCCGCGCGCCGACGGCGGGCGCTCGACCGGCGGCGGGGTCCGCCGGCGGGCGACCACCCAGGTGACCGCGGTGATCGCGGCCGTCACCAGCAGGGTGACGGCGACGGCGCCGGGGTAGCCGAGCAGCTGGGCCAGGTTGACGCTCGGGCCCTGCGGCACGGTCTGCGTCCAGAAGGTGTGGGTGAACACCGCGAACATCGAGCCGACGACGAACCCGAGCAGGGTCAGCACGATCGCGGACTGCCCGCTGCCGACGGCGAACAGCGTGCCCGAGGCGCACGACCCGCCGACCTACATGCCGACGCCGAACAGGAACGCGCCGACGACGAGCCCGATGCCGATCGGGTTGGTGAACCCCTTCGGCTCGCCGGCGAGGGCGAACCCGGACGAGAGGATCACCGCGAACAGCACCGACGCCGTCGCCAGCATGACCATGTGCGCGCGGATCGCGGCGCCCTGCCCGACGGCGACGAGCTGGCGCCAGCCGGAGGTGAAGCCGAACCGGGAGTGGAACAGGGTGAAGCCCAGGGCCAGGCCGAGCGCGGCGGTGCCGACCATCGTCGCCGGGGCCACCGTGCCCACCCCGACCAGGAACAGCACGGCCAGGACCAGGCCGACGGCGACGACCCGCCACTGCGGCGGGGCGGCGGCGCGGTCCTGCGGCCCGAACGCGGTGCGCCCGCTGCCGGGCAGCTCGCGCAACGCGCGGGCCAGTGTTCCCGGCGACCGGCCGGGCGGGTCCTTCGTGATCGACACGGGAGCCTCCTCGTGGGTGGTGCTGGTCAGGGGGTGGGTCCGGCGGGGGCGCCGGTCCCGGGGTCGGTGTCCGCCCGTCCGGGCCCGGTCAGCGCGGAGCCGATCCGGACGATCGCGCCGCCCGGGAACCAGGCGGCCTCGTTGGGGCCACCGTGGTGCCCGCCGTCGTCGTCGGCGGCGGTCATCGGCACGCTCACCGGGGCGGCACCGTACAGAGCCGGTGCCGGGTCGGTGTAGGCATCTCCGGTCGTCGCCGCCCAGGCGCGCAGCCCCGACAGCGACGGGGCGGATCCCGGTGCGACGGCGGCGAGCGTCCGGACGTAGCGCTGCGGGACCTGTTCCTGCGGGCCGAAGTCCAGCGGGAGCAGGGTGCCCGGGCTCTGCCCGAGCACTCCCCCGGTCAGCAGCCACGGCGCGAGGTAGGTCCCGCCGAGCGCGGTCGGCGTGGTCTGCGCCGCGCGGGCGGTGTCGCGGACCGTCGTCGCGGCGTGCTGCCAGCCGGACACGACGACCAGGGCGTCGTCCGGGCCGGGGGCCGGGCGCACCGGCAGCCCGGCGGCACCGGCTTCGGTACGGACGACGTCGGCGGCCGCACGGGAGCGGGGCGACACGTCACCGGCGATCGCCAGACCCGGCGCCCCCTGGGAGGCGAGCGCGCGGACGGTGCCGCGCAGCGCCAGGGCGTCGGCCGGGTCGAGCCCCTCCGACGGGCACGGGCCGGCTGCGGGGTCGCCCCCGGCCAGGATCCGCCCGACGGCGGCGGACAGGCACTCCGGCCCGTCGGCACCGCTCGCGCCGGCGGGGGCGGTCCGGTCGGTGCCGACGTCGACCGGCACCGCGCGGGCCGGTCCCCCGGCGGTGACGGTGATCGAGGTGGTGCCCTCGGGCAGGTCGACCAGCGCCCAGCCACCCGGTGCGCCGGAGCGGGCCGTGAACGGCACGTCCCGGTCACCGGTGCGGACGGCGTAGCCGGCGGGGGCACCGGTGTCCCCGTGCCCGGCGGGCATCGTGGCGTCGGGCCCGGTCACGGTGACCCCGGCGCCGGTGAGCTGGACGAGGTTGGGGCCGGGGCGCATCGGGGAGACCGCCAGGGTGAGCGGTCCGGCACCGAGGTCGACCGAGCGCAGCAGGGCCTGTCCCGGGACGGCCGCGGGCGCCGGCGCCGGGAGGGCGGCGAGCAGCGACGCCGCACCGACGGCGACGACCGCGGCCAGCGCGGCGGGGGTGCGCACGCGGTCGCGCACCTCGTCGGCGCGGACCCGGTTGGCCGCACGGCGGATCAGCAGCGTCTCGGCGAGCAGCAGTGCCGCGACCGCGGCCGGGGCCACGACCGTCACCAGCGCGGCGCGGCCGAATCCGGTGCCGTGCACGTCGGTGAGCGAGAACGGCCCGGCGACGGCGAGCCGCACCGCGGCGAGCACGGCCCCCACCGTGCCCGCCGCGATGCCGAGCACGCGCACCCGGGCGGGCCGCGCGTCGTCGTCGGTGCGGGTGGTGACCAGGTGCACCGCCGCACCGGCGGCCAGGGACCCGGCGACGGCGTACCCGGCGTCCGGCGCGAACCACGGCGCGCCGGGGGTGCCGGCGAGCTGGAGGACCAGCAGCGCCGTCACGGCGACTGCGGGCAGCACGGCGAGTACCGGGCGGGGACCGACGAGCAGCGCCGGTACCGCGACCGTGACCAGGAGGAGGAACAGGGTCCAGCCGGTGAGCCCGGCGCCGGACCGGGTCACCGCGGCAACCGCGGCGGAGACGGCGACGAGCGCCGCGACTCCCGCGACGACCCGCTCGGCGCGTCCGGGCGCACCGGCCAGGACCCGGACCAGACCGGTTCCGGCCACCACGGCGAGCGCGGTGAGCAGGACCAGCCGCAGGGCCGTGTCCGCGAACGGCACGCCGTCGAAGGGTCCTCGGGCGAGGACCGCCGGGGCGGCCCCCGCCACTGCACGGAGCAGGGCGGGGGCGTCCCCGGCCGGGCCGGCGGGCAGGAGCCCGCCGGCCGGCACGAACGTCACGATCGACGAGGGGGACATCATCAGTCCTTGATGTCCTCGTCGGCCGCGACGAACAGCATCGAGTGCGGCTTGGCGTTGCCGAAGTCGCCGTGCGGCCAGTGCTGGCGGTTGAAGCTCACGCACGTGTCGCCGGTGTCCTCGTCCGTGAACGACTCGTCCAGGCTCAGCGAGCCGTCCGGGGCGATGTCGGTCATGCACAGGCGGTGGTCGCCGTCGAGCCCGGTGCGGGCCACGAAGTAGTTCGCGGTCGCGAGGCGCGTGGGCCGGTCGGTGTGGCGGTAGTAGCCGTCGTCACCGCGCTCCAGGTTGTCCAGCGCGCCCCAGTGCGGGCCCGCGCCGGTCTGGTCCGGGTTGATGCCGACCGTGCCCTTGATCGTCGGGCAGTCGCTCTCGGCGCCACCGGCGGTGGTCTCCTCGATCGTGTCGATCGAGCACTGCGGCGCGTTGCCGGAGGCCAGGAGCTTCTCGATGTCGAGCGCGACGACCCCGCCCGCGGTGCCCTTGTCGTCCGGGCCCAGCGTGCCGGCCTTGCGACCGATCGTGGCGTGGTAGAGCGTCGTGTCGTCGGCGCTGGTCTGGATCCAGCCACCGTTGGCGCTCGGGCCGCCGTTCTCGCCACCGACGCCCAGCTCGGGCGCGGAGGTCCCCAGGTCGAAGACCTCCTTCCACTCCGGGTTCTCGGCGGTGATGTCCGGCGTGTAGAAGATCGCGCCGCCCTGCATGGTCTGGGCGAACGCGCCCTTGTTCTCCGGCCGGTTGGTGACCGTGGTCTCCATGACGGCGCGGTTCTCGTTGCGCAGCGGGTCGACCCCGTTGGAGCGCGGGCCGGTCGGCAGGTACTGGACCGACGTGACCTTCGGCTTGTTCAGGTCGGAGATGTCCCAGGTCCGCACGGTGGGCCGGCGCAGGTACGGCGACGGGTTCTTCACCGGGTCGAGGATGATCGACCGCGGCTCCGCGTAGTCACTGGTCACCATGGTGTTCAGGTCCTCGCGGACCTGGATGCCGTGCGGGTTGGCGCAGGTGGGGTTGCCCAGGGCCGGCATGTTGAGGCACTGGGTGGGGTCCTCGGGCGTCTCGGTCGCGGCCGGGGCCTCGACGAGGTTCCTGCCCTCCTGGTCGAACCGGATCACCGAACCGGGAGAGCCCGCGAAGCCGTTGCCGGTGCGGACCTCGCCGTTGGTATAGCGGCACGGGCCCGGGGCGACGGGGCCGCCCATGTAGGTGCCGTAGGCGGTGCCGTCCTTCAGGACCCAGTACGCGTCCGGGACCGAGCCGCAGAGCGTCTGCGACGGCAGCGAGATGCCCGACAGCGTGATCTCCGGCAGCGCCGCGACGTCGAAGACGTAGGTGGCCGCGGAGAACAGGCCGCCCGCGTAGATCTTGTCGCCCTTGCGCCACGAGTACTGCATGTGGTGCGGCTCGTTCTCCACGAGCGGGCCGACGGTCGCGGTGTTGACGACCTTGCCGTAGTCCGGGGTGCCCTTGGTGACGTCGACGACGGCCAGGAAGTCCGGACCGGGGAGTGCGTCGCGGACCTTGTCGACCGGGTCGAGCAGCGACCCCGGCAGGTTGCGCACGTCGGCGACCGCGGTGTCGGCGACGTTCTCGTCACCGGCCCAGACCAGCGCGTACTCCTTCTTGGGCCCGTCGGCGGACTGCTGACGGGCCTCCGGCGTGAGGTTGTTCTCGACCCAGTAGTTCTTGCCGTCGGCGCCGGTGACCTCGGACTTGACCTTGTCGATCGTTCCCTGGGCCGACGCGGGGATCGCGACGACCCCGGCGACGACGGCGGCGCTCGCGAGGGCGATGAGCCCCCGCCGCGCCCAGCGGGACTGCGGGAGCAGGCTCATTCGCCGGCCCCACCGGACAGGAAGGTCGGGGTGATCTGCTTGGGCGCCTTCGACACGACGTCGACCAGCCCGGCGGCGGGGACGCCCGCGGGGGCGAAGTCGCGCAGCTGCTGGATCGGCTGGTCGGAGTCGAACGCCTCGTAGGACGACTCGACGGGCGGCGCGGTGGGCGCCGGGTCGGGCTGGTCGTCGTTCGCGGGCCCGGAGGAGTCGGAGCTGAGGATCGGGCCGAGGTCGGGGACCAGGTCCGGGGTGGCCGCCTGGGCCGCGCCGGACAGGCCGATCAGGGCGGTGCCGGCGAGAGCGGCGCCGCCGGCGATCAGCCGGGCCCGGGACGCGGACCGTGCGCGGTGCTGAGGCACGACGTGTCTCCTTCTTTCGTGACGGGGAGCGAGGTGGAGTCCGATGTGGACATCCGACGAGCGGCGGGCCGCGGCGTCGTCCGTCGTGGACGGCGCCGCGGGGCGCGGGCAGGTGCGGGCGTGCGCTCCGAGGGGCGTCGGACTCCGCCCTCCCGGGCCGCCGGGAGGGCGGGGCGGGAGGTCCGCGCGGGGCGCGGTGGTGTGTCGGGGAGTGCTGGGGCGGTCCCGTGGCTACCGCGGCTGCGGACCCCGTGCCGGGGACGGCGTGCGGCGGAGCGCGGGCGCGCCCCGGGAGCCGGGCGCGGTCAGGCGCCGGAACAGAGCGCGCTCGCCTGGCGGCGCAGGTCGACGTGGCGCCGAACCGCGAACCGGGAGACGAGGTGCATGGGAATCAGTAAACAGACCCGTTCGGAGCAACGCGACACCGGACAGGTCCACATCATGGGAACGGGGTCGCAGAGCCCCGAGATCGGGCGTGGGGAGTGACCTGGGCTACTCCGTACGGACCGGGACGACCCGCCCCGTAATGCCGGAACACGGCGAAACGAATCACCTGATCGTGTCAACGACGTCGGGAACCGGTTCGCTTCGAGGCGCTGACCTGCGACGACGCACGACGCGACGGGCCGTACGGGAACCCGTCCGGACAACCCGGGCGGCCGTCGATCCCGTGACCGGCACGAGCGGGGGGTCCGGTGCCGCATCCGGCAGCGGACCCCTCGCCGTCGACGATCACCCCAGTCCGAGCATCCGCACCGCGTTGTCCTTGAGGATCATCGGCCGGACGTCGGGCTTCATCTCGAGGGTCTCGAAGTCCGCGAGCCACCGGTCGGGGGTGATGACCGGGTAGTCCGAGCCGAACAGCACCTTGCGGCGCAGCATCGTGTTCGCGGCCCGCACCAGCTGCGGCGGGAAGTACTTCGGCGACCAGCCCGACAGGTCGATGTACACGTTGGACTTGTGGGTGGCGATCGAGATCGCCTCGTCCTGCCAGGGCACCGACGGGTGGGCGAGCACCACGGTGAGGTCGGGGTGGTCGGCAGCGACGTCGTCGAGCAGCATCGGGTCGGAGTAGCGCAGCTTGATGCCGCGTCCGCCGGGCAGGCCGGCACCGATCCCGGTCTGTCCGGTATGGAACAGCGCGGGCACCCCGAGCTCGGAGATGGCCTCGTAGAGCGGGTAGAAGGCCCGGTCGTTCGGCTCGAAGGCCTGCAGGCTCGGGTGGAACTTGAACCCGCGCACGCCGTGCTCGGTGACCAGGCGCCGGGCGCGCGCGACGGCGGCCTTGCCGGCGTGCGGGTCCACCGAGCCGAACGGGATGAGGATGTCGGCGTGCGCCGCGGCGGCGTCGGCGATCTCCTCGCTGGACAGCGGCGGGTGCCCGGTGCCCGACGGTGCGTCGACGGTGAACACCACCGCGGCGATCCGGCGTGCCCGGTAGTGCTCGGCGATCGCGTCGATGGTCGGCGTGCGGTCCTGGTCGGCCTTGAAGTACTTCGCCGAGGCGTCGAGCAGCTCCTGGTCGAGGGCCAGACAGCCGTGGCCGTCCTGTTCCACGTGGACGTGCACGTCGATCGCGTCGACGGCAGCGAGGTCGATGGGCATGGGGAACCTCCGTCAGGGGAGCTCGGTACGGGACTTGGCCTCGAGCAGCGCGGCGAGGACGCTGTCGCGGCGGGCGGCGAGCGCGGGGCCGTCGAGGTCGCCCAGCTCGTCGCGGACGCCGTCGACCAGCGTCGCGGCCAGCTCGGGGGTGAGCGTGACCTGGCCGAGGTCGCGCCACCACCGCTCGGTGGGCGGACCGAGATGCTCCAGGATGTGCGCGAGGCCGCCGGGACCGCCGGACAGGTGCTGGTTGGCGAACGGGCCGAGCACCGCCCAGCGCAGGCCGGGGCCGTGGGAGATGGCGGCGTCGACGTCGGCGACCGTCGCGACACCCCGCTCGACCAGCGAGTACGCCTCCTGCCACAGCGCGGCCTGCAGCCGGTTGGCCAGGTGGCCCGGCACTTCGGCCCGCAGCCGGACCGGCCGCTTGCCCAACGCGGTGTAGAAGGCGAGCGCGGCCTCGACGGCGGACTCCGCCGTCCGCTCCCCCGGTACGACCTCGACCAGCGGGATGACCTGCGGCGGGTTGAACGGGTGCCCGACGAGCACCCGCTCGGGGTGGCGTGCCGCGCCGCGGGCGATCGTCGTCGGCAGCAGGCCCGAGGAGCTGGAGGCGAGCACGACGCCGGGGGCGGCGGCGGAGTCCAGCTCGGCGAACAGGGTGTGCTTGAGGTCCTCGCGCTCGGGGCCGTTCTCCTGCACGAACCCGGCGGGCCCGGCGGCGTCACCGGCGCTGCCGGCGAACACCAGGTTCGCCACCGGCAGCGGGCCGTCGTGGCCGGGGAACGGGCCGAGCGCGGCGAGGTCGGCGCGCAGCCGGTCCTCGGCGCCCGGTGCGGGGTCGAAGGCGCGCACGTGCAGGCCGCGGGCCAGGAACAGTGCCGTCCAGCCGACGCCGATCACCCCCGTCCCGACGACGGCGACGGTGCCGACCCCGGCCGCGGCACCGGCGCCGCCGGGGGTCCCGGGCGCGCTCACGCCGGCGTCCCGGAGGCGAAGTGGACGAACGCGTCGAGCGCGGTCGGGTCGGCGAGCACGTCGCGGGAGGCGACGTCGTCGACGGCCGCGCCGAGCAGGATGCGCTTCACGGGGACCTCCAGCTTCTTGCCGGTGCGGTTGCGCGGCACGACCGGCACCGCCTCGATCCGGTCCGGGACGTGGCGCGGGGTGAGCTCGCCACGCAGCGCGGTGCGGATCCGGGTGACCAGGGCGTCGTCGAGGGGGGTGCCGCCGGCGGGCTGCACGAACAGCAGCAGTTCGCCGTTGCCGCCCGCGGGGTCCTCCAGGTGCACCACGAGCGAGTCCTCGACCTCGGGCAGCTCCTCGACGACGCGGTAGAACTCGGCGGTCCCCAGCCGGACGCCGCCCCGGTTGAGGGTGGCGTCGGAGCGGCCGGCGACGACCGCGGAGCCGTCGGCCGAGAAGCGGACCCAGTCGCCGTGCCGCCACACCCCGGGCCAGGTGGCGAAGTAGGTGTCGCGGTAGCGGCTGCCGTCGTCGTCGCCCCAGAAGCCGACGGGCATCGACGGCATGGGGGCCCGGATGACCAGCTCGCCGAGCTCGCCGACGACCGGGCGGCCCGCGTCGTCGAAGGCGGCGGCGTCGACCCCGAGGCAGGGCCCGGAGATCTCGCCGGACCACACCGGCTGGAAGGGGCTCCCCTGCACGATGCCGGAGCAGACGTCGGTGCCGCCGCTGCCCACGTTGAGCAGTACCTCGGGGCCGAACTGCTCGGCCACCCAGCGGTAGCCCTCCGGCGGGAGAGGGCTTCCGGCGGCGCCGATCTGGCGGACCGCGGACAGGTCGTGCTCGGCGGCCGGGCGCAGGTCCGCGGCGCGCGAGGCCATGAGGAACCCGGGGCTGGCACCCAGCAGCGTCGCGCCGGTCTCGGCGGCGAGACGCCACTGCCACCCGAGGTCGGGGTGGGCCGGGTTGCCGTCGATCAGCACGATCGAGGCCTGCCGCAGCAGCCCGGACACCAGCGCGTTCCACATCATCCAGGCGGTCGTGGAGTACCAGAGGATCCGGTCGCCGGGGCCGAGGTCCCAGCTCAGGGCGTGGTTCTTGAGGTGCTCGACCAGGATGCCGCCGTGGCCGTGCACGATCGCCTTGGGCAGCCCGGTGGTGCCGGAGGAGAACAGCACGCACAGCGGGTGGTCGAACGGGACCGGGTCGGCACCCGGCTCCGGGTCGGCGGCCAGCAGCTCGTCCCAGGTCATCGCGTCGGGCACGGTGTGCGGCCCGTACGGCACGGCGACGACGTGGCGCACCCCGGGCAGCCCGGCGCGCAGGGCGGCGACCTCGTCACGGCGGTCGACGTCGCGTCCGGCCCAGCCGTAGCCGCCCACGGTGAGCAGCACGACCGGGTCGACCTGGCCGAACCGGTCGAGCACGCTGCGGGCGCCGAACTCGGGGGCGCAGCTCGTCCAGACCGCGCCGAGCGAGGCCGTCGCGAGGAACGCG
Organism: Pseudonocardia sp. P-1; assembly: GCF_058111925.1. Classification (NCBI taxonomy): domain Bacteria; kingdom Bacillati; phylum Actinomycetota; class Actinomycetes; order Pseudonocardiales; family Pseudonocardiaceae; genus Pseudonocardia; species Pseudonocardia sp. P-1. The sequence goes on from NZ_CM176614.1 coordinate 1,758,904, forward strand.
ACGACGGTCTCGGGCAGGTTCGGCAGGTAGGCCGCGACGCGGTCGCCGCGGCCGACGCCGAGCCTGCGCAGCCCGGCCCGGGCGCGGGCGACCTGCTCGCGCAGCCCGCCCCAGGTGAGCTCGACCCGGTCGCGGGTCTGGGAGTACGCGACGACGGCGACGTCGTCCTCGGGGCCGTCCAGGGCGTGCGCGGCGTAGTTCAGCGTCGCGCCGGGGAACCACTGCGCGCCCGGCATCCCCCGGCGCCCGAGCACCGCCCGGGGCGGGGTGTCGAACCGGACGCCGAGGTGGGTCGCGACCGCGGACCAGAACGCCTCGGGCTCGGTCACCGACCAGCGGTGCAGCGCGGCGTAGTCGGGCAGGGTCAGGCCGTGCCCGCGCTCGACGGCGGTGACGAACCGGCCGATCTCCGTGGTCTCCCGGACGTCGTCGGCAACCGGGCGCAGCAGCTCGCTCACCGGCGCACCTTCCCACCGCGGCCGTCGAGGAAGGCCCGCATCCTCTCCTGGGCCTCGGCACTGGACGAGGCGACGGCGGCGACCAGCGACTCCATCATGAAGCCGTGGTCCGGGGAGGCCTCGGCGATCCGCGGCAGCGCCTGGAGCACCGCGACGTTGGTGATCGCCGAGTTCCCGGCGACGGTGCGGGCCAGCTCGCAGGCGCGGGCCAGTCCCTCCCCCGGGCCGGTGCGGTAGTGCGACAGGCCCAGCGTGTGGCCCTCGTCGGCGTCGAGGACGCGGCCGGTCAGCATCATGTCGGTCATCCGGTGCACGCCGATCAGCCGCGGTACCCGCACCGACCCGCCGCCTCCGACGAACAGGCCGTGCTGGCCCTCGGGCAGCGCGTAGAAGGTGGAGTCCTCGGCGACGCGCAGGTGGGTGGCCGAGGCCAGCTCCAGCCCGCCGCCGACGACGGCGCCCTTGAGCACCGAGACGACCGGCAGCCGCCCCTCGGCGAGCCGGGCGAACGCGCGGTGCCACATCCGGGAGTGCTCCATCGCCGCGACGACGTCGCGGTCCCCGAGCTCGGACAGGTCCAGCCCGGCGCAGAAGTGGTCGCCCTCGGCGTCGAGGACGACGGCGCGCACCCCCTCGGGCGGGCGGGCGAAGAAGTCCTCGATGCCGAGCACGGTCGCGTCGTCGAGGGCGTTGCGCTTGCGGGGCCGGGACAGGCGCAGCACGGCCACCTCGTCGTGGCGTTCCACGGTCAGCGACTCGGGCAGAGAACTCACGACAGCTCCTCGGCGACGGCCGCGGCCGCACGCAGGTCGACGCGCCGGACCTTGCCGGACGCGTTGCGGGGCAGCTCGTCGACGAACCGCACGTACTTCGGGACCTTGTAGCGGGCCAGCCGCCCGGCGAGCAGCGCGCGCACCGCGTCGGCGTCGAGGTCGGCGCCGGGGCGCAGCTGCACGTAGGCCGCGCCGACCTCGCCCCAGCGCTCGTCGGGGACCCCGACGACGGCGCAGTCGGCGATGTCGGGATGGGTGACCGCGACCGCCTCGACCTCGGCCGGGTACACGTTCTCCCCGCCCGAGATGATCATGTCCTTGACCCGGTCGACGGCGAACGCCCAGCCGTCGTCGCCGGCCCGGAGCACGTCGCCGGTGCGGAACCACTCCCCGCGCCGCGACGCCGCGGTCTCGTCCGGGCGGTTCCAGTAGCCGGGGCTGACGTGCGGCCCGCGGACCAGCAGTTCGCCGGGCTCGCCGTCGAGGGGGGCGAGCTCGCCGTCGCGCTCGACGGCGACGTCGGTGAAGAAGTGCGGCACCCCGACCGAGGTCGGCGGGTGCGCGGCCGTGCCGTCGCGGGTCGCCATGTGCACCCCGGGCGAGGCCTCGGTCATCCCGTAGCCCTGCTGCAGCGCGACGCCGCGCTCCAGCCAGGCCCTGGCGACCCGCTCCTGCACCGGGGACCCGCCGTAGACCACGGTGCGCAGCGACGACAGGTCCGTGCCCGCGAACGACGGGGACTCGCACAGCATCTGCAGCATCGTCGGGACGGCGGCGAAGCTGGTGATCCCGGCCTCGGCGATCCGGCCCAGGACCGCCGCCGGGTCGAACCGGGCGACGAGCTCGACGCTGCCGCCCTTGAACAGCGTGGGCAGCGTGACCTGGGAGAGCCCGACGCAGTGGAACAGCGGCGAGATGCACAGCGTGCGCTCGTCCGAGCAGACGTCGACGTGGGCGAGCTGGTTGACCGTGTTCCAGGTCAGGTTGCCGTGGGTCAGCACCGCCGCCTTCGGACGACCGGTGGTGCCGGAGGTGTAGAGCAGCACGGCCGGGTCGTCGAGACCGGCACCGGCGTCGTCGCGGGCCGGCCCGCGGGCGAGGTCCTCGACGCCGCGCACGACCGGGATCCGCGGCGCGGTCGCGGCGACGAGGTCGTCGGCGTCGGCGCCGTGCACGAGCAGCGTCGCGCCGCAGTCGTCGAGCATGTAGCCGACCTCGGCGGGGGCCAGGCGGTAGTTCAGCGGGACCGCGACCGCGCCGAGCCGCCACGCCGCGAAGCAGGTCTCCAGGGTGGCGACGGCGTTCACCCCCAGCCAGGCGACCCGGTCCCCCGGCCCGACGCCCCGCTCCGCCAGACCGCCGGCGATCCGGGCGGCGCGCCCGGCCAGCTCGGCGTGGTCGACCGCCCGTTCCCCGTCGGACAGGGCCGGCGCGTGCGGACTGATCCGCGCGCGGCGGGCGGGCCAGGTGCCCAGCCCGAGGCCGGGACCGGTGATCGGGCTCATGGGGCTCCCTCGCTCCTTGATATCAACTAGCTTGATAGCAAGGTGCTTGCCATGGGGTCAAGCATCGCCGTCCGGCGGGATCCCGTCGCGACCGGCCAGCGCGGCGAGGCACCGTTCGAGGGCGTCGGCGAACACCTCGGCCTGGTCGGGCTCCAGCGCGTCGAGCATCCGGCGCTCGACGACCCCGGCCGCGGCGTGGCAGCGGGCCAGCGTCGCGTCGCCGTGCGGGGTGAGCCAGACCTGCAGGATCCGGCGGTTGTCCGGGTCCGGCCGGCGCTCGACGATCCCGTCGCGCTCCATCGCGGCGACGAGCTGCTGCATCGCCTGCGGGGTCACGAAGTGCCGTCGCGCGAGCTGCGCCGAGGACAGCCCGCCGCGGCGCTCCAGCACGCTGAGCGCGGTGTACTGGGCCAGCGTCACGCCCAGCGGGCGCAGCGCCTCCTCCATCCGGGCCCGCTCGGCCATCTGCAGGCGCTTGACCAGGTAGGTCAACCGCTGCCCCCGCGTCCCCGTCGGTACCGACGCCGCATCCGTCACGTGTGCGATCCTAACGATCGTGGCGCTGATCACAAGTAACTTGCTATAAAGCTGCTTTCCATCTCACGGAAGGCAGGGAGCTGCGATGACGCACCCCCGGTTCTCCTCGACCCAGCGCCGGCGCGCGGTCCTGTCGAGCTATCTCGGCAGCCTGATCGAGTACTACGACTTCCTGCTGTACGCGACGGCCTCGGCCGTCGTGTTCAACGCGGTCTTCTTCTCCGACCTCGACCCGCTGGTCGGCACCGTCGCCGCCTTCGGCACGCTGGCCACCGGATACCTGGCCCGCCCGCTCGGCGGGATCGTGTTCGGCCACTTCGGGGACCGGGTCGGGCGCAAGAGGATGCTGGTCATCAGCATGGTGCTGATGGGGGTGGCGAGCACCCTGATCGGCCTGCTCCCGACCTACGCGCAGGTCGGCGCGCTGGCCCCGGTACTGCTGATCGTGCTGCGGGTCGTGCAGGGCGTCGCGGTCGGCGGGGAGTGGGGCGGCGCGGTCCTGATGTCGGCCGAGCACGCGTCGTCGCGGCGGGGCCTGTGGGCGAGCTTCACGAACGCCGGCGCGCCGAGCGGCATGGTGCTGTCGACGCTGGTGCTGGCGCTGTCGGCGGCGCTGACCGGGGACGCGTTCCTCACCTGGGGCTGGCGGATCCCGTTCCTGCTGAGCGTGGTGCTGCTGGGCATCGGCCTGTTCGTCCGGCTGTCGGTCACCGAGACCCCGGTGTTCGCCGCGGCGGCCGCCGCACAGCCGACGACGCCGGCCCGCGCCCCGCTGCTGGAGGTGCTGTCCCGGCCGCGCAACCTGCTGCTCGCCGTCGGCGTGGGGTTCGGGGCCTTCGTCGCGCAGGGGACGCTCACCACGTTCCTGATCTCCTACGCCGTCGGTGCCGGGTTCGAGCGCCAGACCGTGCTGAACGCGCTGACGCTGTCCTCGCTGGTCGCCAGCGTGGGGATCATCGGCTTCTCCGCGCTGTCGGACCGGGTCGGACGACGGCCGGTCGTCCTGGGCGGGGCGGTCGCCACCGGGCTGTGGTGCGTCGCGATCTTCCCGATGATCGACACCGGCTCGGCGGTGCTGCTCACCCTCGCCGTGGTGGTCGGGCAGGGCGTGACGCACGCGGCCTGGTTCGGGCCGTCCGCGGCGCTGTACTCGGAGATGTTCTCCACCGGCTCGCGCTACACCGGGGCCTCCCTGGGCTACCAGATCTCCGGGATGGGCGCGGGCCTCTCGCCGGTGCTGTTCGCGTCGCTGCAGGCCGCCGGGTTCGGCACCGGGACGCTGTCGGCGGTGATCGGGCTGCTGGCGCTGGTCTCGGTCGGGTCGGTGCTCGCCCTGCGCGAGACCTCCCGCGACGGGCTGGACGACCCGGACGTCCCCGCCCCCGCCGGCACCACCGGGAGGACCGCGACCCGCTGACCCGGCGGACGGGCCTCAGGTCCGGGCGTCCTGCGGGGCCGCGGTGGGTGCCGGTAGGCGGGACGCGGCCACCGCGACGACCACCGTCACCAGGGACACGCCCGCCGCGACCAGGAAGGCCGCGTGCACCCCGGCCGCGTCGACGCCGGCGCCGGCCGAGGCCAGCGTCATCACGGTGATGAACAGCGCCGTCCCCGCCGCGCCCGCGACCTGCTGCAGCGTGGTGAGGATGGCGCTGCCGTGCGAGTACAGCTCGCCGGGCAGCGAGCCGAGCGCGTCGGTCATCAGCGGCGTGAACATCAGCGCCAGCGCCGCGGACAGGCCCACGTGCAGCACCACGACCAGCCAGATCGGCGTCGCCGCGGCCAGGGTGGTGAACCCCCACATCACGATCGCGAGCAGGACCGAGCCGGGCAGCACCAGCGGACGGGCGCCGACCCGGTCGTAGGCCCGGCCGACGAACGGGCCCAGCAGCCCCATCACGAGCCCGCCCGGCAGCACCACCAGGCCGGCGACGAACGCGCTGTCGCCCAGCACCTCCTGGATGTAGAGCGGCAGCAGGATGATCGCGCCGAACAGCGACATGAACCCGGTCGCGACGAGCACCAGCGACAGCGAGTACCGGCGGACCGCGAACGGGCGCAGGTCCAGCAGCGGAGCCGTGCCGGTGCCGCGCTGCAGGCGGACCTGGCGGTGCACGAACACCGCCAGCGCCGCCGCACCGAGCACCAGCGGCACCCACGGCAGCACCGCGGTGTGCGCGCCCCCGGCGGCGGACTCGCCGATCGCGGACAGCCCGTAGACGATCCCGGAGAACGCGACCGCCGAGATCAGGACCGAGGCGACGTCGAGCGGGGCCCGCGTGGTCTCCGCGGCCACCCGCAGCCGCAGCGCCCCCGCGACCAGGGCGACCAGCGCGATCGGCAGCACGATCCAGAACATCCAGCGCCAGCCCAGCGCGGAGAGGATCACCCCGGACAGCGTCGGGCCGACCGCGGGCGCCACCGCGATGACGATCGAGATCGTCCCCATCGTCTGCCCGCGGCGGCTCGCCGGGACCAGGCGCAGGATCGTCGTCATGAGCAGCGGGATCATCACCGCGGTGCCGGTGGCCTGCACGACCCGTCCGGCCAGCAGGAACCCGAACGCCGGCGCGACCGCGCACAGCAGAGTGCCGGTGCTGAACAGGCCCATCGAGGCGAGGTAGACCGACCGCGGCGGGAACCGCCCCAGCAGGTAGCCGGTGATCGGGATGACCACGGCCATCGTCAGCAGGAAGCCACTGGTCAGCCACTGCGCGGTGGCCGGGGTGACCCGCAGGTCGGCGATCAGCGCGGGCAGCGCCACGCTCATGATCGTCTCGTTGAGGATCATCACGAACGCCGAGCCGACCAGCAGCGAGATGATCAGCAGGGCTCCGGCGGGCAGCCGCTCGGCGTCGCGGCCGGCGGCCGGCTCGGTGGTCACAGCGTGCTCCTCGGTACGTGACGGACGCGCCCACCCGCGGCGCCGGCACACGGCGCGGCCGGACGAGGGGGTGGCGGTGTGCGAGTGCACCACGGCCGGGCGGGCGGTGGCGAGCCGTTTCCGCCCGGGCGCGGAGGGGGACAATGGCGCCATGTCCACCTACGACGTCGTCGTGGTCGGGGCCGGTCCCGCCGGCTGCGCCGCGGCACTCAACGTGCTGCGGCTGCGACCGTCGGCGTCGGTGCTCCTGCTCGACGCCGCGGCCTTCCCCCGCGACAAGACCTGCGGCGACGGCGTCGCGGCCGAGGTGTTCGACCTGCTCGACGAGCTGGGTGCCACCGGGGTCCGGGCCCTCGGCGTCGCGGCACCGCGGCTGCGCCTGCGCACCCCCCAGGGCCGGGTCGTGCACCGCACCGCACCCCGGCCGAACCGGGTGGTCACGCGGCTGGAGCTGGACGCGGCGCTGGTCGACGCGGCCGTCGCCGCCGGGGCGCAGCTGCGCCGCCACCGGGTCCGCACCGTCGTCCCGCACGGCGACCGGGTGCTGCTCGACGACGACGTCGTCGCGAGGATCGTGATCGGCGCCGACGGGGCCCACTCGGTGGTCCGCCGCGCGCTCGGCGCGCCGGGCGTGCCGCCGTCGTCGACGGCGGTGGCGATCCGCGGGTACACCCCGGTCGCCGCCGAACCGGGGACGCTGTCGATCGAGTACGCCGGCGGCGCCGTCCCGGCCTACGCCTGGTCGTTCCCGATCGCGGGCGGCGGCGCGAACGTCGGCTACGGCGTGTTCGACGAGCGCGGCGCCGGGAACCGGGCGTCGCTGCTGGAGCGGCTCGCCGCGCTGCTGCCCGGCCAGGAACCGGACCCGTCGACGCTGCGCGCGCACCACCTGCCGCTGTCCACCGCGCCCCGGTTCCAGCCCGACGGCCGGGTGCTGCTGGCCGGCGACGCCGCGGCGAAGGTGAACCCGCTGACCGGCGAGGGGATCTTCGACGCCGTCGCCTCCGGGATCCTCGCCGGGCGCAGCGCGCTGCGCGGCGACGACGCGGGCGCCGCCCACCGCGCCGCCATGGAGCGGACCTTCGCCCGCCACCACCGCCACGTCGGGACGCTCGCCCGGCTGGCCGCGCGTCCCGCGTTCCTCGACGCCGCGATCGGCGCCGCCGCCCGGAGCAGGCGGGTGTTCGACTGCGCGGTCGAGCTGGGGCTGGCGCGGGGCACGGTCTCCCCCGCCGCACTCGCGGTCGTCGCCGCGCACCTGCCGGGTGCCGCGCTCGGCGGCGCGGTCCGGCGCCGCGCAGCCGCCCGCCCCGGGGTGTGAGCCGGTACCGGCCGACGGGCCGCGGCCGCCGGGCTCCGGTAGACAGGACGGCATGGAACAGGTCGTGCTGCTGGACGACGACGGCAACCCGGTCGGCGTCGCGGACAAGGCCACCGTGCACGGTGCGAGCACCCCGCGGCACCTGGCGTTCTCCTGCTACGGCGTCGACGACGCCGGCCGGCTGCTGGTGACCCGGCGCGCCCGCACCAAGACCGCCTTCCCGCTGGTCTGGACCAACACCTGCTGCGGGCACCCCGCCCCCGGCGAGGACATGGCCGACGCGGTGCACCGCAGGCTGGCCGACGAGCTGGGCATCCGCGCGACCGAGCTGCGGATGGTGTTACCGGACTTCAGCTACCGCGCGTCGCAGGACGGGATCGAGGAGAACGAGCTCTGCCCGGTGTTCGTCGCCCGGATCAGCGGCGAGCCCGAGCCGCGCCCCGACGAGGTCGAGGACGTGGCCTGGTGGAGCTGGTCGCGCTTCCGCGCCGCCGCCGACGACCCGGCCTCCGGGCTGTCGCCGTGGGCGCGGATGCAGGCCCCGCTGCTCGACGTGCTGGCCGACCCGCTGCTGGTCGGCGCCCGGGGCTGAGCCCGGGACTGGTGGAATGGGCGGGTGGTCCCCGACCTGTCCCCCGACCTGTCCGGCGCACTCGGCGCCGCCCTCGACGACGCGCTCGACCGGGTCCCCGCCGCGCGGCTCGCGCCGGTGGTCGACCGGCTGATCCGCGACTACCGCAGCGGCACCGTGCCCACCGCGCCGATCCTGCGCACCGACGACGACGCGGCGGCCTACGCCGCCTACCGGATGCCCGCGACGCACGCGGCGGTCGTCGACGTGCTGGAGCGGGCCGCCGCGCGGGTGCCGGAGCCGGTGTCGCTGCTCGACCTCGGCGGGGGGACCGGTGCCGCGGTGTGGGCCGCGGCGCAGGTGTGGCCGTCGCTGGAGCGGGCCACGGTGCTGGAGGCCGCGGCGCCGGCCCGGGCGCTGGGGCGCAGGCTCGCGGGCGGGGCTCCGTCGGCGCTGCTGCGCGGCGCCCGCTGGGAGGCCGCGGTGCTCGGCACCGCCCCGGCGCTGCCGGACACCGACCTGCTGACCGCCTGCTACCTGCTCGGGGAGCTGCCGGTGCCGGTGCGCGACGCCGTCGTCGACGCCGCCGCCCGGGCCGCGCGGGTGGTCGTGCTCGTCGAGCCGGGGACGCCGGCCGGGCACGCGCGCATCCTCGACGCCCGTGCCCGGCTGCTCGCCGCGGGCCTGACCGTCGCCGCGCCCTGCCCGCACGACGGCGCCTGCCCGGTGACCGGTGACGACTGGTGCCACTTCGCCGTGCGCGTCGGGCGCAGCTCGCGCCACCGGGTGCTGAAGGCCGGCTCGCTGGGCCACGAGGACGAGAAGTTCTCCTACGTCGTCGCCGTGCGTGACGACGACGGCACCGTCGGACGGGCCCCGGGCCGGGTGGTCCGGCACCCGCACACACGCAAGGGACTGGTGACTCTGCGTGTCTGCGAGGCGGACGGGACGCTGCGGGACACACCCGTCCCACGCAGTCGCAAGGAGCTGTTCCGGCACGCCCGTGACACCGCGTGGGGCGACGCCTGGCCACCCGGGTGAGCCCTCCGGGTTGCTCGCAAGCGGGAGAGGCGAACGTCACAGACCGGACGCGCCGAGGAACGTTGTGAATCTGTAACACCGACCGGCATCGTGGGCGACTGACCGGGCGAGACGGCCATCAGGTGGGCCGCGAGCAGCAGCATTCTCACAGATCGAGCACGACCATGAACGACTTCGTCACCGGCGCCCCCGCCGACCGCCTGCCCACCCTCGTCCGCACCCGTACCGGATACCGCGTGTACGACCCGGCCCTGATCACCGGCACCGACTACGTCGTCGACGACGCGGGCGACCTCGTCTACACGAAGCTCCCGGCCGGTGCGATGACCGGCACCGCCGTCGTCGCCGCCGCCGTGGTGGCGCTCACCGTGGGTGAGAACAGCTGGTCCTGGTCGGCGCTGGCGTTCCTCGTCTGCCTGCCCGTCGCGCTCGGGCTGGCGATCGGGGTGCTCTCGATCATCCACGCGGTCACCGACCCGGTCCGGGCCTACCGCGCCCGCACCGGGCACACCCGTTTCGCCCGCGACATCGCCGCGACCGACCCCGCCTCCTGGCAACTCTGCGCACGCGCCGAGCGGCTCGCGGCGACGCCGTCGTGGCAGGCGGGACGGATCGACCCGACCCGCACCCTCGGTGTCCTGCTGTGGACCGCCGTGGCCGGTGGGGAGGCGTGGGCCGCCGACGCGCTGACCCAGCTGGCCGAGCCGGCGACGGGCCCGGACCTCACCTCGGTCTGATCTCGGGTCCAACCGCCCCCACCCGCCGCTCGAGCCCCGCGTCATGTCCCCAGGGTCACCCTCGTAGCGCTCTACGCCCCGAAAGTGACACTGGGAGCAACAGCAGCAGGGGAAGACGGGTCAGACGGCGTAGCGGGCGACGGGGAGGAGGGCGTCGACGTCGCGACGGTCGGAGTCGGTCGCGACGCAGGCGCGCAGCGCGCGTTCCAACGCGGCCTCGTCCAGCCCGGTCCCGATCAGGACCAGGGTGGTGCGGCGGGGCTCGTCGGGGTCCCACCGGCTCCGGCGGAACCGTACGTACCGGCCGACGGTGTGCAGGTCCCAGCGTTCCCGGTCCGGGGCGGCGGCGAAGCGCACCGAGCCCTTGATCCGGTACAGCCCGGACGGCCGGGCGTCGAGGAGGTCCTGCAGGCGGGCGGCGTCGAGCGGCTCGTCGCACAGGAACGTCAGGCTCTGGTAGCCGGCGTGCAGGTGGTGGGAGTGCGGCTCGTCGACGCGCTCGCCCAGCATCAGCTGGCGGCCCGGCACGATCTCGATGTCGAACAGCAGCGCCGGGTCCACCGCGCCGTCGCGGACCGGGACGATCAGGGCCCGCGGGTTCGCCTCGCGGCACAGCCGCCGGACCCGCCACAGCGGCCCCGGCCCCACCCGGTCGATCTTGTTCAGGACCACGAGGTCGGCCATGCCGACGTGCTTGTCGAGCTGGGGGTGGCGGCGCCGCGAGTCCTCGAACTCCGCGGCGTCGACGACCTCGACGAGCCCGCCGAAGCTCAGGTGCTGGCCCAGCGCGTCGAGCACGAGCTGGACCAGCGTGCCGGGCTCGGCGATGCCGCTGGCCTCGATGACGACGACGTCGATCTCGTCGCGGCGGCGGGTCAGCTTCTCCAGCACCGAGGAGACGCCGCCCTCACCGACCTCGCAGCACAGGCAGCCGTTGCCGAGCCCGACGACGTCGCCGGCCTGACCGGCCACGCGCAACGCGTCGATGCCGACCGACCCGAAGTCGTTGACGACCACGCCGATCCGCGCGTCCCCGCCCGCGGCGAGGAGGTGGTTCAGCAGTGTCGTCTTGCCGGCTCCGAGGAATCCGGCCAGCACCACGACCGGGATCTTCCGGGGCATCCGTCATGCCTACCACGTGCGTGTCGACGCACCGTGACGTGGTCGTGACCCGTCACGGACCTGTCCGGGGACCCCGATCGGACCACTACAGTGCGGCCATGCCCGACACAGCTGCCGGACGCCCGCCACGCGGAGTGATCGCCGTCGCCGGAGAAGCCCTCGTCGACATCGTCCCCGCCCCCGCGCAGGGGTACTGGGAGCTCGCGCCCGGCGGCAGCCCCGCGAACGTCGCGGTCGGGCTGTCCCGCCTCGACGTGCCGGCCCGGATGCTGGCCCGGCTCGCCGACGACCTGCTCGGGCGCAAGCTGCGCGACCATCTCGCGGACAACGGCGTCGACCTGTCGCACTCGGTCAAGGCGGACGAGCCGTCGTCGCTGGCGATCGTGGAGCTGGCCGCCGACGGGCAGGCGTCCTACGACTTCCGGATCGCGGGCACCGCGGACTGGCAGTGGACCGACGACGAGCTCGCCGGTGCCCTCGACGACGGCCCGGCCGGCCCGGTCGTCGCCGTCCACTCCGGATCGCTGGCGCTGACCACCGCGCCCGGTCACGACGCGCTGCGCGAGCTGCTCGCCTCCGCTGTGGACACCGCGACGGTGAGCTACGACCCGAACTTCCGGCCGCTGCTGATGGGGACGCCGGAGGAGATCCTGCCCGGCGTGCACGAGCTGCTCGGCGTGGCCGACGTGGTGAAGGTCAGTGAGGAGGACCTGGGCTGGCTGCACCCGGGCCGCGAGCCCGGCGACGTCGTCGGCGAGTGGCTCGAGCTCGGTCCGGCGGTCGTCGTGGTCACCCTCGGGGCGAACGGGGTGCTGGCCGGGACGTCGTCGGGGCTGCACCTGGTGCTGCCCGGCCGCGCCGTCGAGGTCGTCGACACCGTCGGTGCCGGGGACAGCTTCTCCGCGGCGCTGCTCGCCGGTCTGCACCGGCGCGGGCTGCTCGGTGCGACCGCCCGCGACGACCTCTACCGCATCGACCGGCCGACGCTGGAGGCCGTGCTGACCGAGGCCGTCGCGGCGTCGGCGATCACCTGCTCGCGGCACGGCGCGAACCCGCCCACCCGCGCGGAGCTCGACGCCGCGGTCTGAGCCTCAGCGGTGCTCGCGGGCGAGCATCGCGGTCTGCGCCTGCTGCTCGGGCTCCGACAGCTCGCGCGGCTTCCGGTCGGGGAAGTCGCGGGGCTGCCCGGTCGCGGCCGAGCCGGGCGGCAGGCTCAGCGTGGCCACGGTGCTCTGCGGCAGCGCCCACTGCCGGGCCCAGTCCATGTGCATCGCGGTGGGGCCGCCGGCGTTGCCGAAGTAGTCCAGCTGCATGGTCATGTTCATCGGGCGCGGCGGGAACTGGTCGGTGTCGGTGTTGGAGTACCACTCCTTCCCGTTCACGTACGCGGTGATCTTCTCCGGGGTCCATTCCAGCGCGTAGGCCGACCACTGCGTCGAGTCGTGCTTCACCGACCCGTAGTCCTGGTCGTTGCCCGGTCCGTAGTGGAGGAAGAAGCTGGTCTTCTGGCGGGAGTCGTCCATGATCTCCATCCAGTCGACCTCGCCGCCGACCGGGAAGTCCTCGGCCACCGGCCAGAGCAGCAGCAGCGCGTTGATCCCGCCCCGGCCCTCGTCCGACTTCACGCAGGCCTCCCAGCGGCCGTAGCGCTGGCCGGGGTGCCAGCTGACGGCGCCGGTGTTGCCGTCGGCGTCGGCGGAGATGGTCATCGCCCCGTCGGCGACGGTGACCGCCTCCGGGGTGCGGGTGCCCTTCTTGTTGTGGCCGGGCTCGGGGCCGTAGGGGTGCCAGTCCGGCGGGACCGTGGTGCCGTCGAAGTCGGACTCGCGGGCGGGCGCGCCCCAGCCGAGCTCCTGCGCCGCGGTCTCGGTGCAGTGCGACGACGCCGGGGGTGCGGCGGAGTCGGCCGGGGTCTTCACCGTCCCGCCGGCCGGGTCGCCTCCCGGGGTCGCGGTGCCCGCGGCCGGGCCGGTCGGGTCTCCGCCGGTCGGGGCGGTCGGGGCGGGCGCGGCCGCGCCGCTGTCGTCCCGCGGGGGCACCGGGTCGTCGGCGACGGTCCGGGTCACGGCGGCCGCCGGAGCCGCGGATGCCGCCGACGCCGTCGACGCACCGGCCGTCGTGACCGCCGACAGCGCGAGCGTCGCGGCGAGCACCGCCACCGTCGTCCTGGTCCTGGTCCGCACCGTGGATCACTCCCGTCACTCGGTCACCTGCGGTCCCATCTCACGTGCGGTGGGTGAGGAGCACCAGTCGAACCACCCGTCCGGGGAGCGCGCGGACGAGTGGAATGCGCTCGCCCGTGAACGGAAAGTGACTCTCCTGCGGACACCGGTGACGACGGGTGACCGTCCCGGTGCGCGGCCGCGGGTGCGGCACCCCGTCGCGGCGCGGGGCGCCCCGCGCGCGGGGTGCCGGGCGCGGTGGCGGGTCGCCGCACCCCACGGACGAAGGTGCCGCACCCCGGCGGGGGCTCCCGCACCCGCCGCGACGGGTGCGGCGACCGGACCAGGGGTGCGACGCGCCCCGGGGCCCATGCCCCGGGGCCGCTATGAGGACGGACTGCGCGGCCGCCTGCCACAGTGGCGGCGTGGCTCGCCCCGACCTCGCCGTCGCGCTGGACCTCGCCCCGCACCCGGAGGGTGGCTGGTACCGGCGGACCTGGACCTCACCGGTCGTCGTCGCGACCCCGTACGGTCCACGCCCCTCGGCGACGGCGATCCTCTACCTCTTCGACGCCCCCGGCCGGTGGCACCGCGTCCGGTCCACCGAGCTGTGGTGCCGGCACTCGGGTCCCGAGGCGGACCTGGTCCTCGGTGGTGACGGACCGGACCCCGTCCCCGGCGCCCGGTTGCGGCTCGGGCCGGCCGGCCCGCAGCAGGAGGTCCCGCCCGGGGTGTGGCAGCGGGCGGAGCCGGCGGGGCCGGGGGCGGTCCTGGTCAGCTGCGTCGTCTCACCCGGCTTCGACGTCGCCGACTTCGAGCTGCGCTGACCCGGGCGCCCGGGAGCCCGCCGGCGCAGTAAGGTCGGCGGCGCGGCCCTCACCGGCGCAGCGGCTGCAGGGCAGCGCGCAGCGCGGCACGGGGGCAGCACGGGGACGCAGCGGGTCAGCGGCGCAGCAGGCCCGCGAGGTCGCGGGTGTTGCGAATCCGCTCCGGGTCCACCCCGCAGGCGACGGCGCGGGCGCAGCCGTGGTCGAGCCAGTCGAGCTGCCCGGGGGCGTGCGCGTCGGTGTCGATCGTGAACTCGCACCCGGCCTCGACGGCCAGGCGCAGCAGCCGCTTGGGCGGGTCGAGGCGCTCGGGCCGGGCGTTGATCTCCACCGCGACGCCGTGTTCCGCACAGGCGGCGAAGACGGCGTCGGCGTCGAACTCGGACTCGGGGCGCGTGCGGCGGCCGGTGACCATCCGGCCCGTGCAGTGCCCGAGCACGTCGACGTGCGGGTTCGCGACGGCGGTGAGCATCCGCTCGGTCATCTCGTCGCGGGGCATCCGCAGCTTCGAGTGCACGCTGGCCACCACCACGTCGAGCGAGGCGAGCAGGTCCTCGGACTGGTCGAGGGCGCCGTCGTCGAGGATGTCCACCTCGATGCCGGTGAGCACCCGGAAGTCCGAACCGGACGCGGTGATCCGCTCGTTGAGCTGCGCGATCTGCTCGACCTGGCGGCGCAGCCGGTCCGCGGACAGCCCGTTCGCGACGGTCAGGCGCGGTGAGTGGTCGGTGACGACGAGGTAGTCGTGGCCCAGCCCGATCGCGGTCTCGGCCATCTCGGCGAGCGGGGAGCCGCCGTCGGAGGCGTCGGTGTGGCTGTGGCAGTCCCCGCGCAGGCCCTCGCGCAGCCGCAGCGCCGCCTCGGCCAGGGGCACCCCGGTGACGTCGGCGCGGGCGACGGCGTCCTCCAGCCGTCGCAGGTAGACCGGTTCCTCCCCGGCGACGGACTCCCCCACGCAGCGCGCGGTCACCTCGCCGACGCCCTTCAGGTCCGTGAGGCCGCCCGAGGCGTGCAGCCGGGCCAGCTCCTCGGCGTCGCGACCGCGCAGCGCGGCGGCCGCGGTCCGGAACGCGCGCACCCGGTAGGTCGACTCCTGGGCGCGTTCGAGGAGGAACGCGATCCGGCGGAGGTCGGCGACGGCGTCTCTCACCCCGCGCAGGCTAGCGGCGCATCCACCGGCGGGCGCGTCGCGTCCACGCCGTCTCCCACACCGTGGGCAGCCTGCGCTCCAGGTCGAGCATCGTCGCGGTGTCCCGGCCGTGCAGCACACCGAAGGTGAACCCGTTGTCCCGCTCGGCGCCGGCGCGGGCCCCGAGGGTCCGCAGGGTCTCCCGGGAGACGACGGCGTCCTGGTGCTCGCCGAGCACGTCGGAGACCTTCTTGAGCCGCTTCGCGAACGCCCGCGCGTCCTTCCCGACGCTGGGCCGGGCGACCTCGGTGGCGTAGCGGAGCTGCTTGCCGGTCTTGCGGGCGTCGTGCAGCGAGTCGGGGGCGACCTGACCGGCGTCGAGGTCGGCCAGCGCGCGTTCCATCCGCCGCTCCAGCTTGCGGGCCGTGCGGCCCACCATCGCGGGGAGGACGGTGATCGCGGGCTTGCGGGCCCGGCGCGACAGCGGCGGGTCGGCGAGCAGCCGGCGCAGCGCGCCCTGCAGCGCGGCGTAGCGCTCCCCGTCGACGACGTCGAGCACCGCCGCCCCGGTCTCGGCGCGGGTGCGGGCGAAGTGCCGGGTGACGGCGGCCCGCACGGGTCCCAGCAGCAGCTCCGGCTCCAGTGCGGTCAGCCGGGCGTTCAGGCGCTCCTCCTGGACCTCGGCGTCGCGCTCACCGGCCAGCGCCCGGCCCAGCCAGCGCAGCTCGGCGACCACGTGCGCGGCCCGCGGGCCCTCCAGGAGCCCCGCGTAGGTGCGCAGCGCGCTGCGCATCCGGCGGGCGGCGATGCGCATCTGGTGCACCGCGTCCGGGCGGTCGGCGCGCAGGTCCTGCTCGCGCGCGGCGAGCGCGTCGACCTGGTCCCCGAGGTAACGCAGCAGCAGCGCACCGGCGCTGCCCCTGCGCCCGGTCCGCCGCGGCGGGTCGACGGGCGCCGCCTCGGCCAGCAGCGCGGTCAGCCGGGCGTACCCGCCGCGCGGGGCACGGACCAGGCCGGTGGTGCGCAGGGCGTCGTCGAGCTGCTGCAGCAGGGCGGTCCCGGCCGTCCCCGGTTCGACGACGGCCTCGGTCCAGCTCTCGGCGGTCGCGGACCCGCCCAGCGTCGCGACGTCGACCTGCTCGCGGGTCAGGGTGGCCAGGTCGCGCCCGGCGTCGTCGCGCATCCTGCTGACGGTGCGGGTGACGTGCACCCGGCCCACCGGCACCAGCGGCGCGTCGCCGCGGACCCGGCGGACGAGCGCGTCGATGCCGTCGGGGACCGACCGGTCGGCGACGCCCTCGACCTCGCTGCCGGACAGCGGGACGCGCAGGTCGTCGTCGGGGCCGGCGTCGGGCAGCCGCAGCACCCAGGCCGAGCCGGGCGCCACCACCGAGGCCCGGTCGGGCACCACGTGCTCGACGAGGAGCTCGATGCCCGCGGAGAA
Source organism: Pseudonocardia sp. P-1 (assembly GCF_058111925.1). Classification (NCBI taxonomy): domain Bacteria; kingdom Bacillati; phylum Actinomycetota; class Actinomycetes; order Pseudonocardiales; family Pseudonocardiaceae; genus Pseudonocardia; species Pseudonocardia sp. P-1. The sequence continues at coordinate 1,775,415 of NZ_CM176614.1, forward strand.
CAGCCGCAGGTCGGCGGTGTCGAGGCGTTCGACCTCGCGGACCTCGGCCGCCACCACCGGCACCACCTCGTGCACGCCGTCCACGCCGGACAGCCGCGGCGCGCCGGTGTGCGCCGGACCCCGGTAGGTCAGGGCGAGCGCGGACGGGACCAGGGCCGGGTCGGTCGTACTCATCCTCCGGGGTTCCCCGGCGCGGGGACGATCACGCGCGGCCATCCGGGCGATACGGCCGGTTCAGACGGCCTTGCCCGGGTTCAGGATGCCGTCCGGGTCCAGGGCCGCCTTCACCGCCCGCTGCAGGGCGAGCACCTCCGGGCCGAGCTCGCGCTCCATCCCGTCGCGCTTGAGCAGGCCGACGCCGTGCTCGCCGGTGACCGTCCCGCCCAGCTCGACGGCCGCGCCGATGATCTCGTCGAACGCGGCGCGGGTGCGGTCCCGGGCGTCCGGGTCGTCGTGCGGGGTGAGCATCAGCGGGTGCAGGTTCCCGTCGCCGGCGTGCGCGACGGTCGCGATCCGGACCCCGCGGCGACGGCCGATGTCCTCGATCCGGGCGAGCATCTCGGCCATCCGCGGCCGGGGGACGCAGACGTCCTCGGTCAGCATCCCCATCCCGAGCTGCTCCAGCGCCGGGTAGGCCATCCGGCGGGCGGCGAACAGCGCCTCGGACTCGGTCTCGTCGGTCGAGGCCATCGCCTCGGTCGCCCCGTGCGCGGTGAACGCGGCCAGGATCGCCTCGGCCTCGGCCTGTGCGGCGGGCTCGGGCAGGTCGGTCTGGGCGATGAGCAGCGCCGCGGCACCGGTCGGCAGGCCCGCGTTGCGCCACGCGTTGACCGCGGCCAGGCACTCCCGGTCGACCAGCTCGAACACCGCGGGCTGCAGCCCCTGCTCGGTGACGGCGGCGACCGCGGCCCCGCAGTCGGCGAGGGAGTCGAAGAACCCGACGACGGTGCGCGGCGCGGCCGGGCGGGCCGGGCGCAGCTTCACGGTGATCTCGGTGATGATCCCGAGCGTCCCCTCCGAGCCGACCATCAGCCCGGCGAGGTCGTAGCCGACGACGCCCTTCGCGGTGCGCCGCCCGACCCGCACGACCTCACCGGTGGCGGTGACGACCTCGAGGGCGAGCACGTAGTCGCGGGTGACGCCGTACTTGACGCAGCACAGCCCGCCCGCGTTGGTCGCGACGTTGCCGCCGATCGTCGACCAGGGCGCCGACGCCGGGTCCGGCGGGTACCAGAGGCCCTGCTCCGCGCAGGCGGCCCGCAGGTCGTCGTTGACCACCCCCGGTTCGACGACGGCGAGCCTCTCCCCCGCCGAGATCTCGCGGATCGCGGTCATCCGTTCCAGGCCGACCACGACACAGCCGTCGACCGCGTTCGCCCCGCCGGACAGCCCGGTGCCCGCTCCCCGCGCGACGACCGGGACCCGGTGGGCCGCACAGGCCCGCACGGTCGCGGCGACGTCGGCGGTGGTTCGTGCCCGCACCACGCAGAGCGGCGTTCCGTACTCGGCCCACTCGGCCTCGTCGTGGACGTAGGGGCGCACGACGTCGGGGTCGGTGAGGACCCGGTCGGCGTCGAGGGCGGCGGCCAGCTCGGCGAGCACCGCGCGCCCGGCGGCGTCCGGGCCGGAGGCGTCCAGCTCCGCGGGCGCGGTGGACCCGCCGAACGGCCGCCCCTCCGGTTCGACGACGACGGGGGCGGCAGCGGTGGCGCGGTCGGGCATGACCACGACGGTAGGTCGCCGACGCCGACGCGGCCAGGGATCAGCGACCCAGGCGTCCCGCGAGCTCCCCGGCCAGCTCCAGCCCGGACAGCCAGGCCGTCTGCACCCGGGACCGGCCCCAGCCGTCCCCGGCCAGGGCGACGCCGTCGTCGTCGAGGTGGAAGGTCTGCTCCCGCGTGCCGGCGGGGGCGGCGAAGCGCCAGCGGTGCACGTGCGTCCAGTCCGGCTCCGCGGTGATGCCCAGCAGCTCCCGGACGGCGGCGGTCATCGCGGGCACCGCGCCGGCGGGGTCGGCGTCGTGGGCGCGGGCGAGGTCGCCGGTGGAGTGCGCGACGAGCACCGGGGCGTCGTCGCCGCGGCGGTCGCCGTCGTCGGCGACGAGGGACAGCACGGGGTGGTCGTTGACGAACGCCGCGGGCAGCCGCGGCCAGTCCCGCGCGGGGAACCCGGCGGTCAGGGCGAGCACCGGGTTCCACGCCCGCCCGGCGACCGCGGCGCCCGCGGGGGTGTCCGGGTCGAGCAGCCGGGCGGCCTGCGGGTCGGGCATCGCCAGCACGACGGCGTCGGCGCGCTCGCCGTCGACGGTCGGGCCGTCCGGGCCGGGGCGGACCCGCTCGACGGTGCGGCCGGTGCGGACGTCGAGGTCACGGGCGGTGTCGGTGACCAGCGACCGCAGCCCGGCCGGCGCCGCGAACCGCAGCGGGCCCGGGTTGTCCGCGCCCCGGCCGGCGCCGTCGAACACCGCGAGGGTGTCGGTCCACCCGCGGACCAGGCCGTCGTCGCGCCAGCGGCGGACGCGGGCGTCGAACCGGTCGTCGGAGACGGTGAAGTAGGCGGCACCGATGTCGGCGGGACGGCCGTCGTGGCGGTGCACCGCGAGCCGTCCCCCGGCTCCGCGGGCCCGCTCGTACACCGTCACGTCCACGCCGCGGGCGGCCAGCTCCGCGGCGCAGGTCACCCCGGCGATGCCGGCCCCGATCACGATCACACCCACACCGGGACCCTAGGCGGGGGTCGCCCCGGCAGCACGTCCACGGTTAGGGTGACCTAACAACGAGGGGGATGCGATGGAACACGTGACCGACGAGGCCAGGCTCCGGGAGATCATCGGCGAGGTCCCCGCGTTCATCCGGGACAAGGCGCGCGACCGGGTCGACCCGGTGACCGCGGAGTTCCTGGCCGCGGCGCCGTTCTTCCTGCTGGCGACGACCGGGCCGGACGGCGTCGACGTCTCGCCCCGGGGCGACCCGGCGGGCTGTCTGCTGGTCCTCGACGAGCACACGATCGCCTTCGCCGACCGCAAGGGGAACCGCAGGCTCGACTCGATGCGCAACATCCTGCACGACCCCCGGGTCGGGATGATCGTCGTCGTGCCGGGGTCGAACGACACCGTGCGGATCAACGGGCGGGCCCGGATCGTGTACCGGCCGGACTTCGCCGACCGGCTCACCGTGAAGGGCTCGACGCCCGAGGTGGCGATCGTCGTCGAGATCGACGAGCTGTTCCTGCACTGTGCGAAGGCGTTCCTGCGCTCGGCGCTGTGGGACACGGCGACCTGGCCGGGCACCGGCGCGGTGCCCAGCGCCGGGAAGCTGGTGAAGGGCCAGTACCGGGTGCCCGGTCCGGTGCGGGCGATCGACGCGGCGCTGCGCCGCGACGGGCGGGTCAACCAGTACTGACCCGGCCGGCGCCGGTGGCCGCGTCGAGCAGGGCGGCGACGCGGTCGTGCCGGTCGCGCCACCAGGCGGCGCGGTCCGGGGCGGCGGCGACCGCGGCCCGGTGCACCGGCTCGGGCGCGACCCGCGGCACGGGCAGGAAGCCCCCCTGCGGGGCGAGCGGCTCGGCGACGACGTCGGCGGCCAGCAGCGAGACCGTCCCGAGCCCGCAGGCGTGGTGCAGCTCCGGCAGCGCCCCGGCCAGCGCGAGTCCGGCGGCGAGCCCGACGCTCGACTCCACCGCGGAGGACACGACGACCGGCAGCCCGACCTCCTCGGCGATCCGCAGGGACCGGCGCACCCCGCCCAGCGGCGACACCTTCAGCACGACGACGTCGGCCGCCCCGGCCCGCACCACCCGCATCGGGTCCTCGGCGCGACGGATCGACTCGTCGGCGGCGATCGGCACGTCCACCTTCCGGCGGACGGCGGCGAGGTCCTCGACCTCCCAGCAGGGCTGCTCGACGTACTCCAGTCCCCCGGCGGCCCGGTCCAGCTCGCCGATCGCGGCGACGGCCGTGTCGACGTCCCAGGCGGCGTTGGCGTCCACCCGGACCAGCCCGGCGGGGCCGAGCGCGTCGCGGACGGCGGCGACGCGCTCGACGTCCCCGGACAACGGGGCACCGGCGTCGGCGACCTTGACCTTCGCGGTGGTGCAGCCGGAGGCGCGCACGATCCGCTGCGCGTGCTCGGGGCCGACGGCGGGCACGGTGCAGTTGACCGGCACGCGGTCGCGCACCGGCTCCGGCCAGCCCATCTCGGCCGCCTCGCGGGCCGCGGCGAGCCACGCGACGGCCTCGCGGTCGTCGTACTCGCGGAAGGGGCAGAACTCCCCCCAGCCTGCCGGGCCGGGCAGCAGGAGGCCCTCGCGCACGGTGATCCCGCGGAACCGGGTGGTCATCGGCATGGAGTAGACGTCCATTCCCGCTCGCTTCCTACCGCCAGTAACTTACTGCGGGTAAAGTCTCCGACGTGACCGCGCAGACCGTACCCGGCCCCCGCCGCCGCGTGCCCAGGGCGGAGCGGGAGCGTCAGATCGTCGACGCGGCCGTCGCCGTCTTCGGCGAGCGGGGCTACGCCGAGGTCTCGATGGAGCAGGTCGCGGAGCGGGTCGGGGTCACCAAGCCGGTGCTCTACACCCACTTCGGGTCCAAGGAGGGCCTGCTGCTGGCCGCGATCGCGCGGGCCCGGTCCGAGCTGCTCGACGTCGTCGCACAGGCGGCGGGGGCCGCGGAGTCGCCGGAGGCGATGCTGCGGGGCGGGACGCTGGCGTTCTTCCGCTACCTCGACCGGCGGGCGCCCGCCTGGCAGCTGTTCTGCTCCGAGGCCGGGGTCACCGACACCGCGCTGGAGGAGATCCGCGCCCAGCAGACCGACTTCACCGCCGCCCTGCTGGCCGCGCAGGTCCCCGGCACCGAACCGGCCCGGCTGACCGGCTGGGCGCAGGTGATCGTCGGGGCCTGCGAGCGGCTCGCCGTCTGGCGCGGCCAGGACGAGTCGGTCACCGCCGAGCAGGCCACCGAGTACCTGATGGACCTGGTCTGGACCGGCCTGGCGGGCCTCGGCCACCGGGCCTGAGCGCGCGTCCGGGACAATTCCCGGCCATGAGCACGACCGCACCACGCCTGCTGCAGGTGGCCCGCACCGAGCGGGTCACCCCCGGCATGGTCCGGGTGACCCTGACCGGCGAGGAGCTGGCCGGGTTTCCCGGGCACGGCCCGGACCGCCGGATCAAGATGTTCTTCCCGGTCGAGGGCCAGGAACGGCCCGCCGTCCCGCGCGCCTCGACCGGCGGACCGGTCTGGCCCGCCGGGGAGGCCCGCCCGGCGATCCGCACCTACACGGTGCGCCGCTTCGCCCCCGACGCCGGCGGCCACGGTGAGCTCGACGTCGACTTCGTCGTGCACGCCGGGCACGGCCCGGCCGCCGCCTGGGCCGTGTCGGCCGCTCCCGGGGACTGGGTCGGGGTGTCCGAGCCCGGCGGGCGCTGGGAGCCGGACCCGGCCGCCGTGCACCACCTCGTGATCGGCGACGAGTCCGCGCTGCCCGCCATCGCGACCGTCTGCGAGGCCCTCGCCGAGGCCGCCCCCGGGGTGCCGGTCCGGGTCGTCGCCGAGGTCGCCGACGCCGGCGAGGAGCAGACCCTGCCCGGCGACGCCGCCGTCACCTGGGTGCACCGGGGCGACGCCCCGGCGGGTGAGCCGCTGGTCGCGGCGGTGCGGGCCGCGCAGCTGCCGGGCGGGCGCGGCCAGGCGTGGCTGTCCGGGGAGTCCGCCGCGGTCAAGGAGCTGCGCGCGCACCTGCTCGGCGAGCGGGGGTTCGACCGGCGCGCCGTCTACGCCACGGGGTACTGGCGCGCCCGGTGAACCGACAGCCGGCGCACAGCTGTCGCACAGGTTCGTGCGGTGTGCTCCTAGCATGACCGAGGTGATGGACCGGGACGCCGACCCGCTGCGCCGCGCCGACGGCGGCCCGATCCGGGTGCTCGTGGTGGACGACGAGTCGACGCTGTCGGACCTGCTGTCGATGGCCCTGCGCTACGAGGGCTGGGAGGTCCGCGCCGCCGCCGACGGCATGTCCGCGGTGCGCCACGCCCGCGAGTTCCGCCCGGACGCGATCGTGCTGGACGTGATGCTGCCCGACGTCGACGGCTTCGAGGTGCTGCGCCGGGTCCGCGCCGACACCCCCGAGGTGCCGGTGCTGTTCCTGACCGCGCGCGACGCCGTCGAGGACCGGGTCGCGGGCCTCACCGCGGGCGGCGACGACTACGTCACCAAGCCGTTCTCGCTGGAGGAGCTGGTCGCGCGGCTGCGCGGGCTGCTGCGCCGCGCCGGGATGGCCGCCGCCCAGCGCTCCTCGGAGCTGGTCGTCGGCGACCTGGTGCTCGACGAGGACGCACACGAGGTGTCGCGCGCCGGCGACCCGGTGGAGCTGACCGCGACCGAGTTCGAGCTGCTGCGCTACCTCATGCGCAACCCGCGCCGGGTCCTGTCGAAGGCCCAGATCCTCGACCGGGTGTGGAACTACGACTTCGGCGGCCAGTCCAACGTGGTCGAGCTCTACGTCTCCTACCTGCGCAAGAAGATCGACGCCGGGCGCCGGCCGATGATCCACACGGTGCGCGGCGCGGGCTACGTGCTGCGTCCCGCGGCGGAGTGACCCGGTGGTCGTCACCCGCGTCTCCGGCCGGGTCCGCTCGCTGCGGGCCCGGCTGGTCGTCACGGTGCTGCTGCTGTTCACGGTGGCCTGCGTGGCGATCGGCGTCGCGACGACGCTCTCGCTCGACCGCTACCTGTCCACCCGGCAGGACCACGAGCTGTCGTTCTCCCTGGAGGGCTTCATCGCCCAGCAGACCGGGCGCGCCCCCGGGCGGCTGACCCAGGACGAGGGCGACGGGACCGGCACCCCGGCCGGGGACGGCGGCCGGCGCCCCGGCCCACCCGACGGGGTGTTCCTCGGGCCCGGCCCGAGCGCGAACGCGATCGGCGCGGTGTTCGACGACGGCCGTGTCGTCGTGGCCCGGCTCGCCCAGCGCGGTGGCACCAGCACCGCGGTGTCCGGCGACGACCTCGGCGCGCTCCGGTCGGTGCCCGCCGACACCGCACCGCACGACGTCACCCTGTCCCTGGGCGACTACCGGGCGGTCGGCTGGACCGAGGGGACGACGACCTACCTGATCGCGCAGCCGGACAACGCCGGTGCCACCGTGACCAGGCTCGTCGTCACCGAGCTCGTCGTGCTGGGCGGGGCGGTGGTGCTCGCGGGCATCGCGGCGGCCGTGCTGGTGCGCCGTGAGCTGCGCCCGCTCGAACGCGTCGCCGGCGTCGCCGCGCAGGTCGGGGGCCTGCCGCTGGACCGGGGCGAGGTCCACCTCGCCGCCCGCGTCCCCGACCCCGACCCGCGCACCGAGGTCGGCCAGGTCGGCACCGCGCTCAACCACATGCTCGACAACGTCGAGGGCGCGCTCGCCGCCCGCCAGGAGTCCGAGACCCGGCTGCGGCGCTTCGTCGCCGACGCCAGCCACGAGCTGCGCACCCCGCTCACGGCGATCCGCGGCTACGCCGAGCTGTCGCGCCGCGAACGCGACCCGGTCCCGGAGCGGACCACGCACGCACTGGCCCGGATCAGCTCGCAGGCCGAACGCATGTCCACCCTGGTCGAGGACCTGCTGCTGCTCGCCCGGCTCGACGCGGGCCGCCCGCTGGAGCGCGCCGAGGTGGACCTCACCCGGCTGGTCCTCGACGCCGTCGGGGACGCCCACGTGGCGGGCCGCGACCACCGCTGGTTCCCGCACCTGCCCGACGAGCCGGTCACGGTCACCGGTGACGCCCACCGGCTCGCCCAGGTGGTCACCAACCTGCTCGCGAACGCCCGCACCCACACCCCGCCCGGCACGACGGTCACCGTCTCCCTCGACCGGCCCGTCCCCGGCCGGGTCCGGTTGCGGGTCGCCGACGACGGCCCCGGCATCGCCCCGGACGTGCTGCCGCGGGTGTTCGAGCGGTTCGCCCGCGGTGCGGAGGGACGCACCCGCGCCGGGAACGACACCCCCAGCACCGGGCTGGGCCTGGCGATCGTGGCCGCGGTCGTCGCCGCCCACGACGGGACGGTCGGGGTCGACAGCGACCCCGGCCGGACGGTGTTCACCGTCGACCTACCGGTCTGAGTACGGCTCCGCGGCCCCGGGGTCGACGGGCGGGTCGGCCGGGGCGAGGTCGGTGGACAGCCGGCGGATGAAGTCGTCCATCGCCTGCTGCATCGTCTGGCGGAAGGCGCCGAGCAGCGACTGGGTGGCGACCGGCTGCAGGGCCTCGACCGCCGTGCGCAGGTCCGCGACGCCGCTGCGGGGCAGCCCGGCCGCGACGTGCGCCGCCCAGACCTGCTCCCGGAACAGCTCGACGAAGATCTCGGCGATCTCACGGGTGCGGGTCAGCAGCTCGTCGCCGACCTGCTGCACCGCCTCCGGGGCCAGACCGAGGGCGACGGCGTGCGCCCCGGAGCGGACCATCGACGGGTTGAGCACACGCAGCCGCCCCGGGCCGGTGCGCTCGATCATCCCGGAGGCGACCAGCTGCCCGACGAACTCCGGGGACGTCCGGGCGCCGGCCCACTCGGCCAGGTCCTCCTCGGCGAGCTCGACCGGCTCCTCCGGCTGCCACGGGGCGAGCATGCCGCGGTAGAGGCGCAACGCCTCCTCGGCGCTGCCGGAGGGAGTCTGGTTGATCAGCACGCCGATCGCGGCGAGCGAGAACCCGCGCCGCTGCAGGCCGGCGATCAGCTCCAGCCGGGCCAGGTGGACAGGGCCGTACCAGGCGGTGCGCCCGCGCATCTCCCCCGGCTGCAGCAGCCCGCGGGACAGGTGGGCGCGCACGTTGCGGACGGTCATGCCGGCACGCGCGGCGAGCGTGTCGATCGGGAACTCGTCCCCGGCCGTCGGCGTTCCGGACATCGGGGCGGATCCTACCCGGGGCAACCGGGCGCGCACGGCGACGACGGGCGGGCCGCAACCACCCCGTGACCCGCGGCGACGACGGTCGCGGGCGCTCACCCGACGATCAACGATGTCATCGGTTGTCCGATCCGCACCGCGACATCGAGCAGACCCCGACCCACACCCGGTTCTTGCTGGTCATGGGCGCAGCGTAGCGGAACGTTGACACGACTACGTGGCGGGATAGTACTGTTCATGGGTGTCGTCGTCATCACGGTCGACGCGCCCGACCCCGGTCGCATGCCCGCGACCGGTGCCTGCCGGGCCGGCCGACGGGTCCCCCTCCCTGCCGGCCGGCCCGGTGCGGTCAGCGCGGTCCGTCGACGGTGCGCCCGAGGTGCTCACGCTGCAGCACCGCCATCCGGTACGCGTCGTGGTAGCGGCCGCTGGCGAAGTACTCCTCGCGCAGCTCGCCCTCGACGACGAAACCGGTGCGTTCGTAGGCGCGTACGGCACGGGCGTTGTCGACGTCGACGACGAGGTACACCTTGTGCAGGTTCAGCACGCCGAAGGCGTAGTCGAGGGCCGCGGCGGTGGCGCGGGCGGCGAGACCCCGGCCCTGGAAGGCGGGGGCGACGATGATCTGGAACTCGGCGTTGCGGTGGATGTAGTCGATCTCCACCAGCTCGACCAGGCCGGCGCGCTCGCCCGCGCAGTCGATGATGAACCGCCGCTCGCGGTTGTCGTGCACGTGCCGGGCGAAGATCTCCTGCAGCTCGACGAGCGACTCGTAGGGCTCCTCGAACCAGTACGACATGATCCCGGAGTCGTTCGACAGTCCGTGGACGAACGGCAGGTCCTCGCGCTCGAGGGCGCGCAGCCGCATCTCGGGGGTGGGCGTGCTCATGGGGCCTCCGCGGTCGGCGGACCCGGTGCCCGCCGACCCGGGAACCTACGAGGCCGGGGCGTTCAGCGCCCGGCGCGGGCCCGCTGCGGCGTGCAGGACGGACAGTCGCGCCACGGCAGGGCGCGCGCGTCGGCGGGCCGGGCCGCACCGCAGCGGCAGACGCCGGCGAGGCCGCCGAACCCGGGCATCGACTTGGTCGGACGTCCCGCGCGGACCAGGGTGCGGCCGGAAGCGGACGTGCGTGTGGGCAGGTAGAGGCGCATCAGGATCCCCGACGGTGTGTGGTGGAGAGTTCGGCGACCTGTGGGTCGCCGAGGGACACATCGTCTTCACGCTACGAAACATGACGGACATGCTCAGTGACCTCTGACACAGATCCCCGCACCGGACCCGGCGACCCGACGGGTGGCCCTGACAGACTGCGCCGCATGGCTGGCTCCCCGCTGCTCCAGAACCTCTCCGGCACCGCCCGTACCGCGTACGAGCTGGGCAGCGGCACCGCCCGCGCCGCCGTGGCCCTGACCCGCTCGGGTGTCGTCCGCCCGCTCGGCCCCGGGAAGCTGTACGGGATGGGCCGGGCGCTGGTGCGCTACGGCAACAGCATCACCGCCGCGTTCGCCGTCGGCGCGGCCCGCCACCCGTACCGGCTCGCCGTCGTCGACGACGACGGGGTCACCACCTACGCCGAGCTGGAGGCCCGCACCGACAGCCTCGCGCTGGCACTGCTCGACTCCGGTGCCGGGCCGGGCGCCCCGGTCGGCGTGCTGTGCCGGAACGCCCGCGCGCCGATCGAGGCGATGGTCGCGGCGGGCAAGGCGGGCGCCGACGTCGTGCTGGTGAACACCGGGCTCTCGGCCGAGCAGCTGCGCGGGGTGCAGGAGCAGCAGCAGCTGCACACCCTCGTCGCCGACCCGGACTTCCTCGACATCGTCCCGGACGGGCCGCGCGTCGTGCTGACCCGCACCCCGGACGGGCCGCGCCCCGCGGGCGACCGCGCGCTCGACGACCTCGAGGCGATGGTCGAGCGCGGCGGGCCGGGCGAGCTGCCGTTCAAGCCGGAGCCGTCCAAGCAGATCGTGCTGACCTCCGGCACCACCGGGACGCCGAAGGGCGCCAAGCGGCCGCACCCGTCGACCCTCGCCCCGGCGGCGTCGATCCTGTCGGCGATCCCGCTGCGCGCCGGTGAGCCGACGCACATCGCCGCGCCGCTGTTCCACACCTGGGGCAACGCGGGGCTGCTGCTCGCCTCGCTGCACGGCGCGACCGTCGTACTGCGCCGCAGGTTCACCCCCGAGGGGTTCCTCGACGCCGTGCGCGAGCGCCGGTGCACGACGGTGTTCGCGGTGCCGGTGATGCTCCAGCGCGTCCTGGAGTCCGAGGCCGAGGGCTGGGGCGACGGCTGGGACGACCCGGCGGGCCCGCGGATCGTGGCCGTCTCCGGGTCGGCGCTGCCCGGCGGGCAGGCCAACCGGTTCATGGACCGCTTCGGCGACTGCCTCTACAACCTCTACGGCTCCACCGAGGTCTCCTGGGTCTCGATCGCCGGACCGGAGGACCTGCGCGACGCCCCCGGCACCGCGGGCCGCGCCCCGGCCGGGACCACCCTGGTCATCCTCGACGACGACGACCGGCCCGCCGCGGCAGGCGTCGACGGCCGGGTGTTCGTGGGCAACGACCTGCCGTTCGAGGGCTACACCGGCGGCGAGGACGGCCTGGAGGAGCGCGACGGGCTGCTCGGGACCGGCGACGTCGGACACCTCGACGAGCAGGGACGGCTGTTCCTCACCGGCCGGGCCGACGACATGATCGTCTCGGGCGGGGAGAACCTGCACCCCGGCCCGGTCGAGGAGCTCGTCTCGGGGATGGACGGGGTGCGCGAGGCCTGCGTGCTCGGGGTGGACGACGACGAGTACGGCCAGCGCTTCGCTGCTTGGGTGGTGCTCGAGCCGGGAGCCGACGTCACCGCGGACGCGATCCGCAGCCGGGTGAAGTCCGACCTCGAGAAGTTCGCCGCCCCACGGGACGTGCACTTCCTGGACGAGCTGCCGCGCAACCAGACCGGCAAGGTCCTGCGCACGGAGCTCCCCGGCCGGGAGTGACCCGACCGGGCGTCCCGGGTTGAAGTCAGGGAAACCTTCCCTAAGATGGCCCGATGACGGTCACCGCGGCACGTGGCGCACTCGGCGGTCCCCCCGCCGGGGCGCCCGCCGGGGGCTGTGCCGGGCTGAGCGAGGCCGTCGGCGAGCCGATGACCGGCACCGCGCCGCACGTGCGCCGCCTCGTCGCCGTCGAGCACATCGGGGCGTGGCCGCGGAAGGTCGCCGACCATCCGGACCCGGCGGTCACCGCGTTGTCCGACCGGCTCCGCGCCGACGACGTCGTCCTCCTGCTGATCCGCCGCCCCGGCCGCGAGGGCCGCTGCGACGCCGACGGCGACCGCACCGTCTACGTCGCCGACCTCGCCCCGGGCTGCTCGCGGGCGTGGTCGCGCACCGTGCGCGGCACCGACGACCTCGCCCGCATCGACCTCGACCCGGGCGCGGGCACCCCGGTCACCGATCCGGTGATGCTGGTGTGCGCGCACGGCAGGCGTGACGTCTGCTGCGCCGTCCGGGGCCGCGCGCTCGCCGGGGAACTGGTCGCCGAGGGCGCCGACGTCTGGGAGTGCACCCACCTGGGCGGGCACCGGTTCGCACCGACCGCACTGGTGCTGCCCACCGGCTACGCCTACGGCCGCCTCGACACCGGCGGCGCGCTGGCCGCGCTGAAGGCCGCGGCCGGGGCGGCGTCGACCCGTGGGGCTGCCGCGGGCACACCGGGCTGGACCCGGTCCGCCAGCTCGCCGAGCTCGCCGTGCGCGAGCACACCGGCATCGGCGACGCCGCAGCACTGCTCGTCGACGCCGTCGACGGTCCCGGGGACGTCACGGTCCGGTCCCGCGACGGCCGCGTCTGGACCGTGCCGGTGGTCCTCGACACGTCGCTGCCGCCGCGGCCGCCGTCGTGCGGGGCGGCCCTCGAGGCGGCGACGCCGCTGGTCGCCGGCACCCCCGTCGAGCACTAGCCGAACACGCGCTCCAGGGCGCGGGCCAGGCCGTCCTGCGCGACGGTGCCGGTGGACTCGTCGGCGTCGGCGTGCACCTGCGGCGGGGCCTGCCCCATCGCGATCCCGCGGCCCGCCCAGCGCAGCATCGCGCGGTCGTTGTCGCCGTCGCCGACGGCGAGGACCTCGGAGCGGTCGACGCCGAGCCGGGCCGCGACCCGCGCGAGCCCGGACGCCTTGGACACCCCGGCCGGCACCAGCGTCACCCACGGCAGCTCGTGGTCCAGGGTCGGCTCGGTGCCGGGAACGTGCAGCCGGGCCGCGCGGACGGCGGTCTCGTCCGGATCGCGCCCCGGCCAGTACATGACGAGCTTGGGCGTCGGCTCGTCGAGCAGACCGGCGCGGCCGACCTCGGTCACGGTGCCGGCGAGCACGCCGTCCGGGAACGGGGCGCTGACCCGCTGCCCGACCCCGACGTGCTCGCAGGCGAACACCGCCCCCGGGAACAGCTCGGTCATCGCGTCGAGGGCCGCGGTCACGGCCTCGGGGGCGAGCCGCTCCATCGCCAGCACCCGGCGGGTCGCGGTCTCCATCTCGACCGCACCGTTGGAGGTCAGGGTGACGCCGTCGCGCAGCCCGATCGCGTCCAGCGCGCCGGCCACGCCGACGACGGTCCGGCCGGTGCACAGCATCACCTCGGCCCGGGTCCCGGCGAGCGCGATGGCATCGAGGACCGCGGGGCTCGGGGGCCTGCGCCCGTGGACGATGGTGCCGTCGATGTCGAGCGCGACGAGCCTGATCACGTGGTCGACCCTACGTCGAGCCGGAACCGTGCGACGCCGTCGCGGGTCCCGGTGGGGCGCATCCCGATCCGCTGCAGCACCCGCTCCGAGGCGGGGTTGTCGGGCTCGACGCCCGCGACCAGCGGGGACGCCCCGGCCGAGCGGGCCAGCGCGAGCAGCAGGCGGGCGGCCTCGACGGCGTAGCCGCGGCCGCGCCGGGACGGCACCACGCCGTAGCCGAGCTCGACGGCGGCCGGGCCCTCGTCGGGGGCGGGGAACAGGCCCGCGCCGCCGACGACCGTGCCGCCGTCGCGTTCGACGAGCAGACGGTGCCCGAGCTCGCCCCAGCCCGGCCCGGCCGGATCGCGGGCGAGCAGCCGGGCGATCGTCCGGTCGCCCTCGGCGGGGAAGTCCGGCGCCCAGTCGCCGCGCCGGGTCCCGGCGACGACGGCCGCCGCGACCTCCGGGGTCCAGCCGGGCAGCAGCAGTCGTGGCCCGGCCAGGACCGACTCCGGGGTCGACGCGGGGACCGGCACGTCGCCGATCCTCCCCCGCACCCGCCCACCCCGCACCGCGGCGCCGTCCCGCGTCACACCACCCGCGTCCGCCCGGCGTCCCTGCGTCCCTGCGTCGATCAGTACATGAGGGCTGGCACGACCCGGGCTCGCAGCGCTCAGGTACTGATCGACGGGCCGGGGGTGACCGGCACAGGTGGTTCACAGGTCGATCACCGGTTCCGCACAGCGCGGCGGAGCAGCGTCGCCCGGGTGACGAGCACCCTGTCCCGGCCCCGGCCCGCCCCCGCACCGTCCCCGCCGCCGACCCGCCGGTGGCGGCACCTGCCGCTCGCGGTGCTGCTCGCCGCGACGGCCGCGCTGTACCTGTGGGGTCTGTCGGCCTCGGGCTGGGCCAACGCGTTCTACGCGGCGGCCGCGCAGGCGGGCGGGCAGAGCTGGTCGGCGTGGTTCTTCGGCGCCTCCGACGCGGCCGGCGGGATCACCGTCGACAAGGCGCCGGGGGCGCTGTGGCCGATCGGGCTGGCGGTGCGGCTGTTCGGGCTGTCGAGCTGGAGCGTGCTGGTGCCGCAGGCGCTGATGGGCGTCGGCGCGGTCGCGCTGCTGCACGCCGCGGTCCGGCGCGTCGCCGGGCCGGGGGCCGGGCTGGTGGCCGGGGCCGCGCTCGCGCTCACCCCGGTCGCGGTGCTGATGTTCCGCTTCGACAACCCCGACGCGATGCTCGTGCTCGTCCTGACCGGCGCCGCCTACTCCCTCACCCGGGCGGTCGAGCAGGGCCGCACCCGGTGGCTGGTGCTCGTCGGTCTCCTGGTCGGCTACGGCTTCCTCACCAAGATGCTGCAGGCCTTCCTGGTGCTGCCGGCGTTCTCCGCCGTGTGGCTGCTCGCCGCCCCGCTCGCCTGGTGGCCGCGGATCCGGGCGCTGCTCGTCGCCGGTGCCGCGCTGCTGGTCTCGGCGGGCTGGTGGGTGCTCGTCGTGGAGCTGTGGCCGGCCGCGGACCGGCCCTGGATCGGCGGCTCCCAGGACGACAGCGTGCTGGAGCTGGTCTTCGGCTACAACGGCTTCGGCCGGCTCACCGGCGACGAGGTCGGCTCCGTCGGCGGCGGCGCGGGCGGACGTGCCGGTGGCTGGGGCGAGACCGGGCTGCTGCGGCTGTTCGGGTCGGAGATGGGCCGGGAGGCGTCCTGGCTGCTGCCCGCGGCGCTGGTGCTGCTCGGGGTCCTGCTGTGGTGGACCCGGCGGGCACCGCGCACCGACCCGCTGCGTGCGGCGACCGTGCTGTGGGGCGGCTGGTTGCTGGTCACCGGGCTGACGTTCAGCCTGATGGCCGGGATCGTGCACAGCTACTACACCGTCGCGCTGGCCCCGGCGGTCGCCGCGCTGGTCGGGATCGGCGGGGCGACGCTGTGGCGGGACCGTGCGTCCGCGGCCGCCCGCTGGTGGCTGGCCGCGGCGGTCGCGGCGACGGCGGTGTGGGCGTACGCGCTGCTGCCCGCGGCCTGGCTGGGATGGCTGCGCCCGGCGATGCTCGTGGTCGGGCTCGGCGCGGCGCTCGCCCTGCTCGGGGTGCACCGGATGCCGCGGGTGCTGGCCACCGGGGTGCTCACCGCGGCGCTGCTGGCGGGGGCCGGTGGGACGACGGCCTGGGCGCTGGGGACGGCGGCGACCCCGCACACCGGCGCGATCCCGAGCTCCGGGCCGGAGGGCTACGCGTCCGGACCGGGCGGGGGCCGGGGTGGCCCCGGCGGGATGCGCGGGCCGTGGGCCGGTTCCGGGGCCGGCGCCCCGGGTGGCGCATCCGGCCCGGCCGGAACCGTCACCGGTGGGGCCGTCGGGGCACCGGGCGCGGCCGGGGGCGGCGCGGCTGCGGGCTCGGCCGGGACCGGTGGGGCCGCGGGCGCACCGGGTGCCGCGACGGCGCGCGGGCCGGGCGGCCGGTGGGCCGGTGGCGGACCCACCCGGGGGCCGGGGGTTGCCGGCGGGCGCGGCGGCGGGCCGGGCGGCATCCTCAGCGCCCCCACGCCGTCGTCGCAGGTCACGGGGTTGATCGCGGCGGACGCGGACGACTTCACCTGGGCCGCGGCCACGGTGAGCTCCATGCAGGCGGCGGGCTACCAGCTCGCCTCGGGGGCACCGGTGCTCGCCGTCGGCGGATTCAACGGCACCGACCCCTACCCGACGCTCGCGCAGTTCCGGCAGATGGTGGCGCAGCACCGGATCCACTGGTTCGTCGGCTCCGCGGGCAGCGACATGATCTCCACCGCCTCCGGCGGCAGCGACGACGCGCGCCTCATCGCCGAGTGGGTCGCGGCGACGTTCCCGGCCCGCACCGTCGACGGCGTCACCCTCCACGACCTGAGCGCGTCGTGACCCGGCGGGCGGCCGACCGGCTCACAGCCGACGCACAGGTCGATCACACGGCCACGACAGCGCAGGCCCCGATCGTCGATCCCATGACCACAGTCGTCGCCGGCCCCGCCACCGGCACCCATCCGGGCCACCCCGAGGCGCGTCCGTCCGACCGCGGCCGGACCGTGCTCGACATCGTCGTCCCCGTCTTCGACGAGGAGCGCGACCTGGAGTCCTCGGTGCGGCGCCTGCACGCGTTCCTCACCTCCGGGTTCCCTTACTCCTTCCGGATCACGGTCGCCGACAACGCCAGCACCGACGCCACCCCGGTGATCGCCGGGCGGCTGGCCGCCGAGATCCCCGAGGTCCGCACGGTGCGCCTGGAGCAGAAGGGCCGCGGCCGCGCCCTGCGCCGGGTCTGGTCGGACTCCGACGCCGATGTCCTCGCCTACTGCGACGTCGACCTGTCCACCGACCTCGGCGCGCTGCTCCCGCTCGTCGCCCCGCTCGTGTCCGGGCACTCCGACCTCGCGATCGGGACCCGGCTGGGTCGCGGCTCGCGGGTGGTGCGCGGCCCGAAGCGGGAGTTCATCTCGCGCAGCTACAACCTGATCCTGCGCGGCGCGCTCTCGGCCCGCTTCTCCGACGCCCAGTGCGGGTTCAAGGCGATCCGCTCCGACGTGGCGCGGCGGCTGCTGCCGCTGGTCGAGGACACCGGCTGGTTCTTCGACACCGAGCTGCTGGTGCTGGCCGAGCGGTCCGGGCTGCGCATCCACGAGGTGCCCGTCGACTGGGTCGACGACCCGGACTCCAGCGTGGACATCGTGGCGACGGCCGTCGCGGACCTGAAGGGCGTGTGGCGGGTCGGCCGGGCACTGGCGACGGGCGCGCTGCCGCTCGCCGAGGTCCGCGCGCAGCTCGGGCGGGCGCCGCTGGCCCCGCCGGAGGTGCCCGGGGTGCCCCGGGCGATGCCGTTCCAGCTGGCCCGCTTCGCCGCGATCGGCGTCGC
Source organism: Pseudonocardia sp. P-1 (assembly GCF_058111925.1). NCBI lineage: Bacteria > Bacillati > Actinomycetota > Actinomycetes > Pseudonocardiales > Pseudonocardiaceae > Pseudonocardia > Pseudonocardia sp. P-1. The sequence continues at coordinate 1,792,887 of NZ_CM176614.1, forward strand.
GTCGACGGTGGCGAACCTGCTGCTGTTCCTCACCCTGCGCGGGATGCTCGGGCCGATCGCGGCGAACGTCGTCGCGCTGCTGGTCTGCGCGGTCGCCAACACCGCGCTGAACCGGCGGTTCACCTTCGGGGTCCGTGGCCGGGACCGCGCGGTCACCCACCAGTTCCAGGGGCTGATCGTGTTCGCGCTCGGCCTCGTCCTGACCACCGGCGCCCTCGCCGTGCTCGGCGTCGTCGCACCCGGCGCGCACCTGGCCGTCGAGGCCGCGGTGATCGTCGGGGCCAACCTGGTCGCGACGGTGCTGCGCTTCGTCCTGTTCCGCTCCTGGGTGTTCCGCACCCGGTCCACCACCGCACCGCTCGAGAAGGCGACCGCCGCATGACCAGCACCCTCGACCGGTTCCCCACCCGGGCCGACCCTCCCCCGCCCCCGTCCGACGGTCCGCGCCGCTGGACCCGGCCCGTCCCGGTCGCCGCGCTGCTCGTCGCGACGGGCGCGTTCTACCTGTGGAACCTGGGCGCCTCGGGCTGGGCCAACTCCTTCTACGCCGCCGCGGTGCAGGCCGGGGCGGACGACTGGACGGCCTTCTTCTTCGGCTCCCTCGACCCGGCGAACGCGATCACCGTCGACAAGCCGCCCGCGTCATTGTGGCCGATGGAGATCTCCGCACGGATCTTCGGGTTCTCGTCCTGGAGCCTGCTGGTGCCGCAGGCGCTGATGGGCGTCGCCGCGGTCGGGCTGCTGTACGCCGCGGTGCGCCGGGTGTCCGGGCACGGCGCCGGGCTGCTCGCCGGGGCACTGCTGGCGCTGACGCCCGTCGCGGCGCTGATGTTCCGCTTCGACAACCCCGACGCGCTGCTGACGCTGCTGCTCGTCGCGGCGGCGTATCTGCTGGTCCGGGGCCTGGAGGACGGCCGGACCCGGTGGATCGCCGCGGTCGGGCTGGTGCTCGGGTTCGCGTTCCTGACCAAGTCGCTGCAGGCGTTCCTGGTGCTGCCCGGTCTGGCCCTGGCCTGGCTGTGGGCCGCACCCGGCCGTCCGTGGCGACGGGTGTGGCAGCTGCTCGTCGGCGGTGCCGGGATCGTCGTCGGCGCCGGCTGGTGGCTGCTCGCCGTCGCGCTGTGGCCGGCCGACGCCCGCCCGTACATCGGCGGGTCCGGGGACGACACCCCGCTCGGCCTGGCCTTCGGCTACAACGGGCTGGGCCGGATCGTCGGCGGCGAGGGCGGCCGCGGCCGTGACACCGTGGGCGACGCCGCGGCCGGTGCGTTCCCGGGTGGCGCCCCCGCCGGTGGCGGCATGCCGCCGGGTGGTCCGGGTGGTGGGAGCTTCGGCGGTCAGGCCGGGTTCCTGCGGATGTTCGAGACGTCGTTCGGCACCCAGGTCTCCTGGCTGCTCCCGGCCGCGCTGCTGCTGCTCGTCGCAGCGCTGGTGGTGCGCGGCCGCGCGGTGCGCACCGACGCCGTCCGCGGCTCGCTGCTCGTGTGGGGCGGCTGGACGCTGGTGACGGTGCTGGTGCTGTCGTTCATGGAGGGGATCGTCCACCCCTACTACACGGTCGCGCTGGCGCCCGGGATCGCGGCGCTGGTCGCGGTCGGCGGTCGCGAGCTGCTCGGGCACCGGGACGCCCGGTGGGTCCGCGGGGTGCTCGCCGTCGCCGTCGCCGGGACCGCGGTGTGGGCGTTCGTGATGCTCGGCTGGTCGCCGCAGTTCCTGCCCTGGCTGCGCTGGGTGGTGCTGGTGGCGGGCGTCGTGGCCGGCGCGGCCCTGCTGGTCCCCGCCCGCGGACGGCGGTGGCTCGCCGTGGCACTCGGCGTCGCGGTCCTGAGCGGGGTCGCCGCCCCCGCGGCCTACGCGGTCCAGACCGTGGCGACCCCGCACGAGGGCTCCATCCCGACCGCCGGGCCGGAGGTCGCCGGAGGCGACCGGGGCCCGGGCGGGTTCCGCGACCGGCGGGGCGACCGGGACCGGGGCCTGGACGGGACCGGCGCGGCGGCTGCCGGCGCTCCCGGGGCCCCGGCGGCGGCAGCTCCCGACGGCACCGGGGCCCCGGTAGCGGCAGCTCCCGGTGGTACCGGAACCCCGGCCGGTGCCGACCCGTCGGCCGGCGGCGGACTCCCGGCCGGTACCGGGCAGGGCGGCGCGGGTGGGCCGGGCGGGACGTCCGGCGGCGGTCCGGGGACCGAGCGGACCGGCGCGCAGGTCGTCGCGCTGCTGCGGGACGCGGGTCCGGCCCGCTGGGCCGCGGCGACCGTCGGCTCGCAGGGCGCGGCGTCGATGATGCTCGCCGCGGGCGGGGACACCGCCGTCATGGCGATCGGCGGCTTCTCCGGCAGCGACCCCTACCCCACCCTGGACCGGTTCCGGCAGTACGTCGCGCAGGGCGAGGTCCGGTACTTCGTCAGCGGCGGCGGGCGAGGTGGCCCCGGCGGTGGTCGCGGCGGCACCGGGGCGGAGATCGCCGCCTGGGTCGCGCAGCACTACACCGCGACGACCGTCGACGGCACCACCGTCTACGACCTGTCCGCACCGGCCCACTGACCGTCGTCGCCCGCCGAGTGGCACACCTCGTACCCGGACCCGGATCCCGGACGCACGTGGTGTGCCACTCGGCGGCACCCCTCGGTCGGCCACGCCCCCACTTTCGGCCACAGTGGGATCTCCGACGGCGTGCTCGGATGCTCCCGCCGGGTGCCGTTCGGCAGAGTGGGACCATGACCGCCACCGGCCCCCGCACCGGCGACCCCGGACCCGGGGTCCCGACCGACGCGCTGCCGCTCCCGTTGCGCCCACCCGCGAACCGGGTCGACCCCCGCGCGATCTGGTGGTGGCGGCTCTCGGCGGTGCCGGTCCCGCTCGTGCTGCTCGCCGGCCAGGTCGTCGCGTGGTTCCTGCTGCCCGCGGTCCCGTGGCACGGGGTGCTGATCGCGACCGTGGTGCTGACGGTGCTGTGGCTGCTGGTCGGGACGCTCGTCGTGCCCGGTCTGCGGTACCGGCTGCACCGCTGGGAGGTGACCGAGGACGCCGTCTACACCCGATCGGGCTGGCTGGTGCGGGAGTGGCGGATCGCGCCGATCCCGCGGGTGCAGACCGTCGACACCGAGCACGGCCCGCTGCAGCAGGCGCTGCGCCTGGCGACGGTGACCGTCACGACCGCGTCGGCCCGCGGCCCGGTCCGCATCGCCGGGCTCGACGCCGACGCCGCCGCCGAGCTCGCCCGCCGGCTCACCGAGACGACCGGGCGGCACAGCGGGGACGCGACGTGACCGAGCCCGCACCCGTCGCACCCGCGGACGGCACCGGCACGACCCCCGACGAGGTCGGCTGGCGACGGCTGCCGGGCCGGATGCTGCTCGTCGGCCCGGCCACCGCGCTGCTGCGGCTGGCCCCCGCGCTGGTCGTGCTGGTCCTGTTCGGCGCGGGCAGCGGCAACTCCACCCAGGTCTGGATCGCGGGGGCGGCGGTCGTCGTCGCGGTCGCGGTGGGCGTCGTGCGCTGGCGCACCACCCGCTACCGGATCACCGACGAGCGCGTCGAGCTGCACAGCGGACTGCTGAACCGGCAGCGCCGCTCGGTGCCGCGGGACCGGATCCGCACCGTCGACCTGACCGCACCGCTGCTGCACCGGCTCGTCGGGCTGTCGGTGGTGAAGGTCGGCTCCGGGCAGAGCGGGTCGGACGCGGGCCTCGACCTCGACGCCGTCACCACCGACGAGGCCGAACGGCTGCGCCGCGAGCTGCTCGCCCGCCCCGCCCCGGCACGCGGACCGGCCGCGGTCGCCGGCGGGACCGGGGCGGACCGGGCCCGGGTCGAGGGGGACGGTGCCGACGGCAACGGTGCCGACGGGGACGCGGCCGCCGGCGACGGGACCGCAGGCCCGGCCGATCACGTCGACCCCGCGGGCGCAGAGCTCGACCGGATCCGCTGGTCCTCGCTGCGCTTCGCCCCGCTGACGGTCAGCTCGCTGGCCGCGATCGGTGCGCTGGCCGGCGCCGGCTGGAACGTACTCAACGAGACCGGCCTCGACCCGCGCTCGCTGCCCGGCGCGGACGCCGTCGCCGGGGAGCTGTCGGCCGCGCCGGTCTGGGCGACGGTGCTCGTCGCGGTCGGGCTCCTGCTGCTGGTCATGGTCGCAGGCAGCATCGTGCTGTTCGTGGAGCGCTGGTGGGACTACCGGCTCAGCCGCGAGCCCGACGGCACGCTGCGGGTGCGACGCGGCCTGCTGACCAAGCGGTCGCTGTCGGTGTCCGAGCAGCGGCTGCGCGGGGTGACGGTGTCCGAGCCGCTGCTGGTGCGTGCCCTGGGCGGCGGGGCCCAGGCCGGGGCGCTGACCGTCGGGCTCGCCGGGGAGGACACGGACTCCGGCGGTGGCGCACTCGGCCCGCCGGTGCGCCGCGCGCACGCCCACGCCGTCGCCGCGACGGCCGCACGCGCGACCGGCCCGGTCACCGACGGCCCGCTGCGGGCGCACCCGGCGCGGGCCCGGACCCGGCGCCTGGTGCGCGCGGTCGGCCCCGCGCTCGTCCCGGCCGTCGCCCTCGGGGTGGTCGCCTGGTTCGACGCCGCGGTCTGGCCGGTCGTCGTCGGCGTTGCGCTGGTCGTGGTGGCCGTACCGCTCGCGCTGGACCGCTACCGCGCCCTGGGGCACCGGCTCGACGAGCGCTACCTCGTCGCCCGGCACGGGTCGCTGCTGCGCACGACGACCGCGCTGCGCCGCGACGGCGTCATCGGATGGCGGGTGCGGCAGAGCCTGTTCCAGCGCCGCGCCGGGGTGCTGACGCTGGAGGCGACCACCGCCGCGGGCGGCGGGGCGGTGCGGGTGCTGGACCTCGACCCCGCCGACGCCGTCGCGCTGATGGCCGCGGTGACCCCGGACGCGGTCGCCCCGTTCCGGGTCTGACCCGTGGGTCAGCGACGCCGGCGGGTCCCGAACAGGCTGCGGGTGATCTCGCGGGTCACCGTGTTGGTGAGCTGACGACCGGTCGGCGACTGCAGGAAGTCCCCGATCTTGGAGAAGAATCCGCCGCCCGGCGAGTCCTGCGGCGGGGGCGGCGGGGCCTGGCCCGGCTCCGGGGCGGGTGCCGGGGGCGCCTCGACCGGCGTCGCCTCGCCGCCCGGCCCGGCCGCGATGCTCGCGGTGAGCTTCTCGTAGGCGGATTCGCGGTCGACCATCTGGCCGTACTTCGCCTGCAGCGGTGAGGCGGCGGCGTCGGCGCGGACGTCGTCGACCGGCAGGGCCGCCATCAGCGAGCGCGGGGCCCGCAGCCGGGTCCAGGCGACCGGGGTGGGCGCGCCGCGCTCGGACAGCACCGTGACGACCGCCTCACCGGTACCCAGCGAGGTCAGCGCCGACTCCAGGTCGTAGACGTCGGACTTCGGGTAGGTCCGCACCGTGCGCGACAGCGCCTTCTGGTCGTCCGGGGTGAAGGCCCGCAGCGCGTGCTGGATCCGCGCGCCCAGCTGGGACAGCACCTCGTTCGGCACGTCGGTGGGCAGCTGGGTGCAGAAGAAGACGCCGACGCCCTTGGACCGGATGAGCTTGACGGTCTGCTCTATGCGGTCGAGGAACGCCTTCGAGGCGTCGGTGAACAGCAGATGGGCCTCGTCGAAGAAGAACACCAGCTTGGGCCGGTCGAGGTCGCCCGCCTCGGGCAACTCCTCGTACAGCTCGGCGAGCAGCCACATCAGGAACGTGGAGAACAGCACCGGGTTCGCGGCGCGTTCGGTCAGCTCCAGCAGGGTGACGACGCCCTTGCCGTCGATCTGACGCATCAGGTCGGCGGGGTCGAACTCGGGCTCGCCGAAGAACTCCTCGCCGCCCTGGGCCTCCAGGTTGACCAGCGCGCGCAGGATGACCCCGGCCGTCGCCGGGGAGACCCCGCCGATGCCCTTGAGGTCGGCCTTGCCCTGGTCGGAGGTGAGGTGCGCGATGACCGCGCGCAGGTCCTTGGTGTCGAGCAGCGGCAGCCCGCGCTGGTCGGCCCAGTGGAAGATCAGGCCGAGGGTGGACTCCTGGGTGGCGTTGAGGCCGAGCACCTTGGCCAGCAGGATCGGGCCGAACTGGGTCAGCGTCGCCCGCACCGGTACGGCGACGCCGCCGTCGCCCAGCGACAGGAACTGCACCGGGTACGCGGTCGGGACCCAGTCGTCGCCGGTGTCGGTCGCGCGGGCGGTGACCTTGTCGTTCGGCTCGCCCGCACGGGCCATGCCGGACAGGTCGCCCTTGACGTCGGCGAGCAGGACCGGGACCCCGGCGTCGGACAGCTGCCCGGCCAGGGCCTGCAGGGTCTTGGTCTTGCCGGTGCCAGTCGCCCCGGCCACCAGGCCGTGCCGGTTCAGCGTCGCGAGCGGGATCCGGACCCGTGCCTGCGGGTCGCACACCCCGTCGACCAGGACGGCGCCGAGCTCGAGCGCGGCCCCCTCGGTGGCGTATCCGGCGGCGATGGTGCGGGCAGGTGTGTCGTCAGCCACGGCGCGAGCCTAGGGCACTCCCCCGACGGTGACGGCCGAGGCTCGCGCCGGTCGCGCCGACGTCACCTAGGCTGTGGCGATGACCGATCGGCTGGTGTGGATCGACTGCGAGATGACCGGGCTGGATCTGGGCTCCGACGCCCTGATCGAGATCGCGGCACTGGTCACCGACGGCGACCTCAACATCCTCGGCGAGGGCGTCGACGTGGTGATCGCTTGTGACGACGCGAAGCTCGACGCGATGCCCGACGTCGTGCGCGACATGCACGCCCGGTCCGGGCTGACCGAGGAGGTCCGGCGCGCGACGGTCACGATCGAGCAGGCCGAGAAGATGGTGCTCGACTACGTCCGCACCCACGTCCCGGACGCCCGCTCGGCGCCGCTGGCGGGCAACTCGATCGCGACCGACCGCGGCTTCATCGCCCGGGACATGACCGAGCTCGACGGGTACCTGCACTACCGCATGATCGACGTCAGCTCGGTGAAGGAACTGGCGCGGCGCTGGTTCCCGCGGGTGTTCTACGCGAAGCCGGAGAAGGGCCTCGCGCACCGCGCGCTCGCCGACATCCGCGAGTCGATCCGCGAGCTGGCCTACTACCGGCAGGCGCTGTTCGTGGCCCCGCCCGGTCCGACGACCGAGCAGGCGCAGGCCGCGGCGGCCGCGGTCGCGCACGTCGCGGCACCCCCGGAGGGTGGTACGACCCCCGCCTGACACCCCCCGGAGCGGGCGGGCTACAGTGGTTCAGCGCTTCCGGGAGTGCCCGGGAGAACGCATGGTGGGTGTAGCTCAGTTGGTAGAGCACCTGGTTGTGGTCCAGGGGGCCGCGGGTTCAAGTCCCGTCACTCACCCGGTCGCCGCCTCGGCGATCGATCCCACCGCACGTCCGGGGTCGATCTTCCGTGCGTGGGCGAGGCACGACAACTCCACACGCGCCGTTAGCTCAATTGGCAGAGCAGCTGGCTCTTAACCAGCGGGTTCGGGGTTCGAGTCCCTGACGGCGCACGCAGTACCACAACTGAACACATGCGCCGTTAGCTCAATTGGCAGAGCAGCTGGCTCTTAACCAGCGGGTTCGGGGTTCAAGTCCCTGACGGCGCACCGCCACGGCCGTCCTCCTCACACGGGAGGGCGGCCGTCGTCGTTCCCGGGTTATCGTCGTCCCAGTTTCGTTAGCTCCGGACAAGGAGATGTCGTGGGGAACGACGTCGTCGTACCGGCCGGTCCCGCCGGACGCCGGCACCGGCTGCTGATCCTGGCCGTGCTGTGCACGAGCATCCTCGTCGTCTCGATGGACGTCACGATCATCAACGTGGCGCTGCCCGCGCTGGTCACCGACCTGCGCGCCTCGATCACCGAGCTGCAGTGGACCGTCGACGCCTACACCGTCGTCCTGGCCTGCTTCCTGATGCTGGCCGGTGCGACGGCCGACCGGGTCGGGCGCCGCCGCGTCTTCCAGACCGGGCTCGTCCTGTTCGGGATCGGGTCGCTGCTGTGCAGCCTGGCCCCGACGGTCGGCTGGCTGATCGGGGCACGGGTGGTCCAGGCGCTCGGCGGCGCGATGCTCAACCCGGTCGCCATGTCGATCATCACCAACGTCTTCACCGACGTCCGGGAGCGGGCCCGCGCGATCGGGGTGTGGGGCGCGATGGTCGGCATCTCGCTGGGCGTCGGCCCGGTGCTCGGCGGGCTGCTCGTGGACAGCGTCGGCTGGCGGGCGATCTTCTGGGTGAACATCCCCGTCGTGCTGGCGGCCTGGGTCCTGACGGCCCGGCTCGTCCCGGAGTCGCGGGCCGCCCGTCCGCGGCGGGCCGACCCGGTGGGTCAGCTCCTCGTGGTGGCGCTGCTCGGGTCGACGGTGGCGGCGGTGATCGAGGGGCCGCGGCTGGGCTGGTCGTCGGCGGGGGTTCTCGGGCTGGCGGTGCTGGCCGTCGTCGCGCTGGTGTCCCTGGTCGTCTGGGAGCGGCGCCACCCCGAACCGCTGGTGGAACTGCGGTTCTTCCGGAGCGCCCCGTTCGCCTCGGCGACGGTGATCGCGGTCTGCGCGTTCGCCGCGTTCGGCTCGCTGCTGTTCCTGTCCGCGCTCTACCTGCAGGACGTCCGCGGGCTCGGTGCGCTGCAGGCCGGGCTGACCCTGCTGCCGGCCGCCGTCGCCACCACGGTGGTCGCGCCGCTGTCCGGGCGGATGGTCGCCGCCCGCGGGGCACGCCTGCCGCTGGTGCTGGGCGGGAGCGCGATGGTGCTGGTCGCGCTCACCTTCTCCCAGCTCTCCCCGACGACGCCGCTGTGGCTGATCCTGCTCGCGCACGGGGTGTTCGGCTGCGGGTTCGCCCTGCTCAACCCGCCGATCACGAACACCGCGGTGAACGGGATGCCGCCGGAGCGGGCCGGGGTCGCCGCCGCGGTGGCCTCGACGAGCAGGCAGGCCGGGCAGTCGTTCGGCGTCGCGGTCAGCGGGACCGTGGTCGCCACCGCGGCGAGCACCGCCGCCGGGGTCGCGACGGCGTGGGCGGTCGTGACGCCGCTGACGGTGGTGGTCGTGGTGCTCGGCGTGCTGGGGACGACGGCGCGGGCCCGTGCCTCGGCAGCACGGGTCGCAGCGCTGTTCCCCGCGGCCCCGTCCCCCGCCCGCGCGTCCTGAGCGGGGGGCGGCGGCATCCCGCCGATGACCCCGGCCGCGGGCCGTCCGGGGACGGGCCGCGACCGGGTACGGCTCAGACGGCGAAGAGCTGCTCCGGGTCGGCGAAGGCCTTGAACTCCAGCGCGTTGCCCGCGGGGTCGAGGAAGAACATCGTCCACTGCTCCCCCGGCTCGCCCTCGAACCGCACGTAGGGCTCGATGACGAAGTCGGTGCCCGCGGCGGTGAGCCGCTCGGCCAGCGCGCGGAACTCCGGGACGCTCAGGACCAGGCCGAAGTGCGGGACCGGCACGTCGTGGCCGTCGACGGGGTTGGTCCCGGCCACACCGGCGCGCGGGGTGTCCGACGGCTCGCCGACCTGGTGGGTGACGACCTGGTGCCCGGCGACGTTCCAGTCCGTCCAGCGCTCGGCGGAGCGGCCGCGGCCGAAGCCGAGCAGCGTGCCGTAGAACTCCCGGGCCGCCTCGATGTCGTCCACCGGGATCGCCAGGTGGAACGGCGGGCGGACGGACGTGACGATCGCGGGGGTTTCCGTGGTCGGTGCGGACACTGGGGTACCTCTCATCCTTCGGTGTCGCGGCCGGACACGATGGCGTCCAGACGCAGGGGATCCCCGGACCGGAGCCGGCCGAGGAGGTCGATGTCGCACCTCGCCTCCCGTGCCGCCCAGAACGCGGAGAGCTCGCCCCGGTCGGCCGACCAGGCCGCGTGCAGGCCCTCCTGGCCGCCGTCGATGTGGGCCAGCACGAGACGGCCGAGCTCGTCGGCGTCGCCGTCGGCCAGTGCCTGCACCATGCCCCGGTGCTCGTCCTGCACGCGCTCGTAGGCGCCGGTGCCGTGCACGTAGAACCGGGAGTAGGGCTCCAGGCGGTGGTAGAGCTGGGAGATCAGCTCGTAGCGCAGCGGCAGCCGGGCGAGCCGGTACATGTCGAGGTGGAAGGCCAGGTTGGTGCGGGACCACTCGGCGGCGCCGGTCCGGGCGACCTGGTCCATGTCGCCGGCCATGCCGTCGAACCGCGCGACGTCGCGCCGGGACACCCGGTCCGCGACGTGCGGGGCGAAGCTCGGCTCGACCATGCGCCGCAGGTCGTAGATCTCGTCGATCTCGGCCAGGTCCAGCTCGGTGACGAAGGTGCCGCGGCCGGCCTCGCTGCGCAGCAGGCCCTCGCCGACCAGGGTGCGCAGCGCCTCCCGCAGCGGGATGCGGCTGACGCCGTAGCGGTCCGCCAGCTCCTCCTGCACCAGCCGGTGGCCGGGCGGGTACACGCCTTCCACGATCGCGCGACGCAGGGCGTCGACCAGCGGATCTTCCGGTGCCATGTGCTCTGTATACGGTGGATACAGCGTGTACGGAAGCCCCTCGGCGCTCGCTTAACAGGAACGACACCGACCGACACACGCCCGTCGCCGGGTGACCCGGATCGCCCGGACATGACCGGGACCGCGCGAACGGCCACGATGTACCGCATGGGCCGACCCGACCACGCCGTCTTCCTCAAACGCTCGTTCTCGAAGATGGACCAGCTCGCGACCCCGTTCCTCACCGGACGGCGACTGTGCCGCCAGCTCGCCGCCGTCGTCCCGCGCGGGACGAACGGCGTCGTCGTCGAGCTCGGCGCCGGACCGGGGGTGCTCGCCGAGCCGATCCGCGAGCGGCTCGGGCCGCACGCGCGCTACCTCGCGATCGAGATCGACTCCGAGCTGGTCGCGCACCTGCGCCGGCACAAGCCGTGGCTGGAGGTCGTGCAGGGCGACGTCGCCGACCTGGACCGGATCCTCGACGAGGCCGGCATCACCGAGGTCGACGCGTTCGTCTCGACCCTGCCGTGGGCGGTGTTCCCGCAGACCCTGCGCCTGCAGGTCATGGGCACGATCGCGCGCCGACTGGTCCCGGGCGGGGTGATGAGCATGATCATCACCTGGATGGCGCTGCCGAACCGGGTGCGGGTGCTGCGCGACCTGCTCGACACCCACTTCGACGAGGTCGTGGAGACCGCGACCGAGTGGCGCAACCCGCCGCCCGCCCGCACCTTCCTGTGCCGCCGACCGCTCCCCCCGTTCAACTCCCTCGATGGACAAGACACTCGATCGGCGAGCTAACATGGTCGGGTGACCGCGGAACGGACGATCGTCGCGGGCGGTGGCCCCGGCGGCATGCTGCTCGCCTACCTGCTGGCCCGGGCGGGCCTGCCGGTGACACTGCTCGAACGCCACCGGGACTTCGACCGCGACTTCCGCGGCGACTCCCTGCACCCGTGGACGCTCGAGCTGTTCGACCGGCTCGGGCTCGCCGGACGCCTGCTGGAGCAGCCGCACGTCCCGGCCCGGCGGTTCCGCTTCCGCACCGGTCGCGGGACGGTCACCACCACCGACTACGGCCTGCTCGACACCCCCTACGACTACGTCGCGCTCATGCCGCAGGCCCGGTTCCTCGACGTCCTCGCCGCCGAGGCGGCGACCCTGCCGACCTTCGAGCTGCGCACCGGCGCCGCGGTGAACGGCCTGCTCGGCGCCGGCACCGCCGACGACCCCGTCCGCGGGGTGACCCTGCGGTCCGGGGAGCGGATCGACGCCGGGCTGGTCGTCGCCGCCGACGGCCGGTTCTCCCGCCTGCGCACCCTCGCCGGCCTGACCGCGGAGTCCCAGGGGGCCACCACCGACCTGCTGTGGTTCGCCCTGCCCCGCCACGACGACGACCCGCCCGACGCCGCCGTCGACCTGTTCCTCGGCACCCGCAGCTACGTCGGCCTGCTCGGCGGCGAGGACCGCTGGCAGGTCGGCCTGTCGCTGCCCAAGGGCGGCTATCCGGCGCTGCGCGAGGCCGGGGTGGAGCACGTGCGCCGCGAGGTCGCCGGGCTGGTGCCGTGGCTGGCCGGCCGGGTCGGTCTGCTCACCGACCTCAACGACGCCACGCTCCTGTCGGTCGACATCTCCCGGGTCCCGGACTGGCACCGGCCCGGCCTGCTGCTGATCGGCGACGCCGCGCACGTCATCTCCCCCGTCGGCGGCAACGGGATCCTGATGGCCCTGCAGGACGCGCTCGCCGCGGCGAACCACCTGGTGCCCGCGCTGCGGGCGGGCACGGTCGGCACCGCGACGCTCGCCGCGGTCCAGGCCGAGCGGGAGCCCGCGATCGTGTCCGTGCAGAGCCGACAGGTCCGCATCGAGCGGGGCGTCGCACGGGCCCGCGAGCGCGGCCGCACCATCGCCCCTCCCGCGTTCGTCCGGCTGCTGATGCGCCTGCCCGCCGTGCGGCGGCGCTCGGCCCGGGACAACGCCTACGGTCCCGTCCCGGTGCATCCGACGCCGGAGCTGGCACGGGAGCTGGGTCTGGCCCCGGTCCCCGCCTGAGCGTCCGCCGCGGCGGACGTAGCGTCGGCCGCATGAGCACACCCGGCACCGTCCCACCCGTCCTGGCCGCCGCCGTCCCGCTGGCCGTCGTGGAGCGGGAGGGCACGGTGGAGTCGGTGCACCTGGGCACCGTCGCGGTGCACCGCCCCGGCGGCACCGTGACCGGCTCCGGCGACCCGGACGTGGCGTTCCTGCCGCGCTCGGCGCTCAAGCCGGTGCAGGCGGTGGCGATGCTGCGGGCCGGGCTGGACCTCGACGGCGAGCTGCTCGCGCTGGCCTGTGCCTCGCACTCCGGCGAGCCCGGCCACGTCGACGGCGTGCGGCGCATCCTCACCGGTGCCGGGCTCGACGAGGCCGACCTGGACAACACCCCGGACCTGCCGCTGGGGCCGGCGGCCGCGGCGGCCGTCCGCGCGGCGGGGTCGGGACCGTCGCCGGTGCTGCAGAACTGCTCGGGCAAGCACGCCGCGATGCTCGCCGCCTGCGTGGCCGCGGGGTGGCCGACGGCCGGCTACCGCGACCCCGCGCACCCGTTGCAGCGGCTGGTCCGGGAGACCGTCGCCGAGCTGACCGGGGTGCCGGTCGACCTCACCACCGTCGACGGCTGCGGCGCCCCGCTGTTCGGCACCACCCCGGCCGGGCTGGCCAGGGCCTTCGCGATGCTGGCGACGGCCGCACCGGACACCCCCGAGGGGCGGGTCGCGGCCGCGGTCCGCGCGCACCCGTGGTGGGTCGGCGGCACGGACCGGCCGGTGACCCGGTTGGCCGGCGCGGTGCCGGGCCTGGTCGTCAAGGACGGAGCCGAGGGTGTGCTGGCGGCCGCGCTGCCCGACGGGCGGGCGTTCGCCGTCACCGTGCTGGACGGGTCGCCGCGGCCGCTGCCGGTCGTCGCCCGCGCCGTGCTGGAGTCCCTCGGCGCCGGGTCCGACGCGCTCACCGCCGCGACCCGCACCGACGTGCTCGGCCACGGCACGCCCGTGGGCGCGGTCCGCGCCGTGGGCTGAGCGGTCCGGTCAGCCGCCGCCGTTCGCGCGCGCGTGGTCCGCGGCCCGCCCGAGGCGGGCGGCGACCGCGTCGAGGTGCTCCACCAGCTCGACCGGCTCGACCACCTCGAAGTCGACGCCGAAGAAGCACAGCCACACCGCCAGCGACTCCAGGGTCCAGGCCCCGGCCGCGAGCTCGCAGCGGTCCCCGCCGAGGTCGGTCACGATCCCCGACGCCGGGGTGACGTGCTCGGCGATCCGCTCCGCCGGGGCGTGGAACACGATCCGCGCCCGGTGCGGGTAGGCACCCGAGGAGATACCGCGCTGGGCGAACGCGGCGAGCCCGCCCTCCGGTTCCGGGCGCGGGACGAAGCGCGGCCCGGCGGGCAGCTTGGGCCGCATCCGGTCGACCCGGAAGGTGCGGCGGTCGTCGCGGCCGGTGTCCCAGGCGACGAGGTACCAGCGGCGCCCGGTGTGCACGAGACCCTCGGGTTCGGCGACCCGGCGGGTCTCGGTCCCGTCCCCCGCGACGTAGTCGAACCGCAGGACCTCGTGGTCGCGGCAGGCGGCGGCCAGTGCGGACAGCACGTCCGCGTCGACGGTCGGGCCGCGCGCGGCGAGCGTGGACGTCGCGGTGCCCAGCGCGGCGACGCGGCGGCGCAGCCGGTTCGGCAGGACCTGCTCCAGCTTGGCCAGGGCCCGGACCGAGGTCTCCTCGATGCCCGAGACCGACCCGCCCGCGGCGGTCCGCAGCCCGACCGCGACGGCGACGGCCTCGTCGTCGTCGAGCAGCAGGGGTGGCAGCGCGGCCCCGGCGCCGAGCCGGTAGCCGCCGGTCACCCCGGGTGTGGAGTGGACCGGGTAGCCGAGGGTGCGGAGCTTGTCGACGTCGCGGCGGACGGTGCGCACGTCGACGTCGAGGCGCTCGGCCAGGGCGGGCCCCGTCCAGTCGCGCGGCACCTGCAGCAGCCCGAGCAGGCGCAGCAGCCGCGCCGATGTCCCCATCACGACGACCAGTGTGCCGCCGATTCCGGTCCGATCCTGTCCTGGATGGCGGCGGGTGGATCGGAGTGGACCGGAACCACGGCATCCGAGGAGATCGTCGGCACCGCCTCCGGTGCGGAGGGACGGCCCCGGCGACGCCGCCCGGCCCGCCGGCCGAGCCCGCCCCGGCCCCGCGACGCCGGGAGCGGCCGTCTACGGTCGCCGCCGTGGAGACGAGCGAGCGGGTCGGCCGGTACGTGCGGATGGTGGCCCTGGAGGGACAGGGGACCGAGCTGGCGGGCGCGCTGCTCCGCGTCGCCGACGACATGGCCGCCCAGCCCGGCTGCCTCGCCTACGTCGTGAACGCCACCCCGGATGAGCCCGACGTCGTCTGGGTCACCGAGATGTGGTCCGACGCCGCGTCGTCGGAGGCGGCGCTGAGCCGCGACATCGGCGAGAGCGGCCTGGGCGACGTGCTGGCGCTGCTCACCGCCCCGCCGGACTACATCGAGGTCACCCCGCTCGGCGGGCCCGGCCTGGCCGGCCTGCCCGGCTGAGCGCCGGGCCGGCCGGACCGGCTCAGTCGCGCTGCTCGGAGCGCTCCTTGCGGGCACGCAGCGACCCGGCGTGGGCGGTCATCGACGGGTCGTTGCGCGTCTTGATCAGGCTCGCGACGGTGACCACGGCGAGGATCCCCAGGATCACGACCAGGCTGGCCATGGTCGGGATCTCCGGGACGGCCGGGTTGATGTCGACGTGGGCCCAGTGCAGGACCAGCTTCACCCCGATGAAGCCCAGGATGACCGCCAGGCCGGTCGAGAGGTAGACCAGGCGGTCCAGCAGGCCCTTGACCAGGAAGAACAGCGCCCGCAGGCCGAGCAGGGCGAAGGCGTTCGCGGTGAAGACGATGAACGCCTCCTGGGTCACGCCGAACACCGCGGGGATCGAGTCGAGCGCGAACAGCAGGTCGATGCCGCCGATCGAGACCAGCACGATGAACATCGGGGTGGCGACCCGGCGGCCGTTGTCCCGGGTGAACAGCTTCCCGCCGTCGTACTCCTCGGTGACCGGGAAGAGCCTGCGCGCACCCTTCACGACCATGTTGTCCTCGATGTCGGGGTCCTCGTCCTTGTGCCGGTAGAGCTGCACGGCGGTCCACAGCAGGAGCAGACCGAAGACCAGGAACATGAACGAGAACAGGTTCAGCAGCGTCGCCCCGACCGCGATGAAGATCGCGCGCATGATCAGGGCGAGCACGATGCCGAAGGTCAGCACCTTGTGCTGGTGCTCCTCCGGCACCGCGAACGTCGTCATGATCACGACGAAGACGAACAGGTTGTCGACCGACAGGCTCTTCTCGACGATGTAGCCCGTGAAGTACTGGGTGCCGAAGTCCCAGCCGTGGATCGTCGCGAACACCAGCCCGAACGCGATCGCGACCAGGATGTAGAACACCGACCAGGCGGTGGCCTCCTTGAATCCCACCCGGTGCGGCCGCAGCCAGCCCAGGACGAGGTCGAACGCGAGCAGCGCGATGATCACGCCGATCGTGACGGCCCATTCGAGGCCGCTGATCTCGAGCACCGGGGTCCTCCTGCAGGTCACCACACCGACCACGATGGTCGGTTGCGGAGCGCACCATATCGGGCAGTCGGGACACCGCGCCCGTCCTGAGGCCGGGCGCGGAGTGCGATCAGCCCTTCGGACGCGCCGCGAAGACCCCCTCGGCGGGGAACGCCCCGTTCGCCAGGGCCGTCCGGACGAACGCCCCGCCGAGCTCCCCGAGCCGCGCGGCTCCGTCGGCGCCGAGCGCGGACCACGGGGCGGCGCCGAGGCGATGGGTGTCGTTCTCGATCCGCTTGCGCAGCGCCGTGCCCTCCTCGGTCAGGACCGGTTCGACGGCGTCGTCCCCGGCCGTGTCGGCCGGCTGCAGCAGGCCGCGGTCCGCGAGTCCGGCGACGGCGGCGTTCCACTCGGCGGCCGACCAGCCGCGGCTGCCGCGGGCGAAGGCCACGGTGAACCCGGTGCCCGTCGCGGTCGCGGTGACCAGCGCCTCCAGCCCGGACAGCCCGGCCTCGACCAGCAGCGCGATGTGTCCGTCGCCGCGGTGCTCGCGCAGGATCGACAGCGCGTGCCAGAGGACCAGGTGCGGCGCGGTCGGCCAGGGCACGTCGAGGTGCCCGGCGGCGAGCGGGCGCCCGTCGGGGGTGACGGCCCCGGCCGCGGTCCGGGCCAGCCCGGCGGCCTCGGCCATCTCGGGTGAGGCGACGGCGTCGTCGCCCAGGGTGCGGCACAGCGAGGCGTCGGCGACGGCGAACCGCACGTCGAGCAGGTCCGGTGCGGACACCAGGTCCCACGCCCGCGGGACCGACTTCGCGACCAGGCGCGGGGAGAAGTTGTAGAACGTCGCGGTGACCACCGAGGCGCCGACCGCGCCCATCGGTGCGGCCCGCGGGGCGAAGTAGCTCATCCGGCCCGGCTCCAGCCCGGCGGCGGTGTAGGCCGGTTCGGCCTCGGGGGCGAAGTAGACCTGGGAGTGCAGCGGTTCCAGCCCACGGGCGAGGCGCCCGGCGGCGACGGCGGCGTCGTTCATGCCCGGACGTTAACCCGTTCAGAGCACCCCGGGCAGTACGAGCAGTGCCCAGGCCAGCAGCGGACCGACCAGCACGACCACGCCGGCGTAGGCGAGCATCTGCCGGTAGAAGCGGTCCCGGTCGACGTCGGCGGGCGCGTTGGCGAGCACCAGCGCCCCGTTCGTGGAGAACGGGCTGACGTCGACGACGGTCGCGGCGACCGCGAGCGCCGCCACCATCCCGACCGCGGACACCTCACCCTGCTGCAGGAACGGCAGGGCGAGCGGGATCGCGACGCCGAGGATCGCCACCGAGGACGCGAACGCCGAGAGCACGCCGCCGACGTAGCAGAGCAGCAGCGCCGCGAGCAGCGGTGCGCCGATCCCGCTGATCCCCGAGGAGACAAGGTCGACCGCACCGGCCTCCAGGAGCACGCCGACGTAGGTGACGACACCGCAGATCAGCAGGACGGTGGACCAGGAGATCCTCCCGACGACGTCCGGGCGGCGCGGGGCGACCAGCCGCAGCACGATCGCGACGGCGAGCGCGACGACGCCGACGTCCCAGCCGAACGCGGCGGAGCCGACGGCCATGAGCGCGATGCCGGCCAGCGTGATGCCCTGCTCCAGCCCCACCCGGCCGGCGACCGGGGCCCCGGTCACGGTGCCGGCCGCGGCGCCGCTCCCGGCCCCGGTGCCCCCGGCGGGGGCGGCGTCGGCGTCCGGAGCCTCGACCGGGTCGACCGTGCGCCCGACGAGCGACCGGCCGCCGAGCACCAGGAAGATCACGACGGCGATCACGACGTTGACCACGAGCGGGGTCAGGAACAGCGCGATCGGGTCGCTGGGCAGGCCCACGCCCGCCATCGTCGAGTTCACGAACGCGCCGTAGACGGTGATCGGCGAGAACGCCCCGCCGAGCGCGCCGTGCACGACCATCATGCCCATGAGCAGCAGGTTGATGCCGTAGCGCCGGGCGAAGGGCATCGCCAGCGGTGCGACGATCGCGACCGCGAACAACGCCCCGAGCCCCGAGAGCCCGCACGAGATCGCGAAGAACACGAACGGCGCGAGCACCAGCCGTCCGCGGACGGCCCGCATCGCCCAGTGGACGATCAGGTCGACGGTGCCGTTGGCCGTCGCCAGCGCGAACAGGTAGGTCAGCCCGACGAGCAGCAGGAACAGGTCTCCGGGGAAGCCCGCGAGGACGTCGTCGAGGCTCAGCCCCAGCACGCCGATCCCGACCGCGGTCGCGCCCAGCAACCCCAGTGCGCCGAGGTTGACCGGCATCGTCGTGGCGATCACGAACATGACCACCAGCACGGCGATCGCGATGATCTCGGGCCCCATCGGCCTCGCTCCTCGGTGTCGACCGGCCCGGACGGCGGTGACCGGGCCGGTCGACACCGTGACAGATCACCCACATCGTGAGCAAGCGACCACATCGCGGCGTTCCACAGTCTGGTCAACCATTGACAGTCGACCGTGCACCGGCGCACGGTGCGATCGTCGGCCACAGCGGGGTGGCACGGCGGCGCGGCGTGGAGGGGCACCGGATGGGTCTGTTCGAGACGATGCAGCAGCGCTCCACACCGGTCCGGGCCGGCGTGATCGGTGCGGGCACGTTCGCGACGATGTTCCTGCACCAGGCGGCCCGGGTGCCGAACCTGCAGGTCAGCGCCGTCGTCGACCTCTCGGAGGAGCGCGGCCGCGCCGCGCTGGACACCGCCGGGCTCACCGGGACCCGGGTCGCGACCTCGGTCGACGCGGTGCTCGGGGCCGACGACGTGGACGTCGTCGTCGAGGCGACCGGCTCCCCCGTCGCGGGCGCCGCGCACGCGCTGGGCGCGATCGAGGCCGGGCAGCACGTCGTGATGGTGACCGTCGAGGCCGACGTGCTCGTCGGTCCGGTGCTCGCGGCCCGTGCCGCGGAGCGGGGCGTGGTCTACACGATGGCCTCGGGCGACCAGCCCAGCCTGATCTGCGAGCTGGTGGACTGGGCGCGGACCAACGGCTTCGCTGTCGTCGCCGCCGGGAAGGGCACCAAGTACCTGCCGGAGTACCACCGCTCCACGCCGGAGACGGTGTGGGGGCACTACGGGTTCACCCCCGAGCACGCGGCGGGGTCCGGGCTGAACCCGGTCATGTTCAACTCCTTCCTCGACGGCACGAAGTCCGCGATCGAGATGGCCGCCGTCGCGAACGCGACCGGCCTGCTCCCGCCGGAGGACGGGCTCGCCTTCCCGCCCGCGGGCACCGACGACCTGCAGCGGGTGTGCATCCCGCGCGAGGCGGGCGGGGTGCTGGACCGGACCGGGACGGTGGAGGTCGTGTCGTCGCTGCACCGCGACGGGAGCCCCGTGGACCGGGACCTGCGGTGGGGCGTCTACGTGACGCTGGAGGCGCCGAGCGACTACGTCGCGGGCTGCTTCGCGAACTACGGGCTGCGCACCGACCCCTCGGGCCGCTACACCGCGATGTACCGGCCGTACCACCTCATCGGGCTGGAGCTGGCCCAGAGCGTGTGCGCCGCGGGGGCCCGCGGCGCGGACTCCGGGCGGCCGCGGGGCTGGGTGGCCGACGTCGTCGCCACCGCCAAGCGCGACCTGGTCCCCGGGGACCGGCTCGACGGCGAGGGCGGCTCGACCGTGCACGGGGTGGTCCGCCCGGCCGCCGCGGCCCGGACCGGCGGTTTCCTGCCGATCGGGCTGGCCGACGGTGTCACGCTGCGGCGCGCCGTCGCCGCGGGCGCCCCGGTGACCCGCGACGACGTCGAGCCGGTGACCGGGTCCGGTGTCGCTCACCGGTTGCGGGCGGAGCTGGAGGCCGGGTGACCAGCCCGACGCCGGAGGTCGGGGACCTCGCCGCCCATCCCGGCCTCGGCGACGCGGCGGCCGACCGGGTGCGGGGCCTGATCCTGTCCGGGGAGCTGCGCGACGGTGACCGGCTGGTCGAGCGCGAGCTCGCCGCGCGGCTGGGAATCAGCCGCGGCCCGGTCCGCGACGCGCTGCGCAGGCTCGACGCCGAGGGGCTGGTCGTGCTGCTCCCCCGCCGCGGCGCCCGGGTCGCGACGCTGACCGCCGACGACGCCGAGGAGATCATCGCGCTGCGCGCCGCGACCGAGCCGCTCGCCGTGCGGGCCCTGGCCACGACCGGATCGGCGGAGCACGCCCGGGAGCTCGGCCGGATCGTCGACGACCTGCACGCCGCCTGCGCCGCGCGGGACAGCGCCGCCGCGGTGACCCTGGACTTCGCACTGCACCGCCGGATCCACGAGCTCTGCGGACGACGGCGCCTGCTGCACACCTGGGAGACGATCTCGGCCCCGCTGCAGCACGTCTTCCGGCTGTCCCGCGACCTCTACGACGACCTGGGCGACATCGCCGACAGCCACCGCTCGCTGCTCGACGACATCACCTCCGGCGACCCGGCCCGCGCCGAGGCCGCCGCGCGGACCCACGTGACCCGCTTCGGACCGGAGCTGCTGCGGCGGATGCCGCACGAGGAGGGGGACCAGTGACCGAACCGGACGCATCGACCGGACCGGGGGCGACGAGGGGGCCGGACGCGGAGACCGCACCGACCATGTCGGCGCAGCGCATCGCCGTCGCCAGCTTCATCGGCACCGCGATCGAGTTCTACGACTTCTACATCTACGGCACCGCCGCGGCCCTGGTCTTCGGCACGCTGTTCTTCCCCGACCTCGACCCCCTGGTCGGCACGCTGGCGGCGTTCGCGACCTTCGGCGTCGGGTTCGTCGCACGCCCGGTCGGCGCGGTCGCCTTCGGGCACTTCGGCGACCGGGTCGGCCGCAAGGCGACTCTGGTGGTCTCGCTGCTGACGATGGGCGTCGGCACCGTCGCGATCGGACTGCTGCCGACGTACTCGACGATCGGGATCGCCGCGCCGGTACTACTGGTGCTGTGCCGGTTCCTGCAGGGCTTCGGGCTCGGCGGCGAGTGGGGCGGTGCGGTCCTGATGGCCACCGAGCACGCGCCCGAGGGACGTCGCGGGCTCTATTCGAGCTTCCCGCAGGTCGGCCCGGCGGTCGGATTCATCATCGCGAGCGGGGCGTTCCTCGCGCTCTCCGCCGCCCTGACCGACGCCCAGTTCGCCGCCTGGGGCTGGCGGGTGCCGTTCCTGGCCAGCGCGGTCCTGGTGGTCGTCGGGCTCTACATCCGGCTGCGGATCGCCGAGACCCCCGTGTTCGAGAAGGCGATGCGCGAGCAGGAGCGCGAGAAGGCGCCGGTCGCCGAGGTGGTGCGCCGTCAGCCCCGGTCCCTGCTCCTCGCGACCGGCGGAATGATCATCACCCACACGATCTTCTACACGGTCACCACGTTCAGCCTGTCCTACGGCACCTCCGAGCTCGGTCTGTCCCGGACGACCCTGCTGGTCGCGGCCATGGTCGCGGCGGCGGTGATGGGCGTGGCGACCCCGGTCCTCGCGGTGCTCTCGGACCGGGTCGGACGGCGCCGGGTGTGTCTGTGGGCCTGCATCCTGGCGGTGCTGTGGGCGTTCCCGCTGTTCTGGCTGCTCGGGACCGGTGACGGGGTCCTCATCGCAGTCGGCTTCTCGGTCGCGATGATCGCCTTCGCCGGTGTGTTCGCCCCGATGGGCGCGTTCCTGCCGGAGCTGTTCGCGACGCGCTACCGCTACACCGGCGCGTCGATCGGCTACAACGCCTCCAGCATCGTCGGCGGCGGCATCACGCCACTGCTCGCGACGAGCCTGGTCGCCACGACCGGCGCGTCCTGGCCGGTGTCGCTGCTGATCGCCGGACTGGCCGCCGTGTCGGGCCTGTGCGTGTGGGGCCTGCACGAGACCCGCACCGCCGACCTGACCGACGCCGGGGCGTTCACCCGCTGACCGCCCATCCCACCTTCACCGACGGCGCCCTCCGGCCGGGCGCCACGATCGCGAACCGCTCAGCGGAATCCGCAGTGGTGGACCGCCCGGTCTGCTACCGCTTCCCCATGCGGCGCGACACCTCCCACGACACCTCCCACGACATGCTCGGCGGACCCGACCGGAGCTCCCGGGGTATCGCTGTTCCGCGAATTCGCTTACCGGGTAAGCGAATTCGCGGGAAGGGGTCGTCGGATCCGGCCGGCGGCTCCGACCCCGACCCCGCCCGGCCACGCGGCGAGGACCGGTCGACCGTCGCGTCGGGTGGGGAGGTCCGCGGAACTCGCTTACCCGGTAAGCGAATCCGTCCGGACTCCACTTTGGGGAGCCCGCTCCCCGATGGCCTCGGATCATCGGAGGCCGTCCGAGACGTCGGAGTCACCGGGGCAGCCGGAGACACCGGGGCCGCCGGGGCCGCCGGGGACATCGGGGCCGTCGGGGACATCGGGGCCGTCGGACGGGACACGCGCGCGTGGCGGACGGAGGCGGAGGAGGACCGCCGGATCCGGGCCGAGACCGCGGAGGTGCTCGGACCGCTCCTCGCCAGGGCGGAGCTGCTCGGCTTCTACCGGATCCGGTCCGTCGCCGAGCGGTTCGGGCTGACGGTGCACGAGTACACGGTGCTCGCCGAGCTGCTGCTCGCCCGTCGGGCCATGACCGGCGCCGAGGTCGCGGAGACCGTCGGGCTCGCGACCGGAGGCACCACCCGGCTGCTCGCGCGGCTGGAGGAGCGCGACCTGATCGAACGCGAGCCGGATCCCGAGGACGGTCGCCGGCTGCTCGTCCTGGCGTCCGCCCGGGCCCACGAGATCCTCTGGGAGGACGTGACCGACACCGGCGCCCGGCGGATCGTGACCGGTGTCCCCGGGGAGTGGATCGACTGGTTCGCGCCGGTGACCGGGCGGATCCTCGACGTCGCCGTGCGCCGGTTCCAGGAGATGCGGGACCACCAGTACCGGGACCGGGTCCGACGGCGTCGGCAGCGGGCGGCAGAACGCTGAGGCGTCCGCGGCACGTCCCCGCGAGGCTCAGTCCGGGCGTGCCCACCCCGTGCTCCGCTGCACCGCGCGGCGCCAGTTGTCGTGCTCGCGGCGGCGCAGGCCGGGGTCCATCGTCGGCTCCCAGGCAGCCGCCCTGTGCCAGTTGCGGCGCAGTACCTCCGGGTCCGGCCAGTAACCGACGGCCAGGCCGGCCGCGTACGCCGCGCCGAGCGACACCGCCTCCGAACCCAGGGGGCGTTCCACCGTGAGGTCCAGGACATCGGCGACGCACTGCATGAGCAGGTGGTTCGCGGTCATGCCGCCGTCGACCTTCAGGCGGGTGACGGGCAGGCCGGAGTCGGCGTTCATCGCGTCGAGCACCTCACGGGTCTGCCACGCGGTCGCCTCCAGTACCGCGCGGGCGAGGTGGCCGCGGTGGATGTAGGAGGTCAGGCCGACGATCACGCCGCGGGCGTCGGGGTACCAGTGCGGGGCGTAGAGACCGGAGAAGGCGGGGACGACATAGCAGCCGCCGTTGTCCGGGACGGTCAGTGCGAGCGTCTCGATCCGGGCCGCCGTGGAGATCATGCCCAGCGCGTCGCGGAACCACTGCACCAGCGAGCCGGTCATCGCGATCGAGCCCTCGAGCGCGTAGACCGGCCGGTCCCCGAACAGGTAGCCGACGGTCGGGATCAGGCCGGCCTCGGACCCGGCGATGCGGGAGCCGGTGTTCTTCAGCAGGAACGCACCCGTGCCGTAGGTGCACTTCGCCTCGCCGGGCGCGAAGCAGGTCTGGCCGACCAGCGCCGCCTGCTGGTCGCCGAGGGCACCGGCGACCGGCACACCGTCCAGCAGACCGGAGCACCGGCCGTAGACGCGGGCGTTCGGCACGATGGTCGGCAGCATCCCCCGCGGCACCCGCAGCGCCGAACACAGCGCGTCGGACCACTCCAGCGTGCGCAGGTCCATCAGCATCGTGCGGCTGGCGTTGGTGACGTCGGTGACGTGCACGCCGCCGTCGGGGCCGCCGGTGAGGTTCCAGATCAGCCAGGACTCCATCGTCCCGAACAGGACCTCGCCGCGTTCGGCGCCGTCGCGCGCACCCGGCACGTGGTCGAGCAGCCACTGCAGCCGCGGTCCCGCGAAGTACGTCGCCGGGCCGAGCCCGCTGACCCGGGCCCAGCGGGCGGCGTCGGCGTCAGCGGCGAGACCGGCGACGATGTCGGTGGTCCGGGTGTCCTGCCAGGTGATCGCCCGCGCGAGCGGGACCCCGGTGCGGCGGTTCCAGACGACCGTCGTCTCGCGCTGGTTCGCGATCCCGAGCGCGACCACGTTCTGCGGCCCCAGGCCGGCGCGGCGCAGCGCGGCGGGCACGACCCGGGTCACGGCGCGCCAGATCTCCGAGGCGTCGTGCTCGGCGCGGCCCGGGCTCGGGAAGTGCTGCCGGTGCTCCCGCTGGGCGACCGCGACCATCCGGCCCGAGCGGGTGAACAGCAGGCAGCGCGTCGACGTCGTCCCCTGGTCGATCGCGGCGACCACCCGCTCCCCCGGCGACAGGCCGCTCACGTCAGTCCCTCCAGTCCGTCGGCGATCTCGGCGGCCGCGGCGACGAGCTCGACGACGACCTCCGGGCGAGCGCGGCCGTCCGCGGCGAACAGCTCCTCGACCGGGGCGCCGATCCCCAGCGCCGCAACGGTCAGCCCGCCCCCGCTGCGGACCGGCACCGCGAGCCCGCCGGCGCCCGGCTCCCAGCCGCCGGCGTCGGCCGCCCAGCCGCGCCGCCGCGTCGCCGTGATCTCCCGGGTCAGCGCCGCCGGGTCGGTCACGGTCGCCCGCGTGTAGGTCTCCAGCGGCTCGACCGCCCGCACCGACGCCGGCGCGAAGGCCAGCAGGCACCGCCCCCACGCCGTCGCGTGCAACGGCTGGGTGGTGTTGGTCCGCAGCCGCTGCGGTGTGTCGTCCGGCCGGAACACGTGGTGCACCAGGTCGACCCCGGCCCCGTCGGCGGACGGCACTCCCAGGTACACCGCGCAGCCGGTGCCCGCCGCCAGCGCGTCGGCCCAGTTCATCGCCCGGGCGCGCAGGTCGTGCCGGTCCCACGGGGTGCCCAGCCGCCCCAGCCCCTCGCCCAGCAGGTAGCGGCCCGACGACGACTCCTGCGCCACCAGCCCCTCCTCGCGCAGGGTGCGCAGCAGCCCGTGCGCGGTCGGGCGCGGCAGGTCCAGGGCCGCCGCCAGCTCGGCCAGCGCCAGCGGGCGCCCCGCACCGCCGAGCAGCCGCAGCAGCGCCGCCGCCCGCTCCACCGACTGGATCGCCCGTGCCACGCAGCGATCGTAGGCCGTCCGGACGCTCCGCGGACTGGATCATGGACCGATCGACCCGCAACGTTCGGCATCGTCGAACGATCCTCGTTGCCCACGACCGCGAGCACTCCTAGCGTCCCACGTCACACAGCGGGGCCGCCCGGTCCCGTGAGGGGGACTCACCAGGAGGGGGTTCGATGACGAGCTCCGAGAACACCGCGGCCGATCCCGCACCCGCGGAACGGACCACACGGGCGACCCCGTCGGCCGCCCCGAAGGCGCCGTCGCTGATCGGCGAGCTGAGCGCCGAGTTCGCCGGGACGATGATCCTGATCCTGTTCGGCGTCGGCGTCGTCGCGCAGGTCGTCACCACGCCCGACGGCTCCAACGGCCAGTACGACTCGATCGCCTGGGCCTGGGGCTTCGGCGTGATGCTGGGCGTCTACGTGGCGGGCCGGATCTCCGGCGCGCACCTGAACCCGGCCGTCACGCTGGCCTTCGCCGTCTACGAGGGCTTCCCGTGGCGGAAGGTCGCGCCGTTCGTGCTGGCCCAGACCCTCGGCGCGTTCGTCGCCGCGCTGATCGTCCGGTTCGTCTACGCCGACTTCATCCGCTCGGTCGACCCGAACCTGACCGACACCCAGGGCATCTTCTCGACCTCCCCGGGCGACCCGACGACGATCACGACGGCGTTCTTCGACCAGGTCGTCGGCACCGCGATCCTGGTGTTCGTGATCTTCGCTCTGGTCCACCCGCGCAACAAGGGCCCGCTGTCCAACATGGCCCCGTTCATGATCGGCATCCTGGTCGTGGGCATCGGCATGGCCTGGGGCGCGAACGCCGGCTACGCCATCAACCCTGCCCGCGACTTCGGCCCCCGCCTGGCATCGTGGATCACCGGGTACGAGACCGCGTGGGTCACCGGTGACGGCACGCCGTACTGGTGGCTGCCGATCGTCGCGCCGCTGGTCGGCGCCCTCGTCGGCGGCGGCCTGTTCAAGCTGCTGATCGACCGCTACATCCCCGCCGAGGACGCACCGCAGGAGGTCGGGCGGGCCTGACCCGGCCGAACGCCGTCCCCACCACACCCACGCCCCGATCACCGCAAGAAGGAGAGCTCAATGGCCGAGTTCGTCGGCGCCGTCGACCAGGGCACCACCTCCAGCCGCTTCATGATCTTCGACCACAGCGGCAACGAGGTGGGTCGCCACCAGCTGGAGCACGAGCAGATCCTGCCGCAGGCCGGCTGGGTCGAGCACGACCCGATCGAGATCGTCGAGCGCACCAACACCTGCCTGCAGCAGGCGCTCACCAAGACCGGACTGTCCGCGTCGGACCTGGTCGCGCTGGGCATCACCAACCAG
The DNA here is from genome assembly GCF_058111925.1 of Pseudonocardia sp. P-1. NCBI lineage: Bacteria > Bacillati > Actinomycetota > Actinomycetes > Pseudonocardiales > Pseudonocardiaceae > Pseudonocardia > Pseudonocardia sp. P-1. The sequence goes on from NZ_CM176614.1 coordinate 1,819,439, forward strand.
CGGGAGACCACCGTCGTGTGGAACCGGCGCACCGGGCGCCCGTACTACAACGCGATCGTCTGGCAGGACACCCGCACCGACCGGATCGCGACCGCGCTCGACCGCGACGGCCGCGGCGACGTCATCCGTCGCAAGGCCGGCCTCCCGCCCGCCACGTACTTCTCCGGCGGCAAGATCCAGTGGATCCTGGAGAACGTCGACGGCGTCCGCGAGGCCGCGGAGAACGGCGACGCGGTCTTCGGCAACACCGACACCTGGGTCATCTGGAACCTCACCGGCGGCACCAACGGCGGGCTGCACGTCACCGACGTGACCAACGCCAGCCGCACCATGCTGATGGACCTCGAGACCCTCGACTGGGACGACGAGCTGCTCGGCTTCTTCGGCATCCCGCGGCAGATGCTGCCGGAGATCAAGCCGTCGTCGTCGGCGACCGCGTTCGGGACGACCCTCGGAGGGGGCCCGCTCGGTGGCGAGGTCCCCATCACTGGTGACCTGGGCGACCAGCAGGCCGCGACCGTCGGCCAGGTCTGCTTCGCCCCCGGCGAGGCCAAGAACACCTACGGCACCGGCAACTTCATGCTGCTGAACACCGGCACCGAGCTGGTCCGCTCGGAGTCCGGGCTGCTCACCACGATGTGCTACCAGTTCGAGGGCGAGCGTCCGGTCTACGCGCTGGAGGGCTCCATCGCGGTCACCGGCTCGGCCGTGCAGTGGCTGCGCGACCAGCTCGGCATCATCTCCGGCGCCTCGCAGTCGGAGTCGCTGGCCCGCCAGGTCGAGGACAACGGCGGCGTGTACTTCGTCCCGGCGTTCTCCGGCCTGTTCGCGCCGTACTGGCGTTCCGACGCCCGCGGCGCGATCGTCGGCCTGTCCCGGTTCAACACCAACGCGCACCTGGCGCGGGCCACGCTGGAGGCGATCTGCTACCAGTCCCGCGACGTCAGCGACGCCATGACCAAGGACTCCGGGGTGACCCTGGAGACGCTGAAGGTCGACGGCGGCGTCACCCAGAACGAGCTGTGCATGCAGATCCAGGCCGACGTGCTGGGTGTTCCGGTCTCGCGGCCCGTCGTCGCCGAGACCACCGCGCTCGGTGCGGCCTACGCGGCCGGGCTGGCCGTCGGGTTCTGGAAGAACACCGACGAGCTGCGGGAGAACTGGAACGAGGCCCGGCGCTGGGAGCCGACCTGGTCGCAGGAGCAGCGCGACGAGGGCTACGGCCGGTGGAAGAAGGCCGTCGAGCGGACCCTGGACTGGGTCGACGTCGAGTAGGACCACCCGCCCGGTGTCGCCCTCACTACACGTGGGGGCGACACCGGGCACACCCGCGATCGGACGGGTGTTCAGCGGGTAGTCCCCCGGCGGGACAGCACGAGCACGAACCACTCAGGAAGGTCTGATCATGAAATCGGTGGCGCTCTCCCCGGAGGCCCGTACCACGGCGCTGCAGGCGATGGGCGACCGCGAACTGGACGTGCTGGTCGTCGGCGGTGGCGTCGTCGGCGCCGGTGCCGCCCTCGACGCGGCCACCCGTGGTCTGACGACCGGCCTGGTCGAGGCCCGCGACTTCGCGTCCGGCACGTCGAGCCGTTCCTCCAAGCTCATCCACGGCGGCCTGCGCTACCTGGAGATGCTCGACTTCCGCCTGGTGGCCGAGGCACTCCAGGAGCGGGGGCTGCTGATCCAGACCCTCGCGCCGCACCTGGTCCGCCCGGTGCCGTTCGTCTACCCGCTCAAGCACCACGTGTGGGAGCGCTTCTACGCCGGTGCCGGCGTCGCGCTCTACGACTCGCTCGGGCTGCTGTCCGGCCGCGCCCGCGGCCTGCCACACCACCGGCACCTCACCCGTCGCGGCGCCCGCAAGGTCGTGCCGTCGCTGCGCAAGGACGCCCTGGTCGGGGCCCTGGAGTACTACGACGCCCAGGTCGACGACGCCCGCCACACCATGGAGATCGCCCGCACCGCGGCCGCCTACGGCGCGCACGTGGCGACCCGCGCCCGCGTCGTCGGACTGCTGAAGGACTCCGGCCGCGTGATCGGCGCGACCGTGCAGGACCTGGAGTCCGGGGACCGGTTCGACGTCCGCGCCAAGGAGGTCATCAACGCCACCGGGGTGTGGACCGACGACACCCAGGGCCTCGCCGGCGAACGCGGCCAGTTCAAGGTGCGCGCGTCCAAGGGCATCCACCTGGTCGTCCCGCGCGACCGGATCCGCGGCGACGCCGGGCTGATCCTGCGCACGGAGAAGTCGGTGCTGTTCGTCATCCCGTGGGGCCGGCACTGGATCATCGGCACCACCGACACCGACTGGGACCTGGACAAGGCGCACCCGGCGGCGAGCGCGGCCGACATCGAGTACCTGCTCGCGCACGTCAACGAGGTGCTGGAGCAGCCGCTGACCCACGAGGACGTCGAGGGCGTCTACGCCGGTCTGCGCCCGCTGCTGCACGGCGAGTCCGAGGCGACCTCGAAGCTGTCCCGCGAGCACGCCGTCGCCACCCCGGTGCCCGGGCTGGTCGTCGTGGCCGGGGGCAAGTACACGACCTACCGCGTGATGGCCAAGGACGCCGTCGACGCGGCAGTGCACTCGCTCGACGCGAAGGTGCCCGCCTCCTGCACCGAGAAGGTCCCGCTGCTCGGCGCCGAGGGCTTCACGGCGCTGCGCAACTCGACCCACCAGCTCGCCGCGCGCAGCGGGCTGCACCCGGTGCGGATCGAGCACCTGCTCGGCCGGTACGGCTCGCTGATCGACGAGGTCCTCGACCTCCTCATCGCCGACCCGACCCTGGCCGAGCCGCTCACCGGCGCCGAGGACTACCTGCGGGCCGAGGTCGTCTACGGCGCCTCGCACGAGGGGGCGCGGCACCTGGAGGACATCCTCGCCCGCCGCACCCGGATCTCGATCGAGACCTTCGACCGGGGCGTGGGTGCCGCCGAGGAGACCGCGACGCTGGTCGCCCCGGTGCTGGGCTGGAACGACGAGCAGATCGCCCGCGAGGTCGACCACTACGTCAAGCGGGTCGAGGCCGAGCGGGAGAGCCAGAAGATGCCCGACGACGCCACCGCCGACGCCGCCCGCCTCGGCGCGCCGGACGTGGTGCCGGTCAGCGGCTGAGCGCCGCCGCCATCCCGTGAGCGAACCCGAGCGGACCCCGGACGGGCGGTACATCGTCGTCCGGGGCCGCCGGTGGCGCGCCACCGACCCGACGATCCCCGACGACGTGCGGTCCGCGCTGCAGCAGCACCTCGGGAAGGCCCGCGCCGAGGTCGGGGCCGGCAGGCGGACCGGCGACGACGAGCGCGTCGCCGCCGCCCGGACACGGGTGTCCGCGGCCAAGCACGGCCTGGGCGAGCGCGGCACCCCCTGGTGGGAGCTGGACGACGACGCCCGCCGGGAGCGCTGGGAGACCGCGCTGCACGACCTCGGCGACCGCCCCGCCGGCAGTTCCTGATCGAGGACCGGATCCGTCCGCGGTCGGTCCTATCGTCGTTCCCGTCGGACCGGGACGGCCCCGGTCCGCGGACCCCGAGAGGCGGCCCCGGAGATGAACGCCACCGACGAGAAGCAGGCCCTGACCGGCGAGCGTGCCGAGCTGATCGCCACCCTGGAGCGGCACCGTGGCTTCCTGCTGCAGACCGCCGACGGGCTGACCGAGGAGCAGGCGCGCACCCGCAGCACGGTGAGTGCGCTGACGATCGCCTCGCTGCTCAAGCACGTCGCGGACACCGAGGAGCAGTGGTTCCGCTTCGCCGTCGAGGGTGCCGCCGCGTTCGGTGACGTCGAGGTCTACAACGACTCCGTCGACTGGGACGCCGTCGACGCCGAGGCCGGTGCGAACGGCGGTGACTGGCCCGCCTCCGGCGAGGAGTGGGTGGACACCCGGTTCGTCCTGGCCGACCACGAGACCCTGGAGTACCTGCGGGCCCGGGTCGAGCAGGTCGCCGCGCGCACCGAGGAGGTGCTGCGGACCGCGGACCTGGACTCCTCGCACGCCCTGCCGGTCGCGCCGTGGTTCGAGCCGAACACGTCCTGGTCGGTCCGCCGGGTCGCGATCCACATGCTCGCCGAGACCAGCCAGCACGCCGGGCACGCCGACGTCATCCGCGAGGCGATCGACGGCGCGCGCACGATGGGCTGAGCCGGGCGAACGGCGCCGCACGGATCCCGGGCGGGTTCGACGCGGTCGTGCCGACCCGCCCACCGCCGGTTCCGCGGCGACCGCCACGGGCCATACGGCCGCCGCCCGGGGCGGCCCCGGACGGCCGCGGGGCCGGGGTTACGTTGCGGCGGTGGCGGACCAGGTGAGCATCGCAGACATCGTGACGGCGGCGGAGCGGATCGCCGGGGGCGTGGTGCGCACCCCGACCGTCCCCTCCCCCGGACTGTCCGCGGCCCTCGGCGCGCCCGTGCTGCTCAAGCTGGAGCACCTGCAGCGGGCCGGGTCGTTCAAGCCGCGCGGGGTGCTGGCCAAGCTCGCGTCGCTGACCGACGCCGAGCGCGCCGCGGGCGTCGTCGCGGTGTCGGGTGGCAACCACGGGCTCGCCGTCGCCGAGGTCGCGGGCGCCGCGGGGGTGGACGCGGTCGTCGTCATGCCGCGCACCGCGCCGGCCCGGTCGGTCGCCGCGGCCCGCGCCGCCGGTGCCGACGTACGGCTCACCTCCGACGTCGCGGCCGCGTTCGCGCAGGCCGGGGAGCTGCAGCGGGCCGGGCGGACGCTGGTGCACCCGTTCGACGACCCGGTGATCGTCGCCGCGCAGGGCACCGTGGGGCTGGAGCTGGCCCGCGACGCCGTCGCTCTCGGCGAGCCGCCGACCGACGTGCTGGTCTCCGTCGGCGGCGGGGCGCTGATCTCCGGGGTCGCCACCGCGGTCCACGCGCTGCTGCCCGGCACCCGGGTGTGGGGTGTGGAGACCGTCGGCGCCGAGGCGATGTCCGCCGCACTGGCCGCGGGCGGCCCGACGCCCGTCACGATCTCGTCGGCGATCACCACGTTGTCCGCGCCGTCGGCGTCGCAGCTGACCTACGACCACGTCCGCGCGCTGGTGCACGAGGTCCTCGTCGTCGACGACGCCGAGGCCTGCCGCGGCACCCTCACCCTCGCCGAGCACGCCGGGATCTGGGCCGAGCCGGCCGCGGGCTGCCTGGTCCCGGCCGCCCGCCGGATCGTGCAGCGGCACCCGGACGCCCGGCTCGCCCTGGTGGTCTGCGGCGCCAACGCCGACGTCGCCGACGTGGTCCGCGCCGCGGCGCAGCCGTGATCACCGGTCGTGGGCGCGCAGCGTCCGCGAGGCGGACGTGATGCTCCCCCAGCGGTGATCACCGCGGGATGACCGTGTGCGGCCGGGGCGTTGACCCGGGTGTGGAGCGGACCGGGGTCGTGGTGATCGGCGCGGGCCAGGCGGGCCTGTCGGCGGCGGCCGGGCTGCGGCGCGGCGGGCTGGAGCCGGGCCCCGGGTTCGTCGTGCTCGACGGCGAGGACGGCCCCGGCGGCGCGTGGCGGCACCGCTGGCCGACGCTGCGGATGCGCACGGTGAACGGCATCCACGACGTCGCCGGGGTCCGCTCCGGGTTCGACGACCCCGGCGCCGACCCGGACCTCCCCGCACGCGACGCCGTCCCGGCCTACTTCGGGCGCATCGAACGCGAGCTGGACCTGCGGGTCGTGCGCCCGGTGCACGTCCACCGGGTGTCCGACACCGGCGGGTCGCCGGACGCCGACGCCGGCGGGCCGCCGGCCGTCGACACCGGCGGGCCGCTGACCGTCGACACCGACCGCGGCACCTGGGTCGCCGACCACCTGATCAACGCCACCGGCACCTGGACCCGCCCGTTCGTCCCCGCCTACCCGGGCCTCGCGACGTTCCGCGGCACGAGCCTGCACGCCCGTGGGTACCCGGGTCCCGCGGCCATGGCCGGCCGGCGGGTCGTCGTGGTCGGCGGCGGGATCACCGCGGTGCAGCTGCTGCTGGAGATCGCCCCGTACGCCGCCGCGACGACCTGGGTCACCCGCCGGGAGCCCGAGTGGCACAGCACGCCGTTCGGGCCCGAGCAGGGGCGCGCCGCCGTCGCCCGGGTCGAGGAGCGGGTCCGGGCCGGGCTGCCGCCGCGCAGCGTCGTCGGCGTGACCGGGCTGGGGCTCACGCCCGGGGTGCGGGCCGGGATCGCGAGCGGGGTGCTGGCGCGCAGGCCGATGTTCGCCCGGGTCGTGCCGGACGGGGTGGAGTGGTCCGACGGCACCCGCGAGCCCGCGGACGTGCTGCTGTGGGCGACCGGCTGGCGGCCCGCGCTGGGCCACCTCGCCCCGCTGCGGCTGCGCGGACCGGGCGGCGGGATCGTGATGGGCGGGCCGCGCGACACCGGCGTCGTCGCCGACCCGCGGGTGCACCTGGTCGGCTACGGCCCCTCGGCAAGCACGATCGGCGCCGACCGGGCCGGTCGCGCCGCGGCGCGCGCGGTCCTGGAGCGGCTACCGGTCGCTGCCGGCGCCTGAGTCGGCGGCCTCCCGGCCGAGCAGCCGGTACTCGCGGATCACCATCACGATGATCGCGAGGTCGAGCGCGGCGAGGAACGGCAGCACGACGGAGTGCGTGTGCCAGGCGTGGACCAGCTCGTACACGACGAACACCGCCAGGATCACCGCCGCGGGCGGGTAGGCGGGTCGCCAGCGGGTCAGCAGCGCCGCGACCAGGCCGAGCTTGAGCACGCCGTGCAGCCCGAGGTAGACGATGACGAAGGTGCGGTCCCCGCCGGCGAAGCGGTCGACGCCCTCGGTCAGGTGCCGGGCCAGGGTGCCGTCCGGCGGACCGATCAGGTCGCGGGCGAGGATCTGCGCGACGACCCGGTGCAGCCAGTCCCCCGACACCAGCACCAGCGCGACGGCGCCCAGCAGCTCCGCCGCCCCGTCGATGCCCTTCACGACCAGGGCGACGCGGAACAGCTGCTCGGTCCGGCGGGCCGAGGTCGTCGTCGCCGTCGGTCCGGCGGTCACCGGGTGATCCCGGTGTGGCCGAGGGGGTAGCGGCCGGGCTGCGGCCACATGCACAGCCCGTGCGGGCCGTCACCGACCGGGATCCGCCGGATCGGGTGGCCGTCGTCGGTGGAGAGCACGTACACCTCCCGGTCGTCGCGCCCGGACGGCCACAGGGTCCGGCCGTCGGCCGAGACGTTACCCATGTCGGGACCCGCCTTCCCGGGGATCCGCCGGAGCGCCTCCGTCACCGCGAGCAGGGCTGCGGCGGCCGCCGCGCGCAGCACCTCGCGCCGGGTCCTCCCGGCGGACGGCTCCACCCCTCGCCACCTCACGCCGCGGACTGTAGACCCCGTCCGACCTGGGAATTCCTTTACCCGAGGGAGGATCGGGACGGACCGGACGAGCCGGGCGAGACCGTGGCGCGAACACGCACCGGAGAGCTACAGTTATTAGCGATGCTCAACAAATCGGGACCGGCCGACCGGTACAAGTGGGTCGCACTGTCGAACACCACGATGGGCGTGCTGATCGTGACGATCAACATGTCGATCCTGCTGATCGCGCTGCCGGACATCTTCCGCGGCATCGGGATCGACCCGCTGGCGCCGGACAACATCGACTACCTGCTGTGGCTGATCATGGGGTACCTGGTCGTCACGGCGGTGCTGGTGGTCAGCTTCGGCCGGCTCGGCGACATGTACGGCCGCACCCGGATGTACAACCTGGGCTTCGCCGTCTTCACGGTGTTCTCGGTGCTGCTGGCCGCCACCTGGATGCAGGGCGACGCCGGCGCGGTCTGGCTGATCACGATTCGGGTGCTGCAGGGTGTCGGCGGGGCGCTGCTGCTCGCCAACTCCACCGCGATCCTGACCGACGCCTTCCCGGTGCACCAGCGTGGCCTCGCGCTCGGGATCAACTCCGTCGCGGCGATCGCCGGCTCGTTCCTCGGACTGGTCGTCGGCGGGGTGCTCGCCCCGGTGAACTGGCACCTGGTGTTCCTGGTGTCGGTCCCGGTCGGGGTGTTCGGCACGATCTGGGCCTACGCCCGGCTCCGCGACACCGGCGCCCGCCGCGCGGCGCGGATCGACTGGTGGGGCAACCTGACGTTCGCGGTCGGGCTCGTCGCCGTCCTGATGGGCATCACCTACGGCATCCAGCCCTACGGCGACGACGTCATGGGCTGGACCAGCCCCCTCGTCCTCGGCCTGATCCTCGGCGGGATCGCGGTGCTGGCGTTGTTCACCTGGATCGAGCGCCGGGTGCCCGAGCCGATGTTCCACGTCTCGCTGTTCTCGATCCGCGCGTTCACCGCGGGCAACATCGCGAGCCTGCTGGCCGCGCTCGGCCGCGGCGGGCTGCAGTTCATCCTGATCATCTGGCTGCAGGGCATCTGGCTGCCCGAGCACGGCTTCCCGTTCGAGACGACGCCGCTGTGGGCCGGCATCTACATGGTCCCGCTGACGATCGGGTTCCTCGTCGCCGGGCCGGTGTCGGGCATCCTGTCCGACCGCTACGGCGCCCGCGCCTTCGCCACCGTCGGGATGCTCGGTGCGGCCGCGACGTTCCTCGCGCTGCTGGCGCTGCCGGTGGACTTCGACTACCGGGCGTTCGCGCTGCTGCTGGCGCTCAACGGCCTGGCGATGGGCCTGTTCAGCTCCCCGAACCGGGCGGCGATCATGAACTCGCTGCCCGCGCACCAGCGTGGCGCCGGGGCCGGCATGACCTCGACGTTCCAGAACGCGGCGACGGTGCTGTCGATCGGGGTGTTCTTCTCGCTGCTCATCGCGGGCCTGTCGACGACGCTGCCCACGTCGCTGCACGACGGGCTCATGGCCCAGGGCGTGCCGGAGCTCGCGGCGGACCGGGTCGCGGCGCTGCCGCCGGTCGGGATCCTGTTCGCGGCGCTGCTGGGCTACAACCCGATCGCGACGTTGCTCGGCCCGCAGGTCCTCGGCGCGCTGGCGCCCGCACAGTCGGCGTACCTGACCGGACGGGAGTTCTTCCCGCAGCTGATCTCCGGCCCGTTCGCCGACGGGCTGACCTTCGCGCTCGGGTTCGCCGCCGTCGCCTGCCTGGTCGCCGCGGTGGCGAGCGCACTGCGCGGCGGGAAGTACCACCACGTCGACGGGCCCGTGGCGACCGACGGCGACGCGTCCGGCGCGGCGCGGCCGGCGGCGACCCGCGGCTGAGGGCCCACCCGGCACACCGCGACCCCGGCCCCATGGTGCCGGGGCCGGGGTGTCACGGCGCGGGGGGTCAGTCCGCGGCGACCTCGCTGCCGTCCTGGCTCCAGCGGGTGTGGAACTTGCCGTCGGCGTCGGTGCGCGCGTAGGTGTGCGCGCCGAAGTAGTCGCGCAGCCCCTGGATGAGGTTGGCCGGGCCGCGCTCGCGACGGTAGCCGTCGTAGTAGGACAGGCTGGAGGAGAACGCGGGGATCGCCACGCCCTGCTCGGTCGCGGTCACCACGACCCGGCGCCACGCGTCCTGTGCGTTCGCGACGGCCTCGGTGAAGTACGGGACCATCAGCAGGTTGTCCAGGTCCGGGTGGGACTCATAGGCCTCGGTGATCCGGTTGAGGAACTGGGCGCGGATGATGCAGCCACCGCGCCAGATCCGGGCCATCGCGCCGAGGTCGAGGTCCCAGTCGTTGGCCTGCGAGGCGGCGCGCATCTGCGCGAAGCCCTGGGCGTAGGCGACGACCTTGGACGCGTAGAGGGCCTGGCGGATGTCCTCGACGAGCTCGTCGCGGTTCTTCCCCGAGCCCGGGGTGGGGCCGCCCAGCGTGGTCGAGGCCTCCCGGCGCTCGTCGCGCAGGTTGGACAGCGTGCGGGCGAACACGGCCTCGGTGATGCCGGTCAGCGGGACGCCGAGGTCGAGCGCGTCGATGGCCGTCCAGCGGCCGGTGCCCTTCTGCTCGGCCTGGTCGACGATGACGTCGACGAGCGGCTTCCCGGTCTTCTCATCGGTCTTGGCCAGCACGATGCCGGTGATCTCGATGAGGAAGGACTCGAGGTCGCCCGAGTTCCACTCCTCGAAGATCGTCCCGATCTCCGGCGCGGACAGCCCGGCGACGTGCGTGAGCAGGTCGTAGGCCTCGGCGATGAGCTGGATGTCGGCGTACTCGATGCCGTTGTGCACCATCTTCACGTAGTGCCCGGCGCCGCCGGGGCCGACGTGGGTGCAGCACGGGATGCCGTCGACGTTCGCGGCGATCGCGGTGAGGATCTCCTCGACCTCGCCGTAGGCCTCCTGCGGTCCGCCGGGCATGATGCTCGGCCCGTTGAGTGCGCCCTCCTCGCCGCCGGACACGCCGATCCCCATGAACCGCAGGCCCCGCTCCTCGCAGTACGCGGCGCGACGGTCGGTGTCGGGGAAGTGCGAGTTGCCGGCGTCGATGATGATGTCGCCGGAGTCGAGCAGCGGGGCCAGCTCGTCGATGACGGCGTCGACCGGCTTGCCCGCCTTCACCATGACGACGATCTTGCGCGGGGTCTCCAGCGCGTCGACGAACTCCTGCAGCGACTCGGTGCCGGTGAAGGCACCCTCGTCGCCGTAGTCCTTCATGAACTCGGTCGTCTTCGAGGTGGTGCGGTTGTGCACCGCCACCGGGAAGCCACGGCGGGCCATGTTGCGGGCGAGGTTCGCCCCCATCACCGCCAGCCCGGTGACCCCGATCCGGCTCTTCTCCGCCATCAGTGCTTCCTCCGTGTCGTTCCGACGCCGCTGTACCCGCCCCATCCTGGCCCGCGGCCCCCGGCGGCGCAGCGAGGAGCGCGTGTCCCCTCGGTCACCCCGCGAGGAAGTCGGCGAGCAGGGCGCTCGCGGTCTCCGGCGCCTCCTCCGGGATCCAGTGCCCGCAGCCCTCGACGCGCTCGAAGCGGAAGTCGTCGACGTACGCCGAGGAGCCCCGCATCTGCCCCTCGGTGAGCGCGAGGTCGCCGTCGCTCCACACCCCCATCGTCGGCACCGTGATCCGCGGGGGCTGGGGGATCGTGGTGGGCACGAACGTCGCCGGGTCGATGTTGGCGCGGTACCAGTTCAACGACGCCGTCAGGGCGCCCGGCCGGGACAGGTCGGCGAGCTGGCGGGCGGCCATCGGGTGTCCCTCGGGCAGCGTCGCGTGCAGCCAGCCGCGCAGGAACTGCCAGTCGTCGGCCGGCATCACCTGCTCGGCGACGCCGGGGAACTGGAACCAGAGCATGTACCAGGACATCGCCTTCTGCCGGAACCCCGCGGTGGCGAACGCGGCGGGATGCCCGACGGAGAACGCGGCGTAGCGGGTCACCCGCGGCGAGGCGAGGGTGAGGGCCCAGCCGAGGGAGGCGCCCCAGTCGTGCCCGGCGAGGGCGAACCGGTCGATGCCGAGCGCGTCCGCGACGCCGAGGACGTCGGCGGCCAGGGCCCGCATCCGGTAGTGCTCGACCTCGGCGGGCCGGTCGGAGTCCCCGAAGCCGCGCAGGTCCGGGACGACGACCCGGTACCCGGCCCCGGCGAGCGCGGTGGCCTGGTGGGTCCACAGGCTCGCGCGGTCCGGCCAGCCGTGCAGCAGCAGGACGGGGTCGCCGTCGCCGCCGGTGTCGTGCACGGACAGGGCGATCTCGGGCAGGGTCGTGCCGGGGACGGTGATCCGCTGCGGGGCCGGGAGGGTCATGGGCCGACCGTATCCCCGGTTCCCGACCGCTGGGACGCCGCGCACGGCGGGACCGCCGTCGGGGTGACACTGGCCCGATGGTCCGCCTCTCCCCCGACACGGACCGGGACGGCCGGGCCGTGCCGGTGGGCGTGATCGGCCTGATCGGCGGCGTGGTCGGCGGGCTGATCGGCGGCGGCAGCGGAGTGCTGTTCGTGCCCGCGCTCGACCGGTTCACCGCGATGTCGCGGGCCCGGATCCACGGCTCGTCGACGATCGCGAACATCGGGGTCTGCGTCGCCGGTGCGGTCGCCTACGCGCTCGGCGGCGGTTCGCTGGACCTGCGGACCGGCGCCGGGCTGATCGTCGGTGGCACGGTCGGCGGGTGGATCGGGCCGAAGCTGCTGGCGCGCGCGTCGGAGACGCTGCTGCGGGTGCTGCTGGTGGCCGTACTGGTGCTGACGGCGGCGAAGCTGCTCGTCGACGCGCTGGGCGTGCCGCTGCTCGGCGGGGCGGTGGTGCCGGCGTCGCTGGTCGCCGATCCCTGGTTCCTGTACCCGACGGCGACGGTGGTCGGCCTGGTCATCGGCGCCTGGGCGGGTGCGATGGGACTCGGTGGCGGGCTGCTCGCGGTGCCGGCGATGGTGCTGCTGTTCGGCACGGACCTGCACGTCGCGGCCGGGACGTCGCTGCTGATGTTCATCCCGAACTCGATCGTCGGGACGGTCGTGCACCTGCGGCAGGGCACCGCGTCCGGGAGGTGGGGCACGGTGCTGGCGCTGACCGCCGCACCGGGCACGGTGGCGGGCGCGTTCCTCGGCCTGGCGCTCGACGCGGTCGTACTGGGGCTGGTGTTCGGCACGTTCGCGACGGCGATGGCGCTGCGCGAGACGGTCGGACTCGTCCGCCGACGAGGGAGATGAGTGCGCAGGGGGCCGGGATCGCGCTACCCTGTGGGGTGCGCGCAGAACACGAGGACGTAACCCTACAGTCTCAGCATAACACGGATGGCAAGGCCCCGGCGACCACCCACTCCTCCTACGAGGCGGAGCTGACCCGCGAGACCCGGCACCTCCGCGGGCTGCACGCCCTGCTCGACGACGAGCTCGCCGCGGCGGGCGCGCAGGCCCGGGGCGCCGCAGCCGAGCGCGCCGGGGAGCAGCTCAGCGCGCGCTGGGAACGCGACGTGTCGGTGCACCGCGCCTCGGAGCGGGTGCGCACCCTCACCGCGGCCCGCGCGGGACTGTGCTTCGGGCGTCTCGACCACGTCGACGGGGCCGCCACGACCCGGGTCGGCCGGATCGGGCTGACGGACCCGGCCGACGGCGAGAGCGCGCTGGTCGACTGGCGGGCCCCGGCCGCGCAGCCGTTCTACTGCGCCACCCCGGTCACCCCGCTCGGGGTGACCCGGCGCCGGCACTACACCGTCGCCGGCACCGCCCCGCACGAGCGGGTCGCCGGCTTCCACGACGACCTCCTCGACGGCGACGGGCCCGGCACCGGGACCGTGTCGGCGTCGGACCCCGCGCTCCTCGCCGCCCTCACCGCGCCGCGCGGGACCCGCATGCGCGACATCGTCACGACGATCCAGTCCGAGCAGGACGAGATCATCCGGCTGCCGCTGTCGGGCACCGTCGTGATCGAGGGCGGCCCCGGGACCGGCAAGACCGCCGTCGCGCTGCACCGGATCGCGTACCTGCTCTACACCCACCGTGACCGGCTCGCCCGCAGCGGCGTGCTCGTCGTCGGGCCGAGTGCGGGTTTCGTGCACTACGTCGGCGGTGTGCTGCCCGCGCTCGGCGAGTCCGCGGTCGTGTTCACCACCCCGGGACGCCTCGCGCACGGCGTCGTCGCCGACGCGACCGACCCGCCGGGGACGGCGCGGCTCAAGGGCGACCTCGCGATGGTCGACGTGCTGCGCCGCGCCGTCGACGACCGCCAGGAGCTGCCCGGGGCACCGGTCGCGATCGGGATGGACGACGTCACCGTCGAGATCGACACGACGCTGGCCGCCGAGGCGCGCCGGCGGGCCCGCGCCACCGGGCAGCCGCACAACACCGCCCGCGCCACGTTCCGCGACACCCTCGGGCGGCTGCTCGTCGACCAGGGGCTGGAGCGGCTCGAGGTCGGTCTGGAGGACCCGCCGGAGCTCGCGGAGCTGCTGGCGGGGCTGGACATCCCGGAGATCGAGCCCGCCGGGGCGGCCGAGGTGTCGGCCGAGATGCGGGCCGAGCTGCGCGACGCGCTGCGCACCGACCCCCGGTTCCACGCGGCCGTCGAGGAGCTGTGGCCGGTGCTGACCCCGCAGCGGGCCCTGGCCGAGCTGTACGCCGACCCGGACCGGCTGGCCGCCGCGGGCGCTCCGGAGTCGCTGCGGCGGGATCCGGGCACGCCGTGGACCGTGGCCGACGCGCCGCTGCTCGACGAGCTCGCCGAGCTCCTCGGCCCGGTCCCGGACGGGACACCCGCCGCGGCACCGGAGCCGGACAGCGCCTACGCCGCCGAGGTGCTGACCGTGCTGGAGTCCGCGGACCGGTCGCTCGCCGGGGAGGATCCGGACGAGCTGCGGCCCACCGACTTCGTGACCGCGGACATGCTCGCGCAGCGGCACGTCGCCGGGGTGCCGCTGACCGTGGCCGAGCGCGCGGCGTCGGACCGGGACTGGCGCTACGGGCACCTCGTCGTCGACGAGGCGCAGGAGCTGTCCGCGATGGACTGGCACGTGCTGCTGCGGCGCTGCCCTGCGCGGTCGATCACCGCGGTCGGCGACCTCGCCCAGCGCAGCGCCCCGGCCGGCGCCCGGGCCTGGGCCGACGTGCTCGCCCCGCACCTGGCCGGACGCTGGACGCACCGCACGCTGACGGTGAACTACCGGACGCCGTCGGAGATCATGGACGCCGCCGCGCGGGTGCTGGCGACCTACGCCCCGGACCGTCGCCCGCCGGAGTCGGTGCGCAGCACCGGTGAGCAGCCGTGGACCCGCACGGTCCCGGCCGGGGAGCTCCGCGCCGCGGTCCGCGCCGCCGTCGACGACGAGCGGGCCCGCACCGCCGACGGGACGGTCACCGTCATCGCCCCGCCCGGCACCGACCTGGGGTCACCCGGCGTGCCGGTGCACACCCCGGTGTCGTCGAAGGGCCTGGAGTTCGACGCCGTCGTGATCGTCGACCCGGAGCGGATCCGGGCGGCCGACCCGGCGGACCTCTACGTCGCGATGACCCGCGCGACGCAGCGGCTCGGGCTCCTGGATGTGACCGGCTAGAACGCCGGCCAGGGGATGGCCGGGCCGTAGCCGTCCGGGCCGGGGAAGCGCGGCTCGGCGAGCAGGTGGTCGATCCGGGAGCGCAGCGCCGCGACCTCGCGGCGGGTGACGTGCTCGCCGAGGACGTCGGCGAACTCGCCCGCCAGCCGGGCGCGCAGCTCCTTGAGGACGGCCGTGTGCTCCTCGCCGAGCTCGTCCCCGACCCAGCCCCACAGGACGGTGCGCAGCTTCGGCTCGGTGTGCAGGGTCAGGCCGTGGTCCACGCCGTAGACGTCGCCGTCCCCGGCGAGGATCACGTGCCCGCCCTTGCGGTCGGCGTTGTTGACGACGACGTCGAACAGCGCCATGTCCCGCAGCTGCGGGTGGTCGGCGTGGACCAGCACCACCGGGTCCCCCGCGCCGTCCCGGGCACGGAGCACCGGCAGCCAGCCGCCGGGGATCTCGTGCGGCTCGCACAGCTCGACCAGCGACTCGGTGGCGAGCTGGACGGTCTCCTCGGTGATGTCGCCGTCCAGCTCGTCGCCCGCGCCGTCGGCGGGCGGCTCGGACAGGGCGCTCTCGTCACCCGAGGAGACCCAGGCCTGCACCATGCCGGTCCCGAACGGGGCCTGGTCGCGCAGCACCGTGGGCGGGACGACGTCGAGCCCGGAGATCTGGGAGACGAGGAAGGCACCGACCTCGCGCCCGGCGAGGGTGCCGTCCGGGAAGTCCCACAGCGGGCGCTCCCCGCGCACCGGCTTGTACACGCAGCGCAGCTCGACACCGTCGAGGGAGACGGTGCCGAACAGGGTGGCGTTGGAGGCGTCGACCATCCGGCCGGTGATGTCCATGCGGCCGGTGCGCAGGACCTCGAACACCGCGGGGTCGCGCAGGTCGAGCGTCACTCCGTCCCGGCCACGGGGTTGCGGTCGTGGTAGCCGTTGAGGCGCACGCAGACGTGGCCCGCCGGGTCGAGCGGCTCGGCACACAACGGGCACGGGGCACGGCCGGCGTCGACGACCTTCTCGGCGCGCTCGGCGAAGGCCTTCGCCGCCGTCGGGGACAGGAACACGCGCAGCGCGTCCGGGCCCTCCTCGGTGTCGTCGAGGACGACCGACTCGTCGATCTCCTCCTCGGTGACCGCGAGCAGCTCGACGACGATCGAGCTCGAGTCGGCGTCCCAGCCCAGGCCCATCGTCCCGACCCGGAACTCCTCCTCCAGCGGGACCGCGAGCGGGTCGTTGTCCGAGGACCCCGTGGTCACGGTCGCGCCGAGCAGGTTGTCCTCGCCGAAGCGCTTGGACACCTCGCCCAGCAGCGCCGTGATGCGTTCGGCCAGCACCGAGACCTGCTGTTTCTCCAGCAGCACACTGATCGTGCGGCTGCTCTCGATCGCCTGCAGGTAGAAGGCGCGATCGCCGGGCTCGCCGACGGTCCCGGCCACGAAGCGGTCGGGTCGGCGGAAGACGTGGATGACGCGTGCCATGACCCTTCCCAGGGTAGGCGTATCCGGCTGCGGGGGCATCCCCGCGGTCACCTGTGGGTGCGTCCACCAGGGACGATGCGAGGTGGATCACCCCGTCTCACGCGTTCGTGGAACCCCCGACCACGGCGTCGGAGGCGTTCACCGGCTGCTCCTCGCCCTCGGCGGGCTTCGGCTTGGGGACCAGGCTCGCGACGTCGCCGGACTGCTCGTTCATCCGCGCGACGAACGGCCGCAGCTCGGTGTAGGTGACGACGCTCACCGAGCAGGTGTCGACGACGATCCGCTGGAAGTTGTCGAGGTGGCTGGCCAGCGCGTCGGCGAGGATCGCCTTGATCACGTCACCGTGGCTGCAGGCCAGGACGATCGCGTCCTCGCCGTGCTCGGCCCGGACCCGGGCGACGTGGCGACGCACCGCCGCGACCGAGCGGGCCTGCATCCCGGCCAGGGACTCGCCGTCCGGGAAGGTCGCCGCCGACGGGTGCGCCTGGACGACCTTCCACAGGTCCTCCTTGAGCAGGTCGGAGATCTTCTGCCCGGTCCACGCGCCGTAGTCGACCTCGGCCAGGTCGTCCTCGACGACCGGCTCCAGGCCGCGGGCCGCCGCGAGCGGCGCGACGGTCTGGCGGCACCGCTCCAGCGGGGAGGTCACGACCGAGGCGATCGGCAGGGCCGCGAGCCGGTCGACGACGGCCGCCGCCTGCTCCCGGCCGCGGTCGTCGAGCTCCACGCCCGGGGTGCGCCCGGCCAGCACGCCCGCGGTGTTCGCGGTGGACCGGCCGTGCCGCAGCAGGATCAAGGTCGTCACGCCGACCGAGGCTACGGGAGTGACGGCGGTCAGTACGCGCTGACCGCGCCGAGCGACAGGGCGGCGAGCAGGGCGACACCCAGCGCGATCCGATAGGCGACGAACACGTAGACGGTGTTGTTCTCCACGAAGCGGAGCAACCAGGCGATCACCGCGTAGCCGACGACGAACGCGACCAGCACGGCCACGAGCATCTGCGGCCCGGACGGGCCGTCGCCGGCGAACACGTCGGGCAGCGTGAACAGGCCGGCACCGAAGACCGACGGGATCGCCAGCAGGAACGAGTACCGCACGATCGCGGGCCGGGTCAGCCCCAGGAACAGGCCGGCGGTGATCGTGCCACCGGACCGCGAGACGCCCGGGATCAGCGCCATGGCCTGGGCGAAGCCGAGCAGGATGCCGTCCTTGACGGTGATCCGTTCGACCGGCTTGACCTGCTTGCCGAAGCGCTCGGCCAGGCCGAGCAGGACACCGAACACGATCAGCGTGGTCGCGACCAGCCAGAGGTTCCGGGCGACGCCCTCGATCTGGTCCTTGAACAGCACCCCGAGCACGGCGATCGGGACCGACCCGATGATGACCAGCCAGGCCAGCCGGTAGTCGTCGGTGGCGCGGACCTCCGCGTCGCGGAACCCGCGCACCCAGGTGAGGAACAGGTGCCAGATGTCCTTGGCGAAGTAGACGATCACCGCGGCCTCGGTGCCGAGCTGGGAGACGGCGGTGAACGCCGCCCCCGGGTCCCCGCCGAAACCGACCGCCGAGACGATCCGCAGGTGCGCCGAGGAGGACACCGGCAGGAACTCGGTGAGCCCCTGGACGATCCCGAGGACGACGACCTCGAGCCAGCTCACGAACGGCTCCCGTCGCGGCCGCGGTCCGGCGTGCTCCGGTCCGGGGTCGTCCGGTCCTGGCGGCTCGGCTCCTGGTTGATCACGGGCCGTCACCGTACTCGCCGAGACGGGGGTCACTCTGCGCGCCCTCACCGGTCCCGCGGGCCCGCGCGCCTAGGCTCGACGACCGTGCAACGCAGACCGGTGGGCGGCAGCGGCCTCGAGGTGTCGCGGGTCGGCCTGGGCACCATGACCTGGGGCGAGGACACCTCCCCGGCCGACGCCGCGGACCAGCTGCGCGCGTTCGTCGACGTCGGCGGGACCCTCGTCGAGACCGCCGAGGACTACGGCGGCGGCGCCGCCCAGCAGGTGCTCGGCGGGCTGCTGCGGGGCACCGTCCGTCGCGACGACGTCGTCCTCGCCGGGCGCGGCACGGCAGCCCCCGACGCGGGTGAACGGGCCTCGCGGACCGCGCTGCTGCGCTCACTGGACCGCACGCTGCGCCGGCTGGGCACCGAGCACCTGGACCTGTGGCAGTTCCCCGGCTGGGACCCCCGGGTGCCGCTGGACGAGACGCTGTCCGCGGTGCAGGTCGCCGTCTACTCCGGACGGGTGCGCTACGCCGGGCTGGTCGCCCCGGCCGGCTGGCAGCTGGCGACCGTCGCGGGTGGCGCCACCGCCGGGCCCGACCCGGCCGTCTGCCGTCCGGTGTCGGCGCAGGTGGAGTACTCGCTGCTCGCCCGGGAACCGGAGGCCGAGCTCCTGCCCGCCGCCCGGCACCACGGCCTCGGGCTGCTGGCCTGGGCCCCGCTGGGCCGGGGAGTGCTGACGGGCAAGTACACCGACGGCACCCCGGCGGACTCGCGGGGCGCGAGCGCGCTGCTGGCCTCGTACGTGGAGGCGCGCCGCACCGAGCACTCGGCGCGGATCGTCCAGTCGGTCCTCACCGCCGCCGACGGGCTCGGCACCTCGCCGCTGTCGGTGGCGCTGACCTGGGTGCGGGACCGCCCGGGGGTCGCCTCGGCCGTCGTCGGGGCGCGGGACGCGGCCCAGCTGCGGGCCTCGCTCGCAGCCGAGGACCTCGTGCTGCCCGCCGAGATCCGCACCGCGCTCGACGACGTGAGCGACCCCGTCTGAGCTCCCCCGCCGGCCCGGGTGCCCCTTACAGTGGGAATGCCCGACGCGACACCCGCCGTTCATCCGGTGGGCACCGACGAGCACGGCACGACCAGGAGGCACGCATGACCGAGGGCGCTGGGAACGGGTCGGAGGACTCCGCCGCCGGGAATCGGGTGGCCGGGACTCGGGACGGCGACGGCTGGACCGACGACCGGTACGAGTACCGCCCGGTGCGCATCGAGGGGGACGTCTCCCGGCTGACGGCGTCGGTGCGGCTGGCGATCCAGGCCGAGTTCTCCGGCTGGGAGCTGTCCCGGCTGCGCCTCTACCCCGGCGGCGTGCGCAAGATCGTGCTGCGACGACGGCTCGGCGCCCAGCAGGGCCTGCTGCCCGAGCCCACCTTCTGACGGTCCCCGCCCGTCAGCCGCCGTAGGGCACCGTGATGAGCTCCATGCGGTGCCCGGACGGGTCGTCGAAGTACACGCCCCGGCCGCCGTCGTGGGTGTTGATCTCGCCGGGACGGCTCCCGCCGGGGTCGGCCCAGTACTCCTGGCCGCGGGCGGTGATCCGGGCGAACGCGGCGTCGAACTCGTCGTCGGAGACCAGGAACGCGTAGTGCTGCGGGACGATCGTCGCCGGGTCGGCGTCCATGAAGTCCAGGTCGACGCCGTTCGCGACGCGCACGACCCGGAACGGCCCGAACGACGTCGGCTCGGGCAGCCCCAGGATCTCGGTCAGGTACGCCGCCCCGGCGCGCTTGTCACGGGAGTGCACGATGGTGTGGTTCAGCTCGGCCATGCCCCCAGGATGTGACCTGCACCGCCGTCGAGGTCAAGACCCGGCTCAGGCGTCCTGCCAGCCGACCTCCGGCGGCGTGCCCGCCCCGCGCGGGCTGGGCACCCCCCGGAAGCCGTACGGCGCGGGCTCGCGGCCGGGCTGCACGTACCAGCACTCCCCCGGCTCGCCCCGCTCCAGGATCTGCTCGACGGCCGCGGCGACGTCGTCGGCCCCCAGCAGCGGGAAGTCGCCGAACTGGGCGCGGACGTTGCCGATCAGCGGGGTGTCGGCGAACCCGGGGCACACGGCGGTGACCCGGATGCCCTCCCCCGCCAGCGCCGGGCCCGCGGCCCGGACGTAGCCGACGACGGCGTGCTTGGTCGCGGTGTAGAGCGCGTCGCCGGGCAGGCCGATCAGCCCGGCCAGCGACGCGGTCGCCACCACGTGACCGCCCCCGGCGCGGCGCAGCGCCGGCACGGCGGCGTTGAGCCCGAACACCACGTGGTCGAGGTTCACGCCGAGGATGCGCCGGTAGCCGTCCAGGTCGAGGTCGGTGACGCCGGACTGGCCCGCCGTGACGCCGGCGTTGAGCAGCACGATGTCGAGCCGCCCGAAACGCTCCTCGGCCGCGGCCACCGCGGCGGCCATCGCCGCGGGGTCGGTGACGTCGGCCGCGTGGGCCAGCCCACCGGCCCTCTCCGCGACGGCCGCGGCGCCGTCGGCGTCCCGGTCGACGACCACGACCTGCGCACCCGCCGCCACCAGCCGGTCGACCGCGGCCGCGCCGATGCCCGACGCGCCTCCGGTGACCAGGGCGACCTTGCCCGAGAGATCCATGCCGCCACCCTGCCACCCGGCGGCCGGTGCCGTCACGGAGCGGGGTGCCGGGCCGGCCGGGCCCGGCGTCCCCGTCACACCGTGCGCAGGAAGCGGTCGAGCACCCGGGTGCCGAACCTCAGCGCGTCCACCGGCACCCGCTCGTCGATGCCGTGGAACAGCGACGCGAAGTCCAGCTCCGGGGGCAGCCGCAGCGGCGCGAAGCCGTAGCACTTCATGCCCAGCGTCGAGAACGCCTTCGCGTCGGTCCCCCCGGACAACATGTACGGGACAATCTCGGCGGTCGGGTCCTCGGTGCGCAGCGCGGCCTGCATCGCGTCGGTCAGCGCGCCCTCGAACGGCGTCTCGACGGCCGGCAGATCGGTGACCCACTCGCGCTCGACGTCCGGGCCGAGCAGCTCATCGACCTCGCGCAGGAACGCCTCCTCGCGGCCCGGCAGCACCCGGCAGTCGACGACCGCCTCGGCCGTCGACGGGATGACGTTGGCCTTGTAGCCGGCGTCGAGCATCGTCGGGTTCGCGGTGTCCCGGACGGTCGCGCCGATGATCCGCGAGATCGGTCCGAGCTTGGCCAGGGCGCCCTCGAGGTCGTCCTCCGGGTACTCGACGCCGGTCAGCTCGGTCATCCGGTCCAGGAACGCCTGCACCGTGTCGGTGATCGTGAGCGGGAACGTGTGGTTCCCGAGCCGGGCGACGGCCTCGGCCAGGATGGTGACGGCGTTGTCGTCGTGCAGGAACGAGCCGTGGCCGGGCTTGCCCTTGGCCCGCAGCCGCATCCAGGCGATGCCCTTCTCCGCGGCCTCGATCAGGTACGCCCGCTGGTCCTCACCGAGGGTCAGCGAGAACCCGCCGACCTCGCCGACGGCCTCGGTGCACCCCTCGAAGAGATCGGGCCGGTGCTCGACCAGCCACTGCGCGCCCCACTTCCCGCCGGCCTCCTCGTCGGCGACGAAGGCCCACACGATGTCCCGCGGCGGGACGACGCCCTCACGCTTGAAGCGGCGGGCGACCGCCAGCATCATCGCGTCCATGTCCTTCATGTCGACGGCGCCGCGGCCCCAGACGTAGCCGTCCTGCACGGCCCCGGAGAACGGGTGCACCGACCACTCGCCCGCGTCCGCGGGGACGACGTCGAGGTGGCCGTGCATCAGCAGTGCACCGCGGGTGCGGTCGGCGCCCTCGAGCCGGGCGATCACGTTCATCCGCCCGGGCATGCCGGACTCGACGAGCTCGACGTCGTAGCCGACCTCGCGCAGCTTGTCCGCCACGTAGTCGGCCGCCTCGGCCTCACCGACGAGGGTCTCCGGGTCGGCGGTGTTCGTCGTGTCGATCCGGATCAGCTCCGAACACAGCTGCACGACCTCGTCCTCGGCACTGCTCGGGTCGTCGTTCGCTGAAGCGGTCATGGGCGTCGTTCTACCACCGGCGACGCGTGCCGACCCCGCCGCAACCCGGCCGTGGGCCTCGGCTATGCTTCTCCACGACGCGATCGAGAGATCGCGACGTCCGAGTGGCGGAATGGCAGACGCGCTAGCTTGAGGTGCTAGTCCCCGTATAGGGGGGTGGGGGTTCAAGTCCCCCCTCGGACACACATCCTCCGAAACCGGTCACGGTCCTCCGTGGCCGGTTTCGTGCGTTCCGGGCCCGTCGCCCACCCGTGAGGGTGGATCGGCGCGCCGTGGTCGTCGCGGGGCGGGCGGGACAGGCGACGGCGCGCCACCACCGGCGGCAGGTCCCGGGGGACGGGCACGGCCCCACAGCCGGGTCAGCGCGGATCACGGACCCGGGTGCCGACGGCCAGCACCGCCCCCACCGCCGCGGCCCCGGCGAGCACCGCGAACAACTGCGGGTAGCCCCCGAGCGGCCCGGCCAGCGCCGCGCCGGCCCACGGCGAGACCGCCACCGCCACCGTCGCGGGCGCCGACAGCAGCCCGCCGAGCCGCCCGTAGAACCGCGACGGCCACCGGTCCGACACCGCTGTGGCCTGCAGCAGCGTCGTGATCCCGCGGGCCGCGCCGGTCAGCACCGCCGCGCCGACCAGCAGCCACGCCGGGCCGGGCAGCAGTCCCAGCAGCGCGGTCGACGCGGCCAGCGCCGCCAGGACGAGCACCGCCCGTGCCGGTGGGGCCAGCCGTCCCACGGCACGGGTGTAGAGGGCCCGCCCGGCGACCTGCCCGACCCCGCCGAGCCCGAGCGCCCAGGCCGCCGTCTGTACGTCGAGTCCCCGCTCGATGAGCAGCGGCACCTGGTTCACCGCGACCGCGAACCCGCAGAACGTGCCGAGGAACACCGCGGCCACGGTCAGCAGGAACGGGCGGCTGCGCGCGATCGCGCCCGGGTCGGCGTGCTCGGGCGGGGCGGGTGCCTCCGGCCACGGGCCGCGCAGCCCGAGCAGGTGCGCGGGAACCGTCACGACCAGCAGGACGACGGCGAGCACCAGGTAGGTGCCGCGCCAGCCGAACCCGCCGAGCAGCGCCGCCGACAGCGGCGCGAACACCGTGCTGGCCAGGCCGCCGGCCAGGGTGAGCCCGGTCAGCGCGCGCACCCGGTCGCTCCCCCACCAGCGGGTCAGCGCCGCGAACGCGGGCGGGTACAGCGTCGCGGACTGCGCGAGCCCCGCGACCAGCCACGCGACGAGGAACCACGGCCAGGACGGCGCGACCGCGATCCCGACGACGGCGGGCACCCCCAGCAGCGATCCGGCCGTCATCACCCAGCGCGGGCCCCACCGGTCCAGCAGCCGTCCGACGACGATCCCGGCCAGCGCGGACACCCCGAGGCCCGCGGAGAACGCGCCGGTCACCGCGCTCACCGACCAGCCGGTGTCCGCCGAGATCGACGGCGCGAGCACCGGGAACGCGTAGTAGAGGACGCCCCAGCTGGTGATCTCGGTGAGGCACAGGACGAGCAGGACCCGGCGGCGGAACCCCGCGCCGGGCGCCGTGCGGACCTCGACCACCGTGCCACCTCGCAACGCCTCGTGCGGCGACCGTATCCCGAGGGTCGCTGGACCGCCCCGGGCCGCGTCGGCGACGATCGGACCGCAGGACCGACGCAGGA
This sequence comes from Pseudonocardia sp. P-1, assembly GCF_058111925.1. Classification (NCBI taxonomy): domain Bacteria; kingdom Bacillati; phylum Actinomycetota; class Actinomycetes; order Pseudonocardiales; family Pseudonocardiaceae; genus Pseudonocardia; species Pseudonocardia sp. P-1. The sequence continues at coordinate 1,843,198 of NZ_CM176614.1, forward strand.
CGACCCGGAAGGCGGCATCCCACGGTGCGACTCGACCCCACGACGGCGGCCGGCAGCGACTCCCCCATCGGTGCGGCCCTCGCGCTGGCCGGCGAGCGGGACCCGGCGCGGAACGCGACGCACCCGTTGCTGGACCTGTCGCAGGCCGCGCCGCCGTACCCGCCGGCACCCGAGGTCGTCGAGCGCGTCGTCGAGGTCGCACGGGACCCCGGCCTGTCCGGCTACGCGCCGGTGCCGGGCATCCCGCCGCTGCGGCGGGCGATCGCCGACGAGCTGGCCCGCGAGCACGGCGGGGACCTCACCCCCGACGACGTCGTGGTCACCGCGGGCTGCAACCAGGCGTTCGCCGTGGTCGCCGACGCGCTCGCCGGTCCGGGCGACGAGGTGATCTCGCCGCTGCCCTACTACTTCAACCACGACATGTGGCTGCGGATGCGCGGCGTCACGCCGGTGTACCTGGAGCCCGACGCCGACCTGGTCCCGCGCGCCGCCGACGCCGAGGCGCTCCTCACCCCGCGGACCCGGGCGATCGTGCTGGTCACCCCGGGGAACCCGAGCGGGGTGACGGTCCCGCCCGAGGAGATCACCGCGTTCGCCGAGCTGGCCCGGCGCCACGACATCGCGCTCGTCCTCGACGAGACCTACCGCTCGTTCCGCCCGGACACGACCGAGCCGTCGCACACGCTGTTCGCCGACCCGGCGTGGCGTTCGACCGTGGTCGGCCTGCACTCCTACTCCAAGGACCTGGCCATCCCGGCGTACCGGGTCGGATCGGTGATCGCGGGCCCCGAGCTGCGACGCCAGGTGCTCAAGCTGCTCGACTGCATCGCCATCTGCGCACCGCGGACCGGGCAGGAGGCCGCGGTGGCCGGGCTCACCCGCGCCGGGGCGTGGCGGGCCGACCGGGTCGCGGAGATCGCCCGGCGGCGGGAGTGGGTCGGTGCCGCACTCGCCGACCGGCCGGGTGGGTTCGAGGTCGCCGCCCTCGGCGGGTTCTTCGCCTGGGTGCGCCATCCGTTCCCGGACCGCCCGACCCTCGACGTCGTCCGGACGCTGCTGCTCGACCACGACACCCTGACCATCCCCGGCACCGCGTTCCTGCCCGACGACCGGCAGATGCTGCGGCTGTCGGTGGGGCGGGTGGACGAGGCGGCCGCGGCGCTGCTGGCCGAGCGGCTCACCGAGGCCGGGCGGCGGGCGGGGGTGGTCACCGGCTGACCCCGGCCGGGACGCGGCCGCACGGTTCACAGGTCGGCGTAGGCGGCCCCCTGCAGGGTGAAGAGCTCCCGGTAGGGGCCGTCGTTCGCCATGAGCTCGGCGTGCGTGCCCTGCTCGATGATGCGGCCGCGGTCGAGTACGACGATGCGGTCCACGCCGCGGATGTTCGCCAGGCGGTGCGTGACGAGGACGGTGATCCGGTCACGGCCACCGGCCAGCTCGCGCAACGCGCCGAACACGGCGTGCTCGGCGCGGGCGTCCAGGGCGGCCGTCGGTTCGTCGGCGACGACGACGGCCGCGTCGCGGTAGAGACCACGCGCGACCGCGATGCGCTGCCACTGCCCACCGGACAGATCCCGACCGCCCTGGAACGCCCGGGACAGCACCGTCGCGCCACCGTCCGGCAGGTCGTCGAGCACCGCGCGGGCCCCGGACCGCTCGACGGCGTCGGCCAGCGCGGTCCCACCGGCGTCGGGACGGTCGAGGCGGCCGAGGCGGATGTTGTCCTCCGCCGACACCGGCCAGTGCACCGGTTCCTGCAGCACGAGGGCCACCCGGTCGTGGAGTGCGCGCTGGTCGAGGCCGCCGGTGTCGAGGCCGTCCCACCGGACGCTGCCGGTCTGCGGCCGATAGAGCCCGACCGCGAGCTTGGCGAGCGTCGACTTCCCCGAGCCGTTCTCCCCCACCAACGCGACGACCTCGCCACGGCGGAGGGTGAGGTCGATCCCCGCCAGTGCCGGATCGGGCTGGCCGGGGTAGGTGAAGGTGACGCCGGAGAAGCGGATCTCGTCCGGATCGCCGGCGGGCGCAGCGGTCCCGCGGGACCGGCGGTCGCGCGCTTCGACGAGACACCGGTCGTAGAGCTCGGCGAACAGTCCGGCGTCGAACAGGTTGTTCACCCCCAGCACCACCCCCACCGCTGACGACGTCGCGGTCCGGAGCGCGATGACCCCCGTACCCGCCAGCGCCAGCGGGAGCCATCCGCCGTGGAGCAACAGGCCGAGAACCGCATACCCCGCTCCGGCCCCGACGCCCCCGAGGACGCGGCCGACCGCGGTGACGAGCGTGGCGCGGTGGCCGACCCGGACGGATTCCTCCGCGACCACCGCGGCGATGCGCGCGTGCTCGGCCAGGAGTGTGTCCTGCACGGTGAAGGCGCGGACCTCGGCCGCGTCGCCGCGGCTGGTCAGCAGGCCACCGCTGATGGCGAGACGTCGGTGGTTGGCCATCATCCGCAGGTGGGACAGGAAGGTGTTGCGGATCGTGCGCAGGGTCGCCCACGCCTGCGGCAGGGCGGCGAGGAGCACCACCGGGACCAGCAGGGGATGGACCACGCCCACCGTGGCAGCCGCGGCGAGCAGGCCGATGCAGTTCCCGAGCAGGTCGCCGACCATCCGGACGCCCTCCCTGATCCGGGCCGTCGCCTGATCGGCCCGCTGCACGAGCAGCGTGAAGTCGGCGTCGTCGAAGGCGATCAGCTCGATCTCGGCGACGTGCTCCAGCAGCTCGCGCTCGACCAGTCGCTCGACCCGGGGCGCGAGCGTCGTCGTGACGGCACGGACGGCGAGCTCGAGGGCTGCGCGCGCCGACAGTGCCGCCACGACGAGGGCGACGGCCGGCAGGGACGCCACCACCCGTTCCGGGGTCGGACCGTCCGCGAGCAGCCGGGTGAACACGTCGGCCGTGGCGAGCAGTCCGAACGCGGTCGCGACACCCGCCAGCAGATGCACGGTCCCGGCCAGCAGCGTCCATCCCGGCGCGGCCCGCCACGCCCACCGGGTCAGCGACATCGCGGTCCTCGGCACCGACCGGGCGACGGCGAGGACCCCGGCCTCGGCGGCCACCTGCATCGTCCGCGCCCACTCCGGGACCGCCAGGTCCTCGATCCCGATCAGCGGCCGCGCCGCCCGTTCCGCCATGGCCGGCAGTGTGCAGGCACCCCCTGACAGGAACGGCACGTCGCGGCGGCGGAAGAGACCGGGACATCCCGGTGTTCGCCGACCATGGACACCGGACTGCGCACCGGCACCGCGGCCGGCCGTTGGGTCATCACGGCCTGCGTGCTCGGCTCGGGCATGGCGATGCTCGACAACACCGTCGTCACGATCGCCCTGCCCCGCATCGCCGAGGACCTCGGCGCCGGATTCGCCGGTCTCCAGTGGACGGTCAACGGCTACACGCTGACCCTGGCCGGGCTGATCCTGCTCGGCGGCTCGCTGGGCGACCGGTTCGGCAGGCGGCGGATCTTCGTGACCGGGGCGGTCTGGTTCGCGCTGGCCTCGCTGCTGTGCGGGCTGGCGCCGAGCGTCGAGGTGCTCGCCGCGGCCCGGGCCCTGCAGGGGGTGGGCGGGGCGCTGCTGACCCCGGGCAGCCTGGCGCTGATCTCGGCGTCGTTCCACGGGGCGGACCGGGCGGCGGCGATCGGGGCCTGGTCCGGGCTCGGCGGGGTCGCGGGGGCGCTGGGCCCGTTCGTCGGCGGGACGCTCGTGGAGTGGTCGTGGCGGGCGGTGTTCCTGATCAACCTGCCGCTCGCGGCGGTCGTCGTCGCGGTGGCGGTGCGGCACGTGCCCGAGTCGCGTGACCCCGACGCCGCGCACCGGCTCGACGTCCCGGGCAGCGTGCTCGCGGTCGCCGGGCTGGCGTTGCTGACCTGGGCCGGGACGGCGGCCGGCGCCGGTGCATCGCCCGGGCTGCAGGTGTGGGGCGCGGGCCTCGCCGGAGTGGCGGCACTCGTGGCGTTCGCGCTGGTCGAACGGCGCAGCCGGTCCCCGCTGGTGCCACCGGAGCTGTTCACCGGCACCGGCGACGCCGGGGACGGGCGCCGGTTCACCGGCGCGAACGTCGTGACCGTCGCCGTCTATGCGGCGCTGGGGCTGCTGTTCGTGCTGCTCGCCGTGCAGCTGCAGATCGTGGCCGGGTTCTCCCCGTTGCTGGCGGGGACCGCGACCCTGCCGGTCACCGTGCTCATGCTGCTGCTGTCGGCCCGCGCCGGACGGCTCGCGACGCGCACGGGCCCGGCACCGCTGGTCACCGGCGGGCTGCTGCTGGCCGCGGCCGGGATGCTGCTGGCGTCGCGGATCGGGCCCGGCGCGACCTGGCTCACCGACGTGCTCCCGGCGACGGCGCTGGTCGGGCTGGGGCTGTCCGCGGCCGTCGCGCCGCTGACCACGGCGGTGCTCGACGCGGCAGCGGACCGGCACGCGGGCGTCGCGTCGGGGGTCAACAACGCGATCGCGCGGGCCGCGGGCCTGCTCGCGGTCGCGGCCGTACCCGCGATCGCGGGGATCCGCGGGGACGCCCCCGCCGACCCGGCGTCGTTCGGGCCGGGGTTCACGAGCGCCATGTGGATCGGATCATCACTCCTCGTGATCGGTGCGGTACTTGCCGCCGCACTGTTACGGGGAGGGGCCGAGACTCGCATCGCACAGGCAACCGCTTAACCGTTCACACACGTATAACTCTGTGACAAGCGTTACTGCAAATGAGTGAGGCGTGAGTGATCAGTGCCGGGGACTCCACACTCATGCCCGGCGTCGCGCACCGCCCCTCACGGACCGTCACGAAGCCGCTGCTCGACGCGCTCGCCCTGGCGATCGAGGAGTTCGCCCTCGCCCCGTCCCGGGACCGGCCGATGGCGGTCGTCGGGCTCGTCCAGCGGTCGGAGTACCTCCGGCCGGCACTCGGCGTCTGGGACCGGCTCGCCGCCGTCTGCGGGGACGGCGCCGTCGTCGCCACCGTCGGCGACGCCCCCGACGGGCTCCCCGACGGCCTCGGGCACGTCCGGCTCACCGACGGCGAGGACGCGGCCCGCGAGCGGAGCGTCACCGTCCTGACGCCGCGGTCCGGGGCGACCGTCGTCGCCCACGACCTGGAGGCCGTCGACGGGGCGGCGCGCTCACTGGAGCGGGGCAGGCTGTTCTCCGCCCGCTGGTCCTTCCGGCACGCCGACGCCCACTCCGAGCTGCTGCGGCTGCGTCACCAGCTCGGCGCGCGGCTCGGCTCGCGGCACACCGGCGGCCTCGACGAGGTGCTCTCCCGGGTCGTCCCCATCCCCGGCACGGCCACCGACCACCGTTACGACGCCGCCGCGGACACCCTCGCCCGTGAGCTGTCGCTGGAACGCCGCCGCGCCGACGCCGCGCAGACCCGGCTCGACGAGCTCGAACCCGGCGCCGAGCGCGACCCGCGCAGCGGGCTGCCGACCCGGGCGTTCCTGGACCGCTGGCTCGACGGGTCCGCGCCGGGCACCCTGCCGCTGGGCCTGGTGCTGCTGCGGGTGCAGGGGCTGGGGTCGATGACCCGGCGGCACGGGTTCCGTGCCGAGACCGCGGTGCTCCGCGGGATAGCCCGGCTGCTCACCGGGCAGGTCGGTTCCGCCGGGCGGCCGGTGCGCGTCGGGCGCGAGGAGTTCCTCCTCCTGCTGCCCGGCGCCGACGTCCGGTCCCTGGCCGCGGCCGCCCAGCGGCTCTGCGAGACCGTCGCCGGGCTGGCGGCGGTGTTCCCGTTCGTCCCGACGCCGTCGCACGCGGTGATCACCCGGACCCGGCACCGCCCACTTCCCCTCGAGGAGATGTGGGCGGCGCTCGACGACGCCGGGACCGGGGTCACGCTGCTGCGCGGCTGACCGCGCGGGCTCAGCCCCGGACGTCGGCCGCGATCAGCTCCGCGGTCCGGCAGGCCAGCGCGACCAGCGCCAGCGTCGGCCCGACCGCCCCGGCCGACGGGAACACCGCACTGGAGGCGATGTGCACGTTCGGCGTGCCGTGCACCCGGCACTCCGGGTCCACGACGCCGGTGCGCGGCGAGTCCGACATGCGCAGCAGCCCCATCTGGTGGGTGCCGTCGGTCATGTCCATGTCGTGCACGCGCTCCACGTCGGACAGGTCGACGTGGGCGAGCCCGGTCCGCTCCAGCTCCTTGCCGATCAGGGACAGCGACGTCACGATCGCCTCCCGGTCACCGGCGGAGACCCGGTAGTCGACCCGCAGCCGGTGCTGGCCCAGCGCGTCGCGCTCGCGGTCGAGCGTGACCCGGTTCGCCGGGTCGGGGGTCTGCTCGGCGTCGAACCGCAGCCGGCAGTGCGCGGAGTCCAGCGGCATGAACGACGGCACCCGCCGCTCCCCGGTGATCCGCGGACGGGCCCACCCGCGGGCGAAGCGTGCCACCCGCAGCGGGTCGGCGGCGACGTTGCGCACGTGGTGGCCGATGTCGGTGGTGTGGCTGTACTGGGCGTGCGTCCCGGCGGCCTTGAACCCGGTGCGGAGCTTGCCCAGGCCCCAGTAGGTCAGCGCGAACGTCGACAGCAGCGCGTCGCCGTGCTCGGCGTCCTTCGGGTCGGCGAACCACAGCGCTGCCTTCAGGTTGCCCAGCCGGTGGTCGGCCTGGACCTGCGGGGACAGCGAGAGCATCCGGCGGGCGTAGACGCCGTCGTCGGTGGGCAGGTAGCCCAGGCCCAGCGTGCGCCCGGCCGTGGTCAGCCGCAGCCGCCCGACCTCGCCCACCGGGTGGGTCATGTAGTGCCGCCCGACCTGGCCGTACTCGTCGCCGATCCCGGCTCCGGTCCCGGTGCCGCCGTAGCCGTCGGAGGCGAGCAGGATCCGGACCGACTCCAGGCCCCCCGCCGCGACGACGAAGTGCCGCGCCCGGATCCGGATGTCGCATCCCGGCCGCGGGACGACGACGGCCTCGGTCGCGGTGCCCGACACCGGGTCGCGCTCCAGACGGGCGACGGTGGCGTGCAGGAACAGCCGGATCCGCCCCGCCTTCGCCATGTTCTCCACGGTCGGTGCGAACGACGTCGGCGGGCTCCAGCGCCACAGGTCGTCCCAGCGCAGGGTGTCGCTGTGGATCCCGGCTGGGGCAGCCGGGAAGCCCGACTCCGGGGCCGAGTACTCGCAGGCGCCGGCGTCGAGGTGCCGCTGGGCGGCTGGGTACCAGGCGCGCAGCTCCTCGTGCCGGATCGGCCACGCGGCACCGGGCATCCACTCGCGGTCGGAGAAGTCGACGTCGTCGAGCGGGGCGCAGCGCCCGCCCCACACCAGGGAGGTGCCGCCGAGGCGTTTCTGCCGGACGGCGTCGACCGGGTCGTGCTTGCCCCGCCCGGTGATGCCCCGGTAGGTGTCGCGGGCGGTGCGGCTCAGACCCGGGCCGCCACCCTCCAGGACGACGACGCGCAGGCCGCGGTCGGCCAGCTCGGTCGCGGCCGCGGCCCCGGCCGGACCGCTGCCGATCACGCAGACCTCGGCCTCGAAGATGGAGCCGGGGAGCGCGCGCCGGGTGTCGATGAGCATGGAGGGCGGTTCCTTCCGAACGTGGTGCGGTACTGCCACCGATGGTGCCCCGGCTCGGCTGTGAGGACGCTGTGGCTGCTCCCAGCCTCCCGTCGCCGGGGGCGTGCCGACCCGCCCGGTACCGTCGTGTCCGGTTCACACGGTTCGCATCCGGAGGAGCACGGTATGGGACTCGCCGCCATGGCGACGACCGCACGGGGGATGGCCGCGACGGTCCGGGTCCTCGGGCGCGGGGAGCTGGGCCGCTTCACCGGCGGCGACCGCTCGGAGGTCGCACGGTTCGAGTCCGAGCTCGCCGGATTCCTCGGGACCCCGCACGCACTGGCCGTCAACAGCGGCACCAGCGCCCTGGTCGCGGCACTCGTCGGTGCCGGGGTCGGCCCCGGTGACGAGGTGCTCGTCCCCGCCTACACCTGGGTGTCGACGGCCGCCGCGGCACTCGCCGTCGGCGCCGTGCCGGTCCTGGTCGAGGTCGACGACTCGCTCACGATGGACCCGGCCGACCTCAAGGACCGGATCACCCCGCGCAGCCGGGCGGTGCTGCCGGTGCACATGCTCAACCACGTCGCCGACATGGACGCGATCATGGACGTCGCGGCCGCCCACGACCTCGTCGTGATCGAGGACGCCTGCCAGGCCATCGGCGTCACGTACCGGGGGCGCCCGGCCGGGTCGATCGGCCACGCCGGCGCCTTCAGCTTCAACCAGCACAAGAACATCCGCTCCGGCGAGGGCGGCGCCCTGGTCACCCGGGACCCGAAGCTGTTCGAGCGGGCGTCGATGTACCACGACGTGGGCAGCTACGAACGCGCCGGATTCGCCGGGGCCGACGCGGACCTGATCGTCGGGGTCAACCTGCGGATGCCCGAGCTGTCCGCGGCGGTGCTGCGTCCGCAGCTGGCCGGCCTGCGTGCGCAGATCGCGCGGCGCGGGCGGCACCGCGACATCATGCTGTCGGCGCTGTCGGACCGGATCGGGCGCGACCTGGAGCCGGTGCCGCACCACGACCCGGCGCACGCCGCCGGGCTGGCGCTGGCCTTCCCGTCCCCCGAGGCGGCGGCGGAGTTCGGCACCCGCCGCGGGGTGCACCGGCTCATCGACACCGGCCGGCACGTGTACACGAACTGGCGCTCGCTGCGGGCCCGCAACCCGCTGCACCCCGGGTTCGACCCGTACGCGGCGAACGGCACCGAGATCGACCACGGCCCCGGCGCCTGCCCGCGCACCCTGGAGATCCTGGCCCGGACCTGCGTGGTCGACCTCGCCCCCGAGCTGCCGACGCCGGCGTTCCGGCTGCTCGCCTCCCGCACCGCGGGCTGAGCCGCCCGGCGGCCCCGGCCCGGTCTCAGCGGGCCGGGGCCAGCACGGCCTGCACGTGGCCGTCGCGGGCGACGGTGCCGGTGACCGCGACCGGCACGTCGTGGGCGAACCCCGGCCCGCCGGTGACGAAGGTGTGGAACTCGCCGTTCTCCCCGCACGGGTCCACCCCCGGTGGCAGCGCGGCCAGGAACTCCGCGTCGAACGCGGCCCCGGCGAGCCGCGCGGGGACCCGGCCCGGGTCGACGGCGACGACGACCGCCCGCAGCCCGGCGTCGAGCATCCCGGCGGCCAGCGCACCGGTCGCCCCGCCCCACAGCGGGAACACCCCGGTGACCTCGGTGCCGTCGAGGACCTCCTCGCGGAAGGCACGGACGTCGGCCAGCGCCAGGTCGCCGTGCACCAGGCCCGTGACACCGGACGCGGCGGCCGGCGCGAGCGCGGCCCGCAGCCGGGCCCGGTACTCGCCGTCGGGGCACGACGGCGGCAGCTCCACCCGGTGCAGCGGCAGGCCCAGCGCGTCGGCCTGGGCGGCGACGAGCGCGGCCCCCACGCCGTGCACCGCGATCTCCGCGCCACCGGGCCCTGCCGTGACGGTGCTGAGCAGCCCGGTCACCCGCGCTCCGGCCCGCCGCGCGGCGGCCAGCGCCGTCGCCGCGTCCTTGCCTCCGGACCAGCTGACCCACATGTCGGACACCCTGCGACGGTAGCGTCCGGACAGCATCGATCCGGTCACACACCGTGCTCCCACGGAGCGGACGGTGACCGGGCCGGGCTTCTGCCCCGCACGGCCGACGGCTACCGTGACCGGCGTGCCCGAACGCCACGACGACGCCACCGTGACGGCGTGGGCGTTGGCCGCGGGTGCCGGTGACACCGCCGCGCTCGCGGAGTTCGTGCGGGCGACCCAGGTCGACGTCCACCGCTTCCTCGTCCACCTCGCCGGCCGCGACGACGCCGAGGACCTCGCCCAGGAGACGTTCCTGCGGGCCCTGCGGTCGCTGCCCTCGTTCGCGGGCCGCTCCACCGCCCGCACCTGGCTGCTGTCGGTCGCCCGCCGGGTCGCCGTCGACGCGGTGCGCACCGCGGTCCGCCGTCCCCGCGTGCGGGACCTGGGCGAGGACACCCAGGAGGTGCTGGAGCGCGCGGTGCCGCGCACCGGCGCGCAGGAGGCCGTCCTGCTGCGGACACTGGTCGACGCACTGCCCGACGACCGCCGTGAGGCGTTCGTCCTGACCCAGGTCCTGGACCTGGGCTACGCCGAGGCCGCACAGGTCTGCGGCTGCCCGGTCGGCACCATCCGGTCCCGGGTCGCCCGGGCCCGCGAGGACCTGCTGCGCGCGCTCGGCGAGGACGGGACCGGGACCGCCGGGGCGCCCGCGTCCGGCGTCCGTCGCGCCGCCCGCCCCTGAGACCGCGCCGCACCCGGCGCGCCCCGGGCCGCCGCCCCGACCACAGCGGCATCCGACCACGGACGCCCCGGTCGCTGCACCCGCCCGCCGCGGCACCCGGCCGCCGCGGCACCCGGCCGCCGCGGCATCCGTGCCTCTGCGCCACCCGGCCACCGCGGTCCGACGGTCACGACGGGAGTGACCGGCGTCGCACCCACCGGACCGGTACGGGCGGGAACCGGACGGGCCCCGCCGGCGACCACTTCCGGCGTGCGCCCCCGCACCTCCCCCGCCCCCGAGGAGTACCTGTGATCTCGTCGTTGCCGCTGGCCTGGGCCCTGACGGCGGTGTTCGCCGCCACCGGGTTCTACGCGCTGGCCCGCTGGGCCACCGCGGTCTCGGAGCGCCGCTCCGCCGCGCACCGCACCGCGGAGCTCGCGCACCTGCTGATGAGCGCGGCGATGGTCGTCATGACCTGGACCTGGTACGGCAGCGCGGGGCTGTGGACCCAGATCGTCCTGTTCGGAGTGCTGGGTGTGTTCTTCCTGGTCACCGCGTCACGCGGGGTGCCCTGCGGACCCTCGGGGCGGGTCGCGGGTGCGGCGCACGCACTGATGGCCGCGGCGATGGTCTGGATGCTGGCCGCGATGCCGCTGATCATGGCCTCACCGCCGGAGGCCGCGGGCGGCGGCGGTGCCCACGCCCACCACGGCGGCGACACCATGGACATGTCCGGGGCGGCCCATGCCGCAGGCCCGGCCGGATGGGCGGTCGCGGTGACCGTGGCGCTGTGCGCGGTGCTGCTGGCCGCCGCCGGGTACTGGGGTGCCCGCGCGCTGAGCCACGACCGCGACGCCGGGGACCCGCTGACCCCCGACGACGCGGCAACGGCCGCCGAGGCGACCGACCGGGCCGCCTGCGACTGCGCCGACCCCACGGCGGCCGCGCAGCCGGCGCCGGACGGGGCGGCCGGGGCGACCACCGCGCTCGCCGAGCGGGTCGGGACGCCCGCGCGACCCGCGGGGCGGCTGGGCGCGCGCTCGGACGCCGCCTGCCACGCCGCGATGAGCGTCGGCATGGTCGTCATGCTCGCGGCGATGGTGGCGGGCTGGTGAGCACCGGCCTCGACACCCGGCCCGGGGCGCCCGTCCCGCCGCCGGAGCGGCCCCCGCTGTTCCGGGGCCTGAAGGGGCTCGTCACCCGGATCCACTTCTACGCGGGCCTGTTCGTCGGCCCGTTCCTGCTGGTCGCGGCGCTCACGGGACTGCTCTACACGCTGTCGCCACCGATCGAGCGCTGGATGTACGCCGATGCGCTGACCGCCCCGGTCAGTGGCCCGGAGCTCCCGCTGTCCCGTCAGGTCGAGGCGGCCGTCGCGACCCAGCCCGGCCTGCCCGTCACCGAGATCCGGCCGTCGCGCGAGCCCGGCGCGACGACCCGGGTGTCCTTCGACGCCGACCTGCCCGAGAGCTACAGCCGCACCGTGTTCGTCGACCCGTACACCGCGCAGGTGCGGGCCACCCTCGACACCTACGCCGAGTGGCTCCCCGCCCGCGGTGTGATCGACAACCTGCACCGCTCACTGCTGCTGGGAGCCCCCGGGCAGGTCTACACCGAGCTCGCGGCGTCCTGGCTGGCCGTGCTCACCCTGTCCGGCCTCGTGGTGCAGGTGACCCGCCGGGTACGACGACGCCGGGAGCGGCTGCTGCCGCGGACCGGCGGGTCGTCGCGGTCGCGGCTGCGGTCCTGGCACGGCGCGGTGGGCGTCTGGGCCTCGGTCGGCTTCCTGTTCCTCGCCGCGACCGGCCTGACCTGGTCGCAGTTCGCCGGGGCCAACGTGGGCGCACTGCGCACCGCCCTGGACTGGACGACGCCGTCGGTCAGCAGCACGCTGCCCGCCGCCGGTGGCGACGCGGCCGCGCCCGTGACGGGCACCGCGACCGCACCGGTGGCCCCGCGGGCGGTCCCGGCCGTCGCCCAGCGGGTCCTGGACGCCGCGCGCGCCGACGGCCTCTCCGGACCGGTCGAGCTCACCCCGGGCGAGCCCGGGGAGGCCTGGACGGTCCAGCAGACCGTGCGCAGCTGGCCGTCGCAGCAGGACTCCGTCGCCGTGGACCCGGCGACCGGGACGATCACCGACCGGCTCGCCTTCGCGGACTGGCCGGTCGCGGCGAAGCTCGCCCGCTGGGGCATCGACGCGCACATGGGCCTGCTGTTCGGCACCGTCAACCTGGTCGCGCTCGCCGCACTCGCGTCAGCCGTGGTCGTGCTGGTCGTGTGGGGCTACCGGATGTGGTGGCTGCGCAGGCCGACCCGGCCGGACGGGTCGCGCGGACCCGCCGGGCCGCCGGGGTCCCGGGAGCGGCCCTCCCCCGCCGCGGTGGCGCTGGTCGGGCTGGCCGCGGTGGCGGCCGGGCTGGTGCTGCCGGTGCTGGGGGTCTCGCTGATCCTGTTCCTGCTCGTCGACGCCCTGGTCGCGGCCCGGCGGGACCGGACGGCGGCCGAGCCCGCGGGCTGACCCGTCCGGGGCGCCGGCGGGTGGGCACCGGCCCGAGCGGGTAGACCTGGACACCCGTTCCCCGTGAAGGAGTCACCCCGTGTTCCGGACCTCACCCGCCCCCTGGACGACGGCGGACATCCCGCCCCAGCAGGGCAGGACCGTGATCGTCACCGGCGCCACCAGCGGCCTCGGGCTGGAGACCACCCGGGCCCTGGTGCACGCCGGTGCGCGTGTCGTGCTGGCCGTACGGGACACCGTCCGCGGCGAGGAGATCGCCTCCGAGCTCGGTGGCGCGGTGTCGGTGCGCCGCCTCGACCTGGCCGACCTCACCTCGGTCCGCGAGTTCGCCGCCGGGTTCGAGGGCACCGCCGACGTCCTGGTCAACAACGCCGGGCTGATGGCGGTGCCGTTCTCCCGCACCGCGGACGGATTCGAGACCCAGCTCGGGGTCAACTTCCTCGGCCACTTCGCGCTGACCGGGCTGCTGGCCGACCGGATCACCGAACGCGTCGTGACACTGTCCAGCCTCGCCCACCGGATGGGCCGGATCGGCATCGATGACCTGAACTTCGAGCGCCGCCGCTACGAGCGCTGGACCGCCTACGGCCAGTCCAAGCTCGCCTGCCTGATGTTCGCCTACGAGCTGGAGCACCGGTTCGTGGCCGCCGGGTCGCGGCTGCGGTCGATGGCCGCCCACCCGGGCCTGTCCTCCACCAACCTCCAGGGGCGCACCGAGTCCTTCCAGGACACGATCATGTCGGTGTTCACCCCGCTGGTCGCCCAGCCGGCGCCGATGGGCGCGCTGCCGACACTGTTCGCGGCGACCGTGCCGGATCTGCCGGGCGGTGCCTACATCGGACCCGACGGGATCGGCGAGGCCCGCGGCAACCCGCGGCCGGTCGGGTCCACGGCGGCCTCGCACGACCGCCGGATGCAGCGGGCGCTCTGGGAGCGCGCCGAGGAGCTGACCCGGGTCACGTACCCGCTGTGAGCAGGCGGTGGGGCGGGGGCCCGGTCGCGCCGGGCCCCCGCACCACCGGGTGTCTCAGAGCTTCGAGACGCGGGTGAAGTTCTCCGGGACGATCAGGTCGTCGCGGGAGAGCTCGTGGATCGACTTCTTGCCCAGGCCCAGCAGCGCCTCGTCGATCCCCTTGTAGAGGATCGACAGGACGTTGGTGACCCCGCGCTCGCCCTGCGCGGCCATCCCCCACAGGTAGGCGCGGCCGATCAGGACCGCGCGGGCACCGAGCGCGAGCGCCTTGACGACGTCGGCGCCGCGTCGGATGCCGCCGTCCATCACGACCTCGACCTGGTCACCGACGGCGTCGACGATCGCGGGCAGCGCCCGGATCGCGGCCGGGGTGCCGTCGAGGTTGTTGCCGCCGTGGTTGGACACCGAGACCGCGGTGGCGCCCGCGTCGACGGCGCGACGGGCGTCGTCGGGGTGCATGATGCCCTTGATCATGAACGGGCCGCCCCACTTCTCGCGGAGCCAGGCGATGTCGTCCCAGGTCGGCAGCGGGGTGGTCCACCAGACGCCGTAGGCGCCGAAGAAGGTGGGGGCGTCGCCGCCGCCGGGGGGCGCCATGTTCGGGGCCTTGAGGTCCGGGATCCTCCCGGACTTCGCCCAGTCCAGCACGTAGCGCGGCTTGGTGATCATCTCGGGCGCGAACTGCAGCGCGGCCTTGACGTCGACCTTCTCGGGGATGGGCGGGCTGCCCCAGTCGCGGCGGGTGGCGAAGGTCCAGTCCAGGGTCACGATGAGGCCCTTGGCGCCCGCCCGCTTCGCACGCAGGGCGCGCTCGAGGATGTCCTCCTTCGACCCGGCCCAGTAGACCTGGAAGAAGACCTTGTCGTGGACCGCGCAGACGTCCTCGACCGAGCGGGACGCGAACGACGACAGGCCCATCGCCGTCGACACGGTCTGCTCGGGGTTCAGCGGGTTCTGGATGTTGGAGCTGTGCGCGGCGCGCGCGACCGCGACCTCGCCCTCGGGGTCGACGGCCTGCACACCGGTCGGGGAGATCATGACCGGGAAGTCGATGTCGACGCCCATCACCGAGGTCTTCTGCTCCCGCTGCGGCGGCAGCCCCGCGATGTGCGGGCGGAAACCGAGCTCGTCGAAGGCGGCGACGTTGTCCGCCAGCGTGATCCCCTGCTCCGCGCCGGCGACCAGCGCGTAGTAGACCGACTTCGGCAGGCGCTTGCGCGCCCGTCGCTGCGCCTCCGCGACCGTCTCGAACCAGTCCTTCGTGCTCGCCATGCCTGCCCCTTCGCAGTCGGAGGTGTGCGCCCGGCCACCGTCGGTCGCGGCCGGTCCGACACGCCGACCGCGTACGAGACGGTCCCACGTGGCGGGTCTCACGGCACGGTAGCGTTTCGGCACCGAGTGCCACAATGACACCCGCCCGCAGCCCGTCCGATCGGCGGGGGAACGACCCTCCGCCCGACCAGCCACGACGCCGTCCCAGGCCCCGAGGACGGACCGCGTCCACGACCGGCTGCCACGACTCGTGACGCTCCGCTGTCACGCCCACTCCGAAGGCCCACCCCGGATCGTGTGGGACGGGAGGCCGGACCGGCCGTCGGTGACGCTCCGCTGTCTCGATACGGTGTGCCCGCAGTCACCGGTCAGCGGGCGGTGTGCCCGCGGCAAGGAGGAGCCGTGTACAGCCACGCGCGGGGTGGGCACGCTTCGGGCGCGACGCCCGCCGGCCCGGTCGGCCACGTGCTGCAGCCCGGGTACGGCGCCGCGAGCAACCACCGGCCCATCGGGGTCCCGGGACAGCTCCGCGCCCCGGAGCCGCCGCAACCACCGCCTGCCGCCCCGGCGGGGACACGGCTCACCGTGCTCGCCGTCGACGACGAGGAACCGGCCCTGCTCGAGCTGGCGCACCTGCTCGGCGAGGACCAGCGGGTCGCGACCGTGCTGACCGCGCCGGACGCCACCGAGGCGCTGCGCATCCTGCACGGCTCGCAGGCCGACGCGAGCACCCCGACCGTCGACGTCGTGTTCCTCGACATCCGGATGCCCGGCCTCGACGGCCTGGAGCTCGCCCGGGTACTGAACGCGATGGCCGACCCGCCGCCGGTGGTGTTCGTGACCGCCCACGACGACCGCGCCGTCGACGCCTACGAGGTCGGCGCCGTCGACTACCTGCTCAAGCCGCTGCGCACCGAGCGCCTGTCCGGCTCGCTGGACCGCACCATGGCGCTGCGCGCCGCCCGCCGGGCCGCCCCCGGCCCACCCCCGGCGCCGCCGCGCCACGGCGTCGAGCAGGGCGGCAGGCCCGATCCCGCGGCCGCCCGCCGGGGTGCCCCCGCCGCGACCACCGACGACGAGGTGGTGCCGGTCGAGCTGGCCGGCACCACGAAACTCGTCCCCCGCTCCTCGATCCGGTTCGTCGAGGCCCAGGGCGACTACGCCCGGCTGCACACCAGCGAGGGCAGCCACCTGGTCCGGATACCGGTCTCGGTGCTGGAGGACCGCTGGGGCGAGGCCGGGTTCGTGCGGATCCACCGCGCCTACCTGGTGTCGCTGCCGCTCATCACCGAGCTGCGCATGTCCGGGTCGGGGTACGTGGTCCGCCTCGGCAACGGGCCGGGGGCGGTCGAGCTGCCCGTCAGCAGGCGGCACACCGCGGGCCTCAAGCGGATCCTGCGGGGACGTCCACCGCGTCCGCAGCGCGGGCCCGAGGACGGCCCGGACGGGCCCGTCGTCCCGCGCTGACCCGGGTCGGCCGACCGCGGCGGGCCACGGCCCGTCGCGTGGCCGACACGCCCGGTCACCTTCGGTTCTGCCGTGCGCGATCCTGTCGCCTAGCCTGGTGACCGGTGTCCATCTCGGGTGAGTCCTCGCACGTCCTGTCCGTCACCAACCGTCGTCGCCGCGCGCGTCCGCCTGCGCTGCTCGTGGCGCTGCTGACCGCGTGCGCACTGGTCGCGGGCTGCTCCGCGAGCGCCGCCGCCCCGGCTCTGGCCGCCCCACCGTCCCCCGCGCAACCGGCGCCCACCTCCGCCGCGCCCGCGGTGCCGGAGCTTCCCGGGGGTGGCACCGAGGTCTTCCCGGGCCGCCGGATGGCAGCGCTCTACGGCCACCCGGGCACCCCGTCGATGGGTGTCCTCGGCGAGCAGGACCTGCCGCGCTCGATCGCCCGCGCGAAGGACCTCGCCGCCGACTTCCAGCCGCTCGTGCGCGAGCCCGTCGTGCCGGCGTTCGAGATCATCACGACGGTCGCCGACCGCGCCCCCGGCCCGGACGGCGGCTACTCGGCGGAGATGAGCGTCGACGAGCTGCGACCGTGGGTCGAGCAGGCCGGGAAGGCCGGCGTCTACGTGGTGCTGGACCTGCAGCCCGGGACCACCGATTTCCTGACCCAGGCCAAGCGCTACGCCGAGCTGCTCGCGCAGCCGCACGTCGGGCTCGCGCTCGACCCCGAGTGGCGGCTGGAGCCGGGCCGGCGCCACGGCGTGCAGGTCGGCTCGGTGACCGCGGCCGAGATCAACCGGACCTCGGAGTGGCTGGCCGGGCTGGTGCGCGCGAAGAAGCTGCCGCAGAAGGTGTTCCTCATCCACCAGTTCCGGGTCTCGATGATCTCCGACCGGCAGACCGTGGTCACCTCCCACCGCGAGCTCGCAACCGTGCTGCACGCCGACGGCTACGGCACCCGCCAGGAGAAGACCGAGACCTGGAACGCACTGCACGCCGCACCCCGTCCGCCGGGTCTGTGGTGGGGCTGGAAGAACTTCATCGACGAGGACGAGCCGACCTTCACCCCGCGCGAGACCTACGCCGTCCGGCCCGAGTCGCCCGTCTTCGTGTCCTACCAGTGACGGGTATGTCCGCCCTGCCCGGCGCCACCCACCGGGGTGGGTGGCCGCTCACCGAGATCGTGATCACGGCAAGTACCCTCACCGGGACCCGAGCGCCGTCGTCGCCGCCGGGTGCGCAGGCACGTGCCGCGGCTCCTCCGCGCGGCACGGCCACCCCGCCCGTGCCGACCAGTGAAGGGGGTGCTCCGGGTGGACGAACGACCGCAGGAGGGCTCCCGCCCGACCGGTCCGGACCGGCCACGACGACCCGGCCCTCCCGAGCGCGCCCGCCGCGACGACCGCCCGCACCTGCGGGACGAGGCCCGTCGCGGTACCCCGCCCCGGGACCTCGGTGAGACCCCGCCGCCGAACGACCGTCGCGACACCCCGCCGCCCACCCGTGGCGGTGCCACACCACCGCCCGGCCCCGCCGGGCCCCCGGCCCCGCAGTCCGGCAGGCCCGGTGACCGCAGGCCCCCGCAGTCCGGCAGGCCTCCCCAGGAGCAGCCGTCGGGCCCCCGGCGACGACCCGGTCCGCCCGCCCCCGGTACGCCACGGCCGCCCGCCGGTGACCCGCGCCCCGGAACCGGCCCCGCGGCGCGTCCCGGTGGCAGGCCCCCGGCCCGCCGGACGGTGCCGGGCGGCCCGCCGAGGACGAGTCCTGGCTCCCCCGACGCGAGCGCGAGGCCCGGGCCGCGGCCCGGCGGGCTGCTGCCTGGTCGTCCCGCCCGACCCGGGAGGAGACCCCGGGCCGTGGTGGGCACAGCGACAGCAGGCCCACCGACATCCGTTCCATCCGCGCGACCCGTCGTGGCATCGGTGACACCGTGAAGGTCCCCGGCCGACCGGACACCGCCGCGGAGCACCGGCGGCACCGCGCCTCCGAGCCCGACGCCCCGCCGGAGGAGCGTGACCGCGCGGCCCGGCTCAGCGGCGAGCTGCCGATCGTCCCGCGCCGGCCCGGTGGCCCGGTCTCCGGTGACGCAGTGCCCGGCGCCGCCGGTGCGTCCGCGCACACGGGTTCGCGTCCGGACGCACCGTCGCGCCCCGGGGGCCCCGCGGTCCCGAGCGGTCCGGGTCGGTCGCGTCCGGGCCAGGCGGGCCCGGGGCCGCTGCCGCCGGGTGGCGCCCGGCGCCCCGGTGAGGCCCGTCCCGGTGCTCCCGACCCGCGGTCCGGCGGCCGGCCCGACAGTGGCCCGCAGGCCGTACCGGGCCGTTCCACCGCGACCGGGCAGCCCGGCGGCGCCACCGCGCCCCCCTCCGGTGCGCGGTCGTCCGGCACCGCCCGCCCGGACGGCGCCCCCGGTCGGTCCGACACCGGCAGACCGGACGGCCCGCAGGGACGCCCCGCCGACACACGCCCGGCAGGTCCGGGCGGATCCGCGCCGGAGGCCCCGCGCGACACCGCGCGTTCCGCTCCCCCGCGACCGCCGCACACCGGTCTCGCCGCCGGTGCCGCGGCAGGCACCGCCGCAGCAGGCTCGGCGGCGGGAGGCTCCGCAGCGACGGTCCGGGACGGCCGCGGCGACGCGCGCGAGGGGAACACCGCGCTGTCCCCGACCGCCGGCGGGTCGGCCGCACCCGACCCCGCGCGGCGCACCCTCGCCGCCGCGCTCGGACTCACCGTGGCGTCCACCGTGGTGCCCGGCAGCGGACACCTCGCGCTGCGCCGCCGTCGTACCGGTGGGCTGATCCTCGGCACAGTGGTCGCGATCGTCGTCGGGCTGGCGGCGGTGGTACTCCTGGCCCGGCGCTCGACGCTGCTCCAGAACCTGCTGTCGACGACCACGCTGACCGTCATCGCGGTGGCGCTGGTGGTCGCCGGGATCGCCTGGATCGCCCAGGTCGCGCGGACCTACGCACTGGCCCGGCCGCGCGGGATGCCGCTCGGCCGGAAGATCCTCGGCACCGGGACCGCGGCCCTGCTGTGCCTCACCGTCGCCGTGCCCTTCGGCTACGGCGTCGAGCTGATGAACTCCCAGCGCGGGCTGCTGAACTCGCTGTTCCAGGGCGGCGGGACCTCGGCGGCCGAGGCGCTGGGCAAGCCCCGGCTGAACGTGCTGCTGCTGGGCAGCGACGCCGGCGACGACCGGACCGGTACCCGTACCGACACCATGATGGTCGCCAGCATCGACACCCGTTCCGGCCGGACGACGCTGTTCAGCCTGCCCCGCAACATCCAGCGGGCCGAGTTCCCGCCGGGCAGCCCGGCCGCGGAGGAGTTCCCGGACGGCTTCCACGACCCGTCGCAGCCGTTGTCGGGCGACTACCTGCTCAACGCCGTCTACGCCTATGCCGAGCAGCACCCGGAGATCGCGCCGTCGGGACCGACGTCGTCGCCGGGCATCAACCTGCTCCAGTCCTCGATCGCGTACATGACCGGCCTGCCGCTGGACTACTACCTCGAGGTCAACATGGCCGGGTTCTCCTCGATGATCGACGCCGTCGGCGGGGTCACCGTGAACGTCGGGCCCGAGCCGATCCCGGTCGGTGGCGTCACCGCGTTCGGCAGGCACGTCACCCCGGACCGCTACATCAGCCCCGGGGTGCAGACCCTGGGCGGCGAGGACGCGCTGTGGTTCGCGCGCTCCCGCCGGGACGGCACCGACTACCAGCGGATGGGCCGCCAGCGCTGCCTGATCCAGGCGGTCATCTCGCAGACGACCGCGACCGAGCTGATCTCCCGGTTCCAGAGCATCGCCGCGGTGACCCGGGACAACGTCGCCACCGACATGCCCCAGCAGGTGCTGCCCGCGCTGGCCGTCCTGGCCGACGAGGGGTTCCGGCTGGAGAGCGTCGCGTTCGACCCGTCGCTGCCGGACCCGAACTCCTCGACGGGCTACTTCGTCACCGCCGACCCCGACGTCTCCTACATGCGCGAGGTCGTCCGCAACGCCATCGCCGACCCGGCCCCGGAGCCGGCGCCCGGGAGCGCCCCGGCGCCCGCAGCCCCGACGACGCAGCCGTCCCCGAGCACGGAGTCGTCGCGGTCGTCCTCGGCGAGCGCGTCGCCGACCCCCGACCCGGCCGCGGCGCTGCCGCAGTCGGTCGAGGAGTCCTGCGCGGCGACGGGCGCGGCCGACGTCCCCGCCGGGGGCGAGCCCGGCACGTCGCAGGACCCGTCCGCGACCGGTTCGACCGGGGTCTCCGGCTCCGATCAGGTCGACGGCCTCCGTCCCGACCAGAACTGAGCGCTCCGCACCCGGGCCCGCCGTACCGGGGGCCGTGCGGCGCCAGTTGTGGCGCAGACGGCTGCGGTCCGCTCTTCCGTTCGCCGCACCCGGGATGGTGAAGTAAGGGTCACCTGTTCAGTGGAAAGGCGGCCCTTACCGTGCGTCGAACGCTCCCCCTGTTCGCCGGTCTGCTCACCGTGGTGATGGTGCTGGCCGGATGCGGCTCACCGGCGCCCGCGCCGGCGACGGCTCGGTCCGGGGACGGCGCGTTCCCGGTGACGATCCCGACCGCGTTCGGCGACGTCACCGTCCCCGAGCAGCCCCGCCGGGTCGTCGCCCTCGGGTGGAGCGACGCCGAGACCGCACTGGCCCTGGGCGTCGAGCCGGTCGGGGCCGCGGACTGGCTGGCCGTCGGCGGCGACGGCCTCGGACCGTGGGTGCAGGCCCGCTACACCACCCCGCCGCAGATCCTCGGCACGCTCGAGGTCGACCTGGAGGCCGTCGCCGCGCTGGACCCGGACCTCGTCCTGGACACCCGGGCATCCGGCGCACGCGACCGCCACGACCGGCTGACCCAGCTCGGCGTCCCGGTGGTCGGCATCCCCGCCGGCGCGGAGAACTACAAGACGACCTGGCGCGACCAGCTCCGCACGGTTGGCGCCGCCCTGGGGAAGCCGCAGGAGGCGGCGCGCGCGCAGGCCGACCTGGAGCAGCGCTTCGCCGACGCCCGGGCACAGCACCCGCAGCTGCAGGGCGCCACCGTCGTGTCCGGGGCCCGCAACACCCTCGGCGAGTACGCCGCCTACACCGGTGACTCCGGGCGCCTGGCGTTCCTCCAGGAGCTGGGCATGGTCAACGCCCCGCAGATCGCGTCGCAGCGCACCGACGGCTTCTCCGTCCCGATCTCGCGGGAGCGGATGAATCTCCTCGACGCCGACGTCACCGTCATGCAGGCGATCTCGAAGGACACCTCGGCCATCGCGGGCGACCCGCTGTGGAAGGCCGTGCCGTCGGTCGCCGCCGGTCGCGGTGTGCTGCTGTCGGACCGCGACGTCTCCCAGGCGTTCTCCAGCGCCTCGGTCGACGGCTGGCGCTACGCCCTCGACCGCACCGTGGCCCCGCTCGCGGACGCGGCGGCGAAGGCGCGGTGACCGCCCCGGCGACCACCGCCCCCGTCCCGCCCCCGTCCCGCCCCGCCGGGCGCACCGGCGACGGTGCGGCGCCGGCGGTGGCCCGCCGCGGCCGGGCTGGCCGCCGCGCTGCTGGCCGTGGCCGCGCTCGGCCTGCTGGTCGGCGCCCGGCCGCTCGCGCCGGGGTTCGTGCTGGACGTGCTCACCGGCGCCGTCGACCGGTCCTCGCCGGACGCGCTCGTCGTCACCGAGGTGCGGCTGCCGCGCACGGTGCTGGCGGTCCTCGCCGGGGCCGCGCTCGGCGTGGCCGGGGTGCTCGCGCAGGGCATGACGCGCAACCCGATCGCCGAGCCCGGCATCCTCGGGCTCAACACCGGCGCCGCGCTCGCCGTCGTGCTCGGGATCGCGCTGCTCGGCGTCGACACCCTCACCGGCTACGTCTGGTTCGGCTTCGCCGGGGCGGCGGTGGCGGCCGTCGTCGTCGCGGGGGTGGCCGGGATCGGCCGGCGCGGCAGCGTCTCCCCCGCCACGCTGGCCCTGGCGGGCGCCGCGCTCGCCGCAGGCCTGCAGTCGATCACCACCCTGTTCCTGCTCACCGACCCCCAGGCCTTCGACGACTACCGGTTCTGGCAGGTCGGCTCGGTCGCCGGACGGGACCTGGGGATCGCGGCGCAGGCCGCGCCGTTCGTCGTCGCGGGGCTCGCGCTGGCCCTGACCTGCGGTCCGCGGCTCAACGCGCTGGCGCTGGGCGACGACGTCGCCCGGTCGTTCGGCCGCGCGGTCGGGACCGACCGCGCCGTGTGCGGGGTGGCCCTGGTCGTGCTGGCCGGGGCGGCGACCGCCGCCGCGGGACCGATCGCCTTCCTCGGGCTGGCCGTGCCGCACCTGGTGCGACGCCTCGCCGGGACCGACCACCGGGTGGTGCTGCCGCTGGCGGCGCTCGCCGGGCCCGTCCTGCTGCTGGCCGCGGACGTCCTCGGGCGGGTCGTCACCCCGCCCGGCGAGGTCCAGGCCGGGGTGGTGACGGCCGTGGTCGGCGCCCCGCTGTTCGTCGCGCTGGTCCGGCGGCGGAGATTCCTGCGATGAGCACCGGGACCGTCCCCGTCGGGGATCCCACCGCGGTGCTGCGCCGGATCCGGGCCCGATCCCGGCGCCGTCGTACGACGGCCGGGCTCGCCGTCACCGTCGCCGCGCTCGCCGCGTTCGTCGCCTCCCTCTCGGTGGGTGCGCAGGGCCTCGGTCCCGGCGACGTGCTGGCCGCGCTGACCGGGCTCGGCACGCCGCGCACCGAGCTGGTGGTGCTGCGGCTGCGGATGCCGCGGGCGCTGACCGCGTTGCTGGTCGGCGCGGCGCTCGGCCTGGCCGGGGCGCTGGTCCAGCGGGTGCTGCGCAACACCCTGGCCAGCCCGGACGTGATCGGTGTGGGTGCCGGTGCGGCCGTCGGTGCGGTCACCGCCTCGGTCGTGCTCGGCCTGTCCGCCACCGGGACCTCGGCCGGCGCGGTCCTCGGCGCCGTCGCGGCGGCGCTGCTCATCACCGTCCTGGCCCGCCGCGACGGCCTCGGCGGCACCCGCTTCGTGCTGGTCGGGGTCGGGATCGGGTCGGCGGCGATGGCCGTCGTGTCCTACCTGATGATCACCGCGTCGCTGACCACGGCACAGCAGACGCTGGTCTGGCTGACCGGCAGCGTCACCGAGACCGGCTGGTCCACCGCGGTCTCGCTGGCGCTCGCCTGCGCCGTGCTCGTCCCGGCCGGGCTGCTGCTGGCCCGCGCGTTGCCCCGCCTGGAGCTCGGCGACGACACCGCGACCGCGCTCGGGCTGCCCGTCGGCCGGGCCCGGGCCGCGCTGCTGGCGGTGGCCGTCCTGCTGGTCGCCGCCGCGGTCGCCGCGGCCGGGCCGGTCTCGTTCGTCGCGCTCGTCAGCGGGCCGCTCGCCGCGCGGCTCGCCGGCCCCGGGCGGGCGTCGCTGCCGCACGCCGCCGGGATCGGGGCCGCACTGGTACTGCTCGCCGACGTCGTCGCCCGCACCCTGATCGCCGAGGTCGCGATGCCCGCGGGCGTCGTCACCGGCGCGATCGGCGCCCCCTACCTGCTGTGGCTGCTCGCCCGCTCCCGGACCGGAGGAACCCCGTGACCACGCCCGCCACCGCCCCCGCCGGGCCCGCGTTGGACGCCGAGGACCTGGTCCTGCGCTACGACGAGCGCGTCGTCGTCGACGGCCTGACCGTGCACGTCCCGCCCGGCCGGATCACCGTGATCGTCGGTCCGAACGCCTGCGGCAAGTCCACGCTGCTGCGTGGGCTGGGCCGGATCGTCGCCCCGGCCGCCGGGACCGTGCGTCTCGACGGCACCGACGTCCGGACGCTGCCCGGCCGCGAGCTGGCCCGGCGGCTCGAGCTGCTCCCCCAGTCCCCGACCGCCCCGGACGGCATCACCGTCGCCGACCTGGTGGAACGCGGCCGGTCGCCGCACCAGGGCTGGTTCGGCGGCCGCGGCGACGCCGATGACGCCGCCGTCGCCGACGCGATGCGCGCGACCGGGGTGCTGGAGCTGGCCGACCGGCCGGTCGACGAGCTGTCCGGCGGTCAGCGGCAGCGCGTGTGGATCGCGATGGTGCTGGCCCAGGACACCGGGGCGCTGCTGCTCGACGAGCCGACCACGTTCCTGGACCTGCCGCACGCGGTCGAGGTGCTGGACCTGCTCGTCGACCGGAACCGGGTGCGGGGCAGCACGGTCGTCGTCGTCCTGCACGACCTGAACCTGGCCTGCCGCTACGCCGACCACCTGATCGCGATGGCCGACGGCGCGATCGTCGCGCAGGGCCCGCCCGCGACGACGATGACCGCAGACCTGGTGCGCCGGGTGTTCGGGATGGAGTCGCGGGTGGTGCCCGACCCGGTCGCGGGCACCCCGATGGTCGTCCCGGCCGGCCGGCACCACCCGCTCGCCGCACCGGGCACCGGCGCGGCCGACGGTTCCGGGATCCGGACCGAGGAGGAGCTGCGCGCCGTCGTCGCGGAGCCGCACCCGCTGGTCGCGCACAAGTCCACCGACCGGGTCGACGAGGTCGCCGCCCGGTTCGTCGCCGCGTCGCCGCTGGTCTTCCTGGGCACCACCGCCCCCGACGGCACCGTGACGGTGACCCCGCGCGGCGACGCGCCCGGCTCCGTGCGGGTCCTCGACGGCGGTCGCCGCCTCGCCGTCCCGGAACGACCGGGCAACCGCCGCGTCGACAGCATGCGCAACCTGCTCGCCCGCGACGGCGTCGGCCTGACGTTCTGCGTGCCGCGCTCGGCCCACGTGCTGCGCGTGCACGGCCGGGCCCGGGTCACCCGGGACCCCGGGGTGCTGGCGTTGTGGGGCCCGTCCGACGCCGACGCCCGGGGCCCGGCGGCCCACCGGCCACCGCCGCTGGCGCTGCTGGTCGACGTGCACGACGCCTACGTGCACTGCGGCCGGGCGCTGACCGCGGCCGGCCTGTGGGACCCCGACAGCTGGGGCGACGGCGACGACACCCCCGGCCTGAAGGAGCTCGCCGACGCGTCCCGCGCCGACCGGGCGGCCCGGGCCCGGGGCTGACCCGGGGCCGACCTGCGGCTCAGGCCGTCGCGAACGCCCCGAGCACGTGGTCCGGCCGGATCCCGTCGAAGTGGGAGCGCCAGATCCCGTGGTAGAGGACCTCCTCCTCGCTGCGCAGCGGCCAGGAGTCGGACGGGTGCTCGGGCACCCCGTCGGTCACCCCGGTGTCGGCCGCGGCGGCGGCCTTGCGGGCGGCCAGCTCGGCGAGCACGGTGCCGGCGCCGGAGCCGTCGCCGAACTGCTCCTTGCCGCGCCACAGCAGGTCCTCGGGCAGCCAGCCCTCGAACGCCTCGCGCAGGATCGCCTTCTCGGGGCGGCCGTCCGGGCACTGCTTCCACTCCGGCGGCAGCGCCAGCGCGGCCCGGACCAGGCCGGAGTCCAGGAACGGCTCGCGGGCCTCCAGGCCGAAGTACATGGTGGTGCGGTCGCAGCGCTGCAGGTTGAGGTGGTGCAGCTGCTCCAGCGAGCGGACCAGCTCGGCCTGCAGGGTGTCCGGGTCGGCGTACTCGGGGCCGTGGATGTAAGAGTACCCGGCGAACAGCTCGTCGGCGCCCTCCCCGGTGAGCACGACCTTGACCTTCTTCGCCGCCTCGCGGGCGAGGATCAGGTTGGGCACCGCGCTGCGGACCAGGGCCGGGTCGTAGTGCTCGATGACCTCGACGGCGTGGTCGAGGGCCTCGGCGATGTCCTCGGGGGTCACCAGGATCTCGTGGTGGTCCGACCCGATGTGCGCGGCGACCTTGCGGGCCGCGATCAGGTCACCGGACTCGGCGGTCCCGACGGCGAAGGTGGGCAGCTGCTCGCCACGGGCCCGGGCCTCCTGCGCGGCGACGGCCGCGACCAGCGCCGAGTCCAGGCCACCGGACAGGAACACGCCGACCCCGACGTCGGACATCATCCGGCGACGGACCGCGGACACCACGGCCTCGCGCACCCGGGACAGGTCCGCGTCGTCCCAGCCGGGGCGGATCGCGCGGCGTGCCGGGCGGACCTCGACCGGCACGGCGTCGGCGAACCGCACCAGCCCCGACGACGGGCTCCACAGGCAGCCGGGCGGGAACGAGCGCACGTGCGGGCGGTCCTCGGGGTCGAACGCGCGGAGCTCGCTGGCGAACAGCACCGTCTCCGACGGGTCCGGCGCGGTGTACGGGACGGCCCCGGCCGCACCGCCGCCGTCACGGAGCTCTGCCGGCGGCACCCAGTACAACGGCTTCACGCCGAACGGATCCCGGGCGACGAGCCCGGCGCCGTCGGTGCGCCCCATGGCGACGGCGAACATGCCGTTCAGGGAGGCGACCGCGGCCTGGCCGTCCCACATCACCGCGTGCAGCGCGGCCTCGGTGTCGGACTTGGTGCGCACCGTGCCGTCCGGGAACGCCTTGGCGATGCGCTCGTGGTTGTAGATCTCGCCGTTGCCGACGATCCACGCGGTGCGGGCGACGTCGGACATCGGCTGGTGCCCACCGCTGACGTCCATGATCGACAGGCGCTGATGGCCGAGCCAGGTGTTCCCCACGACCTGCACGCCGGTGTCGTCGGGGCCGCGGTGCGCCACCCGGGCGAGCATCCGCTCGTACTTCCCGGGGTCGGCGGGCTCACCGCCCGGCCACGCCGTGGGTCCACCGAACGCAGCCACGATCCCGCACATGGGCTCCATCGTCGCACGGTCGTGCGCACCCGCATCCCGGCTTCCGCTCCCCCACCGTGTGAGTTCGGACTCTGAAAGGCGTTTCCGGAGCGATCCGAATTGCCCCGGCGGCCGTGGGTTCGTACGGTCGGAGACCGGCCAGGACGGCCGCCGTCCACCGCCGACACCAGGACTCAGGGTCCGGAGGCGGGGACCGACACCGGCCATCGAGCAGGTGCGCGGTGATGCCGCGCCAGGACCGACCGACAAGGGGCGGACTCAGGTGAGCACGGCAGAGCACGACGAGCGGCAGGGCCGGCACAAGGTCGTGATCGTCGGCGGAGGGTTCGGCGGTGTGCAGGCCGCCAAGGCGCTCAAGGGCGCCGATGTCGACGTGACGATCGTCGACCGCACGAACCACCACCTCTTCCAGCCGCTGCTCTACCAGGTCGCGACGGGCATCCTGTCCCCCGGCCTGATCGCCCCGGCCCTGCGCCGGGTGCTGAAGAAGCAGAGCAACGTCCGCACCCTGCTCGCCGAGGTCGGCGACATCGACCTCGAGGCCAAGGTCGTCCACGCGGCCGCGCCGGACGGGCAGCGGATCGTGCTGCCCTACGACACCCTCGTCGTCGCCGCGGGCGCCACGCACGCCTACTTCGGGCACCCGGAGTGGGCCGAGCACGCGCCCGGCATGAAGTCGATCGAGGACGCCCGGCTGCTGCGCTCGCGCATCCTGGGTGCCTACGAGCTCGCCGAGGTCGCGACGACCGAGGAGGAGAAGCAGGCGTGGATGACCTTCGTGGTCGTCGGCGCCGGCCCCACCGGCGTCGAGCTCGCCGGTCAGCTCGCCGAGCTGGCGCAGTACGTGCTGCCGCGTGAGTACCGGTCGATCGACACCCGCTCCGCGCGGATCATCCTGCTCGACGCGGCGCCGGCGGTGCTCCCGCCGTTCGCGAAGAAGCTGCAGAACTACACGCGCAAGACGCTGGAGAAGAAGGGTATCGAGGTCCGCCTGAACACCATGGCGACCGGGATGGACGCCGACTCCATCACGGTGAAGGGCCCGAACGGCGAGGAGCGCATCACCGCCCGCACCAAGGTGTGGGCCGCGGGCGTCCAGGCGTCGCCGCTGGGCGAGCTGCTGGCGAAGGCCTCCGGCGGCGAGGTGGACCGCGCGGGCCGTCTCACCGTGGACCCGGACTGCAGCCTGCCGGACCGCCGCGACGTGTTCGCGATCGGCGACATGGTCTCCACCATCGACCGGCTGCCCGGCGTCGCGCAGGTCGCGATGCAGCAGGGCACCTACGTCGGCAAGCTGATCAAGGCACGGGCGAAGGGCGACGACACCACCCCGGCCCCGTTCAAGTACTTCGACAAGGGCTCGATGGCCACCATCGGCGCCCGCGAGGCCGTCGCCGACGTCCGCGGCATCAAGCTCACCGGCTGGCTCGGGTACTTCATCTGGTGCTACGTGCACGTGATGTTCCTGATCGGCTGGGGCAACCGCTTCGGCACGCTCTACAACTGGCTGCGGTCGCTGCGCTACGCCCGCTTCCGCGGGCACCGGCTGATCAGCGTCACCGCCTCCTACGACAAGGCGGTCGACCCGGAGAAGCCGCTGGGCGAGAAGACCGACGAGCGCGCCGAGCTGGACCCGCGGGTCTCGCCCGGCACGCCGCCCGCGCCCGAGGAGCGCCCGGCCGCCACGGCCTGAGCCGGCCACGCACCACGACCGACGCCCGGGGGCACGTGCCCCCGGGCGTCGTCGCGTGCGCGGGTGGGCCGGGGCGTGGCACCGTGATCCGGTGACCCCGGCGATGCAGGTCCTGATGCGCGACATCGCACGGCTCTGGGACACCGCGGCCGACGCGCTCTACGCGGCGGGCGACCCCGGCCCGGCGACGGCCGCGCTGGCCACCGACGTGAGCTGGACCGAGCTGCCGACCGGCGCCGGGGGCCACGGCCGGGACGCGGTCGCCGCGCACCTGGCCGCCCTCGCGGCGGCCCGGCCGTCCGGGCTGACCCGGACCCGGGTGTCGCGCACCGTCGACGTCCGCCGGGTGGTCGACGAGGTCCGCGTCGGCTTCACCCACGACCGGGAGCTGCCGTGGCTGGTGCCCGGGCTCGCCCCCACCGGACGCGCGGCGGAGGTGCTGGCGGTGCAGCTGGTGCGGGTGCGGCAGGGCCGGATCGACGAGGTCCGGACCCTCTGGGACGTCACGGGACTGCGCTCCGTGCTCGAACGGTGAGCCCATCGTCACCGCTTCCGCGCTTTCATGCCGCTGACCTGCGGCAACAGCCCCGACCCCGCGCCGTGCGACGGGCGGTCGCCCGGGTGCGGTGAGCCGCGCCACGGACGGCCCCGAACAGGGCCGACACGCCCTGAGGAGGGGGTTCCCGCAGGTCGTGGCGATGTCTCTGCCAGTCTGTACCGCGATCGGAGATGGCAGTCCACCCCGGTGAGCGGGGTGCGTGAACCGAGAGGAGTTGTCAGCGATGGCTCTGCCCACCCTGACCCCGGAGCAGCGCGCCGAGGCGCTCAAGAAGGCGGCTGCGGCCCGTACCGCCCGCAAGGAGCTCCGCGACAAGATCGCCAGCGGCGAGGAGACCATCCCCGCGGTGCTGGGTCGCGCGAAGACCGACCAGATCGTCGGGAAGACCAAGGTCGCGGACCTGCTCAAGAGCGTCCCGGGCTGGGGCCCGGCGAAGGTCTCCAAGGTGATGGAGGAGGCCGGCATCGACGTGTCGCGCCGTGCCGCCGGCCTCGGCGACCGTCAGCGCGCCGCGCTGATCGAGAAGGTCGGCTGACCTTCCCCCAGCTCCTCGCGACGGCCCGGTACGCACACTGTGCGGACCGGGCCGTCGCGCGTTCCGGGTAGGGCCCGGTCGGCGGAGGCGGGTCGTCACCGGTCTGGCAGCCTGCGCATGTGGAGATCGCCGGCACCGTACGCGAGGTCGAGACCGAGCCGGGCGTGACCCTCTGGGTGCAGGACCTGCCCGCACACCGGCCGACGCCGGCGGCGCCGGTGCTGCTGGTGAACGGGGCGGGCTCGGCCGGGTACGGCTGGCCGGACGCGCTGGTCGAGGTGCTGCGCGAGCGGCACCGGGTGGTCCGCTACGACCATCGCGACACCGGCCGTTCAACCCACGCGTTCGAGGACCGGCCCTACGCCGTCGCCGACCTGGCGACCGACGCACTCGCGGTGCTCGACGGCTGCGGGATCGACCGGGCGCACCTGGTCGGGATGTCGATGGGCGGGACGCTGGTCCAGCTGCTCGCGCTCGACGCGCCGCACCGCATGGTCAGCGCGACGCTGCTGTGCACCGCGGCGCTCGACACCGGCGACGCCGACCTGCCCGGCCCGACCCGGGACGTGCAGCGGATGTGGCAGGAGCTGGGCGACCCGCGTGACGAGGCCGGGGAGCTGGCCTGGCGGGTCGAGTACTGGCGACGCGTCTCCGGCGGGGTGCTGCCGTTCGACACCGCGGAGTTCGCCGCGCGGGAGCGGCGGATCATGGGCCACACCGGGCGGGTCGAGCCGTGCACCGCGCACGCCCAGGCCGATCCCGACGGTCTGGACCGCGGCGCCGAGCTGGGCTCGGTCACGGTGCCGACGCTCGTCGTCGAGGCGCCGGAGGACCCGGTGCACCCGCCGCCGCACGCCGACCACCTGGCGGCGCGGATCGGGGCGGCCGCGCAGCTGGTCACGGTGGACGGGATGGGGCACGCGCTGCCGGACCTGCTGTGCGAGCCGATCGCGGCGGTGCTGCTGGAGCACGCCGCCGAGGCCGAGGAGGCGGAGGCCGACCCGGCGGCACCGCAGGCGGAGACCGAGCCGGCGGCGCCGCACGCGGAGGCGCTGCGGGGGGCCGGTCAGCCGACCCAGCGGTAGCGGCGCTCCGGACGGCCGGTGCCGCCGTAGCGCAGCCGTACGGTGACCTGCCCGGTCGACACGAAGTGCTCCAGGTAGCGGCGTGCGCTGACCCGGGACAGCCGGGTGGCCTCGGCGCACTCGGTCGCCGACAGGTCCGCCTCCGCATCGGTCCCCGAGTGCTCGCGCAGGGTGCCCGCGACGAGCTCCGCGGTCGGGGTGGTCAGCCCCTTCGGCATCCGTTCCGGGCCGCCGGGGGTGCGGGCCGGGGCGGCGCCGGTGCCGCCGAAGAGCCGGTCGATGTCGGACTGGTCGCGGACCCGGTCCAGGTCGCGCCGGATCCGCGTCGCGCGGTGCACCTGGGCGGCGAGCGCGGCGGAGTCGAACGGCTTGACGAGGTAGTGCAGCGCGCCGCCGTGCAGGGCGGCGGCGACCGTGCCGGAGTCGTCGGCGGCGGTCACGACCAGCACGAACGGGTCGTCGGCGGCCCCGGTGCGCAGCCGCGTCAGCACCTCCAGGCCGGACATGTCGGGGAGGTAGACGTCGAGCAGCACCAGCTCCGGGCGGAGCCGGGCGGCGGCGTCGAGGGCGTCGGCGCCGTTGTGCGCGACGCCGACCACGGTGCAGCCCTCGATCCGCTCCACGTAGCCGGAGTGGACCTTCGCGACCATGAAGTCGTCGTCGACGACCAGGACCCTCACACCCGCACCCCCGTCGGCGCCACCGGCAGCACCGCCTCGAACACCGCACCGACCCGGCCCGCCGGCGCCGGCCGCACCGCGATGGTGCCACCCCGGCGCAGACACGCCTGCCGGGCCAGGGCCAGGCCGAGCCCGCGGCCGCCGATCTCGGCGGCCTTGGTCGAGTAGCCGGCCCGGAACACCTCCTCGGCCAGCTCGGAGGCGATCCCGGGGCCGGAGTCGCGGACCTCGACCCAGACCTCGTCGCCGTCGGTGTCGCCGCCGCCGGCGAGCCCGATCTCGATCCGTCGCGGGCCGTCCCGCCCGGCGGTCGCGTCGATCGCGTTGTCGATCAGGTTGCCGAGCACGGTCACGAGGTCGGCGGACAGGTCCGGGTCGTGGTCGGGGTCGGTCGGGTCGAGCCGGGACTCCGGGTCCAGGGCCAGCTCGACGCCGCGCTCGGCGGCCTGGCTGTTCTTCGCGACGAGCAGCGCGGCCGTCGCCGGGTCGCCGACGCTGGCGGTGACCTCGCGGCGCCACCCCTCCGAGGCGGCGACGATGCCGGCGACGAACCGGCGCACCTCGTCGTGCTCGCCGAGCTCGGTGAGCCCGGCGATGGTGTGCAGCCGGTTGGAGAACTCGTGGGCCTGGGCGCGCAGGGTGTCGGTGACGGTGTGCGAGGCGTCGAGCCGGTGCTGCAGGGTGGTGAGCTCGGTGCGGTCCCGCAGGGTGACCACGGCGCCCACGTCGCGGCCGTCGACGCGGACCGGGCGGCGGTTGAGCACCAGGGCCCGGGTGTCGCGCAGCACGAGCTGGTCCTCGCCGTCGGCGGCACCGGTGAGGACCTCGCGGAGCCGGTCGTCGAGGCCGAGGTCGGCGACGGCGTCGCCCTCGCGGGCACCGGGCAGCTCCAGCAGCTCGCGGGCGACCGGGTTGAGCAGGGTGATCCGGTCGGCGGTGTCCAGCCCGACCACGCCCTCCTTGATGCCGAGCAGCATCGCCTCGCGGCGCTGCACCAGCTCGACGATCTCGTCGGGCTCCAGGCCGAGGGTCTGGCGGCGGACCCGCCGGGCGAGCAGCAGCGACCCGAGGACGCCGACGCCCAGGGCCAGCCCCAGCAGCGCGCCGGTCTCCGCGCGGGCCCCGGCGAGGGACTCCCACAGCGACGGGGCGCGGATCCCGGCCGACACCAGCCCGGCGACGGCGCCGCGGTCGTCGATCACCGGCACCTGGGCGACGACGGCGCGCCCGTCGGGGTTGCCGACCCAGGCCCGGCCCTGCGGCGCGGTGCTGGCACCGGGGTCGAACCGCTGCCGGACCCGGGACGGGTCCGGTGAGGTGCGCACGACCAGACCGGCGTCGACGATCTCGATCTCGTCGGCCCCGGACAGGTTCTCCGCGCTGCGGGCGAACGACGGAAGCAGGTCGTAGCGGCGGGTCTGCAACGCCTCGCGCACGGTCGGTACGGACGCGACGTCCTCGGCGACCGACAGCATCCGGCGTCCCTGGGTCTCGCGGAACGACTCCGAGGACTGCACGGCGGCCAGCGCCGCGACCGCGCCGAGCAGCACGACCACGACCACCAGCTGCCAGACGAGGAACTGGCGGGCCAGCGGTCCACCCGTCCCCCCGGCGCGCCGTCGCATGCGCCCAGCGTAGGACGTGCGGCGACGGCGGCGGGCACGCGAGGCGGCGGGGCCACGACGCGTCGCGCGGCTCACCCTCGGTGGACCGGCCCGGCCGCGGACGCGCAGACTCACCGGCGGCGGCACGGCGACGGGCGGGTGGGCATGGCGGGGACGGTGACGCGGCCCGGCGGGGCGCCGATCGCCCGCGGCGCCCGCCGGGGTCCGGTCGTCTCGCTGGTCGTGGTGCTCGTGCTGGCCCTCGCCGCGGTCGTCGTCCCGATCGTGCTGACCGACGGGCCGCGGCCGCTGTCCGACCTGCGCATCCTGGTCCCCAACCCACCCGGCGGCGGCTACGACGTCACCGCCCGCAGCGCGGCCAAGGTGCTGTCCGACACCGGGATCGCCGGCCCGGTCGAGGTGTTCAACCTGTCCGGTGCCGGCGGGATCGCCGGGCTCGGCCGGGTCGAGGGCGAGGCGGGCAACGGCCGGCTCCTGATGAGCATGGGGCTCGGGATCGTCGGGGCGACCGCGTCCCGCGACACCCCGCTCTCGCTCGCCGGCACCACGCCGATCGCGCGGCTGACCGAGGAGTCGGAGATCGTCGTCGTGCCCGCGGACTCGCCCTACCGCGACGTCCGCGCGCTGCTCGACGCCTGGCGCGCCGCCCCCGGCGGGCTCACCGTCGGCGGCGGCTCGAGCGTCGGCGGGCCGGACCACCTCGCCACGATGCTGCTCGCCGAGGGCACCGGCATCGCGCCCGCCCGGGTCCGCTACGTGTCCTACGAGGGCGGGGGTCCGTTGCTCGCGGCGGTGCTGCGCGGCGAGGTGGGCTTCGCGGTGTCCGGGGTGGGCGAGTTCGCCGACCAGATCGGGTCCGGTGACCTGCGGGTGCTCGCGGTGACCGCGGGCGAGCGGGTACCCGGCCTCGACGTGCCGACGCTGCGCGAGTCGGGGGTGGACGTGGAGTTCAGCAACTGGCGCGGGCTGGTCGCGCCGCCCGGGCTGGCCGACGCCGACCGCGCCGCGCTGGCCGACGCCGTGTCCGCGATGCGCGACACCCCCGAGTGGCGGCAGGTGCTGGCTGCGAACGGGTGGCGCGACGCCTGGCTCCCGGGCGCGGACTTCGCCCGGTTCACCGCCGCCGAGAACGAGCGGGTGGAGCACGTCCTGGGCGAGCTGGGGCTGCGGTCACGCTGACCCGCGCGCCCGGGCCGCGGTGACCGTAACGACCACAACGACCGTTGTGGCCGTTACGGAGACATCGGAGGGGTGACTCCGCACACTGCAACGCGTTCGCTTCGCAACGGTGAGATCGGACGCAGATGCCTCAGACGGCTCCTCCACGAACGCAGGACCGGCCCCCGCCGGACGACCCCACGTCGCCCGGGCCGCGGCCCCGGGTCGGACCTCTCCTCGGCACGGTGGTGGCCGTGCTGGCCGCCCTGCTCCTCGTCCCGCCCGCGGTGGGCGCGATCGGCGGCGGCGGCGACGGCACCCAGCTCCGCGGGCTGCGGATGCTGGTCCCGAACGCCCCCGGCGGCGGCTACGACGTCACCGCCCGCAGCGCGGCCAAGGCCATGGAGGACGCCGGGCTGACCGGGTCGGTCGAGGTCTTCAACCTGCCCGGTGCGGGCGGCACGGTCGGGCTCGGCCGGACCGTCAACGAGGCCGGCGACGACCGGCTCGTGATGAGCATGGGCCTGGGCGTGGTCGGGAGCGTGTACTCCAACGACTCGCCGGCCACGCTCGAGCAGACCACACCGATCGCGCGGCTCACCGAGGAGACCGAGATCGTCGTCGTCCCCGGTGACTCGCCCTACCGGAACGTGGGCGACCTGCTGGCCGCCTGGCGGGCGGCCCCCGGGAAGACCCCGGTCGGCGGCGGCTCCTCCCCCGGCGGCCCGGACCACCTGGCCCCGATGCTGATGGCCGAGGGCGCCGGCGTGGACCCGCGCGCGGTCAACTACGTCTCCTACGACGGCGGCGGCGAGCTGCTCGCCGCCGTCCTCGGCGGCAAGGTCGCGTTCGGGGTGTCCGGGCTCGGCGAGTTCGCCGACCAGATCGCCTCGGGCGACCTGCGGGTGCTCGCGGTGACCGCGGGCGAGCGGATCCCCGGCCTCGACGCGCCGACGCTGCGCGAGTCCGGCGTCGACGTCGAGTTCACCAACTGGCGCGGTGTCGTCGCGCCGCCGGGGCTGGACCCCGAGGGCGTCGCCGAGCTGGAGCGCGCCTACGCCGAGCTGCACACGACGCCGGAGTGGCGCGAGGTGCTGGCCCGCAACGGCTGGCAGGACGCGTACCTGCCGGGGCCGGAGTTCGGCCGGTTCCTGGCCGACGAGGACGCCCGCGTCGAGCGGGTACTGACCGGGCTGGGGCTGACGTGACGACCATCGGGGACACCGGGACCGCTCGCTCCTGGTGGAAGGAGCACTCGGAGCTGGGTGTGTCGGTGCTGCTGGCCCTCACCGGCCTGCTGGTGCTGGGCGACACCCTCGCCGAGGGCGGCGGCGGCAGCGCGTCCGACCCGCTCGGACCGCGCACCGTCGCGTTCGTGCTCGGCGCGGCGCTGCTGGTGCTGGCGGCGCTGCTGACCGTCGACGTCCTGCGCGGCGGCCGCGGCGAGGCCGAGGGCGGCGAGGACGTCGACCTCGACACCGCCGTGGACCTGCGCACGGTCGGGATGCTGGCCGGGGTGATCGTCGCGACGGCGGCGCTCATCCCGCTCGCCGGCTGGCCGATCGCCGGGACCGTCCTGTTCGCCGGCGCCACCTACGCGCTCGGCTCGCGCGCGGTGCTCCGCGACCTCGGCATCGCCGCCGCGGTCTCGCTGCTGACCTGGGTGCTGTTCGACGCCGTGCTCGGCGTCGACCTCCCGGGCGGCCCGCTGATGGGGGTGTTCGGCTGATGGGCACGTTCGACCTGCTCATGAACGGGTTCGCGCACGCGCTGACCCCGCAGAACCTGCTGTTCGCCGCGTTCGGGGTGCTGCTCGGCACCGCGATCGGCGTGCTGCCGGGCATCGGCCCGGCGATGGCGGTGGCACTGCTGCTGCCGGTGACCTACGCGTTCGACCCGACCGGTGCGTTCATCATGTTCGCCGGCATCTACTTCGGGGCGATGTTCGGCGGGTCGACGACGTCGATCCTGCTGAACACCCCCGGCGAGTCCGCCTCGGTGATGGCGGCCATCGAGGGCAACCCGATGGCGAAGTCCGGGCGCGGCGCCCAGGCGCTCGCCACCGCCGCGATCGGGCACTTCATCGGCGGCATCGTCGGCGTGACCGGGCTGGTCCTGGTCGCCCCGCTGATCGCCTCGGTGGCCGTCGACATCGGCGCCCCGGACTACTTCGCGATCATGGTCCTGGCCTTCGTCGCGGTCAGCGGCGTGCTGGGCGCCTCGCGGGTCCGCGGGTTCGCCGCGCTCGCCCTGGGCCTCACGATCGGCCTGGTCGGGCTCGACCCGATCTCCGGGCAGCCGCGGCTCACCTTCGGGGTGCCGCAGCTGGCCGACGGCATCGACGTCATCATCGTCGCGGTCGGGCTGTTCGCGATCGGCGAGGCGCTGTGGGTGGCCGCCCACCTGCGACGACGCACGCAGGAGGTCATCCCGGTCGGGCGCCCGTGGCTGGGCCGCGAGGACCTGCGGCGGACCTGGAAGCCGTGGCTGCGCGGCCCGTTCATCGGCTTCGGCTTCGGTTCGATCCCGGCCGGCGGCGCCGAGATGTCGACCTTCATGGCGTACGTGACCGAGCGGAAGCTCTCGAAGCACCCGGAGCAGTTCGGGAAGGGCGCCATCGAGGGCGTCGCCGGGCCGGAGTCCGCGGCCAGCGCGTCGTCGGCGGGGACGCTGGCGACGATGCTGACCCTCGGCCTGCCGACGACGGCGATCGCCGCCGTCATGCTCGCCGCGTTCCAGCAGTTCGGCATCCAGCCCGGCCCGCTGCTGTTCCAGAAGGAGCCGGACCTGGTCTGGACGCTCATCGCGAGCCTGTTCATCGGGCTGGTCATGCTGCTGGTGCTGAACCTTCCGCTGGCCCCGGCCTGGGCGACGCTGCTGCGGATCCCGCGGCCGTACCTCTACGCGGGCATCGTGTTCTTCGCCTGTGTCGGCGCCTACGCGGTGTCCGGCCAGCCGGTCGACCTGCTGGTGCTGCTCGCGATCGGCGGCATCGGGTTCCTGATGCGCCGGTTCGGGCTGCCGGTGCTGCCGGCGATCATCGGCGTCATCCTCGGCCCGGACGCGGAGCTGCAGCTGCGCCGCGCCCTGCAGATCGCCGACGGCGACGTCACGACGCTGGTCTCCACCCCGCTCGCGATCGTCGTGTACTCGCTGATCGCGATCCTGCTGGTCGCCCCGGTCGTGCTCCGCGCGGTCCGCGCCCAGCGGGGTGACCGGGAGTCCGAGACGGTCTGACCCGGTCGGTGCCCCGACACGCCCCGCGGCCGCACCGGCCGCGGGGCGTCGTCGTCCGCGCGGTGATCCGTGCGCCGCGCGCGTCCGGACGCACGCGCGGCACGGATCACCGCGCGCGCAGCGGATCACCCCACGGCGGGTGGGGCAGGATCGGGTCATGGGGTTCGACGCCGCCCGCGCGCTCGCCGAGACGCTGCTGGCCCACCAGCGCCCGGAGCTGTGGGAGCGCGCCCAGCGGGCGGCGATCGCGGCCCGCGCCGCCGCCGAGGACAACGGGCACGACCGGGACCTGCTGATGACGGCCGCGGTGCTGCACCCCATCGGGCACTCGCCGGTCACCCGCCGGACCGGGGACCCGCAGCGCGACGCCGCCCGGTTCCTCGAGGTCCGCGGCTACGACGCGCGGGTCGTCGAGCTCGTCGCCGGGCGCGGCCCGCTCGCCGGTGCGCTGCTCGCCTGCACCGACGCGGCCACCGTCACCCCACCGGATCCGGACGATCCGCCCGCAGGAGCGGCGCCGACGGTGTCGTAGCGCAATCCTGGGCCGGTGGCGATCACCGAGGCCCCGCGGCGGGTCCGCAACCGGGTGGGCTCCTGGCTCCTGCAGGACGCGCACCGTCCCCACCGGCAGGGCCCGCACGCCCGGCCCGAACCGGAGCACCCGCGCCACGCCTGGTGGAAGGTCATGTGCCTGACCGGCGTCGGACCGACGGCAACCCGGTGCGCCACTTCGGCCGGTACCTGTTCACCGGCGTCGGCGAGGTCGCCCCGATCATCCGGGAGATCCTGCGGGAGGCCGGGCCCGACGTGGCCCGGCACCCCGTGGTGCACGTCGGCTAGAGCGGCTCGTAGTGGCCGGCGTGGGTCTCGCGGACGACATTCTTGCGGATCTTCCCGGTCGAGGTGCGCGGCAGCTCGTCGGCGACGATCACCGCCTTCGGGACCTTGTAGGGGTCGAGGTGCCCGCGCAGCGCGGCCAGCAGCGCCTCCGGGTCGACCGTCGCGCCGGGCCGGGGCACGACCACCGCGGTGATCGCCTCGCTCCACCGCTCGTGCGGCAGCCCGACCACGACCACCTCCGCGACGTCCGGTGCGGCCGCGTAGACGGCGCGCTCGACCTCCAGCGAGGCCACGTTCTCGCCTCCCGTCTTGATCACGTCCTTGACCCGGTCGGCGAACCACAGCACGCCGTCCTCGCCGAGCCGGCCGACGTCGCCGGAGTGGAACCAGCCGTGCCGGAACGCCTCGTCGGTCGCGGCGCGGTCGTCGAGGTAGCCGTTCATGGTGGACGGGCCGCGGTAGACGATCTCGCCCTCCTCCCCCGGGCCGAGCAGGGTCCCGCCGGAGTCCATGACCGCGACCCGGACCCCGGTGATCGGGGTGCCGACCGCACCGATGTGGGTCAGCTGGTGCTCGGGACGGAACAGGGTGGTGCACGGGCTCATCTCGGTCTGCCCGAACAGCAGCGCGAAGTCGCAGCCGAAGCCGTCCAGGCAGGCCCGGATCAGCGGCTCGGGCATCGGCGCCATCGCGTACACCGCGCGCCGCAGCGACGACAGGTCCCGCCCGGCGAACGACGGGTGCTCCAGCGCCGCCCGGTACATCATCGGCAGTCCGAACACCTGGGTGATCCGCTCGCGCTCGACGGTGTCGAGGAACGCGGCGGGCTCGAACCCCCGGGAGAGGTGGATCGTCGCCCCGACCAGCACCGCCGGGGTGCAGAACGCGTTGAGCTGCGCGGTGTGGAACATCGGCATCATCGCCAGAAAGCTGTCCGCCGCCGACCAGCCCGAGTCCAGCGCCGCGGAGAACGACTCCAGGGTGACCGCCAGGTGCGAGGTGACGACGCCCTTCGGGAACGACGTCGTCCCCGAGGTGTACAGGTAGGACAGCGGGTCCCGGTCCTCGACCAGCACCTCGACCGGCCCGGCGCCGTCACCTCCCCCGGCCTCGACGTCGGCCAGCGGGACCCCGGCCCCGGCCGGCCCGCCGGTGCCGGGCGCGACGAACACCTCGGTCAGCGCGGGCACCTGCTCCCAGGCCGGCGCGAGCGCCGCGACCAGCTGCGCCTCGACGACGATCCCGCGGGCCCGGGAGTGGCCCAGGACGTAGGCGACCTCGTCCGGGCGCCAGCCCAGGTTCACCGGCACGCAGACCAGGCCGAGGCGGGCGCAGGCGTAGTAGACGGCGAGGAACTCGGCGCTGTTGCCCGAGGCCAGCGCGAGCGCGTCGCCGCGGGTCCAGCCGCGCGCGGCGAGCCCGCGGGCCAGCCGGTCCACCCAGGCGTCCAGCTCGGCGTAGGTCCAGGACCGCTCCCCGTCGACGACGGCGGTCCGCCCCGGCCGGGCGGCGGCGCTGCGGCCGAGCGCGTCGGCGACGTTGACCCGCCCGATCAGGTTCCGGCCGAGCTCGCCGGCACCCATCAGTACGACCTCGGCAGCCCGAGCCCGTGCTGGGCGACGTGGTTGAGGATCATCTCGCGGTTGACCGGCGCGACCTGCATGAGCCGGGCCATCCCCCAGTACGGGATCAGCCCGTATTCGCCGGCCAGACCGTTGCCGCCGTGGGTCTGCATGGCCGCCTCGACGGCGTGCGTCGCCGCCTCCGCCGCCGCGTACTTGGCCATGTTGGACTCCTCGCCCGCGGGCATCCCGCGGTCGTGCAGCCACGCGGCCTTGCGGGTCATCAGCGCCGCGAGCTCGGTCTCGATCCGGGCCCGCGCCAGCGGGTGCGAGACGCCCTGGTGGGCACCGATCGGGGTGTCCCAGACCTGCCGGGTGCGGGCGTAGTCGGCCGCCTTGGCCAGCGCGAACCGGGCGATGCCGACGCCGAGCGCGGCGCCGGTGATCCGCTCGGGGTTGAGCCCGCGGAAGACCTGGCGGAACCCGTCGCCCTCGGCGCCGACCAGGTTGCCCGCCGGGACGCGGACGTCGTCGAAGTGCAGGACGTGCTGCTTGTCCGGGGCGATGAGGTCCACCGGCAGCGGGGTGCGGGTCAGCCCGGGCGAGTCGACCGGCACGACGAACAGGCTCAGGCGCGCCTTCCCGTCCGGCGCCCTCCCGGTCCGCGCGACGACCAGCACGGCCTCGGCGTCGTCGGTGCCGGAGATGTAGTGCTTGGTGCCGGTGAGCACCCAGTCGTCGCCGTCACGGTCGGCGCGGGTCGCCATCCGGTGGGTGTTGGACCCCGCCTCCGGCTCGGTGATCGCGAACACGACCTTGGTCGAGCCGTCGGCGAGCCCGGGCAGCCAGCGACGGCGCAGCTCCTCGGAGCCGAACTCCCCGATCACCTCGGCCGAGATCGCGGCGGACACCAGCACCAGCAGCAGCGGGGCGCCCTGCGCCGCGGCCTCCTCGCAGACGATGGACAGCTCCACGAGCCCGCCGCCACCGCCCCCGTGCTCCTCGGCGACGTTGACGCCCAGGAACCCGGCCTGCCCCATCGCCTTCCACAGCTCGTGGGTGTGCCGGCCCTCCCGGGCACACCGCAGGTAGTACTCGCTGCCGTAGGAGGCCGCGATGGCGCCGACGGCCGCCCGCAGATCGCGTTCCTCGTCGGTCTCGGTGAAGTCCACGCCGACTCCCTAGTGATCCGTTGTTCACTTGTGGCGGACCGTACCGCGCGGATGCGATGCTGGAAAGATGCCGACGCGAACCAGCTCCGGAACCGCGGGACCCCCGCGGCGGCGCGACCCGGAACGCGGGGAGCGGATCCTCGAGGCGGCGGCCCGGCTCGCGGCAGGGCGAGGCTTCCACACCGTCGGGATGGCCGAGATCGGCGCCGAGGCCGGCATCGTCGGGTCCGGGATCTACCGGCACTTCGCCTCCAAGGAGGCCGTCCTGCTCGCCCTGCTCGACCGCGGCATGGCCCGGCTGGAGGCCTCCGCGGCGGCGGCGCTGGCCGCGGGCACGCCCGAGCGCGAGACGCTGACCGTCCTGGTGGCCGACCACATCCGGCTGGTGACCGAGAACCGCACCGAGTTCGCCGTCTACTACGGCGAGGTCCACACCCTGCCCGCCGAGGCCCGCCGCGACCTGCGGCGCCGTCAGCGCCACCACGTCGAGGACTGGGTGCACGTGCTCGCCCCGCTGCGTCCGGACCTGTCCGACGGCGAGCTGCGCGTGCTGGTGCACGCCTGCGTCGGCGCAATCCAGTCGACGCTGTTCTTCCGCAGCGGCCTGGACCAGCACCGGCTCGTGGGGTTGCTCGGCGGGCTGGCGCACGGTCTGCTCGGCGTCGACCCGGTCCACCGGTGAGGACCCGTGGTGATCTCCCCGGCATCCGGTTGACAACGATTCGCACCGCGGGTTCGGTGGAAGCGTGACCGGCTTCCTGCTGACCCGACGCCGTCACGTCGACAACCTCGTCGTCGTGAGCCAGGCCTGTCGCTGATCGCGTCACCGCAGATCCGTTTCCTCCCTCTTTTCTCTTTCCGGCGCCGTCGTGTGCCTGTCTGCCGTGCCCGGCACACCCCCGAGGAGTCTCCCGTGTCCGATGCTCTCGCCACCACGCCCAACACCCGGATCCAGGAGCCGCTGAAGTTCGCGTACTGGGTCCCGAACGTCTCCGGCGGGCTGGTCACCAGCACCATCGAACAGCGCACCGACTGGGGCTTCGAGTACAACAGGAAGCTGGCGCAGACCGCCGAGAACAACGGCTTCGAGTACGCGCTGTCCCAGATCCGCTACATGGCCAGCTACGGCGCCGACCACCAGCACGAGGCCACCGCGTTCTCCCTCGCGCTGGGCCTGGCCACCGAGCGGCTCAAGGTGATCGCCGCCGTCCACCCCGGCCTGTGGGAGCCCTCGGTGCTGGCCAAGTGGGTCGCCACCGCCGACCACCTGACGAACGGCCGGCTCGCGGTCAACATCGTCTCCGGCTGGCTGAAGGCCGAGTTCACCGCGATGGGCCAGCCGTGGCTCGAGCACGACGAGCGCTACCGCCGCAGCAACGAGTTCATCCGGGTGCTGCGCGAGATCTGGACCTCCGACGGCGGCGCCGAGTTCGCCGGCGACTTCTACCGGATCCGCGACTTCGACCTCAAGCCCCGCCCGGTCGAGGTCCCCGGCCGTCCGCACCCGGAGATCTTCCAGGGCGGCAACTCCACCGCGGCCCGCTACAACGGCGGCACCGTGTCGGACTGGTACTTCTCCAACGGCAAGGACTACGACGGCTTCTCCGAGCAGGTCGAGGAGGTCCTCGGCCACGCGAAGACCGCCGAGCGGCTGCAGCCCGTCCGGTTCGGCCTCAACGGCTTCATGATCGCCCGGGACGACGAGAAGGAGGCCCGGGACACCCTGCGCGAGATCATCGAGAAGGCCAACCGGCCCGCCGTCGAGGGCTTCCGCGACGCCGTCCAGCAGGCCGGCAACTCCACCGGCGACAAGCGCGGCATGTGGGCGGACTCGTCGTTCGAGGACCTCGTCCAGTACAACGACGGCTTCAAGACCCAGCTGATCGGCACCCCGGAGCAGATCGCCGACCGCGCGATCGAGTACAAGCGGCGCGGCGCGAACCTGCTGCTGCTCGGCTTCCTGCACTTCCAGGAGGAGGTCGAGTACTTCGGCGCGAAGGTGCTGCCGATCATCCGCGAGAAGGAGGCCGAGCTGGCCGCCCGCGAGCCGCAGCTCACCACCGTCTGAGCGACACCGTCCGCACGGGCCCGGCGCCCGTCGTCGCCGGGCCCGTCCGCGTTCCCGGGGCCCGTCCTGACCGGACATCCCGCGCCGCGTCCCATTCCCGGGAACGTCTCGTTGACTTCCACCGTGATCTCCCCGAACACTGGGGCCGTGCTGTTCACCGAGCTCACCCGTCGACGCCACGTCGACCTCTCGCGTGTGACCTCGTCGCTCTGTCGCTGACCGGCATCCCCGCGGAGCAGGCTCCCTGACCTGCGCCGCGGCCGGCGACCCCGGTCGCCGGTGACCGCCCCGACAGTTCCCTCCCGTCCGGGCCCACCGTTCCTCCGCCGATCCGGTGCGCATTCCCGCGCGTATCCGCCGCATCGTGCGCCGCCGCGCCCGGACACCTTTCTCCGACGACGAGGAGACACACCGTGACCACGACCGAGAACCGTTCCGAGCCCACCACCGTCGAGTCGCTCGACTGGTCCACCACGCCCACCGACGCCCCGGGCTGGCTGGCCCGGGCCCGCGACGTCCGCCGTGTCCTGGAGCGTGACGCCGCGGCCCGCGACCGGGCGGGCGCCACCCCGCACGACGAGGTCGCCCTGCTCAAGGACTCCGGCCTGGTCACCATCCTGGGGCCGGTCGAGCACGGGGGCGGCGGACAGGAGTGGCCGCTGGCCTACCGGGTGATCCGCGAGGTCGCGGCGGGCGACGGCTCCATCGGCCAGCTGCTCGGCTACCACCTGCTCTGGTTCTGGGCCGCCCGGCTGGTCGGGACGCCCGAGCAGATCGCGGCGGTCGAGGCCGACGCCACCCGCAACCGCTGGTTCTTCGGGGGCGCGGTCAACCCGCGCGACGCCGAGCTGACCATCCGCGACGAGGGCGACGAGCTCGTCTACTCCGGCCGCAAGTCCTTCTCCACCGGCAGCAGGGTCTCCGACGTCACCGTGCTGGAGGGGGTGATCGAGGGGACCGACACCCACGTCTTCGCCATCGTGCCGAGCCACCAGGAGGGCATCGTCTTCGGCGACGACTGGGACAACATCGGCCAGCGCCTCACCGAGTCCGGCAGCGTCACGATCACCGACGTCCGGGTGCCGTGGGCGGCGGCCGCCGGGTTCACCGACAGGGTGTTCACGCCGCGGGTCTACAACACGCTCAACGTGCCGATCATCCAGCTCGTCTTCGTGGAGTTCTACCTCGGGATCGCCCGCGGGGCGCTCGAGACCGCGGCGCGCTTC
The DNA here is from genome assembly GCF_058111925.1 of Pseudonocardia sp. P-1. Lineage (NCBI taxonomy): Bacteria > Bacillati > Actinomycetota > Actinomycetes > Pseudonocardiales > Pseudonocardiaceae > Pseudonocardia > Pseudonocardia sp. P-1. The sequence goes on from NZ_CM176614.1 coordinate 1,887,697, forward strand.
ACCCGCGAGCGGACCCGGCCGTGGCTCCACGGCGGCCACGAGCGTGCCGTCGACGAGCCCTACCAGCTCGACCTCTACGGCGACCTGCACGCGAAGCTGTGGGCGGTGGAGGCGCTGGCCGACGCCGTCGCGCAGGAGCAGCAGGCGATCCACCGTGACGCCGACGGCGTCACCGCCGAGCAGCGCGGCCGGCACGAGGTGCGGGTCGCCGCGGTGAAGGCGCGTGCCACCGACGTCGCGCTGGAGATCACCTCGGGGATCTTCGAGGGCCTCGGGGCCCGCGCGACGACCACGGAGCTGGGCTTCGACCGGTTCTGGCGCAACGTCCGCACGCACACCCTCCACGACCCGGTCGCCTACAAGCGGCGCGAGGTCGGGGCGTGGGTGCTGCGCGACGAGCTGCCCGAGCCGACCTGGTACTCCTGACCCGCCTGCGGACCCCGGTCCCCCCGGACGACACCGCCCGCCCCGGTCGCGCCGGGGCGGGCGGTGTCGTCGCCGCAGTGGCGTCGCGGCGGGCCGCTCAGCCGACGGTCGTGCGGTCGCCCTCACCCGCGGGGGTGCGGTCGGCGCGGACCCGCGGGAGGAACCGGCCGGTCCGGGCGCGGTACTCGTCGTACTCGGCGCCCAGTGCGCTGCCCAGGCCGGGCTCGTAGACCGCACGGGCCTGGATCTGCACCGCGACCAGGATCAGCACCCCGGCGAGCACGCCGAGCAGGGTCGGGGCCATGAACAGCATCCCGGCGCACCCGACGATCAGGCCCGTCAGGGCGGGGTTGCGGACGCGGCGGTAGATCCCGCCGGTGGCGAGCACCGGGCGTCGTGCGGCGTCCGGGTCACCGGCCGCGGCCGCTCCGGCCTCGGTGGCCGAGCGGCGCCACACCGTGCCGAGCTGCAGCATCGCGACCGCGACGACGGCGAAACCGAGCAGCAGCAGCCCCGCCCCGACGACGGCGACCGCCGGCCGGGCCAGCACCGAGATCGGCTGCAGCACGTCGAGGGCGACCAGCAGCGGCGCACCGAACCCGAGCACCGCGGCCAGCACGAACAGCGTGCGGGCCCACCAGGCCGGGCTGCCCGGGGTCCGGGCGACGTCGAGCCTGCGCTCCCCGCGGGCGCGGTGCGCACGACCGCGGAACCACAGCCCGGCGCCGACGGCGAGGGCCCCCAGCACCAGCGCGGCCCAGCCGAGCCCGTGGTGCCCGCCGACGTCGACCACGCGGCCCCAGGCGTCCTCGCCCCACACCTGCGGGACGGCCTCGTAGAGCAGCCAGGCGCCGAAGACGAAGAACATCACCGCGGCGCCGACCGAGATGGCCCGCTCCGGGAGCCGCTTGCCGAGCTGACGCCCGACGACGATGGCCAGCCCGTCCGCGGCGACCATGCCGACCGTGGACCCGGCCCAGATGCCGATCGACCCGGCGAGGGTGCCGTGCTGGGCGGCCAGGGTGATCGTCGCGAGCATCGTCTTGTCACCGAGCTCGGCGAGGAAGAACGCGACCGACGCGGCGACGACGGCGGACCCGCCGGCCCGCTTGGCCTTCGCCTCCTCGTCCTCGGAGAGGCTGTCGCCGCGCAGTGTCCAGGCACCGAACGCCAGGAACGCGACCGCGGCGACCAGCGCGATCCAGCCGGTCGGGATCGACGCGCCCAGGCCGTAGCCGACGGCGACCGACACGAGGTGGGTCACCGAGGTGGCGATCGTGATCCCGATCAGGACCGGGACCGCGTTGAAGCGCGTCGCGAACGTGAGGGCCATGAGCTGCGACTTGTCGCCCAGCTCGGCCACGAAGATCACGCCGAAGCTGATCGCGAACGCGATCAGGAATCCGTCCATGTCCATCCCTCGATCTCGACCGGACCGAGGTTGGGGTGCCCTCGACCCGGTGTATCCGGATCGAAGGTCTCGCTCGCCTGGTGGTGGTCAGGCCGCTGCACCCGGGTCGGCCGTCGGAGTACGAGGCGGACCAGTATGTCGAGCGCAGCGTTGGGAGCTACTCCCCTTCGCGTACGCCGGAGACGGTACCTCATCGATCCAGAGCGCCTCGACACCTGATGCGCATCCGGCGCTGTGATCGCCCTCTCAGCGTCGACCCCCTCCGATGGCTTAGCGTCGCGAACGAGTCGTGTCACCGGTGACCGAGGAGGACCCCCATGCCCGAGGCCGTCGTCTGTGCCGCCGTCCGCACACCGATCGGGAAGCGGAAGGGGTCCCTGGCCGAGGTCCACCCGGTCGACCTGTCCGCCGCCGTGCTGAGCGCCCTGGCCGAGCGGACCGGGATCGACCCCGCCGTCGTCGACGACGTCGTGTGGGGCTGTGTGAACCAGGTCGGCGACCAGGCCGCGCAGATCGGCCGCTACGCGCTGCTCGCCGCGGGATGGCCGGAGACGGTGCCCGGGGTGACGGTGAACCGCGCGTGCGGGTCGAGCCAGTCCTCGTTCGACTTCGCGGCCGGGATGGTGCTGGCCGGGCAGTACGACGTCGTCGTCGCCGGTGGGGTGGAGTCGATGACCCGGGTGCCGCTGGGCGCGGGCCGCGACCTGGGACGTCCCTACGGGCCGCTGGTGCGCGAGCGCTACCGCGCCGACCTGGAGTCCGGGGAGTTCCCGAACGGGGACTTCAACCAGGGCGTCGGCGCCGAGCGGATCGCCCGGGACTGGGGACTGTCGCGGACCCGGCTCGACGAGTACGCGGCACGCAGCCACGAGCTCGCCGCCGCCGCGATCGACGCCGGCGTGTTCGACGACCAGCTCGTCGACGTGCCCGGAGCGCCCGGGTTCACCGCCGACGAGGGCCTGCGCCGTGGCACCACCGCCGACACCCTGGCCGCGCTGAAGCCGTCGTTCTCCGCGGACGGGGTGATCCACGCCGGGAACAGCTCGCAGATCTCCGACGGCGCGTCGGCGGTGCTCGTGACCACGCCGGAGCGGGCCCGCGAGCTCAGCCTGACCCCGATCGTGCGCTACCACTCCGGGGCCGTGTCCGGCGCGGACCCGCTGCGGATGCTGACCGGGCCCGTCCCGGCGACGCAGAAGGTGCTGAAGCGCTCCGGGCTCTCGATCGGCGACATCGGCGCGTTCGAGGTGAACGAGGCGTTCGCGCCGGTCCCGCTGGCCTGGCAGGCCGAGCTGGGCGCCGACGACGCCGTGCTGAACCCGCTCGGCGGGGCGATCGCCGTCGGGCACCCGCTGGGGGCCTCGGGCACCGTGCTGCTCACCCGCCTGGTGCACCACATGCGCGACCGCGGGATCCGCTACGGGCTGCAGACCATGTGCGAGGGCGGCGGCACCGCCAACGCCACGATCGTGGAGCTGGTCGCCTGACCTGCTAGGTTCCGCCCGTGCTGTGGGCGGGGATCATCGCGCTGCTGGCCGGGGCCGCCTGCATCTGGGTCGCGGTCCGCACCCAGCGCCGGGTGCACGCGATGATGGCGGCCGAGACACTGTCGGTGCCCGAGCTGCTCGACCTCGCGGGCGTCGCGGCGGAGCTCGCCGGGCGGCCGGGCACGTTCCGGAAGGTCTGCGAGGTCGTCGGGCAGACCGCGCCCGCCCCGGTCGGGGTGCTGCGCTCGGACCTCGCGGGCGTCGACTGCGTGTGGCACATGCAGCGGGTCGAGCGCCGGTTCGAGCGCCGTGAGCGCGACGACGAGGGCCGCACCCGGACGCAGACCCACACCGAGACCGTGTCCGAACGGACGTCCCCGCACGGCTGGGCGCTGCTGCGCGACGGGCACACCATCGGCGTCGACCCGGGCGGGCGGCACCCGGACCCGGTGGAACGGGTGCTGGACCGGTTCGACCCGGCCGACGACCGGGGCCGGGGCGGGGACCGGACCGTCGGCTACCGCAACCAGGAGTGGGTGCTGCGCCCCGGCGTCGCGATGTACGTCCTCGGCGAGGTCGACGACCGCGACGGGCCACTGGTGATCCGGCCGCCGCAGGACGCCGGCGGGACCTTCGTGCTGTCCACCCGCACCGAGGCCGAGCTGACCGCCTCCGACCGGCGCGCGCAGCGGCTGTGGGCCCGCGGCGGGGCCGCCCTCGCGGTGCTGGGACTGGTGCTCACGGTGGTCGGCGCGATCTCCTGACCTGCCCGGACCGCCGGTGAGGACCCGCGTGCCGGGCACTCTCACCCGATGCCCGAGCGATTCCCAGCGCGGTCACAGGGTCGTCTCAGGGTCACGGCGCACAGTTGCCCCATGACCGAGAACGGGCCGGGAACGGGCGAGTCATCCGACGGACGGACCTCCACCGGAGGCGGCGCCACCGACCCCGTCCGGCCCGCACGGCGTCACGAGGGGGCGGTCCCCGCCCACCCGGCCGGCGACGACGGCACCCACGCACAGGAGGCGACCACCGTGACCGACACCGACCACCGGCAGCAGGGCTGCAGCCAGGGGGGCGACCCGGGCGGCGGCCACGGGACCCAGACGCCCCCGCCGTGGGCGACGACGAGCAACCCCACGATCCCGGCCTACGGCGCGGGGAGCCCGCCCACCTCGGTGTACCCGCCGTTCCCGCAGCAGGGTCCGGCACCGAGGCCGCCGCGCCGGTTCGGGGCGGGCCTGGCCGCCGTCGCGCTGACGGCCGCCCTCGTCGGCGGTGCGGCCGGTGTCGGCGGCGCCTACCTGGTGCTCGACGGTTCCTCCACCCCGGCCACGCTGACCAGCGCCGCCGCCCCCGGCACCCCGGCCACCCCCGCCGACGGCTCGATCGCCGGTGCCGCGGCCGCGATCACCCCGAGCACGGTGGACATCCAGGTCCGCACCGCGCAGAGCGTCGCCGAGGGCTCCGGGGTCATCCTGACCTCCGACGGCCAGATCCTCACCAACAACCACGTGGTCGCCAACGCCACCGACGGCGGCCGGATCACCGTGTCCACCGCCGACGGGAGGCAGTACACCGCGACCGTCGTCGGCACCTCCCCCAGCTACGACCTCGCCGTCATCAAGCTGCAGGGCGCCACGGACCTCAAGCCCGCCACCCTCGGGGAGTCCTCGAGCGTGCAGGTCGGCGAGCAGGTCGTCGCGAACGGCTCGCCGCAGGGCCTGTCCGGCACCGTCACCGCGGGCATCGTCTCGGCGCTGAACCGGACCGTCACCGCGGGCGGCGACGGCCAGGCCCCGGTCGTCTACAACGGCCTGCAGACCGACCCCCCCATCAACCAGGGCAACTCCGGCGGCCCGCTGGTCAACCTGGCCGGGCAGGTCGTCGGCATCAACTCCGCGATCGCCACCGCCGGGCAGAGCTCCGGCTCGATCGGGCTGGGCTTCGCGATCCCGGTCGACACCGCCAAGCGGGTCGCCCAGGAGCTGATGGACTCCGGCGTCGCGACCAAGCCGCAGCTCGGCGTGCAGGGCTCGGTGTCGGCCTCCGGCAGCGCCCCGAGCGGGACCGCGGGCGCCCAGATCACGACGGTGGAGCCGAACTCGCCGGCGGCCGCCGCGGGCATCACGGCGGGCGACGTCGTCACCAAGGTCAACGAGTACCCGGTGTCGAGCTTCGCGGACCTGATCGCCCGGGTCGGCAACTTCACCCCCGGCCAGCAGGTCACGCTGACCGTCGGCAGCGGGTCCGGTGCCCGCGAGGTGCCGGTGACGCTCGGCAGCGTGCGCGACACCGCCGCCGCGACCGCCCAGAACGGGGCGCGCACCGTGCCCGAGGGCGGCTCCACCGGCGAGCTGCCGTTCGGCATCAACCCCTTCGGGGGCGGCAACTGACCTGATCCCCCGGGGCGACGCCACGCCCCGGGCACCCGCTCCGGCCGGGCGCGACACCCCCCTCCCGTCGCGCCCGGCCGGTTCCGTGTGCACGGTGGACGGGCGTGCCGGGACGGCGGGGCTGCCGGTACTCAGCCGGTGGGGTGCCGGGCCCGTAGCCGCACCCGCCCGGCCAGCGCGGTGACCGCCGCGACGACGGCCACCAGCCCGACCGCGAGCAGCGCGGCCACCAGCGGGGAGTCGGTGAGGTTGCCGGTCAGCACGCCGAGCACGCCGTAGAGCAGCGTCCACAGCACCGCCCCCGCCGCGACCGCCGGCACCAGCTTCGCCCAGGTCATCCCGGAGACCGCAGCCGCGATCAGGGTCGGCACCCGGCCCGCCGGGGCGACCCGTCCGACCAGCACGACCAGCCAGCCGCGCTCGGCGAACGCGCCGCGCATCCGTTCGATCCGGACCGCGGTGCGCTCGCCGCCGAGCCGCCCGCCCGCGACCGCGGCACGGACCGGGTCCCCGGCCAGCCGGGCGACGGCGAAGGTGACCACGTCACCGAGCAGGGCCGCGGCGAAGGACAGCAGCAGCACGACCGGCAGCGACAGCGCGGAGCTGGTCATCGCCGTCGCGGCGGCGGCGCCGACGATCGCGCCGGTCGGCACGACCGGCAGCACCGACCCGAGCAGCACTCCCCCGGCGACGACGAGGTAGGCGATCCGCCCGGCGTCCGGGCTGAGCTCGGCGTCCAACCACTCCTGCGCGGACGCGGCCAGCAGGTGCGGCGCGCTCACGCCGTCGTTCCGACGGCGGCGCCGGGCGGGAGCACGAGGGTGCGGGTGGGCAGCCCGGCCGCGGCGACGGCGTCGGCGAAGTCGTGCGGCGGGCGTACGAGCAGCTCCCGCATCCGGGACCCGGTCCGCCCCGGGACCGAGCACAGCCCGGCGACGGCGAGGGTCCCCCAGTGCACCGGCAGCGCGACGGCCGGTGCGAGCCGACGGACGGCCTCGGCGGCACCGGCCGGGTCGAGGTGGCCGGGGCCGAGGTTCGGGCCCCACCCCCACACCGGCAGCGCGGCGAGGTCGATCGGGCCCTGGGCGGCGACGTCGTCGAGCCCGGGGAACAGGCCGGTGTCACCGGCGACGTAGACCCGCAGCCCGTCGCCCTCCAGCAGGTGTCCCATCGCGTCGGCCTGCGGGCCGTGGGTGAACCGGGGCCCCCACCGGTGCCCGGAGTGGTCGGCCGGTGTGCCGGTGACGCGCAGCCCGTCGAAGACACGGGTCTGCCCCACGGCGAGCTCGGACACCCGGGCGACGCCGCGGCGGCGGAGCCAGTCGCCGGCGCCCGCGGGCACCACGACCTCCACCGCGCGCGGCAGCCGGCGCAGCGAGGCGAGGTGCAGGTGGTCGGCGTGCAGGTGGGAGATCAGGACCAGGTCGGCTCCGGCGGGCCCCTCCGGGTCGACGGCCGGCGCGGTGCGGCGCAGCGGCCCGACCGAGGGCCCCAGCACCGGGTCGGTCAGGACGGTGCGCCCGCCGATCCGCAGCCGCAGGGTGCTGTGGCCGAGGAAGGTCGTCTCCGGCAGGTCCACACCGTCGAGTATCCCCTCAGGCGTTGCCGAGGACCCGATCGACCGCGATCTGCAGCACCACCCGCGCGGGGTTCTCCCGGGGCTGCTTGTACTCGGCGGCGTAGCGGCGCTCGGCGTCGGCGACGACGTCGGGCTCGTCCCGCACGACGGCGCGGCCCTCCAGCGTGGACCAGGTGCGCCCGTCGACGACGGTGACGCTGACCCGGGCCCCGTCCGGCCCGGCCGCGGCGACGTTGCGCGCCTTCTGCGACCCGCCGCCGCAGATCACCCGGGCGGTGCGCCCGGCCACGTCGACGGTCACCCCCACCGGTACCGCGTGCGGGGTCCCGTCGCGGCGCGGGGTCACCAGGATGCACGGGCGGCGCTGGGACCAGAGCTCGACGAACGCGTCGGAGACACCGTCGTCGAGGGACCGGCGGCGGCGCCGGGGCGGTTCGGGGGTGGTCGTCACGGTCGCCATCCTGGACGTCGTGCCGGGTCCCGCGCGCCCCGGCACGCCGAGGCGCCGGTCACTCCGGGCGACGCCACCCGCCCCGGTGATCCCCGTACGGGCGACTTCCCTGGCCCTGTCGACGGGGTGTCGCTTCACTCTCCGCCATCGGACAGGGCGTCCCGTTCGCCCCACCGGTCACCAGGATCACGTTCGTCACAGGGAGTGGATCATGACCGCACGTTCGCTCGTCCGTCGCACCGGCGCCGTCGCCGCGTCCCTCACCCTCGCCGCTCTCGCCGGGGTCCCGCTGGCCGGAGCGGCGTCGGCCGCGGAACCGGCCGTCACCACGGTGGCGGGCGCCGTCACGGCACCGGCCGCCGTCGCCACCGCGGGCCCGGTCGTGACGGCCCCGGCCCAGGAGGACACCGAGGAGCCGCCCGCCGAGGAGCCCGCGGACGACGCGACGCCGGCCGACGAGGACCCCGAGGCCACCGCCCCGGACGCGACCGGTCCCGAGGAGTCGGCGCCCGCGGAGACCGCCGCGGCCCCGGAGGCGACCACCCCCGCGGCCGGGGCCCCCGCCGCCGGGCGCGGCAGCGACCTGGACTGCGTCGATCTCTCCCGGGCACAGGCCCAGGCCGTGCTCGCCGCCGACCCGTCGGACCCGAACAACCTGGACCGCGACGACGACGGCCGGGCCTGCGAGGGCTCGGACCTCGTCGCGGCCGCCGGTACCGGGCAGGTCCGCGCGGTCCCGGGTGGTGGTGTCGAGGCCGGTGACGGCTCCGGCGGCGCCGGGGTCGACCCCACGGTGTTCCTGCTGTTCGGGACGGGCGCGGTCCTCGCCACCGGGGCGGGCGTCGTCGTGTGGAGCGGGCGTCGCACCGGCCGCGCCGCGCTCCCCCTGACCACCCGCCACTCGTGACCCCCGCCCCCGCTCCGGCGGCCCCGAGGGAACACAGCACGCGCGCCGCTCCGGAGAACGCGCTCCCGATCGGGAACGCGTCCTCCGACCCCGCGCGCGTCCGAGGTCCGCGGGGGCCGCTCGGGCCCCGTGCCGTGCGACGGGTGTGGTGGGGGGTGCTCGTCGTGCTGGCGCTGGCCGTCCCGCTCGGGGCGCCGCCGGTGGCGGTCGGCGGGGCGGTGCCGCCGCTGCCCACCACCACGCTCCGTCCGGCGGCGGCCCCGCTGCCGCCGTCGGAGCCGGTGCGGGTGCGGGCGCCCTCGATCGGGCTCGACAGCGGGCTCGTCCCGCTCGGCCTGACCGGCCGCGGAACCCTCGAGGTGCCGCCCGACGGCGCCGACACCGGCTGGTACACCGGCGCCCCCGCCCCGGGCGCCCGGGGACCGGCGGTGCTCGCGGCGCACGTCGACTGGGACCACGAGCCGGGCCCGTTCCACCGGCTGCACGCACTGGCCCCCGGTGACCTGGTGTCGGTCGACCGCGCCGACGGCACCACCGCGACCTTCGAGGTCCAGGCGGTGCGCCGCTACGCCAAGGACCGCTTCCCCACCGCGGCCGTCTACGGCGACCTGCCCGGCGCGGGCCTGCGGATGATCACCTGCGGTGGGACGTTCGACCGGGGTGTGCGCAGCTACACCGACAACGTCGTGGTGCTCGCCTCGCTGGTCGACCCGGGCCGCGGCCCGGTGTAGACGCCGGTCGGCCGGAACCGCAGACCGGGTTCGGCGTACTCCTCCAGGGCGTGCGCCACCCAGCCGACCGTCCGGGCGCAGGCGAACAGCAGCTCGCCGGCGTCGGGGCGCAGGTCGTGGGCGTGCATCAGCGCGGCGAGCGCGAGGTCGACGTTCGCGGCGGGGCCGTCGCCGCCGCGGTCCATCCCCGCGACGACGGCGTCGACGCAGGCCACGACGTCGTCCGCGGCCGGGTCGGCGCGCAGCCGGTCGAGCAGCACCGTGGCCCGCGGGTCGGTGCCCCGGTAGACCGAGTGGCCGAAGCCCGGGACCCGCTCGCCGGCCCGCAGCCGCTGGGCGAGCGCGCCGGGCGGGTCGTCCAGGGCGTCGGCGAGGAAGCGGTGCGCGAGCCCGCTGACCAGTCCGTGCCGGGGCCCGTCGAGGGCGCCGAGCCCGGCCGAGACGACGGCGTGCACGTCGGCCAGGGTGCTCGCGGCGACCCGGGCCGCGACCGTCGACGACGCCAGGCCGTGGTCGGCGAGCAGGACCAGCGCGGCGCGGACGTGTCCGGCCGTTGCCGGCGCGGGTGCCCGGTCCGGGTCACGGACCAGAGCCGGAAGCAGCCGCTCCGCCAGGCCGGCCCCCGAGACACCCGGCCCGCCCGCGGCTCCCGGGTCCCCGGCGAGCGCGGTCACGACCGTCCCCAGCAGCGACGACGCCGTCGCCACCACCGCTCCCGGCCGCGCGTCGGCGCGCAGCGGGTCGGCCGCGGCCACCGCGGCGACGGCGAGCCGGAACCGGTCGGTCGCCCGGGCCCCGGCGGGTGCGGCGGCGAGCACGGCACGCGCCGGGGCGAGCAGGTCCGGGTCGGCGTCGAACGGCACCCGGCCGGGGACCTCCCACAGCAGCGCCGCGACGTGCTCGAGGTCCTCCGACCCCGCGAGCGCGGGCACCGCCCGCCCGCGGAACCACGGCCCGCCGTCGGCGACGAGTGTGATCCGCGTCCTGATGCGCTCGACCGTCCCGGACGGCTCGCCCGACTCGCGGCCGCGCGCGGCGAGGGCCTCCACCTCGTCCTGGGCGAACCGGCTGCCCCGCCGCTGCGCGCCACGCACGCTGGTCAGCAGCCCGCGGCTGGCGTAGGCGTACACGGTCTCCCGCTTCACCCCGAGGCGTTCCGCGGTCTCGGCGACGGTCAGGTACTCCACGACGTGGACCGTATCAACATTGACTGGATCAATATTGACAATGGTTCCCGACGAGCGGACGGTCCGGTCATGACCAGCACCGACAGCATCGGCGCCGCCGCCGGGCAGGTCCCACCGGGCCTGCGCGGCGTCGCCGTCACCAGCACGCGCATCGGGGACGTCCGCGGCGACGAGGGCTTCTACCACTACAGCCGGTACTCCGCGGTCGACCTCGCGCGCACCCGCACCTTCGACGACGTGTGGTTCCTGTTCGTCCACGGCCGTCTCCCGGACGCGGGCGAGGCCGCGGAGTTCGCCGCCGCCACCGCGGAGCGCCGGGCGCTGCCCGACGCCGTCGCCGCGCAGCTGCCCGCGATCGCCGACGCCTGCGGGCCCGACCTGCTCGCCGGGCTGCGCACCGCGCTGTCGCTGCTCGGCCCGCAGCACGGGATGCGCCCGCTCTGGGACGACCCGGCGGCGGGCACCCGCGACGCCGCCACCGTCTGCGCCGCGACACCGACCGTCCTCGCCGCGCTGCACCGGCTGCGGCACGGCCTCGACCCGGTCGGGCCGCGCACCGACCTGTCCTCCGCCGCGAACTGGCTGTGGATGCTGGACGGGGCCGAGCCCGCGCCGGCGCACGTCCGCGCGCTCGACGCCTACCTCGTCGCGACGGTGGACCACGGCTTCAACGCCTCCACCTTCACCGCCCGGGTGGTCGCCTCCACCGGCGCCGACGTCGCGTCCTGCGTGGTCGCCGCGCTCGGGGCGTTCGCCGGGCCGCTGCACGGCGGCGCCCCCGACCGGGCGCTGGAGAGCCTCGACGCGATCGACCGCGACGCCGGCGGCTCGCCGGAGCGCTGGGTGGCCGACCGGCTCGCCGCGGGGATGCGGATCATGGGGTTCGGCCACGCCGTCTACCGCGGGCCGGACCCGCGCTCGGCGCTGCTGCGCGAGGTCGCCGCGGAGCTGGGCGGGCCGCTGCCCGCGCGGGCCGCCGACGTCGAACGGCGGGTGGCCGCCACCCTCGCGGAGCTGCGCCCGGACCACCCACTGTTCGCGAACGTCGAGTTCCACGCGGGCGTGGTGATGGAGGGCTGCGGGATCCCCCGCAGCATGTTCACACCGACGTTCGCGGTCAGCCGGGTCGTCGGCTGGTGCGCGCACGTGCTGGAGCAGGCCGCGCAGCGACGCCTGATCCGGCCCTCCGCGGTCTACGACGGCCCGCCGGCGCCCGAGCCGGTCCCCGCACGCGGGAGGTGACCCGGCTTGCCGGACGGGTGACCGGCGTGCTCATCTGATGGGTGACTCCCGCTTCAGCGGGGTCGTCCGCCGGCACGATCTGTCACCCACCACGGAGGTCGAGTGTTCCGGGCACGCCGTCCGCACCAGCAGCCCGAGAGCACCCACCCCGAGGGATCCGCACCGGTGCCGCCACGCCCCGGCGTCGCGATCGCCGTCCTGGCCTCCTGCGGGCTGCTCGTCTCGCTGGTCCAGACCATGGTCGTCCCGCTGCTCCCGCGGTTCCCGGAGCTGCTCGACGTCAGCGGGTCGACCGCGTCGTGGCTGATCACCGCCAACCTGGTCGCCGGCGCGGTGTCGGCGCCGGTGCTGGGGCGGCTCGGCGACATGTTCGGCAAGCGGCGGATGCTGCTCGTCGCGCTCGGCCTGGTCGGGGTGGGGTCGCTGCTCGGCGCGCTGGCGCCCGGGATCGGGCTGCTGCTCGTCGCCCGGGTGCTGCAGGGCGCCGCGTTCGGGGTGATCGCGCTCGGGATGAGCCTGATGCGCGACGTCCTGCCCGCCGACCGGGTCGGGTCCGGGGTCGGGCTGATGTCGTCCTCGCTCGGCTTCGGCGGGGCCATCGGGCTGCCGATCACCGGCGTCGTCGCCCAGTTCGCGAGCTGGCGCTGGCTGTTCGCCGGGGCCGCGGTGCTCGGTGTCGTGCAGATCCTGCTGGTCCGGTGGCTGGTGACCGAGTCGCGGCTGCGCACCGGCGGCCGGTTCGACGTGCCCGGGGCGCTCGGCGTCGGCGGGGCCCTGGTGTGCCTGCTGCTGGCGATCTCCAAGGGCAACGACTGGGGCTGGGCCTCCCCGACCGTGCTCGGCCTGTTCGCCGGCACCGTGGTGCTGGTGGCCGTGACCGTCCGGTACGAGCTGCGCGTCGCCGCACCGCTGGTGGACCTGCGGGTCTCGGCACGGCCCGCGGTGCTGCTCACCAACCTGGCCTCGGTCCTGGTGGGCTTCGCGATGTTCGCCGGGTTCGTGCTCGCCACCCAGATCCTCCAGGCGCCGGTCACGACCGGCTACGGGTTCGGGCTCTCGCTCGTCGTCGCCGGGCTGGTGCTGCTGCCGATGGGCGGGTCGATGGTGGTGTTCTCCTCGGCCTCGGCGCGGCTGTCGCGGCTGCGCGGCCCGCGCACCACGCTGGTGATCGGCACGCTCCTGCTGGGGGCGGGCAACCTCGCCTTCGCCGCGATGCCCTCGACGGTGCCGCTGCTGATGGCCGCCTCCACCGTGGCCGCGGTCGGCGCCGCGCTCGCCTACTCGGCGATCCCGCTGACGATCATGCGTGCGGTGCCGGAGTCGGAGACCGCCGCGGCGAACAGCCTCAACACCCTGGCCCGCCAGCTCGGCACGAGCTCGTGCACCGCGGTCGTCGCGGCCGTGACGGCGACGTACGTGCTCGGCGACGGCGGACCCCCCTCGGCGACGGCGTACACGATCTCCTTCGTCGCGGCGGGCGCCGCCGGGCTGCTCGCCACGGTGCTGGTGCTGCTCACGCCCGCACCGGCGGCGGAGACCGTCGCGGCCCCGGCCCCGGCCACCGCCCACGGCTGAACACCGGACCACCCGGGAACGGTGACCCGGAAACGGCGACCGCATTCCGCCGACGCATTCCCTCCCGGATGCCGCCCGCCGGTCCGGCCCGCCCGTCGCGACCCCGTGCGGGATCGTCCACATCGGAGGCTCGACACCGTCCTCCCCCGTTCGGACGATGGTGGACCCCACCAGGTGCGGGTGACGATCGCCGCCCGGACTGTGACGCCGACGACCACGCTCCCGCCTGCATGTGCACGCGTCGGGACCGACCGGCCACGCCCGGTGATCATTCCATTGTGGACGACCTCCGCCCGCCAACCTGCGGATCTGCGGAATTCTTTCGGGGAACCGACGAGTAGAACCGACCGGTAACATTCTCGCCGGTAACAGTCCGAGTTGACCGACCATCCGTGAGAGCGCACACTCGGCGGCCGGATCACATTCCGATCGTGACTGTTCATCGATAGCGTTGCAGGCACCGCAACCGATCCGATCGACCAGGCCGCACCGCGTCCCGCCTGGCGATTCCGCCGGTCGACGCCGCTGCTGGAGGTCGTCACATGAAACCGTTCGTGGTCAACAACCACGACCGACTGGTCTTTCCCGCCAATTTTCTCGGAGAACTCGACTTCTCCGTCATCGACGATATGGAGCAGTTCACCGCCATCGTCGGTCGCGATTTCGAGGCAAAGGCGCCCACCGGCACCGACATCCTCGAGCGGGTCACCAGCGGCGCCTACGAGAGCCGCTTCGCACTGCTGCGCGACATGAGCCAGAACCTGTTCTGGGTCAACCGGTACACGCTCACCATGTTCGAGAAGCGTCCGACCCGCTGGCGTGACCTCCCCCGCCACCGGAGCGACGTCTTCCTCCCGCTGCTCACCCCGTGGCGCGACGGTGACAAGAAGGTCCGGGCCGTCGCCGACGCCTTCGCCGCGCTCCCCAGCACCTGGGACGAGGCGACCGAGCGCCGCATCTTCGACCTCCTCTTCGACGTCTACGGCAACCGTCGCCACCACGCGACCGAGCTGCCGGCCGTCAAGCCGACCGTCGAGCAGTTCCTCACCACACCGGGGGCGCAGACCTTCGTCGTGCCGCAGCACGACCCGGACTACCCGGTCTTCTCCTTCACCGAGATCCTCGACGCCCACGCCGAGCGTCCCGAGCTCGAGGCCCTGACCCGCTGGGCCATGGTGCTGCACAACCAGTACCCCTGGGACCGTGCCGCCACCGAGCTGCGGACCGCCGACGAGATCGGCGACGACGAGTACGTCATCGCCTTCCACCCCCGCAACCGCGACGTCGAGCAGTTCCTGGACCGCGCCACCGGCACCCGTCCGGCGCGCCGGGGCCGGATCTCGACCCAGTCCGACCCGGTCGAGCCCGCCACCCCACTGCCGCCGATCCGGGTCCGTGAGGCGTTCGCGGTGCAGCCGAAGGTCGAGGCGCTCGCCGTCGTCCGGGGCGAACACGTCTGCTCCAACGACGACGTCGTCCGCAACTCCGCGTTCTCCTGGTCGCCGATGAGCGCCGACGAGATCTCCGCCAAGACCGGGATCGACCAGCGCCGCTACACCGAGCTGGACATCGAGGACCTGGCCTGGGCCGCCGCGGTACGCGCGCTGGAGCACTCCGGCCGTGACCGCTCCGAGATCGGCGCCGTACTCGTCGCCACCTGCACCAGCGAGCGGCTCATCCCGTCGCTGTCGACGTGGCTGTCCGGGCGGCTCGGGCTGCTCCAGACGCACTGCTCGGCCGACATCATCGCCGCCTGCGCCGGGCTGCCCTACGGCCTGTCCGAGGCCGTGCGCCAGCTGCAGGAGGTGAACCGGCCGGTCCTGCTGGTCTGCGTCGAGAAGTTCTCCGACAAGATCGGCAACGTCCGCACCTCGCGGATGATCTTCGGCGACGGCGCGGCCGCGATGGTGATCGCCCCGGCCGCCGAGGGCGAGCCCGGCGACATCGACCTGCTGCAGACCTACGCGTCGGGCCCGGACACCCAGGTGAACTCGATCATCTGGCCGAACCCCGAGTTCGACAACGACATCACCGTCTACGGCCCCGAGGTCAAGGCGCTCGTCGCCCGCTACCTGTCGCAGATGATCGGCGAGCTCACCGAGCAGGCCGGCCCCGACGGCGAGGGCTCGATGCTCGACGCCGTCGACCTGATCGTCCCGCACCAGGCCAACAAGACGATGATCCTGCAGCTGGCGGGCAAGGCGGGGCTCTCGGCCGACCAGCTGTACTTCAACATCGAGTCGATGGGGAACGTCTCCGCGGCGTCCATCCCGATCGCGCTGTTCGACTCCGTGGCCGACGGCGTCGTGTCCGGCCGGACCCGGGTCTTCGCGCCCGGCTTCGGGGCCGGAGCGGTGGGCGGCTACGCGGTGCTGGAGGTCGACCCGGCCGTGATGGCACCGGAGGTCCACCTGGACCCGACCGCCGCCGCACTGGCCGAGCCGGCCGTCGCACCGACCTCGGACGACGTCCGCATCGCCTTCGGCGAGTAGCCACGACCGGGTGACACGGGCCACAGTGGGCGGGAAGATCCCTGTCCGAGAGGTGAGCCCGCCCGCATTCCGGCACCGACCGGGCCACCGTCCGCACCGATCCGCCGACCGCACGACGACGATGTCGATGCGGCACACCGCCGCCGTCCCGTCGCAGCACCCGTAGGAGCAGTGAAGCCCAGCCATGTTCTCGCGCATCGCCATCGTCAACCGCGGCGAACCCGCCATGCGGCTGATCAACGCCGTCCGTGAGTGGAACGCCCAGAACGGGCCCGACCGCCGCCTGCGCACGATCGCGCTGCACACTGCCGTCGACCGGCGGGCGATGTACGTCCGTGAGGCCGACGAGGCCGTCCTGATCGGGCCGGACGACCCGGACCACATGGGCACCAGCCCCTACCTCGACCACGCCGAGCTGGAGCGCGCGCTGCGCGCCACCCGCGCCGACGCGGTCTGGCCGGGCTGGGGCTTCGTGTCGGAGAAGGCCGACTTCGCCGAGCTGTGCGAGCGGCTGGGGATCACCTTCGTCGGCCCGTCGGCCGAGGTGATGCGCCGGCTCGGGGACAAGATCGCCTCCAAGCAGCTGGCCGAGTCGGTCGGCGTCCCGATGGCGCCGTGGTCCGGCGGTCCGGTGGCCGACGTCGAGACGGCGCGCAAGGCCGCCGAGACCGTCGGCTACCCGCTGATGGTGAAGGCGACCGCGGGCGGCGGGGGACGCGGCATCCGCTACGTGCCGGGCCCCGAGCAGCTCGACGAGGCCTTCGAGCGGGCCGCGTCGGAGGCGTCGAGGACCGCCGGGGACGCGACCGTGTTCCTGGAGCGCGCGGTGTCGGGCGGACGGCACGTCGAGGTGCAGGTCGTCGCCGACGCCACCGGCGACGTCTGGACCCTCGGGGTACGCGACTGCTCGGTGCAGCGGCGCAACCAGAAGGTCATCGAGGAGTCGGCGTCCACCGCACTCGACGCGGAGCAGGAGGCGCTGCTGCGCAGCTCGGCCGCCGAGCTGGCCCGCGCCGCGGGCTACGTCAACGCCGGCACCGTCGAGTTCCTCTACCAGCCCGAGGAGAAGCTCCTCTCCTTCCTCGAGGTCAACACCCGGCTGCAGGTCGAGCACCCGGTCACCGAGGCGTGCACCGGCGTCGACATCGTGAAGCTGCAGCTGCACGTCGCCGCGGGCGGCACCCTCGCCGAGGTCGCACGCGGGGTCCCGGCGGCCCAGGGCTGGGCGATCGAGGCCCGGCTGACCGCCGAGGACCCGGAGCGCGAGTTCGCGCCCGCCCCGGGGCGCATCGAGCACCTGGCGCTGCCGTCCGGTCCGGGCATCCGGGTCGACACCGGCGTCGCCGCGGGTGACGTCATCCCGCCGCAGTTCGACTCCATGATCGCCAAGGTGATCGCGTGGGGCCGCGACCGCGACGAGGCCCGCGCGCGGCTGTCCCGTGCGCTGCGCCAGACCTCCGCGGTGATCGACGGCGGCTCCACGAACAAGGCGTTCCTGCTGGACCTGCTCGACCGCGACGAGTTCCGCTCGGGCGAGCTGCAGACCACCTGGCTCGACACGATGATGGCCGACGGCTACGCGCCGCCGCGCCGCCTCGACGTCGCGCTGCTCGCCACCGCCGTGCAGAGCCACGACGGCCACGTCGCCCGCCAGCAGGAGCGGCTGTTCCGCTCCGCCGAGGCCGGCCGGCCCGAGGTGGGCTACGAGACCTGGCACCAGACCGACGTCACCGTCGCCGGGCAGTCCTACAAGCTGACGGTCGCCCGCACCCGCGCCGGCCGCTACACCGTCGAGCTGGACGGCGTGTCGGTCGACGTCGACGTCGAGCGCAACGGCGCCTACGAGCGCCGGCTCACCGTCGGCGACCTGTCCTGGACCGTGCTGTCGGTCGCGCAGGAGGCGGACTACCTCGTCGAGGTCGACGGCGCCGTGCACCGCATCTCCGGCGGCGAGGCCGGCATCGTCCGCGCCCCCGCCCCGGCGATGGTCGTCGCGCTGCCGGTCACCGCGGGCCAGACCGTGTCCGAGGGCGACACCCTCGCCATCGTCGAGTCGATGAAGCTGGAGACCTCGCTGCGGGCGCCGTTCGACGGCACCGTCGCCGAGATCCTCGTCCCGGCCAACACCCAGGTCGACGGCGGCACCAAGCTCGTGCGGCTGGAGCCGTCGGCCGACGCGGACGCAGCAGGCCCCAGCGGGGAGCGCGCCGACCTGTCCGCGTTCGCCGCGGCCGGCGCCGACACCGACGCCGCCGCGACCGCGGCCGACGCGCTGTCCGCGCTGCGCTTCCAGGTGCTGGGCTTCGACGTCGACGAGCGCCAGGCCCGCCCGCAGCTGCGCCGCCTCACCGCCGCCCGCGACCAGCTGGCCGCCGACGACCCGGCCGTGCTGGCCGGGGAGACCGCCGTCCTGCAGATCTTCGCCGACCTGTGCCAGCTCTCGCGCAACCGGTCCGAGACCGACGACGAGACCGGCGAGACCGAGCGCAACCCGCAGGAGTACCTCTACGCCTACCTGCGCTCCCGCGACGCCGACGACGAGGGCCTGCCCGAGTCGTTCCAGGCCAAGCTGCGCCGGGCGCTGGCCCACTACGGCGTCACCGAGATCGACGGCGGGACCGGCCGTGCCGACGACCTGGGCCCGGCGCTGTACCGCATGTTCCTGGCCCACCGCCGCGCGCCGCAGCAGGTGCCGGTCGTGCTGGACCTGCTGAACTGGCGGCTGCGCCACCCGGAGTCGGTCGCGAACCTCTCCCCCGCGGCGCGCGAGGACTACCTGCGCACCCTCGACGAGGTCGTCGTCGCCACCCAGCTGCGGCACCCCGTCGTCGGGGACACCGCGCGGCTGGCCCGCTACCGGGCGTTCGACGCCCCGGTCGTCGCCGCCGAGCGGGACCGGGCGCTGGCCGAGGTCCGGGAGAGCCTGGACGTGCTCGCCTCGGACCCGGAGACCGCGGACCGGGCCCGCCGGATCGACACCCTCGTCGGGTCCTCGGAGCCGATCCTGGGCGTGTTCGGGGAGCGGCACGACGCCGTGCTGCTCGAGGTCATGACCCGGCGCTACTACCGGGTGCGGGTGCTGCGCGACCTGGAGCTCGTCGAGCACGCGGGCAAGCCGCTGCTGACCGCCCGCTACCAGCACCTGGGCCGGGACCGCACGGTCTTCGCCTCGGTGATCGACAACAACGACCCGGCCGCCGCGCAGGCCGTGTCCGACGAGCTGCGCCGCCGCGTCGGCGAGCTCGACGGGGACCGCACCGCGCTCGTCGACCTCTACGTCACCTCGACCAAGGCCGACGACGGCGGTGACCCCGACGCCCGCGCCGAGCGCGTCCGCGCCGCACTGGGGAAGGTGCCCGCGCACCTGCACCGGGTCGCCGTCGCCGTCCGCCCGAACCCGCGCGCCGCGGGGACGGCGAGCGAGGAGGCCGAGCCGCCGACCTGGTTCACCTTCCGGCCCGACGAGACCGGCGAGCTGGTCGAGGACCGCACGCTGCGGGGCATGCACCCGCTGGTCGCGGACCGGCTGCGGCTGTGGCGTTTCCGCAACTTCGAGCTGCACCGACTGCCCGCCGCCACCGACGTGCACCTGTTCCGGGCCACCGGCCGCGAGGTCACCGCCGACGACCGGCTGGTCGCGATGGCCGATGTCCGCGAGCTGACCGTGCTGCGCGACGAGGAGACCGGGAAGGTCCGCTCGCTGCCGCAGTTCGAGCGCGCGCTCGACGCCTGCATCAACTCGCTGCGTGCCGCACGCGCCGGGGACCGCACCCTCGCCCGGATGTCGTGGAACCGGATCGCGCTCTACGTGTGGCCGGAGGTCGACGTCCCGCTCGCCGAGCTGGACTCGGTGGTCCGCCGGCTCGCGCCGCGCACGGCCAACCTCGGTCTGGAGCAGGTCCTCGTCGAGTTCCGCACCGCCGACCCGCAGGTCACCGGCGGCCAGGGCGGTCCGCGCTCGATGCTGCTGCGCATGTCGCGCCCGCCCGGCGCGGGGCTCACGGTCAAGCTCGACCAGCCCCCGACCGAGCCGATGCGCGAGCTCGACGCCTACGACCAGAAGGTGCTCAAGGCCCGTCGCCGCGGCGCCGTCTACCCCTACGAGATCGTCCCGCTGCTCACCGCCCCGGTCGACGCCGGCCCGGGCACCTGGCAGGAGTACGACCTCGTCGACCCGGCCGACCCGGCGCTGCCGGTGCCGGTCGACCGCGCCCCCGGCGGCAACAGCGCCAACCTGGTGCTCGGCGTCGTCTCGGTGCCGACCCGGCGCTACCCGGACGGGATGAAGCGGGTCGTGCTGCTCGGCGACCCGACCCGGGCCCTCGGCGCGATCGCCGAGCCGGAGTGCCGCCGCGTGATGGCCGCGATCCACCTGGCCCGTGAGCTGGACGTGCCGATCGAGTGGTTCGCCGTCTCGGCCGGCGCGAAGATCGCGATGGACTCCGGCACCGAGAACATGGACTGGATCTCCCGGGTGCTGCGCGGGATCATCGAGTTCACCCAGGACGGCGGGGAGCTCAACGTCGTCGTCACCGGCATCAACGTCGGCGCCCAGCCCTACTGGAACGCCGAGGCGACGATGCTCATGCACACCAAGGGCATCCTGGTGATGACGCCGGACTCGGCCATGGTGCTGACCGGCAAGCACTCGCTGGACTTCTCCGGCGGTGTCTCGGCCGAGGACAACTTCGGCATCGGCGGCTACGACCGGATCATGGGCCCGAACGGGCAGGCGCAGTACTGGGCGCCGGACCTGGGCGGCGCCGTGGGCGTGCTGCTGGCGCACTACGCCCACACCTGGACCCAGCCGGGCGAGCGGTTCCCGCGACCCGCGCCGACCACCGACCCGGTCTCCCGCGACGTCACCACGGCGCCGCACTCCGGGCCGAACTGCGACTTCACCACGCTCGGCGAGATCTGGGCGCCGGAGACCAACCGGGAGCGGAAGAAGCCGTTCGACATCCGCTCGGTGCTGCGCGGCGTCGCCGACGCCGACCACCCGACGTCGGAGCGGTGGGCCGACATGCACGACGCCGACTCGGTCGTCGCGCTCGACGCCCACCTCGGCGGCCAGCCGATCGCGATGATCGGCATCGAGTCGCGGCCGCTGCCGCGGCGCGGGCCGCGCCCGGTCGACGGGCCGTCGCAGTTCACCGCCGGGACGCTGTTCCCGCGCTCGTCGCGCAAGTGCGCGCGGGCCATCAACGCCGCGTCCGGCAACCGGCCGCTGGTCGTGCTGGCGAACCTGTCCGGGTTCGACGGCTCGCCGGAGTCGCTGCGCGGCCTGCAGCTGGAGAACGGCGCCGAGATCGGCCGGGCCATCGTCAACTTCGACGGCCCGATCGTGTTCTGCGTGGTCTCCCGCTACCACGGCGGCGCGTTCGTGGTGTTCTCCGGAACGCTGAACGACAACATGGAGGTCGCCGCGATCACCGGCTCCTACGCCTCCGTGCTCGGCGGGGCGCCCGCCGCGGCCGTCGTGTTCGCCGGCGAGGTCAACGACCGCACCGCCAAGGACGAGCGGGTCACCGACCTGGAGACCCGGATCAAGCAGGCCGTCACCGACGGGGACGAGGCGACGGCGGCACGGCTGCGCGGCGACCTCGCCACCCTCCGCCCGGACGTCCGCTCCGAGAAGCTCGGCCAGGTCGCGGACGAGTTCGACACCAAGCACTCCATCGAGCGGGCGCAGTCCGTCGGCTCGGTGCACCGGATCGTCTCCCCCGACCAGCTCCGGCCGTACCTGGCCGACGCGGTCCAGCGGGGCATGAAGCGCACTCTCGACACCTTTGGAGGAAACGCATGACCGCGATCACCGATACCCACCCGGAGCAGCGCGTCGCCATCGTGACCGGGGGTGCGCGCGGGATCGGCGCCGCGATCACCACCGCGCTGGCCCGCACCGGGGTGCACGTCGCCGCGGGGTACTCGTCGAACTCCAAGGCCGCCGACGAGCTGAAGGGCAAGCTGGAGGCCGAGGGCGCGTCGATCTCGGTGCACCAGGGCAACGTCGGCTCGCCCGAGGACTGCCAGCGGGTCGTCACCGAGGTCCTGGAGCAGCGGGGCCGCGTCGACTACCTGATCAACAACGCCGGCATCACCGTCGACAAGACCGTCCGCAAGCTGACCGTCGACGACTGGCACGCCGTGCTGCGGATCAACCTGTCCGGCGCGTTCTACATGACCAAGGCCGTGCTGGAGCACATGACCGGCAACGAGTTCGGCCGGATCGTGAACATCTCCTCGGTGATCGGCCAGACCGGCGCGATGGGCCAGGCCAACTACGCCTCGTCGAAGGCC
Source organism: Pseudonocardia sp. P-1 (assembly GCF_058111925.1). Classification (NCBI taxonomy): domain Bacteria; kingdom Bacillati; phylum Actinomycetota; class Actinomycetes; order Pseudonocardiales; family Pseudonocardiaceae; genus Pseudonocardia; species Pseudonocardia sp. P-1. Next base: position 1,909,881 of record NZ_CM176614.1, read on the forward strand.
GGCCTGATCGGCTTCTCGAAGTCGCTGGCCCAGGAGGTCGCCCGCAAGGGCGTCACCGTCAACTGCGTCGCGCCGGGCTTCATCGAGACCGAGATGGTCGCCGCCGTGCCGGAGAAGGCGCTCGAGAAGATCGTCTCGAAGATCCCGGTCGGCCGCCTCGGCCAGGCCGACGAGATCGCCCGCGCCGTGCAGTTCCTCGTCGACGACCGCGCCGGCTACGTGACCGGCTCGGTCATCAGCGTGAACGGCGGGCTGGACATGGCGTCCTGACCGTCGTTCTCCCCTGCCGAGGGCCTCGCACAGTGTCGTGCGGGGCCCTCGTGCGTACTCAGGGGACCGTGGTCGCCCGGGTGTAGCGGTCGGCCAGTGCGCGCAGCCGCGCCACCAGTTCCGGTGGCTCGGTGACGTGGAAGTCCAGGTCGAGCAGCCCGATGTACACCGCGACGGTCTCGATGCTGTCCGCCCCGGTCACGAGGACGCAGTGCGTGTCGTCGACCCCCTCGACCGCGCCGACGGCCGGGTTGATCCGGGCGAGCACCGTCGCCGCCGGTGCGTCGACGGTGATGCGGACGTGCACCTGCCACCCGGTCGACGCGGCCTCCCGCAGGACCAGGGCCGGGTAGTCCCCGCCGGGCAGCGGGTCCGGGACGAACCGGCGGCCGGTCGCCGTACGCGGGCGGACCAGGTCGACCCGCCACGTCCGCCACCCGCCGTCGAGCCGTCCGACCAGGTACCAGCGGCCCTGCCAGGAGACCATCCGGTACGGCTCGACCGTGACCGGCCACTCCTGCCCGGGCAGGTCGAGCCGCACGCAGGTGTGGTCGCGGATCGCGGTGGCGAGCTCGGTGAGCACCGCCGGGTCGACCTCCGGATCCGGGTCGACGGTGTCGGTGTTGCGCGGCCCCGCGACGGTGCCGTCGTGGATGGCGGCGACGCGGCGGCGCAGCCGGTCCGGGAGCACCTGGTCGAGCTTGGCCAGGACGCGGTCGCCGCTGTCCCCCAGCCGCCCGCCGTGCGCGCTCACGGTGCGCAGCCCGATCGCCACGGCGACGGCCTCGGCGTCGTCGAGCTGCAGCGGGGGCAGCCGCGCGCCGGGCCCGAGCCGGTAGTGCCCGGCGCCGCCCCGGACGGCGTGCACCGGGTAGTCGAGTCCGCGGAGCCGGGCGACGTCGTTGCGGATGGTGCGGGTGCTGACGCCCAGCCGCTCCGCCAGTTCGGGTGCGGTCCACTCCGGACGGCTCTGCAGCAGCCCGAGCAGCGCGAGCATGCGGGCGGCGGTGTCGGCCACGAGAATCTCCGGATCCGGTCGCGAACAGGAAGGGAACGTGCCTGATCGACCGGCACCGTAGTACCCATGACGCCGTTCACCGTGCAGATCCCGCAGTCCGACCTCGACGACCTCGCCGACCGTCTGTCCCGCACCCGGCTGCCCCGTCCCGCGCCGGGCGACGACTGGACCTACGGCACCCCGAACGCGTGGCTGGCCGCGACCGTCGCGTACTGGCGCCACGGGTTCGACTGGCGGGCCCAGGAGGCCCGGATGAACGCCCACCCGCAGTACCTCACCGAGATCGACGGCCAGGTCCTGCACTACCTGCACGTCCCCTCGGCCGAGCCCGGCGCGACGCCGGTGCTGCTGCTGCACAGCTGGCCCGGCTCGTTCGCGGAGTTCCTCGACGTGATCGGCCCGCTGACCGACCCGGTCGCGCACGGCGGCCGCGCCGAGGACGCCTGCTCGGTGGTGGTGCCGTCGTTGCCCGGGTTCGGCTTCAGCACCCCGCTCGCCGAGGGAGGCTGGACCACCGCCCGGATCGCCGCGACGCTGGACACCCTGATGCGCCGGCTCGGCTACACCTCCTACGGGGCGCACGGCAGCGACGCCGGGGCACTCGTCGCACGGGAGCTGGGCCTGCTCGACCCGCCCGGGTTCCTCGGGCTGCACGTGCTGCAGCTGTTCTCGTTCCCGTCGGGCGACCCGGCCGAGTTCGAGCGGCTGGGACCGGACGACCACGCCGCACTGGAGTTCATGCAGTGGTTCTCCTCGGTCGGCGGCTACAACGGGATGAACGCCTCCCGCCCGCAGACGATCGGCGCGGCGCTGGCCGACTCACCGGTCGGGCAGCTGGCCTACTCCGAGCTGTTCGCGTCGTTCGGCAACGGCACCGCCCTGGTGACCCGTGACCAGCTGCTGACCCAGGTGTCGCTGTACTGGCTGACCAACACCGCGGCGACATCGGCCAGGATCTACTTCGAGGACGCACGCGCCGGCGCGGAGCCGCGGGTGAACCACGCCCGGACCGGGGTGGCCGTGTTCGCCTCGGACTTCCGGACCGTCCGGGTGTTCGCCGAGCGCGACAACACCCGGATCGAGCACTGGAGCACCTTCGACGAGGGCGGGCACTTCGCCGCCCTGGAACGGCCGGCCGACGTGGCGGCCGACATCCGGGCGTTCTTCGCCGGCTGACGGGCGAGCTCAGCCGCGGCTGCAGAGCCCCTTGGCCGCCAGCACCCGCGCGACGGCGGTGTCGTTGTCCTGCGCCGTGATCCGCCCCTCGGCCAGCGCCTTCTCCGCGGCGTCGAGCAGCGGGGCGACCGGGGTGACGTTGGAGAACAGCGCCATGTCCGCACCGGCGCTCAGGGCCCGGGTGGTGGCCTCGGCGAGCCCGAAGCGGTCGGTGATCGCCTTCATCGCACCGAGGTCGTCGGTCATGGCGAGGCCGTCGAACCGGTAGTCCTCGCGCAGCAGCCGGTAGGCGGCCGGGGCGATGCTGGTGGGCACGTCGGTGGTCAGGCCCGGGACGTCGAGGTGGCCGAGCATGACCCCGACCCGCCCGTCGAGCGGCTTCCCCGGTCCGACGAGGTCGGCGTAGGGCCGGAGGTCACCGGCACGCAGCTGGTCCAGCGGCGGCGTGCTCACCGAGCCCTTGTGCGAGTCACCGGAGCTGTGCCCGTGGCCGGGGAAGTGCTTGAGGACCCCGAACACCCCGCCGGCCTGCTGCCCCTCGGCCCAGGCGGCGGCGTAGCGGGTGACGGTGGCCGGGTCGTCGGAGAACGAGCGGTCCCCGATGACGGCGGTGCGCGGCTGGTCGGAGACGTCGACCGACGGCGCGAGGTTCCAGGTGACGCCACGGGCGCTCAGCTGCCCGGCGCGCTCGCGGGCGATCCCGGCGACCTCCTCGGGGCTGTCGGACGCGGCCATCTGCCGGGCGCTGGGGACGTCGCCGTCGAGCTCGTCGATGCGCTGGACCCGGCCGCCCTCCTCGTCGACGGCGACGGCGAGCGGCGTGCGGGACGCCTTCTGCAGTGCCGCGAGCCGGTCGTCCTGCAGCAGCGCGGTCGCGTTGCCGCCCAGGAACACCCCGCCGACCTGCGACTCCCGCACGATCGCGGTGGCGCCGGCCGGGTCGGCGGCGTCCACCCCGACCATCAGGCGCTGGGCGAGCCGGTCGCGCGGGGACAGCGCCGCCACCATCGGGACGCAGGTGTCCGGGTCCGGCTGTGCCGCCGGCGCCGCCTGCGGCTGTGCACCCGGCGGGGCGGCGTCGGTGCTGTTCGCAGTGAGCTGCGGCCCGGCGACGGCGACGAGCCCCGCCGTCAGCGCGCCCACGACGGCGGCGGTGAGCAGTCCGGTGCTGCGACGGCGTCGCTGCCGGATCACGGGGTGGGGTCGTCCAGGCACTCGCATCGCGACCATCGTGACAGGCCCGTCCCGGCCCGGCGCCCCCGCCGCGCCGCGGTCACCGGCTCCCCGGCCCGGCCCGCTGCGCCGGGTGCGGGGCTCAGCCGACCGCGGGGACCCGCTCGGACTCCGGCGGCGGGCCGGGCGGGGTGCCGTCGCCGAACGGGCGCCCGCCCAGCTCCTCACGGCCGTGCGCGGTCGTCCAGCCTGCGGTTTCGGGCCCCTTCGGGACGATCCCGGTCGGGTTCACCGACGCGTGCACGCCGTAGTAGTGCTGCTTGACCTGCTCGAAGTCGATGGTGTCGCCGAAGCCGGGGGTCTGGAACAGGTCCCGGGCGTAGGCCCACAGCACGGGGAGCTCGGTGAGCTTGTGCCGGTTGGCCTTGAAGTGGCCGTGGTAGGCGGCGTCGAAGCGGACCAGGGTCACCCACAGCCGGATGTCGGCCTGGGTGATCGAGTCACCGACCAGGTAGCGGCGCGTCGACAGGTGCTCGGACAGCTCGTCCATCCGCGACCACAGGGCGTCGTAGGCGCGGTCGTAGGCGCGCTGGGACGAGGCGAACCCGCACTTGTAGACGCCGTTGTTGACGTCGTGGAAGATCCCCTCCCCGATCTCGTCGATCGCCTCCGGGTCGGTCCACAGGTCCGGGGCGCCGTCGCGGTGGAGCCCCCGCCACTGGGTGGACAGGTCGCGCTCCAGCAGCGCGTACTCGTTGGTGACGACCTTGCCCGAGGCGACCTCGACCATGGCGGGGACGGTGACGCCCTCGTCGTAGCCGGGGACGGCCTTCTCGTAGGCCTCGCGCAGGTACTCGATGCCGAGCACGGGGTCGACGTTCCCCGGGTCGAGGTGGAAGCGCCAGCTGCGCTCGTCGTGCAGCGGGCCCGCGATGCCCATCGAGATCGCGTCCTCCAGCCCGAGCAGCCGCCGGGTGATGATCACCCGGTTCGCCCAGGGGCAGGCGCGCGCGCCGACGAGGCGGTAGCGGCCCGCCTCGACCGGCCACGGCGACGACCCGTCGGCCGTGATCCGCTCGGCCACCCCGAGCGCCTCCCGTACGAACTCACCGCTGTCCTGGTCGGTCCCCATGCCCGCCAACGCTAGCCCTGTGGTCGGATGGGCGCATGGGCGTCGACGGTGACCTCGCACGCGGTCTGTCCGAGCTGGTCGCGCCGGGTTCCCGGGTGGCGCTGGCCGACGGCTGCGGGCTCCCCTACGCGCTCGCCCGCCCGCTCTCGGCGGTCGCGGCCCGGGCCGGGGGTGTGCGGCTGGTGCTGGGCTGGGTGCCCGGCCCGGCCCCGGACCTCGAGCCGGACGCGTTCGCCGACATCCGCACCGTCGTCGGGGGGCCGGGAGCGCGGGCGCTGATCGAGTCCGGGCGCGCGCACCGGGTCCCGGCCCGGCTCTCGGCGACGCCCGCGCTGCTGGCCGGCCCGCTGCGCCCGGACCTGCTGCTGGCGACCGTCGTCCGCGACGACCGCGGTGACCTGCGGTTCGGTGCGGAGGCCTCCTGGATGCGCGGCCTGTACGACGCCGGGGTCCCGGTCGCGGCGGTCGTGTCCCGCTCCGCGCCGCACGCCGACGCCGGTCCCCCGCTTGCCGGGGTGGCGGTGCTCGGTGAGGTCGACGGACCGGACGGGGCCCCGCACACCGTCGCCACCCCCGCGCCGGGCGACGCCGACCGGGCGGTGGCCGCCGCGGTCGCGGGCCTCGTCCCGGCGGGGGCGCGGATCCAGTTCGGCCCCGGGCGGCTGGCCGCGGCACTCGTCGAGGCCCTGGACGTGCCGGTCGCGGTGGACTCCGGGCTGCTCGCCGACGCGGTCGTCGACCTGGACGAGCGCGGGCTGCTGCGCGGGACACCGTCGTCGACGGCGCTCTACGGCAGCCCCCGGCTCTACGACTGGGCCGACCGGCTGGGCCGGGCCGGCCGCGGCACGGTCCGGCCGGTCGAGCACACCCACGACGTGTCCCGGCTCAGCACTGACCCGGGGCCGCTGGTCGCGCTGAACACCGCGCTGGAGATCGACCGGGACGGCCAGGTCAACGTCGAGGGCGTCGCCGGCTCGGCGGCCGGGATGATCGGCGGGCACCCGGACTTCGCGGCGGCCGCGGTCCGCGGGCCGGGACTGTCGGTGATCGCGCTGCCCGCGGCGCACCGCGGGCGCCCGACGCTGGTGGAGCGGCTCGGCGGACCGGTGACGACGCCGTCGCACGACGTCGACGTGGTCGTCACCGAACGGGGTACGGCGGACCTGCGGGGGCTCGGCCGCGGGGAGCGGCGACGCGCGCTGAGCGCCCTGTGGGACGGCGCCGTTACGCCGGACGGATGAACTCCGATCCATGGTGTGACCGGAACCACAGATCACCCGGGGTGAACGGATCGCCGACGTCCCGGCCGCGGGCCGCCGCCGGCCGGACGGCCGTGCCACGCCGTCCACTCCGGACCCACGACGTGTGACGACCACATGACGTCACTGGTGGGCGCGCACGCCGTCGTTCGCCGTCCGGGACTGATCGTCGCCGCCCGGAAAGTCCCCGGATGACCGGCTGAGTTGCGCATAACACAACTCCGGCGGCTGTTCCAGGCTCACCCTGGGTGAGCGGACAGGGGCCGCGGGAGCACCTACGGTCAGGGCCGTCCCGCACCCGAGCGCCGAGGAGGCGCGCCCATGACGGCAGACCACCGCAGCGGGCTCCGGGGGCCCGCCAGCACCGTGCAGGAGTTCGGCGACGCGCCCACCGAGGTCCGCGAGTCCACCCACTACAAGCACGAGTACGTGCAGACGTTCGTCGACAAGTGGGACGAGCTGATCGACTGGCGGGCCCGCTACGCCAGCGAGGGGCGGTTCTTCGTGGACCAGCTCCGCACGCGCGGGGTCACCAGCGTGCTCGACGTGGCGACCGGTACCGGCTTCCACTCCGTCCGGCTGCTGGAGGAGGGCTTCGAGACCGTCGTGTCCGCCGACGGCAGCGCCGAGATGCTGGCGAAGGCCTTCGACAACGGGATGAAGTTCGGCGGGCACGTGCTGCGCGTCGTGCAGGCCGACTGGCGGTGGCTCAACCGGGACGTGCACGGCGAGTACGACGCGATCATCTGTCTCGGGAACTCGTTCACCCACCTGTTCTCCGAGCGGGACCGCCGCAAGGCGCTCGCCGAGTTCTACGCGATGCTCTCCCACGACGGCGTGCTGATCCTGGACCAGCGCAACTACGACGCGATCCTGGACAACGGCTTCACCTCGAAGCACCGGTACTACTACTGCGGCGACGACGTCGTCGCCGAGCCGGAGTACGTCGACGACGGCCTCGCCCGGTTCCGCTACCGGTTCCCCGACGGGTCCCAGTACCACCTGAACATGTTCCCGCTGCGCAAGGACTACACCCGCCGCCTCATGCACGAGGTCGGGTTCCAGCGGGTCGAGACCTACGGCGACTTCCAGTCGACCTACGCCGACGACGAGCCCGACTTCTTCGTGCACATCGCCGAGAAGGCCTACCTCGACCAGGAGGACGCCGAGTGACACGGACGACCCAGGACACCGCCGAGCACACCGCCCGGTCCTACTACGACTCCGACGACGCCGACACCTTCTACTCCCGGGTCTGGGGCGGCGAGGACATCCACGTCGGCATCTACAGCGCACCGGACGAGCTGATCTCGGTCGCCAGCGCCCGCACGGTGACCCGGATGGCCGAGGTCGCCGGGGTCGGCCCCGGCACCCGGGTACTCGACCTCGGGGCGGGGTACGGCGGCGCGGCCCGCCGGCTGGCGGCCGCACACGGGGCCACGGTGCACTGCCTCAACCTCTCCCCGGTGGAGAACGCCCGCAACGAGCGGATGACCCGGGAGCAGGGCCTGGACGGTCGGGTCGAGGTGACCACCGGCAGCTACGAGGACGTGCCGGTCGAGGAATCCTCGATCGACCTGGTGTGGTCACAGGACGCGTTCCTGCACTCCGGTTCCCGCGAGACCGTGCTGGACGAGATCGCCCGGGTCCTGCGCCCCGGCGGGCAGGTGGTGTTCACCGACCCGATGGCCGTCGACGGGCTCGACCAGTCCTCGATCCAGCCCATCCTCGACCGCATCGCACTGTCCACGATGGCCACGCCCGGCTTCTACACCGACGGGCTGGCGCAGCGTGGCTTCAGCGGCGTCCAATTCCTCGACCACGCCGAGCACCTGCCGACCCACTACCGCCGGGTACGCGAGGAGCTCGTGGCGCACGAGGAGGAGCTCTCGTCGTCGATCTCGGGTCCCTACCTGAGCGCCATGAAGGCGGGCCTGCAGCACTGGGTGGACGGCGGGCGGACCGGGAAGCTCACCTGGGGGATCGTGCACGCGGTCCGGACCTGAGGACGGTGTCCGGCCCGGGCCTCGCGCGGGGCCCGGGCCGGACGCGCTCAGCCGTCGTCGTCGGCGCCGTTGCCGCCGTCGTCGCCGTCCTGCCGGCCGTCCTGGTCGTCGTCGCCGTCGCGGTCGTCGTCGTCCGTGCCCTGCTGCTGTTGCTGCTGCTGGGGGGCCGGCTCGGGGGTCGCGGACCCGCCGCCGCAGGACGCGGCGGTGGTGAGGACGAGCGCGAGCGCCGCGAGGGTGCCGAGCAGCGCCCGGAGAGGGGTGGTTCGTCGCATACGCACGAGTCTTCCCGATCGCCCGGTCAGCCGCAGAGGAAGGCACGCACCGCCGCGGTGGTGGCGGCGGGCTGCTCGTCGACGAGGAAGTGCCCGGCCCCGGTGACCGCCTCCCCGGTGACCAGACCGGGATCGGCGGCCGCGCGGCGCCAGACCTCCAGTGGGCTCTCGCTGTTGGCGCCGACGACGCCGCGCTCGCCCCACAGCACCAGGGTGGGCGCGGCGATCCGCTCGCCCGCCACGTCGGAGGCGGCGTCGTGCTCCAGGTCGATCGAGGCGCCGGCTCGGTAGTCCTCCAGCATCGCGTGCCGGGCCGCCGGGTCGGCGAACGCGCGCTCGTAGGTGGCCAGTGCCTCGGGCGGGTGCGCGTCCAGTCCGGAGCCCCAGCCGCCGAGCAGCGAGTGCAGGTAGCCGATCGGGTCCCCGGCGATGAGTCGCTCGGGCAGGTCGGCGGGCTGGATGAACAGGAACCAGTGGTAGTACGCCGTCGCCAGCGCCCGGTCGGTGTGGGCGTAGACGTAGGCGGTGGGGAGGATGTCGAGCAGCGCGGCCCGCGCGACGCGCTCGGGGTGGTCCAGCAGCATCCGGTGGGTGACACGGGCGCCGCGGTCGTGGCCGACCACGGCGAAGCTGTCGAACCCGAGCCGCGCCATGACGTCGACCTGGTCGGCGGCCATCGCCCGGAACGAGTAGCCGGCGTGGTTCTCGCCGTCGGTGGGGCGGCCGGACTCGCCGTAGCCGCGCAGGTCGGTGGCGACGACGGTGTGGTCACGTGCCAGGTCCGCCGCGAGCGGCCCCCACATGGCGTGGGTCTGTGGGAAGCCGTGCAGCAGCAGGACGGGCGGACCCTCGCCGCCGCGCACCCCGTGGACGACGACCCGCTCCTCGGGCGGGCCGACGGTCAGGTCGAAGGCGTCGAAGTCGACTGTTCCGGGCACGGGTGCCGTCCTCCCTGGTCGGGTCGCGCGCCGGCGGCGGCCGGCCGCGCCACATCGAACACCCAGAACCGCAGCACCGCGAACCGCAGCAGCCCGCCGGCGAGGCTGGCGACCGCGACGACCGCGGCCTCCTCCCCCGGCGTGGTGGCCCCGGCCAGCTGGTGCAGTGCGAGCAGCACCGCGGAGGTGTAGGTCGCGTAGAACGCGACGGTGCCCGCGTCCTGCACCCACTCGCGCAGCCGGTGCGCGGGGGCGCCGTCGAAGGCGAAACGGCGGCTGGCCTCGGTGCTGATCGCGGTGGTGAGGACCAGCGCGACCAGGTTCGCCGGGACGGCCGGGAGCACCGGGCGGCACAGCAGGAACAGCGCGGCGTTCAGCGCCGTCGCCCCACCGCCGACGGCGGCGTAGCGGGCGAGCTGCACGGCCAGCGGGTACCGCCGCGACAACGCGACGACGGCACCGTTCACGCGCCCGGGGACCCGGGCCGCGGAGGTCGCCGGGTCCCCGAACGGCACGTGTGCCGCCGACTGTGCTGCGTCCACCGGTCCTCCCGCCCCCCGCTGGGTAGATCTTCGCAGGAGTACCCCCGACGGATCACCGGGAATCAACCGGACGCGTCACACCTTCACGGGGTGATGCCCCGGGCGGGTGCGCGCGCGGCCGGGCACCGTCACAGTGCGAGGAACACCGTCTCGCCCTCGCCGCGCAGGCGGATGTCGAACCGGTACCGGCCCGGGCCCTCCGCGACGGCGACGAGCGTGTGCCGGCGCGCCTCCGGGACCGCGGCGAGCAGCGGGTCGGTGGCGTGGGCGTCGGCGTGCTCGGGGAAGTAGATGCGGGTGACGACGCGGTCGAGGAGGCCGCGGGCGAACACCGAGACGTCGATGTGGGGTGCCTCGTCGGGCAGCGCACCCGGCAGCACGGTGCGGATCCGCCACCGGCCCTCGTCGTCGGTGGGGCAGCGGCCGAAGCCGCGGAAGCCCTCCACCGTGGACTTCGCCGCGCCGCGCGGGTCGTCGGGATGGTCGAAGCGGCCGTCCGGATCCGCCTGCCAGGTCTCGACCAGCGCGTCGGGCACGAGCGCGCCGGTGCCGTCGACCACGGTCCCGCCGACGAGGACGGCACCCGGGGTGCCGTCGGGCACGACGTCCGGGCCGTCCGGCCAGGGCAGCCCCAGCGACAGGTACGGGCCGACGGTCTGGGTGGGGGTCAGCGGCAGGCTCATGCGTGGGGCTCCTCGAACGGGGTGGCGCCGCGGCCGCGCAGCACGATGTCGAAGCGGAAGGCCAGCGCCCACTCGGGCCGGGTCGCGTCGAGGTCGAAGGTGGACACCAGCCTCCCCCGGGCCTCCTCCGGCGTCGCGTTGTAGATCGGGTCCTGGCCGAACAGCGGGTCGTCCGGGAAGTACATCTGGGTGACCAGCCGCTGGGTGAAGGCACGCCCGAACAGCGAGAAGTGGATGTGGGCGGGGCGCCAGGCGTTGTGGTGGTTGCCCCACGGGTAGGCGCCGGGCTTGATCGTGGTGAACGAGTAGTTGCCCTGCGCGTCGGTGAGGACCCGGCCGCCGCCGGTGAAGTTCGGGTCGAGCGGGGCGGGCCAGTTGTCCCAGCGGTGGGCGTAGCGCCCCGCGGCGTTGGCCTGCCAGACCTCGACGAGGGTGTCCGGCACGGGGCGGCCGTCGGAGTCGAGCACCCGCCCGGCGACGACGATCCGCTGGCCGAGCGCCTCGCCGCCGGCGCCGACGGTGAGGTCGTCGTCGCCCGGGCGGACCGGGCCGGTGAGCAGCGGGCCGGTGATCTCGGTGAGCCGCTGGGGCAGGATCACCGGCTGCTCGGACGGCGCCCGCAGCGCGGTGCTGCGGTAGTCCGGTGAGAGCAGCGGTGCGTGGGTCCCGGCCGGGACGGGGGCGTAGCCCTGCATCGGCGGTCCTTCCTCGTGGTGGGTGGGATCTAGACGGCGCCGTGCGGGAGGCCGACGTAGTTCTCGGCAAGGCTCGTCGCGGCGGCGCGGGAGGTCACGGTGTAGCGCAGCTGGGAGCGCTGCAGGCCGACGCCGAACGCGTCGCCGCCCTCGGTGGCGGGGTCGAAACGGTGGAGCATCGAGGTCATGAACCAGGAGAAGTGCTCGGCCCGCCAGACCCGGCGCAGGCAGGTGTCGGAGTAGGAGTCGAGGCCGCCGGTGTCGCCGTCGCGCAGCGCGCGGACGACCGCCTCGGCGAGCACCCGGACGTCGGCGATCGCGAGGTTCATGCCCTTCGCCCCGGTGGGCGGGACGATGTGCGCGGCGTCGCCGGCGAGGAACAGCCGTCCGCGGCGCATCGGGGAGGCGACCATGCTGCGCATCGGGGTGACCGAGGGCTTCTCGAGGAACTCGCCCTCGTTCATCGTGAAGCCCTCGCAGGCCAGGCGGGTGTGCAGGGCGTCCCAGATGCGGGCGTCGGACCAGTCGGCCGGCCTGGTGTCGTTCGGGACCTGGACGTAGAGCCGGGTCACCTCGGGGCTGCGCATCGAGTAGAGCGCGAAGCCGTTGTCGTGGTGGGCGTAGACGAGCTCGTCGGTGGTGGGAGCGGCCTTCGCGAGCACCCCGAGCCAGGAGAACGGGTAGACCCGCTCGGCGATGTCCGGTGCCACCAGCGGGCGGGAGACGCCGTGGAAGCCGTCGCAGCCGGCGATCACGTCGCAGCGCACGACGTGCTCGGCGCCGTCGGCGTCGGCGTAGGTGACCGACGGGGCGTCGGTGTCGACGTCGTGCAGGGCGACGCCGGAGACGCCGAACTCGACCGGCAGGCCCGCGTCGTCGACGCGGTCGGCGAGCAGGTCCTTCACGACCTCCTGCTGGCCGTAGACGGTGATCCCGGTGCCGACGAGGTCGGCGAAGTCGATCCGGTGGTCGGCGGCGGGGGCGCCGGGGGCCTCGGCGAAGCGCAGCGAGATGCCGGTGTGCGGCATGCCCTCGCGGTCCAGCCGTCCGGCGACGCCCATCCCGCGCAGCAGCTCGACCGTGGGTGCCTCCAGCACCCCGGCGCGGACCCGGGCCTCGACGTAGGCGCGGTCGCGGGCCTCCAGCACGACCGAGTCGACACCGGCCAGCGCCAGCAGCTTCGCCAGCACGAGCCCGGCGGGGCCCGCCCCGACGATGCCGACCTGGGTCCGGGACTCGCGTCGCTGCGTCATGGGAGTCACCTTCCCGTTCCCGGCACGGCCGTTCGACCGGGCTTCCGCTCTACGGAAGAATGCCCGGCCATGACGACGCGTCCGGTCCGCTCGGGGGTCACCGCGCGGGTGCTGGACGTGCTGGGCGCGTTCAGCGCGCAGGACCCGGTGCTCGGGCTGAGCGACATCTCCCGGCGCACCGGGCTCCCGCTGACGACGGTGCACAGGATCGCCGGTGAGCTCGCCGCGGGCGGGGCGCTGGACCGCGGCGACGACGGCCGCTACCGGATCGGGCTGCGGCTCTGGGAGATCGCGCACCTGGCCCCGGCCAGCCACGGGCTGCGGGAGGCGGCGATGCCGTTCCTGGAGGACCTGCACGAGGTCACCCGGCACAACGTGCAGCTCGCCGTGCTCGACCCGGACGACGCCGGCGAGGTCGTCTACGTCGAGCGACTGTCCAGCCGCGACGCCGTCTCGATCGTCACCCGGACCGGGTCGCGGCTGCCGTCGACGGCGACCGGGGTCGGGCTCGTGCTGCTCGCCCACGCCGACCCGGCCGCGGTCGAGGCCGTGCTGGCCCGCCCGATCCGCCGGTTCACCCCGTTCACGGTGTGCCGCGCCGACGGTGTCCGGGCGCTGCTCGCCCAGGCCCGCACCGGCGGGTTCGTCGTGTCCGACCGGCAGATCGAGGAGGTGTCGATGTCGGTGGCCGCCCCGGTGCGCGGCGGGGACGGTCCGGTGGTCGCCGGGCTGTCGATCGTCGTGCCGGCCGCGACGAACCCGCACACCCTGGTGCCCGCGGTGCGCGCGGCGGCCCGCGGGATCAGCCGGGCGCTCGCCGCATCGTGATCGTTCCGTGCCGTGGCCGGTACGCCCGTCGTGGCGTTCCGTGCCACCGTGACGACGTGCGTGACTTCCGGATCGAGATCCCCGACGCCGAGCTGGACGACCTGCGTGAGCGGCTCGCCCGCACCCGCTGGCCGGATCCGGCGACCGTCGAGGGCTGGTCCCAGGGCGTCCCGCTGGACTACGCCCGCGAGCTGTGCGAGTACTGGCGCACGCGCTACGACTGGCGCCGCGTCGAGGCCGAGATCAACGCGTGGCCGCAGTTCCGCACCGGTCTCGACGGCGGCGGCGACGACTCGGTCGAGATCCACGTGCTGCACGCCCGCTCGAAGCACCCGGACGCGATGCCGCTGCTGCTCACCCACGGCTGGCCGGGCTCGCTGGTCGAGTTCCTCGGCGTGCTGCCCGCGCTGACCGATCCCGAGGACCCCGCCGACGCCTTCCACGTCGTCGTGCCGACGCTGCCCGGGTTCGGGTTCTCCGGCAAGCCCACGACGACCGGGTGGGGGGTCGAGCGGATCGCCGTCGCGTGGGCGCAGCTGATGGACCGGCTCGGCTACGAGCGCTTCGCCGCGCAGGGTGGCGACTGGGGCTCGATGATCACCTCGGCGCTGGGGACCGCGGCCCCGGAGATGCTGTACGGCATCCACCTGACGATGGCGCTGGCGCCCAAGCCCGACGCCGCCGCCGGGCTCACCACGCAGGAGAAGGCCGACATCCGCTTCTCCAAGGAGTTCTCCCGCTACGGCTCCGGCTACTCCGCCGAGCAGTCCACCCGTCCGCAGACCATCGGCTACGGGCTCGCCGACTCCCCCGCCGCGCAGTGCACGTGGATCGTGGAGAAGTTCTGGGACTGGACCGACTGCGCGGGTCACCCGGAGAACGTGATCAGCCGGGACCGGCTGCTGGACAACGTCATGCAGTACTGGCTGGGCTCGGCCGGAGCGTCGTCGGCGCGGATCTACTGGGAGAGCTTCGCCCGCCGCCGCCTCGACGACGTCGAGGTCCCGACCGGTGTCGCCCAGTTCCCGCACGAGATGGTGAAGCTCCCCCGGTCCTGGCTGGAGCGCCGCTACACCGACCTGCGCTGGTTCTCGCGTCCCGACGTCGGCGGGCACTTCCCGTCGCTGGAGCAGCCCGAGTCCTTCGTCGACGAGGTGCGGGGGTTCTTCCGCACCCTGCGCTGAGGTCTCAGACCACCAGCACGGACGCGGTGAACGCGTGCAGGTGGTTGCCCGGCCCGACCGGTCCGATCTCCCCGGCGGCGAAGAAGCCGGCCACCCGGGGGCCGGGCGCGTCGCCGGACCCGCCCGCGTGCGGGTCGAGGCCGACGCGCACGGCGTGCACGTCGTGGTCGGCGTCGCCGAACATGCCGGCGCCGCGACCGTTGCAGGAGAACAGCAGCGCGCCCGCGGCCGGCGCGGCGCGGCGCACCGGGGCGAGCAGCTCGTGCAGGTCCTGGGCGGCGCCCGCGGCGTCGCGGACCTGGAAGCGCACGGTGGTACCGATCTCGACGACGTCGCCCGCGATGACGGCACCGTCGCCGACGTCGACGGCCAGCACCGCGCGGACCAGGAAGTCCCCACGGTCGTGGGACTCGGCGTACTCGTCGACCGCGACGCCCAGGTGCAGCCCGGTCAGCGCCTGCTGCTGCTCCTCGGGCGGCAGCGCGGTGACGATCTCGCGCAGCCGCTGGGCCGCGGGCCGCCCGGCGAGCTCGGCGATCCGGTTCTGCTCGGCGCGGGTGACGACCATCGGCGGCCCGATCGGGCGGCATCCCTGACTGACGACGACCCGCGCGTCGGACGTGCCGCCGAGCAGCACCCCGACCGCGCCGCCGTGGTGCACGGTGCCGCCGGCGAACAGCCGGTTGGCCCCGGGTCCGCCGGGGCCGCTCGCCAGGCCGCCGATCACCGGGAAGCCCGGGCTCGTCGACGCGAGCCGGTCCAGCACCCCGCTGACCGGGAACGCGAACGGGTCGGCGAGCAGGACGGCGACGCGGTCGTCCTCGGCGGGCGGGACCAGGCCGCGCACGCCGATCGCGTCGCGGCCGTCCGGTCCGGCGCCGGGGCGGCGCTCGGCGACCGGGAAGATCGTCCGGACCCGGGTGCCGGGCAGCGACGCCGCCCAGACGGCGACGGCGGGCTCGCCCTCGACGCCGCGGCCGTCGGCCATCACGCCGTGCGCGGTGGTCCCGATCGTCGCGCCGGGCGCGGCGAGCTCCATCACCCGCAGCCCCGCGGCCTCGACCTCCTCGACCGGCGCGGCCGCCCCCGCACCGGGGCAGACGAAGAACACCACGAGGTCGGGGACGACGCCGAGCGCGGCCAGCGCCTGCCCCGTCGCGACCTCCGCGGCGCCGACGAGATCCGGCCCGACGGCCAGCCCGTCCCCGACCTGCACACCCTCACCGGCACCCACGGCCCCGACGCTACGTCAGCCCACGGCTCCCGCACCGGTTCGGGCGTCCCGCGCGGGGCCGGGACCGGTGCGGGGCGCCGGGTCCCGTGCGGGGCTCAGTGGCGGGGTCCGGGCACCCGGCCGGGGCGGGGCCAGAGGCGGTGGCGGGCGACGGCGTGGACGGAGGCAGGGCCCAGGGTGGCCGAGTCCGTCGAGCCGAACGGGTTGTCGCCGCGGACGTGCCAGCCGTCGCCGTCGGGGTGAACGGCCCGCTTCACCGACAGCTGTCCGGGGCGGGACGCCCAGGTCACGAGGACGACGTCGCCGGACCGGACGGGCGCGCCGAACCGGACCAGCACGACGTCGCCGTCGGACAGGGCCGGGGACATCGACGGCCCCCGCACCGTCACCCTCCGCAGGCGCATCACGGACTCCCTCCAGAGTGGATCTCTCGCGGCGGTGGTCGTCCTGCCCGACCACCGCCGCGAGGGTAGGGTCGCCGGTGCCAGAACGATCACCCCACCAGGGAGGACACTCATGCGGCTGTCCCGCATTCTCCGTCCGCGACTGGAGGCCACCGCGCACTGCGACCTCCCCTGCGGCGTGTACGACCCGGCCCAGGCCCGGATCGAGGCCGAGTCGGTCAAGGCGATCCAGGAGAAGTACCAGGGCAACGAGGACGTGGACTTCCGGGCCCGCGCCATCGAGATCAAGGAGCAGCGCTCCGACCTGGTCAAGCACCACCTGTGGGTGCTCTGGACCGACTACTTCAAGCCGCCGCACTTCGAGAAGTACCCGGAGCTGCACGAGCTGTTCAACAAGGCCACCAAGGCCGCCGGCGCGTCGGGCACCAAGGGCTCGAACGACCCGGCCACCGGCCAGGAGCTGCTCGACTACATCGCCCAGATCGACAAGATCTTCTGGGAGACCAAGCAGGCTGCCTGATCCCAGGCTCCGGGACGGCGCTGACCAACGGGAACCTCTCCCCGTGGTCAGCGCCGTCGTCGTTTCCGGTTCATGGCATGTATATGCCTTGACCGGCATATACCTGTCATGGCATGTTCAGCGCGTGCGTGATTCCTTCGACGTCCTGGCGGACCCGACGAGACGAGCCATCCTGGACCGGCTGCGGACGCCGCAGGGCTGCGTCGTCGGAGAGCTCGTGACCGCGCTCGAGCTGAACCAGACCGCGGTGTCGAAGCACCTGCGCGTGCTGCGTCACATGGGCATGGTCGACGTCGTCGTCGAGTCCCAGCGCCGACGCTACGTCCTCCGGGCGGACGCACTGGCCGAGATCGAGACCTGGCTCGCGCCGCATCGCGCCTTCTGGCAGGAACGACTCGACGCCCTGGGCGCACATCTCGACTCCCTCGACAGCCCCCACGGAGAGGAACCATCGTGAGCATCCAGGTCACCGTCGATCCCGACGGCCCGGTCCTGCGCTTCGCGCGCCGCTACCCGCATCCGATCGAGAAGGTCTGGGCCGCGCTGACCGAACCCGCCCAGATGAGCCGCTGGTTCCCCTGCGAGGTGCAGGCGGAGATGCGCGTCGGGGGAACGATCACGCTGACCTTCGAGGGCGGCGAGCAGGACCACGCCGAGATCACCGAGCTCGAGCCACCGACGGCGTTCGGGTTCACCTGGGCCGACGAGAGGCTGCGCTGGACCCTCGAACCCGACGGCGACGGCTGCGTGCTGCGTCTCAGCAACACCGTGCTCGACCCCCGCTGGTCGGCGAACACCGCCGCCGGGTGGGACCGCTGCTTCGAGGCACTCGCCGCACACCTCGGCGGGAGCGACCTCGACACCACGCCGGGGCCCGACGAGGCCCTCATCGCGCACTACCGTTCGGTGCTCGGGTCAGGAGCCCCGGCACCTCGGTGAGTCCGGGCCCCGGCGCTACGTTGCCTCCGTGATCGTCTGGCTGAACGGCGGGTTCGGGGCGGGCAAGACGACCCTGGCCGCCGAGCTGCACCGCCGCCTCCCGGACGCGGTCGTGTACGACCCCGAGGACGTCGGCCTGATGCTCTGGAGGTGGCTCCCGCCGAACGAGGACTTCCAGGACCTGCCGAGCTGGCGGGAGCTGGTCGTCGCGACGGCCCTGTCCCTGCGCAGGCACCACGCGCGGACACTGATCGTGCCGATGTCGCTCCTGCGCGACGGCTACCGGGCGGAGATCCTCGACGGCCTGGCCGCTGCGGACGAAGAGGTCCTGCACGTCTTTTTGGACACCGCCCCGGAAGTGCTGCGGGATCGGCTCCGCGCCCGTACTCCGCCACCTGACGACCACCGACCGGACGGGTCGGCCCTCGACTGGGCCCTGAGCCGACTGGACCCGGCCGCCGCGGGCCGGCAGCCGGCGGGGACCCTCGTCCTGCGCTCGGACCGGCTCACCCCGACGGAGCTGGCCGACACCGTGCTGGCCGCCGCCGACCGTCCGTCGTGAGGGCCGGGAGGTCCGCGCACGGTCCGCCTCGGCCTTCACCCTTCCGACCGCCGCGTAGCCGCGGCACCATTCCCGGCGTGCGCACCCACGTCGCGCTGCTGCGCGGGATCAACGTCGGCGGCCACGGGAAGGTCCCGATGGCCGACCTGCGCCGGGCGCTCGGCGGGCGCGGCTGCGCCGACGTCGTCACCCACATCCAGTCCGGCAACGTCGCCCTGACCAGCCCCCTGGGTGACGACGAGGTCGCCGCCACGGTCGCCGCGACGCTGGTCGAGGAGTTCGGCGTCGAGCGCCCGGTGGTCGTGTTCGGCCGCGACGACTACCTCGCCGCGGTGGCCGCGAACCCGTACCCGGAGGTCACCGCCCCGAAGCAGCTGCACGCCCTGTTCCGGGCCGGCCCGGTGTCCGACGACGACCGCGAGCGGATCGTGGCCGCGCTGGCGGCCGAGCGGGCGAAGGGCGGACGGGGCGACGCCGTCGCCCGCGGGCGGGTGGTCTGGCTGCACCTGCCCGACGGACTGGGACGCAGCGAGCTCGCCACCCGGCTGGCCGCCCGGACGAGGGCCGGCGACCAGGGCGGGACGATGCGGAACCGGGCGACCGTGGTGAAGCTGGCCGAGCTCCTGGGCTGAGCCGGACACGCGACGGCACCGCGGCCGCGTCCGGTCGGACGTGACGCACGGCGCCGTCGACGGCGGACTCGAGCTGCCAGAACGATCCCCACCGCGTCGCCCGCATTTCTGCAAGTGACTTGCAGAAGAGTACATGTGGCGAATCGCTGCGTCCATGCGTGCGCGTCGCCCGTCGCGGGTAGGCAGCAGTTGCTACATAGTGGCAAATGACCGCGCGTGGCATCCCGCCGCGCATCCCCGACGAGGAGAGGCCCCATGGCCGAGTACACACTTCCGGACCTGCCCTACGACTACTCCGCTCTGGCCCCGCACATCGCGCCCGAGATCATGGAGCTGCACCACTCCAAGCACCACAACACCTACGTCCAGGGCCTCAACACCACCCTCGACAAGCTCGCCGAGGCCCGCGACAAGAACGACTTCGGCGCCATCGTCGGACTCGAGAAGACCCTCGCGTTCAACCTCGGCGGCCACGTCAACCACTCCGCCTTCTGGAACAACCTCTCCCCCGACGGCGGCGACAAGCCCACCGGCGACCTCGCCGCCGCCATCGACGCCGACTTCGGCTCCTTCGACGGCTTCCAGGCCCACTTCACCGCCGCCGCCACCACCATCCAGGGCTCCGGCTGGGCCGTCCTCGGCCACGACCGGCTCGGCGACCGCCTGCTCATCCACCAGCTCTACGACCAGCAGTCCCAGCTCCCCGCCGGCCAGACCCCCATCGTCCTGCTCGACATGTGGGAGCACGCCTTCTACCTGCAGTACAAGAACGTCAAGCCCGACTACGTCAAGGCCTGGTGGAACGTCGTCAACTGGGCCGACGCCGCCGAGCGGTTCGCCGCCGCGAAGGGCTGAGCATTCCCCCACCGCGACCACGCCCCGCCCGGGAACCCCGGGCGGGGCGTCGCGCCCTCAGCGGTGCGCGCCCGGCCCGGTGACGCCGGTGGCGCGCAGCAGCAGGTGCATCGCCAGGTCGACCGAACGCTCGCGGACGTCGGCGCGCCCGCCGGGCAGCTGCGGGTCGCGCGCGATGACCTGACCGTCGGCGGTGGTCACGCAGAAGCAGACGTAGCCGACGGGCTTGGCCTCGGTACCGCCGCCGGGTCCCGCGACGCCGGTGACACCGACGCCGACGTCCGCCCCGAACCTCGCCCGCGCACCGTCCGCCAGTGCCCGCGCGACCTCCGGCGACACGGCCCCGTGCGCCTCGATGAGCGCGGCGGGGACGTCGAGCAGCGCGGTCTTGGCCTCGTTCGAGTACGCGACCACGCCCCCGGCGACGTAGGCCGACGACCCGGCCCGGTCGACGAGCCGCCCGGCCAGCAGCCCGCCGGTGCAGGACTCGCCGGTCGCGACCGTCCAGCCCTTCGCGCCCAGCGCCGCGGCGAGCAGCTCGTCGGTGGTGCTGCCGTCGTCGCTGATGAGTGCGCGGCGGTGGCGGTCGACGATGCGCGCCGCCAGCTCGCGGGCCACGGGCTCGGCGCCGGGCAGCGGGTGCAGGTCGACCTCCAGCTCCGAGCGTCGCAGGCAGGTGGTCACCTCCACCCCGGACACGTCGAGCTCGGCCTCCAGGACGCGCAGCGTCTCGGCGATCTCGGACTCCGGCAGCCCGGCGAAGCGCAGGAGCGTGGCCTCCGCACGGGGCACCCGGGTCAGCAGCTCCGCCACGGGCGCCGACTCCAGCGCGGCGGGCCACATGCCCTGCAGCTCGCGCGGCGGCCCCGGCAGCACGACGACCAGCGGCCCACCCGGTCGCGTCACGGCCAGCCCCGGCGCGGTCCCGACCGGCTCGAGGACGCTCGCGCCGCGCGGCACCCTGGCCTGTTTGGCCGTCGCCGCGTCGAGCGCGGGCCCGGCCCAGCCGGCGCGGCTCGCCCAGCCGGCGACCCGGTCGTGGATCCGGCCCTGCAGCGCGGTGTCGACCTCCATCTCCGCGCCCGCGAACCCGGCGACGACCTCGGCGGTCAGGTCGTCGGCGGTCGGCCCGAGTCCGCCCGAGGTGACGACGAGGTCGTCGGAGGCGACGAACTCCAGCGCCGATCGCAGGTCCTCCGGGCGGTCCCCCACCAGCAGGACCCGCGAGACGGCGAAGCCGAGCTCGCCGAGGGAGCGGGCGACGAAGGGACCGTTGGCGTCGGCGACGCGGCCGGTCAGCAGCTCGCTCCCGGTGACCAGGACCGACGCGGTGGGACGGGACTCGCTCATGATCCGAACCTACCCGCGCCGGGAGGTCCGCACCCCGCCGCGCACGGGGTCACCATCGGTGCAGGTCCGGGGCGTCGGGACGCCGTCCGGTGTGGACCTGCCACCCGTTCGGGTGACGATGGTGCACGACACGCCCGGAACCGGACCACTCCGGCGTGTCGTCGCATCGCGAATGCCGCTCGTCGTGCCCCCGGACGGCCGCGGGCAACCGCCCCGCGCGGCCGCCGTCGTCACCCGTACGGCGCACGATCGGACGGCACGGCTCCGACCTGCGCCGACGCCGTCCGTCGCACCACATCCGGTGAACTCCGCGACCGCGCACACGCACGGTGTCCGTTTTCCGGCAACCGCGCACTCTCAGTGTGACCACAGCGGGCATACCCGACACTGTGTCCCATGTCAGGGATGTCTGCGCCGAACGACGCCGCGACCTGGGTCGGTGAACTGGACCGGCTCGGCCCGCTGCGTGATCTGCGGGTCGACCCGGCCTTCCGCGCCGCCCGTCTGCTCGTCACCGTCGGTGGCACTCCACAGGGCCAGGTGACCGTGCCCTTGCGTGGCGGTCGCGCCACGATCGCGGAGCTGCGGTCCGCACTGATCACCCTGGGGTCGCCCGAGCGGGTGGCCCCGGCTCCGGTCGCGAGCGACCCCGTGACGGTGGTGATCGCGACCCGCGACCGGCCCGAGTCGCTGGCCCGCTGCCTGCGCGCGGTCCTCGCCTCCGACCACCCGGCGCTGTCGGTCGTCGTCGTCGACAACGACCCGCCGGACGAGCTCACCCGCGACGCCGTCGCCGCCGCCGGGTCCCCGCGGGTCCGCTACGTGCGCGAGCCCCGCCGGGGCGCGTCGGTCGGGCGCAACCGGGGTCTGGCCGAGGCCCGCACCGAGATCGTCGCCTTCACCGACGACGACACCGAGGTCGACCCCGCCTGGGCCTCGCGCATCGCCGGCGCCTTCGCCGCGGACCCCGAACTCGCCTGCGTCTCCGGCCCGGTACTGGCCGCCCGCCTGGGCAGCCCCGAGGAGCGCGCAGCCGACGTCGCCCTGGCCTGGAACAAGGGCTTCACCCCGCGCCGGTTCACCCTCGCCGAGCCCCCCGCGGACTCCCCGATCTTCCCGTTCGCACCCGGCCTGTTCGGCATCGGCGCCAACCTCGCCGTGCGGGCTGGGGCCGCCCGCGCCGTCGGCGGCTTCGACGAGGCCATGGGCCCGGGCACCCCCACCCACGGCGGCGAGGACTGCGAGTTCCTGGTCCGCATGATCCTGGCCGGCAACGTCCTCGGCTACGCCCCGGGCGCCTACCTCTGGCACCACCACCGACCCGACCAGGCCGCGCTGCGCAAGCAGATGGAGGGCTACGCGATCGGGCTGGGCAGCTTCCTGGCGAAGGTGGCGCTGTCGCCGCAGGGCCGGTCGGTCGCACTGCGCCGGCTCCCGGCGGCGGTCGCCCGGCTGCGCCACATCTCCGACCGCGAGGCAGGCGCCGGCGTGGCGATGCCCGCCGACGCCGACCAGACGCGCAACCGGGGTCTGCTGAACGGCCCGCGGGCCTACCTCCGGTCGCGCCGCGCGGTGCGGCGGGCCGGCGGAGCGGTGCCGCCGCTGGTCGGGCCGGCGCGGGCCGGGACGACCGCCCCGCACAAGATCCTCGCGACCGGCGGCCACCCGGCCGTCACGCCCGCCCTGCCGCACGTCACCGGCGGGTACCCGGCCGCCGTACCGGCCCGGCCCCAGGGCGCCGGGCGCCACCCGACCGTCGCGCCGCCCCGGCCTCAGGGCACCGGGGCCACCCGGCCGCCGCCCCGGGCCGCAGGACACCGGCGGGTACCGGGCCGTCCCCGCCCGCACCGGTGGCCCGTACGGCGCCGGCCCCGCCCGGCGCGGCTGAGCCGCCCGCGGGTCCGCGGCGACGACCCGCCGCCACGACCGCGCTACGACGTGCTGACGTCCGGACCCGGCCCCAGCAGGGCCGGGTCCGACGACGCGGCGACGAGCCTGCCGTGCGGGTCGGCGACCAGCCGTCGCGTCGTGGTGTCGAGGACCCCGAGGGTGCACTCCACCTCGGCCGCGAGATCGTCCGTGCGGGCCCCGTCGGCCGCGGCCACCCGGACGATCCGGTGACTCATCGTGAACGGTTTGCGCGCCGAGAACGCGATCACCGAGTCGATCCGCAGCTCGTCCCCGGCGCGCAGCTCGGCCCGGAAGTGCACCGTCGTCGACAGCAGCACGATCGTCAGGCCGTGTGCGCCGAGCGCGTGCTGGGACAGCCCGGCGGCACGGAAGTGCTCCATCCGGGCGTGCTCGCCGTACTGATGGTAGACGGCATGGTTGACGTGCCCGTTCACGTCCATCTCGTAGCTGCGGACAGCGATCCGGACCCCGAACGGCGGAGACTGCTCGACGCTCATGCTCCACACCCTGCCAGCCGGGCCGGACCACCCCGGGCAGCGCGCCCGACCGTGTCCAGGGACGTTTGTGCCACCTGCGACCGCGGTCGTAGGGTGGGTGGCAGCGCTGACTAGGCTGGTGCGGAGGCAGCACGAGCGGTACGTCAAGCAACGGCGGCCGGTTGTCACTCACGGTGACGTCGATGGCGCGTCCGGGAACGGACCACGAGCACGTCGACGGCGCCGACGGCGACGACTCGCGAGGGAGCACGACACATGAGCAGTGAGACGCCCACCGGGGTGGGGGGAGACCAGGGCCCCGACGTCGGCGAGGTCGTCCGCTTCGAGGTGACCGAGCACGGTGACGGCGCCGTCGTCGTCGGAGTGCACGGCGAGATCGACACGATGACCGCGCCCGTGCTGAGCGAACGACTCGCCGAGCGGATCGGCTCCGCGAGCCTGCTGGTGGTGGACCTGACCCGGGTCACGTTCCTCGGGTCGGCCGGGCTGGCGGCGCTCGTCGAGGGCAAGGAGAAGGCGGAGAACGCCGGCAGCCGGCTGCGGCTGGTCTGTGGCTCGCACGCCGTCACCCGCGCGCTCGAGGCGACCAACCTGATGTCCCTGTTCGACGTGGCCGACGGCGTGCCGGAGGCGCTCCGCACGGCCTGACGACCCGGAGGCGTATGGGTGCCTGGTGGCCCCCGCGGTCTTCAACACCGACGTGGCCGAGCATCTCGGCCAGGCGGGTTCGATTCCCGTCCGCCTCCGCCGACCACCGCCCCCGACGACCGGGAGGACGAGCCCCACCGCGATGAGCATCCTGCACCTGGACGAGCTGTCCCCCACCTCGGGTGACGGCCCGTCCGGCGTGCCGGAGCTCGCGGCCGCGGTACGCGAGGGGCGGCTGAGCGCGGCCACCGTCGCCGAGCGGCTCCTCGCCACCTCCGACGAGGCGGTCCCCGTGGGCGCCGGGCTCGTGGTGGACCCCGCGCCGCTGCGCGCGGCCGCCGCGGCGCTCGACCGGCGCACCGACCGGTTCGCCCTGCCGCTGGCCGGGGTCCCGGTGGTCTTCGAGGACGGCATCTCCGTGGCCGGGCGCGGGGACGAGATCGTGCGCAGGCTGCGGGCCGCGGGAGCACTCGTCGCAGGGCGGGCACGGACCGCCGAGCACGAGGTGGGCCTCGACGCCACCCCGGGTGGCCGGGCCACCGCGACCGTGGTCGCCTCCGGCGTCGTCCCGCTCGGGATCGGTGTCGACGGCGACGGCACGCTGCGCTGCGCCGCCGCCGCCCACGGGATCGCCGCGCTCAAGCCGGGCCGCCGGGTGCTCCCGCTGCCCGACGCCGCCGAGCGACGCTGGTGCGGGCTGGCCGAGCCCGCCCTGCTCGCCGGGCGCGCGGAGGACCTCACCGCGGTGCTCGACGCGCTGTCGCGCGGCACCGGCGGGCCGCCCGCGCCGTCGTCGGTGCTGCGGCTCACCACCCCCGCCGGCGCCGGCCCCGGTCCGGCCGCGGCGCCCGTCTCCTCGCTGGCCGCGTCGCTGCGCACCGGCCGTACCCGGCTCGCCGGGCCGGACTCCGCGTCCGCGGTGCACGCGGCGATCCGGCTGCTGCAGGACGCCGGGCTGGGCCTCGTCGCGGCCGACCCGCCGTACCGGGCCGTGCTGGTCGTGCACTCGGCCCGCCGCCGTCAGGCCGGGCTCGCCCGCCGGGTCGAGGACCTCGGCCTCGACCCCGCCGAGCTGCCGCGCAGCGCCCGCAGCCTGGTCCGGCGCGGCCGCCGCGTCCGACGCCTGGGCGGGCTGCGTCCCGCGACGCCCGCGTCGTGGCGGCAGCGGATGGTCGCCTGGCTCGACGACGCCGGCGCCGAGGCCGGTCTGCTGCCCGCCCCGCCCGGGGCGTCCGGGCCGGGTCCACCGGGGTGGCCGCGTGGAACCTGGCCGGGCTGCCGTCGCTGGTCGCGCCGGTGTACCGGCCCGGGGAGCACGGCTGCGTGCAGCTCGTGGGCCGGCCCGGGTCGGAGCGGCGGCTGCTCGCGACCGCCGCCCTGCTCGCCGGGGAATGATCCCCGGCCCGGCTCAGTCCGCGGGCGGCGACCAGACCCCGGTCGCGACGAACCGGTCGAGGGTCCGGGTGTAGGGCGCCAGGTCCATCCCCTGAGCGGCGACCCAGGCGTCGTCGTAGTAGCTGTGGCGGTAGCGCTCCCCGCCGTCGCACAGCAGGGTCACGACACTGCCCGCGCGTCCGGCGCGCAGCATCTCGGCGACGACCTGGTAGACGCCCCAGAGGTTGGTGCCGGTCGACCCGCCCGCCCACCGGCCGGTGCGGTCGCGCAGGTGCCGGGCGGCGGCGACGCTGGCCGCGTCGGGCACCGGGACCATCCGGTCGATCACCGACGGGACGAAGCTCGGCTCCATCCGGGGCCGCCCGATCCCCTCGATGCGCGACGCCGCCCCGGTCGCGTACGACGGGTCCCCCGCCGTCCACCCGGGCAGGAACGCCGACCCCTCCGGGTCGACGACGGCCAGCCGGGTCGCGAGCCGCCGGTAGCGCAGGTAGCGGCCGATCGTGGCCGAGGTGCCCCCGGTCCCGGCCCCGACGACGATCCACTCCGGCACCGGGTGCGGCTCCTCGGCCAGCTGGGCCAGGATCGACTCGGCGATGTTGTTGTTGCCGCGCCAGTCGGTCGCGCGCTCGGCGTAGGTGAACTGGTCGAGGTAGTGCCCGCCGGTGTCCGCGGCGAGCCGCTCGGCCTCGGCGTAGACCTCGCCGCCGTGGTCGACGAAGTGGCAGCGTCCGCCCTCCCGCTCGATCAGCGCGATCTTCTCCGGGCTGGTCGAGCGCGGCATGACGGCCACGAACGGCACCCCGAGCAGCCGGGCGAAGTACGCCTCGGAGACCGCCGTCGACCCGGAGCTGGCCTCGACGACCGTGGTGCCCTCGGTGATCCAGCCCGACGCGAGCGCGTAGAGGAACAGCGACCGGGCGAGCCGGTGCTTGAGGCTGCCGGTGGGGTGCACCGACTCGTCCTTGAGGTAGACCTGCACGCCCCACTCGGCGGGCAGGTCCAGCACGTGCAGGTGCGTGTCGCCGGAACGGTTCGCGTCGGCCTGGACGCGGCGCATCGCCTCGTCGACCCAGGCGCGGGTACGGGCACAGGAACGGTCGACGGGCTGCACGCCCCGACCCTAGATCGGCCTCAGAGCCGGACCAGCCCGGTCCCCTCGGTCACGGTGCCGATCCGGGCCGCGTCGTGCCCGCGCCCGCGCAGCCACGCGACGGCGGCGTCGCCGAGGCCGGGGGCGGCGCCGAACAGCAGCCCGCCGGAGGTCTGGGCGTCGGACAGGACCAGCAGGTCCTCCTCGCCCGCGGAGCCCGCGACGACCCGGTCGTCGATCCAGACGCGGTTGCGCAGCGTGCCGCCGGGGACGACGCCGTCGGCGACCAGCTCCCGCACCCCGCCGAGCAGCGGCACCGCAGCGACGTCGACGTGGGCGTCCACCCCCGAGGCGACGGTCATCTTCGTGAGGTGCCCGAGCAGGCCGTAGCCGGTGACGTCGGTGCAGCCGGTGGCGCCCGCCTCGCGGGCGGCCGCCGCGGCGTCGGCGTTCGGGGTGGTCATGACGGCGACGGCGGCGTCGACGTCCGCGGGCACCCCGCGTTTCACCGCGGTGGTGGTCACGCCGATCCCGAGCGGCTTGGTCAGCACCAGCTCGTCGCCCGGTCGCAGCCCGGCGTTGGTCAGGACCCGGTCCGGGTGGACCTCCCCCACCACGGCGAGGCCGTACTTCGGCTCCGGGTCGTCGATCGTGTGCCCGCCGACGACGGCGAACCCGCACCGCCGCCCCACCCCGGCGCCGCCCTCCAGGACGGCGGCCAGCACGTCCGGCCCGAGCTGCTCGGACGGCCAGCAGACCAGGTTCAGCGCGAACAGCGGGGTGCCGCCCATGGCGTAGACGTCGGAGACGGCGTTGGTGGCGGCGATCGCGCCCCAGGTCCCCGGGTCGTCGACGATCGGGGTGAAGAAGTCGGTGGTCGCGACCAGCGCACGGTCCGCGGACAGCCGCCAGACCGCGGCGTCGTCGCCGGTGTCGGTGCCGACCAGCAGGTCCGGATGGGACGGGGGCGTGACCGCCGCCAGGACCTCCCCCAGCTGGGCCGGTCCGAGCTTGCAGCCGCAGCCCGCGCCGTGGCTGAACTCGGTGAGACGACGGACGACACCGGTGTCGGACATGCCCCCATCCTGTCAGCGTCGCTCCGTGATCGCCCGCGTCACACACCGTCGACCGCCGGACTGCCGCCGTCCGCCGAACGGGGGCTGTCGGGCTGCGCCGGGGAGACGGAGACTGACGCACCGTGAGCAACTGCACGGGGGGTACGACGAGGTGACCGACGGTGTCACGGATACCGGCGCCGAGGTGACGGCCGAGGACGTACGCGACGACGAGACGACCCGCTCCGGGGACGCGGTCCCCCCGGCCGGGCCCGTTCCCGACGCCGTGCTCCCTCCGACGACGGCCGCCGGACTGCCGCAGCGCGCCCCGCGCGGCGGCGACGGCGCCCGCAGCGTCGAGCACACCGTCGAGGACCTGGTGGGCCGCCTCGCCGCGGCCGAGCACGCCCGCGACGCCGCCGAGCGCCGGGCCGAGGCACTCGCCGCCGCCCTCGAGGACGCCCGGTCGCGGCCCGCGGAGACCTTCGGCATGCGCGCGGACAAGGTGCTACGGATGGCCGAGCACGAGGCCGCGATGCGGCGGCGCACCGCCGAGACCGAGGCCGCGCAGCTGGTGGACGCCGCCCGCGACGAGGCCGCCCGGATCGTCGGCGACGCCCGCGCGGAGGTCGACCGGCTGCGTGCGGCCGGGGTGGCCGCGCGGCGGGACAGCGAGCTCGTCGCGGACACCGCGGCGTCGATGCACGCCCACGTGTCCGCGCTGCGGTCGTCGGTGCGCGAGGAGATCGCCCGGCTGCACGGGATGCTGGGGTCCGAGCTCGGCAGGCTCGATGCGCCCACCCGGGCCGCGCACGGCGCCGACCAGGGCGAGCGTGTCCGGCGCCCGGTGGGCGGCCCGGCGCACGCCCTGCGGACCGGGGAGGCCCCCGGGCCCGGCGAGCTCACGGCCGACGACGCCGCCGCGGTCGTGGACCACGAGGAGGCCGTCGACCTGCCGGCTGTGGTGCTGCCCGAGCAGCGGGAGCCGGAGCCGCCGGCCGAGGCGGCCCCGGCGACCGGCACCGCCGCCACCGCCACCGCCGAGGGCAGCGGGCAGCGGACGTCCTGACCCCGGGCCCCGGAGCGCGACGGCCCGGAGCACGGGACAGCACGGTGTGACGAGGGTTACGGTGCGCCGGTGACTCCCGCCGAGCCCGACCCGCGCCGGCGCGTCCCCCGGACCGACGTCGTCCTGGCCGACCCGGCGCTGGCCGGGGCCGCCGCACGGCTGGGCCGGCCGCGGGTCAAGCGCGCCGTCGTCGCGGCGCAGCAGGACGCGCGGGCGGGCCGGATCGCCCCCGAGGAGGTCGCCGCCGTCGCCGGGGCGTCGCTGCCCGCCGCCGCGACCGGGATCCGGGCGGTCCTCAACGCGAGCGGCGTCCTGCTGCACACCAACCTGGGCCGGGCGCCGCTGTCGGCCGCCGCCGTCGACGCGCTGGGGTGGCCGCGGGCACCTGCGACGTCGAGCTGGACCTGGCCACCGGGCGCCGCGGGCCGCGCGGCACGGACGCGCTGGCCGCGCTGCGCGACGCCGTCCCGGGTGCGGGGGCGGCCTGGGTGGCGAACAACGGCGCCGCCGCCCTCGCGCTGGTCTGCGCCGCCCTCGCCGGGACCGGCCGCGAGGTCGTGGTCTCCCGGGGCCAGCTCGTCGAGATCGGCGACGGCTTCCGCATCCCCGAGCTGATCGAGTCCACCGGGGCCCGGCTCCGCCCGGTCGGCACCACCAACCGCACCCACCTGCGCGACTACGCCGGCGCGATCGGCCCGGACACCGCGTTCGTGCTGGTGGTGCACCCGTCGAACTTCGTGGTGACGGGGTTCGTCTCGGCCGTCGGGGTCCGGGAGCTGGCCGGGCTGGGGCCACCGGTCGTCGTCGACATCGGGTCCGGGCTGCTGACCCCGCACCCGCTGCTGCCCGACGAGCCCGACGCCGCGGGCACCCTCGCCGACGGCGCCGACCTCGTCACCGCCTCCGGGGACAAACTCCTCGGCGGACCGCAGGCCGGTCTGCTCCTCGGCGGCGGGGACCGCGGCGCCGCCCTGGTCGAGCAGGTGCGGCGCTTCCCGCTGGCCCGGGCGATGCGCGTCGACAAGCTGACCCTCGCGGCGCTGGAGGCGTCGGTGGCCGGTCCGCCGACGCCCGTCCGGGAGTTCCTCGACGCCGACCCGGCCACGCTGCGGGCGCGGGCCGAGACGCTCGCCGCGGCCCTGGCCGCCGACGGGATCGACGCGACCGCGACGGACACCGTCGCCGGGGTCGGCGGTGGCGGCGCACCCGGGGTGGAGCTGCCCAGCGCCGCGGTCGCGCTGCCCGAGCGGTACGCGGCCGCTCTGCGTGCCGGTGACCCGCCGGTGCTGGGCCGGGTCGCCGACGGGCGCTGCCTGCTCGACCTGCGGGCGCTGCCGCCGTCCGCGGACGCGGCGCTGGCCGGGGCCGTGCGCGCGGTGCCCGTGCCTCCGGAGGACTGAGTCGTGCACGTCCTCTGCACCGCGGGCCACGTCGACCACGGCAAGTCCACGCTGGTCCGGGCGCTGACCGGGATGGAGCCCGACCGGTACGCCGAGGAACGCCGCCGTGGGATGACCATCGACCTGGGCTTCGCGTGGACCGAGGTGCCGGGGGCGGGCACGGTCGCCTTCGTCGACGTCCCCGGGCACGAACGCTTCGTCGCCACGATGCTCGCCGGGGCCGGTCCGGTCCCGGCGGCGCTGTTCGTCGTCGCCGCGGACGAGGGCTGGATGCCGCAGTCCGGGGAGCACGCCGACGCGCTCGCGGCCGCGGGCGTCACCGACGGACTGCTCGTGGTCACCCGCTCCGACCTGCTCGATCCCGAGCTGGCCCTCGACGACGCCCGCGCCGCGCTCGCCGCCCGCGGGCTCGGCGGCTGGCCCTCGGTCGCCGTCTCCGCCCGCACCGGCACCGGTCTCGACGCGCTGCGCGGCGCGCTGGCCGCGCTCACCGCACGGCTGCCCGCACCCGACCCGGACGGGCCGGTGCGGCTGTGGGTGGACCGGGCGTTCACCGTGCGCGGGGCCGGGACCGTCGTCACCGGCACGCTGCGCAGCGGCACCGTGCGCCCCGGCGACACCCTGGAGCTCGACGGCGACACCGGGCGGACACCGGTGACCGTGCGCGGGGTGCAGGAGCTCGGCGAGCCGGTCGACGCCGCCGCCGCGGTCGCGCGGGTCGCGCTGAACCTGCGGGGCGTCCCCCGCGACCGGGTCGACCGCGGCGACGCGCTGCTCGGCCCGGGGCGTGGCCGGTGACCGGGGAGGCCGACGCCCGGCTGCACGGGGTCGGCGGGCCGGTGCCGCTGCCGTCGTCGCCGGTCGGGCTGACCCTGCACGTCGGCTCGGCGGCCGTGCCGGTGCGGGTCCGCCCGCTCGGTCCCGGCCCGGCGGGCGGCGACCCGGTCGTGCGGCTGACCCCGGCACGGCCGCTGCCGCTGCGGATCGGGGACCGGGCGGTGCTGCGTGACCCGGGTGCCGGGCGGATCGTGGCCGGGGTGACGGTGCTGGACCCGGCACCGCCGCCGCTGCGCAGACGCGGTGCGGCGCGCCGCCGGGCCGACGAGCTCGCGGGGGCCGGTGCCGTCCCCGACGCCGACGCCGAGCTCGCCCGGCGCGGCACCGTCCGGGCCGACGACCTGGTGCGCTGGGGCGTGCCCGCCGGCGAGGTGGCCGCGCTCGCGGCCCGGGTTCCCGGCGCGGCGGGCCGGTTGCTGCACCCGGCCACCGCCGCGTCGTCGGCCGCCGCACTGGCCGCCGCCGTCGCCGCGCACGACGCCGAGGACCCCCTCGACCCCGGGCTGCCGCTCGCCGCGGCCCGGCGCGCCGCGGGACTGCCGGACGTCGCGCTGGTGGAGGCCGTGCTGTCCGCCGTCGGCGGGGCCGGTCTCGTCCTGCGCGACGGGCGGGTGCGGGCCGCCGCGGACACCGGCCCGCCCGCGGCCCTGCGCGACGCCGCGGCCCGCGTGCGCGCCGACCTCGACGGGGCCCCGTTCGCCGCGCCGGGGGCGGCCCGGCTCGCGGAGCTGGGGCTCGGGCCGCGGGAGCTGGCGGTGCTCGACCGCGCCGGGGAGCTGCTGCGGGTGGCCCCGGAGGTCGTGCTCGGCCCCGACGCGCCGGAGCGGGCGGTCGCCGCCCTCGACGGGCTCGACGGCGCGTTCACCGTCTCCGCCGCGCGGGAGGTACTCGGGAGCAGCCGCCGCGTCGTCGTGCCGCTGCTGGAGCTGCTGGCCCGCAGGGGCCTCACGGTGCGGATGCCCGACGGGACACATCGCCTGCGCTGAGCGGGCTCCGAGTGGCGACGCCGTGCCGCGGTGCCTACCGTCGACCCAATGACCGACCCCCGTCCGCCCGCCGCCGGCACCACTGACGGCTCGGGCGGGACGTCACCCGATGTCACCGACACCTGCGACGGGCTGCGGCTGGAGACCTCCCGGCCCGCGGACGGGACGGTCGTCGTCGCCGTGACCGGTGAGCTGGACATGCTGACCGCGCCGGAGCTGCGGCACGCGGTGGCCGAGCAGATCTCCGCGGCCTCGCTGGTCGTGCTGGACCTCGACGGGGTCCGTTTCCTCGGCACCTCCGGGCTGGCGGCGCTGATCGAGCTGCGGGAGCAGGCCCACCGGGCCGGGGTCGAGCTGCGTCTGGCGTGCACCGAGCGGCGTGTCCTGCGCCCGATCGGCATCGCCGGGCTGCACCACCTGTTCGACATCCACGACGACGTGCAGGCCGCACTCGACTCCTGAGAAAGTGACCTGAGTCACACCTCCGTGTGCCCGGATCCGCCCCCTCGCGCGGCGGGGTGCGCGGCGCGGGAGTGCGTGGCGGTGTCGTGAACAGGGGCGATGCCCGGTCCGTCCGACCGCGCGGCCGGCCCGGGACGCCTCGCACGGCCCGTCGCTAGCACCGATCCCGGCATCGCGCAGGTTTGATCTCGGACCCCCTCGGGAACCGGGGTGAGGAGCCAACCCGGTCCTCCCGGGCCCCGAGCGACGAGGTGAGCACGTGAGCGACGTTTCCCGGCTTCCCGGCCCGATGGACGACGTGTGGCAGTGGCAGCGACTGGGTGCGTGCCGCGGCATGGACAGCGCCGTGTTCTTCCATCCCGACGGGGAGCGCAACCCCTCCCGGTCGCGTCGCACCGAGCGCGCGAAGCAGGTCTGCCGGGGATGTCCCGTGCTGCAGGAGTGCCGTCGCTTCGCGCTGGCCAGCCGTGAGCCGTTCGGCGTGTGGGGCGGGCTGGGCGAGTCCGAGCGCCGCGCCATCATCGAGCGTCGCGACGCCGAGCGCATCGTCGCCGAGCAGGGTCCCGGCCTCGCCGCCGTCGTCTGACGGACCACGGACGACGGATCACCGATCCGGCACGGCCCGCCCGGGTTCCGGGCGGGCCGTTCTGCTGCCCGGCCGTTCCGGCCGCCCGGCCGGCGTCACACCGCCGAGGGCAGGGCCTCCGGCTCCGTGACGTCCTCCGCGACGGGTCCGGCGGGCCGGTAGCGCAGCACCGGCAGGCCGTAGACCCGGGCGACGCGGCGCACCGCGCGGCGGACCACCTCGATCTCCGGGTCGTGCACCGGCCCGGCGGCGGCCGGGGCCACGCACCAGGTGTCGTCGTCGGGGTCGAACCCGACCAGCTCCGAGAGGGCCGCGACCAGGTCCGCCTCGTCGCCGTCCTGCACCGCCCAGCGCAGTCCGAGCCGGTGCACCCGCACCCGCTCGACCGGCAGCGCCTCGACCGGCACGTCCTCGGTGTCGTCCTCGGCCGCCAGCAGCTCCCGCGCCTCGGCCGGTGTCAGCGGGCGCCGGGTGGGGGCCGGGTCGTCCCGCACGACCAGCAGGTCGGTCTCCCCCGCCTCACCGGAGAGCGCCGCGAGCGGGCCCCCCGCACGGGCGGACTCGGCCGCGGTCAGTGCCACCGCGACCAGCCTCCGTGGTCGCGTCGTCCCCTGCCTCACGCTCGCCCCCGTCGATCCCACACGTCGTCGTCCGTCGAGTACAACGCCCGGATCCCCGATTCGGGCGTCGATTACCCACCCGGACGGACGAGTGGGGTCACCCGGTCCACGAGCGGGCGACGACCCCCTGTCCGGAACCCACGGACGGCGCCGACCGCAACACCGCCGTGACCTCGGCCCGCCCACCGGTAGCGCGGATGGGCCGGACGGTCGAACGGCGCCGCCCCGCCGCCGGGCGGGGCACCGCCGGTGGGCGGACGCCCCGGACGGTCGAACCCGGACGCCCGACGCGGCCGGAGCGGTCGACTCGTCCGGCCGGGAACGCCGACACGGCAGGCCGGCCGCCGATCGGGTCGGCCGGTGCGGCCGATCGGGTCGCTCCGCGCGGCCGGGTCCGGACGGGTGACGGTCCAGCCGACCGCACCGTCAGGCCGGGTGGTCCAGACGGATCGCGAGCAGGGCGATGTCGTCGTCGAGCCGGTCCGGCAGGCAGACCTCGAGCACCCGCTCCACCACCCGCTCCGGGTCGGCGTCGGACGGCAGCTCCTCCAGCGTGCGCTCGATGAGCTCGGTGCGGGCGTCGGCGTCCTCACCGATGATGTCGGTCAGGCCGTCGGTGTAGAACACGAGCAGCGACCCGGCGGCACACGGGACCGTGGCGCCGCCGCGGTGCGCCCCGGCGGCCCGCCCGAAGTCCGGCACCGCGCCGAGCATCGGCGAGTGGTGCGCGTCGAGCCGGTGCAGCCGGCCCTGCGGGTCGCGCAGCAGCGGCGCCGGGTGCCCGGCATTGGCGTAGGTCAGCTCGCGTCCGCCGTCGGGGGCCACCGGCCCGAACCGGGCGTACACCGCGGTCGCCATCGCGGCGATGTCCAGGCCCTGCACCAGCTGGTCGCAGCGGTCGAGCACCGGCCCGGGCGCGTCCCCGCCCCAGGCGTAGGAGCGCAGCACTCCGCGCAGCTGCCCCATCGCGGCCGCCGCCGACAGGTCGTGGCCGACGACGTCGCCCACCGCTGCGCCGACCGAGCCGTCCGGCATCGGCAGCACGTCGTACCAGTCCCCGCCCACCTGGTTGCCGTCCGCGCCCACCAGGTAGCGGGCCGCGACCCGCATCCCCGGGACCTGCGGCAGCGCCGGCAGCAGGCTGTGCTGCAGGGTCGCCGCCGCGGCCCGCTCCACCTCGTAGAGCCGGGCGTTGTCGACGGCCAGCCCGGCGCGACCCGCGAGGTCCGAGGCCAGGTGCAGGTCGCGCTGGGTCCATCGACGGCCGTAGGGGAACTGCGTCGACAGCGTCACCAGGCCGAGCACCCGGCCGCGGCCGAGCAGCGGGACGACCATCGCCGACCGCAGTCGCAGCCGCTCGTAGGCGTCGGCCGCCTCCGGGTCGTCGGGGTAGACCTCGCGTCCGTCGTCGGGCAGCTCCTGCACCAGGTACGGCTTGCCGGTCCGCACCGCGGTCTCGGCCTGCTGCTCGATCCGCACGGCCCCCAGTGGACCGGACCGCGACAGCAGCGCCTCGTCGTCGGCGTCACGGGCGGCGACGGCCATCCGTTCACGGGACGCCCCGTCGGGGGTGTCGAGCAGGTCCACCGT
This sequence comes from Pseudonocardia sp. P-1, assembly GCF_058111925.1. Classification (NCBI taxonomy): domain Bacteria; kingdom Bacillati; phylum Actinomycetota; class Actinomycetes; order Pseudonocardiales; family Pseudonocardiaceae; genus Pseudonocardia; species Pseudonocardia sp. P-1. The sequence continues at coordinate 1,944,958 of NZ_CM176614.1, forward strand.
GCACAGGTCGGCCAGCTCCGGCACCACGATCCGGGAGAAGCGCCGGCAGGCGTCGGCCACGTCGAGCGCCGTCGTCATCTGGGTGGTCGCCTCGGCCAGCAGCCGCAGCTGGGCCCGCGCGGCCTCGGCGTCGGCGAGCGCCGCCCGCCGCTCCTGCTCGACGACGACCCGCTCGGTGACGTCGCTCTGCACGCCGACGAAGTTGACCAGCTCGCCGTCGCCGTCGTGCACCGGCGAGATGGACACCTGGTTCCAGAACGCGGTGCCGTCGCGCCGGTAGTTGAGCAGCACCTCGGTGATCGCCCGCCGTTCCCGCAGCGCCTCGCGCACCCGGCGGACAGCGGACCGGTCGGTGTTGGGGCCCTGCAGGAACCGGCAGTTGCGCCCGACCACCTCGTCGAGGGGGTACCCGGTCAGCCGTTCGAACGACGGGTTCACCCAGGCCAGCGGGTCGTCCTCACGCTGCGGGTCGGAGATGGTGAACGACATCTCGGTGGCGAGCACCGCACGGTCGCGCAGGAACCCCATCCGGTCGCGGTCCTCGCCCTGGCCGGCCTCGGAGTCCGACAGCGGCAGCAGCACGGCCAGCGCGCGGCCGGGCCCGGTGGCCGAGGACTGCGCGTAGGTGCCCTGCCCCTGGGCTCCGGGGTCGGCCAGCGCGAACCCGGTCACCCAGACCAGGGTGCTGCTGGCCGTGGCCCCCTCCCCCGGGACCGGGACGCCGTCGCGGTCGGGCATGAGCCCCGGCCCGTGCAGCGCGACCGGCTCGCCGGACACCGCCTCGCCGGAGGCGATCCGGGCCAGCGGGGACCCCTCGCCGGTGTACGGACGGCCGTCCAGGTCGGTCAGCCGCGCGGCCTCGCTCCACTCGCGCACCCCGACGGGCAGCCGCACCGGGCGGTCGCCGGCCAGCTCCAGCGCGGTCGTGTTGGCGTAGACGATCCGGCGCTCGGAGATGTCGATCATCAGGACGGCCACCTGCGCCCCGCCGCGCACGTGCGGCATGGCCGGGGTGCTCGGCTGCTCCCCGAAGGATTCCACCGAGGTCGCGACCGCCTGGTCGACGGCCCGGTCCACCGCGTCGCCGGGGGGACCGGCCGGGGCGTCGGGGCCGAGATCGGAGTACCGCGTCACCCGGGCGAGCCTAAGGGCAGGCGCCGTGCCGGGCCCGCCGAGCCCGGCCGGTATCGTCGGGCCCGGTCTCCTGTCGTGGGTGGACCGGACCCGGCGCGGGCCAGGACGGCCCCGCCGCGACCCCGGTGCGTCGTGCGGCGCGAGAAGACACCTGCCCGTCGAGAGCACGGCGGCGCTCCACCACGCTTCCGCGCCGCCCGGCGCCCGACACGGAGGTGATCACCCTGCCCGGATCCGCGCCGGCGCAACCGTCCCGGGGGGACGGGGACGCCGAGCTGGACGGCACCGACTCCGCCCACCTCGGCGTCGGCTTCTCCTCACCGCGCAGCGGCCTGACCGTGCTCACCGTGCGCGGCGAGGTCGACACCCTGACCGCACCGCGTCTCGAGACCGCCCTCGACGAGCTGCTGGACCTCGCCCCCGACGGCGACGGCCGCGACCTCGCCGTGGACCTGGAGGGCGTCACGTTCCTCGCCTCCAGCGGCCTCGGCGTGCTCATCCACACCGCCCGGCGGGCCGCCCGGGACGGACGGCGGCTGTTCGTCGTCGCCACCAACCGGGCCGTGCTCCGGCCGCTCGAGGTCACCGGCTCCGCCCAGCTGTTCACCGTCCTGCCCGACCAGGCGGGCATTCCCGGCGCCTGAGCGGGCACCCGGTCCTGCACACCCCCGCCGGAGGCGACATGATCCGGCCCGACACCCCCGTCGCACGAAAGGACTCGTCAGCGTGGCCCAGGAGGACGTGGCAGGCACGGCGCACGGCGCCGGCACCGACAACACCGTCGAGATCAGGGTCGCGGCGCGGCCCGCGCTGATCCCCACGGTCCGTGCGGTGGCCTCCGACCTCGCCGCACGCGCGGACTTCGACCTGGACGCGGTCTCCGACCTGCGGATGGCCGTCGACGAGGCGTGCGCGACGCTGGTCGCGATGGCCGCCCCCGGATCGCCGCTGCGGTGCACCTTCGCCGTCTCCGACGAGCGGATCGAGGTCACCGCCCGGGTCGAGACCGGCACCGGTGCGCAGCTGCCCACCGACTCCTTCGGCTGGCGGGTCCTGCAGACCCTGGCCGACCACGTCGCGGTCGAGTCCGGTGAGGAGGACGGCGGGCGCCCGGCCCTCACCATCCGCCTGCACAAGCTCGCGGGTCACGGGCTGTGACGTGACGTCGGACCCTCAGTACGCCCACCTCACCCCGCTGCTCGAGCAGTACGCGGGTCTCGACGACGGCGACCCCCGCCGGGAACGGCTGCGCGAGCAGCTCGTCACCGGCTACCTGCCCGTCGCCCAGCACATCGCCCGCCGGTTCAACCACCGCGGCGAGCCCCTCGACGACCTCGTGCAGGTCGCGACGGTCGGGCTGATCAACGCCATCGACCGGTTCGACCCGGAGAAGGGCGGTGAGTTCTTCTCCTTCGCCGTGCCCACGATCTCCGGTGAGGTACGCCGGCACTTCCGGGACCAGAGCTGGTCGATGCGGGTGCCTCGACGGCTCAAGGACATGCACGTGTCGATCAACGGCGCGGTGTCCGAGCTGTCCCAGACCCTCGGTCGCGCGCCCCGGCCCTCGGAGCTCGCCGAGTACCTCGACCTGCCCGTCGCCGAGGTCCTGGAGGGCCTGGAGGCCGCCGAGGCCTACCGCAGCTCCTCGCTCGACGAGATGCTGTCGTCGGAGGACGGCAGCGCCACCGTCGGCGAGCTGGTCGGCGACGCCGACGCCGAGCTCGACCGGGTCGACTACCGCGAGTCGCTGCGCCCGCTGCTCGCCGAGCTGGCGCCCCGCGAGCGGACCATCGTGATGCTGCGGTTCTTCGGCAACCGCACCCAGACCCAGATCGCCCAGGAGGTCGGCATCTCCCAGATGCACGTCTCCCGGCTGCTCGCGCAGACGCTGTCCCGGCTGCGCAACCGGCTCGACCCGGAGGACCGCACCTTCTGACGCCCGGGCCGCACGGCGGCGCCGTGCCCCGTCCGCGAGGATCGGGGCGGGACCGGCGCACCGTCCGGGCCCGGAGCGGGGAGGTAGGAGATGAGCGTGCCGGAACACGTGCTGGTGGTCGGCGCAGGACTGGCCGGACTGCGCACGGTGGAGAACCTGCGCCGGGACGGTTACGAGGGCCGGATCAGCCTGGTGGGGGCCGAGGAGCACCTCCCGTACGACCGACCGCCGTTGTCCAAGCAGTTCCTGGCCGGTGAGTGGGAGCGCACCAAGGTCGACCTGTGCACCGCCGAGGACCTCGACGAGCTCGGCGTACGCACCCACCTCGGCCGCTCCGCGGTCGCCCTGCGGCCCGCAGAGGACCCGGCCGACGGCTCCGAGGTCGAGCTCGACGACGGCACCGTGCTGCACGCCGACGCCGTCGTCCTCGCCGTGGGGGTCACCTCCCGGATGCTCGACGACCAGCCCGACTCCGCGCACCTGCTGCGCGCCGTCGACGAGTCCGAGCAGCTGCGCGACGCGCTGGCCTCGGCGTCGTCGCTGCTCGTGGTGGGTGCCGGGTTCATCGGGGCCGAGGTCGCGAGCACCGCCCGGGATCGGGGTGTCACGGTCACCGTGGTCGAGACCGGCACCGTGCCGATGGCACGGCTGCTGGGCGACCGGGCCGGTGCGGTCGTGGCCCGGCTGATGAGCGACGCCGGGGTCGACCTGCGCACCGGGGTGTCGGTGTCGGAGCTGACGGACTCGGGCGCCACGCTCTCCGACGGGTCGACGGTGACGGCCGACGAGATCGTCGTCGGCGTCGGCGGGATGCTCGACCTGGGCTGGCTGGAGGCCACCGGCGTCGACGTCGCCGACGGCATCCCCTGCGACCACCGCGGCCGGGTCGACGGGCTGCCCGGGGTGTGGGCGGCGGGCGACGCGGCCGCCTGGACCGACCCGGACACCGGCGAGCGCACCCGGCTGGAGCACTGGACCTCGGCGAGCGACCAGGCCGCCGCGGTCGCCGCGGACATCACCGGCACGACCCCGCCGCCCGCCGCGGTGCCGTTCTTCTGGTCCGACCAGTTCGGCATGAAGATCCAGCTCGTCGGGCGGCCGGACCGCGCGGACTCGCTGCTGCCGCTGCACGGCGAGGGTCTCGACGACGGCCCGGTGAAGGGCACCGTGCTCGGCTACCTGCGCGGCGACGACCTCGTCGCCGTCGCCGGGTTCGGCGCGGCCCGGCTCGTCGCCCGCTACCGCCGCCCGCTGGCCGAGGGTGCCGACCGCGCCGCGACGCTGGAGCTGCGCGACTCGCTGTCCTGACACACGAACGCCCGGCCGGTGCGGGCACCGGCCGGGCGTGGTGTGCAGGCGGTCTAGCGGAAGATCGAGCGGACGATCGCCAGCCCGACCAGCGCGCCGACCGCGATCAGCGAGTACTTGACCTTCGGGTCGGCGAGCCGCTCCGCGAGCTGCTCCTTGCCGCCCTCGATGAGGTTCTTCGGGTTCGCCCGGTCCGCCAGGGCGTCCAGACTCTCGGCCAGCGCGTCCCGGGTCTTCTCGATCTCGCGCTGGATGTTCTCGGGGTCGCGGGCCACCACGTCCACCTCCGGTTCGGCCGGTACGCGTCCGCGCCCGGGACTCCTGCTGCTCGCGCCCGACGCTGCCCCGACACCGACGTCGGGGCACCGCGAGCGGCGTGGCACACACCGTAGCCACCGCACGGGCCGGTCCGCGCGCCCGCCCACGGCGCGCCGCCGATTCGGGTGCCGTGGACGGTCGCCGGGCGGTACCCGCACGATCCTGCGAGGCTGGGCCGGTGAGTGTGGAACAGTTGTTCGACATCCGCCGGATCTGGGCCGAACCGGACGCGCTGGCGTCGCCGCGCGGACAGCAGGTCGCACTGTCGTTCCCCGACGCCGAGATCGTCGAGGTCGCCTCGCACTGGAACATCGAGGCGCTGCACGGCAACGCCGGCAACGTGGACCGCTGGGTCCGGGTCAAGACCGAGAATCTGGTCCTGGGCGAGAAGAAGTCGCTCTCGGCCCGCCCCAACGGCCGCTCCGCGGACTTCATCGCCCCCTCCACCGCGAACGGCTGCGCGCTGGCCTGCGCCTACTGCTACGTCCCCCGGCAGAAGGGCTACGCGAACCCGGTCACCGTGTTCACCAACATCGACCGGATCGTCCGCTACCTGCGCGGGCACGTGCGGCGTCAGGGGCCCAAGACCGAACCGAACCAGGTCCACCACACCGACTGGGTCTACGACATCGGGGAGAACTCCGACGTCGCGGTCGACGCGCTGCTCTCGGACAACGTGGCCGACCTGGTCGGCTGCTTCCGGGATCTGCCCGGCGCGCGGGCCAGCTTCGCGACGAAGTACGTCAACCGCGAGCTGCTGGGCCTCGACCCGCAGGGCGGCACCCGCATCCGGTTCTCGCTGATGCCCGAACGCGACAGCAGGCTGCTCGACGTGCGCACCACCCCGGTCGCCCGGCGGATCGCCGCGATCGACGACTTCGTGGCCGCGGGCTACGAGGTGCACCTCAACCTGTCCCCGGTGGTGCTGCGCGAGGGCTGGCAGGCCGACTGGGCCGAGCTCCTGACCCGGATCGGCGACGTCACCGGCCCCGCGTTCCGTGCGCAGGCCGCCGCCGAGGTGATCCTGCTGACCCACAACGAGGGATTGCACGAGGTGAACCTCGGCTGGCACCCGCGGGCGGAGGAGGTGCTGTGGCGACCCGCGATCCAGCAGGGCAAGCGCAGCGGCAACGGCATGTGGAACGTGCGCTACCGGGACACCGTGAAGGCCCGCGGGGTGCGTGAACTGCGCGGCCTCGTCGAGCGGCACGCACCGTGGCTGCGCATCCGCTACGCGTTCTGACCGTTCCGTGACCCCCTCCCCCGCCCAGCCCGGGCGCGCGCAGCGCCTGGCGCTGGCCGCGCTCCGCGACGGCGGGCACTGTGTATGGTGCCGCCGCGACTGCACCGGACCGGTCCGCGCCACGACCGACCACCTCGTCCCGAAGGTGAAGGGCGGACCGTCGTGGCTGGAGAACGAGGTCGTCGCCTGCGGTCGCTGCAACCGGGCTCGCGGTCACACGAGCCCCGCGGACTGGTTCGCCGAGTGCCGCAGGCGCGGCTGGGACCCGGACCTGCCCGCGGTGCTCGGCACGCTGCGCTCGCTCGCCGCGGCGATCGCCGAACGCGGCGGCCTGCGCCGTGCACGGCCCTACCTCGACGGCCAGCTGCGACGGCTGGAACGGCTCGCCGGGGAGCCCTGAGCCCACTCCGTCCACAACCGGGCGGTCCGTCCACGGACCGCGTGCTCGGCGCCGAGGGCGGGGACACGGGTGGCACGCTGATCGTCATGAGCACACGGCTGCAGGCGGGCGACACCGCCCCCGACTTCACCCTCGACGACGCCGACGGCACGGCCGTCTCCCTGGCGGACTACCGCGGCCGCAAGGTCGTCGTCTACTTCTACCCGGCGGCGAGCACCCCGGGCTGCACGAAGGAGGCCTGCGACTTCCGCGACAACCTCGCCGAGCTGAACGGCGCGGGCATCGACGTGCTGGGCATCTCCCCGGACAAGCCCGCCAAGCTCGCGACGTTCCGCGACAACGAGGAGCTGACCTTCCCGCTGCTGTCCGACCCGGACCGCGAGGTCCTCACCGCCTGGGGCGCCTTCGGCGAGAAGAAGCTCTACGGCAAGACGGTCACCGGGGTCATCCGCTCCACCTTCCTGGTCGGCGAGGACGGCACGATCGTCGACGCGCAGTACAACGTGAAGGCGACCGGGCACGTGGCAAAGCTGCGCCGGGACTGGAAGGTCTGATGCCCGTCCGGCCGGCGGGCGCGGGGTGAGCGGACGTGCCCCGCGCCCGCCGGTGGACCGACGAGGAGCTGCTCGCGGCGGTGGCGGCGTCGCGACGGTTGAGCGAGGTGTGTCACCGGCTGGGCATCCGGCCCGGGCGGTACGACCAGCTGCGAGCCCACATCGTCCGGACCGGCGCGGACGCGAGCCACATCCCGGGCGCGTTCGACCCCGGGCACCGCAACCACCGACGGCGCTACACCGACGGCGAGCTGCGGGCGGCCGTCGCGGCCGAGGTCAGCGTGCACGCCGTGCTCCGGCGGCTCGGGTACGAGCCCAGCGGCGGCATGTTCCGGGCGGTGGTCGCGCACATCCGGACGCTCGAGCTCGACACGACACACTTCACGGGGCGTTCCTGGGCCCGGGGCCGGACCTTCCCGGGGCGGCGGGCACGGCCGCTGGCGGACATCCTGGTCCGCGGGTCGAGCTACCGCAGCAGCGCGACCCTGCGCCGGCGGCTCGTCGCGGAGGGGCTGAAGGCCGCGCGGTGCGAGGGGTGTGGCCTGACCGAGTGGCAGGGACGACCCGTCCCGCTCCAACTCGACCACGTGAACGGCGACCACACCGACAACCGGCTCGAGAACCTTCGTATCCTGTGCGCGAACTGCCACGCCCTCACCGATACCTGGTGCGGCCGAAAGAACTAGCCGGCGTACTCCAACTGGCAGAGAGACACGGTTTAGGTCCGTGCAAGTGCGGGTTCGAATCCCGCCGCCGGCACGCATCGCGTCGCCCGCCTCACCCGGCGGGCGGCGCGGTCCCGGCCGGCTCCGTCCCCCCGGGCGCGACTCCGCCGGCCTCGTCCGGCAGTGGCCGCCGCGCGGCGAGCAGCACCCCGCCGAGACCGAGCACCGCGCAGATCCCGGAGACCAGCAGCAGGGTCGGTGGTACGTGCCCGGTCACGGCGTCGCCGAGCGCGACGACGGCGATGGTGCTCGGCGCCGACCCGATCACGGTGCCGACCAGGTAGGGCCAGAACCGCACCTGGGACAGCCCGGACAGATAGTTGAGCACCGCGAACGGCACCATCGGGATCAGCCGCAGCGACGTCACCGCGAGCACGCCGTGGTGGTCGAGCCTGCGGCGCACCCACACCGCGCGCGGGTGGCCGGCGTAGCGGGCGACGAGCCGCCCGCCGGTGGCCCGGACGAGCGCGAACGCCACGACCGCGGACAGCGCGGTCGCGAACAGGGTCAGCGCCGCACCGCCGAGGGCGCCGAACAGCACCCCGGCGGACACGGTGAACACCGTCCGGGGGAAGGGCGGGACGTTCAGCGCGACCTGGAGCAGCACGAACACGACCGGGCCCCAGATCCCGGCGGCCTCCACGGCCCGGCGCAGCTCACCGAACCGAGGGACGGCGGACAGCCCCAGGGACCGGGCCACGAGTACGACGAGTGCGGCCGCGAGCACCAGCCCGAGGCAGCCCAGCAGAAACCGCCACCACCGCACGGAGATCACGGTACCGAGACCCGTGCCGGTGCCGTCGGCCGCGGTCGTCGCACGTGACCGGACTCCCCCGCGTGCGCCACCGGCCGCGGCCGTCCGCGTGGCCGGGCACCTCCGGGCGCGCCGCTGGCCGCGGTCGGCGCGCGTGCCGCCGCGGTCGGTCGTGAGAGGCTGCCGACCATGAGCGACTCGGGTATCGACCCCGCCGAACTGGACGCCGACGGGCTGGCCGTGCGCCGCGAGGTCCTCGGCTCGGACTACGTCGACGCGGCGCTGGGCCGCGTCGACGAGACGACCGCGGACTTCCAGAAGCTGATCACCCGCTACGCGTGGAACGAGATCTGGACCCGCCCCGGGCTGGAGCGCCGGATGCGCTCGGCGGTGACGCTGACCGCGCTCGTCGCGCACGGACACTGGGAGGAGTTCGAGCTGCACGTGCGGGCGGCCCGGCGCAACGGCCTGACCCGCGACGAGATCGTCGAGATCATCCTGCAGACCGCGATCTACTGCGGGGTCCCGGCGGCGAACTCGGCGTTCCGGATCGCGCAGCGCGTCCTGGCCGAGCCCGCTCCCGAGTAGTCCCTCAGCCGTCGGCGAGCAGCGCCTGCAGGTGCGGGACGAGCGCGCGCAGCGCGGTCCCCCGGTGCGAGGCGGCGTCCTTCTCCTCGGCGCTGAGCTCGGCCGAGGAGCGGTCGTCGCCCTCCGGGGCGAAGATCGGGTCATAGCCGAAGCCGTTCTCACCCCGCGGGGCGCGCAGCAGGGTGCCGCGCCACGTCCCGTGCACCACGGTGCGCCCGGGCACGGAGGCCTCCGCGTCCGGGCCGTCGGTGTCGCCGGGGGCGGGGTCGGAGTCGGGGCCTGCGGTGGCCGCGTCGGGCGTCACCAGCGCGGCGGCGCACACGAACGCGGCGCCACGGCGCTCGTCGGGGACGTCGGTGGTCTGCCCGAGGAGCAGCTGCAGGTTGGCCTCGTCGTCGCCGTGCCGGCCGGACCAGCGGGCGGAGAAGATGCCCGGCATGCCGTTCAGGGCGTCGACGGTGATGCCGGAGTCGTCGGCGATCGCGGGCAGCCCGGTCGCGGCGGCGGCGTCGCGGGCCTTGGCGAGCGCGTTCGCGGCGAAGGTCGCGCCGGTCTCGGGGGCCTCCGGGAACTCGGGGACGTCGGCGAGCCCGACGATCTCCACCCCGGAGAGCCCGGCGGCCTCGGTGATCCGGCGCAGCTCGACGAGCTTCTTGGCGTTGCGGGTGGCGAGCAGGATCTTCACGCCTCGCCCTCCCCCGCGGTGTCCGGGACGTCGGCGGCGGCCTGCGCGGCGATCTTCGGGTGCGGCGCGGCGAGCACCTCGACCTGCAGGCGCGCCAGCTCGGCGATCCCGGCGAGCGCGGAGTCCAGCATGGCGTCGAGGGTCGAGCGGGAGAACGTGGCGCCCTCGCCGGTGCCCTGGACCTCGATGAGGGTGCCGGTCTCGGTGGCGACGACGTTCGTGTCGACCTCGGCCCGCGAGTCCTCGGAGTAGGGCAGGTCGAGCCGGACGCGGCCGTCGACGACGCCGACCGACACCGCGGCGACCTGGCAGGAGATCGGCTTGGGATCGGACAGCTTGCCCTGCTCGCCGAGCCAGGTGACGGCGTCGCACAGGGCCACGTAGGCACCGGTGATGGCCGCGGTGCGGGTGCCGCCGTCGGCCTGCAGGACGTCGCAGTCGATCGCGATCGTGTTCTCGCCGAGCGCGCGCAGGTCGATGCAGGCGCGCAGGGACCGGCCGATCAGCCGGGAGATCTCGTGGGTGCGGCCGCCGATCCTGCCCTTCACCGACTCCCGCGACGAGCGGGTGTCGGTCGCCGAGGGCAGCATCGCGTACTCGGCGGTGACCCAGCCGAGGCCGGATCCCTTCCGCCACCGCGGCACCCCGTCGGTGACGCTGGCGGCGCACAGCACCTTCGTGTCCCCGAACTCCACCAGCACCGATCCCGCGGGGTGCTTCTGGAAGCCCCGGGTGATGGTCACCGGCCGCATCTCGTCGTCGGTCCGGCCGTCGGCCCTGCCCTCTGTTCGTGTCACCCGGCCATCGTAGGAAGCCGGTTCAGACCTCGAACACCGCGTCGGGCCGGGCGAGCTCGACGGTCCCGCCGAAGGCCGCCTTGGCCTCGGCGCCGAGGGACTCGCGGTCGAACCAGGCCGGGACGTGGGTGACGACCAGGCGCCGGGCCCCGGCGGCCGCGGCGTGCTCGCCCGCCTCCTGCCCGGACAGGTGCACCCCGGGCGGCCCGGCCTCGGCGTGCGGCCAGCTGGCCTCGCAGAGCAGCAGGTCGGCGTCGCGGGCGGCCTCGACGAGCCCGGGGCAGGCTGCGGTGTCCCCGGAGTAGGTCAGGACCCGGCCGCGGTGCTCGAGGCGCAGCGCGTAGGCGGGGCAGACGTGCACGACCTCGTACGCGGTGACGGTGACGGCGTCGTCCCCGGTGCCGACGGTGAACGGCTCGCCGACCACGAGGTCGTGGAAGGAGAAGACGTCGGTGAGATCGGTGCGGGCGTAGTCGGCCTCGGTGACGGCGTCGGCGCGGGCGAAGCGGGTGTGCGCACCGGCCGGGGCGTGCACGGCCAGCTTGCGCGCGGTCGCATCGAACGGGGGCCGGGGGTGGTAGCGACGGTGCACCACCAGCGACGGGAAGTCCGAGCAGTGGTCGGGGTGCAGATGGCTGAACACCGCGGCGTCGAGGGAGAACGGGTCGGCGTGCCGTTGCAGGGCGCCGAGGGTGCCGTTGCCGAGGTCGAGCGTGAGGCGGGTCGTCCCGGCCTCGACGAGGTAGCCCGATGCCGGGGACTCGGGTCCGGGGCCGCTGCCGGAGCACCCGAGAACGATCAGCCGCATGCGCGACCCTAACCCGTTCGTGAGGTACGCCGCAGCCACCAGAGCCCGACGAACGGCAGCACCAGCGGGACGAAGCCGTAGCCGGCGCCGAAGTGCGACCAGACCGTCTCGCGGGGGAAGTCGGCGGGGACGAACGTGGTGAACGCGCCGACGGCGAGCACGCCGACGAGCTCGAACACCACGGCGGACCAGGCGAGGCGGCGGAAGCCGGGGCCGGTGCCCGCCAGACCGACGGTGGCCAGGATGTAGACGAAGCCGGCGAGCGCGGACAGCGAGTACGCGAGCGGCGCCTCACCGAAGCGTTCGGCGATCTGCACGCCGGCCCGCGCCGAGGCCGAGAGCGCGAAGATGCCGTAGACGGCGATGAGGATGCGCCCGGGGCCGGTGGCGGTGGCGCGGGGCTCAGGCACCGGGCACCCCCGGGATCCACAGGCCCTGCAGGCGCAGCACGGCGACGAGCGTCCCGATCGCGCCGACGGCGATCACGGCGCCGCCCCAGCGGCTCGGCTCGGCGGTGGCGAACTGCAGCGCGATCACCGGGACGCAGACCGCGACGGCGAGGTAGATGAGGAAGGTCGACTGCTCGGGCAGGGTGACCCCGCCGAGCAGGACCCGGTACGCCGCGATCGCCGCCTGCACGACGATGAGCGCCACACAGATCCCGACGGCGACGGTGTGCACCCGGCTCGGGGGCCGGTTCAGCGCCGTCGTGACCAGCCCGAACAGCGCGGTGGCCGAGAGCGCCACGGTGATCACCAGGACGAGCGTTCCGATCACGGCGGGAACGCTACCCCCCGTTCCCGGTGCGGCGCGGAGGACCCGCCCGTCGCGGCCGGTGGTCAGGCGGACGGGAGCGCGGCGCCCGCGCGGCCCACGACCGAGCCGATCTCGGGGCCCAGGAAGCGGCGGCCGAGCCGGGCGAAGGGTTCCGGGTCGCCGGTGGCGAGGAAGCGGTGCGGCGCGGGCGGGGTCGTGTCGTCGCGCAGCAGGTCGTGCGCGTGCAGGGTCCGGACCAGGGTGCGGGCGGTCTCGTCGGCCGAGGACACCAGCGTCACGTCCGGGCCGAGGACGATCTCCAGCACCCCGGACAGCAGCGGGTAGTGGGTGCAGCCGAGGACGACGGTGTCGACCCCGGCGCGCTGCAGCGGCTCCAGGTACCCCTGGGCGACGCCGAGGACCTGGCGTCCGCTGGTGGTGCCGCGCTCCACGAAGTCGACGAACCGGGGGCAGGCCACCGAGGTGATCTCGGTGTCGCGGGCGGCGTCGAAGGCGTCGGCGTAGGCGCCCGAGGCGATGGTCGCGGCGGTGCCGATGACACCGATCCGGCCGTTGCGGGTGGTGGCGACGGCGCGGCGCACGGCCGGGCGGACGACCTCGACCACCGGGACCGGGTAGCGCTCGCGGAAGTCGGCGAGACAGGCCGCCGAGGCGGAGTTGCAGGCGATGACCAGCGCCTTGACCCCCGAGTCGACGAGCTCGTCGCCGATCGCGAGCGCGAGGCGCCGGATGTCGGCCAGCGGGCGCGGCCCGTAGGGACTGTGCGCGGTGTCGCCGACGTAGACGATCTGCTCGGCGGGCAGCAGGTCGATGACCGAGCGGGCGACGGTGAGCCCCCCGACTCCGGAGTCGAAGATGCCGATCGGGGCGTCGATACCGGGCGCGTCGCTCACACCCTAGGAGGGTAGGCGGTCGGCCTTCGCGACCCAGCGGGCGGCGACGACGCCGCCGACCGCGCCGAACAGGTGCCCCTGCCAGGAGACCATCGGGTCCGACGGCAGCACACCCCAGAGGATCGAGCCGTAGAAGAGGAACAGCACGACGGCGAGCAGGATCTGCCGTCCGTTGCGGGCCAGGAAGCCGCGGGTGAGCAGGAACAGGAACCAGCCGAACACGATGCCGGAGGCGCCGAGCACCGGCAGCGGCGAGGTCAGCCACACCCCCAGCCCGCTGATCACCCAGATCGTCGCGGTGACCGCGACCCACTGCACCGGCCCGCCGGACATGGCGAGGAACCCGAAGATCAGGAACGGCAGACTGTTGGCGGCGAGGTGCGCCCAGTCGCCGTGCAGCAGCGGCGCGGTGAGGATCCCCGCGAGGCCGTCGGTGCTGCGCGGGTAGATCGCCGCGGCGGCGTCGACCATCCCGCCGGACGCCTGGTCGACCGCCTCGATCGCGTAGAGCGCGGCGGTGAACGCCAGCATGATCACCGCGGCGCGCACCGGCGCGGGCGGCAGCACGCGGGCGGGGCGGCCGTCCGGGAGTGCGGTCATGTCACCCACGGTACCGGCTCGGCCGCCCGCTATGCCCGTTGTGCCCGGCTCAGGCCCAGAGGTGCCCGTCGATGCCCTGCGCGGCGGTCCCCAGGTCACCGGAGTACGCGCCGGTGGACAGGTACTTCCAGCCGCCGTCACACACGATCATGACGACGTCGGCGCGCTGCCCGGCGTCGAGCGCCTTGTTCGCGACGCCGAGTGCGGCGTGCAGGATCGCGCCGGAGGAGATCCCGGCGAAGATGCCCTCCTGCTCGACGAGCTGGCGGGTGCGGCGCAGCGCGTCGTAGGAGCCGACCGAGAACCGTCCGGTCAGCACGGTCTCGTCGTAGAGCTCCGGGACGAAGCCCTCCGAGAGGTTCCGCAGGCCGTAGACGAGCTCGCCGTACCGCGGCTCCGCCGCGACGACCTGCACGTCGGGCTTGTGCTCGCGCAGGTAGCGCCCGGCGCCGACGAGGGTGCCGGTGGTGCCGAGCCCGGCGACGAAGTGGGTGATCGACGGCAGGTCCCGCAGGATCTCCGGGCCGGTACCGCGGTAGTGCGCGTCGGTGTTGGCCGGGTTGCCGTACTGGTAGAGCATCACCCAGTCCGGGTGCTCGGCCGCCAGCTGCTTGGCGACGGCGACGGCCTGGTTCGAGCCGCCCGCCGCCGGCGAGGAGATGATCTGTGCCCCGTACATCGCCAGCAGCTGGCGACGCTCCTCGGAGGTGTTCTCCGGCATCACGCAGATGATCTCGTAGCCCTTGAGCCTCGCGGCCATCGCGAGCGAGATCCCGGTGTTGCCCGAGGTGGGCTCCAGGATCGTGCAGCCGGGCGTGAGCAACCCCTGCTTCTCGGCGTCGGTGATCATCGCCAGCGCGGGCCGGTCCTTGATCGAGCCGGTGGGGTTGCGGTCCTCCAGCTTCGCCCACAGCCGCACGTCCTCCGACGGCGACAGGGACGGCAGCCCGACCAGCGGGGTGTCGCCGACGGCGTCCAGCAACGAGTCGTAACGCACGGGTTCTCCTCACACGACGGCACCGGGCGGGGACGCCGCCCGGTGCCGGGGTCCGGTGGGCTCAGCGACCGCCGGCCACGGCCGGGAGGATCGTGAACGTGGAGGACTCGGAGACCGGGGCCTCCAGGCCGCCGGCGAAACGGATGTCCTCGTCGTCGACGTAGATGTTGACGAAGCGGTGCAGCTTGCCGTCGGTGATCAGACGGTCCTTGATGCCGCTGTGCCGCGACTCCAGGTCGTCGATGACCGCCGAGACGGTGTCGCCCTTCGCCTCGACGGTCTTCTCACCGTCGGTGTGCGTGCGAAGGATGGTGGGGATGGAGACGGAGACGGCCATCTCTGTGATCACTCCTGGTGGGTCGCTCTGGCGTGGATTTCTCACGCGCGACAACGCGGCCGGAGTACGGCGACATTCCCGCGCGACCTCCGGCGCGGGTGCGCGAGAGGGTCGATCAGGCCCGGTCGGGCACGTCGTCGGAACCGGTGTGGGAGAACATGTAGGACTCCACGACCGCCAACTCGTCCTCCACGACCTCGCCGTCGGCGAGGTGGTAGGAGCGCACCTCGGGCTCGGCGTCGGCGGTGGCGAGGCCCACGATCAGCCAGTGCTGGTCGGGGGTCCACTCCATCTGGGCGACGTCCTTGGGCGACGGGTAGGCCTCGGGCAGGCCGGTGTGCGCCACCGGGCGCCGCGGCAGCCGCGTGTGGGAGTGGACGACGAGCATGCGGCGCTCACCGGCCGCGTCCAGCTCGCGCTCCAGGCGGATGTCCTCGGCCGGGGCGAAGGCGAAGTCGCTCGCCAACTCGTCGGCGTTGGTCATCGGCACGTAGCGCTCGGGGTGCTCGCCGGTCTCGGGACCGACGAGCTGCCCGCACGACTCGACCGGGAAGTCCCGGCGGGCATGCGCGACGATCGCATCGACGAGGTCGGACCGGAGGACGAGCACGACCCGAGGATACGCGGCCCCGGCCGCGGGACCGAACACCCGCCGGGCCGGAACCGGCCGTTCACGCACCCGACACCACGTTCTGTGATCCCGGCCACGACCTCCCGGGCGGGGGTGCGTCCATACTGCGCTGCGTGCCCCCCTCCGGTCGCCGTGTCGGATTCGTCCTCGCCGCCGTGCTCGTCGTCGTCCTCGCGGTCGCGGTCACCGTCGAGGCGGTGACGCTCTCGGGCCGCCCCGCCGCGGGCGCGCCCGGCTCCGGCACGGTGCGGCTCATCGCGCTCAACGACCTGCACGGCAACCTGGAGCCGCCCTCGGGGTCCTCGGGCCGGGTGACCGACGACGCCGGCGCGCAGGTCGAGGCCGGCGGCGCCGCGTTCGTCGCCGCGCACGTCGCGGCGCTGCGGGCGCAGGCCCCGGCGAGCGTGGTGCTGTCCACCGGCGACAACGTCGGCGCGTCTCCGCTGGCGTCGGCGCTGTTCCGCGACGAGCCGACCGTCGAGGTGCTGGAGCGGATCGGCGTCGCGGCGTCCGCCGCGGGGAACCACGAGTTCGACGAGGGCATCACCGAGCTGCGCCGGCTGCAGCGCGGCGGCTGCCACCCGGCCGACGGCTGCCGCTTCACCCCGTCCTACGACGGCGCGTCGTTCCCGGTCCTGTCGGCGAACGTGACCGAGGGCGGGAAGCCCGCGCTCGCCGCGTCGACGGTGGTGGAGGCGGGCGGCGCCCGGATCGGCGTCATCGGCGCCACTCTGTCCGAGCTGCCCGACCTGGTCTCCCCCGACGGCATCCGCGGCCTGGAGGTCGGCGACGAGGTCGCCGCGGTCGACGCGGCGTCGCGCGAGCTGACCGCGCAGGGGGTGCGGGCACAGGTGCTGCTGCTGCACCAGGGCGACGAGGCGACCGGCGACGGCGGCCCGGACGCCTGTGCGATCGAGCCCGGCGGGCCGGGGTCGCGGATCGCGGCCGCGGTGTCCGCCGACGTCGACGCGGTGTTCTCCGCGCACACCCACCAGCAGTACGCGTGCTCGGCGACCGACCCGGCCGGGAACCCGCGACCGTTCGTGCAGGGCCTGTCGTCCGGCAGGCTGCTGTCGGTGGTCGACCTCGCCCTGACCGGCGACGGCGACGTGGACCGCGCCGCGACCGGCACCGCCCGCAACGTGGTGGTCACCCGCGACGTCGCCCCCGACCCGGCGGCCGCCGACGTCGTCGACCGTGCGGTCGCGCAGTCGCGGCCGCTGGCCGAGCGCCCGGTCGGCACCCTCGCCGGCCCGCTGCTGCGCGCGGCCGCGCCGTCGGGACTGTCCCCGCTCGGCACGGTGATCGCCGACGCCCAGCTCGCCGCCTCGCGCGGCGACGGCGCACAGCTCGCGCTGACCAACCCGGGCGGGGTGCGCGCGGACCTGGTGCCCGGCGCGGGCGGGCGGGTCACCTACGGGCAGGCCTACACGGTGCAGCCCTTCGGCAACATCCTGCAGACCATGACGCTCACCGGCGCTCAGCTGCGCGCGGTGCTCGACCAGCAGTTCACCGTCGACGACGGTCCGACGGTGCTGCAGAGCTCGTCGAACCTGCGTTACACGGTGGTGGCCGGGAACCGGGTCGGTGACATCTCCATCGGCGGCGTCGGAGTCACCGACGACGGCCGCTACCGGGTCGCGACGAACAACTTCCTGTCCGCGGGCGGCGACGGCTTCGACACCTTCACCGCCGGGACCGAGCTGGTCGGCGGTCCGGTGGACCTCGACGCGTTCGTCGCGTACCTGGGCGCGAACCCGGGCCTGGCCGCGCCGTCGACCGACCGGATCGTGCGCCGCTGAGGGGCGGCCGGGCGGGTCAGAGCCCGCGGACGCGGACCCGGACCAGGGAGTCCTGCACGTAGGTCAGCCAGTGGTAGACGCCCAGGTGCTGGGCCCGCGGGTCGTCGTCGGGCAGCTGCTCGGGCATGTCCTCGTTCACGTCGAGGGCGGTGCCGAGCGCGAGCCGCACGTCGTTGAGGGCGGCCAGCCAGGCGTCGACCTGGGCCTCGGTGAGCTCGAGCCGTCCGCCGGCCTCGGGCAGCGTGTCCAGCACGGTCGCCGCGGCGGTGTCCTTGGCCTCGATCAGCGACGGCTCGTGCAGCGAGCGCATCCCGCCGGCGAGATCGGAGTCCTCGGTGGTGAAGTCCGGCAGCAACCGGGCCAGCACCCGGTCGGTCGGCCGCGACGTCGGGCCGGTGCGGATGCCGGTCAGCTCGGCCAGCTCGTCGGTGGGCGCGAGCTCGGCACGACCGGCGAGCATCTGGCGGATCTCGACGAACAGGCCCCGCAGGACGACGGCCTCCTCGCCGGAGAACCCGGACGTGTAGCGGACGCGGTCGCCCCGCCCGCTGCGCTTCCAGCCGTTCACGCTCAGGCCCGCTGCATGGTGGCCCACAGGCCGGCCGCGTGGAGCTGGGCGACGTGGCCCTCCACGGTGTCCTTGTCCCCCGCCGACACCGCGGCGCGTCCCTTGTGGTGCACGTCGAGCATCAGCGCGGTGGCCTTCGCCTCGGGGTAGTGGAACACCTTCTGCAGCACGTAGGTCACGTACGACATGAGGTTGACCGGGTCGTTCCAGACGATGGCCTGCCACGGCGTGTCGGGGCCGGCGGACTCGTCCAGGTCGGGCGTGACCTGCTCGGTGGGCGCCGGGGACGGCGCTGGGGACGGCGCGGACATGCGCCCCATGGTGGCACAGGAGCCGTAGGCTCCCGGCCATGACCGGCACGGCCCTGCTGACCGACCGCTACGAGCTGACGATGGTGGCGGCGGCCCTCGCCGACGGCACCGCGGAACGCCACTGCGTCTTCGAGCTGTTCGCGCGCCGCCTGCCCGACGGGCGCCGCTACGGCGTCGTCGCCGGGACGGGGCGGCTGCTGGAGGCGCTGGAGCGCTTCCGGTTCTCCGCCGCCGACCTGGAGTTCCTCGCCCCGGTCGTCGACGCGGCGACCCTGGAGCGCCTGGGCGACTACCGCTTCTCCGGCGACGTCGACGGCTACCCGGAGGGCGAGCTGTACTTCCCCGGCTCCCCCGTCCTCACCGTGACCGGCACCTTCGCCGACGCGGTGATCCTGGAGACCGTCGCCCTGTCGATCTACAACCACGACTGCGCGATCGCCTCGGCGGCGGCCCGGATGGTGACCGCGGCGGCCGGCAGGCCGCTCATCGAGATGGGCTCGCGGCGCACCCACGAGGAGGCCGCCGTGGCCTCGGCCCGGGCCGCGTACCTGGCGGGCTTCGCGACGACGTCGAACCTCGCCGCGGGTGCCCGGCACGGCATCCCGACCGCGGGCACCGCCGCGCACGCCTGGGTCCTGCTGCACGACGACGAGCCGGCGGCCTTCGCCAGCCAGGTCGCCGCGCTGGGCACCGGCACCACGCTGCTCGTCGACACCTACGACATCCGCCGCGGCATCGAGTACGCCGTCGCGGCCGCCGGGCCCGGGCTGGGGGCGGTCCGCATCGACTCGGGCGACCTCGGCGAGCTGGCCCGCCAGGCCCGCGAGCAGCTCGACGCGCTCGGCGCCACCGGCACCCGGATCGTACTCTCCGGCGACCTCGACGAGTACGCGATCGCCTCGCTGCGCGCCGAGCCGGTCGACTCCTACGGCGTGGGGACCTCGGTGGTCACCGGGTCGGGCTCGCCGACGGCCGGGATGGTCTACAAGCTCGTCGAGGTCGACGGGCGCCCGGTGGCCAAGCGGTCGAGCGCGAAGGAGTCCCGCGGCGGGCGCAAGGCGGCGCTGCGCCGGTTCAAGCCGACCGGGACCGCGGTCGAGGAGGTCGTGTACCCCTACGGCACCGACCCGGTCCTCGGCCCGCACGACCGGGTGCTGCCGGTGCCGCTGGTGCGGGACGGGAAGGTCGTCGCCGACGACGTCGTCACCGGGCTGGAGGCCGCCCGGGAGCGGCTGCGGACGGCGCTGGTCGCCGTACCGTGGGAGGGGCTGAAGCTGTCCCGCGGCGAGCCTGCGATCCCGACCACCTTCCTCACCGGGAGCTGAGCCATGGCACGAGCGTTGATCGTCGTCGACGTCCAGAACGACTTCTGCGAGGGCGGCGCCCTCGCGGTGGCCAGCGGGGCCGCCGTGGCCGCCGGGATCGGGCCGCTCGCGACCGGTGGCCGCGACGGGCGGGTCTACGACCACGTCGTCGCCACCCGGGACGTGCACGTGGACCCGGGGCCGCACTTCTCCGACACCCCGGACTTCGTCGACTCCTGGCCGCCGCACTGCCGCGCGGGGACGCCGGGCGCGTCGTTCCACCCGGCACTGGACGTGGCGCCGATCGAGTGCGTCTTCGACAAGGGCGCCTACACCAGCGCCTACTCCGGGTTCGAGGGCGCGAGCGCGAACGAGTCGGGCACCCCGCTGGGCGACTGGCTCACCGAGCACGGGGTGACCGAGGTCGACGTCGTCGGCCTGGCGACCGACCACTGCGTCCGGGCGACCGCGCTCGACGCGTCCCGGCTCGGGCTGGCGACGACGGTGCTGCTGCACCACTGCGCCGGGGTGGCACCGGAGACGACGGAGCGGGCGCTCGCCGCGCTGACCGAGGCCGGCGTGGAGCTCCGCACCGCCTGACCCCCGGCGGCCCCGGCGCCGGACCGGCCGGGCACGCGCTCGTGGCGCGCACCCGGCCGGGTGCCGGACTCAGTGCCGGTCGGCGGTGCCGACCGGGGCGGGCCGGTCGTCGTCGGGCCGGTCGACCGGGGCGAGGGGGTCGACGACGGCGACCGGGACGGGCTCGGCCCGGTCCCCCGCCCCGTCGGCGGTCGCGGCGGCGGTCGCGGCGGGGTGGGTGCCGTCCGGGGAGGCGGGCTCACCGGAGTCGTCCTTCGCGAAGGACCCGACCTTCACGTAGAAGTCGTCGCCGTGGTTGTCGGTCGCCCACTCGACGGCCTGCTCCATCACCTCGGCGCTCTTCTCGGCGCGCAGGATAACCTTGTCCCGGCGCACGTCGCGGTGCAGCGCCAGGCACAGCAGCACCATGATCACCACGAACGGCGCGGCGACCAGGATCGTCAGGTTCTGGATGCCCGACAGGGCGTCCTCACCCCCGGTGACCAGCATCAGCACCGCGACCGCGCCCATCGCGGCACCCCAGAAGACCACGACCCACCTGCTCGGCTCGATGGTGCCGCGCTGGGACAGCGTGCCCATCACGATCGACGCGGCGTCGGCGCCGGACACGAAGAAGATCGCCACCAGGACCATCACGAGCAGGCCGGTGGCCGTGGCCCACGGGTAGGCGCCGAGCATCTGGAAGAGCTGGACGTTGGAGTCGTCGGAGAACTGCGCACCCTGCTGGGCCTGCTCGACGGCGGCGCCGCCGAAGATGCAGAACCAGACCAGCGAGACCAGGCTCGGCGCGAGGATGACGCCGCCGACGAACTCACGGATGGTGCGCCCGCGCGAGATCCGCGCCAGGAACATGCCGACGAACGGCGTCCACGAGATCCACCACGCCCAGTAGAAGACGGTCCAGCTCGACAGCCACTCGAGCATCGGCTCGCCGCCGACGGCCTCGGTGCGCCCGACCATCTCGAAGAACTGCGCGAAGTAGGCGCCCAGCGCGGTCGGCACCAGGTCCAGGATGATCACCGTCGGGCCGACGACGAACACGAACAGCGCCAGCGCCCCGGCCAGCACCATGTTGGTGTTGGACAGCCACTGGATGCCCTTGGCGACGCCCGACACCGCGGACAGGATGAACGCCGCGGTCAGCACGACGATGATCGCGGCGAGCACGCCGGCCCCCGGCACACCGTCGACCCAGCCGACGGTCTGCATGCCGCCGCCGATCTGGAACGCGCCCAGACCCAGCGAGGCCGCGGAGCCGAACAGCGTCGCGAAGATCGCGAGGATGTCGATCGCCCTGCCGATCGCCCCGTCGGCGGCCTTCTGCCCGATCAGCGGGACGAACGCCTGGCTGATCAGCTGCCGCCGGCCCCGGCGGAAGGTGGAGTAGGCGATGGCGAGGCCGACGACGGCGTAGATCGCCCACGGGTGCAGCGTCCAGTGGAACAGCGACGTCGCCATCGCGACCTGCATCGCCTCGGTCGTCGCGGGCGCGGCGGACCCGGGCGGCGGGGAACGGAAGAAGGTCAGCGGCTCGGTGACCCCGAAGAACATCAGCCCGATGCCCATCCCGGCGGAGAACATCATCGCGATCCAGGAGACCGTGCGGAACTCGGGCTCCTCGTCGTCGGCGCCGAGCTTGATGCGCCCGAAGCGGCTGAAGGCCAGGAACAGCGCGAACGCGACGAAGGCGGTCGCGGCGAGGATGAAGCCCCAGCCGCCCCCGCGCATCAGGGCCTCGATCATCCCGGACGCGGTCGTACGCAGGTTCTCCGGCGCCGCGACCCCCCAGACGACGAACAGCAGCGCCAGCGCGGCGCCGATCCCGAAGACCGTCCAGTCCGTGCGGGGGCGCTCCGGGGGCGCTCCGGGGTCCTCGGTACACGACCGGGGATCGACTTGCGTCATGACGTCTCCACCTCTGTCCGGGTGCGGGGGAAGTGCGGTCCGTGCGCCGCTCCGTGGGTCGGGCGGTCCCGCGGCCGGGATCGCCGGCGCGAGGGGTGCGGGGGCGGGTCCCTCCCGGCCGCGCAGGCGGCGCCAGAGGGGCGGCGGCCGGCCGGGGCCGAGCCCGGCCTCACCTGCTCCCATCAGATACTCGATTAATATATCTGTGCACGTTATGGTGGCCCCGAAGCGGCGGTCAAGACCCCACCGGCCGCTCGGAGCCCGCCGACACCGGAGTCGCCACCGTGCCCCCAGCAGTTCCGTCGCCCCGCCCGGGACGACCGGCCCACACCCCGGGCCTGCACGAACACCACTGCCGCGACCCCTTGACACCGACCCGGGAGACGCGCTCCCATCGTGGTGCGCATTGAGCGACTCGTTGCTTGTTACGCAACAGTTTCCCGTGTTTCTCGTGAGTTTCCGCGGCCCCGATCGCCGCCGTCATCGCGTCGGAATCCCACTGCAGGAGGTGATCCGCTGTGCCGCAACGCTTCCACCGTGACCGCACGCCGGTCGCCTCCGGCGCCCGGCCGTCGCGTGGACCCCCGGTCCCGCGGCGCCGGCCTCCGTAGCACCCCGACGCCGTCGCACCGATCCCGAGCTCGGCCCGCCGGAGGCCCACCCGTCGACGGCTACCGGCCTCGCACCCCGCCCCGCAGCCGCACGCCCGACCGTCGCCCACGAGGAGTACCGCCATGACGACCGGTGAGTTGTCGACCCCCGCCACCGAGGGGCAGAGCCTCCCGGACAGCCTGCGAGAGACCCTCGCCGGCCACTACTACACCGACCCCGCGATCTTCCGGGCCGAGCAGGACAACATCTTCCACAAGACGTGGTTCTGCGCGGTGCTGGCCGCGGACCTGGACAAGCCCGGCGCGTTCGAGACCGTCCAGATCGGACGGGAGAGCGTGATCGTCACGCGGGCCAGGGACAACTCCGTGCGGGCCTACCTCAACGTCTGCCGGCACCGCGGCGCGCGGCTGTGCACGGAGGAGAAGGGCGAGGTCAAGCGCTCCTTCCAGTGTCCGTACCACGCCTGGACCTACGGCCTGGACGGCAAGCTCATCGCGGCGCCGAACCTCAGCTCGATGCCCGACGTCGACAAGGTCGAGTACGGCCTGCACACCGTGCACGTCCGCGAGTGGCTGGGCTACGTCTGGCTGAGCCTGGCCGAGGAGCCGCCCTCCTTCACCGAGACGGTGATCGGTGACGTCACCACCCGGCTCGGCTCGCCGGACGCGATCGTCGGCTACGACGTCGAGAACCTGAAGCTCGGCCGGCGCATCTCCTACGACGTCACGGCGAACTGGAAGCAGATCGTCGAGAACTTCATGGAGTGCTACCACTGCGCGACGATCCACCCCGAGCTCACCGAGGTGCTGCCCGAGTTCGCCGACGGCCTCGCCGCCCAGTACTTCGTCGGGCACGGCGCGGAGTTCGGCGAGGAGATCAAGGGGTTCACCGTCGACGGCTCGGAGGGGCTCACCCGCATCCCGGGCGTCGCGCAGGAGCAGGACCGCCGCTACTACGCCATCACCGTGCGACCGTCGGTGTTCATCAACCTGGTCCCCGACCACGTGGTGTTCCACCGCATGTTCCCGCTGACCGCCGAGCGGACCCTGGTCGTCTGCGACTGGCTCTACCTGCCCGAGGTCGTCGACTCCGGCGCCGACATCGACCGCTCGGTGGAGCTGTTCCACCGGGTCAACGTCCAGGACTTCGACGCCTGCGAGCGCTGTCAGCTCGCGATGGACTCGCGCTCCTACGAGAAGGGCGGCGTGCTCGTGCCCAGCGAGCACCACATCGGCGAGTTCCACGACTGGGTGCGCGACCGGGTGGGCTGATCCCCGCTCCGTCCCGCACCACCACGACCGCCCCGCCCGGCCCGCCGGCGCGGGGCGGTCGTGCGCCCCACTCCCCCTTCCCGCCCCCCGGCATCGGGCAGAAGTGCACGAACACCGTGGCACCCCACCACGACGCGTGGCACCCCACGCGTCGGGTGCCACGAGACGCGAGGTGTCGCCGGGCCGGGCAGCGGCAGGCGGGACACGACCGACAGAACGCGGAACGGCCCCGCCCCCGCGGTGCGGGGACGGGGCCGTGGAGGCCGGAGCGGCGTCACCGGAAGACAACCGTGCTGCCGCCGGTCAGCAGCACCCGTCGCTCGCAGTGCCAGCGGACCGCACGGGACAGGGCGAGCGCCTCGGCGTCGCGGCCGACCATCTGCAGGGCCTTC
This sequence comes from Pseudonocardia sp. P-1, assembly GCF_058111925.1. Classification (NCBI taxonomy): domain Bacteria; kingdom Bacillati; phylum Actinomycetota; class Actinomycetes; order Pseudonocardiales; family Pseudonocardiaceae; genus Pseudonocardia; species Pseudonocardia sp. P-1. The sequence goes on from NZ_CM176614.1 coordinate 1,969,208, forward strand.
GGGTCGTAGGAGTGGTCGATCCGGATCACCTCCTGCTCGATGATCGGGCCCTCGTCCAGGTCCGGGGTGACGTAGTGGGCGGTGGCGCCGACCTGCTTGACGCCGCGCTCGTAGGCCTGGTGGTAGGGGCGGGCGCCCTTGAAACCGGGCAGGAACGAGTGGTGGATGTTGATCGCCCGGCCCTCGAGGGCCTTGCAGGTCTCGTCGGAGAGCACCTGCATGTAGCGGGCGAGCACCACCAGCTCGGCGTCGAACTCGTCGACGAGCGACAGCAGCCGCACCTCGGCCTCGGGCTTGGTCTCCGCGGTCACCGGGACGTGCACGAACGGCAGCCCCGCCGCCTCGGCCATCGGGCGCAGGTCGGAGTGGTTGGACACGACGGCGACGATGTCGGCGCCGAGGCTGCCGGCCCGCCAGCGGAAGATGAGGTCGTTGAGGCAGTGGCCGAGCTTGGAGACCATCACCAGGATCCGGGCGGGGACACCGTCGGTGAAGGTGAAGCTCATGCCGAACTCCGCCGCGACGGCCTCGAAGTCGCGACTGACGGCGTCGAGGTCCACGTCCTGCTCCGCGCCGACCTGGGTGCGCAGGTAGAGGCGGCCGCGCAGCGGGTCGTCGAACTGCTGGTACTCACCGATGTCGCAGCCGTGCTCGAACAGGAACGCGCTGACCGCCCGCACGATGCCGGTGCGGTTCGGGCAGTCCAGGGTCAGGATGAAGGAACGGGACACGGCGGCCTCTCCTCGGTCGGACGCGGTCCGCGGAGACCGCGGCACGCTGTAGATGGTGCATTGATATATCAGTCTCAGTCAAGAGGTGTGGGGCTGTCCGAGGACTGTTAATCACACATGTCGCGTTAACATGCGACGGTGACCGCACTTCCCGACGACGCCGATCCGGAGTACACGTCCCTCGCCGACAAGGCGTATACGGTGATCCGGGATCGGCTGATCATGCTCGACATCCCGCCGATGACGGCCATCGACGACGTCGCCCTCGCGAAGTCCCTCGAGGTCGGTCGCACCCCCGTCCGGGAGGCGCTCAAGCGGCTCGAGATCGACCGGCTGGTCGTCTCCTACCCGCGCCGCGGGACGTTCGCGACCGGCGTCGACATCACCGACCTCGCCTACATCTCCGAGATCCGTGTGCAGCTCGAGCCGCTCGCCGCGCGCCGTGCCGCCGAGTACTCCGGCCCCGCGACCCGGGCCGACCTCGCCGAGCTCGCCGACACGATCGACCGGATCGACGTGCGCACACTGGACCGCGACGAGCTGATGCGCTGGGACCTGCACGTGCACCGGACGATCTACTCCGCGGCGGCCAACCCGCACCTCGAGGACACCCTGATCCGCTACGACAACCTGGCGACCCGGATCTTCTGCCTGTTCCTGGACCGGATGACCGACTTCGACCAGCACGTCGGCGAGCACTCGGGGCTGCTGCGGGCCATCGCGGGCCAGCAGGCCGACGAGGCGGCCGAACGGGCCCGCGCGCACGTCATCGGGTTCGAGAAGGCGGTCCGCCAGGTCGTCTGAGCGGGGCTCGGACGTGGGTGCGCGCCGAGCGGACGGTGTGCGCCAGCAGCAGCGCCGTGGTCACCGGACCGACACCACCGGGCACCGGCGTGAGCGCCCCCGGCCTCCGCGCGACGTCGACCGCGTCGACGTCGCCGACCAGGCTGCCGTCGGGCGCGGTGTTGGTACCGACGTCGACCACGACCGCGCCGTCGGCGACGTGCTCGGCGCGGATCAGCCCGATCCGCCCGACCGCGACGACCAGCACGTCCGCGGTGCGGGTGTGCTCGGCGAGGTCCTTGGTGTGGCGGTGGCAGATCCCGACCGTCGCGTCGCGCTGCAGCAGCAGCTGGGCGGTCGGCTTGCCGACGACCAGCGAGCGCCCGACGACGACCGCGCTGCGCCCGGCCAGCTCGACGCCGTGGTGGTCGAGCAGCTCGAGCACCGCGGCCGCGGTGGCCGGCGGGTAGGCGGGCAGGCCCGCGGCGAGCCGGCCCGCGGACAGCGGGTTGGCGCCGTCGACGTCCTTCTCCGGGACGATCGACGCGGCCAGCTCCTCGACCCGCGCTCCGTCGGGCAGCGGGGTCTGCAGGATGATGCCGTGCACGGTGTCGTCGCTGCTCAGGCGGGCCAGGGTGGCGCCGATGAGCTCGGGCGCGGCGTCCGGGCCGAGGTCGACGACCTCGCACTCGACGCCGACCCGGCGGGCGGCGCCGGACAGCGAGCGGACGTACCAGCCGGCGCCCTCGTCGGCGGTGGCGACGACGACGGCCAGCCGCGGTGCGACGCCGAGCAGGGTGAGCGCGGCGGCCTCGGCGTGCACGCCCCGGCGCAGCTCGCGGGCGCGCGCGGTGCCGTCGAGCACGACGTGGTCGGGGCGGGGGGGCGGCGGGGTGGGGGCCTGCGGGGTCATCGGCGGATCTGCTCCCGTACGTCGTCGGTCACCGTGTCGGCCCGGCGCAGCAGGTCGTCGACGCCGGTCAGTGCCGCGGACAGCTCGCTGCGCGCCGGCGGGTCGGTGAGGCCCGCCAGGTTGATCTCGACGTTGAGCCGGGCGGTGCTGGCCGCGGCCCGTGCGGCGTCGGCCGCCGCTCCCACGTCGCTGATCACGTTGGGGTTGCCGATCGGCCGCAGCCGCTCGGCGAGGTCGACCACCTGCTCCGCCGCGCGGATGACCTGCGCCGGGATCCGTCCCGCCTCGACCAGTGCGGCGGCGATCGCCGCGGTGCGGACCCGCTTCGCCTCCTCGGTGTCGCGCGGGAGTGCGTAGGCCGCGCCGACCGCACCGAACGCGCGGGCGTCGTCCTCGGCGAGTCCGAGGCCGGTGATGCGCAGCGCGTCGGCCCGGTTGCGGATGTCGAGGACGGCGTCGGCGTGCTCGGCGTGGCGCTCGCCGTCGGTGTAGCGGGCGACCATGCCGAGCAGGGCGGCGGCCTGGGCGAGGTGCAGGCCGGCCGTCGCGCCGCCCCCGGGGGCGGGGACGCGGGCGGCCAGGTCCCAGAGGAACCGGTCGAGGGTGTCGGAACGCATGGGGGTCCTTCCGTGCGGCGGTGCGACGGGCGGGGTGGCACGTCGGGGCCCGGGGCCCGGCGGGTGGGCCGGGCCCCGGATCGTGCGGGTCAGCGCCGGATGCGGCTCATCTCCGGGTCGAACAGCGGCTCGGCCGCGACCGAGGCGCGGATCCGGCGGTCGAAGTACTGGATCTCGACCGCTCCCCCGACCGGCAGCCCGGCGGGCAGCCAGGCGTACGCGATCGGGGTGCCCAGGGTGTAGGCGTACGCCGCGGAGGTGACGTAGCCGGCGGGCTGTCCGTCGACGAGGACGGCCTCGTGACCGAGGACGACGCTGCGGCCGTCGTCGATCGTGAGGCAGGTCAGCCTGCGGGTGACGGCGTCCGGGTCGATCTTCTCGACGGCCTCGCGGCCCACGAAGTCGCCCTTGGTGTGCGGGCGGACGGCGAAGCCGAGCCCGGCCTCGTAGGGGTTGTGCTCGGTCGAGACGTCGGCACCCCAGGAGCGGTAGCCCTTCTCCAGCCGCAGGCTGTTGAACGCCGCACGCCCGGCCGCGACGACGCCGAGCGGGCGCCCGGCCTCGTACAGCACGTCCCACAGCTTCCGGCCGTACTCGGCGCTGGTGTAGATCTCCCAGCCGAGCTCGCCGACGTAGGACAGCCGCATCGCGGTCACCGGGATACCGGCGATGTGCGCGGACATCGCGCGGAAGTACTTCAGCCCCTCGTGGGAGAAGTCGTCGCCCGACAGCGGCTGCACCAGGTCGCGGGCCAGCGGGCCCCAGACGCCGATGCAGCAGGTCCCCCCGGTGATGTCGCGGACGACCACCGAGTGGTCGTCGGGCAGCGCGCGGCGCAGGTGGTCCAGGTCGAGGTGGGAGTTCGCACCGACCTGGAACAGCTGCTCGCCCAGCCGGGCGACGGTGAGGTCGCTGCGGACGCCGCCGGCCTCGTCGAGCATCAGCGTGTAGGTGACCGCGCCGACCGACTTGTCCATCTTGCCGGTGGTCAGGCCCTCCAGGAACGCGCAGGCACCCGGCCCGGACACCTCCAGGCGCTTCAGCGGGGTCATGTCGTACATCGCGACGGCGGTGCGCGTCTTCCACGCCTCGACCGCGACGACCGGCGAGTGGAACATCGCCGACCACGCGTCGCGGGACGGGGCACGCCACTGGGCCGGCATGTCCTTCGCCAGCGCGGCGTTGGCCTCGTACCAGTGCGGGCGCTCCCAGGCGTGCGACTCCAGGAAGAACGCCCCGAGCTCACGCTGGCGGTCCACGAACGGGCTGGTCCGCAGGTCGCGCGGGGACAGCTTGGGCTGCAGCGGGTGCAGCACGTCGTAGATCTCGACGAAGTTCTGCTGCGAGGTCTCGTCGACGTAGGCGTCGGTGGTCTCGATCTCGTCGAAGCGGTGCACGTCGCAGCCGTGCAGGTCGAGCTCGCTGCGGCCCTCGACGAGCAGTTGCGCGACCGAGCGGGCCACGCCCGAGGAGTGGGTGACCCACACGGCCTCGGCGATCCAGAAGCCGGCGACGTCGGCGGACTCGCCGATCAGCGGGCCGCCGTCGGGGGTGAAGGAGAAGACCCCGTTGAAGCCGTGCTCGATCTTCGAGCGCTGCAGGCCGGGCAGCAGCTGCGTGCTCTGCTCCCACTGCAGCGCGAAGTCCTCGGAGGTGAAGGGCAGCATCGAGGGCTGGGTGCGCTCGCCGACCTCTCCGTCGCCGACCTCGGGCAGCTCGGAGATCGACACCGGCATCGGGCGGTGGGCGTAGGAGCCGATGCCGATGCAGTCGTTGTGCTCGCGGTAGTAGAGGTCGGCGTCCTGGTGGCGCAGGATCGGCAGCCGCGCCTCGATCAGCTCGTCGTTGCGGCCGACGAGCTGCTCGACCTGAGTGGTGCGGGCGTACTGGTGGGCCAATGGCAGCAGCGGCACCCGCATCCCGACGAGCTTTCCGAGCTCGCGGCCCCAGAACCCGGCGCAGGACACGACGATGTCGGCGGGGACGGTCTCGCCGTCGGCGGTCTCGACGCCGGTGACCCGGCCGCCGGACTGCGCGATGCCGGTGACGCGCACCGAGCCGCGGAACACCGCGCCGCGGGACTCGGCGCGCCGGGCCAGCGCGACGACCGCGCGGGCCGCCTTCGCGAGACCGTCGGTCGGGGTGTGCAGACCGCCGAGGACCTGGTCCGCGTCGAGCAGCGGGTGCAGCCGCGCGCACTCGGCGGCGTCCACGACCGACGCCGGGACCCCGCGGGAGACCGCCCAGCCCTGCTTGCGGTGCAGGTCGGCGAGCCGCTCAGGGGTGGTCGCGACCTCCAGGCCGCCGACCTGGTTGAAGCACCAGCCGCCGTCGACGTCCAGGCTCTTCAGCTTCTCGACGGTGTAGGTCGCGAACGCGGTCATGGTCTTCGACCCGGTGGTCTGGAAGACCAGGCCGGGGGCGTGCGAGGTGGAACCGCCGGTCAGCGGCAGCGGCCCCTGGTCCAGGACGGTGACGTCGGTCCAGCCGCGGGTGGTGAGCTCGTCGGCCAGGTTCGCCCCGACGATCCCGGCTCCGATGATGACGACACGGGGGGTCATGGTGGTCTCCTTCTCGGTGGTCGTCGGGCGGGTCAGCCGGCGAGGGCCGGTGAGGCGGCGGCGGGGTCGTCGCGGAACTCCTGGGCCGCGTCGAGCAGCCAGTCGGCGAGGTGGCCGGCGAACGAGCTGCGGACGTGCACGTCGAGGACCGCTCCCCCGTCGGCGTCGGCGGCGGCGTCGCGGGCCAGCAGGATCACCCCGGCCCCGCCGAGCAGCGTCTGGGCGCTGCGTCCGGCCGGGAACGAACGCGGGTGCAGGTCCAGCGAGCAGCCGAAGGACAGCAGCTCGCGGGCCAGGCGCCCACCGATCCGCAGCACGACCCGCTGGGCGGAGGTGTCGACGGCGGCGCCGCCCACCTCCCCGGCGACGAGCGCGCGCAGCGCCGCCTCGCCCACCGCGGCGTCGCCGGAGTGGCTGGTGACCAGCCACTCGTCGGGGCCGAGCCAGATCGCCTCGCCGTCACCGGCGGCCACCCAGGTGTTCGCACCGGTCGGCAGCGCGGTCCCGAGCGCGGCGTCGACGCCGGCGCGGGCCGGGCCCGCCGGGTCGAGGCGCAGGGTCACCGACTGCGCGACGTCGAGCACCTGCACCGACAGCGCGCCCGCGGTGTCCCGGGACAGCGCGGCGAGCGCCGGGGCGTGCACGTCGAGCGGGTGGGTGGTGGACAGCGCGGGGATCGGCTCAGCCGTCACGGCGGGCTCCTTCCGGGTCGACGAGGACGGGTCCGGTGATCTCGACCGGGACCAGCGCCCCCTGGTGCGGAACGTGCACGACGTCGCCGATGCGGTCGCGGCCGCCCTTGAGCAGGGCCAGGGCGAACGGCCGCTCCAGCTCCGCGGACAGGTAGCTGGAGGTGACGTGGCCGAGCATCGGGACCGGCGGCGGGGGCAGGGTGCCGTCGGGCGAGAACTCGACGATCTGCGCCCCCTCGGGCAGCCGGGTGCCGCGGTCGGTGGGGAGCAGCCCGACCAGGTGCTTGCGCATCGGGTCGGTGTTGGAGGCGCGGGCGAAGGAGCGCTTGCCGACGAAGTCGGCCTTCTTCTTCGAGACCGCCCAGCTCATCCCCAGGTCGTGCGGGGAGACGGTGCCGTCGGTGTCCTGACCGACGATCGGGTAGCCCTTCTCGGCGCGGAGCACGTGCATCGTCTCGGTGCCGTAGGGGGTGATGCCGTACGGCTCACCGGCGGCGACCAGCCGCTCCCAGACGGCCAGGCCGTACCGGGCGTCGACGTTGACCTCGAAGGCCAGCTCCCCGGAGAAGGAGATCCGGGCCAGCCGGACCGGGACGCCGTCGAGCTCGGTGTCGCGCCAGGTCATGAACTCGAACGCCTCGGCGGAGGCGTCGACGTCGCGGAAGACCGCCGAGATCACCTCACGCGAGCGGGGCCCGACGACCGGGAACACGGCCCAGTGCTCGGTGACCGAGGTCAGGTTCACCTTCAGGTGCCCCACCTCGGTCTGGCGCCAGTCCTCGAGGTGGTCGAGCACCGAGGCCGCGCCGCCGGTGGTCGTGGTGAGCAGGAACCGGTCCTCGGCGATGCGCAGCACGGTGCCGTCGTCGGTGACCATGCCGTCGTTGCCGCACATGACGCCGTAGCGGACACGGCCGACCTTCAGGCTGCTCATCAGGTTCGTGTAGACGAGGTCGAGGAACGTGTCCGCGTCCGGGCCCTGGACGTCGATCTTGCCGAGCGTGGAGCCGTCCATGATCGCGACGTCGCGGCGGGCCGCGGCGCACTCGCGCAGCACCGCGGCATCCATGTCCTCACCGGCCCGCGGGAAGTGGCGGGGCCGCTTCCACTGGCCGACGTCCTCGAACACCGCGCCGTGCGCGACGTGCCACGGGTGCACCGCGGTGGTGCGGACCGGGTCGAACAGCTGCCCGCGTTCGCGGCCGGCGAGCGCGGCGAACGAGACCGGGGTGTAGGGCGGGCGGAACGTGGTGGTCCCGAGGTCGCCCGCCGGGCGGCCCAGCAGCTCGGCGGTGATCCCCGAGGCGATGGTGCCGGAGGTCTTGCCCTGGTCGTGGGCGGTGCCGATGGTGGTGTAGCGCTTCACGTGCTCCACCGAGCGGAGCCCGGCGCCGACGGCCCGCTCGATGTCGGCGACGGTCGCGTCCCGCTGGATGTCGACGAACTGGCGCGCGGAGTCCCCCGCGGTGCGCCACAGCACCAGGCCGGGCGTGCGCGCCGGCTCCGGGGCGGAGCTCGGGGCGTCGCCGCCCGCGCCTTCGGACAGGCAGCCCGCCAGGTCGAGTGTGCCGTTCGCGGCGCCGATGACCTCGGTACCCGCGATCGCGGCACCGGGGCGGAACGCGCCGAGGCCGGCGTCGTACACGAGCTGTTCGCGCACGTGGCTGAACAGGTGCGCGGTGGGCGTCCAGCCACCGGAGACCAGCAGTAGGTCGCACGCCAGCACCTCGGTGCCGTCGCCGGTCGCGACGTGCGCGGCGGACACCCGGCCCGCGGCGTCGCCGTCGGAGCCGACGACGGTGGCGTCCGCCTTCACGGTCACCCCGGCCTCGGTGCACGCACGGGCCCGCTCGGCGGGCAGCTCGGCGCGGGCGTCGACGAGGGTGACGCGTGCCCCGGCCCCGGCCAGGTCGGCGGCGGCGAGGTAGGCGGCGTCGTCGGTGGTGAACACGACGACCTCGCGACCGGCGAGCACGCCGTAGCGGTGCAGGTACTCCCGCGCCGCGGAGGCGAGCATGACGCCCGGCCGGTCGTTGTCGGCGAACACCACGGGGCGCTCGATCGCGCCGGCCGCGACGACGACCTTCCCGGCGCGGATGCGGTGCACCCGCTGGCGGGACCGGTGCTGCGGGGCGGCGGCGCCGAGGTGGTCGGTGCGCCGCTGCAGCGCGAGGACGAACCCGTCGTCGTAGTGGCCGAAGGCGGTGGTGCGCTGCAGGTGCAGCACCTCGGGGTTCTCCGCGAGCTCGGCGACGACGTCGGCGACCCAGCGGTGCGCGGCGCGCCCGTCGATCCGGTCGGTCGGGACGAGCGCGCCACCGGCCTCGGGACGGTCGTCGACGAGCACCACGCGGTCGCCGCGGCGGGCCGCGGTGCGTGCGGCGAGCAGCCCGGCCGGGCCGGCGCCGATCACCAGGGTGTCGCAGTGGGCGTGGCGACGGTCGTACCGCGCGGTGTCGGGGACCGTCGCGAGCCGGCCCTGCCCGTTCAGGCCGCGGGCGACCAGGCCGTCGTGGAGCTCGACGGTGGCGGCCTGCAGCATCGGCTCGGGGAACGGCTCCTCGATCTGCACCAGGCCGACCGGGTCCTCGGTCCAGGCCCCGCCGATCCCGCGCGGGCGGCCGAGCTTGACCGACCCGCCGAGCACGCGCACGCCGTGTGCGAGCAGCGCCGAGGCCAGGGTGTCGCCCGGGTGCCCGGAGTAGTGCTCGCCGTCGAAGACGAAGTTCAGGGTGCGGGTCCGGTCGATGCGACCGTAACCGTCGACGCGGGTCATGCTCGGGCCCCCGGGATCTGCGGCCGGGCCTCGCCCATCGGATAGACGGCGAGGAACCGGTAGGTGTGGGTGTCACGGACGGCGTTGAACCAGCGGCGGCAGCCGACGGAGTGGCTCCAGCGCTCGGCGAACGGACCCTTCGGGTTGTCCCGGAAGAACACGTAGCGCGCCCACTGCTCGTCGTCGAGCTCGGCCGGCGCGGCCGGGTACTCGACGTGGGCCTGGCCGCCGTAGTGGAACTCGACCTCCTCGCGGGGGCCGCACCAGGGGCAGTCGATGAGTTGCACGGTGGTGGCTCCTGAGGTCAGTGGGCGACGCCGGCGGCGCCGTGCTCGTCCACGAGCGCGCCGGTGACGAACCGGTCGAGGGAGAACGGGGCGATGTGCGGGTGCAGCTCGTCGGTGGCGATGGTGTGGGCCAGGCACCAGCCCAGCCCGGGCGTCACCTTGAAGCCGCCGGTCCCCCAGCCGGAGTTGACCAGCACGTTGGAGTACGGCGTGCGCCCGACGATCGGCGACGCGTCCGGGGTGACGTCGACGATGCCCGCCCAGCTGCGCAGCAGGTGCGCCCGCGCGAACACCGGGAACAGCTCGACCGCGGCGGCCATCTGCCGCTCGATGATGTGGAAGGCGCCGCGCTGGCCGTAGCCGTTGTAGGAGTCGACGCCGGCGCCCAGCACGAGCTCGCCCTTGTGCGCCTGGGAGACGTAGACGTGCACCGCGTTCGACATGACGATCGTCGGGTGCACCGGCTCCAGCAGCTCGGAGACGAGCGCCTGCAGCGGGTGCGACTGCAGCGGGGTGTCCACCCCGAGCCGGTCGAGCAGGGTCGAGGTGTGCCCGGCCGCGCAGAGCGCGACCTGCCCGCAGGCGATGTCGCCCCGGCTGGTGCGGATCCCGGTGACCCGCGCGGTGCCGTCGTCCACCGAGCCCTCGGTGAGGAAGTCCAGCACCTCGCAGTCCTGGATCAGGTCGACCCCGGCGGAGTCGGCGCGGCGGGCGAAGCCCCAGGCCACGTAGTCGTGCTTGGCGATGCCGGCACGGGGCTGGTAGGTCGCCCCCAGCACCGGGTAGCGGATGTCGTGCGAGACGTTGACGATCGGGCAGATCTTCGCGACGTCGTCGGGGCCGAGGTACTCGGCGTCGATCCCGTTGAGCCGGTTCGCCTCGACCCGGCGGACCGAGTCGCGCACGTCCTGCTCGGTGTGGGCGAGGTTCAGCACGCCGCGCTGGGAGAACAGGATCGGGTAGCCGAGGTCCTCCTCCAGCCCCTCCCAGAGCGTGAGCGCGTGCTCGTAGATGAAGGCCGACTCGTCCCACAGGTAGTTGGAGCGGATCAGCGTGGTGTTGCGGGCCATGTTGCCGCCGGCGAGCCACCCCTTCTCCAGCACCGCCACGTTGGTGATCCCGTGGTTCTTCACCAGGTAGTGCGCGGTGGCCAGACCGTGCCCGCCGCCGCCGACGATGACCACGTCGTAGGAGCGCTTCGGCTCGGGGTTGCGCCACAGGGCGTCGGGGTGCTCGGGCAGGTGCGCGCCGGGAGGCGTGTTCTGGGTGCTCATGCCGTCAGCTCCGGGTAGAGGGGGTGGCGGTCGGCGAGGACGGTGACGCGGGCGGCCAGCTCGTCGAGCTCGGCGTCGCCCGCGGCGGGGCGCAGGGCGCGGGCGATGATGTCGGCGACCTCGGTGAAGTCCTCGGCACCGAAGCCGCGGGCTGCCAGGGCGGGGGTCCCGATCCGGACCCCGGAGCTCACCATCGGCGGGCGCGGGTCGAACGGGACGGCGTTGCGGTTGACGGTGATGCCGACCCGGTGCAGCCGGTCCTCGGCCTGCTTGCCGTCGAGCTCGGAGTCGCGCAGGTCGACCAGGACCAGGTGGACGTCGGTGCCGCCGGAGACCACGCCGACGCCGGGCTCGGTCACCAGCCGCTCGGCGACGATCCGGGCGCCCTCCAGCGTGCGCTGCTGCCGCTCGGCGAACGCGGGCTCGCCGGCGAGCTTGAACGCGACGGCCTTGGCCGCGATCACGTGCTCGAGCGGGCCGCCCTGCTGGCCGGGGAAGACCTGCGAGTTGAGCTTCTTGGCGTGCTCGGCGCGGGCCAGGATGATGCCGCCGCGCGGGCCGCCGAGCGTCTTGTGGGTGGTGCTGGTGACGATGTCGGCGTACGGCACCGGCGACGGGTGCAGCCCGGTCGCGACGAGCCCCGCGAAGTGCGCCATGTCGACCATCAGGTAGGCGCCGACCGCGTCGGCGATCCGCCGGAACTCCGCGAAGTCGAGCTGCCGCGGGTAGGCCGACCAGCCGGCGATGATCAGCTTGGGCCGGCGCTCCCGGGCCAGGCGCTCCACCTCGGCCATGTCGACGCGGTGGTCCTCGGCGGAGACGTGGTAGGCGGCGACGTCGTAGAGGCGGCCCGAGAAGTTGAGCCGCATGCCGTGGGTGAGGTGCCCGCCGTGGGCCAGGTCGAGGCCCAGGATCGTGTCGCCCGGGTCGAGCAGCGCGGCCATGGCGGCCGCGTTGGCCTGGGCGCCGGAGTGCGGCTGGACGTTCGCGTAGTCGGCGCCGAACAGCGCTGTCACGCGGTCGATGGCGAGCTGCTCGATGACGTCGACGTGCTCGCAGCCGCCGTAGTAGCGGCGGCCGGGGTAGCCCTCGGCGTACTTGTTGGTGAGCACCGAGCCCTGTGCCTGCATGACGGCCAGCGGGGCGAAGTTCTCGCTGGCGATCATCTCCAGGGTGCCGCGCTGGCGACCCAGCTCGGCGGCGACGGCCGCGTGCACCTCCGCGTCGGTCTCGGCGAGCGTCCCGTCGAGGACCCCCGTCGCACCGTTCGACGGACCCCGATCCACGGCGAACGTCGTCATGGGCACCTCCAGATATCTTCTCCAGCAGACTGATATATCAACTGTCTGCGGTTAGCCTCGCACGGCACTCTCGGCAGGTCAAGAGGCTGATCGTGGTGCGCGCGAACGGGTCCGGACACGCCTGCGGCGCAGGTCCTCGTGAGGACCTGCGCCACAGGTGACGTGCCGGGTCAGGCGAGCCGTGTCGCCAGCTCCCGGCGCATCCGCCCGAAGGGCCGGGGACGGTCGACGCCGAGCACGCCGACGGCCTCCCCCGCGGCGTCGAGGAACACGGCGAGGAACCCGCCGTCGGCCTCGGGGTCCCCGTCGTCGATCCGGACCGAGCCGTCCGCGGCCCGGTGCCCGGCGAACTGGATGGTGTGCCCGTACTGGTCGGACCAGAAGTAGGGCACCGCGTGGTGGGCCGGCAGCGAGTGCTCGGTCCCGAGCAGCGCCGCGGCCGCGACCGCCGGTTGCTGCAGCGCGTTGGTCCAGTGCTCCAGGCGCAGCCGGGAGCCGGTGTAGTCGCGGTGGGTGCTGGCACAGTCCCCCACCGCCACGATCCCGGGCAGGCCGGTGCGGCCCGCGGCGTCGGTGACGACACCGTCGTCGAGCTCCAGGCCGGAGCCGTCGAGCCACTCGACGTTCGGGATCGCGCCGATCCCCACCACGACCACGTCGGCGGGCAGCTCGCGGCCGTCGGTGAGCTCGACCCCGGTGACCCGGGGCGAGCCGACGAGCCGGGCCACGCCGGTGCCGAGGTGCAGCGGCACCCCGGCGGCGGCGTGCAGGCGGCCGCAGGCGGTGCCCATCTCGGGCCCGAGGGCCCGCTGCAGCGGCACCGGGGCCGCCTCGACGATCGTGACGTCCAGACCGAGGCCGTGGGCGGTCGAGGCGACCTCGGCCCCGACGAACCCGGCGCCGATCACCACCAGCCGCCGGCCCGGGACGAGGTCGGCACGCAGGGCGCGGGCGTCGTCGAGGGTGCGCAGGGTGTGCACCCCGCCGGGCAGCTCGCCCGGCAGGCTCCGGGCGCGGGCGCCCGTGGCGAGGACGACGGCGTCGGCCGAGAGGGTCGAGCCGTCGTCGAGGGTGACGGTCCGGGTCGGACCGTCGAGGGCGAGTGCGGTGCGACCGAGGCGCCACTCGACGTCGAGGGCGGCGTCGTCGTCCTCGGTCAGGGCGATGGCGTCCTCGTCGGAGGTCCCGGCGAGGAACTCCTTGGACAGCGGAGGGCGGTCGTAGGGGGCGTGCTTCTCGTCGCCGACGACCGTGATCGTCCCGGTGAAGCCCTGCGCGCGCAGGGCGCGCGCCGTGGCGAGGCCGGCGAGCGAGGCGCCGACGACCGTGACGTCGCGCATCAGGTGCCGGCCTGTACGCCCGGGCGGACGCCGGTCGCGGCACCGGAGGCGGGGACCGACTCGACGACGTGGACCACACCGTCGGCGATCACCACCTGGTGCGTGCGGACGGGGGTCTTCGCCGGCGGGCCGCTCGGCATCCCGGTCCGCAGGTCGAAGCAGGCCGCGTGCAGCGGGCACTCCACCGCACAGTCCTCGAGCCATCCGTCGGACAGCGAGGCGTCCTGGTGGGTACACGTGTCGTCGATGGCGTACAGATCGCCGTCGACGTTGAAGACGGCGATGGGCACCGCCCCCTGGACACGAACGGACTCCCCGACGGGGATGTCGGACAGCTCGCCCACGAAGATCATGCTTCCTCCACTGTTGCCTATCGCGAAACCCGCCATGCCATGCGCAACCGTATGGTGAGGCCGCAGGTCGCAGCCGTCAACGAGCGATTTTTCGACCGGCCCGGAGCGGGCAACGACGTCACGACGTGGAAAAGTGAGCGGCTGTCCCCGGTGACCGAAAGGCCCGGGAAACCGGCACCGGCACACTCCGGGCCGCCCGTCGACGAAAGATATATCACTCGTGGACACGTGACACCATGGCCGCGAGAATGGTGGTGTGGCGATACTGCGACGCCACGTCGGCACGGCTGCCGCAGCGCGGCCGATCGATCCGAGGGGACCTTTCATGACCGACGGACCGCGCAGGCCCCGACGCCGCGGCCCGGTCGCGGTCGAGGAGGAGCGCACGGTCCGGCGGGCGGCCGCGGCGGCCTCGGTCGGCAACGTCGCCGAGTGGTACGACTTCGGCCTCTTCTCCTTCCTCTCCGCGGTGGTGCTGAACCGGGTCTTCTTCCCGGAGGCCGGCGAGTGGTCGCTGGTGCTGACCCTCGCCACGTTCGCGGCCGCCTTCGTCGTCCGGCCGCTCGGCGGGTTCGTGTTCGGGCCGCTCGGGGACCGCATCGGCCGCACCCGGGTGCTCGCCTTCACCGTCCTGCTGATGACCGTCGCGACGCTCGCGCTGGGCTTCGTGCCCTCCTACGAGACGGCCGGGATCGCCGCACCGCTGCTGGTCCTGCTGATCCGGATGCTGCAGGGCTTCTCCGCGGGCGGGGAGTACACCGGCGCACTGACCCTGGTCGCGGAGTACGCGCCCGACCGCCGTCGCGGGTTCTTCGGCAGCTGGCTGGAGTTCGGCACGATCACCGGCTACACCCTCGGTGCCGGTGTCTGCGGCGCGCTCGTCGCGGTGCTACCCGAGGAGGACCTGCTCGCCTGGGGCTGGCGGATCCCGTTCCTGCTCGCCCTCCCCCTGGGGATAGCCGGCATCTACCTGCGGATGCGCCTCGAGGACACCCCGGCGTTCCGGCAGCTGATGGAGCGCTCCCCCGCACTCGCGACGATGCCCTACCGGCGGGCGATGCAGATCCTCCTCCGCCGCTACCGGGCACCGGCCCTGGTGACCGCGGCGCTGGTGGTCGCCTGGAACCTCACCAACTACGTCCTGACCAACTACATGCCCACCTACCTGACCGGGACGCTCCCCCGGCACGGCCAGCACGGCGCCTCGGGGGCCGCCACCGGCGCCATGCTCGTCGCGGTCATGCTGGGCATGCTCTGCGTGATCACCGCGGTGGGCAGGCTCAGCGACCGGGTCGGCCGCAAGCCGGTCCTGATGGTCACGAGCCTGACCCTGGTGGGGGTCGGGCTGCCCGCGGTCTGGCTGATGCGCGACGGCATGATCGGCCAGTTCGTGGGCCTGCTGCTGATGGCCACGGTGCTGGTCGGCTTCGCCGCGGTGCTGCCGTCGACACTCCCCGCGCAGTTCCCGACGATGGTCCGCTACGGCGGCCTGGGCGTGGTGTTCAACCTGTCGGTGTCGCTGTTCGCGGGCACCGCGCCGACGCTGATCGAGACCGCCGTGACCGCCACCGGCAACCTCGACTGGCCGGGGTACGTCCTCGTCGCCGCCGGCCTCGTCGGCGTGGTCGGCGTGGTGTTCCTGCCCGAGACCGCGGGCCGCCCGCTGGCCGGGGCCGCCCCGCTGACCTCCAGCGCGGACCTGCCCGCGCCGCCGATGTCGCCCGAGGGCGTGCCGCTCGAGCAGCCCTACGACCACACGCACTGACCCGCCGCGGATCGACCGCCGTACCCCTCTTGGCATGGTTGATATATCAGTCTAACATCGTCGACATGACCAGAGCCCGGCGTGGATCGGAGCGGCCGTGAGCATCTCCGTGTTCGACATGTTCACGGTCGGGATCGGACCCTCGAGCTCGCACACCGTGGGCCCGATGCGGGCCGCGGCCCGGTTCGTCGCGCGGCTCGCCGCGTCGGGCGAGCTGCCCCGCACCGCGTCCGTGCGGGTCGAGCTGTTCGGCTCCCTCGGCGCGACGGGGCACGGCCACGGCAGCGTGAAGGCCGTCGTGCTCGGGCTCGCCGGGCACGAGCCGCACCTCGTCGACCCGGTCGCGGCCGACCCGATGGTCGCCGACGTCCGCGCGGAGGGGCGGATCCGCCTCGGCGGGATCCACGAGATCACCTTCGCCCCCGACGACGACGTGGTCCTGCACCGCAACCGCCGGCTCGACTTCCACTCCAACGGCATGCTGCTGCAGGCCTTCGACGCCGACGGCGCCGTCCTGGACAAGCGCGAGTACTACTCGGTGGGCGGCGGCTTCGTGCTCGACTCCGACGAGGCGGGCCGCCCCGTCCTGGTGGAGGACGCGACCCCGGTCGCCCACCCCTTCACCACCGGCGACGAGCTGCTCGGGCTCACCCGCGCCCACGGGCTGTCGATCTCCGACATCATGCTGGCCAACGAGCTGTCCCGGCGCACCGAGGACGTGGTGCGCAGCGAGCTGCTGCACATCTGGTCGGTGATGCGGGAGTGCGTCGAGCGCGGTGCCCGCACCGGCGGCACGCTGCCCGGCGGACTGAAGGTCCGGCGCCGGGCGATGGCGCTGCGTGAGCGGCTGGAGGCCGCGACCGGCGAGCCGGACGCGCTGCACGCGATGGAGTGGGTGACGCTCTACGCCCTCGCCGTCAACGAGGAGAACGCGGCGGGTGGACGCGTCGTCACCGCCCCCACCAACGGCGCCGCCGGGATCGTCCCGGCCGTGCTGCACTACGCCGAGCGCTTCCTGCCCGGCTTCGACGACGACTCCGTCGTCCGGTTCCTGCTCACCGCGGGCGCGGTCGGGCTGCTGTTCAAGGAGAACGCCTCGATCTCCGGCGCCGAGGTCGGCTGCCAGGGCGAGGTCGGGTCGGCCTGCGCGATGGCGGCCGCCGGGCTCGCCGAGATCATGGGCGCCACCCCGGAGCAGGTCGAGAACGCCGCCGAGATCGGCATCGAGCACAATCTCGGGCTGACCTGCGACCCGGTCGGCGGGCTCGTGCAGATCCCGTGCATCGAGCGCAACGCGGTCGCCTCGATCAAGGCCATCACCGCGGCGCGGATGTCGGCGCACGGCGACGGGGTGCACCACGTCTCGCTGGACAAGGCCATCACGACGATGCGGGAGACGGGCGCGGACATGAAGGACAAGTACAAGGAGACCGCCCGCGGTGGTCTCGCGCTGAACATCGTCGAGTGCTGAGCCGTGTTCTCCGGACAGGACGAGCTGGAGCGGTTCCTGCTGTCGCGCCCGGCCACCGGGCGCCGCAACGGCGCCGCGCCCGACGCGCCCCGTGAGCGCACCCGCGAGGTGCTGGCCGGGCTGGGTGACCCGCAGGAGGCCGTGCGGACCGTGCACGTCGCGGGGACGGCGGGCAAGGGGTCGGTGTGCGCGTTCGTCGCGTCGCTGCTGACCCGGCACGGGTTCCGGGTCGGCGTGCAGGCCTCGCCGCACGTCTACGGCATCCGCGAGCGGTTCCGCATCGGTGACCTCCCGGTCCGCGCGGACGTGCTCGACGACCGGCTCGCCGCCGTCGCGCGTTCGGTGGCCGCGGTCGAGGCGCGCCGGGGCGAGCGCTGCTCGTTCTTCGAGGTCGTGACCGCACTCGGGTTCGCCGCCGTCGCCGGACGGGCCGACTACGCCGTCGTCGAGACCGGTATCGGGGGCAGGCTGGACCCGACGAACGTCGTCGCCCGACCGGACAAGCTGGCCGTGCTGACCGCGATCGGCCTGGACCACGTCGACATGCTCGGCAGCACGCTCGGCGAGATCGCGACGCAGAAGGCCGGGATCCTGCCGGTCGGCGGCCGCGCGGTGCTGGCCCGTGGCGGCCCCGAGAGCGACGCCGCGGTGGCCCGGGAGGCGGTGCGCCGCGACACCCTGGTCGACGTCGTGGACGTCGCCGCCGCGGCCGCGCTGGCCCGGACCGGTCCGGCGGGCACCACGGTGGACCTGGCCGGGTGGTCGGACGTGCCGCTGGGACTGCACGGCAGGCACCAGGCCGGGAACGCGGTGCTGGCGCTGCATGCGGTGTCGGTGCTCGCCCGGCGCGACGGCTGGCGGCTCGACCCGCTCGCCGTCCGTCAGGGGCTGGCCCTGACCTCGCTGCCGGGGCGGTTCGAGCGGCGGACCGTCGCGGGCACCCCGGTGGTCCTCGACGGCGCGCACGACGCACTGAAGCTGTCCGCGCTGGCCACCACGGTGGCCGAGACCCACCCGGGACGCCCGGTGACCTGGGTGCTGGCGCTGGCCCGGGACAAGGACCTGGGCGAGGCCGTCCGGGCGGTCGCCGGGGCCGGGGCGCGGGTCGTCGCGACCGGGCTGCCGGGCGGGGAGCACGCGTCGCGGCACTGGAGCCCGTCCGAGATCGCCGCGGTCGCGGGGCGGCCGGGGTGCCGGCCGTCGCCGTCGCGGACCCGGTCGACGCCGTCGACCACGCCCTGACGACCGGCGGGGGCGACCCCGTCGTGGTGACCGGGTCGTTCCGGC
This sequence comes from Pseudonocardia sp. P-1, assembly GCF_058111925.1. Classification (NCBI taxonomy): domain Bacteria; kingdom Bacillati; phylum Actinomycetota; class Actinomycetes; order Pseudonocardiales; family Pseudonocardiaceae; genus Pseudonocardia; species Pseudonocardia sp. P-1. Next base: position 1,987,359 of record NZ_CM176614.1, read on the forward strand.
TGCCCGGCGCGGTCGCGTCGCGGCTGGACCGCCCGGCCGTTCCCGAGGGACAGCCCGCATGACGATCACCGAGGACGTGTTCGTGGACTTCGACAGCCCGCGGTCGCTGGCCGACCGGGCCTACGTGGCCATCCGGGACCAGCTGATCATGCTGGAGATCCCGCCGCTGGCCCCGATCGACGACGAGGCGCTGTCGACCCGGCTCGGCCTGGGCCGCACCCCGGTGCGCGAGGCGCTCAAGCGGCTGGAGACCGAGCGCCTGGTCGTGTCCTACCCGCGGCGGGGGACGTTCGCGACCGCCGTCGACATCTCCGACCTGCGCGACGTGTGCGAGGTCCGGACCGTGCTGGAACCGACCGCCGCACGGCGGGCCGCCGTCGTCGCCCCGCGGTGGCGGCGTGACGAGCTGCGTGAGCTGGCCGTGCGGGTGGGGTCGCTGGAGGCGCCGCGGATGGGCCGGATCGAGCTCATGCGGTGGGACGTGACGGTGCACCGGTCGGTGTACCGGACCGCCGGGAACCCGTACCTGGAGGACACGCTCACCCGCTACTACCACCTGGCCACACGGATCCACTGCCTGTTCCTGGACCGCATGGACCAGGTCGGCCACCACGTGCACGAGCACGCGGCGCTGCTGACCGCGATCGCCGACGGCGACGCCGACCGCGCCGAGGCCGTCAGCCGCGACCACGTCGTCGGCTTCGAGACCGCCGTCCGCGCGGTCCTCTGAATCGGGCCCTCCGCCGCCGAGATGCAGCTCAGCGGGGTGTGGAGATCCACAACTCCCGCTGAGCCGCATCTCGGTGCACGTGCGGGGTCAGTCCCGGAAGCGGAACGGGGCGAGCTTCTCCGCGAGGAGGACCGGGTCGCCGTCCTCACCCGGGGCGTGGTGGAAGCCCTCGGCCTCGGCCAGGCCGATGAGCTCGCGGTCGTGGAACAGGCCGCAGACGTAGCGGACGGTGTCCTCGCCGATCTCGGTGACCGCGACGCGCATCTGGTAGATGCCCGGGTAGTGCACCTCGGAGAGGTACTGGACAGACAGCGTCGACGGGGAGAGCCCGTCGAGCGGGCCGCCCGCGGGGTAGCCCAGCACGTCGGAGTGCAGCTCGGCGAGGCCGTCGAGGTACCAGGAGGCCAGCGCGACGTTGTTCACGTGCCGGTTGGTGTCCAGGTCGGTGAAGCGGGTGCGGACGTCCCAGCGGAACGGGTAGTTCTCGCGGACGGCGCGGGCGTCGCCGCGCTCGGGACGGACCGGGGCGGGGGCCTCGATGCGCAGGGTGGTCAGCGCGCCGCGGACCTCGTCGGTCAGCGGGGTCGGGGCGTCGCCGTCGGTGTGCACCGAGGTCGACTCGCCGGTGGCGACGCACTCGTCGCCGGCGAAGACCGCGTACCGGTAGGAGAACGACGTGGTGCCGATGTGGCTGACGCCGACGCCGATCCGGTAGGAGCCGGCGACCCGCAGCGGGGCCAGCACGTCGACCCGGATGGCGGCGAGCAGCAGCCGCACGCGGGACTGCAGGCGGGCGACCAGGTCGGCGCCGAAGGTGTCGCGCTCGACGGCGACGCGGGCGTCCTCGAACCAGCGCACGAGGGCGTCGCGGCCGATCCGGCGGCTCGGGTCGAGGTCGGCGTAGCGGGCCTCGTGCTCGATCAGCACCGGGAACATCCCCGGCTCGGGCACGGTCCGCGTCGTGATGGTTGCTGTCACCCCCCCATCGTGACGCTGTGTCGCCGCTCACCGGCAACCGGCCGTCCGATATCACACCCGGTGAGCGGCCCGGGTACGCCGGGTGCGCGGTCCCGGGTGCCGGGCGGCACGGTCACGGCCGGACCTGTCGGGGGCGCTCGGTAACCTGCCGGACGTGCCTCCCCCCTCGACGGCCCCCGTGCGGACCCAGGACCTGCCCGGTGTGCACGAGCTGCTCGAGGTGGCCGTCACCTCGGTCGGCGGCTCACGCCGCGAGGGCCAGGACCGGATGGCCGACGCGGTGCGCCGCTCGCTGTCGTCCGGCGAGCACCTGGCCGTGCAGGCGGGCACCGGCACCGGGAAGTCGCTGGCCTACCTCGTGCCCGCGATCCGGCACGCGATCGCACGCGACACCACGGTCGTCGTCTCGACGGCGACGATCGCGCTCCAGCGCCAGCTCGTGGACCGGGACCTGCCGCGCGTCGCGAAGAGCCTGAGGAAGGTGCTGGGCCGCGAGCCCACCTTCGCCATCCTCAAGGGGCGGCGGAACTACCTGTGCATGAACAAGCTCCACGGCGACATGGACGACGATCCGGGCGACGAGCAACTGTTCGACGCGTTCGCCATCTCGGCGCTCGGGCGGCAGGTGAAGCGGCTGCACGAGTGGTCGTCGGACACCGAGACCGGGGACCGCGACGAGCTGGTCCCCGGCGTCCCGGACTCCGCGTGGCGGCAGGTGTCGGTGACGGCGCGGGAGTGCCTCGGCGCGAGCCGGTGCCCGGTCGGCGAGGACTGCTTCGCCGAGAAGGCGAAGGCCGAGGCGGGGCGGGCCGACATCGTCGTCACCAACCACGCCCTGCTCGCGATCGACGCGATGGGTGAGGCGCAGGTGCTCCCCGAGCACGACGTGGTGATCGTCGACGAGGCGCACGAGCTCGTCGACCGGGTCACCGGCGCGGCCACCGCCGAGCTGACCGCGGGCACCGTCGCGACCGCGGCCCGGCGCTGCGGCAAGCTCGTCGACCAGGACACCGCGGACCGGCTCGCGGAGGCCGGTGAGGGTCTCGCCGCGGTGCTGGAGGACATGCCCCCCGGGCGCTGGGAGTCGCTGACCACCGCCGCCGCGGGCGCACTGAACGCGATCCTCTCGGCCGGGGCGGGCTGCCGGCAGTCGATGGGCGCGAACAAGCGCAGCGACGACGCCGACCCCGAGGGCGCCGCCGCGCGCAAGCTCGCCCAGGCCGTGCTCGACGAGGTCGTCGACACCGCCGCGCGGCTGCTGGAGACGTTCTCCGAGACCGACGCGGCCACGCGCCGCGACGTCGTCTGGCTGGGTGAGCAGGGGCCCGACGGCTCCCGCCACAAGGTGCTGCGGGTCGCGCCGCTGTCGGTGGGCGGGCTGCTGCGCGAGCGGCTGTTCAACACCCGCACCACCGTGCTGACCTCGGCGACCCTGGCCCTGGGCGGATCGTTCGACGCGCTGGCCCGGCAATGGGGCCTGCCCGCGTCGCAGCCCAGGGAGGCCGGGGCCACCCCGCCGTCGCGCGTCGAGGAGGGGCACGGCCCGGTCCAGGACCCGGAGGCGCCGCGCTGGCAGGGCCTCGACGTCGGGTCCCCGTTCGCGCACGCCAAGTCCGGGATCCTCTACCTCGCCCGGCGGCTACCCAGCCCCGGCCGCGACGGCCTCGCGCCGGAGACCCTCGACGAGATCGAGGGACTCGTCCGCGCCGCCGGGGGCCGCACGCTGGGTCTGTTCTCCTCGACCCGCGCGGCGAAGCAGGCCACCGAGGCACTGCGCGGCAAGCTCGACACGCCCCTGCTGTGCCAGGGCGACGACTCCACGATGCTGCTGGTCAAGCGGTTCGCCGAGGACCCGGAGACCTCGCTGTTCGGCACGCTGTCGCTGTGGCAGGGCGTCGACGTGCCCGGCCCGTCGCTGTCCTGCGTGATCATCGACCGGATCCCGTTCCCGCGCCCGGACGACCCGCTGATCGCGGCCCGGCAGAAGGCCACCGACGCGCGCGGCGGGAACGGCTTCCTGTCGGTGTCGGCGACGCACGCGGCGCTCCTGCTCGCCCAGGGCGCCGGACGGCTGCTGCGCGCCACCGACGACCGCGGCGTCGTCGCGATCCTGGACCCGCGCATCGCGACCGCGCGCTACGGCGGCTTCCTGCGGGCGAGCCTGCCCCCGTTCTGGGAGACCACCGACCGGGAGAAGGTGCACGGCGCACTGCGCCGGCTGCGCGAGTCCTCGTGACCGGCTCCACACGGCGGACGGGCCCCGACCCGATATAGGTTGTGTGCAACCAATCGAGTCCGGAGGCGCACCCGTGGCGAACTACACGACCGAGGCCACCTCGACCGGCGGCGGCCGCGACGGCCACGTCCGCAGCGACGACGGCTTCATCGACCAGGACCTGACGATGCCGCCGGAGCTGGGCGGCCCCGGGGGCGCCACCAACCCCGAGCAGCTGTTCGCCGCGGCCTACGCGGCCTGCTTCCACGGCGCGCTGAGGCTGGCCGCCCGCACGGCGAAGATCACCGTCCCCGACGACACGCAGGTCACCGCCACCATCCAGCTGGCGCCCGACGATGTGAGCTTCCACGTGGCCGCCGACATCACCGCGCACCTGCCGGGCCTGGACCAGGCGGCCGCGGACGAGCTCGTCGAGGCCGCCCACCAGGTGTGCCCGTACTCCAAGGCCACCCGCGGCAACGTCGAGGTCACCCTCACCGCGACCGTCTGACCGCGGGGCCCGGGTGCTCACGGTGCCGGGGGGATCTCCGGCGCCGGGATCTCGAAGGCGTTCAGCAGCGCCGACACCGACAGGTACATGCCGGTGAGGTGCACGGTGTCGAGCACCCCGTCGCGGCCGAGCGCGGCCTCGGCCGCGGCGTAGGTGTCGTCGGAGACCCGGTGGGTGCGGACCAGCTCGTCGACGAACCGGTGCACGACGAGCTCGTCGCCGGTCAGCACGTCGGCGGCGGTTCCGTCGTGCAGCGCCCGCACCGCGTCCTCGGCCAGCCCCACCGACCGGGCGACGGCGGTGTGCGCGTACAGCTCGTACGCCGCGCCCCAGGCCGCGCCGACGGTGAGGATCACGACCTCGCGCACGGTCGCCGACAGCGACGAGTCCCGCTGGTCGGTGCCGACCCAGCGGTTGAACGCCTTCCCGGGGCCGGGCCGCAGCACGAAGGCGTTGAACGGGCCGATGAGGCCGCCGTCGTCGTCGGTGGCGGCGAAGCCGGACTCCTCGGCCCACCGGACCGAGCCGGAGTGGAGCCGCTCGGCGGCGGCGCGCTGCTCGTCGTCGAGGACGAGGGTCTCGTTGCGGGGCAGCCGGCCGCCCCAGTCGCGGGCACCGGCGGAGGGGTGTGTGGTCACACCTGGTGGATCACCGCCCGGCGGTCCCGGCAAACGCGGCCCGGGCCACCGCGAGGCAGGTCATGGTCCCCGGATCGACCTCGGTGAAGCCCGCGTCGCGCACCCCGACCACGCCGTCGGTGCCGTCGTCGGCGGCCGGGCACAGCCGGGCCCAGGCGGCCCGGTCCGCGGTGCGCACCGCGCACACCGGTGCCGTACCGACCGGCCAGCCGAGGGCCGCACCGAGCAGCATCGTGGCGTGCCCGACCTGCGCGGCGGCCTTGCCGACCGTCATCTCCGCATACGGGGACAGCAGTACCAGCGGGGCTCCGGGATCGGGCGGGCCCGGCTCGTCGACGGGCAGCTCGGTGCCCCCGATCTGCAGCCGCGACACCGCCTTCGGGGCCTCGTCGACCGGTCCGGGCACCAGCGCGCGGGCCTCGGCGTCGCCGACCCGCACCGTCACGCCGGGCAGCTCCTGGACCGCACGCCAGTGCGCGCCGCGCGCCCGGCGGGCGATCTTGCGGATGCGCCCGTCCACCCAGGGGGCGACGGCGTCGGACCACTCGCCGCCGGGCTGGGCCCGCGGGTCGGTGCAGACGGCGACCGCGGCCGTCGCGGCGGCCTCCAGCAGCGCGGTGCGACCGGGGAGCGGTTCGCGCTCGATCCGCAGCACGACCGGCATCGCCCGGACGACGCCGTCGGCCTCCGGCGCGATGTCGCGCTCCCGCGCCCCGGACCCGTAGCGGCCCGCGAGCAGGTGCAGGATCGGCGCGGGACCGGTCACGCCAGCGGGACCCGGCGGAGCACACCCTCGGCGGCGTCGGCGGCCTCGACCTCGGTGCGGGTGATGCCCAGGACGAACAGCACGACGTCAAGGTAGGGCACCGACACCGAGGTGTCGGCGATCTCGCGCAGCGCCTGCTTGGCGTTGAACGCCACCCCGAGCCCGGCGGTGGAGAGCATGTCGATGTCGTTCGCGCCGTCGCCGACCGCGACGGTCTGGTCGAGCGGGATGTCGTGGGACTCTGCGAACCGGCGCAGCGCGACAGCCTTCCCGGCCCGGTCGACGACCTCGCCGACGACCCGCCCGGTCAGCGTCCCCCCGGAGATCTCCAGCTCGTTCGCGGCCACGAAGTCCAGCTTGAGCTCGCGGGCGAGACCGGCGATGACCTGGGTGAACCCACCCGAGACGACGCCGCAGCGGTAGCCGAGCCTGCGCAGCGTGCGGATCGTGGTGCGGGCGCCGGGGGTCAGCTCGATCCCGGCGGCCACCTCGTCGACGACGGAGGCGGGCAGCCCCTCCAGCGCGGCGACGCGGCGGGTCAGCGACTCGGTGAAGTCGAGCCGGCCCGCCATGGCCTCCTCGGTGACCCGCCGGACCTCGGCCTCGACGTCGGCCCCGGCGCGGGCGGCCAGCATCTCGATGACCTCGCCCTGGATCAGGGTGGAGTCGACGTCGAACACGATGAGCCGCTTGCTGCGCCGCGCCAGCCCGGCCCGTGTCACCGCGACGTCGACGCCCGCCTGCCGGGCCACCCGGACCAGCCGCCTGCGCAGCGTGCCGGGCGGGTAGTCGTCGGCGTCGCCCTCGGGGACCGGGGAGACGAGCAGCTCCAGCCCCGTCACCGGGTAGTCGGCGACCCGGCGGATGGAGTCGATGTTGGCGCCGACCGCGGCGAGTTCCGCGGCGATCGCGCCGAACGCGCGGGCCGTGATCGGCCTGCCCAGGACCGTGACGACGTGCGTCGACGGCGTCCGGGCGGCCTGACGGCCGTCACGCTGGATCTCGATGTGCACGGTCATGGCGATGGAGTCCATCGCCGCGCCCACCGTCTCCTGCAGGTCCTCCGGATCCCCTGCCGGCACGACGAGCGCGCCCAGGGTGAGCCGGCCGTTCACCACGACCTGTTCCAGGTCGAGCAGCTCGACGCCGGCCGTGGTGAGCGCGGTGAACAGCACGGAGCTGACACCGGGCCGGTCCGGCCCGGTCACCGTGACGAGCACGGTGGGCCGGGCCGGACCAGGAGGGACGGGGTGAGCCGCCGACACCTCAGGTCGACTTGGGGTCGTCGTCCGGCATGGATTCCTTGCCGACCTGCTGCGCGAGGACCTCGGTCGGGTGCGCCCGGTTGCCGACGTGCGCCTCGGCGCGCGCCTTCTCGACCAGGTGCGGGTAGTGCAGGTCGAACGCCGGGCGCTCGGAGCGGATCCGGGGCAGCTCGGTGAAGTTGTGCCGCGGCGGCGGGGACGAGGTGGCCCACTCCAGCGAGTTGCCGAAGCCCCACGGGTCGTCGACGGTGCAGACCCGGCCGAACCGGTAGCTCTTGAACACGTTGTAGAAGAACGGCAGCGTCGAGGCACCGAGGATGAACGCGCCGATCGAGGAGATCGTGTTCAGCGTGGTGAAGCCGTCCGAGGGCAGGTAGTCCGCGTAGCGACGCGGGTAGCCCTCGTTGCCCAGCCAGTGCTGCACCAGGAAGGTCAGGTGGAACCCGAGGAAGGTCAGCCAGAAGTGGATCTTGCCGAGCTTCTCGTCGAGGAAGCGGCCGGTCATCTTCGGGAACCAGAAGTAGATCCCGCCGAAGGTCGCGAACACGATCGTGCCGTAGAGCACGTAGTGGAAGTGCGCGACGACGAAGTAGGTGTCCGACACGTGGAAGTCCACCGGCGGCATCGCGAGCAGGATGCCGGTCAGGCCGCCGAAGAGGAACGTGACGAGGAAGCCGACCGAGAACAGCATCGGCGTCTCGTAGGTGATCTTGCCCTTCCACAGGGTGCCGATCCAGTTGACGAACTTGACGCCCGTCGGGATGGCGATGAGGAACGTGGTGAAGGCGAAGAACGAGAGCATGATCGCGCCGGTGGCGTACATGTGGTGCGCCCACACCGCGACCGACAGCGCCGCGATGGCGATGGTCGCGAAGACCAGGCCCTTGTAGCCGAAGATCGGCTTGCGGGCGAACACCGGGAAGATCTCGGACACGATGCCGAAGAACGGCAGCGCCACGATGTAGACCTCGGGGTGGCCGAAGAACCAGAACAGGTGCTGCCAGAGCACCACGCCACCGTTGGCGGGGTTGAAGATCTGGGCGCCGAGGTGGCGGTCCGCGGCCAGCGCGAGCAGCGCGGCGGTCAGGATCGGGAACGCGATCAGGATCAGCAGCGCGGTGATGAAGATGTTCCAGGTGAAGATCGGCATCCGGAACATCGTCATGCCGGGCGCGCGCATGCAGACGATGGTCGTCACGAAGTTGACGCCACCCAGGATCGTGCCCAGGCCGGAGACGACCAGCCCCATGATCCAGAGGTCACCGCCCGGCCCCGGCGAACGCACCGCGTCCGACAGCGGGGTGTAGGCGAACCAGCCGAAGTCGGCGGCACCACCGGGGGTCAGGAAGCCGGAGACGACGATGAGGCCGCCGAACAGGTACAGCCAGTACGAGAACGAGTTGAGCCGCGGGAACGCGACGTCGGGGGCACCGATCTGCAGCGGCACGATGTAGTTCGCGAAACCGAAGACGATCGGCGTCGCGAACAGCAGCAGCATGATCGTGCCGTGCATGGTGAACAGCTGATTGTACTGCTCGGTCGACAGGAACTGGAGCTCCGGCCGCGCGAGCTCGGCGCGGATCAGCAGCGCCATGACCCCGCCGACGGCGAAGAAGCCGAACGACGTCGTCAGATAGAGGATCGCGATGTCCTTCGGGTCCGTCGTCCTCAACATCTTGAGGAACGTGGATCCCTTGCCCTCACGCCGCGCCGGATACGGGCGCGTCGAGATCGGCTTGGGCTCGACGGCTGTCACCTGGGCCTCCATGCACTTGCCTGACCTGAGCACGTCCTCGCGGACGGGCAGACTCTACTTCCCGACCGGCGAGCGGCGCCCGTCCGGTTCGGGAGATCCACTCCGTGGGTCCCGGCCCGTCGCACGGCGCGCGCCGATTGTGCTCTACGGAGAGTAGAACCGACAGCCCCCGACCGCGCACTCAGGGCGCCCTTCACCCGGATCAACAGGTCGCCGGCGGTGTGCGACGGTGGAGATGTGGTGGTTCCGACACCCCCGCCGGGGACCCGTCGCCGGGAGCCCGGCTGGGACGTACTGCGCAGCACCTTCGTGCTGCTGGTCGTGCTCTACCACGCCACGCACCTCGGCCCGGTGCTCCACCCGGAGCTGGCGCCGCGCAGCGTCTCCTTCGACCACCAGGTCGGGGCGAGCCTGCTGCTGGTCGTCTCGGCCTACTTCGCCTGCGCGACGCTCGGCCGCCACTCCCCCGGGCGCTACTGGTGGGGGCGGGTCGCGCGGCTGCTGCCGGCGTTCGTCGTCGCGGTGCCGCTGGCCTGGGTGGCCCTGCGCTTCGTGTCCCCGCTGGACTGGGCGTCGCCGCCGGCACGGGAGATGGTCGTCAACTGGCTGATGCTGGGGAACTGGGACACCGAGCGCTACCCGTGGCTCGACCCGGCGTTCTGGACGTTGCCGCTGCAGCTGATGGCGTTCACCGCCGCCGCGGTGCTGAGCGTGACGCGCTGGGGGTACGGGCCGCGGCTGCGGGTGCTGCTGTGGGCGATGGTGGTCGTCCCGCTGCTGCTGTGGCCGCTGCGGGCGCGGCCGGGCGACGTCGCCGACCCGCCGTGGTGGTACCGGACCGTCGTCGACGGGCTGGGGTTCCACCGGTTGCACCTGTTCGTGGCCGGGATCGCGGTGTGGCTGTGGTCGACCCGGCGGATGCGCACCCCGCACGCGATCGCCCTGCTCGCGGTGTGCGGCCTGGCCCAGTTCGTGCACGGCCTCGAGCCGGGGCCCGACGGCGTCGTGCGGATCGACCTCGACCACCTCGACGCGGTCGCCGCCGCGCTGGTCTGCGCCGGGATCGCGCTCGTCGCCGTGGTGGCCCGGCTGCCCCGGCCGGGCTCGCGGATGCCCGCCCCGCTGGCGACGGCGGCGCGCAGGCTCGCCGGCATCTCCTACGGCGTCTACCTGGTGCACCAGACCGTCGGCTACGTGCTGATGCGCCGGCTGCAGGACCTCGGCGCCGGGCCGCTGCTGCAGTCCGCGGCGATGCTGGCGACGGCGGTGCTGCTCGGCTGGGTGCTGACCCGGCTGGTGGAACGCCCGGCCCACGCCGCGCTGATGCGGGCGTGGGACCGGCGCGCGGGCGTCACCTGAGCGGCTCGAAGACCTCGGTCCAGATCTCGGGCGCGGTGGCCGGGTTGGGCTGCGCGTCGACGATGTAGAACTCGGTGCCCAGCCCCATCGCGAACACCGGGTCCGGCATCGTCAGCATGAAGTGGTCGGGGCCCATCTGGCTGGCGTGCGCGCGCATCGAGGCCCGCTTGGTCTCGGCGTACTCGACGGCCTCGACCCGGTGGGTGATCTCGGACTCGGGCTTGCCGAACGACCCGTCGTCGGGGATCTCGGGCATCTGCCAGTCGTCGCCGCGCTCCTTCCGGAGACCGCGCATGCCGCGGAGCAGCCAGTCGCGGTTGGTGGTGTTCTGCGCGACGACCGGCACCCCGGCGAGCTCCCCGGCGCGGGCACCGACCCGGTGCACCTGGATGTGGTCGGGGTGGCCGTAGCCGCCGTTGTCGTCGTAGGTGGTGAGGACGTCGGCCTCCTCCTCCTCGAGGATCAGCGCGAGCCGCTTGGCCGCGTGCTCCACCGGGGCCTGCCAGAAGCAGTAGGGGGCGTCGTTGCTGGGCTCGCCCATCATCCCGGAGTCGACGTAGCCGAGGAACTCCACGCGGGCGACGCCGAGGGCGCGGGCCGAGGCGTGGCACTCCGCGGAGCGGCGGACCGGCAGCTGCTCCCCCTCGGCCAGGACGCCGGGTACCGGCTCCCCCAGCTCGCCACGGGTGGCGAAGACGAGGACGACGCGGTGGCCGAGCGCGGCGGCCTTGGCGAGTGTGCCCGCGGTGCCGATCGACTCGTCGTCGGGATGGGCATGGAAGCTGACGAGGGTCCCCACGGACGGTGAGCCTAGGAGCCGGTCCCGGCCGCCCCGCACCGGGCCGTCGTCGATCTACACACCGTTGACGCGCCGTCCGATGTGTGTAGCATCACAGGTCCCCGAACCGGCACAGGAGCCGTCCACCATGGCCGATGTCGTCAGCGTCGACAACGTCGATCCCGCCCACACCGCCGTGCCCGTCCCCCGCAGCGCGCAGCAGGCGCCGGAGGCGTTCAACGCCGCCGCGCACCTCACCGCCGCCCGGGTCGGGGCCGGGGACGGCGGCCGTACCGCCGTCCGGTTCCCCGGCGGCTCGCTCACCTACGCCGCCCTGACCGACCGGGTCCGGCTCGTGGCCGGCGCCCTGCGCCGGGCCGGCGTGCGGCCCGAGCAGCGCGTGCTGCTCGTGATGCCCGACGACGTCGAGCTGTTCACCGCGATCCTCGCGACCCTGTGGGCGGGCGCGGTCGCCGTGCCGTGCTCGACGATGCTGACCGGACGCGAGCTCGCCGTGCTCGTCCGGGACTCGCGGGCGACCACCGTGATCGGCGGCGAGGCGTTCGCCGCGCACCTCACCGAGGCCGTCGCGGGGGCGCCCGACCTGGAGCGCGTCGTGCTCACCGGGGCCGACCCGCTGGTCGCCGGGGTCACCTCCCTGACCTGGGACGCCCTGCTCGACGGCGCCGAGCCGCTGCCCGAGCCGCACCCGACCTGGGCGGAGTCCCAGGCGCTCTGGCTCTACACCTCGGGCACGACCGGCAAGCCCAAGGGCGCCATGCACCGCCACGACGACATCCGGTTCGTCGCCGACACCTACGGCCGCCAGGTCCTCGGAATCCACCGCGACGACGTCTGCCTGTCGGTCGCGAAGCTGTTCTTCGCCTACGGCATCGGCAACTCGATGTTCTTCCCGCTCTCGGTCGGCGCCTGCACCGTCCTGGAACCGTCCCGGCCGGACCCCGAGCACTACTCCCGCCTCGCCGAGCAGCACGGCGCGACGCTGTTCTTCGCCGTCCCCAGCTTCTGGGGCCCGATGATCGCCGCCGAGCTGCCGCGCGAGCGGTTCGCCACCGTGCGCCGCGGCGCGTCGGCGGGCGAGGCGCTGCCCGCGCGGATGTTCCACGGCGTCCTCGACCGCTACGGCTTCGAGGTCCTGGACGGGATCGGCTCCACCGAGGCACTGCACATCTTCATCTCCAACCGGCCGGGCGAGGTCGTGCCGGGGAGCTCCGGCTTCCCGGTCCCCGGCTACGAGGTGGAGCTGCGACGGCCGGACGGCAGCGTCATCGACGGCCCCGGCGAGCAGGGCATGCTCTACGTCGCGGGCGACTCCGTGTGCACCGGCTACTGGTGCCGCACCGAGGTCAACCGCGCGGTGTTCCAGGGCCGCTGGATGCGCACCGGCGACCAGTACGTCCGCGGCGAGGACGGGTCGTGGACCTGTCTGGGCCGGGCCGACGACGTCCTCAAGGTCGGGGGCATCTGGGTCTCCCCCGGCGAGGTCGAGGCCCGCCTGCTGGAGCACCCGGGTCTCGCGGAGGCGGTCGTCGTCGGGATCCCGGACGACGACGGGCTGGACAAGCCGGTCGCGTTCGTCGTGCCCCGCGACCCGGCGGCGGCGCCGTCGGAGGCCGAGCTGGTCGCGTTCTGCCGTGAGGGGCTGGCCTCGTTCAAGCGGCCGCGCGCCGTGGTCACCGTCGACGAGCTGCCCAAGACCCCCACCGGGAAGATCCAGCGCTACCGGCTGCGCGCGCACGCCGCCGCGCTGCCGGGGACCACGGGGCACCCCGGCGACCCGGAGACGGTGGTCTGAGACCCGTCCGGAGTGTCTCGATGTAGGACGTTCGCTCGACCCGGGCCGCTCCGCCGGGGTTCACTCGGCGGACACACCGACGGCGAGGAGGCCGGCGTGGACACGTGGGACTGGATCCCGGAGACCCCCGCGACCTGGGACGACCGGAAGGGCCGGGTGCTCGACGGTCTCGACCCCGCGCTGTTCGGCCTCGGCCGTCCCGGCGACGGCGACCCGCTCGGCGACGAGTGGTGGCGCGTCGAGGACACCGACGGCACGACCGTCGCCTACGGCCGGCTCGACGGCAGCTGGGGTGACGCCGAGATCCTGGTCCTCGTCGCCCCCGCGGCCCGGCACTCCGGCGTCGGCTCGTTCGTGCTGGAGCGGCTGGAGGCCGAGGCGGGCCGGCGGCGGCTGAACTACCTGTACAACGTCGTGCCGCACGGCCACCCCGACCCCGAGCCGGTCACCGCCTGGCTCACCGCGCGCGGCTTCGCCCGCAACGACGTCGGCGAGCTGCGCAAGCAGGTCCCGGCCGCGCTGGTGCAGAACCAGGGCTGAGCCGGCCCGGGCCACACCCCGATACTCCACACTCTTCCGTCGCCACGTCATCTGGTTGTAGTCTTTGATGGCCGCAACGACGCGTGGAGGAGCGGAGTCCATGAGCAGTGCAGACCCGTCCGTCGACCCGGACGACGGAGACGTCCCTCGGGTGGACTTCGACCGCGACCCGTCGGGCTACCGGCACTGGCAGCTCGCGCTCGACCCGGACGACCCCACGGTCGCGTTCGTGAAGCTCGACGTCGACGAGGCGGGCGGCCTCGTCCCCGGCTACGAGCTGAAGATGAACTCCTACGACCTCGGCGTCGACATCGAGCTCTACGACATCACCCAGCGGCTGCGGTTCACCCATCCCCGGGTCAGGGCCGTCGTGCTGACCAGCGCCAAGGACCGCAACTTCTGCGCGGGCGCGAACATCCGGATGCTCGCCGGGTCCTCGCACCCGTGGAAGGTGAACTTCTGCAAGTTCACCAACGAGACCCGCAACGGCATCGAGGACGCGACCGCGTACTCCGGCCAGACCTGGATCGCCGCCGTCAACGGCACGGCCGCCGGCGGCGGCTACGAGATGGCGCTGGCCTGCGAGCGGATCCTGCTGATCGACGACAACTCCTCCACCGTCGCGCTGCCCGAGGTCCCGCTGCTCGGTGTGCTGCCCGGCACCGGCGGCCTCACCCGCGTCACCGACAAGCGCCGCGTCCGCAAGGACCGCGCCGACGTGTTCGCCACGAGGTCCGAGGGCTTCGGCGGGAAGCAGGCCGTCGAGTGGAAGCTCGTCGACGAGGTGATCCCCAAGCGCCGCTGGGACGAGACCGTGGCCGAGCGGGCCGTCGAGGCCGCGGCGGCGTCGACGCGGCTGCCCGCGGACGACGGGATCGAGCTGCCCCCGCTGGAGCGCACCGAGACCGCCGACGGCATCACCTACCCGCACGTGCGCGCGGAGTTCGACCGTGACCGGGGCCTGGTGGAGATCACCGTCGACGGGCCAGGGGGCGGTGTCCCGGAGAGCATCGAGCGCGTGCACGCCCTCGGCGCGGACTTCTGGCCGCTGGCCATGACCCGCCAGCTCGACGACCTGATCCTGCGGCTGCGCAGCAACGAACCCGAGCTGGGCACCTGGGTGATCCGCACCCGGGGCGACGTCGAGGACGCGCTGGCCTTCGAGCGCGTCATCGAGCAGCACTCGGGCGACGACTGGCTGGTCAACGAGATCCGGCACTACTTCAAGCGCACGCTCAAGCGCCTGGACGTCACCAGCCGCAGCCTGATCGCGCTGGTCGAGCCGGGCTCCTGCTTCGCCGGTGCGCTGCTGGAGCTGGCCCTGGCCTGCGACCGCCAGTACATGCTCGACGGCACGATCGAGGGCGACGAGCAGGGCGACGAGGCCCAGATCATGCTCACGGCGTCGAACTTCGGCACCTTCCCGATGCCCAACGGGCCGTCCCGGCTCGCGAGCCGCTTCCACGGCGACGACGACCACGTCGCCACGCTCCGCAAGGAGGTGGGGCGCCGCCTCACCGCGGGCGAGGCGCTGGAGCTGGGTCTGGTCACCGACGCCCCGGACGACATCGACTGGGACGACGAGGTCCGCATCATGCTCGAGGAGCGGGCCTCGCTCTCGCCGGACGCGCTGACCGGGATGGAGGCCAACCACCGGTTCGTCGGGCCGGAGACGATGGAGAGCCGCATCTTCGGCCGGCTCACCGCCTGGCAGAACTGGATCTTCGTGCGCCCGAACGCCTCCGGGCCGGAGGGCGCACT
This sequence comes from Pseudonocardia sp. P-1, assembly GCF_058111925.1. NCBI lineage: Bacteria > Bacillati > Actinomycetota > Actinomycetes > Pseudonocardiales > Pseudonocardiaceae > Pseudonocardia > Pseudonocardia sp. P-1. Next base: position 2,002,472 of record NZ_CM176614.1, read on the forward strand.
GCGCAAGTACGGGACGGGCCGCAGGGCCGACTTCGACCGCAAGCGGGTGTGAGCCATGAGCATCGACTACTCGGAGAAGATCCCCAACAACGTCGACCTCGCCGGGGACCGCAAGCTGCAGCGTGCCCTGGAGTCCTGGCAGCCCAACTTCCTCACCTGGTGGAAGACGATGGGCCCGGCCGTCCCGACCCAGGACGTCTACCTGCGCACCGCCGTCGACGTCGGCAAGGAGGGCTGGGCGCAGTTCGGGCACGTCGCGATGGAGGAGTACCGCTGGGGGGGGTTCCTGGCCGAGCGCTCCGACCACCGCCGGATCGCCTTCGGCGAGAACCGCGGCGAGCCGGTCTGGCAGCAGGTCCCCGGCGAGTACCGCGCCGACCTGCAGCGCCTGATCGTCATCCAGGGCGACACCGAGCCCGCCTCGGTGGAGCAGCAGCGCCGCCTCGGCGAGACCGCCCCCAGCCTCTACGACCTGCGCAACCTCTTCCAGGTCAACGTCGAGGAGGGCCGCCACCTCTGGGCGATGGTGTACCTGCTGCACGCCTACTTCGGCCGCAACGGCCGCGAGGAGGCCGAGGCGCTGCTGCAGCGCAACTCCGGCGACCTGGACAGCCCCCGCATCCTCGGCGCGTTCAACGAGGAGACCCCGGACTGGCTGTCGTTCTTCATGTTCACCTACTTCACCGACCGGGACGGCAAGTACCAGCTCGGCACGCTGAAGGAGTCCGCCTTCGACCCGCTCTCGCGCACCTGCGAGTTCATGTTGAAGGAGGAGGCCCACCACATGTTCGTGGGCACCACCGGCATCGACCGGGTGATCCAGCGGACCTGCGAGCTGATGCGCTCCCACGACACCGCCGACATCGCCCCGCACGGCGGCATCCCGCTGGACGTGATCCAGAAGTACATCAACTTCCACTACTCGGTCAGCCTCGACCTGTTCGGCTCCGAGCAGTCGACGAACGCGGCGAACTACTTCACCGCCGGACTCAAGGGCCGCTGGCAGGAGGAGCGGCGTCGCGACGACCACGTGCTGACCGAGGACGGCTACGGCATGGAGCAGGTCCGCGACGGCGGCGTCGTCACCGACGAGGTCCCGGCCCTGCTGGCGCTGAACCTGGACCTGCGCAACGAGTACGTGAAGGACTGCCAGTCCGGGCTGAAGCGCTGGAACCGCATCCTGGAGAAGAACGGGTTCGACGACCGCGTGTACCTTCCGCACGTCGGGTTCAACCGGCAGGTCGGGCTGTTCTCCTCCCACGAGCTCACCCCGAAGGGCGACCTGATCTCCGCCGACGTGTGGGCGTCCCGCCAGGACGACTGGCTGCCGTCGGAGGCGGACCGGACGTTCGTGCAGAACCTGATGCGCCCGGTCTACGAGCCCGGGAAGATCGCGGGCTGGATCGCGCCGCCGTCGAACGGGATCAACGGCAAGCCCTTCGAGTACGAGTACGTCCACCTCGCCTGATCGTCCACACCGGACCGTTCACCGAGAGTGGTCACCGTTCGCCGACCGGGTGACCGTTCGCCGCCCGTCGCGCTCGCGTGACCCCGGGATCGGGCCCGTTGACTGACCCCGTGGTCACAGGACGGGGTGCGGCGGGCACACAACGCGACGACGACGCCGGCGACACCGCCGACCGGGTCGGCGGGGCGGGTGTAGCCGCCCGGTTCGGCCGCGTCGCCGCCGACGACGCGTCGCCCCCGGTGTTCGGCACAGCCCCGTGGGGCTACCGGCGGGCCGAGGTCGACGCCTGGGCGAGCTGGGTCGCCCGGCTCGTGGAGCAGGGTCGCCGGGAGACGGTCCGGGCGGACAGCGCGGAGGCCACCCTGCAGGCGACCCTGCAGCGCCTCGACGAGCTGGAACGACGGCGCGACCCGGCTGCCGCGCTGCCCCGTCGTCGTCCCGGTGCGGCGGGCACGCCCGTGCCACCCGGCAGCGAGGAGGTGCAGCGCCTGCGGGTGGTCGAGACGACCCTCGGTGAGGTCATGGCGCTGCTGCAGCGTCTGGCGCCCTGACCGGCCCGCCCCGCCCGGGCTCCCGGACGCGTCGTCAGCCGAAGTTCTCGACGTGCACGCGCCGCTCCGGCACCCCGGCGTCGAGCACGGTGCGCCGGACCATCGCGGTCCACCGGCCGGGCCCGCACACGTACACCTCGCGCACCGCGATGTCCGGGATCCGGGCCCGCAGCGCGGCGAGGTCGTCGGCCCGGCCCGCGTCGGCGCCCCACCACGACCCCGTCCCCCGGCGACGCCCCGGCGAGGCCACCACGTGCAGGTTCCGCTCCCGGGCGAGGCGGGTGAACTCCCGCGCGAACAGCGGCTCGCGGGTGAAGCGGTGCACCACCACGACGTCGGCGGACTCGTTGAGGAACTTCTCCGCCAGCGCCCGCAACGGGGTCATCCCGACGCCCGCGCCGATCAGCGCGACCCGCGGGCTGGTCCGGGTGCGCGGGGTGAGCCTGCCGTAGGGGCCCTCGATGTAGACCCGGGTGCCCTGCCGCAGGTTCGGGACGGCGGCGCTGCCGTCGCCGAGCTGCTTGACGGTGATCCGCAGCGAGCGGGCCGTCGGCGGTGCCGACAGCGAGTACGGGTTGCCCGCGGGCCAGCCACGCCCGGACCGGAACCGCCAGACGAAGAACTGCCCGGCCGAGGCGCCGAGCTCGCGCAGCCGGTCGCCGGTCATGTGCACCGACACGCTGCCGTCGCCCTCGGGCAGCACCGCGGCGACGGTGATCCGGTGGCGGCGCGACCGGAGCACCGGGACCGCGACCCGCCAGACCACGACGGCGAGCACCGCGGCGGACCACAGCCCCCACCAGAACACCGTCCGCGACGGCGAGGTGGTGAACTCCCGCCCCGCCCACAGCTGGTGCGGCAGCGCGAGGAACACCCCGGCGTAGCCCCACAGGTGCAGCAGGTGCCACCACTCGTAGCGCAGCCGGGTGCGGATCCACCGCGCGCTGGTCACGACGACGAGCACCACCAGGACGGTGCCGAGCGAGGCCGCGACCATCCCGGGCCGGGTCCACGTCAGCTGCCAGAACCCGGCGGGGACGCGGCCCGCACCGGCGGGGCCGTGCGCCCAGCTCGCGCAGCCGACGTGCGCCAGCATCCCGGCGAACGAGGCGATCCCGGTACCGCGGTGCAGTGCGATGAGATGCCGCTGGCCGAACGCGTGCTCCAGCAGTGGGATCCGGGCGGCGAGCAGCACCTGCCCGAGCAGCAGCAGCGACGCCAGCAGCCCGCAGAGCCGTCCGGTCTCGGCGACGGCCCCGGTGCCGCCCCCCAGCAGCCCGGTCGCGCCCCCGCCGTCGACCCACCAGGCGAGCACGAGCAGGACCGCGAGCGCGGCGAGGACGCCCGTGGCACGGCGGACCCGGCGGTCGGCGCGGGCGACGTCGCGCGCGGGGACCGGTGGGTCCGGCTTGAAGCGGCCACCGGGCACGCGCACGGTGGGGGCGAAGAGGGACGACACAGTGCCGTCATCCTCCCCGACGCCGGGCGTCGCCGTCGCCGGACCCGGTCCGGCGCACCGGGCCGACCGCCGGCCGCCACGGCCGGGTGGCCGCCCGGGCCGTCCGGGGCCGGTCCGTGGGGCGGGGAGAAGGATCGTCGTCGATGTCCGACTCGTTCCTCACCCTGCTCGTGACCGTCCTCGCGGTCGTGCTGCCCGTCGTGCTCGCGGTCGTCGTCACCGTGTTCACCGTGCGGCGGATCCGGCGCGACCCCCGACGGCTGGGCAACGCCTACTGGCTGCTCGCCGCGGCGGTGAGCCTCGGGTGGGTGCTCGCGCTCGCCGGGTCGGGCGGCAACCCCGTGTTCGGTGCGCTCGTGCTCGCCGTGGTGCTGTCGCCGCTGATCACGGTGGTGTTCGCGGTGTTCTGCGTCCTCAACGGCGCGGTGATGCTGCGCCGGGAGCGTTTCTCACTCGGCAACTCGCTGTCGCTGCTCACCGGCCTGGCGATCATCGGGCTGCTCGTCGCGGTCTGGCCGGTGCTGGCGCTGCACTCGCTCGTGCTGCGCGCGCTGTGGCTGGCCTGCCTGCTCGCGGCGGCGTTCCTGGCGTTCCAGTTCGCCGCGTTCCTCGGCTACGCGCGGCTCTACCGGTGGCTGGTGCGCGACCGGCCCGCGGACTGGGTGGTCGTGCTCGGCTCCGGGCTGCGCGGCAGCGAGGTGCCGCCGCTGCTGGCGTCGCGGATCGCGACCGGGATGGACGAGCTGACCCGGCGTGGGGCCGGACGGCTGGTGCTGTCCGGCGGGAAGGGCGACGACGAGCGGCTCGCCGAGGGCGAGGCGATGGCGCGCTGGGCCGCGGCGCACGGCGCCGACCCGGCGGTGCTGACCGCGGAGACCGACTCGCGGACCACCGAGGAGAACCTGCGGTTCAGCTCGGCGCTGGTCGGCGACGGCCCCGGGGTCATCGTGACCAGCAACTACCACGCGTTCCGGGCCGCGCTGCTGGCCCGGCGGCTCGGCGTCGACGCCCAGGCCGTGGGGGCGCCGACCGCCGGCTACTACTGGCCCAGCGCGGTGCTGCGCGAGTTCGTCGCGGTGCTGCGCGAGTACCGGACGGCGAACGCGGTGCTGCTGGCCCTGGTCGCCGTCCCGGTGCCGCTGGTGATCCTGCTCGTCGCGGGCTGAGCCCGCCTCACCCGCCCGCGGCCGCCGGGGACGGCGGCGGCAGCGGCGGGCACTGCCGGTCCGACCGGTCCCCGCCGGTGCGCTTCGGCAGCGCGCCGGTGAGCAGGTAGTCGGCGACCGTGTCGTCGGTGCAGGCGATCCCCGACAGCGACGACGAGTGGGTGTGCCCGCCGACGCCCTCGACCAGCGACGAGCCGGGGAAGGTCCGCCGGGCCTGGAGTGCGCCCTCGTAGGGGGTGGCGCCGTCGTAGGTCTCGGAGATCAGCAGCGGGCCGGTCCGCAGCGTCCCGGCGACCTTCGGTGCGGGCCCGGGCTTCACCGGCCAGTCCCGGCACGGCGCGTTGTACCAGGCGTTGCCCCAGGTCTCGAACGGCGCCTTCCGGTCGGTGGCGGTGTTGTCGCGCTTCCAGGTGGCCCAGTCGTGCGGGAACGGGGCGTCGGTGCACTGGGTGGCGAGGTAGACGGCGTAGTTGTTGTCGTCGGTGGGCGAGCCCGCCTGGTCGTAGGCGGCCTTGAGCTTCGCCGCGTCCTTCTTCGTGCCGGCGACGAACGCGTCGGCGACGGAGGTGTACTCCCCCACGTTGTAGCCGGCGCGCAGGAAGATGTCGGTCCACTCCGAGGACCCGATCCTCCCGCCGAGCGGGGCCTTCCGGAACTCCGCGGCGAGGTCGTAGAAGCGCTTCTCGACGGCGTCGCCGGTGGTACCGAGGTGGTAGGTGGCCTCGTTCTTGGCGACCCAGTCGAAGAAGGTCTCGATGTTGCGCTGGAACGCGACGTCCTGGTTCAGGTTGGCCCGGTACCACCAGTCACGGGGGTCGGCGACGCCGTCGAGGACCATCCGGCGGACCTTGTCCGGGAACATCGTGGCGTAGACCTGGCCGAGCATCGTGCCGTAGGAGAAGCCGTAGTAGTTGATCTGCTTCGCGCCGAGCGCCTGGCGGATCAGGTCCATGTCACGGACGGTGTCCTCGGTGCGCAGGTGCGCGAGCAGCTCGCCGCCGGCCTTCCCGCAGGCCCGGGCGTAGGCCTCGGCCTTCGGCAGCCACGCCTTCTCGGCGCCGTTCTCCGGCCGGTAGTCCGGGCGCGCGTAGCCGCCGTAGTCGGGGTCGCAGCTGAGCGCGGGCCGGCTGGTGCCGACGCCGCGCGGGTCGAAGCCGATCCAGTCGTAGGCGGCACCGGCGTTCTTCGGGACGGCGGAGCCGAGCCGGGACAGGCCCAGCCCGGGGCCGCCCGGACCGCCGGGGTTCACGAGCACGACGCCCTGGTACTGCGCCTGCGGGACGGTGTGCCGGACGCGCGAGACCGCGATCTCGATCTTCTTTCCGGCGGGCTTCGCGTGGTCCAGCGGGACCTTCAGGAAGCCGCACTCGGCCCTGGCCTGCTGCAGCGACGGGCTGCTGCACGCACCCCAGACGATGCCCGACCCCGGCGGCGGCGCGGGCGGTGCGGGTGCCGCGGGCGCGGCCACGGCGGGTCCGGCGGTCCCGAGCGTCACCCCCACGGCGACGAGCAGCGTGATGATCGTCCTGCGCACCGGCTCCACCTCTCCGGGCGCACGCGCCCGCCCCCCGACCGAGAGGCCGACCGTGCCACCGGCGACGCTGCGTCCACAATCGCCGCGCCCGACGGTGGCCCGAACGGATCAACGTGAAACGGACGTCTCAGCCGCGACCGCCACAACCCCGACGAGCGCGCAGGTCGCGCACCGTGCGGACGGGGCGAGCCCCTCGACGACGTCGGCGGCGGCCGCGGCCCCGCCGGCCGCGCGGGCGGTCGCCTTCTCCTCGGCGCAGCGGCGCGCGACCTCCTCCGACGAGGACACCCGCAGCACCGCCTCGCGCAGCGTCTCCGGGGTGACAGCGTCGGCGGGCAGGTGCTCGCCGACCCCGAGCGCGGCGATCCGGTCGGCGTTGCCGAACTGGTCCACCGCCTGCGGGACCGCGACCATCGGGACGCCGTGCCACAGCCCCTCGGTGCAGCCGCCCATCCCGGCGTGGGTGACGAACGCCGACGCGTGCGCCAGCACCGCGAGCTGCGGCACCCATTCCCGGACGGTGACGTCGTCGGGGACCTCGCCGAGGTCGGCCGGGGCGACGTGCGGGCCGGTGGCGAGCACGGTCTGCCAGCCGGTGCCGGTCATGGCGTCGATGCAGGCCCGCCAGAACCGCGGCCGGTCGGTGTAGGCCGAGCCGAGCGACACCAGCAGCAGCGGGGCCGTCGGCTTGGGCCACAGCCCCTGGTGCGAGCGGTCGCCGATGACCGGGCCGACGAAGGTGTAGCGGTCGCGGTCGACCCGGTCGAGCTCGGGCTGCATCGCCTCGGGGATCAGCGCCACCGAACGGTCGGGGCGGCCGAGGAACTCCCGGCTCCCGACACCGGCGCCGACCTCGTCGAGCCAGGCGTCCAGCTCGGCGCGCCAGGCGAGCCCCTCGGGGGTCTCCAGGAACGCGAAGGCCTCGGCCATGTCGGTCTCGAAGCCGTCCCAGGCCACCATGTGCGGGGACAGCTCCACCCGCGGGATGCCCCGGACCCGGGAGAACGCGTGCCCGGCCCAGCCGCTGCCGTCGTAGCAGACGACGTCGGGGTGCTCGTACTGCAGCGCGTCGGCGATCTGGTCGTAGGCGGAGCGGGCCTCGGCGGAGAACAGCCGCATGGCCTCGATCCCGCCGTCGGGCCACTGCTCGCCCTTCGCCGGGTCGGGCAGGTCGGTGCGGATCCGCAGCGGCGTCGCCCCGGTCGCGGCGACGGCCTCGGCGAACCGCTCCGGGACCGGGTAGGTGACGCGGTGGCCGCGGGCGACCAGCTCGGCCATCACCGGCAGGTTCGGGTGGACGTGGCCGTGCGCGGCGGTGGTCGACATGAGGACGTGCACGACCCGAGTGTGCCTTGACCGGCCGGTCGCGCGCCGACGAGGATCACCGGAATGGCCCGGCTGCGCTGCGACGTCGTCGCCGACTCCCTCGGACTGGCCACCTCGGTCACGGTGCTGCTGCCCCAGCCGTCGCGGACCCGCATCGGCGCCGGGGTGCGCGACCTCGACGCCCCGCCACCGGTGCTCTACCTGCTGCACGGCCTGTCCGACGACGACACCGCCTGGACCCGCTACACCGCCGTCGAGCGGTACGCCGACGAGCTGGGGCTCGCCGTCGTCATGCCGCAGGTGCACCGCAGCTTCTACACCGACCAGGCCTACGGCGGCCGCTACCGCACGTGGGTGACCGAGGAGCTCCCGGCGCTGGTGGCGCGGTTCTTCCGGGTGTCGGCCGACCCGGCGGAGACGTTCGTGGCGGGACTGTCGATGGGCGGCTACGGCGCGCTGTCCTGGGCGCTGGCCGAGCCCGGCCGGTTCGCCGCCGCGGCGTCGCTGTCCGGGGCGCTCGACCTCGCCGCGCTGGCCGCGGGCCCGCCCCGCGAGGAGGACCCCCGGATCTGGGAGCGGATCCTCGACGGCGCCCCGGTGGCCGGCACCGAGGCGGACCTGTCCACCCTGCTCGCCCGGCTCGACCCGGCCGCGGCGCCCGCGCTGTACGTGTGCGCCGGCACCGAGGACCCGCTGCACCCGCAGTCGGTGCGCTTCGCCGAGCTGGCCCGGGCCGCCGGGGTGTCCGTGAGCACCGCGTTCGGCCCCGGCGAGCACGAGTGGGGCTACTGGGACGCCCGGATCCGCGACGTCCTGGACTGGCTGCCGCTGCCCCGCTGACCCGTCCCGGACCGGGCGCTGCGCTCCCGTGGTCGGCGGCACGGTTCCGCGACGCTCGACGACCGGCACCCGCGTCGAGGAGCACGTTCGCGCCCTCCGCGGGGCGGGAACGTGCTCCTCGGTGTCAGCTGGGTGCGCGCACCAGGCGCACGGGCTCGCCCGTCGCGGGGTGCAGGAGCAGGGCGTCGCCCTCGGTCTCGACGTGGACGGCGTCGGAGACCCAGCGCGCGACGGGCACGTTCTCGCAGCCGATCATCGTGCTCAGGCCCGCCGTCGCCCGCAGCGCACCGCCGTCGCCGAGGGTCCACTCGCCGCTCTGGCCGTTGCAGCCGTCCGATCCGGTCCAGGTGCCGTCCGGGGCGAACTCGGCGAACGCCCGGCCCTGCGCGGTGCCGTCGGCGGGCAGCCAGCGGACACCGGTGAGGTCGGCGGCCATGGCCGCGTGCGGGCCGCTGGTGCCCGCACCGGCGGCCGTGGTGCCGCCGGTGCCGCATCCGGCCAGCAGGAGCGCGGTGAGGGCGGTGAGGGCAACCGTCCGGATCGTCACGCCCCAGGTGTACCGGATCGGAACTCCCGGCCGCTCCCGTGGCGCGGCACCACGCGCCGTCGTCGACCGCCGGGCCCCGGGCGGCGGCACGGGACCGGATCAGCTCCCGGGCTCGTCGTCGCGGTGCGCGGCACCGATCTCGAAGGCGGGCAGGCAGACGGCCACGTACTCCGCGCCGTCGGGGCCGGGTGAGCTGTAGCGCACCCACTCCCCCGGCGCGGTGTGCACGGCCTGCCCGGCGGCGACGTCGAGCTCCCCGCCGTCGAACTCGACCCGCAGTGCGCCGCGCAGGACCAGGGTGTACTCGTCGAACTCCGGGGTCTGGCCGGGCTCGGCCCAGCCCGACGGGCTGCGCATGTGGGCGACCGAGACCCGGCCGTCGCCGGAGTTCACCCGCCCGACGTACTCGTCGATGGTCTTCGGCGGGGTCCCGGCGGCGGTGACCCGGCTGGCGTTCTCGATCAGCTTCGGCACGGCACCATCCTGCCGCGTCAGCGCTCGGCGGGCGGCCGGGGTGCGGGCAGCGCCGGTGCGGGGCGTCCGTCCACCGGTTCGGCGGGGAACGGTCCGCCGTGCGCGGACAGGTCGATGCACACCGTCCGGGCGTGCGGCAGGACGAGCACCGTCTGGTCGGCACCGGGCCGCATCGGGTGCCGGTAGTGCGCGGCGACCCAGCTTCGGTTGCGCCAGTGCCCCTCGACCCGGACCACGCCGACCACCTCCCGTGGTGTCCCCGCGGGACGACCACGACGGTACCCCGCGCGGCCCGTCCACCGGGAATACCCTGGGGGGGTATATGCGCTGCAGCGGGCGTCCACGACGCCGGGAGGTAGACGATGCACGACGAGCCACGGGCGGCCTCCGCCCCGCAGGAGCACGGGACGCACCCCGGCGGCGGCCCCGGGGCCCACGGCGGCCACGCCGGACACGGCGGCCACACCGGACACGGGCACGCGGGGCACGCGGCGGTGTTCCGGGACCGGTTCGTCGTCGCGCTGGTGCTCGCCGTCCCCGTCGTCGGGTTCAGCGCGATGACCGGGATGCTGCTCGGGTACTCGCCCCCGGCGTGGTCGGCGTGGATCCCCCCGGTGCTCGGCACCGTGATCCTCTTCTGGCCGGGCCGGCCGTTCCTGTCCGGCGCCGTCGCCGAGATCCGGGCGCGCCGGCCCGGGATGATGCTGCTCATCGGCATGGCCGTGGGCGTCGCGTGGGTGGCGAGCATGCTGAGCTCGCTCGGCGTCGGCGGGCTGGACTTCTGGTGGGAGCTGGCGCTGCTGGTCGTGATCATGCTGCTCGGGCACTGGCTCGAGATGCGTGCGCTCGGGCAGGCGTCCGGGGCCCTCGACGCGCTGGCCGCGCTGCTGCCCGACACCGCCGAGCGGGTCGGCGCCGACGGCACGGTCGGCACGGTCGCACCGGCCGACCTGACCGTCGGCGACGTCGTGCTGGTCCGGTCGGGCGCCCGGGTGCCCGCCGACGGCACGGTCGTCGACGGTGCCGCCGAGGTGGACGAGTCGATGATCACCGGCGAGTCCCGGCCGGTCCCGCGCGGCACCGGCGACCGGGTGGTGGCGGGCACCGTCGCCACCGACTCGGCGCTGCGGGTCCGGGTCGACGCCGTCGGCGAGGACACGGCGCTGTCGGGCATCCGCCGCCTGGTGGAGAACGCGCAGGGCTCACGCTCCCGGGCCCAGGCACTCGCCGACCGCGCGGCGGCGCTGCTGTTCTGGTTCGCCGCGGGTGCCGGGGTGGCGACCTTCGCCGCATGGACGCTGCTCGGCGACACCGCGCAGGCGGTCACCCGCACCGTCACCGTGCTCGTGATCGCCTGCCCGCACGCGCTCGGGCTGGCGATCCCGCTGGTCATCGCGATCTCCACGGCCCGCGCGGCACGCTCCGGGGTGCTGGTCACGGACCGGCTCGCGCTGGAGCGCACCCGCACCGTCGACACCGTGCTGTTCGACAAGACCGGCACGCTCACCACCGGCAGCCCGCGGGTCGTCGGGACCGCGGGCGCTGCGGACACCCTGACCCTGGCCGCCGCCGTCGAGGCCGACAGCGAGCACCCGCTGGCCCGCGCCGTCGTCGCCGCGGCGGACGGGCGGGCCGTCCCGGCCGCACACGGGTTCCGCTCGCACACCGGACGCGGGGTGTCCGCCACCGTCGACGGGCGGCCGGTCGCCGTCGGGGGTCCGGCGCTGCTGCGCGGGCGTGGTCTCGACGTGCCCGCCGAGCTGACCGGCGACGTGCACCGGTGGAGCGACGACGGCGCCACCGTGCTGTACGTGGTGGCCGGTGCGGACCCCGGCGAGGTGGTGGGCGCGCTCGCCCTCGCCGACGCGGTCCGCCCGGAGTCCCGGGCCGCGGTGGACGCCCTGCACGCCCGCGGCGTACGGGTCGTGATGCTCACCGGTGACGCGCGCCCAGTGGCCGAGGCGGTCGCCCGCGACCTGGGCGTCGACGAGGTCGTCGCCGAGGTGCTGCCCGAGGGCAAGGACGAGGCGGTGGCCCGGCTCCAGGACCGCGGCGCGGTCGTCGCGATGGTCGGCGACGGCGTGAACGACGCCCCGGCGCTGGCCCGGGCCGACGTCGGGATCGCGATCGGGGCCGGCACCGACGTCGCGGTCGCCTCGGCCGGGGTGGTCCTGGCCTCGTCCGACCCGCGCGGGGTCCTGTCGGTGATCGCGCTGTCCCGCGCCGGGTACCGGAAGATGCTGCAGAACCTGTGGTGGGCGGCCGGCTACAACCTGGTCTCGGTGCCGCTCGCGGCCGGGGTGCTCGCCCCGGTCGGGTTCGTGCTCCCGCCCGCGGTCGGCGCCCTGCTGATGAGCCTGTCCACGGTCGTCGTCGCGCTCAACGCGCAGCTGCTGCGCCGGGTGGAGCTGCGCCCGGACCGGCTGGTCAGCTGACCCGGGGTGGCGCCGTCGTCGCCCGGACCACCAGCCGGGTCGGGACCTCGACGTCGCCGGGGTGCTCGCCGTCCAGCGCGGCGAGCAGTGCCCGGGCGGCGAGCTCGCCCTGGCGGCGGACCGGCTGGGCGACCGTGGTGAGCTCGGCGACGGCAGCCGAGTCGTGGTCGTCGAACCCGACCACCGACACCTGGCCCGGCACCGCCACGCCGGCACGGCGCAGGGTGCGCAGCACGCCGACGGCGAGCTCGTCGGACATCGCGAACACCGCGGTCGGCATCACCGGGAGGGAGAGCAGCTCGGCGGCCGCGGCGTCGCCGTCGGCCACCCCGGCCCCGGTGGCGACGACCGGGCCGCGGGGCCGCCCGGCCTCGGCGTGCGCGTCGGCCCAGCCGTCGCGCCGGTCGGTGGTCGTGGCGCGGCCGTTGGCCTCGTCGGGGTCGAACGACACCAGCGCGACGCCGCGGTGCCCGAGTCCGAGCAGGTGCCGGACGGCGGTGCGGGCTCCGGCGCGGTCGTCGATGCCGATCCGCGGTCGTCCCGGCATGTCCCCGCCGAGCACGACGACCGGGATCTCCAGCGCGTCCAGCGCCGCGGCCTCGGTGGTGTCGATCGCCGAGGCGACGACGATCAGCCCGTCGGCGCGCCCGCGCACCGGCAGCGTCGCGAAGAAGTGCGCCCGCGCGTCCGGGTCACCGAGGTTGTGGAGCTGGGTGACGTGCCCGGCCGCGGACAGCACGCCCTCCACCCCGGCGACTGCCTCGGCGAAGAACCAGCGGGTCGGGAAGCGGGCGAGCACGGCGACCGTCAGCGGCCGGACGGGGACGGAGTAGCCGAGGGAGGCCGCCGCCCGGCGGACGCGTTCGCGGGTGTCGTGCGAGACGGGGGTGCCCTCGCGCAGGGCGCGCGACACCGTCGCCGGGGAGACCCCGGCGAGCTCGGCGACCCGCCGGACACCCGCCCGGCGTACGACCTCGTGCACCGGCCCGTCCGTCACGGGGGTCATCGTGCCCGCGCCTCGACAGCGGTTGCAACCGGATGAAACACTCTGCAACACCGCCCCGCCCGACGATCCGTACCCGGGAGCATCATGTCCGTGCACGAGCAGGACTGGTGGCGCAACGCCGTCGTCTACCAGGTCTACATCCGCAGCTTCGCCGACGGGAACGGCGACGGGACCGGTGACCTCGCCGGTCTGCGCAGCAGGCTCGACCATCTCGCCCGCCTGGGCGTCGACGCGATCTGGATCAACCCCTGGTACCCGTCGCCGCTGGCCGACGGCGGCTACGACGTGGCCGACTACCGCGCGATCAACCCGATGTTCGGCGACACCGCGCAGGCCGAGGCCCTGATCGCCGAGGCCCACGCGCGCGGCATCCGGGTGCTGCTCGACATCGTCCCGAACCACCACTCCGACGAGCACGTGTGGTTCCGGGCCGCGCTGGCCGCGGGCCCCGGCTCGCCCGAGCGCGAGCGCTACCTCTTCCGCGACGGCCACGGCGAGAACGGTGAGCTCCCGCCGAACAACTGGGAGTCGATGTTCGGCGGGCCCGCGTGGGAGCGGGTCGTGTCCCCCGACGGGACGCCGGAGCAGTGGTACCTGCACCTGTTCGACATCCGGCAGCCGGACGTGAACTGGGAGCACCCGGAGGTCCGCGCCGACTTCGAGGAGACCCTGCGCTTCTGGTTCGACCGGGGCGTGGACGGGTTCCGGGTCGACGTCGCGAACTCGATGGTGAAGGAGCCCGGGCTGCCCGACGTCGTGGAGGGCGTCAACGACGCCCAGGACGGCGGCCACCCCTACCTCGACCGCGACGGCGTCCACGACATCTTCCGGTCGTGGCGCCGGATCGGCGACACCTACGACCCGCCGCGGGTGTTCGTCGCCGAGGCCTGGGTGCCGGACCCGCAGCGCCTGGCCCGCTACCTGCGCCCGGACGAGCTGCAGACCGCGTTCAGCTTCAACTTCCTCACCGCCGCCTGGCTGGCCGAGGACCTGCGCGCCAACATCGACGACGCGATCGCCGAGAACACCCGGGTCGGCGCACCGGCGACCTGGGTGCTGTCCAATCACGACGTCTGCCGGCACCCGAGCCGACTGGCCCGCAAGCCCGAGGCCGGGCGCGGCTGGAACCTCGACGACGTGATCGCCCTGCCCGCCGACCCCGAGCTCGGCCTGCGCCGGGCCCGCGCGGCGACGCTGCTGATGCTCGCGCTGCCCGGTACCGCGTACCTGTACCAGGGCGAGGAGCTCGGGCTGCCCGAGGTCGAGGACATCCCGACCGACCGGCTCGACGACCCGACCTGGGAGCTGTCCGGGCACACGCTGCGCGGCCGCGACGGCTGCCGCGTCCCGCTGCCCTGGGCCGCGGGCGAGCCCGGCTTCGGGTTCGGCCCGTCCGGGACGCCGTGGCTGCCGCAGCCGGAGGTGTTCGCCCGGCACGCGGCCGACGTGCAGGAGGCCGACCCGGACTCGGTGCTGCACCTCTACCGGGACGCCCTGGCGATCCGCCGCGCGCACCCCGCACTCGGCGGCGGCGCGCTGACCTGGCAGGAGTCGCCGGAGGGCACGCTGGCACTGGCCCGCACCTCGGACTCCGGCGACGGCGGCTTCACCTGCCTGGTGAACGTCTCCTCGGCGCCGGTGTCGCTGCCCGAGGACGCCGAGGTGATGCTGTCCAGCGGCCCGCTCACCGCCCGCGGCGAGGTCCCCGCCGACACCGCGGTGTGGCTGCGCCACTGACCGGCGCGCCCGTCCCGGACGCCCCCAGGGGAACTCTCGTGGCTTTGAGCGCTACGAGGGTTCCCCTCGGGGCAGCCCCCCGGGGTCAGGCCACGATCGGCAGCCCGGCGAACCAGACCTCGCGCAGCGTGCGCTCGGTCCAGCGCCAGACCCGCCGTGCGGCGACCGGGTCGAGTGCGTGCGTGGCGACCCCGCCCGCCACGCCCGGCCCGGCCGGTCCCGCCTCCGCGAGCCCGGCGAAGTAGCGCCCGCTGATCCCCCCGACCAGCGGCGACGCCGCTGCCAGCACGACCGTGGCGGCCCCCTGCTCGGGGTCGGCCCCCGCCGGGCCGGGGTCGGCGGCGTTCACCGCGATCCCGTCGCCCGACCAGCGACGCGCGGCCTCGACCGCGTGCAGCAGCGCCGCGCTGCGGGACCGGGCGTGGGCGAGGTGGGCGTCGTAGCGCTCGTCGGAGAAGTGCGGGTCCTCCGGGTCGAACGCCGCGTCCCGGTGGGCCGCGGAGGTCACGGTGACCACCCGCGCCCCGTCGACCGCGGTGAGCGCCCAGTGCAGCCCCGAGGTGAGCGACGCCGGCCCGAGGTGGTTGACGGCCAGGTGCAGCTCCCAGTCGTCGACGGTGCGGGTCAGCGGGGCACCGGTGACGGCCGCGGCGTGCACGAGCATGTGCAGCGGGCCGTCCCACAGGCGCACGAAGCGGGCGATGGAGCGCTGGTCGGACAGGTCGAGCTCGCCGACGGCGACGCGCTCGTTGCCGGTGTCGGCGACGATGCCGTCGCGGGCGACGGCACCGGCCTCGGCGTCGCGCACGGCGAGGGTGACCTCGGCCCCGGCGGCGGCCAGTGCACGGGCGGCGGCGAGGCCGACCCCGGTGGTCGCACCGGTGACGACGGCGCGCCGGCCGGTGAGGTCGACGCCGGCGAGCACGTCGGAGGCGGTGGTCCCGGCCGGTGCGGCCGGCAGGACGGCACGGGAGGTGCCGGTGGTGGACAGCGGACGGGATCGGTCGGTCGTGGAGCGGAACAGCATGGCGTGATCCCTTCTGAGCACCGGGTACGCGGTCGGTGACGTCGTCGTTGCGTCGCCGTGTCCCCGGGGACAAGTAAGCGGAGGATCCTCCGTATGACTCGGGACTCTATCCGGAGCATCCTCCGGATCGCAAGACGTATCGTGGGATCGTCAGTCCCACCCGAGGAGGCACCGCCATGGGCACCAGCACACGTTCCGGCCTGCGTGCGGACGCCGCGCGCAACCGTGAGCTGCTGCTGGCCGCGGCCGTGCGCGCGTTCACCGCGGAGAGCCGTGGCGGCCCCGCCACGACCCTCGACGGCATCGCGAAGGACGCCGGAGTCGGCATCGGCACGCTCTACCGGCACTTCCCGAACCGGGACTCCCTGGTCGAGGCCGTGTACCGCAACGAGCTCGACCGGCTCTGCGCCGCCGCCGAACAGCTGCGCACCGAGCTGCCCGCGGACCGGGCACTGCGGGCCTGGATGGACCGCTTCGTCGACTACGTGATCACCAAGAAGCACCTCGCGGACTCGCTGCACGCGCTCGTGGCCTGCGGGCACAACCCGTTCGCGCAGAGCCGCGAGCGGATGGTCGAGGCGGTCCGCCTGCTCCAGAAGGCGGGCATCGCCGACGGCACCCTGCGGGCCGACGTCGACGCCGCGGACGTGCTCGTCGGCACCAGCGGGATCTGCATGGCCGTCGCCGACCCGCAGGGCCGCGAGCAGGCCGGACGCCTGCTGGACCTGCTCGTCGACGGCCTGCGCCCGCGCTGAGCCCCGGCCCGGCCACCCCGGGTGATCGTCCGGACACGTAGGATCTGCCGCGGACGAGGGCTCCGGCCCGGACGAGCACGGAGGCATGATGGGTGAGCTGTTGCGCGGCGGAACAGGCGTCGCACCCGCTCCCCCGGCCGACCTCGTCGCCGCCCCCGGCTACGGGGCGCGCCGGATGTACCAGGCCTACCTCGCCGCCTGGAGCCGTCACGTCGACCCGGTGCTGACCGGCCCGCAGTTCGCGGTGCTCTCGGCGATCCGTGCCTACCCGGAGTCCGACCAGAGCTCGTTGGCCGGCGCCGTCGCCCTGGACACCTCGACGATGGCCGACGTCTGCCGCCGGATGGAGCGCCGCGGGCTGATCGAGCGCACCGAGTCCCCCCGCGACGCCCGGCGCAAGATCCTCTCCCTCACCGACGACGGCGCGGCCGCCCTCGTCGAGGTCACCCGCCGGACCCGGCGCCTGGACGCGGAGCTACTGGCCGCGGTGCCCGAGGACCGGCGCTCGGAGATCGCCGGTCTGCTCAACACCCTCGGCGCCCACTGGGAGGCGGTCGCGGAGCGGACGTCGTTGCCCGGCAACGACTGAGCCCGGCCGCCCGGGTTACGTCCCGGTTTCCCTTCCGGGTCGTTCGCACGAAAACCTTGCGTATCCGGATAGTACGTGCTCGGATTACTTCTCGTGCGGGCCACGTCACAGGCCCGACGGACGCGAGGAGGTAGTCGTGGCACCCAGCCAGTCCCTGGAGATCACCATCACGGGCGGCGGTCTCGGCGGGCTGACCGCCGCACTGGCCCTGCGCCGTCAGGGCTTCCGGGCCACCGTGCTGGAGGCCGCGCCGCAGCTCGGCGAGGTCGGTGCCGGCATCCAGACCGCCCCCAACGCCAGCCGGATCCTGTTCGGCCTGGGGCTGCGCCGGTCGCTGGAGCGGATCCACACCGCCCCGCAGGACCAGGTGCGGCGCCGCTGGGCCGACGGCTCGATCATCGCCCAGCTCCCGCTCGGGCAGCAGGTCGTCGACACCTACGGCGCCCCGTACTGGCACTACCACCGCGCCGACCTGCACCGGATCCTGCTCGAGGCCTGCCTCGACCCGGACGGCCCCGGCCCCGCGGTCACCGTGCACACCGACGCGAAGGTCGTCGAGCTCGACCGCACCGACCCGGACCGCCCGGTCGCCGTCACCGCGCGCGGGCTGCGCGTCGCGGGCGACGTGCTGGTCGGCGCGGACGGCATCCGGTCCGGTGTCCGCGACCTCGCCGGGTTCGACGACACCCTCGTCTTCTCCGGCGAGATGGCCTACCGCGCCCTGATCCCCGGCGAGCTGATCGCCGCGGACCCGGCGACCCGGTTCCTGCTCGACCGCTACCACTCCACGATCTGGTACGGCCCCGGCAAGCACCTGGTGCACTACATGATCCGCCGCGGCGAGTACCTCAACGTCGTCGCGATCGTGCCCTGCACCGAGCAGGTCGAGCGCGACTGGAGCGCCCCGGCGACCGCCGAGGACCTCGTCGCCGACTTCGCCGACTGGGACGACCGCGTCCCGGCGATGCTGTCCAAGGCCAAGGACGACGTCTCGGTGTGGGCGCTCCACCGCCGCCGCCGCGATCCGGTCTGGATCGACGGCCGGGTCGCCCTGCTCGGCGACGCCTGCCACGCCATGCTCCCCTACCAGGCCCAGGGCGCCTCCCAGGCGATGGAGGACGCCGCCGTGCTGGCCGAGGAGCTCGGCGCGGTCGGCCGCGGCGGGATCGACACCGCGCTCGCCCGCTACGTGCAGCGCCGCGCCAAGCACGCGGGCGTCGTGCAGGACGCCTCGCTGCAGAACATGGACTTCTACCACCTGCCCGACGGCCCCGAGCAGCGCGAACGCGACGAGAAGCTGCGCCGCTTCCAGGGCGAGTCCGACGTGTCCTACGACTGGCTGTGGCGGGGCTCCCCGCTGAACGACCCGGACGACGAGTCCGTCACCTACCCCTTCGCCCGATAGAGGAGCACCGACATGCGTACCGGAGACCAGGTCGTCCAGGACCTGCCCTGGCGCTGGGGCGTCCAGGGGAAGATCTTCCTCATCGGCGGCCTCGGCTACATGTTCGACGCCTGGGACGTCGCCCTCAACGGCTTCCTCACCCCGCTGCTCGGCGTCGAGTTCGACCTCTCGACCGGCCAGCGCGGCCTCGTCGCGACGGCCAACCTCATCGGCATGGCCGTCGGCGCCGTCGCGTTCGGCACGATCGCCGACCGGATGGGCCGCAAGCGGGTCTTCAGCATCACCCTGCTGATCTTCGCCCTGTTCTCGGTGCTCGGCGCCTTCTCCCCCAGCTGGGAGGTCTTCCTGGCGCTGCGCTTCCTGGCCGGCATCGGGCTCGGCGGCTGCATCCCGGTCGACTACGCGATCGTCAGCGAGTTCTCACCCCGGCGCTACCGGGGCAAGGTGCTCGCCGCGATGGACGGCTGGTGGCCGATCGGCACCACCCTCGCCGGGCTCTCGGCGACACTGCTCGTGCCGGTCGAGGGCAACTGGCGCTGGATGCTCGCGCTGATGGTGCTGCCCGCGCTGCTGCTGTTCTGGATCCGCCGCGGCGTCCCGGAGTCGCCGATCTACCTGGCCCGCACCGGCCGCGAGGCCGAGGCCCGCGACGTCATCGACGACATGGTCCGCCGCACCGGCGCCCCGGTGGAGCAGTACGCGATCACCGCCGCCGCACCGGAACCGACCACCTCGCGCCGCCGCGGTCTCGGCGCGCTGGGCGAGCAGCTGAAGATGGTGTGGGCGTTCAACCCGCGCATCACCGGCGTCGCCTGGTCGCTGTTCATCACCGTCATGGTCGTCTACTACGCCGCGCTGTCCTGGATGCCGTCGATCCTGCGCGCCCAGGGCATGGGCGAGGTCGCCGCGTTCGCCTCCACCACCGTCATGAACGCGGTCGGCATCCTCGGTGTCCTCACCTCGGTGCTGCTGGTCGAGGTCGTCGGCCGCAAGTGGGTCATCGGCGTCGCCGGTCCGTGCGCCGCGCTGTCGCTGGTCGTGTTCTCGCTGGTCATGGGCTCGCCGACGGCGGCGGTCGCGATGATCGCGGTGTTCGGGTTCTTCGCCCTGGTCGTCATCCCGGTGATGTACGCCTACGTCTCCGAGCTCTACCCGACCGAGCTGCGGGCCTCGGGCTTCGGCTGGGCGTCGTCGTCGAGCCGGGCGGTCACCGGGTTCGTCCCGCTGATCTTCGGCAGCCTGCTGTGGCCGGTCCTCGGCCTGCCGCTGACCTTCACCCTGATGGCGCTGCTCGTGTTCGCCGCCGTGACCTTCATGGCCCTCGGCGCCCCCGAGACCCGGGGCCGCGAGCTGGACCGCATCACCGGCGACGAGGAGACGCTCGACGCGCCGGCCGTGGAGCGGGTGGAGAAGGCGTGAAGCCCGCCGCGTTCACCTACCACCGGGCGTCGTCGGTGCGCGGGGCGGTCGACCTGCTGACCGAGCTGGCCGACGACGAGCCCAAGCTGCTCGCCGGCGGGCAGAGCCTGGTCGCGATGATGAACTACCGGATGGCCCGGCCCGGGCACCTGATCAACCTCACCCACGTGCCGGGCCTGGCCGGCATCCACCACGCCGACGGGGCGCTCCGGATCGGCGCGCTCACCACCCACCGGGCCGTCGAGCGGGCCGACCTCGGGCCGGACTTCGCGGTGCTGTCGGCCGCGATGCGCTGGGTCGGGCACCTGCCCATCCGCACCCGCGGCACCGTCGGGGGCTCGATCGCGCACGGCGACGCCACCGCCGAGTGGTGCCTGCTGGCCGTGCTGCTCGACGCCGTCGTCGTCGCCGAGGGGCCGGGCGGGCGCCGGGAGGTCCGGGCGCGGGAGTTCTTCCTCGGCCCGTTCACCACCGCCCTGGACCCCGACGAGGTGATCGTGGAGATCGTCTTCCCCCGTCCCGCGCCGCGCGCGGCGCTCACCGAGTACGCCGACCGTCGCGGCGACTTCGCCGTCGTCGCGGCGGGGGTGGACCTGGGCACCGGGGAGGTCGTGCTCGGCGGGGTCGGCGCCGTCCCGGTGCTGGTGCCCGACGCCGGCACGCCGGACGAGGTCGCCGACGGTCTGGAGCTGCGCGACGAGGCCGGGATCCCCGCGGAGTACCGCCGCGGGCTGGTCCGCACCCTCGTCGCCCGGGCCCGGGAGGAGGCCGCCCGTGGCTGAGCCCGGATTCCGCCGCGACGGCAGCTGGGTCGGCGCGTCCGTCCCGCGCCGGGAGGACCCGCGGCTGCTCACCGGCCGCGGCCGCTTCGTCGACGACATCACCCTGCCCCGGATGCTGCACGCGGCGTTCGTGCGCAGCACCGAGGCGCACGCCCGGGTGGTCGACGTCGACCTGTCCGAGGTCCGGCGGGTGCCCGGCGTCGTCGCCGCGTTCGACGCCGCCGATCTCGCCCTGGGCGACATCACCGCGCTCCTCGACCGGCCGCTCGAGGAGTTCGTCCCCACCTCGATGCCCGTGCTGGCCGGCGACAAGGTCCGCTACGTCGGCGAGCCCCTGGCCGTCGTGATCGCCACCGACCCCTACGCCGCCGAGGACGGGGTGGAGGCCGCCGTCGTCGAGCTCGACCCGCTCGACCCGGTGGTGACCGAGACCGCCGCGCTGGCCGCGGCCGGTCCCCCGGTGCACGACGAGGCCCCCGGCAACGTGCTCGTCGACGTGTCGCTGTTCGCCACCGAGGGCATCGACGGCATCTTCGACGAGGCGCACACGGTGGTCACCGTGGAGGCCCGCACCGGACGGCAGAACGCGCTGCCGCTGGAGACCCGCGGCGTCGTCGCCGACTGGGACGACCGCGACGAGCAGCTGGTGGTGCGCACCTGCACCCAGGTCCCGCACCAGGTCCGCACGGTCCTGGCCCGCTGCGCCGGGCTCGACGAGAAGCAGGTCCGGGTCGTCGTGCCGGACATGGGCGGCGGGTTCGGGCAGAAGTGCGTCGTCGGCCGGGAGGAGATCGCCGCCGCGGCCGCCGCGCGGCGCCTCCGCCGTCCGGTGAAGTGGATCGAGGACCGGCGCGAGGCGCTGACCGCGAGCTTCCTGGCCCGCGAGCAGCACTACACCGCCCGCGCCGCGTTCACCGCCGACGGGGAGATCCTCGCCCTGGAGTCCGACGTCGTCTGCGACATGGGCGCCTACTCCTGCTACCCGTTCACGGCCGGGATCGAGCCGCTGATGGCCTCGGCGGAGATGCCCGGCGTCTACCGGGTCCCCGCCTACCGGGTGCGCGGGCGCGCGGTCACCACGAACAAGGCGCCCACCGCGCCGTACCGCGGGGTGTCCCGGCCGCAGTACGTGATGGTGATGGAGCGGCTGATGGAGCGCGCCGCCCGCGAGCTCGGGCTCGACGCGCTGGACGTCCGCCGGCGCAACCTGATCACCGAGTTCCCCTACCGCGGGGTCAACGCCATCACCTACGACCCGGGCTCCTACCGGGAGTCCCTCGACCTGTGCGAGCAGGTGCTGCGCGACGAGGGCTGGCCCGGGCGCACCCTGCCCGACGGCCGGGTGCTGGGCATCGGCTACTCCTGCTTCTCCGAGCGCACCGGCTACGGCTCCGGCGCGTTCGCGGCGCGGAAGATGCAGGTCGTCCCCGGGTTCGACCTGTCCCAGATCACGATGGACCTCGACGGCACGGTCACCGTCACCACCGGCACGCTGTCGCACGGCCAGAGCCACGAGACGACCTTCGCCCAGATCGTCGCCGACCGGCTCGGCCTGCCCTACGACAAGGTCAAGATCGTCCAGGGCGACACCGACCGGATCACCTACGGCTGGGGCTCGTTCGCGTCCCGCTCGGTGACGATCGGCGGGTCCGCGGCGGCCGCGGCGGCGGTGAAGCTGGGCGACCAGCTGCGTGCGCTGGCCGCCCACCTGGCCGACGCCGACGTGGACTCGGCCGAGCTCGACGGCCGCGGCGGGGTGCGCGCCGGGGACCGCACGTTCTCCTACGCCGAGCTGGCCGACGTCGCCTACCTGCGCGCGCACCTGCTGCCCAAGGAGGTCGGGCCGGGCCTGACCGCGACGGCGAGCTTCGACGTCGGCGGCGACGGCACGTTCTCCAACGCCACCCACGGCTGCGTCGTCGCGCTCGACCCGGGCACCGGCGGCGTGGAGATCCTGCGCTACGTCTGCGTCGAGGACTGCGGCGTCGCCATCCACCCGCGCGTCGTCGAGGGGCAGGCCCGCGGCGGCATCGCCCAGGGCATCGCCGGGGCGCTGTTCGAGCAGGTCGTCTACGACGAGCTCGGCCAGCCGCTCGCGCCGAGCTTCATGGAGTACAAGGTCCCGACCGCCGCCGAGATCCCGGACGTGCGGATCGAGCACCTCGAGACGCCGTGCGCGTTCACCGCCGACGGCGCGAAGGGTGCGGGAGAGGGCGGGACCATCGGCGCGCCCGCGGCCGTGCTCAACGCCGTCAACGACGCGCTGCGCCCCACCGGCGTCGAGCTGGACTCCACTCCACTGTCGCGCGCGGACCTGTTCGCCGCGCTGAACCGGGAGGCACCGTGACCGACATCCAGCTGGTCGAGCTGACCGTCAACGGGGAGCGTCACGAGCTGGCGATCCCACCGCGCCGCACGCTGGCCGACGTGCTCCGCCACGACCTGGGGCTGACCGGCACCCACGTCGGCTGCGAGCACGGCATCTGCGGGGCGTGCACCGTGCTCGTCGACGACGCGCCCGCCCGCGCCTGCCTGCTGTTCGCCGTGCAGGTGGAGAACGCCGCGATCCGCACGGTCGAGTCGCTGTCCGGGCCCGACGGCGGGCTGTCGGACCTGCAGCAGTGCTTCGGCGAGCACCACGGGCTGCAGTGCGGGTTCTGCACACCCGGGTTCCTGATGCTGGCCGAGGGCTACCTCGCCGAGGAGCCCGACGCGAGCCGCGAGGAGATCCGCGAGGTCGTGGCGTCGAACCTGTGCCGGTGCACCGGCTACCAGACCATCGTCGACGCCGTGGAGGACTGCGCGGGCCGCCGCCGCGCCGCGCTGCAGTCCGCACTGGACTCCGCCCCGCAGCACGCGACACAGTCCGCACCGCAGTCCGCACCGCAGTCCGCACTGGACGGAGCATCCGCATGAGCCCGCACCCCACCGGTCTGCACGGGGCCGGTACCGACGCGACCTACGCGACCGCCGGGTTCGGCGCCGCCGCCCGGCGCGGGACCCGGCCCGCGGTCGTCGTCGTGGACCTGACGGTCGGGTTCACCGACCCCGCGCTGCCCACCGGCAGCGAGCTGTCCGAGGTCGTCGCGGCGACCTCGACGCTGGTCGAGGCGGCCCGCACGCTCGGCGCGCCGGTGGTGTGGACGACGATCGCCTACACCCCCGCCGAGCTCGACACCCTGCCCTGGCTGGTGAAGGCACCCGGGATGCGCTCGCTGGTCGAGGGCTCGGCCGCCGTCGGCTTCGACCCCCGGCTCGACGTCCGCGGCACCGACCACACGCTCACCAAGAAGGGCGCGTCGGCGTTCTTCGACACCGGGCTCGCGACCCTGCTGCGGTCGTCCGGTGTGGACACCGTGCTCGTGTGCGGGGCCACCACCTCGGGCTGCATCCGCGCGAGCGCCGTCGACGCCGTCCAGTCCGGGTTCGGTGTGCTGGTGCCGCGGGACTGCGTCGGCGACCGCGCGGCCGGGCCGCACGAGGCGAACCTGTTCGACATCCACGCGAAGTACGGCGACGTGCTCGGTCTCGACGACGCGCTCGCCTACCTGAAGGGACTCCTGTGACCGTCACGTCCACCCTGGTCCGGCAGGTCCGCCAGGACGCGCTCGCCGACCTCGCCGACGTCCCCGCCGTGTCCCGCTGGGTCAGCCGCCGCGACCTGGCGCTGCACGCCCTCGACTACGGCGGCGACGGCGCCCCCGTCCTGGTCCTGCCCGGCATCACCAGCCCGGCGGTGTCGATGGACTTCGTCGCCCGCGAGCTCGTCGACCTGTGCCGCCCGGTGGTGCTCGACGTCCGCGGCCGCGGGCTGTCCGGCAGCGGCACCTCGTGGACCCTCGACGACTACGCCGGCGACGTCCTGGCGGTGCTCGACGCGCTGGAGCTCGGCCCCGACACCATCCTGTTCGGGCACTCGATGGGCGCCCGGATCGCCGCCGTCGCCGCGACGCGCCGGCCCGTCGGCGGCGCCGTGCTCGTCGATCCGCCGCTGTCCGGCCCCGGCCGCGCGCCGTACCCGACGACGCTGGAGGCGTTCCTGGGCCAGCTGCACGAGGCGCAGCGCGGCACCGACGCCGACGGGGTCGCCCGGTCCTGGCCGCGCTGGCCACGCCGCGAGCAGGAGCTGCGCGCGCGCTGGCTGTCCTCCTGCGACGAGGCCGCGATCGCCGCGACGCACGCCGGGTTCGAGTCCGAGGACTTCTTCGACGCGTGGCCGCACGTCCCGGCGCCGGTGACCCTGCTGTACGGCGCGGACTCCCCCGTCGTGCCCGCGTCCGGGGTCGCCGAGATCGCCGCCGCCCGGCCCGACGCCCGGCTCGTCGCCGTCCCGGACGCCGGGCACATGGTGCTCTGGGACAACCCGGCCGAGGCGCTGGGGCTGCTGCGCGGGGCGCTGGGCGGCCCGGACCGGGGCTGACCCGCTCCGGGGCCGGCCGGACCCGTCCGACGCCCCGGGCCGGAGCGGCGGGGCGGATCGGACGGGCCTACCGTCGCGGTGTGCAACCGTGTCCGCGCCCGACCGCCTCCCTGCTGCGGGCGGCCACCGTGCTGGTGGCCGCCCTGCTCCTCGCCGGCTGCTCCGCCGACCGCCCCGCCGCCTCGTCGGCGCAGGACACCGAGCGCTGGCCGGGACAGACCGCCTCGGAGCGGGTCGGCGCCCCGGGGCTGGAGGCGCTGCGGACCAAGTTCCGCTTCTACGCCCAGGACCCCTGCTGGTCGAGCGACCCGGCGACGGTCTTCCCGCGCTGCGGCCGGTTCACCACCGAGATCCGCAACGCCCTGCCCCAGGTCCGCCAGGACGCACCGGCCGCGGCCGCGCAGGCCGACCTCGTCGGGAAGGCGCTCGACGACTTCGCCGCGAAGGGCTGCCAGGCCGACCCGGGCACCCTCGCCGAGGGCGACGCCGCCGTCTGCGGCCCGGCCTTCCGCGCGGTCCAGGAGACCGCCCAGGGCATGGCGACGGCCGCCGGCGCCGGGACCTGAGGACCCTGCCCCCGTCCATGATCACCGGTTGTGGAGCCAGGAGTGTGCTCGACGACCTCCGCGCTCCACAACCGGTGATCATGAACGGGGTGGAACCGCGCCGACCGGCGGCCCGCACCGCGCCGACGGATGCGCCTGCCGACGGAGCTCGCTGCCGACGGAGCGTGCCCGACGGAGCGCAGCCGGCCCGTCGGAGCGCAGTTCGCCCGTCGGAGCGCGCCGTCACCCCGCGGCGGCCCCGGCGAGGAACGCGTCGAGCTCCGCCCGGGTCGGCGCGGTGGCCGGCCCGTACCGGGTGACCGCGAGCGCCGCGGCCGCGCCGGCCCGCGCGACCGCCTCGGACCATGCCGTGCCGCGCAGCAGCTCCGCGGCCAGGACCCCGCAGTGGGCGTCCCCGGCCCCGTTGGTGTCGACGGCGTCGACCACCGGCGCCGGGACGGCCTCCACCGCCCCGTCGCGGACGACCACGCAGCCGGCGGCACCGTCGCGGACGACCACGGCCGCGTCGTCGCGCAACCGCCGGGCCAGGGTCCCGGCGGCACGCGCCGCGGTCGGCTCCCCGGTGAGCAGCCGCGCCTCCCGCGCGTTGGTGCTCAGCACCCCGGTGGCGGCGAGCATCCGCTCCCACAGCGCGTCCGGCACGTCCGTGACCAGGGGCCCCGGATCGAGCAGGACCGTCGCCGACGACTCCTCGGCCGCGGCGACCAGCGACGCGGCCTTGTCCGGGACGAGCAGGCTGTAGCCGGAGACGTAGAGCACGTCGTCGGCGGTGGTCGACGGGAGCCCGGCGGGCGGCGCGGTCTCGACCCCGCTGCCGGTGACGAAGGTCCGTTCCCCGGACCGGTCGACCAGGGTCACGCAGACGCCGGTGTCGCCGCCGGGATCGGGCGGCGCGGTCGCCGTGACGCCCTCCGCGGCCAGCGCGGCCCGCACGAGGTCACCGTGCGGACCGGTGCCGTGCCCGCCGGCGTAGAGGACCTCGGCCCCGGCCCGGGCGGCCGCGGCGACGACGTTGAACCCGCCGCCGGGCAGCATCGTCGTGCCGGTGGCGAGCACGTCCCCGCCGGGCGGGGGCAGCGCGGGCACCCGCATGACCAGGTCGACCAGGACCTGTCCGGAGTGGACGAGCCTGCCGGTCACCGCTGCTCCCGGGCCCCGCCCAGCGCGGCGTACACCCCGGCGGCGACGACGAAGGTGATCACCCAGGCCAGCCCGTTCTCGCCGAACCAGGTGCCGGCCAGCGGCCCGGTGAACCACGGCTGCGCCGACGGCCCGACGGTGGCGAACAGGTAGCCGACGACGATCGCCAGCGCCCAGGCCGCCGTCGCCCGCGGCTCGATCCCGCCGCGGTACCAGTAGCCGCTGCCGCGCGAGGTGTCCATCAGGGCCACCGGGTCGTAGTGGCGGCGACGCAGCATGTCGACGGCGAACACCCCGACCCAGGCGGTGATCGGGACGGCGAGGGCGCTGATGAAGGCGATGAACGGCGGGTAGAACCCGTCGGCGATCAGCATGAAGTAGATCGCGCCGGCGAAGGTCACCAGCACGTCGACGACGACGGCGTACACCCGCGGCAGCCGCACGCCCAGGGTCAGGGTGGTCAGCCCGGCCGAGTAGACCGACAGGTGGTTGGACAGCAGCAGCCCGCCGAACGCGGCGACCAGGTACGGGATCGCCATCCACGCGGGGAGCAGGTCGCGGATCGCGGCGACCGGGTCGTCCGCGGTGGCCAGGGTCGGGTCCCCGGCGGCGAGCAGGCTGCCCAGCGAGATCAGCAGGACCAGCGGGATGCCCGCGCCGGCCGCGGCCGAGGCGACCAGCGACCCGGCGCGCACCGACGGGGACTGGTAGCGGGACATGTCGGCCGAGGCGTTGGCCCAGCCGATGCCGGTCCCGGCGGCGATCACCCCGACCGCGGCGACGACCGCACCCGACGGCGCGGGGGCGGCCGCGGCGACCGCGGCCCAGTCGACGGTGGCGACCAGGAACCCGCCGACGACGATGTTCAGCGCACCGAACACCCAGGTCGCCCAGCGCTGCACCGCGACGAGCACGGCGTGCCCCAGCCCGGCGACGAGCACCGTGCACAGCACGAACACCGCGATGCAGGCGATCGTGATCACCGGGTGGTCCTTCGCCGACGGGCTGGTGCCCGCGACGATCGTGACCAGCGACAGCAACGCGAACGCGGCCGTGGTGGTGTTCACCGTCTCCCAGCCCAGCCGCGACAGCAGCGACACCAGGGTCGGTCCGATGTTGCCGCGGGCGCCGAACACCGCGCGCGACAGGGTCAGGCCGGGCGCCCCGCCGCGCCGACCGGCGATCGACACCGCGCCGACGATCGCGAACGACCCGACGCTGCCGAGCACCGCGGCGAGCACGGCCTGGGTGATGTTCAGCCCGGACGCGACCAGGGTCGCGCCGAGCGGGAGGCCGAGGATGGAGATGTTCGCGGCGAACCAGACCCAGAAGAGCTGGCCGGGCCGGCCGTGGCGCTCGGCGACGGGGACCGGTTCGATGCCCCGGGTCTCGAGGGCGCCGCCCTCGGCGGTGGTACCGGTGTCGGTGGTGCTGGTGGCCATGGCGGCCTCCGTTCAGGAGGTGGACCGGAGGTGGAGCAGTCCCTCGACCACGTCGTCGAGGGGGTCGAGCAGGGGTGCGTTGACCCGGCGGACGGTGCCCACGAGGTCGGCGGGCAGTGCGGCGGCGCCGTGCACCGCCCCGAGGACCGCGCCGCAGATGGCGGCGACGGTGTCGGTGTCACCACCCAGCGAGGCGGCGGTGACCAGCGCGGCCCGCGGGTCGTCGCCGAGGGCGGCGGCGAGCCCGAGGGCGGCGACGACGGACTCGGTCGCGGTGACCGAGGTGCCGACGACGCCGACAAGGGTGTCGGCGAGCGCGGCCCGGCCGAGCCCGGGCAGGACCCGGAACGCGACGTCGAGGCGGGCGGCGACGTCGGCACCGGCCGCCCAGCCGCCGCGTCGCGCACCGGCCCGGGCGGCGTCGAGCGCGGCGTCCAGCGCGGCAGGGAGCCCCGCGCCGGACACCCCGGCCGACACCGCGGCGGCCACCGCGGCGGCGGCCGCGATCCCGGGTGCGGTGTGGTGGGTGACGACCGCCGACTCGACGACGGCGTCGAGGAGCCGCGGGCCGGCGTACGCGATGCCGGCGGGCGCGACACGCATCGCGGCGCCGTTGGTGACGCCGTCGCGGCCGGCGATCTCGGGGGGCTCGCCGTCCGCGAGCCGGGTCAGGGCCCGGCGGGTGGAGGGGCCGAGCAGGTCCAGCGACCCGCGCCGGATCATGTCCTGCTCCCACTTCTCCAGGGAGGAGGCGAACACCCGGGGCGGGACCCGGCCGTCGTGGTCGAGCAGGATCCGGGCGAGCAGCAGCGCCTGCTCGGTGTCGTCGGTGACGGTGCCGGCGGGGAGCTTCGGGGCGATCGGCTGGTCGTCGGCGCCGTCGAGGAGCCGGTCGACGACGCCGTAGCGCTCGGCGATCGCCGACCGGGACAGCGACTGGGTGGGCATGCCGAGCGCGTCGCCGACGGCCAGGCCGAGCAGCGCGCCGAGCGCGCGGTCGCGGGCCGGGTTCACCGCCCGCCGCCGAACTCGAGGTGGAACCGGAAGCGCTGCGGGTCCAGGAGGCTGACCACGTGCTCGACGAGCCCGCCGGTCGCGTCCCGGGTGACCCGCACGGCCTGCAGGAACGGCTCGCCGGGGGCGCGTTCGAGGGTGGCGGCGTCCGCGGCGCCGAGCGGGGCCACCGAGATCCACTGCTCCCCCCCGACGCCGGTCAGCCCGGTGGCGGCGAGGGTGGCGGTGATCGAGCCGTCGACCAGCCCGGTCGCGGGCAGCTGCGCCAGCGCGCCGGTCGCGGGCAGCGACGCCGTCTCCAGCGACACCGGAACGGTCCCGGCCCGGCGCAGCCGGCGCACGGTGACCAGCGGCCCCTCGTACCCGGTGGGGCCGGGGTCGCCGCCGGGCGAGATGCCGAGCAGCTCGGTGCTCACGGCCGCGCCGGACGCGGCGAGCGCCTGCGCCCAGCCGAGCCGCTGGTCCAGCGGGGACCCGTCGAAAGTCACGAACGACCCGACGCCGGTCTCGGTGGTGATCAGGTCGCGACGGGCCAGCTCGGCCAGTGCGCTGCGGACGGTGCCGCGGGAGACGGCGTAGGTGCGGGCGAGCTGGTTCTCCCCCGGGAGCTGCTCGCCGTGCGGCAACCGGCCGGAGCGGATCCGCCCGGCGAGGTCCTCGACGAGGCGCGCCCTCTTGGAGCGCCCACCCTGTTCAGACATGTACAAACATGTACAGCACAGGGTCGGCCGCGTCCACCCCCCGTCCCGGACGCCCGGCGCCCCGTGATCCAGCTGCGCGGAGCCGGGCGCATCCTCCGGGGACCCCGCACTCCTCGGAGGAGGACCACGTGGACACCCGGCCCGCGGACACGACGACGACCCGCGTGCCGGCGCGGCACGCGGGTCCCGGTCGTACTGCCTCAGCCGGCGAGCAGCGCCCCCGCCCCGGGCACCCGTGGCTCCAGCCCGAGCCCGGTGAGGATGCGGTGCGTGGTCGCGGTGGCGGCGGACAGGACCGGGATGCCGGCCTCGTCCTGCACCGCCTCGATCGACGGCAGCGACGGCATCTGCACGCACGCGCTGAGCACCAGCGCGTCGGCGCCGGTCAGGTCCAGCCTGCGCCAGTGCTCGCGCAGGTCGGCCGGATCGAGCCGGGCGACGGCGAGGTTGTCGGGCACCTGCAGCGACAGCGAGTCGACGACCTCGACCCCCGCGTCCTCGATGTAGTCCACGACCGCCTTCGTCAGCGGCTCCATGTACGGGGTGATGATCGCGACCCGCGTCGCACCGAGCGCGGCGATCCCCGACAGCAGCGCTCCGGCGCTGGAGACGACGGGGGCGTCGGAGCCCTCCGCCCGCAGCGCGGCGGTGATGTCGTCCTCGGCGGTGCAGTGGTAGCCGGGGCCCTGCGCCATGATCGCAACCAGGCAGGCCGTCGCGACGACGTCCGGCCGGGCGTCGGCCAGCTCGGCCGCGGCCCGCTGGGCCTGGGCGTTCATCGCGCGCAGCTGCTCGGGGGTCACGTGCTGCATCCGGGCCCGCGCCGCGTGGAAGACGAACCGGTCCTCGGGCAGCACGTCCTCCCGGGCGCGCAGCATCCGCGGGAGCTCGGTCTCCATCGTGAGATTCGACGACGGGACGATCATCCCGATGTGGTGGTCGCGCGTCATCGGCGCGCCACCGGCTTCATCTCCGGCACGGTCAGCTCACCGGCGTCGACGATCAGCTCGTCGTCGAGGAACAGGGAGTTGCCGCGCATCGGGATGTCGAAGTGACAGGCGGTGTCGTTCGGGCCGCCGAGCTCGTTGTTCGGGCCGATGGAGAACATGACGTTGCCGTAGAAGCTGCGCAGCTCCATGCCCATGCCGCCGCCGAACTGCGTCAGGCCGTGCCAGTGGGCGCGCTCGTCGAGGCCCCAGCCGACGTGGCTCATGCCGTAGCCGCGCGGGTCGTCGAAGGACTCGATGTAGGAGCGGAGCAGGTCCGCGTCGAGACCGGAGGAGCCGGCGCCGCCGCGGATGTCGCGGATGAAGCCCTGCTCGATGGTGATCTCCACCGGGGTCTGCACGTAGGTGTTGAACGGCAGCAGCACGTCCCCGGGGGCGAGGACGATCTTCCCGTCGACACCGTCGTCGGAACCGCCGGTGAACACGAACGCCGCGGGCCAGTGGTCCCAGCGACCGGGGGTGTCGGTGTAGCCGTACTCGCTCAGCGTCGGGTACATGCCGAGCTGGTAGGTCACGTCGGTGCCGTGCGGGCTGGTGATCCGCATGGTCGAGGCCTTGGCCAGCAGCTCCGCGCCGGTCTCGACGCGCTCGCGCAGCTCGGTGGTCGGCATCAGCCGGGCCAGCAGCTCGGGCGGCTCGACCGCGGTGAGGATGCGGGTGCCCGCGTCCTGGATGGCGAACTGCTCGGCGCTGAACAGCAGGAACGTGCAGTCCACGACCATGTCCGCGGCCTTGAGGGCGTCCACGGCCAGGGGGATGTTCCCCAGGCCGGAGTCGCCGACCGCCCAGGCGCCGCCCGCGCTCGCCGGCGACGGCAGCCGCATGTGGTAGCCGGTCGCGCCCAGCTTCTGGATCGCCCAGAGGAACGCGTCGGCGTACTCGGTCCGTTCCGCGCCCCGGGTGAGCACGACGACCGTCTCCCCCTCGTGCACGCCCGACAGCGTCAGCTGCTGCAGGCAGATGTCGTTGAACAGGTTCTGGTCCATCGCGCACCTCCGTGTCTCGTCCTATTAATCCGAGCACGTACTATCCGGATACGCAAGACCTTCGGACGAGCGGAAACGGCACCGTCACACGGGGCGGATCAGCCGGGGGCGCCGTCGCAGACGGACTTCAGCGACCGCCCGAGGGCGTTGCGGTGGACCTCGTCGAGCCCCTGCGCCTGCTCGACCGCGGCCTGGGCCAGGGTCGACGGGCACTCCTCGTTCGCCCGGGCCGGTCCGGCCAGCTTCAGGGCGGCCACGAGCTCGTCGCCGATCCGGTCGAGCTGCGGCCGCACCCGGGCCAGCTCGGGCCGCTGCGCCGGACGCGTGTCGGGCCGGTCGGTCCACTGCCGGATCAGGTCGTTCTGCACCTGGGTGCTCGCCGCGATCTGGTCGGCGACGATCCGGGCCGTCCAGTCGGGGTCGACGCCGTCGCGGGTCGCGTCCGCCCGCGCCTGCGCGACGACGGCCGCCTCCCGCGCCGGGTCGGTGACGGCCGCCCCGGTCCCGAACTTCGCCGCGGCGACCTGGTCGGAGACCTGGGCGCGCTGCGCGGACAGCTGCACGACCCGGACGAGCCCGTCGGCCGGGGACGCGCCGGGCGGCCCCTCGGTCAGCGGGAGGGGCTGGTCGCCGCACCCGGCCAGCAGTCCCAGGACCAGGAGCGACCCGGCCAGTGCGGTACCGCGTGTGCCGATCACAGCGGCGAGCCTACGACCGCAGCGGTCGCGCCCCACCGCCGCCTGCGGCGATGCTGGCGGGCGTGGACACCGCGGTCATCCTGGAAGTGGCGCTGAACGGCACGACGACGCGGGAGCGCAACCCGCGCGTGCCCCGCACCCCGGCGGAGGTGGCCGACCAGGCCGTCGACGTGCTCGACGCGGGCGCGGCGATCGTGCACCACCACAACGACGAGCCGATGTTCACCGTCGACGGGGTGCACGCCGTCGAGCCGTACCTGGCGGCCTGGGACCCGGTCCTGGCCGCGCACCCCGACGCACTGCTCTACCCGACGATGGCGGCCGGGGCCCGCGACATCCCGGTGACCCGGCGGTGGGCGCACGTCGAGGAGCTGGGCCGGCGCGGACACATGACACTGGTCGACCCCGGCTCGGTCAACGTCGGCCTGCTCGACGACGGCACCTGCCCGGACGCGGCGGCGCCGGAGCCGTACCAGAACTCCTTCGCCGACACCGAGTACATGTTCGCCCGCACCGCCGAGCTGGGCGCCGCCCCGAGCATCTCGATCTTCGAGCCGGGGTTCCTGCGCACCACGCTGACCCTGCACCGGCACGGGAGGGTCCCGCGGGGGGCGATCGTGAAGCTGTACTTCGCCGACCGGCTGCAGTTCGGGCTGCCGCCGACGCCCGCCGCGCTGGAGGCCTACCTGGAACTGCTGGAGCCCTCGGGCCTGCCGTGGTCGGTGGCCGTGCTGGGCGGTGACGTCGTCGCCTCCGGGCTGGCCGAGCTGGCGGTGCGCCGCGGCGGGCACCTGCGGGTCGGCCTGGAGGACTTCGACGACGGCCGGGGCACGGCGCCGTCGAACCGGGAGCTGCTCGACGGCGCCCTGCGCGTGCTGGACCGGGTGGGCGCGACACCGGCCTCCCCCGCGGCCGCCCGCGACATTCTCGGAATCCGGCCCCGCGGGTGATCCTTTCGCCGTGACACACCACGGGGGCGCGTTTCCGGTCGACCCGGACACGCACCCCCGCGGAGAATTCGAC
Source organism: Pseudonocardia sp. P-1 (assembly GCF_058111925.1). Lineage (NCBI taxonomy): Bacteria > Bacillati > Actinomycetota > Actinomycetes > Pseudonocardiales > Pseudonocardiaceae > Pseudonocardia > Pseudonocardia sp. P-1. The sequence continues at coordinate 2,035,989 of NZ_CM176614.1, forward strand.
GACGCCGGCCGTCACCCGGTCCGCGGATGTCCGCGGCCGGGTCCGGCCGGCCCGGTCAGAACCAGGCTTTCCGCCCGCCCACCGGCCGTCCGATCGCTCCCAGGATCAACAGGACCACACCGACGATGACCAGCAGACCACCGAGGTAGTAGAGAATGGAGATGCTGGTGAAATACCCCACCAGCAGCAGGATCAGACCGAGAATGATCATTTCGTGTCCCTCCCAGGAATGTGAGGAGAAAGTACTCACGTCCGGGGGACTCCGCAGTGCGGGAATCGATTCCGATGTTCGAGTCGTGACCTGCCGTGCGCCGGACGGTGCGCGGGGACCGTCACACGCCGGAACGGTTCGGTCCGCCACCGGAGGGGAACACGGCCCTCGCACCCGAGCGCGAGGAGGACCACATGGGCCGCACCGTGGCCGACCAGATGATCGAGCTGCTGCACCAGGCCGGCGTCGAACGGATCTACGGCCTGGTCGGTGACAGCCTCAACCCGATCGCGGACGCGATCCGCCGCGACGGCCGCATCCGGTGGGTGCACGTGCACAACGAGGAGGCCGCCGCGCTCGCGGCCGCCGCGGAGGCCCAGCTCACCGGGCGGCTCGCGGTCTGTGCCGGCAGCTGCGGCCCCGGCAACACGCACCTGATCCAGGGCCTGATGGACGCCCACCGCACCGGTGCGCCGGTGCTGGCGATCGCCTCGCACATCCCCTCGGTCCAGATCGGCACCGGCTACTTCCAGGAGACCCACCCGGAGCGGCTGTTCACCGAGTGCTCGGCGTACTGCGAGCTGATCTCGCGGCCCGAGCAGATGCCCCGGATGCAGCGGATCGCGATGCAGACCGCGCTCGCCGAGTCCGACGTGGCGGTGCTGGTCCTGCCCGGCGACGTCAGCGCGCTCGACGCCCCGAACGACACCGGCACCTCGCACCTGTCCCCGCCCACCGGCGTCGTGGCGCCGTCCGAGGACCAGGTGGCCGAGCTGGCCCGGCTCGTCGACGCCGCGGACACCGTGACGCTGTTCGTCGGCGCCGGGATCGAGCACGCCCGCGAGCAGGTGCTCGCCCTCGCCGAGAAGGTGAAGGCGCCGATCGGCCACTCGCTGCGCGGCAAGGAGTGGATCCAGTACGACAACGCCCACGACGTCGGCATGTCCGGGCTGCTCGGCTACGGCGCCTGCTACGAGGCGACGCACGAGGCCGACCTGCTCGTCCTGATCGGCACCGACTTCCCCTACGACTCGTTCCTGCCGCAGGCGCGGACCGTGCAGATCGACACCGACCCCGCGCGCCTGGGGCGTCGCACGCTGCTGGAGCTGGGTGTGCACGGCGACGCCGCGTCCACCCTGGACGCGCTGCTGCCGCGGATCGCGGAGAAGACCGACCGCTCCTTCCTGGACCGGATGCTGCGCAGGCACGCCGAGGCGCTGGAGAAGGTGGTCGGCGCCTACACCCGCAAGGTCTCCGACCTGCGCCCGATCCACCCCGAGCACGTCGCGGCGGTCCTCGACGAGGAGATGGCCGACGACGCCGTCGCCACCGTCGACACCGGCATGTGCAACGTGTGGGCGGCCCGCTACCTGTCCCCCAACGGCCGGCGCCGGATCATCGGCTCCTACCGGCACGGGACGATGGCGAACGCCCTGCCGCACGCGATCGGCGCCCAGTTCGCGTACCCGGACCGGCAGGTGGTGTCGCTGTCCGGCGACGGCGGGCTGACGATGCTGCTCGGCGAGCTGCTGACCGCGGCCGAGCACGACCTGCCGCTCACCGTCGTCGCGTTCAACAACGGGTCGCTGGGCATGATCCGGCTGGAGATGATGGTGGCGGGCTACCCGTCGTTCCAGACCGACCACGGCCCGGCCGACCTGGCCGGGATCGCCCGCGCCGCCGGGCTGTACGCCGAGGCCGTCGACGACCCGTCCGACGTGCGCGCCGCGCTGCGCCGGGCGCTGGACCACCGCGGTCCGGCGCTGGTCGACGTGCGCACCGACCCGAACGCGCTGTCCATCCCGCCGCACATCACCGCCGCGCAGGTCCGCGGGTTCGCACTCGCCGCGACCCGCACGGTGCTCGACGGCGGCGTCGGGAAGATGGTCGAGCTGGCGCGCAGCAACCTGCGGTCGATCCCCCGGCCCTGAGCGGGGCGGGTCAGCCGGCGCGTGCGGCGAGCCCGGGGGCCGAGACCGCGTGGTCGAGCGCGATCGCGGCGGCACCCCGGAGCACGCCGTCCTCGCCGTGCGCGTCGTCGTGCACCGGCGGCGCGACGGCGCGGCGGAAGGCCATCAGCCCGGCGTCGTAGGCGACGGCGAACGCCTCGGGCGCCGCGGCCCGCAGCGCGGGCCCGAGCCCGGCCAGCACGACGACCTCCGGGTCGTGCGCGTTGACCAGCCCGGCGACGCCGCGGGCCAGTGCCGCCGACGCGCCCGTGACCGCGGCCGACGGTCCGGGCTCACCCGCCGCGGCACGGTCGAGCACCGCGCGGGCGTAGCTGTAGGGGGTGTCCGGCTCCGGCTCGCCCAGCATCCGGGCGAGCGCCCGGCCGTCGACCCCGGTGGTCCAGCAGCCGCGGGCACCGCAGGCGCACCGGGCGGCCGGATCGCCGAAGGGCAGGTGCCCCAGTTCCCCCGCCGCGCCGCGGGCGCCGGTCTGGGCCCGCCCCCGAGCAGCAGCGCACCGCCGATGCCCACCTCGACGGTGAGGAACAGCGCGGTGCCCGCGCCGGCCGCGGCCCCGTCCCGGACCTCGGCGACCCCGGCCAGGTTCGCGTCGTTGCCGACCAGTACGGGCAGGCCCAGCCCGGCGCCGATCCGGCGCACGTCGAGCGGGCTCCAGCCCTGCCCGCCGCCCGTCTCGGCCAGGTACTCGTCGACGACGGTCGCCGCGACCCCGATCCCGACCGCCACGACCGGTCCGGGCGCGTCCGCGACCAGCTCACCGACCACCCCGGCCAGCTCCGCGGCGACGGCGTCGGGGTCGCGACGGCGGTGCCGCCCCGAGCGCACCGCGACCGGGGCCCCGTCGAGCCCGGCGAACCCGGCCCGCCAGCCCTCGAACCGCACGTCGACGGCGACGACGCCCGGCCCGTCCGGGTTGGGCGTCAGGGTCGTGGTCGGTCGCCCGCGCCCGCCGCAGGGGGCACGCTCCTCGGTGACCCAGCCGAGGTCGCGCAGCCGGGCCGCGATCTCGGTGGCCGAGCCGCTGGCCAGGCGCAGCCGCCGGGCGAGCTCGACGCGGGTGAGGCCGGGTTCGCGGCGGACCTCGTCCAGGACCTCGGCGGTGGCGCGCCAGCGGTCGGTCTCGGCGCGCCCGGGCGCCTCCGTGCCGGAACGTGAACCGGCCGACATCGACGTCATCCGGTTTGACACCTCCGGCCTCCCGAGATTTATCCTCGTGTCACGATGAAAAAGGCTCTCACCCCGTCCCAGTCTTCCACCACCGGGCCCGCGCTCGCCGCGATGGCCCTCGGCGGTCTGGCCATCGGCACCACCGAGTTCGCCTCGATGGGTCTGCTGCCTGCCTTCGCCGCCGACCTCGGTGCCACCGTGCCGCAGGCCGGCACGGCCATCAGCGCCTACGCGCTCGGCGTCGTCGTCGGCGCGCCGGTGCTCGCCGTGCTCGGCGCGCGGTGGCCCCGCAAGCACCTCGTCCTGGCCCTGGCGGGCGCGCTGGCGGTGACCAACGTGCTGTCGGCGTTCGCCCCGACGTTCGGCACCTTCGTCGCCACCCGGTTCCTGGCCGGGCTGCCGCACGGCGCCTACTTCGGCACGGCCTCGGTGCTCGCCGCCTCCCTGGTCCCCCGCGAGCGGCGGCCACGGGCGATCGCGACGGTGATGAGCGGGCTGATGATCGCCAACATCGTCGGCGTCCCGGGCGCGACCTGGCTCGGGCAGAACGCGGGCTGGTCCGCGGCCTACCTGACCGTCGGCGCCGTCGCGGCGCTCACGATGCTGGCCGTCTGGCGACTGGTCCCCGACGTCCGCGACGAGCGCCGCGGCTCGGTGCTGGGTGAGCTGTCGGCGCTGCGCCGCGGCCAGGTCTGGATCACGATGGCGGTCATCGCGACCGGGTTCGGCGGCTCGTTCGCCGTGTACAGCTACATCACCCCGGTGCTCACCGAGGTGTCCGGGCTCGCCACCGCGGCCGTGCCGCTCGCACTGGCCGTGTTCGGGCTCGGGATGACGCTGGGCAACCAGGTCGGCGGCCGGCTCGCCGAGGCTGCGCCGGTCCGCACGATCGCCTCGGGGCTCGCCGCCGCCGCGGTGTCGATGGCCCTGTTCGCACTCACCGCGTCCTCGCCGGTGTTCGCGCTGGTCACGCTGTTCGCACTGGCGTTCACCACCACCGCGACCACCCCGGCGCTGGCGACCCGGCTGATGGACGCCGGTCGCGAGGGTCCGACCCTGGGCGCGGCACTGCACCACGCCGCGTTCAACGTGTCCAACGCCCTCGGGGCCGCGCTGGGCGCCCTGGTCCTGGCCGCCGGATGGGGCTGGACCGCGCCCGCCGCGGTCGCCACCGTGCTGCCGCTGCTGGGGCTGGCCGCGTTGGGTGTGGCGGTCCGGATGGAGCGCTCCGAGCGGCGTGAGGAGCTCGCCCTGGCCGCCTGAGGACCGCCTGGTAGGTCACACAAGCGAGAGGTGTCGATCAGATCACCTCCGGGAAGCCTGCCCTCGAGTTGATCGTTGCGTAAGACAACGATCCCGTCGAGAGGAGCCCGGACATGTCCGCCGATCCGGACAGCGCCACCGCGCCGCGCAACGGTGCCGCCACGCAGAGCGGGGCCGCGCTGCACAGCGACGTCGAGGAGCTCCTCGACGCCCTCGCCGCCGACCGCGGCCGCGAGGCCCTGGTGCACCGCGACCGCAGGATCACCGCGGGCGAGCTCGTGGACTCCGTGCACCGGCTCGCCCACGCCCTCGACGGCCGGGCCGAGCCGGGCCGGGTCGTGGCGCTGCTGGCCGGCAACACGCCCGAGGCGGTCGTCGCGCGGCTCGCGGTGACGCTGCTCGGGGCGGGCATCGCCCAGCCGCACGAGGGCCTGTCCGCCGCCGCGCAGGCCCGCATCGTCGACGACGTCGAGGCGCCGCTCGTCCTCGCCGACGCCGACGCCGCGGCGGCCGCCGAGCCCGTCCTCGCGCTGGTCCCCGGCGTCGACGTGCTCTGGCTCGGCCCGCACGGCACCGACACCGACGTGACGGCCGAGGCCGCGACGGCGTCCACCGAGCCGGTCCGGGGCCGCGCCCGGCCGGACGCCATCGAGCAGATCCGGCACACCGGCGGCACCACCGGCCACCCGAAGGGCATCACCTACACCTTCGACCACCACCGTCGCGGTGCCGCGATGCGCCGCGGGACAGGCGGGTTCGGCAGCGGCGACGCCGGCGCGCGCCTGCTCGTCGCCACGCCGGTCGCCCACGTCGGCGGGTCGCTCGCCGACCGCACCCTCACCGACGGCGGCACCGTCGTCCTGCAGGACGGCTTCGAGCCCGGCGCCTACCTCGCCGCCGTCGAGCGGGAGCGCATCACCCACGGCTTCCTGCTGCCGCCGCTGATCTACCGCCTGCTCGACCACCCCGACCTGGACCGGACCGACCTGTCGTCGCTGCGGTCGCTGGTCTACGGCGGTGCCCCCGCCAACCCGCGGCGCATCGCCGAGGCGCTGCGCCGGATCGGCCCGGTGTTCACCCAGTTCTACGGCCAGACCGAGGCCGGCGGGATCAGCGTGCTCACCGCCGAGGAGCACCGCAACCCCGACCTGCTCGGCACCGTCGGGCGGCCGATCCCCACCACCACGATCGCGATCACCGACGCCGACGGCCGCCCCGTCGCCCCGGGCGGGCGCGGCGAGCTGTGGGTGCACACCGGCATGGAGATGGACGGCTACTGGAAGCAGCCGGAGCTGACCGCCGCCACCGTCGTCGACGGGTGGGTGCGGACCGGCGACGTCGCCCGCCAGGACGCCGACGGCTACCTGCACCTGCTCGACCGGGTCAAGGACATGATCGTCGTCGTGGGCGGGCACGTGTACACCTCCGAGCTGGAGGACCTGCTCATGGAGCACCCGGCCGTCCGGCACGCCGCGGTCTTCGGGGTGCCCGACGACGACGGCACCGAGACCGTGCACGCCGCCGTCGTCACCGACTCCCCGGCGCCGAGCCCGGACGAGCTGACCGGCCTGGTCGCCGACCGCGCCGGCGCGATGTACGTGCCGGACACCGTGGAGTTCGTCGGGCGGATCCCGCTGACCGGGATCGGCAAGACCGACAAGAAGCGGCTGCGCGCCGAGCTCGTCGGTCAGCCGCGCTGACGGACCGCCTCGTAGAGCACCACGGCCGCGGCGATCGAGGCGTTGAGCGAGTTGACCCGCCCGCGCATCGGGATGACCACCGTGGCGTCGGCCCGGTCGAGCCACGCGTCGGTCACCCCGGTGGCCTCGGTCCCGATGACCAGCGCGGTCGGCCCGGTCAGGTCGGTGCCGGCGAGCCCGGTCGTCCCGGCCGGGGTGGTGACGAGGGTGGCGATGCCGCGCCGGTCGAGCCAGTCGAGGACCTCGGTGGTGGACGCGGACGCGACCGGCACCGCGAACACCGTCCCCTTCGACGCCCGCACCACGTTGGGGTTGGCGAAGTCGGTGCCGCCGCTCTCCGGGGTCGCGATCACCACCGCGTCCACCCCGCACGCCTCGGCGGTGCGCAGCATCGCCCCGACGTTGCCGGGCTTCTCGACACCCTCGGCGACGAGCACGAGCGGGTCCGGGCCGAGGTCCAGCTCGTCGAGCGGGCGGCCGGGGGCCGGGGCCACGGCGAGCCAGCCGTCCGGGGACTCGCGGTAGGCGATCCGGGCGAACACCTCGCGGGTCACCGAGAACACCCGCGCCGACGGCATCCGGGCCAGCAGCGCCTCCGACCGCACGAGGTCCGGCGCCCAGTACACCTCGGTCGGCTCGACGCCGGCGTCGAGCGCGAGCGCCAGCTCGTCGTGCCCCTCGATCACGGTGACGGCCGCCGCGTCGCGGTGGCGGCGGGTGCGCAGCCGGACCAGGTTCTTGACACGCGGGTTGGCGGTACTGGTCAGGTCGGGCACCCGACGAGCCTAGGACGGCGGGGCGTCCGAGGACCGGCCGGGACCGGGTGCCCCGTCCGGGTCTCCGGAGCGGACCGCGAGCCACCCGGCGGTGACCGCGGCCACGGCGGCGAGCACCGCCAGCGGGGCGGCGAGCGCCGTCGTCGCGACGAATGCGGTGGCCAGCCACGGCGCGGCGAACCCGGAGTAGGCGGCGGTGTAGAACAGCCCGTTCACCGCGCCCCGCCCGGACGCCGGCGCCAGCCGGCCGACGCGGGTGAGCCCGGCGTTGAGGCAGAGCCCGCCGCCCGCACCGAACAGCACCCCGGCCACCGCGACACCCGCGACCGCGGCCGGCCCGGGCGGCGCGAGCAGCGCGGTGACCGTCGCGGCGGCGGCCCCGAGGGCGCCCAGCCCGGCCCCGGCGGGCCCGGTGCGGCGGCCGAGGCGGTGCGCGAAGGGCTGCACCAGCGTCCCGGTGCCCAGGGTCAGCGCGGCGAGCAGCCCGGTGAACGCGACCGCGCCGGAGATCCCGGGCAGCAGCAGCGGCAGCACGGTCACCGCGACCGACGGGAACGCGTACACGCACACCGCGGTCGGCACGACCACCCGCACGAACACCCGCCGCGCGGCCGGGGTCAGGCCCGGCCGGGGCAGCAGGCCGCGGGACGGCGGCCCGGCCGGGCGGGTTCCCGTCCCGACGGTGGCGAGCACCGCGGCGACCGCCACCACCACCAGGGCCACGTGCACGAGGTAGGGCAGGGCGAGCGGCAGCGGCCCGGAGGTCGCGAGCAGCCCGGAGGTCAGCGGCCCGAGGCAGAAGCCGGCGGTCTGGGCGACCGACGCCGCCCGCGCGGCCCGCGGCGCGCCGTCCGGCCCGGCGAGGTCCTGCAGCCAGGCGCTGCCCACCGAGAACACCGCACCCGACGCCAGCCCCTGCAGGAACCGGGCCGCGAACAGCAGCCACAGCGCCGACGCCCCGCCGAGGAACAGCAGCGACGCCCCGGCGACCCCGGCGGCGACCGGCAGCAGCACCCGCACCCGCCCGAACCGGTCCGACGCCGGTCCGCCCAGCAGCAGCGACGGCGCCAGCCCGAGCGCGTACACCCCGAAGATCGCGGCGAGCGTGCTCGCCGACAGATCGAGCTCGGCCCGGTAGACCAGCAGCAGCGGGGTCGGGACGTTCGTGCCGAAGGCCGTCGCGAACAACAGCCCGCAGGCCGCGAGCCACGTCCGGTCCCCCCGGCCTCCCTGCCGCACCGTCGCATCCTGCCAGCCGGGGGTTACCTACCGGTAGCCTCCGCAGCGAGGACCGGCGACGAGGACGGAGTGACACGACATGGGTGAACCGACGGGGATCGCGCTCGAGGTGGCGGACGGGGTCGCGCGGCTGCGCCTGGACCGCCCGGAGGCGGCGAACGCGCTGCACGAGCCGATGTGGTTCGGGCTGCGCGACGCGGTGCGCGAGCTGGACGCCGACCCCGCCGTGCGGGTCGTGGTGATCAGCGGCAACGGGCGGCACTTCTGCTCGGGCATCGACGTGTCGATGCTGGGCGGGCTGCGCGAGACCGCGTCGGACGACTCGGTGGGGCACGGCGCCGACGCGCTGCGCCGCACCATCCTCGACCTGCAGGACTGCCTCACCGCGATCGAGCGCTGCCGGAAGCCGGTCGTCGCCGCGATCCAGGGCGTCTGCCTCGGGGCAGGCCTGGACCTGGCCGTCGCCTGCGACCTGCGCTACGCGACCGCCGACGCGTCCTTCGTGCTGAAGGAGGTCGACATGGGTCTGGCCGCCGACGTCGGCGTGCTGCAGCGGCTGCCGCGGATCGTCGGCGAGGGTGTGGCCCGCGAGATGGCCTACACCTGCCGGCCGGTGTCGGGCACCGAGGCGAAGGAGCTGCGCCTGGTCAACGGCGTGTACGCCGACGCCGACGCGCTGGAGGCGGGCGTCGCCGAGCTGGCCGCGTCGCTGGCCGCGAAGTCGCCGCTGGCCCTGCGCGGCACCAAGCACGCGATCACCTACGCCCGCGACCACTCGGTCGCCGACGGGCTCGACCAGATCGCCACCTGGAACGGCGGCCAGCTGGTCTCGGCCGACCTGACCGAGGCCGTCAGCGCGTTCATGGAGAAGCGCCAGGGCGTCTACCGGAACTGACCGCCCTACCGTCGCCCGACGACCTCCCCGACGACCGCGTACATCCCTGCGGGTGGCTGCCCGTCCTCGGCCCGCCAGTCGCTGACGTCGACCAGGCCCGGTTCCAGCAGCTCCAGCCGGTGCCCGGGCCGGTCGACGAACAGCCGGCGCAGCAGGGCGCGGTCGCGGGAGCGCGCCGGCTGCGCGGTGTCCCGGGTGAACCGCTCGATGGTGCGCATCCGCTCGGCGGTGTGCGGGTCGTCGACGTCGGTGCTGCCGTGCGACACGACGAGCATGCTGCCGGGCCCGAACGCCGTCACGTAGCGGTCGAACAGGGCCCCGAGCAGGTCGTCGTCGCGGACGAAGTGCAGCACCGACACCGCGAGCACGGCGACCGGCTCGGTCGGGTCGAGCAGGCCCGCGACACCCGGCGCGGCGAGCACGGCCCCGGCGTCGGTGAGGTCGGCGGCGGTGATCGAGGCACCGTCCACACCGGTCAGGATCTGGCGGCTCATCGCGACCGACACCGGCTCGACGTCGACGTAGGCCACGCGCGCCGCGGGGTCGGCCCGGTGGGCGATCTCGTGCACCGGCTCGGCGGTCGGGATGCCGGACCCGAGGTCGAGGAACTGGCGCACCCCGCGGTCCAGGCAGGCCCGCACGGCCCGGCCGAGGAAGGCCCGGTTGGCGAGCGCGACCTCCCGGGTGTCGGGCAGGGCGGCGAGCACCCGCTCGGCGAACTCCCGGTCGGTCGCGAAGTTGTGGGCGCCGCCGAGCATGTAGTCGTAGACGCGGGCCGGGTTGGGGAGCGTCAGGTCGATCTCGTCCACCGGGTCGGGCACGGGCTCCGGGGCGGTCATGGGCGTCACCCTCTCGCCGGTGTCTCCCGGGTCGCAAGTCCCGACAGGACATCGTGCAGCTCCGCCGCGGTGCCGGGGGCGACGCCGGGGTGGCCCGCCAGCGCGAGCAGCCGCGCGACCGCGGGCGCCCAGGCCGGACCGAGCCGGGCGTCGGAGAGCAGCGCGGCGTCGCCGAGGACCTCCGCGGCCGGGCCGCGCCGGACGCGCCCGCGCGCGACGACGGCGACGTCGTCGGCCCAGCGGTGGGCGAGGTCGACGTCGTGTGTGGACAGCACGACCGCGGTCCCGGCGCGCTGCAGGTCCGCCAGCACGACGACGAGCTCCTCCACCCCGGCCGGGTCCAGGCCCGCGGTCGGCTCGTCGAGCACCAGCACCCGGGGCCGGACGGCGAGTGCCCCGGCGATCGCGACCCGCTTGCGCTGCCCGAACGACAGCCGGTGCGTCGGCCGGTCGGCGAGGTCGGCGATGCCGACGGCGGACAGCGCGTCGTGCACCCGGGCGTCGACCTCGGTCTCGTCGAGACCGAGGTTGAGCGGGCCGAACGACACGTCCTGCGCGACGTCGGCGGAGAACAGCTGGTCGTCGGGGTCCTGCAGGACGAGCTGGGCGGACTCGCGCAGCCGCACCAGCCCGCGGCGGGTGCGGCGGACCGGCTCGCCGTCGAGCAGGACCTGCCCGGCCGACGGGGCGAGCAGCCCGAGCAGCAGCCGGAACAGGGTGGTCTTGCCGCCGCCGTTGGGGCCGAGCACCGCGAGCCTGCGCCCCGGGTCGACGACGAGGTCCGCCCCGTCGAGCACGACCGGCCCGTCCGGGTAGGCGAAGACCAGCCCGCGGGCCTCCAGGACCGCGGTCACGGGACGACCGCCAGGGCCAGTACGGGCACGGCGACGAGCAGCACCGTGCTCGCCGCGACGAAGGCGGGCGAGACGGTGCGGGCGGGTACCCGGACGCGCAGCGAGCCGTCGTAGCCGCGGGAGGCGAGGCCGGCCTCGAGGCGGCGGGCACGGTCGAAGGCGCGGACGAACACGGCCCCGCCCTGCCCGGCCAGCGACCGGAAGGTGGTCCGCCGCGTCCGGAATCCCATCCGGAGGGACTGGGCCTCCCGGACCGCGGTCAGCGAGTCCAGCAACAGGAACAGCATCCGGTAGACGAGCAGGGTGATCTCCAGGACGGCCGGCGGCACCCACCGCAGCCGGGGCAGGGTGTCGGCGAGCGGCGTCGTCGCGGCGAAGAGGATCAGGCAGGACACCGCCGCCAGCGAGCGTCCGACGAGCGCGGCCGCCCGGGCCGGTCCGCCCGGCGCGAGCGCGAGCCACGGGTCCCCGCCCACGGTCACCAGCAGGGGCAGCGCCCCCACGATCACGAACCCGAGGGGCAGCGCGAGCAGCCGCAACGCGGTCCGCCACGGCACCCGGGCCCCGCCCAGCAGCAGCGCCAGCGCCGCGGTACCGGTCAGCACGGCCCCCGGCCACGGTGGGAGCGCGACGGCGAGCAGCAGCAGCCCCAGGGCGAGGAACGCCTTCTCCCCGGGGTGCCGGGATCGCCAGCGGTTGGCGTGGGCGGTCTCGTCGATCAGCAGCATCAGCTCTGCCGGGCGGCCTTCTCCCGGCTGCGGGTGCGGGCGACGCCGATGCAGTAGCCGAGCACGCCCGCGCCGGCCGCGGCCTGCATCGCGAAGATGCCGGACTCGATCTCGCCCGACGGCGGCTCCCACACCGGGCTGAACCACGGCTGGTAGCCGGTGGCCTCGATGGCCTCGCCCGCCTGGCCGTCGGACCCGGCGTACTCGCCGGGCACGAACAGCACCGGCACCGCGAACAACGCGACGACGGCGACGACCAGCAGGATGTTCACGACGGTCGAGCGGCTCACGCCGACGCCTCCTTCTCCGGGCCCTGCGCGGTCGCGGCCGGGGCGGGGCCGCCGGTGTCGGTGCCCGCGGCCGGGCGCAGCACGCCGAGGCGGCGCAGCTCGTCCGGGGTGATGCGCACGAGCAGCCGCACGACGAGCACGGTCAGCAGCCCCTCGGCCACGGCCAGCGGGATCTGCGTGATCGAGAAGATCGAGGCGAAGGTGACGAACGCTCCGCCGAACCCGGAGGTGGGGTCGGGGAACGCGAGCGCGAGCTGCGCGCTGGTGATCGTGTAGGTACCGAGGTCACCGAGGAAGGCCGCGGCGAACACCGCGGGCCCCAGCGAGCCCCCGATCCTGCGGACCACGACGTAGGCGCCGTAGGCGATCCACGGCCCGGCGATCGCCATCGAGAAGGCGTTGGCGCCGAGCGTGGTGAGCCCGCCGTGGGCGAGCAGGACGGCCTGGAAGAACAGCACCACCGTCCCGAGCAGGGCCATCACCGGTGGTCGGAACAGCACCGCGCCCAGCCCGGTTCCGGTCGGGTGCGACGACGACCCGGTCACCGACGGGATCTTGAGCGCCGAGAGGACGAAGGTGAACGCGCCCGCCGCGGCGAGCAGCAGCTTGGTGTCCGGGTCCTCCCGCACGCGGCGCACCACGGCGCGGGCGCCGTGCACGACGAACGGCGCGGCGACGACGGTCCAGGCCGCCGCGTGCAGCGGCGGCAGATACCCCTCGGCGATGTGCACGGGCGAACGCTACGGCCACGTCGTTCGATCGTGCAAGCCTGAACATCCGGTCAGGTGTGCAGGCTCTGACACACGGCGACGCCCGGACCCGGCCGGGTCCGGGCGTCGCCGGTGGCTGCGGTGTGCCGTCAGAGGCGCAGGCCGTTGGTGTGGTGCACCTCGGCGGGGCGCTCGGCGGTGGCCTTGTGCTCGGCCGCGGCGGCCAGCCGGGCCGCCTCCTGCTCGGCCTCGCGACGTCGGTTCTCCCGCTCGGCGGGCGTGGTCTCGGGCGTACCGACCCCGCTGCCCGGCCGGCCGGCGACGACCTGCTCCTTCGCCAGCCTGCGGGCCTTCTTCTCCGCCTTCGCGGCGGCGTCGCGCTTGGCGACCTTCTCCAGCCGCGCGGCCTTGGCCTTCCGGGCGGCCTTCTTCTCCGCGGCCGCGGCCTTCTCCTGCTCGGCCCGCTCGGCCTTCGCCTGCTTGCGGGCCTTCTTCTCGGCCTTCTCGGCGGCGCGGACGGCCTTCTCGGCGTCCTTCTCCTCCTTGCGGCGGGCCTTCTTCGTGTCGGCCTTCGCGGCCTCGACGGCCTTCCGGCCGCTCTTCCTGTCCTTCTTGCCCTTCTTCGCGTCGGCCTTCTTCCCTGCCTTCGCGGCCTTCGCCGACGGGCCCGACGTCCCGGCCTCCCGGGCCGAGCCGGCGGCACCGGCCGCGGTCAGCGCGGCCTGCTGCGCTGTCGCGGCGGCCCGCTCCGCCCTGGCGGCCGCCACCTCGGCGCGCTCGGCGGCCGCGGCCGCCGAGCGCTCCGCCTGCTTGCCGTCACGCTCGGTGGCGAACGTCTTCTCCTGCACGGCCATGCCCGGTTCCTCTCCTGTCGTCGCGACCGGCGGCACGGCGCGGGACCGGTCGGTGGGAGCACCGACCGGCCGTGGAGGCGCGGGTGACGGGTCGCGGGACGACGGTCTCGCTGATGTCGACGACGGTCTCGCTGATGTCTCGGTATGCGCGACACCGTGGCCCGGTGGACGGACGACGGCGTGCGCGGAACACGACAGGGTGCCCCGGGAGGCCGGTGGGGAAACGCGCAGGTGACGGCGAGGTGATCCGGACCGGTCCGGTTGCCCCGGTCGGACCACCACGGCCACCCGGTCGTCGTAGCGGACGGGCGTCAGCCGGCCTCGGGGACCCCGTCGTGGTGGGTCTGCTCGTCGGCGAGGTGCTCGCGCAGGGTCACCAGGGTCCGGGCGAGCAGCCGCGACACGTGCATCTGCGAGAGCCCGACCTGGGCGGCGATCTGGGTCTGGGTCTGGTTGCCGAAGAACCGCAGCATGAGGATGGTCCGCTCCCGCTCGGGGAGCTTGCGCAGCGCGGGGCGCAGCGACTCGCGGGCCTCGACCGCGTCCATCCCGGCGTCGATGCCCCCGACGATCTCGCCGAGCGGGTTGTCGGTGTCGCCGACGAGCTGGTCGAGCGAGTCCGACCGGTAGGAGTCCTGGGCCTGCAGCCCCTCGATGACCTCCTCGCGGCTGATGCCGAGGTGCTCGGCGAGCTCGGAGACCCGGGGCGCGCGGCCGTGTCGCGAGGCCAGCTCCTCCTGGGCGCGGGTCATGCGGCTCTGGATGTCCTTGAGCCGCCGCGGCACGCGCATCGACCAGGTGCGGTCGCGGAAGTACCGGCGGATCTCCCCGGTGATCGTGGGGACGGCGTAGGCCAGGAACGGGGTCCCCTGGCCCGGGTCGAACCGGTCCAGCGCGTTGATCAGCCCGATCGTGCCGACCTGCTCCAGGTCCTCGACGGGCTCGCCGCGGTGCCGGTAGCGCCCGGCGATGTGCCGGACCACCGGGTGGAAGCCCCTCGCCAGCTCCGAGCGCAGCCGCTCCCGCTCCGGGTCGTCGGGTCCGGCGGCGGCGAAGGCGTGCAGGGGCGCTACGAGGTGGGCGTACTCGTCGGGACGGGCGTCCGCGGTCTCGTGGGCGTTCCCGGCGGCCTCGTCCACGGGGTGCCCGGGACCGGTGTGCACGGTCCCGACGTGCCCGCTCGTGCCGTCCACCGGGTCCCCCACCGTGTCGTCGGCCCGCGACGCCTCGGCTCCCTCGGCGTCCGTGCTCGGCTCAGCCATGCCGTCTCCGCGGCCGGCGATGATCGACTGTCATCACCGACCGACGGTAGGCCCGGTGGCGCGGGCCCGCATGTCGAACGTCGCCTGACCTGGTCGACTGTCGATCGACGGTCACTCCGATGAGTTGCACGGCGACCTGGTGGGTACTGCTCTCCCATGTCCCCGACTCTGCGTGTCGAGCTGCCCGTCGAACCCGGGTCGGCAGGTCGCTCCCGCCGGGAGACCCGGAGGTGGCTCGCGTCGCTGTGCGGGACCGACGAACAGTGCCCGACAGTGCAGGATCTCGTCCTCGCGGTCAACGAGGCCGTCTCCAACTGCATCGAGCACGCCTACGGGGCCACCGGCCCGGGCGGGGACGCGACGGTCCTGCTGCGCGGTGACGCCGAGGGGTACCGGGTGCGGATGGAGGTCAGCGACCGCGGGCGCTGGCGCGACCCGCCCACCGACCCCGGCCACCGCGGACGGGGCATCGGGATGATCGAGGCGGTCGCGGAGGACGTCCGGGTGGTGCCGGGTCCCGACGGGACGACCGTCTCGTTCCAGGGGCGGATCGGCCGCTGTCCGGGGCTCTGCGTCCCGGCGTCCTGACCCGTCCCCGCGCCCGGGGACCCCTGCAACGACAGGGTCGCCGCACCCCACGCTCGAGGGCGGGTGACGGCGACCGGTTCTCATCGGGCCCGATCCGGCTGCGGACCGGGCGTGGTGGTGCGGTGGTCAGTCCCGCATGGAGGCGGACGGGTCGTCGGACCGGTGTCCGCGGTGTCCCGCGCGGGCGACCGGGGTGTAGCGCCCGTCGTGGCGGGCCTGCTCGCTCTCGGGGTGGGGCCAGGTCGTGTTCGCGTGCTGCGTGCTGCTCTCACTCATGGACACAGAGTGCCCACCGGACGTTCCGGGCAAGCGGAGCGCAGGAGTCGGCTCGGTAACACCTGCGCCCCGCCCGGGTGAAGTCGCCCGCCGGTCAGCCCGTCTTCGTGAGGCTCTTGATCGAGGACAGGATGTCCTGCACGCGCTCCTTGGCGTCGCCGAACAGCATCTGGGTGTTGTCGCGGAAGAACAGCGGGTTCTGCACTCCCGCGTAGCCGGTGGCCATCGACCGCTTGAACACGATCACGTCCTTGGCGTCCCACACCCGCAGCACCGGCATCCCGGCGATCGGTGAGCCCGGGTCCTCCGACGCGGCCGGGTTGACCGTGTCGTTGGCGCCGATCACGAGCACGACGTCGGTCTCGGCGAGGTCGTCGTTGATCTCGTCCATCTCCAGGACGATGTCGTAGGGCACCTGGGCCTCGGCGAGGAGCACGTTCATGTGCCCGGGGAGCCGCCCCGCGACCGGGTGGACGCCGAAGCGCACGTTCACGCCGGCGTCGCGCAGTGAGCGGGTCAGCTCCGCCACCGGGTACTGGGCCTGGGCGACCGCCATCCCGTAGCCGGGGGTGATCACGACGCTCTCGGCGTTCGCGAGCAGCTCGGCGACGCCGTCGGCGTCGACCTCGCGGTGCTCACCCTCCACCGCGGCGGCCGCCGAGGAGGTGGCGCCGAAGCCACCGGCGATGACCGAGACGAACGACCGGTTCATCGCCTTGCACATGATGTAGGACAGGTAGGCACCGGAGGACCCGACGAGCGCGCCGGTGATGATCAGCAGGTCGTTGCCGAGGAGGAAGCCCGCCGCCGCGGCGGCCCAGCCGGAGTACGAGTTCAGCATCGACACCACGACCGGCATGTCACCGCCGCCGATCGAGGCGACCAGGTGCAGGCCGAGCAGCAGCGCCAGCACCGTGAGCACGGCCAGGATCCACATCTGCGGCGAGAGGACGAAGACGACCGTCAGCACCGCGAACGCCACGAGCGCGCCGAGGTTGAGGACGTTCTTGCCGGGCAGCATCAGCGGCGCCGACTTGATCTTCGCCGACAGCTTCAGGTAGGCGACCACCGAGCCGGTGAAGGTCACCGCGCCGATGAAGACGCCGACGGCGACCTCGGCGTGGTGGATGCCCAGCAGCGAGCCCTCGAGCTGCAGGTGACCGGACTCGACCTCCAGGAAGCCGTTCCAGCCGACCAGCACCGCGGCGAGGCCGACGAAGCTGTGCATGAGCGCGATGAGCTCGGGCATCCCCGTCATCTCGACGACGCGGGCCCGCCAGAGCCCGATCGCCCCGCCGACGACGACGGCGACCAGCAGCAGGGCGACGCCCAGCCCGGACGCCTGGCCGAGCGCGACGACGGCCGTGGCGACCAGCGCGATCGTCATGCCGGCGATGCCGAACAGCACACCGGAGCGCGATGTCTCGTGCCTCGACAGCCCCGCGAGGCTGATCACGAACAGGATCGCGGCGATCAGGTACGCCGCAGTGGTCCACGTCTGCACGGCTCAGCTCCTCGTGAACATCTGCAGCATGCGGCGGGTCACCGCGAAGCCACCGACGATGTTGATGGCGGCGAGCAGCACCGCGACCGCGGCGAGCCCGATGACCAGGGCGTCGCCGCCCGTGCCGATCTGCAGGATCGCGCCGACGACGATGATCCCGGAGATCGCGTTCGTGACCGACATCAGCGGCGTGTGCAGCGCGTGGTGCACGTTGCCGATGACGTAGAAGCCGATGACGATCGCCAGCACGAACACCGTGAGGTGTCCGGCGAGCTCGGCCGGGGCCAGAGCCGTGACCGCGAACAGCGCCAGCGCGCCGACGATCCCGGCGGCGAGACCCGCGTACGGGGAACGCGGCTTCTCCGGCTCCTTCTCCTTCGGCTCCTCGGCCGGCTGGGCCGCGGGCGCCGCGCTCACCGTGACCTCGGGCGGCGGCCAGAGCGTCTCCCCCGCGTGCGCGGTGGTGATGCCGCGGACCACGGTGTCGTCGAGGTCGAGCGCGAGCCGCCCGTCCTTCTCCGGGGTCATGAGCTTGAGCAGGTTGAGCACGTTCGTGCCGTAGAGCTGCGACGCCTGCGCGGGCAGCCGGGCGGCCAGGTCGGTGTAGCCGACGATCGTGACACCGTGGTCGGTGACGACCGACTCCCCCGCCACCGAGCCCTCGACGTTGCCGCCCTGCGAGGCCGCCATGTCGACGACCACGCTGCCCGGGCGCATGGACGCCACGTCCGCGGCGGTGATCAGCTTGGGCGCGGGGCGCCCCGGGATCAGCGCGGTGGTGATGATGATGTCGCAGTCCGCGGCCTGCTCGGAGTAGATCTCGGCCGCGCGCTTGTCGTAGTCCGCCGAGGTGGCCTTGGCGTAGCCGTCGGTGGAGGCCTCCTGCTCCACCTCGACCGCCAGGTACTCGCCGCCGAGCGACCGCACCTGGTCGGCGACCTCGGAGCGCGGGTCGGTGGCCCGCACGACCGCGCCGAGGCTGTTGGCCGCGGCGATGGCGGCGAGCCCGGCGACGCCCGCCCCGGCCACGAGCACCTTCGCCGGCGGGACCTTGCCCGCCGCGGTGACCTGACCGGTGAAGAACCGGCCGAACACGTGGGCCGCCTCGATCACCGCCCGGTAGCCCGCGATGTTGGCCATCGACGACAGCACGTCCATCGACTGGGCCCGCGAGATCCGCGGCACCGCGTCCATCGACAGTGCGGTGACGCCCTGGGCGGTGAGCGCCTCGGTCCGCTCGGCCTCGAAGCGCGGCGCGAGCATGGCGATCAGCACGGCCCCCTCGCGCAGCTTGCCGATCTCGTCGGGCTGCGGGGCGTTGATCCGCACCACGATGTCGGTGTCCCAGACGGGACCGTCGACGACATCGGCACCGGCCTCGGCGTACGCCTCGTCGGTGAACCCGGCACGGGCACCCGCCCCGGACTCGACCGTGACGGCGTAACCGAGGCCGACGACCTTCGCGATCGTCTCGGGGCTCATCGCCACGCGGGTCTCGGGCTCCGCCTCCGCGGCCACACCGATCCGCATCGCCGGTCCCGACGGGTCAGGGCTGTCGCTCATGCACTCTCCTCGATCTCGCGCGCGCTCCGTCGCTCACGCTGGTCGCGGGCCTTTCGGAAGGTAATGCCGGAACCGGGCGTGCGCAGTCACGACTGCGTCACAGGCCGGGATTCCACCCCTTCGACCGGGCAGGCAGTGCCGGCGGGAGCGTAGCGCGACGATCGGGTGTGCGGACCCGTCGTCGGGAGGGGTGGTGGGCCCGGTGACCCGCCGGCTCTGACGCCGACATCGGTCTTCGACTCCGCCGCGGGGCTTCTCGGCTCTCTCGTCGCCGCCCGGGCGATGCCGCAGGAGAAGGTCGGCCGGGCCACCGAGTTCGTCTCCGCGATGCAGCTGATCGGCGGAGCCGCACCGCTCGACCTCGGCGTCGGCATCGTGCGCCGGCCACCGGGAGCAGGCCGGAAGTCGGTCCGCCTGGTGTCGGCGGCCTTCTGCTGATCAGGCCGCTGTCGGCTGGCCGGGCTGGTCCTCGGGCTCGTCGTCACGCGGGCGGCCGGGGTCGCGGCCGGTGACGGGCCGTTCGCCCTCGGGGTGCTGCTGCTCGTGCTCGGGTCCGCCGGGTGGGGCTCGCCCGCGCGACGCGACGTCGGATGCTGCCGTTCGTCCTGAGCCACGTCGTGGTGCAGGCCGCGGTCGTGCCCACCGTCCGGGACCACCGGGCACGGCAGAGCGGCATGCGAGGGCGCCGAAGCCCCTCGAGGCAGTACGGCCCTTCGGACCGACAAAAAAGCCAGGACCGGAGTCCTGGCTTTTCGTATCGGGTGGAGCTGAGGGGATTCGAACCCCTGACCCCTTGACTGCCAGTCAAGTGCGCTACCAGCTGCGCCACAGCCCCTTGCGACATGAAGAACACTACACGGGCCGGTTTCCGGCCCGGAAAGGGGGGTGCCCCTTCCGGAGCCGATACCTGCCGTCGGCCCCGTGCAGCCCCCTGACGTCGGACGACGGCGACGACGTGCTCGCCGCGCTCGGCGGCGCCCTTGCGGCCGTCGACCGGCTCGACCGGGACCGGGTGGGCGTCCTCGGCGGGTCCTGCGGCGGCCACCTCACCTCGTGGCCGGCCGCCACCACTCCGCCCGGTTCGCCGCCGCGTGCAGCGAGCGGGCGGTGGGCAACCTGGAGTCGCTGGACTGGAGCTCCGACGCCGCCGGGTGGTTCGGCCACGAGCTGGGCCGCTCGCTGCTGGACGCGCCGGAGGGGTACCGGCGGATGTCCCCGCTGCACCACGTCCGCGGCATCGACGTGCCGATGCCGATCCTGCACTCCGAGGACGATCTGCGGTGCCCGGTCGAGCAGGCCGACGCGCTGTTCGCCGCGGTGCGGTTGCTCGGGCGGCCGGTGGAGCACTGGCGGTTCCCGGAGGAGAGCCACGGGATGTCGCGCGACGGGTCGCCGCGCCACCGCGTCCAGCGGGCGCAGATCATCCTCGACTTCGTCGGCCGGCACCTGGGCGGGCGCAGGCCGGAGGAGGTCCCCGCCGGCTGAGCTGCGACGCTCAGCCGGCCCGGCTGCGCCCGTCCTCGTCGTCGCCCAGGTCCTCGATGTCGACACCCTGGTCGTCGGTCTCCGGGCCGACGGACCGCGGCGCGCCGTCGACGGCCCGGACCGGCTCGCCGACGGGCTCGCGCAGCCGTCGCAGGGCGGGGTCGTCGACCCAGAACTCGTCGAACCCGTGCTCGGCGAACCGGTCGGCGACGCGGTGGATCGCGATGTCGTGGCGCACGTAGAGGTGCGCGAGCAGCACCGCGGCCGGGTCGTCGGTGTAGAGGCCCCAGGTGCGGTCGGCGGTGAGCCCCCCGATCACGGCCTGGTCGCGGTCCGCGACGACGATGAGCATCCGCCGGCCGAGGTTGTCCTCGACCGCCGACGGGGCCGAGTAGCGGTGCTCGGTGTGCCAGCCGACCGGGTCGTCGTCGGCGCCGAAGACGACCGTGGCCACGTCGACGCCGTGCTCCTCGGCCCGGCGGATCGTGGGCTTGAGCGCCTCGACGTCCTCCGGCCAGCCGAGCACGTACAGCTCCGAGCGGGCCGCGGCGGCGACGTCCTCGGCCCGTTCGAGCAGCATCCGGCGCTCGGTCAGCGAGTGCACCAGCCGCACCTGCGGTGGCGCGGTCAGCCGCGGGATCTCGTTCTGCAGGATGCCCAGCGTGCGGTCGAAGTCGCGGCGCATCCGCTCCAGCAGCGTCGCGGGCGGCAGCGGGACGTAGCCGGTGCCGTCGGCGGCCCGCACCTCGAACGCCGCGCCGCGGCCGACGAGCTTGCCCAGCGTCTCGTAGACGGTGCTGCGCGGCACCCCCGACCGCTTCGCCACCTCGTAGCCGTTGACCGCCTCGCCCGCGCTGACCAGCGCCACGTAGGCCTTGGCCTCGTAGCCCGACAAGCCCAGTCGCTGCAGCTCTTCCGTCACCCGCCGTACGGCCATTGCGAGATCATCTCACTCATTTCGGCACCGTCCCGCGACGTGGTGCCGCGGCCCCGTCGCGCACGACGGTCTCCCTATGATCGGTTGCGGACGACGGATTGATACGTCCGGATCCGCACCATCATCACAATCGAGGACCCGGAGCGCGCGCCACACCGGCCCGCATCGCCGCGTCCGCCTCGCGCAGGATCTCGCGCATCGCCGCTCCGGCACCCGCCGGGTCACCGGACCGGACGGCGTCGGCGACGTCGCGGTGCAGCCGGATCGCGTCGGGCTCCGGACGGCTGGGCATCAGGTGGTGCCGGGTGCGCCCGGCCAGCACCTCGGCGACGACGTCGCCCAGCGCGGCCACCATCTCGTTGCCCGAGGCCGCGAGCAGCGTGCGGTGGAACACGACGTCGGCCTCCAGGTAGGCCAGCAGATCCCCGGACCGACCGTGCACGGTCATGTCCATCACCGCGCCGACGAGCGCACCGCACTGCTCGGGAGTGGCCCGGTCGGCGGCCAGCTCCGCGGCCAGCGGCTCCACCCCGCAGCGCAGCTCGGACAGCGACCGCAGCTGCTCGTCGCGGCCGGGACCGTCCAGCCGCCAGCGGATCACCCGCGGGTCGTGCACGTTCCACTGCTCCCGCGGGGCGACCGTCGTGCCGACCCGGCGCCTGCTGCGCACCAGGCCCATCGACTCCAGCACGCGCACGGCCTCCCGGACGACGGTGCGCGACACGCCGTAGCGCGCGACCAGCTCCTCGGCCCGCAGGACCTCACCCGCCCCGATGGTCCCCGCGGCGATCGCGGTACCGAGCCGGTCCAGGACGTCCCCGTGCAGACCCTCCGTTGCGCCACCCACGACCCGAATCGTGCCACTCCACAGGCTCGACGACGCGATACGGCATACCCGAACCGATTCGGTATTGAAAAAGTACTACTAATAACTCACTCTGGTCCCCACAACGGTCCGGGTACTTCCGGTCCGCGTGCCGATGCCGCCACACCCGTGAGGAGCCGATGCAGTGACGCAACAGCCGGCGACACAGCAGCCACCACCCCACCCGCTCGTCGTCGTGATGGGGGTGTCCGGCTCCGGGAAGTCCACCGTCGGCGCCGCCCTCGCCGACGCCCTCGGTGTCCCCTTCACCGACTCCGACGGCCTGCACCCGGCCGCGAACGTCGCGAAGATGACCCAGGGGATCCCGCTCACCGACGCCGACCGCGAGCCCTGGCTCGACGCCGTCGGCGCCCGGCTGGCCGAGCACACCGGCACCGGGCTCGTCGTCGCCTGCTCGGCGCTGCGCCGCGCCTACCGCGACCGGCTGCGCTCGCACGCGCCGTCGACGGTGTTCGTGCACCTGTCCGGCGACGCCGCCGTGCTCGCCGAGCGCATGGGCGGGCGCTCCGGGCACTTCATGCCGACCGCGCTGCTCGACTCCCAGCTGGCCACCCTGGAGCCGCTGGCCGCCGACGAGGCCGGGACGACGCTGGACATCCGCCGGCCGGTCGACGAGATCGTCGCGGGCGCCGTCGCCGTCACCGGGCCGGAGGTGGCCCCGCGATGACGCTGCACCCCGCACTCGTCCTGGCCGCGGAGCAGGCCCAGCCGGTCGCCTCCGCCGGTCGCCTGGTGACCGCCGCGCTGGTGGGCATCGTCGCGCTGGTCCTGCTGATCACGCAGTTCTCGCTGCACCCGTTCCTCGCGCTGACCATCGGCTCGCTGCTCGTCGCGGGCGTGGCGGGTATGTCGATGGGCGACGCCGTGGAGGCCTTCTCCGACGGCTTCGGCTCCACCGCCGCGAGCGTCGGCACGCTGATCGCGCTGGGCGCGATGTTCGGCAAGCTGCTCGCCGACTCCGGCGGTGCCGACCGGCTGGTCGACACGATCGTCTCCCGCTCCGGCCCGCGGACGCTGCCGTGGTCGATGGCCGCCGTCGGCGCACTGATCGGCCTGCCGATGTTCTTCGAGATCGGCCTGGTCATCCTGATGCCGGTCATCTTCCTGGTCGCGCGCCGCGCCCAGGTCTCGCTGATCGCCGTCGGCATCCCGGCGCTGGCCGGGCTCTCCGCCATGCACGGCCTGGTCCCGCCGCACCCCGGCCCGCTCGCCGCGATCGGCATCCTCGACGCCGACCTGGGCATCACCCTGGTCCTCGGCGTGCTCGTGTCGATCCCGGTCGTCGTCCTGGCCGGGCCGCTGTTCGCCAAGGTCGCGGCCCGCTGGGTCGACGTGTCCCCGCCGGCGCTCTTCGAGTCCCGGGTCGCGGCCGGGAGCAGCACCGCGTCCGGCGGATCGGCCGCCGCCACCACCGGCACCGACCCGGACAGCGGGTCCGGCAGCGACGCCGCCGTCGATCGCGACGCCCCGGACGGCGGGCCCACCCGGCGCCCCGGGTTCGCCGCCACCCTGCTCACCGTGCTGCTGCCGGTCGTGCTGATGATGGGCAAGGCCGTCGGCGACATCGCCGCACCCGAGGGCAACCCGGTGCGCGCCGCGCTGGACTTCGTCGGCACCCCGCTGGTCGCGCTGCTGCTCTCGGTGCTGGTCGCGATGGTCACCCTCGGCACCGGATCCGGCATGAACCGCGCCGGGATCATGGGCTCGCTGGAGAGGTCGCTGCCCGCCATCGCCGGGATCGTGCTGATCGTCGCCGCGGGCGGCGGGTTCAAGCAGACCCTGGTCGACACCGGGATCGGTGCGATGATCGCCGGCTGGGCCACCGGCGCCGGCATCTCCGCGCTGCTCCTGGGCTGGCTGGTCGCGGTGGCGATCCGGCTCGCGACCGGGTCGGCGACCGTCGCGACGGTGACGGCCGCGGGCATCCTCGTCCCGCTGCTGCCGACGCTCGACCCGACCCAGACCTCGCTGCTGGTACTGGCGATCGGCGCGGGCTCGCTGTTCTTCTCCCACGTCAACGACGCCGGGTTCTGGCTGGTCAAGGAGTACTTCGGGCTCACCGTCGGCCAGAACATCAAGACCTGGTCGATCATGGAGACCGTCATCTCGGTCTCCGGCCTGGTCCTGGTACTGGTGATCGACCTGGTGATCTGACCCCGCTCAGACGACGACGCCGGCCCGGGTCGCCGGGTCGGCGCCGGCCGTCCGGCCCGGCCCGTCGACGTCGCGGGCGGTGCGGGCCAGGCGCCGTACCGCCTCGGCCGCCACCGGCCCGGGGTGGGTGAAGGGCACCCGCAAGCGGTCGGTGAACGCGTGCCCGGCCCCGAACCGCGGGCCGGGCGCCAGCACCAGGCCGTGCCGCGGGGCGGCCGCGGTCAGCGCCGTCGAGACGTGCGCACCGAGGTCGCACCACAGCGCCAGCCCGCCGTCGGGGACGGTGAAGCGCCAGTCCTGCAGGGCCGCGGCGAGCTCGGCGACCAGCAGGTCGCGCCGGGTGCGCAGCACCCCGACCCGTTCGGCCCGCAGCACGTCGAGCCGCTCCAGCACCTCGACGGCGACGAGCTGCTCCAGCACCGGCAGCGCCAGCTGGGCGCGGGCCAGCCGTCGTCGCATCCGGGCGGCGCGCTCGCGGCCGGCCCGGATCCAGCCGATCCGCAGCCCGCCCCAGGCGATCTTGCTCAGCCCGCCGACGGTGACGACGTCGTCGGGACCGGCGGCGTGCGCGGCGCAGGGCAGCGGCCCCGTGGCGCCCTCGCGCAGGTCCAGCTCGGCGAAGGTCTCGTCGACCAGGGCGACCGTGCCCTGGCGGGCGAGGCGCTGCACGAGCCGGGCGCGGGCGTCGTCGTCGAGGAGGCGGCCGGTGGGGTTCTGGAAGTCCGCCATCAGGTACGCGACCCGCGCCGCGGTCTGCCGGGCGGCCCGCGGCAGCACGGTCTGCGGGGTCGCGTCGGCGCCGTCCGCCGCCACCGGGACGGCGACCGCCCCCGCGTCGGCGACGACGTCGAGCGCCGACGGGTAGGTGGGGTGCTCGACGAGCACCCGGTCGCCGGGCCCGGCCAGCTCGGCGACGACGATCCCGATCGCCTGCAGCGCCCCGCCGGTCACGACGACCTGCTCCGGCCCGGTCGGGAGCCCCCGGGCGGTGAACCGGTCGGCGATCGCGGCCCGCAGCGCGGGCAGGCCGTCCGGGCCGTAGCCGTGTCCGGCCAGGTCCGCGGCACCCCGTTCGACGGCGCGGGCGACCAGGTCGGGCAGCACCGCGGGCGCGGCGGGCGCGGCGTGGGCGAGGTCGATCGTGCCGCGGTCCACCGGCCCGGGCGCCCAGACCCCGTCGACGCCCCCGGTGCGGTCCGGGAGCCGCACCCAGGTGCCCGCCCCGTGCCGGGCGTCGGCCCAGCCGTCGTCGCGCAGGTCGCGGTAGGCGCGGGCGACGGTGACCCGGCTGACGCCCAGCGCCTCGGCCAGCGCCCGCTCGGCCGGCAGCCGGGTACCCGACGGCAGCCTGCCGTCACCGGTCAGCACCCGCACGGCGTCGGCCAGCACCCGGTACGCCGGGCCGCGCCCGCCGTGGACGTCACCGCACAGCGCGGCGAGGCGCTCCGCCCCGATCCCCTGTGTCATTCCCGATCCACTTCCGCTCGAGTGGCACGGTGACGACAGGCCACCGAGAGGGGCAGCATGCCATCTCGTGACGATCGACAGCTCCCGCTGGTCGCTGCGGATGCCGCGGCGCACCCGGCGGCTCACCCAGCTCGTGGCCGGCCTGGTCGCCTACGCGGTCTCGATGGCGCTGATGATGCGCGCGGCCCTCGGCTCGATGCCGTGGGACGTGTTCCACCAGGGCGTCGCCGGCCGTACGGCCCTGTCGGTGGGCGCGGTGACCGTGGTCGTCGCGGTCGGGGTGCTCCTGCTGTGGATCCCGCTGCGGGAACGACCGGGGCTGGGGACGGTGGCGAACGTCGTCGTCATCGGGGCCACGGTGGACACCGCGCTCGCGGTGCTGCCCGCCCCGGAGGCGCTGTGGCTGCGGATGGCGTACGCCGTCGCCGGGATCGTGCTGAACGCGGCGGCGACGGCGGCCTACATCGGGGTCGGGCTGGGGCCGGGCCCGCGGGACGGGCTGATGACCGGGCTCGCGGCCCGCACCGGCCTGTCGGTGCGGCTGGTGCGGACCGCGATCGAGGTGACGGTCGTGCTCGTCGGGTGGGCGCTCGGCGGTGTCTTCGGCCCGGTGACGGTGGTCTACGCACTCGCCGTCGGGCCGCTGGTGCAGTGGTTCCTGCCGCGCTTCACCGTGGGTGCGGTCAGCCCGTCACCCTCGACAGCCAGTCCCCGTTGCTCAGATCCATCTTGACCCCGTTCACCATCACCGTCGGGGTCCCGAAGCGGCCGCCGGGCGCCACCGCCGGGTCGGCGACGGCCGCCTCGGTCGCGTCGGCGATCGCCTGGGTGTTCGCCTGGCGGGTGACGCAGCCCGCGAAGTCCCCCGTGGCCCCCAGCTCGGTGCCGAGCGCGGTCAGCTCCTGCACCGTCTTGCCGGCACTGCCCTCGGCGGGCTGGTCGGCGTACAGGCGGGAGTGGTAGGCGGGGAAGATCCCGGCGTCGGCGGCGCACAGCGCGGCGTTGCCGGCGCGGGTCGAGTAACCGGGCGGGGTCGAGCGCTCGTCGAGGATCACGATGTGGTGGTAGTTGATCTTCGCCTTGCCCTCGTTCACCGCGGTGGTGAGCTGGTTCCCGACGCTGCTCTCCAGCTGTCTGCAGGCGGGGCAGAGGTAGTCCTCGTAGAGGTCGACGGTCACCGGGGCCGCCTGGTTCCCGGCCTTCACGACGACGCCGTCGCGGGTCACCGGGTAGGTCGCGACGGTCGCCTTCTGGTAGTTCTGGTACAGCACGTAGACGCCCGTGGCCAGGGCGATGACCAGCACGAGCGCGCCGATCCCGAGGTTGCGACCGAGCCCGCTCGAGGTGCGTGCGGTGCTGATCCCCGCCGCCTGCAGCCGGGCCTGCGCGGCCTGCCGGCGCTCGCGCTCGCTCTGTCCCATCAGTGCTCCTCCGTCGCGTCCGCCGGCGCCCGCCGGTCGTGGTCGTGTGCCGCGGCCCGGTCCCCGCGCCCGTCGAGGGAGAACAGCGTCCGCGGGCGCACCGTCAGGTACACCGCGGCCGCGACGAAGGCGAGGTCGCGCAGCAGGGCCGGGCCGTAGCCGGTGTCGTCGGGGTCGACCGGCCCGCCACCGCCGAAGCAGCCGCAGTCGATCGCCAGCCCGCGCGCCCACGCCTGCACCAGACCGGCGACGAACGCGAGCAGCAGCACGGTGCCCACCACCGCGGCGAGCCGGGTGGCGAGGCCCGCGAGCAGCAGCAGGCCGAGTGCGATCTCCAGCGGCGGCAGCAGGGTCGCGACCGGCACGACGAGCGCGTCCGGCAGCACCCGGTAGGCGGCGACGGCGACGGCCGTGGTGAACGGCTCGGACAGCTTCACCGCCCCCGACACCAGCCAGACCACGGCCAGCCCCAGCCGCAGCACGGTGCCCAGCACGTCGAGCGGGCGGACTGCGGTCACGACCGGGGAGCCTAGCGAGCCCGCCGGTTCAGAACTCCTCGCGGGCGGACTCCTGCTCCAGCAGCGCGTCGAGATCGGTCAGCCGCTTCATCGTGGCGACGGCGCGGGCGGTGCGGTTGTTGCCCGCCATCATCTCCTCGTGGCGGTGCACGAACTGCCAGTAGCCCGCAGTGAAGGGGCAGGCCTTCTCACCCACCCGCACCTTCGGGTCGAACGCGCAGCCCGAGCACAGGTCGGTCATCCGGTCGATGTAGGCGCCGCCGGAGGCGTAGGGCTTGGTGGCCATCCGGCCGCCGTCGGCGTGCTGGCTCATCCCGATCACGTTGGCGGGCATCACCCAGGCGAACCCGTCGACGAACGCCGTCGCGAACCAGTCGTTGAGCTCCGCCGGCCGGTATCCACGCTGCATGGCGTGGTTGCCGAGGATCATCAGGCGCGGGATGTGGTGGGTCCAGCCGCGGTCGCGGACCCCGCCCAGGGCGTGCGACAGGCAGTTCGCGGTGACGGCGTCGGCGTCCAGGTCGGTCCACCAGTCCGGCAGCGGGGTGCGGGCCCGCAGGTGGTTGCGACGCGTGTAGCCGCGCCCGAAGCGCCAGTACAGCTGCCAGACGTACTCCCGCCAGCCGAGGATCTGCCGGACGAACCCCTCGACGCTGGACAGCCGCGCGTCCCCGTCGTGGTAGGCCTGCTCGGCGGCGTGCACCGCCTCCAGCGGGTGCAGCGCGCCCAGGTTCATCGGCACCGACAGCAACGAGTGCGCCATGGCCCAGTCCTGCTCCAGCACCGCGTCCTCGTACGGGCCGAAGGTGTCGAGGCGGTGCCGGACGAAGTGCCGCAGCGCCCGGGTGGCCTCCTCGTGGGTGACGGCGAAGCGGCGCGGCCCGTCGTTGCCGACCGTGGGGTACCCGGCCGCGTCGAGGTCGGCGCGGACCTGCTCGTCGATCCCGTCCTCGCGGGGTTTCCAGGGCGCCTTCACCTCCAGGCGCTCGGCGCCCTTCGGCGGGGACTCGCGGTTGTCGTGGTCGTAGTTCCACTTCCCGCCGACGGGCTTCTCGCCGTCCATGAGCACGGAGAACCGCTCGCGCTGGGCGCGGTAGAACTCCTCCATCCGGAAGGTCTCGCGGTCGCCGGCCCAGTCGTCGAACTCGTCCTTGCCCAGCGCGAAGGTCGGGGTGGGCCGGACCTCGGTGACCAGCCCCTCCTTCACGAAGCGGCGCACCATGTCCGAGGCCGGGAACGACGTCGGCTGGTGCACCACCACCGGGCGGCCGACCTGCTCCAGCGCCTCGCGGTAGGTGTCGGTGCGCAGGTAGGTGGCCCGGTCGCCGAGCTGCTCGGCGAGGTGGCGCATCCCGGACAGCACCAGGTGCAGCTTCTGGCGGTGGTGGCGACGCCGGCCCAGCGCGCGGGTGGACTCGACGATCACGATCTCGCGGCCGGCGAACTCCTCGGTGTCCCACACGTGCGGGCCGAGCTGGTCGGCGAACAGCCAGAGCGGAGCCGTGTCATCGGACGACATCGGCCCAGTGTCGGGGTGGTCGCGCGGCGCCGCGCGGCGAGCGGCGGCGGCCTACTGTTGCATCCGTGAACGATCCGGAGCTGGAGGCGGAACTCGCCGACCACCACCACGACCACTCCCACCGTGACATCTCCGGCGGCTGGCTGCGCGCGGCCACCTTCGGCGCGATGGACGGCCTGGTCACCACGATCGCACTGGTCGCGGGTGTCGGGGGCGGCGGGGCGGGCCGGGACGTCATCGTGCTCAGCGGGCTCGCGGGTGTCGTCGCGGGCGCGTTCTCGATGGCGCTCGGCGAGTTCGCCTCGGTCGGCACCCAGAACGACGCGCTCGACGCCGAGGCCGCCGTCGAGCGCCGTGAGCTGGCCCAGCACCCCCGCGCCGAGCAGCACGAGCTGGCCGCCCGGTTCCGGGAGATGGGCCTGTCCGACCAGACCGCCGACGCCGTGTCCCGGGAGGTGCACCGCGACCCCGAGCTGGCGCTGCGGATGCACATCAGCCAGGAGCTGGGCGTGAGCCTGGACGACAAGCCGTCGCCGTGGGTGGCGGCGGTGTCGTCGTTCGCCGCGTTCGCGGTCGGCGGCCTGATCCCGCTGATCACGTTCCTGCTCGGCTACGGCTCGCTCGCGCTCGGCCTCGCCGTCGGCGGCGTCGGCCTGCTCGTCGCGGGGGCGCTGACCTCGCGGTTCACCTCCCGGTCGTGGTGGTCGGCGGCGCTGCGCCAGCTGGCGTTCGGCGCCATCGCCGCCGGCGCCACGTACCTGGTCGGCTTGCTGATCGGCGTCAGCGCCGCCTGAGGGTCAGTCCTCCACACTGATCACCCGGGCCGGGCACACGTGCTCGGCCTCCTTCACCGCGTCCCGGTCGCCCTCGGCGGGCGAGTCGGTCAGCAGCGCGACGATCCCGTCGTCGTCCTGGTCGAAGACGTCGGGCGCGGTCACGACACACTGACCGGCCCCGATGCACAGTTCCTTGTCCACGATCACGCGCATGGCCATCAGAATGCCACCGGCAGCGCGTGCACGCCGTAGACCGCCATGTCGTCGCGGAACGCGATCTCCGAGTCCGGCACGGTGACCCGCAGTCCCGGGAAGCGCCGCAGCAGCGCCGGGTAGGCGATCTGCAGCTCCAGCCGGGCCAGTGGCTGCCCCAGGCACTGGTGCACCCCGAACCCGAACGCGACGTGCCGGTTCGTCCCGCGGGTCACGTCGACCTCGTCGGGGTGCGACCACTGGCGGGGGTCGCGGTTGGCGGCCTCGGCGGCGAGCACGACGCCCTCCCCCGCGCGGATCGTGACCCCGCCGATCTCCAAATCCTCGGTCGCGACCCGGCGGCGGCCGACGTGGGTCACGGTCAGGACCCGCAGCAGCTCCTCGACCGCGGCGCGGACCTGCGCGGCGTCGCCGTCGCGGACGACGGCGAGCTGGTCGGGGTGGTGCAGCAGGGTCAGCGTGCCGAGCGCGATCATGTTCGCCGTCGTCTCGTGCCCGGCGACGAGCAGCAGCAGCGCCGAGGCACTCGCCTCGTCGACGGTGAGGTCCCCGGCCGCGACCCGGGCGGCCATCCCGCCGAGCACGTCGTCGCGCGGCTCGTCCAGCCGCTCCCGGACGAGGCCGGCGAGGTAGTCCTGCAGCGCGTCCGACGCCGCGGCCGACGCCTCCGCGCCCGAGGTCAGGTCGACCATGATCCGGCTCTGCGCCTCGAAGAACGCGTGGTCGGCGTAGGGGACCCCGAGCAGGTGGCAGTCACCAGCGACGGCAGCGGCAGCGCGAACGCCTGCACCAGGTCGGTCGGGTTCTCCCCCGCCTCCATGGCGTCCAGCAGCTCGGTGACGGTCTGCTCGACCAGCGGCCGGAGACGCTCGATGCGGCGCACGGTGAACTCACCGATGAGCATCCGCCGGTGCCGGGCGTGCTCGGGGCCGTCCATCATGATGAAGCTGCGCCGGCGCCCCCGGGAGCGCACGCGGCGCGACCGCGACGCGGCCGGGTAGCCGTCGCGGTCGGCGTCGGCGGACAGCCGCTCGTCGGCGAGCGCGGCGCGGACGTCGTCGTAGCGGGTGACGAGCCACGGCGTGCTGCCGTCCCAGATCCTGACCCGGGCGATCCCCGGCCCGGCGGGGCACTCGTCGTCCCGGATGCGGGCGAGCTCGGCGGGCGGGTCGAAGGGGCACCCGCGCGTCATCGGGTAGGTGGGCACGGGATCGGTCACGGCGGTCATCGGCATCACTCCCACCAAGGATGTTAGCAATGCACAGTTTCATTGCGCAACGATCTTCGCCGGCCACAGGAACGGCCCCGTCCCGGGGTCGGGACGGGGCCGCTGGGCGGTGGAGGTGCCGGGAATCGAACCCGGGTCCTCCGTCGGTTCACGAGGGCTTCTCCGTGCGCAGTCCGCTCTGTCTCTACTTGGATCCACCGGTCACGCGAACAAGCCGGTGTGACGATCCCAGCCGCTGTTGGATGTCCCCTGCGGTTCCGCGGCCGGACCGCAGGGTGAGTCCCCTGAATGATGTCGGGAACCGGAGCGGAGACGCCTCCGGCCCGACAGCCCCTACCTGGTGATCAGGCAGCGAGCGCGTAAGCGCTCTGGGCAGTGCGACTGTTGTCGGCACTTATTTTTTTGCGACGCATGGTTAACGAGATCATCGTCGCCTTCCTCGGCACGCTTCACCTCGATCAACGATCGGAGTCGAAACCGTTCACCCCCTGGTCGGATCCCGGAGGACCCGCAGTCCACCTGCACTCCGCACGGACGTACCCGGGCGGACGCACAGCATAACGCCCCACGCCCGCCCGATCATCCCGGTTCCCGGTGGCGTGTTATCCCGCCGCGACGTCGTAGGTGTGCCCCGCGGCCCGCAGCCGGTCGACCAGCACGTCACCCAGCGCGGTGGCCGGGGTGAGGCAGCCCGCACGGTCGGGCAGCGCGGACCCGCCCAGGGCCAGTGCGAGGCCCGCCTCGCCGAACATGACCGCGGTGGCCCCGTAGCCGGGGTCGCCGGGGCCGGAGACCCGCACCCGGTAGCGACGTCCGGACTCGGTCTCGGCACGCACGTCCATCCGGAACCAGCCGCGCTCGCGGGTCCGCTCCGACGGCCCGGTCCCGGGCGCGGGCAGCACCCGGTCGAGCAGCGGGCGGATCGGCGGCACCATGAACGCACCGACCAGCGCGCCGAGCCCGCCGGTGACCACACCCGCGGTGACCGCCCCGGACACCCCGCGACCACAGCCCTGGAGCTCGCCGTAGCGCAGTCCGCGGCCGTAGGCGTGGTCGAGCAGCGCGTTGGAACGGCGCACGATCCGGGTGTTGTAGGACGCCATCACGAACGGCGCGGTCCAGGTGCCGTCCGGGAGCCGGGCGGGCGGTCCCGCGTCACCCGGCTGCGACGGCGTCGGCTCGGCCGACGGGTCGGGGCTCAGCGAGTGCGGGCGGGCGGCCAGGCGCCGGGCGTCGCGGTCGGTGCGGACGGTGTCGAGCTGCCCGCGCAACGAGTCCACCGTGCCGCCGGAGACCCCGCCGCGCATCGTCGCGACCGTGCGGACCTCGGTGAGCCCACCCGCGCCGTCGGCCTGTGCGGCCCGGTGCGCGAGGAACACCCCCAGGTCGGAGGGGACGGAGTCGTAGCCGCAGGAGTGCACGATCCGCGCGCCGCTCGCGCGCGCGGTGCCGTGGAAGCGGTCGATCGCCTCGCGGACGAACAGCACCTCGCCGGTGAGGTCGGCGTAGTGGGTGCCGGCCCTCGCGCACGACCCGACCAGCCCCAGACCGTACTTCGCATACGGGCCGACCGTGCTCAGCACGACGCGTGCGCCCGCGGCGAGCCGGTCGGTCGCGGCCGGGTCGGCGGCGTCGGCGACGATCAGCGGCCAGTCCCGCGCCGACGCCGGCAGTGCCGCCCGGGTCGCGGCGAGCTTCGCCTCGGAGCGGCCGGCCAGCGCGATGCGCACCCCGGGCGGGGCGTGCTCGGCGAGGTGACGGGCGATGAGGCCGCCGACGAAGCCGGTCGCGCCGTAGAGGGCGATGTCGACCGGGGCGGCCGCGCCGTCCCCGTCGTTCTGCGGGCTGACCATGTCTAGGAGCTCCTCGGGGTCTCGGCCGCGGGGCCGGGGGCGGCGTGTCGGACGGGGTCGACGCCCAGCAGCGCGGCCGGGGCGTCGTACAGGACCGAGCGCAGGAAGGCCGCGCCGAGGCGGGGCTCGGCCGCGGCCCAGCCGGCGATCGCGGCGAGCTGCTCGGCGTAGGCGTAGGGGATGTTGGGGAAGTCGGTGCCGAGCACGATCCGCCCCGGGTGCTCGGCCAGGCGTGCCGGCCAGTCCGGCGGCAGCGGCGCGATCCGCTGGGAGAACGCGGTGCCGACCATCGTCGTGTCCAGCACCAGGTTCGGGAACCGGTCCAGCAGCTCCAGCGCGCCCCGGAAGTCCGGCATGCCCGCGTGCGCCAGCACGATCCGCAGATCGGGGTGCGCCGCCAGCACCTCGGCGAAGATCCCGAGCCCCGTGTGCTCGCCGGGGATCGGGCCGTCGCCGCAGTGGACGACGGCGGGCACGCCCGCGTCGGCCAGCAGGCCCCAGGCGTCGCGCAGCAGGGGGTCGCGCGGGTCGAACCCGCCGACCTGGACATGCACCTTGACCATCCGCGCCCCGTCGGAGACGGCACGGCCGAGGTAGTCGACCACGGACGGTTCCGGGTAGAGCGTCGCGGTGCGCACCGCGCGCGGGTGGGCGTCGGCGAACCCGCCGGCCCAGCCGGTGAGCCACTCCCCCATGCCCGGCTTGTGCGGGTAGGTCAGGGGCGCGAACGCGAGCACTCCGAGGCGTTCGAGGATCGCGTAGCGCTCCTCCTCGGGTAGCCGGTACTGCACCGGCCACGGGGTGCCGTAGTGGGTCTCGGCGTCGTCGAAGTAGGCCCAGACCTTGTCGAGCATCCGCTGGGGCAGGAAGTGCACGTGCACGTCGACCAGGCCGGGCAGGTCCAGCTCGGCGGTCCAGCGGGGCACGTCGGCGTCGTCGACCGGTGGCTGGGGGAGATCCACGGCCCCACCCTAGGCGGGCCGTGGCTCAGCCGCGCAGGTCCCGGGCCCGCCCCTTGGCCGCACGGCCGACGGCGCGCGCGATCTCCTTCTGCGCGTCCTTCTTGGCCAGGTCGCGGCGCTTGTCGTAGTCCTTCTTGCCCTTGGCGAGCGCGAGCTCGCACTTGACCTTGCCGTCGTTGAAGTACAGCGACAGCGGCACCAGGGTGAGCCCGCCCTCGCGGGTCTTGCCCATCAGTCGGTCGATCTCCCCGCGGTGCAGCAGCAGCTTGCGGGTGCGGCGCGGCTCGTGGTTGGTCCAGCTGCCGCGCACGTACTCCGGGATGTGCAGGTTGCGCAGGAAGATCTCGCCGTCGTCGATGGTGGCGAAGGCGTCGACCAGCGACGCCCGCCCCAGACGCAGGCTCTTCACCTCGGTCCCCTTGAGCGCGACCCCGGCCTCGAACTCCTCCAGGATCGCGTAGTCGTGCCGGGCCCGACGGTTCTGCGCGATCACCTTCCGGCCCTGTTCCTTCACACGACCAGCCTACCCGCGTACCGCCACCGGTATCCGACCGCAGCATCGCCGGAGCACCGCTCTTGCGTGTCGACGGCGCCGCGTGCAGACTCCGGGACGAGAGCAGTGCTCTCGTATCGGATCGACGATCACAGGAGACGGACATGACGACGACGGTCCTGGTGACCGGGGCGACCGGCGGGATCGGCGGGCACCTGCTGACCGCGCTGGCCGGTCGTGACGTGACGGTGCGGGCGCTGGTCCGCGACCCCGACCGCCTCGGCGACGCCGCCGGCGTCGAGGTCGTGCGGGGCGACCTGCGCGACCCGGACGCCGTCGCCGCGGCACTGGACGGGGTCGACGCGGCGTTCCTCAACTCACCCTCGGCCCCCGACGCCGCGACCACCCAGATCGCGGTGGCCGACGCCGCCGCGACCGCCGGGGTGTCCCGGCTGGTGCTGCTGTCGCAGTTCGCGGCACGGGAGGACTCCCCGGTGCGGTTCCTGCGCCGGCACGCCGCGGTGGAGCAGCACGTCCACGACCTGGGGATCGGCCACGTGGTGCTGCGGCCGAACCTGTTCCTGCAGGGCCTGCTGGCCTTCGCCCCCCTGGTCGCCGCGACCGGCCGGTTCGGCGCCCCGATCGGCGACGCCGCGGTGAGCGCGGTCGACGTGCGCGACATCGCCGACGCCGCCACGGCCGTGCTCACCGGCGCCGGAGGGGACGGTGCGGTGCACGACCTCACCGGGCCGCGCGCGGTCACCCACGCCGGGATCGCCGCGGCCCTGACCCGGGCCACCGGACACCCGGTGACGTTCGACGACCTCACGCCCGAGGCGTTCGCCGCCGCCCTGGACGGGGTGCTGCCGCCCTGGCAGGCCGCGGGACTGGTCGAGGACTACGCCCACTACGGGCGGGGCGAGGCCGCCCGGGTGGACGACGCCGTGGCCGTCCTCACCGGCCACCCGGCCCGCACCCTGGAGGAGTTCGCCCGCGACCACGCCGCGGCGTTCGCCCCCGCGGGGTGAGCGCTCAGACCTTCACGTAGGCGCGCAGGGTCACGTAGCCGGTGATCCCGGCGACGAGCGCCCCGGTGGGCACGAGCAGCGCCGAGACCACCAGCACGTCGGTGATCCGGACCGGCGGGATCACGCCGGCCTGCCCCATCGCGGCGAACAGGTCGTCGACGACGGCGTACTTGGCCGCGACCAGGCCGATCCCGGCGAGCGCCCCGCCGACGGCCCCGGCGATGGCGGCCTCGACCAGGAACGGCAGCTGGGTGGTCCAGCGCGTCGCACCGACCAGGCGCATCACGCCGACCTCCGTGCGCCGCATGAACGCCGAGACCTGCACCGTGTTGGAGATCAGCAGGATCGCCGCGAGCGCCTGCACGACGGCGAGCGCGAACGCCACGTTGCGCACCCCGTTCAGGAAGTCGAACAGGGTCCCGACGACGTCGCGCTGGTCGATCACCCCGCGCACCCCCGGCCGGCCCTCCACGGCGGCCCGGGCGGCCGCGGCACCCGCCTGCTGGTCGGTCAGGGTGACCCGCAGCGTGGCGGGCAGCGACTGCGGCCGGGCGACGTCGGCGACCGACTGCCCGGCGAACAGCTCGCGGAAGCGGGTCCAGGCCTGCTGCTGGGACTCGAACGAGACCGAGCCGACGCCCGGGGCGGCCTCCAGCGCGCTCCGCACCGACGCGCACGTCGGCCCGCTGCAGTCCGGGTCGGTCTCCGAGACGTCCGGGGTGAGCGCGACCTGGATCTCGAGCCGGTTCGTGTAGAGCGCCGAGATGTCGTCGATGGTGCGCAGCACGAGCAGGCCCGCACCGACCGACATGAGGGTGACCGCGGTGGTCAGGACCATCGCGACGGTCATCGTGACGTTGCGGCGCAGGCCGGAGGAGACCTCGCGGGTGAGCAGGGCGGGGCGCATCTACCGGCCCGCCCCGTACACCGCGCGGGCCTCGTCGCGCAGCACGCCGCCGTCGGCCAGCTCGATCACCCGGCGGCGCATCGCATCCACGATGGACGAGTCGTGGGTGGCCATCAGCACCGTGGTGCCCGCCCGGTTGATGCGCTCCAGGACCTGCATGATCTCCCGCCCGGTCTCGGGGTCGAGGTTGCCGGTGGGCTCGTCGGCCAGCAGCAGCGGGGGCC
The DNA here is from genome assembly GCF_058111925.1 of Pseudonocardia sp. P-1. NCBI lineage: Bacteria > Bacillati > Actinomycetota > Actinomycetes > Pseudonocardiales > Pseudonocardiaceae > Pseudonocardia > Pseudonocardia sp. P-1. The sequence goes on from NZ_CM176614.1 coordinate 2,072,749, forward strand.
GGTTGACCGACGCCCTGGCGATCGCGACGCGCTGCTGCTCGCCGCCGGACAGCTCGTGCGGCAGCCGCTCGGCCTTGCCCTGCAGCCCCACCATCTCCAGCAGCTCCGGGACGGCGATCCGGATCTCCGAGGGCCTGCGCCCCAGCACCTCGAGCGCGAACGCGACGTTGCCGGCGACGGTGCGCTTGGGCAGCAGCCGGAAGTCCTGGAACACGCACCCGATCCGCTGGCGCAGCTTCGGCACCTTGCGCCGGGGCAGCCCGGCGACGTCGAGGCCGTCGATGAGGATGGATCCCGAGCTGGGGACGTCCTCGCGCAGCAGCAGCCGCAGCAGCGTCGACTTGCCCGACCCCGACGGTCCGATCAGGAACACGAACTCACCCGCACCGACCGTCGCGGAGACCCGGTCCAGCGCCGGACGCCCGGACGCCGGGTAGCGCTTGGTGACGTCCCGCAGCTCGATCACGGAGCGGGACGGTACCGCCGCCCGGAGTACACGGGCCGTGACGACACGCCCGTCAGGCCGGTCCGGCGGCGACCGGGTCCCGCGACGGGTCGAGCGCACCGGCGAGCCGGTCCAGGACGGGGACCGCCGCACGCAGCGCGACCGCGTCGGCACCGTCCAGGTCGCCGAGCGCGCGCCGGATCTGCCGCGTCCAGGCGGCGTCGAGGAGCTCGCGGTGCCGGACCGCCCGGGCCGTGGGGTACAGCAGCGCACGACGGCCGTCGGCCGGGTCGGCACGGCGCTCGACGAGGTCGCGCCCGACCAGTGACCGGACGGTCGTACTGACGTTGCTGGGCTGCAGCCCGAGACTGCGGGCCACCGCCGACACCGGGTGCCCGGGCCGGGCCGAGACCCACCGGAGCACCTCGTGCTCGGATCCGGTGATCGCGTCCAGGCCGACCGCGCGTTCGCCCGACGCCCGCAGCACCCGCGACAGGTCGTGGACGGCGACCACCAGCGCCGCCCAGTCCTCGCGCTCCTTGATCTCCGTCACAGACGCAATACTACTCGACCGTTCATATATATTTTCATAGCTGATTGCCGTGGGAGAGAGGACCGTCATGACCGTGGGTACCGAGCAGGCCGCACCGAGGACCGCGCGCGGCCGCACCGTGCCGGACGGCGTGTGGATCGGTGTTCTCGCGCTGCTGACGGCCGTGGCGCCGCTGGCCACCGACATGTACCTGCCCGTGCTGCCGACCGTGGCGACCGAGCTGGGGGCGTCGGCGTCGGCGGCGCAGCTGACCCTGACCGCGTTCCTGGTGGGGCTGGCGTTCGGGCAGCTGGTGATCGGCCCGCTCTCGGACAGCTGGGGGCGGCGACGCCTGGTCCTCGCCGGCACGGTCCTGCTGTTCGTCGCGTCCCTGGCGAGCGCGGTCGCGCCGTCGGTCGCGGTGCTCGTCGTCGCCCGGTTCCTGCAGGGCTTCGGCGGTGCGGCCGGTCTGGTGCTGAGCCGCGCGATGATCTCCGACCGCACCACCGGCGCGCGGACCGCGCAGCTGTTCTCGCTGATGATGGCGATCAACGGGATCGCCCCGGTGGTCGCGCCGGTGATCGGCAGCTCGCTCGGCGGGGTCGTCGGCTGGCGGGGCATCTTCGTCGTGCTCGCCGGGCTGGCGCTGCTCATGCTGGTGTCGTCGCTGCTCGCGGTGCACGAGACGCTGCCGGCCCCGGCCCGTACCTCCGGCGGTGTGCGACGGACCTTCTCCGACACCGGTGCGCTGCTGCGCCGCCGTCGTTACGTCGGCTACGTGCTCGCGTTCGCCACGTCGTTCTCGATGATGTTCGCCTACATCTCCGGGTCGCCGTTCGTGCTGCAGCAGACCCTCGGCCTCTCCACGACCCAGTACGCCCTCGCCTTCGGGACGAACGCGGCCGGGCTGGTGCTGGGCAACATCGTCAGCAGCCGGCTCGCCACTCGGGTCGCCCCGCGCCGCCAGCTCGTCGTCGCCGTCGGAGGGCTGGTCGTGCTGTGCGCGGCGCTGCTCGTCGTGGTGCTGCTCGGCGCCGCCCGCTGGCCCGTCCTCGTGCTGCTGTTCGCGACCCTGGCCACGCTCGGGTTCGTGATGGGCAACAGCGCGGCGCTGGCGACCGGCGAGGTCCGCGACCGCGCCGGGACGGGCTCGGCCCTGCTGGGGGCCACCCAGTTCGGCCTCGGCGCCCTGGTCTCGCCGCTGGTCGGGTCGAGCGCGACGGCGATGGCCGTGACCATGCTGACCGCGGCCACGCTCTCCGCCGTGTCGCTCGCCGCCCTGACCCGCGGCACGACCGCGCCGCGCTGAGCCCGCCCCGCCGCCCCGCCCCGGACACTCGTCGGCCCGGCCGCCGTGACGCCGAGATGCGGCTCAGCGGGAATTGTCGATCTCCACGGCCCGCTGAGCTGCATCTCGGTGGACCGCGCCGACCCGGGTCGAGGCGCGCGGGCCACTGGACACGGGGCCGTCGTCAGGGGGCGGTGATCTCCACCGGCAGCCCGGGGTCGCTGAAGGAGACGGTCACCGCACCCGGGACCGCGGCGCCGGCGTTCTGCGTCCCGGCGGCCGGGGCCTGCGGCTCCAGGCGCAGCCGGAGCAGCCGTCCGCGGTCGGCGGGGGCGGCGTCGGGGGCACCGAGCCAGGCGGTGAACCGCGGGGTCGGCGAGACCAGCCCGGCGAGCTCGTCGAGCCGGGTCGCGACCGCCGGGTCCGGGGCGCCGGCCCGTGCGGCGGCGAGGTCCACCGACCCGGTGTACGTCGTCGCGGCGACGCCGTCGAAGTCGGTGGCCCCCGGCGCGGCGACGACGTCGCGCAGTCCGGGCGCGGCGTGCAGCATCCCGCCGACGGCACCGACCGGGAGGAGCCCCGTGGACAGCGGCTGCCAGCGGTCGCTGCCGCCGAACCGGACCCAGGCACGGTCGTCGAGCACCCTGACCCGGGCACCACGGGTGCCGAGGGCGACGGTGAGGTCCGCGGCGAACGGGGTGAAGCGGGCGGGGCCGGAGGCGCGCACCGGGCCGGTGACCGAGTCGAGCTCGACGTCGACCCGCGCCGACCCGGCGTCGGCGAGCGCGGTGCCCGCGGCGGCCACGGTGTCCTGCGCCGACGGCGCGGCGGAGGCAGGCGGAGCCCCGTCGGCGGCCGGCTCCGGGGATCCCGTCGTGCATCCGGCCAGGGCGAGGACGAGGAGGGCGCCGCAGACGGCGGACGCCCGGCGACCCCGGCTCACGAGGCCGATTCGGTCTGCTTGCGCCAGCGGATGCCGGCCTCGATGAACTCGTCGATCTGGCCGTCGAGCACCTGCGAGGGGTTGCCCTCCTCGTGCTCGGTGCGCAGGTCCTTCACCAGCTGGTACGGGTGCAGCACGTAGTTGCGCATCTGGTTGCCCCAGGAGGACCCGGCCTCCTTGAACGAGTCGCGCAGCTCGCGCTCCTCCTGCCGGCGGCGCTCCAGCAGCTTCGCCTGCAGCACGGCCATCGCCGACGCCTTGTTCTGCAGCTGGGAGCGCTCGTTCTGGCAGGCGACGACGATCCCGGACGGGATGTGGGTCAGCCGGACCGCCGAGTCGGTCGTGTTGACGCCCTGGCCGCCGGGCCCGGACGCGCGGAACACGTCGACCCGCAGGTCCTTCTCGTCGATCTCGATGTGGTCGGAGGTCTCGACGACCGGGGCCACCTCGACACCGGCGAACGACGTCTGGCGCCGCCCCTGGTTGTCGAACGGCGAGATCCGCACCAGGCGGTGGGTGCCGGCCTCGACCGACAGCGTCCCGAACGCGTACGGCGCGTGGACGGCGAAGGTGGCCGACTTGATGCCGGCCTCCTCGGCGTAGGACGTCTCGTAGACGTCGGTGCCGTAGCCGTGGCGCTCGGCCCAGCGCAGGTACATGCGCAGCAGCATCTCGGCGAAGTCGGCGGCGTCGATGCCCCCGGCCTCGGACCGGATGGTCACCAGGGCCTCGCGCTCGTCGTACTCGCCCGAGAGCAGGGTGCGGACCTCCAGCGAGGAGATCTCGCTGCGGAGCTTCGCGCGCTCGGCGTCGGCGTCCGCGACGGCGGACTCGTCGCCCTCGTCCTCGGCGAGCTCGTAGAGCACCGGCACGTCGTCGAGGCGGCGGCGCAGGTCGTCGAGCCGGCGCAGGTCGCCCTGGGCGTAGGCCAGCCGGCTGGTGATCTGCTGGGCGGCGTCGACGTCGTCCCAGAGGTCCGGCCGGCCCGCCTGCTCGGACAGTTCCTCGATCTCCTGGCGCAGCCGGGGCACGTCGGCGACGGCCTCGATGCTGGACAGCGTGGTGTCGAGGTCCTTCAGGTCGGCCTGGACGTCGGAGTTCACAACGGTCGAGGGTACGCGGGGGTGGGACCCGGTTCAGTCCTGGGGGATCGCGTCGATCAGCTTGATCATCGCCCGGGTGTGGGCGACGGCGAAGTCCGCGACCGGACGGCCGTAGGGGTCGTCGGTCGCACGGGCGGCGGCGCGGGCCACCGCGAGCCGCTCGGCGTAGGCCTCGCGGGCGGCCGCGACGAGCTCGGTGCGCTGCTTGACCGTCAGCGTCCCCGCGTGCAGCAGCCGCAGCACCAGCGGGCTGCGGACGGCGTCGGCGTCGCCACCGGTGGCGAGCCAGTGCTTGAACGACCGCTTGCCGGCGGCGGTGATCACGTACTGCTGGCTGGCCCGCGGGCCCTGCTTGCCCAGGCGCAGCAACGCCTCCTCGGTCAGCGCGGGCAGCTCGCGGTAGACCTGGCTGCGGGTGACCGAGAAGAACAGCCCGAACCGCTCACCGGCCGCCGCCACCAGCTGCCCACCGGTCATCGGCCCGCCGTGGAGCAGACCGAGGAGGGCGGCGGCGGTGGCGTTGACCGGTGTGACGGGTGCCATCGTCCGACGGTCCCACGTCCGCGCCGGGCGCGCGAGTCCACAGCGCACATCCGCCCTGAGCAGACGGGGTGCACTGTGGCCTCACGCGGCCCACGGAGGGGTCAGGCCCCGATGGTCAGGGAGGCGATCCGCTCGCGGGAGACGGCGACGTCGCCGTACTGGCCGGCGAGCCGCTTGGCGCGCTTGTAGAAGAAGTGCGCCTCGTGCTCCCAGGTGTAACCGATGCCGCCGTGGAACTGGATCATCGCCGCGGTCGCCTGGAGCGCCACGTCGCTGCTCTTGGCCTTGGCGACGGCGACGGCGAGCTCGGCACCGTCGAGCCCGGCGTCCACCGCGTGCGCGGCGTAGAGCGCCGCGTGCTCGGCCATCGTGACCCCGACGTGCAGGTCGGCCAGCGCGTGCTTGAGTGCCTGGAACGACCCGACGGGCACACCGAACTGGGTGCGCTCGCGGTCGTAGGCGACGGTGCGGGTCAACGCCTCGCGGGCGATGCCGACCAGGTCCGCGGCGGCCAGCACGGTCGCCCGGTCGGTCAGCTGCTTCTGCAGCTCGACGGTGGTGCCGGGCAGCGCCTCGGCGGTCCCGCCGTCCAGCGACGCGAGCCGGGTGGTGCCGTCGTAGCTGCCGACCGGCGACGCCGTGGCGCCGGTGATCAGCGCCAGCCCGGGCAGCCCGTCCTCGGCCGGGGCGACGACGACGTCGGCGAGCGCGCCGTACTCCACCACCGGCAGACCGGTCGCGGCGCTGCCCCGGGTGGTGAACGCACCGACCGCCTCGCCCGCCGCGAGTTTCGGCAGCCAGGCCGCCTTCTGCTCGTCGGAGCCGGCGAGCCGGATCGCGTCGGCGGCCAGCACGGTGCCGCGCCACGGGCCGGGGGCGACACCCGCCCCGAGCGCCCGGGCGATCACCTGGGCCTCGACCAGGCCGAGACCGAGGCCGTCGTGCTCCTCGTCGACGGTGACCGCGGTCCACCCCTGCTCGCCCGCGGCGCGCCACAACGACGCCGGGTTGCCGTCGTCGGACGGGTTCTCGACGACCGCCCGCACGGCGGCGAGGTCGAAGCGCTCGGCCAGGTAGTCGCGCACCGCGGCGCCGAACTCCTGCTGATCCTGGGTGAGTGCGAAGAACATGTGTCCGTTCCCCTTACCGCGGCAGGCCGAGCACGCGCTCGGCGGTGACGTTGCGCTGCACCTGTGACGAGCCGCCCCAGATGGTGACCGAGCGCGACCACATGGCCTGGGCGTGCAGCGGGCGCAGGTCGGTGCCGTCGGGCAGCGCGTCGAGCGTGGCGTCCTCGCCGAGGATCCGGTCGTAGACCTCCCACAGGTCCTGGAACGCCTCGGACCACTGCAGCTTGGTCATCGACGCCTCGAAGCCGAGATCGCGGCCCTGCTCGACCTGGGTGAGCACGTGCATCGAGTGCAGCCTCAGGCACTCCAGCTCGACCAGGACGCGGGCCAGGTCGTCGCGGATCACCGGGTCGGTGTCGCGGCCGAGCCTCCGGGCGACGGCGGCGATCTCGTCGTACTGACGACGGAACTCGGTGTACTGGGAGATGCCGGACGCGCCGCGCTCGAACGAGAGCAGCAGCATCGCGGTGCGCCAGCCGTCACCGATCTCGCCGAGACAGTCCGCGGCCGGGACGCGGGCGTCGTCGAAGAAGACCTCGCCGAACTCGCTGGCCCCGCTCATCTGGCGCAACGGGCGCGCGGTGACGCCGGGCTGGTCCATGTCGATGAGCAGCATCGAGATGCCGCGGTGCTTCTCCGACCCGGCCTCGGTGCGGACCAGGGTGAAGATCTTGTCGCCGTGCACGGCGTTGGTGGTCCAGACCTTCTGGCCGTTGACGACGAAGTCGTCACCGTCGCGGACGCCCTTGGTGGACAGCGCCGCGAGGTCGGAGCCGGCACCGGGCTCGGAGAAGCCCTGGCACCACACGACCTCGTTGCGCAGCAGCGGGCCGATGATCTCCTTCTTCTGCGCGTCGGTGCCGATCGCCATGACCGTCGGCGCGAGGAAGGTCAGCCCGAGCGGGTTGACCGTGCGCGGCGCCTGGGCGCGGACGGTCTCCTCGTCGTAGATGGCCTTCATGCCCGGCGTGCCGCCGCGGCCGCCGTACTCGACGGGCCACTGGATGCCGGCGAACCCGGCGTCGGCCTTGTCCCGCTCCCAGTCGCGCCGCAGCCGGAAGCTCTCGGAGTCCTCCAGGGACTCCCAGAACCCGGGGCGGGTCCACTCCTGCGGGATGTGGGCGCCGAGCCAGGAGCGCAGTTCGGCGCGGAACTCCTCCTCGGCCGGGGTGAAGGTCAGGTCCATGGATGAGCACCCGTTCGTCGTGTGAGGTCGGCACTGTCCCGACCCGGAGCCTTCCATACCCGCCGGTAACCTGCCTCCCGCGGCGTGTCCGTGGCCCGGGCGGTATGCAGGGAGTAGCATTTCGGTATGCGCAGCGAGCGGGTGACGGTCACGCTGCCGGCGGAGCTGGTGGCCGAGGCGAGGGACGCGGTGTCCCGGGGATCGGCGGCGAGCCTGTCCGCCTACGTGGCGGAGGCCGTGCAGGCACGGCAGGACCGGGACCGTTCCCTGGCCACCCTGGCCGACCTCTACGGCGGCCCCCCGCCGGCCGACGAGCTGGATGCCGCGCGCCGTTCGCTGCGCCCGGTCCCGCCCGTGGCCGTCGGCTGAGCCCGCGATGATCGGCGGACGCGTACTCGACTCCTCGGCTCTGGCGGCCTTCGCGACCGGTCGCCCCGTCTACATGCGTGCGCTGGTCTGGGCCGCGGTGGAGGAGAACATCGTGCTCGCGGTGCCCAGCGCCGCCCTCGGCCGCGCCTGGTCGATGGTCGACGCCGAGCACCACGCCGCACTGCAGGTCCTGCTGGGTCTGCCGAACACCGTGATCCACGAGCTGTCGCCCGAGAGCGCCCAGGAGGCCGGGCTGCTGCTGGCCTCCCAGGGACTCGACGACATCGTGACCGGCCAGGTCGTCACCGCCGCCCGGCGGCGGGGCTGGCCCGCGGTCACCGGGGACCCGGGGTCGCTGCGCAAGCTCGACCCGATGGTGCCGATCGAGGAGCTGCCCTGAGCGTGCTCAGGCGCTCCCGTCGCGCAGCCGGGTCCGGAGGCGCGTCAGCTCGTCCTCGGTGAGACCGTTCTCGCGCAGCCAGCCGACCGGGCCGCCGTGGCGCTCGTCGAGCAGCCGCAGGAACTCGGCCATGACCTCGGCCCGTGGGCGGTGCCGGTCCAGCTCGTCGGCACCGGGCATCGGCTCACCCGAGACGGTCGTCCACTTCCGGAACAGGGCGTCGATCCGGGTCGCGGACAGCGCGTAGTCGGCGGTGATCTCCTCCCGCGGCACCCCGACCGCGGCGCACACCAGCGCGACGAGCACGCCGGTCCGGTCCTTGCCGGCGGCGCAGTGCACGACGGTCGTGCCGGACTCCAGCCCGGCGATCCGGCGGACCCCGTCCACGACGTACTCGCCGCGGCCGTCGAGGTAGGCCAGGTAGTGGCCGAGCATCGGGTCGAGCGCGGCGTGGGCGTCCTCGGTCTCGGGCAGGGCGATCCCGGTCTCGGGGATGAAGCTGAGCCGGTGCACCGGCACCCCGGCCGCGGCGAGCGCACCGAGGCCGTAGGTCGTGCGTTCGTGGTCGGTGCGCAGGTCCAGCACCTGCGCGACGCCCAGCTCGTCGGTGAGGTACGCGACGGCGGCCGGCCCCAGCCCCTCCAGGGACTCGGTGCGCAGCAGGACGCCGGTGCGGACGCGACCCCCGCCGTCGAGCGGGAGGCCGCCGACGTCACGGGCGTTGGCGAGGCCGTCGACGGTCAACCAGCGGTCCGGTACGAGATCGGTCACGACCCCAGGTTAGGCAGCCCGGGGCGCCACGGCAGCGGTCACCGGGCAGGGTTCACCGGCCGTGCACCGGCGGGCGGCGCAGCGCGGCGGGCAGCACCCGGGCACCGTCGCCGTACGCGGCGGCGGCGTCGTCGGGGTTGACCAGCCGGCAGGTCGTCATCGACAGGCAGCCGCAGCCGATGCAGCCGTCGAGGCCGTCGCGCAGGGCGGTCAGCGCGTCGATCTGCTCGTCGAGCCTGCCGCGCCAGGACCGCGACAGCCGGGCCCAGTCCGACCGGGTCGGCGTGCGGTCCGCGGGCAGCGCGTCGAGGGCGGAGCGGACCTCCTCCAGCCCGATCCCGATGGACCGGGCCGCCCGGACGAAGGCGAGCCTGCGCAGCACGCTGCGCCGGTAGCGGCGCTGGTTGCCCGAGGTCCGCGTCGCGGAGATCAGCCCTTCGCGCTCGTAGTAGCGCAACGCCGAGTGCGGGAACCCGCTGCGCTCGACGATCTCCCCGATGGTCAACAGGTCGCCCGTGTCCATGCCCGTCCCCCGTCCCACTACCCCGCCGCGGCCGTCCCACACGCCGTTCCGCGCATCGGGACGGCCCGTACAAACCTCGAGCCGACTCCAGTATTGCGCCGTTCATCGCAAGCCCGCCACCTGCGGGGACCGCCGTCCGTCGGCCGAGGGGCACCGTCCACCGGGTTGCTCCCCGCACTCTCTCAAGATCACGGAACCGGTGAACGGTGCCTGTCGCGCGGCGACCGACGACCCCGGGGCTGGACCCCCGCGACGGGGCCCTCTACGGTCATCCCCAGTCATCACGGCCCGATCACGAGCGGGCTGGAGCCGGACTCCCCGACCGGCTCACCCGGGACCCCCGACCCGGCCGTTCGTGCGCGGTGCCGTCCGTGATCTGAAAGGCGTTTCCTTGCCCGGACACCGCTCCCCCGGTGGCCACCACGGGTTCCCCCGACCCGTGGCGACCACACCCGCAGCGACGGCCGCTGCACCGTCCCTCCGTTCCTCGCGGCACGGCGGCCCCGCGCACGCCGCGCGTCGTGCCGGCACCCGCACGGCCGCCACCGGCGCCGCGTTCGGCGTGCTCGCCTCCGGTGCGTTCGCCGCGATCGTCCCGACCACTCTGGACGGGACCTCGACGCAGGCCGACGCCGAGGAGGGCGGCACCACCGCCGCCACGACGCTGGCCGCGTACTCCGCGAACATCCCCTCGGCCACGAAGGCCACGGACGGCTCGACCTCCGGCTTCTTCAGCCCGGTCTCCTTCGCCCAGCCGTCCGCCGCGTCGGGCGCGCTGCAGGCCGCCGCCCCCGCCCAGGACGCCGACCTCGCGTCCATGGGCAAGGCGCACGAGATCGCGACGAAGATCGCCGCCGAGCACGCCAAGGCCGCCGCGGCCGAGAAGGCGCGCCAGGCCGAGAAGGCGCGGATCGACGCGATCGTCGCCCAGGGCGGACTGGACGGCTGGATCGCCGAGGCCCTGGACCACATGGGGCTGTCCCAGTCCTACGCGAGCGGGCTCAAGCGCATCATCCTCAAGGAGTCCAACGGGAACCCGCACGCCATCAACAACTGGGACTCCAACGCCGCGGCCGGCAACCCGTCCGAGGGCCTCATGCAGGTCATCCCCTCGACGTTCGCGGCCTACGTGCACCCGGACTTCGCGGACCGGGCGATCACCGACCCGATCGCGAACATCACCGCGGGCGTGCGCTACATGATCGACCGCTACGGCATCGACACGCTCGACGCGGGTGGCCGGGTCGGCAGCCACGGCGGATACATCGGATACTGAGCGAGACCCTGACCCCACGACGGCGGTCACCGGGGGAACCCGGTGACCGCCGTCGTCGTTGTAGGGGTCGAATCGTAAACTTCCCTTTACCCGATCGTGCCCGCAACGAGGAGCTGCCACTCGTGTCGTCCCCCGGTGGAGCCCCCGCCAGCCGCACCACGACGACGGCCGGGGGCGTCGCGCGCTCCCGGTTCCGTCCGGAGCTGCAGGGTCTGCGCGCCCTGGCGGTGGTGCTGGTGGTCGTCTACCACGTCTGGGTCGGCCGGGTCTCCGGCGGCGTCGACGTGTTCTTCCTGATCACCGGCTTCCTCATCACCGGTGGTCTCCACCGGGCGGCGGCGCGGGGCGGGGTCGACGTACTCGCCACGTGGCGACGCCAGTTCTCCCGGCTGCTACCGGCGGTGACGGTCGTCCTCGTCGCGGGCGTGGTGGCCGGGTTCTGGCTGCTGCCGGAGAACCGGTGGATGCCGACCGTCCGGGAGACGGTCGCGTCGCTGCTGTTCCTGCAGAACTGGGAGCTGGCACACAACTCGGTCGACTACGCGGCCCGCGACAACGCGGCGAGCATCGTCCAGCACTTCTGGTCGCTGTCCATCCAGGGTCAGTTCTACCTGCTCGCGCCGCTGGTCGTGGCCGGTGTCGCGATCGCGACCCGGCGGGACGGTGCCGACCTGCACCGGCGGCTCACCGGCACGCTGCTCGCCGTCGGCGGGGCCTCGTTCGCGTACTCGGTGTACCTGACGCTGGTGAACCAGCCGCTCGCCTACTTCCACTCCGCGACGCGGATCTGGGAGTTCGCGCTCGGCGGGCTGCTCGCGCTGTGGATCTCCCGGATCGAGGACCGGCCGGAGCTGACCCCCGGCACCCGCGCGGTGCTCGGCTGGGGCGGCGTGGCCGCGCTGGTCTCCTGCGGGATCCTGCTCCAGGTCGACCGCGCGTTCCCCGGCTGGGCGGCGCTCTGGCCGACGCTGGCCGCGGCGATGGTGCTGGTCGCCGGGCGGTCCGGGCACCGGTTCGGCGTCGACCGACTGCTGTCGGGACGGGTGCTGCGCACGATCGGCGACATCTCGTTCCCGCTGTACCTGTGGCACTGGCCGATCCTGACGCTCACCCTGGTGCGCACCGGGCAGGACCGGCTGGACCTCGAGCAGGGCGCCGCCGTGATCGCGGTGTCGTTCGTGCTGGCCTGGCTGACCCACCGGTTCGTGGAGCAGCGGATCGCCGCGCTCGACGTGCGCCACGCGCTGCGGACCGGCGGGGTGCTCGCGCTGACCGTGCTCGTCGCGGCGGGCTCCTGGTACGGGCTGGCCGCCGCGCGGACGTCGACGCCGGTGCTGGCGGGCTCGCCGTCGCACCCGGGCGCGGCGGCGCTGTCCCCGCAGTTCGACCTCGCCTCGCTCGACCCGGCCGACGCCGAGCTGACCCCGTCGCTGGTGCAGGCGCCCGACGACTGGAGCTACCACGGCACCAGCTGGGACTGCGGGCCCTCCGAGCACGGCGCGGAGCTCGAGGTCTGCACCGTGCCCGCGCCGGCCCCGGAGACCTCGGAGCGGACGGTCGCCGTGGTCGGCGACTCGCACGCCCAGCAGTACGCCGCCTCGCTCGCGGTGATCGCCGAGCAGCGCAACTGGTCGATGGTGGGCATGTTCCGCGGGGCCTGCCCGATGTCGGTGCGCTCGGAGACCGTCGCCGACGACCAGGGGTGCACCGACTGGAACGCCGCGGTGCACGACCAGCTGGTCGCGATGCACCCCGACGCGGTCCTGACCCTGGCCAGCCGCGACGTGCGGCCCGGACTGCACGAGCAGACCCCCGAGGGGTTCGTGCAGGCCTGGCAGCGGCTCGACGCGGCCGGGATCCCGGTCGTCGCGGTCCGCGACAACCCCCGGTTCGACTTCAACGTGGTCGACTGCGTCGCCAGGCAGGGCCGGGGGGCGCCGGACTGCGAGGTCGACCGGCACACGCTGTACCAGCCGTACCCGCCGTGGTCGGCGGTCCCGGGCGTCCCGCCGAACGTGGTGTTCGCCGACGTGGCCGACGGCATCTGCGACCCGGCGGTCTGCCGCAGCGAGGTGGGCAACGTGCTCGTCTACATGGACGACAACCACCTGACCGCGACCTACGCCGAGACCCTCGCCCCGACGCTCGCGACGGCGTTCGACCACCTCGGCTGGTGAGCCTCAGGCCGGGCGGACGCTCCGCCCGGCCACGGAGACGACGTCGCCGCGCCGGATCCGGGCGCCCCGGCGGTGCTCCGGTGCCCCGTTGACCGTGACCTCGCCCGCCTCCAGGATCTCGCGGGCGTGCACGCCGTCCTCGGCGAGGCCGGCGAGCTTCAGGAACTGACCGATCCGGATCGGCTCCTCACGGATGGGCACGTCCTGCGGGGGCTGTGGCGTCCTCATGTCCCCAGTGTGGCCGCCGTAGCATCACCCGGCGTGGGTGACCACTACTTCAGCGCCACGCCGTCCGTCGCGAGCCACCGCGGGTCGGTCCGCCTGCACACGTCCGGCGTGGACCTGTCGCTGGTGACCGACACCGGGGTCTTCTCGCACAGCCGCCTCGACCGCGGGACGAAGGTGCTGCTCGACACCGCGCCGATGCCGCCGGTCCGCGGCCCGCTGCTCGACGTCGGCTGCGGCTACGGCCCGATCGCGCTCACCCTGGCCAGCCGGCGCCGCCGGCTACCGGTGTGGGCGGTGGACCTCAACGAGCGCGCGCTGGGCCTCACCCGGGAGAACGCCGACGCGGCCGGGCTGGGCAACGTGACCGCCTGCCGGCCCGAGGAGGTCCCCGACGACGTCACCTTCGCCGGGATCTACTCCAACCCGCCGATCCGCTCCGGCAAGGCCGCGCTGCACGAGCTGCTGCTGCGCTGGCTCTCGCGGCTCCTCCCGGACGGGCGGGCGTACCTGGTGGTGGCCAAGAACCTGGGCTCGGACTCGCTGCAACGGTGGCTGAACGACGAGCAGGGCTTCCCGACGACCCGCCTGGCCTCCGAGCGCGGCTACCGGGTGCTGGAGGTCGCACCGGCGCCCTGAGCGGGCGGGAGCAGCCCGTCGACGAGTGCGTCGACGACGGTGTCGGTCGGGGTGTCCGGGTCGATGGACAGGGTCAGCCGGTCCAGGAGCAGGCCGTCGACCGCGTAGTGGAACAGCGCGATCTCCGCGGGCCCGCCAGGCAGTCCCGCGGCCCGGTTGTAGGCGACGTCGGCGGCGAACCCGGTGCGCAGCCACTCCCCCATGACCTCGGCGACCTCCGGGCGCCGGGCAGCCTCCAGGCGGAGCTCGAACAGCGCCAGCGTCACGTCCCGCTCGGCACCGAGCCGGCGCACGATGTCGCGGATGTGGTCGGCGAACATCGCGGGCCCCGCCTCCCCCGCACGCAGCCCGGCGACGGTGTCCGGGTCCGGCGCCAGGCGTTGCCCGATCCGGTCGGCCAGCGCACGGACGAGCTCGGCGCGGGTCCGGAAGTAGTTCGACGCCGTGCCGGTCGGGACGCCGGCCTCCCGGTCCAGCGCGCGGTGGGTCAGTCCCCGGGCACCCTCGCGGGCCAGGACGGCCAGCCCCGCGTCGGCCAGCCGCTGCCTGCGGTCGTCGTTGCGTGCCATGCGGGCACCCTAGACGAACCACGACGCCTGTTGTACTTTCGACGACCACGACATCCGTCGTGGTTTTCTCGACCCGGAGGTCCGCGCATGCGCGAGCTCGTCTACTACGTCGCGGTCTCGCTTGACGGCCGCATCGCGGCCCCCGACGACACCTTCGACGCCTTCCCGCAGACCGGCGACCACATCGACATGATCCTGCGGGAGTGGACCGACACGGTCCCGGCCGTCGGGCTGGACATGCTCGGGCTGACCGCGGACAACAGCCGGTTCGACACCGTGCTGATGGGCTGGAACACCTACGCCGCGGGCCTGGCGGCCACCGCCGACCCGTACCCGCACCTGGAGCAGTACGTCCTGTCGCGCAGCCGTCCCGCCGACGCGGTGCCCGCCGGGATCACCCTGACCGGGCGCGACCCGGTGGACCTCGTCCGCGAGCTGAAGCTCCGCACCGGCGCCGGCATCTGGCTCTGCGGTGGCGGGCGGCTCGCGGCCGCGCTGGCGGGCGAGATCGACCGGCTGGTGCTCAAGGTGAACCCGGTCGTGCTCGGGGCTGGCAAGCCCCTGTTCGACGACGGCGGCGGGTACTGGCCGCGGTCGTGGGACCTGGTGCGGTCGACGCCGTACCGCTCCGGGGTCGTCGTCGCCGAGTACGCGCGGGTCCCCTGACAGGACGAAGGCCCCCGGGGTGCTCCCCGGGGGCCTTCGTGCGTGGTAGCGGGGGCAGGATTCGAACCTGCGACCTCTGGGTTATGAGCCCAGCGAGCTACCGAGCTGCTCCACCCCGCGCCGTCCGGGACCGCGTGCGATCCCGTCTGTGTTGTGTCACCACCGTACACCGGTCGTTCACCGGACCTCCGAGGGGGGTCGCTCCCGGCCACCGGGCCGGATCCCCACGACGAACGAAGGCCCCCAGGGGATCCTGGGGGCCTTCGTGCGTGGTAGCGGGGGCAGGATTCGAACCTGCGACCTCTGGGTTATGAGCCCAGCGAGCTACCGAGCTGCTCCACCCCGCGCCGGACGGAACCGCGTGCATTCCGTCTGTGTTGCAGGGGCAACCTTACACACCGGGCCGGACCCCACCCGCAGGGGGGTCCGGCCCGACGATGATCAGCCACCGGCGCCCTGGAAGGCCGCGACCGCACGGTCCAGCGCGGCCAGCGCCTCGCCCTGCCTGGCGAAGTCACCGGACTGCTGGGCCGCCTTGAGCTCGTTCAGCGCCGCACGGATCTGCTGCGCCGCGGTCGCCTGCGCCGCGTTGGGCGCCGCCGGGGTCTGGGCGCCCTGTCCGTTCGGCGTGGCCGGCGTCGTGGGCGTCGTCGGCTGGGCGGGCTGCCCGGTCGTCGGGGCGGCACCGCCCGCGGCGGCACCGGCTCCGGCGCCGAACACCTCGTCGAGGGCCCGGGACAGGCTCGCGTCGTAGCCGAGCCGGTCGCCGTAGAACACCAGGACGCGGGCCAGCTGCGGGTAGGTCGAGTTGTCCTGACCGCCCGCCCGCTCGATGTACACGGGCTCGACGTAGAGCAGGCCACCGGCCACCGGCAGCGTCAGCAGGTTGCCGTAGTCGATCGTGGTCTGGTTCTGCCGCAGCAGGTTCAGCTCGGAGGAGACCTCGGGCGAGCCGAGGAACCGGGCCTGGACCTGCTGCGGGCCGAGCGTCTGGGTCTCGTTCGGCAGCTGCAGCACGGTCAGCTTCCCGTAGGTGTCCGGGTCCGAGCTGGCCGAGACGTACGAGGCGAGGAACTGCCGCCGCAGGCTCACCAGCGCGCTGGTGAGCTGGAACGACGCGCCCTCCTGCCCCGGAAGACCCGCGTAGATGTAGTACGGCGGCTGCGCGTCCTGGCTGCCGCCGTTGCCGCCCTGCACGGTCGGGTCGGACGGGACGTCCCAGAACGACACGGTGGAGAAGAACTCGTTCGGGTCGTCGACGTGGTAGCGGGTCAGCAGCTCACGCTGGACCTTGAACTGGTCCTCCGGGTAGCGCAGGTGGGCCTGCAGGTCCGGGGTGATCGCCGAGCGCGGCTCGACCGTGCCCGGGAACGCCTTCTCCCAGGTCTGCAGCACCGGGTCGGACTCGTCGAAGGCGAAGAGCTTCACGGTGCCGTCGTAGGCGTCGACCGTGGCCTTCACCGAGTTGCGCAGGTAGCTGATCGTGTCGTTCGGCAGCTGCTGGCCATTGGGCCCGAGCCGGGAGTCCGACGTGGCGTCGCCCAGCTGCACGCGCTCGGCGTAGGGGAAGTTCTGCAGCGTGGTGTAGCCGTCGACGATCCACTGCACCCGCCCGTCGATGACGGCCGGGTACGGGTCGTTGTCCAGCGTCAGCCACGGGGCCACCGCCTGCACGCGGTCCCGCGGGTTCCGGACGTACATGATCTTCGAGTCGGCGTTGATCGAGTTGTTGAACAGGATGTTCCGCTCGCCGTAGGCCAGCGCGAACACCGAACGGTTGAACAGCCCGCCGATCGGGACGCCGCCGGCACCGGTGTAGGTGTACTGCGCCTCGTCGGAGTCGTACTCCCGCGGCGCGGTACCCGGCTCGGCACCGACGATCGAGTACTGGTTGTCGAGCAGCTCGCCGTAGTAGATGCGGGGCTGCTGGACGGGCACGAAGCCCTGCTGCTGGGTGTCGGAGACCTGGAAGTTCGGCAGGCCGCCGGAACCGCCCGCGTCCTCCAGGGCCTCGTTCACCTGGTTCGCCGGAGCGGCCACGATCCCGTTGCCGTGGGTGTAGACCAGGTGCCGGTTGATCCAGTCCTGCTGGTTGTTCACCAGGCCGTTGGCGTTCATCTCGCGCGCCGCGACGACGTAGTCACGGGTCTCGCCGTCGACGGTGTAGCGGTCGATGTCGAGGTTGGGCGAGAACCCGTAGAAGTTCCGTCGCTGCTGGAGCTGGGTGAACGTGCGGTTGAGCTTGCCCGGGTCGAGCAGCCGGATGTTGGGGATGGTGTCGGTGTCGGCCCGGACCTGGGCCGGTGTCGCCTCCGACGTGCCCGCGTAGGGCGTGATGTCGACCTTGTCCGGCCCGATGCCGAAGGCGTCCCGGGTCGCGGCGATGTTGCGTTCGATCGACGGGGCCTCGTTGACGTTCGCGTTGGGCGCGACGACGAACTGCTGCAGCACCAGCGGGAACGCCGTGCCGACCAGGATCGAGGAGACGACCAGCATGACCACGGCGACGGCCGGGATCTGCAGGTTCTGGCGGAAGGCGGCGACGAAGAACGCGAGCGCGCAGATCACCGCGATGACCAGCAGGATCAGCTTGGCCGGCAGGACCGCGTTGAGGTCGGTGTAGGTGGCTCCGTAGAACGTCTGCGCGTTGCGGTTGGACCACAGCAGGTCGTAGCGGTCGAACCAGTAGGCGACGGCCTTGAGCAGCACGAACACCCCGGCGAGCACGGCGAGCTGGGCGCGCGCGGCGGTGGAGACGAAGCCGGAGCGGCCGGACAGCCGGATGCCCCCGAAGATGTAGTGGGTCACCAGCGCGAGCACGAAGCAGATCGCGACGGCGACGAACAGCCAGTTCAGGCTCATCCGCAGGAACGGCAGGGTGAAGGCGTAGAACCCGATGTCGTTGCCGAACTCGGGATCGGCGCGGCCGAACGGGGTGCCGTGCAGGAACATCTGCACGGTCTGCCACTGCGTCGGCGCCGCGAGCCCGGCGATCAGACCGATCACGACCGGCACGCCGACGGCGAACAGGCGCAGGCGCTGGATGATCGTGGTGCGGTAGCGCGCGACCGGGTCCTCGGGGCCGGACACCGGCACGAAGACCGGGCGGTACCGGTAGGCCAGCCACAGCGTCAGCGCGACCAGGCCGCCCACCACCAGGGCCACGACCCCGAAGAGCACGATCTGGGTGAACAGCCGGGTGAGCTGGACGCTCCGGAAACCGACCTCGCCGAACCACAGGTAGTCGACGTAGAAGTTCAACAGCCGCGAGCCACCGAGCAGAAGCACTACGAGGACGCCCGCGGCGACCAGCAGGATCCGGGTTCGGCGGGTCAGCGACGGCGCTCCCACAGGGGGCCGCATGGACGACACGGGCACACTCCACAGTTCGGGTACGACTCGTGGAGAGCGCGGCCGGCTGGGGCGACGGCACGGTTCTCCGAGGGCAACTGTACGGAGGTTCGGTGAAGTCGCGGTCGGGTCCCGGTGTGTCGGGACGAAAACGACACATCGGGCGGCGGTCCCCCGGCTCTCCGACCGCATCGTCGCAGGACGGGCCGGGGTCGGGCGCGCCGTCGTCGTCGCACGATCGTAGGGTTCCGTCCGTGGGCGTTCGATCTTCGACGTGGGTGACCGCGGTCCTCGTGCTGCTGGCCCTCACCGCGGTCGGGACCGTGGTCCCCGCGCCGGTCGTCGCCCTCGGGCCGGGACCGACCTTCGACACCCTCGGTGAGGTCGAGGGCACGCCCGTCGTGTCCGCGGAGGGCCTGCCGACCTACCCGACGACCGGGCACCTGAACATGACCACCGTCGGCGTCACCGACGGGATCTCGACGCTGCGGGCGCTCGGCATGTGGGCCTCGGGCACCTACCGGCTCGCGCCGCGCTGGTCGCTGTACCCGCCCGGCGAGTCCACCGAACAGGTCACCCAGGCCAACCAGCAGGAGTTCGACGGCTCGATCGCGAACGCCGAGGCCGCGGCGCTGAACCACCTGCACCTGCCGACCCGGGTCACGGTCGGCGCGCTGACCGACGGCTCGCCGTCGGCGGGGGTGCTGGAACCCGGCGACGAGATCCGCGCCGTCGGCGCCACCCCGGTGACCTCGGTCCAGGGCCTGCTCGACGCCATGGGGGCCGCGCGCCCCGGTCAGCCGGTCACCCTCACCGTCCGCCGGGGGGACGCCGCGCCGCGCCAGGTCACCGTCACCCCGGCCGCCCACCCGGACGACCCGGCGCGGGCCTTCCTGGGCATCACCCCGGCCACCTCGCCCGCCGAGGGGCAGAAGCTGACCATCACGCTGGGCGACGTCGGCGGCCCCTCGGCCGGTCTGATGTTCAGCCTGGCGCTGGTCGACAAGCTGACCCCGGGTCCGCTGACCGGCGGCCGGTTCGTCGCCGGCACCGGCACCATCGACGCCGAGGGCCGGGTCGGGCCGATCAGCGGCATCCGCTTCAAGATGCTGAAGGCCCGCGAGGTCGGTGCGCAGACGTTCCTGGTGCCCGCTGCGAACTGCACCGAGGCCGCCGAGGACGCGCCCGACGGGCTCCAGCTCGTGCGCGTCGGGACCCTCGACGAGGCGGTCGGCGCGCTGACCACCCTCGACACCGGCGGTACGCCCGCCGGCTGCTCGTAGTTCCCCGGTCCGCTCCCGGCGAACACCGCCCCACCAGGCCCGATCCACCGGCTGTCGGGGCGGCGACCACCCCCCGGGCCCGCGTACGGTGGACGCCATGAGCGACGTCCCCTTCGGCTTCGGCCCCGCCGACCGTGACCGCGACCGCGAGCCCGGCGACCAGCCCGACTCGGGTTCCGGCGACGCCTCCGGCACGGACGGGGGCACGTCGGGCAAGGACGGGAAGGGCGAGCCCGAGGGCCCGAAGGACCCGTTCGGCTTCGGGTCGCACCCCCGGTCCGACGACCCGTCCGGCGCCTCCGGCGGCGCGGGCCAGAACCCGTTCGCGGCGTTCGGCATGGGCGGGATCCCCGGTATGCCGGGTATGCCCGGCGGGGGCCAGTTCGACATGAGCCAGCTCGGGCAGATGCTGTCCCAGCTCGGCCAGATGCTCTCCAGCAGCGGCTCCTCCGACGGCGGCCCCGTCGACTACGAGCTCGCCGCCCGGATCGCCACCCAGCAGCTCGCGCAGTCGACGTCGTCGCTCACCGACGCCCAGCGCACCGGGGTCGCCGAGGCCGTGAAGCTCGCGGAGCTGTGGCTCGACCCGGCGACGTCGTTCCCCTCCTCCGGCGGCGAGGTGAAGGCCTGGACGCCGTCGGACTGGGTGCGGGCCGGCATGCCGACCTGGAAGCGGCTCTGCGACCCGGTGGCGACGCGGCTGTCCTCGGCCTGGGTCGAGGGTCTGCCCGAGGAGGTCCGCGGCGCGGCGGGCCCGATGCTGGGGATGCTCGGCAAGATGGGCGGGATGGCGTTCGGCAGCCAGCTCGGCCAGGGCCTGGCGCAGCTCGGCAAGGAGGTGCTGACCTCCACCGAGCTCGGCATCCCGGTCGGCCCGGAGCGCACCTCCGCACTGCTGCCCGAGGCCGTCGCCCGGTTCACCGAGGGCCTGGACCGCCCGGCCGGTGAGGTCACGCTGTTCCTCGCCGCGCGCGAGGCCGCCCACCAGCGGCTGTTCACCCACGTGCACTGGCTGCGCGAGCGGCTGCTCGGCGCCGTCGAGGAGTACGCCCGCGGCATCACCGTGGACACCTCGCGGATCGAGGAGCTCGCCCGCGGGATCGACCCGTCGAACCCGGAGTCGATCCAGGAGGCCATGCAGTCCGGCATGTTCGAGCCGGAGGACACACCGCAGCAGAAGGCGGCGCTGGCCCGGCTGGAGACCCTGCTCGCCCTGATCGAGGGCTGGGTGGACACCGTCGTCGCCGAGGCGCTGACCGAGCGGCTGCCCGGGGCCGAGGCGATGCGCGAGACGATGCGCCGCCGCCGCGCCTCGGGCGGGCCCGCGGAGCAGGCGTTCGCGACGATCGTCGGGCTGGAGCTGCGGCCGCGGAAGCTGCGGGCCGCGGCGGACCTGTGGAAGCTGCTGGGCGCCGAGCGCGGCGTCGAGGGCCGCGACGCGGTCTGGGCGCACCCGGACCTGATCCCGTCGGCCGAGGACCTGGACGACCCGGCCGCCTTCGTGCGCGGCGGCGCGACCGGCGGGGCCGTCCCGGACGACCCGATCGCCGAGCTGGAGCGCCAGATGGCCGCCGACGCGGAGAAGAGGAAGGCCGAGTCGTCCGGGACCCCGGAGGAGCCCGGGACCTCGGAGAAGCCCTCCGCGGAGGACACCGACGGCGAGGACGGGACGGACCGGAAGGACTCCTGAGCCCGGCTCAGGTCCCGGTCGCGCGGACCGGCTCCCTCCCGGGGCCGGTCCCGCCGAACCCGCCGACCTCACCGTCGGCGTCGGCGACCCCGTCGGGCTCGTCGGCGGTGGCCGGGTCGCCGTCGACACCGGTGATGCCGAGCTCCGCGGCCGCGTTGAGGCCCTCCAGGTAGCCGATGGCCCGCTCGGTGCGCGGATAGCGGCGCACCCAGGACCAGAAGACGTCGTCGTGCGCGGCGGACAGCAGGTGGGCCAGCTCGTGCACCAGCACGTAGTCGACGACCCAGCCCGGCGCGTCCCGCAGACGCTCGCTGATCCGGATCGTGGCGTCGTCGGGGGTGCAGGACGCCCAGCGGGTGCGCATCGTCGGCACCCACCGGATCGACGACGGCCGCGCGCGCCCCTCCAGCCAGCGCTTCGACAGCTCCAGGCCGCGGCGCATCAGGGCCTCGTCGTTGTTGCGGCCCGGTGAGCGGCGGCGGGCCTCGCTCGCCTCGACGCGTCGCACCATCTCCGCGACCCAGTCGCGTTCCTGTTCGGCGGACATCCAGCCCGGGATGAACACGACGAGCCGTTCCCCCTCCCGCCGGGCACTGACCATGCGCTTCCGGCGGGCGCTGCGTCGGACCTCTACCGGGGGACTCGCCATGGCTCCAGGGTAGGCCGCCCCGGTTCGCGGATGCGAACGGCGCGGACGCGTTCCGGCCCCGTCGTCGCACGGAGCGGGCACCGTGGCGCCGGTGACCGGACTGCCCGCACGGCTCGCGCTCGCCGCCCACCTCGCCGTCCTCCCGGCCGGGCCACGAGCCCGCCGGATCGGGTCCGGCCCACCCCGGGCCCGGCTGCTGGAGGAGCTGTCCCCCGCCGCCGTCGACGCACTGGACCGGCTCGCCGACGGCCCGTGCCCGACCGGTGCGCTCACCCGGGGCGACGACGAGGTCGCGGTGCTGCTCGCCGTCCTGTGGCGGGCGGGGCTGCTCGCCGACCCGGACGTCGTGGACCGGGTCCGGCGGCGCCGGGCGAGCACGCTGGTCGAGGTCCGCGGCAACGGCGCGCTCGCCGTGGCGGTCGTCGCCGGGCTGGCCCGGGCGGGGATCGGACAGCTGTACCCGCAGGTCGGCGGGGTGACGGGCGCCGACGACGTACTGGCCGGGCTGCCGGTGGGGCCGGGCCGGGGCCGCGGGAGGAGCTGCGCACGTTCTTGCGCGACGCCGGTGTCGACGCCGATCCGCCCCGGCGGGTGCCCGCGGACCTGGTGGTGCTCGCCGACGACGGGCCGATGCCGCCGGAGGCTCCGTCGGAGCAGCTGTTCGTGGCCCTGCGCGACGGCCGCGGCGTGGTGGGGCCGCTCGTCCTGCCGGGTCGGGGGCTGTGTCCCGGTTGTGCGGGGGCGCCCGGTGCGGCCGGCGGACCGTCGTCGGCGGCACCGCACGTGCTGGTCGCGACGGCGGCGGTGGCGGTCGGCCAGGTGCTCGCCGCCGTCGACGGGCCGGTGCGTGGCGGCCGGCCGCCCGCGTCGTGGGGAGCGGTGCTGGAGGTCGACGCGGACGCAGCGACGGTCGTCACCCGTCCGGGGTTCCGACGACCCGGTTGTTCCTGCGGCACAGCGGCTGCGGCGGTACCGGACAGCGCACCGGGGCCCACCGCGCCGTGCGGGAATCCCCCGGCCGGGTGGACAATCACCGTGTGAGCGACATTCCCCGAAGAACCGCCTCGCGCACCGCCAAGCTCGCCGGCCTCCCGCTCGGCGTCGCCGGACGTGCCGCAGCAGGGTTCGGGCGCCGTCTCACGGGTGGTGACCGCGACGAGATCGCGGCCCAGCTCGCGACCAAGAGCGCCGAGCAGCTGTTCGAGGTGCTCGGCGAGCTCAAGGGCGGCGCGATGAAGTTCGGGCAGGCGCTCAGCGTGTTCGAGGCGGCCGTGCCCGACGAGTACGCCGAGCCCTACCGCGAGGCGCTCACCAAGCTGCAGTCCGCGGCGCCGCCGATGCCTATGGCCGACGTCGACTACATGCTCACCCAACAGTTCGGGCGGTCCTGGCGGTCCCGGTTCGCCGACTTCGACGAGACGCCCGCCGCCTCGGCCAGCATCGGCCAGGTGCACCGCGCGGTCTGGAAGCGCGACGGCCGCGAGGTCGCGGTCAAGGTGCAGTACCCCGGCGCCGAGGAGGCGCTGCGCTCGGACCTGCGTCAGCTCGGGCGGATGAGCCGCATCCTGCAGCCGCTGGTCCCCGGTATGGAGATCAAGCCGCTGGTCGCGGAGCTCAAGGACCGCATGGAGGAGGAGCTCGACTACCGCGACGAGGCCGTGTACCAGCGCGAGTTCGCCGCGTTCTACGAGGACGACCCGGACGTGAAGATCCCCCGCGTGGTCGGTTCGGCCCCCAAGGCCGTCATCACGGAGTGGGTACAGGGCCGCCCGCTGGCCTCGATCATCCGCGACGGCACCCGCGAGGAGCGCGACCACGCGGGCAACCAGCTGGCCCGCTTCCACTACTCGGCGCCGGACCGCGCGCACCTGCTGCACGCCGACCCGCACCCCGGTAACTTCGGGATCCTCGACGACGGCCGTCTGCTCGTCCTCGACTTCGGTGCGGTCGCCCGGATGCCCGACGGCATGCCCCCCGAGCTGGTCACGATGACCAAGTACGCGCTCGAGGGGCGCAGCGGCGACCTGATGGCCCTGATGCGCTCGGCCGGGTTCGTCCGCGACGGCGCCCGGATCGAGTCCGAGCAGATCCTCGGCTACCTCGCACCCTTCACCGAGCCGCTGGGGTCCGAGGAGTTCCACTTCAGCCGCCGATGGATCCAGAAGCAGGCCGAGCGGGTCGGTGATCTCCGTAGCCCGGAGGCGGCGATCGGCCGGTCGCTGAACCTGCCCCCGCGGTTCCTGCTGGTGCACCGGGTGACGATGGGGACCGTCGGCATCCTGTGCCAGCTCGACTCCCACGTGCGGCTGCGGGAGATCGTCGCCGAGTGGCAGCCGGAGATGTTCGAGCCGGACGCCCCGACCGGCTGACCTCCCTGCGCTACTCCGGTCCTGCGGGACGGGGGTGCCCTGTCGTCGCTGTGCTCTGCTCACCGGCACGCAGCAGCGCAGGTCCACGCGACTGGCGGGGCCTTCGGGGGCGTCGTGGGGAGGTGCCGCCCGACGACTCGGCGCAGGCTCGCGCCGGCGAGCCTGCCCAGCACCGCGGGCCCGTCGACGAGCACGATCCGCGCCGCCGACGGCTCCGTGCCGGCGTCGAGGAACAGCCGGCACCCGGCGACGAGCCGTCCCCACAGGTCGGGCACCGCCTCCGCCGCGTCGACCACCCCGGTCCGCCACACGGTCCGCCAACCGCGCCAGGACCGCGGCGAACAGCGCCGCTCGTCGTCGCACCGGTGGTGGAGCGTGCCCCTCGTCACCCCGGCCCGTCGACGACGGCCGGCAGCCCGACCGCGCCGCACCCGTTGCGGGAGAACAGGCGCGCCGCCTCGTCCAGCACCGCCTGCCGGATCCGCTCGCGCTGCTCGGACCAAAGTTCCCGTGCCCTCTCCCCGATTTGACGTTCTGATGGTACGTCGATAGATTTCACGTACCGAAGGTATGCGTATAGGAGGGTGCCGTGCTCCACAGCTGCTACCCGGTCCTCGCGACGGCCGACGTCCCGGCCGCCCGCGCGTTCTGGACCGGCCTGATGGGATTCGAGATCGTCTTCGACACCGACTGGTACGTCAGCCTCCGTCGCGGACGCTTCGAGCTCGCCGTCCTCGACCGGGACCATCCGACGATCCCGGCGGCGTACCGCGGCCGGTCCGCCGCCGGGACGCTGGTGAATTTCGAGGTCGACGACGTCGACGCCGAGTGGGACCGTCTCGTCGTCCGCGGTGGGTTGGAGGCGCTGCTCCCGGTACGCGACGAGGACTTCGGGCAGCGGCACTTCGTCGTCGCCGGGCCGGACGGGGTACTGGTCGACGTGATCACCGAGATCGCCCCGTCGGCGGAGTTCGCCGACGCGTTCACGGGGTCGCCGGCGCCCTGACCTGGGGTGCTGCGTATCGGTGAGCAGAGCAAAGCGACGAGCAGGCACCCTCTCCCACCGGCGGACCGGCAGGTCCCGGACACGACGGTGCCCCGCCCGGACGTCGGGTCCGGACGGGGCACCGATCGCATCGGTCGGCGGCGGGATCAGCCGGCGCGCAGCCGCGCCCGCTCGGCGCGGGAGGCGGCCCAGGCCGCGATCCGGGACCAGCCGCGGCCCGCGGTGAGCCGGCGTGCGAGCCGGTGCTCGGCCGCCGCCCGTTGTGCCTCCTGCTGATGGGATCTCGCCAGCGCTTCCTGGATGAGCGTCATCACGTTCTCCTGGTTCACGAGGTGGGACGAACGGTCGGTGCGGGGAATCGGTCGCACGGCCGGTGCCGGCTTCAGGTCGTTCATGTCTCGGTCTCCTCGGGTCTGGTGGGTCGGCGGGCGCCGCGGTGCGCGTCGCGCCCGTACGGCTGTGGTCAGCGGCTCGCGGCCAGGGCCAGGGCCCGGTCGCGCTCCAGGTCGGCCTTGCGGGGACGCCCCCTCGGGCGCTTGCGTGGGATCACCCGACCGTGGTCGAAGATCTCGCCTCCCCACACACCCCACGGCTCGGCGCGCTCCAGCGCACCGTCCAGGCAGGCCTGCCGGAGCGGGCAGCCGCCGCAGCGGGACTTCGCCTCCTCCAGCTCGGCCGGGGCCTCGGCGAACCACAGGTCGGCGTCGCCGTTGCGGCAGGGCAGGGCTGAGCCCACGCTCGGCACGGACCGCAGCCGCACCTCGTCGGGTCCGGCGCCGCCGCCGGACTGCTCGGTGATCATTCCGCCGTCACACGGAACGGATCGCACGTACACGATCGACCTCCTCGATCGAACTTCTCTGTAACTGGTCAGACCGGTCTGGTCGGGATCTGTCATCTCTCGGGACGGAATCGGGGACAAAAAAACGGGGCCGCGGAACCCGTGTGCGTGGGTTCCGCGGCCCCGATGGGACTCGCTGGGTGCTGAGGGTCAGGTACCCCCTCGGCGCCCGGGAACGAACGCAGCTGTGCACTTGTCATCGAAGATCGGGCCGGTGACCGCGACCGGCATGCCGCCCAGCGGGTACACCTCACCCGTGGCGCGGAGCGTCGACGGCGCGAGCAGCGCCACCCCCTGGGGGCGACGACGGACGCCGGACTCCCCGGTGACCGCGATGCCCGCGTGAGCGACGTCGTGCGCGACGACGGTCTGCTCCGGGACGCACACCGGGGCCGGGACGGACAGGGTGGTGCCGATCAGGTCGGTCGTGTCGATCGTGCCCATCTCGTCACCTCCTCCGGTTCCGTCCGCGGTCTCCCGCGCGACGCGTCTGTGTCGGGAGCATGGCGCTCCACCTGGTGCCGACGACAGTAGAAGTGCTGCGCACGGCACGGCAACCGATTATTCGAAGTCTCGCCGGAAGTTCACGCCGATCCCTACCGAAGAGGGGGTCGTGAACCCTCCGCCGCGTGCTCGGCGAGCACCCGCAGCACGTCGTCGCCGTAGCGGTCCAGCTTGGCCGCGCCGATCCCCGGGATGCCCACCAGCGCCGACGGTCCGGCGGGCCGCTGCTCCGCGATCGCGGTGAGCGTCGCGTCGGTGAGCACGACGAAGCCGGGCACGTCCTGCGCCTTCGCCGCCGCCGACCGCCACTGCTTGAGGCGGTCCAGCAACTCCAGGTCCACATCGGACGGGCAGTCGTCGCAGCGCAGGAGCTTGGTGGCGGTGGTCCCGAACAGCGGGGTCCCGCAGACGCGGCACTTGGGCCGGGCACCCCCGGGCCGGCGCTCGCCGGCCACCCGGGACGCCGGGTGCGAGTCCGGGATCAGTCCGTACAGGAACCGCGAGCGGCGTCGCTTCGGCCCGCGCCCGGAGGCCCGGGTCAGCGACCACGACATCGACAGCACCCGCCGGGCGCGGGTGACGCCGACGTAGAACAGCCGGCGTTCCTCCTCGACGGCGGCCTCGTCGTCCCCGGCGTGACCGATGGGGAGGGTGCCGTCGGCGAGCCCGACGAGGAACACCGCATCCCACTCCAGGCCCTTCGCTGCGTGCAACGACGCCAGCGTGACGCCGTTGACGACGGGCGCCTGCGCGTGGTCGGCGCGGGTCTCCAGCTCCCCGCACAACCGGCGCAGGTCGGCCTGCGGCTCGACCGCGGCCAGCTCCTCGGCGACGCCGACCAGCGCCAGCAGCGACTCCCACTGCGCGCGCAGCGTCGCGCCCTTCGGCGGCTCGTCGGTCAGCCCGGCGCGGGCGGTGAGCACCGCGCGGGTGACGTCGACGAGATCGGTGCCCGGCCGCTGGTCCGGCGCCGCGGTCCGCAGCGCGAGCATCGCCCGGCGGATCTCGGGCCGGTTGAAGAACCGCTCCCCGCCGCGGATCTGGTAGGGCACGCCGGCGTCGGACAGGGCCTGCTCGAACGCCTCGGACTGGGCGTTGATCCGGAACAGCACCGCGATCTCCGACGGCTCGGTGCCGTCGTTGATCAGGGTCAGGATCCGGCCCGCGACGGCGGCGGCCTCCCCGGCCTCGTCGTCGTGCTCGGAGAAGTCCGGGTCGGGGCCGGGCGGGAGCTGCCCGATGAGCTGCAGCCGGGACCCGGCGGGCCGGTTGCGGGCGGCGCCGATCAGCTGGTTCGCGCAGCCGACGATCTGCGGGGTGGAGCGGTAGTCGCGCTGCAGGCGCACGACCGCGGCGTCGGGGAAACGGCGCGGGAACTCCAGCAGGTACCGGGGAGAGGCGCCGGCGAAGGTGTAGATCGTCTGGTTGGCGTCGCCGACGACGGTGAGGTCGTCGCGGTCGCCGAGCCAGGCGTCGAGCAGGCGCTGCTGCAACGGGGTGACGTCCTGGTACTCGTCGACGACGAAGCACCGGTAACGGGACCGGAACTCCTCGGCGACGCCGCCGTGCTCCTCCAGCGCGATCGCGGTGTGCAGGAGCAGGTCGTCGAAGTCGAGCTGCTCGCTCGCGTTCTTCAGCTCCTCGTACGCGGCGTAGACGGCGGCCACCTGCTCGGCCGGGCCGGGGGTGTCGCGGCGACGGCGGGCGACCTCGGCCGCGTAGTCCGACGGGGCGACCAGGGTCGACTTCGCCCACTCGATCTCGGAGGCGAGGTCGCGCAGCGCGTCGGAGTCGGTGCCGGCCCGGGCGCGGGCAGCCGCCTGGCCGACGAGCCGCAGCTTGCCGTCGAGCAGCGGCCACGGGCTGCCGCCGACCATCTGTGGCCAGAAGTAGCGCAGCTGACGCAGCGCCGCGGCGTGGAAGGTGCGGGCCTGCACCCCGGAGGCGTCGAGGGCGCGCAGCCGGGTGCGCAGCTCCCCCGCGGCGCGGGCGGTGAAGGTGACGGCGAGGACCTGGGTGGCGGCGACGTGGCCCGAGGTCACCAGGTGGGCGATCCGCCGGGTGATCGTGCGGGTCTTACCGGTGCCCGCCCCCGCGAGGACGCAGACCGGGCCGCGCGGCGCGTGCACCGCGGCCCGCTGCTCGGGGTCCAGACCGTCCGCGCCGATCGGGGCCGCCGGGTCCGGCACGGCGCGGGTCGCACGGGCGGGGCGGGTGGTGGATCGGGACGGCACCCACCCATCCTGACACCCACCCCCGACGGTCACGGGTCGCCCGTCCCGCCCGTCCGGGTGCCGGGCAGGTCACAGCGGGGCGGGAAGAATCCCGCGAGCGAGCCCGTTGCACCCGGTATGGCGGACCTGACGATGTACACGACCAGCTGGTGCGGCTTCTGCCGTCGTCTCAAGCTGCAGCTCGACCAGGCCGGCATCGGCTACCGCGAGATCGACATCGAGCGTGAGCCGGACGCCGTGGCGTTCGTCGAGAAGGCCAACGGCGGCAACCGCACGGTGCCGACCGTCGTCTTCCCGGACGAGTCGGTCGCGACGAACCCCAGCTTCTCCGAGGTGAAGACCCGGCTCGGGGTCTGACACCTCCCCTGATCTCCCACCACGGAGCGCGGCGGCCCGCCACCGGTACCTCACCGGGGGCGGGCCGCCGCTTCGTCTGCGGGGTCAGCCCCCGGCGGCGGCCCAGGACTCCAGCATGGTGCGTGCGATCGAGACCTTCCCCGGCAGCATGACCACCGGTCCGTCGGTGGGGTCGGGCTCGTCCCGGGTGCCCCAGTCGCCGCGGGCCAGTGCCGCCCGCAGCGTGTCCCGGGTGATCCACAGGGCGTCGGCGATCTCGCCGTCCTGCGGCGTCAGCGGGACCTCCGGGTCCCCGATCGCGTGGAAGCCGACCATCAGCGACCGCGGGAACGGCCACGCCTGGCTGCCGAGGTACCGCACGTCGGACACGGCGATGCCGACCTCCTCGGAGATCTCGCGGTGCACGCACGCCTCCAGCGACTCGCCGGACTCGACGAACCCGGCGAGCACCGAGTAGCGCCCGGCCGGCCACACCGGCTGGCGGGCGAGCAGGACGCGGTCCGCACCGTCGTGCACCAGGCAGATGATCGCCGGGTCGGTGCGCGGGTACTCCTCGTGGCCGTTGTCGCAGACCCGGGCCCAGCCCGCGTTGTGCGGGCGGGTGCGGGTGCCGTCGATCGCGCAGAACCGGGCCCGGTCGTGCCAGTTCAGCGTGGCGACCGCGCCGGTGAGCAGCCCGGACCCGAGCGGGTCGAGGAACGCGCCCGCGGCGCGCAGGTCCGCCCACTCCCCCTCGCCGGTGAAGATGTCGCTGTCGGCGGTGCGTTCGGTCCCGACGCGCACCGCCCAGTACGGGACGCCCTCGCGCTCGCCGAGCAGCACGGCCTCGGCCGGCGGCTCCGCGGCGACGTCGGTGCCCGCGCGGGTCCGGACTTGCCCGCCACGGCCCGCCGCGTCGTCCCAGGCGGCGGCGTCGACCTCGCGGAACTCGCGGCCCGGTTCGACTTCCCAGTCCACCGGGGTGCGTCCGGACTCGTCGACGACGACCACGCGCGCCGTCGCCCACGTGTCGCGCACGTAGGCCGGGTCCAGGCGCCGGTTCTCGTCGCGGGAGAGCGCGTTGCGCGACAGCACCGGCTCCTCGGTCAGGGAGAAGTCCCCGGGGCTCATCGCCCGCCTCCGCGGACCACGCCGCCGAGCGCGGCGAGCGGTGGCCCGACCACGTCGGCGTCCCCGACGACCACCCCGGTGAACCGGGTCGGCGCGAACAGCGCGGTGGCGGCCGCGGCGACCTCGTCGACGGTGACCGCCTCCAGCCGGCGCGGCCGGTCCCGGAGCCAGTCGACGTCGAGCCCGGCGGCGTGCAGCGCGGACAGGGTGCCGGCCAGCGCGGACTGACTGTCCAGCGAGATCAGCAGCGAGCCGATCGCGTAGCGACGGGCCGAGGTGACCTCCTGCTCTGTCGGCGGGACCGTCACCATGCGGCCGAGCTCGTAGCGGGTCTCGAGCAGGGCGGCGGCCGTGACGTCGGAGGCGACGTCGGCGTCGAGACCGAGCACCGCGCCACCGGGCACGAACTCCTGCCCGGAGTGCGCGCCGTAGGTGTAGCCCTTGTCCTCGCGGATGTTCTCCATCCAGCGCGAGGAGAAGTAACCGCCGAACACGAGGTTCGCGAGCTGGAACGCGGTGTAGCGCTCGTCGGTGCGATCCAGGCCGGGCGCGGTGAGACGCAGCTGGGACTGCACGGAGCCGGGCCGGTGGACCAGCTCCAGGTCGCCCGCCTGCGGCACCGGCGGGGCGGACAGCCACCGGGCGGGGTGGTCTCCGGTCCACCCCCCGAGCCGGCGGGCGACCTCGGCGATCGCGGCCTCGGGGTCGATGTCCCCGACGAGGACCAGGCTCGCCCCGTCCGGGACGACGACGTCGGCGTGCAGCTCCCGCACGCGCTCGGGGGTGACCGCGGCGACGGCCTCGGCGGTCGGCATCTCCGAGACGATGGGGTGGTCGCCGAAGCGGCGGCGCATCAGCGCCTCGCGGGCGACGGTGCGCGGCTGCGCGCGGGCGACGGCGATCCGCTCGGCCAGCCGGGACCGCTCGCGGGCGACCTCGACGTCGGAGTGGGTGGCGGCGGTGAGGACGTCGGCGAGGACGTCGAGGACCGTCGGCAGACCGGTGGCCAGCGCGGAGCCGCCCGCCTGCAGGTACTCCGGGTCGACGGCGACGCCGAGTTCCCCGCCGACCGAGGCGAGCGCGTCGTCGATGCCGATCCGGTCGCGGCCCGCGGTGCCGGTCAGGATGGTCTCGGCGAGCACCTCGGTGCCCGCGGTGTGGGCGGCGTCGGCGACCGGCTCCGGCGAGGCGGCCGGGATACGCAGGACGGTCTCGACGAGCGGGACCCCGGGGCGGCGCGCGGCCAGGACGGTCAGCCCGTTCGGCAGGGTCTCGGTGAGCACGTCCGGAAGCGGCACCTCCTTGGTGCGGCCGAGCGCGGGCAACGGGCGGGGGCCGCGCTCGGTGCGGCCGATCTCCTCCGCGCTGCGGTGTGTACGGGCGGCGCTCACGCGGAGCCCCCTTCGGTGTGGTTCACGGTGCCGGGACGGGTCGGGGCGCTCACGCGTCGCCGTCCCCGGACGGTTCGGCGGCCGGCTCGACCAGCAGGACGGCCCGCCCGGCCGAACGCAGCCGGGCGGCCGCGGCGGCGACGTCGGCACCGGTCAGGGCGGCCAGCCTGCCGGGGAGCTCCACGGCGAGCTCGGCGCGGCCGTAGAGCAGTTCACGGGCGCCGAGCCCGAGCATCCGGTACATGACGCGGTCGTCCTCGCGGTGCAGGGCGGCGACCCAGCGGGCGGTCTGGCGCTCCAGCTCCTCGGTGCCGGGGCCCTCCTCGGCGAGGCGGTCCAGCTCCTCGTCGACCGCGGCGGTGACCCGGTCCGCGGACACCTCGGCCGGGTGCACCGCGGTGATCGTGAAGGTGTCGGGGTCGCGGGCGTCGAACGGGCCGCCCATCAGGCCGTTGGACGCCGAGACGTCGGTGACCAGGCCCGCTCCGTCGGCGCCGCCGTGGACCAGGCGGCGCTGCAGCCGCGAGGCCTCGCCGTCGGCCAGGACGGTGGCGAGCATGGCGTGGGCCAGGTAGGCGTCGGGCTCGGCGGCCGGGTCGGGGACGCGGTAGCCGAGCGCCAGGGCGGGCAGCGGGGCGTGGGCGTCGGCCACGGTCTGCCGCCGCTCCGCGCCGGGAGCGGGTTCGGCGAACGACGGCCGCTGCGGGACGGGCCGGGCGGGGATGTCCCCGAAGTGCCGCTCGACCAGGGCGAGGGTGCCGTCGACGCCGTGCTCGGACAGGTCACCGTGCACGGTGACCAGCGCGTTGCCCGGCGCGTAGAAGGTGTCGAAGAACGCGGCCGCGTCGTCCAGGCTCGCCTGCTCCAGCTCGGAGAAGTCGCCGTAGCCGTTGTGGGCGTTCGGGAAGGTGTCGTAGAGGACCGGCGGCAGCAGGATCCACGGGAACCCGCCGTAGGGGCGGTTGTGGACGTTGAGCCGGATCTCCTCCTTCACGACGTCCACCTGGTTGCGCAGGTTCTCGACGGTGAGCTTCGGGGCGCGCAGCCGGTCGGACTCCAGGAACAGCGCCCGCTCCAGCGCCGCACCGGGCAGCACCTGGAAGTAGTCGGTGTAGTCCTGGTGGGTCGAGCCGTTGAAGATCCCGCCCGCGGACTGGACCTGCCGGAAGTGCTCCAGCTTCTCCAGGCTCTCGCTGCCCTGGAACATCAGGTGCTCGAACAGGTGCGCGAAGCCGGTGCGGCCCTCCGGCTCGGAACGGAAGCCCACGTCGACGTGCACCGAGACCCCGACCACCGGGGTGGCCGGGTCCGGGACGACGAGCACGCGCAGCCCGTTGGCCAGCGTGGCCCGGTGCAGCTCGAGAGCGGATTTGTCGGCGATCACGGACACGGGAGCGAGGCTATCCCCCACCCCCGACAACCTGCCCGGTCAGGCGTGCTCGGGCGGCCGGATCACGAACTGGCGCAGCCCGAGGTCGCGGTAGGTGACCGGGCCGCGGGGGCCGGGGGTGTGATCGACGTTGATGCCGGTCTCGGGCAGCCCCAGCAGCTTGTAGCCGTCGAGCAGCCGCGACGGCGCGTTCCAGAACACCCCGGTGCCGGTGTAGCGGTCGATGAAACGGTGGGCGACCTGCTCGTCGGCGGCGCAGATCGTCGCGGCCAGGCCGGAGGTCTCCCGGGCGGCGGTGTCGGCGGCGTCGTCGGGGCCGTCGACGACGGCGACCGTCACGTGCGCCTCGGCGCCGGAGTCCAGCGCCCACTCGTGACCGAGCGGGTGGTCGTGCGGGGGCAGCGACAGCGCGATGCCGCGGGCGTCGAGGGCGGCCTTCGCGACCGGCAGCAGGGTGTCGTAGACGGGCCGGTCGACGAGCAGCAGGTTCAGCCGGTTGCAGACGCCGAGCCGGTCGGTCGAGTCGGTGACCAGGCGGGTGACGTCGGCCTCGGTGGCGCTGGCGTCGAGGTAGAGGACGCCGCCGCCGTCGGCGTGGGCGAGCACCCGGGTGCCCGCGGTCGCGCCGAGCACGGACAGCTTGCGGGTGACGTCCCCGGACCCGCGGACGACGACCAGCGGCACCAGGTCGGGCAGCCCGACGAGGGCCTCGGCGCCGGCGTGGCCGGGCAGCGGGACGAGCTGCACGGCGGCCTCGGGGAGCCCGGCGTCGGCCAGTGCGGGGCGCAGCACCTGCTCGACGAGCGCGGCGGCACTGCCGAGCGCGGCGGACCCGGTGCGCAGGACGGCGGCGCTGCGGGCCTTGAGGACCTGCGAGGCGACGTCGACGGTCACGTTCGGCCGGGCCTCGAACACCGCGCCGATGACGCCGACCGGGATGCGCCGCTCGAACACCCGCTCGCCGGTCTCCAGCGTGCGGACCGGCCACTCGGTGGGCGGCTCGGGGGTCGCGGCGAGCACCTCGAGCTGGGTGGCGATGCCGGCGAGCCGCTCGGGGTCCAACCGCAGCCGGTCGAGCAGGCCCGCCGCCATGCCGTTCCGCTCGGCGGCGGCGACGTCGGCGGCGTTGACCTCGAGCAGCTCGTGCGCCCGGTCCCGGATCAGCGAGGCGGCGGCGCGCAGGGCGTCGTCGATCCGGCCCTCTCCCGCCGCGCGGACGGCCGGGGCGGCGGCCCGGGCGCGCTGCGCGGCCTCACGGACGGCGGCGGACTCCGGCGCCTCGGTCGTCTCCTGCGGGGTGGTCACGGTGCTGCTCACGCAGGTCAGGGTAGGCGGTCGCCGTCGCGGGCCCGACCGGGTATCCGGTGAGGACGGCTCAGGGCGCAGCGGTCGGCACGGCGTAGACGACGATGTTCGACTCGTAGCTCCCCGCCGCCGGGTCGAACACCCCGCCGCAGGTGACGAGGACGAGCTGCGGGTCGCCGTCGCGGCGGAACACCTCGCGGGGCAGGTCGTGCTTGCCGTACTCGCGACGCGCGACGACCCGGTAGGCCGCGGTGCGGCCGTCGGCGCCACGGACGACGACCGGCTCGCCCGCGACGAGCTGCGGCAGCACCGACAGGAACCCGATGCCCTGGGTGCGCGAGTCGACGTGACCGGCGATCACGGCGCTCCCGGACGCGCCGCCCGGGAGGACACCGGGGGCCCACCAGCCGACCGTGCGCACCTGGTCGGGGACGACCATCCCGCCGTTCGGGGCGGTGCCGACCGCGTCGACGGGGGCGGACAGGCCGCGGGCGGGGAGCTCCAGGACGGCGGGGACGACCGGCTGCGACACGGTGCCGGGCTCGGGTGCGGGGAGCGGGTAGACGGCGGAGACGGTCCACGGTTCCCGTGGCGCGATGGGCGCCGGGCCGGTGGAACGGGGCGGGGGGCCGGTGCGGTCGCCGGGACCGGGGAGCGGGCCCACCGGAAGCGCGTCGGGCGCCGGCGG
Organism: Pseudonocardia sp. P-1; assembly: GCF_058111925.1. Lineage (NCBI taxonomy): Bacteria > Bacillati > Actinomycetota > Actinomycetes > Pseudonocardiales > Pseudonocardiaceae > Pseudonocardia > Pseudonocardia sp. P-1. The sequence continues at coordinate 2,107,702 of NZ_CM176614.1, forward strand.
CGCGGCTGCCGCGAGCGGGGCGAGCACGGGTGGAGCGGCAGGCGCCACCGGGAGCGCGGCAGGTGCGGGCGGCGCGGCAGGTGCGGGCGGCGCAGCAGGTGCGGGCGGCGCGGCGGGCGCGGGCAGGACGGCGGTCGCCGCAGCAGCCGCATCGGAGGGCCCCGGCTCCCCCGGCAGCGCCGCGGCGTCGGGCGCCCCGACCGGCGGAGCCGGGTCCGGCGGCGCCAGGACCGGCAGCGCCCGGGCCACCGGCACCGCACGCGTCGCGGCGGAGGCGGTTCCCGCGGGCACGGCGCCGAGGTCGCTCGCCTCGACGCGGGCGTCGTCACCGAGTGCGAGACCGGCGCCGGCGCCCAGCAGGGCGACGCCGAGGAGCAGCAGCGCGGCCGCTCCCCGTACGCCCCCGGCCGGGCGCCGGCGCCGCGGTGTCACGCGCGGGCGCGACGCAGCCGGACGGCACCGGCGAGGAGCAGCAGCAACCCGGCACCGCCGAGCGCCACGGGCAGCGCGGCGTCGGACGCCGACGCGGCCTGGCCACCGGTGCCGGCGTCGACGGCGGGCGCGCCGGAGCCGCCCCGGCCCGCGGCGTCACCGGAACCGGAGGCCGAGCCGTTGCCGGTGCCGTTGCCGGCGCCCGCACCGGGCGCGGTCCCGTCGCCGGACCCGGCGGCGTTCCCGTCGGTGCCGTTCCCGGGGTTGTCCGTGCCGGAGCCCGGGGTCGTGGCCCCGGCCTCGGCCGCGGCCTGGTCCAGCTTGGTCTTCAGCTCACCGAGGTTCGTGAGCTGCGCGCGGGCCTGGTCGAGCTGCTCCGGCGGCAGGCCGGGCACGTTCAGCAGCTGCTGGGCCTGGTCGCTGAGCTGTCCGACCTGCTCCTGCGCGGCCTGCAGCCAGCCCTGGTCGAACTGCTCACCGGTGCGGGCCTTGAGGTCGTCGACCTGGGACTGGATCTCCGGGGAGACCTGGTCGGGCAGCGAGACGCCGATCGACGACGCCAGCCCCCGCAGCTTGTCGTTGATCTGCTGGCCCTCGCCCTGCACCTGCGGCGCGAGCTCCTTGACCTTGTCCCCGACGCCCTGCTCCAGGCCGACGCCGCCGAGCGCGGCGAGGCCGAGGGCCTTCTGGTGGGCGTCGCCGAAGGCCTGGCGCGGGTCGCCGACGCCCGGGACCTGCGGGAGGTTCTCGGGCAGGTTCGGCACCTGCGGCGTCTCGCCACCGCAGGCGGTCAGCCCCACGAGTGCGGCCGCGGCGACGGCGGCACCGACGGTGCGGCTGATCCGGCGCGGGTGGTTCGTGGTCGTCGTCATGCGAGTCATCCCCCGGAGGTAGCGGTGTACTCCTGATGGGCTATCGGCTTACTCCGGACGTTGCAACTCGAACCACACGACAGGTCCCATGCGGGCGGCGAGTGGTTATCGCCGACGGCTGAGCGGTGCCGGGGCCGACGGCGGCGGGACGACCGGGCCGACGTCGCCGTCGGGTGCCTCGTCGAGGTCCAGGACGACCGGGGCGTGGTCGCTGGGGAGCTTCCCCTTGCGCGCCTTGCGGTCCACCCACACCGCCGCGCGACGGTCGGCCGGGCCCGACCCGGCCAGCACCAGGTCGATCCGCATCCCCTGGTCCTGGTGGAACCGGCCGGCCCGGTAGTCCCAGTAGCTGAACACGCGTTCGTCGGGCCAGCGCTCGCGCAGGACGTCCCGCAGCCCGGTCCCGAGCAGCGCGGCGAGCGCGGCCCGCTCGTCGGGGGTGACGTGGGTGGCGCCGTCGAACAGGGAACGGTCCCAGACGTCGTCGTCGGTGGGGGCGATGTTCACGTCCCCGGCCACCACGGTCGACGCGGGGTCGCCCGTCGCGACCAGCTCGCGCAGCGCACCGAGCCAGCGCAGCTTGTAGGCGTAGTGCGGGTCCTCCGGGCTGCGGCCGTTGGGCACGTACACCGAGGTGACCCGCAGCCCGCCGCAGGTGGCGGTGACGGCACGCGCGTCCGGGACCTCCAGCCCGCCCTCGGTGAAGACGGGCTCGTCGGGCAGGCCGCGCACGACGTCGTCCAGACCCACCCGCGACAGCAGGGCGACCCCGTTCCACCGGCCCTGGCCGTGGTGCGCGCTCGCGTAGCCGCGCTCGGCCAGGGCCTCGTCGAACGCCGCGGCGAAGTCGTCGTCGGAGAGCTTGGTCTCCTGGAGGCAGACGACGTCGGGTTCCCGCTCGTCGAGCCACGGCAGCAGCCGCGGCAGCCGGGACTTCGCGGAGTTCACGTTCCAGGTGGCCAGACGCACGCCCCGACCCTACGAGAGGAAGCGCGTCACCGACCGGCGGATGCCCGCGACGTCCAGGCCGTGCGCGGCGTCGTGGTCCTCCGGGCTGCCGTAGCGACGCAGCTCGGCGGCGCCGACCCCGAGCCCGAGGACCCGGTGCCGCAGGTCGGCGAGCGCGTCGGAGACGTGCCGCACCGAGGTCCCGGCGAGGTAGGGCTCCACGAGCACGACGTCCGGCTCGGACAGCGTGGCGCGCAGGCCGGCCGCGTCGAACGGGCGGACGGTCCCGGCGTACAGGACGGTCACGTCCAGGTCGGCGACGGCGGCGAGCGTCCGGTCCGCCAGGGGCCCCACCGCGACGGCCGTCCCCCGGCTCCCCCGCCGCAGCACCGTCATCGACGGGCCCGCCCCGTACGGCCGCGCGTTGGACGCGCCCGAGAGCCGGACGTAGACCCGGTCGTCGCCGGGCAGGGCGGCCCACAGCTGCGCCTGCGCCTCGTCGGCGTGCCCGGGCACGTGGACGGTCCAGCCGTCGAGGGTGTCGAGCAGCGGCACGTCGCGCGGGCCGAAGTGGGTCTCCCCCGCGCCCGCCATGTCGTAGGACCCGCCGGCCGACACCAGCAGCGCCCCGACGCCCTGGTGTCCGAGGTCGAGCTTGAGCTGCTCGTAGGGCCGTTCGACGAGGAACGGCGCGAAGGTGTGCACGACCGGGCGCATCCCGGTCAGCGCGAGCCCACCGGCGGCGGAGACGAGCAGCTGCTCGCGGATGCCGACGTTGATCACACGGTCGGCGAGGTCGGGCGGGACGTCGACGTAGCCGGCGCCGATGTCGGCCAGCAGCGCGACGGCCCGCGGGTCGGACGCGATCAGCTCCGGCAGCAGCGCATGGAAGCGTTCCCGCAGGTCGGGCGGGGTCACGGGATCGGAGGGAGTGGGCTGCTGCGTATCGGTGAGCAGAGCAAAGCCGGTCATCGGGGGCTCCCCGTCGGTTCGACGTGCGCGACGACGGCGAGCGGCTGGTCGGTGTGGTCGGTGCGGAACGCGCGCTCCAGGGCGTCGTGGTCGCGGCCGTCGGCGTCGACGGCGACCCAGCCCTCCGCGGTGAAGCGGCCGGCGATCCCGCCGGGCCAGCCGTGCGAGGCCGAGCTGTTGTCGACGACGACGGCGCTCAGCCCGGACAGCCCGGCACGGCCCGCGTACTGGATCGCCTCGAAGTTGGAGCCCTCGTCGAGCTCGGCGTCGCCGACGAGGACGACGGTGCGCGCGTCGCGGCCCTGCAGCAGCAGCCCCGACGCGGTGCCGACGGCCAGTCCGAGCCCGTGGCCGAGCGAGCCGGAGGAGATCTCCACCCCGGGCACGAGCGTGCGGTCGGGGTGCTGCCCGAGGGGCGAGTCGTACCCGGCGAACCGGTCGAGCAGGTGGTCGTCGAGGAACCCGCGGGCGACGAGGACGGCGTAGAGCGCCATCGGGCCGTGTCCCTTGGAGACCAGGAAGCGGTCGCGGTCGGGGTCGTCGGGACGCCGCGGGTCGACGCGCAGGATGCGGTCGTAGAGGACCCACAGGACGTCGAGGGTGGAGGTCGCGGCGGGTTCGTGCTTCTCGTCGCCGGTCATCCGGGTCATCAGCCCGGCGAGGTCGGCGTAGCCGGTCGGTGATCGCATGCGACCACCCTGTGACCTGCAGCCGACTTCAGGTCAAGGGGCCGAGCTACTCCTCTCGTCCGGCGGGGTCGCCTTGCGGACGTAGAGCAGCTGGTCACCCCGCTCCAGCGCGTCGACGGCGGCCGAGTCGACCCGGTGGAGCTGCTCGCCGCGCACCACGCCGAGCACGATGTCGGGCAGGTGCCGCGGGGAGCCGCCGACCTCGGTCGGCTCGACCTGGCGCTGGGAGATCGCGAAGCCGGCGTCGGGGGTGAGCAGGTCCTCCACCACCTCGACGACGGCGGGCGAGCGGGTCGCGACGCCCAGCAGCCGCCCGGCCGTCTCGTCGGACACGATCACCGAGCTGGCGCCGGACTGGCGGAGCAGGTGCACGTTCTCCGCCTCGCGCACCGCGGCGACGATCGAGATCGACTTGGACAGCTCGCGGGCGGTCAGGGTGACCAGCACCGCGGTGTCGTCGCGGTCCAGGGCGACGACCAGCGTCGTCGCCAGCTGCACCCCGGCGATGCGCAGCACCGCGGAGCGGGTCGCGTTGCCGGACACGGTGACCAGGCCCAGCCCGGAGGCCACGTCCAGCCGCGCCCGGTCGGTGTCGACGACGACGATCTTCCCGGGGTCCACGTCGTCACCCAGCAGCGTCTCCACCGCCGCGCGCCCCTTGGTGCCGTAGCCGACGACGACGATGTGCTCGCGCACGCGCGACCTCCAGCGCTGGATCCGGAACGACTGCCGCGAGCGCTCGGTGAGCAGCTCGACGGTCGTACCGACGAGGACGATCAGGAACAGCACCCGCAACGGGGTAATCACCGCGATGTTGATGGAGCGGGCCATCGGGCTGACCGGCACGATGTCGCCGTAGCCGGTCGTCGACAGCGACACCGTCGCGTAGTAGAGGGCGTCGAGCAGCGAGATCTCGCCCGTACCGTTGTTGTCGAGGTAGCCGTCGCGCCCGAAGAAGACGATCAACGTCGTCGCGCCGAGCGCGAACACCGCGATCGCCAGGCGGGTCACCAGCGAGCGCACCGGGCCCGACCGCGGGTCCGGCATCCGCAGCGCACCCTCGACCTGGGGATCGAGTTCGCTGAGCCGGGTGGAGCCGATCACGTGCGAAGGCTAGCGCCCAGGTCGCGCCGCACCGACCGCGCGGGCCCTATCCTCACTCAGGTGTCGGCCGAGGGGGACCACGAACGTGTGACGCCTGCTGCGCGCACGTCGCTGCGGCCGCGGCTGAGCGCGCGCCGGTTCCGCGGCGCCGCCGCACCCGGGCCGGACCCGACCGAGGTCCTCGAGACGGGCGTCGCCGTGGCCGCGGGCCTGCGCGAGCCCGCCGGGTCCGCCGCCGCAACCGAGGCGCTGCGCCGGCTCGCCGGGCTCTGCGGCGCCGAGGCGGCGGGCCTGGTCCGGCCCGGGCTGCCCGACTCGTGGTGGGGCCCCGGCCGCGCCGACGGCGTCGCGCTCGCCGGGCGGGCCCGCGGGCGACGGCTCACCGAGGCCGGCCGCACCGCGCTGCCCGTCGGCGACGGGCCGGTGCTCGTCCTGGCCGGTGGGGTCGGGTCGGCCGCCGCCCGCCGGACCGCCGCCTTCGTCGCCGACGCCCTCGAACGCGCCCGCCTGACCGACGGGGAGGCCGAGGCCGAGGCCGCCCGGCTGCGCGCGCTGCGGGCCCAGATCTCGCCGCACTTCGTCTACAACGCGCTCACCACGATCGCCTCGTTCGTCCGCTCGGACCCGGCGCGCGCCCGCGACCTGCTGGAGACCTTCGCCGAGTTCATCCGGCACTCGCTCGCCGCACGTGGCGACTACGTGCCGCTGGCGGGGGAGTTCCGCTCGGTCGAGGCCTACCTGACCCTCGCCCGCGCCGTGCTCGGCGAGCGGCTGCGGGTGCAGGTGCGGGTGGCGCCGGAGGTGCTGCCGGTGCCGGTCCCGGTGCTGGCGCTGCAGCCGCTGGTCGAGAACGCGGTGCAGCACGGCGTCGAGCGCTCCCCCGACGGCGGGCTGGTGCAGGTCAGCGGCGAGGCCGAGGGGGACGTCTGCGTGATCACCGTCGACGACGACGGGCCGGGCATGAGCCCCGAGCACGCCCGCGCCGTGCTGGCCGGCACCGCCGAGGGCGCCGGGCTGGCGCTGGTGAACGTCGACCGCAGGCTGCGTGCGGTCTACGGCCCCGATCACGGCCTGGTCATCGAGACCGCGCCCGGCGCGGGCACCCGGATCGTGCTGCGGATCCCGCGGTTCCAGCCCGGGGTGGTGATCTGAGGTGACACCCGCCGCCGAGCCGCTGCGCGTGCTGGCCGTCGACGACGTCGCCCCCGCCCTCGACGAGATCTGCGCGTTGCTGGCCGACGCGCCCGACGTCGGCGAGGTCGCCCGGGCCGGCGGCGCGGTCGAGGCGCTGCGCGCGATCCCCACCGGCCGGTTCGACGCCGTCCTCCTCGACATCACCATGCCCGGGATGGACGGCCTGGAGCTCGGCGGTGTGCTGGCCGCGATGGCCACGCCGCCGGAGATCGTCTTCGTGACGGCGTTCGAGGAGCACGCCGTCGCCGCGTACGGCCTCGGCGCCGTCGACTACCTGCTCAAACCGGTCGGCGCGGACCGTCTCGCCGACGCGCTCGGCCGGGTGCACCGGGCCCGGGCGGGCCGCTCGGCCGCCGGGCCGGGCGTCCCGGGGGCGGCCGCACCGGAACCGGCCGGGCCCGCGCTCCCCCGCGTCGACGAGCTCGCCGTGCTGCCGGTGGAGGCCGCCGGGCGCACCCGCTACGTCCGCCGCGAGGACGTCCGCTTCGTCGAGGCCCACGGCGACTACGTGCGGCTGCACCTGCCCGGGGGCTCGCACCTGGTGCGGATCCCGCTGTCCCGGCTGGAGGAGCACTGGGACCCGCACCGCTTCGTCCGCGTGCACCGCAGCTTCCTGCTGCACCTGCCCGCGGTCCGCGAGCTGCGCAGCGACGCCGGCGGCGGCCTGCTCGCCCACACCGACGCCGGTGACGTGCCGGTCAGTCGTCGCCACGCCCGGGACCTGCGCGACCAGCTGCTCGCCGCGGCCACCGCCGGGGCGCTCGACGGCCACCGCGCCCCCGACGGCGACGGCCCGGGAAGCGACCGGGGGCGGCCGTGACCGCCCGCCCGCGCCGGGTCGCGGTCAGCGCACCGCCCGAGCGGGGTACCGCCGTACCGCGCCCGCAGCCGGCCGCGGCGCTCGACCCGGAGCTGGCCGAGCGGGCCCGCGGGCTGCGCCGGGCCCAGCTACGGCGCGCCGTGGTCACCCTGGCCTGCGCCGCGGTGCTGCTGTTCGGGCTGCCGGTGCTGCTGCGGCTCGCGCCGGACCTGGCCCGGTGGCGGGTCGGGGGGCTCCCGCTGGGCTGGATCGCGGTCGCCTGGCTGCCGTACCCGCTGCTCGGCGTGCTGGCGTGGTGGCACCTGCGCCGGGCCGAACGCGCGGAACGCCCGTGACGGCCGCCGCGGTCGTCGCCCTGCTGCTGGTCACGGTGCTGATCGGGGCACGTGGCGTCGCGGCGATGCGCACCACCTCGGACTTCCTCGTCGCGTCCCGGCGGACCTCGCCGATGCTCAACGCGGCCGCGGTCTCCGGGGAGTACCTGTCGGCGGCGTCGTTCCTCGGCGTCGCCGGACTGGTGATCAAGGAGGGCACCGGGGCGCTCTGGTACCCGGTCGGGTTCGCCGCGGGCTACCTGCTGATGCTCGCGCTGGTCGCCGCGCCGATGCGCCGCTCCGGGGCGCTGACCGTGCCCGGGTTCGCCGAGGCCCGCCTCGGGTCGCGGTCGCTGCGCCGGTTCTGCGCGGTGGTCGTCGTGGTGATCGCGGTGCTCTACCTGGTGCCGCAGATCGTCGCGGCCGGGCAGCTGCTCACGCTGGTGTCGGGCGTCGACTACTGGGTCGGGGTCGTGGTGTCCGGGCTCGCCGTCGGCCTGACCCTGGCGCTGGGCGGGATGCGCGCTGCCACCTACGTGCAGGCGTTCCAGTTCGCGCTCAAGCTCCTGCTGTTCGCCGGGCCCGCGATCTGGCTGCTGCTGCTCGCCGGGCCGCAGCTGCGCGCCGACATGGCCGCACCGCCGGAGTTCACCCGGTTCACCGCCGAGACCCCGGTCGACTTCCGGCTCGACACCGAGCTCGTGCTGACCGAGCCGACCGTCGTGGTCGTCGACGGGGTGCCGGTCCCTCTCGCCCCCGGCCCGCACCACGCCGCCGCCGACACCGTCTGGGTCTTCCCCGACGGTGCCGCCGTGCCCCAGCTCGGCGGCGACCGGGCGTCCCTGCCGGTGCCCGGCGGTGCCGAGTGGGCGCTGCCGCTGCTCGGCACCGCCGACACCTCGCCGCTGCTGACGACCTGGTCGGTGCTGGTCGCGACGGCGCTGGGGACGATGGGGCTGCCGCACATCATCGTGCGGTTCCACACCAGTCCGGACGGGCGCGGTGCCCGGCGCACCGCGGCGATCACCGTCGCGATGCTCGGCGCGTTCTACCTGTTCCCGATCGTCTACGGGCTGCTCGGGACCGTGCTCACCCCCGAGCTGTACCTCTCGCAGGGCACCGACACCGCGATCGTCACGCTGCCCGGCCGGGTCACCGGCGGCGGCACCGCGGCGGCACTGACCGCGATGCTCACCGCGGGGGCGTTCGCCGCGTTCCTGGCCACCTCGCTCGGGCTGCTGCTCGCGCTGTCCGGGGCGCTCGCCCACGACCTCATGCCCTCGGGTCTGCGGCGGCTGCGGCTGACCGCGCTGGCCGCGTCGGCGGCCGTCGTACCGGCGGCGCTGCTGATGGTGCGCGTCGACGTCAGCGCGGCGGTGACCTCGGCGTTCACCGTCGCGGCGTCGACGTTCTGCCCGCTGCTGGTGCTCGGCCTGTGGTGGAAGGGGCTGACCGCGCGCGGCGCGTACGCAGGGATGGTCACCGGGCTGCTCGCGACGGTCGGGTCGATGGCGCTGGGCGCCGCGCTCGGGCTCGGCGGGACGGCCGGCATGCTGCTCGCCCAGCCCGCGCTGTGGTCGGTGCCCTGCGCATTCCTCGTCATGATCGCCGTGTCACTGGGCGATCACGTTCCGTCGGACGCGGAAGTTACGATGCTGCGGCTCCATCTGGCCGATCGGGAGTGAGCGCTTTAGCGTAGCGGCGACATCGGAGTCAAGACCGCTCGTCGTTCGGTGCCGCGCTCGATCGTCCGTTCGTCGGCCGCTCGCATCTTGGGCCGCCCGGAGCGTGCGTGTGGGGTTCCGCACACGGCCCGAAGGCCCTTTCCTGGGTCCGGTCCCGTGGCCGTGCGTGGCTTGTGCAAGGAGGCATACGTGAGTACGACCGAGTCCGACGAGCAGCCCGGCGGTCCGACGCCGGGCACTCCCGACTGGGCCGCCGTGCAGGCGAGCCCCGACTTCCAGGAGCTGCGCAAGCGGCTGCGCGGGTTCGTGTTCCCGGTGACCGCCGGGTTCCTGGCCTGGTACCTGCTGTACGTGCTGCTCGCGACGTTCGCGACGGACTTCATGGCCACCCCGGTGCTCGGCAACATCAACCTGGGGCTGATCCTCGGGCTGCTGCAGTTCGTGTCGACCTTCGCGATCACCGTGGTCTACATCCGCTACGCCGACCGCGTGCTCGACCCGCTGTCGTCGAAGCTCCGCGGCGAGATCGAGGGGACCCGATGAGCCCGACAGTCCTGGCGGCGACGGCGGACAGCAACCCCGCGCTCAACATCTCGATCTTCCTGGCGTTCGTCATCGTGACGCTGGGGATCGTGTTCTACGTCAACAGCCGGCACGCCAAGAAGACCGCGGCCGACTTCTACACCGCCGGCGGCGGCTTCTCCGGCACCCAGAACGGGTTCGCGATCGCCGGTGACTACCTCTCGGCGGCGTCGTTCCTGGGGATCGCCGGTGCCATCGCGATCAACGGCTACGACGGCTTCCTCTACTCGATCGGGTTCCTGGTCGCGTGGCTGGTCGCGCTGCTGCTGGTCGCGGAGCTGCTGCGCAACACCGGCCGCTTCACCATGGGCGACGTCCTGGCGTTCCGGATGAAGCAGCGCCCGATCCGCGCCGCGGCGGCCACCTCGACGCTCGCGGTGTCGTTCTTCTACCTGCTCGCGCAGATGGCCGGTGCCGGTGCGCTGGTCTCGCTGCTGCTCGGCATCTCGGGCGGCTTCGCCCAGGGCGTCGTGATCGCGGTCGTCGGCGTCGTGATGATCACCTACGTCCTGATCGGCGGCATGCGCGGGACGACCTGGGTCCAGATGATCAAGGCGGTGCTGCTCATCGCGGGCGCGCTGGTCATGACGATCTGGGCGCTCGCCCTGTTCGGCTTCAACTTCTCGTCGATCATGCAGGCCGCCGCGGACGGCTCGCCGAAGGGCGAGGGCCTGCTCGCCCCCGGCCAGCAGTGCGGCGCGTCGCTGACCTCGCAGATCGACTTCATCTCCCTCGGGATCGCGCTCGTCCTCGGCACCGCGGGCCTGCCGCACGTGCTGATGCGCTTCTACACGGTGCCGACGGCGAAGGAGGCCCGGAAGTCGGTCGAGGTCGCGATCTGGCTGATCGGCCTGTTCTACCTGTTCACCCTGGTCATCGGCTTCGCCGCCGGTGCGATCGTCGGGCCGGAGGCCATCCAGGCCGCGCCGGGCAAGGTGAACTCCGCCGCGCCGCTGCTCGCCGCCGCCCTCGGCGGACCGGTCCTGCTCGGCATCATCGCCGCGATCGCGTTCGCGACGATCCTGGCGGTCGTCGCCGGGCTCACGATCACCGCGTCGGCGTCGTTCGCGCACGACGTCTACATCAACGTGATCAAGCGGGGCGAGGTGGCGGACACCGAGGCCACCCAGGTCCGGGTCGCCCGGCGGACCGCGATCGTGATCGGCGTGGTCGCGATCGTCGGCGGCATCCTCGCGAAGGACCAGAACGTCGCGTTCCTCGTGGCGCTGGCCTTCGCGGTGGCGGCGTCGGCGAACCTGCCGACGATCCTGTACTCGCTGTTCTGGAAGCGGTTCAACACCACCGGCGGCCTGTTCTCGATCTACGGCGGTCTGATCAGCACCCTGGTGCTGATCGTCTTCTCGCCGGTGGTCTCCGGGAAGGAGACCTCGATCTTCCCGACCGTGGACTTCGCCTGGTTCCCGCTGGCCAACCCGGGCCTGGTGTCGATCCCGCTGTCGTTCCTGCTCGGCGTGATCGGTACCTACATCGGGCAGAAGCGCCACGACGGCAGCAAGTACGCCGAGATGGAGGTCCGGTCCCTGACCGGTGCCGGCATCGCCAAGGCCGAGGCGCACTGACCGCAGGCCACCCCAACGCGGAGAGCCCGCGTCCCCGTCACCGGGGGCGCGGGCTCTCCGCGTCCTGCGGCTACACCTCGGCGGCGGAGACGGTCGGCACCCCGGCGACGAGGTCGTGCAGCGCGCGGGCGTCGAGCAGGTCCGCCGGGCGCAGGGTGACGCCGTCGCGGACGTAGTGGAACGCCGCCCGCACCCGGTCCGGCTCGACGTCCTGCAGGGCCGCCCATGCCAGCCGGTAGGCGGCGAGCTGCACCCCGACCGCCTGCCTGCGGTCCTCGGCGGGCAGGCGACCGGTCTTCCAGTCCACGACCGTCCAGCCGCCGTCGGGGTCGGCGAACACCGCGTCCATCCGGCCGCGCACGGCGACCCCGGCCAGCACCGTCTCGAACGACACCTCGACGTCGACGGGCCGCCGGTCCGCCCACTCCGACGCCTCGAACGCGGCCTGCAGCTCGGCGAGCTCGGTCGCGTCGGCCTCCGAGGAGACCGACTCGTCGGCGGCGCCGGGCAGCTCGTCGATGTCCAGCAGGCGTTCCGCGCCGAAGCGCTGCTCCAGCCAGGCGTGGAACGCGGTGCCGCGGCGGGCGTGCTGGTCGGGCGGCATCGGCACCGGACGGCGCAGCCGCACGGCGAGCGCGTCCGGGTCGTCGGCGAGCTCGACGAGCCGGCTCACCGACAGCCGACCGGGCAGCGACACCGTGGGCCGCCGCGCGGCGGCGGCCCGCTCCGCGAGCAGGACGTCGACGTCGGCGGCCCAGCCCTCGGGGTCACCCTCGGCGTCGACCACGCCGGCCCCGGGCTCCGCGTCGGGAGCCGCGGGCAGCTCCAGTGCGAGCTGGTCGGCGGGCGCGGCGCGGCGCGGCCGCTTCGGGCGCCGGGCCCGCAGCGCGGTACGGACCAGGTCGGCCCCGGAGCGCACGTCGTCGGGGCGGTCGCCGAACGGGTCCGGCGGCCACTGCGCGGTCCGTTCGACGCCCAGCGCCGGGTTGCCGGTGTCCAGCTCGGGCGGCGGTGCCCACTGCTCCAGCACACCGACCTCGGAGCCGCCGGGGCCCTCCAGGATCTCGGCGAGCTCGGTCAGGAACACCGACGGTTCCTTCGGCTTCTCCCCCGTCGCGGGCCAGCGGTGCCCGGACACCAGCAGCACCCGTTCGGACCGGGTGAGCGCGACGTAGAACAGCCGGCGTTCCTCGGCGAGGCGGCGCTCGTCGAGGGCGTCGTCGTGGTCGTCGAGCGCGGTCTCGACCTGTTTGCGGTCGGCGCCGGGCGGAGGCAGGTGCAGGCCGGGCAGGTCGTCGGCGTCGCCGCGCAGCGGGACCGGCAGCGCGGCCGGGTCCTTCAGCCAGGAGCCGGACATCTTGCGGCCGGGGAAGACCTGCGCGACCAGGTGCGGGACGGCGACGACCTCCCACTCCAGCCCCTTCGCCGCGTGCACGGTGAGGATCTGCACCCGGTCCGGCGCGACCTCGACCTCGCCGGGGGTCAGCCCCTCCTCGGCCTGCTCGGCGGTCTCCAGGTAGTCGAGCAGACCCGGTAGCGACGGCACGTCCGCACCGGCGGCGAAGTCCGCGACGACGTCGGCGAACGCGTCGAGGTGCGCCCGGCCGGTGGGGCCGGGGCGGGCCATCGTCTCGACGTCGAGGAGCAGGGTCCGCTCGACGTCGGCCACCAGGTCGGTCAGCGGGGCCGCGGTGCGGGCGCGCAGCTGGGCGAGCTCACGGCCGATCCGCCGGATCCGGTCGAACCCGGCCGGGGAGTAGCGCTCCGGGCCACCCGGGTCGTCGAGGGCGTCGACGAGACCGGCCTGCTCGGCCTGCTCGCCGGGCAGTGCGCCGAGGGCGAGGTCGGCGGCCGACAGCGGCCCGGGGCGGGCCGGGCGGTGCGGGACGAGCTCGCGGGCGCGCTGCCACAGCGCGGCCAGGTCGGCGATCCCGAGCCGCCACCGCGGCCCGGTCAGCAGCCGGACGGCGGCCGGCCCGGCGAGCGGGTCGGACACCACCCGCAGCGCGGAGACGAGGTCGCGGACCTCGGGGGTGGACAGCAGCCCACCGAGCCCGACGACCTCCACCGGGACCCGCCGGTCGCGCAGCGCGGCGGCGAGCGCGTCCATGTCGGAGCGGCGCCGGACCAGCACGGCCGCGGTGGGCGGGGTGCCCTCGTCGTGGCCGGCGTGCCAGCGCTCGGCGATGCCGTCGGCGGTCCAGGCCACCTCGGCCGCGACGTCGGGCAGCAGGGCGGCCCGGACGTCGCCGGGGCCGGCGCCGTCGAGCGGGCGCAGCTCCCCCACCCGCACGGTGCCGGGCGCGGTCCGCAACGGCTCGGAGACCCGGTTGGCCAGGACGAGCACCTCGGACGGGTTCCGGAAGCTGGTGAGCAGCCCGTGCACGGGCGCGGGGTCGCCGCCCGCAGCGGGGAAGTCGGTGCGGAAGCGCGCCAGGTTCCCGGCGCTCGCGCCCCGCCAGCCGTAGATCGACTGGCAGGGGTCGCCGACCGCGGTGACCGAGCGGTGGTCCGGGCCGTCGTCCGGCTCCGGGGCGAGCCCGGGCGGCACGCCGAACAGGGCGCGGAGCAGCACCCGCTGGGCGTGCCCGGTGTCCTGGTACTCGTCGAGCAGCACGGCCCGGTACTGGGAACGCTCGATCCGCCCGACCTCCGGGTCGGCCTCGGCGATCCGGGCCGCGAGGGCCATCTGGTCGGCGAAGTCCATGGCCTGCTCGGCCTGCTTGCGCCGGGCGAACTCCTCGACCAGCGGCAGCAGCTCGCAGCGCATCCGCTGCCCGGCGATCCGGGCCTTGTACCCGGCCGAGGGCTCGGCGCGCTGCCGCTTGCCGGGCGGGGCGTGCTCCAGCACCGGCAGCATCCGCTCGGCGAGGCGCCGCACCTGGTCCGGTTCGACGAGGTGCTCCCCCAGCTCCCCGGCCAGGGAGAGCAGGTAGCCGGTGACGGTCGCGGGGACCCGGTCGATCTCCAGGTCCGCGGCCCAGGTGGACACGACCCGGTGGGCCAGCTGCCAGGCCGCCGTCGGGCCGAGCAGCCGGGCGGCGGGCTCGGCGGGCAGCCGCAGCGCGTGCTCGCCGACCAGGCGACCGGCGTAGGCGTGGTAGGTCGCGACGGTGGGCTCGCCCGCCAGCAGCGCGGCGCGCCGGGCACCCGACGGGTCCAGGTCGTCGAGCAGCCGGGCCCCGGCGAGGCGGCGCAGCCGGGACCGGACGCGGGTGCCGAGCTGCTGGGCGGCCTTGCGGGTGAAGGTGAGTCCGAGGACCTGCTCGGGCAGCACCCGGCCGGTCGCGACCAGCCAGACGACGCGGGCCGCCATCGTCTCGGTCTTGCCGGCCCCCGCCCCGGCGACGACGAGCGCCGGCCCGGCGGGCGCGGCGATGACGGCGGCCTGCTCCTCGGTCGGCGGGTGCAGACCGAGCGCGTGCGCCAGCTCGGCGGGGGTGGGGTCCACACGGACCGTTCTACCCGGCGTCACCGACAGATCCGCCACCCGGCGCCGTCCCGGCCCGGGACCGGCGGCGGATCAGCGGCCGGCGTCGTCGACCGGTGCGAAGACGCGGGCCCAGTCGACCTGCAGGCGTACCTCGTCGGGGGTGGTCGCGTCCGGGCCGGGGATCCACCCCGACGCCGGGCCCTGGTCGAGCTGGACGGCCAGGTGCATCGGGGTGGTGGGGATCGCGCGGCGGTCGGTGACCTCCCACTTCTTCACCCCGTCGACGTACCAGGTGATCCGGTCCGGCAGCCACTCCAGGGCGAAGGTGTGCCACTGGGTGAAGTCGCCGGGGGTGTCGGTGGACAGGATGTGGTTCTGCGCGCCGTAGTGGACGAAGGCGGTGGCCGCGTGCCGGTCGCCGAACGGGATCTCCATCATGTCGAGCTCCCCGTCGTCGGGGAACCGCTCGGAGTCCGGCCAGAGCAGGATCGCGGGGCTGTAGCCGTTGCCGACGTCGGTGCGGGCGCGGAACTCCCAGCGGCCGTAGAGCCGGCCGTCGTGCATCGCGACACCGCCGGAGACGCCCCCGCCCGCGGCCCGGGGGCGCGCGGTCACGGTGAGCAGGCCGTCGCCGACGCCGACCGCGGACGGGCGGCGCAGGCCGTTGCCGAACCCGCCGGGCGAGTTGTAGACGCTCCAGGTGGAGCGGTCGACGCGGGAGCCGTCGAACTCGTCGCCACCGACCTGGCGCCACTGCTGGGGCGGGGGCGGGGGCGGCGGGGGCGGCAGCTGGTTGTCCAGTGCGGAGGTCGCCGGGTCGGCGGCGACGGCCGTGCCGTCCGGCGGGACGAGCACGGTCCAGGTCAGCCCGGCGGCGGCGACGAGCACCAGCGCCATCGCTCCGGTGCCGTGCGCGATCCGGCGGCGCAGGCCGGTGACGGCGCGGTCCGGGCGCTCACGACGTCCGGTCCGCCCGGCACGGTCCGCCCGTCCGGCACCGTCCGGGATCTCGGCCCGGACGACCGTGGCACGGGCTCCGCGGTCGGTGGGGCGGATACGGGAGGTCGTGGCGACCGGCTCCGGCGTCGTGGAGACACGCGCCACGGGGGTCCTCGCCACGGGGGGCCGGACCACGGGTGCCTGCGCTGCCGCCGGAGGCCGGGGCGCTCGGCGCGGGCCGGGGACGGGGTCCGGGGCGGGGCGCGACGGCGCGGGCACCTCGCGTACGGGGCGGCGGGACTCCGGGACAGGGTCGGCGGGGGCGCGGTCCGCGGCGGGGAGGGCGACGGTCGACGCCACGATGTCCTCGGGGCGCGCGACGGGTCCGCGGGCGGTGGACCGGGCGGGCTCGGAGCCAGCTGCCGACGACGTCCGGCGGGCCGGCGGCACCGGCCCGCGGCGACCGGCCGTCGGCCACGCCGCGTCCACCGGGCCCGCAGGCGCGGCCGCCGGGCGGCAGGCTGCGGCGCGGGCGGGACCGCGGGTGCCGTCGTCCGGGGCGTGGACGACGCGGCCCGTCGCCCGGTCGGCCACGGTGCGGCGGCACGACGTCCGTCGACGGGCGGCTCGGGCGAGCGGTGCCGGCCGGAGTCCGAGGTGTCCGGCCGGTCCTCGGAACGGTGGGAGCCGGGACGGCGGGCGTCGGCCCCGGCGGGGACGGCGTGGCGCGACGTGTCCGGGCGCTCCCCGGCCCGCGACGCACCGCTCCCCGATCTCTCCACGCAAGCAGGACGCGCGGGCCCCCGTCCGGTTGCCCCGTCGGGAGGTCGCGCGCGTCACCCCGCCTGCGACCGGGGATCAGGCGGGCGGGGTACCGACGGTCGCGGGGGCACCGTAGGACCGCAGGACCTCCGGCACCGTGACCGTCCCGTTCACGTCCTGGAAGTTCTCCATGATCGCGAGCATGGCGCGGGCGGTGGCGCCGGTCCCGTTGAGCGTGTGCACGTTCTCGGTCGGCGCTCCGGCCTCGCGACGGAACCGGACGTTCAGGCGTCGTGCCTGGTAGTCGGTCGTGTTGGAGCACGAGGTGATCTCGCGGTAGCGCTCCTGGACCGGGAACCAGGCCTCGATGTCGTACTTCTTCGCGGCCGGGTTGCCGAGGTCGCCGACGGAGATGTTCTGCACCCGGTAGGGCAGCCCCAGCTCCTGCACGATCGACTCCTCGTGGGCGAGCAGCTCCTCGTGCACGTCCTGGGAGTTCTCCGGCAGGCAGTAGACGAACATCTCGACCTTGTCGAACTGGTGCACCCGGAACATGCCCTTGGTGTCCTTGCCGGCCGCACCGGCCTCGCGACGGAAGTTCGTGGAGAACGCGACGTAGCGCGCGGGCAGCGTGTCGAGCTCGACGATCTCGTCCATGTGGATCCCGGCGAGCGCGACCTCGGAGGTGCCGGTCAGGTAGAGGCCGTCCTTCTCCAGCTCGTAGAGGTTCGACGCCTCGGTGGGCAGGAAACCGGTGCCGTACATCGCCCGCTCGTTCGCCAGGACCGGGCCGAGCACCGGGACGAAGCCCTCGCCGGCGAGCTTGTCCATGACGTAGCGGAACAGGGCCATCTCGAGCCGCGCGACGTCGCCGAAGCGGTACGCGAACCGCGACCCGGACAGCCGCGCGCCGCGGGCCATGTCGACCCGGCCCGTCGACGACGCCAGGTCCAGGTGGTCGCGCGGGGTGAAGTCGAAGACCGGCGGCTCGCCCCAGGTGCGGACGGTGACCGCGTCCTCCTCGGCCATGCCGTCGGCGGCGGTCGGGTCGGGCAGGTTCGGGATGCGGGCGAGGAGCTCGGACCGCTCGACGTCGGCGGCGGCGAGGGCGTCCTCGGCGGCGCGCAGCTCCTCCTTCTCCTGCTTGAACTGCTCGACCTGCTCGGGGGTGGGCTTGCCCTTGGGCCGCTGCTTGGCCGCGGCGCGCAGGCTGCCGACGCGGTCGGTGGCCTCCCGCCAGCGGGCGTCGACCTCCAGCAGGGCGTCGAAGTCCGCGGACGCGCCGCGACGGGACAGCGCCGTGCGGAAGGTGTCCGGGTCCTGTCGGGCCGCCTTGAGGTCGATCACTGCTGTTCCAGCCTCTCGGGTAGTGGAGGGGTCATCGTAGGACCGGGAATGATCGGAGCCGCGCAGTGGTAGTCTCCACCATGAGTGTTTCCCTCGGCCGGTACGGCGTCTGGCGGCACGAGACCGGGTTGTCCCCCGATCTCGCCGCCGGGATCGAGAAGCTCGGGTTCACCGCGGTGTGGATCGGCGGCTCCCCTCCCGGGGACCTCGCCCTGGCGGAGTCGCTGCTGGACGCGACGACGTCGCTCGCGGTCGCCACCGGCATCGTGAACATCTGGGCCACCCCCGCCGACGAGGTCGCGGAGTCCTTCCACCGCATCGAGAAGAAGCACCCGGGCCGCTTCCTGCTCGGGATCGGCGTCGGGCACCCGGAGGCCACCAGCGACTACACCCGCCCGTACGCGGCGCTCGTCGCCTACGTGGACCGGCTCGACGAGCTCGGTGTCCCGGTGCAGGGACGCGCACTCGCGGCACTCGGGCCGAAGATGCTGGACCTGGCCCGCGACCGGTCCGCCGGGACGCACCCGTACCTGACCACGCCCGAGCACACCCGCTCCACGCGCGAACGCTACGGCGCCGGGGCGCTGATCGCGCCGGAGCACAAGGTCGTGCTCGACGACGACCCGGAGGCCGCGCGGGCCCTGGGCCGTCCGGTCGTCGAGAAGCCCTACCTGGGGCTGGTCAACTACCGGAGCAACCTCAAGCGGCTCGGCTGGGCCGAGTCCGACCTCGACGACGGCGGCAGCGACGCCCTGATCGACGCGCTCGTCGCGCACGGCACGCCGGAGCAGGTCGCGGCCCGCCTGAACGAGCACCTCGACGCCGGCGCCGACCACGTCTGCGCCCAGGTGATCACCCCCGGGATGGCCGATCCGGAGGGCGACCTGCGCCGGCTGGCGAGCGCGCTCGGCCTCGGCACCGCCGGATAACCTGGGCCGGGTGCGCCCGACCCCCGACCACCCGTCCCTGCTGGGACCGCTGCGACGGCCGGCGCCACTGATCGTGGCGGCGGCCGTCGCCGTCTTCGCCGTGCTGGCGTGGGTGTACCGCGGCGACGCCGCCGCCGGGCGGATCGACCGGCGCGCCGGCAGCGCGGTGGACGCGCTGGGCCACCGCCCGGGCTCCCTGCTCGCCGATGCGGTGACCTTCGGGTCCCCGCCGACGGTCGTGCTGTGCGCGCTGCTGGTCGCCGGCCTGGCCCTGGTCCTGCGACGGCGGCGGCTGGCCGTGTTGGCCGTCGTCGGCCCCGGCCTCACCGGTGTCGCGACGACGGTGCTCAAGCCGCTGATCGGGCGCACCATCGGCGCCCCCGGAGTGGACGGCTTCGCCTTCCCGTCCGGCCACACCGGTGGCGCGGTGTCGATCGGGCTGGTGGTCGCCCTGCTGCTGGTGGGGCTGCTGCCGGTGGCCCGCACCGGGCCCGCCGTCGCCACCCTGGCCGCGACGGCGCTGCTGGCCGGCGGCACCGTCGGCGCGGGCATGGTGCGGATCGGGGCGCACTACGCCACCGACACCGTCGGCGGGTTCTGCGCCGCGGTCGCACTCGGGCTGAGCTCGGCGCTGGTCATCGACCGGGTCGCCGACCGCCGGATCCCGCCCGTCCGCACGACCTGACCGGGGTCCGGCACCGCAGGTGTGGAGCCCGGGCCGGCGGCACGACCCGACCGCGGGCCGGCACGGCCGGGTGTGAGGCCCGTCCGAGTACGGGACCGGACCCGCTCACCCGTCCACCACCGTCCGGCCGGTCTCGACCGCGGGGCAGCTGGTGCGGACCGGGCACCGGTCGCAGTCCGGCCCGGCGCGGGCGACGAACACCGCACCCGCCGAGTCCTCGGCGCAGGTCATCAGCACGTCGCGCCAGTGCCCCATCTCCTCCGGGCGCAGCGCCGCCTGCTGCGGCTCCTTCGCCTCCCCGTTGGCCTTGCGGTCGGCCAGGAACAGCAGCCGCGCCCCGCCCGGCTCCACCCCGCCCCCGACGAGCTGGTCGAACGCGCCGAGCGAGGCTGCGAGCTGGTAGACGGCGAGCTGGTGGTGCTCGGCGGTGGCCCGGGCCGAGGTGGCCGTCTTCCCGGTCTTGACGTCGACGACGACCGGGCGCCCCTGGTCGTCGCGTTCGAGCCGGTCGACCCGGCCGCGGAGCCGGACCCGCCGGGCCGCCCGCGCGGCCCCGCCGCCGCGTCCGCCCGCGCCGTCGCCGTCGGTGTCGACCGGGAGGAGCGCGGCCCCCGCCGGGTCGTCGTCGCCCGCACCGATGCCGCCGGGGGCCAGGCCCGGGTCGTCGCCCTCGCTGTCGTCCTCGCCGTCCAGGTCCAGCTGCACCGGCTGCTCGACGGCCACCAGCTCCAGTCCCTCGGTACGGCTGCGGCGGACCCAGTCGTCGAAGGCGGCGAGCATCTCGCGCACCCGGACCAGCTCGCGGCGCCCGAACCACGGCGCCCCGGAGTCCAGCCGCCGCCACGCCGAGCGCAGCGCCTCCTCCAGCTCGACCGGGTCGGCCCCGGCGGCGCGGGCCTGCACCAGCGCGTGCACCAGGGACCCGGTGACCGCCGACAGCGCGCCGGTCTCGTCGCCGCCGTGCCGGGACAGCACCCAGCGCAGCGGGCAGCCGGCGATCGTCTCGACGTCGGAGGGCGAGATCGGGACGAGCTCGCCCTCGGCGCGCAGCGGGGCGCCGTCGGACAGGTCGGCGACGCCGTACCAGTCGTCGGGGTGGGCCCCGGGGACGCCGTCGGCGGCGAGCCGGGCCAGCTGGGTCGCCGCCCGGTGACGGCGTGCGGCGCGTCCCGGGTCGCCGTGGTCGGGTTCGGTGACGGCGCGCCGCAGCTCCCCGACCAGCTCGGCCATCACCAGGGAGCGCTCGGGCCGGTGCACCGGGCGGGCCTCGGCGGCGTCGGCGGGGCGGGGGTCGAGCTCGTCGAGGAACCGGGAGGGCTGCTCGTCCTCCCCCTGCACGGCGCTGACCAGCAGCGTCGTCCGGGCACGGGTGCAGGCGACGTAGAACAGCCGCCGCTCCTCGGCGAGCAGTGGCGCCGTGCGGGAGACCGCGTCGTCGGGGGCGGCGACCCCGCCGACGAGGTCGACGAGCCGTTCGTGGCCGAGCAGGCTGCCGCGCAGCCGTACGTCGGGCCACAGCCCCTCCTGCACCCCGGGCACCGCGACGACCGTCCACTCCCGGCCGCGGGCGCCGTGTGCGGTGAGCAGCTCCACCGCGCCGCCCCGGGGCGCCTGCGGGGCCAGGGTCTCCCCCGGCAGCTGCTGGTCGAGCAGGTACTCCAGGAACCCGCCGACGTCGGCGCCGGGCAGCCGGTCGGTGTAGCGGGCGGCGGCGTCGAACAGGGCCAGGACCGCGTCGAGGTCCCGGTCGGCGGCCGCTCCGCCGGGGCCGCCGCGGGCACTGGCCTCGCTCCAGCGCTTCGCCAGGCCGGTGCGCCGCCACACCTTCCACAACGTCTCCTCGACCTGCTCGCCCGCGCCGATCGAGCGGGCGGCGGTGTCGAGGAGGCGGCCCACGTCGCGCATCGGGGCGGCCTCGGCGGGCGAGAGCATCGGCAGCGGGTCGGGCCGGCCCGCGACGGCGTCGCGCAGCATCCCGACCAGCAACGGGTCGCTGCTCGCCGCGGCCGGGTCGACCTCACCCGCCTCGACGCGCTCGTCGTCGGCGAAGGTCCGCACGTCGTGCCCCGCGGCGGCGTGCATCCGCAGCAGGCCGCGGCGCAGCCGCCGCATCCGCATCGGGTCGCCGCCGCCCAGCGGTGAGGTGAGCAGGGAGGTCGCGAGGTCGGCGTCGACCGCGGACGGCCGCCATGCCGCGCGCAGCACCAGGAGCAGCGGCACGACGGCGGGCTGGCGCGGCAGCGGCACCTCGTCCGGTGGTGCGGCCAGCGGGACCCCGGCCGCGGCCAGCGCCCGGCGCAGCGCGGGCAGGGTGCGCCGCGCGGACCGGGACAGCACCGCCATGTCCGACCAGGGCACCCCGTCGACGAGGTGTGCGCGCCGCAGCCGGTCGGCGATCCACCCGGCCTCCGCGGACGGCGACCCGAACACCCGGACCTGTAGCGCCTCGCCCACCCCGGACCCGTCCGGGGCCTCGGGGGCCGGGGCGTCGTGCTCCGGGCCGCGCCGGGTCCGGGTCACCCCGGAGCCGGGCAGCTTCTCCGCCACCCGCAGGCCCGCCGCCCGCACCCCGGGCCGCTGGCGGTGGTCGACGGTGAGGACCTCGGTGGGCGCGTCGAGCACGTTCAGGCCCTGCGGGTCCGCACCACGGAAGGTCAGGACCGCCTGGTCGGGGTCGCCCGCGAGCAGCGTGGACCCCGCGTGCTCGGCCAGCGCCGCGACCAGCTCCATCTGCTGCGGGTCGAGGTCCTGCGCGTCGTCGACCAGGAGGTGACGGACCCGGCGCCGCTCCTGCTCCCGCAGGTCCGGGTCCGCGGCCAGGGTGTCCAGCGCGGCGGCGACGAGCTCGGCGGAGTCCAGCGCCGGGGCCGTCGCCTGTGGTGCGCCCCGCCCCGCCGCCCCGCGGAGCAGCGTGACCTCCTCGTAGGTGCGGAAGAACCGGGCCGCGGCGACCCACTCCTCGCGCCCGTGCTCGCGTCCCAGCTCGGCCAGCTCGCGTGGCCCCAGCCCGCGCTCGGCCGCCCGCAGGAGCAGCTCACGCAGCTCCGCGGCGAACCCGGGCAGCCCGAGGGCCGGGTCGAGCCGCTCCGGCCAGCCCGAGCCGGGGACGGTGCCGCCCCAGCCGTCGATCTCCCCGGCGAGCAGCTCGCGGACCACCACGTCCTGCTCGGCCGAGGCCAGCAGCCGCGGCGGCGGGTCCTCGTAGCGCGCGGCGTGCAGCCGCAGCACCCCGAACGCGTAGGAGTGCACCGTCCGCACCAGCAGCTCGCGGGTGGTGCGCACCCCGAAGTCCCCGGCGAGCTCACCCCCGCCCGCGGTCAGCAGCGACGTGAGGCGGCCACGCAGCTCCTCCGCGGCCCGGCGGCTGCCCACCAGCAGCAGCACCGCCCCCGGCGGCTCCCCGGCCCGGATGCGGCGGACCACCGCGTCGAGCAGCAGGCTCGTCTTGCCCGTGCCCGGGCCGCCCAGCACCCGCAGCGCGCCGCGCTCGTGCGCGAGCACCCGCGCGGCGGCGCCGGTCCACTCCCGAACGGGAGCGGGCCGGGGGTCCGCACGCACCAGGCGCGGCGACGCCTGCTCGGGGGCTGTTCGGCTCATGGGGCGATGAGACCACGGGGCACCGACAGCGTCAGACTGCAGGCGTGGACTCCGAGACCCTGGAACGGGTGCGCGAGGTCGTCCGGTCGATCCCGCCCGGGCAGACCCTCAGCTACGGCGAGGTGGCCGAGCTGGCCGGGATCCGCTCGGCGCGCCTGGTCGGCCGGATCCTCGCCGAGGACGGCCACGACCTGCCGTGGCACCGGGTGCTGCGCTCCGACGGGCGCTCGGCCCCGCACATCGCCGCCGAGCAGGCGGCCCGGCTGCGGGCCGAGGGGATCCTGATGGTCGACGGCCGGCTGCCCCGTGAGCACCGCCGACGCTGAGCCGGCCCTCGACCGCCCCGGCGCGCCCTCCTCCCGGCCATGATCGCCTCCGCCTCCCGGGTGACGGTCTCGACCCGCAGCGCTACCACCTCGTCGCTCAGCGCGTGGGTCAGCGGCTGGGCGTCGGGGATCGAGCGGGCCCGGCGCCGTCCGGCTCTCCGACGACCCTGCCGCGACGACCACCGCTCTCGCGGCCGTGCTCGACGGCGGCCCCGCCGCCCGATCGAGGCGCACGTTCTCGCCCTCGCCGGGGCGGAAACGTGCGTCTCGATGCGCCGGGCGACGCTCGACGGGACTGCGAGGGTGCTGCGTATCGGTGAGCAGAGCAAAGGGGCGGCCGATCAGGGCGCCGCGCGGCCCTGCACCCAGGTCGCGTCACGGTCCTGGTCGTGCCCGACGTGCGCGACGAGCCCGTGCCCGCCGAACACCTGTGCCAGCACCGGAGCCTGGGCCGTGCCCGTCTCGATCAGCAGCGCCCCGCCCGGCGCGAGCCACTCCCCCGCCCCCGCGGCCACCCGGCGGGCCGGGTCGAGGCCGTCGCGGCCGCCGTCGAGCGCGGTGCGGGGCTCGTGGTCGCGGGCCTCCGGGGGCATCGAGCCGATCGCGCCGCTGGGCACGTAGGGGGTGTTCGCGACGAGCACGTCGACGCGTCCCCGCAGTCCGGTCGGCAGCGCGGCGAACAGGTCACCGGTGTGCACCGTCCCCACCCCGGCCAGGTTCTGCGCGGCACAGGCGGTCGCGACCGGATCCGCGTCGGCGGCGTGGAGGTCGACGGCGGCCCGGCGCGCGACGGCGACCCCGAGCGCCCCGCAGCCGCAGCACAGGTCGACCACGAGCGGGCGCCCGGGATGCGCGGAGCCCGGCAACGCGGCGACGGCCGCGTGCACCAGCGCCTCGCTGCGACGGCGCGGCACGAACACCCCCGGGGTGACCCGCACGGTCAGCCCGTCGAAGTCCACCCGGCCGAGGACGTGCTCGAGCGGCTCCCCGGCGATGCGGCGCCGGACCAGCACCTCCAGCTCCGGCCCGGCGGCCGCGGCGGCGAGCAGCGCGGCCTCGTCCTCGGCGAACACGCAGCCCGCCGCCCGCAGCCGGGGGACCAGGTCCGGGTCGGGCCGGGGCACGGTCAGGCCGCGAGCACCGCGGCGGCCCCGGCGGCGTAGCGCTTGAGGACGGCGGTCACCACGTCGTCGTGCACGCCCAGCGGGTCGGCGACGACGTCGGCCCCCGATCCGAGCAGCCGCGTCTGGAAGACACCGGGGGCCAGGAGCCAGGACGCGACCGCGACCCGCCGCTCCCCGGCGTCGTGCAGCCGGGCGACCAGCTCGGTCACCGACGGGCTGCCGGTGGCGGCGAACCCGACCGGGACCGGACGGCCGACCCGGCGGGCGAGCATTCCGGCGCTCGCGTGCACCTGCGCGACGGCGGACGGGTCCGACGAGCCGGCCGCGGCGAGGACGACGGCGTCGCCGTCGCGGTAGCCGGCCGTGCGCAGCCGGTCCAGGGCCGCGGCGGCGAGCAGCGGGTCGGGCCCCATGGAGCGGGTGACCGGGAACCGGGCCGGGTCGGCGCCGACCTCGGCGAGCTGGGCGGGCAGGTCGGTGCGCACGTGGTAGCCGGCGGCGAGGAACGCGGGGACGACGACGGCGCCGTCGTGGCCGCGGTCCCGCAGCCCGATCACGGCGTCGACGACCGTGGGACCGCGGACGTCGACGTAGCAGATCTCGACCTGCGGGCCATGTGCGGCGACGGCCGCGGCGAGCGACCGGATCACCGCGTCGGCGGCGTCGGAGCGCGACCCGTGCGCGACGAGGAGCAGCGGGAGCCCGGTCACCGGGTCACCTCCGGGTCCTCGGCGCAGTGCGCGCCGTGCTCGGGTTCGAGTGCGAGCCGGTAGCCGCGGCGCACCACGGTCTGCACCAGGCCGGGGACGCCGAGCGCCGCGCGGAGCCGGCCGATCGCGTTCTCGACGGCGTGCTCGTCGCCCGCCCCACCAGGCTGCGCGGCGAGCAGCTCGGCGCGGGACACGACCCGGCCGGGGCGCTTGGCGAGCAGCCGCAGCAGTGCCATGGGCGTCGGCGGGAGCGGGCACAGCGTGCCGTCGACGAGCACCGCGTGTCCGCGCACCTCCAGGTGGTGGCCGCCGACCGGGAGCCTGCGGGCGCGGGCCGGGGCGACGGACTCGCAGGTCCGCACCATCGCGCCGAGCCGGGAGCGCTGCGGCTGCACCGTCGGCACGTCGAGTGCCTCCAGCGGTGCCGCGGTGACCGGGCCGACGCACAGCGCCAGCACGGGGCCGCGCAGCGCGGTGAGCAGGCCCTCGCGCAGACCGCGCTCCCCGGCGCGGGCGAGGATCCCGGCCGCGGCGGGGGCGCTGGTGAACGACAGGACGTCGATCCCGCCGGCCAGGGTGGTGTCGATCAGCCGGTCCAGCGGGCCGAGGTCCAGCGGCGGTGCCCAGCGGTAGACCGGCACCGTGACGACCTCGGCGCCCGCCATCTCCAGGGCGTCGACGACGTCGGGCAGCGGCTCGCCGTGCAGCTGCACCGCGATCCGGCTGCCCTCGACGCCGCGGTCGAGCAGGTGCTCCAGCACCTCGGCGGTGGACTCCGACTCCGGGGACCAGGCGTCGACCAGGCCCGACGCGCGGATCGCGCCACGCGCCTTGGGGCCGCGGGCGAGCATCTCCGAGCGGCCGAGCGCGGCGAGCAGGTCCTCGCCCAGCCCCCAGCCGTCGGCGGCCTCGATCCAGCCGCGGTAGCCGATCCCGGTGGTCGCGACGGTGATGTCCGGTGGTGCCGCGACGAGCTCGCGGGTGCGGTTCTCGAGGTCGGCGTCGTCGGCGAGGGCCACGATGCGCAGCGCGGGCCCGTGCTGGACGGTCGCGCCGCGGCGCTCCAGCATCGTGGCGAGCTCCTCGGCGCGCCGGGCTGCGGTGACGCCGACGGTGAACCCGGCCAGCGGTGGCACCGGGGCCGCGTCGGGCGCGGCGGCGGTGTCTCGTGCGGCGGATCGGGTCACCGGTTCTCCGTTCCTCCGAAACCCCGGCCGGCCGGCGCGGAGGACGCGCGGAGGTCGCCGGGAGCGTCGCGGGTGGTGGTGGGCACGACGGTGCGGGAAGGCCCGTTCACCGTAGCCCGACCTGCAGCGCGTCGCCCATGACCCGCACCGCGAACGCGGGCAGGCTCACAGCGTCGCCGTCGGCACCGTCGAGGCAGCGGCCGTCACGCAGGGCGAAGACCTGCTTGTGGAGCGGCGAGGCAATGGTCGGTTCGCCGCCGCGGTCGCCGACGATGCCGCGCGAGACGACCGCGGCCCCGGTGAACGGGTCGATGTTGTCCAGGGCGTACACCGAGCCGTCGGCGAGACGGAACAACGCGACCTGGGTGTCGCCGAGGAGTGCGGCGACACCCCGGCCGGGCTGCAGCCGGTCCACCGGGCAGACGGTGAGCCAGCCGGTGGGCTCGGTCCCGGCCGGGGCGGGCGCGGTGGTCGTGGTGGTCGCGTCGAGCCGGGTGGTCATCGGGAGGACACCTCCGGGAGGCCGATCAGGACGGGCTCGTCGGGACGGCCGGGGGCCGGGACGTTCTGTCCCCGCTCCTCGACGAACCGGACGGTGGGGTCGGGGGTGTCGGGCGCGTTGACGAAGGAGACGAACCGCTCCAGCTTCTGCGGGTCGGCCAGGACGCCGGCCCACTCGTCGGCGTAGGAGTCGACGTGACGGGCCATCGCGGCGTCGAGCTCGCCGCAGATGCCGAGCGAGTCGTCGACGATCACGGCGCGCAGGTGGTCCAGCCCGCCCTCCATCGCCTCGATCCACGGCGCGGTGCGCTGCAGCCGCTCGGCGGTGCGGACGTAGAACATCAGGAACCGGTCGATCGTCCGGACCAGCGTCGCGGTGTCCACGTCGGACACGAGCAGCTCGGCGTGGCGCGGGGTGAAGCCGCCGTTGCCGCCGACGTAGAGGTTCCAGCCGTGCTCGGTGGCGATCACGCCGAAGTCCTTGGACCGGGCCTCGGCGCACTCGCGCGCGCAACCGGAGACGCCGGACTTGAGCTTGTGCGGGCTGCGCAGCCCGCGGTAGCGCAGCTCCAGCTCGACGGCGAGGCCGACCGAGTCCTGCACGCCGTAGCGGCACCAGGTCGTGCCGACGCACGACTTCACGGTGCGCAGCGACTTGCCGTAGGCGTGCCCGGACTCGAACCCGGCGTCGACCAGGCGGCGCCAGATCGCCGGCAGGTCCTCGACGCGGGCGCCGAACATGTCGATCCGCTGTCCACCGGTGATCTTGGTGTAGAGCCCGTAGTCGCGGGCGACCTCGCCGATGACGATCAGGCCCTCGGGGGTCACCTCGCCACCGGCGATCCGCGGCACCACCGAGTAGGTGCCGTTGCGCTGCATGTTCGCGAGGAAGTGGTCGTTGGTGTCCTGCAGGGTCGCGCGCTCGCCGTCGAGGACGTGCTCGTTGTAGAGCGTCGCGAGGATCGACCCGACGACCGGCTTGCAGATGTCGCAGCCCGACCCGCGGCCGTACCGGGAGATCAGCGCGGAGAACGAGGTGATGCCCGCCCCGGCGACGATCTCGAAGAGCTCGGCGCGGGAGTGGTCGAAGTGCTCGCACAGGGCCTTCGAGACCTCGACGCCCTGCTGGGCCAGGATCCGGGCGAGCGCCGGGACGCACGAGCCGCAGGTGGTACCGGCGCGGGTGCACGCCTTCAGCTCCGGCACTGTGTGCGCACCGTCGGCGATCGCCGCGCACAGCGTGCCCTTGGTGACGGCGTTGCACGAGCAGATCTGGGCCGAGTCCGGCAGTGCGGACGCGTCGGGCTCGGCGCCGCCCTTGGAGATGAGGGTGACCGGGTCGTCGGGCAGCCGGGACCCGACCAGCGGGCGCAGCGCGCCGTAGCGCGAGGCGTCGCCGACCAGGACACCGCCGAGCAGGGTGGACGCGTCGTCGGACACGACCAGCTTGGAGTAGGTCCCCTCGACCGGGTCGTTGACGACGATCTCCAGCGCGCCCTCGGTGACCGCGTGCGCGTCGCCGAAGCTGGCGACGTCGACGCCGAGCAGCTTGAGCTGGGTGGACATGTCCAGCTCCTCGGGCGTCATCCGGGCCTCGCCGCCGAGCAGCCGGTCCGCGACGACCTCGGCCATCGCGTAGCCGGGGGCGACCAGGCCGTAGGTGCGGCCCTCCAGCGCGGCGCACTCGCCGATCGCCCAGACGGCGTCGTCACGGGTCCGGCAGCGGTCGTCGACCCAGACGCCGCCGCGCTCGCCGACCGGCAGGCCGCAGTCGCGGGCGAGCTGGTCGGAGGCCCGGATGCCGGCGGAGAACACGACCAGGTCGGCGTCGAGCTCGACGCCGTCGGACAGCGTCCCGACCAGCCGGCCGCGGTCGGTGGACACCGCGGCCAGCGACACCCCGGTCCGCACGGCGATGCCCTGCGCGGTGACCAGCCGCTCGAGCAGCGCGCCGCCGCCCGCGTCGACCTGCACCGGCATCAGCCGCGGCGCGATCTCCACGACCTGCGGGGACAGCCCGAGCAGCCGCATCGCGCGCGCCGCCTCCAGGCCCAGCAGCCCGCCGCCGACGACGATCGCCGACGGCCGTCCCCTGCGGCCCGGGTCGTCGGCGGCGGCCGCGGCGGCCGCCTTGATCGCGTCGAGGTCGTCGAGGGTGCGGTAGACGAAGCACCCGGGCAGGTCCTTGCCGGGGACCGGCGGGACGAACGGGTAGGAGCCGGTGGCGAGCACCAGCGCGTCGTAGGTCAGGGTGCGGCCGGACGCGGTGGTGACGCGGCGGGCGTCGCGGTCGACCGTCGCGACGGCGTCACCGAGGTGGTAGGTCACCAGCGGGTCGCCGCGCAGCTCGTCGTCGTCGAGGCGCAGCTCCTCCTCGGAGCGTCCGTCCACGTAGGAGGACAGGGCGACCCGGTCGTAGGCGCGGCGGGTCTCCTCGCCGAGGACGGTGATCTCCCAGTCCCCGGCGGTGTCCCGGTCCCGCATCGCGGCGACGAGGCGGTGGCCCACCATGCCGTTCCCGACGACGACCAGACGACTCATGCTCTGCTCCTTCATGCCGCGCTCTCCTGCGGCGGGTCGATGTCGGCCAGCCAGTCCCGGATCCCGCAGACGACGTCGCGGCAGCTCCCGCAGCCGGTGGCGGCCCGGGTGCGCCGCGACAGCGCGTCGACGTCGTGGGCGCCCGCGCGCCACGCGGTGACCAGCGCGTTCTTGGTGACGCTGTTGCAGCGGCAGACCACGGCACTTCCCGGCATCCGGACCGGGTCGGTGGCGGGCGACGTCTCGCCGGGCAGGGCCCGGCCGAGCAGCAGCGCGAGCCGGTCGGAGGGAGCGGGGGCGCCGGAGTCGTAGAGCCCGGTGATCATGGCGGCGGCGTCTGGCAGTCCCATGAGGACGGCCCCGACGACGCGGTCGTCGCGCAGCGCGAGCACGCCGTAGCGGCCGCGGCGGGGGTCGGAGACACGCAGCTCCTCGTCGCCCGCGGTGGGGTCGCCGAGGGCGGCGAGGTCGATGCCGCGCGCCTTGAGCCGGGTGACCGGGCGGGTGCCGCGGTAGCGCGCGGCCGGGTCGGTGCCGGTCAGCAGGTCGGCGAGGACGGCGGCCTGCTCCCAGCCGGACTGCACGAGCCCGCCCGGGGCGCCGGCGTGCTGCGCGCAGTCGCCGAGGGCGTGCACCCGGCCGTCGGCGGTGGCGAGACGGTCGTCGACGAGGATCCCCCGGTCGACCGCGAGCCCGGCGTCGGCGGCCAGCCCGCTGTTCGCGCGCACCCCGGCGGCGACGACGACGTGGTCCGCGGCGATCCGGGAACCGTCGTCGCAGTCCAGGCCGGCCTCGGGGTCCCAGGCCTTGGCGCCGACACCGCAGCGGACGTCGACCCCGAGCCCGCGCAGCGCGGTCGCGAGCACCTCACCGGCGCCCGCGTCGAGCTGGCGCTCCATCAGGTGGGTGCGCGGGTGCACGAGGGTGACGGCGACACCGCGTCCGGCGAGCCCGCTGGCGGCCTCGACCCCGAGCAGCCCGCCCCCGACGACGGCGATCCGCGCGCCCGGCGCGGCCGCGTCGAGGATGCGCCCGCAGTCCTCGAGGTCGCGGAACAGGCTCACGCCGCGGGCCGGGACCTCCGGGGCCCCGGGGTCGGCGAGACCGTCGACCGGCGGCAGCCAGGCGCGGCAGCCGGTGGCGAGGACCAGCTCGTCGTAGGGGTGGACGGTGCCGTCGTCGGCGTGGACGACGCGCGCGGTCCGGTCGAGCGCCGTCGCCGCGACGCCGGTGTGCAGGGCGATGCCGTCGACGACGGGCAGCGCGACCATGGCGGGCCGCAGCCCGCCGGCGAGCACGGTGGACAGCAGCACCCGGTTGTACGCGGGGCGGGACTCCGCGCCGAGGACGGTGAGCGTCACCCGCTCGCCGTCCGGGTCGCGCCGGCGGACCTCCTCCACGAAACGGGCGCCGACCATGCCGTGCCCGATCACCACCACGCGCCTGCTCATGACACCGACGGTAGGAACGGGGGGTTACGGGCAGAACGCGGGCCATTGCACGGGCGTTACGAGGTCCTCATTCTCGGCGGGCGCCCTCCGTGAGCCGGGACCTCGCAGCGGTTCCTCCCCCTCGCAGCCTCTGCAGGGTCTGCGAGGTGGGGTGGGACCGTGCGAGGTGCGCCTGCGCAACGGCCGCGGAGCCCACCGTCCGCGCGGTGATCCGCAGAGCGCGCGGTGATCCGCAGAGCGCGCGGTGATCCGCAGAGCGCGCGGTGATCCGCAGAGCGCGCGGTGATCCGCTGCTCGCGCGTGTCCCGACGCGCGCGAGCAGCGGATCAGCGCGCGGACCGACCCGCGCCGGTGGGGCTCAGCTCGGCGGCGGTGCCGGATCCGTCGGACGGGTCCCGGTCCGTCGAGGCGGGTTCCAGCCGCACCGCGGCCACCTTGAACTCCGGCATCCGGCTCACCGGATCCAGGGCAGGGTTGGTGACGTTGTTCGCCGCCCCCGCCCCACCGAAGTGGAAGGGCAGGAACACCGTGTCCGGGCGCAGCGTGGTGACGCAGCGGACGCGCGCCGTCGTCGTCCCGCGGCGGGACACGACGTCGGCCAGGTCGCCGTCGCCGAGACCGTGCCGGGCGGCGGTGTCCGGGTGCACCTCCACGAAGACCTCCGGCGACACCTCCGCCAGCTCGGCGACCCGGCGGGTCTGCGCACCGGACTGGTAGTGCACCAGCACCCGGCCGGTCGTCACGGTCAGGGGAAAGCCGGCGTCCGTGCCCTCGTCCGGCTCGACGTGGTCGACCGGCAGCATCCGGGCGCGTCCGTCGGGGTGGCCGAAGCGCTCGGTGAACAGCCGCGGGGTCCCGGGGTGGTCGTCGGCGGGGACCGGCCAGTGCAGGGCCTCGCCCGCGTCGAGCCGGTCGTAGGACACGCCCGCGTAGTCGGCGATCCCACCGGCCGAGGCGCGCCCCAGCTCGTCGAACACGGTCCGCGGATCGGCGGGGAACTCCCCCGGCGCGTCGAGGGCCGCGGCCAGTCCCGCGATCACCTCGAGGTCGGTGCGCACCCCGGGCGGCGGGGCGAGCGCGCGACGGCGGCGCAGGACCCGTCCCTCCAGGTTGGTCATGGTCCCCTCCTCCTCGGCCCACTGGGCGACGGGGAGCAGGACGTCGGCGCGCAGCGCGGTCTCGCCGGGCAGCACGTCGGCAACGACGAGCAGATCCAGTGCGTCGAGCCGCTCGGCGACGGCGCGGGCGTCGGGCGCGGAGACGAGCACGTTCGAGCCGAACACCAGCAGCGCCTTCGGCCCGCCGGGGCGGCCGAGGGAGTCGAGGAGCTCGACGGCGCTGCGGCCGGGCCCGGGGATCGAGGGCTCGGGCACCCCCCACACCCGTGCGACGTGCGCGCGGGCGGCCGGATCGGTGATGTGCCGGTAGCCGGGGAGCTGGTCGGACTTCTGTCCGTGCTCGCGCCCGCCCTGGCCGTTGCCCTGCCCGGTGATCGTCCCGAACCCGGATCCGGGGCGGCCGGGCAGGCCGAGCGCCAGCGACAGGTTGATCCACGCGGCGACGGTGTCGACGCCGTGCGCGTGCTGCTCGGCGCCGCGCGCGGTGAGCACGTAGCGCCGCGTGGACTCCGCGAGCCAGCGCACGACGGTGCGCATGTCGGTGGCGGCGACGCCGCAGACCCGCTCCGCGCGCTCGGGCCACCACTGCGAGGCGATCGCCCAGACGTCGTCGAAACCGGTCGTCCGGTCGTCCACGTAGGACAGGTCGAGGTGCCCGTCGACGACGGCGGCGTGCAGCATCCCCAGCGCCAGGACCAGGTCGGTGCCCGGGCGCGGCGCCAGGTGCAGCCCGCCGGAGGCGAGCGCGCGCTCCGCGGTCGGGGTGCGCCGCGGGTCGACGACGACCAGGCGCGCGCCGGTCAGGTGCGACATCAGGGGCGGCATGGTCTCGGCGACGTTCGCGCCGGCGAGGACGACCAGCTCGGCGTCGTCGAGGTCGGTGACGGGGAACGGCAGCCCGCGGTCGACGCCGAAGGCCCGGTTGCCCGCGGCGGCCGCCGAGGACATGCAGAACCGTCCGTTGTAGTCGATCTGGCTGGTGCCCAGCGCGACCCGGGCGAACTTCCCGAGCAGGTAGGCCTTCTCGTTGGTCAGCCCGCCCGCGCCGAACACCGCGACCGAGTCGGGCCCGTGCTCGGCACGCAGCGCGGCGAGCCGCGCGGCGACGCCGGTGAGCGCGTCGTCCCAGCCGGTCTCGGCGAAACCGGCCGTCCGCGAGGTCCTGACCAGCGGCGACGTCAGGCGTTGCGGATGGGTGAGCAGAGCGCCGGAGGTCCAGCCCTTCTGGCACATGCCCCCGGCGTTGGTCGGGAAGTCACGGGCGTCGACCTCGCCGGACGGGCCGACCCACTGCCCGCACTGCAGGGCGCAGTACGGGCAGTGGGTGGCGGTCCGGTCGTCCGGACCCACGGCTCAGACCCGGGCCATCGCGGCGGCCTCGGTGCTCCCGACCAGGGCGGCGCGCGGGCGCAGGTACACCGCCCAGGTGACGCCGATGCAGAGGACGTAGAACGCCAGGAAGCTCCAGAACGCGGGCGTGCCGGACTGCACTGTCATGAACGACTGGCGGAAGGCGAGGTTGATGAACAGCCCGCCCAGCGCCCCGACCGCGCCGGCGATGCCGATGACCGCGCCGGAGAGCCGTCGCGCGGTGTCGAACGAGGTCCCGCGGTCCGCGCCCCCGGCGATCGCGACGCGCGCCCGCCCGGTGAAGATCGCCGGGATCATCTTGTAGGTCGACCCGTTGCCGACGCCGGACAGCGTGAACAGGGCGATGAAGCCGATCGTGAACAGCGTCAGCGACTCGATCCCCGAGGCGAAGATGATCACCAGCGTGGCGACGGCCATACCGACGAAGTTCCACAGCGTGACGACCGCACCGCCGAACCGGTCGGCGATCTTGCCGCCGTAGGGGCGGATCAGCGACCCGATGAGCGGGCCGATGAAGGTGACCGCGGCGGCCTGCAGCGGCGTCCGGTCGAACTGGTTCTGCAGGACCAGGCCGAAGGCGAACGAGTAGCCGATGAACGACCCGAACGTCCCGATGTAGAGGAACGACATGATCCAGGTCTGGCGGTCCCGGCAGGCCTCGGTGAAGGCGCCGGTGTCGTTGGACATCGCGGCGATGTTGTCCATCCGCTTCCACGCCAGGAACGCCGAGATCACGATGAACGGCAGGTAGACCGCCAGCAGCACCCGCGGGGAGCCTGCGCCGAGGGTGGCGATCACGAGCAGGCCGAGCAGCTGCGCGACCGGCACGCCGAGGTTGCCGCCGCCGGCGTTGAGCCCCAGCGCCCAGCCCTTCTCCTTCTCCGGGAAGAACGCGTTGATGTTCGCCATCGACGACGCGAAGTTGCCGCCGCCGACTCCGGCGACCGCGGCGACGACCAGCAGCGTCGTGTACGACACGCCCGGCTCCAGCACGACCATCGCCAGGATCGTGGGCACGATCAGCAACGACGCCGCGAAGATCGTCCAGTTGCGGCCGCCGAAGCGGGCGACGGCGAAGGTGTAGGGCAGCCGCAGGATCGACCCGACCAGCGTGGGTACGGCGACCAGGAAGAACTTCTGCGCCGCGGTGAACCCGTACTCGGGCCCCATGAACAGCACCAGGACCGACCAGATGGTCCAGATCGAGAAGCCGATGTGCTCGGAGAAGATCGACTGCCACAGGTTGCGACGGGCGATCGCCGAGCCGGTGCGCTGCCAGAACCCCTCGTCCTCGGGGTCCCAGTGGTCGATCCAGCGGCCGCCGATGCGGCGCCCCGGGGCAGAGGTGGTGGTCACGGATCGGTCTCCTGATCGCCGGCGGTCACGTCGTCGACGACGCTAGGGACCCCCAGTTTCCGACGGGTGGCCCCGTGTGACACCCCCGCAACGCTTGTCTCACACGGGTGTCGCGACGGCTGTGAGCCGCCCCGGCGCATCGGGACGCCGAGCGGGGCGTCGCAGAACGCGCCGCCCACCCGGTGGTGCACCGGGTCGGCCGGGGACGCAACGGCGTCCCCGTGTTCCCCGCGGCGCCGGTGAGCAGCGGCGTGCCGGGAGCGGCCCCGTCAGAGCCGGCGGCTGACCAGGCTCGCGACCCGCTCGATCCCGGTGAGCGACTCGGTCGTCGCGTCCGGGTGCTGGGCGTGCAGGGCCAGCCGGTAGAGCACCGCCCGCAGCAGCGACTGCGGCCACTCGGGCAGCTCCGACCAGCGCTCGATCAGCTCCTCGTCGGCACCGCCCCAGGCGACCGCGTCGACGACGACGACCGCCGCCGCCCACTCCGCGGGCCGCCAGAACGGCACGAGGTCGAGCACCGCGGGCCGCCCCGTCGGGTCGAACAGCATGGCGCCGAACAGCTCGCCGTGCACGACCTGCGGGGTGAGCCGGATCGTGCGGCGGTGCGCGGCGAGCTCGGCGAACAGCCGGCCGCCGGTCTCGGGGTGCAGGTCCAGGCGGCGCTCGCCGAACGCAGCGGCCGCGGACCGGGACAGCAGGTCGTCGCGGTCGTCGAGCAGGCGCGGGCGCAGCACGGTCGCGGTGGCGGCGTGCAGCCGCAGCGACGCGGCGACGACCTCGTCGTGCCGCGGCTCGGGGACGCCGGGCACGTGCCGGGACGCGGCCCAGCCGCCCACGACCCACCGGCCGTCCGAGCTGCGGACGGGGCGGGCGAGGCGGACGCCGTCGACCTCGAGGTTCTCCAGGACCGTCGCCGACCAGGCGGCGACGACGTGGTCGGACACCGGCCGCAGCAGCACGTCGCCGCACTGCCAGGCCCGCTGGCCCGCCCACACGACGGGACGGGGGGACGTCTCGCGCACGCCGAAGGCGGTGCGGACGTGCTCGGGCAGGACGCTCGCGGCCGGCGCGGTGGCGAGCGTGCGGGCAGCGGTCACAGCGTGGACGGTACCCGCGTCACCGGCCCGCGTTCGTCGCGCCACGCCCGAACCGCGCGACGCGCCACGACCGATCGGGTGAACGGTGGACCGATCGGGGCCGGTGGGGCGGGGCGGGCGGGGCCGTCGGCCGGGTGAGGCGGTCGATCCCGTGACACGGCCGGCACGGTGACACGGCCCGGTGACACGGCCGGCCCGGGTGACCGGCCGTGGGAGCCGGCCACCGCGGGCGACACCGTCAGTACCAGGAGCTGCCGCCGCCCGAGTCCGACCCCGAGTCCGACCCGGACGACCGTGAGCCGGAGTCCGAGGACGAGGAGCGGGAGTCGTCCGAGCCGCTGCTCCGCGACGACCCCGAGTCCGACGACCCCGAGTCCGACGACCCCGAGTCCGAGGAGGACGAGGAGCCCGAGCCGGACGACCGGGACGACGACGAGCCCGAGTCCGACGACCGGGCGGACGAACCGGAGTCCGAGGACCGGGACGACCGCGACCCCGAGGATCCGGAGTCGGAGTCCGATCCGGAGGAGCGGGAGCCGGAGGACCGCGAGTCCGATCCCGAGCCGTCGGAGGAGCCGGACGAGCCGCCGGACCGGGCCCCGGAGGACCCGCTGCGCTCGGCCATCTGCTCCGCCGCCTGCCGGTCGGCCTCCGCCAGCACCGGCGCCGCCGCCTCCCGCCCCATGGCGGACTCGACGTAGGACCCGGCCACGGCGCTGACGATGCCGCCGGAGCCGCGGCTCCCGCCGGACCCCTGCGCTCCCGAGCCGGAGCGCTCCGTGCCGGGCTCTCCGCCGGGGCGGTCGACGCGGGCGGGCTCGCAGGGGACGCGGCCGCGCGCGGCGCGGGCTCCTCCCGCGGCGCGGGGTCCTTCCGCGGCGCGGGGGCGGACCGGGCGGGGGCCTCGTCGGACGGACCGGAGGAGCCGGCGTCCGAGCCGCCGGAACCCGAGCCGGACTTCTTCCCGGTCAGCCCGCCCGCGACGTCGTCGACACCCCGGCCCAGCGATTCGGCGGTGTCCCCGACGCCCTGCGCGGCCTCGCCGACGCCGTTTCCGACCTTCTTGACCGGCCCCTCGGACGACGCCGATACGACCTCGGCCCGATCGGCCTTCGTCGCGGCGCCCGAACCCGCACCCGAACCCGCGCCCGAACCCGCGCCGGAGCCCGCGCCGTCGCCGGGGCCCGGCTCGCCGCCGGTCAGGCCGGCGACGCCGTCGGCGGCACCGGACACGGCACCACCGAGCTTCTCCCCGGACCCGCGTCCCGGCCGGGTGTGCTGCCCGGCCCGCGGGCCGAGGCGCCCTCCGGCCCCTCGGCCCGCGGCCGGGTCTCGTCCAGCGGGCCCCGCGGGTCGGGCGGGCCACCGGTGCCGACGTCGTCGCGCTCGCGGTCCCCGGCGGTCTCCCGGCCCCCGGCCAGGACCTCGGGGTTGCGGCGCACCCCGGACGGCTCCGGGTTGGCGGGATCCTCGCCGCGGGCGAGGGCCAGCACGTCGTCGGAGACCTTCTCGGTCTCGTCGCCGTCGCCGGGCAGCGGGGCGGTGCGGGCCCGGTCGATGCCGTCATCGATGGCGGCCAGCCGCTCCGCGCAGGCGTCGCGGTTGCGGGCGCGCAGGTCGCGCTGCTCCTCCAGCGACGCGGCCGCGGCCATCTGGTCGGGAGTCCGGCGGGTGGCCGGCGGCAGGTCGGCGACGATCCGGTCCATCTCGGCGAGCTGCTGCTCGGCGGCGGCCAGCGCGTCCACGGCGTCCTGCCGGGACGTGTAGACCTGCAGCTGCGACTGCAGGGCGGCGCGCTGCTGGAGCAGGGTGTCGCGCTGCTGCTGCAGCTTCGCGACCGCGGCCGGGGTGCGGTCCGACTCGTGCGCGGACGCCTGCCAGGTCCGTTCGCTCGCGTTGAGCGTCCCGAGCTTGTCGTCGAGCGCCGCCAGCGCGATGCGGGCCTGCCCGGCCCACTGGTCGGCGGTGCGGTCCTGCGGCGCCGGGGCCCCGGTCACCGCCGGCGAGGTCGTCAGCGCGTACCCGCCGAGGAGCACGGCCGTCGCCCCGATCAGGGCCAGCGTGCGCCGGTGCCGCAGCGGGCTGCGCGGGGCACGCAGCGGTCCGGGTCGGTCCGGGCCCGCCGACGCGGCCTGCCGCGCCACCACGGGACGACGGGTCGCCGTCCCCCGCCGGGCGGGCTCCACACGCTCGTCGGCCTCGACGGCCTCGGGCTCACGCAGCCACGGCAGCGTGTCGGCGAGCCGCTGGTCCCCCGCCGCCTGTGCCGCGGCCCGGCGGACCTGGCGGGCCGCCAGCCGGTGGGCGGCGGAACAGTAGCGCCGCTGTGGACGGTCGCCGGACACGTCCCCCGTGGGCTCCAACGGTGCGTCGCACCCCTGCAGGGCGCATGTGCGCAGCGAGTCCTCCACCGAGCGTCCTCCCGACCTAGTGATCGCGTGCATCCCCATGTCGCGGCGATCGGTCGACATGTTTCGCCCAACGGGCGAAATGCAGGGCTGAACGGACGATGTTCACTCGGACGGTCGCGTGCGATCGATAAGCGGTCACGCTATGCCACACCAGGAACGGCGACGGCCGCCGTCCCGGGTGTACCGGTGACGGCGGCCGTCGGTGTAGGGCGGAGCGGGTCGGCCCCGGTCAGTAGGTGGGCTGCGACGGGTCGATCTGCTTGACCCAGGACAGCACCCCGCCGCCGACGTGGACGGCGTCGCGGAACCCGGCCTTGTGCAGCGCGGCGAGGGCCTCGGCGGACCGGCCGCCGGACTTGCAGTGCAGCACGACCGGCTTGTCCTGGGCGATCTCCGACAGCGCGGCACCGGACAGGATCCGGTCCTTCGGGATCAGGACCGAGCCCGGGATCTTCACGATCTCGTACTCGTGCGGCTCGCGGACGTCGATGAGCTGGAACTCCTTGCCCGCGTCGATCATCTGCTTGAGCTCGCCGACGGTGATCGTGCTGCCGGCGGCCGCGTCCTGTGCCTCCTGCGTCACGGTGCCGCAGAACGCCTCGTAGTCGATCAGCTCGGTGATCTTCGGCGTCTCCGGGTCCTTGCGGATCTTCACCTGCCGCCAGGTGGTCTCCAGCGCGTCGTAGATCACCAGGCGGCCGAGCAGCGGTTCACCGATCCCGGTGAGCAGCTTGATCGCCTCGTTGGCCATGATCGAACCGATCGACGCGCAGAGCACGCCGAGCACGCCGCCCTCGGCGCAGGAGGGGACCATCCCGGGCGGCGGCGGCTCGGGGTAGAGGTCGCGGTAGTTGAGGCCCTGCCCGTTCGGGGCGTCCTCCCAGAAGACCGACGCCTGGCCCTCGAAACGGAAGATCGAGCCCCAGACGTAGGGCTTGCCGAGCAGCACCGCCGCGTCGTTCACCAGGTAGCGGGTGGCGAAGTTGTCGGTGCCGTCCAGGATCAGGTCGTAGTCCCGGAAGACGTCCAGCACGTTCTCGCTGGTGAGGCGCTCGCTGTGCAGGCGGACGTCGACGAAGGGGTTGACCTCGCGGATCGAGTCGCGGGCCGACTCGGCCTTCGGGCGGCCCACGTCGGACTGGCCGTGGATGACCTGACGCTGCAGGTTCGACTCGTCGACGACGTCGAACTCGACGATGCCCAGGGTGCCGACGCCCGCGGCGGCCAGGTACAGCAGGGCGGGCGAGCCGAGGCCGCCCGCGCCGACGACCAGCACCTTCGCATTCTTCAGGCGCTTCTGCCCGTCCATCCCGACGTCGGGGATGATGAGGTGGCGGCTGTACCGCTCCACCTCGTCCTTGGTGAGCTCGGCTGCCGGCTCCACCAGTGGCGGTAGCGCCATCTTGTCCACTCCTCGCGGGTTGCGTGCGGGTCTCAGGGCGTCTCAACGCGCCACGTGCGCGTCATCTTCCCGCACCCGCTCCGACCGGCACCGTGTCCCACAGCGCGGCGACGGCGTCGGCCACCGCCGCGGGCCGCTCGATCTGCGCGACGTGCCCGGCCCGGGGCAGCACCAGCAGCCGCGCCCCGGGCAGTGTGGCCGCGGTCCGCGCGGCCAGCCGCGGGGACACGATGCGGTCCTGCTCGCCCCACACCACCAGCGACGGCACCCGAACCCGGGCCATCCGGCGCCAGATCTCGCGCCCGGCCCACAGCCCGAGCAGACCGCGGGTGGCGCCGTCGGTGGCCGCGCCGGCCCAGGGCAGCGTCGCGCGGTGCTCGTGCTCGGAGATGAGCTCCTCGAGCCGGCGGGCGGAGCCGCGCTGCGGGTCGGCGAAGCAGACCTTCACGATCCGCTCGGCGCGGGTCCGCAGCGGCTCCTCGGCCAGCGCCCGCCGCGCGCCGCGCCCGAGCAGCGGCACCATGGCCAGCGCCATCCGCGGGTCCGACAGACGTCGCGGGTCGGGGCGCCGGTCCGGCACCGCGGGCGAGACCAGGGTGAGGCTGCGGACGAGCTCGGGACGGCGGGCCGCCACCGTCGTCGCGATCACGCCGCCGAGGGAGTTGCCGACCAGGTGCACCGGGCGGTCACGCCCGGCCAGCCAGCACAGCAGCGCGTCCGCCATGCCGTCCGGGCCGAAGTCGGCGACGGCGGTCGGCTCGGACAGCCCGAACCCGGGCAGGTCGACGGACAGGCCGGCCGCCCGTGGTGCGAGGAGCCCGGCGAGGTCGGTCCAGTTCGTGGCCGACCCGGCGAGCCCGTGGACGTAGACGGCGTCGGTGTCGCCGGAGCCGGGGGTCTCACGCACGTGCAGGGTGACCCCGCCGGAGGTGACCGCGCGGCCCGGCCACGGCGGGCGCTCCGCCGCGGCCCGTTCCGCGGCCGCCGGTCCCGCGGTGCCCGGGGACGTCGCGGCACCCGGCGCCGTCACCGGGGCGGGCACGGTGACGGGCGGGTGAACGGACATCGACGGGGCGGCGACCATCCGACCAGCATGACGTGTCGTGCGCGTCACCCGCCGCGCCGGGTGATCCCCGTCTCGCTGTGATCACCGTCCGCATCCGGCGCTCCACGGAGCGCAACGAGATCGCCCGCCGGACGTTGTACCCCGTGGACGACGCGACGGAGGAGGTGGGCATGGGGCGGATCGCGGGATCGGCCGCGGCCCGGCTTGCCGGTTTCGGCGCCGCGTCGGTGCTGGTGTTCACCGCGGCCTGGACGGCGGGCGGTGCGGTGGGCACCCTCTCGGCGACCCCGGCCGCCGACACGCGGGCCGGCGGCGACCCCGGCGACGAGCGCGGCGACGACGGCGTCCTCGCGGCCGGCCTGGCCACCGGCGACGCGACGACCGGCGCGGGCGGCGTGCTCACCACCGCGGCCGGCTACACCCTGACCCCGGTCGGGACCGTCCACCCCTGGAGCGAGCCCACCGAGGTCGCGTTCACCGTGACCGGTTCCGACGGCGCCCCGGTGACCCGGTTCGACGCCCCGTCCGACGGCTCCGGGGTCATGGACGTCGCCGTGCTGCGACGCGACGTCGCCGGCTACATGCGGCTGCGCGCCACCCAGGGCCCCGACGGCGTGTGGCGGGCGCCGGTCCGGTTCCCCGGCCAGGGCGTGTGGCGGCTGTACGCCGGGTTCACCCCGACCGGCGGCCCGCACCTGGACCTCGGGGCCGACCTGCACGTCCCCGGTACCTACGGTGCCTTCACCTTCCCGTCCGAGAACCGGGCGGGGCTCTGCGGGGGCAGTGACCAGCAGGTCCGTCTCGACGGCGCCCTGGTCCCCGGCGGGGAGTCCCGGCTGTTCGCGACGGTGGGGCGCGACGGCACCCCGGTCACCGACCTCGAGCCCGTCGACGGCGGCGCGTTCGGCCGGATGACCGCGGTCCGCCAGGGCGACCTGGCCCGGTTCCCGGTCCGTCCCGAGATCACCGGCGCGGCCGCGACCGACCGGTCCGGCCCCGGGGTGGCGTTCGCGGTGTCGGTCCCCGCCCCGGGCAGCTACCGGCTGTTCCTCGACTACCGCTCCGGCGGTGTGCTGCGGTCGTGCGAGTTCACGCTCCCGACCGCCCGGGGAGCTGACGGCGGTTGCCTCCGGTCCTGCGGGCCGTCGCCCCGCCGGTGGCGGCCCTGCTCGCCCTGCTGCTGCCGCTCGCCGGCCCGGCACTCGCCGGCGCGGCGTGGGCCCCGCCCTGCGCGGCGGCCGCCCTGCTGGTCGCCCTCGCCGTCGTCGCGACGACGGGGCGCCCCGGTCTGCGCGTCGCCGGGCGTGGGCTGCGGGAGGGCACGGTGACCGCCGAGACCGGCGTCGCGGCGGCCGTGCTCGCCGCGCTGGGGTGGCCGGCCGCGGTGCTGGCCGTCGCGGCGGTCTCGCCCGCGGGTCCGGGCGCGGTGCCGGCCGACCCGCTCGCCGGGCCCGTCCTGCTGCCCGGCGCCGCCGCGGTGCTGACCGTCGTCGCGGCCGCGGTGCAGCGCACCGGGCGCCCGGCCGACGGGGATACCGACGAGGTCCGCGCGGGCCTGCGCACCGTCGCGGACCGGTGGAGCGCCCTGCTCACCCCGCCCGCGGCGCTGGCCGCGGTCGCGGTGACCGCGTTCGCGGCGGGCACCGGCACCCCGTGGCCCGTCGCGGTCCCGGCCGGGATCGCGGTGCTGGTCGGGGCCTGCCCGGTGCCGCTGCTGGCCGCGTTGCCGGCGGCGCTGCGGGCCGCGGACCGGGCGGGCGGGGACACGGTGCGGCTGCCGTCGCCACTGCCCGGGCGTCGCGAGCCGGTGGGCTGGACCGGGCCCGCGGGCGGCCCGGGACTCGTGGGCCGGGTGGACACCGTCGCGCTGGCCGGGCCGGACGTGCTGAC
This sequence comes from Pseudonocardia sp. P-1, assembly GCF_058111925.1. NCBI lineage: Bacteria > Bacillati > Actinomycetota > Actinomycetes > Pseudonocardiales > Pseudonocardiaceae > Pseudonocardia > Pseudonocardia sp. P-1. The sequence continues at coordinate 2,150,137 of NZ_CM176614.1, forward strand.
CGGCACCGGCCCCGGGACGGTCACCGTGCACGCGGGACGGGGCGAGGACCCCGCGCTGGTGCTGCGGCTGGCCGCGTCGGTCGCGGCGGGCGCGCGGCCCGGGTCGGACCTGCGCGTCGCGGCGCGGGCGCTGGCCGACGCCGTCGACGGCCCGGTGCCCGACGTCGCCGAGGCCGACGAGCAGCCCGGCCTCGGGGTGTCCGGCCTGGTGGCCGAGCTGCGGGAGCCCGGCCCGGGCGACGGCGGCGCCACGGCGACCGTCGTCGCGCACGCGGTCCTGCTCGGCGGCCCGGACTGGCTGGCCGAGCACGGGATCCGGGTGCCCCCGCCGCTGTCGGCGGAGCGGGAGCGGGCGGTAGCCGAGGGCCGCGCCGTCCTCGTCGTCGCCTGGGACGGGTGCGCCCGCGCCGTGCTCGCGCTGCCCCGGGCGCCGCACCCCGCGGCCCGACCGGGGGTGGCGGAACTGACCGCGGCCGGGGTCGCGCCGGTCCTGCTCACCCCCGACGACGACGGCGCCGCCCGTGCCCTCGCCGCGGCGTCCGGTCTCGACCCGGCCGACCCCGACGCCGTCCGCCCGGGGCTGGACGCGGCGGCGCGGGCCGCGGCCGTCGCCGGGCTGCGGGTACGCGGCCGCACGGTCGCGGTGGCGGCCGACCCGGCCACCGACGAGGCCGCCCTGGCCGCCGCCGACCTGGCCGTGGAGCTGGTGCCCTGGCCCACCGACGACGGGGCCGGCCCCGGGTCCGAGGACGGTCCGGGCGCGCGGCCGGACCCGGTCGTGGTGCCCGCACCCGGATCGGAGAGGATCTGCGCCCGTGGCGGCCCCGCCGAGGTGGCCGCCGCCCTGCTGATCGCCCGCCGCGCGCGGGCCCAGGTCCGCGCGTACGTCCGTGCGGCCGTGGTGCTCGCCGTCGCCGGCGTGGTCCTCGCCGTGCTCGGGACGCCCGCGGTCGTGGTGGCCGCCGTGCCGGTCCTCGGTGCGCTCGGGATCGCCGCCCGGGGCCCGCGCCGCCGATCGTGAGAGGTTGTCACCCTTCTGCGGAGAAGCCCGTTCACGGATCGTTCGTCAACGCGGTTACCTGCTAGTAGGGTATTCCCACGACGGGTGAGAGGTAGGGGGCCCATGACCGGAACCGCCACGCCACGGGGCGCACGACTGTCCCGCGGTGCGCGGCGCGCCCAGCTGCTGCTGGCCGCCCGCGACGTGTTCGCCGACCAGGGCTACCACGCCGCCGCGATGGACGACATCGCCGAGCGGGCAGGCGTCTCCAAGCCCGTGCTGTACCAGCACTTCCCCGGGAAGCTGGAGCTGTACCAGGCGCTGCTCACGACCTACGCCGAGGAGCTCGTCGAGCGGGTCTCCAACGCCATCGAGCGGACCGAGCACAACAAGGAGCGCGTGCAGGCCGCCGTCGCGGCGTACTTCGACTTCGTCGCCGGCGAGGGCAAGGCCTACCGCCTGGTGTTCGAGTCCGACCTGCGGGGCGACCCGGAGGCCGCGGCGCTGGTGGAGAGCGCGCTGGACCGCTGCATCGACGCGGTCGCCGGCGCGGTCACCACCGACGCCGGGCTGGACCAGGACCGTGCGCGGCTGCTCGCCGTCGGTCTCGTCGGGCTGAGCCAGGTCGGCGCCCAGTTCTGGCTGGACTCCGACCAGCGGGTCCCGCGCGACGAGGCCGTGGCGCTGATGGCCTCGCTGGCCTGGCGGGGCATCGCCGGGTTCCCGAAGCAGGGCCTCGACCAGATCTGACGGCCCGGCCCCGGCGGCGGGGCGGGCGGCTCAGGCCGCCTGCTCCGCGCCGGCCCGGCGCACCAGCGCGGCGATCCGGCCGGTGACCCCGCCGACCCGCTCCACCGGGAGCATGTGCCCGGCGCCGGGGAACACGGTCAGCTCGGCGCGCGGCAGGCTGCGGTGGATCCGCCGGGCGAACCGCGGCGGTGTGAGCCGGTCCCGGGTCCCCACGAGGATCTCCACCGGCAGCGACGAGAACGCCGCCAGCGCCTCGTCGCGCTCGTGGGTGGTGAGGGTCGGGGTGAACCCGGAGATCGTCGTCGGGCGGCAGTCGGCGATCGCCTCGCAGGTCGCGCGGACGGCGAGCCGGTCCGGCCGGGTGCCGAGCAGCAACGGCTGCAGCGCGGCCCGCAGCAACGTGGGGTGGGTCGACAGCGCCCGGCGCCCGGTCCACAGCGGGCTGACGGTCACCTTGTCCTTGCCGGCCAGGAACATCTTCGCGGGCCGCCCGGTCATCCCGAGCGTCGCCGCCGCCCCGAGGCCGCCGCTGGCGGTCGCGACGAGCGCGACGCCGGTGACCCGGGACGCGACGAGGTCGGGGTGGCGCTGGGCCAGCGCCATCGCCGTCATCCCGCCCATCGAGTGCCCGGCGATCACCAGCGGCCCGGTCGGGGCGAGTCGGGTGATCACCTCGGCCATGTCGTCGGCGAGGACGTCGAGGGTCTTGAGCTCGTCGGGGGTGTCGTCGGAGCGGCCGTGCGCGCGGTGGTCGTAGCGGATCACCCGCGGCGCGGGGCCGCCGCCGGGCGCACCGACGGCGAGGGCGTCGGCGACCGGGGCCCAGCAGCGCTCGTCGAGGGTCCAGCCGTGCGCCAGCAGCACCGTGACCGGCGCCGACTCCGGGCCCGAGACCCGGGCGAACAGGCCGGTCCCGTCGCGGGTGACGATCCGTGTGCTCATCGCGGGATGCCTCCTCAGATCAGGTGGGCGCGCTTCCACAGGGTCTCCGTCGGGCCGCCGACGATCCCCTGCTCGCGCAGGAACGGCACGAGCTTGCGCGAGGACCAGCGCAGCATCTCGTGGTGGTGCGGGTTGGCCAGCGCCGCCTTCCGCCCGACCGCCGGGTCGATCCCGACGCTGCGGTAGACCTCGGGGTGGACGAGGTTGCGGGCGACGACGAACGCGATCCGCGCGGTGAGGTAGCGGGCCCAGGCGCGCTCGGCGCGGTTGGTCCTCGGCATGATCCGCTGCAGCTCCTCCCGGGCGTAGCGGACGTGCCGCGCCTCCTCGGTGACGTGGATCTTGTTGATCATGCGGGACAGCGGCTGGACGCGCTCGTCGCGCATGCCCTCCCGCTGGAGCTGGTCGAGGATCTCCTCGACGTAGAGGGTGCCGGCGAACATCGCCGGGCCGGTGCCGATGGTCTTCATCAGCCGGCCCTGCTCGTGGGTGAGCCGGCGCGGGGCGTAGTCCGGCACGCCGTAGCGCTCGGTGGCCTTGGCGAACATCATCGAGTGCCGGCACTCGTCGGCGATCTCGACCAGCGCGTACTGGATGTGCGCGCGACGCGGGTCGCGGTCGTAGGCGTAGCGCAGCAGCATCTGCATCAGGATCATCTCGAACCACAGCCCGATCCGGGCGACGCTGCAGAACTCGTGCACCGACAGCGTGATCCGCTGCTCCTCGGTGAGGCCGTCCCACAGCGGCGTGCCGTAGAGCGACACGCGCTCGGGGACGATGCCGTACCTGCCCTCGACCAGCGGGGCGTCCCAGTCGATGTCGATCGACGGGTCGTAGGAGGTCGTGACCGAGCTCTTGAGCAGCCGTCGGGCGGTGTCCTCGCGGTCGGCGAGGTTGGTCTTGCTGCCGGTGCGGGCGGGAGCGCTCATCGGTCGCGCCTTCCTGCTGGGAGGGGCCTGCGGTGGCGGGTTCCACACCCGGAACCCTTGCTGTTACCGCCGGTAACGGTTACCACTGGTAACGTGCCCCAGGACGCGAGGGATGTCAAGCCGGACGCGCGCAGCCGCCGACGGGAGGAACGGCGGACCGAGATGGTCTCCGCCGCCGTCGAGGCGATCCGCGAGCACGGCCCGGGGGTCTCGGTCGCCCAGATCGCGGCCGCGGCCGGCATCACCAAGCCGGTGCTCTACCGGCACTTCGCCGATCGCGCCGACCTGCAGCGGGCCGTCAGCGAGCACGCCGCGGACATGCTGATGCAGCGGATCTACCCGGTGCTGGCGATCGATGCCGAGCCGATCGAGCACGTCGCCGCCGTCATCGACGCCTACCTCGGGATGATCGAGGACGAGCCCCAGCTGTACCGGTTCGTCGTCGCGAACCCGGCCGAGCCGGTGCCGGGCGCCGAGATCGCGCAGGACGTCCGCGGCCAGATCGGCGCCCTGCTGACCACCCTGTTCGGGGAGCGGCTGCGCGCCGAGGGCCGCGACTCCGGCGGCGCCGAGGCGTGGGCGCACGGGATCATCGGGATGGTCCAGACCGCGGGCGAGTGGTGGCTGGAGCGCCGGACGATGAGCCGTGACGCGCTCACCAACTACCTGTCCGCGCTGATCTGGGGCGGGATCGCCGGCGTCGCCGGGATCGACTCCCCCACCGCGAACGCCGACATCCTGCGGCTGGTCCCCGAGCCGCAGGTGCACGACGCCTCGGGGCGCGACCGGTGAGCGGCGACCACGATCACGACGAGGGCTACCGCGGCCCCGCCACCCTGGTGCTCGACGGGGAGACCGTCGACGTCGAGGTGCTGCTCGACGCCCGGCACGAGCCCTTCGACGGCAGGCTCCACTGGTCCGGCCGGGTCGCCGCGCACCCCCGGCTCACCGCGCTGCTCGGCAGCCGCGGCGGCACCGCCGAGGTCCGGACGCCCGGGCACGCGGCCGTCGGCACGCTGTCCGAGCCGGACGTGTGGGACCGGTTCCGGATCACCGGCACCGGCAGGCCGCCGTTCGCGCTGGACGGGCCGCCCCCGCCGGAGACCGACTGACCCGCGCCCACCGGGCCCGGACACACGTCGGGCCCGGTCCCGCGGACGGGTACCGGGCCCGGACGACTCCGTGTGCGTTCAGCCGCTGAGGCCGAACCCGACCCGGCGCTCCTCGGTCGGGCCGATCTCCACGTACGAGATGCGCGCGACCGGGACGACGTAGCGACGGCCCTCGTCGTCGGTGAGGTCCAGCAGCCCGTCGTCGGACTTCATCGCCCCGCTCACGAGCTGGGCCACCTCGTCCGGCGTGCGGTCGCTGGACACCACGAGCTCCCGCGGGGTCTCCGCGATGCCGATCTTGACCTTCACCGGTGGTCCTCCCGATCCGTCACTTCTGATCACCTTGCCCTCGCCAGGCTAGTCCAGATCGGGCCGGAGCATCGGCGAGCCGGGAGCGGACGGCCGGGCCGGGGCTCAGGAGAGTCCGAGCCTGCCCATCCGGCGGCCGTGGGCGGTCTGCACCGTCCGGATGAGCCCGGCCACGCCGCCCTTCTCCCCCGAGCCGAGCACGATGAACTCGGCGAGCTCGTCGCGCTCGGCGACGACCCGCTGGGCGTGGGTGACGGCCTCGCCGAGCAGCCGCCTGCCCCACAGGGCCAGCCGGTCGCGCTGCGCCGGGTTGGCGGCGCAGGCGGCCTGCACCTCGCGCTCGGCGAAGGCGGAGTGCCCGGTGTCGGCGAGCACCCGCTGCACCAGGTCGCCGGTGCCGGGGTCCACCCAGCCCGCGACCTCCCGGTAGAAGTCGGCGCCGAGACCGTCGCCGAGGTAGGCCTTGACCAGCGACTCCAGCCAGCTCCGCGGGGCGGTCGAGGCGTGGTAGCTGTCGATCAGCGCGACGAACGGCGCCATCGCGTCGGCGACGGCGATCCCGCTGCGGCCCAGGTGGTCCTCGATGAGGCGGAAGTGGCCGATCTCGGCGGCCGCCATCGTCGACAGCTGCGCGCGGCCGGCCAGCGTCGGCGCGGCCCGGGCGTCCTCGGCGAGCCGGTCGAACGCCGACAGCTCGCCGTAGGCCAGCACGCCGAGCAGCTCCACGGTCGCGGCCGTCGGCGCGTCGCCTCCAGTGGTCATGACCACCACCCTAACCGGGCCGTACGGGCCCGCCGGGCGGCCCGCGACGGCCACCCGGGCCACGGGGCGAGAGAACTCACCACACCCGGCGACGCCCGCGCCGTCGTGTTCGCGCGCCGCGGCGGGTACCATGCGGGCAGCGCGTCACCGGATTTCGGGCTCATGGAACTCCATGCGGACGCGCCCACCGCGCGGGGACCGGGTAACGGGACGAGCGGCCGACACGGCCGAGCACGTCTCACCGGGACCCGCACCCGAACTGGTGCGCGCAGCGCCTCGGCGGCTCTCCCGCCCGGACCGTCCCCGACGGCCCGGGGCCGGTCGACGAGCCACGCCACGGCTCCTGTGCGCGGAGAGAGGCGATCACACTGTCCCGAGTCGACAGCACCGACACCCCCGAGGCCGACCCGGGCTTCCTGCCCACCGGCATCACCCCCAGCGAGACCCCGCTCGGCGTGACCAACCCCGGCGGCGAGAAGCTCCCCCCGACCTTCGCCGAGCTCGGCGTCCGGCCCGAGATCGTCTCCGCGCTCGCGGAGAACGACATCGTGCGCACGTTCGCGATCCAGGAGCTCACCCTCCCGCTGGCGCTCGCCGGCGAGGACGTCATCGGTCAGGCCCGCACCGGCACCGGCAAGACGCTGGGCTTCGGCGTCCCGCTGCTGCAGCGGATCACCCCGCCCGGTGAGCGTGCCGCGGCCACCGCCGAGGGCGAGGCCGCCGACCGCACCAAGGACGTCCCGCAGGCGCTCGTCGTCGTCCCGACCCGCGAGCTGTGCGTGCAGGTCGCCCGGGACATCGCCGCCGCGGGCAAGAACCTGGGCGTGCGCGTCGTCGCCATCTACGGCGGCCGTGCCTACGAGCCGCAGCTGGAGGCCCTGCGCAAGGGCGTCGACGTCATCGTCGGCACCCCGGGCCGGCTGCTCGACCTCGCCGAGCAGCGCCACCTGGTCCTCGGCCGGGTCAAGGCGCTCGTCCTCGACGAGGCCGACGAGATGCTGGACCTGGGCTTCCTGCCCGACGTCGAGCGGATCCTGCGCATGCTCCCCGAGGAGCGGCACACGATGCTGTTCTCGGCCACCATGCCGGGCCCGATCGTGCAGCTCTCGCGCGCCTTCCTGACCCGCCCGACGCACATCCGCGCGGAGGAGGCCGACCAGGGCTCCATCCACGAGCGGACCAAGCAGCTCGTCTACCGCGCGCACGCGATGGACAAGGTCGAGCTGGTCACCCGGGCCCTGCAGGCCAAGGACCGCGGCCTGACGATGATCTTCACCCGGACCAAGCGGACCGCCCAGCGGGTCGCCGACGACCTCGCCGAGCGCGGCTTCGCCGCCGCCGCGGTGCACGGTGACCTCGGCCAGGGCGCCCGTGAGCAGGCGCTGCGCGCGTTCCGCGCGGAGAAGGTCGACGTGCTGGTCGCGACCGACGTCGCGGCCCGCGGCATCGACGTCACCGGCGTCACGCACGTCATCAACTACCAGTGCCCCGAGGACGCCAAGACCTACGTGCACCGGATCGGCCGCACCGGCCGCGCCGGGCGCGAGGGCGTCGCGGTCACGCTGGTGGACTGGGACGAGACCCCGCGCTGGAAGATGATCTCCGACGACCTGTCGCTGGGCATCGACGAGCCGGTCGAGACCTACTCGACCTCGGACCACCTGTTCACCGACCTCGACATCCCGACGACGGCGTCCGGGCGGCTCCCGCTGTCCGCGCGTACCCGCGCCGGGCTCGACGCCGAGTACATCGACTCCGAGGGCGACCACCAGGGTGCCCGCAAGCCGCGCGGCAGCCGTCGTGACGGCGCCGGGCGCGACGGCGGCGGCCGCGAGGGCAGCCGCGACGGCGACGGCGACGAGGGCGGTCGCCGCCCGCGGCGCAACCGGTCCCGTTCCCGGACCCGCGGCGGGGTCGCGGTCGAGGCGGGTGCCTCGGCCCCCGCCGAGGGTGCCGCCTCCGCGGGTTCCGCCGAGGGCGCCCCGCAGAACGGGCCGGACGCCGGCGCGTCGGCCGAGGGCGGGGCGGCCAAGCCGCGCCGCCGTCGTCGCCGCGGCGGCTCGCGGCGCGGACCCGGCGGCGGCGAGTCCGCCGACGGGGCCGACGCGGCCGCCAGCTGACCCCACGCGTGCTGCGCGGCCGACCCCTGCGGGACCGGCTCCCGCTCCCGGGCGTCCCCGCCGAACGACGACACCGCGGCGACCGACTGGTCGCCGCGGTGCTCGTGCTGCTGCTGGCCGGGGTCGCGGTGCTCTACGCCGTGCAGAGCCCGGCCGCGCACACCGAGTCGGTGACGGCGGCGACCGCGCCCACCCCACCGCCGCCGGTCGGCCCGGTCCCGGCCGGGTTCGCCGAGCTGTGGCGGGCGGCCAGCCCGGACACCCCGGTACCGCTGGCGGTCGGGGACGGCGTCGTCGTCGCCGCGGGGTCGCGGGTCTCCGGGCACGACGCCCGCACGGGCGCCGAGCGCTGGAGCTACTCCCGTGACCTGCCGCTGTGCACCACCGGGTTCGCCGACGGCCGCGTGCTCGCGCTCTACCGCAACGACGAGTACTGCTCGGAGCTGTCCACGCTCCAGCCCGGCTCCGGGGCCCGTGGACCGGCCCGGACCCTCGACGCCCGGCCCGGCACCCGGCTGATCGGCCAGGACCCGGTGCTCGCGACCGGCCAGGACTACGTCGAGACCTTCCGCTCCGACCTGGTCCGCACCGCCGAGTACGGCACGGTGCGCGCGCTGGAGGAGCCCGGCTCGCAGCCGCGGTCGGGGTGCACGTTCCGTTCGTTCGCCACCGCCGAGGACCGCGCCGCGATCCTGGAGCGCTGCCCCGGCGAGCCGTCCGAGCGGCTGACGGTGCTGCGCCCCAGTGGGACCGAGGGTGACCGGCCCGCGTTCGACTCGTCGTCGGTCACCGGTACCGACGGTGCCCAGGTGGTCGCCGCGTCGTCCGAGCGCGTCGCCGTCCTGCTGCCGGGCGCACCCCGCCTGGCCCTCTACGACCGGTCCGGGCGCAGCATCGGCGAGTTCCCGGTCGACGCGGGCGCGACGGTCGCCGCCCCCTCCGACGGCGTCGCCCGCACCACGGCCGACGACCGGCGCCGCTACTGGTGGACCGGCGGCGCGACGGTCGCGCTGGACACCCGCAGCCTCCAGCCGCGCTGGAGCCTGCCCGGCACGCTGGGCCCCGGGACCCGCTACGGCGACCGGCTGCTCGTGCCCGTCCCCGGCGGGATCGCCGACGTCGACCCGGCCACCGGTGTCGTCGCCCGGACCCTGCCGGTGGACCGCGGCCCGGTCACCGCGCCGGTCCTGCTCGCCGCCCAGGGCGCCCTGCTGGTCGAGCTGCGCGGCGACGAGCTCGTCGTGCTGGGGCCCGCCGGCTGAGCCGGCGTCGCTCCGCGCGGCTACAGGAACCAGCCGAACCCGAGCACCAGCGACGCCGTCACGACCACCCCGAGCGCGGCGAGCAGACCGGTGCGGTCCCGCCGCCGGTCCGCGACGACCTGGCCGACGACGGCGACGACCGCCGCCCCGACGTGCGCGACGATCGCGCCGGAGCCGGGGCCGGGGACCCCGCTGTTCCCGGCCGCCCACTCCACGACGACCAGCCCGAGCGCGAGCACGACCAGCCCGCCGGCGAGCACCCCGGCCAGGCCGCGCAGCAGCCGGGCGCCGGCGCCTTCGACGTCGGGTCCGGGGGTGCGGCGCCGTGCCCGCCGCTCGCCCTCCTCGGCGCGGCGGCGGTCGGCCCGACGGCCGGGCGCGCGGGCGGCGGGGTGCTCGTCGGCGCGCGGCGGCTCGTCCGCGCCGGAGGACAGCCCCCGGCGGGACCCGGCGTCGCCGCGGCGCTGCGCGCGGCGGGACTCGGGCAGGGCCTCGGTGGGGCGCGGACCGGCCGGGGGCCCGGCGCCGCCACGCCGGCCGGGCGGGCCGGACGGCGGGACCGGCGGGCGGGGGCCGTAGCCGTCGGGGCCGGGGTGCGGGCGTCCGTACGACGGCCCGGCGCGGTACGGGGCGGGCGGGCCCGGCGGGAGCGGGGGGCGGCCGCGGGGCGGCGGACCGGGGAACTGCGGGTCGGCGGTCACGGTGCGAGCAGGTCCCACGGTCGCGGCTCCGGGACGGCGGCGCGGCCCGGAGCGCAGTTCCGCCGGACCGCGCAGGTCCCGCAGTGCGCGCCGGTGCGGGCCGGGAAGAGCGTGTCGGCGTCGCCGCCGTCGGCCAGCGCGGTCGTCGCCCCGGCGGCGGCGTCGGCGGACTCCGCGGCCGCGGCGACGTGCCGGTCGAGGGAGGCCTGGTCGTGGGTGTGCGCGGCGACGGTCCCGGTCGGCACGTGGTGCAGCTCGACCGTGCGGCAGGGGCGGCGGAACACCGAGGCGGTGGCGACGGCGTAGAGCGCGAGCTGCCGGGAGTCCGCGGCGTCGGCCGCGGTCGGCACCCGGCGCCCGGTCTTGAAGTCGACGACGACGGCCTCGCCGTCGCGCGCGTCGATCCGGTCGACCCGGCCCTCGACCAGCAGCGGCCCGGCGGGGGCCCGCACCCACCGTTCGACGGCGAGCGGCTCGTCCCGCCCGGCCGGGCCGTCGACGGCGGCGGCCAGCCAGTCCCGGGCGCGCTCGCGGTACCGGGCGGCCTGGGCGTCGTCGGCGAACCCCTCGCCGGTCCAGTGCCGGTCCACCAGGGACGCGGCCTGCTCCGGGGTGCGCCGCTCGGCGGGCAGGGCCGCCAGCGATCGCAGCGCCAGGTGCACGACCGCACCGATCGTGGTGTGGGCGAACCCGCCGCCGCGCGGCGGGGCCGGGCGGTCGACGTGCAGCATCCGGTAGCGGCGCGGGCAGGCGTCCCAGGTGTCGAGCCGGGCCGGTGTGACCCGGTGCAGCGCGGTCGCACCGAAGCCGGGGTCGAGCAGGTCCAGGCCGAGCTGACCGTCCGGGGTCCCGGTGGCGGGAGCGGTGGTCCGGGCCATGGGCGCCACGGTACTCCGGGACGGTCACCGACCGTCGATCACTCCCGGCGACGCACCGTCACGCGGTGCCGCCGGATCCGCCGTGCAGCACGGGGACGCCGGTGGCCCGTTCGGTCAGTGCCGCGTAGACCTCCGGGTCGGTCGTCTCCTCGGCGAGCGGGGTCGTCTTGTTCGTGCCGTGGTAGTCGCTGGAGCCGGTCGTGAGCAGGCCGTGCTCGGCGGTGATCCCGCGCAGCAGCTCGCGGTCGGCCGGGGCGTGGTTCGGGTGGTCGACCTCGATCCCGCCCAGCCCCCGGCCGACGAGGTCGACGAGCACCGACGGCTCCACGACCACACCGCGCCTGCGGGCGAGTGGGTGCGCGAACACCGCGACCCCGCCCGCCGCGACGATCATCTCGACGGCCGTCTCGACCCGGGTGTCGGCCCGTGGCACGTAGTAGGGGCTGTCGTTGTGCAGCAGCTCGGCGAAGGCCTCGTCGACCGACCCGACGACGCCGGCCGCGACGAGCGCCCGGGCCAGGTGCGGCCGGCCCGCGCTGCCGCCCTCGGGCAGGTGCGCGAACACGGTGTCGACGTCGACCGGGTACCCGTCGGCGGCCATCCGCCCGATCATCGTCTCCAGTCGCTGCACGCGCTCGGACCGCAGCCGCTCCTGCTCCGCGACGATCGCGGAGTGCTCCGGGTCGAACAGGTAGCCGAGCAGGTGCACCGAGCAGCGCGGCTCGCCCGTGCGGCCGGTCGGGCTCAGGCAGGAGAACTCGGCGCCGCGCACCAGTGCGAGACCGGCCGGCAGCGCGGCCCCCGCCTCGGCCCATCCGGCGGTGGTGTCGTGGTCGGTGATCGCGACGACGTCGAGCCCCGCGGCGCCGGCCGCCCGGACCAGCCCGGCCGGGGAGTCGGTGCCGTCGGACGCGGTGGAGTGGGCGTGCAGGTCGATGACGGACACGCGCCCGACCCTAGCCCCGCGCACCGCCGACGCACCCCGGGACGGGGCGCCTACTCCCCCGTCGGGTGGGACGACCCGGTCCAGTCGGCCAGCGCGGTCCGGACGTGCGCGACGGCCTGCTCCGACGACATCGGGGGCACCCCGCGCAGCCGTTGCAGGGCCAGCCCGTCGACCAGCGCGACGAGCCGGGCGGCGGTGCCGTCGGGGTCCGCGCAGCGCAGCGAGCCGTCGGCGACCCCGGCGAGGACCAGGTCCCGCAGGACGGCGTGCCAGCCGGTGTAGCGCTCGTGCTGGGACCGTTCGTCGTCCCACACGCCGTCCTGCCAGCACTCGAACCACAGCCGCCGGTGCGGCCGGGTCTCCTCGTCGAGCGAGGCGGCGAGCAGCAGGTCCAGGCCGTCGCGCGGGGCTCACCGGCTGCGGCGGCGCCCCCGCGACGGCCCGCGGCCACACCCCGGACGCCGGGTGCGCACACGACGACGCGGGGCCGCGCACGGTGCGCGGCCCCGCGTCGGGACGGGCTGTGCCGGGGCGCCGGGACGGCGCTCCGGGGAGGTGGCGGCGGGTCAGCGCCGCCAGCGCGGTTTGGCGAGCATGCCGGTCGCGCGGGTCTTGCCCTTCTCCCCGAAGACCAGCTCGGAGAGCGCCTCGTAGATCTCCTCGGGGCGCGGCATGTAGTCGATGCGGTTCAGCGCCTGGATCTGGCCCGCGGACTCGACGACCATCGTCCCGTAGCCGAGCATGCGCCCGGACAGCGAACGCTGGAACGTCAGGTCGGTGACCTTGCCCAGGGGCATCATGCCGACGTTGTGCACGATGATCCCCTGGGCGATCATCACCCGCTTGTCGGTGATCACGATCCGCTCGATCCACCAGAGGATCGACAGCGCCGTGTAGCGCAGGACCGCGACGACGACCAGGTAGAACGCCAGGTTGTCGACCACGACGTCCAGCACCGGGTCGACCCCGGGCCGGTCGAGCAGCTGCTCGACACCGATCACCACGACGATGAACAGCGCCGTCTGCCAGATGTGTTTGACCATCACCGCCCAGTGCTGGCGCACACGGATGACGCGTCGCTCCGTGGGGAGCAGGTACTCGTCGATCTCCCGGGGCGCGAGCACGGGCTCAGATCAGGTTGGTGACGAAGGTCGAGACGGACTGCGCCGCGTCGTAGAGGATGTTGCCCACGTTCGAGACCGAACCGGCCGCACCATTGGGATTGGTGATCACCAGGAAGATCCCCAGCGCCACCGCTACCAGGATCAGGATCTTCTTCACGTTCCCTGCCCACCCGTTTCTCGGTGTGTCGGACACACAGACATGTCATTGGTACCGGAGGGCCGACTGGCCCCGGTACCGGCACCCGAGCAGCGTACCGTCGTTCCGGATGACCGACAGTAGCCGACACGTCGCCTGCGTGGGTGGAATCGTGTTCGACCCGGACGGACGATTGCTGCTCGTCCGCAGGGCGAACGAGCCTGGTCGGGGGCTCTGGTCGGTCCCCGGCGGCCGGGTCGAGGCGGGCGAGAGCGAGCACGAGGCCGTGGTCCGCGAGCTCGCCGAGGAGACCGGCCTGACGGTCGTCCCCGGGCGCCTGGCCGGGGTGGTCCTCCGCGGCCCGTACCGGATCGCCGACTACGTCTGCACCCTGGCGACCGGCGACGGCATCCCGCGGGCCGGCGACGACGCCACCGACGCCCGGTTCGTCGACCGGGCGGGCTACGCGGCGCTGGCCGTCGTCGAGGGCCTCACCGAGACCCTCGGCGGCTGGGACTGCCTGCCCCGGACCTGACCGCCACGGCGGGTGCCCGTCCGGCCCCGCGGTATGCGTGTGGGTGACACACGACGGCCCCCGCTCCGGGACGGAGTCGGGGGCCGGTGCCGGCGTGCTGTGGCGCGGGTCAGGCCTGCGGCGTGGGGCGGCCGGGCTGCTCCCCGCCGCGGCTGTCGCCGTAGGACCGCTTGGGCACCATGACCTTGCGGCGGAAGGTGCACACGACGGTGCCGTCCTGCTTGTAGCCGCGGGTCTCGACGTACACGACGCCGCGGTCGTCCTTCGACTTCGACGGGGTCTTGTCGAGGACCTCGGTCTCGCCGTAGATCGTGTCGCCGTGGAAGGTCGGCTTCGTGTGCTTGAGCGACTCGACCTCGAGGTTCGCGATCGCCTTGCCCGACACGTCCGGCACGGACATGCCCAGCAGCAGCGAGTAGATGTAGTTGCCGACCACGACGTTCTTGCCGAAGTCGGTCGTCTCCTCCGCGTAGTGCGCATCCATGTGCAGCGGGTGGTGGTTCATGGTGAGGAGGCAGAACAGGTGGTCGTCGTACTCGGTGACCGTCTTGCCGGGCCAGTGCTTGTAGACCGCACCGACCTCGAACTCCTCGTAGTAGCGCCCGAACTGCACCGTTCACGCTCCCATCACGCTGTCGATTCGTTGCGGGAGTAATCTATCCGGTGGCCCGCGCGAGGAAGGGCGGTCCGGCTCACACGTGCACGGTCGGGGATGTCACATCTCGGTGACGTCCGCCCGCGCACGGACGAGACACAGGACGTCCACCGGAACGGCAGGGAGGTGAGTGCGGTGTCCGCGTCCCAGACACCGGCGAGCAGTAGGTGCCGCCTCCCGCTGCACACGGCCCCGGAGTACGTCACGGGCTGATCCCGGCGGGAGGCGAGTTCCGGCCCGGCGGCCGCCCAGCGCGGTCGCACCGTTCCCCGGTGCCGCTCGCCCCCGAGCCGCACCGGCACGCCCGGAGGTGGTCCTCGTGATGCCCTCGCTCTCCCAGCTCCGCCCCACCATCCGCCCGTCCCGCCGCGCCGAGCGCGCCGCGGCGCGGGCCGCCGCGAGCCCGCCCGTCCGGCTGCGCGTCCCGCTGTCCGCCTACGTCGTCGACTGCGCCGTCTACGTCGACGGCCGCCGTCTCCCCGGCCGCTGGACCCACGACGAGGCGATCGCCGAGGTCCGCGAGCGCGGCGAGGGCTTCGTCTGGATCGGGCTGCACGAGCCGGACTCCGAGCAGATCGCCGGCGTCGCCGAGACCTACGGGCTGCACGAGCTCGCCGTCGAGGACGCGGTGCACGCGCACAACCGCCCCAAGCTCGAGCGCTACGACGACACGCTGTTCATGGTGCTCAAGACCGTCCGCTACGTCGGGCACGCCGACCCGACGACGTCGAACGAGATCGTCGAGACCGGTGAGGTCATGGCCTTCCTCGGGCGCGACTTCGTCGTGACCGTTCGGCACGGCCGCCACACCGGTCTGCGGGAGGTCAGGCGACGGCTCGAGGACGACCCGGAGCAGCTGTCCCTCGGCCCGGCCGCGGTGCTGCACGCCATCGCCGACCACGTCGTCGACTCCTACATCGAGGTCTGCGGGCAGATCGAGGACGACATCGACGCGGTCGAGGCCGAGGTGTTCTCGCCGCGCTCGACGATGAACCCCGAGCAGATCTACGTCATGAAGCGCGAGATCCTCGACCTGCGTCGTGCGGTGATGCCGCTGGTCGGGCCGATGCGCAAGCTCGCCGAGGGCTACAGCGCGCTGGTCCCGCACGACGTACGGTCCTACTTCCGTGACGTCGACGACCACCTCGGCGGCGTCGCCGAGCAGGTGGCCGGTTTCAACGAGCTGCTGACCACCCTGGTCGACGCGGTCCTCGCGAAGATCAGCATGCGGCAGAACAACGACATGCGGAAGATCACCGCCTACGCGGGCCTCATCTCGGTGCCGACGATGATCGCCGGCGTCTACGGCATGAACTTCGACTCGATGCCCGAGCTGCACTGGGACTTCGGCTACCCGATGGTCCTGATCGTCATCGCGACGCTGTGCGGGCTGCTGTACCGCAACTTCCGCCGCAACGGCTGGCTGTAGGCGCGGGACGCCCGCCGGTCAGACCCGGCGGGTGCCCGTCGGCGGGGTCGGCGGCTCGTCGTCCCCGGCGGGCGGGGGCGCGTCCCCGGGGCGCGGCCGCGGGGGCCGGGGCGCCGGAGCCCGACCGGGCGGCGCGGACGGGGCCGGGCGCCGGGCGCCGGGGGCCCGCGGCGGCGGGGCCGGCAGGTCCGGGCCCGGCAGCGCCGCGGTCGGGTCCGGCGGCGCCGGGGTCGGCTCCGGCGGCGCCGGGGTCGGATGCGGTGCCACCGGGCTCGGGTTCCGCGGCACCGGGACCGGGTTCCGCGGGGCCGGGGGCTCGGGACGGGGGTCCGGCAGCCCGTACCGCAGCGCCCGGGCGACGGCGTGTCCGCGCGGGCGGGTGTCCGGGTCGTCGTCCTCGGTGGGGGCGGGGTCGTCCGCCGCACCGGACGGGGCCGGGTCCGCGGCGCCGTCGGCGTCACCCTCCCCCACCTCGACCCCGTCGTCCTCGAGCACCTGCTCCGGGAGTGTCTCGGCGTAGCCGGGGTCCTCGGGGCCGCCCTCGTCGACGGGTCCGGTCGGGTCCTCGGGAGCCGGGGCGGGCTCGTCCCGGAGGGGCCGCCACCCCGCGGCGGCGATGGCCGAGCGGCGGGCGCGGCGTTCCTGGCGCTCCCCCACGACGTCGGGCTCGTCGGGGCGCCGTCCCAGGAACGTGTGCACGAGGTGCTGCTGGACCCCGCCGACGGTCTGGACGCGGACGTCGTCGAACCCGGCCCGTTCCATCCGGTGCACCATCTGCTCGGGCCCACCGGCCGTCGCGATCCGCCTGGCCCGGTAGCGGGCGAGGTCCGCGGCCCCCCAGCGCAGCGAGGCCATCGGGAGCATCCAGGTCCAGTTCGCCGTCGTCCAGCGCATCCGGCTTCGGCCGCCGACGGCGTAGTCGTGCACCGCCAGCGGGGCGCCGGGCGCGAGCAGGCTCAGCAGCCGGCGCAGGCCGTGCTCGGCGTCGGGCAGGTTGGACACCAGGAAGGACGCGAGGATCCCGTCGAACGGGCCCTCGATGCCGGCCTCGGCGAGGGTCTCCAGCCGGGAGTGCACGAACGTCACCCGGGGCGACCAGTTCTTCTTCCGGGCGACGGCGAGCATCTCCGCGGACGCGTCCACCGCGACCACCTCGGCACCTCCGACGCTGGTCAGCAGCGCCTCGGTGGACACCCCGGTGCCGCAGCCGACGTCGAGCAGACGCAGACCGTGGCCGTCGCCCAGGCCCATCCGCGACGCCGACACCCGCAGGTGGGTGCGGTAGCCGGGCAGGGTCGCGACGAAGGCGTCGAAGCCCGCGGCACCCCGCCCGTAGGCACGGTGCACCGTGGCCGGGCGGATCTGGTCGCTCTCCTGCCACGCCTCGCCGCTCACGGGGCCTGATCCTGCCCGCAGCAGCCCGTGTCCGGAACCCGACGCGCCCTCCCCGGTGGGGTGTGACACCCACCCGGGAGGGCGCGCTGGGCCGAACGTGGAGCTCCGGCCACCCGTGCGGCGCAGCGGATCCGGCCGGAGACGGGGTGCCGCCTCAGCAGCAGCGGCCCTGCGGGTTGCTCTCCTGGTACGCGGTGCGGGCCCGCCAGTACTCCCGCTCGGTCATCGGCGGGTGGTCGTGCCCGCTGCGACGGTGGTGGTCGAGGTAGCGGTCGTACAGGTCCGCCCCGATCACCCCGCGCCACCAGCCGTGCAGCGCCCGCAGCCGGGCCAGCGTCGCGGTCGCCACGGTCGGTCCCGCCACGGTCAGTGCCCCGACCGGGCCGGGGTGCCGACCGTCTCGGTCCACTCCTTCTCCAGCTCCTTCTCCGCCGGGGTCGCGATCAGGCCGGCCGGGGCGTAGAGCCGCGAGGGAACCGGCTCCTCCTCGTGGTCCGGGCGGCCGCCCGTCGAGATCGACGTCCAGGCGGCCAGGACCGCGGCGACGATCACGACGAGCGCGAGCGTCACGAACAGGATCGACAGCGTGCCCTGGACGAAGGTGTTGCGGACGACGGCCGCCATCGCCTGCGGGGTGCCCGCGGTGCCGAAGCTCGTCTCCCCGGACGCGATGGCCTCGCGGAAGGCGACGTGCTGCGCCCAGTACCCGATCTTCGGGTTCGAGGAGAAGATCTTGTACATCGACGCCGTGACCGTCACGACGGCGGCGAACGCCAGCGGCACGACGATGATCCACAGGTAGCGCACGTGCCCGCGCCGGGCCGCGATCGCCAGGCACACCGCGAGCGCGATCGCCGCGAGCAGCTGGTTCGCGATGCCGAACAGCGGGAAGAGCGTGTTGATCCCGCCCAGCGGGTCGGTCACGCCCATCAGCAGGATCGCGCCCCAGGCACCGACCATCAGCCCGGTGCAGATCCAGGCGGCCGGCCGCCACGAGGTGTCCTTGAACCTCGGGGCCACGGTGCCGATCGCGTCCTGCAGCATGAAGCGCGCCACCCGGGTGCCGGCGTCGACGGCGGTGAGGATGAACAGCGCCTCGAACATGATCGCGAAGTGGTACCAGAAGCTCATCATCCCGGGCCCGCCGATGAACTGCTGCATGATGTTCGCCAGGCCGACCGCCAGCGTCGGCGCACCGCCGGTGCGGGAGACGATCGACTCCTCGCCGACCAGTGCCGCGGTCGTCGCGAGCTGGTCGGGGGTGACGTTCACGTTCATCAGGCCGAGCGAGTTCACGAACGCGGCCGCGCCCTCGACGGTGCCCTCGGTCAGCGACGCGGGCACGTTCATCGCGAAGTAGAGCCCGCGGTCGATCGACAGCGCCGCGACCAGCGCCATGATCGCCACGAAGGACTCCATGAGCATGCCGCCGTAGCCGATGAAGCGGGTCTGGCGCTCCTTCTCGACCAGCTTGGGCGTGGTGCCCGAGGAGATCAGGGCGTGGAAGCCGGACAGCGCGCCGCAGGCGATCGTCACGAACAGGAACGGGAACAGCGACCCGGCGACGACGGGGCCGTCGTCGCGGCCGGCGAACTCGCTGAACGCGGGTGCCGCGATCTCGGGGCGGACGACGATGATCGCCACCGCGAGCAGCACGATCGTGCCGATCTTCATGAACGTCGACAGGTAGTCGCGCGGGGCGAGCAGCAGCCAGACCGGGAGCACCGCGGCCACGAAGCCGTAGACGATCACGCCCCAGGCGATGGTGGTCCGGTCCAGGGTGAACAGCGCCTGGCCCCAGCCGGTCTCGGAGACCCAGCCGCCGGCGACGATCGCGCCGATCAGCAGCACGAAGCCGATCCAGGAGACCTCGGAGACCTTCCCGGGCCGCAGGTACCGCAGGTAGACGCCCATGAACAGGGCGATCGGGATGGTCAGCGCCACCGAGAAGACGCCCCACGGGCTCTCGCCGAGCGCGTTCACCACGACCAGCGTGAGCACCGCGATCAGGATGATCATGATGGCGAGGGTCGCGATGATCGCCGCGATCCCGCCGACCCGGCCGAGCTCCTCGCGGGCCATCTGGCCCAGCGAGCGCCCGCCGCGGCGCATCGAGAAGAACAGCACCAGGTAGTCCTGGACCGCGCCGGCGACGATGACGCCGACGATGATCCAGATCGTGCCGGGCAGGTACCCCATCTGCGCGGCCAGGACCGGTCCGACCAGCGGACCGGCACCGGCGATCGCGGCGAAGTGGTGGCCGTAGAGGACCCGCCGGTCGGTCGGCAGGAAGTCCTGGCCGTTCTCCTTGTACTCGGCCGGGGTGGCGCGCCGGTCGTCCGGACGCAGCAGCTTGTTCTCGATGTAGCGGGAGTAGAACCGGTACGCGATCGCGTAGGTGCTCACCGCGGCGAACACGAACCAGATCGCGTTGACCGTCTCCCCGCGCACCAGCGCGAGCATCACCCACGCCAGACCGCCCAGCAGGGCGATCCCCGCCCACACCGCGATCTTCCACGGTGTCCACGCCCGCTGTTCGGCGAGGAGCACCTCCTCGTCCACCGCCGCCGGCGGGAGCTCACGCCCCGCCGGTCCGCCCGACACCTGTGTCATCGCGCCCCTCCGATATGTCCGACGCGCGAACTATAGGAGGCGGTGTGCCCTGTGGGAACCGATGTCCGCTTGCCGACGCACGACGGCCGCCGCCACCCGGTCGGGTGACGACGGCCGCGGGGTCGTGCGGGCGGGGCGGGAGCCGGTCAGAAGCCTCCGCCGGGGCCGCCCATCGCCAGCTTGGCCAGCATCTCGCGGGCCCGCTCGGCGTTGCGCGGCTCGCACAGGACGTCGTAGCGGCCCGCCACCATCTGGCTGGCGGACTGGAAGTCCCGGCGGCCCTTGCTCGCGCTGTAGCTGACCGCGGCGAAGGCCATGAAGAACACCGCCCCGGACACCAGGCCGACGACGATGGGCAGGAAGTTGCCGTCCGGGGAGAACACGAACAGCAGGACACCGACGAACAGACCCAGCCAGGCGCCCTGCGCCGCGCCGGAGGCCAGCACGCGACCCCAGGTCAGGCGGGCGATGACCCGCTCGACGAGCATCAGGTCGACGCCGACGATCGTCACGTCGGCGACCGGGAAGTCGGAGTCGGCGAGGTGGTCGACGGCCCGCTGCGCCTCCTCGTAGGTGGCGTAGGACCCCACCGGCCACCCGGTCGGCGGAGTGGGCAGCTGCGGCAGGCCCGGAGCCGGACGAGTCTGGCCGCCGAAGGGGTTGGTCATGGCGTGCTCCTCGTGGAAGATGTCCTGTCTCGTCGTCGGTGCAACGTTCGACCCGACCGCGACGTGCCCCGAACACTAGTCGCGGAGCCGCAGGTCACACCCCACCGACCGGACGACACGGCCCCGCACCCCGGGACGGGGTACGGGGCCGTGGACGCGGGTGCGGTCAGCGCAGCTTGTAGTCGCGCAGCAGACCCCGGGAGATGATCGTCTTCTGGATCTCCGAGGTGCCCTCGCCGATGAGCAGGAACGGCGCCTCGCGCATGAGGCGCTCGATCTCGTACTCCTTGGAGTAGCCGTAGCCGCCGTGGATGCGGAACGCCTCCTCGGTGACCTCCTTGCAGTACTCCGAGGCGAGCATCTTGGCCATGCCGGCCTCGACGTCGTTGCGCTCGCCGCGGTCCTTCAGGCGCGCGGCGTTGACCATCATCAGGTGCGCGGCCTCGACCTTGGTCGCCATCTCGGCGATCTTGAACGCGATCGCCTGGTGCTGGACGATCGGCTTGCCGAAGGTCGAGCGCTGCTGGGCGTACTCGACACCCAGCTCGAACGCCCGGATCGCGATGCCGCAGGCACGGGCGGCGACGTTCACGCGGCCGACCTCGACGCCGTCCATCATGTGCGCGAAGCCCTTGCCACGCTCCCCGCCGAGGATCTGCTCGCCGGAGATCCGGTGGTCCTTGAACACCAGCTCGGTGGTGTCGACCCCCTTGTAGCCCATCTTGTCGATCTTGCCCGGGACGATCAGGCCGGGGGCGACCTCGCCGTAGCCGGTGGGCTTCTCCACCAGGAACGTGGTGAGGTTCTGGTGCGGACGCTCGGCGCCCTCGTCGGTCTTCACCAGCACGGCGGTCAGGTTCGACGTGCCACCGTTGGTCAGCCACATCTTGGCGCCGTCGATGACGTAGTCGTCGCCGTCCTGCTTCGCGCGGGTCTTGATCGCCGCGACGTCCGAGCCGAGGTCGGGCTCGGACATCGAGAACGAGCCACGGGTCTCGCCCGTGGCCATCCTCGGCAGGTACTTCTCCTTCTGCGCCTGCGTGCCGTGCTGGCGGAGCATGTACGCCACGATGAAGTGGGTGTTGATGACGCCGGAGACGCTCATCCAGCCGCGGGCGATCTCCTCGACCACCAGGGCGTAGGTGAGCAGCGACTCGCCGAGGCCGCCGTACTCCTCCGGGATCATGAGGCCGAACAGCCCCATCTCCTTCATCCCGTCGACGATGTCCTGCGGGTAGGTGTCCGCGTGCTCCAGCGCCGTCGCGTGCGGGATGATCTCCTTGTCCACGAACGAGCGGACGGTGGACAGGATCTCGGTCTGGATGTCGGTCAGACCGGCGGTCTGGGCGAGCCGGGCCATGCTGGTTACTCCTCGGTGAGCGTCGTCGGTGGCGGGCGGTCGGGGCTCAGGCCTCCGGCGGGGTCCACTTGTCGGTGCGGGTCATGCCCGCCGCGCGGCCCTTGCCCGAGATCACCAGCGCCATCTTGCGGCTGGCCTCGTCGATCATCTCGTCGCCGATCATCGCCGCGCCGCGCTTGCCGCCGGCCTCGGAGGTGAAGTACTCGTAGGCGTCGAGGATGTTCTCGGCGTGGTCGTAGTCGCTCTGCGCCGGGGAGAAGGTCTCGTTGGCGGCGTCGATCTGGCCGGGGTGCAGCACCCACTTGCCGTCGAAGCCCAGTGCCGCGGACCGGCCGGCGACCCGGCGGAACCCGTCGACGTCCTTGATCTGCAGGTACGGGCCGTCGATGGCCTGCTTGTCGTGCGCGCGGGCCGCCATCAGGATCGACATGAGGATGTGGTGGTAGGCGTCGCCCACGTCGTAGCCGGGGGGCTGCTCGCCGACGACCAGCGACTTCATGTTGATCGAGGCCATGAAGTCGGCCGGGCCGAAGATGATCGTCTCGACCCGCGGCGACGCGGTGGCGATGGCGTTGACGTTGGTCAGGCCCAGCGCGTTCTCGATCTGCGCCTCGATGCCGATCTTCCCGACCTCGAGACCGTTGGTCTTCTCGATCTGGGTCAGCAGCAGGTCGAGCGCGACGACCTGCTCGGGGGTCTGCACCTTCGGCAGCATGATCGCGTCGAGGTTGGCGCCGGCGCCCTCGACGACCTGGACGACGTCGCGGTAGGTCCACTCGGTGGTCCAGTCGTTGACCCGGACGACGCGGATCTTCTCGCCCCAGCCGCCCTCGTTGAGGGCCTCGACGATCGTCGTCCGCGCACCGGGCTTGGCCAGCGGGGCGCAGGCGTCCTCCAGGTCCAGGAAGACCTGGTCGGAGTTCAGCGTGCGAGCCTTGTCGATGAACTTCTGGCTCGATCCGGGCACGGCCAGGCAGGACC
The DNA here is from genome assembly GCF_058111925.1 of Pseudonocardia sp. P-1. Lineage (NCBI taxonomy): Bacteria > Bacillati > Actinomycetota > Actinomycetes > Pseudonocardiales > Pseudonocardiaceae > Pseudonocardia > Pseudonocardia sp. P-1. The sequence goes on from NZ_CM176614.1 coordinate 2,172,744, forward strand.
GGCGGGCGCGGAGGGTGGTGCTCACAGGCGGGCTCCTCGTCGAGATCGTCCTCGCCCGCGTCGCGGCGACGACGTCGTCACGACACGGGCGCTCGGGCTGAGGACTGATGCTGGCACGACGACGGCCGCGGCGCCCCGTCCAGGTGATTGGTTTCTCACCCGCCGGTGGTCAGGCGGGGTTACCCGTCGGTCACCCCTGTTCGGGAGGTGGGGTCAGGGAACCCCTGGCCACCGCGACGACGGTCCCGCCGACCCAGCTGCCGACGGCCCGGCCGCCCTCGGTGCGGACGCCGGCGTACAACGTGGACGGACGGCCCATCTCCACCCCCTGGGTCACGACGAAGGAGTGCTCGCCGTCGTCGGTGACCAGACCGCGGTCGGCGAGGAAGATCCCGAGCGCGACGGCGGCCGAGCCCGTCGCCGGGTCCTCGGGAACCCCGATCCCGATGCCGAACATGCGGGCGTGGACCCGCTCGGCGGTGGCGTCGACGGCGGCGACGAGCAGCCCGGTCGCGCCGCTGTCGGCGACCGCGGCGGCCAGCGCCGCGGGGTCGGGCACCGCGCGGGCGACCGCGCCGGCGACGACGAGCAGGATCGCGAAGTCGGTCCCGGCACCGGCCACACCCGGCACGGCGGCGCCGTCGACGTCGTCGGGGCCGAGGCCGAGCGCGGCGGCGAGGCGGACGGCGTTCAGCTCGGCGCCGACCGACGGCGCGCCGCCCCACACCCGGGCGCCGGTGCCGTCGACCCGCACGGGCAGCAGACCGGCCCCGCACTCCTGCACGCGGTCGCCCTCGCCGATGGCGCCGTCGCGGGCCAGCACCCAGGCGGTGCCGACGCTGGGGTGCCCGGCGAAGGGCAGCTCGGCGAGCGGGGTGAAGATCCGCACCCGGTAGTCGGCGCCACCCTCGCCGTCGCCGGTCGGAGCCAGCGGGAACGTCGTCTCCGACAGGTTGAACTCCCGCGCGATCGCCTGCATCCGGGCCGTGGACAGCGCCTCGGCGCCGTGCACGACGGCCAGCGGGTTACCGGCGTACGGACGGTCGGTGAACACGTCGACGATGTCGTAGCGGAGGGGTTCGGGGCCCTGGCCGGGATCGTGCTGCGGCTCGTTCACGGCGGGGGAGCCTAGTCACACGGCCGGGGCGGTCGCGGTACCGCCGGGGGTTCTAGTCTCGGCCCCATGGCCTCGGTACGGGTGTTCGTCGCGCGGATGGCCGGCCTGGCCGTCTACGGCCCGGACGGTGAGCGGATCGGCAAGGTCCGCGACGTCGTGGTGTCGCTGCGCGTGGACAGTCATCCACCGCGGGTGCTGGGCCTGGTCGTGGACCTGTCCGCGCGCCGCAGCATCTTCGTGCCGATGCTGCGGGTCGCCGACATCGCGCCGACCGCGGTGACGCTGGCCAGCGGCTCGGTGAACCTGCGCTCGTTCGACCAGCGCCCGAACGAGACCCTCGTGCTCGGCCAGCTGCTGAACTCCCCCGCGACGGTGCGCGAGGCCGGGATCGAGGGCTCGGTCGTCGACGTCGCGGTCGAGCCGAGCCGGACCCGGGACTGGGTGATCACCAAGGTGGCGCTGCGGTTCCGGCGGACCCGGCTGGCGCGCAGGCCGCGGGTCGAGGTGTACGGCTGGGAGGCCGTGTCCGGGCTCGACGTCGCCGCCGCGCAGGGCGCGGACCGGCTGCTCGCGGTGTTCGACTCGATGCGCCCGGCCGACGTCGCCGCGGCGCTGTCGCGGCTGCCCGACGACCGGCAGCGCCACGTCGTCGACGCCCTGGACGACGAGCGGCTCGCCGACGTGTTCGAGGAGCTGTCCGAGTCCGACCAGCGCGAGCTGCTCGGCTACCTCGACGACGACCGTGCCGCCGACGTCCTGGAGGCGATGAGCCCGGACGACGCGGCGGACCTGCTCGGCGAGCTCGACGACGACGAGGCGGGCCGGCTGCTGGAGCTCATGGAGCCCGACGAGTCCGAGCCCGTGCGCCGCCTGCTGCGCTACGAGTGGGACACCGCGGGCGGCCTGATGACCCCGGAGCCGATCACGCTGGGGCCGGACGTGACCGTCGCCGAGGCGCTCGCCCGGGTGCGCAACCCGGAGGTGCCCCCGGCGCTGGCGTCGATGGTGTTCGTCGTCCGCCCGCCGACCGCGACCCCGACCGGGCGCTACCTGGGCTGTGTGCACGCCCAGCAGCTGCTGCGGGCGGCGCCGTTCGAGCTGGTCGCGGGCATGGTCGACGCCGACCTGCCGCAGCTGGGGCCCGAGGCCGGGCTCGGCGAGGTGACCCGCTACTTCGCCAGCTACAACCTGGTGGCGGGCCCGGTCGTCGACGCCGAGGACCACCTGCTGGGCGCGGTCACCGTCGACGACGTGCTGGACCACCTGCTGCCGCAGGGCTGGCGCGACCGCGACCTCGCCCCGGGCGAGGTGCACGGCGGCGCGGCGCGGGCCGCGAACGGCGCCGGCGACCGTACGTACGACGGGGAGGTGCACGGTGCCTGAGCCCGGGATCGGACGGCGGCTGGACCAGCCGCGCGTCGGGCGTCGGCGGTTCGAGGTGGACCCGGACGGCTTCGCCCGCTTCTCCGAGCGGATCGCCCGGTTCCTCGGGACGGGCCGCTTCCTCGCGATCCAGACGGTGATCGTCGTCGTGTGGATCGCGCTGAACCTGGTCGCCTGGTCGATCCAGTGGGACCCCTACCCGTTCATCCTGCTCAACCTGGCGTTCTCCACCCAGGCCGCGTACGCCGCACCGCTGATCCTGCTGGCCCAGAACCGGCAGGACGACCGGGACCGGATCGCGCTGGACGAGGACCGGCGGCGCGCCGAACGGACGAAGGCCGACACCGAGTTCCTCGCCCGGGAGCTGGCGGCGCTGCGCCTGGCCGTCGGGGAGACCGCGAGCCGGGACTACCTGCGCGGCGAGCTGGAGAAACTGGGCGACCGGCTCGACGACGCCGTGGCCCGCAGCCGCGGCGAGGAGCTCCCGGTCGAGCCGGGTGCCCGGAAGAAGATGCGCAAGAAGGAACGCTGAGCGCTCAGGAGCGCTCGGGGACCAGGCGGCCCATGATGCGCTCGAGCGCCGCGAGGTCGTCGGCGTCGAGCCGCTCGACGAAGTGCGCGCGGACCCCGCGCAGATGGGTGACCGCGGCGGTGCGCAGGCGGTCGTAGCCGGTGTCGGTGAGCCGGGCGGTGACCCCGCGGCCGTCGTCGGCGACCTTGGCCCGGGCGACGAGCCCGACCCGTTCCAGCCGGTCGACGAGCCGGGTGACCCCGGAGCGGGAGAGCAGCACGGCGTCGGCCAGCTCGGTCATCCGCAGCCGGTGGCCGGGCGCCTCGGACAGCTGGACCAGCACGTCGTAGGCGGCCAGGGACAGCTGCTGCTCGCCCTCCAGCTCGGTCTCGAGCTGTCTGGTGACGCCCGCGTGCGCGCGTAGGAAGCTGCGCCACGACGCGAGCTCGGCCGGGGTCGGGACCACGCGGCGGCGCGCCGGGTGCTCGCGCGTCGGGGTGCCACTCGTGTCGTCCATCGCAGGAATGCTAGAGACACCCGCACCACCTCGTCAGCGCGGACGTGCCGGGCGACACCACCGGTGACCCGGAGACCGCGGAAGCACCCACGTAGCATGGGGTGACGCGAGAGGAAAGAGGTCCTAGGAGCCCATGTCCGTCACCGGCAGCACCAGCACCGTCGTCGAGGCCGTGCGCGCAGCCCTCGGCACCGTCGAGGACCCGGAGATCCACAAGCCGATCACCGAGCTGGGGATGGTCAAGAGCGTCGACGTCTCCGCCGACGGCCTCGCCCACGTCGGGGTCTACCTGACCGTCGCGGGCTGCCCGATGCGCGAGACGATCACCTCCCGCGTCACCGAGGCGGTCTCGAAGGTCCCCGGCGTCGAGCGGGTCGAGGTCGAGCTCGACGTGATGAGCGACGAGCAGCGCACCGAGCTGCGCCGTTCGCTGCGCGGCGACGCCGACGAGCCCGTCATCCCCTTCGCCCAGCCCGGCTCGCTGACCCGCGTGTTCTGCGTGGCGTCCGGCAAGGGCGGCGTCGGCAAGTCCTCGGTCACCGTCAACCTGGCCGCGGCCATGGCCCGGCGCGGGATGAAGGTCGGCGTGGTCGACGCCGACATCTACGGCCACTCGGTCCCGCGCATGATCGGTGCCGCGGACCGGCCCACCAAGATCGAGAACATGATCATGCCGCCGCAGTCGCACGGCGTGAAGGTCATCTCGATCGGCATGTTCACCGACGGCAACACCCCGGTCGTCTGGCGTGGCCCGATGCTGCACCGCGCGCTGCAGCAGTTCCTCGCCGACGTGTTCTGGGGCGACCTGGACGTGCTGCTGCTCGACCTGCCCCCGGGTACCGGCGACGTCGCCATCTCCACCGCCCAGCTCGTGCCGAACGCCGAGCTGCTGGTCGTGACCACTCCGCAGCAGGCCGCCGCCGAGGTCGCCGAGCGGGCCGGGTCGATCTCCACCCAGACCCGCCAGCGCCTGGCCGGGGTCGTGGAGAACATGTCCTGGATGGAGATGCCCGACGGCTCGCGCAACGAGATCTTCGGCTCCGGTGGCGGGCAGATCGTCGCGGACTCGCTGAGCCGCACGGTCGGCACCACGGTGCCGCTGCTGGGCCAGATCCCGCTCGACGTCGCGCTGCGCGAGGGCGGCGACGCCGGGACCCCGATCGTGCTCGGCAAGCCGGAGTCGGCCGCGGCGCAGGCCCTCGACGCCATCGCGGAGAAGCTGACCGTGAAGGCCCGCGGTCTGGCCGGGATGAGCCTGAACATCTCCCCCGTCGGGCGCTGACCCGCACCTCCGACGACGAGGCCCCGCACACCGGCAGGTGTGCGGGGCCTCGTCCGTTCCCCCGGGGGCGGATCTCAGGACAGCGCGTCGTTCAGTGCCTTGGTCCAGAGCGCCAGGGCCTCGTCGACCTGCTCGGCGGTCACGACGAGCGCCGGGATCATCCGGACGACGTTGCCGTACACACCGCAGGTCAGCAGGAGCAGGCCCTGCGCGGCGGCCGCGGCGTGCACCTTCGCCGCGGTCGCGCCGTCGGGCTTGCCGTCGGCGTCGACGAACTCGATGCCGACCATCAGGCCCCGGCCGCGGACGTCGCCGATGGCGGCGATGCCCTGCGCGGCGTCCCGGACGCCGGCGAGGAGCTTCTCGCCCTGCACGCGGGCGTTCTCGACCAGGCCCTCGCCCTGCACGACCTCGAGCGTGGCGAGCGCGGCGGCACAGGCGACGGCGTTGCCGCCGTAGGTACCGCCCTGCGAGCCGGGCCACGCCTTCTCCATGAGGGCCTTCGGCGCGGCGATGGCCGAGAGCGGGAAGCCGGACGCGAGCCCCTTGGCGGTGACGATGATGTCCGGGGTGAGGCCCTCGGCGTGCTGGTGGCCCCAGAACTTCCCGGTGCGGCCGTAGCCGGTCTGGACCTCGTCGGCGATCAGCAGGATGCCGTGCCGGTCGGCGCGCTCGCGCAGCCCGTGCAGGAACGCGGGCGGGGTCGGGACGTAGCCGCCCTCGCCGAGCACCGGCTCGACGATGAACGCGGCGACGTCGGACGCCGGCGCGGTGCTCGCCAGCTGCCGGTCGAGCTCGGACAGGGCGAACGCGACGGCCTGCTCCTCGGACCAGCCGTAGCGGTAGGCGTAGGGGAAGGGCGCGAACGCGACCCCGCCCATCATCGGGGCGATCCCGGCCCGGATCTTCGCCCCGGAGGTGGTGAGCGCCGCGGCACCCATGGTGCGCCCGTGGAAGCCGCCGTCGAACGCGACGATCAGCTGCCGGCCGGTGGCCTGGCGGGCCAGCCGCACCGACGCCTCGACGGCCTCGGAGCCGGAGTTGGTGAAGAACACCGAGTCGATGCCCTCGGGCAGCACGTCGCCCATCCGCTCGACCAGCGTCAGCAGCGGCTGGTGCATCACGGTCGTGTACTGGCCGTGGATCAGCGTGGCCACCTGCTCCTGGGCGGCCGCGACGACCGACGGGTGGCAGTGCCCGGTGGAGGTGACGCCGATGCCGGCGGTGAAGTCGAGGTGGCGGCGCCCATCGGTGTCGTACAGGTAGACGCCCTCACCGCGGGCGGCCTGGACCGGGGTGGCCTGCTTGAGCAGCGGGGACAGCTGTGCCATGGGTTCGCAGCTCCTGATGCGTCGAGGGTGGTGCGTCTCAGGTTGTCGAGTTGTCGACAATCCTAGGGAAACACGGGCGGGTGGGTCCGGGCAAGGGTCGGTCGGGCCCGCCTTTGCTCTGCTCACCGATACGCAGCACGCACCCGGAACGCCCCGGCGCTGCGACCCCGGGCGGGCCCGCGCTGCCGGGCGGACAGCCCTCGGCGGCGTCGAGATGCAGCTCAACGGGAGTTGTCGATCTCCACGGCCCGCTGGGATGCATCTCGGCGCACGCTCGACCCGGGTGGCCGGCCCGTCGTGCGGCCGCCCGGCGCCGGCGCGTGGCCGGTGCTGCGTATCGGTGAGCAGAGCAAAGGGACGGGCGAAGGACCCCCACGTCCCGGACGTGGCGACGAGGAAGCCCTAGTCAGGCCAGTAGTGCGGCGATCACCAGCAGTACCGGGACGGCGACGACGGTCGAGGCCAGCGCCACGTCGCGGGCCAGCGGGACGGCGCGGTCGTAGCGCACGGCGTAGCCGAACACGTTCTGCGCGGTGGGCAGGGCGGCCAGCACCACCGCGGCGAGCAGCGCCGGGCCCGTCAGGCCGAGCACACCCGCGGCGAAGGCCCACGCGATCAGCGGGTGCAGCACGTTCTTGATCAGGACGGCGGTCCACACCGAGCCCGCGGTCTCCCCCGTACCGGGGCGGCGGGCGCCGTGCAGGGAGATCCCGAACGCGAGCAGCATGGCGGGCACCGCGAGGTCGGCGAGCAACTCGACCGGGGCGATCACCGGCTCGGGCAGCACGACGCCCGTCGCGGAGACGGTCAGCCCGGCGGCGGTGGCGATCGCGATCGGGTTGCGCAGCGGGGCGAGGGCGATCCGGACCCACCCGGGGCGTTCGCCGCGGCCGTCGCCGGGCAGGACGTCCATCAGGGTGGTGAACAGCGGGGTCAGGATCGCGAGCTGGAACAGCAGCACCGGGGCGACGGCGGCGGAGTCGCCGAGCACGTAGGCCGCGATCGGGATGCCGAGGTTGCCCGCGTTGACGTAGCCGGACGCCATCGACCCGACGACGACCTCGCCTGCCGGGCGGCGGCGCAGCAGCGCGACCGGCACGAACAGCAGGCAGGCCAGGGTGCTGGTGAGCGCGGTGACGACCAGCCCCGAGGACAAGACGGCGCCGACGTCCGAACGGCTGAGCGTGGTGAACAGCAGCGCGGGCGTCGCGACGAAGAAGGCGGTGCGGGCGAGGACCTTCGAACCCTGGTCACCGAGCAGGCCTCCGCGGCCGAGGACGTACCCGACGACCACGACGACGCCGATGACCAGGAAACCTTCGAGGACACCCACCACGTGCCGACATGTTACGTATGCGAACTAGTCCCCGCGGTGTCCGGCGGTTCGGCTCACAGGCGCTCAGGCCGCTCCGGGCATCGCGGCGAGGATGCGGGTGACGGCGTCGTCCATGTGGGCGGCCAACCGGTCGAGCAGCAGCTCGGTGCGGCCGTCGCGCAGGGCGTCGCGCAGCCGTTCGTGCTCGGCGAGCAGCGCCCGGGCGGGCGGGGCCGTCTGCTGGAACGCGGCGAGGCACATCCGGGTCTCGACGAGCAGGCCCTCGGTCATCCGGCGCAGCCGCGGGCTCCCCGACGCGGCGACGAGCGCGGCGTGGAAGTCGTGGTCGGCGTCGGCGAGGGCCACGGCGTCGCCCGCCTCGGCCGCGGCGGCCATCACGCCGAGCGGGATCTCCAGCGCGACGACGGCCGCCGCCAGGTCACCCTCCAACACCTTGAGCGCCGCGGCCCGCTCGACGGCAGTGCGGGCCAGGTAGACGTCACGGACGTCGTCGGGACCGAGCTCGCGCACGAACAGGCCGCGGTGGCGTTCGCTGCGCAGCAGACCCTCGGCGACGAGGCGCTGCATCGCCTCGCGCAGCGGGCCGCGGCTCACCCCCAGCCGGTTCGCGAGATCCACCTCGCCGAGCTGGGTGCCCGGCGCGAACGTGCCGCGCATGATCGCCGCACGGATCCGGTCGGCGACGATCTCCGCGGTGGAGCGCCGGCTCACCGGCTCGAGCTCCGAGACGTCCAGCCCCACGACTCACCCTCTCCGGAACAGTGTCCCCAGGCCGGGACGGTCGACGTCGGCCCCGGCGAGACGCAGTCCCTGCCAGATGCTCACCTGGTTCGCGGTCAGCACCGGCCTGCCCACGCGTGCGTCCAGCGCGTCGAGCACGTCCACGGTGTGCAGCGCGGTGTCGGGCAGCAGCACCGCGTCGGCGCCGGGCGCGTCCGAGGCCACCGCGGCGGCGAACTCCAGCACGGTCTCGGGCGGCAACGTCCCGACCTCGGCGGCGGTGATGATGTCGCGGGCGGACAGCGTGTGCACGGAGATGTCGTGGTGGGTCAGGAAGTGCACGAAGGCACCGGCGACGTCCGGCGGATAGGTCGCCCCGACCGCCACCGAACGGATCCCGAGCCGCCGGCAGGCGTCGACGAAGGCGAACGACGTGCTCGACGTCGGCACCCCCGACACCCGTTCCAGCGCCGCGACCTGCCGGGCGGCACCCTCGGGGCCGAAGATGAACGACCCCGAGGTGCAGGCCCAGACGACCGCGTCCAGCGGGCCCGCCTCCGCGGCGACCCGGCGCGCGCCGTCGGCGAGGACCTCGTCGCCGCCGATGGTCAGCAGCGCGTCCTCGCGGTGGGCGTCCTCGGGCATCGCGGTGTGGACGAGGGCGAGCCGGCTGCCGTCGGTCAGCAGCTTCTCGGCGCGCGGGTAGTCGTCCTCGGCGGAGAAGCCCGGGTAGAGGAATCCGACCGTGCTCATGTTGTCGACAATCCTACAGAGACCGCCTCACCGCAAGGGTCACGACGCCCGCGAGTAGACGAGCCGCTCCCCCACGCTGCCCGCGCGCCACACGTCGTGACAGGCGGTCGCCATCTCCTCGAGCCCGTCGACGATGGTGGCGAACACGTTGCCCGGCACCCAGCCGACATCGCCGTTGAGCAGCAGGTTGTTGCGCCCGTAGAAGATCGCGAGGTCGATCCCGCCCTCGGCGGCGTCGATGCCCTGGTCGTCCTTGAACGCGCTGTCGAGCATCCCGCCGTGGAAGTCGAAGTAGCAGACGTCGCCCGGGATGGGCGTGACCGTCGGGTTCTCCTGCCCGATCCGCGGACCGAACCGCGGGACGATCGTGTAGACCTCGTTGCGGGCGTACTTGGCGTGCTGCGCGTCGCCGCCCCGCGGGCCGTCGGCCAGCGCCTCCCAGACCGCCGCGGCGGTGCGCGGCGCCTCGGCCTCCAGCAGCCTCGCGGTGCACGTGACGCCAATCTTCGCGAGCTCGATCCTGATCAGCTTCGTCATCCGATCCCCCTGTCCGATACGCGGATTGTTGACAATCGTAGGTGCGCTTCCTAGCGTGTCAACGCCGCCCGACCTCCCTACCGACAGGATCTCCCGTTGCCGGTTTCCGCTGGTCAGGACCCCATCACCGTCGCCGTGCTGCACGGCGGGGAGACCCCGCCCGGCCTCGAGCGACACGCCGGTGACGCACGTCTCCGCTTCGCCGCCGACGCACGCGAGCTCGCCGACGCACTGCCGGGCAGTGACGTCCTGCTCACCTGGGACTTCACCTCCGACGCCGTCAAGGACGTCTGGGAGGCCACCGACACCTCCGCGCTGCGCTGGGTGCACACCGCCAGCGCCGGCGTCGACCGGGTCGCCTTCCCCGCGCTGCTCGCCTCGGGCGCGACGCTCACCAACTCGCGCGGGGTCTTCGACCGCCCGATCGCCGAGTTCGTGCTCGGCGCGGTGATCGCGTTCGCCAAGGACACCGCCCGCTCGCTCGCGCTGCAGCGGGAGCGGACCTGGCGCCACCGCGAGACCGAGACCGTCGCCGGGAAGGTCGCGACGGTCGTCGGGAGCGGGCCGATCGGACGCGCCGTCGCCGACCTGCTGGGCGCGGTCGGGATGCGGGTGCGACTGGTCGGCCGGCGCGCCGCGGACGGCGTACACGCCTTCGACGAGCTGCCCGGCCTGCTGCCCGACACCGACCACCTGGTGCTCGCCGCCCCGCTGACCGATGCCACCCGCGGGATGCTGCACGCCGGGACGATCGCCCTGCTGCCCGAGCGGGCGCGGGTCGTCAACGTCGGCCGGGGCGCGCTCGTCGTGCAGGACGACCTGACCGACGCGCTCGCGACCGGGCGGCTCGCCGGCGCCGCCCTGGACGTGTTCGAGGTCGAGCCGCTGCCCGCGACCTCGCCCCTGTGGACGATGGAGCACGTGCTCCTCTCCCCGCACATGTCCGGTGACGTCGTCGGCTGGAAGGACATGCTCGTCGAGCTGTTCGCCGACAACCTCGCGCGCTTCCGGGACGGCCGGGAGCTGCGCAACGTGGTGGACCCCGAACGTGGGTACGTGAGCTCATCCGCAGGAAAGGTGTGACTGCCGTGACGACCGCAGACCTCAGCGCCACCGAGCTGCTGGCGGGCTACCGCAGCGGCGAGATCTCGCCGGTGCAGGCCACCCGCGACGCGCTGGACCGGATCGAGGCCCACGACGGCGCGGTGAACGCGTTCTGCCTGGTCGACGCGGACTCGGCGCTGTCGCAGGCGAAGGACTCCGAGGCGCGCTGGCAGGCCGGGGAGCCGGTCGGGCCGCTCGACGGCGTCCCCACCTCGATCAAGGACATGCTCCTGACCATCGGCTGGCCCACCCGCCGCGGCTCGACGACGACGTCGCCGGACGGGCCGTTCGAGGTCGACGGCCCGCCGGTGGCCAGGGTCCGCGCCGCGGGTGCGGTGCTGATCGGGAAGAACACCACGCCCGAGCTGGCGTGGAAGGGCGTGACCGACTCACCGCTGACCGGCGTCACCACCAACCCGTGGGACCCGACGAGGACGGCCGGCGGCTCGTCCGGGGGCTCGGCGTCGGCCGTCGGGCTGGGGATGGGCCCGCTGTCGCTGGGCACCGACGCCGGCGGCTCGGTCCGCATCCCGGCCGCGTTCACCGGCACCGTCGCGCACAAGCCGACCTACGGCCGGATCGCCCACTACCCCGGTTCGGCGTTCGGGACGCTCGCCCACGTCGGCCCGATGACCCGCACCGTCGACGACGCCGCGCTGCTGCACGACGTCGTCGCCCAGCCCGACACCCGCGACCCGTGGGTGTTCGACGTGCCCCGCGAGTCCGCCGTCGAGCGGCTCGCCGGGGGCGCGCAGGGCCTGCGGATCGCGTTCTCCCCCACCCTCGGGTTCGTCGACGTCGACCCGGAGGTGGCGGCGCTGGTCGCCAAGGCGGTCGCGGTGTTCGCCCGTGAGCTCGGCGCGACCGTCGAGAACGCCGACCCCGGTTTCGCCGACCCGATCGAGCCGTTCCACACGCTCTGGTTCGCCGCGGCCGCGAAGTCCCTGGAGCCGATCGGCGCCGAGGCCAGGAAGGCCATGGACCCGGCGCTGGTGGAGATCGCCGAGCAGGGCGCCGGGGTCTCGGCGCTGGACTACCTGGGCGCGATGGCCGTGCGCAACGAGCTGGGGACGCTGATGGGCGCCTTCCACTCCGAGTACGACCTGCTGCTCACCCCGACGCTGCCGATCACCGCGTTCGAGGGCGGCCGGGAGGTCCCCGAGGGCTGGCACGACCCACGCTGGACGTCGTGGACACCGTTCACCTACCCGTTCAACATGACCCAGCAGCCCGCGACGTCGGTGCCGTGCGGCTTCACCTCCGCCGGGCTGCCGGTGGGGCTGCAGGTCGTCGGGCCGCGGCACGCCGACGCCACGGTGCTTGCCGCCGCGCACGCCTATCAGCAGGCGACGACGCACCACCTGCGCAGGCCCCCGCTGCTGGGCTGACCCCGTCCCGTACGACGCCGGCGCCGCACCCCGGGATCGGGTGCGGCGCCGGGGGCCGTCGGAGCGGGTGGGCTCAGGTGGCGTCCCAGTCGACCGGGGGCTTCTCGCCCGAGGCGAGCGGGGGCTGCGGCTCCCGGACGGGCGGCGGGGTGCTCGCCGCGGCCGCGCCCCCGGCCGCCGCCGCGCCACCGGCCGCCGCGGCGGTCCCGGCGCCGGGGGCGAAGCCGTTCGGCTTGACCGGGCCGGCGAACCCGTCGTCGGAGAACAGGCTGCGGGTGATCGCGGTGCGCGGGTTGAGCGAGCGCAGGCTGCGCAGGTCGTTGAGCGGCTGCTGGATCTGGTCGAACTCCGGGCCCAGCTCCTTCTTCAGGTGGTTCTGGGCGCCGCTCGCGAACTCCTTGACCTGGCGGACCGCGCGACCGACCCAGGCCGCGGCCTCGGGCAGCCGTTCCGGGCCCAGGATGAAGAGCCCCGCCACGACCAGGACGAGGATCTCCGGCATGCCGATGTTCTCGAACACAGCGCCAGCGTACGGGTACTAGCGCTGCCCGAGCGTGACGGTCACGGTGAGCGGTCGTCCCTGGCGGACGAGACCGACCGGGACCTGCTCGCCGGGGGCGTGTTCGCGGACGGCGACGACGAGCTCGTCGGCACTGGCGATGGGGCGCCCGGCGACGTCGACGACGACGTCGCCGTCGGCGATCCCGGCCGCGGCCGCCGGTCCCCCGGCGACGACGTTCTGCACCTGGGCGCCGTCCGTGGCGCCGTCGGTGACCGAGCGGGCGTTGACACCGAGGTCGGCGTGCGCCACGCGGCCGGTGCGGATGAGCTCCTCGGCGATGGCGCGGGCGTCGTCGATCGGGATGGCGAAGCCCAGGCCGATCGAGCCGCCCTGCGCCCCGGACTCGGCGCCGCCCGCGCTACGGATCGCGGTGTTGATGCCGACGACGGCGCCGGTCGCGTCCACCAGCGGGCCGCCGGAGTTGCCGGGGTTGATCGCGGCGTCGGTCTGCACGGCGTCGATCACCGCGTCGCCCGCACTGCCCTCGGGGTCGAGCCGCACCGGGCGGTCGACGGCCGACACGATCCCCGTCGTCACCGTGCCCGCCAGGCCGAACGGCGACCCGATCGCGATCACCGCGTCGCCGACGGCGAGCTCGCCGGAGCGGCCGATCGCGGCGACCGTCGGGTTCGCGACGGGCACCTTGACCACCGCGAGGTCGGTCATCGGGTCCGCGCCGACCACGGTGGCCGGGACGCGGGAGCCGTCGGAGAACAGGGCCTCGATGGTGCCCTGGCCCGGTCCGGTCGCCGGCGCGACGACGTGGTCGTTGGTGAGCACGTAGCCCGCGGGGTCGATCACGACGCCGGAGCCGTTGCCCGCCTGGTTGCCGACGGTCACCTCCAGCGAGACGACCGCGGGCAGCACCCGCGAGGCGACCTCCGACACCGAGCCGGGCGGCCGTTCCCGGGCGGGCTCGGTCGCGCTCAGCACGGCTCCGGGGCTGGTCAGTGCGCTCGCCGCGGTGGCCGTCCAGTGCCCGATCAGGCCGCCCGCCGCACCGACGACGAGGGCGAGCACGCCGAGCAGCGCCAGCGCGCGCGGCTGAACCCGCCTGCCGAACAGGACCTCGCGGACGCTCAGCCGGGGGCCGTCGGGCCGGGGACCCCCACCGGGGCCGTCGCCGTCGCCGGGCGGAGGGGCGGCGACGACCGGCGTGCCCGGGTCGCGCCACGGGTCGCCGGTCGAGCCGCCGGGCCAGAACGGGTCCTGCTCGGCGCTCTGCTCACCCCCGCGCAGCGCGTCGCCCGACGCACCGGGCGGACGCTGCAGACCACCGGCGGGGTCGCCGCCGGGTGTGCGGTCCGGGCGGCCGAACGCGCGGGCGACCGCGGCGGTCGGTGGGGGCACCGTCGGCAGCGACCCGTTCGACCCGAGGTGCGACGACGGCGGCGCGAACGAGCTGCCGACACCGTCCGGGCGGCCGAAGGCGGCCTGCTCGCCGGGGTCGGTCGCGGGACGGTCCAGCGGGCGGGGTCGCAGCCGCGGCGGGGCGGAGCCGTGGGCCTCCGGGTCGGCTGCGCCGTCCGGGCGGATGCCGCGGTCGTCGCTCACCGGGTCACCCCGGAGCCCGGGGAGACTGCTCCCGACGATCGATCAGCCGGCACGGCGTCCACCCAGTACACCCGCACAGCCTGCCCGGCGGGCGGTGAAGTCGGTGTATCGGTGACGCGTCAGGGCGTCGGGGAGATGTCGGCGTCACCGGTCGGCGTGGCCGAGGTCGTCGGCGACAGCGGCGCACCGGTCGAGCCCACCGTGGTGGCGGCCGGGACGGCCGTCCGCCGCGACGAGGCGGGCACCGGGGTGGCCGCGAACCGGGCGACGGCCGCGGCACCCGGGCCGGGGACGACCGGCCCGGCCGGGGTGGCGGTAGTGGCGGCGGGCAGACCGAACGCGAGCGCGCCGAGCGCCAGCCCGGACACGGCGGCACCGGTGCCCAGACGCACCCGTCGCGACCGGCTGGCGCGACGGCCGTGGTCGCCCTCGACCGGCGCCGGGCGCAGCACCGACACGAGCTGGCCGTCCGGGGTGAGCGACAGGCCCGCCGGCGGCGGGGGCAGCTCGGTGTCCTGCGGGATCGCGCGCAGCGTCGACATCAGCGACGGCGGCAGCGTGGGGGCGTCGGCACCGCGCAGCGCGGTGCGGGCCCGCCGCTGCTCGGCGACCTCCACCGCGCAGTCGGCGCAGCGCTCGAGGTGACGGGTGGCGCGGTCGTGCGGACCGGCGGCCAGCTCGTCGTCCACGAAGGCGACGACCGCCTCGAGCGTCAGGTGGGTCGTCCCCCAGTCCGGGGGGACGACCTGGAAACGCCGTCGCTCGGTCACGGGACCAACTCTGCCACCGGACCGCGGTCGGATGCCACCGCCTGCTCCTCCGCCGCGGCCGCGCGGTGCCGCTCCAGCGACGCCCGCAGCGCGGTCCGCCCCCGGTGGATGCGGCTGCGGACGGTGCCGAGCTTCACCCCGAGGGTGGCGCCGATCTCCTCGTAGGACAGGCCCTCGACGTCGCACAGGACGACGGCGACGCGGAAGTCCGGGGGCAGCTCGTCCAGCGCGGCCTGCAGGTGCGGGTCGAGGTGGTTGATCGCGAACACGGTCTCGGGCTCGGGGCCGCCGCCCGGGAGCCGGTCGGTGTCCTCGGGCAGGCCCTCCATCCGCAGCCGGGCGCGGCGGCGGACCATGTCGAGGAACAGGTTCGTGGTGATGCGGTGCAACCAGCCCTCGAAGGTGCCCGGCTTGTAGGACGCCAGGGACCGGAACACCCGGATGAAGGTCTCCTGGGTGAGATCCTCGGCGTCGTGCTGGTTGCCGGACAGGCGGTAGGCGAGTCGGTAGACGCGGTCGGCGTGCTCCCGGACGACCTCGTCCCAGGTGGGCGGGGTCCAGTCGGCACCCTCACCGGGGCGGGTACCGGCGGCGGCGTCCCGGAACGGGGCGTCGTCGGTTGCGCGAGGGGCGGACATCGGGGCGGGGCACCTCCGTGGAGTCGCGACCGTGTCGTGGTGTCGATCGGCCGCGAGGCTTCGTTCGTTGCACCACAGACTGCCCGCCACCCATGAGGAGGATGTGAAACCCGTCTGAGAGAAGTCTGTGAAACCGACGACGGATCATGCGGCGATAATCTTGCGCCATGAGCACACCCGCGGGGGCGGCCGCGTACGCCGAGGGCTACCTCGCCGAGGACGACGCGTGCGGCGAGGCCCGCGCACTGGGCACGGCGGCGGGCGCGCACCCCATCTCCGCGGCGGGCGGGGCGGCGCTGTCGGTGCTGGCCGCGACGGTCTCCGCGCGGGCCGTCGTCGAGATCGGGACCGGAGCCGGGGTGAGCGGGCTGTACCTGCTGCGCGGCATGGCCGGGGACGGGACGCTGACCACCATCGACGTCGACCCGGAGCTGCAGCGCTCGGCCCGGCGCACCTTCCTCGCCGCCGGGTACGGGCCAGGGCGCGCACGGCTGATCAACGGGATGGCGCTGGAGGTGCTGCCGCGGCTGACCGACGGCGGCTACGACCTCGTCGTCGCCGACGCCGTCCCCGCCGAGTACCCCGGCTACCTGGCCGAGGCGATCCGGCTGCTGCGGCCGGGCGGGGTGCTGGTGCTGGAGGGTGTGCTCGACGGCGGCCGGGTCGCCGAGCCGGGTGCCGCGCACGGTCCGGGTACGGCCGCACTGCGCGAGACCGCCGCGCTGGTCCGCGACGACGAGCGCCTGCTGTCGGCGCTGCTGCCGGTCGCGGACGGGATGCTCTGCGCCGTCCGCAGGTGAGCGGAGCGAACGCGGCACCGGCACCGGCAGGTGAGCGCTACTGTGCCGTGACGCCCTTGCCCAGGACGACGACGCCGCCGTTGGAGACGGTGTAGCGACTGCGGTCGAGGTTCAGGTCGACGCCGATCAGCGCGCCGTCGGGGACGACGACGTTCTTGTCGAGGATCGCCCGGCGCACGACCGCGCCCCGGCCGATCCGGGCGCCCGGCAGCACGACCGAGTCCGAGACCTCCGCACCGCCCGACACCGACACGTTCGGGCTGATGACCGACCGGCGCACGATCGCCCCGGAGATGATCGTGCCCGCGCCGACGATCGAGTCCTGCGCGATGCCGCCCTCGACGAACTTCGCCGGCGGCAGCGCGGGCACCGCGGTGCGGATGGGCCAGCGTTGGTTGTAGAGGTTGAAGATCGGGTGCACCGAGACGAGGTCGGTGTGCGCGTCGTAGTAGGCGTCGATGGTCCCGACGTCGCGCCAGTAGCCGGCGTCGCGCTCGGTGGCGCCGGGGACGACGTTGTCGGCGAAGTCGTAGACGTGCGCGTCACCCTTGGCGACGAGCGCCGGGATGATGTCCCCGCCCATGTCGTGGTCGGAGTCGGCGTTCGCCGCGTCGGCCTTCAGCGCGTCGAGCAGCGCCTCGGTGGTGAACACGTAGTTGCCCATCGAGGCGAAGGTCACCTCGGGGTCGTCCGGCACATGCGGCGGGTCGGACGGCTTCTCGAGGAACTCGGTGATGCGGCCGGTCTCGTCGGAGGCGATGCAGCCGAACGCCTTGGCCTCGGCCCGCGGCACCCGGATCCCCGCGACGGTGACGCCCGCGCCGGACTCGGCGTGCTGGGCGATCATCTGCGCCGGGTCCATCCGGTAGACGTGGTCGGCGCCGAACACGGCGATGTACTCGGGCTGGTCGTCGTAGACCAGGTTGAGGCTCTGGAAGATCGCGTCCGCCGAGCCGGTGTACCAGCGCCTGCCGAGACGCTGCTGGGCCGGGACGGTGGTGATGTACTGGTCGAGCACCGACGACAGCCGCCACGTCGTCGAGATGTGCCGGTCCAGCGAGTGCGACTTGTACTGGGTCAGCACGCACAGCCGGTCCATCCCGCAGTTCACGAGGTTGGACAGCACGAAGTCGATGAGCCGGTAGTTGCCACCGAACGGGACGGCGGGCTTGGCACGGTCCGCGGTGAGCGGCCAGAGCCGCTTCCCCTCGCCACCGGCCAGCACGATGCCGAGAACCCTTCCGGGAAGACGTCCGGACGCGGTCGGTCGCATGGCGTGAACACTAGTGGGCGCCCGGTGGCGGGGCCATACGTCCGGGCCCGCCGGGCAGGGTCGGACCGGATCGGACGCAGCGATCGCCCGGCGGACTCCTCGCGCCGCGTCCGCCCGCCCCGGTAGCGTCCCGGCCCGTGCGCGTCGGCCTTCTCACCCGTGAATACCCGCCCGCCGTCTACGGCGGCGCCGGAGTCCACGTGGGACATCTCGTCCCCGCCCTGCGGGAGCTCGTCGACGTCGACGTGCACTGCTTCGCCGAACCGGGCAGCGACGCCCCGGCCGACGCGCGCGCGCACTCCGCGCCGCCGCTGCCGGACGGGGCGAACGCGGCGCTGACCACGCTCGGGGTGGACCTGTCGATGGCCGCCGAGCTGGAGCGCTGCGACGTGCTGCACTCCCACACCTGGTACGCCAACATGGCGGGCCACATCGGCGGCCTGCTGCACGGGCGCCCGCACGTGGTCACGGCCCACTCGCTGGAGCCGCTGCGGCCATGGAAGGCCGAGCAGCTCGGCGGCGGGTACCGGCTGTCGTCGTGGGTGGAGCGGACCGCCTACGAGGCGGCGGACGCCGTCATCGCGGTCTCCCACGGCATGCGCCGCGACGTGCTGAACGCCTACCCCGCGATCGACCCGGACCTGGTGCACGTGGTGCACAACGGCATCGACACGCAGTTCTACGCGCCCGACCCGGCCCGCGACGCGCTGCTGGCGCATGGCGTCGACCCGGACCGGCCGCTCGTGGTGTTCGTCGGCCGGATCACCCGGCAGAAGGGCCTCGGGCACCTGGTCGCGGCGGCGCACCGGTTCGACCCGTCGGCGCAGGTCGTGCTGTGCGCGGGCGCCCCGGACACGAAGGAGATCGCGGCCGAGACCGAGCGGGCGGTGGCGGAGCTGTCCGCCTCGCGCGACGGCGTCGTGTGGATCCAGCGGATGCTCGCCACCGGCGAGGTCCGCCAGCTGCTGTCGGCGGCGACGGTGTTCGTGTGCCCCTCGGTCTACGAGCCGCTGGGCATCGTGAACCTGGAGGCGATGGCCTGCGGTACGGCCGTGGTCGCCTCCGACGTCGGCGGGATCCCGGAGGTCGTCGACGACGGCGTGACCGGCCTCCTCGCGCACTACGACCCGGCCGACACCGCCGCGTTCGAGGCGGCACTGGCCGAGGCGGTCAACGCGCTGGTCGCGGACCCGCGACGGGCCGCGACGATGGGTGAGCGGGGCCGGGAGCGTGCGGTCGCCGAGTTCGCCTGGGCCGAGATGGCCCGGCGGACGCTGGAGGTCTACGAGTCGGTGGCCTGAGGCCCGTCACCGGGCCCCGGGTACGACGACGGCGGGACCGGTTCCCCGGTCCCGCCGCGTCGTGTCCGTTCCGTCGGCCGTCAGCCGACGGTCGACTTCAGCGCCTCACTGAGGTCGGTGGCCTCGTCCGGGGTCATCTCGACGACGAGACGCCCGCCACCCTCGAGCGGGACGCGCATCACGATGCCCCGGCCCTCCTTGGTGACTTCCATGGGCCCGTCGCCGGTGCGGGGCTTCATCGCGGCCATTCGTCCGTCCTCCGTCAACATCCACAACTGTCGTTCCCCGGTGCGCGCTCGGGGCACGCGCCGACCGTGGGACCACATTGTCCCCCATCACCGGCGCCGAGGTGCAACCGAGGCGATCACGGCTCGGCAGCGATACCCGCGGCGTTCACGCAGCGCAACGGCCCGGCGACGCTACGGCGACCCCGGTCCGGTCCCCCGCGGGCCCTTCGGGGCGGCCCCGGCACGCCAGCAGTACGCGACGTGGTCGTCGACCAGACCGGTCGCCTGCATGAGTGCGTAGCAGGTGGTGGGACCGACGAACCGGAAGCCGCGCTTCTTGAGCGCCTTCGACAGCGCCGTCGACGCGGGTGTGGAGCCGGGGACGTCGGACAGCCGTGCCGGGCGCGGGTGGTCGGCCGGGTCGGGTGCGTAGGAGGCGAGGAACGCGCCGAGGTCGTCGCCGGCGTCGAGGAGGTCGAGCACGGCGCGGGCGTTGGAGATCGTGGCCTCGATCTTCATCCGGTTGCGGACGATCCGGGCGTCGCCGAGGAGGCGGGCCACGTCGTCGTCGCCGAAGCGGGCGACCGTGTCCGGGTCGAAGCCGGCGAAGACCTCGCGGAACGCCGGGCGCTTGCGCAGTACGACGATCCAGGACAGCCCGGACTGGAACGCTTCCAGGCTCATGCGCTCGAACCAGGCCGCGGTGCCGTGGACGGGGCGGCCCCACTCGTCGTCGTGGTAGGCGACGTAGTCCGGTGCTGAGAGCGCCCAGTCGCAGCGGGGGCGGTCGTCGTGGGCCGAGGGGCCGGGCGATGTCACCGGCCGGCCCGGTAGCGGTCCTCGGTCCGCTCGGCCATCCCGCGCAGCGAGTGCGCGACCCCGGCCCGGAACGCGGGGCGCACCAGCGGCCAGCCGAACCGGCCGAGCGCGCCGAGCGGCAGGTCGAGCAGCTCGGTCCACAGGAACCGCGACCGCGCCGGGCCCAGCTCCACGACGACGAACACGCCGTCGCCGCGGATCACGGTGCCGGTGTGGGTGACGACGATCCGCCGCTCCCCCGGCGCACCGGCGGGTGGTTCGGTCCACTCGGTGACCCGCATCGTGTCGGCGACGCCGAGCGGCCCGACCCCGGTGACCGCGCGCAGCTCGGTGCCGACCGAGCGGCCGTCGCCCGCGGTGATCTCGACGGTCGTGCCGAGCATCCAGTCCGACTGGCCCTCGAGGTCGGAGACGACCTCCCACAGGACGTCGGCGGGCACGTTGACGTCGACCGGGACCGTCAGCTCCACCCGGCCGCCACCGGCCGGCCGCACGCCCGGGGTGCGGTCGCCGACCCCGCCGTCGCGGCCGTCCCCGCTCCTGCCTGCGGTACCGCCATCACCACTGCCGTCGTTGCTCGTCACCCGGGTCCTCCTCGGCGCGCATCCGCGCGATCGTCGCCTCCAACCGGGCCACCCGGTCGGCCAGCTCGTGCCGGTCGGTCCGGACCCGGTCCAGCTCGCCGGCCAGCCGGTCGAGTGCCCAGTCCACCTCAGCCATCCGGTATCCGCGCAGCACCTGCTGGAAACGCAGGTCACGGACGTCGGTTCCGGAGACCTCGCGGGCGGGCAGCCGGGTGGGTGTCGCGTCCGGGGCGAGCGGGGCGAGCTCCTCCCCGCGGCCGAAGACCGCGGCCGCCAACACGAACACCAGCGCGGCGACGCCGGCCAGGACGATCACGTACGCGAGGGCGGTCCCCATGCCGCCATCTCATCACGCCGGTCCGACGACGGGTCTCACCCCACGCGGGCGGCGGGTGCGACCACCGGCTCGGCGGACCCCCCGTCGCGCACCCGGCCTGGTGGGGGCCGGTCCACCTGGCGCAACGGACGGGTCTCGGTGCGCCATCCCGTCTCCGTACCGTGGCCGGTGCGCACGTGGCCGGGGAGGGCGTCGTCGGGGAGGAACGCGGTGAGTCCCGCGCCGGAGTCCTCGACCCCGCAGCGGGCCAGGGCCGTGGCGAGGACCTCGCGGGAGGTGCGGCCGAGCTCGTGCAGCGGGCGGTTGCGGTGCCGGCGCACGCCGAGGTCGGCCTGCGCGATGGCCGCGGTCCCGCCGACGACGGTGTCGGCGTCGGTGTCGAGCAGCAGGCCGATGTCGACGCCGTAGCCGGTCGCGAACGGGAGCCGGTCGAGCAGCTCGCGGGTGGCGGCGTACTCGCCCCCGATGGGCTGGCGGACGTGCCGCAGCCCGGGGCGGAGCGCGGCGAGCAGGGGGCGGGCGAGCAGCTCGGTGACACGGCCGCCCTCGTGCCCGCTCGCCTCGTCGGGGCCGCAGGCACCGCCGGGGCCGGTGAGCGGGCGCCGGTGGTAGCCCTTGACCAGCGCGGTCCCGGGCCGGGTGAGCAGCGGCGCGAGGAGCCGTTCGACGAGCTCGGGGTGCGGGTCGACGAGGTCGGCGTCGACGAAGCAGACCAGGTCGGCCGGGCGCGGCCCGTTCCCCAGGGCGACGACGGCGCGCCACATCGCCTCGCCCTTGCCCGGCAGCACCCGGACGCCGGGCACCGCACGCTCGCGGCCGAGCACCCGTGCCCCGGCCGCCGCAGCGCACTCCGCGGTGCGGTCGCTGCTCCCGGAGTCGAGGACGACGAGGTCGTCGACCAGCGGGGACGGGCCCTCGCACAGCCGGGTCAGCCCGGCGACGAGCGCACCGACCGTCGCCTCCTCGTCCAGGGCGGGCAGGACGACGGCGATGCGACGGCCGTCCTTGCGGGCGGCGAGCCGGGCGGAGAGGGTCACGGGCTCAGGTGAGCGGACGGGCGCACTCGTCGAGCGCCGCGCCGGCCAGCCCGGCGGGGTCGGCCGGAGCGGAGTCGCCGCCGCGGACCTGCCGCAGCCGCTCGATCGGGGCCCGTGAGGCGAACCCGCGGTCGGCGAGGCCGGCGACCCAGTCGACGAGGCCGTCCCAGTGGCCGTCGGGGTCGAGCAGCACGACCGGCTTGCCGTGGAGGCCGAGCGACCCGGCCGTCCAGACCTCGAAGAGCTCCTCACAGGTCCCGATGCCGCCGGGCAGCGCGAGGAACGCGTCGGCACGATCCTCCATCTGCTGCTTGCGCTCGCGCATGCTCTCGACGACGAGCAGCTCGTCGCTGTCGTGGTCGGCCCACTCGCGCTCGACCATGGACCGCGGGATGACCCCGACGGTGCGGCCGCCCGCCTCCCGGGCGCCGGCCGCGACCGCACCCATCATCGACTTGCGGCCCCCGCCGGACACGAGCGTCCAGCCGCGGGCGGCGACGGCCCGGCCGACCTCCCGGGCGAGGTCGAGGTAGTGCGGGGCGACGCCGTCGGAGCTGGCGCAGTAGACGCAGACGGCGAACCCGGGCTCCGGACCGGCCATCAGTGCGTCTCCTCCCAGGCGTGGTAGGCCTCGTTGACCACGTCGACGGCGTCGTCGATGTCGTCGGTGACGTGCAGCAGGTCGAGGTCCTTCTCGCTGATCTTGCCGTCGGCGAGGACGGTCTTGGCGATCCAGTCGTAGAGGCCGCCCCAGTAGTCGCTGCCGAGCAGGACGACCGGGAACTTCGTGACCTTCTTGGTCTGCACGAGGACGAGCGCCTCGAACAGCTCGTCGAGCGTGCCGAACCCGCCGGGCAGGCAGACGAACGCCTGCGAGTACTTCACGAACATCGTCTTGCGGGCGAAGAAGTAGCGGAAGTTGATCCCGAGGTCGACCCACGGGTTCAGGCCCTGCTCGAACGGCAGCTCGATGCCGAGCCCGACCGAGAGCCCGCCCGCCTCGGAGGCACCGCGGTTCGCGGCCTCCATCGCGCCCGGGCCGCCCCCGGTGATGACGGCGAACCCGGCTCCGGCGAGCCGCGCCCCGAGCTCGCGGCCCAGCTCGTACTCCGGGGAGCCGGCCTGCGTGCGGGCCGAGCCGAACACGGTCGCCGCGCGCGGGAGTTCGGCGAGCATCCCGAACCCCTCGACGAACTCGGCCTGGATCCGGAGCACCCGCCACGGGTCGGTGTGCACCCAGTCGGCCGGGCCCCGGGAGTCGAGCAGCCGCTGGTCGGTGGTGGTCGGCTCGATGCTGCGTTCGCCGCGCAGCACCACCGGGCCACGCTGCTTCTCGGGCTGCTTCTCGTGCAGCGTCCGGGGATCGGCGTTCTCGTCGGCCATGGCGATCACGGTATTCGGGCGGCGACGCCCCGCCCCCGCCGGTGGGGTCGTCGGCGCTGTCGTCGGCGCGGGCCCGGCCGGCCGGCTCCGGTCAGGCGGGGTGGCCCGCGAGGTAGCGGCGCAGCACCTCGGTGCAGGCGGTGATCGCGTCCTCGGCGACGTGCTCCTCGCGGGTGTGGGCGAGGTTCGGGTCGCCGGGCCCGTAGTTGACCGCCGGGATGCCCAGCGCGGCGAAGCGGGAGACGTCGGTCCAGCCGTACTTCGCCCGCGGCACGGCCCCGGTCGCGGCGACGAACTCCGCGGCCGTCGGCGCGGACAGGCCCGGCAGCGCACCCGGCGAGAGGTCGGTGACGACGAGCGGGAACCCGTCGAACACCTCTCGGACGTGCTCGACGGCCTGCTCGGCGGACCGGTCCGGGGCGAACCGGAAGTTCACGGTGACGACGCACTCGTCCGGGACGACGTTGCCCGCGACCCCGCCGCCGATCCGCACGGCCTGCAGACCCTCGCGGTACTCGCAGCCGTCGATGTCCACCCACCGCGGCCGGTACGCCGCCAGCCGCGAGAGGATCTCCCCGGCCCGGTGGATCGCGTTGTCCCCCAGCCACGACCGCGCCGAGTGCGAGCGTCGTCCCGCGGTCCGCAGCTCGACGCGGAGGGTGCCCTGGCAGCCGGCCTCGAGGGTGCCGTCGGTGGGCTCGCCGAGGATCGCGAGGTCGGCGTCGAGCCAGTCCCGGTGCTCGCGCTCGATGCGGCCGAGCCCGTTGCGCTCCGCCTCGATCTCCTCGCAGTCGTAGAACACCAGGGTGAGGTCGTGCCTCGGCTCGGCCAGCGTGGCCGCGAGATGCGCGAAGACGGCATCGCCGGACTTCATGTCCGAGGTGCCGCAGCCGTGCACGATCCCGTCGTCGCGGCGCGACGGCACGTTGTCCGCGATCGGCACGGTGTCGATGTGCCCGGCCAGCAGCACGCGGTGCGGACGCCCCAGATCGGTGCGCGCGAGCACCGCGTCACCGGACCGCAGCACCTCCAGGTGCGGTGCCTGGGTCCGCAGTGCGGCCTCGAGCGCGTCGGCGAGGCGCCGCTCGTCCCCGGACACACTGGCGATGTCGACCATCGCGGCGGTCAGGGTCACCGGGTCGGACGTGAGGTCCAGCGCGGGCAGCGTCGTCGTCACCGGCCCGACGCTACCGACCCGCCCGGGCGCCCCTCCTCCGCGACCCGGCCGCGCGGGCACTCCGGACCGACCGCCGCGGCGCCGGATCGACGCCCCCGGCCCGTGCCGCGTCGCCGGGGGGGGCTCCCTGGTCGTGGCTTTGCTCTGCTCACCAATACGCAGCACGGGCCCACGGGCGCCTCTCGCGCCCCTCCCGTCGCCCCCGGATCGGGGCAGGGTCGGGGCGTGAACGGTCTCCGTTCGCCTTCTGGGGGCGCCCCCGGACCTGCCCGCTGCGTATCGGTGAGCAGAGCAAAGCGACGCACGGACGGCCACCTCCGGGCGACCGATCCGGCCGCGGGCCCGCCGTGTCGATCATCGCCGGCACCGGCGACGGCCGGGTTGTCCACAAGTGCGCGAGTTGTCCACAGGTTCGCAGGTCACCGGTGCGTTCCGGGCTCGCGGACGCAGGCTCGGTGCATGGACATCATCGAGGGCGACCGGTTGCCCGCGGAGCCGCCGCCGGCACCGGTCGACGTCGTCGTCCCGGATCTGTCCGGCCTGGTCCGGCGGGTGCGGCGGAGCGCGGACCTGTCGCAGCGGGAGCTCGCGGAGCGGACGGGGCTGGCGCCGTCGACGATCGCCCGGATCGAGAGCCGGTCGCTCGCGCCGGCGCTGGACACGCTGGCCGCGATCCTGTCGGTCGCGGGGCTGCGGCTGGTCGTCGTCGACGCGGAGAACCGGCGGGTGCCACCGATGGAGGACCCGCCGGGTGACCTGCGGGACGGGGCGGGGCGCAGGTTCCCGTCACATCTGGACGTGATCCTCGACCCGCTGCCCGGCGAGTGGTGGGGCGACCGGTACGGCTGCGCACGACCGCCGGAGACGTTCCACCGGGATCGGCCGCTGCGCGACGCGATGCGGCGGCGCAGCGTGTGGGAGGTGCGGGTCGCGCAGTTCCGCACCGTGCCGCCACCGCCGACCATCGAGCACTGGATGATGATGCAGGCCCGGTGCCGGGCGTGCGGGCGGCTGCCCGACCCGCCACCGCCGCCGTTCGCGCCGACCGCGGTGCTCCGCTACCTGCAGGCCGCGGCCCTCCTGCTCTCGGCACGGGCAGCCGATCATGAGGACGTGTCCCGGCGCACCCACCGCGGCGTGCCGTGGGCGACGGCGGGCCGGTAGGTTCGGGGCCCGTGAGCACCGAGTACCGCCGCGAAGGCGCTTCCGGAACCGGCCTGGCCACGGTCACGACCGACGGCACCGTCCTCGACGTCTGGTACCCGGCGCCGGTGCTGGCCGGGGGCTCGTCCGACGACGCCGTCGACCTGGCGCACCTCGTCGGGACCGACGAGCTGCGTGGAGTCCGCACCGAGATCGTGCGCACCGAGATCGCCTCGCTGGCCGACGCGCCCGCCGATGCCGCCGACGTCTACCTGCGGCTGCACCTGCTCAGCCACCGCCTCGTCCAGCCACACCAGGTGAACCTCGAGGGCCAGTTCGGGCTGCTCACCAACGTCGTCTGGACCAACCACGGCCCGTGCCCGGTGCCCGGGTTCGAGCTCACCCGGGCGACGCTGCGCGGCCGCGGCCCGGTGATCGTCACCCATGTCGACAAGTTCCCGCGGATGGTCGACTACGTGATCCCCGCCGGCGTCCGCATCGGTGACGCCGACCGCGTCCGGCTCGGCGCACACCTCGCCGAGGGCACGACCGTCATGCACGAGGGCTTCGTCAACTTCAACGCCGGCACTCTCGGCGCGTCGATGGTCGAGGGCCGGATCTCCGCCGGTGTCGTCGTCGGGGACGGCTCGGACGTCGGCGGCGGTGCCTCGATCATGGGGACGCTGTCCGGTGGCGGCAAGGAGGTCATCTCGATCGGCCGCCGCTGTCTGCTCGGCGCGAACGCGGGCCTGGGCATCTCCCTCGGCGACGACTGCGTGGTCGAGGCCGGTCTCTACCTCACGGCGGGCACCAAGGTCACGCTGCCCGACGGCAGCACCACCGCGGCGCGCGAGCTGTCCGGTCAGAACGGGCTGCTGCTGCGCCGCAACTCGGTGTCCGGCGCGGTCGAGGCGCTGGCCCGTACCGGCGACGGCATCGCCCTCAACGCAGCGCTGCACGCCAACTGACGGCCCGGCAGCGGTTCGCGGCGGAACGACCCACAGAAGCAGGACGGCAGGGACATGGTGGGTATGGACGGGGCTGCACAGCCTCCGGGGAACCTCTACGGCGCCGCGGACCTCGGTGAGCCGCTGACCGCGGGACCGCAGGACCCGCCGGTGGCGCACGTCCGCGCGCTGCTGGACAAGCGGCTGCGCGCGATGCTGCGGCACGAGCCCGGTGTGCGCGACGGATCCGAGATCGAGGACCTGCACCAGATGCGGGTCTCCGTGCGGCGGATGCGGGCGGCGCTCAAGGCTGCCCGCCCCCTGCTCGAGCACACCTGGGCGGACCTGCTGCGCGCCGAGCTCGGCCGGCTCGGCCGGGCGCTCGGCCCGGTGCGCGACCTCGACGTGATGATCGCCCGCCTCCGCGGTGAGGTGGCCACGCTGCCGTCGGCCGAACTGGCCGCCGGTGAGCGACTGATCGCGGTGCTGGAGGCCGAGCGGGTCGGTGCGCGGGCCGAGATGCTCGACGAGCTCGACTCCGACCGGCACGCGGCACTGCGTCGCTCGCTGGTCGAGGCCGTCTCCGCTCCGCTGCCGGAGCCGCCGGAGGAGGTCGCGCGCCCCGAGCTGATCGAGCTGGTCCGGGCGGAGACCCGCAAGCTCGTCAAGGCGGTGCGCCGGGCCGGGCCGAACCCGCCGGACATGACCCTGCACGACCTGCGGATCCGCACCAAGCGGCTGCGCTACACCGGTGAGCTCGTCGCACCGGCGATGCGCGACGCGGACGGGTCCCGCACCGACGACGCCCGTCAGGTCCGCCGGATGTTGAAGGCCGCCGCCGGACTGCAGGAGGTCCTGGGGGACCACCAGGACGCCTGCGTCGCCGAGCACCGCATCCGCGCCCTGCTCGACGAGCTGGGCCCCGGCCCCGACGCCCACGAGGTCTTCGTCGGCGGCCGGTTGGTCGAGCGGGAGCGGGCCCGTGCCGAGGCGCTGCGCGAGCAGTGGTGGGCCGCGTGGGAACGTCTGGCCGAGCAGGCCGAGGCGCTCTGAGACGGCGCCCGCTCAGCGCGGACGGTCCCCGATCCTGACCACCGCGCCGCCCTGCAGCGCGGCGCCGATCAGAAGCAACGCGATCGCGGCCGGGAACCCGGCGGAGTCGATGACCAGGCCCATCACCAGCGGTCCCACCCCGGCGGAGAGGTAGCCGATACCGAGGCCGAAGCCGCTGACGGCGGCGCTGCGGGCAGGGGTCGGCGTCCGCCAGGCGATCACGGTCAGTCCCAGCGGGAACCCGGCGCCGACCCCGATCCCGATCAGGATCGCCCACAGCCACGGCAGTGGCGTCCCTTGCGCGGGGGCGAGCAGCACCCCCAGCGTCCCGGCGGCCGAGCTGAGTACGGACAGCGCCGCCCAGAACCGCCACCGGCGTCGTCGCTCGGCCGCGGCCGGGAACAGCAGCGCCGACGGGATCTGAGCAATGCTCCACACGGCGAGGAGGAGCCCGGCCCCCTGGGGCGACCAGCCCTGCGACTCGTAGAACGGCGACAGCCAGGTCAGCCAGCCGTAGAAGATCGTCGACGTCCCGGCCAGGTAGCAGGCGACACGGCGGGCGAACGGGTCGTGCCGGACCCGGACCTCCTCGGCGAGCGAGGGGCCGTCGCCGGTCGCCTCCGGGGCGCCCACGGGCTCCCGCCGGGCGAGACCGATCCGGCTCGCGACCGGGATCCACACCGCGACGGCGAGCACCGCGGGCACCGCCCACACCGCGAGCGACCACGACCAGCCGCCGAGCGCGACGGCCAGCGGCACGGCGACCGCGGACGCGACCGTCGCACCGATCATCATCGAGACGACATAGGCACCGGTCACCGCACCCGCACGCTCGGCCAGATGCTCCTTGACGACCCCGGTGAGCAGCACCCCGGACACCCCGATGCCGAGCCCGACCAGCACCGAGCCACCGACCAGCGCGGGCAGCGCCATCACCGACCGCAGCAGACTGCCCACCGCGATCGTCGCCACGGCGACGCCGAGCAGCCGCTCACGGCCGACCCGGACGGCGACGGCGGCGGCGCCGAACGAGCCCACCGACATCATCAACACCGCGCCGGCCTGCACCAGACCGGCCGCGCCCGCCCCGATCCCGAGGTCGGCCCGCGCGGTCTCCAGCAGCGGCGGGTACCCGGCGAGCCCGGCCCGCAGGTTGACCGCGAGCGCCAGCACCCCGAGCAGGACCAGGGCGGGCCGGACGACCGGCCGGGACCGGGCCACGGGGGCGCCAGGCCCGGCGCCTCCGGGTAGGTTCCGACCACCGGGACGCGGTGCCTGCATTCGACGGCTCCTTCGCCTGCCGGCTCGCTGCACCGGCCTCGTCGCTACCGGGGCGATCCTCTCCCGGGATCCTTGCCTATCGCAACGACGGCGACGGTCAGGCCGCGCCGAGCCGCTCGACCGCGGCGTCGATCCGCTCGTCCGGCGCGGTCAGCCCGACCCGGACGTGCTGGGCACCGGCGGGTCCGTAGAACTCACCGGGTGCGACGAGGATCCCCAGGCCGGCGAGCCGGTCCACGGTCTCGCGGCACGGCTCGTCCGCGCTCGCCCACAGGTAGAGCCCGGCCTGCGAGTGCTCGACCGTCAGCCCGGCCTTCTCCAGCCCGGCCCGCAGGCGGGTGCGACGGGCGTCGTAGCGGGCGGCCTGCTCGGCGACGTGCGCGTCGTCGGAGACGGCCGCCTCCAGCGCGGCCTGCACCGGACGCGGCACGATCATGCCCGCGTGCTTGCGCACCTCGAGCAGCCCCGACACCAGCGCCGGGTCCCCCGCGACGAACCCGGCGCGGTACCCGGCGAGGTTCGACACCTTCGACAGCGAGTGGACGGCCAGCAGCCCGGTGGTGTCGCCGTCGCAGACGTCGGGGTGCAGCACCGACCGCGGGGCCGGGTCGGCGTCGCCGGGCAGTCCGAGGTAGCACTCGTCGGAGGCGACGACCGCGCCCCGCTCCCGTGCCCAGGTCACGACCTTGCGCAGGTGCTCGACCGGCAGGACCCGGCCGGTGGGGTTCGACGGCGAGTTCAGCCACACCAGCCGGACCCGGGCCGGACCCGCGGCGGTGAGGCCGTCGGAACGGACGTGCCCGGCCCCCGCCAGCCGCGCCCCGACCTCGTAGGTCGGGTACGCGAGCTCCGGGATGACGACGGTGTCGCCCGCGCCGAGGCCCAGCAGCGTCGGCAGCCACGCGACCAGCTCCTTGGAGCCGATCGTGGGCACCACCGCGGCCGGGTCGACCCCGGACACGCCGAAGCGCCGCTGCAGCGAGGCGACGACCGCCTCGCGCAGCGACGCCGGGCCGTGGGTCGTCGGGTAGCCGGGCTCGGCGGCGGCCGGCCCGGCCACCGCGTCGCGCAGCACCCCGGGGACCGGGTCCACCGGGGTGCCGACCGACAGGTCGACGATGCCGTCCGGGTGCGCCGCCGCGCGCTCACGCGCACCGGTCAGCGAGTCCCAGGGAAAGTCGGGGAGGTCGAGCCTGCTCACTCGTCGTGTTCCTGCGGGGGCAGGCTCTTCGCCGGCTCCACGTCACGGTCGACCTTGCCGAGCTTCGAGGCGCCGCCGGGCGAGCCCAGCTCGTCGAAGAAGTCCACATTGGCCTTGGTGTAGGCGGCCCACTGGTCGGGGACGTCGTCCTCGTAGTAGATGGCCTCGACGGGGCAGACCGGCTCGCAGGCCCCGCAGTCGACGCACTCGTCGGGGTGGATGTAGAGCATCCGTCCACCCTCGTAGATGCAGTCCACCGGGCATTCCTCGATACACGCCTTGTCGAGCAGGTCGACGCAGGGTTCGGCGATCACGTAGGTCACTTCGGTGGTCCTCCACTCGGAGCAGCGGGCACCCGGAGATCATGTGGTGGCGGGGTGCCCGGTCAAACTGGGACGCCCGCAGGTTAACCCGCGCCCCCCGGCGGGGCAGGAGTGAGGTGGTCGGCTTCATGCTCGACGAGCTGGCAGGACGGCGGGTGGCCCTGCGCCACCGCATCGCGCCGGAGGGCGCACCGGGCCCCGGACTGACCGACGCGGTCGGTGAGCTGGAGCCCGACGGGCCCGACGCCGTCGTCGTACACACCCGGTCGGGCCCGGTCCGGGTGCGGCGCGACGCCGTCGTCGCCGTCCGCGAGGTGCCGCCCGCCCCGGCCCGGCGGGCGTCCCGGGCGGCGGTGGACCGGCTGGAACGCGTACGGGCGGCGGCCTGGCCGGCGCCGGTCGCCGAAGAGCTGGGCGGCTGGCTGCTGCGCGCGGCCGGCGGCTGGACGCGGCGGGCGAACTCCGCGCTCGCGCTCGGCGACCCGGGGATGCCGGTCGAACGAGCCCTGGAACGCGTGCGGGAGTTCGCCGGGCGGCACGACATCGCCCCGACGGTGCAGGCCCCGGTGGACGCGCCCTGGTCGAACCGGGTGGCCGAGGCGGGCTGGGTGCGGGCCGAGGACCCCGGGACCTGCACCGTGCTCGTCACCCGCGCCGCGTCCGACGGCCCGGCGCCGCAGTGGCCCGCGACGCCCGGACCGGACTGGTGGGCCGCGCAGGGCGAGCCGGAGCCCGGGCCCGGCGCGCCCGCGTGGGCGGTGCTGACCGGGGCGCTGCGTCCCGGTGAGCAGAGCGGAGGGACGGGCACGGACCGCGTCGAGGTCGGGTTCGGCACGCTCGCCGACGCCGGCGGGACGCCGGTCGCGTCGGTGCGCGCCGCCGTCGTCGACTCCCACGTCTACGTGTCGCGGCTGTGGGTCGTCCCGGCCGCGCGGCGCGGCGGTCTCGCGGCCCGGCTCACCGGGCAGGCGCTGTCCTGGGGCGCGGCGCACGGGGCGCGGCACGGGATGCTCGACGTCGCCGACGACAACACCGCCGCGCTCGCCCTCTACCGCGCCACCGGCTGGACCGACCACCACCGCTACCACTACCTGGTCCCCCCGGATCCGGCCTGACCGGAGGGTCAGGGGCTCAGGCGAACCCGCGGCGGAGCAGCCAGGCGCGGGCCTGCTTGGCGGCGCGCTTGAGCCCCGACCACTCCCCCAGGTATTTCCCGACGACGCCGACGACCGGCAGCAGCCCGAGCCACTGGTGGTAGAAGCGGCCGTGCGGACGCTTGCCGAGCTCGTCCTCGACGCCCCACAGGGCCCGCCCGAGACGCCACACGGCGCTGCCGACGCGCTTGAGCGTGGCCCGCTTGCCGTCGCCGGCGAGATCACCGGTGAGCTCCTCGGCGCGGGCGTCGGCATCGGCGTCCTCGGCCGCGGTGAGCTCCCGGGCGGCGAGGTCGAGCTCGCGCTGGAACAGCACCGACGCCAGCAGCTCGACGAGCCGGTCCTCCGAGCGGACGCCGTGCTCGCCCGCGATCGCGACGAGCAGCAGTCCCTCGCCCGCCGCGCCGACGGCGTCGGACACCGGCAGGGTGCGGGCCAGTGCCCCGCCCAGACCCGGGATCGCGGCGATCAGCGTGGTGAACCGGCCGACCCGGTAGACCCACCAGTCGGTGCGGGCGGGGACGTCCATCGCCGCCCAGGCCGAGGTGCCGGGGACCTTCACCGACGCCAGCGCGTCGAGGATCTTGTCGGCGAGCGAGCGTTCCTCGTCGGTCGCGTCCTCCGGACGGTCCGAGCCGGGCGTCACCCGGGCCCGCAGGCCGAACGGGTCGGACTCGCGCAGCCCCTCGAGCACCGGCCGGGTGGCCCGCACGAACGGGCGCAGGACCCGCACCAGGTCGTCGTCGGAGATCGTCATCGGGTCACCCTCCGGTCGTTGCGGCCGGCCGCCAGCCGGTCGAGCGCCCTGCGGAACGACACGACGCCGGTCACGGCGCCGGCGACGAGCAGCAGCAGCGACTCCCAGTTCACCGGGAGCAGGAGGTCCCCGCCCGGGCCGAAGAAGCCGAGCACGAGCACCGCCGCGAACCACACGACCAGCGGGGCGGCCGCGCCCGCCGGGGTCGGGAGGATCTCGGTGGCCGTGGTGTGGATCAGCCACGGCAGCGAGACGACCACGATCACCGTGCCCAGCGGCACCGGGACCGGCCCGATGTAGAGCATCTGGAACATCAGCTCGAAGGCCACCAGCAGCAGCGAGATCACCAGCAGCACCAGCGTGAGCGGGAGCCTCGTCACGTCGCTCACCCGTCGACCCCCTCGAACAGATCCGTCTCCGTCGTGCCGGGCGGCGCGCCGGCGAGTACGTACTCCTCGACCCCCAGCAGCGGCTGGACGATCCCGTTGCTCATCGCGAACGCGACCCAGCCGTCGCCGCCGCGGACGTCGATCTGGGTGGCGTGCGCCCGCATCGCCGCGACCCGCTCGTCGTCGTGGGCGTCGACGTCGACCCGGGTGGTGACGGCGGCGGCGTCGTGGCCGGGGTGCTCGTCGGGCTCCGGCCAGCGCAGCCCGGTGCGGTCCGGGTCCCCGCCGAGCGCGGAGAGCAGCTCGGTGAGCCCGTCGTCGAGCAGCGCGCTCGACCGCACCGCGAAGTACAGCTTGGCGACGACGTCCGGGCGCGCCCCCGCCGCGGCGACGACCAGCTCGTGCGCCCGGACGTGGTCGGGATGGCCGTAGCTGCCGTCGGAGGCGTAGGAGACCAGCACCTGCGGGCGGACCTCGTCGATGATCTCCAGCAGCTGGGCGAGCTGGGTGCCGAACGGCTCCGGGGCGGCGAACGCCCGCGGGTGCAGCTCCGGCGGGAGCGCGGCGCGGGTGCCGTGCCCGGCCAGCACCATGCCGGAGTCGCGCCAGCGCCCGGGGCCGCCGAGCCAGCGGTGCCGGGGCCCGCCGAGGGCGGTCAGCGCGGCGTCGAGCTCGCGGATGCGGTAGCCGCCGAGCTGGTCACCGCGGTCCGGGGCGAGCTCGGCCAGCTCCGGACCGATCACCTCGCCCTCCTCACCGAGGGTGCAGGTCACCACGGTGACCTCGCAGTCGGGGTCGGCGGTGTAGCGGGCGATGGTCCCGCCGGTGGTCAGGGTCTCGTCGTCCGGGTGGGCGTGGACGAGCAGGAGGCGACGAGCAGGCACGCCGGGAGCCTACGGGGCGATGATCGACCCCGCCGCGGCGTGGGGGACGACGGGCAGCGGGAACTCCGCCGCCTCCCCCGTCGCCGGGGGGAACGTGATCGTCGCGCCGGTCAGCGGGACGGTCGGGACCGCGGTCCCGGCCAGCCCCGCGGGTTCGACGCCGTCGCGGACCAGCAGGTCGCCCAGGGCCGCGATCATCGCGCCGTTGTCGGTGCACAGCCGGGGCACGGGCACCCGCAGGGTGATCCCGGCGCCCGCGCAGGCGCGCTCCATCTCGGTGCGCAGCACCCGGTTCGCCGCGACCCCGCCGACCATGAGCAGGGTGTCCGCGCCGCGCTCGGCACACGCCCGCAGGGCCTTGCGGACCAGCACGTCGACGACGGCCATCTGGAACGACGCGGCGACGTCCGGGACCGGGACGGCGCGGCCCGCGTCCTGGGCGGCCTCGACGTGCCGGGCCACGGCGGTCTTGAGCCCGGAGAAGGAGAAGCCGAACGCGGCGTCGCGCGGACCGGTCATCGGGCGCGGGAACGCGATCGCGGCCGGGTCGCCGTCGAGTGCGGCCCTCGAGACCGACGGGCCGCCCGGGTAGGGCAGGCCCAGCAGCCGGGCGACCTTGTCGAAGGCCTCCCCCGCCGCGTCGTCGACGGTGTCGCCGAGGTGCTCGACGGGGTCGCGGGCCAGGTCGCCCAGCGCCAGCAGCGAGGTGTGCCCGCCGGAGACGATCAGGCAGACGCAGCGGTCGGGCAGCGGGCCGTGCTCCAGGACGTCGACGGCGGCGTGCCCGGCCAGGTGGTGCACCCCGTAGAGCGGCACCTCCAGCGCCGCCGCGTACGCCTTGGCCGCCGCGACGCCGACGTGCAGCGCGGGCGAGAGCCCCGGCCCCGCGGTGACGGCGACGGCGTCGACGTCGGACAGCGACACCCCGGCCGCCTCGACCGCCGCGCGCACCATCGGCGTCACCGCGCTCACGTGGGCGCGGGCCGCGACCTCCGGGACCACACCGCCGAAACGGGCGTGCTCGTCCGCCGACGACGCCAGCCCCTCGCCCAGCAGCACCCCGTCCCGGACGAGACCGGCACCGGTCTCGTCGCACGACGTCTCGATCCCCAGAACCAGCGACACGCCACCCAGTTTCGCACCGGGTGGCGTGTCGTGGCCGTGGGGTCCTGCTCGGACGGGTCGTGCTCGGTCAGGTCCGCAGGAGCGCGCGCTCCTCGGCGAAGTGACAGGCCACCCGGTGCCCCGGGCCGGACGCGATCTCCAGGACCGGCTTCTCGTCGATGCAGCGCGCCTTGTCGGCGTCGGGCAGCTCCAGGTGCTTCCAGCACCGGGTGCGGAACCGGCAGCCCGACGGCGGGTCGGCCGGGTTGGGCACGTCCCCGGTCAGCACGATCCGCTCCCGCACCCGCTCGACCTGCGGGTCCGGGACGGGCACCGCCGAGATCAGCGCCTGGGTGTAGGGGTGCTGCGGCCGGTCGAACAGGTCGTCGCGGTCGGCGACCTCGACGACGTTGCCCAGGTACATCACCGCGACGCGGTCGGAGATGTGGCGCACCACCGACAGGTCGTGGGCGATGAACAGGTAGGTCAGCCCGAAGTCGCGCTGCAGCTGCTCGAGCAGGTTGAGCACCTGGGCCTGGATGGACACGTCCAGGGCCGAGACGGGCTCGTCGAGCACCACGAACTTCGGGTTGAGCGCGATCGCCCTGGCGATGCCGACGCGCTGGCGCTGCCCGCCGGAGAACTCGTGCGGGTAGCGCTCGGCGTACTCGGCCGAGAGCCCCACGGTCTCGAGCAGCTCCGGGATCGTGGAGTCGGTGAGCTCGCCGCCGAGCAGCTCGTACTTCTCCGACAGGATCGACCGGACCGTCATGCGCGGGTTCAGCGACGCGTACGGGTCCTGGAAGACGATCTGCATGTCCTCCCGGGCCGAGCGCAGCTCGGACTGCCCGAGCGCGGTCACGTCGCGGCCGTTGATGTGCACGCTGCCGGCGGTGGGCTCGTGCAGCCGCAGGATCGCCCGGGCCGCGGTCGACTTGCCGCAGCCGGACTCGCCGACCAGCGACAGCGTCTGCCCCTCGGGGATCTCCAGGTCGATGCCGTCGACGGCCTGCACCACACCGACGGTGCGCTGGAACAGCACGCCGGAGCGGATCGGGAACGACTTGGTCAGCCCCGCGGTGCGCAGCATCGGCTCGTCGGTCACCGTCTCCGCGACGTGTGCCTCGGACCCCGGCACGACCGGCTCGCGCGGCGTGGCGGCGGCCTCGCCGACCTCGTCGGAGTGCAGGCAGGCGTGCAGGTGACCGGGCCGGTCGGTGAGCTGGACCAGCTCGGGGGTCTTCTCCGCGCAGGACGACGTGGCGAACCGGCAGCGCGGGTGGAACGCGCAGCCCGACGGGACGTGGGCGAGGTTCGGCGGCTGCCCGGGGATCGGCTCCAGCTTCTCCGGCCGGGCCTGGTCCATCCGCGCCAGCGACGACAGCAGCCCGTAGGTGTAGGCGTGCCGCGGCTCGGCGAAGATCTCGTCGTTGGTCCCGGTCTCGACGACCCTGCCCGCGTACATGACCATGATCCGGTCGGCGTGCGCCGCGACCAGGCCCAGGTCGTGGGTGATCAGGACGATCGCCGTCTCGCGCTGCTCCTGGAGCTTCTCGAGCAGGTTCATGATCTGGGCCTGCACGGTGACGTCGAGCGCGGTGGTCGGCTCGTCGGCCAGCAGGACCTTCGGGTCGTTCGCGAGCGCCATCGCGATCATCGCGCGCTGGCGCATCCCGCCGGAGAACTCGTGCGGGTACTGCGACGCCCGCGCGGCCGGGTTCGGGATGCCGACCTCCCCGAGCAGGTCGACGGCGCGGCGGCGGGCGGTGACCTTGCCGGCCTGCCGGTCGTGCGCCCGGATCATCTCGGCGATCTGGTCGCCCACCTTGTAGACCGGGTTCAGCGCGGTCAGCGGGTCCTGGAAGATCATCGCGATGTCCTTGCCGCGCAGCTTGCGCTGCTCGGACTCCGACATCGTCAGCAGCGAGCGGCCCTCCAGCAGCACCTCGCCGCTGGGGAACGTCGCCGGCGGGGTCGGGACGAGGCCCATCAGGCTCATCGCCGACACCGACTTGCCGGAGCCGGACTCGCCGACGATCGCCAGGGTCTCGCCCCGGTCGACGTGCCAGCTGACGCCGTCGACGGCCTTGACCACACCGGCGTCGGTGGAGAAGTGCACCCGCAGGTCGCGGACCTCGAGCATGTGCTCGCTTCGGTTCTCGGTCACGGGTCAGTTCCTCCCGCGCAGCTTGGGGTCGAGGGCGTCGCGCAGGCCGTCGGCCACGAACGCGAAGCCCAGCGTGGTGATCGCGATGGCGGCGGACGGGAAGATCCACAGGAAGCTCTTGCCCGGCACCGACAGGTACTGGGAGGCCTGCGAGATCAACCTGCCCCACTCGGGGACGTCCGGCGGGACGCCGACGCCGAGGTAGGACAGGGTCGCCATCGCGACGACGACCACGCCGATCGAGGTGAACGAGTACACGAGCACCGGCGCCACGGCGTTGGGCAGGATGTGCCGGGTCAGGATCCGCCGGGTGCCCGCCCCGATCGAGCGGGCCGCCTCGACGTACTCGGCCTCCCGCAGGGCCAGCACCTGGCCGCGCATCAGCCGGGCGGCCGTCATCCAGCCCAGTGCGACGAGCGCGATGACGACCGGCAGCGTCCCGCCGCCGACCGCGCGGACGATCACCAGTGCGCCCACCAGCGGCGGGAACGCGAGGAAGATGTCGATGATCCGGGCGATGACCGCGTCCCAGGCGCCGCCCTTGAACCCGGCGAGCGCACCGAGCGTGAGCCCGAGGACGAGGGAGAAGAAGACCACGGACAGACCGACGATCATCGCCAGCCGGACGCCGTAGATGATCCCGGAGTACAGGTCGCGGCCGAGGACGTCGGTGCCGAAGAAGTGCGCCGACGACGGCGGCTGCAGGGTGTTGAGAAGGTTCTGCTCGAACGGGTCGTAGGGCGTCGAGAACGGCGAGATGATCGCCATGACGATCTCGAACGCGACGATGACCAGCCCGGCCATCGCGAGCTTGTTGCGGCGGTAGCGCCGCCAGATCTCGGCGAACTGGCCGTTGGACCGCGCGCGACGGGGACCGTCGGGCGCCGGTGTGGCGGCCTCGGCGGGGTCGCCGCCCGGCAGTCCGAGCGCGGCGGCCGGATCGGTGGCCGGCGCGCCGGGGGTGGGTGGTGGGTTCATGCGAGGGATCGCCTCACTCAGTCAGCTCAGGCGGATGCGCGGGTCGAGGTAGGCGTAGAGGATGTCGACGAGCATGGAGAGCAGCACGTAGGCCACCACGCTGTAGACGACCACCGCCATGATGACCGGCGCGTTGTTGTTCGTGATCGCGCGGGCCAGCAGGAATCCGGCGCCGTTGTACTGGAACACCGTCTCGGTGACGATCGCGCCGCCGATGTAGGTGCCCAGGGTGAGCCCGACGAACGTGACGACGGGCAGCAGCGACGTCCGCATGGCGTGCCTGCCGATGACCGTCCGCTCGGACAGCCCCTTGGCGCGTGCGGTGCGGATGTAGTCGGCCTGCAGGACCTCCAGCATCGACCCCCGCATCAGCCGGGCGACGAACGCCGACTCGATGATCGCGAGGGTGAACGCGGGCAGGATCACGTCCCAGTACCAGGGCACCTCCTCGAGGAAGCTGCGCGGTACCGGCGGGAACGGCCCGACCCCGGAGACGTTCGCGACCAGGAAGATCGCGACGACGAACACCGGGACACCGATGCCGATGGTGGAGACGACGGTGACGAACACGTCCCAGAACGAGTAGCGGCGCACCGCGGCGATCACGCCGGCCGTCACCCCGAACAGGACGAGGAACAGCAGCGCCACGACGGCGAGCAGGATCGTGTTCGGGACGGTCTCGGCGAGCAGCTGGGAGACCGGGCGCCGCTGGTCGAAGTCGAGACCGAAGTCGCCGGTGACCATGTTGCCGAGGTAGTTCACGAACTGGACCGGCAGCGGCTGGTCGAGACCGAACTTGGCGCGGTTGATCGCGGCGACCTCGGGCGGGACGACCTTCTCCCCGGTGGAGGCGAAGGGGTCGCCGAGCGAGAACGTCGCGATGAAGATCAGGAACGCGGTGACGACGACGACCAGGATCCCCTGGAGCAGCCGCCGAAGGATGAATCTGCCCATGGAAGCACGGACTTTCGTGTGGTGGGAACGCCGCACGACGGCCCGCGTCCCGGGGTCACCGGGACGCGGGCCGCGTCAGCGGGACGTCACTTGAGGG
Source organism: Pseudonocardia sp. P-1 (assembly GCF_058111925.1). Taxonomy (NCBI): domain Bacteria; kingdom Bacillati; phylum Actinomycetota; class Actinomycetes; order Pseudonocardiales; family Pseudonocardiaceae; genus Pseudonocardia; species Pseudonocardia sp. P-1. Next base: position 2,211,617 of record NZ_CM176614.1, read on the forward strand.
TGATCGTGTCGAACGTCGGGTCCTCGGAGAAGTCCATGTTCACGTTGCCGAACTTCTCGGTGTTGACCAGGCGGGACTGCTGGCGGAACCAGAGCGGGATCAGCGCGAGGTCGTCGCCGATGGCGATCTTCTCGGCCCGCTTGTAGAGGTCGTTGCGGGCCGCCTCGTCCTGGGTCTGCGCGGCCTGCGCGAGCAGCTTGTCGAACTCCGGGTTGGAGTAGCGGCCCCGGTTGTCGCCCTGGGCCGGCTCGCTCGGCGAGGCGGCACCGATCGACTGGGTGGCCAGCAGCGGGAACAGGTAGTTGCCCGGGGTCGGGTAGTCCGCGCTCCACGCCGCACGCCAGAGGCCGGAGGCCTCGGGCTGCTGCTCGTTGTCGAGCAGGTCACGGAACGGCACACCGGTGTAGGTGACCTTCAGCCCGAGGTTCTGCTCGAGCTGCTGCTTGACCGCCGCGGTCCACTCCTCGTGACCGGCACCGGTGTTGTACTGCAGCTTCACCTCGGTGCCGGGGGTGAGACCGGCCTGCTGCGCGAGCCGCTTCGCCTCGTCCGGGTTGTAGGTGCACGCGGTGCAGACACCCGGGGTGTAGGCGTCCGGGAAGTTCGGCGGGATGAGCGCGTCGGCCGGCGAGGTCGAGTTCTGCAGCACGCCCTGCACGATCGCGTTGCGGTCGATCGCCATCGAGACGGCCTTGCGGGCGTCCGCGCTGTTCAGCGGCGCGGTGGTGACCGAGACCAGCAGGTAGTTGTTGCCGTTGGTCTTCTTGTTCAGCCACTTGCCCTGGGGCTCGTAGGTCGACTTGGCCTGGTTCAGGACCGGGGTGGGCATGCGCGCCCAGTCGAACTGGCCGTTCTGGAAGCCGTTGTACTCGGCGGTGACGCCGCCGCCCTCACCGGACGGGACGATGGTGATCTCGACGGAGTCGAGGTTCGCCTTGGTCCCCGCGGTGTAGGCGTCGTTGCGGACCAGCCGGATGCCGCGGTCGTGCTGCCAGGGGCCGTCCATCTTGAACGGGCCGTTGCCGACCGGCAGGTCGTTGTAGGTCTTGTTGTCCGCCGCGCCCGCGGTCGAGGGGACCGGGCTCAGCGCCGGGTGGTAGGTCCGCAGCTCGAACTCGCAGTCGGGCTTGGACAGCGTGACCTTGAGCTGGTTCGGGTTCGTCGCGTCCACGCCGGCCAGCGCGTTGGCGGTCCCGGCCTGGATCTGGTCGTAGCCCTGGACCTCGTCCAGGTGGTACGAGACCTCCGACGCCGAGGCCTTGGCCGCGGTGCGCTCCCAGCCCCGCTTGAACGAGGTGGAGTTCAGCACCTCGCCGTTGGAGAACTTCTGGTCCGGCTTGAGGTCGAACACCCACTGCGTGCAGTTCTGGTTGGGCGTCCACTTCGACGCGACGCCGTCGTAGACGTCGCCGTTGGGCTTGACCCGGATCAGGCCCGTGAACAGGGCACGGTTCACCAGGGTCCCCTCGGACTCCTGGGTGTTGTACGGGTCGATCGCGGTCGGTTCGGTGATCGCCAGCCGGAACGTGCCGCCCGGCTTGCCGGGCACCTCCGGCTGGTCAGGGGTCTCCTCGAACCCGGCGGCGGTGTTGCCGCTGCCCCCCGTGTTGCTCTGCTGGCTGCAGCCCGTGAGGACGAGCCCCACGACCGCGGTCAGGGCGATGGCCGAGGCGGCCGCCCTTCTTCCCCTCATCTGCCGTGCCTCTCGAGATGTCGTGGGTGCACGCCGTTGTCGCACCCGTCCGGGACGCGACGGACCGCCGGATGTGTGCCGGGGCCCGTCGGGAGGCACGCTAGGAATCGCGGCCCTCCAGCAGCGAGGTCCGACGCCGATCGTGGCGAAACGGTGACCGGTGAACGGCGTAACGGGCTCGCAGCCGAACCGGACAGTAACAACGGGACTGTTGCGTCGCACAGCCCTCGATGCATGCCGAAACACAGTTGGTACTTACGTACCACTCGCCGTCACCGTGCAGCAGCGGAGTGCGTCCGAACGGACGCGTCCGACGGTGTCAGTTCGGGTCGTCGTCGCCGGTCGGGCGCTCGCCCGAGCCCTCCGGCTCGGCCCAGGTCCGGGCGCCCGACATCGGGCCGGTCGCGATCGGGCCGGGCGTGACCCGGGTGGCCGCGTCGGTCTGCGGGTTGCTGACGACCAGACCCTGCGCCTGGTACAGCGGCAGCGCGGGCAGCTGGCGCCACAGCACCCGCTCGGCCTCGGCGACGACGGCCGGGTCCGGGCTCTCGGCGACCAGCAGCTCGTCGAGCAGCGGCTGCAGGGCGGGGAAGCAGGCCACGCCCGGCAGCTCGCCGGGCACCGCGTCCGCGGGGCAGCCGTAGTCGGAGTCCAGTCGCGGCCCGATCGCACCGTAGGCGGCACGGGGTGCGACGAGCACGTCGACGGCGACCGGGGTCCCGGAGTCGGGGGAGCCGGACGTCGTCGGGGCGGCGGTCGTCGTGGTCGGGGCCGCCGGGGGCGTGGTGACCGGTGCGGCGCTGCCGCCGGGGACCGGGCCCGCGCCCGGGGCGGGGGTGGTGGTCGGGGTCGGCGTCGTCGGGGCGACGCTCGGGTCGGTCAGCAGGTCCGGTGCCGACGGGGCGACGATCGTGGCGCCGATGCCGCCGGCCTTGAGCTGCTCGGCCACGACGCGGGCGACGTTCACGTCCTCGGTCCGCTCGGCCCCGGCGCCGATGACCACGCCGAGCGGGCGCCCGCCGAGGGTCCACCGGCCGTCCTGACCACGGACGTAGCCCGCCTCGGTGAACGCGGCCGCGGCCGCAGCCGCATCGGGTCGGCCGGGGGCGCCGGCGGGAGCGGTCGGCGCGTAGCCGGGGTCCGAGGGGGCGGCGCCGAAGGCGTTCACGGCCACGGCGTCGGGGTTGACGCGCTCGCGGATCGCGTCGCGGTCCAGCAACGCCGCGATGCCCTCGCGGACCCGGGGGTCGGCCAGCGGACCGTCGGTGGTGCGGAACTCCAGCTGTTCGACGGCCGGGCGCGGCCCGCGCTGCACCGTCGGCGGCCGGGGGCCCCGGGCCAGTACGTCGAGGGCCTGGGTGATCTCCGGCCGGGCGTCGGGCAGGGCGAGGTCGACTCCCTGGCTCTCCAGCGCCGTCGGCAGGGTGTTCGCCGGGATGCGACGCAGGATGATCTCGTCGACGACCGCGGCGGTCGCCCAGTACGGGTCGTTGCGGGCGAGCAGGACCTCGCCGCGGAGGCGGTCGACCTGCATCAGCCGGAACGGGCCGCCCGAGGCCGGCACCCCGCCCGCGAACGGGGCGGTCCAGCCGCCCGGCGCGTCCTTGAGCAGGTGCGCGGGCAGCAGGTTGCCGAACAGCTCCCGCCAGTGCGGGTAGGGCTCGCGGAACACGACGTCGACGGCCTTGCCCGCGGCACGCGAGCGCACGTCGGTGATCTCGCGGTAGCCCGCGGCGCCGATCGTGTTGGGCCGGCTGCGCATCTGCTGCCAGAGGTAGACGAAGTCCTCGGCGGCGATCGGGGCGCCGGTGGACCACCCGGCGTCGCGGTTGAGCTCGTAGCTGACGGTGAACGGGCTCTGCGAGGTGACCGTCGCGGACGTGGCGACGGTCGTGTCGAGCTGCGGCACGCCGCGGTCGTCGGGCCGGAACACCGACGGCAGCGTCATCGACGCGATCGCCGTGGTGACCGCCGACTGGTCCGACCGCAGGTGCGGGTTGAACCCGGGCCCGAGGTCGTCGACGCCGACCACCACCCGGGTGGGGGCGGTGACCGGCTCGGTCGGGCGGTTCGTCTCCGGCGGGGGTGCCGGCTGCGGGTCCGCCGCGCAGCCCGTCAGCGCCAGCAGGGCGACCAGCAGGAGCGCCGGGAGCGCCCGGAAGCGTCGACGTGCTCTCACGTCCGCAGTATCCCCACCGGGGCGGGCACGCCCGCCGGACGGGGTACGGCGGGCGCCACCGCTCTGCTCACCGATACGCAGCAGGGCCGGGTGTCGGTGAGGCTTTGCCCTGCTCACCGATACGCGACACTGCAGCGCACGGGCCGTACGGGTCACTTCGTGGCGTTGGCCGCGGCCTTCGCGCGGGACCGGGCACGGGCCCGCAGGTTCGGGTCCAGCTCGATCTTGCGGATCCGGACGTTCTCCGGGGTGATCTCGACGCACTCGTCGGTCGCACAGAACTCCAGCGACTGCTCGAGGCTCAGGATCGTCGGCGGGATCAGCTTGACCAGCACGTCGGAGGTCGACGAGCGGATGTTGGTCAGCTTCTTCTCGCGGGTGATGTTGACCTCGAGATCCTCGTTGCGGGTGTACTCCCCGACGACCATCCCGCCGTAGACCAGCGTGGTCGGCCCGACGAACAGCGTGCCGCGGTCGGCGAGCTGGTCGATCGCGTACGGGGTGACCGGCCCGGAACGGTCCGAGATCAGCGAGCCCTTGTTCCGGGTGCGGATCTCGCCGACCCAGGGGCCGTAGCCGTCGAAGACGTGGCTGGCGATGCCCGCGCCGCGGGTGATCGTCAGGAACTCGGTGCGGAAGCCGATCAGGCCGCGGGACGGGACGCGGAACTCCATCCGGACCCGGCCGTCGCCGTGCACCATGTCGCCCATCTCGCCCTTGCGGGCGGCGAGCAGCTGGGTGACGGCGCCGAGGCTGTCCTCGGGCACGTCCACCGACAGCTGCTCGAACGGCTCGTGCAGCGTGCCGTCGACGGTCTTGGTGACCACCTGCGGACGGCCGACGGTCAGCTCGAAGCCCTCGCGGCGCATGGTCTCGACCAGGATCGCCAGCGCGAGCTCGCCGCGGCCCTGGACCTCCCAGGCGTCGGGGCGCTCGGTCGGCAGCACGCGGATGGACACGTTGCCGACCAGCTCGGCGTCGAGCCGGCCCTTCACCAGGCGGGCGGTCAGCTTCTTGCCCGGGTGCGGGTCGCGGCCGGCCAGCGGCGAGGTGTTGGTGCCGATCGTCATCGAGATGGCGGGCTCGTCGACGTGGATGCGCGGCAGCGCGACCGGGGACTCCGGGTCGGCGAGGGTGTCGCCGATGGTGACCTCGGCGATGCCCGCGACGGCGACCAGGTCACCGGCGCGCGCCTCGTCGGCGGGGACGCGGGTCAGCGCCTCGGTGCGCAGCAGCTCGGTGATCTTCACCCGCGGCGTGGTCCCGTCCTCGCGGCACCAGGCGACCTGCTGGCCGCGGCGCAGCACGCCGGCGCGGACGCGGCACAGCGCGATGCGGCCCAGGAAGCTGGACGCGTCGAGGTTCGTGACGTGCGCCTGCAGCGGGGCGTCGACGTCGTCGGCGGGCGGCGGGACGACGTCGAGCAGGGTCTCGATGAGCGGCTCGAGGTTGTCGGAGTCCGGGAGCTCGCCGTCGGCCGGACGGATCCGCGAGGCCTTGCCGGCGCGGCCGGACGCGTAGACGACCGGGAGGTCGAGCAGGTGGGCGGTGACCGACTCGTCGAGCTCCAGCTCGTCGGCCAGCTCCAGCAGCAGCTCGAGGGACTCGTCGACGACCTCGGCGATCCGGGCGTCGCCGCGGTCGGTCTTGTTGACCACGAGCATGACGGGCAGACCGGCGGTCAGGGTCTTGCGGAGCACGAAGCGGGTCTGCGGCAGCGGGCCCTCGGAGGCGTCGACCAGCAGCACCACGCCGTCGACCATGGACAGGCCGCGCTCGACCTCGCCGCCGAAGTCGGCGTGGCCGGGGGTGTCGACGACGTTGATCGTCGTGCCGTGCCAGTTCACCGCCGTGTGCTTGGCGAGGATCGTGATGCCCTTCTCGCGCTCCAGGTCGTTGGAGTCCATGACCCGGTCGACGAGCTCGGCGCGCTCGGCGAAGGCACCGGACTGGCGGAGCATCGCGTCGACGAGCGTGGTCTTGCCGTGGTCGACGTGCGCGACGATCGCGACGTTGCGCAGCTCGGGTCGACCGGCCCGATCGGGCACGGCGTCGCTCTCGATCGAGGAACGGGCATCGAGGGCCGAGGCGGAACGAGGGATGGTCACACTCCAACGGTATCCGCTGCAAGTCCTTCACCCCGCGCCGGGAGCAGGTTAGCCTGACCTCATCATGGGCAAGGTCAAGAAGAAGTGCTGCCGGTCGAAGCCGAAGCGGTGCAAGAGCTGTCCGGTCGTCGCGCTGCGGCTGCGCAAGGCGGGTGCGGACGACCTGAGCGGCAAGGCACTCACCCGCGCGATCAAGGTCGCGCGCATCTACTGAACGGACGTATGACCCGCTGAGCTGCGACGACGTCGCACTGCGGGGTGCGTGCGCACCGCCTGTCCGGCAGGACGGCGGCAGGCCGGTCGACGTCGTCCGGCAGGTCCGGGTCGTCGTGCGCCCGGACCCCGGACCGGCCTTCATGATCACCCCGTACGCTGCGACGACGCGTCCGCTGCGCGGTGCCGGCATGGCCGGAATCACAGTCGTCCGAGTGGTCCGGTGACACCGTGTGTGGTGGCGTTCGCCGGTCGTTCACCCCGCGGCCCGCCCCGCGGTACCGCCGGGCCCCGCCGGGTGCCCGGTCACCGCCTCGCGGAGGCGGTCCAGGAGCTCGTCGGGGCACCGGAGCTCCGCCGGTTCGACGACGAGCGTCCGCCACCCGTGCCGGCGCAGCACCGCCCGCCGCCACGCGGGGCCGCAGCCGTCGGCGCCGGTCCCGGGGTCGACCGGGTCGTGCACCTCGACCGCCAGCCGGGCCGCGGGGAACGCGAGGTCGAGCAGCACCCCGGCCACGGTGACGTCGGTGCGCCAGGCCCGCACCCCCCTCCGGGCGAGCAGCGCCCGCAGCCCGTGCCGGGCCCGGACGGCGCCCCGGCGCGACGCCTCCGCCAGCATCCGGCCGACCGGACCCGACCCGTGCGCACCGAGGTTGCGGGCGTGCGCCTCGACCAGCTCGGCCGCACCGACGGAGCCCGTGGTGAGCACGTGGTCGAGCAGCGCGTCCCCGGGGACCGACGGATCGGCCGCGGCCTCCAGCACCGCGGCCGCGGGACGGGCGACGACCGCCCCGTCGTGGGTGACGACGTCGCGCGGGTCCAGGTCCCGGCGCCGGACGAGGACCCCCGCCCGCGACCGCGGAGCCCGCCGGCGCGGCACGGTGACCGTGACGACCGCGGGTGCCGACGGGATCAGTCCCCACCACCAGGCCGCGGCGGCCCCGGTCAGCACGGCGTCCTCCCCCGCCCAGAGTGCGGCGGCGCGGACCCGGGACCGTTCGCTCGGCGGGTGGGCGGTGTGCCGGTACACGCGGGGGTGCACGGGGATCCAGCGCCGGGCGGCGAGCCTGCGGTCGACCTGGTCGGTCGACAGGCCGTGGGCCAGCGCCTGCGCCCGGGTGACCAGGCCGTCCTGTGCGGCGACGAGCCGGGCGAGCGGGTCGGTGCCGCGCGACGTGCGGCGGCGGGCCGCCCCGTGCGCGGCGGCCGGGAGGACGGACGGGACGGGGGCGGTGGTGTTCCGGTTCATGCGGCTTGGACGACGCCCGGCCCGGATCGGTTCCACCGATCCGGCGGTGATCGTCGTTCCGGCACCGGGGACCGCGCGTCAGGTCCGCAGCAGGTCCACCAGCTCGGCGACGACGGCCCGGTCGGCGTCGAGCCAGCCCAGGGCCGCCACCTCGTGCGGCCCCACCCAGCGCAGCGCCCGGTGCTCGCGGGCCTCCGGCTCCGGGGAGCCGGCCGCCGCCCGGGCGGTGTGGATCCGCAGCACGCGTCGCCCGATCGGCAGGTCGGTGCCCAGCCGCTCCCCGACCACCACCCGGGCGCCCAGCTCCTCGGCGCACTCCCGGACCAGCGCCTGCTGCTCGCTCTCGCCGTCCTCGACGCCACCGCCGGGCAGCTCCCAGCGTCCGGCCAGCTCGGCCGGGTAGGAACGCTGGGCGACGAGCAGCCTGCCGTCGCGGACGATCGCCGCTCCCACGACCACCCCGGCCCGGCCCAGCTCCGCGACCCGCTCGGCGAGCACGTCACGGCGGGCCCGGAGCAGCCGCGCCCCGTAGTGGCGCAGCACCGGGTCGGAGAGGCGGCCGAGCACACCGAGGGGCGGCTCCCAGGTGAGCTCGTCGTGGACGTGGCTGCCGCCGCCGTCCGCGGGCGTGACCCGGGTCGAGTGCCGCAGCACCGCCGCGGGCCCCGCCGCCAGCTCCGACCACAACCCGTCGGCCCCGGCGCGGGTGATCCGGGTCCGGCAGGCGGGGAACCCGCCGGGCAGCGCGACCCGGATCTCGTCCCCGGCCACGAGCAGCGCCGACGGCGCGGCGAACCGGGCTCCCACCCGCGCGACCGCGCGGGCCGAGGGGGCGGACTCACGCAGCACCCCCGCGACGAGTCGGGGCGGTCCGTCCACATGATGGTCCAGGCTCAGCACCGGCACACCGCTGATCCTCGCAGCCGGACCCGCACCCGGCCGGGCCGACCGATCTCGCCGAAACGGCCCGCTCGCGGCGCCGCACGGTCACGCTGGGTCCCGTGTACCGGACGTCCGCCCCCGCCGACTCCCCCGAGCCGACCGCCGCACCCCGCCCACCGGCCGTGCGCGCGATCGGCCTGTCCCGCGGTTTCGGCGCGGTGCGCGCGGTCGACGGGGTGGACCTCGACGTGCCGATGGGCGCGGTCCTCGGGCTGCTCGGCCCCAACGGCGCGGGCAAGACGACGCTCATGCGGATGCTGCTCGGGCTGCTCGCCCCCACCGACGGCGAGGTCGAGCTGCTCGGACGGCGGCTGCCGTACCGCGCGTCGGAGGTGCTGCCGCACGTCGGAGCCCTGGTCGACGCGCCCGCGCTGCACCCGCACCGCACCGGCCGGCAGAACCTCCTGCGGGCCGCGGCCGCCGAACCGCTGCTGGACTCGGCACGGATCCCGGCCGCCGTCGACGCCGTGCTGCGCCGGGTCGGGCTCGCCGAGGCGGCCGACCGCCGCGCCGGTGAGTACTCCTCGGGGATGCGGCGGCGCCTCGGTCTGGCTGTGCCGCTGCTGACCCGGCGACGTCTGGTCGTGCTCGACGAGCCGACCGACGGGCTGGACCCGGCGGGGACCCGCGAGGTGCGCCGGCTGATCGCGGAGATGAACGCCGCGGGCGCGACGGTGATCGTCAGCTCGCACCTGCTCGGGGAGATCGAGGCGACCTGCAGCCACGTCGCGGTGCTCCGAGCCGGGCGCCTGCTGTGCGCCGGCCCGCTCGACGAGCTCGTCGACTCCGGCCCGTCGGCGCTGGTGGTGACGACGCCGGACGGCGAGCGCGCCGTCGCGGCCCTGCTGGCCCGGGGCATCGACGCCGAGCCGGGAGCCCGGGACCGGGTGCTCGTGCCGGCCGGGCCCGCCGCGCCGGACGTCGTCGCGACGCTGGTGCACGCGGGTGTCGCCGTGCACGGGGTGACCCGGCCCGCCGCCCGGCTGGAGGAGTTCTTCGCCCGGCTCACCGAGGAGCCGTCCCCGGCGGGTGCCGGGTACGGAGCGGGACGGTGAGCGCGGGCGTGCGTCCCGAGCACACCCGGGGCACCGCGGCTCCCCGGCCCGACGACGACTGGGCCGCCGCCCCCCTCCCCCGGACCGGACCGTCCCCCTCGGAGGCACCGGCACCGGCACCGGCACGGGTGCGGTCCGCGGGCTCGCGCTCCGGCCCCACGGCCGGCCGGGCGGCACGCCGCCCCACCTCGGCGCCCTTCGGCCGGCTGCTCCGCTCGGAGCTGGAGCTGGCCCTGCTGCGTCCGCGCACCGCGGTCGTCCTCGCGGCGGCCGCGCTGGTGCCGCTGCTGGCGACGATCGCGCTCGCCACCGACGCCGGCCGCCTGTCCTTCGCACTCGGGACCCTGACGGTCGCCCTGTCCGAACCCGCGGCGTTCGCGCTCGGGATGCCCGTCGTGCTCGTGGCGGCCGACGCGTTCGCCGCGGAGCGGGCCCGCGGGACCCTCGACGCGTTGCGGCTGTCCCCCGTCGGCCCGGGACGGCTGCTCGGGCTCAAGGCCGCCGCGGTCGCGGTGACCTCGCTGCTCGCCGCGGCGACGACGGTCGTCTCCGCCCTGGTCTGCGGCGGCCTCGCCCTGGGTTCCGGCCCGTTCGGGGCGGGCGCCACCGTGGCCCGGGCCCTGGTGCTCACCGGCTGGGCCGCGGTGCAGCTGTGCGGGCTGGGGATGCTGCTGCTGGCGATGTCGGCGCTGGTCCGGCGCCCCGCCGGGGTGGTCGCGACCGGTCTGGCCGCGCTGACCGTCGCGCCCCTGGCGACCGTGCTGTGGGAGCCGATCGCGCCGGTCCTGCCGTCCGGGCACTGGCACGAGGTCCTGGCCGGGATCCTCGCGGTGCCCGCCGACCCGTCGGCCCTGTGGGCGACCACGGCGCGGGCGGCCGGCTTCGCCGTCGCCGGGGCGGGTGCCGTGGTCTTCGCCCTGACCCGCCGCGACGGCTGAACGCTCCCGGCCGGCCGCCGCTCCACCGGGAGCGGGCTGCTCCACCGGGAGGATTCGGACACCCTCCACCGCGACGGGGTGCGCCGTCTGCGCCACGATGGGGCGATGCCCACCCCGACGCTGACCGACGCCGAGATCGCCGACGCCCTGCAGAAGCTGCCCGGTTGGGACCGCGACGGCGACTCCATCGTCCGCACCGCCACCCTGCCCGACTTCGAGGCCGCGATCGCGGTGGTGGACCGGGTCGCCGAGGACGCCGAGGCCGCCGACCACCACCCGGACATCGACATCCGCTACGCCACGCTGACGTTCCGGCTGTCCACGCACTCCGAGGGCGGGCTGACCGCGAAGGACGTCGACCTCGCCGCGCAGATCTCCGACCGCCTCAGCACCGCGGGCGGCTGAGCCGCCCCGGGCGGCCGCCGCACCGCCGAACGGCCGGACGCGGCTCAGAACCGCCGGTTGGCCAGCACCGGGATCTGCTCGCGCACGGCCGTGGCCGCCGCCGGGTCCACGTCGACCACGAGCAGCCCGGGCTCGGCGCCGAGTGCGTCGACGACCTCGCCGCGCGGGCCGGCGACCAGGCTGTACCCGATCCCGGTCGGCGCCTTGCCGTGCTCGCGGCCGACCGTCGTCGGGTCGGCCTGGTCGCACGCGACGACGAACGAACCGGTGTCCAGCGCACGGGCCCGCACCAGCAGCTCCCACTGCTCGCGCTTGCCCGGTCCCGTGCCCCAGGACGCGGGGACCAGCAGCACGGTGGCGCCGTCGTCGGCGAGGCGCTGGTACAGGCCGGGGAAGCGCACGTCGTAGCAGGTGGACAGGCCGACCGTGACCGGCTCGTCACCGCCCACCCCGACCACGACCGGCTCGGTGCCGGGCTCGACGGTGTCGGACTCGGCGAAGCCGAACGCGTCGAACATGTGGATCTTGTCGTAGTGGGTGTCGACGCCGCCGCCGGTGGCGAGCAACGTGTTGCGGACCCGGCCGTCCCCGGACGGGGTGAACATCCCCGCGACGACGGTGGTCCCGGCCGCCGCGGCGACCTCGCGGACCCGCGTCGCCCACGGTCCGTCCAGCGGCTGCGCGACCGGGCCGAGCGCGACCCCGAAGCAGCACATGGTGGCCTCGGGGAACAGCACGAGCTGCGCGCCGGCGTCGGCGGCCGCGCGGGTGCGGCGCTCCACCTCGGCGAGGTTCTCCTCGGGATCCGGGGTGGACACGATCTGGGCGAGGGCGATCCGCATGTGCCGGTGGTACCACGCCTGCCGTCGGCGTGGGGTACGGTCGCCACGTGCTGAACGCGTACTACTGGTTTCGCCGGCCGGCCCGGGATGGGCTGGCAGGTGCCGTAGCGCGCTGACCTCCATCCCCTCGAGCCGGCATTCCAGACCGGCTCGGTCGAGGTGATCCGGGGCGGTCCGCCGGGTAAGGACCACCGTCTCCGATGAGTGCGAGCACCACCCCCCTGCAGGTCGCCCCGACCGACGACCGCCGCATCGAGCGGATCAGCCCGCTGATCTCGCCCGCATTGCTGCGGCACGACCTGCCCTGCGACCCCCGGGTCGCCGAGACCGTCACCCGCGGCCGCGCCGCGGTCACCGACGTCCTCGACGGCGACGACGACCGGCTGCTCGTCGTCGTCGGGCCGTGCTCGGTGCACGACCCGGACGCCGCCCTGGACTACGCCCACCGCCTCGCCGCCCGGGCCGAAGAGCTGTCCGGCGAGCTGTGCGTGGTCATGCGCACCTACTTCGAGAAGCCGCGCACGACCGTCGGCTGGAAGGGCCTGATCAACGACCCGGGCCTGAACGGCACCTTCGACGTGAACCGCGGGCTGCGCACCGCGCGCACGCTGCTGCTCGACATCTCCGCGCTCGGGCTGCCGGTCGGCTGCGAGTTCCTCGACCCGATCACCCCGCAGTACATCGCCGACGTGGTCACCTGGGGCTCGATCGGCGCCCGCACCGCGGAGAGCCAGGTGCACCGCCAGCTGGTCAGCGGCCTGTCGATGCCGGTCGGGATCAAGAACGCCACCGACGGCGACATCCGCGCCGCGATCGACGGGATGCGCGCGGCCGCGGCGTCGCACGTGTTCATGGGGGTGAACGCCGACGGGCTCGCCGGCCTGGTCACCACCACCGGCAACCCGGACACCCACGTCATCCTGCGCGGCGGGGCCACCCCCAACCACTCGGCCGCCGACGTCGCCGCGACCGCCGACGGGCTGCGTGCGGCGGGTCTGCCGGAGCGGGTCGTCGTCGACGCCAGCCACGGCAACAGCGGCAAGGACCACGTGCGGCAGGCCGGCGTCGTCGCGGAGCTGGCCGAGCGGATCGCGGGCGGCGAGCGGGCCGTCACCGGGCTGATGATGGAGAGCTTCCTGGAGGCGGGACGCCAGGAGCTGGGGCCGGACATGGTCCGCGGCCGCTCGGTGACCGACGCCTGCATGTCCTGGGGCACCACCGACGAGCTGCTGGGCACGCTCGCCGACGCCGTGCGCCGCGGCCGCCGCTGAGCCCCGGCCGCTCACCCCGGGCCGTCCAGCCGGTCGAGGACCCGCCGGCGCAGCAGCTCGTACTGCGCGCGGCAGCGCCGCGGCGGGCCCTCCGGGCGCACGACCACCCGAGGCGGGTGGACCGTCTCCCCCGGGCCGAACTGGTCCCGGGTGAGGTCCACCTCGGCGCCGCCGGGCAGCCGGTTCCACCAGTGGTAGCCCTGCAGCCGGCCGTCGGCCTGCCACACCTCGGCCAGCAGCAGGTCACCGCCGAACAGGTCGTGCAGGACCAGCGCCGTCGCCCCGCACTGGCCCCGCGACGGACGGTCCGGGGTCCAGCCGGTGACGTCCGCGACATCGCAGGTGTCGCGGCCCCAGGAGGCGCGCAGCGCGGCGGCCACCCGGGCCGGGACGGGTGGCGAGGCCGGGGGCGACGGCAGGGCGCTGGTCATGGCTTCGACGCTACGAACGACCTCCGACAGTTCCGCGTCGCCGCAGGTCAGCCGACCGGCGGAGCGAGGTGCCTGGCCATCAGGACGTCGTCGACGGCGACCCCGTCGACGACGAACTCGGCGCGCAGCACCCCCTCCTCGACGAAGCCGCAGCGGCGGTACAGCTCCCGGGCGGCGGGGCCGGGCTGACCTCCGCGGTCCAGGTCAGGGCGTCGATCCGGGTCAGCCCGGGGTCGTCGGAGGGCACCGCGGGCCGGACGGTCAGCACCGCGGGGCCGGACGGCCGACGGGCCGGTCCATCCGGGTCTCGCTGATGCCGTCGGGCCGCTCGACGACACCCCGGTCGACGAACCCGAGCCGCCGGTAGAACGCCGCGGCGCGGTCGTTGCCGATCACCACGTGCAGTGCCAGCGTCCGGGCGCCCCATCCGGCGGCGCGGTCGAGGACCGCGTCGACGAGCGCGGTCGCGGCGTCGCCCCCGCGCGCGTGCGGGGCGACCCACAGGGCGATGAGGTCGGCGACGCCGTCGCCGTCCGGCGGGACGGCCACGACCTGCCCGGCGGGGCGGCCGCCGACCTCGACCACCAGGTACCGGCCGGGCGCGGCCAGCCGGTCGCGCCACTCCCGCTCCCCCGCGCCGAGCCAGTCGGTGAGCCGGCTGTGGAACGCGTCGGGGGCCTCGGCCAGGGCGGCGAGGCGCAGGTCGCGCCAGGTCTCCCAGTCGTCGGGTCCCAGCTCCCGGACGGTGATCACGCATGGCCTCCCGGACGGACGGAGGCGCCGAACCTAGCAGCGCCCCGGAGCGGTCCCGCCGCGTGTCCGGCGATCGACAATCCTGATGAGGTTGGTCCGGACGGCGCAACATCGGCCCGCTGTCCGGCGAGAGGACCGGCATGACCGCGCCGCGCCGCCGCACCCGTCCCACCGGACCCCGCCTGCTGCTGGCCGGCGCCGTCCTCGCGCTCGCCCTGTTCGGGACCGGGGTCGCCGGGCCCGCCTCCGCGGGCACCGGCTGTTCCGCGGCCTGGACCGCGGCCGGATGTCCCTGATCCCGCCCGACAGGCAACCGGACGCCCGATTCGGTACGAACTCCAGTCATGCTGCCCGAACCGCGCCACCGCGCCCGGACACTCCAGTCCGCCTGGTCCACCGGCCCACGCCGCATGATCACGATGCTGACCGTGCTGGCGCTGGTCGCCCTCGGAATCGTCGGGGGGCTCACGATCGGCCGGATGTCCGACGGCCCGGCCCTGGCCGGCGAACCGGGGACGGCCGCGCTCGGCCCGCTCACCGGCCCGCCGACGTTGTACGGGCGGGTGCAGCGCGTCGTGGACCCGGCGACGGTCGTGGTGGACGTCGGGGGCCGTCCGGTGACGGTGTCGGTGATCGGCGTGGACACCGCCTCGACGCCGCCGTGCGCGCGGGCCGACGCGCAGCGGTTCGCCCAGGGCTTCCTCGACGGTCAGGAGGTCACGCTGGTACCGGACCCGACGCTGCCCGCCCCGGCGGCGGACGCCCCGACCTGGCCCGCGTACCTCGTGGTCGGGACGCAGCAGTCCTACACCGACGCGGCGCTCGTCGCGGGCTGGGTGGGCCCGGGGCAGGGCCGCTACCGGCCGGGCTTCGAGGCCGGGCAGCGCATCGCGCAGGACCGGCGGGCCGGCATGTGGGGGCCGCCGTGCAACCGGACGTCCTGACCGGGCGGCGACGCGGTGGGCCGCCGCACCCGGGCGTCACCCGTTCGGCAGAATGGTGAGCGTGGATCCCCGGGCGGTGCGCACGCGACGACGTCTCCAGGACGCGCTGCTCGCGCTGGCCAGGGAGCGCACCCTCGAGTCGATCACGATCGCCGACGTCGCGGAGCACGCGTCGGTGAACCGCAGCAGCTTCTACCAGCACTACACCGACAAGGAGATGCTGCTGGCCGACGCGCTCGCCAACCGGGCGGCGGACGCCGGGGCGGACCTGTCGGATCTGTCGATGGACGACATCGGGCCCGAGCCGCCCGCGGCGCTGCTGCGCTGGTTCATCCATCTGGCCGAGCACGCCCCGCTGTACCGGCAGGCGCTCGGCGGTGCCGCGGCGCCGGACGCCGCGGCCGGGATGCGCCGGCGGATGCAGTCGGTCGTCGCCGACACGACGGTGCGGCTGGGTGTCTCCGAGGACGCGTTCGGCATGCCGCTGGACGTGTTCGCCGCCGGCCTGACCTGGACACTGCTCGGGGTCGCGGCCAGCTGGCTGGAACGCGACCCGCTGCCCCCACCCGACGTCGCGGCCGGGTGGGCGTGGCGGATGCTGGTCCGCCGGGACTTCTGAGCTCCGCTCGGAGGGACCGGTCGGCCGTACCGCCCGGGCCGGGTCAAGCGGCCCGGGCGGTACGCGCCTCGCGGGTGTCCCGCGGAGCTCAGCCCTGGACGATGCCGGAGTTGCCCTGGTCGACCGTGGTGGTGGACTGCGACACCGGGCCGCTGGACAGCAGGCCGCCGATGTTGATCGACGGGTTGACGGTGGCCGCGACGTCGATCAGGCCGCCGCGCTGCGAGGCGTGCCCGCCACCGCCGTGCGTGCCGCCGGACTGCAGGATCCCGCTGTTGGAGTCGTCGACGGTGGTGGTCGACTGCTGCACCGGGCCGGAGTTCAGGATGCCGCCGATGTTGGCCGACGGGCTGACGTCCAGGCCCAGCCCGACCAGGTCGTCGACCTGCACGGCGTCGCCCGCGCCGCAGCCGCTCTGCACGATGCCGGAGTTGGACCGGTCGAGCTTCGTGGTGTGCTGGGAGACCGCACCCTGGTTCAGGATGCCGCCGACGTTCAGCTGCGGGTCGACGGCCGCGTCGAGGCCGAGCAGGCCACCCTTCTGCGAGGCGGACGACGGTGCGCAGTCGCGGCCCTTGTCGTGGTGCTTGCCGCCGTCGCCGTAGTCACCGGCGAAGGCCATTCCGGCCGAGCCCAGGACCAGCGGGACGGACAGGACGCCGGCGGTGGCGATCCGCCGGGCGTTACGACGGGCGGGGGTCGTCTCGGGGGCGTTCATGGCACTCCTTCTGTGGCGATGTGATCCGGCCGTCGAACTGACACTCCGTCACTGGCCGGTGCCGCAGAACGTACGGACGCCGATCACCGAAGCGAGAGCACCCCCTCGTTCGGGCGGCGTTATGCCTGTTTCCGTTCACCCGAACCGACCTTTCGCCGCTGACCAACTACACACAGTGCTATCCGTCAGGTGTCGTTTAGCTACTCTCCGTAGAAGATCGACAGCTCGCCGATCGTTACAGAAAGGCATTGAGAAGTGGGATGGATCACATCAGCGCAACGACGGGACGGAACGGGCGTCTCTAGCTCCCGGAGTCACCGCCGGACCCGCCCGGTAGCCCGCCGACACCCGCGACCACCTGCGGGAATGGGCCGTACGGCGCCACCGGACTCGACCGTTCGTCGCGCGGGGCACGGCCGTCGGGTGTGTATCGATCGCCGAACGGCGGCACGGGACGGGGCTGGACAGCCTTTCGCACCAGACTGTCGCACGTCGGCGCGGTCCCTCACGATGGTCAACGACGTGGTCCGTCCGGAGTAACGCTGTCGGTGCAGATCACTCCTCCGCCGGGTCATCCCGCCGCCGTGCGGGCCGCGACGGCGCCCGCCGGCCGGAAACCCGGTGACGCACCGGACGGGTGACCGCGATCCTGGGCGGGTGCACATCGGACTGAGGCGCCTCGACGAGTCCCTGCTGGCGGCGTTGTGCGACACGGCGGCGGCCGGGGCGGACCCGCTCGAGGTGATGCCCCCGGTGCCCGGCCCACCCGGCTGGACCACGCCGCGGCGCGCGGCGTTCGTCGCGTTCCACCGGGAGCGGTCGGTCGCGGCGCAGGTGCCGGTGGAGCGGACCTGGGCCGTCGTCGTCGACGGGGAGGTGGCCGGGGCGGCGCGGCTGGAACCGGTCGAGGGCGGCGAGGAGGCCGGGATCTGGCTGGCCCGGCCGTGGCGGGGCCGCGGGGTCGGCGGGGCGGTGCTCCGGATGCTCGTGGCACGCGCCGACGGCCCGGTCGTCGCGGCGACGACCCCGGCGAACGCCGCGGCGGTCGCGGTGCTGCGCGGACTGGGCGCGGACGTGACCGTCGACGACGACGCCGTGCACGGCCGGCTGGGCTGAGCCGGCCGTGCATCCTGGCGACATGGGCGTCCTCGCCGCGGGCCGGCGGCACTCGGCCGGGCTGCGGGCGGACGGGACCGTCGTCGCGGTCGGGGACGGCCGCGCCGGGGAGTGCGCCGTCGACGGCTGGACCGGCGTCGTCGCCGTCGCGGTGGGGAACGTCCACACCGCCCGCAACACCGGCCGCACGCACACCGTCGGGCTGCGCGCCGACGGCACGGTCCTGGCCACCGGCCGCGACGACGACGGCGAGTGCGCCGTCGCCGGCTGGCACGGGGTCGTCGCGGTCGCCGCGGGGTGGCGCCGCACGCTGGGGCTGCGCGCCGACGGCACCGTGCTCGCCGCGGGCCGCGCCGCCGAGGGCGCGTGCGCGGTCGGCGGATGGCGCGGGGTCCGGGGCCTGAGCTGCGGCGACTGGCACTCCGTCGGGCTGTGTGAGGACGGCACCGCGGTCGCCACCGGCAACGACCGGTACGGCCAGTGCGCGGTCGGCGGATGGCACGACCTGGTCGCGGTGTCGGCCGGGTACCTGCACACCGTGGGGCTGCGGACCGACGGCACGGTCGTGACCACCGGGCGGGGTGGCGGCGACGTCGCGGGGTGGCACGACGTCATCGCCGTGTCCGCGGGCAGCGGACACACGGTGGGGCTGCGCGCGGACGGGACGGCCGTCGCCGCCGGGGACGACGACCTCGGACAGTGCGCCGTCGGGACCTGGCGGGACGTGGTCGCGGTCGCCGCCGGGTCGGCGCACACGATCGGCCTGCGGGCCGACGGGACCGTCGTCGCCGCGGGCGAGGGCTCCGACGGCCGCTGCGACGTCGACGGCTGGACCCTCGCCGTCACCGCGCCGGGCGGATCCTCGGGTGCGCGATCGTCCCGTCGGGGCGGGTGAGGCCGCACGTGAGCCGGACCGTGGCGCCCGGGTGGCCGATCAGTTCCGGACGCCCGCCCGGTCGTACCGGTCATGTCCTCCGCACACACCGCACGCCGCATGTTCGGGCTGACCGAGCCGATCTGCCTGGCCACCTACCTCGCCGACGAGCCGAACGAGGAGCTGGCCGCGCTCGGCCACCGCACCTACTGGGACGGCTACTTCGCGAGCCGGGCCGCGCCGCTCGGCCGGGTCCCGGCCGAGGTCGTGCACGCGGCGTTCTACAGCTTCGCCGACGGCGAGGCCGCCCGGCACATCCCGAGCGCCTGGGCGACGGTCCCGCCGGAGGAGTCCTTCGCCGCGTGGCGACGGGGCAGCGTCGCGGCACTGCGCCGGATCCTCGGCGCCGAGCTGTCCGGGTCGCCCGGCGTGAACCGGGCCGCCGACCTGCTCACCACCGCCGCGACGAGCGCCCCCACCGAGGGCCGGGTGATGTACGCGGGGATGCGCACCCTGGAGGTCCCCGGCGACCCGCTGACCCGGCTGTGGCAGTCCGCGACGACGCTGCGCGAGCACCGCGGCGACGGGCACGTCACCGCCCTGCTCGCCGAGCGGGTCGGCGGCACCGAGGCCCACCTGCTGTCGGCGCTGGACATGGGCATCCATCCGCCGGAGACGTTCGGGCGCGTGCACCACCTGCCGGCGGCCCGGCTGGCCGATGTCATGTCCGGGCTGCGGCGACGCGGCCTGGTCGACGACGACGGACGGCTCACCGACGCGGGCCGCGACGTCAAGGCGCGCGTGGAGGCGCTGACCGACGAGCTCGCCGCGCCGCCGTACGCGGCACTGTCCGACGCGGAGCTCGACGAGCTGGTCGCGGAGCTGGAGCCGCTGTCCGCGGTGATGTCGGCGGCCTGGGCGCAGTGACCGCCGGTCAGGGCAGCAGCGCCGCCACCGCCGCCCGCGCCTGCCGTGCCGGCTCCGGGCTCCCGCCGATCGCCGCGGTCACCATCGCCCCCTCCGCGAGCAGGCAGACCGGCTCGACGGGATCCACCCCGGCCGCCGACGCCCACTCCCCGAGCTGCCGGTGGAACAGCTCCTTGTGGCTGCGCACCTCGCGCAGCACCGGCTCCGAGGTGCTGCCGAGCTCGCCGTAGGCGTTGATCCACGCGCAGCCGCGGAACCCGGGCCGGGCGAACCACTCCCCCAGCCAGTCGAAGACGGCGAGCAGCCGCCGCCGCGGGTCCCCCACCCGGGTCACGTACGCCGCCAGGTCGCCCCGCCAGCGCTCGTCGCGCCGACGGAGCACCGCGACGACGAGGTCCTCCTTGGTCGCGAAGTCCCGGTAGATCCGCGTGAGCGGGAGCCCCGACGCCGACCTGACCCGGTCCATCCCGACGGCTCGGATGCCGCGCTCGTAGAACAGCAGCTCCGCTGCGTCCAGCAGGCCGTCCCGGTCGAGACGGGCCTGTTCCTCGGTGATGGCCGCGGGCACCGATGACCTCCTTGACATCGAGAACGATCGTTCCCTACGTTACCGGAGCAGATCGAGAACGCTCGTTCTCGACTGACCGAGGAGACAGTCGTGGCCGATGGCCGTCCGCCCTACCCGCCGTTCACCGCGGAGACCGCACGCCAGAAGGTGCAGGCCGCCGAGGACGCCTGGAACACCCGGGACCCCGAGCGCGTCGCGGGCGCGTACACACCGGACTCGGTGTGGCGCAACCGCGACACCTTCGCCACCGGCCGGCAGGAGATCGTCGAGCTGCTGACGGCGAAGTGGCAGCGCGAGCAGGACTACGCGCTGCGCAAGAGCCTCTGGGCGTTCGACGACAACCGCATCGCCGTCCGGTTCCAGTACGAGTCCCGCGACGCCGACGGCCGATGGTGGCGCAGCTACGGCAACGAGCTGTGGGAGTTCGACGAGCTGGGACTCATGCGGCGGCGCGAGGCCAGCATCAACGACGTCCCGATCACCGAGGCGGAGCGGCGGATCCACGGTCCGCGCCCCGAGTCCGAGCGGGGTGTCGACATCCCGCTGCGGTGAGCCGGGTCAGACCGAGTCCGCCCCGGTGGTGTTCCGCATCCGCGTGAGCAGCTCCTGCTGCTCACGCCCGGGCTGGTCCGGTGCGGCGGGCCGGATGCGGCCGTCGACGTCGTGCAGCGGGATGTCCGAGCGCCCGATCACCGAGATGCGGGCCATCGACCAGCGCGAGAACACCCGGGCCTGGGCCGTCGTCGACTCGACGACCGACACATCGGTGTGCCGGTCGTCCTCCCGGATCTTCTCGAACAGCCCGGTGACGACCGTCTCGTCGCCCTCCAGGGTCTGGACGAACCAGTTGTCGGAGATCAGCAGCGCACCGGTGACACCGGCCTTCTTGTTCTTCGACCGGGCCACGTCGAAGATCTCGGCGAGGACCTCGTCGCGGGGCTCGCGCGGCACGGTGCTGTGACTGCGGTAGATCAACCGGTGGACCTGCTCGGCCATGTGGCTTCCCCCGTGTCGGTCGGGCCGCGTCACCGGGTCGGGCGCGGAACCGTCACGAGCCCGGATCCCGGGTGATCGTCACGGATGATCCGACTGTAGTGGCGTGGGACACACTGCGGCGTCGCGATATGAGACAACCTGTCGGAAGAGCGACCGTCAGCGGGTCCCGTCGAACCGGACGTCCACCCGGACCTGCCGTCCGTCCCGCACCGCCACACCGTGGCCCGGCCGTTCCGCACCGTCGACCCGGACCCGCAGCGGCGCGCCCTCGCCGGTGAAGTTGCGCCACCAGTTCTTGCGGTCCGGCAGCTCGACGCGGATGACGCCACCGTCGCCCTCGGGCCGGAAGGCCACGGGGAGCCGGAACTCGGTGCCGGAGCGGCGGCCGGCGTAGCTGATCTCCGTCATCGCACCGAGGCGGCCGGAGCGCGCGAGCGGCGTGACGACGGTGTTGACGACCCGGGCCATGCGCTGGAGGAGGTTCACGCTCCGCCAGGGTAGCCGCGGACGACCGGCGCCGTCCGTGCCGCGACGGTCAGCAGTCGCCCCGGGGCGCCAGGCCCCGCTCGCACAGGTACTGCATCTGGGTCTCGCCGCTGGTCGGCGCCCGGCCCGCGGACGTGCCCGGGTCGAGGTACCCCTGGTAGGCCGAGCACGACGGGTCGAACCGGCCGGCCGCCATCGCCCGTGCCGCGCAGTCGTCGCCGGACGTCGCCGCCCGGCCCTCCTCCGCCGCCCGCGCCTCGGCGGCCGCGGCCCGGTCCATGGCCCGGCGGGCCGCGACGATCGCGCCGTCCGCCGCCGCACCCGGCACGGACGAGCCCGTCCCGGCCCGGGGCAGCACACCGGTGGCGGGTGCGAACGACGCGGACACCGAGGCGGCCGCGGGCTCCGGGGTGGTGGCCCGCTCGGCGCCGGACGCGGCGGCGCACGCGCTGGTGGCGAACACGGCGGCGACGACGGCCGCCACGGCGAAGCGGCCCATGCCCATCGTCGTCCCCCCCAGCCGGTCACGCCGGCCCCGCCCCCCGGGGCCGGCCCACAGTGTCGTGGGTGGCGCGACGACGGTCAGCGTGTACGCCGGATCGTCACCCCTTCTGATGAGGGACGACGGGCGGGGCCGCCGCGGGTCAGACGTTGAAGCGGAACTCGACCACGTCGCCGTCGTGCATGACGTAGTCCTTCCCCTCCATCCGCACCTTGCCCGCGGCCTTCGCGGCGTTCATCGACCCCGCGGCGACCAGGTCGTCGAAGGAGACGATCTCGGCCTTGATGAAGCCCCGCTCGAAGTCGGTGTGGATGACCCCGGCCGCCTGCGGCGCGGTGGCGCCCTGCGGGATGGTCCAGGCGCGCGACTCCTTGGGCCCGGCGGTCAGGTAGGTCTGCAGCCCGAGGGTGGAGAACCCGGCCCGGGCGAGCTGGGCCAGGCCCGGCTCGTCCTGCCCGATGGACTCCAGCAGCTCGGCGGCGGAGGAGTCGTCGAGCTCCAGCAGCTCGGCCTCGACCTTGGCGTCGAGGAAGACCGCCTGGGCGGGGGCGACGAGCTCGGTGAGCTCCGTGCGCCGGGCGTCGTCGGTGAGGACGGCCTCGTCGGCGTTGAAGACGTAGAGGAACGGCTTCGTGGTGAGCAGGGTCAGCTCGCGCAGCAGCTCGGTGTCGGCGTCGGCCTGGAACAGCGTCCGGCCCTCGTTGAGGATCGCGACGGCGGCGTGCGCGACGTCCAGGACCGGCTTGCGGTCCTTCTGGGTGCGGGCTTCCTTCTCCAGGCGCGGGATCGCCTTCTCCAGCGTCTGCAGGTCGGCCAGGACCAGCTCGGTCGCGATCGTCTCGATGTCGCTCGCGGCGTCGATGCGGCCGTCGACGTGCACCACGTCCGGGTCGTCGAAGACGCGCACGACCTGGCAGATCGCGTCGGACTCACGGATGTTCGCGAGGAACTTGTTGCCCAGGCCTGCGCCCTCGGACGCGCCCTTGACGATGCCGGCGATGTCGACGAAGGACACCGACGCCGGGATGATCTTCTCCGACGAGAAGATCTCGGCCAGCGTCCCCAGGCGCGCGTCGGGGAGCGGGACGACGCCGACGTTGGGCTCGATCGTCGCGAACGGGTAGTTCGCGGCCAGCACGTCGTTGCGGGTCAGCGCGTTGAACAGGGTCGACTTGCCGACGTTGGGCAGGCCGACGATGCCGAGGGTGAGGGACACGGACGACCAGGGTAGTCGGCCCTGCTCAGCCCGGTTCGAGCCGGTAGCCCGCGCCGCGCACGGTCGCGATCCAGCCGGCGCCGAGCTTGCGGCGCAGGTAGCGGACGTAGACGTCCACGACGTTGGACGACGCCCCCGACTCGGCGGGCCCCCACACCAGCCGGAGCAGCTGGTCGCGGGACAGCACCTGGCCCGGGTGACGCAGGAACGTCTCGGCCAGCGCGCACTCGCGCGTCGACAGCTCGACGGTGCGGCCGTGCACGCTCACGTGCCGGGTACGGGGGTCGAGCTCGAGCCCGTGGAAGGTCAGCACGTCCGGGTCCGGGACGGGACGGGCGCGCTCCAGCCGCAGCCGGATCCGGGCCACCAGCTCCTCGAACCGGAACGGCTTGGCCATGTAGTCGTCGGCGCCGCCGGTCAGCCCGGCGACGGTGTCGTGCACGCTGTCGCGCGCGGTCAGGATGATCACCGGGACGGCGCTGCCCGCCGCCCGCAGCCGGCGCAGGACCTCGAAGCCGTCCATCCCCGGCAACCCGATGTCGAGCACCAGCAGGTCGAACCCACCGGTCACGGCGTGGTCGTGCACACCGGCCCCGTCGGCGACGACCGTGACCTCGAACCCGGCCCCGACCAGGCCCTTCTTCACGAACGACGCGATGCGCGGCTCGTCCTCGGCCACCAGGATCCGGCTGCTCACGTCTCGCTCCTCGGCAGGTCCAGCGTGAAGGTCGCCCCGTGCCCGGGTGTGCTCTCGAGCAGCACGCGGCCGCCGTGTGTCGTCGCGATGGCCTCGACGATGGACAGCCCGAGCCCGGCGCCGTCGGAGCGGGGCGCGTCGTCGCCGCGCGCGAAGCGCCGGAACACCCGGTGCCGGTCCTCCGGTGCGACGCCCGGTCCGGAGTCGGCCACCCAGATCCGCACCCGCCCGTCGACCGCCTCCGAGCCGAGCGCGATCCGGTCGCCGTCACCGGTGAACCGGGTCGCGTTGTCGGCCAGCGCGACGACGGCCTGGGTGATCCGCTGCGGGTCCAGCCGGCACCGCACCGCGGCCACCGACTCCAGCCGCCAGTCCCGGTCGGCGAGGCCGGTCAGCTTCTCGAACAGCTCCCGGGTCAGCACGCCGACGTCGACGGTCTCGGTCCGCAGCAGCGACGGCTGCTCGGCCCGGGTCAGCGCGAGCATCTCCGACACCAGCCGGTTCATGCGCTCCAGCTCGTCGTCGACCAGGGCGACGGTCTCGGCGACGTCGTCGGGGTCGCGCGGGTCGAGCACCCCGAGGTGCCCCCGGACGATGGTGATCGGGGTGCGCAGCTCGTGCCCGGCGTCGTCGACGAACCGCCGCTGGGACACCATCCCGCTCTGCACCCGGTCGAGCATCGCGTTCAGCGTGGTGGCCAGCTCGGCGATCTCGTCGCGGGCCCGGGCCCGCTGCGGCACCCTGCGCGACAGGTCCCGCCCGGTGATGGTGCGGGCCGTCGCGGCGACGTCGCGCAGCGGCCGCAGGATGCGCCCGGCCACCAGCCACGCCCCGACCGCCGACAGCAGCGCCGTCCCGAACCCGACCAGCCCCATCAGCCGCGCGGCCTCGTGGGCGAAGCCGTGCTCGCGCTCGGTGAAGTAGCCGATCACGATGACGCCGCGCTGTGGGTCGCCGGCGATCCCGACCGGCAGTGCCGACCAGCGCACCTCGCCCGCCGAGCTGAGGTAGGAGCCGCGGGTGGGACGGCGGACGTCCGCGACCAGCGCGGCGAACGCCGGGTCCTCGCGCAGCAGCACCCGCGGGCTGGTCCGCCGGGACTCCCAGCGGAAGCGCCCGTCGAGGTAGCCGAGGAACTTCTCGTTCGGCCGCGCGACGTTGGCGGCGATCACCGACCGCAGGATCTCGTCGACCGAGGAGTACGGCTGGCCGGTCGTCGGGTTGACGCCGGTCTCGGTGACGCGGGCGAACTCGGCGATCTCGGAGTTCAGCGCGTCGTCGATCCGGCGGTCGGTCTCGTCGATCAGCAGCATCCAGGTCAGCAGCGTGACGACGCCCAGCGACGCCAGCACGAGCAGCAGGACCCACCCGACGATGCGGGTGCGGGCCGCGGTCGCCCGCCCGGCGCGACGGGGCCCGGGGCCGGTCTCGACGGCCTCGGTCGCGATGATCGCCTCCAGTTCGTCCGTGCCGACGACCATGATCCCGTACCCACCCCGGGGCCAGGACACGACACCCACCGCGGAAGATCACCGTCGGTCGCCGACATTGCTCCTTCGGGCGTAAGGCATACTCCGTCGCACGACGCACAGGTGACGTAGAGCCATCGTCGACCCGCTCCCATCACCCGGACGGCCGCGCACCACCTCCGTCCGGGCCGAGCTTCGACGACCGAGACCGAGGGGGACGTCGTGCGCCTGCCCGGAATGCACGCCCTGCTGACCGCGGGGGTCGCGGTCCTGACCACCGCCGGGACCGTGTCCGCGGTGTCGCTGACCGCGGCCGGCCGGGAGGAGCCCGCACTGCCCCCGGCACCGCCGGTCGCACCCGCCCCGCCGGCACCCGCTCCCCCGCCGCTCGTCCCGGCCCCGGCACCGTCGGGCGCGAGCGCACCCGTCGTGCGCGACGACACCGGCGGCGTCACCCGGGAGCGGGAGACGGCGGCCCCCGAACGGGTGGAGCCCGCCGTCGTCGCGACCCCGGCCCCGGCCGACCCGCCGCGCGCCACCCCGGAGCGGACCCGTGAGCGCCCGTCGGGGGTCCCCGACCGGGACGCCTCGCGCGAGGAGGAGGTCCGCTTCGCCTGCGAGCAGGGATGGGTGTCGGGCGCGCTCTGCCCGTAGACCGGACCCCGGACACCGGTGACCGATTCCCGCCAGTGACGACGGCCGCCCAGTGGCATCGTCGGTGCCGTGCTGCTCGACCACGACTCCTGTTACCGCGCCGTCGCCGCCAAGGACGCGCGGTTCGACGGCCAGTTCGTCACGGCCGTGCGCACCACCGGCATCTACTGCCGCCCGTCCTGCCCGGTGCCGCCTCCGCGCTCGCGCAACGTCGAGTTCCTGCGGACCGCGGCCGCCGCGCAGACCGCGGGCTACCGCGCCTGCCGGCGGTGCCTGCCCGACGCCGTCCCCGGCTCGCCGGAGTGGAACCTGCGCGCGGACGCCGCCGGGCGGGCCATGCGCCTGATCGCCGACGGCGTCGTCGAGCGCGACGGGGTCCCCGGGCTCGCGTCGCGGCTGGGCTACTCGCCCCGTCAGCTCGGCCGGATCCTCACCTCCGAGGTGGGCGCCGGGCCGCTGGCCCTGGCCCGCGCGCAGCGCGCGCACACCGCCCGCATCCTGGTCGAGACCACCCCGCTCGGGCTGGCCGACGTCGCGTTCGCCGCCGGGTTCGGCAGCGTCCGCCAGTTCAACGACACTGTCCGCACCGTCTACGGCGTCCCGCCCTCGCAGCTGCGCGCCGAGGCCGCCCGCCGGTCGCGGACCCGTGAGCCCGGCCCGCCGGGGGCGCTGGTCCTGCGCCTGCCCTACCGGTCCCCGTTCGACCCGCACGGCCTGCTCGACCACCTCGCGGCCCGCGCCGTCGACGGCGTCGAGGCCGTCACCGGCGGCACGTACCGGCGCACGCTGCGGCTGCCGCACGGACCGGCCGTCGTCGCGCTGGACCTGACCGCGCGGGCCGGGGCCGTGGTGGCGACGCTGCGGGCGTCCGACCCGCGGGACGTCGGGCCCGCGGTGTCCCGGCTGCGCCGGCTGCTCGACCTCGACGCCGACCCGCTCGCCGTCGACGCCGTGCTGGGCGCCGACGACGCTCTCGCCCGCTGGTCGCCGCGACGCCCGGGATCCGGCTGGCGGGCACCGTCGACCCGGCCGAGACGGCGGTGCGCACGGTGCTGGGCCAGCAGGTGTCGGTCGCCGCGGCCCGTACCGCCGCGGCTCGTCTCGCGGCGGTGCACGGGACGCCGCTGCCCGCCGAGCTGCGCGACGACGACGGGCCGCACCTGCTGTTCCCCGAGCCGGGGACCCTCGTCGACGCCGAGATCGCGGGGCCGGCGCGGCGGGCGTCGTCGCTGCGGGGGCTGTGCGCCGCGCTCGCCGACGGCACCCTCGCCCTCGACCCCGGGCGCGACCCGGACGGGCTGCGCGCCGAGCTGTGCGCGCTGCCCGGGATCGGTCCGTGGAGCGCCGGCTACCTGGCCATGCGCGTCCTGGGCGATCCCGACGAGCTGCTCGCCTCCGACCTCGCGGTGCGCCGCGGGGCCGAGGCGCTCGGACTGCCCGGCGACGAGGCGGCGCTCACCGCGCGCGCCCACGCCTGGGCCCCCTGGCGGTCCTACGCCGCCACCCATCTCTGGCGGGCCGCGACGTCCGCCGCCACCACCACTCCTCGGAGGAGCGCATGAGCACGGCAACCTGGTCCACACGGGACACCCCGGCCGGGCCGTTCACCGCCGTCGTCGACGACGACGGACACGTCCTCGCCTCCGGCTGGACCACCTCGGTCGACGAGCTGCTCGCCCTGGTGCACCGCTCGCTGGCCCCGGCGACCGTGGTCGAGGGCGACCTCGGTGCGGTCGGCGAGGCGGTCGACCGCTACCACGGCGGCGACCTGTCGGTGATCGACGACGTGCCCGTCCGCCAGCGGTCCGGCCCCTACCGGGAGCTGGCGTGGGACGTGCTGCGGACCGTCCCCGCGGGGGCACCGGTCACCTACACCGGCTACGCCGAGAAGACCGGCCGCCCCGCGGCGGTGCGGGCCGCGGCGGGCGCCTGCGCGTTCAACGCGGCGGCGCTGTTCGTCCCGTGCCACCGGGTGCTGCGCACCGACGGGAGCCTGGGCGGGTTCCGCTACGGCCTGGCCGTGAAGCGGTGGCTGCTGGAGCACGAGGCGGTCTGAGACCGCCGCGGCGGCCGCGGATCGCGCACCGCGGCCGCCGCGTGGCCGGTGGTCCGGGGCGGCGCCCCGGGTCAGCGCTCGGTGACCGGGCCGACCTGGATGCCGGCGTCGACGCCGATCGGCCCCCGGGCCAGGAAGCCGCCCGGGACGTCACCGCCGGGACCGTGCAGCGAGAACTGCAGCTCGTTCGCCCGGGCGGGCCCGGCGGAGTCGCGGACCTGCACGTCGAACCGCACGGGCTCGCCCGGCCCGAACTCGACGGCGCGGGTCTGGTCGCCGTAGGGCACCGCGACCTCGGAGGCGCGCGGCGAGCCGTTCAGGCTGAACACCAGGTCCGACGGCGATCCGGACAGCAGGCACGGCGACGTGCCGGGGGCCGCGCTGAGCACGACCGTGTAGTGACGGTGTCCGGCGCTGCCCGGGGCCGGGTGGACGGTCGCCTGCTGGTTCGCCGGGCGGCAGGCACTGGGCGCCGGGTCCCCCGCCGGCGTCGCGGGTGCGGCCGAGGCGACCCCGGCCGGGACGAGCACGGCCGCGGCGGCGACCGCCAGGGCGGCGGTGGTCGTGGCGGCCGTACGGCCGATGGTGCGGGCGAGTCGGGTGGTCTTCACAGGTACCTCTCTCACTCTCGCGGTGCGCCCGGGCCCCCCGGCCCGGACCGTCGGCCCCCCGAAGGTCCGACACCGGGGAAGACGTGTGCATCGCGAACCGGTTCGCCCGGCGTGGCATCCGCCTCGCCGGGGCAACCCGGCCGGCCGCCGGCCGTCCCCCGTGCGTGCCCGTGCGGGACACCCGGCTCCGGACACGCCGCTGAGCTGCGGCGGCGCGGAACTGTCGGGGGTGCGGTGCACGCTGCGGGGGTGGACGTCCTCAGCCTGCTCCTCGGATCGCTGCTCGGTGCGGCGGTCGCCGCCGCCGTGGTCTGGTCGGTGGCCGCCGCCCGGTTCCGGGCCGAGGCGGCCGAGGCGGCCCGGGCCGCCGCGAACACCGCCGCCACCACCCGGGCCGACGCGGCGGGCCTGCGCGCCGAGCGCGCCGCGCTGCTCGAACGGGTCGAGGAGCTGCACGAGTCCCTCGACGACGCGACGGTCCGCGCCCGGCGGGCCGAGTCCGACGCCGCGGGAGCCACCGCCGCGCTGCGCGCCGAGCGGGAGGCCCGGGCCGGGGCCGAGGCCGCGAGGGTGCGCCGCGAGGCCGAGCTGAAGGACTCCTTCGCCGCGCTGTCGCAGGACGCGCTGGCCCGCAACAACGAGGCTTTCGTGGCGCTGGCGGAGAGCAGGCTCAAGGAGGCGACCGCCGCGCTCGCGGCGAAGGCCGACGGCGACCAGGCCGCCCGCGCGAAGGCCGTCGAGCAGCTGCTCGACCCGGTCTCGGCGGCGCTGGGCCGGGTCGAGGGGCAGCTGCGGACGGTGGAGAAGGAGCGCGAGTCCGCCTACGCCGGGCTCCGCGAGCAGGTCAGGGCGATGGCGGCGAGCTCGGACAAGCTCGGCACCGAGACGAAGGCACTGGTCAACGCGCTGCGGGCGCCGCAGGTGCGGGGCCGGTGGGGCGAGATGCAGCTGCAGCGGGTCGCGGAGATGGCCGGGATGCTCGAGCACTGCGACTTCTCCACCCAGGTGTCCGCCGCCGGGGAGGACGGCGGGGTCCGCCCGGACATGCTGGTCCGGCTCGCGGGCGGCAAGCAGGTCGTCGTCGACGCGAAGGTGCCGTTCGCGGCCTACCTGCAGGCGGTCGAGGCCTCGGACCCGGACGTGCGCACCGAACGGCTCGCGGCGCACGCCCGGCAGCTGCGCACGCACGTGGACCAGCTCTCGGCCAAGGCCTACTGGGAGTCGTTCGAGCCGACACCGGAGTTCGTGGTGCTGTTCGTGCCGGGCGACCCGTTCCTGGAGGCGGCGCTGCGCTCGGACCCGGGGCTGCTGGAGTACGCCTTCGGCCGCAACGTCGTGCTCTCGACGCCGACCACCCTCGTCGCGCTGCTGCGCACCGTCGCCTACGGCTGGAAGCAGGAGGCCCTGGCGCGCAACGCCGCCCAGGTGCACCGGCTCGGGCGCGAGCTGCACGGGCGCCTCGCGACGATGGGCACGCACGTCGCGAAGCTCGGCCGCAGCCTGGACGCGGTGGTGGACAGCTACAACCGGACCGTCTCCTCGCTGGAGGCGCGGGTCCTGGTGAGCGCCCGCAAGTTCACCGAGCTGCAGGTGTCCGACACCGAGCTGGGGACGCCCGCGACGGTCGACCGGACCCCGCGCGGCGTCTCCGCGCCCGAGCTGGTCGCCTCCGCCGGGGACTCGCTGGTGTCCCTCGAGGACCTCGGGCGGCCCGACCACCACCGGCCGGACGGCACCCGATCCGGCGGTGGCCGACCCGACGGCGCACATCCGGGCACGTTCGGCGACGGCGACACGGCACGCGACGAGGCGACCGGGACACCGTGGCGGGAGGGGTTAGGCTGACCGGGTGACCACGGCCCGATCGAGCTCGGCCCGCCGGCCCGGCCGGGGCCCAGCCCCCGCGCGCGGTGGCTGGCCGGTGCGTGAGCGGTCCCTGCTCCCCCCGGTCCTCGGTGTCCCGCCGCTCGCGGCCACCGGTCTGGCCGTCGGCACCACCGCCCTCGGCGTCCTGGTGGACCTGCTGCGGATCGGCACGGTCGGCCGGGTGTTCGAGGTCTGCTACCTGCTCGGCTGCGTGCTCGCGGTGTCCTGGGTCCGCCGGCGCGGGCTGTTCCTGCCGGCCGTGCAGCCGCCGCTGCTGCTCGCCGTCGTCGTACCGCTGGTCGCGGTGCTGATCGGCGCCCCGTCCGGCGGCGGCACGGCGCAGAGCCTGCTCATGGCGGGCGCCCCGCTGATCAACGCGTTCCCGGCGATGGCGGTGACCACGCTGGTCGTCCTGCTCGTCGCCGGTCTGCGCGTGCTGCGCCAGCGCCTCGGCCCGGACGACTCCGTCGGCCGGCTGCGGCAGCGCCTGGGCCGCGACCCGGGCGGGTACGACCCCGACGGCCCCGGTGGGCGGTCCCGGGCTCCGCGCGGCGCGGGCGGCGCGACCACGGGGACCGCGTCCCGGTCCCGCACGACGGGCACCGCCCGCGCCGGGTCGGCCACCGGGTCGGCACCGACCGGTTCCGCGCGCCGCGACACGGCCCGCACCGGGTCCACCGGCCGTACCGGGTCCACCGGCACCGGGGTCTCGCGCACCGGATCCGTCGCACGGTCGGTCGGGGCCGCGCGGCCCGGCTCCTCGCGCGCCGGGTCCTCACGCACCGACCCGTCCCGCTCCGAGCCCTCCCGCGGATCGACACGCGGCGCGACCGGCCGGACACGCCGCGACACCCGCTGACCGCCACCCGGCGCAGCCACGGTCGTCCGGACGCATCCGCCCAGGTGGACGGCCGGAACGTACCCCGCAGACCGCCCGGGTGACGACGGATCGGACAATGGGAGCAACCCACTGCCCTCCCGAGCGTCTTCCCATCCGGGGGCACGGCGTGACCCCGCCGCTCCCCGACGCACGCCGGATCCACTGGAGAGCCATGTCGACCACCCGCAGCCCCCGCAGGACGCGACCCGCGATCGTCGTCGCGCTGGTCGCCGCGGCCGTCGCGCTGATCGGCGTCGGCACCGCGATCGCCGGGACCCCGGCCGCGCAGGCCTTCCGTGACCAGCCGCTCGTCGCGGGCACCCCGTGCACCGTCACGGCCCGCGCCTGCGTCGACCTCGACACCCAGCGCTCCTGGCTGTTCACCGACGGGAAGATCACCCACGGGCCCGTCCCGGTCGCCATCGGCGGCCCGGGCAAGGAGACCCCGGTCGGCCACTCCCTGCGGGTCTACCGCAAGGAGCAGCTGCACAAGAGCGGCGAGTACACGATGACCAACGGCGAGCCCGCCCCGATGCCGTGGGCGGTGTTCTTCCAGGACGGCGGCATCGCCTTCCACGAGGGCCGCACCGACACCCCGTCGGCGGGCTGCGTCCGGCTCACCCCGGAGAACGCGAAGCTCTGGTTCGACACCCTGCAGATCGGCGACCAGGTGCAGGTCGTGTCGGCGAAGCAGGTCCAGGCGGACCGCGCCGCGGGCTGATCCCCGCCCCGTACACACGTGAGGCCCCGGACCGGTTCGGTCCGGGGCCTCCGTCGTGTGTGCCGCGGGTCAGTTCACCGGGGTCAGGCCCAGCGACCGGCCGCGCGGCGGGCGCAGCTCGCGGGGCAGCGAGAAGGTCAGCGTCTCCTCGGCGGTGTCGACCTCCTCGACCGAGCCGAAGCCGCGCTCGGCGAGGTACTCGACGACACCCTGCACCAGGATCTCCGGGACCGACGCACCGCTGGTGATCCCGACCGTCGTGACGCCGTCGAGCCAGGACTCGTCGATCTCGCGGGCGTAGTCGATCAGGTACGAGGCACCGGCCCCGGCGCCCAGCGCGACCTCGACCAGGCGCACCGAGTTCGACGAGTTCCGCGACCCGACGACCAGCACCAGGTCGCAGCGCGGCGCCATCGTCTTCACCGCGACCTGGCGGTTCTGCGTGGCGTAGCAGATGTCGTCCGACGGCGGGTTCTGCAGCTTCGGGAACCGCTCGCGCAGCGCACGGACGGTGTCCATCGTCTCGTCGACGCTCAGCGTGGTCTGCGACAGCCACACGACCCGCTCCGGGTCGCGGACGGTCACGGAGTCGACGTCGGCGGCGGATTCGACGAGCTGGATGTGCTCGGGCGCCTCACCGGAGGTCCCCTCGACCTCCTCGTGCCCGGCGTGCCCGACGAGCAGGATGTCGTAGTCCTCGCGGGCGAACCGCTTCGCCTCCTGGTGGACCTTGGTCACCAGCGGGCAGGTCGCGTCGATGGTCTGCAGGTTCCGGCCCGCGGCCTCGTCGCGGACCGCGGGCGAGACGCCGTGCGCGGAGAACACCACGTGCGCGCCCTCCGGAACCTCCGACGCCTCGTCGACGAAGATCGCACCGCGCTCGCGCAGCGTCTCCACCACGTGCTTGTTGTGCACGATCTCCTTGCGGACGTACACGGGGGCGCCGTACTGGTCGAGCGCCTGCTCCACCGCCTCGACGGCACGGTCGACGCCCGCGCAGTAGCCGCGGGGCTTGGCGAGCAGGACCTGCTTGGCAGAACCGGACATGGCCCCCAGGGTACGGACCGGCCCGGGAGCGGGCAGCCGTACGTGACCGGCCCGACCGGCTCCCGGCGCGCCCGGCGCGACAGGCGGCCGCGGATCAGGGGACAATGGCGTGCATGTCTCCGCTGCCGTTCCCCGTGCGGATCGCCGCCGGCCTCGTCGTGACCGCCGTCGAGCAGGCCCGAGAGCTGCCGCGGCACGCCGTCGAGCTGCCGGTGACCGCGGTCAGCCAGGCGCTGCAGGTGTCCATGCGGCTCCAGCAGCGGATCACCGAGCTGGCCATCAAGGGCGACCGCGCGCTGGGCACCCTGCGTCCCGCCGACGACATCCCCAGCTGGGCGACCTTCGACGACGACCTGGCCGACGGCGCCGACCTCTCGCTGCCCGACCCGGAGCCGATCGCCCCGCCGCTGCCGCCCGCCGCTCCCCCGGCCGGGCGCAACGGCACCGTGTCGTCGCTGCGGCCCGCCCGCACCGGCATCCCGATCGACCGGTCGCCCGCGTCGCCGCGTCCGGCGTCGGCGTCGAACCGGGCCGAGGCGAGTGCGACCGCGCCCGCCGTGCTGCCCGAGTACCCGACGATGACCGTGCCCCAGCTGCGCGGCAAGCTCCGCACGCTGAGCCTCGACGACCTCGCGGACCTCCTCGCCTGGGAGACCGCGCACGAGAACCGGCCGCCGTACGTCACGATGCTGACGAACCGGATCGCGACGGTGTCCGAGAACCGTTGAGCGCCACGACCTCCGAGGAGGACCCGTGGCCGGTCCGCACGGTCGCCCGCAAGATCGCCGAGTGGGTCGACCGGCTCGGCGCGGTGTGGGTCGAGGGCCAGCTCGCGCAGGTCAACGCCCGCTCCGGGACCGCGTTCCTGACCCTGCGTGACCCGGCCGCGGACATCTCCCTGCAGCTGACGGCGCCGTCGTCGCTGGTGCGCGACGCCGGCGGCGCCGTGACCGAGGGCAGCCGGGTGATCGTGCACGGCAAGCCGTCGTTCTACCTGGGGCGCGGCACGCTGTCGCTGCGCGTCGACCGGATCCGCGCGGTCGGGCTCGGCGAGCTGCTGGCCCGGATCGAGCGGCTGCGCAGGCTGCTCGCCGCCGAGGGGTTGTTCGACCCGGCCCTCAAGCGGCGCCCGCCGCTGCTCCCGCACACCATCGGCCTGGTCACCGGGCGCGACTCGGCGGCCGAGCACGACGTCGTCCGCAACGCGACCTCGCGCTGGCCCGCGGTGCGGTTCCGGATCGAGAACGTCGCGGTGCAGGGCGGGCTCGCCGTCGAGCAGGTCGTCGGCGCGCTGCGGGCCCTCGACCGGGACCCGGACGTCGAGGTCATCGTGCTCGCCCGCGGTGGCGGCAGCGTCGAGGACCTGCTGCCCTTCTCCGACGAGACGCTGTGCCGCGCCGTCGCCGCCTGCCGGACCCCGGTCGTGTCGGCCATCGGGCACGAGCCGGACACCCCGCTGGTCGACCACGTCGCCGACGTGCGCTGTTCCACCCCCACCGAGGCCGGACGCAGCCTGGTGCCCGACCTCGCCGAGGAGACCGCGCGGATCTCCGGGCTGCGCGACCGGGCCCGCCGCGCGCTGCACGGCTGGGTCGACCGGGAGCAGCACCGCCTCGACGACCTGCGACGACGGCCGGTGCTGGCCGACCCGCTGCGCATGGTCACCTCCCGGGAGGGCGAGATCGCCGACGCCCGCGCCGCCGCCCACCGCGCGGTGCTGCGCCGGCTGGACCGGTCGTCGTCGGAGCTGGAGCACCTGGGTGCCCGGCTCGCCGCGCTCGGCCCGACCGCGACCCTGGCCCGCGGCTACGCGATCGTGCAGCTCGCCGACCGCACCGACGACGACGTGCCCCCGCTGCTGCGGTCGGTCGCCGACGCGCCCGCCGGCACCGGCCTGCGGATCCGGGTCGCCGACGGCGCCGTCGCCGCCACCGTGACCACCACCACCGACCCGGAGACCTGATGAGCGACCGACCGGCAGTGGAGACCCTGGGCTACGAGAAGGCCCGCGACGAGCTCGTGGAGGTCGTGCGCGCGCTGGAGGTCGGCGGCCTCGGCCTGGACGAGTCCGTCGCACTGTGGGAGCGCGGCGAGGCCCTGGCCAAGCGCTGCGACGCCCAGCTCGCCGGCGCCCGCACCCGCATCGAGGAGAAGCTGGCCGAGGCGGAACGCGACCCCGACTCCTGACGCCGTCCCGCCGGCACACGGTCGGGATGCCGGCGCCGGCAGGCCACCCGCGGCGACGACCACGGCCCCGTCCGTCGAGCCGGGCGACGATCCGGGACCCGGCACGCCGGGCCACGTCGTGTGCCCGGCGGCCACGCGCCCGCACCCACCCCTGGACATCGTCCCCGGTCCTGCCTACCGTTCCAACGGAACGATACCGTTTCGTTCCATTGGACACCGGAGGTGGCGATGAAGTTCCTCTTCGACGACGAGTCCTTCTCCTTCGAGGCGCTGCGCGCGGCCGGCTACGCGGCCTACGCCGGCGCCGACCTCGGCGAGGTCCTGGTGACCTGCCGGGACATCCCGGAGGGCGACCATGACGCCTGGTCGACGCGATGGGCCGCGACCGCGGCGCAGGTCGAGCTCATCGGTCGCGACGCGCAGGCGGCCGGTCACCCGGTGAGCGCCCGGGAGGCCCTGCTGCGTGCGTCGAACTACTACCGGACCGCTGACTTCTACCGGCGCGAGAACCCCGCGCAGGACACGGAGTCCGCCCGGCTCGCCACCTCGTCGCAGCAGACGTTCGCCGACGCGGTCACCCTCTTCGACACCCCGGTCCGGGCCGTCGAGATCCCCTACGAGGACGTGTCGCTGCCGGGCTACCTGTTCCTGGTCGACGACTCCGGGGTCCGCCGGTCCACCGTGCTCTTCCACGGCGGCTACGACTCCACCCTCGAGGAGGACTACTTCGCGCTCGCGGCCGGCGCACTGCGGCGCGGCTACGACGTCCTGGCCTTCGACGGCCCGGGTCAGGGCCGCAGCCTCCGGGACCGGGGCCTGCACTTCCGCCCGGACTGGGAGGCCGTCGTCACTCCGGCCGTCGACCTCGCCCTCGCCCAGCCCGAGGTCGACCCGGAGCGCCTCACCCTGATCGGCATGAGCCTGGGCGGGTACCTGGCCGCCAGGGCCGCCGCCTTCGAGCCACGGCCGGCCGCCGCGGTGCTGTACGACGGCGTCCACGACTTCCGGCCGGTCGTCGCCGCAATCGGTGACCGCGCTGCAGCGACCCCCGGCGGGCTGGACGCCCTGATGGCCCGGGACACGGGTGCGCGCTGGGCCGTGCTCAACGGGCTGTGGACCTTCGGCGTACGCGACTTCGACGAGCTCCTCGACGCGGCCAGGCCCTACACGATGAACGGGGTCACCGGGCTCATCACGTGCCCGACGCTGGTGCTGGAGGCGGAGAACGACCAGTTCTTCCGGGGACAGCCGCAACGCGTGCACGACGAGCTCACCTCGGTCAAGGAGCTGATCGCGTTCCGCGAGGACGAGGGAGGCGGGGAGCACTGCCACGAGGGGGCGCTCTTGCTGTTCCACCAGCGCACGTTCGACTGGCTCGACACCGTTCTCGGCCGCTGAGGCAGGTCGCGACCGTCCGGAGCCGGGTTCGCCCCGCGCGTCCCGCCGGTGCCGCGTCAGCGTCACCGAGACGGATCAGGATCCTGCGGGCGCGACCGGAGGTGCCGCCACGAGGGCGTCGGCGAGGGTGCGGAACTGCGCGTCCGACGCGGAGCCCGTCACCAGGACGCGGACCTCTGGCCGTCCGGGCAGCGTCGCGATCCGGAAGGGCTCGCCGCCCTCGGCGCCGTAGACCTCCCAGGTCAGGCCGCCCGCCTGCACGGTGCCGCGCATCGTCGGCGGGCCGTCGCCGCGTCCCGCGGAACCGGACTCGGTGGCGAGGACACCCTCGACCGAGCCGTCGGTCTGGACCAGGCTCAGGAAGTCCGCGTCGGGGGTGACGAAGCCGATGCGCACGGCGGTGCCGCCGCCCTCCACCGGGCCGCGGTCGGTGGAGTTGACCCGGAACGGGACGTCCGGCAGCCGCAGCGGGAAGGCCGAGCCACGGGCGTACTCGGCGATCCGGGCCGGGGCGTCGACGGTGGGGGCCGACGCGGCGTCCTCGGCCGGGGCGCCGGGCGAGAACGAGCAGGACCCGCCGACCGAGAAGATCAGCAGGGCGACCGGGACGAGGATCAGGCAGGCCCAGATCAGGTCGCGCACCGACGTGTCGCCACGGCCGGGCTTGTGCATCGCCTGCGGACCCGCCTCGGGGATCCGGCGGGTCACCGGCGGCGGCTGCGGCCTCCCGGACCGGGCCGCACCCTCGGGCGCGGCGGCCGGGTCCGCAGCCGGAACCGGGTCCGGGCCGGTGCCACCGGCCGTGGCCCGTTCGGCGGCCCCGGCGGTACCGGAGGTGTCGGCCGGGTCCGGGACAGCCGGGGGCCCGGCGGGCTCCGAGGAGTCCGGCGACGGCGTTCCCGGGTCAGGTCGTGCGCTCACGTGTCCATCGTCCCAGGCATGGCGTCGGTCGCTCATCGCTGCTCCCCCGACGTCGGGCGTGCGAGGATCGCCGGGCGCCTCCCCGTACGCCCGTGGGAACCCGGACGAGGGGACGTCGCCGACGAGCACGCCGCCCGTGAATGGAGACGTATCCGTGAGCCAGCCCGCCAGTCCCGCCACCCCCCGCCGTCGTGAGGCGCCCGACCGCAACCTGGCGATGGAGCTGGTCCGGGTCACCGAGGCCGCCGCGATGGCCGCGGGCCGCTGGGTCGGCAAGGGCGACAAGAACGGCGGGGACGGTGCCGCCGTCGACGCCATGCGCCAGCTCATCTCCTCGGTGTCGATGCGCGGCGTCGTCGTCATCGGCGAGGGCGAGAAGGACGAGGCCCCGATGCTGTTCAACGGCGAGGAGGTCGGGAACGGCGAGGGCCCGTTCTGCGACGTCGCCGTCGACCCCATCGACGGCACCACGCTGATGGCCAAGGGCATGCCCAACGCCCTCGCGGTGCTCGCCGTCGCCGAGCGGGACGCCATGTTCGACCCGTCCGCCGTCTTCTACATGGAGAAGATCGCGGTCGGGCCGGAGGCCGCGGACGCCATCGACATCACCGCACCGGTCGCGGAGAACATCCGCCGGGTCGCGCGAGCCAAGGAGATCGACGTCGCCGACGTCACCGTCTGCGTGCTCGACCG
Organism: Pseudonocardia sp. P-1; assembly: GCF_058111925.1. Taxonomy (NCBI): domain Bacteria; kingdom Bacillati; phylum Actinomycetota; class Actinomycetes; order Pseudonocardiales; family Pseudonocardiaceae; genus Pseudonocardia; species Pseudonocardia sp. P-1. The sequence goes on from NZ_CM176614.1 coordinate 2,249,862, forward strand.
CCCCCGCCACGAGCAGATCGTCACCGAGATCCGCGCGGCCGGTGCCCGCATCGCCTTCATCTCCGACGGCGACGTCGCCGGTGCCATCGCCGCCGCGCGTCCCAGCTCGGGCGTGGACATGCTCTACGGCGTCGGCGGCACCCCGGAGGGGATCATCACCGCGGCCGCGCTGAAGTGCATGGGCGGCGAGATCCAGGGCCGGCTGTGGCCCAAGGACGCTGCCGAGCGCGAGAAGGCCCTCGCCGCGGGCCACGACCTCGACAAGGTCCTGACCACCGCCGAGCTCGTGCGCGGCGAGAACGTCTTCTTCTGCGCCACCGGCATCACCGACGGCCCCCTGCTGCGCGGCGTCCACTACCGGGGTGGCGGGGCGACCACCCAGTCGATCGTGATGCGGTCCAAGTCCGGCACCGTCCGGCTGATCGACGGCTACCACCGTCTCACCAAGCTGCGCGAGTTCTCCTCCGTCGACTTCGACGGCGTCGAGGGCGAGGCCCCGCCGCTGCCGTGAGGTTAGGCTCACTTAACACTGCGGGACGGGTCGCGGAGGAGTAGACCTCAGCCCATGAGCGAGGACTTCCGCATCGAGCACGACACCATGGGCGAGGTCCGGGTCCCCGCCGACGCGCTGTGGCGGGCCCAGACCCAGCGCGCGGTGGAGAACTTCCCGATCTCCGGCCGCGGCCTGGAGCGCGCCCAGATCCGCGCACTCGGCCTGGTCAAGGCGGCCGCGGCCCGGGTGAACGGTGAGCTGGGCGTACTGGACGACGACCGGGCCCGCGCGATCGCCGCGGCCGCCGACGAGGTGGCCGCGGGCGGGCACGACGACCACTTCCCGGTCGACGTCTTCCAGACGGGCTCGGGCACGTCGTCGAACATGAACGCCAACGAGGTGATCGCCTCGCTGGCCGCCCGGGCCGGCACCGACGTGCACCCGAACGACCACGTCAACGCCTCGCAGTCGTCGAACGACGTCTTCCCGACGACCATCCACCTCGCCGCCACCGAGGCGCTGGCGACCGAGGTGGTCCCGGCGCTGCAGCACCTCGAGGCCGCGCTGCGCCGGCGTGCGGCGGACTGGTCGGAGGTCGTGAAGGCCGGCCGCACCCACCTCATGGACGCCGTCCCGATCACCCTCGGCCAGGAGGCCGGCGGCTGGGCCAGCCAGGCCGGCTACGGCGCCGACCGCGTCCGCGACGCGCTCCCCCGCCTCGCCGTCCTGCCGATCGGCGGGACCGCGGTCGGCACCGGACTGAACGCCCCGGACGGGTTCGGCGCCGCCGTGGTCGCGAAGCTGCGCGAGGCGACCGGCCTGGAGCAGCTCACCGAGGCCACCGACCACATCGAGGCCCAGGGCTCCCGCGACGGCCTGGTCGAGGCCTCCGGCGCGCTGCGCACCGTCGCCGTGTCGCTCTACAAGATCGCCAACGATCTGCGCTGGCTGTCGTCCGGGCCGCGCACCGGGCTGGCCGAGATCCACCTGCCGGACCTGCAGCCGGGCAGCTCGATCATGCCGGGCAAGGTCAACCCGGTGATCTGCGAGGCCACGATGATGGTCTGCGCGCAGGTCATGGGCAATGACGCGACGGTGGGGTTCTCCGGCAGCCAGGGCAACCTGGAGCTGAACGTGATGATGCCGGTGATGGCGCGCAACGTCCTGGAGTCCGCCCGGCTGATCGCGAACGCCGCCCGGCTGCTCGCCGACAAGGTCGTCGACGGCATGGAGGCCGACCTCGAGCGCACCCGCGAGTACGCCGAGTCGTCCCCGTCGATCGTCACCCCGCTGAACTCGAGGATCGGCTACGAGGAGGCGGCGGCCGTCGCGAAGCAGGCACTGAAGGAGCGGAGGACGATCCGCGAGGTCGTGATCGAGCGCGGGCACGTGGCGAACGGGACGCTCACCGAGGACGAGCTGGACCGTGCCCTGGACGTGCTGGCGATGACCCGCGGCGAGAAGCGCTCCTGATCCCGGCTGCGCCCGGTCACCGGCCGGGCGCACCGGGTCAGTCCATCCGCTGTTCACCTCCGCGTCCCCGTTCGGTCCACATCGACGTGACACCGTGTGTGCGTCAGTCGATCACCGTCACCCGAACGGATCCCTCCGATGCCCGACCAGCGCTTCGCGTACGTCCCTGTGCACGATCTGCGCTCCGGTCGCTGCACCGGGGTCGAGGTCGTGCCGCGACTGCACCACGACGCGGTGGCCGTCGCGGCCCGCGACCGCGGCTGGGACGCCCGCCGGATCGCCGAGCTCGACGCGGGCACCGCGGTCTCCGCGGTCGCGTCCGCCCGGTCCTGGGGTGCCGCCGTCCCGGTGCAGGTCGACGTCGCCGCGGACACCGTCCTCCACGCCCGCGGCCGGCTGCGCGCCATGCTCGGCGGCACCTCCGACCCGGTCGCTCCCCTGCTGGAGGTCGGCCCGCCGATCGCCGCGGCCGCACCGGCGGAGCACCTCGTCCTGGCACTGGCCGAGCTGCGGCGCTGGGGGTTCCGGATCGGTCTCGACGGGGCCGGGCGCGCGTTCGGTCCGGAGCTCGTGGCCGCCGTTCGGCCGGATGTGGTGAAGCTCGAGCCGGACCTCTGCGACGGAATGCTCGACACGGGGACCGGTGCCGCCGTCCGTGCCGTGGTCGAGGTGTCCCGCGCGGTCGGGGCGCCGGTCGCCGCGACCGGGGTCCGCGACGCGGCCCGGCTGACGGGGCTGTTCGCGATCGGGATCGCGTTCGCCCAGGGCCCGTTGCTGGGTGGGACGCGCGCCGCGCCCGAGGCCGACCCGGCGACCCGCGCGGAGCTGCTCGGCCTGCTGAGCGCGATGCCACAGCCCGCCGCCGGCCGGGCCGCCGCCGTCCGTCCCGTCCCGGGGCGTCCTGGGCCCGGCCACCCGGCGCCGGAGCGCGTCGGGACGCCGGAGCCGGCCGCCACCCCGGTGCCCGTCCCGGCCGGTCCCCCGGTGCGCGGGCTCGCCGTGCCGGCCGTGACCCTGCCCGACGACGCCGTCGGCGACACCGCACGCGAGGCGTTGCGCGCCCGTCCCGACTCGGGCGGGATCGTCCTGGTCGACCGGGCGCACCGGCCGGTCGGCTACCTCGACCGCAGCCGCGTCCTGCTCCAGCTGGCCGGCCGGTTCGGGTACGCGCTGTGGGCCGAGAAGCCGGCGGCCGAGCTGGCGGACCCGCCGCGGACCGTCGACGAGCGGACCCCGCTGCACCGCGCGATGGAGATCGGTCTGTCCGGCGACCCGGCCCGCGGCTACGACGACCTGGTCGTCGTCGCCCCGGACGGCACCTGCCGCGGGGTCGTCCCGGTCGCCGAGCTGTGGCGCCGCGCGATCCTGCCGCCCGCCGCGTCCGGCCCGCGCCCCGTCCCGGTACCGCAGGCGGCGCGGACCGCCTGATCCGACGACGCGCGAAGTGTCGGGGGTCGCTGCTTCACTGACCCGGTGCTGTTCACCGACGTCGTCACCACCTCGGCCGCGGTCGGGGCGACCCGCGCGCGCAAGGAGAAGACCGCCGCGCTCGCCGGGCTGCTGCGCACCGCCGCGCCGGCCGAGGTCGTGCCGGTCGTCGCCTGGCTGTCCGGGGTGCCCCGGCAGGGCCGGATCGGGACCGGCTGGCGGACGTTGTCGGGCGTCGACGTGCCGGCCGCGGCGGAGCCGTCGCTGACGGTGGGGCAGGTCGACGCACTGCTCGACGAGCTGGCCGGCACCGCGGGGACCGGCTCGGCGGCCCGGCGCCGCGAGCTGCTCACCGAGCTGTACGGCGCCGCGACCACCGAGGAGCAGCGCTTCCTGCACCGTCTGCTCACCGGCGAGCTGCGCCAGGGCGCCCTGGAGGGGCTGATGGTGGACGCCGTCGCCGCCGCCTCCGAGGTGGCCGCGGCCGCGGTGCGCCGCGCGTTCATGCTGTCCGGCCGGCTGCCGGAGACCGCGGCCACCGCGCTGACCGGCGGGCAGGACGCGCTCGCCGCGGTCGGGCTGGAGGTGGGCAGGCCGGTCCGGCCGATGCTCGCCTCCCCCGGCGACTCGCTCGACGCCGCGCTGGCCGGGCTCGGCACCGACGTCACCGTCGAGCACAAGCTCGACGGCGCCCGCATCCAGGTGCACCGCCGCGGCGACCGGGTGCGGGTGTGGACACGCACGCTGCGCGAGATCACCGCTCGCGTGCCCGAGCTGGTGGAGCTGGTGCGGGGGATGCCGTGCGACACCGCGGTGCTCGACGGCGAGACCCTCGCCCTCGACGACGACGGCCGCCCCCGCCCGTTCCAGGACACGATGAGCCGGTTCGGCACCGAGGAGCGGGTACCGGACGTCCTGCTGTCGCCGTTCTTCTTCGACCTGCTCCACCTCGACGGCCGTGACCTGGTCGACGAGCCCGCCGAGATCCGGCTCGACGCGCTCGCCGGGCTGCTCGCCGCGGACACCCACGCCGCGCTGCGGATGCCGGGGGTGCGGCGGCCGTCGCCGGAGCAGGCGGCCGCGGTCCTGTCCGAGGCGCTGTCGGCGGGGCACGAGGGCGTCGTCGTGAAGGACCTGGCCGCGCCGTACGCGGCCGGGCGGCGCGGCAGGGCATGGCAGAAGGTGAAGCCGGTGCACACACTGGACCTGGTGGTGCTGGGCGCCGAGTGGGGCTACGGGCGGCGGACCGGGTCGCTGTCGAACATCCACCTCGGCGCCCGCGACCCGGACGGCGGGGAGCCGGTGATGGTCGGCAAGACGTTCAAGGGGATGACCGACGAGCTGCTGGCCTGGCAGACCGCGACCTTCCCGGAGTACGAGACGGCGCGCGAGCCGGGCGTGGTGCACCTGCGGCCCGAGCTCGTCGTCGAGATCGCGCTCGACGGCGCGCAGCGCAGCACCCGCTACCCGGGCGGGGTCGCGCTGCGCTTCGCCCGGGTGCTGCGCTACCGCCCGGACAAGACCCCGGCCGAGGCCGACTCGCTCGACGCGGTGCGGGCGCTGCTGTCGGGCTGAGCGGCCGCGGCGCCGTCGCGGGCCGCGGGCACCGACCCGGCCGGGTCGGCACGCAGCACGCTGACCGCGAGGACGCGGCCGTCGTCACCGGTCAGGGTCCGTTCGGCGCCCAGCAGCGGCGTGCCGGCGGCGACACCGAGCAGCGCCGCGGAGTCCGGGTCGGCCGGCACCGGCCCGGAGCGGGTGCCCGCCGACGCCGGGCGCAGCCCGGCCTCGCACAGCTGCCGGTCGAAGGGGCCGGTCCCGGGCACCGCGAGCAGCCGCGCCGCGGCCGTGGTCGTCACGTAGTGGGTCTCCAGCACCGCGCCGCCACCGGCCGTGGCCGAGACACACTCGGTGCGCAGGCACGGTGCCCCGACCGGCACGCCGAGCCAGTCGGCGAGCACGTCGGGCGCGGCGATCCCGGTGCGTTCCAGCCAGCGCGGGAGCCGGGTACCCGTACCGGTGACCGCGGCCCGTCCGGGGTAGTGCGGCCGGGCGACGATCCGGTGCGCGGTCGGCCCGGGTCGCAGCAGCCCCTCCTCGCGGAGCAGCCCCAGCGCTGCCCGGACGGCGGCGCGCGGCACGCCGTGGCGCACCATCAGCTCGTCCTCACCGGGCAGCAGGTCCCCGGGGCGCCCGCGCCCGGCCACGGCGATGCGCAGCAGGTCCCGGAGCCGGCGTACGTCGGCAGCACGCACACGGGGGTTCGGCGACGGCACCGGCATGTACCCGACGGTAGGCATCCGTGGTTGCCCGACGGTTGTCGACACGTGACGGGCACGTGACGAGGCGGCCGGGGGCGTACAGTCCCGATACCGTGCGCTTCCTCGACGACCGCCGGCCCGAGCACGACCTCACCTACGACGACGTCTTCCTCGTCCCGCGCCGTTCCACGGTGACGTCCCGGTTCGACGTGGACCTCACCGCCCCGGACCGCTCCGGGGCCACGGTGCCGGTCGTCGCGGCGAACATGACCGCCGTCGCCGGCCGCCGGATGGCCGAGACCCTCGCCCGCCGTGGCGCGCTGACGGTGCTGCCGCAGGACGTGGCGACCGACGCCGTCGCCGGGATCGTGTCCTGGATCAAGTCCCGGCACCCGGTGTGGGACACCCCGCTGGTGCTGCGTACCTCCGACGCGGTGGCCGACGCGCTGAACCTGCTGCCCAAGCGGGCCCACGACGCCGTCGTGGTCGTCGACGACGGCGGCCGCCCGGTCGGGACCGTGTCCGAGGCGCACTGCGCGGGGGTGGACCGCTTCACCCGGCTCGCCGAAGTCCTCGATCCGGACCCGCTGGCGCTGCCGCTGGGCACCGAGCCGCGCGAGGTGTTCGAGCAGCTCGACGCCGGCCGGAAGGCGGTGGCGCTCGGCCTCGACGGCGACGGCCGCCTCGCGGGCCTGCTCACCCCGCTCGGCGCGATCCGGGCCGGGATCTACTCCCCCGCCCTCGACGGCGCGGGCCGGCTGCGCACCGCGGCCGCGATCGGTATCAACGGCGACGTCGCGGTGAAGGCGAAGGCCCTGCTCGACGCCGGTGTGGACGTGCTCGTCGTCGACACCGCGCACGGCCACCAGGAGAAGATGCTCGACGCGCTCGGCGCGGTCCGCCGTGTGGTCGACCAGGCCGGAGCCGCGGTCCCGGTCGCCGCCGGCAACGTGGTCACCGCCGAGGGCGTCGCCGATCTGGTCGACGCGGGCGCCGACATCGTCAAGGTCGGCGTCGGCCCCGGCGCCATGTGCACGACCCGGATGATGACCGGCGTCGGGCGCCCGCAGTTCTCCGCGGTCGCCGAGTGCGCCGCCGCGGCCCGCGAGCGCGGCGCCGTCGTCTGGGCCGACGGCGGGGTGCGCCACCCGCGCGACGTGGCCCTCGCCCTCGCCGCGGGCGCGGCCTCGGTGATGATCGGCTCCTGGCTGGCGGGCACCTACGAGTCCCCCGGCGACCTGCTGCGCGACGAGCACGGCCGCGCGTACAAGGAGTCGTTCGGGATGGCGTCCAAGCGCGCGGTCGGCGCCCGTACCCGCGGGGACAACGCGTTCGACCGGGCCCGCAAGTCGCTGTTCGAGGAGGGCATCTCGTCCTCGCGCCAGCGGCTGGACCCGGACCGGCCGGGCGTGGAGGACGTGCTCGACGAGATCTGCTCGGGCGTCCGCTCCGCGTGCACCTACGCCGGCGCGCGCTCGGTCGACGAGCTGCACGAGCGGTCCGTCGTCGGGGTGCAGACCACCGCGGGGTTCACCGAGGGCACCCCGCACGGCCTCTGACCCACCGCTTGACCCGGGGCGTGATCCGGCGCACGGTCGGGTCATGGCCGCCCCCACGCAGGACACCACCACCAGCAGCTCCGGTACCGCCGCTCTCGGCGGCGGTGGTACCGGCGGTCTGCCCACGCCACCGACGTTCGCCACCTCGGCCGAGGAGCGGCTGCACCGCAAGCAGCAGCTCGCCGGCGCGTTCCGGATCTTCGGCCGGTTCGGCTTCGGGGAGGGCGTCGCCGGGCACATCACGGTGCGCGACCCGGAGGACCCGGAGATGTTCTGGGTCAACCCGTTCGGCATGAGCTTCCGGCACATCCGGGTCTCGGACCTGATCATGGTCGACCACCACGGCACGGTCCGGCACGGGAACCGCCCGGTGAACCAGGCCGGGTTCGTCATCCACTCGGCCGTGCACGCCGAGCACCCGCACGTCGTCGCGGCCGCCCACGCCCACTCGGTGTACGGCAAGGCGTGGTCGTCGCTGGGCCGCCCGCTGGACCCCATCACCCAGGACGCCTGCGCCCTCTACGAGAACCACGGCGTCGTCCACGAGGGGGCGGGCGCGGTCGTGCTCGACCCGGAGGCGGGCCGGGCGCTGGCCCGCGGACTGACCGGCCGGAAGATGGTGTTCCACCAGAACCACGGGATCTTCTCCGTCGGCGAGACCGTCGCCGAGGCCGCCTGGTGGTTCATCTCGACCGAGCGCAACTGCCAGGCGCAGCTGCTCGCCGAGGCCGCGGGGACGCCGACGCTCGTCGACCACGCCAACGCGCGGTTCACCGCCGAGCAGACCGGTACCCCCTACGCCGGCTGGTTCTCCTACCAGCCGCTGTGGGACGAGGTCGTCCGTACCGACCCGGACCTGTTCGACTGAGCACACGGCCCCCGTCCGCGGCTGCGGACGGGGGCCGGGCCCGGCACCTCAGGAGTTCGGTCCCTCCAGCATCTCCGTGACCAGCGCGGCGATCGGCGAGCGCTCGCTGCGGGTCAGCGTGACGTGCGCGAACAGCGGGTGGCCCTTGAGCTTCTCGATGACGGCGTTGACACCGTCGTGCCGCCCGACGCGCAGGTTGTCCCGCTGCGCGACGTCGTGGGTGAGCACGACGCGCGACGCCGTCCCGAGCCGGGACAGCACGGTGAGGAGCACGTTGCGCTCCAGCGACTGCGCCTCGTCGACGATCACGAAGGTGTCGTGCAGCGACCGGCCGCGGATGTGGGTCAGCGGCAGGACCTCCAGCAGCCCGCGGGCGATGACCTCGTCGATGACGTCCTGGCTGACCATCGCGCCCAGGGTGTCGAAGACGGCCTGCGCCCAAGGCTGCATCTTCTCGACCTCGCTGCCGGGCAGGTAGCCGAGGTCCTGCCCGCCGACGGCGTAGAGCGGCCGGAAGACGACGATCTTGCGGTGCTGGCGTCGTTCCAGCACCGCCTCCAGGCCGGCGCACAGCGCGAGCGCCGACTTGCCCGTCCCGGCGCGGCCGCCGAGGGAGACGATCCCGACCTCGTTGTCCAGCAGGAGGTCCAGTGCGATCCGCTGCTCGGCGGAACGGCCGTGCAGCCCGAACGCCTCCCGGTCCCCGCGCACCAACTTGACCCGCTTGTCCGCGGTGACCCGCCCGAGCGCGTTCGACGCCCCCACGAGCCGCAACCCCGTGTTGCAGGGCAGGTCGCGGGCCTCGTCGTGGTCGATGACGCCGTCGCGGAACAACGCGTCGACGTCCTCGGGGGTCACCTCCAGGTCGGTCATGCCGGTCCAGCCCGAGAACAGCACGTCCTGGCCGTGGTACTCGTCGGCGTCCAGACCGACCGCGGCGGCCTTGACCCGCAACGGCATGTCCTTGGTGACCAGCGTGACGTCCGCCGGCGCTGCCGGGTCCGCCTTGAGGTTCAGCGCACAGGCCAGGATCCGCGAGTCGTTCGAGTCGGTGCGGAACCCGGCCGGCAGGACCGTGGGGTCGGAGTGGTTCAGCTCGACGTGCAACGTGCCGCCGGACTCGCCGATCGGCACGGGGGCGTCGAGACGGCCGTGCTTGACGCGCAGCTCGTCGAGCTGGCGCAGCGCGGTCCGGGCGAACCAGCCCAGCTCGGGGTGGTGACGCTTGGCCTCCAGCTCACTGATGACGACGAGCGGCAGGACGACCTGGTGCTCGTCGAAGCGCTGCAGCGACCAGGGGTCGGACAGCAGCACGGACGTGTCGAGCACATAGCAGCGGGTGGTACCTGCCGGTGCGTCCCCGACGGACCCCTGGGGTGCGGAGGTCGGGTCGGTGAGGGCGGGACGACGATCGGTCACGGGTGCTCCCTCGCAGGCGCGGCACCGCGCCTGCTCTGCGTCGGGCCGGCCGGCCCCGGTGCGGGCCGCGACGACGCGGAGGGACCATGGCGGTCCTCCGGCCGGCACGCCCGCAAGGGCCGGGTGCCGGCCCTCTCGGGTGCGTGTGACACCACTCCAGGGCCTCCCGAACGGGCCGCATCGGGTACAGCCCGTCGTCATGGACGCTACTAGTGGTCACCCTCGTGCGGTCAATAGCAACTCTCCGTCCGATCGCTACGTTGACCCCTGATGGAACAGTCGTAACGTGCCGTTCATCGTGTGATCGGTACCGTCCGACGTCGGATCGGGTAACGGCACCTCGTTCGGTGGCGGGCCGTTCGGCTCAGCCGAGGTGCGGCGGACGGAGTACCCCGACCGCGGCGGCGGTCGGTCCACCGCGTTCCGGACCGTGCGCGGCGCCACCGTCGGTGACCAGATCCGACGGCAGGACCGGGGTGTCGAGCAGCGTCGCCAGCGCGGCGGCGGGGCCCTCCGGGGCGCTGGCGAGCCGGGCGCGCACGAGCGGGCCGCCCTCGGCGTAGGTGACCGGGTAGGTGCGCCACTGGGGATGGTCGAGGAAGTCGAGCATGCGCCGCGCCCGGTCGTCGTCGACCAGCAGCCAGCGTGCGAGGTGGGCGAGCACCGCGTCGGGGCCGGCGCCGTCGACGTGCCGCATGAGGGCGGCGTCGAGCCGGACCCGGCCCAGCAGGTCCAGCTCCCGTTCGATCCGCTCGGCCGCCGGGCCGTCGAGGCGCACGCCCGCGCCCGCGAGGACGCGTTCGGCGACCGCGCCCCAGCCGGGGCCGGGCACCACGGCGACGGCGGCCTCCGCCGCCCCCTCCGCGACCAGCCCCTGCGGGCTGTGGACTAGCCGCAGCGCCAGCTCCGGGTACCGCGCCGACGCGACCTCTGCCCGGCAGTACTGCAGGTGGTGACCGGGATAGACCTCGTGGGCGAGCAGCGGCAGCAGCGAGCCGGCCCGCACCCGACCGGTCGTCGCGACCGAGATCCGGCTGCGCAGGCCGCCGCGGTAGCGGGTGAACGCCGTCCAGGGCCGGGCGCCGACGAGGTCGACGTCGGCGTGCTCGCCGTCCGGGAGCCCCAGCGTGTCGTGGGTGCGGCGGCGCAGCTCGGCGACGACGGCGGTGACCGCAGCGGCCAGCCGTTCCGCCGGGACGACGTCGGCGGCCCGGTGGTCCCGCATCCGGGCGGCCAGCGGACCGCGCCCGGGCAGCACCGCCGCCAGCCTGCGGTGCGCCTCGTGCAGCTCGTCCGGCTCGCTGCGGCGCGGGAGCACTCCGAACAGGTCGCGGACCTGCTCGACGTAGCCGACGTCCTCACCGGCGAGTAGCCGGGCCCGGCAGCGCAGCGCGACCAGGAGCGCGTCCAGGTACCGGCGACGACCGTCCGGGAGTCCCGCCGCCGCGACCTGCGCACGCAGCCGCCCGGCCGTGACGACCAGCGCCGCCGGGTCCCCGACCGGCTCCGCGGCCACCCGCCGGGCGATCGACGGGTACGGCGGCGGCCCGTCCAGCACACCCGGCCGCAGCCGGTCCACCCGCGACGCGAGCTCCGCCGTCGCGTGCAGCAGGTCCATCCCCGGAGCGTAGGCGGGCCCGGAGCGGAACGACGGCGAGGGCCGCCGGTGACGCATCCGTTCGGACGTACCCGGCCACGCAGAGTGCACGGTTCGGGTCGGCGACGGCTCGGTCGCACGGGACCGGAACAACCTATTTGGGGAGTATCGGAACCGTCAGTGAAAGTGTACCTCGATAGGGTCACGAGATTTGTTTCGCAGGAATAACAGCGGTAGCTTTTCTCGCAGTCGGTACGGGCTCCCCCTCGTCAGCGTGCCGGCACGCGTGAGACCGGCTTCGGGCGGACTCGAGACTCAACAGGAGAAAACTGTGCTGAAGAAGGCTGGAATCGTGGTTGCGGCCTCCGCCGCGTCCCTGCTCGCCCTGTCCCCGCTCGCCTTCGCCGGCGACAAGGACGGCGACCACGGCCACAAGGGCGGCCACCACCACGGTGCCGAGAACGTCATCGACAAGGACGCCAAGGGCCTCATCGCCGGCCTGAACGGCAACAACGTCAACGTGCCGATCCAGGCCTGCAACAACAACGTCCCGGTCAACGTGCTGGGCGTGCAGGTCCCGGTCGAGGACGCCTCCGCCCTCAACGGCGTCACCGGCGCCCTGGGCATCCTGGGCAAGGCCCAGGCCAAGTCGGGCGACTCGACGACCGACCAGTCGGACAACTGCGGCCAGGAGGCCGGCGCCGGCGACTCGATCGGCTGATCTCCTCGCAGATCTGAGAATGCCCCGGAGCTTCTGCTCCGGGGCATTCTTGCGTTCCGGTCCGTGCCCACTCCCGGGTGACCGGGATTCCGCCGGGTCATCGTTTTCCAGGGACCGACGGTCGTGCTCACCCCGTCGTGTCGACACCTCCGGGCGCCACTCCGATTCCTCGGCTTCCTGACCACGCTCCGTACACGAAGCCTGCCTCCCCTCGCACCCGGCGGCGACACCCGCGGCCCGGCGACCCTCCTGCCGCCCGACCTCCTTCGCACCGGCGGCCGTGAGGCCGCCCGACTTCCCGGCGCCCCCGGCACGCGACTGCCGCTCAGCCGCCCGGCGGCCCTCGGTCGCGGCAGATCCGGTCGCCCGACGTCCCAGCAGCCTCGCGCCCGGTCACCCCCGGCGCCCCGGCCGCCTCGGTCGCGGCCGCCCCGGCCGCCCGACAGTCCTCGCGTCGACCGCCCCCGCCTCGACCGCCGCCGTCCCGGCCCGTGCGCGCCACGTCCGGCGCTCACGACCTCGCGCGAGATGCCGGACGCCCGACGCCGCCATGATCACCGGTTGTGGAGCGGAACGTCCGCGTGGCGGACGCCTGACTCCACAACCGGTGATCATGCGGCCGGGCCGGGAGCCGAACCGGGTCGCCCGCACCGGTTCGACTCATGCGGCACCCCCCGGGTTCGCCCGCCGACCTGAGCCCTCCTCCGGCACGGCCCACCTCCGAGACCCACCCGGCTCGACCGTCGCGGCCGGCGCCGAACTCGTGAAGGCGATGCCCACCCGCGCGGCGGGCCGCACAGCCGGATCCCGGTGCCGTCGGCACTGTCCGTACGCCTCCCCCGGACGGCTCCCACCGCACTGCCCCGTCCGCCGCAGTGCCGACACGCCCGCACGCCACGCCGACCGCGCTGCGAGTGCGGCGACGAATCCCCAGGTACACGAATGATTCGTCGACTCCGTCGAAGAATTACGCAGGGTCAGATTGTCGAGCGCGAAAGCGTCCGTTAGATTGACACGCAGTCGATGCGGGCTCCCCGGTTCGAGCGTCGACAGGTACTGAGAGTCGCGCACCTTGGTCGGGCGCGCTCTCCGACTAACAGGAGACGGACTGTGCTGAAGAAGGCTGGAATCGTTGCCGCGGCCGGCGCCGCGTCGCTCGTCGCGCTGAGCCCGCTCGCGTTCGCGGGTGAGCACGGTGGCGACACCCACATCAAGGACAGCGGTAACACCAAGTCCCACGAGAGCTACTTCAGCGGCAACAAGGCCAAGGCCTCGACCGTCGAGGACTCCGAGGGCGTCGCGCAGAAGAACAGCGCCGGCCTGGTGAACCTGTCCAACAACAACATCAACGTCTCGCCGCAGGCCTGCGGGACCGCCCTCAACGGCAACAGCCTGGTCCAGGGTGCCCTGGGCGGTCTGTTCAGCGAGGCGTACAACAAGTCGGGCGTCAAGTCGGACAACAGCGTCGACTGCACCAACGCCGCCGACAACGGCGACAAGGTCGACATCGACGGTGGCAAGCACCACGGCGGTGGCAAGTAAGATCTCGCATCACCGACGCGCGGAAGGCCCCGGGAGTCCGCTCCCGGGGCCTTTCCCGTTTCCGGGGATCGTGATCCCCGTTTCCGGGACAACTATAACGAGCGAGTCGTCCGGAGGTTACGGTCGATCTGAATTCATCCGCCGAAACGTCGGTGCCGTGCGCCGAAGTCGCGCAGTGCCCGCAGGAAATCGACGCGGCGGAACTCGGGCCAGTAGGCCTCGCAGAACCAGAACTCCGAATGGGCCGACTGCCACAGCAGGAACCCCGACAGTCGTTGCTCACCGCTGGTCCGGATGACGAGGTCCGGGTCGGGCTGTCCGGAGGTGTAGAGGTGCTCCGCGATGTGGTCGACGTCGAGCGACTCCGCGAGCTCCTCGATCGTCCGTCCCGCCTCCGCCTGGGTCAGCAGCATCTTGCGGACGGCGTCGGCGATCTCCTGGCGGCCGCCGTAGCCGACGGCGACGTTCAGCTGGATGCCCCCGCGGTCGCTGGTACGGGCGACCGCCGCGGTCAGCCGGTCGGCCAGGCTGCTCGGCAGCAACTCCATCGCGCCGACGACTCGCAGCCGCCACGGGGTGTCCGGGCCGGAGAGGTCGTCGACGACCCCGGCGATGATCTCCAGGAGGTCCTTGAGCTCCTCCGGGGAGCGGGTGTCCAGGTTGTCGGTGGACAGCAGGAACACCGTGACGACCTCGACGCCGGCCTCGGAGCACCAGCCGAGCATCTCGGCGATCTTCGCGGCGCCGGCACGGTGCCCCTCCGCGGGGTCGGCCAGACCCGCCTCCCGCGCCCAGCGGCGGTTGCCGTCGAGGATGAGCGCCACGTGCCTGGGCTGCTCGGCCCCCGCGATCTGACGCAGGATCCTGCGCTCGTACACCGTGTAGAGCAGGTCTCGGAGGGCCACGTACAGGGAGCCTAGTCCCGGGTGTGGCGTTCGTCCGCCGGACGGGACCCCCGCCGTCGCGACCCGTAACGTCGGGGTGCGTGAGCATCGCCCCGTCCGCACCGCTCAAGCCCCGTCTGCGGGGCTGGCTGCACCTGTGGAGCCTCGTCGGTTCCGTCTTCGCGTGCGCCGCGCTCATCAGTGTCGCGGGGGCGCTCGTCGGGGCCTCCGCGGCCGCGGCCACGGCCGTCTACACGCTGACCACGTTCGGCCTGTTCGGGATCAGCGCGCTGTACCACCGGCACACCTGGGTCGACCCGGCCCGGCGACGGCTGATGAAGCGCCTCGACCACTCGATGATCTTCCTGTTCATCGCGGGCACCTACACGCCGGTCTCGGTGCTGGCGCTCCCCGCGGTGACCGCCACCTGGGTGCTCGCCGTCGTCTGGGGCGGGGCGCTCGCCGGGGTCGCGCTCAAGCTCGCCTGGCCGACCGCGCCGGCCTGGGTCGGGGTGCCGATCTACGTCGCGCTCGGCTGGGTCGCGGTGTTCGTGCTGCCCGGGCTGCTGGCCGGCGGTGGCGTGGCCGCGCTCGTGCTGCTGCTCGCGGGCGGGGCCCTCTACACCGTCGGCGCGGTCATGTACGCGCTACGGCGGCCCGACCCGTGGCCCGCGACGTTCGGCTACCACGAGTTCTTCCACGCCGCGACGGTGCTGGCCTGGGCCTGCCACCACGTCGCGATCTGGCTGGTCCTGCTGCGCTGACCCGGCGCCTGCGCGGGTCGGCGGCTCAGGAGCGGGCCGGTCCCGGCTCGCCGCGGTCGGTCGCGGTCCCGGATGCGGTGCCGGCCGGGTCGGATCCGCCCGTCGCGGTGTCCTCTCCGTCGAAGGACTCCGGGAGCCGGGTGATCCGCTTGCTCATGTTGCGGATGAGGAAGACCGTCGCGAGGAGCAGGAGCAGCACGATCGCCAGGCCGGCGGGGGCCGCGTTGCCGAACTCGGGCAGCTGCCCGGGGGGCGGGGGCCGGTCCTGCATCGGGACGAGCAGCCCCGTCACGACCTGATTCACCACAGCCGTCACGTTCTCGACCTGCACCGCCACGCGCCTCCGTACTCCGGTTCCCGGATCACCGGCACCACCCCGCAGCTGCGGGACGGGCCGGTGACCAGGCTACCCGCGGAGCCCGCGCGCCCTCATCCGGCGCGACGGCGCTCCCCGCCGACCTCGACGGGGATGCCGGCGAACAGGTCGTCCTCCGGGACCTCGGTGTCGACCAGGGACTGGACCAGCTCGTAGTCCTCGGTGGGCCACACCCGGGCCTGCACCTCGAGCGGGGTGAAGAAGAACCTGCTGTCCGGGTCGATCTGGGTGGCGTGTGCGCGCAGCGCGTCGTCGCGCCGGCCGAACCAGTCCGAGCACGGGACCTTGGTGGTCACCCGGGTGCCGGGGTCGGGCCGGTCGCTCTTCCAGTTCTCCAGCCACTCCGCGTACGGCGACTCCTGGCCGGACTCGACGATCGCGTTGTGGAAGGCCTCCAGCCGGGCCTTCGAGAAGCCGTGGCCGTAGTAGAGCTTCATCGGCTGCCACGGAGCCCCCGCCTCCGGGAAGCGTGCCGGGTCGCCCGCGGCCTCCCAGGCCGCCATCGAGATGACGTGGGTGCGGATGTGGTCCGGGTGCGGGTAACCGCCGTTCTCGTCGTAGGTGACGATCACGTGCGGGCGGAACTCGCGGATGACCTTCACCAGGGCCGCGGTCTGCTCCTCGACGTCACCCAGGGCGAAGCAGCCCTCGGGCAGCGGGGGCTTCGGGTCGCCCTCGGGCAGGCCGGAGTCGACGAAGCCCAGCCAGACGTGCTGCACGCCGAGGATCTCGGCGGCGCGCGCCATCTCGGCGTTGCGGACCGCGGTCATGTTCTCCAGGACGTCCGGCCGGTCCATCGCGGGGTTCAGGATGCTGCCCCGCTCACCGCCGGTGCAGGTCACGACCATGACCTCGTGACCCTCGTCGGCGTACCGGGCGGTGGTCGCCGCGCCCTTCGACGACTCGTCGTCGGGGTGGGCGTGCACCGTCATCAACCGGGGACGCTCGCCGGGCGCCGGCGGCTGGACCGGGCGCGGGGCGGACGGGGTGTACTGCGTAGCCATCGGGGCGGGTTCCTCCACGGTCACCGGACTCGGGTCCCGCGCCGGTGGTCTGCCGGCGGCGGGCGGCGAGGTCGTGCTCAGGGACGATCCTGGCAGAGGGGACCGACAGGAACCGCGCCGAGCACGGGCTCCGGCATCGGCAACGCCGTCACCCGCACCATCTGTTCCCGCCGGGGCACCCGTCTGCGACGGACGGTTGACGCCGACGCGACCGGGGCGGCTGTGCGGCCGCCGACAACCCCGTTACCTGCGAATATTCCTCGGCAGGGAACTATCCGGTACACGCGCCCGTTCACCGAAAGGCTGCGATGAGCGGCACGCTCCGTGGTAAGGTGAGCCCCACACGACCCGCAGGCGGGTCGTGTTTTTCCTTACTCGGGGCGTGCCGCTCGGAGCCGCCACCCCCGTGTGCCCGCCGGGCGCCAGGCGTCCCGGCGGCGACACGTCCTGTTTTCCTGGAGGAGTTGATGACGGTGACGGACACCCAGGCCACCTGGCTGACCCAGGACGCCTACGACCGGCTGAAGGCCGAGCTGGACGGGTTGATCGAGAACCGGCCCGTCATCGCCGCGGAGATCAACGCCCGCCGCGAGGAGGGCGACCTGAAGGAGAACGGCGGCTACCACGCGGCGCGCGAGGAGCAGGGCCAGCAGGAGGCCCGGATCCGTCAGCTGCAGGAGCTGCTGCGCACCGCCCAGGTCGGCACCGCGCCGTCCAGCTCCGACGAGGCCTCCCCCGGCACCGTCCTCGAGATCCGCTACGAGGACGACGACGAGACCGAGAAGGTCCTGCTCGGCTCCCGCGAGGAGGGCAGCCACGGCGACCTGCAGGTCATCTCCCCGAACTCCCCGCTCGGCGCGGCGCTGCTCGGCGCGAAGCCGGGTGACACCCGCGAGTACCAGCTGCCCGACGGCGGAACCATGAAGGTGACGCTGGTGTCGGTGGAGGCCTTCACCGGCTGACCCACGACCACCCGCGGAACGGGCCCGGCCGGTCGGCCGGGCCCGTTCGCGTGTCGGGGCCGGTCGAGCGTGTCGGAGCCGGTCGGAGCGGACCGGGGCGGGTCAGGGCGTGGCGACGGCGTGCCCGGCCTCGCGCAGGTCGGCGACGATGGCGTCGCGGTGCTCGGGCCCCCGCGTCTCCACGCTGAGCTCGACGTCGACCTCCCCCACCGCGAGCGCGCCGCTGATCCGCGAGTGCGCGACGTCGGTGACGTTGGCCCCGAGCCGACCGACCCGGGCCAGGAGCTCGGCGAGCGCGCCGGGGCGGTCGGGCATCCTCAGGTGCAGCGTGAGGTAGCGGGACGAGGCGACCAGCCCGTGCCGGATGACCTGCAGCAGCACGAGCGGGTCGACGTTGCCGCCGGACAGCACGCACACGACCGGCCCCGGCCAGCGGTCGGGCTGCTCCATCAGCGCGGCGACGGACGCGGCGCCGGCCGGCTCGACGAGCATCTTCGCCCGCTCCAGGCAGTGCAGCAGCGCCGCGGACAACGCGTCCTCCGACACCGTGACCATCTCGTCGATCAGGCTGCTGACCTGGGCGAACGTCACGTCGCCCGGGCGTCCGACGGCGATCCCGTCGGCCATCGTGCGCATCCCGCCGACCGGCATCGGCTCGCCGGCCGCCAGCGACGACGGCCAGGCCGCGGCACCCGCGGCCTGCACCCCGACGATCCGGACGTCCGGGCGGGCGGCGCGCAGGACCGCGGCGGTCCCGCCGAGCAGCCCACCGCCGCCCGCGGAGATCAGCACGGTGCCGGCGTCGGGGACCTGGTCGAGGATCTCGCAGCCGACGGTGCCCTGGCCGGCGATGATGTCGGGGTGGTCGAAGGGGTGCACGAACACCGCACCCGACCGTTCGGCGGCCGCGGTGGCGGCTGTGACGGCCTCGTCGACGGTGCGGCCGGTGAGCACGACCTCGGCGCCGTAGCCGCGGGTCGCGTCGACCTTGGGCAGGGCCGCCCGCTCGGGCATGTACACGGTGGCGCGCACGCCCAGCAGCCGTGCGGCGAGCGCGACGCCCTGGGCGTGGTTGCCCGCCGACGCCGCGACGACGCCGCCTGCACGTTCGTCGTCGGAGAGGCGTGCGATGCGGGTGTAGGCACCGCGGATCTTGAACGAGCCCGTGCGCTGCAGGTTCTCGCACTTCAGAACGACCCGGGAGCCGGTCAGGTCGGACAGGGCGCGGGCACCGGCGACGGGCGTGGTGCGCACGACGCCGGAGAGCAGTTCGCGGGCGGAGAGCACGTCGTCGGCGGTGACCGGGGGGATGACGGGGGCGGCCATCCCGGCAGTCTCGCACCGCCCCGGGTAACCTCGCCGGTGTCTCACCGGGCGTGACGTCTCCTGCGCGCCCGGTGTCGGGAGGGACTCGCGAATGACGCGTCTGCGCACGACGGCACCGCTGCTGCTGGCCGCCGGTCTGGCCGCGCTCGCGGTGGCGACCGTGCACGACGCGGGCTGCGCCGACCCGGGCCGCTACGAGGCCCGCGGCGACGGCACGTGGTCGCTGGTCGGCGGCTGCGTGGACCCGGGTGACCTGGTCATCCCGCCGCCGCCGGTGGTCCAGCCCCCCGCGCCGTCGCCGGAGCAGTCGCGCAGCTGAGCCCGCCCGGCGGCGCTACCGGACCGCGTCGAGCGCGGCCCGCAGGTCGTCGAGCAGGTCGTCGGCGTCCTCGATGCCGACCGACAGCCGGACCAGCGAGTCCGGCACCTCGAGCATCGACCCCGCGGTCGAGGCGTGGGTCATCTCGCCCGGGTGCTCGATCAGCGACTCGACTCCGCCGAGGGACTCGGCGAGGGTGAACAGCCGGGTGCCCGCACAGATCCGCAGCGCCGCGTCGCGCCCGCCCGCGGCGAGGAACGACACCATCCCGCCGAACCGGCGCATCTGCTTGGCCGCGACCTCGTGGCCGGGGTGCCCGGGCAGGCCCGGGTAGAGCACCGAGGCCACCGCGGGGTGCGCGGAGAGCATCTCGGCGACGCGCTCGGCGTTGTCGCAGTGGCGCTCCATGCGCACCGCGAGGGTCTTCGCGCCGCGCAGGGTCAGCCACGCGTCGAACGGGCCGGGCACCGAACCGGTGGAGTTCTGGACGAAGGCGATCTGCTCGGACAGGGCGTCGTCGTCGGTGACCAGTGCACCGCCGACGACGTCGGAGTGGCCGCCGACGTACTTGGTCGTGGAGTGCACGACGACGTCGGCGCCCAGCGCCAGCGGCGTCTGCAGGTAGGGCGAGGCGAAGGTGTTGTCGACGACGAGCCGCGCGCCCGCGGAGTGCGCCACCCCGGCCAGCGCCGCGATGTCGGCGATGCCGAGCAGCGGGTTGGTCGGGGTCTCGCACCACACGACCCTGGTCGTGGGCCGCAGCGCCGCGCGCAGGGCGTCGTGGTCGGCGAGGTCGACCGGGGTGTGCTCGACACCGAATCCGGACAGCACCTTGTCCACCAGCCGGAACGTGCCGCCGTAGGCGTCGTGCGGGATGACCAGGTGGTCACCGGGCTTGAGCAGGATCCGCAGCAGCGTGTCCGTCGCCCCCATCCCGGAGCCGAACGCGTGCGCGTGCCGGCCGCCCTCCAGGGCGGCGAGCTGGTCCTGCAGCACGGTCCGGGTCGGGTTGGCGCTGCGGGAGTACTCGTACCCCCCGCGGGTCCCGCCGACGCCGTCCTGGGCGTAGGTCGAGCTGGTGTGGATCGACGTCGTGACCGCGCCGGTCGTCGGGTCCGGGACCTGGCCGGCGTGGATCGCGCGTGTGGAGAAGCCCTGCATGGACGCCGAGGCTACTCCCGGCGTCCATGCGGGCCGGGTCAGGCGTTGCCGCCGAGGAAGGCGATCACGTCGGACCGGGTGACGACGCCCGCGGGCTTGCCGTCCTCCAGCACCAGCGCGGCGTCGGCCTTGGCGAAGGCCTTCATCGCGTCCTGCACCGACTCGCCGGCGCCGAGGGTCGGCAGCGGCTCGGACATGTGGTCCTCGAGCCGGTCCGAGAGCTTGGCCCGGCCGGTGAACAGCGCGTCGAGCAGGTCGCGCTCGCTGACCGACCCGGCGACCTCGGCCGCCATGACCGGCGGCTCCGCCTTGACGACCGGCATCTGGGAGACACCGAACTCGCGCAGGTAGAGCGCGGCGTCGGCGACGGTCTCGTTGGGGTGGGCGTGCACCAGCGCGGGCAGCGCGCCGTCCTTGCGCCGCAGCACGTCGCCGATGGTCGCGCCCTGCGACGGCGGGAGGAAGCCGTAGCTGGCCATCCAGCGGTCGTTGAAGACCTTGCCGAGGTAGCCGCGGCCACCGTCGGGCAGCAGCACGACGACCACCGCGTCCGCGGGCAGCGTCGCGGCCACCCGCAGGGCGGCGACGGTCGCCATCCCACAGGAACCGCCGACGAGCAGCGCCTCCTCGCGGGCGAGGCGGCGGGTCATCTCGAAGGAGTCGGCGTCGGAGACGGCGACGATCTCGTCGCAGATGTCGCGGTCGTAGGTGGTCGGCCAGAAGTCCTCGCCGACGCCCTCGACCAGGTAGGGACGCCCGGTGCCGCCGGAGTAGACCGAGCCCTCCGGGTCGGCGCCGATGATCCGCACGGCGCCGTCCGACTGCTCCTTGAGGTACCGCCCGATGCCCGAGATGGTGCCGCCGGTGCCGATCCCCGCCACGAAGTGGGTGATCCGGCCCTCGGTCTGCTGCCAGATCTCCGGGCCGGTCGAGTGGTAGTGCGACTCGGGGTTGGCCGGGTTCGCGTACTGGTTGGGCTTCCAGGCGCCCTCGATCTCGCGGACCAGCCGGTCGGAGGTCTGGTAGTAGGAGTCGGGGTGCTCGGGGTCGACCGCCGTCGGGCACACCACGACCTCGGCGCCGTAGGCCTTGAGGACGTTGCGCTTGTCCTCGCCGACCTTGTCCGGGCACACGAACACGCACTGGTAGCCCTTGCGCTGGGCGACCATCGCCAGCCCGACCCCGGTGTTGCCCGAGGTCGGCTCGACGATCGTGCCGCCCGGGCGCAGCTCACCGGAGGCCTCGGCGGCCTCGACCATCCGCAGGGCGATGCGGTCCTTCACCGATCCACCGGGGTTCAGGTACTCGACCTTGGCCAGGACCGGCGGGGCGATGCCCTGGGCCGTCGCTCCCAGCCGGACGAGGGGAGTATTCCCGACCAGGTCGACGACGTGCTCGACGTAGCGCATGCACGCATCCTCGCACCGCTCACTCGCGCGAGACCTCGTGCATCCCGCCACCGGGGGTCCACCAGCGGACCACGAGACGGTTCCGCTCGTCGTTGAGCCCGGTCCAGACGACCTCGGTGAGATCGACGCGGAACGCGTCCCCGGTGACCGGCCCGGACAGCGGGCCCTGCAGCACGGCCCGGCCCGACACCTTCAGGTCGCCGTCCCCGAGGTCCCCTCCGGACTGGTCGGCCGGTGCGGCGTGCAGCGCGAACCGCGGGTCCCGCCGCAGGTCGGAGCCCTTCCGGGCGCCCGGCATCGACCCGAAGGAGAGCTCGGTGTCACCGCCGGCGTCGTCCAGCACCACCTCGATCCCGGAGACGCGCGGTGCCCCGTCGGCGCGCAGCGTCGCGATCACGAGCGCGATCCCCCGCCGCAGGATCCGCTCGGACAGGTCGGCGAACGCGGGCTCGGCCCGCCGGAAGTCTCCCCACGACGTCATGGGCCAGAGCATGCCGCGGACCCCTGACGGTTTCGTCACGCCGTCTCCCGATCATCGGTTACCGACGAGTAGGGTCTGATCGAGAGGTACCTGCGATGGAGGAGGACGTCCCATGCCCGAAGCCGTGATCGTCGCCGCGGCCCGGTCCCCGATCGGCCGCGCCAACAAGGGCTCCCTGGCCGGGATGCGCCCGGACGACCTGACCGTGCAGATGGTCCGCGCCGCCCTGGGCCAGGTCCCGCAGCTGGACCCGGCCGAGATCGACGACCTGATGCTCGGCTGCGGCCTGCCCGGTGGGGAGCAGGGCAACAACCTGGCCCGGATCGTCGCGATCCAGCTCGGCCACGACTCGCTGCCCGGCACCACTATCACCCGGTACTGCTCGTCGTCGCTGCAGACCACCCGGATGGCGCTGCACGCGATCAAGGCCGGCGAGGGCGACGTGTTCGTCTCCGCCGGTGTCGAGACCGTCTCCCGCTTCTCCCGCGGCACGTCGGACTCCTGGCCGGACACGCACAACCCGCTGTTCGCCGACGCCGAGGCCCGCACCGCCGAGACCGCGGAGAAGGGCGCCGAGAGCTGGACCGACCCGCGCGACCAGAGTCTCCTGCCGGACGCCTACATCTCCATGGGGCAGACCGCGGAGAACCTGGCGCGGTACAAGGACGTGTCCCGCGAGGACATGGACCGCTTCGCGGTGCAGTCGCAGAACCGTGCGGAGAAGGCCATCGCCGACGGCTTCTTCGCGCGTGAGATCACCCCGGTGACGCTGCCCGACGGCACGGTCGTCGACACCGACGACGGTCCCCGCCCCGGCACCACCTACGACAAGATCTCGCAGCTCAAGCCGGTCTTCCGCCCGGACGGCCGGATCACCGCCGGCAACGCGTGCCCGCTCAACGACGGCGCCGCCGCCCTGGTGATCATGTCCGACACGAAGGCCGAGCAGCTCGGCGTCACGCCGCTGGCCCGGGTCGTCTCGACCGGTGTCACCGGGCTGTCGCCGGAGATCATGGGCTACGGCCCGGTCGAGGCCTCCCAGCAGGCGCTGCGCCGCGCCGGGCTCACCATCGACGACATCGACCTGGTCGAGATCAACGAGGCCTTCGCCGCGCAGGTGCTGCCCAGCGCCCGCGACCTGGGCATCGACGAGGCCAAGCTGAACGTGCACGGCGGCGCGATCGCGCTGGGCCACCCGTTCGGCATGACCGGCGCCCGCATCACGACGACCCTGATGAACGGCCTGCGCAGCACCGGCGGCCGCTACGGGCTCGAGACGATGTGCGTCGGCGGCGGCCAGGGCATGGCGCTGGTGATCGAGAACCTCGCCTGACCCCACGGCGTCCCACGAACGGGCCGGTCCGCCTCGCGCGGGCCGGCCCGTCGGCGTCACGGGGTCAGGCGGCGTGGCCGGGCGGGTCGATGCGCACGCCGGTGGCCTCGATCTCGGCCTCGGTCCGCAGCCGGGCGAACTCCCGGTCCGCGTCGAGCGCGCCCTGGGTCCCGCCCGCCTCGACGTGGGCGCGCAGCGGCGGGTCCTCGACGCCGACGGCCCGACAGACGTCGAGCAGGACGTCGTCGTAGGCGGCCAGCAGCGCCAGGCGCCGGACGCGGGTGGCCGGCTGCGGCCCGCGGCGCAGCCGGTCGAGGCGGCGCAGGTCGGCGACGAGCCGTTCCAGCGGCGGCCCGATCGGGCGCGGCGGAGCCGGGCGGCGGTGTCGCGCGGCGACCCAGCGCACCAGGCGGGGCAGGCGCACCAGCAGCCCCACCAGCACCGCGGGCCCGAACGCGATCCCCAGGAGGATGGCGATCCCGGTGACGACCGGGTCGTTCCCGGGCACGTCACCGACGCTACGACTCCCGGCTCCGCCGGGCCACCCCCGGACACGACGACGCCGCGGACACCTGAGGTGTCCGCGGCGCGCGCGACCGGAGGGGGCGATTCCGGCCGCACCCGGCCCTCACGGGCCGGGTCGTGGGTGACCGGTCAGTCCTGGCGCAGGTAGCTCAGCAGGCGCAGGATCTCGATGTAGAGCCAGACGATGGTGGTCATGAGCCCGAACGCGAGGTACCAGGAGTACTTCGCCGGAACACCGGCCTTGACCGCGTTGTCCGCGGCGTCGAAGTCGAGCAGCAGGCTGAACGCCGCCACGCCGATCACGACGATGCTGAACAGGATGGCCAGCGGGCCGCCGTCACGGAGGCCGAAGCCACCCTCGGTGAAGAAGCTCGCGACCAGGTTCGCCAGCATCAGGACGACGACGCCGATCAGGGCGCCCATCATCCACTTGGTGAACCGCGGGGTGACCCGGACGGCACCGGTCTTGTAGACGACCAGCATCCCGAAGAACACACCGGCGGTGCCGATCACGGCCTGGACGCCGATGCCCCGGAGGTTCGGGTCCATCTGCATGAACCCGGTGATGCCGCCGAGCGCGACACCCATCGAGCCGGAGTAGAGCAGCGTCAGGACGGCGCTGGGCTTCTGCCTGAAGATGACGATCAGGGACACGACGAGCCCGACGATGAACGCGGGCAGCGCCAGGATGTAGAGACCCGACAGCACGGTCAGGGTGCCCGCGACCAGAGCCAGGGCAGCGCTGATGGCGGTCTTCTGGACGACGTCGTCGACCGTGATCGGCCGGCCCGTGTCCTGCGTGGCCTGGGTCGGGTCGACGTAGGACGACTGGGAGCCGGCCATCGCGGCGCCCCCGCCCATCATGCCGCCACCCGAGCGGTCGAACGTGGCGTAGCCGCCCTGCTGCTGTGTGGGCAGGTTGCGGAACGCCGGGTTGCTCGTGGAGCGCACCTGGATCCTCCTCGACGGACGTGTGCGGGGCCCACCTCTGGCAGGCCCTCACACGTGTGCAACGCCGAGGGAGCGCCGGGGGTTCCCGCTGGTAAAAGAAAATTTACCGCGTCCGGGGCCTCCGGCGTCAGCCCCGTCTCCCACGACGGGCGATGATCACCGCCCCGGGTGTCTCACCTGCGGGAACGTCGACGTCGGCGGCAGCGGTTCGGCACGCACCGCCGGCATCTCGGGCGTGGTGTCGAAGCGACGGTCGTCGGCGGTGTCGGCACGCGCGTCGGACAGCGGCGCGTCACCGCGCATCTCCGCGCGGATCAGCGCGGGCCAGCGTCCGACCGAGCCGAGCGCGGCCACCGCGGCACGGCGGCCCGCGGGACTGACCAGGGCGGCGACGACGACGAGCAGCGCGACGGCGACGACCACGCTGCCGGAACCCGGAACGAACACGGGCGTACCTCCTCGCAGAAGCGGGCGCCCGGCCGGGGGCAGCCGGACCCACCCTCGCGTCGTACAAAGATCCCGTGGCGGGTCGGTCACGGGCCGTCACCTCGCAGCGGGCGCACCCGGGCGGGCCGCACTACTGTCGGCGCCTCCGGCGACGACACCTCCGCCGCCCCCAGTGAAAGGACGGTCCGGACATGTGGGCCCTGCTCTCCCGGCACCTGCGCGTATGGCTGCTCCTGGCGGTCGGTGCACCGCTGCTGGCCTGGCTCCTGGGCAAGATCGGCGACGCCGTCGAGCGCCGCCGCGGCCCCAACACCCTCAGCAAGCTGACCCGCTCGGGCCGCCGCTACCTGGAGCGGCGCACCCGGGGACCGCTGCGCCGCCACGAGCAGACCGACCCGGAGCGGCTCGCCCGCTGACGGGTCCCGCTCCGGTACCGGACGACTCAGGCCGACAGTACCCGGCGCAGGCCCCAGCCGCGCCGGCGGGCGGGGCGCCGCGACGTCACCTCCGCCGGTGGCGTCGGGTCGAGCTCCACGCAGCGGCCGCACGGGGTCCCGGCGACGTCGATCAGCGGGGCCGGGGACACCAGGTGGCCACACAGGGCCGCGTACCGGCCGGTCCGCATCGAGTGCGGTGCGCAGAGTTCCGAGTCGGTCACCTTGTGTGCACGACCGTCGAGAACGGACGTCACCGTCAGGACATCGGGTCCGCCGGCCTCGTTCATCCGTCCGGCGGTCACGACGACAGCCACCCGGCGGCAGATCCGTGCGTCGACCGGCGCATTCACGGGCCCCCTCAGCGTGTCGGTGATTCCATCGTCACGGATGACACGTGCGGATGCAAGATCGCTTGCACAGTCTTTCGACACTCTCCGCAGTCAAACGGACGCAGCGGACACACCCGGAGGTCCCCATGCCCCACCCGAACGGCACGCGCGCAGCAGATCTCGGCCCCGTGACGTGGCGCCGCCCCGCCGGCGGGCGGAACGTGGAATTCGCCGTACTGGACGACGGCCAGGTCGCGGTCCGCAACGCCCGCGACCCCGACGGCCCGGTGCTCGTCTACACCCCGGCCGAGATCTCCGCATTCGTCGACGGTGCCAAGAAGGGCGAGTTCGACGACATGGTCGACCCCTTCCGCGACTGAGCCGGGCTCACGGCAGCAGCGGGTCCGCCTCGCGCCACAGCCGGGCGACGACCTCGGACGCCGGGTCGGTCGTCGCACGTCCGGCGGCCTGCCCGGCCCAGTGGTTGACCCGGTCGACCGCGCCGGGCTCGCCCGCGCGGTAGCGGGCCACCAGGCGTCGCTGATGGGGGTAGGGCGCCGGGGCCGGGGCGCCCGGCACGGTCCAGGCGCGGACGTAGTCGGTGGCGATGCCGCGGGCCAGCCGGCCGGTGTAGGCACGGGTCGTCGTCGTGCCGGTGGGGTCGAGGCCGTCGAGCCGCGCGGACCAGCCGTCGTCGATCCCGGCCTCGGGGCAGCGCAGCAGCGCCGTCCCCACCTGCACCGCGCTCGCGCCGAGGGTGAGCGCGGCGGCCAGGGCCCGGCCGTCGCCGATCGCGCCGGCGGCGACCACCGGGACACCGACGGCGTCGGCCACCCACGGGACGAGCGCGAGCAGCCCGACCGAGACGGCCTCGGCGTCGGCGGGGTCGGTGGTCCCGCGGTGCCCGCCGGCCTCCATGCCCTGCACGACGACGGCGTCCGCCCCCGCCCGCTCCGCCGCGAGGGCCTCGGCGCGGGTCGTGACCGTCGCGAACCAGGCGCAGCCCGCACCGTGCACCGCGGCGACCTGCTCGGCCGTGAACAGGCCCATGATCGTCGAGACGACCGCGGGCCGGGCGGCCAGGACGGCGGCGAGCTGGTCGGAGAACGACGGTCCGGGGCCGCCGGCCGGTGCGGGTGTGCCGCCCAGGGTGTCGAGGTAGGCGGTCTGCAGGCCCACGTCGTCGTCGGCGGGCGGGTCGGGGATCCACAGGTTGAGCTGGAACGGCGCGGTCCCGGCGAGCGCGCGGAAGCGGGCGGCCCAGTCGGCGATCGCCTCCGGGGTGTCGTTCACGACGCCCGCGGCACCCATGCCGCCCGCCGCGGCCACCGCGGCCGCCAGCTCCGGTGGGCAGGCCCCGGCCATCGGGGCCTCCAGGACGGGCACCCGCAGCCCGTGGCGTGTGCAGAAGGACTCGGCCCGGCTCCGTGCGCTCACCGCACTGAGTGTGCCATTCCACCGCGGGTGGACCGGGGCGCCGCGGCCGGGAAGGATCGGCCCCGTCCCCGCCCCGCAGTGCGAAGGAGCCCGCTCCCCCTCATGACCGGCCCCTCGTTCCTCGAGCAGCTGCGTGCCCACGCCCCGGAGCTGCTGCCCTCGCACCTCCCGCGCGACCCCGCCCAGCGGGTCCCCGCCGACCTGGACGTCCCGCACGGCACCACGATCATCGCCCTGACCTGGGCCGACGGTGTCCTGCTCGCCGGAGACCGGCGCGCCACCTCCGGCAACCTCATCGCCCAGAAGGACCTGGTGAAGGTCGTCGGCATCGACGACACCTCCGCCGCCGGGTTCGCCGGGTCGGTCGGGCACGCGCTGCAGATGCTGAAGATGTTCGCGGCCGAGGTGGAGCAGTACGAGAAGGTCGAGGGCGCGCCGATCAGCCAGGACGGCAAGGTCCGCAGGCTGTCGAGCATCGTGCGGGAGAACCTGGGCGCGGCGATGCAGGGCTTCGTCGCGCTCCCGCTGTTCGTCGGCTACGACCCGGCAGACCCCGACCCGGTCCGCATCGTCACCTACGACCCGACCGGCAGCATCAAGCGCGCCCGGTCCGGCTACGTCGGCATCGGGTCCGGCTCGCAGTTCGCCGAGGCGTCGCTGAAGAAGCGGCACGATCCGGGCGTCGACCGGGCCGGCGCGATCGCGCTCGCGGTCAACGCGCTGTGGGACGCCGCCGACGACGACACCGCCACCGCGGGCCCCGACCTCACCCGGGCGATCTTCCCGAACCTGATCACGGTGACCGCCGACGGCGTCGAGGAGATCGGCGTCGACGAGGTCCGGGCGGCGACCGAGCGGATGCTCACCGAGCGGGCGGAGCGTCCCGGCGGCTGATCCGGCGGGTCAGGGCCGGGGCGGGCCGCCGGCCCGGCCGATGATCTCCTCGACGACCGGCCCCTTGGCGTCGGCGTAGAGGTTCATGTCGGCCCACTCCCGTCCGGCGAGGCCGCGCTTGTGCGCCTCGTAGCGCGCCCGGTCCTCGTCGTGGGCGCGGAGCCGGTCGCGGAACACCAGGTAGCGGGTGATCTCCGGGCTGCCCTGTGCGTAGCAGTGCAGGTTCACCGGCAGGTCCCCGACGGCGCCGCGCAGGCAGCGGTGCCCGGGCTCGCGGACCCGCAGGTCGTAGCCGTCGGCGAGCAGGTCGGACAGGTAGGCCGCCTCGTCGTCGGGATCGTCGAGCTCCACGACGACGTCGATCACCGGCTTCGCCGCGAGCCCCGGCACCGCGGTGGATCCGATGTGCTCGATCCGGTGGGCCCGCTCCCCCAGCGCCGCACGCAGCCGGGCCGCCGCCGCGTCGAAGGCGGCGGGCCAGGCCGGGTCGGGCTCGGCGAGCTCGACGACGACCGGACGCATCCCGTGCACGAGTGCCCGGTTCAGCTCGTCGTGGCGTCTGGTCACGGCGGCGAGCATGCGGGCAGACTGCCTCGGTGTCCACGCTGCGCTCGGTCGCCCCGGTCTTCGCCACCACCGATCTCGACCGGTGGCTGGACCACTACCGGGCGCTCGGGTTCACCGTCGAGCGCTACGACGACGGTTACGGCTTCGCCGTCCTCGGCGGCGTCGAGCTGCACGTCTCGGTGCTGCCCGACCACGACCCGGCCCGCACCGCGGGTTGCGCCTACCTGCACGTCGACGACGCGGACGCGCTCCACACCCGCTGGTCCGCCGTGCCCGGCGGGCGCGAGGTGGCGCCGGTCGACACCTCCTACGGGCTGCGCGAGGGCGCGCACCACGACCCGGACAACAACCTGCTGCGCTACGGCTCGCCGCGGCAGGACTGACCGGGTCAGCCCGCCTTCTCCCGCCGGTCGGCCACCACGACCACGACCGCGGTGACCACGAGCAGGACCGCGGGGTAGGCCCACGGCAGCGGCGGCGCGTCGCCGACCACGAAGGACCACAGGCCGATCCGGCCGGTGACCAGGTACTGCAGCAGCGGGATCACGCCGAGGACCACCCCGAGGAACCCGGCGACGTTCTGTGCCGTCTTCACATGCCCTCCCCAGATTGCAATGCACTCGCATTGCAACAGAGCGCGGCGCGAGTTGTCAATGCGACCGCATTGCTACGGTGGCGTCGTGCCCCGCTCCGTCGACCACGACACCCGACGCTCCGAGATCGCCGACGCCGTGCTCGCGCTCGTCGCACGGTCGGGCACCGAGGCGGTCTCGCTGCGCTCGGTCGCAGCCGAGGCCGGCATCTCGATGGGCCGCGTCCAGCACTACTTCGCCAGCAAGGACGCACTGCTGCTGCACGCCCTGGACCGGTCGCACCGGCGAATGGAGGAGCGGATCGAGGCCAGGGCCCGGGCAGTGGGCGGCGGCGACCGGACCGTCCTCGCGACGATCCTCGACGAGCTGCTCGGCGAGCACCCGCGGACCCGCGACGCGCTGCGCATCCATGCCGCCTTCGCCACCCGCGAGGTCGACGAGCGCGCGCGGGCGATCCTCACCGACGGCGACGACGAGATCCGCGCGCTCGCCGTCCGGGTCGTCGCCGACGCCGGATCGGCCGACCCCGACACCGACGCGCACGCCCTGCTCGCCCTGACCGGGGGGCTCAGCGCGGAGGTCGCGCTGCACGGCGCCCCCGTCGACCGCGCCCGGCGGACCCTGACCGCGATGCTCGACCGGCTCGCCCCCGCCACGGCGCGCGGACCGGCCGGCGACCCGGAATGATCCGGGCGGTGCGCCCCTGGTTCCCGCTCCTCGCCGGTTCGGTGTTCTACGCGTTCGCCCTGGTGTGGGCGGCCGGTGAGCTCCCCGAGCACGGGGTGCCGCTGCACTTCGACCCCACGGGCGCGCCGACCGCGTTCGGCAGCCGCGCCTGGTTCCTGACGCTCGGCACGCTGTTCGGGCTGCTCGTCGCCGGGATCGGCGCCGGGCTCTACCGCCTCGTCGCGACCGGCTCGCTGGCGCGGGTGTCGGTGCCGCACCGCGACTACTGGATGCGGCCC
Source organism: Pseudonocardia sp. P-1 (assembly GCF_058111925.1). Lineage (NCBI taxonomy): Bacteria > Bacillati > Actinomycetota > Actinomycetes > Pseudonocardiales > Pseudonocardiaceae > Pseudonocardia > Pseudonocardia sp. P-1. Next base: position 2,280,387 of record NZ_CM176614.1, read on the forward strand.
CAGCGGGTCGGGCGGCTGCGCCGCATGCTCGCCGAGGACATGGGCCGGACCTTCGGCGCGACCCTGTTCCTGCTCACCGTGGTCCCGGTGACGGCGGTGTACGCCACCCGCACCGATCCGCCACGGCTGCCGGTCGGACCGCTCTGGGTGGTGCTGGCGCTGCTGGTCGCCGGGATCGTCGGGTACTGCCTCTACCTGGCGCGCTACCGGTACCGCCCGGCCTGAGCGCCCGTGATCACCGCGTCGGTGACGGGCCGGCGCAGGACGTTGCGCAGCTTCTCCGGGGCCGTCCGGCGGGGACGCCGAGGTGGATCTCGTGGTGGCGGCCGGTCATGCGCAGCCCGGTTCCACCGTCGTCGGCCCGAGCCCGTCCTGGCGGAGGTGCGCGCGGTACGGGAAGGTGCTGCGATGGCACGGATCGGACCGGGGGACGTCACCCTCACCATGGCCGACCTGCGCGTCGTGACCCGGTTCGCCGCGGAGTGCGCCGCCGAGGCCCTCCCCCTGTTCGACGCGCCCGGCGACGGCCGCCCCCGCGCGGCGCTCGCCGCGGCGTGGGCCTTCGCCGACGGCGCCGAGCGGTCGCGGCTGCAGCGGGTGACCGCCGTCGACGCGGCGCGGGCGGCGAAGGACGCCCACACCCCGGCCGGCAGGCACGCCGCGCTGGCCGCCGCCGACGCCGCCGCGTCCGCCTACCTGCACCCACTGGCGAAGGCACCCAGGTCGGGCACATCCTGCGCGCGGCCGCCCACGCCGCGCACGCCGTCGAGCTGGCCGACGGTGACGCCCCCCGCAGCGGCGACGCGCAGCTCGACCGTGCCCGGCGGCGCGCGACACCGGAGCTGGTCGACGTCCTGTGCCGCTACCCGCGCGCGGCGGCCGGGCGCAGCCGCGTCGCCGCGCTGACCACCGCGCTGGACGACGCGCTGCGCGACCGATGAGTCCGGGGCCGCGCTGCGGTCTCTCCTGCATGCTGATCGTCGCGGGCCACCTGCTCACCGACCCTGCCGACCGGGACGCCCTCGTCGCCGAGGGGACGCGGGCGGTCGCGCTCGCGCGCTCGGCGCCGGGCTGTCTGGACTTCGCCCTGACCGCGGACACCCTGGACCCGGCGCGGGTGAACGTCTTCGAGCGCTGGGCGTCGGAGGAGGAGCTGCTCGCGTTCCGCGGCTCCGGGCCGGACGGGGACACCGCGGCCCGGATCCTGGGCGCGGACGTGCGGCGCTATGCCATCTCCTCGGTCGGCGACGCCTGACGCCCAGGCGCCGCGGGCGCCCCGGCGGGTGCGTCCTTCGGCGAACGCCTCCGGCCGCCCGACGGGCACGAGGTGCCCGGCGCCGTCGACGGTCCCGATGTGCGGTCCGGGGCGACGGCGGCGGCGCGGCGGCGCAGGTCGGCGTACCACGCGATGCTCCGGGTCAGCGGACGCGCTGGTAGCGCAGGTGCACGGTCCCGCCGTCGAACACGCGCTGCTCCACCAGCCGCAGCCGCAGGTCCGCGCCGAGCGGCAGGTACCGCTTCCCGCCGCCGAGGACGACCGGCACCACCCGCGGGCGGAACTCGTCGATCAGATCCAGCAGCGACGCGGCCAGCCCGGGCCCGCCCACGGCCAGCTCTCCGTCGGTCTCCTCCTTCAGCCGGGCCACCTCCTCCAGGGCGTCGGCGCGGCGGACGAGACGGCACCCGGGCGCGACGGAGGTCAGCGAGTCGGAGAACACCACCCGCGGGATCGCGGTGTAGAGCTGCGCGAACTCCGCCTCCACCGGGTGGCCGTCGGCCCGCTCGGGGGCGGTCCAGAAGTCCTCCATGACGTCGTAGAGGTTGCGGCCGAACAGGAACACCGACGTCGCCCGGGTCTGGTCGTTGGACAGGCGGTGCACCTCCTCGTCGGGGTCGCCGAAGGCGATGCTGCCGGCGGGGTCCTCGACAAAGCCGTCGAGGGACATGCTCATGGAGTAGCTGAGGAAACCCACGGGCGTCAGACCTTCCGGTTCCAGAACTGGTGGATGCGCCCACTCGGCGAGGCGACCGACTCGACCGTGAACCGGTCCTCGACGCCGGTCAGTCCCTCCCACGGGGACACCCCACGCCCCAGCACGATCGGCAGGATCACCACGTGCATGACGTCGACGAGGTCGGCGTCGAGGAACTGCCGGATCGTCGAGGGTCCCCCACCGAGTCGCACGTCGAGGTCGCCCGCGGCCTCCTGCGCGACCGTCAGCACCTCCTGCGCCGACCCGTCGACGAAGTGGAAGCTCGTCCCGTTCGCGAACTCGATCGGCGGCCGCGGGTGGTGGGTCATGACGAACACCGGGGTGTGGAACGGGGGCTCGTCGTCCCACCAGCCCCGCCAGCCGTCGTCGGTCCAGGGTCCGGTCTGCGGGCCGAACTTGCGCCGCCCCAGGATCTCGGCGCCGACGCCCTGGGCCCACGTGCTGGTCAGGGCGCGGTCCAGGGTGACGGGGGCGTCCACCCCGCCGATCCCGTGGATGAACCGCCCGTCGAACCCGGCGAAGAGCCGTCCGGCGTCGCCGATCGGGGCGTCGAGGGCCACGTGGTCGCCGGCGGCGTAGCCGTCGAGCGAGATGAACAGGTTGTGCACCCGGGTGCGGGGCATGGGGCCTCCTCGGTGAACACGCGGACCGCGTCACGACGGTGGACCGCAGGGGGCGGCGGAACTCATCGGTCGACGCGGGGTACGGCTGCCGGCCGGCGTCGTCCGGGGCCGGTTCGTCGTCGAGGCGGGGCGCGGTCCGGCACGGGCCGACGCCCGGAAGGGAGCGCATCGTGGACACCGTCGTGGCCGGACCGGCCGAGCAGCACCGCGTCCTCGACGAGCTGCTCACCCCGTCGACGCCGGACCGGTCGTCGCGGCTGGAGCGGGAGACCGTGCGCGTGACGGACCCGGCCGTCCTACGCTGTGCCATCGGAGGGCCCCGCACCGATCTCGCGGGCGGGGGTCGGTCCGCCGGGTCGTGGACCGGCCGACCACGTGGCCAGGAGGCGGTTGTGGGCGAGGCGGTCGTCGGCGGGCTGACCCAGGCGGGCGGGTACCCGGACGCCGAGCGGGCCGTGTGCGACCGGGCGCGGCTGCTGGCACTGGCCAGGACCGGGCTCGGTCCGGCGGCCGACCCCGAGATGGACCGCATCGCGGAATGGGTGCGCCGCGCGCTCGGTGTGCCGACGGCGCTGGTGTCGCTGGTCCAGGTCGACCGACAGGTCTTCCCGGGGATGGTCGGCCTGCCGGAGCCAGCTGCCGCCGAGCGGGCGACGCCGCTGACGCATTCGTTCTGCCAGCACGTCGTCGCGTCGGCGCAGCCGTTGGTGATCCGCGACGCCCGCGCGCATCCGCTCGTGTGGGACAACCTCGCGATCCCGGATCTCGGCGTCGTCGCCTATGCGGGTGTCCCCCTGACCGACGAGCGGGGCAGGGTCCTCGGCTCGCTGTGCGCGATCGACGGGCGACCGCGCGACTGGTCCGACGACGACCTCGCCACGCTGCACGACATCGCCCGCTCCTGTTCGGCCGAGCTCCGGCTGCGGCTGGCCCGGTACGACGCCGGTATCGAGGCCGGGCGCCGCGACCTGGTCGAGCAGTGGCAGCAACAGGTCGTCCGCGAGCTGCAGGCGGCCATGCTGACCGTCCTGCCCACCATCGACGGGTTGTCGATGGCCGCCCGCTACCGGCCCGCGGACTCGCGCCTGAACGTGGGGGGCGACTGGTACGACGCGATCGCGCTTCGCGGTGCCCGCGACCGGGACGGTCAGGCGGTGGCCGTCTCGGTCGGTGATGTGATCGGGCACGACCTCCCGGCGGTCACGCTCATGGGGCAGGTCCGGTGGATGCTGCGCCAAGCGGCGTGGGACCACTCGGCGGGGCCTCCGACGGCGGTCTTCGGCACCTTCGAAGCCGCCAACCGGGGGATCGGCCCGGGCGCCGCGGGCACCGCGGTGGTGGCCCACATGCACCGCCCGCCGGGCGCCCCGTGGGTGGTGCGCTGGACCAACGCGGGGCACCCCGCTCCCCTCCTGCTGCGGCCCGACGGCCGGACCGAGCTCCTGGCCGACCACGACGCCCTGTTCGGTTTCGCGATCACCGACGGGCTCGCGCGCACCGACCACGAGCTGGTCGTGGAACCGGGATCGACGCTGTTCCTCTACAGCGACGGACTGGTGGAGCGCCCCGGTTCCGACATCGACGAGACGACCCGGGCTCTGGTCGCGCTCCTCGACGGTGTCCGCGACGACGGACCGGAGGCCGTCGTCACCGCGGCGATGGAGTCGCTGCCCGAGAACACCCACGACGACGTCGTCGCCTTCGCCGTGCACTTCCACGCGGATCCGCCCGGATGAGGGTGGAGCCCGTGACCCTGCCGGGCGCTCGGAAGCCGATCGCGACGAACACGCCGGGAACGACGGCGAGAACGAGGTCGCGGACCAGCTCCACGACCACGGTCGCGCCCGCCGAGCGGCAGGGCCCGGCGCCGGCCGGGAGGAGGCCCGCCGGCCGGGACCTGGGTACGGCGTGGGGGACGCTGCCGAGCACGAACGCCGCGACCACCGCACCGAGCGTGGCGAGGACGGAGCTCAGTGACGGCCCAGGCGCTCGTCGAGATGGACGGTGACGGTGTCCCCGGTCTGCTTGCCGATCGTCGTCCGCACCGCAGCGGTCACGGGCAGCTTGTGCGTCCCGTCGCCGAGCGCCATGAAGGAACTCCGGAACGGGTGGCCGTCGATCGTGCCCCGGACCTTGACCGGTCCGCGGGTGCCGAAGAACTCGGCCGACCAGTCGGTGCGCAGGTAGACCCACCCGCCCGGTGCGTCGCTCTTCTCGAGCGTGGCGGTGAACGTGTGGTCGAGGGCCTGGGAGGCGACGGGATCGCTCATCGGGTTCTCCTTGTCGGACGGATGTCCACGGGTCGGCCGACCTGGACAACGAGGGAGACCGGCACGGGGCCGGGGAATCATCGACGGCGAAGCCGTGGCGACACCGCAGGCACCACCCCTGCGGCCGGCGCCACGGACAGTCGGTCCGCCGGGGCCGACCGGCTCGCCGTCCCGCCTCGAGGGTCACGAGCGGGCATGCACCACCCCTCCGGGAATCACTGACACGCCACGGTGACGGACTGATTCGTCCCGGTGTTCAGATTGACGTCCGGAACGTATCCGGTCTCCGTGCGGTACCAGAGCGTGCTTCCGACGTTCTGTGAGTTCACGACGTACTCACCCTGCACGCTGCAGAAGAGGTTGATCGATACACCGGAGTTGACCTGCCCCACGGTCGGCGCGGTCGACAACGGATCCGAATAGATGAGAGCACCGTGTCCGGCCGGAACGAGAACGCTCGCGACGAACGGAGCGGGCGCGGCCGACACGCTCGGCTCCGGAGGAGGCCCGGGATAGCTCGACCGAGGTTCTGCTTGGGGAATCTTCGAACCGATGTCGGCCAGACCGAGGACGAGCGCCAGCAGGAGAAGAACCGAGCCGACGGCGAAACAGGCCACTCGCGGACCGCGCCCCACCGTCGGCATGACGGAACCCGAGAACGTGAAACCACCACCTATCAGCCCGACCAGCAGGAGAACGACACCCGCTCCCCCCATCACGACCGACAGCGTCCCGGTCATCGGTTCTCCCTGTTCAGATCCGCCACCGGATTCCCGGCGCCGCCAGGTCGGCCTGAAGCAGATTCCGCGCTCTCCGTCGTGCCGAGTTGTCGTCCAGGTCGGTGACACGTCCGACCGGGGGTCGGGAAGGCGCCGGCCTGCGTTACAGGGCGAGCGGTGGAGCGACACCTCCGACCTCCCGGACACACTCCCGCCCCGCCCCTGGTCCTGGCGGCGGTGTTCGCCGGAGTAGTGCGGACCGGGCACGCACGAGCCGCGACGAGGTGGACCCACCGCTGACTCGGCGTCCGTACGGTCCCCGGCGCACCGCCGTGCCGACACGGCTCGACGCGGTCGGCCCCGTCGACGCCGGTCGCCGAGCGGGCCGGGCACGGCGTCGTCGTCCAGCTGCAGATCCACGCCACGTGCATCTCCGGCCAGGAGGACGCGGCCCGCCAGCGGATCGCCGATGCTTCGGGGAGCCCGGCCGTGGCAGATACTTCGACACGTATTCGACACAGCCACCCGGTGGGCACCGGTTCCCGCCGGTCACAGCCAGACGGCCGCCTCACGGCCTCGACGGGCGAACACGCTGGTCAGGGGCGTAACGTCGCGGTCGGAACGGGTGCCCCCGGTGGGAGTCGAACCCACACCGGTGACCCTTTTAAGGGGCCTGCCTCTGCCGTTGGGCTACGGGGGCGCCGCGACAGCGTAGCCAGGGCGGGAAGGACTCATGCCGAGCACCGAGAAGGTCGACCTCCGGGGCGCCGCGGCGACCCTGCTGATGACCCTCTACATGCGACGCCTGGACGCCCGGTCCCGCCGCCCGATCCTGGGCGACCCGTGGGCGGAGCCCGTCTGGGACCGCATCGACCACGACGTCCACGGCCTCTGGCAGTTCACCGGAGACGTCTCGACCATCGTGTGCCGCGCCGCGATCCTCGACGGCTGGACACGGGAGTTCCTCTCCACCGAGCCCGCCGGGCAGGTCCTGCACCTGGGCTGCGGGCTGGACAGCAGGCCGTTGCGGGTCGGGGTGCCCTCGACGTGCCGCTGGGTCGACGTCGACCAGCCCGAGGTGATGGAGGTCCGACGCCGGCTCTACGACCTCCCCGACAGCATCGAGCAGGTCTCCGGCTCCGTCACCGACGACGACTGGTGGCCCGCCGTCGACCCGACGCTGCCGACGCTCGTCGTCGCCGAGGGACTGTTCATGTACGTCCCGGCCGAGGCCGTGCACGCCACCGTCGACCGGGTCGTGGCCGGACCCCCCGCGGCGACGCTGGCGTTCGACGCCGTCGCCCCGTGGACGGTGCGTGCCTCGCGGTGGACGCCGACGTTCCGCGCCGTCGGTACCGAGTTCCGGTGGTCGTGGAATCCCGCGGAGTTCGCGCACCGGCACCCGTCGCTGACCGAGCGCGACGACATCTCGATCTACGACGAGGTGTCCCTGCGTGAGCCGCGGGTGTGGCTGCGCCCGCTGTTGTCGGCGGCCGGACACCTCCCCGCCATGCAGGACGCGATGCGCCTGCACCGCTTCACCACCGGCTGAGCCCCGGGACCGGGACGCCCGCCGAGATGCAGCTCAGCGGGCGGCGCCCCGTACCGGAACCCCGCTGAGCTGCATCTCGGCGACGGCAGCGGCGGCGACGATGTTCATCGTCGGATCGGCGACAATCCCGCGGCCCGCGCGGTGTCCGCCAGGACCTGCTCGACCATGGCCGGGGTCAGCCGGCCGGTGAAGGTGTTCTGCTGGCTCACGTGGTAGCAGCCGAACAGCTCCAGCGGCTCCCGGTCGGGCCGGGCCGGGGCCAGCGTCACCGACGCCCCGTGCCCGAACTTCGGGGCCGGCCGCGGGACCGTCCACCCCGCCCCGGCGAGCACCGGCAGCAGCGCCTGCCACCCGAAGCCGCCGAGCACCATGACCCCGCGGACCGTCGGCGCGAGCAGGTCGAGCTCCTGCTCCAACCAGTTCCGGCAGGCGTCGCGCTCCGCCGGGGTCGGCTTGTTCGCCGGCGGCGCGCAGTGCACGGGCGCGGTGATCCGGACCCCGTGGAGCTCCAGGCCGTCGCCGATGTGGGAGGCGGTCGGCTGCGAGGCCAGTCCGACGGCGTACAGCGCGGCGTAGAGCACGTCGCCGCTGCGGTCGCCGGTGAACATGCGCCCGGTCCGGTTGGCGCCGTGCGCGGCGGGAGCCAGCCCGACGATCAGCATCCTCGCGTCGGGTGGACCGAAGCCGGGCACCGGGCGTCCCCAGTAGGTCTCGTCGCGGAACGCGGCCCGCTTGTCCCGGGCCACCTGCTCGCGCCACTCGACCAGCCGCGGACAGGCCCGGCACTCGGAGATCCGCTGGTCCAGGACCGCCAGGTTCATGCGATCGATCGCGCGATCCCGTCGAGGATGTCGTGCTCGGAGACGACGACCCGGTCGATCCCGGCGCGCGCATGCAGCTCGTCGGCCAGGGCCTGCACGACCAGCGCCCCGGCACCGATGACGTCGACGCGGCCCGGGTGCAGCGAACCGTGCTTCTCCCGCTCCGACCGCGACGACCGGATCAGCAGGTCCGCGACCCGGTGCAGGTCCTCGCGGGTCAGCGTCGAGCCGTGCACCTGCTCGCGGTCGTAGGCGGGCAGCTCCTGGGCGATCCCGGACAGCGAGGTGATCGTCCCGGCCACCCCGACCCAGGTCGTCGCGGTCTCGACCGGCACCGATGCGAACGCCTCGGCCAGCACCTCGGCGGCGACCGCACGCGCGGAGTCGATCTCGGCGTCCGACGGCGGGTCCGAGGGCAGGCAGCGCTCGGTCAGCCGCACCGACCCCATGTCGACCGACTTCGCCGCGGTCACCACGGCGGCCCCGTCGCGCAGCTCCCCCACGACGACCTCGGTGGACCCGCCGCCGACGTCGGTCACCACGAACGGGCCGTCGTCGGGGTCGAGGTCGCCGACGGCGCCGACGAACGACAGCCGCGCCTCTTCGTCGCCGGAGATGATCTCCGCCTCGACGCCCAGGGTGTCGCGGACCATCGCGAAGAAGTCCTCGCGGTTCGACGCGTCCCGGGTCGCCGACGTCGCGACCATCCGGATCCGCTCGGCTCCCTTACGGCGGGCGGCGACGGCGTAGTCGACCAGCGCCACCCGGGTCCGCTCCAGCGCCTCCGGGTCGAGCCGGCCGGTCGCGTCGACGCCCTTGCCCAGCCGCACGATCCGCATCTCGCGGTGCAGGTCACGCAGCTCCTTCTGCCCGTCGAACGCCTCGGTGACGTCGGCGACCAGCAGCCGGATCGAATTAGTTCCGCAGTCGATGGCGGCGACCCGCGACATCGGCACTCCCTGCTCTCGGCGACCGTCGGGCCTCACCGTAGTCGGGATCGGCCGGTGGAGCCGCCCGTCCGGGTTACCCTCCGGTAATGGCGACGACGCACACCCCGGCCCCGGTGTCCGACCTCGGCACCCACGAGGTCCTCAACCAGGTCCCGCCGCGCTCGGACGGCGACCTGCTCTCCGCGGACCCGGCCGTCGTCGAGGCGCTCGCGCGGGAGGGCGGGGACGCGGCGGCGCTGGAGTCGGTGGCCGCGGCCGTCGGGACCGCGGAGCACCGCGAGCACGCCCGCTCCGCGAACGCCTCCGAGCCGGAGCTGCGCACGCACGACCGCACAGGGCACCGCGTCGACGAGGTCACGTTCCACCCGTCCTGGCACGAGCTGATGCGCACCAGCGTCGGACACGGCCTCGCCGCCGCTCCGTGGGCGGAGGAGCCCGGAACCGGCGCGCACGTCACCCGCGCGGCGGGCTTCTACCTCACCTCGCAGGTCGAGCAGGGTCACCTGTGCCCGATCTCGATGACCTACGCGTCGGTACCCGCACTGCGGCACGCGCCCGAGCTCGCCGCCGCCTACGAGCCCGGCCTGACCGCCCGCCGCTACGTGCCCGGCCTCGCCGTCCCGGCCGGCAAGGACGGCCTCCTCGCGGGCATGTCGATGACCGAGAAGCAGGGCGGCTCCGACGTCCGCGCCGGCACCACCGTCGCCACCCCTCAGCCCGACGGCAGCTACCGCCTCACCGGCCACAAGTGGTTCACCAGCGCCCCGATGAACGACCTGTTCCTCACCCTCGCCCAGGCCCCCGGCGGGCTGACCTGCCTGGTCCTGCCCCGGGTGCTGCCCGACGGCACGCGCAACGCGATCCGGCTGCAGCGGCTCAAGGACAAGCTCGGCAACCGGTCCAACGCGTCGTCGGAGATCGAGTACGCGGGCGCGGTCGGCTGGCGGGTCGGCGACGAGGGCCGCGGCGTCCGGACGATCATCGAGATGGTCTCGATGACCCGGCTCGACTGTGTGCTGGGCTCCGCGGCGACTGCGCGGGCCGCGGTCACCGAGGCGGCGCACCACGTCGCCCATCGGTCGGCGTTCGGGGCGCGCCTGGCCGACCAGCCACTGATGCGCGAGGTCCTCGCCGAGCTCGCCGTCGAGACCGAGGCCGCGACCGTCCTGGCGCTGCGGCTGGCCGGTGCGGTCGACCGGGGTGAGACGGCGCTGCTGCGCCTGGCCCTGCCGGTGTCGAAGTACCTGGTGTGCAAGCGGACCTCGACCGTCGTCGCCGAGGCGCTGGAGTGCCTGGGCGGCAACGGCTACGTCGAGGAGTCCGACCTGCCCCGGCTCTACCGGGAGGCGCCGCTGAACTCGATCTGGGAGGGCTCGGGCAACGTCACCGCGCTCGACGCGCTGCGCGCCATCGCCCGCGAGCCGCACGCCGTCGAGGCACTTCTCGGCGAGATCGACCTCGCGGCGGGAGCCGACCCGCGGCTGGACGCGACGGTCACCGCGCTGCGCGCCGAGCTGGCCGCACCGGAGGAGCGCCGGGCCCGCCGTCTCGCGGAGCTGGCCGCGCTGGCACTGCAGGGGTCGCTGGTGGTCCGCCACGCCCCGACGGCCGTCGCGGACGTCTTCCTCGCGACCCGGCTCGACGCCGACGGGCCGCTGCGCACGGCCGGGACGCGGCCGGGCAAGGACAGCGTCGGGGTGCTGCTGGAGCGGGCGACGCCGGGGATCTAGAGGCAGGGCGGCCCGGACCGCCACCACTCCCCGATCTCGTCGAGGGCCTCGTCGCCGAACGGGTTCACCCCGGACCCGGCGGCGAGGGCGTGCGCGACGTGCACGTGCAGGCACTTGACCCGGTCCGGCATCCCCCCGGCCGTGACGTCGGGGTGCGTGGCGAGCGGCTCGATGGCGTCGCGCTCGGCGAGATAGGTCTCGTGGGCGCGGCGGTAGGCGCCGGCCAGCTCGTCGTCGACGGCCAGCCGCTCCTCCATCTCCCGCATCCGGCCCTCGGCCTCGAGGGTCCCGATCCGCGACGCCAGCCGGGCGCAGGTCAGGTAGTACAGCGTCGGGAACGGGGTGCCGTCGGGCAGCCGCGGCGCGGTCTGCACGACCGCCGGGTGCCCGGACGGGCAACGGTAGGCGACCGCGAGGACCCCGCGCGGGGCGCGACCGAGCTGGTCGGCGACGGCGTCGAGGTCGGCCTGAGCGACCGGGCCCGGCTCCAGACCGGGCGGACGGGAACGAGTGCTGCTCACACCGTCATCGTCGCGGGTCGCCCGTGACGTCGTTCCACAGGGTGTGGAACCAGGGCACGCCGGGCTCGGCCTGGCCGTGCTCGACGACCGGCGCCGGCGGGGCCGGGAACTGCACGACGTAGGGGGTCTCCCCCGGCTGGACCATCCCGAGCCGGGACCGGGCCTGCGCCTCGACCTCGGCCGGATCCGAGAGCCGGGCGCGGTCGGAGGACAGCCGCGCGACGTCGGCCTCCAGCGCCTGCTGCCGGTCGGAGACGTCGGCCAGCTCCTGGCGCTGGGCGACGAAGTTGTGCAGCGGCACCGCGACGGTCAGTGCGAGCGCGCAGACCACGATGGCCAGGATCGCGGCCCGCTTCGTCGACGACAGGCCCAGCAGCCCGGTGGTGCGGGCGACGACCTCGCCGGCGCGGGACCGGGCGCGGGTCAGACGGGGCCGGGCGCCCTGCGGTCCGGCCGGCCGCGACCGCGCACCGGAGCCGCCCGTCGACGCGGGGGCGCGCGCCGAGCGTGCGGTCGTGGTCCGCGGCTTGGCCGCGGCACGACCACGCCCGGTGCCGGTCGTGCGCGCACGAGCGTCCCGTCCACGTCCCCGACGGTCCGCCATGCACCCTCCCGTCCGTCCCGGGTTCCCTCACCCGTCAGTGCCGCCCGTACCGCTCCGTGGCGACCCGTCCAGCATGCCGCCCGATCGGGCGCCGGTGGGGGCGCCGCGCCGGACCGTCCGCAGACGATCCGGGCGGCACCGGTGTCACCGACGGGTGAACGACCGGAGCGTCAGCCCTGGCCGGGTACCTGATACCGCGGGAACGCCAGCTCGCCGTTGTAGCGGGCGGCGTCACCGAGCAGCTCCTCGATGCGCAGCAGCTGGTTGTACTTCGCCACCCGCTCGGACCGCGCCGGGGCGCCGGTCTTGATCTGGCCGCAGCCGGTCGCGACGGCGAGGTCCGCGATGGTGACGTCCTCCGTCTCCCCGGAACGGTGGCTCATCATGCAGCGGTACCCCGCGTTGTGCGCCATCGTCACCGCGTCGAGGGTCTCGGACAGGGTGCCGATCTGGTTGACCTTCACCAGCAGCGCGTTCGCGGCGCCCCGGGCGATGCCGTCCTCGAGCCGCTCCGGGTTGGTGACGAACAGGTCGTCGCCGACGAGCTGCACCTTGTCGCCGATGGCCTCGGTGAGGCCGGCCCAGCCGTCCCAGTCGTTCTCGTCCAGCGGGTCCTCGATGGACACCAGCGGGTAGGAGTCGACCAGCTCGGCCCACACCTCGGACAGCTTGTCCGCGGTGATCTTCTTGCCCTCGAAGGAGTACTTGCCTGCCTCGTGGAACTCGGTCGCCGCGACGTCGAGCGCCAGCACGACGTCGGTGCCCAGGGTGTAGCCGGCCCGCTGCACGGCGGCGGCGATCAGGTCGAGCGCCCCGCGGGTGCCGCCCTTGACGTCGGGGGCGAAACCGCCCTCGTCGCCGAGGCCGGTCGACAGGCCCTTGTCCTTCAGCTCCGACTTCAGCGCGTGGTAGACCTCCGCGCCCCAGCGCAGCGCCTCGCGGAAGGTCTCCGCACCGATCGGGGCGACCATGAACTCCTGCACGTCGACGGAGGTGTCGGCGTGCGCACCACCGTTGAGGATGTTCATCATCGGGACCGGCAGGACGTGCGCGTTGGAGCCGCCGACGTAGCGGAACAGCTCCAGGCCCGAGGACTCCGCCCCGGCCTTCGCGACGGCCAGCGACACGCCCAGCAGGGCGTTCGCGCCGAACTTCGACTTGTCCGGGGTGCCGTCCAGGTCGACGAGGCGCTGGTCGACCAGTCGCTGGTCCACCGCCTCGACGCCGACGAGCTCCGGCCCGATCTCGTCGAGGACGGCCGCGACGGCCTTCTCGACGCCCTTGCCGCCGTAGCGGTTCTTGTCGCCGTCCCGCAGCTCGACGGCCTCGTGTTCGCCGGTCGAGGCGCCCGACGGGACCGCGGCACGCGCCAGCGTGCCGTCGTCCAGCGCGACCTCGACCTCCACCGTGGGGTTGCCCCGGGAATCGAGGATCTCGCGTGCCCCGACCTGCTCGATGACCGCCACCGTGACTCCTGTTCTGATCGCGGGTGTCGTCCGGTGCGTCAGCGTAGTCACCGGTCGGCCCCCGGCGGGGGACGCTTGCGTCACCCTGCTCCGCACCGGCGGTCTGTCAAGACCTCGCATCCCGCCCGGATCGCACCTAACGTAAGGGTGACCATGAGCAGTCCCCGTGCGAACCACCAGGACCCGGTCGCGGCGTTCCGCCGTGCCGACCGGCTGCTCTCGCGGCACCGCCCGCTCGAGGCGCTCGACGCGCTCCGCCCGGTCCTCGACGCCCACGGTCCGGACGAACCCGGCGACGCCTCGGTGCACCTGCTCGCCGGCCGCGCCTACCTCGACTCGGCACAGCTGCGGAAGGCCGAGGCGGCGTTCGTCCGGGTCGTCGAGATGGACCCGGCCGACCACTACGCGCGCTTCGCACTCGGCAAGACGCTGCAGCGCCAGGGCAGGCTCGGCGAGGCCGAGACGCAGCTGAAGATCGCCTCGGCGATGGATCCGCGCCCGGAGTACCAGGAGGCACTGGGCGAGGTGCGGGCCCGCATCGCGCTCGCACCCGACCGTCCCTGACGCGCGAAAACGGATCTTCCGGGGCGAATGCCGCGCGACACTTCCCCGCTCGATCGGGTGAGGTTAGCCTTCCCGCCTGGCAGCACACCCTCACCTGGTGACTGCTCGTCGTGGTCACGCTGCAGGAGGTCGCATGCTGGGGAACGCGCTCATCGGGCTGCGCGAAGGGCTCGAGGCCGCACTGGTCGTGGCGATCCTGGTCGCGTTCCTGGTCCGCACCGGGCGTCGCTCCGAGCTGCCCAGGGTGTGGGCGGGCGTCGCGCTCGCCGTCGCCGTCAGCGTCGGCGTCACGCTCGGGCTGACCCTGACCCAGCAGGCACTGACCTTTGAGGCCCAGGAGGCGCTCGGCGGCTCGCTCTCGATCATCGCGGTCGGCTTCGTCACCTGGATGATCTTCTGGATGCGCTCGCACGGCCGGACCCTGTCCCGGGAGCTGGAGGGCGCCCTGGACCGGGCCGTGTCGATGGGGCCGTGGGCCGTCGTCGTGATGGCGGCACTCGCCGTCGGCCGCGAGGGCCTGGAGACCGCGATCTTCTTCTTCGCCGCCGCGCAGGCCGCGGGCGAGACGGCCGGGCCGCTGGTCGGGTTCCTGATCGGCATCGCGATCGCCGTCGCGCTGGCGTACGCGATCTACCGTGGCGCGCTGAAGATCGACCTGGGCCGGTTCTTCACCGTCACCGGCTTCCTGCTGATCTTCGTCGCCGCCGGGATCCTCGCCTACGGCGTGCACGACCTGCAGGAGGCCGGGATCCTGCCGGGGCTGACCACGTTGGCCTTCGACGTCAGCGACGTGATCCCCGCCGACTCCTGGTACGGCACGCTCCTCAAGGGGATCTTCAACTTCTCACCGCGGACGACCGTGCTCGAGGCCGTCGTCTGGTCGCTCTACGTCGTGGTGGTCCTGGCGCTGTTCCTGCGCCCCGCCCGCCGGCGCGCCCCCGCCACCACCGACGCCTGAACCCCGCACCGTCCACGGTGTCGACCCCTCTAGGAGAACGCACGATGTCCCCCGTCACGCGCACGGCCGCCGGCCTGGCGTCGCTCACCGTCGCCGGCGCGCTGCTGGCCGGCTGCACCTCGACCGCCCCCACGGCGCAGGGAGCGGGCGACGGCGGCCCGATCACCGTGAACGCCACCGACACCGCCTGCGAGATCTCGACCGCGCAGGCCCCGGCCGGCACCGTCACCTTCCGGATCACCAACGCCGGCAGCAAGGTCACCGAGTTCTACCTCTACGCCACCGGTGACCGGATCATGGGCGAGGTCGAGAACATCGGCCCGGGGCTGTCCCGCGACCTGATCGTCGAGGTCCCCGACGGCGGCACCTACACCACCGCCTGCAAGCCCGGCATGTCCGGCGACGGCATCCGCGCCCCGTTCACCGTGACCGGCTCGGCGCAGCGTGCCACCGACGCGAACGCCCAGCTGGCCGCGGCCACCGCCGGCTACAAGCGCTACGTCGACTCCCAGGTCGGCGCGCTCGTCCCGAAGACCCAGGAGTTCGCCGACGCGGTCAAGGCCGGCGAGGTCGAGAAGGCCAAGGCGCTGTTCCCGGTCGCGCGCACCTACTGGGAGCGCATCGAGCCCGTCGCCGAGTCCTTCGGCGACATCGACCCGAGGATCGACGGCCGGGAGGACGACGAGCGTGACCCGGGCGTCGGGTTCACCGGGTACCACCGGCTGGAGAAGGACCTGTGGGTCACCGGCCTGCAGCCCGACTCGGCCGCGATCGCCGACCGGCTCACCGCCGACATCACCGACCTGGCCGCGCGCACCCGGACCGTCGAGCTGACCCCGGTCCAGCTCGCGAACGGCGCGAAGGAGCTCCTCGACGAGGTCGCCACCGGCAAGATCACCGGCGAGGAGGACCGCTACTCCCACACCGACCTGTGGGACTTCGCCGCGAACGTCGAGGGCTCCCGCGCCGCGGTCGCCGCACTCCGCCCGACGATCGACGCCAACGACCCCGCGCTCGGCCCGGTGCTCGACCAGCGGTTCGAGGCCGTCGAGACGCTGCTGCAGGGCTACCGGGTCGGCGACGGCTATCGGCTCTACACCCAGCTGACCCCGGAGGACACCCGCGCGATGACCGCGGCCGTCGACGCGCTGTCCGAGCCGGTCAGCAAGGTCGCGGGCACCGTGACGGCATGAGCCCGTGGCACCTGTCGCGGCGACGGTTGTTCGGCCTGGCCGGCGCCGGAGCGGCGCTGGCCGGGGCGGGCGCGGCCGCGGGCTACGGGCTGTCCGGCGCACCCGCCGCCGACGGCGTCGTCGCCTTCCGCGGCGAGCACCAGGCCGGGATCGTCACCCCGGCCCAGGACCGGCTGCACTTCGTCGCGCTCGACCTCACCTCGACCGACCGCGCCGCCGTCGCCGACCTGCTGCGCCGCTGGACCGCCGCGGCCGAGCGCATGACGAGCGGCCGGGAGACCGCCGAGGGCGGCGCGATCCCGGCCAACCGCTACGCCGCCCCGGCCGACACCGGCGAGGCGCTCGGGCTCCCGGCCGCGTCGCTGACGCTGACCTTCGGCGTGGGCCCGGGGTTCTTCGACAAGCTCGGGATCCCCGACCGCCGCCCGCCCCAGCTCGCCGGGCTCCCCCGGTTCCAGGGCGACCGGCTCGACCCGGCCCGCTCCGGCGGGGACCTGTGCATCCAGGCCTGCGCCGACGATCCGCAGGTGGCCGTGCACGCGGTCCGCAACCTGGTCCGCGACGGCTTCGGCGTCACCGAGGTGCGCTGGTCGCAGCTGGGCTTCGGGCGGACGTCGTCGACCTCGACCGGGCAGGCGACCCCGCGCAACCTGTTCGGGTTCAAGGACGGCACGAACAACCTCAAGGCCGAGGAGCCCGATCTGCTCGCGCAGCACGTGTGGGTCGGCGACGAGGGACCGGACTGGCTGCGCGGCGGGTCCTACCTGGTTGCCCGCCGGATCCGGATGCACATCGAGACCTGGGACCGCTCCGGGCTCGACGAGCAGGAGCAGATCATCGGCCGGGACAAGGGTGAGGGCGCCCCGTTGACCGGCACGGCCGAGTTCGACCTCGCCGACCTGGCCGCCTCCGGTCCGTCGGGGCCGGTCATCCCGGACGACAGCCACATCCGGCTCGCCTCCGCCGAGGCGAACGGTGGCGCGCGGCTGCTGCGGCGCGGCTACAACTTCGTCGACGGCACCGACGGCCGCGGCCACCTCGACGCCGGGCTGTTCTTCGTCGCGTTCGTGCGCGACCCGCTCACGCAGTACGTGCCGATGCAGCGCAGGCTGGCCCGGTCCGATGCGCTCAGCGAGTACCTGGAGCACAACGGCTCGGCGGTGTTCGCGGTCCCGCCCGGCCTCGCCGAGGGCGACGACCACTGGGGACGCGCGCTCCTCGCCTGACCCGCACGCCGCGTCCCGGCACGGCCGCGCCCGCCGGGGTGCGGGCCGGGCCAGGGGGCGGGCCGGGTCAGGGGGCCGGCGGCGCGGGGGCGGTGGTGCGCTGCGCGTAGTCCGCGGCGGCGGCCCACACGTCGCGGGCGTAGTCGCCCGAGGCGTTGTAGGCGAGCACCCCTCGCCACCAGTCGTCGGCGTCGGCGACGTCGCGCCCGTTCGCGCACAGGTACCCGGCCGCGGCGAGCGCGGCGTCGTCGACCTGCTGCGGGTCGGCGACGCCGTCACCGTTGCCGTCCGCGCCGTAGCGCGCCCAGGTCCCGGGCAGGAACTGCATCGGCCCGACCGCGCGGTCCAGCACCGGGTCGCCGTCGAGGCGGCCGCCGTCGGTGTCGGCCACCCGGCGGGTGCCGCCGGTGCCGTCGAGCGGGATGCCGATGATCGGCGGGTCGACGCGGCCGTGCGGGCCGGGCTCGGCGCCGCGGAAGGTCGCGTGCCGGGACTCGATCCGCCCGACCCCGGCCAGCGTCGCCCAGCTCAGCCGGCAGTCCGGGGTGCGCTCGCGCTGGCGCAGCTCGGCGTTCGCGTAGGCCTGCAGGGTCCGCTCGGGATCTCGGCCTCGGCCGCGGTCGCCCGGGCCCACGCGACGACGTCGGTGCCCGCCGGCAGCGGCGCGGACGCAGGCGGGGCGGACTGCCTGTCGACCGGGGTCCGGGGCAGCGACGGCCCGAAGTCCGGGCCGGTCGCCAGCGAGACGAGCACGATCAGGGCCAGGATGCCGCCGATGGCCGCGAGCAGCGACTGGGTGCGCACGCTCACACGTTACCGGCGGGTATCACCCGATCGGGGTGGGGGTCAGGGACCGTCCCAGTAGCGGCGCCAGTCCTCGGCGGTCAGCGCGTGCGGGTCGAGCCCGTCGGCGGCGGCGGCCTTCTCCGCCGACCGCACCCGCGCCTCGAACTCCCGGGCGGCCGTGCGGAGCGCGGCCTCCGGGTCGGCACCGCCGAGCTGTGCGGCCGCGGCCAGCCGGAACAGCGCCGCACCGGCACCGTCGTCGGCGGGCAGCAGGTCCGCGGGCAGCCCCGCCTTCGCCGTGCGGGAGGTCAGCTTCGCGGCGAGCGCGACGGCCGGCTGAACCGTCGCGATGCCGTCGACACTGGACTCGCGCTGCTTCTCGGCGCGCTTGAGCTCGTCCCAGCGGCGGTCCTGGTCGGCGGCCGTGGCGACCTGCTCCCCCGCGGCGAACACGTGCGGGTGGCGGCCGACGAGCTTGTCGACCAGCCCGGTCGCGACCTCGTCGATCCCGAACGGGGCGCCGTCGTGCTCGGTGGCGACGCGGGCGTGGAACAGCACCTGCAGCAGGACGTCGCCGAGCTCCTCGCGCAGCTCGGTGCGGTCACCGTCCTCGATGGACTGGTAGAGCTCGTAGCACTCCTCGACGAGGTAGCGCAGCAGCGAGGTGTGGGTCTGCTCGGCGTCCCACGGGCAGCCGCCGGGCGAGCGCAGCCGATCCATCACCGCGACGGCGTCGAGCACCGCGTGCCCGGTGGGCGGCGGCACCGCACCGGGGTGCGCGGCGGCGGGGTGGCCCGCCGGGACCAGCAGCACCGTGCCGTCGGCGAGCCCGGCGGGGTCGGTGCCGGTCCAGTCGGCGGCACCGGCGGCGGCGCCGGCGTCGAGACCGGGCACGGCGAGCACGTCGGTCGCGGAGCGCAGCAGCGGCAGCGCCGCGGCCGGGAGCGCGGCCCCGCGCCGGGGGCAGACGACGACCGTGGCGGCCATCAGGGAGCGGGCGGGGTCGGGTTGCCCGCGGCGACCGGGAACACCACGGAGGCGTCCTCGGCGGTCGGTACGGCGAGCATCTGGATCGGGTCCCACTCGCCGTAGCGGGGGTTGAGCTGCACCCCGGTGCGCAGCGCGGTGGGGGTGAGCATGCGGATGCCGGCCTCGGACAGCGACCGCTGGTCCAGCTGGCCGACCGCGTCGCCCGGGGCGGGGGCGCCGAGGTCGCGCTCGGTCACCCGCACCACGACCCAGCCCTGGCCGCTACCCAGCGGGAACGCCGCGACCCAGCCGGCCGGGATCCCGATCAGCGGGGTGAGCGCGGCCTGCGGGGTCTCGGCCGGGCGGATCGCGAGCCCGCGCTGGGTGGTGCCGGCACCGGCCAGCGCCGTCTCGGCCCGCTGCCCGCCGGCGGCGACCTCACGGGCCAGCGTGGTGGCCTGTGCCCGGTCCTGGGCGACCGCGACGTCCGCGGTCACCGACAGCCGCGGCAGCTCGCGGCGGGCGAGCTCGGACAGGGTCAGCTCGTCCCGGGTGGCGGCCTGCGCACCGCCGACCGCCAGCGACGACTCCTGCACCGCCTGCTCGCCGCCCTGCCGGGCGATCGCCGCGGCGACCTGCTGGTCGGACACGGTGACGCCCTGCTCCGGGGCGGCCAGGCCGATCAGGTCGCGGATCACCAGCTGGGACACCACGGCCCGCCCGATGTCGGCCTCGGACCCGCCCTGGGCCTTGAGACCGTCGACCAGCCCGGGCCGGGTGAGCACCGAGGTGATCGCGGGCTGCACGGTGGCGAGCGGGATCGACGTCTCGCCGACGATCGCGGCTGAGTCGACCCGGCTCGGTCCGGTGCCGCAGCCGGCCCCGGTGACAGCGACGGCCCCGACGATCAGCAGGGCGGCGGTGATCCTGCGAGTGCGCACGGCGGTCAGCCTCTCACGCGATGTGGTGCCGATCTCCCCCGCCCGGCCGACCCGGTAGCGCGGGCCGGGCCGCCGACGGCCGCCCCGCGAGGTCCGGCGGCCGCGCGGGCGGGTGCTCGTCGAGCCGGGCCAGGGCGATCGCGATCGCCCGGTCCAGCTGCGGGTCCCGTCCCGCCGCCCGGTCCTGCGGGGTCACCACCACCTCCACGTCGGGGTCGACGCCGTGGTTCTCCATCGTCCAGCCGACGTCGTCGAACCAGGTGGCGTAGCGGGGCTGGGTCACCAGGGTGCCGTCGACGAGCCGGTAGCGGCTGTCGATGCCGATCACCCCGCCCCAGGTGCGGGTCCCGACGACCGGGCCGACCCCGAGCCGCTTGATGGCGGCGGTGACGATGTCGCCGTCGGAGCCCGAGCGCTCGTCGGCCAGGGTCACCACCGGCCCGCGCGGCGCCTGCTCGGGGTAGGTGGCGGGTGCGCCGTGCCGGGGCAGGTCCCACCCGATGACGCGGCGGGCGAGCTTCTCCACCACCAGCTGCGAGGTGTGGCCGCCGCGGTTGCCGCGCACGTCGAGCAGCAGGCCGTCCTTCGCGGTCTCGCGGGCGAGGTCGCGGTGCAGCTGGGCCCAGCCGTAGCCCATCATGTCCGGCACGTGCAGGTAGCCCAGCCGCCCGCCGGAACGCCCGGCGACCTCGGCGCGCAGCCGGGCCACCCGGTCCTGGTAGCGCAGCTCGTCCTCGGAGTGCAGCGGGCGCACCGCGACGCGGCGGACGGTGCCCGCGTCGGGCCGGTCGGGACCGGAGCGCACGGTGAGCTCCACGGTGCTCCCGGCCGTCGCGACGAGCAGTGGCGCGACCCCCCAGTGCGGGTCCAGCGGGCGCCCGTTCACCTCCAGCAGCACGTCCCCGGCCCGCACGTCGACGCCCGGCCCGGACAGCGGGCTGCGCGCGGCGGGCGCGGAGGTCTCCGGCGGCAGGACGCGCCGGACCCGCCACCCCGGTCCGCCTGCCGGGTCGGGTTCCAGGTCGGCCCCGAGCAGGCCGGGGCGCCCGGTCGGGTCGCCGCCGGCGCCGCCGCCCAGGACGTAGGCGTGCGAGGTACCCAGCTCGCCGTGCAGCTCCCACAGCACGTCGAGCAGGTCGTCGTGGCTCCCGGCCCGGTCGACCAGCGGCCGGTACCGGGCGGTCTCGGCGGCCCAGTCGACCCCGGCCATGTCCTCGACCCAGAAGTGGTCGCGCATGAGGCGGGCGGTCTCGTCGAACATCTGCCGCCACTGGGCGACCGGGTCGACGGTGACCACGAGCCGGCGGGTGTCGATCGTGAACTCGTCGCCGCCCGCGTCGTCCTCGGGTGCCGCGGAGCCGCCCCGGTCGGCGCGCAGCAGCCGCACCGTGCCCCGGTCGCGGACGACGAGCCGGGTGCCGTCGCCGCTCACCGTGAACGACGACGCCGGATCGGCGACCACGGTGACCGTGCGCCGGGCCAGGTCGAACCGCTCCAGCACGGCGCGGTCGGGCTCGGCGTCGTCGTCGGGGAGGCTGTCGCCGAGCACACCGGTGCCGCCGGGCAGCCGCAGCCACACCAGGCCGCCCCGGACCGCGGAGAGCCGGGTGTAGCGGGCGGCCTCGACCGGCACGCCGACGACCCGGTCGGCCAGCCCCTCGACGTCGACGACGACCTCCGGTGGTACCTCGTCGGCGTCGCGTCCGGACCGGCGACGGCCGCCGCGCGCCCCGCTCCGGGCCTGCGTCCCGGCCCCGGTCGCCGCGGCCACCGCGCGGCCCGCACCGTCGGCGGCTCCGTCACCGGACGGCTCGGGCTCGTCGCCGGGCTCCGGCGGGGCCGGGGCGTCGGCGGGGTCGCGGGCGGGTCGTCCGGGCCTTCGTCGGCCGGGTCCACCGGGCGGCCGTCCGGCCCCGCCCCGAACGGCGACGGCGTCCGCGCGGCCAGCGGCACCAGGAACGGCTTCCAGCCGGTGCCGAAGGTCAGGTCGAAGGAGTGCTCGTCGTAGCTGGGGTCGAACACCCGCCGGGACAGGAACGCCAGGTGCCTGCCGTCAGCGGTGAAGACCGGGTCGCTGTCGTGGAAGCGGGCCGGGGTCACCTCGGCGTGCTCGCCGTCGGCGACCCGGGTGAGCACGATCCGCGACAGCCCCTCGGGGGCCGGGTCGCACCAGGCCAGCCAGGCCGAGTCCGGTGACCAGGACACGTCGGAGGGCTCGCCCGCGGTGCCGCGGTGCAGCTCGCGCAGCTCCCCCACCGCCCGGGCCGGGACGGCCTCGTCGACCACGCCGTCGTCGTGCCGGTCGTCGGGGCCGGGCGCCGGGTCCGGTGCGGGATCGGCGCCGGTGTGCAGCACCAGCAGCCTGCCGTCGTGCGTGGTGAGCGCGACGGCGGACCCGTCGGGTGCCGGGGCCAGCTCCAGGACCCGTCCGATGCCGCCCGCGGCGTACCGCGCCCGCTCCGGGGCGTCCGGGAGGTGCGGGTCGAGCGGGGCCACGACCACGGCGTCCTCACCGGTCGCGTCGTCCACCCACACGGCGCGGTGCGTACCGAGCGGGTGCGCGAGCCGGGCCCGCACACCGGGCTCGGCGAGCAGCGCGCGGGCGGGACCGTCGCGGTGGGTGAGCCGGTGCACGGTCCCGCGCACCGACACGATGCTCGTGCGGCCGGTGCGGTCGGGCCGGACCGGGCCGAGGTCGGCGGGCAGCGACGCGCGGAACGGCTCGCGGGCGCGCCGCGGCCCGCCGGGCCGGACGTCGATCCGGCGCGGCTGCGAGGCGGCGGACAGGTCGTCCAGCAGGAAGATCTCCCCGGCCGACTCGTAGACCACCCGGCGCCCGTCGGTGCTGGCGTGCCGGGCGTAGAAGTCGGTGCCGCCGCCGGAGCCGTGGTCGGTGTGCCGGCGCAGGTCGGTGCCGGGGTCGGCGAGCGGGACGGAGTAGACATTCCCCCAGCCCTCGTGGTCGGAGACGAACGCCAGCCGCGGGCCCGACCCGTCGTCGACGATCATGGGGCACTCCAGCTGCCCGGCCAGAGCGGCGAGGACCCGGGTGAACTCGCCCGTCCCGGCGGTGTCGAGCCACAGCCGGCCGGCGCGCCCACCGCGGTAGCGCTTCCAGTGGGCCGCGTCGCGCCCGCCCTCGACCTGGGTGAGCACGGCGGGTCCGCCGGGCTGGTGGGCGAGCGCGGTGAGCGTGCCGTACGGCAGCAGCCGCGGTGCCCCGCCGGTCGCCGGGACCGCGTACGCCCACAGCCGGGAGGTCGCGTCGCCGTGCGCGGACAGCGCGACCACCGCGCCGTCGGGGGTCCAGCCCGCGGCGCGGGTCGGCGCCTCGCCCCACCAGGTCAGCCGGGTGGGCGTGCCCCCCTCGGCGTCGACCCGGTACACCTCGGGTGCGCCGTCGCGCCGGGACGCGAACGCGACGGACCCGCCGTCGGGCGAGAAGCGCGGTGCGGTGACGGGCACCCCGTCCGCGGTCAGGCGGTGGGCCCGCCCGCCCTCGACCGGAGCCGTCCACAGGTCGTCCTCCGCGACCAGGACGACCGTGTCACCCGACAGATGGGGATGGCGCAGGAAGCTCACACGGCGACGTTAGCCGCACGCACCGACGATCCGGGCCCGCCCGCGGCGGGGTCGCCGGTGCAGACGCAGCGCAGCGGGGCGAAGCCGTTGAAGCCCACCGAGGAGTAGCTGGCGGTGTAGGCGCCGGTGTGCAGCAGCCGGACCACGTCACCGGCGCACAGGTCGTCGGGGAGCAGGTAGGGGTGCCTGCGGTAGAGCAAGTCGGCGCTGTCGCAGGTCGGCCCGGCCAGGACGACCGGGGAGCGGGGGCCGTCGTCGTGCGCGGTGCGGATCGGGTAGCGGACCAGCTCGCTCTCGGTCTCGGCGAGCCCGCCGAAGCGGCCGACGTCGAGGTAGACCCAGCGCGGACCGGCGTCACCGTCCCGGTCGGACACGAGCACGACCTCGCTGTGGAGCGTCCCCGCGTCGGCGACGAGGCCCCGGCCCGGTTCGATCATCAACTCCGGCCGGTCGTCGCCGAACTCCGCGGCGACCGCCTCGTGGATCGCGTCGCCGTAGTCCGACAGCGGGCGGACCTGCGTGTCGTAGTGCGCGGGGAAGCCGCCGCCGAGGTCGAGCAGGTCGGGTCGCAGCCCGCGGGCGCGGACCCGGCGGAACACCTCCGCGGCGTCGGCGATCCCGGCCCGCCACGTCCCCGGGTCGAGCTGCTGGGAGCCGACGTGGAACGACACGCCCGCGGCGCGCAGACCGGCCGCGTCGGCGTCGAGGAGCAACGACGCGGCCGCGGCCGTCGAGCACCCGAACTTGCGGTCCAGCGGGAAACAGGAGCCCGCGCCGGTGCAGGTGACCCGGACGAACACCTCCGCCCCCGGCGCGCAGCGCGCGATCTTGGCCAGCTCGGCGGCCGAGTCGACGGCGAACCGGCGGACCCCGCTGCGGTGCGCGAACGCGATGTCGCGTTCCTTCTTCACGGTGCTGCCGTAGGAGATGTCCGCGGGCCGCGCGCCGGCCGCGAGGCACAGTTCCAGCTCCGGCCGGCTGGCGACGTCGAATCGCGCGCCGAGACCGACCAGGAATGCGACGAGCCGCGGGGCCGGATTCGCCTTGACCGCATAGAACAGTTCCGCTCCGGGAAGTGCACGTCCGAATTCGGCATACCGTTCCCGGACGGCGTCCAGGTCCAGCACCAGGTACGGAGTGCAGAGTTCGACGGATTCGGTGGAGACGGGCCGGCGATCGGACATCGGACACACCTCTTTCCCGGAAACGGGGGTTCACGACGGAAACGGCGTTCTGATCCACCGTTGATCCGATCGTAAAACAGTGTGGATCACGCGCGTGGGGTGCCGTGGATCACCGGAGGAAACGGGAACCCACGTCGCGCGATTGATCCCGACAACTCCGGCGAGCAGTTCGCCGGCGTCCGTCCCGTTCCGTCCCGGAAACGGCACGGACGCCGACACCCGATGTTCTCCGGTGCAGCACCCGGTGTTCATCAACGCGGCGTCAACGCCGCATCGGGGCCGCGTCAGGACGAGGCTGAGCTGTGCACCGGGGTGGAGGTCGGCACGATCTGCAGCAGCAGCTCCGCGCACCAGCCGAGCAGCTCGACGTCGCGCATGGCGGCGCCGCCGATCCGGTTGCCCTGCACCGGCTTGGGCACCGTGACGACCTGCGCGGCCGCCTTGTACTGCGCCTTGGGGTAGAGCCGGCGCAGCCGCAGCTGGGCGGAGTCGGGCAGCTGCATCGGACCGATCCGCAGCTGGGTGCCCGCCGAGGCGACCTCGCGGATGCCGAGGCGGCGGCAGAGCTGGCGGAACCGGGCGACCTCCAGCAGGTTGCGCACCGGGGTCGGCGGCTCGCCGTAGCGGTCGGTCAGCTCCTCGACGATCGCGGTGAGCGCGGCGTCGTCCGGCGCCTCGGCGATCTTGCGGTAGACCTCCAGGCGCAGCCGCTCGCCGTCGACGTACTCGTGCGGGACGTGCGCGTCGACCGGGAGGTCGACCCGGACCTCCTGCAGCTCCTCCGGCTCGGCCCCGATCTCCCCGCCCGCCTGCCTGCGGAACGCCGCGACGGCCTCCCCGACCAGGCGGATGTAGAGGTCGAACCCGACGCCGGCGATGTGGCCGGACTGCTCGGCACCGAGGATGTTGCCCGCGCCGCGGATCTCCAGGTCCTTCATCGCGACGGCCGCGCCGGAGCCGAGCTCGGAGTGCTGGGCGATGGTGGCGAGCCGGTCGTGCGCGGTCTCGGTGAGCGGGTGCTCCGCCGGGAACAGGAAGTAGGCGTAGCCGCGGTCGCGGCCACGCCCGACCCGGCCGCGCAGCTGGTGGAGCTGGGACAGGCCCAGCGTGTCGGAGCGCTCGACGATCAGGGTGTTGGCGTTGGAGATGTCCAGGCCGTTCTCGACGATCGTGGTGCAGATCAGGACGTCGAACTCGCGGTGCCAGAACGCGCTGACGGTCCGCTCCAGCAGATCCTCGTTCATCTGCCCGTGCGCGACGGCGACCCGCGCCTCGGGGACGAGGTCCTGGATCTTCTTGGCCGCCCGGTCGATCGAGCTGACCCGGTTGTGCACGTAGAACACCTGGCCGTCGCGCAGCAGCTCGCGGCGCAGGGCGGCGGCGACCTGCTTGTCGTCGTAGGCGCCGACGTAGGTCAGGGTCGGGTGCCGCTCCTCGGGCGGGGTCGTGATCGCCGACATCTCGCGGATGCCGGCGAGGCTCATCTCCAGCGTCCGCGGGATCGGCGTCGCCGACAGGGTGAGGACGTCGACGTGTGCCCGGAGCGCGGTGATGTGCTCCTTGTGCTCGACGCCGAAGCGCTGCTCCTCGTCGACGATCACCAGGCCGAGGTCCTTGTAGCGGATGCCGGTCTGGAGCAGCCGGTGCGTCCCGACGACGACGTCGACCTGCCCGTCGGCGAGCTTCTCGATCGTCTCGCGCGCCTCGGCCGGGTCGGTGAACCGCGACAGCCCGCGCACGGTCACCGGGAACTGGCGCATCCGCTCGGAGAACGTCGACAGGTGCTGGGTGGCGAGCAGCGTCGTCGGGACGAGGACCGCGACCTGCTTGCCGTCCTGCACCGCCTTGAACGCCGCCCGCACCGCGATCTCGGTCTTGCCGAACCCGACGTCGCCGGAGATGACACGGTCCATCGGGACCGGACGCTCCATGTCCCGCTTGACCTCGTCGATCGCGGAGAGCTGGTCGGGGGTCTCGGTGTAGGGGAAGGCGTCCTCGAGCTCGCGCTGCCACGGGGTGTCCGCGCCGAACGCGTGCCCCGGCGAGGCCTGGCGCGCCGCGTAGAGCTGCACCAGACCGGCCGCGATGTCCTTGACCGCCTTGCGGGCGCGGCTCTTGGTCTTGGCCCAGTCCCCGCCGCCGAGCTTGTTGACGGCGGGCTGCTCGCCGCCCACGTAGCGGCTGATCTCGTCGAGGGCGTCGGTCGGCACGAACAGCCGGTCGGCGGGCTGGCCGCGCTTGGAGCTGGCGTACTCCAGCACCAGGTACTCGCGGGTGGCGCCCTGGACGGTGCGCTCCTTCATCTCGATGAAGCGTCCGATGCCGTGCTGGTTGTGGACGACGAAGTCGCCGGGCTGCAGCACGGCCAGGTCGACGGCGTTGCGCTTGCGGGGGGTGGTCTTGCGCGGCGCGGTGTCGAGCCCGGCGCGGCTGCCGGTCAGGTCGGCCTCGGAGACGACGACCAGCCCGACCTCCGGCGCGGTGAACCCGTTCAGCACGCGCCCGCAGGTGACGGTGACGATCCCCTTCTCCGGGGCGTCGGCGAGCACCGGGACGGCGGAGGCGGGGACCTCGGCCTCGCGCAGCTGCTCCAGCGAGCGGTCGGCGGTGCCCTGCCCGGCCAGCACGAGCACCGCGGCGCCGCCGGTGGCGACGTGCGCGCGCAGGTCGGTCAGCGCGCGGTCGGTGTCGCCCCGGTAGGGCTCGATCTCGTGCACGCCCGCCACGACGACGTCGTCGGAGCCCGACAGCAGCGGCGACAGCGAGACCACGGGGCGGCCGGTCGCCGTCGCGTGGTCCAGCGTGACGCGCAGGTCGCGGTAGGCCGACCCGGAGACGTCGATCGGGGCCTCGCCGCCGGAGCCGGACGCCAGCCAGGACGCCTCCAGGAACTCCTGCCCGGTGCGCACGAGGTCCGCGCAGCGGGTGCGGATGCGCTCGGGGTCGGCGAGCAGCACCCGCGTCCCGTCCGGGAGCAGGTCGGTGAGCGTCTGCATCTCCCCGCCGACCAGCGCCGGGATCAGCGACTCCATGCCCTCACCGGGAATGCCCTCGGACAGCTTCTCCAGCAGCTCGCGCAGCGGGTTGCGGTTGAGGCCCGCGGTCTCGGGCTGCTCCAGGGCCAGCTCGCCGGCCCGCTCGCGCACCGGCGTGGTGAGCAGCAGCTCGCGGCACGGCGGCACGTCGATCCGCGTGACCTCGCCGACCGAGCGCTGGTCCGCGACGGAGAACGACCGCACCTCGGAGACCTCGTCGCCCCAGAACTCGACACGCACCGGGTGCTCGGCGGTCGGCGGGAAGATGTCGAGGATGCCGCCGCGCACGGCGAACTCGCCGCGGGTGGTGACCATCTCGGCGCGGCTGTAGGCCAGCTCGACCAGCCGCACCAGCAGCTGCTCGAAGTCGTACTCCTCGCCGACGGCCAGCGTCACCGGGGCGAGCGTGCCCAGCCCGGGCGCGACCGGCTGGATCAGGCTGCGCGCCGCGGTCACGACCACCCGAGGGGCGGTCTCCGCCGAGGAGAGCCGGTGGAAGATCGTCAGCCGGCGGGCGACGGTGTCCGGGCGCGGGGACAGCTTCTCGTGCGGCAGCGTCTCCCAGCTCGGCAGTACGACGACCGGCGCGCCCGCGCAGTCGTGCACCGTGTCGGCGGCGGCGCCCGGCGCCTCGCCGTGGCCGAGCAGGTCCGACACCGCGGCCGCGAGGTCCTCGGCCTCCCGGTCGGTGGCGGTCACGGCGAGCACCGTGGAGGTCTCGGCGAGCCCGGCGGCGAGCAGCGGGCGCACCGCGGAGGGGCCCTCGACCTGCACGGCAGGGGTCTCACCGGCGCGGGTGTCCGCGGCACGGGCGGCGTCGACGGCGGCGCGCAGACCGGCGTCGGACAGGGCGGAGGTGAGCAGACCGGACAGGATGGCCACGACGGCGCTGGCTCCTCGGTGGAGGTGGGCTGGCGGTGCGCGCGGCGACGGGGACCGGCCGCGGGCAGGACAGACCCCTGCCCGGGTCGCGGTAGGGCTCCCGACCCGGTCGGGGTGCCGACCTCCGAGTTTACGCCTGGCCCACGCGGGCGCCGACCGAGGCGTCCGTGTCCCGCGGCACGCCTCGCTCAGAGCAGCCCGTCGCGCTCCAGGGTCGCCTCGTAGATGTCGAGCATCCGCTCGTCGTCGCCCCCGGCGGCGACGGCCGCGTCGGCGTAGGCCTTCTCGAAGCGCTCCTGATTGGCCTGCCAGGTGCGACGGAAGGTGTCGGCGTCACGACGCCAGTAGCCGAGCACGCCGTAGGCGCCGGGCGGCAGGCCGCGCTCGTGGCGCAGGTGCTTGCGGGCGGCACGGGTCGCGGACGCCTCACCGCCGACGTAGACGTAGCCGGGCCCGTCCGGCAGCGCCAGCCCGGCGACGATCTCCGCCAGCCGGCTGCCGGTCTCGCTCGCGGGCTCGCGCCGGACCCGCGCCCGCGTGGGGAAGTCGGCCGGGACCTCGTCGATCTCCAGGACGACCTCGGTGTCGATGCCCTCGGGGGTCTCGGTGACGATCCGGGCGAGCGCCGGGAGCGCGGCCGCGTCGCCGACGAGGATCTGCCAGCCGACGCCGGCCGGGCGCTTGAACCAGCTGTTCGAGTGCGAGACCTCGATCTCGTCACCGACGCAGGCCCGCCGGGCCCAGCCCGCGCCGACCCCGCCGGGGTGGCAGACCAGGTCGATGGACGCCCGGGTGCGGCAGGGGCTGACCTCGCGCAGGGTGTACCAGCGACCGTGGTCGTCGCGGCCCCCGTCGGGCAGCGGGAAGTGGAAGACGCAGGCCTCGTCGGGGACGCCCGGCAGGCCGAGACCGGCGAGCCCCTCCCCCTCGATCTCGGCCCGGACGAAGACGTCCGAGAGCCGCTGCAGACCCACCACGCGGACCGCCGCCCGGTCCTCGGTCACGACCGACATCGCCGCCTCCTCCATAGGTGAGGCTCAGCTAACCACGACGGAGCGGGCCACACCAAACGGATCTTCCGGACACGGTGTCGCACAGCACGACTACTACGACGCATCGTAGATGCTCACCCGATCGTGTGCGCTAGCGTCGACAGGCGTCAGGCGGGTTTCCGACCCCCGAGCCAGCACGGAGGAGCAAGCGGTGATCACGGTCTACCTCAACCGCCGGATCGACGACGACGCGCGCCGCGAGTCCCTGTTCCGGGGCGACTTCCACCTCTACAGCGGGATCGGCGGCGCGAACGCCCTCGCCGACCACGCCAAGGACCTGATCGGTCAGGCCTTCGAGGGGCTGGACCCGGAGCGGGCCCAGTACGAGATGGACGTCGACGAGTTCGTCCGCCGCGTCGAGCCGCTCAAGCGCGAGTTCACCAACGGCGACCGGACCAAGGCGCTCTGCCAGCAGTTCGCCGTCGACTTCGGCGTCGACCCCGAGCGCACCTACTTCGACATCCCGCGGCTGCGCGTGATCCCGGCCGACCAGTTCCTCACCGCCGGTGTGTCCTACAACTACAAGGCGCACCGCGACATGTGGTACGGCCACCCGCAGCAGCTCGTGAACTACTGGACCCCGGTGTTCGACGTCGTCGGCGACAACGTCATGAGCATGTACACCGACTACTTCGACCGCCCGGTGAAGAACGGCTCGAACCAGTACGACTACGACGAGTGGGTCGCCAAGCACCGCACCGCGGCCGCCGGCGAGAAGACCACCGACACCCGTCCGCACCCGCTCCCGCTGGAGGACTTCGAGTCCCGCGGCGAGATCCGGATCGCCGGGCAGTCGGGTGACGTGTTCATGTTCTCGTCGAACCACCTGCACGCTTCGGCGCCGAACACCTCCGACGTCACCCGGTTCTCCTACGACCTGCGCACGATCAACCTCGACGACGTCCGGGCCGGCCGCGGCCCGCGCAACGTCGACTCGGGCGCGACCGGCACCACGCTGGGCGACTTCCTGCGGGTCTCCGACCTCGCCCCGCTGAAGGCCGAGGAGTTCGAGGACGCACTCACGCACGCCTGAGCCCACCGCCCTCCCGACGGCCCGGTACCGCGAGGTGCCGGGCCGTCGTGCTCTCGACGCCCCGGCCCCGCCTGGCTAGCGTCCTCCCGATGAGCGGTGAGCTGCGACCGGTGGACGCCCGCGTGCGGGCACTCGAGTCGATCCTGGTCGAGAAGGGCTACGTCGACCCGGCCGCACTCGACGAGATCATCGAGACCTACCAGCACCGGGTCGGCCCGCGGAACGGCGCGCACGTCGTCGCCCGGTCCTGGACCGACCCGGACTTCGCGGCCCGGCTCGCCGACGACGCGACCGCGGCGGTCGCCGAGCTCGGCTACGCCGGTCGCGGCGGCGAGCACCTCGCCGCGGTGTTCAACTCACCGCGCGAGCACCACCTCGTCGTCTGCACCCTGTGCTCCTGCTACCCGTGGCCGGTGCTGGGCCTGCCCCCGGTCTGGTACAAGTCGCCGGCCTACCGGTCGCGCGCGGTGCTGGACCCACGCGGCGTGCTCGCCGACTTCGGGACCGTGCTCGACGACGACGTCGCCATCCGGGTGCACGACTCCACCTCCGAGCTGCGCTACCTGGTCGTCCCGCAGCGCCCGGCCGGTACCGACGGCTGGTCCGCCGACGAGCTCGCCGCGATCGTCTCCCGCGACGCCATGATCGGTACCCGGCTGGTGTCGGCGTGAACGGCGCGCACGACCTCGGCGGCGCGATGG
The DNA here is from genome assembly GCF_058111925.1 of Pseudonocardia sp. P-1. Taxonomy (NCBI): domain Bacteria; kingdom Bacillati; phylum Actinomycetota; class Actinomycetes; order Pseudonocardiales; family Pseudonocardiaceae; genus Pseudonocardia; species Pseudonocardia sp. P-1. The sequence goes on from NZ_CM176614.1 coordinate 2,311,743, forward strand.
GCTTCGGACCGGTGGAGCCCGAGCCGGAGGACGTCCGGTTCCACGCGGGCTGGGAGCCGCTGGTGCTGGCGCTGACCCTCGCCGCGGCCCGCCCGGGCGGCTGGTCGATCGACGAGTCCCGGCACGCCCGCGAGTCGCTCCCGCCGCCGGTCTACCTGACCCTGACCTACTACGAGATCTGGCTCGCGGCGACCGAGGAGCTGCTGGTCACCCACGGTCTGGTCGGCGCCGACGAGCTCGACGCCGGGCGTTCCCTGCGCCCGCGCGCCGACGCCCCTGCCGCGCTGGACGCCGACGCCGCCGCCCGGGTGCTGGCCACCGGCGCCCCCACCGAGCGCGACGGCACCGGCCCGCCCCGGTTCGCCCCCGGCGACCGCGTGCGGGCCCGGGTGATGCACCCGCGCGGGCACACCCGGCTCCCCCGCTACGTCCGCGGCCGGTGCGGGACCGTCGAGACCCACCGCGGGACCCACGTGCTGCCCGACGCCCGCGCGCACGGCCACGGTGAGTGCCCGGAGCCGCTCTACACCGTCGTGTTCACCGGCCCCGAGCTGTGGGGCCCGGACGCCGACCCGACCACGACCGTCTCCGTCGACGCCTGGGAGTCCTACCTTGAGCCCGCCTGACGGCCCGGTCTTCGACGAGCCGTGGCAGGCGAGCGCGTTCGCGCTGGCCGTGGCCCTGCAGGACACCGGGACGCTGGACCGGCAGGAGTTCGCCGAGACCCTGGGCGGCGAGCTGGACACCGGCCTGGACTACTGGGACGCCTGGCTCGCCGCGCTGGAGCACCTGCTCGACGGGCTCGGCGTCGCCGACCGCGGCTCGGTCGAGGAGCGGACCGGCGCCTGGCTGCGTGCCGCCGTCGCGACCCCGCACGGCGCGCCGGTCACGCTCGACGCCGGCCCGCTGCGCTCCTAGGGCGTGTCCTGTAAGTCGGTGCGCAGCCACAACACGGTCGCGGCGATGATGATCTCCGATCGGTAGTAGGCCACGCGCTTCGCGTAGCGGGTGGCGAGGGCGCGGAACTGTTTGAGCCGGTTGAAGCAGCGTTCGACCACGTTGCGACTGGCGTAGAGGGCCGGGTCGAACGCCGGTGAGCGACCGCCGCGGGAGCCCTTCGCGCGTCGGCGCTGGATCTGGTCGCTGCGTTCGGGGCTGGTGAACGCGATGCGGCGCCGGCGTAGCGCCGCGCGGGTCGAGGGGTGGGAGTAGGCCTTGTCGGCCAGCACCCGGACGGGCCGGGTGCGTGGTCGGCCGGGTCCGTCTCGGCCGACCACGATCTGATCGAGCAGCGGGAGCAGTTGTGGGTTGTCCCCGGCCTGGCCCGGGGTGAGGATCACCGACATCGGCAGTCCGCGCCCATCGACCGCGAGATGAATCTTGCTGGTCAGCCCGCCACGGGACCGTCCGAGGGCTTCTCCGTCGACGGCGAGGGCTTCGACCCACCCAGTGGTGCAGCCCCCTTTATCCGGGCACCGGCGGAGTGCTGGTGAGCCCGGACGCTGCTGGAATCGATGCTGAAGGTCCACTCCACGTTCCCGACGGCGTCATCCTTGACGATCACGTCGTCGAGGATGCGTTCCCAGGTGCCGTCCGCGGTCCAGATCCGCAGGCGATCATGCGCGGTCTTCCAGGGTCCGTAGCGCTCGGGCAGGTCGCGCCACGGGGCGCCGGTGCGCAGCTTCCACAGGATCGCGTTGATCACCTGACGGTGATCGCGCCACCGCCGGCCTCGCCCTGCGACCGGGGGCAGCAACGGCTCGATTCGCGCCCAGGCCTTGTCCGTCAGCTCACCCCGACCCACCACCCGAGCATGATCACCGACAGCAGGTCAGAACCCTTACAAGACACGTCCTAGCCGGTCACCTCTGCCTCCGACGATCGGTGTGCACAGCTGTCCGGAGGATGACTCGTCCGACGCGCGCCGAATGTGACGGGGGTTCCGCTGCTCGAGGACCCTGCTGGGGCGAGGATCGGCAACCGTGCAGATCGAGTGGATTCACGCGTTCCTCGCAGTGGTCGACCGCGGCGGGTTCACCGCGGCCGCCGTGCACCTCTACCGGTCCCAGGGGCGGATCTCCAGCCACATCGCGTCCCTGGAACGTGAGCTCGGCGCGCAGCTGTTCGACCGCGACCAGCGGCCGGCCCGGCTCACCGCCGCGGGGGAGGCCCTCGTGACCCACGCACGGGCCATGGTCGAGGAACTCGACGCCGGGCGGGCCGCGATGGCCTCCGTGCAGGGCCTGATCCGGGGCGACGTCACGCTCGCGACCTATCCGAGCGCCGGCGCCGCGTTCGTGCCCGAGGTGCTCCGCCGCTTCTCCGAGGACTTCCCCGGCATCCGCGTCGAGCTGGTCGAACAGGCGGTGCGCGGCATCGACCGGGCCCTGGACCAGGGGCCCGCCCTGCTCGCGGTCCGGCCGACCCTGCCGCCGCCACGCAGCACCCACTCGTTGAGCCACAGGCTGCTGTGGCGGGAGCCGATGTGCCTCGTCGTCCCGTCGGGGCACCGCCTGGCGGACCAGGAGACAGCGGCGCTGGCGGATCTGCGCGGAGAGCAGCTCGTCGTCTCCGGGCACGACCTGCGCTACGACACCGAGGCCTTCCGGCTGCTCACCCGGGAGAGCATCGAACCCCGGATCCGGTTCCTGTCCGACCAGCCGCAGATCCTCGTCGGCCTGGTCCGCAGCGGGCTCGCGCTCGGCTTCACCAACCGGCTCGCGATCGACAGCGTCCGGACCGACGGCGTGGCGGTCGTCGGGGTCTCCCCGCGGGTGTACCGCGAGGTCGGCGTGTACTGGGCACCGGCCCTGGCCGGCTCCCCGGCGGCGTCGGCGCTGCTCGAGACCCTGCTCGGGACGCCCGTGCCGGACACGACCACCGATCTCCGGTAGCGCCGCGGGGCCATCCGGGTTCCGGATGTTCAGGACCGAGGAGTCGCCATTGACGGAGCGGGGCGTCCGGCCGAAGCTTGACACACGTTCCTGGACGGTGACGTGGACCACAGCGAGTGGCGTGGGGAGACCGCGCGTCCGGGCAGAAGAGCAACCCCCACCGGGGAGGCGCCGCCTCCTCGCGCGATGACCCCTGCGGTCAGAAGGGCCCCCCCTTGACGACAGTGCAGTCGAAACCCCCCGAAGCCTCGGTCGCCGGCCTGGTCGCGATCGTGACCGGCTCCAGCTCGGGCATCGGCAGGGCCATCGCCGGCCGGTTGGCCGCCGGAGGCGCCCGGGTCGTGGTCAACTCCCGCGACGACGGACGCGCGAAGGAGGCCGCCGACGAGATCGTGGCGGCCGGGTACGAGGCGGTCGGCGTCGCCGCGGACGTGAGCCTGCCCGAGGGCGGGCAGATCCTGGTCGACGCCGCCGTCGCGGCCTACGGCCGTCTCGACGTGTTGGTCAACAACGCCGGCATCCCGCTCGTCCGGGCCGCCGAGGAGATCACCCCCGAGGAGTGGGCGACCGTCCTCGCCACCAATCTCACCGGGCCGTTCCACTGCGCCCAGGCCGCGGCGCGGGTCATGCTGCCGGCCCGCAGCGGGACGATCATCAACGTCTCGTCGGTGCTGGGGGCGACCGCGATCCCCGGCCGCACCGGCTACTCCACCGCCAAGCACGGCCTGGACGGGCTGACGAAGTCGCTCGCCGTCGAGTGGGCCGACCGCGGAGTCCGCGTCCTGTCGGTCAACCCCGGCTACGTGGCCACCCCGTTCGTCGAGCAGACCATGAGCAGCGGGCGTTTCTCGGCCGATGACATCGAGCGCCGCACCCCGCTGGGCCGCCTCGCGGCCCCGGCCGAGGTCGCCGAGGTCGTCGCGTTCCTCGCGTCGCCCGCAGCCTCCTACATGACCGGGGCCCAGATCCCGGTCGACGGCGGCTGGCTCGCCTACGGCGGCTGGTGACCGCAGTGTCTCCCGAGAACCCGGCTGCAGCGCAGCCATCACGAGAGGTGTCGATGTCCGGATTCACCCCACAGTTCCGCCCCGAGCACGGGCAGGCGACCCCGTGGACCGTGCTGCGCCCCGACGGCGAGCTGGAACCCGGCCGCGAGGCCGCCCTCTCCGACGAGCAGCTCCGCGACGCCTGCGAGCTCATGCTCTTCTCCCGCGCCTTCGACGAGAAGGGCTTCAGCCTGCAGCGCCAGGGGCGTTTCGGCACGTTCTCACCGGTCCGCGGGCAGGAGGCGTCCGTGGTGGGCGCGGCGTTCGCGCTCGACCCGGCCCGCGACTGGGTCGTCCCGCAGTACCGCGAGCTGCCCGCGCTGCTTCGCCAGGGCCTGCCGCTCGAGCAGTTCATGCTGACCTTCCTCGGTGACCCGCGCGGCGGCGCCGCACCCGAGGGCGTGAACGTGCTGCCCATCCAGATCGGACTGGCCGCCCAGCTCCCGCAGGCCGTCGGGCTCGCGTGGGGCCACGCGCTGCAGGGCCGCGACAGCGTCGTCGCGGTCTTCTGCGGGGACGGCGCCTCGTCGGAGGGCGACTTCCACGAGGCCTGCAACCTCGCCGGCACCTTGCGCGCGCCGGTCGTCTTCGTCGTGCAGAACAACGGCTGGGCGATCTCCACCCCGCGCGCCCGGCAGTCCGCCGCGGCGACGCTCGCGGGCCGCGCGCCGGGCTACGGGATCCCCGGTGCCCTGGTCGACGGCAACGACCTGCTCGCCGTTCACCAGGTCGTGGCCGACGCCGTGGCCCGCGCCCGGGCCGGTGAGGGCCCGACGCTGGTCGAGACGCTGACCTACCGGCTCGGCGACCACAACACCGCGGACGACGCCAGCCGCTACCAGCCCGCCGAGGAGCTGGAGGCGTGGGCGCCGCGGGACCCGATCAGTCGCGTCCTGGCCCACCTGCGGACGCGCGAGCTGTGGGACGACGCCCACGACACCGCGGTGCGCGAGCGGATCGCCACCCGGATCGACGAGGCGGTGCGGACCGTCGAGGCGATGGAACCGCCCGGTGTCGAGCACCTCTTCGAGCACGTGACCGAGACGCTGTCGCCCCGGCTGCAGGGCCAGCGCGCCGAACTCCAGGCCCAGGTGAGAACCCGATGACCCGGCTCAACATGCTGCAGGCGATCAACACGACCCTGCGTGGCGAGCTCGCCCGCGACGAGCGGACCCTCGTCCTCGGGCAGGACGTCGGCCGGCTCGGCGGCGTCTTCCGCGCCACCGACGGCCTGCTCGACGAGTTCGGCCCGGACCGCGTCGTCGACATGCCTCTCGCCGAGGCCTCGATCGTCGGCGCGGCGATCGGCCTCGCGGCCGCCGGGCAGGTGCCCATCGCCGAGATGCAGTTCCTCGGCTTCAGCCACCAGGCCTTCCACCAGATCGGCGCCCAGCTGGCCCGGATGCGCTACCGCTCGCAGGGCCGCTTCCCGATGCCGGTGGTGATCCGCGCTCCGTTCGGCGGCGGGGTCCGGACCCCGGAGCTGCACTCCGAGGCACTCGAGGCGCAGTTCGTGCAGAGCCCCGGGCTTTCCGTGGTCATGCCGGCCACCCCGGCCGACGCCAAGGGGCTCCTGCAGACCGCGGTCCGGTCCTCGGACCCGGTGCTGTTCTGCGAACCACTACGCGGCTACCGCCTGGTCACCGGGGAGGTCGCGGACGGCGACGCTCCGGTGCCGTTCGGGAAGCTGCGAGTCGCCCGCGACGGCACCGACGTCACCCTCGTCGCGTGGAGCGCGGCGGTCCAGGTCGCCGAGAAGGCAGCCGAGGCGCTGGCCGAGGAGGGCATCTCCGCCGCCGTCGTGGACCTGCGCACCCTGGTGCCGCTCGACGAGGCCGGTCTGGCCGACGCCGTCGCGGCGACCGGCCGCTGCGTGGTTGTGCACGAGGCCCCGCTCAGCGCCGGCTTCGGCGCCGAGGTCGTGGCCACGATCAACGACGCGGCGTTCTACTCGCTCGAGGCCCCGGTCGCGCGGGTCGCCGCGCCGGACACCCCCTACCCACCCGGCCGGATCGAGGACCACTTCGTGCCCGGCGTGGACCGGGTCGTCGCGGCGGCGAGGGCGACGGTGAAGGCGGCATGAGCACGACCGTGTTCCGGCTCCCCGACATCGGGGAGGGCCTCGCCGAGGCCGAGATCGTCGAGTGGCTGGTGGCGGCGGGGGCCGAGGTCCGCGCCGACCAGCCCGTCGTGACGGTCGAGACGGCGAAGGCACAGGTCGAGCTGCCCGCGCCGGCCGACGGCGTGATCACCGAGCTCGCGCACGGGCCGGGGGACGTCGTGCCGGTCGGATCGGCCCTGTTCACGTTCGAGGCGACGGGTTCGGGAGCCGACGCCGTGGAGCCGGAGCCCGCGGGCGAACCCGCGCTCGCCACCGCTCCGGCCGTCGACGGTCGGCCCGTGCCCGCGTCCGCGGCCCCCGCCGGCGCCGGCCGCCGCCGGGTGCTGGCCGCCCCGAGCACCCGCCGGCTGGCGGTCGAGCACGGCATCGAGCTGGCCGAGCTCACCGGCAGCGGACCGAACGGCCGGATCGTCCTCGACGACGTCCGCGCCGCGATCGCCGGCGGCGCCCGGTCCGTCAACGGTGCCGCACCGCGGAGCCCGGAGCCGGTCACCGCACAGGCAGCCGTCACCCCCGCCGCCACCCCGGCCGAGCCCGGCACGGGGGAGACCCGGGTCCGGCCGCTGCGCGGCCTGCGCCGTCAGGTCGCCCGGGCCATGACCGCGGCCTGGTCGGTCCCGCACATCACCGAGTTCCGCGAGGTCGACGCGACCGAGCTCGAACGCGCCCACCGCACCCTGCGGGCGGACGCCGAGGAGCAGGGGCTGCGGCTGACGCTGTTGCCGCTGCTCGTCCGTGCGGTGACGACGGCCCTGCGCCGGCACCCGGACTTCAACGCGACTCTCGACATGGAGCGCGAGGAGGTCACGTTGCACCGGCGTCTCGACGTCGGGATCGCGGCCGCCACCCCGGACGGCCTCATCGTGCCGGTGCTGCGCGACGCCGGCCGGCGCAGCGTGCCCGGCCTGGCCAGGGAGATCGCCCGGCTCGGCGCGGGCGCCCGTGAACGCTCGCTCCCGCTGCAGGACACGACCGGCGGCACGTTCACGATCAGCAACTTCGGCAGCTACGGCACCTGGCTCGGCACCCCGCTGATCAACGCCCCGCAGGTCGCGATCGCCGGGTTCGGCCGGGTCCACGACGCGGTGGTCCCGGTGGACGGCGTCCCGGCGGTGCGCCGGGTGCTGCCGCTCGCGGTCGCGGCGGACCACCGCCTGATCGACGGCGAGCACCTCGGCGCCTTCGTGAACACCCTCGAGCGCCTGATCCGCACCCCGCTGCTGCTGCTGGGCGAGGAGGACTGATGGTCGTCGGAGAGATCGCCGAGGCCGCCGACCTGCTCGTCGTCGGCGGCGGCCCCGCGGGATACGCGGCCGCGCTGCGCGGCGCCCAGCGCGGCCGCGACGTCCTGCTGATCGACCGGGACGGCGAGGACGGCGTCGGCGGGGTGTGCCTGCGTGCGGGCTGCATCCCGTCCAAGGCCCTGATCGAGATGGCCGACGTGGCGGAACGGGCCGCCGGCTACGCGTCGGCGGGCCTGTCGGTCGGCGAGCGTTCGGTGGACCTGGGCGCCTTTCAGGCGGACAAGGCCCGCATCATCGGCGAGCTGACCGGGGGAGTCCGGTCGTTGCTGGCCGGCGCCGGGGTCCGGGTCCTCGCCGGCGACCTCCGGTTCACCCGCCCGGACCAGGCCGTGGTCCGCACACCCGCCGGCCGCGCGGCGTTCGTCGAGTTCCGCGACGTCGTCATCGCCACCGGCTCGCGCCCGGCCGTGCTGCCCCACCTGGTACCCGACGGCGTGCACGTCCTGGACAGCACGGGAGCGCTCGACCTCCCCGAGCTGCCTGCCACGGTGGCGGTCGTCGGCGCCGGCTACATCGGGGTCGAGCTCGGCACGGCATTGGCAAAGCTCGGTTCGTCCGTGACCCTGGTGGAGATGGCCGAACGGATCCTACCCGAGATCGACGTCGCGTTGACCCGTCCGGTCGCCCGGCGGCTCGACGAGCTGGGCGTCACCGTGCTCACGGCCGCCCGCGCCGGCGAGCACCGGGGCACGATCCTGCACGTGCGTTGCGGCGACCGGGACGTCGAGGTGAAGGCCGACGTCGTCATCGTCGCGGTCGGCCGCCGCCCGAACACCGACGAGCTGGGCCTCGACCGGCTCGGCGTGACGCCGGGCGACGACGGCCTCCTGCACGTCGCCCCCGACCGGACGCTGCGCCCGCATGTGGCCGCGATCGGCGACGTCACGCCGGGACCGGCGCTGGCGCACAAGGGCTACGCCGAGGCACCGGTCGCGGTGGACGCGTTGTGCGGGGACCGGGTGGCCTTCCAGCCGGCCGCGATCCCCGCGGTGGTGTTCGCCGACCCCGAGATCGCGACGGTGGGCCTGTCCGCCGCCGCGGCCCGCGCCGAGGGACTGGACCCGGTCGTCACCACGGTCCCGATGGCCGGCAACGGCCGGGCACTCACGCTGCGCGCCCCGCGCGGGACGGTGCAGCTGGTGTCGGAGACCGGTACCGGCCTCGTCCTCGGGCTGCACGTGGTCGGCCCGCACGCCTCCGAGCTGGTCGCCGAGGGCACGGTGGCCATCGAGATGGGCGCGACGGTGGAGGACCTCGCCGACACCGTGCACGTCCACCCCACCGTCGGGGAGCAGGTCCAGGAGGCGGCCCGCGCGGCCGCCGGCCGGGGCCTGCACTCCGCGAGCCCGGCACGACGCCCGCACCACCACCTCAACAAGGAGTGACCATGCTCAACGCCGAGTCCATGCTCCTCGTCCACGGCCGCATCTTCGACGGCATCGACGAGGAGGTGATCCCCGACGGTGCCATCTGGGTCGAGGGCGAGGACATCCGCCGCGTCGGCTCGATGGACCAGTTCGACGACGTCGACGAGAGCGTCCCCCGCATCGACCTGGGCGGGCGTTTCGTGATGCCGGGTATGACGGAGGCGCACAGCCACCTGTCCTACTTCAACGCGTCCAGCCTGCAGGACCTGGACATGAACTGCACCGCCGAGGCCACCACGATCTACGCGGTGGAGAACGCGCGGACGATGCTGCGCTGCGGCTACACCTCGGCGAACAGCTTCGGCTCCCTGCACGCGGTCGACGTGGCCGTCCGCAACGCGATCAACTCCGGGGTCGCCCCCGGCCCGCGCTACGTGGCCTGCGGCCGGGACGTCCTCGGCACCGGCGGGATGGTCGACTGGAACCCGGACCACCTGCAGCTCGGCATGGACGGGCTGGCCCTGCTGGCGGACAACCCGTGGGAGGTCCGCAAGGTCATCCGCTCGGTCCGCAAGTCCGGGGCCGACACCGTCAAGGTCTACCTCGACGGCGAGGGCATGATCGAGTCCGACCTGCCCGGCGAGCTCTCCTACACCCAGGAGGAGGCCGACGCCGCGGTCGACGAGGGACACCGCCGCAGCCTGCGGATGCTCTGCCACGCCCGGTCGGCGGACGCGGTGATCCAGGCCATGAAGGCCGGGTTCGACGTGATCGGGCACGCCAACTACCTCAACGACGAGGCGCTCGAGCGCATGCGCGAGCAGCGGCACCGCATCTTCGTCAGCCCGGCCATCCACTGGCAGGTCGGGCTCTACGAGAACGGCGCCCAGTTCGGCTTCAGCCACGACGTGCTCGACTCCATGGGCTACAAGGAGGAGATGGTCGAGACCATCGCCAGCGTCGGCAAGATGAAGGCGGCGGGCATCCGGGTGCTGCCCGGCGGCGACTTCGGCCTGGCCTGGACCCCGCACGGCACCTACGCCCGGGACCTGCAGAACTTCGTCGAGATGTTCGGCTACACCCCGCGCGAGACGCTCGTGGCGGCCACCCGCGACGCGGGCGCCCTGGTCGACTTCGGGGGCAAGGTGGGCACCCTCGAGGCCGGCAAGTTCGCCGACATCGTGGTGGTCGACGGCGACCCGCTCGCCGACATCACGGTGATGCAGGACCTCGACAAGATCACCACGGTCATCAAGGGCGGCAAGATCTTCCACAACACGCTGCCGTCCGGTCCGCGGTTCGACCTCGGGGCGAAGCCCGGGATGAGTGCCGGCGAGAAGGAGAACGTGCTGGCGTCGGCGCAGTGACCGGGCTCGACGTCGCCGCGCTGCGAAGGGCGGCGGCGGCGAAGCAGGACACGATCGGCCCGTGCAACCGGCGGTGCCGGGAACGGGGCGAGTGCGCATTCGGCCGTTCCGACCCGCCGGGGAGCTACTGCCGGGAGCGGCGGCCGCCGCGACGCGGCGAGGCGGAGGCCGGGGCGGCGGAAGCCACGGGGTAGCTCTCGTCGACCCCGGGACGGTCGAACAGATCCGGCCCCGGCCCGCGTCGCGCGCGGGCCGGGGCCGGGCCCGTGGTCGGCACCGCCGATCAGGCCGGGTGCTCCGTCCGGTTCCTCCCGAGCAGCAGCGTGACGCCCAGGAGCGGGAGCAGGACGAGGACGGCGACCGCGGTGCCGATGCCGAGCGGCGCGGCGAGGCCGCCGACGACCGCGGCGCCGACCCCGGCGCCGGTGAGGAACGCGGGGTGGCGACGCCGAGCACTCCTCCCCGGCGCTCGCACCGCTCACGGCGGCGGTCATCGAGGGCCGGCCGATCCCGAAGGCGACTTCGACCCCATCTACGCCTGGCCGAAACCAGTGCAGAAGCCCCATCCGCCCATCTACCTCGGCGGGGAGAGCAAGGCGGCGCTGCGCCGGCTGGCGACCTACGGCGACGCGTGGCTGCCCCGCGCGCACACCCCTCCCGAGGAGATCCGCCGCGTCCGGGAATGGCTTGCCGAGCAGGGCCGGCACGACGTGCCGTTCACGGTGTACGCCGCAGATCCGGATCCGGAGAGGGTGGACGGCTACGCCGCTGCCGGGGTCGACGAGGTCACGCTGAACCTCGAGACCCTCCCCGAGTCCGAAGCCCTCCGAGCCCTCGACGAGCTCGCCGGATTTGCGGCCGCGCGCCGCTGACGCGCCTGGGCCGGGACGCTAGCGTCGGCCGATGACCGCGAGAAGGCGCACGTCCGCTGGTACGATGCCCGGCCCGGGGTGGGTGAAGCCGTGGCTCCTGGTCGCGGAGATCGCCTGGTCGGCGCCGGTGGTGATCGCCCATCGGACGTTCCGGATGGCGTCGGGCGGTTGGCCGCCGAGCGCCCGGGACCGCCGGGAGTACACCCGCATGGTGCAGGAGAAGGTCGAGGCGTTGTTCCAGGCCGCGACGGCCGCGGTGACGACTCCGCCGAAGGACACCGCCAAGGCCGTCGGCAACGTGCTCGGCCCGGTCCACCGGCGGGTCGTGGCCAACCGCCGTCGACTCTCGAGAGGCTGACGCCTGGGGCGGGACCTGTCCGTCGTGTGCCGCGAGTCCCGCCAGGCGGGCGGTGGAGACGACATGCCCGCCTGGGTCGCCGAGAAGCTCGCCTACGTCAAGGGCTGAACCCGTCTCACGCCCTCCCGGGTCGGGGCGGGCGGGTCAGGCGCCGAGGGTGTCGACGGTGGTCTCGAGGGCGACGGCGAGCTCCTCGAGCGCCTGTCCGGACGGCGCCGAGCCGCCGTGTCGTTCGAGCAGTTCGCTGCGGGACGCGACGACGAGGCCCTGGTCCTCGTCCGCTGTTCCGGGCACCACGCGGGCCTGCCCCTCGACGACGGCGAGCTGCGGGTCCGGCAGGTCGGAGTCGAACAACTCCCGGAGCCGGTCGGCTGTGATGATCCCGGGTGCGGATACCCGCCGCGGGCGGGACCCACTCCTCTCGACCCCGGGCGGGCGGGTCAGTGCCGGCCGAGGAGGTTGTCCGACACGTTCTCCAGGTGGATCCGCATGGCCTCGCCGGATCCGGCGGAGTCGCGGTCGCGCAGCGCGTCGACGATCGCGGTGTGCTCGCCGTGGTAGCAGCGGCGCAGTTCCGGGGTGGACGTCCGACGCTTCAACGTGCCCCAGACGGGAAGGGCCCGGGCGGTGTTGAGGACGTCGAACATGTTCATGAGCAGCCCGTTGTGGACGGCCTGCGCGATGGCCCGGTGCAGCCGCGCGTCCCAGGACTCGAAGCCTTCGAAGTCCTCGCTGCTGCCCCCGGCGTCGAGACACTCGGTGATGCGGTCGAGATCGGCCTGCGTCGCGACCCGGGCTGCGAGGGTGGCGACCTGCGGCTCGAGGAGCAGCCGCACCTGCATGATCTCCGCCGGGCTCGTGTTCGCGGGTGCACCCTCGACGGGCTGCAGTACCGCCTCGGTGAGGAACGTGCCTCGGCCGACGTGGCGGATGACCAGTCCGTCGCGTTCGAGCACCTCCAGCGCGCGCCGGATCGCGCTGCGGGGCGCGGAGAGCTGCTCGACCAGGGCCCGTTCGGTGGGCAGCTTCGAGCCGGGGCCGAAGGTCCCGGCCTGGGCGCCTTCGGTGAGGAGGCTGCGCAGCGACTGTTCCACCGCCATCATGCGCCTACAGTAGCCGCAGCAGTGTGACCAATCCAGACCAATGTAAAATCGGCCGAAGTCGATGCTCACCCTCCCCTCGACAGGTCGAGATGAGGGGCGTACGTTCACGCCTGGCCACATTGGTTCTATTGGTTCAGATTGGTGCAGCGATGAAGCTGGTGACCTTCTCCACCGGGTCGGCGCAGCACGTCGGCGTGGTGGACCCCGACGCGGGCGTCGTCCACGACGTCAGTGCGCTCCTTCCGGCCGGCGCCAGCGTCCTCGACGTCATCGAGGGCTGGGCCGAGCTCGGTCCGGCCCTGGAGCGCGACGCCGCCGCGCAGCCGCGGCACGCCCTCGACTCCGTCCGCCTGCACGCGCCGATCCCGGTGCCGCGGCGCGACATCTTCTGCGTCGGCAAGAACTACCGCGACCACGTCGTGGAGTTCGGCCGCAGCGGCTACGACCAGCCCGACCGCTCGGAGGCCCTGCCGGAGTACCCGGTCGTGTTCTCCAAGGCCACGACCTCGGTCAACGGCCCCTTCGACGACATCGAGCCGCACACCGACGTCACCTCGGAGCTGGACTACGAGGCCGAGCTCGGCGTGATCATCGGGCGTGGGGGGCGCGGGATCAGCCGCGCGGACGCCTACGACCACGTGTGGGGCTACACGATCATCAACGACTTCACCGCCCGGGACCTGCAGCGCAAGCACAAGCAGTGGCTGATCGGGAAGTCCCTCGACACCCACGCGCCGATGGGTCCCTACGCGGTGTCGGCCGACGAGATCGACGACGTGACGTCGCTGCAGGTGCAGAGCGTCGTCAACGGCGAGCCGCGCCAGTCCGCCCCGGTGAAGGACCTGATCTTCGACATCCCCGAGCTGATCGCGACGCTGTCGGCCGGGATCACCCTGCGGCCCGGAGACCTGATCGCCACCGGCACCCCGGCGGGCGTCGGGATCGGGTTCGACCCGCCGCGGTTCATGGTCAGCGGCGACGTCGTCGAGGTCTCGATCACCGGCCTCGGCGCGCAGCGCAACCGCATCGCCTGAGAAAGGACGCACATGTACGTCAACGGTAAGGAACTCGCCGTCGAGATCGACGGCCAGGGTCCGGCGGTCGTGCTCGTGCACGGCCTCGGCGGCACGTCGAACTTCTACCAGGTCCAGGCCGACGCCCTCGCCGGTGGTCACACGGTGATCCGGGTCGACTCCGCCGGCGCCGGCCGCTCGGCGAACGCCGAGGGGATCAGCATCGAGTCCCACGCCGACGACCTGGCCGCGGTTCTCGACGAGCTGGGGATCGCCTCGGCCGGTGTGGTGGGCCACTCCATGGGCACCCTCGTCGTGCGCAGGTTCGCCGCGAAGTACCCGGACCGGGTGAGCGCGCTCGCCCTCCTCGGCGCGGTCCGCGAGCCCGCCGAGGCCGGCCGGCAGGCCCAGCGCGACCGGGCTGCGACGTTGCGGGACAAGGGAACCGCCGCCGTCGCGCCCGGCGTGGTCGCGAACGCGCTGTCCGAGAGCACCCGGCGGGACAAGCCGGAGGTGGCCGCGTTCGTCCGCGAGCTGGTCATGCGCCAGGACGCCGAGGGCTACGCCCGCAACTGCGAGGCGCTCGCCGCCGCCGGAGACCCGGGCCCGGTGACCCCGAGCCTGCCGCTGCTGCTGATCACCGGCGACGAGGACAAGGTGGGCCCGCCCGACGCCAGCACCGAGCTCGCCGAGGCCCACGGCTCCGCGACGGTCGAGATCGTCCCCGGGATCGGACACTGGACGGCCGTCGAGGCCGCCGGCCCGGTCACCGACCACCTGCTCAAGTTCTTCTAGGGCGTGTCCTGTAAGTCGGTGCGCAGCCACAACACGGTCGCGGCGATGATGATCTCCGATCGGTAGTAGGCCACGCGCTTCGCGTAGCGGGTGACGAGGGCGCGGAACTGTTTGAGCCGGTTGAAGCAGCGTTCGACCACGTTGCGACTGGCGTAGAGGGCCGGGTCGAACGCCGGTGAGCGACCGCCGCGGGAGCCCTTCGCGCGTCGGCGCTGGATCTGGTCGCTGCGTTCGGGGCTGGTGAACGCGATGCGGCGCCGGCGTAGCGCCGCGCGGGTCGAGGGGTGGGAGTAGGCCTTGTCGGCCAGCACCCGGACGGGCCGGGTGCGTGGTCGGCCGGGTCCGTCTCGGCCGACCACGATCTGATCGAGCAGCGGGAGCAGTTGTGGGTTGTCCCCGGCCTGGCCCGGGGTGAGGATCACCGACATCGGCAGTCCGCGCCCATCGACCGCGAGATGAATCTTGCTGGTCAGCCCGCCACGGGACCGTCCGAGGGCTTCTCCGTCGACGGCGAGGGCTTCGACCCACCCAGTGGTGCAGCCCCCTTTATCCGGGCACCGGCGGAGTGCTGGTGAGCCCGGACGCTGCTGGAATCGATGCTGAAGGTCCACTCCACGTTCCCGACGGCGTCATCCTTGACGATCACGTCGTCGAGGATGCGTTCCCAGGTGCCGTCCGCGGTCCAGATCCGCAGGCGATCATGCGCGGTCTTCCAGGGTCCGTAGCGCTCGGGCAGGTCGCGCCACCGGGCGCCGGTGCGCAGCTTCCACAGGATCGCGTTGATCACCTGACGGTGATCGCGCCACCGCCGGCCTCGCCCTGCGACCGGGGGCAGCAACGGCTCGATTCGCGCCCAGGCCTTGTCCGTCAGCTCACCCCGACCCACCACCCGAGCATGATCACCGACAGCAGGTCAGAACCCTTACAAGACACGCCCTAGACGACGGCCCACACCAGCGCGGCCGCGGCGAACCCGACGACCGACAGGATCGTCTCCAGCACCGTCCAGGTCATCAGGGTCTGCTTCACCGTCATGTTGAAGTACTTGGCGACGATCCAGAACCCGCCGTCGTTGACGTGGCTGGCGATGATCGACCCGGCCGACACGGCGACGACGATCAGCGCGAGCTGCGGCTGGCTGTAGCCGCCCGCGGCGACGGTCGGGCCGATGATGCCCGCCGTCGTCACGATGGCGACGGTCGCCGAGCCCTGGGCGATCCGCAGCGCCGCGCTGATTAGGTACGCCGAGGCGATCACCGGCAGCCCGATCGCGGTCATCGAGCCGGCCAGTGCGTCGCCGACGCCGGTGGTCTGCAGGACCTTGCCGAAGAACGCCCCCGCCCCGACGACGAGCAGGATCATCCCGACCGGGCGCAGCGACTCGCCGGAGATCCGGCCGAGCTCGGCCATCGACGTCCCGCGCCGGATGCCGAGCAGGTACAGCGCGAGCAGCACCGACAGCGTCAGCGCGATGGCCGGGGTGCCGAGCAGCACGAGGACGTCGCGGAGCACCGTGCCCTCCGGGAGCGTCACCCCCGCGACGGTCGCGGCGAGGATGAGCACCAGCGGGACCGCGATGATCGAGGAGATGAGCGCGACCGACGGGGGCGCGGCCACCGCGACCGCGGTCTGCGGGCCGGCCGTCTCCGCGGTGCGGACACCGGCCGTCCCGCCGCCCGGGTCGCCGTCGCCGTCGCCGTTGCTGTCGCCGGTGTCGCGCGCGGAACCGGCCGGGCCGGGGGCCGGGGCGGCCCCGCCGGGCAGGTCCTCGGGCACGCCGACCTGGATCCGTCGCCCGATGAACGAGCCCCACCAGACGCCGCTGACCAGCCAGGCGGGGATGCCGCAGAGCAGGCCCATCGCGATCACCCAGCCCATGCCGACGCCGAGCAGCCCGCCCGCGGTGACCGGTCCGGGGTGCGGCGGCAGGAACGCGTGGGTCATCGACAGCCCGGCGAGCATCGGCATCGCGTAGAGCACCAGCGAGCGGCCGCCGCGGCGCGCGGCCACGTAGACCAGCGGCGCGAGCACGAAGATGCCGATGTCGAAGAACACCGGGATGCCGAGCACCAGCCCGGTGACCCCCATCGCGAGCGGTGCGCCCTTCGGCCCGAACAGCCGGAGCAGCCGTTCGGTCAGGGCGTCCGCGCCACCGGAGCGCTCCATGATCGCGCCGAGCACGGTGCCCAGCCCGATGATCGGGGCGATGTGGCCGAGGATCCCGGCGAACCCGGTCTCGAACAGCGAGTCCGACGCCTTGATCGGGGTGCCGACGAGGTCGGTGACCGACACGCCCGCGACCAGCGCGACCAGCACGCCGGTGACGATCAGCGCGATGAACGGCTCCAGGCGCAGCCGCATGATCATGATCAGCAGCAGTGCGACGCTGACGGCGGCGAGGGTGAGCAGGCCGGCCGTGTCGTTCTGCAGCCAGTCGAGGAAGGTCATCGTCGTCCTCCGGTGGGGTGGGTGCCCGGTGCGGTCCGGCCGTCGGCCCGGCGGCGCAGTGCGCGGCCGGCGAGCGCGTCGGTGCGCTCCCCGCCGTCGACCGCGAAGGCCCCGTTGACCAGGACGTACGGGATGCCGGCCGCCTGCTGGGCGGGCTCGGCGAAGGTGGCGGTGTCGGTGACGGTGTCCGGGTCGAACACGACCAGGTCGGCGGCCAGGCCCGGCCGGACGCGACCGCGGTCGGCCAGGCGGAGCCGGTCGGCGGCGCGCCCGGTGAGGTGGTGGACGCACTCCTCCAGGCAGAACAGCCCGAGCTCGCGGCAGTAGTGACCGAGGTAGCGGGGGAAGGTCCCCCAGGCCCGCGGGTGCGGCTTCGCGCCGACGAGCAGGCCGTCGCTGCCGCCGGTGTGCCGCGGGTGGCGCATGATCGCGCGGACGTTCTCCTCGTGCCCGACGTGCTGCAGGATGCCGGTCCCGAAGTCGTCGCGGAGCAGGATGTCCACGCAGGTGTCGAACGGATCCGCTCCGGTCGCGCCCGCGATGTCGGCGACCGTCCGCCCGACCGTCCCGGCGAGCTCGGGGTTCGTGACCCCGCTGATCTCGATCGTCTCCCACTCGGCGACGACGCCGTGGCAGCCGTCGGAGCCGTGGACCTCGAGGTCCTCGCGGATCCGGGCGAGTGCGGCCGGGTCGCGCAGCCGCTCGCGGGCCGCGTCGAGGCCGCCGGACTGGCACCAGCTGGGCAGGATCGCCGACAGCGTCGTCGCACCCGGCAGGTACGGGTAGGTGTCGAGGGTGATGTCGACCCCGCGGGCGACGGCCGTGTCGAGCAGCGTGATCAGCTCCCCGGCCCGGCCCTTGTTGGGGCCGAAGTTGAGCGTGGCGTGCGCCAGGTGCAACGCGCACCCGGACCGCTCGGCGACGTCGACCATCTCGGCGTAGGCCTCCAGCGCGCCCGCGCCGTAGCTGCGGTGGTGCGGGGCGAAGAAGCCGCCCCGCTCCCCCACCGCGGCACACAGCGCGGCGAGCTCGGCGCCGTCGGCGTACATGCCGGGGGTGTAGGTGAGCCCGGCCGAGAGACCGACCGCGCCCTGGTCCATGCCGGTGCGGACGACGTCGGCCATCCGGGCGATCTCCGCCCGCGTGGCGGGGCGGTCGTCCCAGCCGCAGACCAGCGCGCGGACGGTGCCGTGCGGGACGAGGTAGGCGGCGTTGCCGGCGATGCCCTCGTCGAGCCGGTCCAGGTACTCCGCGACGGTGCGCCAGGTGAAGAAGTCCGCGCCGGGGTCGCCGTTCCAGCCGGCGATCGCGCGGCGCAGCACGGGCAGGACGGCGTCGTCGACGGGGGCGTAGGACAGCCCGTCCTGGCCGAGGACCTCGGTCGTCACGCCCTGGGAGACCTTCGCGAGGTGCGCGGGCTCGGTGAGCAGGCGCAGGTCGGAGTGGGCGTGCATGTCGACGAACCCGGGGGCGACGACCATCCCGTCCACGTCGACGACCCGCCCGGCCCGTCCGGCCGCGTCCGGCCCGACCGCGGCGATCCGGTCGCCCTCGACGAGCACGTCCGCGGTGTACCGGGGCCCGCCGGTCCCGTCGACGACGGTGCCGCCGCGCAGCAGCGTGCCCATCAGAAGAACGTCCGGACGAGCTCGACGACCTGCGGGTCGGGGTCCGTGCCGTCCAGCACCGGGATCCAGCGCCACTTGTCGAACGCGGTGCACGGGTGCGAGAGTCCGAGCCGGACGACCTGCCCGATCCGGACCTGCTCCTCGGTGCGCAGGAACGCGTGCTGGTCGTTGACGGCGGTGACGGTGCCGGTCAGCGGCCGCGAGGGCGACCCGAGGTCGTCGGCGATCCGCTGCGGCTCGGGCAGCCCCTCGTCGAACGGGACGTCGCGCTTTCCCGCGTCGAGCAGCGCGAGGCCGGGCTCGGGGGTCGACACCACCCGGGCGGTCACGTGCATGGCCGAGCGGAACGGGCGCTGCTCGTCGTCGCGGGCCAGCGGGGAGATGCCGCGGTAGAAGCCGTCGTCGTGGACGAGGTAGGCGCCCGAGCGCAGCACGACGCGGGTGCGCGCGTCGGCGAGCCCGGCCAGCGCGGCGACGACCTGGTCGAAGTAGGCGCTGCCGCCCGCGGTGACCACGACCTCGTCGGTCCCGTAGGACGGGGCGAGCCGGCGGTGCAGCTCGGCGAGGTCGTCGAGGTAGGCGCGGACGGTCGCCAGCGACGCCTCCGACGGGTCGTGCGCGAGCGCCCCCTCATAGCCGCCGACCCCGGCCAGCGCCAGCGCCGGGCTGGCCACGACGGCCGAGGCCACCCGCTCGGCCTCGGCCAGGGTGCGCGCGCCGGTCCGGCCGCCGGGCGCCCCCAGCTCGACGACGACGGCGAGCGGCCGCGCCGGGGACCCCGCGGCGGCGGTCATCGCGGCGACGGCGTCGACCGAGTCGACCCAGCTCAGCACCTCCAGGTCCGGGTCGGCGTCACGCGCGGCGGCGACGGCCCGCACACCCGCCGGGTCGACGAGCGCGTTCGCCAGCAGCACCCGTCGCACGCCGGCGTCGATCGCGATCCGCGCCTGCCACGGCGTCGCGACGGTGATCCCCCAGGCGCCGTGGCGCAGCTGCAGGTCCCACAGCGCGGGGGCCATCGTCGTCTTGCCGTGCGGGGCGAGGTCGACGCCGCGCGCGGCACACCAGCCGGCCATCCGCTCGGCGTTGGCGTGCAGGGCCGCCCGGTCGAGGGTGAGGACGGGGGTGGCCAGGTCCGACAGCCGCGGCCCGCCGGCGAGCCACTCGTCGACCGTACCGGGCAGCGGCGGGACCGACTTGGCGTACGGGCCGGGCCGTTCGGCGCCGAGCGACGCGTACCGGAGCATCCCGTTCTCCCCTCTGAGCAGGTACGTTGCGTATTCTGCAGCGATGGTTGCGTATTTCGGTACGGCTGTTCTAGCATCGCCGCGACAGATCGGTCAACGACGGCGGAGGAGAACCCAGCAGTGGAAACCCCGGGCCGCAGCGCCGTGGTGTGCTTCGGCGAGGCCCTCGCCCTGGTCCCCGACGCGGCCGCCGTCGACGACCCGCGGGCCCCCGCGCACGCCGCGGGCGCCGAGGTGAACGTCGCGCTCGACCTGGCCGCGGCCGGCGTCGCGGTGGCGTGGGTCGGGCGTCTCGGCGACGACCGGCACGGCGCCCTCGTGCAGCACACGCTCGCCGCCGCCGGGGTCGACACCGGTGGGATCGGCGTCGACCCGGACCTCCCGACCGGCCGTTACGCCAAGTCCCCGGCGCCCGACGGCGGCACCGTCATGACCTACCGGCGGTCCGGGTCGGCGGCCTCGGCGGCCGGGCCCGAACTGCTGGAGGTGCCCGCGGTACGCGACCGGATCGCCGTCGCGGACTGGGTGCACGTCGGCGGGATCACCGCGGCCGTGTCGGCGTCCTGCGCGGCCGCACTGGCCGCGCTGCTGGCCCGCCCCCGCCGGTACCGGGTCGTGTTCGACGTGAACTGGCGCGAGCAGATGTGGCCCGACGGCGACCCGGCCCCGGTGGCCGCGCTGGCCGATCGGGCCGACGTCGTACTCGTCGGGGCGGACGAGGCGCGGCGGGTGTTCGGCACCGACGACCCGGCCCGGCTGCGCACGCTGCTGCCCGGCCCGGAGCTGGTCGTGGTCAAGGACGGCGCCCGGCGCGCACTGGCCGTGCACCGCGACGGTGCGGTCACCGAGCGCGCGGCGCTGGTCGTCGACGTCGTCGAGCCGGTCGGGGCGGGCGACGCGTTCGCCGCCGGGCTGCTCACCGGCCTGGTCCGCGGCGAGGACGTGGGCCGCTGCCTGCGCCGGGGCCACCTCGGTGCCGCCGCGGTGCTCGTCGTTCCCGGCGACTCCGCCGCACCGCTGCCCGAGCACCTGCTCGACCTCGACGACGACGCCTGGGCGACCCTGCGCGTGAGCGCCGACCGGGAGGCCGTGTGAGCACCAGCCTGACCAAGGCGCTGCGGATCCTGGTGGTCCTCGGGGAGGGCCCGGCGTCGCTCGACGAGCTCGCCACGGCGCTCGAGGTGCACAAAACGACCGTCCTGCGGCTGCTGCGCACCCTGGCCGACGAGCACTTCGTGCACCGCGACGACCACCACCGCTACCGGCTCGGCTCGCGGCTGTTCGAGCTGTCCTCGCGCGGGCTGGACCAGCGCGAGGTGCGCACGGTCGCCGCACCGCACCTGCACGCGTTCAACCGGGCCCACGGCCACACCGTGCACCTGTCCGAGCGCGACGACGGCGAGATCGTCTACATCGACAAGCTGGAGTCGCTCGACACCGTGCGCATGGCGTCGCGGGTCGGGCTGCGCGGACCCGTGCACTCCACCGCCGCCGGGAAGGTGCTGCTCGCCGACCTGCCCGCGGCGGAGCGGAACCGGGTGCTCGACGACGTCGACTTCCCCGCCCGCACCCCGCACACGATCACCGACCGCGACGCCTACCTGGCCGAGCTCGCCCGGGTGCGTGAGCAGGGCTGGGCCCAGGACCGCGAGGAGAACGAGGCCTCGATCAACTGCATCGGGGCGCCGGTCCGCGGACCGGCCGGAACCGCCGTCGCGGCGGTGTCGGTGTCCGTGCCGACCATCGTCGCCGGCTACGACCAGCTGATGGAGCTGGTCCCGTCACTGCTGGCCGTCACCGGGACGATCTCCCGCGACCTCGGCTGGCGCCCGACCCGAGAGGATCCCCCCGCATGACCACCGCCGCCAACGGCACCGTGACCACCACCGACGCACCCGCCCCCGCGCACACCTTCAGCCAGGGCGTGCGCAAGGGCGGCCTGCTGCAGGTCTCCGGGCAGGGCCCGATGGACCCGGCGACGAAGCAGTACATCGCGCCGGGCGACGTGCACGCCCAGACGCTGCGGACCCTGGAGAACGTCCGCGCGATCCTGGAGGCGGGCGGCGCCTCGGTCGGCGACGTCCTGATGTTCCGCGTCTACCTCACCGAGCGGGAGCACTTCTCCGCGATGAACGACGCCTACGGCGAGTTCGTGTCCCGGCACGTCCCCGACGGTGCCGCGCTCCCCGCCCGCACCACGGTGTTCGTGGGGCTCCCCCACGCCGAGATGCTGGTCGAGATCGACGCCCTGGCCGCCCCCGCGTCCTGACCCGCACCGAGATGCACGTTCCCGCCCCCACCGGGGCGACAACGTGCGTCTCGACCGGGCGACGTCCATCGAGCGTTGCGGAACCGTGCTCCCGGCCACGGGAACGCGACGCTCGAAAGACGTCGTCCGCGGCGGTCCGGATCGGGTACGGTCGCGCTCCCCGCGCCCGGGGCCGTCGTGCCCCGGTCCGCCGAGTGCGCGGGTGCACGCCGATGAACGAACGCGTCGTCGAGGTCCGGGTCTCCGAGTGGGAGTACGGCTGCTGCCTGCCCCCGCCGGTGATCGGGGAAAAGTCGAGCTGGCACCTGACCTTCGTCCCGGACCTGGAACCGGCCTCCGAACATCTGTGGACGGTCGTCCACGACGGCCCCCGCACGAGCCCCCTCGTCCGGCTCGACGGAGGCTCCGGGCTGCTCGCCCGCTGGTACTCCGAGTCCGCGACCCCGCCGGCGCCGGGCATCCACACCCTGCGCGGCGGGCTGTACGCGACCGCGCACGCCGGAGCCGGTCCCGAGGACCCGTACGAGGTCACGGGCCGCATCCGCCGGATCCGCGTCGTGTCCGAGGAGATGCGCCGCGAGCGCGGACGGCACGGTGACTGTCTGGCGCCCGTACCGGGTTCGATGGAGCTGACCGACGTCGGCGAGGGTCCGGAACTGTTCGCCTCCACGACCGGCCCGGGCCGGGCCGAGACCGGGCTGCTGCTCGACCTGCAGCTCCCTCAGCGGGCGTAGCGCAGCTCCGCCCGCGCCCGCGCCTTCGCCGCCTCCACCTCACGGTCCTTCGGCGGGGCGGTCGTGGTCAGCCCGTCGAGCAGCTCCCGGGTCGCCTCGGCGACGGCGGCGACGGCCTTCTCGAACACCTCGGCGTTGGCCTGCGACGGCTTCGCCGCCCCGGCGATCTTGCGGACGTACTGCAGCGCCGCGGCGTCCACCTCGTCGGTCGTGGCCGGCGGCTCGAAGTTGTGCAGCGTCCGGATGTTGCGGCACATGGGCACCCCCTGGATACGACGACGGCCCGCTCCGCGACCGTAGCGCGGGACGGGCCGTCGACCGAGTGCGAACTACCTGACGACGTGCATGGACCCGTCGAGCTCGCCCGCCGCCTGCCTGCGGTTCAGCACGGCGAGGCGGGTGAAGGAGTTGTCGAACGCGTCCTGGGTGAGGCCGCGGTCCCGGTACTCGGTGGCGAGCTGCTCGGCACCGGCCGGGATCGTCCAGGACGCCTCGAAGCCGAGCTCCTTGCGGGCCCGGGCGAAGTCGACCCGGTAGGAGCGCGGGTCGTTGCCGGCCTCACCGGTGATGTTCAGCGTCGAGCCGGGGACGGCGTCGATCACGGCCTGCGCGATCTCGGCGACGGTCCGGTTGTTCGTCTCGGTGCCCACGTTGTAGGCCCGCGCCCGGACGACGTCCGCCGGGGCGCCCAGCGCCGCGACGACCGCACCGGCGATGTCCTCGGCGTGCGCGAGCGGGCGCCACGGGGTGCCGTCGGACAGCACGGTGACCTCGCCCGTGAGGATCGCCCGGCCGACCAGGTTGTTCAGCACGATGTCGGCGCGCAGCCGCGGCGAGAACCCGAACGCGGTCGCGTTGCGCATCGAGACCGGCACGAAGTCGGCGTCGGCGAGCTCGGCGAGGTCGTCCTCGACGCGGACCTTCGAGATCGCGTACGGGGTGACCGGCTTGAGCGGGGCGTCCTCGTCGACGAGGTCGTCCCCGGACTGGGCGCCGTACACCGAGCAGGTGGAGGCGTAGACGAAGCGGCCGACACCGGCCTCCTTCGACAGCCGCGCCAGCCGGGACGACGCGTGGTGGTTGATGTCGTAGGTGATCTCCGGGGCGAGCGAGCCCAGCGGGTCGTTCGACAGCGCCGCCATGTGGACGACGGCGTCGAACCCGGCGAGCTGCTCCACGGTCACGTCGCGGAGGTCGGTGTCGAAGCCCTCGACGTCGGGGGTGTCCAGCGAACCCAGCACGCAGTCCGCGAACAGCCCGGAGTCCAGGCCGGTCACCTCGTGACCCGCGGCCGCCAGCAACGGCGCCATCACGGTCCCGAGGTAGCCCTGGTGCCCGGTGAGCAGTACGCGCATGAATATCCCTTTCTCGGCGGTGTGTGCGGGGTCAGAAACCGTTCGGCTCGGAACCGACCATCGGCGCTGCGGACAGCGTCAGCTTCTGGACGTGGAAGCCCTCGGCGTAGCGGGCGTGGCACTGCACCCCGCGCACGCGGGCCAGGCCGCGGAAGGTCTCGTCGTCGAACCAGGTCCGGTCGCGCTGGCTGCCGTAGTGCTCGTTGAGCTTGGCGATCTTCTCGGTGAGCACCGGCTCGGACAGCGGCAGGAAGACCGTCGGCTGGGCGAGGTCGCCCTCCCACTTGAGGATCTCGTAGCCGAGCGTCAGGTGGTCGCGGAACGCGGTCGGGATCATCTGCGACAGCGTCCGGTGGTCCTGGTGGGCGTCGTGCGGCGACGGGCCGATCACCAGGTCCGGCTCGCTGCGGCTGCGCAGGTCCTCCAGCGCCATCTTCGCCCGCTCCCAGTGCTGCGGGACGCGGCCGTCGGGCAGGTCCATGACGACGACGTCGAGGTGCGCGCCCGGGGTGAACGCGGCCAGTGCGGCCCGCTCCTCCTCCTCGCGCAGCGACCCCGCCCCGGTCAGGACCAGCGCGGTGACCTGCACCCCCGGATAGGCGCGGCACAGCTCCAGGAGCATCCCGCCGGCCCCGATCGGGATGTCGTCACAGTGGGCGCCGAGCAGCAGGATGCGGTCCAGCCGCTCGGGCAACAGGTTCAGCACGGTCTCTCGTTCCCCCCCGGAATCGCGGCCTAGTCGCGCTGGTGGCTGCTGCGGTGCATCTCCGCGATCGCGGCCTGCAGCGGGTCCTGGTCGGTCTCGTGGGACTCCCAGAGCATCCACGGTCGCGCGCCGCTCTGGTAGGCCGCCTCCAGCGCGTTGCGCTCCTTGACGGTGTCCGCAGGCTGCCAGAAACCGCGGTGCCGGTAGGCCGACATGCGGCCCTTGCGCGCCAGCGGGGCGGCGGCGTCGGCGATCAGGTCGCAGTCCTTCTCGAGGAAGTCGAAGATCTCCGGCCGGAACATGAGGTAGCCGCCGTTCTCCCAGATCGGCATCTCCTGCAGCGTGGTGATCGACTCGAGCCTGCCGTTGTCGTCGACGTCGACGCAGTGGAACGCCGACTGCGGCGGCACCGCCATCAGCTGCCCGACGGCGTCGGTGCCGGCGAACTGCTCGACCATCCTGTCCAGCGGGGCGTCGGTGAGGACGTCGGCGTAGTTCGCGTGGAACATCTCCTCGTCCTTGACCAGCGCCTTCACCCGGCGCAGACGCTCACCGATCGGCGAGTCCAGACCGGTGTGGACGAACGTGATGTTCCAGTCCTTGATGTCGCTGCCCATGAGCTCGACCTCGCCCTGGTGCAGCACGAAGTCGTTGGACTCGGTCTCGTCGTAGTTCAGGAAGTAGTTCTTGATGTGGTGCGCGCCGTAGCCCAGGCACAGGACGAAGTCCTTGTGGCCGAAGTGGGCGTAGTAGCGCATCACGTGCCAGATCAACGGGCGCGGCCCCACCGGGTGCATCGGCTTCGGGAGGTCGGACGCGCCATCGCGCATCCGCATGCCGTAACCACCGCAGAACAGGACGACCTTCACGTCAGACCACCTCGAGCGACG
Organism: Pseudonocardia sp. P-1; assembly: GCF_058111925.1. NCBI lineage: Bacteria > Bacillati > Actinomycetota > Actinomycetes > Pseudonocardiales > Pseudonocardiaceae > Pseudonocardia > Pseudonocardia sp. P-1. Next base: position 2,337,261 of record NZ_CM176614.1, read on the forward strand.
GGATCGGGAAGACCAGCGTGCCGCCCCACTCGCGGACGTAGGACAGCTGCTCGGTCAGCTCGGTGCGCAGGTTCCAGGGCAGGATCAACACGTGGTCGGGGCGGTCCTGCGCGATCCGCTCCGGAGCGAAGATCGGGATTCGGGTGCCCGGCGTTAGCCGCCCGTGCTTGTACGGGTTCCGGTCCACCGTGTACTCGAGCAGGTCGGGCCGGATGCCGCAGTAGTTGAGCAGGGTGTTCCCCTTGCCCGGGGCGCCGTAGCCGACCACGCGCTTCCCCCGCCGGCGGGCGTCGATGAGGAACGCCACCAGGTCGTCGCGGATGGTGGAGACGGCCTCGGCGAACCCGTCGTGCCCCTCCGGCGTGTGCAGCCCGGCGGCCGCCTCGGCGGCCAGGACCTCGCGGACCGTCGCGCTCGGCTCACCGGCGACCTCGGCCGGGCGCGCCCACATGCGGATGGAGCCGCCGTGGGTGTCGAGCAGCTCGACGTCGACCAGGGTCAGCCCGCCCGCGGCGAGCGCCCGCTGCCCGGTGAGCAGCGTGTAGTACTGGAAGTGCTCGTGGTAGATCGTGTCGAATTGCTTGCGCTCGACGAGCGTGAGCAGGTGCTGGACCTCGATGGAGACCCAGCCGTCGTCGGCGACCATGGCGCGCAGTCCCTGCGCGAAGCCGACGACGTCGGGGATGTGGGCGAACACGTTGTTGCCGCAGACCAGGTCGGCCGGGCCGTGCTCGGCGCGCACCCGGGCGCCGGTCTCCGGGGTGAGGAACGCGGTCAGCGTCGGGACGCCCTTCTCGCGGGCGGCCTCGCCGACGTTCACGCTCGGCTCGACGCCGAGGCAGCGGATGCCCTTCGCGACGACGTGCTGGAGCAGGTAGCCGTCGTTCGAGGCGACCTCGACGACGAACGAGCCCGTGTCCAGCCCGGCGCGCTCGGCCGCCGAGTCGACGAATCGGCGCGCGTGGTCCACCCAGGACGAGCTGAACGAGGAGAAGTAGGCGTACTCCTCGAACGTCTCCTCCGGGCTGATCTCCGGGGGAAGCTGGGCGAGAAGACACGAGTTGCACACCCGCACGTGCAACGGGAAGGTCTGCTCGGCCTGCTGCGCCGTCTGCTCGGTGAGGAACAGCTCGCAGGGCGGTGTGGCGCCCAGGTCGCAGAAGCTGCGCAGGTCGGTCGTGCCACAGAGACGGCACGTCAACGCGGTTCCGGACCCGATCGACGACGTCGTCCCGGAAGCATCCGTGTTCAGCACGCACGGGAGTGTGTCAACCCGACGCGGATTCGCCGCGCCCGGGGTGCGGATCACCCTTTCGTGGGCGATCCCGGTCACCCCCGGCCGACGCGCAGGGCGGGTGCGCTGCGAGGACGGCGTCGCCGACGTGTCACGATGACGAGGCCCCACGATCCGCCGTGGTGTAACGGCAGCACCTCGGATTTTGGTTCCGATGGTCCAGGTTCGAATCCTGGCGGCGGAGCAAGCCGCTGACATGCGAAACGGCCCGGCAGGGTCTCCCCCGTCCGGGCCGTGGTCCGCTCCTGACATCCGGTTCTGACATCAACCGCCCTCGCCGAACAGGCCGTCCATGCGCGAGGCCATCCGACGCTTCGAGTCGTCGAGGACGTGGGCGTAGGTGTTCATCGTGATGCCGATCGAGCTGTGTCCCAGCAGCTCCATGACCTCCCGGTCCGACGCACCCTCGGCCAGCAACAGGGTCGCGCAGGTATGCCGGAGGTCGTGCACGCGCGAGTGCGGCACTTCCGCCTTGGTCAGCAGCCGGTCGAACGCCCGGTTCACCGAGCGGGGGTCGACGGGCTGGCCGGACGTCGACACGAATACCAGATCCGAAGGCTGACCGGCCACCCGGCGCTGCTCACCGGCAGCCCTCCCCCGGTTGATCTCCGGCTGCCGACGCAGGGCCGCCACGCACACGGCGGGCAACGTGAGAACCCGCCTCGACCGAGCGCTCTTGGGCTCACCGAAGACGAACGCACCGTCGAGCTTCTGCACCGTGCGCCGGACCCGCAGCGTTCCCGCGTCCAGGTCGACATCCGACCAGGTCAGCCCCAGCACCTCACCGCGCCGCAGACCGGTCGTCAGCAGGATCAGCCAGAGCGCCGCGAGCCAGTGGGTGTTCGCGACCCGCAGGAACTTCCGCGCGACCTCCGGCGAGAGCGGCGTGATCTCCGGCGGGGTCGCCCGCGGGGGGCTGACCAGCTTGGCGACGTTGCGGCCGATCAGCTCGTCCCGGACGGCGTGCTGCAACGCGCTTCGCAGCACGGCGTGAATGAACTGGACCGTCCGAGGCGAGAGCACGCGCCCGCTCGTGCCCTTGGTCCGCGCGAGCGTGGCCATCAGCCCGCGGACGTCGGACGGGCTGAGCCGGTTGAGCTTCTTCCGGCCGAGGTGCGGGGTGATGTAGTCCCTGACCAGAGCCCGGTAGCGGGCGAAGGTCGACGGGCGCAGCTCGTGCACCGCGATGTGGTCCAGCCAGTACGTCAGGTACTCGTCCAGCCGCATCGCCGAGGACTCCGACGGCACGCCCTTGCGGTTGTTGTCCAGCAGCTCCAGCCGCTTGTCGTTGGCCTCATCCCAGGTGCGGCCGTAGACGAACTTCCGGCGACGGTGTCCCGTCGGGGTGAGGACGTAGACCGCGGCCTGGTAGCGCCCGTCCGAGCGCTTGACCACGGTGCCCATGCCGTTGCGCTCGCGGCCGGCCATCAGGATGCCTCCCGGCTCTCCTGGACCAGCCGGAGGGCGTACTCGTGGACGGCGCTCACCGGGATGCGACGCAGCTTCCCGATCTTCACCGAGTCGATCTCACCGGCGATGATCAGGTCGAAGACCTTCGAGCGCCCGACGTGCAGCGCCTCCGCGACCTCCTGGACGGTCAGCAGCACGCGTTCCATCACGCCCCCTCCCCTGCTCGTGTCGCCCGGCTCTTCCTCTGCTCGCGTCGCCGTTCGGCGATGCCGAGGGCGATCTCCCGTTCGGCGTCGTTGCGGTGCCCGATGTGGACGACGGCCCAGTCGTTGACCACCAGCACCGCCCCGGGCTCAGCCGGAGTGTCGAGGGCGGCGAGGGTCTCGCCGAGCCGGTAGATGCGCCGGTCCCCGCGGATCGCCCCGAAGGTTGTCGAGTAGGCGCGGGACTTGGTGAGGAAGTGGCCGCGGAACCCGAGCATGTGCGCCCACCTGCGCAGGTTTAGCCCCTCGTACTCCTCGCGCCCGCCGAGCTCCCACGCGGTCTCGATCAGGCGCCGGTGGTGCGGGGTGATGTCGAGGTGGTCGAGATGGGCGATGTCCCGGATCGGCCGGTCGGTCGCTTCGCTCTTGCCGGTGCCCTTGGTGGCGTACTTGGCCACGTAGGCAGCCAGCGCGGAGTCCGTGATTTCGCCGTCGTCGTTCTCCAGCGCCGCCGCGGTCGTGCTGGTGATGGGGCGAATGTCGACCTGGGTGCCCCACGCGAGCACTTGCGGTGTGCCGTCGGGCCGGTCCACCGCGAGCGACACGTCGTAGGCGGCGTCCCGGATGGCCGCGTGCAGTGCGTCGGCGGTGATCCCGGGCGGTGGCGTGGTCCACGGGCCGTCGGGGCCGTCGAGGCGGACGACAGCGTGGAAGTGGACCAGCCCGCGGCGCTGGTACTCCGCGACCTTGGCGTAGGACAGGCGGGCGTGATCCCGAAAGTCGCGAACCTTGACCCCGAGCACCTGGGCGAGCAGCCGCCGGAGGCGGATGGCGAACCGGTTCCACAGGACCCCGGAATGGGCCTGCCAGAGAACTGCACCCACGTAGTCGTGCGACTCAGGATCGAGGGCGCAACCGACGCGGGGGTCGTCGCGGTGGTGCTTCTCCCCGCAGCGGCAGGGGACGACAAGCCCGCGGGCGGTGACCCGCCGGGTGTGCACCGGCCCGAACGACGGGGCGGTCAGGGTGACGAACAGCCGCGGGTGGGTCGCCGCGGTGTCGGGCACGCCCTTGCCACCTGCCATCCCGGAGCGCAGGAGGTGGTAGGCGTCGGAGGCGTAGCGGTCCGAGCAGGCGGGGCAGACGCTGACGCGCCTGTTCCCGCACGGGGCCAGGATCTCGCCCTCGCGTTCGGCAAGAACGGCCCCGGTGGCGCGGTCGTAGATCCGCGAGGACCCGGTCAGATGGATCGGTGCGGCGCAGCCACCGATGGCGGTGACCTCACGGCGCCAGGTCTGGAAGTTCTTCGAGCGCAGCAGGTAGGACAGGTCGTGGTCGTTCTGGTCGTGCGGGGTGGTCGTGGCAGCCGTCATCACGGCATCCCTCCGAGGGACGAGTGAATGGGAGGTGGGGTGGCTCCGGCCCCGCCGGGAGCTGGACTCGTCTGCGGCGGGGCCGGGCCGGATCACCGGGTCAGCGGCGGTAGAGGCGGTGCTCGTGCTCGATCTCGACCGGCCCCGGGGTGAAGCCGTGGTAGCGAGCCAGGAGCCGCGCAGCAGCCCGGTAGCTGGACGCGTGCCCGACGAGTGCGCCGTGGTCGTTCTCAACCCGGTAGCGGCCGCCATCGCGCAGCACGGTCCCGCCCTGCCCGGTGGTGCCGAGGCAGACCAGCGCCTTGCCGGGCTCGACGACGTCGACGCCGATCACGCCGGTGGAGCGATGCGGTTCCTTCGTGGGCTCCGGTGCCCGGGCCGGTTCCGGGATGGGCCGCAGGTGGTCCCAGCGCGACACCATGTCCCGGGTCGCCTTCGGCACGAGCACCGAGCGGGCGGGACCCTCAGCGCCGTTGTGTTGGACGTGGTGGGTGCCCCCGAGCCGCAGGTGTCCGGTGTCGAGAAGCTGGCCGACGGTGTCCCCGTCGTGCCGGGCGACCGCGTCGGCGCAGCCAGGCCGGGCCGGGTCGGCGCGCAGGACCAGCCCGCTGCGCTCGATAACGAACAGCCCCGGGTCCTGAGCCAGAGCGACGACCCGGGCGACCTCACGCAGATCCTGCGTCGCGGCCGGGCCGAGGTCGGAGGTCTCGACGGTGACCGGGTCCCCGAACAACGCACCCTGAACCGTGCCGGTCATGCCGACCACCACCAAGTAGCGCGGGCCTCCCACGACCACTCCCGGGCGAGCTGCCGAACCACGTACCACTCCGCCACGACCGCACCAGCGATCACGACCCAGAACCAACCCGACGCTGATCCCAGGTACAGCCAGGTCCCGCCGACGATCAGCGCGAACAGCAGGGTGAACCTGGCCCAGGTGCGCAGGACCCATGCGGTGGTGGTGCCCATCAGGCGGCCCCCCGCTCGGTGTCGAGGTCGATCACGTCCGCATCCGGCGGCGGAGTGCATCGCTGGACCAGCTCGGTGATGTCGTCGTCGGAGACGAACGCCGCGCGGAACCGGACCGGCAGGCGTGAGCCCTTGTCGATCACGAAGCCGATCCCGGCATGACGCGCGTCGCCGGGGATCTCATCGGCCAGCGCCCCCCGCTCGCGGGCGCCTTCGCCGAGGACCATGTCGACGTGGGAGGCCGCGGTGACGCCGAGGCAGATCCGCTGGGTGAACAGCTCCCGGACGTCCACGACGTCCTTGGACGGCTCCTGCAGGTAGCCGTGGACTGCGAACAGCGACGCCCGCCCCTGGGTCATCACTTCCGCCAGCAGCCGCAGCGCATCCCGCACACTCGACCGGTCGCCGTAGGCGGTGAGCATGGCCATCTCGTCGATGACCAGCAGCTCCACCGGCGTCGCTGGGCTGGGGGTGCAGGCGCGGATGTTCTGGTCGCGCATGTCGTCCTGCCGGTCGCGCATCGCATCGCGGAACTCGTTCAGCAGCTCCAGGGCCTGGGGCATGGTGGTGGCGTAGCGGTGGAACAGCGGGGCGCCCTGCTCGGTCTCCACCCCACCCTTGAGGTCCACCATCCACACCCGGACGATGCCGTCGCGGATGCACGGCCCGACCCCGCGCAGAGTCGACCACAGGACCGAGCCCTTGCCCGCTCCGGAGGCGCCGGCCACGAGGCGGTGTCCGCCGATGACCGGTGCGGTGAAGGGCTCGCCGCGCTCGTTATCGCCGATCTCCACCGCGCCCAGATCCACGTCCTCGGCGGTCTCGGGAATGTCAGGTGCGGGGATGGTGCGGGTGAACGGCAGCTCCCACTCGATGACGATCGCCACGACGCCGGGTCGGTGGCGGGTGATCGCCACCCGGTGCGCGATCAGGGCCTCCCACAGGATCGAGGAGCGTTCCTGCCAGTAGGCGACGTCCTGGCCGCGGACCATCCGGACGTAGACGGTGTCGATCGACGCCGACGACGACCGCACCCGCAGAACGCGGGGGACGAGCAGGTCCCCGGTGTGCCGGTGCTCCTTCGTCAGACCGCAGTCGGACATCAGCTGCGCCCACCGACGGCCGCGATAGACCGTCCAACGGCGCCACGTGGCGCGCAGGGCTGGTGCGGCGAACCGGTCGAAGGTGGCCGGGTGGGCACGGCCCCAGACCGCTACGGAGCCCACCAGCGCGCCGAGGAGGATCGCCGTCAGGATCGGCCCGAGGACGAGCGCCAACCCGAGGACGACCAGGGGGACGGCGACGAACCCGGGATGCCGAGCGGTCCAGGCCAACGCCTGGAACTCCCGACCCGGCGGCCGAGAAGCACGACCCGCATGGGTGCGTGCCGGGCCGTTCATACGTGTTGCCGAGCTACTACGCTTGTTCACTGCTACCAGTCCTCACGAGAGTTTGTGTCGGGTAGCAGGGGCGCCCGCTGTGTGTTTCCGCCAAGAATCAGTGCAGCGGGCGACCCCACCACCCAGAGATGGGTCACTTCTGTTCGCGCAGGGCGCCCCGGGCCGAGTCCAGGTGGACGGTCAGGTGGGCGACGTCGCGGGCGAGGTTGTCGTGGGTGTTCTTGAACCCACCCGTCCGATACGGAATCCCGTGCAGGCTGCGCTTGAGTTCGCGCATCGCGGCGTCCAGGTCTTCGACCGTGCGGTCGACAGCCTTCGACATCACTTCCTCCATTCGCGGGAGACCAACTCGGCCTCCCACTTCTTCGCCGTCGACGCCATGACCCGCAGCGAGGCGTGCGCGGTCTTCGCCGAGGCCCGGATCTCCTCCGGCGACGCAGTCGACCAGTGCTCCCCGCTCACGCCGCTCTTGGCCGACACGCCCTTCCCAGACCGCTTGGTCTTCGAGTCGGTGGCCTTCGCGGCGACCTTGTCCGCTTCGGCGAGGGCATCTCCGACCAGCTGTAATGCCCGCCAGAACTCCCCGTACTTGCGCAGCGCCCGCCGGTTGACCTTTGGCAGCGTCTTGACCCGATCGCGGGCCCCGAGACTGATGGCCACCGTTCAGACCCCCTTGCGGATGGCGAGCTGGGCCAGGCGCAGGCCCTCGGCGACTCCGGCCCGCCACGCCTGCTCGGTCGCGATGACGGGGTGCTCGGTGCGGGCCCAGCGGCGCCGCTCGATCTCCAGCCGTCGGACGAGGCGGCCGACTCCGGTCGTCACCCGCGGACGGGTACTCGTGTTGGTGTTCATGCCGTCATCTCCATCCCGACCGACGGCACCGGGCCGTGGGTCTCGCCGTCTCCGAAGCAGCCCGGGCAGACCCCGGAACCACCACACGCCCCACACTCGATGCTGTTGATCGAGTCGCCGTAGCCGTCGCACACATCGCACGCCCCGCTACCGCTGCATTCGCCACACACCACCGCAGATCACCCCTGGTCGAGGACATAGGTGTCCCCGTCTCGGAATTACTGGGAATTGCCGGAACACCATTCCGGCGACAGAAATTGGGCCGCTACATCAGGCGGCCGGCCCGCTTACGCTCGCGGGCACGCTCGACGCGTCGAGGCGTCGGTCAGGAGTGGTTGTCGTCGTCCTTGCCCCGCCGCATCGGCGCAGGGGCGGGGTGGGCGTGCTTGAGGCCCATCGCCTTGAACGCGATCCCCGACACCGTCCGACCGTCCGCGGACTCGATCGAGTAGGGGTTGATCTTCGGGTCGATGAGCTGGACCCGGGCGTCCTCCCCGAACCCCTCACCGGGGTCGGTCGTGAGGGTCACCTTGATCTCCTCGCCCTTCGGTGCCCGCTGACCCGCCTGCACCTGGAGCTTCGCGAACAGCGACACCACGAAGTGCGTCACCCCGTCGCGGTCGGTCACCGGCACCTCCGCGCCGTTGGCGTCCTGCCGGGTCTTGGGTGCGGGCGGCTCCACCACCGTGAGCTTGTAGCTGTCGAGCACCACCGGAAGATCCCTCATTGCTCTCTCCTTCGTTCACCTGACCAGCTTGGCTAGCCATCTCAGAATGACCGGCTTGGCTAGCCATGTCAAGCACCAATGAGGAAGATGGCTAGCCGGGCTAGCCAGCCGATCGATACCGTGGAGTCATGAGCACGCCAGCCGAGTTCCTCGCGCACCTGGACCCGGAGGACCCGCGCACCCCGTCGCAGCAGATCTCCAACCAGATCCGCGCCGCGATCAAGCTCGGCAAGCTCAAGGCCGGGGAGAAGCTGCCGTCCCAGCCCGACCTGGCCGAGCGCTACGGCGTCGCCCGCGAGACGGTCAAGGCCGCCCTACGCCCCCTGTATGCCGAGCGACTGCTCATCAGCCGCCAGGGAAGCGGGGTGTTCGTCCGCGCGCAGACCGAGTTACCGGTGGGCCTACGCCCGCACATCGAAGCCGCGTTCGAGCGCCCACACGTGCGCATCGACTTCGCCGGGTTCTCCGGCGAGACCCTGGCCAACACCCTGTCCGAGGTCCTGGACAAGGTCCGCGCCGGACGACTGACCCCGGAGTCCATCGCCGTGCGGATCATGCTGTCCGACCCCGGCGTCCCCCTCGCGCTCCCCTGCCGAGCCGACACCGCCGCCGACGACCCCGCCGTCCGCAAGCGCGCTGATCGCATCACCCGCCGCGCGGTGGACAGCATCACCGACGGAGTGCAGGAACTCGCCGACCTCGGGCTGGTGAAGTCAGCGACCGCCGAAGTGCGAGCCCACAGCGCGTCGCCGCTGTTCAAGCTCTACCTGATCAACGACGAGGAAGCGTTTTTCGGCTTCTACCCGGTCTTGGAGCACACCGTCACCATCGACAAGGCTCCAGTGCCGATCTTCGACCCGATGGGCAAGGACGCCACCCTGTTCCACTTCTCCACCGGCGACGACGCCGACACCAGCAACGGCCCCCAGTACGTCACCCAGGCCCGCACCTGGTTCGACTCCGTGTGGACCACCATCACTCGGGAGTACCCGCAGTGACCCTCCCGACCGGAACCCACACCCAGCTCGCCGACCTGCTCCACTGCGCCCGGGTCCTGCTCCTGGACTTCGACGGTCCCGTCGCGCACCTGTTCGCCGGCCACCCAGCACCCGAGGTCGCCGCCGCCGTCCGCCAGTTCGCCACCGTGCGCGGCATCGACCTCACCGAGGTCCGCACCGATGACCCGCTGGTCCTGCTCCGAGCCGCCTACCGGCATTCGCCCGAGTCCGGTCGCGACGTCGAGGCCCACGTCATCGAGCACGAGACCCGCGCCGCGACCGTCGCCGAACCATCCCCTGGCGCCCACGAGCTCATCCGCACCGCCGTCGCCACCCGCCACACCGTCCTGATCGTCAGCAACAACTCCGAGCGAGCCATCCGCACCTACCTGGCCCGCCACGACCTCACCGAGCACGTCGCCCAGATCCTCGGCCGCCCCTTCGGGCACCCCGAGCAGATGAAACCGGACCCCCACCTGCTGCACGCGGCGCTGGACATCGCCCGAGCGGCACCGAGTGACGCGGTGTTCATCGGAGACTCGATCACCGACGCCCTCGCCGGGACTGCGGCGGGAGTGCCGTGCATCGGCTACGCCAGGCAGCCCGAGCGCGCCGAGGGTCTGGCCGACGCGGACGCCCTGGTCGTCGTCGACGACATGCACACCCTCTCCACCGCACTACGCCCGTGACACCGCTGCACCCCGACATCGCCCGAGCCGCACACGCGCGATGGCCCGACCGCGCACCCGCCTGGATTCAGGCGCTACCCGTCGAGCTGGCCGAAGTCTGCGCCGCACTCTCGGTTATACCGACTGGCCGGACGTTCTCCGCCAGGTCGGCCCACGTCGTCGAAGCCACGACCCGTACCGGCAGACGATTGATCCTGCGGTCGAGCCCCGACCCTGACGCCGTCCACCAGGCCGCTGTACTGGACCAGCTCGCGCGTGCTGGCCTAGCGCCTGTGGTCCATCTCCTGCGGAACACGCCCACGAGCACGTGGACGGCAATGGACGCGGTCGAACCCGGCGCATCGTTCGCCGAGCAGGAACCGCAGCCACGGGATCTCGCGGGCGCAGCGGCAATGCTCCGCATCCTTGCCGATGAGGGCGGCGCACCCTCAGTCCCGAGCATCGTCCCGTGGCTCCGGACACGGCTCACCGATCCGCCGGCCGATGACCAGCCACCACACCGCGGCCCCGAGCCCCCCGAAGCCCGCGAGTCCGCCAGCCTCGTCCTTGACCAGCTCGCCACCGACATGGCGGTCGGGCTGTGCCACGCCGACCTGACGCCGCCTAATGTCCTGCACGGCAAGTCCAGGCTGTGGTTCATCGACCCCCGCGGGATGAACGGCGAGGGCGCCTATGACGTCGCCGTGCTCGCGCTCAAGCTCAGCGACGACCACCTCGGCACCGCCAGAGCCCTGGCCCGCAGCATCGCCCTATCCAGCGGAGTCAGCCCCGACCGAGCTGACGCATGGGTCACGGTCGCCGACGCCGCCACCGTCTGACCGCGGCGCCACTCCGAACGTCAAGCATCAGGTGAGACCGGAACGTCAAGCATCAGCCGGGACACGACACAAGCCTCAGCACTCCCCGTGTCTAGACCTTCCATTCGGTATTCAAGGCGGCGGCTACGCCGCCGCGCCGCTCCCGCCGGCCGGGGCGTGCGGCCTCCGGCCGGTCCCCGGCCGGCGAGCGGCAAAATGCCGTGAGCGCGCAGCTTACTTGCCAGCGATCTTGACATACTCATCGAACAGCAAAGCTTGACGGTCCGCGTCGCTCGCAATTCTTCTGCGAGAGAAGAGACGATCGACAGCATCATCGAGTAAGCGATGCGCCTTCACGAGAGCGGGAGGCGTCAGTCGAGGATCATACAGCTCTGCAAGGGTAGAATCCTCGAACTGTGTTCGAGCGGCGACGACCTCATGAGCCGCTTCACGAACTCGATCGGCCGCAGCGCCATCGCGTTTCCCGGGCCAGGGAAATGTGTTGTAGACCGTTCCCGGGGAAAGACGGAGACGCATCTCTAGTCGCCCGGCGACGCTCTCGGCCCAAGTCGCAAACATCCGCGAACTCATAATGCCGAATAGGAGCATGTCGGCGTCGGGCACGCGCCAATGAGGAGCAGCGCAGATGTCGTCAGCGGATTTTACGACCAACGGCAGATATTTGCGGCGCTCTGAGGAAACAAATGGAACAAAGATGTAGTCGGAATCTTGGGGGCGTAGCTCTACGAAGAGCGATGGCGTGTCCGCCGCTCGACGGGTCGCTTCACGGCTTCGTCCCTCTCGATACGTCCGTACTGCCTCCACGCGATCGCGCAGTAGCGCAGACGCCGATATGTCGCGAGGTGGTGCATCAACAAGCCATAGACACCACCTGGTCTTCCCGTTAAGTACCTCCTCGCCTCCCACGTATTCACGAACGTACTTGCTGGCGACAGGGTCGGATTGAAACGCGTCGATATCCTCTGCGTCAATGATGAGGTGCCCGCCGTCATTCGCCATGCTTCCGTACTGCGACTCCGGCACGCCAGCGATCAAAGGTCGACGGGAGCCGAGAACAACGACGTCAGGAGCGTCTGCGAGGTAGGGATTAATATTCTCAACCTCGCGAACAACTAGCGTTGAGTCAAATGCTGAGTCGCCGACCTCCTCGTAGAGTCGACGTTTTCCAGTCGTTGGCCCAACCCCAAAGCCAACAATGACGACGTGGACACCTGCGACTCCGCGCCCCTCGTTCGCCCACCTGAAGGTTCGAATCGCGAACCGGATCTCGATGCCTTCGTTAAGCAGGCGCGGCCAGAGGTTTGCTGCACCTTCGCCCTGAACAATCGAATTTGTAGAGACAAAAGCGGACACGATAGCTTTATTCTTCTGCATGTACCTGGCGGCGATGGCGTACCAGGCCGTCACGTAATCCAGGACGCCGTGGCCACGTGCCTCGGCGTGTGCGATCCTCATGTCATCCTGCTGGGCACCCGATCGGTATTGCCTACCGATAAAGGGAGGATTGCCTAGCACAAAAGAGCATTCTTTAGCAGGGAGAAAATCGTTCCAGTCGCAACGACAGGCGTTGTCGATAAGAACGTTCGTCTTCGAGGTTAGCGGAATGCGCGCGTAGTATTGCCCAAATCGCTTTGATAGCCGCATGTTTGCGAGATGGTCCACAAGGTAGATGGCCGTCTCGGCGATTCGTGCAGGGAACTCTTCGATCTCTATCGCATAGAACTGGTCGACGTCGACTTTCGAGAGGTTTGATATCTGGTCGATGTCAAGGTGGCCCTGCCCTTGGCCGGTGAGGTCGTCTAATGCTGCCAGAATGTCATACTCAAGATCGCGCAGCTCGCGATATGCGATTACAAGAAAATTTCCACAGCCAGCCGCAGGATCAAGGAATTTTAAGGTAGCAAGCTTGTCCTGCAGCGCGCGCAAGCGAGACGCGTTCGACCTGAATCGATCGAACTCCGAGCGAAGTGAGTCCAAGAATAACGGCTGGATCACCTTCAGGATGTTCTGCTCGCTAGTGTAATGCGCCCCGATTGCCCTACGGGCGCCGGAGTCCATCACTGACTGAAAGAGTGAACCGAAAATTGCTGGTGAAACTGCGGACCAGTCAAACTCCGAACACTCGATGACAGCAGTTCGAAGACTTGAGTTGAAGTCGGGGAGCTCAAGGCGCTCAGCGAAAAGTCCGCCGTTGATGTAGGGGAACTGAGCGAGCGTTGAGTCGAGGGCGGTTGATCGCTTACTCTCGATCGTGTCTAACACACTGAAAAGGCGCTGGATGAGGGGGCCAAGGTCCGTACCGTCATCGGAGGTTCGGTTCTTCACAAAATCTGTGAATAGCCCGCGTTCCCAGACCCCGGTGTCGTCTGCGAAGAAGACAAACATCAGTCGAACAAGGAATACCTTGAGCTCGTGCCCTTGAAAGCCGGTGTCTGCGATCTTCTCGTACAAGGCGCCCATTTTCTCGGCGGCCTCGATGGAAACTTTGTCCTCGGGCTTGACTGAACGGCTTTGGTAGCCAGCAATGAAGCCGAATCGCTCGATATGATCTGGGAGATCGTCAATTGGGAAGGTGACCGGTGGTTCATTGCTACGGAGGTCCCAGACTCGAAAGGTCGCAAAATCGCTAGTGATGACCATCTGTGGGAACGTGACGTTATCGAGTGAGTTGAGGTAGTCGAGCGCCTGCTCTTCGGCGTCCGCAAGAGAGCGGCCTGCGGATTTGTGCTCGACGGCAAGCATGCCTGGCCAAAAGGCATCGATTCGGCCGCGACCGCTTGTAGAGGTGCGGGTAGCCTGCTTCTCGAATGTGATCACCCGGTGTCGCTTGATTCCAAAGATTGCGAACCAGTCGTTCCAGAATGACTGTGCTTCAGCTTGCTCCCGAGTCTCGTCGCGCCACTCTGCCGCGAACGCCACCGCTCGACTGCGCAGCTCGTTCCAAGAGATTGGTTTCGCGGTCATAAGGTGCCTCTTCGTTGTTTAAAGGTTTAAGCATAGGAGTGAGGAAATATTGCGACTGCTGCTCCAGGCTAGGTGCCTCGAAGACCCGATCGGGTGCAGCTCTCTATCAACTGGCTGGCGGCATGAGCGTCGGTCGACGAACGTTGCGACGGTACCGGTTTTGGACTCGCTGAACTAGCGTTCTCGCTCGGGACTGGCTCCGACCCCAGTAGCTCCATGTAGCCTTCGGCGGTCGAACACTTGCGAATGAGGAGACGCACATACGCCGACGTGTACGAGTAGTCGCGGTGGCGTGAGTCGTACACGCAATAGCGTTCGTCAGTTCGCTGGGGTGTGGCTGATCGATCCGAAGGTCGGACGTTTAGTTTCTGCCACGCTCGGACAAATTGTGCCATCGTGAAGCGATAAGGAATCGCACACGAGACCTCGGCGACAACTGTTTTAGGTGCCAATAGTTCGTGATTCGCTACAGGGCGGCTCTGCTCTCGTACAACAACGAGTCCCTTTCGGCCCAGCTGGTCGACAACCGCCCGCTGATCTGGAGTCATATCGTCGTACCTGGTGTATTGAATTGCAAGGGCGTCTGGGTCCTTAGGGGCAAGTTCGTTCATGACACGCAAACGAAACTCAAACCGACGATCAACCTCGGTTTCTGGGGTGAGCCCTGAATAATACTCCGAGATGAATGTTCTCAGACCGTGTTTGAGAAGGGTCGGCGTGTCTGCGCCGCGCGGGCCGCGCTCTGGTCCATCGTGGACGGGTGGCTCGGCGTCAGCGGCGGTATCCCTCGGACACCAGCGATGAGCAGTGGGCGTTGATCGAACCGCTGTTGCCCGAGGCCGGGGCGGGTGGGCGTCCGGAGAAGCACCCGCGCCGGGACGTGGTCGACGCGATCCTCTACGTCGTGCGGGCGGGGTGCGCTTGGCGGGCTCTACCAGCGGACTTCCCGCCCTGGCAGACCGTCTACTGGTATTTCAACCGGTGGGAACAGCAGAAGGTCACCGAGAAGATCCTCCCGGTCGTGCGCCGTCAGCTACGTGCCGACGAGGGGCGGGACCCGGAACCGAGCGCGGGGATCATCGACTCGCAGTCGGTGAAGGGTGCCGACACCGTCGGGCAGGACTCGCGCGGCTTCGACGCAGGGAAGAAGATCAACGGCCGGAAGCGGTTCATCGTGACCGACACCCTGGGCCTGCTGTTGACCACTGTGGTGTGCTCGGCGTCGGTGCAGGACCGCGACGGGGCGAAGTCGATCCTGCTCGACCTGTACCTGCGCACCAGGGTGCGGTTCGTCTACGCCGACGCCGGGTTCGCCGGACGCCTGCTGGAGTGGGCGAACACGATCCTGCGCACCAGCGTCGAGGTCGTGCGCAAACCGCCTGAGCAGCGCGGGTTCGCCGTCCTCCCGCGCCGCTGGGTGGTCGAGCGGACACTGGCCTGGCTGACCGCACACCGCCGTCTGGCCCGCGACTACGAACGCCACCCCGCCGTATCCGAGGCCATGATCCGCTGGGCCGCGATCAACACCATCACCCGCCGCATCGCCCGCGGCAAGCCGGCCGCCCGCCAACAGAAGTACGTCTTCACACCCGCGACTTGATCTTCTCAAACACGCTCTCAAAGATGCCGGAAGTGAACGCCGAAGACGCTGCAGGGTGGATAGTCCTTCATCGGTGAATGAACCGATGAACACAGGAAAACGAAGCTGCGTGGCTAACGACTGGTCGACGCCAAACTTCTCGATCAGATGTTCTTCAAAGTTTAGTAGAAGCGCTTGTGCGTGTCCGCCGAGGGCTACGTTGAGAGCCTGCTGCTGTCGCGCATATCTGTGCTCGATCCGATTCCGCAACCCGATAAAGAATTCTAGGTTTACTCGAACGGGATCGTTATCGGGAAATAGCTCCTTGACGCACCTTGCGAGTTCCCAACGCTTCGGCTCTCCGTCGACTCGCTCAAGAAGGCGCGGGTTGTCCTTGCGTCGGTAGCGGAAGTCGACTCCGTCCTGCGTCAGTTCGGCGTGGAGCAGGTACAGCCAAGCGAGGTGCATATGCACGACGAAGCCCTCGAAGGACCTCACTTCTGCTGGGTCGTTGAAGAGCCGTACAGCAAGCATGGCTTCGTCCCGGGACGCCGAAACCATCGGCCAGTGCTTCTTCGGTCTCGCCATCTTCCGTACTCCCGCGCTCCACTCGTGCTGATGCGGAGAGTAGCGATATGGGTCCCTGCGGGATGGTCGCGCTGTCGCGAATTGGTGTGCTGTGAGCCGAGCGTGCACGCATCGTCGTGGAGCGGTGTAGTTGATCAGTCTTGTGGTCTCCACGGCGCGACGAACGAAACGCCCTCGCCGGGCGGGCAGATCAACAGGATGGCGGCCCGTGCCATCCCGACGACCTCCCCGAGGGCTACCACCCGGCCACCCGGCGGTCGGGCTGCGCCTAGGTCGACGGGATGGCACTCAGAAGGTCCGGAGGACGGCTTCAAGATCGTTCCTGTGCCGTCTCCGGGCCGTCTGGGCCGTTGTTGGGCCGTCTCAGACCGCCCAACAACGAGAAACGACGCTGACCGACGGGAGAAGGTTCCCGCTGGTCAACGCCGTTTCCCGGCCTGTGATCAGGCAACCTGCTTGGTCTCCCAGAAGATCTTGTCGATCTACTGGATCAGTCAGCCCTTCGAAGACTTGGGGTCGTTGCCGGGCTTGACGGTGTCCTGCTGGCGGATCGTGCCCTTCAGCCCGCGGACCTGCAGCTCACCTCCGCCGTCGTTGCTGAGGATGTCGCGCGCACGGTCGATCCCCTCGGCCTGGTTGCTGACGATGGCGCTGGCGCGAGAGGCGCCGGGCTTGCGGACCTCGGTTTTGCCGTCTTCGCGCCGCTGCACGATGCGTCGGTTCGGGGTGTTGTCGGCCATTGCAGCCCTCCTGGGCTCGGTGGTTCCGTCGGGGGTGCGGAACCTCAGCTCAGGGATAGCACCTGGCACCGACAGTTTCGGCAGACTCTCGGGGGAGCAGCGTCGGTGCCCGCCGGTCGCGGGTACAAATCCGGTACAAACCAGCCCGGCCCGCGACACCCAACGACGACCGGTCACCACCATTGAATTCACAGGTCAGCGACCAGATCGGCGCCGTTTCGGGTGGTCGGCATTTCCCCAGCGGCAGTACATCTCCTACTGCGATGCCCTCGCCGGGCGGGCAGATCTCCGGGATGGGTGGTTGCCATCCCGCCGACCTCCCTCCGGGCTACCACACGGACGACCGTGGGCGGAGCTTGACGGCGTCGGCCGGCGGTTGTGTCGAGGGCCGCCCACGGCCGCCCGCGCGGTCGGCTTGCAGCAGGTCGACGGGATGGCACTGGCAAGCGAGGCAGGCGCAGCCTGACATCACCAACCGACATCAGTCGCCGAGTCCTGAGCCGATCCACCGCGGACTGTCCCGGACGAACCCCACCCCTTGACCTGCCGCGACGTGGGTCGACGCCGACCACGGTCAGGATTTTGGTTCCGATGGTCCAGGTTCGAATCCTGGCGGCGGAGCAGGCTGCTGACTTGGGAACGGCCCGGCAGGCTCTCCCCGTCCGGGCCGCACACCGCTCCCCCCGACATCCGGTTCCGACGTCGACCCCCGCGGCCGGCGGACCGCCCGGCCCGGGTCACGGGGTTGCGAGGAACCCGGCGACGGCGGCGGCCAGCCGGTCCAGGAACGCCCGGTGGTCGAGCCCGGCCGCCGGGCGCTCCCCCGGCGGCAGCTCGGTCATGGCGACGTCGAAGTGCCCGACGCCCTCGTGCACGGTGACCGTCACCGGACCGGGCGCGGCGCGCAGCAGCTCCGTCGACGACGGCGGCGTCACCACGTCCGCCGCTCCGACGTGCACCGCGACCGGCACCGTCACGGCCGCGAGCGCGCCGGGCGCGGCGAACCAGCCCACCGGCGGCGCGATCGCGACACCCGGGGCTCGGCGGGCACCGCGAGCTCCGCGCCGTCGCGGGTGCACGGGCGGGCACCGGCGAGGCAGAGCGCCGCCCACCCGCCGATCGAGTGCCCCACCGCGACGACGGGCAGGGCGTCGCGGTCCGGGTGCACGGCGAGCGCGTCGTGCAACAGCGCGACCCGCGCCCGCAGCTGCCCGGGCGTCACGGTCGCGGGGGCGAACCGCTCCGCGGGCGGGGCGAGGACGTCCCACCCGGCGGCACGCAGCGCACCGGTCAGCGTGGCGTAGCGGCCGGGGTCGCCGCCCGCGCCGGGGCCGAACAGGACGATGCCGCGGTGCCGGGAGGGCGGGGTCGTCACGGCCCCACCGTAGCCACGGGGTCGCTACGCTCCGGCGGTGTGACCCAGGCGACCGAACGCGCAGTCCCACCACCGGAGCCCCAGGACGTCACCGCCCCGCTCACCGCCGCGGCTGCCTTCCTCGTCCTGCGGGTGGGCGAAGGGCCGGACTCCGACGCCAGGGTCCGGTCGACACTCGCCGCGACCTCCGACCTCGTCAGGAACGTCCGCATCGGCGCCGACGGGGCGGCGTTCCACTGCACCGTCGGGATCGGGCACCGGGTGTGGGAACTGGGTGTGGGAACGGGTCGTCGGCGGGCCGCCGCCGCGCGAGCTCGCACCGTTCCGCGAGATCACCGGCGCGAGCCACACCGCCGTCGCCACCGAGGGGGATCTGCTCTACCACCTGCGGGCGGACACCACGGACCTGATCGTGCGGTTCGAGATGATGCTGCTGGAGGCCTTCGGCGACACCGTCACCACCGTCGACGAGACCGCCGGCTTCCGCTACCGGCACGGCCGGGACCTGCTCGACTTCGCCGACGGGACGGCCAACCCGGACGGGGCGGGCCTCCCGGCCGCGACCCTGGTCGGCGAGGAGGACCCGGCACACGCCCGCGGCAGCTACGTCGTCGTGCAGAGGTACCTGCACGACATGACCGCCTGGCGCGGGCAGAGCGTGGCCACCCAGGAGGAGATCGTCGGGCGGACCAAGTTCGACGGGGTGGAGCTGCCGGACGCCGAGGAGGGCCAGAAGTCGCACAAGACGCTGTGCACGATCACCGACGACGACGGCGTCGAGCACGACATCCTGCGGGACAACATGCCGTTCGCCGCGCCGGGACGGGGCGAGTACGGCACCTACTTCATCGGCTACAGCCGGCACCTGTGGGTGGTCGAGACGATGCTGCGGCGGATGTTCGTCGGCGACCCGCCGCCGTTGCACGACCGCATCCTCGACTACTCGACCCCGACGACGGGCTGCACGTTCTTCGTGCCGTCGCGGACGGTGCTGGACGGGCTCGACGACTGACCCCGGGACACGACGACGCCCCCGACCGGGATCCGGTCGAGGGCGTCGCGACGTGCCGGGTCTCAGCTCTCCAGCGCGGCGTCCAGCGTGATCTCGACGCCGGTCAGCGCCTTCGACACGGGGCAGCCGGCCTTGGCGGCCTCCGCGGCCTTGGCGAAGCCGTCGGCGTCGAGTCCGGTGACCTCACCGCGCACCGTCAGCGTGATGCCGGTCAGCTTGAAGCCGCCGTTGTCCTTGTCCGGGCCGAGGGACACGTCGGCCGAGACGTCGAGGGACTCGGGGGTCCCACCCGCCTCGGCGATGTTCGCCGAGAGCTGCATCGCGTAGCAGGCGGAGTGCGCCGCGGCGATGAGCTCCTCCGGGCTGGTGGTGCCACCGGCCTCGTCCGCGGCGCGCTTGGGGAAGCTGACCTCGTAGGTACCGACCTTGGAGCTGGACAGCTCGACCTGGCCGGATCCCTGCTCCAGAGAGCCGTTCCATGCGGTGCGGGCGCTGCGCGTGGGCATCGTTACCTCCGTGTCGTGGGGACCGATTTTGCACAACCGATCACTCGGCAGTCTTCTCCGCCCCAGCCGTTCCCGCCACCCCGGACCGCGAAACGCCTCCGGTCACTGCGGGATGTTGGTGACCTCGACCCGGTCGCCGACCTGCAGCGAGTTGAACCAGCGCTCGGCGTTCGCGCGGGACAGCCGGACGCAGCCCGCGGACTCGGTCTCGGTGTTCCCCTCGTGGAAGGCGATGCCGCCGGGGGCGAAGAAGACCGCGAACGGCATCGGTGCGTTGTTGAACTCCGCGCTGCGGTGGTCCTTGTTCTTCCACTGGACCTGGAAGACGCCGGCCGGGGTGCGCTGGCCCTTCTTCCCGAACGACGCCGGGACCGGCCCGGCCTCGATCCTCCCGTCGCGGATCAGCCACGCCGTGCTGTTCGCGAGGTCGACGCAGGCGCGCGCGGCCGCCGAGCAGGGCGTCCCCTCGGCGCGGCCCGGGCCGCCCCGGTCGGACTCCGTCGGCGCCGCGGACGCGGTCCCGATCATCCCGGCGGTCAGCCCGGCCAGCACCAGGGCCGCCACCGTGGCCAGGACCGTCATCACCCGGGGCCGCCGACGGCGTCCCTCGACCTCGCGCGTCATCGCACTCCGCTCATCATCGCGGACGGTGACCGGCCGGTCACCGTCGTCTGAACGGTGGAACGAGACCGGTACCCGACCGGTTACCACCCGAAGGGTTGATCTTGGGTTTACGGCGGCGTCACCGCGGGCGCGACGGGCCCGCCGGGTCACCCGGGGCCGTCCCCGTACGATGCCGTACCGGCACGGCGCGTCCCGCGTCCTCCGCCCGGCACGGGCGGCGAGTCCGGCAGGAGGAACCGAACATGCCCGAACCCGACCGGGCCGGCACCGGTGACCGACCGGCACCCGGAACCGCGACGGTCGCAGCCGGCATCGTCCTCGCGGCGGGCGCGGGTTCGCGGATGCGGTCGTCGACGCCGAAGGTGCTCCACGAGCTGGGCGGGCGCAGCATGCTCGGCCACGCGGTGCACGCACTGGCCGGTACCGCCCCCGAGCACCTCGTGGTCGTCGTCGGGCACGAGCGCGAGCGGGTGGAGCAGGCCGTCGACGGCATCTCCGCCGCCCTCGGACGCACCGTCACCACCGCCGTCCAGGAGCAGCGCCTCGGCACCGGCGACGCGGTCCGCAGCGGCCTCACCCCGCTCCCCGCGGACCTGACCGGCACCGTCCTGGTCACCTACGGCGACGTCCCGCTGCTCGACACCGCGACCCTGTCCGCGCTGGTCACCGAGCACGCCGACCACGGCGCCGCGGTCACCCTGCTGACCTGCGAGGTCGCCGACCCCACCGGCTACGGCCGGATCGTGCGCACCGCCGACGGAGCCGTCACCGGGATCGTCGAGCAGACCGACGCGACACTGGAGCAGCGTGCCATCGCGGAGGTCAACTCCGGCGTCTACGCCTTCGACGCCGCGTTCCTGCGCGCGGGCATCGCGGGCCTGACCGCGCACAACGCCCAGCAGGAGCTCTACCTCACCGACCTGGTCGCCGCCGCCGTCGCCGCGGACCGGACGGTGCACGCCGTCCGCTGCGACGACGAGTGGCGCGTGCGCGGTGTGAACGACCGCGTCCAGCTCGCCGAGCTCGGCGCGGAGCTGAACCGCCGCGTGCTGCGGGAGTGGATGCTGGCCGGGGTCACCGTGGTCGACCCCGCCACCACCCGGGTCGACGTCGGCGTGCGGCTCGCGCGCGACGTCGTCCTGCACCCGGGCACCCAGCTGCACGGCGCGTGCGAGGTCGACGAGGCCGCGGTGATCGGGCCCGACACCACGCTGACCGACACCGTCGTCGGGGCCGGCGCGAGCGTCGTCCGCACCCACGGGTCGGAGTCCCGGATCGGGCCCGGCGCCTCGGTCGGGCCGTTCGCCTACCTGCGCCCGGGCGCCGTACTCGGCGAGCGCGGCAAGATCGGCACGTTCGTCGAGGTCAAGAACTCCGACATCGGCGCGGGCACCAAGGTCCCGCACCTGACCTACGTCGGGGACGCGACGATCGGCGAGATGAGCAACATCGGCGCCTCGTCGGTGTTCGTCAACTACGACGGCGTCCGCAAGCAGCGGACCGTCGTCGGATCCCACGTGAGGACCGGGTCGGACACCATGTTCATCGCCCCGGTCACGGTCGGGGACGGCGCCTACACCGGCGCCGGGACCGTGCTCCGCGACGACGTCCCGCCGGGGGCGCTCGCGGTGTCGGGTGGAGCACAGCGCACCATCGAGGGGTGGGTGCCGCGCAAGCGGCCCGGCACCCCCGCCGCCGAGGCGGCACAGCGGGCGGGCAGCGACCCGTCCACGAACGGCACGACCAGCAACGACGGCGCAGGTCACACCACCTCCGCCGGTACGACGGACCCGAGAGACCTCAGCCGAGGAGGCACCGCACGGTGAGCGCGATCGCAGGCACTCCCAAGAAGAACATGATGCTGTTCTCGGGGAGGGCGCACCCGGAGCTCGCCGAGCACGTGGCGAAGGAGCTCGACGTCACGGTCACCCCGCAGTCCGCCTACTCCTTCGCGAACGGTGAGATCTTCTGCCGCTTCGAGGAGTCGGTCCGCGGGAGCGACGCGTTCGTGATCCAGGCGCACTCCGCCCCGATCAACGACGCGATCATGGAGCAGCTGATCATGGTCGACGCGCTCAAGCGCGGGTCGGCCAAGCGGATCACCGCGGTCATGCCGTTCTGGGGCTACGCCCGTCAGGACAAGAAGCACCGCGGCCGCGAGCCCATCTCGGCCCGCCTCGTCGCGGACATGTTCAAGACCGCCGGTGCCGACCGGATCCTGACCGTGGACCTGCACACGTCGCAGATCCAGGGCTTCTTCGACGGCCCCGTCGACCACCTGTTCGCGCTGCCGGTGCTCGCCCAGCACATCAAGAGCACCCGGCCGACCGACAACTTCGCGGTCGTCTCCCCCGACTCCGGCCGGGTGCGCCTGGCCGAGCGCTGGGCCGAGACCCTCGGCGGGACCCCGCTGGCGTTCATCCACAAGACCCGCGACCCGCGCAAGCCGAACGAGGCCGTCGCGAACCGGGTCGTCGGTGAGATCGAGGGCCGCTGCTGCGTCGTCATCGACGACATGATCGACACCGGTGGCACCGTCGCGAAGGCGGTCGAGGTGCTCCTCAAGGAGGGCGCCTCGGACGTGATCGTGGCCGCCACCCACGGCGTGCTGTCCGGCCCGGCCACCGAGCGCCTCGCGAACTGCGGCGCGTCGGAGGTCATCTTCACCGACTCGCTGCCGATCCCGGCCGAGAAGCGGTTCGACAGCATGACCGTGCTGCCGATCGCCCCGCTGCTGGCCGAGGCGATCCACCAGGTGTTCGAGGACGGCTCGGTCACGAGCCTGTTCGACGGCAACGCCTGAGCACTCCGCACGTCCGCCGACGGCGTCCCACCCGCGGGTGGGGCGCCGTCGGTCGTTCCGCCTCAGCCCTCGGTCGTGGCGAGCCGCGCCAGGCCCGGCGCCCCGGCCCGCCCGGTGGCGTCCTGCAGCCGCCGCAGCACGTCGTCGAACAGGGCGGCGTCGGAACCCAGCAGGTCCCGGTAGCGGTCCAGCACCCCGGCCGCCGCGGCGTCCCACTCCGCGAGTGCCGCGCGGCCCCGCCCGGTGGCGACGACGAGCACCCGGCGCCGGTCGACCACGTCGGGCCTGCGGTGCACGAGGTTCGCCGCGGTCATCCGGTCCACGAGCTTGGTCGCCCGCGGCGCCAGCAGCAGCGCGTGCTCGGCGACCGCGCTCATCGTGCAGCCGCCGCGCGCGGCGAGCAGGCCGAGCACCCGCCACTGGTCGACGTCGGACCCGCAGCCGCGCAGGGCGTCGTCGAGCTCCTGGTCCAGCGTCCGGCCCACCGCGCAGAGCAGGCGCAGCGACTCGTCCCCGGACGGCCGCACGTGCTCTGCGGGCTCCGACATGAGCGCATCGTAACCGGACGTTTTCGCCCGAGGGGCTGGGTGGGCGACGCCACGATGGATAGCGTCACCTGCATGACCCCGTTCCCGGACCCCGGGCGCGCGACGGCGGTGCCGGCGCGCGGGAGCGAGGTGCTCAACGTGGCGCTGGTCGTCCCGCTGCAGGGCCCGGCGGGCATCTTCGGCCCGTCCTGCGAGAGCTGCGCGACGCTGGCCGCCGAGGAGGTCAACGCCGCGGGCGGGGTGCTCGGCCGGGAGCTGAACCTGGTGCCGGTCGACGGCGGCGCGCCACCCGCCGTCGTCGCCGCGGAGCTCGACGCGCTGGTCAGTGCCGGCGCCGTGGACGCGGTCACCGGCTGGCACATCTCGGCGGTCCGCGAGGCCGTCGCGCCCCGGATCCGCGGGCGGGTGCCCTACGCCTACACCGCCCTGTACGAGGGCGGCGAGCAGCGACCGGGGCTGTTCCTGACCGGGGAGACCCCGGACCTGCAGCTGGGCCCGTCGCTGAGCTGGTTCGCCGAGGCCGCCGGGGTGCGCCGCTGGACGATCGTCGGCGACGACTACGTGTGGCCGCGCCGGTCCGCGCAGGTCGCGGCCGAGCACCTGCGCCGGATCGGCGGGACGGTCTGCGACGAGATGTACGTCCCGCTGGGCACCGAGGACTTCTCGCGCGCGCTGCGCCGGGTCGAGGCGAGCGGCTGCGACGCCGTCCTGATGCTGCTGATCGGCAACGACGCCGTCGAGTTCAACCGGGCGTTCTGCGCCCTCGGGCTGGACCGGGAGATCCTGCGGTTCAGCTCGCTGATCGAGGAGAACGTGCTGCTCGCCTCGGGGCCGGAGAACACCCGCGGCCTGCTCACCTCGGCCGGCTACTTCGAGGACCTGGCGACGGCGTCGGGGCTGGACTTCGCGGCCGCGCACGCCCACCGCTTCGGCCCGGACGCGCCGGTGCTCAACAGCCTCGGCGAGTCCTGCTACGAGGGCGTCCGGCTGCTGACCGAGCTCATGCGCCGGGCCGGGTCGCCGGAGGTCCCGGCGATGACCGCGGTGGCCGAGGGGCTGGCCTACGAGAGCCCGCGCGGGACCGTCGAGGTGCACGGGCGGCACCTGCGCCAGCAGGTGTTCCTCGCCGTCGCCGACGGGGTGGCCTGGGACGTCGTCCAGCAACTCTGACGGGTGCGTTGACACCCCGGCCCGTCGGTCGTACTTTCCCAGGAAAATATTTCCTCGGATGCATGTCGGGTCGCCCGGCGTGCCGGGAGGTACGACCGTGGCGCTCTACGTCTACCGGTGCGGGGCCGACGGCCCCGTCGAGGAACGGCACCCGATCGGCAGCGCCCCCGCGACGGCGCGCTGCCCCACCTGCGGGGAGCAGTCCCCGCGCGTCATCACCGCACCGATGCTCGGCCTCGCCGACCGCGGCCGGATGGCCCTGATCGACCGCACCACGGCCACCGCCCACGAACCGCAGGTCGTCTCCGCCCCACCGCCGCGCCCGCTGCGCCCCGGCGGGCCGCCGCTGCACCCCGCCACCCGCGGTCTGCCGCGGCCCTGACCGCGTCGCACCGCCCCGCGCCGACCGCTGCACCCCGTCCGCCCCGCCCGCGTCCGCACCGACCCCGGGAGTGTCCGATGCCCAGGAACGTCTTCCCCCTCGACAGCACCAAGACCTTCACCGACCAGCAGCTGACCGGCCACAACCGGTGGCACCCCGACATCCCGGCGCAGGTGCACGTCAAGCCCGGGGACACGTTCCGGGTCGACTGCCGCGAGTGGTTCGACGGCGCCATCCACAACGACGACTCCGCCGACGACATCCTGAACGCACCGCTCGCCGGGGTGCACGTGCTGTCCGGGCCGATCGCCGTCGAAGGGGCGCAGCCGGGTGACCTGCTGATCGTCGACATCCTCGACGTCGGGCCGATCCCGCAGGAGGACTCCGGGCCGCTGGCCGGGCAGGGCTGGGGCTACACCGGGGTGTTCGCCACCCGCAACGGCGGCGGCTTCCTCACCGAACAGTTCCCCGACGCCTACAAGGTCATCTGGGACTTCCGGGGCGGGACGGCCACCTCCCGGCACGTCCCGGGGGTGTCGTTCACCGGGATCGTCCACCCCGGGCTGATGGGGACGGCGCCGTCGCCCGAGCTGCTCGGCCGCTGGAACGCCCGCGAGCAGGCGCTGATCGACACCGACCCGGAGCGGGTGCCGCCGCTGGCCCTGCCGCCGAACCCGGACTCGGCGATCCTCGGCTCGCTGACCGGCGCCGACTTCGACCGGGCCGCCGCGGAGGCCGCGCGCACCGCACCGCCCCGGGAGAACGGCGGCAACCAGGACATCAAGAACCTCACCAAGGGCAGCCGGGTCTTCTATCCGGTGTTCGTCGACGGCGCGAACCTGTCGATGGGCGACCTGCACTTCTCCCAGGGCGACGGCGAGATCACCTTCTGCGGCGCGATCGAGATGGGCGGCTTCATCGACCTGCACGTCGACGTCATCAAGGGCGGCATGGCGACCTACGGCGTCTCCGAGAACGCGATCTTCGTGCCGGGCAACACCGACCCGCAGTACAGCGAGTGGATCGCGTTCTCCGGCACCTCGGTCACCCTCGACGGCGAGCAGCGCTACCTCGACTCGCACCTGTCGTACCAGCGGGCCTGCCTGCACGCGATCGACTACCTGACGAACTTCGGCTACTCCCCGATCCAGGCCTACATGATCCTCGGGGCGGCGCCGATCGAGGGCAGGCTGTCCGGTGTGGTCGACATCCCGAACTCGTGCTCGACGGTCTACCTGCCGACCGGGATCTTCGACTTCGACGTCAAGCCGGGCAAGAACGGCCCGCACCGCATCGACCCGGGCCAGGGCGTCCCGCACTCGGCGGCCTGACCAGCGGGGTCCGTGGCCGTCCCGGGGGCTGGCCCCGGGACGGCCACGGGCCTGGCGTACTCTTCTCGGCATCTCCGCGGCGAGGGCGGGTGCACTCTTGACCCGCCGTGATCGACGTGGGCCGATCCCGGTCGGCTCCTCGCCGCGCGCGCCTTCCACCGCAGACAGTTCGAGGAGCAGTTCCCGTGGCCCAGACCCGCATTCCCGCCGAGACCCGGACCGAGTTCGGCAAGGGCGCCGCCCGCCGCACCCGTCGCGCCGGCAAGATCCCCGCCGTCCTCTACGGCCACGGGACCGACCCCGTCCACCTGTCGCTGCCGTCGCTGCAGTTCGCCGCGGTCGTCCGCGAGCAGGGCCGCAACGCCGTGCTGGAGCTCGACGTCGACGGCAGCAGCCCGCAGCTCGCGCTGACCAAGACCGTGGTCGTGCACCCGCTGCGCCCCTACATCGAGCACGTCGACCTGCTCGTCATCAAGCGTGGCGAGAAGGTCGAGGTCGAGCTCGACGTCGTCGTCACCGGCGAGGCCGTCCCCGGCTCGCTGGTCACCCAGGACCTCAACACCGTCCTGGTCGAGGCCGACGTGCTGAACATCCCGGAGAACATCGAGATCTCCGTGGAGGACGCCGAGATCGGCACCCAGTACTTCGCCAAGGACCTGAAGCTCCCCGGTGGCGTCGAGCTGCGCACCGACGAGGAGTACCTCGTCGTGCAGGTCGTCCCGGCCCCGACCGAGGAGGACCTCGAGGCCGAGGTCGACGCCGAGGGCGCCGGTGTGGTCGAGGAGCCGTCCGACGAGGAGCAGGCCACCGACGCCGAGGCCGAGGGCGACTCCGCCGAGGGTTCCGCGGACTCCGAGGGCGACTCCGAGTCCTCCGACAAGTGAGCCCCGTGCCGGGGCCGGCCCTCGTCGTCGGACTCGGGAACCCGGGGCCGGACTACGAGGGCACCCGGCACAACGTCGGTACCCGCGTCGCCGCACTGCTGGCGACGCGGGCCGGCGCCGGCCGGTTCTCCGCGCACAAGCGGTCGAACTCCGACATCGCGCAGGGCCGGCTCGCCGGTCGCCCGGTGACCCTGGCCGTCCCCCGGACGTACATGAACCTCTCGGGCGGCCCGGTCGCCGGGCTCGTGCAGTACTTCTCGATCCCGCCGACCGAGGTGATCGTCGTCCACGACGAGCTGGACCTCGACTTCGGCGTGGTCCGCCTCAAGCGCGGTGGTGGCGAGGGCGGGCACAACGGCCTGCGCTCGATCAGCAAGGCGCTCGGCACGAAGGACTACCTGCGCGTGCGGTTCGGCATCGGCCGGCCGCCGGGTCGCCAGGATCCGGCGGACTACGTGCTCAAGCGGTTCTCCGGCGTGGAGAACAAGGAGCTGGACCTCGGTCTGGACCTCGCCGCGGACGCCGCCGAGGCCCTGTTGTCCGAGGGCCTGGAGCCGGCGCAGAACCGGTTCCACCCGCTGTCGGGCTGAGCCCCGTCCTCCACGGGAGCCCCGGTCCCTCCGCAGGGACCGGGGCTCCCGTGCGTCCGGGTCAGCGACGGGCGGTGAGCAGGTCCGCCGTCGCGGCGCGGCGCAGCTTCCCCGACGGCGTCTTCGGCAGGCTCCCCGGGGCCAGCACCGCGACCTCGGCCGGCCGCACCCCCACCGCGGAGACGACGCGGCGGATCACGTCGTCGCGGAGGGCACGCACCGCCTCGGGGCCGTCGGCCCCCTTCGCCTCGACGGCGACGGCGAACGACTCCCGGCGCCGCCCGTCACCTGCCGGGATCCGGACCGCGACGACGTTGCCCGCGCGCACGCCCTCGGCCGCACCGGCGGCCCGCTCGATGTCGGTCGGGTAGATGTTGCGCCCGCCCATGATGATCACGTCCTTGGTGCGGCCGCACACCACGACGGCGCCGTCGGGGGTCAGGTAGCCCTCGTCGCCGGTGTCGAACCAGCCGTCGCGGTCCTGGGTGGACACCGGGCCGTCGACGGTGAGGTAGCCGGGCGTCACGGCGTCGCCGCGCAGGTGCAGCACCCCGACCTCCCGGGGGCCCAGTACGCGACCGCCGCTGCCGACGACCTTCACCTCGATCCCGGGCAGCGGCGGTCCGAGCTCGGGGAACTCCCGCACCGGACCGGTGCCCGCGGGCTCGGCGCGCCGGTGCGTCTCCAGGGACTCGGCGTCGACCCGGTCCACCGTCAGCCCGGTGTGGACGGGCGCGAAGGACACCCCGAGCGCGGTCTCCGCCATCCCGTAGGCACACAGGACCGACTCCGGTCGCAGCCCGAAGCGGGCACCGGCCTCGGTGAACGCCGCGACGGCCGCCGGGTCCACCGGCTCGGCGCCGTTGAGCGCCAGCCGCAGCGAGGAGAGGTCGAGCGCGCCGTCGTCGACCCGGGCGAGCTGGCGGGCCAGCACGGCGTAGGCGAAGTTCGGGGCCGCGGTGACGGTGCCGCCGTAGGACGAGATCAGCTCGGCCCACAGCCGCGGGCGGCCCAGGAAGTCCGCGGGGGTGACGGTGACCAGGTCCAGCCCGACCGTCATCGGGACGGTCAGGAACCCGACCATCCCCATGTCGTGGAACAGCGGCAGCCACGACACCATCCGGTCGGTCGCGAGGTCCAGAGCGGACGCGGTCACCATCGCCCCGATGTTGGCGTGCAGGTTCGCGTGGGTGATCCGGACCGCCTTCGGGGCGGCGGTCGAACCGCTCGTGAGCTGCAGCAGCGCGGTGTCGCCCTCGTCGGCGACGGCGGCGTCCGCGACGAACGCGGCGGGGTCGCCGGTCAGCGAGTCGAGCATCCGGAACGGGACGCCCCGCTCGGTCAGCACCGGCGCGAGCGCGTCGAAGGGCGGGCCGAGCAGCACCATCGCGGCGTCGACCATGCCCAGGGTGGTCACGGTGTCGGCGACCCACTCGGCGAGGTCGGTGCGCGGGGTCGGCTGGTGCAGCATCGTCACGCTGCCGCCGCACAGCCACACCGCCTGCGCGGCGGGGGCGATCGCCGCGGGCTCGCCGGCCAGCACCCCGACGGCACCGCCGAAGGGCAGGGCCGGGCCGCCGTCCTCGCCGGGGCGTCGCAGGGCGTCCGCGATCCCGCGGGCCGTCTCGTGCACCTCCGCCCAGGAACGCCGAACGGGATCGTGCGGCTCCCCCGTCGTCATCCCACGGGCGAGCCCGCCGGGAACGGTCGCGGACTCCAGCAACGTCGCCAGGAATCGGGACATGGGCCCGAATGTAGCGACGAACCGCCCGTGCGGGGCGGCACGATCGACGACCGGCCGTACGCGACGCGCCGCGGCGTAGCATCCGGGCGCATGGCCGAGCCGCACACCGCCCCCGCTCCCGCCGACCTCTCCGCCGCCGTCGACGCCGTCCTCCCGGGCGCGCGCACGGACCTCGAGGCGCTGGTCCGCATCCCGAGCATCTGGGCCGACCCGGCACACGCCGAGGACACCCGCCGCTCCGCGGACGCCGTCGCGACGCTGGCCCGCGACGCGGGCGCCGCCTCGGTCGAGATCATCTCCGCCGACGGCGGGGCCCCGGCCGTCGTCGCGCACTGGCCCGCACCCGAGGGCATGCCGACGGTCATGCTCTACGCCCACCACGACGTCCAGCCCACCGGCGGCGACGACGAGTGGACCAGCCCGCCGTTCACCCCGACCGAGCGCGACGGGCGGCTCTACGGCCGTGGCGCCGCCGACGACAAGGCCGGCGTCATGACCCATCTCGCCGTGCTCCGCGCCTACGAGGGACGGCCGCCGGTCGGGGTCGTGCTGTTCATCGAGGGCGAGGAGGAGTCCGGTTCCCCCACGCTGACCGCGCTCCTGGCCGAGCACCGCGACAAGCTCTCCGCCGACGTCATCGTGATCGCCGACGCCGCCAACCCTGCCGTCGACGTGCCGGCGCTGACCACCAGCCTGCGCGGCCTGGTCGACGTCGTCGTCGAGGTGTCGATGCTGGAGCGTCCGGTGCACTCCGGGGTCTACGGCGGCCCGGTCGGGGACGCGCTGACCGCGCTGTGCCGCACCCTGGCCACCCTGCACGACGACAAGGGCGAGGTCGCCGTCCCCGGCCTGGTGCGCGGCAGCTCCGACGCGCCCGACCCGGACGAGGCGACCTACCGCTCCGACGCGGGCCTGCTCGACGGCGTCGAGCTGCTCGGCACCGGCTCGATCCCGGACCGGGTCAACCACGCCCCCGCCGTCGCGGTGCTGGGGATCGACGCGCCGAAGGTCGCCGAGGCCTCGAACGTGCTGCTCCCCCGCGCCCGCGCGATGGTCAGCATGCGGCTGGCCCCCGGGCAGGACGCCCGTGAGGCCCAGCGCGCGCTGACCGAGCACCTGGAGGGCAACGTCCCGTGGGGCGCGCACGTGTCGGTGACGCGCGGCCACGGCGTCGCCGAGCCGTTCAGCCTGTCCTCGACCGGCGAGGTCTACGACCACGCCCGCGCCGCGTTCTCCGCCGCCTACGGCAACGACGCCGTCGAGACCGGCATCGGCGGTTCCATCCCGTTCATCGCGGAGTTCGCGCGGACCTTCCCGGGCGCGGCGGTGCTGGTCACCGGGGTCGGGGACCCGGCCAGCCGCTGGCACGGCATCGACGAGAGCCTGCACCTGGGCATGTTCGGGCGCGGGGTGCTGGCGGAGGCCCTGCTGCTGGACCGGCTGGCCGGGGGGGCGTGACCGTCCGGCCAGCCGGGTACCCGGGGGTCATGAAGTTCGGTATCGCAACGTTCGTGACCGACGAGGGCATCCGTCCCGGGCCGCTGGGCCGGGCGCTGGAGGAACGCGGTTTCGACTCGGTGTTCCTCGCCGAGCACTCGCACATCCCCACCAGCAGGGAGTCGCCCTACCCCGGCGGGGGCGACCTGCCGCGGGTGTACTACCGCACCCTCGACCCGTTCGTCGCGCTCACCGCGATGGCGGGGACGACCACCGGCCTGCTCCTGGGCACCGGGATCGCGCTCCTGCCACAGCGCGACATCATCCACACCGCCAAGCAGACCGCCAGCCTCGACCTGGTGTCCGGCGGACGGCTGCTGTTCGGCGTCGGCGCGGGGTGGAACCGCGAGGAGATGCGCAACCACGGCGTCGATCCGAGGACCCGCGGACCACTGATGACCGAGCAGCTGCACGCGCTGCGGGCGCTGTGGACCGAGGACGAGGCCGAGTTCCACGGCGACCACCTCGACGTCGAGCGGTCCTTCTCCTGGCCCAAGCCGGTGCGCACCCCGCCGATCTACCTGGGCGGGGAGAGCGAGGCCGCGCTGAACCGGCTCGCCGAGGTCGGCGACGGCTGGCTCCCGCGCGGGCACACCTCCTTCGACGAGATCCGCCGCGTCCGTGACGTCCTCGCCGAGCGGGGCAAGCCGGACGTGCCGACCACGGTGTTCGGCGGGGAGCCGGACCCGGATGTCGTCGCGGGGTACGCCGAGGCGGGCGTCGAGCGGGTCACCTTCCTGCTCCCGACACTGCCCGAGTCCGAGACCCTCGCGAAGCTCGACGAGCTGGCGAAGGTGGTCACGGCGTCCGGCTGAGTGCCCCCAGCACCAGCGCGGTGAGCGCCTCCGGGGCGTCGAGCTGGATCAGGTGCCCTGCCCCGGGCACCAGGTGCAGCTCGGCCCCCGGTACCGCTGCGGTCAACCGGTGCGCGCGGTCGACCGGTATCCAGGTGTCCTCGGTGCCCCACACCACCCGCACCGGCAGGTCCAGCTCGCCGTAGCGCGGCTCGACCTCGTCGGTGAAGCGCTGGTCGGCCTGCGCGATCTGGCGGTAGAACGCGGCCGCACCCTGCTCGCCCAACCACGGCCCGACCAGCGCGTCCTCGTCGGCGGGCCGCAGGGGCCGGTGCGCGGCACCCCGCACGTAGGCCCGGACGAGTGCCTCGTGCAGCGGCCCCGGCAGCGCCGCGAACACCTCGGCGTTCTCCCGCACCAGCCGGAAGAACGGCGAACCCCACGGGGCGAGCGCGACGACGTCGACCAGCGTCAGCGACCGGTAGGCCGCGCCGTGCAGAAGGTGCGCACGCAGGGCGACGGCGCCGCCGTAGTCGTGGGCGACGACGTGCGGTGGCTCGGGCAGGTCCCACCGCTCGAGCAGCCCGGCCAGCACCCGGCCCTGTACGCCGAGCGAGACGTCCGCGCTGTGCCCGGACGCCCCGTAGCCCGGCATGTCCCACAGCAGGACCCGGTGCGACCCGGCCACCGCCGCGGCGATCGGCGCCCACAGCCACGACGACCAGGGGGTGCCGTGGCAGAACACCACCGGCGGTCCCGAGCCCCGTGCGGTCCAGCGCACCCGGTGACCGTCCACGACGAACTCGTCATCCAGTTCCACGGTCCCACCGTGCCACGACACCCCGACATCGTTCCGGGGCACAATGACCATGATGTCGATCCGGATGCTCGGCCTCGTCTCCGTCACCGACGGAGACGGCGACGGGTGCGAGCTGCTGCCCGCGGGCCCGCGGGTCCGGGGGCTGCTCGCCCGCCTGGCCCTCGACGCCGGGCGGCACCGCGCGGCTGGTCACCGTGGTCGGGCCGGGCGGCGCGGCAGGACCCGGCTCTCCCAGGAGGCCGTGCGCGCCGGCATCGCGGTGACAGCCGCGGGCGGCGGACTCACCGCCACGAGCCCGGTTCCGTCGCCACCCCCCGACTGTGGCGACGGAACCGGCCCGTCTCTCCCCCCGCGCCCCGGCGAGGCTCCCCAGCCCGCCGTGACGCGAGTACGACGGTATCCGCGCACCCGGGGGCCGCGGATCGGTCGAACTACTGATCTCTTACCCGGGGTCTCTCCTACCTGGGTAGGAGAGACCCCTCATCCCTCGGCGCGCTCGGCGGCCTCGAGCCACTCCAGCTCGACGCTCTCGCGCTCGGCGACGACGGCCTTCAGCTCCCGGTCCAGCTCCATCAGCTTTCCGGGCTCGGTGGCGGCCTCGGCGAGCCGGGCGTGGAGCTTCTCCTCCTGCGCGGTGAGCTGCCCCATCCGTCGTTCCAGGCGCTGGGCGTCCTTGCGGGCGGCCCGCTGCTCCGCGGCGCTCGCCTTCGGCCCGGCCGCCTGTGCGACGGGCGCACCGGCCGGTACCGGCGCGGTCGGTGCGGCCCCGGCGGGGCCGTGGCCGGTGGCGGCACGGCGGGTCAGGTACTCGCCGATCCCGCCGGGCAGGTGGGTGAGGTGGCCGTCGCCGAACAGGGCGACGACCTGGTCGCACACCCGCTCGGTGAGGTACCGGTCGTGGCTGACGACCACCAGGGTGCCCGGCCAGCCGTCGAGGAGGTCCTCCAGCCCGGCGAGGGTGTCGACGTCCAGGTCGTTGGTGGGCTCGTCGAGCAGCAGGACGTTCGGCTCGTCCATCAGCAGCCGGGTCAGCTGCAGCCGCCGGCGCTCGCCACCGGACAGGCGCCCGACCGGGGTCCACTGGCGGGCCGCGGGGAACCCGAGCCGCTCGAGCACCTGCGACGCGGTCATCTCCTGCTTGCCGAACCGCACGTACTTGGCGACGGCCTCGGTGGCCTCCAGCACGCGCATCTCGGCGGGCAGGTCGACGAGCTCCTGCGACAGCTGCGCCATCTTCACGGTGCTGCCCTGGACGCGCCGGCCCGAGTCGAGCGCACGTTCCCCGGACAGGGCACGCAGCAGCGTCGTCTTGCCGGAGCCGTTGACCCCGACGATGCCGACCCGGTCGCCCGGGCCGAGCCGCCAGGTCACGTCGTCGAGCAGGGTGCGCCCGGCGACGGAGACGGTCGCGTCCTCCAGCTCCAGCACGGTGCGCCCGAGCCGGTTGGTCGCGAACGCCATCAGCTCGACGGTGTCGCGCGGCGCGGGCACGTCGGCGATCAGGGCCTCCGCGGCCTCGATCCGGTAGCGGGGCTTCGAGGTCCGGGCGGGCGGGCCGCGGCGCAGCCAGGCCAGCTCCTTGCGGGCCAGGTTGCGGCGGCGCTGCTCGGCGGCGTCGGCCTGCCTGCCGCGCTCGGCGCGGGCGTAGACCCAGTCGGCGTAGCCGCCGGTGTAGGACTCGACGCGCCCGTTCGCGACCTCCCAGGTCCGGGTGCAGACGGTGTCGAGGAACCAGCGGTCGTGGGTGACGACGACGAGTGCGATCCGCCGCGACGTCAGGTGCGTCGCGAGCCAGCCGATGCCCTCGACGTCGAGGTGGTTGGTGGGCTCGTCGAGGACGACGAGGTCGAGCTCCCCGATCAGCGCCGCGGCGAGCGCGACCCGGCGCTTCTCGCCGCCGGACAGGCCGTCGGTGGGGCGCTCGATGTCGGAGATGGCGAGCCCGTCGAGGACGTCGCGGACCCGGGCGTCGGCGGCCCACTCGTGGTCGGCGCCGTACTCGGCGAGGACGATGTCGCGCACCGTCGACCCGGCCGGGAAGCGGTCGTGCTGCACCAGGTGCGCCATCCGCAGGCCCCCGAGGCGGCTGACCCGGCCGCCCTCGACGGGCCGGTCGCCGGTGATCACGTCGAGCAGGGTCGACTTCCCGCCGCCGTTGAGGCCGACGACGCCGATCCGGTCGCCGCGCTCGACGCCGAGCGAGACACCGTCGAGCAGGACGCGGCTGGCGTCACCGGGCACGTGCGCGGTGACGTTCTCCAGGTTGAGCAGGTTCTCGGGCAACTACGTCTCCACCGTCGGGAAGGTCAGGCACGGACCGGGGGCCACGAGCCGGAGCTCGAGGGACCGCCGCGGTCGGGGGGGTGGTCGCCGCCGGTCTCGGAGGTGTCGACGATGCGGGCGCCGCCGGCCGGGCCGTGGGCGACCCGCACCGTCCGGCACACCCCCATCCCGGCGAGCTCGGTCGCGACCTCGACGGCGGAGTCGGCGTCGGCGCACAGGAACGCGCAGGTCGGCCCGGACCCGGACACCAGCCCGGCGAGCGCGCCGGAGTTGACCCCGGCGCGCAGGGTGCGGCGCAGGTCCGGGGCCATCGAGACGGCGGCCACCTGCAGGTCGTTGCCCAGGTTGAGCGCGAGCCGGCGCGGGTCCCCCGAGGACAGTGCCTCCAGGACGGGCTCGACCGGCCGCTCGGCGATCGGGCCGTCGCCGCGCAGCCGGTCCAGCTCGGAGAACACCGCCGGCGTGGACAGCCCGCCGCGGGCCAGCGCGATCACCCAGTGCAGCCGGTGCCGGGCGAGCACGGGGATGATCTTCTCGCCGCGGCCGGTGCCGAGCGCGGTACCGCCGTGCAGGCCGAACGTGACGTCCGATCCGAGCTCGGCGGCCAGCTCGGACAGCTCGTCGCGGCCCAGCTCCAGCCGCCACAGCGAGGACAGCGCGACGAGCGTGCCCGCCGCGTCCGCGGAGCCGCCCGCCATGCCGCCCGCGACCGGGATGCCCTTGCGCAGGGTCACCCGCACGTCCGGGGCACGCCCGGCCTTCTCCGCGAGCAGCTCGACCGCCCGCCAGGCCAGGTTGGTGGCGTCCAGCGGCACCTCGGCGACGCCGTCGCCGTGCACCTCCAGCGCGGGCTCCTGGGCCTGCTCGACGGAGATCTCGTCGAACAGGCTGACGGCGTGGAACACCGTGACGAGGTCGTGGAAGCCGTCCGGCCGCACCCCGCCCACGGCGAGGTGCAGGTTGATCTTCGCGGGAACCCGGACGGTGACCGGTCGCGGCACGGCGGACAGCACCGCTCAACCCTACGGGCAGCACGGGACGGGCCGCCGCCGCCCGGCATCCGGGGTGGCCGGGCTCACCGGGCCGGCCGGGCTGCCGGTCCGCCGCGCTGCCTGATCCGGCCGCACTGCCCGGTCAGGCCGCACTGCCCGGTCAGGCCGCACTGCCCGGTCAGGCCGCACTGCCCGGTCAGGCCGGCCGGCCGGACCCCGGCGGCCCGACCTCGGCCGATCCGACCCAGCCGATCCGACCCCGGCCGATCCGACCCCGGCCGATCCGACCCCGGCGGCGCGGCACCGGGTGACGCGGCAGGCCGATCAGCCCCGGTCACGGGCACCCGTCCCCCAACGAATCCGCTTACCCGGTAAGCGA
The DNA here is from genome assembly GCF_058111925.1 of Pseudonocardia sp. P-1. NCBI lineage: Bacteria > Bacillati > Actinomycetota > Actinomycetes > Pseudonocardiales > Pseudonocardiaceae > Pseudonocardia > Pseudonocardia sp. P-1. The sequence goes on from NZ_CM176614.1 coordinate 2,373,599, forward strand.
GTTCGGAGAACCGGCACCCACGCGGGCCGATGGGTAGGACAGCGCTGCCGGTGGGACGGCCACCGCCCGCCCCGCCCGAGACCGCCCCCCACCCGACACCGCCCGATCTACCACCGTCGGCACCGGGATCGTCCCCACCGACACCGTCTCTCCGGCGAACTCGCTTACCGGGTGAGCGAATTCGCACAACAGGCATCCGCGACCGCCCGGCGCGGACCGCCCGAGGCGGATCGCCCGGCGCGGATCCCACTCGGTGCAGACCTCACGGGTGCAGACCTCACGGGTGCAGACCTCACGACCAGACGGTCTGGGCGGCACGGCGGAGCGCCGAGGACCGCCGCCCGACCGATCACCCGGCCCACCGCCGACGCCCGCTCCCGGAGGAGACGCCCGCTCCCGGAGGAGGAGCTACCGGGTGAGTGACTCCGCGGAGCCGGTGCGCTCCGTGGCGGCGCGGCGCTCGACCAGGTGGCGCGGCGTCGCGAAGCAGGCGACGGCCACGAACCCGATCACCAGTACGGCCGCGGGCAGCAGCATCGACTGGGCCATCGCCGTCGCGAAGGGCTCGCGGAGCACCTCGGGCAGCGGGCCGCCGGTCGCGGCGGCCTCCGGGGAGCCGCCGGTCGCCGACGCGCCCGGGACGAGCGCGGCGATCCGCGACTCCATGAGCACCGCGATGCCCGCGCTGCCGAGCACCGCGCCGACCTGACGGGTCGTGTTGTAGACACCCGAACCGGATCCGGCCTGGTCCATCGGCAGGTTGCGGGTGGCGCTGGTGGAGATCGGCGCCCAGACGCAGGAGTTGGAGATGCCGAGCAGGGTGAGGGGCAGCAGCAGCTGCCAGACCGGGGTGTCCGGGCCCATCACCCACGCCAGCCAGGCCAGCGCGATGACGAACGTCGACATCCCGAAGCCGCCGATCAGCCGCGGGTGGACGCGGTCGGTCAGCCGCCCGGTGTACGGCGCGAGCGCGCCGGAGAAGATCGCCAGTGGCGCGAGCAGCAGCGCGGCCTGGGTCGGGGTGAAGCCGCGCACGCTCTGCGCGTAGATCATCAGCGGGAAGCCCTGCGCGGTGATCGCGAAGCCGACGGTGCAGATCGCGATGTTGGCCAGCGAGAAGTTGCGGTCCCGGAACAGGCGCAGCGTGACCAGCGGCTCGCTGGTGGTGACCCGCTGCCACCACACGAACGCGACCAGCACGACGACGCCGCTGCCGATCAGCGCCCAGATCCCGGCACTCCAGCCGAACTTCTGGCCCTCCTGGATGCCGAAGACCAGCAGGAACATGCCCGCTGCGGACAGCACCACGCCGACGACGTCGAACCGGCGGCGCGAGGTCTCGAGCGAGGGCACCAGCCGCCAGGCGGCGACGAAGGCGATCACCCCGACCGGGACGTTCACGAAGAAGATCCACTCCCAGCCGAGGCCGCCGACGAGGAGCCCGCCGACGATCGGCCCGGTGAGTGTCGCGACGCCGGCGACGGCGCCCCACAGGCTCATCGCGCGCCCGCGCTGGGCCGCCGGGAAGGTCCGGGTGATGACGGCCATGGTCTGCGGCGTCATCATCGCGGCGCCGAGGCCCTGGGCGACCCGCGCGACGATCAGGGCGCCGACGGTCGTCGTGAGCCCGCACCACAGCGAGGCCAGGGTGAACACCGCGAGCCCGCACAGGTAGACCCGCTTGGGCCCGAACCGGTCCCCCAGCCGCCCGGTGACCAGCAGCGGGACGACGTAGGCGAGCAGGTAGGCGCTGGTCACCCAGACGACGGAGTTGACGTCGGCGTCCAGCGAGGTCAGGAGCGCGGGCGTCGCGACGGTGACGATGGTGGCGTCGACCAGGATCATGAAGAACCCGATCACCAGCGCCCACAGCGCGGGCCACGGGTTCGTCCCGTCGGCGCTGACCACCTGTTCCCTCGACCGCGTCACCACGCCATCATGCGCCGCCCCCGGCACGGTCCGGTCGGGTGGGAGGGTGCCCAGCCGGGCGGTTCCGGGCGATCCGGGCGAAGTCGGACACCGCCAGGGTCTCGGCGCGGGCGGTGGGGTCGACCCCCGCGGCGCGCAGGGCCTGTTCGGCCGCCGCGGCCGAGCCGGCCCAGCCCGACAGTGCTCCCCGCAGCACCTTGCGGCGCTGCGCGAAGGCCGCGTCGACGACCGCGAAGGTCGCCGCCCGGTCGGCGTCGGCGGGCGGGTCGTGCCGGGTGAAGGCCAGCAGCCCGGAGTCGACGCCGGGGACCGGCCAGAACACCGCGCGCGGCACCGGCCCGGCCCGACGGGCGGCCGCGTACCAGGCGAGCTTGGCGCTGGGGGCGCCGTACTCGCGCGAGCCGGGTCCGGCGGCGAGCCGGTCGGCGACCTCCGCCTGCACCATGACCAGCCCGGTCCGCAGCGACCGCAGCTCGGCGAGCAGATGCAGGATCACCGGCACCGCGACGTTGTAGGGCAGGTTCGCGACGATCGCGGTGGGCGGCGCCGCACCGGGCCCGGCGTCGGCCGCGAGCCGGTCCGCGCCGACCCGCATGGCGTCGGCCCCGGTCACGGTGAGACGACCGGCCAGCTCGGGGGCGCGCTCGGCGACGGTGGCGGGGAGCAGCCCGGCCAGCACCGGGTCGATCTCGACGACGTGCACCCGGGCCGCGACCGGCAGCAGCGCCAGGGTGAGCGAGCCGAGACCGGGGCCGACCTCGAGGACGACGTCGTCGCCGTCGACACCGGCGGCCTTCACGATCCGGCGTACGGTGTTGGCGTCGTGGACGAAGTTCTGGCCGAGCTTCTTGGTGGGGCGCAGACCGAGCCGCTCGGCCAGCGCCCGGACGTCGGCCGGGCCCAGCAGGCGGGCGGTGGCGGTGGTCCGGCTCCGGCCGCCGTCGGCGTCGATGCTCCGGCTCCGGCCGCCGTCGGTCCCGTGGTCGCTCACGGCACCATTCTCGCCGGGCACCCCGGGCGGGGTGCGTGCGGGATCAGCTCAGGCCGAGCTTGGAGGAGCAGGACGGCCAGGCGCTGTAGCCGCCGCGGTCGTCCTTGACCTTCTCCGCGACCGCGATCTGCTCCTCGCGGGAGGCCTGGTCCGCGGTCGGGGCGTACTGCCCGCCGCCGTAGGCCTGCCAGGTCTGCTTGTTGAACTGCAGCCCGCCCTGGTAGCCGTTGCCGGTGTTGATCGCCCAGTTGCCGCCGGACTCGCACTTGGCCAACTTGTCCCAGGTCGCGCCGTTCGAGACCGCGGGCGCCGAGGACTTCGCCTTCGCGGCGGCCTTCTCGACGGTCTCCTCGACCTTCTTCTTGGTGCCGACCTTGACGACGCGCGGCATGGCCGGAGTGTCCTGACCGGCGCCGACGCGCTCGCGGGCGATCTCGCGGCCCTGGTCGTAGGTGACCCGCCAGATGATGCTGCGGGCGCCCTCGCGGCCCGGGTCGACGACGGTGCGGGTGCCCTCGTCGAGCGACGGGTCCTGCACCTCCTGCTCCGGCGCCGGGAGCTTCTGCGACTCGACGATCTGGGCGTTCACGATGTCCGAGCCGGTGGTCGGGGCGGCGACCGGGGCGAACGACGCGGGCGAGGAGGGCCGGTCGAGGTTCATCGACGCCGTGCCGAGGTCGGTGGCGTTCGCGGCGAGCCCGGCCTGGAGCTCCTGGGCGGGCTGCTCGGCCGGGGCGGTGAGCACCGCGGCGGCGAGGCCGCCGGTGGGGACCGAGAACAGCGCGGCCGCAGCGGCCGTCCGGACCCCGGCCCGGGAGCGGGCACCGGCGGTGCGGTGACGGCCCTCGTAGGTGACGTACCCGGCCTCGTCGCCGGCGAGACCGGCGGGCGCGATGACGGGGAGCGGTCGCGTGAGCTCGTCGTCGGCGAGCGGTGCGGCGTGACGCGAAGACATGACTTCCCGGGGGCTCGGCTGTCCGGGAAGGGCCATGACCTGCGGGAACGACGACCGGCGCGGTGCCGGGGAGCGGAACCGTCGCTGGGGAGCGGACCGGTCGTCGTCCCGCGGGTCGGGGGAGCGACCCCGTCCCGGCGGGTACGACGACGGACGTTAGCGGACCGTGACCCGGCGCAGCGTTTCCGACGCGCGCGTGGCGACGAGCGGACGGTGGTCGACGGTGAGTGACGACAACCCCGCCACTCGTCACGGCGGACGGCGTCAATCGGTTGTGCGCAGCCGGAAGATCCGTTCGGCGTTGCGGCGGGCCGTCTCGGCGACGAGGGCCTCGGACTCCCCGCGGGTCGCGGCGATCCCCCGCACGGTCCACGGCAGCACGTAGGGCTCGTTGGCGCGGCCGCGGTGCGGGTGCGGGGTGAGGAACGGCGCGTCGGTCTCCACGAGGTACTGCCCGGCGGGCACCAGCGCCGCGGCGGCGCGCAGCTCGTGGTTGTTCTTGAAGGTGACGGGCCCGGCGAAGGACAGGACGTACCCGGCGTCGGCGCACTCCCGGGCCATCGCGGCGTCGCCGGAGAAGCAGTGGAAGACGACGGTGTCCGGGGCGCCCTCCTCGCGGAGGATGCGCAGGACGTCGTCGTGGGCGTCCCGGTCGTGGATCATCAGCGGCTTGCCGGTGCGCTTGGCCAGCCCGATGTGCCAGCGGAACGCGTCCTGCTGCGCGGCGGGCGGGCTGTGGTCCCAGTAGTAGTCCAGGCCGGTCTCGCCGATCGACACGACACGGTCGTCGGCGGCCAGCCGCTCGATCTCGGCGAGGTCGGCGGCCGGTACCCGTGCCGTCCGGGTGGGGTGCAGCGCGACGGCCGCCCACACCCGGTCGTCGGCGTGCGCGGCGCGGACGGCGAACCGCGCGCCGTCGAGGTCGTCGGCGATGGTGACCGCGCCGACGACGCCGACCGCCGCCGCCCGGTCCATCGCGGCGACGACGTCGGCGTCGGTCTCGCAGCCGCACGCGTCGAGGTGGGTGTGGCTGTCGATCGTCGGCGCGGCGAGCGGCTCCGGCGGCTCGGGACGCGGCCGGCGGCCGTGTCCGCTCACTTCCGGACCGGGGCCCACTCCGGCCCGGTCTCCCCCAGCTCGGGCGCGAGCTTGGCGATGATCGGCGACGGCTTGGCCAGCGGGCGTCCCACCTCGATCGGCGTCGACCCCCAGTGGGCCTGCTCGGCGGCGTAGTCGCCGGTGAGGACCGGGTAGGCGGGGCCGTCGCCGAGGTCGTCGACGGTCGTCTTCTCCGGCTGCGCGGCCCACACCCCGGTGCCGCCGAGCGCCTCGTGCACCTTCTGCGCCGCGTGCGGCAGGAACGGGGTCAGCAGGGTGTTGGCGTCCTGCACGACCTGGAGCGCGGTGTGCAGGATCGTGTCCCGGCGCTCCGGGTCGTCCTTGCGCTTCCACGGCTCCTGGTCGGACAGGTACCGGTTCGCGGCGGTGACCACGCGCATCGCCTCACCCGCGGCCTGCTTGAACCGGTTCCGCGCGAGCAGCCCGCCGACGGTGTCGAACCCGGCCCGCGAGTACGCGAGCAGCTCGGCGTCGGCCTGCTGCGGCGCCGTCGGCGTGGGGACCGCGCCCACGTTCTTGTGGGCCATCGAGATGGACCGGTTGACCAGGTTGCCCCACTCGTTGGCCAGCTCGAAGTTCACCCGGCGGACGAACTCGTCCCAGGTGAAGTCGACGTCCTGGTTCTCCGGCCCGGCGACGGCGATGTGGTAGCGCAGCGCGTCCGGCCCGAACTCGCGCAGGAAGTCGCCGACGTAGATGACGGTGCCGCGGCTGGTCGAGAACTTCGACCCGCTCATCGTCAGGTACTCCGAGGACACGACCTCGCTGGGCAGGTCGAGCGTCCCGTACGGCCCCGGCTCGCCGCCGCGGTCGCCCGCACCGTTCTGCCCGAGCAGGATCGCCGGCCACATCACCGAGTGGAAGGTGATGTTGTCCTTGCCCATGAAGTAGAAGGCTTCGGCGGCCGGGTCGGTCCACCACTGCTTCCACGCGTCCGGGTCCGGGCCGCGGCGGGCCCACTCCACCGAGGCGGACAGGTAGCCGATGACGGCGTCGAACCAGACGTAGATCTTCTTGAGCGGGTTGTCCGACCAGAGGTCGAGCGGGACGGGCACGCCCCACTCCAGGTCGCGGGTGATGGCGCGCGGCTTGAGGTTCTCCACCAGGTTGGCGGAGAACTTGAGCACGTTGGGGCGCCAGTCGGTGCGGGTCGACAGCCAGCTGCCGAGCGCCTCGGAGAAGGCGGGCAGGTCGAGGAAGAAGTGCTCGGTCTCGACGAACTTCGGCGTCTCCCCGTTGATCCGCGAGCGCGGGTTCCTGAGGTCGGCCGGGTCGAGCTGGTTGCCGCAGTTGTCGCACTGGTCGCCGCGGGCGCCGTCGTAGCCGCAGATCGGGCAGGTGCCCTCGATGTAGCGGTCGGGCAGGGTGCGGCCGGTGGACGGGCTGATCGCGCCCAGCTGCGTCTTCGGGACGACGTAGCCGTTCTTGTACAGCGCGGTGAACATGTCCTGCACGACGCGGTAGTGGTTCGACGTCGTGGTCCGGGTGAACAGGTCGTAGCTGAGCCCGAGACCCTGCAGGTCGTCGGTGATCACGCCGTTGTACTTGTCGGCGAGCTGGCGCGGGGTCAGCCCCTCGGCGTCGGCCTGGACCTGGATCGGGGTGCCGTGCTCGTCGGTGCCGGACACCATCAGCACCCGGTCCCCCGCCATCCGCCGGTACCGGGCGAACACGTCGGAGGGCACACCGAAGCCGGACACGTGGCCGATGTGCCGGGGGCCGTTGGCGTAGGGCCACGCCACGGCGGTCAGCACGGCTTTACTCATGCCCTCCAGCGTATTCACCGTCGCCATCCCGTTCTGCGGCGGCACATCACCAAAGATGGGGATAGCTCGCGGAGACGGGTGTCGTTCCCCCTGCTGGTGTCATAGTGGCGCCCATGGACCGGGGTGAACGGGACCGCGAGGCACTCCTCGACGCGGCCCTGCAGCAGTGGGTGGACGGCGGGTGGCCCGCCATCGACCCCTCCTCGGCCGCGGAACGGGCCGGGCTGCCCGCCTCCGCCGCGGCGGAGTTCGCCTCGGGCGTGGAGCTCGGGTGCGCGGTGTTCGACCACGTCGTCGACGAGCGCGCCGCCGCCACGATGGCCGCGGTGCAGTCGGCGGCCCCGAACCCGGCCGCCCAGATCAGGGCCGCCCTCACCGCGTGGTTCGACGACGTCGACCGCGACCCGCGCCGGGTCGTGGCGCTGGTCGACGCGGTCGGCTGTCCTGCGCTGCTCGCGCGCCGCCGCAGCGCCAACCGCGGCTTCGCCGAGCTGATGGTCAGCGGCGCCGCCGACACCCGGATCGAGCCCGACGACCTGCGCGTCGCCGGGCACTTCTGCCTCGGCGGGATGGGCGAGATCGTGCTGGCCTGGCTGGACCCGGAGAGCCCCGTGACCCGCGAGCAGGCCCTGCGCCACGGGGTCCGGCTCTACGAGTCCTGCCTGTTCACCCGCTGAACGGCCTCACCCCAGCGCCCGGTCCAGGTTGATCGCGGAGCTGATCAGCGACAGGTGCGTGAACGCCTGCGGGAAGTTCCCCAGCTGCTCCCCGGTCAGGCCGATCTCCTCGGCGTAGAGGCCCAGGTGGTTGCCGTAGGAGAACATCTTCTCCAGCGCGATCCGGGCCTGTTCCAGGCGGCCGGCCCTGGTCATCGCCTCGACGTTCCAGAACGAGCACATCGAGAACGTGCCCTCCTCGCCGTCGAGACCGTCCGGCGAGTCCTCGACGTCGTAGCGGAACACCAGGGTGTCGACGACGAGGTCGTCGTTGATCGCGTCCAGGGTCGCCAGGAACCGCGGCTCGGTGGGCGCGCAGAACTTCACCATCGGCATCAGCAGCACCGAGGCGTCCAGCGTGGTCGCGCCGTAGCGCTGCACGAACGACCCGCGCGGCCCCACGTCGGGGTCCCAGCCGCGGTCCATGATCTGGTGGTAGATCTCGTCGCGGGTGGTGGTCCAGGCCCCGACGTCGCCGGGCAGGCCGCGCCGGCGCGCCATCCGGATCATCCGCTCGACCGCGACCCAGCACATGAGCCGGGAGAACACGTGGTCCTGGCGGCCCGCACGGGTCTCCCAGATGCCCTCGTCCGGGGAGTCCCAGTGCTCGCGCAGCCAGTCGAGGATCGTGCAGAGGTTCGTCCAGTCCTCGTGGCCGACGCCGTCGCCGTACTTGTCGTACAGGTAGACCGAGTCGATGATCTCGCCGTAGATGTCGAGCTGCAGCTGGTCCGCGGCGCCGTTGCCGGCCAGCACCGGGCGCGAGCCGCGGTAGCCGTCGAGGTGGTCGAGCTCGACCTCGTCGGGGGTCTCGTCGCCGTCGATCGTGTACATCACGCGCAGCGGACCCTGGTCCCCGTCGCGGGTGCTCCCGAACCGGCCCGACAGCCAGCCGATGAACGCGCCCGCCTCCTCGGTGAACCCGAGCCGCAGCAGCGCGTAGAGGGTGAACGCGGCGTCGCGCATCCAGACGTAGCGGTAGTCCCAGTTCCGCTCGCCGCCCAGCTGCTCGGGCAGCCCCATCGTCGGCGACGCGATCACCGCGCCGGTCGGCTCGTGGGTGAGCAGTTTGAGGGTGAGCGCGGAGCGGTGGACGCGCTCGCGCCACCGCCCGGTGTACGACGAGTGCGCCAGCCAGTCCTTCCAGAACGAGACGGTCCCGGTGAACAGGGCCTCCGCGGCGTCGTCGCAGGGGGGGGGCTCCCCGGTCGCGTCCACCTCCAGCACGAACACCTCGGTGCGGCCCTCGGCGGTGCGGAACTCCGCGCCCGCGGCGTGGTCGGTGATCTCCAGCTCCACCGACGACGTCAGGTCCAGGGTGACGCCGCTGCCGGTGAACCGGATGCCGGCGCCCGCGCTCTCGACCTTCGGGGTCTCCCGGGCGTAGTCGGGTCGCGGGACCACCTCGACGGTCATCGGCACCGACCCGCGGACCCCGGTCACCCGGCGGACGAGCCGCTGGCGGTGGTCGGGGTCGTGCGGGCGCAGCACCACCATGAGGTCCTGCACCTCGACGATGCCGTCGGCGGTGAGGAAGCGGGTGATGAGGATGTTGGAGTCGGGGTAGTAGAACTGCTGCTGGCTGGCGAGCTGGGTCTCGTCGACGCACGGCGCGAGCCTCCAGTGGCCGCCGCGGTCGGCGTCGAGCAGCGAGGCGAAGACGCTGGGCGCGTCGAACCGGCCCGGGCAGAACCAGTCGACGGTGCCGTCGGTGCCGACGAGCGCCGCGGAGCGCAGGTCGCCGATGATCCCGTGCTCGGCGATCGGGAGGTAGCGCTCGCTGCGCGAGGGGCTCACTCCGGCACCCGCCAGCCGCGCGGGCCGGGCAGGTCGAGCGCGTCCTGCGGGCCCCAGGACCCGTCGGGGTAGGTCTGCGTCCGCGGCGGGTCGGCGAGGACCGGGTCGCACAGCTCCCAGAGCCGCTCGACCTCCTCGGTGGTGGTGAACAGCGTGCGGTCCCCCTTCATGACGTCCAGGAGCAGCCGCTCGTAGGCCTCCAGCGCGTCGTCGGGGTCACCGACGCTGTCGAGGTCCAGCCGCATCCGGCCGCGGCCGACCTTCAGCTCCGGGCCGGGGACCTTCGCCCGGACGTCGAGCTCGGCCGACACCTGGTCGGCCAGCTCGATCACGAGCTCGGTGGGCGGCCCGTCCTGGGCGTCGCCCGTGAACGACCCGCCCGGGAACATGGTCAGCGCCGGCTCGTCGAAGCCGATCGTCACGGTGCGCCGGGTCGCGCCCATCGCCTTGCCGGTGCGCAGGAAGAACGGGACGCCGAACCAGCGCCAGTTGTCGACGTAGGTCTCCAGCGCGACGAACGTCTCGGACTCCGAGTCGTCGGCGACGCCCTCCTCGTCGCGGTAGGAGGCGTACTGGCCGAACACCACCCGCGACGGGTCGAGCGGCCGGATCGATCCGAACACCTTCGCCTTCTCCGCGTGCAGCGCGTCCGGCGCGATCTCGTGCGGCGGCTCCAGCGCGACGAACCCGAGGATCTGGAACAGGTGCGTGGAGATCATGTCGCGGAACGTGCCGGTGGACTCCATGAACGACGCCCGGCCCTCGATCCCGATCTCCTCGGGGACGTCGATCTGCACGTAGCGGATGTTCTGGCGGTTCCACACCGGCTCGAACAGACCGTTGGCGAAGCGCAGCGCGAGGATGTTCTGCACCGACTCCTTGCCGAGGAAATGGTCGATGCGGAAGATGTCGGCCTCGTCGTAGACGTCCTTCAGGCCCGCGTTCAGCTCCTTCGCGGACTCCAGGTCGGTGCCGAACGGCTTCTCCAGCACCAGCCGGGAACGCTCGGCGATGCCGGTCTCCCCCAGCATCGCGACCATCGGGGTCATCGCGGTCGGCGGCACGGAGAGATAGACGAGCCGGCGCACGTCGTCGGAGCCGAGGTCCTTCTCCGCGCGCTGCACCGCGTCGGCGAGGTCGGCGCCGTCGTCGGCGTCGGAGACGACGAAGCTCAGCCGCGGCGCGAAGTCGTCCCAGCCGGTGTCGTCGGACAGGGCACCGCGGATGCGGTCGCGGAACTCGTCGTCGGAGCCGGGCGAGTGCCGGCCGGACCCGATGACCCGGAAGTCCTCGGGGAGCAGCCCCTCGTTCTGCAGGTGGAGCAGACCCGGGAAGAGCTTGCGCTTCGCCAGGTCGCCGGTGGCGCCGAACAGCACGATCACGTGCGGGGGCAGGTCCGAAGGCATGACCCTCGGCTACCCCCGGGCGGGCCCGGTCATTCGGCGGCGCCGGTCACGAGCGTGTTTCCGACGGCCGGCGTGCGCGGCGTACCGTTGCGGGGGTGAACGTCGACGTGACGCCGCTGCCCGGGATCGGGGTGCGGAAGGAGATCGAGCTGCGCAGCGGCCGCCGGGTCGGGGTCATCGCGCACCGCGACGGGAAGATCGACCTGATCCTCTCCCGTGCCGACGACCCGGACGCCTGCGTCGCGGAGCTGCCGCTGACCACCGAGGAGGCGGGCGCCCTGGCGAACCTGCTCGGCGCCCCGCAGCTGGTCAACCAGCTGAAGGACGAGCACGCGGACCTCCCGGGCATCACCACCCGCAAGATGCCGATCAAGCTCAACAGCCCGTTCGACGGCCGCCCGCTCGGCGACACCGCGCTGCGCACCCGCACCCAGGTGTCGGTGGTCGCGATCATGCGCGCGGGCCAGGTGATCCCGTCGCCGACGCCGGACCACGTGCTGGCGGCCGGGGACATCGTGATCGCCGTCGGGACGGCCGAGAAGCTGGAGCAGGCCGCCGACATCCTCGCGCGCGGCTGAGGCCGCCCCGGTAGTCGTGGACCACACCGCACTCGAACTGCTCGAACTCGGCGCCGTCTTCTTCGGGCTCGGCCTGCTCGGCAGGCTCGCCCAGCGGATCGGCCTGTCCCCCATCCCGCTCTACCTGCTCGGCGGCCTCGCGTTCGGGGCGGGCGGCGTCATCCCGCTGGGCGACATCGGCGACTTCACCTCGCTGGCCGGCGAGGTCGGCGTCGTCCTGCTGCTCCTGCTGCTCGGGCTCGAGTACTCCGCGGTCGAGCTGGTCACGGGGCTGCGCCGGTCCTGGGCGGCCGGGATCGTGGACATCGTGCTCAACGCCGCGCCCGGCGTCGCCGTCGCGCTGGTCCTGGGCTGGGGCGCGGTCGGGGCGATGGTGCTGGGCGGGGTCACCTACATCTCCTCCTCCGGGATCGTCGCGAAGGTGCTGTCGGACCTGGGCCGGCTCGGCAACCGGGAGACGCCGGTGGTGCTGTCGGTGCTGGTCTTCGAGGACCTGGTGATGGCGCTCTACCTGCCGATCCTCACGGCGCTGCTGCTCGGCGTGACGCTGTGGGGCGGGATCAGTGCGGTCGCGGTGTCGCTCGCGGTCATCTCGGTGGTGCTGGTCGTGGCCCTGCGCTACGGCCGCTACGTCTCGGCCGTCGTCGACTCCGACGACCGCGAGGTGTTCCTGCTCAAGGTGCTCGGCGCCGCGCTGCTGGTCGCCGGGTTCGCCCAGGCCATGCAGGTGTCCGCCGCGGTGGGCGCGTTCCTGCTGGGCATCGCGATCTCCGGCTCGACCGCGGAGAACGCGACGAAGCTGCTGGAGCCGCTGCGGGACCTGTTCGCCGCGGTGTTCTTCGTGGTGTTCGGGCTGTCGACCGACCCGCGGGCCATCCCGCCGGTGCTCGGCTGGGCGCTCGTGCTCGCCGTGTCGACGGCCGCGACCAAGTACGCGACGGGCTGGTGGGCGGCGAAGCGCGCACGGATCGGGCGGATGGGCCGGGCCCGCGCCGGGGCCGCGCTGATCGCCCGCGGGGAGTTCTCGATCGTCATCGCCGGGCTGGCCGTCGGCTACGCCGCCGTGCCCGCCGAGCTGTCCGCGCTGGCCACGGCGTACGTGCTGATCATGGCGGTGCTCGGCCCGATCGCCGCCCGCTACGTCGAGCCCGTCATGCGGGCGATCCCGACGCGCACCCCTGCGACGGCCTGACCGCTCGCTCGCCCCGCCCTGCCCGCCGTCGCACCCCACCGGGGGCCGTCGCCCCCGCAGCGACGGGTGCGGCGACAGCGCGCGGGGTGCGGTGTCAGTCCCGGGCGGCGAGGGTCGCGTTGTAGAGGTCCCGCTTCGGCACGCCCGCGGCCTCGGCGACGGCGGCGACGGCGTCCTTGAGACGCTCGCCGTCGTCGGTGCGTTCCCGGACGGCGTCGACCAGCGACTCGACCGGCGGTGCCTCCCGGGCCTCGGCGCCGGCCAGCACCACGGTCACCTCCCCGAGCACGTCGCCGGAGGTGGCCCAGGAGTGCAGCTCGGCCAGGGTGCCGCGCACGACCTGCTCGTGGGTCTTGGTCAGCTCCCGGCACACCGCGGCACGCCGGGTCTCGCCCAGTACCGCGACGGCGTCGGCGAGGGTGTCCGCGGTCCGCCGCGGCGACTCGAAGAACACCACGGCGCGGCGCTCGTCGCGCAGGGTCTCCAGCCACCGGCTGCGCTCGCCGGAGCGGCGCGGCGGGAAGCCGTCGAAGCAGAACCGCTCGCACGGCAGCCCGGACAGGACCAGTGCCGTGGTCACCGCGGACGGGCCGGGCGCGCAGGTGACCGGGAGGTCCTCCGCGGCGGCCGCGGCGACGAGCCGGTAGCCCGGGTCGGAGACGGCGGGCATGCCGGCGTCGGACACGACCAGCACGGTCGCGCCGTCGCGGACCGCGGACAGCAGGCCGGGCAGCCGCTCGGCCTCGACGGCGTCGTAGTGGCTGACGATGCGGCCGGTGTAGGTGACCGGCAGCGCCGCGGCGAGGGTCCGGAACCGGCGGGTGTCCTCGGCGGCGATGACGTCGGCGGTGGCGATCAGCTCCCGCAGCCGCGGCGACGCGTCCCGCGGGTCGCCCAGCGGGGTCGCGGCCAGGACCAGGCGACCGGTCGTCGTCGCCGTGTCGGGCGTGGAGTCGGGGGCGGGAGTCACGTCGGCCAGCCTACGATCGGACGCGATGGCCACCACGAGCGCCGATGCCGGGAGCCGGGTCGCCGGAGCGGCACCCGAGCCCGGTCTGACCCCGCGGGGCACCCCGCCACCGCTGCGTCGCGCCGATCCCGGCCCGGCCGCGCGGCTCGGCGCGCCGCCACCGTCGGACCGGCTGACGGGCTGGCTGGTCACCGCGGGCGTGGTGCTGGTCGCGGCGCTGCTGCGGTTCTACGACCTGGGCGAGCCCACCGACCGCGGCACCCCCGTGTTCGACGAGAAGCACTACGTCCCGCAGGCCTGGGACATGGTCCGCAACGGCGGGGTGGAGAGCAACCCCGGTTACGAGAAGATCGTCCACCCGCCGCTGGCGAAACAGCTGATCGCGCTGGGCCAGATGGTCTTCGGCTACGACGGCGTCGGCTGGCGGGTCTCGGCCGCGCTGGCCGGGGTGCTCACCGTGCTGCTCGTCGTCCGGGCCGGACGGCGCCTGACCCGCTCGACGGCGCTGGGCGGGCTCGCCGGGCTGCTGCTGTGCGCCGACGGGCTGTCGCACGTGCAGTCGCGGATGGGGATGCTCGACGTCTTCTCCGCGCTGTTCGTGGTGGCCGCGTTCGCCGCGCTGCTCGCCGACCGCGACGACGTCCGCGCCCGGATGGCACGCGTCGTCGCCCAGGGGCGGGTCGGCGACACCGTGTGGGGCCCGCGCTGGGGGGTGCGCTGGTGGCGGCTGACCGCGGGCGTCTCGCTCGGACTGGCGTGTGCGGTGAAGTGGAACGGCGTCTACTACATCGCCGCGTTCGGACTGCTGTGCGTGCTGTGGGACGTCTCGGTGCGCCGCCGCGCCGGGGTCGTCCGGCCGTGGGTGGGGACGATGGTGCGCGACGTCGCCCCCGCGCTGTGGGCGCTCGTCCTGATCCCGGCGCTGACCTACGTCGGGTCCTGGTGGGCGTGGTTCGGCAGCGAGACCGGCATCGACCGCCACGAGGTGGGCCGGGAGATCGGCACCGGCGGGGCGTTCGCCTGGGTGCCCGACGCGCTGCGGTCGCTCTGGTACTACCACGGCCAGGTCCTCGCCTTCCACGAGAACCTGACGACCCAGTCCGCCGGGGCGCACCCGTGGGAGTCCAAGCCCTGGACCTGGCCGATGGGGCTGCGGCCGATGCTCTACCGCTACGCCGACGACGCGACCGGCTGCGGGGAGACCGACTGCGTCTCCGCGGTGATGCTGATCGGCACCCCGGCGCTGTGGTGGCCGGCGATCCCGGTGCTGCTCTGGGGGCTGTGGCGGGCGGTGACCCGGGTCGACTGGCGGTGGACGGCGGTGCTCGTCGGCTACGCGGCCGGGTTCGTCCCGTGGTTCTTCAACATCGACCGGCAGATGTACTTCTTCTACATGATGCCGGTGGTGCCCTTCCTGGTCCTGGGCGTCGTGCTGGCGATGGGGCAGATGCTGGGCCACTCGCGGATGAGCGCGCGCCGTCGCCGCAACGGGCTGCTCGTCGTCGCGACGTGGGTGGCGCTGATCGGGGTCAACTTCGTGTGGCTGTGGCCGATCCTGGTCGGCGACCCGATCACCGCGGCGCACTGGCAGGCCGAGCTGTGGCTGCCGTCCTGGCGCTGATCTGCTCCGTCCGGGTGACGCCCGGAACTCCGGCGGGCGGTGCGACGACCAACCCGGCGTGAGCCCCGTTCTCCGCCGCCTCGCGGTCGCCCTCCCCGCCGTGCTCCTCGCCCTCGTCGCCGGGGCCGCACCGGCCTGGGCGCACACCGAGCTCGAGTCCAGCAGCCCCGCCGCGAACGCGCAGGTCGGCACCGCGCCGACATCGGTGTCGCTGACGTTCTCCGAGGACATCGCGGCCGCCGACGCCACCGTCTCGGTGGCCGGCCCCGGCGGCACCGACTACGCGGCGGGCCCCGCCACCGGCGACGGCGACACCCTCACCGTGCCGCTGCGCCCGCTCGGTGCGGCCGGCGCCTACACGGTCACCTACCGGGTGGTCTCCGACGACGGCCACCCCGTCTCGGGCACGGTGCCGTTCACCCTGACCTCCCCCGGGCCGGGTGCGGCCGCCACCACCCCGGCGCCCGCCTCCGGGGCCCCGACGGCCGCCGCACCGGAGACCGCGCCCCGGACCGTCCCCACCGCGGCCGACGACGGCGGCGCCCCGGTCTGGCCGTGGGTGGTGCTCGCCGTCGTCGTGATCGGGGCCGGGGCCGTGTTCGCGCTGCGCCGGTCGCGGGCCTGACCATCGACGGGACCTTCCCCGGCGGCGGCGTCCTGGGCGACCCGGTCCGCGAGCCCGCGCCTGCGGTCGCCGGGTGGGTCGCGGTGCTGGTGGGGGCCGCGGTCGTCGTCGCCGGGGTCACCGGTGGCATCGGGCCGGACGGCGTCGCGCTCGACCTGGCCCAGACCGTCGCACGGCCCGCGGCGGACCTGGCCGCGGTGGTCGCGGCGGGTGCGGCGCTGGTCGCGCTGCTCGCCCCCGACCGGGTTCCCGGCGCCGACCGGGTCCTGACGACCGTCGCGCCGCTCTGGCTCGGGGTGCTGCTGGTCGAGACGTTCGTCCGGGGCGCGGTCGTGTCCGGGCGCGGGCTCGCCGACGTGCGCGGCACGGACCTGCTGCAGTTCCTGGCCGGTCCGCGTGCCGGGACCGGCCAGGTGGTGGCGCTGGCCGCGGTGCTCGCGCTGGTCGGCGTCGCCGGGTCGCGGCCTGCCCGGCCGGGCGCCGGTCCGGGGCCCGCGGTGCTGGCGCTGGTGGTGGTCGTCGTCGCGGCGGCGGCGCCCGCGGCGACCGGACACACCGCGGCGTCGACGGTCGCGGCGTACGCGGTGCCGGCGGTCGTCGCCCACGTCGCGGCGGCGCTGCTGTGGGTGGGCGGGCTCGGCGCGCTGCTGGTCACCGCCCGCGACGCCGACGTGCGCACCGTCGCGGTGCCCCGGTTCTCCCGGCTCGCGCTCGCCGCCGTCGTCGTGCTGGGGGTGACCGGGCTGCTCGCCGCCACCGCGCGGCTGTCCTCCCCCGCCGACCTGGTCACGACGGCCTACGGCGCGGTCGTCCTCACCAAGGTCGTGCTGCTGGCCTGCGCCGCCGCGCTGGGCGGCGCGACGCGGGCCCGGCTGCGCGCCGGGCGGCTGCCGGTGCTGGTGTGGGCGGCGGTGGAGGTGCTGGTGCTGGTCGCGGCGACCGGGGTCGCCGCGACCCTGACCCACACCGCCTGAGCGGTCAGCGGGTCGTCGCGGCGGCGAGCTGCGGTTCCAGCCGGTCGATCGCGTGGAGCAGCGCGTCCGGGCCGCCGTAGGACAGCGCGCCGCCCAGGGGGTCGGAGAACGTCGTGTAGAGCGTGCGGCCCTCGCGGACGACGCCGAGGCGGGCGAACGGCACCGACGCCGTCATCTGCTGCTCGGTCGCGCCGTTGACGAACAGCACGTCGCGGTCGAGCAGGTCCAGCCGTTCCTCGCTCACGTCGCCGGAGTGCTCCTGCGTCGCGAACCCGAGCGCGTCGAACAGCGCGCGCCGCGGGTCGCCCGCGGGGATCAGGTAGTGCCCGCCGTTCTCCGGACCGAAGTCCTCGACGAGCACCTTCCCGGCGAACGACGGGTGGGCGGCGCGGACCGCGGCGATCCGGTCCCGGACCTGGGCGGCGCGCTGCTCGGCGAGGTCCTCCCGGCCGATGGCCCTCCCCGTGGTGAGCAGCTGCACGTCCCACGGGGTCTTCTCCGGCGGGTACGCCGCCGACTGTACGACGGTCGGCGCGATCGCGGACAACGTGCGGTACATGTCCTCGTCGATGTCCTCGTAGATCGCGATGATCACGTCCGGCCTGCTCGCGGCGACGGCCTCCAGGTCGATGCCGTCCTCGCCGGACCGCGGTACCTCGGCGCCCTTCGTCACGGCCCGTACCCACGGGAAGGTCCAGGCCGTGAGGGTGACGTCAACCGCAGGCCGGGAGTCCGAGCCCGCCACGGGACCCCGGATCCAGGTACACCTCCGAGAGGTAGCCGGAGCGCCCGTCCGGCCAGGTCACGCGGTACCAGAGCGCGGACTCGACCCGGTGCGGGTTGTGCGCGGCGGGCGAGTCGAGGTTGTAGTTCCACATCCGCTCGCCGACGACCGTGCAGGTCGCGGGCAGCAGCGCCCCGCTGACGACGTCGGTGCCGTCCTCCTTGCAGCCCCGGGAGCCGCAGAACGCGATCGCCCGTGACGACAGGTAGGCGGGCCCGGAGTCCTCGACGAGGTCCTCCGCGCCGAGCGCGACCTTGTTCTGCACCGTGACGACGGCCGGCCCCGCCGACGCCGCGGCCGGCGCTCCGAGGGCCCGGGCGGCGAGCCAGCCGGCACCGCCCGCGACCAGGGCCGTGGCCAGGACGGCGACGACCACCGCCCGCGCCGTACGCCCCCTCGGGTCCTCGGCGCCCGTCGATTCCGTCCCCCGGCGGCCGCGCCCGTCGGTTCCGTCCCGCCTGTTCGCGGGGTCTCCGTCGCGTCCCGGGCCGCGGGCGCTCTCGTCGCCGGTGCCGCGACGTCCGCGGAGACGGTCGCCGAGAGCGTCGCCGGAGCCGTGGTGGGCGACGAGGGGGCCGCAGGGGCCGCGGCCAGCGCCGCGTGCCGGCGCGCCCACTCCCGCACCTCCGGCGCGGGAACGCCCACGGCGGCGAGCACCGTCGTCACCAGGTCGGCGCGGGGCAGGCGGGGTCCGGTGCGGGCGTTCCCGATCGCGCTCTTGCTCCAGTTCGAGCGTTCGGCGGCCTCACGGACGGACACGCCGCGCGCGTCGAGCACGGCGGCGAAGTCGCGGCAGAACAGTTCCGGGGAGTCGAGGGGACGACCGTCGGGGGATTCGGTCACCCGGACGAGTATGCGGTTCGCGATCACGCGGAGCCAGGCGGGACGGCCGCCGTTCCACGAAGATCGTCACGATTGACGAGAGGATCTCGCGATATCCCGGTGCATCCGCAGCGACCGGGACCCCGCAACGACGAACGGCCGGACCCGTCGGGTCCGGCCGTGTGGTGGTGGAGCTGAGGGGAATCGAACCCCTGACCTTCTCGATGCGAACGAGACGCGCTACCAACTGCGCTACAGCCCCAGGTGTCTCAGGCCCGCCCTCGCGGGCTGACCTGAAGAACCCTAACAGACCCCTATTCGCCCACCGCACGCCGGTGGGGGGTGCCCGTGTCGAACTCGTCGGGCTCCTCCTCGGCGTCCACGTCGACCAGCGACGTCCCGGCCGGGACCGGCGGCGGCGGGGCCGCGGCGAGACGCGGGAGCGACGACTCGTGCTCGGTCCCGACGGGCCCCTCGACGGTGCGTCCGCGGGCCGGGAGCACACCCAGCGGCTCGCCGGTGCCGCGGACCCGGGTGGGCTCGCCGTCGTCGGCGGTCCAGTCGTCGTCCTCGTCGGTGCCCGTGGTGACGGTGGCGGCGGTCGCGCGGATCTCGTCGTCGGCCCGCTCCTCCGCGGAGGCGTCGCGGCCGCGGTGGGCCCACTCGTCGAGCTCGGGGTCGTCGGCGGCCGGGGACTGCCGGGTGCCGGCCAGGCGTGCGGCGCGGCGGGCCCGGATGCCCTCCTCGATGCGGACCTGGCGGCGCAGATAGGTCAGGTAGCCGACCAGGCCGGCGCCGACGACACCGGTGACCCACCAGAACACCGTCGAGACCAGCAGCGCGGCCGCGCCGGCGGCGAGCAGCAGGACCAGCAGACCGAGCACGACGCGCTGGCGGAACGCGTACTTGGCGTGCGCGGCCGCGGCGGCGGCCTCGGGGTCGAAGCCCCCGCGGCCGGGGCGGTAGCGGGCCGGCGGGCGGGACCAGCCCTCCTCGTCGAGGCCGTCGGCGCCGGTCCCGTGCTCGTCGTCGGCGTCGACGGGCCCGGCGGGCTCGTGGTCGTCGTCGGGCCGGGGGTCGCGCTCCCGGTCCGACCGGACCCGCTCGTCGGGATCGGCGTCGTCGTGGCCGACGAGGTGGTCGTCGTGGTCGACGTCTCCGGGGCCGCGGACCCGGCCCTCGTCGTCGATCTCGGTGTCCTCGACGTCGTCGACGTCGTCGTAGGCGTACTGGTCGGCCTCGTCGGAGCGCTCACGGGGAGCGGGGACGTCGTCCCGCGCCTCCGCCAGCTCGCCGACCGTGGTCGGACCGGATCGCTGTGTCACAAGAACCTCCGGGTGTCGATGCCGCGCGGGACGTTCCAGCACCCGCCCGGACAGCAGCGCCGGGCTGAGCCGGGCCACTTCCTGCTGGCGCCGGGCGACGGTCGGAACGAGGATCAGCAGCCAGAGCACGACCAGACCCACGAAGATCAGAGAGCTGGGCACGGCTGCCTCCTCCCCCGACCGGCGCAGTCCACCCGGTGGAACGGCCCCGATCCGCGCCACCACCGATCACCGTAATCGGGCGGACCTCCGCACCCGGGTCGCGACGCGCCGTGGTCCCTCGGACGGAGGGTGCGAAACCAGGGACGTGCGGTACACGTGTGACTCCGGTGAGTGATCAGGCGAGGTATGGGCGCTGCGCAGGGTCAGGCCCGCGAGGCGCGTCCGTCCCGCACCAGCCGGGCCGCGAAACCACCCGGCGGGACCTCCTCGGCGGTCACCGCGTAGGCGTAGTGGTCGCGCCAGGCGCCGTCGACGTCGAGGTAGCGCTGCAGCAGTCCCTCGCGGCGCAGCCCGAGCCGGGCGAGCACCGCGATGCTGGCCACGTTCTCCGGGCGGACCGTGGCCTCGACGCGGTGCAGCCGCACCGGGCCGAAACAGTGGTCGAGGACGAGAGCGACGGCCGCGGTGGTGATCCCGCGCCCGCCCAGGGTCGAGTCGAGCCAGTAGCCGACGTAGCCCGACAGCAGCGGCTCCCGCACGACGTTGCCGACCATGACGTGGCCGGCCATCGCTCCGTCGACGGTGATCGCGAACGGCAGCGACAGCCCGCGCCGGGCGGCCCCGCGCAGCAGCCACCAGCGGCCGGGCCACTCCACCCCGGAGTTGCGGCGGGACCACCCGCCGTGGGTCGTCGGCTCCCAGGGACGCAGGAAGTGCTCGTCGCGCACCCGGATCCGGGCCCAGTCACCGCCGTCGCGCAGCCGCACCGGGCGCAGCCCCACCTCGTGCCCGCGCACCCGCAGCGGTCCGAGGACGGCGGGCCAGCCGGGGTGACCGCCGGGCGGTTCGGGGACGGCGGACGGCGGCACGCGGCTCAGTTCCGCCCGCGGGGAACCAGCTCGACGTGCTCACCGACGGTCATCTCGGTCACGTCCTCGTCGATGACCGCCAGCGCGTTGACCTCGGACAGCACCGCCAGCAGGTGGGTGCCCGACACACCGAGCGGCTGGGCGAGCAGCTCGCCGCCGTCGTCGGAGCGCAGCAGCCGCGCCGGGATGTAGGACCGGCGCCCGGCCGGGGAGACGATCGGGGAGGTCAGCCGGGCGGTCCAGGTGCGCCGCATCGGCTCCTGGCCCAGCGCCAGCCGGATCAGCGGCCGGACGAACACCTCGAACAGCACCAGCGCGGTCGCCGGGTGCGACGGGAACAGGAACACCGGCACGGCGTCCGGGCCGAGCCGGCCGTAGCCCTGCGCGGAACCGGGGTGCATCGCGACGCGGGTGTCGTCGATGCCACCGAGGTCGGCCAGCCCGCTCTTGGCCTCGGCCGCGGTCGTCCCACCGCCCGCGCCGCAGACCACGACGATCTCCGACGCCGGCAGCAGGTCCTCCACGGCGCCACGGATCTCCGCGGCGCTGCCGCCGACGGTACGGGGCCGGTTGGTCTCCGCGCCCGCCTCGCGGGCGGCGGCGACCACGGCGTGCGAGCAGACGTCGGCGACCTGCCCGGACGACGCCGAGCGGCTCACCTCCACCAGCTCGTCGCCGACCGAGACGACCGAGACCCGTGGCCGCGGGTGCACCAGCAGCTTGTCCCGGCCCGCGGCGGCGAGCATCGCGACCTGGGCCGAGCCGACGACGTCGCCCTCGCGGACGGCGACGTCACCGGACTGGACGTCCTCCCCCACCCGGCGCACGAAGCCGGCCGACGGCACGCCGCGGCGGATCGTGAGGCGCGCGGTGCCGCCGTCGGTCCACCCCAGCGGTGCGACGGCGTCGGCGAGGGTCGGCAGCGGCGCCCCCGCCGCGACGCGGACGGCCTGGCCGGGCTGCAGCCGCAGCGGCTGACGCGACCCGGCGGCGATCTCGCCCACCACCGGGACGGTGACCGGGGAGGCGTCGGTCGCCCCGGCCACGTCGACGCTGCGCACCGCGTAGCCGTCGATCGCGGCCTGGTCGAAGACCGGCAGCGGACGCGCCGCGACGACCTCCTCGGCGCTGCGCAGCCCCTGCGCGTCGGTGATCGCGACGCGCACCGGGGCCGGGCGCACCGCCACGTCCAGGATGCGGGACAGGTGATCGGTGACCGTGCGCACTCTCAGTCCTTCAGTCGCTCGTTCAGCCAGGTCCGCAGGTCCTCGCCGTACTCCGGGTGCTGCAGCATGAAGTCGACGTAGGCTCGCGCGTACCCGGCGGGGTTGCCCAGGTCGTGGCGCCCGCCGCGGTGCACGACGACGTGCACCGGGTGCCCCTCGGAGATCAGCAGAGCGACGGCGTCGGTCAGCTGGAGCTCACCGCCCGCGCCGGGGGTGATCCGGTCCAGCGCGTCGAAGATCGCACGGTCGAGCAGGTAGCGACCGGCCGCGGCGAAGGTCGAGGGGGCCTCGTCCGGGGCGGGCTTCTCGACCATCCCGTGGACCTGCTTGACGTCGTCGTCGCCGGTGTCGGAGACCTCGAAGACGCCGTAGGCCGAGATCTGCTCGCGCGGTACGTCGAAGGCGCAGAGGACGCTGCCGCCGTGCTCCTCGCGGACCTGCGCCATGCGGGCGAGGACCCCGGTCGGGAGGACCAGGTCGTCGGGCAGCAGGACGGCGACGGCCTTCTCGTCGTCGGCCAGTGCCGGGCCGGCCTGGGCGACGGCGTGGCCGAGGCCCTTGGGCTCGTACTGGTACACCGAGTCGACCTCGAGCAGGCCGGGGGCGCGGCGGACCTTGTCCGCCAGCTCGCCCTTGCCGCGGCCCTCGAGGGTCTTCACCAGCTCGTCGTCGGTGCGGAAGTAGGCCGCGACCGAGTCCTTGCCCGGCGAGGTCACGACCAGCAGCCGCTCTGCCCCGGCCTCGGCGGCCTCCGCGGCGACCAGCTCGATCCCGGGCGTGTCGACGACGGGGAGCAGTTCCTTCGGCACGGCCTTGGTCGTCGGCAGGAACCGGGTGCCCAGACCCGCCGCCGGGACGACGGCGGTGCGGAAGGCCCCGGTGCCGCTGGACGTCTGCACGCTCATGGTCGGCGAGCCTAGCCACAGCTCTAGCCTGGAGCCGTGACGGCTCGCGCGGAGGACAGGGGTGGATCGTCGCCTGATCAGGGTGGACGAGCCGCTGACGCCAAGCGGTCGCTGCGGCGCACGCTGCTGGCGGCCCGTCGCGGGCGCCCGGTCGCCGACCGGGCCGCGACGACCGCCGCGCTGTCGGAGCACCTGTGCGCGCTCGCCACCGCGACACCCGGCCCGGTGGCCTGCTACCTGCCGATCGGCACCGAACCCGGCGGTGCGGGACCGGGTGTGCCGTCGCTGCCCGACGCGCTGGTCGCCGCCGGTCACGAGGTCCTCGCCCCGGTGGTCCCGGACGCGCCGGGCCCGCTGGACTGGACGGTCTACCGCGGCCCGGACGACCTGACCCCCGGGCCGCTCGGGGTCGTCGAGCCGACCGGTCCCCGGCTCGGGCCCGCCGCGCTCACGTCGGCCGGCCTGGTGGTGGTGCCCGCGCTGGCCGTCGACCGGCGCGGGCGACGGCTGGGTCGCGGCGGCGGCTTCTACGACCGGACGCTCGCGCTCGCCGCGCCCGGCGCCCTGCTGGTCGTCCCGCTGCACGACGGCGAGCTGCTCGACGACGTCCCGGCCGAGGACCACGACGTCGCGGTGGGGGCGGTCGTCCTCTCCCGGGACGGGGTGGTGCATCTCTCGCCCTGACCGTGTGGACGGGTCGGAGCGACCGTCGCCTCGGAGTATGCTGGCACTCGCTCTCGCCGAGTGCCAGCCCGCGGGCGGGCACCGCCCCAGTTCGTCCGGAGGATGTTGTGCCGACCTACCAGTACGCATGCACCGCGTGTGACCACCGCTTCGAGGCGGTGCAGTCGTTCTCCGACGACGCCCTCAGCACCTGCCCGAACTGCGGCGGGAAGCTGCGCAAGGTCTTCTCCTCGGTGGGCATCGTGTTCAAGGGCAGCGGCTTCTACCGCACCGACTCCCGCTCGGGCTCGGTGAGCAGCGGGTCCGGGTCCTCGTCGGAGTCGGCGAAATCCGACAGCTCCTCGTCGAGCTCGTCGTCCTCGGACTCCTCGTCCTCGTCCTCGTCGAGCTCCTCCTCCTCGGACTCCTCGTCGTCGAGCTCCTCGTCGAGCTCGGCCGGCACCTCGTCCTCGAAGGCCGCCGCTTCCTGATCCGTCCACAACCGGCCGGGTTGTCCACAGGCCGGTGGATCGGCCCGTCACCGGCCGTGTCCCGCCCTAGCGTCGGAACGACGACGGCGGAGGGGCGGCCATGGCGGAGCAGACACAGCGGGCGGACCGCCCGTGGGACCGGCTGCTGCGGCGGCCCTCCTGGTCACGGGCGTTGCTGGCCCGCCGGGTGCTGGCCGGCGCCCTCGCGGTCGCGGCCGTGGTCGTGGCGCTGCTCCCCGCCCCGGGTGACGAGCGGGTCCCGGTA
Organism: Pseudonocardia sp. P-1; assembly: GCF_058111925.1. Taxonomy (NCBI): domain Bacteria; kingdom Bacillati; phylum Actinomycetota; class Actinomycetes; order Pseudonocardiales; family Pseudonocardiaceae; genus Pseudonocardia; species Pseudonocardia sp. P-1. The sequence goes on from NZ_CM176614.1 coordinate 2,397,750, forward strand.
CTGGTCGCGGCCCGTGACCTCGCCCCCGGCACGGCGCTGGGCCCGGCCGACGTCGTCGTGGCCTCCTGGCCACCTGACCTCGCCCCCGCCGGTGCCCTGACCGTGCCCGACGCCGTGGCCGGGCGGCTGCTCGCCGGACCGGTGACCGCGGGCGAGCCGATCGGCGAGCTGCGGCTGGTCGGGTCCGCGCTCGCCGTCGTCACCGGTGGGCCGGGCGCCTCGGCGGTGCCGCTGCGCCCGGCCGATCCGGCGGTGGCCGCGCTGCTGTCCCCCGGTTCCCGGGTGGACGTCGTGGCGGGCGGCCCGGACGGCGCCCGTGTGCTGGCCGCGCGGGCCGGGGTGGTGGCGGTGCTGCCACCCGCCCCGGGGCCGCCGGGGCGCGGGCGGACCCGGGACCGCTGGTGCTGGTCGCGCTGCCCGAGGCGGAGGCGACCGCGGTGGCCGCGGCGACGCTGGCCGGCGAGGTCACGGTCACCCTGCGCTGAGCCCCGCGCCGTCCCCGCGGTGCGGGCCGCCCTCGGTCTCCGCGCGCGCTCCGGCCGGTCAGCCGCCGTGGTGCGGGGGACGGTTCTCGGTGAACCAGCGGTCGGGGTCCGCGGTGTCGCGCTCGTCGGCGGCGCCGTAGTCGGCCCGCTCGTCGGCGGTGGTCGAGGGGTCGTCGCCGAAGATCTCCTCGATCCGTCGGCGCATCCGGTCCGCGGGCTCGCTCATGGCCCCATGGTGCCGTGCGCGGGCGGCGCGGGTGGACACCGATCCCGCGTCACCGTGCCGTGCCGTGCCCGTGACGCCCCACGACGACGCGTCCGGGTGACACCATGGGGTCAGCCGTACGCATCCGCCCGGGCGACCGGGCGACGACAGGAGAGGTGGACCGCTCATGGGGTTCCTGGACAAGGCACGCGAGGCGGCCGAGAACGCGATCGAGAAGGCGAAGCCGCACCTGGACAAGGCGATGGAGCAGGCCGGCCCGCACCTGGAGAAGGCCAAGGAGAAGGCGGGCCCGCTCGTCGAGAAGGCCGCCGAGAAGGTCGACCAGGCCACCGGCGGCAAGTACTCCGAGCAGATCGACGGGGTGAAGGGCAAGGTCGAGGGCGCACTCGGGCACACCGGCCCGGCCGCCCCCGGCGCCGGCACGCACGGCGACGCCGTCCCGCCGGTGCCGCCCGCCCCGCCCGGGGGCGACGCATTGGCGCCGCAGGGCAACCCGGCCGCGTCGCAGCAGCCGCCCGCCGTCCCGCCGGTGCCGCCGGAGCGCAAGGACGACGGCGGCGTCCCGCCGGTGCCCCCGGCGAACTGAGCCCACGCGCACGGACGGGCCCCGGCGATCCGCCGGGGCCCGTCCGTCGTGCAGGGGTCAGTCGTCGAGGCCGGACAGCTCCGAGATGACGTGCGGGACCAGCGGGGTCAGCGTCGCCATGCCGTCGCGGACGGCGGCGCGGGACGCCGCCAGGTTGACCACCAGCGTGCTGCCCGAGACGCCGACGACCCCACGGGACACCCCGGCGTCGACCGCACCGGCGGCGAGGCCGGAGGCGCGGATGGCCTCGGCGATCCCCGGCACCGGCCGGTCGAGGACACCGGTGGTGGCGTCCGGGGTGACGTCACGGGGCGACACGCCCGTGCCGCCGACGGTCACCACCAGGTCGACGCCGCCGATCACGGCGGTGTTCAGCGCGCTGCGGATGGCCACCACGTCGCCGGGGGCCGAGACCACGCCGTCGACGAGGAAGTGGGCCTCCTCCAGCAGCTCGGTGACCAGCGGCCCGGTGCCGTCGGACCGCTCACCCGCACTGACCCGGTCGTCGACGATCACCACGAGGGCACGGCCGATCTGCGGACCCGACATCTCCATGGCGGTCACCCTAGCGTCGGCCGGGACACGGCCCCGGGGGAGGCCGTGCCGGTGCGGGGAGGGGGGACCGGCACCGACACGACGCTCCGGGCGTATTCGGTGGGGCACCACCGAATACGGGGACACCCCATCACGCCGGTTGTTCACCCGTCAACGACGTGCGGTGCGCGCCACCCACCCGGCCCCGTCCGGTCGGACGGACTGCACCCGGGCAGGCCCTCACTGCTCGCCCAGTGTCACCTCGACGGTCCGGGTCGCCCCGCCGGCGTCGACGACCTCCAGCTGGACGACGCTGCCCGGCGGCTGCGACCGCACCGCGGCCTGCAGATCGGTGCCGGTGGTGATCCGCTGGTCGCCGAGCCGGGCGACGATCTCCTGCAGGCGCAGCCCGGCCTTCGCGGCCGCGCCGTCCGGGGTGACCTCCTGGATCACCGCGCCGCGCAGCTGCGGGTCGTTGCCGACGGTCACGCCGAGCACGGCGTGCGTGGCCTTGCCGCCGCCGCGCAGCTGGTCGGCGATCCGGCGGGCCTGGTTGATCGGGATGGAGAAGCCGACGCCGATCGAGCCGCCGCCCGGCCCGGCCGTCGCGATGGCGGAGTTGATGCCGACGACCCGGCCGTCGGAGTCCACCAGCGGGCCCCCGGAGTTGCCGGGGTTGATCGCGGCGTCGGTCTGGATCGCGTTCAGCACGGTGTCGCTCGCCCCGGGCGCGCCCGACTCGGCGGGGATGCCGACGGCCCGGTCGACGGCCGAGACGATGCCGGTGGTGACCGACCCGCCGAGCCCGAGCGGCGACCCGAACGCGGTGACCTGCTGACCGACCCGGACGCGGTCGGAGTCGCCGAGCTCGACCGTGCTCAGGCCCGGCAGGTCCGTGCGCACGAGCGCGATGTCGGACTGCGGGTCCTGCCCGACGATCGTCCCGATGGCGGTGCGGCCGTCCTGCAGGACCGCGCGCAGCGTGCCGCCCTGGGCCGCCGGGGCGACGACGTGGTTGTTGGTGAGGATCAGGCCGTCGTTGCCGACGATCATGCCGGAGCCCTCGCCGCGGTCACCGACGTTGCCCGCGCCGCCGTCGACGCGGATCTGCACGACGGCGGGCAGCACCTTCTCGGCGACGGCCTCGACCGAGCCGGACGGCGCCGCGCCCCCCGGCCCGCCTGCGAGGCGCGCGCCGATCAGGCCGCCGAGGGCACCCGCGACCAGCGCGACGAGCAGCCCGGCCGCGACCAGGACGACACCCCGGCGGCCGCGGCCGGGCGGGCGCCGCGGTGCGGGCGGCGCACCGACCGCCCACGGGGGCGGGGCAGGCTCGCCGGGGGCGGCCGCGCCGGTCGCGTCCGGGTGCGCCGGGAGCTCCCGGGTGCCGTCCGCAGGCACCGGCGTCGTGTCGGTCGGGGTGTCCGGGGCGGCCGCGTCGGGCGCGGCACCGTCGGAGCCCGCGACGGGCGCGTCCGCGGCGGTGGAACCGGGGCGGGCCCACGGGTTGGCGGGCACGGCCCAGCGGTCGGTGGGCGGGTCCTGGGTGGAGACGGCCTCGGTGTCGGGGCCGTGGTCGTGGTGCGGGGTGGCGTCCTCGTCCGCCGGGACGGCGGGCGACGCCCCGGCCGCGGTCGTCGCGGCGGTCGTGCCGGACCGGGTGGACGCGTCGCCGTTGGCGGTCGCGGGGGTCGTCGCGGACTCGCCGCCCGCGCCGGCCGCGGCGGTGTCGCCGGCCGGGCCCGCTCCGGCGCCGTCCCCGGCGGCGCCCGGCGAGCCGGTGGCCGGAGCGTCGGTGACCCCGTCCGACGCGGACCCGTCGGCGGAGGACCCCGACGACGACCGTGGCCCGTCCTGCTCGGGGGCGGCGTCGCCGGAGGACCCGGCCGCTCCCGCGGTGGCGGAGGGCCCGCCCTCGCGGCCGGCCGCGTCCCCGGAGGCCCCGCCGGACGTCCCCGCTCCGGTGCGGGTCGGCTCGTCGGGCGGGTTGTCCTGGGTCATGCGTCCACCGTCCGTCGTCTCCGTCCGTCGTGTCACCGGTGTGTCACGTCGTGTCACACCAGGCTATGGGCTGTCCGGCTCCGCCACGTACCGGCCCGGCAGGGCCATCGAGAGCAGCGCACCGCCCTCCGGGGCGCGCCCGGCCCGCACCTCCCCCCCGTGCCGTGCCGCCGCCTGCGCGACGATCGACAGTCCCAGCCCGGAGCCGGGCATGGTCCGCGAGGTGTCGGCCCGGTAGAAGCGGTCGAACACGTGCGGCAGGTCCTCCGCGGCGATCCCGTCACCCGCGTCCGCCACCTCGATGACCAGCCACTCCGGCGAGATCGGCACCATCGACAGCCGCACCGTGCCGCCGGGCGGGCTCCACTTCACGGCGTTGTCGAGCAGGTTCAGCACGGCCCGTTCGAGGGCGCTGGCGTCGCCGTCGAGGATCCACGGGGTGCGGTGGACGTCGAACTCGACCTCCCCCGCGCGTCGCTTCACCCGGTCCAGGGCGCGGTCGACGATCTCGGTGAGCTCCAGTGCCTCGCTGGTCATGGTCGGGGCGTCGTCGCGGGCGAGCTCGACGAGGTCCCCGACGAGGTGGGACAGCTCCTCGACCTGGGCGCGGACGTCGTCGAGCAGCTCGGTGCGGTCCTGGGCGGGCAGGTCGGGGGTGTCCGGCCGGTCGGCGGAGGCGAGCAGCTCCAGGTTGGTGCGCAGCGAGGTCAGCGGAGTGCGCAGCTCGTGCCCGGCGTCGGCGACGAGCCGGCGCTGCTGTTCCCGCGACGCGGCCAGCGCGCCGAGCATCGTGTTGAACGACTGGGTGAGCCGGGCGAGCTCGTCGGACCCGGAGACGGGGATCGGGCGCAGGTCACCGGTCTTGGCCACGCGTTCGGTCGCCGCGGTCAGCCGCAGCACCGGCCGCAGCCCGGTCCGGGCGACGGCGACCCCGGCGAGCGCGGCCAGCACGACCCCACCCAGCCCGACGATCGGCAGCGCGGTGCCCATCCGGGTCACCACCCGGGTCATCGTGTCGAGCCGCTGGGCCAGCACCAGCGCGCGGCCGTCCCCGGCCCGGACGGCGACGATCCGGTACGGCACGCCGTCGAGCTCGGCGGTGCGGCCCGGCTGGGTCGGCCCGCCCTGGGCGACCTCGATCTCCGGCTCGCCCAGCGGCGGCCGTGACGACTCGTCCGCCGAGGTCGCGACGCCCGAGGAGTAGACGAGCGCGATGTGCAGGTCGGCCGCGCCGAGCACGTCGGGCGGGAGCGCGGCGAGCAGCCGCGGGTCGATCAGGTCGCTCTGCGCCGCGGCGTAGGCGCGCTGGCGCAGCGTCTCGTCCAGCGAGCTGGTGAGGTTCTGGCGCACGACGAGGAACGCGGCGGCGGACACGAGCAGCACCATCGCGGCGGCGACGAGTGCGGCGAGCACCCCGATCCGGGCGCGCAGCGTGAACCGCTCGCGGTCCGGCTCGGCCGCGGGCCCGCGGCGCCACCAGCGCTCGGCCCGCTCCTCGTCGGGCGGGAGCAGCTGGGTCACGGCGGGGTGTCCCGCAGGACGTAGCCGACCCCGCGCACGGTGTGGATCAGCCGGGGCTCGCCCTCGGCCTCGGTCTTGCGGCGCAGGTAGCCGACGTAGACCTCCAGGGCGTTGCCGCTGGTCGGGAAGTCGTAGCCCCACACCTGCTCGAGGATCTGGGCGCGGGTCAGGACCCGGCGCGGGTGCGCGAGCAACAGCTCCAGCAGGGAGAACTCGGTGCGGGTGAGGCTGATCGGCCGTCCGCCCCGGGACACCTCGCGGGTGTCGGGGTCCAGCGACAGGTCGCCGAAGGTGAGCGCGGGGCTGGTGCCCGCGTCGCCGTCGGCGTCGGGGGTGCGGCGGCGCAGCAGCGCCCGCAGCCGGGCGAGCAGCTCCTCCAGCGCGAACGGCTTGGGCAGGTAGTCGTCGGCGCCGGCGTCGAGCCCGGCGACCCGGTCCGACACCGCGTCGCGGGCGGTCAGTACGAGGATCGGGAGCGCGTCGCCGGCGCTGCGCAACCGCCGGCACACCTCCAGCCCGTCGACGCGCGGCATCATCACGTCCAGGACGAGCGCGTCGGGCCGGTCGGTGAGCATCTTGTCCAGCGCGACCTGGCCGTCCTCGGCGAGGTCGACCTGGTAGCCGTTGAAGGCCAGCGAACGACGCAGCGAGTCACGGACCGCCTTGTCGTCGTCGACCACCAGAATGCGCATGGGCGCCAGTCTCGCCGACGGCTCTGAGAGGAACCTGAGCAGGCCCTGATCAGCGGATGGTGATCAGCGCCCGCTGATCAGGACGCCTTGTAGGCGGCCGCCATGTCGTCGCCGCCGTGCCCGCGCTCCGACGCCCGCCGCAACCGGTCCCGCACCGCGGGCGCGACGTCGAGCCGGGTGCCCGAGGCCTCCGCCGCGGCGACGATCAGGCCCGCGTCCTTGGCCGCGTTGTCGACGGTGAAGCTGGGCGTGAAGTCGTCGTCGAGGATCGCCTTCGCCTTGTTCTGCAGGTAGGGCAGGTCCAGCGGACCGCCGGCGACGGCGTCGAGGAAGGCCTGCGGGTCCACGCCGAGTCCCTGGGCCAGCGCGACGGACTCCCCCGTCGCTGCGGTGATCGCCAGCACCCAGCTGTTGGCGACGAGCTTGAGCCGGCTCGCCTGGGCGGTCGTGTTGTCCTCGGCGACCCAGACGGTCTGCCTGCCGACGGCGTCGAGCACCGGGTCGACGACCGGACGCGCCGCGGGGTCGCCGGCGACGAACACGACGAGCTGCCCGGACTCGGCGGGCGCTCGGGTGCCGAGCACCGGCGCGTCGAGCAGGGTCAGGCCGTGGCGCCCGGCGATCGCGCGGAGCCCGTCGAACGGCTCGACGCCGACGGTGGTCGTCTGCAGCCACACCTGGCCCGGCGCGAGACCGCCGGCGGCCTGCTCCAGGACGGCGGTGACGTCGTCGGCGTCCCCCAGCATCGTCACGACCACGTCGGCGCCGCGCACGGCGTCGGCCGGATCGGTGTGCAGGGCCGCGCCCGCGTCCGCGAGCGGCTGCGCCTTCGCCGCGGTCCGGTTCCAGACCCGCAGGTCCAGCCCGGCCGCGAGGATGTTGTGCCCCATCCCGGCGCCCATGATCCCGGTTCCCAGCAGTGCCACGGTCGTCATGGACCCACCGTAGGTCGATCTCCGTGGGAGCGCCGACGCACGCCGGGCCGTGTGGTCCGGAGCGGTCCGTCGCGGGTCGGGCCCCGTCGCGCCTGCGCGGCACTGCAGGCACCCCGAACGGGTACCCGGTGGGATGAGCGACGACATCGAGTTCTTCTTCGACCCGATCTGCCCGTTCTGCTGGGTCACGTCCCGCTGGGTGGTGGAGGTGGGCCGTCGTCGCGAGCTGGCGGTGCACTGGCGCCCGTTGCCGCTGGCGATGCTGAACGAGGGCATCTCCTACGAGGAGCGGCGGAAGGTCTCGGAGTCCTACCCGGACTCCCACCTCCGCGGCCTGGAGATGCTGCGGGTGATCGCCGCGGCCGAGGCGGTGGCGGGCCCCGGGGTCGTCGGGGACCTCTACACCCGGTTCGGCGAGCTGGTGTGGGACTCCCCCGCACCCGACGGCGAGGGCTTCGACCCGGTCGTGCGCGTCATGGCGCAGCAGCGGGACCTGCGTCCGGTGCTGGAGGACCTCGGCCTGGACCCTGCCCTGGCCGACGCCGCGACGGGCACCGACCTCGACGAGGGCCTCGCCGCGAACGTGGCGGAGGCCCGGCGGCGGTGCGGCGACGACGTCGGCACCCCGATCCTGTCGTTCTCTCCGCCGGACGGGCCGGCCCTGTTCGGGCCGGTGATCGACTCCGTGCCGTTCGGCGAGGACGCGCTGCGGCTGTGGGACGCGACGTACACCCTCGCCACCTGGCCCGGGTTCGCCGAGCTCAAGCGGAGCCTGCGGTCGTTCCCCGACACCCCGCTGACCGCGCGGATCGCGCACGGGGAGACGACGGTGCGATGACGGTCTCTGCTTCACTGGGGACGTGACCGACGCGGGCGATCTCGGCTTCTCCAACCGGACCGGGCGCCCGCCGGGCCGGGTGATCACCGCGGTGTCCCGGTTCGTGCCCGCGATCCGCCGGGTGCAGCAGCAGATCGAGCCCTACGCCGCGTACTGGGAGCAGCGCAACCGCACCGAGCTCGCCCGGACCGGGCCGCTGTGCGTCGCGCTGGGCGACTCGATGGCCCAGGGCGTCGGCGCGTCGGCCCCGGAGTGCGGCTGGTTCGGGCAGCTGGTCGGGCTGCTGCCGGGCTGGCGCACGGTCAACCTGTCCCAGTACGGCGCCCGCGTCGACGACGTCCTCGACGCGCAGCTCCCGGCGGCGCTGCGGCTGCACCCGGACCTGCTGCTGTGCCTGATCGGGTCGAACGACCTGATGCAGCCCAAGCACCAGGAGGGCGTCGGGAGCCGGTACGCGGCCCTGCTCGACCGGCTCCCGCGCGGCACGGTCGTCGGCAACCAGCCGGGCACCTTCGCCGCGGCGGTGCAGGTCAACGGCCTGATCGACGACGCCGTGCGGCGCCGCGGGCTGGTGCTGGCCGAGCTGCGGGACCCGCGGACGCGGCACTGGCGCGGCAAGCTCGCCTCCGACCGGTTCCACCCCAACGACCGCGGCTACGCCGCCATCACCGAGGTGTTCGCCGAGGCGCTGCGTCGCGCCGGGCACTGAACCCCGTCACACCGCCGCGGCGACCGCTCGCGCCCGGGACGCCGCCGTCCGGTCCCCACGCCCGGCCGGCACCGCGACGACCAGCCCGACCACGGCCAGCCCGGCCGCGACGACGTTCGGCGAGGCGTAGCCGAACCCGGCCGCGATCACGATGCCGCCCAGCGCGGCCCCGATCGCGTTGGCGACGTTGAAGGCGGCCTGGTCGGCCGCCGAGGCCAGGTTCGGCGCGTCACCGGCGCCGCTGATGATCCGCAGCTGCACCGCCGGGACCAGCGCGAACGTCGTCACGGCGAAGGCGAACAGGGCGACGACCGCGGTCGCCTGGTTCTGCAGGGCAGGCACGAACAGCAACGCGACGACGGCGTCGGCGACGAGTGCGCCGTAGATCGTCGGCATGGTCGCGATGTCGGCCAGGCGGGCGCCGACCAGGTTCCCGGTCATGCCGACGCCGAACAACGCGAGCAGCAGCGTGACCTCGGTCGGGGTGAACCCGGCGACCTCGACCAGCATCGGGGTGATGTAGCTGTAGGTGCTGAACAGCGCGGCCCCGCCGACCGTCGCGACCAGCAGCGCCGTCCACACCGGACGGTGGGTGAGGGCGCGCAGCTCGGCGCGCAGGCGCACCGGGGTGGAGTCGCGGACGTCGGGGACGCAGGCGGCGACGGCCAGCGCGGCGACCGCGGCGATCACCCCGACGACGCCGAACACCGGCCGCCACCCGAGCTGCTGGCCGAGCAGGGTCCCGACCGGGACGCCCGCGACGTTGGCCAGGGTCAGCCCGGCGAACATCGTCGCCATCGCGCGGGCCCGGCGGTCGGCGCTCACGAGCCCGCCCGCGACGACGGCGCCGATCCCGAAGAAGGCGCCGTGCGGGAGCCCGGCGAGGAACCGGGCGGCGAGCACCGGCAGGTAGCCGGGCACGACGGCGGACAGCACGTTGAACGCGGCGTAGCCGGCCATGAGTCCGATGAGGACGTGCTTGCGCGGGAACCGGTTCGCCGCCGCGACCAGCAGCGGGGCCCCCACGACGACGCCGACCGCGTACGCCGAGATCAGCCGGCCCGCGCCGGGGATGTCGACGGCGAGCCCGCCGGCGACGTCGGGAAGCAGGCCCATGATCACGAACTCGCCGGTGCCGATGGCGAAGGCGCCGACGGCGAGTGCGGCGAGCGCGAAGGCGGCACGGGTGGTGACGGCACGCATCGGGTGCCTCCTCCGGGACGTGGCGGGACAGGGAGGCGGCGTCGTCGTCGCAAATAAACACGCTAGACGAGTAAATAGGCGACGCGCCAGCCCACCGCGCTGTCCGCCACGTCACCCCGCCTTCTGGTTGGCTGGGCCGGTGAGCACCCCGAAGCTGCCGCGCAAGGTCTACGACGCCGAGCTGCTCCGCCTGCAGGGCGAGCTGCTGCAGATGCAGGAGTGGGTCCGGGCGTCGGGCGCACGGGTGGTCGTGGTCTTCGAGGGACGCGACGCCGCGGGCAAGGGCGGGGCGATCCAGCGGGTCACCCAGTACCTCAACCCGCGGTTCACCCGGATCGTCGCACTGCCCGCGCCGACCGAGCGCCAGAAGGGGCAGTGGTACTTCCAGCGCTACATCGAGCAGCTGCCCGCGGCCGGCGAGATCGTGCTGATGGACCGGTCCTGGTACAACCGCGCCGGCGTCGAGCGGGTGATGGGGTTCTGCACCGAGACCGAGTACCGCCGCTTCCTGCGCCAGGCGCCGGTGTTCGAGAACATGCTCGTCGAGGACGGCATCCACCTGCGCAAGTACTGGTTCTCGGTCAGCGCCGAGGAGCAGGCGCGGCGGTTCGCCGAGCGGCTGGAGAACCCGCTCAAGCAGTGGAAGCTCTCGCCGATGGACCTCGAGTCGATGACCCGCTGGGACGACTACTCCCGCGCCCGCGACGACATGCTGATCCACACCGACACCGAGTACGCACCGTGGTGGATCGTCGAGGCCGAGCAGAAGCGCAACGCGCGGATCAACATGATCCACCACCTGCTCGGGTCGATCCCCTGGGAGCCGGTGGCGCGACAGGTGCTGACGCTGCCGGACCGGAAGCCGTCGACGGGCTACGAGCGCCCGCCGCGCGAGGTGCAGCGCGACGTGCCCGACCACGCGTCGACGCTGATCTAGGTCACACCCACCCGGACGGTACGGCCGGTACCGGATACCGTCCCGACGAGCGACGATGCGGCACGGACGCCGCGCGAGAGGCGGTGCACCCGTGGGTGTCGTGCTGTTCACCGGGTTCCCGGGGTTCCTCGGGTCGGCCCTGCTGCCGCGGACGCTGCGCCGCGCGCCCGACGCGCGCGCGGTCGCACTGGTGCAGGCGAAGTTCCTCGACCAGGCCCGCACGACGCTGGCCCGGATCGAGCGCGAGGCGCCGGAGATCGCCGGGCGCACCGACCTCGTCGTCGGGGACATCACCGTCGACGGACTGGGACTGGAACGGGCCGAGCGCGAGCGCCTGCTCGGCGGACCGCTGGAGATCTTCCACCTGGCCGCGGTCTACGACCTCTCGGTGCCGGCGGACGTCGCCTGGCGGGTGAACGTCGAGAGCACCCGGCACGTCGTGCGGTTCGCCGAGGCCGCGTCGCAGCTGGCCCGGCTGCAGTACGTGTCGACCTGCTACGTCTCGGGCCGCTACGACGGCATCTTCTCCGAGACCGACCTGGAGCTCGGCCAGCCCTTCGCCAACCACTACGACCACACCAAGCACGAGGCCGAGCGCGTCGTGGCGAAGGCCCGCGACGCCGGCCTGCCGGTGTCGGTCTACCGGCCCTCGGTCGTCGTCGGGGACTCGGTGACCGGCGCGACGCAGAAGTTCGACGGCCCCTACTACCTGCTCCAGCTGCTGGCCCGGCAGGGCCGGACGGCGTTCGCGCCGCTCCCCCGCGCCGCGTCGCGGACCCGGTTCAACCTGGTGCCCTCGGACTACGTCGTCGACGGGATCGCCGCGCTGGCCGGGCACGGCCCGGCGGTGAACCGGACGTTCGCGCTGGCCCAGCCGGCCCCGCCGACGGTGACCGAGATGTGCGAGGTCTTCGCCGACCGGCTCGGCAAGCAGCTGCGCGTGGTGCCGATGCCGGTCGGGCTCGCCGCGTTCTCCATCGACCACGTACCCGGCGTCGGACGGCTGTTCCAGGTCCCGTCGAGCACGCTGGAGTACCTGACCCACCCGTCGCACTACGACACCGACGCGACGACGGCGATGCTCGGCGGGCTCGGCGTCCACTGCCCGCCGTTCACCGGGCACGTCGACGCGATGGTCCGCTTCTTCAGCGCGAATCCGCAGGTCGGAACGGCTGCGATGGTCTGACGCCGAGAAGTCTACCGTCTCCGGCGTGGCCATCGAGCGGAACGACGTGCTCCTCGCGGCCGCGACCGTGCTCGTGCAGAACCCGGCCGCGTCGATGTCGGAGATCGCGACCGGCGCCGGCATCAGCCGGGCGACCCTGCACCGGCTCGTCGACGGCCGGGAGGCCCTGCTCTCCGAGCTCAGCGAGATGGGCGTGGAGCGCGGGATCGCCGCGATCCGGGAGGCCCGGACCGACGAGGGCGACCCGATCGAGGCGGTGCGCCGGGTCATCGTCGGCCTGCTGCCCTCGGTGGACCTGTGGGTGCTCGCCGAGCGCATCCAGTCCAGCGACGAGGTCCTGGCCCGCTACGCCGAGATGGACACCCTGCTCGTCGAGCTGTTCCGGCGCGGCCAGCGGAGCGGGGCCTTCTGCGTGACCCAGTCCGCGACGTGGATGACCGAGGCGCTCTACGCCCTGCTGACCCGGGCGGTGCTCGCCGCGCACGACGGCAGGCTCGGCCGGCAGGAGATCGTCGGGGTCACCGAGCGGACGCTGCTGGCCGGGGTCGTGGAGACCGCCGGCCGCAGCCCGGCCACCCCCTGACCGTCGAGTCCGTTTCCTCCTCGTTCGTCCACTACGCTCGGGGCGTGCTCACCCGTGCCTCCGGCATCGCCCGCTCGCTCGCGACCTACCACGGGATCCCGGGCCGGCAGCGCCGGATGCGCCGCTTCTACTCCGCGTTCCTGCGTCCCGGCGACCTCGCCTTCGACGTCGGCGCGCACGCCGGCAACCGGGTGCGTGCCTGGCGGGCCCTGGGGGCGCGGGTGGTCGCCGTCGAGCCGCAGCCGGACTTCACCCGGCTGCTGCGCCTGTTCTTCGGCCGCGACGACGCCGTGACCGTCCTGCCCCTCGCGCTCGGCGCCGCGGCGGGCACCGCCCGCCTCGGGGTCTCCCGCGCCACCCCCACCGTCTCGACGCTGTCGCAGCGCTGGCGCGACACCGTCGCCGACGACGCCGGGTTCAGCCGGGTGACCTGGGACTCCTCGATCGAGGTGCCGGTCAGCACGCTCGACGCGCTCATCGCCGAGCACGGCGTCCCGGCCTTCTGCAAGATCGACGTCGAGGGCTTCGAGGCCGACGTCCTCGACGGGCTGTCGCGCCCGCTGCCCGCGCTGTCGGTGGAGTACCTGCCCGCCGCGCACGACGCGACCCTGGAGTCGCTCGCCCGCATCGAGGCCCTGGGCCGCTACGTCTACCGCTACTCCCCCGTCGAGACGATGACCTGGGACACCTCGGCCGGTGACCGCTGGGTCGACGCCGCCGAGCTCCGCGCCCTGCTCGACCGGCGCCGCCCGCTGGGCCGCTCGGGCGACGTCTACGCCCGCCACGTGCCCGCCTGACCGCACCGCCGGGTCGCTCACCGGACAAGTCGGGCATGCTGGACACCTGATGCTCCGGAAGACCCACGGCACCGCCGCCACCGCCCCCGTCGCCCTCCAGATCGCGGCGGGCGCGGCGCTGCTCGCGGCCGTCCTCACCGTGCTCGTACCGACCACCGGCGCCGGCGCCCTGCGGGTCACCGGCGCGGCCGTCGTCGGCGCCGTCGCCGCGGCGCTGCTGCTGCGGGCCGCGCGCCGCGCCGGGGAGCGCACGCTCGGCCCGGCCGGGGTGGTCACGGTGGCCCGCGGGGCGCTCGCCGTGGCCGTCGTCGCGCTGGTCGGGCTGGACGGCGCCGGGACCGTGGCGCTCGTGGCGCTCGTCGGCGTCGCGCTCGTCCTCGACGGCGTCGACGGCCCGGTCGCGCGCCGCACCGGCACGGAGACCGCGCTGGGCGCCCGGTTCGACATGGAGACCGACGCCTTCCTGCTGATGGTGCTGTCGGCGCACGTCGCGGCGACGACCGGGCAGTGGTGGGTCACCGCGCTGGGCCTGCTGCGCTACGCCTTCGTCGCCGCCGGGCGGGTCGCGCCGTGGCTGCGCGGCGAGCTCCCGCCGCGCTACTCGGCCAAGGTCGTCGCCGCCCTGCAGGGGATCGTGCTCGTGGTGACCGCGGCCGGGGTGCTGCCCGACGCCGTCGCGCTCACCGCGGTCGGGATGGCGCTGGCTGCGCTGGTGTGGTCGTTCGGGGTGTCGGTGGTGCAGCTGTGGCGGGCCGCCGAACGGCACCCGTTCCACGCCCGCCGGGCCGGTGCCGCGCTGCTCACCACGCTCTGCCTCGCGCTCGTCGGTGGGATCCTGGTACTGCCCGCCGACCCGGCCGCCCTCGACCCGGCCGGGCTGCTGCGGCTGCCGATCGAGGCGGTCCTCGGGGCGGCGGTGCTCGCGCTGCTGCCCGGCCGGGCCCGGTGGGTCGCCGCCGCCCTGGCCGGGGCGCTGCTGGCCGCCCTCGGGCTGCTCAAGCTGGCCGACATCGGGTTCCTCGCCTTCCAGGGCCGCCGGTTCGACGCCGTGTCCGACTGGTCGCTGCTGGGCAACGCACACGACTTCCTGCAGGGCACCGCCGGCGCGGCCGGGACGGCGGTCGTGGTGCTCGCCGCCGTCGTCGCGGTGGGCCTGGTCGTGGCGACGGCCGCCGCGGCCGTCCGGCTCGGACAGCTCGCGGCCCGGCACCGGCGGGCCACCGTCGGCGTCGCCGCGCTGCTGGCCGCGGCCTGGCTGCTGGTGGGCCCCCTCGCCGACGCCCGGTTCGTCCCCGGGGTGCCGGTGGCCGCCGCCGACGGCGTCGCCGAGGTCGCCCACCGCGCCCAGCAGGTCCCGCGCACGCTGGCCGAGCGCCGGGAGCTCACCGAGTCCCTGGCCCGCGACGCATGGGCCGGCCGCCCTCCCGAGTCGCTGCTCACGGCGCTGGACGGCACGGACGTCGTCGTCGTCTTCGTGGAGAGCTACGGCCGCAACGCCCAGCACGCCCCGGAGATGGCGCCGCGGATCCGGCCGGTGCTCGCCGGGGCCGACGCCCGGCTTGCCGCGGCCGGGTACGGCGCGCGCAGCGGCGTGCTCACCGCACCGGTCAACGGCGGCGGCAGCTGGCTCGCCCATGCGACGCTGTTCTCCGGGGTCTCGATCGCCGACCAGGGCGCGCACGACCGGCTCACCGCGTCGGACCGGCTGACGCTGCCCCGCGCGTTCCGCGACGCCGGGTGGGAGACCGCCGTGGTCACCCCGGCGACGACGCGGGAGTGGCCCGAGGCCGCGTTCTTCGGTCACCAGCGGGTGTACGCCGGCGCCGACCTCGGCTACGCCGGCCCGCCGTTCAGCTGGTCCCCGATGCCCGACCAGTACACCCTCGACGCCTTCTCCCGGCTCGAGCTCGACCGCCCCGACCGCGGCCCGGTGCTCGGCACCGTGGTGCTGACCTCCAGCCACGCGCCGTGGTCACCGGTGCCGCCCCTGCTCGACCCGGCCGGGATCGGCGACGGTGCCGTCTACGGCCCGTACGCCGACGGCCAGCAGTCCTACGACACGATCTTCTCCCTGGACCGGGAGACGCTGCGCGGGGACTACCTGACCTCGCTGGAGTACGCGCTGCGCAGCGCCACCGGCTGGGTGGCCGACCGCCCGGAGGGCGACCGGGACCTCGTCGTGCTGATGCTGGGCGACCACGAGCCCGGCGCGACGGTGTCCGGGCCCGGCGCGGGCTCCGACGTCCCCGTCTCGGTCATCACCCGCGACACCGAGGTGCTGGACCGGATCGACGGCTGGGGCTGGACGCCCGGGCTGCTCCCGCCGCCGGACGCGCCGCCGTGGCTGATGGCCGAGTTCCGGGACCGCTTCCTGGCCGCGTTCTCCTGACCGGTGGCTCAGGACGCGCGGTAGCGCAGCAGCACCAGGTCGCCCATCGGGCGGGCCTCGACCAGGGACATGCTGCGCTGCGGGCACTGGGGGAACCGGCCGTCGTGCACGAAGCGGGGGGCCCGGGCGTCGCCGACGAAGAACGGCGCGACGACCACGTGGAGCTCGTCGACCGCCCCGGCGGTGAGGAACGCGGTGTGCACACCGCCCCCGCCCTCGACCAGCAGCCGTCGCACGCCGCGGGCGGCCAGGTCGTCGAGCACCGCGCACGGGTCCGGCGGATCCCCCGCGGCGACGACCTCGGCGGCGTCGCCGAGCAGGTCCCGCAGCGCGGGGGCCGCGTGGCCCGCGGTGAACACCAGCGGCGCGTCCCCGCCCGCGAACACCCGCGCCGCCGGGTCCAGCGAGGACCCGGTGGTCAGCACGACCCGCCGCGGCGACGGCGGGCGGCCGTCGGCGACCCGCCCGGCCCGGCGCTCCGCGCAGCGCACCAGCAGCCGCGGGTCGTCGGCGCGCACGGTCCCCGCGCCGACCAGGATCGCGTCCACCCCGGCGCGTACGGCGTCGACGCGGTCGAGGTCGCCCGCGTCGGAGAGCACCAGCGTGTCGGGACCGGCGTCGTCGATGTAGCCGTCCAGCGACATCGCGACCGACGCCAGCACGTGCGGCCGGTCCATCAGATCACCTCCGTGTACCGGGCAGGCGCCCGATACGTCCGGATACTGTCGGGACCGTCGGCGCGCCGCGCGCCGGGATCGGGGACGGTGGAGTGGGGCACGAGGCACGGGCGTTCTGGCTGGCCTCGCCGGGGCACGGCGAGATCCGGACGGTGCCGGTGCCCGACCCCGGGCCGGACGAGGTGCTCGTGCGCACCCGGTACACCGCGGTCAGCCGGGGCACCGAGACGCTGGTGTTCCGCGGCGAGGTCCCGGAGTCCGAATACGAACGGATGCGCGCCCCGTTCCAGGACGGCGGCTTCCCCGCCCCGGTGAAGTACGGCTACCTGGCGGTGGGCGAGGTCGAGCAGGGCCCGCCCGGCCTCGCCGGGCGCACCGTGTTCTGCCTGTACCCGCACCAGAGCCTGTTCGTGGTGCCCGCCGACGCGGTCACCGTCGTCCCCGACGACGTGCCCGCCGCGCGCGCGGTGCTCGCCGGCACCGTCGAGACCGCCGTGAACGCGGTGTGGGACGCCGCCCCGCTGGTCGGCGACCGGATCGCCGTCGTCGGGGCGGGGATGGTCGGGGCGTCGGTGGCCGCGGTCCTGGCCGGGCTGCCCGGCGCGCGGGTGCAGCTCGTCGACCCCGACCCGGACCGGGCCGCCGTCGCCGCGGCGCTCGGCGTCGGGTTCGCCTCTCCCGACGACGCCGAGGGCGACCGGGACCTCGTCGTGCACGCCAGCGCCACCCCGGCCGGCCTGGCCCGCTCGCTGGAGCTGCTCGCACCGGAGGGCGAGGTGGTCGAGCTCAGCTGGTACGGGACCCGCTCGGTGCCGCTGCCGCTGGGCGGGGCGTTCCACAGCCGCCGGCTCACCATCCGCGCCAGCCAGGTCGGCACGGTGTCCCCGCGCCGGGCGCGCCGCGGCTACGGCGACCGGATGGCGCTGGCGCTGCGGCTGCTCGCCGACCCCCGGTTCGACGCCCTGGTCGGCGGCGACTGCACGCTCGACCAGCTGCCCACCGTGCTCGCCACGATGGCGGCGGACGGGCCGCCGTCGCTGTGCCTTCGGGTGTCGCACCACGGGGGTCAGTAGCCGGTCGCGGTGTGGCCGCGCGGCGCGTCCGGCGCGGCGTCGACCTGCGGCAGGACGTGCCCGAGCCGGTCGCGCTTGGCGGTCAGGTACCGCACGTTGTGCTCGTCGGCGGGCTCCAGCACCGGCACCAGCTCGGTGACGACGATGCCGTACCCGGTCAGCGCCTCGACCTTCGCCGGGCTGTTGGACAACAGCCGCACCCGGCCGATCCCGAGGTGGCGCAGCACGACCGCAGCGGCCCCGAAGTCGCGCACGTCCACCGGCAGGCCCAGCGCGACGGCCGAGTCGATGGTGTCCAGGCCGTCCTCGTCCTGCAGCACGTGTGTGCGGATCTTCGCGAGCAGGCCGATGCCGCGGCCCTCGTGCCCGCGCAGGTAGACGATCACGCCACGGCCCGCGCGGACGACAGCGTCGATCGCGATCGACAGCTGCGCCCCGCACTCGCAGCGGCGCGCGCCGAAGACGTCGCCGGTGAGGCACTCGGAGTGCATCCGTACCAGCGGCGCCTCCACGTCCGTGGGGTCGCCGTGCACCAGCGCGAGGTGCTCGGGACCGCCCTCGTACTCGCGGAAGGCGATCGCACGGAACTCCCCGTGCCGTGTGGTCAACCGGGACTCGGCGAACTCGTGTCGGTCGTCGTGCACCGTTGCTCCTCCATGATCGGGCGGGGCCGTGAGAGCCTCGCCTGCGTGAATCCCCTCCCGGTCGACACCACCGAGGACGTCCGGGAGCGAGGTGCCTCCGTGGCCCTGCTCCCGGTCGGGAGCCTCGAGCAGCACGGACCGCACCTGCCCCTGACCACCGACACCCTCGTGGCGTCCGCGGTGGCCGCCCGGATCGCGCAGGCCCACCCCGTGCGCGTCCTTCCACCACTGACGATCTCCTGCTCCCACGAGCACGCCGCGTGGGCGGGCACCGTGAGCATCTCCGCGGCGACGCTCGGCGCGGTCGTCTCCGACGTCGCCGCCTCGCTGCGCGCCTCCGGCACGACCGCGCTCGTCCTGGTCAACGCGCACGGCGGGAACCACGTCCTGCGCAACGTCGTCCAGGAGGCCTCGGTCGGACCGCTGCCCATGGCCCTGTTCCCCGTCTCCGAGGACTGGACCGCCGCCCGCCGGACCGCCGGGTGCGAGACCTCGAACACCGCCGACATGCACGCCGGAGAGCTGGAGACCTCGATCCTGCTGCACACCGTCCCCGACCAGGTCCGGCCGTCGTACCGCACCGCCGACCACGTCGCCGACGAGCGGCCGTACCTGCTCACCACCGGGCTCGCCGCCTACTCCGCCGGCGGTGTGGTAGGGCGGCCGTCGCTCGCCACCGCCGACAAGGGCCGGGGCCTGCTCGACGCGCTCGTGGTCGCCTTCGAGGGGCACCTGCGGGCGCTCGCCGGGCGCTGACGGCGCGGTCTCCCGGGCCGCCCGGCGGCGCCGCAGCACCACGAGTGCGCCCGGTGCGACCCCGACGAGCGCCAGCACCCCGTAGGCGACGGCGGCGGCGAGCCCCTCGGCCGCGGGCAGTCCGACCGCGGCGAACCCGGCCGCCGCGGCCGCCTCGCGCGGCCCCCACCCGCCGACGGTCAGCGGGATCGTCATCGCCAGCAACGCGACCAGCAGCAGCGGCAGCAGGACGGTGAGCGGTGCGGTCGCGCCGGCCGCCCGCGCGGCCAGCACGAACAGCGTGAGGTGGCAGGCCAGCGCTCCGGCCGAGGTCAGCACCACCCCGGCCGCGGTGCGCGGGCGCAGCACGGTGCGCGCGTCGGCCCACACGCGGCCGAGCCGGGTGCGCAGCAGCCACCCGGCCCCGGCGAGCGCGGCCACGACGACGACCGCGGGCAGCACCGCGCCGCCCGGGACCGCCCCGGCCGCGGCCCGCAGCAGGTCCGGCTGCAGCGCCAGGACGAGGGCGACGGCCGCCACCGCGACCAGGTGCCCCGCGACGCGTTCGAACACCACGGCCCGGACCCCGGCGCCGAGATTCCCCTCGCTGCGCCCGTGGCTGACCGCGCGGTGGACGTCGCCGAGGACCCCGGCAGGCAACAGCGAGTTGAGAAAGGTGGCGCCGTAGCAGTCGGCCACGGCGCGTCCCGCAGTCAGGCCGAGCCCGATCGAGCGGGCGACCATCCGCCACCGCCAGGCGCTGAGCACGGTCGCGACCGCGCCGAGCAGCAGCGCGGCGACGACCGCTGCCGGCCCCACGCCGCGCAGCCGCTCCAGCACCGGCCCGACACCGACCTGCACGACCAGCGCGGCCAGCAACCCGGCCCCGGCGAGCAGCCGCAGGGCCGGACCCACCCGGCGTCTCACGGCCGCTCCCCGGGACCACCAGCAGGTCGATGTGGCCGACCGACACGGTGAGCTTGCCCGCGTCGAGGGCGCGCTCGCGCCGGTCACGGTAGGCGCCTGCGTGTGCGGCGAGGCCGGGACGCTGCGCGCACGCCGCGTCGAGCCGTCCGGCCAGCCACTCGCGGAGCAGCGCGGGCCGGTCGGGGCCGAGCCGCCACGGCGAGTCGGCGGTGCGGACCCGCGCGCCGTGCCGGGCGAACGCGGCCGCCGCGGCGGCGGGGGCGTCCGGCCCGAGCATCCGCCGGCCGTTCTCGTCGCGGCGCTGGTGGTCGTCGAAGGCGGCGCCGATCTCGGCGTCGAGCGGGTCCTCGGGGTGCAGCCGGACCCGGCCGGACACGGTCAGGGTGAACAGCACGGGGCAGCCGGCGGCCGTGCAGACAGCGGCCAGGGCGTCCATCTCGTCCGCGGTGAGCAGGTCGAGCAGCGCGGAGGCGGTGATCAGCGACGTCCCGGCCAGCAGGTCGGCGCCGAACCCGGTGAGGTCGCCGGGCCCGGCTTCACCGGTCACCCCGCCGGGGAGCGACGCGACGGCGTGGGAGAGCACGACGGGGTCGCGATCGTGCAGGACCCAGTGCTGGCCACCGGGCCGGGCGAGGCGCGGGGCGAGCCAGCGGCCCATCGACCCGGTGCCGCAGCCGAGGTCGCGCACCAGCAGCGGGCCCGGCGGCAGGAGGTCGCGGACGGCGTCGGCGAGCACGGTCGAGCGCGCGTCGGCGTCGGCGGGCTCGCGCAGGGCGAGCCACTCCGGCGGGCAGACCGGGTTGCCCGCCGCACCCTGGATCGGGACGGCGGTGTGGTCGGCGGCGCGGTGGTCGGCGGCACTCACGGCAGCACCGCGCAGAGGGCGCGGGCGGTGTCGGCCCAGCCGTCGAGCCGGTCCCGGCGGGCCCGGGCGGCGGCGCGCAGGTCCGCGCGCATTCCCGGGTCGGTCAGCCAGGACCGCAGCGCGGCGGCCAGCGCCTCCTGGTCGCCGGGCTCGACGAGCAGCCCACCGTCGCCGAGCGCCTCGGGCACCCCGCCGACCGCAGCGGCGATCACCGGGACGGCCCGGGCCAGCGCCTCGGTGACGACCATCCCGTAGCTCTCGGTGCGCGAGGGCAGCACGAGCAGGTCCGCGGAGGCGTAGGCGGCGTCGAGGGCGGGGCCGGTCAGCGGGCCGGTGAGGGTGATCTGCCCGGCCAGGCCGTGCCGGTCCACCGCCGCGCGCACGGCCGCGGTGTGCGCGGGGACGCGGTCGAGCGGCCCGGCCAGGCGCAACGTCCACTCCCGGTCGGCGACGCGGGCGAGGGCCTCGACCAACAGGTCGTGGCCCTTGGTCGGGGTGAGCGCCCCGACCGCGAGCAGCCGGGTACCGGCCGGGTGCGCGGACGTCATCGGGGCAGCGTCCACCCCCGGCGACGCGACGTGCACGCGGGCGACGGACAGCTGGTGCAGACGGACCACCCGCCGTGCCGTCCATCGGCTGGTGGTGACGACGGCGGCTGCCGCGTGCAGCGCCGCGCGCTCCCGGGCCCGGCGGTCCGCGACGACCGCCGCGGCGAGCCCGTGCTCGTCGCCCAGCGGCAGGTGCACCAGGACGACCACGCGTACCCGGCCGGTGTGACGGGCGAGGACCCCCGGCGCGGCGCAGGCGACGAGCCCGTCGAGCAGCACCGACCCGCCGTCCGGGACGCCCGTGAGCGCCGCGTCGAGCCGCTCGAGGGCGGCCCGGTCCGGGTCCGGCCAGCCGCCCACGACGGCGATCTCCCGCACGGGACGGTCGAACGCGGCGCAGACACCGCGGTCGTAGCGGTTCCCGCCGCTCGGCGAACGCGGGTCGTCGATCCCGGCAGGGACGACGACGTGCACCGCACGCCCCGTGGTGCGGGGCGGTGCGGGAGCCGTCACAGGTCCCGCTCGTAGCTCGCCCACGCGACGTGCGACTCGTGCAGCGTCACCGTCACGCCGGTCAGCCCGCCGGCGTTGCCGCCGAGCTTCCCCGCGCCGATGCGGTCGGCGAGCCGGTCCGCGATCGCCCGGGCCAGGAACTCGGTGGTCGTGTTGACGCCCGCGAACTCGGGGTGGTCGTCGAGGTCGCGGTGGTTGAGGTCGGCGAGCGTCTCCGCGAGCTGCGCGGTGGCCAGCCCGATGTCGACGACGATCCCGTCCGGGTCCAGCTCAGGGCGCCGGAAGGTGGCGTCGACGAGGAAGGTCGCGCCGTGTCGCTGCTGCGCCGGTCCGAAGACCTCGCCGCGCAGGCTGTGCGCCACCATGACGTGGTCCCGGACGGTGATGCTGAACAATCGGTCCTCCTGCGTGCGGCGCCCCCTGAACCGGATGTCCAGATCAAAAGCGGGCAATGTTCATGAAACCACCATGCGGGCGACGCGGCGACCGAGCCGCGTCACGGGGTGGCCCGCGCTGGTCACGCGTATGCGCCCGGCTGCTGCGACCTGTCACCGGTGCTGCTCCGAGCGGATGAGGCGTGACACACCATCGTCACCTTTGAGGCAACTGTGTCTCAAGGGCTACTCTCGTGGCGCGATGCGGACACAGCAGCGTCCGAGTCGACCACTACGAGGAGGTAGCCGATGACCACCCACGAGACCCCGATGCCGTCCTGGTCCGAGACCCTGCGGGACGCCGGCCGGCGCACCGGGAACGTGCTCCGCGCGATCTGGGTGGGCATCGACACCTGGAGCGCCGTCACGCACGGCCGCGCCCCGGCCCGTCGCTGACGCCCGTCCCCCGGTGCGGCACGTCCGCGCCGGGGGACGCCGTCGTCCAGGACCGGTCCGCGTCCGGCGGCGCCAGCCGCGGGTGCAGCTGAGCCCAGGCCAGCAGCCCCAGCGCGGCGGCGACGGCGAACGTCCCCGCCGTCCCGATCCGGCCGGCCAGCCCCCCGGCGAGCGGTGAGCCCACCGTCTGGCCGACGCCCAGGGCGAGGCACGCCCACGTGACCGCGCGTGCGGGAGCGCCCGGGAGGATGTGTGCGGCCCACAGGATGCACAGCCCGGTCAGCCCGATGTAGCCGGCACCGAACAGGCCCGCCGAGACGACCGCACCGGCCAGGCCCGGCTCCGGCAGGGCGAGCAGGGCGATCCCGGCCGAGAACAGGGTCCAGACGACGAGCCCGACCGTTCGCAGCCCGTACCGCTGCGCCGCCCGTCCCACCGCGCCGCCGACCACACCGACCACACCGACCACACACCAGGCGACGGTGCCGACGACCGGCCCGGCGCCGAGCTCGTCGAGCCGCGCGGTCGAGAAGGTCCAGTACGGCGCGCTGACCAGCCCCAGCAGCCCGGCGACGGCCAGCAGCGGCAGCACCCGGTCGTGCCCGCGCTGCGCGGGCGCCGCCTCGGGGACCCCCCGCGGCAGCGACCACGCGGCGGCAGCAGTGACGACGACCGCGACCAGACCGAACCCGAGCCAGACGGCCCGCCAGTCCCCCGGCAGCAGCGGCGTGAACGCGGTCAGCGCGAGCCCCGCCCCGGTGCCGGTGTTCGCCCAGGCCTGTGCCCGGGTGCGCGCGGCCGCACCGACCGTCTCGACGACGAGCTGCGCCACCCCGGGCGTCGCGATGCCGGCCCCGGCCCCCGCCACCACGATCGCGGCACCGAACACCACCACGCCGGGTGCGAGGGCCATGAGCAGCAGCCCCACCGTCGCGGAGACGGCGGCCGCGATCGTGGCGCCGCGCGCCGACCGCGCCGACAGCGCCGGAGCGGCGAGCAGCCCGAGGACGTAGCCGGCCGTGGAGAGCCCGCCGAGCACGCCGACCGCGGCCGGGGTCAGGCCGAACGTCTCGGTGAAGCGAGGCACGAACAGTCCGTAGGCGTAGCGGGCGACGCCGTAGCAGAGCGCGATCACCCCGGCGCCGAGCAGCGCGGTGGTCCACCAGGGCCGGTCGGTGGCGGGTGCAGGTCCGGGCCGTTCGCAGGTCGCCGTCATGCCGGTAGTGAACAGACCTGTCTGTTTGTTTGCAACTCGTGCCGACGGACAGCATCGTCTCTGCTGCTAGAGTCGCCTTCTCGGAACAGACCGTTCGGTTCACTCCAGGAGAACGCATGGCACGCACACGGCGCGGCGACGCCGGGGCGAAGGTGCTCGACGCCGCGTCCCGGCTCTTCTACCGGGACGGCATCAACGCGGTCGGGGTGGACACCGTCGCCGCCGAGGCGGGCGTCACCAAGACGGCGCTGTACACGAACTTCGGCTCGAAGGACCGGCTCGTCGTCGCCTACCTGCGGGACCGCGACCGCCGGTGGCAGGACGACGTCGACCGGATCACCGCCGACCACGCGTCGCCGCGGGACCGGATCCTCGCCGTCTTCGAAGCCTACGAGACCTGGCAGTCCCGGGAGGGCTTCCGCGGCTGCGCGTTCCTCAACGCGACCTCCGAGCTGCCGCGCCTCGACCACCCGGCCCGCGAGGTCGTCCGGCACCACAAGACCGCGCTGCGCAGCTACCTGCAGACCCAGGTCGAGCGGCTGGGGACGGCCGAGCCGGCCGCGGCGATCGCCGGGACCCTGATGATCCTCCTGGAGGGGGCGGCCGCGATGGCGGTGGTCGAGCACGGGGCGGGGCCGATCCGCGCGGCCCGGGAGGTCGCCGACGGGCTGCTCCCGGCGGCCTGAACGGTCACACCGGGACGGGTCCGTGCGGGTGCTGGTCGTCGACGACGAGCCGGTGCGCGTGGGTCCAGCCGTGCACCGAGGGGCTGGCGGTGACGACGTGGGCGTGGTCGGCGTCGTGGTCGTGGCGGTGCCGCACGAGGTCGGCGCCGGCCGTCGGCCAGACCGTGACCGCCACCCCGAGCGCGACGACGGCGAGCGCGGCGAGGACCGACCAGGTGACCGTCCAGCCGGCCGAGACCGCCAGCCAGCCGGTGAGCGGGTAGGTGAGCAGCCAGCAGGCGTGCGAGAGCGAGAACTGCGCGCTGAACAGGGCGGGCCGCTGGCCGGGCCCGGCCGAGGTGCGCAGCAGGCGACCGGTGTTGACCATGATCCACCCCGGGCCGAAGCCGACCAGCGCCCAGGCGAACGCCGCGGTCGTCCACGACGGTGCGGCCGCCAGCAGCAGGGTCGCGCCGGCCGCCAGGCAGGAGACCGCCGCACCGGCCAGCATCACCGTCCGGACCGGGAGCCGCCGGGCGACCCACGGGGAGGCCAGCGCCGCCGCGGCCGTGCCCGCGCCGGACACCGCGAGCAGCAGCCCGACATCGGCCTCGGTGCCGCCGAGCAGGTCGCGGACGACGTTCACCGTCGTCACCAGCGACACCACCCCCACCGCGGCGACGACGACGTTCAGCGCCAGCAGCCCCCGCAACTGCGGGACCGCCCGGAACAGCCGGACCCCGAGCAGCAGCCGGGTCGCGAAGCCGCCCTGGGCGCGGCCCGCGACCGGCGGGACGGCCGTCGACGCCACGACGACCGCGGAGAACACGAACCCGGCACAGGTGCCGACGAACAGCGTCGAGTAGCTCGTCACCGCGACGGCCGCCGCGGCCAGCAGCGGGCTCAGCACCGTCTCCGCGCTGCTCGCGAGCTGCGAGGCCGACAGCGCCCCGGCGTAGTCCCGCTCGTCGGGGACGACGTCGGGGATGACCGACTGGAACACGGGGGTGAACGTCGCCGAGGCGACCTGGAGCACCGCGACCAGGACGAACACCTGCCAGATCCCGGTCACCCAGGGCAGGACGAGCACGACCGCCGCGCGGACGACGTCCGCGCCGACCATCAGCATCCGTCGCGGGACCCGGTCGGCGACCGCGCCGACGACCGGCCCGACGACGACGTAGGCCGCCATCTTGATCGTCAGTGCCGAGCCGAGGACGAGCGCGGCCCGCTCGCCGGCCAGGTCGTAGGCGAGCAGCCCGAGCGCGACCGTCGTGAGACCGGTCCCGACCAGAGCGACGACCTGGGCCGTGAACAACCGGCGGAACCGCGTGTTCCGGAACAACGATCGCACTGGCCCTCCCCGTCGCCTGCGGGGACCGTAGAACGATTTCCCGATCGCCCCAACGGATCAGTTGCCAGCGGGGAGCAGCAGCCTCCCGGCGTGAACTGCGAGGTGGCGGCGACATCGTCCCCGAACCACGAATCCGCAGGTCGACGCGGCTCGTGGCACCGTTCCGGCTGCGAGGAGGTCGCTGTCGCCGTGCACTCGCAGAAGCCTTCCGGTGTCGTAGTGGGCGACGTCACGGCGACGATTCCCGAATTCCGCGCGGAACGGCGGATCCGCCGTTCCGCGGCGCGGCGGGCGGCACCGGCGGTCCGGCGGGGAGGCGTCCGGGTAGGCTCCCGTCAGGCCCTCGTAGCTCAGGGGATAGAGCACCGCTCTCCTAAAGCGGGTGCCGCAGGTTCGAATCCTGCCGGGGGCACTACACCGTGACCAGCGGAAACGCTGTTCGCGATCGCGAACGACAGACGCCCGTGGGGCCATTTGTGGGGCCAAACTTGGCTACGGTCCGCCCATGCCCCCGCAGAAGCGCACGTCGCGCGGCTACATCGAGGAGCTGCCGAGCGGTTCGTTCCGCGCCGAGGTGTTCGCCGGCATCGACCCGCTGACGGGCAAGAAGCGCAAGCTCCGGGAGACCTGCAAGACCCACGCCGAGGCTAAGAAGGCGCTGACCAAGCTCCAGCGCCAGGTCGACGAGAACAAGCAGCCGAAGTCCTCGATCAGCGTCGGACAGGCCGTCTCGCAGTGGCTGGAGGTCGCCGACCTCCAACCCACCACGCAGGAACGCTACGACGACCTGATCCGGCTCTACGTGCTGCCCACCTTCGGCCACCTCCAGGCGGGCAAGCTCGACGCCGAGCTGCTGGAGCGCTTCTACGCCCGCCTCCAGCGCTGCCGGACCCTCTGTACCGGTCGCCCCCGCGCCGGACACGAGTGCCGACCGCTGAGCGCCAGCACGACCCGCAAAGTGCACTACATCCTCCGCGCCGCGCTCGACCGGGCCGTGCGCTGGCGCCACCTCGGCGTCAACCCCGCCGCCATCGCCCAGGCCCCCGCACCGAGCAAGGCCGAGCCCGACCCGCCCAGCGCCGACGAAGCAGCGGCAATCCTCAACGAGGCATGGCGCGACCCGGAGTGGGGCCTCCTGCTCTGGCTGACCATGCTCATCGGCCCCCGCCGCGGCGAGATCTCCGCGCTGCGCTGGCACGACGTCGACCTCGACCGCGCGACCGTCTGGGTCCAGCGCAGCAACACCCAATCCAAAGCCGGCGTCGTGGAGAAGTCGACCAAGACCGACCGCAAGCGCCGGGTCGCGCTCGACCCGCACACCGTCGAGCTGCTGCGCACGCAACGGGACCTCTGGGTCAGCAGACTGTCCGCGCTCGGCGTCGAGTTCGAGTCCGACGGGTTCGTGTTCTCGCCGTCGCCCGACGGACGGACGCCCTACGCGCCCCGCGCGATCAGCCAGCGCTACCGACGGCTCGCCGTCCGGTTGAAGCTGCGCAGCACCCGGCTCCACTCGCTCCGCCACTACTCCGCGACCGAGCTGGTCGCGGCCGGAGTCGACATCCGGACCGTCGCCGGTCGACTCGGGCACGGCAGCGGCGGCGCGACGACCCTGCGGGTGTACGCGGCGTGGGTCGAGGAGGCCGACCGGCGCGCCGCCGCGACGATCGCCACGATGCTCCCCCAGCCGAAGCCCGCAGTGCGACGAGCAGGGCCATACGAGCTGCTCGCCGCCGCACTCCGTCAGCAGATTCAGGACGGCACCCTCCCGGCAGGCTCCCTCCTGCCGACGATGGCCGAACTCGCCGTCGCCAACTCCTGCGCCGTCGGGACCGCACATCGCGCCGTCTCGCTCCTACGCGAGGAGGGGCTGGTCGAGGTCTCTCGCGGGCGACGGGCGACAGTGCTCGGACCCGACGTCCGCGCAACACCGCCCGCGCCGGAGGTCACTGCCTGACGTCGATCGCGAGCATCGCCCCGGCCGACCAGGCACGCAGACGCTCTATAATTAGATACCCGAGAAACCAAGCAGTTGCGCTTACTGAGTACCGGTGAGACTCTGTACTCACTAGCCCGAAACACGGGCTCTCACGAGTATGAGGCTATCGGATGATCCACATCACTCTTCGCAAGACCAGCCTGACCAACGACCCGACCGACCCGCTGCGTCGGGAGTACTCGGGATGGGACGAGACGGCCTCGATCGAGGACAACTGGAAGATGAACCACGGCTACTTTTCGATCGGCGAGCGTGGAGACCGCCAGCAGTACGTCGCGTTCTCCTACGGCGGCGAGGTGGTGATGGTCGGCCGGATCGATCGGATCGTTCCTGCTCGGGGGAAGCCCGGCAAGCGGATCATCGAGGGTGCTCCGCTCGGACCTGGCGAGCCGATCTGGGACGCCTTCGTCGGGAAGCCCACCCCGGAGAAGGCGGTCGGCGTCCGGAACCCGATCACCTACGTCGAGGAGGGCCAGGCGTTCGGGCGGCAGTGCCGCTGCGGCTGTGGCGAGGTCGTATTCGAGTCCGACTTCGTTCGTGGACACGACCAGACCGCGCTGCACCAGCGCGTCGCACGGATCGGGACGATCCGTGAGTTCCTCGACTGGTTCGACGCCATTGAAGACGACCCGCGTCCTACGATCCCGACGGCGTCGGCCACCCTCACCGCGACCGGGACGATCGATCTGACCGTCACGGGCGGCGAGGTGCAGATGTCGTTCACCCCGGCCGGAGCACCCTCGTAGAACGCTCTCCTGGAGACATGAGCGCATTACTTCGGCCGTCTCGCGCGAGGTTAATGGTCGTTGTCGGTGGCTGGTGTCACCCTGGGGAGCATGGCGGCGACTGCTGAACAGGTAGCGCGGATCCCGGCGGGGAACCTCCGGGTCCCGCGCGAGGGTCTCGCGGCGGTCTGGGACGCGGCAGAGAGCCGGTCGGCGGAGCAAGCCGAGCAGGGGGTTCTGGACTGGTACGCCGCGGCAGTGGTCGCGACGTGCGCCTGGATGGCCTGCGCGATCTACCGCCCTCCGTGGGGCCGGCCGCATCCTGCGGAAGCGCCGGTGACCCGGACCCGGGCGTCGGCGTACGAGGAGCTGATCGAGGCGGAGTACCTGGCATCGGAGCGCTTCGAGGAACTGTACCCCCATCGGGCGGAACGGTCGCCGGGATGGGGGGACGGAGTCCGAGCGACGCTGCGGTGGGCCTGGCGCCGGGAGGGCCCGCCGCCGATCGAGGTCGAAGGATGGTCGGCGGCGGAGTAGGTCCCCCGCCGCCGACCACGGTCACCACCGGCTGTCGGCCAGCCCCGGCTCATCGACCCCGTCGGCGTCGTCCTTGACGTAGCTGGCCTGTTCGGTGTGCCAGCGGGCGAGTTCGGCGGCTCGTTCCTCGTGGTCGTCCTCGGCGGTGCCGCGGTAGCGGATCTCGTCGAGGATTCGGCCGGCGTGGTCGAGGTGGTCGGTCGTCTCAGCCGCTTCGGGTACCCGCACCGCGTCCTCCAGCACCGGGGCCGGTCGGTTCGCGGCGATCTCGCGGACGTCGTCTCGGCGGCTGTCCGCCGCCTCGGTGTCGTGTTGCTCGATCGTGACGGCGTCGCGGTCGTCGGGGGCTTGATCGTGGATGTCGTCCTCGGTGATCTCCCGGTACTGCTCGTCCTCGGCGACCGCCGCGTCGTGGGCGGCCCTCCACTCCGCGGCGGTCACCCGGTCGTCGGGGTCGTCGGCGGCATCCCGTGCGGACAGCTCGGCCTTGGACAACTCAGCTTGCACCCGGGTCTGTGCGGTGTGGGCGAGCCATGTACTGCGGGCGTCGTCGATCTCCTGGAGCTGCCCGGCTTGCTGCTCCAACAGCGCGGCCATCGCCTCCGCCCCGGCCGCCCGCTCGGCCAGCCGCTCCCGCTCCGCCTCATCAGATGCGTTGTCGAGGGCTGCGCGGGTGACCGCGGCGTCCTGACGCTGGGCCTCGGCGGCCTGGCGGGTTCCGGCGAGTTCGTTGGCGACGTAGCGGGGTGCGGCGGCGAGTTCGCGTTCGTAGGCGCGGACTCGGATGCGAAGCTGGCCGTTGGACAGCTCCAAGTGCTCGCGGTTGATCTCCGGCCGTCCGAGCGCCCGCCACGCCGCGCGGTGCGCGGCGAACTCCTCCACCTGCCCGGGCTTCGGAGCCGGGCCGAGCGCATCGGTCGGGTCGTCGTGACCGCGGACCTCGCGGTAGGCGGCAACGCGCCCGACGTCGTCGCACCACCGCTGCCGGGCCAGCGGCTCGGTGGGGACGTCGCCGAACGCCTCGACCGCCCACGCGGGCGGCTCGACAGCCGCGGCAGCACCGAGGTCGTCTGCGCGCTGGTCGGCGGCGTCGGCGAGCCGGTGGAGGTAACTGCTCCACTGGAGGTTGTCGGTCTGGGGAATCCAGTCCGTCCAGCGCTCCCCGAGCGGGTCGAGGCGGTGCTGGTCGCGGATGCGGGAGTAGACGACGTTGCTGACGTTGCGCGCCCTGGCCAGGGGGCCGCGCTCGACGGCCTCGGCGAGCACGGCGTGCGGCTCGAGTCCGGCGAGTTCGGCGCGGCGCAAGACCCGGGTCAGAGCGGCGGTGCCGTCCTCGGCCGCGATCCGCGCCCGCTGCTCGGTCGTTAGCGTGCCGTCGTGGACGAGGCGGTCCAGCGAGGCGGCGGTGCGCTCGGTCGCGGCGAGCTGCGCGGCGTCGGCGAGCAGCTCGGCCACCGTCCGCGCACTCCCGGCCTCGTGGGCGGACTCGATCGCGATCGCCACCGCGGACCGGTCGAGGACCTGGTCAGCGGTGGCGAGGATGGAGGCGAGGACGGCGACGGGGTCGCGGTGCAGCTCGTGGCGGGCTGCGGTGCCGTCGGCCGGATCCGCCGGCGCGACCCGCGTGGTGACGTGGGCGGTGTTGCGGCCACGGCCGCGGGACATCCCGACGTAGAGCGAGTTCGCGCGGGTCGTGGGGGTGACCACGGTGTGGGTGGTGTCGACGGTGGCACCCTGCCCGGCATGGGTGGTCCCGGCGTAGCCGAGGGCCAGGTGCTGGCCCACGTATGTCGCGGGCAGCACGAGGCGGGCCCCGACGGCCGGCCCGTGATCCGGGCCGTGGGTGTCGGTGGTGACCTCCAGGGTGCCGTCGTCGCGGACGGCGGTGATCCGGTAGAGGTCGCGGTTGTGCGGGCCGCGCCGGTTCCCTTCGAACCCGGCCAGGTGGTGGGCGTTGTGGCGAGCCTCGACCAGGTCCCCGACCCCGGCGGTGGTCTCGTCGAACCCCAGCCGCACCCCGGCTTCCTGCACTCGTCCGAGGCGCACCAGCTCGGTCCGGATCGAGCTGGAGAGGCGGGCGGCCTGCTCGTTGGTGTCGACCAGCAGCAGCGATCGCCGCCCGGCGAGGTGGTCGGCCAGCCAGCCCCGCGCCGCCGAGGTCTCGGCGTCCTCGCGAGTGCCGGAGTCCAGCAGGCGACCCTGCTGGTGGTAGGTGCGGAGCACGGTCTGGTCGCCCTCGCGCAGCCGCAAGCTGGCGTCGCGTTCCCACTCGGCGCTGAACCGGCGGGCGTCGGTGAGTTCGTAGCGGGACCCGGCCGTGGCGAGCAGGTCCATGCCGCCGCCGGCGCCGACCGCGGCGAGCTGGCGGTGGTCCCCGACCAGCAGCAGCTTCGCCCCCGCCTCGTCAGCCCGCTGATGGATGGCGGCGAGGGCGGCGGTGTCGGTCATCCCCGACTCGTCGATCACCAGCAGGTCCCCCTCCCGCAGCCGCCACACCTCGTCACCGGCCACCGTCCGACGGTCGGCCGGAGCGGCGGCGAGGCGGTCCTGGGTCGCGAGCCAGCGGGCGGTATTCGACGCCGTCAGCCCCTCAGCGGTCAGGACCTCGGTGGCGCGCTGGCTGGTCGCCAAACCGAACACCCGCCCCGGACCACCGCCCGGCCCGCCGGGCGGTCGTAGCTCGGGGTCGGTCCAGGCGCGGGCCAGGTTCCCCACGACGTAGGACTTCCCGGTCCCGGCGGGACCGACGAGGGTCTCGACCCGGGCGCCGGAGGTGAGGATCCCCCGCACCGCGGCGGCCTGGTCGACACCCAGTTCGAGGCCCTCGCTGCGCAGGGTGCGCAGGAATCGCTCCGCCTGCGCCCCGGTCAGGGCGGCGCCGTCGCAGGCGCTGGTGGCGGCGAGCAGGATCCGCTCCGAGCGGACCTGATCGGGGGTGCAGTAGACCCGCCCACCCGGGGCGAGGTAGGCGGACTCGCCGTTCGCCACGCGCAGCTCGTCGGGCAGCAGCCCCGACCCGGGCCGCTCGGACTCCAGCGCGATCGCGTAGACGAGCGCGTGGTCGGTGAGCTGGTCGAGCAGCACCGCGACGTCGCCGCCGTCGGGGACCCCGAGGTAGTCCGGCAGCGCCGCGTTGACCGCCCGCACCAGATCCGAGCGGGTCCACCCCGACTTGCGCGACGCCACGTCCTCCAGGGCTATCTCGATCACCGCCTGGGGGTTGAACGTCTGCGGGGTCACGCCCTCGCGGCGGGCGGCCAGGGCGGCGTCGGCGATCCCCGCCAGCCCACCGGCGATGTCGGCCTGCAACCGAGCGGCGACCCGGTCCAGCATGTCCCCACGGGTCTCCCCGTCGTGCGACTTCGCGGCCCGCGTGGCGAGGGTGGCCTGCTGGGCCAGTCGGTCGCGCTCGACGCTGTTCGGGGCGCGGCCGTAGCGGGTCTCGAACGCCTCGATCAGCTCCGCCGCCTTGGCCGTCACCGCATGCCGGCGGTTCGACACCAGCGACATCGCCTCGGCCGAGACGCCGACGACCTCGCGGGACTTCCCGTCCGGGCGGGTCGCGACCAGCGTCCCGATCGTCGCCGCCAGCCGCTCCTCGGTGGTGCGCTCCCCCACCGCACCCGCCCCGGCGCGCCAGCGGTGGATCGCCCGCGAGTCCAGGGTCCGCCACACCCCGTCCGGGCCCTGGATCCGGTTCAGGATCGCGTTGTGGATGTGCAGCTGCGGGTCCCGGTCCCGGGAGTCGTGCTGGAAGAACGACGCCACGGTGAACGCGTGCGCGTCCACCCACCGACCCGCGGCGCCGCCGTGGTGCCCGACCCGGGCATACCCGGCCTTGTCCTCCAGGTACGCGAGGGCGGCGTTGTTGCCCGCCCAGATCGCGTCCTCCACGGCCTGGCGGAACTCGCCCCACGCCGCGGCGGTCTCCTCGTCCCCGGCGTTGCGGGCGGCGACTTCGCGGGCCTCGAACGCGGTGTGCAGCAGCGTCACCGACTTCTGCACCGAGAACGTCGCGTCCAAGAAGGCGACGTTGTGCCGGGCCGCCTTCCCAGCCTCGGTACGCAGCTCGGCGCGACGTTCCGCCGCCGCGTCCGGCTCCCGTTCCAACGCCGCCGCATACAGGTCGTCCTCGGACAGGTACTTGCGTCCGGTGTGTCCCAGCGTCGGGACGCTGTCCCACTGGGACACATCCTGGAACCCGCCGTCCCGCGGGTCGAGGAACCGCTCGTACAGGGCGCGCATGTCCTGGGCATCGACCAGCCCGGCCAAACCGAGCTTCTCGGCCCCCGCACCCCACCAGCGGCCCGGGGGCTCGCCCTCGGCGACCGCCCCGGTGTAGTAGTTCTCTCGCCCGGTCGCGACCTCCTTCAACAGGTAGTCCGGCGAGTAGCCGGTGGCGATCCTCAGCACCCCGACCACACCCAAACGATCATGAAACCGGTGGTCGACCGGTCGGAGGCGGCCGCCGGGCAGGCGGAGGCGGCGAGGGTGCGGCGTGGCCGGCCGGAGGCCGGCCCGCCCCATCGGATCGTGATGCCTCGGTGTGAGTCTTTTGATCTTGGGGTGCTCTTGCTCTGTTCGGTGTAGTGGTTCTCGGTTCTGGTCTTCTGCTCGCTCTCGCTGCCGGTGCTGCTCGTCTCGGTGTGGGTGCTGCTGGTCTGGGTGCTCGGGTTCATGGCTGTGTCCTGTTCTGAGGCTCGTCGGGGACGAGGTGCAGGCCGCTCGGGGCCTGCGGTGGGGTGTCGCGGAGCTGCTGGAGGGCTCGGGCGGCGGTGCCCCGGCCGACTTGGGCGAGGTCTTCCAGCTCGCGGACCGTCGGGAGGGCGCCATGGTTCTGGCGGTAGGTGAGGGCGGTGGTGCGGGCGCGCTCCTGCGCGCCCGGATGCGCCCCGCCCGTCCCCCCAGCCGCCGACCCGTCCGGGCGGACGGCTGGGCGGGGTGCCGGGTGGGACACCGGCCGCGGCGGGCCCGGGATCACAGGCCCGTCCAGGGCGGGCGGGACACCCGATCCGCGTTCCACGGTGTCCGGGTGTTCCACCGGTGTCCGGCCGGGCAGTGGGACGGCGATGGTCGCCCGAACTCGCGGCCCGGGCCCGGTGTCGGTCTCCGGCCGGACCCGGCCATCCGCGGGCTCGTCACTGGGCGTCTCGGCCAGGAGGTAGAGCAGGTGCGCGACGACGGCGGCGGCGATCGCGGGCCACGCCCCGACCCCGAACCGAAGACCGGCGCTGACTTCCAGCTCCTCGCCCGCGGTGACCGTGTCGGCGGCGAGGTACACCGCCTGCGCGAGCCCAGAGAGGCCGGCGGAGACGACGACCACGGTCCAGGCGTAGCGGGCCGCCGACCCCGACAACCGCGCAGTGGCCGTGTAGGCGACCAGGGCGAGGCCGTCGGTGATCAGTGGGTAGATCCACGCCACCCCGACCGGGACCCGGGCGGCTACGGCGACCTCGAACAGGCCGTGCGCGGTCGCGACCGCGGCGCCGATCGCGACGGCCAGACCTGGGAGCCACACCGCGGCCCGACCCCACCGACCCGCACCACCGCTGCTGGTGGTCATCCGAGGGCACCCCCGATCGGGCTCGTGGCGTTCGGGGCGGGCTCGGGTGGGGCCTGGTCGCGGTGCTGCGCCCACCACCCGGTGATCACGGGCGCGTGCGCCAGCCCGGGCACCGACACCGGCGCCCCGCCCGGGGCCGCCCAGCCAGGGCGGGTCTGGTGGGCCTCGATCGAGCACGACCCCGCGCTCTTGCGAATCCGGGCGGTCACCCCGGGGCGCTGGCGGTCGTGCCAGTCCCCCGCCTCGGCGACCGACGCGTCGGGGCCCTGGTAGGCCGCGCACCATGCGTGCATCAGCCACAGCAGTTCCTCGACCACGTCGGGGTGCCACAGCCAGCACTCCGGCAGCACCGAGGCGCCGTCGGGGTAGCGCAGGAACACCGCGCCGAGCCACGCAATCAGCTCGTCGACCATGTCGGCGACCTCGCCGGGGTCGGTGGGGGCGAGCAGCCACGACGGCGCCGGCGGCTTCGCCTTCCTACCGATCACGGTCTTCAAGGTGTCCGCGGTCCGGGCGGCCATCTCGTCGAGCCGATCCACCCGGGCGGTGAGCGGATCCAGCCCGTCGACCCGGCGGCGCAGCACGTCGACCTCACGGGCCAGACCGGCCACGACGACCTCAGTCCCGGCGCCGTCGGGGGTCTGCGGCGGCGGCATCACCGCTCCCACCCCGCCCCGTCCCCATCCGCCGCAGGGGCCCGCCCCGCGGGCGGCTCCTCGGCCTCGGCGTAGTCTGTGGCCTCGGCCTGGGTCTGGCGGACCAGCTCGCAGACCCGTGCCATCTCGGCCTCGGTAAGCGGCCGGACCCCGCCCTCGACCGCAGGGTCGGGGGTGAACCACAGCCCGCCCGCGAACGACCCCGGTCCCTCGTCGAGCACCCGGTCCCGGTCACTGCGCTCGTCGGTGCTCACGTCCTCGCGGGGATGGCCGTCGTCGGGGGTGCTCACTCGGTCCTCCTCGTCGTCCAGGTGCTCGGTGGTGGCGGGGTCGTGATCGGGACGGGGGCCCAGCGCGGCGGCCGCGGCCGCCGCCTCGGCAGCCAAGGCCCGGGCGTCGTGCGCGGCGGTGGCCTCGCGGTGCGACCGCTCCCGCCCCTCCCGAGCGACGGTCACCAACCGGGGCTGCGGATCACACGCGGTGGTGTTGGTCAGCTCGTCGAGGCCGACCTGGTGGGCCCGAAAGCCCCACATCTCCACATCCGAGTGCAGCTCCGCCAGCCGGGCCCGCTCCGTGACCGCCGACGTCCCACGCGCCTCCCGAATCGCCGCGATCGCGGCGGCATCGGCCCGGCGCCGGGCGGCGGCGACCGTCTCCCCGCGGGCGAAGTCGACCCAGCCGAACCGGGCGCGCGCGTCGTCGAGATCGAACTCATCCAGCCGCCACCCCGACGACGGACGACCGTGCACACCGGTCGCGTCCCGCAGGTAGGAGGCGACGACCTGCTCGGCGTCGTCCCGCCCGCCGGGCAGCTCGGCTGCGAGGCGGTCGACGGCCTGGGCCGGAGTCCACCATTCGTAGCGCTCGTTCATCGCTGCCACTGCCCGTCACCTGCGCCGCCGGCGACCGGTCCGGCCGGGCCCGTCGTCCCACCGGGACCGTCGCCGGGCGACGGTTCGACCAGGGCCCGCGGCGCGGGGTCGTCGTCACCGCCGCGGATGGCGCGCAGCTCGGCGAACATCCGGTTCGACGACCGCACCCGCTCCGCCGCCTCCCCGAACCGCTCCGGCCACCGGACGGCAAGAACGACCAGGGCGCTTTCGAGCTGCCCGTCGACCCACACCCGGACCGCCTCGTTGCGCCGGTGACGACGCGACTCGGCGGCGACCCGCGCCATCAGCCGCGCCCGACGCCGCACGTCGGGCCGCTTCCACGCCATCCGCGCCCGGCCGATCACCGGCGCGATCCCCCGCCGGATCACCACCACCCGACCCGCGGGCAGGTTCGCGATCTGCGCCGGGGCCAGCACCGGCACCTTCCGCACCGACCGGGACGCGACCCGGCCGTGCTCATCCGTGGTCGAGACCTTCTCGTCCCGCTCGCCCGCGAGGGTGGACCAGAACTCCAAGTCCGCCTTATCCCGCGTCCCACCGAAGATCATCACCGCGGCGGTGTTGTTCAGGATCGTCGCGGCCTTGTGCTCACCCCACCGGGCCAGGAGCTGGGCGCGGGACTGGAACGCACAGAGGATCGTGACTCCCCGACCGCCCATGTCGGCGGTCCAGCTCTCCAGCGGGACAGGGCTGATGA
This sequence comes from Pseudonocardia sp. P-1, assembly GCF_058111925.1. NCBI lineage: Bacteria > Bacillati > Actinomycetota > Actinomycetes > Pseudonocardiales > Pseudonocardiaceae > Pseudonocardia > Pseudonocardia sp. P-1. Next base: position 2,434,486 of record NZ_CM176614.1, read on the forward strand.
GCGCGGCCTCGTCGAGGAAGAGTCCGAGCGGCGGGTCCAGCCGCCCGGCGGGTTTTCCGGCGGCGAGGCGTCGGGCTTCGCGGGCGATGTGCCCGGTCAGCGCGCAGACCAGGGGCGCGGTCTGGGCCTCCTCCGCGCCGAGCAGGAACACCGTCGCCCGCTCACCCAGGAGCCGGGCCACGTCGAACCCCTGCCCCGGCTCGGCCGCCGCGGCCGCCGCGGGGTGGGTCAGCCACCCGAGCGCGGGCATGACGCTGGAGGTGATCGAGGAACGGGTGCGCTCGTTGGTGGTGATGAACTGCATGACGTCCTGCTCGAACGCCGTCACACCCGACCGACGCAACAGAGCCGGGACCTCACGGCCGGCCGCGTCGGGGTCGGCGACCCACCCGAGGACGTCGGCCATCCGCTTCCCGCCGAGCGCGGCGGCATGCAGCAGGGCGGCGAGGACGCGGCGGGCCTGACCGTCCCAGAACTCCCGATCCCCACCCGAACCACTGGCGACGGCAGCGAGCATGTCCGTCGCACGCTCCGTCGCCGTCACCGGATCCGTGCAGCCGGTCAGCGGGTCGAACGTGATCGTGCTCGTGCGGTCGCCGAGACCGGCGGGGTTGAACACGAACACCTCACCCCGCGACTGGCGCCGCAAAGGTGCGCACAGGTCCAGCAGATCGGTCCGCGTGGAGGTCACCAGGGCGGCGCCGGGGGCGTCGAGGACGCGTCCGGCGAGCCAGCCGGTCTTGCCGGTGCGTGGCCCGCCGACGACGATCACGACGTCCTCGACCAGCGCCCACACCCGCAACGCACCCGTGCGGCACAGCTCGACCGCGGCCTCGGTGGTCGCGAGGCGCCACCGCTGGAGCCGGGGCAGCCCGGCCAGGGACGGGCGGACGGTGCCGGTCCGGCGCCGCACCGCGAGAGTCCCGGCGTGCCGGACGACGTCCAAGCTCGACGCCACCCCGACCTTGCGACGCGAGCGCGACGCCCACCGCGACACCGTCGCCGAGGAGCGGGTCCAGCGATGCCACACGATCACCACGGCCAGCCCGGCCACGGCGACCAGGGCGGGCCAGGACAGGGCGGTGACGAGCGTCGCGGCCGGGAGCAGCGCGACCGCGGCGAGCCCGGCGGCCAGACCGCGAGCCCCGCGCGACCACGCCAGCAGGGCGCCCCCGGCGAATACGGCCAGGACGAGACTGGTGGAGCTGAACAGGATGCTCATCAGTCGTCCCATCCCGTCCGCTGCGCCCACGCCGCGACGTCGGCCTGGTGACGGCTGCAGGTGTCGGTGTGGCCGGTCTCGTTGTCGGTCGGGTGGGACTCGAACGGGCCGTCGTCGGTGACCTGCTCGCCGCAGGTCGAGCACCGCCAGAACGCCGACGGCGTCCGGAACGACCGGATCCCGTCGCGTTCGGGATCGGGGGCTCGGCCACACACGAGCCCGTCGAAGGCCGTCTCCCCGACCGGCACCCCGCCGGTCGGCAAGCTGAGGACCGCGCCGATCTCGTCCCACGACCGCCCGGCCCCGCGGGCGGAGCGGGCGTAGTCGAACTGGGCCTCGGCGACGCTGCGCATCAGCAGCGCGGCCCGGACCCCGGCCAGCGGGTCGTCCAGCTTGCTATCGGTGAACACCGTGAACCCGGGGATCGGGACCTCGATCTCGATCGTGCCGAACACCTCGACCGCGACCCGGCGGACCAGCTCACGGATCCGGCCGGCGGCCTGCCCGGACTCGGTGACCCTGAACGTCTCGCTCATCACCGACCACCCCCGGCAGGGGTGGCGAGGGCGGCGGCCCAGCGATCGACGGTCCGGCGGGTGACGCCCAGCGTGCGGGCGATGTCTCCGCGGTCGGCTCCGGCGGTGAGCGCCGTCTGGCCCGCGGCGATGACCGGGGCCCGGTCGGTGCGCGGCGGCGGGCCGGGCACCACGGCCGGGCGCTCGACGCGACCGGCCCGGCGGGGCGTGGCTCGGCGGGCGCGGCGGAGCTCGTCCTCGGTCAGCCCACCGGCGATCCCGTGCGGCTGCTCGGCGATGGCCCAGGTCCGGCACGCGGCCAGGACCGGGCACCCCGCGCACACCGACAGCGCCCGCCGCTCCTCGGCAGCCAGGGCGAGCCCGGCGATCGCGGTCGGGAAGAACAGCTCCGGGTCGACATCGCGGCAGGCCGCGCGGGCCCGCCAGTCCAGCTCCTCGCCCATGCTGGGCGTCGGGTCTACAGTGAACATCTCTCCTACCTCCTGTTGGTTGGTGAGAGCGGCCCGGCGGTGTGCTTCCGCCAAGAACCCGTCGCCGGGCCGTCCCATCTCGTGTGTCTGCTGGTTCACGGCTGCCCCCGTTCCGGGGCCCGGACCGGGGCCTCGAACAACCCCGGCGACCCGTCCTCGACCCGGCGCCGCTCGTCCCGGTCGACCGCGGTGTCGCGGCCGGTGCGGGCGCCGGGGATCACCTCGGCCAGGTGCGCGAGCCGGACCGGCAGCGGCCGGTTGTCCAGCAGGCACACCGCGACCTGACGCGACGGGCACTCCTGGCTGCGCAGCACCGGCCACCCGCACCCCGGGCACCGGCCCGCACCCGGCACGTAGTGCTCGACCACCACCTGCAGGCGGTCCGTCCGCCCGGTCGGGCGCAGCAGACGGGCATCCAGGTCCTCGGGCCCGGCGACCCGGTCGGGGACCGTCCACTCCGGCGACGGGCGGGCGGTCACGCCGACCACCCGCGCGCCTCGTCCACGGCCGCGGCGGCGTCGGTGAGCCCGTAGCGCAGCCCGGCCGCCTCGACCGGCTCCGGCACCCGGCCGAACCCGTCCGGGCACAGCACCGAACCGTCCAGGTGCGAGAAGTCCGGGCAGCGGCCGGCGCGGGCGGGCCACCCCGAGGGCGGGGCGTCGACCACCGGGCAGGCGCAGCCCGGGCACACCAGCTCGGCGACGTCGACCAGGTCGACGGGGTCGTCAGCCAGGTCCACAACGGGCGGGCCGGGCAGGAAGATCGCGGTCATGCTGGCCTCCAAGAAGAGTGGGGAGGGTTGGCCGGTCCGGCCTCCCGGTGGCGGCGTCCCGTCCGCCACCGCGCCGTCAGGCGCGCACGGCCTCCGAGGCTCGGACTCAAGGGCCGGCCGAAGGTCGGTCGCGCAGCGACGCGCAGCGCCAGCGGAGCGCCCTTGAATCTGAGTGAGGCCGGGCCAAACTCGGGCCGGACGGCCCTCCGCCCCGCCGCAGGCGGGACCCTCCGGGTTCTCGGCCCGCCCGGCCGTGAGGGCGAGGTCTCCCGCTCCGGGACCGGCGGCCGCGGTCACGACCCCGCCCCGGTGGTCCCGGCGCCGTTCAGCGCGGGCGTCGCCGCCCGGTCGAACGCCGAGACGAGCGTGCTGATCGCGTCCGGTAGCCCGGCCCCGACGGGCGTGGCGATGAACAGCACCAGCGCGACCAGCGAGAAGGCGACCGCACCGATCGCGACCCGCGCCTTCGCGCAGATGAACGCCCCCAGCACTGCACCGAGGATGAGCACACCGACGCTGCCCATCAGGACGCGCTCCCCCGGGTCGCGGGGACCCACGCGGCGACATCGACGACGGCCTGCTGGCTGACGGCGGCGCTCACCATCTCGTCGAGAACCCGTGCCGGGATGATCAGTCGGCCGCGGACTCGGAGCGCGGGGAATTCACCATCGCGAATTGCGCGGTACAGCGTGACGGGCGAGGTTCCAATCAACTTCGCGGCGTCGGGAACGCTGTAGAAGGTCGGGCCGACCGCCGCGGCGGCGTCGACACCCTCCCTGGTAGACGGACTGTTCACTGGGCTTCTCCTCTCGAACTACTGCTCCCTGTCGGGCAGTGGAGATAGCCTGAGTCCTGTTCTGACGTAGAACCCGGAAGGAAATTCCGGGGTACGTCCGGACCAGTCGGGGAGGGTGGTTGCCATGCGCGGAATGACGGCGGCGATGACCATCGGCGAGCGGATTGCCTTCTACCGGCGGCGGCGTGGGCTCTCGCAGCTCGTGCTCGCCGGACTCATCGGTCGGACCGAGGACTGGCTCAGCAAGGTCGAGAACGGGCGGATCGATCTCGATCGGCTGTCGGTCATCCGGCGGATCGCCGAAGCTCTCGACGTCGCGATCGGCGATCTGGTCGGTGAGCCGACCCTCCTGGAGTGGACGGCGGACAGCGGGGTTCAGACCGTCCCCGCGCTCCGCTCCGCCCTTATGGACTACCGGCAGATCACTTCGCTACTCGCGGGCCCGGCAGCTCGGGGCGAGGCAGCCGACCTCGACTCGCTGGAGGCGGACGTCTCGGCGATCTTCGACGCGTACCAGGCGAGCCGCTACGGCTACGTCACCGGCCGGACTCCCCTGGTCCTCAGCGACGCGCTGACCGCTGTACGTAACGCGGAGCAGGCGGACCGTCGGAGGGCGCTCGCTCTGCTGGCGCTCACCTATCAAGTCGCGGTGTCGGTCCTGACGAAGCTGGGAGAGACCGACCTGGCGTGGATCGCGTCCGAGCGCGGTCTGGCTGCAGCACAGGAGTCGGAGAGCCCGGTCGTACTCGGCTCGCTGTTCCGGTCCGTCGCCTACGCCCTGCACTCGACCGGGAGGTTTGCGGCGGGCGTCGACCTCGTGCGGACCGCCGCGGGCGTCCTCGAAACACACCTGAGCAGCCGCACCGACGAGTCCTTCCTCTCGGTCTACGGCACGCTCTTCCTGACCGGGGCTGTCGCTGCGGCGAGGGCCGACGATCGGGCCTCGGCTAACGCCTTCCTCCGAGAAGCTGAGGACAGCGCTCACCGGATCGGGCGCGACACCAACGCGATGTGGACGGCGTTCGGACCAACGAACGTCGCGCTCCATCGCATGACTACAGCGCTGGAGCTCGGCGACGTCCAGGTAGCGGTCGACCTCGCCCCCACCATCGATGTCGCCGGCCTCCCGGCGGAGCGCCAGGCACGCCACGCCATCGAGACGGCCCGGGCCTACGCCGCCCGGAACCGGCGAGACGACGCGCTTGCCGTCCTGCTCCAGGCAGAACGGATAGCGCCCGAGCAGATCCGGCACCACGCCCTCAGCCGTCAGCTCGTCCTAAGCTGGGTCAAGGCGGCCCGGCCGCACCGGAATCCCGCGCTCGACGAGCTGGCCAGGCGTCTACGTCTCGCGTGAAGGCTGGGAAATTTCGACAAAGCGGAACGCGCGCAGAGCGCACGAGCCCGAACTTATCTAGTAACGCTAGTAACGAAGACCGAGCTGGCCGCGACTACCAGCAAGTGAACGCAACCACAAAGGCTACCGGACCCAGCGCACTGAAGCACGGGGAGTCAACCGGAGCCGACGAGAGTTCCGTGCTCGCCAGGAGAGCACGTCCTCTTCGACTTTCGTACCGTCTCAGTGTCGGTGTCGCACTCTCCCTCTTAATGGTCGCATGCAGCTCCAGCACAAACTCACCGCTCAACAACCCGCCTCAGACAGCAATTACCGACCCCTCAACGAAAGGCGCAAACGATACTCCCTCGAGCACTACGCCAGCTAACTTATTCAAGGAATCCGTAGACCTCGTCGACATGTCCGGATACTCCGTGAACGTGAGCTACGCGATCAGGTCCCTACCGTCAAACGTCACGATAGAAACGGCAGACTCTCCACCACAAATGGCACAACTTGAGGCCGATAAGGGATCGGCCCAGATTGAAGTCAGAAATACAACCCCGGGTCGCAACCTATCCCTGTTCGGATCTTTTCGAGTCGACGCCTTCTATGAATCCTCTAGGCCAGTCTGCACCTCCAAGGTGTCCAGTCTGGTAATCGAGTTTGAAAACCCGAAGGGTGCCTATTGTCACTACACTATTGAGTCAACCTCTCCCTACGACCACAGCTATAGCGTTGGCGAGATGCATTCGACAGAAAGTCAGAGTGATCGCCTTACGAGTCAGGTTGAAGAAAGCCAGGCAAAAGCTATTGAGAACGACCTCCTCGAAGGGCCTGACACGTACGGCATCATCACCGACTTCGCCGTGAAGGATGGGACCCTCACCTGCGACGATCCCGACTCACTGAGTCAAGTCTGGATTGCAAAGGTCGCGCATGTAGCGGCGCCTCGATGTTGAGCGGCCCAGCCTCAGAGGCGAGTCGAAGAGACCTTCAAGGTTACAGGGTTTCGGGATCTCACATTTCGCAATCTTGTCGAATACCCGATGGGCTCGTCCTGACTCCTACACGGGCCGTTCTGCCCAGTTTGTCATCCAAGGTACGACCGAATCAAGTAGAGACTACCTCCCATAGTTATACTCATAGTTCAGGGCGATCTGTCGCTTAGACGCGCCATTCGGTAGACGCCTCTTTCCGACCCACCGCTCACTCCACGCCGTTCCCGCATGGATATCGCGGATCCTGTCCATCTCGTGAAAGTCGTAGAGACGACCAGTCGGATGTCGGACCGAGTCCCGCGTGGTGTCGTAGAAGTGCCATCGGTCCGGGTTCGGCACTTTGGTCTCGAACACGTACTCGGTGCCGTCCGGACGGAGGTAGACCTCCTGTTGCCAATCACCCTCGCGCGGGGAGATCCCGGTAGGTGAGGTGTAGACCAGCCACCCGAAGAGCACCTCGCGGCGCCAGCCTCCGAAGGGCCCGTATCGGCCCAGTTCCTCGACGCGGACCCCGGTCGATGCGAACAATGAGGCGACGTCGCTGCTGTGCATCTCGTCGGGCGCACGACCTGCCTCCGGTGGAACTCCTCCCTGGAGCCAACGACCGAGTTCCGCCCCCTGCAGCACAGGCCGAGCCCGAAGGACTGCCAACCGCTCCTCTTCCTGCTGGCGTTCCTGCGCGCGTCGCTCGGCGATCGCCCGCCGGTTCTCATCGAGGAGAGCTCGCCTACCACACTCGCCGCATCGCCATTTCTCAACGTACAACCCGCCATGCAAACCACACAGGGTGCGGAAGCAGTCCTGACAGGGAGCAACACCGGGCAAGCCGCAACGACAGGTAGCAGTCTGCCCCGGACTGGTGTCAGCCAGGCCGACCACTATCCGCGTTCCGCAGACTCCGTACTCCGGGACAGAGGTCATCGCATAGGCATTCGGAGGTCCGAGCGGGAGATTGAAATCAGGCTCCAGCGTGTGGCCGGTCACTCGCCGAGTCTCACACACGTAGAAACTGTCGGACACCTTCGTGATATTCGTCCCGGGGCACCCCTCGGTAGGGCACGCTACGTTGGACACAGCTGACACCTCACACGCCTACAGTTCGGACGGATCTCGTTTGACTCAAATGCGGTTACAATCCTCATGCTGGATGTCGCCGTCCGCCCTTAGGGACGTTCCCGTCAGCAGAGTTGCGTCACATAGACACCAGTTGCATGAGTCAGCGCGCGGACTCATGGATCTGGTGTCAGATGACACGCTGCACGACTGGCACCCGAAAGAATCTCCTACAGTTGAGCGCATATTTTGGGCGATGCCATCGACCTAGGCCGGCAGCAGCAGACAGAAATCACCTCATCATGCTCCGGCGAAAGTTCGACACCGAGCGACCCGGCTGGAATGGCGACCATCATCACTGATTCAGTCCGAACTGATGCAGGTCCATTCTCTTCAGTAGCGACCAGGTAAATGCCTTACCGCTCTCATCGACCCCTTCACCAAAGAAGCTGCCATTCGGGGTCACATCCGCACTGACTCGAGTTTCGACGCAGCCTGTGAAGCATAGAGTCAGGGTCGTTCCTTCAACTTTCCATTCACCGCGCCCGTTGGAATTCAGCGGTATTCCACTGCCCGACGGTGTACCGACGAACGTCCCGTCCTCATAGAAGACCAGATCGGACTGGGACTTGTTGCTGACGTTGTACGTCCACGATCCGTCCAGCAAACTCGATCGGACGATCTGCTCGTTCGAGCTACACGAGCTGGAAGCCAAGAGCACAAGTACGGTGGCGATAACCCCCAAGTAGCGGGCGACCGGCTTCACGGTGCTACCTCCGGGTCGGCAAAGGAGACCTTCGCCTTGTCCACTTTGCAGCCGTCGGTCAGGACTGACGGGTCGTTCATCTGCAGACGGAGCCGCAGGACGCCGCTGACAGGAACTTCAACGGGGATTGCCTGGCCGAGCGACAGGTCTCCGGTCGAGATGGGCTTTCCATCCGCGAGGATCGTGTACGCAGCGCGGGACGCCGCTGGCGAGCCGTCCTCGAGTCCAACGACCGCGGTGAACGTTGAGTAGGAGCGACCTAGGTCGTAGTCGACCCAGTAGTCGCCACCGTCGCTGTTGCTGCACTTTGCTGAGAGGCTCATGGCTCGTCCGTATTGGACGCCGCTCACCCGGGCCGATCCTGAGACGTTGAAGCCTGCGGAGGCATTCCCGTGTTCGACGACGTCGACGTCCGTCAGATAAATCGCTTCGCGTGCTCGCCCGTCGGTCCCGGTCGGGGCGGGATCGGTGATCGCGGGGGGCGTCGTCCCGGATCCGGCCGTTCCGCCGGCGGCGGCGGAACCGGGTGTGGGCGACGCTCCTCCAGGCGAGCCGATCAGAAGCGCCAGTCCGATGACGGCGACGGTCAGGAGCGCGACAACGGAGCCCGCGAAGACGGCGAACCGGTTCTTCTTCCGACGCGATGGTGGCTGCGGAGGCTGAGGTCCGTCCATGGGATCGGTGACCGTCGGCCGCTCCGGAATCTGCGGCGACGGCCCGGAAGGAGCATTGGTGACCTGGGAGAGGGACTCCGACGCCGAGTCGAGCCAGATCCGCAGTCCGGTTGGCCGCGCGGCGGGGGGAGCCTCCAGCGCGGTCAGGACGTGCTTGACCAGTAGCGGACGCCTCATGGTCGCCGGGCTGCGCCGCAGATTCTCGGCCAACGCTGCCAGGTCGAGCCATCCGTCCGGCCCGGTCGGCACCGGCGTCCCGGTCAGGATCTGGGCGGTGGTGACGGCGAACGCGTAGCGGTCCGATTCCGGTGTCGCGGCGGGGAGACCCTGGCGCAGTTCGGGAGCCGCGTAGGGGGCGCTGAACCCGGCGACTCCAGTGCCGTCGCTCAGCCGGGCGAGACCCATGTCGACCAGCACTGTTCCGCCATCGGCGGATCGGACCACGATGTTGGCAGGTTTCACATCACCGTGGGCTACCGGGACGTTCGTCGCGGAACCGGAGTGCATGACGTCGAGTGCAGAGGCGACGGTGCGGAGCATGCCGAGTCTGGTGGCGGCGGTCGCGTCGGGGTTCTCGTCGCACCACTCCCTTAACGTCATGCCGGCGACGTGGTCCATGACTACGTAGTTGGCCCGACTCGCGGGATCAGCTCCGCCGCCACGGTGCAGGGCCGGGCCGCTGAACACCTCGACGACCCGGACCAGGCCGGGGTGGTGCAGCGAGCGCAGGAGCCGCCCGAACCCGTCGAGCTCGCGCTCGTCCCCGGGGCGGGCGGGAAGGATCTTCACCGCGACCCGGCTGCGTCCTTCCTGGGAGAGCTGGAGGACCGCGTCCCATACCTCGCCCTCGCCGCCCCCGCCAAGCAGGGAGACGAGACGGTAGCGATCGGGGTCGGCCGGCGGCCCGACCCAGAAGTCAGCGGAGGACAACGAGACTCCTCGAACGGCAGGCCCGCGGGCGGCGGGCAGGATGTGGATGAAGCGGAAGGGGTCCGGGGTGCAGCGGGACGAGCGGTGGGTGCTGGTTCACGAACACGGCGGCGGCCGTGTGCATGGACCGGTGGGGATGCCGGTTCAGGTCGGGGCAGAGGTGATCGTCGGGCGTGAGGGGGACCTGTCGCTCGGGATCGAGGTGGAGGACCGCGGAATCTCCCGACGGGCCGTGGTCGTCACCGCCGAGCCGGACGGCTGGTCGGTGGACGTACGCAACACGAACCGCGCGGTGCTCTACGCATGGGGTCAGCGGCCGGTGATGATCTCGGGGGTGCACCGCCTCTCCTGGCCTCGGATCGCGATCCACGTCCTGAACGGGAAGCCGCACGGTCGTGCGGATCCCCGCGTCCATTGGCTTCTCCTCGACGCGGACGCGATCTCCGTTACGCGAAACGGAGCCGAGTCGAAGCCGCTGTCGAGCCAGACGTTCCAGCCCGAGGACCCCTACCCATTGACCCCGGAGCAGGAAGAGACCGTCCGCGAGCTGTTCGCCGAACATCTGACATGGCCGCCCCGCATCGACCCCCGACCGGCGAAGATCTCGACCGTCGCGAGACGGCTGACCGTCTCGGAGGCGGCAGTGAAGGACCGGATCAAGAGGGTGCAGGCCAAGGCACAGCAACTGGGGCTGCACCGACACTGCGGAACGACCGATCCGGAGTACCTCCACACAATCGTGCGGGCCGGTCTCCTCGCTCCGCCGCGCGGGCGCACCACCGTCGAAGTGAAGCGCCGATCGGACTGAGCGCCCCTGCCGCGCAGCAGTCACCCGGACGACCCCTGCTGCACAGCAGGGTCGCGGCAAGGGGGTATTCAGCGATCTCCTTGCGGCATGACGAACACAACCGCATCCACCCCTGTTCCGATCCGTCGACGGGCGGTCGAGCTCCTCGTCGCCGCGCTGGCGGCCACCGCGGCGTCCGGGCTCGCTGCCGCGGCCCCGGCTGAGGCGGCCACGGGGTACTCGATCGGAGGGACCGGCGGTGACGGCGTCGCGCTCCGCTCCGCTCCGGCTGCGAACGCACGGATCTCGCCGCTGATCGTCCTGCGGGACGGCACCCCGATCTCGATCGTCTGCCAGGCCTGGTCCGGCGACGCCGTCGGGCCGCGGGCGAACCACGTGTTCAACCGGATCTCCTACCCCGGCCGCGCCGAGGCGTGGGTGCCCGACGCCTACGTGGCGGGCACTGCACCGGCCAACCAGTTCACTCCGGGTCTTCCGCGCTGCGGATCCGCCCCGGCCGGCAGCCCGACGGCGAGCCCCGCCGCGGAGCGGGCGATCAACTGGATGCGGGCCCGGCTGGGGAGTCGCGCACTGGACGGGCAGTGCCTCGCCGCCGTTTACCAGGCGTACCTGGCCGGTGGTCGCGACATCACCGCGGGGCTGCCCTGGGCCGCCTCGCACGGCTCGGCGTACAGCTACTGGACGGTCGCGCGGAACAAGCACGTCGGGGACCGCAACGCCCCACGAGGAGCGCTGGTGTTCTTCCGTTCCGGAGGCGGCGGGGCACCCGGACACGTCGCGATCAGCCTCGGTGGCGGCCAGATGATCACCACCTACGACGGCCGCACCCCGGGCATCCACATCATGCCGATCAGCGGCTACGACCCGAGCCGCTACCTCGGCTGGGCCGGGGTCTGAGCGATGGATCGACACCACTCGTGGCGCCGCAGCAGCTTCAGCCAGGGCTCCGACCAGACCTGTGTGGAAGTCGACTTCGAGCAAGATCGGATCCTGGTCCGTGACTCGAAGGACCCGGACGGTCCAGTTCTGCGCTTCAGCCCGATGGAGTGGGACGTCTTCCTGCTCGGTGTCGGGAACGGCGAGTTCGACCTCTCCACCTTCTGAGCACGTCACCACCCCTGTCTCCGCCAGGTGGAGAGGTAGGACCGGGACGCCGCCGCGTCGAGCGCGATAGCGGCGGCGTCCCGCAACGCCTCCTCGTAGCTGCGGGTCTCGTCCGGGTCGTCCATGAAGGCGTTCCGGGTGAGCTGCTCCCCGAAGACGACGGGCGTAACGCCGGGGTCGTCGAATCCGAACACCGTGAAGCTCACCCCGGCGGCCGCGTGGATCCCGCCCGAGAACGGCACCACTCTGATGTCCACAGTAGATTCGTCAGCGAATTCGAGGAGATGGTCGATCTGCTTGCCCATCACTTCCGGACCACCCACCGGACGGTGCAGAACGGCCTCGTCCAGAACCACATGCAGTGTCGGCGGGGACTCGCGGCGGAGGATCCGCTGCCGACGCAGCCGCAACTCCAACCGACGCTCGACGATCTCGCCTGGGACGCCACGCACCGACCCCAGGAGCGCCGAGGCGTACTCCCGGGTCTGCAGGAGTCCCGGCACCAGCGACGTCGAGTGCTGGGCAATCCGGTCCGCACCGTCCTCCAGCCCGTAGAACATGGCCGAGTCCGGAGGCACGACATCGGAGAAGTCCTGCCACCAGCCGCGGCTCCGCGCCGCCCGGACGAGTTCGACGAAGTGTTCACGCTCGGGACCGGGCAGATCCAACACGTCCGAAATCGCCTGGAGATCCGGGAGCCGCACCCCGACCGCGCCGGTCTCCATCCGACTGATCTTGGCCGGCGAACACTCGAGCGCACGGGCCATGTCCTCGATCGTCAGCCCTGCGCTCTGACGCCGCCGGCGTAATACCGAAGCCAACCGTCGTCTGCCCACCACGGCGTTGCTCGCCACAACGACCTCCTTGATCCCGTGCCCTGAGCACACCATACTGAGATGCAATTTGCATCGTGCACACTGCAGAAGCGAGGAAACATGAGTGTCCAGACCCGCGCCCAGCTACGTCTCACCGCGTCGACGGCCCTGAACCCCGACGACACCTTGAAGCACGTCAAGATCGCCGCAGGTCGCGTTCGAGGGGGCGGAGCCAGCCTTCTCACCACGGGCATCCAGAACGCCGGAGCCCAGGTCCACGTCGAACGTGAGACCTCCGGCCACCTCGCACTGTCGATCACGAGCGGCAAGCGACTCGTGGAGCTGTGCACCTTCGACGCGCGCGCCACCACGGACGGGTCTCGGACGACCGTGACCGTCGGCGGCCTCGAGACCTACAAGACGACCCAGTCCACGGTCCTCGGATTCATCCCGGTCGGGCCGAAGATGATCGCCGGCTACGCACCGTACAAGCGCCTGCTCGACGAGATCGCCACCGAGCTCCGCGCGGCCGATCCAACGGTTCAGGTGACGATCGGATGAGCACCTTCATCGGCACCGTCATCGGCGTGCTGGTGATCGGTGGCGCCCTCGCCGCGCCCCTGTCAGTGCTCCTGACCCGCCGCTACCCCCGACGACAAGAGAGGGACGACGACGGCCGGTGACATCCGGAGAGGAGTCACTCCCTGCGGGCGACGGCCGCCGATTCCGCAGGTCGATGCTGCACCACAGGCATGCCTACAAGCCGTGACGAGCACCGACCCGGCCCCCGAGGCGGCCGCCGCTACGCGCAAGCCAGTCCACAACAGTGGCCGCGCTACGAGTGCCGTGGTGATAATGCGTCCCTCTCAGGCACGAGCCTTGGAACGCCCCAGGATCCGCCGAGTCGCCGGATAGCGTGGAGCCGCAGCGTGTACGAAGCGGCGTCGTAGGCTTGAAGAGTGCCTGACCCCAGCGAATCCTTCGCGACCCCCCGCGTAGCCGCAGGTGCGCTGTTCCTCGACGAGGTCGGCCGCATACTTCTCGTACACCCCACCTATAAGGACACATGGGATATTCCGGGCGGGTACGTAGAGCGCGGCGAGTCGCCGGCCGCCGCGTGCCGCCGTGAGATCGCCGAGGAACTCGGTCTGGACCGGAACCCTGCCGCGCTGCTGTCGGTCGACTGGGCACCGAGCGATAAGGAAGGCGACAAGCTCCTGTTCGTCTTCGACTGCGGCCAGCTCGGCGACGACGCCGAGCGCATCCGGCTCGCCGACAACGAACTCGACCGCTGGGAGTGGGTCGCTCTCGAGGACCTGGAGTCGTACGTGATCCCCCGTCTAGCGCGGCGTATCCGGACCACGGCGTCGAGCGATGTCCGGTATCTGGAGCATGGAGAGGCGCTGACTGCGCGCTAACCAACGGTTCAGCACAGGGGAGGACCCCCGGTTGTGAAGTGGAGCTGTCTAGGAACCGCTTCACCAACCGGAGGCCCTCGTGACCCACGCTAACGCTGCGCTGACTCCGCGTGCCCGGCTACGGCTGGCCCGTCTGATCGTCGACCAGGACTGGACCTGCTCCACCGCGGCCAGAATGTTCATGGTCGCCCCTCGCACCGCCCGAAAGTGGGCTGACCGCTACCGCGCCGAGGGCCCGCCCGGGATGGTCGACCGCAGCTCCCGACCGCGGTCGATGCCGGCCAAGACCCCGCCCAGGCTGGTGAAGCAGATCGTGCGACTGCGGTGGCGCCACCGACTCGGACCAGTACAGATCGGCGGCCGACTCGCTCTCGCCGCCTCGACCGTGCACGCGGTCCTGCGCCGCTGCCGGATCAACCGGCTCTCCCACATCGACCGGGTCACCGGCGAGCCCCTGCGCCGCTACGAACACCCACATCCCGGCTCGTTGATTCACGTCGACGTCACCAAGTTCGGCAACATCCCCGACGGAGGCGGACACCGCTTCGTCGGACGCCGACAAGGCGCTCTGAATAAGCGGTCCACTCCCGGACTGCCCAAGGGAACCGACTACAAGCCGCGCACCGGCAGAGCGTTCGTCCACACCGTCATCGACGACCACTCCCGCGTCGCCTACGCCGAGATCCACAGCGATCAGAAAGCCGACACCGCCACCGGTGTGCTCCGCCGAGCCGTGGACTGGTTGAACGCCCGCGGCGTGACCGTGGAACGGGTCCTGTCCGACAACGGCAGCTGCTACCGCTCACACGCCTGGCGTGACACCTGCACCGAACTGGGCATCACCCACAAGCGAACCCGGCCCTACCGGCCTCAGACCAACGGCAAGATCGAACGTTTCCACCGCACCCTCGCCGACGGGTGGGCATACGCCCGCTTCCACCCCTGCGAAACGGCTCGGCGAGACGCGCTCCCCGGCTGGCTGCACTTCTACAATCACCACCGGCCCCACAGCGCAACCAACGGCCTACCGCCGATCAGCCGCCTGACCAACCTGCCTGGACATCACACCTAGGGCGTGGTCAGCCGGTTCGGCCAGCAGATTCTTGTAGTTCGATCTCGGCCTCTGTGTCGCGCGCGAGGTTCGCAGCGTGGTGGTGGGCGCGGATGATCGTAAAGTCCATCCTGGCGTCCCAGTTCACGACCCCCGCGGCGGCGCTGGTCAGCAGGGCAGCGAGAACCCGGTCCTGGGTCCCGTCGCCGGAGTACCGGCGGTGCCGCTTCCACAACCTCTGTCGCGGGCCGAACTCGCCGGGCACGTCACGCCAGGGCAGCCCGCATCGGTAACCGTAGATGATTCCTTCGACCACTCGGCGGTCGCCGAGGGCAACAACGGAGCGATCAGCGCCCACTGGGCGCCGGTCAGCAGCGCAGTCCGCGGCACCGATCAAGCATCACGCAGAAACCCGCCGAGCTTCGAGAGACACGCCCTAGCCTAGATCGGTCTCAGAAGAAGGGCGGTCCCATCGTCACCATAGGCCTCGACCGCGTCGTCAGCGCCGTGGGGGGATCGCGGTATTGCGGCAGCCCTACTCTGCGCTCTGCCGATATCCGCGGAATCTCCGAAGGACAAGGCATCATCGACGAAATCGAGCACACCGAGGACGGCCTCCAATCGCCCCCCTGGCAGCGTGACCGTATTTGATACACCCCGGATCATCGTTCCGTCTGGACGAGGGAACTCCTCCCGCGGGCGCCGAAGTTCCTCACCTCTCGAGCGAGCCGACAACGATCCCCACCGCCGCACACCATCGTCATTTCCGGACAAGTCTGCGATTTAAGCCCACGATGCAGACATTACCACTGCGGCGAGCGACTCCAAATCGTCGCTCGAACGATCAGACCAAGCTTCATCCACGGATTCGAAAGCTCGAACCTCAACATCAATCCGTTCCCGATCCAACGGCGGCTCCTCCAGCCCCCAGCCGGGAATTGCTAACCCGAAATCGCCTGCCACTCTATACGTTACGTCTCGTGAGCCTGGATCGCGAGCGATCGCGTTATACTTTATTCCGCCGTCTGCAAAGACTGAGCTTACAGCGAGGCCCGGCAGTTCCTCTGCATTTACCAGAAGACCCGCAAGCTGGTCGACGCCGCGTCCAAGCTGCCTGAGCGAGAGGCCCGGATTGCGAGTTCCCTTACATTCGAGTAGGCCAATTCTTACACTTGAATCGCTCGACTGACGAATGAGCAGGTAGTCCGGGCGCCGACTGCTCTGGGCCGAAAGCCGGAATCTAGGGTCACCGCCGCCAAGGAGAAGATCTACATCCATCGGCGTGACCGCCAGTTCCCCATAGAAACTCTCCGGCGCGAGCCATGAGCCAGCAAGTAGAACGGATAAGCCGATACCTAATTCTTCACTCATGACTCGTCGCTGATTGCCAGAGACGCGACTTCCGGCATCAGACAGGCCTAGAGCGGCAGGCCGCACGCCTTCGAGAGCTTGGAATACGCCGAGGTAGCGGAGCAGCCCCCACTGAGCATGAACATCGTGCACGTCGGCGTCGTATAGAGGTCGCGTCGCTATCGCAAGGGCAAGCAAGACATCAGCACCCCTGACCTCACCCCCACCAGCGAGTCGCGGAACCGGAACGAGGCGATGGGATGACGATGCAAGGGGGCGCACCTGCTCCGCAAGCTGCTGATCGCTCCGTCCGGGAAGACGCAGGGGGGTATGGACCGTCCGGAGCGCAGTTTCAAGATCCACAAGATTCGTCCTGCTCAGCTTCAGGCGCCGTCAATGGCGCCGGGGTAACGGGGGCTCAATCACACCAGGATCGTGTCGCTGATCAACGGCTGCGCAACTGCTGCAGCGCCGTTGGGCGCGGCGGGCACCAACTCTTGCGCTCCGTTCAGGTGACCGCCTGCCGGATGCCCTCGATCGCTGCTCGCAAGAGCGAAGCGGAACCACTGCCGTCCGCGTACGCGATACGCGCCGTGCGACTCGCATTCTCGGTAATGAAGCCAGTAGCGGCGTGCGTCGCACAGCGCGTAGCCAGTACTACGACGTCCGCACCGCGCGCCTTATGCCGCAGCGACTCGGTACCGACCTTGTCGTGCGAGCTCACCACCTTTACCGCGCTGGCCCGCTTGCCCAGTTGATTGGCCACCCGCGCCAAGACGGCCTCATCAAGGGAGTAGAGCAGCACCGATAGTCGTGGAACTCCGGCGAGGTCGAACCCGTCGTCTTCCTGGGAGGGAGTAAGCCACTCGAGCGCGACACCTAATTCGTTGCAGAGCCTTTCGGCAAGTGAGGCGTCTTCAGGAGCGAGCCGGCGCTGGTTGCGGTGAAGGGGCTCCAGCAGGGCTCTTGCAGTCTCGACCCTAGCGTCCTCGTCCGGGCTGGCGGCAATGACAAGTCGATCAGCGAAGTCGAGAACGATGTCAGCAGTTTGCACGCTGGCCCATTGCGCCGCCGACGCCCGCACGCCGTCGAGTAACTCGACGTAGTCCGACCGACTGGGGGCCGACCGAAAGACGATCTCAGTAAGGGCATAGAGGGACAGAAGGTCGCCTCGGCTCAGGTGGTCGAAGGTAAGCGCTGCGCCAATCAGGTCCATCGCTGTGCCGGGCGCCACCCCGCGGTCGCCGAGCGCATCGACGAACACGCCGACGACCTGCCAGATTTCCGCCCACTGCCAGTCCGTTAACGAGCCCAACAACTGGCGCACGCGCGCGTCTTCACGGGCGAGCGGGGGCCACGCGATCCAACTCTCGTCGCGGATCACCGCCGAGACCCGCTCGTCGTGCTCGACCACGGCGGTGACGAAGTCGGTCCAACCGGCCAACGGCCGTTTGTCAGGCGCCCTCTCCTTCTCGTTATCGGCATCGGTATGCGGCGCTGACTCGGCCTTCGCGCCGACAACCTGCACCGCATGCTCCCAGAGCACGTCGGCTGGCTCCGGGACTGGCCAGGATTCGCGCAGTGCGAGAGCCTCGGTCAACGCTGCTCGGTCGGCCCGCCCGATTGCTGCTACCAAGAGGACCGTTGGCGCCGGTCCGTTGTAGTCGCGAATCGCGTCATGCACTGGCAATCGCAGGGCCGGTTCTAGATCACGCAGGCGTTCGACGGCCGCTGCGACGTCCCCATCAGCCAGCGCCGGCGCCACCACCACCTGGTATACGGCGCTCAGCACCGCCTCGCGGATCCGGACCGGCGGGTCCTGCAGCAGTACCCCCGGCAGTTCGGGGAGCGCGAGGAGTTCAGCGCCCCGCCCTAGCCGATTGAGGCGCTTAATGCGAAGGTGAGCCAGGTTGCTCGCATTCAAACCGCCCCTGACGACAATCTCGGAGAGGACCGCCTCCGAGGTCGCCTCGCCCCCGCTGACGAGCGCCGCGTCGAACTCGCCGAGCAGTCGCCCCAAGGACTTGTCGACATGTCGGAGCCGGGTCGGTCGCAGCGACAATGTCGACTGCATGCGCTGCAGGGCGCTTCGGAGGTTTCGCCGGTGCTGAGCGTTGCTCCCCGCGCTGAGGACGTAGGTGTCGACGTCCGGGCCGTAGTGCTCGAGAAGCGCGGCCTCGACCGGATCGTCCGGGTCCAGCCCGGCCGGGACCAGGTCGACGGTCCTGCAGTACGTCGGACCTGCGAACGCATTGATCAGCTCCGGTACGTGCGGAGCCATCAGTGGGTCGTCCGCGATCACGTACATCGTGGCTTCCTGAGTGCTAGCGACGAACCGCGGCAACACGACCGGTGTGATCTTGTTGTGGACCGCGAACTGCTTGAAGACCTCGGTCACACCCGGGTACTGGTCGGCGTCGTTCCCCGGGCCGAAGAACACCCGCAGGAAGTCCTCGACTGCCGGCCGGCCGGACGACTCGACGCTCGAGACGTCGCTCATCGATCGGCACCGCCCCACCGGGCTGCGAAGTCCAGCCGCGCCTGGGCAACTTCGGCGTCGTCGACGACGTAACGGACATACTCTTCATTAACACCGATCCCGCTGACGGTGAAGTTCATGGAACCGCCCAGCATCCAGTCCCGTCCGCAGACCGTCTTCTCGTGCTCGACCGGGTCGAAGACGACCGAGATGGCGCTACTCGCGGCCGCGGCGGCCTGCAGGTGGTCAACGAAAAGGCGGTTGTGAGGGGTCGGGCGGGTCACGACGCGCACCGGGCTCCCGGCTCGGGCGATGCGCGCGAGGACGTCAGCCAGCCGGTACCGAGCGATGCCCTCGTCACCGAGCAGGTCGTCGAAGGCGCCCTGGGTGTTGTCGAGCACCTCGACGTTGCTGATCCAGGCCGATACGACCCAGACTACGGGTCCGGGAGCGACCACCTCGGACAGCAGCGCGTCAGCCAGGATCGTGTCCGCGCTCAACTGCAGCCTCGGTCCGGTCCGGACCGTCCGTTCCAGGGCACTCACCCTCCGACTCCACGCAACTCCACCCGCATGTGAAAGTCCGCGCCGTGTCGCACCACCTGGGTGACGGTGCCATACACACGCAGGACGTCCGCGTCGACCGCGAGCGCCGGGATCCGAGCCATGGCGCGCCCGAGCGCGCTGCGGTCGCCCGCCGCGCAGGACAACCACAGCGCTCCGGATCGCGGAAGTTCGACGCGGTAGCGGGCCTGCCAATCGGGCCAGCCAAGGTGAATCACTGGCAGGTCCTCCTCGAAGGCAGCAGCGAGCAGCAGCCGGTCGTGCACGGACGGGCGGTCGTGCGGGACGTAGGGCTGATAGTTGGCCAGGTGCTGGTTGCGGACCTGCGAACCCCGAGGCCACAGCAGGCTGAAGATCTGGTCGGCGTCGAGCGCCGGGCCGGACGCTCCGACCGACAGGCGCCCGGAGCCCACCGCGTACGCCAGCACCCGCGCGTCGACCTCCACGCCCAGTCGCTGTTCGAGCGCGGACCAGGCACCGAGCAGGGCAGCTGCGGCGCGGTCGGTCTGCCGGGTGCTGCCGGGGCGCAGCATGCGGACAGACAGCGCGGCCATCGAAGCCCTGCTAACCGGGCCGTCGAGATCGGACCAAGCTGCAAGCAGGTCGTGCAACGCTCGGTCAGTGTCCTGCGCGGAACCCGCCGCACGGATGTCGGCAATCGCCGACGCCGCTCGGCCGTTCGGTTCGGCGGTGACATGCTCGACCAGTCGCGTCAGCGCGACGTCGGTCCGCTCGAAGTCATTCGGCCGCAGCGCCCCCAGGACCAGCGACGAGAACCTGGCGGGGTCCTCCGCGTAGGACTCGGCCAGGTGCTCGACAACGCCGACGCCGCCAACGGCCGTCTCGGTCAGCCAGATCGTCGCCTCCTCGTCCTCGGCGGATCCGGGGACGACGTCGACGACCAGATCCTGCTCGCTGGCGTTCCGGCACACCCGGAACACGGCGTCGAGCACCGCAGCGGCGAAGGTGTCTACGTACGCCCGGCGCGCCAGCCCCCAGGTACGTTCGACGACGTCGTCGGCGAAGAGCAATTCACCGGCCCGGTTCAGCGCCTCCACCACAGCCCGGTTGTGGCTCAGTTCGGTCAGGCCGGCGAGCAGTCGGTCGGTAGCGGCCGGCTGGCCGTTGGTCGGCTCGTCGCTCCGGTACAGCACCGCGAGCACCTCGGGCAGGCGGTTCCGCCAGGAGCCGTCCCGCAGTCCGTTCCACAATTCCTCCGGACCGGCCGCCGAGTCGGTGCCAGCCAGGGCGAACGTGGTGAGGTAAATCAGCGCCAGCCAGGTCCGCTGGAAGTGGTTGGTGTCCTCGGCCAGTTGCGGGTCCTCGGTGACCGCCCGGTGGAAGGCGAGAGCACGCCATTGCGGTGAGCGCAGGTGCTCGCGCACTCGGGGGTCGGCCGGGTCGAGGTGCGCGATGCGCAGGCGCAGGCCGTCGACGTCAAGTTCGAACCCCATCGCGGCCGGTGCGCCCTCGTGGGTGTACGAGATGGTGTGCCGCTCCCCACCCGCAGTTGTAGTGACCTCGGACCGGGCGCTGGGCGTCATCCGGCGCATCAGCACAGGGTTACCCGCGGCGTGGGTAGCGAAGCCGACCGACCGGACGCAGCCGCTCAGCGGGGACGACGTCGGCGCTTGGGCGTCGACCAGGCCGTGTGCGGACAGCACGACCTGGGAAGCCCAGCGCGGGTAGCCCTGTGAGCTGTTCTTGACGTCCGGAGGCGGTGCGCTCAGCGTGATCCTGGTCGGGCGCAGAACGCAATAGCTCTCGTCGCCCTCCCCCCAAGGCCGCCACTGCCCGGCGACTGGCGCGTCCGGGGCGATTGTCTGCACCTCGATCGCGTGCTCGCCGGCTCCCGGAAGCGGCAGCCAGGTGCGGTGATCGTCGCGCTGGTAGCCGTAGCGCAGGCTCACCCGGCCGGGCACGGCTTCGCGTAGCGCCTTGCCGATAGGCAGGTGCTCGTCCTGGTCCGTCTCGAACGGCAGGTCCAGCACCACCTCGGGCAGGTTCAGCGGCTCGAACAGCGTGCTGGTCACGAACTCGGGGAGGAACCGCCCAGCGACAGCTCCAGGGTCCGCCCGCAGCGGTCGCCACTCGCTCTTCAGCCGACGCAAGACGGTCGGCACGACCGCCAGCAGGAGCGAGCGCGGCTGCTCCCACAACAGCGCCTGAACCGCCGCGTCGTCAAGTTGTAGGGCGGCCTTGAGGTGCCGCGCCAAATCGTCTTGACGCGCGGCGTCGGTGAGCAGTTCTTCAAGACGTCCGGCCACCCACTCCCACTGTTGGACGGCGTGCTGGTCCCGCCGCAGGGACGATCCCGGCGCCTGCAAGAGCTTGCGCAGGTCCGATCGCGGGAACCGCTGGTGGAAGTAGCGCGCGATCCAGTCGAAGAGCGACTGTGTGGCCTGGATCTTCAGCACATGGCGGTTCGTGACCGGCAGGGCGCGAGCCGCAATCTCGGGGGCGAAGAGCGTGTCATAGGCCTGGTAGCTGAGCCGGTCCCGGCCATACTCGGAAAGCACGACGACAGTAATTGGTCGGGTGCCCCGCCTGCGGCCCGCCCGACCGCGGCGCTGGACAAAAGCGGCCGTGTCGTGCGGTGCCTTGTGCTGCAGAACCAGGCCGACCCGCGCGTCGTTGAAGCCGACCTCCAGCGCCGCGGTCGCGACGATGAGCGCTGCGCGAGCGTCGACCCCGGTGTCCTGCGACGTCGTCCGCCCGACCGGCAACGCCCTGGTGGAGCCCGGGTCGCGGCCGAGGACGTGCCCAATCCGCTCCACCAGGTCCCAGGACTGGCCGTCGGCGTAGCGAGCGGACCGCTGCGGGAGGTCCGACGCCCGCAACCCCGCCAGCACCGGCTTGCGGCCCGAGGCCCCCCACCGGTTCTGCCCGCCCTCGGCGTCCCGCAGGTCGTTGTAGAAGCGGTTGGACACGTCCAGGTCGTCGGTGAAAAGGAAGCCGGTCGACCCGAAGGGCGAGCGCCGACGGTCGTCGGGTTCGAGGACGCGGCCGAACAGCATGGCGGTCTGGATGGACGTGGACAGCACGCTAGCTCCAGAGACTGGGTCGCTGCGAAGCGCGATCGCGTACTCGCGCCCCTCAGACTCCATGTCGGCGAGCCGCGGTTCGACGTGCACGACGTTGTCGAACGGCAGCCCGACCAACTCGGCGAAGAAGGCTCCCGCGTCGCGGAGGGTGGCACTCAGGCCGACGAACGACATCGGCGCGGCGACGGCGTGGCGCCACCGGCGCAGCACCAGCCCGGTCTGGGCACCGTGCGTACCCGAATAGGTGTGGACCTCGTCCAGCAGCACCAGTTCGGGGCCGCGCCCCGTCCAGCCGAGCAACTTGCCCAGGCGCGGGTCCGTACTCGACCGGTTGAGCATCTCGGTCGTCGTGAATAGCAGGTCCGGGGGGTCCTTCAGCAGCGAGTCACGGGTGAGCGCCAGCCGGCCGTTCGGGACACGGTGCCTGCACGACGTGCAGGTAAGCGTCTCGTCCGCCCCCGCGTCGCGGTCGGCCCACTTGAGCTTGCCTTGCTCGCAGGAGGGACAGGCCAAGTACGGACAGATCACCCCGTCGCGCTGGAACTCCCAGTTGCGGTACCAGGTCTTCGCGTTTTGGTGCAGGCTCTCCCGGGACTGGGGGGTATCGCCGTAGAGGACCCCAATGCGCGGTGGACGCCGTCCCGTCGAGGCCGCGTCCCGATCCAGGGCCGCCACGTTCTGGACGGCATCGCGCAGCTGGTCGCGCAGTAGTTCGGTCCTCGGGTACAGCGCGACTGTGTGCACCCGGCCGCTCGGGCGCTGGGTCGCGTGCTGCCGGATCGCGGTGAACGCCGGCAGATAAAAGGCCATCGTCTTGCCGCTGCCGGTACCCGCACCGACGACAACACCCTGGTTCCGGCCCGAACTCAGCCCGGTAAGCACGGCAGCGGTCGCGTCGACCTGGAAGCGGGCGAGGCGCAACTCGCCCACCAACTCCGTCACCGTCGCCTTGGCGACAGCGTCCCACCCCGGCACCTGCTCGAGTTCGGCGAGCGCTACGTCGAGGGGGATTTCCCGCTTCGGGTACCGGCGTTCGGCAACGTGCAGGCGGTAGTCGGCCACGAGCGACCGGTAGCGCCGCCACCACGGCGAGCCGTCAAGGTCGGCGCCCCGGCTAGGGAACACCTGGCGCAGGTGGGTCAGCAGCCGCAGGGCCTCCGCCATACGAGTGCGGTAGTGCAGCGGAGCGCTGTCCGGGACTGGGAAGATCAGTCCCGCGTCGATCAGCCCCTGCACGACGTGGGACGCCGGAAGGGCGGGTGCGTCCGAGCACGTGGCGAGCGCGGTCTCGACCGCCTCCAGCACCTCCTCCTCGGCGAGCGAGCCGGTGGTGACGCCCCATGACAGCAGCGGAAGTTCGATGTCCTCCAGCGCGTTGAGCAGGTGCGCAACGAACGGGCCGCCGGGATCGAGGGTCACTGCGGCTTCC
Source organism: Pseudonocardia sp. P-1 (assembly GCF_058111925.1). NCBI lineage: Bacteria > Bacillati > Actinomycetota > Actinomycetes > Pseudonocardiales > Pseudonocardiaceae > Pseudonocardia > Pseudonocardia sp. P-1. The sequence goes on from NZ_CM176614.1 coordinate 2,458,100, forward strand.
TCCTGACCTCGACCTCGTTGTCCATGCCGTGCTCGCGCAACAGCGCGATGTCCGCGTCGGACAGATCCCGCAATGTCGTGGTCCGCGAGTCCAACCGGCTCAGCAAATCCAGCAACTCGTCTGACGCATCCGCTGCGGCGTCTAACTCCTCGAGCAATGCGGCGTGCTTGGCGCTGAAATCCTCGATGTCGGTGGCCGTCGGCTTCGGCCGGCCGCGTAGCCGGTCGAGTTCGTTGATCAGTCGCCGTGCAGTCGCCTGGTGCTCGCGATCGAGTCCGGCCACTCGATTCGTGGGGATCTGCGCGTGCGCATCCGTCGTCCACTCGTGCCAGGCTCGTTGGATGCGGTCAGCCACCCGCTCTGCCGTGGCAGCCACCTTCCGCCTGGCGGTGGAGACGACGCGGTCCTTCGGCAGCCCGACGGCCGCGTGCCGCTGCAGCTCCGCCAGACCGTCGTGCACGTCGTCGAGGTCGACCTCGACGCCAGCGCGCGCAGTTAACGCGCGCCCGACGCGAACGTGCGCGGCCAGATCCCCCAGTGCCGCCTCCAGCTCCCCGACGCGCTGGGCGGTACTGCGGGCCGCCTGCTCCTCGCTGGCGCTGGCGTCCAGCCGGCGCACTTCAGCCTGCATGCGCAGTGCTCTCTCGAATACCGAGCCATCGACGAGCTCAGTCATGATCGACTCCGATCTCTGACCAAGTCTGCAGCACCACCTGCACGGCCTTCAGCGCGGTGTCCCCCTCGGTCGAGGTGCGACTCGTCGCCTCGGGCAACTTCGCCGACAGCCAGTGGTCCGCAGCGACCAGGAACTTCGCAATGACGCCGAGGAAGGGACCGCGATCCTTCGCAGCGACCTGAAGCCCTACAACGGCTCGCCGGTCCGGATCAGCGTCGGCGTAGCGGCCCAGGTCGGCGCCCAGGTTCGAGACGGCCCGCCAGTCCGCGTCACCCGCCTTCGCGATCAAATCGCGCAGCTGCGCCTCCTCCTCGCGGCTGGCCGGAGCTAGTCCCACCCGGGGCGCCTCGTCCAGTGCGGTCTGCACTGCCTTGACCGTATTTGCTCCGCTGTCCTGCTCGGGCAGCAACTCGCGGATGCGCTCATACCGCGACGCCAAATCAGCCACCTGCGCGGCGGTCCACGCGTCGAGATTGCCGAACCCGATGACGCCCTGTACCCAGGAGGGTGTCGCCTGAGGCTGCCATCGCCACTCCGCCGTAGCCCGCTGCAGCAGCGGCAGCGCCCGCGCGGCATCGATCATGCGCGTCTCGCCGGTGCCCTGGGCCACTCCCAGGCTCGTGCGTAGGACCTTCACCAGCTCGGGGCGGGCGAGCAGGTGGCGGGCCAGCGCGTCGTTCCACTGGGCGGTGCGGACGTCGGAGTCCGTGCGCGTCCACTCCTGCCCATCATCGAAGACGACCGCGAGCAACTGCGCGCGGTTCATCCCAGGCCACGCCCGGCCCGCGAGCACGCCCCCCAGCAGCGCGGCGCGCATGCCAGTCACAAGGTGGTCGTCGGTGATGTCGCCGGACCTCGCTACGGCTGCAGTGAAGTCCGCCGCCCTGGACTCGGCGACGGAGGCCAATCTGCGCTGGTCAACCGCTCGCAGCCGGCCACCGGCCTCCGCCTGCAGGAGGCCCTTGAAGAACTGACCATGGACCGCGGTGCGGCCGAACTGCAGCGGAGCCGCCGCCCCGCCCTTCTGCCCGTACGCCTTCTCGATCCACACTGTGCGGCCGTCCTTCGGCCAGGCCTTGTTGGCGGCCGTCTTCGTCCATTCGCGCATGGGCGGGTCCAGCCACGGGAACCTCCGCTGCACCGCCTCAGCGATAATCCTGCGCAGGGTGCTGGCCACCGCTTGGTCGAGGTCATCGCCCCGGCCGGCCCACCTCTCGACGGCGTCGAGCCTCGACTGGACCCTCGCCGGCAGTTCACCGGACTGACGGCTCGCGCCGCTGTCCCGAGGACGGCTCGGCTCGGGATCCGCCGGACGCGGTCGTGGGGGGACCCCCGTCGGGGCGGCGACTGGTTGCGCGCGGAAGGTCCGCAGGACGTCGTTCAGGGTGCTGTCCACGGCGTCCGGCGAGTCGCCCCAGAACTCCACGACAAACTTCTGCCGGTCGGTGTCGGCGTCGTCGACCACCTCCAGCAGGCTCGACACCTCAGTGCTGAGCGCGGTGTCCTGCGACGCTCTTGGAAACCGTCGGCGCGCTTCGGCGTCCGGAAAGGTCCCGTCCTCCAGCGACTGCGCGTGGTCGACAAGGGTCGGCCGGATGATCTTCCCGAGGACCGTGCGCGGCACGAACGAGCCAGCCTTGTCCGCGGTCGAGTGCACCATCCGCAGCAGAGCGGACTTATTGAACGGGTACAGCCCGTACCCTTCGGTGGAACGTCCGAACTGCTCGTGGCACTGGGCCTGGAACGAGCACGCGTCGCACTGGTTCTTCCGCAGCCGCTCGGCGTCGGGCTCGACTCCGTCGTCCCCGACGCGAGCCACGTTCAGGTATCGACCGGCGAAGGAGGCGATCTGCTCGGCCTCGTCCTCGCGGTCGCTGAAGGTGACGTCCAGGCGAAACACGTGGCCCCCGCTGGCCGCCCCGACCCGAGTCAGCGCGGTCTCGGGCAGCAGGTCGGTGAAGTACCCGGTGGTGACCGCCATGAGCGTCCTGATTTTGGCCAATCGCTGCTCGCCGTGGCGGACGGCGGGCTCGGTCAGCGCGTCCAGCAGTTCGCCCTGAACCCCCTGGATCAGGGCGAAGTCCTCGATGAGGAGCAGGATTTCCCGCCCCTGCGCGGCGTAGACCTCACGCACCCGCAGGAACGCGTCGGTGAGCCGCCCCGCGGCGAGGTTTGCCGCTGAGCGCAGCGCTGCTTCGAGGTGGTCGTTGAGCAGGCCGATGGCTGCGGCCTTCAACCCCGGCTTGGTGTTAATGATCCCGACCAGCCGCTTGGACGCGTCCGCGGCCTTCTGCACGTCCTTGACGTCAAAAGGAAGGTCCTCAACTGAGAATCCGGGTGGCCGCTCGGAGAACTCGCCCGCGCTATCGCGAAGCAACTGATCGGCGAGTTGCATGATAAACCCGCCGGGCTTGAGGAGGTAGCCCTGGAACAGCGGGTCCTGCAGGACGAGCGCCAACCCGTTCGGCCCGACCAGCCCGCGTTCCGCGGCCGGCAGGCCAACCGGTCGGGTGCCGGCCAGTGACTCGTTGAGCGAGTTGACGATCCGCCGGGCTAGCGCCGCGGAGTCGACCTGGGCGCCGAACGAGGACACCTCGCGCTTAAGGCTGTCGAGCGACTCGTCGTCGACGTCGGCGAGCAGTGCGGTGATGACCGCCTTGAGGCTCGTCTGCGTCTTCTCGAGGTAGATCACCTTCTGCTCGGGGTTGGGATCGAGGTGCTCGTAGACCCAACGCACCAGGTGCGACTTGCCCGAACCAGACTCGCCGACCAGCGGCATCATCAACGCGCCGCTGTCGGCTTTACGGCCGGTGAACTCCCCCAGCACCGTGCGCTCGTCAACGATGTCGCCCGCGTCCACCAGGCCACGCTGGACCAGCCGCGAGCGACTGATTCGCAGGGGCGTGTGCGTGGCGAGAAACAGCGGTGAGGAGGGGATCACCGCTTCGGTACTGATCCGGGAGACTGCAGCGCCCGGCGTCCAGCACAGGTAGCCTGCCATCTCAGCCACGGAGCGCCTCCAGGACCGTGATCGAACTGAACGTCCTTGGGAAGCCGGGCTGGTCGGGATCGTGGAGGTACAACAGGGAGCGGGCGTCGTCGTCCTGTTCCAACCGGATCCACCGCTCGTCGTGGCCGCGCAGCAGCGCGAAGGATAGGGCCGCGCCGGCGTGGTTCGTCTCGGGCGCGGCCAGTCCCACCGCGCGCGAGTGGTCTCCGCCGGGCAGCACTGGCAGCGCGGTCCGCAGTTCGCGCAACGCCGTGGCCGGGTCAAGGGACTGGCCGGGCTGCCAACGCGCCCGCACTGTCCGGCGCACGGCCGTGGTGCAGTCGGGCGTGAGCCGGGCGGCCGTCGAACTGTCGGCGGAGGTGGTCAGCGCTGGCGTGCTGAAGCCGAGCGCGCTCGACCACGAGCAGAACGGGTTCCAGCGCGTGTCGTTCGTGATGGGGTTCCCCAGGTGCTCGTGGATCGCTCTGGACTGCCGGGACTGCACCTCCGACCACCCGAGCGCTGGCGCCGTCGGATCGTTCGTCAGGAACCAGCACAGCGCGCGGATCAGGTCCCGCGGGCCGACCTGCGTGGCGTCCTCACCGACGCCGGTGTTGTTGTCCGGAGCGAGCACCGCGAGGCGCAGCGCGTCGACGACGTCGTCGGGCTCGATCGTCGCGCAGCCCACCGACGTGATCCGGTCGTCCTCCCTGACCATCACGCCGAGCCTGGTGAGGCTGGACAACGACGTGTCGAAGACCTTCCTGCCGTCGACGGAGGGTGGGGTGAGGAGGGCTCGCGCCTCGTCGACGGGCATCGTGCCCCCCGCATGGACTAACAGCCGCAGCATCACCACGACGTACTGCGGCAGCGGGTCGTCAACGTTCAACAAGCTCACGTCAGAGGACCTTTCCCGCTACGTCGACGGAGATGCTGGCCGGGTGGATGTCGCAGAAATACCCCGGTTTGGCCGGGTGCGGCAGATCCCGAGGATGGAGCAGGTAGGTCGGGGCGGGTACCTCGAGCCGTGCCTCTAGGTGCGGGGTCCACCCGTCGCGCCCGACGACCCAGACGACGGGGGCGTCACCGGCCAGGAGGGCTTCGTCGGCATCCATGATCACCGGGTGCGGCCGCGCCAACTTCTGGACTGCGGTGCTCTCCTGCTCGGTGAGTCCGGGACCACCGACGATGACCATCCCCCGCTGGCACAGGCGGCCCACTAGGCCCGGCACCCGCTGCTGGCGCTCGGTGGCCGTGTCCCACCGGATACTGAGCAGGGGGGTCTTCGCGGACCGGAACCGCGCGAGCGGATCCGGTGAGCCGACAGGGAGCCAGGCGACGTCGGGGACCGGTTCCCACGGCGTGCGATACAGCCCGTCCGAGGCCGGCCCGCCCTTCCGGCACCGCGGACACCCCCGGCAGGCGGCGGCCGTGCTCAGTTCGAGACCGCGGTAGGCGGTTGTGTAGTAGTTCGCCAACTCCTCACCCATGCAGTGGTCGCCCGACATGGCTTGCCGCAAGCGCTCCAGCGCGGCCCACTGGCCGGTGAGGATCACGCTCCGGATCTCCTCGATGCGCTCCGCGAAGTACACCCGGTCGTTGGTCCGGCCGCCCAGCGAGACCCGCACCTTGGTCGCGAGGTCGGCGAAGTGCTGCCGCATGCGGGCGTCCCGGTCCTCGCCAGTCGCGTCGACGACTGGCGGGGCGGTGTCCGGCGGGTGCAGTTCGACGAGGTTTGCGCGGACCATCAGGTTGAGCGTTCGGATGTTCCACATCCGGTTCGCTTCCCCGGTCTCGGACAGGTGGGGCGGGCGGCTGTCGAGGTCGAGGTCGAAGATGACCTGCCCTTCGTCGTGGCGGCACTGCCGGAACATCGCCTCCCACCGGTCCCAGGCCTTGACCGGCCCGATGATGGCGTTGGCGTTCAGAGTCCGCGCGACGGGCTCGTCGGACTTCGCGGTGGCGATGTAGGCGAGCGACGGCCGGCCGTCGCGTCCGCCCCGGCCGACCTCCTGGTAGTAGCGGTCCACGGTCTCGGGCAGGCAGGCGTGGACCACCGACCGGACGTCGGGGAGGTCGATCCCCAGGCCGAACGCAGACGTGCCGACGATGACATCGAACCTGGTGGGGCAGGCACCGGCAGCCGACTGCCCGCCCCAGCCCTCGAGCGCGGCGCGTCGGTCCGCGGAGTCCGAGCCGCCGGTCACCGCGGCGACCCGCTCGCAACCGGCCTCCCGCAGCATTCCGACCCACCGCTGCGCGTCGTCGACCTTGGACACGTACAACGCCAGTGGTCGGGGGAGCCTGGTCACCGCCCCGAGGACCGCGGCGTCCCGCTCCCCCACCGTGGCGAACTGGTCCACGTACAGGCTGGGTTCGGTGCGGATCTGCGCCGCCCAGACGACGCGCGCCGGGTCCGATCCACCAAACAGTTGAGCGATCGTGTCCAACTGCAGGCCGGTGAGCGTGGCGCTCAACGCCACCACGCGCGGCGCGGACCCGGCCGGCGCGTGGCGCCGCCAGTTGCGCAGTTGGCTGGCGATGGTTTGGAACTCTGGGCGGAAGTTGTTTCCCCACTGCTCGACCAGGTGCGCCTCGTCGAGCACCAGCGTGTGAAAGGTGCCGGCCTCGGCGGCGGCCTGCAGGTGCCGCGACAGGCTGGTGCTGACCGCCTCCGGCGAGGTGAACAGGACGCGCTGACGACCGGCGCGGATGGCGTCGACGACACCGCGCTTCTCGTCCGCGCGCATGTCCCCGCTGTAGGCGAAGGCGTCGTTCGTGTCGGTCAACTGCCGCACGCGCCGCTCCTGGTCGATGGCCAGGGCAACCGTCGGCACGACGACCAGAACCAGGCCCGGGCGTCCGAGCATAGCCGGGGCCAGCACCGTCTCGGTCTTGCCCTGTCCGGTCGGCAGGCACACGACGGTGGTGCTGCCCGGCGGAGCCAGCACCACCGAGCGAGCGGCCTGCTGCTGCCCCGCGGACCGGTAGTGGGTGTACTTCGGTCCGAGCGCGGCGGTCCAGAAGGGGTCCGCGGCGGGACCAGACACGGACCTGCGCAGCCTCGAGTGCAGGCCGCGGTGCACCTCGCGCAGATCGGTGCGGGCCGCCTCGGCCTCTTCCGTGGACGCGTCGAGCGGCCGAGGCTCCCATTCCTGGGCCCAGACCCGCATGTCGCCGTCCGGCCCGGGCAGCGCGCTGCACCCCGCGCGCTCCCACTCGCGCTTGCTCGGCAGGTCGTTCCCGACCGGGACTGTGAGCGGCGAGTCGTTGCCCACGGCCGCGGCTTCCAGCAGCACCTGGCGCACGAGCAGGGCCACATCGAGGCGACCCGCTTCCCCGCTGGCTAGGCCGGACAGCGCATCGAACAGTCGGCGCGACGTACCGGCGAGTCCGGCCGGGTCGACGGGGCCCGGCCACCCGGTGCCAGCCCTCCACTGCGTGAACATCCGCTGCGCGGTGTACCAGCTGTCATCGGCCACGGAAGACCCCCGGGACGCGCACCACGCACACCGCCGCGACCAACTGGGTGGTGGGCCGGGACAGCCCACCGACCAGAGCGGCCGTGACCTCGGTGTCGACCAGGTAGCTCTCCACGTCGCCGAGCAGGTGCCCCGCGGCGCTGCGGGCCTTGGCCTGGGCGCGGGCGATGGCCATCCGCTGCTCCGCCGCCGCCTGCGCCTCCGAGCAGCGCCGGTGCAGGTCGGTCACCGCGGCCATGTGGGCCCTGCCCGTCCGCTCCGCACCTGTGAGGCAGGACTGGTACTCGTCCTGGCCGCCGAAGATGTCCAAGAACTCCCGCAGGCGTTCGCCGCTGTAGTTGCGGTCGCGTGTGTTCTTGTCGTAGGGGCGCTCGAGCCACCGCCGTTGGCCCTCGTCGACCACGGGCTCGCCGCCGAAGGCGGGCACCCACACGCGCACGACGAACGGCGGCAGGAGCCGATCCGCCTGGCGCCGCAGCGCCCGTTCGACCCGTGCGTCCCGCAGCGAGAGCGCCACCGCGGGGCCCGTGTCGGCGGAGACGAGGTAGTCGAAACCGAAGTAGGGGTCCGCTCCGCCGGTCTGGTGCGCGTACGGCCTGCTGAACGCGGTCGCCTGACCGCGATCGTCCTGCCACGCCCAGTCGGCGAGCGCATCGGTGAGCGGGTTGCCAGAGCGGAACAGGCGGGTCCCCGGCCTTCGCAACGAGACCGACCGGTTGAACACGCCGTTCACGACGGCTGGGGTGAGCCCGGCCCGCTTGCGCCTCCAGTGGTGCGGGTCGATCGACGGGCGGGAGTTGACGACGTCGTACGACTCGACCTCACCGCTCGAACGGTGGCGCACCCGGACACCGCCGTCGTGCTCCGAGGTGAAGCCGTGGAACGCCGTCCGCCACCGCGCCCAGTCGGTCTCGAACCGGCTCAGCCGGCCCGCCACGCCAGCGTCCGGGTCGGGCTGGTTATGGATGGATTCGAGAAGGTCCATCTTCTCAATCTCCAGGCGCGCCGCCTCAAGTGCGGTGAGGACGGACCCGGTGCAGGCGCCGAGGCCGGCCGGGCCGAGGTCCAGAGCCTGAGTCCACACGTCGTCAATGCCGTCGACGATGGCGTCCTGTAAGGGGGACACGGACTTGTCGAAGACCTCGTACCCGTCGGTGAGCAGTTCCGCCCAAGCGTCGCCAATGCTCGTCTCACCGTGAGCTGAGCTCAGCCGGTACTGCTCGGCGGGGGCCGACTGACTCACCGCGTCGACGCTGCGGTAGCGGTCGAGGCGACCGAGTCTCTGCTCGAGTTGGTTCGGCGACCAGGGCAACCGCAGGTGGAAGGCCGAGTGGGCCAGTTGAAGATTCAACCCGTCTTCGCCCGAACCGTCGAGCACAAGGAGCCGGGCGTGATCCTCCGGTCGTATCGATGCGCTCCACGTGCGCACAGCATCGTGGGAGTTCTCCGGCCCGGCGCTGCTCGTATGCGTCCCGACAACGACCATTGGGAACCGTCGGCGCAGGTGCGCCGCGAGAAGGTCTCCCAACTGCCCGGGGCCGCAAAAGAAGGCCGCACGGCGGCCCTTCCGCAGTACACGCGCCACCGCGCGGCAGGCGCCGTCGAGGGCCGACCTACGGATCTCACCGTCGTCAAGTTTCTCCAACTGCAGGACGAACTCCGGTTCGAACGGCAGCGCCGGCACAGCGCGTAAGGTCCGCCGCTCGTCCGCCGTGAGGCCGGCCCGGTCGGCCGCCGTGCGATCGGACCGGATCCGCCAGCGCAGGCTGTCGAGCAGGTCATCGACAATGATTCCCGTCCGCGACGCCAGGACCCGCAGCACGCCGCCGTAGGCGCCGCGATCGCCCGCCACGCCCTCCTGACCCAGGTGGTCGGCCGACTCCCGCTGCCACTCGAGCAGGTAGCTCTCCGCCGCGTCATGCGCCTCGGAGTCCAGGCTGAGCACAACGGGCGGACGCCGTCCACGGACCTCGTACTCGGCGAACTCGCCGTCCAGATCATCGGTCAGGACGGTTGCCCGGCGATGCCGGATGATCCGCCGATGCAGCCGATAGGTCTCGCTCAGGTGCGCTCGAAGTTCCTCCACGCGCACGGCCAAATCCGACTCAGCGACGCCTGAGCGCAACTCGCCGTCCCCGTCGATCGCTTCGAGCACCCGGGCGGCCAGGCCCTCGAAGAGGGGGTCGGACTCGCCAAGGATCTCCCGCACCTCCTCTATGGAGGACTCCAGGAACACCGAGAATCGCGCGTCGAGCGAGTAGATGCTGTCGGCCAGGGCGATTCGGCGCTCGTACCTCTCGGCGAACTGCTGCGCCCTCTCCCACGGGTAGAGGCCGGGGTCGAGCAAGTGCAGCAGCCCCAAGTGCGTCGTGTAGTGTGACGTCGTCGGGGTCGCTGAGAGCAACAGGACCTTGGGCACTGAATGCGCTAGCGCGCACAGCGCAGCGTAAGTCGGGTTGGCAGGCCCGTCGACCTGCGTGATCCGATGCGCCTCGTCAACGACCAGCAGGTCCCAGTCGTGGTGGTCCGCCCAACTGCCCGGATCGTCGTGCGACCGAAACTTGACCTTCGCTTGCGCGAAGTCGTCGATGAAGAACTTGGACAGAAGTTCCTCCACCCACTGCCGGCGCAGACTCTCCGGCGTCAGCACCACTACGCGCGCACGCGGGTCGTCCAGCAGCGTCTGCCGGATCACGTACCCGGCCTGCACCGTCTTGCCCAGGCCCACCTCGTCGGCCAGCAGGTAGCGCTGGACCGGGTCCGACAGCACCGTGAACGCGGCGTTGATCTGATGCGGGTAGATCTCCACCGCCGAGGAGAGGAAAGCCGCCGTGCTGGCACTCGCCCCGCGTTGCGCCACCAACCCCTCTAGAAACGGCAGGCGCGTGTTGCGGAAGTACCCCGACTCGTGGGCGCCCACGCCGAGCACCGCGAGAGGGTCCGAGCGGCCACCATCCCACCGGACCTGCAGGTGGACCTGAGGGATCGGGAAGTCATATCCGTGATTGGGGAAGTTGACGAAGTACTCGCCCCGACCGCCCGAGGTCACCCGGCCCGGCAGCCACCGGCCCGTGTCCGGGTTGCGCCAGTACACCCGGGTCGCCGGGTCGAGTACGACGGGCACGCATTCAATGGACGACACCCAGGTCGACCGCGCTACCGGCGTCGCGACGGAATTGAAGAAGTCGACCCGCACCATGGGGCCATCCACCTCGCCCACGGAGCCGATCCCGGGGCTATCCGGGTAGGAGACGAAATCCCCGACGACCAGCGGCGCCGTCATCGCGCGTTGGCGCTCGCGAGGTTCCGCTGGTGCCGACGCCGATATAGGCGAACCGTTCCAGTGGCGGTAGTGAAGGCCGTTCCCGTCATCTGCGCAACACCATCGAGACTCCGCCGGTACACGTGGATCATGCGACCTCTACCCCCACGGCTCACTGCCGACCACCCTAGTACAAGCGTCACCCGGAGTGACCGATGCAGCGAGGTCGCCGAGTAAGCCAGGCGATCCTATGCAGGACGAGCACGACGGATGACACCCGCATCATCACACACAGGATCGGCGTCGGACGCACTCGGGGCACGAGTGGGTGATAGGCCTGGTGCTGGTAGACCCGGGGCATCGCCCAACTCCCGCCGCCGCACTGCTCGCTCTCCGAGCAGTTTTAGGCGGGTCCGAGTGATAGAAAAACGACCGTTAAGGAGCTAGCCCCGCTCTACTAGTGTGACGGCAGGAGCAGTTGCTCGGTGCCCGCCGCCCGACGAAGGGCTTGCACGAACAGGTTCGTCAACTTCCGAACGTCATTCGGTGTATTCTGCAGGCCGTTCCATCGACGCTCGTCGCCAGGCGACAGACGCCAAGTTCCGTCGGTCCAAGCAATGACGGGGTCAAGAGCGTCCAGGCTGGTCTTGATATGCTCGAGCGAGATCTCCGAGACCGACCCATCCGAGGTTAACATGTCCATGATGTAGCCGATGGCTTGAATTCCAACGCCGTGCGTAAGTCGTGACTTGCGCGGCGGCAACTCCCACGCGCCTTGCCACCGCTTCCGGACCTGGTCCCAGAAGGTTACGAGATGGCGCAGCATCAGTTCTTCATCGCCCTCACCAGTTCGAGGGTCACGGTACTGATAGAGCGAGCCTTCGTAAAGACTGTTCTCAATCATCTTGAGAACACTATTATCTTTAATGTAGCCGTCGGGAGTCGTCGGAGTAGCGATGGCACCTTTGAAAGGACTGCCGTCAGCAGTATTGAGCTGCGTCATCAGTGACGCGGGCAGGCGGCGTCGCGCATAGCGTGCTGGCAACTCTCCAGACGTCTCGGGCAGGAGTTCGTGGATGAGGCCCTTGGGAAGTGGCTTTGTGCTATTGACGAGGATGAACTGCGATCGCTGTTCCTGCTCGCCCGCTGCGATGAATCCGACTGCAGCCACCGGGAACTCGGCAAGGTCTGCATCTCTGATGGCAGCAGTTCGCTGCTGGCCGTCGACGAGCCAGGCTGGTTTGTCCGCCTCGTCGCACGCCTCGTCAATGGGGATCACCAGCTCGCCGGGTTGAGAGTAGGTGACGAGGTTCTCCCCTGTCGTTGGCGCAAACGGTTCGAAGCGAACCTGCTCCGTGAACGCCAGGACTATCGCGTTCGGCAGCATCGCTCCGTCAGACTCAAGGTAGCGCCGGATCGCCCTGATGTGGGCAACGACCTCGGGCCTCTGGTAGCCCTGCAGGCCAGCATCGTCGCGGCGAGCGCGTGAAACGGTGGTAAAGTCGTCGAGGCGCTTGCCGTCAATACCGAAGACGTAGATGTGCTTGTGTCCCTGGGTGAGGCGAAGCGCTGGTACGCGCAAGAGGTATTGATCAGCCACTGATGCTCCCCACTTCGGCTAAGTTCGTCTGGCTTCCCGCCCGCCGCTCTGCGACTGCAGGTATCGCGTGCATCTTGGTGGCAAGTACCGACAGATTGTGGAAACCCCGCCGCTTGTTGCGCTCAGTCCCACGGAAGATGATCATTTCGATGCCATGGTGTTCGCAGAGCCCACACCGGCATCGTCTCCACGGGGCCGCTTCTAGGGTCCGGCGGTACTCCGGGACTCGAGACTTCTTGACGTTGATGATCGCCTCGTAGTCGGCGAGGACGGCGAGTACGTCGTCCACGTCGAGTCCTTCTCGGTCGTAGCGACGTAGGCGACTGAGGCACTCACGTTCTGTCTTGATGGCGTCGCGCTGGACCACTTTCCCAGCCAATATTGCACGCTTCAGTGAGGCATTACCGTCCACCTGAGGCACGCGGATGGCCACGAACGGCCCGGCCTCAGTGTGAAAGTTGTCGCGGTCATCCATGAAAGCTTGCTTGAATGGACTGGTGCTGTCGAAACTTGTCACGCCGTAGCGGGCGAACTCGCTCATGGACTCGAATCGGCTCACTCCCAGCAGATGGAGTTCTGACTCAGGCGCGCGGACCTCTGCAATCGCGTCCAGACACGCCAAGATGTCGGGAGTCCTTAATGGAACCATTCCACCGAGCGCGATCCGACGGAAGCCCAATTCTTGGAGCACACGGACCGACTCGGCATAACTGGCTGGCGACCAGCCTTGGGCCGAGGCTACCGGTTCCACCCCTGAACTCCGGCGACTTAGCGCCGAGATGAAGTCTTCTGCTAGACGTAGGGTTATGCCTTGTCGGCCACGCCAAGCCGGGTCAGCGGTTTCATCAGTAGCCTTCGCGTCATAGGCGAGGATGACGTGATCGACGCTAACGCCTGAGTCGAATCCGCAGCCTTCATAAAAGTCAATGACCTCGTCAACCGTGTAGGGAGGCTCGTACTCACTCACGTAGTTGAAGGCGCCACAGTCGCCAATGGTTGCCATATAGTCCGGCAACCGGAAGTAGCGCCGCACACCGAGCCGATAGATGCGTTGCCGTTGAGACTCAGAGTACTTGCCGGCGCCGTTGACAGAGCCATCCACGATGGCTTTCGAAACCAAGATTCCATCGTAGGGAACCTTTGTTAACACTTCGTGCGCATAGAGGTCATCACGCTGCCGAACTCGAAGGGGACTGTACTCATCATGCACAAAGTCGTAGCTCGGAGAAACCATGTCCTGGCTATCGGGGAAGTAGAACTTCATCGACCCGCCCCTCTGGACTCGATATATGCCCTTATGAGGTAGTTCGACAGGGCGTTTATATGCCTCGAAACATTCTGCACGCCGTTCCATGGAAGGCCGAGGTCCGCCCAGTCTCCTTCAGTCCAGTGACACAACGGCGCGATGCGCGCCAACTCCTTCTCGACAGCGGCTACAGGGTCCTTGCCGCGGAGGTCGACGTGGACGATTACCCGTTCTAACAGGCGAGACATCGCTCGGATTCCTGCTCCGTGCATGAGTCGCGACTCCGTCGGAGGGACACCCCAAGCACTAGGGAAGGTGTTCCGGACGGCTGTCCAGTACACGGTCAGGAGGTGACGTATGCCGTCCGTGTCAGTTGTACCTGCCACGATATTCCGGTATGGGAAGAGTGCGCCCGAAGGTGAGTCAAGGGACTCCTTGAGTGCTTCGATCAGGCTATTGTCGGTAACTACACGCAGCCGCGTCGACTCCGACTCACTGGATGCACGCTTGATCAGTCCATGGAAGGGTGACCCTGGATCTTGATTGAGCATGTCAACGAGCGCGGACGGCAGACGACGGGCCGACAAGCGAGGCGATGGGGGGGTGAAGATCTCCGGCAGCAACTCCGTCACGAGGTTCGCCGGAAGCGGATGGACATTGTTGACCCGCAGGAATTGATCACGTTGAAGTTCGAGATTGGAAGCCGCGAAGCCCGAAACAGGGACAGGGAAACGTCGATTCGCGGCTTTGGCTAGCGCCAGACTGCGCTGCTGTCCGTCGACGATCCACCCAGGACGTGGCGCCGCTGGGTCGTTAGGGATCGGGATCTCGAGCGTGCCGGCAGTTGCGAGCCCGTCCGACGTGCCGGGTCCGCGGCTCGACTTGAACTTGAGGTCATCGGGAAGTGCGATGATCAAGCCGTTGGGGAACAGGACATCCCCTGAGTCGAGGTAGTTCTGGATCTGGCGGACGTGCTGCTTCTTCTCGGGCCGCTGGTAGCCGATCAACCTGCCCGCCTCGTCGCGTGAGATTCGGGCGACGTCTGCGACTTGATCAATCTCCTCCGCAGCGAGGGTGAAGAGGTAGAGGGGCACCTCATTGTTCTGGAGAACTCGTAGCGCTCGGCGCTCCAGGATGCGGTACCCGTGGAGATCGTTCTTGGGGCTCACGGAGTATCGACCGCCTTCGAGTACAGGGCAGCGAACCTTCCCTGCTCGCACGCTCTACCGCTGTCACGAAGTCTACGGAGCGCCCTCGTACGCGACAGACTCGGCTCCTCAGCCAGAGCAGCGCGAATGAAGGCCAGCACCTGCTCGTCGTCGAGAGGTTCCCGGGACCAGAACTCCTCGCGTCGCACATGCTGTACCCAGCGCGACCAGTCCTCCAGCCTCGCACTGCTGGTCAAACGGCCGTGTTCGAGCCTCGCCAGCCACTCACGGGCCATCCGGATCGTCAGGCCGGTCGCAGTGCCGCCAAGGGCCCCCCGCAAGGCGCGATCCGCAGCAATCCTCGTGATCCCAGGGACGTCGACGGCTCCACCGAAGAGCAAGACATCGTCCCCCCGCGCGCCGAGTCGGAGGAGGTCCTCGTGGAGTGCAACCGCATAGGCCTGCGACAAGACGAGGAGAACGCTGCCTCGCAACTCGACGTCCGGGTCGAGGGCATGGGGAGCCCTGCGCAGGAGGTGCCACCACCTCCGCACCTCAGGGGCGCTGCTACCGACGCTGTCAGATTGTCCCGTTGCGAACGTGGCGGAGTAGGACGGCGCCGGGGCGTTGATGCACTGCAGGCCTAGCCCAGCAGACGCGACCAGCAGACGTGATACGAAGCCTGCTCGATGTGCCGCTTCGAGCAGAGTCGGCACGACGCTCCAACTCTCACCTCGGTACAGGTCACGCAGCACATGAGTCGGCGAACTCCCGCGGAGGTGAGATCGCCATACTGCCGACCGCGTAGGCAGGCCGGACGGAGGAAGGTTGCGGACCTGCAGTACCTCTCTCGGGGCTGCAGCCTTACGGTCGGTGCAAGGTACCACGATGGTCAGTTCTGCCACTCATTGACTCCCTCACGCGACACGGAAACTACGGTGACACCCTGACGCAGCCTACCGACAGTTTCCCGCTACGCTGCGGACAGCTGCCACCAAACTGCTGAGGAGCCCGCATGTCGAAGCCAGCGATCGTGCTGCTGTCCGGGGGCCTGGACTCCACCACAGTCCTCGCGATGGCCCGAGCGCAGGGGTTCGAGCCCTACGCGCTCTCCTTCAAGTACGGCCAGCGCCACAGCATCGAGCTCGACGCCGCCGCACGGGTCGCGAAGGCCTTCGATGTCAGCAGGCACGTCGTCGCCAACATCGACCTTCGCGCCTTCGGAGGGTCCGCCCTCACGGCTGACATCGACGTGCCGAAGCACTCCTCCGCAGCTGACCTGAGCGGCGAAGGCATTCCTGTCACCTACGTCCCCGCCCGGAACACCATCTTCTTGTCGTTCGCGCTCGCCTACGCCGAGACCGTCGACGCCTCGGACATCTTCATCGGTGTCAACGCTCTCGACTACTCCGGATATCCCGACTGCCGTCCCGAATTCATTGCGGCGTTTGAGAACCTGGCCAACCTGGCGACACGAGCCGGAGTCGAGGGCGCGCGCACGACCGTCCACACTCCTCTCATCAGCCTCTCAAAGGCCGAGATCATCCGTGCCGGCTTGGAACTCGGCGTTAACTATGGAATGACCTGGTCCTGTTACGATCCGACAGCAGAGTCCAAGGCCTGCGGCCAGTGCGACTCCTGCCTTCTCCGCCTGAAGGGCTTCAGCGAGGCCGGCGCAGAGGACCCCGTACCGTACCGGAACCGCTAACGATGTACCGCGTCAAAGAGATCTTTTACACCCTGCAGGGCGAAGGTTCACACGCCGGAAGGCCCGCCGTCTTCTGCCGATTCAGCCTGTGCAACCTGTGGACAGGACGGGAATCCGATCGGCACCGAGCCATCTGCCAGTTCTGCGACACAGACTTCGTCGGAACTGACGGCGTGGGAGGGGGTCGCTTCGACGATGCCGAGCAACTAGCACTGGCAGTGGCTAGGACATGGCCGCACAGCGACATAGAGCATCGGATGGTCGTGCTCACCGGCGGCGAACCCCTCCTTCAGGTCGACGAGACGCTCACCAAGGCTCTGCACGACCACGGCTTCTACGTAGCGGTGGAGACGAACGGCACGCGCCAGCCTCCACCGGGGATCGACTGGCTCTGCGTCAGTCCAAAGATCGGAGCCGACCTCGTCGTCTCACGCGGCGACGAGTTGAAACTCGTGTACCCACAGACTGGTGGGTCCCCGTCGCAGTTCGAGGGACTGGACTTCCGCAACTTCCGCCTGCAACCCATGGACGGCCCGGCAAGGGCAGCCAACGAAGAGGCTGCCGTCGAATATTGCCTCAAACACCCGCGCTGGATGCTCAGCCTTCAGACCCACAAGTACTTAGGGATACCATGACGAGCACCCATGAGATCTTCCGCGAGTTCACGTTCGAGGCGGCCCATCGGCTTCCATCTGTACCGGATGGACACAAGTGTGCCCGCCTGCATGGGCATTCCTACCGCGTTATCGTCTACGTGCAGGGAGCACTGGACCCAGAGAACCATTGGGTTCAGGATTTCGGCGAGTTGAAGGACGCGTGGAAGCCCATTGGTGATCAATTAGATCACTACTACTTGAACGAGGTCCCCGGGCTCGCTAACCCGACGAGCGAGGTTCTCGCCGCGTGGATCTGGGAGAGACTTATCAGTAGGCTTCCTGGGCTATCGGCCGTCACGGTGCGAGAAACGTGCACCTCAGGAGCGACGTTCCGCGGGTAGCGACCCCAGGTACGCTAACAGCAGCGCTCATTGGTCGTCTCACGCTCCGCCCTTACTCCGCACTAGTACTGCAACGGCGTTTCGGCGTGTCGTGAGAGGCTGATCCGGGTTCGGCGGTGATGATCGCCGGGTGGTGGATCTTGCTGGATGGGTAGCGGCGTTGGACCAGGTCATCGCGTCGATCGGGCCGCGGTTCTTCCGTCGTGAGCCCCGCGCGCGGGCCGGGGCGTATGTGCGCGGCCTGCTGGCCGGGTTGGAGCGCAAGAACGGGTGGACTCTGGCCGAGCATGCGGGGGCGGTCTCGCCGGACGGGACGCAGCGGATGCTGCGCACCGCTGACTGGGACGTCGACGGGGTCCGCGACGACGTGCGCGACTACGTCCTCGACGCCCTCGGCGACCCCGCAAGTGAGGTGTTCGTGGTCGACGAGACCGGGTTCATCAAGAAGGGCCTGCGTTCGGCGGGAGTGCAACGCCAGTACACCGGTACCAGCGGCAAGGTCGACAACTGTCAGCTCGGGGTGTTCCTGGCCTATGCCAGCTCGAAGGGGCGGGCGCTGATCGACCGCGAGCTCTACCTGCCGACCTCGTGGACCGAGGACCGGGACCGCTGCGCCAGAGCCGACGTGCCCGATGAGGTCGGGTTCGCCACGAAACCCCAGCTCGGGCTGGCGATGCTCGACCGCGCCCACGCCTGCGGGGCCCTCACACCCCGCTCGTGGGTGACCGCCGACGAGATCTACGGACAGAATCCGACCTTCCGCACCTGGCTGGCCGACCGGGAGATTCCGTTCGTGCTGGCCACTCGCAACGACGACGTCCTGACCAGCCCGGACGGGCATCGCCGCCAGGCCAAGGTCCTCGCCACGATCGCCGGCGCCCGCGACCCCGACACCGGCCGCAGCGGGTGGGAACGGCGCCAGGTCGGCGCGGGCGCGCACGGAGAGCGGATCTATGACTGGACCACCGTCGCCCTCGACCCGGCCGGCCTACCCCACGGCTGGGGACACTGGCTGCTCGTGCGCCGCCAGACCGAACCCGGGCAGGGCAAGACCACCCGGGAGCTGGCGTTCTACCGCTGCGCCGCCCCCGCGGCCACGCCGCTGCGCGAGCTGGTCCGCGTCGCCGGCGCACGCTGGGCGATCGAGGAATGCTTCCAGACCTCCAAGAACGAAGCCGGCCTCGACCACTACCAAGTCCGCTCCTACCGAGCCTGGTACGCCCACATCACACTGGCCATGCTCGCCGCCGCCTACTTGTCCGTCACCCGCGCACAGGAGGCCGAAAAGGGGATCTCCAGCCGAGCGGACCGGCCTGATCCCGCTGAGCGGCAACGAGATACGGCGTCTGCTCGCCACCCTCATCCTCACCCCAGCCGCCTGCCTGGCCAGCACACTCGCCTGGTCCACCTGGCGCCGACGACGCCAGCACCAGGCCCGGACCTGCCACTACCGCCGCCGCGGCCAACGCCCACCAGCCTGACAAAACGCCGTTGCAGTACTAGGCCCGAAAGTCGTCGATGAGGAGCATGTCAAGGTGCAGTGCCCGCAGCGCAGCGAGGACGAACGACCTTGACGTGTGACGAGCGACGACCACGATAGAACAGCGGAGAGGGACTCATAAGGCTTGTAGCCACTGGGCGGAAAGCCGCCCGAAGGTCCATGGGTCTCGACCACCTGCGCGCCCTTGAGCGTGTCGGCACCACCGAGGCGGTCCGGCTGTCGGCTTATGAGTTGCCCCGGTGCTCACCTACCGGGGCGCGTTTCTACTGAGGACCGGGCCGACGTCCGGCGATCAGGAATAACTAACGCAGGAAAGGAACAGCACTTCCCTTCTGCAGCAGTAATACCAAAGCACTCCCCCAGGCAAGCTACTAACACCTTAGGGGAGTGCTTTTTATATGGCCTACAGCAGGGCAGGGGACTAAGAGAACTTGCCCTCCATCACGAGCATAGCCGTACCTGAGTACGTCACGCCCCACGCTATGCAGCCGACATAACCGAACATCCGCACGACTGGGTTCTCGTTCGCGACCAGGAAGCCGAAACCAAGACCGCCCAAGTAGAACAGGCAGACAAACGCAAACAGCGCCAAGATAATCAGAACCGAGATCAAGGCGACGAGCGCTCCATCATTGCCGCTCGCGGGGGCAAGCAACGCATCCGGTGCGCTCAGAAGCGCATACACGATGTCGCGGTTCTGCTGCGGAAATGCGAGGGCTAGGAATAGCCCGATGGCCGGGGCCAGGATCGCATCTCGGACCACGGACCAGTCACCAGTCGCGATGCCTACCGCGAACGCTATGCCACCCATGATCAGGTAGATCACCGAGCCGATGACCACCACGACGATGCCCACCAGTACCGCAGCCATCACCATCGCCGCGCCCACTGCCAGCCAGTAGACGAAGCCGACCGCTACGAACGTGCCTACCGCCGCACCGAGGCCGTCGTCATCGCTCACTTGGTCCTCCTAGACCACACGCCGGTGCTGATCACCGGATGCGCGCAATATAGCGGCACGCATGAAACATGCCTAGATGATCCAGGCTATATTTCGGCAAGACTGCTTGGCATGTTAAACGGCGCGTTCATCATCCTGATCGTTGCAATATATATAAGACGCGTTCATTATATCCATATGAGCAACACCGACGAAGACACGCAGAAGCACCCTGACGGCCGGCCATTGAAGTTTGCCACGGCAGAAGAACTTAGATCACAAATCGACAGCTACTTTGCAATGTGCGATCCGCACATCGTTAAACGTCTTACTGACGCAGGAGTCAACGAGCGTGGGGAGACGATATGGGTTACCCGTGAGGTGATGACCGAGCAACGGCCGTACCTGATATCCGGACTAGCCAGGGCACTGAAAACTACGCGTGAAACTCTCCTAGATTATGAGTCTGGCAAGTATGATGATCGTGATAAGTCGGCCGCAGCTAATGCGAAGTTTTCTGACACGATACGCGAAGCCAAGCAGCGATGCGAAGAGTACACAGAGGAACAGCTCTACGGTCCTTACTCTGCCGGCGCTCGGTTCAGCCTGTCCAACAACTTTCAAGGTCGCCATCAACCATGGTCAGAGCGCCAGGTCGTCTCAGGTGACCCGGAGGCTCCACTTAGCAACCCCATGGCAGCACTGACAACCGAACAGCTCATGAAGCTTGCTAACAGCAACGTCGAGCTCATCTACGACCAGACTGGCCGGGAGTCCGCTATCGGACTCACCAGGTCCGTCCTGCTCCGGCACCTGGCTGCGACCCATCCCGGCGACCTACAGATCACCTTCTTCGACCCCGTCGGGCTTGGACAGTCCGTCGGGGAGCTGCTGGACCTCGCCGAGTACGACCCCGCGTTGGTCGGGGGCAAGGTCTGGTCCGCTGCGGCCGATCTAGCCACCCGGCTTGCCGAGCACACCGCACACATCGAGCTCGTGATCCAGAAGTACCTACGGGCGACCTACGACTCCATCGACGAGTTCAACCGCGAGGCCGGTGAGGTAGCTGAGCCCTACCGCCTCCTCGTCGTCTACGACTTCCCGCTCGGCTTCAGCGAGGAGACCGTGCGCGCTCTCAGCTCGGTCATTCAGAACGGGCCGCGTTGCGGAGTGGACACCCTCCTGCTGCGCAACACCGCCATCGAAGCCCCCCACGGCACGGATGCCGCCCTTCCCGTCGACAGCACCTGGAGCATCGACCTCCGGCTGCCGTTCATCTACACGCACGAGAGCTACAAGCTCGTCTCCCAGTTCGTGCCGGACGACAGCATGGTCCCGTCTGCTGTGTCCACAAGGATCGTCGACACGGTCGGCAGGCTGGCGATCGCGCGAACCGAGGGCACCGTGGCCTTCGCCAAGTCGATGCGGATGTTCACCGAGACCCGCCGGCGCGGGCTCCGCCCCGAACTCTCCGGAGTTCCAGAGAACGTGTCCCCGCAGGAGCCGGGAACCTGGTGGGCGGGCGACAGCACCCGGGGTCTCTACGCCCCTGTCGGGCAGAAGGGCGCCCGGGACGTGGCCGTACTCGGCTTCGACTCGAGCGACGCCTCCGGTGCGTTGCTCGTCGGCAGACCGGGCTCCGGTAAGTCGACACTGCTGCACGTCTACATCGCAGGGCTCACCACCGTCTATGGGCCGGACCAGCTGGAGCTGCACCTGATCGATTTCAAGGAAGGCGTCGAGTTCGCGGGCTACGCCGCCGAGGGGCTCCCGCACGCTCGTACTGTCGCGATCGAGTCGGACCGTGAGTTCGGTCTATCGGTCCTGCAGTCGCTGGTCGACGAGCTGGCGCGGCGAGGCGGCCTGCTCCGGGCCACCGGGGGCCGACACACCGGGCTTCAGGCGTTGCGCGAGGCGACCGGGGAGACCCTGCCCCGGGTATTGCTTGTGTTCGACGAGTTCCAGGTCCTGTTCGCGCGTAACGACAAGGTCGGCATCGCCGCATCGGACCTGCTCGAGACTCTCATCCGTCAGGGCCGCGGGTTCGGCATCCACCTGCTGCTCGGCTCGCAGAGCCTGTCGGGTCTCGACGCGCTGGGTGCTCACGTCCCGCAGCTGCTGCCGACCCGGATCCTGCTCGCCGCCGCCGATCTCGACCAGCGGAGGGTACTCGGCGACCACAACGACGGCGGACGCTATCTCACGACCCGCGGCCAGGGGATCCTGAACACGGCAGGTGGCGCCGTCGAAGCCAACGAACGCTTCACCGGTGCCCTACTCACGGAGACCGAGCGCCTCGACCTCCTCCGCGCCCTACGGGCAAAGGCGGACGCGGCGGGCTTCACCCGCACACCGGTGGTATTCGAGGGCAACACGCGGGCGCGGCTCGACGCTGTCGAGCCCGTTGTCTTCCAAGAGGAGCTCGCTTCGTCTGGCGCCATGCCCGTCCGGCTCCGCGTCGGCTCCGCGTCGACGCCGAATGGGATCGGGGACATCCAGCTCCGTCGAGAGGCAGGTGCCCACGTCCTCGCCGTGGTGCGGGACAGCGAGTCGGAGGCTGCTGAGCTGGAGCCGAGCCAAGGGCCGGCGTACGCCCTGCTCACCGCGGCCGTCAGCGCGGCGGCCCAAAGCAATGCGCTCATCACCGTGATCGACTTCCTCTCCGCAGACGACGGACTCGACGCCACCCTTGAGCCGCTGCTGGAAGCGGGCCGAATCACCCTGCGCCGTCGCCGCGCGTTCGCCCCCCTCGTCCAGGACACCCTCGCCGAGGTACGCGGGCGCGTCGAATCAGACGATGGCCGCGCGCCCGCGCGCATGATGTTCCTCTTCGGCATCCACCGTGCGCGAGACCTCGACTCGGACCTCTCCAGCCTCGACGCGGACTCCGAGCTCGCGGACGCGCTCAAGGAGATCCTGCGGGACGGACCGGAGGTTGGCGTGCACGTGTGGATGTGGGCGGGCAGCGTGAGCGGGGTGTCACGACGGCTCTCCTCCCGGATGATCCGGGAGTGCGGCTGGCGGGTGGCGGGGCGAGTGAGCGCGGACGATTCACACTCCCTGCTCGGCACGGAGATCGCGGCGGATCTCAGAGAGACCCAGCTCGTCCTTTCCCACGACGACCACGGCGTACTCAGCCGCGTCGTCGGATTCGAGGTCCCGCCCACCTCGTGGCTCCGCGCCATCTCCGCTGGGAGGAACACTCATGCCGTCTGACGTCCACGCCGACCCCGAGAAGCTGCGCCAGTTCGCCAAGACGCTGAGCTCATCGGCGGGGAAGATCGATGAGATCGCTCGCCAGCTGCGCCGCAGCCTCGACGCGACCCAGTGGAAGGACAGCGAGCGGCAGCGGTTCGAGGACGGCTTCAAGCAGACGCTCAAGGCGTTGAGCTCGGTCAGCAGCCACCTGCGGGACACGGACGCGCCGGGCATCCACAAGAAGGCCGAGGCCCTCGACCGGTTCCGCGGGTAGCGGCATGGCCGAGATCCGCACGCGGGACGAGGCGTTGACGGCCGTCGCGCGCGCCATGAGCCGGTGGTCCGACACCTCCGCTGGCGTTCTCGTCCAGGCCGCGACCGCGGCCGCGGCGGCACAGCGGCAGGGAGAAGACGTCGTCCGGCGCTTGCAGAGCAGGGTCGGTGCACTGCAGAGCAGGCTCGCCGCCCTGCCCGAGGACGCCGATCCCCGACCGCTGCTGGGCCAGCTCGCCGAGGCCCGTCGGTCGTTGGCGACGGCGAAGGACGCCGTACGTCGGCTGGCAGGCGTCTGCACTGGTGCCGTTGCCCTGGAACGGGCCCACGCCCGAATGACCCCGAGCCTCGCTGACGCGGCTCGTGCCGACCTGGCTCGCAAGGGGGCCGACCTCACCTCCTACCGGGCTGCCGGGAGCGGTGGGGGGTCGGCGTTCTTGGCGCCTTCCGGTGGTGGAGGAGCCTGGTTGGTGGGGCACGCGATGTCGAACGTCGACCTCGCGGAGGTGGACTACTCGGATAACCCGATACGCCCGCCGTTCTCAAAGAGCCAGGACGTGTCCCGCGCGGACTACCGATGGGCCGTGCAGACCTGGGACGAGGTCGTTCAGCCGGGCCTGGACAAGGGCATGACCAGGAGCGACTTCGTCGAACGGGACGCCGAACGCAGTGCCCCTCCGCTACGTCGGACCGCGGACGTCTACGACATGTTCCTCGGCAGCGACCCGATCGCATTGAGCCGCAGGTCGGACGGCAGCCTGGGCGTCACCTCGGGTAGACACCGCATCGAGATCGCACGTGACCTCGGCGTGACACACCTCCCCGCGAAGGTCTTCGGCTGATGCGCGTACTGGCTTCTGCCGCAGGGGCGTTCGAGGAGGCGTGCCGTGTCTTCGACCGCGCCCTGGCAGAAACCCGCAGCCAGTGGGACGACGCGACCCGGCGCTCCTTCGACCGGGAGTTCTCCAAGGTCTTGCTGTTCGAGGCCAAGCGGACCGCCACCGAGCTGCAGAACTTCGCCCAGGAAGCCGACGCGGCCCTGGCCGCACTCGACAGCCTCCGCTAGCACTTTGATCGATAGGAGATTCACGTGGTGTTCTTCATTCTCGTCGCCCTGACAATCATCCTCGGCCTCTTCTTGTTCCGGGTGCTCACCCGGCGAAACGCGCCGAGGTCCGTCCCCCCGGCCCCGGTAATCGCGCAAAGCACCGTCGGCACCACCACCCCTGCCGTCTCAGCGCCTCAGGCGCTCGACGCCAAGTGGCTCGGCCCGCTGACCGACGCCGGTTTCACCCCGTCCCTAGCCCCGTTCGTCCGAGTCATCGAGCACGGCAACCTCATCGCCGACCGGGGTAGGCGCTTCTCCGACGGGAGCCCCTTCCTCCGCGCCGCTCCCGCGGTCCTGATCGTCGAAGACAATCGGGTGGCCATCGCAGCCGAGGACGGCCAGAAGATCCGCGTCATCACCCGCAACACCGCCGACGGCCGACTCATGGTCAGCCGCTTCGGAGCCCTCCAGATCGTCTTCGGCAACAACGCCGGCGTCGACGGTTGGACTTTCGATGGACTCCGCACCGACACCCCAGAAGGCCGCGAGGTCGGCAACGCCCTAAGAGAATGGATTGTCAGCGGCTGACAGGGCAGTCCCAGAGACCACTTGCGAGATCCTCACGGAAAGCGTCGCCAGCCTCGCGCCATGGGGGCGATCGTGGGGCGAAGTGCAGCGCACCAGGGATCACCATGGACAATCGGCGAGAACCCTGGCCCCTGGCAGGACCGCCGAGGGCGGTCCAGATCACGCACCGTCCCGGCCTCCTAAAGCGGGTGCCGCAGGTTCGAATCCTGCCGGGGGCACTACACCGTGACCAGCGGCAACGCTGTTCGCGATCGCGAACGACTTCGCGCCGTGGAACGAAACCCGCCTACGCTGCGGCGGGGAAGCGCAGGTCACGGGGACACATCGAGGAGCTGCCGAGCGGCGCGTCCCGAGCCATCGTCGTCGCGGGCGTCGATCCGCTGCCGGTGCGCAGCCGCCGGCTCAGGGAGACGGCGCGGACCCGCACGGAGGCCGAGAACAGCGCTGAACTCGTGAGTCGGGCGGGGAACGGGTCCGCGGGCGCGGCCGGAACCGTGGTGCCGTGCTCGGCCCGTGTGTGCCGACCCGATCGAGCAGGCCGGGGACGCCGCGATCCTCGACACGCTGCGGTCCTGCGGCTGGGAGACGAAGGCTGCGGCATCGTCGACGGCCGCGCTCGGGGTTACCGCACGAGTTCGCCGCGGGCACCACTCACGGCAAGCACGGGTACGACTGCGTCACCTGCCTGCCGCCCGAGGCCGGCGACACCGCCGGCCGGTCCCTCGGGGAGCGGACCGGCGTAGCCGATCGCCGATTACACCCCGTCCGCAGTGGCGGTCACTCGCGACGACGTCTGCTCGGCGTGACCGAGGCGGTCAGTCCCTCTCGTGCGGTCGCGCGGCGTGGCCGGGGCGCCCGCGCGTGCGGCGCTGCTCCTTCATCTCCGCCTCCATCAGATGCCGCCGCCCACCGACCAACTCGTCGCGCACCGCGCGGTCCAGGTCCAGCGTGGTGCGGTAGTAGCCGTCGTCGTACTCCTCCACGACCTGGAAGCTCCACCGCCCCGCGACGACGTTCAGCCCGATCAGCTCGGTGGTGATCCGGTCCGCCAGGTCGTCGCGACCCATCCCCCGCAGGCCGCCGACGACCTCGTCGAGCATCTCGTCGGCGTACCCGGTCATCTGGTGGAAGGCGTAGAGGTGCCCGCGGGCCCGTTCGATCGTCTCGACGGCCTCGGCCAACTTGCCCACCGTGGCCACCGCCTCGTCCGACACACCGTCCGGTCGGCGGTGTTCCGGGGCCGGTCGGTCGTCGTCGCGGCGGTCCTGCTGGTGGTTCTCGGACATGCGGGGGTCTTCCCGGTTCCAGCGGCCGGGAACCGTCCTGCCGACTCGAGCAGGGACCGTCATCGCTCCGTCCAGACGAATTGCCCGGACCGTTCCTGCTGGTCGCGAGGCTGAACTGCGTGCGGCGGGCCGGACGGGCCGACGCCGGTGCCGGGGGGCCGCGGTCCGGCGTCCAGCCGGTGTCAGAGCCAGCCGCGTTCGTGCGCGTGGCGCGCGGCGTCGTGGCGGGTGGCGGTGCCGGTCTTCTGCATCGCGCTGGACAGGTAGTTGCGAACGGTCCCGTGGGCGAGGTGCAGCCGGCGGGCGATGTGTGCCACGGAGTAGCCCTCGCGGGTCTCGGCGAGGGCGTCGATCTCGCGGTCGGTGAGCGGGCAGTCGTCGATCACGGATGCCTCGAGGACCTCGTGGGCGATCCACCGACGCCCGGCCCGCAACTCGTGGACGACCGCGACGATGTCCTCGGGGTCGGCGCTCTTGCTCATGAACCCCTGCACCCCGAGCTTGAGCACCCGGCGCAGGACACCCGGGCGGGCGTGCCGGGTGAGCATGAGCACCGCCTGCCCGGGGTGGTGTTCCCGGATCCGCGCGACGGCGTCGAGGCCGTTGGCCCCGGGCATCTCCAGGTCGACGACGAGCACGTCGGGACGGTGCTCGAGGGTCTCCCGCACGGCCCCGTCGCCGTCCTCGGCCTGGGCTACGACGACGATCGTCCCGTCCTGGGGCAGCAGCGCCGCCATCGCGGTGCGCAGCAGCTTCTCGTCGTCGGCCAGCACGATGCGGACGGGCTCAGCGCCGGTCATGGTCCCCGCCTCCCGTCGGTCGGGCCGCGCCGCCACCGCGCGTGCCCGCCCCGGGGCTCGCGAGCCGGGCCGCGACGGTGAACGTCGTCGGGGTGGTGGTCACGTCCAGGTCGCCGCCGGCCGCGGCCAGGCGGTCCCGCAGGCGGGCGAGGCCGCGCAGCTCCGGCCCGGCGTCCGCGGCGGGGGCGACCCCGTCGTTGGTGATCTCGACCCGGGTCGCCGACGTGGTGATGCGCACGGTGCTCGGGCGGGCGTGGCGGAGCAGGTTGGTCGTGGCCTCGCGCAGCACCTGGGCGAGCAGCGGGTGGACGGGGGCGGCGCCGGGGTCGTGGTGGACCTCGACCGTGATCCCGGCGGCCTCGCCCAGCCGACGGGTGTTCTCCAGCTCGGCGGTCAGGTTGAGCTGGTGGCGCGCGTGGGCGAGCTCGCGGGTCCGGGTGAGGGCGTCGTCGACGAGTCCCCGGATCTCACCGAGCTCGGCGACGGCCGTCGCGGCGGCGTCCTCGCCGCCGCCGCGGACGAGGGTCTGCGCGTAGGCGGCCTTGAGTTTGATGACGTGCAGCGAGTGTCCGTGGATGTCGTGCAGGTCGCCCGCGAACCGCATCCGCTCGTGGCGATCGCCAGCTCGCGCTCGGCCTCGCGGGCCCGTTCCAGACGACGCACGACGACCCACGCGTACTCGGAGACGACGATGACGCCGGCGACGAACAGGGTGCCGAACAGGGGCAGGAGCACGTACTGGCCGGCGAGGGTCACGGTGGGCGGCCGGGGCAGGAGCGCCGCGGCACCGGACGCCGCGACGACCACGGCGAGCGCACCGACCCACATCCGCCGGTGACGCGGGCGGGCGGACACCAGCAGCGACCCGATGAGCGCGAAGGGCACGAAGGTGATCGGGCTCGCGGCGCTCAGGGCCGCGACGAGCCGGTTCACCCCGGTGAAGCCCAGGGTGAACACGGCGCCGCGCGAGTAGCCGTCCAGGCTCCACTGCCGCAGCACCCCGAGGGCCAAGACCAGCCCCACGGCGACGATCAGGCCCTCCCACCAGCTGTGCGCCGTGAGCACGACACCGACCACGCACAGCGGGGCGAGGGCGGCGAGGGCGGTGAGCATCGCGGCCCGGCGCGCCCGGGCGGCCGCGGTCCCCGCTGCCGCGCCGGTGTCGGCGCCATCGCTCACGACGACATCGGTCACGGCGGCGGCATCGGAGTCGGTCACGGGGCTCCCGGTGGGGCGGTCGGTCACGACCGCGTCGGCTGCGGGCGGCGCTGCTTCAGCGTGCGCCCGACCAGAGTCTTGCCGATCAGCCCCACGACGAGCACGGCGAGCGCCACCCACTGCAGGGATCCGTTCCGCAGGAAGAACGCGGTGACCGGCTCGGGCAGGACGGTGAACAGCCCGGTGTCGTAGGCGAGTCCGACGTAGGCGATGACCACGGTCACGGAGAGGACGGTGACGGCGGTGAGGACCAGGTCCAGCAGCTTCATGGTCGTCAACGGTCCGGCACGCTCCTCGGCGACGGTAGTGACACGGCGTCATGTGCTGCGGTGACCTCACGCCACTGTGCCACCGGTGCGTGCGCGGGTGCGATGGGACACGACCCGATCGACCCGAGGAGACGACATGTTCCGGTCACACCTGCTCCGGCTCGCCGTGGGAGTGGTGTCGCTGACCGCCGTCGCCGCCTGCGGCGCCCCCGCCCCACCCGGAGCAGCCGCCGCGGCCGCGACCAGACCGCCACCACAGCTCGCCGCCGTCCACGACCAGCAGATCACCTGGCAGCCCTGCGACGGGTTCGCCACCTCGGCGGCCGACCGGGCCCTCTACGCGAACGAAGCAGTTTCCACGAAGTGAGAGAGACGGTCGGCCCGTCCCCGGCTCGCTGGCGGGACGGACCGACCGTCCGGTCCGAGGCGGCTCGGCGGACACCGCCCCGGAGCGTTCCCGGGGAGGGCGGTCAGCCCTTCAGCTCCGGGAAGTCCTCGTAGCGCCACTCCCCGCCCGCGGCCGCCCCGGCCTCGTCGCGCTCGCGGGCCCGCAGCTCCACCCGCCGGATCTTGCCCGAGATCGTCTTCGGCAGCTCGGAGAACTCGATCCGCCGCACCCGGAGGTAGGGCGCCAGGTGGTCCCGGGCGTGGGCGAAGATCGCGGCCGCGGTCTCCCGGGTCGGCTCGTGGCCGGGGGCGAGCGCGACGTAGGCCTTCGGCACGGCGAGCCGGACCGGGTCGGGCTGGGGCACCACGGCCGCCTCCAGCACCGCCGGGTGCTCGACGAGCACGCTCTCCAGCTCGAACGGCGAGATCTTGTAGTCGCTGGCCTTGAACACGTCGTCGGTGCGGCCGACGTAGAACAGGTAGCCGTCGGAGTCGCGGGTCGCGGTGTCACCGGTGTGGTAGAAGCCGCCCGCCATGGCGTCGGCGGTCTTCTCCGGCATGTCCAGGTACCCGACCATCAGGCTGGTGGGCCGCCGGGACAGGTCGATGCAGATCTCGCCCTCGGTCCCCGAGACCTCGCCGGTGAGCTCGTCGACCAGCACCACCGGGACACCGGGCAGCGGACGCCCCATCGACCCGGGCTTCACGACGGAGCCGGGCGTGTTGCCCACCGACGCCGTCGTCTCGGTCTGGCCGAACCCGTCGCGCAGGGTCAGGCCCCACTGCGCCCGGACCTGCTCGATGATCTCCGGGTTGAGCGGTTCGCCCGCCGCGATGACCTCGCGCAGCGAGCCCGGCCCGCCGGACAGGTCGGCCTTGATCAGCATCCGCCAGACCGTCGGCGGGGCGCAGAACGTGGTGACGCCCTTGTCCCGGATCTGGCCGAGCAGCGACGCCGCGTCGAAGCGGGTGTAGTTGTAGAGGAAGATCGTCGCCCCGGCGATCCACGGCGCGAAAAAGCAGCTCCAGGCGTGCTTGGCCCAGCCCGGCGAGCTGATGTTGAGGTGCACGTCGCCGGGGGTGATGCCCAGCCAGTACATGGTCGACAGGTGCCCGACCGGGTACGACGCCTGGGTGTGCTCGACCAGCTTCGGCCGGCTGGTGGTGCCGGAGGTGAAGTACAGCAGCAGCCGGTCGTCGGCGGTGGTGCCCGGGTGCTCGACGGGCGCGTCGTCGACGTCGTGGGAGTCGGCGAGGTCCAGCCAGCCCTCGGCGGACCCGCCGACCGAGACCGCGGTGAGCCCGTCCAGCAGGCCGTCGAACTTGCCCGTGCAGGACGCGTCGGCGATCACGAACCGCGCTCCCCCGCGCTCCAGCCGGTCCGGCAGGTCGACGGCGCCGAGCGCGGTGGTCGTCGGCATGATCACCGCGCCGAGCTTCATCACCGCCAGCATCGACTCCCACAGCTCGACGCGGTTGCCGAGCATGACCAGCACGCTGTCCCCGCGGCCGACGCCGTGCGAGGCGAGCCAGCGGGCCACCCGGTTGGAGCGGCGGCGCAGCTCGTCGAAGGTCCAGGCGCCCTCGGCGCCGTCCTCCTCCACGATGCGCAGCGCGGTCCGCGACTCGCCGTCGGCGATCACGTCGAACCAGTCGTGCGCCCACTGGAACGCGCCGTCGAACTGCGGCCAGGTGAAGTCGGCGACGGCCTTCTCGTGCTCGCCGTGCAGCGCGACGAGCCGGTCACGGGCGTCGCGGTAGATGTCGTGGTTGGCCATGGGGCGGACGACCTCCGGGTCGGTGGTGCGGGTCAGACCGTCGTCGGGGCGGTCGCGGGGCGCTCGTGCTCGAGCGCGACGTTGCGGGTCTCGTGCAGCAGCGACACGCAGACCAGGGAGATCACGCCGATCAGCGAGAGCATCACGCCGATCGCGATCGAGCCGTACGCCGCGGCCAGACCGGGCGCGACCAGCGGCGGGATCGCCCCGCCGAGGACGCCGGCGAGGTTGTAGCCGAGCCCGGCGCCGGTGTAGCGGTGCCGGGCCGAGAACAGCTCGGGCAGGAAGGAGCCCGCCGGACCGTAGGCGACCGCGAAGATCACCAAGGTCCCGCAGAGGCCGACCGCGAACGCGGTGGCGCTGCCGGTGTCGAGCAGCGGGAACAGCACCAGCGCCCAGACGATCCCGGCGACGCAGGACGTCCGGATGACCGCGCGACGCCCGAACCGGTCCGACAGCATCCCGGCGGCCACGGTCGCGAGCCCGAACACGGCGGCCGCGGCGATGCCGATGCCCAGCACCACCGGGCGGTCCAGGGCCGCACCCTGCGGGTTCGTGCCGTAGGCGGTCAGGTAGGCCGTGCCCATGTAGAAGAACGCGAACAGCATCGACAGCGCACCGGCCGACAGCAGGACCTCACGCGGCTGCGCCCGGACGGCCTCCAGGAACGGCAGCCGCTTCGAGCGGTCGAGCGCGGTCGCCTCCGCGGCCGCGCGCCGCCGGGCCTCGGCGAACGCGGGGGTCTCCTCGATGGAGAGCCGCACCCACAGCCCGACGCCGACGAGCAGGATCGACAGCAGGAACGGGATCCGCCAGCCGTAGGTCAGGAACGCGTCGTCGGTGTCACCCATGACCAACCCGGTGACCAGGAAGGTGCCCGAGGACAGCGCGAACGCGATGGCCGGGCCGAGCTGGGGGAACACGCCGTACAGGCCGCGCTTCTCCTTCGGCGCGTACTCCGCGGTCAGCAGGGTCGCACCCGCCCACTCGCCGCCGACGGCGAAGCCCTGGCAGAACCGCAGGAAGACCAGGATCAGCGGGGCCGCGACGCCGATCGTCTCCGCGCCCGGGAGCAGTCCGATCAGGACGGTCGCGATGCCCATCAGCAGCAACGTCGAGATCAGGGTCTTCTTCCGGCCGATCCGGTCGCCGTAGTGGCCGAACACGATCGCGCCGACCGGGCGGGCGAAGAACGCCACGGCGAACGTCGCGAAGGAGGCGACGGTGCCCGCGGTGGAGCCCAGGGCCGGGAAGAAGACCTTCGGGAACACCAGCGCCGCGGCCGTCCCGTAGATGAAGAAGTCGTAGAACTCGATGGTGGTGCCCGCGCAGCTGGCCGCGGCCACCCTTCTCAGTGGGACCGGTGCGGGGGTGGTGGTCATGCGTGGCTCCTCGTCGAGCGCGGCCTGGTGGGAGCACCGAGACTCGCCGCAGCGGTCCACCGTCCGCTACCAACCGAAGTCAGTGTTCGGGTCCACGGAGCGGGTCCCACGGCCCGGACGACGTGCCCGCCGCCGTGAGGTCGCCGGTGGCAGGTGACAGGCTGGAATCGACCGGGCCGATTGACGCGCCGGGGCGTGTCTGGCACAACAACCCCGCCGGGCATGACTCGTTGCACGTGACGAGGTGGTCCGGAGCCGGCGACGACGCCGCCAGGACGGGGAGGAGCACTCGTGCAGGACGACGACGCAGTCGCGCGGGCCCTGGACCGGGTCATGCCCCGGCGTCTGCACGAACTCAGCGCGACGACCGGCCTGCCCGTCGTCTTCGGCGGGACCACCCGGACGGTGGGCGACGAACAGCAGCTCTCGATCAACCAGCTGATCGGCACCTTCGGCGACTCACTGCGACTGCTCAGCGTCCTGACCGGACGCGGACTCGGCGGCGCCGCGATGGCCCGCCGGATCCCGTGCCGGGTGAGCGACTACGCCTCGACCCCCGGGATCACCCACGACTACGACCACGTCGTCGTCGAGCACGAGCGGCTCGCGTCGATCCTGGCGTACCCGATCGTCGTCCGCGGCTCGGTCCGCGGGGTGATGTACGCGGCGATGCGCGAGCACCGGCCGATCGGCGACGTCGCGGTCCGCAACGCCGGCATCGTGGCCGCCACCATCGCCCGGGACGCCACGACCCTGCTCGACCAGCACGCTCCCCCGGCCGTTGCGTATCCGGCCGCCGCGGACGCCGGGAGCCGGACCGACGCACTGCTGGAGCTCGCTGCGCTGATCGAGAGCACCGGTGACCCGGAGCTGCGCGAGAGACTGCGCCGGATCCACACCGGCCTCGCCGGGGTGCGCCCGACCGCGGGCCGGACGGTCGGGGAGACACCCGCACTCTCCCCACGGGAGATCGAGGCGCTGCAGCACGTCGCGGTGGGCGCGACCAACGCCGAGATCGCCGCGCAGCTCGGGATCACGGTGGGGACGGTCAAGGCCTACCTGCACAGCGCGATGCGCAAGCTCGACACCCAGAACCGGGCGCGGGCGGTCATCGCGGCCCGCGCGGCGGGCCTGATCTGACCGCGGCACACGGCCGGGGCCGCCCGTGACCGGATCCCGGCAGCATGCCGCCACCGGTCCCCCGGGGGGACCGCCGTCGCCGGGGCCCGCCGGGTCCGTCGCCGGGCCGGGGTGAACCCCTCGCGCCCCGCGCACGAACCCAGGGGTGGAGGTGAGGCGGATGCTCCTGACCCGCGACGAGTCACGGGCCCTGGAACTGCTCGACGCGCGCGAGGTGGACGTCGACCTGCTGCGCCCGGCGGTGGCCCGGCACCTGCTCGCCCTCGGCCTCATCGACGCCGACGGGAGCGTCACCGCGGCCGGCGCGGCCGCCGTCGAGGAGGTCTACGCGAGGCGGTTCGCCGACGGCGTCGCCGAGATGAAGGCCCGCATCCGACACCACGAGCTCGGCCACCCCGGGGGCTGAGCTCCGCCGCACACGCTCCGCTGCCCGGGGTCCGGAACACGTCACCGGCAGTGATATCCGGGCCCCGGGACATTCTTTCCCGCATTTCTCCGAACCCCCGCGCTCCGGCCGTCGAATACAGGAGCAGAGGTCGCCGGGAATCGCCCGTCGGTCGGTGTGATCCGAGGAGAACCACCATGGCGAATTCAGTTCGACGTGTGATCGGTCTGGCCACGATCGGCCTGGTCGCCGCCGCGACGACCGCGCTGGGCGCCGGGGTCGCCTCCGCGCAGGAGACCCCTCCCCCGGTCGCGATGATCTCCAGCCTGACCGGCAAGAGCACCTCGGTCGCGCTGGACAAGGGCTTCACCGACGCGCTGACCTCGCTCGACGTCACCCCCGGCCCGTTCGGGTCCGCCTCGATCTCCGACGGCACCGCGTCGTTCCCGATCACCGGTGGCAACGTGACCGTCTACAAGCCGAACGAGGTCCTGCCCTACGTGCAGGGCAGGATCGAGCACATGGGCAGCGGGCTCACCCTCACCAAGGGTGACACCGAGGTCACGCTCGACAACTTCGTGATCGACCCGGGCGACCCCGCCGTGCTGACCGGCCGGGTCCGCGCCGGCGGCCAGACCGTCGCCGAGTCGACCACCCTGTTCGACCTCAACGGCTCGACCCTGAAGCCCATCACGATCGACCAGTCGGCGGGCACCGCGACGCTGACCGGCACGACCGTCACCCTGAACGCCGGGGCCGCCGAGGCCCTGAACGGCGCCTTCTCCACCGACGCCCTCAAGGGCGGCACCACCATCGGCATCGCGACGATCGTCGTCAACACGACGAGCGGGTCCATGCCGATGCCGCAGGGTGGCGTCGAGACCGGCGGTGGCAGCACCTCCGGCACCGACACGGCGCTGGTCGTGACCGGTGTCGCGCTGCTCGCCGGCTCCGCGCTGGTGCTCGTCGTCCGCCGTCGCGGCGTCCGCGGGCACTGATCCACCCCGGGTGTGCCGTCCGCACAGGCGGGCGGCACACCCGGCTCCGGTCGTGGTGGACCACCACGACCGGTTCCCCGACCGGCACCAGGACCGGAGCACCCGATGACCGCACCACACCCGTCCCGCGTCCGGCGGCTGCTCGCTCCGCTGGGCGCGCTGCTGCTGGCCGTCGCAGGTGTGGTCGTCCTGGTGTCGGCGCTGACCGCGGGCGGTCCCCCGGAGCCGGTGGCCGCGGCCGCAGGCCCGGTGGGACCGGCCGTGGTGGGCACCGCGCCGGCCGGGGCCCGGCCGGTGGGCGAGGTGCTCCCGCCCTCCCCGCCCCGGTCGATCTCGATCCCGTCGATCGGGGTCGAGTCGGTCGTCGACCAGTCCGGTCTCGCTCCGGACGGCACCCTCGAGGTCCCGGCCCCGGGCCCCGGCTACGACCGGGCGTCCTGGTACCGCGGGTCGTCGGCGCCGGGCTTCCGCGGCCCGTCGGTCATCCTCGGCCACGTCGACTCGGCCGCCGAGGGACCGTCGGTGTTCTACGACCTCGGCCGGATGCGTCCGGGCGAGGACATCGTCGTGACACGGGCCGACGGGATCGCCGCGACGTTCCGCGTCGACGAGGTCCGGTCGTTTCCCAAGAATGCGTTTCCGACCGACTCCGTCTACGGCGACGTCGACCGCGCGGAACTGCGCCTGATCACCTGTGGCGGATCTTTCGACTCGAGCGCGCGGAGTTATCGGGACAACACCGTGGTGTTCGCCCATCTCGTCGGCAGCAGCCGCGCCTGATCATTACGGTCGGTCCGCGGACGGCGCCTTGACGCCCCCTCCTGCGGCCGGGTTGTCTGGTACGCCCGGCGCACCACGTCCGAGGTGCCGCCCGCCACCCCGTCGGAGGCACCATGCCGCCCCCTGCCACCGACCGGCTCCCGGTCCTCGACCTGTCCCGCTCCCGTGCCGATCCGGATGAGCGGGCGGCCTTCCTCGCCGAACTGCGTCGCGCCGCGCGCGAGGTCGGGTTCTTCTACGTCACCGGTCACGGCGTCCCCGACGACGTCCTGACCGGTATGGACGCGCTCGCCCGCCGCTTCTTCGCGCTGCGGACGGAGGACCGTCTCGCGATCGAGAACGTCCACTCCCCCCAGTTCCGCGGCTACACCCGGGCCGGGACCGAGCACACCGGCGGCACCGCCGACTGGCGCGAGCAGATCGACATCGGGCCCGAGCGCACGGCCGTCGAGCCCGGTCCCGGGGACCCGGACTGGCTGCGGCTGATCGGACCGAACCAGTGGCCGGCCGCCCTGCCCGAGCTGCGCGAGGTCGTCCTGCGCTGGCAGGCCGAGGCGCTGCGGGTCTCCCGCGAGGTACTGCGTGCGCTCGCCGCCGCGCTCGGCCAGCAGGAGGGCTACTTCGACGGCTGGTTCGACGAGGAGTCCTCGCTGCACCTCAAGATCGTGCGCTATCCCGGGCGGCCGGACCCGGACTCCGACCAGGGCGTCGGCGCCCACAAGGACTACGGCTACCTCGCGCTGCTGCAGCAGGACGACGTCGGCGGTCTGCAGGTCGAGGGCCCCGACGGCGGCTGGATCGACGCCCTCCCGGTGCCGGGCTCGTTCGTGGTGAACATCGGCGAGATGCTGGAGATCGCCACCCGCGGCTACCTCACCGCGACGCGGCACCGCGTGGTGTCGCCACCGCCCGGCGTCGAC
Organism: Pseudonocardia sp. P-1; assembly: GCF_058111925.1. Taxonomy (NCBI): domain Bacteria; kingdom Bacillati; phylum Actinomycetota; class Actinomycetes; order Pseudonocardiales; family Pseudonocardiaceae; genus Pseudonocardia; species Pseudonocardia sp. P-1. The sequence continues at coordinate 2,494,099 of NZ_CM176614.1, forward strand.
CGGATCTCGGTGCCGTTCTTCCTCGCGCCGCGCCTGGACGCCGTCGTCGCGCCGCTCGACCTGCCTGCCGAGCTGGCCGCGGACGCCCGCGGGATCAGCGAGGACGCCGACAACCCGCTCGACGCGCGCTACGGGGAGAACGCGCTGACCGGCTGGCTGCGCTCGCACCCCCGGGTCGCGCAGCGGCACTGGTCCGACGTGCTGGCGCGACGTGTCTGACCCGGCGCCGCCGTGGGGCGCACCGTCACCCGGCCCCCTCGGCGACCGCGCGCCGCAGTCCGCCCCCGATGCGCTCCATCGTGGCGCCGTAGGCCTCGGGGAGGTCGACGTCGAGCCGGTCGGCGAGCACGAACAGCCACCACAGGCACTCGGCGAGCTTGTGCCGCAGCTCGGCGTCGGTGTCGCCGTCGATGTCCCAGGTGCGCTCGGCCGCGAGCACCAGCCGTCCGACGTAGGCGGCGTCGTGGGTGAACCCGAGCGCCAGCTCCGGGAGGGTCCAGGTGCGCCCCAGCAGCCGGTCCTCGAGCTGCTCGTAGAGCGCCCGCACCTCGCGGGCGCGGCTGCGTGCGTCGGCCAGTCCGTCGTCGGCCGGCCCGGTGTCGTCGGTCATGGTCACGCCCTTCGTCTCGTGTGACCACGACGCTAGGTCCGGTTCCGGACCGCTCCTGTCCGGAACCGGCGACGATGGCCCGCGTCACGGGTCGCCCTGCAGCGCCAGCAGCCCCTCCAGCCGGGCCACCACGTGCTCGCGGACCTCGTCGGGTCCGAGGACCCGGAACGGGACCCCGAGCCGGAGCAGGAACTCCGCGATCCACCGGGCGTCGAAGCCGCCGACAGTGCTCAGGGTCCGGTCCGGGCCGTCGGCGCGGTGCCGCGCGATGGTGGCCGGGAGCAGGGCTCGGGTCTCGTCGAGGGAGCGGTGGATCTCGACCTCGGCGTAGGTCGCGTAGGGCGTGGTGGTGATCGCCTCCTCGACCAGCGCCGTCGCGTCGACCTCCCTGCGGCGCGGGTCCGCCGGCCGGTGAGGGCGACGGCCGCGACGCGGTCGACCCGGAACACCCGCCAGTCCCGGCGGTCGAGATCCCAGGCGACGAGGTACCACCGGTGCGCGCTGCGGACGACCTGCTCCGGCTCCACCGCGCGGGTGCTCTCCGCCCCGCTGCGGTCGTGGTAGCGGAACCGGACCCGGTCGCGGGTCCGGGAGGCGCCGGCGAGCGCGGTCAGGGTGTCCGGGTCCACCTCGCCGGGGGCGTCCGGCCGCACCCCGGCCTCGGCGATCGCGAGGTCGAACCGGCCCAGTGCCTCGGCGGCCCGGGGCGGCAGGGACCGGCGCAGCTTGAGCAGGGCCGCCGGCGCCGCGCGTCCCTCGCCGTCGGGGTGGCTCCACGCGAGCCGGCGGAGCGCGATCGCGGTGGCCAGCGCCTCGTCGTCGTCGAGGCTCAGCGGGGGCGTCCGTGACCCGGCGACGAGCCGGTACCCGCCGAACGGTCCGGTCGACGTCTCGACGCCGTACCCGAGCTCACGCAGCTTGACGACGTCGGGTCGCGGCGGACGGTCCGCTCGTGCACGCCCAGCCGGTCCGCCAGCTCGGCACCCGACCACTCCGGGCGGGTCGACAGGACCGTGAGGAGCTGGAGGAGCCGGTGCGAGGCGCTGAGCACCGTCGCAGGATAGGTCCGGGTTCCGGACGGGAACGGTCCGCAACCGCTCCTACCGTCGGCGGTACCGCGACTCCCCACCGGAAGGACCCCGATGACCACCGACGCCGTGCCCACGACCCCGCACCTGGCCGCCGCCGACGAGCCGGAGCTGGTCGTGGCGCCCGCCACGACCTTCGTCTCGCTGCACGGCAGCGGGCGCCCCGGCACCGAGGCGTTCCACCGGGCGAAGCGGACCGTGCGCACGGTGGAGCGCGCGCTGCCTCCCGCGCGGCGGGTGCCCGGTGCCGGGGCCGTCGTGGAGATCCTCTACCGGTACCCCGAGGGCTCGGTCCCGGTCGGGATCGCGGACTTCTACTGGGTCAACCCGGTCGACGACCTGGAGTACCTGGTGCTCGCACAGGTCGACCCGGCGACGACCGACGAGGAGCTCGCCGCCGCGGCGGACGGGGCGGACGTCGAGCTGTACACGCTGCCCGAGCGCCTGGTCGTGCAGGTCCTGCACCGCGGGCCGTTCGCCGACGAGCGGCGGACCCTCGCCGAGCTGGGCTCGTTCGCCGCGGGCCACGGCCTGCGCCGGGTCGCCGACCACCACGAGATCCACCTCGATCCGTTCACCGCGAGCACGCCGCAGGACCACCTGCGGACGATCCTGCGCGACCCCGTGGCCCGGTGAGGGCCCGTCGTCCCGCCCGTGGCGGTCGACGACCCGGTGACGACGGCGGGCGATGCAGCCGGGGGCGGCCCGCCGGATGGTGACGATCGCCGTCACGATGATCGAGTTCCCGGTCCGCTCATACCGAGGGTGCGGTGGTGCCGAAGATCGGCCAGCAGATCTCCGTGGCGGTGAACCGGGCCGGATCCGTGGGCGTACCGCCGCGATAGTGCTCGCGGATCGGCCCCTGGCCGCTGATCAGATGCTCGTTGACGTAGATCCCCAGGGCTGCGTAGCTGCGGTCGATGCCGTCGTGGCCGCCGGGATGGGTGAGCACCGCGAACTCGGTCCGGGGGAGCACCTCGGCCCGGACACCCTCCGGCGGCTCGACGGAGGGTGGCGCGGGGACGAACAGGGTGGCGCGGCCGTGCTGTTCGAGGAACAGCGCTCTCTCGTAGAGGCCGCCCGGCACCACCGCGCCAGGCGCGCCCGTGGCCGCGGCGACGGCCCGGTGCAGTGTCCGCAGTGCCGCTGCGAACCAGTCGTCGATCCCGAAGACGTCGACGGTGGCGCCGACGGACCACACGGCGAGCGCCGGCTCGCGGCGCAACGTGACGTCGGCGGGAGGGCTCGCCGGGGCGAGCAGTTCACGCAACGCCCCCACGGTGTCACGGGTCTGCGCGAGCGCTGCCTCCATCTGCTCGAGATGGGTGGTGATGATCGCGGTGCGGGCCCCGGCGTCGTCGGTGCTCAGGAGCGCCTTGATGTCGGGGATGGACATGCCCAGGGAGCGGAACCGGCGGATGATATGCGCACGGTCGACCTGGCCGGTGTCGTAGAAGCGGTAGCCGGTGCCGGGGTCGACATGGGCCGGTTCGAGAATGCCGATGTCGTGATAGTGGCGTAGTGCCTTACGGCTCAGACCGGTCATCAACGCGAAGTCACCGATCGAGACCTGGGCCCCCATGGCGCCCTCCTCCACGTCGCGTCGCCTGCCGGACGAGGCGATCCTGAAGCCTCCCCCCGGGGCAAGGTCAACGTCGCGGGATGCTCGCGACCACGGGTTGACCTTCCCCTGACAGGAAGCTCCATCGTGGGGCCATGTCCACAGCAGAATGGGAAGCACTCCCGGAAACCGTGCAGACGTTCATGACCGCACTCGACTCCCAGGAGTTCGATCGGGCACTCGCCACCTTCGCCTCCGACGCCGTGGTGACCGACGACGGGCGCGACCACGCGGGCACCGAGGAGATCGGGGCCTGGCTGGCGACCGCGGTCACCGAGTACACCTACACCGCCGAATTCACCGGTGCGTCCACGACCGACGGAGGCGTCGACGTCGGGCAGCATCTGGAGGGCGACTTCCCGGGCGGGGTCGTCGACCTGAACTACCGTTTCACCCTCGATGGTGCAGTGATCAGTCGGCTGGTGATCGAGCCGTGACGCGGCGATGGTTCATCACCGGTGGCACGCCCGGCAACTTCGGGATGGCCTTCGCCGAGGCGGCGCTCGACACCGGTGACCGCGTGGTGGTGACCTCCCGCCGCCCGCAGGAGCTGGCGACGTGGGCGGACCGGTTCGGTGACCGCGTTCTCGTCGTGCCGCTGGAACTGACCGACGCGGCACAGGTGCAGCGCGCGGTACGAGCGGCCGAGGAGCACTTCGGCGGTATCGACGTGCTGGTCAACAATGCCGGCCGAGGCTGGTACGGATCCATCGAGGCGATGGACGAGTCCGCGGTGCGGTCGATGTTCGAGCTGAACTTCTTCGCCGTGCTCTCCGTGACCCGCGCAGTGCTGCCGGGGATGCGCCGCCCGCGGCGACGGGTGGATCGTCACCGTGTCCTCGGTGGCCGGGCTCGTCCCGGCGCCCGGGTTCGGCTACTACAGCGCGACCAAGTTCGCCGTCGAAGCCGTCACCGATGCGCTGCACGACGAGGTCGCCGCACAGGGGATCTCCGTGCTGACCGTCGAACCGGGAGCGTTCCGCACCAACGCCTACGCCGGATTCGCCGACGAAGCCGTCGAGGAGGCGATCCCGGTGTACCACGGGATGCTGGAGCAGGTCCGGGCCGTCTTCGTCGGAATGGACGGCGTGCAGCCCGGCGACCCGCACCGCGGTGCCCGGTGTGCTCGCCGGGAACGTACGGCCGGGCGACACCGTCGCCGTCGTCGGCGCGGGCGCGGTCGGCCTCTCGGCGATCCTCACCACCGGCCTGTGGGGCGCGTCGAAGGTCATCGCGATCGACTCCAACAAGTTCCGGCTGGAGAAGGCCGTCGAGTTCGGCGCGACCGACAGCGTCGAGGTCGGGCCGGGCACCGTCGCCGACGTGACCGCGCTGACCGACGGGCTCGGCGTGGACGTGGCGATCGAGGCCGTCGGCTACCCGGAGACGCTGCTGACGGCGGCGTCGCTGGTGCGCCCGGGCGGCACGATCGCCAACGTGGGCGTCCACGGCACCCCGGTGGAGCTGCCCATGCAGGACATGTGGATCTCCAACGTCACGCTCACGATGGGCCTGGTCGACACCGTGTCCATCCCGACGCTGCTCAAGATGGTCGCGGGCGGGCGGATCCCGGCGGAGAAAATGGGCACCCACTCGTTCACCTTCGACCAGATGGACGAGGCGTACGACGTGTTCAAGAACGCCGCGGCGAACCAGGCGCTCAAGGTGGTCATCACGCCGGGCTGACGCCGATTCACCGGGGCCCCGCCCGCGTCGGGGCCCCGCACCCGGCAGCCGTCCACCGGCCGGCGGTCGCCCGGACATGTGAGGACCGCTTGCGCTCCCGGCGCGACGGACTTGACCCTGACACCGTGACAGGTACTGGGGTGGCGGTCATGACACCACCGGAGATCACCGCGTCCCTGTCCGCCGCCGACCCGTCGGTCCGGCTGCGGGCCGCGCTCGCCGCCGGGTCGGCCGCCGACCCGGACCTGCTCGACGCCCTGGTCGAGCGCTGCGGGGCGGAGCCGGACTTCTTCGTCCGCGACATGCTGTCCTGGGCGCTGACCCGGCTTCCCGCCGCGACCGTGCTGCCCCGGCTGGACGTCGAACTGGGCTCGCCGCGGCCGCGGGCCAGGGCCCAGGCGCTGCACACCCTGTCCAAGATCGCCGATCCGGCGACCGCGGACCGGGTCTCCCCCGCCCTGCTGCGCGACCCCGACGACGAGGTCGCCCGCACCGCGTGGCGCACCGCCGTCGTGCTCGTCGCCGCGGGCGGCCGTGCCGCGCTCGCCGCGGAGCTGGGTCGTCAGCTGGGCCGCGGCGACCGGGCGGTCCGGCTGAGTCTGTCCCGGGCGCTGGCCGACCTGGGTGAAGCGGCCGACGGCGTCCTCGACCGGGCCGCGACCGACCCCGACCCGGTGGTCGCGGCGCACGCACGGGCCACCCTGCTCCTGCGCGCCGATCCCGACGCCGGGTTCGACGACGCCGTGGAACAGGCCCGCCGCGTGGTCGCGCTCGGCCCGGGACACGAGGTGGCGTCGTGCTGATCGGCGCCGTACCGGGCGGGCCGCCGTGCTGATCGGGGAGGTCGCCCGACGCAGCGGGGTGAGCGTGCGGATGCTGCGCCACTACGACGCGGTCGGACTGCTGCGACCGACCGGGCGCACCGTCGGCGGCTACCGGGAGTACTCCCCCGGCGACGTCCGCAGGCTCTTCCACGTGGAGGGCCTGCGGACGCTCGGACTGTCGCTCGCCCAGGTCGGCGAGGCCCTGCACGACCCGGGTTTCGCCCCGTCGGCGCTGGTCGCGGACCTGGTCCGGGCCACCGAGGAGCGCCTGGAACGGGACCGGGAGCTGCTCGCCCGACTGCGCACCGTGGACGCCGCCGGGCCGGAGACGTGGGCGGAGGTCGTCGACGTCGTCGGGCTGCTGCGGGCGTTCGGCTCCCCGACGGCGGGGCACCGCCAGCAGGCAGCGCTGGCCGCGGGGGACTGGCCCGCGCTGCCCGCGGAGATGCTGGCCCGCACGCTGCTCGCCGAGACCGATCCGCACGCCGCGGGCGCGCTGCGCTGGGCCCTGCGCCGGACGGTGGCCCGCGCGGGCGACCCGGACGGGGCGGCCGTGGCCGCGCTCGCGGCGGGTCTGCGCTCGGGCGAGCCCGGGGTCCGGCGACGGGCGGCCGACGCGCTGACCGACGCCGCACCGGCCGCGGCCGCGGCGCTCGCCGACGCCCTGGCCGACCCGGACCCGGGGGTGCGGCGCCGCGCCGCGACGGTCGTCGGGCGGGGCGGCGGCGCCGGGGCCGTCCCGGAGCTGGTGGCGATGGTGCGCGCGGGCGTCGACGACGTCGAGGCCGCGGAGATCCTCGCGGCGCTGTCGCACGACGATCCGGTGACCTCCGGGATCGTCCTCGACGCCCTGACCCGCGACCTGGCCGGCACCGACCCCGCGACCCGGATCCGGGTCGCACAGGCCCTGGTCGAGCTGCCCGGTTCCGGCCCGGAGAAGGTACTGCGCCGGCTCGCCGACGATGCCGACCGGACCGTCGCGCTCGTCGCGGGGGCGTTCGTCCGGCGCCGCACCTGAGCGCCCCGGACCCGCCCGTGGCTACCTGCGGCCGTGGCCGGCGCAGCGGGCCCGACCGGTCAGGCCACCGCGGTCCCCTCCAGCTCGACCAGCTGGCCGGGGACCGCGAGCCGGGTCACCCCGAGCAGCGTGGTGGCCGGGGCGACATCCGACGCGCCCAGCCGGCCGGCGAGCACGCCGTGGTGACCGAGCAACTGGTCGACGTCGGTGGTGTACACGGTCAGCCGCACCAGGTCGGTCAGGCCCATGCCCGCGGCGGCGAGCACGCCCTCCAGGTTGTCCAGGCTCGTCGCCAGTTGTGCCGCCAGGTCGCCCTCGTGCAGCGGGACACCGTCCGCGCTCATCGCGGTCTGCCCCGAGCAGTACAGCGTCCGGCCGCCGGACACGAGCACCGCCTGGTCGAAGCCCATCGCCGCCGACCAGGTCACCGGGTTGATCGAGGTCCGTTCCACTGTGATCTCCGTTCGTCGTGGTCCGTGCAGCTCCAGCCTCGCCGGAGATCACGACATCTCCTGTCGGGTACGGCGGCTACGTTTCCGGCGTGCGCGCCGACCGGTTGGTCTCGCTGGTCCTGCTGCTGCGTCAGCGCGGCCGGATGCCGGCGTCCGCGCTGGCCCGCGAGCTGGAGGTGTCGACGCGCACCGTGCTGCGCGACATCGACGCGCTGTCCTCCGCCGGCGTCCCGGTGTACGCCCGGCGCGGGCCGCAGGGCGGCTTCGCGCTGCTGCCGGGCTTCCGCACCGAGCTCACCGGGCTGACCCACGACGAGTCCGTCGCGCTGCTCGTCGCCGGATCGCGGCGCGGGGTGCAGGCGTTCGGCCTCGGGTCGGCGCTCGCCTCGGCGGTGCTCAAGGTGGTCGACGCGCTGCCCGACGGGCACCCGGCCGTCGCCGTCGCGGAACGGCTGCTCGTCGACCCCGACACCGATCTCCTCGCCCGGCGTCTGCACCCCGACGAGGTGCCCGACGACGTCGCCGGACCGGTCCGGCGAGCCGTCCTGGACGGGCGCCGGCTCCGGATCCGCTATCGGGCCGCCGACGAGGAGCCGCGCTGGCGCACGGTCGACCCGGTCGGGCTCGTCACGGTCCGCGAGCAGGGCTATCTGCTGGCCACCCGGGCCGGGGAGGACCGCACCTACCCGGCTCCGGGCGGTTCAGACCCCCGGGCGCCCATTCTGTGCGTCTTGTCGGACCGTCCTGGGCTGGTGCGCGTCCTGGTGGTCGAGGACGACGACCGCGGGGTCAGCTCGGGTCGATCCGCAGGATCCGGTCGTCGTCGCCGTTCGAGGTCGTGACCAGCAGCGGACCGCCGGGCACGGCGTACACCCCGCGCAGCCGGCCGGAGTTCCCGTCGAGCGCCGCCGGGATCTCGACGTCGGAGACCGCGCCGTCGGTGCCCTCCGGGCCGACCCGCATCAGCAGCAGCTTCTGCCCGCGCAGCGCGGCGACGGCGAGCATCCCGTTCCGCTGCCCCCACGCGGCGCCGTCGAGGAACGCGGCGCCGGCCGGCGCCTCGGGCGGGCTGCCGGAGGCCCACACGGCGGGGACGGCGTCGGGGAAGCGGTCCCGGTCGGTCATCGGGACCGACTCGTCGTAGGTGGTCACCGTGCCGCCCTGCGAGGGGTCCCAGCCGTAGTTGCCGCCCGGGCGCAGCAGGTTCACCTCGTCGTCGCGGGTGGGGCCGTGCTCGGCGGTGAAGACCCGCCCGGTGCCCGGCTCGACCGCGACGCCCTGCACGTTGCGGTGCCCGGAGGTGTACACGAGCCGCTGGGCCGGGTCGGCGGCATCGGCGAAGGGATTGCCGGCCGCGGGCCCGCCGGTGGCCGGGTCGACCCGCAGCGTCTTACCGCCGAGCGAGGTGAGGTCCTGCGGGGTGGCGGGCATGGCCGCGTCGCCGGTCCCGACGACGAGCGCCCCGGTGTCGTCGACGGCGACCCGGCAGCCCGAGTGCCGTCCGCCGGAGGCGATCGGCAGTCCGCCGACCAGCGGGTCCGCGACCCGGGTCGCGGTGGCCCCGTCCGCGGACAGCGTCCACGTGACCAGCCGGACGTCGACCGGGCTCCCGTTCTCGGCGTGGGTCTGGCAGGTGGTGAACCGGTTCGACGTCGCGAAGTCGGCGTGCACGGCCAGGCCCATCAGCCCGCCCTCGCCGCGGGCGAACACGTCGCCCAGGTCGGCGGCGACCGGGGTGACCGCGGTGCCCGGGTCGAGCGAGGCGAGCAGCGACAGGCGCCCGTCCCGCTCGGTGACCAGCGCGCGCCCGTCGGGCAGCACGCCGACGCTCCAGACGTGGGAGAACCCGGCCGCGACGGTGGTGATCCGCAGACCGTCGGTCCGTGCCGGGACCGGCGCGGGCGGTGCAGGGGCCGGTGCCGTGGGCGACGCGGCACCACACCCCGCCGCGCCCATCAGGACGACGGCCGCCACCGCCGTCCCGGCGCGGCGGACACGGGATACGAGGTGATCACGGGGCACATCGGACATCCTGGCCGACACCGCCCGATCCGGCAGGGTGGTCGTCGTCGTGCAACGACCACCACCCGGCGCGGTGGGATTCCGGCCACCCGGAAGAGGGGGTCGTTCGTCCCGGACCGCTGCGACGGTCGGGCGTGACCCACCCGCTCGTCGACGGAGCTGAGCAGCCATGCCCGAGATGATGAACGCGTTCGTGATGCCGGAGGTCGGGAAGACCGCGGTCACACAGAAGCCCGTCCCCGAACCCGGCCCGGAGGAGGCGATCGTCCGCACGACGGCCGCCCTGATCTGCACCTCCGACGTCCACACCGTGAAGGGCGCCCTGCCCGTCGCCGCCGGGGTGACCCTCGGGCACGAGGCCGTCGGCGTGGTCCACGCGCTCGGCTCGGCCGTCGAGGGCTTCACCGAGGGCCAGCGCGTCGCGGTGAACGCGGTGACCCCCTGTTTCCGCTGCCACTACTGCCAGAGCGGCTTCACCAGCCAGTGCGGCGGGCCGCTCGGCGGCTACCGCTACACCGCGCAGATGGACGGCAACATGGCCGAGTACTTCGTCGTGCCCGCGGCGCAGGGCGACCTCGCGCCGATCCCGGACGAGCTGTCCGACGAGAAGGCCGCCTACTGCTGCGACATGCTCTCCACCGGTTTCCTGGGTGCCGAGCACGCCCGGATCGGGCTCGGCGAGACCGTGGCGGTGTTCGCACAGGGCCCGGTCGGGCTCTGCGCGACGATCGGCGCAGGCCGGGTGATCGCCGTCGAGGCCCGACCCGAACGCCAGGAGCTGGCCCGCCGGTTCGGCGCAGACGACGTCGTCGACTTCACCGCGGGCGACCCGGTCGACCAGATCATGGACCTGACCGGCGGCGAGGGCGTCGACGCCGCGATCGAGGCGTTCGGCTTCCCGCAGACCTTCGAGGCGTGCGTACGCGTCACCAAGGCGGGCTGGCGCGTCTCCGACATCGGCTACCACGACGAGAACCCCGAACCGCTGAAGCTGCCGCTCGACGCGTTCGGACTCGGTATGGCCGACAAGTCCATCCATCGGACTCTGCCCGGGCGGCAACACCCGGATGGCGCGGCTGTTCCAGCTACTGCTCTCCGGCCGGGTCGATCCGACCCCGATGACCACCCACCGCTTCGGCTTCGACGACATCGAGAAGGCCTTCACGATGATGCAGGACAAGTCGGACCGCATCGTCAAGCCGCTCATCACGTTCCCGTGACCCCCCGGACCGACCAGCAGGAGGGTCTCCGATGAACGACCCGACCACTCCCACCCGGACCGTCGACGCCGTCGTGCTCGGCGCCGGCGTCGCCGGGCTCTACCAGCTGCACCAGCTCCGCGAGCAGGGACTGACCGTGCAGGCGTTCGACGCCGCCGGCGACGTCGGCGGGACCTGGTGGTGGAACCGTTACCCGGGCGCCCGCTTCGACTCCGAGGGCTACATCTACCAGTACCTGTTCGACGAGAAGCTGTACAAGGACTGGTCCTGGAGCCAGAAGTTCCCCGGCCAGCCCGAGATCGAGAGCTGGCTGCACTACGTCGCCGACCGGCTCGACCTGCGCCGCGACATCCGCTTCGACACCCGTGTCACCGCCGCGCACTTCGACGAGGACCGCGACCGGTGGCTGGTCCGCACCGACCGCGGCGACGTCGTCGACTGCCAGTTCTTCGTCTCCTGCGCCGGGATGCTGTCGGCTCCGCTGCACAACATCGAGGGCGCGCAGGACTTCGCCGGGCAGCTGGCCTACAGCTCGTCCTATCCCGCCGGGGGGCTCGACCTCGCCGGGAAGCGGGTCGGCGTGATCGGTGTCGGTGCGACCGGTATCCAGATCATCCAGACGATCGCCCCCGAGGTCGGGCACCTCACGGTGTTCGCCCGCGGCCCGCAGTACGCACTGCCCATGAAGAACCCGAGCTACTCCACCGAGGACAAGGAGCGCTACCACGCCCGGTTCGACGAGCTGCGCGAGACGATCCCGCACACCTTCACCGGGTTCGAGTACGACTTCGAGCACGTGTGGGCCGACAACACCCCCGAGCAGCGTCGCGCGATCCTCGAGGAGATCTACGCCGACGGCTCGCTCAAGCTGTGGCTGGCGAGCTTCGGGGAGATGTTCTTCGACCAGGAGGTCAGCGACGAGATCTCGGAGTTCGTGCGCGAGAAGATGCGCGCGCGGCTGCGCCACGACCCGCACCTGGTCGAGACGCTCGTGCCGACCGACTACGGCTTCGGCACCCACCGCGTCCCGCTGGAGAACGGGTACTTCGAGGTCTACCACCGGGACAACGTCGACCTGGTCAACTGCCGCACGAACGCCGTCGCGCGGATCCGGCCCGAGGGCGTCGAGCTGGCCGATGGGACCGTGCACGAGTTGGACGTGCTGATCCTGGCCACCGGGTTCGACGCCGGGACCGGCGCGCTGACCCGCATCGACATCCGCGGCCGCGACGGACGCTCGCTGGCCGAGGAGTGGGGCCGCGACATCCGCACCACCATGGGCCTGGCCAAGCACGGCTACCCGAACCTGCTCACGACCGCGACCCCGCTGGCACCGTCGGCGGCGCTGTGCAACATGACCACCTGCCTGCAGCAGCAGACCGAGTGGATCACCGAGGCGATCGCGGCGCTGCGCGCCGAGGGGAAGTCGGTGATCGAGCCGACCGCAGAGGGTGAGGACGCCTGGGTCGCCCACCACGAGGAGACCGCGGGCGCGACGCTCGTGGCGAACACGACCTCCTGGTACCTGGGCTCGAACGTGCCGGGCAAACCGCGGCGCGTCCTGTCCTACATCGGTGGGGTGGGCACCTACCGGCAGAAGTGCGCCGACGAGGCCGCACACGGCTACCCCGCCTTCACCCGGACCTGAGAGGAACGCGCCATGGGAACAGCCATCCACGGCTCCGTCGACCGCGCCGCCGTCGACGCGGTGCTGCGCAACGGCGTCGACGGCGGGGCGGTGCCGCACGTCGCGGCGATCGTCGCCGACCGCGACGGCGTGCTCTACGAGGGCGGCGCGGGCCCCGCGACCGTCGGTGGGACCGGCGGCGACGTCGGCGCCGGCACCCAGTTCCGGATCATGTCGATGACCAAGATGGTCGCGACGACCGCGGCGCTGCAGCTGCGCGACGCCGGGACACTCGACCTCGACGCCCCGGTCACCGAGTACCGGCCGGAGTTCGCCGAGGTCCAGGTCCTCGACGGCTTCGACGGCGACACCCCGCGGCTGCGGGCGCCCCGGACCCCGGCGACCGTCCGGCACCTGATCACCCACACCACCGGCCTGGGCTACTGGTTCTTCGACGCCGACCTCGCCCGCTACGAGCAGGTCACCGGGACGCCGAACGTGCTGGGCGGTCTCGGTGCGTTCCGCGCGCCGATGCTGCACGATCCGGGCGAACGGTTCACCTACGGCATCAACACCGACTGGCTCGGCAAGGTCGTCGAGACCGTCGCCGGGGCCGGCCTCGACGTCGTGGTCAAGGACCGCATCACCGGCCCGCTGGGCATGGACGACACGATGTTCCTGCTCGACGGGGCGCGCACCGCGAACGCGGTGACCGTGCACGTCCCGGGCGAGGACGGCGGGTGGGTCTCGGCAGGTGAGCTGCTGCCGCAGGAGCCGGAGTGGTGGGCGGGCGGGCACGGCCTGTACTCGACCCCGCGCGACTACGTCCGCTTCCAGCGGGCGCTGCTGCGCGGCGGCGAGCTCGACGGCGAGCGGATCCTGTCGGCGGCGTCCGTCGACGAGGCGTTCAGCAACCAGATCGGCGAGCTGGACTTCCCGCCCGCGATCCCGTCGGCCGACCCGGCGATCACCTTCCCGTTCGACGCCGGGCCCGGCTGGAAGTGGGGACACGGCCTGCTGCTCAACACCGCCGACGTCCCGGGTGGTCGCCGGGCAGGCTCCGGCGCGTGGGCGGGCCTGTTCAACACCCACTTCTGGGTCGACCGCACCGCCGGCGTCTGCGCGTCGATCTACACGAACTCGCTGCCGTTCGTGTCGCCCGGGGCGTTCGCGCTCTACGGCGAGTTCGAGCAGGCGGTCTACGCCTCGCTCCGGTGACGCACCGGCCCGCCGCCGCGGTCAGCCGAGCAGGCCGCGGCGGCGGGCCACCGACACGGCCTCGGTGCGGTTGCGCACGCCGAGCGCGCCGTAGATGTGCTTCAGGTACCACTTCACGGTGTTGACGGTGACGCCGAGCCCGTCGGCGATACCGCGGTTGTCCCGGCCGAGGTCGAGCATCACGAGGATCTCCCGCTCCCGCGCGGTCAGCCCGGCCTCCTCGGCCGATCCGGCCGCGGCGGCCCCGCCGTCGAGCAGCGACGCCAGCCGATCCGGCGCCGGATCGCCCGCACCGTCGGTCGCCACGCGTGCCCGCAGCCGGGCGACGACCGCACGGACCTCGCGCCCACCGTCGAGGACCAGCTGGGGGGCGCCGGCGGTCACCGCCCGTTCCAGCGCCGGGGCCAGGATCCGCTCGGCCGCGAGCCGCCGTGACGCGCTCTCCAGCACCCCGGCCAGGCGTACGGTCAGCTCGGTCTCCTCCCGCACCCGGCCCCGGCGGCGGGCCTCGGCGGCGAGCTCCTCCAACAGCGCGATCGCGCGGTCGGTCTCGCCCTCGGCCGCGAGCACCGCGGCCAGCGCGGCGACGCGGACGGAGTCCACCCGGACGGCGATCCCGCCGTCGAGGTCGGCGCCGGTCGGCAGCTCCTGCGCGGCCCGGCGGGCCTGCCGGATGCGGCCGCGAACGATCAACTGGTCGATCCGCTCCGCGCCGACGGCGGCCCGCAGCCGGGGCAGCCCGAGCCGGTCCGCGACCCGGGCCCCCTCGGCGAGCAGCTCGGCCGACTCGTCCCCGGCGCCGGTTGCGGCCCGGATCCGGGCCAGCAGCGCGTAGCTGGCGACCATGAAGTCGACGACGCCGCTCTCCGCGCCCAGCTCCGCGCTCTCGGTCAGCAGCCGCTCTGCCTCCTCGCGCTCGCCCCGCAGGTGGCACAGCTCCCCCAGCAGCGCCCCGGCGAGCTGTGCGGCGTGCGAGCGCCGCCCGGCCATCTCCCGGGCCAGCGCCACCGCGTCGCGCAGCTGCCGTTCGGCCCCGTCGACGTCGAGGGTCGACAGCGCGGCGATCCCGGCGAAACAGCGGCCGTAGACCCCGGCGAACGGTCCGCCGGCGCGGTCGTGGACGCGGCGTGCCCACCGCTGACGCTCCCGGGCGCGCTCGAAACGTCCCGCGTGCAGGTCGCAGAAGGACTGGATGTTCGCCGCGACCGCGACCACCCACGGCCGGTACACGAGTGACCGGTCCAGGCTGCGCCGGACCAGCAGCTCGGCGCGGTCGGTGCGGTCGGCGTAGACGTCGATGCACGCCTGTACGACGTCGGCCTCGCTGTGCAACTCGTCGTGGGCGTCGTCGGCCGGCAGCGCCGCGCGCAGGACGTCGAGCGTGGCCTGCGCGGCGTCGCTGCGTTGCAGCAGGCAGTTCGCCCAGGCCACGGCCATCAGCAGCCGCGGACGCCCGTCGGCGGCGGTCGGCGGCAGCCGACGGACCAGCCCGAGCAGGCTCACCATCCGGCTGTGCTCGACCAGCGGCATGGCGTGCCGTTCGACGAGGTCGGTGGCCCCGGCGACGTCGCCGCCCGCGAGCGCGTGGACGACGGCCTCGGTGACCAGGTCGTGCCCGGCGAACCAGGCCGAGGCACGCCGGTGCAGCTCCGCGGCCCGGCCCGGGCGGTCGCGCTCCAGCCTGCGGCGCAGGTACTCGGCGAACAGGTGGTGGTAGCGGAACCACTCCCGCTCGGGATCCAGCGCCCGCAGGAACAGGTCCCGCGACTCCAGCTCGGCCAGTGCCACCCCGCCGTCGGGCCGCCCTGCCAGCGCCCCGGCGAGGCCGCCGCAGAGCCGGTCGCACACCGAGGTCGCCAGCAGCAGGTCGAGCAGGTCGGCGGGCAGCGCGTCGAGCACGTTCTCCGCGAGGTACTCCCCCACCGAGTGGTGGCGGCCGGAGAAGCCGCGGATCAGCGTCTCCGGGTCGTCGGTGTCGCGCAGCGACAGCGACGCCAGCTGCAGGGCCGCGACCCAGCCGTCGGTCCCCTCCGACAGCCGGGCGACGTCGTCGCCACCCAGGCACAGTCCGTTCAGCTCGACCAGGAACTCCCGGGTCTCGACCAGGTCGAAGCGCAGGGCGTCGGCGTCGATCTCGGTGAGCCGGGCGCCGACCCGCAACCGGCTCAGCGGCAGCCGTGGCCGACGGCGGCTGGTCAGCACGACGACCAGGTTCGGCGGGGCGAGGTCGAGCAGCTGCATCAGCGTGCGGTGCACCTCGGGGCTCTCGACGAGGTGCCAGTCGTCGAGAGCCAGGACGAAGGGCCCGGGGTGCGCGCCGAGGATCTCCAGCAGGGCCGAGACCGTGTACGTGCGGGTGTCCTCGGCGTTCTGCTCGATGAGCCCGAGCAGGTCGTCGACCGAGGCGGGGTCGGGCAGGACCCCGCGGACGGTGCCCAGCAGGTGCGAGAGGAACCAGTGCGGTGTGTCGTCGTCGCGGTGCAGACCCATCCAGGCGACGGTGGCGCCGCGGGCGTGGAGCATCTGGAGCCACTGGACGGCCACGGTGGTCTTGCCGTACCCGGCCGGGGCGTGGATGACGGTCAGCGGGCGCGGCCCCTCCCGGTCGAGCAGGTCGGTCAGCCGCCGCCGGGCGATGACCTTGTGGACATGGCCGGGGCCGCGGAAACCCGCGGGCCGGGCCGGATAGTCGTGGACCGCCCGCACCACCGACGTCGCCGTCATCCCCGACCGCCCCCGCTCCGGTCCGACACCCGGCCGCCGCGGCGCGACCGGTGACCCACATCACTGTCTCAGGACGGCGGTGGATGCGCGCCACCCGAACGGGTGGGGACCGGGTTCACCCGCACCTCCACCGCGCCGGTCCGCACGAACCCCAGGTCGGCGGGGCCGTCGGCGGGTTCGGCGAGGCGGAGGGCGGGGAACCGGGTGACCAGCGCTCGCAGCCCGATCTCGAGCTCGGTACGGGCCAGCGCGGCCCCCAGGCAGTAGTGGGCGCCCTGGCCGAACCCGAGGTGCCCCTCACCGCGGCCCGGGTCCCGGGTCACGTCGAGCTCGTCGGGCCGGTCGTACCGGCGCGGGTCGAAGTTCGCGGTGACCAGCCCGGCCGTCACCGACTCCCCCGCCGCGATCCGGGTGTCGCCGACGACGACGTCGGCGCTCGCGTACCGGGGCGTGCTCACCGGGACCGCGCCGCAGGTCCGCACGATCTCGTGCACCGCGGTGGGCCACCGCCACGGCTCGGCGCGCAGCGTCGCGAGCTGGTCGGGGCGGGTCAGCAGGGCCAGCGTCGACCGGGACAGCACGTGCGCGGTCGTCTCGAACCCGGCGACGACCAGGTCGAACAGCAGGACGTCCAGCTCGTCGGCGGTGAGCCGGTCGCCGTCGTCGTGCACCGCGACGAGCACGTCGACCAGGTCGTCGCGCGGGTCGGCCCGCCGGGCCGCGACGAGCTCGTGGATCTGTGCGACGACGGCGCGCGCCACGTCGGGCATCCGCTCCGGGTCGGGTGCGACGAGCAGGGCGGCCAGCTCCCGCCAGAGTCCGCGCTGCTCCACCGGGACGCCGACGAGCTCGCAGATCACCGCGATCGGCAGCGCGCGGAACACCGTGGGCAGCAGGTCGACCGGGCTGCCGTCGGCGCCGGCGGCCGCGACGTCGTCGAGCAGCTCGGCGGTGAGCTGCTCCACGCGCGGGCGCAGCGCGGCGACCCGGCGCACGGTGAACGCCCGCGAGACGAGCCGGCGCAGCCGGGCGTGGTCGGCGCCGTCGCGGACGAGCAGGCCCCGGCCGAGGTGGTCGAGCTCCGGCGGCAGCCCGAGCCCCGTCAGGAGCGGGCCCATGACGTCCCCGGCGCCGGGCACCCCGGTGGGGTCGTTGCGGAACCGCGGGTCGAGGAGCAGGGCGTGCACGTCCTCGTGCCGGGTGACGAGCGATGCGGCGATCATCGGCGACTCCGGCATCGCGACGACGGGCCCCTGTTCGCGCAGGCGCCCGAAGGCGGCAACCGGGCAGGTGGTGCGGTCCACGACGTACTCCCTCGACGGCGTCAGCAGGTCCGGGCCATCGGACACCGTGCCGTCGCGGCAGGGTCAAGCCCGCGGCGCCGACCCGTCTTCGTGGCGCCACACTCTTGACGATGGCGCCATCGTGCGCCATCAATGCGCCATGGAGTTGGACGGATATGTCGACCGCCTGCGCACCGAGTTCGCCGCACTGGGCGAGGCCGCGGGCGAGGACACGCGGGCGGCCGCGGAACGGCTGCTCACGCCCCTGACGTCGACGACCCGTCTGGTCCTGCTCGAGGCGCTGGCCGCGGCGGCCGACGAGATCACCCTCGAGCTCGCACCGGGGTCGGTGCACGTGCGGCTGCGCGGCAGCGACCCCGAGTTCGTCGTCACCGCAGGGTCGGCCCCGCCGTCGGCACCCCCGGCGACGACGGAGGCGCCACCCGTGGCGCCATCGCCACCGGCGGGCGCCGACGGCGAGTCCGGGCCGGTCGCCCGGATCAACTTCCGGCCGCCGGAGACGCTCAAGACCCGGATCGAGGAGGCCGCCGGGCGGGACGGCCTCAGCGTGAACACCTGGCTGACCCGTGTGGCCGCGGCCGCGCTGGACCGCCCCGCCACCGCGCCCGACCGTCCCGACGCCGCCCGCCGCGGCCGCGTCGGCTGGTTCGGCTGAGCCACACGACCTCTGCCACCCACCCCTGACTCACGGCGTCACCGCGACGCCGAGGAGGCGATGCCCCGTGCCCACCTACGACACCCCCGAGCCCGTCACCGCGATCGTGGACCTCGCCATCGGCGAGCTGCGGGTGACCGCGTCGGACCGCACCGACACCGTCGTCGAGGTCCGCAGCGCCGACGCCGACCGCGCCCACGCCGACCGGGTCCGGGTCGAGCTGACCGGGCGGGAGCTGCGCGTCACCGGCCCGCAGCTCGGGCTGCTGCAGAAGCTCACCCCGCGCACCCCCGGCCGCTCGATCGAGGTCGGGATCGCCCTGCCCGCCGGGTCGGCGCTGACCGCCGCCACCACCTACGGCGGGATCGTCGTCGAGGGCCCGCTCGGGGCCTGCGAGGCCCGCACCCGCTTCGGCGACGTCCGCGTCGACGACGCCGCCTCCGCCGACCTGAGCACCGGCTTCGGTCACGTCCGGATCGGCGGAACCGTCACCGGGGACGCCACGGTCCGCTCCGACCACGGCGGCATGCAGATCCACCGCGTCGGCGGAACCGCGACGCTCAGCAGCAAGCACGGCGGCATCCGCGCCGACGAGCTGACCGGCGACGCCGAGCTGACCGGCACGCACGGCCCCATCGACGTCGACGAGCTCGGCGCGGGCGCCCGCGTGCGCACCGCCTACGGCGACGTCCGGCTCGGCCGCGTCCACCGCGGCGAGGTGTCGCTGACCAGCACGCACGGCCGGCTGGAGATCGGCGTCGCGCAGGGCAGCGCCGCCTGGCTCGACCTCGACACCACCGGCCGGGTCGGCAACGACCTCGCACCGCGCGAGGCCCCGGACGGCGACGCCGTCGACACCGTCGCCGTGCACGCCCGGTCCCGCGAGGGCGACATCGTCGTCCGCCGCGCCTGAGCACCGCCGTCCACCGTCACCACCACGAGAGGAACCACCGTGCCCACACCCCCGCCCGCCGTCGCCGTCGCCGCCCTGCACAAGTCCTACGGCGACCACGCCGTGCTCCGCGGCATCGACCTCGACGTCCCCGCCGGGACCGTGCTCGCCCTGCTCGGCCCGAACGGCGCCGGCAAGACCACCCTGGTCCGGATCCTGTCGACGCTGCTCGCGCCGGACTCCGGCCGGATCCGCATCGCCGGGAGGGACCCGGCGACCGACCCCGACGGCGTCCGCGCCGCGATCGGGGTGACCGGCCAGTTCTCCGCCGTCGACGGCCTGCTGACCGGGGCGGAGAACCTGCGGCTCATGGCCGACCTGCACCACCTGCCCCGCGGGCGGCGCCGGGAACGGGTACGCGAGCTGCTCGACCGGTTCGACCTCGCCGACGCCGCGGACCGCCGGGCCGGGACCTACTCCGGCGGGATGCGCCGGAGGCTGGACCTGGCCATGACGCTGGTCTCCGACCCGCAGGTGCTGTTCCTCGACGAGCCGACCACCGGGCTGGACCCGCGCAGCCGCCGCGGCCTGTGGGACGCCGTGCGCGACCTCGTCGGCCGCGGCGTGACCGTGCTGCTGACCACCCAGTACCTGGAGGAGGCCGACCAGCTCGCCGACGAGGTGGCCGTCCTGGACGGGGGCCGGCTCGTCGCCCGCGGCACCCCGGCGCAGCTCAAGGCTCGGGTCCCCGGCGGGCACGTGCGCCTGCGCTTCGCCGACGACGACGCCCTCGCCGCCGCCCGCACCGTGCTGCCCGCCGCCGTCGCCGACACCGCCGCGGTGACGCTGCAGCTGCCCGCCGCCGGGGCCCGCGACCTGCGGGACCTGCTGGACCGCCTCGCCGGGACCGGGGTGGAACCCGAGGAGCTGACCACCCACACCCCCGACCTCGACGACGTCTTCCTGGCCCTCACCGGCCACCCGATCACCCCGGAGGTGGCCGCGTCATGAGCGCCGCCGTCATGGACACCACCGCCCTCGACCGTCCCCGCCTGCTCACCGACTCGGTGACGATGCTGCGCCGCCGCATCCGGCACCTGCGCCGCTACCCGTCGCTGACGATCATGCTGATCGCCCAGCCGCTGGTGTTCCTGCTGCTGTTCGTGGTCGTCCTGGGCGGCACGATGGGCGCCGGGCTGGGCGGTGACCGCAGCGACTACCTGGCCTTCGTCACCCCCGCGGTGCTGCTGCTGACCGTCGCGAGCGTCGCGATGGGCACCGCCATCGGGGTCGCCACCGACATGACCGAGGGCGTCGTCGCCCGCTTCCGGACGATGGCGATCGCCCGGTCCAGCGTCCTCACCGGGCACGTCGTCGGCGCGTTCGTGCAGACCGCGGTCGGTCTGGTCGTCGTGCTCGGGGTGGCGCTGGCGCTCGGTTTCCGCAGCGGTGCCGGGCCGCTCGCCTGGCTGGGCGTCGCCGGGATGTTGATCCTGCTCACGGTCGCCCTGACCTGGCTGACCGTGGCCCTCGGGCTCGCCGCCGCCAGTGTGGAGACGGCCGGCAACACCCCGATGTTCCTGATGCTGCTGCCGTTCCTGGGCAGCGGGTTCGTGCCGGTGGACTCGATGCCGGCCGGGCTGCGGTGGTTCGCGGAGTACCAGCCGTTCACCCCGGTCATCGACACCCTGCGCGGTCTGCTCGGTGCCGGGCCCGGCAGCGGGGCCGGGCTCGGCGCCGACGCCGCGCTCGCCGTCGGCTGGTGCACGGTGATCACCGTCGGGAGCCTGCTGTGGTCGCGCCGGCTCTACGAGACCCGCGCGGCGCGCTGAGCGTCAGCCTTCCGGCGGGCGGTCGACGTGGACGGGCAGGGCGGGCAGCCGCTCGAACCCCAGCCGCGACGGGCCGTCCGCCGGTTCGGCGAGCCGGAGCCCCGGGAAGCGTGTGACCAGCGCCGACAGCACGACCTCGACCTCCTGGCGGGCCAGCGCGGCGCCGAGGCAGTAGTGCGCGCCGTGCCCGAACCCGAGGTGCCCCTCGCCGCGTCCGGGGTCGCGGCGCACGTCCAGCTCGTCGGGCCGGTCGACGACGCGTGGGTCGAAGTTCGCCGGCAGCAGGCCGGGCAGCACCGCGGTCCCGGCGGGCACCGGTGTCCCGGCGATCTCGGTGTCCTCGGCCGCGTAGCGCGGGGCCCCGGCCGGGATCGGGCCGCAGGTGCGGACCAGCTCGTGCACCGCCGTCGGCCACAGCTGCGGGTCCGCCCGCAGCGCGGCGAGCTCGCCCGGGCGGCTGAGCAGTGCGAGGGTGCCCTTGGCCAGCACGTGCGCGGTCGTCTCGAACCCGGCGACGGTCAGGTTCACCGTCATGTCGACGAGCTCCTGCTCCGAGAGCCGGTCGCCGTCCTCGTCGTGCGCCGCGACCAGCCCGGACAGCAGGTCGCCGGCAGGCTCCCGGCGACGGGCCTCGATCAGGTCCCGGACGTGGGCGACCATCCCCCGGGCGACGTCGGGCATCCGCGCGGGGTCGGGCTGGATCAGCAGCCGGGCGAACTCCCGCCAGCGGTCCCGGTCGCCCTCCGGCACGCCGACGAGCTCGCAGATGACCGCGATCGGCACCGGGTAGGCCAGCGCCTCCACCAGGTCGACCGGGGTGCCGTCGGCACCGGCCGCGGCGACGTCGTCGAGCAGGCCGTCGACGATCGCCCCGACGCGGGGGCGCAGCCCGTTCACCCGGCGCACCGTGAACGCCCGCGACACCAGCCGGCGCAGCCGCGCGTGGTCCTCGCCGTCGCGGCCCAGCATCGGACGGCGGAGCAGGTCGAGGTCCTCGGGCAGCCCGATCAGGCCGGTCTGGGCGTTGCGCAGGAAGTTCGCCGCCTCCGGCACCGCGGCGGCGTCGTGCCGGAAGCGGTCGTCGGTGAGCATCGCGCGGACCTCGGCGTGCCGGGTCACCATCAGCCCCTGTTGGGTCGGCCGCCCGGGCACCTCCAGCGGGATCTCGACGGCCGCGGCCACCTCGCGCAGCGCGGAGAAGCCGGCGACCGGGTCCGACGGGTCCACGGTGTCCGGGCCTGCGGTCGTCGCGGTCGGCGCGGCGGTGGTCGTGTCCTCTGCCATGGGCCCAGTCGACACCGTGCCGTCGCGGCATGGTCAAGCCCCGCGATCGGGCGGGTTCGGTCCCGTTCGTCCCGCTCTCCCCGTAGGCTCCGCGCGTGCGCACGGATTCGGCCATGCAACGGACGGTGACCCGGTGAGCGGACTGTTCGCCCTGCTCGACGACGTCGCGGCGCTGGTGCGCCTGACGACGGCCTCCCTCGACGACGTCGCCGGCGCGGCCGGGCGCGCGGGGGCCAAGGCCGCGGGTGTGGTCGTCGACGACGCCGCGGTCACCCCCCGCTACGTGCAGGGGCTCAAGCCCGAACGCGAACTGTCGATCATCTGGCGGATCGCCAGGGGCTCGCTGATCAACAAGATCGTGTTCATCCTGCCGGTCGCGCTGATCCTCTCCCAGTTCGCGCCGTGGCTGCTGACACCGATCCTGATGGTCGGCGGCTGCTACCTGGCCTACGAGGGCGCGGAGAAGCTCTGGGAGTACTTCTCCGGGCACTCCGAGCATCCCGAGGAGCGCGACGAGAAGGCCGCCACCGACCCGGCCGAACACGAGCGGACCGTCGTCTCCGGCGCCGTGCGCACCGACTTCATCCTCTCGGCCGAGATCATGGTCATCGCGCTGAACGAGGTGGCGGCCGAGGGCATCGTGTCCCGGGCGATCATCCTGGCCGTCGTCGCCGTCGCGATCACCGCGCTCGTCTACGGCGCGGTCGCGCTCATCGTGAAGATGGACGACGCCGGCCTGGCCCTGGCGAAGCGCGGCTCCGGCCCCGTCGCGTCGTTCGGGCGCGGGCTGGTGAAGGCCATGCCGATCGTGCTGACGACGCTGTCGGTCGTCGGCGTCGCGGCGATGCTGTGGGTCGGCGGGCACATCCTGCTCGTCGGGATGGATGAGCTGGGCTTCTCCCCGATCTACGACCTGGTGCACCATCTGGAGGTGGCCGTCGCCGACGCGACCGGTGCGCTGGGCGGGTTCCTGGGCTGGCTCACCAACACCGTCGGCTCGGCGATCCTCGGGGTCGTGGTCGGCGCGGTGATCGTCGCCGTGGCGCACCTGGTGCCGAAGCGGAAGAAGAAGAACGACACCGACGACGACGCCGAGGCCGCCGGGACCGCCGGCGCCTGAGCCGGGAGGCCGCCGTGAGCCGCATCGAGATGCCGTCCGGCGAGACGATCGACGTGCTGCACAGCGGCGCCCCGGCCTTCGAGTTCGAGGCCGTCGTACCGCCCGGGGTGGCCGGTCCCCCGCCGCACCGGCACCGGGGCGCCACCGAGTCGTTCACCGTGCTCGAGGGCGTCCTGCGGGTACGGGCCGGGGGCTGGACGAGCCTGCTGCACCCCGGCGACGGGATCGTGGTGCCGCCAGGCGTCACACACTCGTTCGGCAACGGGGGCGACGGCCCGGTGCGCGTGCGCACCGTCGAGACCCCCGCCGGGCCCCTGGAGGAGCAGTTCCGGATCCTGGCGACGGCCGGGCGACTGCCGCCGCTGCGCCGCCTCGCGCGACTCAACGTCGCCCACGACCTGGACTTCTCCCTCGCCGGGATCCCCGACGCGGTGCAGCGCCCGCTGTGGCGGTTGCTCGCGGCGCTGCCCGGTCCGTCATGATCGGGCGATGGGAGACACCGGCGTCTTCGTGCCCTACGGCGCGACCCACTGGGCCGCGCTGACCGTCGGGGTCCTCGGCGCCGTCGCGCTGGTGGCCCTGGGACGACGGCTGCGCGGCACCCCCGCCGAGCCGGGCGTCTCGCGGGCGTTCGCCGTCGTGGTCGTCGTGCTGCTGGTGCCGCTGCAGCTGCGGCTGCTGACCCCGCAGACCTTCGACGTGCACATCTCGCTGCCGCTGCAGCTGTCGGACCTGTCGTGGATCACCGCCGCGGTCGCCCTGTGGACACGGCGCTGGTGGGCGTGCGCACCGCTGTACTACTGGGGTCTCACGCTGACCCCGCAGGCGCTGCTCACCCCGGCCACCGACTCCCCCGACTTCCCGCACGTCGCGTTCCTGCACTTCTGGGCGCTGCACCTGCTGGTGACGTGGGCCGCGGTGTACCTGACCTGGGGCGCCGGGGTGCGGCCGACCTGGCGCGGGATGGCCGTGACGCTGGCGGCCACGATCGCCTGGGCGGCGGTGGTGCTGCCGTTCAACCTGGCCGCGGGCACCAACTACGGCTTCCTCGCCCACAAGCCGACCAACGCCTCCGCCCTGGACCTGCTGGGCCCGTGGCCGGTCTACCTGGTCGTCGAGCTCGTGCTGGTCGCGGTGGGGTGGGCGGCGATCACGTGGCCGTGGACGCGGCGGCGGGAACGGGAGCCGGCCTGACCGGCAGCCGCTCCGCCAGCCCGTCGACGAGGTGGTCGAGCACCGCGCGGACCCGCCGTGGCGGGTCCGCCCCGTGCACCGCCAGCAGGTCCGCCGACGGCGTCGGGATGTCCGCCAGCACCTGCACCAGCTCCCCCGACGCGAGCAGCGGCGCGACCTGCCACAGCGAGCGCATCACCAGCCCGCGGCCGGCCCGGCACCACGCCGTCGCGACCTCGCCGTCGTTGCAGGTCATCGCGCCCGTCACGCGGACCCCGGCGGCGTCGGCGTCGGTCCCGAAACGCCAGTGGGCGTAGGCGGTGTCGTTCTCCCGGATCACGATGCAGTCGTGTCCTGCCAGGTCGGCGGGGGTGCGCGGGGCGCCGCGGCGGCCCAGGTACGACGGCGCCGCGCACACCACGCGCCGGTTGCGGTGCAGAACCCGGGCGTGCAGCCGCGAGTCGGGCAGCGGTCCGACGCGCACCGCGAAGTCGTAGCCGGACCCGCCGACGGCGACCGGCAGGTGTGACAGTTCCAGGTCGATGCGCAGATCCGGGTTGGCCGCCTCGAACGTGCCGAGCAGCGGCGCGACGTGCGCCCGGCCGAACCCCATCGACGAGTGCACCGCGATCCGCCCGTGCAGCCCCGAGCGACGCCGGCCGATCTCGTCCTCCAGGTCGTCGATCCGGCCCAGCACGTCGCGGGCGCCCTCGGCGTAGCGGCGGCCCTCGTCGGTCAGGGTGAGACGTCGGGTGGACCGGTTGACCAGGCGGACGCCCAGACGTCGTTCCAGGCGGGCGAGGCGCTTGCTGACCGCCGACACCGACACACCCCACTGGCGCGCCACCTCGGTCAGCGTGCCCGCGGCGGCGACCCCGGCGAAGAAGCGCAGGTCGTCGAACTCGGGCAGCTCCACACCCACTCCTTTCCCCTACGGAAAGACTGTCCGGTCCGGACGACGGTTCACCGCGTCCGGTTCGCCGATCAGGATAGAAGCAACCGAGTCGAGGAGGACACGACATGACCGCGCACCGCATCGCCGTCATCCCGGGCGACGGGATCGGCAAGGAGGTCGTCCCGGAGGGCGTCCGCGTGCTGACCGCGGCCGCGGAGCGGTTCGGGATCGGGCTGGAGTTCACCGAGTTCGGCTTCGCGAGCGCCGACCACTGGCTCGAGCACGGCACGATGCTGCCCGGGGACTGGTTCGAGCAGCTGCGCGGCTTCGACGCGTTGTTCTTCGGCGCCGTGGGGTGGCCGGAGGTGCTGCCCGACCACGTGTCGCTGTGGGGCAGCCTGCTGCAGTTCCGCCGCCGCTTCGACCAGTACGTCAACCTGCGCCCGGCCCGGCTGCTGCCCGGCGTCGCCGCCCCGCTCGCCGGCCGCTCTCCCGGCGACATCGACATGCTGATCGTCCGGGAGAACACCGAGGGCGAGTACTCGTCGGTGGGCGGGCGGATGTTCTCCGGCACCGACCGCGAGATCGTGATCCAGGAGACCGTCATGACGCGCACCGGCGTCGACCGGATCCTGCGCTACGCCTTCGAGCTCGCGCGGCGGCACCCGAACCGGCACCTGACCTCGGCGACGAAGTCCAACGGCATCGCGATCACCATGCCGTACTGGGACGAGCGGGTCGCGGCGATGGCGGCGCAGTACCCCGACGTCGACGTCGACTCCTCCCACATCGACATCCTGGCGGCGCGGTTCGTGATGAGCCCGGAGCGCTTCGACGTCGTGGTCGCCAGCAACCTGTTCGGCGACATCCTGTCCGACCTCGGGCCGGCCTGCACCGGGACGATCGGCATCGCGCCGAGCGCGAACATCAACCCGGAGCGGGAGTTCCCGAGCCTGTTCGAGCCGGTGCACGGGTCCGCACCGGACATCGCCGGGAAGGGCGTCGCGAACCCGGTCGGCCAGATCTGGTGCGGGTCGATGATGCTGGAGCACCTCGGCGAGCACGAGGCCGCGGCGGCCGTGCTGGCCGCGGTCGAGGACGTCGTCGGGCGGGGCGGCGCGACCGTCACCCCGGACCTGGGCGGCACCGCGACGACCGCCGAGCTGGGCGCGGCGATCGCCGAGGTCGTGCGGGGATGAGCCCGTCCCGACCCGGCCGGCGCGCCCCGGCGGCAGGGCGTCGCGGCTCAGCCCGCGAGGAGCGCGACCAGGCGACGGGCCGCGTCGGGCGGCAGCCTGCGACGGCCGCGCAGGTGCCGGAACACCGGCGCGAGCACCGGGTCGGCCAGCAGCTCGGCCCGCGGCACCGGCCGTCCGACCGGCACGACGACGCCCGCCGCGTGCCGTCCCCCGGGGTGCGGCTCGGCGGGACCAGTGGACGCGAACAGCGCCGTCACGCCGCCGCCCGGCCCGGTGCGGTAGACCGCGGCCCGGTCGCCCGGCGCGGTCCCCGCCAGGCAGCAGGGCTCCGGGGGCGGGTCGGCGACCTCGTCGGCGTCCCAGAGCAGGACGGTGTCCGGCAGCGCGGCGCCGGGTCGCACGGGGTCGGTCGGCTCGGGGTCGGTCGGTACGGGGTCGGTCGGCACGGGGCTCGGCAGCGGCATGCCGCCCGTCCTACCCCAGCCCACGGGGGTCCGGCACGATGAGCCCGCGGACCCTGCTGCCCGCCCCGTTCACCGCCCGCACGGTCGACGCGGCGGGGACGGCGGTGCACACCGTGACCGGCGGATCCGGGCCGCCGCTGCTGCTCCTGCACGGCTACCCGCAGACCCACGCGATCTGGCACCGGGTCGCGCCGTTGCTCGCCGACCGGTTCACCGTCGTCGCGACCGACCTGCGCGGCTACGGCGACAGCGCCAAGCCGCCCCCGGGTCCGGACGACGCCGCCTACGCCAAGCGTGCCATGGCCGCCGACCAGCTCGCCGTCATGCGGGAGGTGGGGTTCGACCGGTTCGCCGTCGCCGGGCACGACCGCGGCGGCCGGGTCGCGCACCGGCTGGCCCTCGACGCACCGGACGCGGTGTCGGCGCTGGCGGTGCTCGACATCGTCCCGACCCGGCACGCGTTCGACACCGCCGACGCCGGCTTCGGGCTGGGCTACTGGCACTGGTTCTTCCTCACCGCCCCGGCCGGGATCCCGGAGCGGCTCATCGGGGGCGACCCGGAGTTCTGGATCACCGCCCGGATGCGGTCGCGCCACCACGGCGGCACCCCGTTCGACGACCGCGCCGTCGCCGAGTACGTCCGCTGCTTCGCCGACCCGGCCGCGATCGCCGCGTCGTGCGCCGACTACCGCGCCGCGGCCGGGATCGACCGCGTCCACGACGGCGTGGACGCCGGCCGACGGGTGACCGCGCCGCTGCTGGCGCTGTGGGGCACGCACTCCTTCGTCGGGCGGTCCTACGACGTCCCCGCGGTGTGGGCCGGCTACGCCACGGACGTGCACGGGACGGCCCTGGACGCCGACCACTACCTGCCCGAGGAGCGCCCCGAGGAGGTGGCGCGGGAGCTGACCGCGTTCCTGACGGGGTGATGCGGCCCGCTCAGTCCGTGATCCGGTACTGCGCGATCTTCCGGTAGAGCGTCGACCGGGCCACCCCCAGCGCCGCGGCCGCGGCGGCCCGGTTCCCGTCGGTGTCGCGCAGCGCGGCGACGATCGCATCCCGCTCGGCGCGGTCCACCGCCCGCAACGTCCCGGACGGCGCGCTCTGGCAGGACTCGGGCAGGTCGGTCGCCTCGACCACGCCCACCGGCCGCCGGCCCAGGGCCGCGGTCAGCGCGTCGCGCAGCTCGGTCACGTTCCCCGGCCACGGATGCCTGCTCACCGTCCGCAGCGCCCCGGCGGACAGCCGCACGTCGCGACCGGGGGCGAGCTCGGCGAGCAGCGCGGCGACCAGACCGGGGAGGTCGCCGGGGCGGCCGCGCAGCGGCGGGACCGGCACCGACACCCGGAACCGGGCCAGCACGGCGTCGCGGACGGGGTCGGGGACGGCGGTGTCCGCGCGGGTGCCGGCCGTCGGCAGACCCCCGCGCGCGACGGCGGGCGGCATCCCGGCGTCGCGCCGGTCGAGGTCGCGCAGCAGCACCAGCGCCCGCCGCCCGGCCCGCCGGACGCGGTCCTCGAGATCGGCGCCGTCGTCGTCCGGGCCGACCTCGACGACCGGGCCGGGCCAGGAGTCCGTGACCAGCCGCGCCCGGCCGGAGCCGGGCTCGCCGGTGACCAGCAGCGGTTCCCCCGCCCCCAGCGCCCGGGCGACGGCGGCCCGCGCCGCCCGCCAGGCCGGGCTCACCCCGCCGGCGTCGGACCGCGGGGTCGCCGCGACCGGTCCGGCGGGGCCGCCGCCGTCGGGCTCGCGCAGCAGCGTCACCACCGCCACCAGGCCGGCGACCGACCCGCCGACCGGGACGACCGCGCCGCGCAGCCGCGCCCGCGTCCCCGACGGCAGGTCCACCCGGTCGTCGACGCCGGGGCCGCGGAGCAGCAGGAACCGGGCGTGGTCGGTGAGCGCGGCGTGGTCGCCCGCGTCCAGCAGGGTCTGCATCGCGGTGTTCGCCAGCACCGTGCGGCGCCCGACGGCGAGCACCGCCCGCCGGGTGCGGGACTCGGTGCGGGCGTAGGCGTCGAACAGGGCCTGCTGGGCGGGGTCGCGGTCGTGGAGCAGGGCGTCGGAGATGCGCGCGGCCGCGGAGCGCACCAGCGACAGCAGCAGCGGCGAGGAGTGCTCGGCGCGGCAGGACAGGTCGAGTACCGCCTCGATCCGCCCGGTCGCCGGGTCGCGCACCGGGGCGCCGGCACAGGCGTAGTCGTGGAGCTGCTCGACGAAGTGCTCGGCGCCGACGATGTGCACCGGCCGGCCGGACTCCAGCACGGTCCCGACCCCGTTGGTGCCCACCGCGCCCTCGGCGTAGCCGAACCCGGCGGCGAACGCGTTGACGTCCGCGGACCGGGCGATCACCGCGTCGGTGTCCAGCCGCACCAGCAGCCGGGCCCGGTGGTCGGTGAGCGCGACGCACACCCCGATCCCGGCGACCTGCTCGACCAGCTGCTCCATCACCGGGCGCGCGCAGCGGACCAGCCGGGAACCGGTGTCGAGGTCGGGGTGGAACCGGTTCACGATCATCGCCGGGTCCACCCCGCCCGCGATGCTGCGCCGCCACGACGCGACGACGTGGCCGGGCACGCCGGGCAACGCGACGTCGGGCCGGTCGAGCAGCTCGGCCCGCGCGGACACGAGCTCGCGGCGGCGTGCGAGCAGATCCCCCATCGACGCACCTCTCTGTGCTCGTCCTCACATGATGCGTCACCGGTCAACACCCGCCGGTGTCCGAAGTTCGGACACCCGAGGAACCGACCGATCGTCCTAGCGTCGGGAGACCGTCGTCACACCCACACCCGGAGGACCCATGGCCGCCACGACCACCGAGCACGTCGACGTCCTGATCGTCGGGGCCGGGGTGTCCGGCATCGGCGCCGCGCACCGGCTGCGGGAGGAGTTCCCGGAGCGGAGCTTCGTGCTGCTGGAGGCCCAGGACGCCCCCGGTGGGACCTGGTGGACGCACCGCTTCCCCGGTGCCCGCTCGGACAGCGACCTGTTCACCTACGGCTACCGGCACAAGCCGTGGAAGGGACCGTCGATCGCAGCGGGCGGGGAGATCCTGTCCTACCTCCGCGAGGTCATCGACGAGGACGACCTCGCCGGGCACATCCGCTACCACCACCGCGTCGCCGCGCTGAGCTGGTCCTCGGAGGAGAACCTCTGGACCGCGGACGTCACGCGCACCGAGACCGGCGAGACCCTGCGGATGACCGCGTCGTTCCTGTGGATGTGCCAGGGCTACTACAACCACGACGAGCCCTACACCCCGGAGTGGCCGGGCACCGAGCGCTTCGCCGGGACGGTCGTGCACCCGCAGTCCTGGCCGTCGGACCTCGACGTCACGGGGAAGAAGGTGCTGGTCATCGGATCCGGCGCGACCGCGGCGACGGTCGTCCCGGCGACGGCCGCGACCGCCGAGCACGTGACGATGCTGCAGCGCTCGCCGTCGTACTGGTTCCCGGCGCCGACCGTGCACGAGCTCGCGACGATGCTGGAGCCGCTCGACCTGCCCGGCGAGTGGACCCACGAGATCCTGCGCCGCACCTACGTCCAGCAGCTCGACTGGCTGGCGACCACCGGCCGCGACGACCCGGACGCGCTGCACGAGTTCCTGGTCGAGTCCATCCGGCCGCTGCTGCCCGAGGGCACCGACGTCGAGAAGCACTTCGTCCCCCGCTACCGGCCGTGGCAGCAGCGCATCGCGTTCGTGCCCGACGGCGACTTCTTCGCCGCGATGCGCGAGGGGAAGGCCTCGGTCCTCACCGACACCATCTCCGAGTTCACCGAGAAGGGCGTGCAGGTCTCCTCCGGCGAGGTGATCGAGGCCGACGTCGTCGTCACCGCGACGGGCTTCGACCTGGCGGTGTTCGGCGACATCCCCTTCACCGTCGACGGCGAGCCGGTCGACTTCACCCGGCACGTCACCTGGCGCGGTCTGATGATCAGCGACATCCCGAACATGGCCTACGCCTTCGGGTACTTCCGGCACAGCTGGACGCTGCGGATCGACCTGGTCAACGACCTGATCGGCCGCATCCTGGCGCGCATGGACGAGCGGGGGGACCGGGTCGTCGTGCCCACGCTGCGGGCCCAGGACGCCGACATGCCACGGCTGCCGTGGGTCTCGGAGGACAACTTCAACCCCGGCTACATCGGACGCTCCCAGCACCGCATGTTCGGGCAGGGCGACCGCGAGCCCTGGACCCACATGCACGAGCACGACGTCGACCGGGTCGAGCTGCCGAAGGCCGACCTCGACGACGGCCTGCAGTACCGCTGACCCCGACCGACCGCACACCCCGAGGAGAACCACCGTGCCCCGCATCCCCGTGTCCACCGGCGTCGAGCTGAACTACGAGACCGCAGGCGACGGCGACCCCCTGCTCATGATCATGGGTACGTCCGGCGCGATCCCGCTGTGGGGCGAGCTCGCGCACCGGCTGGCCCAGACCCATCGGGTCATCACCGTCGACAACCGGGGGCTGGGCGGCAGCGACCGCGGCTCCGGGCCGATCACGGTCGGCTCGATGGCCGCCGACACGTCCGCGCTGCTCGACGCCCTGGAGATCCCGCGCGCGCACCTGCTCGGCTGGTCGCTGGGCTCGGCCGTCGCACAGGAGATGGCGCTGGCCCGCCCCGAGCAGGTCGCCTCGCAGGTCCTCTACGGCACCTGGGGCCGCACCGACGGCTTCCAGCGCGCAGTGCTCACCGCGCTGCGCCTGCCCTACGTGCACCGTGACATGGAGTCCGCACTGGCCGCGTCGGGGCTCGCGTTCTCCCCACAGGCCCTCGACGACCCGAACGTGGGCGCCCTGCTGGAGGCGCTGCTGCCGGCGTTCCCGCAGGACGAGGCGCAGATGCAGGTGACCGTCGAGCAGTGGGACGCCGACCTCGTGCACGACACCCTCGACCGGCTGGACGCGATCACGGCACCGACGCTGGTCGTGGTCGGCGAGCAGGACCTGCTGACCCCGCACTGGCAGTCCCGCGCGGTGGCCGAGCGCATCCCGGGCGCCCGGTTCGAGCTGGTCACCGGGCCGGGGTCCAGCCACTGCATGCACCTGGAGCGGCCCGAGGACCTGACGAAGCTGGTCACCGGGTTCCTCGGCGAACAGCGGATCTGAACGGAGCGGCCGGGCGGACCCTCCCCGCCCGGCCGGCCATCAGGACTCGCGGTGCGCCTTGGGGGACCGCCCGAACCGGTTCCGGAAGGCCCGGCTGAACGCCGCCGGGTCCGGCATGCCCCATCGCGCGCCGATCGCGCCTACCCCGACGTGGGCGGACTCCGGCCGGCGCAGGTCGGTCCACGCGCCCTGCAGGCGTTCCTCGCGGATGGCCCCGGCCACCGTGGTGCCCTCCTCGGCGAACAGCTTGTGCAGGTAGCTCACCGAGATCGCGCAGGCGGCGGCGACACCCGCGGGGTCGAGGTCACGGTCGGCGATGTGCTCGCGGATGTGCCCGCGGGCCCGCGCGACGTGCAGGTTCTCCGGCGCGGACGCGGGCACGGTGCTGCGGACCAGCGCGACGAACACGTCCCCGATGGTCCGTGCGACGGCCTCCTGCGCGGCCACGGGGACGTCGTCGCCGATCGCCCGGTCCAGCGAGGACAGCAGCGGCGGCAGCATCGCGCCGACGCCGCGACGGCCGTCGAGGGCGACCGCGGTGGCCTCGGCCATCTCCGCCCGGGACAGCGGCAGCGCGCTCTTGGGATGCAGGCAGACCTGGTACTCGAAGCTGTCGGTGGTGACGAAGGTGAACGGCCTGCTGCTGTCGTAGATCACGAACTCGCCGGGGCCGATCACCGCCTCCCGCCCGTCCTGTGCGACGAGTGTGCGGCCACGGCGGGCCAGCGCGATCTGCAGATAGTCCTCGTCTGCGGCGCGAACCTGGCCTACCGTCCTGTCGAAGCGGTGTGGAAACGAGGAAATCCGCCGCAGATACGTGCCGGACACCGACGAGGCGGTGACCCGTCCGGAGACCAACCCGGTGGTGGACGGTGTCACGTCCAGCGCGACGAACTGGTCGCACACCGTCGCGCGCCAGAAGTCCAGCCGGTCGGTCTCGGCCACGGTGGTGGTGTCGATCGTGACCAATGCCATACCCGAGCATCGCACGTGGACGTCACGGACGTGTTGCTCCGATGTGAGGAGATCGTCGCGCGGCCCGCTCGGCCGCCCGGGCCCGCACCCCCTCGACCGTACAGAAGCCGGCCCCGGACCGCTTGAGGCAGAGCAGACCGAGCAACCGGCCGTGCCCGTCGACGACGGCGAGCCGCCTGCGCCCCTCGGCCCGCATCCGGTCGCGCGTCGCGGTCGCCGGCGCGGTGGGGGCGACGGTGTGCCCGGCCAGCGTGCCGAGCCAGCGGACCGGCGCCGCGGCGGGACGGCCGGCGAGGTCGCCGCGCTCCACCACAGCCAGCAGCACACCCCGGTCGACGACGAGCAGCGCGTGCACGTGGTCGTCGCGGAACACCTCCCGGGCCTGGTGCACCGTGGTGGTGCGCCCGCACGTGCGGGGGTGTCCGATCATCGCCGCGCCGGTGCTGCCGGGGGCCCGCCCCACCCCGGACCGATCGGGCGCCGCGCCGGTCATGCCGCGTCGCTCGAGTGTCCGGGCACCACCGGGAGGTCGGGCCGCACCAGCGGAACGAGGTTGTTGACCGCCAGCGCGGCCTCGCCGAAACCGACCGAGATCAGCCGGACCTTGCCCTCGAAGTCGGTGATGTCCCCGGCCGCGAACACCCGGGGCAGCGTCGTGCGCATCGACCGGTCGACGGCGATGTGCCGGCGGCTCATCCCGATCCCCCAGCTCGACAGCGCCGCGAGGTCGGCCTTGAACCCCAGCGCGGCGACGATCTCGTCGACCCGCAGGGTCTCGACGCCGTCCGGGCCGGACACGTCGACCTCGGAGACGCGGCCGTCGCCGCGGACGTCGTGCACCTCGTAGGGGGTCAGGATCCGCACCGACGAGGCGCGCAGCTCGGTCACGCTGCGCTCGTGCGCGCGGAAGGCGTCCCGGCGGTGCACCAGGGTCACCGAGGCGGCCAGCGGCTCCAGGCACAGCGCCCAGTCCACCGCGGAGTCCCCGCCGCCGACGATCAGCACGTCCGTGCCCGTCAGATCGGCCGGGCGCGGCACCGCGTAGCGCAGCCCGCGCCCGACGAACTCGCCGCCCGCGGGCAGCGGGCGCGGGGTGAACCGGCCCATGCCGCCGGTGACCAGCAGCGCACCCGCCCGGACCCGCACGCCGCGGTCGGTGGTGACGGCGACGCCGTCGTCGAACTGCTCCAGCTCCACGGCGTCGTGCCCGAGCAGGTAGGTCGGCTCGGCCAGGGCTGCCTGCTCGACCAGGGAGTCGACCAGGTCCTGCGCCCGGACCCGGGGGAAGCCCGCGACGTCGAACACCGGCTTCTCCGGGTAGAGCACCGACATCTGCCCGCCCAGCTGGTCGAGCGCGTCGACGACGACCACGGACAGCCCGCGGAAGCCCGCGTAGTACGTGGCGTAGAGCCCGGTCGGCCCGGCGCCGACGACGACCAGGTCGGCGGTGAGCTCGCCGCTCATCGTGGCCTCCGCTGCGCGACGATCGGGTGGTCGCCGTCGGCGGGATCGGCGTCCTCGCCGCCGCCGGAGAAGCCCTGCTCGCGCACGAACAGCGCGTTGGCCTCGACGACGTCCTGGTGCTCCGGGGGCATCCTGTGCTCCCAGTGGATGGCCTCACTGGGGCACGCGGGCATGCACTTGCCGCAGTCGACGCACTCGTCGGGGTGGATGTACATCATCCGCTCGCCGGGGTAGATGCAGTCGACCGGACACTCCTCCATGCAGGAGCGGTCCTGGATGTCGATGCAGGCCTCGGTGACGACGTAGGCTACGAGTCTTTCCTCCGATGTGGACGGTCGGGGTGGGGCACGGCCCGGCCGGGCCGAGAAGGGCAATCCGGCCGGGCCGTGCGGCTCAGGCGGTCTCGACCTCGACGAGCGTGTCGGAGAACGTGGGCGCGTTGCCCAGGTCGCCGAACACGGTCGGGTTGACCGCGGCCAGGGTGGTGCCGGCCTTGGAGTTCTTGCGCCAGCCGCCCATCGGGCTCACCACGACCCCGCGGGACACGGTGTCCTGCAGGGACGCGACGACGGTGAACTCGCCCCGGTCGTTGAACACCCGCACCGGCGCCCCCTCGGCGATGCCGCGGGCGGCGGCGTCGTCCGGGTGGATGATCAGGGTGTGCTCGTTCGCGACGCGGCGGTGGAACTCGTGGCTGCCGAAGCTCGAGTTCAGGAACGCGTGCGACTTGGGCGTGAGCAGGTTGAGCGGGTAGCGGGCGGCGAGCTCGGGGTCCGCGGCGGCGGACTCGCGCGGCGGGATGTAGTGCGGCAGCGGGTCGACCGGCTGGCCGGGCTGGTGGTCGTTGGAGCCCTGCCGGAACAGCGGGACGACGAAGTTGCCGCCCGCCGCGGCGGCGGAGACGAACTCGGCCTTGCCCGACGGCGTCGGGAAGTTCCCCTCGGCGTGCGGGGCGTAGGCCTCCGGCGGGGCCACGTTGAGCCGCTGCCAGCCCTGCTCCTTCAGCGACTCGACGGTGATCCCCTCCATGTGCGGGTGGGACCAGTCGAACGCCTCGGCGATCATCTCGGAGTCGGTGCGCCGGAAGACCGGGTCGTCGAAGCCCATCGCGGCAGCGAGCCTGCGGAACATCTCGGTGTTCGGGACGGCCTCGCCCAGCGGCTCGATGGACCGGTGGTTGTAGGTCACGAAGAGGTGACCCCAGGAGAACATGATGTCGTCCTGCTCGAGCTGCGTCGTGGCCGGCAGGACGATGTCGGCGTACTCCGCGGTGTCGGTCATGAACTGCTCCGACACGACGGTGAACAGGTCTTCGCTCTCCAGACCCGTGATCAGCCGGTCCTGGTCGGGCGTGGTGACGACCGGGTTCGAGTTGTAGACCATCAGGCCCTTGATCGGCGGGCCGGCGGGCAGGTCACCGGCGAGCGCGGCACCGAGCCGGTACTGGTTGATGACCCGGGTGCCGGGGGTGAGCATCTCCGGGTGCATGAAGGCTCCCCAGTTGACGGGGAACGCCCACAGCGGCAGCTGCAGGATTCCGCCGCCGGGCCTGCGCCAGGCGCCGACGAGGCCGGGCAGACAGGACAGGGCGCGCACGGTCTGGCCGCCGCCGGCGTGCCGCTCGACGGCGACGCCGATCCGGATCACCGACGGCTGCGCACCGGCGTACTCGCGGGCGAGCACCCGGATGGTCTCGGCGGGCACGCCGGTCTCGGTCTCGGCCCACTCGGGGGTGTAGCGGGAGACGCGCTCGGCGAACTCGTCGTAGCCGACGGTGTGGTTCGCGATGTAGTCGTCGTCGGTGAGGCCCTCGGCGATGATCACGTGCGCCATGGCCAGGGCGAGT
Source organism: Pseudonocardia sp. P-1 (assembly GCF_058111925.1). Lineage (NCBI taxonomy): Bacteria > Bacillati > Actinomycetota > Actinomycetes > Pseudonocardiales > Pseudonocardiaceae > Pseudonocardia > Pseudonocardia sp. P-1. The sequence goes on from NZ_CM176614.1 coordinate 2,530,429, forward strand.
GCGCCGTCGGTGCCGGGGCGGATCGGGATGTGCTGGTCGGCGGCGGCCGCGGTGCGGGTGCGGACCGGGTCGACGACCACGACCTTGGCGCCGTTCTTCCTCGCCTTCGCGATGTAGGGCCAGAGGTGCAGGTTGGTGCTCATGATGTTGCAGGCCCACACCAGGATGAACGTGGAGTGCACGAGGCTCTCCGGGTCCACCCCGGCGGTGTCGCCGATGGTCATGGCGTAGGCGGTGCAGGAGCCGGAGTCGCAGTAGGTGCGCTCGGCGACGGTGGCGCCCAGCTTCGCGAAGAAGGGGTCACCGACGTTGAGGCCGTTCAGGATGCCCTGGGTGCCCAGGTAGCTGACCGGCATGATCGCCTCGGGGCCGTGCTCGGCGGCGATGGCCCTGAAGCGGGTGGCGATCTCGGTGACGGCGTCGTCCCAGGTGATCCGCTCGAAGCGGCCGCTGCCCTTGGGCCCGGTCCGGCGCATCGGGAACAGCACACGGCCCGGGTCGTACACGCGGTCGAGGTAGTTGTTGACCTTCACGCAGAGGCCGCCGTTGGTGTACGGGTGGTCCGGGTCGCCGACGACCGAGGTCGCCGTCCCCGAGCCGTCGACGGTCACCAGCATCGCGCAGGTGTCCGGGCAGTCCTGGGGACAGGCGGCCTTGACCACCTTCTCGGTCAGCGGCGTGGCCGGGGCCTCGTGCGTCGCGGTCATGGGTGCTCCTCGCCTCGTGGTGGGATGGCGTCACCCACGAGACTGGTCGCCCGCCGCGCGCCGGTCTTGGCACCGGGAGCACTGACGTTGTCCCGGGGAGCACAATCGCGCCCCCCGGGACGCCCGGTCAGGCGTAGGTGTGGAAGCCCCGCCCGGTCTTCTTGCCGAGCAGGCCGGCGTCGACCATGCGGGCCAGCAGCGGCGGCGGCGCGTACAGCGGCTCCTTGAACTCCGCGTACATCGACTCCGCGACGGCCTGCACGGTGTCCAGGCCGATCAGGTCGGACAGCGCGAGCGGGCCCTGCGGGTGCGCACAGCCGCGGACCAGTCCCTCGTCGATGTCCTCGGCGGTGGCGAAGCCGGACTCCATCATCCGGATCGCCGACAGCAGGAACGGCACCAGCAGCGCGTTGACGACGAAGCCGGCGCGGTCCTGGCAGTCGATCGCCTTCTTGCCCAGACCGTCGGAGACGAAGCTCCGCGCCCGGGCCAGGGTGTCCTCGGAGGTCATCAGGCTCGGGACGAGCTCGACCAGCGACAGCACCGGCACCGGGTTGAAGAAGTGGATGCCGACGACCTGCTCGGGACGCTTCGTCGCCACCGCCAGCTTCATGATCGGGATGGACGACGTGTTCGACGCCAGCACCGCGCCGGTGTCGGTGACGAGCCGGTCCAGCTCCCGGAAGACACCGGTCTTGAGCGCCTCGTCCTCGGCGATCGCCTCGACGACGAGCTCCCGGTCGGCCAGCGCGTCCAGCCCCTCGACGACCTCGAGGCGGGCCAGAACCTCCTCGGCGGAGTCGATCCGGCCGCGCTTCTCCGCCCGGGCCAGCGACGACTCCAGGCGGGCCCGGCCCGCCTGCACCGCGGCGGCGGAGGTCTCGACGACCCGCACCCCGTACCCGGCCCGTGCCGCGACCTCCGCGATCCCGGATCCCATCTGACCGCAGCCGACGACGCCTACGCGCTCCATGAGCACCTCAGTTCCCTCTGCGCGTCCCGGGATCTCCGGGACGCGGTCGAACCGTCGAGACTTCCGTCGGCGGGGGGCGGGGCACAACCCGGCGCGACGACGGGTGCCCGGCCTCACTCCGCCGGCGCGGCCGGTGCGGCGGCGGCGTACGCGTGCCGCGGTCCCGGACGCCGTCCTGCTCCGGCGTAGGCCGCCGGCTCAGCGACGGTCGGCCGGGTTCCCCACGGGGCGGGGCGCGTCCCCGCGACCGACGGCGGGCAGCTGCACGGTGGCGTCGTCGGGGAGGCGGTGATGGCCCCGGGCGCCGCCGGACCGGCGTCGGACGCGGAGACGGCCGGGGCGGGGCGGTCCGGCCTCGGCCCGCGCGGCGCGCCGCCCCCGCGCAGGCTCCGCACCACCGACAGCTCGGCGGCGAAGCGGGCGCGCAGCACGACCAGCGTGCCGACCGACGCGACCCCGCCGGCCAGGGCCGCGGCGGCCAGGGTCACCAGGTCGATCCCGAGCGGGCGGACCAGCACCGCCACGCCCCAGGTCGCGGCCACGGTCAGCACCAGCGCCGGGACGTGCTTGACGTACATCCGCAGCACCGCCCCCATCAGGCCGGGCGAGACGCGTGCGGAGAACTGCAGCATCACCAGGAAGTGGACGACGATCGCCAGCGACGCCCCGGCCGCGACGCCGACCAGGCCCCACAGCAGCCCGCCGGTCACGGTGAGCACGACGACGTAGCCGGCGTAGAGCCACTGCCGCCAGGCCGCCCGGTAGACGGCGCCGGTGGCCCGGGTCAGCGAGGTGCTGATCTTGTACGAGGTGCGCGGCAGCAGGACCAGCGCGAACAGCTGCACCAGCGGCACGACGGCGTCCCACTGCGCCCCGAGCAGCACCCGGACGACCTCGGGGGCGAGCACGCAGAGCAGCACCGCGGCCGGCGCGGTGACCAGCGCGACCAGGCTCGCGCTGCGCACGTAGGCGGCGCGCAGGCGGGGGCCGTCGTCGCGGACCCGGGCCATCGCCGGGAACAGTGCCTTGTCGGCGGCGCCGCCGATGATGTTCGCGGGTTCGGAGAGCAGGTTGTAGGCGCGGCCGTAGACACCGAGCGGACCGGTGCCCAGCGCGTTGGCGACGACGAGCTTGTCGGCGTTGAGCGCGAACCAGTTGCCGAGCTGGGCGATGGAGAACCCGGCGCCGTAGCCGAGCAGCGGCCGCAGCCGGCCCCAGCTCGCGGTGGGCCCCTCGGGGCGGAACCGCGGCCGGGTCAGCGCGAGGTAGCCCGCGCACTTGGCGACGGCGGCGGCGATCTCGCCGAACGCGAGCGCGGAGGCGCCGAACCCGGCTGCGGCCAGGACGACGCTGACCCCGATCAGCGCGGGGCCCGCCGCGAGCAGGTCGACCGTCGCCATCGAACGGAACCGCAGGTCGCGCTGGAGCAGGCCGAGCGGGGTCGCCGAGGCCCCCGCGAACAGCAGCGCGATCGACAGCAGCGGCAGCAGCGCGGAGTCGGCCGGGAGCCCGACGAGCGGGCTGATCACCGGCGAGCCGAGGGCCAGCACCGCGGCGAACGCCGCCGCGACCAGCACCGAGAACCAGAACGCCGCCGTCACGTCGCGGTCGTCGAGGTCCTCGCGGTGCACCAGGGAGGCGGCGACGCCGAGCTGGGTGACCAGCTGGGTCAGCCCGACGATCAGCAGCGCGGCCGCGGCCGCACCGAACTCCTCCGGGGTGAGCAGCCGGGCCAGCGCGACGGTGGCGCCGATCTGCAGCACCGCCTGTCCGACGGTGCCGGTGAACGCCCACGCGAACCCGCGCGCGGTCCGCGCGGTCAGCGACGACCCGGACGACCCCGACGGACCCGCCGCACCCGGCGGGCCGGGGGCCGGTGCGGGCTCCGGGGCACGGGCCGCAGCGGCCGGGTCGGGTCCTCGGGCAGGTCGCCACCGGGTCCGGTCACGCGGGTCCTCCGGTCGTCGGGGCGGGTCGGCGCGTCGGGGGACGCGCCGTCAGTGCCGCTTCCCGCGGAGTGCGGGATGCAACCGCCCGACGGTACCGAGGGCGCTGAACCAGGCGAGCTGGGTGGCCCCGCTGTGCGCGGCCTCGCCCCGGCGCGGCTCGGCGAGCAGCCGGGCGCGGCGCATCCCGGAGATCGCCGGGTGGAACACCGAGTTGCCGACACCACGGGTCAGGACCAGGTCGGGCAGCCCCTCCACCGACGCCCGGTAGGCAGGCGGCACGCCACGCAGGCTCCAGCAGTCCGACCACGCCGGCGGCTCGCCCGGGTACTCGAGGACGAACTCCAGGTCGAGGACCTTGAGCCCGGCCCGCTCGTCCCACACGAGGTTGTGCGGGGACAGGTCGAGCACGAAGCGGCCGCGCTCGTGCAGGTCGCGGCAGAACCGCAGCAGCGTCCGCACGACCTCAGGGCGCAGCTGGGCAAGCTCGCCGGGCAGCCGGCGCACGACGTGCCGGCCGGTGTCGCCGTAGAACGGGGTGAGCAGCCAGTTCGGGCCGTGCTCGAGCAGCTCCGGGACCTCGGGAAGGTCGCCGAGGTCGAGGCGGGCCCGCAGCTCGCGGTCGTAGGCCTCGTGCGCCCCGGGCCGGAACACCTTGCACACCGACGGCCCGTGCACCGGGTGGTGGACCAGCGCGACGCGGGCACGGAACCCGGGCGAGGTGCCGCCGAGCATCCGCACGACCGGGAAGGGCATCGCGCACCGGCGGCCGAGGTCCTCGACCGGTCCGGCGATGCGGTGCAGGATCCCCGGGTCGCCGAGCGCGTCGAGCAGGGCGAGGGCGTGCTCCGGCGACGACGACGCCTGCACCGGCAGGTAGTGCTCGCGCGGCGGGACGCGGCGCAGGACACGCTTGTCGGTGTAGTCCAGGACGGCGGCGACCCGGTCGGCGACCGCCCGCACGCCCGACGTCCCGACCGGGGCGACGACGTCGCAGGCCACGATCAGGGCGTACGGCGCACCGGACGGGACCGGGCGCGACGCCGGCGCGGGCAGTGTGCCGCGGACCCGGGCGACCTGCGCGTCGTCCAGGACGACGACGTCGAGGATCTCCAGCCCGCGGGCGACACCGGCGACGGCCTCGTCGAGCAGGGGCGCGGCCGCCGATCGCACGACGAACACGGCCAGACCGCGCCAGCGGTCGGCCGCGGCAGGTGCGCCGCGCCGTGTCTCCTCGAGGGTCACCGGCTCGTCCCGAAAGGTTGCGCCATGAGCGAATGATAGGGCCCCCTTGAACAAGGGGTTAACTCGACCGGTCCCGTGGTTGTCCCTGGGATGGCGGATTCACCGGTCCGTGTGACGGCATCGGAGGGACCTCGTCCGGCCCAGCCACCTCTGGCACCTGCCGCCTAGGTTCACTCGGGTGAGCAGCGCCGAACTCGCCGACCTGTACCGCGACCTGCACCGTCACCCGGAGCTGTCCTTCGCCGAGACCCGCACCGCGGGCATCGCCGCGGCCCGGTTGCGCGACGCCGGCTACGACGTCGCCGAGGGGGTCGGACGCACCGGTGTCGTCGGGGTCCTCCACAACGGCGACGGCCCGACCGCGCTGCTGCGGGCCGACATGGACGCGCTGCCGGTCGCCGAGGACACCGGCCTGGACTACGCCAGCACCGCCCGCGCCGTCGGCCGCGACGGGGAGGAGACCGCCGTCGCCCACGCCTGCGGGCACGACATGCACGTCACCTGTCTGGTGGGCGCCGCCGCCGAGCTGGCCGCCGCCCGCGACAGCTGGCGGGGCACGCTGCTGGTGGTGTTCCAGCCCGCCGAGGAGTTCGGCGCCGGCGCCGACGCGATGCTCGACGACGGTCTGTTCGCCCGCTTCGGCACCCCCGACGTCGTGCTGGGCCAGCACGTCGCGCCGCTGCCCGCGGGGCTGCTGGCCCTCGCCGCCGGCCCGGCGTTCGCGGGCAGCGACACCGTGCGGGTGACCCTGCACGGCTCGGGCGGGCACGGCTCGCGCCCGGAGACGACGGTCGACCCGGTGCTGCTCGCCGCCGCGACGGTGCTGCGCCTGCACACCGTCGTGCCGCGGGAGGTGGCCGCGACCGAGACCGCCGTGCTCAGCGTCGGCATGCTGCGGGCGGGCACGAAGGAGAACGTCATCCCCGACTCCGCCGAGCTGGGCCTGACCGTGCGGTCCTACACCCCGGGCGTCCGGGACCGGGTGCTCGCCGGGATCGAGCGCACCGTGCGCGGCGAGGCCGCGGCCTCCGGGGCGCCGAGCGACCCCGAGATCCGGCTGCTGGAGTCCTTCCCGCCGGTCGTCAACGACGCCGACGCCGCCGAGCGCACCCGGGCCGCGCTGGCCGCGGTCACCCCGCTCCCGGTCGTCGACCCGGGGCCGGTCACCGGCAGCGAGGACGTGGGCCGGTTCGCCGTCGCCGCCGGGGTGCCGTGCGTGTACTGGCTGCTCGGCGGGGCCGACCCGGCCGCGTTCGAGGGCGCGGGCACCGTCGCGGAGATCCGGGAGCGGACCGCGTCGCTGCCGTCGAACCACTCCCCCCGCTACGCGCCGGTGGTCGAGCCGACGCTGTCGGTCGGCGTCGCGGCGCTGGTCGCGGCGGCGCGGGAGTGGCTGCCGGTCGGCTGACCGGGGTCAGAGGGCGGGGGCGCGCAGCGCGTGCACCGCGACCCGCGCGGCGGCCCCGATCGCCGCGTCAGCCCGCGGGACGGCGGCATCGCTGCGCGCGGCGTGGGTGTAGACGGCGACGGCGACCGGGTGCTCCCCGGGGTAGGTCACCACGCCGACGTCGTTGCGCACGGCGCCGACGGTGCCGGTCTTGCCCGCCACCCGCGCGGCCGCGGGGAACCCGGCACGCAGCCGGTGCGGCCAGATCTGGGCGCCGAGCACGCGGCGGGCGAAGGCGGTGGACCCGTCCGAGGCGAGCTCGCCGCGCCAGAGCATCCCGAGCAGCGCGGTGGTGTCCGCCGCCGTGGTGGAGGAGCCGTAGACCGGGCTGAGCGCGCGGGTCTCGACGGGGACGTCGTTGTCGGCGAGCACCCCGAAGGCCGCGGCGACGTCGTCGGTGCCGGTGTCGGCGAGCAGGTCGGCGAACACGTCGTCGGTGCCGCCCCGGATCCGCGTGCCGCCCAGGCCCAGCTCGGCGGGCAGCGCGGCCACCCGATCGCGCCCCACCCGGGTGTGGACGACGTCGGCCGCGGCGTTGTCCGAGGCCGTCACCATCGAGGTGACCAGGTCCCGCCAGCTCATCGTCACCGGGTCGGCGAGCGCGGAGATCCCGGTGATCCCGGGTGTGCGCCGCACCGGGACGACGACGGGCTCACGTGGGTCGATCGTGCCGGCGTCGACCGCCCGGCAGTACGCGACCAGCACGAACACCTTGTAGACCGACGCCATCACGACCGGCACGTGCGCGCCGACGCCGACCTCGCGCGCCGTCGGGCGGGTCCCGTCGCCGGTGACCGGGCGGGCGTGCAGCCAGCCGCGCACCCCGGCGTCGCGGAACACCGCGCGGACCTCGGCGGCCGGGGTCACGCGCCCTCCCGCAGCGCGTCGGCGAGCGCCCCGACCAGGCCGTCCGGGACGCCGTCGCGGTGCACCACCCGGACCCGGTAGGGCACCGGTTCCCCCGCCACCGGCCTGCGGACCACACCGTCGCCGGCGAGGCCGGGGTCGGCGGTGAGGAGGAACGCGGCGCCGGTCGCGACCAGCGCCAGCGCCTCCGCCGGGGACGCCGCGTCGGCCGGGCCGGCCGGGCACCCGCGGGCGTCGAGGGTGTCGAGCAGCAGGTCGTGGGCGGCCGGGGCGTGCGCCCGCGGCGCCGTGGCCGGCGCCGTCCCGCGCAGGGTGCGCAGCACCACCGGCCCCGGCCCGGCCGCAGCGGGGTGGCCTGCGGACAGCAGGACCTCGGTCGGCAGCGCGACGACCGGCCCGGCCCGCGCCGACTCCAGCACCGTCGGGTGCGCGACGACGGCGACGTCCACCGTCCCGTCCGACACCGCGTCGACCAGCGCGACGGTGGTCGCCACGGTCGGCGCGACCCGCAGGCCGGTCGCGGCGGCGGCGCGGACCGCCAGCCGGGCGGTGGCGGCCGGGCCGAGGTCGGCGACGACGCCGAGCCGCAGCACCCGGGCCGCCTCCGCGTGCCGGGCGGCGGCGCGGCCGAGCGCCGCGGCGTCCTCGATCAGGGCACGGGCGCGGGGCAGCAGGTCGCGACCGGCCGCCGTCGGGGAGACGCCGCCGGGTCCGCGGTCGAACAGCGGGGTGCCGAGCCGGGCTTCCAGCCGTCGCAGGCCCTGGGACAGCGGCGGCTGCGTCATCCCGAGCCGGGCGGCGGCCCGCCCGAAGTGCCGCTCCTCGGCGACGGCGACGAAGAACGTCAGGTGCCGCAGCAGGTCCACCGGCCTCGCCCCATATCGAACGGCTATCACACGCGAAGCACGATTGTATTCGCGCTATCGGTGCGGATGCGACACGGTGCGACCATGACGATCACCCGCCGCTCCCTGCTCCTGGCCGGTGCCGCACTGGGCGGCGCCGCGCTGACCGGCTGCGCACCGGCGGCACCGGCCGCACCCGCGGCGCCCGCCCCGGCGGGCCCGGGCGCCGGGAGCGCGCCGATCCCCGCGCTGGCCGACGTCGAACGCGAGTACGCCCGCACGATCGGGGTGCACGTGCTCGACACCGGTACCGGCGCGGCGGCCGGGCACCGCGACGGCGACCGCTTCCTGATGTGCTCGGTGGTCAAGGCGCTGATGGCCGGTTTCGTGCTGCACCGCTCGCTGTCCGAGCCCGGCCTGCTCGACCGCCCGGTCCGCTACGGGCGCGCCGACCTGTTGGAGTACGCGCCCGTCACCACCCGGAACCTGGCGACGGGGATGACGGTGGGCCGGCTGTGCGAGGCCGCCGTCACCGTCTCGGACAACACCGCGCACAACCTGCTGCTGCGCGAGGTCGGATCCCCCGCCGAGCTGACCGCGTGGCTGCGCACGACCGGGGACGGCGTCACCCGCGCCGACCGGTCCGAGACCGCGCTGAACGACCGCGACGGCGAGCGCGACACCTCGACCCCGGCCGCACTGGCCGCCACGCTGCGCACCCTGGTCCTCGGCGACGCCCTGCCGCTCGCGCAGCGCGACCGGCTGACCGGCTGGCTGCGGGCGAACACCACCGGCGACCGGCAGATCCGCGCGGCGGTCCCGGCCGGCTGGACCGTCGGCGACAAGACCGGCTCCGGGCCGCTCGGTGAGCGCAACGACTCCGGGGTGCTCCACCCGCCGGACGGCGCACCGCTGGTCCTGACGGTCTTCACCGTCCCGGCCGACCCGGCCGACACGGCGCGCGGGGAGGCCGCGGTCGCCGCCGCGGCCCGGGCGGCGATCGCCGCGCTGCGCGGCTGAGCGTGCCGGGTCAGATCCGGGCCAGGACCGCCCGCAGGATCGCGACCTGCCCGATCGGGCTGGGGTGCAGGCCGTCGTCCTCCCAGAAGTCGGGCCGGATCGGCATCCGGGACAGGTCGACCGCGTCCGGGTCGACCTCCCGGACCGTCGCGACGAGCCCGGGGACGTCGGCCGGGTCCCACCACTCGCCGGTGAGCTCGCGGGTGGCGGCCACCCGTCCGGGGTCGACCGGCGGCGGGACGACGAACCGCACCCGGGCGCCGCTCTCGGTCTCCAGCAGCAGGCGCAGCGCCCGCAGGTTCCGGGCCGTCTCGCTGATCGACACCATCCGGATCCCGGTGGTCGCGCCCTCCCGGCGGATGTCGTTGGTGCCCAGCATGACCAGCACCCGGGTCGGCACCCGGGAGACCAGGACCGGGCCCAGTGCGAGTGCCTCGGAGCTGGTCCGCCCGGACAGCGCGAGCACCTCGACCGAGGCCTCCGGTTCGACCATCGGGACCAGCTCGGCGAACAGCCGCGCCCAGCTCAGCCGGTCGGCGGACAGGGAGTCGCCGACGACCACGATCCGCTCGCCCGGACGCAGCGCCATCCGGTGCAGGCCGTCCGCGACCGGCGGCTCGTTCCGCAGCGCCCGCGCCGCGGCGCGGACCCGTCCGGCGAGCCCGGCCCGCACCCCGGCGACGGCCGACGGGTCCAGGCCCGCGGTCGTCGCGAGCAGCCGGTCGATCGACTCCTCCTGTACCCCGAACGCCGCGAACGCCGGCCAGGCGGTCAGGTCGGCGAACCGGATGAGCCGGCCCATCAGGTCCTCGTCCACGTCGCCTCCCTCTCCGGCCCGGTCCAGCGGGTCCGGCGGGGGGATCATCGCCCACCGCGGGTCGGCGGCCACGCACGGCTCCGGCACCGTCGTCGCACCGGGCGGGACCGTGCGACGGACGGCCGCCGCCACCGGGCGACCGCACGGTCGGGTGTCGTCGCCGGCCGGCCACCTCCGTGACCGAAACGGATCACCCGTCCGGCGGGCGTGCAATGTGATTCACGCCACACAGGTGCCGCGCTTGCCGCACCGATCGCCCAGGTGGAGGGCGCAAATGAGGCGCCCCGCACCGCCGGTCAGGCGAGCCTCTGTTGCCTGGCGCGCACCGCACGACCCCGACAACCTGAGCGTCATGACCACGGCCCAGGACATGCCCCAGGTTCAGCAGTGCTCCGCCACCAGCTGCTCCTACAACTCCGACTCCAGCTGCGGCGCGGGGGCGATCACGATCTCCGGTGAGCACGCCCACTGCGGCACCTTCGTCGAGATCTCGTTCCGCGGCGGCAGCGGCAACGGCCTCGTCGGTGCCTGCCACCGTTCGGACTGCCGGTTCAACGAGAAGCTCGAGTGCACGGCGTCGTCGGTGAACATCGGCGCGGGCGCCGACGCCGCCGACTGCCTCACCTACGAGGCCAAGTAGGCCAGCTCCTCCGCCCGGACCTCGCCACGCTCGTCGACGCGCAACGCGCCGTCGGCGACGGCGAGGGCCGCGACGGGGTCGATGTCGTCGACGAGGACGGCGACCCCGTCCGCAGCAACGGCCCGCAGCGCGGACAGCACCGTGCTGCGGTCGTGTGCGTCGAGACCGTCGGTCAGGCGGTCGGCGAGGACCATCGCGGTGGGGCCCCGGCGGGCCGCGTCGACGGTGGCCAGCCGGTCCGCCGCCGACTCGGTCGCGCGGGCCCCCAGCCTGCGGACCACGGCGTCGTGCCCGTCGGCACACCGGCCGCTCGCGTCGTCCAGCCGGTTCATCATGCGGCGACGCTGCACCGACGGCCCGAGCAGCACCGTGATGCTGCCGGTCGGCAGACGCAGAGACATGGAAGCCCTCCCTCACCGGTACTGAGGCGAGGCTAACCGACGATTGCGGTCAGGTGAAGGCCCTGCGGTAGGTCTCACGCAGCTCGCGCTTGAGGATCTTGCCGCTCGGGTTGCGCGGGAGCGCCTCCACGACGTCGACCGAGCGGGGCCGCTTGAAGCCCGCGATCCGCGGCCGGACCCACTCGACGAGGGCGTCCGGATCGATCGTCGCCCCCGGCCGCGGCACGACGACGGCCTTCACCGCCTCGCCCCAGCGCTCGTCGGGGACCCCGATCACCGCGACGTCGGCGACGTCCGGGTGCTCGGACAGCACGCTCTCCACCTCGATCGGATACACGTTCTCCGCGCCGGTCACGATCATGTCCTTGATCCGGTCGGTGAGGAACAGGTAGCCCTCGGCGTCGAGGTAGCCGCCGTCGCCGGTGCGCAGCGTGGCGTCGTCGCCGAGCGCGGCCGCGGTGTCCTCGGGCCGGTTCCAGTAGCCGGCGGTGACCTGGTCGGACCGGATCCGGACCTCTCCCACCTCGCCGGACGGCAGCTCCCGGCCGGTCGCCGGGTCCACGATCGTCAGCCGCACCCACGGGTACGCCCGTCCGGCCGAGCGCATGAGGTGCGCCCGGGGGCCGTCCGGGTCGTGGTCGGCCGGGTCGAGCTGGGTGATCGCACCGGTGGTCTCGGTCGCGCCGTAGACCTGGAACAGCGGCGCCCGGAAGGTCTCGACGACCGCCCGCAGCGCGCCGACGGTGATCGGCGAGGCGCCGTAGGCGATCGACCGCAGCGCGGACCAGTCGCGGTCGGCGGCACCGGGCACCGCGGAGAGCATCTGCAGCACCGCCGGCACGAGGAAGGCGTTCGTGACGCGCTCGTCGGACATCGTGTCGAGCAGCGGCCCGGGGACGATGTCGGCGACGAGCACGCACCGCGCCCCGGCGGCCAGGCAGACCAGGGCGTAGCCGACGCCGCCGATGTGGAACAGCGGCATCGCGACCAGCGCGGTCGAGGTGGGGTCGATCGACCAGTGCCCGGCGGCGAGCAGCAGCGCCGAGAACTGCCGGTGCGCGAGCAGCACGCCCTTGGGCAGCCCCGTGGTGCCGGAGGTGTAGAGCTGCAGCACGGTGTCGTCCGGGGTGGACCCGGCCGGCGACGACGGCGGCAGCACGTCGGCGGCCGCGTCACGCCAGTCCGCGTGGTCCTCCCCCACGACGACGACCCGGCGCCCCTCGAGCGCATCGCGCAGCCCCGCGAAGTCCGGCCCCAGCACGACGAGACCGGCCCGGGCGTCGGCGACGAGCGCCAGCAGATCGGCCTCGGTGAGCCGGGTGTTGAGCGGGACCGACACCGCGCCGATCCGTGGCGCGGCGAAGAGCAGCTCCAGGAACTCCGGCCGGTTCTTCCCGATCCACACGACGCGGTCCCCGGCCCCGAGGCCGAGGTCGCGCAGGGCCGCCGCGGTGCGCCCGGCGCGCTGTTCGAGCTCGCCGTAGGTGGTCGTCGCGCCGTCGGACGACAGCGCGACGAGGTCGGCGCGGTCGGGATCGGCGAGGATGTCGGTCAGGCGGAAATCCTCGGCAGGGCTCTGACCCGGCACGTTCTTCTCCCTCGGTCGTCGGCGACGCAGGTCCGGCGAAATCGTATATGATAGTTGCCGTGTCGACGGCCGACTTCGTGCGTGAGCTCGCCCCGGGCCGCGCCCCGCAGCTGCCCGACCGCATCGCGCTCGTCCTGCGGGACCGCATCCTCTCCGGTGAGCTGCGCCCGGGCACCTTCCTGCGGATGGACCGGATCGCCGCGGACCTGGGCGTCAGCCACACCCCGGTCCGCGAGGCCCTGCAGTCGCTGCGCGCCGAGGACATGGTCCACGCGGTGCCGCGGCGCGGGTTCGTCGTCGCCGAGCTGACCCGGGACGACGTCGCGGACCTGTTCGAGGTGCAGGCCGACCTGACCGGGACGCTGGCCGCGCGCGCGGCGCAGCGGCTGTCCCCCGCCGACCTCGCACCGCTGCGCGAGCTCGCCGACCGGATCGCCGCGCTGTGCGAGCGCACCCCCGAGACCCACGACCCGGCCGAGCTGGACCCGCTCGTGTCCGCCGAGCACCGGCTGCACGCCGAGGTCAACCGGCTGGCCGGCTCGCGCAAGCTCGCCTGGCTGGTGGGGCGCTCGTCGCACTACCTGCCGGCGCACTTCTACACCGGCTCGCCCGAGTGGCGGGCCGGCGCGGTCGACGCCCACGTCGTCCTGCTCGACGCGCTCGGCGCCGCCGACCCCGACGCCGCGCGGGCGGCGATGCGCCGTCACGTGCTCGACGGCCGGGACCTGCTGCTCACCCACCTGGACCGCACGGGAATGTGGTCCGACGACCGAGGAGACCCCTGATGCCCGTCACCCTGACCGAGGATCAGACCGACCTGGCGAAGGCGATCGGCGACTTCTGCCGTCGCGAGATCGGCAGCAAGGAGCGCCGCGACGAGCTGACCGGCGGCGGGCGGCACGCCCACTCCGACGAGATCTACCGCAAGATGGCCGACCTCGGCTGGCTCGGCATCGCCACCCCCGAGGAGTACGGCGGCGCCGGCCAGGGCATGCGTGACCTGCTGGTCTTCCTGGAGGAGTCCGCGTACGGCCAGGCCCCGATCGCCGGGTTCGGCACGACCACCATCACCGCCGCGGCGATCGAGAAGTTCGGCACCGAGGCCCAGAAGCAGGAGCTGCTGGGCGGGATGTGCCGCGGCGACGTGCTGTCGATCTCGATGTCCGAGCCGGAGGCCGGGTCCGACGTCGGCGGACTGAAGTGCAAGGCCACGAAGACGGAGACCGGCTGGCGGATCGACGGCCAGAAGACCTGGTGCTCGAACGCGCACATCGCGTCGCACATCCTGCTGGTCGCCCGCACCTCCACCGAGGGCGGCAAGCACGACGGCCTGACCATGTTCGTCGTGCCCGCCGACGCGGCGGGCCTGTCGATCCACGGCATCGAGACGATGGGCGGCAAGGAGGTCAACGACCTCTACTTCGACGGGTGCGAGCTGCCCGCCGACGCCGTCGTCGGCGTCGAGGGCCAGGGCTGGCGCCAGCTCATGGCCGGGCTGAACCTGGAGCGGATGATCCTGGCCGGGCTCATGCTCGGACTGGCGCGGCGCGCCTTCGACGACACCGTCGCCTACGTCAAGGAGCGCACGCAGTTCGGCCGCCCCGTCGGGAGCTTCCAGGCGATGCGCCACCGCATCGCCGACAACGCCACCGAGCTGGCGGCCACGCGACTGCTGGTGCACGACACCGCACGGGTGATCGACGAGGCCCCCGCGGGTGCGCTGTTCCCCCGCGAGGCGTCGATGGCCAAGCTCAAGGCCACCGAACTCGCCAAGCACCTGTCCCTGGAGGGGATGCAGATGCTCGGCGGCTACGGCTACGCCACCGAGTACGGCATGGAGCGGCTGCTCCGCCAGAGCGTCGTCTCGACGGTGTACGGCGGGACCAGCGAGATCCAGCGCGACATCATCGGGAAGTCCTACGGGCTGTAGCGGCTCAGGCCGCGGAGTTCCGGGTGAGCTCGGCGGCCCCGCGGTCGTCGCCGGCCTCGGCCTCGGCCTGCCGGTCGGGACGCGGAGCCGGGACGGCCGTCGGGCCGACGTGGGCGCCGGCCCCGGTCCGGACCCGCGCGGCCTCGGCGGCGCGCCGGATGTGCGCCGGGACGAGCGCCGAGCGCGCGGGCAGCAGCATCGGCGGGACCGCGCCACCGTTGCGCCGCACCTCGCGGGACCGCTGCAGGTAGGCCCAGCCGCCGCGGGCGATCCGGCCGCCGCGCTCCAGCAGTCCGCTGTCGGGCATCGCGTCGCCGGCGCCTGCCTCGCGGTCGGAGATGTGGCGCAGCCGGGCGACCGCCGCCGGGAGCCGGCGCAGCGCGACCGACCGGCCCTGCGGCGACAGCGCCACCTTCGCCAGGAAACTGCCCAACCCGATCGCGTAGCCCTCGAGCTGGGTGTTCAGCGCGGCCTGGTCGGGGCGGTGGTGGTGCCACAGGTAGGCGCCCGGGGCGTAGCCGAGGACGTTGCCGGCCAGGATCATGCGGACCAGGAACTCGCAGTCCTCGCCGCCGTGGGTGGGGGTGCCCGGGCCCATGGCCTCGTCGAAGCCGCCGACGGCGCGGGCGGCCCCGGCCCGCACGGCGAGGTTGGCGCCGATGCCGAACAGGCCGGGTGCGAACGGGAAGATCGGGGAGTCCGCGGGGGGCTCGGCGAGGGTGAACCGGCGCGGGGTGAAGCCCTTGTTCCAGGCCAGGGCGACGTCGGCGGCGCGCTCCTCGGGGCTGCCCAGGCGGGCGGCCAGTACCGGGCCGGAGACGCAGGCGAGCTCGGGGTCCGCGGCGAAGGCGCCGGCGATGCGCGAGGCCCAGGCGGGGTCGACCTCGGTGTCGTCGTCGGTGAAGGCGACGATCTCGGTGCGGGCCTCGGCCAGGCCCCGGTTGCGCCCGATGGACGCACCGCGCCGCGGCTCGCGGACGTAGCGGACGCGGTCGGAACCCGCGGCCCGCACGGCCACCTCGGTCCGCTCGTCGTCCGGGTCGTTGTCCACGACGACGACCGACAGCGCCGGGTGGTCGGAGGCGAGGACCGCGCGCAGGCAGCGGGCCAGCGACTCGGGCCGGTTGCGGGTCGCGACGACCACGGTGACCGGGTCGGCCGCGGACGGCGCGACGGCGACGGTGCCGGCCGCGGGCAGCGCGGCGACTGCGAGCGAGAGCTCCGCGGCGGTCGCGCGCCCGGTGCGCAGCGGCACGGTGACCTGACCCTGCGGGGTGCCACCGACGGTGACCAGCAGCCGCGCGGCGGCGAACCGCCGGTCGACCTCGAGGTCGCGGGCCGGGGCGAGCCGGTCGAGCTCACCCACCCAGGTCGGTACGTCGGGAGTCATCGCCATGGACCCCATCGTGCTCACCGTCGCTGTGACGACGCTGAGATCGACCTGTGGGACAACGGAGTGTGGGACGCGCCACCCCGGACGGGATCCGGGCCCCGCACCGCAGACCCTCCCCTCGCGTGAGAGTACGGTCGGGCCGTTCGCGCGCTCCCGCCGACGTGGCCCGCGGGCCCACCCCTCCCCCGACGTGAAAGCGACCGTCGTATCGTGCCCCGCTCCGCCCTGCCCGACCTCGCCACGCTGCGTGCGCGCTGGACACCCCGCCTGGTGCGCACCGAGGTGCTCGCCGGACTTGTCGTCGCGCTCGCCCTGATCCCCGAGGCCATCGCGTTCTCGATCATCGCCGGGGTGGACCCCCGGGTCGGCCTGTACGCCTCGTTCACCATGGCCGTGGTCATCGCGGTCTGCGGCGGGCGACCGGCGATGATCTCGGCCGCCACCGGCGCGATCGCCCTGGTCGTGGCCCCGCTGTCGCGGGAGTACGGCGTCGAGTACCTGTTCGCCGCGGTCGTGCTGGGTGGGGCGCTGCAGATCGCGCTGGCCGCCGCGGGCGTCGCGCGGCTGATGCGCTTCCTGCCACGCAGCGTCATGGTCGGCTTCGTCAACGCACTCGCGATCCTGATCTTCACCTCGCAGGTGCCCCAGCTGGTCGGCGTGCCCTGGGCGGTCTACCCGCTGGTCGCCGTCGGCCTGGTGGTCATCGTCGGACTGCCGCGGCTGACCCGCGTCGTCCCGGCACCGCTGGTCGCCATCGTCGGGCTGACCGTGGTCACGGTGACGGCCGCGGTCGCCGTGCCGACCGTCGGCGACCAGGGCGCGCTGCCGGACACGGTGCCGCTCCCGCATCTCCCCGCGGTGCCGCTCACGTGGGAGACGCTGCGGATCGTCGCGCCCTACGCGCTCGGCGTCGCGCTGGTCGGACTGATCGAGTCGCTGATGACCGCGCGCCTGGTCGACGACATCACGCAGACCGGCTCGGACAAGACCCGCGAGTCGTGGGGCCAGGGCGTCGCGAACATCGTCACCGGCTTCACCGGCGGCATGGGCGGCTGCGCGATGATCGGCCAGACGATGATCAACGTGAAGGCGTCCGGGGCCAGGACGCGGCTGTCCACGTTCCTGGCGGGGGCGTTCCTGCTGGTCCTCGTGGTCGCACTCGGCGACGTCGTCGCGCTGATCCCGATGGCCGCCCTGGTCGCGGTGATGGTCATGGTGTCGGTCGGGACGTTCGACTGGCACAGCATCCGTCCGGCGACACTGCGCCGGATGCCGCGCAGCGAGACGGCGGTGATGCTGACGACCGTCGTGGTCACCGTCGGCACCCACAACCTCGCCTTCGGCGTGGGCGCCGGCGTGCTCGTCGCCTCGGTGCTGTTCGCGAACCGGGTGTCACGGCTGGTCGGGGTGGACCGCACCGTCGACGGCGGCGGGGCGGTGGTCTACCGCGTCACCGGCCAGCTGTTCTTCGCCTCCAGCAGCGAGCTGAGCACGGCGTTCGCCCCCGACGGGGACCCCGACGAGGTGACCGTCGACCTGTCCGGCGCGCACGTGTGGGACGCCTCGACCGTCGCCGTCCTCGACGACCTGCGGCGCCGCTACGCGCGGTCCGGCCGCACGCTCGTCGTCACCGGGATGAACGACGACAGCCGCGACCGCCACGAGCGGCTCGCCGGGCACCTGGGCGGCGGGCACTGACCACCGGGACCTAGGCCCGCTCGCGTGCCGCCAGCACCTCGGGGATCCGGTCCTCGATCCAGCCGACGAGGCCGGCGAGGTGGCCGGTCACGCCGTGGCCGAGCTCGGTGAGGCCGTAGCTGACCTGCGGCGGGGTGGTCGCGGCGACCTCGCGGTGCACGAAGCCGTCGCCCTCCAGGGTGCGCAGGGTCTGGGCCAGCATCTTCTCGCTGATCCCGCCGACGGCGCGCCGCAGCGCGGAGAAGCGGTGGTCCTCGCGGGACAGGACGACGAGCACGAGGACCGCCCACTTCGACGTCACGTGGTCGAGGACCGACCGCGAGGGGCAGCTGCTGTCGAACGCGTCACCCGAGAACAGGCCCGTGGGCCGTTCCACCTGCGTGCTCACCGTCCACCCACCTACTTACCAGAAGGTACGTACTTACGAAACGTAAGTCTATCCGGCAGGGTCGGCACCGTCCACGACGAGATGGGGAGACAGCGATGATCATCGTGACCGGGGCGAGCGGGAAGCTAGGCGGCGCGGCCGTACGGGCGCTGCTGGAGACCGTGCCGGCGGAGCAGGTGGGCGTCCTCGCCCGGTCCGCGGAGAAGGTGGCCGATCTGGCCGCGGCCGGGGTCCGGGTGCACGTCGGCGACTACGAGGACCCGGCCTCGCTGAAGGCGGCGTTCACCGGCGCCGACGGGCTGCTGTTCGTGTCCGGCTCCGACGTGACCCCCGGGGTGCGCGAGCGCCAGCACGGCAACGTGGTCCGCGCCGCCGCCGACGCGGGTGTCGGCCACGTCGTCTACACCAGCGCCATCGGCGCGGACCGGCCCGGCGCGCCCGCGTTCCTCGCCGACCACACCTTCACCGAGGAACTGCTGCGCGACTCCGGACTGCCGGCGACGCCGCTGCGCAACACCTTCTACTCGGACATGTTCGTCAACCCGGGCGTGGTCGCCACCGCGCTGGAGGCCGGGGAGACGGTCGCCGCGGACGGCGGCCGGGCGCTCAACACCGCCACGATCGCGGACCTCGCGCGGGCCGCCGCCGTCGTCGTGGCCGGGGGCCGCAGGAGCACGCCGGGCGCGCCTACGAGCTGCGCGGACCGCTGTGGACCTACGACGAGCTGGCCGCGACGATCGCCGCGGAGTCCGGCCGGCCGGTGTCGCACCGCCGGGTACCGCTCGACCAGGGCCCGGCGCCGGCCTTCATCGGCGAGTTCGTCTCGTCGGGGATGTTCGCCGAGCCGTCGGAGGACCTCGCGACGCTGCTCGGCCGCCCGGCGACCGGGATGCCCGAACTGGTCCGCGCCGCCCTGGCCTGAGCCGGGAACAGAACACCCGGCGCCGCGGTTGTGGTTGACGTATCAACCGAACGGGCCGGAAGGAGGCCGCACCGATGAGGATCGACGCGCTGTCCTGGATGACCGGGACGGAGGCAGAGCCTGCCGACCGGTGGGAGCACGCCGGGTTCCTGTTCGACTCCGGCGACCCCGCGGGGGCCGCGACGGTGCTCGCCGAGCTCGTCGCCGAGCAGCCCGAGGCCGCCGCGGTCCGGCTGCTGCTGGCCCGCGCGTACTACCACTCCGCGCAGCTCGGCCGGGCCGAGACCGAGCTCCGCGAGCTGGTGCGCCGCGAGCCGGCCGACGGGTACGCCCACCTGCTCCTCGGGCGCACCCTGCAGCGCCGTTCGCGCCACGACGAGGCCGCGCCGCACCTGCGGCTGGCCGAGGCGATGGGCGTCAGCGCCGGGACCAGCACCGAGTCCCACGTCCAGGACGCCAGCCCGTTGCCGGACAGGAAGTCCGGACGGATCTTCGAGATCGCGGCGTAGAAGTAGACGATCGTGATCTGCGCCCGCAGCACCAGCACCGGCGCCGCCCACACCCGGTCGGCGCCGTGTCCGCGCCGGGACCGGAGCGACCAGGCCGCGTCGCAGTCGGAGAACGACAGCAGCACCGCCGCGGTGAACAGCAGGTAGGTGTGGTTGGAGTAGTAGCCCGCACCCCAGACGAAGCCGGCGGTGCACAGCCCGACCAGCAGGGCCGCCGCCCGCGCGTTCCACCCCACGACGACGGCCAGCGCCGCCAGGCCCATCACCGCGCCGAGCGCGAGCCAGACCGGGGCGGGCAGCACCGGGCCGACCCCGAACAGCGGCCCGGCCCGGGTCCCGAGCAGCGGGCTCGCGCCGAGCTCGACGGCCTTCAGCCCGGCGACGAGCCCGACCAGGATCCGGTACCCGGCCAGCGGGCGGGCGGGGAGCGTGTCGGGGAGCCTCAGCACGGCTGCTCCCACTCCGGGGCGCCGTCCCGGGTCCGTGACACCGAGACGAGGTCCGGGATCGCCGCGCACAGCAGCCCCGGGACCGTGGCTCCGTAGTGGACGGTCCGCTGCGGCCACGGCAGGGCCCCGGTGTCGAGGGCGCGGGACGCGCCGTCAGCGGTCCGTCCGGTGTAGGCGTACTCCGTCGACGACGCGACGAACATGCTCCAGGAGTAGCGACGCGGCGGCTCGGTGGTGGCCAGGCCGACCGCGGGGATCGCGACCTCCAGGGCCACGACGCCCGCGAGCAGCCACCCCGCGGTCCTGCGTGTAAGAAGCGGCACGTCCACTCATCGCCCCGCAACGGTCCGGCGTTAGCCGGTCACTTCCCGTCGAGGGAGTAGATCCGGACCCAGTCCACCTCGTACGTCGCCGGCTGCATGTTGCCGCCGAAGAAGTTGTCGAGCTGGATCGTCAGGTGCCCGCTGGGCATGTCCTGGATGTTCTTGCGGCCGGGCCGGGCACCGCCGGAGAAGGAGAACCACTCCTTGCCGTCGATGAAGCCCTTCACGTGGTCGGGCGTCCACTCGACGGCGACGTTGTGCCACTCGCTCAGCGGTGCGCCGCAGTTCTTCTCCTTGGCGTACTCCTGCTGGACCGCGCCGCGGCCGTGCGGGTAGTGGATGAACGCCTCGGCGCACTGCTCGCCGGGCGCGCCGTTCTCGAGGAAGTCGTACTCGCCGTCCTGGGGCCAGCGGTCCGACTGCGGCCAGATGATCAGCAGCGGGTGGTACTGCCTGCCGTTGTCCGGGCCGGTGGCCTCGGAGCGGACGCGGGCCTCCCAGCGGCCGTACTGCTGATTGAACTTCGACGAGATCCACGCCGAGTCGCCGTTGCGCAGCCCGGTCTGGATCAGCTTGCCGTCCTTCACCGTGGACCGGCTGGCACAGCGGCCGCCGTTGCCCGCGTGACCGGGCCAGCACTCGCCCGCCTGGTTCCACTTCGCCGGGTCGGGCGGTCCGGTGTAGTCGAACTCGTCCGACGCCGGCAGCGGCGCGCCCCAGCCGTAGCGCTCGCCCGCGCTGGTGGCGCCGGGGCGGGGCGTGCTCTGGTCGGCCGGTCGGGCCGAGGGGTCGGCGGGCGCGGCGGGCGCGGCCGCGGGGTCGGTCGGCGTCTCGACGGGGGTGTCCGCGGGGTCGACGGGTTTCTCCTCCGGGTCGGTGGGCTTCTCGGGAGCGGCAGGGTCCGTCCCCGTGCCGGCGGGCTCCGTCCCGGCGTCGGCGGGTGCGGGCGCCGGGTCGGCCGGGGTCTCCCCAGTATCCGCCGGCTTCTCGGCAGGCCCGCCCGGTGTCCCCGCGGGAGCAGCGGGCTCGTCCGCGGGAGCGGCGGGGCCTCCTGCGGGACCGGCGGGCTTCTCCGCGGGAGCGGCCGGTCCGGCCGCGGGACCGCCGGGCTCGTCCACGGGCGGCGCCGGGTCGGCTGCGGGACCGGCGGGCTTCTCGGCGGGGGCGACCGGTGTCGTGGGTCCGTCCGCGAGGCCGGACGGCCCGGTGGCGGCCGGGCGGGCCGGTCCGGCGTCACCGGAGCCCTCGGCCCCGCGGACGGCGTCCGTCCCCGTCTCCGCGGATCGGGCAGCCGTCGCGGCACCGGAGCCCCCGGCGGCCTCCGACGACGACCGCAGAGCGGAGTCGGTCGGGAACGCCGCGGCGCCCGACGGGGTGGTCGCCGGCCCGGCGAGCACGCTCGGTGCCTCCGGGGCCGCGGCCTGCGCGACGGCGCCGGGCACCGTGGGTGCCGCGGCCGCGGACACGGCCGCACCGTCGGCGAGAGCCAGGACCCCTCCGGTGAACATGACAGCACTCACCGTCACCACTGCCGCCGCGCTCATCACCGTACGTCGTGCCAGTCCGCGCCTCATGGCTTCGTTCCCGTCCCCATCCGTGTCCGGCTTGTCCGATATCCACGACGCTAGAAGCACCCTGTGCACACCAGCCACACCCGCCACCCGTCGGTGGGGTGAGGTCACCCCGGAGGAGGTCACCCGAACCGGCGGCCCGCCATAACGGGTGGGAACCGGGGGACGATCGGGACCAGCGGGACGGAGCGACCGGCCCTCGTGTCACCCCGGCGGGCAACGCCCCGGGTCAGGACCGGGACGGAAGGGTCTCCGGCGCCCGCCACCAGACGAGCGCCGCGACCAGCGACAGCACCCCGGTCACGGCGAACGCCGGCCCGTACCCCCAGACCTCGGCGAGCGCACCGGCCACCAGCGGCCCGGCGATCGCACCGAGATCGGCCGCCATCTGGAATCCCGCCAGCACCGAGCCGCCCCGGGCGCGCTCCCCGATGACGTCGGCGACGGCCGCGTTGAGCGGCGGGTTCACCAGTCCGCTGCCGAGCCCCGCGACGAGCGAGAGCACCAGGAACGCCCAGGGGTCGAGCACCCAGCCGAGGACGGCCGTCGACGCGCCCGACACCGCGAGGCCGGCGATCAGCGGGAGCCTGCGACCGGAGCGGTCGGCGAGACGTCCGGCCAGCAGCAGGGTCGCCGCGTTCCCGGCCGCGAACACCGACAACGCGATGCCGCCGAACGCGTCCTCGCGCCCCAGCGCCTCGACCACCACCAGCGGGACCAGCGCGATGCGGACGCCGAACACCGCCCAGCCGTTCGCGAAGTTCCCCACCAGCGACGCCCGGTAGGCACGGTGGCGCACGGCGTCGCGGAACCGGGTGCGCGGCGGGGGCGCCTCGTCGACCGGGCCCTCCGGCCGGCGCAGCAGCGGCCCGCCCACGACGATCACCAGCACCAGCAGCGCCGCGTAGATCAGGAACGGGGCGCGTACGTCGATCGCGGCGAGGGTGCCGCCGAGCAGCGGCCCGGCGATGTTGCCGAGCAGGAACCCGGTCGCCCACAGGCTCGTCGCGCGGCCCCGCAGGTGCGGCGGGGACAGCCGCACGAGCAGCGACACCGCCGAGATCGTGAACATCGTCGAGCCGACGCCCGCGACCAGGCGCAACGCGATCAGCTGCCAGTACGCCGTCGCGAAGGCCAGACCGGCCGTCGTCACGGCGACGACGGCGAGCCCGGCGACGAACACCCGCAGCTCCCCCAACCGGCCGACGACCGTGCCGGAGAGCGGGGCGAACACCAGCCGCGAGAAGGCGAACACGCTGATCACGGCGGCGGCCGCGGTCACCCCGACGTCGAACGAGCGCGCGAACGCCGGCAGCACCGGCGCGACCAGCCCGAACCCGATGGCGATCGCGAACGCCGACCCGACCAGCACGCCGATCTCACGGGGCAGCGCCGTCGCACCCCGCACCGAGGGGGGCTCGGGCACCGGTGCACCGGGTACGGCGGGGTCGCGGCCGTCGTGCTCGACCACGTGCTCCTCCGCTCCGCTGTCCCGGCCGACGACCGTACGCCCGCCGGTCCGCGGCGGCCGACGCCGGGGCGGGCGCACGACGGTGCCGGGGACGGCGCCGTGGACACTGTCGTCGTGGACGACGATCCGATCGCCCGGCTGGAGCGGCTCGCCGGGCCGGAGGGGACGGCGCTGCTGGAGCGGCTCGCCGTCGCCGACCGGGACGGTGACGCCGCGCTCCGGCTGGGGACCGCGCTGCGCCGTGAGCACGACGCCGGGCTGGTCGCCGACGCGATGGCCCAGGCCGGGCTGCGGGACCGGGCCGCCCGCAAGTTCGCACGGGCCGCGCGGATGTGGTTCACGCGCGACGGGCTGGAGCAGGCGTCGTCGGAGGTGATCGCGCGGCACCGGGCCGCACGCTTCGCCGGGCGCGCGGTCGTCGACCTGTGCTGCGGGATCGGGGGCGACCTGGTCTCGCTGGTCGCGGCGGGCCACGACGTCACCGGCGTCGACCTGGATCCGGTGCACCTGTGGATGGCCGACCGCAACGCGGCCGTGCACGGCGGCTCGGCCCGGACGGTGCGGTGCGACGTGCGCGACGCCGACCTGTCCGGGACCGACGGCGTGTTCGTCGACCCGGCCCGGCGCACCGGCGGCGGCCGGATGCGGACCGGCGAGTCCGAGCCGCCGCTGGACTGGTGCCTGGAGCTGGAGCGGCGGGCCAGCGCGGTCGGGATCAAGGCGGCACCGGGGATCGGCCACGACACCGTCCCGCCGGGCTGGGAGATCGAGTTCCTCGCGCTCGGACGCGAGCTGAAGGAGGCCTGCGCCTGGTCCCCCGCGCTGGCCCGCGCCCGCACGCGCGCCACCGTCGTCGACGACGACGGCGTGCACGAACTGCAGGGCGAGCCGGACCCGCCGGACGGGGACACCGGGATCGCGGTCGGCGAACCGGGCGTCTGGCTGCTCGACCCGAACCCGGCCGTCACCCGGGCCGGACTGGTCTCCGCGCTGGCCCGGGCCACCGGCACCGCCCGGATCGACCCGCGGATCGCCTTCCTCACCGGCGACGACGAGCCCCCGGCCACGCCGTTCGCGCGGCCGCTGCGGGTGCTCGACTCCCGTCCGTGGGACCAGAAGCGGCTGCCCCGGCTGCTGCGCGAGCTCGACGTCGGCGCGGTCGACGTGCGGCGCCGCGGCCTGGCCGGTGACGTCGAGGCGATCGCCCGGAAGCTGCGCGGCCGCGGGTCGCGGCACGCCACCGTGGTGATGACCCGGGTCGACGACCGGCCGTGGGGCCTGGTCTGCGTGGACCCCCGCCGGGGCAGCTCCTAACCGCGGCCGGGGAAGTGGATGAACTCCAGCGCGATGCCGTCCGGGTCGCGGAACTCCAGCGTCGCGTAGCCGGTCGGGTCGGTCCGGTCGACGACACCGCCGTGCGGCACCGTGAGGCTGTCCAGCCAGGCGGCCCAGGCGTCGAGGGTCGCGCGGTCGGCGACGCCGAACGCCAGGTGGTCGAGCGCGCCGCGGGGGCCGCCGCCGTCGCCGTCGGCCGGGGCGTGCAGCTCGATCATCACTCCGGTCACGACGTCGAGGAGCAGCGCCGCCTTCTCCGACGAGCCGTCGGCGGCGTCGTGGTGCGGGAAGGTCATCGGCAGCCGTTGCAGCCCGAGGACGCGCTGGTACCAGAGCGCACTGGACTCCACGTCGGTCACGGCCGCCGCCACGTGGTGGAAGCCGGTGACCGCCGGTCGTTCGATGGCCGAGCCCATGGGCGTCCTTCTCGTCGCCGGCCGCCCGCGGGGCGGCCGGTCCTCCCTCTCGTCGCGGAGCAGTACACCACCGGCGGACCTCCCGGGGGCGGACGACGTCCGCCGGAATGATCGACCGTGCGCGCACCGGTACGTCCGGCGCGGTCGGCGCACCGCGTTGCCCGGCCCGGCCGCGCGTGCCACCGTCGTGCCCGTGACGACGATCGCCGAGGTGCCGGAGTCGATGCGGTGCAGCGTGCTGCGTGCCGCCGGCGAGCTGGAGGTGCAGCGGCGACCGGTCCCCCGACCCGGCCCCCGGGAGGTGCTGGTGCGGGTGGCGGCGGTCGGCACCTGCGGCTCCGACGTGCACTACTTCCGGCACGGCCGGATCGGCGACTTCGTGCTGCGCGAGCCGATGGTGCTCGGGCACGAGCCGTCCGGGCGGATCGTCGGCGTCGGGGAGGGCGTCGACGCGGGGCGGATCGGCGAGCGCGTCTCGCTGGAGCCGGGCGTGCCCTGCCGTCGCTGCCGGTACTGCCACACCGGCGCCTACAACCTGTGCCCGGACATGGTGTTCTTCGCGACCCCGCCGGTCGACGGCGCGTTCGCCGAGTACGTGACGATCGCCGACGACTTCGCCCACCCCGTCCCCGAGCACGTCTCCGACGACGTCGCCGCGCTGCTCGAACCGCTGTCGGTCGCGCTGTGGGCGAACCACAGGGCGGGCACCGGGGTCGGGTCGCGGGTGCTCGTCGCCGGGGCGGGGCCGATCGGGCTGCTCGTCGCGCAGGTGGCGGCGGTGCAGGGCGCCGCCGAGGTCGTCGTCAGCGACCCGGACCCGGCGCGCGCCGCGCTGGCCCGCGACTTCGGCGCGACCGACGTCGTCGCGCCGGGCGCCGATGTGTCCGGTGTGGACGTCTTCGTCGACTGCTCCGGGGTGCCGGCCGCGGTGCTGGGCGGGCTGCCCGCGGTCCGGCCGGGAGGCGCCGCGGTGCTGGTCGGGATGGGTGCCGACGAGATGACGCTGCCGGTGTCGATGCTGCAGTCGCGCGAGATCACCCTGACCGGCACCTTCCGGTACGCCAACACCTGGCCGACGGCGGTGCGCCTGGCCGCGACGGGCGCGGTGGACCTGGACCGGCTGGTGACCGGGCACGTCGACCTCGACCACGTCGGCGACGCCCTGTCCCCCGACGCGTCGCAGGTCAAGGTGGTCGTCCGGCCGTGAGGACGGTCGCGGACCGGGACTGGACCGACACGGTCGCCCGGCTCGTGCACGCCGCCCCCGCCGGGCCCGCCGGGAACCGGCTGGTCACCGTGGACGGGTTCTCCGGGGCCGGGAAGTCCACCCGGGCCCGCGCGCTCGCCGACCGGCTCGGGGCCCCGCTGCTCGAGATCGAGGACCTCTGCCCCGGCTGGGACGGACTGCCCCGGGTCCCGGCGCTGGCCCGGCGCGGGATCGGTGACCCGCTGGCGGCCGGTACGACCCTGCGCTGGACGTCGTGGGACTGGGTGCGCGACCGGCCGGGACCGGAACGCACGCTGGCGCCGTCGGCCGTCGTCGTGCTGGAGGGGTGCGGGAGCGGCGCGGCCGAGCTGGCGCCGGTGACCTCGCTGGCGATCTGGGTGGAGGCGCCGGCGGACGAGCGGGAGCGGCGGCTGCACGGGCGGGCGGACTGGCCGGGCTACGCCCCGTACCGCGACGGCTGGCGGCGCGCCGAACAGGAGCTGGCCCGCTCCGGTGGTGCACCGGAACGGGCCGATCTCGTACTGGACGGCTGAGGGCCCGGCACCACCCCCCACGAGGGTGCCGGGCCCCGCCGGGTCCTCCGTCAGGGAGTCGCGCGGCGCAGCACCAGGTACCCGGCCCCCGCCGCGACCGCGGCGAGGATCAGCGGGTAGCCGGCGAGCAGCGCCCACGTCGGCGTCTCGACGAAGAACCGGCCGAACGCCCCCCAGGCGTCCTGCCAGGTCAGGAGCACGACACCGGCGGCGACCACCAGCACGGGCACCAGGGCCGCGCCCCAGACCCCGAGCTGTCCCCAGCGCCGGAACACCGCACCGAACAGCACGAACACCAGCCCGATCGTCAGCAGCGGCACCCAGTACACGAGCACCTGGGTGACCGGGTTCGACTGGCCCATGAAGCCCATCTCGAAGAACTGGACCCGCAGGCCCCAGCCGTCGGTGGCCCGTTCGACGGCCAGCAGCACGCTGAGCCCGATCGCGCTGACCAGGGTCTCGGCGGCCACCAGCAGGACGGTGCCGAGGTAGAAGTGCCGTCGCGTGATGCCCAGGCTCAGCGCGAACGGCATCACCTGGGTCATCAGCGCGAGGTAGGTGCTGCCGAGGATGAAGAAGAACGACGTCAGCGCGCCGGTGTACCCGGTCTCCACATCTCCGCCGTTGCTCCTCACGACCCACCAGATGGTCTGGTGCAGCACGAAGACGACGGCCAGGATCAGCCAGGCCATCCCGAACCGGCGGCCCCAGTTGACCGTGCCCATCCGGATCGCGGCGCGCACCCGGGCGGGCGCGGCGTCGACCGGGCTGCGGTCGGCGGTGACGGCGGTCATGACAGGACCTCCTGGGCGACGCCGGCGCCCGGCGCCGCGTTCATCTGGGTCGTACGGACGACGAGCTGCTGCAGCGACACCGGCTCGAACTGCAGGTGCGGCTCGGAGGTGCGGGCCGGCGCGACCCCGGCGAGGGTGACGCGCAGGAAGCCGCCGAGGCGCTCCCGGTGCAGCTCCGTGTGGCCGCGGGCGAACCGCTCGACCGACTCGGCGGGCCCGGAGACGGTGACGGCCCGGCCGCGCAGCGTCTCGGCCTCCTCGTCGATGAGCACGCGGCCCCGGTCGATCAGGACGACGTGCTCGATGAGGTCGGAGACCTCGTCGATCAGGTGCGTCGAGAGCACGACGGTGCGCGGGTGCTCGGCGAAGTCGGCGAGCAGGTGGTCGTAGAACATCTGCCGGGCGACGGCGTCGAGGCCCAGGTAGGGCTCGTCGAAGAAGGTCAGCGGGGCCCGCGAGGCCAGCCCGATGATCACCCCGACCGCGGACTGCTGGCCGCGCGAGAGGTTCTTGCAGAGCCGGGTGAGCGGGAGCCCGAACTCCCCGACGAGCCGGTCGGCGAAGGCCTGGTCCCACTGCGGGTACACGCTCGCGGCGGCCCGGAGCGCGTGGTGGACCCGGTACTCGTCCGGGTACTTCAGGGACTCGCGGATGAAACAGGTGCGGGCGAGCACCCGGGCGTTCTCGTAGGGCTGCTCGCCGAAGATCTCGGCGCGCCCGGAGGTCGCGAAGTTCTGCGCGGTGAGGATCTGCATCGCGGTGGTCTTGCCGGCGCCGTTGCGGCCGAGCAGCCCGTGGATGCGGTTCTCCTCCAGCGCGAACGTCACGTCGTCGAGCGCGGTCACGTCGCCGTAGCGCTTCGTGACGCCGTGCATGGCGATCACGTCGGTGCTCATCGGTCGTCCCCCCAGACGTCGATCATCTTCTTGAGCTGCTCGGGGTCGATACCGAGCTTGCGGGCCTCGGTGACCAGCGGAGCGATGTACTGCCGGGCGAAGTCCTCGCGGCGGCTGTCCAGCAGCCGGGACCGTGCCCCCTCGGCGACGAACATGCCGATCCCCCGTCTCTTGTAGAGCACGCCCTGCGTGACCAGCTGGTTGAGGCCCTTCGCCGCGGTGGCCGGGTTGATCCGGTGGAAGGCGGCGAGCTCGTTGCTGGACGGCACCTGGGTCTCCTCCGGATAGGTCCCGTCCACCACCGCGGACGCGATGTCCTCCGCGATCTGCGCGAACAGCGGGCGTCCGTCGTCGATCACGGCGACCTCCCGGTGCCGTAGTGCAGTGGTTCATTAGTCATGTAATGAACCATAGCGGCGAGGAACCGATCCGTCCAGCGGACTACTATTTTCGGTCCGGGTTATATAAACTCCGAGTTGTGGAAGCGTTCGACGTGCTGGGCGACCCCGTCCGGCGGCGCATCCTCGAGCTCCTCGCCGGGGGCGAGCGGACGGCAGGGCGGGTGACCGAGGTCGTCCGCGCCGAGTTCGGGATATCGCAGCCGGCCGTCTCCCGGCACCTGCGCGTGTTGCGGGACAACGGGTTCGCCACCGTCCGGGCGGAGGGGACCCGGCGGCTCTACGCGGTCGACCCGTCCGGGCCTGCCGCGGCCGAGCAGTGGCTGGCCGGGCTGCGCGGCTTCTGGGTGCAGCGGCTCGACGCGCTCGACACCGAACTGGCCCGTGGATCGAGGAGGAACCCGTGACCGATACCGGAAGCCGTGCCGGGGAGGTGGTCCGCGGCGCCGACGGGCGTGCCGTGCTGCGGTTCCGCCGCGTCCACGACGAACCCGTCGCCGACGTCTGGTCGGCGGTCACCGACCCGGACCGCTGCGCGCGGTGGTTCGGGCGGTGGAGCGGCGACGGGCGTCCCGGCGGCACCGTCGAGCTCGTCCTGACCAGCGACGAAGACGGCGGCGGCGCCCCGTCCACCGTGCTCGTCCGGGACTGCGAGCCCCCGCACCGGCTGGTCGTCGACATCCGGGAGGGCGGCGAGCCGTGGGAGCTGTCGGTGACGCTCACCCCGGACGGCGGGGGCACCGTGCTCGTGTTCGAGCAGGTGCTGCCCGACGGGTTCTCCCCGGCCGACGCCGGCCCGGGCTGGCACTGGTACCTCGACCGGCTCGCCGCAGTCCTGGCCGGGGCGCCGATGCCGGACTGGGAGGCGACCCTCGCGGCGACGGCACCGTACTACCGGGGCTGAATTCGGTGCGGGCCGAAACGTCGGGCGCCTAGCGTCGTCGCCGTGACGGGAACAGGGGTGCGGGTCGCCGCGGCGGCCGGGGTGACCGTGCTGGCGTGGGCGTCGGCGTTCGTGGCGATCCGGGCCGTGGGGCCGGCGTTCGGCGCCGGTGCGCTCGCGCTCGGACGACTGGCGGTCGGCGGGGCCGCGCTCACACTCGCGGTGCTGGCATCGCGGTCCTGGGTGCGGCCGACCGCGCGGGAGTGGCTGCTGATGGCGCTGTGCGGGGTGAGCTGGTTCGCGGTGTACAACGTCGCGCTGAACGCGGCCGAGGAACGCCTCGACGCCGGGACCGCGGCGATGCTGGTGAACGTCGGACCGATCCTCATCGCGCTCTCCGCCGGCGTCGTGCTGCGGGAGGGCTTCCCGCGCCCGCTGCTGGCGGGCGCCGGGATCGGGTTCGCGGGGGCCGTGCTGATCGGGTTCGCCACCTCGGGCGACGGCCCGGCCGGCGCCGGGGGCCCGGTGGGCGCGCTGCTGTGCCTGCTGGCCGCCGCGACCTGGACGATCGGGGTGCTCGCCCAGAAACCCGTGCTCCGGCGCCTGCCCGCGGTGCAGGTCACCCAGGTCGCCTGTCTGGTCGGGGCGGTCGCCACGCTGCCGTGGGCCGGCGACCTGGTCGACGCTCTCGGCACGGCGTCCGGGCCGGAGATCGCCGGGATGGTCTACCTCGGGCTCGTCCCGACGGCGCTCGCGTTCGGGACCTGGGCGTACGCGCTGTCGCGGATCGACGCGGGGCAGCTCGGCGTCACCACCTACCTCGTCCCGACCCTGGTGGTGCTCATGGCGTGGCCGGTACTCGGGGAGCTGCCGCCGCCGCTGGCGCTGCTCGGCGGGGTGCTCGCGCTGACGGGGGTGGCGCTGTCCCGCTACCGGGGGCGGACGGCGCGGGAGAGCCGGGTCGCCGCGGGCGGGGTGCCGGGGCCCGGCGGGGACCGGGGCCCGCGGTGACCGGCGGTCCCGGCACGGACGGCGGCCGCGGCTCGGGGGGCCCGATCGACCCGGCCGCCCTCGCCGCCCGGGCCGCACTGCTCGCCGACCGGACCCGGGCCGCGTTCTGCCTCGCGCTGATCGACGGTCGCGCCTGGACCGCGGGTGAGCTGGCCCGGCACGCCGGCGTCGCCCCGTCGACGGCGTCGGCCCACCTGGACCGGCTGGTCGACGCGGGACTGCTCGTCGCCGAGCGGCAGGGCCGGCACCGCTACCTGCGGCTCGGCGGACCGGACGTCGCACGCACGATCGAGACGCTCGCCGCGGGCACCGCGCCCGCCCCGCCGGCCCCGACGCTGCGTGCCTCGCGCGCCGCGGCCAGGCTCGCCTCCGCCCGGACCTGCTACGACCACCTCGCGGGCGCCCTGGGTGTCGCGCTCTTCGACGGGCTCGTCGCCGACGACCTGCTCGCGACCGGGGACGGCCTCGCCCTCACCCCCGCCGGCCGGCTGTGGTTCGCCGGGCTCGCCGGGCCGGACGCGCTCGCCCGCCGCGGCCGCCCGGTGGTGCGGGCGTGCCTGGACTGGACCGAGCGCCGCCACCACCTCGCGGGCACGGCGGGCGCGGTGCTGTGCCGGGCCCTGTTCGACCGCGGCTGGGTCGAGCGCGGCCGGGACCGGCGGTCCGTGCGCCTCACGGCGTCCGGTCGGACCGCGCTGCCGGCGCTGGTCGGGGTGGCGCTGCCGGACTGACGGTCGCCGGGACCCACCCGGGGCGAGGGCCACGAACGAGATCACCGCTCTTGGATCAGCACAGCGCTCGGGGAACAGACCGATGCTCTACCGTGGCCGGGTGAACGCCTCCCGCACCGCCC
This sequence comes from Pseudonocardia sp. P-1, assembly GCF_058111925.1. NCBI lineage: Bacteria > Bacillati > Actinomycetota > Actinomycetes > Pseudonocardiales > Pseudonocardiaceae > Pseudonocardia > Pseudonocardia sp. P-1. Next base: position 2,561,926 of record NZ_CM176614.1, read on the forward strand.
GCGAGCGGGCCCGCGCCGAGCTCGTCGCCGAGATCACCGCGGCGGCCCGGCGGCAGCTGGCCGAGACCGGCGCGGCCGCGCTGTCCATGCGCGCGGTGTCCCGCGAGATCGGGATGGTGTCCTCGGCGCTGCACCGCTACTTCCCCACCCGCGACGACCTGCTCACCGCCCTGATCGTGCAGAGCTACGACGGGCTCGCCGACGCCCTCGCCACGGCCGACCCCGGCACCGGCCCGGCGGAGCACTGGCGGGGCATCGCGCGGGCCCTGCGCGGCTGGGCGCTGGCCCATCCGCACGAGTACGCCCTGATCTACGGCTCCCCCGTACCGGGCTACCGCGCGCCGACCGACACCGTCCCCGTCGCGGCCCGGGTCCTGGAGCCGCTCGCCCGTGCCCTGGCCGCCGCGCACGCCGCGGGCACGCTCGCCGAGGCACCCGAACCGGACCCCGCACTCGCCGCCGACGCCGACCGCGTCCGCGCCGCGCTGGACCTGCCGGACCTGTCCGACGGGGCCGTGCTCGCCGCCCTCACCGCCTGGACCGGGCTGTTCGGGCACCTGTCCTTCGAGCTGTTCGGCCAGTTCGAGAACGCCGTCGACGCCCGCGACGCCCTGTTCGCGGGCACCGTCGAACGCCTCGGCCGGGTCGCGGGCCTGATCTGAGGACGGACCCGGGGCGGTGCCGGGCGGAGCAGCAGGTCAGCGGCGCAGACGGCCGACCCGCCGGCCGAGACGTGCGCCCAGCTCGCGCAGCCCGCCGCCCTGCTCGACCCGGACCACCAGCGCCGTCGCCGCCACCGCCACCAGCAGCGCGACGACCAGGTCGCCGAACGGGCCCACCCCGAGCCGCCCGCTCCCCAGGGCCGCGGCCGCGGTCCCGACCGGCGGCAGCCACGACTGCGTCCCGGTCACCACGAGCACGACCAGCGCACCGATCAGCGCGACGCCCTCGTTGCGGACCACCGGCCGGGAGAACACCGACCCCACCGCGGCGCCGGTGATCCCGCAGGCCAGGTGGGCGAGCAGCCCGTCGAGCAGGCTCCCGGTCGTCGCCGTGCCCCAGGCCGCGACCACGCCCCACACCACGGCGAGCAGCCCGAGCACCGCCACGCCCGCCGTGGCGGCGATCAGCACGCCGGCCGCGACCGGCCAGGGGCCGCCCGCGGCGGACAGGGTGACGGTGCGGGCGTCGTCGTCCTCGGACTCGGCCAGCGCGTGCGCCAGCCAGGCCCCGACCGGGTAGAGCAGCAGCGCGCTGGCCGCCCACGGCGCGGGCAACGGGCCGGGCGCGCCGCCGAACAGCACGGCGAGGGCGCCGGCGTAGAGCACCAGCGGGGCGACGAAGCGTTCGGTGCGGCCGACGTCCTCGCCCAACAGCATCGCCACGGCGAACGCCGAGCGCACCCGCCGCCTCACCGGCCGCCCTCCGGAGGACCCGGGCGGACCGGCCGCACCGAACGGACCGCGCAGCCCGCGGCGAGCGCGGCCGCCAACCAGGCGTCGCTCTCGGGGGCGGGGACCCGCACGGTGAACCGGCCCGGCGCCGCACCCTCGACGCGGGCGGGCGGCAGCACCCGTTCCAGCAGCGGGCGGGGGTCTCCCGCACAGGCCATGTCCAGGCGCATCATCGCCCGGGCGGCGGCGCGGTCGGCAACGGCACGGAGTCCGGGTCGGAGGCGGTCGCGATCCGGCCCTCGCGCAGCCGGTGCAGGCGGGCGCCGGGCAGACCGGCCGCGGTACCGGTGTGGTCGGTCAGCAGGGTCGGGGCGGCGCGGGCGGTGAGCAGCCGGGTCAGGGCGTCCGCGGCGTCGTCGTCGAGACCGTTCCAGGGTTCGTCGAGCACGAGCACGCCGGGCTCGCAGGCCAGCGCCTGCACCAGCCCGACCTTGCGGGCGTTGCCGGTCGACAGGTCGGCCATCGGCTCGTCGTCGTCGCCGTCGTACCCGAGCTCGGTCAGCAGCACCTCGGCGCGGTCGGCGGCGTCGTCGACGTCGACGCCGCGCACCCGGGCGATGTGGTCGAGCCAGCGTCGCGGGGTCAGCTTGCGGGCGGCCGGGAACCGGTCGGGCAGGTAGCCGACGACCTCGGGGACGTCCTCGACCTCGCCCGCGGTCGGGGCGAGTGCACCGGCGGCGACCCGCAGCAGCGTGGACTTGCCCGCCCCGTTGCCTCCCCGCACGACGGTCGGCACGGCAGGGTCGACGTCGAGGTCGGCACCGCGCAGGGCGACCGTCCCCGACGGGTGGGTGTGGTGGATCCCGACCAGGCGCACCCGACCACCTCCACCGCTCGTCGCCGCCCGTGCGTGACGATCAGGTTCGCACAGCGGCGCGGGCCCGAGGCCCGGCGGTGGCCCGGCGGTGGCCCGGCGGTACGGCCCGTGGCGGGACCGGTACGCAGGGTTGTCGTGATCACCCGTCCGGCGCAGCCGGACGTCGGCTCGGCGCGTTCAGCCGGTCCCGGTCGACACCCCGGCGTCGCGGTGGCGACGCTGCCGGAGTTTCCGCACGACCAGCCACACGATCGCCGCCGCGCCGAGCACGGCGACGACCTTGCTGATCGGCGACACGTAGACCTCGATGACCTCCCAGCGCTCGCCGAGCACGTATCCGAGGGAGACGAACAGCGCGTTCCAGACACCGCTGCCGAGCGCGGACAGCGCGGTGAACCGCAGCAGCGGCATCCGGGCGATCCCGGCCGGGATCGAGATCAGGCTGCGCACGATCGGGATGCAGCGCCCCCCGAGGACGAACCAGTTCCCCCACCGCTCGAACAGCGCGAGCCCCTTCTCCAGGTCCTTCTGGCTGGAGACGACGAACCAGCGACGCCCGCAGAGCCGGTGCACCCGCTCGAACCCGAGCCAGTGGCCCAGCGCGTAGAGGACCAGCGCCCCGGCGACGGCTCCCATCGTGGCCGCCGCCCAGACCGCGACCGGGTCCATCGCGCCGGTCGAGGCGCGGAAGCCACCCAGCGGGAGGATCACCTCCGACGGGATCGGCGGGACCACGTTCTCCAGGAAGATCAGCAACCCGATGCCGGCGGCGCCGAGCCGGTCCACGATGTCGAACACCCACTGCGTCACGCACACCATGGTGCCCGAGGATCAGGTCATCCGGTTGGTCCGGTTCGACCGGTCAGGGCAGGCGGAACTGGATCCGCTCGATCGACGAGCAGAGCGGGGCGAACAACTCGCGACGGATCCGGTTGTGCTCGTCGTCGGCGTCGTAGACGCGGTAGGACTCCTCGTCGGGCAGGTCGAGGGTGAGCACGAAGTGCGCGTTGCCCTCGCGCAGCCCCAGGTCCAGGCCGGCCTTCAGGTCGAGGTCGAGGCCCTCGACGCGCAGGTCGCGCAGCGCCTGGAGGCCCTTCTCGATCCCGGCCGGGTCCACGCCGTCCTTCAGCCGGCCGACCACCACGTTGCGGATCATGTACCGGGCTCCTTCCGTCGTCGTCGGGTACCGCCCCCGGAGATCGACCCTAGACTCGGCCGATGGCAGTGAACCCGTCCGGCGCGGACATGAAGGCCTTCCTCGCCGAGGACCCCGACCAGCCGGTCGTGATGCTGAACCTGCTGCGCTTCGCCGAGGGCGGCGAGGCCCGCTACGACGACTACGTCACCCACTTCCGGGCCACCGCCGCCCGGTTCGGCGCCGAGGTCGTCTACTTCGGGCGCGGGCTGGCACCGGTCGTCGCCGAGCCGGGCCAGGAGTGGGACGCGGTGCTCCTGGTGTCCTACCCGAGCCGGCGGGCCTTCTCCGAGATGGTCCGCGACCCCGGCTACCAGGAGGGGACCCACATCCGGACCGAGGCACTGGTCGAGGCGACGCTGCAGCCCACCGTGCCCCGCTGAGCGGGCCCGGAACGCACCGACCCCCGCCGGCGGAGGCGCCGGCGGGGGTCGGTGTCGGGCGGGGTCAGGCGGCCGCGGTGGCCGACTCCCCCTTCGCCGCGCGGTCACGCAGCGACTGCGGGACCTCGAAGCGCTCGCCGTACTTCGCCTTCAGCTCGTCGGCGCGGGCAACGAAGCCGGCCGGGCCGCCGGGGTAGCCCTCGATGTACTGCAGCACGCCGCCGGTCCAGGCCGGGAAGCCGATACCGAAGATCGAGCCGATGTTGGCGTCGGCGACGGTGGTCAGCACTCCCTCGTCGACGCACTTCACGGTCTCGATCGACTCGATGATGAGCATCCGCTCGGACAGCTCGTGCAGGTCGACGTCGTGGTTCGTCGCGCCGAAGTGCTCGCGCAGACCGGGCCAGAGGCCGGTGCGCTTGCCGTCGGAGTACTCGTAGAACCCGGCGCCGCTGCTCTTGCCCTTGCGGTCGAACTCGTCGACCAGCCGGTCGATCACCGGGTCGGACGGGTGCGGGGTCCAGGTGCCGCCGGCGGCCTCGACGCCCTTCTTCGTCTCCTCGCGGATCTTGCGCGGCAGCGTGAGGGTCAGCTCGTCCATCAGCTGCAGCACCGGGGCCGGGTACCCGGCCTGCGACGACGCCTGCTCGATCGTCTGCGGGTCGATGCCCTCGGCGATCATCGCGACGCCCTCGTTGATGAAGGTGCCGATCACGCGACTGGTGAAGAAGCCGCGGGAGTCGTTGACGACGATCGGGGTCTTCCTGATCCCCAGCGTCAGGTCGAACGCCTTGGCCAGGGCCTCGTCGTTCGTGCGCTCACCCTTGATGATCTCGACCAGCGGCATCTTGTCGACCGGCGAGAAGAAGTGCAGACCGATGAAGTCGTCCGGGCGGTCGACGCCCTTGGCCAGCTCGGTGATGGGCAGCGTCGAGGTGTTCGAGCACAGCAGCGCGTCGGAGTTGATGTACTTCGCGGCCTCGCGGAACACCTCCTGCTTCAGCTCGACGGACTCGAAGACGGCCTCGATGACGACGTCGCAGCCGGCGAGGTCGGCGTAGTCGTCGGTCGGCAGGATGCGGCCGAGCAGCGCGTCGCCCTTCTCCTGCGTGGTCTTCCCGCGCTTGACGCCCTTCTCGACGAGACCCTGCGAGTAGGCCTTGCCCTTCTCGGCGGCCTCCTTCGAGACGTCCTTGAGCACGACGTCCCAGCCGGCGAGGGAGCAGACGTAGGCGATGCCCGCGCCCATCATCCCGGCGCCGAGCACGGCGACCTTGGTCGGCTGCCACTTGGCGGGGCCGTCCGGGCGGGACTTGCCGCCGTTGATGGCGTTGAGGTCGAAGAAGAACGCCTTGGTCATGTTCTTCGAGACCTGACCGGTCACGAGCTCCGCGAAGTAGCGGCCCTCGATCTTCTGCGCGGTCTCGAAGTCGACCTGGCTGCCCTCGACGGCAGCCGCGAGGATGTTGCGCGGGGCCGGCATCGGCGCACCCTTGAGCTGCTTGCGCAGGTTCGCCGGGAACGCCGGGAGGATCGAGGCCAGCGAGGGGCTCGACGGCGTGCCGCCGGGGATCCGGTACTTCGGCTGGTCCCAGGGCTGGGTGGTGTGCTCGGGGTTGGCGAGCACCCACGCGCGGGCCTTGTCGAAGGCCTCCTCGCGGGTGGCCGCGAGCTCGTCGATCAGGCCCAGCTCCAGCGCCTTGGCCGGCTTGTGCCGCTGGCCCTGCGCGAGGACGTTCATGAAGCCGTTCGCGATGCCCAGCATGCGGGTGACGCGGGTGACGCCGCCGCCACCGGGCAGCAGGCCCAGGCTCACCTCGGGCAGGCCGTAGACGACGCCCTTCGCGTCGACGCCGACCCGGTGGTGGGTCGCCAGCGCGATCTCCAGGCCACCGCCCAGGGCGGTGCCGACGAGCGCGGACGCGACCGGGCGGCCGAAGGTCTCCAGCTTGCGCAGCTGGGCCTTGACCTCGGTCACCAGCTCGAAGATCTTCTCGGCGTCGTCGGGACCGGCCGCGCTGAGCTGCTCGAGGTTCCCGCCGGCGAAGAAGGTCTTCTTGGCCGAGGTGACGACGACACCGACGATGTCGTCCTTGTGCTTCTCCAGGTCGTCGACGACCTCCCGCATGGCCTCGCGGTAGGCGTCGTTCATGGTGTTGGCGCTGCTGGCCGGGTCGTCGAGGGTGACGACGGCGACGCCGTCGGCGTCGGACTCCCAGCGGACGGCCTTCTGCTCAGTCACTGATCCAGTCCCTTTCAGACGCGCTCGACGATGGTGGCGATGCCCATGCCGCCGCCCACGCACAACGTGGCCAGGCCGCGGCGCAGGTCACGGCGCTCCAGCTCGTCGACGAGGGTGCCGAGGATCATCGCGCCGGTGGCCCCCAGCGGGTGGCCCATCGCGATGGCCCCACCGTTGACGTTGGTGATCTCGTGGGAGATGTCCATGTCGCGCATGAAGCGCAGGGCCACGGCCGCGAACGCCTCGTTGATCTCGAAGAGGTCGATGTCGCCGACCGACAGCCCGGCCTTGGCCAGCGCCTTGCGCGCGGCGGGCGCCGGACCGGTCAGCATGATCGTCGGGTCGGCGCCGGACAGCGCGGTGGCGACGATGCGCGCACGCGGGGTCAGGCCGTTGGCCTTCCCGGCGGCCTCGGTGCCGATGAGGGTGAGCGCCGCACCGTCGACGATGCCGGAGCTGTTGCCCGCGTGGTGGACGTGGTCGATCTTCTCGACCCAGTGGTACTTCTGCAGCGCCACCGCGTCGAACCCGCCGTCGCGGCCCATCATCTCGAAGGACGGCTTGAGCCCGCCCAGCGCCTCGACGGTCGCGCCGGCGCGGATGTGCTCGTCGCGGTCGAGGATGGTCAGGCCGTTGCGGTCCTTGACCGGGATGACCGAGTTCGCGAAGCGACCGTCGGCCCACGCCTTGGCGGCCCGGGTCTGCGACTCGACGGCGAAGGTGTCGACGTCGGTGCGGGACCAGCCCTCGACGGTCGCGATGAGGTCGGCGCCGATGCCCTGCGGCACGAAGCCGGTGGCGTAGGCGGTGTCGGGGTCCATCGCCCAGGCGCCGCCGTCGGAGCCCATCGGCACCCGGCTCATGCCCTCGACGCCACCGGCGAGGACGAGCTCCTCCATACCGGAGCGGACCTTCTGCGCGGCGGTGTTCACGGCCTCCAGGCCGGAGGCGCAGAAGCGGTTGAGCTGCACACCGGCGACGGTGTCGGGCAGCCCGGACGCGATCGCGGCGGTCTTGGCGATGTCGCCGCCCTGGTCGCCGATCGGCGAGACGACGCCGAGCACGAGGTCGTCGATCGTGTTGGTGTCCAGGTCCGGGTGACGCTCGCGGACCGCGTCGATCAGCCCGGTCACCAGCGAGATCGGCTTGACCTCGTGCAGCGAACCGGAGGCCTTGCCCCGTCCGCGCGGTGTACGGATCGCGTCGTAGATGTAGGCCTCGGGAATCTCGCTCATCCGAACCTCTCGTGGGGTGGTCGGCACGGGGGCGGTACAGGCGGCACTGCCCCTACTTACTGGTAGCTTTTGTTACAGCAGCACTGTCACATGGGTCAAGACGGACCGACGTGCATGTGACACGGATGATGTCACACCAGCACTGTCATATCGAGCGGCCGACCCGTAATCTGCTCGCCATGTCCGCCGCCATCGACGGCTCCGCGCTGAGCCCGACCCCCGACGACGGGGATCTCCTCACCGTCGACCAGCTCGCCGAGCGGACCGGGATGTCGGTGCGCACCATCCGCTTCTACGCGAGCAAGGGACTCATCCCCGCGCCCCGGCTGCGCGGCCGCACGGGCCTCTACGACGCCGCGCACCGCGCCCGGCTGGAGCTGATCGGCGAGCTCACCGGGCTGGGCTTCACCCTCGCCGCGATCGAACGGCAGCTGGAACGGGTACCGCTGGAGACCGCGCCGGAGGAGCTGGCCCTGCAGCGCGCGCTGCTCACGCCCTGGCTGCCCGAGGTCGACGAGGAGCTGGACCGGGCCGGGCTCGACCGGCGCGCGGGTCGCCGTCTGTCCGACGACGACGTCACCACCCTCGAACGGCTCGGTGCCCTGACCCGGCTGCCCGGCGACGGCCCGGCGACCGTCCGGCTGCACGGCGCGGTCGCGCTCGGCTCCGCACTGGAGGCACTGGACTCCGGCCTGCCCCCCGAGCTGTGGAAGCGTTCGCACGACCTCATCGAGCGGCACACCGCCGCGCTCGCGGAGGACCTGATGACGCTGTTCCAGGACGAGGTCCTGCAGCCCTACCGGGACCGCGGCCGCCCCGCCGACGAGCGGCGACGGCTCGCCGCCGCCTTCTCCCGGCTCAAGCCGATCACCCTGCAGGGCGTCGTCGCAGCGTTCGGGCGGGCGGTCAACCGGGCCATCCGGGAGCGCGTCGACTCCTCCGGGGGCTCCGACCGGCACGAGGGGTGAGCCCGGCCGGTGAGTCGTAACATCGGCCCATGGCGAGCTTCGAGTTCCCGGTCCGGGTGCGCTACCACGAGGTCGACGCCCAGGGGGTCGTCTTCAACGCCTGGTACCTGGCCTGGTTCGACGAGGCGATGACCGAGTTCCTCGAGTCCCGCGGTCTCACCTACCGGGCGATGCTCGACGCCGGATACGACGTCCAGCTCGTCCACACCGAGCTCGACTGGCGGGCCGGGGTCGGGTGGGGCGAGGACGTCGCCGTCGCGGTGTCGACGGCGCGGATCGGCCGGACCAGCTTCGCGCTCGACTTCCAGGTCCGCGCCCTCGACGACGCGGGCGAGCGCATCGTCACCTGCGACTGTCGCACCGTCTACGTGGTCATCGCCGTCGACGGCAGCGGCAAGCAGGAGGTGCCGGCGCTGATCCTGAACGCGCTCGGCGACCCCGAGCCGCTGATGCCGCTGCGCCCCTGAGCACCCCCGGCCGAGGGCCTCCCCCGCCGGCTGCGGCGGTCAGGCGCCGCGGATCCGGCCGCGGACCTCGCCGAGGGCGACCCGGCCGCCGTCGCGGGCGGGCGCGGTCGCGGTCATCACGACCTCGTCGCCGTCCTCCAGCCAGGTGCGCGAGGCGCCGCCGGCGAGCACGACCGGGTCGCGGCCGTTCCAGGACAGCTCAAGCATCGAGCCGAACCCGCTGCGCTCCGGGCCGGAGACGGTGCCCGAGCCGAGCAGGTCGCCGGCGCGCAGCCCGGCGCCGCCCGAGGTGAGGTGGGCCACCATCTGCTCCGGGGACCAGTACAGGTCCCTCGCGGGCGGGGACGCGACCAGCTCGCCGTTGACGTGCACGGCGAGGTCGATGTCGAGGCCGAGCGCGGGCTCGCCCGGGGTGAGGTAGGGCAGCGGCGCGGGGTCGTGAGCGGGCAGCGGGACCCGGGCCGCGGACAGCTCGTCGAGCGGTGTCACCCACGCCGAGATCGACGTCGCGAAGGACTTGCCCAGGTGCGGGCCGAGCGGGCGGGACTCGAAGAACTGGATGTCGCGGGCGGACCAGTCGTTGAGCAGCACGACGCCGAGGACGTGGTCGGCGGCGTCGTCGATCCCGACCGGCCCCGGGACCGGCCCGCCGAGGACGAAGCCGAGCTCGGCCTCGAAGTCGAGCTTGGCGCAGGGACCGAAGTCCTCGGGCCCGCGCTGCCCCGACGGGCGTGCGACCGGGGTGCCGGTGACCCGGACCGTGCCGGATCGGCCGTGGTACCCGAGCGGAATCCGCCGCCAGTTCGGGGTGAGCGGGTCCTCGGCGTCCGGACGGAAGATCAGTCCGGCGTTCCGGGCGTGCTGCTCGCAGGCGTAGAAGTCGACGTAGTCGGCGACGGCGAAGGGCAGCACCGGGACCAGTCCCTCGTCGGGCAGGCGGTACGCGGCGGCCCGCTCGTGGTCCTCGCGCCAGCCGCGCAGCCACTGGACGACCTCGCGCCAGGCCGGGGCACCGGCGTCGAGCAGCCGGGTCAGGTCGGGCGCCGCCAGCAGGTCGGGGTACGGGCCGCGCTGCGCGGTGGCCAGCGAGCCGACGTCGAGCAGGCCACCGTCCGGCAGCGGGCAGGCGATACGCGAGCTCCCGGGGCGCCCCTTCCCCGCGACGGCGCCGAGCGCGAGGGCGGGGGCGGTCGTCGGCGGTGGCGCAGTCGTCACGGTCCCCGACCGTAGGCGATCCGGCGACGGCGTGGGTGGGAACTCGCCGCGGTTGTCACACGTTCGACCGGTGCGTCCGATCCGTCCGGATCGGACACGTACCGACACACCACCGGGAACTCACCCGGAACGCAGGAGGACACCCGCAGATGGGTCTGCTCGACAAGCTCAAGGAGCGCCTCACCGGAGGCGCGCAGACACAGCCGCAGCAGGGCTTCGGGGGCGCGCCCCACCAGGGCTCCGGCCGGGCGCAGCAGCAGGATCCCGACCAGCAGGCGATCGAGCGCTACCGCTACATGCTCCGCACCGCCCCGCCGGAGCAGGTGGAGCAGGCACACGCGGAGGCCTTCGCGAAGCTGACCCCCGAACAGCGGCAGGCGGTGCTGACCGACGTCGGCGCGCAGGTCCCCGAGGCCGAGCGGGCGCGGTCGACCGACCCGCAGGAGCTGGCGCGGATGGCGACCCGCGCCGAGATGCGCAACCCAGGGACGATGGAGCGCTCGCTCGCCGGCGGCCGTGGCCCGGGCATGGGCGGGATGATCGCCGGGTCGCTGCTCGCGGGGGTCGCGGGTGCGTTCATCGGCACGGCGATCGCCGGCGCGATGTTCGACGACGCCGGTGCCGGTGAGGACGTGGCCGCGGCCGAGGACCCCCCGGCCGATGACCCCGGCTTCGACGACGGCGGCATGGACATGGGTGGCGACTTCGACTTCTGAGGTCGCCCGGCCCGGCCCCGGTCCGCGTCGCGCGGGCCGGGGCCTTTTCGGTACAACACCTGTTGCAAGGCCGGACCCGACCTGGCACCGTCCGGACACCCGTGCCAGAGTCGCCATCCGAGCATCCGTCCCGAGCGGGCGGCATCGAGGACGAGTGGAGTACGAGCAATGGCACAGCAGGTACGTGGCGTCGTGGCCCGCGCCAAGGGTGAGCCGGTCACCGTCGAGACGATCAATGTCCCCGATCCCGGTCCCGGTGAGGCCGTGGTGAAGATCCAGGCCTGCGGGGTCTGCCACACCGACCTGCACTACAAACTCGGCGGCATCAACGACGAGTTCCCCTTCCTGCTCGGCCACGAGGCCGCCGGAATCGTCGAGTCCGTCGGCGACGGCGTCACCGACGTCGCACCCGGCGACTACGTCGTCCTCAACTGGCGCGCCGTCTGCGGCCAGTGCCGGGCCTGCAAGAAGGGCAAGCCCCAGTACTGCTTCGACACCCACAACGCCACCCAGAAGATGACCCTCGAGGACGGCACCGAGCTCTCCCCCGCACTCGGGATCGGCGCGTTCATCGAGAAGACCCTCGTCCACTCCGGACAGTGCACCAAGGTCAACCCCGACGCCCCCGCCAAGGTCGCGGGCCTGCTCGGCTGCGGCGTCATGGCCGGGCTGGGCGCCGCGGTCAACACCGGCCAGATCGGCCGCGGCGACTCCATGGCCGTCATCGGCTGCGGCGGCGTCGGTGACGCCGCCATCGCCGGGGCGAAGCTCGCCGGCGCGACGACGATCATCGCCGTCGACACCGATCCGCGGAAGCTGAAGTGGGCCGAGGAGTTCGGCGCGACCCACACCGTCAACGCCAAGGAGACCGACCCGGTCGAGTTCATCCAGAGCGTGACCGACGGCAACGGCGCCGACGTCGTCATCGAGGCCGTCGGCCGCCCCGAGACCTACAAGCAGGCCTTCTACGCCCGCGACCTCGCCGGCACCGTGGTCCTGGTCGGCGTCCCGACCCCGGACCTGCAGGCACCGGAGATCCCGCTCATCGACTACTTCGGCCGCGGCGGGGCGCTGAAGTCCTCCTGGTACGGCGACTGCCTGCCCAGCCGCGACTTCCCGATGTACGTGGACCTGTTCCTGCAGGGCCGCTTCCCGCTCGACAAGTTCGTCACCGAGGAGATCGGGATCGACGGCGTCGAGCAGGCCTTCGAGAAGATGCACGCCGGTGAGGTCCTCCGCTCGGTGGTGATCCTCTGATGGCCCCGGTCGACCACGTCGTCACCTCCGGCACCTTCAACCTCGACGGCGGCTCCTTCGACGTCGACAACAACGTGTGGATCGTCGGCGACGACCGCGAGGTCATCGTCATCGACGCCGCCCACGACGCCGACGCCATCGCCGCCGCCGTCGGCGACCGCACCGTCACAGCCGTCGTGTGCACCCACGCCCACGACGACCACGTCAACCAGGCACCCGCCCTCGCCGACCGGTTCTCCGCGCCGATCCTGCTCAACCCGGCCGAGATGGTCCTCTGGGACATGACCTGGCCCGACCGCAAGCCCGACCAGGAACTCGCCGACGGCCAGGTCCTCACCGCGGGCGGGATCGACCTGCGGGTGCTGCAGACCCCCGGCCACTCGCCCGGCTCGTCCTGCCTCTACGCCCCCGAGCTCGGCATCGTCTTCACCGGCGACACCCTGTTCCAGGGCGGACCCGGCGCCACCGGACGCTCCTACTCCAGCTTCGACACGATCATCGAGTCCATCCGCACCACCCTGCTCCCGCTGCCGGCCGACACCCGGGTCCGCACCGGACACGGCGACTCCACCCGCATCGGCGACGAGGCACCCCACCTGGAGGAATGGATCCGCAACGGATCCTGACCCCCGCACACGACGCGGCCCGGCCCCTCACCCCGAGAGGCCGGGCCGCGGCCGTTTCCCCGCCGAGATGCACCCCAGCGGGCCGGGGAGATCCACAAACGGGTCCCGGATCCGGGGAGGGGCGGGCCGGGACCGGTGCGGTCTGACACGGTGGGGCGTGCCCCGGTCGCTGTCGTCGCTCCCGTTCCGCCTGCTCCTCGCCGCGACCGCGCTGGCGTTCGGCGGGTACGCCCTGCTCCTGCCGGTCGTGCCGCTGTGGGTGTCCCGGGGCGGCTCCGGCGAGTTCGGCGCGGGGCTGAGCACCGGCGTGCTGATGGCGGCCACCGTGGCCACCCAGCTGCTGGTGCCCGCGATGCTGCGCCGGGTCGGGCACCGTCCGGTGCTGGTCGTGGGGTCGCTGCTGCTCGGCCTCCCGACGCCGTTGCTCGCGCTGACCGCCGACCTCGGGCCCGTGCTGGCGATCTCCGCGGTCCGCGGGATCGGGTTCGGGCTGGCGACGGTCGCCGGGAGCGCGCTCGTCGCGGAGCTGGTCGAGCCCTCCGCACACGGTCGCGCGTCGGCGCGCTACGGCTACGCCGTCGGACTGCCCCAGCTGGTGTTCCTGCCGGCAGGTGTCGCGGTCGTCGACGCGCTGGGGTTCACCGGGGTGTTCCTGCTGGCGGGGATCACCCCGGTCGCCGGAGCCCTGGTGGTGGCGTTCGTGCGGGGCCCCCGGCGGGCCCCGGCACCCCGCCGCGACGACGCCGTCCCGCACCCCCGCGAGACCCGCAGGCGGCTCCCCGCCGCGCCGGTCCTGGCGATGCTGGGCTGCTCCACCGCGCAGGGCGGTGTGATCACCTTCGCCCCGCTCGTCGCCCCCGGGGCGACGGTCGCGGTGCCCGCCGCGCTGTTCGCCACCGCACTCGGCGCGCTGCTCGGCCGCGGCGTCGCGGGCACCCTCACCGACCGCAGCGGACGTCCCGGGGCACTGCTCCCGGTCGGGACGGCGTGCGCCACGGTCGGGCTGCTCGGGGTGCTCGCCGCGCCGTACGCGTCGGTCCTGCTGGTGGTGGGGGCGGCCGTCGTCGGCGCCGGGTTCGGGCTGGTGCAGAACGACGCGATGGTCGCCCTGTTCGCCGCCGCCGGGCCGCTGCACTACGGCGCGGCCAGCGCCGCCTGGAACATCGCCTACGACGCCGGGACGGGCCTGGGGGCGACCGGGCTCGGCGCGATCGCCGAGCCCTTCGGGTTCGCCGCCGCCTTCGGCACGACGGCCGCGGTGCTGCTCCTGCTCACCCCGGCCGTCCGGCGTCGTCGTGCCTGACCACCACCACGGCAACCCCCGGAACGGCGGTCGGGCCGGCGGGTCAGGTCCTCGGAATCGCCCGCTGCAGCTGGGGGACGACCGCGTCGAGCACGGACGGGAGGCTGAGCACGGTCTGCCAGGCGAAGGCCAGCTCGGTGGCCCCCTCCAGGAACACGGTGCGCCCGTCGCGCATCGCGGGCAACCGCGACAGCAGCGGGTCCCCGACGACCGTCGCCTTCCCGCCGGGGGTGAACGACAGCTGGTCCCAGACGATGAGGTCGTGGTCGAGCTCGCTCGCCTGCTCGAAGCTGAACTCGGTGTAGAACCTGCCTGCGGCCAGCTGGTCGATCCTGGGCGGCACCGTGAACCCCAGCTGGGTGAAGAACCGCGAGCGGGGGTCCTGCGAGGAGAACACGCTGATCGTGTCCGCGCTGCGGCTCGCGACGACGACCGAGCGCCCCTTCCACTGCGGGTCGGCGTCGCGTGCGGCGACGAACCTGGCCTCCAGGTCGGTGACCAGCTTCTCGGCCTCGGCCTCCTTGCCCAGCGCCCGCCCGGTCTCGCGGGTGTACTCCTGCCACGGTGCGCCGTAGTCGTCGAACCCCCGGGGCGGTCCGACGGTCGGCGCGACGGCGCTCACCACCGGATAGCTCTGGGCGTCGAGGTCGGAGTAGAGGCCGATCACCAGGTCGGGGCGCTGTGCGGCGATCTTCTCCGGCTCGATGGAGGACATGTTCAGCACCGCCGGTGCCGCGCCCACCGCCTGCGCGGCCGCCCGGGCCCACGGCTGCACGACGACCTTCTCGTCGCCGTACCAGTAGCGCGCCGCCACCGGCGCCACCCCGAGCGCGAGGATCGCGTCGTGGTCGGTGTAGCCCACGGACACCACCCGCTGCGGGGCCTGCGGGATCGTCGCCGCACCGAGCTTGCCCTCGATCGTCACCGGGAACCCGGCACTCCCCGTCGCGGCACCGGTGCCGGTCTCCGACCTGCCGCCCCCGCCACACCCGGCCAGTACGGCGCCACCGGCCGCGGCCAGCGTCGTGAGAAGCATCTGCCGTCGGGTGAGTCCCATGTCCGTTCCCCTTCGCTCGTCCGGCGGAAGGATAGGACACGTTGTGAGGGTTGCCTTTCCTGCATTCAGGTGGGGCTCAACACTCCTCGCCGACGCGGACGGACGGTGGCGCAGGCCAGGTCGAACCCGTGGACCCGCGCCGCGGTGCCGCCGAGCAGGGCGGCGCGGACGTCGTCGTCGAGCTCGGGGAACCGTCCGCGCAGCTCGTCGGGGTAGCGGAAGGTCATGAGGTCGCGGATCAGGCGCGCCGGGCGCACCAGCGGGTAGCCGCTGCCGAACATCAGCCGGTCCGGGCCGTAGGCGGCCAGCAGCTCGCCGAGCGCCTCGGCGGCGGACACCCGGTGCCGGCGCAACGCGATCAGCAGGTCGGTGAGCAGCACGTAGACGTTGGGCAGGCGGGCCAGCCGGACCAGCGAGGCGGTCGGGGCGCAGGCGGCGCCGACCACGAACCGGATCTTGGGCAGGGCCGTGGCCAGCGCGGCGACCTCGGTGACGTCGACGGCACCGGCCGGCAGCGGCCCGGCGCTGCGCACCCGGACCGGGAGCGCGGACCCGGCGCGGACCGGCTCGGCCCACTCCGGCCACCGGGGCCGCGGTACGGCGTCGTCCTCGGCGACGACGCCCGCGTGCGCCCACTCCGGTGCCGCGCGCGACGGTCGCGCGGTCGGCGCGATCCCGATGTGGACCACCCCGGCGCCGGCCTGCTCGGCCCGGATCAGGGTGCGGCGCAGCCACGGCGCCCGCAGCGACAGCGCGGTCTCCGGACGACGGGCCGGCAGCACGGTCAGCGCGCGCAGACCGTCGCGGCCGACCCGGGCCCCGATGCCGCGGGCGCGGGCCCGGTCGGCGGGGTCGAGCTCCCCCGCCATCGCGAGCCGCCCGGGGTGCTCGGCGGCGAGCTCGGCGTGCCAGGCCGGTGCGGCGAACCCGAGCACGAACAGGTCCTCGAAGCCGGCCGGGACGAGCACCGCGCGGTCCACCGCGGAGAGCACGTGCGCGGCCAGCGCCTGCGGCGTGACCAGCTCGAACGCGTCCGCGGACAGCGGGCGCGGCGACGGGTCGACCATCCGGTGACGATGCAGCAGGTCCGCGACGAACTGCTCCCCGGCCGGGCCCGCCTGGTTGTGCGGCCGTCCGTCCCAGCCGTGCACCTGGGCGTCGACGACCGCCGGGAGACCACCGCGCCCCTGGGGCGCTCCGCAGCACCGGTCCACGACGACCACCTCTCCACTGTCGCGGAGCGGCCCGGCACGCGCAGCGCGTGCCGGGCCGCTCCCCACTGTTCCTGTGACCGGACGGGCCGGTACCTACCCGACCGACGGGCCGAGCCCCATCGACTGGGGCGTGCTCGAGTCCGGGCTGGGCTGCGGGATGCCCTCGTCGAGCTGGCCGAACTCGGTCATGAGCGCCTTGTTCCAGGGCGTGACCTCCTCGGCCACCAGCGAGTTGGTGGTGAGGATCAGCCCGGCGACCGAGGCGCCGTTCTGCAGGGCGGAGCGCACGACCCGCAGCGGGTCGATGATGCCCATCTCGACCATGTCCCCGAAGCGGCCCTCCAGGGCGTCGAAGCCCTCGTCGACGCCCATGGTCGTGACCTGCTTGACCACCTCGTCGCCGTCGTAGCCGGCGTTGGAGGCGATGAGGTGCACGGGCTCGGTGAGCGCGTGCCGGACGATCTCGACCCCGATCCGGTAGTCCCCGGTCACGTCCAGCTCGTCGAGCGCGGGCTCGGCGTGCAGCAGCGCCGATCCGCCACCGGCGACGATGCCCTCGGCCACCGCGGCCCGGGTCGCCTGCAGCGAGTCGTCCACCCGGTGCCGGATCTCGCGGGCCTCGGCGTTGGTCGGCGCCCCGACCGAGATGATCGCGGCCTTCCCGGAGAGCCGGGCGATGCGGTCGGAGAAGAAGTCCTCGTCGGTGCCGATCGTCGCGCGGGCCAGCTCGGCCCGCAGCTGCGACAGCCGGTACTCCAGCTTCTGCTTGTCGCCGTGCCCGCCGATGATCGTGGTGCCCTCGCTGGTGACCTGCACCTGCACGGCGCGCCCCAGGTGTTCGACGTCGATCTGCTCGAGCGAGAACGAGGAGCTCTTGGAGTGCACCTGCCCGCCGCAGAGCGCGGCCATGTCCTCCAGCAGGTGGATGCGCTTCTCGCCGAAGCCCGGCGCCTTGATCGCGACGGCCTGGAAGTGCCCGTTGACGTGGTTGTGGACCAGCATCTGCAGGGCGGTGCCCTCGACGGTCTCCGCGACGATGACGAGCGGGCGCCGGTCGTTGCGCATGATCCGGTCCAGCACCGGCATGATCTGCTGGACGTCCTTGATCTTGTGCGCGGTGAAGAGGATGTAGGGGTCGTCGACGATCGCCTCGAGCGTGCCGGGGTTGGTCACCATGTACGGCGAGACGTACCCGTTGTCGAACTCGAAGTCCTCGACGAAGTCCACCGAGACGCCCGGCAGCGGGGTGTCGTCGACGGTGACGACGCCGTCGTCGCCCACGGTGTGCAGTGCCTTCGCGACGACCCGGCCGATCGTGTAGTCGTCGTTGGCCGAGATGGAGGCCACGCGGGCGTAGTCCTCCTCGGTGCTGACCGGGTGCGACACCGTCTGCAGGCGGTCGACGAGCGCGTTGACCGCGATGTCGATGCCCCGCTTGACCAGCACCGGGTTGCCACCGCGCTCGATGGCGCTCATGCCCTCTCGGACGATGGCCTGGGCGATGACGGTCGCGGTGGTCGTGCCGTCGCCGACCGTGTCGTTGGTCTTGACCGCCGCTTCCTTCACCAGCTGGGCGCCCATGTTCTCGAAGGGGTCGCGCAGGTGGATCTCGCGGGCGATCGTGACGCCGTCGTTCGTGACCTCGGGCGAGCCCGTGATCTTCTCCAGGATGACGTTGCGGCCCTTGGGGCCGAGCGTGCTCTTGACGGCTTCGGCCAGCTGGTCGACGCCGGCCTGCAGCAGATGACGGCCCTCGGCGCCGAAGCGGAGTTCCTTGGCCATGGTGGGTCCTCCCGGAGAAAGAGTCGGTCCAGGTGCGCGGGTGTGGATCAACGTGCGCAGCCGTGGCGCCGCGGAGGCGCGCTGCGCGGGTGGAGCGCACCGCCCGGGCCGTCGCCGGCCGTGGTGGGCCGGGGACGGGTCGTCGTCCCGGGCGGTGCGATCCGGGTGAGGAGCGGGTCCTTACACCGGCTTCAGGTCGAAGTCGATGTACTCGGCGGCGTCCTCGGGATTGGCGAACATGATCGTCTTGTCGTCCAGGTGGACCATCCGCCCGTAGTGGGTGGACATGTTCTCCTCGAACTGGGCGGCGTCGAACCAGCCCTCCTCCTGGCCGGCCTCCTCGTCCATCGCCTCGTAGTCGAGCTCGAACTTGCCCGTGCCGTCGACGCGGATCATCGAGGGCAGGTGCTGCACGGTCACGTTGTCCTGACGGTCCAGGACCGTCGCGATGACCGCGCCGATCTGGTTGTTCATCAGCGTGAATCCGCACATGTTCGACGCGGTGCTGTCCTGCTTGAACGGAGAGTCCGTGCTGGTCACTGCTTCAGCTCCTCGGGGACGTCGAGACCGAGATCGCTGCAGATCCCGGCGAACCGGTTCTTGGCGCGGTCGAGGGAGTCCTCGAACGTCGGCGGCTTGGAGTCCGACTGGGACCACATCGGCTGCATCGTCCGGGCGGCCTCCAGCGCCTGCGGCACGTAGGTCCGCAGCCAGCCGCCCATGAGATCCCGGTTGTGGTCGGCGAACTCGCGGTCCTGGGTGAGCGGCGCGAAGCAGGCGATCGACCAGCGCAGGTCGCGCTGGGCGTAGTCGAACTCGCCGGCACCCATGACGGTCGGGGTCACGTAGTCACCGTTGGTGGCGGCGGACTGCATGACCAGGTTCGACCGGAACAGCTCGCCGACCAACGGTTCGAAGACGCAGTTGGCCGCGAAGATGGCCTCGCCCCAGTCGTCCTGGACCGCGGTGAGGGCCTCGGTGAGCTTGCGGGCGGCCTGCCACTCCGGCGCGTTGTCCCACGCGTCGAGGTGGGCGGCGCCGTCGAAGCCGTCGATCTCCTCCGACAGCGTCAGGTTGTAGAGCGCGAGGTCCTGGGCGAAACGGATCTTGCGGGTGGAGTTCGCCGCGAGCGCCGTGTTGTGCATGTTGGTCGGCGCGGACCGCTCGTTGGACGCGAAGACGTAGAGGCCGAGGATGTGCTCGATGTGCATCCAGGCGCCGACGTTGCGCTCGACGAAGCGCACCCAGTTGGGGTTCCAGAGCTCGAACGCCTTCGCGTTGCGGGCGTTCTCGATGTTCTGGGTGAGCTGCCGGACGACGTTCGCGTTGTAGCGGAAGAGGCTCTGCTCCCACTCCTCGTTCGGGTCACGGAACTCGTGCCACCCGTGGGCCGGCCAGTTCTTGACGTGCATGCCGCCGGAGCCGACGCCGCGCTGCGGCTCCGGCTCGTCGACACCCCAGGCCTTGAGCTTGGTCCAGTGCAGCGGGTAGCCGCCCTCGCCGTTGGCGAAGCCGTAGATCCAGCCCTGCGCGAGGTAGTGCCGCGGGTCCGGCTGGACCTCGACGGTGGTGTCCTCGTACAGCGTCTGCTTCCGCTTGGCGGGCGCGTAGTAGTTGTAGTGGCGTGCGCTCGAGCTCGAGTCCGGGAACTCCCGCGCTCCGGCCTCCGCGTCGGTGAAGACGGGCTTGGGAACGCTGCGCTGCGAACCGGACGACGTGTCCTGTGTGGTGGGGGACTGAGTCATTGCTGTCCGTCCTCGCCTTCTTGCTCACCGGTCGTGGTGAACTTGTCGTAGAAGATGTTGGTCTCACTCACACCCAGCTGGGTCAGCGTCGCGATCGCCGCGTCGACCATCGGCGGGGGACCGCAGACGTAGGCATCCGCTCCCTTCAGATCGGATTCGTTCCGCCTGACCACCTCCGTGATCAGGCCGGTCTCGCCGGCCCAGTCCCCGCCGTCGCCGTCGGACAGGGCGGGGACGTACCGGAAGCCGTTGAGCTGGGGCGCCAGTTCGGCGATCTCCTTCTCGAAGCAGAGATCGGCCGCGGTGCGCGCGCCGTAGTAGAAGGTGGCCCGTCGTTCGACGCCGCCCTCGGCCATCGCCCGCAGCAGGCCCAGTACCGGCGCCATGCCGGCGCCACCGCCGACGAAGACGATCGGCGAGCTGCGGTTCTGGCGGAGGGTGAAGGTGCCGAAGGGCGCCTCGACGTCGAGCCGGTCACCGGGAGCGGCCTTCTCGTCGAGCCAGGTCCCGAACAGCCCACCCGGGTAGACCTTGATGACGAACTCGTAGGTGCCGTCCCGGTTGGGGGTGTTGGCCATGGAGAACGAACGGCTCTCCTCGGTCCCGGGGCAGACGAGGTCCATGTACTGCCCGGGGAAGAACTTGATCTCCGACGGCTCGACCAGCTTGACGGTCAGGTGCCGCATGTCGTGGGTGACGGCCTCGACCGACACGACCTCGACCACGCCCTTGGTGAGGGGCAGGCCGGACCGGATGATCTCCTCGTCGTAGTTGGTCAGCTCGATGACCAGGTCCTCGTAGGCATGTGCCCGGCACAGGAGGGTGTGGCCCTCCTCCTTCTCGTAGTCCGGGAGCGCGAAGGTCGAGTAGCTGTCGTACTCGATGTCCTCGCCCTCGAGCACGAAGGACTTGCAGGCCGAGCACTGGCCCTCCTTGCAACCGTGCATGAGCTGGACGCCCTGCTCGGCCGCGGCGCGGAGGATGTTCTGGTCCTCGTCGACCTCGATCTCGATGCCGACGGGCTCGAACCGCACGACGTGTTTGTCGCCCACGAGTGCAGACCACCTCTCTTGGCGTGACTAGTGGCGTGAGAAAAAAGACCAATCGGACAGATGTGGGCAGGCGTCGCCCGGGCCCCGCCCGGCGGACGGGAGTCCCGGGGTGACCCGGCCGGGGAAGACGACCCCCCGGCCGGGCCGCGGGAAGAGGGACCCGTCATGGCGTGACGGGAACCCCCTCCCCTCGCCTGACCCGCGCTCAGGCGTCGGTGGGCGCGGGCCGACCGGCCGGCCCCTGGCGGTTGTAGTCCGCCACGAACGCTTCGCGCTCGGCGTCGCTCATCTCGTTGAGGATGACGTTGGGGCTGGCCAGGTGCGGCATGCGCCGCATGTGGTCCAGCGTCCACATCTTCTTCGGGTCGAGATCGAGGTGCGGCTGAGCGGTCAGCGTCTTGCCGTCGTCACGGACGAAGCCCATGTCCTGGACGACGTCGGCCCAGTTCCAGCCGTGGTAGAGCGTCTCCCACTCGCGGTGACCCACGAGCTTGCCCATGTTCGGGGTCTCGCGACCCTGGTACACGGGCCGGAAGGCCTCGGCGTCGGTCCAGCGGCAGACCTCGTGGCAGTACGTGCGCCACTGGCCGTCCACCTTGTCGACGACCATGTCCTCGCGCACCAGACACGGGACCATGCAGGTCCAGCAGCGGTGCGGGTACACGTAGTCGACGTCCTCGGCCACGATGGCGTGGTGACCGTTCGGCTTGGCGAGGCGGTTGTAGTTCTCCCACCACTTGCCGTACCGGTCGTACCAGCCCGGGTACTTGTACTCGAACCACTCGAAGTCGGTGTCGGTCATGCCGTCGATGCGCCAGTAGTTGGCGCACCAGCCGGTGGCGAAGAACTGCGCGACCTCGTGGACGTAGCCCTTGTTCCAGATCTGGTTCCAGGACTCCTCGACCAGGTCGTGCGGGATCACCAGGCCGTACTTCTCGAGCGGCAGCAGGTAGCTGCGGTAGTAGTCGTCGTAGATCCAGCGGCGCCACATCTCCGCGTAGGACTCGCGGTCCTTGCGGCGGTCCTTCGTGCCGTACTCGATGAAGGTACCGATGGCGGCGTCGACGACGCGGTGGTTGTTCCACCACGCGTAGCGCAGGTCGCGCTCGAGCAGCTGGCGGTTGTCCTCGTCCGACAGCGCCATCAGGAGCGTGGCGTAGCCGTTGGAGATGTGCCGCGACTCGTCGGACTGCACCGAGTGGAACACCGTCGGCAGCAGGTAGTCGCCGTTGGCGGCCGCCTCTGCCGGCATCGCCACGAACAGGGTGTTCGTGAACGCGGTCTCCGCGACGATAGTCAGGTAGATCGACGCAGCGGTGATGGCGTCACCGGTGATGAACCCCTCCGCGAACTGGCGGCCGATGGTGCCGCAGTAGTCCGACTGGAAGTTCCGCAGCGAGTTGTTGAAGCCCGCCGGGTCGATGTAGTTGTTCATGTACAGGCGCTTGAGGTTCTGCTGGATCGTGCTGTGCCGAACCTCGTCGATCATCTGGATCGCCTGGCCGTTGTGCAGCTCCGGGTTCGGAACCACGTGGAACAGCATCGGCATCGAGCGCGCCGCCGAGATCTCCGGCAACGGGATGATCGACAGGAAGAGCTTCTGCCACTCCAGCCAGCGCTCCTGCACCTGCCGGAACATGTTGCCGCGGATGGCACCGTCCTGGGCGCCGTAGACGCGGTGGTCCTTCTCCTCCTCCATCGGGAAGTACGAGCGCAGGACCTGCTTGAGCGGGTCCTTCTTCGCCGCCTTCTTGAAGGTGTAGTCGGTTCCGTACTTCATGTACGGCTCGTGGTACTGCGGCTCCCAGGAAAGCTCCTGGATCTTCTGGTGAGCCTTCGCCAAACTCTGCCGACTCACGTCGTCTCCTCACGGTGGTGGGTTGTGGTCGGATCAGCGGGCGAGCGCGGGTAGCCCGATGTCGTGGTCGTGCACGGAGGTCGGACGACCCGGTGACGTGGGTGGATGCCGCGGCGCCGGTGCCGTCTGTCTTCCGTGCTGCGAATCACACATGGTCCAGCAGGCATTCGAGGTCTCAATATGAGACTCTTCCGCCCCGCCACCTGTGGTGATCTTGCTCTCACGGCGCGTACCGTCGCCGTGACCACGGGATCCGGGCAGGTCACCGCTGTCGTACGCGGGTCCTCGGTGGTCGTGTCCCGAGCTCGACACAGACGAGGAGGCCGTGTGTGAGACCCCTGCCCGACGGCGCGCAGGGCGCCACCCGGGCGGGCCGGCCGACGCCGCGCCCGCGACACGGACATGACTCCCCCATCACCGGCTCGGCGCCCACACCCGCCACCAGGACCAGCACCAGCGCCGCGGCCGAACGCATCGCGGCGGCCCGCGACGCGTTCCTGCACCACGAGCAGATGCGTGAGGACGTGGTGCGCCCGCCGATCCTGGCGTCCTGGATCCGGTCGCGGGACAGCGACGTCGCGCCCGACTCCATCGACCTGCCCGAGATCGGCCGCGAGACCGACAGCCCGCTGGTGCGGGCGGCCACGCCGATCGTCTCCGAGCTGTGCGACCAGTTCGCCACCGAGCCGGTCAGCCTCATCCTCTGCGACGGCGACGGTGTCGTCCTCGACCGCCGGACCGGTGACTCGGCGCTGCGTCAGCACCTGGACCGGGTGTGGCTCGTCCCCGGTTTCTCCTACGCCGAGCAGCACGTCGGCACCAACGGCATCGGCACCGCGCTGGAGGGCAGGCGTCCGACCGAGGTGTTCGGGCACGAGCACTTCGTCGAGCACCTGGAGGACCTGGCCTGCGCCGGCGCCCCGATCCGGCACCCGGTGACCGGCAAGATCCTCGGCGTCGTCGACCTGACCTGCTGGCGGAGCGAGGCCAACGCGCTGATGGTCGCCACCGCCGCGACGACGGCCCGCCGCATCGAGGAGGCGCTGCTCGCCGCGTCCGGGCGGCACGAGCTGACGCTGCTGCACGACTACCTGACCGCGGTCCAGCGCGGGGGCGACTCCGCGGTGCTCGCCGTCGGCGACGACCTCGTGATGATGAACGACCGCGCCCGCGAGCTCATCGCACCCGGTGACCAGGTCCCTCTGCTCGCGGGGGCGACCGACGCGCTGCGGGCCGGACGCAACCGCCAGCTCGTCGTCGACCTGCCGAGCGGGGCGACCGCGCGCGTGCAGTGCCGGCCGAGCTGGAACGAGGCGGGCTCGGCGGGCGGCATCCTGCAGGTGAGCCTGACCCACCGCGAGACCGTCGGCCGCGGCTCCGCGACCCCCACGATCACCACCGCGCTGCCGACCGCCGTCGGCTCGGGGGCGCTGTGGACCAAGTGCGCCCAGGCGGTGGACCGGCACTTCCGCACCAACGAGTGGCTGGTGCTGCAGGGCGAGCACGGCTCCGGCCGGACCACGCTGGCCCGCGCCACCCACCACCTCCACTCCCCCGCCGGGCACGTCCGTGTGCTCGACGCCGGCGACGTGGGCCCGCGCTGGCTCTCCGAGGTGTCCGACGAGCTCGGCGGCGGCGGCGGGACGCTGGTACTGCGCGAGGTCGACCGGCTCCCCCCGGCCGCCGCGGCGGCGCTCGCCGACGTGCTCGAGCCGCACCGCGAGTCGACCGACCCGGAGCGGGCCTGGGTCGTCGCGACCCGCAGCAGCTCCCGGACGACCGACTCACCCGAGCTCGCGTCGCTGCTGGACTGCTTCCCGCGCACCATCGAGGTCCCGCCCCTACGCCACCACGTGGAGGACGTCGCCGAGCTGGTGCCGTACCTGCTCGCCCGGCTGACGCGCGGCGCCGACCTGACCTGTGCGCCGGAGGCCCTGCGGGTGCTCATGCGGCACCGGTGGCCGGGCAACGTCGAGCAGCTCTACCAGGTGCTGCGCAAGGTCGTGAGCCGTCGCCGCACCGGGGTGATCCGGCTGGAGGACCTGCCGCCGGAGACGCGGGTGCTGGCCCGGCGGGTGCTGACCCCGCTGGAGTCGATCGAGTGCGACGCCATCGTCGACGCCCTGCTCGACGCCGACGGCAACAAGGCCGAGGCCGCGCGCCGGCTCGGGATGAGCCGGGCCACGATCTACCGCAAGATCCGCGGCTACGGCATCGCGACACCCGAGGGGGCGGGGATGTCCCGGTAGCCTGCGCGGCGTGGGTCGCCGCAGCCGGATCGTCCGCGCGTTCTCCTTCCCGGAGGGCATGCCGCCCCCGCTGCTGGTGATGATCCTGCTGAGCAGCTCGATGGCCGGGGTGTTCGTCGTCGCGATGCTGCTGCCGGACACGGCGCCGACGTGGCTGCGGGTGGTGCTGTCCGCGCTCGCGGTGCCGGGACTGATGCTGCTGACCGCGGCGCTGCTGCGCCGGGCGGCGACGCAGGGCAGGCGCCGACACGAGGGGTGACGGCCCGTACGGACTGCGACGCCCCCGGACGGCCCCTACCGTCGGACCATGGCCCTGCTCCGACGGTTGTTCCTGATCCCCGACGGCGTCCCGGCCCCGCTGCGCGGCGCCGTCGCCGCGCTGATCGTGCTGGTCGCCGTGCTCTGGCCCCTCACGCTGCTGCCCGCCGGCACCTCGACGGCGGTGCTCGTCGTGGTGTCCGTGCTGTCGGTCCTGGCGCTGTTCGCCCTGGCGGCGGCGCTGCTGCGACGGCGCTACCCGGGCGCGCACCGCTGAGCCCCGGTCGTTGATCTACGGTCCGTGCCCATGACGGGAACGGACATCGCTGCACCGTGGCCGGACTCGGCGTTCCCCGCCGACCCCTACCCGGGCGCCCGGCCGCCGTGCTCGTTCCTGCACACCGACGGCCGCACCCACCCGCTGACGGCCGACCCGTCGGCGCCCTCGGGATGGCGGGCCGGCGGCCGCTGCCTCGACGACGTGCTCACCGGCCTGGGCGCACCGCGGCTGGCCGGGCGGGTGCCGCTGCTGGCCTACGGCTCGAACGCCTGCCCGTCGAAGATCACCTGGATGCGCGACGCGCGCGGGCTGGGCGGGCCGGTGGTCGTGCTGCGGGTGCGCACCGCGGGCCTGGCGGCGGTGTGGGCGGCCGGTCGCCGCGTCGTCGACGACCAGCGTCCGGCCACCCTGGCCGCCCTCGACGGTGCGGTGGAGGAGCACACCGTGTGGCTGGCCGCACCGGAGCAGTTCGCCGCGCTCGACACCGTCGAGGGCCGAGACGCCGACCCGCCCCGCTACCGGCTCGCCCGGGTCGCGACCGGGCGCGTGACCCTCCTCGACGGCGTCGGGGTGCTGGACCGGCCGTGGGCCTACGTCGCACCGCAGACCCCGACCGGGGACGACCGCACCGACCGCCGGCCGCTCGTGCTCGACGGCGCCCCGGTGACCTGCACCGCCCTCGACCAGGCCGGGGCCGCCGCGCAGGCCGGGACGTCCGGCCCGGACGGGCTCGACGCCGACACCGCCGAGGGGGTGCCCGTGCCGGAACACTGGCCGTCCCGGGTGTTCGTCTACGGCTCGCTGATGCCGGGTCAGCGCGCGTTCGGGCTGCTGCGCGCGCACGCCTCGGCGACGCTGCCACAGCCGGCGGTGCTGCCGGTCGGCGGGATCGCCGACACCGGGCACGACTACCCGGCCCTCACCCTCGACACCGGCGACGGCGTGCCCGGCTGGGTCGTCGAGCTGGCCGACCCGGTGTCCGCGCTGGCGATCCTGGACGCCTACGAGGGGCCGGAGTACACGCGGGTCCGGGTGGTCGTCGAGGACGGCACCGTCTGCTGGGCCTGGGTGTGGGCGGCGGCGCGGGACGGGCACGTGCCGCTGGCCCGGGGGTGGGCGGCGCGCTGAACGCGGACCGGGCCCGCCCCCGGTGGGGACGGGCCCGGTCGGGCGGTACGCGTCAGGAGCCGGTCTTCGCGGCCTGCCGCGCGCGGTGCTCGGCGAGCCCCGGGACGTCCCGGCCGGCGATCGACACACCCTTCGTCTCGATGACGAAGTAGAGCGCGATCATGCCGACCACGCAGGCGCCCATCATGTAGTAGGCCGGGAACAGGACGTCGCCCGTGCCCTCGATGGCCGCCTCGTTGATCAGCGGCGCGGTGCCGCCGAACGCCGCCGTCGCCACGTTGTAGGAGATCGCCATGCCGGCGAACCGGACGTGGGTCGGGAACATCGCCGGGAACGTCGCGGAGATCGTCCCGAGCTGCAGCAGGTAGATCAGGCCGAGCACGGTGAACCCGAGGATCGCCAGCGGCACGCTCACCGCCATCAGCATGTACATCGGGATCGCCAGCACGAAGATGCCGACCAGTGAGATCCACCAGCACGGTTTGCGGCCGATCCGGTCCGACAGCGCACCGGCGAACGGGATCAGCAGCATCATCACGACCTGGCCGACCACGGCGACGGTGTCCGCGCTCGCCGAGTCCATCGACAGCGTCGTCTGCAGGTAGGTCGGCATGTAGGTCAGCAGCGTGTAGTTGATGACGTTCAGCGCGATGACCAGTCCGAACAGCGCCAGGATCGGCTGCCAGTAGCGGACGATGAGGTCCTTGAGCGCTCCGGTCGCGGCGGACTCGGACTCGCCGGCGGCCTCCAGGTCCCGGAACACCGGGGTGTCCTCGAGCTTGGTCCGGATGTAGAGACCGATCATGGCCAGCGGCAGGGCGATCATGAACGGGATGCGCCAGCCGTAGTCGAGCATGGCCTGCTCGCCGATCGCGGTCTCCAGGCCGAAGACGACCAGCACCGCGAGTGTGAAGCCGGCCAGGGTGCCGAACTCCAGGAAGCTGCCCCAGAAGCCGCGCTTGCGGTCCGGCGCGTACTCCGCCATGAACGTGGCGGCGCCGCCGTACTCACCGCCGGTGGAGAAGCCCTGGATGATCCGCAGCAGGAACAGGAGCGCCGGGGCGGCCCAGCCGATCGTCTCGTACGACGGGATGACGCCGATCAGGAACGTCGCGACGCCCATCAGGATGATCGTCATCGACAGGACCTTCTGCCTGCCGATGCGGTCACCGAGCGGGCCCCACACGAAGCCGCCGAGCGGCCGCAGGACGAACGAGATCGCGAACCCGAGCAGGGTCCCGAGATATCCCAGCTCACCCGGGAAGAACGCGTTCGTCAGTTCGACCGTCAGGTAGGCGTAGATGCCGTAGTCGAACCATTCCGTGGCGTTTCCGATCGCCGACGCGGCGACCGCCCTCCGCAGGACGGAGGGCTCCACTTCGTCCTGACCACCCTGCTGACCAGCGTCTGCCGGAGTCGATGACATTCGATAATCCCCCCACTGTCGAAATGCCGGACCGCAAGCGGAGCCGCATTTCGTTACGCGATCGACATGGTGAGCGTCTTTGCGGTGTGCGGAGCTTACAGAGCGAAAAGGGGGGCTGCCACCCACGGGTGGAGATCGATCCCCGGCCCTTCGCGACGGCCCCGTGTAGCGTCGCGACCGTGCTGGCGATCGACGGCCTGGCCAAGCGGTTCGGCCCCGCCGTCGCGCTGGACGGGGTGAGCTTCACGGTCGGCGCGGGCGAGGTGTTCGGCTTCGTCGGCGGCAACGGGGCGGGCAAGACGACGACGATGCGGATCGTGCTCGGCGTCCTCGACGCCGATGCCGGCGCGGTCACCTGGAAGGGCGGCCCGCTCGGTCCCGCGCAACGGCGCCGGATCGGCTACCTGCCCGAGGAACGCGGTCTGTACCCACGGATGCGGGTCGCCGAGCAGCTCGTCTACCTGGCCCGGCTGCACGGGCTGTCCCGGTCGGCCGCGCTCGCCGCCACCAAGACCTGGACCGACCGGGTCGGGCTCGCCGACCGCCGCGGCGACGAGGTGCAGAAGCTGTCGCTGGGGAACCAGCAGCGGGTGCAGCTGTGCGCCGCGCTGGTGCACGACCCCGACCTGCTGGTCCTCGACGAACCGTTCTCCGGGCTGGACCCGGCGGCCGTCGACACCCTGGGGGCGGTGCTGCGCGAACGCGCCGCGGCCGGGGTGCCCGTGGTGTTCTCCTCCCACCAGTTGGAGCTGGTGGAGCGGCTGTGCGACCGGGTCGGGATCATCTCGGCGGGCCGGATGGCCGCGGTCGGGACGGTCGACGGACTGCGGGCCGGGGCCGCCGACCGCTACGACGTGACGGGCCCGCCGCCCGGCTGGGCCGACACCGTCGCCGGGGTGCGGGTCGTCGGCACCGAGGGCGACCGCACCCGCGTCGAGCTGGCGCCGGGCACCGACGACCAGGCGCTGCTCGCCGCGGCACTGGCCGCCGGACCGGTGCACGCGTTCGGTCCGTACCGGCCGCCGCTGACCGAGCTGTACCGCGACGCCGTGCGCGACCGCGCCGTCCCGGCGACCGACGGTGCCCGATGAGGACGGTGCTGCTCGTCGCGCGGCGGGAGATCACCACCCAGCTGCGGTCGCGGACGTTCGTCGTCGGGATCCTGCTGATGCTGCTGGTGTTCGGCGGCTACGGCGCGGTGATCGTGTTCGCCGGGTCGCAGAGCTCGTCGTCGTCGCTGGTGCTCGACGGGCCGGCCCGCGAGCTGCGCGGCGAGCTGCAGGGCACCGCGGACCGGCTGGGCACCGCGCTGCGGCTGACCGAGGCCGGGAACCGGGCCACCGCCGAGTCGATGGTCCGCACCGGCGAGGCCGACGCGATGCTCACCGGGGCGCCGGGGACCTACCAGCTCGTGGGCCTCGACGACGTCGCCCCGGGGCTGCGGTCGCTGGTCGCCGACGTCGTCGAGCAGCAGGCCGTGCGCGAGTCGCTGCTCGCCGCCGGGGCCGACCCGGAGCGGGTGAGCACGCTGTCCGGGGTGGGCGTGCGCACCCTCGAACCGGTCGACACCGAGCTGGGCCAGCGGGTGGGGACCGCGTTCGTCGTGACGTTCCTGCTGTTCTTCTCGGTCACCGCCTACGGCGCGGCGGTCGCGCAGGGGGTGGTCGAGGAGAAGTCCGGACGCGTGGTGGAGCTGCTGCTCGCGACGATCCCGGCCCGGCAGCTGCTCGCCGGGAAGGTGCTCGGACTCGGTCTGGTCGGGCTGCTGCAGCTGCTGATCCTCGGCGCGGTGGGCGCGGCCGTCGCGGTGGGCACGGGCGCGCTGGCCGTCCCGGCGCTGCTGCTGCCGACGCTGGTGTCGGCGCTGGCCTGGTACCTGGTCGGGTTCTTCCTGTTCGCGACGCTCTACGCAGCGGCGGGGGCGCTCGTGTCCCGCCAGGAGGAGCTCCAGTCGGTGACCGCGCCGATCGCCGTCGTGCTGCTCGTGCCGTTCCTGCTCGCCGTCGCCGTGCTGCCCGTGGACCCGCGCAACCCCGTCACCACGGTGCTGTCGTTCGTGCCCTACCTGTCGCAGACGCTCATGCCGGCCCGCACCGCGCTGGGGGTCACCGCGTGGTGGGAGCCGGTCGTCGCGTTCGTGCTGGCGCTGCTCGCGCTGGCCGGGATGGTGGTGCTGTCGGCCCGCGTCTACCGCAACTCGGTGCTGCGCACCGGGGCACGGGTCCGCTGGCGGGACGCCCTCAGGACCGGGCGGCCTTGACCTGGTCGTAGCGGGCGAGCGCGTCCTCCCGCTCGGCCTTGTGGTCGACCATCGGCTCCGGGTACCCCTCCGGGATGCCGCCCTTCAGCTTCCACGGCTGGTGCACGGCCTTCCCCTCGACGTCGGCGAGCTCGGGCACCCAGCGGCGCACGTAATCGCCGTCGGGGTCGAACCGCTCGCCCTGGGTGATCGGGTTGAAGACCCGGAAGTACGGCGACGCGTCCGTCCCCGACCCGGCCGTCCACTGCCAGCCGTGCTGGTTGGAGGCCAGGTCGCCGTCGACGAGCAGCGCCATGAAGTGCCGCGCCCCCCGCCACCACGGGATGTGCAGGTCCTTGACCAGGAACGAGGCGACGATCATCCGCACCCGGTTGTGCATCCACGCCTCACCGCGCAGCTGGCGCATCCCGGCGTCGACGATCGGGAAGCCCGTCCGGCCCTCGCACCAGCGCTCGAAGTCGGCGTCGGCGGCCTTCCCGGTGCGCAGCGGCAGGTGGTCGAAACCCTTGTCGTAGTTCTCGCGCGCCGAGTCCGGGCGCCGGTGGAGCACGTCGGCGTAGAACTCGCGCCAGGCGATCTCGGTGCGGTAGGCCTTGACCGAGTCGCCCCGGTGCTGCGCGAGGTCGGCGAGCAGCGTGCGCGGGTGCACGCAGCCGTACTTGAGGTACGGCGACATCCCCGAGGTGCCCTTCTTCGCCGGCAGGTCGCGGTCGGACTCGTAGTCCAGGACGCCCTCGTCGAGGAAGTCGCGCCAGCGCGCCAGCCCGGCGGACTCCCCCGGCTCGGGCAGCTCGGCCTCGACCGGCTCGTCGCCGGGGACCTTCACCGCGCGCGGACCGCCGTCCTTGTCCGAGGGGTCCATCCAGGTGCACGTGGACGCGTCGGTGCCGGCCGGGGGGCGCCAGCCGTGGTCGGCCCACGCGCGGCTGAACGGGGTGAACACCTTGAACGGCCCGCCGCCGCCCTTCTCCACCCGGCCCGGCGCGACGGCGTACGGCGAACCGGTGCGGACGAGTTCGACGCCGTCGTCGGACAACGCCTTCTCGACGTTCTCGTCCCGTTCGCGGCCGTAGGGGCCGTAGTCCGCGGCGACGTGCACGGTCTGCGCGCCGACGGCCCGCGCGACCCGCGGGACGACGTCGGCCGGGTCGCCCCTCACCACGAGCAGCTTCCCGCCGAGGGCCTCGTCGAGCTCGCGCAGGCAGCCGTAGAGGAAGTTCGCCCGCGCGGCACCCGAGGGCTTCAGCAGTACCGGGTCCAGCACGAACAGCGCGAGCGCACGGTCGGCGGCGTCGGCCGCGGCGAGGAACGTGGGCTGGTCGGCGACCCGGAGGTCGCGCCGGAACCAGACGACGGCAGTGCTGGGCGCCATGCCGGTCGACGCTAGCGGCGCCACGGCCGCGCCGCCCACCGAGCCGCCGCGCCCCTCCGGTATTGCCCCCAGGGGAACTTTCGTGGCTTAGAGCGCTACGAGGGTTCCCCTGGGGGCGCCGGGGCGGCAGTGCGCGAGGCGGGGCGGCGGCTCCCCGGAACGACCGAGCGGGCCGGTCGTGGGACCGGCCCGCTCGGGGGGTGAAGCAACAGGGCTACGCGGTCAGCGCTGCCCGACGGGCACGTACAACCGCTCCGCGGAACCGGTGTAGAGCTGGCGCGGACGCCCGATCTTGTTCTGCGGGTCGTTCATCATCTCGCGCCAGTGCGCGATCCAGCCCGGAAGCCGGCCGAGCGCGAAGAGCACGGTGAACATCTTCACCGGGAAGCCCATCGCCCGGTAGATGACGCCGGTGTAGAAGTCGACGTTCGGGTAGAGCTTGCGCTCGACGAAGTAGTCGTCGGCCAGCGCCTTCTCCTCGAGCGTCATGGCGATGTCGAGCAACGGGTCGTTGACGCCGAGCTTCTTGAGGATCGTCTCGGCCTGCTCCTTGACGATCTTCGCGCGCGGGTCGTAGTTCTTGTAGACCCGGTGCCCGAAGCCCATCAGCTTCGCGCCCTGCTCCTTGTTCTTGACCCGGTTCACGAAGTCGTCGACGTTGCCGCCCTCGACGTCCTTGATGCGGGTCAGCATCTCCAGGACCGCCTGGTTGGCGCCGCCGTGCAGCGGGCCGAACAGCGCGTTGACGCCGGCGGAGATGGAGGCGAACAGGTTCGCCTGGCTGGAGCCGACCAGCCGCACCGTCGACGTGGAGCAGTTCTGCTCGTGATCGGCGTGCAGGATCAGCAGCGTGTCGAGAGCGCGGACCATGTCCGGGTCCAGCTCGTAGGGCTCGGCAGGGAACCCGAAGGTCATCCGCAGGAAGTTCTCGACGAGGCCGAGGGAGTTGTCCGGGTACAGGAACGGCTGCCCGACGGACTTCTTGTACGCGTAGGCGGCGATCGTGAAGACCTTCGCCATGAGCCGCACGGTGGAGAGCTCGACGGCCTCCTCGTCGTGCGGGTCCAGCGAGTCCTGGTAGAAGGTCGACAGCGCGCTGACCGCCGACGACAGCACCGGCATCGGGTGCGCGTCCCGCGGGAAGCCCTCGAAGAAGCGCTTGAGGTCCTCGTGCAGCAGGGTGTGCCGGCTGATCCGGTTGGTGAAGGCGTCGAGCTGCTGCTGGCTCGGCAGCTCGCCGTAGATCAGCAGGTAGCTGACCTCGAGGAACGTGGAGTTCCCGGCCAGCTGGTCGATCGGGTAGCCGCGGTAGCGGAGGATGCCGGCGTCACCGTCGATGTAGGTGATCGCGGACGAGCAGGCAGCGGTGCTGGTGAAGCCCGGGTCGAAGGTGACCAGGCCGGTCTTGCCGAGCAGCTTGCTGACGTCGACGGCCTGCGACCCCTCCGTCGGGGTGTGCACCGCGGTCTCGAACTCGCCGCCCGAGTACCGGAGTACGGCGGTGTCGGACTTGGCGGCGGTCTCGTCGGACATGTGGAGGTTCCCTCTCACAGCGGGGATCAATCGGGTCTCGAGCACACGCTAGCCCGCCGGGGCGATTACGCAGAACGCGGCGACGATTCTCACCCTCCGTCGCGGGGTGCCCGATATCGGAGGAACTCCGGGAAGCGCCACACGCACAGCAGCACGCCCACGATCACGGCGAGGCCGCCGAGCGTCGCGGTGGGGCCGGGCCCGACGAGCGAGGCCACCGACCCGTGCCACATGTCGGCGAGCCGGGGCCCGCCCGCGACGACGACGATGAACACGCCCTGCATCCGGCCGCGCATCTCGTCGGTGGCGACGGTCTGCAGCATCGACGACCGGTAGACCGAGCTGACCAGGTCCCCGGCACCGGCGACGGCGAGCGCGAGCACCGCGAGGAACAGCGACCCGGTGAGCCCGAACACGAGCACGCCGCCGCCCCAGACACACACCGCGACGACGACCGCGACGCCCTGGCGCTGCACCTTCTGCAGCCAGCCCGAGAGCACGCCGCCGGCGACCATCCCGATCGGGATCGCGGCGTACAGCAGGCCCTGCTGGATGCCGCCGTCGGCCGACCCGCCGAAGGTGTCCACCGCCATCTGCGGGAACAGCACCCGGGGCATGCCCAGACCCATCGCGATCACGTCGACCAGGAACGAGACGAGCAGGATGCGCTGCGTCCCGACGTAGCGGAAGCCGTCGACGACCGAGCGCAGCCCCACCTTCGGGCGGGCGCCGTCGACCCGTTGCGCGGAGCTGGGCAGCGCGGGCAGCCGCCAGGTCGCCCACAGCGTCGCCAGCAGGAAGATCGCATCGATCAGGTAGAGCGTCGACAACCCGATGAACGGGATCAGCACCCCGGCCAGCAGCGGCCCGAGCACCGCGCCGACCTGCACGACGGTCATGTTCAGCGCGTTCGCCGCGGGCAGCTGCTCGGCGGGCAGCAGCCGCGGGATGACCGCGCTGCGGGTGGGCTGGTTCATCGCGAGCATCGCCGACTGGAACGCGAACAGCACCAGCACGACCCACACGTTCCCGGCGCCGCTGGCCGAGACCACCCACAGCGCCAGCGAGCTCAGCGCGATGCCGGAGCCCGTGAACAGCAGCATGACCCGGCGGTCGACGGCGTCGGCGATCGCGCCGCCCCAGAGCCCGAACACCACGAGCGGGACCAGCCCGAACAGGCCGGTCAGGCCCACGTACGCCGACGACCCGGTCAGCTGGAAGACCTGGATCGGCACGGCGACGACCGACAGCTGGGCGCCGATCACCGTGACGATCCCGGCGGTCCACAGCCGCCGGTACGCGGGCGTGCGCAGCGGGGTGGTGTCGGCGAAGGTCGACCGCAGCAGGCCGGTGACCCGACCGGCGCGGGTCCGGGTGGTCGGGCCGTCGCCCGTTGCGGACGGGACCGGCCGGGTCGGGGAGTCCCGTTCCGCGCCGGGCACGGGCTCGGTCGGCCCGTCCCCCGGATCGTTGCGACTGCTCACGACGTCAAGGTGTACACGGGCCCCCCGACGGTGCGCCTCCGGGTTCCCTCCTAGGGGGCGAGCCTGCGGACCGACCAGGCGTCGTCGCGGCCGGCCTCGAAACGCAGCCGGTCGTGCATGCGGTCGGCGCGGCCCTGCCAGAACTCGACCTGCCACGGCACGATCCGCCAGCCGCCCCAGTGCGGGGGCCGCGGGATCTCCTCGACGCCGTCGAAGCGGCGGGTGACCCCGGCGAGCGCCTGGTCGAGGACGGTCCGCCCGGCGACGATCGTCGACTGCGCCGACGCCCACGCCCCCAGCTGCGACCCGCGCGGGCGCAGCGCCCAGTAGGCGTCGGACTGGGCCTCGGAGCAGCGCTCCACCCGGCCGGAGAGCTGCACCTGCCGCGCCAGGTCGTACCAGGGGAAGGTGACCGAGGCGACGCGCGTGCGGTTCAGGTCGTGGCTCTTGGCCGAGGTGTAGTTCGTGTAGAAGACGATCCCGCCGGCGTCGAGGCCCTTGCACAGGACGGTGCGCGACGACGGCACCCCGTCCGGGTCCGAGGTCGCCAGCACCATCGCGTTCGGCTCGGTCAGCCCGGCCTCACGGGCCTGCTCCAGCCACGCGGTGAGCTGTTCGTGCCAGGTCGGAGCGAGGTCGTCGACGTCGAGCGGGCGGCTCGAGTAGTCCGTCCGCATCCTCTCGAGGGCGGGCGCGTCGGTCATCGGTTCCCCTTCCGGACAGGTGGGTGCGTCTCGCACGGTAAGCGCGCCGGCGCCGCGTGTGCACCCGCCGATCGGAGTGGTCGCGACCGGTGTTCACGCACGGGAGTCCGGTTCGTGATCGACGCCACCGGTCGGTCGCGTTGCCCTGCTGACCCGTTCGGAGCAGGGTGACGGCGACGATCCGAGCCGAAGGAGACCCGGTGACCCAGACGACCGCGCACGAGGTGCCCCCGCCGCCGCCCGGCTTCACGTCCGGGCTGGAGGGCCACGTCGCGTTCCGGACCGAGATCGCCGAGCCCGACAAGGACGGCGGGTCGCTGCGCTACCGCGGCGTCGACCTCGAGGACCTCGCCGGCACCGTGACCTTCGGCGACGTCTGGGCGCTGCTGGTCGACGGCCGGTTCGGGCAGAGCCTGCCGCCCGCCGAGCCGTTCCCGATCCCGGTGCACACCGGAGACGTCCGGGTCGACGTGCAGGCGGCGCTGGCCATGCTCGCCCCGTACTGGGGCTACCGCCCGCTGCTCGACATCGACGACACCGAGGCCCGCGACAACCTGGCCCGCGCCTCGGTGATGGCGCTGTCCTACGTCGCGCAGTCCGCCCGCGGCATCGGTGTGCCCGCGGTGCCGCAGTCGCGCATCGACGAGTGCTCGACCATCACCGAGCGCTTCATGACCCGCTGGCGCGGCGAGCCCGACCCGCGCCACGTCGCCGCCGTCGACGCCTACTGGGTGTCCGCCGCCGAGCACGGCATGAACGCCTCCACCTTCACCGCCCGGGTGATCGCCTCCACCGGCGCCGACGCCGCCGCGTCGCTGTCCGGCGCGATCGGCGCCATGTCCGGTCCGCTGCACGGCGGCGCCCCGGCCCGGGTGCTACCGATGATCGACGAGGTCGAGCGCACCGGCGACGCCGAGGCGCTGGTGACGGGCCTGCTGGACCGCAAGGAGAAGCTCATGGGCTTCGGGCACCGGGTCTACCGGGCCGAGGACCCGCGGGCCCGCGTGCTGCGCCGCACCTGCCAGGAGCTGAACGCCCCGCGCTACGAGGTGGCCGCCGAGCTGGAGCGCACGGCGCTGGCGATCCTGCGCGAGCGACGCCCGGACCGTCCGATCGAGACGAACGTCGAGTTCTGGGCGGCGGTGATCCTCGACTTCGCCGAGGTCCCGCCGCACATGATGCCCGCGATGTTCACCTCGGCCCGGACCGCGGGCTGGTCGGCGCACGTGATGGAGCAGAAGCGCGAGGGCAAGCTCGTGCGCCCGAGCGCGCAGTACATCGGCCCGGGCCCGCGCCGCCCGCAGGAGGTCGAGGGCTGGGACTCGGTCGTCGCCCGCTGACCGGGCCCGCGCCCGTGCGTCGTACGGGACCCCTCCCCCGAGCTTGCCGGGTTGGTTCTCGGTCACGGTCGACCTCTGTCCGCCCGGTTCTGCCCTACCGGACATCGGGGCCCCCGGGCGGGATCTCCGGCGATCGTGAGC
The DNA here is from genome assembly GCF_058111925.1 of Pseudonocardia sp. P-1. Lineage (NCBI taxonomy): Bacteria > Bacillati > Actinomycetota > Actinomycetes > Pseudonocardiales > Pseudonocardiaceae > Pseudonocardia > Pseudonocardia sp. P-1. Next base: position 2,598,687 of record NZ_CM176614.1, read on the forward strand.
CGACGGTGATCAGCCGGTGGGCAGCGGCGAGGGGACCCGCCGGCGCCGGATCGCCAGCGACAGCCCGGCCGCGACGACGCAGAGGACGGCGCCGCCGTACCAGGCCGCGTCGTAGCTGCCCAGCGCGTCGCGGACCAGCCCCGCGACGAGTGCGGCGAACGCCGCCCCGATCTGGTGCGAGGCGAAGATCCAGCCGAACACCACCGCCGAGCGGGCGCCGAACGCCTCGCGGGCCAGCGCCATCGTCGGTGGGACGGTCGCGACCCAGTCCAGGCCGTAGAACACGACGAACGCGAGCATGCTCGCGTTCAGATCGGTCCCGAACAGCGGCGGGAGCAGGAACAGCGACAGCCCGCGCAGCGCGTAGTAGGCGCCCAGCAGGAGCCGCGGGTCGACGCGGTCGGTCAGCCAGCCGGAGAAGATCGTCCCGAGCAGGTTGAAGATGCCGACCAGGGCGAGCAGGGAGGCCGCCGTCGTCGCGGGCATGCCGTGGTCGTGCGCGGCGGGGACGAAGTGGGACTGGACCAGCCCGGCCGTCGTCGCGCCGCAGATGAAGAACCCGCCGACGAGCAGCCAGAACGTGCCGGTGCGCGAGGCGTCGGCCAGGGCCCGCAGCGCCAGCCGCGCGGCACCCGTGCGCTGCAGCGGGACGACGTCGGCCTCGGTGCCGCCGTAGGGCAGGACCCCGGCGTCGGCGGGGCGGTCCTTCAGGAACAGCAGCACGACCGGCACCACGGCCAGGGCCGCGCCCGCGGTGATCAGCGCCGCGGGCCGCCACCCGCCCGACTCGACGACGGCCGCGACGAGCGGCAGGAACACCAGCTGCCCGGTGGCGGTGGCGGCGGTGAGGACGCCGGAGACGAGGCCGCGACGGGCGACGAACCAGCGGTTCACCACGGTCGCGACCAGCGCCATCGCCATCGACCCGGTACCCAGCCCGACGACGACGCCCCACAGCAGCACCAGCTGCCAGACCGCCGTCATGAACACGGTCGTGCCCGCGCCGACCGCCACCATGACCAGCGCGGTCGCGACCACGCGGCGCACGCCGAAGCGCTCCATCAGCGCCGCCGCGAACGGCGCGGTCACCCCGAACAGGGCGAGGTTCACCGCGAGCGCGAAGGAGATGGACCCGATGCCCCAGCCGAACTCGGCGTGCAGCGGCTCCACCAGCACGCCCGGCGTGGAGCGGAACCCGGCCGCGCCGAGCAGGGCGAGGAACGTCGCTCCGGCCGCCCACCAGGCCGGGTGCACCCGGCGCCGCTGCGTGTCCGCCGTCGCGGGCGCTGTCGTCATGGCTCCATCGTGCGGTGGCGCTGCGATGCGCAACAGTGGCCGCTCGGACGACATGTGCAAGAATTCGGCCATGCACCGGGTCGGAGTGCTCGCCGTCGACGGGGTGATCGCCTTCGAGCTGAGCATCCCCGAGCGGATCCTCGGCACCACGACCACGGCGGACGGCACCCCGCTCTACGACGTGCGGGTCGCCACCGTCGACGGCGGCCCGGTCCGCACCAGTGCCGGGTACCGGGTGCTGCCCGAACACGGGATCGAGGCGCTGGAGCGCGCGGACACCCTGGTCGTGCCGGCCGTGCGCGGCCCGAACACCGGCGACCCGGGCTCGGCCGTCCTCGGCCTGGTGCGCCGGGCCGTGGACCGCGGCGCGCGGGTGGTCGCGATCTGCACCGGCGCGTTCACCCTCGCCGCCGCCGGGGTGCTCGACGGCCGCCGCGCCACCACCCACTGGGCGCACGTGGACGACTTCCGCGCGCTGTACCCGCACGTCGAGCTCGACCCCGACGTGCTGTTCGTCGACGACGGCGACGTCCTCACCTCGGCGGGCGTCGCCGCGGGCCTCGACCTCTGCCTGCATCTGGTGCGCCGCGACCACGGCGCCGGGACCGCCGCGGCGACGGCCCGGCGCAACGTCGTCGCGCCGTGGCGGGAGGGCGGGCAGGCGCAGTTCGTGGAGTCCCACGTCCCCGGCGGTGGCCCCGACACCCGCGCCGTGCGCGAGTGGGCGTTGCAGCACCTCGACCGGCCGCTCGCCGTCGAGGAGCTGGCGGAACGGGCGTCCATGAGCGTGCGGACCTTCACCCGCCGCTTCCGCGCCGAGACCGGCACCAGCCCGGGGCGCTGGCTGTCCGCGCGCCGCCTCGACCTCGTGCGGCGCCTGCTGGAGACCACCGACCTCCCCGTCGAGCAGGTCGCGGCCCGCTCCGGCTTCGGCACCACCGCCGCGCTGCGCCAGCGGCTGCACGCCGACATCGGGATGGCCCCGCTCGCCTACCGGCGCTCGCACCGCGCCCCCGCCGTCACCCGGTGACGCCGGCGGGTGGCACGCAGCACTCGTCGCACGGCACGCCGGTCCGGCTGCGACACTGGTGGGGTGACCTCCCCTGCCGATCTGAAGATCCCCGGCGATCTCCTTCCGCAGGACGGCCGCTTCGGATGCGGTCCGTCCAAGGTGCGCCCCGAGCAGCTGTCCGCCCTCGCCGCGACCGGCGACTCCCTGATGGGCACCTCGCACCGGCAGAAGCCGGTGAAGGAGCTCGTCGGACGGGTGCGGTCCGGGCTGGCCGAGCTGTTCTCACTGCCCGACGGCTACGAGGTCGTCCTCGGCAACGGCGGCTCCACCGCCTTCTGGGACGCGGCCGCGTTCGGCCTGGTCCGTGAGCGCTCGCTGCACCTGACCTACGGCGAGTTCTCCCAGAAGTTCGCCGACACCACCACCGGCGCGCCGTTCCTGGCCGACCCGGTGATCGTCAAGGCCGACCCGGGCAGCGCGCCGGAGCCGGTGAGCGACCCGTCGGTCGACGTCATCGCGTGGGCGCACAACGAGACCTCGACCGGCGTCGCGGTGCCCGTCAACCGGCCCGCGGGCACCACCGACGACCAGCTCGTGCTGATCGACGCCACCTCGGGCGCCGGCGGGCTGCCGGTCGACATCACCCAGTCCGACGTCTACTACTTCGCCCCGCAGAAGGGCTTCGCCTCCGACGGCGGCCTGTTCCTCGCGATCATGAGCCCGAAGGCCCTGGAGCGGGTCGCCGAGCTGGCCGCGTCGGACCGCTGGATCCCGCCGTTCCTGTCGCTGGCCACCGCCGTCGACAACTCTGGTAAGGACCAGACCTACAACACGCCGTCGCTGGCGACCCTGTTCCTGCTCGAGGACCAGGTCCGCTGGATGAACGCGCTGGGCGGGCTCGACGGCTGCGTCGCACGCACCCGCGACTCCTCCGAACGGCTCTACACCTGGGCCGACAAGAGCAGCTTCGCGACGCCGTTCGTCACCGACCCGGCGCACCGCAGCCTGGTGGTCGGCACGATCGACTTCGACGACGCCGTCGACGCCGCCGCGGTGGCGAAGGCGCTGCGCGCGAACGGGATCGTGGACACCGAGCCGTACCGGAAGCTGGGCCGCAACCAGCTGCGGATCGGGATGTTCCCGGCCGTGGAGCCGTCGGACGTCTCGGCGCTGACCGCGTGCATCGACTGGGTCGTGGAGCGGCTGGGTTCCTGACCGTGCCCCGGGAGGGCATCCCTCCCGGGTGAACGAGGACCGTCCACCGAGGTGGGTCGACCGGCTGCGGTCGGCCCACCCGGCGGCGGCCCTCGTCGTGGCGGCGGTGCCCGCCGACACCCCGACCGTCCCGACCGTCGCCACCGGGGCGCCGCTCCCGGACAGGTCCCGGCCGCCCGCAGCCGCTCTTCTGCTCGTCGCCGTCGCGCCCTCGGAGTCCACGCGCCCCCGGCCTGCGGGCGATGTCGTCCCGCGACGCCGCCGACGCCGTGCCGGCGTCGCGAACCCGGCCTCGGGCGGATCCGGCCGGGGTCGGGGCGGGCGGGGATCACCCACGCCGGCGGTGGACGGCCGCGCCGCCCGGGGCGACGCGCGGCGGACAGCGGGCGCCCGCGTGCGCGTCGGCCGGTGATCCACATGGCGCGCGCAGCTCCGTCGTGTGCGCGCGTCCGGACGCGCGCGGGCCGCCGATCACCGCGCGGACCGCGGATCACCGCGCGGGCGGGGGATCGCCGCGCGGACGGGGGATCGCCGGGCGGGTCCGGTCACCGCGGCAGGAGCGCGCCCGCAGGTGCCTCGCGTCCACCCGCCACGACGGCCCCGCCGTCCCCGTCGTGACACCGCGCCGGGGGGATACGTCCCGGCCGTCCCGTTCCGCATCGGGGTGGCTCCGGCACCGCGCACACCGGGTTGTGTCGCGGCGCGGCGTCGTTGCGTGATCGATAGCAACTCGTTGTAGTCACACACGTATCAATCGCCCCAATTACCTCGTGAGTCACGAACTGTGCGACGCTGCGCACGGTGAGTGAGAACGGCTCGGCGGTCCCCCGGGCGAGTAGGTGTTGTCGACCAGGCAGAACTCGCCCGGCGCGCCTCACCCGGCACGGACCCCTCGCCATCTACCGTCACCCGGACGGGGACGACAGCAGGAGGTCAGGTCGATGCGCGCGTTGCGGGTCGTGGGGGTGACCGGGGACGGCTCGGTCGTCCTCGAGGACCCGGGGCGTCGCGAGCGCTACACGGTGCCGGCCGACGAGCAGCTGCGGGCCGCGGCACGGGGTGACGTGACCCGGCTCGGCCAGATCGCGATCGAGTTGGAGAGCCAGTTGCGCCCACGGGAGATCCAGGCCCGAATCCGGGGTGGCGCGTCGGTCGACGAGGTCGCAGCCGCGGCCGGCGTCCCGACCCAGAAGATCGAACGCTTCGCCTATCCCGTCCTGCTCGAACGGTCGCGGACCGCCGAGCTGGCCCAGGGCGCCCACCCGCAGCGCGCCGACGGACCCGACTCGCGCACGCTCGGCGAGACCGTCGCGCACACCTTCGGCCTGCGCGGACAGGATTACGGCGGAGCCGGCTGGGACTCCTGGAAGGGCGAGGACGGCAAGTGGGTCGTCGTCCTGACCTGGCAGACCGGCCGCTCGGACAACGCCGCGCACTGGGCGTTCCAGCCCGGCGCGCACGGCGGCACCGTCGTCGCGCTGGACGAGCACGCCTCCGACCTCGTCGAGGGTCTGCCCGCACGCCCGCTGCGTCCGCTCGGCGCGGTGGTCGACATGGCCCGCGACGAGGACCACACCCCCAGGCCCGACGACCGCCGCTCCGGCGCGCGCCGTCGCGGCCGCCGGTGGGCAGCAGCCCGAGGCCTGGGCCGGGCGCGGGATCGCGCCCGAGCAGCGCCGGGCGAGCCCCCGCCGCCCCGGACCCGCGTCGAGACGCCCGGTCGCACCGTGGGCGCCCGCCCGGACGACACCCGGGCCCCGGCCGCCGCGGCGCCCGTGGTCCCCCGGCGCGCCGAGCAGGTCGAGGACGCCGGGTCCTCCGCTGCGGCCGACACCTCGCAGGCCGACTCCGCGAACACCGACGGCACGGTTGCCTCGACCGCCACTGCGGACGCTCCCGGCGCCGACACGGCCGCGGCGGTCGGCACGGGTACGACCGGCGCAGCCCCGAGCGGCTCCGCCTCGACCGGTACCCCGCCGAACGATGCCTCCTCGAACGGCGTCTCCTCGAAGGGCTCGGCCCCGGCCGCCGCGGCACCGGTCGGTGCGGGCCCGACCGGCCGGGAGTCGACGGCCTCGGACACCGCGGCGGACCCGGCCACCCCCGTGCCGGCAGGCACCGGCTCCACCGCCCCCACGGGGCCGGCACGGACGCAGGGGCCTCGGCCGTCCCGGCCCCGGCCGCCACGGACGCGGGCGTCACGACCGCGTCCGGTGCGGAGACGTCCGCCACCGACTCCGGGTCCGGGTCCAGGGGCGACGCGACGAGCCCGGCCGCGTCGTCGGCGCCGACCTCGTCGGACGCAGCCACGGCCGCCTCCGCGTCGGACGCCGCCGCACCGACCACCACGAACCCGACGACCCCGGGCTCGACCACGGCGGCCCCGGTGCAGGACGGCGGGACCGCCGCGTCGACCACCCCGGCGCCGACCACCGCGGCGTCCGCGGGCACCACCGCGGGCTCCACGAGCACCTCCGCCGATCACGGCGAGGCCTCCCCGACCGCGTCGGGCGACGCCCCCGGCGAGGGGGCCGACGCACCCACCGGGGCTGCCGCGGCCACCACCGGGGCACCGGGCACGTCGTCGTCGGACGGCTCGGACCAGGAGACGGACCCCGCTCCGGCACAGGACACCGAGAGCGCGGCGCCGCGTCGCCCGTCCACCGCGGGATCGCGGCGGACGAAGAAGGGCAAGCCGGTCATGCCGTCGTGGGACGAGGTCCTGCTCGGCGTCCGCGGCCAGCGCTGACACGTTCCCGCAGGGGTTCCGTCCTCCCGCACCGGATCCGGTCCCGTGTGGGAGCACGGGTCCGGTGTGGGACCGCACCGCCCGCGGTCAGCCCCCGCCGGTGACGGCGTGGAAGGCGACGGCGGCGGCCGTTGCGACGTTGAGCGAGTCCACGCCGCTCGCCATCGGGATCCGGACCCGGCGGTCGGCGGCGGCCAGTGCCTCGTCGGTGAGACCGGGACCCTCCGCACCCAGCAGCAGGGCGACCTTCCGGCCGCACAGGCCCGCCGAGGCGAGGGGCTCGGCGTCGGCGGAGGGAGTGAGGGCGGCGACGGTGAACCCCGCCTCCCGCAGCCGGTCCACCGAGGCGGGCCACGCGCCGTCGAGGGTCGTGAACGGGACCCTGAGCACGTGCCCCATCGAGACGCGGACGCTGCGCCGGTACAGCGGGTCCGAGCAGCCGGGGCCGAGCAGGATCGCGTCGACGCCGAGGGCGGCGGCGTTGCGGAACAACGACCCCAGGTTCTCGTGGTCCCCCACCCCCTCGCAGACGGCCAGCGTGCGGGCGCGGGCCAGGACGTCGTCGAGGGACGGCGCGGGAGCCCGGTCGGCGACGGCGAGCACCCCCCGGTTCAGGTGGAACCCGACCGCCCGGGCCATGGTGTCGGCGTCGGTCGCGTAGACCGGGACGTCGACGCCGGCGAGATCGTCGGAGAGCTCGTCGAGGCGACGCGGGACCCCCAGCAGGGAGCGCACCGGATACGGCGAGTCGAGCAGCCGGCGCACGACGACGACACCCTCCGCGATCACCAGCCCACGCCCACCGGGCCGATCGGGGCGCCGATCGGCGGTCGTGAGGTCGCGGTAGTCGTCGATTCGGGGGTCGTCGGAGTGCTCGACCGTGGTGAGTATGGCCACGACGCCCGATCGTCCCACGTCACGGACCGTTCGCCGCGCCTGGTCGCCCGGTCAGCCGGTACCGCCCGGTCCGGCGATATGACACGGTGTAGTGCCGCCTCCTCCGACAACGGTCCTCCGCCGTGTGAGTGAGAAGGCGCTCCCCGTTCGATGGAGGTCGGTTCGCGCATGGGTCAGGTGGTCGACCGGACGACGTTCAGCCGGCGCGACCGCCAGCGGTACCGGATCAAGGTGCAGCGCTGTCTGGACACTCTCGGTGACCTGCTCAGCAGCTACCCGTTCTCCGACACGGAGCCGATGACCGGCGTCGAGATCGAGTTCAACCTGGTGGATACGGAGCTGGCGCCGTCGCTCAACGGGAGCGACGTGCTGGACACGATCAACTCGGGCGAGTGGCAGACCGAGCTCGGCCGCTGGAACCTCGAGCTGAACCTGCCGCCCCGGCCGCTGCCCGGCGACCAGTGGCGCCAGCTGGAGCACGAGCTGCTCGACCTGCTCGCGGGCGCCGGGGCGAAGGCCGGTGACCTGCGCACCCAGCTCGTCATGATCGGGATCCTGCCGACGCTGGACCCGGCACACATGACCGCCGAGGCGATCTCCCCCGAGGACCGCTACGAGGCGCTCAACGACCAGATGCTCAACGCCCGGGGCGAGCCGATCCGGATCGACATCGCCGGCTGCTCGCCGGAGGAGCGGGTCAACGCCGACTTCGACACGATCATTCCCGAGGCGGCCTGCACGTCGATGCAGCTGCACCTGCAGGTGTCCCCCGCCAACTTCGGGCGCTACTGGAACGCCGCGCAGTGCCTGGCCGGTGTCCAGCTGGGGCTCGGGTCGAACTCGCCGTTCCTGCTCGGGTCACAGCTGTGGTCGGAGACCCGGATCCCGCTGTTCGAGCAGTCCTGCGACGTCCGGACCCCCGAGTTCCACAACCAGGGGGTACGGCCGCGGGTGTGGTTCGGTGAGCGCTGGATCGACTCGGTGCTGGACCTGTTCTCCGAGAACGCCCGCTACTTCCCGGCGCTGATGCCGCTGACGTCCGATGTGGACCCGGCGACGCAGATGCGCGACAAGGGCTTCCCGGACCTGCCCGAGCTGACCCTGCACAACGGCACGATCTGGCGCTGGAACCGGCCGATCTACGACAGTACGGGCGACACCCCGCACGTCCGGCTCGAGAACCGGGTGCTCCCCGCGGGACCGACGACCGTCGACATGGTCGCCAACGCGCTGTTCTTCTACGGCCTGCTGCGCACCCTGGTCGAGGCCGACCAGCAGCTGTGGCGGGCGGTGTCGTTCGAGGCGGCGCGGGAGAACTTCCAGACGGCGGCCAAGCACGGCATGCACGCTCCCCTGTACTGGCCCGGCACCGGCTGGGTGCTCCCCGACGAGCTCGCCCTGCGCAAGCTGCTCCCCCTGGCCCACGAGGGTCTCGCCCGCTGGGGCGTCTCCGGCGCGGTCTGCGACCGGTACCTGACGGTGCTGGAGCGGCGCTGCGTCACGCGTCAGACCGGGTCGTCGTGGCAGATCGACACCGTCGCCGCGCTGGAGGCGCGGGGCGCGGACCGGATGAGCGCGCTGCGCGGCATGCTCGAGCGCTACCTGGCGCACTCGACCGCCAACCAGCCCGTCCACACCTGGGAGATCCCCGGCTGATCGGCTTCGCCATCGCGAAGCATTCTCCGCGACCGGGCCCGCCCACCGCCCGCACGTTCCTACCGTCTCTCTCCGCACACCCGCCCGGGTGCGCGTACGGGACGGAGGGACATGTCCATCCAGCACCACCCCGACCGGCGTCGATGACCCGGGCGACGACGATGTCCCCGTTCCGGCTGTTCGGCCGCACCGCCCGCGACGAGCGCCCCCTCGACGACGGCCCCGACCCCTGGCTCGACGACCCGGCGCCCGACCCGGCTCCGCGGCCCGCCGCGCCCCGGGCCCGGGAGGCCGCCCCGGCTCCGTCGACCCGTGGGACGCCCGCGGCTCCGGTGGCGGAGGGCCCCGCGACCGCGGCGGCGCGGCCGGCGGTCTGGACGCCGCGGCGGCCGCCACAGGAACCGGTCGCGGAGCCGGAGCCGGTCACCGATCCCTTCGGCTTCCCGCCGGTGCCGCCGGCCGGGCCGCCCCCTGCCGCCGACCCGGCCCCCGCCACCGCCACCGCCCCCGTCTCCGACGAGGTCGCCGCGGCCTGGGCGGCGTGGGCGCCTGCCGCGACGACGCGGGCCGACGGCACCCACGGCGGCGCCGATACCGGTGTGCCGCCGTCCGTGTCCGACACCGCGGCCGCTGCGTCCGGTCCGGCACCCGCTGCCCCGGACCCGCCCGGCTCCGCAGCGCCGTCCGGACGGGCGACACCCGCTGTGCCCTTCGGCCCGGCGTCCTCCGGATCGGCGCCCACCACACAGGCGCCGTCCGGCCCGGCTCTGTCCGATCACGGTCCGGCCGCCCGCTCGTCCGGAGCGCCGGTCGGGACCCCCTCGCCGATCGTCGACCCCGCCGAGGCGTCCGCACTGGCCGGGGCCTTCGCCGCGGACCTGCTGTCCTGGGACGAGGACGACGTCGCCCGCCGCGGCCGCGTCCTCGCCGCCTACCTGCCCACGACCGCGGCCGACGGGCTGCTCGGCTGGACCGGGACCGGACGCCAGCGGGCCGACCTCGTGCTGCCGGGCCGCGTCAGCACCGACGGCGACCGCGCCGTCGTCGACGTCCGGGTGCGGGTCGTGCCCTACCGCCGCGTCGACGCCCGCGGGGCGGCCGCGCCGGAACCCGAACCCGACGACCCGATCGGGGCACCCGCCGGTGCCCCGGCCCCGGCCGCGCGCGGCTGGCGCGGGCTGGCCGCGCGATGGGTCCGGCTGGAGGTGGGCGTGGTCCTCACCGGCGACGGGCTCGTCGTCGACGCGGGGCCCGAGGCGGAGCCGGCCCGGCGCCCGTCGCCGGTCGACCTCGCCCGGGGCGGTGCGCGGTGAGCGGGCGGATCCCGGTCGTCGGAGGTCTGGCCGGCGGGGTCGGGACGACGACCGTCGCCCGGGCCCTGCACGGCCGTGACCTGGGGCGGGTGTGCGGGCCGGACCTGCTGCCCGACGTCGTCGTCACCCGGGACACCGTGGCCGGGCTGGCCGCCGCCGCCCTCGTCGCCCCGGCACCCGGGCCGGGCGCGCCGGTCCTGGTCCTGCACCCCGGCACCGCCGACCCCGACGGCATCGACGCCGACGCCGCAGGTCCCGGCTGGGCGGCCGTCGTCGCGCTGCCCGCGGTGCCGGGCTGGGCCCGCTCGGCCGACCCGTGGTCGGACGCGGCCGGGGTGCTCACCCGTCCCGGGCCCTCGGCCGCGGTCCGCCGCTACGCCGACGCGATCGGCCGGATCGTCACCGCGCTGACGACGTCCGGCCGGCTCGACCGGCCGCTCACCCCGGCCGGCGTCGGTGGGCTGCGACCCCTGCGCGGGGTGCTGGCGGTCCCGACCGGGCCGGTCCGGTGAGCCGTGCGAGCGCTGCTGATCGTGCCGGTCGTCGTCGCACTCCTGCTGGGGGCGGCGGGGCAGGTCCTGGCCGCACCGGCCGCGGAACCGGTCACCTCGGGCGTCGACGCGGCTCACGTGCCGGAGGCGGCGCGGCCGTACCTCGACCTGGTCACGGACCTGACCTCGCAGGGCTGCCCGGAGCTGCCACCGGCCTGGGTGGTCGCCCAGGTGCAGGCGGAGTCGGGATGGGATCCGGAGCTGCGCACCGGCACCGCCGCCGGGCTGCTGCAGGTCTCGGAACGGACCTGGGTCGCGGCCGGCGGCGCACCCTGGCCGGCCGCGGCGCTCACCGAGCCGGAGGGGCACCTGCGCGTCGTCGTGCCGTGGCTCTGCTCGACGCTGCGCGCCGCCGCCGGGTACCTGGCGACGACCCCGAAGGACGTGCCGGTGCTCGACGCGATGCTGGTCTGCCACATCGCGGGCTGCAGCCGGGTCACCGGCTCGGCGTCGGGGGTCCCGGCGGGCGGGGAGGCGGGCTGCTCGCAGGCGTGCGCGTCGGCGATCCGGCGCTACCTCGACGCGGTGCACGGCTTCGTCGCGGACTACTCCGGTACGACGGCCGTCGACGACCGCGAGTCGTCCCCGCCACCGCCGCAGAAAGCCGCCCCGGCGAAGGCACCGGCCGCGAAGGACGCCGCGTCGGCACCGGCACCCGCCTGGACCGGCGGCGCGACGGGCTGCCACGAACCCGATCCGGTGCGCTCCGACGGCTGCCTGACCGGCGCGACGAAGCACGGACTCGATGCGGTCCGGGCGGTCTTCGGCCCGACCATCGAGACGGTCGGCTGCTGGGACGAGCACCTGCAGAACCCGCGGTCGGACCATCCGAAGGGCAGGGCCTGCGACGTGTTCACCGGGAAGGCGGGGGCGTTCGCGAAGGGCGCCGACCTCGACGAGGGCTGGGCGATCGCGCGCTGGCTGGAACGCAACGCGGCCCCGCTGAAGGTCGAGTACCTGATCTGGCAGGGCCGCTACTGGGACCCCTCGGTGCGCGCCGACGGCTCCGGCTGGGGCCGCCGCTACACCGGCGGCGGGGTCTACGACACCGCCGACGCGACCGGCGGCCACTACGACCACATCCACATCAGCTTCGCGGAGTGACCCCGTGCGACGTTCCCTGCCGCTGCTCGTGCTCGCCGCGGTCCTCGCGGTTCCCCTGGCCCTGCTGGTGCCCGCGCTGCTGCCCGGACCGCCGTCGCAGGCCGTGCTGACCTCGGCCGACCGGGACGCCCTCGGTGATCCCGGTCCCGTCCGCGGAGCGGAGCCACCCGTGCCGGCGACGCGGCCGTCGTCGCCCGGGGCGGTGGCACGCGCCTACCTCGTCGCCGCGCACGGCACCCGGGCCGGCGCGGCCGCGGGCACCACCCTCGACGGCACCCCGTACGCACTGCCCGGCAGCCCGGCCGCGGCCGGAGCGCCCGTCCTCGACCCGCCGCCGCCCGGCACGGGACGGACCGCCGAGGTCGAGGACCTCGACGAGGGCGCCACCGACTGGGCCCGCGGGCGCACCGCGCTCGTCGCGACCGTCCGCACGACGACGGCCGGCCCCGGCGCGGCCCCCGAGGTCCGGCGCTGGCGTACCCGCGTGGTCATGGCGCTCGACGCGGCGGGCCACTGGCTGGTCACCGCCGACACCCCCATCACCACCGACACCCCCGACGTGGACGACTGACGTGACCGAACCTTGGAGTGGGCGATGACCGCCGACGAGCTCGAGCAGCTGCTCAAGTCCCTGCTGGCCAAGGGGGTCACGGTCGTCCTGCTGGCGCTGGGCCCTGCCGGGGAGCTGGTGGGGGTGGAACCCGGGGGGTCCGCGACGCCGTCGGTGAGCTCCGGGCAGGACGCCGCCGGTGCGCCGCGTCCGGACCTGGAGCTGGGGGCCGACGGCGAGGTGTGCGTCGGGTCGGGCGGGTCCTCCGGGGCCGGGTCGGGCTCCGGCTCCGGGTCGGGCTCCGACAGCTCGGGCGGCGGGGATCGCGAGCGCGGGTCCGGTGCCGACGGGTCCACCGCCGGGTCCGCCGGGGCCGGCGGCGACCCGTCCGGCGGGCCGGAGGACGGTGGCGACGGCGGGGCCGGCGGCTCCGACGGGTCGGACGACTCCGACGACCGGCGCCGGGCCGGCGGGTCGGACGACTCCGGGAGCGGCAGCGGATCGGACGACAGCGGCTCCGGGGACAGCGGCTCCGGAGGCTCCGGTTCGGACGACAACGGCCCCGGCGACAGCGACGCGGGCAGCGGCTCGGGCAGCGGCAGCTCGGGCAGCGGCGACTCGGGCAGCGGCGGCACCGCCTCCGGCGCCCCCGACGAGTCCGGTGCCACCGCCTACGGCACCAGCGACGACGCCGCCGCGGGCCTCCTCACCGGTGGCACCGGCGGCCGGACCACCCCCGCCCCCTGCCCCACCGGCTCGGGTGGCGCGGCCGATCCCGCGCCCGCCACCGGGAGCACCCCGGAGGCGGGCGGTGCGACCACCGGCGGTGCGACGGCGGCCGAGGGCACCACCGCGGCGGCGAAGCTCGGCTGGGGCCGGCCGGTCCGCGCCGACGAGTTCGACAACGGCACCGAGGGCTGGAGCATCTACGACGGCGCCGGGCACGCGGGCAACGGCCGTCGCACCCCGGACGCGGCCGCGGTGGCCGACGGCGTCCTGACGATCACCGGCGACAGCCAGGGCAACACCGCGGGCATGGCGTGGAAGGAGGGCTCCCAGCAGTACGGACGCTGGGAGGGGCGGGTGCGCGCGCCGGTCGGGGACCCGTCGTACAACGCCCTGCTGCTGCTCTGGCCCACCGCGGAGAACTGGCCCGAGGGCGGCGAGCTCGACTTCATGGAGATGATGGACCCCGAGCGGCAGAAGACCAACGCGTTCTTCCACTACGGCGCGGACAACTCCCAGGTCGAGGGCTCGGTCGAGATCGACGCGACGCAGTGGCACAACTGGGCCCTGGAGTGGACGCCGGACCGGATCACCGCCTACGTCGACGGCGAGAAGTGGTTCGAGACCACCGAGCAGAAGGTGCAGCCGCCGGGGCCGATGCACCTCTGCATCCAGCTCGACTGGTTCCCCAAGGGCGGGTCGGGGAAGGAGACGCAGATGCAGGTCGACTGGGTCCGCCAGTACACCCTCGACGGGGGCGCAGCCGGCGGAGCGAACGGCGGAGCGGCGGACGGCGGCAGCGCCACCGGCAGCGGGGGGACCACGGGCTCGACCGGCTGAGCCCGGCCATGATCACCGGTTGTGGAGTACGGAGGTACGCGAAGCGCACCCTGCGCTCCACAACCGTCGATCATGGAGCCCCGACCGGCCCCGCCGCGGGAGGTGGCCCGGACTTCTCAGCTCCCCCACAGCCGTCCCCTCCTAGGCTGCCGCCGACCCGCCGTCGACGAGTGAGGAGGGGGTCGTGCCGGAACAGACGGAGCAGGAGCCCGAGCACGACCCCGAGGCACCGTCGCGACGCCGCTGGCCCGCCGTCGTCGGCATCGTGGCGGGTCTGGCCGTGCTGGCCGGTGTCGTCACCGTCGCCACCGACCCGTCGCTGCTCACCGGCTCCTCGACCCCGACACCCGCACCGTCGGCCCCGGCGACGCCGCCGGGCGGGATGCACGACCAGGAACGCCCGACCGAGGTCGGCGAGCTCGACCCCGCGTCGCGCTCGGACACCGAGGCGGCGGTGCGCAACGGCTGGCGTCTCACCGACCACGACGAGTTCGACGGCGCCACGCTCGACCGCACGCGCTGGAGCCCGTACACCGGGGAGACCACCGGCGGCAACGGTCGGCACCTCGCGGAGAACATCTCCGTGCGCAACGGTGAGCTCGTCCTGACCAGCCGGGGGCGCACGTCCGCCGGTCTGGCCTGGCGCGGCGGCCAGCAGTACGGCCGCTGGGAGATCCGGGCGAAGACCAACCCCGCCGTCGGCTACGGCGACGTGGCACTGCTCTGGCCGGACGCCGAGGACTGGCCCGAGGGCGGCGAGCTCAACTTCTTGGAGATCCCGAAGCCGCAGCGCGACGAGACGCACACGATCGTCCACTACGGCGAGGACAACAGCCAGGTCGGCAAGACCGTCCGCGGCGACTTCACGCAGTGGCACACCTACGCCGTCGAGTGGCTGCCCGACCGGGTCGTGTTCTACATCGACGGCGCCGAGGTCTTCCGCACCACCGATCCGGAGCAGATCCCGCCGCGGTCGATGCACCTGGCGATGCAGCAGGACATCGGTCCCTACGGCGACGACTGGATCCCCGCTCCGGACGCGACCACGCCGGACTCGCTCGACTTCCAGGTCGACTGGGTCCGCATCTACGCGCCCTGACCCGCTCGGCGGCGGGTCGGGTGTGACTGGGGAAAGAAGGAGGCCCCGGACCCTGTGGGGTCCGGGGCCTTCTCCTGTCCCGAACTGACGCGCCGCTCCCACCACGAAGCGACGAGATTGAGGTTAGCCTAACCTTCGTCGTGGGCGCAAGGGGCGGGTTCTCAGCCGAGCAGCTCCCGCAACGGTCCCACGCCGAAGTACCCCACGAACAGCACCGCCACGACCCACATCAACGGGTGGACCTGGCGCGCGCGACCGGTGGCCGCGGCGAGCGCGACGTAGCTGATGAAACCGGCGCCGATGCCGTTCGCGATCGAGTAGGTGAACGGCATGACCGTGATCGTCAGGAACACCGGGATCGCGGTGCGCAGGTCGTCGAGCGAGACCGAGGTGATCTGGCGGAACATCAGCGCGCCGACGACCACCAGCGCCGGGGCGGCGGCCTCCACCGGGACGATCGCGTACAGCGGCGTGAAGAACATCGCCAGCAGGAACAGGACACCGGTCAGCACGTTGGCCAGACCGGTCCGTGCGCCCTCGGCGATGCCGGCCGCGGACTCCACGAAGATCGTGTTCGACGACGCCGACCCCACACCACCGGCGACCGCGCCCGCGCCCTCGACGACCAGCGCCTTCCCGACGTCCGGGAGCTTGTCGTCGGAGTCGGTCAGGCCCGCCTGGCGGCCGAGACCGGTGAGCGTGCCCATCGCGTCGAAGAAGTTCGCCAGCACCAGGGTGAAGATCAGCAGGACGACGGTGATGATGTCGAGCCGGGTGAACGCCCCGAGCGAGACCTGCCCGACCAGCGACAGGTCCGGCAGCCCGACGATCCGGTCCGGGATGGCGGGCACGGCCAGCGACCAGCCGCCGGGGTTGGCCGGGCCGCCCGGGCCGACCCGGACGATCGCCTCGACGACGATCGCGATGATCGTGTTCACCACGACGCCGATGAGGATGCCCGCACGGACACCGCGGGCGACGAGCACCCCGACGATGATCAGTCCGACGACGAAGACGAACGTCGGCCAGGAGGCGATGGAGCCGCCGGTGCCCAGCCCGACCGGGACCGTGGTGTTGGCCGCGTCGGGCAGCCGGCGCACGAAGCCGGAGTCGACCAGGCCGATCAGCGCGATGAACGCGCCGATGCCGACCGCGATCGCCGTCTTGAGCTCGGTGGGGACGGCGTTGAACACCGCCGTCCGGAAGCCGGTCAGGGCGAGGATCACGATGATGACGCCGTTGATGACGACCAGGCCCATCGCCTCGGGCCAGGTCATCAGCGGCGCGATGGTCACCGCCAGCAGGGTGTTGATCCCCAGGCCGGTGGCGATCGCGAACGGGTAGTTCGCGACGACGCCGAAGATGATGGTCATCACGCCCGCGACCAGGGCTGTCACCGCGGCGACCTGCGCGACCGGGAGGATCCCGCCCAGCGCGTCGGCCTTGGCCGACGGGTCGCCCGGCGTGACGCTGCCGAGGATCAGCGGGTTCAGGACGATGATGTAGGCCATCGCCATGAACGTGACGAGACCCCCGCGCAGCTCGCGGGAGACGGTGGAGCCGCGCTCGGACACGCGGAACAGGCGCTCGATCACGGCGACACCCTAGACGCGGTGCAACGCTGCGGGTTCCGTACGTGCACCGTTTAGGCTACGGCCCCGTGACGGCCCACGACAGCGAGCGCGCGAGCGACCCCCCGCCCCCGCCGCCGTTGCCGGCGCGCTTCTACGAGTCCCCGCCGGTGATCCTCGGCGGGATGCTGCTGTGGGCGGTCGGTGCGGGCGTCGCCGCCGCGTTCGTGATGGTCACCGGATCCGGGTTCGATCCCGCGAGCGGCGCCGGCGCCTGGTTCTGGACCTGCATCGCCGGGGTCGGGGTGGGCCTGTTCGGCGCCGCGGTGTTCTCGGCGCAGCGGGCCGCGGCCCGGCGCGGGGACCGGTCGGCGCAGCGCGGCGTCGAGCCGAGGTAGGTCATAGGCTCGGCGGCATGACCGCGAACGACCGTCCGACCGCCGTCGTCACCGGGGCCTCCTCCGGGATCGGCGCCGCCACCGCCCGTGCGCTCGGCGCCGCCGGCTTCCACGTCGTGCTGGGGGCCCGCCGGGTGGAGCGCTGCGAGGAGATCGCGAAGGAGATCGACGGCACGGCGCTGCCCCTCGACGTCACCGACCGGGAGTCCGTCCGCGCGTTCGCCGACGCCGTGCCCGAGGCGAAGCTGCTGATCAACAACGCCGGCGGCGCGAAGGGGCTGGAGCCCGTCGCCGATGCCGACGAGGACGACTGGCGCTGGATGTGGGAGACCAACGTCGCCGGCACGCTGCGTCTGACGCAGGCGTTCCTGCCGAAGCTGCGGGCGTCGGGCGACGGGCACATCGTCACGGTGACCTCGATCGCCGCGCTGGACTTCTACGACAACGGCGCCGGCTACACCGGTGCCAAGCACGCCCAGGCGATGCTGCACCGCACCCTGCGCGGGGAGCTGCTCGGCGAGCCGATCCGGATCACCGAGATCTGCCCCGGCATGGTGGAGACCGAGTTCTCCGAGGTGCGGCTGGGCGACGCCGAGAAGGCGGCGAAGGTCTACGAGGGCCTGACCCCGCTGACCGCCGACGACGTCGCCGACACGATCGTCTTCGCCGCGACCCGGCCGTCGCACGTCAACCTGGACCAGATCGTGCTCAAGCCGCGCGACCAGGCGTCGGGCACGCGGCGGCACCGGCGCTAGAGGGTCTCCTCCGACCGGCGGTTCTGGTCGGCGTCGTCACCGGGGCTCTCGCTCCGGGCGGCGCCGGCGATCCGTTCCTCGGACTCGCGCAGGATCTGTTCGGCACCGGGTTCGGTGCCCTCCTCCTCCGGGAGCGGGGTGGCACGGCTGGCGACGCGGTCGTCGGGAACGCTCATGGCGGGCGGGTACCCGCTAGGACAGCGCCGACAACCCCTTCCACTTCTCCCAGGACAGCGTCCAGTCCCACAGGTCGCCGTCGCGGGCGGAGAGCTGCACCGGGGTGCCGGTGACCTCGACCGGGTCGCCGTAGAGCACGGTGTCGTAGTACGCCTTGGCGTTCTCGATCGACAGGTTCACGCAGCCGTGGGTGACGTTCGCGGCCCCCTGCGCGGCGGCCGACACCGGGTTGGCGTGGATGAACTCGCCGTTGTTGCTCATCCGGACCGCCCACTTCTCGACGACGTCGTAGCCGTACTGCTGCGAGACCATCCGCTTGTCGGTGAACTTCTCGGTGACGACGTGGATGCCCGAGCGCGTGTTGCGGTTCGGGTCGTCGGCCAGGCCGTAGGACGCGGGGTAGTCCGCGATCTGCTTGCCGTCGCGGATCACGATCATCCGGAACGATCGGGCGTCGGCCTTGACGATCTGGGCGCGGCCGATCGCGAACGACGTGGTCAGGTCCTCGGCGCCGTAGCTGCCGCCGCCGTAGTCGACGCCCTTGAGCGGCGCGTCCACGGTGACCTTCGTGCCCGACGGCCAGTACTCCTTCGGCCGCCAGTGCACGCGCGAGCCGCCGTTCTCGTCGGGCAGCCAGCCCCATGCGCCCTCGACCTCCGTCGAGGTCGTGACCTCGAGGACCTTCTCGATCGCGGCGCGGTCCTCGACGTGCCGGTCGAACTGGATCTCGATCGGCGCCGCGATGCCGACGGTGCGGTCGTCGCCGATGTTCAGGGTGCCGCGCACGGTGTGGGCGGGTTCCAGTGTCGCGACGGTGCCCTGCACGGGGGTCGCCGTGCCGTCCGGGGCGACGGCGCGCCCGTGCCAGGTGTAGGTGGTCGCGAAGTCCAGGTCACCGCTGCTGGTCCAGGTGGTGCGGTCCGGGGACAGCGCGCCGTCGACGGCGTCGCCGTCCGGGCCGGTCAGCGACACCCCGTCCAGCGTGCCGCCCGCCGCGCGGACCGAGACCGGCTGCGCCGGGTTCGCCGACGACGCCGAGGCGGCCGGCTGGTAGCTCACCTGTGGTCCGGCCGGGGCCGGGGCGGCCTGCGGCACCGCCGGGTCCTGCGGCGGGGCCGCGAGGGCCACCGCCCCGACGACGCCCAGCGCGCCGATCAGCGCCACCACGACGATCAGTACCCGTCGCAACCGTTCCCCCGCGTACTCGATCTCCTGCGTTGCGCACCGACCGTACGCCGGGATCCGGTCCACGTGATCGGCAGGAGGACGGTGCTCCCCCGTGCGGCGCAACGTGAACCGGACGTCGATGTACAGAGGGTGTCAGACGGCGCAGTTCACCAGCACCGGTTCGGGATGCAGGGTGACGCCGAACCGCTCGGCGACGCCGCCCTGCACCTCACGGGCCAGGGCCAGCAGGTCGGCCGTCGTCCCGCCGCCGCGGTGGGTCAGGGCCAGCACGTGCCGCGTCGACAGCGACACCCGGCCGCCGGGGCCGGCGTGCCCGCGGCCGAACCCGGCGTTCTGGATCAGCCCGGCGGCGCTGAGCTTGACCCGGCCCTCTCCCGCGGGCCACGCGGCCAGGCCGTCGACCTGCGGCGCCCGCTCGGTGGGCAGGATCGGGTTGGTGAAGAACGAGCCGGCCGACCAGGTGTCGTGGTCCTCGGCGTCGAGGACCATGCCCTTGCCGCGACGCAGCCCGAGCACCGCCTCGCGGACGGCGGCCGGGTCGGTCCGCGTCTCCGGGTCGACGCCGAGGGTGCGGGCGAGCTCGCCGTAGCGGATCGGGGCGGAGCGGCCGTCGGCGTGCAGCGCGAAGCGCACCCGCAGGACGATCGCGTCGTCGCTGCCCTTGAGGACGCTGGTGCGGTAGGCGAGCCCCAGGTCGGAGGCGGGCACGTGCGCGCGGACGGTGCCGGTGCGCCGGTCGTAGAGGTCGACGTCGACGAGCAGGTCGGCGACCTCGACGCCGTAGGCACCCACGTTCTGCACCGGGGTCGCGCCGGTCCGCCCGGGGATCCCGGACAGGCACTCCAGCCCGCCGAGCCCGTCGGCGACGGTCGCGGCGACGACGTCGTCCCAGTCCTCACCGGCCTCGACGGTCAGCAGCACCCGGTCGCCGTCGCGCTCGTGGCCGATCCCGCGCCCCGCCAGCAGCACGGCGGTGCCGTCGAACCCGGCGTCGGCGACGACGAGGTTCGACCCGCCGCCCACCAGCAGCACCCGTTCCCCGGCCCGGTCGGCCGCGGCGACGGCGTCGACCACCTCGGCCGCGCCCTCGGCGCGCACGATGCGGGAGGCCGGTCCGCCGAGGCGCAGTGTGGTGTGCGCACTGAGCATCGGGTCGACCGTTGTCGGAGCGGGGGAACTCACGACCGCAACGGTAGCCTTCGCCCATGCCGCGCTCGATCGACTACCGCGCAACGTCCGCGCATCCGGCCTCGAAGGTCTACGCGGCGATGGTCGACCGCGATCTCCTGGAGGAGCAGCTGCGTCACATCGGCGGCCCCGGGGCCGGGGTGACCGCGTACGAGACCACCGCCGACGGCGTCCGCTACACGCTGCGGCACGGGATCCCGGGCGAGCACCTGCCGTCGATCGTGTCGTCGTTCGTGCCCGGCGGGGACCTGCAGATCGACCGCAGCGAGCAGTGGCGGGCCGGCGACTCGGGCGTCTACGACGGCACCGGCTCCGTGAAGGTCATCGGCACCCCCGCCACCGCACGGTCGGTGATGCGGATCGCCGACGTCGACGGCGGCAGCGAGGTCCGGATCCGGGCCGAGGTCACGGTCAAGGTCCCGCTGGTGGGTGCGAAGATCGAGCAGGCGGTCGCCGGGCAGATCGAGCAGCTGCTCGCCGCCGAGACCCAGTTCACCCTCTCCCGGATCTCCTGATGCCCCACTACGTGATCACCCTGTCCTGTCCGGACCGCACCGGCATCGTCGCGCGGATCAGCACGTTCCTCGCCGAGCTCGGCGCCTCGATCACCGAGGCCGCGTACCACGCCGACGTCGAGGCCGGGGTGTTCTGCACCCGCCAGGTCGTCGACGCCGCGTCGGTCCCCTTCGGCGTCGACGAGCTCCGCGCCCGGTTCGCCCCGGTCGCCGCCGAGCTGGGCGGTGAGCACCGCATCTCCGACACCGGCGTCCGCAAGCGCGCCGTGCTGCTGGTGACCCGCGACCAGCACTGCCTGCACGACATCCTCGGCCGGGTGTGGGCGGGCGAGCTGCCGGTGGAGATCACCCGCGTGATCGGCAACCACACGTCGCTGGAGCCGGTCGTCGCCGCG
Source organism: Pseudonocardia sp. P-1 (assembly GCF_058111925.1). Classification (NCBI taxonomy): domain Bacteria; kingdom Bacillati; phylum Actinomycetota; class Actinomycetes; order Pseudonocardiales; family Pseudonocardiaceae; genus Pseudonocardia; species Pseudonocardia sp. P-1. The sequence goes on from NZ_CM176614.1 coordinate 2,619,882, forward strand.
CACGGCGTGCCGTTCCACCACGTGCCCTTCCCCGCGCCCGGCGACCCGACCCGCGAGCAGGGCAAGGTCACCGCGTTCGAGGAGATCCGCAAACTCGTCGACGACGACTCCCCCGACGCGATCGTCCTCGCCCGCTTCATGCAGGTCCTGCCCGCGCACCTGTGCGAGGCCTGGGCCGGGCGGGCGATCAACATCCACCACAGCTTCCTGCCGTCCTTCGCCGGGGCGCGGCCCTACCACCAGGCCCACCGGCGCGGGGTCAAGCTGATCGGCGCGACCTGCCACTACGCGACCGCCGACCTCGACGCCGGCCCGATCATCGAGCAGGACGTCGCCCGCGTCGACCACGGGGACACCGCGACCGACATGGTGCGCCGGGGACGCGACATCGAACGCCTGGTGCTGGCCCGGGGGCTGCGGTGGCACCTGGAGGACCGGGTGCTGATCCAGGGCAACCGGACCGTCGTCTTCCGCTGAGCCCGCAGCCCTGCGGCCCGGCCCTGCCGGGTCGCGCGCAGCAAAGTGTCGTCGAGATGCAGCTCAGCGGGAATTGTGGATCTCCGTGGCCCGCTGAGCTGCATCTCGGCGTACGTCCTCGTTCGCGATGGCGATGGCGTCCGGCCGATCCGGTCCGTCGGCCGGGGCAGCCGGCGCACGATCAGCGCGTGACGATCCCCGGATGGCCCGAGGTGTTCCGCGGGACCGCGGCCGTGGCGGCGGGTCTCGTCACGCCCGACCTTCTACGAGGGCCCCGTTACCGCCGGCTGCTCCCGGACACCTACGCGCCGGCCGACCTGCGCCCCGACCTACGGCTCCGCTCGCTCGCGGCGCACCGCTGAGCCGGATCGGACGCCGTGCTCAGCGGATACTCGGCCGCCGAGCTGCTCGGCGCGTCGTGCGCACCGTGGGCCGCACCGGCCGAGGTGACCGTCGGTGCGGCGCACCCCGGAGCCCGCTCCCGTGACGGTGTGCTCGTCCGCCGCGACGTCCTGCACCCCGACGAGGTGACCGAGGTCCGCGGCGTCCGGGTCACCACGCGTGTCCGCACCGCGTTCGACCTCGCGCGGCGTCTGTCCCCGACCGAGGGTGTCGTCGCCGTCGACGCACTGTCCCGCGGATCGTTCGACCCGGACGTGCTGCTGAACCTCGCGGTCCGGCACGCCCACGCCCGGGGTGTCCGGCGGGTGGTCGACGCGTCGGCGTGGGCCGACCCGCGCGCCGGCTCCCCGCCCGAGACCCGGCTCCGGCTGGTCCTCGTCCGGGGTGGCCTCCCGCGGCCGGTGCCCCAGCACCCGGTCCTCGACGACGCCCGGCGCACGGCGCTGTGGCTGGACCTGGCCTACCCGGACCACCACCTCGGCGTCGAGTACGACGGCGGCGGCCACGTCGCGACGCCCGAGGCGGCCCGCGCCGACGCACGACGGCACACCCGGCTCGTCGCGGCGGGGTGGCGGGTGCTGCGCTACACCGCACCGGACATGCACCGACGGCCCGACGAGATCGTCGCCGAGGTGGGCCGGGCCCTCGACCACACTCGCCGAGATGCAGCTCAGCGGGCCGTGGAGATCGACAGATCCCGCTGAGCTGCATCTCGGCGAACTGCCCCGGGGGGACAGCTGCGCGTGGACGGGCGTACCGCCGGGGCGCGCGGGGCGCGCACACGACGGCGCCCGCCCCGCGTGCTGCGGGACGGGCGCCGGGTCGTGCGGCTCGGGCCGCGGGTCGGACGGAGGTCAGGCCGCGGACTGCTCGGCCGTCGCGGCGTCGTGGGCGGGCTCCAGGGCGATCGCCAGGACCTCGGAGACGTCGGCGACCGGGTGGACCCGCAGCTCCTCGCGGACCGAGGCCGGGACGTCGTCCAGGTCCGGCTCGTTGCGCTTCGGGATGATCACGTCGGTCAGTCCGGCCCGGTGCGCGGCGAGCAGCTTCTGCTTCACCCCGCCGATGGGCAGGACCTTGCCCTGCAGCGTCACCTCGCCGGTCATGCCGACCGAGCTGCGGACGGGACGTCCGGAGGCCAGCGACGCCAGCGCCGTCGTCATCGTGACGCCGGCGGACGGGCCGTCCTTCGGGACCGCACCGGCCGGGACGTGCACGTGCAGCTTGCGCGACGCGAGGTCACCGGCCAGCCCGCGCGAGCGCAGGTAGGACAGCGCGATCGAGACGGACTCGGTCATCACCTCGCCCAGCTGCCCGGTGATCTGCAGGCCCGGCTCGCCGTCCATCGAGGTGGCCTCGATGAACAGCACGTCACCACCGGCACCGGTCACCGCCAGCCCGGTCGCGACGCCCGGCACCGAGGTCCGCTCGGCGGACTCCGGCGTGAACCGCGGACGGCCGAGGTAGGTGACGAGCGCGTCGGCGTCGACGTGCACCGGGCGCTCGGTCTCCGACGCGTCCAGCTGGACGGCCACCTTCCGCAGCACCTTCGCCAGGCCCCGCTCCAGCTGCCGGACCCCGGCCTCCCGGGTGTACTCGGCGGCGATCATCGACAGCGCGACGTCGGTGAACTCGACGTCGCCGTCGTCGAGACCGGCCTTGGCGACCTGGCGCGGCAGCAGGTGGTCACGGGCGATCGCGACCTTCTCCGGCTCGGTGTAGCCGTCGAGCGTCACGATCTCCATGCGGTCGGCCAGCGGGCCGGGGATCGCGGAGCCGTCGTTCGCCGTCGCCAGGAACAGCACGTTCGACAGGTCGAGGTCGACCTCCAGGTAGTGGTCGCGGAACGTGTGGTTCTGCGCCGGGTCGAGGACCTCCAGCAGCGCCGCGGTCGGGTCACCGCGGAAGTCGCTGCCGACCTTGTCGATCTCGTCGAGCAGCACGACGGGGTTCATCGAGCCGGCCTCGCGGATGGCGCGGACGATCCGGCCGGGCAGCGCGCCGACGTAGGTGCGCCGGTGACCGCGGATCTCCGCCTCGTCCCGGACGCCGCCGAGCGCGACGCGGACGAAGTTCCGGCCGAGCGCGCGGGCGACCGACTCCCCCAGCGACGTCTTGCCGACGCCGGGCGGGCCGACCAGCGAGAGCACCGCGCCCGAGCCGCGGCCGCCGACGGTGTCGAGACCCTTGCGCTCGCGACGGGCGCGCACGGCGAGGAACTCGACGAGACGCTCCTTCACGTCGTCGAGGCCGGCGTGGTCGGCGTCGAGGATGCGGCGGGCCTCCACGAGGTCCGACGAGTCGGTGGTCGTGGTGCTCCACGGGATGTCGAGGACGGTGTCGAGCCAGGTCCGGATCCAGCCGGACTCCGGGCTCTGGTCCGAGGAGCGCTCCAGCTTGCCGACCTCGGTCAGCGCGGCCTTGCGCACGTCGTCGGGCAGGTCGGCGGCCTCCACGCGGGCGCGGTAGTCGTCGGAGCCCTCCGGGTCGTCCTCACCCAGCTCCTTGCGGATCGCGGCGAGCTGCTGGCGGAGCAGGAACTCGCGCTGCTGCTTCTCCATGCCCTCGCGGACGTCGTTCGAGATCTTCTCGGTGACCTCCTGCTCGGCGACGTGCTCCTTGGTCCAGCTCAGGAGCTTCTCCAGCCGGGCGTCGAGGTCGGTCTCGGCGAGCAGCTCGGCCTTGTGCGCGACGTCCAGCCACGACGCCCACCCGGCGAGGTCGGCGAGCGCGCCCGGGTCGTTCGTCTGCTGCACGGAGTCGATGACCTGCCAGGCTCCCCGCTGCTGCAGGATGCCGATCACCAGGGCCTTGTACTCGCGGGCGAGTTCGTGGGTGCGGCCGGTGGGCTCGCCGGCGTCGACCGGCTCGGCCTCGACCCAGAGCGCCGCGCCGGGGCCGGAGACCCCCGACCCGATGCGGGCGCGCCGCTCGCCCCGCACGACGGCGGCCCGGTCCCCGTTGGGGAGCCTGCCGATCTGCTCGAGCACGGCGACGACGCCGATGGCGCCGTAGCGGCCGTCGATGCGGGGCACGACGAGCACCCGTCTCCCGTCGTCGCGGTCCTGGGCCGCGGCGGTGGCCGCGTCCACCGCGGCACGGGTGTCGGAGTCGTCGAGACGGACGGGGACGACCATGCCGGGCAGGACCACGGCGTCGTCGAGGGGCAGGACCGGGAGCGTCAGCACGTCACTCATGTCCTGCCCAACCACACGGAGGGTCCTCCGCTTCCCGGAGTTGAGTCGTGTCCGCTCAGGGCGAACGCGACCACCGGAGCACGTCACGGCGACCGTGGGCACACCGGGTTCCGCGGGCGGCCAGTTCCTGCCGCTGCCCGCGGGCTGGACCTCGGCCGACGGGCCCGCCGTCCCGCTCCCCCGCGGGGGTAGCCACCGGCTGGGGTGCACCGCCGCGGAGGCGGCCCGCAGCACGGGCTGCCGACTCAGCGCGCGAGGTCCGGCACGACCTCGGCGCCGGGAAGCGACGCCAGCAGGTCGCCGGGCACCGCCGGCTTCCCGCCCGCGTCCCGCTCCCGACGACGACGGCGTCGGCCCCGGCGACCCCGGGCGACAGCCGGAGCGGCCAGTCCGCGGGGAGCCCGATCGGGGTGATGCCGCCGTAGGCCATCCCGGTCAGGGCGACGGCGTCGTCCATCGGCGCGAACGACGCCGTGCGCACGTCGAGGCGGCGCTTCACCGCGCCGTCGACGTCGACCCGGGTCGTCGCGAGGACCACGCAGGCGACGTACCGGGTCTCGCCGCCACGCCTCCCGGCGACGACCACGCAGTTCGCGGCCCGTTCGACCGGGGAGGAGTAGGCGGCACAGAACGCGGCGGTGTCGGCCAGGTCGGGATCGATCTCGGCGACGGCGATCCGGCCCGCGTCGAGCCCCGCCAGCGCGACGGCGACGGGCTCCGCGAGCAGGTCGGGCCGGGCCGGCGCCGGGACGGCCGTGAGCGCCCCGAGGGCCGGGGGGTTCACCAGCGCGGTCCGCCGCCCTGGACCTCCATCACCGCGGGCTTGACGTCGACCAGGTAGACCAGCGTCGCGACGGTGGCGGCCAGCCAGAACATGGCACCGCCGAACATCGGGCCGTTCGTGATGATCAGGAGCAGCAGCGCGACGCCGGTGATGCCCAGCCATGCGTTCTTGGTGAGCTTGCCCGCCGCGGTGAAGGCGTCCGCACGTTGCATCAGTGCGTGCCCGAACGAGAACCCGCCGACCACGACCATGATCCACTTGATCACGAAGATGATCAGTTCATCGGGGGCACCTGGCAGTGACAGCACTCGGCCAGGGTACGGACAACCCGGGCGTCGGTCACGTCCGGCGCCGGATCCGGGCAGGACGATCCGCATCCGCACACGACGGCGCCCCCGGCCGATCGGGATCGGCCGGGGGCGCGGGTCGTGCTCACCGGGCGCGGGGCCCGGCGGGTGTCACTTCTTGGCCGACGCCGTCGAGGTACCGCGGCGGGTGGTCGGCTTGCGGGCCGGGACCTTCGCGCCGGTGGCGGTCTTCGGGTCGGTCTTGGCGGCGGTGCGGCGCGCGGTCGAACGCGTGGTCGTCGCGACCTCGTCGCCGGCCTCCTCGATCGCCTCGGCGGCCTCCTTCGAGACCTCGGTGACGACCTCGGCGGCCTCGCTCGCGGCGGTCTGGGCGCGGCGGGCGACCTTCTCACCGACCGAGCGGGTCTGCGTGGTGACCGCACCCAGGGTCTTGACGGCGACGTCGTGGGTCTCGTCCACGAACTCGTCGACGCGGGTGTCGAACTTCTCGGTCAGACCCTCGACGGTCGCGATGGCCTGCTTGACCTGCGGCTGCTTGCGGATCCGGCCCCAGGCCTTCTCACCGCGCTGGGCGAATCCGACGTAGACGCCCTCGACCTCGGAGCGGAACTCCTCGACCTGCTTGCGGATGTTGTCCGAGGACAGCTTGCCGCGGAGCTCCTTGAGCTCGTCGGGGAGCTCCTGGACGCGGGTCTGCACCTCCTCGGCGCGCTTGGTGGCGGTGGAGCGGGCGTCGGTGACGGCCTTGCTCACGGTGGTGACGGCGAAGTCGCCAGCGCCCAGCACGGCGAGCAGCGGGGTGCGGACGACCTCGGCCTGCTCGGCGGTCTGCTCACGCAGCTTCTGCACGTCGGCGCTGGTGGGGAGGTTCACGGCCATGGTGATCACTTCCTCGTATCGGTGGGGGTGTCGGTGGTGCCGGCAGAGAGGCCGTTCTCCCTGCGAAAGGACTCGTAGACATCGAGCAGCACACGTTTCTGCCGCTCGTTGAGAGTCGGATCGGTGAGCACCGCGTCGGTCACCTGACCGGCGGGCCGCTCCTCGAGGATCCCGGCGCGGACGTACAGCGCCTCGGCGGAGATCCGCAGCCCCTTGGCGATCTGCTGCAGTATCTCGGCGGACGGCTTGCGCAGCCCGCGCTCGACCTGGCTGAGATACGGGTTGCTGACGCCCGCGGTGCGGGCCAGCTGCCGCATGGAGACCTGGGCGGCCTCGCGCTGGGCGCGGATATAGGACCCGATGTCCTCCACCGCGTGCCCCACGGTCTGACCGACGCTCTCGACGGCCTGCGCGACGCGCTCGACGGGTTCGACGGACTCACGCTCTCCGTGCTTGCGCTCGGTGGCCATCCATCTCACCTCCGCCTCGATCCGTTCCTCACTGACGGAACCGACCGTACGCGGCGCCGCTAGCTCCTGCAAGCACAGTGCTAGCGCTGGTCACGTGGCGTGCGCCACGTCGGTGACGGCCCGGTGACGGTGCGATGTCATCCGGGGACACCCGACCGATCACCCGATGACGAGCTCCCCCACGGTGTGGATGACCAGGCCGGCGAGCGCCCCCACGACGGTGCCGTTGATCCGGATCCACTGCAGGTCCCGCCCCACCTGGAGCTCGATCTTGCGCGAGGTCTCCTCCGCGTCCCAGCGGGCGACGGTCTCGGTGATCAGGGTGGTGATCTGGTGCCGGTAGTGCCGCACGACGTACGACGCGGCGTCCGCCAGCCAGCCGTCGAGCTTCGCGCGCAGCTCGGCGTCGCGGCCCAGCCGCCGCCCGAAGGCCATGAGGCCGTCGCGCACGCGCAGGCGCAGCTCGTTCGACGGGTCGTCGGCGGCGTCGAGGACCATGGACTTCACGACCGTCCAGGCGCGGCCGATGAAGTGCTGCACCTCCGGGTGCTCGACGACCTGGCGCTTGACCTGCTCGGCGCGCTCCATCGTCGTCGCGTCGTGCTGCAGGTCGCGGGCGAACTCGGCGAGGTAGCGGTCCACGGCGTGCCGCAGCGGGTGCTCGGGGTCGGTCTTGACCGCCCAGGCGTACCCGCGGATCTCGGCGAACAACTTGTCGGCCACGAGGTCGTCGACGAAGCGCGGCGTCCAGGACGGTGCGCGATCGTGCACGACCCGCAGGACCATCTCCTGGTTGTCGGCGACCCAGTCGTAGGCGCGGTCGCAGACGAGGTCGACCAGCCTGCGGTGGGCGCCGTCGGCCAGGACGCCCTCCAGCGCCTTGCCCATCGGCGGACCGACCGGGATCTCCATCAGCTTGCGCACCGCGACGGTCTCGATGACGTTCTGCACGTCCTCGTCGCGCAGCACGGTCACGAGGGCCCGCGCGGCGGTGACCAGCTCGGTGGTGATCCGGTCGGCGTTGTGCTGCTCGGCGATCCACCGCCCGACCGACTCGCTGACCCCGATCCGCTCGAGCTTGTCGCGGACGACGGACTCGGACAGGAAGTTCTCCCCGACGAAGTCCCCGAGGCTGTCACCGATCATGTCCTTCTTGCGCGGGATGATCGCGGTGTGCGGGATCGGGATCCGCAACGGGTGCCGGAACAGCGCGGTCACCGCGAACCAGTCGGCGAGCGCACCGACCATGCCGGCCTCGGCGGCGGCCCGGACGTAGTCCGCCCCGGGGACACCGCGGACGACCTCGAAGTACTTCGCGACGAAGAACACGACCGTCGCGCCGAGAAGGAACCCGGTGGCGACGGCCTTCATGCGCCGCAGGTCGCGCCGCTTCTGCTCGTCACCGGGGCCGAAGCCGCCGAGAGGGACGCTGGGAACGGATCCGACGGTGCGGTCCCGCTGCGGGACGGGGGTCGGGCGCTCCGGCGCGCGGGAGGTCTGCACACACCCATAGTGCCCGGGGACACCGACATCGGGCGGCGGGGGCACGCGCCGTGGGTCCCGGCCGGGCCCGGGGGATGTCCCGCCGGACCCGGCCGTGGCCGGTGGAGCGGCTGCGCGGCGAGGGAGAAGTGCCCCCTCGGGCGCCGCTTCCGGGCGTACCGCCCGGCCGGTCCCGGCGTCCCCGCGGGTGATCGGCGGGGACGGCAACGGGACGGAACCCGGGCGGGCGGTACGCGGTCGCGCGGGCCGGATCCTCGGTTCCGTCCGGGCCGCGCGGGAGGGTCAGCGCCGCAGGGCGCCCGGGACGCCGGACTGCTCGGCCCGCGCCTCCTGCTCGTCGGGCAGGGCCTGCTCGCTGTCGCGACGGCGCACCGCGTCGCAGATCGCCTCGACGACGACCGCGGCCTCGGGCACCCGGTAGCCGACCCGCGCCGGGGCCACGCGCCACTGCACCCAGCCCTCGGGACGCTCGGTCGGCGGGGCGACGACGCCGATGCCGTCGGTGTGCAGCACCACGTCGGTGTGCAGGCTCAGCTCGGCCGGGAGCGCGTGCCGCGGGCTCATCGGGAACCACCAGGTGCCCTCGGGCGTCGCGGCGACCGGCACGACCTCGCCGGCCTCACGCAGCGTCCGGCAGACCCGGCGACCGATGACCGCCGGGACCTCGACCACGTCGAGCACGTCGCCCGTCGCGAGCATGACCTCCGCGCCCGGCCCCGGCACGAGCGGCCAACCGTGGTCGGCGTACTCGCGAGCGGCCGCTCGCAGCTCCGCGCCGTAGACGGCTCGGTAGCTGTCCCACCAGGACATGGAGGTCACTTCCTTCCGCTTGCGCGACAACCCCTGTGGTGCCGCTTTCCCTGTGAAGTACAACACCAGGATCGGGCTCCGGGCACGAGTTCGCGAGGAGTACGCGGCGAGGGTGCGCAGCGGCGAGACGAGCGGGGAGCGCCGACCGCACGGCGTCGCGACCACCGGTGAACGGCGGGTGACCGGGCGCAGCGGACCGACGACCGGTGGCAACCCCGCCGCCGTCCGGCGCAGTGCCGGTCGTCGTACCGCTCGACATGCCTCGTGCGTCGATTGTCTTTATCATCGAGATGGTTGCGACGATCGGAAGGACTGGACATGGCGTCGACGACGGCGAGGGCGGGCCGCACGGCAGGCCCGGCCACCGGGATGGACACGGCACGCACCTGGGCGGTGCTCGCCGTGGCGGTGCTGCAGGCGGTGGCGGGCTCGCTCGGCGGCAGCGGGACGTTCGGGGAGTCGCAGCGGGTGCTCAGCGACCGTTACCCCTCACTGGTCACCCCGGCGACGGTGGCGTTCTCCGTGTGGGGCCTCATCTACCTGGCCCTGCTCGTGTACGCGGTGTACCAGTCGCTGCCCGGGCAGCGGTCGCGCCCGGTGCACCGGGCGACCGGCTGGCTGTTCGTGGCGACGGCGGCGCTCAACGCGGGCTGGATCGTCGTGTTCTCCCAGGAGCTCCTGGGTACCGCGCAGCTGCTGATCGTGGCACTGCTGGTGACCCTGGCCGTGGTGCTGCACCGGCTCGCCGCGTTCCCCGCCGAGGGAGTGGCCGACCGGGCACTCCTGCACGGCCCGCTGGCCTTCTACACGGGCTGGGTGTCACTCGCGACCGTGGCCGGGTTCTCGGTGACGCTGACCTACTGGGGCGCGCCGCTCGGCCCGGTGACGGCCGCGGCACTCCTCGCTGCCGGCGTGCTGGCCGCGGGCGTCGCGACCCGGCGGACGACGGCGGCGCTGCCCTACGCGGCGACGGCCGTCTGGGCGCTGGTCTGGGTCACGGTGGAGTCCGCGACGGCCGGGACGGTGCCGGTGACCGTGGTCGCGGCGCTCGGCGCCGTGGCGGTGGTCGTCGCGGCGGCACTGCGGGCGCGGGAGGGGCTGCGGCCGGCCTTCGGCTGACCCCGGGAACGACGACGGCGCCGGTCCCCGAGGGGAGCCGGCGCCGTCGCGGTGCGCGGGTCGTGCCCGCGCAGAAGTCAGATCACGCGGACCGAGTCGGCCTGCGGGCCCTTCTTGCCCTGGCTGGCCTGGAAGTCGACGCGCTGGTTCTCCTCCAGCGTGCGGAATCCGTTCGACTCGATGGCGGAGTAGTGGACGAAGACGTCCGGTCCCTCGTCGTCGGTGGCGATGAAGCCGAAGCCCTTCTCGGCGTTGAACCACTTGACGGTGCCCTGCGGCATAGCGTGTGTCCTTCTCAGATGGAGCGGTTCCGGCCCTCACAGCAAGAGCCGGAGGTCGCGTGGACACCGCCGTGGCACCTCAGCACCGATCGACGACGCCCACCGTCACAACTTCACACGGACGCTTCGCGGCGATCGGAGAAGAACGACTGCAACCGACGCGGACGCTACCACGGCTCTCCGGCACGTCGACCGTCCTCACTCGACGCCCCCGCACGGGCCCGTTCCGCGACGCCGACCGCCCGTCGCACCACTCCGGCGCGATCACGGAACGTGAGATCTGATCCGCCGATCGGCGACGGGCGGTCATCACCGTCCCGAACGGGTGAGCGCAGGACGTGTTCCACGCCGTCGGGTGAGCGCCGGGCGCCCGTCCTCCCCGATTCGGGTGGTGACGGCGGTCCGGGCCCGTCCAACGGCCCCCTCCGTCCCCGGACGGGGTCGCCCGTTCCGGGTGCGTTGCGGTGCGATCCGCTCACAGCGTGACCGATGGGGCCCCTGTGACTCGTGTGGCCACGATCGGGCCACTGGTGGACGACGCCCGGTGACCGCAAGCTCAGCGCCGTCCGTCACCCCGTGCAGCAGCACAGCGAACTGGAGAGACCGTGCGATCCCGAGTCACCACTTCCGTCGCCCTGACCCTCATGATCGGCACCCTGGGTGTGTACGGCGCCGGCGTGGCCGGCGCGGCCGAGCCCGTTCGGGCCTCCACCCCGGTCGCCCCGGCCGCGACCGTCACCCACGCGCCCGCCGCGGCGTCCGACGGCCCGCTGGACCGGTTGTTCGACACGCTCTTCGGGAACGGCGCGGCGACCGCCCCGGCGACGCCCGCCGACACCACCGTCCCCGTCCAGGACGTGCCGACCCCGGGCGTCCCCGCGGCTCCGGGCGCCCCGGCCGTCCCGGCAGCTCCGGCCGTCCCCGGCGCGCCGGCCGCGCCGCAGGTCCCCGCCGCGCCGGCTGTTCCGGGTGCGCCGGCGGCCCCGGCCCCGGACCCGGCCGCGCCCGCCGTTCCGGCTGCGCCCGCCGCTCCGGCCGTGCCCGCGGCCCCCGCCGCTCCCGCGGTGCCGGCCACCCCCGCCGTCCCGGGCACGCCCACCGCTCCGGAGGCCCGGGCCGTTCCGGGCGCTCCGGCCGTTCCGGGCGCTCCGGCCGCTCCGGTGGCGCAGGTCGCCCCCGCGGCGCCGGCCGCCTCGGCGACCCCGGCCGTCGCCGTCACCTCGGACACCGCGGGCCGGCAGGCCCCCGAGCCCCCGGCCGTCCCGGGCGCTCCGGGCGTTCCGCAGGCGCCGGCCGCCCCGCAGGCCCCGGCGGCCCCCCAGACCCCGGCCCTCCCGCAGGCGCCGGCGGCCCCGGCCGTCCCGGGCGCTCCCGCGGCCCCGGCGGTACCCGCCGTCCCGGGTGCGCCCACCGCTCCGGCTGCCCCTGCCGCTCCGGGTGCCCCGACCGCTCCCGCCGTGCCCGCGGCCCCGGCAGCACCGGGCGCCCCGGCCGTCGCCACCGCCCCGGACGGCACCGCCGCTCCGCAGGCCCCGGCCGACGCCCGGACCCGGGACACCGCCCCGACCCGCCCGAGTCTGTGGGAGCGACTGTTCGGCACCACCCGCTGACCTGCGACGCAGGCACCACCACGCGACGGCGTCCCGCACCGGGGCGCCGTCGCGGTGCGTCTCAGGGGAGCTCGGTCGCCCAGCCCCGCTGCAGCGCCCGCAGCACCTCGTCGAGCAGGTCGGCGAGCTCGGAGCCGTCGTCGGCCAGCCAGCGCTCGTAGGCCGCGATGCACACGCCCAGGCAGGCGTGTCCGACGCTCTGCGGGACGAGCTCCGAGGCGTCCTCGCCACGACGCTCGGCCACGTAGTCGGCCACGACCTCCCGCCACGAGGCGTAGCGCAGCGTCGAGTGCGCCTGCAGCGCCGGGGTCTGCAGGATCAGCCGCAGCCGGCGCCGGTGCCAGGGCTGCTCGTCCGACTCGACGTGGTTGAACTCCAGCACCGCCCGCCGGACCCCCTCCAGCGTCGGCAGGTCCGACGGCTGGGCCGCGAGCACCGCGCGCATCCGCACCAGCTGCTCCTCGAAGGCGCCCCAGGCGATGTCGTTCTTGGAGGCGAAGTACCGGAAGAACGTGCGACGCCCGATCCCCGCGGCGTGCGCGACGTCGTCGACGGTCGTGTGCTCGAACCCCTGGTCGCTGAACATCTCCAGCGCGATGTGCTCGATCTCCGAGCGGGACGTGACCGGGCGACGACCGGCGCGGCGCGCCCCGCCCCCGCCGGTACTCCCGATCCCGTCGTTCTCGGTCACCGCTGACATCGTCGCCCCGCCGTGCTCCCCGACTCCTCCGTCGTGCCTGCGACCGGCGGACCGGGAGGGTCGAGCGGAACGCCGTCGGCCTCGATCATCCCACGTCGCGGCCGGCCCGTCGGCGCACGTCGCCCCTGTTCGGCGGCCGTTCGTCGCGCGGGCCCTCCACTTTGTCGGTGTGGCGCGGCACACTCGCGGCCAGACGGACCGGGACCCACCCGGACGGGTACGTCGAGGGGGAACCATGAGCGCACCCGCACGGGCCGCCGACACCACCGTGGACGAGCGGCCACCCGAGGAACGCCTCGAGGACCACCGGCGTGAGCTGACCGGCTACTGCTACCGGATGCTCGGCTCGGCCTTCGAGGCCGAGGACGCGGTGCAGGACACGATGGTCCGGGCCTGGAAGGGCGTCGCGAAGTTCGACGGCCGCTCCTCGCTGCGGTCCTGGCTGTACCGCATCGCCACCAACGTCTGCATCGACGCGTTGAACGGGCGCAAGCGCCGCGCCGTCCCGATGGACATCGGAGGCCCCGGCGCACCGGTCGCCGAGTCGCTGCGCGAGCCGCTGCCCGACGCCGAGTGGCTCGAACCGATGCCCGACGCCCGGGTGTCGACGCCCGCCGGGGACCCGGCGGACAAGGCCGTCGCGAAGGAGACGATCCGGCTGGCGTTCATCGCGGCGCTGCAGCACCTGCCGGCCCGCCAGCGCGCCGTCCTGATCCTGCGCGAGGTCCTGTGCTGGAAGGCCGCCGAGGTCGCCGAGCTGCTGGACACCTCGGTCGCGTCGGTCAACAGCGCCCTGCAGCGCGCCCGCGCCACCCTGGGCGAACAGGGCATCTCCGAGGCGGCGCCGCAGACCTCCCCGGCGATGGACCCGGCGCAGACCGCGCTGCTGATGCGCTACATGGCAGCGTTCGAGGCGTTCGACATGGAGGCGCTGACGGCGCTGCTCCACGAGGACGTCGAGCAGAACATGCCCCCGCTGGAGCTCTGGTTCCGCGGCCGGGACGACGTCATCGCCTGGATGGCGACCGGCCCCGGGCAGGGCTGCCGCGGGTCGCGGGTGGCTCCGGTGGAGATCAACGGGACGGTCGGCTTCGCCCAGTGGAAGCCGTCCGGGCCGAACGGCGAGTTCGAGGCCTGGGGCATCACGGCCCTGCGGATCGAGGACGGGGCGGTCACCGGGCTGAGCATCTTCCTCAACACCGAGCTGTTCGGCTACTTCGGGCTGCCGCTGAAGCTGGCCGACCGGCCGGAGCTGTGGGAGCCGAAGGCCGGCTGACGCCGCCCGGGCTCGCCGCCTGGCCGGGGCTGCGCATCACGGCCCGGCTCGGCGGCGGGCACCGCGGCGCGGTCTGGGCGGCGACGGACGGGAGCCGACGGCTGGTGGTCCACCGGAGCGGGCGGACGCCCGCGGCGCTGGACTGGGAGCTCGACCTGACCGGCGAGCTGCGGGCCCACGGTTTCCGCGTACCCGACGTCGTCCCGACCGGTGACGGACGGCGGCGGTGCGGGGCGGTCGTCGTCCGGACCTGGCTCGACGGCGACCCACCCGGGCCGGGCGACGAGGCCGCCGTCGCTGCCGAGCTGCACCGGCTGCACGCCCTCACCTCGGGGCGGAGCCAGCGGCCGGGGTTCGTGGGCACGGTCGAGCTGCTCGCGGGCGCCGTCCGGGGCGGGGACGTGGACCTGACCGCGATGCCGTCCGACGTCGTCGCGGAGTGCCGGGCCGCGTGGGCCGTGGTGGGCGGTCCGGTCGCCGTCGTCCACGGCGACCCCGGCCTGGGCAACATCCGGGTCCTGGACGGACGTCCGGGCCTGCTCGACTGGGACGAGTGCCGGGTGGACCGGACGGCGCTCGACCTCGACGGTGGGCCCGGGGCTGCCCGCGAGGCCCGCCGCGCCGTCGACGCGTGGGAGGTCGCCGTCTGCTGGACCGTCGAGCCCGGCTACGCCCGGGAGCGGCTCGCCGCGCTGCGCGCCGCCCCCTGACCGGGCCTCACGCGGCCGGCGTCACCGCGGCGACCCGCTCCCCGGCCGTCCGGGCGTCGATGCGGGCGCGCTCGCGCTTCTCCGCGGCCAGCGGGCGCAGCTCGCTCATCGCGGGCACCACGTCGGCCAGGGTCAGCTCCGTCTCCACGACGGTCACGTCGGCACCCCACACGTCGCGCAGGATGCGGGTGATCCAGCCGGAGCCGTGGTCCCAGCCCTCGCGCGGGGTGCCCGGCCCGTAGCCGCCTCCCCGGGAGACGACGAGCACGACCGGGCGGCCGGCGAGGGGCGTGCTGCCCGGCGCGAACCGGGGGTCGGTGATCAGGGCGTCGACCCAGGTCTTCAGGTGCGCCGCGATGCCGAAGTTGTAGAGCGGCGATCCGATGACGACGGCGTCCGCGGCCAGCACCTCGTCGGCCAGCTCCGCGATGCGCGCGAGGGCCCCGCGCTGCTCCGGGGTGCGGTCGGCCTCGGCCACGTACCCGGCCGCGACCGCGGTGGTCCACAGGTCGGCGGGCAGCGGGGCGGTGCCCAGGTCACGGCGGACGACCTCGGCGCCCGGTCGCGCGTCGAGGTAGGCGCGCTCGACCTCGTCGGCGATCTCGCGGCTGACGGAGCCCTCGGTGCGGATGCTCGCGTCGAGTCGGAACAGGGACATGACGACCTCCCGGTCGATCTGGGGCGAAGATGTTCTGTTGAACAGAGTATCTGCGCGAGAGACGACCTTGGCAAGCGCGTACCCTGTGACGATGTCCGGTCCGTCCGCCCCGCAGAGCGTCGAGTGCGACCTGGCGTGGGCGTTGGCCCGGGTCGCCCGCGACCACGCCACGGCGGTGCAGTGCGTCGTCGGCACGCTGCCCGGCGGTCAGCGCGGCTTCCAGGTGCTCGCCGCCGCGGCCGGGGACGATCCGCCCACCCAGCTCGCACTCGCCCGCAAGCTCGGCGTGGACCGCACCGTGATGACCTACCTGCTGGACAAGGTCCAGGAGGCGGGACTGATCGAGCGGCACCCCGACCCGAACGACCGACGGGCCCGCCGGATCGTGCTGACCACGGCCGGCCGGGCGCTGCTCTGCGAGACCGAGACGCGACTGCGCGCCGCCGAGGCCCACATCCTGGCGCCGCTCTCCCCGGACGAGCAGGGCGCGCTCCGCACGCTGCTGCGCCGGGTCGCGACCGCGGGCACCGACCCGACCTCCGCCGAGGGCGAACCCCGTCCGCCGTCGGCGTAACCGCAGCTCAGGTGGCCCGACCCGGCCCTAGTGTCGGGCGGCACCCGAGGAGCGGAGATCCGATGCCCGTCCTGTCCACCCCGTCCGACCCCGCCGACCGTCTGCTCGGCGAGCGGATCGTGCTGCTCGCCCGCGAGATCGACGACGACGTCGCCGCCGAGACCTGCGCGCGCCTGCTCCTGCTGGCCGCCCAGGACGCGCGCCGCGACATCACCCTGCACGTCCTGGCGCCCGGCGGCTCCCCGGTCGCCGCGATGGCGGTGCACGACACGATCCGCACGCTCGGTGTCGACGTCGCGACCGTCGCCGTGGGATCGCTCGCGGGCCCGGTGCCGTTCCTCGTCGCGTCGGGGACGCCGGGCAAACGGCTCGCCCGCGCACACGCCGCGTTCCTGCCCACCGCCGACGGGCCGGTCCGCGGCTCGCACCCCGGCGACGTGCGGGTCCGGGCCGACCACCTCGCCGGACGCCGCCGCGAGATCGAGTCGCTGACCGCGGCGTACTGCGGCGCCCCGTTGCCCGACGACGCCCGGGACCGCTGGCTGTCGGCGGCGGAGGCGGTGACCTTCGGCCTCGTCGACGGGCTGTCGGAACCCCGGACCGAAACGGATAGCTAGAGTCTCCGATGTGCGAGTCTCGGATCTGTCCCGGTCGTCCGGTGTCCCCGTCGCGACGATCAAGTACTACCTGCGCGAGGGCCTGCTGCCCCGCGGCGAGACGACGTCACCGAACCAGGCCCGCTACGACGACGCGCACGTCCGCCGGCTGCGCCTGATCCGGGCGCTCGTCGAGGTCGGCGGGCTGCCGATCGCGACCGTCCGCGAGGTGCTGTCGGCCGTCGACGACCCCGCGGTCGGCCTGCACGACATGCTCGGCCGGACGGTCTACGCGATCACCGGCGACGTCGGCGCGTCCGGCTCGCTCGACGAGGCGGAGGCCGACCTGGCCGGAGCCGTGGCCCACGTGGGCTGGCAGGTCGGGAAGGACGCGCCCGCGCTGGCCGGGGCCCGGTCGGTGCTGGCCCGGATGCACGAGCTGGGCTGGGGCCCCGGCGAGGAGACCCTGCAGGCGTGGGCCGAGGCCGCCGACCGCGCCGCGGAGGGCGACCTGGCCGCGATCGGGCGGACCACCGACCGCGAGGAGGCCGCGGAGACCGCACTGGTCGGCACCGTCCTCGGCGACGCCCTGCTCGCGGCCCTGCGCCGGATCGCCCAGGAGAGCCGCTCCGCGCAGCGCTACCGCGCCGGGTCCTGAGTCCCGGGCAGCCGCACCGTCACCAGCACCGCGCGGTGGTCGCTGCCCGGGGTCTCGAGGACGACGTGGCGGCGGGTCACCGACCCGCGGGGCACGAGCACGTGGTCGATGCGGATCCCGGCCCAGCGCGGCAGCGACGACGGGAAGGTCCCCACGAGCCCCCGCACGGTGCCGTCGGTGGCGTCGACGCAGTCGCCGGACGCGTCGCGCAGCCGCCGATGGTCGACGACGGCGTTGAGGTCCCCGGCCACGACCGGCGCCGGTCGGGTGCGGGTCCACTCCCCGATCAGCGCGAGCTCACCGGTCCACAGCTCGGTCCACCGCGGGTTCGTCGGCGCGGAGGTGTGCACCGCGTACAGCGTCCGGGCACCGAGCAGCCCACCGGTGACCTCCAGGTGCGGCAGCCGCATCCCCTGCCCGGGCCGCACGTCGACCTCCCCGGCCCGCGGCGCGACCAGTACCACCGTGCCGCGCTGGTCCGGGACGCCGGGCGGGACCGAGGACCAGCCCCGGTAGCCACCGAGCAGGGGCAGGAGCCGGTCGAGGTAGGCGACGCCCGCCTCGGGCAGCACGACGACGTCCGGCCGCTCCCGGGTCACCGTCGCGGCGAGCGCGCCGGTGTCGGCCCGCCCCAGCAGCACGTTCGCGACGAGCACGGTCAGCTCGGGCCCGTCCGGCAGCGGGCCGTCGGGGCGCGGCAGCACCCGTCGCAGCGCGGGAGCGGCGGCCGCGGCGCCGGCCAGGCCCACCGCCGTCGCGGTGCGGCGCAGCCCGGTGAGCCGCAGGAGACCCGCGACCCCCAGTCCGGCGACGCCGAGGTGCGGACGCAGCGCGGTCAACCCGACCAGGGCGGAGCGCCGGTCGGTCCGCCACCGCCGCGGCAACGCGGTGACGGCGGTACGCAGGGCTCGGTCGACGATCATGGACACGGGTGGACAACGGACGCGGGCCGCGCACGGTTCCATGCGAGCCATATGGACAGTCCAGCTATCGGATAGTTACAGTATCCACATGCGGAACATCCTCGCGTGGCACCGTCCGTTGATGGTCGTCGGTCTCGTCTGCGCCGCGGCCGTCCCGCTCGGCCTGCTGGGCACCCTCGTCGACCCGCGCGAGGTGCTCGGCGCGCCGGTGTGGCTCAAGCCCACCAAGTTCGCCGTCTCCATCGCGATCTTCTGCGTGACCTGGGCCTGGCTGTACGACCAGCTGCGCTCCCGGCGCGGCCGGACCCGTGGCGCGTTCCTCGCGGGCACGGTCGCGGCGGTGGCCCTGGTGGTGGAGATGGTCGTCATCGCCGTCCAGGCCGGGCGGGGCACGACCAGCCACTTCAACTACACCTCCCGGCTCGACGCGGGCCTGTGGACCACCATGGGGATCTCGATCGTCCTCGTCTGGCTGGCGACGTCGTGGGTCGCCGCCGGGCTGTTCGCGGTGCGCGACCTCGACCCCGCCCGCACGGTCGCGATCCGCGCCGGCGCGGTGCTCGCGCTGGCCGGTATGGCGCTCGGCTTCCTGATGACGTCACCGACCCCGGACCAGCTCGCCGACTTCCGCGGGATCGCCGGGGCGCACGCCGTCGGCGTCCCGGACGGCGGCCCGGGACTGCCGCTGGTCGGGTGGAGCACGCTGGGCGGCGACCTGCGCGTCCCGCACTTCGTCGGGATGCACGCGCTGCAGCTGCTGCCGCTGCTGCTGATCGTGTTCGAGCTGGCCGCAGGGCGGGTGGCACGGCTGGCCGACCCACGGGTGCGTCGCGACCTGATGACGACGGCCGCCGCCGGCTACACCGGCGTGCTCGCCCTGCTGACCTGGCAGGCGCTGCGCGGACAGCCGCTCGTCGAGCCGGACACGCCCACCGTCGCCGCGGCCGGGGTGCTGACGGTCCTGATGGTGGCCGGCGCCGTCGTCGCGCTGAGGGAGCGGCGACCGGTGCTCACGCCAGGCAGGTGAGCGGGCGCCCGCCGTTGTACTCGACCATCTCGGTGAGCGCGACCGTGCTGTCGATCGGGGCGCCTCGCTCGGCGCCGTCGAGCTCGGCGTAGGCGCGGTGCAGGTTCCCGACGATGCGCTCGGCGTCCGGCCACTCGCCGAACCGGCCGAGGTCGGTGTCGCGGGCGGCCTCCAGCGGGCGAATGCCGGCGTCGCGGGCGCGCTCGGCCAGGTCGAGGACGAACCGCAGGTAGTCGACCGTGTCCCGGAGCGGCCCGTCGCCCCGGAACACCGGCCCGTGGCCGGGCACCGTCGTCGCGGCCCCGAGCGGGAGCACCACCTGCTCCAGGACGTCGATCGCGCCGGTCACCGAGCCCATCAGCAGGAACGGCGTGCCGCCGTTGAACACCAGGTCCCCGCAGTAGAGGACCGACCGGTCGGGTACGTGCACGAGGACGTCGTTGGTGGTGTGGGCGGGCGTCCCGACGTGGAGGACATCGGCCCGCAGGTCCCCCAGGTGCAGCGCGATGCGGTCGATGAAGGTGAGGAACGGCGGGTCCAGCGGGAGCGAGCCCCAGTCGCCGTGGTCCCAGAACGGCAGGTCCCGGGGCGGGCCGAAGGCGATCATCTCCGCGCGTGCCCGCTCGTGCGCGACGACCGTCGCGCCGGAGAACAGGGCGTTGCCCCAGGTGTGGTCGCCGTGGTGGTGGGTGTTGACCAGCGTGCGGACCGGCCGGTCGGTGACCTCGCCGATCGCGGCCGCGAAGGCCCGCGTCCGGCGCTCAGTGGAACAGGAGTCGACGGCGACGGCCCCCTGCGGCCCGACGAGCAGGCCCGTGTTGTTGATCCACCAGGTGCCGTCCGGCTGGACGTAGGCGAAGAGCCCGTCGGAGACCTCCTCCAGCCGGGGCGGGCCGGGGACGGTGATGTCGTGCGGGTAGGAGCTCATCGGCCGATCGTGACCGAACCGACCCCGGAACGCACGAGAGCCGGTCGGTGGCTACCGACCGGCTCTGCGGGGGATCAGGACTGTGGCCAGGGGCGGGGTCGAACCGCCGACCTTCCGCTTTTCAGGCGGACGCTCGTACCAACTGAGCTACCTGGCCCCGGCCTCCGGTGAACCGGAGATCCAGAGAGTGGAGCGACCCAGACGGGACTCGAACCCGCGACCTTCGCCGTGACAGGGCGACGCGCTAACCAACTGCGCCACTGGGCCTTGCTCTCGCGAGACGCATCGTAGCCGATGTGTCTCGCGGTACCCCCAACGGGATTCGAACCCGCGCTGCCGCCTTGAAAGGGCGGAGTCCTAGGCCGCTAGACGATGGGGGCTGGGACCAGGCCCGAGGGCCTCGACCTTCCCTCAACGGCTGTCCGTTGGGAGTGAGGAAACCTTACGACACCGCTCCGAGGGGCCCTGCAACCACCCCCCGGTTCCGGCGTCGCCGCAGGTCAGCGAGCCACGGGTGGCGGCTGTTCCGGGTTGCCGGAGATCAGCCCCAGCATGTCGAGCAGCTCGCGCAGATCCTCGGAGTCGTCCGAGTTCCGGGCGACGACGAGCCGGGCGCGCTGCACCTGGTCGTCGGAGACCTTGAAGGCGTCGGCCGCGTTCCGCGGCGCCGGAATGGAACTGGTGTCGTCGTCGATGCCGCGCTTCGCGCCGATGGTCACGAGGCCTCCCCGTAGGCCGCCAGGACCTGCTCCGGGCCCGTCCGTGGGACGCGCCGCGTGCCGGTGTCCGTCGGTACCGCCACGTGCTGTGGCCGTGACCAAGACGTTACCCATCGTGCGGGGACCCCGCACGCCCCTTCCCGGGTGACGGCCGGTCACCCGGCGCTGTGGGGGACGGGTGCGGCTCAGCGATCCCGCGAGACCCGGCAGGGGCTGCCGGACAGCTCCCCGACCGGCACGGATGCCGCCAGCGCCCGGTACCCGGCGGGCGACGGGTGGAGCCCGTCGCCAGAGTCCAGATCCGGACGGAGCCGGTGCGGATCACCCGGGTCGCCCAGTGCGGCGGCCGCGTCGATCACCCCGTCGGCCCAGCGACGACCATCCGAACGGAGCCAGCCGTTCACCTCGTCCCGGGCCGCGACGGCCGTCGGGGTGGCGCGACCGCCGCTGGCCGACGGCGGGATGGTGGTGAGGAACACGCGCAGCCCCGCGGCGCGGGCCCGCTGGGCGAAGCCCTGCAGCCCGGCGACGAGGTCACCGGCGGCCGCGCCGGCGGCGAGGTCGTTGGTGCCGACGAGCAGCACCACGTCGCGCACGCCGGGGACGGCGGCCACGTCGTCGTCCCAGCGGGTCGACGGCGCGTCACCGCCGGCCGGCGGGTCGTCCTGCAGCAGCTGGTTGCGCGACAGTCCCGCGTTCAGCACGGTCATCGGCCGGTCGCCGCCCGCCGCGGCCAGCCGGGCGGCGAGCTGGTCGGGGAAGCGGTCGTCGCCGCCGGGGGTGGAGCCCACGCCGTCGACGAGGGAGTCCCCGATCACGAGGACGGCGCCGTCCGGGCGGGCCGCCAGGACCTCCAGACCGGTCAGCACCGGCCAGGACTGCAGGGTCGTGTCGAAGCCCGCCGCGTCCGGGGCCGCGGTGCGGTCCCCCGGCCCGGACAGCCACGCGGTGCGCATCGCGACCGGGTGCGAGCCGATCGTGCGCGGCACCTCGGCCAGGAACAGGCTCACCGTCAGCGGCACGCCCGCCGCGGCGGCGACCGGTGCGGGATCGGTCAGCACCTCGGCACCCGCCGGGATGTCGGCCACGGGGGCCCCGCCGACGGTCAGCGGGACCGGCCGGGTCACCGCGGCGCCCGGGCCGGTGGCGCCGACGGTCATCGCCGCGATCCGCAGCGGCCCGTCGCCGTGCCGGTTGGACAGCCGCAGCCGCAGCTCCTCCCCCGCCGCGCCGGGCCGCACCACCATCCGCAGCGTCCGGCCGGCGAGACTGTCGCCGGGGACGGCCTGCTGCGCGGCGTGCCAGGCGGCCGTCCAGCCGGGGGTGCACGTCGTCGCCGCGGCCGCCGCCGGGACGACCGACGGGACCGGGGCACAGCCCGCGGCCACGAACCCGGCGAGCAGCGTCCCGAGCACCGCCGCACCGGCGGCACCCCGCCTGCCACGCCACCGGACCGCACCGTCGTCGGGCCGCACCGGCACCGCCTCCCGTCCGTGGGCCCGCCCGCGGATCGGACGGGTCCCCCACGCGCTGTGTCGGGCCGTCACCCGATCACGTTACGGATCCGCCCGGTCACACTGCGACGATCGGCACATCGTCGTCGACGAACGGCCCGTCCCTCCGGAGCGGTCCGCCCACGGGAGGGCTGCGCACTGTCGGTGTCACCTCCTAGGGTCGTCGGCGACACGAGGGGCGGCCACCGTGGGCCGCCGGGATCGCCAGAGGAAGAGGACGACGGTGACCACCTACGAGGAGATCTTCCGTTCCAGTGTGGACGACCGTGAGGGCTTCTGGCTCCGCGCGGCCGACGGGATCGACTGGGACGTCGCCCCGACCCGCGCGCTCGACGAGTCGAACCCGCCGTTCTACCGCTGGTTCCCCGACGGCGAGCTGAACGTCGCGTACAACGCGCTCGACCGGCACGTCGACGCCGGGAACGGCGACCGCACGGCCCTGGTGTACGACTCGCCGGTCACCGGGTCGCGGCGCTCCTACACCTATGCGGAGCTGCGCGACGAGGTCGCGCTGTTCGCGGGCGTGCTGCGCGACCAGGGCATCGGCCACGGCGACCGGGTCGTCGTCTACATGCCGATGGTCCCCGAGGCCGCGATCGCGATGCTCGCCTGCGCCCGCCTCGGCGCCGTCCACTCGGTGGTCTTCGGCGGGTTCGCCGCCAAGGAGCTCGCCGTCCGGATCGACGACGCCGGGCCCAAGGTCGTCGTCTCGGCGTCCTGCGGCATCGAGGGCAAGCGCGTCATCGAGTACAAGCCGCTGCTCGACCGGGCGATCGAGCTGTCGGACCGCAAGCCCACGTCCACGGTGATCCTGCAGCGCGAGCAGGCCACCGCGCAGCTGGGCCCGACCGACGTCGACTGGGCCGAGGCCGTCGCCCACGCCACGCCGGCCGACCCGGTCCCGGTGAAGGCCACCGACCCGCTCTACGTGCTCTACACCTCCGGCACCACCGGCAAGCCGAAGGGCGTGGTGCGCGACTCGGGCGGCTACGCCGTCGCCCTGGCCTGGTCGATGCCCAACATCTACGACGTCGGCCCCGGCGAGACGATCTTCACCGCGTCCGACGTCGGCTGGGTCGTCGGCCACTCCTACATCGTCTACGCGCCGCTGCTGGCCGGAGCGACGACCGTGCTCTACGAGGGCAAGCCCGTCGGCACGCCGGACGCCGGGCAGTTCTGGCGGGTCGTCCAGGAGAACGGGGTGAAGTCCGTCTTCACCGCGCCCACGGCGTTCCGGGCGATCAAGAAGGAGGACCCGGAGGGCACGTTCCTCGGGCAGTACGACGTGTCCTCGCTGAAGTACCTCTTCCTCGCCGGGGAGCGCCTCGACCCCGAGACCCACCGCTGGGCCTCGGATCTGCTCGACATCCCCGTCATCGACCACTGGTGGCAGACCGAGACCGGCTGGCCGATCGCAGCCAACCCGGCGGGCATCGAGCTGCTGGAGATCAAGCCCGGCTCACCGACCCGTGCCATGCCCGGCTGGGACGTCCAGGTGCTCGACGAGCGGGGCGACCCGGCCGAGCCCGGTGTCGACGGCGCGATCGTGGCGAAGCTGCCGCTGCCGCCCGGTGCGTTCCCGACCCTGTGGAACGACGACGAGCGCTACGTCAGCTCCTACATGTCGGCGTTCGAGGGCTACTACCTCACCGGCGACGGCGGGCACCTCGACGCCGACGGCTACGTCTTCGTCATGGGCCGCACCGACGACGTCATCAACGTCGCGGGCCACCGTCTGTCCACCGGCGGGATGGAGGAGGTCCTGGCCTCGCACCCGGACGTGGCGGAGTGCGCGGTGATCGGCGTCGCGGACACCATGAAGGGGCAGATCCCGCGCGGTTTCGTGGTGCTGAAGTCCGGCGTCGACAGCGACGCCGAGGGCTACGAGGACGGGCTGCGCGCCGAGCTCGTGCAGATGGTGCGCGACCAGATCGGCGCGGTCGCCTCCCTCAAGGACGTCGCGATCGTCCCGGCCCTGCCCAAGACCCGTTCCGGCAAGATCCTCCGCAAGACGATGCGCGGGATCGCCGACGGCGCCGAGGAGCCGGTGCCCTCCACCATCGACGACGCGTCGGTGCTGGACACGCTGCGTCCGGTGCTGCGGAGGGAGTGAGCGCCCTCCATCGGGTGGTCCGGATGCGCCCCGCTTGACCCGGATCACCCGATGGCGGTAACGGCGGACGGCCGCGACCCGATGGTTGGTCGACGGCCGCTGCCGCTCCCCGGCATCCCCCGCGCGGTCGTCGACGTGGAGGTGTGCCGTGGACCCGGCGCGACTGCGACTCGCGGCACTGGCCGCCCCGGTGGCGCTCGGCGCCCTGCTCGGCGTGGCCGCGATGCTCGAACCCGACGAGGTGCGCCTGCCCTCGGTCGGCAGCATCCCGGTGACCACCCGGGCGACGACCGCGCTCCTCACCGGGGTGCCGCACACCACCCCGCCGCCGACGCCCGTGCAGGCCCGCGCGAACCTCGCGCCGCAGCCGTTGCCGACCGCCGCCCAGACCCGCGACAGCCGCTGACCTGCGGCCTTCCCGAGCGAGGAAGGGAAGCATAACCGCAGGTCAGGGAGCCCTCAGTCCTGCGGCGTCGGCACGGCGGGGGCACCATGGATGCCATGAAGGTCATCGTGGATTTCGACCGCTGCGAGAGCAACGCGGTCTGCATGGGTGTCGCGCCGGAGGTCTTCGAGGTGCGCGACGACGACTACCTCTACATCCTCGACGAGAACCCGGCCGAGTCGCTGCGGCCGAAGGTCGAGGAGGCGGCACGGAGCTGCCCCAAGGCCGCCATCACGATCGAGGGCTGAGCCCCGGCGGTCGGGGGGCTCGGCCGGCGCGGGTTGCCGGGTACTCCTCGCGGCGAGCAGTATCGCGGCGACGAGTGCACCGCCTGCGAAGGAGCCGACCGTGACACAGGGCGCGACGACCGACGTCTGGACCACCCCGCTCACCCCGTTGGCCTTCCTGGGCCGCTCGGCCGAGGTGTTCGCGGAGTCCACGGCGATCGTCTACGGCGACCGCAGGCACACCTACGCCGAGTTCGCGGCGGAGGCGACCCGGGTGGCGAACGCCCTCGCCGCGTCGGGCGTCGAGCCCGGTGACCGGGTCGCCTACCTGCTGCCGAACGTCCCGGAGATGCTCGTCGCGCACTTCGCGGTGCCGCTGGCGGGCGCGGTCCTGGTCGCGATCAACACACGGCTGTCGACCGAGGAGGTCCGCTACATCCTGGACCACTCGGCGGCCACGGTGCTGGTCGTCGACGCCGTCCTGTACGAGACGGTCCGCCCGGTCGCCGACGAGCTGGCCACGGTCCGCGAGATCGTCACCGTCGTCGACCCGGCGGCGCCCGGCGACGGCGTCGGCTCCGGGACGAGCTACGCCGACCTGCTCGCCCGCGGCTCGGACGACCCGCGGCCCTGGGCCGTCGACGACGAGCGGGCCACCATCACGATCAACTACACCTCGGGGACGACCGGCAACCCGAAGGGCGTCGAGTACCACCACCGCGGTGCGTACCTGAACTCCTTCGGCGAGATCGTCCACTCCGGGCACACCGCGGACAGCGTCTACCTGTGGACGCTGCCGATGTTCCACTGCAACGGCTGGTGCACCCCGTGGGCCGTGACGGCCATCGGCGGCACCCACGTCTGCCTGCGCGAGGTCCGCGGCGACACCATCTGGCGGCTGATCGGCGAGCACGGCGTCACCCATCTCAACGGCGCCCCGACCGTCGTCACGACGATCATGAACGCGCCCGAGGCCGTCACCCTGGACTACCGGCTGACGATCACGACGGCCGGCGCGCCGCCGTCGCCGACGACCATCCTGCAGATGGAGCGGATGGGGTTCCGCATCGTGCACGTGTACGGCCTCACCGAGACCTACGGGCCGTACGCGGTGAACCAGTACCAGCACGCCTGGGACGACCTCGACGGCGAGGAACGGGCCCGGCTCCAGGCCCGCCAGGGGGTCGGCATGGTGTGCGCGGACCGGGTCCGGGTGGTCGACGAGGAGATGGCCGACGTCCCCCGCGACGGCGCCACGATGGGCGAGATCGTGATGCGCGGGAACAACGTCATGAAGGGCTACCACCGCGACGAGGAGAAGACCGCCGAGGCGTTCCGGGGTGGCTGGTTCCACTCCGGCGACCTGGGCGTCGTGCATCCCGACGGCTACGTCGAGCTGCGCGACCGGGCCAAGGACGTGGTCATCTCCGGCGGCGAGAACATCTCCACCGTCGAGGTCGAGCAGGCGATCGTCTCGCACGACGCGGTGCTGGAGGCCGCCGTCGTCGGGGTGCCGGACGAGAAGTGGGGCGAGGTCTGCAAGGCCTTCGCCGTGCTCAAGCCGGGCCGCTCCGCCGAGCCCCAGGAGCTGATCGACCACGTGAAGACGAGGATCGCCCGCTACAAGGCACCCAAGTACGTCGAGGTCGTCGACGAGCTGCCCAAGACCTCCACCGGCAAGGTCCAGAAGTTCGAGCTCCGGGAGAAGGAGTGGGCCGGCCGCGGGGACTCGCGCATCCAGGGTTGACGCATATCGGTTAGCGTTGCTGAACGTGAGCATCGCAACCGAACTGGCCACGACGGACACCGCGTCGCCGTCCGCCTTCCGCGTCGCGACCGGCGCGGTGGTCGTGACGACGGCATCGGTGCTCCCGGTGTTCCTCACCGGCGCCCTATCGGTGCAGCTCTCGCGCGACCTGGCCTTCGACCCGTCCGGGCTGGGGCTGGTCGTCGCGCTGTACTTCGGGGTCAGCGCGCTGTGCTCGCTGCCGGTCGGCATGGTCGTCGAGCGGGTGGGATCACGGGTGACCAGCCGGATCGCCGTCGTCGGGGCGGCGGTGCTGATGGCGGCCCTGGCGCTGGGCGCGCGGTCCTACGTCGCGCTCGTCGTCCTGCTGCTCTGCGGCGCCTGGTGCAACGTGATGGGCCAGCTGTCGTCGAACCTGACGCTCGCGCGCTCGGTGCCCGCACACCGGATGGGGCTGTCCTTCGGGGTGAAGCAGGCCGCGATCCCGGCGGCGACGCTGCTGGCCGGGCTGGCCGTCCCCGCGGTGGCGCTGACCGTGGGCTGGCGCTGGGCGTACGGGATCGGCGCGCTGCTGGCGCTGGCGGCACTGTCCGCGTGCCCGCGCACCGACGCCCGCCCGGCGGCCCGCACGGGGTCCGGCGACCGGGCGACGGCCGCGCTCGCCGTGATCGGCGCCGCCTCCGGGCTCGCGGCCGGGACCGCGACCGCGCTCGGCATCTTCCTGGTCGCCTCGGCGGTGGACCGCGGGATCGACCCCGGTCTGGCCGGGCTGATGCTGACCCTCGGCAGTGTGGTGGGGCTGTCGGTGCGGATGCTGCACGGGTGGCTGGCCGATATGCGCTCGGGCGGCCACGTCGCCGTCGTCGCGGCGAGTCTCGCCGCGGGCGCCGGCGGGTTCGGGCTGCTCGCCGTGCCCGGGACGCCCGCGCTGGTCGTCGGGGTGGTGCTGGCGTTCGGGCTGGGCTGGGCGTGGCCGGGTCTGCTGCAGTTCGCCGTGGTGCGGCTCAACCCGTCCGCCCCGGCCGCGGCGACGTCGATCGTGCAGGTCGGTGTCTACGCCGGCGGTTTCGCCGGACCGATCGTCTTCGGCTCGCTCGCCACCCACGCGGGCTTCCCGACCGCGTGGACGGTCAACGCCGTCGTGATGCTGGTGTCGGCGGCGTTGATGCTGGTCGGGCGCCGGATGCTGCTCGCCCACGCGCGCCGCCGGGCCGAATCAGGACGCAGGTTGTCAGGGTCGTAGGGCACAGTGGCCCCCGCTCGCACCTTCCGAGGGGGACAACACGATGCCGGACGCGATCCGCGCCACGGGACTGGTCAAGACCTATGGTTCGCTCCGCGCGCTCGACGGGGTCGACCTGTCGGTGCCGGAGGGGACGGTGCTCGGCCTGCTGGGCCCGAACGGCGCCGGGAAGACCACGGTCGTCCGGGTGCTGACCACACTGCTGACACCGGACGCGGGCGAGGCCACCGTGGCCGGCGTCGACGTGCTGGCCGACCCGGCAGGCGTCCGCCGCCGGATCGGTCTGTCCGGGCAGTACGCCGCGGTCGACGAGTACCTGACCGGCTTCGAGAACCTGGAGATGGTCGGGCGGCTGTACCACCTGGGTCGGCGCCGGGCCCGGGACCGGGCCCGTGAGCTGCTGGCCGACTTCGGCCTGACCGACGCCGCGGACCGTCCGGCCCGGACCTACTCCGGCGGGATGCGCCGCCGGCTCGACCTGGCCGGGGCGCTCGTCGCCGACCCGCCGGTGCTGCTGCTCGACGAGCCGACCACCGGGCTGGACCCGCGCAGCCGCAACGACCTGTGGGACGTGATCCGCGGTCTCGTCGCGCGCGGGACGACGCTGCTGCTCACCACCCAGTACCTGGAGGAGGCCGACGCTCTGGCCGACGAGATCGTGGTCATCGACCACGGCCGGGTCATCGCGCGCGGCACCGCGGACGAGCTCAAGTCGCAGGTCGGCGGGGAGCGCCTGGAGGTCACGACCAGCCTGGCCGACGACCTGGAGCCCACCGCCGCACTGCTCGCCTCGCTCGGCGTGGGTGAGGCCGTGCTGGACCGGCACCGCCGCTCCCTGACGATGCCGGTCAGCGGCGGGGTCGAGGTGCTGCGCGCCGCGCTGGACCGGCTCGCCGAGGCCGGCACCAAGGTCGACGACGCGGGGCTGCGCCGCCCGACGCTCGACGACGTCTTCCTCACCCTGACCGGGCGCCCCGCCGACGAGGCGGACCAGGCCGAGGAGCCGACCCCGTGAACGCCGCCGCCACCATGCTCGCCGACGCCTCCGTCGTCGCGAAGCGCAACCTGATCAAGATCAAGCGGGTCCCGGACCTGCTGGTCTTCACCACCCTGTCCCCGATCATGTTCGTGCTGCTGTTCGCCTACGTCTTCGGCGGCGCGATCGACCCGGCCGGCGGCGGGGCCGGGTACCGCGAGTTCCTGATGGCCGGGATCTTCGCCCAGACCGTCATCTTCGGGGCCACGAACACCGGCGCCGGGCTCGCCGAGGACGTCAAGAAGGGCATCATCGAGCGGTTCCGCTCGCTGCCGATGTCGTCGTCGGCGGTGCTGACCGGCCGGACCCTGTCCGACGTGGTGAACAACCTGATCGTGCTGGTCGTGATGTCGCTGACCGGGCTGCTGGTCGGCTGGCGCATCCACACCTCGGTCGGCGAGGCGCTCGCCGGGTTCGCGGTGCTGATCGTGTTCGCCTACGCGTTCTCGTGGGTGATGGCGTTCGTCGGGCTGCTGGTGCCGAGCCCGGAGGTCGTGAACAACGCGTCGTTCATCGTGATCTTCCCGGTGACGTTCCTGGCGAACACCTTCGTGCCGCTTAACTCGCTGCCCGGCCCACTGCGGCTGTTCGCCGAGTGGAACCCGGTCTCGGCGGTCACCGCGGCCGCACGGACCCTGTTCGGCAACGACGGCGCGATCCCCGCGTCGGCGTCCGCCTCGGACGCCTGGCCGCTGCAGCACCCGGTGCTCTACGTGCTGATCTGGTCGGTCGTGATCGTCGCGGTGTTCGCGCCGCTGGCGAGCCGGCAGTACCGGCGGGCAGCGAGCCGCTGACCCCGCTGCCGCCGGTCCCACTACGGTCCCCCTGCGGCGGAACGGTTCCGCCGCGGAGGGGGCCGTCGTGATCGTCGCCGGGCTGGTGCTGACCGGGATCGGGGCGCTGATCCACGTCTACATCTTCGTGCTGGAGTCGCTGCTCTGGACCACCGACCGGGCCCGGGCGACCTTCGGTACGGACCGCGCGGAGGCGGAGCAGACCCGGGCGCTGGCGTTCAACCAGGGCTTCTACAACCTGTTCCTCGCCGTCGCCGTGCTGCTCGGGGCCGTGGTGTTCGCGACGGGCGCCCGCAGCGTCGGCGCGACGCTGGTGTTCACCGGGGCGGGCTCGATGGTCGCCGCCGGGCTGGTGCTGCTGCTGTCGGACCCGTCGAAGCGGCGGCCGGCGTCGATCCAGCTGGGGCCGCCGCTGCTGGGCGTGCTGGCCCTCGCGGTGGGGCTGGCGGCCTGACCCCGGACGTGGGAAGGCCCTCCCCGGGCGTCCCCGGGGAGGGCCTCGTCGTCCGTCGGGACGCTCGTCGTGCGTGACCACTCCAGCGACTGCGCAGGCGCGTCGCTGCCGAGCGTCCCGGCGTCCGTCTGGGGTCAGCCGACCTGGTTGAGCCAGGCTCCGCGGCTGTTGGAGAAGTCCATCGCGTCGTAGAGCAGGACGTACTGCCCGGTCGCGCCGCTCGGCCGGTCGAAGCAGACGGTGCCGGTCGTGGTGCCGCCGGGCGCCAGCTGGCCGGCGGAGAGCAGCGAGTCGGAACCGAGCAGCGTGGTCATCAGCGCCGCGCCGTTCGGGTCCTGGAGCTTCCAGTCGAAGCCCCCGTTGAAGGACTCCGTACCGGATCCGGTGTTGGTGTAGGTGACGTCCGAGCACAGGGTCTGCCCGATGGTCGAGTCGCCCGGCTGCAGCGGGGTGGCCGCGATCTGCAGGTTCCCGACGGTCAGCGTCTCACCTGCATCGGCGACCACGTCGTCGGCGGTCGCACCCGGGAAGGCGCCGGAGGCTCCCGACCCGGCCACGGCCGGAGTCGCCGTCGAGGAGGTCGTCGGCAGACCCGACACCGCGGCGGCGAACACCGACGCGTAGAGGACGCAGACCATGAGCCCGATCGCCGAGAGCACGGTGCCCGCGATCGCGACGCCGCGGTTGTCCGCCCGGCCCCTGCTCGCCCGGACGACACCGAGCACACCGAACAGCAGGCCCAGCAGCACCAGTGGCCAGGCGATCATCCCGATGATCGGGATGAAGGAGAACAGCAGGCCCAGGATCCCGAGCACCAGCGCGGTGACGCCGAACCCGTTGCGCGGGGCGACAGCGTGGACGGCCGGGGCCGCGGTGCGCTGCTGCGGGACACCGCCGCGCCGGGCCGCACTCGGCCAGGGCTGGGCGCCGGTGGCGGCCGGGGCCTGCTGCTGCGGGCCGCGGGCCTGCTGCGGGACCCCGCCCGGGTTGGTGCGGCCGAAGGGCGGCCCGCCGAAGGGGACCTCGGGGTGGCCGTCGTAGTAGGGGTTCGGGTTCCCGCCGGAGTGCTGCGGCCGGGGCTGGTGGTGCGGCGCCCAGCCCTGCGGCGCGGCACCGCGCGGGTCCTGCGCGTACTGCTGCTGGTGGCGGCCGGGGCCCTGGGGGCCCGGGTACTGCTGCGGGACACGGTGCGGGCCGGACTGCTGCTGCGGCGGGCCGGAGAGGTCCGGGGCGCCGTGGCGGTTCTGCGGAGTGGTCACGTCACGGCTGTCGCGGCGACGGCGGCCGGCGTATCAGGCGGCCCGTCCTTATCAACAAATGTGAGGACAGGTCCGTTCAGCCGTGCCGGTAGTCGGCCGAACAGGTCAGCCGAGGCGGTCGATCAGGGCCAGCGCGTCGGTCGGTGCGTGGACCTTCGCGTCGTTGTCGAAGTAGCAGACGACGTCGTGCCCGGCGTCGCGCCAGCCGCGGATGCGCTCCGCCCAGCCGTCGAGGGCCTCGGCGGTGTAGCCGCCGGTGTAGAGCTCCCCCTGGCCGTGCAGGCGCAGGTAGACGAGGTCGGCGGTGACCTCGTCGAACACCGGCCAGGTGCCCGCGGAGTCGGACAGCACCAGCGCGACCCCGTGCTCCCGCAGCAGCGCGGTGAACGCCGGGTCCCGGAACGACGGGTGCCGCGGCTCGACCGCGTGCCGCAGCGGGCGGTCGGCGTCGGTCTCGACCAGCGCCCGGCCGTCGAGCCGCTCGTCGTGCCCGGTCGCGGCCCGGGCGACGGCCGTGGTGCTCGCCGGCAGCAGCTCCAGGAAGCGGGCCAGCCGGTCGGCGTCGAACCGCATCCGGGGCGGCAGCTGCCACAGCACCGGGCCCAGCGCCGACCCCAGGCCGAGCACGCCGGAAGCGAGGAAGTTCGCGACCGGCACCGCGACGTCGCGCAGCTGCTTGAGGTGCGTCACGAACCGCGGGCCCTTCACCGCGAACACGAACCCGGCCGGGACCTGCTCGGCCCAGGCCCGGTAGTTCTCCGGGCGCTGCAGGGAGTAGAACGACCCGTTGATCTCGATCGAGGTGACCTGCCGGGACAGGTACTCCAGCTCGCGGCGCTGCACCAGTCCGGGCGGGTAGAACGTGCCGCGCCACGGGCGGGTAGCGCCACCCCGACGTCCCCACCAGGGTCCGTCCGGGCCGGGGGGCGGATCCGGGGCGCGTCACGTGCCGCCGACCAGCCCGCGCAGCGCGGCCGCCCCGGCGACCGGGTGCGTGACGGGCCCGTCGTGGCCGCCGGGCAGCTCGACGAGCCCGCGGCCGAGCCGGGACGCGAGCACCTCGGCGCAGCGGTGCTCCCAGCGCCCGCGCGACTCGAGCCCGCCGGTGGGGACGACCCGGACCCCGCTCGCAGTGATGTCGTCGGGGTCGATGCGGACGGCCCGTACCGCGGGGACGTCGTGGCGCAGGAACCGGCGCAGCGCGGGCTCCGGGTCCCCGGACGGCGGCTCCGGCCGGTAGCCGGGTTCGACGGGGTCCTCGCCCGAGGTCAGCGCGGCCATCAGCCGCAGCGCCCCGCCGAGGTCGTCGCGTGCGGCGAGCGCCTCGACCCGGTCCAGGGCCGCCTCGCGGTCGGCATCGCGGACGAGGCCGGGCAGCGGCGGCTCGTGCGCCACCAGCGTCGTGACCAGGTCCGGGTGGCGCACCGCGAGCAGCAGGCCGATCACTGCCCCGATGCTCACCCCCACGACGGCGGACGGTCCGGTGTCGGCCAGCAGCGCGGCGGCGTCGTCGGCGTGCGCGGTCAGCCCGACCGGGTCCGGCCCGGCCGGGCTGCGACCGACGCCGCGCCGGTCGTAGGTGCGGACCCGGTGGGTGACGGCGAGCTCGCCGACGAGCATCCGGGCCGCGCCGGCCTCGGCCACGCCGCCCTGGACCAGCAGCAGCGGCGGTCCCGACCCGGTGGTCTCGTGGTGCAGTGACACGGTGCCCTCCCTCGCGGTGCGCGGCCGGATGCGGGACCCGGCGGGCGCGGTACGGGCCCGATCATCGCCCGGGCGGCTGCGGTCCCGCCCGTTTGCCAGGATGGACGGCATGCGCACCCGACCGCACCTCCCGTCGTGACCGAGCTCGCCCCGGCGGTGCGCCGGGTCCTGGACTGGCCGGTCGACCACGTGGGCGCGGCCGTCGTCGCCGCCGACGGCACCGTGCTCGCCACCGCGGGCGACACCGACCGCGAGTTCGGTCTGGCCTCGGTGACCAAGCTGCTCTCGGCCTACGCCGCGCTGGTCGCCGTGGAGGAGGGCGCCGTCGACTGGGACGACGCGGCCGGCCCGGAGGGCGCGACCGTGCGCCACCTGATCGCGCACACCTCGGGTCTGGCGTTCGACACCGACGACGTCCGTGCCGCCCCGGGTGAGCAGCGGATCTACTCGAACACCGGGTTCGCGGTGCTCGCCGGCGCCATCGCCGAGGCGACCGGCATCGGGTTCGCCGAGTACCTGCACGAGGCCGTCTGCGCCCCGCTCGGGATGACGCACACCCGGCTGGAGGGCTCGGCGGGCGCGGGCGCGGTGTCCACCGTCGACGACCTGGCCCGCTTCGCCGCCGAGCTGCAGGCCCCGCAGCTGCTGGACCCGCGCACCGTCGCCGAGGCGACGACCGTCGCCTACCCCGGGCTCGACGGCCTGCTCCCCGGCTACGGACGGCAGCGGCCGAACGACTGGGGCCTGGGCATGGAGATCCGCGACGGCAAGTCCCCGCACTGGACCGGGGAGCACTCGTCGCCGCGGACCTTCGGCCACTTCGGGCAGTCCGGCACGTTCCTGTGGGTCGACCCGGACGTGCGCGCCGCCGCCGTCGTGCTGACCGACCGCGACTTCGGGCCGTGGGCGGTCCAGGCGTGGACGCCGTGGACGGACGGGGTGCTCGCGGCGCTCGGGGCCGGCTGAGGACGGGTCAGGGGCCGACCCGGTCGAAGCCCCAGGAGTGCGGCGGCCGGGCCAGCAGCTCGCCGGGCGGCTCGGGCAGCGTCGTGCCGGCCGGCACCCCGACCGCGATGACGACGACCCGCCCGCCGTCGGCGACGAACAGCTCGTGGCGCTCGGCGCCGGCCAGCGCGACGGCGGCCCGCTCGCGCACGTGGGCGAGGAGCTCGTCGCGCCGGCCGTCGGCGGCGCGGGCCTCCCACATCAGCGTCGGGGTCACGCCCGGCGCTCCGGGACGGTCGGCACGTCGACCGCGGCGGCCACGTCCTGCTCGGTGACCCGGAACCGGGCCGGGTAGTGCGCGGCGTCGCGGACGGCGGGCGGCTCGGTGTCGCGCCAGACGAAGCCGCACAGGCTGCAGCGGTGCACGGTCCACACGCCGGGGACCGGGGAGGTCGCGAGCACGGCGGCGCCGTCGGTGGAGCAGCGCGGACAGGTCATCAGCGGTTCTCCTTCCGGTCGCCGGCGACGAGGCGGCCGAGGCGCTCGACCCAGGCCGCGGTGTCGTCGGGCGGCACGACGCCCTGGGAGTAGTGCCCGCGGTCGTCCGGGGCGGTCGGGGTGGTGGCGTCGATGATCAGCTTGTGGGTGATCCCGGCCGGGTCGGACCCGGGGTCCAGCGGCAGCACCGGCAGGTCGGGCAGGGTCACCAGGTCGTGCGCGGGGTGCATCTTGGTCGACAGCGCCCACATGACCTGGGGCAGGTCGAAGGGGTCCACGGTGTCGTCGACGCAGATCACGACCTTGCAGTAGCCGAGGCCGTGCGGGGTGGTCATGGTCCGCATCCCGACGGCCTTGGCGAAGCCCCCGTAGCGGTTGCGGACCGAGACGATCGCGAGCAGGCCGTGGGTGTACATGGCGTTGACCGCGCGCACCTCGGGGAACTCGGCCTGCAGCTGCTTGAGCAGCGGGACGCAGGTGTTCGGCCCGATGAGGTAGTCGCACTCGGTCCACGGCATGCCGATGTAGAGGTGCTCGAAGTAGGGCGTGGTCCGGTAGGACACCCGGTCGATGCGGATCTGCGGCATCCGGCGGCCGCCGGAGTAGTGCCCGGTGAACTCGCCGAACGGGCCCTCGAAGTGCCGCTCGCGGCCCAGGACGACGCCCTCCAGCAGGATCTCGCAACCCCACGGGACGTCGAGCCCGGTCTCCGGACCGGTGGCGATCGGGCAGGGCGAGCCGCGCAGGGCGCCCGCCATCTCGTACTCGCTGTCGGCGTAGGCGATCGGCATGCCCGCGACCAGGGGGATCGTCGGCTCGTTGCCGAGCGCGATCGCGACCGGCAGGTCCTCGCCGCGCTCCTCGGCGCGGCGCAGCTGCAGCGCGATGTCGTGCTGCGGGACGGGCTGCAGACCGAGCGTGCGCGGCCCCTGGACCTCCATCCGGTAGATGCCCAGGTTCTGCTTGCCGAAGGACTTCGGGTCGTCGGGGTCGCGGCTGACGACGGCGGCCTTGTCGATGTAGAAGCCGCCGTCGCCGGCGTTGATGCGGAACAGCGGCAGCAGCGAGAACAGGTCGACCGCCTCGCCGGCGACGGTGTTCTCCGCGAACGGCGGGTCGGCGCGCCGCTCGACCGGGACCGGGAAGGCGTCCCAGCGACGGCCGAACTCCTCGACCTGCTCGCGCACCGGGGTCTCCGGCGGCAGCCCGAGCGCGACGGCGTGGTTGGCCCAGGAGCCGTGCGCGTTGAGCACGATGTTCGGGTCGCGGAACCCGGCGACGTCGGTGAACAGCAGCGCGGGGGCGCGGTCGCCGAGCTTCGGGGCGGCGGCACCGGCGGCGCCGAGGTCGGGCTCGGCCTTCACCTCGTCGTCGATGCGCAGGAGCTGGCCGTGCCGCTCGAGCTCGGCCAGGTAGTCGCGGAAGGTGTCCATCAGGCGCTCCTCCTCTGTCGGGCGGACCCGCCGGTCCAACGGCGGGCCCGCGGGGCGGGCAGGTCGAACTGGTCGCAGATGCGGGCGACGACGTGGTCCACGACGTCGTCCACCGCGGCCGGGTGGTTGTAGAAGGCGGGCATCGGCGGGACGATCCGCACCCCGGTGCGGCGCAGGGCCAGCATGTTCTCGAGGTGGATCTCCGACAGCGGGGTCTCCCGCGGCACGAGGACCAGCTTCCGGTCCTCCTTGATCGTGACGTCCGCGGCGCGGGCCACGAGCCCGTCGGCGATGCCGTGCCGGATCTGCGCGAGGGTCTTCATCGAGCAGGGGACGACGACCATCCCGTCCGTGCGGAACGAGCCGGACGAGATCGAGGCCGCCTGGTCCCCGAACGGGTGCGCGGTCCCGGCCAGCGCCTCGACCTCGGGCACCGTCCAGCCGGTCTCCTCGACGATCGTCGCCCGCGCCCACTTCGAGAGCACGAGGTGCGTGTCGACCTCGGCGTCGCGCAGCGCCTCCAGCAGGCGGATCCCGAGGATCGCGCCGGTCGCGCCGGTGATTCCCACGACGAGTCGCACCGGACCACCTGCCAACTAGTTCGTATACTAACTGTTTGCATACGCTCTATACTCGCGGCATGACCGATCGCAACCCGGGTGCCGACGAGGCGGTCGTCCACCTGCTCCGCCGGGTCCTGCAGTCCCACACCGCGGCCTGGCAGCAGCGCGTCCCGCAGCTGACCAAGCCGCAGTACGCGATGCTCGACGCGCTGCGCCGGCGCCCCGGGATCGACCAGGTCACGCTCGGATCGCTCGCCGCGACCGACAAGGGCACCACCACCGAGCTGCTGCGCCGGATGGAACGCCACGGCTGGCTGACCCGCTCGCGCTCCGAGACCGACCAGCGACGACGGCTGGTCCACCTCACCGACGAGGGCGAACGCCTGGCCACCGGGGCCGCGACCGAGGCCCGTGCGCTGGCCGCCGAGTTCCTCGCCCCGCTCGACGAGGCCGAGCGGGCCCGGTTGCGCGACCTGCTGGCCCGGCTCGCCGAGACGGGGTCCGACACCGTTCCCGAGGGGGACGGGAGCTGAGCCGGAAACCGTCGCGCGGGGCGGGAATGATCCGGGACCCCCGCCCGTTGGAACGACTGTCCGAGCCGGGCGAACCGAGTCCCCGGGCCGCAATAGACAACCGCCGCCGTGGAGTTCCGTTCGGCTGGAGCCGCGGTGCGCCACTCGCCGCGAGGCGACCGGCGTCCGGTTCGGACCCCATACCGCCGATTCCCGAAACCCATTCGACGACGCCTGCGAGGCCGGTCACCATGGTCGGCGCACGCCCGGTCCCGGGCGAGCAGGCAGACTGAACGAACGATGTCCAGCGAACCCGTCCCGTCTCCGACTTCCGCACAGCCGTCGTCGCACGACCGTCCGCGCCGACCCCGCCGCCGTCCCGGCGCACGGGGCGACCACCAGGCGCGCGGCGGGAGCTCCGGCACCCCGCAGGACACACCTCCACACGAGAACACCTCATCGGACCTCGCCGCAGCGCAGGCCGCCCCCGGGACGGAGGGCGCCGCGCGCGGCGTCCCGGCCCGCGATCAGCAGCGCCGCCGTGCATCGACGCAGCGCCGCCGCGGGCCTCGGGGTCGGCGCGCTGCCGTCACGGCGCCCGGCCCCGACCAGCCCGGCCGTCGCGGCCCCGACCGCGACGGCCGCGACTCCGCCGAGCCGCTCCCCCCGCTCGACGACGCCGAGCTCACCGCCCTGCGGGAGCGCCTCGACGCGCTCGGACCGGCCGAGGCCGAGCGGCTGCGCGGCCGGCTGGACCGGGCCCGCGACGGGCGTGCCCAGCAGCGGGTCGCCGACGCCGTCGCGAAGGCCGAGCACCGCGTGGAACGGCGCCGCGCCGCGCTGCCGCGGATCTCCTACCCCGCGACGCTGCCGGTCTCCGCACGCCGCGAGGAGATCGCCGACGCGATCCGCGACAACCAGGTCGTGATCGTCGCCGGGGAGACCGGATCCGGGAAGACGACGCAGCTGCCGAAGATCTGCCTCGAACTGGGCCGCGGTGTGCACGGGATGATCGGGCACACCCAGCCGCGGCGGCTCGCCGCGCGCACCGTCGCCACCCGGATCGCCGAGGAACTGGGCGTCGAGCTCGGCGGGGCGGTCGGCTGGAAGGTCCGGTTCACCGACGCCGTCGGCGACTCGACCATGGTCAAGCTGATGACCGACGGCATCCTGCTGGCCGAGCTGGCCGGCGACAAGGACCTGTTGGCCTACGACACGCTGATCATCGACGAGGCGCACGAGCGCAGCCTCAACATCGACTTCATCCTCGGGTACCTGACCCGGCTGCTCCCCCGCCGTCCGGACCTCAAGGTCGTCATCACCTCGGCGACGATCGACCCGGAGCGCTTCGCCCGGCACTTCGGCGCGGCCACCGACGGCGGTGACCCGACCCCGGCCCCGATCGTCGAGGTCTCGGGGCGCACGTTCCCGGTCGAGGTGCGCTACCGCCCCGTCGTCGACCCGGACGACCCCGACGCCGATCCCGACCGGCAGCTGGACGACGCGATCGGCGACGCCGTCGTCGAGCTCCAGCGCGAGGGCCCGGGCGACGTGCTGGTGTTCCTGCCCGGCGAGCGCGAGATCCGCGAGGCCACCGAGGCCCTGGAGCGGCGCAACCTGCGGAACACCGAGATCCTGCCGCTCTACGCCCGGCTGTCGACGGCCGAGCAGCAGCGTGTCTGGGCGCCGCACGCGGGCAACCGGGTGGTGCTGGCCACCAACGTCGCCGAGACCTCGCTGACCGTGCCCGGCGTCCGCTACGTCGTGGACACCGGCACCGCGCGCATCTCGCGCTACTCGCGCCGGCTCAAGGTGCAGCGGCTGCCGATCGAGAAGATCTCCCAGGCCTCGGCGAACCAGCGGTCCGGGCGCTGCGGCCGCACCTCCGACGGCATCGCGATCCGGCTGTACGCCGAGGACGACTTCGACGCCCGCCCCGAGTTCACCGACCCGGAGATCCTGCGGACCAACCTGGCGTCGGTCGTCCTGCAGATGATCGCGCTGGACCTGGGCGAGATCTCGGAGTTCCCGTTCGTCGAGCCGCCGGACCGGCGTGCCGTCGCCGACGGCCTGGACCTGCTGCACGAGCTCGGCGCGCTGCGCCCGGACCGGCGCTCGCTGACCGCGGTCGGACAGT
This sequence comes from Pseudonocardia sp. P-1, assembly GCF_058111925.1. Lineage (NCBI taxonomy): Bacteria > Bacillati > Actinomycetota > Actinomycetes > Pseudonocardiales > Pseudonocardiaceae > Pseudonocardia > Pseudonocardia sp. P-1. Next base: position 2,659,115 of record NZ_CM176614.1, read on the forward strand.
CGCTGGCGCGGCTGCCGGTGGACCCGCGGCTGGGCCGGATGCTCGTGGAGGCGCACCGCAACGGCTGCCTGCGCGAGGTGCTGGTCATCGCCGCCGCGCTGAGCGTGCAGGACCCGCGCGAGCGGCCCACCGAGCAGCGCCAGGCCGCCGACGACAGACACCGCCGCTTCGGTGAGGACGGCTCGGACTTCCTGGCCTACCTGCGGCTGTGGGACCACCTGAACGCCCGCCGCGACGAGCTGTCGGGCAGCCGGTTCCGCCGCGAGCTGCGTGAGGACTTCCTGCACTACCTGCGTGTGCGCGAGTGGTGGGACCTGCACGGCCAGCTCCGCCAGGCCGCCCGCAGCTCCGGCATGGATCTGAACGACCACGACCCCGAGTGGCCGCGGCACGCCGACCGGATCCACCAGTCCGTCCTGGCCGGGCTGCTGTCGCAGGTCGGTATGCAGGACCCTCTCTCCGAGAAGGCCACGGGGAAGCGCAGAGGGGACGGTGGAGACGGGAAGAAGGAGCGGAAGGGCCCGAAGGACTACCTCGGCGCCCGCGGCGCGAAGTTCGCGATCTGGCCCGGCTCGGGACTGGCGCGCAAGCCCCCGCGCTGGGTGATGGCCGCCGAACTCGTCGAGACGACGAGATTGTGGGCGCGGACCGTCGCACCGGTCCAGCCGGACTGGATCGAGCCCCTCGCCGGACATCTCGTCAAGAAGACGTATTCGGAACCGCGCTGGTCACGCACGCGCGCGTCCGCCGTCGCGACCGAACGGGTCACGCTGCACGGGCTGCCGCTGGTGGCCGACCGCAGCGTCGCCTACGGCCGGATCGACGCCGAGGTGAGCCGCGACCTGTTCCTGCGGCACGCCCTCGTCGAGGGCGACTGGGAGACCCGGCACCCGTTCTTCCACGCCAACCGGGAGCTGCTCGACAGCGTCGAGGAGCTCGAGCACCGGGCGCGGCGTCGCGATCTGGTCGTCGACGAGGACACCCTGTTCGCCTTCTACGACGAGCGGGTCCCCGCCGACGTCGTCTCCGGTGCGCACTTCGACCGGTGGTGGAAGAAGGAGTCGAGGCGGGCCCCGGACCGGCTGACCTACACCGAGGAGATGCTCGCGACCGAGGCCGCGAAGCAGGTCGACCGCGCCCACTACCCCGACCACGTCGAGGCGGGCGGTCTGACCCTGCCGCTGTCCTACGCGTTCGAGCCCGGCCATCACGAGGACGGCGTGACCGTCGACGTACCGGTGGCGGCACTGAACCAGGTCGACCCGACGCCGTTCACCTGGCAGGTGCCCGGGCTGCGCGAGGAGCTCGTCACCGCCCTGATCCGGACGCTGCCGCGGAACCTGCGGCGCAACTTCTCCCCCGCCCCGGACCACGCGAAGGCGGTGCTGGCCCGGCTGCGCGGCGAGACCGGCCGGCGTCCGCTGCTGGACGTCCTGGAGGACGAGCTCGGCCGGATGCGCGACGTGCACATCCGGCGTGAGGACTGGGAGCTGGAGCGGCTGCCCGAGCACCTGACGGTGACCTTCCGGGTGCTCGACGAGTCCGGCGCCGAGCTGGCCCGCGACACCGACCTGGACCGGCTGCGCCGCGCCCTCGCCCCGAAGGTCCGCGAGGAGCTGGCCGCCGCGGGCAGCGACGTCGAGGCGACCGGGCTGACGTCGTGGACGATCGGCGACCTCCCCCGGGAGCTGCCGATCCGGCGTGGCGCGCACACGGTCACCGGCTACCCGGGCCTGCGCGACCGCGGCACGAGCGCCGACGTCCGGGTGTACGCGACGGCGCCCGAGCGCGACCCCGCCCACCACCGCGGCGCCCGGCGGCTCCTGCTCCTCAACACCACCCACCCGGGGAAGCAGGTGCAGCGAGGCCTGGACAACCGGGCGCGGCTGGCCCTGTCGCGCAACCCGCACGGCTCGCTCGACGCCCTGCTCGACGACTGCACCACCGCCGCGGCCGACCACCTGATGACCCGGGGCGGCGGCGACCCGTTCGACGAGGCGCAGTACGCCCGGCTCGCTGAGCTGCTGCGGATGCGGCTGCCGTCGACGACGTTGCAGGTCCTCGACGCCGTACGCGGCGTGCTGGAGGTCTGGCACCGGGTCGGTGCGGCGCTGGCGGACCTGCGCGGCCCCGCCACCCGCGACGGCGTCGCCGACGTGACGGCGGTCGTGGGCCGGCTGACCGCGCCGGGCTTCGTCACCGCCGCCGGGGCGACCCGGCTCGGCGACGTGAAGCGCTACCTGCAGGGCTGCGAGCTGCGGCTGGAGAAGCTGCGCGCCGACCCCGCCCGCGACGCCCGGTGGACCGCCGAGATCGCACCGGTCGAGGCGGAGTACCGCGGGCTGCTGGCCGCCCTGCCCGAGCACACGCCGCCGTCGGCCGCGCTGCGCGAGATCGGGTGGATGGTCGAGGAGCTGCGCATCTCGCTGTACGCGCACCCGATGAAGACCCGCCATCCGGTGTCGGTGCAGCGGATCGAGCGGGCGATCGACGCGCTCTGAGGCGTGACTGTCGGGGGTCGCAGGCACACTGCCCCCATGACCGATGCACCCGTTGCCAGGTTCGCACTGTTCGCGCTCGACTGCCCGGACCCGCTGGAGCTCGCCCGGTTCTACTCCGCGATCACCGGCTGGCCGGTCGTCGGCCCCACCGACACCGACCCCGACTGGGTCGAGCTGGACGCGGGCGGGGCGGGCGCCACCCTGGCGTTCCAGCAGATCTCCGAGGGGGAGTTCACCCCGCCGGAGTGGCCGGGGCAGGTGCGCCCGCAGCGCGGGCACGTCGACTTCGACGTGCCCGACCTCGACGCCGGGGAGGCCGCGGTGCTGGCGCTCGGCGCCGTCAAGCACGAGACCCAGCCCGCACCGGAGAGCTTCCGGGTGTTCCTCGACCCGATCGGGCACCCGTTCTGCCTGGTGCGGGCCTGAGTTCCGCCCGGCGGAACCCCGGTGATTCTGTGAGGATCAGGTCTCCGTCGACGGCGAGGGGCCCGCGATCATGACCGCACCGACCACTCCGTACACCGAGCTGGGCGAGGCTCTGGGCACCGACTTCTTCTCGGTGCGCGACCAGTTCACCGACGAGCAGTGGCAGCGCTTCGCCGACACCCGCACGTTCGTCGACACCGAGGTCCTCCCCGGCATCAACGACTACTGGGAGCGCGCGGAGCTGCCCTGGCACCTGTTCCGGCGCCTGCCCGAGCTCGGGATCGTCGGCGAGGACATCCAGGGCTACGGGGCGGCCGGGATGAGCCCGCTCGCGCTCGGCCTCGCGCACATGGAACTGCACCGCGGCGACGGCTCGCTCGGCACGTTCCTCGGGGTGCACGCGGGCCTGGCGATGAAGGCGATCGCGATGTGCGGCTCGGAGGAGCAGCGGCAACGCTGGCTGCCGTCGATGTCCACCATGGACAAGTTGGGCGCGTTCGCGCTGACCGAGCCGATGCACGGTTCGGACTCGGTCGCGCTGGAGACCACCGCGACCCGCGACGGCGACCACTGGGTGCTGCGCGGGTCGAAGCGCTGGATCGGCAACGGCAGCGTCGCGGACCTGGTGGTCGTGTGGGCGCGCGACACCGACTCCGGCGAGGTGCTCGGGTTCGTCGTCGAGACCCCGGCGGAGGGCTACGAGGCCACCGTCATCCCGGGCAAGGTGTCGCTGCGGGCGCTCTGGCAGGCCGACATCGAGCTGGACGGGGTCCGGGTACCGGAGGAGAACCGGCTGGCGCAGGCGCGGACCTTCGCCGACTGCGCCGCGGTGCTGGCCACCACCCGGGGCACCTGCGCCTGGATGGCGCTGGGCCACGCGACCGCCGGCTACGACGCCGCCCTGCGCTACGCGCTGGAGCGCGAGCAGTTCGGCAAGCCGCTGGCGAGCTTCCAGATCGTGCAGCAGCGGCTCGTCGCGATGCTCGCCGACCTGACCGGCATGCAGCTCTACTGCATGCAGTCCGCCCGGCTCGCCGAGGTGGGCAAACTGTCGCCGACCGTCGCGGGGCTGGCGAAGATGCACAACACCCGGACCGCCCGCAAGATCCTCTCCGAGGCGCGCGACCTGCTCGGCGGCAACGGGATCCTGCTGGAGCACCACGTCGTGCGGCACTGGGCCGACATCGAGGCGATCCACACCTTCGAGGGCACCGAGACGATCCAGACCCTCATCGTGGGCCGGGACGTGACCGGGATCAGCGCGTTCACCTGATCCCGGCGGGCGCGGTCAGGCGGCCAGGTCGCGGGGGCCGGGCGTCTCGCGGCCGAAGCGACGGGCCAGGTCGGCCTCGACGCGGCGGTCCGAGCGGCGCTCCAGCCACCGCCGCCCCCGTGCGGTCCGCGCGACGAGCAGCGACTCGACCAGGTTGCGCAGCACCTGCGACGGCCACATCCACGCCGCGGTCACCGGCAGGTCCAGATCGCGCAGGCCCTCGGCGCGCAGAAACACCCGCAGCAGCGACAGCAGCCGTCGTCGCTCCCAGGCGCCGCGGAACCGGTCGGCGGGGCCACCGGTCCGCTCGCTGCGCAGCCCCTCGACGAGCGCGCCCGCGAGCAGCGGGCCTGCCGGGGTGACGTCGCCCTGGGCCAGCACGATGTGGTGGTTGAACGCGTTCTGGGCGCGCTCGGTGTCGAACAGCCAGTCGTCGTCGACGCCCATCAGCCACCCGACGTAGCGCCACAGGTGCATGATCGCGTCGCCGTCGGCGCGCGGGACGTGCCGTCCGAGCAGGCGGCAGCCGAGGATCGCGGTGCTGTTGAACAGCCCGAGCGTGGCCGCGGCGTCGGCCTGGTTGATCGGCAGCCCGTGGCCGGCGACGTCGTAGCGGTCGCCCCGCTCGAACCGCTCCGCGACGAGGGCGTGCATGGCGCGCACGTGCAGCGTCGCCGCCCAGCCCGCACCACCGGGCACCATCCCGCCGGGACGGCTGACGGCGAACGCCCACGCCTGGGTCTCACCGAGGCGGCGCATCGCGCCGGCGCCGGTGAGCCCACCGGTGCGGACGAGCAGCTCGGTGGGGCCGCCGTAGCGGTAGCCGCCGATCAGCGAGAGTCCCAGCAGCACGTCGTCGCGGCTGCGGCCGAGCCTGCGGTAGGCGCGGGCGCCGCGTTCGAGCAGGTCCCGGTCGAGCCAGTCCGGGTCCGGGGTGACCGCGGCGAGGAAGTCCCGCAGCGCGGGCGGGGCGTCGGCCGGCGCGGCGCCCGCGGCCAGCGCGGTGTGCAACGCCCGCATGGTCACACGGCCGCTCCCGGCGCGGCCCGCGTCGTCGCGGTCGCGTCCCATCGCGCGGGCCAGCGCGGCGCCGGTCTCGTCGCGGGTGAGCATCCGGCGGCCGATCTCGGCGAGCAGTGCGGGGTCGGGGTCGCGGACCCCGGCGACCAGGCCGAGCGGACGGGCGATCCGCGCCGCACGCTCGGGCGCACTGCGGAAGCGTCGCGGGGCGACGGGCGGCTCTGCCAGCATGGACCGATGCTGACACGAGCGAATGCTCGCCTTCAACGCGCGTTCCGGGGCGCCCGGTGAGCGGGCGCGGGGCCCGGCGGCGCGAGCCGCGCCAGGAGCGGTCCCGGGCGATGGTGGAGCGGATCGTCGCGGCGGGCCGGGACGTGCTGGTCACCCGCGGGTACGACGGCGCGTCGACGAACCGGATCGCGGCCGCAGCCGGGGTGTCGCCCGGGTCGCTCTACCAGTACTTCCCGGACAAGGACGCGGTGCTGACCGAGGTGCTGGATCGCTACCTCGACGCGATGGAGGCTCGCGTCTCGCGCGCGTTCCTCGACTCGATCGCCGCGGCCGGGCCGGGGGCGGGCACCGCGCCGGCGGTACGCGCGACCCTCGAGGCCCTGCTCGACACGTTCGGCGAGGAGCCGGACCTGCTACGGGTGATCGTCGAGCAGCTGCCGCGCTCCCCCGGCGGGCGCCGGGCCGCGTTCGCCGGCCGGATCGACGACCTGGTCACCACGGTGCTGCTCACCCGCGGCGCCGGGCACACCGACGCGGCGCGGGCCGCGGCGTGGACGGTCGTGCGGACCGTCGAGCACCTCACCACCGGGTTCGTGCTGGAGCGGCCCGGGTTCGCGCGGGCGGTCGTCGTCGACGAGCTGACCGCGCTGGTCGCGGGCTACCTCGACGCGCGCCTGTCCGGCGGACGGGTGGCGTCGGACGGGCCGTCCTGACCGGCCTCGACCGGGAGCCCGGCCGCGGCCCAGGCGCGGAAGCCGCCGTCGACGTCGGTGGCCCGGTGCAGCCCGATGTCCTGCAGCGACGCGGCGGCCAGGCTGGAGCTGTAGCCCTCCGAGCAGAACAGCACCCAGGCGACGTCGTGGTCGACGGCCTCGGGGACGCGAGCGTCGGAGGTCGGGTCGAGGCGCCACTCCAGGTGGTTGCGCTCGATCACCAGCGCGCCCGGGATCTGCCCCTCCTCACGACGCTGCCACCCCGGCCGGGTGTCGACCAGGTGCGCCCCGGCCGCGGCGAGCTCCGCGGCACGCCGCGGGTCCGGCCGGTCGAGCCGGGCGCGGGCGGCGGCGAGCAGGTCGGCGACGGTGCGGCTCATCCGACACCCCGGCCGGGTTCGACGAGCTCGGTGCGGGTGCGGCGCAGCCGCTGGTGGCCGGTGGTGCCCGCGACGTCCTCGACGTCGTAGTAGGACATCGCCGACAGCGGCGGGGAGTAGGCGTGCACGCTCACCGCGGGGGCGTCGGCGGTGTTGGCGACGTCGTGCACGTGGCCCAGCGGGAAGCCGGCGCCGCGGCCGTGACGCAGGGTCCGGGTGCGCAGCCCGGACGGTCCGCTCCAGCGGCGCTCGGTCAGCGAGCCGGACACCACGGTGAGGGCGCCGAGGGAGCCCGCGTGGTCGTGCAGCTCCGCGATCTGCTCGGTGGCCCAGCTGATCAGCCAGACGTCGACGAAGCCGTCGCTGCGCAGCAGCCGGTACCAGCGGCGCTCCGGGTCGACGACGACCTCGTGCCGCCCGGAGCGCACCTCGGCGGCGATCTCACGGGTGAGCTCCTGCAGGTCCTCGAGGCCGTACGGGGTGGGCGCGGTGACGGGTCGTGCGTGCGGGACGCGCAGGCGGGCGGGGCGGGACGCGGGCACGGAGGCAGGCGCGGACACGGTGGTGCTCCAGGGGACGATCGGGCGAGCGTGGGTCGGGGGACTCAGCTCGGGCGACAGCCCTGGTCGAAGTGGTCGGCGCGACGGGTGCCCCACAGGGGTCCGAGGGTCGCTGCCTGACTCATGCCGGGAATGGCATCACAGCGGTGGGCACGGTTTCAACCCGCTGTCCGGCCCGCGGGAGGACCCCGTGCGTGTCCGGACAGGTCGGCGGGTCAGGCGCCGTCGTCGTCGGACATGCCGATGACGGTGTCGAGCCCCGACAGCACCAGCGAGCGGCGGGCCTGGCTGCCCGCGGGCGCGACGAGGGTGAGCGCCGCGCCGTTGGTCCGCATCCGGCGCGCGACCTCCGACAGCAGGGCCATCCCGGCGCTGCTGACGAACGCCTCCCCCGGCAGGTTCAGGGTGATCGGCAGCCCGCGGTCGACGTGCTCCATCAGCGGGGCCCGGATCGCCGAGACCCCACCGAGGTCGAGGTCGCCGACGATCCCGATCCGCACGCCGTGCGCGTCCGGGACGGCACGCAGCCGGGCCCGGACGGTGCCGTCGTCGCCGTCGCCGGACGGGGTGTCGATCCGGTCGCGATCCGGCTCGGGCTCCCCGGCGACGAACTCCACCGGCGGTCCCGCGCCCGGGGTGCCCACCTCGACCGGGATCGCGGGCAGCAGGAACCGCACGGTGGTGCCGGAGTCCGAGGGGTCGATGTGCACGTCCCCGGCGAGCTCGCGGATGAGCGCGATGCCGCGGCCGCGGTAGCCCGGGTCGGGCGGCGGGGGCCGCCAGCGTCCGCCGTCGGTGACGCGCACCGCGACCGAGCCGTCCGCGGTCAGCGCCAGGTCGAGGTCGACCCCGGCGCGCCCGTCGGTGTCCTCGGGCAGATAGGCGTGCTCGATGGAGTTGGTGGCGGCCTCGCCGACGGTCAGCTGCAGGTCGCTGACCGCGTCCGGCCCCATCCCGCACTGCGCGGCCCAGGCGGCCACCGCGCGACGCAGCGGGGCGAGCCGTTTCGGGTCGGCCTCGATCGCGATCCGCAGCGGCGGCGGCATGAGCCGCGCGACGACGACGACCGTGTCGTCGGGGATGACCGTCCCCTCGGACATGCGGTGCAGCAGCGTGTCCGCCATGTCGCGGGGCTGGGCGGCGGACAGCTCGTCGAACGCGGCGGACAGCCGGGCCAGGCCGTCGTCGATGACCTCGTTGCGGCGTTCGAACAGGCCGTCCGAGCAGAGCAGGATCGTCTCGCCGGGCTCCATCCGGTCCACGGCCTCGGGGAACGGGGGCCGCCCGGAGATCCCCAGCGGTACGCCGCGGCCCTCGGACAGGGTCCGCACCCCGTCCGGGCCCGCGACCAGCGGCGGCGGGTGGCCGGCGCTGGCGTAGCGCATCTCGCCGGTGCCGGTGTCGATCGTCGCGATGGCCACGGTGCTGGCCATCGCGCCGCGCACCCGCAGCGCGTACTGGTCGAGCTGCTCCAGCGCCCGCGCCGGGGGCTGGCCGTTGACCAGGTTCGACGCGACCGCGGACCGCAGCTGGCCCATCACCGCGGCCGCCGCCGGGCCGCGGCCGACGACGTCGCCGACGACGAGTGCCACCAGGTCGTCGCCGAGGTCCAGTACGTCGAACCAGTCGCCCCCGGCCTCGGTGCCCTGGGTGCCGGGGCGGTAGCGGGTGGCCAGCGACAGCCGTTCGATGTCGGGCAGGCGCTGGGGCAGCAGGCTGCGCTGCAGGGTGACCGCGACCTCGTGCTCGGCCTGGTGCAGCTGGGCGCGGACGATCGCCTGCGCGCACTGGTTGGCCAGGGTCAGCACGAAGCTGCGCTGCTCGGGGGTGAACACCGGTTCGGTCTCGAAACGCAGCCCGATGACGCCGATCGGACGGGCCGCGACCATCAGCGGCACCGCGGTATGGACCGGGTAGCGCAGCACCTCGCCGCCGGCGGGCCCGCCGGCGTTCCAGATCGGCTCGCCACTGCTGACCGCGCGGCTCAACGGGTGCGCGCGGCCGGGGGTGCGCATCGGCGGGCCGTCGGCGGGCCAGCCGGTCTCCCGGAGCAGCGAGAGCGCGCCGCCCTCGTCGACGACGAGCACCGCGACCGCGTCGGCCCCGATCGAGATCCGGCCGTGCTCGACGACGACCTCGGCGACCGACTCCAGGTCGGTGGCCCGGGCCAGCCCGGTCGCGACCGCGCCGAGGCGTTCGGCGAGCCGCCGGGCCTCGGTCTCGGCCTCCAGCATCGACGCCCGGTCCAGCGCCTGTGCGGCGAGCTCGGCGACGGCGACGGCCGCCTCCTTGTCCGCGTCGGACAGCCGTCGCTCGGTCAGCATGGCGACGGCGAGGACCCCCAGCGAGCGCCCGCCGGCGACGAGCGGCAGGTAGCCGATGGTCTGGGCGTGGTCCGGTGCGATGCCGATGGCCGCGGGGTAGCGCGTCGCCCACTCGTGCGCGGTGGTGAACCACATCGGCTCGTGCCCGGCCAGCACCTCGGTGAACGCCAGCGGCGCGTCGACCCGGATCCGGGCGGCGCGCTGCCACATGTCGCGGTCCCACCCGTGGCCGGTGAGCGCCTGCAGCCACTCCCCGCGGATCTCCCAGAGCCCGGCGTGGTCGGCGTCGAGCAGGTCGACGATGTGGTCCGCGGCAATCGCGGCGACCTCGCCGGGGGTCGCCGCGGCCGACATCTTGGCGGTGGCGCGGTGCAGCAGGCCCAGGCGCTGGGCCGAGGCTCGTTCCTGCTCCAGCAGGCGGGCGTTGTCGACGGCCAACCCGGCCCGGCGCCCGATCTCGGACAGGAGGTCCAGGTCGTCGTCGGTGTAGGGGTCGCCCGACTCGGTGCGGACGACGGTCAGCACGGCGCTGGTGCGGCCGCGGGCGGGCAGCGGCACGACCATCGCCGAGGTCATGCGCAGCCGGGTCCAGGCCCGGCGCTGGGTGGGTGCGAGCCGGCTCAGGACCTCGTCGAGGTGGGCGGCGTCGAGGATCTCGGGGCGGCCGTCGTCGTCGGCGGGGACCAGCGGGGCCAGCCGCCACAGCGAGGGCTCCAGCGCCGAGCGCTGCGCGGAGACGGCGAGGGTGCCGGTGCCGGTGACCGCGTCGGCGTCGTGGACCACGGCGATGTCGGCGAGCCGGTCCTCGACGACGGCGCGGACGAGCTGGTCGGTGCGCCCGGTGCGGGTGATCTCCCGTTCCAGGGACTCGGCGACCTCGGAGTAGATGCGGTGCCGGCGCTGCTCACGGTGCTGGACGTCGATGTCGAGGCAGCCGCCGACGTAGCCCGCGGAGCGTTCGCCGTCGCGGACGGGGGCGCCGCGGTCGAGCACCCAGCGGTAGCGGCCCGCCCGGTCCAGCAGCCGGTACTCGACCTCGAACGGCGCGTGCGCGCGGGCGGCGGCGGAGGTCACCGAGCGGTAGCGCTCGCGGTCGTCGGGGTGGATGCGGCGGCGCCAGTCGTGGCCCAGCTCCTGCGCCGCGTCCTCGACGCCGGTGAAGTCCAGCCAGCCCCGGTTGACGAACAGCCGGTGCCCGCCCGGGTCGTCGACCCAGATCAGTGCCGGGGTGGAGTCGGCCATGGCCCGGAACTGCAGCTCGGCGGCCCGGCGGACCCGGCCGAGCTGCAGGTGGTTCGCGACCCGGGCGAGCAGCTCGCGGGCGGAGAACGGGCGGACCAGGTAGTCGTCGGCGCCGGCGGCGAACCCCTCGACGGCGGCCTCCTCCCCGGCCCGCGACGACAGCAGCACGACCGGCACCCCGATCGTGCGGGGGTCCGACCGCAGCGCCCGCAGGAGCTCGATGCCGCCGTTGCCGGGCAGCGCCGCGTCGACGACGACCAGGTCCGGCGGGTCGGTGCGGGCGGACTCCAGTGCGGCCGCACCGTCCGCGACGACCCGGACGGTCCAGCGTTCGACGAGCAGGTCGCGCAGGTAGCCGCGCATCTCGCGGTCGTCGTCGACGACGAGCACCCGGTCGCGGTGGTCGACCTCCAGCCCGTCGACGACGGACCCGTCCACCGAGCGGCCGCGGGCGAGGACCGGTGCGGCGCCCGCGGGCTCGGGGGCGTCGGGCAGCCAGCGCAGCGCCTCCGCCACGTAGGGCGCGGCGAGCTGCGGGGCGGCGCGGGACCCGACCTGGGCCCGGACGAGGCGTTCGGGGGGCAGGTGGGCGAAGCCCAGCGGCAGCCGCACGGTGAAGGTGCTGCCCGCGCCGGGCTCGCTGGTCACCCCGATGGTGCCGCCGTGCAGACGGACCAGCTGGCGGATCAGCGGCAGGCCGAGGCCGCTGCCGTCGCCGCTGCGGCCGTGCCGCCGGGTGGGACGGTGGAAGCGGTCGAACACCGCGTCGAGCTCGCCGTCGACGATGCCGGCGCCGGTGTCGGAGACCCGCAGGACGACCTGTTCGCCGTCCTGGGCGAGGTCGACGGTGATCGTGCCCTGGCGGGTGTACTTGACCGCGTTGCTGAGCAGGTTGAGGACGACCTTCTCCCAGGCGTCGCGGTCCACCCAGACCGGCCGGACCTGCGGCGGGCAGGACACCGCCAGCTCCAGCCCGGCCCGCTCGACGACGGGCGCGAACGCGTCGACGAGCGCCGCGGTGGTCTTCCCGATCTCGGTCGGGGCGAACAGGCCGTCGTGCTTGCCGGTCTGCAGGGCGGAGACGTCCACCAGCCCGTCGACGAGCTTGAGCATCCGCTGCGCGTTGCGCTGCGCGAGCTCCACCTGGGTGCGGACGGCGGCGTCGTCGTGGTCGCGCAGCCGCTCCAGCGGTCCGAGGACGAGGGTCAGCGGGTCGCGGAACTCGTCGCCGAGGCCGGCGTAGTACTCGGCACGGGCCTGCTCGATCAGCCCGGCGTCGTCGCGCCGGTCGCGCTCGCGGTCGCGGGCGAGCGCGGCGGTCAGCACGCCGCCGACGGTGCCCGCGACCAGCCGCAGGAACGAGCGGTGGTCCTCGTCGAGCGGGAGCAACGGCGGCGCCCCGATGACGACGGCGATGCCGGCCGACCCGTCGGGGGTGTGCACCGTCGCCCGGACGACGTCGGTGACCGGGACGCCGTCGTCGCCGTGGACCGCGACCGGGTCGACGGCGAGGAACTCGACGTCGGTGACGTGGTCGGGGTCGAGGTCGTCGGGGAGCCAGCCCGCGGGCGGCGCGTCGATGCGGACGGTGGCCAGCGGGCCGGGGTCGGCACCGACCGTCGTCACCACGGCGCAGCCGACGTCGTCGGGCAGGTCGGTCAGGACCGTGGTGAGCCGTTCGACGGCGATGTCCAGCGTCGGTGCGTCCCGGGCCACCTCGCCGAGCGCGGCCAGGAGCGCCATCCGCCGGCCCCCGACGACCTGCGGGGTGGTCTCGGCCGTGAAGACGATCAGGCCGAGGACGCCGCCGTCGGGACCGCGGACCGGGGTGGCGGAGTAGGTCCACCACGTGACCTCCGGGGTGTCCCAGCGCCGCAGCACGATCCGGTCGTCGCTGCGGTAGATGCCCTCGCGGTCCCCGGAGAGCAGCTCGTGGAGGTGGCTCCCGAGATGCGCGGTGATCTCCGGCCAGCCCTCCCCCAGGGGCTTGCCGAAGGACCGGGGATGGCGCAGGCCGGAGTGCTCGGCGAACTCGTCGTTGTAGAACAGGACGAGTTCGGGCCCCCACCACGCGACGAGCGGCTGGCGGCTCTCCAGCATGAACCGGATGGTGTCCTCGAGCTCGCGGTCCCAGGTGTCGCGCGCGCCGAGCGGGGTCGCCGACCAGTCGATCGTCGCCAGCAGGTCGCGGACGGGGACGTACTCGTCCTCCGTCCGCCGGTCGAACCGCTCCACCGTGCGCGCCACCCCGTTCCGCCGTACCGGCCCCAGGATCGCACCACCGGGGCGGGTCCGGCGCGGTGAGGCGGGGATCGGTCGGGTCAGGTCGCCTGACCGGCCGCGTCGCGGTGCCGGTCGAGCCAGTCCCGCAGGTCCGCGAGCGGGGTCGCCCGGCCCGGTTCGTGGTAGATCTCGTGCCAGAAACCGTCGTACCAGAGCACGGTGGTGTCGGCCGACCCGGAGCGCTCGTCGAGCAGCCGGGTGCCCGCCGGGTCGGTCAGCCGGTCCGCGGTCCCGTGCTGCACGAGCAGCGGGATCCGCAGCTCGGCGGCCCGGACGGGCAGCTCGGCCATCTGCCGGTAGATCTCCGCGCCGAGAGCCAGGGTGGGGCGGCCGTGGTGCACGAGCGGGTCGGCGTCGTAGTCGGCGACGACGGCCGGGTCCGAGCTGATCGCGGAGGTGTCGATCCCGACCGGGCGGACCGTGGGCAGGACCTTCGCGACGACCGACAGCAGCGGCACGAGCGCGGCCGGGACGGCGTCGGAGGCCAGTGCGGGCGCGGACAGGACGAGCCCGTCGAGGCGGTTCTGGTGGCGCAGCGCGTAGGCGAGCGCGATCTGGCCGCCGAGGCTGTGCCCGAGCAGGAACACCGGGACGCCGGGGTGGCGGGCGATGGTCTCGCGGCGGAACGTCTCGAAGTCGGTGAGCAGGTCGTCGTAGCGGCGGACGTGCACCCGGGTGCCGCCGGAGCGGCCGTGGCCGCGGTGGTCGAGGCCGTACACGGCCCAGCCGTCCGGGACCAGCGTGTCGACGACGGCGTCGTAGCGGCCGGAGTGCTCACCGATGCCGTGGCTGACCAGCAGGACGCCACTCGGGTCGCCCTCGGGGAGGCGGCCCTGCCAGAACAGCTCGACACCGCCGACGCCGGGGAGCCGGCCGTGGACCTCCGTGGTGCCGGTCACGAGCCCGCCAGGTCCCGCCGCTCGTCGCCACCGGGGACGAGGTCGACCTCCACGCCCGGGCCGTCGCCCGCGGCGAGCAGGTAGCGGCCGGGGTCGAGGTCGGCCAGGCGGTAGGTCCCGTCCGCCGCGGCGGTCGTCGAGGCGACCGGTTCGCCGTCCTGGGAGAGCACGACGCCGGTGCCCGCGGGCGCCGAGCCGTGGACGGCGGCGGCAGCGGCCAGGCGCAGGGTGGTGCCGGCGTCGTCGTCGCCGACGGTGCAGGTCGCGACGCCGGGCAGGTGTCCGTCGGCGCGGGCGACGACGACGAACGCCCCGGCGCCCGGCGCCGTGACGTGCGCCGTACCGTCGGCGTCGGTGGTGGCGGAGCCGATCGGCCCGCCGGAGCGGTCGCGCAGCGCGACCTCGGCGCCGGGCAGCGGGGCGTCGGTGGCGTCGACGACGCGGACCTCGATGTCCTGTGGTGCCGTGTCCGGCACGACCGCCGACGGCACGGGCCCGGTCCTGAGCACGGACAGGGAGACGTCCTCGGCGCGGTCGGGGCGGGTGGCGGCGGTCGGGCCGGCGTGCACGGGTGTCTCCTCGGCCTCCGGCGCGGTGGTGGACCGCTCCGGGGTGGTGGGGTCCGGGGTCGGGGCATCGGCCTGCGGGTCCTGCTCCTGCGGGTCCTGCTCCTGCGGGTCCTGCTCCTGCAGGTCCTGCTCCTGCAGGGCCTGGTCCCGCGGGGCCTGCTCGTCCGGGGCCTGGTGGGGCGGGGCCGGGTCCGTCGCTTCGGGGGCGGCGGTCGCGGCGTCGTCCGTCGTGGCGTCGTCCGTCGTGGCGTCGTCGGTCGTCTCGGCTCCGGGCGCATCCCCGGTCGGGGTCTCGCGCTCGCCGGTGCCCGGCACGGAGGCGTCGGTATCCCCCGCCGGACCACGGACGCCGACGGCGTCGACCGCTCCGGCCGCGCGGTCGGTGGTCACCGTGCCGCCGGAGCCCGGCTCGGAACCGGCGTCCCCGGTCTCGCCGGACACGACGGTGCCCTCGACAGGAGCGGTGTCCTCGTCGGGGCCGCTGTCGGTCGCGGACGTCCCGCGCAGCGACGGGGCGAGGTGCCGTGGTCCGCTCCCGGGACGCGCCGACCGCAGGACCCGCGGGGCGGGCCGCGGCGGCGGCTCGGGGCTGTCGGTGCTCTCGCGCGTGGCACGGGCGCCGGAGGCGGCGAGCCCGATCGACGGGATCCGGCTCACCGGCGGGGTGTCGCGGGCCGTCTCGGGTGCGCCGGCCTGCTCGGGGACGCGGCCCGCCCAGGTGTGCGGGGTCGAGATGCGGTCCCGGGCCTCGCGGAACTCCCGCTCGGTGTCCGGGTCGGCCGGGGCGCGGACCGACGTGCGCTCCGACGGCAGCGCCGTGACCCGCCGGACCAGGTCCGGGTCGAAGGGCGCGCGGGACGGGGTCGTGGCGGCGGGCAGGGCCTCGTCGACCGACTCGTCGGCCTCCTCCCCGGCGGAGGCGGTGTCCCCGGAGGAGGCAGTGTCCCCGACGGGCGCGACGTCCCCGGTGACGCCGGTCGGCGCGGTGACGCCGGTCGACGCGTCGGCGGGCGCCTCGGACGCGGTCGTCGACGCGTCGCCCACGACCGCGGCCCCGGAGGTGGGCGTGCTGATGTCGGGCGCCGAGCTGTCCGGGCCGGTGCCGGTGGCCGCGGTCGCCTCGTCGGCGGTACGGGCAGCGGGGTCCGCGACCGGCCGTCGTCGCACGAAGGGCGTCGGGGCCGGGGTCCGCCGGGCCGGTGCCACCTCGACGGGCTCGAGCGGTTTGCCGTCCTTGAACCCGCGCGACCAGGGCGGGCCGACCGGGCCCGCGCTCACGTCGGGCGTCACCCGCGGGACCGTCGGCAGCTCGTCGGTGGGATCGGCCGTGCCGACCGCCTCGGTGATGTCGGGCGCCGACGACGACGGCCCGACGTCCGGGGCGGTGTCCTCCGCGTCGGGGGGCCGCGTGCGCTCCTGCTGCGGACGGACCGCGGCGACGGGCGTGGTCGCGGCGACGGTGTCGTCGGGACCGTCGTCCGCCGCGGCGGCGGACCCGGCGGTCTCACGGTCCGCGGCCGGCTCCTCGTCGACCACGGGCTCCGGGGCATCGTCGACCGGAGGCGCCGGAGGCGCCGCGGGCACGGACGGGTCGGGCGCGGGCCTGCCGGGCCCGTCGTCGAGGCCGCGGGCGCGGCGGTCGACGAGATCGGCGACGGTGCGCGGACGGTCCCCTTCGGACGACGCGACGTCGTCCTCCCGGCCCCGCCCCCACCGCAGGAACCCGGCGATCCCGACGGCCACCAGCACCACCACCACAACCAGCCCGAGCAGGGCCCACGTCGACATCTGGAAGTCCTCCTGCCGGAGCTGCGCGAACCGTCGTCCACGACAGGGTGCGGCCCGGGAGGAGGTACCCGTCGCCGGGCCCCGCCGCCCGGCCGGCCACGGTGACCCGGTCGGCGCATCCGGCGACGCACCGTAGCACCGCGGCCCCCCTGACCGGGGGTGATCGGAGGCGTCCCGCGTGTCGGTCGCGGCGGTTGCCCGTATCACCCCGGGCGGCCGGGCCGGGCCGCCGCTCATCCGCCAGGATCGACCCATGACCAGCGACCCGGTGACCCCCGAGCTCGCCGAGATCGCCGACGCGTACGGCGTCGCGACCTCGTACCTCGACGGCAGCAGGACCGAGCAGCCGATCGACGCGGAGGTGGTCCGCACCGTCCTCGGGTTGCTGGAGGTCGACGTCGCCTCCCCCGAGGCGCAACGGGTGGCGCTCGCCGGGGCCCGCGAGCGCGCCGGCGCCGGGGCGCTGCCGCCGACGATCGGACTGCGCAGCGACCGTTCCCGCACCGTGCCGGGCCGTGGTCGCCTCACCGCCGTCGACGGTGCGCGTGGCGACGAGGGATGGGCCCGCGACATCGACGGCGAACTCCCCGCCGGGCTGGAGCCGGGCCGCTACGCGTGCGAGACGACGGCCGGGCGTGCCCACGTCGTCGTCGCGCCGCCCAGGCTGCCCGACCCGCCCCGGACGTGGGGCTGGATGCTGCAGCTCTACGCCCTGCACTCGCGCGACTCGTGGGGCATCGGCGACCTGGGCGACCTGACCACGCTGATCCGCGGCGGACACGGCGCGGGCGCGGTGCTGCTCAACCCGCTGCACGCGATCACCCCGGTGCCGCCGGTGCAGCCGTCGCCGTACACACCGTCGTCGCGCCGCTACGCCACCCCGCTGAGCCTGCGGGTCACCGACCTCCCGGCCTACGCCGCCGCCGACGCGGCCACCCGCGCCGAGGTCGACGCCCTGCGCCCGGAGACGACCGGCGACCGGATCGCGCACGACCGGGTCTGGGCGGCGAAGCGGTCCGCGCTGGAGGCGCTGTGGCGCAGCGCCGGGTACCCCGACGGCGCCCCGGATGCCGACCTGCGCGACTTCGCGACCTACTGCGCGCTGGCCGAGCGCTTCGGCGGCCGCTGGTCGCTGTGGCCGGACGACCTGCGTCGTCCCGACGCCCCCGGCGTCGCCGCCGCCCGTGCCGAACTGGCGCCGCGCGTCGCGTTCCACGCCTGGGTGCAGCGCCAGGCCGAGGCGCAGCTGGCCGGGGTCCGGGCCGCGGCGAAGGACGCGGGGATGCCGGTCGGTGTCATCCACGACCTCGCCGTGGGCTGCGACCCCGAGGGCGCCGACGCGTGGATGCTGCAGGACGTGCTCGCGCTCGGCGCGACGGTCGGTGCACCGCCGGACGCGTTCAACCAGCGCGGCCAGACGTGGGGCCTGCCGCCGTGGCGCCCGGACCGCCTCGCCGACACCGGTTACGCCGCGTTCGGCGACATGACCCGCGCACTGCTCGCGCACGCCGACGGCCTGCGGATCGACCACGTCATGGGGCTGTGGCGGCTGTGGTGGGTGCCGTCGGGGCAGACGGCCGACCGCGGCACCTACGTCCACTACGACGCCGACGCGATGCTCGCGGTACTGCTGCTGGAGGCCCACCGCGCGGGCGCGCTGGTCGTCGGCGAGGACCTGGGCACGGTGATCCCGCGGATCCGCGAGGACATGGCCGAGCGGAACCTGCTGGGCTCGACGGTGCTGTGGTTCTCCCGCGACCCCGACCCGGTGACCGGCGGGGACGACGGCCCGCTGCGCCCGCCGCGTCGCTGGCCCGAGCGGTCGGTCGCGACGATCTCCACCCACGACCTGCCGACCGCGCCCGGGTTCCTGGCCGGTGAGCAGGTGCGGGTGCGCGCCGAGCTGGGGCTCCTCGACGACCCGACGACCGAGGAGGCGAAGGCCGGAGCCGAACGGGACGAGCTGCTGGCGTTGCTGACCTCGGAGGGGCTGCTCGACTCCCCGGACGAGACCGACGAGGACACGATCGTCGTCGCGTTGCACGCGCTGCTGGCGTCGGCGCCGTCGCGGCTGGTCCTGGCGTCCCTCTACGACGTACTGGGCGAGACGCGGCAGCCGAACCTGCCCGGCACCGTCGACGAGTACCCGAACTGGCGAATCCCGCTGCCGGTGTCGCTGGAGGACGCGCTCGCCGACGACCGGGTCCGCCGCGTCGCCGAGGTGCTGCGCGCCCGGACCGGCGACGACGGCTGACCCGCGGCCCTGGCAGGATGCCGCCCCGATGAGTGCCGAGAACAGCTCCGCGGGCATGGACCCGACCGCCGTCGACCTCGTGCGGGCCGACGGCACCGCCGGCGCGTTGTGGCAGGCCTGGACCACCGGCGAGCGGATCGCCGCGCTGCCGGAGCTGCTGCGTCCGCGCAGCCTGGCCGAGGGGTTCACCGCGCAGGGCAGGTTGTCGGAGCGGGCCGGGCCGTCCTACGGCTGGAAGCTCGCGGCGACCGCGCCCGCCGGGCAGGCCCACATCGGGGTGGACGCCCCGCTGCCGGGGGCGCTGTTCGAGCGGTTCCGGCACTCCCCCGGCGACGTGGTGCCCTCCGACGACCTGCACATGGCCGTCGCCGAGGCGGAGTTCGCGTTCGTGATGGGTGCCCCGGTGGGTGCCGACGCGACCCGCGAGGAGCTCCGCGCCGCGGTCGCGGCCGTGCACGGGGCGGTGGAGCTGCCCGAGTCGCGGTTCACCGACTTCGTCGCCGCGGGGGCGCCGTCGCTGATGGCCGACGCCGCGTGCGCCGGCCGGTTCGTGCTGGGACCGGAGCTCCCCGGCGCCCTCGACCTCGACCTCGCCGCGACCCCGACCACCCTGCAGGTCGACGAGGAGCAGGCGGCCGGGTCCGGCGCGGCCGTCCTCGGGGACCCGTGGACCGCGCTGGCGTGGCTCGCCGACGTCCTGCCCGGCTACGGCCTGCGGCTCGAGGCGGGCGCGGTCGTCACCACCGGGACGACGACCGTCCCGATGCCCGTGCACCGCGGCGCCCGGGTGCGGGCGAGCTTCGGCGACGACCTCGGCGCGGTGGAATTCACGCTCGCCCCGTGAGCACGGCGGGGGTCAGCGCACGACGTTGAGTGCCCCGGCCGCGCAGCGGACGCGGATCGCGGTGCCGCCGGCGACCTCGTCGACCTCGCCGTCGATCTGCACCGGCATCGGCCCGCACGCGGTGAACCGGAAGTCCGAGGTCGCGGGCTGGCGGCCGAGCCCAGAGAACGCCGCCCGGGCCGCCACCCACAGCTGCTTCCACTTCGGACGGTGCTCCAGCAGCACGACCTCGAACCGGCCGTCGTCGGGACGGCTCGTGGCCGACAGCTCGGCGACCTTGGCCATCTCGCCGATGTTGGCGAAGACCAGGTTGTCGATCCGGCGCCGGTCGCCGCGGGAGAACTCCACCTCGAACGGGGTGAACGCCCAGAACGCCCGCACCGTGGTGATCACCTCGCGGATGCTGCCCTTGCCGCCCTTCTCGATCTGCAGCGCGACGACGGGGGTCAGCCCGAACCCGATGTAGGAGTGCGCGTAGTGCGGCGGGTCGTCGTCGCGGTGCATCTCGAGCAGGTCCATCGGCTCGGGGCGGCCGTCGAGGATCGCCTCGGCCAGCGGACGGCGTGCGGTGACGCGGTCGTGGTCGTTGGCGTTCCCGGCGGCGAGGACGGCGGCCGAGGCGTCCGTGCCGGGGACGTCCATGATCCCGTTGACGACCTCGTTGTAGCCGCCGTCGCCGGACGCCGACACGATGAGCGGGCGCCCGCCTGCGGACGCGGCCTCGCGGGCGATGACGCGGGCGTGCCCGGCGTACTCGGTGGGCACCAGCCGCACGGCCAGCTCGGGGCGGGCGGCGCCGAGCTCGTCGCGCAGCTGTTCGGCGAGCACGTCGGCGTCCCCCGTACTGCCCGGGTTGAAGACCACCAGCACGGAGTCGATCGGCTCAGCCACGCGCACACCGTAGACGCCTGCGGTCCCGGCAGGGTTGCGGCACGGTGGGAACCATGGATCTGCAACTGAACGGGCGCCGGGCGATCGTCACCGGTGGGAGCCGCGGCATCGGGTTGGCGACGGCCAGGGCGCTCGCCGCCGAGGGCGCCCGGGTGGCGTTGTTCGCGCGCAACGCCGGCGCCCTGGAGGCCGCGGCGGCCGGACTGCGCGCCGAGGGCGCGCCGGAGGTGCTGGCCGTCGCCGTCGACACCACCGACGACGACGCGGTCCGCCGGGGTGTCGCCGCCGTCGCCGACCGGTTCGGTGGGGTGGACGTGCTGGTGAACGCCGCCGCGCGGCCGGCGAGCGCGGGCCCGCCGACCGACCTGGCCTCGATCACCGACGACGCGGTGCGGGTCGAGCTGGAGACGAAGCTCCTCGGCTACCTGCGGTGCGCGCGGGCGGTCGCGCCGCTGATGCGGGCGCAGGGGTGGGGGCGGATCGTGAACGTCAGCGGCCTGAACGCACGGAAGTCGACGTCGCTGGTGGGGTCGGTGCGCAACGTCGCGGTGGCCTCGATGACGGCGGCGCTCGCCCAGGAGCTGGGTCCGCACGGCATCAACGTGACGGTCGTGCACCCCGGTGCCACCGAGACCGAGCGGACGCCCGACGCCGTCGCCGCGCGGGCGGAGTCGGCCGGGATCACCGGGGGTGAGGCCCGCGCGGAGCTGGACGCGACGACGACGATCGGCCGCATCACGACCGCCGCGGAGGTCGCCGACGTCATCACGTTCCTGTGCTCGCCCCGTTCGGTCGCGATCACCGGCGACGCCGTCGCCGCGGGCGGGGGAACACCGGGCGTCGTGCACTACTGAGGCCCGGACCGCCGTCCCGGATGGCACGATGGTCCGATGGAGGGGACCCGCGTGGACCGGTGGCTGTGGTCGGTGCGCCTGGCCAAGACCCGTGCCGACGCCGCGACGGCGTGCCGGGGCGGGCACGTGCGGATCAACGACCGGCCCGCGAAGCCGGCGGCGACGGTGCAGGTCGGCGACCGGGTGCGGGCGCGGGTGTACGACCGGAACCGGATCGTCGAGGTCACCCGGGTGATCGAGAAGCGGGTCGGTGCCCCGATCGCGCAGGAGTGCTACATCGACCACACCCCGCCGGAGCCGAGCACCGCGGGGCAGCCGTTGTTCGCCCACCGCGACCGCGGCGCCGGCCGCCCGACGAAGCGCGACCGCCGCATGCTCGACCAGCTGGGGCTGTCCCGCCGCACCTCCTAGGCCGGTGTGAGGATGGGGGCATGTACGACGCCCTCATGCGCCACGTGCTCCGGCACGTCCCGTCCGAACCCGCGCACCGGATGGGGTTCGGTGTGGTCCGCGCGCTCGGGACCGCACCCGTCGTGGGTGAGCGGGTGGCGGAGCGGTTCGCCCCGTCGGACCCCGTGCTGCGCACCCGGGCGCTGGGTCTGGAGTTCGCGGGCCCACTCGGTCTCGCCGCCGGTTTCGACAAGGACGCCGAGGGTGTGCTCGCGCTCGGCAGGCTCGGGTTCGGCGCGGTCGAGATCGGCACGGTGACCGGACGGGCGCAGCCCGGCAACCCTCGCCCCCGCCTGTTCCGGCTCGTCGACGACGCCGCGCTGGTCAACCGGATGGGCTTCAACAACTCCGGTGCCGGGACCGTCGGGCCCCGCCTCGCCGCGCTCCGGGCCCGCTCCGGGCCGGGGATGCCGGTGCTCGGGGTCAACATCGGCAAGAGCAAGGCGGTACCCGCCGAGGACGCCGCGTCGGACTACCGTGCGAGCGCCGCCGCGCTGGGCGCCTACGCCGACTACGTCGTGGTCAACGTCAGCTCCCCGAACACTCCCGGTCTGCGGGACCTGCAGCAGGTCGACGTGCTGGAGCCGCTGCTCGTCGCGGTCCGCGAGGAACTGGACCGGGTGTCCCGGGACCGTCGTGTCCCGCTCCTGGTGAAGATCACGGTCGACCTCGCGCCGGAGGATCTCGACGCCGTCGCCGACCTGGCCCGCCGGATGCGGCTCGACGGGGTCGTCGCCACGAACACGACCGTCGCCCGCGACGGTCTGCGCACTGCCCCCGACGTCGTCGCCGCCACCGGTGCGGGTGGGCTGTCCGGCCGTCCGCTGACCGAGCGGGCCCGTGCCGTCGTGCGGCAGCTGCGGACCCGCCTCGACGACGACCAGGTCGTCGTCTCCGTCGGCGGGATCGCCGACGCCGAGGAGGCCTACCGCCGGATCCGTTCCGGCGCGGCACTGGTGCAGGCCTACACCGGTTTCGTCTACGGCGGTCTGCTCTGGCCGGCCCGGGTCCACCGTGAGCTCGCGGCGCTGTTGCGCGCCGACGGCTTCTCGTGCGTCGACAACGCCGTGGGCGCCGATCTCTGACGCCCGCGGGGCCGGTGTTCCCGCCGGCCGCGCTCCCCGCATCCCACGTCGCACATGTTTCGGCGACCTCGCAGCCCCTGCAGAGGGTGCGAAGTCGCAGAAAGGGGTGCGAGGTGCGGCCGACCGGCAGGACCGGACCGGATGCGGCCCCCGACTCCGCCGGGGGAGCGGCACGCCCCCGACCAGCGACCCCGCACGACCCACACCAGCGCTCGGGAACGGACACACCGACACCCCACCCGGGCCGGGCCGGGTAGCACGCATCGGACCCAGAAACGGTCCGGAAACGAGAAATGCCCCGGACTCGAAAGTCCGGGGCATCTCCCATGAAAGTTGAATGTCGGCGACGACCTACTCTCCCACACCCTGGCGAGTGCAGTACCATCGGCGCTGGAAGGCTTAGCTACCGGGTTCGGAATGGGACCGGGCGTTTCCCTACCGCAATGACCACCGACAACACTATCCAACTATCACCCCACCCCGAAACCGGGACAGGGGTCGAGCACACACACCAACTCCACACCGTTTCCGGGCACACCCAGGAAAAGGTGTGGATGGTTGTGGACTCAGGGTCACACAGTGGATGCGAACAACTCGTTGTGGCAAGCCCTCGGCCTATTAGTACCGGTCAACTCCACCCCTCACAGGGCTTCCATCTCCGGCCTATCAACCCAGTCATCTACTGAGAGCCTTACCCACTCGAAGGTGGTGGGAGACCTCATCTTGGAACAGGCTTCCCGCTTAGATGCCTTCAGCGGTTATCCCTCCCGAACATAGCCAACCAGCCGTGCCCCTGGCGGGACAACTGGCACACCAGAGGTTCGTCCGTCCCGGTCCTCTCGTACTAGGGACAGCCTTCCTCAAGTCTCCAACGCGCGCGGCGGATAGGGACCGAACTGTCTCACGACGTTCTAAACCCAGCTCGCGTACCGCTTTAATGGGCGAACAGCCCAACCCTTGGGACCTACTCCAGCCCCAGGATGCGACGAGCCGACATCGAGGTGCCAAACCATGCCGTCGATATGGACTCTTGGGCAAGATCAGCCTGTTATCCCCGGGGTACCTTTTATCCGTTGAGCGACACCCCTTCCACAAGGTGGTGCCGGATCACTAGTCCCGACTTTCGTCCCTGCTCGACCCGTCAGTCTCACAGTCAAGCTCCCTTGTGCACTTACACTCAACACCTGATTGCCAACCAGGCTGAGGGAACCTTTGGGCGCCTCCGTTACTCTTTGGGAGGCAACCGCCCCAGTTAAACTACCCACCAGGCACTGTCCCTGAACCAGATCATGGCCCGAGGTTAAGACACCCAATTCGACCAGAGTGGTATTTCAACAACGACTCCACCACCACTGGCGTGGCGATTTCACAGTCTCCCACCTATCCTACACAAGCCGAACCGAGCACCAATACCAAGCTATAGTAAAGGTCCGGGGTCTTTCCGTCCTGCCGCGCGTAACGAGCATCTTTACTCGTAGTGCAATTTCGCCGAGTCTGTGGTCGAGACAGCGCCCAAGTCGTTACGCCATTCGTGCAGGTCGGAACTTACCCGACAAGGAATTTCGCTACCTTAGGATGGTTATAGTTACCACCGCCGTTTACTGGCGCTTAAATTCTCCGCTTCGCCCCGAAGAGCTAACAGGTCCTCTTAACGTTCCAGCACCGGGCAGGCGTCAGTCCGTATACATCGTCTTGCGACTTCGCACGGACCTGTGTTTTTAGTAAACAGTCGCTTGGGCCTGGTCTCTGCGACCGGCCGTCCCTAGCCCGCAAGGAGCCTCAAGACAACCGGCCCTCCTTCTCCCGAAGTTACGGAGGTATTTTGCCGAATTCCTTAACCACAGTTCGCTCGATCGCCTCGGTATTCTCTACCTGACCACCTGTGTCGGTTTGGGGTACGGGCCGCAACAGCACTCGCTAGAGGCTTTTCTCGACAGCATGGGATCACCCTCTTCGCCTCAATCGGCTACGCATCACCTCTCACCCTTAAATGAGCCCCGGATTTACCTAGGACTCGGGCTACAGGCTTACACCACGACAACCACCGCGTGGCGGAGCTACCCTCCTGCGTCACCCCATCACTTGCCTACTACCAGATCGGATCCCACGCTCCCCCACAAACAACACTCCCGAAGGAACGAAGGTGGGTTCGGATGGTTAGCATCACCAGCCTCGGCATGGACGCACTATCACGAGCACGGGAATATCAACCCGTTGTCCATCGACTACGCCTGACGGCCTCGCCTTAGGTCCCGGCTCACCCTGGGCGGAACAACCTGGCCCAGGAACCCTTGGTCATCCGGCGGCAGAGATTCTCACTCTGCATTCGCTACTCATGCCTGCATTCTCACTCCCACACCCTCCACCCGTAAATCACTCCCGGGCTTCACCAGATGCAGGACGCTCCCCTACCCAACAACACCTAAGTGTCATTGCCACGGCTTCGGCGGTGCGCTTGAGCCCCGCTACATTGTCGGCGCAGGACCACTTGACCAGTGAGCTATTACGCACTCTTTCAAGGGTGGCTGCTTCTAAGCCAACCTCCTGGTTGTCCGGGCGATCCCACATCCTTTCCCACTTAGCGCACGCTTAGGGGCCTTAGCCGGTGATCTGGGCTGTTTCCCTCTCGACCACGAAGCTTATCCCCCGCAGTCTCACTGCCGCGCTCTCACTCACCGGCATTCGGAGTTTGGCTGACTTCGGTAAGCTTGTCGGCCCCCTAGGCCATCCAGTGCTCTACCTCCGGTGAGAAACACACGACGCTGCACCTAAATGCATTTCGGGGAGAACCAGCTATCACGAAGTTTGATTGGCCTTTCACCCCTACCCACAGCTCATCCCCCAGGTTTTCAACCCTGGTGGGTTCGGGCCTCCACGACGTCTTACCGACGCTTCACCCTGGCCATGGGTAGATCACTCCGCTTCGGGTCTACACCCCGCGACTATGGCGCCCTATTCGGACTCGCTTTCGCTACGGCTACCCCACACAGGTTAACCTCGCCACGAAGCATAACTCGCAGGCTCATTCTTCAAAAGGCACGCCATCACCCGAAAGGCCCTGACGGCTTGTAAGCACACGGTTTCAGGTACTATTTCACTCCCCTCCCGGGGTACTTTTCACCTTTCCCTCACGGTACTTGTCCGCTATCGGTCATCAGGTAGTATTTAGGCTTGACGGGTGGTCCCGCCAGATTCACAGCAAATTTCACGGGCTCGCTGCTACTCGAGAACACGCCCACAACAGAACCCAGTGTTTTCGCGTACGGGGCTATCACCCACTACGGCCGACCATCCCAGAGTCGTTCCGCTAACACAGGCACTTGCTGTCCCACCCTCGGCAGAAGATGAACGACACGTCTCACAACCCGCACCCGCAACGCCTGCCGGCTTGACACGGACACGGTTTAGCCTCTTCCGCTTTCGCTCGCCACTACTCACGGAATCACTATTGTTTTCTCTTCCTGTGGGTACTGAGATGTTTCACTTCCCCACGTTCCCTCCACGCACCCTATGAATTCAGGTACGGGTAACGCCCCATGACGGGCGCTGGGTTTCCCCATTCGGACACCCTCGGATCACAGCTCGGTTGACAGCTCCCCGAGGCCTATCGCGGCCTCCCACGTCCTTCATCGGCTCCTGATGCCCAGGCATCCACCATGTGCTCTTAACAACTTGACCACAACAAGATGCTCGCATCCACTATGCAACACTCAACCCACAACCACACCCAACCAAGAAACAACCACCACCCACACACGCAGGCGTTAGGAAGCCCTCAACCAGAGCGGCCAAAGAAAACAACCCCAGCTCCGAAGAACCACAAGGTGTCCTCTCAGGACCCAACAGTGTGCCAAGCCAAACGGTCCGACGTACTGCGTTCCACCCAACGCACCCGACCCACGAACGAGGCCGCAAATGCGATTCAATGAAGGAACCACAGACTCACCATGAGCAAAACTCACAGAGCATCGTGGCGCCCCATCACATGATGGGACTCCTTAGAAAGGAGGTGATCCAGCCGCACCTTCCGGTACGGCTACCTTGTTACGACTTCGTCCCAATCGCCAGTCCCACCTTCGACAGCTCCCTCCACAAGGGTTGGGCCGCCGGCTTCGGGTGTTACCAACTTTCGTGACGTGACGGGCGGTGTGTACAAGGCCCGGGAACGTATTCACCGCAGCGTTGCTGATCTGCGATTACTAGCGACTCCAACTTCACGGGGTCGAGTTGCAGACCCCGATCCGAACTGAGACTCACTTTAAGGGATTCGCTCCACCTCACGGTCTCGCAGCCCTCTGTATGAGCCATTGTAGCATGTGTGAAGCCCTGGACATAAGGGGCATGATGACTTGACGTCATCCCCACCTTCCTCCGAGTTGACCCCGGCAGTCTCCCATGAGTCCCCACCATTACGTGCTGGCAACATGGAACAAGGGTTGCGCTCGTTGCGGGACTTAACCCAACATCTCACGACACGAGCTGACGACAGCCATGCACCACCTGCACACCAACCACAAGGGAAGCCCTATCTCTAGGGATGTCTGGTGCATGTCAAACCCAGGTAAGGTTCTTCGCGTTGCATCGAATTAATCCACATGCTCCGCCGCTTGTGCGGGCCCCCGTCAATTCCTTTGAGTTTTAGCCTTGCGGCCGTACTCCCCAGGCGGGGCGCTTAATGCGTTAGCTGCGGCACAGAAACCGTGGAATGGTCCCCACACCTAGCGCCCAACGTTTACGGCGTGGACTACCAGGGTATCTAATCCTGTTCGCTCCCCACGCTTTCGCTCCTCAGCGTCAGTATCGGCCCAGAGACCCGCCTTCGCCACCGGTGTTCCTCCTGATATCTGCGCATTTCACCGCTACACCAGGAATTCCAGTCTCCCCTGCCGAACTCAAGTGATGCCCGTATCGACCGCACGCTCAGAGTTAAGCCCCAAGTTTTCACGGCCGACGCGACACACCGCCTACGAGCTCTTTACGCCCAATAATTCCGGACAACGCTCGCACCCTACGTGTTACCGCGGCTGCTGGCACGTAGTTGGCCGGTGCTTCTTCTCCAGGTACCGTCAATCGCTCTTCGTCCCTGGCGAAAGAGGTTTACAACCCGAAGGCCGTCATCCCCCACGCGGCGTCGCTGCGTCAGGCTTCCGCCCATTGCGCAATATTCCCCACTGCTGCCTCCCGTAGGAGTCTGGGCCGTGTCTCAGTCCCAGTGTGGCCGGTCGCCCTCTCAGGCCGGCTACCCGTCACCGCCTTGGTAGGCCATCACCCCACCAACAAGCTGATAGGCCGCGGGCCCATCCCCCACCGAAAAAACTTTCCACCACCAACCATGCGATCAGTGGTCCTATCCGGTATTAGACCCAGTTTCCCGGGCTTATCCCAGAGTGGAGGGCAGGTCACCCACGTGTTACTCACCCGTTCGCCGCTCGTGTACCCCCGAAAGGGCCTTACCGCTCGACTTGCATGTGTTAAGCACGCCGCCAGCGTTCGTCCTGAGCCAGGATCAAACTCTCCAACAAAACCCTGACTTGCAACAAACAACTGGCCACAACACCCGACGGGATCGAATGCTGCAACCAAACAAACAATTTGGCACAAAACGCCAAACCGAATCAAAATAGCTCGACACACTGTTGAGTTCTCAAAAGACACCCGCACCACACTCACCCACCCCCAACAAGGAAGCAGGATCCTGAAGACGGATCGCCTTGACCCACAAAGGTAACCACATCGAGAAACTCGATGAACCACCGGGGGGTCGCCGTCCGCGGGGCCTGTTGACCGGGCCTCTCAGGGCCCGTTCTGTCCGGCTCACTCGCTGACAGGAAGAAAGTTACGGCACGGTGTCCGGGGCCGTCAAACCGGGGGGGTCCCCGGGCGAACATCGGGCGTCGTCGCAGGTCACCGCGGTGAGCGGAAGCGAACTCCTGGTTACCGACACCCCCTCACCGGGCGATACCGGCGATCACCGATCTGTGTGACGCCGACCACGGTCTCTTCGCGATGGGTTGTCCACGTGGTCTTCTCGGTGGTCGGGCCACCATCCGTTCAGGTCTCGAATCGGCCCGTGACCTGCGCCGTCAGGGTGCGGTCGGGGTGCGCCGTCAGGTGGTCGTCCGGTACCGCCGTGGTCCGGTTCCGGCCGTCGGCCGGAACCCCGCCCCGCACGACGGCCCGTGGTGACGGTGCAGGTGCCCCGCTTCCGGCCCACCGTCGGATCCGGCCCGTCCTCCGCCGTCGCGAAGCAGGACGTCCACAGCGGAGCACCGGGGACGGCCTGGGCGATCGCCGGAACGGTCCTCCCGCGGGCGAACCCGGAGCGGCCTCGACCCCTGCGATCCCGGGCCGCGCGGGGCTCGGCCGCGTCGCTCCGGCCCCCACCGTCCCGGGTGGGTGGGGCTCCGTCCCGCCGTTCCGGCTCCCGGAGCCCCACCACACACGGCGGGTGTTCCCCCGGATCGGCGCTCGACGGGCCGGACCACTCACCGATTTCTTGTCACGAAGACACGACGACGACCCGTCTGACCTGCGGGGACGACCGATGGTGGTGTCCGGGCCCGCGTCGTCACCGCATCAGGGGGGTATCCGTGCCCGTTCCGGCGCGTTGGTCCGTCGAGTGCTCCTCGTCGGATCCTGCAGCGCGTCGGGGGCGAATGCGCGACGCGATCCGACGAGGAGCACTCCCTTCTCCCCTCCCCCACGCGCGACGACACCGGTCGGTGTCGCCGCGCGTACGGGCTCACGGAGCGGCGGGAGCGGCCGGCGCCGCGGGAGCGGCGGACGACCCCGGGGCCGCGGGAGCAGCAGGGGCCGCGGGAGCGGCCGGGGCAGCGGCGCCGCCCTGGCGCGGAGCCGTGACACCCGGAGCCGTCGCACCCGGGGCGGCCGGGGCGGCGCCCGGAGCGGGCGGCGTCGGGGCCCCGGCAGGCGGCGCGGGCGGAGTCGCGCCGTCCCGACCCGGCCCACCGGCCGGACCGCACGCACCGGGGCCACCGGGACCGGCACCGTCGGGGCCGCGGCCCGGACCACCGGTCTCACCACCGGGGCCACCGGAGCCGTCGGGCCCGCCGGGTCCACCGGGGCCGCGGCCGTCGGCGGCCACCGCTGTGCGGGCGGGGCCGTCGCCCGGCCCGGCGAACGCGGTCCCGACGATCAGGCCGCTCGCGGTGGCCCCGACGACCAGGCCGATCACGCCGGCCGCGACCGCGGGCAGCGCGGACCGGCGTCGCAGGGCGGCGAACCGGCGTCGTCGCGGAGGGTCACCCGCGTCGAAGGCGGCGGCCACCGTCCCCCCGCCGTGCACGCCGTCCCGGACGTGCGGTCTCGGGGTGTGGGCGGTGGGGGTCTCGTCGGCGGGGACCGGGGGCTGCCGGTCGGTGGGGCGGTCGTCGTCGCGCGGGGTGCGGTTCTCGTCGTTCATGGTTCTCCTCGGACGGTGCCGTACCCGGAAGAAGGCAGCGGCGGGTCGCGGACCGCCGGACGGCGGACCGCTGGGGGTCGGGTGGGATCAGCCGGCGGGAGGCCGCGCGGCGTCGACGACGTCGCGGGCGGCGGACGTCGTCGCGGGCAGCAGCTCCGACACCGAGTCGACGATCCGGCTGCCGCCCAGGGACTGCGCGAGCGTCGTCACGGGGGCGAGCGCCTCGGCGCTCACGACCGCGGGGACCACCCACGAGACCAGCCAGATCACCAGCAGTGCGGTCACGGCACCGGTGACGGCGCCGACGATGCGGTCCAGGAAGGACAACCTGCCGCGGGCGAGCACCCGGCTGACCAGTCCGCCGAGGAACCCGCCGACCAGCGAGCCCAGCAGCAGACCGGCGATCACCCCGACCAGGCCCCACAACCAGGCCGAGTCGGGGGTGTCGCCGTAGCGGGCCAGGTTCGAGCCCCAGGCCGCGCCGACGCCGGCACCGACCACGAGGCCGAGCAGGCGCCCGGCCCGGGCCACGCCGCCGAGGCGGCGGAACCCGCCGATCGCGGCGGCCACCACGATGATCAGGACGATCACGTCGAGCAGGGTCATCTCTTCCTCTCCGCGCCGCGGGCCGGGCGGCCCGTCGTCTCGGTGTCTGCCACGACAGTGCCCGCGGTACCTGAGACGGACCTGAAACCGGCGGGTCCTTCAGGTCCCCCTCAGCCTCGCGGCGCACCCTTGTCCCGTGAGCACACGCCAGGACGACGACAGCCGCCGCCCCACGACCCGGGTCCTGGTGCTCGAGGACTCCGACGCCATCCGTGAGTCCGTCGTGGACGCGCTGGCCGACGCCGGGCACGTGACCGAGGGCGTCGTCGACGGCGTCGCGTTCGAGGAGCGGCTCGCCGCGTTCCGGCCGGACCTCGTCGTCCTGGACGTGATGCTCCCCGGCGGGCGCGACGGGTTCGAGCTGATCGACGTCGTGCGTGGGCACGGGGACGCCGGGATCGTCATGCTCACCGCGCGCGACGCGCTGGCCGACCGGCTCCGCGGGCTCGACTCGGGCGCCGACGACTACGTCCTCAAGCCCTTCGCGCTCGACGAGCTCGTGGCCCGGGTCGCGGCGGTGCTGCGCCGCCGGGGCAGGCTGCCGTCCGCGGTGCAGGTGGGCGACCTCGTCCTCGACCCCGACGCCGCCGTCGCCTCCCGCGGGGGGACGGTGCTGGAGCTGTCCGCGACCGAGCTGCGGCTGCTCACCTACCTCGCCGAGCAGCGCGGACGCACCGTGTCCAAGGCGCAGATCCTGCGCTCGGTCTGGGGCTACGACGCCTACGACCCCAACCTCGTCGAGGTCCACGTGTCGGCGCTGCGCCGCAAGCTGGAGGCACACGGTCCGCGGTTGCTGCACACCGTGCGGGGCCTCGGCTACTCGCTGCGCGGGCCGTCGTGAGCTCGGCCGCGCAGGCCCGCACCGCCACCCCGTCGCTGCGCCGCCGGGTCACCGCGGCGGTGCTCGGGGTGGTGGCGGTGCTGCTGGTCCTGGTGGTGGTGCTCGTCGACGTGCTGCTCGGGGCCCGCCTGGAGTCCGATCTCGACTCCCGGCTGCGGGACCGTGTGGTGCAGGCCCAGCAGCTGATCGCGGCGGGAGCCACCCCGGAGGAGCTGGTCACCGGGCTGTCCGGCCAGCAGATCCGGATCAAGGTGAGCACCGCCGACGGGGAGGTCATGGGCGACCCCGGACTGAACGCGCCCGGTACCCCACCGCCCGCCGGCCGGCCGGACCGCGGCCCCGGTGGTGACCGCACCGACGACCCGAGCAGGCCGCCGTCCGCCCCGGTCCCGGCCGGACGGCCACCCGTCCCGCCGGACACCGGCAGCCGCACCGTGACCCTCGACGCCGGTGGCGGGGCGACGGTCGAGCTCGTCGCCGACGCCTCCGACGTCGCCCAGGTCCGCAACGGTCTGCGCGCGGTGCTGGCCGGATCGGTGCTGCTGACCCTGCTCGTCGCGCTCGGTGCGGTGTCGTTCGTCGTGCGGACGGCGCTGCGCCCGCTGGACCGGATGACCGCGCTCGCCGGGCGGATCACCGCGGGCGAGCGCGACGCGCGGCTCCGGCCCGATCGCCCGCACACCGACCTCGGCACCGCGGCGGCGGCGATGGACGGCATGCTCGACGCCCTCACCGACGCCGAGCGGCGCTCCCGGGAGGAGGCCGAGCGGACCCGGGTGTTCCTCGCCGACGCCGCGCACGAGCTGCGGACACCGCTGTCCGGGATCACCGCCGTCGCCGAGACGCTGGAGCGGTCCGGGCCCGACGCCGACCCCGCCCGCCGCACCCGGCGCCTGGAGCTGCTGCTCGGCGAGACGCGCCGGGCCGGGCGGCTGGTCACCGACATGCTCGACCTGGCCCGCATCGACGGCGGCACCGCGGTGGCGGCACGGGAGGTCGACGTCGCCGGGATCGCGCGCGCCGAGACCCGGCGGGCCGCGGTGCTCGCGCCCGGCCTGACCGTCGACGGCCACGGGGAGCCCGCCGCGGTGCGCGCCGACCCGCAGGCGGTGTCGCGCATCCTCGCCAACCTGCTGGACAACGCCCGCCGGCACACCCCCGACGGCGGGCGGATCGAGGTCGTCACCCGGACCGACCGGGCGGCCGGGACCGTGTCGGTCTCGGTGCACAACACCGGCACCCCGATCGCCGACGGCGACCGCGAGCGCGTCTTCGACCGGCTCGTCCGGCTCCAGGACGCCCGCGACCGGGACAGCGGCGGCGCCGGGCTCGGCCTCGCGATCGCCCGCGGCCTGGCCCGCGCGCACGGTGGCGACCTCACCTGCCCGTCCGACGACGACGGCGCCACCTTCGTCCTCACCCTGCCCGTGACGGGCCCGGACGGCCCCGGCGGACTACCGTCGTGACGTCACGCAACCGTCAGTCCGACACCGTCCGATCCGGGGAGGCCGCGGTGACCGAGGAACCGCGGATCCCCCGGGGTCTGGTGATCGCGTCGAGCCTGGCCTGGCGCGGTCTCCTCGTCGCGACCGCCGTCGCCGTCGTGCTGTGGCTGATCGCGCAGCTCGCGGTGCTGGTCGTGCCGGTGGTGCTCGCGCTGATCCTGGCCGCGCTGCTCGCGCCGGTGGCCCGGATCGTGAACCGGGTCCCGCTGGTTCCCCGCGGTCTGGCGACGGGTGTCGTCGTCGCGGGCGGGCTGGCGGTGGCGGTCGGGGTGCTGTGGTGGGCGGTCGCGGCGTTCCTCGACGGGCTGCCGAGCCTGTCGGCGAGCATCGGGGAGACGGTCGTCGCGCTGCGGGACCGGCTGGCCGGGCCGCCGTTCCGGCTCGACGACACCCAGCTCTCGGCCGTCTTCCAGTCGCTGCTCGACACCTTGGCGCGCAACCAGGCCGCGCTGGCGAACAACGTGATCGGCGCCCTGGGGACCGCGGGCGAGCTGGCCGCCGAGACCCTGCTGATGCTGTTCGTGCTGATCTTCCTGATCCACGACGGGGCGCGGATCTGGCGGTTCGTCCTCGGCGCGGTCCCGCAGCACGTACGGCGGAGGGCCGACGTCGCGGGCCGGCGGGCGTTCGCGTCGCTGGTCGGCTACACCCGGGCGACGGTCGTCGTGGCCGCCGTCGACGCGGTGACCGCGGCGGTCGGCCTGTGGGTGATCGGGGTCCCGCTGGTCGTCCCGTTGGCCACGCTGATCTTCTTCGGCGCGTTCGTCCCGACCATCGGCGCCGTCGTCACCGGGATCGTGGCGGTGCTCGTCGCGCTCGCCTCCGGGGGCTGGGTGGACGCGCTGCTCGTGATCGGCCTGCTCGTGATCGTGCAGAACGTCGAGGGCTACATCCTCCAGCCGCTGCTGCTGGGCCGATCGGTACGGCTGCACCCGCTCGCGGTGGTGCTGCCGATCAGCGCCGGGCTGATCGTCGGCGGGGTGCCCGGGGCACTGCTCGCGGTGCCGCTGGTGACCCTCGCCGACGCCGGTGTCCGCTCACTGCGCCGGCCCGGCGACGGGACGCTGCGCGACGCGGGCACCGTCGACCCGCTGGACCCGCGTTCGGCACGGCCGCTGCGCGGCGAGGGCCCCGGGCCCGTCGCGCTCCCCGGTCCGGTCTGATCCGCAACCCGGATCCGGGTTTCGAGACACGGCACACCTTCCCAGGTCAGCGCGGTTTGTCCGGGAAGGCGATCGGATATCCCCGGAGTGCCTCGCTCGACGAACGGAGGACGACGTCATGTCATCGATCGGGTCCGACGCACGCCGGCTGAACGGGTTGCACCGGATCAGCAGCCTGCTCGTCGGGATCATGCTCCTGGTGTTCGGGGTGCTGGGCTTCACGAACAACCTCGACTTCTTCTCCACCACCGGGTCGCCGGTGCTGGGGCTGTCCACGAACCTGCTGCTGTCGACCGTGT
Source organism: Pseudonocardia sp. P-1 (assembly GCF_058111925.1). Classification (NCBI taxonomy): domain Bacteria; kingdom Bacillati; phylum Actinomycetota; class Actinomycetes; order Pseudonocardiales; family Pseudonocardiaceae; genus Pseudonocardia; species Pseudonocardia sp. P-1. The sequence goes on from NZ_CM176614.1 coordinate 2,693,539, forward strand.
CGGTGGTCGTCGGCGCGGTGCTGGTCGGTGCCGCCGTCCGGGGCGGCCGGTTCGCTTCGACGGTCAGTGTGACCGTCGGCGCGCTGTTCCTGCTGTCCGGTGTGGTCAACGTGCTGCTCATCGGTACGCCGTACAACCTGCTGGCGTTCCGGATGCCGAACGTCGTGTTCAGCCTGCTCGTGGGCCTGGTGATGCTGGTCCTCGGCGCGTACGGGCGGTTCAGCGGCCGGCTGCCGTCGGACAACCCGTACGCCGCGGAGCAGAAGCACGTCGTCGACGCCGAGGGTGGCGACGACCGTGACCAGCGGCTGCCCGCCGGCGCCGCCGACATCGCCGCGGCCCGCTCCCTGGCCGACACCGAGCGGCTCGTCGCGAACGGTGGCGGGACCGAGGAGCAGCGCCGCATGCTCGCCGAGGTCGACGCCATCCGCGACACCGGTGAGCGCCGCGACGCGTGGAGGGCCCGCACCGAGCGCGGCGGCGCACCGGCGTGACCGGCCGCCGCACGGCACCGGGCCGGGACACCGCACCGGTGCCGCCCGGCGTCGCGCCCGAGCCGATCACCCCGGACCCGCCCGCCCCGGTCCGGCACCCGCTGCTGCACCAGTACTGGGCCGACGTGGTGTTCCTGCACTGGCGGGCCGACCCCGCCGCGGTGGCCCCGCTGCTGCCGCCCCGGACCCGTCCGGACACCCACGACGGCGTCACCTGGGTCGGGCTCGTCCACTTCCGGATGCGGCGGCTGGGCTTCGGCCCGCTGCCCGGCCTGCCCTGGCTCGGCAGCTTCGCCGAGACCAACGTCCGGCTGTACTCGGTGGACGACGAGGGCCGCCGGGGCGTGGTGTTCCGTTCGCTCGACGCCGACCGGATGCTGCCCGTGCTCGCCGCGCGGGGTGTCGCGGCGCTGCCCTACGACTGGTCGCCGTCGACGGTGTCCGGGCGGGTCGCCGAGGGCGAGGAGATCGCCTACACCTGCACACGCCGCTTCCCCGGGCCCCGCGGTGTCTCCGCACGGACCCGGGTCCGCACCGGCGCCCCGCTGGCCGTACCCGGGCAACTCGAGCACTTCCTCACCGCACGCTGGGCGCTGCACACCCGGCGTCCGCTGGGCACCGTCCGCTGGCGCAACGACCACCCGCGCTGGCCGCTCCACCACGCCGAGCTGCTCGAACTCGACGAGAACCTGGTCGCCGCGGCCGGTGCGGCGCCGCCGTCGGGCCCCCCGGACAGCGTCCTCGCCTCGCCCGGTCTGCCCGTCCGGTTCGGCGGCTGGCGCCGGGTCCGCGAGCACCGGTGAGGGGCACGCATCGCCGCCCCCGCGCCGCGCGCCCGGGATGAGGGCCTGTCGCGTACGCGGTACGGTAGGGCGTTCCGCGCCCCGGCCTTCCCGGGCGCCGACGACCGGCCCGCCAGGGGCCAGGAGCTGATGTGACCGAACTGGAGCCGACGACCGGCGACGCGACCGTGCTACCGGACGCGTCGCCCGTGGTCGACCGGCGCTGGGCCGATGCGCCGTGCGCCGCGCTCACCGTCGGCGCCGACGGCACAGTGCTGCAGGCCAACGGGGCAGCACGCGTGCTGCTGCCCCGGGCCCGTGCCGGGCACCCGCTGTCGCGGGTCGCCCCGTGGCTGGCCACCGCGGGTGGCGCCGACCGCGGCGTCCCCACCGCGTTCTCCGACATCGTCGACGGCCGCGCGCTGGAGGCCCAGCCCGTCCGGCACGAGGACGGCTCGGTCACCTGGTGGCTGATCGACGTCACCGACGTCCGGTCCATCCGCGACGAGCTGCACCTGGAGCAGGCCCGCGCCGCTTTCCTGTCCGAGGCCTCGGCCGCGCTCCTGGGCTCGCTGAACCTGGGTCGCTGCATGGAGGTCACCGCCCAGCTCGCCGTGAGCAGACTGGCCGATGGGGCGCTCGTGATGACCCCGGGCACCCGCGGGCAGTTCCAGGTCGTCGACGCCGTCACCGACGGCCCCGTCCGGCACCGGACACTGCGCATCGACCCGGACGAGGTCCCCGGCCTGGCCGAGGCCCTGCAGGGCTTCCCACCGGTCCCGTCGCGCTGGATCGACCCCGCCGTGGCCCCCGCCTGGGTGACGCCCGACGGGTTCGGCGAGGTCGGCTCGATCGTCGTCACCCCGCTGCCGGGGCACGGCATCCCGGCCGGCGCCATCGTGCTCCTGCGCCGCGCCGACACCGGGCCGTTCAGCGAGGGTGAGGAGGCGACCGCCCGCGAGTTCGCCGCCCGGTCCGGTCTCGCGATGTCCGCGGCCCGCATGTTCGCCCAGCAGGCCTCGATCACCGAGACCCTGATGCGCGACCTGCTGCCGCCGTCGCTGCAGCACGTCTCCGGGGTCGAGTTCGCCGGTGGCTACCGGCCCGCGCAGGACTCCGAGCGGGTCGGCGGCGACTTCTACGACGTCCACCCCGGCGCGGAGGGCTCCGACGAGACCCTCGCCGTGCTCGGGGACGTGTGCGGCAAGGGCCTGGAGGCCGCCGTGCTCACCGGCAAGATCCGCAGCGCGCTGCACGCGCTGCTGCCGATGGCCGACGACCACCTGCGGCTGCTGCACCTGCTCAACAACGCGCTGCTCTCCGACGACCACGCCCGCTTCGTGACGCTGGTGCTGGCGTCGGTGTCGCGCAGCGGGGCCGACGTGCGCATGCGGATCACCTGCGCGGGCCATCCGCCGCCGCTGATCATCCGCGCCGACGGCCGCGTCGAGGAGGCCGCGACGCTCGGCACGCTGATCGGGGCGCTGCCCGAGATCCACGCGTCGACCTGGGAGACCCGGCTCGGGCCCGGCGAGACCTGCCTGATGTTCACCGACGGCATCACCGAGGCCCAGGGCGGCCCGCTCGGGCGCGACCAGTTCGGCGAGGAGCGCCTGCGCCGCGCGGCCGCCGAGTGCGCCGGGATGCCGGCCGAGGCCGTCGTCGAACGGGTGCAGATGCTCGCCACCGAGTGGGTGGGGCGCAACTCCCACGACGACATGGCCGTCCTCGCGGTCACCGCTCCGCGCGGCCGGCACCTGACCGCGGTGGGTGGGTCGGGCCGGGGCAGGTACACCGCATGACGGCCGGGCACTACACCGACCTGCTCTGGGACGCGGTGCTGCGCGGCGACGAGTACAGCGCGGTCGACGTCGTCGTCGACGCGCTGCGGGACGGCCTGGAACCCGAGGCCGTGCTGCTCGAGGTGATCGGCGCGGTGCAGCAGCGGGTCGGGCTCGAGTGGGCGGTCAACCGCCTCTCCGTCGCCCAGGAGCACGCCGCGACCGCGATCAACGAGCGCGTGATCAGCACGCTGTCGCTGACCAGCGGGCGGCACGGCGGCGAGCGCGGCCGGGTGACCGTGGCCTGCGTCGACGGCGAGTGGCACGCGCTGCCCGCCCGGCTGCTCGCCGAGGTGCTGCGGCTGCGCGGTTTCACCGTCGACTACCTGGGCGCGCAGGTCCCCGCGGCGCACCTGGTCACCCACCTGCACCGGACCGACCCGGACGCGGTGGCGCTGTCGTCGTCGATCGCGACCCGGCTGCCGACCGCGCACGCGACGATCACGGCCTGCCAGGCCGCGGGTGTCCCGGTGATCGTCGGCGGCCGGGCGTTCGGCACGGACGGCCGCTACGCCCGCCTGCTCGGCGCCGACGCCTGGGCCCCGGACGCGCGGACCGCCGCCGAGACCCTCGCCGACGGACTGCCCGCCCCGGCGCACCCGCACGCCCAGCCGATGGACGACCTGCCGCACCTGTCCGACCAGGAGTACACGCTGGTCACCCGCAGTGCCCCGCGGCTGGTCGCCACGGTGCTGGACCGCCTGCCCGAGCGTGTCCCGGCGATGGCCGGATACGACGACGACCAGCGCCGGCACACCGCCGAGGACGTCCGGCACATCGTCGACTTCCTGTCCGTGGCGCTCTACACCGGTGACGCGGAGCTGTTCGAGCACTTCCTCGGCTGGACCGCCGAGGTGCTCGAGGCCCGGTCGGTGCCGGTGGCCGTCCTGCGGCCCGTCCTGGACCTGCTCGGCGACGAGCTGCGCGACTTCACCCGGGCGTCGGAGCTGCTGCGGCGCGCGACCACGTCCCCGGCGCTCACCGGAGGCGCGGACACCCCCGTCCCGGCCGGTGCCGTCGCCGAGGGCGCCGACTCCACGACACTGCACCGAACCGGAAGGCCCGCATGAGTGACCCGCGAGAGCTGTCCCTCACCTGGACCAGCCCCGCGCCGGACCTCGCGACGGTGGCGCCGGCCGGTGACCTCGACTACGCCACCTCCGACGCGCTCACCGACGCCGTCGCCGTGCTGCTGACGGACCGGCCCGGCCTGCGTGAGCTGCGGATCGACTGCGCCCGGATCGGGTACTGCGACTCCTACGGTCTGTCGTCGCTGCTGATGATCCGCAGGCGGACCCGGGCCGCAGGCGTCGAGCTGCACCTCGACAACCGTGTCGGTGCGCTGGAGCGGCTGCTGCGCGTCACCAACACCCTGGAGCACCTCACCGGAGCCGACGGGCCGGCACGCGAGCAGCGGCTCGACACCTGAGCCGGGCGGCCCCCGCGGTCACCCCCGGTCGCGCAGCGCGGGCAGGTTCGCCTCGATCGTCGCCCGGTCCGGCTCCAGCCACGGCGGCAGCTTCAGCGCGCGGCCGAGTTCGAGCAGCGGCTCGTCGACGGTGAAGCCGGGCTCGTCGGTGGCGATCTCGAACAGCACACCGCCGGGTTCGCGGAAGTAGATCGAGGTGAAGTACTGCCGGTCGAGGATCTCGGTGACCTCCAGGCCGCGGGCCACCAGCTCGGTGCGCCACTGCTGCTGGGTCGCCCGGTCCGCCACCCGGAACGCGATGTGGTGCACCGTCCCGCCGGCCTGCACCCCGTGCCCGTCGACACCGCCGAGCACGTCTACGACCGTCGCGGTGTCCCCCGTGGTGCGGAAGCGGCTGCGGGCGCCGTCGTCGCCGGTGTGGGTCATGCCGAGGTCGGTGAGCATCCGCTGGGTCGGTTCGAGGTCCGCCTCGGACAGCGTCACCGCGTGCAGGCCGCGTACCGCGTGCTCGGCAGGCACGTCGCCGGCACCGTCCCAGCCCGAGCGGATGTCGCCGGGCGCGGCGACGAGGTCGATCACCAGCCCGTCGGGATCGCGCAGGGTCAGGACCTCCTCGGCACCCGACGACGCGTCCCGGGTGCGGGGGTCGTCGGCGTCGACGCCGAGCGCGGCGAGGTGGGTCTGCCACCAGCCCAGCGACTCCGGCGGCACGCCGAACGCGGTGGCGGTCGTCAGGCCGGCGCCCTGGCGGCCGGGCTCGACGTCGGGCCACGGGAAGAACGTGAGGATGGTGGCGGGACGGCCCGCCTCGTCGCCGTAGTAGAGGTGGTGGACCTGGGGCGCGTCGAAGTTCACCGTCCGCTTCACCAGCCGCAGGCCGAGCACGGTGGTGTAGAAGTCCACGTTGCGCTGCGGGTCCCCGGCGATCGCCGTGACGTGGTGCAGCCCGTGCGGGGTGACGGTCGTTCCGGGGGTCATCGCATCGCTCCTCGGGGTGGTTACTCCCCACCGGCTACCCGTTCCCGGGGTCGCCGACGCCGGACATGAAACCCGCTCGACCGGGGTACCCGGTCGTCATGACGACGCCCGAGAAGGACCAGCGCGATCAGGACGAGCGCACGAGCCACCCGGTCCCGACCGAGCAGAGCGACACCCCGGTCGACGAGACACCCGACGGCGACGGCGTCCACCTCGACGCCCAGCCCGTCGCGGACGACGACCCCCGCACTGCGGCGTCCTGAACCACGCACCCGTCACGGAAGGACTGCACAGAACCATGGCCACGATCCGTTACACCGTCCCCGGGCTCGAGCGCGGAGACGCCGAGCAGGTCGTCGACATCCTGCAGCACCGTCTGCACGCCCTGAACGACCTCCAGCTCACGCTCAAGCACGTGCACTGGAACGTCATCGGCCCGAACTTCATCGCGGTGCACGAGATGCTCGACCCGCAGGTGGACGCGGTCCGCGGGTTCGTCGACGACGTCGCCGAGCGCATCGCGACCCTGGGCGGCTCGCCCAACGGCACCCCCGGCGCGCTGGTCAAGGACCGCACCTGGGACGACTACTCGATCGGCCGCGACCAGGCGATCGCCCACCTCGGCGCGCTCGACGTGGTCTACACCGGGGTCATCTCCGACCACCGCACCCAGATCGAGAAGGTCGGCGCGCTCGACCCGGTGACCGAGGACATGCTCATCGCCCAGGCCGGCGAGCTGGAGCAGTACCAGTGGTTCGTCCGGGCGCACCTGGAGAACGCCGACGGCTCGCTGAACACCCAGGGCAAGGCCGGTGAGCAGGGCGCAGCTGACGCCTCCCGCTGACCCTCCTCCACGACGCGACGCCGACCCGGGCCCGGTATCCACACGGATACCGGGCCCGGGTCGTGTCGTGCTCCGGACCGGCCGTGACCGAATCGTTCTCCTCGAGCCCAGGGACGGCCGCCCCGGGCATCCGCCCTGCTCACACCCCGGAGCGACCGCGGGACGGCGTCGACGACCCTGTCTCCCGGCCCCGGGCGTCCTGCCCCGTGCGGCCACTCCACCTACAGTCGCGTGCCGCACATTCCACCTGAATCGACGCGTAAACCCCGAACCGGAGGTACACGGTGATCGCCCGCTATCTCAGGGAGCACACGAGCCCTCCCGTCTTCGTGTCGTCGGCGGTGCTCGCACTCGCCTTCGTACTGTGGGGTGCAGTCGCCCCCGCATCGCTCGGCTCCGTCGCCGACGCCGTGAACTCGGCCGTGACCGGCAACCTCGGCTGGCTCTACATCTTCACTGCGAGCGCCTTCGTCGTGTTCGTCGTCGTGCTCATGGCCTCGCGCTTCGGCCGGGTCAAACTCGGGCCCTCGGACTCGACGCCGGAGTACAAGACCGTCTCGTGGTTCGCGATGCTGTTCACGGCGGGCATGGGCATCGGGCTCGTCTTCTACGCCGTCGCCGAACCGCTGACGCATTTCACGAGTCCCCCGACCGGCGAGGCCGGGACGGCGGAGGCGGCGGAGAACGCCATGCTCTACACCTTCTACCACTGGGGCCTGCACCCGTGGGCGATCTACATCGTCCTCGGGCTCTCGCTGGGCTACTTCTCCTTCCGCAAGGGGTTGCCACTGCGTCCCGCCGCGGCCCTCTATCCGCTGATCGGGAACCGCATCAACTCCTGGCCGGGCTACCTGGTGGACGTCGTCGCGGTGTTCGGCACACTCTTCGGGCTGGCGACCTCGCTGGGGATCGGGGCGCAGCAGGTCGGCGCCGGGCTGGAGACCCTGTTCGGACTGGAGAACAGCACTCCGCTGCAGATCGTGCTGATTCTGCTCATCACCTCGGTCGCCGCCGTGTCGGTGCTGCTCGGGATCGACAAGGGCATCCGGAACCTGTCGTTGATCAACCTGTGGTTGGCGCTGGCGCTGATGCTGTTCGTGTTCTTCTTCGGCCCGACCCGGGATCTGCTGAACTCGGCGGCCGCCAATGTGGGCGTCTACGTCCAGCAGCTGCCGGGACTGAGCTTCCAGACCTTCCCCGGTGACACCGACGCGCAGAGCTGGCAGTCGAGTTGGACGTTGTTCTACTGGGGATGGTGGATCTCGTGGTCGCCGTTCGTCGGCATGTTCCTGGCCCGCATCTCCTACGGCCGCACGATCCGCCAGTTCGTCGCCGGTGCACTGTTCGCCCCGGTCGGCGCGTCCATGGTGTGGATGACGGTCTTCGGCGACACCGCCCTGGACATCCTGCGGGCCGACCCGGCGAACCCGCTGGCGGGCGCCCCGGACTCGCCGGAGACCTCGATGTTCCTGCTCCTGCAGCAGCTGCCGGTCCCCGAGATCCTCACCCTCCTCGCGTCGGTGCTCTCGATCGTGGTGGTGGTGCTCTTCTTCGCGACGTCCTCGGACTCCGGCTCCCTGGTGATCGACATCCTCACCAACGGAGGGGACCCGAACCCGCGGTGGCAGCAGCGCCTGTTCTGGGCCGTGCTGGAGGGGATCATCGCCGCCGTGCTGCTCGGCGCCGGAGCGGCCGCGGGTGCGGACGCGCTCTCGGCCCTGCAGACCGCCTCCATCCTCGCCGGGTTGCCGCTGTGCATCGTGCTGATCCTCATGGCTGTCGGTCTCATGAGGGGCCTGCGCAGTGAGCGGTTCGTCGTCGCGCTGCCGGTCGAGGCATCGCCGGCTCTGGCTCTGAGGAGCAGCACCGCACGAACGGACGACCTCACGACCGAGCGGGCGGAGGTCGACGGCGGCCGGGCCACCATCGACCCCAACGGGGCCCTCTACTCCGAGACCGCGGTCGCCACCATGGCGACCTCGGACGAGGTCGAGCCGGACTCCGGCGACGACGTCCTCGACCACGCGGGGGACGTCGCGCTCGAGCGGCGCCAGGGCTCGACCTGACGGATCCCGGGGCCCGGACACCCGGGCCCCGGGACCTCACGGGTGCCCGTGCTCGTCGCCGCCCACCCACAGGGCCGTCGCGAGCGCCGGGCCCCACTCGTGCTCGGCCTCGCCCGGGGCGGGGCGGGCCTGCTCGCGGGAGCGGCGCAGCCGCACCACGAACGGCCCCTCGAAGGGCTTGCGGGCCAGCAGGTCCACCCGGTCGCCGAGCCGGACGTCGTGCGCGTCGAGGAAACGGAGCACCTCGGGGTCGGTGTCGTCGACGCGCACCAGGGTGCCGCCCTCGCCGTAGCGCAGGTCCGGCAGCCGGCGGGCGTGGACCACGGGCATCGTGCCGTCACGGGCCGGGATGGGGTCGCCGTGCGGGTCGAACCGCGGGTGCCCGAGCCGGGTGTCGATCCGGTCGAGCAGCCGGTCGGAGACGGCGTGCTCGAGCGCCTCGGCCTCCTCGTGCACCTCGTCCCACGCCAGATCCAGCTCGGTGACCAGGAACATCTCCAGCAGCCGGTGCCTGCGCACCACGGCGAGCGCGGACACCCGCCCGGCGGCGGTGAGCGTGATCCCGGCGTAGCGGGCGTGGTCGACCAGCCCGGCGTCGACGAGCTTGCGCACCATCCCCGACGCCGACGGCGACGAGACCCGCAGCCGCTCGGCCAGCGCGGAGACCCCGACCGACCCCTCCCACCGCTCCGAGAGCAGGAAGATGGTCTTCAGGTAGTTCTCCACGGACTCCGAGAGGCGCTCCGCGCTCATGCCCACCACGGTATCCCGGCGACGGTGGCTCAGGCGGTCCCGGCCGCGCAGAGCCGGGTCAGGAGGGCGGGGTCGACCGGTGAGCCGAGGGCACCGCTCAGGGTGAGCCCGTTGACCGCGGCGGCCAGCAACGCACGCCGGTCGGCGTCGTCGGGCAGGAGCCGGGCGGCGGCCGCGGCGAGCGCGATGTCCCAGCGGTCCAGCTCACCGCGCAGGTCCGGTCGCCGCGCGGCCAGCAGGAACAGCTCGTACTCGGCGATCGCGGTGACCCGTTCCTGACGGACGCAGTCCTCGACCAGCGCGACGAGGTCGCCCGGGACGGTGACCGCGTCGAGCCGGGCGATCCAGCGGTCGTTGACGGCGGTGAGCGTCGCGACCAGCAGCGCGTCGACACTGCGGTGGTAGTAGAAGACCGCGCTGGGCGGCACGCCGGCCTCCGCGGCGACCGCGCGCTGGCTGACCGCGGCGACCCCGCCGGCGCCGACCAGCCGCAGCGTGGCCCCGACCAGCTCGCGGCGGCGCCGGTCCCCGCGGCGGCGGCGACCGTCGGCCCCGGAGGTGTCCCGGCCGATCGCGTCAGGCATGCGCGGTCGCGCCGCCCAGCTCCAGGGCGAGCACCCCGGCGATGACGAGCGCGATCCCGCCGAGCTGGACCCACGTCAACGACTCACCGAGGAAGAACACCCCGATCAGCGCGACGAGCGCCACCCCGGCCGCGGCCCAGGTTCCGTAGGCGATCCCGAGCGCCATCCCCCGGCCGAGCGCCTGGGACAGCGACCAGAACGCCAGCCCGTAGCCCACCACCGTGATCATCGACGGCACCAGCCTGCTGAAACCCTGCGAGAACCGCAGCGCCACCGTTCCGGTGACCTCGGCGCCGATCGCGAGCGCGAGCCAACCCCACATCGCCGGACTCCTCCCCCTCTGTCCGTTCCCTTCCACATTGTAGAGCGTTCGCTCAGCTTTCCCGCCACCCGGACGACCGAGCACGAAATGGTTGTCATTGGCTTACGGTGGATCATCGTGACCACGCAGAGCAGTCGGACGACCGCGCCCGGTTTCCCCGCACCCCGCCGTCCCCGCGACTCCGTCGCCGCCGTCGCGACCCGCCTCGTGGACCTGCGACGACGCCTGGAGCGCACCGACCTGCGCCCCGCCCCGGACACCGACGCCGCGTTCGGCGAGCTCGTCGGGCTTTGCTGCTTCCCGCCCGCCGGCTGCACCGAGGGCGTCCTGGCGCAGGTCGCCCCGCACTCGGACGCGCTGCGGACCCTCGCCGCGACCGGCGAGGGCCACATGGAGAACCACTGGGCGGGCCGGATCGCCGCCGCCCCCGACCCGCGGGCCGAGCTGGACCGGTTCCCCTACCTGGGCAACTATCACGACCTCGTCCGGCTGGAGCTCGCCGCGCTGACCGCCGTCGGGCTGCCCGCGCCGCGGCGCGTCGTCGTGCTCGGGTCGGGGCCCCTGCCGCTGACCGGCCTGGTCCTGGCCACCGGGCACGGCGCGCAGGTGCTGCACGTCGACCGGGACCGGGCGGCCGTCGCCGCGGGGGACGCGGTCACCGCAGCCCTCGGGGCGGACGGGCGGGTCCGCAGCCTGGTCGCCGACCTCGACGACCCGCAGCTGTCCCCCGCGCTCGCCGACGAGCTGGGCCGGGCCGACCTCGTGCTCGTCGGGGCCCTGGTCGGTCCGGACGCCGCCACCAAGGCCGCCATCACCGCCCGGCTGACCAGCGCGACCGGGCCCGGCACGACCCTGCTCGTGCGGTCCGCCGCGGGGCTGCGGACCCTGCTCTACCCGGAGATCGTCCCGGCCGACCTGCCTGCACTCGAGGTACTCCTCGAGGTGCACCCGCGCACCGACGTCGTCAACTCCGTCCTGGTGGCCCGCGCCGCCACGTGAGGTGCGTCGCTCCCGCGGTTCGGAGCGCCTCCGGCCGGGCAACCGGACCCCGACGAGGGGCGCAGCGACGCGCCGGAGGACGACGGACCGAGGAGGTCGGGACATGATGCGGACGACGGGCGGGTTCTCCCGGCCCTACACCCCGGTGCAGCCGGTCGCGGCGGCGTTCGCCGCGGCGTTCCTGCTGGTCGGAGCCCTGGGCTTCGTCCCGGGCGTGACCTCCGGTGAGCTCGCCGTGCTGCCCGGTGCGGGTACCGCGGTGCTTGCCGGGCTGCTGCCGCTGTCGGTGCTGCAGAACGTGCTGCACCTCGTCACCGGCCTGGCCGGACTGGCCTCGGCGCGCTCCGGCGCCGCGTCGCGGGTGGTGCTCGTGGCCGGTGGCGCCGTCGCGCTGCTGAGCGCCGCCGTCGCCCTGGACGCCGTGGGCGCGGCCCTGGTGGTCGTCGCCGTCGCGATGGTCGGCTGCGCGACACTGCTGCGCGGCCGTCCCGTGGTGCGCCCGGCCCGCCGCGGGGCAGCCGCGGCCTGAGACCTGGACAGGGCGTGACCCCCGTGGTCCGATGGCGGTGTGTCCGACACACCGTCCGCCGGGACCCCGGTCACCGGACGACACCCCGACCACGGCCACGAGGCCGAGGTCGGCGACCCGGTGTGCTGGCTGGACCGGCTCTGCCCGGACTGCGGGGCGATGCCCTCGCCCACCGACGACGGCGGGCCGCCGCAGACCTGCTGGCGCTGCGGCGCCGCCGTCACGCACCCGTCGGGCTTGCGATCGCCTGACGATCACGCCGGGCCCGGCGCCCGGGTCGACGGGAGCGGTCCGGATCCGGTGGAATCGCCGTCATCATGAGCGAACAGGGCCGGACCCGGGTGCTGCTGGTCGACGACGACGTCCGGATCGGGCGCGCGCTCGGCCTCGCCCTGGGCGACGAGGGCGTCGACGTCGACGCGGTCCACACCGGCGAGCAGGCCCTGGTCAGTGCGGCCCGCCCGGGCGTCGACCTCGTGCTGCTGGACCTCATGCTGCCGGGCATCGACGGCCTCACCGTCTGCCGGCGGCTGCGCGAGACCGGTGACCTGCCGATCATCATGGTGACCGCGCGCTCCGACTCCGCCGACGTCATCGCCGGGCTGGAGGCGGGCGCCGACGACTACGTCACCAAGCCCCTGGTGGCCGGGGAGCTGGCCGCCCGCATCCGGGCGCTGCTGCGCCGGCGACGTCCGGCCCCGGCGGCACCGCGCCGGATCACCGTCGGCGACGTCGAGCTGCGACCGGACGAGGGCACCGTGCTCCGCGACGGCGCCCCGGTGCACCTGACCCGCACCGAGTTCCGGCTGTTCGCCGAGCTCGCCGCGGCGGGCGGGCGGATCGTGACCCGCGACGAGCTGCTGTCGCGGGTGTGGGGCTACGAGTACCACGGCGACACCCGGCTGCTGGACGTCCACGTGCGACGGCTGCGGCGCAAGGTCGAGCTCGACCCGGACCGGCCGGTCCTCGTGCTGACCGTGCGCGGCGCCGGGTACAAGGTCGGCGACGCCGGACCGGACGCCGCACTGCCGGGCGCCGCCCCCGCCTCGGGCCGCGGCGGGTGAGCGGGCGCGGCAGGATGCGGTCCGTGCTGGACCGACTGCCGCTGGGCCGGCTTCCGCTGCGTCACCGGATCGGCGTCGCGTTCGCCGGGGTGTCGCTGGTGGTGACCGGGCTGTTCGCGACGGTCACCTGGAACCTCGCGTCGTACTATCTGGTGGAGCAGGGGGTGGAGAGCGCGACCCGGCAGCTCGCGGTGAACCTCCAGCTCGTCGAGCGGGCGATGGCCGACACCGCCGACGTCGGCGGGCTCGACGACCTGTTGACGGGCCTCGCGGGTACCCCGGACACCACGGTCGCGCTGCGCCGCGACGGCGCCTGGACGACCAGCGGCCGCGAGGTCGACCCCGACCTGCTGCCGGCGGGTGTGCTGGCGCTGGCGGAGAACGGGACCGGGGCACGGCAGCGGGTGATGGTGGCGGGGATGCCGAGCGTCGTCGTCGCGGCGCCGCTGCCGGGCGGCGACGTGTTCGTCGAGGTCTTCCCGATGCAGCGGCTCGACGCCAACCTGAGGTTCCTCAGCGTCGTGCTGTTCACCGGGGTCGCGGTGAGCGCGCTGCTCGGGCTCGCGCTGGGCCAGTGGGCCGGGCGGCGCGCGCTGCTGCCGCTCACCGCCGTGACCCGGGCCGCGGCACGGATCGCCGGGGGTGACCTGACCGCGCGGCTGCCGTCGAGCACCGACGCCGAGCTCGCCCCGCTCGTCGCGACCTTCAACCGGACCGCCGACGACCTGGAGCAGCGGGTGTCGCGCGACGCCCGGTTCGCCGCGGACGTCTCGCACGAGCTGCGGTCGCCGCTGACAACACTGGTGAACGCGGCCGCGGTGCTGACCCGGCGGCGCGACGAGCTCGCACCGACCGCGCGGGAGGCGGTCGAGCTGCTCGACGGCGAGATCCAGCGCTTCCGCCGGATGGTCCTGGACCTGCTGGAGATCTCCCGCAGCGACACCCTGCAGCGCGAGGACGGCGAGCTCGGCGCGCTGGTCCGCGGGCTCGTCGCGGTCCGCGGCGGGGAGCACGTCCCCGAGGTCGACGCCCCGGAGCCGGTGACCGTGCGGGTCGACCGCCGCCGCCTCGACCAGATCCTGGGCAACCTCCTGGACAACGCCGACGCGCACGGCGGCGGCGCGCGGCGGATCGGCGTCGCGCCCCGGGACCGGTACGCCCGGATCGAGGTCGACGACGCGGGCCCCGGCATCCCGCCCGAACAGCGGCTGGCGGTGTTCGAGCGGTTCGCCCGTGGCACCCTGGCCGGCAGCCGCGGCGACGGCGGCGGCACCGGTCTCGGCCTGTCCCTGGTCGCCGCGCACGTGCGCCGGCACGACGGCCGGGTGTGGGTGGAGGAACGACCCGGCGGCGGCACCCGGGTCGTCGTCGAGCTGCCGGGGGTGCAGGCATGAGGACACGGCTGTGCATCGCGCTGCTGGGGCTGCTGGTCGTCGCCGGGTGCGGGGTGACCCTGGAGGACGAACCGGAGCCGCTGGACCCGGCCACCGGGACGCCGTCGCCGACCCCGACGGTGACCGTGCTCCCGCCACACACCCCCGATCCCGGCACCGTGCCCCCGCCGCAGCGCACGGCCGCCGGCGGCACCGCTGGGCAGCCGGCTACCGGCGGCGGCGCCGGCGCGGGTCCGACGCACAGCTGATGCAGGTGTCCGCGGCGGGCAGCGCCTCCAGCCGCTCCGGGGCGATCGGACCGCCGCAGACGCTGCACCGCCCGTAGTCGCCGTCCGCCATCCGGTCGGCCGCCCGGTCGAGGTCCCCGCACTCCCGCTCCGCCGCGGCGAGCAGGCCCTGCAGCTGCGCGCGCTGCACGGCGATGGTGACACCCTCGGGGTCGTGCTCGTCGTCGTGGCTGGTCAGGGCCTGCTGGTCGGCGAGGGCGTCCAGCTCCCGGCGCAGCGACGCCACCCACTCACGGGCGTGGGCGCGGGCGGCGGCCAGGGCGGTGGGGTCCACGGGACCAGGATGCGCCCCGGCAGACTGTCGTGGTGGCCCTGTCGCGTCCGAAGTCCGGTGTCGGTGTCGTCCTCCAGCGCGACGACGGCGCCGTCGCCGTCGGGCACCGCGTCACCGCCGGGGAGACCCCGAGCTGGTCGTTCCCGGGCGGGCACCTGGAGGGCGGGGAGCCGGTCGTCGCGGCCGCGCTGCGGGAGCTGGCGGAGGAGACCGGCGTCGTCGCGGCGACGGGGACCCTGTTCGCGGTGTGCGTCCGGCTCGACGGCGCGGGGGTGACCTTCGCGGTGCACGTACCCGCGCCCGCCGGGGCGGAGCTGCGGGTGACCGAACCGCACGCGATCGACGCCTGGACCTGGGCCGACCCGGACGACCTGCCCGGACCGGTGTTCGCCCACACCGACGCCGTCCGGCACGCCTGGCGTTCTCCGGGCGTCACCCTCGACGGCTGGGACCTGCACCGCGTCGCGCACTGAGCCCCGTCGATCAGTACGGGATCGCTGTCCGGGCGGGCGTCGACGGCACCCGTGTACTGATCGATCGGCGGGGGACGGCGGTCATCCTCCCTGCGGCGCGAAGCCGGGCTTCGCCTCGACGAGGGTCACCGCGTTGCCGTCCGGATCGGTGGCGGTGCCGAACGCGACCCTCTCCGACGAGGTCGCGTCGACCTCGAGCGTGATGCCGGCGGCACGCAGCCGTCCCGCGACCGCGGTGACGTCGTCGACCTGCAGCGTCAGCAGTCCGCCCCCGGCACGGTCGGGATCGAGCACCAGCTGGACCGTGCCCGCCGGGCCGAGGTACCAGTCGGCGAGCACCGGCATGGGCCGGGCATTCGGCTCCTCGCCGAGCACGACGCTCAGCCAGGCGATGCCGCGGTCGATGTCCGAGGTGGGAAGCCCGGCGAGGACGCCGAGGACGGGACCGGTGCGGGGCATGTCGTGTCCTTCCGTGCGGAGCCTGTCGGAAGTGGTGACCGCGCCGGGGCCCCGGGCTCATCGGTCTACTCCCCCGCAGCCCCGGTCGCGAGCTCGACGACGATGTCGAGGTGCCCCAGGTGACGGGCGTACTCCTGCACGACGTGCAGCAGCGTCCGCTCGATCGTCCCGGGTGCGGCACCGCGCCAGCGGGCGCTCGGCAGCCCCACCGCGCCGGGTCCCACCGACTCCGCGATCTCGCGGGTGCGCCTGCCCTGCGCCGCGAGCGCGTCCGCGAGCCCGTCGACGGTGACACCGGGTGGGAGCTGCCACCGGCCGTCGACGTGGTCGGCCCAGGGGTCCGGGAGGTCGGCGTCGACGAAGCCCCACTCCAGCCAGCGGCGCTCCATGCAGCACAGGTGGTGCACGAGCTCGGCGGGCGACCAGCCGGTCGGGAGGCGGCTGGTCGTGCGGTCGGGCACGGAGAGCTCGGCGTACCTGGCGAGGACGCGGGCCCGGAAGAAGTCGACGTAGGTGAGCAGGAGCGCGCTCGTGGAGGGGGCCGGGTCGGTGGGCTCGGGGAGGCGGGACGGGCACCTGCGCAGGTGCAGCAGCGGGAACGGGCGCCCCCGACCGTCGCGGTCGGACCGTCCGGTCCGGACGAACCCGTGGCGCTCGTAGAAGGCCAGCGCGGACGGGTTCTGCTCGTTCACGTCCAGCTCCACCTGCGCGAGTCCGTCGGTGGCCGTCGTCAGGAGCGTGGACCCGACGCCGAGACGGTGCGCCGACGGGTCGACGAACAGGGCCTCCACCCGGTCGCCGTGCACTCCGATCCAGCCGACCGGCGTGCCGTCGTCCCGCTGGGCGACGGTGACCGCGAGGGCGGGCAGGGCCGCCGTCCGGACCTCGTGCTCGATCTCGTCGACGTCGGCCGGGGTGAGGAAGGTGTGCGTCGCCTCGACCGCGCGACGCCAGATGCGGACGAGCTCCGGATGGTCGGCGGGGGTGGCCGTGCGGACGGTCGGGGAACTGCTCACCGGGACAGGATCGCAGCGGTGTCGACCGGGTTCGCCCACCGCGGGCCGGTGTCCGCGACGGGCGCCGACCCGGACCACGGTCGACACCGGGGGGCGGCGCCGTCGACCATCGCCCCATGACCGTCCTGGACGTCCTCCTGCCGCGGCTCGTCGCGCTGCCCGGTGTGCTCGCCGTGGCGCTGGGCGGCAGCCGGGCCCGGGGCACCCACCGGCCGGACAGCGACTGGGAACTCGGCGTCTACTACCGCGGCGGGTTCGATGCCCGGGTGCTCGGGCGCCTCGGCTTCGCCGGGCACGTCGCGCAGCCGGGCGAGTGGGGACGCATCGTCAACGGCGGGGCGTGGCTGAGCGTCGAGGGCGAACCAGTGGACGTGCTGCTGCGTGACCTCGACGTCGTCGACGCCTGGCGTGCCGACGCCGACCACGGCCGGTTCCAGATCGACCAGGTCGAGGGTCATCTCGCCGGGCTGCCCACGTACACCCCGCTCGGGGAGATCGCCGTGAACCGGGTGCTCGCCGGGCGGCTGCCGGCCGTCGCCTACCCCGCGGCCCTGCGCGAGACGGCGCAGGAACGCTGGCGCTGGAACGCCGCGTTCTCGCTGACGATCGCCGAGCAGCACGTCCGCCGGGGCGACCGGACCCTCGCACTCGGCATGATGGCCCGCGCCACCGCCCAGGCCGCGCACGCCGTCATGGCCGGGCGGGGTGCGTGGGTCCTGGGCGAGAAGGGTCTCGTGGACGACGCCGGCCTCGGCGCCGCCCACGACGTCCTCGGCGACGACCGGCCCGACCCGGCCGAGGCGCTCCACGAGCTGCGCGCGCTGCTCGACGCACCCCGGCCGCAGGAGCTCCGCAGCCACCGCACGCGGGCACGGACGGTCCGCCTCCGGCCCGCCGACGCCGGAGAGGTCCTGACCCTGCAGCGGGCGGCCTACGTGCCGGAGGCCCGGGCACACGGCGACATCGACCTGCCGCCGCTCACCGAGCACCTGGCGGAGATCCGCGAGCAGCTGGCCGACAGGTCGGTGACCGCCTGGGGTGTCCGCGACGACGGCCGGCTGGTCGCCGCCGTACGGATCACCCGGTCGGGGAGCACCGCCGTCGTGAGCCGGCTGGTGGTCGCTCCGGACCGGCAGGGCGAGGGCCTGGGATCGGGCCTGCTCCGCCACGCCGAGGAGCAGCTCGACGACGGCGTGTCGGTGATCGAGCTGTTCACCGGTGAGCACAGCGTCACGAACCTGCGGCTCTACGACCGGCTCGGGTTCCGGGAGACCCACCGGACCGACGCGGGGACCTACGCGCTGGTCCACATGGCGAAGCCCCGGGGTACCGGGCGGGGTCGGTCCCCCGGCTGACCTCCGGCCGGCTCAGAGCGACCGGAGCGTGGTCATCGCCGCGGTCTCCCGGTCCGCGATCCGCAGCAGCAGCCCCGCGGCCTCGGTCAGGCCGGCCGGGTCCCCGTCGAGCCCGGCGCGCTCGACGAGTCCGGCGACGCGGGTCCACAGCGTCGCCGACTCGGCGAACAGGTCCCGGCCCCGTTCGACTGCCGCGACGCGTCCGCCCGGCCCGGCGCCGTCGTCGAGCAGCGGCAAGCAGGCGGTGAGGAAGTCGCGGTACAGGGTGCGGAACAGCGCCCCGCCGGTGCCGGCCCGTTCCATGAGCATCGCCATCTGCGGCAGGTCCCGGGGCGGGTCCTCGACGCGGTCGAGCCAGGACGGGGCGCGCTTCGCCGTCGTCCGGATGCCGCGGTGCCCGACGTTGGCGATCGGCGGGTCCAGGAACGCCTCGGCGCACTCGACGATCGCGGGCACGATCGCGGGGACGGGGTCGACCGGCTCCCGGAGCGGTCCGAGGGTGAACGAGCGGTGCGGCGCCGACATGGGTCCGCGGGCCGCGCGCGCCCGGGCCAGACTCTCCAGGCTCGTGCGGACCCGGCCGCCTTGCTGCGCGGTGTCGAGGAGGTACGCGGACTCCCCGTCGTAGCCGAGGAGGGCCACGACGTGACCCGCGAAGTGGACCCGGGAGCCGAAGTAGTCCAGGTCGTGGCTGTCGAGCTGCAGCCCGACGGGCACGCCGTCGTCGACGAGGGTGCGCACCTGGTCCCACCCCCGGCGGGCGGACGAGGTCTCCTGCACCCGCAGGTCGAGGCCGAGACGGCGGGCGAGGGTCCGGGTCAGCTCGAAGGGCTTGACCCGCCCGCCCAGGAACGGCGCCGACTGCCGCTTCGAGTCCCAGTACACGAACGACAGCCCGGCGCCGAGCCCGAACAGCACCGGTTCGGTGAGGTGGACGCCGGCGTGCCCGAGGAGCGCGCCGAGCGTCGTCGTCTCGCAGTGGACGCCTCCCGTGGCCGGGACGCCGGTGGATGCATCAGTCATCGGACACCTGGACCCGCTCGGCGAGCCACGACCTCTCCGCACGCAGCTGGGACAGAGAGAACGAGAAGACGTCGTGCGCCTCCGTCGGGAGGGGCTCCTGGGCCGTGCGGGCGGCGACGACCGCGTCGATGCGGGCGTCGAGGCCGACCAGCCGGGCCCGGAGCGCCGCGTCGACCTCGTGCGCGGGGAGCAGGCCCGCGTGGGCGAGGCCGGCGAGGAAGGAGCGGGCGGGGACCCCGGCGTCGGCGAGCAGCTCGCGGACGTCGGCGGCCGCGGTGCGGCGCCCCCGGTCGGTGATGCGCACGACGCGGCGGGCCTTCGGGGAGGGGCGGTCGTCGTCGGCCTCGGCCAGGCCGCGGGCGGTCAGCTTGTCGAGCAGGTAGTAGATCGAGGAGAAACCGATATCGGTCCAGCGGCGGACGCCGCGCTGCTCGACGACCTGTTCGATGTCGTAACCGTGGCGGGGGCGCTCGGCCAGGGTCCCGAGGACGACGAGCTCGCCGAGGGTCAGCTCCACGACTGTATTCTAGCACTGGAATAGCGGTCCGGACCGCCCCGCGTGCGACCTCCCCCGCGCGAAACACGACGACACCGGCGCGAGACGCCGACGCAACGTGCCGCTCCTAGCGTCTCCACCTGCTGTATCCAGCCCTGGACACAGCAGGTGAGGAGGCTTGTCGATGTCGAGTGCCGTCGACGAGGCGGGGACGCCGCCGCTGCGCGAACGCGTCTACGCCGTGCTGCGGGACGACGTCGTCAACGGCGACATCGGCGCGGGCACCCGCCTCACCGAACCGAAGCTCGCCGCACGGTTCGGCATCTCCCGCACCCCGGTCCGCGAGGCCCTCGGCCGGCTCGTCGCCGACGGCCTCCTGCAGCGCGAGGAGGACTACGGCTACTCGGTCGTCGTCCCCGACCTGGCGGGGGTGCGTGACCTCTGGGAGGTCCGCATCGCGGTCGAGCTGCGCGGGATCGACCGGTGCCGGGAGAACCCGGGCACCGTGCACGACGCCGGAGCGCTCCGGGCGGAGCTGGCCCGCTGGCACCGGATGCTCGAGGAGCCGCCCGCGGCGGGCCCGGGCTTCGTGCTGGAGGACGAACGGTTCCACAGCACGCTTCTCGCGGCGTCGGGCAACCCCGAGCTCGTCGCGGTGCTGGCCGACGTGCACCGCCGGATCCGGCGGGTGCGGATGAACGACTACGTGCTCCCCGGCCGCGTCGAGGCGGCCGTCGCCGAGCACGTCGCCGTCGCCGAGGCGGTCCTCGCCGGACGGCTCGACACCGCGCGCCACCTGCTGCACCAGCACATGGGCGCCTCGCTGGAGATCGTCACCGAACGCGCCGGCCGCGCCCTGCTCGCCACCGACACCCGGGACCGCCGCCGCGGCCCGGCCACCCTCGACGTGAGGACTTCACGAGACTCGCCGCGATGAAGCATCCCGCCGTCCTGATCGCGCTCGCCGCGGTCGCCGGGATCGAGTTCGGTCTGGTCGCCGGCGAGTGGGCCGGCAAACTGAAGGTCGTCGGCGACGCCTTCATCCGGCTCGTCCAGATGGCGATCGTGCCACTGGTCATGACCTCGGTGATCGCGGCCTGCGGGTCGATGACCGGGTCCGGCACCGGCCGGCTCGCACTGCGGACCTTCGCCTGGATGATCGGTCTGTCGGTCGTGGCCGCGGTGGTCGCGGTCGTGCTCGGGCTGCTGTTCCGCCCGGGCTCCGGCATGGTCGCGACGGCCGCGCCGGACGCCGCGCTGCCGCCCGCGGCGGCCCCGGAGAGCTGGCAGGACACGGTCCTGGGCTTCTTCACCACCAACGTCGTCGAGTCGATGGCCGAGGCGGCGATGGTCCCGATCATCCTGTTCTCGCTCCTGTTCGGCGTCGCCCTCAACCGGCACGTCCACGCGACGGGCAACGCACTCGTCCTCGACGTCGTCGGGCAGCTGCAGCAGGTCCTGCTCACCCTCATCCGGCTGGTCATGTACGTCGCACCGATCGGGGTCTTCGCACTGCTCGCCGACCTGTCCGGCCGGATCGGCTGCGCCGTGGTCGGGTCGGCGCTGGCCTACCTCGGGACCAACCTGCTGGGCGTCGTCGTGCTCACCGTGCTGTTCGTGGCGATCGTCGCCGCGCGCACCCGGCTCAACCCCGCGCGCCTGCCCCGCACGCTCGCGGAGCAGACCGCCGTCGCGGTCACGACGACGAGCTCGGCCGTCACCTACCCCACGGTCCTGCGCACGACGATCGAGAAGGTCGGCGTGAGCCCGCGGGTCGCCAACTTCACGCTGTCGGTGGGGCTGACCATGGGGTCCTACGGCGCCGTCCTCAACTACACGATCGTCGTGCTGTTCCTCGCCCAGGCCGGCGGCGTCGACCTGTCCGCCGGACAGATCGTGTTCGGGATGGTCCTCGCGATCCTGCTCAACATGGGCACCATCACCGTGCCGGGCGGGTTCCCCGTCGTGGCCCTGTTCCTCGCCACCACCCTCGGGCTGCCGCCCGCGGCCGCCGGGCTGCTCATCGCCGTCGACTGGTTCACCGGGATCCTGCGGACGTTCCTCAACGTCAACGCCGACACCCTGGTGGCGATGCTCGTCGCGCACCCCGACGGGGAGATCGACCGGGACGTCTACGACGGTGTGCGCGGCGAGGACCCGGTGGAGACGGCGGTCGGGAGCAGCCCGCAGGCCTGACCCGAACGGCAGCGGCTCGGCGTCGGACCGCCCGGCTCCGCACCGTCGCCCGGCGGGGATCCTGGAGGGATCGTCCGGCACACGAGAGCGAGGACGAGCGCTGATGTCACGTCCACCGGGACGGCTGGTCGCCATGACCCTCGACCGCCGTGTGCCCGGCCGGGGAGCTCCGCGCGTCCCACGACGACTTCGTGGTGCCCGTGCGACGGCACAGCACGCCTGGACCTCCAGCAGGTCACCCACCGCCGTCCCGGTCGGTGACCGGACGGCGAGACCCTCCGCGCGCACCTGGACGTCGCCGTCGACGATCCCGATGACGCCGAACAGCCGGCGAGCGGGTGCCGGGTTCGGGCGGAGCCCGGCCGCCGGATGCTAGTGCGCTCGGCGTGCGATCGCTTCGAGGCGGTCTCGCTGCTGTCGGCGTGCTGCCGGATCCTCGCGACCGACGAGGCCGGCTCCGTCCATGTAGCCCGCAGTCCCGTCGACCAGTTCGCGGACGATGTCGGAGTGTCCGGCGTGGCGGTGCGCCTCGGCGATGGTGTGGATCAGTATGTGCTGGAGGGTCACCGTCCGAGCGGGCTCGGGCCACCACGGCACGTGACCGATCGCGTCGAGGCCGTGGTCGTCGATGACGGCATCGGAGGCTGCACACACCTGGTGGTAGAGGTCGAGCAGTTCCTCCCGGCTCTCGTTCTCTGCGGCCCACATGTCCGCGTCGGGCTCGGCCGTGTCGGAGGTCCAGGGCAGCGACAGCGGGTCGGGGCGTCCGAACGCTGCGCCGAAGTGGCCCCATTCGACGGTGGCGAGGTGCTTGACGATCCCCAGCAGGTTGGTGCCGGTCGCAACGAGTGGTCGCCGGACGTCGTACTCCGAGAGCCCGTCCAGCTTCCAGACGACAGCAGCGCGGGCGACGCGCAGGTAGCCGTGGAGGTCGGCTTTCAGGTCCGGACCGGTCATGCGGACAGGGTGGCATGACCCGACCGTCCGACCGCCGAGGTTGGAAGGGTTGTTCGACCCGCCCGACGAGAAGTGACCCACAAGGATCCCTTGATCTTGGTCGTCACCAGCCAGCGACGCTGTGACCTGGTGATGGTGTGGGCCCCCGGGGGATCGAACCCCGAACCCGCGGACTCTGGCGCTGTCGTTACGGCTAGACCCGGATATCCCTTGTGAACTGGGGTTTTCCACCCGCAGAGTGGTGGTCGTTCGGGGTCGATTTCGGCCGATGTCGCGTCGTTTCGTGTCCCAAAAGCGTCCCACGCGGGGCCTCTTCCCCCACTCGCCTGGCCTGCTGGTGATCTCCTCGCGGCGCGGGCCCGTCCCTGCCAGACCGGGGAGTGGGGTGCAAGGTACTCAGTCCCGCCTTGTGCCCCACTCCCCGGTCTGGCTGCCGTCTCGGCGCGCCGTGAGGAGATCACCAGCCTGTACTCCCCTGATCTCCGAAGCGGTGCCGGGTTCGGGCAGCGCCCGGCCGCCGGAGGCAGTGGATCTTGCGGGGAGCGGTCTAGCCGGGCCGGATCGGCGATGGAACAGGTAATGAACGACGGTCGTCTGCACGGTTGTGGCGGGGCCGCAAGGCTTGACCTGGTACCCCGGTACAGGGTGCATGCTCGACGCATGCGGACGAGTGAGGTGGCCGCGCAGGCTCGGGTGAACCCGCAGACACTGCGGTACTACGAGCGCCGGGGGTTGCTGCCGGAGCCGGAGCGGTCGGCTTCGGGCTATCGGGCGTACGGCCCGCAGGCGGTGCGGCTCGTGCGGTTCGTCAAGCGGGCTCAGGACCTCGGCTTCACGCTCGACGACGTCGAGTCGCTGCTGCATCTGGCCGATGGCGGTCCGGTGAGCTGCGACGGCACCCGCGAGCTGGCGACCGCGAAGATCGCGGACCTGGATGCCCGGATCGCGGACCTGCAGGCGATGCGGTCGGGGCTGGCCCGGCTCGTGCAGACCTGTGAACAGCCGCGGGATCGGCGGGAATGCCCGATCCTGGTCGAGATCAGCAGCGATGGGGAGGGCCAGTGAGTACCGATGGACCGCTGCGGATCGAGTCGCTGTGCGACCCGGAGCAGAGCGGGGTTGTCGCCCGGCAGGCGGGCCTGACGGCGACGGCCCGGCAGGTACACCGCGCGGTGCTGCGCGCGTTCATGGAGACCGGGCAGGCACCGCGCCGCGAAGACGTCACGCTGCCCGGGGGCGTTGACGTGGCCGAAGCGTTCCGGCAGCTGGACGAGGTGGACCTGGTGCACCTCGACGACGGACGAGTCACCGTGGCCTACCCGTTCTCCGGGTCGCCGACCGGACACGTGGTGCACCTGGACGGCGCGACGCCAGTGCATGCGATGTGCGCGATCGACGCGCTGGGCATCCCGCTGATGACCGGCCGGGATGGCGTCATCGAGTCGGCGGATCCGGCTGATGGGCGGCCGATCCGAGTCGAGCGCCGAGACGGGACGTGGCGCTGGTTGCCGGAGGAGACGGTGGTCCTGCTGGCGCAGAGCCGCGGATGCGGTCCGGCCGCGGACTGCCTGTGCCCGCTGCTCACGTTCCATGGCGACCGGCGTCGTGCTGAGGAGTATCGGCTGGGGCGCGTCGAGCTGACCGGGCTCGTGCTCGACCAGGCACGGGCCGTCCAGATCGCAGATTGGTCGTTCGGGACGCTGCTGGCCGCGACGCCTGGTCCGGACGCGCTATCCGCAGGGATGGAGATACGCACGTGATCGTGGAGATGCTGCACACCGACGGTTGCCCGCACGCCGAGGAGTATCTGCCGCGGCTGAGGCGGCTGGTAGCCGAGTCCGGCGTTACCGACCCGGTCCGGGTGCGGATGATCGCCGACGGCGAAGATGCGCACCGCGAGCAGTTTCTCGGCTCGCCCACGGTCCGTGTCGACGGCCGCGACGTAGAGCCGGGCGCGGAGGCTCGGCGGGACTACGGCCTGAGCTGCCGACTGTACGTCGGCCCGAGCGGGGTCAGCGGCATGCCGTCCGACGAGTGGGTGCTGGCGTTGCTCCGGGTAGACCCGGGTACACGATGACCACGATCGGCTACCCGGGACTGCGCCGCCTGCTTGACCAGGGGGCACAGCTGGTCGAGGTGCTCCCGGCCGAGGAGTACGCCGAGATGCACCTGCCCGGCGCGGTCAGCATCCCGCTGAAGTCGCTCGACGCCGCCACCACCGCGGACCTCAACCGCGCCCGCCCCGTCGTCGTCTACTGCTGGGACGGCCTTTGAGACATGAGTCCACGGGCCGCGTGCCGGCTCGAAGCGCTCGGATTCACCCAGGTCCACGACTACCTGCCGGGGAAGGTCGACTGGCTCGCCCGCAACCTGCCCGTTGAGGGCACCGGCGCCGACGCCCCGGTCATCGGCCAACACCTGCGCCACGACGTCGTCACCACCAGGCCCGACGAGCCGATCGCGGACCTGCGCGCCCGCGTCGCGGCGTCGCCCCACACCTTTGCGCTGGTCACTACGGCTGATCGCATCCTGCTCGGTCGACTCCGCAGCATTCATCTCGATCAGATGAACGCCGGCACAGCGGCCGAGGTGATGGAAGCTGGACCATCCACGCTGCGCCCGCATGAACCGCTGGAAGCGGTCCGCTCGCGGCTCGTCAATCGTGACCTGACCTACGCGATCGTGACCGACCCGGACGGCCGTTTCCTCGGTACCGTCCATCCGGACGACCTAACGTAGTCCACAGCCGAGCGTCCGGAGAGGCATCGATGACGGCGGCATCTCGACCAGAGGGCCCATCATCGACCGCATGCTGGTGCTGTGGAGGTGACTATGCGGACACCCAGCTGGTCCGCCTCGGCGAGCACCCAGAGGTCGGGAGCTGCCTGGACTGCGCGGTCTGGGTCAAGCGCCGGGCCGCAACCCGCCGCCACGAGCAGCACCCGTCAATCGCCGGCCGTCTGAGCAGCGGCCTCGACATCGTGCGGAACGCCGTGATTGCCCGCGGTTGGCACGAGCGCGGCACGCTTGGGATGGTCCTCCGCCGAGTCGACCGCTGGCTGCCATAGCTCGAGTCCGGGCGGAGTCACGGGTTCATCTTGTTCGATGTGCGGCCGACCCGGCTAGTGAATCTGATCGTCGTCCCGGTCGTGGGGCCGGGTAGCCGGCCCCGACGCCGCGAACGGGCCGGAGGTGTAGTGAGCGAAGCGGCGGGGCCGGCGTGGCCGGCCCCGCGCCGCCGGAGGCGGCGCCTTGATTCTCTAGAGACCAACTCGGCAGTACCGTTGTGTCGTCGGACACTCAACAGATCGGATTCCTCGCTTGTCGATCAAGCCCCCTCCGGACGACTTCACCTTCGGCGACGCACGCGACTCTGTTAGAGATCGAGCCATTGCGGCGGGTATAGAGTGGTGGTTGGAAGATTGGTCCAGCTCAGATGAGGACCCTGATCCGTTCCTGCTAGGCCTGGCACTCCCAAATGGAAACCGCAAGCGTCGGATATCTCTTGATGGAGACGACGCTCGAAAGCTCGCTAAAGTGCGCTTCGAGAATTTCGTTGTCGTGGGAGACTACAGGGCGATCCTTGACACCGAATCCAATTCTGTGGAAGTACTTCTGGAGGGTGCTCGCGGGCGCGGAGTCGGGGTGCGCACGATCCTAGGGCTTCCCGGATCCGAGGTGTACCGGCGCATCCAAGATTCAGGCCAGCTCGAGAAGCTTCCAGGCGGGCTCGACGATGTCGAGCCCGCCGGCTCAATGTCGGCGCTGTCACGCGTACGCCGCGGGCATGAGTTCACATGGAGACTGCCCTTCTCCGAATTGCCAGACGGTCTTGCCATCGAGATATCGCCAGCGAGCGATTCCTTCTTAGCAATAGCAGGATCGAACGCCTCCGGTATTCGGCGATCCTCGCAGCCGACCCTCAAGATATCGACCACCGAGCTCAATTCTCACGATTCAGCGCTAGGCATCATGGAGGATTACGCGAGCAGCATCCTCTTTGATCTTGATACTCGCTTTGAGCTTCCTCTGAGCATGGAGCGGATTCGATGGCTTTCGACTCCGCTGCAGCCCTACCGCGATTTTCGCTCCGAACATGCGGTCCGCTTTCCGGCTTGCCGCTACTCCAGTGAGGCTACAACCCTATACTTTTACGCTAGAGCGGCAACAACAATGCCACTATTGCAGTATCTTTCGTACTACCAATCGATCGAAAACCACTTCGCGAGGTTCTTTGAGGCGGCAACAACCCAGCGAATTAGAAACCAGCTGAAAGATCCACGGTTCGATGTCAGTTCAGACGCCGCTATCAAGCGTCTTATCGCAACAGCTTCGCGCGGCGGTCGCGGATCGGCTTCAGAGCGCGACCAACTAAAGGCCACCGTTCATGGAAGCGTTGAGGTTGACGAGATTGTCGACTTTCTCGAGATAGACGCGGAGCGCAAGGCCGCACTTACGCGCAAGGGGGAAATCGAGGGCGCACCTTGGATCGGCAAGGCACGCGACTCACTTCTGGACCAGCTAAGCGAGAGAATCTACTATATTCGCTGCCGCATTGTTCACAGTAAGGAAGATGCGAGCGACGTGCACGCGGCTCCCCTAATGCCCTACTCACGTGAGTCCTCGAAACTCTCGCATGACCTCGAACTCATAGAATTTGTTGCGCGTAGGGTAATTATTGCTGGCGCAACTCCACGATAATCAGCCCTATTGAGGCGCACCTTCTGTAACCGCGAGGATCCACTCTAGGTAATCTTGGCTGCCATCTAAAATTGGGCGAGCACTAACGCTCGGAACCTCATACGGGTGCTCGTCCTTTACTCTTTGAACAATGGTGGCAACCAAACTAAACCGGGTATGCAGAGCTGCTCGGCCCTCAATACGGTTATGGACTCTGCCATCCCAGTGGTAGCACGAACGCACAGGTGTGAAGTTGTGGACGTTCGACGCGAGCCTTGCAGCAACGAGGCCGCAAGTGAACTCTAGAAGCCAATCTGGGTCAGGCGCAGTAATCACGAGTTCGCAAAGATCGAAATTACTTCGATCGACCACCTATACCTCCCTGTCGACTAGCTTACTCATTACCCGTTCGCTGTCCTCTCGGCCGCGCCCCACGCTCGCCCATCCCGTCATAATCTGGTCGTCGTAGCCAAGACCAACCCACCGACCGGTGAATTCGATCCCGTGCGGGTGCATGACGAGGAACATAGTTCCTTTCGAACGTACAGCGCCATCGGCTGCGGCATACCAGCCAGTGAGAATTTGGTTATCCCATAGGCGCAACTCGCCCGACCACAGGTATCCACCTTCGGCCTGGCTAAGCCCACGCTGCAATGCGGCGATGTGCACGAGGTCGCCCTCCTGGCGCATGTGCACCGGCTGAGTAGCGATCTTCTCCGCGCCGTCGCGGGTTGTCTGCCAGGACGACCACCAGTCCCCGGTCAGCGAGACCCGACCGGGCGCGCGGCCGGCCAGCTCGCTCACCGACACCCCGAGCGCGTCCGCGATGGTCAGCGCCACGGACAGCAGCGGCTGCTGCTCCCCCGCCTCGTAGCGGCGAATCTGCCGGGTGTCGACGCCGGCCACCCGCGCCAGATCAGCCTGCGACATGCCGAGATCCGCTCGACGCCTCCGGATCACTTCGCCCATTTCCACGCACCCCATCGTCGTAGGACTTCCTAGTCCTTGACAACCGGACTAGTTCGCCTCACTGTAGGACTTGTTAGTCCGCAACAGGGGCGGGCAAGTCCGCTCCGTCGGTCTGGCCTCGGCACACCCGACCGTGTCGCCGAGCAACCCGAGGAGGGCGCCAGTCATGGCGATCAAGAACAAGTTCCCCGTCGCGATGGGCGACGTGTTCCCCCACGGCGCGTTCGTGGTGTCCGAGGTCGAGCCGGTCCGGGACTTCGACAAGTCCTCCCCCGGCCGCCCGGTCCAGCAGACCGACAAGGAGTCCGGGCTGCCGGTGTGGTCGGTCTCGGTCCTCGACGCCGACCCCGAGGCCCGCCGCACCGACAAGACGGTCACGGTGAAGATCGCGGCACCGCACCAGCCGGTCCCGCCCGAGGCCGCCGCCGGGCTGCCGTTCCGCCCGGTCGAGTTCGACGGCCTCACCGTCACCCCGTACGTGCAGGAGACCGGGGGCCGGCCCCGCGTCGCGTACAGCTTCCGCGCCGCCGGGATGCGTGCTCCCGCCGGTCACGGCAACCGACCGGCGCCGGGCAAGAACCAGGACGCGGCCTGAGCTGCCACTCAGCCGCCGCTCAACCAGGTGGAGGGAAGCCCGTGCCTAGCGGGCTCCCCTCCGATCTTCCTCGCCCCTCGTAGCCCTGCCAGGCACTGAGACTCGGAAGGACACCGAGCGTAGATGACCTCGCACACCTCTCTACCCCGTCATGCCCTGACCACGACCGACCCCACCGACGCCCAGGTCGTGCCGGTGGCCCGGCTCGTCGAGGCCGGCCTCCGCCGCACCAGCCGCGCGATCCGCGACGCCGCACGACCTCCGACCGGGGACCTGCTCGCCCACGCAACCCGCGCCCGACGGCTCGCCGAGCTCCACACCCGCCGCGCCCGCTGGTGGGCCGTCCTGGAACGCGACACCGCCACCAACGGCGTCCCCGTCATCTACGTCGAGGCCGTCGTCACCGCTGTCCTCGACAACGAGCGCCAGGCCCGCTACTGGACCGACACCGCGGACGACTGGCAGGCCCTCGCCGACGGCCGTCCCACCTCCGACGTCGCCGGGGCCATGTCCAACTGGGCCGACCTCGGCCTCACCGACCCCGCCGCGCCCGGACTCCCGGACACCTCGGCGGTGGCCCGATGAGCGCCCCAAGCGGAGGCCGGCCGGTGCTGCGGCTCGTCCCGATCACCGATCCCATCGCCGCAACAACCGATGTCCGCTGGCGGGACGACGCCGCGTGCGCCGGGCTGGACACCGAGCTGTTCTTCCCCGTCGACGACCGCGCAGCCTCGGTGGAGACACCGCGCCGGGTCTGCCGGGGCTGCCCGGTGCGCGTCGCCTGCCTCGCCGATGCGCTGGCCACGGAGGACCCGGCCCGACGGTTCGGGATCGTCGGCGGCACCACTCCCGGTGAGCGCCGGACCCTGCATCGCGCCGGGCTCACCCTCTCGGTCTCGACCGTCGGGGGTGATGTCGCGTGAGCGCCACGCCCGCCCCGCGTCCGCCTCGCTGCGAGGTGTGCCGGACCCCGCTGCACGAGCGGCCGGACCCGCGACGTCGTCGGTGCGCTGATCACCTGGACCAGCTCGTGTTGGTGCCGCTGTCCAGCGTCCGCCCGGCTCGTCGGAAGGGAGGCCGTCGATGACCCCGACCGGAACGCTCGTCCTGCTCGGTGCGGGTACGGCGGTGCTGCTGTTCCTGCTGCATCAGCTCGGCCAGTTCCTCGGCCGGATCCTGGAAGCGCTCGCCGCGGTGGCGGTGGTGTTCGTGACGTTGTGGCTGGTCTGCAAGGGCACCGCGGTCGCCGTGGTGTGGCTGGTCCGGCACTGGCGCACCACGCTGACCGCCGCCGGTGTGGGTGCGTGGTGCTGGCTGCTCGGCTGGCCCTCGCTCGTGCTCACCGTCGCGGCGGCCGGCCTCGGGCTGGGGTTGTGGC
This sequence comes from Pseudonocardia sp. P-1, assembly GCF_058111925.1. Lineage (NCBI taxonomy): Bacteria > Bacillati > Actinomycetota > Actinomycetes > Pseudonocardiales > Pseudonocardiaceae > Pseudonocardia > Pseudonocardia sp. P-1. The sequence goes on from NZ_CM176614.1 coordinate 2,723,776, forward strand.
GGCTGGCATCGGTGCCGTCGTTCGACCGGCTGGCCGGGCGTCGTCTGCGGGCGTGGTGGCTGCGCTGGACGCTGTACGCGCCTCGGCTGCCGCGCTGGATGCGGGCGTGTCAGCTGACGGTCCCGGACCCGGGCACGCCGGTGGTGGTGCAGGTGAACCCGCTGGCCCGGACGTCGACGGCGCCTCGGCAGCGGCCTCGTCGTGACCAGATTCCGCGGGTGCTCGGGGTGCGGTCGGGTCCGTCGTGGGACGAGGTGCGGGTCCGACTGGTGCCGGGGCAGACCCCGGAGGCGTTCGACCAGGCCGCGCGGGCGCTGGCCGTGGCTCGTGGGGTGGCGCGCTGTCAGGTGCGGGAGCTGGCGCCAAACGTGGTGTCGATCGACTTCCAGCGTCGCAACCTGCTGGCCGGGGTGACCTCGGCCCCGGCGGTGGAGCACTCGGCCGGTGTCGACGGGGCCTCGGTGGATCTGCGCCGGGTGTGGTCGGGGCGGACCGAGTACGGCACCGACTGGCACCAGTCGCTCATCGGCGGTCACACGCTGGTCGCCGGCGCGACGGGGGCGGGCAAGGGCTCGCTGATGTGGGCGCCGCTGCTGTCGATCGCTCCGGCGATCCGGGACGGCCTGGTGCGGGTGAACGGGATCGACCCGAAGGGCATGGAGCTGGCCTACGGCCGCCGGCTGTTCCACCGCTACGCCGTGACCAGCCGCGACACCCTGGACATGCTCGACGAGCTCGTCGACTCGATGGAGGCCCGCAAGCGCGAGCACGCCGGGTCGGTCCGCACGGTCCCGGTCACCTGGGAGACACCGCTCGAACTGGTCGAGTTCGACGAGATCGGGGCCCTGATCCGCTACGTCGGGGACCGCAAGACCCGGGAGGCGATCACCGAGCGGATCGCGCTGCTGACCACGCAGGGCCGCGCGCTGGGCTTCACCGTGCGCGGATACGTGCAGGAGCCGACGAAGGACACCGTCCCGGTCCGGGAGCTGTTCCCGCGACGGGTGTGCCTGCGGGTGGCGTCCAGGTCCCACGTCGGGATGGTGCTGGGCGAACACGCCTACGACCGGGGTGCGTGGGCGAACCGGATCGGGGAGTCGGAGGCCGGCGTCGGCTACCTGTTCGGCGAGGGCATCCGCGAGCCGCTGCGTGTGCGGGCGGGATGGGTGTCGGACGAGGCGATCAAGGCCCTGGAGGGCTTCGTCACCGGCGCCGTGCCGCGGACCACCGCCGCGCCGGTGCTGACGCTGCCCTCCCTCGCCGGGCACCAGGCCGGAGGTGCCGCGTGACTGCCCCGGAGAGCCCCACCGTCCCGATCGACCAGGACAAGCTCACCCGCGCCCAGAAGGCCATGCTGGCGCTGTCCAACGAGGTCGCCACGCAGCTCGCCGAGGACCACGGCGTCTGCGTCCGCCCCCTCGCCATGCGGCGGATCGACCAGAGCAGCGGCCGGGTCGACGTCGTCCCGGTGCCGTGCGGGTCGACGCGGGAGGACCAGTGCCGCCTATGTGCGGAGAAGGCCCGACGGCTGCGGATGGTCCAGTGCCGGGAGGGCTGGCACCTCGAGGACGAACCGATCGCCAAGCCTGCTGACCCGTCCGCGGCGCAGAAGGAGCTGATGACGGTGCGGGCGGACCTGCACGCCGCCTACACCGACGCCCGCGCCAAGGGCGACGAGGAGGAGTGCGAGGAGATCCGCGAGACGGTCGCCGAGGTGGACCAGGAGCTGCGCGCGCTCGGTGTCCGTGGCCGCCTGGCCCCGCTCGACCCGACACCGCAGACCGTGCGGCGCTCCACCCGGCGTCGGCAGGACGCACCGAACCTGCCCCGCCGGCCGGTGGAGGACCGCACCCTGGGCCGGGTGTTCGGCGGGAAGTACCGGCCCTCGACCTTCCTCACCCTGACCCTGGACACCTATGGGCGGGTGGACAAGCACGGGGCCGCGCTCGATCCGGACAGCTATGACTACCGCCGGGCCGCGCGGGATGCGATCCACTTCCCCAAGCTGCTCGATCGGTTCTGGCAGAACACCCGCCGGTGTGTGGGCTGGGACGTGCAGTACTTCGGGACCGTGGAGCCGCAGAAGCGCGGGGCACCGCACTTCCACGCCGCCATCCGCGGCACCATCCCCCGCACTGAACTACGGGCGATCACCGCTGCGACCTACCACCAGGTGTGGTGGCCGGCCCACGACGAGATCGTCTACAGCGGGGACCGGCTCCCGCGGTGGGATAACCACCACAAGGCGTTCGTCGACCCCGACACCCGGGCGCCGCTGCCCACCTGGGACGAGGCCACCGACCCCGACGTCCTCGCGGCTCCGGCGCACACGGTGGTGTTCGGGCCCCAGGTCCACGTCAAGGGCATCCTCGGCGGTTCGGAGGAGGCCGGCCGCCACATCGGCTACCTGACGAAGTACCTCACCAAGTCCGTCGGGCAGGCCGCCGGCCTCGACGAGTCCGCGACGTCTCGCCAGCGGGAGCACGCCCGCCGACTGGCCGCCGAGCTGGCCGTCACGCCGTGCTCGCCGCGCTGCCCGATCTGGCTGCTCTACGGCATCGAGCCCAAGGGCGCCCGGCCCGGAACGACGCCAGGGCATTGCAAGGGCAAAGCGCACAAGCCCGAACACCTCGGCATCGCCGGGCGCCGGGTGCTGGTCTCCCGGAAGTGGTCCAACAAGTCGCTGTCGGACCACCGGGCCGAGCGGACCGCGTTCGTTCGGCAACTGCTCGACCGGGCAGGGGTGCAGCCCGCCTACGCCGTCGACGACGGCCCGTTCACCTGGGAGACGACCAAGCCCGGGGACTCGGACGTGCCACCCCGCACGGTGCTGCTGCTCCATGCGATCAACCAACGCTCCCGATGGCGCGCGGACTACGACGCCGCCGTCCTGGCGACCAGCGATGCCCCGCCCGACCGTCCGGCAACTCGTGATCACGCGGCCTGACAGGAGACCCGACATGGACAACATGCAGCTCATCGCGCCGTTGTGGACGGTGCAGGACGTCTCGGAGTACCTGCGGGTGCCGGTGCAGACGCTCTACTCGTGGCGTCAGACCGGCTACGGGCCGCCGTGCCGCCGGGTGGGCAAGCACCTGCGGTACCGGCCGACCGACGTCGCCGCGTGGCTCGACGGCCTCGACGACGGGGTGGCGTGATGGCGCGCCCGCCGATGCCGCTCGGCAGCTACGGGGCCATCACCGCCTGGGAGGACAGCTCCGGGTGGGTCGCCAAGACCCGGTTCCGGGACTTCGACGGGGTGTCCCGCCAGGTGAAGCGGCGTGGCAGGTCCAAGGCCGCCGCCATCCGTGCGCTGCGCGCCGCGCTCGTGGACCGGCAGACCCCGGTGAAGGAGTCCGAGGTCGTGCCCGACACGCGGTTCGGCAAGGTCGCGGACCTGTGGCTCGCCGAGGTCGAGGAGGCTGTGGAGTCCGGGCGGCGCAGCCCCGGCACGCTCGACATCTACCGGTCGATCTACCGCCGCCACGTGCGGCCGGCCCTCGCCGACCTGCGGGTCCGGGAGATCACCACACCGGTCGTGGACCGGGCGCTCGGCGTCATCAAACAGCGCTCGTCCTCCCGGGCCCGTACGGCGAAGATCGTGATCTCGGGCGTCATGAAGCTCGCCGCCCGGCACGGCGCGATCGCCTACAACCCGGTCCGGGAGGTCGCCCGGATCGACTCCGAGCCCCGCCGGCCTCCGCGCTCGCTGACCGCGGCCGAACGCACGGCCTGGCTGGATGCGGTCGAGCAGAGCACGAAGGCACGGGACTGGGACCTGCCCGACCTGACCCGGATGATGCTGGCGACCGGGGTCCGGATCGGTGAGGCCCTGGCGGTCGGCTGGTCGGAGGTCGACCTCGACGAGGGTGTCGTGGACGTCCGCTGGCGCCTGGTCCGCCGTACCGGGGTCGGCCTGCTCCGGCTGCCCTCCACCAAGTCGGGCCGCAAGGGTGAGCGCCTGGTCCCCATCCCCTCGTGGGGGCTGACGATGTTGAAGCGCCGGCGCCTGGCGATCGGGCCGGGTGTGGAGGCGGTGTTCCCGGACTCCCTGGGCGGCTGGCGCGACCCCGCGAACGTCCGCCGGGTCTGGCGCCAAGTGCGCGACGACGCCGAGCTGGACGGGCTCGTGAGCCACACGCTGCGTAAGACCGTCGCGAGCTTCCTGGACGACGCGAACGTGACTGTCCGGAAGATCAGTGACCAGCTGGGCCACTCCAAGATCAGCATGACGCAGGACCGCTACCTCGGGCGCAGGCTCACCGACCGTGAGACGGCCGAGGTCCTGGAGGGCATGTTCGACAGCGACGGGGACGGGGACGGGTAAGTGGTCCCAAAGTGGTACTGCGATCTTGGGGAGATGATCAGTGCGACGCTGTGACCTGGTGATTGTGTGGGCCCCCGGGGGATCGAACCCCGAACCCGCGGATTAAAAGTCCGCTGCTCTGCCGATTGAGCTAGAGGCCCCTGACCGCCCCCGGACACCCCGGGCCCGGTCCGCCACCGGTTACCCCCGGCCGGTCGTGGCGAACCGGACGCCACCTTACCGTCCGCAACCGGGCATCTCGTCGTCGCGACACCATCACCGTGTCGGGTGTCGCTCACCGCGGCGCCCCCACCGGACGACCGGATCCGCTGTCGCGGAGCGGTTCCCGGGCGGGGCGGGCGGCGTCGCGGGCACGTGCGGGCCGCGGGGCCGCCTGCGGGGAGGTACGGGGACCGGGCGTGACCGCCACACGAACCGGTGGAACCTGCCTCGATGTCCGTTCTCGCAGTGCCCACCCCGGCCCGACGAACGATCATCGTCGGCATGATTGACGTACGCTCCGTAGCCTCGATCGCCCTGCTCGGCGCCGCTGCGCTCGTCCTCACCGCCTGCGGCGGCAGCGGCGGCGACGAGCAGCCGCAGAGCGCCGCGACGCGGGTCTCCGCGACGTTCGCCCAGAGCGGCGAGGGACCCGCCCACACCTACGACGCCGCGCTGGTCCCGGCCGGCTCGACCGTCGAGGTCACCAGCGCGGAGCAGGACGGCTCGACCGTCACCGTCCTGAAGGTGACCGGTCTGCAGCCGAACCGCACCTACGGGGCGCACGCGCACACGAAGCCCTGCACCGCGGCCTCCGGCGCCGACGCGGGCCCGCACTACCAGTTCTCCGAGGACCCGGTGACACCGAGCGTCGACCCGTCCTACGCCAACCCGATGAACGAGATCTGGCTCGACGTCACCACCGACGCGAACGGCGCGGGCGAGTCGACCGCGACCGTCCCGTGGGTCTTCCCGGACGACCGGCGCGCGGAGTCCGTCGTCCTCCACGAGAAGCCGACCGCCACCCACGCCGGGCACGCCGGCACCGCGGGCGGACGCCCCGGCTGCGTCACCGTCGACTTCTGACCGACGCCCAGGTCGGCGCCGCGACGCGGGCCTGGGACACTGGTGGGCGTGACCGTGTTGGACAGCGTCCGCGACGCGCGGACGGACACCCCCGCCCGCCGTGACCGCGTGCTGCCGCCGTTGCGCATCGGCCCGTTCGAGGTCGACACCCCCGTGGTGCTCGCGCCGATGGCCGGCATCACCAACCCCGGGTTCCGCCGCCTGTGCCGTGAGCAGGGCGCCGGCTACTACGTCTGCGAGATGATCACCGCTCGCGGGCTGGTCGAGAAGAACCCGCTGACGTTCCGCATGATCGCCTTCGACGCGGACGAGCACCCCCGCTCGATGCAGCTCTACGGCGTCGACCCGGTGTCGATGCAGCGGGCCGCGGAGATGATCGTCGAGCGCGACCTGGCCGACCACATCGACATGAACTTCGGCTGCCCGGTCCCGAAGGTCACCCGTCGTGGTGGCGGGGCGGCGCTGCCGTTCAAGCGGGAGCTGTTCCGCCGGATCGTGCGGGCCGCGGTCACGGGCGCCGGGGACCGCCCGGTCACCGTGAAGATGCGCATCGGCATCGACGACGAGCACCACACCCACCTCGAGGCCGCGCGGATCGCCGTCGACGAGGGCGCCGTCGCCGTCGCGCTGCACGCCCGCACCGCCGCCCAGCGCTACTCCGGCACCGCGGACTGGGACGAGATCGCCCGGCTGCGCGACGCCGTCCCGTCCCACGTCCCGGTGCTGGGCAACGGCGACATCTTCTCCGCGCAGGACGCCCTGGACATGGTCGCCCGGACCGGGTGCGACGGCGTCGTGGTCGGCCGGGGCTGCCTGGGCCGCCCCTGGCTGTTCGGGGACCTGGAGGCGGCGTTCGCCGGGCGCGAGCTGCCGGCCGCCCCGAGCCTCGGTCAGGTCGCCGCGACGCTGCGCCGGCACGCCGTGCTGCTGTGCGAGCACATGGGCGACCACAAGGGCATCCGCGACGTGCGCAAGCACATCGCCTGGTACCTCAAGGGCTTCCCGGTCGGCCCGGAGCTGCGGCGCAGCCTGGGGATGGTGGAGTCGATCGACCACCTCGACGAGCTGCTGTCCGGGCTGGACCCGGACGAGCCGTTCCCGGCCGACGCCGACGGTCCGCGCGGGCGCCAGGGCTCCCCCGGTCGCGTCGTGCTGCCCGAGCACTGGCTCGACGACCCGGACGACCCGTCGATCCCCTTCGGGGCGGACGTGGAGCACTCCGGAGGTTGATCACGGCGACCCCGGGGCGAACACGCGTTACCCCGACCCGGGGGAACCAGGGCGCCGAACGGGTGCCGACGCCCCGTACGCCTCAAGCGTCCCGGGGGTGTCACCGATGAACAGTCCCAGTGGCCGAACGGCTCGACGACGGGGAGGTGGACCATGACCGACACCGCATGGACGGTGCGCAGGCTCGTGCGGTCCGCACGCCGACTCGACCCGTCGCCGCCCGCTCCCGGAACCGACACGCCGGGCGACGACGTCGCCCCCGCCTCCCCCGCGGCCCGCGCGGCCCTGCACACCGCGGCCGCCGAGCGGCTCGCGGAGCACCGTCGCTACGAGCAGGCCTACCTGCACCTGCGCGAGGCCGTCCGGCTCCTGCACGGCCTCCACGCGCCCAGCCCCGCCGACGAGCTCGACCGGCTCCGCCGCGAGCACGCCGAGGCCCGCGAGCAGAGCCGCCGCGACAGCCTGACGGCGTCGTACAACCGCCGGTACCTCGACGAGCGGCTGATCGACCTGCTCGCCGCGGGCACGGACCTGCCGGTCTGCCTGGCGCTCGCCGACATCGACCACTTCAAGCTGGTCAACGACACCCACGGGCACCCCTTCGGGGACCGGGTCCTGCAGCGGATGGTGCTGGAGCTGGGCCGGGCCCTGCCGCCCGGGGCGTTCTGCGCCCGCTACGGCGGCGAGGAGTTCGCGCTGGTGCTGCCCGGACTGACGGCCGAGGAGGGCGTCGCGGCCTGCGAGACCGCCCGGGAGAGCGTGGCCGCGCACGACTGGAGCGACCTGCACCCCGACCTGCGGATGACGATCAGCATCGGCGTGGCCCGGTCCCGTCCCGGCGACGACGACGTCGAGGCCCTCGTCACCGAGGCCGACGTGCTCCTCTACACGGCCAAGCAGGCGGGCCGGAACGCCGTCGCCCACCGCGACGCCGACGGCCGGGTGAGCCTCGCCGGCGCGGCATCCGGACGCCGGTCGATCCCCCAACCGGAGCAGGGTGCGTCGCGCCCCGCGCCACCCGCGCCGAACCGGGCCGAATAAGATCCTCGGTGCGGTCCCCGCGACCGCACGATCCCGGAAGGGCGCGCTCCCCCGACGTCGCGCCCGTCACGCGCTTCCGCTCCGGCGGTCGCGACGAGGAGGCCCGGTGCAGGACGGCGACGACGAGGTGCGCCGGTCCCGGCGTACGCGTCGGCGCCCGGACGACGCGGGCCCGCCCGCGCCCCCCGCACCGCAGGGCCCTCCCGGGGCGCAGGTCCCGCCGCCCGGAGCGCACCCGTCGGGCCCGCACGGGCGCGCCGGCGCACATCCGTCCGGGCCGCAGCCCCGTCCCGCCTCCGGGACCCACCCCTCCGGGCCGCAGCCGCGCCCCGCCACCGGAACCCGGCCCGCGGGGCCGCAGCCGTCGCAGCCGCGGGTCGCCGACGTCCCGCCGCCGGGACCGGTCCCCCGACCGGTGTGCGTCGCGTGCGCGGCGGACCCGTGCCCCGCCGTCCCGGTGAGCCGCCGGCGCCGCAGCGTCCACGCCCGCGCGACGGTGCCCCGTCGCGGACCACCCCGGTGCCGCCCGCAGGGGCCACCACCCGTCCGGGGCCACCCGGTGGCCCCGGTGCACGGCCCGCCCACTCCCCCGTGGAGGACCCGGCGAGCGCGCGCGCCGTCGGCCCGGCCGCCGGACCCGCCCGGGACACAGGGAACACCCGGGATCCGGGCGACGCCGACGACACCGGGGCCACCCGGAGCGGCCGGACCGACGACGCGGCGGAGACCGGACGGACCGGGGCAGGTGCCGCGGCGCCGCGGCCCGCCCGCCGCGGCGCCGCGGACTCGCGCGTCACCGAGGTCTTCGACGCGCTGGTGCCGCGCCGCCGTCGTCGCCGCTACCGGGACGACCCGCCCGTCGAGGACACCTCCACGGCGCAGGAGCCCACGCCGGAGGCGGACGCTCCCGGGGGCGCGGAGCCGGCACCGGCCGGGACCCCGCCACCGGCCCGGCTCGACCCCCGCGCCCGCGCGCTGCGGATCGGCGCGGCGGCGGCCGCGGTGCTCGTCCTGGTCACCACCGCCTACGGGTTCGCCGGGCGCAGCGAGGTGCACGACGGCGTCCGCGACGTCGCCGCCCTCGCCCGGGACAGCGACGCGATCCTCGACGCCGACGTCCAGGCCGGCGACCGCAACGTCCTGGTGCTGGGCCTGCAGGCCGACCGCGCGGGCACCGCGGAGTCCGCGCGCACCGACACAGCGGTGCTGGTCCACCGGCCCGCGGGCGGCGGCCCGGCCGTCACCCTGTCGATCCCCGCGACGCTGGAGGTGTCCCGGCCGCCGTGCCGGCGCTTCGACGCCGCCACCGGCACCTACGGCGACACCGTGCCCGCGGAGTCCCGCACCGCCTTCGCCACCGCCTACGACGTCGGCGGCCCGGCCTGCAGCGTCGGCGTCGTCCAGCAGCTGACCGGCATGCCGATGAGCGGCTTCGTCGCGCTCGACCTGGCCGGGACCCCGCAGCTGGTCGACGCCGTCGGCGGGATCGAGGTCTGCACCGAGCGTCCGGTCGTGGACCCGGTGCTCGGCCCGGTCGTGGAGGGGTCGGGCACCGTGGAGCTCGACGGGCCCACCGCGGTCCGGTTCGCCTCCGCCGCGGGCACCGCGGACAGCTCCCCGGCGAACCGGGTCCGGCGTCAGCAGCGTGTGCTCGCCGCAGCGCTCGGCGACGCGCTCTCGACCGCCTCGCTGCTGACCCCGGGTGCACCGGGCCGCTCCGCGGCCGGGGTGTCGTCGGCGCTGTCGGCGGACGGAGCCGACGCCGGCGAGATCCTCACCCTCGCCCGCGGCCTCGCCCGGTCCGGCGCCGCCGGCGACGCCGACACCCCGGTGTTCCTGTCCGCCCCGGTCACCGACACCCCGAACACGCGGGGCCAGCTGGAGCTGCGCCGCTCCGAGGCCCGCACCCTGTTCTCCGCGCTGCGCGAGCACGAGCCGCTGCCCGAGAGCGCGACCGCGCCGGCCTCCCGGTCCGCGGCCGCCCCGGCGCCGGGCACCGTCGTGAACCTGGTCGACGCGACCGGACGTCCCGGTGCGGCCGACCGGATCGCCGCGGACCTGCGCGAACGCGGCTACGAGATCGGCACCGTCACGCCCGGTCCGCCCGCGCCCGGCGCGCAGGTCCGCTACTCCCCCGACAACACCGACGCCGCGGGCACGCTCGTGGAGGCGCTGCCCGGCGCGCGGCCCGTCCCGGACCCGACCGGGAGCCGGGTGCTGGAGCTGGTCGTCGGGGCAGGCGACGCGGCCCCGGTGCAGGCCGTACCCTCCGACGACACCGACTGCGACTGAATCGCCCGTACCCCCCGAACGGGGGATGTCGTCCAGCGTTCACGGCGGGTTCACCCGCTGCAGCTGAACCTTCCCGTCCGGGGGCCTAGGCTCGGGACATGCGCGACACCTATCAGGAGCAGCTGGACGAGCTGGCCTCCGGCCTGGCAGACATGTGCGACGACGTCGCACGTGCCATGGCGCGCGCCACGACAGCGCTGCTCGAGGCCGACCTCCAGCTCGCCGAGCAGGTCATCTCCGAGGACATCAAGATCGACGATGTCCGTGCCGCCGCGGAGCACCGGGCCTTCGGCCTGCTCGCCCTGCAGGCGCCGGTCGCGACCGACCTGCGGGTCGTCGTCGCCGCGATCCACGGTGCGGGCGACATCGAGCGCATGGGCGACCTCGCCCTGCACGTCGCCCAGGCCGCCCGTCGCCGGCACCCGCAGACCGTGCTGCCCGACGAGGTGAAGTCGTACTTCGCCGAGATGGGCCGGGTCGGTGTGGAGCTCGCGGAGAAGGCCGGTCGGGTCATCCGGACCCGTGACCTGGACGCGGCGAACGAGCTCGAGGCGGACGACGACGCCGTCGACGACATCCACCAGCACATGTTCACCGTGCTGATGGACCGCAACTGGACCCACGGGGTGTCCGCCGCGGTCGACGTCGCGCTGCTCGCGCGCTTCTACGAGCGGTACGCCGACCACGCCGTCGCCGTCGCTCGCCGGATCGTGTACGTCGTGACCGGTCAGATGCCCGGTCCGCTCGCTGTCTGAGAGCGCTGTTGCCCCGTTCGACGTAGTCGATACACCCCGCTCGGCGAACGGTCGACCGATCGAGTTTGACGGTGCGACGCCGGGGGCACGTCTGCGTCATGGAACACGCGGGCTGCGTCGTCACAGAGGTCGTCGGGACCTCGGACGAGAGCGTCGAGGCTGCGATCCGGGACGGCATGAGCCGGGCCGGACACGCCCTCGAGTGGTTCGAGGTGACCGGGGTCCGATCGACCGTCCTCGGCTCCACCGAGCGCTTCCGGGTCGGCCTGCGCGTCGGCCTGCGGGCCCGCGCCGCCTGACCCGGCGTTCACCGAGCGTTCACCGGTCCCGTGCCGTAGCCGTCATCGACTCCGATCTAAGGTCGTCGCCATGCGCAGGGAGACGCTCGACGACAACCTGACGCAGCTCCGGGCCATGCTCGACGAGATGGGCCCGCTCGTCGCCTCCGCGTTCCGCAACGCGTCCGAGGCGCTCCTGTGCCACCGCCCCCGGCTCGCCGAACAGGTCGTCTCCCGCGACCCCGTCATCGACGGCCATCGCGACGCGATCGAGCTGCTCGCCGTCGAGACCATGAACATCCACCAGCCGATGGTCGCGCCGCTGCGCTCGGTGATCACCGCCCTGCGGTGCGCCCAGCAGCTGGAGCGGATGGGTGATCTGGCCCGGCACGTCGCCGCCACCGTCGTCCGCAACGCGGACCGTGCGGTGCTCGCCGAGCAGGCCCGCCCGCTGTTCCGCGACTACGGGGCCCGGGTCGCGGCCATGGGCGACAAGGCCGTCGAGGCGCTCCGTACCCACAACGTCGTCCTCGCCGCCGAGCTGCGTGACGACGACGACGTCGTCGACGCCCTGCACCGCCAGGTCTTCGAGCTGATGTTCGGCCCGGACTGGACCGCGGGGGTGCCCGCCGCCGTCGACGCCGCGCTGCTGGCCCGCTTCCACGAGCGCTACGCCGACCACTGCGTGCACCTGGCCGACCACGTCGTCTACGCCGTCACCGGCGGCACCGTGGACGAGCTGCCCGCGCTCTGACCCCACCCGCGACGACGACGGCCCCGGCCCGCGTGCGGGGATCCGGGGCCGTCGTCGTGCTGCGGGGACTCAGCCGAAGCGACCGGACACGTAGTCCTCGGTCGCCTTCTGCTTCGGCTGGGAGAAGATCGTCTTGGTCTCGTCGAGCTCGACCAGCTTGCCGGGCTTGCCGGTGCCCTCGATGTTGAAGAAGCCGGTGAAGTCGCTGACCCGCGCCGCCTGCTGCATGTTGTGGGTCACGATGACGATCGTGTAGTCGTTCTTCAGCTCGTTGATCAGGTCCTCGATCGCGAGCGTGGAGATCGGGTCCAGGGCCGAGCAGGGCTCGTCCATCAGCAGGACGTCCGGGCGCACCGCGATCGCGCGGGCGATGCAGAGCCGCTGCTGCTGACCACCGGAGAGACCCGAACCGGGCTTGTCGAGCCGGTCCTTGACCTCGTTCCAGAGGTTGGCGCCGCGCAGCGACCGCTCGACGGTGTCGTCGAACTCGGACTTCGAGGCCTTCTTGTTGTTGAGCTTCATCCCGGCGATGACGTTGTCGTAGATCGACATCGTCGGGAACGGGTTGGGCCGCTGGAAGACCATGCCGATCTGGCGGCGGACGCCGACCGGGTCGACGTTCGCGCCGTAGAGGTCCTGGCCGTCGAGCTCGAGCCGGCCCTCGACGCGGGCGCCGGGGATGTTCTCGTGCATCCGGTTGATCGACCGCAGGAAGGTCGACTTGCCACAGCCGGACGGGCCGATCAGGGCCGTCACCGTCTTCGGCTTGATGGTCATGTTGACGCCCTCGACCGCGAGGAACGCCCCGTAGTAGATGTTCAGGTCCTTGGCTTCGACACTCTTGCCCATGTCGGGAGTCCTTATCGGGTCTTCGGGGCGAAAATGCGGGAGATGACGCGGGCGAGGATGTTCAGCACCATGACGATGAGCATCAGCACCAGGGCCGCGGTCCACGCCCGGTCGATGAACGCCTCACGCGGGATACCGGGCACCGCGTAGGAGTAGTACGAGAAGACGGGCAGCGTCGCCATGGGCCCGGAGAACGGGTTGAGGTTGATCCCGAGAGCGGCACCGACCGTGACCAGCAGCGGCGCGGTCTCGCCGATGACCCGGGCGACCGCGAGCGTGATGCCGGTCGCGATACCGCCGGCGGTCGTCGGGATGACGACCTTCAGGATGGTCCGCCACTTCGGGACCCCGAGGGCGAAGGCGGCCTCACGCAGTTCGTTCGGGACGATCTTCAGCATCTCCTCGGTGGAGCGGACCACGATCGGGATCATCAGCACGGTCAGGGCGACCGCACCGACGAACCCGAAGCGGACCCCGGGCCCGAGCAGCAGCGCGAAGAGCGCGTAGGCGAACAGGCCCGCGACGATCGAGGGGATACCGGTCATCACGTCGACGAAGAAGGTGATGGCCCGCGCCAGGCGCGAGTTGTTGCCGTACTCCACCAGGTAGATCGCGGTCAGGATGCCGATCGGGATCGACATCAGGGCGGCGAGCCCGGTGATGATGAGCGTGCCCTGGATGGCGTGCAGACCACCGCCGCCGACACCGACGATGCCGCGCATGGACTGGGTGAAGAAGGTCGCGTCGAACCGTGCCCAGCCCTCGGAGACGACGGTGTAGAGGACCGACACCAGCGGCAGCATGGCCAGCAGGAACGCCGTGGTGACCACGACGGTGACCAGACGGTCGGTGGCCCGGCGACCGCCCTCGACGACCCGGGACACGACGTAGGTCGCGACCGCGTACACGACGGCGGTCGACACCACCCAGAGCCCGACGCCGGAGCCGAGGAGGGCGACGAGCCCACCCGTCAGGACCGCGGAGGCCACGAGCAGCGCCCACGGAGCCCAGGTCGGCAGGCTTCCCGTACGGCGCAGCACCGTGGGCGTCGCAGCGGGGGTCTCCAGACCGGTACTGGTCACGGGTACCTCGGTGTCGGTGCGGTTGCGTTCGGTTCCGGTGGACATCTCAGTTCGCTCCGGAGAAGTCGCGGCGGCGCTCGACGATGTAACGGGCGAGCATGTTCACCAGCAGCGTGATCACGAAGAGCACGAGGCCGGAGGCGATCAGGACGTTCACGTCGAGCCCGGAGGCCTCGGGGAACTGCAGGGCGATGTTCGCCGCGATCGTCGACGGGTTCTCGCTGCTGATCAGGTTCAGCGTCACCGCACCGGAGACCGACAGGATCGTGGCGACCGCCATCGTCTCCCCGAGCGCGCGCCCCAGACCCAGCATCGCCCCGGAGATGACGCCCGAGCGGCCGAACGGCAGCACCGCGAGCCGGATCATCTCCCAGCGGGTGGCACCCAGGGCGAGCGCGGCCTCCTCGTGCAGCTTCGGCGCCTGGAGGAAGACCTCACGGGCGACGGCGGTGATGATCGGCAGGATCATCACCGCGAGGACGACACTGACGACCAGCATGGTCCGGCCGGTGACCGAGGGCGGCCCGGCGAACAACGGGATCCAGCCGAGGTAGTCGTTGAGCCAGACGCTCAGCGCCACCGACGCAGGGGCGAGGGTGAAGGCACCCCAGAACCCGTAGACGATCGACGGGACCGCCGCCAGGAGGTCGACGACGTAGCTCAGCCCCTGTGCGAGCCGGCGGGGCGCGTAGTGACTGATGAACAACGCGACACCGACCGCGAGCGGCGTCGCGATCAGCAAGGCGATCACGGCACCGAGGACCGTGCCGAAGATGAGCGGGGCGATGTAGGCGGCGAGCCCACCGTGCACCTCCTCCGCCGGAGCGACGAGAGCGGGTGCGGCCTCGGAGACGAGGAACGCGGCGACCCCGGCCAGGACGACCAGGATCAAGATCCCCGCACCCTTCGCCGAACCGGCGAAGATGCGGTCACCGAGCTGGCCCGGAGGCTTGCCCGATACGGGTTCGGGCTTCGTTTCCGTGGTGGTCACAGTGATCCCTGTGGGTGCGATCGTGCGCTGGGCAGGGGAGGACGGCACCGGGGAACCCCGGGCTCGGTGTCCATGATGAACACGGCCCGGGGCCCCTGGCTAGATGACATCCGACTCAAGCCGACGGTCAGCCGGCGGCCTTGATCTGGTCGATCACCGGGGTGATCTGGCCACGCAGGGTCTCCGAGAGGGGCGCCGAGCCCGCGTTCTGCGCCGCGGTCTGCTGACCGTCCGTGCTGACCACGTAGTTCAGGAACGCCTTGGTGGTGTCGGCCTGGGCGGCGTCGGGGTAGGTCGGGCAGGCGAGGAGGTACGACACCAGCACCACCGGGTAGGCGCCTCCGGTGGCGGTCCTGTTCAGGTCGAAGGCGAACGAGGTGTCGCCCTGGCCCTCGACGCGCGTGGACTCCTCGAGGATCTTGGCGGCGGCCTCGGCGGTCGGCTCGACGTTCTGGTCGCCCAGCTTCACCTTGGCCTTGCCCAGCTCGCCCGCCTGCGACGCGTCGGCGTAGCCGATCGTGCCGTTACCCGCGTTCACCGCGCCGACGACACCGGACGTGCCCTGGGCGGCCTCGCCGCCCTGGATCGGCCACTCGCCGTCGCCCTCATCGGTCCACACCTGCGCGGCGGCCTTGTTGAGGAAGTCGGTGAAGTTCTCGGTGGTGCCCGACTCGTCCGAGCGGTGCACCGGGGTGACCGCCGTGGCCGGAAGCTGCACCCCCGGGTTGTCCGCGGCGACCTTGGGGTCGTTCCAGGTCGTGATCTCGCCCTTGAACAGGCCCGCGATGGTCGCCGGCGACAGATTCAGGTCCTGCACGCCGTCGAGCTTGTAGACGATGGCGATCGGCGAGACGTAGTTCGGGATCTCGATGACCGAGCCGCCGCAGCGCTGCCGTGCCTGGTTCAGCTGGTCGTCCTTCAGGTACGCGTCCGACCCGGCGAACTGGACCGCCCCCTGGACGAACTGCGTACGGCCACCGCCCGAGCCGACCGGCTGGTAGTTGACCGTCGCGCCGGGGTTCGCGCCGGTGAAGCCGGCGATCCAGGCCTGCATGGCCGCCTGCTGGGAGCTCGCGCCCGCACCGGCGATCTGGCCGGTGACGCCCGAACCCTGGGCGTCCGAGCCGCCGCCCTCGTTCGCCGCACCGCAGCCGGCGACGAACAGGGCGCAGGACGTGGCGATACCGACGGCAGCCAGGCGCGCCCGGGGCGCACGCCGCTTGGTCTTCACTGCAGTTTCCTCCGAGTCGGCAACGAGCCGGTTGCGGGACGGTGGTCTGGGTGACCACCCGGCCGCAGACGCTAGGAGTCGACGTTGGACGCCACCCCCACGGAAGATGAACGTGGGATGAACAGGGTCGGCGACCGGGTGGACCTGCGTCACACGTTCGAACGAACCTCGTCACCGGTCGTCGAACGGTGGCCGGGTCTCACCGGGCGTAGTTGACGTCCGCGGCGTGCACGGCGAACCCGAGGCGTTCGTAGACGGCCACGGCGGGGGCGTTGTCGGCCTCGACGTAGAGCAGCACGGTGTCCAGCCCGCGGTCGTGCAGGTGGTGCAGACCGGCGAGCGTCAGGACCTTCCCGAGTCCCCGCCCGTGGGTGGCCGGGTCGACGCCGAGGACGTAGACCTCGCCCAGGGCCCGCTCGTCGCCGGTCGCCGGGTGGACCTTGGTCCAGTGGTAGCCGAGCAGGGTGCCGCCGCCGTCGACGGCGAGCAGGAACCCGGCCGGGTCGAACCAGTCCTCGGCCTCCCGCGCGGCGAGCTCGGCGCCGGTCCAGCCGCCCTGCTCGGGGTGCCAGTCGAAGGCGGCGTTGTTGACGCGGAGGAACTCGTCGTCGTCGCGGCCGGGCTCGAAGGCGCGGATCGTGACGCCGTCGGGGACGGTCAGGGCGGGCAGCGGGCCCGCCGCAGGGGTGCGGCGCATCTGCCAGAGGACGCGGTCCCGGCGGTAGCCGCGGCCCGCGGCGAGCGCCTTCGCGGCGTCGAGGTCGCCGTGCGCCCACACGTGCGGGTCGGCGGTGACCTTCTCGACCGCGGCGACGAGCGCGCCGCCGATCCCCCGCCGCCGCGCGCGGGGGTGCACCGCCAGCTCGGCGTAGGTGCCGTCGACCTGGGCGTAGCCGGCCACGGCTCCGTCGTCACCGGGGACGACGAGGTGCGTCACACCGTCGGCGGGGGCGTCCGGGCGCAGGTGCATCAGGAACTGCTCGGAGAGCGGTTCGGCGCCGTCGGCGGCGGTCGCCGCCCTCAGCAGGTCCTGCACCGCGGAGACGGTGGCGGCGTCGAGACGGGCGTGCTCCTGCGGGTCCACGAGCGCCGACCCTAGGTCACCGCGCCACCCACGCTCCACGTCCCGGGCCGGTCGGGGGCCGGGCGCCGGGCAGGCGACGGCCCGGGACGGGCTCGGGGTCCGCGTCGTCCTGGTCGGGCGGCGCGGACAGCCCGCCGCGCGACGGGCGGACGAACTTGTAGCCGACGTTGCGCACGGTGCCGATCATCTGCTCGTGCTCGCCGCCGAGCTTGGCGCGCAGCCGCCGGACGTGGACGTCGACGGTGCGGGTGCCACCGAAGAAGTCGTAGCCCCAGACCTCCTGCAGCAGCTGCGCCCGGGTGAACACCCGTCCCGCGTGCTGCGCGAGGTACTTGAGCAGCTCGAACTCCTTGTAGGTGAGTTCCAGCAGCCGGCCCTTGAGCCGCGCCGAGTACGTCGCCTCGTCGATGACGAGCTCGCCGAGGACGAGCGCGCCACCCCCGGACGCGGATTCGGCGCCGGGACGCGACCGCAACAGCCGCAGCCGCGCGTCCACCTCGGCCGGGCCGGTGTCGGGGAGCAGGATCTCGTCGACCACCCACTCGCCGGACACGGCGACCAGGCCGCCCTCGTTCAGCACGGCGATCACCGGCGCGTCGGTCCCGGCGCTGCCCAGCAGCCGGCACAGGCTGCGCGCGGCGACCAGGTCGGAGCGGGCGTCCACCAGGACGGCGTCGTGCGGACCGGCGTCGAGCAGTGCCGCCACCTCGGGCGCCGCGGTCCGCACGTTGTGCGGCAGCAGCGACAGGGCGGGCAGAACGGCTGCCGCATCCGGAGCCGTGGTCAGCAGGAGCAGTTCCATGGACTCCCCCTTCTCGCGATACGCGGACGATACCGGGACGTCACCCCACGGTCAGCCGCAGAGCGACGGGTTTCACGCCACGAACTGGATCGTTCCGGTCGGGGACCGGGACCGCTCCGGGGCCCCGGGGCCGCCCAC
Organism: Pseudonocardia sp. P-1; assembly: GCF_058111925.1. NCBI lineage: Bacteria > Bacillati > Actinomycetota > Actinomycetes > Pseudonocardiales > Pseudonocardiaceae > Pseudonocardia > Pseudonocardia sp. P-1. The sequence continues at coordinate 2,741,695 of NZ_CM176614.1, forward strand.
CGGGCCGGCGACCGGGCTCTCTACCCTGGTCAGGACGTATCCCGATCCTGTGGAGGCCCGGTCGTGGGACGCCCCGTCCGTCGCGTGCTCGCCACCGTCCTGGCGGTGGCCGCCGTGCTCGTCGTGGGCGACCTCGCCACCGGCGCGGCGGTCGAGTCGGGCGTCTCCCGTGCGCTGCGCGACCGGCTCGACCTCCCCGAGGACCCGCGCGTGCAGGTGCACGGCTTCTCGGTCCTCGCCCAGGCCGCGACCGGCCGCTACGACCATGTCGAGATGACGCTGCAGCGGGTCCCGGTCGGGCCGCTGCGCACCCCCGAGCTCCAGGTGCAGATGTACGGCCTGCGCGGGGACCTGTCCGACCTCGCCGGGCCCGGACCCGCCCGGTTCCGCGCCGCGGCGGCCGAGGGGATCGTGCAGGTCAGCCCGAACGACATCCGCCGGATGGTCGTCGACGCCGGTGGGCCGGCCGCCGGGGTGACGCGGCTGTCGGTCGAGGCCGTCGACGCCAACGCGATCGACTCGGTGATCCAGGCCGGCGGCGACCCGACGCTGCGCGGGCTCGACCCGCGCAACGCGGCACGGTTCGTCGCGGAGATGCCGGTGGACGGGGCCGACGCGCAGGTGGCCGTGCTGGCCGTGCTCCTCGTCGACCACGGCACGATGCGGATCGTCCCGCGGGACGTCCGGATCAACGGCTCGGACGAGCCGGTGCCGGACGCGGTCCGCACCTCGATGCTGCGCGCGCTCGCCGTGGACATCGACCCGGGTCCGCTGCCGCTGGGCGTCACCGCGACCTCGGCGGGCGTTCCGGAGTACAACGTCCTGCAGGTCGCCGGGTCCGTGCGCGACCTGAGCGTCGGCGGAGGACCGGGCACGTCCCGCTCCGCGGGCTGAGAGGGGGCGGCGGTGGACGTCACGGGTGCGGTGGTGCTGGTCGTCGTCCTGCTGGTGGCGACGCTCGCCGGGCTGGCCCTGCGCAGCCGTTCGGGGCGGCTCCGGCCCTCCGTCGACGACGGCGGCGCGCCTGCCGTGGCCGGGCCGGGCTGGGAGCTGGCCGGGACCGAGCCGGAGGGGCGCCGGGCGCTGCTGCTGCAGCTGTCCTCACCGGTCTGCGCGCCGTGCCGGCAGACCGCGCGCGTCCTCGACGACCTGGCCGCGGCGGATCCGGGTGTGGCGCACGTGGAGGTCGACGTGGCCGAGCGCGTCGACGTCGCCCGGGCGCTGGGCGTGCTGCGGACCCCGACGACGGTCGTCTTCGACGCCCGCGGTGCCGAGGTCCTGCGGGTCTCCGGGGTCCCGCGCACCGACGAGCTCGTCGCCGCCCTTCCCACCGGCTGAGAACGTGTGTGTGATGTCCGGTGGGCGCCGACCGCTGGGCTCGGCGCGGATCGTCGGCTAGGCTCGGTTCCGTGAACTGGCCGCTGACCCGACGCCGCACGGTCGATCTGTGCCGCCTCGCCGGCTGCCTGTGTCTCGACTCCTGACCCGCGTGTCCTGAGCCCCGGCGTCCCGCGACGCCGAGGTTCCCACCCCGGTTACTGGAGTCCCATGTCCGTCACGGACCGCGGATCCGCGCTCACCGAGCCCCGGCTCGACCCGCGCGGGGTCCGCTTCTCCGCCGCGATCACCACCGTCGTCCTGGCGCTGGTGCTGCTGTCCGGCAGCGGCCTGCTCGTACTCGCGCAGGCCGTCGTCTTCGCCGTCGGCGCGTTCGCCGGCATGCGGTTCGCCCCCTACGGCGTCGTGTACCGGCACCTCATCGCGCCCCGGCTGGGCCCGCCCGCCGAGCGCGAGGACGCCACCCCGGTCCGCTTCTCGCAGACCGTCGGGCTGGTGTTCACCGTCGTCGCGGCGGCCGGCTACCTGTCCGGCCTGACCGTGCTCGGTGTCGTCGCCACGGCGGCGGCCCTCGCGGCGGCCTTCCTCAACGCGGCCTTCGGCTTCTGCCTCGGCTGCGAGATGTACGGGCTCCTCGCCCGCCTGCGCGGCACCGCCGCGCAGTCCTGACCGTTCCACGACACACGATTCGGGAGAGATCGACATGAGCCGCGAGGACGTCCTCGTCACCGCCGACTGGGCGGAAGAGAACCTGGAGACCGACGGGGTGGTGTTCCTCGAGGTCGACGAGGACACCACCGCCTACGACGGGGGGCACATCCCCGGTGCGGTCAAGGTCAACTGGACCGACGAGCTGCAGGACGCTGTCCGTCGCGACATCCCCACCAAGGAGCAGTTCGAGCAGCTGCTCTCCGCCAAGGGTGTCTCGAACGACGACAAGGTCGTGCTCTACGGCGGGAACAACAACTGGTTCGCCGCCTACGCGTACTGGGAGTTCAAGCTCTACGGCCACGACAACGTGGTGCTGCTCGACGGCGGCCGCAAGAAGTGGGAGCTCGACGGCCGGACCCTGACCACCGACGTCAAGGACCGCCCCGCGACCTCCTACACCGCCAAGGAGGCCGACACCTCGATCCGCGCGTTCCGCGACGAGATCGTCGACGCGATCGACGCCAAGAACCTGGTCGACGTCCGGTCGCCCGACGAGTTCTCCGGCAAGATCCTGGCCCCGGCCCACCTCCCGCAGGAGCAGAGCCAGCGGCCGGGCCACGTGCCGAGCGCGATCAACATCCCGTGGTCGAAGGCGGCCAACGAGGACGGCACGTTCAAGTCCAATGACGAGCTCGCCTCGCTGTACAAGGAGGCCGGCTACGACGAGGGCAAGGCGACCATCGCCTACTGCCGCATCGGCGAGCGCTCCAGCCACACCTGGGTCGTGCTGCACGAGCTCCTGGGCCACTCCGACGTCAAGAACTACGACGGCAGCTGGACCGAGTACGGCTCGCTGATCGGCGTGCCGATCGAGCTGGGAGCGAAGTGACATGTGTGCCGCACCCGACCAGAACCTGACCCTGCCCCCGAACACGGACCTCTCCAAGGAGACCGTGCTCGCCGGCCGCGTCGTCGCTGCCGGCGACCCGGTCGCCGGGGCCTTCGTCCGGCTGCTCGACGGCACCGGGGAGTTCACCGCGGAGGTCGTGTCCTCGGCCTCGGGTGACTTCCGGTTCTTCGCCGCCCCGGGCACCTGGACCGTCCGGGCGCTGTCGCGCTCGGGCAACGGGCAGTCCGAGCTCGTCGCCGACGGGCCGGGCCTGCACCAGGCGGAGATCGCCGTCGCCTGACCGGTCCCGGGGCTCGCCCCGGACCACCGCACGTCCTCACGAACGGGCCCCTCGTACGAACCTTTCGTACGAGGGGCCCGTTCGTGCACGGGGACGGGTGGGCGCGGCCCCCGGTGCACGCCCCGGGGGCGGCGGTAGAGTCGCCGGTCGTGCACTGGTTCTCCACCGGGCTGTTGATCGCCCTGTCCGCGGGAACCGCCGCCTGGGCCGGCTGGTTGCTCCGTCGCCTGTTCGTCGTCGAGCCCGCCGCCGCGCCCGGGCCGGGTCCCGATCCCGAACGGGACCCCGACGACCACCACACCGAGGAGCAGACCCCGTGACCGACCCCGAGCCCGCCGCAGCGTCCGACGAGGAGCTGCAGACCACGATCACCGGTCCGGAGAACGCGGCCCCGGACTCCCCGCAGCGCAACCGGCCGCAGTGGCCCGACCTGCCCGTCGACGACGACACCGCCAACCTGCGCCAGGGCCCCGACCTGCACGAGGCCTGCCTCGGCCTGCTGCCGCTGGTCGGTACCTGGCGTGGCACCGGCGAGGTCGTCTACCCGACGATCGAGGGCCCGTTCCACTTCGGCCAGCAGATCACCTGGGCGCACGACGGGCGACCGTTCCTGTCCTACGAGGCCCGGTCCTGGCTGCTCGACGACGACGGCGGGATCATCCGCCAGGCCGCCCGCGAGACCGGGTTCTGGCGCCCCCAGGAGGACGGCTCGATCGAGGTCCTGATCGCGCACCACACCGGGATCGTCGAGGTCTACTACGGGCCGCGGGGCGACATGCGCTCCTGGCAGATCGAGACCGACGCCATCGCCCGGACGCCCTCGGCCAAGGAGGTCACCGCGGCGAAGCGGCTCTACGGCCTGGTCAACCAGGGCGACCTCGCCTACGTCGACGAGCGCGCGATGGTCGGGCAGCCGATGCAGCCGCACATCTCGGCCGTCCTGCACCGCGTGGTCGGCTAGTTGGTCGCGGTCCGGGTCCGCCGCTGCGGCGGGCGGGCGGTGCTGCTGGAGGTCGACGACGCCGCCGGGGTGGCGGCCGTCGTCGCCGCCGTGCGGGACGCCACGCTGCCCGAGGTGCGGGAGCTGGTCCCGGCCGCCCGGACCGTGCTCGTCGAGGTGGCGACCGGAGCCGCCACCGAGCGGGTCGTACAGGTCGCACGGGCCGCGGACGCGGCCGCCGGCGAGGCGGGCACGGGCACCGTCCACACGCTGCCCGTGACCTACGACGGCGAGGATCTCGCGCTCGTCGCCGAGACCGCGGGCCTGTCCGTCGACGAGGTGGTCGCACTGCACAGCGGCGCGGAGTACCGGGTGGACTTCTGCGGATTCGCGCCGGGCTTCGGCTACCTCTCGGGGCTCCCGGAGCCGCTGCGGCAGCCACGCCTGGAGAGCTCGCGGACCGCGGTGCCCGCCGGCTCGGTCGGGATCGCCGACGTCTACAGCTGCGTCTACCCGCGGCGCTCCCCCGGCGGATGGCGGCTGATCGGCCGCACCGACACGGTCCTGTTCGACCCCGACGCCGACCCGCCCGCGCTGTTCACCCCCGGCGACCGCGTCCGGTTCGAGCCCCGGTGAGCGCGCTGCTGGTGATACGGGCCGGGCCGCAGGCGCTGGTGACCGACCGCGGACGTCCGGGGCACGCACACCTGGGGGTGCCGCCGTCGGGCGCGCTGGACGGGCCGGCGTACGAGCTGGGGAACCGTCTGGTCGGCAACGACGACGGCGCCGCCGGGCTGGAGCTGCTCGGCGGCGGGCTGCGGGTGCGTGCCCTGGGGGGCCGGACCGTCGCCGTCACGGGGGCGCCCGCGCCGGTGCGCGTCGACGGCATCCCGGCCGCGTCGCACCGGGCACTGCACCTGCCCGACGGCGCCGAGCTGACGGTCGGGACGCCGGTCGGCGGGCTGCGGTGCTACCTCGCCGTCGCGGGCGGGCTGGAGCTACCGCTCACGCTGGGCAGCCGCAGCACCGACCTGCTGTCCGGGCTGGGGCCCGACCCGGTCGCCGACGGCGACGAGCTGCCGGTCGGCCCGTGGTCCGGCGGGATCCCGGTGTCCGGGCCGGTCCCGGTGTCGCTGCCCGGTGCCGTGGTCGGGCTGCGGGTGCGCCCCGGCCCCCGCGACGACTGGTTCGCCGACCCACGCGCCGCCCTCGCGGATCCGCTGTGGACGGTGACGGCCGACGGGAACAGGATCGGGGTCCGTCTCGACGGGCCGTCCCCGGAGCGGCTCCCGGAGCTGCGCGACCGGGAGCTGCCGAGCGAGGGGATGGTGACCGGCGCGGTGCAGGTGCCGCCGGACGGGCCGCCGGTGGTGTTCCTCGCCGACCGTCCGACGACCGGCGGCTACCCGGTGATCGCCGTCGTCGAGCGCGCCGACCTGCCGCTGCTCGCCCAGGCCCCGCCGGGAACGGGCGTGCGGTTCACCGTGCTGCACTGAGGCTCAGCGCTCGGCGTCCTCGCCGTCGAGGATGGTGCGGACCTCGTCGACGGCCATCCCGGACAACCGGCCGATCTGCGCCGGGTCGAGGCCGCACTCGTGCAGGTGCCGGACGGCGCCGGCCAGGTCGTCGCGGCGGCGACGCAGGACCTCGTCGAGCTCGGCGATGCGGTCGCGGGTGTCGTCGAGCCGCTCGGTCGCGTCGACGGCGCGGGCCGGGTTCTCCAGCAGCACACCGAGCAGCCGGTCCTTCGCGTCGCCGGCCGCCGGGGTGCGCGCCCCCGCGGTCGGGACGACGGCGAGCGGCAGCTCCTGCTGCTCGCCACCGGGGGCGTCGGGCTGCGGGTCGACGACGCCGTCGGTGGCGCGCAGGCGCGCCCGCTGCACGGCGCGGGCCGCGAGGGCCTGCTGCACGGCCCGGGAGACCGGTTCGGGGGTCGGCCGGGACGTGATCTCGGACCCGGCGGGCGGGGTCGGCGCGGGGGGTGGCACCGCCGGGATCCCGGACGTCGCGGGGAGGTCCTCGGCGGCCGGCTCCGCGCGCTCGGCCGACCAGGGCGGCAGCGGGCCGGCCGCGGTGTCCTTCGGGGCGGCCGGAGCCGGGTCCGCGGCAGGGGGCACGGTGTCGTCCCCGGCGGCCGGGGCCTGCCCGGCTGCGGCGGGCGTGGCGTCCGGGCCGGGCGCGACGACGTCGGTGAGGTCGTCGACGATGCGCAGCCGTGCGACCGGCCACTCCGGCACCGGCGGCGTGGCCGGGTCGTCGGGGGTGCCCGCGGCGTCCCGGGCCACGGTGGTGTCGGTCGGGGCCGCGTCATCGGCCCCGGCGGCGTCGCTCGCGGCAGCGGCGTCGCTCGCGGCAGCGGCGTCGATCGCGGCAGCGGCGGTCGCGGCGGCGTCGCTCGCGACGGCGGCCTCGGCCCCGGCAGCGGCGTCGGCCCCGGACGGATCCGCGGCACGGAGCGTGGCGGAGGCACGGCCCGGGTCGACGGTGTCGGTCCCGGTCCCCGCGTCCCGGACCCGTCGCAGCCCGGTCGACCGGGGGCGCGGGGTCGGCCGTGGCCGGGGCAGTGGCTCCACCGCGGCACCCGACGCCCCGATTCCCGACGCGGCACCCGGAACCGGCGACGCCGCGGCGAGCGACACGGCGGCCGTCGCCTCCGGGTCGCGCCCCCGGGCGAGGGTGGCCGCGTCGGGCTGCTCGTCGGCCGGGGCGAACAGCGCCTCCAGCGAGCCCTCGGCCCCGTCGTCGTCGCGGGCGGCGTGGCGCCCTGCACCGGGGGCGACCACGGCGCCGGCGTATGCGGGTACCCGGGGCAGCGGACCGGTGTCCGCGCCGCGCTCGGCGACCACGTCCGCGACGGTCCGTGCACGGGCCGGGCGCGGCGGGTCGGCCGGGCCACCGGCCGCCTCACCGGTCCAGTCCGCAGAGGACGGCTGCGGGTCCGCGGCCGCGCGCGGGGGCTCGAGCGGCAGCGGCCCGGGCGCGGGGGTGCGGCGCACACGCCACACCCCCCACAGGACCAGGACCACGAGCACGCCCGCACCCAGCACCGCCACGAGGGGCAGGACCGGGACCGTGAACGAGCCGAGCTGCATGGGCCCGGACCTTATTGGGGTCCCGGGCCCCGCGCGGGGAACCTCAGCTGCTGCGCGTCCCCGTCGACGGCTGCGCCGCGCCCGTCCGGCCCTTGTCGCCGGTGGCCGCACCGGAACCGTTGCGGGTCGCGCCGTTGCCCTTCTCGCCACCCTGCGACGACGGCTCGGACGCCGACGACGCACCGTTACGACCGTTCTGACCGTGGCCGGCCTGGCCGGAGCCGTTGCGGGACCCCTCCGGACCGGGTCGCCCCGGACCGCGCCCGGCGGCCGGGTTCGCGGTCGTCGGCGGCTCCGCGTCGGCCTTCGTGCCCTCGGCCGCGGTGCCCTTCTCCCCCGCCGACGGCTTCTGCGAACCATCCGTTGGGGTGTCACCGGAACGGCGGACGGCGCCGACCGCGACCGTGCGCTCGGCGTCGCCGCCGGGCGTCGGACGCGGGTCCTGGCGCGGCACGGCCGACGTCTTCGGCTCCGCCTCGACCGGGCGGGACTCCGACGCGGGCCGGAACAGCTCGGCGGGCTCGGGCTCGTCCCCGGGCCGGACGGCGGTGGTGCGCTCGGCACCGCCCTGCTGCCCGGTGGGGGCCGGCGACGGGCGCGGGCCCGGTGCGGGCCGCGGACCCGGGCGCGGGCCGGCGGGCTTGTCCCCGTCGGCACCGCCGGGCCGCGGGCCCTGGGCGTCCGTCCGGGCGGGCTGCGGTGCCCCGGCCGGACGGTCGGCACCCGCCCCACCGGCGCCGGGCTTGGCCGGACCGGAGTCGGACCGGGACGGGGAACCGGAGTCCTGGCGCGCCGGGGCGGGCCCCGGCTGCGGACGCGGACCGGGCCGCGGCGCGGGTGCCGCATCGCCCGACGGCGACGCCTGGGCGGCCGCCGGTCGGGCACCGTTCACCCCGGCGCCGTTGACACCGGCCGCGGGGGCCTGCGGGCGGCCGTTCGGGGCGCCCTGCGGACGCGTGGGCCCCTGATCCTTCTGACCGGGACGCTGCTCGGCCCCCGGGCGCTCCTCAGCACCGGACCGGGCACCGGGGCGCTGCGGCTCCGGTGCACCCGGGCGCGGCCCGGGCCGACCGGACCGCTGGTCCGCGGAGTCGGGACGGGCCTGGTCGGAGCGACCCTGGTCGGGACGCCCGGGCCGGGCGTCGGCAGCCTGCCCCGGGCGGGCGGAGGCGTCCGCACCCGTGCCGGCGGCAGCGGCGGCCGGCGTGGCGCCGGCACCGGACTGCGCGGCGGGCTTCGGCCCGGGGCTCGGCTGACCGGCGGGCTGGGCGGCACCGGACTGGCCGGTGCCGGGCCGCTCGCCCGCGGCGGGCTTCGCGGAGCGGTCGTCGGACGACCCGGCCTCGCCGGACGGTCCGCCGAGCTTCTGCCCCGGACCGGGGGCCGGCCGGATCTCGTGGCGGGCCTTGTCCCCGGTGGCCGGGGCCTTCCCGACCTCGGCGCGCAGCTCGTCGCGACGCCGGGTCAGCTCCCCGACCTCGGTGCGGAGCTTGTCGCCCTGTTCACGGGCCCGGTCGGCGTCCGCGCGGGCGCGGTCGACCTGCTTGCGGGCCTCGGTGACGACACGCTCGGCGTCGGCACGGGCCTTGCTGCGGATCTCCTCCGCCTCCTCCTCCGCCTTCTGCAGGATAGCCTGCATGCGGTCGGAGAAGTTGTCGACGGCACCGTGCCGGTCGGGATCCGAGGGCCCCGGGCCGGGACGCGGCCCCGGACGCGGTGCCGGACGCGGCGGCCCGCCGGCCGGACCGGCGGCGAACCCGCCGGGCGGCGGCACCGGCATCGGCGGCGGCATGGGCCGGCTCCGCAGTGCGTCGATGTCCGCGCGCATCCGGCCCATGAGCCGCTGCATCTGGACGATGTGCTCGTCCACCTGCCGACGGTCGTAGCCGCGGAGAACGACGTCGAACCGCGGGGAACCGCCCGGGCGGTCCGCCCCGTCTGCCGTCATCGCCTCTCCTCAGGTCGTCGACATGGGTGCCCTCGGAGGGCACGTACGAGGTCGGCGGACCGACGGTTCGGCGCGACCTCGCCGGTCAGGGTAGTCACGACGACGGGGTCGCGGCGAACCACGCAGCGTGCAACGGTCGTCCGTCGGCGTGGCGGGCCCCGCGACGGACGGTTCCGTGACACGATGTGCGGTCACCGTCCTCGTGGCCCGAGCCTACCGGGCCGTACCGAATACCATCGGCGGTGTGGACAGCACACTGAAGGGCACGTTGCACCGGCGTGGGCTCCGGATGACCCCTCAACGCCAGCTCGTGCTGGACGCGGTCCGGCAGCTGGGGCACGCGACACCCGAGCAGGTGTGCAGCCGGGTCCAGGCGACGGCGCCGGCGGTGAACATCACGACGGTGTACCGGACGCTGGACCTGCTCGAGGAGCTCGGCGTCGTCCGGCACGCCCATCTCGGGCACGGTGCGCCGACCTACTCCGAGCACCAGCACCGCCACGTCCATCTCGTCTGCCACCACTGCGGCCGGGTGGACGAGGCGCCGACCGAGCTGCTCTCCGATGTGGCGAGTCGCACGCTCGCCGACCTGGGCTTCCACCTGGACGCGACGCACGTGGCCCTGTCCGGCACGTGCGTCGACTGTGCGCACGACGACGAGGACTCCGCCGACGGAGCCCCCGAGCAGGACGACACGGCGCCCCAGGAGGGCGCGGAGGGAGACCGGTGACCGTTCCCGGATCCGAGCAGGACCCCGACACCACCGACAACGCCGAGGACACGACCCCCGACCCGGACGACGTCGTCGCCGCGCACCACGGCGACCCGCCGGCCGAGCAGCGGGCGATGGCCCGCTCCGCCGCCGTCGTCGACCGCGGGCACCGCGAGGTGCTGGCGGTGACCGGCGAGGAGCGGCTGTCCTGGCTGCACCTGCTGCTCACCCAGCACGTCAGCGAGCTGCCGCCCGGCACCGGCACCGAGGCCCTGGTGCTCGACGCGCAGGGCAGGGTGCTGCACCACATGGCCGTCGCGTCGTCGGCGGACACGGTCTGGCTGGACACCGAGCCCGGCGAGGGCGCGGCACTGCTCGACTACCTGGCGAAGATGGTCTTCTGGTCGAAGGTGGAGCCGCGTGACGTCACCGCCGAGCTGGCGGTGCTGTCGGTCGTCGGCCCGGAGACCCCGGCCGTGCTCGCCGCGGCGGGGCTGCCGGTGCCCGATGCGCCGAACGGCGTCACGGCCCTGCCGGACGGCGGCTTCGTGCGACGGATGCCGTGGCCGGGCCGGGACGCGGCGGACGTCGTCGTCCCCCGCGGGACGAAGGAGGCCCGCTGGGCGGACCTCACCGCGGCCGGGGCGCGGGCCGCCGGGACGATCGCGTTCGAGGCGCTGCGGGTGGAGTCGCGCGCACCGCGCCTGCACCGCGACACCGACGACCGCACCATCCCGCACGAGGTCGGCTGGATCGGCTCCGCCGTGCACCTCACCAAGGGCTGCTACCGGGGCCAGGAGACCGTCGCCCGGGTCGCGAACCTGGGGCGCCCGCCGCGGCGCACGGTGCTGCTGATGCTCGACGCCGGCGACGAGGACCTGCCGCGCACCGGCGACCCGGTGGTGCGCGACGGCCGCACGGTCGGCCGCGTGGGCACGGTCGTCCAGCACCACGAGCTGGGCCCGGTGGCGCTCGCGCTGCTCAAGCGGTCGGTCCCGGTGGACGCCGAGCTGACCGCGGGTGTCGACGACCGGGTCTCCCCCGCGACGATCGACCCGGACTCCTACGAGCCGGACCCGGACACCCCGCCGCCGGGCCGCGCGGCCCGGGAACGGGCGGGTGGCGCCGCGCGTCGCGGATGACGCGCGGCCCGGCCGGACCGCCGTGGGGCGACCACCGGGTGAACACGCGGGGCCCCGCGCCGGTCCGGGGCCGGGTCCGCCTGTGACGACGGCGGTGCCGCGTCGCATGTTCCGGGGTGAGCAGGGTACGGTTGTTTTCACGACATTGATGAGACGAGAGGGGCCGCCGGGTCGTGCGCAATGACCGGCCGCCCCTTCCCTGTTGTAAGGGGGACCTGCCATGGGGCGTGGACGAGCCAAGGCCAAGCAGACGAAGGTGGCCCGTGAGCTCAAGTACAGCTCCCCTTCTATGGATCTCGACGCCTTGCAGCGGGAGATCGGTAGCGCGACGGCGGTGACTACCGACAGCCGCGAGGACGACTACGGCGAGTACGACGACCTCGCCGCCAAGTACAACGACGAGGACGACGACCCTCGCCGTTGACGGCCACCCCGGCGCCCGGCCCCCCGTCGTGACACGGCGGCCCGGGCGCCGCGGCACGTGCCGACCCGGGCGGTTTCCCCCGGCCGGTCGGATAGGGCAAGATCATCACCAGTCTCCTGTGAGAGGCTTGGTCACCGATCCCGTCACGCCCGAGGTGTTCAGCAGATGCGCGGCAACCTGTTCGCGGTCGCCGTCAACCTCGTCGTGCTGACCGTGCGGTCCGACCGTCTGCACGTGCTGCTCATCGAGCGGGGCGAGCCCCCGTTCCTCGGGCACTGGGCCCTGCCCGGTGGTTTCGTCCGCCCGGAGGAGGACCTCGTGCACACCGCCAGCCGGCGGTTGGGCGAGGAGACCGGGGCCGACACCGGCAGCGCCGTGTGCGGGCACCTCGAGCAGCTGGCGAGCTACGCCGCACCCGACCGCGATCCCGGTGGCCGGGTCCTGTCCGTGGGCTACCTCGCGCTGCTGCCGGACATGCCGGAGCCGACGCCGGGTGGCGGGGCCGCCGCGTCCGCGTGGTGCGCCGTCGACGACGTGCCGCCGCTGGCGTTCGACCACCGGCGCATCCTCGCCGACGGCGTGGAGCGGGCGAAGTCGAAGCTCGAGTACACGACGCTCGCCGTGTCGTTCTGCCCGGACGAGTTCACGGTGACCGACCTGCGCCGGGTCTACGAGGCCGTCTGGGAGACCTCTCTGGACCCGCGCAACTTCCAGCGCAAGGTGACCTCCACCGACGGCTTCCTCGTGCCGACGACGACGCTGGTCACCGGCGGCCGCGGGCGGCCACCCCGGTTGTTCCGCCGCGGCCCGGCGACGGCGCTGCACCCGCCGATGCTGCGTGAGTCGCACCGCGCCGGGAACCGGCAGCCGGCGCCGCACGACACGGAGCTGCACCACTCCGTCGAGTGAGGGCGGACGGCGCGGGACCGCCTCAGAAACGGGGGTGCTCCCCGCGCAGCTGCACCCGGGCGCCGAGCTCGCCGGAACCGGCACCGTCGATGTCGCCGATCCGGCCGACCTCACCCAGGATCCAGGCGGGGACGTGCCGGGCGGTGAGGACGGCGAGGGCGCGGTCGACGTCCTCGGGCGGCAGCACCGCGACCATCCCGACGCCCATGTTGAACGTCTTCTCCATCTCCGCGCGCTCGACCCGGCCGCGGGACTGGATCAGCTTGAAGATCGGGGCCGGGGTCCACGAGCCGCGCTCCACGGTGGCCGCGAGGCCCTCCGGCAGCACCCGCTCCAGGTTGCGGGCCAGCCCTCCGCCGGTGATGTGGGAGAACGTCCGCACGCCGGTCTCGGCGGTGATCGCCAGGCAGTCCTTGGCGTAGATCCGGGTCGGGACGAGCAGCTCCTCGCCGAGGGAGTGGTCGAACTCCTCCAGCTCACCGGCCAGCGGCAGCCGGGCGATGTCGAGCAGCACGTGGCGGGCCAGGGAGTAGCCGTTGGAGTGCAGCCCGGAGGAGCCGAACGCGACCAGCACGTCGCCGGGGCGGACGCGCTCGGGCCGCAGCATCTTCTCGGCGTCGACGACACCGACACCGGTGGCGGAGAGGTCGTAGGCGCCCTCCTCCATCAGCCCGGGGTGCTCGGCGGTCTCGCCACCGAGCAGCGCGCAGCCCGCGGTCTGGCAGCCCTCGGCGATGCCGCGCACGATCGTCGCCACCCGGTCGGGGACGATCTTGCCGATGGCGATGTAGTCCTGCAGGAACAGCGGCTCGGCCCCGCAGACGACCAGGTCGTCCACGACCATCGCGACGAGGTCCTGGCCGATGGTGTCGTGCTTGTCCATCGCCTGCGCGATCGCGACCTTGGTGCCGACGCCGTCGGTCGAGGCGGCCAGCACCGGCTCGGAGTACTTGCCGAACTTCGCCGCGAACAGACCGGCGAAACCGCCGATGCCGCCGCGCACCTCGGGCCGGGTGGCCTTCTCGGCGAACGGACGGAAACGCTCGACCGCCTGCTCCCCCGCGTCGATGTCCACCCCCGCGGAGGCGTAGCTGGCGGGGCCGGGCTCGGTCGAGGGCATGCGAGGTCTCTCCAGGTCGGGACGGGGTCGTGATCGGGTGCCGCTACGGGCGGGTCAGCGCTTCTCCGGCACCGTATCCGACGGACAGCGGGCCGGGATCGCCAGAGGCGGCGCCGGACGCCGTCGGCTCCGGGACGTCCTCCAGCAGGTGCTTGCCGAGCTGGGCCTCCTCCGGCAGCGGGATCGGGTATTCCCCGTCGAAGCAGGCGCAGCACAGCCGCGACCGCGGCTGCTCGGAGGCGGCGACCATCTGCTCGACCGAGACGTAGCCGAGGCTGTCCGAGCCGATCGAGCGCCGGACACCCTCGGTGTCGGCGCCGTTGGCGATCAGCTCGGCCCGGCTGGCGAAGTCGATGCCGTAGAAGCAGGGCCAGCGCACGGGCGGCGAGGCGATCCGCACGTGCACCTCGAGGGCGCCGGCCTCGCGCAGCATCCGCACCAGCGCGCGCTGGGTGTTGCCGCGGACGATCGAGTCGTCGACGACGACCAGCCGCTTGCCCCGGATGACGTTGCGCAGCGGGTTCAGCTTCAGCCGGATGCCGAGCTGGCGGATGGTCTGGCTGGGCTGGATGAAGGTGCGCCCGACGTAGGCGTTCTTCACCAGGCCCTGGCCGTAGGGGATGCCGGAGCCCTGGGCGTAGCCGATCGCGGCCGGGGTGCCGGACTCCGGGACCGGGATGACCAGGTCGGCCTCGACCGGGTGCTCCTCGGCGAGCCGGCGGCCGATCTCCACCCGGGTGTCGTAGACCGAGCGGCCGGCGATGGTGGTGTCCGGGCGCGCCAGGTAGACGTACTCGAACACGCAGCCCTTCGGCTCCGGGGCGGCGAAGCGCTGGCTGCGGATGCCGTCGGCGTCGATCGCGATGAGCTCGCCCGGCTCGACCTCGCGGACGAACGAGGCGCCGACGATGTCCAGCGCCGCCGTCTCCGATGCGACGACCCAGCCGCGCTCCAGGCGGCCCAGGACCAGCGGGCGGACGCCGTGGGAGTCGCGGGCGGCGTAGAGGGTGCTCTCGTCGGCGAAGGTCAGCGAGAACGCGCCGCGCAGCCGCGGCAGCAGCCGCATCGCGGCCTCGTAGACGCCGAGGTCCGCGGCGCCCGCGGCCAGCAGCTCGGTGAGCAGGTCGGAGTCGGTGGTCGCGCGCAGCCCGGACCGCTTGCGGTTCTCCAGCTTCGCGACGTCCTCGCGCAGCTCGGCGGTGTTCACCAGGTTGCCGTTGTGACCCAGCGCCAGACCGGAGCCCGCGGCCGTGGTGCGGAACGTCGGCTGGGCGTTCTCCCAGGTCGTCGCACCGGTCGTCGAGTAGCGGCAGTGGCCGACGGCGAGGTGCCCGCGCAGCGAGGACAGCGTCTGCTCGTCGAACACCTGGCTGACCAGGCCGAGGTCCTTGAACACCACGGTGCGGCGGCCGTCGGACACGGCGATGCCTGCGGCCTCCTGGCCGCGGTGCTGCAGCGCGTAGAGGCCGTAGTAGGTCATCTTCGCGACGTCCTCGCCGGGGGCCCAGACGCCGAACACACCGCACTCCTCGCGGGGTCCTTGCTCGTCGGGCTCGGCGACGGGGGGTGCGACGGGGGTGAGGGAGAGGGTTCGTTCAGGGCTGACGTGCTCGTTCCGGACGGAACTCAACGCGGCGCTCCTCGGCTGGCGGCGTACCGGGACCAGGGGACGACTGTACGCCCCGAGATCACGTATCCCCAGGTACGGGGACAGGGGTCACGTCGGGGTCGCACACCGCACCCGTCCGGTCACGGCGTGCGTAGCGGCAGGAACGCGGCGATCTCGCCGGCCCGCGACCCGGACGCCGACACCCGCCCGTCGGCGAGCGCGTCGTCCCAGCTCAGGCGGCCGACGGCGAGCGCGATCCAGGTCCGCGGGTCGGCCTCGACGACGTTCGGCGGGGTGCCGCGGGTGTGCCGCGGCCCCTCGACGCACTGCACCGCACCGAACGGCGGGACCCGCACCTCGACGCTGCGGCCCGGCGCGCGCCGGGCCAGCTCGTCGAGCGACGCCTTCACCGCCGACTTCCGTGTCGCCCGGTCCGGCTCGACCCCGTCGTCGACCCAGTCCAGGAGGACGTCGGACATCAGACCGAGACGGCGCCGAACCGCGCCGGGAGCGTGCCCTCCCAGGCGGCGCGCAGCTCGTCGAGCGCCAGCGTGCCGAGGGCGTCGCCCAGGTCGAGGACGTCGCCGCCGGTCTCGCCGAGCCGCAGCGCCGGGACACCGGCCTCGGCGGCGCGGGCCAGGAACGCCTCGGCGCCGTCGGCGGGCACGGTGACCAGCACCCGTCCGGCGGACTCGGCGAACAGCGCGGTGAACGAGTCCTCGTGCACCCCGGCCAGGTCGACGCGGGCGCCCCGGCCCCCGGCGAGCGCGGCCTCGACCAGTCCCTGGGCGAGGCCACCGTCGGACAGGTCGTGGCTGCCGGTCAGCGCCCGGTCCGCGGCCGCGGCGGCGAGGAGCTGCGCGAGGCGCCGCTCGTGCTCCAGGTCGACGGCGGGCGGCCGTCCGCCGAGGTGCCCGTGCACCTCGTGCGCCCACTCCGACCCGCCGAACTCGGCGGCGGTGGTGCCGAGCAGGACGACCGTGTCGCCGTCGGCGCCGGCGAACCCGGACCGGACCGCGGTGGTGACGTCGTCGATCACGCCGAGCACGCCGACCACCGGGGTCGGCAGGATCGCCGTCGTCCCGGTCTGGTTGTAGAAGCTGACGTTGCCACCGGTGACCGGGGTGCCCAGCACCGCGCAGCCGTCGGCGAGACCGCGCACGGCCTGCTCGAACTGCCACATGACGTGCGGGTCCTCCGGCGAGCCGAAGTTCAGGCAGTCGGTGACGGCGAGCGGCACGGCGCCGGAGGTCGCGACGTTGCGGTAGGCCTCGGCCAGCGCGAGCTGCGCGCCGAGGTACGGGTCGAGCGCCACGAAGCGGGCGTTGCAGTCGGTGGCGACGGCGATGCCGCGGCCGGTGGACTCGTCGACCTGCACGACCCCGGAGTCGGCGCCGTGCGCGGCGACGGTGTTGCCGCGCACGTAGCGGTCGTACTGGTCGGTGACCCACGACCGGGACGCGAGGTTCGGGGCGGCGGCCATCCGCAGGATCTCCGCGCGCAGCTCGGACGGGGTCTCCGGGCGGGGCAGCGCCTCCGGCGAGTCCGCGTTCAGCGCGTCCTGCTTCGCGTCGTCGCGGGTGACCGGGCGGGTGTAGACCGGGCCCTCGTGGGCGACCGTGCGCGGCGGCACGTCGACGACGGTCTCGCCCTGGGAGGTGATCACCAGGCGGTCGCCGTCGGTGACCTCGCCGATCACGGTGGCGATGGTGTCCCACTTGCGGCAGACGGCGAGGAAGGCCTCGACGTTCTCCGGGGTGACGACCGCGCACATCCGCTCCTGGGACTCCGAGGAGAGGATCTCGGCGGCGGTCATGCCGGTGGCGCGCAGCGGGACGGCGTCGAGGTCGACGTGCATGCCGCCGTCACCGGCGGAGGCGAGCTCGGAGGTCGCGCAGGACAGCCCGGCGCCGCCGAGGTCCTGGATGCCGACGACGAGCCCGGCCGCGAACAGCTCCAGGCAGCACTCGATGAGGACCTTCTCGGTGAACGGGTCGCCGACCTGGACGCTCGGGAGCTTCTTCCGCCCGGTGCCGCCGCCGGTGGAGTCGAAGGTCTCCGACGCCAGCACGGACACGCCGCCGATGCCGTCGAGCCCGGTCGTCGCACCGAACAGGATGATCTTGTTGCCGGTGCCGGAGGCGAACGCGAGGTGCAGGTCCTCGGTCTTCAGCGCTCCCACACACAGGGCGTTGACCAGCGGGTTCCCCGCGTAGGACGGGTCGAAGACGACCTCGCCGGCGACGTTCGGCAGGCCGAGGCAGTTCCCGTAGCCGCCGACACCGGCGACGATGCCGGGCAGCACCCGGCCGGTGTCGTCGGCGTCGAGCGGGCCGAAACGCAGCGGGTCGCCGACCGCGATCGGGCGCGCGCCCATCGCCATGATGTCGCGGACGATGCCGCCGACACCGGTCGCCGCGCCCTGGTAGGGCTCGACGTAGGACGGGTGGTTGTGCGACTCGACCTTGAAGGTGACCGCCCAGCCGTCGCCGACGGACACGACGCCCGCGTTCTCGCCGATCCCGGCGAGCATCGTCGAGCGCATCTGTTCGGTGGTGGTCTCACCGAAGTAGCGCAGGTGGACCTTGGAGGACTTGTACGAGCAGTGCTCGCTCCACATCACCGAGTACATCGCCAGCTCGGCGTCGGTGGGCCGACGGCCGAGGATCTCCCGGATACGGGCGTACTCGTCGTCCTTGAGCCCCAGCTCCCGGAAGGGCTGCGGCTGCTCCGGAGTGGCCTCGGCGTGCTTGACGGAATCGACCGGCACCTGGGACTGCGTCACGGGGTCAGGGTAGACGGGGCTCCCCCGCCCGCGTCCCCGCACGGTGCCGGGGCCCACAGGCGGGGTTCCCCACAGCAGGTCACGGACCGAGGACGACGACGGCCCGGCCCGCGGTCCACGGGGACCGCCGGCCGGGCCGGACGTCGTGCGCGGGTCAGGCGGTGACCCGGGCGAGCACCGAGGTGAATAGGCCGAGCCCGTCGGCCGACGGGCCGGTCAGCGCACTGGTCGCGTGCTCGGGGTGCGGCATGAGACCGACGACGTTCCCGGCCGCGTTGGTGACGCCGGCGATGCCGCGGGTCGAGCCGTTCGGGGCCGGGTCGCGGTAGCGGAACACCACGCGTCCCTCGCCCTCGAGCTCGTCGAGGGTCGCGGCGTCGGCGACGTAGCGGCCCTCCTGCGACTTGAGCGGGATCAGCAGCTCGTCGCCCGCGGCGTAGTCACGGGTCCAGGCCGTGCCGGCGTTCTCCACCGTGAGCACCAGGTCACGGCACAGGAAGTGCATCCCGGCGTTCGCGACCAGGGCGCCCGGGAGCAGGTGCGCCTCGCAGAGGATCTGGAAGCCGTTGCAGATGCCGAGCACCGGCAGGCCGCGCCCGGCGCCCGCCACGACCTCGGTCATGATCGGCGCCAGGCTCGCGATCGCGCCGGCGCGCAGGTAGTCGCCGTAGGAGAACCCGCCCGGCACGACGACGGCGTCCACGCCCTGCAGGTCGTGGTCGCCGTGCCACAGCGGGACGGCCTCGGCGCCGGCGCGGCGCACCGCGCGGGCGGCGTCGACGTCGTCCAGGGTCCCCGGGAAGGTGATCACACCGACGCGGGTGCTCACAGCCGGGTCACCGTCCAGTCCTCGATCACCGGGTTCGCCAGCAGGGAGCCGGCGAGCCGGTGCAGGGTCTCGTCGTCGATGCCGTCCTCGACCTCGAGCTCGAAGTGCTTGCCCTGCCGCACCCCGCTCACGCCGGACACACCGATCCGACCCAGCGCCCGGGTCACGGCCTGACCCTGCACGTCGAGGATCTCGGGCTTGGGCATCACGTCCACCACCACTCTGGCCACGGGGTCAGCCTACGGTGAACAGCGGCGACGGCTCGACGTGCGTGCCCTCACCATCGGCCCATGCGGATCCTCGTCCTGGGTGGCACGGTCTTCCTCTCCCGCGCGGTCGCCGCGGCCGCGCTCGCTGCGGGCCATCCGGTGACCTGCGTGTCCCGTGGTGTCTCCGGGCCGCCGCCGGACGGCGCGGAGGCGGTGACGGCGGACCGGTCCCGGCCCGGGGCGCTGGCCGCGGCGCTGCACGGGCGCACGTTCGACGCCGTCGTGGACGTCGCGACGATGTCCGCGCCGTGGGTCCGCGACGCCCTCGACGCGCTGCACGGCCGGTTCGGGCACTGGACCTTCGTCTCCTCGATCAACGCCTACGCCGACCCGTCGCTGCGCGGCGGGACCGTGACGCAGCCGACCCTGGCACCGCTGCACGACCAGCCCGACCAGGACCTCACGAACCGGGACCCGGGCGTCTACGGCGCCGCGAAGGTCGCGAGCGAACAGGCCGTGCGGGAGCGGGCGGGCGACCGGGCGCACGTGGTGCGCGGCGGGCTGATGTGCGGGCACGGCGACCTGTCCGACCGCTACGGCTACTGGGCGGACCGGTTCGCCCGCGGCGGCCGGGTGGTCGTCCCGGACGTGCCCGCCCAGCCGATGCAGCTCGTCGACGTGGACGACCTCGCCGCCTGGATCGTGGCCGGCGCCGCCGACGGCACCACCGGCACCCACGACGGCGCAGGCCAGCGGTCCACCCTGGACCGGGTGCTCACCGGGACCGCCGACGCCGTGGGCGCCGACGACCTGGAGCTCGTCCGGGTCCCGGAGCGGACGCTGGCCGAGCAGGACGTGGCGTTCTGGGCCGGTCCGCGGTCGCTGCCGCTGTGGCTGCCGGAGTCCCTCTGGGGCATGGTCGACCGGGACGTCACCACGACGTCCACCGCCGGTCCGGCGGCTCGCCCACTCGCCGACACCGCCCGCGCCGCGCTGGCGTGGGAGCGCGGGCTCGGCGCCGGCCGGGGGCGCCGGGCCGGGCTCACCGACGCCGAGGAGCAGGCCGTGCTGCGGGCGCTCGGCTGAGCCGGGACGCCCGCCACCCCCGACCGGGCATGCTGGTCCCATGCACCTGACGCACTACGGCCACGCCTGCGTCCTGGTCGACACCGGGTCGGCCCGGCTCCTGTTCGACCCGGGCGCGTTCTCGACCGGCTTCGAGACCCTGGACGGCCTGGACGCGATCCTGGTCACCCATCAGCACTTCGACCACGTCGACGCCGACGCGCTGCGTACCCTGCTGCGCGCCAACCCCGACGCCGCCCTGGTCACCGACGGCCAGACCGCCGGGCAGCTCGACGGCATCGACGCCCGCACCGCCGCGCCCGGCGACGTGCTGGCCCTCGGCGGCGCCGAGGTGTCCGTCGTCGGGTCCGGGGACCACGCGCAGATCCACCCGGACATCCCGCTGGTCGCGAACAACGGCTACCTCGTCGACGGCGCGCTGCTCCACCCCGGCGACGCGTACGTCCCGCCGGGCGTCGACGAGCTGGCGACGCTGCTGCTCCCCACCGGCGCACCCTGGCTGAAGGTGTCCGAGGCCGTCGACTACCTGCGGTCGGTCGCCCCGCGGACGGTGGTGCCGATCCACGAGGGCACCCTCGCCGACCCCACGCTCCACTACCGGTTCTTCGACAACCTGGGGCCCGACGCCACGACGCTCCTGGTCCCCGACCGGGGGACGGCGGTCGACGTCTGATGGCCCTGCAGTGGGAGCAGGTCGTCGTCGACGCCCGGGACCCGGTCCGGCTCGGCCGCTGGTGGGCCGAGGCCCTGGACTGGACGGTCGTGAACGCCTCGGCGTCGGAGTTCGAGATCCAGCCCGCCGAGGGCGTCGTCCCGGGGCTGATCTTCGTGCCGGTCGCGGAGGGGAAGCGGACCAAGAACCGCCTGCACATCGACCTGCGGCCGGACGGCGTCCGCGACTCCGAGGTCGCCCGGCTGCTGATGCTGGGTGCCACCCGGGTCAACGTGGGCCAGCACCGGGCCCCGGCCGACGAGGTGTCCTGGACCGTGCTCGCCGACCCCGAGGGCAACGAGTTCTGCGTGCTCGGCGAGCGGCGGACCTGACACCTGTCCACAGGTGGCACCGGTTGTCCACAGGAGAGCACACACTGTGGACAACCGGGCCGATCGCCGGGGAGCTCCTAGGCGGCCGGGGCCGCGGCGGGGAACAGCGTGCGGTGCACGGCGCCGACGGCGCCCGCCCCGCGCGCCGCGTCGACGGCGGCCAGCGCGGCCTCGACGCGGTGCTCGCGACGCAGGTCCTTGGCCCGCAGCGCGAGCCGGACGAGCCCGCCGCGCTCGGCGGTGCGCACGGCCTGCTGCTCCAGTGCCCGTCCGCGGCGGCGCTCCCCGGCGCGGCGCCCGCCCCGCCAGGGCTCGGACGCCCGGAAGGTCAGCACGCGCGAGCGCAGCACCGGACCGCCGGTCGCGCGGACGGTCGTCTCGTCGGCGCAGAGGCCGAAGCCGAGGTCGGCGAGCGCGTCGAGGGTGCCCTCGGAGGCGATCCAGCCGGGCGGGGCGAAGCCGTCGGTGGACAGCCCGGTCGCGAGCAGGATCCGCCGGGCGCCGGTCAGCCGCAGGCCCGCCTCGTGCCGGGGCAGCGCCCCGAACTCGGTGCGGCGCCCGATCCGCGGCACGGAGCCGTTCTGCCAGGCGCCCACCGGGTCGCTCGTGTGGTCGAAACCGTGCAGGAGCAGGTCGTCCCCGGCGCGGACGCGGCCGGCGATCCAGCGGACCAGGTCGTCGCCGCGGCGCAGCGGCCCGTCGGGCCCCTTGGGCTGCACGAGGTGGGTCAGCGGCACGGCACGCCGGTCCAGCTCCGCGGCGAACGCGGCGGCGCGGGCGCGGTCGGCGTCGTCGGAGTCGGTCAGGCCGGACAGCGAGACCAGCAGCGTGCTCATGGCCCCCATCCGACCCGACCGAGGTGAACCCCGCGTGGAGCCGCCGGATCGCGCGGACGACGATCGGCGGGCGTTCTCGGCAGCCGTCCTCAGCGGGCCGTGAACCCGCCGTCGACCCGCAGCTCGGCGCCGTTGACCATCGCGGCCTCGGCCGAGGCCAGGTAGACCACGGCCGCGGCGATCTCCGACGGCTCCGCGAACCGCCGCGCCGGGATCTCGGCGCGGTGGGCGTCCCCGGCCGGGTTGTCCCACGCCGCCCGACCCAGGTCGGTGAGCACGACCGTCGGCGACACCGCGTTCACCGTCACCCCGTGCGGCCCCCACTCGACGGCGAGGGTGCGGGTCAGCCCGGTGATCCCCGCCTTGGACGCGCAGTAGGCCGCGTGCTGCTCCAGCCCGCTGCTCGCCGCCTGCGAGGCGAGGTTCACGATCCGCCCGTACCCGCGCTCCACCATGACCCGGCCCGCGGCCCGCGCCATCAGCCAGGACCCGGTGAGGTTGACGTCCAGGGTGCGGCGCCAGTCGTCGACCCCCAGCTCCAGCGCCGGGGCGAGCAGCGCGATCCCGGCCGAGTTGACCAGCACGTCGACCCGGCCGTGCCGGGCGACGACCTCGTCGACGCAGGCCTGGGCCGCGTCGGGGTCCGCGACGTCGACGACGTGCGCCGACGCGCAGACTTCCGGGACGCCGTCGGTGCGCAGGTCCGCGCCGGCGACCACGGCGCCCTGCCCGGCGAGTGCCCGGGCCGCCTCGGCGCCGATGCCCGACGCCGCGCCGGTGACCAGTGCGACCGAACCGGTGAGATCGAACATCAGCAGTCCGTCCCGACCGTGCCCGCCTCGGCGAGCCGGTCGCCGTCGCGGCGGTCGTAGGAGTCCAGCGCGGCGACCTTCTCCGCCGAGGCGCTGCCCGGGTCGAAGCGGTGGTCGAGCCAGCCGTCGACGAGCGTGCGGGCCAGCTCCAGCCCGACCACGCGCTGGCCCATGCAGAGGACCTGCGCGTTGTTGGACTTCACCGAGCGCTCGACGGAGAACGGGTCGTGCGCGGTGACCGCGCGGACACCCGGCACCTTGTTCGCCGAGATCGCGACGCCCAGCCCGGTCCCGCAGATGAGCAGACCGCGGTCGGCCTGCCCGTCGGCGACCCTGCGTGCCGCGGCGACGCCGATGTGCGGGTAGGCGGTGTGCCCGTCCGCGCCGACGCCGACGTCGACGACCTCGGCGACGCGGTCGTCGGCCTCCAGGTCGGCCTTCAGCGCCTCCTTGTACTCGTACCCGGCGTCGTCCGCGCCGACGACGATGCGGAGCTTCTCGCTCACGTCTGCTCCTCCTGCGGTGTCAGGACGTCGGCGACGGCCGTGACGATCAGGCCGAGGCTGACCGCCCCGGCGTCGGGTGTGCCCACGCTCTTCTCGGCCAGCGGGCGGGCCCGGCCGATCCGGGGCCGCAGGTCGGCGGTGTCCCGCGCCCGGGCCGTGGCGACCTCGGCGGCCGCGGCCCACGCCCCGGCGAGCGGATCGCCGTCGCCGACCCGGCGCTCCAGCTCGTCGACGAAGGGCAGCAGCGCGTCGAGCAGGGTCTTGTCCCCCGCCCGTGCGCCGCCGAGCTGCTCGATGGTCGTCGCGAACCCGCGGACGCCGGCGGCGACGGTCGCGGCCGGGTAGCCGTCGGCGGTGTCATCGAGGTGCCGCCCGAACGCCTCGAGCGCGGCGCCCCACAACACCCCGGAGGTGCCGCCGGCGCGCTCGGCCCAGGCCTGCCCGGCCTGCTGGAGCACCCAGCCGCCGCCGACGTCGTCGCCGAGCTCGCCGACCCGGGCGGTGGCGGCGGTGATCCCCTTGAGCATGCCGCGGCCGTGGTCGCCGTCGCCCGCGACGGCGTCGATCCGGCCCAGCTCGTGCTCGTGGGAGCGGATCGTCGACTCCGCCGCCGCCAGCGCGGCGCGGACGGTGCCGGCGACGTCCCGGGCCGCGTCGCTCGCCGCGGGCGCGGTGACGACGGCGTCGGCCTCGGCGAGCTCGTCGGCGGTCGGCTCGCGCAGCGCCGCCAGCGGTGCGGCGGTCTTGCGGTAGGCGGGGGTGTAGGCGTCCGCCCGCCACAGCGGTTCCAGCTCGTCGTCGAGCCACATCAGGGTGAGCGAACAGCCGCCCATGTCGAGGCTGGTCACGAGCTCGCCGACCTCCGGGTCGACGATCTCGTACCCGGCGTCGCGCAGCCGCGGCGCGACGTGACGCCACAGCAGGAACAGCTCCTCGTACTTCGTGGTGCCCAGCCCGTTGAGGATCGCCCCGACCCGGCCGGGCGCTCCGGTGGGCGCGTGCTTCAGCACGTCGTCGACCAGCAGCTCCGCCAGCTCGCGGGCGGGCAGCATCGGGACGTCGCGGATGCCGGGCTCGCCGTGGATGCCCAGGCCGAGCCCGAGATGTCCCTCGGGCACCGAGAACAGCGGCTCGTCCTCGCCGGGCATCGTGCAGCCGGTGAACGCGACGCCGAGGCTGCGGGTGGCCGCGTTGGCGGCCCGGCCGAGCCGCTCGACCTCGTCGAGATCCGCACCGCGCGCGGCGGCGGCGCCCATCGCCTTGAACACGGTGAAGTCGCCGGCGATCCCGCGGCGCCGCGACTCCTCGTCGGCGGAGGCGACGTCGTCGGTGACGACCACGATGCGGGTGTCGATGCCCTCCTCGCGCAGCCGGTCGGCCGCGATCCCGAAGTTGATCGTGTCGCCGGCGTAGTTGCCGAAGCTGAAGACCACACCGCGGCCCTGGTCGGCGGCCTTCGCGACCGAGTACGCCTGGGCCGCCGACGGCGAGGTGAAGATGTTGCCGACGACGGCGCCGTGCGCCATCCCCGGCCCGACCGTCCCGCAGAACGCCGGGTAGTGGCCGGACCCGCCCCCGATGACGACGGCGACCTGCGGGTCGCCGTCGCCACGGTGGGCGACCACGCCGCCGTGCACCCCTCGGACACGGTCGGCGTAGAGGTCGAGGAAGCCGGCGAGCTGGTCGTCGGCGAACTCGGCGGGGTCGTCGAAGATCCTGGTCACGAGGTCTCCCTCACCGTGGTGGCGGCGGTCTCGCGCAGCTGCGGGTCGTCCTGCGGGACGTTCAGGAACGAGACCATCACGAAGGCGGCGGCGTAGAGGGCGACGAAGGCCCACACGACGCCGACGTTGCCGGTGCCGAGCGCGAGCATCAGGGCGACGACGCCCGAACCGAGGAAGGCCGCGCCGCCGGCGGCGGTGGTGTACATGGCCATCGCGGCGCCCTTGTGGTCGGGTGCGAGCGCGGGCATGATCGCGCCCATCGGGACGAACCCGGCGAGCAGGCAGCCGAACACGCAGCCCGCGGCGACCGAGACCCAGAAGCCCCAGGTCGAGCCGGCCGGGACGAGCTGCGGGACGTACCACCACAGCAGCAGGCCGACGGCGGAGCCGAAGACGCCGAACCACTGCACCGTTCGGCGCCAGCCCCACCGGTCGCCGACGGCCCCGAACACCGCGTTGACCAGGATGTTCGTCGCGTAGACGAACACGGTCATGGTCAGCCAGCGGCTCTGGCCCCAGCCGAGGTCCACCGCGATGACGGTCGGCAGGATGATGAACATGCCGTACTGCGGCGCGGTGTTGATCAGCCGGACCAGGAAGCCCATGAGGATCTTCGGGTTGGCCGCGGTGAGCCGCAGCCCGGCGCTGAGCACCTGGCCGGTGGCCTCCCCCGCCGGCGCGAGCCGACGGGTGGCGTGCGGCTCGTGCACCCCGAAGCGGGCGATCAGGTACCCGGCGACGACGAGCGCGGTCGACCCGACCATCGCGGCGGTCTCGCCGCCGGTGCCCCCGCCGAAGGCCGGGATCATGCCGAGCGCGAACAGCGAGCCCAGGGTGGGCAGGCCGCCGGTGAACATGACGTAGAACCAGCCGACGGCGACGCCGTTGCGCGAGTACGGCGTGACGACGTTGATCCACACCAGGAACGCGAACGCGAAGAGCGGGTAGCCGAAGCCGCGCAGGAAGTAGGTGGCGGCGACCAGCGGGAGGCTGCCGATCTGCAGGCTCAGCAGGAACAGCACCTCGAACACGACCCAGACGGCGACGCCGAGGGTCATGACGCGGCGCGGGCCCCACAGGTCGGCGAGCGCGCCGGACAGGTAGCTGGCGACGAGCACGGCCAGGCTGTAGCCGGTGATGATCGTCGCGACGGTCGCCTCGGGCGAGCCGAGCACCGCCTCGATGTGCGGGGAGATGAAGTTGGACTCGGTCCCGTTGCCGGTCATGAAGACCAGCACGCCGAGGAAGCCCCAGCGCAGGGAGTGCGGGATGCCGATGCGGTCGAGGAAGGTCTCGTGCTGCGGAGCGGCGCTGCTCATCGTCGACCCCTCAGGCGTTCGGGAGGATCGAGACCTTGACCGACGCACCGGAGGTGTCGCCGACGAGGTCGAGGGCCTTCTGGAACTCCGCGAGCGGCACCTGGTGGGTG
Organism: Pseudonocardia sp. P-1; assembly: GCF_058111925.1. Lineage (NCBI taxonomy): Bacteria > Bacillati > Actinomycetota > Actinomycetes > Pseudonocardiales > Pseudonocardiaceae > Pseudonocardia > Pseudonocardia sp. P-1. The sequence goes on from NZ_CM176614.1 coordinate 2,768,030, forward strand.
CAGATGTCGGAGATCGGGAGCTTGCCGTCCTCCAGCATCTTGATCGCGGCGGGCCAGCAGTGCGGGCCGAGGTGGGCGCCGCGGACGTCGAGCTCCTTGTCGTCGGAGATGATCGACCAGTCCACGGTGACCTCGGAGCCGAACACCGAGTACTCGACGTAGGTGCCGAGCTTGCGCAGCAGGTTCAGGCCCTGCGCGACGGCCGGGACGGCGCCGGAGCCCTCCAGGTAGACGTCGGCGCCGTAGCCGTCGGTGAGCTCCTTGACCCGGGCGACCGCGTCCTCGCGGGAGATGTTGATCGTGAGGTCGGCGCCGGTGCGGCGGCCGAGCTCCAACTTCTCGTCGTCGAGGTCGAGCGCGATGAGCAGCCGCGGGTTCTTCGCGCGGGCGCCGGCGATCAGGCCGAGGCCGATCGGGCCGCACCCGGCGACGACCACGACGTCGTCGAACCCGATGGTGCCCCGCTCGACGGCGTGCAGCGCGCAGGACAGGGGCTCGGCGAACGCGGCGTGCTGCGGTTCCAGGTCCGGCGAGACGCGGTGCACCCGGGCGCGCGTCGGGACCAGCATGTACTGGGCCATCGCGCCGTCGAAGTTCCGGAAGCCGAACATGTCGTGCGGCCCGCACATCCAGTACTGGCCGCGCAGGCAGTAGCGGCACTGCTCGCACGGGACGATCTGCTCGCAGGCGACGCGGTCGCCGACGGACACGCCGTGCAGGGCGAGGCCCTCGTCGTCACCGGAGACGATCCGGCCGACGAACTCGTGACCGGGCGTGACACCGGTCTGGGCCCAGGCGGGCCGGTTGTCGTCGCCCCAGAACTTCGCGGCGCCGTGGTAGCACTTCAGGTCGCTGGCACACACGCCGACGGCCTCGACCTGCATCAGCAGCTCGCCGGGGCCGGGCCGGGGGACGTCCACCTCCTCCAGCCGGTAGTCCTCGGGGCCGTGCACGACGACCGCCTGCATCCGGGTCGGGATGTTCTCTCCCACGGCGAAACCTCCGTTGGTGCCATGCGGGGTGCTGCATGCGACTGGCCTTGAGCATGCGTTCCGGTGTGAACATCCGTCAACACATCGGTTCCGACTTGAACAAACGTGCAGTACGCTTGACTGGTACCGATCCGGACCGGCGGAGGAGGTGGCGATGGCGCCGCACGACGTCTCCCGGCGCGACCTGGGGCTGATGCACCGGGCCGCGCGGCTGTACTACGTCGACGAGCTCAACCAGGCCGCGATCGCCGACCGGCTCACCGTGTCGCGTCCGACCGTCTCCCGGCTGCTCGCCGAGGCCCGCCGGGTCGGGATCGTGCAGATCACCGTGCACGACCCGGACTCGCTGCACACCGGCGGCGACGACGCACCCCGGCTCGCCGCCGCGCTCGGGCTGGACCGCGTGTGGCTGGCCCCGCGCCCCGCCACCGACCTCGGTCAGTCGCTCGCCGAGCCGGTCGGCGAGGCGCTGCGGGAGGCCGGGCTGCGCGCCGGCGACGTCCTGCTCGTCTCCTCCGGGCGCACCGTGTGGGAGCTCAGCCACACCGCGCTGCCCGCGCTGGCCGGCTGCGAGATCGTGCCGACCGTCGGCGGGGTCGCCGAACCCGAGGCGTGGCACCAGACCAACGAGATCGTCCGGTCGGTCGCCGAACGCGGACACGGACGCCCGCACTTCCTGTTCACCCAGGCCATGCCGTCACCGGCGATGAGCCGCACGCTCGCCGAGGACCCGGAGTTCCGGCGGGTCACCGGGTTCTGGATGCGCGCACAGGCCGCGCTGGTCGGCGTCGGCGCCCCGCCCGCCGGCCGCGCGTCGATCTCGACCTCGGTCCCGCTCGACGACGAGGGCCTCCAGGACGGCGTCGGCGACGTCTGCCTGAACTTCTACCGCGCCGACGGCCGCCCGATCGCCTTCCCGGGCAGCGACCGGATGGTGCGGATCTCCCCGGAGCAGCTGCGACGGGTGCCGCGGACGATCGCCGTCGCCGTCGGGGAGGAGAAGGTGCCGAGCATCGTCGGCGGGGCGCGGGCGGGCCTGTTCAACCGCCTGGTGACCGACACCCCGACCGCCCAGGCCCTGCTCGACGCCCTCGGCCCCGTCTGACCCACCGACGACGTCGGACGGCGGGGCAGCACATGTTCGTGATCGCAGACCGCGTCATCCACCCGGTTCCGAGTAGGCGTCGCCGGCCGGCTCGGCACACGGGAGCACACTGCGCCGCCACACCGAGCTTCTGCCCGTCCGCCGATCTGCCTACCCGGTAAGCGGATTCCGGAGGGCGGGCGCTCGGGTCGGACCGCCGCCCGGACGACCATTCCACGGTCCGCTGTGGTCGGCCGAGAACTCGCTTACCGGGTAAGCGGGTTCGGCCCAGAAGGGCGTGCCGCACGACCGGTCCCGTCGACGAGCCGATCACACCCGACGTTCACACCCCTTGTCCGACGTCCACACCCGTCGAGAGGGGTGTGAATGCCGGACAAGGGGTGTGGGTGCGGCCGGGGTCAGGCCGTGGGCGACACCCAGGGGGTGCCGGTGATGCGGCGGTAGACCTCGGCGTAGCGGTCGTGGACGACCTTCACGACCTCGTCGGGGACCTCGGGGCCGGGGGCGGTGCGGTCCCAGTCCAGCCCGGCGGACCAGTCGCGGACGTACTGCTTGTCGAAGGAGAACTGCACCCGGCCGGGCTCGTAGGAGTCGGCGGGCCAGAACCGCGACGAGTCCGGGGTGAGCACCTCGTCACCGAGGACGATCTCGCCGGAGGTGTCCCGGCCGAACTCCAGCTTGGTGTCGGCGACGATGATCCCGCCCTCGGCCGCGGACTCCGCGCCGCGCCGGTAGACCTCCAGGGTCAGGTCCCGCAGCCGGGTCGCGGTGTCGGCGCCCAGCTGCGCCACGACCTCGTCGAAGGTCATGAACTCGTCGTGCTCACCGACCGGCGCCTTGGTGGTCGGGGTGAAGATCGGCTCGGGCAGCTTCGAGCCCTCGACCAGACCGGCGGGCAGCGTGACGCCGGAGACGGCGCCGGTGCGCTGGTACTCCTTCAGCCCGAGCCCGGTGAGGTAGCCGCGGGCGATGCACTCGACCGGCAGCATCTCCAGCGGACGGCAGCGGACGGCGCGCCCGGCGAACCCGTCGGGGATGTCGTCGGTGCCGATGACGTGGTTGGGCACGAGGTCGCCGGTGCGCTCGAACCAGTACAGCGACAGCGCGGTGAGGATCGCGCCCTTGTCCGGGACCGGCGTCGGAAGCACGACGTCGTAGATCGACAGCCGGTCCGAGGCCACGAGCAGCAGCTGGGCCGGGTCGCGGGACTCGTCGAGGTAGAGCTCGCGGACCTTGCCGGAGTGGACGAGCCTCACAGGATCCCTCCGGGGGTGTAGGCGGCGGCCTCGGGGTGCTTCGCGGTGATCGCGGCGATCTTCTCCGTCACCGTGGCCACCTGCGCGGACGCGGCGCCGGTGAAGCGCAGCGGGTCCTCCAGCAGCCGGTCCAGCGTGCCGGCGGGCAGGCCGAGCCGGTCGTCGCCGGCCAGCCGCTGGAGCAGGTCGTTGTCGGCCTGGCCCTGCTCGCGCATCGCCAAGGCGACGGCGACCGCATGCTCCTTGATGACCTCGTGCGCGGTCTCCCGGCCGACCCCGGCGCGGACGGCGGCCATCAGCACGGCGGTCGTGGTGAGGAAGGGCAGGTAGCGGTCGAGCTCGCGGGCGATCACGGCCGGGTAGGCGCCGAACTCGTCGAGCACGGTCAGCGTGGTCTCGTAGAGGCCGTCGAGGGCGAAGAACGCGTCCGGCAGCGCGACGCGGCGCACCACCGAGCAGGAGACGTCGCCCTCGTTCCACTGGGAGCCGGCGAGCTCGGCGGTCATGACCGACAGGCCGCGCAGGATCACCATGAGGCCGTTGATGCGTTCCGCGGAACGCGCGTTCATCTTGTGCGGCATGGCGGACGACCCGACCTGGCCGGGGGCGAAGCCCTCGGTGGCGAGCTCGGCGCCCGCCATCAGCCGGATCGTCGTGGCCAGCGACGACGGCGCCGCCGCCAGCTGCACCAGTGCGGTGACGACGTCGTGGTCGAGCGAGCGCGGATAGACCTGCCCGACGCTGGTGAACGCCTCGGCGAACCCCAGGTGGGTGGCGATGCGCTGCTCCAGGTCCTCGAGCTTCACCGAGGCTTCAGTGTCGCCGCCCAGTAGATCCAGCATGTCCTGGCTGGTGCCCATCGGGCCCTTGATCCCGCGCAGCGGATAGCGCGAACGCAGGTCCTCCAGCCGGGCGTGCGCGACGAGCAGCTCGTCGGCGGCGGAGGCGAACCGCTTGCCCAGGGTGGTGGTCTGCGCGGCGACGTTGTGGCTGCGCCCGGCCATGACCAGCTCGGCGTACTCCGACGCGCGACGCCCGAGCCGCGCCAGGACCGCGACGGTCCGGTCGGCGACGAGCTCCAGCGACAGCCGGATCTGCAGCTGCTCCACGTTCTCGGTGAGGTCGCGGCTGGTCATGCCCTTGTGCACGTGCTCGTGGCCGGCGAGGGCGTTGAACTCCTCGATGCGGGCCTTCACGTCGTGCCGGGTGACGCGCTCGCGGGCGGCGATCGAGCCCAGGTCGACCTGTTCGACGACGGCCTCGTAGTCGTCGACAACCGACGACGGCACCTCGATGCCGAGGTCGCGCTGGGCGCGGAGCACCGCGATCCACAGCCGTCGCTCCAGCTGGATCTTGTACTCCGGAGACCAGAGGCGGACCAGCTCGGGGCTCGCGTAGCGCGCGGCCAGCACGTTGGGAATCACGTGGCGCGATGATAATGGCTGGTGGGGGCCCTGTGACCGGCGGGAGCGCGGCCTCACACCCGGGGCAGGGACTCCAGCACCTCGCGCAGCGCCTCCCGGCCGACCGCGCGCGGGTCGGGGTCGGCCTCGATCAGCGCGGTGAGCACGACGCCGTCGACGAGCGCGGTGAGCCTGCGGACCTCCCCCGGCCCCGGTCGACGGCCGGTCGCGCGGGTGAGGGCCTCGTCGAGCAGGGCGTCGAACTCGACGCGCTGGGCGCGCAGCAGCCCGGCCAGGAACGGGCGCCGGCCGGACCCGATCAGCCGCTCGAACCGGCCCAGGACGGCGTCGAGGCCGCCGGTGCGCGAGCGCGGCCCGAGGAGCAGGTCGAGCACGATCTCGGCCGGGTCGTCGCGCCGGGCGAGGCAGTCGTGGGCGTCGGCCAGCTCGGTGTGCGCGAGCCGGTCGAGCGCGGCGGACACCAGGTCCTCCAGCGAGGAGAAGTAGTAGGTCGTGGCCGCCAGCGGCACCCCGGCGCGCTCGGCGACGGCACGGTGGCGGATCGCGTCGAACCCGCTCTCGGCGAGCAGCTCCGCGGCCGCCGCGACGAGCAGGGCGCGGCGACGCTCACCCTTCTCGGTCTGCTTCGGGGCCGCCATCGCCACATAGTGCCAAGACGGGACCCGTCCGGACGAGTGAGATACCGGACTCGACGCCCAGGTCGGACGGGGTGACCGTGACCGTTTCGTGACCCTGCCGTTCTCACCGCCGCGGCGATGGAACACACTGGTGGTGTGCGTCCGTCACCCAGAAGCCGCTGGTCACCGCGCGGTGGTGCGCGCGGGGCGGCGGCCGCCCCGGCCCCCGGCGAGCCCGTCGACCTGCGATCGGACACCGTCACGCTGCCGACCGAGGCGATGCGCCGGGCGATGGCCGAGGCCGAGGTCGGCGACGACGTGCTCGACGGCGACCCCACCATGCGCGAGCTGGAGGAACGGGTCGCCGGCCTGCTCGGCGCCGCCGATGCGCTGTGGACGCCCACCGGCTCGATGGCGAACCTGATCGCGCTGATGAGCCGGCTCGGCCGCGGCGACTCCTTCCTCGCCCCCCAGGGCGCGCACGTGCTCGACTTCGAGCTGGGCACGGCCGCGTGGCTGGCCGGCGGGATGCCGCGGCCGCTGCCGCACGACGCGGGACCTGGCAAGGTCACCGCGTCCGCCGTGCGCCGGGCCGCCGCCGACGACGGCTTCTACGCCTCCCTGCGCCCGGTGCTGCTGTGCCTGGAGAACACCCACAACTCCGCGGGCGGCACCGTGACCGCACCGGAGGAGCACGCCTCCGTCGCCGCCGCGGCGCGGGCCGCCCGGCTCTCGGTGCACCTCGACGGCGCCCGGCTGTGGAACGCCGCCGTCGCGCTCGGGGTCCCGCCGGGCGCGCTGACCGTCGGCGCCGACACGGTCGCGGTGTGCCTGTCCAAGGGACTCGGCGCGCCGGTCGGGTCGGTCGTCGCGGGGTCGGCGGAGTTCGTCGAGCACGCCCGGCGGCTGCGCAAGATGCTCGGCGGCGGCGTCCGGCAGGGCGGGGTGCTGGCCGCGGCCGGCCTCGTCGCGCTGGAGGACGTCGACCGGCTCGCCGAGGACCACGACCTCGCGACGCGGCTCGCCGCCGGACTGCGCGAGCGCGGCTGGCGGGTCCGTGAGCCGCAGACCAACATCGTGCTGGTGGACGTGGCCGACGTGCGCGGCACGATCGCCGCGTTCGCCGAGGCCGGTGTCCGCGCCGGCGCCATCGCGGGCAAGCTGCGGCTGATGACCCACCGCGACGTCGGCGACAAGCACATCAGGGCGGCGCTGGACCGGATCGGCGAGGTCGGCCCGTCCAGCACCGGCTCCCCCGGCGGCCCTGCGCCGCTGCCCCGCACCGCCCTCGGCGGCTGAGTCCCCGGTCCCACCCCGCGCCGCCCTCCGCCGGCGCTCCGGGTCGCCTGCGGCCCCGGCGCCGGACGTGCCCGGCGCACCCGGGCCGGGCGCCCCGGGCGTCCCTCGTCGCCGCCGTCACAGTGTCGCGCCGGGTCAACTCACTGTCGTCCGAGGTCAAGTCGGCTCGCACGATCGGGTCCACACTGGGCGACGGCCGGACGCCGGAGCAGGCGTCGGCCTAGGCTTCCGCCGCCGTCGCGCCCGTGCGTACGCACCGCCGGGCGCCGGTGGCTCCGACCCACGACCGGTGCCGGTGAGCTGCGCGGACCCGCGATCGCCGGGTGTCGTGCGGCCCGGGGCGCCCAGGACAGCAGGACCGTCATGACCAGCTCCGCCCCCTCGCCCGCCCCCGATACCGAGACCGCCGTCGTCCCCGGGGCCGCCCTCGTCGCCGAGGGCCTCGCCGTCGACGGCACCCACGGGGTGCTGCTCGCGCCGACCTCGCTGCGCGCCGTCCCCGGCTCGGTGCTGCTGGTCGCGGGCACCCCCGGCTCCGGGCACACCGCGCTGGCGCTGGCGCTGGCCGGGCGGATGCGGCCCGACCACGGCACCGTCACCCTCGACGGCGACGACGACCCGCGCCGCCTGCGCCGCGCCGTCGCCGTCGTCGACACGCCCGGGGTCAGCGAGCCGGAGCCGGTGCTGCCGCTGCGGACCGTCGTCGGCGAGGAGCTGGCGATGGCCGGGCGCGGCACCACCCCGCGGGCGGTGACCGAGTGGCTGGGCGCGCGGGGCGCGCAGACCTGGGTGCGCTCGCGGTTCGAGGACGTGCCCGCGCCCGTGCGGATCGGGCTGATGACCGCGCTGGCCGCGTCCCGGCCCGGGGTGCGGGTGCTCGTGCTGACCGCGCCGGACCGGCACGGCGGCACCCCGGTGACCTGGTGGCAGGTCGCCTCCGAGCACGCCCGCGCCGGGTTCGCCGTCGTCGTGACCTGCACCGAGGGGTCGGCGGCGCTGCTGGGGGTGCCCGCGGTGCGGCTCGGCGGGGGCGACGCCGGCGCGCTGCCGGAGCCCCCCGGGCGGCACAGCAGGCCCGAGGACCCGACGGGGCCGCTGACCGTCGTCGCACCGCAGGGGGCCGACGACCTGCCGCAGGGCTGGACCCGGCGGCTGCTGCGCCGCCGCCCCGCCGGGACCGCGGATGCTCCGCCGCCCGGCACCGAGGAGCCCCCGCGGGACGCGGGTACGGCGATCCTGCCCGGGCCCGACCTCACCCCCGGGACCACCGACGGCGACGAGAGCACGGAGCGGACCTCATGAGCGCGATCCGGATGGCGATCAGCGAGCTGCGGCGGATCACCGCCGGGCGCCTGCCGGTCCTGGCCGTGCTCGCGCTGCTGATGATCCCGATGCTCTACGCGGGCTTCTACCTCTACGCCAACGGCGACCCCTACTCCCGCCTGGACCAGGTGCCCGCCGCACTCGTCGTCGACGACGCGGGCGGCACCGACGCCGACGGGAAGGCACAGAACGTCGGCCAGGACGTCGCGACGGAGCTGACCGACTCCGGCTCGTTCGACTTCCACCGGGTCTCGGCCGCCGAGGCCGACCGCGGTGTGCGCGACAACGTCTACACCTTCGCCGTGACGATCCCGCGCGACTTCACCGCGGCCCTGCAGTCCTCCGGCGAGTTCACCCCGCGCCAGGGGATCCTCGTGCTCACCACCAACGACGCCAACAACTACCTGGCCCGCACGATCGCCGACACCCTCACCACCCGGGTCCGCGAATCGGTCGCCAAGGAGGTCGGGACGCAGGCCGCGGACCGGTTCCTCACCGGCTTCTCCACCATCCACACGAGGACCCAGGAGGCCGCGGACGGCGCCGGGAGGCTCGCCGACGGCGCGGCCACCGCCCACGACGGGGCCGCCCGGCTGGCGTCCGGCGCCGGTGAGCTGGCGACCGGGCAGCGCACGCTCCTCGACGGCGCCCAGCAGCTCTCCGGCGGCGCGGGCGAGCTCGCGACCGGGGCCGGGACCCTCGCCACCGGGGCGGGCACCGCCGCGTCCGGCGCGGACCGGCTGTCCGCGGGCGCCGGGGAGCTCGCGACCGGGCTGGGCACCCTGCGCCGGGCCACCGCCGACCTGCCCGCGCAGTCGCGGCGCCTCGCCGACGGCGCCCGCCAGGTCGCCGACGGCAACGCGCAGCTGGCCGCGGCCGGGGACCGGGTCGCGCAGGAGAGTGCCCGGCTGGCCGACCAGCTCGACGCCGCCGACGGCACCATCGCGGCGGGCCTGCGCGAGCGCGGGTTCACCGACGAGCAGGTCCAGCAGGCCCTGGCCGCGCTGGCGACCGCGAAGCAGCCGCTGGTCGACGGCAACGCCCGCGTCCAGCAGGTGTCCGGGCAGCTCGACCGCCTCGGTTCCGGCGCGGGGCGGGTCGCCGACGGCGCCGAGCAGCTCGCCGCGTCGGCCCCGCAGCTCAGCCAGGGCATCGCGAGCGCCGCCGACGGCGCCGGGACCCTGCGCGACGGCGCGACCGAGCTGTCCGGCGGCGTCCGGAGGCTCTCCGACGGCGCCACGCAGCTGTCCACCGGCGCCACGGCGCTGCGGACCGGGGCGGACCGGCTCGCCGACGGGGAGCGCACCGCGGTCGACGGGACCGACCGGCTCGCCGACGGGGCGCGCCGGCTCGACTCGGGCACCGGTGAGCTCGCCACCGGCGCGACGCAGCTGCACGACGGCCTGGCCTCGGGCCTGGACGACATCCCGAACCCGGCCCCGGGCGTCCGGGAGGCCACCGCCGCGAACATCGGCGACCCCGTCGCCACTCGCGACGTCGCCTACTCCCAGGCCGACACCTACGGCGCCGGGCTGGCCCCGTTCTTCATGGCACTCGCCACCTGGATCGGCGGCTACGTGCTGTTCCTGCTGGTTCAGCCCCTGTCCCGACGGGCGATCGCGGCCGGGCAGAGCCCGCTGCGGATCGCGCTGGGCGGCTGGATCCCGGCCGGCCTGCTGGGAGTCGTGCAGGTCACCGGCATGTACGCGGTGGTGTCGCTGCTGCTGGGGATCATCCCGGTGCACCCGTTCGCGACGCTGGCGCTGCTGTGGCTGACCTCGATGACGTTCACCGCGATCGTGCACGCCCTCAACGCCCTGCTCGGCGCGGTCGGGCAGTTCCTCGGGCTCGTCCTGATGGTGCTGCAGCTCGTCTCGGCGGGCGGAACGTTCCCGTGGCAGACCATCCCCGGGCCGCTCCACCCGGTGCACCACGTGATGCCGATGGGCTACGCCGTCGACGCACTGCGCCACCTGATGTACGGCGGTGAGCTGGCGGGTGTCGTCGGGACGGCGGTGCCGGTGCTGCTGGCCTGGTTCGCCGGGGCGCTGGCGCTGGCGACGTTCGCGGCATACCGCAAGCGGGTGTGGACGGCGACGGCGGTGAAGCCCGAGCTGGTGCTCTGAGGCCGGCTCAGACCCAGGCCCGCAGCCGCTCCAGCGCCTCGGTGATGCCCTCGGGCGTCCCGGCGCCGGAGAAGCGGATGTAGGCGCCGCCGTCGACCGGGTCGAAGTCCTGCCCCGGTGCGACGGCGATGCCGGTGTCGGCGAGCAGCCGGTAGGTCAGGGCCATCGAGTCCTCGCCCTCGCGCAGCAGGTGCGCGATGTCGGCGTAGACGTAGAACGCGCCGTCGGCGGGGGCGAGCCGGGTGATCCCGAGCCCGCGCAGGCCGTCGAGCAGCAGGTCCCGGTTACGGCCGTAGCGCACGACGTGGGAGTCGGCCTCGGCGTAGCTCGCCTCGTCGAACGCGGCGAGCGCCGCGTGCTGGGGCAGCGCGGGCGGGCAGACGGTGAAGTTGCCGGCCAGCCCCTCCACGGTGCGGCGCAGCCGCGGCGGGCACACCAGCCAGCCGAGGCGCCAGCCGGTCATCGAGAAGTACTTCGAGAACGAGTTGACCAGCACGGCCTCCCGCGAGGTCTCCCAGGCGCTGCTCGTCGCGGGACTGCCCGGGAACGTGATGCCGTGGTAGATCTCGTCGCTGACGAGCTGGATGCCGCGCTCCTCGCAGTACGACGCGAGCGCCGCCAGCTCGGCGGGGTCGAGGACGGTGCCGGTGGGGTTCGCCGGGCTGGCCACGATCAGGCCCTTCACCGGCTCGTCGAGCGCCTCCAGCATCTCCACGGTGGGCTGGAACCGGGTCGCCGGCCCGCACGGCAGCTCGACGACCTCGCAGCCCAGCGCGGCGAGGATGTTGCGGTAGCAGGGGTAGCCGGGGCGGGCCATGGCGACGCGGTCACCCGCGTCGAACGCGGCGAGGAAGGCCAGCAGGAACCCGCCGGAGGACCCGGTGGTGAGCACGACGTCGCCCGGGTCGACCTCCAGCTCCCGGGTGCGCCGGTAGTGCCCCGCGACGGCCTCGCGCAGCTCCGCGATGCCGGGGGCGACGGTGTAACCGAGCACCTCCGACTGCACCGCGGCGACGGCGGCCGCGCGCACGGGTTCCGGCGCCGGGGTCGACGGCTGCCCGGCCGAGAGGTTGATCAGGTCGCCGTGGGTGCGGGCCCGTTCGGCGGCGGCCGCCCAGACGTCCATGACGTGGAACGGGGCGACGGCGGCACGGGCGGCGACGGTCAGGCGGGTCACGCCGCCGAGCCTAGGCGGCGGCCCGGCACGGGACCGGACCGCGCGCCCGGGCGGGAGCCCACTCCCGGGCGCGCGGTCGGTCACGAACCGGGGCGGGCGCGGGGCCCGCCCGGTGTCACTCGGCCTCGAAGCCCAGGGCGTCGACGACGGCGCCGATCTGCGCGTCGGTGTCGGCGACGGTGTCGTCGAGGTACTCGGCGACCGGGGTCAGCTCGGCCGCCTGCGCGGTGCCGGTGAGCGCCAGGGCGGCGAGCGGCGCGGCGACGACGCCACCCACGAGGGCGAGGGCGCGACGACGACGGGCCTGCTGGGGAGCGTGGGCCATGGTGATCCTCCTGTCGTTCAGGGACACGGGCTGTGTCCCTGTGCCACAGGACGATTCCTCGACGAACCGGTGGAGATCAAACCCTGGTGTCCGGTTTTACCGGCTCTTCATGATCATCGAACAACCGGGAACGGAGGGCCAGGTCAGGCCATTCGGACTATTGGGGTTACGCCATACGGCGGTAACACCCGCGCAACATCAGGCCTGCGCGACGGGCACGCTGACCTCTCCGCGCTCGGCCTTCAGCCCGATGTCGGTGCGGTGGTGCGAGCCCGCGAGGCGGACCGGCTCCAGCCGGGCGTAGGCCTCGGCCCGGGCGGCGGCGAGGTCGGAGCCGGTGCCCACGACCGACAGGACGCGCCCGCCGGAGGAGACGACCGCGCCGTCCTCGCGGCGACGGGTACCGGCGTGCAGCACGCCCTCCCCCTCGGCGCCGGTGATGACGTCACCGAGCCGCGGGGTGGCCGGGTAGCCCTCCGCGGCGACGACGACCGTCACCGCCGACCCGTCGGCCCACTCGATCGCGGGCTGGTCGGCGAGGGTGCCGGTCGCGGTGGCGAGCAGCAGCTGCGACAGCGGGGTGCGCAGCAGCGCCAGCACGGCCTGGGTCTCCGGGTCCCCGAAGCGGCAGTTGAACTCGATGACCGCGGGGCCCTGCGAGGTCAGCGCGAGACCGGCGTAGAGCAGCCCGGCGAACGGGGTGCCGCGGCGCACCATCTCCTCGGCGACCGGCGCGACGACCCGGGCGACCAACTCCTCGGCGAGGTCCTCGCCCGCCCAGGGCAGCGGGCAGTAGGCGCCCATGCCGCCGGTGTTGGGGCCGGAGTCGTCGTCGCCGACGCGCTTGAAGTCCTGCGCGGGCAGCAGCGGCACCACGGTGGCGCCGTCGACGAGGCAGAACAGCGACGCCTCGGGCCCGTCGAGAAAGGACTCCAGCAGCGCCGGGTGGCCGGCGTCGAGCAGCCCGAGGGCGTGCGCGCGGGCCACCTCGATGTCGCCGGACACGACGACGCCCTTGCCCGCGGCCAGCCCGTCGTCCTTGACGACGTAGGGCGGGGTGAACACCGACAGCGCGGTGTCGAGGTGCGCCGGGTTGTCGACGACGACCGACGAGGCCGTCGGCACCCCGGCCGCGCTCATGACGGCCTTCGCGAACGCCTTGGACCCCTCGATCCGAGCCGCCTCGGCGCTCGGACCGAAGCAGGGGATGCCGGCCTCGCGCACCGCGTCGGCCGCACCGTTGACCAGCGGGCCCTCCGGCCCGACCACCACCAGGTCCGCCTGCCAGGTCCGCGCCACGTCGACGACGGCGCCGTTGTCGGTGACGTCGAGCCCGAGCTGCTCGGACACCGCGGCCGTCCCCGCGTTGCCCGGGGCGACAGCGAGCGCCGTCACCTCCGGGTCCTGCGCCAGAGCCACGGCGATGGCGTGCTCACGCGCACCGCTTCCCACGATCAGGATCCGCACGGTGGCCGAGCGTATCCGTGCACGTCGGACAACGGGGAACCGGTGTCCGCTCAGCCGTCGCAGCGTTGCAGGTGGGCCCCGATCAGCGCGGTGACGTGGGTGGGGTGCTCCTGCTGCGGGAAGTGCCCGGTGGCCGGGAGCGTGTGGTGGGTCAGCCCGCCGCCGGCGAACCGCTCGTCGCCGCGCATGGTGGTGTCGAGCACGCACGGGTCGTCGGCGCCGTGCACCTGCAGCACCGGCACCCCGACCGGCCGGGAGAGCTCGCGGGCGAACCGGCGGCCGTCGGGGCGCACCTGGGAACGCATCGACCAGCGGTAGTACTCGAGGCTGCAGTGGGCGACGGTGGAGATCCGCATCGCCTCCGCGTTGCGGGCGACGGCGTCGCCGAAGTCGGTGGTGGCGACCCACTCCGGACCCGCCCAGGCCCGCATGATCCGCCCGACCCGGGCGCCGCCGTCGGCACGCAGGGAACGCTCCGGCAGCCGTGGCAGCTGGAACCCGGCCATGTAGCGGCTCGCGCGACCCTGGCCGAGCGGGTCGCGCAGCACCGCGTCGCGCATCACGACCGGGTGCGGCGCCCCGAGCCCGGTGAGCGAGACGACCAGCCGCGGGTGCAGCGTCGCCACCGTCCAGCCGATCGCGGCACCCCAGTCGTGCCCGACGACGTGGGCACGCGGCTCCCCGAGCGCCCGGATCAGCCCGGCGCAGTCACCGGCGAGGGTCCACAGGTCGTAGCCGCGGGGGGTCTTGTCGGTGTCGCCGTAGCCGCGCAGGTCGGGCGCGACGACCCGGTAGCCGGCGTCGCCGAGGGCGAGGAGCTGGTGGCGCCAGGTCCACCAGAACTCCGGGAAGCCGTGCAGCAGCACGACCAGCGGGCCGGTCGGCGGGCCGTACTCGGCGAGGTGGATGCGGATGCCGTTGGCCGACACCGCACGGTGCGTCCACGGACCGGGCACCCGGACGACCGAGGGGTCGGGCGGGGTACCGGTCGCCGCGGACACGCCGGATCAGCCCGCGGCGGCGTGCCGCCCGGAGGTGCCGTCGGCGATCTCGCGGACGTTGTCGCGGTCACCGCGGTGACCGCGCTGGGCGAGCACCTGGGCGGAGTCCTTGAGCGAGTCGATGGTGCGCTCGGGCTTGCGGATCTTGCGGACCCGCAGGTAGCCGAGGAAGCCGAACAGGCCGGCGACGAGCAGCATGAACAGGAACGTGATCCCGAAGCCCGCGGCGCGGTTGAGCCACAGCGACAGGAACTCGGCCAGGGTGAAGAACAGGTAGAACAGGCTGAACAGCCCGACCACCGCCGCGATCACGAAGAAGACGCTGCCCTGCACGCCCTTCTTCACCTCGGCCGTGACCTCGGCCTTGGCGAGCTCCACCTCCGACCGGACCAGGGTGGAGAGGTGGGTGGTGACGTCCTTCGCGAGGGCACCGAGGGACGCGTCGCGCGGCCCCGGCTCGTTGGTGAGCGGGATCGAGGGCAGGACCGGCGGAACCTCCGCGTTGCCCGACTGGCTGTTGCTGGCCACCGTCTTCCCTCCTGCTGGTGCACTCGCCTACCCGGGGCGCTGGGGATCCCCCGGACGGCCGTCGTTCGGTGAGCCGCCATCGTGCCACGGGGCCCGGCGACCCGCTCGGCTGCGCCACGCCGGGGACACGGCCTCACTCGTCCGGGCGGCCGCGCAGTTTCTTGATCTGACCGCGCCGGTTCTTGGCGGCGAGCCTGCGACGCTGCGAACCGCGCGTCGGACGGGTCGGGCGACGGGTGCGCGGGCCCGCCGCGGTCGCCTCAGCGAGCAGGGTCGCGAGCCGCCCGCGGGCGGCCTCGCGGTTGCGGAGCTGGCTGCGGTGCTCGGAGGCGACGACGGTCAGCACGCCGTCGACGAGCCGGTTCGCCAGCCGTGACAGGGCGCGGTCGCGCAGGTCGTCGGGGACGCTCGGCGAGGCCGCGAGGTCGAAGGACAGCTCCACCCGCGAGTCGGTGGTGTTGACGCCCTGCCCACCGGGCCCCGAGGCGCGGGAGAACCGCCAGTGCAGCTCGCGGGCGGGCACGACGAAGCCCCGCCGCACCTCGATCGGGTCGTCCACACCGACCAGTGTCGCCGATCGGCCCCGGGTCCCGTGCGGTGAGCACGGGCCCGGGGCCGCCGGGACCGGAGGGTCAGTCCTCCTTCGACTCGCTCATGCCGGACGAGATCAGGTCCATCACCGACGAGTCGGCGAGGGTCGAGACGTCGCCGACGTCCCGGTTCTCGGCGACGTCGCGCAGCAGGCGGCGCATGATCTTGCCGGATCGGGTCTTCGGCAGCTCCTCCACGACCAGGATCTGGCGCGGCTTGGCGATCGGGCCGATCTCCTTGGAGACGTGGTCGCGGAGCGCCTTGATGGCCTCCTCGCCCTTCGCCTCGTCCTTCGACGCGCTCCCGCGCAGGATGACGAACGCGACGATCCCCTGGCCGGTGGTCTCGTCGGAGGCGCCCACGACCGCGGCCTCGGCGACCGTCGGGTGGCTGACCAGCGCCGACTCCACCTCGGTGGTCGAGATGCGGTGCCCGGAGATGTTCATGACGTCGTCGACGCGGCCGAGCAGCCAGATGGCGCCGTCGTCGTCGTACTTGGCGCCGTCACCGGCGAAGTAGTAGCCCTGCTCGGCGAAGCGGGACCAGTAGGTGTCCTTGTAGCGCTCGGTGTCGCCCCAGATGCCGCGCAGCATCGACGGCCACGGCTTGTCGAGGACCAGGTAGCCGCCCTCGCCGTTGCCGACCGGGGTGCCGGTGTCGTCGACGACCGTGGCGGAGATGCCCGGCAGCGCACGCATGGCCGAGCCCGGCTTGGTCGCGGTGACGCCCGGGAGCGGCGCGATCATCTGCGAGCCGGTCTCGGTCTGCCACCAGGTGTCGACGATCGGGCAGTTCTCCTTGCCGATCTTCTCCCGGAACCACATCCAGGCCTCGGGGTTGATCGGCTCGCCGACCGTGCCGAGCACCTTCAGCGAGGACAGGTCGTACTTCGCGGGGATGTCCTCGCCCCACTTCATGAACGTGCGGATCAGCGTCGGGGCGGTGTAGTAGATCGAGACCTTGTACTTGTCGACGATCTCCCAGTGCCGGCCCTCGTGCGGGGTGTTCGGCGTGCCCTCGTACATCACCTGCGTGGCGCCGTTCGCGAGCGGCCCGTAGACGATGTAGGTGTGCCCGGTGACCCAGCCGATGTCGGCGGTGCACCAGTAGACGCTCTCGCCCGGCTTGTGGTCGAACACCACGTTGTGGGTGTAGGCGGACTGCGTGAGGTAGCCGCCGGAGGTGTGCAGGATGCCCTTCGGCTTCCCGGTGGTGCCCGAGGTGTAGAGGATGAACAGCGGGTGCTCGGAGTCGAAGGACTCCGGGGTGTGCTGGTCGGACGCGCCGTCGACGGCGTCGTGCCACCACACGTCGCGACCGTCGGTCCACGGCACGTCGGTCTCGGTCCGCTTGACGACGAGGACCTTCTCGATCGAGGTGCCCTCGACGGCCTCGTCGGTGTTCTCCTTCATCGGTGCCGGCTTGCCGCGGCGGTACTGGCCGTCGCTGGTGATCAGCACCTTGGCCTCGGCGTCCTCGATGCGCGCCTTGAGCGCGCCCGGGGAGAACCCGCCGAACACGACGCTGTGCAGCGCGCCCAGGCGGGCGCAGGCCAGCATCGAGAACACGGCCTCGGGGATCATCGGCAGCTGGATGGCGACCCGGTCGCCCTTGCCGACGCCCAGCTCGGTCAGCGCGTTGGCGGTCTTGGAGACCTCGCGCTGCAGGTCGGCGTAGGTGATCGTGCGGGAGTCGCCGGGCTCGCCCTCCCAGTGGATGGCGACGCGGTCGCCGTTGCCCTCCTCGACGTGCCGGTCGGCGCAGTTGTAGGCGACGTTGAGCTCGCCGCCGACGAACCACTTCGCGAAGGGGGGCTCCCAGTCGAGGACCCGGTCCCACTTCGTCGTCCAGTGCAGACGGTCCGCCTGCTCGGCCCAGAAGCCCTCGCGGTCGGCATCGGCGCGGTCGTACCACTCGGCGGTGGCGTTCGCCTGCGCGGCGAACGCCTCCGGCGGAGGGAACGACCGGCTCTCGGTGGAGAGTGCGCTGAGCGCAGAGCTCTTCTCGGACTCGGCCATGTCCTCGTGTCCTCCTCGACGCGGCGGGTCACTTCGGGCCGGTGTGGCGGCCTCGGTCGCACTCGGTGTGCGCACACGTGTGCTGTACGACGCTAGTGAAACGTCGTGGCCCGTGCACCGTCTGTCGGGACAGGTACGGACAGGACACGAATGCTGCACCTGACCGTCCGCGCAGGTCGGGGGCCGCTCCCCGGTGCGTCACGGGGGTTCTCGGGACCCTCGGCGGTGGACGGACGGACGTCCGGCGGTCGGTGGATCACCACGACCGGTCGCCGAGCGGTCCGCACCGCAGGGGTACTACCCGACGGTAACCCACGGGTTGGGACGATGACGCCCATGGCCCGCCCCGCAGCAGCCGATCCGCTCGCCCCGCTCGCCACCCTCCCCGGCGTCCCCGAGGCGGTCTCCCGCGCCCGCGACGCAGCCACCGAGGTGCACAATCAGCCGGTCAACCGGCGCGGCTGGCCCGCGACGGCGGCCGAGGCCGCCCTGCGCGCGGCCCGCTCCTCCGCCGCGGTCGACGGTGCCCCGCTGCGGCCGGTCACCGCCGACCACGTCTCGGACCCGGTCCTCGCCGGCGCCGTCCGGATCGCCGACGAGCGCGCGAAGCTCCTCGACACCTGGGGGCGCGCACCGCTGCAGGGGCTCGCCCGGCTGCACGTGCTGGCCGCGGGCGACCTCGTGCCCGCCGCCGAGCACGAGCAGGTGCTGGGCAGGCCGCGCCCGGCGACGTCGGGACGGCTCGCGGCGCTGGCCGACCTGATCGGCGGGGGCACCTCCGTGCCGGCACCGGTGCTGGTCGCCGTCGTGCACGGCGAGCTGCTGACCCTGGCCCCGTTCGGCACCGCCGACGGCGTCGTGGCCCGGGCCGCGGCCCGGCTGACCGCGATGTCGACCGGGCTGGACCCGCGCGGTCTGTCGGTGCCCGAGGTGGGGTTCCTGCGCCGCACCGCGGAGTACCGGGAGGCCGCGGCGGCGTTCGCGTCCGGGACGCCCGACGGTCTGGCCCGCTGGATCGTCCACACCTGCGCGGAATGGGAGGCGGGCGGCCGGGAGGGCCTGTCGATCGCCGCCGCGCAGTCCGGCTGAGCCCCCGCACTCGGCACGTGCCTCGCGCGCCCTCGGTCGAGCCGCTGCACCCCGGTCGAGGCGCTGCCCCCGGTCGGGCTCCCGCACTCCGGCCGGGCTCGAACACGACAGAGCCGGGTGGCGCCCCGAGGGGCGCCACCCGGCCCGACGTGGGAACCGGCGTCCTGGCGTGCACTACGTGTCGTGTTGTGCGGCCTCGGCGCCCGGCGTCCCGGTTCGCAGGCCCACGACGACATGCCTCCCGCGGCGTGCTCGGCGTGGACGTGATCCGGTTCCCACGTACGGAGCCCGGTCAGGGGAGACGCCTCTTCTCCTCCGAGACGCCCCTGGCCCGGCCGGGGTCCGTGCCTCCTTCGTAGACCCGGAACGTGATGCGGGCAACCCTCGCACCGGGATGCACCGGTTCAGCAGCACAGGGTGACCGTCGACGGCCGCCGGGTGGGTGCACGACGACGTCCGGACGGCGGTCGCGCGCGGCATCCGGGCCGCTTTCCGGCCCGACACCGTCGGCGCCGGGTCGCCCACCGCTACTCGCACCGCTACCCGCACCGCCACCGCGCTGCCCGCATGGCCACCCCGCTCCCCGCACCGGCACCGCGCTGCCCGCACGGCCACCCCGCCACCCGCACCGGCACGGCCGGCCGGCTCGCACCGGCACGGCCGGCCACGCCGCACCGGCCGGATTCCGCCACCGAGCCGCACGGCTCCGTCGATCAGTGCATCAGCGCTGTCCGACGGCGGTCGGGCAGCAGTCGTGCACTGATCGACGGTCGCTCCTCGGGGCGCTCCGCACCGTCCCGCGCCTCGCCCCCCCGGCAGTCCGCTCACCGCGTGTCGATCAGTACACGAGCGTGCTCGCAGGCTGCCCGGACAGCATCGGCGTACTGATCGACGGTCGCGACGCGGTCGGGTCCGCGGTGGTCGCGGCGGGGACCCGCGGTAGTCGCGGCGGGGACGGGCGGGGGCGCCGGACGAGCCGGGCAGCGCGCCGCTCGGCGCGGCCGGCGACGCCCTGCCCACAGGTCGGCCGTCGCGTCAGCGGCCACCGCGGGCGGACCGGGCTACGGCCGCCCCGCCACCAGCGCCGCGAGCACCCCGCCGACCGCCGCCGCACCGAGCAGCGCCGGGTCCCGCCACAGCCCGCCCGCACCGGCCCCACCGGTGTCCTCGCCGGTCCCCTCGGTCGCCCGCCCGGCGTGGACACCACCGCGGGCCCCGGCCGCGAACCGGTCGGACAGCCGGTCGCGCAGCCGGAACAGCCGGTCCCGGCGGGAGGCGGCGCGCACGAACGCGAGCACCGGCCACCCCCGCTCACGGGCGATCGCCCGCAGCTCACGGTCCGGGTTCACCACGGACGGCTGCCCGACCGCCTCCAGCAGCGGCAGGTCGGTGATCGAGTCGGTGTAGGCGGCGCACCGCGCGAGGTCGAGTCCCAGCTCCTCGGCGATCTCCCGGGCAGCGACGGCCTTGCCCTCGCCGTAGCAGTAGAACGCGATCTCCCCGGCGTAGCGGCCGTCCTCGATGTGCATCCGGGTCGCCCGGAAGCGCGTGATCCCGACCAGCTCGGCGATCGGCTCGACGACCTCCAGCCCCGACGCCGACAGCAGCACGATCTCCGCCCCCTGCGCGCGGTGGTGCTCGATCAGCCGGACCGCCTCGGGGTAGACGAGCGGGCCCACGATCTCCTGTAACGTCTCGGCGACGATCGCACGGACCCGCGCCACCTCCCAGCCCTGGCAGACCAGCACCATCCGCCGGCGCAGGGTGTCCATCGTGGACGCGTCCGCGCCGGCGAGCACGAGCAGCAGCTGGGCCCACGCCCCGCGCAGGACGGTCGCGCGGTCGATCAGACCGGCGCGGGCGAACGGACGCGCGAACGCCAGCGCACTCGACCCGGCGATGATCGTGTTGTCGAGGTCGAGGAACACCGCCCGGGGGCCGGCGGTCCGGTCCGGTGCGACGGGGGCTGTGGAGAACTCGGGCACGACGTCCAGCCTGCCCGAACCGGGACGCGCCTCGTCCCCGGTCCCCGACTCTTCCACACCCCGCCGACCGTCGGCCCCACGACGGGCGCCGCCCGTCCCCGCACCGCCCGGCCGGGGGTACGAGCAAGCCGATGACCGGCAGCGGAGGGTGATCGAACGTACGCGACCGGTCGCCCGGACGCGCCCACCGGTCAGTGGCGCAGTTCACCCCGCCGGGGTCGAGAGCGACATCGCCGCCGGTACCGGTCGGCGCAGGCCACGGCCGGAGTATGGGCGCGACCGGCATGTTCCGGCTACAGTTGACCGAGCTCGGACGTGGTCCGAGCGGGTTCAGCTCGACCCCCCGGGGCTGAACCGCCCGACGGCCCCCGCCAATCCCCCCTGGCGGGGGTCGTCCTACGTCCGGGGTCGGACGACACGGTCGTGTCGGTCGCCCGCCTCCCGGCGCTCCGGTTCTGCTCCTCCGTGGCGCGCCCGCGAGGGCCCTCCCCCGTGCTCCATCCTCCCGCACGAGACCGACGGAACCGGTGAGTTGTCCACAGGTCGGGCCGTTTCCACCACGTTGTCCACAGGCCCGCGATCGGGTCCGGCGGAGCCCTCCCGGGACCGCACGCTCGACACCGGGGCCCGCACCGGCGGGCCGGTGTGGAGGACGACGCGATGGACCGGCGCTGCCTGATCGTGGCCGACGATCCCGAGCTGCTCGACGCGCTGCTGCGGCTCGCCGCGGCAGCCGACATGGACGCCCAGCGCGCGGTCGACGCGGCCGACGCCCGCCGTGCCTGGGCCCGCGCACCGGTCGTGCTGCTCGACCGGGCCGGGGCCCGGCGCTGCGGTGAGGCCGGTTTCCCACGCCGCGACGGCGTCGTGATCACCGTCCCCGGCGAGCCCGCCGCGGAGGACTGGCGGATCGCGGTCACCCTCGGCGCGGACCGGGTCGTGCAGCTCCCCCAGGGCGAGGCCGGGCTGGCCGGGATCCTCGCCGACGCCCGGGAGCGCGCGGCGGGCGACGGGCGGGCCGGCCGGGTGCTGGCCGTGGTCGGCGGCAGCGGTGGGGCGGGCGCCTCGGTGCTCGCCACCGCCGTCGCGCTGACCTCCGCGCGGGCCGGGGAGTCCGCGCTGCTGGTCGACTGCGACCCGCTCGGCGGCGGCCTCGACCTGATGGTCGGTCTGGAGCAGGAGGCCGGGCTGCGCTGGCCGGAGCTGTCGGTCGGCGACGGCCGGGTGCGCGCCGCGTCGCTGCACGCCGCGCTGCCGCGGGCCGGGTCCGGGCGCACCGCGTTGTCGGTGCTGTCCTGCGCGCGCTCCCCGCACGGCCCCGAGCCGGCCGCGGTCACCGCGGTCCTCGACGCCGGGCGTCGCGCGGGCGGCACCGTCGTGTGCGACCTGCCCCGCTACCCCACCGACGCCGCACTCACCGCTCTCGGCACCGCCGACCTGACCGTCCTGGTGGTCCCCGCCGGGCTGCGGTCCTGCGCCGCGGCCGCCCGGGTCGCCGACGTGCTCGCCGAACACGCCCGGGCCGTGGAGCTGGTCGTGCGCGGGCCGTCCCCCGGCGGCATCACCCCCGACGAGGTCGTCGCCTCCCTCGGGCTGGCGCTGCTCACGACCATGCGCCCGGAGCGCGACCTCGCCGGTGCCCTCGAACGGGGGCGGACCCCCGGCTCCGGGCGGGGCCCGCTCGCCACCGCGGCCCGGGCCGTGCACGAGCGCCTCTCCGGCTCGGCCGGCCCCCGGCGGGTGGCGTCGTGAACCCGCTGGTCGACCGGGTGCGGGCCCGGCTGGCCGACGCCGGCGGCGAGACCGGGCCGGCCGCCGTCGCCGCGGCGGTGCGGGCCGAGTCCGGTGGGGTCGCATCCGATCTGGACGTCCTCGCCGCGCTCCGCACCCTGCGCCAGGAGTTCACCGGAGCGGGCCCGCTCGACGCGCTGCTGCGCGACCCGGCGACCACCGACGTGCTGGTCACCGCGCCCGACGCCGTCTGGGTCGACCGCGGCGACGGGCTGCGCCGCACCGGCATCACCTTCACCGACGAGGCCGCGGTCCGGCGGCTCGCCCAGCGCCTGGCGCTCGCCGCGGGCCGCAGGCTCGACGACGCGAGTCCCTGCGTCGACGGCAGACTCCCCGACGCCGGGGTCCGGCTGCATGCCGTCCTCCCACCGGTGGCGGCCGCCGGGACCGCGATCTCGCTGCGGGTGCTGCGCCCCGCCGGACACGACCTGGCCGCCCTCCGGCGGACCGGCACCCTCGACGCGACCGGCGAGGCCCTGCTGCGCGCGATCGTCGCCGCCCGGCTGGCCGTGCTCGTGGCCGGTGGGACGGGCAGTGGCAAGACCACGCTGCTCAATGCGCTGCTGGGCGCGGTCGACCCGGGCGAGCGGCTCATCACCGTCGAGGACGCCGAGGAGCTCTCGCCGCGCCATCCACACGTCGTCCGGCTGGTCGCCCGGCCGCCGAACATCGAGGGCTCGGGTGGCGTGCCGCTGCGCGAGCTGGTGCGTCAGGCGTTGCGGATGCGTCCGGACCGGCTGGTCGTCGGCGAGGTCCGCGGCTCCGAGGTGTGCGACCTGCTGGCCGCGATGAACACCGGTCACGACGGCGGCGGCTGCACGGTGCACGCCAACTCGGTCCGCGAGATCCCGGCTCGGATGCGCGCGCTCGCCGGGCTCGGCGGCATGTCCCCCGCCGCGCTCGACGGGCAGCTGACCGCGGCCGTCCAGGTCGTACTGCACATGCGACGCCGCCCCGGCGCCGGCCGGACGCTCGACGAGATCGGCGTGCTGGGCCGCTCCGACGACGGCACCCCCCGCGTCACCGCCGCCTGGAGCCGCGGCGGCGGGGCCGGACCGGGCCGCGACGAGCTCGCCACGCTGCTGCGCGAGCGCGGGGTCGGTGTGCCGTGCTGAGCACACTGCCCGGGACAGCGCAGGGCGTGGCGGTCCCCACCCTGCTCGCGCTGGCGGTGCTGGCACTGCCTGCGGCCCCGGGCCGGTCCCGGTGGCGGGCCCTGACCGGCACCGCGGCCGGCCTCCCGACGGCCCGGCTGCTCGCCCCGCCGTTGCCCCTGCTCGCCGCGCCGCTGGGGTGGCTGCTCCTGGGCCCCGCCGGTGCGGTGTGCGCAGCGGGGGTGGCCTGGAGTGCGCGGCGCCGGGTCGCCGCACGCCGCGCCGCGGAACGGGCCGGGGCGACGGCGGCCGAGCTCGCCGACGGGCTCGCCCGGATCACCGACGAGCTGCGCACCGGCGCGCACCCCGCGGCCGCACTGGCCGGGCACGTGCACGACGGGCCGCTCGCCCGCGTGCTGCTCGAGCCGGCGGCCGTCGCCGCGCGGATCGGTGAACCGGTACCGGAGGCACTGCGCCGGACGGCGCGAGGGCCCGCCCGGCGCGACGTCGAACGGGTCGCAGCGGCCTGGGAGCTCGCCGACACCCACGGCGCCCCGCTCGCCGACCTGCTCACCGGGCTGCTCGACGACATCCGCTGGCGGATCGCGCACGGCGCCCGGGTGCGGGCCCAGCTGGCCGGACCCCGGGCGACGGCGTCGGTGCTGACCGGGTTGCCGTTGGCCGGGATCGGTCTCGGGCAGCTCATGGGTATCGCGCCGCTGACCGTGCTGCGCACCGGACTGCACGGGCCGGCGCTGCTGCTGACGGGGGTCGTCCTCACGGTCGCCGGCGCGGCGTGGGCCGACCGGATCCTGCGTGCGGCGGTGCCGACGTGACCGCGGCCGCGCTCGGGCTCGCCGCGCTCGCCCTGGCCGTCGGCGGCGGGCGTCCCGGGCCGGGACGGCTGCGCGGGCTGCGTGCCGCCGTCGGCACGGCTGCGGCCGCGGCGCCGCCCCGCACGGCGGTCCTCGCACTGCTGGTCCCCGCCGGGGCCGCACTCGGCGGAGCCCTCGGCGGGGCGGGTGGCGCGGTCGTCGGCGCGGCGACGGGCGGCGGGCTGCTGTGGCTCGGCCGGCGGGCGGCCCGCGGGCCGGCCGCGCCGGTGGACTCCGCGGACCTGGCCGCCGCCTGGGACCTCCTGGCGACGTGTCTGGCCGCCGGTCTCGCCGTCGCGGACGCCGTCGGAGCCGCGGCCCGGCGGCTCGACGGCCCGGCCGGTGAGGCGCTGCGTCGGGTCGCGGGCCTGCTCGCCCTGGGCGCCGACCCCGACGACGCCTGGGCCGCCGCCGCCCCGGTCCCCGAACTCGCCGGGTTCGCCCGCGCGGCGGGCCGGTCGGCCCGTACCGGTGCCGCCCTCGGACGCTCCGCCGCGGCGGAGGCGGCCCGGCTGCGCGCCGGTCTGGCGGACCTCGCCGAGGAGCGGGCGCAGCGCGCCGCGGTCCGCATCACCGCCCCGCTGGGGCTCTGCTTCCTGCCCGCCTTCCTGGTCCTCGGCATCGTGCCGGTCGTGATCGGGCTGGCCGGGGAGGCGTTCGCGCGGTGGTGACCACCGCCGCGCGGCGACCGGGTCCGCACCCCGCGGGCCCCCGACGAAGGAGACACCGATGACCCCCACCCGTTCCCAGCTGCACCGCCGGCTGCACGCACTCGCCTCCGCCGACGACGGCATGTCCACCGTCGAGTACGCCGTCGGCACCGTCGCGGCTGCGGCGTTCGCCGCGCTCCTCTACGCGATCGTCAGCGGCGGCGACGTCCTCGCCGCCCTCACCGGGATCGTGCAACGTGCGCTGTCCACGACGCTCTGACCCCCACCGCACCGGCCGCGGCGGTCACCCCACCGTCGGCCGGGGTGCAGCCGTCGGCGCCACGAACGGCCTGGCGAACTCCGCGGCGGACGACGACGGTGCGGTCACCGTCGAGGCGGCGCTGGCGCTCGGCACCCTGGTCGCGGTCACCGCGGCGGCGGTCGGAGCCGTCGCCGCGGTGGCGGCCGGGGTCCGCTGCACCGACGCCGCCCGCGAGCTGGCCCGCCAGGCCGCACGTGGCGACACCGAACGGGGCCGGGCCGTGGCCGCGCAGCTGGCCCCGGCCGGCGCCGAACCGGAGCTGCATCTCGACGGCGATCTCGTCGTCGTGACGGTGCGGGTCCGCCCGGTCGGGCTGCTGCCGGTCACGATCAGCGGCACCGCGAGCGCCGCGGTCGAACCCGGCGTCGCGACCGGCGCGGCCCGGTCCGGCGTCACAGCCGGGTCGGCCCCGCCCGGCGGCGCGTCATGAGCCGCCCGGCCCCTCCGCGCCGGGGCGACGATGCGGGCGTCGCCTCGGTGTGGGCCGCGACGGCGGCGGCGGTGCTGCTGCTCGTCGGCATCGTCGGCGTCGACCTGGCCGCCGCCACCCGCGCCCGGCACGTCGCCTCCGCCGCCGCGGACCTGTCCGCGCTCGCGGCCGCCGGCCGGTCGGTGGACGGCACGGCCGCCGCCTGCGCCCGTGCCGCCGACCTGGCCGACCGCAACGGCGCCGAGCTCCTGACCTGCCGCCTTGACGGCTGGGACGCCCTGGTCGAGACCCGGGTCGCCTGGTCGGGACTGCTCCCGCCGCGCGGTCCCGCGCGGGCGCGGGCACGTGCAGGCCCGGCTCCCGTGGACACCGGCCCGCCCCCGGCGAGCGGGACCGTGGACGGTTCCGGCCCCACCGCGGAGCCGTCGTGAACTCCCCCGGACGTGATCACGATCTCGGTGAGCGGTCCACGCCCCCGGATGAACGGACGGCGAACCCCGGAGCACACCGTCATCACGAGTGCTTACGACGAACGTCCCAGCGCGACCGCGTTTCGTCGTGGGGGCCTGACCGATCACCGACGTCGCGCGGCCCGCATCTGGTCACCGTCGCGACACTCGGGCCTACTGGGAGTCGCAGGGACGGGCAGGGTCCGGTCCGCTCCCGCCACGAAGACCACGCTCCCCAGACAGCGACGACGTCGGAGCGCCCCTGGCGCCCCCGTCCGATGTCGTCGCACGTGGTTGCCACCGGCCCGCCCCCGCCCCCGACGGGCGGGCCGGTGGTACCCCGTCCGGTTCCGCGATCATCGCGAACCGGTCGGGGCACCGCCTTCCAGCGCGGCGAGGACCAGGTCCAGCACCTGCACCGCCCCCGTCTTGTCCAGCGGGTTGTTGCCGTTGCCGCACTTCGGGGACTGCACGCAGGACGGGCAGCCCGTGCGGCACTCACAGTCCCGGACCGCGGCGCGGGTCGCCGTCAGCCACCGTCCCAGCACCTCGTGGCCGCGTTCGGCCAGGCCCGCGCCGCCGGGGTGCCCGTCGTGCACGAACACCGTCGGGAGCCCGGTGTCGGGGTGCAGCGCGGTGGACAGGCCGCCGATGTCCCAGCGGTCGCAGATCGCGAACAGCGGGAGCAGACCGATCGCGGCGTGCTCGGCGGCGTGCAGTGCGCCGGGGAGGCGTGCCTCGTCGATGCCGGCGTCGGCGAGCGCGTCGGGGTCGATCGTGTACCAGACCGAGCGGGTGTCCAGGCTCTGCGGCGGCAGGTCCAGCGCCGTCTGGTCGAGCACCGTCCCGTCCGGGTTGCGTCGCCGGTAGGCGACGACCTGGCTGGTCACCGTGGTCGCGCCGAAGCAGACCTGCACCGGTCCGTACCGGCGGTGCTCCATCACCTCGAGCACGGTGACGTCGGAGACCGACTGGGCCTCGGTGCGCCAGTCCGGGTCCTCGGCGTGGACGAGCGCGACGCCGTCGTCGAGGTCGAGCTCGTCGACGACGAAGCTGTCGCCGCGGTGCAGGTACACCGCACCGGAGTGGACCGTGCCCGGGGCCGAGCCGCCGTCGACGGTGCCGAGCATCCGCCCGGTCGCCGCCTCCACCACGGCGACCTGCCCGAGCCCGGAGCCCCGGATGTCGACGTCCGCGGCGGGGGCGTCGCCGGTGTCGGGCCAGAACCAGCCGTGCGGTCGTCGGCGCAGCACGCCCTCGTCGACCAGGGCGTCGAGAACCTCCACCGCGGGGGCTCCCCCGAACATCTCCTCGACGTCGACCGTGGTCAGTGGCATCTCCGCGGCCGCGCACGCCAGCTGCGGCGCGAGCACGTACGGGTTGACCGGATTGAGCACGCAGCTCTCCACGGGCGCCCCGATCAGCGAGCGCGGGTGGTGCACGAGGTAGGTGTCGAGCGGGTCGTCGCGGGCGACGAGCACGACGAGCGCCTCGTCGGCGGCCCGTCCGGCGCGCCCGGCCTGCTGCCAGAACGACGCGCGGGTGCCCGGGAAACCGGCCTGCACCACGGCGTCGAGCCCGGAGATGTCGACGCCGAGCTCGAGCGCGTTGGTGGTCGCGACCCCGAGCAGCACGCCCGACATCAGGTCGGCCTCCAGAGCGCGGCGTTCCTCGGGCAGGTAGCCGCCGCGGTAGGCGGCCACCCGCGCGGCCAGCTCCGGAGCGATCTCGGAGACCTGGCGCTTCGCACCGAGCGCGGTGAGCTCGGCGGCCCGCCGGGACCGGACGAACGCCAGGGTGCGGGCGTCGGTCAGGACGAGGTCGGCGAGCATCCGGGCGACCTCGGCCCCGGCCGAGCGGCGGACCGGCGCCCCGTTCTCCCCGGTGATCTCGGCGAGCAGCGGCGGCTCCCAGAACGCGACGGTGCGCCCGGCGTGCGGGGACCCGTCCTCGGTGACGGCGACGACGCCGCGTCCGGTCAGCCGGGACGCGAACTCCTCCGGGCGGGCCACCGTCGCCGACGCGAGCACGATCACGGGACGCGCGCCGTAGCGCGCGGCGAGGCGCAGCAGCCTGCGCAGCAGCAGTGCCACGTGCGAGCCGAACACCCCCCGGTAGGTGTGGCACTCGTCGACCACGACGTAGCGCAGCCGGCGGAGGAAGGTCGTCCAGCGTCCGTGCCGGGGAAGGATCGACCGGTGCAGCATGTCCGGGTTGGAGAACACCCACCGGCAGTGCCTGCGGACCCAGTCACGCTGGTCCATGGGGGTGTCGCCGTCGAACGCGGCGGGCCGGACCCCGTCCGGGGCGAGCCCGTCGAGGGACCGCAGCTGGTCGGCCGCGAGTGCCTTGGTCGGGGCGAGGTACAGCGCCGTGGCCCGCGGGTCCTCGGCCAGCCCGGCGAGCACCGGCAGCTGGTAGACCAGCGACTTCCCCGACGCCGTCCCCGTCGCGACGACGACGTCGGCGCCGGAGTGCACCAGCTCCGCACCCTGCGCCTGGTGCGACCACGGGCGGGCCACGCCGCGGGCCGCCCAGGCCGTGCGCAGCGGCTCGGGCGTCCAGCCCGGCCAGTCGACGGGGTTCCCGGCCCGCGCCGGGATCCGCACGACGTGCCGCAGCGGGTCGTCGACGGCGCCGACCCCGTCGTCGACGGAGCCGCGGGATTCGTGAGAACGGTCGGAACCGCGGAGACCGTCAGGACCGTCGAAGCCGTCCTGCGCGGCGAACGTCCCGGCACCCGGCCCCGGCCCCGGCGCGTCCGTGTCGGCGGCACCGGACGCCCACGTGGTGTCGGCGCGGGCCGGGTCGAGCCCCGAGCCCGCCAGCACGCGACGCAGCAGCTCCACCCCGCGCTGCGACCCGTCCGGGCCCTGCGTGCTCTCCGCCGTCGCTCCCACGACCGACCACGATGGCACAGATGTTCGAACACTCCGCCGTCGCTCCCGGTGGCCGACCCGAACCGCCGGCCCGCAGCCGGTCGGATCGCGGATGTCGTTGCACCGCAGTTGGTCTGCAGGTTCCCGGATTGCGTCGCGACATCGTGTGGGATTGATCACTTTTGCCAGTTCGTTACGTCTTGTGATCCCAATCGCACTGAGGGATGCACCACACTCCTAGACTGCACCAGCCCGGTCACCGGTGGACGCCGCCCGGGCCCAGTCGACGCCGACGAGGCCGTCGCCGCCCGGACGGGTCGAGCCACACCGGCCCGTCCCGGCCGCCGGGGACCTCGCCGGCCGGATCCTTTCCACCGGGAGGACACGGATGTCCCAGCCCACCTACCTCGCCCAGGGCCTCGAGCTCGGCGGCGGGGACCTCGCCATCGTCGGCGTGGTCGCGGTGGTCGCCCTCGTCGCCCTGGTCGTCGGCGGTCTCCTGTTGCGGGAGGTGCTCTCCTACGGCGAGGGCACCCCGAACATGCAGGAGATCGGCCGCGCGGTCCAGGAAGGCGCCACGGCGTACCTCAACCGTCAGTTCCGCACGCTCGCGATCTTCGCCGCGATCGTGTTCGTCCTGCTCTTCGCGCTCCCCGCCGAGGACCTCGGCGAACGCATCGGCCGGTCGATCTTCTTCGTCGTCGGCGCGGTCTTCTCCGCGATCATCGGCTACCTGGGCATGTGGCTCGCGACGCGCGCGAACATCCGGGTCGCAGCCGCCTCGCGCGAGACGGGCGGCCGGGAGAAGGCGACCCGCATCGCGTTCCGCACCGGCGGCGTCGTCGGCATGTTCACCGTCGGCCTCGGCCTCTTCGGGGCCGCGATCGTCGTGCTCGTCTACGCCGGCCAGGCGCCCCGCGTCCTGGAGGGCTTCGGCTTCGGCGCGGCACTGCTCGCGATGTTCATGCGGGTCGGCGGCGGCATCTTCACCAAGGCCGCCGACGTCGGCGCCGACCTGGTCGGCAAGGTCGAGCAGGGCATCCCCGAGGACGACCCGCGCAACGCGGCCACCATCGCCGACAACGTGGGCGACAACGTCGGCGACTGCGCCGGCATGGCCGCCGACCTGTTCGAGTCCTACGCGGTGACCCTGGTCGCCGCGCTGATCCTCGGCACCGCGGCGTTCGGTCTGCAGGGACTGCTGTTCCCGCTGATCGTCCCCGCGATCGGCGTGATCACCGCGATCCTCGGCGTCTACCTGACCAAGGCCCGCGCCGGGGAGAACACCCTGCGCGCGATCAACCGCAGCTTCTACCTCTCGGCGCTGTTCGCCGGGGTGCTGTCGATCGTCGCCGCCTACGTCTACCTCCCGGGCACCTTCGGCGAGCTGCTGAACCCGACCGACACCAGCGTCGTCGGCCTCGCCGGCGACCCGCGCCTGATCGCCTCGGTCGCGGTCGTCATCGGCATCGTGCTGGCCGCGGTCATCCTCAAGCTGACCGGCTACTACACCGGCACCGAGGACCGTCCGGTCAAGGACGTCGGCGAGTCCTCGCTGACCGGCGCGGCCACCGTGATCCTGTCCGGCATCTCGATCGGCTTCGAGTCCGCCGTCTACACCGCCCTCGTCATCTCCGCGGCCGTCTACGGCGCGTTCCTGCTGTCCGGCTCGATCGTCGTGTCGCTGTTCGCGGTCGCGCTGGCCGGTACCGGCCTGCTGACCACGGTCGGCGTCATCGTCGCGATGGACACCTTCGGCCCGGTCTCGGACAACGCCCAGGGCATCGCGGAGATGTCCGGTGACGTCGAGGGCGAGGGCGTCGACATCCTCACCGAGCTCGACGCGGTCGGGAACACCACCAAGGCGATCACCAAGGGCATCGCGATCGCGACCGCGGTGCTCGCCGCGACGGCGCTGTTCGGCTCCTACCGCGACGCGATCAGCCAGGCCCTGGCCGGGGTGAACATCGCCGCGCAGGACGCCGGGACGGCCTTCGCCTACGAGGTGTTCAGCCCGAACACCCTGGTCGGTGTGATCATCGGCGCCTCGGTGGTCTTCATGTTCTCCGGTCTCGCGGTCAACGCGGTGACCCGCGCCGCGGGCGCGGTGGTCTACGAGGTGCGCCGCCAGTTCCGCGAGCACCCCGGGATCATGGACCGCACCGAGCGCCCGGAGTACGGCCGCGTCGTCGACATCTGCACCCGGGACTCGCTGCGCGAGCTGGCCACCCCCGGTCTGCTCGCCATCTTCGCCCCGATCGCGGTCGGGTTCGGTCTCGGTGTCGGCCCGCTGGCCGGCTACCTGGCCGGTGCCATCGCGACCGGTGTCCTGATGGCGATCTTCCTGGCCAACTCGGGCGGCGCCTGGGACAACGCCAAGAAGCTCGTCGAGGACGGCAACCACGGCGGCAAGGGTTCCGACGCCCACGAGGCGACGATCATCGGCGACACCGTCGGCGACCCGTTCAAGGACACCGCGGGCCCCGCGATCAACCCGCTGATCAAGGTCATGAACCTGGTCTCGGTGCTGATCGCCCCGGCGGTCGTGGTGCTGTCCACCCCCGACGCCAACCCGGTGATCCGGATCGTCATCGCGATCGTCGCCGTGGTGATCATCGCGGCCGCGGTGGTGGTCTCGAAGCGTCGCACCTCGGCGATCACCGACACCCCGGCCGAGAGCTCGGTCGGCTGACCGACACCTCGCAGGACCACGGCGGCCGCTCGTCCCATCGGGACGGGCGGTCGTCCTGCGTCGCGGGACGATTCGGATACTCTCCGCCGGACGGCAGTGATCACCCCGACGGAGGAGCGATGCGGACATCGCGAGGTCTCGCCGGACTCCTCGTCGCCCCGGCCGTCCTGCTGGCGGGCTGCGGCCCCTCCGGGCCGACCGTCGAGCAGTGGACCGAGTCGATGTGCGCGGCCGTGCTGCCCTTCGTCCGCACCGCCGTCGACACCCCCGGTGAGACCCCGGACCCCGCGCAGCGGCTGGGGGCCCTCTCGGACTACCTGACCCGCACCACCCAGGCCGCCGACGGCGCGCTGGGCGACCTGGACCGGCTCGGTCCGGCCCCCGTCGACGACGGCGAGGCCCTCTCCGCACGGCTCCAGGGCGGGCTGGGCGAGATCCGCTCGGCGTTCTCCGGGGCGCGTTCGCGGGTCGACGCCATCGACCCGGCCGACCCGGCCGCGGTGCAGCGCGACCTGCCCGCCGCGCTGGAGCCGCTCGCCCGCCTCGGCGGCACCACCGGCCCCCTCGACGAGGTCACCGGCAACCCGGCGATCGCCTCGGCGTTCCGGGCCTCGACAACCTGCACAGATCTCACCCGGTCGGCGGAGCAGGCCCGCGCCACACCACCGCCCGGCGCACCCGCTGCTGCTCCGAACGGGCCAACCGGGGAGGGTGGAAGCAGCTGACCGGCGACGGCGTCCTACCGTCGACCACTGTCCGTGCCCCGGGCCCCGACGGGCCCCGACCCTGGAGCCCGACGATGGCCACCCCCCGCCCGGCGCGAACCGCCCGGGTCCTGCTCCCCACCCTGCTCGCCGCGCTCCTGGCCGGCGGCTGCGCGTCGAGCGTGGCCGGCACCCCCGCGGCGGACCCGGCTCCGCGGCCGACCGCGGGCGTCGGCGCCGACCCGGTCGCCTGGGGCGACAAGGTCTGCGGCGCGACCCTGGCCTACTACCAGCCGCTCAACACCCCGCCGAACTACGACGGCGCCGACCTCGCCGGCATCAAGACGCGGCTGTCGGAGTACCTCGGCAAGGTCGCGGCCGGCATCGACACCGGCAAGAAGCAGCTGACCGCGGCCGGCGAGTCCCCGGTGAGCGGCGGCGACGCGTGGGCGACCGCGGTGCGCGACATGCTCGACCGGTCCGGCACGACGATCGCCCAGGCCAAGAAGGACGTCGACGCGATCGACCCGAACGACGTCCAGGGCTTCAAGGGCAAGCTCGACGGCGCCCAGCAGAAGCTGCGGACGATCTCCGGTGCCCAGGGCCTGGACAAGATCGGCCCCACCCCGCGGCTGGACAAGGCGTTCGCGACCGCGCCGAAGTGCGTCGCCCTCAAGAAGATCAACGGTCCCGCCTGACCCGCCGCGTCACCCGTCCGGCGCTCCCTGCTGGGCAAGCTCGAACATGCGTTCTATGCTTCGCGGGTGCCGCAGATGTCGCTGTTCTCCGCGGAGGCCCGGCCGGCCGGGCTGACCGACCTGGCCGGGCTGCTCTGCGGGCCCGGGCGGATCGAGCGGTTCGGCGCCGGTGACACGGCCCGGTTCGACGTCCCGCTGCCGATCGAGGGGCGCGAGACGGCGCTGGCCGCGCTGGCGGTGGCCCGCGGCGTCACCCTCGCCCCCGGCGCGTCCGGGATGCGCAGCGCGTTCCGGCGCGACCTGGTCCCACTGGCCCGCGCCTGGTGCACGCCGGACGGTCGCAAGCAGATCCCGCCGGACTTCCAGCTCGACGGCGCCACACTCCGGCTGTGGGCGCTCTCCGCAGGCACCCCCGACCTGCGGGGCGGGCACCTGCTGCTGCTCGACCCGCAGGCCCCGTGGACGCACGGCCCGCTGATCGCCGCCGCCACCCGGGCCGGCCTTCCCCCGGCACGGCTCGCCCCGGGGGAACACGGCGCGCCCGGCCCGGCGTTGCGTCTGCACGGAGCGCGCCGACTGGCCCGACTGGTGGAACTGGTGGGCCCCGCGCCGCGGATGACGAGCCCGACCGAGTGGCCCCGGCACCACGGCCGACCGGCCGCCTGACCTGCCGAACCACGGCCGGGTCTACGCTGGCGACTCGCCCGCTCCCAGTGGCACGAGCCACGACACGGGGCGACGACGGTGTGAGATCGTGCGATCGTCGACCCCGGAGAAGACGCTCAGCGCAACCGTCCCGGCACGCTCCGGGACCGCACGGTGTAACAGTGCGGGGTCGGGAAACGGCTACGACGTCGCAGGGACCGCGACGCAGCCGAGGAG
The DNA here is from genome assembly GCF_058111925.1 of Pseudonocardia sp. P-1. Taxonomy (NCBI): domain Bacteria; kingdom Bacillati; phylum Actinomycetota; class Actinomycetes; order Pseudonocardiales; family Pseudonocardiaceae; genus Pseudonocardia; species Pseudonocardia sp. P-1. Next base: position 2,801,819 of record NZ_CM176614.1, read on the forward strand.
ATGAGGTAGGACCACGTGGCAGCAGCGACAACGGGAACGACGGGTTCGGCACGCACGTCGGGGGGCAGCACGCGCAAGCCGACCTCGACGGCGAACGCATCCGGCCGCCCGACGCGCCGCCTGGTGATCGTCGAGTCCCCCAGCAAGGCGAAGAAGATCCAGCCCTACCTGGGCAACGACTACGTCGTCGAGTCCTCGGTCGGTCACATCCGTGATCTGCCGCGCGGCGCGGCGGACGTCCCGGCCAAGTACAAGGGCGAGTCCTGGGCGCGGCTCGGCGTCGACGTCGACAACCAGTTCAGCCCGCTCTACATCGTCACGCCGGAGAAGCGCAGCACCGTCTCGGAGCTGCGCGAGGCGCTGAAGACCGTCGACGAGCTCCTGCTCGCGACGGACCCCGACCGTGAGGGCGAGGCCATCGCCTGGCACCTGCTGGAGACCCTCCAGCCGAAGGTCCCGGTCCGGCGGATGGTCTTCCACGAGATCACCGAGTCGGCGATCCGCGCGGCCGCCGAGAACACCCGCGAGCTCGACCAGCACCTCGTCGACGCGCAGGAGACCCGCCGCATCCTGGACCGCCTCTACGGCTACGAGGTCTCCCCCGTGCTGTGGAAGAAGGTCATGCCGAAGCTGTCGGCGGGCCGCGTCCAGTCGGTCGCGACCCGGCTGATCGTGCAGCGCGAGCGGGACCGCATCGCGTTCCGCTCCGCGGAGTACTGGGACATCGCCGCAACCCTCGACGCCGGGGAGAAGGCCACCCCGCGCTCGTTCGGTGCGCGGCTGCTGCAGGTCGACGGCAAGCGCGTCGCCACCGGCCGCGACTTCGACTCGCTCGGGCAGCTGAAGAAGGGCTCCGCGGAGGTCGTCACCCTGAACGAGGCCGAGGCGCGCCGCCTCGCCGAGGGGCTGCAGGACCGTCCGATGGAGGTCGCGTCGGTCGACTCCAAGCCCTACACGCGCAAGCCGTACCCGCCGTTCATGACCTCGACGCTGCAGCAGGAGGCGGGCCGCAAGCTGCGGTTCTCCTCCGAGCGCACGATGCGCAGCGCGCAGCGTCTGTACGAGAACGGCTACATCACCTACATGCGTACGGACTCGACGACGCTGTCGGCGACGGCCATCGAGGCGGCCCGCTCGCAGGCCCGTGAGCTGTACGGCGACGCCTACGTCGCGGACTCGCCGCGCCAGTACACGCGCAAGGTGAAGAACGCCCAGGAGGCCCACGAGGCCATCCGTCCCGCCGGCGAGACCTTCCGGACCCCGGGTGCCATCGCCCGCGAGGTCGACGGCGACGACTTCCGCCTGTACGAGATGATCTGGCAGCGGACCATCGCCTCGCAGATGAACGACGCCCGCGGGACCACCGTGAGCGTCCGGATCGCGGGCACCGCGGGGACCGGCGAGAAGGTCGTGTTCGCGTCCTCCGGCCGCACGATCACCTTCCCCGGCTTCCTCAAGGCCTACGTCGAGACCCTCGACGACGAGGCCTCGGGCCAGCAGGCCGACGACGCCGAGTCCCGGCTGCCCGAGCTGACCGAGGGCCAGCCGCTGACCGCCACCGAGCTGGTGCCCGACGGGCACTCCACCAGCCCGCCGTCGCGGTTCACCGAGCCCGCGCTGGTCAAGGCGATGGAGGAGATGGGGATCGGCCGGCCGTCGACGTACGCGTCGACGATCAAGACGATCCTCGACCGCGGCTACGTCTGGAAGAAGGGCTCCGCACTCGTCCCGTCGTGGGTGGCGTTCGCCGTCGTCGGGCTGATGGAGCAGCACTTCGGCCAGCTCGTCGACTACGACTTCACGGCCGCGATGGAGGACGACCTCGACTCCATCGCCTCCGGTGACGACTCCCGCGTGCACTGGCTGTCCGGGTTCTACTTCGGCACCGACGGCGCGAGCAGCGGCTCGGAGATCGCCCGGGCCGGTGGGCTGAAGAAGCTCGTCGGGTCGAACCTGGAGGAGATCGACGCCCGCACGGTGAACTCGATCCCGATGTTCGCCGACGCGGCGGGCAACGACGTCGTCGTCCGGGTGGGGCGCTACGGCCCGTACCTGGAGCGGATCGTCGACGGCGAGTCCCAGCGCGCGAACCTGCCCGACGACCTGGCCCCGGACGAGCTGTCCGAGGAGATCGCCGAGAAGCTGTTCTCGGTGCCGCAGGAGGGCCGCAAGCTGGGCACCGACCCGGTCACCGGCCACGAGATCGTGGCCAAGGAGGGCCGCTTCGGCCCCTACGTCACCGAGCTCCTGCCCGAGCCCGAGGTGCCCGAGGGCGCCAAGAAGAAGCCGGCCAAGCCGAAGCCGCGCACCGGCTCGCTGTTCAAGTCGATGACGGTCGACACCATCACCCTCGAGGACGCGCTGCGGCTGCTGTCGCTGCCGCGGATCGTCGGCACGGACCCGGACTCCGGTGACGAGATCACCGCGCAGAACGGCCGCTACGGCCCGTACCTGAAGAAGGGCACGGACTCGCGGTCGCTCTCCGGCGAGGAGCAGCTCTTCACGGTCACCCTGGAGGAGGCCCTGGAGATCTACAAGCAGCCCAAGCAGCGGGGCCGCGCCGCCGCGGCGCCGCCGCTGCGCGAGCTGGGCGAGGACGCCTCGACGAAGAAGAAGATGGTGATCAAGGACGGCCGGTTCGGCCCCTACGTCACCGACGGCGAGACCAACGCCAGCCTGCGCAAGGGCGACTCGGTCGAGGAGATCACCGACGAGCGGGCCTCCGAGCTGCTCGCGGAGCGGCGGGCGAAGGCCCCGGCGAAGAAGACGACGACCCGCAAGCCTGCGGCGTCGAAGAGCACGGCGTCGAAGAGCACGGCGGCCAAGGGCACCGCGGCCAAGACCGGGACCCGCACCGCCGCGGCGAAGAAGACGACGACCCGCAGCACCGCGGCCAAGACCACGCCGACGAAGTCGACCGGGACCCGGACGCGCAAGACCCCGACGACCTGAGACCGGTGACGACGACGGGCCCCGCTCCGGATGAACCGGTGCGGGGCCCGTCGCGTCGGCGGGGCCGGTCAGCCCGCGGCGAGGGCCTTCTTCACGGCGGCGGCGACGCGGCCGCCCTCGGCGCGGCCCGCCGCGGCGGCGTTCGCCTTCTTCATGACCTGGCCCATCTGCTTCATGCCGGGCTTCTCCCCGGTCTCGGACTCCACCTCGGCGACGGCGGCGGTCGCCAGGGCGGCCACCTCGTCGTCGTCGAGCTGGGTCGGCAGATACCGGGCGAGGACCTCGCCCTCGGCGCGCTCACGGTCGGCGGACTCGGGGCGGCCGCCGTCGGCGAAGGCCTGGGCGGACTCGGCGCGCCGCTTGGTCTCCTTGGTGATGACCGCGCGGACCTCGTCATCGGAGAGCTCCCGGGCCGTGTCACCGGCCACCTCGGCGTTGCCGATCGAGGTCAGGACGGATCGCAGGGTCGTCCGGACCAGCTCGTCCCTGGCCTTCATCGCGGTGGTCAGGTCGGCCCGCAGCTGCTCCTTGAGGGTGCTCACGGGTCGCCACGATAGTCCCGCGACGTAGGCTGGATCGCGTGAGTATCGCCGGGACCCTCGCCCGTACCGCCGCCGGCGCCGCCCTGCTCGGAGCGTCGGGCATCGGGTACGCGGCGGGGATCGAGCGGCGGCACTGGACGCTGCGCCGGGTCGAGCTGCCCGTCCTCGACGAGGGTGCGCGGCCGCTGCGGATCCTGCACCTGTCGGACTTCCACCTGACGCCGGGCCAGCGCAGCAAGATCCGGTGGATTGCTGCGCTGGACGAGCTCGACCCGCACCTGGTGATCGACACCGGGGACAACCTGGCGCACCCCGACGCCGTCCCGGGCGTGCTGACCGCGCTGGGGAGGCTGCTGGAGCGGCCGGGCGCGTTCGTGTTCGGCAGCAACGACTACTACGGCCCCACCCCGAAGAACCCGGCCCGCTACCTGCGCCGCGGGGACACGAAGCGGGTGCACGGGGCGGACCTGCCCTGGACCGACCTGCGCGCCGCGTTCCGCGAGCACGGCTGGGTCGACGCCACCCACGCCCGGCACGTGCTCGAGGTCGACGGCCGGACGGTCCGGATCGCGGGCGTCGACGACCCGCACCTGAACCTGGACCGCTACCCGCGCATCGCCGGCCACGACGCCGACGCCGACCTGCGCATCGGGCTGACCCACTCCCCCGAGCCGCGGGTGCTCGACGGCTTCGCCGCCGACGGCTACGACCTCGTCCTCGCCGGGCACACCCACGGTGGCCAGCTGCGGCTCCCCGGCTACGGCGCGCTCGTCACCAACTGCGGGATCGACCGGTCCCGGGCCCGCGGGGCGAGCCGCTGGGGCAGCCGGATGCGGCTGCACGTGTCGGCCGGGCTGGGCACCTCGCCGTACGCGCCGGTGCGCTTCGCCTGCCCGCCGGAGGCCTCGCTGCTGACCCTCGTCCCCCGCACGACCGGCCCCGATGCGCGGACGGGAACCCCCGCGCAGGCCTCGGAGGGCATCGGGTAGAGTTCTCCACGGCTCACGGGGAGACCCGGGTGTCCATCGGGGTGTGGCGCAGCTTGGTAGCGCGCTTCGTTCGGGACGAAGAGGTCGCAGGTTCAAATCCTGTCACCCCGACACGAGAACGGCCTGGTCAGAAGCTCGAACGCGAGCTTCTGACCAGGCCGTTCGGCGTTGCTGGCGCCGCTGAGTCATCAGAAAGTCATCCGACCGGGACGGGCGCGGTGGGCGGGTCGTCGTCCTCGTCGTCCTCACCGAGGGCACGGAGGATGCGGTCGTGGCCGTCGGTTCGGCGCGTGTAGAGGTCGAGCGTTGTCGACGAGCGCTCGTGTCCCATGACCCGCTGCACCATGTTGACCGGGACGCCGTCGTCGACGAGCCAGGTGGCGTACGAGTGCCTGAGGTCGTGAAACCGAAGCCCGCCGGCCGCCGATCGCGCGATGTGCTGGACGGCCTCGCGCTCGGTCGGGAACTCCTTGATGTGCGCGCCGCCGCCGCTATCGGTCCAGCCGGCGCGGACGGTGTGCTCGTCGACGACAACGAGCTGCCCGAGAAGGCCGGCGCGGACGAGGGCCGGCCGCCAGACCCGGGACCGGAACAACGTTCGCCGGAGCGGCTTGCCGACGGCGTTCCCGAATACGAGGCCCTGCTCACCGGGCGGGAACGCGCGCAGGTGCTCGGCCAGGATCGGCAGCAGCCACGCCGGAAGCGGGACAGTGCGCCGGCCCGCGGCGCTCTTCGGGAACGGCTTGAACGCGGTGTTCCCACTGAGCCTTTGCCAACCTGACGGACGGGCAGGTCAGAGCGTGTGCGGCGTGGCGTGACCTCGAAGGGGTGAAGCTCCTGGTAGACGAGCGGTTGCTGAGACCAATCCGTCCGACCAGGAGCTTCAAGGTGCTGTCCTACCCGTCCGGGATGACCGTGTCCACCCACACGCTGAAGATGGTCAGCACGCTGCTGCGTCGTCACCGCCGCGAACGCGCGACCCGCTGGCGCAGGCTCACCCCGGGCCGTCAAGCCCTGCTGGTCGTGGCGCACCTGCGCACCGGTGACACCTACGCCCAGCTGGCCTGCGGATTCAAGGTCGGGACCTCCACGGTGTACCGCTACCTGCGCGAGGCCATCGACCTGCTCGCTGCGATGGCCCCGACCCTGGAGCAAGCGATGCAGGTCGCGGCGCGCAAAGCGTTCGTGATCATCGACGGGACCCTGCTGCGCATCGACCGGGTCGGCATGGCGAGCGGCTATGACCGGGGGTTCTACTCGGGCAAGCACAAATGCCACGGGCTGAACGTGCAGGTCATCGCCGACCCGGTCGGCCGGTTGGTGTGGATCTCCCCGCCGCTGCCCGGGGCCCGTCACGACATGGGCGCAGCCCGCGAGCACGGCATCATCGACGCGCTCACCGAGTACGCGATCCCGGCCGCCGGCGACACCGCCTACCAGGGTGCCGGGCCTACGGTCGCGGTCCCGCAGCGCCGTCGGCGCCTCGACCCCGACACCGGTCGTTACCGACCCTTGTCGGTGAACCAGAAGGCGGTCAACGCCGCGCACGCCCGCCGTCGCGGGCCGGGCGAGCGGGTCAACGCCGAGCTGAAGACCTGGAAGGTCCTGCGCAAGATCCGCTCCAGCCCGAACCAGGCCGCAGCGCTCATCGCCGCAGTTCAGACCCTCATGATCGCCAACACTTGATCAGGTTGGCAAAGGCTCACTGCCCGGCGGCGCCATGGACGTCGGCGAGTCCGTGGCCGACGCCGCGGTCCGCGAGGTCCAGGAGGAGACCGGCGTCCTCGTCGAGCTGACCGGCCTCGTCGGCATCTACACCGACCCCGGCCACGTCATGGCTTACGACGACGGCGAGGTCCGCCAGGAGTTCTCCGTCTGCTTCCACGCCCGACCGATCTCCGGCGAACCCCGCCAGGACAACACCGAGACCAAGGCCGCCCGATGGGTCGACGTCGCCGACCTGCCGGGCCTCAGCATCCATCCGTCAATGCGCCGCCGCATCGACGACGCCATCGCGGGCCAGCCGCAGCCACAGATCGTTTAGTAGGACGTTCCCAAGTCGCGGTTGGTCTTGGCGATCAGCGCCTCCGCCTCTGCAATACGGGCCTGCGCTTCAATCTCGGCGGCGTTGGCGTCCATAATTGCCTGGTGGTTGGCGTTGCTCTCGCGCAGTTCCGCCTCGTGTTCGGCCACGGACTGTCGAATTTCCGCATCCGCGTTCATGCCTTCGAGCTGCAGCGCCATCCGGTCGAGTTGCTCCGGCGACGCGTTCACAACTCCGGATATGAACTGCTGTGTAGACTCGACCCCGGAGGGCACGTGGTCCGTACCCATTGCATTCTCATATATCGTCGATACCTTGCTCATCGTGTCCTGAACGCTGCTCAGGACCGGATCGTTCGCGATGATCTGTCGGCCTTCCGCCAACGGATCGACGAAGTCCCCGCCCGGTGCAGACGGGGCTGCGCCGACCTCCAGTGGATCAGCAAAATCGAGCGAACCCGAACCGCCTGTAAGCGCCCCCTCGGCAACGGTCGACGTCGCCTTCTCGGCACCGTCACCCGAGAAGAACTCGGATGCCTCCTCGATGAGCCACGAGAGGATCCCCATGCTCACGCCGCTCCTCGGTTGCGGGCGACCGCTTCATGCAGGGCCTGCTGAAGCTTAGGCTCCCACGTACCACCGAATGATGCGATCATGCCCTTCCAGAACCGCGGGCCGAGGGAGGCCGATGTATTCGGCGCGAGCCGAATGTCCCGGCCGTCATTCGTCCTGATCTCGAGCATCACGATTGTCCCCATGGCGCGCGTCTGTCGCACCGAGGTAATGGTGTGCAGCGGAATAAACAGGCTGTTCGGGTTGGCCACGAAAGCCTTGATCCGATCGCGCTCTGTCGTACTGAGCTTCTGGAATGTCGCATGAGCGATGCTGCTAACGCTCTGGAACCGGCCCCCATACTTCCAGGTCTGAAGCATGGGCTTTACCATCTCCTTGCTGAAGAACTTCTCTGGGACCGTGCCGACCGGCTGCGTCGAGTCCGTGAAAAATGCCAGCCAGTCCGGGTATAGGAGCACGTAACCGTAAGGCACGCGGTTCACCCACAAGGGCTTGAAGCCCTTGAGTAGGTGGACCTGAGCGCAGTTGGCCTCGGTCTTGTGCAGCGGCTCGGGCGACTTCTCTGCGAGAACGTAGTTCGCGAACTCCTGAACGAATGGCCGGCCCACTTGTCCCCCTCGTTGTTCCGCGGTCCACACTGAGCCTTTGCCAACCTGATCACGCGCTGGCGATCATGAGGGTCTGAACTGCGGCGATGAGCTTGTCCGCCGTGTTCGGGCTGGACCGGATCTTGCGCAGGACCCGCCAGTTCTTGAGCTCGGCGTTGGCCCGCTCACCAGGCCCGCGGCGGCGGGCGTGTGCCTCGTTCACGTCCTTCTGGAAGCGGGAGAGCTTGCGGAACTTCCCGGTTTCGGGGTCCTTGCGGCGGCGACGCTGCGGGACCGCGACGGTGGGCCCGGCGCCTTGGTAGGCGGTGTCGGCCGCGGCAGGGATCTCGTGGGCGGCGAGGGCATCGATGATGCCGTGGTCGCGGGCGGCGCCCATGTCGTGCCGGGCGCCGGGCAGCGGTGGGGAGATCCACACCAGGCGGCCGACGGGGTCGGCGATGACCTGCACGTTCAGGCCGTGGGTCTTGTGTTTCCCGGAGTAGAACGCCCGGTCGTACCCCGAGGCCATGCCGACCCGGTCGATGCGCAGCAGGGTGCCGTCGAGGATGACGAATGCCTTGCGCTTCGCGACCTCGATCGCCTGTTCCAGCGTCGGCGCCTTGGCCGAGAGCAGGTCGAGGGCCTCACGGATGTAGCGGTAGGCCGTCGAGGTGCTGACGCCGAACCCGCAGGCCAGCTCGGCGTAGGTGTCGTTCTTACGCAGGTGCGCCACTACGAGCAGGGCCTGGCGGCCGGCGGGGAGCTTGCGCCAGCGGGTACCGCGGTCGGTGCGGCGCCCACGCAGAAGGTCGGCGAGCAGGTTGAGCGCGCGATTGGACACGGTCATCCCGGACGGGTAGGACAGCACCTTGAAGCTCCTGGTTGGACGTTCTGGTCTCAGCAACCGCTCGTCTACCAGGAGCTTCACCCATCCGTGGCCACGCCACGCCGCACTGGCCCTGACCTGCCCGTCCACCAGGTTGGCAAAGGCTCACTGCTCTCCGCGATGTGACTCGTCTCAACCCCCGTCCGCGTTACGCATGGCCGCAGGTCTTCACGCGCAAGCAAGGCCATCTCGCGGCAGGACCCGCCCTTACGCTCGGCCAACCAACCGGTGGCGCGTCCGTGCGATCGCCCCTTCGATCGAAGGTCGCGCCCTGGCCATCGCGCGAGTCACCGGGGAGTCCGTACGGTAGCGATGGACGATCTCCGCCAGACGATCCGCGTAGTCCAGCCTCTCCCCTCGGGGCCCAGTCGTCATGTCAGCCGCCCAAAGCGCGTCCGCAACCGCCCCTTCCTCCTGCGGCCACTCGGCCATCTCCGCGACGAGACGGCGCTCGTGAGCTTCGACCACGGCGGCGGAGTGGTGCGCGATGAGGGCGCACAGCCGGCGGTCCTCGCCGAGACGAGCCAGGAAGCGAGCGCCGTCGATGGGGTGGAAGCCGACATCGACAAGGGCGGGCGCGTATCCGAGGTCGTGGCACCACGCGGCGACGACCAGCAGCTCCCGATCCTCGTCCGGCACCGCGTCCGACAGCTCATACGCCCGGGCCGCCACGCCCTGCGTGTGCCGCCATCGATCGCCGAGCGGCGCGAGGAGTTCCTCTGCCAGGCTCTCGGCGGCAACGATGCTCGAAGCGGTTACCACGTTCACGAGCGTAGTCCCGGCACTTCTCGCTCCTGCGCTGCCGAATCCGCCTCTATGGGATCAAGGCGCCGCCTCCGGCGGCGCTCGGGCCGGCTGCGCCGGCCCCACCGTCTCGCTCCCTCTACCTCCGGCCCGGTCGCGGCCGGCGTGACCGCCTGGCCGGCCCAGCGTGCCGAGGACGGGGCCTGATCACAGAGCCGATCGCCGGCGCCAAGGCGAGGGACACCGGGCTCCGCCCGGACCCGGCACCGCTTCGGAGATCAGCCGAGAGAGGCGGTGCCCTCCTCCCGGCGCGCCCGAAGGCAGCCAGATCGACGCCCTGCCGGCAAGCCGGGACTGAGTGGCCTGCCGGCAGGGCGTCGCCCCGGCAGGGTGAACCCGCGCCGCGAGGAGATCACCTCCACCAACTCAAATTTCAGGCAAGGGCGCAAGCCCGTTCTCACGATCTCGGCCAATCTCAATCGCGGTCTTACACATGCCATTAGGCGGCGCGAGGCTGAATGCTGTTTCATCTAGCCCATCTTGCAGCAGGCCGGACACATCCATCGACCAATCTCGACATTCTTGCTGCTGCTCCTGAATGGACTTCGGTGCAAGTCTTTCCACTCCTTCATCTGCAACTTTGTCCGTCGCCGCCCCCCCCACGAATAATGCACCGGCCGAAAGTGCTCCAAGGGCGCCTTTCGCCCACTTCTTCTTCCACCATGGCTGCTTGAGAGGCGGTTCAGGCGGTAGCGCTTGTTCGCTAGTCATCCTGATCGGCTCGATCCAATTGTCTAGCAGTGGATGATGCACGCAGTTCCCGACGAATTACTTCGGCTTCTCGAAGCGCACCCGACTCTTCCAAGTAGGTGGCCCACTCATCCGCTCGCCGCCAAGCCTCCTGAACCGCCTTCTTGTCTTGTGCGACATGGCTTTGGGCAATGCTGTCGAGCGCAAACCTGCGAGCAAAATAGATAGATCGCCGTCGTTCGAGGACTGCATTGATCAGCCACAGTACACCGGCAATCGCTAGGAGCAGGCCGCCGACCTCCATTGCTACCGATATGGCCCCGTCGGGAGGTGAGACGGTTATTAACGTGCCGAGCACGATGATGAGCCCGACGAGGCATGCCAGCGCGGTTATCAATGAGCCGAGCCTTTGGGGGGGGTCAATAGATCTAGACTTTTTCACTAGCCTCCTTCTGGATTATTAGCGGCGAAGCTTTCTACCTCAACGCAGGCAGCAGTATCCAACGATTCGAGCAACCACACAAGCAACAGCCCGGAGATGACTGCACGACGACCCGTTCGGACAAGCGGCCTGGGCCCCGGAGAACCCAGCGGACGAGTCTCCACCCGGAGAGCGGTGGGTGCTGCATCCTTGAGAACGGGCGACACTCGGAGTCATCGAGAAGTCATCGGACGCCCTACTCGTGATCGTCATCGAACCGAGCGGGACGAGGTGAACGCCCGCCGCGAGCAGGGCCGATCGCACTCAGCATGGTCCAGGATCACACCAGATCGCCGTTCGGGACGAAGAGGTCGCAGGTTCAAATCCTGTCACCCCGACAACACGAAGGCCCAGGTCCGACGGACCTGGGCCTTCGTCGTGTCCCGGTCGGAACTACACCCCGACGAGCCCCGCGAACCCGTCCAGGGTCCGCGCGAGGCCGAACTCCCACGCCCGGTCCGCGTCCCAGGCGCTCCCCTGGGCCGCGCCCACCGCGGAGCCGACCCGCACCGCCAGCGGGAAGACCTCCGGGTCCAGCACGCGCCCGAGCAGCGGCGCGTTGACCGCCCACCACTGCTCGTCGGTCTGGGACGACAGCAGGGCGGCGTCACGCGCCTCCTGCTCCGCGAGGGCGTGCTGCCGGACGAAGGCCAGCAGGTGCGAGAGCGCGCTGTCCCGGTCCAGGTCCGACAGCCCCAGGCCGTCGAAGGCGTGCAGCTCGTACTCGTACTTCGCCATCTGGCCGGGCCCGAGGGACGGCCGGTGCGTGGAGACGGTCGCCGCCCACCGGTGCGCCCGGTGGAACGCGCGGTTGCCGTCGGCGAGCGAGGTGATGCGGTCACGCCACGGCCGGCCGGTGAGGTCGGGCATCGGCATCCCGCGGTAGGCCGCGTCGAGCATCAGGTCCAGCAGCTCGGCCTTGCCCGGCACGTAGGTGTAGGTCGTCATCGTGGAGACACCGAGCGCATCGGCGACCTTGCGCATGCTGAGGGCGGGCAGACCGTCCCGGTCGGCCAGGGCGACGGCCACCTCCACGACCCGGTCCAGCGAGAGCGACTGCCGCGGTCCGCGGCGCGGGACGGCCGCGGGATCGCGCCAGAGGAGGGCGAGTGTGCGGTCCGGGTCGCCGGCGTTCGTTCGCGTGGGAGCCACGGGACGATTCTCCTCCACTCTCTCGCGTACGCTGTACAATGTACGCTGTACAGAATCGAGGAGCCCCATGCACATCACCGCCTCCGCTGTCTCACTGAACGTCGAGGACGTCGCCGCGTCACGTTCCTTCCTGACCGAGCACTTCGGGTTCGAGGTCGCCATGGCGGCGGACGGGTTCGCCTCGCTCACCCGCGACGACGTCGGCATGAACGTGATCTACCTGCGGCGCGGCCTGGCGACGCTCCCGGACGACCAGCGCGACGTCCACGCGGCCGGCCAGATCCTCGCGTTCACCGTCGACGACCTGGAGGGCGAGCTGTCGCGCCTCGTCGCCGAGGGTGTCGCGATCACCATGCCGCTGACCACCGAGGAGTGGGGCGAACGGGCCTTCCAGGTCCGCGACCCCAACGGTGTCGTCGTCCAGCTCGTCGACTGGAACGGGGCGACCTCCTCCCGGTAGCGGGCGGCCTCCGGGTGCACGATGGACCCGTGATCGGTGACCGCTGGGGCGTGAGCGACGCCGAGACCGCCCGCCCCTACCCGTGCGACGAGTTGGTCCCGGCCCCCACGCTGCAGGCGTGGCGGGGCGTCTCCGTCGCCGCGCCGGCCGCCGCCGTCTGGCCGTGGGTCGCCCAGATCCGGCTCGCCCCGTACTCCTACGACTGGGTCGACAACCTCGGACGCCGATCCCCGCGGGAGCTCGTGGGACTTCCGGAACCGCAGGTCGGGGACACCTTCACCGCGACCGGCGGACGGCGGATCGGCCGGATCCTCTCGGTCGACCCCGGGGTGCAGCTCACCGGCAGCGTCCTGGGCGCCGTCATGTCCTACGTCCTCGCGCCGCAGGGGGCGGACACGACCCGCCTGCTGCTCAAGGTCGTCATGGGCGGCACCCGCGCGCTCGCGCCGCTGGTGTCGGTCGGCGACCTCGTGATGGCCCGGCGGCAGCTGCTGAACCTGGGACGGCTCGCCGAGGACCACAGCCGGCCACCGGGTCGTTGACGACACACCGGGCACGGTGGGGTGCGACGACGGGGTGTGATGCGCGATCCTGACGGGATGAGTGAGAACCCGGTAGCGCTCGATCTCGACGACGCGGGACTGGCCGGTGGCCTCCCCCGCCCGGCGCACCAGCTCGACGGGATCCAGGACGTACCGTTCCGCCCGGTCCAGTTCCGCGACAACGACCTCCCGACCGCACTGGAGCGCGCCGCGCAGTGGCTGCGGGAGACCCAGTCCTGGCTGGGCGAGCCGGTCGACGTGATCGCCATCCACCTCGACTACAACGAGGCGTCCGAGGCGGCTTACTACGAGCTCAAGCTGATGTGCAACGAGGAGGACCTCGCCGGGGCACCCATCGCGGTGCGCCAGCGGGCCGCCGCCGACGCCTGACCACACCCCGACGGGTCGTCGCCCCGGCACCGACCGTGCCGGGGCGGCGTCCATCCAGTGATCAGAGTCACGCCGAGCGTGACGATCAGCAGGTCGCGACCCTCCGGAACGGCCGCGGGAGCGTCTCGGGGCGGACGGCTGTTTGGCCGACACCGGGCCCTGCGGTAGCGTCCTCCTCGGTCACCGTAGTTCTGAGTTTCGTGTCTCAAGCGCGCTCGCAGAATGATGATGCGGGCGGATCCGCTGTCTTTGGTGTAGCTGAAGCTGGCTGCCGTCTGGGAATTCCTCTGACCCGGGCAGCCGCACGACGTGGTTGTTCCGTCCGAAAGCTGCATGACAAGGAGTCACCATGACCAACGGAACCGTGAAGTGGTTCAACGCCGAGAAGGGCTTCGGCTTCATCGCCCCCGAGGACGGCGGCGCCGACGTGTTCGTCCACTACTCGGCCATCGAGGGCTCGGGCTTCAAGGAGCTCCAGGAGAACCAGGCCGTGTCCTACGAGGTCACCCAGGGCGCCAAGGGCCCGCAGGCCTCCTCGGTGTCCCCCCGCTGACACCCCCGCCCGGCCGTGCGGCCGGGCACTGTTCCTCCGTCCGATGGCGGCATCCCCACGCGGGATGCCGCCATCGGCGTCTCCGGGCCGCTAGCGTGGCGGAGTGCCGCTGTCCGCCCGCCAGACCGCGCTGCTCGCGGACCTGCTACCCGGACACGAGGTCGTCGCCGACCACGGCTGGGGTCTGGTCGGGACCACCGTGCTGCAGATCCGCCACGCCGGTGCCGACCTCATCGTGAAGGCCGGCGACGACGCCGACACCCACATCGCCCGTGAGCTGCGCGCCCACCGCGAGTGGCTGGCCCCGCTCGTCGCCCGCGGCCGCGCGCCGGAGCTGCGCCACGCCGACGCCGACGCGAAGCTCCTGGTCACCCGCTACCTGCCCGGGGCCCTGGTGCAGGACACCCCCGCCGAGCACGAGGCGTCGACCTACCGCGGCGCCGGCGAGCTGCTGGCGCTGCTGCACGACCGGCCCGCCGTCGTCGACGAGGGGTACGGCGCCCGGCTGCGCGACACCGTCCTGACCAGGCTCGGGCGTCCGCACCGCATCGCCCCCGGGCTCCTCGCGCGGCTCCGGGCGGAGGTGGCCGGCTGGCCGACACCGGCGGCCCGGCTCGTCCCCACCCACGGCGACTGGCACCCGCGCAACTGGCTGGTGCACGACGGGGTCGTCGCCGTGATCGACCTGGGCCGGGCGGCACTGCGCCCGGCGTCCACCGACCTGGTGCGTCTCGCGGCCCGCCAGTTCCGGTGGGACCCGGCGCTGGAGACGGCCCACCACGACGGCTACGGCGGCGACCCGCGCGAGCCCGGCCCGTGGCGCCGGGAATGGGTCGCCGAGGCCGTCGGCACCGTGACCTGGGCCCTCCAGGTCGGCGACGAGCCGTTCGAGGCCCACGGACACCGGATGCTCGCCGAGGCGTTCCCCGACTAGCCTGCGCCGGTGCCCCTCGTCGTCGGTCCGGCCACCTCGTTCGACGACCTCGCGACCCTGCTGGGTCCGAAGCGCGACCCCGACGCGTCGGTCTGCTGGTGTCTCTCGCACCGCCTGCCCGCGGCGACGCACCGCGCCCTGACCGGCCGGGCCCGGGGCGAGTACGTGCGGGAGCTGACGACCCGCGCGGTCGCACCCGGCGTCGTCGCCCACGACGACGGCGAACCGGTCGGCTGGGCCGCCGTCGCGCCACGCTCCGAGCTGCCGTTCGCCCGCTCCCGCACCATCCCGCACGTCGACGACCTCCCGGTCTGGTCGGTGTGGTGCTTCCGGGTCCGCGCCGGGCACCGGGGCCGCGGCATCGCGCGGGCCCTGCTCGCCGGAGCCGTCGCATACGCCCGGGACCAGGGGGCGCCGGCCGTCGAGGGCTACCCGGTGGACAACCGGGGCGCCCGGGTCGACCTGACGATGGCCTACGTCGGCACCCGCGCGTTGTTCGAGGCGGGCGGGTTCACGTTCGCCGCGGCGACCACCGGGGTGTCCGGCGGGTTCCCGCGGGTGGTCATGCGACGCGCGCTGACCGGCTGACCCGGCACCGCCCCGGATCGCGCAGATCCGTGACGGCGGACCGCTCCCGTTCCCGGCAGGCTCGCCCACGTCCTGACGAGCCTCCGGTCGCCGCCGGAGGAGCACCGAGACGGAGGAGCGATGATCGTGGTCGTCGTCGTGGTCGGCATCTTCTTCCTGCTCATGGGCGGGTACGCGCTGGCCGCGCCGGCCGCGCTGGTCCGGCCGTTCGGGCTGGTGGCCAACGGCCCGGAGAGCAGGTCGGAGGTGCGCGCCGTCTACGGCGGATTCGGCCTGGCGATCGCGGCCGTGCTCGGGCTGGCCCTCGCCGTCCCCGGGCTCCGCATCGGTGTGGTGCTCACCGTCGCCTTCGCGCTCGGCGGGATGGCCGTCGGGCGCGTGCTGTCCCGGCTGGTCGACCGGCCCACCGCGTTCTACCCGATCTGGTTCTACGGCCTGGTCGAGACGGTCGCGGCCGGGGCGCTGGTCGTCGTCGCCGCGACCTGACCGGGCACGACCCGGATGTCGAGCCCCGACCGGAGGAGCCGCCCGGGCGGCAGGCCGAACATCCGGCGGAACGCCAGCCCGAGGTGCGACGGCGTCGCGAAACCGGCGTCGGCCGCGGCCCGGGTGAGGTCTCCGCCGTCGCGCACGACGCCCGCGACGATCCGCATCCGCGCCCACCTGCGGTAGGCCCGCAGGCCGGCCCCCGTCTGCCGGGTGAACAGGCGCGCGAAGTACCCCGGCGACAGCCCGGCCGCCGCCGCGAGGTCACCGGTCGGCAGGTCCGGGCCGCCGGGCCGGTGCAGGGCCGCGATCGCCCGCGCGATGCGGGCGTCGGGCTCGGCGAGGGCGTCCGGCGCGGTACCGCTGTCGCTCAGGATCCGCCGCAGCCCCGGCCCGTCGCCGTCGACCGCGCAGGCGACGAGGTCGGGCTCGGCCGGGTGCCCGGTCACGATCCCGGCGGGCCCGCGACCGGGCTCGAGGAACACGAAGGCCGCCCGGTGCGCGCCGCCGGTGATGCGGTGGCGCAGTCCGGCCGGGACCAGCAGCGTCCGCGCCGTGCGGTCCGGCGCACCGTCGACCCGCACGGTCAGGTCGTCGTCGACACCGACCGCGAGGCACGCCACCGCACCCCGGTGTGCGTCGAGTCCGAGCATCGGCCCCAGGTGGACGGCCCAGCAGGGCCCCACCCACAGCCGCGCCGGGCCCGCCGCCACGGTCACCGGACGCCCGCCCGCCGGCGTCGCCACCCGAAGCCGGCGGCCGCCACGAGCAGCCCGGCGAGCGCCAGACCGTGCTCGAACCACGTCCCCCAGCGGGTCGCGAACGTCAGGTCGGTGCGCAGCGGCACCTTTTCGACCAGCGTGTCCGCGGTGTACAACCCGGTCTCGGCGACGACGGAGCCGTCGGGCCGGATCACCGCACTCGCCCCGGACAGCGCCGCGACGACCGCAGCCCGCCCGTGCTCGACGGCCCGCAGCCGCGACATCGCGAGGTGCTGCCAGGTCATCTCGCCCCGCCCGTACCAGGCGTTGTTCGTCGGGATGACCAGCAGCGAACCGCCGTCGGCGACGCCGTCGCGCAGCACGTGGTCGTAGGCGGTCTCGTAACAGATCGCCGTCGCCACCCGGGTGCCCGCGACGGGCAGCACCGCGGGCGCCGTACCGGGGGTGAAGTCGGCCAGCGCGACGAACGGGGTCAGGTACTGCGTGACCGCCCGCAGCGGGATGCGCTCGCCGAACGGCACGAGCTCCTGCTTGGCGTAGCGCGCCCCCACCCCGGTCCCCGGGTTCCAGACGGCCACCGCGTTCTCGGTCTCGGTCGCGCCCGCCTCGTAGTTGGTGCCGACCAGGAACGGCACGCCCAGCGCGTCGACGACCCGGTCGACCGCCGGGTCGACGCCGTCGGTCGACAGCGAGCTCTCCGGCCACACGACGAGGTCGGGCCGACCGACCGCGCCGGACCGGACGCGGTCGATCAGCACGGAGGTCTCGGCGAGGCTGTTCGCGCGCAGGGTCCGACCGGCCGTGAACAGGCCGAGCCCGATGTCGGGGGCGTTGCCCTGCACGACCGCGACGGTGCGGGTGCCGTCCTGCGCGTCGACGGGCGGGGCCGGCACCGCGAGCAGCACGAGCACGACCGCCACGACCGGGACGAGGCCGACGACCCGGCGGGGACGCTGCAGGAACGCCGCCACGCAGAACCCGGCCGCGACCACCGCGACCGACACCAGCGGGGCCCCACCGATCGCGGCGAGCGGCAGGAACGGCCCCTCGACCTGCCCGAACGCGACCCGGCCCCAGGGGAAGCCGTTGAGCGGGAACCGGCTCTGCAGCCACTCCTGCGCGGCGAAGGCCAGCGCACCCCACACCGGCGCGGCGGGCAGCCGGGCGGCGAGGGCGACGAGCGCACCGCCGAGCGCCGGGAACCCCGCCATGACCAGCGACAGCCCCACCCACGGGAACGGGCCGTAGTCGCGGCCGAGGAAGTCCTGGATCCACATCAGGTGCGCCAGGTAGAAGGCGAACCCGAACACCGCACCCAGCCAGGCGGCGCGGCGCACCCGGACCCCGGACAGGGCCCACCAGAGCACCGCGAACGCCACGATCGCGGTCCACCACACGGTGCGCGGCGGGAACGCCAGGTGCAGCAGCACCCCGCCGACGACGACCGCCGCGATCCGCAGCGCGAGTGCCTTCACCACACGGTCAGCATGATCCGGCCGCGGCGCGGGCCCGCGCGCGGGTCCCGGCGGCCACCGACCCCACCACCGCGACGACGAGCAGCGCGCCCGCGTAGGCGGCGACGAGCTGCATCGGCCGCCCGGAGAAGTCCCCGCGAGCGGCGGCACCAGCACCGCGAACAGCGCCACGACGCCCGTCAGCGCCGCCCGCGGCCGCGGCGGGAGCGGCACGCAGGCCAGCGGGGCCAGCGCCCACAGCAGGTACCACGGGTGCAGCACCGGCCCGAGCACGACGACGGCGCCGAGCACCAGGCCGAGCGCCGTCGTCGCACCGGTCCGGCCGCGGGCCTGTGCGACGAGCACCCCGGCGGCGAGGAGCGCGGCGAGCAGCGTCCCGGCGGTCCGCGTCGCCGTCAGTGCCGTGACCGGGTCGGCGCCGAGCACGCCCGCGACCGCCGCGGCCCAGTTGGTGGGCGCCATCCAGCTGAACAGCTGCCCGGGAGCGGAGACCGCGCCGAGCCAGCTCCCCCCGCCGGCGTCGACGGCCGACACCGCGACCGCGACCGCCGCGGCCACCCCCGCGACCAGTACGACCGCCCCCCACCGGCGGGTACGGCCGGGCGCGGACCGGGCCGCGGCGACCGCCAGGACCACGAGCCCGGCCGTCGCGGGGGCCTTCACCAACGCCCCCAGCACGACGAGCGCGGCGCCCGCGGCGAGCGCCGCCCACGGCCCGCGCAGCCCGACGGCGAGGCCCACGAGCAGCAGCGCGAGCATCGGGCCGTCGTTGTGCATCCCGCCGACGACGTGCCAGAGCACCAGCGGGTTCGCGACCCCCCACGCCAGCGCCGTCCCCGGTGGGATCCCGTGGGCACGGGCCAGGCGCAGCACGGCCCACCCGATCCCCACCACCGCGACGACGGCGAGCAGCCGGTACGCCGCCACCCCGGCGACCACCCCGTCCCCGGCGACGGCGGCGACCGCCTTCTGCCACAGGTCGGTCACCGGCCAGTACGGCGACGGCGTCTCCCTCCAGTAGCCGTCGACCCGCGCGAGGACCGGCGACCCGGCGGGCAGCCCGGCCGCCGGACCGGTCCGGTGCGGGTCGGCGCCGCCGAGCGCGACCATCCCCTGGGCGAGGTAGCTGTACACGTCGCGGGAGAACAGCGGCGGTGCGACGAGCAGTGGCGTGGCCCAGGCGAGCAGCGCCCGCACCGCCTGCACCGGGAGCACCGGAGCGCGCACCAGCAGCAGCCAGGCCACGACGACCAGCCCCGTCCCGGCCACCGCGGCGCCGAGCGCCACCGTCGACCCGGGCCGGAGCACCACCGCCCAGGCGCCGCCGGTCAGCAGCACCGACCCGGCGGCGCCGAGCGCGGTCGGTGCCGCGACCGGGCGGCGTCGCTCCCCCACGGCCGGGGTCAGGCGGTCGGGGCCGCCGGGCCGTCGGAGGCCTGGAGTGCACCCGCGGGGAGCCGGTCGGCGCCCCAGCTGCGTTCGATGTAGCCGACGATCGTGGCGATGTCCTCGGCGGGCACGCGCTCGGGCTCCCCGTGCTCCAGCGGGTCGCCGTGGAAGATGTAGAGCCGCGACGCGAACTGGTCGAACGGCAGCGACGCCTCGCCGAAACGCTCCCCGTTGCCCGCCGTCGAGACGACGACGCCGTCGCCCCAGTCCTGCCCGCTGTCGTTGTTCGGGTTGTAGAAGTACACCCGCATCACGTCGTTCGGGTCCGGCGCGACCCGCAGGATGGCGATGGCGTGCCAGCCGACGTAGCGGGCGGCGCTGTCGGTGACCGCGATCCCGGCGGGCTGCGGGTGGATCAGCGGCTGGCCGCCGTTGTACCCGGGGTGGTAGCCGGCGTGGAACTGACGCAGGAAGGCGTCGAGGTCGGTGAGGTTGCCGGTCCCGACGTCGACGTTGATGTGGAAGCCGCGGGCCGCCCACCAGCCGTGGAACTCGGGGTTGACCCAGCGGTGCGGGTCCCCGGGCCGGTCGGAGCAGCGGCGGCCCATCTCGGCGTAGATCCGGTCCAGGTGCGGGACGACGACCAGTGACACCGGGTCGAGGTCGATCGGCAGCTTCTCCGCGACCCCGGCTCCGCTCTCCTGCGACGAGATCCGCTGGCCCTCGAAGTGCATGACGATCTCGTCGTCGCGGGCCGCCCAGACGACCATCTGCAGCAGGTAGTCCGGGTCGTTGTAGGCCCACATCGACAGGGCGCGGGCGGACTGGCAGGTGGGGTTGTCGCCCTGCCCGACGCCGAGCGGCTGGCCCAGCATCGACAGCACACCGGCCAGCAGCCGCACCTCGGGTGCGGGCTCCTCGCCGAACGCGGCGACCAGGCGCTCCCGCGCGGCCGGGCCGATCTCGAGCGCGATCTGGCGCCACAGCCCGGGCACGACCGGCGGCTCGTAGAGGATGCCGCGGTCGAGCAGCAGCGCCAGGCCGTAGATGCACTGCGCGGTGTGCGGGGTGACGGCCTCCTCGATCAGCCGGTGCACCAGGTCCCGGAAGCGCAGCAGGCAGTTCTTGCCGGTGTCGGACAGGCCGAGCGCCTCGGCGAGCAGGTAGTCGCTCTCGTGGCGCAGGAACTGCAGCAGCTCCGCGTGGTACGGCGACACGAGCCCGGTGTCGTGCATGGCCCGGGCGAACCCGGCGGCCTCGTACTGCAGGCCTCCGGTGTCCATCGCCTCCAGCCGGGAGCGGAAGACGTCGATGCCCGGGTCCTCGCGGCTCGCCTCGGTGGTCCCGAACAGCGCGGTGATCAGCCGGTCGAGTCCCTGCCCGGAGGACAGGTCCACGCTCGGGTCACCGCGCCACACCGTCAGCCGGGTGATCAGCGACGACACCTGGTCGACCTGGATCGGGCGCTGGCGCAGGATCCGCCAGATCTCGGCGACCAGCTTGTCGAGGACGCTGTCGTAGCCGATGCCCTCGGCGATGTGGCGGAACAGGTCGCGGATCATCTGGGCCGTCCGGCCCTCGTGGACCCGCTCCGCCTCGGTCGGCGGTGTGAACAGCAGCTCGAGGTTCATCGCCAGCACCTGGGACAGGAACTGACGGGCCTCGTCGGCGGAGATCGCGGGGTGGTCGTATTCCCCGAGGGCGACCGCGAGCATCCGCAGCTCGCTGGTCGCCTCCATCACCACCGTGTCGGCGACGCCGCTGTGCAGCCCCGCCCCGACCAACGCCGGGACCAGGATGTCCGGGTGGGCCCAGTCGGTGCCGGCGAACACGCCGGCCTCCTCCAGGTCCCGGGCGCGGGCCTGCACGGCGGCGGGGCCCCCGTCCTGCAACAGGACGCGACGGAGCTGCTCCAGAACCCTGCGGATCTTCGTCGTCTTACCGAAGTCCGGGGTCCGGGCAAGGTCCCGGGTGGCGTCGTCGAGCGAGACCAGGCGCCTGTCCAGCACCGAGGTCCCACTCGCGACGTCGACGGTCGGTTTCACACGGCTTCCCTCGTTCGGGCTCCACGGCCGTGGGCGGGTACCCGCCCTCAGACGTAGAAGTCGAGTTCTTCCTGCTTCTTCAACAGATCGCGCATCCGGTAGGGGTCGTCCCCGAAGAAGTAGAGCAGACCCCAGTGCGTGCCGAACGCGGTCCTCTTCGTCACGGTCTCCTCGACCGGCGACGTGAGGTCGTGCGACTCGTAGTAGTCGTCGTCCTCGGTCTCCTCGGGGATCCGCAGGCTGCTGACGACGCGGCGGCGCGGGTAGACCCCGAAGCAGCCGGCCACGCCGGAGGCCCCCTCGACCTCCTTCGGGAAGAAGGCGTCGATCTCCTCCTCGGTGGTCTTCGGGTCGAACGCCAGCACGAGGCCCTGGTAGGCGTTGAAGCCGTAGGAGCGCTCGAGCAGCTCGAAGACCTTGAAGCCCGGCGGGCGGTAGGCGACCTCGCCGAAGTACATCTCGCCGTCGGAGGTGACGAAGTACTCCGGGTGGACGAAGCCGAACTCGATGTCGAAGGTCTTGATCAGCTTCTCGATCTGCGCGGTGATCGCGGGCCGGTACTTCTCCAGCTCCGGGGTCGCCGGCACGAACACCGAGTAACCGAGGGTGACGTACTCGGAGATGTTGAGGAACTTGATCTTCCCGTTGTGCACCCACGCCTCGACGGCGAACTCCCACCCGTCGAGGTGGGATTCCATCAGGAGCGGGAACTCCTCGTCCGGGATGTTGTCGATGTCCTCGTAGGTGCGCACCACGCGGTGCCCGAGGCAGCCCGCCTTGTCGAACGCCTTGATGTGGATCGGGTCGTTCGGGTCCCCGTCGAGCTTCAGCAGGGTCTGGTTGACGCGCTTGAGGAAGCGGACGATGTCGTCACGGTCGTGGGCCTCCTCGAAGATGCCCACCCGGATCCCGCCGAGCTGTGCGCGACGCTTCATCAGCGCCTTGTCCCGGAGCAGCATCGCCTGCCCGAACAGCCGCGGGTTGTCGAGCAGCACCGAATTGATCGCGCCGGCCCATTCGACGGTTTCCTCGAACAGCGGGATGGCGACGTCGACGCCCATCTCCTGCAAGGTCTCCGCGATCTCCATCGAGCGGTCGTTCAGCCGCTCGAAGTTCCACGGGACGTACGGGATCTCGTGCTC
This sequence comes from Pseudonocardia sp. P-1, assembly GCF_058111925.1. Taxonomy (NCBI): domain Bacteria; kingdom Bacillati; phylum Actinomycetota; class Actinomycetes; order Pseudonocardiales; family Pseudonocardiaceae; genus Pseudonocardia; species Pseudonocardia sp. P-1. The sequence continues at coordinate 2,824,244 of NZ_CM176614.1, forward strand.
CTTGCAGTACTCCTCGGCCCAGTCCGGGGCCACGACGACGTACCGGCGGTCGAAGCGGTCGATCGCCTCCACCGCATTGAGACTCCACCCGAGAAGCGCGACGTATCCCTTTTCCGGATTCTTGGTGGCCGAGTCGGACCGAGGCATGGAAAAGCAACCTCCCGATTTAGACTAATTTAGGCGGCGAATGCTTGAGTCCACACCGTACCCCGAGTACGCCGCAGCGGCGGATCGTGGCGGCGGGACTCAGTCGTCGTCGGGTCCGGCGACCCCGGAGAGCCGGACCAGCCTGCGCAGCCGCCCGGCGACGGTGTCCTTCGTCAGCGGCGGGTCGGCGAGACGGCCGAGCTCCGCCAGCGACAGCGACGGGTGCTCCAGACGCAGCAGCGCGGTCTCCCGCAGGTGCGGGGCGACGTCGTCGCCGAGCGCGCGCAGCGCCATCCGGACCCGCTCGGTCGTCGCGGCGGCGGCCGTCGCCGCCCGGCGGGCGTTCACCGTCTGCAGCGACCCGTCCGCGGTGGTCGCACCCCGCGGGGCGACCGGGACCCGGCTCAGCACCTCGGCCACGCCCGGCGCGCCGACACTGCGCAGCAGCGCTTCGGCGCTCTCCGGGTCCCGCACGACGACGCGGTGCTCGCTCACCGTCTCCTGCGGTGCGGCCAGCACCCCGAGCCCGCGCGCCGCCCCGACCAGTGCGAGCACGACGGCCGGCCCCGGGCAGGTGACGACCAGGCGGACCCGCCCGGCCGGTCGCACGACCCGGCCGCGCGCGATCAGCGCCCCGCGCCACACCCCGGCGGCCGCGGCGGGCCCCGCCGCGACGACGGCGGGTGGCAGCCCGAGCACCGGCCGTCCGGTCCGGTCGACCAGACCCGTCGCCCGGGCCAGGTCGGTCCCCGGCGCCGTCACCCGCACCTGGTAGCGCAGGATCGCCCCGCCACCGGTCACGACCTCGGCCCGCAGCCCGCCGCGACCGTGCAGCGCCCCGAGCTCGGAGCGCATCCGCAGCGCGGGGGCCGGGGCGTCGAACTCGGCGTGGATCGTCGTCCTGCCGTCGCGGACGCCGACCTCCCCCGCCAGGCGCAGCTGGGTGACGAGCCCGGCATGCCGGACACCGGGGCGCTCCTCGCGGACCGCGCCGAGCTCACGGTGCAGCTCTGCGGTCACGCGCTCCAGGTCGAACACGATCGTCTCCTGCGGATGGGAGGCGGCAGGGCGGGGACACATCCCCCGAGGTGAACCCCGCCCTGCCCGGAAGGGCGGGGCGCCGGGGCGCCCCGCCGTGGCGGGATCAGTCCTCGGACGGGTCGGCGTGCATCGGGCAGCGCGGATCGATGCAGGGCCTGCTCTCGGCCCCGGCCCGGAACGCCGCGTTCGCCAGCACCGAACACAGGCAGCCCTGGGCCTTCGCCCGCGGCCCGCCCGGCGCCAGATCGTCGACCGGCACCGGTCTCGGGCCCGGCCGACCTCCGCCGTTCGCCCCCTCGGACATGGCTCCCCCTCCGCACGACTGCGCGCCCGGAGTTCCCCGGCGACGGGGCCCGTGCGCAGATACATCCGGCGGTCGCCACGAGGGTCCGAGACCTGCCGGGGCGACCGGCTCGCGACGGTACCCTATACGCGGGGTAACGCCTATTTCGGCTCGACGCGCACAGGGAGTGGCGATTCGGGACTCACCGTGACCCCGTGCCGCCGGGCCAGCCCCTCGATCTGCGCCCAGATCAGGTCCGTCAGGTGGGTCGCGACGACGTCCCGCCCCGGGACGTCACCGGTCGCCCGGCCGCGCAGCCACCACTCCGCGGTCGCCTGCACCGCGCCGACGAGCGACTGCGACCACACCCGGACGAGGTCGGGCTCGTCGACGTCGAGCATCAGGGCGTAGGCGCCGAGCAGGCCGGTCAGCGCGGAGGCGATGAACTCCCGGCCCGCGTCGACGACCTCGCCCCGCTGCCCGGGCAGGCGTCGGCGGAACAGCAGGTCGACTCCGGGCGAGTCGTCGAGGAAGCCCAGGACCGCGTCCACCGAGTCGTGGATCCGCGTCCACGCCGGGCTCTCCCGGTAGATGGCGGGCATCAGCCGCTCCATGAGGCGGTCGGTGGCCCGTTCGGCCATCGCGTCGAGCAGCGCGGCCCGGTCGCCGAAGTGCCGGTAGATCACCGGCTTGGTGACGCCGGCCGCCTGCGCGACCTGGTCCAGGCCGAAGTCCTGCCCGTCCCGGCCCAGCACGATCAACGCCGCGTCGACCACCTGCTCCCGACGGCGCGCGCGGTGCGCGTCCCAGCGCGTACTGCGGCCGTCGGACCGGAGGTCGTCCGCGGCCCCGGGGCCCGTGCGGTCGGACGACACGCCCACCATGCTCCTCCCTCGGCGGGCCCGGCGGGAGGAAGGCCGGACCCCGGGCGACAGTGGATCACGAAGGCCGTCGGCCGACTCGGTGCGGCGCGGTCATCCCCCGTGCGACGAGCCGGGCGAGGGCCGCCGCACCCTCGTCGTCGATCGGGCCGCCGTGCACGGCCACGCGCCAGAACGGCACGCTGCCGAGCAGGTCGACGACGAGCTCCGCCTCGACCCCGCCGGCCTGCTCCGGGGTGATCTCCCCCCGCGCGACGGCCCGGGCGAGCACCTCCCGTGACCGGTCCCGGCGCGGCCCGGACAGCCGCTCCCGGAACGCCTCGGCCAGCCGCGGCGACCGGCGTGACTCGGCGAGCAGGTCCGGCACGATCGACGCCAGCCGGGGGTGGTCGAGCCAGTCCCGCATCCCGACGACGAGCGCATGCAGGTCCCCGACGAGCGTGCCCGTGTCCGGCGGCGGCTCGGCCGGGACCCCGAACCGGCCGACGACGTCCATGACCATCTCGTCCTTGCCGGGCCAGCGCCGGTACAGCGCACTCTTGCCGACCCCGGCGCGCGCCGCCACCCGCTGCATCGACAGCCGGCCGTGGCCGACCTCGGCGAGCTCGGCCAGCACGGCGTCGACGACGGCCTCGGTCAGCTCGGGCCGCAGGACGGCGGCTCCGGACGGGGCACGGCGCGGAGTGGACACATCCACAGCATAGCGACTGGACGGGACGGTACCGTCTCGTCCATAGTCGTCGGGACGGAACCGTATCGACGCAACGGAGAGACCGATGGACGACGACGCCCGACGCCGGCGCGCCCACGCCGCCGTGGACGCGGCCCTGGACCGGGTGCTGGCCCACGACATGGCGGGCTTCGCCGCGCTCTGGGCCCCCGACGGCACGATGACCTTCCCGTTCGCCGCGCCCGGCTCGCCGCGCGCGCTCACCGGGCGCGACGCCGTCGCCGACTACGTGGCCGGGTACAACGACCTGCTGCTGCCCACCGCCGTCGTCGACGAGGTGCGGCACACGACCGGCGACCCGGACACCGTCGTCGTGGAGTTCGGCGTGCGCGGCACGGTCGTCGCGACCGGGGCGGACTACGCCCTGCACTACGTCGCGGTCGTGACCGTCGGCCCGGACGGCATCACCGGCTACCGCGACCACTGGAGCCCGCTGGAGGTCCAGCAGGTGCTCGGCCGAACGGGGCTGGCGGAGGCCACCCGATGACGGTCCTGGTCACCGGGGCCACCGGCACCACCGGGCGGCGGGTCGCCGCGCTGCTGGAGTCCGCCGGGGCCGACGTACGCCGGGCCGCCCGGTCCACCTCGCCGGGGTTCGACTGGCTGGAACCGGCGACCCACGACGCCGCGTTCGAGGGCGTCGAGAGCCTGTACCTGCTCCCGCCGCTCGCCACCCCCGACCCGGCCCCCGTGGTCGCCCCCGCTCTGGAGCGGGCGGTCCGGCGCGGTCTGCGCCGGGTGGTGCTCCTGAGCGCGGCCGCCGTCGAGCGCGGCACGCCCGGGCTGGGCGCGGTGCAGGACGTCGTCCTGGGCACGGTCCCGGAACCGTCGCTCCTGCGACCCTCGTGGTTCGCCCAGAACCTGCTCGGTGACCACCTCACCGCACGCGGGCTGCGTGCCGGTGACGTCGTGACCGCGACCGGGGACGGCCGGGTCCCGTTCGTCGACGCGGGGGACATCGCCGCCGTCGCCGTCGCACTGCTGCTCGACCCGGCACCGCCGGAGCCGGACGTGGTGGTCACCGGTCCCGAGGCACTGTCCTACGACGACGTGTGCGCCATCTGGACCGAGGTCACCGGGCGGCCGGCCCGGCACCGCCCGGTGGGCGTGGCCGCGATGGCCGAGCGGCTCGTCGCCGACGGCATGCCTGCCGACTACGCCGACGTGCTCGCCGGACTCGACGGGCTCGTCGCCACCGGGGCCCAGGCCCGTACGAGCGACGCGGTGCGCCGGATCACCGGGCGCGACCCGCGCAGCGTCCGGGAGGTGCTGTGGGAGGCCTGCCCGGCCCGGTCATGACCGCGGCCACTCCGACGATCACCGCCGGGCACCCGCGTGCGAGGCTCGCCCACGGACGCAGTGGGCGACGCGAGGAGGCGTGGTGCGACGGGTGCTCTGCCGGGAGTTCGCCGATCCGGAGCGGTTCGAGCTGGTGGAGGAGCCGGGCCCGGAGCCGGGACCGGGCGAGGTGCTCGTCGCCGTCGAGGCCGCCGCGGTCAGCTTCGTCGACGGGCTGATCGCCCGCGGCGGCTACCAGCTACGACCGCCGCTGCCGTTCACACCCGGCACCGCGGTCGCCGGGACGACCCCGGACGGCAGGCGGGTCGCCGCCCTGCTCACGAGCTTCGGCGGGTTCGCCAGCCACGTCGTCGTCCCGGAGGAGCGCCTGGTCCCGGTGCCCGACGGGGTCGACGCGGGCGTCGCGGCCAGCTCGATGGAGAGCCACGGGACGATCGCCTTCGCCTTCCGGGACCGGGTCACCGTCCGCCCGGGCGAGTGGGTCGTCGTGCTCGGGGCGAGCGGGGGGATCGGGCAGGCCGCGGTCGACCACGCCCGCGCCGCCGGGGCGCGGGTGCTCGCCGTCGCGTCCACACCGGACAAGCGCGCGGCCGCGCTCGCCGCCGGGCCGAGGCCGCCGTCGGCTACGACGCCCTCAAGGACACGATCCGCGAGCACACCGGCGGTGGCGCGGACGTCGTGATCGACCCGGTCGGCGGCGACGCCGCGGAGGCCGCGCTGCGGGCGCTGGGCGCCGGCGGCCGGTTCTGTGTGCTGGGCTTCACCTCCGGCGCGATCCCGAAGCTGCCCGCGAACGTCGTGCTGCTGCGGAACCGGACCGTCGTCGGCGTCGACTGGGGCGACTGGTCGCGCACCGACCCCGCCGCGTCGCGGGACCTGGCCGAGGACGTGCTGCGCCGGATCGGTGCCGGGGAGCTGCACCCGGCCCGCCCGCGGGCCCTGCCGCTGGCCGACGCGGCGACCGCGACCCGCGCGTACGCCGAGCGCTCCGCGGTCGGGAAGCTCGTGCTCACTCCCTAGTCATCAACCCTGATGACGGGCGGTAATGGCCGCGTCACGCCCCTCGACAGGCCGTTCGTCGGAGCGGGAGCAGCTCCGGTCGGGCCACCACGAGGGGACCAGTCATGACCGCCACCCAGCCCTGGACGACCGTCGCCGAGCCGGTCCCGGCGACCCGCGGGAACACCCCCCCACTGCCGGCTTCTGGCTCTCGGTGCTGGGGATGGTGGTCGGGTTCGTGCCGGTGCTCGGCCTGCTGGTCACGGTGCCCGCCGCGCTGCTGTCGCACGCCGGCCGCGCCCGTTTCCGGGCCGGCGGGGCGTCGACGCCGGGCCGCTCGACGGTCGGCATCGTGCTCGGCTGGACGGCCACCGCGCTCTGTGTGCTCATGACCGTCCTCGGGATCGTGGGCGCGGCCACCGCTCCGGTGCGTCCGCTCGCGGCGGCCCCGGCCGCTCCCGCCGCCCCGGCGGCACCGGTGCTGCTGACGGTGCCCAACGTCGTCGGGATGACCGACGTGCAGGCGCGGGACACGCTCCGTGCCGCCGGATTCACCCAGGTCGTCCTCGGCCCGTCGACCGGCTCGGTCGCCGGGGTCGCCGCCGGGACCGTCACCACCCAGCTGCCCGGCCCCGCGGCGCTCGCCTCCGCCGGTGACCCGATCACGATCGGCGAGGCCGCCGCCCCGCCGGTCCCGCCCGCTCCGGTCGTGGTGCCGCAGAGCGCCCCGGTCACCGAGTCCGCCCCGCCGGCCGCGCCGCTGGTCGCCGACACCGACGTCGACCGGCCCTACGTCCCGGCCGCGCCGCAGCCCCTGGTCTCCTCCGGCTCGTCGTCCTCCGGCTCGTCCGGCGGCGGCTCGGCCTACTACACGAACTGCGCCGCGGCCCGCGCCGCCGGAGCTGCCCCGCTGAGCAGCGGCGACCCGGGCTACCGCTCGGCCCTCGACCGCGACGGCGACGGCATCGCGTGCGAGTGAGCCGACCCACGTGACCCGGTGCCCGGCGGGGGTCCCGCCGGGCACCGGCGCGTCTCCGGCCGGACGACGGCGCCCGCGCCCGCGCCGGGACCGCCCTCGCCGCCACAGCGGTCATCCTGGCACGGACCGGGCACCGACAGGCATCATCGAGGAGGTGGACGAGGTGGTGGGACCCGAGCAGATCCGTATCTCCGACGCCGAACGCCAGGCCGTCGCCGACCGGCTGCGCGCCGCCCACGCCGAGGGCTACCTCGACCTCGCCGAGTACGACGAGCGCGTGACCGAGGTCTGGCGGATGCGCAGCCGCGGCGACCTGGGCCGGGTGACCCTGGACCTGCCCGCCTCCTCGGCCCCGTCCCGGCGCGACGGCCTGGTGTTCTCCGCGACGGCCGGGGGCGTCGCGATGCGGGTCCTGACGGTCATCTGGCTGTGCATCACCGCCGCGGCCGCCGCCGGGACCTCGGTGCTGGCATTGCTGACCGACCTGAGCCCGTGGTGGTTCCTGGTCTTCTCCGCGCCGACCGGGGCGGTGCTGCTGACGTTGTGGGTGGCGGGCGCGGGGCGCCCGCGGCGCGGCGGCCGGTAGCCGCCGCGCCGGGACCCGTCAGCCGCCCGCCTTCTCCTGCTCGTAGCGCTTGGTCATGGTGTCGACGGCGTCGAGTTGGGTCTGGGCGTGCTTCTCCCGGGTCGAGCTGGCCCGGTCCTTGGCCGCCAGCGTGCCCGCGGCCTGCCCCTGGAACTCGGGCATGACGTGCTGGGCGATGAGCTCGTAGGAGCGCTTGGTCGCGACCGGGTTGGCCCACTCGTGGCCGAGCAGCAGGAAGGCGCCGAACCCGCCGGACTGGTCGACGAGCTTCTGCACCTGCGCCTTCGCGTCCTCGACGGTGCCGATCGCGCCGATCCCGGCGTCGTTGATGAAGTCGATCATCTCCTTGACGTCGCCGCCCGCGACCGCCATCTGCGGGAACGCCGCGACCTGCTGGAAGTAGCGGAACCAGTGCTCGATGCCGTACTCGACCTCGCGGTAGGCCTGTTCCCGGGTCTCGGCGACGTGCATGAGGCCGACCAGGCGCCACTTGCTGCGGTCGGGCGCGGGCTGCCCGTGGTGGGCGGCGCGCTCCTCGACGACGCTCCAGTGGTGGGCCAGCGCGTCGAAGCCGTCCTGGGTGAGGGTGGCGCCGATGGACAGCAGACCGACGCCGTGCTGCCCCGCCATCCGCGGCCCGGTCGGGGACGCGACGGCGGCGACCGCGATGTCGAAACACGGGTCGCTGTAGGGCGCGAGCTGCAGCTGGGCGTCGATCAGCGTGTGGGTCCTGGTCTCGGCGTTCACGACCTCGCCGCGCAGCAGCCGCATGATGATGTCGAGGTTCACCTCGAGCAGCTCACGGGTGTCGGTGGGGTTCAGGCCGATCATCGACGAGTCGGTGGGCAGCGAACCGGGCCCGCAGCCGAGCATCGTGCGGCCGCGGGTGAGGTGGTCGAGCATCACCATGCGGTCGGCCACCCACAGCGGGTTGTGGTAGCTGATGGAGGTGACGCCGGTCCCGAGCTTGATGTTCCGGGTCCGCTCAGCCGCCGCGGCGATGAAGATCTCGGGCGAGGCGATGATCTCCGAGCCCGCGGAGTGGTGCTCGCCGATCCACGCCTCGTCGAAGCCGAGCCGGTCGAGGTGTTCGACGAGCCCCACCCTCGCGCTGCAGCGCGAGGGTGGGGTTCTGCCCGGGCTGGTGGAACGGGGCCAGGAAGGTGCCGAATCGCAGTCTGCTCACGGTGACTCCTCGTCGCTCCGGCGCCCGCTCCGTCGGGGGCACCGCCACGACAGTCCTTACCCGTCGTGACCGGCGTCACGCAAGCGTTGCACGACAGTGGCAGACCGGGTGAACGGCCGGTGTACGGACGTCCGTGACGACCCGATAGGTTCCGCGATCATGGGACACCGCGAGGAGCTTCTGGACGGGGCCGCGCAGTGCCTCTACGAGAAGGGGTTCGGCCGCACGACCGCACGGGACGTGGTGGCCGCGTCCGGGACGAACCTGGCCTCCATCGGCTACCACTTCGGCTCGAAGGACGCCCTGCTCACCGAGGCCCTGCTGCGGGCGACGACGGCCTGGGGCGAGGAGCTCGACCGGGCGCTCGCCGAGCCCGCGGGCGGGACCACCGACCCGCAGCGCCGGGTCGAGGAGACCTGGAGCCGGGTGGTCGGCCTGTTCTCCACCCAGCGACGCCTGTGGGCCACCCACGTCGAGGCGCTCGCCCAGGCCGAGCGGCTGCCGGAGCTGCGCGCGAAGCTCGCCGAGGCCCAGCGGGAGGTCCGTGAGGGCCTGGCCCTGACCTTCCACACGCTGCCCGACGACCCGGCCGCCGCGGACCGCCGCGTGCACGTCCTCGGCTCCGTCTACCAGGCGCTGCTCACCGGGCTCATGGTCCAGTGGATGCTCGACCCCGGCACCGCGCCGTCCGGTGTGGACATCGCCGAGGGGCTGCGCGCCATCGCCGACCGGGCCGACGCCTTCGCCTGATCCCCCGGCGGGTCAGTGCCAGGGCTCGACCCGGCCGATGATCGTCCCGCCGCGGACCGCACCGGGCTCGGCCACCCGCACGGTGAACGTCCCCAGCGCGAGGAAGCGCAGGGTGACCGTGCCCCCGGCGCTGACGTCGAGGGCACGGCCCTGCTCCGGGACCAGCACCCGGCGCGCGACGTCGCTGCCGACGGTGAGCACCACCGTCGTCCCGCGGCGCACCCGCACCGTCGGGACGGCGGGCTCCGGATGCGTCGCGGAGTGGTCGAACCGGACCGCGGTGAGGCCCTGCGAGTCGGCCCTGGCGGTGACCGTCGGACCACTCACGACGGTGCCGGCGGTCGATCCGGCCGCACCGCAGCCCGCAGCGGCCGGGAAGAGGACGAGCACCCCGGCGAGCAGCAGCCGGGCCGGTCTCCGCATGCCTCCATGCTGCCGGATGCGCGTCCGACGACCCCGCCCGGTGCACCCGTTCGTGGCGTTCGGCACGATCGGGGCGTGAGCCCGCACCCCAGCGCACCCGTTCCCCCGACGCTCTTCGACGACGAGCGCGAGCAGCGCTGGCGGTCCCGGTTCACCGCGGTGCGCATGTCGCGTCCCGGCTGGGCCCGCGACGCACCGGCCCGCTCGGTCTACGTGTCCAACGCGACCGGGACCTTCGAGATCCACGCCTGGGACCGCGACTCCGGGGAGCACCGCCAGGTCACCGACCGGCGCAACGGCACCACCTCGGCCGTGCTGCCGCCGGACGGCGGGCACGTCTGGTGGTTCGCCGACACCGACGGCGACGAGTTCGGCCACTGGGTCGCCCAGCCGTGGTCCTCCGCGGCGGGCACCGACACCGTGCCCGCCGTCCCCGGCGCCGGCGACGGCTACCCGGCGGGCCTGGAGATCGGCCGCCGGGTCACCGCGATCGGGGTGTCCACCGACGACGGCACGGTCCTGTCGGTGCACGAGCGCGGCCCCGGCACCGACGCCCGGGAGATCTACCGGCACACCGAGGACGCGGGCGTCGGCGCGCTGTCGGGGGACGAGACGCTGCTGGCGATCTCGCACTCCGAGCACGGCGACTCCCGCCACCCGTCGCTGCGGGTGCTCGACGTCGCCACCGGGGACACCCTCGCCGAGCTGCACGACGGGCCCGGCCGCGGCCTCGCCGCGCTGGAGTTCTCCCCCGTCGCGGGCGACCAGCGGCTGCTCGTCGGCCACGAGCGCCGCGGCCGCGACGAGCTGCTGGTCTGGGACCCGACCACCGGTGAGGTCACCGAGCTCGCGGTCGACCTGCCCGGCGAGCTGGTCGGCGGGTTCGTCCCGGACGCCTCCGCGCTGCTCCTCGCGCACACCCACGCCGCCCGCACCCGGCTGTTCCGCTATGTCCTGGCCTCCGGCGAGCTGACCGAGCTGCCCACCGCGCCCGGCTGCGTCGGGTCCGCCGAGGTCCGCGACGACGGCACCGTCGAGTACTCCGCGTCGTCGGCGGCCACCCCGTCGCAGATCCGGGCACTGCGCCCGGACGGCACCGACGACGTCCTGGTCGCCCCGCCCGGGGAGCGCCCGCCCGGCTCGGTCGCCGTGCGCGACGTGTGGACCGACGGACCCGGCGGCGCCGTGCACAGCCTCGTCGCCGAGGCGCCGCGCACCGCCGACGGCCCGGCCCCCGCGGTGTTCGTGCTGCACGGCGGCCCGCACGCCGCCGACGAGGACCGTTTCGACGCCGGCCGCGCCACCTGGGTGGAGGCCGGGTTCACCGTCGTCGAGGTCAACTACCGCGGCTCCACCGGCTACGGCTCGGCCTGGCGGGACGCGATCGAGGGCAGGCCGGGGCTGACCGAGCTGGAGGACGTCGCCGCCGTCCAGGACGCGCTGGTCGCCGACGGCGCCGTCGACCCGGCCCGCTGCGTCGTCGACGGCTGGTCCTGGGGCGGGTACCTGTCGCTGCTCGCCGCCGGGACGCAGCCGCAGCGGTGGGCCGCGGCCGTCGCCGGGGTGCCGGTGGCCGACTACGTCGCCGCCTACGCCGACGAGATGGAGCAGCTGCGCGCGTTCGACCGGGCGCTGTTCGGCGGCTCCCCCGACGCGCTGCCCGACCTCTACCGGGAGGCCTCGCCACTGACCTACGTCGACGAGGTCCGCGTGCCGGTCCTGGTGCTGGCCGGGGAGAACGACCCGCGCTGCCCGATCCGGCAGATCGACAACTACCTGGACGCGCTGGCCGGACGCGGGGACGTGACCTACGAGGTCAGCCGGTTCGACGCCGGGCACGGCTCGCTGGTGGTGTCCGACCAGCTGGACCTGATCGCGACCGAGGTCGATTTCGTGCGGCGGGCTCTGGGCTAGTCGCCGAGCAGGCCCAGCACGTTCTCCGGCGGCCGGCCGACGACGGCCCGGTCACCGTCGATCACCACGGGCCGCTCGATGAGCTTCGGCTCGGCGGCCAGCGCGTCGAGCAGGGTGTCCCGGTCGGCGCCGGCGAGGCCCTGCCCGCGGAACGCGGGCTCGCCGGTGCGGGTGATCGCGAGCGGGTCCTCGGTGCCGAGCGCGGCCAGGGCCCGCTCCAGCTCGGCGCGGGTCGGCGGGTCGTCGAGGTAGCGCCGCACCGTCGGTTCGACGCCGCGGTCGGTCAGCAGCGCGAGGGCGGCGCGGCTCTTCGAGCAGCGCGGGTTGTGCCAGATCTCCACACCCCGAGCCTAGGACGCACGACGGCCCCGGGGGTGTCCCCGGGGCCGTCGGTCGGTGCGCGGAGCGGTCAGCCGCCGTTGCGGACGGCCTGCTCGATCCGGTCGCCGATGTTCTTGTCGACGTTGCGCCAGTACTCGAAGGCGCGCTGCAGCACGGGCTCGGTCACGCCGTCGAGCAGGTGCCCGGCGACGTTGCCGACGAAGCGCTCGCGGGCGGCGTCGTCGAAGACCTCGCGGACCATGATCCCGGCCTGGCCCCAGTCGTCGTCGGACTCGCGCAGGGAGTACGCGCTGCGGACCATCTCACCGTCGGCGTACCAGAGGGCCTCGGAGACGCGCTTCGGGTCGGCCGCCGGGCCGCCGTAGGAGTTGGGCGCGTAGATCGGGTCACGGGTGTTCGTGATCCGCATGGCGCCGTCCTTCTGGTAGTTGTTCACCTCGCTGCGGGGCGCGTTGACCGGGATCTGCTTGTAGTTGACCCCGAGCCGGGCGCGGTGGGCGTCGGCGTAGGAGAACCCGCGGGCGAGCAGCATCTTGTCCGGCGACAGCCCGGTGCCGGGCACCAGGTTGTTCGGCTCGAACGCGGCCTGCTCCATCTCGGCGTGGTAGTCCTCGACGTTCCGGTCCAGCGTCAGCTTCCCGACCTTGATCAGCGGGTAGTCGCTGTGCGGCCACACCTTGGTCAGGTCGAACGGGTTGTACCGGTAGGTCTTGGCGTCGGCGAACGGCATGACCTGCACGTACAGCGTCCAGGACGGGTGGTTGCCCGCCTCGATCTCGTTGTAGAGGTCGGCCTGGTGGTAGTCGGGGTCCGAGCCTGCGAGGGTGTCGGCCTCGTCCTGGGTCAGGCACTCCACGCCCTGGTCGGACTTGAAGTGGTACTTCACCCAGACCATCTCGCCGGCCTCGTTGATCCAGCTGTAGGTGTGGCTGGAGTAGCCGTTCATCTGCCGCCAGGTCTTCGGGATGCCCCGGTCGCCCATGAGCCAGGTGACCTGGTGCGCCGACTCCGGCGACAGCGTCCAGAAGTCCCACTGCATGTCGTGGTCGCGCAGGTTGTTCGCGACGCGCCGCTTCTGGCTGCGGATGAAGTGCTGGAACTTCATGGGGTCGCGGACGAAGAAGACCGGCGTGTTGTTGCCGACCATGTCCCAGTTGCCCTCGGTCGTCCACAGCTTCAGCGAGAAGCCGCGCGGGTCGCGCCAGGTGTCGGGGCTGCCGCGCTCACCGGCGACGGTCGAGAACCGGATCACGCCACGGGACTCGACGCCCGGCTGGAGGAACGCGGCCTTGGTGTACTGCGAGACGTCCTCGGTGGTCTCGAACCGCGCGAACGCCCCACCGCCCTTCGCGTGCGGCTGACGCTCCGGGATGCGCTCCCGATTGAAGTTCGCCATCTGCTCGATGAGGTAGTGGTCGTTGAGCAGGAGCGGGCCGTCGGGGCCGATCGTCAGCGAGTGCTCGTCGCTGGCGACCGGGCTGCCGGAGTCCGTGGTGGTGGGCTTGGGCTGGTGCGACGTGGTCACGGCCGAGCCTCCTCGTACGCGTCATGGGTGGGGCGGGCGGCGCCCCGCCGGGTCGACCGGGACGCTCCCGCGGCTGCGCGGCCGCGTCGCGGTCGGCGGTGTTCGGTCCCCAAGGACTTCCCGTGGGGTCCCGGCCGAAACCCGAAACCGGTGCGCGACGACGACGGGCGCGGGTCAGGATGGGGTCGTGCCCGACACCGCCGCCACCGCACCCCGCGCCGGCCCGGGTGCGTTCGCCGACGTGCTGCGCCTGCCCGGGGTCGGTGCGATCACCGCGATCGGCATGGCCGCCCGCATCCCCGCGACGGCCGTCGGCGTCACCCTGACCCTGCACACCGTCACCACGCTCGGCCACGGCTTCGGCGCCGCCGGGCTGGTCGCCGCCGCGGTCCCGACCGGGATGGCGATCGGCGCCCCGCTGCTCGGCACGATGGTCGACCGGCACGGGCTGCGGCCGGTCCTGGCGCTGACGATGACCGCGGGCCTGCTGTTCTGGTCGGTGGCGCCGCTGCTGGGTTACGCCGGTCTGCTCGGCGCCGCCTTCGTCGCCGGCATCCTGACCCTCCCGGTGTTCTCGCTGGTCCGGCAGGTCATCGCGGCCGCCGTCCCGGCCGGACGACGCCGCCCCGCCTTCGCGCTGGACTCGATGACCGTCGAGATCTCCTACATGACCGGGCCCGCCGTCGGGTCGCTGCTGACGGTGTGGCTGGGCTCGGCGACGACGATGCGCGTGATCGGCGCCGGGTTCGTCCTGGCCGGGATCGCGCTGTGGCGGCTCGACCCACCGGTCCGTGCCGACGGCAACGGGGCCGCCCGCACCGGCCCCCGCCCCCCGCTGCGCAGCTGGCTGACCCGACCGCTGGTCGGCGCGCTGCTGGCGGTGACCGCCGCGGTGATCGCGATCATGGGCACCGAGTTCGCGTTCATCGCCGCCCTCACCTCCTCCGGGCAGGCGTGGGCGATCGCGCTGGTCAACGCCGTGTGGTGCCTGGCGTCGCTGGTCGGCGGGTTCCTCTACGGCAGCGCCCGCCGCAGCCTGCCGCTGCCGCTGCTGCTCGCCGCGCTCGGGCTGGCGACGCTCCCGGCGGCGCTGGCCTGGTCGTGGTGGAGCCTGCTGTTCCTGCTGCTCCCCGCGGGTCTGGCGACCGCGTCGACGCTCGCGGCGGGCAGTGCCGCGATCGGCGACCTCGCCCCGGACCGGGTGCGCGGCCTGGTCACCGGCCTGCAGGGCTCCGCGACGACGCTCGGCATCGCCATCGCGACCCCGCTGGCGGGGGTGCTGGTCGACACCGCCTCACCCGGCGTGGCGATGCTGGCCTGTGGGTCGGTCGCGGTCGTCGCCGCCGGGGTGGCGGCGCCGCTGCTGCGCGTCCGGGCCTGACCGGCCGGGGCGGCACGGCCGTCGGTGTCACCGAGATGCACCTCAGCGGGATTCGTGGATCTTCCAGGCCCGCTGGGCTGCATCTCGGCGATCCCGCTGCCGCCGAGATGCACCTCGGGGTCGTCCGAATCGCTCCGCCGGAGCCCTGAGCTGCATCTCGACGTGCGAGCGGTCGACGAGCGGTCGCGCAAGTCGGACACTGAGAGCGCCCACAGACGATCGGCGCAGGGCACCGTCCGGATGCGGCGGGCAGGTGTGCCCCTCGGGCAGACTGGATCGAGTGAGCGCACCGCCCCACCCCGACTCCGAGACCCAGCCCATCCCGAGTGGGCGGCCCCGTCGTCGGGGAGGTCGGGTGCGCTGGGGGTTCGCGCTGTTCCTCGGTGCCGCCGCCGCGCTCGCGACGCTGCCCGACCTCGTCGGTCTCGACGCCCACTCCCCGTTCGCGCAGGTCATCGCCTTCCGGCCGTTGATGGTCGCTGCGCTCGGCGTGCTGGTGGTGGTCGGCCTGCTGATCACCCTGGCCGCCCGCCGGTTCTGGCCGGTGCCGGTCGTCCTCGCGCTGGTCGCGCTGGTCGGCGCCGCGATGGTGCTCCCCCGCACCGTGGCCGACCCCGCGCCCACCGGCGGGACCCCGCTGAAGGTGCTGGCGCTCAACGTCTACGAGGGCAACGCCGACACGCAGTCGCTCGCCGCGCTCGTCGCCGCGGAGAACCCCGACGTCGTCTCGATCCCGGAGGCGGGCGGCCGCTACGAGAGCGAGATCGCGCCGCTGCTGGAGCCGCTGGGCTACCGGACGGCGTCCAGCGTCGACCGCTGGGACCGCGACGTCACCGGCAACACCGTGGCCTGGTCGGACCGGCTCGGCGACGTCCGCACCCGGATCGGCAAGGACGTCCGCTTCGACTACATCGAGATCACCGGCGGCGGCCTGGGGAACCTGCGCTTCGTCGCGTTCCACTCCGTCGCCCCGGTCCCGCGCTCGGTCGGACAGTGGCGCTCGGACCTGGAGACCGTCGCGAAGTGGTGCTCCGGGGCGAGCCCGGCGATCGTCGCCGGCGATTTCAACGCCTCGCTCGACCACTCGGTGTTCCGGGACGCGATCCAGGGCTGCGGCGACGCGGGCTCGCAGACCGGCAACGGGCTGGCCGGGACCTGGCCGACCTGGGCGCCGTCGTGGCTGGGGCCGCAGATCGACCACATCGTCTACAACGGCGGGATCAGCGCCGAGTCCTTCGCGACGCACGAGGTGCCGGGCACCGACCACCGCGCCATCGTCTCGACGCTGCGCCTGCCGTAGCCCTCGGACGCACGACGGCCGCCGCCCCGGGCTCCGGGACGGCGGCCGTCGTGGCGTGTGGAGCGGTCAGCCGGCCGCGGCGACCGTCTCCGCCACCTCGTAGGTGTTCAGGGCGGCACCCTTGCGCAGGTTGTCCCCGCACACGAACAGCTCCAGGGTGTTCGGGAAGTCCAGCGACTGCCGGATCCGGCCCACCACGGTCGGGTCCCCGCCGACGGCGTCGGCCGGGGTCGGCCACTCGCCCGCGGCCGGGTCGTCCTTGACGACGATCGTCGGCTGCGCGCCGAGAACCTTGCGGGCGGCGTCCACCGAGACCTCCGAGGAGAAGGTCGCGTGGATCGCCAGCGCGTGCGTGGTGACGACCGGGACGCGCACGCAGGTCGCGGAGACCTTGAGCTCCGGGATCCCGAGGATCTTGCGGGACTCGTTGCGGACCTTCAGCTCCTCCGACGACCAGCCGTCGTCCTTGAGGGAGCCGGCCCACGGCACGACGTTGAGCACCAGCGGAGCCGGGAACGGCGAGTCGCCGCCGACCGGGATGCCGGCCTCGGTCAGGACGGCCGCGACGTCGCCGGCGGCCTTGCCGAGGTCCTTGCCGGCGACCGCGGACAGCTCGGCCTGCAGCTGGTCGATGCCGGGCTGGCCGGCACCCGACGCGGCCTGGTACGACGACACGACCAGCGCCTCGAGCCCGAACTCGCGGTGCAGCGCACCCATCGCCGCCATCATCGACAGCGTCGTGCAGTTCGGGTTGGCGATGATCCCCTTGGGCCGCTCGGTCACCTTCTCCGGGTTGACCTCCGGCACGACGAGCGGGACCTCGGGGTCCATCCGGAACGCGCCGGAGTTGTCGACGGCGATCGCGCCGCGGGAGGCGGCGATCGGCGCCCACTCGGCGGAGACCTCGTCGGGCACGTCGAACATCGCGATGTCGACGCCGTCGAAGACCTCGGGCTTCAGCTCCAGGACGGTGATGTCCTGGCCGCGGACCGTCAGCACCTTGCCGGCGCTGCGGGCCGAGGCGATCAGGCGGATCTCGCCCCACGGCACCGACTCGCGGGAGTCGATGATCTCGATCATGGTGGTGCCGACGGCACCGGTCGCGCCGACCAGCGCGAGAACGGGTGAGTCCATGGCCATCTCAGCTCACCGGCCCGTTCCGGCGGCGACCACCGCGTCGTCCTCGGCGCCGAGCTCGAACGCCTCGTGCAGCGCCTGCACCGCGTCGTCGAGCTGGTCGGAGCGGCAGATGACCGAGATCCGGATCTCCGAGGTGTTCATGGTCTCGATGTTGATCCCGGCGTCGGAGAGCGCCTCGCAGAACTTCGCGGTGACGCCGGGGTGGTTGCGCATACCGGCGCCGACCAGCGAGACCTTGCCGATGTCGTTGTCGTAGATCAGCTCGGTGAACCCGATCTCGCCCTTCGCGCGCTCCAGCGCCGCGACGGCGGTGTCACCGTCGGTGCGGGGCAGCGAGAAGGTGATGTCGGTCTTCTTGTCCGACACGTTGGAGATGTTCTGCAGCACCATGTCGATGTTGATCTCCGCGTCGGCGACCGTGCGGAAGATCTTCGCCGCCATGCCGGGGGTGTCCGGCACCCCGGTGACGGTGATCTTGCCCTCGGACCGGTCGTGGGCGACGCCGGTGATGATCGGATTCTCCAACGGGATCTCCTCGATCGAGCCGGAGACCAGGGTGCCCGGCTTGTCGTTGTAGGAACTGCGCACCCGCAGCGGGACGCCGTAGCGGCGGGCGTACTCGACGGCGCGCAGGTGCAGCACCTTGGCGCCGGACGCGGCGAGCTCGAGCATCTCCTCGTAGGTCACCGTCTCGAGCAGGCTCGCCTTGGAGACGATCCGCGGGTCGGCGGTGTAGACGCCGTCGACGTCGGAGTAGATCTCGCAGACGTCGGCGTTCAGCGCGGCCGCGAGCGCGACGGCGGTGGTGTCCGAGCCGCCGCGGCCCAGCGTGGTGATGTCGCGGGAGTCCGCGCTCATGCCCTGGAAGCCGGCGACGAGCACGATGTGCCCCTCGTCGAGGGCCTCACGCAGGCGCCACGGGTTCACCTCGGTGATGCGGGCGTCACCGTGCTTCGAGGTGGTGAGCATGCCCGCCTGCGAGCCGGTGAACGACCGGGCCTCCGCGCCGAGGGCGTGGATCGCCATCGCGACGAGTGCGTTCGAGATCCGCTCACCGGAGGTGAGCAGCATGTCCATCTCCCGCAGCGGGGGCTTCGGGGAGATCTGCTCGGCGAGATCGGTCAGCTCGTCGGTGGTGTCCCCCATGGCGGACACGACGACGACGACATCGTGGCCCTCCTTGCGGGTACGGACGATGCGCTCGGCGACCTTCTTGATCCGCTCAGCGTTCTCGACCGACGAACCGCCGTACTTCTGCACGACGAGGGCCACGCCGACCTCCAATCCTGGCTCCGCGGTGGGAGCCGTCGGGTGCTCTCTCTTCGACCGCCGGAATGCGCAGGTGACGCACCGGCGGCGTTGGTCGGAACGGAACAGTACCGGCGAGCGCCGTCCGTTTTCAGGATCTGGACGGTCACCGATGACCCAGACCACACGGGCTCGCCCGCGGACCCCCCGCTCGGGTATGTGCGCGGGCCGTACGGCCCCGGACCGGGGGCTCAGGCCCGGACGGGCTGCTGCCTGCCGCGGTGCCGACGGACCGCGTCGGTGTTGCCGCAGCGTGCGCTGCAGTACCGCTGCCTGCCGTTGCGGGAGACGTCGGCGTAGACGCGGGTGCAGCCCTCGGCGGCGCACCGGCCGAGCCGGTCCATCCCCCGGGTCGCCAGGTGGGTGGCGGTGCCGGTCGCGAGCAGGGCGCGCAGCACACCGGCCAGGCCCAGACCGTCGTCGCGGTGGTGCAGGTGCCAGTGGCCGTCGTGGTCGGTGAGGCGTGGCGGCCCGGTCGACTCGGCGAGCAGGGCGTTGAGCAGCCGTGCCCGCTCCGCGCCCGGCTCGGCGTCGACGACCGCCTCCCACCGGCGCAGGAAGTCGAGCACCGTCGGCAGGTCGGCGCCGACCGGGTCCCAGTCGCGCGTCACCCCGGCGGCGAGACAGCGCGCGACGAGCTCCCCGGTCGACGACGGCGGCGCGTTCACCAGGTCGGCGGCGAGGAGCACCGGATCCCGTCCGTAAGGGTTGATGTGCACTGACCCATTACAGCAACGTCGTCGTCGTGAGTACACCCCTGGACCACGAGTGGGAGACGACGTCGCGGCACCGCACCTCCGACGGCGTCGTGAGCTACCAGCGCTGCCGGTGCGGGGCGTGGCGGATCCGGCTACGCCCGGACCGGGTGGACGGCCCGCGGACCCTCGCCCCGGCCGAGCGCGGGTAGGACCCTTCAGGCCGCGGGACGCGCCAGGCGCTCGACGGCCGCGGCGATCTCCAGCAGGGCGCGGTCGGCGCCGTGGCGGGCGACGAGCTGGACCCCGACCGGGAGCCCGTCGGGGGTCCGGCCGAAGGGCACCGAGACGGCAGGGCAGCCGGTCACGGTGATCAGGTACGCCGAACGCATCCAGTCCAGGTAGGACGCCATCGGGACGCCGTCCACGGTGGCCGGGAACTCCTGGTCGGCCGGGAACGGCGGCACCTGCGACACCGGCAGCACCAGCACGTCGTGCTCGGTGAAGAACTCCCGCATCCGCTGGGCGAGCGTCGTGCGGCGCTGGTACGCGACGGCGACATCAGCGCCGGTCAGCGCCTCGCCTGCCCTGATGTTCGCGGCCAGCGAGGCCTTGAACTCCTGCGGGTGCACGGCGAGCTGCATGCCGAACCGGGCCTGGAAGTGCCAGGCGCGGAGGGTGCGGAAGCACTCGTCGGCGCCGGTCAGGTCGGGCGCGGTGCCCGAGACCGCCGCCCCGGCGCCGGCCAGTGCGTCACCGGCCGCCTCGACGACCGCGGCGACGGAGCGGTCCACGGTGAACGCGCCACCGAGGTCGGCCGACAGCGCCACGCGCAGCCCGGCGAGCGGGACCGGGCGCAGCGGCGAGGCGAAGGTCTCCCCCGGGTCGCCCAGGGCGTGCGGGGCGCGCGGGTCCGGACCGGCGAGCACCGACAGCAGCAGCGCGGCGTCGTCGGTGGTGCGGGCCATCGGACCCCCGGTCGACGTGGTCTCCCACATGTTCGACGACGGCCACTCCGGCACCCGTCCCCACGAGGGGCGCAACCCCACGACCCCGCAGAACGACGCCGGGTTGCGCAGCGAACCGCCCATGTCCGAGCCCTCGGCCAGCGGGACCATCCCGGCCGCCAGCGCGCACGCCGCGCCGCCGGACGACCCACCCGCGGACCGCGTCGGGTCGTGCGGGTTGACCGTGGTGCCGAAGACGCGGTTGAACGTGTGCGAACCGGCCGCGAACTCCGGCACGTTGGTCTTGCCGATCGGCACCACACCGGCGGCCCGGATGCGCTCGACGATCAGGTCGTCGGTGTCCGGGACGTGGTCGGCGAACAGCGGCGAGCCGTAGGTCGTCCGCCACCCCGCGACGGCATGGGTGTCCTTGAACGCGAACGGCAGCCCGTGCAGCGGCCCGACGGGCGCACCGGAGGCCAGCCGCTCGTCGGCGGCGGCGGCACCCGCCCGCGCGCGCTCCACGTCGAGGGAGACGACCGCGTTGAGCTCGGGGTTGCGGGCCTCGATCCGGGCCAGGTGCAGGTCCATCAGCTCGCGGGCCGAGATCTCCCGGGCGCGCAGCGCCGCGACCTGCTCGCGGGCGGTCGAGGCGACCGTGACGGTCACCGCGACCGCACCCGGACGGCTCCGACGCCGGTGGGTCGGGTAGTGCTCATGGGTGGTGCTCCTCCGGGCCGGACGGGTCCGGCGTCGCGGCGCCGGTACGTCCCGGCATCCTGCCACCGCACCCGCGCCCGGCGGGGGGACGTGTCAGACCCGGCGCAGCAGCCGCACGACCACCGTGGTGATGATCAGCCACAGGATCGCGGCGACCCCGTAGTTCAGCGTGACGGCCATCTTCGGCTGGGACGGGGTGAACAGGTCACCGAGACCGAGGTTCAGCTGGGCCGCCCAGGAGGACACGAACTCGGTGAGGAAGTTCGCCGGGTTGGCGTCGAGCAGGGTCAGCACGATGTGCGCGACCAGGATGGCCACGATCACCAGGCCCACGATCCGCACGATCGTCGCGATGATGCCCATGCCCTGCCGCACGGTCGTACCCACGGTTGCCGCCATCACAAACCCCTTCGTCACGGACGGCGTCATGGTTGCACCGCCGCACCCTCACTGCCCTTCCAACGAGGGGAAACGCCGCTGGTTGTGATCACTTCGTTGCGAGCCGGGACTCGGGGCCGGGTTCGACCGTGCGGGTGGTGACTTGCCGCGCAACGGGGGTTCGGGTCTACGGTAGGAGGCATGGCGCGCCTGCTCCTTCGCCGCCGCGGCGGGGTCTGAACCGACCGGCCCCTCGTCGCGGGGTTTCGCGTGTCCGCCGGTCGCCACGACGGCACGACGACGGAGCATTCCCGTGACCACCTCTCCCGACGCCTACGAAGCCCGCGCCCGCAGCAACGTCCGCACCCCCGAGGGCGCGCCGCACGCGACCCAGCCCGCCTGGAACCGGCAGCGCGGCTCGCAGATGCCGGTCCACCGGTACAAGCCCTTCCATCAGCTGGTCGAGCCGGTCTCGCTGCCCGACCGCACCTGGCCGGACAAGGTCATCGACACCGCGCCGCTGTGGTGCGCGGTCGACCTGCGTGACGGCAACCAGGCACTGATCGACCCGATGAGCCCGCTGCGGAAGCGGCGCATGTTCGACCTGCTGGTACGCATGGGCTACAAGCAGATCGAGGTCGGCTTCCCGGCGGCGAGCCAGACCGACTTCGACTTCGTCCGCGAGATCATCGAGCAGGGCGCGATCCCGGAGGACGTGCAGATCCAGGTCCTGACCCAGGCCCGCCCGGAGCTGATCCAGCGGACCTTCGAGGCCTGCGAGGGCGCGCACTCGGCGATCGTCCACCTCTACAACTCGACGTCGATCCTGCAGCGCCGGGTCGTCTTCCGCTCCGACCGCGCGGGCATCACCAAGATCGCCACCGACGGTGCGGAGGAGGTCAGCAAGTTCGCCGAGAAGTACCCGGCGACCGACTGGACCTTCCAGTACTCGCCGGAGTCCTACACCGGCACCGAGCTGGAGTACGCCGTCGAGATCACCAACGCGGTGAGCGCGATCTGGCAGCCGACGCCCGAGCACCCGATGATCGTCAACCTGCCGGCGACGGTCGAGATGGCGACGCCGAACGTCTACGCGGACTCCATCGAGTGGATGCACCGCAACCTGGCCCGCCGCGACGCGCTGGTCCTGTCGCTGCACCCGCACAACGACCGCGGCACCGGCATCGCCGCCGCCGAGCTGGGCTACCAGGCCGGCGCCGACCGGATCGAGGGCTGCCTGTTCGGCAACGGCGAGCGCACCGGCAACGTCGACCTGGTCGCGCTGGGCATGAACATGTTCACCCAGGGCGTCGACCCGCAGATCGACTTCTCCGACATCGACGAGATCCGCCGCACCGTCGAGTACTGCAACCAGCTGCCGGTGCACGAGCGCCACCCGTGGGGCGGCGACCTGGTCTACACCGCGTTCTCCGGCTCCCACCAGGACGCGATCAACAAGGGCTTCGCCGCGATGGAGGCCGACGCCGCGGAGGCCGGTCACCCGGTCGCCGACCACACCTGGGAGGTCCCGTACCTGCCGGTGGACCCGAAGGACATCGGCCGCACCTACGAGGCCGTCATCCGGGTCAACAGCCAGTCCGGCAAGGGCGGCATCGCCTACATCATGAAGACCGAGCACCAGCTCGACCTGCCGCGCCGGCTGCAGATCGAGTTCAGCCACGTCATCCAGGCCTTCACCGACACCGAGGGCGGCGAGGTCGAGCCCAAGGCCATGCGCGACGCGTTCGACGTCGAGTACCTGGGCCGCGAGACCCCGCTCAAGCTGGTGCGCCACCGCGTCCACAGCGACGGCGAGGGCCGCGACGAGATCGTCGCGACCGTGCGCGTCGAGTCCGACCTGCACGAGATCGCCGGGTCGGGCAACGGGCCGATCGCGGCGTTCGTCGACGCGCTGGCCGGGATCGGTTTCGACGTGCGGGTGCTCGACTACCACGAGCACGCGATGGGCGGTGGTGACGACGCCCGCGCCGCGGCCTACGTCGAGTGCGCCGTCGAGGAGAAGGTGTTCTGGGGCGTCGGGATCGACAGCTCGATCACCAGCGCCAGCCTCAAGGGCGTCGTGAGCGCGATCAACCGCGCCCTGCGCTGAGTCCGCGGACCCCTCCCCGCCTGCCCCCAGGGTCACCCTCGTAGCGCTCTAAGCCACGAGAGTTCCCCTGGGGGCACCGCGGGCCCGGGGCTCAGCGGCCGATCGCGTCGCCGACGGTGATCTGCTGGTCGGGGACCTCCGGGCCGCCGCCCGGACCGACGGCGGCGTCGGCCTCCTCCGCGGTCACCTCGTGCGGGGTGATGCGCCCGTCGCGGATCGCCTCGGCGTGGTGGCAGGCGACCCGGTGCCCCGAGGTGTCGCCGTCGAGCACGCGCAGCTGCGGGCGCTCGGTGGAGCACCGGTCGTCCTGGCGCCACGGGCAGCGGGTGTGGAACCGGCACCCGGACGGCGGCGCGGCGGGCGAGGGCAGGTCCCCGGACAGGAGGATCCGCTCGCGGGTGTCCTCCACGGTCGGGTCCGGCTGGGGCACGGCCGAGAGCAGCGCCCGGGTGTAGGGGTGCAGCGGGCCGTCGTAGAGCGCGCGGGCGGGCGCCTCCTCCACGATCGACCCGAGGTACATCACCCCGACCCGGTCCGACACGTGCCGCACGACGGCCAGGTCGTGCGCGATCACCAGGTAGGTCAGGCCGAGCTCGCGTTGCAGCGAGCGCAGCAGGTTGAGCACCTGGGCCTGCACCGACACGTCCAGCGCCGAGACCGGCTCGTCGGCGACGACGAGGTCGGGCTCCACGCACAGGGCCCGGGCGATCCCGATGCGCTGACGCTGCCCGCCGGAGAACTCGTGCGGGTAGCGGCGCAGCGCGGACTCCGGCAGCCCCACCGCGCGCATGAGCTCGGCGAGCCGGTCCGGACCGGCCTCGATCCCGTGCGCGGCCAGGCCCTCGCGCAGCAGCGACCCGACCGACTGGCGCGGGTCCAGGCTGGACATCGGGTCCTGGAACACCATCTGGAACCGGCGGCGCATCCGGCGCAGCGGCTCCCCCTTCAGTGCGGCGACGTCGGTGCCGTCGAAGGACACCGTGCCCGCGGTCGGCTCGGTGAGCTTGAGGATCGCCCGCCCGAGGGTCGACTTGCCGCAGCCGGACTCGCCGACCAGGCCGTAGGTCTCGCCGCGCTCAATCCGCAGCGAGACGCCGTCGACGGCCCGGACGTGACCGACGGTGCGCTGCACCAGCACACCCCGGGTGATCGGGAAGTGGACCTGCAGGTCCTCGACCTCCAGCAGGGGGCTCATGCCGTCGCTCCGATCGGCTCGGGATTGTGGCAGCGCAGCAGCCGGCCCGCCTCGTCGTCGGCCACCGGGGTGACCGAGGTGCAGGTCTCCAGCGCCCGCGGGCAGCGCGGCGCGAACGCGCAGGCGTGGTCCCAGGGCAGGTTGTCCGACACCGACCCGGTGATCGCGGGCAGCTCCGCGGCGGGGTCGGAGTCCAGCCGCGGGATCGACCGGATGAGCCCCGAGGTGTACGGGTGGCGCGGGCCCCCGAACAGGGCGTGCCGCTCCGCGCGTTCCACGACCCGGCCGCCGTAGAGGACGTTGACCCGGTCGCAGAGCCCCGCGACGACGCCCAGGTCGTGCGTGATCATGATCAGTGCCGTTCCCGTCTCGGCGACGAGTTCGCGCAGCAGCTCCAGGATCTGGGCCTGGATGGTGACGTCGAGGGCGGTGGTCGGCTCGTCGGCGATGAGCAGCTTCGGCCGGCAGGCGAGCGCGATCGCGATCAGCGCGCGCTGGCGCATCCCGCCCGACATCTGGTGCGGGTAGGCCGACACGCGTCGTGCCGGGTCGGGGATGCCGACCCGCTCCAGCAGGGCGACGGCCTCCGTACGCGCCTCGTCCTTGCTCATCCCGCGGTGCCGGGTGAGCGCCTCGGTGATCTGGACACCCACCGGGACGACCGGGTTCAGCGACGACAGCGGGTCCTGGAAGACCATCCCGATGTCGCGGCCGCGCCGCTCGCGCAGCTCGGCGTCGGACAGGGTGAGCAGGTCGACGGACTCGTCCCCGGAGGAGAACAGCACCGAGCCGCCCACCCGGGGGGTACGGCCCGGCAGCAGTCCCATGATCGCCAGAGAGGTCACGGACTTGCCGCAGCCGGACTCGCCGACCAGGCCGACGACCTCGCCGGGGCGGACGTCGAACGACACACCGTCGACGGCGACGACGTCGGCCTCGCCTTTGCGGACGAAGCGCACGGACAGGTCCTGGACCTGCAACAACGGGTTCATCGGAGGTGTGGTCATCTCCGGCCTTTCGGGTCGATGGCCTCGCGCAGCGACTCGCCGAGCAGCGTGAACCCGAGCGCGACGACGATGATCGCGATCGCCGGGTAGACCGCCAGCCCGGGCCGGACGTCGAGGTAGGGCTGCGCGGAGGCGAGCATCAGGCCCCACTCGGCGCGGGCCGGGTCGGCGTCGCCGAGGCCGAGGAAGGACAGCGCGGCCGCGTCGAGGATCGCCGTCGCCAGGGTCAGCGTGGCCTGCACGATCACCGGGCCGATCGCGTTGGGCAGCATGTGCCGCAGCACGACCGCCCGTCGCTTCACGCCGAGCGCGGTGGCCGCGAGGACGTGGTCGGAGTCGCGCTGGGCGAGCATCGACCCGCGCAGCAGCCGCGCGAAGATCGGCACGTTCACCAGCGCGACGGCGATGATGACCGTGGTCTGGCTGGGCCGGGCGGCCAGCGCCGCGACCGAGATCGCGAGCAGCAGCGACGGGATCGACAGCAGCACGTCGGTGACGCGCATGAGGACGGTGTCGATCCAGCCGCCGAACGCGCCGGCGAGCACACCGATGACCAGGCCCGCCGCGAGCCCGAACACGGTCGCGAGCACGCCGACGAGCAGGGTCTGACGCGACGCCAGGATCATCCGGGAGAACTCGTCGCGGCCGTTCTGGTCGCTGCCGAGCAGGAAGCCGGGCTGCGGTCCGGGGATCGAGCCGGGGCGCAGCTGGTCGAGCAGCTGCGGGAACGCCTGGGCCGGGTCGTGCGGGGCCAGCAACGGCGCGAACACCGAGACCAGCACGAACACCCCGATGATCACCGCCCCGACGATCGCGGTGGGGCTGCGGCGCAGCCGGCGCAGTGCGTCCGCGGACAGACTGCGGCCGGCGGTGTCGTCGATCCGGTCCTTCCGCCGCTGCGCCCAGGTGGTCGGTGCGCTCATCGCAGCCTCACCCTCGGGTCGATCACGGCGTAGGACAGGTCGACGAGCAGGTTGACCAGCACGTAGATGAGCGCGCCGAGCAGCACCACGGCCTGCAGCCGCGGGTAGTCGCGGCGCTCGATGCCCTCGGCGATCAGGGTGCCGATGCCGGGCCGGTTGAACACCTTCTCCGTCAGCACCGCACCGGCGAGGAGCAGACCGGTCTGCAGCCCGATCGTCGTCGAGACCGGCAGCAGCGCGTTGCGCAGCACGTGCCGGCCGCGGACGGTGCCCGGCGCGAGCCCCTTGGCGTTGGCGGTGCGGACGAAGTCGGACTCCAGCACGTCGAGCACCGAGGCCCGGGTGATCCGCACGATGACGGCGAGCGGGATCGTGGCGAGGGTGACGGCGGGCAGCACGAGGTGGAGCAGCGAGTCCCAGCTGGCGTCGAACTCGCGGGTCAGCAGGCCGTCGAGGGTGGGGAAGCCGGTGACCGAGGTGGCGTCGATGCCGGTCGACTGCAGTCCGGACGGCGGGAACAGGCCGAGGTCGACGGCCAGGAACTGCTTGAGCACGTAACCGAGGAAGAACACCGGCACGGCGACGCCGACCAGGGTCCCGACGATGGTCAGGTTGTCCCAGATCCCGCCGCGGTGGCGGGCCGCGAGGTAGCCCAGCGGGATCCCGAGGGCGACGGCGAGCAGCAGGGCCGACAGGGACAGCTCGATCGTCCCCGGCAGCGCGCGGCCGAGCTCGGTGATCACCGGGTCACCGGTGACCAGCGAGGCGCCGAAGTCGCCGGTCAGCGCCCGGCCGAGGTAGTGCAGGTACTGGATCGGGATGGGCTGGTCCAGGCCCAGCGTCTTGTTCAGTGCCGCGATCGACTCCGGGGTCGCCTTGTCTCCGAGCAGCGCACCGGCCGGTCCGCCGGGCAGCGAGCGCAGCCAGGCGAACAACAGCACGGACAGGATGAGCAGCGTCGGGACGACCTGGAGCAGGCGGCGCGCGACGAAGCGCAGCATGCGTGGATGTCCTCAGTGGTGGGAGGCGGGACACGCGACCGGGCGCCGCGGGGTCTCCGCGGCGCCCGGGGCACGGTCAGTTCTTGCTGACGGAGACGAAGCGCTCGTCGGTCAGCGGCGACGGGATCACGCCCTGCACGTCCGGTCCGACGACGATCGCCGGGCCGGTGGTCAGGATCGGCACGGCCGGCAGGTACTTGGCCATGATGTCCTTGTTCGCCTGCTGGTACGCGGCGGCGTGACCGGCCGGGTCCGGGATGGAGTCGGCCTTGGCCAGCTCGGCGAACATCGCCGGGTCCTGCGGCCCGAACTCGGCCTTCTCCCGGCCGAAGAACGTGCCCACGAAGTTGCCGGCGTCGTTGTAGTCGCCGGTCCAGCCGAGCATGTGCAGGTCGTGCTTGCCCGCCTTCTGGACGTCGTCCTTGTAGCCGCCGTTCCACGGCCGCGCGACCGGGTTGACCGTGATGCCGACGGCCTTCAGGTTCGCCGACATCGCCGAGAACAGGTCCGCCGGGTTCGGCATGTAGGGCCGGGTGATCTCGGTCGGGTAGTAGAAGTTCAGCGTCAGGTTCTGCGCGCCGGCCTCGGCGAGCAGCTGCTTGGCCTTCTCCGGGTCGTACGGGTACTGGGTGACGTCGTCGGCGTAGCCCGCGACGGTCGGCGGCACGAACTCCTTCGCGACCGCGGAGCCCTCGGGCATCTTGGTGCGGACCAGCGACTCGCGGTCGATGGCGTACGCGAGCGCCTGGCGGACCCGCAGGTCCTTGAGCTTCGGGTTGTTCTTGGTGTTGATGCCCATGTAGAGCAGCGAGAACGGCTGGCGGATCAGCACCTGGTCACCCTGGTCCTTCAGGGTCTGGTAGTCCGCCGGGGACGGGTAGTCGTAGCCGTCGATGGTGCCGGCGGCCAGCTCCTGCTTGCGGGCGTTCTCGTCGGGGATGATCTTGAAGATGAGCCGGTCGAGCTTCGCCTTCTCGCCCCAGTACTGGTCGTTGCGGACCAGGGTGATCGTGTTGTTCGCCTTGTCGAAGCTCTCGAACTTGAACGGCCCGGTGCCCGTCGGGTGCTCGTTCGCATAGGCGGGGTAGGTGAAGGAGTCACCACTCTGGGTGACGGCGTCGGCGTCGTACTGCTTGAGCGCCGCCGGGCTGGAGATCGAGAACGACGTGAGGCCGAAGGCGGCCGGGAACGCGCCCTTGAACTTGTTCAGCGCCAGGACGGCGGTGTTCGGGCTCTGCGCCGTGCAGGACTTGTACAGCGGGGCGCCCGAGGCGTCGCCCTCGTTCTTGGCGAAGCCCTCGAAGACGTCGCCGTAGTAGATCATCTGGCTCTGCGCCGCGGCGCCCTTCATGGTGAACCAGCGGTCGAAGTTCGCACAGACCGCGGTCGCGTCGAGCGGCGTGCCGTCGTGGAACGTGACGCCCTCGCGGAGGGTGAACGTCCAGGTCTTGCCGTCCGGCGTGGACTTCCACTCGGTGGCCAGGCCGGGCTCGAGCTCGGTGGTCCCGGGCTTGTAGGTGATCAGCGTGTCGAACATCTGCCGGGCCGGGCGGAAGCTCTCGCCGTCGTCGTTGAAGATCGGGTCGAAGTTCTTCGGCGCACCCGCGGCGCCGAACACGAACGTCCCCCCGGCGGCGTCGCCACCCGCTCCGCGCTCCGAGCTCGCGCAGGCGGTCATGCCCACTGCGAGCACGCCCGCCATGACCGCCGTCATCCACCGTCTGCGCATTCCGGTCCCCTCGTCGGCAGAGGCGTCCACCCGATGTGTGCGTGCGGACACCTGATGACGGGGAAACCTATAGCGGTCCGTTACCAACCGGTAGACCCTTGCGTCACGATAGTGCTACGAACTGGTACGCACGTCCCGTTCGTCCGGGCCGTCGTCGACGGCCGACCGGTGCGCGTCCCGGTGGGCCGACACCGCGGCCCGCGAGGCGTCCTCGCCGAGCGCGGCGGCCCGGACCTCGTCGAAGACCTCGCGGTAGGTGCGCAGGTCGGCGGGCGACTCCAGGAACGACTCCCCCGCGTGCCCCTCGGTGTGGACGACGTCGGGGCCGAGCTCGTCGGGGACGGTCAGGATCGCGAAGCGGCCGGCGTGCGCCCGCTGCGGCCCGGCGCCGAACGGGAGCACGCGCAGCGTCACGTCGGGCAGGCCCGACAGCGTGAGCAGCCGGTCGAGCTGCTCGGCCATCACCGCGGGGCCGCCGGTCGCGCGGGCGAGCACGGCCTCGTCGACGACGGCGTCGAGCACCAGTGGCGGCGTCGCGGTGAGCGCCTCGTGGCGACGTCCGCGCAGCCGCACGAGCTGGTCGATCTCCCAGTCCGGGCGCCCCGGGAGCCGGGCACGCAGCGCGGCGTGTGCGTAGGCGGGCGTCTGGAGCAGCCCGTGCAGCACGGTCAGGTCGAACGCGGCGACGGCGGTCGCGTCGGACTCGGCGGCGGCGTAGCGCCCCGGCGGCGGCAGGAAGTGCGGGTCACTGCGCAGGCCCTCGGTGAACGGCTCCCACCAGCCGCGGGTGCGGCTCTCGGTGACGAGCCGCTCGAGCATCTCCGCCTCGACCCCGGCGACTCCGCCGTAGACCTCGACCAGCGCGGCGACGTCGGCCGGGCGCGGCACCCCCTTGCCGTTCTCCAGCCTGCTGATCTTCGACGTCGAGCAGCCCACGCCAC
Organism: Pseudonocardia sp. P-1; assembly: GCF_058111925.1. Classification (NCBI taxonomy): domain Bacteria; kingdom Bacillati; phylum Actinomycetota; class Actinomycetes; order Pseudonocardiales; family Pseudonocardiaceae; genus Pseudonocardia; species Pseudonocardia sp. P-1. Next base: position 2,854,104 of record NZ_CM176614.1, read on the forward strand.
CCGCGGCGTCCTCCAGCTTCAGACCGGCGTTGACGCGCAGCCTGCGCAGTTCGGCGCCCAGCCGTCGTCGCGCGCCGGTCGGCTCCTGCTCCACCTCGCGCTCCCTCCGTGGCCCCGCCGTGCAATCTACAGTTCTGTGCAATTCCCTGTGCCTGCAATTGCACGGACGCGTGTCGTCGTGCATCCTGGACTCACCCGGACGTGACGGCGGACACACCAACCGTGGCGACCGGGGACCACGGACCGACCGCGACACACGAAGGGAGATTGACATGATCCGCAGGACGCAGGTGCCGCACACAGGCACGCACCACAGCGCCCGTACCGGGCGGTGGTCGCCGTGATCGCGCTGGTGGCGGTGGCCATGGCCGGGCTGGCCACGCTGGTCGTCTCGGCGATCGTGATCGGGGTGACCGAGCGGCGCCGGAGCGAGGCGTGGCGCCGGATCGCCGAGCAGCGACGCCGGGAGTGGGAGCGCAGGCAGCGCCAGCTCCACGGCCGGCCGCACCACGTGGACGCGTGGGGCGACGAGGATTCCGACTGACACCGCTCTCGAGACCCACCGGGAAGGAAGGACGGCGCAGCGGCGGGGGGTTGCTGCGCCGGGTGGCCGGTCACGGCCGGGGCAACGCGCCCTGGACGGACCGGCCCGTCCTGTGTCCGGGGGCTAGAGGGCCCGCCGGCCGGCGAGCGCGCGGCCGAGCGTCATCTCGTCGGCGAACTCCAGGTCGCCGCCCATCGGCAGGCCGGACGCGAGCCGCGTGACGCTCAGGCCCGGGAAGTCGCGCAGCAGCCGGACCAGGTAGGTCGCGGTCGCCTCGCCCTCGGTATTGGGGTCGGTCGCGATGATGACCTCGGAGATCTCGGTCTCGTCGGTCGCCGGACCGGTGCCACCGAGGCGGGCGAGCAGCTCGCGGATCCGCAGCGTGTCCGGGCCGATCCCGGCCAGCGGGTCGAGCGCACCGCCGAGCACGTGGTAGCGCCCCTTGAACTCCCGGGTCCGCTCGACGGCCAGGACGTCCTTGGGCTCCTCGACCACGCACACCAGCGTCGGGTCGCGTCGCGCGTCGGAGCAGTAGCGGCAGCGGGTGTCCGACGCGACGTTGCCGCACACGTCGCAGAACGCGACGCCCTGCTTGACCGTCTGCAGGACCTCCTGGAGCCGGTTGATGTCGGCCGGGTCCGCGGCGAGCAGGTGGAACGCGATGCGCTGGGCGCTCTTCGGACCGACCCCGGGCAGGCGCCCCAGCTCGTCGATCAGGTCCTGGACCGGTCCTTCGAACACCTCAGGCGCCCGGGAGGCCCAGGCCGCCCATGTCGAGACCGCCGGCGAGCGGACCCATCTTCTCCTGCTGCAGCTCCTGCGCACGGCGGACCGCGTCGGCGAGCGCGCCGGCGACGAGGTCCTGCAGGGTCTCGACGTCCTCGGGGTCCACGACCTTCGGGTCGATCCGCACCGAGCGCGGCTCCAGGCCCGCGGTGACGGTGACCTCGACCAGCCCGTTCCCGGCCTGGCCGGTGACCTCGGCGGTCGCGAGCTCGGCCTGGGCCTGCTGGAGCTGCTGCTGCATCTTCTGGGCCTGCTGCAGGATCATCTGCATGTCGGGCTGACCGGGTTGCACGCGTACCCCTCGCTGTCGGGTCCGGCTCGCGCGATCGGGGGCTTCCCCGGCGCGACCGGCGCGGACGTGTCCTTCTCCCAGGGTAGACGTGTCAGGCTGACCGACCGTGCGCGCCCTGATCCGTTCCGCCACAGCCGTCCTCCCGGCCGTCGTCGCGCTGCTGTGCGCCGGCTGCGGCGCAGCGGCACCGGCTCCGCCCTCGGTCGACGCGACCCCGGTACCGGCCGCGACGACCCGTTCGCTGCCCACCACCCCGGCGCCGGTCCCCGCCCCCGTCGTGCTGCTCGACCCCGGGCACAACGGCGGCAACGCCGCGGACCCTGCCGCGGTGAACCGGCCGGTCCCCGACGGGCGCGGCGGGACCAAACCGTGCAACACGACCGGCACCTCCACGAACGCCGGCTACGCCGAGCACACCTTCACCTGGGACCTGGCCGGGCGGGTGCGGTCCCGGCTGGAGGCCGCCGGTGTGCGGGTGGTGCTCACCCGCTCCGACGACGACGGCGTCGGCCCCTGCGTCGACGCCCGCGGTGCGGCGGGCGGCCGGGCCGGTGCGGCGCTGGCCGTGTCGCTGCACGCGGACGGCGCGGCGGCCTCGGCCCGCGGGTTCCACGTCGCGTACGCGGAGCCCGCGGTGCACGGGACCGGACCGGCGTCGCTGCGCCTGGCCACCGGGCTGCGGGACGCGCTCCGCTCGGCCGGGTTCGCCCCGGCCGGTTACATCGGCCGCGACGGGCTCGACGGCCGCGAGGACCTGGCCGGCCTGAACATCTCGACCGTGCCGACCGCGCTGGTGGAGGCGGGCAACATGCGCAACGCCGGCGACGCCGCCGTGCTCACCGACCCCGCCGGGCGGGACCGGATCGCGGCGGCGGTGGCCGCTGCGGTGCTGGCACAGCTGCGCCGCTGACCACCTGCGCCCCGGCCACCACCCGTCCGGGCCGGGGGTCAGCGCGGGTCGATCGCGCGGGCCCCCAGGTGCGAGGTGAGGATCTCCAGCGCGGCGGCCTCGGGGTCCCGACGGGCGCCCGGCGACGCCGCCTCGGCCGCGGCCTCGGCGAGCATGTCCTCCTCCTCGGCGGCCTGGTTCCGTACCGGGGCGGGTCGTGCGCCCGGACCGTCGCCCCCTGCGGTCCGGCATCACGAGGGTCCGGCGGTGCGTCCTCCGGCGGCGGCTCCGGCGGCAGCGGGACGTCGGGGTCCCCCGCGGGACGGCGGGTGGGCCGCCCGCCCTGCTCGCGCTGCGGGGCGTCGCGCTGGGAGGGGCGCTGCGGCACCGCCCGCTGCGCGCGTTCCGGTGTGGCGGCGCGACGCGCGGTCGCGGCCTCCCCGGTGTCGCAGTGGACCCGCCACTGGACCCCGAGGACGGCGCGCAGCGCATCGGCGATCACATCGGTGTTGCGCGCCTCGGACAGCCGCCGGGCCAGCGGCGGGGCGCCGATCGCGAGGACCAGGGTGTCGCCGTCGACCGCCCGGACGGTGGCGTTGACCAGCAGCGCCTCGGTGCTGCGGCTGCGCTGACGGACAGCGGCGAGGATCTCCGGCCAGACCCGGCGGACCGCCGTCGCGTCCAGCGACGACGCCGACGACACCGGCTGTGCCGACTCCGGCGGTACGGCGTCGGCGGGGGCGCCGTCGCGGGGCGGGGCGGGACGACGGGCCGGGGCCTCCTGCGCGGTGGGCTCCTCGGTCCCGCCCGCTCCCGGCCCGTCCGCCCGGCGACCGTCCGCCTGCCGCCCCTCTGCGGCCGGGCCGTCCGTACCCGGGCCCTCGGCAGCAGGTCCGTCGGCAGCCGGGCCGTCCACCGGGGCCGGGCCGGCGGTCGCCGGAGCGCGTTCCCCGGAACGCTCCGCACCGGACTCCGCACCGGCGGAGGGAGCAGCGGGCCTGCCCGAGGACGCCGCCTCCGTCGCGGCGCCGCCCGGTCCGCGTGGCCCGGTCGCCTCCTCGGCGTGGGGTGCCGTGGCGCCCGCCGGCCGGGTCCCGGCATCCGCGGCCGCGGGGCCACGACCGGAGCCCTCACCGCCCCGGTCCTGGACGTCGCCGCCCCGGTCCTGGGGGCCGGCGCCCTGGTCCTGGGGGCCGGCGCCCTGGTGGGCACCGGGGGCCGTTGCCGGGGCGGCAGTGGTGGCCGTGGTCCGGCCGTCGGAGCGTTCCGCGGAACGCTCCGCGCCCGCCTCCGGACCGGTCCCCGCGGGCTCCGGGGCGGTGGGTGCCGGGGCGGCGGCGTCCGGGGCGGGGTCGGCGGGGCGCGGCGGCGCCGGGGCGGGCACGGCCATCGGGGCCTCTGCCTCGCGTTCCGCGGAACGCGACGGTGCGCCGCCGGTCGGCTCCGGGGTGGCCGGGCGCTCACTGGGCCGGACGAACCGCTTGGCGGCGCCGCCGTCGTCGGCCGGGCCGGCGGGGCCGGGCGCGATCGCGTTGCGCCGCTCGATGCGCTCCAGACGTTCGAGCAGCCCGCCGTCGGAGGTCGTGGCCGCCGGGAGCAGCATCCGCGAGACCAGCAGCTCCAGCAGCAGCCGCGGGGCCGTCGCCCCGCGCATCTCGATCAGACCCTGGTGCAGGATCTCGCCGTAGCGGGTGAGGGTGGCCGGGCCGAGCCGGGCGGCCTGGTCGGCCATCCGGGGCAGCTCGTCCGCGGCGCCGTCGACCAGTCCCTGCTCGGCGGCGTCCGGCACGGCCTGCACGAGCATCAGGTCGCGGAAGCGCTGCAGCAGGTCCGAGGCGAAGCGACGGGGGTCGTGCCCGGCCTCGACGAGCCGGTCCACCGCGCCGTAGACGGCCGCGCCGTCGGCCGCGGCGAGCGCGTCCACGGTGTCGTCGATCAGGCCGGAGTCGGTCACCCCGAGCAGCGCGACCGCGCGCTCGTAGGTCACACCCTGCGGCCCGGCGCCGGCGAGCAGCTGGTCCAGCACCGACAGCGTGTCTCGGGCCGAACCGCCCCCGGCCCGGATGACCAGCGGGAACACCGGCGGCGCGACGGTCACCTGCTCCTCGCCGCAGATCTTCTCCAGCAGCGCGCGCATCGTGCCGGGCGGGATCAGCCGGAACGGGTAGTGGTGGGTCCGCGACCGGATTGTCGGGAGCACCTTCTCCGGCTCCGTCGTCGCGAACACGAAGACCAGGTGCTCCGGGGGCTCCTCGACGATCTTGAGCAGCGCGTTGAAGCCCTGGGTGGTGACCATGTGCGCCTCGTCGACGACGAACACGCGGTAGCGCGACTCGGCGGGCGCGTAGAACGCCCGGTCACGCAGCTCGCGCGCGTCCTCGACACCACCGTGCGACGCCGCGTCGAGCTCGACGACGTCGATGCTGCCCGACCCCTCGGGGGCGAGCGCGATGCACGAGTTGCAGACGCCGCAGGGGTCCGGGGTCGGCCCCTGCTCGCAGTTCAGCGAACGCGCCAGGATGCGGGCCGAGGACGTCTTGCCGCAGCCCCGCGGCCCCGAGAACAGATACGCGTGGTTGATCCGCCCCGCGGTGAGGGCGGTGGCCAGGGGCTCGGTGACGTGCTCCTGCCCCACGACGTCGGCCAGCTTGGCCGGGCGGTACTTGCGGTACAGAGCCAGAGCCACGAGGGGAAGGCTACCCAGGGGGTCCGACACTCCGGGGACCCGCTCGGAGACAGAAGGGGACCCCGCGCACCCGCCAGAGCCTGTTGACCCTTGCTGCCTTCCGGCCCTGGGGGAGTTCACAGGATGGACGCCGCACGGGGTCCACGGACAGTGTGCCACGGACGGCGCCGTCGGGCGGCGAGGGGGCCGCGTCGGATCACCGAGGGCGTCGCGTAACCTCTTTCGCGGAGGATTCGCCTAGTGGCCTAGGGCGCACGCTTGGAAAGCGTGTTGGGAGCAATCCCTCAGGGGTTCAAATCCCCTATCCTCCGCCAGCCTCTACAGGCAGAACGCCGGGCGGCTCCCACGCGGAGCCCCCGGCGTTCGGCGTTCAGTCTCATTTCCAGTCTCACTTGTCATCTGGCCGACCCCAGATCAGACCGCCCACACGCTGGGCTATGTCGCTGCGCACGACCCCGGTGATGTGCTGGTAGCGGGCCGCCATCGCGGTGGTCGACCAGCCCATCAGGCCCATGACGGCGCGCTCCGGGACACCGAGGATGAGCAGCACCGTCGCGGCCGTGTGCCGGGCGTCGTGCAGGCGACCGTCGCGGACTCCGGCGTCGCGCAGGAGCTTCTTCCAGTGGTGGTAGTCGGTGTTCGGGTTCAGCGGTTCGCCGCGCTCGTCGGTGAAGACGTAGCCGGAGTCCCGCCAGAGCTGTCCGGCCGTGTCCCGCTCGCGGCCCTGCTCCTCGCGGTGTGACTTCAGGAGCGCGACCAGTTCGTCCGGGAGGCCGATGGCGCGGCGTCCGGCGCGCGACTTCGTGTCGTCGGTCTCTGGCCGGTCCGCCAGTCGCTTCGGGCAGTAGCCGGCCTTCTTGCCGCACGAGCCGCCGCAGCCGTGGCGGTAGCGGGGACGGAGCCGGCCCCGGCGGACGAGCAAGGTTCCGGTGTCGAGGTCGACGTCCGTCCAGCGCAGCCCGAGGACCTCACCCTGTCGGAGACCGAGCGCGAGGGCGATGGCCCAGCGGGCGTGGTTCCGTCCCTCGGCGGCGGTGACGAGCAGCCGTCGAACCTCGTCGACGGAGTAGGGCTCCACCTCCGTCTCGCTGACCCGGGGCGCCTTGGCGAGCGTGGCCGGGTTCCTCGTGATCCGTCCGCGGCGTTCGGCCTCACCGAGTGCGGTCCGGAGTGTGCGGTGCGCCTGGTGAGCGGTGCCCGGCGAGCTGCCGTTGCGGATCATCCGCGCGTACAGCTTCTCCAGGTGCTCGGGCTGCAGCCGGTCGAGCCGGTGGGCGCCGATCCCGGGGATCAGGTGCGTGCGGATCGCGACGCGATACCCGGCGAGCGTGTTCTCCCGGACCACCGCGGCGGCGATGTTCTCCACCCAGTGCTCCAGCCACTCGCCCACGGTGCCGACCCGGCCGGTCGCCTGCACGGTTGCCGAATCGCGGTCGCGCTCCAGCTTCCGGACCGCGCGGATGGCGTCCGCCTTGGACTTGCGCATCACGTGTCGCCGGTCGGGCTTGCCGTCGTCCCGAACCCCGACGGTGACCCGGCCGTGCCAGTAGCCGTCCTTGCCCTCGTAGACGCTCGACGTGCCGTTCGGCTGCCGGGTGCGCTTCTTCTCCTCGGTCACGCCGCACTCCCCCGCAGTCCCTCGACGTAGACGACCAGGGCGTCGCGCGGGATGCGCCGGAGCCGCCCGATCCGGACCGACTCGACCTCCCCGGCGGCCACCAGGGCGTACATGAGCGTCCGGCCGATCCCCAGCAGCTCGGCGGCCTCCTCAACTGTCAGCACGATCCGGGCCTCGCTGATCTTCGTCATGCCGCTGCTCCCTCGGTTGCCGAACGGTCGTCGGATGGTGCGTCGGTGGTCGCCAGGAAGGCAGCGTCGTAGTCCGCGCGCCATCGGGAGCGTTGGTTGATCGCATGGAGCAGCAGCACCGTGCGAGGAGGCACGTCCGAGTCCCCGGGTCTGGTGGTCTCCCAGGTGAACGGGCCGTCGTCGACGGCGTAGGCGGGCTTCACCCCGGCGCGGTCCAGGAGTTGCCGAACGAACGCGGTCCGCTCCGCGCGGTGGTCGGACAGGCTCTTGTTGGACCACTTGCGGGATACGAGGACCCGGCGTCCGGCGATGCCGAGGTGTTCGGGCTTGTGCGCTTTGCCCTTGCAATGCCCTGGCGTCGTCCCGGGCCGGGCGCCCTTGGGTTCGATGCCGTAGAGCAGCCAGATCGGGCAGCGCGGCGAGCACGGCGTGACGGCCAGCTCGGCGGCCAGGCGGCGTGCGTGCTCCCGCTGTCGAGACGTCGCGGACTCGTCGAGGCCGGCGGCCTGCCCGACGGACTTGGTGAGGTACTTGGTCAGGTAGCCGATGTGGCGGCCAGCCTCCTCCGAACCGCCGAGGATGCCCTTCACGTGGACCTGCGGCCCGAACACCACCGTGTGCGCCGGGGTGGTCAGCGCGTCCGGGTCAGTGGCCTCGTCCCAGGTCGGTAGCGGCTCGCGGGTGTCGGGGTCGACGAACGCTTTGTGGTGGTTGGCCCAGCGCGGGAGCCGGTCCCCGCTGTAGATGATCTCGTCGTGGGCGGGCCACCACACCTGGTGGTAGGTGGCGGCGGTGATGGCCCGGAGTTCAGAGCGGGGGATGGTGCCGCGGATGGCGGCGTGGAAGTGCGGTGTCCCGCGCTTCTGCGGTTCGACGGTGCCGAAGTACTGCACGTCCCAGCCCACACACCGGCGGGTGTTCTGCCAGAACCGATCGAGCAGCTTCGGGAAGTGGATCGCGTCGCGGGCGGCCCGGCGGTAGTCGTAGGAGTCGGGGTCGAGCGCGGCGCCGTGCTTGTCCACCCGCCCGTACGTGTCCAGTGTGAGCGTGAGGAACGTCGAGGGCCGGTACTTCCCGCCGAACACCCGGCCCACGGTGCGGTCCTCCACCGGACGACGCGGAAGGTTCGGTGCGTCCTGCCGGCGCCGGGTGGAGCGCCGCACGGTCTGCGGTGTCGGGTCGAGCGGCGCCAACCGACCGCGGACCCCGAGGGCGCGTAGCTCGGCGTCGACCTCGGTGACGGTCTCGCGGATCTCCTCGCACTCCTCCTCATCGCCCTTGGCGCGGGCGTCGGTGTAGGCGGCGTGCAGGTCCGCCCGCACCGTCATCAGCTCCTTCTGCGCGGCGGACGGGTCAGCAGGCTTGGCGATCGGTTCGTCCTCGAGGTGCCAGCCCTCCCGGCACTGCACCATGCGCAGGCGTCGGGCCTTCTCCGCACACGGGCGGCACTGGTCCTCCCGCGTCGACCCGCACGGCACGGGCACGACGTCGACCCGGCCGCTGCTCTGGTCGATCCGGCGCATGGCCAGCGGGCGGACACAGACGCCGTGGTCCTCGGCGAGCTGGGTAGCGACCTCGTTGGACAGCGCCAGCATGGCTTTCTGGGCGCGGGTCATCGACTCCTGGTCGACTGGCGCCGGGGCCGTCTCGGGGGCGCTCACGCAGCACCTCCAGCGGGCAGCACGGGCGTCCCGGGGCGGAACGGCAGCACCGGCGCGGGCCGACGGGCCGGGTCCGGGGCCGGGTTGGTCACGAACCGCTCCAACTCCTTGATCGCCTCGTCCGACACCCACGCTGCCCGGACCCGCAGGGGCTCGCGGACACCCTCACCGAACAGGTACCCGACGCCGGGTTCGGACTCCCCGATGCGGTTCGCCCACGCACCCCGGTCATACGCCTGGTCCCCGAGCACCATCCCGACGTGGGACTTGGAGGCCACGCGCAGGCAGATGCGGCGCGGGAACAGCTCCCGGACCGGGACGGTGTCCTTGGTCGGCTCCTGCACGTAGCCGCGCACGGTGTAGCCCAGCGCGCGGCCCTGGGTGGTCAGCAGCGCGATCCGTTCGGTGATGGCCTCGCGGGTCTTGCGGTCTCCGACGTAGCGCAGCAGGGCGCCGATCTCGTCGAACTCCACGATCTCCAACGGGGTGTCCCGGGTGATCGGGACGAGCCGGGTGGTTCCGGCGTGCTCGCGCTTGCGGGTCTCCATCTGCTCGACCAGGTCGTCGAGCATGGCGAGGGCGTCCTTGGAGGTGACGGCGTAGCGGTGGAACAAGTCGCGGCCGTAGGCCAGTTCCATGCCCTTGGGGTCGATCCCGTTGACCCGGACCAGGCCGTCCCGGATGGCCGGGGCGATCGACAGCAGCGGTGCCCACATCAGGGAGCCCTTGCCCGCGCCGGTGGCGCCGCCGACGAGGGTGTGGCTGCCGCGGATCGACTGCCGCCACTCGGTGCCGTACTCGGTCGCCCCGGATAGCACCCGGTCCAGGTCGATCGCGTCGCCGGTGAGGCCGACCATCGCGTCCAGGACGGGTGCGTCGACGACGTGGTCGAGCAGGTTGCGGCGCTGATAGTCGATCGACACCACGTTCGGTGCCAGCTCCCGGACCTGGCAGCGGTTCACCCCGCGGGCGACGGCGAGAGCGCGTGCGGCGGTATCGAAGTCCTCCGGGGTCTGCCCCGGCACCAACCGCACCCACACCTCATCCCAGGACGGGCCGGAGCGGACGCCGAGGATGCGCGGGAGCTGGTCGCGGCGCGGACGGGACCGGGGTGCGGTGGCGGTGCGGCGCAGCGGGTTGACCTGTACCACGGTCGCCCCGGCCTGGTCCGGGACGGTCAGGTTGCAGGAGCGCAGCCAGCGCGGCATCCGCGGGGCGTAGACGGCCCAGCGTTGCCACCAGGACCGGATCCGGCGCCCGGCCCATCGGTCGAACGGCAACGGCGCAGCGACCCGCCACAGCCCCAGCACGGCCGCGACGGTGAGCGCGACGAGCAGCAGCGAGAGCCAGCCCCACCACCAGCACCACGCCGACACCACCGTGACGGTCGTGGTGGTGCGCCAGTGCCGGACCGCCCACACCAGCGCGAGCACGATCCCCTTGGCGGCGAGGTAGATGGCGACGAACACGACGGCGGCGGTGGCGAGGGCTTCGAGGACCCGGGCGAGGTAGTGCCCGATCCGGTACAGCACGTAGAGGACGACGGCGAGCACGGCGCCGCCGACCATGGTGATCTGCTCCCACGACAGCGGCGGCGTTTCGGCGCCGGGCGGGACAACGGCGGTGATCATCGACGGTCTCCCTTCCGGCGGGTGGTGCGGACGGTGGTGAGCGGGACCAGGGCGAGCTGGTCGAGGTGATCGGCGCACCGACGGCGACGCGGGTCGGGACGCTCGTGCAGCGGGGTCCGGCACACCTCGCACCGGGGCGGGCGCGGCGGCTTCATCGTGGTGGTCATGCGACGTCACCCCCGGCGGCCGGGCGGGTGGTGATCGTGAGCCCGGCCCGGTGCAGGGACCGGCGCTCTGCGGGCGTTGTGCCGCCGACGATCCCGAACCGGCGGGCCGGGTCCTCCGTGGACAGCGCGTCGGCCAGGCAGGCGGCCCGCACGGGGCAGGCTCGGCACACCCGACGGGGCGGCTCGACGGAGGGGGCGCGGTCGTCGACGGGGAAGAACAGCTCGGTGTCCAGCCCGGCGCACGCGGCCTCGTCACGCCAGCCGGTGGACGGGTCCGGGGCGTCGGGGTCGGCGAGCGCGACCAGGCGCAGCACCGGCCGCCCGGACAGCCCGGTCATCGGACGACCTCGGTCCCGGTGCCGGGCAGACCCGTGGCGGGCGCGGTGGTGAGACCGAGGTCGGCCCAGTTCGACATGGCCCCGGCCACGTCGGAGGTCGGGCGCTGCTCGGCGCGGGCGGTCCAGTCGGCGGCGGTGTCGGACCAGAACCGGGCCTCCCGCTCGGCGACCGTCACGGCGGCGTAGGCGGCCTGGGCGTGGACCATCGGCATGTCGTGGTCACCGACGATGCCGCGCTCCAACACCGCCCACCAGCGGGCCCGACGGGAGTGCAGCTCGGCCAAGCGCCGGGCCCGAGCGGCGTGCGCGAGCGGGTCACCGGGCGGGGGCGGGGCGGTGTCGCGGATCGCGGCGGCGACCCGACGAAGGCCGGCCTCCACGAGCCGGGCCACCGGCACCACCGTCGAACCAGTGGCGGCGGTAGGGGCAAGTGCAGGATAAGTGCTCATCTAGGGTCGGTGTCCTTCCGAACTCAGATGCCTGGCTAGGGCGTGGGTGAGGGAGATCCGGAGGGGGAGCCCGTTGCAGCGGGCCCCCCTCCACCTACAAGACCGCAGGTCAGGCGGCGTCCTGGTTCTTGCCGGGCGTCGGGCGCTGGTGACCGGGAGCGCGCATCCCGACGGCCCGGAAGCTGTAGGCCACCCGCGGCCGGCCACCGGACTCCTGCACGTACGGGGTCACGGTCAGGCCGTCGAACTCGACCGGGCGGAACGGCAGCCCCGCGGCCGCCTCCGGCGGGACCGGCTGATGCGGCGCGGAGATCTTCACCGTCACCGTCTTGTCCGTACGCCGCGCGGCCGGGTCCGCGTCAAGGACCGACACCGACCACACCGGCAGACCGGACTCCTTGTCGAGCTGCTGCACCGGTCGCCCCGGGGCGGACTTGTCGAAGTCACGCACCGGCTCGACCTCCGAGACGACGAACGCGCCGTGCGGGAACACGTCGCCCATCGCGACCGGGAACTTGTTGGTGATCGCCATCTGGCGCCTCCTCGGGTTGCTCGGCGAGACGGTCATGTCTGCCGAGGTCAGACCGGTGGGGCGGACGTTCCCGACCTCATCGCGGACTAACTAGTCCTACGATGAGGCGAACTAGTCCGGTTGTCAAGGACTAGGAAGTCCTACGACGATGGGGTGCGTGGAAATGGGCGAAGTGATCCGGCGACGCCGGGCCGATCTCGGCATGTCACAGGCCGATCTGGCGCGCGTGGCCGGTGTCGACACCCGCCAGATCCGCCGCTACGAGGCGGGCGAGCAGCAACCGCTGCTGTCGGTCGCGCTGACCATCGCCGACGCTCTCGGCATCTCGGTCAGCGAGCTGGCCGGTCGCACGCCGGGCCGGGTGAGCTTGACCGGTGATTGGTGGGCGTCCTGGCAGACCACCCGTGACGGCGTCGAGAAGATCGCCACCCAGCCGGTGCACATGCGCCAGGAGGGCGACCTCGTCCACATCGCTGCCACCCAACGCGGACTCAGCCAGGCCGAGGGCGGCTACCTCTGGTCGGGCGAGCTGCGCCTGTGGGACAACCAGATCCTCACCGGCTGGTACGCCGCAGCCGACGGCGCCGTGCGGTCCAAGGGAACGATGTTCCTAGCCATGCACCCGCACGGGATCGAGTTCACCGGCCGGTGGGTCGGTCTCGGCTACGACGACCAGGTCATGACCGGCTGGGCCACGATGGGCCGCACCCGCGAGGACTCCGAGCAGACCATGACCGACCTCATCGCCACCCGCCGCAGCACGCCGTGAAATCGCCAGACGAGGTCGAGCTCTGCGAAGTCGTCATCACCGCACCCGACCCCGAATGGCTGCGCGAGTTCACCCGTGACCTGGTCGTCGAGCGCCTGGCCTCCAACGTCCACAATTTCGCGCCCGTCCAGTCCACCTACCGGTGGGACGGCCAAGTCCACGACCGAATCGAAGGACGCGCAGCGCTCCACACCCGCCGCAGCCTCATCCCGACCATCGTCGAGCGAGCAGCGGCCGCGCATCCCTACGACGTCCCGAGCATCAGCGCCCGGCCGATTCACGACGGCAGTCCGACCTACCTCGCGTGGATCCGCGAGCAGACCGAGTCACCGACATCTGCGCGTGCTGCCGAATCCGGCTCTTGAGGATCAAGGCGCCGCCTCCGGCGGCGCGGGGCCGGCCACGCCGGCCCCGTCGCTCGCTCACTACACCTCCGGCCCGTTCGCGGCGCCGTGACCGTCTACCCGGCCCAGCCGTCGAGGCGTCGTTGACCACTGAGAAGATCGCCGGGCGGCGACCACGGAGACGGGCCGCTGGGGAACCGGTGCTCGGGTCAGTACGGCGCGCACGGGCGGCCTCGGCATGTCGCCAGCCGGACTAAGCGTCGGGTCATGTCGATGTGTGATCGAGCACCAACCTTGCTATCTCGGCGTACGCGCGACGTGGAAGCTCTGCGCCAACATCATCGAGCACTGCCAGGGAGGCGCCGGGGATCTCCTCCGCTAGCGCGTCCGCGTTGCCCACGGGGAAGAACGGGTCCAAGGCACCGTGCACCACCAGCGTCGGTGTCGTGATCTCCGAGAGTCGTTCGCGCCAGCGCGGCGCACAGTCCAGCTTGGAGAACACGGTGCTGAACAACCCGTTCTGTACCGACCCCGGATGCCCGCCGGAGCGGTCCAGGATCCTGCTCGTACGGGCGACTGCTTCGTCGACGTCGAACCGCGGCGAGCCGGAGAGCACTCGGGCCATCTCCACCGCCGCACTCAGGACCGATGACCGGTCCGTCCAGTCGACCGGTGCCGCACTACTGAAGTGCGCCATGATCGCAGGCGAATGGTCCGGTAGATCGCGGTCGACAGGACCCGGCGCGACCGGACGAGTGCCGATGAGCACGAGCGAGTCGACCCGTGTCGGGTGATCCAACGCGATGCGCTGTGCAATGAAGCCACCGGTCGCCATGCCGACGACGTGAGCGCGGGCGATCCCCAGCCCGTCGAGTACCCCGACGGCATCGGTGGCCAGATCGTGGAGCGTGTAGCTCGGCGAATCCGGGTCGCTCACGGTCGATCGGCCGGCGTCCCGGAGGTCGTAGCGGACGACGAACCGGTCACAGAGCCGACCTACGAACTCGTCGTCCCAGCTCGCAACGGTTGTGCCGATCAGCAGGACAGCTGGGTCCGTCGGGGAGCCGATGGTGCTGACACACAGCTCGACATCTCCCACCTGCAGCAGAGTCTCCATGCTCGGTCGACTCCGTGAACTGGAATGACTCATCGCTGTAGTGGTGCCGCCAGGCAAGAATCCACAGTGCTCCCATCCTCTGATGGCCGGACAGGGACAGAGATGTCCCGGGCTCCGCCCGGACCCGACACCGCTCGGAGATCAGGGAAGTGCGGCAGGGGCCGGTGATCTCCTCACGGCGCGCCGAGACGGCAACCAGGCCGGGGAGCGGGGCGCAAGGCGGGACCCCGTGCCCTGCACCCCACTCCCCGGCCTGGCAGGGGTGAACCCGCGCCGCGAGGAGATCACCAGCAGGCCGGGCATGTGGGGGAGAAGCCCCGTCGGTGCCGCTCACGGACGATACGCGGACGCGGGCGGGTGGTCCGCACTTAAGCCGCAGTTCAGGACCGGTATGGCAGCTCTCTGTAAATCCGTCGCTTTATCGCGATTCAGTAGCGAGTCGAACCCCAACACCGATCAGCACGACGGCTGCCACCCGCTCCATCCACGCTCGGACGCGGTCGCGAAGCAGCACACCTCGAGCTCGAGCCGCGATCATGATGAGGGCCGGATACCAGAGGAAAGTCACGGCTAGGTGGATCGCGACCAGTGCGATTCCCCATGTTGTTGCGCTCGGCCCCACTGGCAGGAACTGCGGCAGAAGACTGATGTAGAAGACCCCAACCTTGGGGTTCAGCAGGTTGGTGAAGAACCCCACCCGGAGTCCGGTACGAGTCGACACCTCCAGCGTTTTGAGGGCGTCAAGGCCACTAGCAGCCTCGGCCCTGTTGCGGGGCAGCGTCTTCCAGAGGCCCGACAAGCCTAGCCAGACTAGATAGACCGCCCCGGCGATCCGGACGATGTCGTAAGCGAGCGTGGATGCGGCCAGGAGCGCGGTCAGTCCGGCGAGGCTGGCACCGGCCCAGGCCACACAGCCGAGTGCGATCCCGCAAACGACGGCAAGCCCGCTACGTCCGCCGCCGAGGATGGTGTGTCGGAGGACGAGCATGGTGTCGATGCCGGGGGTCATGACGCCGAGGAGCGCGACGACTGTCCAGGTCGCCAGAGCTGTAGTGGACACGGAAGCCTCCGTCACTGTCGCCGAACAACGGGGTCCACATCAACACGGACGCTGCCCACTGTCGATCCCAAAGCAGCGCCCACGCCGAATACGTGCCGAACTTCGGGTGCGTCGCGAACAGCAGCCGATGTCCAGTCTCAGTCGCAGTCTCATTCGCCCTCGTTCATCGAGGTCCGGGGTGGCCGGACGGGGAGCCCGGACGCAGGTACGGGACGAGCCAACCGTGGCCGGACCCCGCTCCCCAGACTTGGAAAGCGTGTTGGGAGCAATCCCTCACGGGTTCAAATCCCGTATCCTCCGCCAGCAGGAAGGCGGAACGCCGGGCACACCCTCGCGGGTGGCCCGGCGTTCGTCGTTCCCGGGTCCGCTCAGCGACCGGCCGCGCGTACCAGCCGCAGCTGCCCGACCTCCGCGACGTTCTTCGCCAGCTCGGTGTTCACCCAGGCCAGGGTGTGGCCGACCGTCATCTCCGGATCCCCCTGCCACGGGAACGGGGCCTCCGCGGCGAGGTCGTCGTCGGACAGCCCGTCCAGGACGTCCGCCCACTCGTCACGCAGCGCGCGCATCCGGGCGACGGTCGATGCGGCGTCGCCCGGCCACACCACGTCGGTGCGGTCCCGCGGGGTCCGGCCGCGGAGGTGATCCAGCGTCACCGACCACCACCAGTCGATGTGCCAGGTGACCCACGCGATCGTCGGGACGGGGACCGGGTCGGGTTCGGAGTCCGCCCAGTCGGGCCGCCACGTCCCGTCGCCGGACGGGTGCACCGTCCAGCAGACGCGCGCCGGCCGCCACAGGGTCTCGTGGTCGTCGAGCCGGTCGAGGTGGTACTCGAACAGGGCCCACGTCAGGTCGAACTGCCACCGCAGGAGCGCGACACGGGATGCGGACATCGCCCGAGCCTGGCATTCCACGGTCCCGGCCGAAAGTACGACGCCCCGCAGGCGGAACCGGCCTCCGGGCCGATCCGCGAGCTCTGCACGGCCGCCACGCTGAACCGGTGCAGCGAACAGACGTGAGCGTTCCCCCGGATCCGACGACCACCGCGCCCGGCCGGGTCGACGCCCTCGACGCCCTCCGCGGGCTGGCCCTGTGCGGGATCCTGCTCGTCAACATGCCCGCGATCGCCGGGCTGCCGCCCGCCACGGGGTCCTGGAGCGGCACCCTGCCGCAGTGGCTGGAGCTCACCGCGCACCAGCGCTTCTTCCCGCTGTTCTCGTTCCTGTTCGGGCTCGGCACCGCCCTGTTCCTGGACGGGGCCGCCCGGCGGACCACCCGGCCACGGCTCGTGCTGCTCCGCCGGCTGCTCGTGCTCGGCGTGCTCGGCGCCGCGCACCATCTCCTGCAGCCCGGTGAGGCGCTGCTCCCGTACGCGATCGTCGGCGTCGTCGTCCTCCTGCCGGCCTCCTGGCTGCCGCGGCCGGTGATCGCACTCGGCGGCGCGGTCGCGACGGGCGTGGCGCTCGCGTTCACCAGCGGCGGGCTCCTCCTCGTGCCCGGGCTGTTCCTGCTCGGTCTCGCCGCCGCCCGCTACGGCCTGCACCACCGGATGGCGGCGCCGAACCGGGCCGTGTGGACGGCCGTGCTGGTCGGGGCCGTCGTCGTCGCGGTGCCGCTGCTGAGCATCCAGGTCGACACGATCGAGCACAGCGGATTCGACCGGGTGTCCTCGACCGCCGGGCTCGTCATGGCCGTCGGGTACGCGAGCGCACTGGTGCTGCTGACGGCGTCCCGGGTCGGGCCGTGGGTGTCGTCCGTGCTCGCCCCGCTCGGCCGACTCGCGCTGACGAACTACCTCACGGCGACGCTGCTGGTCGTGCTGCTGACCACGGCCCCGGCGTTCTCCGGCCCGGGCGGGTACCGCGCCCTGCTCCCGCTCGCCGCCGGGATCCTGGTGGTCCAGATCGTCGCGAGCCGCCGGTGGCTGCGGCGCTTCCGGTACGGGCCCGCGGAGTGGTTGTGGCGCAGCATCTCCTGGTGGTCACCCGCACGGATGGTCTAGCCCGTCCCGGGTCACCCGAGCGGTGCGATCCACCGGCCGGACGCCGGTCCACCTCGCCCTGTGGTCATGGTCCCGGCTACTGCGACGACCCCGTCGCCGCCACCCCGACGCCGAGCCCGATCATCGCGAGCCCACCGGCACCGCCGACGGCCGCGATCCGCCTCGGCGACGACGCGAACCAGGCCCGGGCCGATCCGGCGGCGAGGGCCCACACGCTGTCGAGCACCAGACCGATGGCGACGAAGAACGCCCCCAGCAGCAGGATCTGCGTGGCGACCGGCCCGCGGGCGTCGACGAACTGGGGCAGGAACGCGACGAAGAAGACGACGGACTTGGGGTTCAGCAGGCCGACCACCAGACCGTCGACGACGCTGCGGGCCGGACCCACCTGCCGGGCGTCACCGGCCGAGCGCTGCATCGCGCGGACGACGTCGTGCCGGTGCCGGAACGCCGTGATCCCCAGGTGCACCAGGTAGGCGGCACCCACCAGCTTCAGGACGGTGAACGCCGCGGCGGACTGTGCGACGAGGTGTCCGAGGCCCACCGCCACCGCGACCACCTGCAGGAAGACGCCGACGGCGTTGCCGACGACCGTCGCCAGCGCGGCGGACCGGCCGGCCGCGAGCGCGCGGCCGACGGTGAACACGACGCTGGGTCCGGGGACGACGATGACGACCGCCGCGGCGGCGGCGAACGCGAGGAGTCGATGGTCCACGGCGGAAGCGTCCGCCGGCCGGCCTCCGGTGTCGAGCCCGTTCCCGATCAGCGTCGGGGCGGCGCCGGCCGGTCCCCACCGTCGACGACGCAGAACCGGTTGCCCTCGGGGTCCTGCATGATCACGTAGTCGGCGTCGTCCGGCCGGTTGGTCCACGGGACCTCCTGCGCGCCGAGGGCGACCAGGCGCCGGACCTCGGCCTGTTGGTCGTCGGCGTAGAGGTCCAGGTGGATACGCGGCGGCAGGACCCGCTCGGACGGGGCGACGTCGAGCGAGACGTTCGGGCCGGGGCGGCCGTCGCCCGGGCGGAGGAGCACGAAGTCGTCGTCCGCGGGGGTGCGCACCTCGTAGCCGAGCGCCTCGGTCCAGAACCGGACCTGTCGTGCGAGGTCGGTGACGCGCAGGACGACCGAGCCGACGACCAGCATGCGACGACGGTAGCGGGATCGATGCGGTTCAGGTCTCAGCGCAGCCGGGCGATCAGCCGGAACACCAGCCACAGCAGCGCCGCTCCCCCGCAGACCAGGCCGATGCCGACCAGCACGACTCCCAGGATCGGCCAGGTCAGGTCCGGACCAGGTGGCTCGGGGGCCCCGGGCGGAAGGTGGTACACGTGCGGCTGGTCGCCCTGATCGGGCAGCACCCGCTCCAGCCAGGACGGCAGCAGCACGATCCCACCGGTCACCAGACACAACCCCGCGACGACGGCGAGCAGGCGCACCCGAGAAGGGTAGGGGGCGGTCCGACCGGTCACCATCACTCGACCCGGGCCCGGCGGTCCGCCATCCTGGTATCGGACCGCCCACCCGGCGGCTCCCCGGACGAGACGCGCCGTACCCGGAACGCCAAGACGACGCATCCTTCCGGGAGGAGCTCGTCATGGCATGGATCTACCTCGTGGTCTCCGGTGTGCTGGAGACGGTGTGGGCCGCGGCGCTGTCGCAGAGCCGCGGGTTCAGCAGGCTCGGCCCGTCGCTGCTGTTCGCGGGCGCGCTGGCCCTGAGCATGGGCGGGCTGGCCCTGGCGTTGCGCGACCTGCCGGTCGGCACCGCGTACGCCGTGTGGGTGGGCATCGGCGCGGTCGGCACCGCGCTCTACGGCATGGCCGCCCTCGGGGAGCCGGCGACGACGGCGCGGCTGTTGTGTCTGCTGGCGATCGTCGCCGGTGTGGTGGGGCTGAAGGTCCTGCACTGAGGCTGGAGACGACGGCGGGGCCGGACCTCGTGAGAGGTGCCGGCCCCGCCGCCTGGGAGCCCCTTACTCGAAGGGTCCGTCCTTCAGCAGCCCACCGACGGGACCCTCGACGAAGCGGGGGTCGGCCTGCGGGATCTCGGTGTCGGTGCCGTTGACTCCGTCCGGCCGGTTGTTCGGCGAGAAGGTGTCCGCGGCGTCGAGGAAGCTGTAGCCGAACGTGTCGGAGGTCTCGAGCACGGCGTCGAGGCCCTGCGTCGGGCTCTGGGTGCTCGGGTAGCCGTGGTCGCGGTCCTCGTCGGCCGCGGCGATGCCGGCCAGCGGGAACGCCACGGCGCCGAGGGCGCCGACGGCGATCAGTGAGCGGCGCATCCGGTTCTTCATCGAATCCGTCCTTCGGTTGGGGAGCAGGCCGTTCACACTAACGGCCCAGCGCGGTACGGCGTACGGAGCACGCCGCACGGTCGTCACATGTTGTCGGCGCCGGCCTTGATCGCCTCGCGGATGCGGTTGTAGGTGCCACACCGGCAGATGTTGCGGATCTCGTCCAGGGCGTCGTCGTCGATCGAACGGCCCTCGGCCGCACACCGCTTGACCAGGTCGATAGCGGCCATGATCTGACCGGGCTGGCAGTAGCCGCACTGGGCGACGTCGTTGTCGATCCAGGCCTGCTGCATCGGATGCAGCTCCTCACCCTTCGCGATCCCCTCGATGGTGGTGATCTCGTCGGACTCGGAGATGGCGCCGACCGGCACCGAGCAGGGGTTGAACGCCTTGCCGTTGATGTGACTGGTGCAGGCCTTGCAGACGTTGATCCCGCAGCCGTACTTCGGACCGGTCACGCCCAGCAGATCCCGCAGGACCCAGAGCACGCGGACGTCGTCCTCGACGTCGACGGTGACCTTCTCGCCGTTGACCGTGAAGGTGTGGGAAGGCATGTCAGTCTCCTCAGCGGACGAAGTCGAGGCCGTTGGTCGGCGACGGCGGGACGGGCGGGACAGTCGGATACGGCTCGAACGGCAGCGGCTCGTTGTGCAGGATCGGGAACTCGGTCGGGACCTTCCCGGTCGCGCGGGCGTAGGCGTTCGCGATCGCGCCGCAGGTGGCCGCCACGCCGAACTCGCCGGCGCCGCCGGGCTCCGGGGCCTCGGAGTCCTCGATGAGCACGATGTTCATCTCCGGCGGGGTGTTCCACTGCCGGGTGTAGAAGTAGTTGTCCCAGCTGGCCTCGACGAAGTGACCGTCGACCAGGTGCAGGCCTGAGGTCAACGTCATCGCGATGCCGTCGTTGATCCCGCCCATCATCTGGGCCTCGAGACCGCGTGGGTTGATGATCAGGCCGACGTCGACGACGTAGGTGACCTTGGTGACGCGCGGGCCGGTGCGAGCGGAACGGATCTTCCGGTTCACCGTCTCGGGGCGGCAGTCCAGCTCGACGACGGCGCAGGCCACGCCCTTGTACTCGACGTGCATCGCGATGCCCTGGGCGGTGCCCTCCGGCATCGACTTGCCCCAGTCCGCCTCCTGCGCGGCCCGGTCGACGACGTTCTTCCAGCGGGTCAGCTTGGTGAACTCCGAACGGAACTCGTACGGGTCCTTGCCCATCTTCGCCGCGACCTGGTCGATCATCAGCTCGCGCGCCGTGGCCGTGTCGGGCGAGTAGATGTTGCGCATCGAGCAGGTGTTGAAGCGCATGTCGACCTCGTTGAGCAGCGAGGTGGCAGCGCCGACGTTGTACGGGTTGGTCTGCGTCGTCAGGTAGATGCTCTGCGAGATCGTGTAGTTGCCGCCCGGAGCCTTGTTCGCCGCGGCGGTGATCGCCTCGGACAGGCCGGGGTTGATCTCGGAGGCGACGCTGGTGTGGCGGATCTCGAAGCTGGACACCGCGTCGCCGGAGACCTGCGCCCGGACCCGGGTGGTCGCCATCGGGTGCGTGCGCCCCTGGCGGGAGTCGTCGGCGCGGGTCCACATGAGCTTGACCGGCTTGCCGAACGCCTGCGAGCACTCGGCGGCCTCCTCGAGACCGTCGAAGAACAACCGGCGGCCGAACGAGCCGCCGCCCTCGGTGACGTGCACGGTGACCGCGTTCTGCGCGATCCCGAGCTTCTTGGCGATCTCGGCCTGCGCGGCGATCGGCGACTTGGACGGTCCCCAGATCTCAGCCGAGCCGTCGCGGACGTCGGCGATGGCGCAGTTGGTCTCCAGCGCGGAGTTGCTGCGGAAGTAGAACGTGAAGTCGCCCTCGACGGTCTCACCCGGCACCTGGGGCACGGCCAGCGGCAGCTCGCCACGGCGCAGGGCCGCCAGCACGGACTCGTCGTTCTCGCCCTCGACCGTGCCGCCGTCCCAGTCGACACGCAGCGCGTTGACCGCGTCGACGGCCTGCCCGAACGTCTTCGCGCGGACCGCCACGCCGGTCGGGACCTGCTCGACGTCGGTGACGCCGGGCATGTTCCGGACCTCGTCGATGTTGCGCACACCCTGCGGGGCCGAGTTGATGTTCGGACCGCGGCAGATGACGGTCGGCAGCGCGTCCGGGATCTGCAGGTCGGCGAGGAACTTCTTCTTCCCGGTCACCATGGCGCGCGCGTCGGACTTGGTCCGCGGCTTCCCGATGACGGTGAACTCCTCGCGGTCCTTCAGGACGACGTCGACGGCCTCGTTCACCGAGCTGGACGCCAGCTCGGTGAGCTCCCCGAAGGGCAGCTGCTCGCCGTTGTTGCCGGTGATGAGCCCCTGACGGCTGCGCAGCACGTTCACGTCCTGGCGCAGCTCGTTCGCGGCCGCGTCGAGCAGCCGCTTCTGCGCGAGCGCCGCCGCGACCCGGATCGGGGTGTAGGTGGAGAACGTGGTCGTCGAGCCGCCGGTGAGCTGGTTGAACACCAGTTCCGGGCGGGCGTCGGCCAGGGTGACGATCACCTGGTCGGGGTCGAGGTTCATCTCCTCCGCGATGATCATCTGCGTCGAGGTGATGATGCCCT
Organism: Pseudonocardia sp. P-1; assembly: GCF_058111925.1. Taxonomy (NCBI): domain Bacteria; kingdom Bacillati; phylum Actinomycetota; class Actinomycetes; order Pseudonocardiales; family Pseudonocardiaceae; genus Pseudonocardia; species Pseudonocardia sp. P-1. The sequence continues at coordinate 2,876,067 of NZ_CM176614.1, forward strand.
GGCCGTTGTCCGAGCGCGGCAGCGCGAACGAGACGGTGCCGTCGCGGTTGACCTCGATGCGGATGAGGTTGGCGGTCGGGCGCGCGGAGTCGCGGATGACGTCGAGCAGGTCGTAGAGCTCGGCGGGCAGGGGCGGCGACGGGATCGCGGCCGCGTTGGCCTGCGGGACGCCCGGGAAGTAGGTCTGGCGCCCGATCTCGGCCGCGACGACCAGCGTCGGGGCGGCGACCAGGTAGCCGAGGAACCGCCGGCGGCTGACGTTCTTGCGGTCGTCTCCGGACGCCGGACGCTCGGGGGCGGTGGCGCTGTGAGCGGGCATCGTTGTCCTCTCGGAATGTGCTGCGGTGCGCGCCCGATGCGACGTCCGGTGCGGGGAGCGGGGGACGACTGCGGGGCTTTCGGACGATCAACGACGTGCCTGATTCGACGGATACGCGTCGGTACGCGCGGCACACGTAGAGGGAAATCCGCTGGTCGGACTGTCCGAGATCCAATGATTCGCAGGTCAACGACCTGGCGTTCAGGGTCCCCTTACCCGCAGATGCGGATGACTTGCCGCCACAAGTTCCGCAGGATGGGGTTGCTCTACCGCCGAGTAGACCACTCGTACGGGTGATCCGGTGGAGAGCACCCGAACCGGGACCCGGGTGTCGACCGAAGGGGCTGCGCCCGCCGCCCGGGTCCCCGGTGCGGCGGGCGCATGGTCGTCACATGTTGTCGGCGCCGGCCTTGATCGCCTCGCGGATGCGGTTGTAGGTGCCACACCGGCAGATGTTGCGGATCTCGTCCAGGGCGTCGTCGTCGATCGAACGGCCCTCGGCCGCACACCGCTTGACCAGGTCGATAGCGGCCATGATCTGACCGGGCTGGCAGTAGCCGCACTGGGCGACGTCGTTGTCGATCCAGGCCTGCTGCATCGGATGCAGCTCCTCACCCTTCGCGATCCCCTCGATGGTGGTGATCTCGTCGGACTCGGAGATGGCGCCGACCGGCACCGAGCAGGGGTTGAACGCCTTGCCGTTGATGTGACTGGTGCAGGCCTTGCAGACGTTGATCCCGCAGCCGTACTTCGGACCGGTCACGCCCAGCAGATCCCGCAGGACCCAGAGCACGCGGACGTCGTCCTCGACGTCGACGGTGACCTTCTCGCCGTTGACCGTGAAGGTGTGGGAAGGCATGTCAGTCTCCTCAGCGGACGAAGTCGAGGCCGTTGGTCGGCGACGGCGGGATCGGCGGGACGGTCGGATACGGCTCGAACGGCAGCGGCTCGTTGTGCAGGATCGGGAAGTGGTCCGGCACCCGGCCGGTGGCGCGCGCGTAGGCGTTCGCGATCGCCCCGCAGGTCGGGGCGACGCCGAACTCGCCGGCCCCACCGGGCTCCGGCCGGCCGTTGTCGACCAGGTGGACCTGCAGGTCGAGCGGGGTGTTCCACTGCCGGGTGTAGAAGTAGTTGTCCCAGCTCGCCTCGAGGAAGTGACCGTCGACCAGGTGCAGGCTTGAGGTCAGCGTCATCGCGATCGCGTCGTTGATCCCGCCCATGATCTGGGCCTTGAAGCCGAGCGGGTTGATGACCAGACCGCCGTCGACGGCGAAGACCGCCTTGGTCACCCGCGGGCCGGTCCGCGCCTGGCGGACCTCACGGTCCACGGTCTGCGGGCGGCAGTCGATCTCGACCAGGCAGGCGGCGAAGCCCTTGTACTCGACGTGGAACCCGATCCCCTGCGCCGTGCCGTCGGGCATCGACCGGCCCCAGTCGCCCTCCTCGGCGACCTTGTCGAGCACGGCGCGCATCGCGTCGTTGCGGAGGAACTCGCGGCGGAACTCGTAGGAGTCCTTGCCCATCTTCTCCGCGATGCGGTCGACGATCAGGTCGCGCGCGGTGCAGACGTCGGGCGAGTACACGTTGCGCATCGAGCCGGTGTTGAACCGCATGTCGACCTCGTTGAGCACCCGGGTCTGGGCGCCGAAGTCGTAGGGCGTGGCCTGGGTCAGCTCCCAGATCGCCTCCGCGACCGAGACCTGGCCCAGCGGCGCCTTCGCGGCGGCCGCGGTGACGGCGTCACCGAAGCCGTGCCCGAAGTCGCAGCTGACACCGGTGTGCCGCTGCTCGAAGCTGACGACGGACTCGCCGGCGACGACCGCCCGGATCCGGGAGGTCGCCATCGGGTGCACCCGGCCCTGGCGGGAGTCGTCGGCGCGCGACCAGATCAGCTTGACCGGCTTGCCGAGCTTCTGGGAGATCTCGGCGGCCTCCTTGGCCGCGTCGCCGAAGAGGCGACGGCCGAACGAGCCGCCGCCCGGGACGATGTGGATGGTGACCGCGTTGACCGGCAGCCCGAGCTGCTCGGCGATGTCGTGCTGCACGGTGATCGGGATCTTCAGCGAGGTCCAGATCTCGCACCGGCCGTCCCGGACGTCGGCGATCGCGGTGTTGGTCTCCAGGGCCGAGCTGCTGCGGAAGTAGAAGGTGAAGTCGCCCTCGACGGTCTCCCCCGGCACCGACGGGACCGCCAGCGGCAGCTCGGCCGCCCGTACCTTCTGCAGCACGGACTCGTCGTTCTCGCCCTCGACGGTGCCCGCGTCCCAGCGCACGCGCAGCGCGTTCGCACCGTCGACGGCCTGGCCGTAGGTGTGTGCCCGCACGGCGACGCCGGTGGCGCACTCGACGACGTCGGTGACGCCCGGCATGGAGCGCACCTCGTCGGCGTTGGCGACCGAGACCGGGGCGCAGTTCAGGTTCGGGCCGCGGCAGATCACCGTCGGCAGCGCGTCGGGGATCTTCATGTCGGCGATGAACTGCTTGCGGCCGGTGACGATGTCGCGGGCCTGCGCGTTGCGCCGGTCGGTCCCGATGACCGTGAACTCCTCGCGCGGCTTGAGCACCACCTCCACCGAGCGGGTGGCGTCGACGGCCGCGGCCTCGGTGAGCTCCCCGAACGGGATCGCGCTGCCCCCGGCGCCGGTGATGAGCCCGGCGCGGCTGGTGAGGGTGCCCACGTCCTGCTGGAGGAGGGCGGCGGCCGCGTCGAGCAGCCGGCCCTTCGCGATCGCCGCGGCGACCCGGATCGGGGTGTAGGTCGAGAACGTCGTGCTGGAGCCGCCGGTGAGCTGGTTGAAGACCAGCTCCGGGCGCGAGTCGGCCAGGGTGACCGTCACCTGGTCCGGGTCGAGGTCCATCTCCTCGGCGATGATCATCGCGGTCGAGGTGATGATCCCCTGCCCGTTGTCCGACCGCGGGAGCTGGAACGACACCGTGCCGTCCCGGTTCACCTCCACCCGGATCAGGGCCGAGGTCGGCCGGGAGGAGTCGCGGACGGCGTCGAGCAGGTCGTAGGCGTCGGCCACCTGGGGCGGCGACGGGATCGCGGCGGCCGAGGCCCCCGGCGGGGCGAACAGGTGCTGGCGGCCGACCTCCGCCGCGACGACGAGGGTGGGGGCGGCGACCAGGTAGCCGAGGAATCGGCGACGGCTGACATCGCGGCGTTCGGTGCGTGCACGTGTCGGGGCAGACATCGTTGTCCTCTCCTTCGCTCCGTGGCCCGGGGGGAGCGGCCGGCGGAGTCCGTTGGAGAGCGGAACGAGAGGTCAGTGGTCGTGATGCGCTCGGCGCTGTGACGCACGGAACCCGCTGAGATCCGCATACCGCCGACGATCGGCGAGAACGTATCCGCAGATGCGGATACGTTGTGTCTCACAGGTCCGAATCAGGCGGTTGTGCGCCGGATATTCCGTTCACCTGTTCGAGCGAGCGTCACTACCAACTTCAGTGGGTACGCCGACCGGCGCGCAGCAGCTTCACGAAGGTCCAGGGCAGGACGCCCAGCGCACCCAGGACACCGACGATCCCGGCGACGACGATCGCCCAGTGCCCGGCACCCGGCTCCGGCGTCGCCACGAGGCCGGCGACCAGCACCAGCGCCGGGACGGCCACGATCCCCGGCCACACCAGGGTGCCGAGCCACTTCTCCCCGACCGTCCAGGAGCGACCGGTCCACAGCATCACGACACCGGCGAGCCAGCCGACGACGGGCAGCACGAAGCCGCCGAGCATCAGCATCAGGACGGTGAGGACGGGGTAGGCGTCCGGGTCGCCGGGGCGGGCGGGCTCCGGGGTCGCGTGGTCGTGCGGGGTGGTGGTCATCGTGGTCATCTCCAGCTCCTCGTGTCGGGGTGTGCACCCACTGTCGCGCCGAACGGGGGTCGGCCACATCGGAGCCGGGAATGATCCACGGCGTCGGACCACGGTCGGAGACGGGACGCGCTCACTCCGCCCGCGCGAGTGCCTCCGCCCCGGGACCGGTGAGCGCGTCGTCCCCCGGCGGCCGGCCCGAGACCGCGAGGAGCAGAGCCAGCGCGGTCCCCCGCACCTCGGGGCCGCTGCCGACCACCAGGCCGGTGTCGGTGGCCGACAGGCGGAGGCCGGCGACGGTCTCGCGGGCACCCCCGAACGAGGTGGAGGTCCGGACCTGCAGCGCGAGCGCGCGGGCCACCGCCGCGGGGGCGTAGGTCCGGACGATCCCGAGCGGTCGACGGACGTCCTCCCCGTGCACGACCATCTCGACCAGCCGGGTCGCGAGCGGGGCCGGCGGTGTGGCGGTCATCGGCACGCACTCCGCGAACCGGCGCAGGGTCTCCTCCGGCGTCGCACCGCGTGCGCGGGCGATCCCGTGCTCGTTCTGCCGGTCGAAGTCCATGCGCGCCCGCAGCATGCCGACGACGAACCGGCCCCGGGTCGTCCGGGCGGTGTCGACGAGGTGGGCCAGCACGTCGTGGACGGTCCACCCGGGACAGAGCGACGGGGTGTCCCACCGGTCGCCGGACACGTCCCGCAGGTCGGCGACGAGCGCCGCGCGCTCGGAGTGGACGAGCTTCCAGACCTCGGTCACGGTGGTCCTCCCGGGCGTCGCGCGGATGGTCGGCTGCTCCTGGGGACCACCCGGCGGCCGTGGACTCATCGGCCGGACGACAGAGGGCCGGACCCCCGACTCGGGGATCCGGCCCTCCGACCAGCGGTAGCGGTGGGATTTGAACCCACGGAGGCGTGAACCTCACGCGCTTTCGAGGCGCGCTCCTTCGGCCGCTCGGACACGCTACCGCCGACAAGGTTACAAGAAGCTCAGTCGCGGTCGGCGCACGGGGTCCGGCCGAAGAACTCACGCATCAGGGCGGCCGCCTCACCTGCGCGGACCCCGCCGACGACCTCGGGCCGGTGCGCGAGCCGCCGGTCGCGCAGCACGTCCCACAGCGAGCCCGCGGCACCGGTCTTGGGCTCCCACGCCCCGAACACGACGCGCTCGACCCGGGCCAGCCCGATCGCGCCGGCGCACATCGTGCACGGTTCGACGGTGACGGCGAGGGTCGTCCCGGTCAGCCGCCACTCCCCCACGACGGCCGCGGCGGCGCGCAGGGCGAGCACCTCGGCGTGCGCGGTCGGGTCACCGGTGGCCTCACGGGCGTTGCAGGCCGCGGCGAGCTCGGTGCCGTCGGCGGCGAACACGACCGCGCCGATCGGGACGTCCCCGGTCGCCTCGGCGTCGCGCGCGACGTCGAGGGCACGGCCCAGCGCGAGCCGATCGGCCGGGCGGAACAACTCAGGAGCCGACGAGCTCGTCCAGCGCGGCGGCGAACCCGCAGCGGCGGGCGATGGTGTCGAGCTGCTCGTCGGGGTACAGCTCGAGGTCGGAGACGAGGATCTCCAGCTCGTCGGCGGGCAGGCCGAGGTCGGCCAGGATGCCGAGGTCGCCCTCCGGCCAGGCGTCGTCGAGGGCGTCGTCGTCCGGGGGGAGCTCGACGCGGAGCAGGTCGAGCACGTCCGCCGCGATGTCGTAGTCCAGCGCGGCGACGGCGTCGGAGATCAGCAGGCGTACCCCGCCCGCGGACGGGCGGAGGAGGACGAAGAACTCGTCGTCGACGTCGAGGAGGCCGAGCACCGCACCGGTGGAGCGCTGCGCGCGCAACGCGGTGATCGCCGCGTCGAGGTCCACGAGCGCTTCGGAGTCCAGCCGGACACAGCGCCAACGGCCCTCCTCCCGGATCGCGGCGACCGCGAATCCGGGCAGGGCGGCGCCCCGGGTGTCCGGGGCTGCCTCGACGCTCTGTGTGGCCACGCACCAACGGTACGTCGCTCCGGGGCTGTGAGTCACGCCACGACCAGGTACGCGTGGTCACACCGGGCCCGCGGGCGCCGGACGGGCTCCGGTCAGCGACGATCGGTCCATGCCCATCACGCCCGCCTCGGTCGCGGGACTCCCCGGCGGCCTGCTCGAGGCCGCCCGCGTCCTGCAGCCGCGGACGGTCGCGCTGCGCCGGGAGCTGCACCGGGCACCGGAGCTCGGACTGCACCTGCCCCGCACCCGGGACGCGGTCCTGCGGGCCCTCGACGGGCTGCCGCTGCGGATCCGCACGGGCGGGTCCTGCACCTCGGTGACCGCCGTCCTCGACGGCGACCGTCCCGGACCGACGGTGCTCCTGCGGGGCGACATGGACGCGCTGCCGCTGCCCGAGGACAGCGGACTGGACTTCGCCTCGGGCACCGACGGCGTCATGCACGCCTGCGGGCACGACGCCCACACCGCCATGCTCGCCTCGGCCGCGCGGCTGCTCGCGGACCGGCGGGACCGGATCGCCGGCCGGGTGGTGTTCATGTTCCAGCCGGGCGAGGAGGGGTTCCACGGCGCCCGGCACATGATCGACGAGGGCGTGCTGGACGAGGACCCCGAGCTGGCCTACGCCCTGCACATCACCTCGACGGTGCCGACGGGGCAGCTCCACCACCGGCCGGGCCCGATCATGGCGGCCGCGGACGTGCTGCGGGTCCGGGTGACCGGCCGCGGCGGGCACGCCTCGGCCCCGCAGGACGCCTGCGACCCGGTCCCGGCCGCCGCGGCGATGGTCGGCGGCCTGCAGACCCTGCTGACCCGCCGGGTCGGGCCGCAGGAGTCCGCGGTCCTCACGGTGTCCCGGATCGAGGCGGGCACCACCGACAACGTCATCCCGGAGACCGCGGAGCTGACCGGGACACTGCGGACGTTGTCGCAGCCGGTGCGCACGCTGCTGCACCGGGCGGTCACCGAGCACTGCCGGCACACCGCGCTGGCCTACGGCTGCACGGCCGAGGCCGAGATCGTCCCGGGCTACCCCGTCACCCGCAACGACGACCGCGCGACCGCCGGGCTGGTGCGCGTCGCGGAGAAGGTGCTCGGCCGCGGCGCCTGCGTGGCGATGCCGGACCCGCTGATGGGGTCGGAGGACTTCTCCTACGTGCTGGACCGGGTGCCGGGCTCGCTGGCGTTCCTGGGGGCGCGGCCGCCGTCGGTCGACCCGGCCCTCGCCCCGCCGAACCACTCGAACCGGGTGGTGTTCGACGAGGCCGCGTTCCCGGCGGGGGTCGCCGTGTACGCGGGACTCGCCCTGGCCGCGACGGGCTGAACGCGCGACGGCGCCGCACCCCCGGACGGGGACGCGGCGCCGTGCACGCGGACGCTCAGACGGTCTCCTCGACCTGCTCGGCCGGGGCCACGCGGCCGTAGCCCTTCCAGGTGCGCTGGGCGTAGGCGGCCAGCGCGGAGGTGACCGCCAGGCCCACCCCCGTGCTCGCGATGATCGACAGGAAGACGGCGTTCGACACAGCCATGACGGCTCCTCCTCACACGGGCACGCGCCGGGTCCGGTGACCGGGTCCGGATGACCCGGGCGGAGTCGCGACGCTTGCGAGTCCCACGGGCGCCACCTGCGCCCGCCGACCACGGTCCCACGTCGGAAAAGCGCTGTCCCGCCTGCGGAACCACCGAATCGAATGACTCCGCTCACAGACACATCGGTGCCTCATCCGGCACCGGGGGCGACGTCTCGTTAACGTCGGGGAGAACTGTTTGACGAAACGGACAGAACGACACGGATTGACAATTTCCCGACGAAAGCTTCATCCGTGGCGTGCACTGTCGCCAGGGGGAACGCGTGGACGACACAGCAGAGGGGACGGTCGACGGCGTCACCGTCACCGATCCCGCGACCATGCGGCGCGCTGTTGCGGCGGCCGCGGTCGGCAATATCACCGAATGGTTCGACTTCGGTGTCTACGGCTATCTGGCCACGACCATCGAGGCCGAATTCTTCCCACCCGGGCCGCTGTCCCAGGTGGCGGTGTTCGCGACGTTCGCGATCGCGTTCTTCTTCCGTCCGCTGGGCGGGCTGTTCTTCGGTCCGCTGGGCGACCGCATCGGCCGCACCAAGGTCCTGTCGATCACGGTCATCCTGATGGCGCTGGGCACGTTCCTGATCGGGCTCATCCCGTCGTACGCCTCGATCGGGCTGGCCGCGCCGATCCTGCTCGTCGCCGCCCGCGTCCTGCAGGGCTTCTCCACCGGCGGTGAGTACGCCGGCGCCATGACCTTCATCGCCGAGTACGCCCCCGACCGTCGTCGCGGGTACTTCGGCAGCTTCCTGGAGCTCGGCACGTTCGTCGGCTACGCACTCGGCGCCACCATCGCCTCGGTGCTGCCGCTGGTCCTCAGCGCCGAGTCCATGTCGAGCTGGGGCTGGCGGATCCCGTTCTTCGTCGCGCTGCCGCTGGGCATCGTCGGGGTGTACCTGCGGGTCAAGCTGGAGGAGACCCCGGCCTTCCAGACCCTGCTCTCGGAGTCCGAGGAGCGCGAGGGCACCCAGGTGAAGGACGGCCTCAAGCTGATCTTCACGAAGTACCTGCCGACCTTCGTCATGGTCGGTGGCGTCGTCGTCGCCTGGAACGTCACGAACTACATGCTGACCAGCTACATGCCGACCTACCTGGAGACCACGGTCGACCAGCACGGCGGCACCTCGATCGACTCCACGACGTCGTCGTGGCTGCAGATCGCGGTGCTGTGGCTGGCGGTGTTCATCATCCCGCTGCTCGGGTGGCTCTCCGACCGCACCGGGCGCAAGCCGATCATGTGGGTCGGCGCGGGCGGGCTGATCGTGCTCGGCATCCCGATGATCCTTCTGATGCAGAACGGGTCGGTGCCCGCGGTGTTCCTCGGCCTGCTGGTCATGGGGCTGCTGCTGATCTGCTTCTCGGCCACCGGACCGTCGACGCTGCCGGCGCTGTTCCCGACACAGATCCGCTACGGCGGACTGTCGATCGCGTTCAACATCTTCGTGTCGGCGTTCGCCGGGACCGTGTCGCTGGTGATGTCGGCGCTCGTCCTGTCCACGGGCGACCTGCTGTGGCCCGGCTACTACCTGATCGCGGCGGGGGTCATCGGCGTCGTGACGCTGCTGTTCCTCCCCGAGACGGCGAACCGGCCGCTGCGGGACTCGCAGCCGTCGGCGGGGTCGGTGGACGAGGCGCGCGAGATCGCGGCGACGATGCACGCCGCGCGCTGACCACCGGTTGTCGGAGTCGGGGAGCGACGGCACGCTGAGCGCGTGCTGCCGCTCCCCGATCTGTTGCGGGCCCTCGACTCCGGGGAGCTCTCCCCCTCCGAGCACGTCGACGACGTGCTGTCCCGGCTCGGGTCCGACACCACGAACTGCGTGGTCGCCCTCGACGCCGACCGCGCCCGCGAGCGCGCCGCCGAGCTGACCGCGCTGTCCGCCGCGGGACGACGGCTGGGCCCGCTGCACGGCGTCGCCGTCGGGATCAAGGACCTGGTCGACGTCACCGGGCTGCCGACCCGGTGCGGCTCGCGGCTGCTGGCCGACGCCGCCCCCGCGACCGCCGACGCACCGGTGGTGACGATGCTGCGGGCCGCGGGGCCGTGGTCGTCGCGAAGCTCCACACCCACGAGTTCGCCTACGGCCCCACCGGCGACGTCGCCGCCACCGGCGCGGCCCGCAACCCGCACGACCCGGCCCGGATCACGGGCGGCTCGTCGTCCGGGTCCGCCGCGGCCGTCGCCGCCGGGCACCTCGCGCTGGCCGTCGGGACCGACACCGGGGCGAGCGTGCGCACCCCGGCCGCGCTGTGCGGCGTCGCCGGGCTGAAGCCGCGGCGCGGGGCCATCCCGGGCGAGCGGGTGTTCCCGCTCGCCGAGTCGTTCGACACGGTCGGGCTGCTGGCCGCCGACGCCGCCTCGCTCGCCGTCGCCCGCACCGCGCTCGGGGAGCCCGGCGCGTCGGCCGCGGCGGTGCTGCCCCGGATCGGCGTCGCCGACGACGACTGGTGGCGCCCGCACGACCCGGTGATCGCCGACGCCGTCCGGGCCGCGGCGGACGCGCTCACCGCGCTCGGCGCACCCGTCGCCGCCCAGGACACCCCCGGCGTGGCCGAGCTCGCCGCCACCTACCCGGTGATCACCGGCGCGGAGGCCTATGCGACCCACCGGCGCTGGTTCGCCGAGCGCCGCGACGAGTACCAGCCCGCGACGGCCGCCCGGCTCGCCCCGCACGCGGAGGCGCCGGCGCACCTGTACGTCGACGCCCGGCGCGAGCGCCGCCGGGTCGGGCGCGCCCTGCTCGACCGGCTCGGGGCCTCCTGCGACGTGCTGCTCTGCCCCACCACCCGGCTGCGGGCCACGCCGATCGGCGCGACCGAGCACGACGGGGTGCCGGTGCTGCCGTCGATGCTGCAGCTGACCTCGCCGTTCAACCTGCTCGACCGGCCCGTCGTCGCGCTGCCGGTCCCGGTGCCGGGGCTGCCCGCGGGGGTGCAGCTGGTGGGGATCACCGTCGGGGAGGACGTGCTGCTGGGGCTGGCGCGGGCGTTGGAGAGGGCGTTGCGGTGATTCTCCCGGTGGCGGTGGCGCGCGGGGTCGCCGCGGGCGAGGTCGACCGCGTGTACCGCCGCTGGGCGCGGTCGCGGGTGGCCGTGGGCTCGACGCTGCGCACCGCCGCCGGGGTGGTCGAGGTCGTCGCCGTCGACGAGGTGGACCCGGACCGCATCACCGACGACGACGCCCGCGCCGCGGGCGAGCCCTCCGCCGACCGGATGCGCCGCGCGTTCCGCGGAACGCGGTCCGACCCGGTGTTCCGCATCGGGCTGCGCTTCGCCGGGGCCGACCCGCGGGAGTCGCTGCGGGACGCGACCGGGGACCTCGACGACGTCGTCGCGGCCCTGGACCGGATGGACCGCCGGTCGCGCCGGGGGCCCTGGACCCGGCCGACGCTGCGGCTGGTCGCCGAGCTGCCCGGCGTACGGGCCGCCGAGCTCGCGGAGCGGGCCGGGCGGGACACCCCGGCGTTCAAGCGCGACGTCCGCGCGCTCAAGGAGCTGGGCCTGACCGAGAGCCTGGAGGTCGGCTACCGGCTCTCCCCGCGCGGGGCCGCGCTGCTCGCCGGCCCATGATCACCGGTTGTGGAGTCCGGAGTGCGCTGTCCGTGCCTCTGCGCTCCACAACCGGTGATCACCGGGTCGGGCGGTGCGACGAGCGGAGTCCGCGCGGGGCCGGGAACCGCGGTCTCTACCCTCGTGACGCATGCGAGCGGTGTGCGTGCTGGGGACCGGACTGATCGGCGGGTCGCTGATGCGGGCCGCGGCCCGCGCCGGGCGTGAGGTGTGGGGCACCGCCGCGTCCGAGCCCACCGCGGCTGCCGCCGTCGCCGACGGGTTCGACGTCACCACCGACATCGACGCCGCGCTGGCCCGGGCCGCCGAGGCCGACGCGCTGGTCGTCGTGTGCGTCCCGCTGACCGCGCTGGAGGCGGTGCTGCGCCGCGTCGACGCGGTCGCCCCCACCTGCCGGCTCACCGACGCGGTGAGCGTGAAGGTGCCGGTCGCCGACGCGGTCGCCCAGTTCGCACCGCGCACCCGGTTCGTCGGCGGGCACCCGATGGCCGGCACCGCCGAGTCCGGCTGGCCCGCCGGGTCCGCGGACCTGTTCGCCGGCGCCGCCTGGGTGGCCGCCGCCGACGACGGCCTCGACGTCGAGGTGTGGCGCGACGTCGCCGAGCTGGCCTGGGACTGCGGGTCCCGGGTGGTGCCCGCGGCCGTCGACGAGCACGACGTCGCCGTCGCCCGGATCTCGCACCTGCCGCACCTGTTCGCCGCGGTGCTCGCCTCCGTCGGCGCCGGTGAGCAGGGCGACGACCTCGCCCTCGCCCTGTCCGCGAGCTCGTTCGCCGACGGCACCCGGGTGGCCGGGACCCGGCCCGAGCTGGTCCTGGCGATGTGCGAGGGCAACCGGGGCGCGCTGCTTGCCGCCGTCGACGACGCGCTGGGCAGGCTCGGCGCGATGCGCGGGGCGCTGGCCTCCACCGGTGGGCTGGCCGCGACCGTGCGCTCCGGGCACGAGGCGCGGATGCGGTGGGCCTCGACCCGCGAGCCGCTGGAGGTGCCGGTCGACCTCGGCGCACCGGACGTGTTCGCCGAGCTGCGCGAGCTCGGCCGCCGCGGCGACGTCGTCGAGCCGGTGAAGCGCTAGAGAGTCACCCGGGACGCGATGCCCGGGTAGTCGAGGACGAAGCCGTCGTCGTCGACGGTCATGTCGGCGGCGAACGAACCCGCGGCGAAGCCGACGACCGCGGGCGTGCCGGGCGACCCGGCCGTCACGGTGCGGTAGGTCTGCTCGGTGTTCTCCACGGTCAGTGTCGGGAGGTCGACGAACACCATCGGCAGCACGTGCTCGGCGGGCTCACGGTGCAGGGCGAGGCGCCGGACCGGGAGCGCGTTGAACACCGGGCTGAAGGCGAGGTCGACGTCGCGGGCGCCGCCGAAGTGACCCCGGCTGCCGCCGGAGCCGTCGTCGACCAGCCAGACGCCGTCGGTGCTGCGCGACAGCGTGAGCTGCTGCTCCCCCTCGGCGGTGGCGACGTCGACGGCGAGCCGCGACAGCGTCCCGTCGCCGGCGACGACGAGCCGGTAGGACGCGGTGAGCACCCCGCCCTCCCCGCCGCGGATGATCCGGCCGACGGCACGGAACCCGCCGCCGTTGGTCGTGATGCGCGCCGACTCCATGCCCGCGGCGCCGTCGGTCTCGGGGTCGGACCGCCAGGTCAGCATGACCGCCACGCGCGTCACCTCCGGGTCGTCGATGTCGGGCACACCGAACCACATCGCCGCGCGGACCACGCGAACGGGTGATGATCAGCCGTCCTCAGCGGGGCTCCCGGCGGACGTCGGCGGCGTCGACGTCGTCGCGGATCCCGCGGAAGACCGGCTGCCGCAGCCGGCCGGCCGCCGTCCACCCGAGGTGGGCGACCTCGGCGACGACCGTCGGGGAGCACCAGCGTGCGCCCGCGGCGTCGACCCGGGGCAGGACCCGCGCGAACGGCGACTCCGGTGCCCCGGTCAGCCGGGCGGCGAGCAGCTCCTGCACCGCCGTCCCGGCCAGCCCGGACCCGACCCGGCCGGCGAACTCCAGCCCGTCCGGCCCGGGGACACCGAGCAGCAGCGCCCCGATCCGCCCCGCACCACCGGACCTCTCGGGTCTCCAGCCGCCCACCACACAGGACTGCGAGTGCCGGTGGGCGACCTTCACCCAGTCCGGGCTGCGCCGGCCCGGCCGGTACCGCGAGTCCGCCCGCTTGGCGACGACGCCCTCCAGCCCCCGCGACGCCGTCACCTCCAGCAGCGCGGCCCCGTCCGGGTAGAGCGGCGAGGTCTCGACGTGCGGGGTCGCGGACAGGTCGAGCCGTTCCAGGGTGGCCCGGCGCTCGGCCAGCGGGCGGTCGAGCAGCGGCACCCCGTACAGGCGCAGCACGTCGAACACCATGAACGTGACCGGGCGGCCGCCCGCGGGGCCGTGGATCCGGTGGGCGAGCGCGGCGAAGCTGGGGACACCACCGTCGAGCAGCACCACCTCGCCGTCGAGGAGCACGTCGGGGGCCAGGTCCACCAGACCGGCGAGTTCGGGGAAGTTCGCGGTGACATCGCGGCCGGAACGGGTACGCAGGCGCAGTGCCGGTCCGCCACCGCCGTCGGTGACCTCGGCCAGCACGCGCATGCCGTCCCACTTGACCTCGAACGACCAGCCGGCCCCGGTCGGCAGGGGTCCGGGGGTGGCGAGCATGGGCTGCACACCGTCATGCTGTCACTTCGGACGGCACGCGAGGGGGAACCGCATGCGCGCGATCTGGAGCGGGGCCGTGTCCTTCGGGCTGGTCAGCGTGCCGATCAAGGTCTATTCGGCGACGTCCAACCACGACGTCCGGTTCCACCAGGTGCACGGTGAGGACGGCGGCCGCATCCGCTACAAGCGGACCTGCGAGGTGTGCGGCGAGGAGGTCACCTACGCCGACATCGTGAAGGGCTTCGAGACCCCCGACGGCGAGCTGATCACCCTCGACGACTCCGACCTCGCGTCGCTGCCCGTGCGGACGGGGCACGAGATCGACGTCATCGAGTTCGTGCCGAACGACCAGATCGACCCGATGCTGTTCGACAAGAGCTACTACCTCGAGCCGGAGACCAAGGCGGCCAAGCCCTACGCGCTGCTGCGCGAGGCACTCGAGGAGACCGACCGCACCGCCGTGGTGAAGGTGGCGCTGCGCCAGCGCGAGACCCTCGCGCTGCTGCGGGTGCGCGGCAAGGCGATCGTGCTCCAGACCCTCATCTGGCAGGACGAGATCCGCGAGCCGGACTTCGACATCCTCGACAACGAGGTCGACCTCAAGCCGCAGGAACTGAAGATGGCGTCGTCGCTGGTCGAGAGCATGGGCGCGGACTTCGACCCGTCGGAGTTCCACGACGAGTACCGCGACGCGATGGCCGACCTCATCGAGGCGAAGCGCTCCGACGGCAACGCCCGCCCGGCGCCCGCCGCGGAGGCCGCCGACGACGGCGGGGACTCGATGAGCGACCTGCTGTCGGCGCTGCAGGCCAGTGTGGACGCGGCCCGGTCGACGAAGTCGGACTCCGGGTCGGGGTCCGGTTCGGGGTCCGGGTCGGCGGAGAAGAAGACCCCGGCCCGGCGGTCGTCCTCCCGGACGAAGAAGACCGAGGAGAAGGACGCCGGGACCGGCACCGACGACGCGAAGCCCGCGAAGCCGGCCACCACACGTCGGCGGTCGACGAAGAAGACCGCCTGACCGGCGCCCTCAGGGGCCGAAGCTGGACTCCGGCGGCGCCTGGTCGTTCTGCAGGGCGCCGAACAGCGCCTGGGCCCGGGTGCGGTCCCAGCGCAGGTTCGACCCGCCCGCGCTGCCCCCGATCGGGACGGTCGTCTGCACGCCGTCGCCGCCGGAGACGCCCTTCATCCCCCAGGCCAGGCCGGCGAGGTTCCAGATGTGGTCGGAGTCGTCGACGGTGATCGTGCCGGTCACCGCGGACGCCAGCGGGACCATCCGGAACGGGTTGATCAGCGTGAGCGGGCTGGTGGCCCTGCCCAGCAGCGCGGAGAGGAACTCGCGCTGACGCTGGACGCGGTCGAAGTCCGAGCCGGGCGTCGCGCGGGTGCGGACGTAGCCGAGCGCGGTCGTCCCGTCCAGCTCCTGACAGCCCGCCTGGATGTCGAGGCCCGCCTTCGGGTCGTCGATGGCGCCGGGGACGCACATGTCCACCCCGCCGACCGCGTCGACCGCGCCGACGAACCCGCCGAAGCCGACTTCGACGTAGTGGTCGATACGCAGGCCGGTCGCGGCCTCGACGGTCTCGACGAGCAGCTCCGGGCCGCCGAACGCGAACGCCGCGTTGACCTTGTTGCTGCCCCTCCCGGGGATCGGGAGGTACGAGTCGCGCGGGATGGAGACGAGCACGCTGCCGGAGCTGCCCGTGTGCAGCAGCATGATCGTGTCGGTGCGCTGGCCCGCCGCGTCACCGGTGGCGAGGCGTTCCTCGTCCTCGGCGGAGAGTCCCTCGCGGCTGTCCGATCCCACGATCAGGTAGTTCGTCCCCGACGACGACGCCTGGGAGTCCGCGGGCAGCGCCTGCACCCGGGTCATGTTCTGGTCGAGGTAGACGCCGAACCCGACGAACGCGACCAGCAGCAGGATCAGCACGGCCTTCCAGCGCCCGCGGGTGGCACGACGGACGCGGCGCCAGTCCGGCATCGACGGGCCGCGGGTGACCCGGCCGTCGCGGGGGGCCTGCGACGCGGGATGCACCCCGGCCCCCGCTCCCCCGGCTCCGGAACCGGAAGGGCGCGGCATGACCGGACCACGGGGCGGCGCGGCGGCCCGGGTCGGTGGCGGCGCCCCGGCGGCCCGGCCGGGCGGCGGCTTGCGCAGCGGTCCGCGGCCCCCGCGCGACGGCGGGGCCCCGGGCGGCTGCTGCGGCGGGGACGGCGGCGGGAGCGGACGGCCCCCGTGTCCGGGCAGCGGGTTGCGGGGCTGGTTCGTCCAGCCGGGGCTGCCGGGCCGCGCGGGACGGCCGCCGCGCGGCGGCTCGCCCTGCGGCGGACGCCCGCCCGCGGGGGGCGGGCCGCGGAAGTCTCCGGCCATGCCTGTGCCACCCTCCGATCGGCCCGGATCCTGGGCATCCGCGGCCGACGATACTGCGCGCCGTCGTCACCGGGACGCCGGGCGAGAGGGTCACCCCGCCCACCTGCGGTGTTCCACCCGACCGGGTGCGCGGGGGATGATCGTCGACGATGGACCTCCCCCTGCACGAGGACGACCTGGACGCCGAGGGCGTGATCCGGGCGTCGGCGATCACCCCGCTCCGCCCGGACATGCCGGCCGCGGCGGTGCTGTGCTGGTTCCCCGAGGTCGTCGAGGACGTCGGGACCCGCTCCGAGACGGTGACCGTGCTGCGCAGCGAGCTCGGCCGCAGCCCGGTGTGGCGTACGACCGGGCCCGGCGGGACACCGGTCGCGGTACTGCACCCCGGCGTCGGCGCGCCGCTGGCGGTGATGTTCCTGGAGCACCTCGCGGCGCTGGGCGTCCGCACCGTCGTCGGGGTCGGCGGGGCCGGGGCGCTGCGGCACGAGCTGACGCTGGGGCACGCCGTCGTCCTGGGCAGCGCGCTGCGCGACGAGGGCACCTCGTTCCACTACCAGCCGCCGTCGCGGACGATCGACGCCGACCCGGACGGTGTCGACGCGGTGGTCCGGGTGCTCGACGGCGCCGGGGTGCCGCACGTCGTCGGGCGGTGCTGGACCACCGACGCCGTGTTCCGGGAGACCCCGGCGCGGGTCGCGCGGCGCCGCGACGAGGGCTGCGCGGTGGTCGACATGGAGGCGTCCGCGCTGGTCGCGGCCGCGCGCCGGATCGGGGTCGGCTACGGCCAGGTGTTCCTCGCCGCGGACTCGCTCGCCGGGCCGGAGTGGGAGCACCGCGGCTGGACCAGTGCCCGCGAGGCCCGGGCGGGCCTGTTCGGCCTGGCGCTGGCCGCGGCCGAGACCTGGGACGGGAGCCGCGGCTCCGGGGCCGGACCACGCGACGACCCGGCCGGCGCCGCGGACGGGGACGGGCGGTGGGCGGGCGGGACCGGTACGCCCTAGCGTCTGCGGGCATGCGCGTCCTCGTCACCGGCGGTGCCGGATTCATCGGGTCCCACGTCGCCGACCGCTTCGTCGCGGACGGCCACGAGGTCGTCCTGTTCGACGCACTGCTGCCGCAGGCGCACGGCGGCGAGGCCCCGGAGCTGGACCACGAGCTGGTCCGCGGCGACGTGCGCGACGCCGACACCCTGTCCCGGCTCCTGCCGGGGGTGGACGCGGTCTGCCACCAGGCCGCCATGGTCGGGCACGGTGTCTCCCCCGCCGACGCCCCCGACTACGCCTCCCACAACGACCTCGGCACCGCGGTGCTGCTGGCGCAGATGCACGCCGCGAAGGTGGACCGGCTCGTGCTGGCCGGGTCGATGGTCGTCTACGGGGAGGGCCGCTACGACTGCCCCGACCACGGCGTCGTCCGGCCCGGGCCGCGTGCGCTCGACGACATCGACGCCGGACGCTACGAGCCCCGCTGCCCGGAGTGCGGCAAGGACCTCGAGTCCGGCCTCGTCCCGGAGTCCGCGCCGGTCGACCCGCGCAGCACCTACGCCGCCACCAAGCTCGCCCAGGAGCACCTCGCGAGCGCCTGGGCCCGCCAGACCGGCGGGACGGTGTGGTCGCTGCGCTACCACAACGTCTACGGCCCGCGGATGCCCCGCGACACCCCGTACGCGGGCGTCGCGTCGATCTTCCGGTCCGCGCTGGAGCGCGGTGAGGCGCCGCGGGTGATGGAGGACGGCCGGCAGCGCCGGGACTTCGTGCACGTCACCGACGTCGCGGCCGCCAACGCCGCCGCACTCGTCGCCGACCCGGAGCCGACCGGCTTCGGCGCCGCGAACGTCTGCTCCGGCGAGCCGCACACCATCGGCGACCTCGCCGCCGAGCTGGCCCGCGCGATGGACGGCCCCGAGCCCGAGATCATCGGCGGCGCCCGGCCCGGCGACGTGCGCCACGTCGTCGCCGATCCGGCCTACGCGGCGGCCCGGCTGGGCTTCCGCGCCCGGACCACCTTCGCCGACGGGGTGACGGCGTTCGCGACCGACCCGCTCCGTTCACCGATCACCACGAACCGCTGAGGGGCGCCGTTCGAACCTCCTGCGGGACCCTCCCGCATTCGGCGGGCGGTGGACCGGCGGAGAGGTGAAGATCGCGACGTGCACCCGGAGATCGTCCTGCCGTGCCTCGACGAGGCGGAGGCGCTGCCGTATGTCCTGAAGCGGATGCCCGACGACTGGCCGGTGATCGTCGTCGACAACGGGTCGACCGACGACACCGCGGCCGTCGCGCGCGGGCACGGGGCGCGGGTGGTCGTCGAACCGCGTCGCGGCTACGGCGCGGCCGTGCACGCCGGGCTGGAGGCGGCCAGCGGTGAGCTCGTGGCCTTCCTCGACGGCGACGGCTCCCTCGACGCCGACGTGCTGCCCGGCATGGCCGAGACCGTCGCGTCCGGCCGCGCCGACATCGCCGTCGGACGGCGGGTCCCCGACACGGTCGGTGTGTGGCCCTGGCACGCCCGCGCGGCGAACGCGGTGATCGCCGGGATGCTGCGGACCCGAGGGGTCCCGGTGCACGACATCGCCCCGATCCGGGTCGCACGCCGGCAGGCGCTGCTGGACCTGCGGATCGAGGACCGGGCGTTCGGCTACCCGCTGGAGCTGCTGCTGCGGGCGGGCCGGGCGGGCTGGCGGTTCGACGAGATCCCGGTCGCCTACTCCCGGCGTGCCGGCGGGCGGTCCAAGGTCTCCGGCTCGGTCAAGGGCACCGTCCGGGCCGGGCGCGACATGATCCGGCTGCTGCGATGACCGGCCCCGTCACCACCGTCGTCCTCGCGAAGGCACCCGAGCCGGGCCGGGTCAAGACGAGGCTGTGCCCGCCCGCGACGCCCGAGCTCGCCGCGGCGATCGCCTCGGCGGCGCTGCTCGACACCCTCGACGCCGCCGCCGGGGTGGCCGGGGACACCGTCGTCGCGCTGACCGGGGACCGGGCCGCCGCCGTCGGCGCGGCCGATCTGGCCGCCGCGCTGGACGGGCTCGCCGTCGTCACGCAGCGCGGGGAGGGGCTCGCCGCGCGGATCGCCGCCGCGCACGCCGACGCCGCCGCGCTGCACCCGGGCCGCCCCACCCTGCAGGTCGGGATGGACACCCCGCAGGCCACGGCCGAGCTGCTGTCCCACTGTGCGGACCGGCTCGCCGAACCGGGTGTGGACGCCGTCCTCGGCCCCGCGACCGACGGCGGCTGGTGGGTGCTGGGCCTGCGCGACCCGCTCGCCGCCGCGGCGCTGCACGGCGTGCCGATGTCGACCGCCGAGACCGGCGACCGGACGCTGGACGCGCTGCGGGCCGCCGGCCTGCGGGTGGCCCTCACCGAGCCGCTGACCGACGTCGACACGGGGGCGGAGGCCGTCGCCGTCGCCGCGCAGGTCCCGGGGAGCCGCTTCGCCCGCGCCGTCGCCGAGCTCAGGCTGCGATGTCCGGAGGTGTCGGTGTGACCGTGACCGCCGAGGGCTTCGACATGCCGTTGTCCGGCGCCCCCTCCCGCCTGCTCTGCGACGACGGCACCGAGATCGCGCTGGACGTCGGCCGCTGGGCCGACGCCGCCGGTGGCTGCGACGACTGGCTGCTGCGCCACTGCGCGGGCCCCACACTCGACCTCGGCTGCGGGCCCGGCCGGCTGCTCGTCGCGCTCGCCGCGCGCGGGATCGCCGCCCTCGGCGTCGACGGTTCCGCCGTCTCCCGGGTCCTGTGCCGCCGCCGCAGCGTCGCGATGGTCCAGGCCGACCTGTTCGGCCCGCTGCCCGGCGAGGGCAGCTGGTCCCACGTGCTGCTCGCCGACGGCAACATCGGCATCGGCGGCGACCCGGTCGCCCTGCTCACCCGCGCCGCGCGGCTGCTCGCCCACGGCGGGACGGTGCTGGTGGAGGCCGACCCGCGCCCCGAACACGCGTGGCGCGGTACCGCCCGGGTGCTGTGCGGCAGCGGTGCGGGCGAGCCGATCCCGTGGGCCGCGCAGGGCGCGGTGCCCCTCGCCGTGACGGCCGGGCGGGCCGGTCTGCGGGTGACCGACGTGCACCTCGGCGCCCGGGTGTTCCTGGAGCTGACCGGGCCGTGAGGCGCGTGGTGCGGTGGCGCAGCCCGATCCGGGGCCCCTGGCTGACCTCGATGTTCGCGCTGCCACTGCTGGTCGGGCTCCCCGTCGTGGCGTTCACCGGGCTGCTAGACCGGCTCGCCTACGGCCGGGAACAGGCCATCCCGGCCGCCGACGCCGTCGGCGGACTGCAGCTGCCGTGGTGGGACTGGCCCGCGTCACCGGCCTCGCTGTTCCGGCTCACCGAGGGCCTGCACGTCGGGCTCGGGATCGTGCTGGTGCCGCTGGTCCTGGCGAAGCTGTGGTCGGTCATCCCGAAGCTGTTCACCGCACCCGAACGCAACCCGGTGACGCTCCTGGAACGGCTGTCGCTGGTGCTGCTGGTCGGCTCGATCCTGTTCCTGATCGTCACCGGCCTGCTGAACGTCCAGTACGACTACGTCTTCGGCTTCTCGTTCTACGACGGCCACTACGCCGCGGCCTGGGTGTTCCTGGCCTCGTTCGCGCTGCACGTGGTCACGAAGCTCCCGACGATGGTCCGGTCGCTGCGGGGCCGATCGCTGCGCACCGAGCTGGCCACGCCGCTCGCCGCCACCCGGCCCGAGCCGGCACACCCGCTGGTCGCGCCCGACCCGGACCCCCCGACGATGTCGCGGCGCGGCGCGCTCGCCCTGGTCGGCGGCGGGATGCTCTTCGTCGCGGCACTGACCGTCGGCCAGTTCACCGACCGGCTCCGGTCGACGGCGCTGCTGCTGCCCCGCGGCCGGACGACGGCGCCCGACAGCACCGAGCGGGGCGGCCCGAACGACTTCCCGGTCAACCGCACGTTCGTCGCGTCCGGCATCGCCCCGGCCGCGGTCGGGAGCGCCTGGACGCTGACCCTGACCGGCGGCACGGCACCGGTGGTGCTCGACCGGGCGGCGCTGGCCGCGCTGCCGCAGCACACCG
This sequence comes from Pseudonocardia sp. P-1, assembly GCF_058111925.1. Lineage (NCBI taxonomy): Bacteria > Bacillati > Actinomycetota > Actinomycetes > Pseudonocardiales > Pseudonocardiaceae > Pseudonocardia > Pseudonocardia sp. P-1. The sequence goes on from NZ_CM176614.1 coordinate 2,897,387, forward strand.
CGGAGCTGCCGATCGCCTGCGTCGAGGGCTGGTCGACCTCGCAGGTGTGGACGGGGGTGCGGCTGACCGACCTGGCCCGCGCCGCGGGCGTGACCGACCCGGAGACCGCGGAGGTGCGGTCGGTCGAGGTGGGGAGTCCGTTCGCCCGCTCGCTGCTCAACCGCGGCCAGACGCTGTCGCCGGACTCGCTGCTCGCGCTGCGGGTCAACGGCGCCGAGCTGTCACCCGACCACGGGTACCCGGCGCGGCTGATCGTCCCGGCGCTCCCCGGGGTGCACAACACCAAGTGGGTCGCGACGATCGGGTTCTCCCGTGCTGCTCCTCGGTAGCCGCCTGCTCGCCGCCCTCGGCTGCTTCGCGCTCGCCGGGTGGGCGGTGTACGCGATCGTCGGCGGGTCCCCGGACCTGGTCACGATGGCCTGGTGGTTCGCCGGCGCGGTCCTGCTGCACGACCTCGTGCTGTTCCCGCTCTACGCCGCCGGGGACCGGCTGCTGCTGCTCGCGCTGCCCCGCACCCGGGTGCCGCTGGTCAACCACGTGCGGATCCCGGTGCTCGGCGCCGGGCTCGCGCTGCTGATGTTCCTGCCCGGGATCATCCGGCAGGGCGCGCTGAGCACGCTGAACGCGACCGGGCTGGACCAGGAGCCCTACCGGATGCGGTGGGTGTGGCTGACCGTCGTGCTGTTCGCCGTCTCCGCGCTGGTCTGGACAGTGCGGACACTGCTCGCCCGCCGGGCAGTATCGGAGCCATGAGCGAACCCGTCTTCGACAAGCGCGACCAGCTCGACAAGGTCGCCGCCGGCCTGCTGGAGGGCGAGCGGATCATCGCCGTCTACGACGCGATCGGTGCCGGCACCGGCTTCCTCGGACTCACCGACCTGCGGGCGGTCCTGCAGGACAACTCCTTCGTCGGCAAGCGCACCGCGATCACCTCGATCCCCTACGGCCGGATCTCCTCGGTGTCGTTCGTCGCCGACCGGAACCTGCTGGGCCGGTTCGCGAGCTCCAGCCAGATCGCGATCACCGTCGGGGCGGCCGTGCACGAGGTGGCCTTCCGCGGCGACGACAAGGCCCGCCACGCCCACGACGTGATCCTCTGGCACCTGACCCGGTCGTGACCGGAGTTCACGCGTCGCGCAGCGCCGCCAGGAACGCGAGCAGGTCGGCAGGGCCCTGCGAAGCGATGGTGTGGACCCGGCGCAGGTCGAGCTCGCCGTAGGCGTGGACCAGTAGGTTGCGGAACGCGGCCACCCTGGCCAGCCGGTCCGCCAGTCCGGTCTCGACGACGCCGTGCCTCCCGAGCAGGCGGAACGCGTCACCGTAGGTGGGCGGCGAGCCGAGCCCCGATGTGACGCAGGCCGACACCGCCATGTCGATGACGACCTGGATGGCCTGCCACAGGTGCAGGACGACGGCGTCGGTCGCGTCGGTCATCGGGGCCAGCCCGTCCGGGTCCGACGGCAGCCGGTCCCGCACACGGTCGAGGTGCCGGCGGACCGTCGCCGCGCGCTCGGCGAGCAGTTCCGGCCGGATCGCCCCGCTCACCGCCCGAGCCCCGCGAGGACGTCCTGCTGAGCACGCCGGATCACGGGACCGGCGTCGCACCAGAAGCGGGTGGCCTCCAGCACGAAGTCGCGATACGCGTCGCCGGACGTGTACAGGGCGACGCCGTCGCGGGCTGCCTCGTACCGGAGCAGCGCGGTGGCCCGGTCGAGGTCGACGAGGTCGACGGCGTCCGTACCCAGCGCCGACGCGACCGCGTCGAGCAGCGTGGCCGGGTCGGCGTCGCCGCGATAGCCCAGGTCCCAGTCCGACCCGGCATACTCCTGACCGCGGCTGCGCGACCCGTGCAGGAGCAGGAGCGTCAGTCCCGGTACCCGGGCCGCCACCACCCGGACGGCGTCGAGCCGGGCCGGGTCCTGTGTCTGCGGTCCGATCACGGGTGCCACGGTAGCGGCCCCGGTCGTGACCGGGGGCACGCTCGGCGGCGGCCGCCCGGCCGGGTTGCGACACTGGGGTCATGAGCACCGGCCCCGTCCCGCCCGCCACCACTCCGGACTCCACCGACGTGCTCGTCGTCGGGGCGGGACCGGCCGGGTCGGCGGCGGCGGCGTGGGCGGCCCGGCACGGGCTCGACGTCGTCCTCGCCGACTCCGCCACCTTCCCCCGCGACAAGGCCTGCGGTGACGGGCTGACCCCGCGCGCGATCGCCGAGCTGGGGCACCTGGGCCTCGGTGGCTGGGTCGACTCGCACGGCACCAACCAGGGGCTGCGCGCGCACGGGTTCGGGCAGGTCCTGGAGCTGCCGTGGCCGGGCGGGTCGCTGCCGGCGCACGGCTCGGCGATCCCGCGCACCGAGCTCGACGCGGGCATCCGCCGGGTCGCCCTGGAGGCCGGCGCGACCCCGATGGAGGGCGCCAAGGCCGTCGACGTGACGTTCGCCGGGGGCCGGGTCGACTCCGTGCTGTTCGACGACGGCCGCTCCGTCCGGTGCCGCAGACTCGTCGTCGCCGACGGGGCGCGCTCCACGCTCGGGCGGGTGCTGGGCCGGGAGTGGCACCAGGACACCGCCTACGGCGTCGCCGCCCGTGGCTACGTCAGCTCCGGCCGGCACGACGACCCGTGGATCAGCTCGCACCTGGAGCTGCGTGGCGAGGCCGACGAGGTCCTGGCCGGGTACGGCTGGCTGTTCCCGCTGAACGACGGCCGGGTCAACATCGGCGTCGGCACCCTGGCCACCGACCGGCGCCCGGCGAACATCAAGCTGCGCGGCCTGATCGACCACTACGCGAACGCGCGCCGCGCCGAGTGGGAGCTCGGCCCGGAGGTCGAGCTGGTCCGCTCCGCGCTGCTGCCGATGGGCGGGGCGGTGTCCGGCGTCGCCGGGCCGAACTGGGCGCTGGTCGGCGACGCGGCGGGCTGCGTGAACCCGCTCAACGGGGAGGGCATCGACTACGGCCTGGAGACCGGCCGGCTGGTCGCGGAGCTGCTCGCGTCGGGCGCCGACCTGGACCGCGCCTGGCCCGCCACCCTGCGCTCGCACTACGGCCTGGCGTTCTCGATCGCGCGGCGGCTCGCCGGGCTCATCACGATCCCGCGGCTGCTGCCGCTGGCCGGGCCGGTCGGGATGCGGTCGCGGGCCCTGATGACCGTCGCGCTGCGAGTGATGGGCAACCTCGTGACCGACGAGGACCGCGACCTGACCGCCCGTGCCTGGCGGGCCGCCGGGAAGCTGTCGGTCCGTCTCGACGACCGGCCCCCGTTCCCCGCGGCCGACCTGCGCACACCGGTCACGGCGCGCTGAGGGCTCCGGGGCGGGAGGATCACCGGGTGGTGGCAGCGTGCCGTCCACCGGGGTGACCGGTTCCGGACGGTACGGTCGCCGCCAGGAGGTCCGCCACGACGGCGGACGGCCGGTGCACGCGCCCGCGGCCCGGCTGTACCAGCAGACCGGGAGGGCCCGTGACCCGCGGCGACGATCCGGAGCGCACCCGCAGGGATGCGTCCGACCCGTGGCGGACGGGGAACCGCCGGCAGCGGCCGCCGGGCGGCCCCGGGCCCGACCCCACCCGTCGCGTCGGCGGGGCCCGGCCCACGCCGCGCCGCGCCGACGACGACCCGGCGACCCGCAGCAACGCCCCGGACGCCACCCGCCGGGTCGGCCCGCCCCCGGGCCCGGCCGCCCGGGCCCCGGTGGGCCCGGTACCCCCGCGGACGGCACCCGGCGCCTCGGGCCCGGAGAAGCCCCGACCCACCACCTCGGCGCCCCGCCGACCGCCGCCCACGGCGCGCCGCGCCCGTCGCGCCCGGACGCGACCCGGATGATGCCCGCCCCCATCACCGAGCCCGAGCTGCTCGGCGGCCGGTACCGGCTGGAGGGGCTGCTCGGCCAGGGCGGGATGTCCGACGTGCACCGGGCCACCGACACCCGGCTCAACCGGCCGGTCGCGGTGAAGATCTTCGGTGCGGCCGACGACCCGAGTGCCGACCAGCGCTTCGAGCAGGAGGCGCAGGTCATGGCGAACCTGCGCCACCCGGGGCTGGTCGCGGTGCACGACTTCGCCGTCGAGGCCGACCGCGCCTACCTGGTCATGGAGCTCGTCGACGGGCCCACGCTCAAGGACGTCATCGCCCGCGAGGACCTGCCGCCCGAGGACATCCGCCGGATCGGCACCGAGGTCGCCCAGACCCTGGCCTACGTCCACTCGCAGGGCGTCACGCACCGCGACATCAAGCCGTCGAACATCCTCGTCGACTCCGACGGCCGGGCCCGGCTCGCCGACTTCGGCATCGCCGCCCTGCTCGGCGCCGACGGCCACACCGCGGCCGGCGAGATCATCGGGACACCGGCGTACCTGTCGCCGGAGCAGGTCCAGGGCCGACCGGTCGGGCCGCCGACCGACGTGTACGCGCTCGGCCTCGTGCTGCTGGAGGCCTGGACCGGGCGGCAGGAGTACCAGGGCCAGGGGCTGCAGGGCGCCGCCGAGCGCGTGAACCGCGCCCCGGTGGTGCCCGCGGACGTGCCCGAACCGGTGCGGACGGCGATCGACCGGTCCACCGCGACCGACCCGCAGCGACGCCCGGACGCCCGCCGCGTCGCCGAGATCCTCTCCGAGCCGGCCGCCGTCGCTCCGCCGGTCGTCGCGCCGGAGCCGGAGCCCGAACCGCGTGACCTCGGCTCGTCGGGGATCGGCAAGTGGATCGCGATCGGCGCGCTCGTCGTCGCGCTGCTGGTGCTGCTCCTCGGGTTCCTGCTGTTCGGCAACGGCGACTCCGACACCCAGGCCCCGCCGACCACCGAGACCAGCGCACCGCCCACCACCGAGACGACGACCGAGGCCCCGACAAGCGAGAACGACGGCGGCATCCAGCTGCCGAGCAACATCCCGGGTCTGCCGTCGGGTCTGCCCTCTCTCCCGTCGAACCTGCCGTCGCTGCCGAGCGAGCTGCCGTCGCTGCCGTCGAACCTGCCCGATCCCGGCCAGATCGGTCAGGACGCGCAGGGTTTCTGGGAGTCGATCCAGCGCTGGTGGTCCGGGATCACCGGGAACTGACGTGACCCGTCCGACCCGGTGCGGCGCGCGCCGGGCCGGGCGGGGACCATCGGAGGTGACACGGGCGCGGTACGTGCCCGGTGACCACCTGCGGAGGGGTTCTCGGTGAGCGCGAGCACGGAGCAGGCGACGACCGATGCGGCCGGTGGTGCGCAGCCCGCACCGGCGGTGCCGGCGCGGCGCGACCGCCGTGCCCTCCTGACCGCGCTCACGGTCGCCCTGGTGCTGCTGTGCGCCGGCGTCGCGGTCGCCGTCACGATCGGCGACGACGGCTTCTGGCGGCAGAGCGGGCTGCCGGTGCCCGAGCCGGGCCTGAAGGCCGCGACGGTCGTCGCGAAGGTCCTGGCCGTCGCCGCGACCGCGCTCGCCGCCGGGTCGCTGCTGGTCGGCGGCCTGGTCGCGGCGCCACAGGGGTCCGGGACGGTCGACGTCCACGGCTACCGCGCGCTGCGCCGGGGCACCCTGGCCGCCACCGTCGCCGGGGTGTCGGCGATCGCCGCGGGCTGGCTGTCGGTGGCCGACATGACCGGCAACTCCCCCGGCGTCCTGGCGTCGGTGGGCCCGTTCGGGTGGCTCGGCGCCGCCGCGACGATCGAGGAGCCGCTGGGCTGGGCGCTCGCCGGCGCGCTGCTGCTGCTCGTCGCGCTCGGGTCGGCGTTCTCGCTGAGCTGGAAGGCCGTCGCCGCGCTCGGGCTGGTCGCCGCGTGCGCGATGGCGGTGCCCGCAGCGGTCCACCCGGCCGCGACCGGGGCCGGGCACGACTGGAGCGGCGATGCGAACGTGCTGCGCGCCGTCGCCGGGACCGCCTGGCTCGGGCTGGTCGCCGCTCTGGTCGCGTTCCGCGTGCACGGCGGCGTCGTCGAGGGACGTACCGCGGGCCGGGTCCGCGGGCTGCTCGCCGTCGGCGGGGTCGTGTACCTGGCCGGTGAGATCGTCTTCCAGCTGGTGGTGACCGACGCCGGTCCGCTCGGCGGGTCGGCCTACGTGCGGGTCGCCGTGGTCGTCGCGGTGCTGCTCGCGGCCCTGGTCCCGCTGACCGCGCTGCTGGTCCGCGGACTCGTCACCGCCCCGGGCGGACCGGCGCCGGGCCGGCTGCTGCCGGTGGTCGCGGTGCTGGGGGCGGTGGTGGCGACACTGGGCGTCGCGAGCATCCGGCTGGTGCCGCCGCGGTTCGTCGTCGCCGACGACTCGGCGCTGCAGACCCTGATCGGCTGGGACATCGACCGGCCGTTCTCCGCGCTCGCGGTACTGACCGACTGGCGCTGGAACCTGCTGTTCGGCACCGGTGCGCTGGTGCTGGCCGGGCTGTACCTGGTGGCCGTGCGCCGGCTCGCGTCCCGCGGGGTGGTGTGGCCGGTCGGGCGCACCGTCGCCTGGCTGCTGGGCTGCGCGACGCTGCTGCTGGCGACGTCGTCGGGGCTGGGCTTCTACTCCCCGTCCATGTTCAGCGTCCACATGATCAGCCACATGACCCTGAACATGCTCGCGCCGATCCTGCTGAGCCTCGGCGGCGCGGTCACGCTCGCGCTGCGGGTGCTGCGCCCGGCGGGCCGCGGCAACCCACCCGGCCCGCGCGAGTGGCTGCTCGCCGCGGTGCACTCGCGCGTCGCGAAGGTCATGACCCACCCGGCGTTCGCGGCGGTGCTGTTCGTCGGCTCGTTCTACGTCCTGTACTTCACCCCGCTGTTCGACGGGGCGCTGCGGTTCCACTGGACCCACCAGCTGATGAACCTGCACTTCGTGCTGGTCGGCTACCTGTTCTTCTGGCCGCTGATCGGCGTCGACGCCGCCCCGCACCGGCTGCCGCACCTGGGGCGGCTCGCGGTCATGCTCGCGACGATGCCGTTCCACGCGTTCTTCGGCGTCGCGGTGATGAGCTCCTCGACGGTGCTCGGGGAGAACTTCTACCGCCAGGTCGGGCTGCCGTGGCTGGACCTGCTCGACGACCAGCGCACCGGCGGCGGCATCGCCTGGGCGACGGGCGAGATCCCGATGCTGCTGGTGATGGTCACGCTGGTGGTGCAGTGGTCGCGCGACGACTCCCGGGAGGCGGCCCGCAAGGACCGGCAGGCCGAGCGGGACGACGACGCCGAGCTGAAGGCCTACAACGCGATGCTGGAGCAGATGCGCCGGGGCGGCTGAGCGCCGGTCGCGCTCACGCCGTCGCGGCGGTCGCCCTCAGCCGGGTCAGGCCCGGCGAACACGACGGCGGTGAGGTCCGCCCCGTCCTCGCCGCGGACCGTCAGGTCCCCCGGCCGCGGGACCAGGACGAGCTCCCCCGCCGCGACGGCCGTCCAGCAGCCGGTCGTCGTGCGGACCGAGGCGCGGCCCTCGCGCAGGAAGACGGACCCGGTGGCGTCGCGGAGCACCGTGGCCGTCGCGCCGTCGGTCACCCGGGAGCGGCGGGACCGCCGCAGCTGCCACTCCGAAAGGCCGGCATCCGGTCGAGGCGGGTGTCGATCGCATCGGGCAGGGGTGCGGTCACCCCCGGGATCAGCCGCGGGACGGGTCGCCGTATTCCGGCGACCACGCCCGTCCACACCCTCCGGCGGTCGTCCACACCCGCTGCGACGGGTGTGGGGACCGGTCAGGGGGTGTGGACCGTGGGCTCCACGTAGTCGGTCGACTCCTCGCCGACCGGGGTGCGCGTCCCGCCGAGGGTGCCGTCGGCCCAGCTCGCCGCCTTTCGCAGCCGCAGGCTGTTGGTGACCACCAGGAACGACGACAGCGCCATCGCGGCCCCGGCGAGCAGGGGGTTCAGCAGGCCCGCCATCGCGATGGGGATCGCCGCGGTGTTGTAGCCGAACGCCCACCACAGGTTCCCGCGGATGGTGCCCATCGTGGCGCGGGCGAGCTCGACGGTCGCCGGGAGCACGCGCAGGTCGTCGCGCACGAGCACGACGTCGGCGGCCTCCAGGGCGACGTCGGTGCCCGAGCCGACGGCGATGCCCAGGTCGGCCGCGGCGAGCGCGGCGGCGTCGTTCACGCCGTCGCCGACCATGGCGACGGTGCGGCCCTGCGCCTGCAGCGCACGGACCTGGTCGACCTTGCCGTCGGGCAGCGCCCCGGCGACGACCTCGGTGATCCCGCAGGCCCGGGCGACGGCGTGTGCGGCGGCGGGCCGGTCACCGGTCAGCAGCACCGGGCGCAGCCCCATCGCGACGAGCTCGGCCACCGCGACCGGTGCGGACTCCTTCACCGGGTCGGCGAGCGCGACCAGCCCGGCGAGGGCGTCGTCGACGTGCACGGCGACGACGGTGTGCCCGGCCGCCTCCCACTCCACGAGCCGCGGCGCGAGCGCGTCCGTGTCCTCCGGAGGTCGCCCGACGGAGACGGTGCGGCCGTCGACGGTGCCGCGGGCGCCGAGCCCGGGCAGCGCGACGAAGTCCTCCACCGCCGGGACGTCCGGCCCGGCGTGGGCCCGGATCGCGGCGGCGATGGCGTGTTCGGACCCGCTCTCGACCGCGGCGGCGCGGGCCAGCACCTGCGCCGCGTCCGTACCCGGGAGGGCGGCGACCTCGACCACGGCCATCCGCCCGGTCGTCAGCGTGCCGGTCTTGTCCAGGACGACGGTGTCGGCGGCCCGGGTGGTCTCCAGCGCCCGGTGCCCCTTCACGAAGATCCCCAGCTCGGCGCCGCGGCCGGTCGCGACCATCAGCGCGGTCGGCGTCGCCAGCCCCAGCGCGCAGGGGCAGGCGATGATCACCACGGCGATCGCGGGCGCCAGCGCGCCGGCCCAGCCGGCGCCGGCCAGCAGCCAGCCCCCGAGGGTGAGCAGCGCCAGTGCCAGCACCACCGGCACGAACACCGACGACACCCGGTCGACCAGCCGCTGCGTCGCGGACTTCTCGGTCTGCGCCCGCTCGACGGCCGCGATCATCCGCGCGAGCCGGGTGTCCGCGCCGACCTGCTCGGCGACGACGACCAGCCGCCCGCCCGAGGCGATCGTGCCGCCGGTGACGGCGTCGCCCGGCCCGACCTCGACCGGGACCGGCTCGCCGGTCATCGCACTCGTGTCGACGGCGGCCCGCCCGGTCTCGACGACGCCGTCGGCGGCGACCCGCTCGCCCGGCCGCGCCAGGAAGCGGTCGCCGACCCGCAGCCGTCGCACGGGGATGCGGGACTCCGTCCCCCCGGACAGGACGGTGACCTCGTCGGTCTCCAGCGCGGCGAGCGAGCGCATGACACGCCCGGCGGTACGGCGGGCGCGGGCCTCGAAGTACCGCCCGGCCAGCACGAACGTCGTGACCCCGGCGGCGACCTCGAGGTAGAGCGGGCCGGAGGGGTGCAGCACCGCGTCCCACCCGGTGAGGGTCTGGCGGGTGTCGAGGAAGGCCATCTCCCCCAGCGACCAGGCCGACGCCGAGATCACGCCGAGCGAGACGAGGGTGTCCATCGACGTCGTCCCGTGGCGCAGGTTCAGCACGGCGGTGCGGTGGAACGGCCACGCCGCCCAGCCGACGACGGGCAGCGCCAGCGCGACGACCACCCACTGCCAGTACGGGAAGCGCAGCGACGGGACCAGCGACATCGCCAGCGACAGGTCGGCCAGCGGGATGAACAGGATGAGCGCGACGGCCATCCGGGTCCGCAGCCGTCGCAGCGCGGAGTCGTCGGAGGTGGCCTCGTCGCCGGTGTCGGCCGGGCGGATCTCGGTGGCGCCGTAGCCGGCCTTGCGGACCGTCTCGACCAGGGCCGAGACCGGGGTCGCCGACGGGTACCGGACCAGCGCGCGCTCGGTGGCGAGGTTGACGGTCGCGTCGACGCCGTCGAGCTTGCCGAGCTTGCGCTCGACCCGTCCGACGCAGGCCGCGCAGGTCATGCCGTCGATCTTGAGCTCGACCGTACGGACGTCCGTCTCCCCCACGGTCCGGTCCACGGCGCTGTCGGTACTCACGACCCCATGGTTCTACACGCGATCGAAGATCCGCCACCCGGGCCCCTGACCTGCGGCGGACCGGCGCCCCGCCGAACCGTTGCGGGGCGACAGGGCGTACAACTGGTCGTCGGGAGTGGGGGTACGCGGACGTCCGAGGAGGAACCCTGATGGCCACCGGGAAGCGGAAGGCGGCGGCGAAGAACCCGCTCACCGCGAGGAAGGGACCGTCGCAGTTCACGGTGATCGCTCTGATCGTCGTGGTGGCCTTCGCCGCGGTCGTCGGTGTCGGCGTCTACTGGAAGAACTCCGGCGGCGGGATCGCGGTCCCGGCGAACGCGTCCGCGCAGGGCGTGACCGTCGGCAACGAGGCGGCCCCGAAGACCATCGACATCTACCTCGACTTCCAGTGCCCGATCTGCAGGCAGTTCGAGGCACAGGCCGGGCAGACGCTCGACCGGATCGTGTCCTCCGGCCAGGCGAAGATCGTCTACCACCCGATCGCCATCCTGGACCGGGCGTCGTCGACCCGGTACTCGACCCGTGCGGGCGCCGCGGCCGGATGCGCCGCCGCGGCCGGGGTGTTCCCGCAGTTCGAGAAGGAGCTCTACGACAACCAGCCCGCCGAGGGCGGCGCCGGGCTCCCGAACGAGCAGCTGGTCGCTCTCGGGCAGAAGGTCGGCGCGGGCGGCGACTTCGCCCAGTGCGTCGACGACCAGCGCTACGCGCCGTGGGTCGGCCAGATCACCCAGCAGGCGTTGCGCGACGGGGTGTCCGGCACCCCGGCCGTGAAGGTCGACGGCACCCAGGTCGACGCGACCGCGCAGGCTCTCCAGCAGGCGGTCGCCGCGGGCTGAGGCCGCGGCCCTCCGGCGGCGCGGCTCAGTCCGTCACGCCGCCGGAACGCCACGCGGCGACGGCCTCGGTCACCTCCCGCCCGCGGACGCGCGTCAGGTCGCGGTCCCGGTACGGCGAGCGGACACGCTGGGCGACGGCTGCGGCGAGGTCGTCCAGATAGCCGTGTCCGCCCTCGCCGAGGGCGCGCTGCTCGTCCTCCGCGAGCTCCAAGAGCACCGAGTACCCGACGGGGCCGTCCGAGCAGTTCACGTCCAGGTAGCTCCGGGCGCCGTCGTGCAGGAGGAACCAGGCGTGCGGCTCGTGGTCGACGACCTGCATCACGGTGCTCTCCCCTGCTGGCAGACATGCCCGACCGATCAGGCACGACCGGTGTCGCGGAACGGGCAGGTCGCACACAATCCGTCCTGCTCTGCCTCCGACCTACGCCGACGCTCAGCCGCAACCTGAGCCCAGACCCTTCGCTGGGCCTCGGTGTCCATCTGCGTCCCGATGAGGACGGCGAACCAGAGAAGCAGCAGCACACCCCCGACGAGGATCAGCCAGGTGATCATCCCGACCACCCCCGGACGGTCGATACGTGCCCGTACGTGCGAATCATGCGTCGTCGGAACATCTCGCACCCCCGTTCGTCGGGCGGGGTGGCCGCCCTCCCAGGTGAAAGGCGAGTATGCGACGCGAACGACTGCCTGCACCAGACCAGATGCAAAATCAGTCCTGCAATTGCATCCGGCGGCGGCGTCCGAGTACTACTCTCAGCTCAGGTTCGCGCTGAGGAGGTCGTGACATGACCGTGACGCACGGTCCGATAGTCGTCCGCAAGCGGCTCGGTCACGCTCTGAAACAACTCCGCATGGCTCGTAATCTTCAACTCGCGCCAGTCGCCAAGCAGATGGAGATCTCACCGTCCAAGCTGTCCCGGATCGAGACCGGGCAGGTTGAACCCAAGTTCCGGGACATACGGGATCTGCTGACGATCTACAAGGCCTCCCCCGCGGAGAGCGAGCGCATCCTGGAGTGGGCCGGCGAAGCCAAGTCGCCTGCGTGGTGGCAGCCCCTGGCGACGAACGTCGCAGGTGGAAATCTGGATCAGCTGCTGTCCCTCGAGACGGAGGCTCGGAGGAAGCGGACCTTTGCGATGCCGATGGCCGGACTCCTGCAGACCGAGGCCTACGCACGGAGCCTCCTCGGATCAGGTCAGCTCGATCTACCCAGAGCCGAGATAGATCGAATCGTCGAGGTCCGGATGCGTAGACAGAACGTCATCAATCTCGATCGAACCGACGCACCCCCACTGGAACTGCACGTCGTCCTCGACGAGGTCGCCCTGCATCGGGTGACGGATCCAACCATCATGCGCGATCAGATCGCCCTCCTCCTCCGCCGCAGCGCGCAGTCGAACGTGAAGCTCCAGATCCTCCCGTTCTCGGCCGGGTGGACTCGCGCCGTCAGCACGTTCTCGATCTTCGATCCGCGAGACCCGACGACCGACTGGCCGGTCATCAACGTCGAGAGCACCGAGAGAGATTCGTACTATGACACTGCAGCCGACGTAGCCGAGTACGAGAACGTCTGGAAGAACGTTCTTCCGAGCGCGCTCGACGTCGACGCCACGCGACAGAGGCTGCTAGATCACCTGGAAGCGTGATCGGATCAACTACGCAGGCGACTCAGATCGAATTCGGCGTTCCGGACCCCGGCGACGAATGCGACCCACTCCGAGTCGGAGAAGCCGACCTCTGCCCCCGTCGTCGTCGAGCGGACGACAACGCCCTCGGACGTTGCCGCGACCGCGACACACTCACCGCCCATACAGAAAGAGCTAGTGACGAACTGCGAGCCGGATTCGCGCTGCGGGCCCTCGTGGCCTGGGTTCGACACGCTCGACCTCTACTGTTCATGCCCGCACACGTCTTGCGGGGCCCTCTCCTGACCTGCCGAAAGGCAGAATTCGGAGTGTGATCACCCTCCCACGAAGATCGTGTACACCCGTCGGCGGGCACGGCGGCAGCGACGGTCACCGGCTCGTTCTACCGCTTGACTTACGAGATCGGCCGCTAGACCACTCCGTCACTCACAGCCGGTACAGCTCCCGTCCAGTCATCGGAACGGAGTCGACAGCCCGTTCGAAGGGTGCGTCATCCGATCGCGAGAGTCCCGACGAGGCGCGGCCACGCCCGCCGCGTCAGGATGCTGCCCCCCGGGCTTCGAGACCTGACCGCGCGAGGCGCGAACTCAGGCACTCGCCCGTGGCATGATCGTGGTCAGGTCGACGGACCGCTCCGCCGTCCGCAAGTCGTAGTTGTCCTGCAGGTTGAGCCAGAACTGCGCGGTCGTCCCGAAATAGCGCCCCAGCCTCAGCGCGGTGTCCGCGGTGATGGCCTGACTGCCGCGCAGGATGCGGTTGATACGCATGGGGTCGACATGAATGGCCTTGGCCAGCGCGTTCTGGCTCAGCCCCAGGGGTTCGAGGTACTCCTCGGCGAGGATCTCGCCAGGAGTGACCGGTGCCAACTCGTCCACGATCTCCTCCTCAGTGGTAGTCCACGATTTCGACGTCCTCGGGGCCCGCCTCGGTCCAGTGGAAACAGATCCGCCACTGGTCGTTGATGCGGATGCTGTGCTGCCCGGCCCGATCACCCCGCAATGCTTCGAGCCGGTTCCCCGGGGGACTCGCCAGGTCCCCGAGCGTGACCGCGGCGTGCAGCACGGTCAGCTTGCGCAGCGCGACACGGGCCAGCTTCGGGTCGAACCGCCGAGGCCTGCATCCGTTCCAGATCTCCTCGGTGAGGCTCCCGTTGAACGACCGCAGCACCGCACAATTATAGCGCGTCACGCTATAGCCGCCAACGACTCCGGCCCGAGCTCAACCCTGGGTGGCGATCTCACTCGGCGTCGCCGCGACCCGGTTCTCCGCCCGCCGGATCAGCACGATCCCCCCGAGGATCAGCACCCCACCACCCACCTGGACCAGGGTCGGCACCTGAGCGATCAGCACCCAGGCCGCCAACACACCGAACATCACCTCGGACAGCCCCACGAACGACGCGACGCGCGTGTCGAGCCGGCGGATGGCGATGATCCCCGTGAGGTACGGCAGCGCCGTCGCGAGCACGACGAGCATCCCCAGCAGCACCGGCCAGGGCACGTCGACGCCCGCCAGCCGGCCGCTGGACTCCCCCACCCGCCACGGCGTGATGCCCAGCAGACCGGTCACGGTGAGCGTCACCGCGCCCACGACCATCGCCCCGGAGATCATCAGCAGCGGCGGGACGCCGCCCTCGTCGTCGCCGCCGGGCAGCAGGAAGTAGACGCAGACGCACACCGCCGCGCCGAGGCCCCACAGGATTCCCGTCAGGTCGACGCGCTGGGGTCCGAACGGGTCGACGACCAGCACGAGCCCGGCGAGTGAGACCAGGCAGCCGACGAGCGTCACCACGGCCGGGGTGCGCCGGGTCCGCGCCCAGGTCCAGCCGACGAGCAGCACGGGTGCGAGGAACTCCAGCAGCAGCGCGACGCCCACCGACAGGTGCTGCAGCGCCTGGAAGAAGCACAGCTGGACACCGGCGACGGCGGCCAGGCCGTAGAGCAGGACCTTGCGGGCGTTCGGCGCGCTGAGCGGGTACCGGCGCAGCATCACGACCGCGACCGGGAGCAGCAGGACTGCGGCGCCCGCGATGCGCAGCAGCGTCGTGAGCCCGGGCGACCAGCCCGCTTCCAGGAACGCCGCGCCGAGCGGTCCGGAGAAGCCGTACGCGGCGGCCGAGACCAGCGCCCACATCAGCCCGCGGACCATGTGATCCCGTGTCACGACCGAAGTACCCATAGACTCCTGACACTAGGAACCGACCATGTCAGGGGTCAACATGGAATTCGCCCATGACACCCAGGTGCTGCTCGCGGCGGCCGCGGCGCTGGTGAACACCCGTCGGGCCGAGCCGGACCCGCTCGACGACGTGCCGGGCTTCGCGGCGTGGCTGGCCGAGCAGCCGTACTCGGGGCGCCGCGCCGGCTCCGACGACGAGCGCCGGGCCGTCCGTACGCTCCGCGAGCGGCTGGCCGGACTGTGGCCCGCCCACGGCGACGACGACGGCCCCGATCGCGACGGCACCGTCACGCTGGTCAACGCGATCCTCGCCGAGACCGACGCGCGCCCCCACCTCGCGCGGCACGACGGCTGGGACTGGCACCTGCACGTCACGCCCCAGGACGCGCCGCTCGCGGACCGGATGGGCGCGGAGATCGCGATGTCGGTCGTCGACCTGGTGCGCGGCGACGACCTGTCCCGGCTGCGTCGCTGCGCCGCCGAGGACTGCGACGCCGTGCTGGTCGACCTGTCCCGCAACCGGTCCAAGCGGTTCTGCGACACCGGCAACTGCGCGAACCGCGCGCACGTCGCCGCCTACCGCGCCCGCCGCGCCACCCGGACGCCCTGACACCCCGGCCTCGCCGTGTCGATCAGTACCTGAGCGCGGTGCGCCCCGGTCGGGACCGCGCTCAGGTACTGATCGACGTCAGCTGCCGGGCAGGTGCTCGGTGAGCAGGGCGTTCACCTCGTCGGGGCGCTCGTAGTTCAGCAGGTGTGCCGAGTCAGCGACCTCGGCGTAGCGGGCGCCGGGGATCGCGTCGGCGATCTCGTGCAGCGACGACGGCGGCGTCGCCGGGTCGTCCGCCCCCGCCACGACGAGCGCCGGCACCGACACCGCACCCAGCTCGGCGCGGATGTCGAAGGCGCCGATGGCGGCGCAGCAGGCGGCGTAGCTCTCGTCGTCCGCGGCGCGCAGCATGTCCAGCAGGCGCTGCTCACCGGCCGGGTCGCGCTGCGCCCAGGTCTCGACGTACCAGGTCCCGGGCCGGGAACCGACCATCGCGGCCGTGCCGTCGGCCCGCACGGTCGCCGCGCGCTGCGGCCACGAGTCCGGGTTCGGGAAGCGCGCCGCCGTCGCCAGGACCGCGATGCTGCGCACCCGCTCCCCGCCGTGCACGCCGAGCCACTGGCCGATCGCCCCGCCGATCGAGACGCCGACGTAGTGGAAGTCCCCGATCCCGGCGGCGTCGGCGGCGGCGAGCGCGCCGCGGCCGAGCTCGGAGATCGTGAGGTCACCGGTGACGGGGGCCGAGTCGCCGTGGCCGGGCAGGTCGAACCGGACGCAGCGGAAGCGGTCGGACAGGGCCGCCACCTGGGCGTCGAACAGGTGCAGGTCGGTCCCCAGCGACGGGCCGAACAGCACGGCCGGTCCGTCGGCCGGACCGTCCACGACATGGTGCAGATCGAGTGCCATGTGCCCATCCTGCACCGGCTGCGGATCGCGGCCCGGGTTCGTAGGGTCACCGGCGAGGACGTGCGCCGTCGGAGCCGCTGGAGAGAGGACCGTCCATGGCCGAGCTCGAGACCTTCAGGATGCTCATCGGCGGGAAGCCGTCCGACGCGGCGTCCGGCCGTACCTTCGAGACGCAGAACCCGTTCACCGGAGCGCCGTGGGCGACCGTGCCGGACTGCGGCCCCGACGACGTCGACACCGCCGTCGCCGCCGCCCGCACCGCGCTCGACGGCGAGTGGGGCGCGATGACCCCGTTCGCCCGCGCCGCCTGCCTGCGCCGGCTGGGCGAACTGATCACCGAGAACGCCGAGGCGCTGGCCCGGACCGAGGTCAACGACTCCGGGAAGCTGTACCGGGAGATGATCGGCCAGCTCAACGGGCTGGGGGGCTGGTACCACTACTACGCCGGGATCGCCCCGACGATCGAGGGCCGCCAGATCCCCGCGCCGAACCCGAACTACCTGGTCTACACGCGCAAGGAGCCGGTCGGCGTCGTCGCGGCGATCACGCCGTGGAACTCCCCGCTGCTGCTGATGACCTGGAAGGTCGCGCCCGCGCTGGCCGCGGGCTGCACGATCGTCGTGAAGCCGTCGGAGCACTCGCCCGCCTCGACGCTCAGGTGGGCCGAGCTGATCGAGAAGGCCGGGATCCCGGCCGGTGTGGTCAACGTCGTCACCACGAACGACCGGGACACCGCCGCGCACCTGGCCGGTCACCCGGGCGTCGACAAGGTCGCGTTCACCGGCTCCACCGCGACCGGTCGGTCGATCGCGAAGGCGGCCGCTGCGAACCTGAACAAGGTCACCCTGGAGCTGGGCGGCAAGTCCCCGCAGGTCGTGTTCCCCGACGCCGACCTGGAGTCGGCCGCGAACGGGATCATCGCCGGCGTGTTCGCCGCGACCGGCCAGACCTGCATGGCGGGGTCGCGGCTGATCGTGCACGCCGACGTCCACGACGAGCTCGTCCGGCTCATCGCCGAGCGCGCGGCGACGATCACGCTCGGCGACCCGAACGCCGAGGACACCGAGATGGGTCCGGTTGCGAACGGGCCGCAGTACGAGAAGGTCCTCGGCTACCTGGAGACGGCGAAGGCGGAGGGCAACACCGTCGCCTACGGCGGGGCCGCGGAGTCCGGGCTGGGCGGCTACTTCGTGCAGCCGACCGTGATCACCGGGGTGACGCCCGAGTCCACGGTCTACCGGGAGGAGGTGTTCGGCCCGGTGCTCGCGGCGCTCACCTTCACCGACGAGGACGAGGCCGTGAAGCTGGCCAACGACACCCCGTACGGCCTGGCCGGCGCGGTGTGGACGAAGGACGTGCACCGGGCACACCGCGTCGCCGGACGGATCCGGGCCGGCACGGTGTGGATCAACGCCTACCGGGTGGTGGCGCCGAGCGTCCCGTTCGGCGGGTTCGGGCACTCCGGGCTCGGCCGGGAGAACGGCGTCGCGGCCGTCGAGGAGTACCTGGAGAACAAGTCGGTGTGGGTGGAGCTGTCCGGCGGCACCCGCGACCCGTTCACCCTCGGCTGACCCGGGACCCCCGGGCCGGGGACTCCTCCCAGCCCAGCCGTTCGGTCCAGCGCTCGCCGCGGTCGGCACGACGCGGGGCGGGCACGCGGGCGGCGGGGGTGTCGGTACGGGTCTCGGACGTGCTCATGGGGGGCCTTCCGTCAGCGGTGTGCACCGCCGTGCCCGGGGTCGAGGTCCCGGGCACGGCGGTCCTCCGGCACCGCGGCCAGGACGCGCGGGGCCGGCGACGGGGAGCGTCGCCGGATCCGGCGACGTGTCGCGCGGCGCGGAAGTCGGGGAGCGGCCACGGAACCGGTGCGGACCGCACGCTACGGACCGACGGGGGCCGCTGTTCGCGAGCTGAGACCCCGACCGGTGGACGGACCCGCGAGCGCGACGGATGGGAATGCGTTCGGCCGTCGGGACCAGCCGAGTCCGTCGTTCGCCCGCGGGGCTCTCAGCGGGCGGCCGCTCTCCTGGGCGAACGCGAACGCGAACGCGCAGACAGAGCTCCGACCCGCGACGATCACGACGGTGTGGGTCCGCCGGGCCGGGGCCGGTCCCGCGGGCTGCCGGTCAGGCCAGGACCACCTGCCCTCCCTCGACCCGCACCGGTCGCGCGGTGAGCGGGGCCCGGGCGGGGCCGTCGAGCGGGGCCCCGTCGGAGACGGCGAACAGGCTGCCGTGGCAGGGACAGGAGATGCCGGCCGGGGAGACCTGGTCGACGAGACAGCCCTGGTGCGGGCAGGTCGCGTCGAACGCCAGGACGGTGTCCGCGTCCGGGCGGGTCACGACGACCTTCTGCTCGGCGAAGACCCGGCCGCCGCCGACCGGGACGTCGTCGACGGCGGCGATGCCGGCCGGTGCCGCGGCGGCGCTGCTGCTCGGGCGGCCGCCGCGGGGGCGGGGGTGGTCGGTGCGGGCGCGGCGGGTGCCGTGTCGCGCGGGGTTCCGTAGGTGGCGCAGCCCGCGGCGCAGCAGGCCACGGCGGCACCGGCGCCGGCGAGGAGCCGGCGGCGCGGGATCGGGGACACGGGGGACCTCCGGAGGACGGTGGGAGCGGTCGGGGGGTCAGAACGACAGGCCGTGGCCGGCGAAGAACCACAGCGCCGAGGTCAGCCAGACCCCGGCGAGGACGGCGAGCAGCACCCCGCCCGCGACGGCGAGCAGCCACCCGGGCACGCCGGGGCGGCGCAGGAGCAGCATCTTGGTGACGAACGCGCCGTAGAACAGGCAGCCGAGCGCGGAGTGCAGCAGCGCCGACGTCGTCGCGCCGGACCAGCCGAACGCGTAGAGGCACTGCACGGCGACGGGCACGGTCACCAGCACCGCGGCGCGGCCCGACCAGCGGTGCGCGACCGCGGTGACAGGGTCGGCGTAGCCGCGCATCATCATCCGGCCGGTGACGCCCTGGACGATCGCGAGGACCAGGGCGGCCGAACCGAGCCACGCCTTGGCCGCGGCGCCGCTGGAGAAGCCGGCGAGGTTGACCGCGACGCCGGTGCCGACGTGCTGGCGGGCCCAGACGCCGAGCGCGACCGCGACCAGCGACCCGACCACGACGGGGACGGCCACGACCCGCCACGACAGGCCCTCCGCCGGGACCGCGACGTCGTGGGCCGCCTCGGCGTCGGGGCGGCGACGGGCGCGCGCCGGGTCGGGTGCCGTCGCACGGGACCGTCGACGGCCGGGGCCGCGCCGACCGGGCCTGCGGGCGGGGCCGTCGTCGCCGTCGGCCCGGTCGCGGACGGCGGGGCGTGCGGGGCGCTCGCGGTACGCGGCGGCCGGGTCCTCGGCCGGGGCGCCGGTGCGGACGTCGGCATCGGTGGTCGCCCCGTCGCCCGTCCCGTAGCCCGTCCGGTCGTAGCGGCCGGGTTCGGCGTAGCCGGCGAGCGGTTCGTAGGCGTCGGGGTGGTCGGCCGTGCCTGCCGGCCGGCCACGGTGGTCGGCGTGGTCGGCGTGGTCGGACCAGTGCAGCCGGTCCGCGCCGGCGGGCCGGGAGCGGCCGGGGGTGCTCCCGGACCAGGCCGTGTCGTCGGCGCCCTCGGACCATCCCGAGGGCGGGTCGTCACCGGCGGCCCGGCGCGGGCGGCCGGGACGCGCGGCCCCGGCGGCGGGCGCCGGGCGGCGCGGCGTGGTGACCCCGTGGGCGCCCGAGCCGCCACCCGGGGCGGGGTGAGCGGGCCGGTCGGGGTGAACAGGTCCCCTGCGACGGCGTCGCGGCGACGGTCGGCGGTGCCCGCCCACCGGTCCGCGCCGCCGTCGGGGTCGTGGTCGGGTGCCCAGGACGGCTCCGGGACGGCGGCCCAGCCGCCGCTGTGCTCGGGGCCGCGTGGGCTCGGGATGTCCGCGGGGACCGGGGCGAACCCGACCGGGTCGGTGAGCTCGCGGTCCGCGTGCCGCGCGCGGGGGGACATCAGTACCCACCGCCGTAGCCGCTGCCGCCGGTGGACGGGGCCGGCGCCTGGGCCGGGGCCTCGGCGGGTGCGGGTGCGGGTGCGGGGGCCGGCGTCGCGGCCGGGGCCGGGTCGGAGGCGTCGGTCCGGGTCGCGGTGAAGTCCCAGGACCTCCCGTCGGCGCGGGCGGTGCCGGTGGCGACGCCGTCGGCGACGGTGTACTCGACCTCCGCGCCGTCCTTTCCGGTCAGGCGGGTGGTGCCGCCGGGGGTGGCGGTGCCCTTCGTCCAGGACTCGATGCCGCGGTTGTCGCAGACGTAGGCCTTCACGGCGCCGTCGGTGACCCGGATGTCGACGGTGACCTTCCCGTTCGTCGACCGGCCCTTGTAGACGACCTCGCCGGTCGCGGCCGGTGCCGGGGCGGCCGTCGGAGCGGGCGCCGCCGGGAGGGCGGACGAGCCGGCGGCCTGTTCGACGGCGGCGGGGGCCGCCGCGGGCAACGGTTCCGGTTCCGCGGTGAGCACGACGTTGGCCGTCGCGGCCCCGGCGGCGACCGCGCCCACGGCGACCATGGTCAGGAGGGGTCCGGAGAGTCGCATGTCAGCCCACCTCGATCCGGACCGAGTCGAACGCGGGCGTCTGGTTGGCCCGCTGCATCATCGGGGTGCGGTGCGACCCGTCCCCCGCCCACGACGAGCACTGCAGCTCGCCGGTCTGCTCGACCCCGGGCACGTCGATCGTGACGCTGTCCGGCCGTGCCCCTCCACCGCCGTCCTCGGTGGCCTGGAAGAACAGCGGATCGGGCGACGAGTCCGGTGCCTCGCCCGGGTCGGGCAGGATCCGGCAGGCGGTGTGGAAGTGGCCGCGCTGGAGTCCCTGGCCGTCGAGCAGGGACGCCTCGGCGTAGTAGCCGCCCTGGGCCGCGGGGAGGAACCGGTCGCGGACCAGGTTCCGGGTGCTGACGGTCAGGCGGAACGACTCCCCGGACCGGACCTTCGTCGGGGCCTGGGTGATGAGCAGCGACGGGCTGCGGTCGGCGTCGGCGACCTCGCCGAACGCGGTGGACACGCAGCGGGGCGCCTTCTGGAAGCCGTCGTGGGCGGTGAGCCGGCTGCCGGAGCAGTCGACGGCGAGGATGTCGAGCGCCGATTGCGCGCCCTTCTTCTCCCCGTCGCCCGCGCCGCCGGCACCCTGGTCGGCCGAGCCGCCACCGGCCCCGGCGCTGTCACCGGCCCCGTCACCGGAGCCCGATGAGCCGGAGCCCGATGAGCCGGAGCCCGATGAGCCGGAGCCCGATGAGCCGGAGCCCGATGAGCCGGAGCCCGATGAGCCGGAGCCCGATGAGCCGGAGCCCGATGAGCCGGAGCCCGTGTGCCCGGCGTGGTCGTGCTCCCCGCCCCCGGAGGAACTCCCGGATCCGGAGGCACCCTCGGAGGAGCCGGAGGAGCCGGAACCTCCGGACGAGCCGGTCGAGTCGGACGGCCCGGCGGCGACGTTCGCCGGCCGGTCGCTCCGGTCGGCGGAGGCGGCCCCGGCGGCGTACGCGGCGGGCCCGGCGACGAGCAGGCCCAGGGCGAGCGCGGTGACCGCGATCGTCCTGCTGCGGCTGGTGGTGGATCTCATCGGTATCGGCTCCTCGGGGCGGTGCGGTGCGCTCCGGTGGTGCGGGAGGGCGGCGCTCCGGTGTCGGTGTCCAGGTCGAGGTCGTGGGGGGTGGCGTCGGTGAGGCCGGGCCCGGGATCGGGCTGCGGCCGGACGGGTGGCACGTGCGCCAGCTCGTCCCAGGGGTCGGGTGGGCCGACCGGCAGGGCCCGCCGGGCGCCGTCGCGGGGGTGGCGCGGGGCGGGGACGAAGGCGGCGGCCGGGCCGGGGGCGGGGCGGCCGCGCCGGTGCAGGGTCATGAGCAGCCCGCCCGCGGCGAGCAGCGCGACCCCGACCACCAGCGCCGGGACGACGACGTCGGACGCGGTGCGGGTCCCGGTCGGCACCGGATCGGGCGGGGCGGGCAGCGCCGCGTAGTCGACCAGACCGGTCGACTCCAGATAGCCGATGTGCCGGGTGACGTACACCGACGCCTCGTTCGCGAACTGCCGCATGAGCTCGTTGCGGGTGCCGACCTTGACGTCGGTGATCACCGGCAGGACCGAGCCGTGCGCGGCGCGCAGGATCTGCACGAACTGGCGGTCGTAGTCGGTCCCGGTGCGGGCGGTCAGGTCGTTCATCCAGCCGATCTGCTGGTCGTTGGGCCTGCTGGGCAGCAGGACCCCGAGCTGTTCAGCGGTGGAGCGGACCAGCTCGTCGAGGTCGTGGTGCTCGACGCCGAGCTTGCGGGCGACCTCGCGGACGGCGGGCGAGGTGGCCTGCTGCTCGCCCTGCTGCCCGGTCGGGGCCTCCCAGAGACCGGCGAGGCGCACCTTCTGCAGCAGGTCGCGGTCGGCGGGCCCGAGCGGACCCCACCGGGTCTGCGTCCACCCCTGCTGCTGGTCGGTGGCGGCCGAGGTCGCCACCCAGTACTGGGCGAGCACGACGGCGGCGACCGCGGCCAGTGCGGCGAGCACCGACCAGCGGAGCGGGCCGGGGATCCGGCGGGACATGGGTTCTCCCCTTCTCAGACCTGGGCGAACTGCTCGGTGTGCACCCGGTCGTCCGGGACCCCGAGCGCGGTGAGGGTGGCGAGGACGTCGCCGACGAGCTGCGGTCGGCCGCAGACGAAGTAGTCGAGCCGGCGGGCCGGGTCCTCGAGGTCGGTCAGGACGGCGGCGAGCAGCGCGGTGTCGATCGGCCCGGTCGCCCCGGACCAGTCCGCCGACGGGCGGCGCAGCACCTCGGTGACCTGCAGG
Source organism: Pseudonocardia sp. P-1 (assembly GCF_058111925.1). NCBI lineage: Bacteria > Bacillati > Actinomycetota > Actinomycetes > Pseudonocardiales > Pseudonocardiaceae > Pseudonocardia > Pseudonocardia sp. P-1. Next base: position 2,920,240 of record NZ_CM176614.1, read on the forward strand.
TCGATCAGCGTGCGCAGGTGCGCGAGCTCGGCCCGGAACAGCAGGTCGGCGCGGTCGCGGGCGTGCACGACCAGCCGGTACGGCCGCCGGTCGCCGCGGTCGGCGGCGGTGCGCAGCATGCTCATCATCGGGGTGATCCCGACGCCGCCCGCGATCAGCACGAGCCCGGTGGACGGCACCGAGTCCGGGGTGAACGAGCCGTACGGGCCGTCCACCTAGACCGGGTCGCCGCGGCGCAGCTCGCGCAGCCGCCCGGCGAAGTCACCGGTGTGTCGCACGGTGAACTCGACCCGCCCGCGGTCGGACGCCGACGACGCGATGGTGAACGGGTGCTCCTCCACCGACATCCGCTCCAGCCGCAGCCAGGCGAACTGGCCGGGCCGGAACCACGGTCCGGCGTGCCGGCCGGGCCGGGCGAGGACCAGCGTCGACACGGTGGGGCTCTCCGGGCGCACGACGTGCACCCGGAACTCGCCGGTCGCCGCGCGGGCGCCCCAGCGCAGCACCAGCACCGCGACCAGCAGCAGGCCGAGCCCGCCCAGCACGGGCCCCATGACGGCGTCGCCGACCAGGTTGTTCAGCCACAGCACGTGCAGCGACGACGCGCCGACGACAACCGCGGCCAGGCTCAGGTGCAGCCAGCGCCACACCTCGTGCGAGCCGGACCGGACACCGCGCAGCGCGAGCAGCAGCAGCACGACGACCGCGATCGTCGCGAGGGTGGCGGCCTGGCCGCGGGCCGGTGCGGCGAGCGGCACGAGCAGCCCGACACGTTCGGGGTGGTCGGCCACCACGCAGGCGAGGTGCAGCGCGACCAGCACCCCGGCGAGCACGCCGAGCCTGCGGTGCAGGCCGAGCAGGGTCTCCAGGCCGAGGGCGCCGGAGAGCCCGCGCACCCGGGACGGCAGCACCGCGACGATCACCATCGCCGACAGCGCGAGCAGCCCGGTCAGCACCGAGAGCTGGTGCAGCAGCGGCTGCGGTCCGGAACGGAGCATCCAGATCAACGACGGGCCGACGAGGACCGTGACCAGCACGGATCCCCACACCGTGCGGGCGCGGCGGTGCGCCAGCCAGGCGTCGGCGGGCGGCGGGGTGTCCCGCCGCAGGGGTGCGGTGACCGGATGCGGAACCGGGCGGGTCACCGGTCACCGGGCGTGCGCCCGGCCGGTGAGGGTGCCCGCAGCGGGCGGGGGTGGTGGGTGCGCGAGCGGTGGACCGTCACGGACCGGCCTCGGGCCGGTCGCGGGTGCGACGCTACGGTCGGGCGGACGCCGGGGGCGCGTCCGCGCAGGGCGGGGCGGGTCATCGGATCACTCCGGTTCGTGGAACCGGCCGGGTGGGGAGCCCCGGCCACCGCCGCGGCATCCAGGGGGAGCGGGCCGCGGTGCGGTGACACGAACATAGGAACCCCACCGGGACGGGGTTGCGTTGCTGAGAACACGCACCGCCGTCCGGTCGTCGGTGTCCGGCGGGCGGGGACCGATCGCTCCGGTCGGAGTACGGACGTACGACCGACCGGCGCGATGACTCTCAGGGACACGACGTTCACCGCGCGCGACCACCGCTGGTCCCGCGCAGTCGGCCTCCGGCGGCGCGATCGGGCACGCCGGCACAGCCGGAGACGGCAGCCCCGGGCACCCCGGAACCCGGCGGGGCCGCTGCGGACGGCCGGTCGATCGGCCGGTGGCCGGTCGGGAGCTGCGACCGACGGCCCGACGGCACACGACGGCCGCGCCCGCCCACGCGGGGCGGACGCGGCCGGTGGAGGAGGGTCAGGCGGAGACGCGCTCCGCGGCGCGGACGCCCTCGGCGAGCTCGCGGGCGAGCGACTCGACCGCGGACGGCCCGCCGGACTCCAGCGCCTGCACGAACGCCGTCCCGACGATGACGCCGTCGGCGTAGCCGGCGACGTCGGCCGCCTGTTCGGCGGTGCGGACGCCGAGGCCGACGCACACCGGCAGGGTCGCGACCTCGCGGGTCCGGGCGACCAGGTCGCGGGCCTCGACGCCGACCGAGCGGACGCCGGTGACGCCCATGAGCGACGCCGCGTAGACGAACCCGCGGCTGGCCTCGACGGTCATCCGCATCCGCTCGGGGGTGGTCGTCTGCGCGACGAGGAACACCCGGTCCAGGTCGTGGGACTCCGAAGCGGTCAGCCAGTCCTCGCAGTCGTCGGGCAGCAGGTCCGGGGTGATGAGCCCGGAGCCGCCGGCCTCGGCGAGCTCGGCGGCGAACCGCTCGACGCCGTAGCGGTCGATCAGGTTCCAGTAGGTCATGACCAGCGCCGGGGCACCGGCGTCGACGACCCCGCGGACGGCGGTGAACGCGTCGCGGGAGCGGGCGCCGTTGTCCAGCGCCTGCTGGGTGGCGCGCTGGATGACCGGGCCGTCCATCAGCGGGTCGGAGTAGGGCAGGCCGATCTCGACGACGTCGACGCCGCCCGCGACCATCGCCCGCATCGCCTCGACCGAGCCCTCGACGGTCGGGTAGCCGACCGGCAGGTAGCCGACCAGCGCGGCCCGGCCCTCGGCGCGGACCTGCTCGATCCGCTGCGCCACGCTGCCCATCAGACCGCTCCGTCCGTCACGGCGTTGCCCTCGTCGTCGATCAGCTGGAAGTACTTCGCGGCGGTGTCGACGTCCTTGTCGCCGCGGCCGGACAGGTTGACCAGCACGACCTTGCCCTCGCCCAGGCGCGTCGCCTCGCGCAGCGCACCGGCCAGCGCGTGCGCGCTCTCGATGGCCGGGATGATGCCCTCGGTGCGGCAGAGCAGGCGGAAGGCCTCCATGGCCTCGGCGTCGGTGACCGACTCGTAGCGGGCGCGCCTCATGTCGTGCAGCCACGAGTGCTCCGGGCCGACGCCCGGGTAGTCCAGGCCCGCGGAGATGGAGTGCGAGTCGCGGGTCTGGCCGTCCTCGTCCTGGAGGATGAAGCTGCGCGAGCCGTGCAGGACGCCGACGTCACCGCCGCCGATCGACGACGCGTGCCGCGGGGTGTCGACGCCGTCGCCGCCGGCCTCGAAGCCGACCAGCTCGACGGAGGTGTCGTCGAGGAACGCGTGGAAGATGCCCATCGCGTTGGAGCCGCCGCCGACGCAGGCGCAGACCAGGTCGGGCAGGGCACCGGTGAGGTCCTGGACCTGCTGCCGCGCCTCGACGCCGATGATCCGCTGGAAGTCGCGCACCATCGCCGGGAACGGGTGCGGCCCGGCGACCGAGCCGATGAGGTAGTGCGTGTCGGCCACGTTGGTGACCCAGTCGCGCATGGCCTCGTTCATCGCGTCCTTGAGGGTCCGCGTGCCCGAGGTGACCGGGCGGACCTCCGCTCCCAGCATGCGCATCCGGGCGACGTTGAGCGCCTGGCGCTCGGTGTCGACCTCGCCCATGTAGACGACGCACTCCAGGCCCATCAGGGCGGCGGCCGTGGCCGAGGCGACGCCGTGCTGGCCCGCACCGGTCTCGGCGATGACCCGGGTCTTGCCCATGCGCTTGGTGAGCAGCGCCTGCCCCAGCACATTGTTGATCTTGTGCGAGCCGGTGTGGTTCAGGTCCTCGCGCTTGAGCAGGATGCGCGCGCCGCCGGCGTGCGCGGCGAACCGCGGCGCCTCGGTGACCAGGCTCGGGCGGCCCGAGTAGGTGCGGTGCAGCTCGGCGAGCTCGGCCTGGAAGGCCTCGTCGGACATGGCCGTGTGATAGGCCTGCTCGAGCTCGTCCAGTGCGGCGACCAGCGCCTCCGGGACGTAGCGGCCGCCGAAGCGGCCGAAGTACGGGCCGGTCTGGTCGACCAGCCGCGCCGTGTCCCCGGCCGGGGGAAGGGCGGTGTCGGTCACGAGTACTCCCTGACGGATCGAGGACCCCGATCTCGGGCCGCCGCCGGGCGGGGATGCGCCGGGAGATCGGGCGGTCACGACGGTACACCGGGCCCACGACGACGGACGCGGCACCGGGGGCTCTCATATATCAGCGGCCCGGCGCCGCGCGGGCGGCACTCAGACGTAGCGCGGGCGTCCCGCGACCCAGCCCAGCACCATCTCGGCGACGATCACCGCGCCGAGCAGCACCAGCGACGGCGTCCAGGACCCGGTGAGCCCGTGCAGGATCCCGAACAGGAACGGGCCGGTCGCGCCGATGAGGTAGCCGAAGCCCTGCGCCATCGCCGACAGGTCGGTGGTCTCGGCGGCCTCGCGGGTGCGGAGCGCGATCACGCCGAGCCCCAGCGGGAAGACCGCCATGCCGACGCCGAGCAGGACCGTCCACAGCCAGGGCGCGGTGGCCGGGGCGATCGCGAGCCCGGCGACGGCGGCCAGGGAGCAGCAGGCGAGCCCGACGATCCAACCCGACTGGGACGCCCGGTTCAGGGCGATCGGCGGGACGACGAAGCTGAGCGGGATGCCGATCAGGTTGATCAGGGCGAGCATCAGCCCGGCGTCGGTGCGGGTGACCCCGACCGAGACGAACAGCTCCGCGAGCCACCCCATCGCGACGTAGGCGACACAGGCCTGGAGCCCGAAGAACGCGGTGACCACCCAGGCCAGCGGCCGGCGCACCATCGGGCGCCGCTCCCCCGCGTCGGTGCGCACGACCGGCTCCGGCTCACCGTGCCGGGCCCCGATCGTCCAGACGACCAGCGCGGCCAGCGACAGCAGCGCCCACGCCCCGACCGCACCGCGCCAGCCGCCGAGCAGCGGCTCCAGCGGCGGCGTGAACGCGGCGCCGATCCCACCGCCCGCGGCCAGCGCGGCGGTGTAGACGCCGGTGACCCGGCCGACGGCGTGCGGGAAGGACTGCTTCACCACGACCGGGATCAGCACGTTGCCGATCGCGATGCCCGCCGCGGCGACGAAGGTGCCGCCGAGCACGACCCACGGGCCGTCGACGACGCGCAGCACGAGCCCGGCGGTCAGCACCGCCATCGCGAGGCCGATCGCGCGGGCCATGCCGAGCCGGCGGGAGAGCAGCGGGGCGGCGATCGCGGCGAGGCCGAAGCAGATGGTGGGCACCGCGGTGAGCACACTGGTCCAGACCGCGGAGGCGCCGAGGCCGTCACGGACCTCGCCGAGCACCGAGGACATCGAGGTCACGGCCGGGCGGAGGTTGGAGGCGGCGAGTGCCACCCCCACGACGAGCAGCGGAGTCCCGACCAGCGCACCGCGACGCGACGGCCCGGTCTCCTCGGCCCGCCCGGTGGCGATGGTCTCCTCCGCGCGTGTCTCCTGCTCAGCAATGCTCACGAAACAGTATTGTTACAGACGTAGGATGTTCGGATGGAAGGATGATCCGGTGCCTCTCGTCACAGCGCGCCGCGGAGGCCTGGTCGACCAGGTCATCGACCAGCTCCGTTCCGCCATCACCGGCGGGGAGTGGCCGGTCGGTGCCCGGATACCGCCGGAGTCGGAGCTGGCCTCGTCGTTGGAGGTCGGCCGCAACACCGTCCGCGAGGCCGTCCGCGCCCTCGCCCACGGCGGCCTGCTGGAGGTGCGCCAGGGCGACGGCACCTACGTGCGGGCCACCACCGAGCTGTCCGGGGCGCTGCGCACGCTGTGCGGCCCGGAGCTGCGCGAGGTGCTGGAGGTCCGCCGCACCCTGGAGGTCGAGGCGGCCCGGATGGCGGCCGCCCGCCGGACCGACGCCGACCTGACCGTCCTGCGGGCGGCGCTGGCCGGGCGCGACCGGGCCGTCGCGGCCGTCGCGGCGTACGGCCGTCGCGGGGAGGAGCCGGACACCGCGGACCTGGAGCGCGCGGCCCGTGCGGACACCGACTTCCACGTGGCCGTCGTCCGGTGTGCGGGCAACGACCTGCTCGTCGAGCTCTACCGGGGTGTGGTGGAGGCGGTCGCGGACAGCGTGAAGACCACGATGCCCGGCACCGCGGGCACCGAGGGCGACATCTCCCACACCGGGATCGTCGAGGCCATCGCCGACGGCGACGTGGACCGCGCCGCCCGCGAGGCCGGGGACTTCCTGGACCGGCTCATCGCGGCCCGCCCGGTCACCCCGCAGGGCCCCGCCGGGGAGCGCGGCCCGGACGCCGGGGCCGGGCCCACCGCCTGACCCGCGCCCCCGCACCCGGGCCGCCCGTCGACCGGCGCGTCCCGTCCGCCGCGCCGGGCCGCACCGTGCGGGCGCAGGCCCGGCACGGAGGTCACGGTCCGGTTAGCCTCCTTCGCCGGACCCACCCCCGCCCCCGACCCGATCTCGAGGAGTGCTCCGGCGTGCTGAAGGGCTTCAAGGAATTCCTGCTGCGTGGCAACGTGATCGACCTGGCGGTCGCCGTCGTCATCGGTGCGGCGTTCACGGCCGTGGTCACCGCCTTCACGAAGGCGTTCCTGGAGCCGCTGCTCCGGCTGTTCTCCGGCGGGGAGAACGCCGTGCCCCCGGGCACGATCCCGCTGACCGACGAGGTGCAGCTCGACTACGCGAGCTTCCTCAACGCCGTCATCACGTTCCTGATCACCGCCGCGGTCATCTACTTCCTGGTCGTCTTCCCGATGAAGTGGCTCCAGGAGCGCCGCAAGCGCGACGTCGAGGACCCGGCCCTGGAGACCGACCTCGACCTGCTGAAGGAGATCCGCGACCTGCTCCGCGACCAGGCCGAGCGGGACCGCGAGCGGGCCCTCGCCCCGGCGCCCCGCGCCGTCGGGCAGCCGCCGGCGCCGCCGATGCCGCCCGGACCGCCGCAGGGCCGTCCGATGCCCCCGCCGCAGCCGTCGCAGCCCGGCCCGGTCGACGACGGCTCCCCCGAGCCCTACCCGGACACCCCGCGTCGGCCCCGGCACCGCGGCTGAGCCTGCTCACTCCGGGTCGTTGCCCGACGGCCCGCCGACCCGGTACGGCGTGGTCACCCCCTCGTACATGAGGTGCGCCGTCAGGCCCTCCGACGGGTGCGTCAGGTTGTGGCAGTGGTCCATCCAGACCCCGGGGTTGTCGGCGACGAAGGCGATCTCGTAGCGGACAGGCGATCACCCGCCGGCGGTACGCACGGCGACCTCCGGCTCCTGCGACGAGCGGACGCCGGACAGTGAACGCCACGTGAGCGGGGTCACACATGCTCAATCCAGATGAAACACTCCACCCTTTCGACTCGACACGGCACGAACCCCCCACCAGGCTGAGCCGGTCGCGGGCGGCACGGGCCGTCGCGGAGGGGAGCGCACCACGATGGCGGACGCCACGACGCCGACGGCGGAGGACGGGCCGGCGCTGAAGCGGGTCATGGGGCCCAAGCTCCTGCTGCTGTTCATCATCGGCGACATCCTGGGCACGGGCATCTACGCCCTGGTCGGCCAGGTCGCCGAGGAGGTCGGCGGGGCGGCGTGGGTGCCGTTCCTGGTCGCCTTCGCCATCGCCATGATCACCGCGTTCTCCTACCTGGAGCTCGTCACCAAGTACCCGCAGGCGGCGGGCGCGGCGCTCTACACGCACAAGGCGTTCGGCATCCACTTCCTGACGTTCATGGTCACCTTCGTGGTGATGAGCTCGGGGATCACCTCGGCGTCGACGGCGTCGCGGGCGTTCGCGGCGAACCTGAACGAGGGCTTCGGGCTGGACCTGGGCAACGGCGGGATCGTCCTGATCGCGCTCGGCTTCATGCTGCTGGTCGCGCTGGTGAACTTCCGCGGCGTCGGCGAGAGCGTGAAGCTCAACGTGGTCCTCACCCTGGTCGAGCTGTCCGGGCTGCTGCTGGTGATCCTGATCGGGATCTACGCCATCGCCGGCGGCGACGCCGACTGGTCGCGCGTCGTCGCCTTCGACACCCCCGAGGACAAGGGGGTGTTCCTGGCGGTCACCTCGGCGACCTCGCTGGCGTTCTTCGCGATGGTCGGCTTCGAGGACTCGGTGAACATGGCCGAGGAGTGCCACGAGCCGCGCCGGATCTTCCCCAAGATCATGATCACCGGGCTGACCATCACCGGGGTCATCTACGTGCTCGTCGCCATCTGCGCGGTGGCGCTGGTCCCGGTCGGCCCGCTGGCGGCGAGCGAGACCCCGCTGGTCGAGGTCGTCCGCGCCGGGGCGCCCGGCATCCCGGCCGACCTGGTCCTGCCGTTCATCTCGATGTTCGCCGTCGCCAACTCGGCGCTGATCAACATGTTGATGGCCTCGCGGCTGCTCTACGGGATGGCCAACCAGGCCGTGCTGCCCAAGCCGCTGGCCCGGGTGCACCCGTTCCGCCGCACGCCGTGGGTGTCGATCATCTTCACCACGCTGATCTCGTTCGCGCTGATCAGCTACGTGTCGCTGGACTCGGACTCCGACGTCGTCTCCGCGCTCGGCGGCACCACGTCGCTGCTGCTGCTCGCGGTCTTCACCGTCGTCAACATCGCGGTGCTGGTGCTGCGCCGCGACCGGATCGCCGAGGACCACTTCCGGGCCCCGCCCGGGCTGCCGGTCGTCGGCGCCGTCGCGAGCCTGTACCTGGTCCTGCCGTTCTCCGGGCGCGACACGATCCAGTACGAGCTGGCCGGGCTGCTGCTCCTGCTCGGCCTGGTGCTCTACGCGATCACCCTGCTGCTCAACCGCAGGCTCGGGGTGAAGAAGGCGGCCCTGGACCCGTCGAAGCTGGACGGCTGAGCCGCCCGGTCAGGGCCGCAGGACGATCTTCCCGACCTGGGCGTTGGACTCCAGGTGCTCGTGCGCGGCGACGACCTGGTCGAGCCCGTCGAACACCCGGTCCACCTGTGGGGCGAAGTCCCCACCGCGCATCCCCGCGGCGACGAACGCGGCCGCCCGGCGCAGGCGTTCGGCATCGCGGGTCATCGCGAACAGGGTGAACGAGCGGACGACGAGGTCGGGCAGCGTCGCCGTCGGGAAGATCGTCGGTTCACCGGAGAGCCTGCCGTGGATGACGATCGTGCCGTCCGGGCGGACCGCGTCGGCCATCGTCTCGACGGCGGGTCCGGCGACGGCGTCGAACACGACGTCCAGGCCCCGCCCGCCGGTGATCTCCCGGCAGCGCGCGACCAGGTCCTCCTCCCCGGTGGCGACGACGTGTGCGGCCCCGGCGTCGAGCAGCGCCTGCGCCTTGGCGCGGCTGCGGCTGGTGGCGATCGGGACGGCGCCGATCCGGTTCGCGGTCGTGATCGCCGCCAGCCCCACGCTCGACGACGCCGCCGTGACCAGCACGTGGTCGCCCGGCTGCAGGACGCGCGGTTCGAGCAGCCCGGCGTAGGCGACGAGGAACGGCATCCAGGTCGCGGCCCCGGTCACCGCGTCCACCGGCCGCGGGACCAGGGCACGGGCCGGGACGAGGGCGTGGTCGCCGTAGACGGTGTGGTCGTTCATCGAGAACGCCGGGACGATGCTCACCGGGTCCCCCGCCGACCAGCGGTCCACGCCCGCACCGACGGCGGCGACGGTGCCCGCGGCCTCGTAACCCAGACCGGCCGGGAGCCGGGTCGGCTCGATGTACTCACCGCGCCGGAACATCGACTCGGCCCGGTTCAGCCCGATCGCCTCGACGGCGACGACGGCCTCCCCCGGCCCCGGCTGCGGCACGGGCTCCTCGACGACCGTGAGCACCTCGGGCCCGCCGAGCTCGGTGAAACGAATGACCCTGTTCATGCCCTCCACTCTGCCGGTCGGGCCGGTCCGCGCACCCCGTCCGACCGGCCGGGATCGCTCAGAGCGCGCGCAGCCGGCCCGCGAGCTCACCTTCGTAGAAGGCGAAGAACTCCTCGACGTCCGGTCCGGCGCTGATCAGCGCGAGCCGGTCGTAGCCCGCGTCGGCGAAGCCCTTCGCCGTCGCGACGTGGGTCTCGACGTCCGGGCCCGCCCCGAACGCGTCGGCCATGTCCTCCCTGCGGACGAAGGCCGTCGCAGCCTCGAAGTTGCGCACGTTCGGCAGCTCGGCCTGGATCTTCCAGCCGGTCGGGCCGAACCGGAACAGCCGGTGCGCGGACTCCAGCGCGGCGTCGACGGTGCCGGCGTAGGCCAGCGGGACCTCGGCCCAGCGGGAGCCGGTGCCGCCGGCCGCGGTGTAGGCGTCGATCAGGTCGGTGCGGGGCTCGGTGGCGAACAGACCGTCGCCCAGCTCACCGGCGATCCGGGCCGCCTTCGGCCCACCCGCGGCGACGACGATGTCCGGCAGCGTCTCCGGCAGGTCGAACACCCGCGCGTCCTCGACGGACAGGTGGGTGCCGCGGTAGGTGCGGTAGCCGCCGCTCCACAGCAGACGGATGATCTCGAGTGCCTCGCGGAGCATGGCGTGCCGCACCCCGACGACCGGCCACGGGTGCCCGGTGACGTGCTCGGACAGCTGCTCGCCGGAGCCGACGCCGAGGGTGAACCGGCCGTCGGACAGCAGTGCGGTCGTCGCCGCGGCCTGGGCGATGATCGCCGGGTGGTAGCGGATCGTCGGGCAGGTCACCCCGGTGGCCAGGCCGACCCGCTCGGTCCGCATCGCGATCGCGGCGAGGATCGACCAGGCGAACCCGGAGTGCCCGTGGCTCTCCAGCCACGGGTGGTAGTGGTCGGAGATCTCGACGAAGTCGAAACCGGCCTCCTCCGCCCGGACGGCCTGGCGGACCATCTCCTGCGGCGTGTGGGCCTCGGCGAAGAGCTTGAAGCCGATCTGCACGACGGGTGTCCTCTCCTCGGGGGTGCCCCGGCGGGGTTCCCGGCAGGCGTCGGATCACTCCTGCGGCAGCAGGACGATCTTCCCCGCGGTGTGCCGCTTCTCCAGCTCCGTGTAGGCCTCGCGGACCCCGTCGAGGGGGTACCCGGCCGCGATCGGGACCTGCAGGGCCCCGTCGGCGACGAGCGCGCCGAGCGCGGCGAGGTCGTCGCGGCCCGCGGAGTCGGCGGTGCCCCGGGTGGCGGCGCCGTGGGCCTGCGCGCCCTCGAAGTCGATGATCGTGTTGATCCGCTCCGCGGGGACACCGAGCTCGCGGGCGAGCGCCACGTAGCCGCCGCCGACGAGGTCGACGACGGCGTGCACCCGGTCCGGCGTCGCGGCGCGCAGGTTCGCCAGCGTCTCCTCGGGCGAGGACCCGTAGGCGACCGGGGTCACGGCCAGCTCGCGGAGCCGGTCGTGGTTGCGCTCGGAGGCGATCCCGACGACCTCCACGTCGCGCAGCGTCAGCAGCTGCACCGCGATCTGCCCCACCCCGCCCGCGGCACCGGCGACGACGACCGTCTCCCCCGGCTGCGGATCCACCGACGCGACCGACGCGGCCGCGGCCGTCCCGGCGATGTAGAGCACCCCGGCCGTCGCGACGTCGAGACCGGCCGGGCGGCGCAGGACCTGCTCGGCGGGCACGTCGACGTGGGTGGCCTGGGAGGCGCGGTCGTCGGTCCAGCCGAAGACGTCGTCGCCGGGCTCGACGTCGGTGACGCCCTCCCCGACCGCCGCGACGACCCCGGCCCAGTCGCTGCCCTGCCCGCTGGGGAACGTGCTGGGCCAGGACTCGGCGAACACGCCTTCGCGCAGCGCGGTCTCGCCCGGGTTGATCCCGGCCGCGTGCACCTCGACCAGGACGCGGCCCGGACCGGGGTCGTCGAACCCGACGCCGGCCACGTACAGCTCGTCGACGCCGCCGTAGCGGTCGTACCGCACGGCCCTGCCCTCACGTGTGCTCATGTCGGGCAGCGTTCCCGCTGCGCGACGGCCTGCACCGATGAGCCGGGTCACACCGGTGGGTGCAGCTCCACGGCCGCGCCGGTGACGGTCCGGCGACCGCCCTTCAGCACCCAGCGGACCGGTGCGACGGCGGCGACCGCCGTGCCCGGGTCGGGCGCGTCGAGGCAGACCAGGTCGGCCGGGGCCCCCGCGACGACCCCGGTGGCGGCGGACGGGGTGCCGAGCACCCGGGCGGCGCGCGGGCCGACCAGGTCCAGGCAGGCCGCCAGCTGCTCCGGCGACGCCTGGTGGGTCAGGTTGGCGTAGAGGTTCGCCATCCGGACCAGGGAGCCGTCGCCGTAGGGGGTGAAGGCGTTGCGGACGTTGTTCGTGGCCACCGCCGCCGGGGCGTCGCGCTCGACGAGCCGGTCCAGCACGACGACCCCGCGCGGCGCCCCGGCGCCGGTCTCCCGGCCGGTGAGGAACAGGTCCGTCGACGGCAGGGAGACCACGCCGACCCCCGTCCCGGCGCACCGGTCCAGCACCGCGGCGCGTGGCTCGGGCTCCAGGAACGACCACGCCGTGCCGTGGCCCGCGGTGACCCGGCCGCCGAGCCCCGCCCGTTCGGTCAGGTCGCACAACGTGCCGATCAGCGCGCCCTCGGCGGTGCCGTCGAACAGGTCCAGGTGCAGGTCGACGTCGGCGTCGTGGTCCGCCGCCAGCCCGAACACGCGGTCCATCTGGCCCGCGGGGTCGTCGTCGGCGTAGGGGGCGCCGCCCACGACCGCGCGCCGGCCCGCCGCCCGGGCCCCGCCGAGCGCCTCGTCGAGCAACCGGGCCGTCTCCGGCGAGCCGGTAAGGCCGTCCTGGGCGAACACGCAGACCTCGACGTCGACGGCCCAGGCCCAGTCCGCCGCGGCCGCCAGCACACCCTCCAGCCCGCGTCGCCCGACGGTGGGGTCGAGCTCGACGTGGGTCCGCACCCGGGTGGTGCCGTGCGCGACACAGGACGCCAGGACGGCCCCGGCGCGGGCGGCGACGTCGTCGACGGTGAAGTCCGCCTTCATCGCCGCGGTCTCGGCCATCGCGTCGTCGACGGTGCCGCCGGACCAGGAGCAGCGGTCAGCGGTGAGCGCCTTGTCCAGGTGCAGGTGCGCGTCGACGAGACCGCCGACGACGAGCCGGTCCCCCGCGTCGGTACCGGGTGCCCCGGCGGGGGCCGGGGCACCCACCGACCGGATCCTGCCACCGGACATCACGATGTCGACGGCGCCGTCGTGGCCGGGGACACGGGCGCGCCGCACGACGGTCACGGCTCCGTCGTCGGCCGGGTCCGGGGGTCGCGGTGATGTGGAGGTGGTCACCCGGTGAAGACTCTCTCCCCGGACAGGATCCCGCAGGTCGACCGGTGGACAACGGCCCGGGGCCCGGTACGGTGAACCCATCGGAAACTCGGCCGTACGTCCCCGGACATCCGGCCCCGCGCCATCCGGCGGGCGGGGTTGCGGGCGAGGCGTGCCTGAAGCCGGGTGGCCGTCGTGACGTCGGCCGAGCCCGGTCGCCGGCGGCTCGGCCACACGGGCAGCTGGCCGGAGCCGCACTCCCGGGTGAGCCTGCGCGAGCACACCCCGGCGCCCGGTGTGACCGTCCTCGAGGTGATCGGTGACGTCGACCTCGCCGAGGCCGAGGCGATCCGGGCCCGGATGTCGGAGATGCTCCACCAGACGCGACCGGAGCGGGCCCTGCTGGACCTGTCCGGCGTCGGGTTCCTCGGGTCGCACGGCCTGACCGCGGTGGTCCGGTCCTCCCGGGCGGCCGGTGAGGCCGGGGTCCGTCTCGACGGGGTCACCGGCCCGGGCAACCGTGCGGTGATCCGGCCGGTGCGGATGACCGGGCTGGACCAGGTCATCACCTGGTACCCGGATCTCGACACGGCCCTGGGGGCCTGAGCCTGCACCCCGACGATCTCGTCCGGCGCGCGCCGCGCTTGTTCCACACCACGCCCGCCGCGTCGTGGCCCGGGATCGCCACGCACGGGCTGCTGCCGGTCGCGGGGCTGCTCGACCTGTTCGGGGTGACCGGCGACGAGCGGGAACGGCTGCTGACCACCCGTCGCCCGCGGGCGGTGCGGCTGCACCACCCCGAGCACGGCACCGCCTGGCTGCGTGACCAGCGTCCGCTCAACCCGGCAGCCCTGGGACGGATGCTCGACCCGGCGTCCGGGTTCGGTGTGGCCGACTACCTGCGCCGGATCAACGGCTGCGCGTTCCTGTGGGCGGACCCCGCCCGCCTGCGCCGGCTGCACGCGCTGCCCCGCTACGCCGACACCGAGCACGTCGTCCTCACCGTCGACACCGCGTCGCTACTGGCCGCGCACGGCGACCGGGTGCTCGTGACCCGGATCAACTCCGGCGCCGCGCTGTTCGCGCAGGGGCGGCGCGGGCCGGACACCTTCCTGCCGGTGGGGCGGGTGCCGTCGTCGTGGCGGCCGGTGGAGGTGGCCGTGCCCGGCGGCGTCCGGGACCTGCTCGCGCACCTGGTGGACGCCCCGGCCGTACCGGAGCGCTCCGCATGAGCCGGCCGGTCGCCGTCGTGCTCGCCGACGCCTGGACCCGGCCGTCGGCCGGCGACCACACCGACGACACCGAGGCCGTCGCCGACCTGCTGCGCCGCAGTGGGCACGGGTTCGACGTCCGGACCGCGGGCCCGGCGGGCGACCGTCCGCTGCGGGAGGCACTGTCCGACCCGGACACGGTGCTGTTCGCCCACCCCGGTGCCTCCGGCGACGACGAGGCCGCGTTCCGGCGGCTGCGCGCGGACAAGGGCGCGATCCGCCGGTTCGTCCACGGGGGCGGGTGCTACCTGGGCGTCTGCATGGGCGCGTTCCTGGTGGAGCGCGGCTTCCTCAACCTCGTCGGCCTCGCCGTCGACGAGTACTGGTCCCGTCCGGGGGCCGATCCGTCGACCCCGGACCCGGCCCTGGTCACGGTTCGGTGGCGCGGAGCCGAACGGCGGATGTTCTTCCAGGACGGGGGCGTGATCCGGCCGACACGCCGGGCGCTCGCGGAGACCGAGATCCTGGCCACATACGCCGACGGCACGGTGGCCGCCTGCGTCACCCGGTGCGGTGACGGGGCGGTCGGTGTCGTCGGCCCGCACCCGGAGGCCCCGCCCTCGTGGTTCCACGACCACGGCGTCGACCTCCCGGCCGACCATGATCATAACCTGGGGATCGATCTCGTCGACACGCTGTTCAGGACGGTCCACGGGCCGTCGTCGCCGCCCTGACGACCGCGGACCCCTCGTCTGGCTACGCACTCCACCCGACCGGGGTTCACCGGTTTGCGAGTGACGATCGCCACGCCCGACCCGCACTTTCGTCCCCTCGGGATGGGGTAGGCCGGTGTCATGTCCGACGTGTCCAACCGATCGGCCCTCACCGGCGGGGTCGACGGCGGCGACGGCCGCGCCATCAAGCCGGGGCAGCCCCAGGTGATCCGCAGGGATCTTCCGTACCGACCCTCGCCGACCCGCCGTCCGGTGCCGAGCCCCCGCCCCCGCCGCGGCGCCGTGCCGCTCGACGACCGCGTGCTGGTCCCCGGGGCGACCCTGGAGGCCTCCCGCGCCCGTCCCGGCGAGCAGCTCGCCGAGGTGTTCGAGGAGGCCGTCGACCACCACCCGGACGCCGTCGCCGTCGACACCGGCGACGCCACGCTGACCTACCGAGAACTCGACGGGCGCACCAACCGTCTCGCCCGGCACCTGCGCGGGCGCGGCACCGGGCCCGGCGACGTCGTCGGGCTGCTGCTCGACGACCCGGTGGAGAGCTACACCGCCATGCTCGCGGTACTCAAGACCGGGGCCACCTTCGTCCCGATGGACGCGGGCTTCCCCGCGGACCGCGTGGCGTTCATCCTCTCCGACTCCGCGGCCGGGCTGCTGCTGGTCACCGACAGCGCGCTGGTCAAGGTCGGCGAGCCCGTCGGGGGCGACGTCGAGATCCTCTCGGTCAGCGGTGCGGCGGCCGCCGACATCGCCGCCTGCTCCGACGAGCGGCTCGGGCCGGACAGCCGTCGCACACCGGGCCGCGACCACCCCGCCTACCTGATCTACACCTCCGGCTCCACCGGCCGGCCCAAGGGCGTCGTGATCGGACATCCGGCGATCTGCAACTTCGTGCGGGTCGCCGCCGACGAGTACGGCGTCCGCGCCGACGACCGCATGTACCAGGGCCTGACCCTGGCCTTCGACTTCTCCGTCGAGGAGATCTGGACCTCGTTCCTGACCGGCGCCACCCTCGTCCCCAAGCCGGCCGGGGTGTCGCTGGTCGGCGAGGACCTGCACGACTTCCTGGTCGAGCGCCGCGTCACCGCGATGTGCGTGGTGCCGACGCTGCTCGCCACCGTCGAGGCCGACCTCGACGACCTCCGGTTCCTGCTCGTGTCCGGGGAGGCCTGCCCGCAGGACCTCATCCGCCGCTGGTGGACCCCGCAGCGCCGCTTCCTCAACGTCTACGGCCCCACCGAGGCCACCGTCACCGCGACGATGGCGCAGGTCCACCCGGACCGCCCGGTGACGATCGGGCGGCCGCTACCGACCTACGCCGCCCTCGTCCTGGACACCACCGACCCGACCCGGGTGCTGCCGTTCGGCGAGACCGGGGAGCTGGCCGTCGCCGGGGTGGGACTGGCCGACGGTTACCTCAACCGCGACGAGAAGACCGCAGAGGTGTTCGTCCCGGCCCCGGTCGACCTGCCGAACAACCCGTCCGGGCTGATCTACCGCACCGGTGACCTGACGCGGATCAACGCCGACGGCGAGATCGAGTACCGGGGCCGCATCGACCTGCAGGTCAAGATCCGCGGCTACCGTATCGAGCTGTCCGAGATCGAGGCCGTGCTGCAGGACCACCCGGCGGTCGCGATGGCGGTGGTGGACACCTTCGAGCCGACGCCCGGCACGAAGGAGCTCGTCGGCTACTACAGCCTGGTCCGCGGCGCGGAGCCGCCGACCGACCTGCGGGCCCGCCTGCAGGACCGGCTGCCGTCCTACATGGTGCCCGCCTACCTCGAGCACCTCGAGCTCATCCCGATGACCACCAGCGACAAGGCGGACCGCAAGAACCTGCCCGCGCCGACCGGCAGCCGTGTGGCCGCGACCGGCCCGGTCGTGGGCCCGGCGACCGACGTCGAGCGCGGCCTGGTCGCCGAGCTCGCCACCGCGCTGCGGGTCCAGCCCGCCGAGATCTCGGTCGAGGCCGACTTCTTCGACGAGCTCGGCGCCACCTCGCTGCTGCTGGCCGGGTTCGCGGCCGCCGTGCGCCGTCGTGACGACCTGCCGTCGGTGTCCGCACGCGACGTCTACCGCCACCCCACCGTGCGCCGGCTCGCCGCCGCGCTCGGCGACGTCGTGCCGACCGTGGCCGCCGAACCGGTCGAGCCGGTGCGCGCCCGCCCGGTGGCGCACGCGCTGACCGGCATCGCGCAGCTGCTGTTCCTGCTCGCGTCCGGCTTCGCCGCTGCCGCGGTGCTGGTCCTCGGCTACCGCTGGGTCTCCGCCGCCCCCGAGGCGGTGTCGCTGACCGGCCGGGCCGCGCTGTGGACCGCGGGGGTGCTCGTCGCCGTCGTGCTGCTGCCGGTGCTCGCGAAGTGGACGCTCGTCGGCCGCTTCCGCGAACGGACCGTGCCCTTGTGGGGCGCCACCCACCTGCGGTTCTGGGTCGTCTCGACGCTGATCCGGACCAATCCGATGGCGCTGGCCGTCGGCACTCCGCTGTACACCGCGTGGCTGCGGCTGCTCGGCGCGCGGATCGGGCGCGGCAGCGCCCTGTTCGGGGCCGTCCCGGTCGCCACCGACCTCGTCCGGGTCGGCGCCCGCACGATCGTGCACCCGGAGGCGTCGCTGCAGGGCTACCGGGCCGTGCCCGGTGCGCTGGAGTTCGGCCCGGTCGGCGTCGGCGACGACTGCGTGGTCGGCGAGGCCGCTGTGCTCGACATCCGGACCTGGATGCAGGACGGGTCGCAGCTGGGCCACGCCTCGGCGCTGCGCCCCGGTGTCACCGTCCCGTCCGGCCAGGTCTGGCACGGCTCGCCCGCCGGTCCGTCCGACTCGGACTACCGCGGGCCCGACGCCGTCGGCGCGGGGCGGCTGCGCCGGGTCGTCTACTCGACGGTGTTCGCCGGGCTGTCCTGGGCCGTCGCGACGGCGGTGTTCGCCCTCGTCGTGGCCGCGTTCGCCCGCTTCGCCCCGCAGGTGGCCGGTCTGATCGGGCTGACCGGTGCCGACATGGGCGCGCACTGGTGGTTCTTCCTGGTCGGCGCGATCGCGGTCATGGCACTGGTCGTGGCGGCCCTGCTGGTGGGCGTGCTCGCCGTGCTGACGCTGCCGCGGTTGGCCGCGCTGTTCGTGCCGGTCGACCGCACCTTCCCGCTCTACGGCGTGCGCCACGTCGCGCAGCAGATCGTGACCGGCGTGTCGAACGCGCGGTTCCTGGTGCTGCTGCTCGGCGACAGCTCGTTCATCACCGGCTACCTGAAGGGCCTCGGTTACGACCTCGACGACCTGCGGCAGACGGGGTCGAACTTCGGCACCCAGCTCCGCCAGGAGTCGCCGCGGCACGCCCGCGTCGGCACCGGGACGATGGTGTCCGACGGACTGCGGATGATGAACACCGAGCTGTCGCACGACTCGTTCCGGATCCGCCCGGTGCGGCTGGGCCGGGACAACTTCGTCGGCAACGACGTGCACCTGCCGCCGGACGCCCGGATCGGCGACGACGTGCTGCTCGCGACCAAGGTCATGGTCCCGGTGGACGGGCCGATGCGGACCGGGGTGGGCCTGCTCGGCTCGCCGCCGATGGAGATCCCGCGCACCGGCGCGGGGCCGCACCCGAACCACCCGGCCACCGACGAGGAGCTGGCCCGCCGGCTGCGCTCCAAGAACCGCTACAACGCCTCGACCCTCGTCGTCACGGTGCTGCTGCGGGCCCTCGGTGTCGCGGTCGCGCTGGTCCCGCTCGGGATCTCGGTGGCGCTCTGGCCGGCGTGGGGCCTGTGGGCCCTCGGCCCGGCCGTGTTCCTCGGCCCGCTGCTGCTCATGGTGTGGTCGGCGCTGCTGGAGCGCGCGACGCTCGGCTTCCGCGGCCTGCAGCCGCGCACCGCGTCCATCTACGACCGCTACTTCTGGTTCCACGAACGGCTCTGGAAGCTCTACGTCCGGCCGGTGCTGGCCGGGACCCCGCTGCTCGTGTGGCGCAACCGCCTGGCCGGTCTGCGCGCCGGGAGGCGCGTCTTCGACGACGGCGCCGCCCTGCCGGAGAAGAGCCTGGTCTCCCTCGGCGACGACGTCGTGCTCAACTCCGGGTCGGTCCTGCAGTGCCACTCGCTGGAGGACGGCCGCTTCGAGTCCGGCCGGATCCGGGTCGGCGACGGCGTGGCCGTCGGCGTGCGGGCGTTCGTGCACTACTCCACCGACATCGGCGACGGCGCGACGCTGGCCGCCGACTCGTTCCTGATGAAGGGCGAGCAGGTGGCCCCGGGTGAGCGCTGGGGCGGGAACCCGGCCGAGCCGGAGGCGGACGACGCGCCGGTGCCCGACCACCGCGCGCCTGCGGAGCCCGCGGTCCCGGTGTCGGTCGTGCCCGTGCTGCCCCAGCCGTTCACCGAGGAGGTGTTCCTGTCGCGGGTGCAGCAGTACCTGGAGCTGCACGACGTCGCCTGGGCCACCAACGCCTCGGTCGCGGTGCTCGACACCCTGGCCCGCAGCCTGGGCGCGGACGCCCGTGACGACCTGGCCCGGCACCTGCCGTCCGGGCTGCGGGTCCAGGTCCCGTCGCTGACCGGCTACGGCCCGGGACACGGGCAGCACGCGGTCGACGACTGACCGCACGGCCGGGAACCGGTTGTGCACTATTGACGACACCCGCACCGCACGGGATTGTGATCGGGTCCCGACAACGGAGTGGGAGCGTCGTCATGCCCGAACAGCAGTCCCTGTACGACCGCCTCGGCGGCATCTACGCGATCGCCGGGGCGGTCGACATCCTCGTCGACCGGCTCTTCGCGAACGCCTCGGTCAACGCGAACGAGGGGGTGCACGCCCACCACGGCGACCCGGCCAACGCCCCCGGCTACAAGTTCCTGGTCACGGCGTGGTCGGTGCAGGCCGCGGGCGGTCCGCAGTGCTACCCGGGCATGGACATGGTCACCGCGCACGAGACGCTGAAGATCACCGACGAGCAGTTCGACGCGGTCGCGCTGGAGATCTCCTCGACGCTGAACTTCTGCGGGGTGCCCACGCCGGAGCACACCGAGTTCATGGAGATCATCGAGAGCTACCGGTCCGAGGTCGTGGAGCAGCGACCGAAGGTCGCCTGACGCGCCCGTCCCGCCGGCGCCGACGGGCGCCGGCGGGATCCGCTCAGCGTCGGGCGGGCAGGTCCGGGTGCCAGTCCGCGGCCATCTCGAGCTCGTGGTGCAGGTGCGCGGCGACGTCGGCGCGACGACGCCGCTCCTCCGGCAGGGCTGCCCACGCGGCGTACCCGCCGGCGAGGTCGCGGACGTCGGCGAACCCGGCACGGCGCAGCAGCGAGGCCGCCACCCCCGAGCGGTAGCCGCCCGCGCAGTGCACCACGACCGTCCGGTCCCGGGCGACCTCGTCGAGCCGGCGGGGCAGCTCGGCGAGCGGGATCCGGCGCGCCCCCGGCACCGCCCCCGCCGCGAGCTCACCGCGGTTGCGAACGTCGAGCACCTCCGGTCGGTCGGGTCCCGCGAGCATCTCCGCCAGCGCGGCCGCGTCGACCCGCTCCGAGCGCTGCGTACGCCCCGGCTCCGCGAGCACGGCGTCCGGGTCGCGCAGATAGCCGAGGACCCGGTCGGCGCCGATCCGGGCCAGCCGGGTCACCACCTCCTCCTCGCGGTCCTGCGGGGCGACCACCACGATGTCGCGGTCCGGGTCGACCACGGTGCCCACGGTCTCGGCGAAACGGCCGTCGAGCGGCACCGACAGGGAGCCGGGGAGGTGCCCGGCGGCGAACGCGTCCGCGTCGCGGGCGTCGAGCAGGACCGCGCCCCGGCGGGCCAGGTCGTCGACCTCGGCGGCAGCGAGCGGGCGTGCGTGGCGTGCCGGATCGAACAGCTCGTGCCCGCGGCGGTTGGCGAACGCGTCGTGGACGAAGTAGCCGGGCGCGGCCGGCTGGCCGGCGGTGACCATCGCGAGGAAGTCCTCGACGTCGGTCGACCGGCAGGCGGGGTTGTCGCGCCGCTGGTCGCCGATGGTCGACGCACGTTCGGTGGACAGGTTCTTCCCGCAGGCCGAGCCCGCGCCGTGGCCGGGCAGCACCCGCACCGCGTCGGGCAGCTCCATGAGGCGGGCCACCGAGGCGTGCAGCCGTCGGCCGAGCTCGTCGGCGGTCACGCCGATCGAGGCCAGCAGGTCCGGCCGGCCGACGTCGCCGACGAACAGGGTGTCTCCGGTGAGGACGGAGTGGGGGACCGCGTCACCGGCGTGCTCCCACACCAGGACGCTGATCGACTCGGGTGTGTGGCCCGGTGTCGCCAGCACCTCGAGCACGACGTCGCCGAGCTCGATCCGCTCGCCGTCGGCGAGCAGGCGGGCGGGGAACTCCGGGCGTGCCTCGTCGCCGAACCCGATCCACGCCCCGGTCCGCTCGGCGAGCTCCAGGTGGCCCGCCAGGAAGTCGGCGTGGAAGTGGGTGTCGATCACCCCGACGATCGTCAGGCCGTGCGCGGCGGCGTCGGCGAGGTACTCCCCGACGTCGCGGCGGGGGTCCACGACGACGGCCCGTCCGGTCCTCTCGTCGCCGACGAGATAGGAGGCCTGGGACAGGCATTCCAGGTAGTACTGCGTGAGGATCATGGCGCGTCTCCGATCGTGATCCGGATGCTCCATGGATACCCCCAGGGGTATATCCCGCCCAGGGCCGGAGGTCCCGCTCAGGACCGGCCGAACAACCTCGCGAACAGGCCGCCGCCTGAGCGCTCGGCCGGCGTGCAGCGGCAGCGCTCGGCCGGGCGCACCCCGGCCATGACCTGGTCCACGTGCTGCCCACAGCCCTGCCAGGTGACCTTGCCGCAGTTGCGACAGGTGGCGCGTCGGCACATAGCGATCGCCTCCTCGTATCGGTCCCGGTCGG
This sequence comes from Pseudonocardia sp. P-1, assembly GCF_058111925.1. Taxonomy (NCBI): domain Bacteria; kingdom Bacillati; phylum Actinomycetota; class Actinomycetes; order Pseudonocardiales; family Pseudonocardiaceae; genus Pseudonocardia; species Pseudonocardia sp. P-1. Next base: position 2,941,952 of record NZ_CM176614.1, read on the forward strand.
CTGGATACCCCCGGGGGTATCGTCGAGTATACGTCGTCGCGCATGTCCGGGGGTCAGCGTCGTGACGCGATCCGCACCAGCACCAGCGCCGGGCCCGACGGTGCCCGGCCACGGCGCCAGGCCGCCCGCAGCCGTCGCTGCAGGTCCGCCCCGCGCACCGGCACCGTCCGCAGCGTCCCCGCCGCGACCTCGGCCGCGACGGCGAGGCCGCTGATCACCGCGGGACCCGCCCCGCCGGCGACGGCGTTCTTGATCGCCGTCGTCGATCCCAGCTCCAGCACCGGCGGGGCCAGGGCACCCAGCGCGCGCTCCAGGAAGTCGCGGGTGCCCGATCCCGGTTCCCGGGCCACCAGCGGGGTCGACCCCAGCCGGGGCGCGTCCACCGCCCGGCGCCCCGCCCACGGGTGGTCCGGGGCGACGACGAGCACCAGCCGGTCCCGCGCGACGACCTGGCCGTCGAGGTCGGCGGGCAGCTCGGGCCCCTCGACGAAGCCGAGGTCGGCGTCCCCGGAGCGGACGTCGTCGACCACCTCGGCCGTGTTGTGCGAGGTCAGGGTGACGGCGGTACCGGGCAGCTCCGCCCGCAGCGCGACCAGCCAGCGCGGCAGGAGGTACTCGGCGACCGTCACGCTGGCCGCCACCCGCAGCCGGGCCGCGCGGTCCGTCCGCAGGGCGGCGACCCCCTCGTCGAGAGCGTGCGCGGCGTCGAGCGCGGCCCGGGCCCGCTCCACCACCAGCGCGCCGTCCGGGGTGAGCCGGGTGCCCCGCGGGGAGCGCTCCAGCAGGGTCAGCCCGAGCGCGGACTCCAGGCTCCTGATCCGAGCGCTGACCGCGGCCTGGGAGACGCCGTGCGCCACGGCAGCCCTGCCCATGCTCCCCAGGGTCGCGACGGAGACCAGCAGGTCGTAGGGCACGAGGTCGGCCACACGCGGAGACAGAGCCACAACCACAGCTTATGACTTCGCAACCCGGCGACGGGTACCGTCCGGCGCCTGCCGCGCGCACCGTGGAGACCATGACCACCCACCTGGACCGCCCCGCAGCCGAGGTCGGAGACCTGCCCCGGCGGCCGCACGCGCTCGCCCGGATCGGGCTGCTGCGCGACCTCGACCGCCCCGGCGACGTTGTCTCGTCGCTGGGGCCCAACTGGTTCGCATCGGTGATGGGCACCGGCATCGTCGGCGGCGCGGTCGCCACGCTGCCGCTGCGCTCGCCGGTCCTGACCGCCTGGGGCACCGCGGTGTGGGGACTGGCCTCGGTGCTGCTCGTCGTGCTGGTCGTGGCGACGGCGGCGCACCGCCTGCGCTTCCCCGCCCGGGCCCGTGGGCACGCGGCCGATCCGGTCGCCGTGCAGTTCTACGGCGCCGTCGCGATGGCCCTGATGACCGTCGGCGCCGGTGCCGTCCAGTTCGGGATCCCGGTCCTCGGTGCCACGGCCGCACTCGCCACGAGCTGGACGCTGTGGCTGGCCGGCACCGCGTTCGGCCTGGTCACCGCCGTCGGCGTGCCCTACCTGATGATCACCCGCCACGAGATCGGCCCGGACGCCGCGTTCGGCGGCTGGCTGATGCCGGTCGTGCCGCCGATGGTGTCGGCGGCCGACGGCGCCCTGCTCGTCGCCCACCTCGCCCCGGGGCCGGGCCGCGCGACGCTGCTGCTCGCCTGCTACGCGCTGTTCGGGATGAGCCTGTTCGCGACGCTCGCGCTGCTCCCGCAGATCTGGAACCGGCTGGTCGTGCACGGGACCGGCCCGGCCGCGACCGTCCCCACCCTGTGGATCGTCCTCGGCCCGCTCGGCCAGTCGGTCACCGCGGCGGGCCTGCTGGCGAATGTCGCGCCGGGCACGCTGCCGGAGCCGTTCGCGAGCGGCACCGCCGTGTTCGCCGTGCTCTACGGCGTCCCGGCCTGGGGGTTCGCCATGCTGTGGATGGCGCTGGCGGCCGCGGTGACCGTCCGGACGGCCCGCCGCGGGTTGCCGTTCGCGCTGACCTGGTGGAGCTTCACCTTCCCGCTCGGCACCTGCGTGACCGGGACGAACCTGCTCGCGGCCCGGCTGGGGACACCGGCGTTCGCCGTGGTGGCGGTGGCGCTCTACGGACTGCTCGTCGTGGCGTGGGCCGTGGTCGCGGCCCGGACGGCGCACGGTGCACTGGTCCGCGGGCACCTGCTCGCCCCCGCGTCCTGACCAGAGCCACCCTTCCCGCCCCGCCCCGGCTGCTCCCAGGGGAACCCTCGGGGCTTCTAGGGCAACGAGAGTTCCCCTGGGAGCACCCGGAGGGCCGGAGAGCCGCAACGGCGCGGTCCCGGGGCGGTCAGAGGGCGAGCAGGCTCTGCACCCCGACGAACAGCCCGACGACGACGAGCAGCCCGGCGAACGTCCGGTTGAGCGCCGCGCCCGACATCCGGTCGGCGACGAGCTTGCCGCCGAGCGCGCCGAGCACCGCGACCGCGGCGAACGGCCCGATGACCGCCCAGTCCAGGTCGAGGTGCCCGATCCGGGCACCCATCGAGCTGATCGAGTTGAAGGTGAGCACGAGCAGCGAGGTGCCGATCGCCGCGGGCATCGACAGGCCCATGAGCATGGTCAGGGCCGGGACGACGAGGAACCCGCCGCCGACCCCGAGGAACCCGGCCAGGAACCCGACCACCGAGCCGGCCGCGACAATCCTGCCGATGCGGCGGGCCACCGACCGGCGCGCGGGGGCCGCGAGGACGGCGGTCGCGCCGACCGTCCCCGGGCCCCGGCGGTGCGGGGTGCCGGCTCCGCCCCGGCCGCGGCGCCGGTCTCCGCGACCGCCGCACCGTCGGCCTGCTGCCCCGACGACCCGCCCTTGACCAGCATCAGCACGGCGATGGCGAGGGTGAGGGCCGCGAAGGACAGCAGCAGGACGGGCTGGGGCACAGCACGGTTGAGCAGCGACCCCGCCCAGGCGGTGGGCACGCCGACGATCCCGAACCCGACACCGGTCCGCCAGTCGATGGTGCGACCGCGCAGCCGGGCCAGGACGCCGGCGGCGGAGATGATGCCGACGATGACGATGCTGCCGGTGGTCGCCGTGCGGGCGTCCTGGCCGAGCGCGTAGACCAGCGCGGGCACGGCGAGCACGCCACCGCCCCCACCGAGGGTCCCGATGACGAGTCCGACCACCAGACCCAGCGCTCCGGCCAGGACGCCGGTCATGCGACGGTCCCGGGTCCGCCGTCGTCGTCGACGAACGGGAGGCCGGCCTCGGACCAGGCCGTCATGCCACCGGCCATGTTCCGGACGTCGATCCCGGCGTCGGCCAGCGCCGCCGCGGCCCGGCCGGACCGGTTCCCGGAACGGCAGACGGCCACGACCATCCGGTCCTGGTCGAACGTCATCGGGTCCAGCTCCCCGAGCGGGGTGTGCACGGCGCCCTCGATGTGCCCGGCGCTCCACTCCGCGGACTCGCGGACGTCGAGCAGCAGGGCCCCGCCGGCGGCGAGCTCCCGGGCGTCCACCGGGTCGGTCTGCGGGATCTGGTCGGGCGTGGTCATCGTCGTGGGTCCTTCCGGTCGGGGGAGCCGAGCAGGTCGAGCTGGTAGCCGTCCTTGGCGGAGAAGTCCGCGCGCAGGACGAAGCGGTCGCCGCGGACGAGGGTCTGGCGCCACTCCACCGGGCGCCCCTTGGCACAGCCGAGGCGCCGGATCGAGAACGCGGCGGTGGACGGGCTGCCGCCCAGCAGCCGGTGCTCGGCGGAAGTGGGCAGGATGGGCTGGATGGTCTCCTCGCCGCCGGTGAGGACGACCCCGCAGAGCTCGGCGTAGCGCTCGTAGAGCGCACCGGTGGTGAAGTCGGCCTTCAGCAGCGGGGCGGCGAGGTCGAGCGGGAGCCACACCCGGTCCAGGGCGAGCGGGTCGCCGCCGGCGAACCGCAGGCGTTCCAGGTGGACCAGCGGTGTGGACTCCTCCAGCCCGAGCCGGGCCGCGACGACGCCGTCGGCGCGGGTGTCCAGCGCCCGCACCACGCTCTGCTGTTCCAGGCCCATCGCGCGCACCGACGCATTGAGGCTGTAGAGCGCACCGAGCCGCTGGGCGATCTCGACCGGCTCGGCCTGGCGCGACGGGCGTCCGCGCGTCCCGACGACACGGCCCTCGTCGCGCAGTACCTTGACCGCCTGCCGGACGGTGTGCCGGCTGACGCCGTACTCCTCCACCAGCGCCAGCTCGCCGGGGAACCCGTCGGTGAACGCGTCGAGATCGAGGCGGCGCCGCAGGTCGTCGAGCAGCTGTTCCCAGAGCAGACGGCCGGGCTCGCGCCGGATCACGGCGGGGCCGGGGGCATCGGTCTCGGTGTCGGACACTCCTTGAATGTACGGTCATTTAGCGTCGGTGAGCAAGTCCCCCCGGAGTGCCACGGACCACGCCGGAGTCATGGTCCAACCCACGGGCGGGCGCCGGCTCGGACGGGAGACGGGCGGGGACGGGTCGCAGCCGGGGGCGGGACGGCGTCCGGGCCGGAGCACCGGCCCGGAGAAACGTCAGAACGGCACGCCGGACCCGTGCGCGGCCCGCACGGCCACGGCCACCCGGCCGAGCAGGCCGGATCGGGCGCCACCCCCGGACGGCCGCCGGTGCCGCCGTCGCCCGGGGTGTCCACGGGCGGGGGCGCGTCCGCCGCGGACGGGCGGGCGGCGGCCGGCTCGGCGGCGGAGGCGGCCGGGGAGTCGGACGGGTGGGGACGGACGGACGTGCGCACGGTCGCTCCGGTGATCCGGTGGGTCGGGACGGACGGGAGCGACTCCGGTACTACCGGGCCGCTCGGACTCCCGGGCGACAGTGACGGTCGTCGACCGACAGCTGGTCGGTGGCGATCAGGCACACGACGAAGCCGCGATCGACCGACGGAGCTGCGGGACACACGGGGATCACGACACCACGCGGCCCCCCATCGCGCAACAGCCCGACCGGTCGCATGTGACCCGCCGCCCCTCGACGGCGGACCGCGATGAATGTACGGTCATTTGTACAGCGTCACATCCCCAGGAGGGCATCATGGGAGCGGACCCCGTCGAGGCCGGTGCGTGGCAGCGCAGCGGTGACCTCGTCTTCCGGCAGTACTACCTGGGCTGTCTGTCCCAGGCGTCCTACCTGATCGGCGACCGGGCCACCGGCCGCGCCGTCGTCGTCGACCCACAGCGGGACGTCGCGCTCTACCTGGCCGACGCCGAGGCCGAGGGCCTCCGCATCGAGCGGGTGCTCGAGACCCACGTGCACGCGGACTTCCTCTCCGGGCACCTGGAGCTGGCGACCGCGACCCGCTCCCCCATCTCCTACGGCGACGCCGCGCAGGTCGAGTTCCCGGTGGAACCGCTCGCCGACGGGCAGATCCTGTCCCTGGGCTCGGTGAGCCTGGAGGTCCTGCACACCCCCGGCCACACGCCGGAGTCGATCTGCCTGGTCGTGCGCGACCAGCCCGGCGCCGCGCCCTGGGGCGTACTGACCGGCGACACGCTGTTCATCGGAGACGTCGGTCGTCCCGACCTGCTCGGCGGGGCCGGCTGGTCCGCCGAGGAGCTCGGCCGCGCCCTCTATCGCTCCACCCGCCGCCGGCTGCTCACCCTGCCGGACGGGACCCGGGTCTTCCCGGCCCACGGCGCCGGGTCGGCCTGTGGGAAGAACCTGTCGACCGAGACCTCCAGCACCATCGGCGAGCAGCGCCGTACCAACTACGCGCTGGCGCCGATGGACGAGAACGCCTTCGTCGCCGCCGTCACCGAGGGCCAGTCGGTGGCGCCGATGTACTTCGCGCACGCCTCGCAGCGCAACCGCGAGTCCCGGCCGGTGCTCGACGAGACCTCGCGTGTCCCCGCGCTGTCGTTGCTGCAGGTCGACGAGCTGGTCCGCGACGGGGCCGTGCTGCTCGACACCCGCGATCCGCAGGACTTCGCCGCCGCACACCTCCCGCGCTCGGTCAACGTGGGCCTCGGCGGCCGGTTCGCCGAGATGGCCGGTCAGGTCGTGCCGGCCGACGCCGACCTCGTCCTGGTCGGCGACCCCGGCACGGCGGTCGAGGCGCGCAACCGGCTCGCCCGGATCGGTTTCGACCGGGTGCGGGGTGAGCTCGACGGCGGGGTGTCCGCCGCACCGCCGGAGCGCCTGCGCTCGGCCGGCCGGGTGACCGCCACCGAGCTGGCCGCCCTGCCGGACGGGACGCAGGTCGTCGACGTCCGCGGCCCGGGCGAGGTCGCCGGGTCCGGGCTCGTCCCGGGAGCCGTGCCGATCCCGCTGCCCGCCCTCGTCTCGCGGCTCGGCGAGCTCGACCCGGCCACCCCGACCGTCGTCTACTGCGCGGGCGGCTACCGCTCCTCGATCGCGGCGTCGGTGCTGCGTGCCCGGGGCTTCGCCACCGTCGACGACCTGCTCGGCGGGTTCGGTGCCTGGGCCGACGGCTCCCGGCCGGTCGCGACACCGGCCACCACCTGATCCGCCCGCCGACGACGGCGCCCCGGCCGGGATCCGGCCGGGGCGTCGTCGGTGCGGGGACTCAGGCGAGACCGCGGAGCATCGCGTTCCAGTACATCGCGGGGAGGCCGTAGCGCTTGAGCAGCCACATGTCCCTCCGCTCCTTGATGGTGTCGATCCCGGGGATCGACGGCGTCGGCGTCATCGTGTAGTCGAACTCGGCGAGCAACATGTGGTGCCGCGAGGTCGTCAGCGGGCAGGACGCGTAGCCGCCGTAGCTCGCCGACGGCGTGCGCCCCGCCATGACGTCGCGCAGGTTCCGGGCGACCACCGGTGCCTGCTTGCGGATGGCCGCACCGGTCTTCGAGTTCGGCGAGGACCCGGCGTCGCCGAGGGCGAACACGTTCGGGTACCGCGTGTGCTGCAGGGTGTGCTTGTCGATCTCGACATAGCCCGCCGGATTGTTCGGGTCGGCCAGCGCGCTCTTCTTCACCCAGTCCGGCGCGCTCTGCGGCGGGACGGCGTGCAGCACGTCGTAGGACAGGGTCGAGGTCGTGTCGCCCGCCGCGTGGTCGACGACGGTGATCTCCTTCGCGCCGGCATTCACCGAGGTCATCTCGCTCTGGAAGTGGACCTGGATGCCGTAGCGGGCGGCGACGCCCTCGAGCACCTTCGCGAACTCCGGTACGCCGAACATGCCCGGCGTCGGCAGCACCAGGTGCACGTCGATGTCGCGCAGCACGCCCTGCTCCCGCCAGTGGTCGGCGGCGAGGTAGGCGATCTTCTGCGGCGCTCCCGCACACTTGATCGGGCCACCGGGCATGGTGAACACCGCGGTGCCCTTCCGCAGCTCCCGGATGAACTTCCAGGTCGCGGGCGCGAGCTGGTACTCGTAGTTGCTCGACACCCCGTCGCGCCCCAGGGCGTCGGACAGGCCGGTGACCTTGGCCCAGTCCAGCTGGATCCCCGGGCACATCACCAGGTACTCGTACTCCACGCTCGACCCGTCGTCGAGCTCGACCGAGCGGGCGTCCGGGTCCACCGAGACCGCGCCCCTGCGGATCCACGTCACGCCCTTGGGCATGACCGAGGCCTGCGGGCGCGCGCTCTGCTCCACCGGCGCCCGGCCGCCGCCGACGAGCGTCCACAGCGGCTGGTAGTAGTGCGTCACCGCGGGGTCGACGACGGCGACGTCGCGCTCCCCCGCCCGGCGCAACCGGGCCGCGACGCTGATGCCCGCGCTGCCGCCGCCCACGATGACGATCCGGTGTCCCGGCATGTTCGTCGCCTCCTCAAATGTACGTACATAGAGGCTATCGGGCGCATTGCCTGGGCACAATGGTCCGGATTCGGCCCGTCAGACCCCTCGATCGACCCCTTCTTGCGATCCAGCTCACAGCTAGGCTTTGGAATGTACGATCATTTGATCGGGTTGCGGCAGGTGCCCCGAAGTCAGTGCCGAGAGGACCGGACATGATCACCGTTCTGACCGTCGAGACGCCCGGCCTGGGAGACCGCAGCTACCTGGCGCACGACGGCGAGGTCGCCCTCGTCGTCGATCCCCAGCGCGACCACGACCGGATCCGCGCCGCCGCCGACGAGGCGGGCGTCCGGATCACCCACGTGTTCGAGTCCCACATCCACAACGACTACGTCACCGGTGGTGTCCAGCTGGCCCGCGCGACCGGCGCGCTGTACCTGCTCAACGCCGACGACCCGGTCTCCTTCGAACGCGTCGGCGTCCGCGACGGTCAGGTCGTCGAGGTCGGCACGATGCACGTCCGGGTCCTGCACACCCCGGGACACACCCACACCCACCTGTCGTTCGCCGTCTCCGACGGCTCCGTGCCCGGCGCCGAGCCGGTGGTCGTCTTCACCGGCGGATCACTCCTGTACGGCTCCACCGGCCGTCCCGACCTGCTGGGACCCGACCACACCGACACGCTCGCCCACGCCCAGTGGCGCTCCGCCCGGCGGCTCGCCGCGGAGCTGCCCGACGCCACCGAGATCTTCCCGACCCACGGCTTCGGCAGCTTCTGCTCCGCCACCCAGGCCACCGGCACCGCGAGCACCATCGGGGCGGAGAAGGCGGCCAACCCCGCGCTGACCCGTGAGCAGGACGAGTGGGTCCGCGAGCTGCTGGCCGGGCTCGACGCGTTCCCCGCGTACTACGCGCACATGGGACCCGCCAACGCCGCCGGGCCGGACGAGATCGACCTGTCCGCTCCGGCCGAGGCCGACCCGGCCGAGCTGCGGCGGCGCATCGACGCGGGCGAGTGGGTCGTCGACCTGCGTACCGGGACCGCGTTCGCGGCCGGGCACGTCGCCGGGACGGTCAACATCGGGCTCGGCGGCCAGTTCGTGACCTATCTCGGCTGGCTCATGCCGTGGGGGACACCGGTGACACTGCTCGGGGAGACCGCGGCGGACGTCGCCGAGGCGCAGCGCGAGCTCGTCCGGATCGGGATCGACCGGCCGGCCGCGGCCGCGACCGGCAAGCCCGAGGAGTGGGCCGGCGACGCGCCGCTGCACAGCTTCCGCCAGGCCACGTTCGCCGATCTCGCCGCCGAGTACGACCGTGGCGCGCGCCCGTCGGTCCTCGACGTCCGCCGGAACCCCGAGCGGGCCGGCGGGTGGGTGCGCGGCTCGGTCGGGATCCCGGTCCACGAGGTCCTCGACCGGCTCGACGAGGTCCCGGCCGGGCCGGTCTGGGTGCACTGCGCCGGTGGCTACCGGGCCGCCGTCGTGGCCGGGCTGCTCGACGCCCGCGGGATCGAGGTCGTGGCGATCGACGACGTGTTCGGCAACGCCGCGGCGGCGGGCCTGCCGGTCGTCGCCGGGTAGCGTGCCGCCGTGTCCACCGGTGAGCACCGCATCTTCGCCGCGCTGTACGACCGCGTCCTCGATCCCGTCGAGCGCCGGGTTCTCGGCCCGCGCCGGGCGGCGTTGGTCGGCGACCTGACCGGCCGCGTCCTCGACGTCGGCGCGGGCACCGGCGCCAACCTGCCGTACTACCGCGCCGCCGACGAGGTGATCGCCCTCGAACCGGACCCGGCCATGCGCCGCAGGCTCGACGACCGCGCCGCGGCCTGCGCCGTCCCGCTGACCGTGAGCGGGGCGGGCGCCGACGCACTGCCCGCCGCCGACGGCTCGGTCGACGCGGTGGTGTTCACCCTCGTGCTCTGCACCGTCCCCGACCCGGCGCAGGCACTGGCCGAGGCGCACCGGGTGCTGCGCCCGGGCGGGCGGCTGGTGGCGATCGAGCACGTCGTCGGGCACGGCCGGCCCGCGACCTGGCGACGGCGGCTGGCCCCGGTGTGGGAGCGGATGGCGGCAGGCTGCCGGCTCGACCGTGACACCGAGGCCGCGGTCACCGCCGCAGGGTTCGTGCCCGGCACCGTCGAGCGGTTCCCGGCCGCGCCGTCGTGGGGACCGATCGGCGCCATGGTGGCGCTGACCGCGACCCGCTGACCGAGGTCACTGCAGGGCGAGGGTCCGGATGACCGTGCGCGCCGCCTCGCCGCCCGACTCCAGCGCCGTCGCCACCGCGCGGGGGATGTCGAGGTCGTCGAGCAGCGCGTCGCGCACCGCGTCCACCGCGGCGGCCGAGCCGGGCTTGCGCCCGGCCGCGACGTAGAGCTCCTCCAGCCGCCCGGTCGCGAGCGCGAGGTCCTCGGGCCGGTACTCCCACGGCTGCGCCCACGGCCGGTCCAGCAGGAACAGGCGCACCGCGGCCCCCGGGGTGCCGGCGAGCAGGTCCTGCACCAGCACGAGGTTGCCGGTGGACTTGGCCATCTTGGCGCCGTCGACGGACACGATCCCGGCCTGGAACCCGCGCCGGGCGAACAGGCCCGCGCCGGTCGCGGCCGCGGCCATCGCCGACTGGTACGCGTGGTGCGGGAACGCCAGGTCGGCGCCGCCCGCGAGCACGTCGACGACACCGCCGAGGGTCGCCAGGGCCATCGCGGCGCACTCGGCGTGCCAGCCCGGGCGTCCCGGCCCCCAGGGGCTCGGCCACGCCGGGTGGTCGCCGGCGGCGGGCTTCCACAGCGGCACGTCGAACGGGTCGTCCCGGTGCGGGTCACCGGGGTCGTCGCCGTACTCGGCGGACAGGGCCAGCGCGGTGTCACGGTCCAGGCCCGCCGCCTCCGGGACGCCGGCGCCGCGGAAGTACACCGCGCCGTCGCGCTCGTAGGCGGCGCCGGTGGCCAGCAGCGCCGCGGCCAGCGCGATCACGTGCTTCACGTGGTGGCGCGCGTGCGGGGCGTGGTCGGGTGCGACGACCTGCAGGTCGGCCATGGTGCGGTCGAACCAGAACTCCTGGCGCAGGCCGAACTCGTCGTAGTCGACCCGGCGCTCGGCCGCGGTACGGGTGAGGACGTCGTCGACGTCGGTCACGTTGCGGGTCACCCGGGTCGGGGTGCCGGTCGACCGCACGACCCGGGTCAGCACGTCCGCCCAGACGAACGTCGCGGCGTGGCCCAGGTGGGTGACGTCGTACGGAGTGATCCCGCACACGTACACCCGCGCGGGCGCCGACAACGGCAGCGGCGCTCCTGCCAGCGCGAATGCGGCCCCTCCGCCCTCGTCGCCCCCGGCCGTGCCGTCCGCCTCGAACTGGTCCATACCGGCCATCCTCACCGATTCCACGACGCCCGGGGAAGGGCACCCCCGGCCGGCCGTCGACATCACGATCACGAGAGGGCTACCGTTCCACGAGGTAATGTCCGTACATTAACGGAAGGTACGCACCATGGCGCCCACCGCCGATCGTGCCCCCTCGACCACCGGCACCCCCACAGCCACCGTCACCGACCGGGTCCGCGACCGCCTGCCTGGACTCGCCGTCGCGCTGGTCGTCGCCGCCGTCGCCACGGCGGCCGGGATCGAGGTGCCCGTGATCGGCGGACCGGTCTTCGGGATCGTGCTCGGGGTACTCGTCGCGACCGCGCTCAGGCCCGGCGACCGGCTCCGGCCCGGCCTGGCCTTCGCCTCCCGCCCGGTCCTCCAGACCTCGATCGTGGTGCTCGGCCTGACGCTGTCCCTGACCCAGATCGCGCACGTGGGACTGACCTCGCTGCCGGTCATGCTCGGCACGCTCGCCGTGGCCCTCGCCGGCGCCTGGGGACTCGGACGACTGCTCGGGGTGCGGGGCGACGCCCAGCTCCTCATCGGCGTCGGTACCGCGATCTGCGGGGCGTCCGCCATCGCGGCGACCCAGGCCGTGATCCGGGCGAAGGAGTCGCAGGTCGCCTACGCCATCGGCACGATCTTCACCTTCAACGTGGTCGCCGTGCTGGTTTTCCCCCAGCTCGGCCACCTGATGGGCCTGGCGCCGCACGCGTTCGGCCTCTGGGCGGGCACGGCGATCAACGACACGTCCTCGGTCGTCGCCGCCGGATACGCCTTCGGCGGTGACGCCGGGCCCTACTCGGTCATCGTGAAGCTGACCCGGACACTGATGCTGGTCCCGATCGTCCTCGTGCTCGCGACCCGGGTCGCCCGGCGGGAGGCCGCGGCGGCCGGCGAGCGGACGCGTTCGCTCCCGTGGCGCAAGCTCGTCCCGACCTTCCTGATCGGGTTCGTCGTCGCCTCCGCGCTGACCAGCGCCGGACTGGTGCCCGAGGCCTGGCACCCGGCGATCACCACGCTCGGCACGTTCCTGATCACGACAGCGCTGGCCGGGATCGGACTCTCGATGCGCCTGTCCGACGTCCGTCGCGCCGGTCCGCGTCCGCTGCTGCTCGGCGCGGGTCTGTGGATCCTGGTCGGCGCGAGCAGCCTGGCGCTGCAGTCACTCACCGGCACTCTCTGACCGGCTTCAGCCCGCCGTCCAGACGCAGCTGCCGGTGAAGACCACGGACTCGCCGTCGGCGATCCGGGCCGCACCGGGTCCGTGCAGGACGGCGCGGGCGATCTCGACCCCGTCCGGTGCGCTCCGGACGTAGCCGCAGCCGGTTCCCGCGAGCGGACCGACGGTCGTCCAGGTGCCGGGCACGACGTCGAAGCCGGACCGGTACACGCCCTCGGCGACCTCGCCCGACGGGGCCGGCGACGTCGCCTCGTGGGTGGCGGTCGCCTGGGCCGAGTCGTCGGACACGGTGAACGAGCGGGCGAGCAGCAGCGGGACGACCAGCGCCAGGAAAAGCCACGGCCACAGAACGGTGCGCTCCCCCGACGCCTCGCGCTCCGCGTAGTACCGCTCGTACGGTCCGCCCCGGTCCATCCCACCCGCTTCCGTCGTACTCACTCTGCAGATCGAAGTACGCGGACCGGTGTTACACCCGTCTCGGGAGGCGCAGCGCATATACCCCCTGGGGTACAGTCGGGGGAACATCGAAGGAGAGGCGGTGCGTCGTGGAGGTACGCCCCACGGAACTCACCGACGTCGTCGCCCGGCTGCGCCGGGTCGAGGGCCAGATCGCCGGGGTGATCCGGATGATCGAGGACGGCCGCGAGTGCCGTGACGTCGTGACCCAGCTGTCCGCGGCGTCCAAGGCCCTGGACCGCGCCGGATTCAAGATCATCTCGACCGGCCTGCGCCACTGCCTGACCGAGAACGCCGACGGCGAGCGCGAGGTCGACGTCGCCCAGCTCGAGAAGCTGTTCCTCTCCCTCGCCTGAGTTCCCGTCCCACCTTCCCGAGGAATCCCGTGACCGCACAGCCCGCCACCCGCACCGTGACCCCCGCCGCCCTGCGCGAGTGGTCCGAGCCGCTGGTCGTCGACGTGCGCAGCGCCGCCGAGTTCGAGGCGCAGCACATCCGCGGCTCGTACCACGTCCCGCTGAACACCCTCGCCGAGCACGCGGCCGAGCTCGCCCGCCATCTCGACGACCCGTCGTCGCCGCTGGTGCTGGTCTGCCAGTCGGGTGTGCGCGCCGAGCAGGGCCGCAGGCACCTCGCCACCGTCGGGCTGGACCGCGCCCACGTGCTCGACGGCGGGGTGGCCGCCTGGATCGCCGCGGGCCACGAGGTCGTACGCGGCCGCACCGCATGGGCCCTGGAGCGCCAGGTCCGGCTCGTCGCCGGGTCCCTGGTGCTGACCGGGATCCTCGGCGGCCGTCTCGTCACACCGAAGCTGCGACTGCTCGCGGGCGGCATCGGCGCCGGACTCACCTTCTCTGCGCTGAGCAACACCTGCGCTATGGGGTCGGCGCTGGCGCGGCTGCCGTTCAACCGCGACGTCACCGAGCCCGCGGCCGAGGCCGTCGTCGAGCAGGTCCGGCGCCGGGAGCCCGGCCCCGTCCGCTGATCCGTCCCGGACGGCCGGGACGGATCAGATCGCCGGGTTCGCCGACATGCCCGAGCCGAGGACGGCGACAGCATGTCCGGCATCACCCACGGCACCCCCATGAGCAGCCACGCCTCGCCGAGCCCCTACCGCCGGGCCCGCCGCGCGAACGCCGCCTGCTCGGCCGCGGAGGCCGCCGGCAGCGACCCCGGGACCGGTACGTCGTCGATCGTCGACACCCCCTCGGGTGACGAACCCCAGGGTCGGGTGGAGCAGCGTGTACAGACATCGGCGGGGGCTACCCTGCCCCGCATGGTCTCCCCCGCGGACGGACCGCGTCCGCACCGGCCCCGTCGCACGCAGGGCGAACGCCGAGCCAGCAGTCGGGTGATCATCCTCGCCGCCGCCCTCGATGAGCTGTTCGCGAACGGCTAGGTGTAGTGCCCATGACCGTGCAGCGCCGCGCCGGGGGTCACGGCGAGCCCGGGAGACAGAGCACGCGGACTGTTTGTCGGAGCGTCGCGCGCAAGGCCGGTCGTACACAGCAGGTTCACCCGGTCGGAACAGACGTGGCGCCGTACCGGGGAAGCCCGGGGGTGCGATCCGCCCGTGCTGGAATGGCGGGATGAGCACCGGCCGGACCTACGCGGGCGCGTCCGCGTCGGACCGCGCCGAGGACCGTCGCCGCCGGCTGCTCGACGCGGGACTGCAGGTGCTCGGGACCGACGGCTACCGGGCGGCGACCGTGCGCCGGATCTGCCGGGAGGCACGCGTCGCCGACCGGTACTTCTACGAGTGCTTCGACGGCACCGAGGCGCTGCTGCTCGCCGTCTACGCCGAGTGCACCGCCCGCCTCCGGGACGCGGTGCCTCCCGCACTGGCCGCGGCGCCCGGCACCGACCCGCTCACGCTGGCCCGGGCCGGCCTCGACGCGTTCCTGCGCGTGGTGGAGGACGACCCGCGGCTCGCCCGGGTGGTCTGGTTCGAGGTGCTCGGCGTGAGCCCCGAGGTCGAGCGGACCTCGCTGGAGACCATGTCCGGCTTCGGGCGGCTGCTCCTGGCGCTCACCGCGGACCACGCCGCCCCCTCCCCCGCCGACGCCACCGCCACCCGGCTGCGCGCCGACGCCGTCATCGGCGGGATCAGCCACGTCGTCATGACCTGGACGGTGAGCGGGTTCGACCCGCCCCGCGACCGGGTCACGGACGCGCTCGCCCTCTTCCTCGTGGGCGGTACCGGCCTGGGATGACGCCGGTCACCCCGCTATGTGGAATCACGCGTCATCAGATTAGGGTCGCCCACCACACCCGCTCGTGAGGAGCCGACGATGAAGTCCTTCACCGGTCGTACCGCCGCGATCACCGGAGCCGGATCCGGCATCGGGCGCGCGCTGGCCCTGCGCCTCGCCGGCGACGGCTGCCACCTCGCCCTGGCCGACCGGGACGCCGCGGGCCTCGACGAGACCGCCGCGCTCGCCGGGCCGCAGGTACGGGTCACCACCGCCGAGCTCGACGTCGCCGACGAGAAGGCCGTCTACGGCTGGGCCGACGCCGTCGTCGCCGACCACGGTGCCGTCCACATGATCGTCAACAACGCCGGCGTCGCGCTGTCGGGCACCACCGGGGCACTGTCCCTGGAGGACTACCGCTGGATCATGGACATCAACTTCTGGGGTGTGGTCCACGGGACCAAGGCGTTCCTGCCGCACATGGAGACCGCGGGCGCCGGCCACGTGGTCAATCTGTCGAGCATCTTCGGCGTCGCCGCGCAGCCCCTGATGAGCGGCTACAACGCGAGCAAGTACGCGGTCCGCGGGTTCACCGAGTCGCTGCGCCAGGACCTCGAGCTCACCGGGTCCCCGGTGTCCGCGACCTGCGTGCACCCCGGCGGGATCCGCACCAACATCGCGAAGGCCGCCCGGGTCGACGACAGCGTCGCCGCCGCCACCGGCCGCCCGGCCGCCGACGCCACCGCCGAGTTCGAGCGGATGCTCACCACCACCCCGGACCGGGCCGCGAAGACCATCCTGGACGGCGTGCGGCGCAACCAGCGCCGTGTCCTCATCGGACCGGACGCGTGGGCCATCGACTCGATGGTGCGGCTGCTGCCGACCACCTACCAGCGGATCGTCACCGGCGTCGTGCGCTCGCGGCGCGGAAAGGGCTGATCCGGGGCGGAGTCCTCGATAGGGTCGCGGGGCCGGGTGATCCCCGGCACACGACCCGAGGAGCCCACCCATGAGCCCCGAGCAGCCACCCGTCACCGCGTTCGGCCCGGACTTCCCCTTCCCCTACGACGACTGGCTGACCCACCCGGCCGGGCTCGGCCAGGTCCCACCGGACCGGCTGGGGACCGAGGTCGTGGTCGTCGGGGCCGGGATCGCCGGGCTCGTCGCCGCCTACGAGCTGATGCGCATCGGGCTGCGGCCGGTCGTGTACGAGTCCTCCCACCTGGGCGGACGGCTGCGCTCGCAGCCCTTCGAGGGTGCCGACGGGATCGTCGCCGAGCTGGGCGGGATGCGCTTCCCCCGCTCCTCGACGGCGTTCCACCACTACGTCGACCTGCTCGGGCTGCCCACCGCGCCGTTCCCGAACCCGCTGACGGAGGCGGCCGGCAGCACGGTGATCGACCTGCACGGGCGGACGTACTACGGCCGGACCCTGGCCGACCTGCCCCCGTTCTTCACCGAGGTCGCCGACGCCTGGGCGAGCGCGCTGGAGGAGGGCGCGGGCTTCACCGACCTGCAGCAGGCGATCCGCGAGCGCGACGTCGGGCGCATCCGGGCGCTCTGGGCGGAGCTCGTCGAGGTCTGGGACGACCGCACCTTCTACGACTTCGTGTCCACCTCGAAGGCGTTCTCCGACCTGTCCTTCGCCCACCGCGAGGCGTTCGGGCAGGTCGGCTTCGGGACCGGCGGCTGGGACTCGGACTTCCCGAACTCGATGCTGGAGATCCTGCGGGTGGTGCTGACCGGCTGCGACGAGGACCAGCTGCTCGTCGTCGGCGGGGTGGAGCAGGTGCCGCAGGGGCTGTGGACGCGCACCCCCGACGACCCGGTGCACTGGCCCGCCGGAACCAGCCTGTCGTCGCTGCACGGGGGCGGGACCCGGCCGGGTGTCGCGCGGCGGCACCGCCTCGACGCGGACACGATCCGTGTCACCGACGTCTACGGCGGCACCCGCGACGTGCCCGCGGTGCTCACCACCTGCCAGAGCTGGCTGCTGTCCACCCAGATCGACACCGACGAGTCGCTGTTCGGCCAGGAGGTGTGGATGGCCCTGGACCGCACCCGCTACATGCAGTCGACCAAGACGTTCGTGATGGTGGACCGGCCGTTCTGGCGCGACGTCGACCCGGCGACCGGGCGCGAGGTCATGTCCACCACGCTGACCGACCGGCTCACCCGCAGCACGTACCTGTTCGACAACGGGCCGGACCGGCCCGGGGTGATCTGCCTGTCGTACTCGTGGATGAGCGACTCGCTGAAGATGCTGCCGTACCCGGTCGAGAAGCGGGTCGAGCTGGCGCTGGGCGCGCTGCGCAAGATCTACCCGACCGTCGACGTCGGGGCGCACGTCATCGGCGACCCGATCACCGTGACCTGGGAGTCCGACCCGCACAGCCTCGGTGCGTTCAAGGGCGCCCTGCCCGGGCACTACCGCTACAACCGGCGGATGTACTGCCACTTCGTGCAGGACGACCTGCCCGCCGCCGAACGCGGGATCTTCATGGCGGGCGACGACGTGTCGTGGACCCCGGCCTGGGCGGAGGGCGCGGTGCAGACCGCGCTGAACGCGGTCTGGGGGATCGTCGCGCACCTGGGCGGGTCCACCCCGCCGGACAACCCCGGTCCCGGGGACCGGTTCGCCGAGCTCGCGCCGCCCGCGCTGCCGGACTGATGCGCGTCGCGCTGCTGCAGACCGTCTCCCGGCCGCACGACGTGGCCGGGAACCTCGCCCGGCTCGCCGAGGCGTGCGCCGCCGCGGACGCGGACCTGCTCGTCACCCCGGAGATGTTCCTGACCGGCTACGACATCGGCGCCGATGCGGTCGCCGCGCTCGCCGAACCGGCCGACGGGCCGTCGGCGGACGCCGTCGCCGCGATCGCCAGGACGTCGGGGACGGCGGTGCTCTACGGCTACCCGGAGCGCCACGGCGGACGGGTCGCCAACGCCGTCGCACTGGTCGGGCCGGACGGGACCCGGCTCGCCGGGTACCGCAAGACGCACCTGTTCGGCGCGCTCGACCGGGCCTGCTTCACCGCCTCGGACACCCCGCCCGCCGTCGCGACCTGGAACGGCTGGGGGCTGGGCCTGCTGGTCTGCTACGACGTCGAGTTCCCCGAGACCGTCCGCGCGCTGGCGCTGGCCGGCGCCGACGCGGTGCTGGTCCCGACCGCGAACATGCTCCCCTACGACCACGTGCCCCGGGTGCTCGTCCCGGCCAGGGCGTGGGAGAGCCAGGTGTACGTGGCCTACGCCAACTGGTGCGGCACCGAGGGGTCGCTGACCTACGGCGGGCTGTCCTGCGTCGCCGGGCCGGACGGCGCCGTGGTGCGGGCGGGCCGCGACCCGGAGCTGCTGGTGGCCGAGCTCGACCGGTCCGCGCTGGCGGTGTCGCGGCGGGCGAACCCCTACCTGGCCGACCGCCGTCCCGACCTCTACGGCTGAGGGGCCGGCCGGGGACCCGCCAGCAGGATCCACTCCAGGCACCCGCCGGGCCCGGGGGCGAGCACCTCGACCCGGTGGGCGTGCCCGCCCGCCACGTGCACGACCTCGTCCGCAGCGAGCTCCACCGACGGCCCGCCGGCCTCGACGCCCACCCGGGCCCGGCCGGCGAGGACGACGAGCAGCCGGTCGCATGGCGCGGCCGGGGCGTGCCACGCCCCGGCACCGGGGGCGAGCGCGAACCGTTCCAGGGCGAGATCGCCGTAGCCGTCGTCGCGGCCGACGAGCAGCTGGCGCGCCACCGGGGCCGGTTCCGGCGCCGGGTGGTGCGCGGCTGCCGGGGTCGTGCCGATCGTCGCGGTCATGGCCTGCCTCCACTCATCTGAGCGGTCCCAACACCGTCGAGTACACGGCCGCGGGCACGGAAGGTCAACATCACCGGCCGATGCGCACGCTACGGTGCTCAGATGAGCGGTGACGACGCACCGGCCTGGGGCCCGGCCCGCCGGGTGCTCGCGGCCGAGGTGGCCGAGCAGGTACTGCTGCACGGGCGGTCCCGGATCGCGGTCGGCACCGAACTGGGGCTCAGCCGGTTCCAGGTGGCCCGGCTGCTGGACGCGGCCCGCGAGCGGGGACTGGTCCGGGTCGACATCGACCCGGGCGCGGACGTCGACGCGCGGCGCTCGTCCGCCGTCCGCGACGCCCACGGGCTGCGCCGCGCCCTGGTCGCCCGGGACGACGGCGGGGTGCCCGCGCTCGCCGCCGCGCTGCTCGCCGAGACCGTCGGCACCGGCGACGTCCTGGGCCTGGCCTGGTCCCGGACGGTCAACGACGTCGTCGGGCTCCTCCCCCGGCTCGCGCGCTGCACGGTCGTGCAGCTGTGCGGCGCCTACTCGCTGCCGTGGCGGCGCGACGGCTCGGCCACCGCGGTGTTCCGGGCCGCCGCGCTGTGCGGCGGCGACGCCTACCCGGTCTACGCGCCCCTGCTGCTGCCCGACGCCGACACCGCCCGCGCGGTGCGGGCCCAGCCGGGCGTCGCCGACGCGCTGGCCCGCTGCGCCGCACTAAACACCGCCGTCGTCGGGATCGGGGCGTGGCGGGCCGGGCACTCCACCGTGCACGACGTGCTGACCGCCCCCGAACGACGGCGGCTGGCCGCGGGCGGCGCGGTCGGCGAGGTCGTCGGGCTGCTGGTCGACCGCGCCGGCCGGGTCCTCGACAGCGGACCGGCGCACCAGCTCGTCGCCGCCGGGGAGGCGGACCTGCGCGCCGCGGGCGACGTGATCGCCCTGGTCAGGGATCCGGAGCGGGCCGACGCCACCCGCGCCGTGCTGCGCTCGGGCCTGGTCCACACCCTGGTCTGCGACGCGGCGACGGCCGACACCCTGCTCGCCCCGGGCGATGGGCGGCACCCGCCGGGCGGCGCCTGAGGTACCGGCCCCGCCGTGGTGCTCACCAGGCGTCGGGCTCGACCTCGGCGGTCATGTCCCGCCACGCCACCGGCTCGGCGCAGTGCGTGCAGGTGAGCCGGGGCTCGGCGGGGTGGCCGCAGCCGCGGTGCACCAGCCGGACCGGCGGGACGTCGACGGCGTACCGGTCGCCCCAGTTCATCAGCGCCACCAGCACCGGGTAGAGGTCGGCGCCCTTGGGCGTGAGCCGGTACTCGTGCCGGACCGGGCGCTCCTGGTAGGGCACGCGGTCGAGCACGCCCTCCTCCACCAGCACGCGCAGCCGGTCGTTGAGGACGTTGCTGCCGAGGCCGAGCTTGTCGCGGAAGTGGTCGTAGCGGCGCTCGCCGCGGAAGCACTCGCGCAGGATCATCATCGTCCACCGCTCGCCGAGGACCGCCCAGGTGCGGGCCACCGAGCAGTACGCGGCACCGAGCTCGTCGTGCTTCACGGCGCCCGATACTAGGACACGTTTCGAGTCCTACGAGCTTGCAGACCCACAGGTGCCCCGTTAACGTCGAACTCGATTCGAGTCCCACCACGGAGGTCGACGATGCCCTACTACCGTTTCACCGTGCCCACCGGGAACGCGACGCTGGCCCGCCGCGCCGAGGTCGCCGCGGCGGTGACGAGGGTCCACGGCGAGGTCACCGGTGCCCCCGCCCGCTACGTGCACTGCACCTTCACCGAGGTCCCGCCCGGCAGCGTCTTCGTGGCCGGGGAGCCGGTGGAGGGCCCGCGGATGGTCGGGCTGATCCGCGAGGGCCGCTCCCCCGAGGTCCGGGCCCGGCTGCTGCACGGGATCGCCGACGCGTGGTGCGCGGTCACCGGGGACGCGAAGTCCGACGTGGCGATCTTCCTGCACGAGGTGCCGGGCGCCAACGTGCTGGAGGACGGCGAGATCCTGCCCGAGGCCGCCGACGACCCGGTCGCCGCGCACGCCTGAGCCCGGGAGCGGGCCGGCCCCCTCGGGACGGGGGCCGGCCCGGGGCGGTCAGGTCCCGGTGGCGAGCCGGTTCTCGGCCGAGGCGAGCGGGTCGTAGCTCGGCTCCATCAGCATCTCGTGCAGGTGCCGCCGCCGGACGCCCATGTTGCCGCCGTCGTAGACGGGGAAGCAGAGGACGTCCTGCATGATCCCCGCGATCGGCGTCTCGGTCGTGTAGGCATCCACCCCGACCAGGCGCATCGCGTCGTAGACGACGTCGACCGACCGCTCCGAGGCGTAGATCTTCGTGATGTTCGCGAGCTCACGGTCCTTGCCGCCGGTCCGGTCGAAGTGGTCGGCCGCCTTCCAGGCCAGGTACCGGGTCGCCTCGATGCGGATCTTGATGTCGGCGAGCATGTACCCGGCGTTCTGGTACTCGATGACCGGGTGCGGGCCCGACCGGTTGTCGGTCCGGGCGAACTCGTAGGCGTAGTCGAAGGCTGCCCGCATCCGCCCGACGCAGGCCGCGCCGATCGGCGCACAGGTCCAGGTGAACGCGCTCTTCACGATCTCCATGCCGTCGCCGGGGCCCCCGATCATGTTCGAGAGCGGGACGCGGACGTCGCGGAACTCGACGCGCGGCGAGTTCGCGGCGCGGTGGCCGATGGTGTCGAGCATCCCGGTGATCTCCACGCCGGGCGTGCCCCGCTCGACCATGACGACCGCGAGCGACTCCTGCGGCGGCAGTGCCGGGTCCGTACGGCAGACGACCGCGATGAGGTCGGCGCCCTGGCCGTCGAAGCCCGAGGCGTTGGTGGTGTAGTGCTTGGACCCGTTGAGGACGATCTCGTCGCCCTCGATCCGGGCGAAGGTCTGCACCCCGACCTTCGGGTCCGGCGAGTCGTAGTTCGCGCCGCCGGTGACCTCGGTGTAGGCGATCGCGGCGAGCTTCGGCTCCGAACCGCAGAAGGCCGGCAGCCAGCGCTGCTTCTGCTCCTCGGTGCCGAAGTGGACGACCGGGTACAGCCCGAGGCCGGTGCCGAGGATCGCCGTGGGGGTGTTGACGTCGACGCGGGCCAGTTCCTCGACGGCCAGCACGAACTGCAGCGAGCTGAACCGGCCGCCGCCGTACTCGGCCGGGATGAGCGCCTTCACGAACCCGGCCTCGGCCATCTGCCGGTAGAACGGCTCGATGGCGTAGAACCGCTCGGCGGGCTGCGGGTGCGGTGCGATCGCCGCCTCGACGCCGGTCAGGACGGTGTCGGCGAACTGCCGGGCCTGCTCGCGCAGGGCCAGCTGCTCGGCGTCGAGGGAGAAGTCCAGTGTCATCGTCGGATACCTTCCGGTCGGGCCCCGACCGGACCGTGGGGTCAGGGACGCGACGCGATGGTCGTCGTCGCACCCCGTCCCGGGATCGAACCGGTGTGCACGGCGGCCGGTACCGGCGTGCACGGTCCGTCCGGGCCGCGGTCGCCGTACTCCGACGGCAGGCAGCCGTGGTGGGCACGGAAGACCCGGTTGAGGTGGGACAGGTCCGCGAAGCCCCAGCGGGCGGCGAGCTCGGTGAGGGTGCCGGTCCGCGCCGGACCGGTGAGCTCGCGGGTGCACCCGTCGAGGCGGAGCGCCATGACGGTGCGGGAGAAGCTGCGGTCGGTGCCCTCGTAGAGCTGGTGCACCTTGCGGACGGAGATGCCGAAGCGGGCCGCGACCGCGCCGGCCGAGGTGTCTCCGGTCCGCAGGTGGGCCGCCAGGTAGCGGTTGACCGCGGCCCGCAGGCCCGCGTCGAGCTCCGCGCGCCCGGGGTCGCGCAGCTCGTCGGTGCCGCCGGCCGCGGCGGCGAGCAGCGTGGTGAAGGCGGTGTCGGCGGCGTCCGCGCCGGCCGGGTCGAGCGCGTCGAGGCCGTTCCAGGTGGACAGCATGGTGGAGGCGACGATGCGGGCCATTCCGGGCGCGGCGCCGTCGTGGGTCGTCGCGGTGGCGCCGTCGAGGTCGGCCACCAGCGGCAGCAGCCGGGCGCGCGGCACCCGGAACGAGACGCAGCGCCATTCCTCGCTCCGGTCGTCGGCGACGAAGTCCAGCGCGTACT
Organism: Pseudonocardia sp. P-1; assembly: GCF_058111925.1. Lineage (NCBI taxonomy): Bacteria > Bacillati > Actinomycetota > Actinomycetes > Pseudonocardiales > Pseudonocardiaceae > Pseudonocardia > Pseudonocardia sp. P-1. The sequence goes on from NZ_CM176614.1 coordinate 2,964,735, forward strand.
CGCGGGTGGTGTCGAACAACGCGAAGCCGCCCGGTCCGACGACACAGCGGCGCCCGGCCTGGGTCCCCACGCAGTGGCCGCTGATCTGCAGGTTCACGAACACGTGGTCGGTGACGGTGCGCCGCACCTCGGCCGCGCCGTGGGTGATGAGCTGCGTCGCCGACGACACCTCGGCGCAGTTGGTGGCGGTGAGCCTGCTGGAGCGCACCCAGCTGCGGATCTCGCGCGCGTGGGCCCGGCCGGTCCGCCGCGCGCCGGGCAGCTCCGCGGCGAGCGGGGTGAACGCCTCGCAGATCACCTCGCGCCAGTAGCTGAACTGCTCACCGGCCGGGCGGTCCTCAGTGGTCCAGTAGCGCACTCGGGGCCTCCTCGACAGCTCGCATCGGCTCCGCCGGCGTCGGCGCCGTGAGCCAGGACACTATCCCGCAGCCGCCTCGGAACCCAGGTCCCGTCGGGGGTGCGCGGGGTGAGCGCGGAGCATGACCGCTCCGGGGCACATCGGTGTTTCCGCCGGTGAACTCCGGGTCACGACCCGGCTCGCGGGTCAGCAGGGCCGCGGACCCGCCGATCCGACCGGGCCGGTGACCGGGCGCAGGTAGGCGTCGCCGCCGGCCCGGGCCAGCGCCGCGCAGGCGTCGCCTCGGTCGGCGAACGGTCCCAGGTAGGAGACGTAGATCGGGTTGCCCGCGTCGGTCCGGGACCGGAAGGGGACGCAGCTGCCGTCGGCGAGCAGGTAGTTCGCGCCGGGGTGGGCGCGCAGGTGCTCGGACACGTCCTCGCGGTAGCGCGCGGGGTCGACGGCCGCGCCGACGACGACCAGGTCCGCCGGCGCCGCGCAGGACACCGGTGCGAGCGAGCGGCCGAGGCCCAGGTCGGCGGCGGGCAGGGTGGTCGTGGCCTCGGCGGGCTGCACCGGTCCGGTCGTCGCCGTGGCACCCTGCCCGGCGGGCGGCGCGCCGGACGGAACGGTCAGCAGCGCCCAGGTCGCGCCGAGCGCGACCACCGCCCCCGCAAGGCAGGCGCCGACCAGGACCGGCAACCGCCGCCCGCCGCCACGGGGCGCGAGATCGGTCCCGGGGAGGACGGGGGCGGTCGCCCGGAGGGTCGGGTCCGACACGGGACGGTCCCCGGCGAGGGCGTCGACCGCGGCCGCGAGTGCACCGGCCGTCGGGAACCGGTCGGCGGGGTCCTTCGCCATCCCGCGGGCGACGACGTCGTCCCAGCCGGGGGCGAGGCCGGGCCGGCGCCCGGTCACCCGGGGCGGCGGGGCCATCAGGTGCGCGGTGAGCACGGCGGCCGGGTCCGCCTCCGGGAACGGCGTGCGTCCGGTCAGCATCTCGACGAGCACGCAGGTCAGGGAGTAGACGTCGGCACGCCCGTCGACCGGCGTGCGGCCCGCGAGCCGCTCCGGGGCGAGGTAGGCGAGCGTGCCGACGGTGGCGCCGGTCTCGGTGAGCGCGGTGTCCGGGTCCGGGCCGACCGCGCGGGCGATGCCGAAGTCGGTGAGCGCGGTGAAGTCGTCCCGGTCCTCGACGACGAGCAGGTTCGCCGGTTTGACGTCCCGGTGCACCAGGCCCGCCGCGTGCGCGGCGTCGAGGGCGTGCGCGGCCTGGCGGACGATCCGGGCGGCCCGGCGGGGCTCCAGCGGCGCGCGCCGGGCGAGGACACGAGCCAGGTCCTCGCCGTCGACCAGGCGCATCGAGAGGTAGAGCCGGCCGTCGACCTCACCGAACCCGTGGACCGGCACGACGTGCGGGTCGCGCAGCTCGAACGCGGCGCGGGCCTCCCGCCGGAACCGTTCCACGACGACCGGGTCCCCGGCGAGACGGGCGGGCAGCACCTTCAGCGCGACCTCGCCGCCGTGGCGGCGGTCGTGGGCCCGCAGCACGACCCCCATCCCCCCGGCCCCGAGCCGTCCCCGGATCTCGAAGTCGCCCAGCACCGCACCGACGGCCAGGTCCTCGTCCATGACCCCACCCCTCCCGCGTCGTGTGACCGTTCTACCGGCCGGCGGGGTCCCGTCGATCCGCAGCGCTACGCAGATCCGGCCTCGGGGCGCACCGCGACCAGCAGCGCCGGATGGTCGGTGGTGCCGCCCAGGTCGATCACCCGGGTCCGTGCCGCGGCAGCCGCGGGGATGACGACGACGTGCTGGACCCCGTCGTCGGCGGCCGGTGCCGACCCCGGGGGCAGACAGGACCGCAGGTCGGGGTCGTCGGCCGCCCCCAGGTTGAGGTCGGCCCCCACGACGACCGGTCCGGCGTCGGCGCGGGACCGCAGGCCCGCGACGACGGTGTCGAACAGGTACCCGCACTGGGCACGGGTGACGGCGCGGTCGGTGTAGGCCAGGTGCGAGGTGCAGACCCCGAGCCGGCCACCCGTGGTCGTCGTGTCCAGGCAGAGCCAGGCACGCTCCTCGGGGTCACGCGGGTCCTGCGCCGGGTGGATCCCGGCACTCGCGACGCTCGACGGGGCACGCGAGACCACGCCGATGCCGTACTCGTCACCGTTCGCGCAGCGGTACGGCGCGCCGGTGTCGCGCTCGCGGGCAGGCTGGAACGCCGAGGACGTCGACGACCCCGGCGCGGCCCCGGCGAGCGCCCGCTCGATCCGCTCGACGCCCGCGCGGCACACCTCGTTGAGGGTGACCGCGTCCGGCACCTCGGTCCGCACGAGATCGGCCGCGGCCTCGACGGCTCGCCCGGTGTAGCAACCGGCGATCCCGCTGTCGCACAGGTTCATCTGGACGACCGTCACCTCCGGGGTGTCCGGCGGGCCGGGCGACGCGGGAGCCGCGGCCCCGGGCGCGCAGGCGACCAGGAGCGGGAGCGCACCGGCGACGCCCGCCATCCGCAGGCGACGGGACCACGCAGCGGGGGAACGGCGGCCGGGCACTCCTGCATGATCCGCCTGAACCGGACGAACCGCACACGGACCCGCAGTTTCCCGCGCCCGCGGCGTGGTATCCGGTCCCACGCCGTGCGCGACACCCCCGCGGTGGCGCAGGACAGCGGTGACGACCGAGCCGAGGAGGCACCCATGGGAGCGGACGACAAGGTCGACAACAAGACCGAGGAACTCGCCGGCAAGGCCAAGGAGACCGTCGGCAAGGTCACCGACGACAAGGAGCTCGAGGCCCAGGGCCAGGGTGACCAGGCGAAGAGCAACCTGAAGCAGGCCGGCGAGAAGGTCAAGGACGCGTTCACGAAGGACTGACCCGGCTCCCGCCGGCACGACGCCTCGGCCCCGGTCACGACGTGGCCGGGGCCGAGAGTCGTGAGTGCGAGTCGGCCGATCCGGACACGAGAACGGCCCCGACCATAGGTGCTGGTCGGGGCCGGATCCTGATGTGTGCGCCCGAAGGGATTCGAACCCCTAACCTTCTGATCCGTAGATATGACAAGTCCGTCCGGGCGCGTAAGCGCCAGGCATTCCCTCGCAGGTCAGGGCCGGTCTACGGTCGTTTCTGGTTTGCCCGCGTCCAGGCGTGTTGGTCGCAGTCTGCGACCACGTGGAGACCACGCGGGCCTCCTCCTCGGCTGATCAATCTCAGCCTCAACAGACGCCCCCGGGCGGCGCGCTAACGCCGGCCCCGGGGACTTGAACAGCCCGAGGAGCTGTCCCGTGAAGACCGTACTGAACGACACCCCTGTTCCCGCCCATGACCACGCCGCGTGGTGCCGAGCCCACACCGACGGCGGTAGGTGGGACCAGTACTGCGCCACCGAGCCTGCGCTGCTGGAACCGGCCGCCGGCGCCGCGTGTGACCCGATGACCACCTACCTGTTCCTGCACCAGCCGATGAGCCGCGACCACCACGGCACCGAGTGGGTGGTGGACGCCCCTCAGATCGTCGTCGGGGTCGCCGAGACCCTGACCGAGGCGGGTGACCGGCCGGTGTTCGCCGAGTCCGTCCTGACCCCTGCCGAGGCAAGGCAGGCCGCTGCGGAGCTGCTGAACCTCGCCGATCTCGCCGAGACGGCCACGGGGCGGTGCGCGCGATGAGCATCCCCATCTTCGACCCGGCCGACGTCGCGCTGCTGGCCGCCGAACTGCGTTGCCCTTCCTGGTGCATCGCCGACCCGAACCACGGGATCACCGTCGACGACATCCAGACGGCCGGCGGGATCTACCGGCACCACCGTGGCGTGGAGATCCTGGCGGTCGAGCGCCCGAAGTTCTCTCAGCATCCGGTCACGGTGCAGGTGGAGCAGTACGTCGACTTGGATCCGGCCGATGGGATCACGGTCGACGAGCCGGTGGTGTGCGTCCGCGGGGCCGGCGGGGCTGAGCCCGGTCTGACCGTCGCGGAGGCTGCCGCGTTGGCCCGGGCGGTCACCGTGGCCGTGACGGCGCTGGGCGGTGAGGTGTGATGCCGCGCCGCGCGTGGTTCCTGGCCGTCCTCGCTTACCTCGTGTCCGTGCTGGCCGTGGTGCAGGTGCAAACGGCGTCGATGCTGATCCTGCTGGCCGGGGCCGCGGTCATGGCCGTGGGCGCCTACGCGGTGACTCGCCGGGAGCGGATCGTGGGTGGTCGGCGGTGAAGCGGATCGTGCAGACCGTCCTGGTGCTGGCTGCGATCGGCTGCGCTCTGGTCCTCTCGGGTACCGCGACGGTGGCGCTGGCCGCGGCGGTGGACGTGCCCGGGTGGGCGCACCCCGCCGCGGTGGGCATCGTGGAGGTCGTCGCGGTGACGGGTACGTGGTTGTGGGTGACCGAGCCGCGGTTGCGGTGGGAGGCCGCGACGGCGGTGGTGCTGGCGTCGGCGGTGTCCGGGTATGCCGGGGTGCACGCCTACGGCGCGTTCGGGTTGGTGGGTCCGGTCGGTGCGATCGTGACGACCCACCTCGTCGCGAGGGCGTGGATCGTGCCGGCAACCACCGGGCAGGGGCCGGTGGTCGACGAGGGTGCGGACACTGTCCGCACCCCTCACCCGGATGGAGTCCGGACTGTTCCGGAGCTGGACCAGGCAGAGCCCGGTGCAGATGACGACCGGCGTCAGCCGCCGGTCGTGGACCGGGCCGAGGCGTTGATCGCAGACGGTGCGGGCAGGCGCCGGTTGGCGAAGGAACTCGACATAACCGAGCACCAGGCGCGGGAGCTGCTCGCCGGGCGCCGCAACGGTCAGGTGGTGGGGTCGTGAGCGACGACATCGAGCTGGTGCCCGTCGACCAGGGCCCGGAACCGAAGACCATCTACGGCACCGCTCTGACCGTCCGCGACACCGAACGCCGCCCGATCGTTCCCGCCTACCTGCGGAACCGGGACGAGGCCCGTCAGCTCGCCCGGTGGCTCGCCCGGTTCGGCGCCCACGTCACCCTCTACCACCTGACCCGGTCCCCGAAGTACGCGCTACGCCTGGCGTGGTGGGCGCCGCGCGGACTGATGCTGCTGCTGTTCCACGCCGGACAGTGGGTGTTCGACGCCGAGGCCGCCCCCCTGCGGGCGAACGCCGTCACCCGCGGCGAAATCCACGAGTACATGACCCTGTCCAAGCAGCGGAACCGGCGGGTGAAGCAACGGGCCATCATCACCGGTGCCGTGGTGTCGGCGCTGGTCACCGTCATGGTGCTGCTGTGGTGGGCGGGTTCTCCCGCCACGGTCGAAGTACCGGGCGCGGGTGGGCGCCCGGTACAGGTGCTGCAGCCCGCACCCGTGTGGATCGGGTGGGCACAGACGGTGCTGCTCGTCGGGATCGTCGCCGCCCTCGGCCGGTACGGGCGCCCGCGGGACAAGCGGGTCACCGACCCCGCCACCGTCACCCCGTCCGCCCCGCCCCGCCTCACACCGGACGTGGTCACCCGGGCGCTGCAGGCCCTCGGGATCTCGGCCATGAGCACCGGGCCGAAGGCGCAGGCACCCGCGTTCGTCGCCCCCATCACCCGCGACGGACCCGGGTGGCGGGCCGATGTGGACCTGCCCCACGGCGTCACCGTCGCCGACGTCATGGAACGACGCGACCGGCTCGCCTCCGGTCTGCGGCGGCCGTTGTCGTCGGTGTGGCCCGAAGCCGCCGCCGAGCAGCACGCCGGCCGCCTGATCCTGTGGGTCGGAGACCAGCCACTGAACAAGGTCAAGGCCGCCGCGTGGCCGCTCGCTCGCGCTGGGGGCGTGCAGATCGTGGGCGGGGTGTTCCCGTTCGGCACCGACCAGCGGCAGCGGACCGTGAAGGTCAGCCTCGAGGAGACCAACGCGCTCATCGGTGCCCTGCCCGGCGGAGGGAAGACCGCCGCGGTCCGAGTCCTGGCGCTGGCGGCAGCGCTGGACGTGCACTGCGAACTCCGCATTGGCGAGCACAAGGGCTCCGGTGACCTGGAGGCGTTGGAGCTGGTCGCGTACCGGTACTCCTCCGGTGTCGACGACGAAGCGCTCGCCGAGACCCTCGCCTCGCTCCGGGAACTGCTCGAGGAGGTCGGCCGCCGCGCGAAGGTCGTGTCGAAGCTGCCCCGCAACCTGGTCCCCGACAAGAAGGTCACCCCGGAGTTGGCAGCGAAGAAGGGGTCCGGGCTGCACCCGATCGTGCAGGTCATCGACGAGGCCCAGGAGCTGTTCACCCACCCCGACATGGGCAAGGAAGCCGGGGAGCTCGCCGAGCGGATCATCAAACGCGGCCGGGCGTTCGCCGTGTACCTGGTCATCGCCACCCAGCGGCCGGACGCCAAGTCCGTCCCGACCGGGGTGTCCGGCAACGTCGGGCTGAGGTTCTGCCTGCGGGTCACCGGACAGATCGAGAACGACCTGGTCCTCGGCACCAGCGCCTACAAGAACGGTGTCCGGGCGACGACGTTCACCCCGTCGGATCGCGGGATCGGCTACTTGGTCGGTGCTGGTGACGAGCCGCAGGTAGTCCGGACGTTCTACCTCGACGGCCCGGCGGCGCAGAAGGTCGCCGAGAGGGCCCGGGCGGCGCGGGAGGCGGCGGGCACGATCACCGGTTACGCGGCCGGGCACCGGGAGGAGACCTTGACCCCGGCGGCGCAGCTGCTCGACGACCTGGCCGTCATCTTCGCGACCATCACCGACAAGCGAGTGTGGTCGGAGACGGTCCTGGCGAAGCTCGCCGAGTACGCCCCGTCCCGGTACGCGGACTGGACCCCGGAGACCCTCGCCGCCGCGCTCAAGCCGCTCGGGATCTCCACCGGGCAGGTGTGGGGCAAGACCTCCGCCGGGGATGGCGCGAACCGTCGCGGGGTGACCCGCGCGGACGTACTCGCCGCGATCGAGAACACCCACCGCAAGATCACCGCCTAGCGGCACGGCCCGCTAGACCTAGCACCCCCGCTAGCGACCGATCATGGTCCTGACCTGGGAACTAGCGTCTAGCGGGCCGCCGCCGGGTCCACCCGAAGCTGCCCTGGAGGCGTCGTGGAACCCCTGCTCCTGCTCGTGCTAGCCATGTCGATCGTCTACCTCGGGGCGTGCGCGTTCTGGCCGTTCGCGGCCTGCCGACGCTGCTCCGGAACCGCCAAACTCCGGTCCCCGACGGGGAAGGCGTGGCGCCCGTGCCCGCGCTGCGGGGGTACCGGAAGACGGGTGAGGGTCGGCCGGCGCGTCTACGAGGCTCTGAGCGGCCCCTGAGTGCGCGCGAGAGGCGAACAGAGCCGCCAGGGCAGCGTCCTGGTCCGCGGTGAGCGGCGGGGCGACGGCAGCTATTCGTCCCGCCGCCGCTACGGCGTCCTCACCGGACACGATGACCAACTCAACGGTCAGGAGATCAACTCGGCAAGGTGTTCCGAGCCGACCTCGAACTTCACGACCGGCGCATCGTCGTAGAGCTTGATCCAAAGCCGACTCCACGTGGATCCGTCATCGCGGACGTAGTGCGAAACCCGGGCCAGTCGCCCTCGGACCACCCACTTGCTGTCCGGACTCCGGACGTTGATCAGCTTGCCCAGCTCCACCGAAGTCAGATCCCCAACCACCACAACCGTCCGTCGCCGACGAGAAGCCGAGCGTTACGACGCCTGGGCGGGATGCTTCGGAACGTACTCCCCGACGTGATCGGCGCAGTAAAAGCGCCTTGAGCCCGCCGGAACCGGCACACCACACCGCCGGCACACCCGCGACGACACCCGATGCGGCAGAGCATCCCGACAGGAATCGCAGCGCAACCGAGCACGACCGCGGCCCGGCCGCTGCACCAGCTCCACGCCACATCCCAAGCAACCAGCCACGTTAGCCTCCTGACCTGCGATTTTGCGGTGTCCCCCCGTGCCCCGGGGAGAGATTCAAAGTTTCACTGCGGGGTCCCCTGGGGGCGGTTTGGCGTGATCTTGACCCCCCTCCTGACCTGCGGAAACGCAGCCGCGCTCCGCGTTTCCGCAGGTCAGAGGCATGTTGCCTGGGCGCCCAGGCGAGTAGGGGGGTCGCGATCACGTCATCGGCCGGTGAGGCGGACCCCGCAGTCGAAGTCTCGTCTCTCCCCACTGTCGAGAGCTGGGGTCATCGGGGTGCTCCGAACAGGCCGAGGCTGCTCTGGGTACGGCAGAGGCGGGCGACCTCGGCTGCTGTGTCGCGTGGTGTGCCGCCGGCTGCGATGTGCTGGTTGAGGATCAGGTCGCCTCGTGCGTGCGCGTTGAGCGCTGCGGTCTGGGCGGTGATGGCTGCGGTGAGTGCGGTGGTCTGTGCTCCGATGGCTGCGACGATCGACGCTGCCTGGCTGGTGGCGGCAACGGTGGCGCCGGTGCTGGCTGCTGCTGCGGTGGTGGAGGTGCGGGACACCTGCCGCACCTGCGGCGGCTGCTGCACGACCTGCTTCAGCTGCGGCGCGGACGCACGGCGGATGTAGTCCTCGAGGAACCGTTTCCCGTTGGCGTAGCTGTAGCCGGCCCGCTTCATCTCGTTGAACAGGGCGTCGTTGTACTGGCCGACGTAGGCGGGGGCGCCCTTCCATGTCCAGTCCTCGAACATCTGCCCGCGGGCGTTCATCCGGCCGAGGATCGCGCGGGCAGCGGACAGCATCCCGCCGTTCGCCATCCCGATCGCATTGAGCGGAACGATCGCCTGACCCATCTCCTGTGCGGTGCGCCGCAGGATCGACATCGACCTGCGCGACCGGTTCACCGGGATGAACGCCTCGTCGCCGCGCATCCGATCCCCGATCAGACGTGGCTGGCGGGCAGGGACGACTTCTGCCCGTGCCGGCGACATGGGCCGGAAACCGCCCTGCGCGTACGCGGCGGGGGCGGCGTATCCACCCATCGCCCGGGTAGTGAGCCCGGCACCTGGCCGGAATGGGCGGTCGTTGTAGCGGACGTTGACGGTGTGGGTCGAGCTCGTGGGACGCTGCAGTGCGGCGATCGCGTTGCGCGCGGCGGCGTCGTTCGCGTTGACGGTGATCGTGCCGGTGGAACCGTCGGCGTAACGAACGGTGTAGCTGATCTTCCCGGTGGCGGGGTTGTTGTTCGCGTCCAACGTCATCGTCGCGATCGTGCGGTTACCGATCGCGGCAGTGGTGCTGATCTTCCCGGTCGCCGGGTCGCTGTTGGCGAGGTACGTCATCGTCGCCGACGAGCCGTTACCTATCCCGACTGTCGTCTGGATAGTGCCCTGTGCGGGGCTGCCATCGGCCTTGAACAGCATCGTGGCGGTCGCCGAGTTCCCGGCGGCGACGGTTTCGGCGAGGCGGGCTCGGGCCTCGTCGGTGTTCGCGAAGATCCGGAAGGTCCCGTCCGGGAGCTGTTCGACCTGGAAGCCCATGTCGGTGAGCTTCGCTTTGGCCTCGTCGGTGAGGGCCTGGACCTTTACGTCCTTACCTGCGGGGACAGCAGCGATCTGCGCATTGAGCGTGACGAGTTCGGCAGCGACACCGGTCGCGTTGGTGCGGATCTGCGTCTCGACCGCGGACGGGATGAGACCAAGCTGGTTGGCGAGCTCGGCTGCCTGCGGCGCGGCCATGCCGGCTGCGGTCGCGGAGTCGATGAACTGCTGACGAAGGGCAGCCATCTTGTCGCGGGCTTGGATCGCGCCCTGCTCGACACCGGATACCGCGGTGGTGGATCGGCCGACGTCGAGCGCCATCGTGGTGGCGCTGGCGCCGACTTGCTGGAGGCCGGCGGCCATCTCCGTCGTGGCTGGGGTTCCGGCGGCGAGCGCCGCGAACACCCGGAGTCCTTCGTTGCCGAGCGCCTTGAGCCCGTCGGTGAACCCGGCGGTGGCTTCTCGGACCTGATCCGCCTGGGTCTTCGCCTCGGCGTACCGACCGATCGCCTCTCCGAGGCGGGAGGCGACCTCACCGGAGGCTCCACCGGTGCGAATGAGGGTGTCGACCAGCTCGGAGTTGGCGCGCTCGTTCTCCGTGATCCCAGCCGCGGAGTATCGGGCGGCGTCTCGCAGCCGGTTCTGGGCGTCGACGTTGCCGTTCGCTGCGGCGACGACGTCCTGCAGCGACACCCCCCACGACTGGACCTGCGCGGCGTTCTCTCGCCAGGCTGGGGACTGCTCGATCGCCTTCTGGGTGACCTGGTTGAGCTGTTCGGCGAGCTGCTGCTGCGCGGGGATCGAGCCGGTGGTGGCATCCACCCACGTCTGAGACGAGATCCCCAGCTGGTCCAGCGCGGTCGCGAGTGACGTGGTTCCGTCGGCGAGCTTGACCTGCGTGAGCTCTTGGGCCTTGATCTCGCGGGTGGCTGCGGTGGCGGCGCCGGTGACCTTGTCGAAGCTGCCTGCGAGCTCGTCGACCTTGGCCTTGTTGGCCTCGGCGGCGCGGGCTGCTTCGGCGTTGCGGTCGGCCCAGATCTGCAGCGCGATGCCGGCGGCGGCGAGCCCGATACCGAGGACACCGCCGGCGCCGAGGGACCGGCCCAACGTGCTGATCGCACCCAGGGCGCCACCACCGGAGGCCTGCCGACCCATCTGGCCGATCGCGTCGCCGAAGGCGCGGACACGTCCGGCGATGGCCTGGACCCCGTCGACGACCTTGGCTGCGGCCCAGAACGCGCCGAACGCGATCGCTGCGGAGGTGAGGACGGGGGCGAGCGCGGCGACGACGTCGAGGAGACCGGAGATCAGCGGGGCGAGCCCGGACAGCGACGAGATGAGCGGGGCGACTTGCTGCGCGATCGCGGAGAACGCTGCCCCGGCGGACTGCAGGACCCCGGCGTCGGCGAGCGCCCGCACGACGTCACCGACGGCCTGGACGAGCGCTTCGATCCCGGGCAGCGCGGCCTGAACCCCTGCCTGGATGTCGCGGAACAGGCTGACCAGCGCAGACTGCCCCTGCGCGCTGTTGGTCAGCTCCGACATCTTCGCGGTGACCTGGTCGAGCGTGGACAGGAAGTCCGCGCCGGAGTCGCGGGAGGCCTTGAAGACGCCGCCGAGGGTGGAGCCGACGTTCCCGGCGATCGAACCGAGCTGGCCGAGGGCGTCGACACCGCCGCGGATCCAGTCCTCCAGCTCACCGGTGGCGCGGGCCTGGGAGATGAAGTCGGCGAACCGCTGTGCTGCGTCCCCGGCGCCGGCGGAGAGGTCCTTGAGGACGGATGCGCCGACGGTGCCGAGGTCGACGAACACCGAGGTCAGCGGCGCCATCGTCTGCGCGGTGAGGTTTTCGACGGTGTTGGCGAGGTCGTCGAACATCGTGCGGACCGAGTCGACGGTGGATGCTTGCTCGAGGAACGCCGCCGCGCGGGTCGCACCGAAGTTGAAGCCCTCTGCGACCTGGGCCATGGCGTCGGACAGGACCGGCAGGTAGGTGGTGCCGAGCCGGTCGATTTCGTCGGCGAATCCCTCGAAGAGTTCGGATTGGACCCGGTTGGCGAGGGTGTCCCAGATCGGCCCCAGGTCGCGGAGGGCCTGGGCGGCTTGGCGTGCGGGTGGGGCGAGTTTCGCCAGCGCCTCGGCGGCCTTCTCGCCGTCCGCTGAGACGGCGTCGCCGAAGTTGTTGAACCCGACGGCGAGGGTGCCGATGGCGGCTGCTGCGGCGCCTCCGGCGGCGGGGACGAGCAGGAGTGCACCGGATGCGGTGACTGCGGCGGCGCCGAGCGCGGCGATCTGTGGGGCTGCGGCGACGATTGCCGCCGGCAACGCCAGACTCGACATCGCTCGCCCGAGCGCGGCGAACTGGATCACCGAGTCGGCGAGGGACTTGTCGACGTCGACCTTGACTCGGGCGGTGCGGCCGTCGAGGGCGTCGACCTCGGCATCCACCACCTTGAGCGCGGCGATCGCTGCGGCGGCGTCGGTCTGGACGCGGATGTCCGGGGAGGACGCGGCGAGCCGATCCAGCTCGCCCTTGATCTCGCGGATGCGGGTTTCGGCTGTGGCGGCGTCGATGTCGACGCCGATCTCGGCGGACTGCAGGGCCTGCAGCTCGACGCGGAGCCGCGCGATGTCGCGGTCAGCATCCGAGGAATCGGCGGTGATCTCAAGTTCGGGGAGCGTCTTGACCGCGGCGTCGAGGCGGCGGCGGAGATCGGTGGCGAACGCCCCGACCTGCTTCTCGGCGCCCTTGGTGTCGACGTCGAGCTTGATCGCGTCCAGCTTCACCGAAGATAAGGCTTTGACCGCGGCGAGGGTGTCGGCCTTGACCTTGATGTCGACGGACTCGGAGTTGAGCCGGGCGAGGCGCGCGGTCAGTTCGCGGAGCCTGGCCTCAGCGGCGCCGGCGTCGATGTCGACGCCGATTTCCTTGTCGCGGAGCTCCTTCAGGTCCTTCTTGACCTGCGCGATCTCCCGGTCCGCGTCTGAGGAGTCCGCGGTGATCTCGACGTCGGGGAGGTTCTTGACCGCCGTGTCGATCTTCTTGCGGAGGTTCTTCGCGAACCGTTCGATCTTCTCTTCGGCGCGCTTGGTGTCGACGTCGACCTTCGGCTCGACCTTCTTACGGCCGAGCTCGTCCAGCTCATCGGACAGGTCCTCGACCTTGTCCGCGACCTTCGCGAAAACCCGCGATGCCTGGTCACGGGCGAGGATGTCGAAGGTCAGCGCCTCCTGAGACATCTGGTACTCGATTTCCCCGAGAGAAGTGCGGACCGCCTCGCGCCTCTCGGTTCACGAGGCGTGTCTTCGCGCGAGGGCCGAGCCGAGCCCACCTGAACAGAAAACTCGGCTCGGTCCCTCACGCACCCCGGGAACCGGAAGAATCCCGGGGCTTGGCGGTGCTTCTGTGCCCACGAGCACCGCCGACCGGTCTACGGCGCACGATCAACACCGCAGACCGGAGCCTCATCAGAGATTGCTGGTAGCGACCTCGCAGAACGCGGACGGCCGCAGGACGGCGTTGCCGTACCGGCCCTCCAGCCGCATCTGAGCCTGGTTCTTCTTGAACAGGTCACCGGAAGTGTCGACGTCGAGCTGGGAGTCCTCGCGGACGACCAGCTGCAGCCGGGACCAGTCACCGAGGATCGCGGTCCCGGCCGGCACTGCAACCGAACGCACGATCGGCAGGCTCCACACCGGGGCGGACTGGCCGAGCTGCTGCGACGGGCCCTGGAAGTAGTGCCGGGCATTGTCGTCGGTGAGCAGGTCGAGGGTCTCGACATCGGTGGGGTGAATGGCCCACGCGGTGGGGACCTCGCCGGCGACCTCGAGAGTGGTCGCGGCCTTCCGCAGCGTCTCGAGCAGCGAGTTCGACCAGGCCTGGACAGCGACACCGGAGGTTTGCAGCAGCCCGCGCATGTTCTCGCCGGTGCCGTCGCCGGACAGGACCTGCTCCTCGACGGCCCGCTTGAGTCCCTCCTCCATCTCGGAGACGAGAAACTCCTCGAGTTCGACGATGTCGGCGAGCAGACGCAGCGGGATCGGCTCGGACAGGTGCGCGATGACCCGGACGCGGTCCTCGACCTCACCGAAGCTGTACACCGAGACCGGCTTGGTCGCGTTGTCGGCGACGGGGGCCGCGTTGTGGGTGCGGGCGGTCTGCTTCAGGTAGCCGAAGACGTTCCCCTCGGCGAGGGGGCGGCGGTTGACGAGCAGGTCGAGCAGCCGGGTCGGGTAGTCGGGGAGCCGGTCGATGCCGGGCTGCAGGACGGAGCCGACCTCGTACTGGCCGGAGACGACGGCCTTGCGTCCTTGGGCCGAGTTGACGGCGGCGACGTGGGTCGCGGTGGACTTCGCCCACTCGCCGTCGCGGGCCTTCCCGCGGATCGACCACTCGGGCGGCGCCTCGGAAGCGCCCGCGGTGAGGCTGCGGATGGTGTCGCGGACGGCCTGGTCGCCGTTGACCTGTCGGGTCTTCGCCTCGGTGAGCTTGGCCTGCTCGATCCCGGCCTTCGCTGACTTGGCGCGGGCGATGAGGTCGTTGACCTGGTCGCGCTCAGCGGTGGTGTAGTCGCGCTTCTCGCGCTCCACCCGGTCGGTGATGGCGCGGGCGCTTTCGAGGTGCGACTTCATGGCCGCAGTGAAATCAGCCTTCGTAGGCATGGTGTGGTCCTTCGCGATGTCAGCAGGGACCGCGGGGCGGCACGGCGCTGGCTCGGCTGCCGACATGGGAATCGGGGGCCGGCGGGCGGCTGCATCGTTCGCCTGGCGGGGATTTCTCGGGCTGACGGACCGGGGATTGGCGAGGCGGGCCATCAGGTCGGCGGGCCTCGCGGATCAAATCCGGCTGGTCAAAATTGATCGGCCTTGAAGTTGTTGCGGTGAAGCGTAGCGGATTCAGTCGGACATGTCCGACTGTCCGGTTGCTCGGCTGCCGAGCAACTCCCCGTTCTCGTAGAGGTCGAGGCGGCCGGTCCCGTCGTCGAAGATTCGGTGGCGGCCGACCTCGGTGCTGCTGACGAAGAAGTTCCCTCGGTCCGAGTGGAGGACGATTCCGTCTTCGCAGCGGCGGCCCGATATGACGGTGCCGAGGATCCCGTCGGGGAGGTGCTTCCGGGAAAGGTCGACGGCGTGCCAGAGCTCGTATGCGTTCGCTTCGTCGCTCATGCCGGATCGGCGATGGTTTCGACGCGGCGGACGATCTCGCGGCCGTCCTGCCATGCCGTCAGCTCGACCTGGCCGGGGCCGACGACGCGCGCCCGGGTGACGAACGCGTCCCCGGTCTCGGCGTCGACCTCGAGGGCGAAACGGTGATCGTCGTCGGTGATGACGACGCGGCCGCCGTGGATGAGGTTCGGGCTGCCGGCGGGTTCGTCCTGGGGGACGTGCGCGGCGATGGCCTCGACGCAGCCGAGCGCCTCGGCCTGGGAGCAGGCGATCAGGTACACGATCAGTCCTTGTCTGGCTTGTAACACGATGCGCGTTCTACAAGCCTCTGAGCTGGGAAAATAACACTCGTAACGGATGTAACTGGGTCTACTGGTCGTCGGGATCCGTAACGAGCTGTAGGGGTGTTACACCCGTTACGTTGTTACGTTTGGCGCGGTAGGTGCCGTGGCCGACGCGTTCGATCCGGCCGGCGTCGGAGAGGCGCTTGAGGTACATGCCGACCTGGTCGTCGGGGATGCCGGATTTCTCGGTGATGGCCTTGCGGCGCATCGTCTCGCCGGTCCCGGTGAGGAGGTCGATGATCTCGCCGCTACGGTCGCCGACGCCGGCCTTGACCTGCCGGGCGGCAGCCGCCTCGCGGGCTCGGTCGAGCGACCCGCCCACGAGGTGCCAGAGGCCGCGGTCGGACTTCTGAACGAGATACTCGGCCTCCCAGACGTCGCGGCCGGTGACCTTGAGGACGCCCTCCTCGTCGCTGCGCTGACGGGACAAGACGACCGTCGTGTCGGCTGCGCCGGTGATGCCTGCGGTGCCGCTGACACCGTCGACGAAGTCCTCTGCCGCCATCTTGCGGGTGTGATGGACGCAGATGATCGAGCTGCCGGGGATGGCGTCCGCGAGCTGCTTGAACCGGCCGATCGCCCGGTAGTCTCGCTCGTAGGCGGACTCGCCGGAGTGAGCTTTGGGCATCACCTTCGCGAGAGTGTCGATCAGGACGACCGGCTTCTCGTGGGAGGCGCGTTCCATCCATTCGGCCACAGTTTCGAGGCCCATGTTCGGCTCGATCTCAAGCTGCATTTCTAGGTCGTCCGGGATCGGTTCGCCATCCCTGAGTAGCGACCGGGCGCGGGACTGGAGCCGCCGCCATCCGTCCTCCAGCGCCAAATAGAGGACCGGTCGGGCAGGGCCGGGGTCGAGGCACTCGAAAGCCGCAGTGCCCGACGACACGGACAGCCCGACGTGCAGCGACAGCCACGACTTGCCGACCTTCGGCGGGCCTGCCAGGACGGTAAGCCCCTCGGGGAAGATGCCGGGGATGGCGTATCGGAGCTCCGGGAACTCCTGCCGGTCGAGCCACGTCCCGGTGCGGAGACCCGCGAGCAGCGACGGTCCCGGTGATTCCACGACGGCGCTGGCTGCGTAGGGGTCGGGGTAGGTCTTCTGGGACGGGTCGACGACACGCGGGGAGCGGGTGTTGTTCATCGGGTCCTGTCGCCTCCTTCGCCCCATCCGGGCGGGCCGTCGGCGCCGTATTTGACCCACAGCTCCGGAACGCCGGTCGGCGGGTATCGCCACTTCATGAGCTGGCTGGGCGCAGCGATCGCGCCGTGAGCGTGATAGGCGCAGTCGTAGGGGTCGTCCAGCTGCTTGCCTGCGCGGAGCGTGGCGACCTCGACGCCGCTCAGGGCGGCGATCAGGTGGGGGTCGCCCGGCAGGAACATGGACAAGGCGGCGGCCAGGTCGACTGCGTTGAAGGTGTCGCGCAGCCGGGCCTGTAGCTCCCGGGGGGTCTCGCGGCTCCACTGTCGCTGGCGGGGGAAGTCGATGACGCTCACGCCGCTTCCCCCAGTCGCCGGCTCGCGGGTTGCTGTAGCGCGATCTTGTAGGGCCGTCCACACGAGCCGGTGCGGGTCGCCCCGTCAGCGTTCGCCGCGGCGGTGGCGCGGTGGATGTGCAGGTGGCGACACCACGGGCAGCGCCGGACCAAGACGCAGCCGAGGGTCCGCCGGCCACGGGGGGGATGCCATTCGCCAACCGCGACCGGAAGGCGGGTCGGCGCGCTACTGTGCTCCGAGGCTGTGGAGGCCGTGAGTAAGGGGCTGGCGCTGGTCGGGGCGGTGACCCGGCCAGCGCCGCTCTGCGTGGTCATGCGGCGGTCCCCCAGCCAGTCGGGACGATGGTCGGATCGGCGTGCTTCCTGAGGTTGCAGCGGGCACAGCTGACGACGAGGTTCGCGACTGTGTCGTGACCACCGAGGGAGCGGGGCAAGACGTGGTCGAGGTGCAGTCGCCCGGGGCCCTTCTTGCGACGGTGCACTCGGCGCGAGCAGTACCGGCACGTCATTCCGTCCCGGTCTAGAACCGCGTCCACCACCGGACGCGGGATGGAGGGTCGGCGGCGGCCAGTCATCTTGATCAGCCACCCATCTACGTGGGTGCCGATGGCCTCGTGCTCGAGGGCATCGCAGGTCGTGCAGTACTTGCACGCCCATGGCTTGTTCGCGAGATCGTGTATCTCGATGTTGTGGCCGCACCCGGCGCAGTACGAGTAGCTGCCCGACCCGAACACCTGCCGTGGAAGTCGTCGGGGCAGGTCGTGGGGAAGAGTCCGGACGCTCATGCTGCGTCGCCTCCGACCTCGTCCGCGCCGATCCCCAGGACTCGCCGGAGCTCGGCGGTGGGGACACGCAGCCGCCGGCCGAGACGCAGGACTGGGACGCCGAGCTCGCCGCGCTTGGCCAGCTCGTAGGCGGTGACTCGGTGGATGCCGAAGCACTTCGCCACGGTCTCGATCCCGACCGTCGGCCCGGCATCGGCGAGTACCTCGTCTGCAGATCGTGCAGTGGTCGCCATGACCTCTCCGTAACTCTCAGAGTGAACCGTACCTTTACAGGATTACACCGGATCGGACTGGCTTGTAAAGGGGCGGACGAAGTGTCATCCTCTGCGATGACAGCTCGGAGGTGGCGTTGAAGATCGAAGAAGTGATCGGCTACTGGATCACACAGGCTCGGGAGGACACCGGCCTCAAACAGGCCCAGATCGGCGAGCAGCTAGCCGAGCACCTCGGCAAGCCATGGTCACGACAAGCCGTCTGGGCGGCGGAGAAGGGGTACCGGTCGTTCACCGCGGCGGAACTAGTCGCGTTGGCGAAGATCCTCGGCGGAACCGTCGAGTCCCTGCTCGAGCCGCCGCCGGGCGTGGACACCGTCGAGCTAGGGACAGGGACAGCGCTGGACGCTCGCCACCTTCGCGCCACAGCAGCCACGAACTCCGACCTGGCCGGTTTAGCTGATGCCGTGCAACGGATGCGGGACGCATTCCCGGGGATCCAGGAGGACGTCGACCGGCTGGACACCCTGATCCGAGAGGTCGCACGGGAGACCTGGACCGCGGTCCGTGGTCGCGGCATCGATGTCGTTGAGGAGCAGGGCCGCAAACTGGTCTCTCCGGACCGTCGGGCCGAACCATGAGCCGCGGCCAGGTTCGCCGCTACTGCTCGTGCCGCGGCGAGGACGGTAAGCAGCTCGGGGCGCGGTGCCCGCAGCTCGATCGCGATGGGAAGCACGGCGCGTGGTCGTTCAAGGTTGACCTGCCGCGGGTGAACGGCCGCCGCAAAGAGGTGCACCGACGTGGGTTCCGCACCAAGAAGCTCGCCGAGGCCGCGCTGCAGGACGTCGTCGCCCGCCACGACGGCGGGATCGCGTTCGACGACCGCGAGTCGACCGGTGACCGGCTTCTGGCGTGGCTGCCGGTGAAGCAGCAGACGCTCAAGCCGAGCTCAGCGCACATGTACGGCGAGTACGTCAGGAAGCAGCTCGTCCCCCGGCTCGGGAGTGTTCGGCTCGAGCGTCTGCGTCACGAGCATGTGCAGCAGCTCGTCGACGACCTGGTCCTCGAGGGGAAGGGTGCGACGACGGTGCGGCGGATCGTGGCGACGTTGTCGTCGGCGATGACCGACGCGGTGAAGCAGCGCCGGCTGCAGCACAACCCGTGCGAACACGTGACGCTGCCGAAGGTCGACAAGGCCGAGCGGAAGGTCTGGACCGTCGCGGAGGCGGTGCAGTTCCTCGACTACGTCACGAGGAAGCAGGATCCGCTCGCCGAGCTGTTCGAGACCATCATCGGCACCGGGCTGCGCCGCGGGGAGGTCCTCGCGCTGCGCTGGCCCTTCATCGACGTCGAGGCCCGCAGCCTGTGGATCGACCCGAAGCGCGGCAACCTGTCGGGGGCGTCGGGCAGGCTGGCGTTCACCGCGCCCAAGACGACCGGCTCGTCGGCCGGCGTCGGTCTCTCCGGGCGCGTCGTGGCCGCGCTGACCCGGCAGGCCGAGCGGCAGGCCGCGCTACGGCAGGCATGGGGATCGGCC
Organism: Pseudonocardia sp. P-1; assembly: GCF_058111925.1. Lineage (NCBI taxonomy): Bacteria > Bacillati > Actinomycetota > Actinomycetes > Pseudonocardiales > Pseudonocardiaceae > Pseudonocardia > Pseudonocardia sp. P-1. The sequence continues at coordinate 2,983,970 of NZ_CM176614.1, forward strand.
TACGAGGACGACCAGCTCGTGTTCTGCCGGGAGAACGGGTCGCCGCTGCGGCCGGAGTACGTGCTGCGCCGGTTCCACGAGCTCACCGAGGAGGCGAAGTTGCCGAAGGTCACAGTCCACGACCTCCGGCACCTGGCCGCCACGATCATGCTGACGTCCGGGGTGCCGCTGCCGGTGGCGTCCAAGATGCTGCGCCACTCGAAGGTCGGGATCACGAGCGACCTCTACGGGCACCTGACCCGGGAGGCGTCGCACGCCGCCGCGGACGGGCTCGCGGCCGTGCTGGACGCTGCGGCGGCTGAGAAAGCAGCAGAAGCCCGGATCAACGATGCGACCACAGTGCGACCACTGGCACATCTACCCGAGCTTCTGAGGCGGTGACCATGACTATTCGCCCTGGTCATCGTGGTGCGCCCGAAGGGATTCGAACCCCTAACCTTCTGATCCGTAGTCAGATGCTCTATCCGTTGAGCTACGGGCGCGTTGCTGTCTCCAGCGTAGCAATCTTCAGTTGTCGGCCGGCGACCGGTGTACCCACCGCCGTGCCGGTGCGGAGGCTCCGGGATTTGAACCCGGGATGGGGGGTTACCCCAAACCGCATTAGCAGTGCGGCGCCATAGACCAGACTAGGCGAAGCCTCCCCGGTGCCTGACGGCCACCAGCGAGCGCAACACTACACGGGCGTTCCGGCCGTCCGGAACCGGGGTCCCCGTGGCCGGAGGACCCCGATCCGGCGCAGGTCAGGACCCTGCGAGGGCCACGAACGGGGTCAGCGCGTCGGGATTCTGGAGGGCGCCGGCCGACACCGCCTTCTCCGGTGCGGTGCCGGAGAGGATCTTCTTCACCGGCACCTCGCACTTCTTGCCGTTCAGGGTGCGCGGCACCGCGTCGACGACGACGAACCGGTCCGGCACGTGCCGCGGCGAGAGCTCCTTGCGCAGCAGCGAGCGCAGGGTCGGCTCGACGTCGTCGAGCGCGACACCCTCGTCGAGGACGAGGAAGCAGAGCAGGGCCCCCTCCTCGCGCTCGCCGAGCGCGGTCGTGTCGATCACCAGGGAGTCCGCGACCCCGTCGACGTTCTCGACGACGGCGTAGAAGTCGGCGGTGCCCATCCGGACCCCACCGCGGTTGAGCGTGGAGTCCGAGCGGCCGTAGATGACGTAGGAGCCGCGCGGGGTGCGGCGGACCCAGTCGCCGTGCCGCCAGTTGCCGGGGAAGTCCTCGTAGTAGGACTCGCGCAGGCGGGTGCCGTCCGGGTCGTTCCAGAACATGACCGGCATCGACGGGGTCGGCGTGGTGATGATCAGCTCGCCGACGTCGTCGAGCAGGTCGGTGCCGTCCTCGGCCCAGGACCGGACGTCGGCGCCGAGCGCCGCGCAGGAGAGCTCGCCCAGCCACACCGGCACCGTGGGGGCGCTGGTGAGGAAGGCCGCACAGACGTCGGTGCCGCCGGAGACCGAGCAGATCTGGATGTGCGACCCGGCGGCCTCGCCGATCCAGCGGAACCCGTCGACCGACAGCGGCGCGCCGGTGGAGCCGAGCGCGCGCATCGCGGAGAGGTCGTGGTCGTCGCCGGGGCGCAGGCCGGCCTTCATGCAGGACTGCACGTAGGGCGCGGAGACCCCGAACAGCGACACCCGGTGCCGCGCGGCGAGCGCCCACAGCGCGCCGAGGTCGGGGTGGCCGGGGCTGCCGTCGAACATCACGATGGTCGCGCCCACGAGTAGGCCGCCGACCAGGAAGTTCCACATCATCCAGCCGGTGGTGGTGAACCAGGAGAACCGCTCCCCCGGCCCGAGCCCGTGCTGGAGACGCATCGCCTTGAGGTGCTCCACGACGATGCCGCCGTGGCCGTGCACGATGCCCTTGGGCAGGCCGGTGGTGCCCGAGGAGTAGAGCACCCACAGGGGGTGGTCGAACGGGACGGGTGTGAACTCCAGCGGGCCGGGCTCGGCGGTGAACCCGGCCCAGGTCGTCGTGCCGTCGAGGGTCGCGTCGGGGTCGAGGTAGGGCACGAGGACGGTCGCACGCAGCGTCGGCAGCTGTCGCTGCAGGTCGGCGACCTTGTCGCGGATGTCGAAGCCCTTGCCGTTGTAGCGGTACCCGTCGACGGCGACGAGCACGGCGGGCTCGATCTGGGCGAAACGGTCGTGCACGGCGCGGGCGCCGAAGTCCGGCGAGCAGGACGACCAGATCGCGCCGAGGCTCGCCGCCGCCAGGAACGCGACCAGGGTCTCGACGGAGTTCGGGGCGAGCGCGACGACCCGGTCCCCCTGTCCGACGCCGGCCCGGACGAGCCCGGCGCGGGCGCGGGCGACCTGGTCGCGCAGCTCGGCGTGGGTGACGGTGCGCTCCAGGCCGTCCTCGCGGACGAACTCGACGGCGATGTCGTCGTCGGCGCGGCCCGGGCCGGGGGTCAGGGCGTGCTCGGCGTAGTTGAGGGTCGCGCCCGGGAACCACTGCGCGCCGGGCATGTCACGGGAGCCGAGTGTGGCCGTGGGGCGGTCGTGGAACAGCACGCCCGAGTACTCGGCGACCGCCGACCAGAAGCCCTCCAGGTCGGTCACCGACCAGGTGTGCAGCTGCGCGTAGTCGGTGACGTCGGACAGCGGGGCGCCCCGCTCGTCACGCGCCCAGGTCGCGAACCGGACGATCTCGGTGTCCGCCACCCGGTCCGGGTCCGGGCTCCACAGGAGCTCGGGGGTGTCCGGATCGGTGACGGTCTGCGGCGACGACACGGGCGGCATGCCCCGAGCATCCCCGACGGCCCCGGCCGCGCACCAGTGGCCGGACCCCACTCCGGCCCGCCGCGACAGGGTGCCCGTCACAGGGGGACGGTCAGGCCGGGGCGCCGACGAGCGGCGGCGCGAGCCGGGCGAAGGCCTCCTGCCGCTCGTACGGGAAGTACGGGTACGGCGCAGGACGGTGCGACGCCGCGTCCAGCCGGGCGACCTGGTCGTCGTCCAGGCGCCAGCCGACCGCGCCGAGGTTGTCCACCAGCTGCGCCAGGTCGCGGGCGCCGACGATGACCGAGCTGACGGTCGGGCGGGTCGCGAGCCAGTTCAGCGCGATCTGCGGCACCGTGCGGCCGGTCTCGGCGGCGATCGCGTCGAGCACGTCGACGACGTCGAACAGCAGGTCGTCGGGGACGGGTGGGCCCGCCTCGGCGGTGGTGTGCAGCCGGCTGCCCGCGGGCAGCGGGGCGCCCCGCCGGACCCGGCCGGTGAGCCGTCCCCAGCCCAGCGGGCTCCAGACCAGGGCGCCGACGCCCTCCTCGTGGCCCAGCGGCATGAGGTCCCACTCGTAGTCGCGGCCGACCAGCGAGTAGTACACCTGGTGCGCGACGGGCCGCGGCCACCCGTGCCGGTCGGCCAGGTCCAGGGTCCGCACCAGCCGTCGCCCGGGGTGGTTGGAGACGCCGGTGTAGCGCACCTTGCCCGACCGGACGAGCACGTCCAGCGTCGCGAGCACCTCCTCGGGCGGGGTGCCCGCGTCGTAGGCGTGCAGCTGGAACAGGTCGATCCGGTCGGTGCCGAGCCGGCGCAGGGCGTCCTCGACGGCGCGGACCAGGTGGAGGCGCCCGGTGCCCGCGTCGTTCGGGCCGGGGCCGGTCGGCAGGCCGGCCTTGGTCGAGATCAGGACCTCGTCGCGGCGCTGCCGCAGCGCCGCTCCGAGGACCTCCTCCGACCCGCCGTCGGAGTAGACGTCGGCGGTGTCGAACAGGGTCACCCCCGCGTCGAGGCACCGGTCCACCATCCGGCGCGCTCCGGCGACGTCGACCGACCCCCACGCGCCGAACAGCTCGCCGCGCCCGGCGAACGTGCCCGCGCCGAAGCTCAGGACCGGGACCTGCAACCCGCTGCGACCCAACCGTCGGTACTCCATGCCCGTCCTCCTCTAAAGGAACTGTGGTTCCGTTAGAACGTAGCACGCCAAACGGGACTCCGGTTCCGTCACGGGTTAGGGTGGGCGCCGTGGTACCGGAGATGAGCAGGCCGGGCGGCCGGACCGCGCGGGTCCGGTCCGCCGTGCTGGCCGCGGCGGGCGACGCCCTGATCGAGCTCGGGCTGCCGGGCCTGGACCTCGCCGAACTCGCGCGCCGGGCGGGTGTCGGCAAGACGACGGTCTACCGCCGCTGGGGCAGCGTGCCCGCGGTGCTGGAGGACCTGGTCACCGACATGATCGAGACCTCCGCCCCGCGCGCCGACACCGGCTCGCTCGACGGCGACCTGCTCGCCAACGCCGAGCTGGTCCGATCCACACTGGCCGACCCGCGACAGGGGCCGCTGCTCACCGCGCTGGTCTGCGCCGCCGTCGACGACGCCGGGACCGCACGCGCGCTGCGCGGCTTCTACGACGCCCGGACCGCCGTCTGGGAGCCGTGCGTCACCGACGCCGTGGCCCGCGGCGAGCTACCGGCGGGCACCGACCCGGCCGGCGTCGTCCGCGCGGTCTCCGCCCCGCTCTACCACCAGCTCCTCACCCGCGGGACGCGTCCGGACACCGCGGACGCCCACCGTGCGGCCGCGGCGACCGCGGCCGCCGCGCGCGCCGGGGTCTTCGTCAGCGCAGGTGCGCGTCGAACCAGTTGAGGACCCGCTGCCAGGCCTCGGCGGCCGAGTCCGGGTCGTCGTCGAAGCGGTAGCCGGTGCTCGGGTAGATCACGACGTCGGTCGCCTTCCCGGAGGACGCCGCGGCGTCGCGCAGGCGGGCGACGGCGTCGGTGTCGGACGCCTCCGAGTAGATGCCCAGCCAGGGGCAGGTCAGCTCGGGTGCGGTCTCGACCAGGGCGGGCAGGCTGGACCACGGGGACGACTCGATCCCGCCACCCGCGACCGTGATCGCCGCGCCGAGGGTGCGGTTGGCCGCGACGTGCAGCGCCACCGTGCCCCCGAGGTCGAACCCGAGCACGCCCATCCGGTCGGCCTCGATGCCGACGTCGCCCAGCCAGCCGAACGCGGTGTCGCAGTCGTCCATGACCTGGCGCGGCTCGAGGCTGCCGACGTGCTCGGCGACCGCGGCCTCGGAGCCGTCGGCGAGGTCGCCGCCCGCGCCGGCGTCGCGGTAGAGGTGCGGGGCGACGGCGAGCCAGCCGTCCGCGGCGAGGCCGGTGACGAGCAGCCGGATGGAGTCGGTGACCCCCCGGGCCTCCTGCAGGACGACGACACCGCCGCGGACCGGACCGTCGGGTTCGGCCACGGTCAGGCGCAGCTCGCCCCCGTCGGTCAGCGGCACGCCCTCGGTCCGGACAGCGGTCGTCGTCATGACGTCACTCAACCAGAGCACGGGCCCGGGTTCGACCCCCGGCGGATACCGTTGCCGTCATGACGCTGATCCGTCCCGATCTGGATACCCTGCCCGCCTACGTGCCGGGTCGCACCGTCCCCGGGGCGATCAAGCTCGCGAGCAACGAGGTCGCCGCGCCGCCCGCTCCCGCGGTGCTGGAGGCCATCGCCCGCGCCGCCGCAGGTGGCAACCGGTATCCGGACCTCGGCGTCGTCGAGCTGACCGGACGCATCGCGGACCTGTACGCCCTGGAGCCCGAGCGGGTCGCGGTCGGCTGCGGGTCGGTGACGCTGTGCCAGCAGCTCGTGCAGATCGGCTGCCTGGGCCCCGGTGACGAGGTGCTGTTCGCCTGGCGCTCGTTCGAGGCGTACCCGATCGTGACCCGGATCGGCGGGGCGGAGATCCGCACCGTGCCGCTGGACGCCGACTTCCGGCACGACCTCGTCGCGATGGCCGCCGCGGTCACCGAGCGGACCCGGGTGGTGTTCGTGTGCAGCCCGAACAACCCGACCGGCCCGGCCGTGCACCGCGACGAGTTCGCCCGCTTCCTGGACGCCGTGCCGTCGGACGTGCTGGTGGTGCTCGACGAGGCCTACGCCGAGTACGTCACCGACCCCGACGCCGTCAGCGGCCGGCCGCTGCTCGACGCCCACCCGAACCTGGTCGTGCTGCGCACCTTCTCCAAGGCCTACCGGCTGGCGGGACTGCGGGTCGGCTACGCCCTGACCTCCGAGGAGGTCGCGACCGCGCTGCGCAAGGTGGCGCCGCCGTTCGGGGTCAGCTCGGTCGCCCAGGCGGGTGCCGTCGCCGCGCTGGAGCACCGGGAGGAGATCCTCGCCGACTGCGCCGCCGTCGTCGCGGAGCGGGACCGGGTGGCCGCCGGGCTGCGCGGGTCCGGGTTCACCGTGCCGGAGACCCAGGCGAACTTCGTGTGGCTGCCGCTCGGGGACCGGGCCGCGGCGTTCGCGACGCACTGCGGCGAGCGGAAGGTGATCGTGCGCCCGTTCGCCACCGACGGGGTGCGGGTCACCGTGTCCACGCCGGAGGAGAACGACCTGCTGCTCGACGTCGCGTCGTCCTTCGGATCCTGAGAGCCCGGCTCAGCCGTCCAGCTGGTAGCCCAGCCCCCGAATGGTCCTGATCCGCTCGGGACCGATCTTGCGCCGCAGGTAGGACACGTAGACCTGCACCAGGTTGGCCGACACCGGTTCGGTCCAGGCGCGGCGGCCCAGGTCGTCGAGCGCGACCGGCTCGCCGGCCTGCTCGGCCAGCGCGAGCAGCAGCGCGTACTCGGTCGGGGACAGCGCGACCCGGCGGCCGTCGACGAACACCTGGCCGGCATCGACGTCGACGGACAGGCCGCCGTGCCCGAGCACCGTCGGCGCGGGCAGCCCCGCGGCGGCACGCAGCCGGAGCCGGATCCGGGACGCGAGCTCGTCCGGGACGAACGGCCGGATCAGGAAGTCGTCGCGGTCGCCGCGCAGCATGCCGATCACCCCGGCCCGCCGTTCGCGCGGCACGACGGTGATCACCGGGGTCGGCGGGGACTCGGACTGCACGGCTCCGAGCAGCACCGACGGCTCCGGGCCCGGCAGCTCCATGTCGAGCACGAGCAGGTCGGCGCCGCGGGAGCGCAGGGTGTCCAGCAACTCGATGCCGTCGGCGACGACGACGAGGTCCACGCCTTCGGCGGCGAGGTCCTGGCGCAGCCCGCGGCCGAGCGAGGCGGTGCCGGCCGACGGCGGCAGGGCCAGCAGCACGCTGAGCGCGCGCATCTCGGCACGGGGCGCGGGGATCGGGAGGGACGGCGAGACGGGGGGAGCGTGATCGTTCACAGATCCTGCGGAGGTCGGGGAGCGGGGAGCTCGTGAGGTCGTGCGGGGAGCACCGGGGAGGCACGGTCACTGTTCCTCGACCGGCAGCCCGTCACAATCGGCTAACGGTGCGACGTACCGTGACCGCTTAGTCTGAACGGGTGACTCTGAGAGTCCCGTTGCTCTGTTCGGCCCAGCACTACTGCCGAAATGGCGGGATCTTGCTCTTCGGCGCTCTCTGTCGACCTGTCGGCGCGAAGACGCAACCACCCTTCTCAGCGAGGGTGTTCACACTCGGTCACTCTACCTAGAGTCCCTCCTCATGCGACGGAAGAGTTCCGCTGCGGCTGATCAGGTCGACCCCCGCGACCTGATCGCGCGACTCGCCGCCGAGCACAGCTCCCCCTCTGTGCCGTCTCCCCGGGGCAGGCATGCCGTGTCCTCCGCCCCGGCGGACGACACGGCCCGATCCGCCGTACCCGCGGCCACCCTGCTCGAGGACCGGGTGAGCGCCTCCGGGCGGCACCGCGTCCTCGACGCCGGGTACGACGACGCCGACCCCGACGACACCGGTGCCGCCGTCACGGCGGACTCCCCCACCGGTGCCACGACGGCGGACGCCGGGCGGATCACCTGGGCCGACACGGCCGACCCCGGCCCGTGGGCGCCGGGCGGCCACGCGACCGGCAGCGGCTCCCGCGCCGTCACCGGCACCGGGGCGCACGCCGCCGCGGGGGACACCGCGGCCGCCGGGGACGAGACCGTCGCCGGGGGCACCGCGGTGACCGGGACGGGCGCGCACGCCGCGCCCACCACCCGGACCCCGGGCCGTCGCGCGCGGCGGTCCGCGCCGTCGTCGGCGGCCGGACTGTCCGGTGTGGAGCTGTTCGGCGGGTCGTCGGGGACCGGGGAGCCCGCGTCCCCGCAGGCCGAGGTGCCCGCACCGCGCACCGAGGTCACCGGCGGGGCCATCGCCGGCCTGCACGAACCCGAGGTGTCGGGGACGGGCTCGGTCGTCGCGATCGACCGGTCACGACCCGTCCGCTCCCGTGTCCGCCGGTTCGCCCCGCTGGGCGTCGGCGCCGCCGCGGTGCTCGCCGCGACGATGGTGCTGACACTGCTGCAGCCCGGCACCGAGGACCCGTCGCTGTCCGCGGCGATGGTGAACGACTCCTCGCGCCGGTCGGCGTCGGACACCGCGTTGTCCGCCGGCCCGGTGCTGGCCAACGGGGGCGGCTCCGCACTCGGCGATGCCGCGCAGGGCGCGTCCGGCCAGATCGGCCAGGCCCTGGCCGCGCAGGAGGCCGCCGAGCGGCGCGCCGAACAGCGCCGCCGCGAGGCTGCCGAGCGGGCACGGGCCGCCGCGAACTCCGGTGGTTCCGGGAGCTCCGGGAACTCGGGCGGAGCCCCCGCCGCCGGTCCGGTCGGTGGCGCCGTCCAGGTCGCCGGCGACGGCATCCAGGCCGCGCTGAAGATGGGCTGGCAGGCCATCGGCGGCGACGAGTTCCTCGGCAACACCCTCGGCAGCAACTGGTCGCCCTACAACGGCGAGGGCCACGACGGCCAGGGCCGCCGCACCTCCGACGCGATCTCGGTGGAGAACGGCAACCTCGTCATCCGCGGCGACTCGCAGGGCAACACCGGCGGCATGGCCTGGGGCACCTCCCAGAAGTACGGCAAGTGGGAGATGCGCGCCCAGTTCCCCAAGGGCGACAAGCAGTACCACCCGGTGCTGCTGCTGTGGCCGAGCGAGGTGTCCTGGCCGGAGGGCGGCGAGATCGACTTCGCCGAGACCACCAGCGCCAGCGACGACGTGTCCTTCTTCCTGCACTACGGCAGCTCGAACTCGCAGAAGGACGCCAAGAAGCAGCTCGACATCACCCAGTGGCACAACTACGCCGTGGAGTGGACCCCGGACGCGATCGTCGGCTACGTCGACGGCGTCGAGTGGTTCCGCTCCGAGGACCCGAACACGTTCCCCCCGGGTCCGATGCACGCCACGATCCAGCTCGACTACTTCCCCGACGGCGGCTCGCCGGAGCCGTCGGAGATGCGGGTCGCCTGGATGCGTCAGTACAAGTAGCACTCCGCACCACGACCGCCCGCCGCCCGGCGCTCCCCACCGGACGGCGGGCGGTCGTGTGTGCCGGGTCAGCCGGCCAGACCGCGCCGCGCCAGCAGCGGCGCGATCTCCGGGTCGCGGCCGCGGAACGCGCGGTAGGCCTCCATCGCGTCGACGGCGCCGCCGCGGGACAGCACCTCGCGGCGGAACCGGTCGCCGTTCTCCCGGCGCAGGCCGCCGTGCTCGCCGAACCAGGCGACGGTGTCGGCGTCGAGCACCTCGGCCCAGATGTAGGAGTAGTACGCCGCCGCGTACCCGCTGCCGCCGAACACGTGGTTGAAGTAGGTGCTGCGGTAGCGCGGCGGGACCAGCGGGTGCGCGACCCCGGCCGCCTCCAGCGCCTGCTGCTCGAACGCGAGCACGTCGGTGATCCCGGCGGCCTCGTCCGGGGACAGCCGGTGCCACGCCTGGTCCAGCAGCGACGCGGCCAGGTACTCCGTCGTCGCGAAGCCCTCGCCGTACCCGCGGGCGGCCTGCGACGCGGCCAGCAGCTCGTCGGGCAGCGGCTCGCCGGTCACGTGGTGGCGGGCGAACGAGGTGAGGACCTGCGGGTCCTCCAGCCACATCTCGTTGACCTGGCTGGGGAACTCGACGAAGTCGCGCGGCACCGACGTCCCGGCGAACGTCGGGTACTCCACCTCGGAGAACAGCCCGTGCAGGGCGTGCCCGAACTCGTGGAACAGGGTGCGGACCTCGTCGAGGGTGAGCAGCGCGGGCTCCCCGGCCGGGGGCTTGTTCAGGTTCAGCGTGTTCAGCACGACAGGCCGCGTCCCCAGCAGCGACGACTGGTCGACCAGCGAGTTCATCCATGCCCCGCCGCGCTTCGACGGCCGCGCCCACAGGTCGGCGCCGAACAGCCCGAGCGGCTCGCCGTCGCTGTCACGGACCTCCCACCAGCGCATGTCCGGGTGGTAGGCGGGCAGGTCGGTGCGCTCGGTGAAGGTGATCCCGTACAGCCCGGACGCGGCGCGGAACACGCCGTCGGTGATCACCCGGTCGAGCTCCAGGTACGGGCGCAGCGCGGCGTCGTCGACGGCGTAGCGCTCGCGGCGCATCCGCTCCGCCTCGAACGCCCAGTCCCACGGCTCCAGGTCGCCCTCGACACCGCCGGCCAGCTCCGCTGCCTCCCGGTCGGCGTTGGCGACGGCGGCGGGGACCAGCGACTCCAGCATCGCGACGGCGGCCTCCGCCGTCCCCGCGGTCGCGTCGTCGATCACGTACGACGCGTGGTCGGGGTACCCGAGCAGCGCGGCCCGCTCGGCGCGCAGCCGCACGATCGCGAGGACGGTGTCACGGGTGTCGTGCTCGCCGCCCTGACCGCGCCCGGTGGACGCACGGAACAGCTCCTCGCGCAGCGACCGGTCGGTGAGCACCGCCAGTGCGGGCTGCGCGGTCGGCAGGACCAGGGTGATCAGCCAGCCGTCGTCGTGACCGCGTTCGGCCGCGGCGGTCGCGGCGGCGGCGACCGCGTCGTCGGACAGGCCACCGAGCCGGTCGCGGTCGGTGACGTGCACGGCCGCGGCGTTCGCCCCGGCCCGCAGCGCCGCACCGAACCGGGTGGTCAGCCCGGACAGCTCGGCGTTCAGCTCCCGCAGCCGGACCTGCTCCTCGGGGCCGAGCCGGGCCCCGGCGCGCACCATGTCGCGGTGGTGGCGCTCGAGCAGCCGCAGCGACTCGGCATCGAGACCGAGGTCGTGGCGACGGGCGTGCAGCGCGTCGATCCGGGCGAACAGGCCCGGATCCAGCGCGATCGCGTCAGCGTGGGCGGCGAGCATCGGCGCGACCTGCGCCTCGATCTCACGCACCGCGGGTGAGGAGTCCGCCGAGACGCGCGTGTAGAACAGCCGCGCCACCCGGTCCAGTGTGGCACCGGAGCGCTCCAGGGCGACGACGGTGTCGTCGAAGGTCGGCCCGCCCTCCCGCGCGACGATCGCCGCCACCTCGGCGCGCTGCTCGGCCGTCCCGGCCTCGAACGCGGGCAGGTAGTGCTCGTCGGTGATCCGGGAGGTGTCGGGCAGCCCCCACGGCAGCGCGCTCGGGGCGAGGAACGGGTTGCTCATGGGCCCGACCCTACGGCCGGGGACCGTCAGGAACCGGCCAGTTCACGGCGCATCGCGAGCCGCGGCCACACGTCGAGACCGCGCGCGGCCTCGTGCTCCCGGATCGCGCGCAGCCCCGGGCCGGGCGCGATCAGCTCACGGAAGCCGAGCCGCACCCAGTACGGGCCGTTCCACGGCACGTCCCGGTAGGTGGTGAGGGTCAGCGCGGGCAGGCCGCGGTCCCGGGCCCAGCCCGCGAGGTGCTCGACCAGGCCCTCCCCGATCCGCCGTCCGCGTTGCGACGGCAGCACCGACACCTGCTCGACGTGCGCACAGCCGTCGACGAGGTCGGCGATCAGGTACCCGACGAGCCCGGTGCCGGCGCTCCTCTCGGCACTGATGCTCGTTCCGCCTGCGCTCCTCTCGGCACCGATGCTCGTTCCGCCTGCGCTCCTCTCGGCACCGATGCTCGTTCCGCCTGCGCTCCTCTCGGCCACCCACGCCCGCCCCGCCACCACGTACGCGGCCAGTACCGCGGCCGGTGGCGGCTCCTCGTCGGCGACGACGTCGAGCCCGATCTCCCGGAACGTCTCCCCCGCGGCGCGCTCGATCTCACGCAGGGCGGGGACGTCGGCGACGCGGGCGGGACGGATCACACCGCGGGATCCTCCACCACCGCACGGATGCGTTCCAGGGTCGTTCGCATCCCCTCGCGATTGGTGCGCCCGCGGGCCCACCCCAGCAGCGTCCAGTAGAGCCGGGTGGCGGCCGAGGGCTCCAGCCGGAAGGACTCGGTGACGTCGGTGCCCGCGGTGCCGTCCGGCGCGGGGGCCGGGGTGAACCGGTAGTGCCAGTGGTTGATCCGCCGGCCGCCGGGCAGGAGCACGACGAAGCCGAACTCGCGGCCCGGCTCGCAGGCGGTGATCTCGCACTCCGACCAGTAGGTCGGGCCGCGTCCGTTGCGGACGACCTTGCCGCGGAACCGGACACCGACGGCCGGTCCGGTCGCGCCGCCCAGCCACTGCGCGTCGACGGTCTCGGGTGAGAACCGGCCGGTGTTGCGGATGTCGGAGACCAGCTCCCAGATCCGCTCGGCCGGCGCCGCCATGTGGACGGTGACCTCGTCATGCACGGTGTTCCCCCTCGATGCCGCACACCAGGTCGGCGGCGCGCTCCCCGATCATGATCGCGGTCGCGGCCGGTCCGCGCCGCGGCGCGCGGGGCAGGACCGAGGTGTCCGCCACCCGGAGCCCGGCCAGGCCGTGCACCCGCAGGCCGGCGTCGACGACGGCGTCCGGCCCGGAGCCCATCGCGGCGCTGCCCGACAGGTGCACCGAGGTCGTCAGGTGGTCGCGGATCCAGCCGTCGAGCCGGGTGTCGTTGCCGAGCTCCCAGCCGGCGGGGCCACCGTCGTCGGGGCCCGCGCGGTCCCAGCCCGCGGCGCGCAGGATTTCCGCGGCGATCCGCACCGCGGCCCGCATCCGGTGCCGGTCGGAGGTGGTGCGCAGGTAGCGGAAGTCCAGCCGGGGCGGGTCGTCGTGGTCCGGGGAGGTGATGGCGAGCATCCCGAGGCTGTCCGGGCGCTGCACCGCGCACATCAGATGCGCGGGACCGCCGGGTGCGAACGGGTGCGCGAACAGCAGGATCTCCAGGTCACCGGCCGGGTCGATCCCGGAGTCGAGGTTGAGCGCGGCCTGCGCGGCGACGGCGTCGGCGGGCGGGTCCGGCAGCCCGCTGCGCAGCGGGAGGAACACCGCGGGGTGGTCCGACCAGCCACGCCCGACCCCGGGCAGCTCGTGCGCCACCGCGACGCCCGCGGCCCGCAGGGTGTCCTCCGGCCCGATCCCGGAGCGCTGCAGCAGCGCCGGGGTGCCGACCGCGCCCGCCGTCACGACGGTCTCGGCCGCGTGCAGGGTGCGACCACCGACGCGCACGCCGGTGACCCGGTCGCCGTCGAGCACCAGGGTCTCGACCGGGGTCCCCCCGAACACGGTCAGCGCGTCCTTCCACTCCGCGTTCCCCCACGGCGGCGGCAGGTAGGCGGTGGCGGCGCTGACCCGGCGCCCGTCGACGGCGTTGGTCGGGATCGGACCCGCTCCGGGTGGGCCACCGGCGTTCTTGTCCGGCTCCTCGGGGTGGCCGAGCGCGAGGCAGGCGGCCAGGAACGGGTCGGTCGTCGCGGCCCGCAGCCGGCCCGAGGGCCGTGAGATGCGCAGCGGACCGGCGTCGCCGTGCCGGTCGGAGGTGCAGAAGTCGAGGTCGCGCTCCAGCCGCCGGTAGTACGGCAGGACGTCGTCGTAGGACCACCCCGGGACGCCCCAGTCCGCGAAGTCCGCCGGGACGGCGCGCACGAAGTAGCCGCCGTTGATCGCGCCGGAGCCGCCCAGCACGCGTCCGCGCGGCACGGTGCACTCCCGGCCCTGGCACAGCGTCGCCCGGTAGGCCCAGTTCAGGACGTGGCCGGGGGCGGTCGCGGCGAGCGAGGCGATCGGCGTCGAGTCCGGTGGGACGACGACGGCGCCCGCCTCGACCAGCGCCGTGCGCACACCGCGCCCGGCCAGCCGGCCCGCGAGGGTGCACCCCGCGGACCCCGCGCCCACCACCACCACGTCGAAGCTGTCGGTCATTGCTGCCAGGATGCCCCACGTGACCGACGCTGCACGTGACCTCGCCTCGTTCCTCACCGCGAGCCCGTCGCCGTACCACGCGGTGGCCGAGGCGGTGCGCCGGTTGTCCGCGGCGGGCTTCACCGAGCAGCGCGAGGACGAGCCGTGGGCGGACGGGCCGGGCGGGCGCTACCTGGTCCGCGACGGCACGATCCTGGCCTGGTGGCAGCCCGCGTCCGGGCCGGGCGCCCCGCTGCGGATCTTCGCCGCGCACACCGACTCCCCCGGGTTCAAGGTCAAGCCGAACCCCGACGTCGGTGTGGCCGGGTGGCGCCAGGTCGGGGTGGAGGTCTACGGCGGCGCGCTGTGGAACTCCTGGCTGGACCGTGACCTCGGCCTCGCCGGGCGCCTCGCGCTCTACGACGGCCGGGTCGTCCCGGTCCGTGTGGACCGGCCGCTGCTGCGCATCCCGCAGTTGGCGATCCACCTCGACCGCGGCGTGAACCAGGGCCTGACCCTGGACCCGCAGCGGCACCTGCTCCCGATCTGGGGGCTCGGCGACCCGGACGGCGGCGACCTGGTGGAGTTCCTCGCCGTGCGCGTCGGCGAGGACCCCGAGGACGTCGCGGCGCACGACCTGTTCACCTACGACCTGACGCCGCCGGCCACCCTCGGCCGCGACGACGAGCTGCTCGCCGCCCCGCGGCTGGACAACCTGGCCTCGGTGCACGCCGGGATCAGCGCGCTGCTCACCGCCGTCGAGCGCGACCCGGGCACCGTTCCGGTGTTCGTCGGCTTCGACCACGAGGAGATCGGCTCGGCCAGCGCGACCGGCGCGGCCGGGCCGCTGCTGGAGACGGTGCTGACCCGGCTGGCCGGCGGTTTCGACTCCCGGCACGCGGTGTTCGCCCGCTCGCGCTGCCTGTCGGTGGACGTCACGCACGCCGCGCACCCCAACCACCTGGACAAGCACGACCCGGACCACCTGTCGGTGCCGAACCGGGGGCCGTCGCTGAAGGTCAACGCGGTGCAGCGCTACGCCACCGACGCGCCGGGTGCGGCCGCCTGGAAGCGGGCCTGCCGCACCGCGGACGTGCCGAACCAGGTGTTCGTCTCGAAGAACACCGTGCCGTGCGGATCCACCGTCGGGCCGATCATGGCGACCCGGCTGGGCATCCGGACGGTCGACGTCGGCATCCCGGTGCTGTCGATGCACTCGGCGCGTGAGCTGTGCGGGGTGCACGACCCGGGCCTGCTGGCCCGGGCGGGTGTGGAGTTCCTGACCGACGCCGGCTGAGGCCCGCAGTCAGCGCAGCACGGGCCGCCCCGGCATGGAGGTGTCGCTGTCCACGATCCGCGACCCCAGCGGCAGCAGCGACACCGGGATGAGCTTCAGGTTCGCCCAGGCCAGCGGCAGGCCGACGATCGTGACCGCCAGCGCGATCGCCGTGCCGATGTGGCCGATGACCAGCCACCAGCCGAACAGCACGATCCACAGCACGTTGCCGATGGTCGACGCCGCCCCCGCGGTGGGGAGGCGCACGACGTCGCGGCCGAACGGCCACAGCGCGTAGAGCCCGATCCGGAACGAGGCGATCCCGAACGGGATGGTCACGACCAGCACGCAGGCGACGATCCCGGCGAGCATGTAGCCGAGGAACAGCCAGAAGCCGGAGAGGACCAGCCAGACCACGTTCAGGATGAGGCGGAGCATGGCTCCGGCATGCCCGAGCTGTCCGGTTCCCCCTCCGGGATGTCCCGGAGGCCGACCCCGGATCCGGTGATCGACGTGCGCTCCCGCCCCGCGCGGGGTGTCCTGGAACACATGGTGGATCACGGTCTGTTCGGCCCCCGCTCGGTGACGTGGCGGGTGCACCTCGAACCCGTGATGTGGGTCGCCGGGATGCGCGCGCTGCTGCTGCAGTCACTCGACCCGCGGGTGATGCGCGGGACGTACCAGAACTCGGCGCTGTTCGACCCGAAGAAGTCCTACGCGCGGTTCCGGCGGACCGTCGAGTTCGTCGGGACCCGCACGTTCGGACCGCGGGCCGACGTCGACCGGGCCGGCGCCCGCGTCCGCCGACTGCACGCCGGGCTGCGCGGGCACGACCCCGACAGCGGCGAGAGCTACCGGATCGACGCCCCGGAGGGCCTGCTCTGGGTGCACGCTGCAGAGATCGAGTCCTACACCGACGTCGCCCGCCGGTCGGGTCTGCTCGACGACGACTCGGCGGACGCCTACGTCGCCGAGAGCGTCCGGGCCGCCGAGGTGGTCGGCATCGACCCGGCGACCGTGCCGTCGTCGGTGGCCGAGATGGCCGAGTACATGGCCGCGGTGCGTCCCCGGCTGCGGATGACCGACGAGGCCCGTCGCGCGGCCGGGAACCTGTTCGCCCCGCAGGGCGCGGCGCCGCTGCCGGTCCGGCTCGGGATCGCGGGCCTGTCCACCCTCGCCCTGGCCACGCTGCCGCGCTGGGCCCGGCGCCTCTACGGGCTGCCCGGCCTGCCGACGACCGACTGGTCCACGACGCTCACGCTGCGCGGGCTCCGCACCGCCGCCGGGGTGCTGCCGGACGTGCCGGGGCCGCCGGAGATCGAGGAGGCACGACGGCTGGTGCGCGCCGCCCGCCGGACGGAGGCCGACCGCGCCGGGTGACCGCCGTCGGCGCCGACGAAATCTCTTGACTCTCGATGGATACCTGTCGATACTCGATAGATGTCACCGGCGCTGATCCAGACGTTGCGCGTCGCCCTCGTCCTCACCGGGCTCGGCACGCTCGCCACCCAGGTCATCCTCACGGCCACCGCGTGGAACGCGGGCCTGGCGGGGGCACCGCCGGTCCCCGGACTGCTGCACGTCGTCGCCGTCGTCCTGGCGATCGGCTGCGTGCAGGTGGGGCTGGTCGCGATCTGGGTACTGCTGTCGATGGTGCGCCGCGACGCGATCTTCGACGAACGGGCCTTCCGCTGGGTGCCGGTCCTCGCGCTGTCCGGACTGCTGGCCGGGGTGCTGACCGGGGCCGTCTGCGCGCACATCGGAGAGCTCGACGACGCCCCCGGCCTGATCCTCGTCGGCGGCGGTCTCGGCGCCGCGGGGATCGCGTTCGCCCTGCTCATGGTGGTGATGCTCGGCCTGCTGCGCAACGCCACCGCGCTGCGTCGCGAGCTGGAGCAGGTGGTCTGATGGCGATCGTCGTCGACATCGACCTGATGCTCGCCCGCCGGAAGATGGGGGTCGGGGAGTTCGCCGTCGCCGTCGGGATCAGCCCGGCCAACGTCGCCGTCCTGAAGAACGGCCGGGCCAAGGCCGTCCGGTTCGCGACGCTCGACGCGATCTGCCGGGTGCTCGACTGCCAACCCGGTGACGTGCTGCGCCACGTCCCCGACGACCTGCCGGACGCCGCGCCGGGCCGCACCCACCGCGGCGCGCACGAGGTCACGTCCGACCCGTGACCTCCTCGACGACGCTCGCCCCGATGCCCGGCCGCGACTCCCACGCCCAGGTCTCGTGCGAGCGCATCCCACCGTCGCCGGAGTTGCTCACGCCGGCGAACCGGCGGCCGTCCACGCTGGGTGCGCTGCTCACCCGGTCACCCTGTCACGGAGGATGACGGCCGTGGAGTTCCCCGAGACGCGCCGCACGCCGCTGGTCCGGACGTGCACCGACACCGGCGAGGGCCCGTGGAACGAGCTGCTGGGGATCCTGCGGGCGACCGGTACCTCGTTCGACGTCGTCCTGGAGGACCTGTTCACCGACTGGCCGGTGGAGCGGGTGGTGACGTCCGCACTGGAGGACGGGCTGGCCGGGCGGCACCCGCTGCTGCTGGTCGTGGACGAACGTGCGCTGGCCGACCACGACTTCCCGGTGGTCGTCGCCGACCTGCGGGGTGAGCCGGGCCGGACCTTCCGGATCGCCGCCGCCGTGCTCTCCGGCTTCCCCTCGCCGCGCGCCGGGTTCGCCGACCACGCCGACCACGCGGAGCTGCAGCCCGACCGGACGTTCCGCGGGTTCTGCTGACGATCACGACCGTCGGTCCGGCGCGCCGGTGACGCCGCGTTCCGCGGAACGCGGCCGGGACCTCAGACGCCGGTGGCCCCGTCGATCCGCTCCCGGACCAGGTCGGCGTGCCCGGTGTGGCGGGCGTACTCGGCGATGACGTGGGTCAGGACCCACGTCACCGACACCGCGTGCCCGTCGAGCGTCCCGGTGCCGTCGGGCCCGGTCGCCGCGACGACCCGGCGGGCATGGGCGACCTCGTCCTCCCAGACGGCACGGGCCCCGGCGATACCGGCGTCGCCGGGCTCGAAGCCGCCGTCGTGGCCGGTCCCGGGCTCGCGCGGGTACAGCGGCGACACGTCCGCACCGCCCAGGACCTGGCGGAACCAGTTCCGCTCGACCGCGGCCAGGTGCTGGACCAGGCCCAGCAGCGTCAGCGACGACGGCGGCACCGACGCCGACCGCAGCTGCTCGTCGGTCAGTCCCTCGCACTTCCCGACGAGGGTGACGCGGTAGAAGTCGAGCCAGGCGATGAGCGTGGTGAGGGCGTCGGCCTGCATCGGGGGGAAGGCGCGGTCGGTCATGCCCGCGATCGTGTCAGCGGGGTCCGACACCGGGCCGCTCCCCCCGGCGCGGCGCCGGTGCTTCACTCCGCTCGTGACCGACACTTCGCCGACCGTGGTACGCAGCAGCCGCGAGATCGCCGCCGCGCCCGGGACGATCTTCGAGCTCGTCGCCGACCCCGCCCGCCAGCCCGAGTGGGACGGCAACGACAACCTCGCCGAGGCCGCCCCCGGCCAGCGGGTACGCGCCGTCGGCGACGTCTTCTCGATGCTCCTGACGCAGGGCACCGTCCGGGACAACCGGGTGGTCGAGTTCACGGAGGGACGACGGGTGGCCTGGCTGCCGTCGGAGCCGGGCAGCCCGCCGCCCGGACACCTGTGGCGGTGGGAGCTGGAGCCGGTCGACGCCGGCAGGACCCGCGTGACGTGCACCTACGACTGGACGGGCCTCGACCCGGACGACGCCTTCCGGCAGCGGCGGGCCCGGGCCACGACCGCCGACCGGCTGCGCGCCTCGCTGGACCGGCTCGCCGTCGTCGCCGAGAGGATGTGATCTGCAGCACACACACCGGACGAGCGATCATGGAGAAGTGCTGCCCTGGCGGCATGGATGCCGAACAGGTGATCGCCGTTCTCGCCGGGTTCCCCGGCACTCGGATCGTGGAGGGCAACGGGGACGCGTTCGCGATCCACGACCCGGACCACGACTACGAGCAGCGCCCCCGGCAGGGCTGGGCGACCGTCGTGCGGTCCGACGTCAACGACGCCGCGTCCGAGCTCGACCGGCCGGGCGCGTTCCGGCTCAATATCGGGCTGCCCACCGCGCGCTACCGGGAGCTGTTCCCGACCGATCCGGGCATCGACCCGGCCACCCCCGACGTGCTGTTCCCACATCCCGTCTACGCGGCATACCAGTGGGTGGCGGTGGTGGAGCCGGACACGACCTGGCCGCGGGTGCGGGAGCTGCTCGACGACGCGAACGACTTCGCCGTGCGCAAGCACGGGAACGCGGTCCGGCGGCGGGGGTGATCGGCGACGGCCGTGGCGGAAGCGGGGGGATTCGAACCCCCGGTCCTTTCGGGGCTCATCCCAATCGGGGGTGTAGGAGTTGGGGTCTGAAGCCGCCGGTCTCGAGCAGGCTTCGGGCGATGTAGTTGGTCAGGTTGCGGAACCCGAGTGCGGAGCCGCGCAGGTGTTCGAGCCGTCCGTTGCGCGCCTCGGTCGGCCCGTTGCTGGTGCCGGGTCGTTCGAAGTAGGCGAGCACGTCGGCGGCTCGCTTCTTCAGGGTCCGGCCCAGGGTGGTGAGCTCGGTGAGCACCTTGGGGACGCCGGCGCTGAGGTCGGTGATCAGCTTCTCCATGAGCTCGCGGCCACGTTGCCGGTCCTCGTGGCGATAGGCGGCGATCATGCGCTGGTAGACACCCCAGGTCGCCTCGACCTCGACGTGAGCGTCATCAACGAACAGCGCGCATAGCCTGTCGCTCTGCTTGTCGGTGAGCAGGTCCGCGCCGGTGTGCAGCGTGCGCCGCGACTTGTAGAGCGGGTCGTCCCTGAACCCACGGTGCCCGTGGATCGCGAGTTGGACCCGGCGCCGGCACCTGTCGAGGGCGTCACCGGCCAGGCGCACGACGTGGAAGGGATCCATCACCGTGACCGCGTCCGGGATCTCCTCCGCAGCGGCGGTCTTGAACCCGGTGAAGCCGTCCATCGCGACCACCTCGACCGCGTCACGGAAGGCGTCGTCGCGGTCGGCGAGCCAGGTCTTGAACGCCGCCTTCGACCGGCCCTCGACCATGTCCAGCAGCCTTGCTGGGCCGGCGCCATCGCGGACCGGGGTGAGGTCGATGATCACGGTGACGTACTTGTCGCCACGCCTGGTGTGGCGCCAGACGTGCTCATCGACGCCAATGACCTTCACGCCCTCGAACCGCGTGGGGTCGTTGATCAGCAGCCGATTGCCTTCGGCCAGGACCGCGTTGTTGGCGGTGTCCCACGCGACCCCGCGTCCCTCGGCGACACGGGCGACGGTGAGGTGTGCGACCACGATCCCTTCCAGCGCCCACCGCAACCCGGTGCGCGAGAGCTTCGCGCGTGGCTCCGCCGCGGCGCTGGTGTCTTGGCGCCACACGTGTCCGCAGTCGGCACAGCGGTAGCGGCGCACTACAACTTCCAGCACGGTCGGTCGCCAGCCCAGCGGCTCGTGGGCCAACCGCCGGATCACGGTGTCACGAGCAGCGCCTTCGCTGCCGCACCGTCGGCAAGACTGATCTGGTTCCACCACGCGGCACGCGAGGACCGCACGATCCGGTTCAAGTCGTTGCCCGGTCACGCTCAGACCGAGGCCGTCGAGTCGAGCGAAGGCGGTCAGGTCAGGGCGGCCGAACCCGGCCGGCGGGGTAGCGTCGGACACGTCGAGGTCTTTCGGATGGATGGCGTAGGAACCTCCGTCGTCGGGAGACCTCGACGTCTATCTGCGGACCGACGCGCCCGGCCGACCTACACCCTCATCTGGGAAGAGCCCGCAAAGCCGACGTGATTAGGTCGTCGGTTCGATTCCGACAGGCGACTCCGGCGAACAGTCCCTGACCTGCGCAAACGCAGGGCAGGGGCGGTTCGGTTCTGGTGGTGGTGCGGGTGTCGAGGCGGTCGGGTCCGACGGCTCGGCGGGGCGCGATCGTCTCGTGCGTTGGCGGACTACGGGAGCTTGGACGCGAGGACGTCGGCCGGCAGGATCTCGGGTGCTGCGCCGAGGAGGTGCTGGTTGGCCATCAGGGCTGCGACGATGGCGCCGTTGGCGTGGGCGTCGCGAGCGGCCTCGTCGGGGAATGCATCGAAGATCCAGAAGGTGTCGGCGTGGGTCCTAGCCGCGAACCAGACAATCGTTCCTACTTCTTCGTTGGCGAGTGCGACAGCGCCGGCGAGCAGATCGGCGAGCGCGTCGTGCTGTCCATCGGCCGCGACGATCTTGGCGACGAAGGCATACGGAAGTGATGCGGGTGTGGACATGAGGGGTTCTCCTTGAAGTCGGGGTTCTTCGTGGGGCGAGTTCAGCGTATGACGAGCGATGGCCGGTGGGGAGTGGCGTATACGGCAGTATTGCTATCGTTCGCGTCATGCGTATCGGACTGATCGCGATCGACGGCTGCTTCGGTTCGGCGGTCGCGTCGGTCATCGACATCGTGCGGGTGGCCGACGGAGCCCGCGGCGATGTCGACCCGCGGATCGACCCGATCGAACTCGCCATCCTCGGACCGAAACGGCGAGTGACCACGACGGCATCGATGACCCTGTCGGTGGACCACCCGCTGTCGGAGTCCGCAGAGTTCGACGTGGTCGTCGTCCCTGCGCTTGGAACCCTCACGGCCGCCGCGACCCACGACGCCCTCCAGAGCCGAGATGCTCGTTCGGTCATCGCCTCACTCGGGCGCCTCGACGACGCGACCACCCGGATCGCCGCGGCGTGCACCGGCGTGTTCGCCGTCGCCGAGACCGGACGGATGCATCATCGGCGGGCGACGACCAGCTGGTTCCTGGGGCCGGAGTTCCTGAAGCGCTATCCGACCGTCGCCCTCGATCTCGACACCATGGTCGTGGTCGACGGGAACCTCGTCACCGCCGGCGCCGCCTTCGCCCACATCGACCTCGCGCTCTCACTCGTGCGATCGATCAGCCCCGACCTGGCCCAACATGTCGCCAAGCTCCTCATCATCGACGAGCGCCCGTCGCAGGCGGCCTTCGTCGCCTACGAACATCTCCGGCACGAGGACCCGATCGTCGTCGAGTTCGAACGCTTCGTGCGCGTCCGCCTGGACGAACCGTTCAACGTCGCCGTCGTCGCGCAGTCGCTCGGCACCAGCCGGCGCACCCTCGAACGACGAGTCCGTGCGGCGCTCAACCTCACTCCGCTCGGCTTCGTCCAACGGCTTCGCATCGAACGAGCTCGGCACCTCTCAGCAACCACGGACCTCACCTCCGCCGAGATCGCGCGACGGGTCGGCTACGCGAACGCCGAGACTCTGCGCTCCCTCCTGCGCAGGGAGCGACGCCGTTCCTGACCTATCGCCATGCCTGTAGCCGGTGTCCTAGCTAGCGCTCGGTTGGAACCACCTCTCAGCACGTCGCGTCGACGCTCCTGCGTCGCCCCTGGACGACCCACTCGACACGCCCGCAGCACAGGCCATGTGACGTGCCCCGGCTTCCCGGACGGTCGGGGTTGGGTGGCTGTGATGTCGCTGCGTTCTCGTCGAGGGGGTCAGCAGACCCGATCAGGGTCGATTGGGATGAGCCGCGAAGGCGGTCAGGTCAGGGCGGCCGAAGCCGGCCGGCGGGGTAGCGTCGGACACGTCGAGGTCTTTCGGATGGATGGCGTAGGAACCTCCATCGTCGGGAGACCTCGACGTCTATCTGCGGACCGACGCGCCCGGCCGACCTACACCCTCATCTGGGAAGAGCCCGCAATCGCCTACGCCCGAAATGGGCTCACGGCTGCGACGGGACATGCGGACGGAAGCAGGCCGGCCGCTGTCCTCACCGACTCGCTCTGCGGCCCGAGACCGCGGAGACGAAATCGGAGGCCGGCCGCCGGGGAATCGGTCTGCCCGATCCGCTCGTCAAGCTGCTCCGGGAACACGCCAACGAGCAGTACGACGAGCGTGTGCGGGCTGCCGACCTGTGGGTGGACACCGACTACGTCTTCACGACCGAATTCGGCACCGTCCTGCACCCTCGAACCGACAACAAGAACTGGAAGCAGCTCCTCGTCTCGGCGGAAGTCCCGGAACGGCGGCTGCACGACGCTCGACACACCGCCGCGACAGTCCTGCTTCTGCTGGGGGTGACCGAGCGGGCCGTCATGGGCGTGATGGGCTGGTCGAACACCGCGATGGCTGCGCGGTACCAGCACCTCACGTCAGCGGTGCGGCAGGACGTCGCCTCACGGATCGGTGGGCTGCTCTGGCAGACGTCCGACGGGCCGCCGACGACCGTCTGAGAAGGCGGAATGCCACCACAACTGCAACCGCCGCGGGTTCCCGGAGGTCCGGGAGCGCGCGGCGGTTGCGTCTTTGCAGGTCAGAGATGGCGGAAGCGGGGGGATTCGAACCCCCGGTCCTTTCGGACGCCCGCTTTCAAGGCGGGTGCATTCGGCCGCTCTGCCACGCTTCCGCACGGAAGGGTAACGGGACCGCTCAGCGCTCCGCGCGGTAGTAGGTGACCGGCCCCATCCTGGTCGTCCCGTGGCCGACCACCGTCGCGTCGGTGAACCCCGCGGCCGCGAGCAGCTCCGGCACCGGCTGCTGCGCCCCGTGACCGTGGCCGTGGCCGCCGTGGCCGTGGCCGCCGTGATCCCTGCGGGCGCCGTGATCCCTGCGGGCGCCGTGCCGGGAGCGGCGGCGGGCCGGGTCGAGGCGGGCCAGCAGCGACAGCACCCTGTTCACGGTGCGCATCCGTCCGTCGGTGCGCGGGTCGTGGTCGAGGTCGACCAGGTGCAGGCTCCCGCCCGGCGCCAGGACGCGGTGCGCCTCCCGCAGTGCCGCGACCCGGGCGTCGGCGGCGATGTGGTGCAGCATCAGCGAGGAGAGGACCCGGTCGACGCTGCCGTCGTCGAGGGGCAGGTCCTCGGCCACACCGACCTGCAGCTCCAGCTCGACGCCGGCCTCGGCGGCCTTGCGGCGGGCCATGGCGACCGCCTCCGGGTCGGGGTCGACGCCGCGCACGGTGGCCGTCGGAACGGCCTCCGTGGCGCGCAGCAGGACGTTCCCGGTCCCGCAGCCGATCTCCAGCACGCGGTCCCGCGGGCCGATGCCGGCCTGGGCCAGCAGACGCCAGTACATCGGGACGGCGCCACCGAGCCGGGCCACGGTGTCGTAGCCGGGCAGCAGCCGCGAGCTGACGAGCGCGGGCGTGTGGGCGTGCGTGGTCATCGCTCCCCCTGGGGACGAAGTTCGTGTTCACGATCGACTCTGCTTGCCATCTGAGCTGCCCACAAGGCACGATCCGTGGTCGTGGTGGGACGAAGTTCGGACGTTCCGCTGGTCGGTTTCGTCCACTCACCGGTGCCGATCGCGGTGCAGCACACGGCCCGGCCCTCGGCGCTGCCGCGGGTGCGTGGACCGCACACGCACGACTTCCTGACGCTGGTGCACGTCGTCCGCGGCGCCGGCACGTACCGGATCGACGGGCACACCTGGCCCCTCGGCGAGGGCGACGCGCTCGTCATCGCGCCCGGCGCGGTGGTCGAGCACCCCGAGGAGCCCGAGTCGCCACCCGGTGAGATGTGGTCGGTCGTGTTCCCGGCCGAGGCGGTCGCGTCCACGTCCTGGCGGGACCACCCGCTGCTGGCACCGTTCGTGGGGCGTCACCGGGGTGGCGGGCAGCGGCTGAGCGTCCCGCCCGCGGACCGCGCGGCCTGGCGGACCCGCTTCACCGACCTCGACGACGAGCTGACCCACCGCCGCGACGGTCACGCCGAGGCCGCCCGCGCCCACCTCACCCTGCTGCTGGTGGCACTCGGCCGGCTCGTCGACGACGTACCCGCCGAGTCGGGCGACCCGCTGCTCGCGGCGGTGTTCGCCGTCGTCGAGGAGCGGTTCGCCGGCCGGCTGTCGCTGCGCGACGTCGCCGCGGCGGTCGGGCTCACCCCCGGGCACCTGACGACCGTCGTCCGGCGCGGGACCGGGCGGACCGTCCAACAGTGGATCACCGAGCGCCGGATGCGGGAGGCACGGCGACTGCTCGCCTCCACCGACCTCCCGGTCGCCGAGGTGGGCGCCCGGGTCGGCTACCCCGACCCCGGCTACTTCGCCCGCCGCTTCCGGGCCGCGCACGGAATCGGCGCCGCGACCTGGCGGGCCGGCTCCGGGGCCCCCTGACGGGTGGCGGGGGGCGCCCGCGCCGGTGCGGTCCGGCGCGGTGTGGTGGGATTCCCCCGGTCTCATCTCGGGAGGACGACGTGCGGTTCGACGAGAACGCCCGGCTCGACACGTCCGGTGTGGACGACCTGCGCGGATCCGGCGGTGGCCGGGGCGGCGGGGTCGGCGGCCGGGTGGCAGGCGCGGGCGGCGGCCTGGGCCTCGTCGGCGTCATCCTGTACCTGCTGCTGTCGAACTTCGCGGGCGTCGACATGTCCGGCATGGGCGCGGGCGGCGGCTACCCGGGGCTCGACCAGGTCGGCTCCGGCCAGACCGCGGACAACTCGTCACTGCAGCAGAACTGCGCCACCGGCGCCTCGGCGAACACCTCGACGGACTGCCGCGTCGTCGCCGTCGTCAACTCCCTCGACGACTTCTGGGCCACCCAGTTCTCCTCCGGCTTCACGACGCCGCGGACGAACTTCTTCTCCGGTGGAGTGAGCACCGACGGCTGCGGCTCGGCCTCGTCGGACAGCGGGCCGTTCTACTGCCCGGCCGACTCCGAGATCTACATCGACCTCACCTTCTTCCAGGAGCTGCAGACCCGCTTCGGTGCGCAGGGCGGACCGTTCTCGCAGGCCTACGTGATGGCCCACGAGTACGGCCACCACATCCAGAACCTGCTCGGCACCAACCGCAGGGCCGGCAACGACACCGGCCCCACCTCCGGCTCGGTGCGCCTGGAGCTGCAGGCCGACTGCTACGCGGGCGTCTGGGCGAACCACGCCACGACGACGCCCGGCCCGTCGGGGCGGCCGCTGATCAGCGAGCTGAACCAGTCCGACATCGACGCCGCCCTCGACACCGCGTCCCGGATCGGCGACGACTACATCCAGTCCAACCTGGGTGGCGGCCGGGTCGACGAGTCGCAGTTCTCGCACGGCAGCTCCGCGCAGCGCGAGAAGTGGTTCACCACCGGCCTGCAGAGCGGCAACCCCGACTCCTGCGACACCTTCGCCGCGCGCAGCCTCGACTAGGGCCGCCCGGCCGGCGGATCGGCGGCCAGGAACCCCGCGAGATCGTCGGTGTAGCCGGCGACGCACAGCTCCCACCCGGGCCGCACGAACGCCTCCCGCGTGAGCAGCACCCGGTACTCGGTGACCCGGGCGTCGCCGTGGTCGATCGTGGCGGTGCCGTCGTCGCGGTACCCGAGCCGGGCCGACACGGCCGCCGACCTCGGGTTGCCCTCGACGTACTCCGAGCGCGCCACGAGCGCGCCGAGGTGGTCGAAGGCGAAGGCCAGCACCGCGGCCCGCATCTCCGTGCCGTAGCCGCGCCCCTGCGCCCGTCGCACCAGGTACGAGCCGGTCGCGACCTCGCGACGCACGCCGAACCGGTCTCCCACGACGTCCTGCAGGCCGACCACCCGGCCCTCGGCGCGCACGACGAACTGCAGCGTCCACCAGTCCGGCGACGCCCTCGCGCGGTTCGACCAGACGTACTGCGCGATGCCGCGCCCCAGGTGCCGCGGGTCGGCCCGGGTCCACGGGACGCGGAACGGCATCTCCGACGACGGGTGGATCCCGCTCTCGTGCACGGCCGCGATCAGCTCCCGGACCGACGCGTCGTCCTCGACGCGCAGCTCCAGGCGCGGGGTCCGCAGGGTCAGCCCGGACATCGGCCACGGGTCGGGCACCGGGTCGATCGGCGCGGGGAGCACGTCCATCGGTCGACCGTGCCGGATCGCCGACGGGCGCGCCACGGAATACCGTCGGCTCCCATGTGGGCGATCACCCTGACCGAGTACGGCGGACCCGAGCAGATGACGTGGGCGGAGGTGCCCGACCCCGAGCCCGGCCCGGGCGAGGTCGTACTCGACGTCGTCTCCTCGGCCGTCAACCGGGCCGACCTCCTGCAGGTCCAGGGGAACTACCCGGTCCCGCCCGGCGCGTCGGAGATCCTCGGCCTGGAGTGCGCGGGCCGGATCGCCGCGCTCGGTGACGGCGTGACCGGCTGGTCGGTCGGCGACGAGGTGTGCGCCCTGCTCGCCGGCGGCGGCTACGCGACGAAGGTCGCCGTCCCGGCCCCGCAGCTGCTTCCCGTTCCCGCGGGCGTCTCCCTGGAGGAGGCGGGCGGCCTCCCCGAGGTCGCCTGCACCGTCTGGTCGAACGTGTTCCTGGAGGGCCGGCTCGCCGAGGGCGAGACGTTCCTGGTCCAGGGCGGCTCGTCGGGTATCGGAACGCACGCGATCCAGGTCGCGAAGGCGCTCGGCGCGCGCGTCGCCGCCACCGCGGGCCACGCCGACCGGCTGCAGTTCTGCCGCGACCTGGGCGCCGACATCGTCATCGACTACCACGACGACATCGCCGAGGAGCTGAAGAAGGCCACCGACGGCCACGGCGCCGACGTCATCCTCGACAACATGGGCGCCAAGGGCCTGGCGAACAACCTGTCCGCGCTGGCCCGCGACGGCCGGCTGATGATCATCGGGATGCAGGGCGGGGTGAAGGCCGAGCTGAACATCGGCGCGCTGCTGGCCAAGCGCGGCCACGTCTCGGCGATGGGCCTGCGCGGCCGCCCGGTCGACGGTCCGCACTCGAAGGCCGAGATCGTCGACGGGGTCCGCGAGAACGTGTGGCCGCTGTTCGCCGACGGCCGGGTGAAGCCGGTGATCTTCGAGCGGTTCGCGATGTCCGACGCCGCCGACGCGCACCGCAGGCTGGACGCCGGTGGGGTGACCGGCAAGCTCCTGCTCGTGAACTCCTGAGCGGGCGGGTCCAGAATGGCGGGCATGAGCGACGAGCAGGAGACCCCCGGGGACCGGGTCGTGGTGGTCGGCGCCGACGGGCGTCCGGTGGGCATGGCCTCGGTTCCGCAGGACGACGAGGGTCAGAGCCCCGCGTCGATGGTGGAGCAGCCCGCGAAGGTCATGCGGATCGGCACCATGATCAAGCAGCTGCTCGAGGAGGTGAAGGCCGCACCGCTGGACGAGGCGTCCCGCGAGCGGCTCAAGGAGATCCACGAGAACTCCGTCAAGGAGCTCGAGGAGGGCCTGGCGCCGGAGCTGCGCGAGGAGCTGCAGCGGCTCAGCCTGCCGTTCACGGCGGACACGATCCCGTCGGAGGGTGAGCTGCGGATCGCCCAGGCCCAGCTGGTCGGCTGGCTGGAGGGCCTGTTCCACGGCATCCAGACCGCGTTGTTCGCCCAGCAGATGGCCGCGCGGGCGCAGCTGGAGCAGATGCGTCGCGGGCTGCCCCCGGGCGTCGGCGGTGGGCCGGAGCAGGGCGGCGTCCCCGAGGGCATGGGTCGCGGGACCGGGCAGTACCTCTGACGCACGACGACGACCTGCGGTTTCGCGGTGTCCCGGCCGGGGCCTCCCCTGCCGGGCCCGCGGACGGCGTCTGAGTACCCTCACCGGGTGGCCGTGACCGTGACCGACGAGCCGGGTGACGTCGTCGACCCGTCCGAGGTGTCGAGCCCGCGCAGCTGGCGGCGGGCCTTCGCGGACCTCGCCCAGGGCTGGCGGCAACGGCCGCTGTGGGGCTACCTCGGCTGGCAGGACATCAAGCAGCGCTACCGCCGCTCCGTCCTGGGACCGCTGTGGATCTCGATCAGCATGGGCGTCATCGCCCTCGGCCTGGGGATCCTCTACTCGGCGCTGTTCCAGATCTCGCTGGCGACGTTCCTGCCGCACGTCGCCGTCGGGCTGCTGATCTGGAACTTCGTGTCCGGCTGCATCCTCGAGGGCAGCGAGGTCTTCATCGCCAACGAGGGCCTGATCAAGTTCCTGCCCGCCCCGCTGAGCCTGCACATCTACCGGCTCGTGTGGCGGCAGACGCTGTTCTTCCTGCACAACCTGGTCGTCTGGGTCGTGCTGATGATCGTGTTCCCGCATCCGCTGGGGCTGTCGACGCTGCTGGCGATCCCGGCGTTCGCGCTGCTGGCGGTCAACGGCGCCTGGGTCGCGATCCTCGCCGGGATCCTCGCGACCCGGTTCCGGGACATCCCCCCGATCATCGCCAGCGTCACCCAGCTGGTCTTCTACCTGACCCCGATCGTCTGGTCGGTCGACATCCTGAGCGACAACCCGGCCGCGCGCGAGCGCGCCCAGCTGGTCGAGCTGAACCCGGTCTTCCACTTCGTCGAGATCGTGCGCCAGCCGCTGCTCGGCCAGGAGATCGTCGGCCGGTACTGGCTGGTCACGGGCGTGATCACGATCGTCGGCTGGGCCGCGGCCCTGATCTGCCTGCGCAACTACCGCTCCCGCGTCGCGTACTGGGTGTGAACCTCTGTGACTGAACCCCGCATCCGGATCGACCGCGCCGCCGTCGACTTCCCGATCTTCGACGCCAAGACGCGGTCGCTGAAGAAGGCCGTCCTCGGCAAGGCGGGCGGCCGGATCGGCACCGACGCCAAGGTGCCGATCATCGAGGCGCTGCGCGACATCACCGTCAGCCTGGACAAGGGCGCCCGCGTCGCGCTCGTCGGGCACAACGGCGCCGGCAAGTCCACGCTCCTGCGGCTGATGGCCGGCATCTACGAGCCCACCCGCGGTCGCTCGCTGGTCCGCGGCAAGGTCGCGCCCGTGTTCGACCTCGCCGTCGGGATGGACCCGGAGATCTCCGGTTACGAGAACATCCTGATCCGCGGCCTGTTCCTGGGCATGACGCGCAAGCAGATGGAGGCGCGGATCGACGACATCGCCGCCTTCACCGAGCTGGGCGACTACCTGGAGATGCCGCTGCGGGCCTACTCGACGGGTATGCGGGTGCGGCTCGCCCTCGGCGTCGTCACCTCGATCGACCCCGAGATCCTGCTGCTCGACGAGGGCATCGGCGCCGTCGACGCGGAGTTCCTGAACAAGGCCCGCAACCGGCTCCACGAGCTCGTCGACCGCTCCGGGATCCTGGTCTTCGCCTCGCACTCCGACGAGTTCCTCGCCGACCTGTGCGACACCGCGCTGTGGATGGAGCACGGGACGATCAAGGAGTACGGCCCGCTGCACGAGGTCCTCGACCACTACAAGGGGCGGACCCCGTCGTGACCGGACCGCTCCCGCCCGGCTCGGTCGTCGGCGTCGTCGTCACGCGGCACCGGGCCGAGCTGCTCGTCGACTCGCTCGCGGCGATGGCGAAGCAGACCCACCCGCTGGCGCACCTGATCGTCGTCGACAACGGGCCTGACCTGCCCGCGCGTGACGCGGTCGAGGCCTGTCCGCTGCCGACGACGTGGCTCCCCTCGTGGTCCAACCTCGGCGGCGCGGGCGGTTTCGCCCTGGGGATGCTGCACGCACTCGCCATGGGCGCGGAGTGGATCTTCCTGGCCGACGACGACGGCCACGCCGCCGACGAGTCCACCCTCGCCACGCTGCTCGACGTCGCGTCGCGGCACGGGCTCGCCGCGGTGTCACCGGTGGTCGCCGACAAGGCCGACCCGGACCGCCTCGCCTTCCCGCTGCGCCGCGGCGTCACCTGGCACCGGTCCCGCTCGGCGCTGGGCCCCGACGACCTGCTCCCCGGGATCGCCTCGTTCTTCAACGGCGCCCTCTTCCGGGCCTCCACGCTGGAGGTCATCGGGGTGCCGGACCTGCGCCTGTTCGTCCGCGGCGACGAGGTGGAGATGCACCGCCGGATGGTCCGGTCCGGGCTGCCCTTCGGCACCGCCCTGCAGGCCACCTACCTGCACCCCTACGGCTCCGACGAGTTCAAGCCGATGCTGGGCGGGCGGCTGCACGCCCAGGACCCGGGCGACGAGGTCAAGCGCTACTACACCTACCGCAACCGCGGCTACCTGATGTCCCAGCCCGGGATGCGGAGGATCGGCCTCCTGGAGCTGCCGAGGTTCGCCTGGTACTTCCTGGTGACGAAACGCGACCCGCGCGCCTTCCGCGACTGGCTGACCCTGCTCCGCCAGGGCCGCCGCGAGCAGTTCCACCGCGCCCCCTGACCGTCGCCCCCACAGCCCACGATCTGGCGTGGCGACCGGTGACGTCGTGCGGCGACCACCGCGGCGGGTGCCGCGGGATGTGACGGGTCGCCACGAACCTGTCCACAACCGGCAGGTTCATCCACAGGGCGGTGGGGATGTCGGTGGCCGGCGCCGGGCGGCGGCAGTGTCGGGGGCATGGATCGCCTCGACCACGTGCCTCCGGATCCGGCCGGGCTCCTGCACCGGTCGGCGTTGCTGGGCGCCGGCCTCGCCGTCGACGAGATCGACCGCCTCGTCCGCGCCCGCGTGCTCGTCCCGGTCCGGCGGGGCTCCTACCGGCTCGGTGACGACCAACCGCGCTCGCCGGTGCAGGCCCACCTGCTCCGAGCCCGGGCCACCGCGCCGCACCTCGCTCCCGGCTCGGTCCTCGGCCATGTCACCGCGGCCCTCGTCCTCGGGCTCCCGGTCTGGAACCTGCCTCTCGATCGGGTGCACGCCGTACGGGAACGCAGCACCGGTGGCGGCCGGAACCGCCATGGCACCTCCGTGCACCGGGCTCCGCTACCGGCCGACGACGTCCGCGAGCTCGACGGCCTGCTGGTCACCTCGCCGGCCCGGACACTCGTCGACCTGGCTCGGACGGTACCTGCCGAGCAGACGCTGGTGACGGTCGATGCGGCCCTGCACCAGTACGTCCGGCCGCGACCACGGTCCGAGCCCCGGCCGGCCGGCGCGACAACGGTCGACGAGCTGTCCGAGGTGCTCTCCCGGTTCGGCGGACGCGTCGGTACGCCCGCGGCACGGCGTGTCATCGCGCTGGCGGACGCCCGCTCCGAGAGCCCCGGTGAATCGCGTAGCCGGTTCCGGATGCACCTCGCGAGCCTCCCGGCCCCGGCGACCCAGTGGGAGGTCCCCGGTCTGCCGTTCCGCACCGACTTCGCCTGGCCGGAGCACGGAGTGGTCGGGGAGTTCGACGGCCGGGTCAAGTACGGCCGCTCGCTGCGGTCCGGTCAGGATCTCCGTGAGGTGCTCTGGGAGGAGAAGCGGCGGGAGGACCTCATCCGTTCCGCGGGCCTGACCGTCGTGCGATGGGTCTGGTCCGACCTCGCCGACGGCAGCATGGTCGCCCGCCTCGCCCACGGTCTCGGGACCACACGGCACCCCGTCACGTCGCGTGGCACCCCACGCGGCGGTCGCCGCGCGACGTGACCGGTCGCCACGCTCGATGCGGGGTCAGTTCTTGAAGATGACCCAGCGCAGCATGACGAAGTTGATCGCGGTGGCGGTGCCCTGCGCGACCAGCCAGGCGAGGCTGGTGTCGTAGGTCAGCGGTGGCAGCAGGTGCAGGACCAGGGAGTTCACACCGACGTTCACGGCGAAGGTCGTGCCGTAGAGGGCCACGAAGCCGGCGAACCTCGCGCGGCCGCCGGTGTTCGCGCCGGTGAAGGTGAAGCGCTTGTTGAGCAGGTACGCCGTCGTCGTACCGAGGATGAAGCTGATGCCCTTCGCGAACGGCACCCACAGGCCCGCGTTCAGGAGCAGGTGGTAGACGCCGAAGTCGACGATCGCGGAGAGCACACCGATCGCGACGAAGCTGCCCAGCTGGCGGACGAGGCCGAGGCGCGGGGCCGGGCCGTCGGCCGGACCGGTGGCCGGGGGCTCGGCCCGGGTGGGCTCGGTGGCGGTCACCCATCGAGGGTAGCGGCGCACGCCGCAACGACCGCGTCGACCCACCGGAGCGCAGGCCGTGCCCCTCCGAGCTGCCGATCCGTTCTCGACCGTGGACAAGGCAATGCACTTTGCAGTACAAAGTGAGCGACAGAGCAAACCAGTTGGCAGTGGGGGAAGCATGCAGGACCGGACGGACACCGACGTCGACGACCAGCCGCCGCGCTCACCGGCCGACGCGCTCGCGATCATCGAGCGTGAGCAGGCCCGGCAGATCCCGCCGTACTGGATCTTCTATCTGATCTGGGGCGCGGCCTGGGCGGTCATCGGGCTCGCCTGGTTCGCGAACGGGACCGGCGCGGTCACCGCGGCCACCGCGGGCGTCCTCACGGGGCTGGCGATCGCCGGGGGGTCGATCGCCAGCGGCCTGGTCGGCGCCCGGATGGGACGCGGCGTCACCGGGCCGAGCCAGCTGCACGGCGCCCTCTACGGCTGGGTGTGGCCGGTGGCGATGATCGGGGTCGTCGCGCTGACGGTCGGTCTGGGCCGGCTCGGGGCGCCGGTCGGGTTCGCCATGCCCGCGCTGTTCGTGTTCGTCACCGGCGGCCTGTTCGCGGTCGGGGCCGCGGTCTGGCGCAACATCCCGGACTACGCGCTCGGGCTCGGCCTGCTGGTGCTCGGCGCGGCGCTGCCGTTCGTCCCGGCGCCGTGGCACGCGCTGACACTGGCGGTCGTCGGCGGTGGCGCCCTGGTCGCCACCGGGCTGTGGACACGGGCGCGGGCGGTCCGGTGACCGAGCTCGACCCCGTCATCCACGCCCAGGCCCGGCTGCGGGTCACCGCCACCCTCGCCGCCCTCGACGACGGCGACCGCATGACCTTCCCGCGGCTGCAGGAGCTGCTCGGCATGACCGCGGGCAACCTGTCCACCCACCTGCGCAAGCTGGAGG
Organism: Pseudonocardia sp. P-1; assembly: GCF_058111925.1. Lineage (NCBI taxonomy): Bacteria > Bacillati > Actinomycetota > Actinomycetes > Pseudonocardiales > Pseudonocardiaceae > Pseudonocardia > Pseudonocardia sp. P-1. The sequence continues at coordinate 3,017,790 of NZ_CM176614.1, forward strand.
AGGCGGGCTACGTCGCGATCACCAAGACCCACCAGCGGCGCACCCCGGTGACCTTTGTCGAACTGACGAGAACGGGCAGGCGGGCCTTCGAGGACTACACGGCCGCGCTGCGGGCGCTGCTCGACCCGGCGGCCGACCCGTCGGAGGTGCCGTCGTGACCGCACCGGTGGAGCTGCACGGGGTGACCCGCCGCTACGGCGACACCGTCGCCCTCGACGACGTCGACCTCGTCCTGGAGCCCGGCAGCCTGACCGGCCTGCTCGGACCGAACGGGGCGGGCAAGTCGACGCTTGTCAACCTCGTGTCCGGGCTGCGCCGACCGGACACCGGCACGGTGCGGCTGTTCGGCGGGGACCCGCGTGACGCGGCGAACCGGGTCGCGCTGGGCACCACCCCGCAGCAGACCGGGCTGCCCGACACACTGCGCGTCGGGGAGATCGTCCGGTTCGTCGGCGCCCACTTCCCCGACCCGGTCGGTGCCGGTGAGCTGCTGGGGCGCTTCGGCCTCGACGGGCTGGAACGACGCCAGGCGGGCGGGCTGTCCGGCGGCCAGAAGCGCCGCCTCGCGCTCGCGCTCGCGTTCGTCGGCCGGGGTCGGCTGGTGCTGCTCGACGAGCCGACGACCGGCCTGGACGTCGAGGGCCGCCGCGCACTGTGGGACACCGTGCGCGCGTTCCACGCCGGCGGCGGGACGGTGCTGCTGACCACCCACTACCTCGACGAGATCGAGTCGCTGGCCGAGCGCGTCGTCGTCCTGGCGGGCGGGCGGATCCGCGCCGACGGCGACGTCGACGCCGTCCGCGGAGCCGTCCGGGTGGGGCGGGTGTCCTTCCGCGCGGCGACCCTTCCCGACCTGCCCGGCGTCGAGCGGACCGAGCGCGACGGCGACCTCGTCACCCTGCACACCGCCGACGCCGACGAGCTGGTCCGCACCCTCGTCCGGCACGACGTGCCCTTCACCGGCCTGTCGGTGTCCCGGGCGTCGCTGGAGGACGCGTTCCTGACCCTGACCGGAGGCCCGTCGTGAGCATCGCCGCAGCGCACGCCCGCTACCTGATCCTGGAGCAGCTGCGGATCCCCGTCGCGGTGCTGTCCACCGCGCTGTTCCCGGCCCTGACCCTGTGCTTCTTCGTGCTGCCGTTCGACTGGGGCGACGACCCGGTCGCGGTGACCCGCTCGGTCGCCCAGCTCGCACTGTTCGGCGTGCTCAGCGGGTTCCTGTTCACCTTCGGTGTGGGCGTCGCCGACGACCGCGAGAAGCCGTGGGATCCCTACCTGCGCACGCTGCCCGCCCCCGCGTCGGCGCGGGTGGTCGGCAGGCTCGCGGTCGGGGTGCTGTTCGCGCTGCTCGGGATGCTGCCGGTGGTCGTGCTGGGGGCCCTGCTCACGCCGGCGTACGTGGAACCGGCGCGGCTGCCGTTCGCGTTCGTGACGCTCCTGGTGGCCGGGCTGCCGTTCCTGTTCGGTGGGCTCGCGATCGGCTACTCGCTGCCGACCAAGGCCGCGCTGCCGGTGACCCAGCTGGCGTTCTTCCCGATGGCGTTCGGTGGCGGCCTGCTGCTGCCGCCGGAGCTGTTCCCCGGCTGGCTGGCCCGCGCGACCGAGGTGCTGCCCACCCGCGGGGCCCGTGACCTGCTGCTCTGGTCGCTCGGCGGGCCGGTCCCGAGCGGTCTGGCGCTGGGCGCGTTCGCGGTGTGGACGGTCGGGCTGGCGCTGCTGGTGGGCTGGGCGTACCGCCGCGACGAGGGGCGCCGCTTCCGGTGAGCCCGGTGGCGGCGCTCAGAAGTGGCGGCCGGCGAAGGTGTAGCGGGTCCGCACCGTGACCGAGCCGGCGGCCGTCCGGCCGTAGACGCGGAAGTGCGGGCGGCCGTGGACGGCCCGGCTGGGCATCTTCGAACGGACCGAGCCGTACTGGGAGACGAGGCCGTCGACGTCGGCGGTGGCGTTCTCCGGGACCAGCAGCCGGGCCGACCCGGCGCCGAGCTCCAGCTCCACCTCGACGACGGGCATGGGCAGCTGCGCGTCGCAGAAGTCCAGCAGGACCGGGCCGAGCGAGGTCTGCACCCGCAGCCGGGCCGGGACCGCCCAGTCGCCGCGGCGCTTGACCCCGCCGACACCGCCGCGCAGCACCGTGGGCGGGCCGACCGGGGTGGCCAGGACGTCCGCGGACAGGTCCAGCGGGTCCCCGGGCAGGTCGGACAGTACGGGGAGCAGCTCGGAACCGAACCGGGCGCCGTAGACGACCGACAGCCTCTCCTGCAGCTCCTCGACCGAGATCCGGCCCTCGGCCATCGCACGGTTGAGCCGCGTCGCGGCGCGCTCGCGGTCGGCGTCGGAGATCCTGATCTCCCGACCCTCTCCGGGTAGCCGCGCACCGGTCACCCCACCAGGGTAAACACCTATCCGACGGGTGCGGCGTCCGGCAGCCGGAACAGCCACACCCCGCCGTCGAACCGGCCGGGGTCGCCGGTGACCCGCCGGGTCCAGGCCAGCGCACGGGCCTCGTCGCCGCCGGCGTACCCGGGGACGAACGCGACCGCGGTGATCCCCAGGTCGCGCAGCTCGCGGTGGGCGGCGGCGGTGTAGTCGTCGCTGGGGTCGTTCTTGCCGTCGGCGACCCACTGCGCCCCGATCTGGTACCGGTTCCAGCGGGACTGGATGGCGACGTCGTCCTCGGGATCGGAGGCGATGAAGTAGCCGCCGCGGATGCGGAACGACGGGCCGGAGGCGGCCTGCCAGCGCAGGCCCTGCGCGCCGTCGTCCCAGGCCGCGGTGATCCGCGGGTAGATCTCGACGACGTCGGCCGGGCCCAGCGGCGCCGCCCCGGCCGCGAAGAAGGCGGGTACCGGCGCGGGCCGGACCTCCTGGGCGTCGGCGGGCAGCCAGGACACCACCGCCAGCGCGGCCAGGGCGACGGCACCGACCGCCGTCGCCGGGGTGTCGAGCGGCATCCGGTCCACCCACAGCGCGACCACGACGGCGACGCACAGCGCCGTCACCACCTGGATCCGGACCGGCTCGACCTCCGACAGCAACGGGACCTCGGCGAACCCGAGCCAGGGCAGCGGGATCCCCGTGTAGTCGCCCAGCAGCACGACACTCGTGCCGAGCGAGGCGACCCAGGACAGGAACCCGACCGCGGCGACGACCCGCAGCGTCGTCGACCGGACGACCAGCACCGCGACGACGACCAGCGCCAGCACGGCGACGCCGACGTAGCCGCCCTGTTCGCCGATGTGGCCGCCGAGTTCGGTGCCCGCGCCGTCGGGCACCGCCCGGACGGCGGTCAGCCGCGTCGGGACGAGCAGGTTCGCCAGGTCCGCGCCGGTGGCGTGCACGTTGCGGATCGCGCCGCGCGGGCGGTTCGGCCCGGCCAGCACCAGGTACAGCGGATAGGCGCCGAGCACCACGAACACCCCGACGCAGGCCAGGCCGGCCCGGACCAGCCCCGGCAGGTGCGCGCGGACCCGGCGGGGGAACCGCAGCGCGAGCACCACCGCGGTGACGACCAGGAAGATCACGCCGATGGCGAGGGTCTGGGTGTAGAGGACGAGCTGCCCGACCAGCGCGAGTCCGGTCAGCGCCCCCACGAGCCACGGGCGACGCAGCGGGCCGCGCGCGAACAGGTGGTGCGCGACGAGCAGCAGCAGCGGCGGCAGCAGCGACCACGTGAGGTTGAGGTGCCCGGCGATCGCGTGCGCCAGATGGAACGGGGAGAACGCGTACAGCGCGCCGGCGATCCCGCGGGCGACCCAGCCGCGGGTGCCCGCGCCGACGTACGGGCCGAGCGCGGCGACCAGGACCAGTCCGGACACGACCGGGCCGAGGACCAGCCCGACGTTGAACGCGGTCACCGAGCCCGCGACCAGGGTCACCGGGGCGAGCGCCAGCGCCAGCAGCGGCACCGCGGTGTTCCACAGCGCGTTGAGCCCGTACGGCCAGTGCATCCAGTCGGTGACCAGCGGGTTCTCCCCGTGCGTCACGGCGAACGGGAACCAGTGGAGCCACCAGGCGAACATGTCGGCGTCGGCGGTGACGTGCCCGATCAGCAGACCGCCCGGGGCGGCGAGCACCCGGCGCTGCAGCCACAGCGAGACCAGCAGGTAGCCGAGCCCGAGCAGCACGTACAGCCCCGCGGTCGCGCCCCGGCGCCGTGCCGGGGGCAGCGGGAGGCGGACCTGCCGCTCGTCGAGCACCCGCCCAGGGTCGCACCCGTCGTCGTCGGTGGCCCTCGCTACCCTGGCGACGATGACGGACACGACCGTTCCCAGCAGCACCAGGACCGACGCCCCGGCGCGGCGGACCGCCTTCCTGCACGGCTGGGGACGGACCGCGCCGACGGTCGCCCAGCTCCTCACCCCGCGCGACGCCGAGGACGTGGCCGAGGCCGTCCGCACGGCGGGCGAGCGCGGCGTGATCGCCCGCGGGCTCGGCCGGTCCTACGGCGACCCGGCGCAGAACGCGGGCGGTGTCGTCCTCGACATGCCGGGCCTGAGCCGGATCCACGCCATCGACCCGGACACCGGCGTCGCGGACGTGGACGCGGGCGTCAGCCTGGACCAGCTCATGCGCGCCGCGCTGCCGCTCGGGCTGTGGGTCCCGGTGCTGCCGGGCACCCGCCAGGTCACGATCGGCGGGGCGATCGGCGCCGACGTGCACGGCAAGAACCACCACACCAAGGGCAGCTTCGGCAACCACGTCGAGTGGTTGGCGCTGGTGACCGCGGACGGCTCGGTCCGCGAGCTGACCCCGTCCGGGCCGGACTCGGAGCTGTTCTGGGCGACCGTCGGCGGGATGGGCCTGACCGGCGTCATCGTGCGGGCCAGGGTGCGGCTGCACCGGACCGAGTCGGCGTACTTCGTGGTCGACACCGATCGCACCGACGACCTCGACGGCCTGCTGGAGCTGCTCACCGACGGCTCCGACGACACCTACGGCTACTCGGCCGCCTGGTTCGACACCACCGCGACCGGCGCCCGGATGGGCCGCTCGGTGCTGACCCGCGGCTCGCTCGCGACCGTCGACCAGCTCCCCGCGAAGCTGCGGTCCGAGCCGCTGAAGTTCGACGCGCCGCAGCTGCTGACCTTCCCCGACGTCTTCCCGAACGGGCTGGCCAACAAGCTGTCGCTGACCGCGTTCTCCGAGCTGTGGTTCCGCAAGGCCCCGAAGCGCCAGCGCGGCTCGGTGCAGAACATCACGGCCTTCTACCAGGTGCTCGACGTGTTCGGGGACTGGAACCGGGTCTACGGCTCGAAGGGCTTCCTGCAGTACCAGTTCGTCGTCCCGATGGGGGCGGAGACCGAGCTGCGCCGCATCCTCGAGAAGATCGCGGCGTCGCCGCACAAGTCCGGGCTGAACGTGTTCAAGCGCTTCGGCGCGGGCAACGACGCACCGCTGTCGTTCCCGACCAAGGGCTGGACGATCACCGTCGACTTCCCGATCGCGAACGGGCTGTCCCGGTTCTGCACGGAGCTCGACGAGATGGTGCTGGCCGCCGGCGGGCGGCTGTACCTGGCGAAGGAGTCGCGCACGTCGCCGGAGGCCTTCGCCGCCGGCTACCCGCGGTTCGCCGAGTGGAAGGCGATCCGCGACGGCGTCGACCCGACCGGCGTCTTCGCCTCCGACATGTCCCGCCGCCTCGCACTGACCCTCTGACGTCCGGAGCCAGCACCATCATGATCGACGCAGTCGGCAATCCGCAGAGCATCCTGCTCCTCGGCGGCACCTCCGAGATCGGCCTGGCCACCGTGCGCGCGTTCGCCGCGGACCGCCCGTTGCGGGTCGTGCTCGCCGCCCGCCCCGGCCCCCGGCTCGACGTCGCCCGCGCCGAGCTCGAGGCGCTCGGGTGCGGCGTGGAGACCATCGAGTTCGACGCCAGAAGCATCGAGACCCACCCCGAGGTCGTGAAGAAGGCCTTCGCGGGCGGGGACATCGACGTCGCCGTCGTCGCGTTCGGGCTGCTCGGCGACAACGAGAAGGCCTGGACCGACGTCGACCACGCCGTCGAGCTGGCGCAGGTCAACTACACCGCGACCGTCTCCACCGGGGTCGCGCTGGCCGAGCGGTTCCGCGAGCAGGGCCACGGCTCGCTCGTCGCGATCTCCTCGGTCGCCGGGGAGCGGGCCCGCCGCTCGAACTTCGTCTACGGCTCCACCAAGGCCGGGATGGACGCGTTCTACACCGGGCTGACCGAGGCGCTGCGCGAGTTCGGCGTGACCGTGACGATCGTCCGGCCCGGCTTCGTGCACTCGAAGATGACCGAGGGCCTGGACGCCGCACCGCTCGCGACGACCCCGCAGGCCGTCGCCGACGTCATCGTCGACGCGGTGCGGACGGGCAAGGAGCTGGTGTGGGCACCGGCGCCGATGCGCTTCGTGATGAGCGCACTGCGCCACGTGCCCCGGCCGATCTTCCGCAGGCTCCCGATCTGATCCGGGGGCGGCCTACCAGCCGTCGACGTGCAGGACGGTGTCGAGCGGCTGGCGCTTCGCGGGCTTGAACGTGTCGCCGGTGTAGTACGCGACCGGCAGCAGGACGCCCTGCCGCACGTTCTCCGGGATGCCCAGCAGCTCGGCGATCTCCTTCTCGTACTGCAGGTGCAGCGTCGTCCAGGCGCTGCCCAGGCCGCGCGCACGCAGCGCGAGCTGCAGGCTCCACGCGGCCGGGAGGAGCGACCCCCACATCCCGGCCTGGTTCGACGCCGGCAGCTCGGCCTCCGCGTTCATCGCGCCGATGACCAGCACCGGGACCTCCCCCATCCGGTCCGCGAGGTACTGCGCGCTGTCCGCGACGCGGAGCTGGGTGGCGTCGCGGTCGGCGTCGCCGTGGGAGCGGGTCGTCGGGTACTGCGAGGAGTTCCGGTAGGCGGTGAACGCCTTCCGGTAGTACTCGCCGACGGCCTTGCGCTTCTCGGCGTCGGTGAGCACCAGCCAGTGCCATCCCTGCTGGTTGGAGCCGCTCGGGGCCTGCAACGCGACCTCGAGGCTCTCCCGGACCACCTCCAGCGGCACCGGACGCTCCAGGTCCAGGCGCTTGCGGACCGATCGGGTGGTGCTGAGCAGCTCGTCGGGCCCGAGTGGCAGCACATCGCTCATGCCCTGCACGCTACGGCGCCGCCGGCCTCCTCGCGATGATCACCGCGCGCTCCCCTGCGCCCACCTCGCACGTGAGGCGCCCCGCTGACCGCTGCGCACGGGTCGCGGCCAGACGCGGGTCGGCCCAGGTGGGGACACCGCCGTAGGGGCCGCGGGTCAGCCCGTCGGAGCCCTCCCGGACGATCTCGAACCCGGCGTCGACGAGGATCTCCCGGATCCGCAGGTGCCCGCGCGGGACGCGGGGCGGCACCCAGCGGGCACCGGCCAGCTCCCGGCCGCGGCCCTCGGCGTCGGCGGCGACGACGAGTGCGCACCCGCCCGGCTCGAGCGCCTGGAACCAGCCGCCCGGGCCGAGGTCACCGGCCAGCGCCGCGTCCGGGAGCCGGTCGAGCACCTCCACCGCGGTCAGCGACGCGACCGGCCCCGGCAGGGCATCCAGGGTCAGGTGCACGGGGCATCCCGGCGCGCCCGCACGCATCGCCCCGGCCTCGGCCTCCGAGCCGGCCAGCCCCGAGACCGGGCCGAGCCGGGCCAGCCCGGCGAGCAGGACCCCGCCGGCACCCGCGACGTCGAGGTAGGGGCCGCGGCCCAGGTGGTGGCGGGCCAGGCGCAGGTACCAGTGCAGCGCGGCCCGCTCCGGCGGTGCGGCACCGGCGGGCTCGGGCAGGTCGGCGAGGGGCGGGGTCGTGGGGATCATCGGTCCATCGCGTCGGTGGGCGGGGCCCGTCCTGGTCGCGACGGGCGGGCCCGTCCATTGTCGCCGACGCGGCGTGCCGCGGTGTCCGGGCACCGGCGTCACGTCCCGGGCACCGGGATGCGGCGGCACCGGACCGCTCCCCCGGTGCGTGGACCACCGCCGGTCTTCCTGTCCCGCGGGACAGGATCGGCGGACGCGGCCGTGCCCCGGACCACGGTGGTGGTCCGGGGGCAAGGCCGTGTCACCCGCTCCCCAGCGGAGTCTCAGGCCCCGTGCGCCGGCTTCTTCCGGCGGCGACGGGCCGCGGCGGCACCGGAGGCGGCGACGATCGGTGTCGCGGCGCTGGCGTGGGCGTCGTCGCGACGACGGGCGGCCCGCCCGCAGTTCTCGGCGCCGGTCCGCGTGCCGGGCAGTGCCGACGCGGAGCGCATCGCCCGCGGTGCCGGGACGACACCGCGGTCGTCGGCGAGCCCGCGGGCCGCGATGTGCAGCGACCGCAGCCGCTCCATCCGGTCGGCACCGGTGGTGGTGCCGGTGCCCTCGACGACCGGGGTGAACAGGTCCCCGCCGGTGCCGGCGCCGCCGCTGCGCATCCGGGCGACGGCGACGAGGTCGGCGGACAGGTCGCTGCGCCCGGCGCCGTCGAAGTCGGCGGCGCAGGCCGCGGCCAGGCGCTCGAGCACCCACCGGGCCGAACCGGCCGGGCCGGGACGTCGATCTCGGCCGCGGCGGGCACGTCGGCGGGGTCGGCCTCGGGGCGTCGCGGTGCCCGGGTGGGCAGCGCGGGCGCCGGGACGACGATCGGGTCGGCCGGGGCCGGCTCGGACGCCGGGGCGGTGGGCTCGGGCTCGGCGACCGGCGCGGACGGGGCCGCGACGGGCGGGACGACCGGCAGGGCGGCGGTCCGCGCGTCGTCGGCCGGGGCCTGCTCCGGCGCCGTGGTGGGGGTCCAGCCCGACGTCGTGGCGACGGCGGGGCCCGCCGAGCGGCGGCGGACCACCGGCAGCGCCTCCGTCACCGAGGGCACGTCGCCCTGCTGGACCGGCGCGAACGGCTGCGCCGGGGCCGACGGCTGCGACGGCACGGACCGCGGCGCCATCCGCCGGGCGGGCACGGCCGGAGCCGCGGCGGCGGGACCGGCGGTAACCGGGGCGGCGGACACGACCGGCAGCACCGAGGTCACCGGCTCGTCGGTGATCATCGGCAGCACGGAGGTCTCCGGGTCACGGCGCGCCGCGTCGTTGTCCACGACGCGGCGGGCGGCCGGGACCGGGTCGGGGGCGACGACCGCCTCGACGGCCTCGGGGGCGGGCCGGGTCCGGCCCCGCATCCACCGGCGCGCGGGACGTTCGACGAGCGAGTACAGCAGGTGTGCCACGGGCAGAGTCCCCACGAAGACGGTGAGTGCGATCAGGTGCCCCGTCTCCCCGCCGCGGGGGAGGACACCGGAGTCGCTCAGGAACCAGAAGATCTCGAACATCGGGATGTGGACCAGGTAGAGGGCGTAGGAGATCCGCCCTCCGTGCACCATCGGGCCACGGGTCAGCAGGTGGTGCACCGGTCCGCGGTCGGCGAGCGCGAGGGCTCCGACCAGGACCGGGAAGGCGACGACGGCCAGGCCGTGCAGCCCGCCGCCGACGACGGACCCCGCCAGGAGGACGAACGGCACCGCGGCGACGGTCGCCGTCGCCGTCGCCGAGGCCGAGGAGCGGACCCGTTCGGTGGTGCGCAGCCGCCGCACGGCCAGCATCGCCAGGACACCGGCGGAGAACCCGCCGAGGATCCGGACCAGCCAGCTGTAGGGGTAGTACGGCGACCCGACCACGAGGAACGCGGCCGCCATCGGCGCGGTGCACAGCAGCGACCCCGCCGCCAGCACCCCGAACGGCAGGTTCCGCAGCCGGAAGAACCCGAGCGCCAGCAGCGGGAACAGCAGGTAGGCCAGCCACTCGGCGCTGATCGACCACGTCGGGCCGACCCAGGACGCGCCGTCGAGGTACTGCTCGTCCCACATCTGCACCAGGAACAGCTGCTCGAGCCACGCGCCGACGCCGATCGACGGCTGCACCGCCTGGTAGGCGACGTCGGTCGTCGACCCGAACAGCAGTCGCGCCACCAGCCACACGCCGAAGAGGTGGAACACCACCGCGTAGGCGGGCCACATCCGCGCCGCGCGGGCCCACACGAACCCGCCCGCGTCCCGCAGTCGCAGCCGCGGGCCGAGCCGGTCGAGGTAGGTCCAGGCGATGACGAAGCCGCTCAGGACGAAGAACAGGTCGACGCCGAGCGCACCCTGTGTGATCAGCGGTCCGAGCCAGCCGTTCACCGTCTCCACACCCGCCATCGGGGTGAAGTGGAAGTGGAACGCGACGACCCAGAGCGCGGCGACGATCCGCAGCCCCGTCAGCGCGAGCACCTCACCGCCACCGTTGCCTCCACATCGGACGGACGAACCATCCTGTTCGGGAGTGGTTCCGCCGGCGGCGGACGCGGCGGTGGCCGGGTCGTCGGCCGTCGCTCGCGAATCGGTGCAGATGCTCACACCGGGGCCAACGAGGCGAGATCACCACCGTCACCGGTGACACCCGAACAGTGCCCGAATGTCGCAGCTGATCACATATAGTGATCAGAACCCGGAGTGATCGACCTTGAGAACCCGGGTGGGTGGACTACGCCGGACGGGTGGACGGCCGGGGGTCACGGGGGGATCACAGTTGATCACCGGGTGGCGTCTAGCCTCGGGCGTGTGCTGACCGCCGACACGGAGGCGGATCCCCGTCCGGGATCCGGCCCCACCGACCGCCGGTCGCGTCCGACCGACCGCCTGCTCGCCGCCGTGCTGGGCCTGCTCTCGGCGGTGCTGGCGCTGGCGATCCCGTTCCTGCCGGTCGTGCAGAACACGGCGACCGTCAGCTGGCCGAACGCCACGACCGGCACCGCGCCGCTGAACGCCCCCCTGGTCGCGTACCGGCCGGAGAGCCTGACGGCGACGATCGGCTGCGACGCGATCCGCAGCCTCGACGACCGCGGGCCCGGCCGCGCGACCGTGCTGTCCACGACGCCCACCGGCGCCCCGGACGGCGACACGGTCGGGCTGCGCATCGCCGTCGCCGACGGGGTGGTCACCCTCGACAACCGCGGTCAGCGCATCGCCACCGCGCCGCTGCCCCCGCCGGGCGCGCCCTGCGCGCTCACGTTCACCTCGGACTTCGACGCGACGACGGCGACCCTGGGCGGGGCCACGCTCTACGAGTTCGCCGGCGACGGCCGTCCGCAGCTCACCGGGATCCACTCCGACCTCGACGCGGCCCGCGACCCGATGGGCGGCACGAGCGTCCGGTTCGACACCGACAACCGCTACGACACCGACGCCTCGACGCTCAAGCTCGTCGCGGGCGGTGTCGCGATCGTCGCGCTGTTCGGCTCGCTGTTCTTCCTGCGCCGGATCGACGACGCCGACGCCCGCCGCGTCGTGCACGGCCGCCGGCTGGCGCGCCGGCTGCGCGGGCAGGACGACCTGCGCGACGCCGTCGTCGTCGGCGTGCTGGTCGTGTGGGCCCTCATCGGGTCGATGACCAGCGACGACGGCTACATCCTCGACATCTCCCGTGGCAACGACACCGCCGGCTACATCGGCAACTACCACCGCTGGTTCGACGTCCCCGAGGCGCCGTTCGGCTGGTTCTACCAGCTGTACTCACTGTGGAGCGGGGTCTCGGAGTCGGTGCTGTGGCTGCGCGTCCCGGCGCTGGCGATGGGCGTCGCGTCGTGGTTCCTGATCAGCCGGGCGCTGCTGCCGCGCCTCGGCACCCGGGTCCGGCGCAGCCGCTCCGCGGGCTGGGCCGCGGCCGGGGTGTTCCTGTGCTTCTGGCTGCCGTTCAACAACGGGCTCCGCCCGGAGACCGTCGTCGTGATCGCGGCGCTGGTGTCGTTCGTGATGCTGGAGCGCGCCCTGGCCACCCGGCGGCTGCTGCCGGTCGCGGGGGCACTCGTCGCGGGGGCGTTCGCCGTCGCGGCGACGCCGACCGGTCTCATCGCGCTGGCCCCGTTCCTGGCCGCGGCCCGGCCGCTGCTGCGGCTGTTCACCGAGCGGATCCGCACCACCGGGTGGGCGGCCACCCTCGGCCCGCTGCTCGCGGCCGGTCTGATCGTGCTCACCGCCGTCTTCGGCGACCAGACCCTCGCCACCGTCGCCGAGGCCACCCGGGTCCGCCAGGACATCGGCCCGAACCTGCCCTGGTACCAGGAGCTCGCGCGCTACGACCTGCTGTTCAGCGACAGCCGCGACGGCTCGCTGCAACGCCGATTCCCCGTCCTGCTGCTGTGGCTGTGCATGATCGTCTCGACGATCGTGCTGCTGCGCCGCGGCCGCATCCCGGGCGCCGCGCTCGGGTTCTCCCGGCGACTGCTCACGAGCACCGCGCTGTCGTTCGCGGTGCTGGCCCTGACCCCCACGAAGTGGACGCACCACTTCGGCGCGTTCGCCGCGCTCGCCTCGGGCGTCGCGGCGCTGGCCGCGCTGGCGACGAGCACCGGTGTGCTGCGCTCGCGACGCAACCAGGCGCTGTTCCTCGGCGCGGTGCTCGCGGTGACCGGTCTGGCGTTCCGCGGCCCGAACACCTGGTGGTACGTCTCGAACTGGGGCGTGCCGTGGTTCGACAAGCCGGTGTCGGTCAGCGGGATCCAGGCGACCACGGTGCTGCTGGTCCTGGCGTTCCTGTCGCTCGTCGTCGCCGGGGTGGAGCACCTGCGCTCGACCTCCGGGGTGCCGCGCCCGGTCCGGCGGACCCTCGGGCGTCGGCGCGGCCGGATCGGGACCGTCCAGGCCGTCCGGCTCGGGTCGGCGCCGATCGCGGTGATCTGCGCGTTCATGGTGCTGTTCCAGGTCGCCTCCCTGGCCAAGGGCATGGAGAAGCAGGCGGGCTCCTACTCCCTGGGCGCCGACGTCCTGACCGACCCGACCGGGTCGCGCTGCGGGCTCGCCGGGCGCATCCAGGTCGAGACCGACCCGGCCGCGAACGTGCTGCCCGTCGCGCCGGAACCGGCCGGTGTCCCCGACCCCGGTCCCCTTGCCGAGGGCGTCACGCCCGACGGCCTGCCCCCGACCGGACCGGGGTCGCTGCGCGACAACAGCGGCGACGGCGACGACCGGCCCGGCGTGACCGGTACCGGCCCGCTGGCTGGGCCGGTCATGGGCAGCTGGTCGCCGGACCCGGAGAACGTCGGCGACTACCGCTCGGTGTGGCACGCGCTGCCCGCCGCGGCCCGCGACGGCTCCGCGCCGCTGGTGCTCGGCGTCGCCGGGACGATCGGCGGCGGCAACACCGTGACCCTGCAGTTCGCCCGCGACGGCGCGGTCGTCGACGAGATCGAGCCCGGTGGGGCCGTCAGCAGCACGTCGGACTACTCCGGCGGCGCCTCGGGCGGCCAGGCGTGGCGGGACCTGCGCGTCGACCTGGCGGGCCGTCCGGCCGCCGACGCCGACCGGGTGCGGGTGATCGTGTCCGACCGCGGCATCGGGGCCGGGTCGTGGGTCGCCGTCTCCCAGCCCCGGGTCCCGCGGCTGACCCCGCTGACCACGATCGCCGCCCGCGGCACCGCGTACCTGGACTGGGCGACGTCGTTCGTGCACCCCTGCGTGCAACGCTTCGGCGTGCACCGGGGCATCGCCGACGTGCCGGTGTTCCGGATGCTCGCCGACCCGCAGCAGCGCACCGTCGCCGACGAGTGGGGCCGCAGCCGGTTCGGCGGCCCGCAGGGCTGGCTGCTCCGGACCGCCGCCCAGCGCTACGTCCCGACCTACCTGCCCGGTGCCTGGGACTTCGACTGGGGCCAGGTCCGGCTCGTCGAGCCCTACGACCCGCGGGCGGTCCCGGCCCCGGTGCAGGAGGGCGACCGGACCCTGTGGGGCTGGCAGCAGGTCGGGCAGGCCGGGGCTCCGTCGCCGGACCCGACGCCGTTGCCGGGCTGAGGCCCCGGCAGACTCCGTGATGTCCGATCCGAGACGTGAGGCGAGAGCGAGAGCCATGCTGGACACCGCCCGGCCCCTCCGCGGGGGCGAGCCCGCCCCGGCCGACGACCCCGCCGGCGGGACCCGCCCCGGACGGCTGGTCGTGCAGCGTGGCCCCTTCACCGGGCCGACGCACCTGGTGCCCGAGGACCTCTACGCCGAGGTCCTGCGCGGCGCCGCCCGCCGTGAACGGGACCTGATCGAGCTGGTCCCGGCCACCCACGTCACCACCAACACCTACTGGGGGCGGTTGCACGCCACCTACTGGCAGCGCTGGACCGCGGTGCCCGAGGTCCGGGTGACGCTGCGCGCCACGGGCCGCGGCCGGGTGTGGCTGATGGCCTCGGACACGAACAAGGTCGCCCGTGCCGTCGCCACCACCGGGGTCGACGCCACCGGGAGCACCACGGTCGAGCTGACCGGGGCGATCGACCGCTTCGTCGACGGCGGCGGGCTCTGGCTGGAGTTCGCGACCGACACCGGCACGCTGACCGTGTCCGACGTCGAGTGGACCGTCGCGGTGCCCCGCCCGCCGCGGCCCACCTCGATCACGATCTGCACCTACAACCGCGTCGAGGACTGCCTGAACACGCTGCAGGCGCTGCTCGACGACCCGGCCGCACTGGCCCGCGTCGGATGCGTCCGCGTGGTCGACCAGGGCAGCGACCCGCTGGAGTCGCGCGACCGGTTCGCGACGCTGGCGGCCGCGTTCGGCGACCGGCTCGCCTACCAGCGCCAGCCGAACCTGGGCGGCGCGGGCGGCTTCACCCGCGGCCTGTACGAGGCGACCGCGGGCGACCCGGCCGACGACCACGACGTCCTGCTCATGGACGACGACGTGCTGCTCGACCCGGAGATCGTCGTCCGGCTGACCGGGTTCGCCGCCTGCACCACCGCGCCGACGATCGTCGGTGGGCAGATGCTGAACCTGCTGCACCCGGGCCACGTCCACATCACCGCCGAGTACGCCGAGCCCGAGAGGCTCCGCGTCGGCAAGCCCGTGCCCGGTGCCCTGGAGGAGGGCTTCCTCCTCGGCCGCGACGAGCGGCTGCTGCCGATCGTGCAGGAGCAGCGGGTCGACACCGAGTACAACGGCTGGTGGTCCTGCCTGATCCCCGCACCGATCGTGCGGGCCATCGGCTACCCGCTGCCGCTGTTCTTCCAGTGGGACGACGTCGAGTTCGGCTACCGCGCCCGCGAGCGCGGCTTCGCCACGGTGTCGCTGCCCGGGGCCGGCGTGTGGCACGCCGACTTCGGCTGGAAGGACTGGGACGAGTGGCACCGCTACTTCAACCAGCGCAACGGCCTGATCACCGCCGCCCTGCGGACCGGCTTCGACCGGCGCACGGTGTCCGCGACGGTCGTCGAGCTGCTGGCCCAGTACCTGGTCGCGATGCAGTACGGGCTGGCCGCGACGCTGCTGACGGCGGTCGAGGACTTCCTGCGCGGCCCGTCGGTGCTCGACGACGGCTCCGCCTCCGCGGCGGCGGAGATCCGCCGGATCCGCGCCGCCTACCCCGAGACGACGGCCGTGCCGCTGGCGGAGGCCGGGCTCGACGTGCGCGAGTCCGTGGTGCACCTCGCCGGGGGCAAGCCGTCGAAGATCGTGCGGACCTGGGTGAAGCGCGCCCTGCTGCAGGCCACCGGGCGGGTGCCGTTCCGTTCCGGGATGGTCCCGGCCGGTGAGGCGCACTGGTGGCACGTGTCGCTGTTCGAGCGCGCGATCGTCACCGACATGGCCGAGAACGGCGTCCGCATCCGGACCCGCGACCAGGAGCGGCTGCGCGAGCTCACCACCCGCGGGGTGCACACGGTGCGCCGGCTGTGGAACGAGGGGCCGCAGGTCGCCCGGGAGTGGAAGGCCGCGGAACCGCGGCTCACGTCGCGGGAGACGTGGGCGCGGCTCTACGACGCGGTCTGATCTGTCCGCGCGGGCGTCCGAGGAGCACCGCGATCAGCACCACGACCGAGGCGACCGGGGCCGGGTGCCCGAGCAGGAACCCGGCCACCAGGTCGACGACGACGGCCGCGCTCGCCGCCGCGAACATCCACCGTGGACCGGTCACCGGCCGGGGCCTGTCCGCCGACCAGCGGGTCCGGCCCCACGGCTTCGCGACCGACAGCCACGCCTGGAACGCGATCGCGGCGACCATGAGCAGCGTCAGCGGGAGCAGCTCGGGCGGCGGCGACCCGGTCGGGTCGGCGTGGGCCGCGTCGAGCCGCGTCGAGATCACCCCGATCCCCAGGTAGAGCTGGGCCAGGGTGATCCCGAACTTCGTCGCGACCCAGCGGTGGAGGAAGAAGCCGTAGGGCGTCGCGGCGGCGAGCACCGTCCCGGTCAGCGCGGAGCCGACGGCGAGCGGGGCGAGCAGCACGGCGTCGAGGTGGTGGGCCCCGAGCAGCGCCGCCGGGCGGGCGGCCGGGTCGCCGCCCAGGACCTGCAGGACGGCGAGCGAGGCGGCCAGGGCAGCCCAGCCGACCGAGGTGAGCACGTGCAGCCAGACGGTCGTCCGCCGCCAGGTCGTCGTCGAGAACATCGGGTGAGCACACCGGATCCGGCGGCCGAGCGGCTCCGGGGTCGCCCGGAGCCCCCCCGGGTCAGCCCAGGAAGTCCCGTCCGGTGTAGTCCTTGTCGGCCAGGGTCGGCAGCCGCTCCCAGCCCCACCGTCGCTGCGTCCCGACGGTGAGGTCGTAGCCGTCGGTCGGGTGCTCGTAGCGCACCCGCTCGACGTGCGCGGGCGCGAACATCGCGCGCCCGCCGGGCGGATCGAGCCGCGAGGGCAGCTCGTCGAAGGTCGCGGTGCGACCGATCCCGGCGAGGGTCCCGCCGTTCGCCGGGAAGAACGCGGTGGCCTCGGTCGCGCCCTCCAGGTCGTCGCCGGTGCGCAGCCGCCACTGGGGGGCCTGCGCGATGCCGTGGCGCACCGCGATCTGGTCCTGGCAGGGCCACAGCACCGCCGAGGCCTGGTCGGCGAACACCGGGGCGTCGCCGAGCACCGTGCGGGCGGGCAGGTCGCGGGCGGGCCGCGGGGCGCCGACGGCGAGCCAGGTGTCCGGCCCGTCGATCCGGTCGTCCACGACGACCCGGACCCGGTCGGCGGGGCCGGGCAGGGTCACCGCCACGTCCCGCCAGTCGGCGACCTTCGTCCCCGGCAGGTCGACCGTGGCCGTGCCGGCGCCGGACTCGACCCGCACGGCCTGGTCGCCGCGCAGGTCCCCGGTGAGGGGCAGGATCAGCCGGGTGGTCCCGGCCGGGACGGGGAACCAGCCGGCGTCGAGGGTGCCGGTGCCGGCGTCCTCGGTGTGCCAGACGGGGCCGGGGATCGACGGGCGGTCGGGCGGCGGGCCGTCCCGCATCACCCCGGTGAGACGGGGCGGGTCACTCGGGAGCGCGGGCGTCGCGTCACCGGGGACGGTGACGGTCAGCGCGTCGGCCAGCCCGCAGCCGTCGCCGGTCAGCATGGCGAGGTTCATCGAGGCCACCGACGCGCCGGGGGCCTGGTGTACCGGGGCGACGACGAACACCGCGAGCATCAGCGCGACGCCGCCCGCCGTGGCGACGCGCAGCACCGCCCGGTCCGGCCGGGGCGTGCTCCCCCGCCGCCGGGCCCACCACAGCGCGGCGGCGACCACGAGCAGCCACAGCAGCGGGCTGCGCAGGTACAGCGGTCCGAGGTGCGGTGCGAGGACCTGCTGGTGGATCGGCGCGTCGACGACCGAGTGGTTCCCGAACGGCTGCCCCCAGTCGGAGAACGGTCGCCACAGGTTCGGGCCGGCGTAGATCACCGCGGCGACGACGCCGAGCACGGCCGTCCCCACCGCGACGAGCCGGGCCGGGGCGCGCCGCGGCAGCGGACCGCGGGCGAGCGCGATGCCGAGCAGCAGCGTCGCGGGGGCGGCGACGGCGCCGAAGTGGTTGACCCACTTCGTCGGGCTGACGGCGACGGCGACGAGGCCGAGGGCGGTGGCGGCGAGCGCGAACCCGAGCGCCGAGCCCAGCGGGCCGCCGGTGCCGCGGCGCGTCGCGAGCCGCACCGCGCCCAGCGCGACGACGGCGACGGTCAGCAGGACCGGCAGACGTCGTCCCCAGGTGCCCTGGTCGTCGGGGCCGAGGAGGTTGGCGTAGTGGACGTACTCCGAGTACCACTGGTACTGGAAGTAGTACCAGCGGTGCACGGCGACGGACTCGCGCACGTCGGCGAGGGTCTGGTCGGCCAGTCCGAGCGGCACGACCACGCTCGCGGCGGCGAACGCGACGGCGGCCGTCGCGAGCCGGGTGGCCCACGGCGCGTGCGCGAGGTGCCACCACACCAGCGGCAGGGCGAGCAGCAGCGGCATCGCGGCGACCAGCGCGGTCGGCGCGGTCGTCACCCCCACCACCGCGACGACGACGGCCGGCGCGAGCAGCCCGACCGCCCCGGTGCGGCGGGCGGCGGCGACGAGCAGCAGCGCCCCGGCGGCGGCCGCGGTCCCGGCGGGCTCGGGGCGCAGCGCGATGCCGTAGGGCAGGAACCAGGCCAGGTGCGCGACGGCGAGCGCGGCGACCACCCCGGGCCGGACGCCGGCCCGGCCCGCGAGCGCGGCGAGGGTGTAGCGCAGCAGCACCCAGGTCAGCAGACCCAGCACGACCGGCACCACGCGCAGCGGCCCGAGGCCCCAGCCGACGAGGCTCCCCCACCACTGCAGCAGGTACTGGCTGGTCGCGAACGGCGCCTCGGTGACGTCGAGCTGGTAGATCGCGTTGCCGATCGTCCCCGTCCGCGCGCCCTGGCGGGCCATCAGCGCGTACCAGGAGTCGTCGATGTTGAGCGGCCCGAGCACCGCCCAGGCACAGCTCACGACCAGCACCACGAGGTCGGCCGGACCGGGGCGGACGGGCGCGTCGAACACCCGGCGGGTGCCGGTCCAGGTCCGCACGGCGACGGCGAGGGTGGCGGCCAGCGCGAGCAGGTGCGCGACGAGCAGCGCGACCTTCAGCGGCGACGGCGACGACGCGTAGCGCGCGTCGGTGTGCAGGGTGACCGCGAGCCCGGCCGCGGCGGGCCCCGTGACGTCGGTGGCGAACTCGGCGACCTGCGGCGGTGCGACGTCGAGGCGCTCGGCGAGGATCGCGCCGTCGCGGGCGACGACGGTGCCCCCGTCCGCGGAGGTCACCTCGAACACGCAGCCCGACCCCGCGGCCGCGGTGGCGAGCACCCGGTCGCCGGTGCGCAGCGTGAGCGTCCCGCCGGCCACGCTCGCGACGAAGCCCGGCGCGGTCACCGGGTTCTCCTCGGCGGCGGGCATCGTCCGCAGCACGTCGCCCTCGCCCAGGGCGGCCGCCGCGGCGCACGGGACGGTCGCGGAGAACTCCAGCGGCCGGTACGGCGAGAGCGGCAGCACCGTGCTCGCCGGTGCCTGTCCCGCCCGGGGCCAGGTGACGACCGGGTCCTCGGCGTCGACGGGGGCGAGCGCGGCGGCCAGGCCGAGCAGGCAGGTGACGACGCCGAGCAGGAGCAGCAGCGGCCCCCGGCGGGCGGGGCTCACTCGAAGATCTGCTTCCAACCGTCCTTGCCGGTCAGCACGGGCGCCGCCGCCCGGTAGCGGGCGCGCAGGCCGTCCCAGTCCGCCGCGACGGCGCGGTGCAGCCGGAACGACTCCGCGACCATCTCCTTGAACATCGCCGGGTCACGACGGCGGAAGGTCACCCCGCGGCCGTCCGGGGTGGACACCGTCGCGGAGTCCAGGCCGGCCAGCACGAACCACTGGGCGTTCTTCCACGGCACGTTGCGCTGCGGCCGCTCGCGCAGCGCCGGGTCCGGGGTGCGCAGGTTGCGCAGCACCCCGCGGGCGAGCCCGACCGCGGCCTTCGCCCGGCCCACCGGGGGCTTCGGGAACAGCTGGGCGCCCAGCGCGTCGAGGTCGGCGAGCGGCACCTCGGTCGCCGAGTCGAGCGGGCGGCCGTCGTCGTACTGCGCCCGCAGGGCCCGGATCTCGTCGAGCACCACGGGCAGCTTCGGGAACAGTGCCTCGGGGCCCGCCAGGAAGTCGGTGAAGCCCTTGATCTGCAGCGCGACCGCCGAGTACTCCATGAGCATCAGGTGGCGCAGGGTCCGCTTGAAGGTCTCCTTCAGCATCGCGCGCGGGTCGTCCGGGCCGTGCAGGGCCGCGGCGACGAGCCGGTTGCGGTAGTGGAAGTAGGCCTGCCAGTCCGAGGAGTCGTCCTTCTCGATGAAGGACATGTGCCAGATCGCGACGCCCGGGACGGTCGCGGTGCGGAACCCGGCGGCGCGGGCGCGCAGGCCGTACTCGGCGTCGTCCCACTTGATGAACAGCGGCAGCGGCAGCCCGAGCTGCTCCGCGGCCCGGCGCGGGATCAGGCACATCCACCAGGCGTTGTAGTCGACGTCCACGCGGCGGTGCAGCCAGCGGGTCTGGCGCAGGGTGCGGGCGGCGAGGTCGTGGTGGGCCTCGGTGTCCGGGGCGGGGCGCCACAGGAACTGGTTGCGGTCGACGACCTCGCCCATGGTGGACAGCTGCGAACGCGCCTGCAGCGACAGCATCTGGCCGCCGACGAGCATCGGCTCGCGGGAGAACCGGCTGAACGCGATCGCGCGGAGCACCGACTCGGGCTCGAGCAGGATGTCGTCGTCCATGTAGAGGATCTGCTCGCAGTCGATCCCGCCCGCGTGCGGGCCGGTACCGTGCAGGACCTCGTACATGATCCGGGCGTAGCCGCCGGAGCCGCCCAGGTTGGGCTGGTCGATGATCCGCAGCCGGTCGCCGAGCGCGGCCGCGGCCTGCTCGTAGCCGGCCTCGTCGCGGACCTTGCGGGTGCCCTGGTCGGGGAGGATCACCGCGGTGATCGCCTCGAGGACCTGCGGGTCGGAGCCGAGCGCGGTGAGCGTGGCGACGCAGTCGGCGGGCCGGTTGAACGTCGGCATCCCGACGACGACGGCCGCGCGGCCCGGCGCGTCGTGCGGGGCGTGCCAGCCGCCGCCGTGCAGGGTCAGGTCGGCGTCGTCGGTGGACAGGTCGAACCAGTACCAGCCGCCGTCCTCGAAGGGCCGCAGGTCCAGTTCCAGGGTGACCCGGCGGCGCCCGGAGACCACCTCACCGGCGACGACGATCTGCGACCCGTCGGCCTTGGTGCGGTAGACGTCGACGCGGCCCGAGCCCTCCAGGTCCAGGCGCAGCTCGATGCTGGTGAGCGTGGACCAGGCCCGCCAGTAGCCGGCGGCGAAGGCGTTGAAGTAGGAGCCGAAGGAGACCTCGGTGGCCGCGGGGACGGTGGCGCTGGTGCGGTCGAGGATCCGGGTGCGGCGGCCGCCGATGGTCGACACGGTCAGCGAGAGCGGACGCGCGTCCTCGTCGGCCAGCGGCTCGACCGGGGCGAGCGTGGTGCCGGGGCACTCGTCGAGGTAGAGCGCGCGGACGGCGGTCGGGTCGGCGGGCCGGGGCAGGACCACCCGCTGCAGCAGCGTCTCGCCGCTGGTCGTCGCCGGAGTGGTGGGGGACACCTGACCTCGCTGGTCCGTCGTGGTCATCGCAGGAGCTGCCTCTGTCGTCGCGGGGGCGCGGGGGTCCCGGGCGGCGGCGCTGCCGGTCCGCCCGGGTCCGGGTGGAGTCGTGCGCGAGCGTAGCCGCGGGCGGTGCGGGAGCCGGGAGGCGGGCGGGCGCGGCGGGGAAGCGGTGTGGATCGTCCGGTTCCCGCCCCGGCTCTGCGCCCTACCAGGCCGCGTCGAGGATCTCCCGCACGTCGTCCTCGGTGGGAGTGCGCGGCGCGTTGGCCGTCACCGGGTCGGCCACGGCGGCGGCCGCCAGCACCGGCAGCAGCCCCCGGTCCACGCCGAGCTCGTGCAGCGGGCGCCGGACGCGGATGCCCTCGACGAGCGCGGCGATCCCGGCGACGGCGTCGGCGGTCCCCAGCGCGGCCCCGGCGCGGGCGTACGCCTCCGCCGCCGCGTCGGCGCTCCAGTGCATGACCTGCTCGTTGACCGACGCGAGCGCGACACCGTGCGGGGTGCCCGTGTGCGCGGTGACCGCGTGCGCGATGCCGTGGACCAGGCCCAGCCCGGACACGGTCAGCGCCTGGCCCGCCAGGTGCGCGCCCAGCAGCAGCTGCGCGCGGGCCTCCAGGTCGGTGCCGTCGTCGACGGCGACCGGCAGCCACCGGCCCACCAGCGCGACGGCCTGGGCGGCGGCGGCCTCGGAGACCGGGTTCGCGCCGCGGGAGGCGAGCGACTCGACGCCGTGGACGAGCGCGTCGAAGCCGGTGGCGGCCGTCGCCGCGGGCGGCAGGCCGACGGTCAGCTCCGGGTCGAGGACGGCGACGCGCGGCCGGACCGAGGCGTGGCCCAGGTAGACCTTCCGCTTGGCGCAGGTGTCCTCGACGACGCCGAACCCGTTGGTCTCCGCGCCGGTCCCGGCGGTGGTGGGGACCGCGATCAGCGGCAGCCCCGCGACGGGGGAGGACCACAGGTCGTCGGTCGCGCGGGCGCCGTGGTGGGTGGCGAGCAGCGCGATGCCCTTGGCCGCGTCGAGCACCGAGCCGCCGCCGATCGCGACGACCACGCAGGAGCCGAACGCGCGCAGCGCCGTCGCGCCGTGCTCGACGGCCGTCGTCGACGGGTTGGGGCCGATCCCGTCGAACACCTCGGTCCACAGCCCGGCCGCGGTGAGGTCGCCGACGACCCGGTCGACGATGCCGGTGGCGCGCAGCCCGGCGTCGGTGACGACGAACGCCGCCGCCCGACCGAGGCCGTCGACCAGCGCGGGGACCCGGGCGACCGCGCCGGGACCGAACTCCAGGGCGCAGGTCGCCTCGACCGTGAACCCGTTCACCGGACCCGCCACCGTGCGATCGCCTCCTCGTCGAGGGTGAACCCGAGGCCGGGGGCGCTCGGGACCGCCAGCATGCCGTCGTCGCCGACGGTCAGGGGTTCGGCCAGCGGGAAGTCGCGACGCGCCGGGGTCCAGTCCGGCGGGTCGTAGGGGAACTCGAAGAACGGGCCGCCGCCGACGCCGGCACAGACGTGCAGGTTCGCGAGCACGCCGATGCCGTTCGTCCAGCTGTGCGGGGTGAACGCGCGGTGGCGCAACAGGGCGAGCTCGGCGAGGGTGCGGACCCGGCTCATCCCGGCCGCGAGGACGACGTCGGGCTGGTGGACGTCGAGGACGTCGTCGTCGAGCAGGCGCAGCAGCTCACCGAACGAGCGCTGCATCTCCCCCGCGGCGATCCGCAACCCGGGGTTGTCGGCACGCAGGGTGCGCATGCCGTCGGCGTCAGCGTAGGGCAGCGGCTCCTCGACCCAGAAGACCCCCAGGTCGGCGAGTCGCCGGACGAGGCGCCGTGTCGCGGCGAGGTCGGTGGCGGGGGCGACGTCGCCGGCCATCCGCCACGCCTGGTTGAGATCCACCATGATCGCGAAGTCCTCGCCGAGCGCCTCCCGGACGGCCGCGACGGCGCCGATCCCCTCCTCGACCCGGTCCCGGTCGATCCGGATCTTGACCGCACGGAAGCCCTCCTCCGCGACCCGGTGCGCCACCTCGGCGCGCTCCGCGGGCGGGCGCAGCACGCAGAACGACGCGTAGGCGGGCACGGCGTCGTAGGTACCGCCGAACAGGGTCGCGACGGGCAGGCCGGCGACCTTGCCCGCGAGGTCCCACAACGCCGCCTCCAGCGGCCAGTAGTGGCCGCCGTGCAGCGCGCAGGTCTCGATCGCGCGGACGTGCCGGGCGATCGCGAGCGGGTCGGTGCCGACGAACAGGTGCCGGTAGGCGTCGAAGCCGTCCATGGTGTCGCCGGAGCCGATGCCGACGACGCCGTCGTCGGTGTGGACGCGCACGATCGTCGCGTCGAACACGGTGCGGGGCTCGGGGTCCCAGGCGGCGCGCAGCGGCGGGTCGAGCGGGAGGCGCACCCGGTCCAGCGTGATGTCGGTGATCTTCATCGGGTCCGGGGTGGTGTCGGGAGCTGGTTCCGGCTCGGGGTGCGATCGGGGGCGGTGCACCCCGAGCCGGTTGGTCCCCGAATGTAGGAAGTCGGCACGGCCGCGGCCAGGGGCCACCGGGAATCGAGATCATCGTTGCGCTGAGGGCAACCGGGACTAGCGTCGCCGGTGTGCACAACGGCTACGGGCTCGGCCGCGACGTCGCGCTGCTGGAGGCGCTCGCCTCGGACGAGGCCGTGCGCACCGACGGGTTGGGCGTCGCCGCGGTCGCACGGCTGACCGGGCGGGAGAAGAGCCAGGTCTCGCGCGCGCTGCGGGCCCTCGCCGACGCCGGGCTCGTCGAGCGCGACGAGGACACGCTCGTCTACCGCCTGGGGTGGCGGCTGTTCTCGCTCGCCGCGCGGGGCACGGGCGGCCGGCTGACGGCCGTCGCCGAGCCGGTGCTGCACCGGCTGGCCGCCGAGACCGAGGAGACCGTGCACCTGTGCGTGCTCCGCGACGACGCGCTGCTGACCGCGCGGACGGTGTCCGGGCACTCGTTCCGCACGACCGGCTGGGAGGGCAGGCGCGCGCCGCTGCCGTGCACGTCGGCGGGCCGGGTGCTGCTCTCCGACGCGACCCCCGACGAGCTGTTCGTGCGCTTCGGCGCGGTCGAGGACCTGGTGCCGGACTACCCGCACTCCCGGGTCCGGACGGTCCCGCAGCTGTGGCAGGCGATCCAGGAGGCCGCCGAACGCGGCTGGGCGGTGTCCCACGAGGAGTTCGAGCCCGGCGTGGCCGGGGTCTCCGCACCGGTGCGCGACTTCCGCGGCCGGGTCGTCGCGGCGCTCAACGTCTCGGGGCCGACCGCCCGGCTGGACGGCCGGTTCGACGAGACGGGTCGGGCGACGGCGGCCGCCGCGGCCGCGGTGTCGGCGGAGCTGGGGTGGACGCCGGGGCGTTCCGCCCCGTGATCAGTCCTCGGCCTCGGTGCCCGACAGCGGGCGCCCCTCGGTGAGGTGCGGGACGAGGCGGTTCTCGTACATCGTCAGCGCCGACCCGATGGCCATGTGCATGTCGAGGTACTTGTAGGTCCCCAGCCGCCCGCCGAACAGCACGCCCCGGTTCGCGGTCTCCTTGCGGGCCAGCTCGCGGTAGCGGTCCAGCTTCGCCCGGTCGTCGGGGGTGTTGATCGGGTAGTACGGCTCGTCCCCGGACTCGGCGAAGCGCGAGTACTCCCGCACGATGACCGTCCTGTCCTTCGGGTAGTCCCGCTCGGGGTGCATGTGGCGGAACTCGAGGATCCGGGTGAAGGGGACCTCGGCGTCGTTGTAGTTGATCACCGAGGTGCCCTGGAAGTCGCCGGTCGGCTCGACCGACATCTCGAAGTCCAGGGTGCGCCAGCCCAGCTCGCCCTCGGCGTGGTCGAAGTACCGGTCCAGCGGTCCGGTGTAGACGACCGGCACGTCGGAGGGCAGCTGCTCGCGCACCGCGAAGTAGTCGGTGTCGAGCACGACGTCGATGTTCCCGTGGTCCGCCATCCGCTCCAGCCAGGCGGTGTAGCCGTCGGTCGGCAGGCCCTCGTGGGTGTCGTTGAAGTAGCGGTTGTCGTAGGTGTAGCGGACCGGGAGCCGGGTGATGATCGAGGCGTCCAGCTCGGTGGGGTCGGTCTGCCACTGCTTGGCGGTGTAGCCCTTGACGAAGGCCTCGTAGAGCGGGCGCCCGACCAGCGAGATCGCCTTCTCCTCGAGGTTCGCGGCCTGCCCGGTCTCGACCTCCGCGGACTGCTCGGCGATCAGCGAGCGCGCCTCGTCGGGGGTGTGGGCCTTCCCGAAGAACTGGTTGATCAGCGCGAGGTTCATCGGGAACGCGTAGACCTGCTCGCCGACCCGGGCGAACACGCGGTGCTGGTAGTTCGTGAAGCTCGTGAACCGGTTGACATAGGCCCACACGCGCTCGTTCGAGGTGTGGAACAGGTGCGCGCCGTACCGGTGGATCTCGATCCCGGTCTCCGGCTCGGCCTCGGAGTAGGCGTTGCCGCCGATGTGGTTCCGGCGCTCCAGGACCAGGACGCGCTTCCCGAGGCCGTCGGCGACGCGCTCGGCCACGGTGAGTCCGAAGAACCCGGACCCGACGACGATCAGGTCGTAGCTGCTCAGGTCGTAACCGTTCAGGTCGGCACTGTCGACGCTCACGGCCATCGAGGGTAGGGCAGGCGTGATCCGGGGCACCCGGCGGCTTCGGTACCCTCGCAGGCAGGTCGGAGAAGCGGACGTATCCGGCACCGTCGTGGCCCGAGGAGAAAATGGCGTGAGCTGGCTGTCCGCCGTCCCCCTCGTGCTGCTGGCCGCTGCCTGGGTCACGCTCCCGGGGCTGGTCGTCGGCCTCGCCGCCGGCCTGCGCGGGATCGCCGCCTGGGGCGCCGCCCCGATGCTGTCGGTCGGCGTGATCGCCGGGTCCGCCGTCGGCGCGAGCATGCTCGGCGTGCCCTGGAGCGGGGCCACACCGGTCACCGCGGCGGCCGCGTTCGCACTGCTCGTGGTGGGTGTGCGACGGCTGGTGCTGCGCCGCCCGCTGCTGCCGCGGCCCACCGTGGTGCGGGCCGCCGCCGGGGAGTCGGTCCGGACACTGCTCCGCGGCGGACCCGACCGGCGCTGGACCGGGCTCGCCGCGCTCGGTGGGCTGACGATCGCCGCGGTGCTGGGCCTGCGGGCCGTGCTGCGCGGGATGGACCGTCCCGACGCGCTGTCCCAGACCTTCGACGCGAACTTCCACTACAACGCCGTCGCCCGGATCCTCGGGACGCACGACGCGTCGTCGCTCACCGTCGGCGGCCTGGTCAACTCCCCCGGTTTCTACCCCGCGGCCTGGCACGACGTCGTCTCGCTGGTGGCGCCGCTGGCCACCGGGCCGGGCGGGATCGTCGTCGCGTCGAACGTGGTCGCGCTGGTCACCACGCTGCTGGTGTGGCCGCTGTCGGTGCTCTTCCTGGTCCGCACCCTGGTCGGGCGCTCGGCCGGTGCCGCGCTGGCCGCGCCGGTGCTCGCGCTCGGGTTCGTCGCGTTCCCGTGGACGCTGGTCACCTACGGCGCGCTGTGGCCGAACCTGCTGGGCGTCTCGCTGGTGCCTGCCGCGCTGGCCGCGACAGCGCTCGCCGCGCGGCCGGGTCTCGGGCCGGACCCGGTGTCGCCCGCCCGGCCGGGCCCGTACCCCCCGGGACGGGTGGCGCGCTGGTTCCCGGCGGGGGCCGCCGTCGTCGCGCTGGGGTTCGCGCACCCGAACGCGCTGTTCGGCGCCGTGGTCGTCGCGGTACCGCCGATCCTGTGGGGCCTCGCGGGCGCGGTGCGCCGTGGGCTGCGCGGCGGCGTGTGGCCCACGGTGCGCGCGGTCGTCGCGGTACCGGTCGTGCTCGCCGCGCTCGGCGGCGTCGCCTGGTTCATGTTCGTCTCCCCCGCCCTCGACGGCATCCGCGGCTACTACTGGGAGCCGGAGGTCTCGGTCACCGACGCCGTGTGGAACGCGGTGCTGCACAACCCCGAGGACAACGCCCCGGCGTGGTCGATCGCGGTCCTCACGGTGGCCGGGGCGGTATGGGCGCTGCGCCGGGCCCGCACGTCCTGGCTGGTCCCGGCGCACCTGCTCGTCTGCACGCTCTACGTCGTCGGCGCCACCACGTGGTCCTCGGTGTGGACCGGGGTCTGGTACAACGACTCGCCCCGGATCGCCGCGCTCGTCCCGGTGACCGCGGCCCCGCTGGCCGCGCTCGGCCTGGTGGCGCTGTGCTCCCTGGCCCGCACCCTCGCCTGCCTGGTCCGCGACCGCCTCACCCGGGCCGCGCCCGCCGTCGCCGGGCTGCCCCGGCCCCGGGCCGCGGTGCTCGTCGCGATCGGGGTGATCGCCGTCGTCGTCACCTCGGGCGGGCTCTACCAGCGCTCGCACATCGACTCGCTCGCCGCGATCTACCAGACCCCGGAGGAGGTGCTGGTCGGTCCGGAGCAGGCCCGGTTCCTGCGCGAGGCGGGCGACCTGCTGCCGTCGGACGCGGTGGTGGCGCAGAACCCGTGGGCCGGCACCGCGATGCTGTGGCCGCTCACCGACCGGCAGGTGCTGTTCCCGCACCTGACCGGGGTGTGGTCACCGGACCAGCGGATCATCGCCGAGCGGCTGCGGGACGCCTCGAACGACCCGGCGGTCTGCGCGGCCGTCGCCGAGACCGGCACCGGCTACGTGATCACGGCGCCGCCCACGTTCTGGCAGCCCGACCCGCTGGCCGCGCAGTGGCCGGGCCTCGACGACCTCGCCGACGCCGACGGGTTCGAGCTGCTGGCCCGCGACGGCGACAACGCGTTGTGGCGTATCACCGCCTGCGACGCGGGCCGGGTCGTCGGCTCCTGATCACCCGGTCGGGCACGGGACCGGCGGGGCCGTAGGACCGCCGGTAGTCTCCGAGACCGGCCAGCGCCGGTGAATCGGGTCCGGTGGGTCGTCGACGGCTCCGGGTTCGGCGCCGGGAGAGGAGCCGCGACCTCGATGGCCGGACCCACCTGGCTGTCCGCGCTGCCCACCGCACTCGTCGCGGTGTTCTGGGTGGTCGGGCCCGGTCTCCTCGTGCTGCGGGCGTGCGGGGTCCGCGGGATCACCGCCTGGGGCCTGTCCCCGCTGGTGTCGACCGCGGTCGTCTCGTCCTCGGCCGTGCTCGCGCCGCTCGTGGGGGTGCGCTGGGGGCCGTGGGTGCCGCTGGGCGCCGCGGTCGTGCTCGCGCTGCTCGGCGGGCTGTTCCGGGCCTTCGTCGCCCGCCGCCCGGCCGGCAGCGCGCTGCACCGGGGCTGGCGGACGGCGCTGCGGTCGTGGACCCCGGGCCGGCGGATCCGGGCCTCGCTGGCCCGCCTCCGCGCCCCGAAGGGCCGGTTCGCGAAGCGCCCCGAACCGATGACGACCGCGATGCCCCAGGTGTGGCGGACCTCCGCCCAGCGCGCGGGCACCGACGGCCGCCGGGCCGGGATGGCCGCCGCGGCCGGTGTCGTCGTCGCCGCCGGGCTGGCGTGGTGGACGGTGGTGCTGGGGTTCGGCCCGGTGGACGCCCTGTCCTCGACCTACGACGGCGTCTTCCACTACAACGCCGTCGCCCACATCCTGCAGTCCGGCGACGCGTCGTCGCTGACGCTGGGCTCGCTGACGAACCCGTCGTCGGCGGTGGCGCTGTACCCGGCGGGCTGGCACGACCTCGTGTCGCTGGTCGCGATGCTGTCCGGCAGCGGGGTCCCGGTCGCCACCAACCTGACGGCCTGGGTCGTGGCGGGGGTGGTGTTCCCGCTGTCCGTGGCGGCGCTGAGCCGCCAGGTCATGGGCCCGTCGCCCGGTGCCGCCCTGGTCGCGCCGGTGCTGGCCACCGGGTTCACCGCCCTGCCGTGGGCGCTCATGTCGTTCGGGGTGCTGTGGCCGAACCTGCTCGGGGTGGCACTGCTGCCCGGGTACCTGACATTGCTGCTGGCCGTCGTCGGGGTGGCCGAGCGCAGCGTCATCGGCGCGGCCGGCGCGGCGACCACCCTGGTCCTGACCCTGCCCGCGCTCGGTCTCGCCCACCCGAACGCGCTGTTCAGCCTCGCGGTGCTCGGCCTGTTCCCGGTGCTGTGGGGCATCGGCGTGCTGGCCCGGCGCCGGCTGCTCACCCGCCGGTTCTGGCAGCCGGTGGTGGCCGTGGTCGGCGTCGCCGGGATCGTCGCCGCCGTCCTGTGGTTCATGACGGCCTCACCGCTGACCGCCGGGGTCCGCAGCTTCGACTGGCCCGCGTTCACCGACGTGCCGACGGCGATCGGTCAGGTGCTGTTCAACTCCTCCAACGGCCGTCCCGACCTCGTCGTGCTGTCGGTGCTGGTCGTGATCGGCGCGGTGGCCGCGCTGCGGCACGTCGCAACGTCGTGGCTGGTGCCCGCGCACGTCGCCTCCGGCGCGCTGTACGTGCTGGCCGCGGCCGACGACGGCACGACCTCCGCCGCCCTCACCGGTGCCTGGTACAACGACTCCTACCGGCTGGCGGCGATGGTGCCCGTCACCGGGGCCGTGCTGGCCGTGGTCGGGCTGTGCGCCGTCGCGTCGGTCGTGCGCCACGTGCTGCTGCGGATCCAGCCCACCGCGGCCCTGGCCCGTCGGCGGGTGGTCGCGCCCGCGCTCGCGGCGGTGCTGCTCGCGGTGGTCGTCGCCACGACCGGCGGGATGTCGGTGGCGACACACGCCGACGTCCTGGCCGGGCCGTACCAGCGGCCGTCGGACGCCATCCTCGAACCGGGGCAGCGCGAGTTCCTCGACGAGGTCGGGCGGATCGTCGGCCCCGACGACGTCGTGGCCGCGGACCCGTTCACCGGCAACTCCCTGCTGTTCCCGCTCACCGGGCGCCGGGTGCTGTTCCCGCACCTGATCGGGAACTGGACCCCGGAGCAGATCCTGCTGGCCACCCGGTTCCGCGACGTCGGGACCGACCCGACGATCTGCACGGCGGCCGCCGACCTCGGCGTCGACTGGCTCCTGACGGGGCCGATCACGTTCTGGCCGAACCACGGGGGCGCCCGCTGGTACCCGGGGCTGCACGACATCGCCCCGGTGCCCGGGTTCGAGCTCGTCGCGACGGGCGGGGGCCAGGAGCTGTGGCGGCTCACCGCCTGCGCCCCGGGCGCGCCGGTGACCCCCGGGGCGCAGGCGTTCGCCCCGCCCGGTCCGGACGGTGCGCCCTCGTCCCCGTACGGTGGGTGACCCCCCGACGCCCTCGACGGAGACCACGTGACCGACCTCCCCGAGTACGAACGCTCCCTGCGCATGGTGGAGCGGCGGACGCTCGCCACCGGGTTCGCCCGACAGATCGCGATCACCACCGAACCCTTCCTCGACCTGCCGTTCCGTGACGCACGGGTGGTCGATCTCGGCTGCGGCTACGGCTACACCGCACTGGAGCTCGCGGGGCTGTGCCGGGAGGTCGTCGGCATCGAGCCGAACGGCGCGCTGGCCGCCGAGGCGACCCGGCTGGCCGCCGAGGGCGGGGCCGACAACTTCACGTTCCGTGTCCAGGGCATCGGCGAGTTCGGCCACGGCGACGACGCCGGTTCCTTCGACGTCGCCGTGCTCGACAACGTCCTGGAGCACCTCGACGACCAGCCCGACGCGCTGGAACGGATCGCGTCCTGCCTGCGGCCCGGCGGAGTCGCCTACATCCTGGTGCCGAACCGGTGGTGGCCGATCGAGGCGCACTACGCGCTGCCGTTCCTGGCGTGGCTGCCGCTGCCGCTCGCGACCCGCTACCTGCGCTGGTCCGGGCGCGGCAGCGACTACACCGACGCCAGCTACGCCCCGAGCTACCTGCGGATGCGCCGGCTCCTCGCGCGCCGCCCCGACCTCGACGCCCGCTTCACCGTGCCCGGCGACGTCAGCCTGGCCGAGGGCGGCGGGTCGCGGCTGTACTCGCTGGGCGTCTCGGCGCTGCGCCGCTTCCCGGCGTTGTGGGCGATCTCGAAGGCGTTCCTCGTCGTCGCTGTGAAGAAGCAGCCCTGACCGTGGCGCGACGGCTCCTCGCCGCGGCCGACCTGGTCGTCGGCCCGGTCGTCGCCGTCGGGGTCGTCGCCGCGGGGCTGCTGCTCGCAGACCGGATCACGGTCCCGGCCGGGTCGAACGTCGGGCTGGCCCTCACCGCGACCGGTGGTGCGCTCGTCGCCGCGGTGCTGGCCGCCGCCGCGTGGAGCCGGTCGCCGCTCGTCGCCGCGCCGCTGTCGTGGGTGGGGCTGGCGGCCCTGCCCGCGCTGCCGCTCACGCTGTTCCTGGCGAACACCCCGCACTACCTGTTCGGGGTCGGCGGGGACCAGCAGTTCCGGGTCGCGTTCCTGACCCGGTTCGCGGACTCGGCGCGCCTCGCGGACTTCGCCTACGCCGACATGCCGCCGTACTACCCGGCCGCGTGGTTCTGGCTCGGCGGGCGGGCCGCGGCGCTGCTGGGTGTCGACGCCTGGGCGTTCCACAAGCCGTTCTCGATCGCGACGCTGGCGGTCACCGCCGTCCTGACCTACGCCCTGTGGGCACTGGTGACGTCCCGCCCGCGGGCGGTCGGGGCAGCCGTGGCGACCACCCTCGCCGGCTTCGTGACGCTGGCCGCGTACTCGCCGTACTCGTGGCTGACCGCGGCGCTCGTCCCGCCGCTGGCCGTGCTCGGGCTGCGGCTGGTGCGCCGGGACGGGGGCTCGTGGGTCCGGACGGCGCTGCTCACCGGTCTCGTCCTCGGGCTGGCCGCGGTCACCCACACCCAGATCCTGGTGTTCGCCGGGTTCGTGCTCACGGTGCTGGCCGTCGACGGCCTGGTGACGCGGACGACGCGGCCCGCGACGCTCGCGGTGACGATCGTCGTGGTCGTCGCCGCGGCGCTGCCGCCGGCCCTGGTGCACTGGCTGCCGTACCTGCTGGCCTCGGCCGGGCAGCCCACCTACAGCGCGGGCCAGCACTTCCTCGCCGAGGCGGGGTCGCGCTGGCCGCTCCCGATGCTGGAGGCGACCCCGGTCGGGGCGCTGTGCCTGCTGGGCACGGTCTGGATCGTGGCGCGGTTCCGCTCCTCGCCGGTCGCCCGCGGCCTCGGGATCACCGTGGCCTGCGGCTACGCCTGGTACCTGCTGTCGACGGCGGCGCTGGCATTCGGCAGCACGCTGCTGGCGTTCCGCATCCAGCCGATCCTCACCGCGGCACTGGCCTGTGGTGCGGTCTGGGCGGTCGCCTCACTGACCGGCGTCCTGCGCGACCGGGGCGTCCGTGCCGGGACCTGCGCGGCCGTGGCGACGGCGCTGGCCGCGGCGGTCGTCGTCGGGCAGGTGCAGTCCGTCCCGCAGGACTACGGGTGGACCGGGACGGCCCAGGACTACCGGCCCGACGGGACGCGGCCCGACGGGACGCGGCCCGACGGCTCGCGGGACCCGGCGGACGCGAACGCCTGGCTCGGGGACCTGCACACGACGATCGACGGCCTGACCGGCCGCCCGCCGCGGGAGGTCGTCGTCGCGAGCGCGAACGCGACCCTGCTCAGCTACGTGCCGTACTTCGCGTTCCAGGCGTCGCAGCCGCAGTACGCGAACCCGCTAGCGGACTACCCGGCCCGCACCGACGAGGCCCGCCGCTGGGCGGCCGCGGCCGACCCGGGCCGGCTGCTCGACGCGCTGGACCGGGCCCCGGAGCGGGCACCGTCGGTGTTCGTCCTGGACCGGGCCGCGGACGGGACCCTGCGGCTGCCGCTGTCGCAGGACCGGTTCCCCGACCCGCGCCAGGGCGCCGAGCCCGCGGTGTTCGCCCCGCAGCTGTTCGACGACCCGGCCTGGCAGCGCCGCGACGTCGGCCCCTACGCGGTGCTGGTCCGGGCCGGGGTTCCCCCGGTGCCCTGACGCCTCAGGCCTCGACGACGGTGATCACGTTGCCGTCCGGGTCGCGCAGCATGAACAGCCGCGGGACGCCGGGGGTGCCCTCGGTGGGCAGCGGCTCCAGGTCGGCGACGCCGACCTCGGTCAGCCGGGCGTGCTCGGCGGCCAGGTCGGAGGTCTCGACGCCGATCGCGCTGCCGCCGGGCTCGTCGAACATCGGCGGGTTGAGCGCGAGCCGCGCGGTCGAGCCGGGCGGCGCGACCTCCAGCCAGCGGTGCTCGCCGTTCTCGCCGAACCGGGTGTCGCCGCGGACCTCGAACCCGAGCACGCGGGTGTAGAAGTCCAGGGCGGTGTCCTGGTCGGCGACGGTGAACATGACGACGCCGATGTTGTTCAGGGTGGTGGGGCGCTGCGTGGGTGTGCTCATGTCCGGTACGACCGGCCGGGCCCGCAGAACTCATCGTTCCGGAGCGACACCGCCGTTCACCCGGGCGCGCCGCACCTTCTCGTCAGTTCGCCGCACCGAGATGCGATAGACCTCGTTGAACTTGGACAGGGTATCGCCAAGATCGGCGAAGAGACGGGGACCGATGACACTGAACATCCTGCTGCCCTTCTACGGGGACGCCCGGCTGTTGCGACTCGCGGTGGAGAGCGTCCGTGCCCAGCACGACCCGGCCTGGGAGCTGCTGGTGATGGACGACGCCTACCCCGATCCCTCGGCTTGCTCCTGGATCTCCGGCATCGGCGACCCCCGCATTCGGGTCCTCCGCAACGAGACGAACCGGGGGGCCAACGCGAACTACCAGCGGTGCCTCTCCCACGTCACCCACGACTGGTTCACCGTCATGGGGGCCGACGACGTCATGGCGCCGGACTACCTCGACGTTGTGAAGGAGGCGATCGCCGCTGTGCCGGACGCGGGGATCGTCCAGCCAGGCGTCACCGTCATCGATGAGCACGGACATGACGTCGTCCCGCTGGCGGACCGGATCAAGGCGCACTACCGGCCTCGCCACCGGGGTCGCACGGAGCTCCGCGGCGAGGAGCTCGCCACGAGCCTGCTCCGGGCCAACTGGACCTACTTCCCGTCCCTGTGCTGGCGGAGGTCGGCGCTGCCGGAACACGGGTTCCGAAGGGGCCTGGACGTGGTCCAGGACCTGGCGATGATCCTGGACGTGGTCGGCGCGGGCTGGTCGATGGTGCTCGACGACCGGCCCTGCTTCCGGTACCGCAGGCACACCGGCAGCGACTCCGCGGTGAGGGCCCTCGACGGCACCCGATTCGCCGAGGAACGGGCGTTCTTCGCATCGACGGCACGCAAGATGGACGAGCGGGGCTGGCACCGGGCGAGCCGCGCGGCCCGGCGGCATCTGACCTCCCGGCTCAACGCGGCGAGCCTCATGCCGGTGGCGTTGCGGACGGGCCGTTCGTCGGACCTTCGGGCGTTGAGCCGCCACCTCGTGGGGTAGCCGTGTGACCCCGCCGCCGGGCTCCCGGCGACCACCCGTTCGGGGAACAGTGTCGGCATGCTGCGTGCACCGCCGCTGATGCGGGGCCCGCCACGGATGCGCGTCCCGGGCGGCTCCGTCGCCGGTGTCCGGCGCTCGTCCTGGCCCTGGTGGTCCTCGGAGCCGGGCTGTGGGCCTGCTGGTCGTTGACCGTCGACGACGCCTACATCACCTATCGGTACTCGACGAACCTGGCGCACGGGTTCGAGCCGACGCGGAACCCCGGCCAGGACTCTGTGGAGGGCTACACGAACTTCCTCTGGATGCTCGGGCACGTCCGTGGGTCTGGCTTGGGGTCCCGCTTCCGCTGGTCTCGAAGGTGACCTCGGCGATCTGCGCCGCCCTGATCGGGTGGATCCTCGTCACGGAGCCACGGACGAGGCCCGGTGCCGCGGTCGCGATCGGCGCCTTCGTGCTGTTCCTCCCGACCTGGATCCACGTCGACGCGGGTCTGGAGACGGCACCTTTCGCTCTGGTGGTGCTGCGTGGGATCGTGCTGTCCGCGCGGCTGCTGCGCGACAATGACACCCTGTGCGCCGATGGGAGCGGCCGCTTCTGTTCCTGGTCGCCGGCATGCTCGGGCGGACGGCATCCTGGCCCGCGCTCCCCCGCTGCTGGGTCTGGGCCGTGCGGCGCCGGGGACGCCCGGGTACCTGGCTCTGGCTGGGTTCGGCCGTCGTCGGCGTGTCCTACACGGTCTGGCGGTGGTCGTACTTCGGTCATCCGCTCCCCCACACCTTCTACGTAAAGGTCGGGGTCGAGGCTGCAACCGACCTAAGCTGGGGCACAACGACGGGCATGCTCTTGCTCCCGCTGTTCCTCCTGGCCATCGCGTCCGCCGTACCGCGGGCGACGACTACCTGTCGCGTTTCGCGTGGCTCGGCTTCCCGCTGCTGTGCCTGGCCGCAGGATGGGCTCTCGACTCCGTACGGCAGCGGATCATCGCCGCGGTCCTGACCGTGCTCGCCGTCGCATGGACCTGCACGACGGGGTTCCTTCACCCGAACGGGCCCAGCATGGTCAACTACGGGCAGGATCTGCGCCGTGCGCACATCGCCATCGGGCTCGGCCTCGCTGATGCCGGGCTCGCCCTGGACCGTCGGACCGTGGCGATGACTGACGCCGGTGCGATCCCCTACTTCGCGGGCTGGCGGGCGACGGACTACATCGGCTTGCACGACGAGCAAATCGCGCACGGGACGAGCGCGACCGACGCTCTGCTGGCCGACCGGCCGACCGGCCGACCGGCCGACGTCGCCACGGGTTCCACCCCGAAGATGCCCCGCAGGACCTGGAGCACCGATCTGCCGCGCGTCGTCGGCGACCGCGATCTCGTCGCCGTCGCCCGGCTGGGCCGGACTGATCCGAGCAGGTCTACGCCGACCGGGATGTCGCCCCGGAGCTGCGTGCGACGCTCGGACGGCGGCACGCCGAGGGTGCGGCGATGACCGACGGCCGGTACGAACAGACCTACGACCGCTGGCTGGACCGTCTCTTCGAGTGTCGCCGGCCGGTCACCGGGTCAGGAGGTGCCCGCCGAGCGCGCGCATCGCGGCCGAGTCACGCCGGGCCAGGGCCCCCGGCAGCTGGACGGCCGCGTTCAGCCGCGAGGACAGGTGCCCTCGGGCCGCCCGGGCCGCGCGGTGCCACCCTCGCGCGTCCATCCGCAGGGCCTCGGCACGGAAGTAGCGGCGCTCCTCGGCAAAGCGGTTGCCCGCGGCCGCGCCGGTGCCGGAATCGCTGGAGCGGTGGCGCCGGTAGCGAAAGCAGACGTGGTCGTCGACTACGATCGAACCGCCCGCCACCACGACGTCCACCGGCAGGGCGAGGTCGAACACGTCTGCGGACTCGGGCACACCGACCGCGCGGACCGCGGCGGTCCGCCAGCACAGCGACGGGTTGTAGAGCCAG
Organism: Pseudonocardia sp. P-1; assembly: GCF_058111925.1. Lineage (NCBI taxonomy): Bacteria > Bacillati > Actinomycetota > Actinomycetes > Pseudonocardiales > Pseudonocardiaceae > Pseudonocardia > Pseudonocardia sp. P-1. The sequence continues at coordinate 3,054,301 of NZ_CM176614.1, forward strand.
TTCCCCCGCAGCAGACGAACCGCGAGATCCTCGCCGGAGACCAGCCGCGGTCCAGTCCCGCCGGGCGCGATCATCGCCTTCACTCGGTCCGCGAGAGGACGGACGGGTTGCTCGTCGGAGTCCATGACCGCGACACCGGGCTGGACGACGGCGGCGGCCGGCCAGCGCTCGTGCAGCCGCAGCACCGTGTCGAGGAAGTCGGGCAGCATGAGGTCGTCGGCGCCCATCATCACGAAGTACGGCAGCTCCACCAGGTCGATGCAGTACCGGTTGTTGGGCTGTGCGCCGAGGCGCTCTGGGTTGCGCCGGTAGCGCACGCGGTTGTCACGGAGTGCGTCGAACCAACGGCCGACGGACTTGTCCGGGTAGCCGTCGTCCACGACGGTCAGCCGCCAGTCGGTGCGATGCTGCTGCTGGACGCTGCGCACCGCACGTTGCAGGAGTTCGGGGTCGCCGTAGAAGGGCAGCATCACGTCGACGGTCGGCGCACGCACACGTCGACGGTAGCGACCACCCGTCCCGCTAGGATCGCCCGGCCTCGAACGGGGCGACGCCCGCAGCGATCCGGAGCACGGCCTTGGACATCCAGAACCACTACTACGGTCACTCGGCCGTCCTGGCCGCTTACGCCGGGCTGCGCCGGCCCCGCCACATCGCAGGCCTGCTCCAGCACGGCTGGACTGCGAGTTCGCCGGTCCCGGCGCACTTCGCCGACTTCCCGCGGGTGGGGACCGACCCCCGTCAACGCCGGCTACTGGTGTGGTCGCACGGCTGCCGGGGCTGGTCCCCCGCCGACGAGGACCGCGAGACCAGGCCGATCGGCGCGCCCTTACTGTACCTCGAACGGCAGCTGCGGTCGCAGGGCTGGACGCGGTCCGAGCGGCTGGGTCCGGTCTTCGTCCCGTTCCACGGCACCCGTCTCGCACGAGTCACCGGTGCGCACGGCGAGCTGGCCCGCCAGGTCGCGAAGGTCGATGGTCCCTCGACGGTGTGTATGCACCACGAGGACCTCTCGGATCCGGAGATCACCTCGGCCTGGGCCGACGCCGGGCACACCCTGGTGACGGCCGGGCGTCGCAACGACCCGCGGTTCCTGCTTCGCATCATGCACCTGGTGGGGAACGCGAGTCGGGTGTCGTCCAACCGGCTCTCGACGGCCGTGCTGTACGCCGCCGCCGTGGGCACCCCTGCCGCGGTATGGGGCGACCCGCTGACGTTCGGTGCTCAGTCCTCGACCGCCGTAGGGCAGCTGCGATCGACGTGGCCCGAGTTCCACACTTCTGACCCCGAGGACGGGTCCCGGCCCGTCGAGGGAGCCGCAGCGGCCGACAGGTCCGCCACTGAACTGGCCCGCCGCGAGCTCGGTGCGGAGCACCTGCTCGACCCGCAAGCGCTGCGGGGAGTGCTCGGCTGGGGCCGCACCCCGAGCGTCGGACCGGGCTTGCAGTACTACGCCGCATCTCCGCTGGCGAAGGCCTCGATGGTGCTGGGTCTCACAAAGCGCTCGGACGCCAGCCGGAAGGCGATGACCGAGGGCGGTATCGCGACGAATCCGCTGCTGTGGCTGCGTAATCCGCTCGCGGCGCTGCCCCGGCCGCTGCCCCGGGGTCTGCCGGTCCCGGTCGCTACGGAGGAGCCGCCGCATGTGGACAAGTGGCGCGCCGCCGAGCAGCACTCGGATCCGTCCGGCCGCTAACGGTCACCCCCGGTCGGAACGAAGATCCTCCGCACCAGGACGATCAGGACCACACCCAGCAGTGCGGCCAGCACGAACCGCACCGACAGCCACGGCACGCCCTCGGACGGCAACAGCACGCCGGCCCCGCACACGACCACGCCGACGGCCAGCGGCCCGGCCAGCACGGCCTCCCGCCAGCGGGTCGGCGACACCCGGCGGCGCAGCAGCGACGTCCCGGCCGCCAGGGCCAGGTAGATCAGCGGGAACCCGGCGGCGACGGCGGTCAGCGACCCGGTCCGGGCGAGCAGCACCGCCGCGACCACGCCGAGCACCAGGCTCACCGGGCTCACGAAGGCCAGCCCGCCGCTGCGGCCGGACGCGAACACCAGGTGCACGTTGGCCAGGTAGACGACGCTCACCACGGCGCCGAGCGTCGCGACCGCGGCGACCGGGACCAGCTGCTCCGGGGCGAACGAGGCCGGGGCGAGGATCCGCAGCAGGAACGGCGCGAGCAGCGCGACCCCGCCGGCCAGGGCGGCGGTGACGACGCCGACGTCGCGGGCGGTGCGTTCCAGGGCGGCGCCGCGCGCCTCGGGCGGCGTCCGGTAGATCACCGGCGCCCAGGCGTTGTTCAGTGCCGAGACGATCATGGCGGGGGCGGAGCCGAGCAGCAGCGCGATCTGCATGCGGCCGCCGTCGGCGACCCCGAAGTACCGGTTCACGATCAGCACGAGCGCGTTCTGCACCAGCAGCAGCGCGACCAGGTGCGGGACGGCGGGCAGCCCGATCCGCAGCGCCCGGCCGAAGTCACCCCGCGCGGTGCGCGGACGGCCACCGCGCAGGGCCAGCACCAGCCCGATGACCGCGGCGGCGAGGTAGCCGAGCAGCAGCCCGAACAGGTAGTCGTCGGCGTCGCTCGCCCGCCAGGAGACGAGCGCGAGCCCGGCGAGCGGGCCGCCGAGCGTCGCCACCCCGGACATGACCACGAACGGCACCGGCCGGTCCTGCACCCGCAGGAACGCCTGGGCGTTGAGCACCACGACGAAACCGGCCGCGGCCAGCCCGGCGAAGACCAGCCCGGCCCGCCAGGGCACCGACAGCACCGGTCCGCTCCACCACGGCCCGGCCAGCACCGCGAGCACGACCACGACCAGTGACAGCGCGCTGCCCTGCAGCACCAGCGCCCGCGCGCCGTCGGCGCCGGAGCTCTCCAGGATCCCGTGCCGGGTGATCGACGACGCCAGGCCGAACCCGACGACCATCGCGCCGACCTGCACCAGGATCAGCCCGACCGCGACGACGCCGTACTCGGCGTCGCCCAGCAGCCGGGTGACGAACGGCGTGACGACGACGTTCGCCAGGATCGGTGCGACGCTGCCCAGGGTGTAGAGCGAGCCGCGCCCGAGTACCTCCCGGCTGGCGTCCACGCTCACGTCTCCCTCACGCGGAGTGCCCGAAGAACTCCCGGACCAGGGCGGAGACCCGGTCCACGTCGGTGTCGGCGAGATCGGGGAACAGCGGCAGCGAGAGCTGCTGCGAGTAGTACTCCTCGGCGTTCGGGCACAGGCCGCGGCGGTAGCCGAGGTCGGCGAACACCGGGTGCCAGTAGGCGGGGATGTAGTTGACCTGCACCCCGATGCCCCGCTCGCGCAGGTGGTCGAACAGCGCGCGGCGGCGGCCGTCGAGCACGCGCAGCGGGTAGAGGTGCCAGGCGGGCTCGGCGCCGTCGCGGCGGACCGGGGTGCGGACCTCGGGCACGTCGGCGAGTGCGGCGTCGTAGCGGGCGTGGATCTCCCTGCGCCGCGCGGTGAACGCGGCCAGCCGCGTGAGCTGGGAGGATCCGAGCGCGGCGAGCAGGTCGGGCAGCCGGTAGTTCAGCCCGAAGGCGTGCACCTCCTGGTGCCACGGTCCCTCGTCGGGGAAGCGCTGCGCGTCCCGGTCACGGACGAGGCCGTGGTTGCGGAACGACCGGGCGCCCGCGACGAGGTCCGCCCGCGGGGACACGACCGCGCCGCCCTCGGCGGTGGTGAGGTTCTTCGTCGGGAAGAAGCTCAGCGTGGTCAGGTCGGCCAGGTCACCGACCGGGCGACCGTGCCAGGTGCCGCCCACGGAGTGCGCGGCGTCCTCCAGTAGCAGGGCGCCCGCCTCGTGTGCCAGTGACCGCAGCGGTGCCGCGTCGATCGGGTGGCCCGCGTAGTCGACCCCGGCCACGACGGTGGTGTGCGGGGTGAGCGCGGCCTTCGCCGCGTCCGGGTCGAGGTTGCCGGTGTCGGGGCTGACGTCGGCGAACACGACGTTCGCGCCGAGCAGCGCCGCGGCGCTCGCCGTCGCCACGAACGTCAGCGGGGCGACCACGACGTCCTGGCCGGGGCCGACCCCGGCCGCGGCGTAGGCGACGTGCAGCGCCGCGGTCCCGCTGGTCACGGCCACCGCGGGGTTGCAGCAGACCGCGGCGAGGTCGTCCTCGAACCGGGTCACGGCCGGGCCGGTGGTCAACCAGTCGGTCCCGAGGACCGCCGTGACCGCCTCGACGTCGGACGATGAGATCGACTGCCGGCCGTAGGGGAGCATCAGTCCAGGGCCTCGACCATCGCGCGCAGCTGCTCGGGCGAGAGCCACAGGTCGTTGGTGTCCGACCGGTAGGCCTGCCCGTCGGGGACGGGCTCGCCGTCGGCCGGGGAGGTGTAGCCCCAGCCGGCGATGTAGGGCTCGACGACGTAGCGGTCGGCCAGCTTGAGGGTCCGCCGCGAGTCGTCGGCGGCGATCATCTCCTCGTGCAGCTTCTCCCCCGGCCGGATCCCGATCTCGTGGGTCGCGGCGCCGGGGGCGATGGCCTCGGCGAGGTCGGTCATCCGCATGGACGGGATCCGCGGCACGTAGAGCTCGCCGCCCTGCATCGCGTCGAAGGAGTCGATGACGAACTGCACCGCGTCCGGCAGGGTGATCCAGAACCGGGTCATCCGCTTGTCGGTGATCGGCAGCGACTGGCCGTCGGCGGCGAGCTTCTTGAACAGCGGCACCACCGAGCCGCGGCTGCCGAGCACGTTTCCGTAGCGGACCACGGCGAACCGGGTCTCGTAGGCGGCCGCGTAGTGGTTCGCGGACACGAACAGCCGGTCGGCGCACAGCTTGGTGGCACCGTAGAGGTTGATCGGGCTCGACGCCTTGTCCGTCGACAGCGCGACGACCTTCTTCACCCCGGCGTCGATCGCGGCCTCGACGACGTTCTGCGAGCCCTCGACGTTGGTCCGGATGAACTCGAACGGGTTGTACTCGGCGGTGTCCACCTGCTTGAGCGCGGCGGCGTGCACGACGTAGTCGACGCCGTGCATCGCGCGGCGCAGGCGCGGCTGGTCGCGGACGTCACCGAGGAACCAGCGCAGCCGCGGGTCGTTGTCGAACAGCGACCGGCATTCGTACTGCTTGAGCTCGTCGCGCGACAGGATCACCAGCCGGCGCGGCTCGTAGCGGTCGAGCAGGGTGCGGACGAAGGCCTTCCCGAAGGACCCCGTCCCGCCCGTGACCAGGACCGACGAGCCCTTGAGTACCGACATCACGCCTCCAGATCTGCGGAATTTCTTCCGCCCGGCATGATGGCACGCGTCCGGTTCGGTTGGCCGAAGGAGGGCGGTGGTGAGCGTGGCTACTCGGATACGTGTGGTGGTGCAGGCACGCATGACGTCGACCCGGCTCCCGGGAAAGAGCTTGTTACCGGTCGCGGGCATTCCGCTCGCGGTACTGGTCCTGACCCGCGCATCGAGCACTGGCCTCGACGTCGTCCTGGCCACCAGCGACGAACCGTCCGACGACGAGCTGACCGCGGTCGTCCGTGCCGCCGGCTTTCCGGTCGTGCGTGGGTCGCGCCTTGACGTGCTCGACCGGTTCCTCTCCGCCACAACCGACCTCCATGACCACGACGTGGTGGTTCGGCTGACGGCCGACAACCCGCTTCCCGATGGGGACCTGATCGACGACCTCGTCGCGAGTCTGACCGGCAGCGACGACGCTTACCGATACATCGACCAGAGTTCGGTGCCCTACGGCCTGAGTGCCGAGGCATTCCGCGTTCACGCGCTCCGCGCGGCTGCCGCATCCCAGGACCTGCAGGACCGCGAGCACGTCACCCGGTGGATGAGGCGGGAAGCACCGGCGAAGCAGTTTCGGCCCGCCCTGCCCCCACGAACACCGGACGGACTGCGTTGCACGATCGATCTGCCGGGGGACTACGAGGCGGTGGCGACACTGATGGCGGGACGAGCCATGGCGGGCTGGCGCGAACTCGTGATCGGCTTGTCATGAGTCGCTCAGCACGTCCGGGGGCTTCCAGCCCACGTCTAGTTCTCGGTGCAGCGCAGATCGGTCAGTCCTACGGGGCGACGAATCTCGCAGGACGTCCTGACCGGGGCACTGTCAGCGCAATTCTCGATGCGGTGCGGGCGCACGGCATCAGTCACGTCGACACGGCCCGCGGATACGGCGATTCCGAGGCGGACCTCGGTTCGGCCGCGCGGACCGGGGAGCCCCCGGCGATCATCACCAAGATCGCCCCACTGTCGCGGTCGGGCAACGCCAACGACCAGATCGCGCGCAGCTGGGCACAGTCCGCGGAGGCACTGGGAGCCGCGAGTCGCTCAGTCTCCGACCTGCTCTTTCACCGCGCCGATGACGCTCTGCGTCCCGGCGCGTGGGATTCCTTGTGCGCATTACGCAACGCTGAGGGGATAGATCGGATTGGGGTGTCGGTCCAACACCCCGATGAGCTTCTGGACATACTAGCTCTTCCAGAGATCGGCCACGTCCAGCTGCCCTTCAATGTCGTTGACCGCCGATGGCTCACCTCCGAAGTGTGCGGTGCCCTGACCGACCGACCGGACGTGGTGGTTGTCTGTCGCAGCGTCTTTCTCCAGGGCTTGTTGGTAAATGACCACGGTTGGCCCGCAGGCATCGACGGCGCGCCGATCCTCTCTGCACTGGACGATGCCGCGATCAGAACAGGTTCACCGGGTCGAGCCGCCCTGTGCCTGCGATTCGTCTTTGCTCAGCCCTGGGTCGATGCCGTGGTCATCGGCGCAGAGACCTCAGCCCAGGTGATCGAGAACGCATCGTTGACCTCGTTGCCACCGCTCTCCGCGGACGAGGCATCCATGGTGATGAGCCGAGTCCCCGGAGCTGGCCCGGACCTTGTGGATCCGAGCAGGTGGAACGCATGACCAGCCCCTCGCAACTGTTCGATCTCACCGGACGCCCCTCGCTGGTGACCGGGGCCGCTGGACATCTTGGCCGGATTATCGCCCAGACACTGGCGGCAGCCGGTTCCCCGGTCTGGCTAGTCGGTCGGCGTAGGGAACCGCTCGAAGGTGTCGCAGAGCTGATCAGAGAGCGCGGGGGTATCGCGACACCCCACGTCGCCGACGTCACGCACGATCAGGACGTCGACGCACTGGCCGCGACGATCCGCGACGAACACGGGCGCTTGGACGTCCTCGTCAGTAATGCCCATGTCGGCCGCGGTGGCACGCTTGCGACCTCGACGGCCGACCAGTACCGAGAGGCCGTCGAGCTCTCGCTCATCGCGACACAACGCCTGATCAGGACCACGCTCAGGGAGCTGCGCGCCGCTTCGGCCGATGGGGCTCCATCAGTCATCGCTGTGTCGTCGATGTACGGCGTGGTCAGCCCCAGGCCCCACCTGTACGAGGATGCGAGTACAACCAATCCGCCGTTCTATGGTGCAGCGAAGGCCGGGCTGCTCCAGTTGGTCCGGTACGCCGCCGTGGAGCTCGCGCCAGACGGAATCCGGGTCAACGCACTGGTCCCAGGAGCGTTTCCGGCGGAGCCGGACACCGCCCTGGCCTACAGTCTTCGAAGAGAGATCCCGGGGGGGCGGATGGGTACGCCGGAGGACCTAGCAACCGCGGTCCTCTATCTCGCCTCGCCCGCATCTCGATTCACCACCGGCTCGTCAGTCGTGGTCGACGGCGGCTGGACAGCCTGGTGAGAGTGCGGTCTTTGGCCCTGATCTGTGACGCCAGTACCCGCACCGGATTCGGCCACTGGGTGCGCAGCACGGCATTGGCCGACGAGATGGCCCGGCGCGGCTGGCGTGTCGTGGTGGTCCATGCCCCCGATGTCGATGCACGCGCGATCGAGGAGTGCGCCGCCAGGGGGTGGGCCCACGTCATCGTCGAACGTGACCCGGACTCACTGCGTTCCGCGCTGGACTTCATGAACCCCGCGGTCGCCATCATCGACACCTATCGGCTCGACGCGGCCACGGTCGAGACCGTACGCGCCCCTCAGCGCCGCACCGTCGTCATCGACGACCTCAACGACCGGGGTGTTCTCGATGCCGACGTCATTGTTAACCAGAACCTGGGGGCGGAGGACTTCGTCTACCAGACCCAGTCTCAGACGGTCCTACTCGCCGGCCCCCGCTACGCCATGTTGCGCCCCCGATTCGCGCAGCTCCGCAGCGTAGGCGTCGGCAGATTGGACCAGCAGCCCGTCCGCCCGTCCAGGGTGTTCGTTCTGATGGGCGGCAGTGACGCGACCGGCGCGCTGCCCCAGGTCTTGCACAGTTGCCTGGAGGCATTTCCCTCCGCACGCATCAGAGCGGTCGTACCACCGGGTGCAGAACGGGCCGTACAGGCTCTGCGACGCCACGAGGACATCGACACGATCGCACCGACCCCGGAGATCGCCGAGCAGATGCTCGATGCCGACTTCGTCGTCACCGCAGGGGGCACCTCTGTCTGGGAGCTGTGCGCGTTGGGGCGTCCGTTCGGCGTAGTAGTAGTTGCCGACAATCAACAGGACGCGACCGGTCGCCTCGCTCGAATCGGCGCCACGGTTCGACTCGGCGGACAGCCGGTGGAGCCCCGCGAGCTGACGGCATCGCTTCGCGCTGCGACGGCGGACCCGGCAGTACTGGTTGAGAGAGCCCGCCGGGCGTCCGAGGTCACGGACGGAGCAGGATGCGCCCGAGTCGCCGACATCGTCGAGCAGACCGAGCATCGTGCCGTCATGCCAGCACACTGTGAAGAGGGCAGGAGATCCTGATGATCGCACTCGTACCTGTCGGGCCCGAACACCGCGACGACCTGCGGCAGTGGCGGAACGACCCGGAGGTCGCCCGCTACATGTACACGACTCACGAGATCTCAGCGGAGGAGCACGAGGCCTGGTTCCAGAAACTCCTCACCGCACCGGACCGGAAAGCGTGGGTGGTCTCCATGGACGGAACGGGAGTGGGCGCCGTCTTCCTCACCGAGATCGACACCGACAACTCGCGTGCGATGTGGGCCTTCTACCTCGCCGACCCCCGCACCCGAGGCCGTGGTGTAGGCAGCGCCACCGAGTTCCTGCTCCTCGACATCGCCTTCGTCGAGCTCGGGCTGCACAAGCTGTCTGCCGAAGTACTGTCCTTCAACCAGCCTGTCCTTCAGATGCACCAGAAGTTCGGGTTCGTCGAGGAAGGGTGCCTACGCCGGCACTGGTACCGCGACGGCGAGTGGCTCGATGTCCACGTGATCGCACAGTTCCGGGACTCCTGGCTCGCCCGCCGTGACACCTTCGCGAGCACACTGCACGGTCGCGGGCTCATCTGACTCGGCCGTGGTGTCCCTGGATCCTGCCTCCTGGACTCGAAGTGGTCCAGCTCCGAGGCACAACCGCGATCGGTCCACCGTCCGGCTCCCGGTAGTGATACCGCCGTTGCTCGGCGTCGCGGCGGGCGCCTGGGTCGGCCTCGGAGTCGACGTTCAGTACGTCCTCGGTGGTCTCATCACCGCCGAGGCAGGCGGCGCCGGCGGTGCGCACGAGATCTTCGTGCACCGGCCACTGCTCTATCGGCTGTTCATGGCGGCCCTCCAGCAGATTGCAGACCTCCTGACGGAGGACCCTTCCGGTCTACCCGCGCAACTCGTCGTCCGGTTGGTCGCCTGCCTGCTCGTGATCGCCGGGGGCGTCGCGGTGTGGTGGGGGCTACGACGGCACCTGGACGAGACCAGCAGCCGACTGATCACTGTCGCCGCGACGGTCGCCCTGTGCGCGGCACCGAACTTCCACTTCCTCACCGCGGACTGGGTCGGAGCGGCCCTGGCGTTCGCCTCCGTCGGCGCGGCACTCGGGCCGCGCCGAGGATGGGTCGGCGGGCTGATCGGCGGGTTGCTGCTGTGGAGCGTCCTGGCAGTCAAAGTCGCCACGGCACCGTGGGCGGTGCTAGCAGTCGGACTGGTCGCCCTGTTCACCCTCCGGAGGGCAGTCCTCGCCTCGGTTGTCGCCAGCGCCGCCACCCTGGCATGGATCGTCGGTACCTCTTGGGTGGACCCGCTGGAGATCCTCTGGCTGCGCGACTCGGTCCGTGCCAACTTCACCTCGCCCCTGCAGACCGGATTCGGCACCCACGAGGCGACTGAACTCGCCCGGGTCCTCGCCAACGTGGTCATCGTCTCGCCCGTCCTCGTCGCACTTCCCGCCGCGTTCGTGGTGATCGTCTTCCACAACCGGAGCTGGCCACAGGGGCTGTGATCTCGGTACTCGCAGTGGGACTGTCTCTTGCGTCAGGCGTCGGCCAGGGCCAGTGGTACGCCTACCACTTCGTCGGTCTGCCGGTGCTCGCCGCGGGTGTGTGGGCACGAGCCGTCTGTCTGGCGTCGACCCGTGCCCGCGCCGTTCTGATAGTCGCTCCGCTCATCGCCGGTCTGCTCAGCGCAGTGCTGCTGGCACAGGACCTCGGATGGCGGCGTGAGGTCTTCGGACCAGTCGTAGCGGCGTTCGTAGTACTGAGCCTGTGCACCGTCTTCGGCGCACTGGCGGAACGCAGATGGGCCGCGCGGCGAACCCCTGGCACGGTCCTTCTTGCAGCAGCGACGACGGCGCTCGCGGCCTGCCTGCTCCCGGCCGGGCTACCCGCCGCGGCATATGCCTTCGACGGTTTCGATGACCAGTACACCAACGCGGGCTTGCTCGACTCCCAGCGGAACGCGCACGCGGAGTACGACCAAGTCCGCCAGAGGATCGGCACGCAGACCCCGGTCCTGTACCTGGCGTACGGTTCGAAGGCCTACCTGCTCGGCAGTCCGACACCGTGCCGATACCCGTCACCAGTCTTCGTTTCCCGCAGCACCTACGACTCTCGGATACGTAGCCTGGGCAGCTACGCAGACAACCTGTCCTGCTACGAGGCGGACTCAGCGGCGCGATACCTGGTGATGGATCGCGCATGGGCCGACCTCGACCGCCTCGAACCGGCTCTACGGCGGCAGCTGACCACGATGTTCGACTGCTCCCGGTCGTTCACGTCCGTCGCCGGCGGAGCGACCCTGGAGTTCTGTCCCCGTGTGTGATCCCGCCTCTCGGAGATTGGCGGGGCTGGAGGTACGCCCCGGCACCGTTGCCGATGCCGAACTGCTTCTGGCCTGGCGCAACGACCCCGACACCCGCCGCTGGTCGCGCAGCCACAACGACGAGGTCGACCTCGCCACCCACCGCCGCTGGCTCACCGACTCGCTGGACCGCGACGACCGGCTGCTCCTCGTCGTCGACGACGTCCGCGGCCCGGTCGGCACCGTCCGCTGGGACCGCGACGACAGCGGCTGGGAGGTCTCGATCACCGTCGCCCCGGAGCGCCGCGGCGAGGGGCTGGCCGGGCCGCTGCTGCGGGCCGGGGAGGACGCGCTGCGGGCCCGGGCCGGCGCCGGGACCGCGGTGACCGCCGTCGTGCACAGCGGGAACGACGCCTCGGCCCGGCTGTTCGCCCGGGCGGGCTACGCCGACGGCGCCGGCCCCGACGCGGACGGCTTCCGGACCCTGCACCGCGTGGTGTGACCGTTCGGGTGCCGTGACGCAACCCGCACGGCACACCTCCGGCACGCCGCTGTGACCTACCCTTCGCGCGTGTCCGGATCCCGTCCCGCGCTCCCCGCGGCCGACCTCGCCCGCGTGGTCGTGTTCGCCGCGTTCATCGCCGTCCTCGGGTTGTTCCCCGGCTTCGCCGGGGTGGCCGGCGTCCCGATCGTCCTGCAGAACGTCGGCCCGATCCTGGCCGGTGTGATCCTCGGGTGGCGGCTCGGCACGGCCTCGGTCGCACTGCTGCTGGTCCTCACCGCGGTCGGGCTGCCGCTGCTGTCCGGTGGCCGCAACGGCGCCGCGTTCTTCGGTCCCAGCGGCGGCTTCCTCGTCGGCTGGCTGCTGTCCGCGCTGGTCGCGGGCCTGGTCGTGGCGCGGTTCCGGTCGCGGTCGCTGCCCGTGCTGCTGCTCGCCTGCCTGGCCGGGCTGCTCGCCGACTACGTGATCGGCATGCCGTGGCTGGGCGTCTACATCGGCGACGTCACCGGCGGGATCGTGCAGTCCCTGGTCTTCGTGCCCGGTGACCTGATCAAGATCGTGCTGGCCGCGCTCATCGCGTCGCTGGTGCACCGGGCCCTGCCGGACCTGCTGCCGGTCCGCTCCGCGTCGTCCGAGCCCCGGGTCCGGTGAGCGGGGCGGAACGCGAGACCGCCGACGACGCGGCCGCGCCCGTCGTCCCCGCCCCCTGGCTCCCGCGCGGGCTCGCCGACGCCGTCGCCGCGGCCGGGGAGCGCCTCGCCCGGCTCGGGGTGCGGGCCGGGGAACGCGTCGTGCTCGACACCCCCACCCGGGCCCGCTGGGCGGTGCTGCCCTACCTGCTCGCCGCGGACCGGCTGGGCGCGGCGTCGCTGCTGGCCGACGCCGGCTGGACCGGCCGCGAACGCGACGCGGTGCTCGCCGACGCCGCGCCGCACCACGTCGTCGGCACCGACGGCCGGGCCGCGACCGCCGACGGCGGAGCGCGGACGCCCGGGCTGTTCCTGCTCCCGACGACCTCGGGCAGCACCGGTGTCCCCACCGTGCTGGCCCGTGACCGGCGCTCCTGGCGGATCGGGTTCGACATCCTCGGTGCGCTGCCCGGACCGGTCCTCGTGCCGGGGCCGCCGTCCTCGACGCTGTACCTGTTCGGGGCGCTGCACGCGCTGCACCACGGTCTGGGCCTGGTCACCCGCGGCCGGCTCGACCCGACCGACCTGCCCGACGGCGGCTCGGTCCATCTCGTCCCCGCCCAGCTCAGCGCCCTGCTCGACGAGCGCGAGCGCCGCCCGGGCGGCCCCGCGCCACGGGTCGTGGTGTGCGGTGGCGCGCACGTCGCGCCGGGGATGCGGGAGCGGGTCGCGCGGCTGCTGCCCGGCACCACGCTGCTCGAGTACTACGGCTCGGCCGAGCACTCGCTGATCGCCACCCGCCGCGACGACGGCCCGCTGCGCCCGGTCGAGGACGTGCACCTCACCGTGCGCGACGACGTGCTGTGGGTGGACAGCCCGCAGTCGGTGCACGGCCGGTTCACCCGTGGCGCACTCGTCCCGGCCGGCCCCGGTCCGACGACCGTCGGCGACCGCGCCGAGCTCACCGACGACGGCGGTCTGACCGTCCTCGGCCGCGCCGCCACCACCATCTCCTCCGGCGGCACGCTGGTCGCCGCCGAGGAGGTCGAGCAGGTGCTGCGCGGCGTCGCGGGCGTCGGGGACGTCGTCGTCGCCGGGACCCCGCACGCGTCGCTGGGGATGGTGGTCACGGCGGTCGTCGAGGCCCGCGACGGCGTCCCGGACCGGCGGGCGCTGCGCGCCGCGGCGCGGGCCGGACTGTCCCCGGCGAAGCGCCCGCGCCGCTGGCTGGTCACCCGCGCGTTGCCGCGGCTGGGCTCGGGCAAACCCGCCCGCGCCGCCGTCGACGCCGCACTGCGCGACGGGACCCTCGACGCCGTCCCGCTCGGAGGGCCCGAGTGACCGGCCCCGGCGGCGGCACCACGGCCGACACCCCGGTCGTCGTCGCCGCGCGGCGCACCCCGATCGGCACCGCGGGCGGCGCGCTGCGCGCGGTGACCGTCGACGCGCTCGCCGCGCCCGTCCTCGCGGCGCTGGCCGGGACCCTCGGCGGCCCGGTCGACGACGTGCTGCTCGGCAACGTCTTCGGCCCCGGCGGCAACCCGGCCCGGGTCGCGGCGCTCGCCGCCGGGCTCGGCGACGACGTGTCCGGCATGACCGTGGACCGGCAGTGCGCGAGCGGACTGGCCGCGATCCTCACCGCCGCCGCGGGCATCCGCGCCGGGGACGGCGCCGGCTACCTCGCCGGGGGCGCCGAGTCGCCGTCGACCGCACCTACGCGGACCTGGGCCGACGGCACCGTCTACACCCGCGCGCCGTTCGCCCCGACCGGCGACCCGGACCCGGACATGGGGCCCGCCGCCGACGACGTCGCCGCCCGGGCGGGCCTCTCCCGCCGGCGGCTCGACGCGTTCGCCGCCCGCAGCCACGCCCGCGCCGTCGACGCGCAGCGCTCCGGCCGCTTCGACGACGAGCTGGTCCCGGTCGGTGCCGTGCTCACCGACGAGCGTCCCCGCGACCGCTTCACCCCCGAGCGGCTCGCCCGGTTCCGGCCCGCGTTCACCCCCGGCGGCGTGCACACCGCCGCGAACTCCTGCGGGGTGAACGACGGGGCCGCCGCCGTCGCGCTGGTGCCGGAGTGGCGCCGCCGGGAGCTGGGCGTGCCCGGCCTCGCGCTGGTCTCGGCCGCCACCCGGGGCTGCCCCCGGCCGACCTCGGGCTCGGCGCCGTCCCCGCCCTCGCCGCGCTCCGCGACCGGCCGCGGTCCCCGGACGCCGTCGAGTTCACCGAGGCGTTCGCCGGACAGGCGCTGGCCTGCCTCGACGCGGCCGGGATCGACGGGCACCGGGTGAGCCCGGACGGCGGCGCGATCGCGCTCGGCCACCCCTGGGGCGCCTCCGGCGCGGTGCTGGTCGTGCGGCTGTTCCACCGGCTCGTCGTACAGGGCCGCGGCGAGACCGGGATCGCGGCGCTGTCCTCCGGCGGCGGCCTCGGCGTCGCGACGAGCTGGCGGGTGGTCCGGTGATCGAGTTCGAGGCGGTCGGGCACCGCTACGGCGAGCGCACCGTCCTCGACGGCGTCACCCTCACCCTCGCCGAGCCCCGGGTCGCGCTGGTCGGCGCGAACGGCTCCGGCAAGTCCACGCTGGCCCGGACCGTGAACGGGCTCGTCGCACCGAGCTCGGGCACCGTCCGCGTCGACGGCCGCGACCCCGCCCGCGACGGTGCCGCCGTCCGCCGCCGGGTCGGGTTCGTCTTCAGCGACCCGGACTCCCAGATCGTCATGCCGACCGCGGGTGAGGACGTCGCGTTCTCGCTGCGCCGGAACGTGCGCGACCGGGCGGAGCGCGCCCGGCTCGCCGCGGAGACGCTCGCCGGGTTCGGGCTGGGCGACCACGTCGAGCACCCCGCGCACCAGCTCTCCGGTGGGCAGAAGCAGCTGCTCGCGCTGGCCGCGGTGCTCGTGCTGGATCCGGACGTGCTGGTCTGCGACGAGCCGACCACCCTGCTCGACCTGCGCAACAAGCGCGCCTTCGCCGACCGGCTCGCCGGGCTGCGCCAGCAGGTCCTGCTCGCCACGCACGACCTGGACCTGCTGACGGGCTTCGACCGCGTCGTCGTCCTCGACGGCGGGCGGGTCGTCGCCGACGACGAGCCCGGTCCGGCCGTCGCGTACTACCGCAGGCTCTGCGGCTCGTGACCCCGCTGGGGCTCTACGCGCCCGGTGACAGCCTGCTGCACCGGGCGCCCGCCGGGCCGTCGCTGCTCGTGGTGCTGGCCCTCGCGGTCGGGGCGGTGCTCACCGAGGACCCGCGGGTGCTCGGCGGGCTGTGCCTGGCCGTCGCCGCCGGCTACCTGGTCGCCCGGATCCCGTGGCACCGGGTCCGGCCGGTGCTGCGCACGCTGGTGCTGCTGGCCGTGCTGCTCGGGGCGGTCCAGTGGTGGCTGCTCGGGCCGGAACGGACGCTGGTGATCGTGCTCCGGCTGGTCGCCGCGATGGGCGCGGCGACCCTGTTCACCCTCACCACCCGGGTGGACGACCTGGTCGGCGCCGTGGAGCGGGGGCTCGGCCCGCTGCGCCGGTTCGGCCTCGCACCCGAGCGCCTCGGCCTTCTCGTCGGGCTGACGGTGCAGTCGATCGGGACACTGTCCGGCATCGCGGGGCAGGTCCGGGCCGCGGCGAAGGCGCGCGGGGCGGACCGCTCCCCGACGGCGTTCGCGGTGCCGTTCCTGGTGCGGACGCTGCGGCACGCGGACGCGCTCGGGGAGGCACTGGCCGCGCGCGGGTGGGGCGACGACGAACCCGATGACCGACCCGGACCACGAAAGATGGACTAAGCTGGACCAGGTCCGACGGACGGAGGCACCGTGACCGCCGAGTTCAACATCCACGAGGCCAAGACCCACCTGTCCCGACTGCTGGAGCGCGTCGCGGCGGGCGAACACATCGTCATCTCCCGCGCCGGCACTCCCGTGGCGGACCTGGTGCCGCACCGGCGCCGGACCGTGCGCCTGGGCGGGCTCCGCGACCGCGTCCGCTACGACGACGCCGACTTCGAGGGCGTCGACCAGGACATCCAGGCCATGTTCTACGGCGACGATGCTGCTCCTCGATAGCCAGGCCCTGCTGTGGGTCCTCACCGACAGCGAACGGCTCGGCCCGAAGGCCCGCGAGATCGTCGGGACCGCGACCGCGGTCCACGTCTCGGCGGCATCGGTCTGGGAACTCACCATCAAGGCCATGCTGGGGAAGCTCGACGTCCCGGCCGGGCTCCCGGAGCTGCTGGAGGAGCAGGGGCTGGTCGTCCTGGACGTGACGGCCGCCCACACCGAGGGCCTGCGTGCCTTCCCCGAGCTCGTCCGCCACGACCCGTTCGACCGGCTCATCATCGCTCAGGCGGACCAGGACGGCATGCAGCTGCTCACCGCGGACCGGGTCCTGCTCGGGCTCGGACGGAGCTTCGTCGTCGACGCGACCCGCTGACCGGGAGGACCCGATGACCGCACTGCGCGACCATGTGATCCCCCGCCCCGAGGGCGACCTGCACGTCCACCTCGCGGGCGAGTCCGGCCCCCCGGTGCTGCTGCTGTCCGGGGCCGGCCTCGACAACGCGCTGCTCAGCTGGCACCACCTGATCCCCGACCTCGCCCGCGACCACCGCGTCATCGCCCCCGACTGGCCGAAGCAGGGGCGCAGCCGGCCGTGGCGGGGCCGGGCCGGCCACGACGTGCTGCTCCGGACGGTCGTCGACGTGCTGGACGACCTCGGCGTCGAGCGTGCTGCGGTCGTCGGGCTCTCCCAGGGCGGCGCCCTCGCACTGGCCACCGCGATCGAGCACCCGGAGCGGGTGGAGCGCGTGGTGGCGCTCGCACCGGCCGGGACACTGAGCTTCCCGCCGGGGCTGCACCAGCTGTTGTGGCTGACCGCGCGGGTGCCGCTGCTCTCGCGGACCCTGCCGAACCTGGTGTTCCGGAGCCGGTCGGCGGTCACCGCGTTCACCCGGCGCGCGCTCTTCGGCGATGCGGGCCGCGTGGCCGACCTCGACGGGATCGTCGATCAGATCCTGGGCGAGGCACGGGCCGGGAACGCGGGCAGCTCCGACTGGCAGAACGACTCGATCGGGTTCCGCAGGATGCGGGTCGACCTGCGCCCCCGGCTCCCGGAGATCCGCTG
Organism: Pseudonocardia sp. P-1; assembly: GCF_058111925.1. Taxonomy (NCBI): domain Bacteria; kingdom Bacillati; phylum Actinomycetota; class Actinomycetes; order Pseudonocardiales; family Pseudonocardiaceae; genus Pseudonocardia; species Pseudonocardia sp. P-1. Next base: position 3,071,548 of record NZ_CM176614.1, read on the forward strand.
CCCCGCCCTGTTCGTGCAGGGCGACCGGGACGCGGGCGTCCCCGTCGCGACGACCCGCGCGGCCGCCGCGGCCGTCCCGGGCGCCCGGTTCGTGGTGCTGCCCGGCCGGGGGCACTGGTCCAACCGGGAGTCCCCGGACGAGGTGAACGCGCTGGTCAGGGAGTTCCTCGACGGCTAGGGCGCCGCGCGGTCCAGGCCCCGCATCTCGCGCAGCGCGTCGTCGAGGGTCCGGTACCCCAGCGACTGCAGCACCGCCCCCTCCACCTCGGCGGTCAGCCGGGCGAAGTACTCCGCGGCGTTCGTCGTCACCGGGCAGACGTGCTCGCTCTCCGGGCGGCACGCCCAGAGCGGCTTCTCCCCCACCGCGCAGCGGTAGATCTCGGCCAGGGTGATCTCCCCGGCCGGCCGGGCGAGCCGGGCACCCCCGCTGCGCCCCCTGCTGGACTCGACGAGGCCGTGCACCCCGAGCGGCACCAGCAGCTTGCGCACCACGCTGGCGTTCGTCCCGAGTGCCTCGGCGAGCCGTCCGGAGCTGACCGTCGGGCTGTCGCCCTCGGCCGCGGCGGCGAGGTACAGCATCGCCTGCAGGGCACTGGAGAACCGGATGTCCAGCACGACCTCACCTCCCGTCCCGGGCCGTCAGCGTACCCGTCGCACCGAAAAGGTGGTGGTCACTGTTGCACTTCGTGCTGTCATATGTATCTTTGATCAGAACCATTTGACGTCTCCGCCCGGACCCGCCGACGTGCCTGGACGGCCCACCCCACAGGAGTGCCCCGTGTCCACCCGCGCCGCACGGCTTCTCGGCCGCCCGTACACCCTCGGCTCCGCGGAGCTGCCCAACCGCATCGTCATGGCCCGGATGACCCGGGCCTTCTCCCCCGGCGGCGTCCCCGGCGCCGACGTGGCCGCCTACTACGCGCGGCGCGCCGCCGCGGGCACCGGCCTGATCATCACCGAGGGCACCTACATCGACGACCCCTCCGCGGGCGACGTCGCCGCCGTCCCCCGCTTCCACGGCGAGGCGTCGCTGGCCGGGTGGGCGGACGTCGTCGAGGCGGTGCACGGGGCGGGTGGCCGGATCATGCCGCAGATCTGGCACGTCGGGATCACCCGCGAGGCCGGGAAGCCGCCGTTCCCCGAGGCGCCGTCGGTCGGCCCGTCCGGCATCGCGCTCGACGGCACCGAGGGCGCCGGCACCGCACTGGACCTCGCCGGGATCGACCGGATCATCGGCGCGTTCGCCGAAGCCGCGGCGCAGGCCGAGCGGATCGGTTTCGACGGTGTCGAGCTGCACGGCGCGCACGGCTACCTGATCGACGAGTTCCTGTGGGAGCGGACCAACCGCCGCACCGACGGCTACGCCGGCGGCGCAGCCGAGCGGGCCCGCTTCGCGGCCGAGATCGTCGCCGCCGTCCGCGAGCGCGTCGCCCCCGACTTCCCGGTCGTGTTCCGGTTCTCCCAGTGGAAGGCCGGCGCCTACGACGCGCAGCTCGCCCGGACCCCCGACGAGCTGGCCGACGTGCTGACCCCGCTCGCCGACGCCGGGGTGACCGCGTTCCACGCGTCCGGGCGCCGCTACTGGGAGCCGGAGTTCCCCGAGGCCGACGCCGAGCTGAACATCGCCGGGTGGACGCGCAAGGTCACCGGCCTGCCGACGATCACCGTCGGCTCGGTCGGCCTGGACCAGGTCTTCGCCCCGGAGATGTTCTCCGGCGGCGACGCGCACGCCGGGGTCAGCGGCGTCGAGAAGCTCCTCGACCGGCTGGAGGACGACGAGTTCGACCTCGTCGCCGTCGGCCGTGCGCTGCTCGCCGACCCCGAGTGGGGCCGCAAGGTCCTCGACGGTCGCGAGTCCGAGCTGGTGCCCTTCACCAAGGCGGCACTGGGCACCCTGCACTGAGCGGGTCGCTCAGATCAGGTCCCAGGTCAGCGGGGTGCCGCGGGCGACGTCGCGGGTGAAGGTCCGGCCCAGGACGGTGCCGATCGTGTCGGTGTGCAGTCCGCCCGCCGGGCGGATCGACCGCACGTTGTCCGCGGTCACCTCCTCGCCCGCGGCGACGTCGGCGACCACCCACAGCGAGCGGCGCAGCGCGAGGGTGTCGCGCTCGGACTCGCGCGGGCCGAACCGGGCGGGGCCCATCGCGCGTCGTGCCACGTCGGTCTCGGTGACCAGCGACGCCAGCTCGGCGGGCTCCAGGGAGAAGTCGGAGTCGACGCCGCCGTCGGCGCGCTGCAGCGTCACGTGCTTCTCGATCGCGACCGCACCGAGCGCCACCGCGGCGACCGGCACCCCGATGCCCGGGGTGTGGTCGGACAGCCCGATCGGGACGCCGAACGCCTCGCGCAGCGCAGGGATCGTCTGCAGGTTCGCGTCGACCGGGTCCGCCGGGTACGAGGCGGTGCAGGCCAGCAGCACGATCTGCGTCGCACCGCCCTCCCGGGCGGCGGCGACGGCGGCGTCGATCTCGGCCAGCGTCGCCATCCCGGTGGAGATCACCATTGGCTTGCCGGTCGCGGCCATCGCCCGGATCAGCGGCAGGTCGACCAGCTCGGCCGAGGCCACCTTGTACGCCGGCGCGTCGAGGGACTCCAGCAGCTCGATCGCCGTCGGGTCGAACGGCGAGGAGAACGGCACGAGCCCGTGCTCACGCGCCCGGGCGAACAGCGGCTCGTGCCACTCCCACGGCGTGTGCGCCTGCTCGTAGAGCTGGTACAGGTTCCGGCCCCCCCACAGACCGTGGTCGTCGCGGATCCGGAACGCCGGGCCGTCGGCGTCGATGGTGATCGTGTCGGCGCGGTAGGTCTGGAACTTCACCGCCTGCGCCCCGGTGCCGGCGATCGCGTCGACGATCTCCAGCGCCCGCTCCAGCGAGCCGTTGTGGTTGCCGGAGACCTCGGCGATGACGAACGGTCGCTCGCCGGGGCCCACGCGGTGGCCGCCGATCTCGATCGGGTCCGGGGTGCGCATGCGCGCCACCCTACGAGCGCCGCGCCAGCACCATCACCTCGGACACCGTGCCCTCGGAGTCCTGACCGTAGAGCCCGGCGTCGGAGTCGACGACCTCGAACCGGTCGAACATCTCCAGGTAGCGGTGGCGCAGCATGGGCTCGCGGACTCCTCGCTTGCCGGTCGGGGAGTTGCGCAGCAGCAGCCAGCGGGCGCCCAGGTCGGTGACCAGGCTCGCGTAGTTCGCGACGACGTCGGGCTCCATCTCCTGGAAGGAGATGAAGTTGGCGAACAGGTCGACGGTCCCGGTGAGCCGGGGCAGCTGCCAGGAGCAGAGCACCGTCGCCGGCTGCTCCAGCTCGTCGATCACGATCTTCTCGCGCTCGCGGGTGGCCGCGTAGTCCAGGACCTTCTCCGGTCCGAGCGCCTCGCGCAGGTAGTGCGTGGCGACGGCGGCGACCGGCGGGATGTCGACGTCGATGTAGCGCAGACCGGGGTTGCCCGACAGCAGGATCTCGCCGAGCGTGCCGAACCCGCCGCCGATCTCCAGGACGGTCGAGACGTCGAGGTCCGGTACGGCGCGCTTGAGCATGACCAGCCCGCGCAGGTAGTTCAGCGACGACCGGCTGAACCGGCGGCCGTCGAACACCAGCTGCTCGGCCGGGGCGCCGGCGGCCGACTCGCTGAACCCGGCGAGCGACGGCGACCGGTCGGCGGGATCGAGCGCGGTCACCGTGGTGTGGTGGGCCCGGGCGACGGGCACCTGGTCGATCCGCTCGCGCAGCAGCGTCCCGGGGCCGCCCACCAGACCGAACGCCCGCGACAGAGCGGCCGCCGGACGGGACACCGGCGCGTACTGCGGGGCGTAGAAGTAGGTGGCCGAGGGGTGCCTGCGGAACTCCGCGAACCCGCGTTCCCGCAGGTCGGCGATCACCTTCTCCAGACCGGTCCGTCAGAAGTCCGTCGGCCGGTACAGCTCCGGCGCGCTGTCCAGATCGGCCAGCATCAACTCGAGCAGCGTTCTCGGGTCCATGTCACGAACGGTACGGAACATCACCTTCGCGTCGATCGTGACCCACCGTCGAACGGCCCTGGTCCCCGGACCGATAGCCTCTGCGGTGCGGCGGTGGACGGCCGCCGGTCAGTGACGAGGGAGTGGGACGTGGTCGCCGACACCGGCACCTGGGTGGTGGTCCCCGTGTACAACGAGGACACCGTCATCGCCGACGTCGTCGCGGAGATCCGCACGAGCTTCCCGAACGTCGTGTGCGTCGACGACGGCAGCCGGGACTCCTCCGCCGAACGCATCGCCGGTACCGAGGCGCACCTGGTGCGGCATCCGATCAACCTCGGGCAGGGCGCGTCGCTGCAGACCGGGATCGACTACGCGCTCCGTTGCGGCGCCGAGCGGATCGTCACCTTCGACGCCGACGGCCAGCACGACGTCGCCGACGCCGTCCGGATGGCCGCGATCCTGCGCAGCGGCGAGGCCGACGTCGTCCTCGGGTCGCGCTTCCTGGAGTCGACCGAACCGGTCCCGCCGCTCAAGCGGCTGGTGCTGCGCACCGTCGCGGCGCTGTCCCCGGCCAGCCGCAAGCTCAAGCTCACCGACGCCCACAACGGGCTGCGGGCCATGAACAGGGCGGTCGCGGAGGACCTGCGGATCACCATGAACGGGATGGCGCACGCGTCGGAGATCGTCGCGTCGCTGGCCCGGTCGTCGTGGCGGATCCGCGAGGTCCCGGTCACGATCCGCTACACCGAGTACTCACGATCCAAGGGCCAGTCGCTGTTCAACGGGGTGAACATCCTGTTCGACCTGTCGGTACGGCAGCGATGACCCAGGAGGCGAACACCGTGATCCTGCAGATCCTGCTCCTGGCCGCCGCGGTCGGCGCGCTCGTCTACTTCGTGCGCAGCGGCCAGAGCGTCGGCGTGCGGGCGAGCAAGCGGATCGCCTTCGGCGCGTTCATCGTGCTGAACATCTACGCGGTCCTGCGCCCCGACGACCTCACCTACCTGGCCCGGGCGGTGGGCATCGGCCGCGGCACCGACCTGCTGGTCTACCTGCTCGTCGTCGCGTTCGTGTTCGGCATGCTGAACACCTACCTGCGGGACCGCGAGATCAGCCAGCACCTGACGAACCTGGCCCGCCAGATCGCCGTCCGGGACGCGGAGCTGACCCGGCGGGAGAACGACCTGGAGCAGCGGCTGACCGCGCTCGAGCAGCAGGCGACGACGAACGGCCACCGGCCCGCCGCCACCGAGCCCGCCGCCGACGAGGTGGGGACGGCCCGCTCCACCGGGAGCTGAGCGACGATCCGCGCGGGTCACGAATCGGTCGCAGACGGTGACACGTCGGCCGCGCGTCACGGCCTGCGGCACGACGCTCGTAGGGTGCGCCGGATGCGGCTGTGCAGCGATGGCGCTCGGAGCGTAGCCCGAGCCACCCCGGGAACTCGGTCATGAGCTGGCTCGCGGCCGTACCCGCCGCGGTGGTTGCGGTGTTGTGGTGCCTGGTTCCGGGGGTCGTGCTCCTCCGCGTCCTGGGATGGCGGGGGGCAGCCTGTTGGGGCGGCGCCCCGGTCGTCTCGGTCGCACTCGTTGCAACGACCGCGGTCGTGGTCGGTCGGCTCGGTGTGCCGTGGGGGCCGGTTCCTGTCGTCGGCGCGACTGCACTCTGCGCCGCCGTGCTGTTCGCGATCCGTGCCGTGGCACGACGCCGCACCACCACTACCGACGACGACGTCCCGCGTGGGACGTGGCGGGAACGGTTCCTCCGTCGAGGTCCGGACGGTCCGATGGCACGGCCGGCCCTGCTCGCCGGCCTGCTCGTCGCGGTGTCCATCGGATGGTTGACCGTCGTGCTGGCCTTCGGCCGAGTCGACGCCATATCGCCGACCTACGACGCCGTGCACCACTACAGCGCGGTCGCCCATGTACTCGGAACCGGTGACGGGTCGTCCCTGACCCTCGGTGAGATCACCAACCCCGGCCGACCGACCGGTTACCCGGCCGCCTGGCACGATCTCGTGGCGCTCGTCGTCCTGACCGCCGGCGTCACGATCCCGGTCGCATCCAATCTGATGGCCTTCGCCGCGGCGGCTGTCGTGTGGCCGCTCTGCTGCGCTCTGCTCGCACGCCAGATCGCCGGCCCGCGCGCAGACGTGCTCCTGGTGGCGCCGATCCTCGCAACCGCCTTCACCGCCATGCCGTGGCTGATGATGACCTGGGGGGTGCTCTGGCCCAATCTGCTGGGGCTGGCACTCGTACCGGCCGCGCTGACCGCCGTCGTCGGTTTCGCGACGTCCTGGACGAGCGGTGCGCTGGATCGCTGGTCGTCCCTGCTACTGGGACTGGCGTCCGCTCCAGCACTGGCGCTGGCCCACCCCAACGCCGTGGTCAGCCTGCTGGTGCTCAGCCTGGCCCCGATCGCCGTGGCCGCGACCGGCTCCGCAGTCCGCATGGCGCGGGATCGGCGCTACGTGCGGGCGGCGGCGGGTCCTGCCGGGGCTCTCGTCATCACGGCCGGAGTCCTCTGGTTCCTCGCATGGTCCCCGTTCCTCGCCAGCGTGCGCTCCTTCGACTGGCCCGCCTCCATGGGGGCTCACGAGGCGTTGGTCGGAGTCCTGTGGAACGGGACGAACGGGCGTCCGCCGCTGTACGTCATCTCGGTACTCGTCCTGATCGGCGCGGTATTCGCACTCCGACAGGCCCGGACGGCCTGGCTCGTGCCCGCCCACCTGATCTCGGCGTTCCTCTATGTCCTGGCCATCGCGCGCGAGGGCGACGTGGTGACCGCACTGACCGGGGCTTGGTACAACGACTCGTACCGTCTCGCGGCCATGATCCCCATCACCGGGGTCCCCCTCGCCGCGATCGGCGTGACTGGGATGGTCGCGTGGCTCGTCGACGCGTGGGCCCACCGATCCGATCGGCTTCCGGCGACGGCCGATCTGCGCACGATCACGACCGCGGCGGTCGCCGTGGCCGCGGCCGCCCTCGTCGTCGCGTCCGACGGTTTCCGAGTCGGCGTGCACGCCTTCGTGGTGGCAGGTACCTACCAGCGCGAAGCCACCTGGATGCTCCAGCCCGGCCAGGAGGAGTTCCTCGAGACCGCCGGACACACCGTGCCGCCGGGCACCGTGGTCGCAGCCAACCCGTGGACCGGTAACGCACTCATCTACCCGCTCACCGGCCGGGAGACGATGTTCCCGCACATGTCCGGGAACTGGACCCCGGACCAGAAGCTCATCCAGCAGCGGCTTCGTGACGCGGCCGGCGACCCGTCCGTCTGCGCGGCCGTCCGTTCGACCGGCCTCGGATACGCGATCGACGGTCCCGTGTCGTACTGGCCCTGGGACCGTCGTTCCCAGAGTTTCCCCGGCTTGACCGACCTGGGCCGTGCCCCCGGGTTCGAGCCCGTCCTCTCCGGGGGCGGCAGCACGCTCTACCGGATCACCGCCTGCGACGCGGGCCCCGCCCGCTCCACCGGCTGAGGCGCCCCGGGCACCCGCGGTTACCGTGTGCGCGCAGCCGGGTGCACACACCGTCCGCCCCGGAGGAAGGCAGGTATGCGCGCGCTCGTCACCGGCGGAGCCGGCTTCATCGGCTCCACCCTGGTCGAGTCCCTGCTCACCCGCGGCGACGACGTCCTCGTCGTCGACGACCTCTCCGCCGGGACCCGGGACAACCTCGCCCCGGGTGTCACGGTGGCCGAGCTCGACATCCGCGACACCGCCGCGCTCACCGCGCTGGCCGCGGAGTACCGCCCGGACGCGGTGTTCCACCTGGCCGCCCAGATCGACGTACGCCGCTCGATGGAGGATCCGGTGCACGACGCCTCGGTCAACGTCCTCGGCACGCTGAGCGTGCTGCAGGCGGCCCGGGACGCGGGCGCGGGCGCGGTCGTCGTCTGTTCCACCGGCGGCGCCATCTACGGCGACGGCGCCCCCCTGCCGACGACCGAGGCGGAGCCGGCCGAGCCGGAGTCGCCGTACGGGATGAGCAAGCTCGCCGCGGAGCGCTACACCCGGTTCTTCGTGCGGGCGCACGGCCTCCCGGCGCTGGTGCTGCGCTTCGCGAACGTCTACGGGCCGCGCCAGCACCCGGCGGGCGGGGCCGGGGTCGTCTCGCTGTTCTGCGACCGGGCCCGCACCGGGCTGCGGCCGACCGTGTTCGGCGACGGCGGCCAGACCCGCGACTTCCTCTACGTCGGCGACGTCGCCCGGGCGGCGCTCGCCTCCGCCGACCGGCTCGCGGCCGGGGAGCTGGCCGGCGAGGTGTTCAACGTCGGCACCGGCACCGAGTCCACGGTCGTCGAGCTGGCCGCGACGATCGGGGAGATCGCCGGGCTCGCCCCGGAGGCGTTCGCGCCGGAGTTCCTCCCGGCCCGGGCCGGGGAGCTGCGCCGCAGCTGCCTCGACCCGTCGCGCGGGATCGCCGCGCTCGGTCTGCCCGCGCCGACCCCGCTCGCCGAGGGCCTCGCGCACACCTGGGCCTGGCACACCGGGCGCTGAGACACCGGGCACCGACACACCTCGGGCCCGGTCCCCGTGCGGGGGGCCGGGCCCGGGTGGGCGACATCAGCTGTAGACGGCCAGGGTGAGCATCGCGATCCAGGCCAGCGCCAGGACCTGCAGCGCCCGGTCACCGAGCGCGATCTCCTCGGGCTCGCCGCCGGTGCCCCGGTCGACGTCCACCGAGTAGCGCAGCACCGCGATCACGAACGGCACGATCGACAGCACCGACCACACCGAGTTGTGGTCCTCGCGGATCTCGAACGCCCACAGCCCGTACATGACGATCATGACGGTGGCCGAGAGCGACCAGATGTAGCGCAGGTAGGACGCCGTGTAGTTCTCCAGCGACTTGCGGATCTTGGCCCCGGTGCGCTCGGCGAGGTTGATCTCGGCGTAGCGCTTGCCGGCGACCATGAACAGCGAGCCGAACCCGGTGACCAGCAGGAACCACTGCGACAGCGGGATGCCGGTGGCCACACCGCCGGCGATGGAGCGCATCAGGAAGCCGGAGGCGACGATGCAGATGTCGAGCACCGGCTGGTGCTTGAGCCACAGGCAGTAGGACAGCTGCACCGCCACGTAGACGGCGAGCACGATGATCAGCTGCCAGGTCACCGCGAACGACAGCGCGATCGCCCCGGCGAACAGCACGCCCGCCGCGACGAAGGCCAGCGGCACCGGGACGATGCCGGACGCGATCGGGCGGCGGCGCTTGGTCGGGTGCGCCCGGTCGGCCTCGACGTCGAGCGCGTCGTTGACCAGGTACACGCCGGACGCGGCCAGTGAGAACGCGACGAACGCGATCACGCAGTCGATCAGGATCGGCACGTCGAACAGCTGGCCGCTGACGAACGGCGCGGCGAAGACCAGGACGTTCTTCACCCACTGGCGGGGGCGCATCGTCTTGAGCAGGCCGCGGGCGACCATCGTGGTGGTGCGCTCGGACGGGTCCATCGGCACGTGCGGGGCGTGCTCGGCGGCGACGGCGGCCGGGGCCGCGTCGGCCTCGTGGCCCTCGGGGGCGCCTGCGTCGTCGGGGGCGTCCGGGACGACGGGGGTCTGCGGGTCGGCGGCCTGGGCGACCTTCTCCTTCTCGGAGTCGTCGCGGTCGACCTTCGTGGGGTCGGTGCTGGTCATGCGCTCACCCTCCGGTGGTGGGGTTGCGTGAGATCACGCGACGCGCGGTACCGGCGACGACCGCGCCGAGCGCGGTGCCGGTGGCGACGTCGGTCGGGTAGTGCACGCCGAGGACCAGGCGCGACAGCGCCATCAGGCCCACACCCGCCGCGGCCACCGGGCGGGAGCGCCTGCCCAGCAGGCCGCCGTAGAGCACGGCGGCGGCGGTGGTGGACGTGGCGTGCGAGGACGGGAAGCTCAGCCGGCTCGGGGTGCCCACCAGGACCCGGACCGCGGGGTGGTCGGGGCGGCGGCGCCGGACGACGCGCTTGATCCCGATCGAGGCGCCGTGCGCGAACGCGACGGCCGCGGCGGAGCCGAGCCACTCGCGCCGGCGGGGGCGGTCCAGCGCGGCACCCACGACGCCGATCGCCAGCCAGCCCGCGGCGTGCTCGCCGAACAGCGACATCCCGCGGGCGACCCGCACGGTGGTGTCGCTCGCGAGAGCGCCCTGCACGGACGCCAGCACGGCGACCTCGCCGGTGGGCGGGACGTCGGCGGGCGGTTGCGGACCGGAACGGTCCAGGGTGTCTGCCGTGTCAGCCACGGGTGGGGGCCTCCTGGCGCGGGCGCTGGCACCCGGCTCGCGGGCGATGACAGCCGGTGATGGTACGCGCGGGCGGGGTCGTGGGCCGGGTCGGGGCGGCCCGTGGGACCGGGCATGACCGCTCGTCGACGGGCGGGTGAACGGCGCCGGGTGCGCTCAGAACCAGCGCTCCAGGATCTCGGCGAGCCCGTCGTGGGTGTGCGGTGCCGTCACCTCGTCGGCGAGCCCGACCAGGTCCGGGTGGGCGTTGCCCATCGCGACGCCGAGCCCGGCCCAGCGCAGCATCTCCCGGTCGTTGGGCATGTCGCCGAACGCCACGGTGTCCGCCGCGGTCACCCCGAGACGGCGGGCGACCTCGGCCAGGCCGGTCGCCTTGGTGACCCCGGGGGCGGAGGCCTCCAGCAGCCCCGACGAGTGCGAGAACGTCAGGTCGGCCAGCCCGCCGGCCTTCGGTGCGAGCGCGTCCATCATCTGCTCGCTGGTCAGCTCCGGGGAGCGGATCAGCACCTTCGTCGCCGGGCGGCCGAGCAGATCCTCGCGGCTGGTGGAGCCGCCGTCGTGCTCGCCCCAGGCGTGCACGTAGCCGGGGTCGGTGAGGAACTCGTCGACGACGCCCCGCACGCCGCCGTCGCCCTCGGCGTTCCCGACGCGCTCGACGCCGAACCCGCAGCCGGGGAACAGCTCCGCGGCGAGGCCGGCGAGCTCGCGGATCGTGGCGGGCTCCAGGGTGTGCGCGCCGAGCACGACGTCGTCGGCGGCGTCGTAGAGCACCGCGCCGTTCGCGCACACGCACAGCCGCACCAGGCCCTCGGGCAGCCGCGCGAGCACCGGCGGGATCCAGCGCGGCGGGCGGCCGGTGACCAGCACGAAGCCGGCGCCGGCGGCGACCGCCCGCTCCAGCACGGCGACGGTGCGCGGGGTGACCGCGCCGTCGCCGTCGAGGAGGGTCCCGTCGACGTCGGTGGCGACGAGCCGGGGCGCGTTCTCGACGATCACACCCAGAGCGTACGGAACCGCGCGGAGACCGCCCCCGGACGACCGCGTGGCGGTTACCCTCGAACGGTGCGCGTTCTGGTGGTGGCGGCCCCGCTGTCGGGGCACCTGACACCACTGTTGCCGCTCGCCCACGCGCTCTGGGACTCCGGGCACGAGGTGCTGCTCGCCGGCGGCGGCGACGCGCACCCGCTCCCCGGGACGGACCCGCTGCCGTTCATCGACGTCGCGCGCAGCCTGCGCGTGGGCAGGCTGGCCGCGCGTTCGCTCGTCGCGCACCCGGTGGTCGCGCGGGCCGAGCTGGCCGGGCGCGGCGGCGACGCCGGGGTGCGCTCGCTGTTCGGCCCGGTGAACGAGGAGCTGACCGACGCGCTGGTGACCGTCGCCGAGCAGTGGCGGCCCGACGTCGTGGTGTACGAGCCCCTGGCGGTCGCGGGGGCGCTCGCGGCCGCCCGGCACGACGTCCCGGCGGTGCTGCACGAGAACGGCCTGCTCGACGGGTTCGCGCTGGTCCGCACGCTGCTGGACTCCCGCCCGCTGCAGCGTGCCCGGCTGCGGCACGGGCTGCGCGGGGTCCCGCCACCGGCGATCGCGCTGACCATCGCCCCGTCGAGCCTGGTCGGGGCGCGCGACGCGCTGGCCGTGCGGCCGGGACGGGCCCGCGGCCCGGGCCGGTCCTCGCTGCCCGCCTGGCTGAGCGGCCCCTCCGTCCGCCCGCGGGTGCTGGTGCTGCGCGGCGGCGGACCGGTGCGCGGGGACCTGCAGTCCTCCGCGGTGCGCGCGCTGCCGGGCGTCCACGCCGACGGCACGGACTGCGAGCTCGTGCTCGTCCGTCCCCCGGCGCGGCTGCTGCGCCACCACGGGCCGGGGGTGCGCACCGTCGGGCGGGTCCCGCTGGACGAGCTGCTGCCGGCCTGCGCGGCGGTGCTGCACGACGGCAGCGCCGCGCACGTGCTGGCCGCGCTCGCCGCGGGCGTCCCGCAGCTCGCGCTGCCCGGGCCCGGGGACCGGCGGCACAACGCCGAGCTGGTCGCCGCCCGCGGCGCGGGGCTGGGCGGCCCGTTCACCGCCGACACCCTGCGCAGGCTGCTGCACGACGGCGAGCTCGCGGCCGCCGCCCGCGACGTCCGCGCCGAGATCGCCGCGATGCCGACGCCGCAGGCCAGGGTCGAGGTGCTGACCGCCCTGGCCTGAGCGGCGCCGGGACCGAGGGTCTAGAAGACGGCGACCGCGACGATCAGGCCGAGCGCGACGTGCGCGGCCGCGACGACCTTCGCCACCGCCCGCGGCTCGTCGGACTGGATGACCTCGCCGATGTCGATGCCGGTCACCCACTCCAGCAGCCGCACCGCGGCGACCTGGGCGATGATCCCGATCAGGCCGAACACCAGCGACGACACGACGCCCTGCAGCAGCGAGCCGTACGAGCCGTAGATCGCGGTGACGATGATGAACGCCATCGACAGCATCCCGGCCGAGGTGATCGTGACCGCGTTCGGCAGGCCGCCGCGGACCATCGCCGGGAGCTTGCCCGGCGTGGTGAGGTCGATGGCCCAGAAGCCGACCAGCATGAGCAGGGTGCCGATCACGGCGTAGAGCAGGATCGCGCCGACACCGCGGCCGAGGAAGCCCCAGTACGTGGCGTCGAACGCCTGGGCGAGGATCACGGGAGGTACCTCCGGGGAGCGGGGGTGTGCAGGAACCGGTGCAGGAACAGGGTCAGGACTCGGGGATGCGGTGCGGCACGAAGGCCGCGCCGTCGTCGGTGATCAGGCCGGCGGTCTCGCGGATGCCGAGTCCGGCGGCGGTGTCACCGACCAGCCAGGCGCCCAGGCACGGACGGAACCCGTCGAACTCGGGCAGCGGGTCGAACATCTGGTAGACGAAGCCCTCGTCGCCGTAGACGCCGCCGGTGGCGGTCTCGTAGCCGGGGGCGACGATCTGGATGTTGGCGCCCTCGCGGCCCAGCAGGGGCTTGCGGACGTACTCGGTGAGGATGCCCGGGTTGCCGAGCGAGGCGGGCAGCAGGTTCGGGTGCCCGGGGTACATCTCCCAGAGCACCGCGAGCAGCGCCTTGTTCGACAGCAGGGTCTTCCACAACGGTTCGAGCCACAGCGTCTCGGGCAGGCTGCGGGTGACGTGCTTGCCGAACTCGTCGGACAGCATCCACTCCCACGGGTAGAGCTTGAACACCGTCGACATCGGAGCTTCCTCGAGGTCGACGAAGCGGTCCAGTGCGGAGTCCCAGCCGATGTCCTCGATGGACAGTCCGACGGTGTCGAGGCCCGCCTCGGCGGCGGTCTCCTGCAGGTAGCCGACGGTGATGTGGTCCTCGCCGGTGGACTCGGCGCCGGACCAGGTGACGTGCACCTCCGACGACGGCAGCAGACCCTTGATCTCGCCCCAGCGTTCGACGAGCTTCTCGTGCAGGGAGTTCCACTGGTCGTCGCCCGGGTGGACGTCGGACAGCCAGTGCCACTGCAGGATCGAGGCCTCCAGCAGCGAGGTGGGGGTGTCCGCGTTGTACTCGAGCAGCTTGGCCGGGCCGGAGCCGTCGTAGCGGAGGTCGAAGCGGCCGTAGAGGTGCGGGTCGGAGCGGCGCCAGGACTGCGCGACCTGCTCCCAGCACCACTCGGGCAGCGCGAAGTCCCGGAAACGCTCGGTGGTGACCACGTGGTCGACCGCCGACAGGCACATCGACTGGAGCACCTCGACGTCGGCCTCGAGGGACAGGACCTCGTCCATCTCGAAGACGTAGTGCACCGACTCGTCCCAGTACGGCCGCTCGTTGCCCGAGCCGTCCCGGCCCGGGGTGCCGAAGGCCAGGCCCTGCTCGGCGACCGTGCGCTGCCAGTCCGGACGGGGGGTGCCGCGTTCGCGTCGCACGCCTCAGCTCCCGCTGGACGAGCCGGACCCGCCCGAGGACGACGACGACCCGCCGCCGACGCCGAGACCGCCCCGGGAGATCGTGCCGCTGCGGTTCGCCGAGCCGATGGTCGAGCCGGTCGTGCCGCTGCGGACCGTGGTGCCGCTCGGCGGCGGGGTCACGTTGCCACCGGTCGCGACCTGGCCGACACCGCCGGTCCCGCCGTAGTTGTAGTGGTACTGGCGGCCGCCGCCACCGAGGAAGATCGGGACGAAGGCGAAACCACCGCCACCGGTGGAGACCTGGCCCTGCCTCTCGGCGCCGCTGCAGTTCTCGTCCGGCACGACGACGCCCTGGTCGTCGACGCAGCGCGCCTCGACCGACTCGCTGCCGCCGCCGGACCCGGCGTACACGGCCGCGATCAGGGCGACGACGCCGACGGTCGCGCCGGCACCGATCAGCACCCGCTTCGTGGTCTTCGAGCGGGCCTCCTTGAGCCGCACCGCCTCGCGGTCCGCGCGCAGCTTCTGCTCGCGGGCCCGCTTCTCGGCGAGCGTGGGCTCGCGGGGCGTGGTGCTGCCGTCCTGCTGCCGGATCCGGCCGCGCGGGGCCTCGGCGGGCTGCTCGGCGGGCGTGTTCGCCCACGGCGCCGTCGCCGGTCCGTCGGTCTGCGGAGTCGGCGTCGTCGACTGCGGCTCCGGTGTCGCGCCGCCCGGTGTCGCCCTCGGCGTACCGGCGGGCGGCGTGCTGTCGTCCGGGCCGCCGCCGGCGCGCGGTCCGTCGGTCATCGCTGGTCCCCCATCGTCACTCTCGTCCCCCGCGCGCACCGTACCGGGAGCGGCCGACAACCACCGGCCGTTCCCGGATGACGATTCGGCTGCGTTTCACTCACACCCGCCCGGACGAGTGGTCGCGGCACCCCGTCGCACCGGGCGGACCTGCACGTTCACAGCATCCGGCCGACCGACCGCCGCGCCGGGGCACCGGCCGGGTGAAGCCGGGCCGACCCCGGCTGCATGATGGGGGACGTCATGGATTCCCGCTCCCCCGCCGGCTCCGACCGGCCCGACGCGACCGGCCGCACCGCCGTCCACGCCGGGCAGGGCACGACCTCGGTGCTGTCCCGGCCGTCGGCCACGCCGGTGGCCCCGACCCGTCGGCGACGGTCGTCGGAGACCTCCGGACGGGCTGGCGCGGGGCGGGGCGGGCTCCTCGGGGCCCGCCGGGTCGGCGTCGGGATCCTCGTCGGCGCGCTGCTGATGCTGACCGTCGCGTCGGTGGACTCGCTGCTCGGCGCCGAGGTGCCGGTGCTGGGCTCGTTCGCGTCCTCCGGGGTGCCGAAGGTGGAGGAGCCCCCGCCGCTGCCGCCCCCGCCGGACACCGCGGGCACCTGCCTGAACTGGACCCGCTCCGACGCGACCGACACCGCCGCCGTCGACTGCGCCCGGCCGCACCTGTTCGAGCAGGTGGGGCGGGTCGCACTGGCCGACCAGCCGACGTTCCCGGCCGACGAGGCCTGGCAGAAGCTCGTCGCCGACCGCTGCACCCCGGTGGTCACCACGTACCTGAACGGCAAGTTCGACCCGGACGGGAAGTTCCGGGTGGGCGCGCTCAAGCCGTCGCAGCAACGCTGGGACGGCGGCGACAAGGGCATGCGCTGCGGCCTGCAGATGGCCTCGCGCAGCGGGGAGATGTTCCCGATCACCGGCAAGGTCGCGGCGCAGGACCAGTCCGCGGTCCAGCCGGTGGGCACCTGCCTCGCCATCGACGGCCGCACCGTCGGCGACCCGACCGACTGCGCCGGGCCGCACGCCGTCGAGGCCGTCGGGCTGGTCGACCTGGGTACCGAGTTCACGAAGGACTGGCCCGCCATCGAGGACCAGGACAAGTTCCTCCAGCCCGCCTGCACCGACGCCGCGAACACGTTCGCCGGCAACGACCAGGTGATCGGCGCCAAGGGCCTCACCGTCTACTGGGGCAACCTCTCCGAGGAGTCCTGGAAGGCCGGCAGCCGCAAGGTCAACTGCAACATCGGCACCCTGCTGCCGGACAACAGCGGCTTCGCCTCGATCACCGGCTCGGTGAAGGGGAACCTGGTCGTCTCCGGGCAGCCCGCCGCTCCGGCACCGTCCGCGCCCGGTGCGCCCGCCGGTCCGGACGGTGCCCCGGCCGACGGGTCGGCCACCCCGGCCCCCGGCTCGCAGGCCCCGGTCGAGCAGCCCGACAGCGAGCAGCCCGCCGGCCCCGACGGCGGAGCCGGACAGCCGGACCTCGACATCCCGCCCGGCCTGCCCGGGCTCTCGGGCAACTGACGTGCCGGTGGCGATGCCCGCCGACCGGTTCGACGAGCTGGTCGGCGAGGCGCTCGACCTCGTGCCCGTCGAGCTCGCCGCGGCGATGGACAACGTCGTCGTGCTGGTCGAGCCGCGCCACCCCGACGAGCCGGACCTGCTCGGGCTCTACGAGGGCGTCGCGCTGACCGAGCGCACCGCGGACTACGCGGGCGAGCTGCCGGACCGGATCACCGTGTACCGCGACGCCGTCCTCGACTTCTGCGAGGACGAGGAGCAGGTCGTCGACGAGGTCGCGATCACCGTCGTCCACGAGATCGCGCACCACTTCGGCATCACCGAGGAGAAGCTGCACGAGCTCGGCTGGGGCTGACCCCTACCGGTGGGTGGCGCGCCGCCCGCCGGGCATCGCGTCCCACAGCTCCGGGACCCAGCCGCCGGGGTCGCGACGCAGCACGACCCGGCCGGTGTTGGGGACCGGGCGCTCGCGGCCGTAGGTGACGTCGGGGTGGCCGGGTCCGGAGCCGTCGTGCCCGCCGAGCAGCGCCAGCGACAGGATCCGGATCGCCGCCCCGTGGCTGACGACGACGACCGCCCCCTCCGCCACGCCGGAGGTCACCGCGGCGAGGTCGGGCAGCGCCCGGTCCCACACGTCGCGGGCGGACTCGCCGCCGGGCATCGCGCGGTCGACGTCACCGTCCCACCAGGCCTCGAAGACCTCGTCGAACGCGGCGCGGGCGTCGTCGCCCTCCTGGCCCTCGAGGTCCCCGACGAACACCTCGTGCAGGCCCTGGAGCAGCCCCACCTCGCGTCCGAGCGCGCGGCCGATCGGGGTGGCGGTCTCCTGCGCCCGGGTCGCCCGTGACGCGTACAGGCCCCGTACGGGCCATCCGGCGAGCAGCCCGGCGACCTCCTCGGCCTGCGCGTGACCCAGCTCGTCCAGCCCGGGGCCCGGCAGCGCGGTGTCGAGGCGGTGCCGCACGTTCGACGGGGTACGGCCGTGCCGGACCAGCACCAGGCGCAGCGCGCCGTCGTCCGGCGGGACCTGCGCGGTCCGGGTGCCGGTGCCGACGGCCGCGAAGGAGGCCGCGCCGTCGTGCTCGTCGTCGGTCTGGTGGCTCACGTGTCGGCTCCCCGTCGGACCGCGGCGAGCCAGCGCTCGGACGCGGCGTAGTCGTCGGCGGTGGCGACACCGAGCGCCGCCACCGGGCTCCCCACACCGGCCGCCGGGGCGTCCGGTGCGGGATCGGATCGCGGGAACGACCCGAGGTAGATCAGCCGGTCGCAGCGACGGTGCAGTGCGGCCAGGGCCTCCCCCATCGCCGGGTCGGCGACGTGACCCGAGCAGTCGAGGTGGAACCAGTACTCGGCGTGGCGGCCCTTCACCGGGCGGGACTCGATCCGGGTCAGGTCGATGCCGCGGACGGCGATCTCGGTGAGCAGGCCGAGCAGGGTGCCGGGGCGGTTCGTCGTCGTCGCGGCGAGGGTGGTGCGGTCCCAGCCGGTCGGCGCCGGCGGCGGGCCGGGGCGGGTCAGCAGCACGAAGCGGGTGACGGCGCCCACGTTGTCGGCGATGTCGTCGGCCAGCACCTCCAGGCCGTGCTGCGTGGCGGCGAGCGGGGCGGCGACGGCGGCGTCGACCTCGCCCCGGGCGGCCTGGGCCGCGGCCTCCGCGGTGGAGGAGCTGACCCGGACCTCGGCGGCCGGCAGGTGCTCGGCGAGCCAGCCGCGGGTCTGGGCGATGCCGTGGCCGTGGGAGGCGACCGAGCGGATCGCGTCATGCGTGGTGCCGCGGCGGCCCATCAGGCAGAACCGGACCGCGATCCGGGCCTCACGGGCGATCACCAGCGGCGGGTCGGCGACGAGCCCGTCGAGCACCGGCGGGACGGCGCCCTCGACGGTGTTCTCGATCGGCACGCAGCCGGCGTCGACGGAGCCGTCGCGGACCGCCGCCAGCACCGCGGGGGCGCCGGGCAGCGGCACGAGCTCCGCGCCACGCGACTCGGGCAGGGTCAGCAGGGCCTGCTCGGTGAACGTGGCGTGCGGCCCCAGGAATCCGATCCGCATCCGATCCGTCCTGATCAGTCCAGCAGCCCGAGGGCGACGAGGTCGGCGATCGGGACCGGCTCCGGGTCGACGCCGCAGCGCGGCAGGACGGTGCGGACCTGCTCGACGGCGGCCTCGGGCAGCTCGTCGAGCTCCCGGGCCAGCTTCTCGCCGTCGGTGCAGGCCAGGGCATCCTCGGCCGGGTCGGGCGAGGCGCTGACCCCGGTCATCCGCGCGACGGCGGCGATCAGGTTCAGCAGGCCGTGGCGGCCGCGGGGCGTCGACGCGGACGGGTCCTCGCGGACGATCCGGTCGATGCCCTGGGCCGAGATCCCGCCGGTGCCGCTCTCCAGGCCGGCCAGCAGGAACTTGTGCACGTCCACGATCTCCGGCACGTCGGAGGCGCGCGGCCCGCCGAGGCGGATCTTCGGGGTGCAGCCGTGCTCGGCGACCTTGCGGACGGCGGCGAGCCAGGCGAGCGTGCCGTCGGCGTCCCCCTCGACGGGGCGGCGCGGCTCCACGACCGGGGTCACCTCGTCCGGCACGAACTCCGAGACGCGCTCGAGCCAGATGCCGTCGACGTCCGGCGGTGCGGCGCACTCGACGGTGCTCGGGGTGAGCAGGCTGGAGCGGGAGAACACGGTCGACAGCGCCTTCGGCACCGCACCCAGCCCGGTGTCGACGACGAGGGCCAGCTCCGCCGGCCGGCTCGGCGCGGAACGGGCGAGCTCGGTGACGACGGCGGGCAGCTGCGACGCGGGGCAGACCAGCCGTCCGACGAGGCCTCCGTAGTGGCCGTCGCGGGCGGCGAGATAGCGCGACACGACGGCGTCGACGCCCGGTGCGACGGTCCTCGGCTGCAGCAGGCTGGTGTCGTCGACCAGCGCGGCGAGCAGCGGACGGATCGGCCACGGGTCGGCTGAGGAACCCGAGGGCACGGTCATCACGTCGACAGACGCTAACGGTCGGGTCACGGCGACCCATCAACGGGGGTTGCCCCCCTGTGTGCGCAGCCACTGGACAGGCGATACTTCCGACTGCTTAGGTAAGGGTTACCTAATCGGAGGTGAGAGTGGGAACGACCCGAGTGCGCCGCCCCCCGACGCCCGCCGTCGCCGAGCGAGCCCGCAGCCTCGTCACCCGTGGTGGCCGCGCGGCACTCGTCGGCACCGGCGAGCCGGAACCGTGTGCGCCGCTGATGCACCACACCTGGCCGGACGGCACGACCGACCTGCTGCTGCCCGACGACCACGTGCTCCGCGAGCGGGCCCGGCTCACCCTCGGCGGGCTCCCGGTGATGCTCGAGCTGACCGGCAGCACACCGGTGCCGCTCGACGAGCCGGTCCGGGAGCTGCTGTGGCTGGTCGGGACGCTGGAGGAGCCCGACCCGGCCACCGGCCGGGAGCGGGCGCTGCGGCTCGCCGAGAAGGCCCCGCACCCCAACCTCCTCGACGCCGGGCGCGGCGCCACCCTGCTGCGGCTGCACCCGTCGTCGGCGGTCTACTCCGACGCCGAGGGCTGCGCGCCGGTCTCGCCGACCGAGCTCGCGGCCGCCGAGCCCGACCCGTTCTGCCGGGTCGAGCAGGTGTGGCTGGAGCATCTGGACCGGGCGCACCCGGAGATGCTGTGCGCGCTGCGCCGCCATCTGCCCGACGGGCTGGGGTTCACCGGCGGCCGGGTCCGCCCGGTCGGCGTGGACCGCTTCGGGCTCCGCGTGCGGGTGCCCACCGCGACCGGCACCCAGGACGTGCGGCTGGCGTTCTCCGCGCCCGCGGACACGCCCGAGGAGCTGCAGCGCCGGTTCGCCGAGCTGGTGGGCTGCCCGGCGGCGGGGGGCCGCTGAGCCGGGTCAGGGACCGGCGGGTGCCAGGTGCTCGGCCTGCACCTTCCGGGTCACCTTCCGCTCGGCGACGAACGACGCGACCGGGATGGTTCCCGCGGCCAGGATGACCACGGCGAACACCGGCTTCCACCGGCAGCGCTCGGCCAGGATCAGCGTGCACACGATGTAGATCATGTACAGGAAGCCGTGCACCATCCCGATCAGCGCGACCGGCCGCGGGTCGCCGAACAGGTACTTCGCCGGCATCGCGTAGAAGGTCAGCAGCAGCAGGCCGACGCCGGTGACCCAGGCGGAGATCCGGTAGGCCTTCAGAGCGGTCGCGACGGTCACGGGGTGGACTCCTCCCGGTGCCGGGCCGCCAGGCGGGCCAGCTCCTCGTTGTAGGCCCGCAGCTGCGGGTCGGTGCTGCGGGGCGGGGCGGCGTTCGCCGGGCGGGACGTGAACGGCGACGGCCCGGCCGGCGGCGCCGGGACGGCAGGCTCGGGGGTCGACGTCGAGGCCGACGCAGCGGCCGGCTCCGAGGCCGGCGCAGTGGCCGGCGCCGCAGACGGCACGGTCCCCGCGACCGCCGTCCCCGACCCGGCGACGGGTGCCTCCGCAGCCGACGGCGCCCTGTCCGGCGTCCCCGCGGTCCCGCCGGGTCCGGCCGCGCCGGCCGCCTTCAGGTCGGCGATCTCCATGCTCAGGAAGCGCCACCACATGACGCCGAAGAAGACGGCGAACAGGGGCCACTGCAGGCCGTAGCCCACGTTGAGGGCCGAGCCCATCGCCGATCCCGCCCGTCCCCACTGCCAGACGGCCAGCCAGGTGCAGGCGACCATCGCGCCGAGTGTGAGGACGTGCCAGACCATCCACCTCGGGGACAGCAGCAGCCGCATCACGCCGACCAGGGTACGCACCCCGGCGTGGCGACGGCCGGGCCCCGACGAGCGCTCGGTCACTCGCCCGTCCGGTCGGCTCCGCGCGGTGATCCTCGGTCCGCGCGGTGATCCTCGGACCGCGCGTGTCCGGACGCGCGCGAGCCGCGGATCAGCGCGCGCGATGCGGATCAGCGCGGTGCGGATCGGCTGCCCAGGCCCCACCGGCAACCCCGCGACTCGGCCCGCGGAGCCCTCCGGCACCCGGTGCGATGATCGGCCCATGACGAGCGGACCGGTCCCGGCACGACCGCGTGGGGCCCTGCGGGACTGGCTGAGCCCGGCGCCCCCGTCGTTCCCGGGCGTCGCCACCGACCCCCGCGAGCGACGGCTGATCGGCCTGGAGATCGCCGTCGTCCTGACCGTGACGCTGGGCCTGTCCGCGGTGCGCAGCGCGCTGTCGCTGCTCGAGGCCCTGCTGAACCCCGCCCCGCTGGCCGACCAGCAGGTCACCCTCAACGCGCCCGCGTCCACCGACGCCTGGATCGACCTCGCGTTCCAGCTGGTCCGCGCGCTGCAGCTGGCCGGATGGGGCGCGCTGGCCGCCTTCCTGCTGCTGCGGGCGGGCATCGCGCTGCGCCGGGTCGGGCTCGACGGGCGGCGGCCGTGGCGCGACGCGGCGCACTCCGCGGGCCTGGCCGCGCTGATCGGCCTCCCCGGGCTGGGGCTCTACCTGGTCGGACGGCTCGCCGGGATCACCCCGGACGTCGCGCCCAGCACGCTGACCGACCAGTGGTGGCGGATCCCGGTGCTGGTGCTGTCCGCGGCGGCGAACTCCTGGGCGGAGGAGGTCGTCATGATCGGCTATCTGCTCACCCGGCTGCGGCGGCTCGGCTGGTCGGAGAACCGGTCGGCGTTCGCGGCCGCGGTCCTGCGCGGGTGCTACCACCTCTACCAGGGGATCGGCGCGTTCGTCGGCAACCTCGTCATGGGCCTGGTGTTCGCCCGCTACTGGCAGCGGACGAACCGGCTGTGGCCGCTCGTCGGCGCCCACCTGCTGATCGACGTCGTGGCGTTCGTGGGGTACGCACTGCTCGGTGGCGTGCTCCCGTTCTGACCCGGGAAAGCGGCCCTCACCAGCGGAAAGGTGACCCTGTCCAACTGAGACGGACACCCTTTCTGGAGCCGTTCCAGGAAAGGCCGCCAGTCGCTAACCTGGATGACATGACCGACGAGTCGAAGTTCCACGCCCTGCTCCGCGACCAGGTCCGGAGCGAGTTCACCGCCGCCCAGCAGTACCTCGCGATCGCCGTCTGGCTCGACGACGCCGACCTCCCGCAGCTGGCCGCGCACTTCTACGCGCAGGCCGTCGAGGAGCGCAACCACGCGATGATGATGGTCCGGTACCAGCTGGACAACGACCTCACGGCAACCATCCCCTCGGTCGGCGAGGTGCAGAACGACTTCGCCTCGGTCGAGGAGCTGGTGCAGCTCGCGCTGACCCAGGAGAAGCAGGTCACCGAGCAGATCACCACGCTGGCCCGCACCGCCCGCGACGAGGACGACTACCTCGGCGAGCAGTTCCTGCAGTGGTTCCTGAAGGAGCAGGTGGAGGAGGTCGCCTCGATGACGACGCTGCTCACCATCGTCCGCCGCGCCGGCGACGACCTGTTCCACGTCGAGGACTTCGTGGCCCGCGAGCTCGCGCGCGGCGACGCCGCCGACGCGACCGCCCCGGCCGCCGCGGGCGGCGCCCTGTAGGAACCCCTCGTCGGTCCGACCCGGGGCCCGGCGCTCCTCGCGGGAGCGCCGGGGCCCGCGGCCGTCTAGCGCAGGGTGATCTGCTTGCCCGCGAGCACGTCGCGCGCCCGGTGCTCGGACTCGGTCAGCGGTGTGGCGTCCAGCCCGGCCACCGCCTCGTCGAGCCGCTTCGCGAACTCCGCGGCGGGACCCGCCCACTCCGAGGAGTGCATCTCCCGGTCGACGTCCCAGACCGGCACGAGCAGCCCGTGCGCCCGGAACGACCCGGCGTAGCGGGAACCCTCGCCCAGCTCCAGGCCGCCCTGGCCGGACAGCCGCGCCAGCGCCGCCATCAGCGTCGTCTCGTCCTCGGTCCGTACCCAGCGCACGTGCGCCTTGGACCCGGTGTCGACCCAGTACGCGCCACGCACGCCGTCGGCGGTGACCGCCTCGGTCGGCATGATCACCGAGTTGGCACGCTCCAGCATCGCCTGGGCCTCGGGGTCCGGGCTCTCCGACGGCAGCCACCACGCGAAGTCGGCGTGCACCGTCGGCTCCAGCGGTGTGCCGGGCTCCAGCACGTCCTGCAGCCGCTCGCCGGTGTGCCGCCCGGCGCCGACGACCGGCAGCGACGATCCCGGCTCGGCCGAGCGCGCCCAGGCGAGCGCCCCGGCCAGGTCGGCCGAGAGGTCCCCGGAGCGGGTCTGGACCTGCATGCCGAGCAGGACCTCGCCGTTGTCGCGCACGATCGCGGCGGACGCGCCCGGCAGCACCGAGGCCAGCGTGACCGGACCGCCGGAGCGGACCGGAAGGGCCGCCGTCGCCGACGGGAGGAACTCCCGCATGGCGACGAGGTCGGGCTCCGCCGCGAGACCCTCGAACGGCCGGATGACGATCACGTCGTCACCGGCGCCGTGGCAGGCCTTGTACCGCTTGCCGGAGCCGCAGGGGCACGGCCGGCGCGGGTTGTCCCCCGCGTCGGCGGTGCTGGCACGGTTGCGCGTCTTCTTACCCATCGCCGGGCAAGGTAGCGGGTCGTGCATGTCTTCGATCCGGCCGACCCCGGTTTCCTCGCCGACCCCTACCCCGCCTACGCCGCCCTGCGCGCCGCCGGGCCGGTCCACGACCACCCCGGTCTGGGCGTCCCGGTCGCGGTGACGCACGCGGCCTGCTCCGCCGTGCTGCGCGACCGCGGCCTTGGCCGCATCTGGTCCGACGCCGTGCCCGCGGCCGAGCTGGCCGCGTTCAACCTGCTGCACCGCAACTCGCTGCTGGAGCGTGAGGGCGAGCCGCACACCCGGCTGCGACGCCTGGTGGCCTCGGCGTTCGCCCGTGGCCACACCGAGCGGCTGGCCCCGCTGGTGCGGGCGCGGGCCGGGGCCCTGGTGGACGACCTGGTGGCCCGCATCCGCGACGGCGTCCCCGCCGACCTGGTGGAGCTCGTCGCCGCACCGCTGCCGGTCGCCGTGATCGCCGACCTGCTCGGCGTGCCGGAGGACCGCCGGGCGCCGCTGCGGGACTGGTCCGACGCGATCGTGCGGATGTACGAGCCCGACCCCGGCGACGACGGCCGTCGCGCGGCCGAGCGGGCGTCGGCCGACTTCACGGCGCTGCTGCGGGAACTGGTCGACGAGCGCCGGTCCGGCCGCGCCGCCCCCGCCGGGGACACCGGCACGGGACCGGACCTGATCACCGACCTGCTCGCCGTCCGGGACGCCGGGTCGCCGTCCGTCCGGCTCGACGAGGACGAGCTCGTCGGCACCGCGGTGCTGCTCCTGATGGCCGGGCACGAGGCGACGGTCAACGTCGTCGGAAACGGCGTGCACGCCCTGCTACGGCACCCAGACCAGTGGCAGCGGCTGCTCGACGACCCCGGACTGGTCGGAACGGCCGTCGAGGAGCTGATCCGCTTCGACGCACCGCTGCAGCTGTTCGAGCGGACCGCCGTCGTCGACACCACGGTGGCCGGCCACCCGGTCCCGGCGGGCACCCGGATCGCGACGCTGCTCGGCGCGGCGGGGCGCGACCCGTCCGTCTTCGGCGACGACGCCGACCGCCTCGACGTCGGCCGCTCCCCCAACCCCCACCTGGGCTTCGGGGCCGGGGTGCACTACTGCCTGGGCGCCCCGCTGGCCCGGCTGGAGATCGCCGAGGTGCTGCGCGCACTGCTGGAACGCCTGCCCGACGCCGTCGTCGACGGCGCGCCGGCCCGGCGGCCACGGTTCGTCATGCGCGGCTGGGCGGAGCTGCGGCTGACCGCCCACACCGTCCGATGAACCGAATGCCGCAATGATCTGAGAGCCGAACGGTCCATTCCTGGGAGCCGTCGGCGAATTGTCGACGGCGCCGCGCAATCAGCGACGGAAAAGGGGCGTCAAGAACGACCGGAACCGACGTCGACGACCCTCGGGCGACGTGGTGGAATCGACGACGATGGAATCGTGGTCGGAACTGCTGCGGACCGTTCTCGCCGTGCCGGGGACGGGGTACACCTGCGTCGCCGACCCCACCACGGGCGAGCTCGTCGCGGACGCCGGCGGGCGTGCCGTACCCGGCCTCGCCGAGGTGCTCGGCTGGGGCGCCGCGCAGGTCGTCGCCGACGGACCGGTGTTCGAGGACGCGGTGATCACCACCCGGGAGGGCGACCACCATCTCCTGCGGGCGCTGCCCCGCGACGGCGCGGCCCCGCTGCTCGCCTACGCCCACCTCGACCGGTCCGGCAGCCCGGTCGCGCTCCTCCGGCGGGCACTGCGCCCACCCGCGACAGCCCCGGCACGGACGGATCCGCAGTTCGCGACGCCTGCTGTCGACCCGGCCGCAGCCCCGGCACGTCCGATGATGCGGGCCCGGCCGGCCGCGCCCGTGGTGTCGCCGCCCGGGCCCGCGGACACCGCACCGGCGACGATCGCGGTACCGAGGCCGTCGCCGGTACCGGACGCCGAGCGCACCCCGGGACCGGCCGTCCCGCTCCCCCGACGCGCGCCCGGCCCCGCCGAGCCGTCCGAGCCCCCTGCCGCGGCCGAGGGTGACGACGCGCACGCCGGAGCCGTCCCCGAGGGCGGCCGGTGGGCCGACGACCTGGGCACCATGGCTCGGATCCTCGCCGCGCTGCGCCGTCTGGACCCGTCGTCGACCACAGGGTGACGACGGGGTGTTGACGCTCCGGAATTGCGCGTTATTGTTGTCCGTCCCGGCGCCGTAAAGTACTGAGATCAATTTCCGCGGAATGCGGAACGGGATCGCGGCGCGGGCTCCCCGAGATCGTCGCGGCGACTGCCGCGCGGAAGGCTCTTGAGATGAACAACATCGATCGTTCCCTGGACATGGCCGCCAACATCAAGGGCGCGTTCGCGGTCGCGATCGTCGACTTCGACAGCGGCATGACCCTGGGGTCGCGCGGGGGCAGCCCCGAGTTCGACCTCGACGTCGCCGCGCCCGGGAACTCCGAGGTCGTCCGGACCAAGCTCGAGGTCATGCAGAAGCTCGGGCTGCGCGAGAACATCGAGGACATCCTGATCACCCTCGACAGCCAGTACCACCTGATCCGGATCATCCGCGGCACCGACGAGCAGCTGTTCTTCTACCTCGTGCTCAACCGCGCCCAGGCCAACCTGGCGATGGCCCGCCGCGACCTGCGCGTCATCGAGCAGCAGTTCGCCATGACCTCGCCGCAGGCCGGTGCACCGCAGCAGCAGGGCCAGGCGTTCTTCCCCGCCCAGCAGCGCTGAGGCCCCCGCGACCCACACGACCGATGGGACGTCACCGGCACGCCGTCGCCGTACGCACCGACGGGCTGGCCGCCGTACTGGGGCCGCTGTTCTTCGACCCGCGGATCCGCTCGGCGGCCCTGCTCGACGTGGACAGCGGGATGGTCCTCGACGTCTGCGGGCCCGACACCGCCGTCGGACGGACGGGCCGGGGCGTCCCCGCGGCCCACGACCACCGCGACGAGGTCCGCGGCGCGGCGCACGCCGAGCTCGTCCGGATCGCGCTGGCCCTCGCCCCGAACGCGGGCGGGCGGCTCGGGCTCGTCCTGGAGGCGGGACCGGACCGGCACGTGCTGCGCACCGTCGCCGACCCGCACGGCGGGCGGCTGGCCCTGTCGGTGGTCGTGCGCGGCCCCGACCGGGCCGTGCGGCGGGTCCGCAAGCTGCTGGAGGAGGTCTCCGACGCCGCGCTGACCGCGGGCCCGTCGACGGCGGTCCGCCCCGGCTCGGCGGGCTGGGCGGCCACGCCCGTCGCTCCCGCGCCGCCGCCGGCTCCCCCGACACCCGCACCGGCACCGGCACCGGTGGTGCGGCCGGACGCCCCCCGGGTGCCGGCTCCGCCCGGGTTCAGCCCGCCGGGTCCGCCGCCGTGGTCGGGACCCGTGCCGCCGTCGGCGCTGCCTGCGGGGCCGCCGCTCCCACCGGG
The DNA here is from genome assembly GCF_058111925.1 of Pseudonocardia sp. P-1. Classification (NCBI taxonomy): domain Bacteria; kingdom Bacillati; phylum Actinomycetota; class Actinomycetes; order Pseudonocardiales; family Pseudonocardiaceae; genus Pseudonocardia; species Pseudonocardia sp. P-1. The sequence continues at coordinate 3,098,792 of NZ_CM176614.1, forward strand.
ACCGCCGGCTCCGCGCCGGCCGTACCCGCCGTCGCCGACACCAGCAGCTGCCGGGGACCCTGCGGCCGCGTCGCCAGCAGAGCGGTGAGCAGGCGGACGACCCGGATCGTGCGCCACGCCGTGACCGCGGCGAGCACGTCGGCCCAGGCGTGCAGGACGACCCCGTCGGCCAGCGCCTGGGTGCCGGTGCGGAACCGCCAGACCAGGACGACCGCGCCGAGGACCACGCACGCCGCCCACAGCGCCCACCAGACCAGCAGCTCCCGCGACGGCGACGGCCGCCGTTCCGGCGGCAGGTCCAGCGCGGTGTGCTCGGTCTCGGCCAGCAGCGAACCGGGCGCGACCAGGTTCCAGCCGGGCACCACCCAGCCCGCGACGACCCATCGGCGGCTTCGCCAGGCGCGCGTGCCCGCGCGGTCCGCGGCGGCCCGGTAGGTCCACAGGCTCCACGAGATCATCAACACCCCGGCGGCGATCGTCGCCACCACCGAGGACCAGCCGCCGAACCACACCAGCGCGTCGGAGACCCCGACAGCCTCCGGGGACAACGCGTCGGACCGGCTGAACAGCAGGAGCACGTACCGCCACACCTCGGCGACGGCGGCGACCCCCGACACGACGACGACTACCCACAGCACGGGCACGAGCTGCGCGGCCAGCGCGCGGGCCCGGTCGACCGGTCGGAGCGGGCCCTCACCGGGGACCGGCGCGATCCGCCAGGGCCCCACCGGGAGACCCCAGCGCGGGACGGCGCGGTAGCGGGGCGGGCCGGCGTAGCGGTCCCGCCGGGCGGCCGTGGGCTCGGCGGCCGGCCCACCGGGCGTCGTCGCCACCCAGTCCAGGGCGGCCAGGTACCGGCCGCACCACGGGCAGAACGCACCCCCTCCGGGGGCGCCGTCCGGCCGCAGCGCGGGCACGGCGGGCCCGGCCGTCGGGACGCCGGCGCGGACACGGGTCAGGCGATCCGGGGGGCGCTGCCGTCGTCGGTCACGACCGTGCGGCCCTGGGCGGCCCAGTCCTGCATGCCGCCCTCGACGTTCACCGCCGGGAAGCCCTGGTGGGCCAGGTAGGCGACGACCCGGGCCGACCGGCCACCGGAGCGGCAGACGACGTAGAGCGGGTCGTCGGTGGGGACCTCGCCCATCCGGCCGGCCAGCTCGGACATCGGCAGGTGACGGGCGTGCGGGGCGTGCCCTGCGGTCCACTCGTCGAGCTCGCGGACGTCCAGCATCGGGGCGTCGGCGGGGAGATCGGACACGCTCACGGCGGGAACCGGGTCGGACATGGCGCCATCCTGCCACGCCGCCCCGTCAACCCGCCGTGAGCGGCGCGGGTCAGCGGCCGTCGTCGCGGTAGAGCGACCCGTGCGGGATCGTCACCTCGTTCGGGTCCAGCGGCGGCTGGACGGCCCGGTAGCCGCCGGTGGCCTGCGCGGGGCGGTACCCGCCGGTGCCCTGCGGCCCGGGCCTGCGCCCGGTCCCGAACCGGTCCGGACGCCCGTCGGCCCCGACCGCGGGCTGGGTGCCGGTCAGCCCGGTGTTGCCGAACAGCTCGCCGGCCTGGCGGCTGGTCTGCGGCCGCTGCTGCCCCGGGTTCGGCCGGGGCTGCGGACGCGGCTGCGAGCGGTGCCGGCCGGATCCCTCGGCCTCGCGCCGGGGGATCCCGATGAGGTCCTCGGCGGGCACGGCGGTCGACTTCGGCGCCTCCTTCGGCGCGGTGGTCGCGCGCACCGCACCGGCACCGGTGAGCGAGCGGACCTCCATCTCGGCGTAGCGGGCGGCGTTGAACCGTTCGCGGCCGCCGAGGAAGGTGCCGATGATCCCGAGGGCGAAGGACACCGGGATCGACACCAGACCGGGGTTGGACAGCGGGAAGAACGCGAAGTCCGCGTTCGGCACCATCGAGGTCGGGGACCCGGACACGGCCGGGGAGATCACGATGAGGCCCACGCAGACGATCACGCCGCCGTAGATGCTGCACAGCGCACCGGCCGTGTTGAACCGCTTCCAGAACAGCGAGAACAGGATGGTCGGCAGGTTCGCCGACGCGGCGACGGCGAACGCCAGCGCCACCAGGAAGGCGACGTTCTGGCCGTTGGCGACGATCCCGCCGCCGATCGCGACCAGGCCGATGACCAGCGCGGTCGTCCGGGCGACCTTCACCTCGGCCTCCGGCGTCGCGTTGCCGCGGCGGAGCACGTTGGCGTAGACGTCGTGGGCGAACGAGGCCGACGCGGTGATCGTCAGACCGGCGACGACCGCGAGGATCGTCGCGAACGCCACCGCCGAGATGAGGCCGAGCATGATCTCGCCGCCGAGGGCGTAGGCCAGCAGCGGCGCGGCGTCGTTCTGGTTGGCGCGAGTGATCGTCCCCGGCGGCAGCAGCGCCGTCGCGCCGTAGCCGAGCACCAGCGTGAACAGGTAGAAGATGCCGATCAGCCAGATCGCCCAGACCACCGATCGCCGGGCCTCCTTGGCCGAGGGCACGGTGTAGAAGCGCATCAGGATGTGCGGCAGACCCGCCGTGCCGAGCACCAGCGCGAGCCCCAGCGAGATGAAGTCGATCTTGTTCGTGTACTGCAGGCCCGGGTTGAGGATGGCCTCGCCGCGCTCGGAGTTCTCGGTGGCCTGCTCCAGCACCGCGGACAGGTTGAACCCGTAGCGGCCGAGCACCCAGGTGGTGAGCACGGCGGCACCGGTGAGCAGCAGACCGGCCTTGATGATCTGCACCCAGGTGGTGCCCTTCATGCCGCCGAACAGCACGTAGACGACCATCAGGCCGCCGACGACGACGATCACCAGCGCCTGCGACAGCGTGTCGGTCTTCGGGATCTGCAGCAGCAGCGAGATCAGCCCGCCGGCCCCGGCCATCTGCGCGATCAGGTAGAAGAGCGAGACGACCAGCGTCGAGGTCGCTGCGGCCGCGCGGACCGGGCGCTGGCGCATCCGGAACGCCAGGACGTCGCCCATCGTGAAGCGGCCGGTGTTGCGCAGCAGCTCCGCGACGAGCAGGAGCGCCATCAGCCAGCCGACCAGGAAGCCGATGGAGTAGAGGAAGCCGTCGTAGCCGTAGAGCGCGATGGCTCCGGCGATGCCGAGGAACGAGGCCGCGGACAGGAAGTCACCGGCGATCGCGGTGCCGTTCTGCGGGCCGGTGAACGCGTGGCCGCCGGTGTAGTAGTCGGCGCGCGTGGCGTTCGTGCGGCTGACCCGCAGCACGATCATCAGGGTCACGATCACGAACAGCAGGAAGAACCCGAGGTTCGCGGTGACCGAGCCGACCGACTCGGCCTGGGCCAGCACCGACGTGGTCATGCGCGCACCTCCGCCTGCTCGACCCGGGCGCGCAGCTCGGCGGTCGGGCCGTCGATCTCACGCTCGGCGAACCGGACGTACAGGGTCGTGATCAGGAAGGTGGAGACGAACTGGCCGAGGCCGACGAGCAGCCCGACCGTGATCGTCCCGACGACCCGGATGGACATGAACTCGGGGGCGTAGCTGGCGAGACCGACGTACGCGAGGTACCAGGCGAGGAAGATCGCGGTCATCGGGAACACGTAGCGCCGGAGACGGCTGCGGTACGCCCGGAACTCGGGACTCGCCTGGACCTGCTGGTAGATCGTGCCGGCCGAGCGCTCTGCGGGGCTGCTCATGGCGCCGGTTCCTTTCGGGTCGTGCTGCGGGGAGCCGGGCCGCGTCGTGGCCGGGGGACCGCGGCGCGCCCCCGGGGGACACACTTCACCCGGAACAACGACCGGGTATCGCATCGGGGAACGTCGTTGCGTGCCGTTACCGACGAAGAACCCCGGTCCGGACGAACCGACCCGTCCGAACGGTGACGCTGTGTAGATCCGTTCGGGGAGACCCGTCAGGCTCTGTCGTCCAATCGGTCCCGCATGAGACCCAGTCGTTCGGGTGCGTGCAGGCGCAGCAGCACCTGGCCGGCGTCGGCGGGGCGGCGCGCGCGGGTGAACCTGGAGACCAGCGCCATCGTCGCGAACGCCAGCGGCACGCTGACGATCGCCGGCCGGTACAGCAGGACCCCGATCCAACCGGCCGACGGGCCGAGCCCGGAGACGTCGGCGCCGGCCAGCGCGGCGACGACCGCCCCGGCCGACACCACCCCGCCGACGACGACCCCGGCGATCGCGCCGACGTCGGTCAGCCCGCGCCACCAGATGCCCAGCACCAGCAGCGGGCAGAACGCGGACGCGGCGACGGCGAAAACGAGCGCGACGGCCTCGGCGAAGTTCAGGCCGGTCGGCACGAGCGCGACGACGGTCGGCGGCACCCCGGCGAGCACCGTCGCCAGCGGGAAGCGCCGGGTCATCCGGCCGTGGCGGGGCAGCACGTCGGTGGACACGACGCTGGCCAGGCTGACCAGCAGGCCCGACGCCGTCGACAGGAACGCGGCCCACGCCCCCGCCGCGACGAGGCCGCCCACCAGCGCACCGAGCAGCCCGCTGCCCAGGATCGCGGTCGGGAGCAGCAGCACCGCGGCGTCGGTGCGGCCGGTGACCAGCAGCTGCGGGGTGTAGACCCGCGACAGCACGCCGAGCAGGGTCACCAGCACGTAGAAGCCGCCCAGCATCGCCAGGACGAGTACGGCGCTGCGCCGGGCCGCCCGGCCGTCGGAGTTGGTGTAGAAGCGGCCGAGCACGTGCGGCAGGCCCATGGTCCCGAGGAACGTGGCGAGGATCAGCGAGTAGGTCGCGAGCAGCTGGTGCTGCTCGGAGCCGGTGAACGGGCGCAGCCAGCTCTCGTCGTCGGTGGGGGCGCCGCGGGTGACCGGTACCGGGTCGCCCGCCGCGAAGCGCAGCTCGGTCCCGGCGGTGACCTCGTGGGTGGACCCGGCGACCCAGCGCAGCGGGCCGTCGACGGCCTGCCCGTCGACGGTGCCGCGGGCGACGACGTCGACGGCCAGCCGCGCCTCCAGCGTCACCGGCGTGGCGACCGAGACGGTCGTGGGCTCGCGGAACTCCGGCGGCTCGTCGCGGGCGAAGGTGTGGCCGTCGCCGAGCCACACGGCCAGGCCGATCACGGCGGGCACGGCGAGCGCGGTCAGCTTGAACCAGTACTGGAACGCCTGCACGAACGTCACCGACCGCATCCCGCCGAGCGCGACGGTGGCGACCACGATCACCCCGGCCGCTCCGGAGCCGATCCAGTCGGGCAGACCGGTGACGATGCCGACGGTCAGCCCGGCGCCCTGCAGCTGCGGCAGCAGGTAGAGCCAGCAGATGACGATGACGACGGCCGCGCACACCTTGCGCAGCATCGGCGAGGCGAGCCGGGCGTCGGCGAAGTCGGGGACGGTGTAGGCGCCCGACCGGCGCAGCGGCGCGGCGACGAACAGCAGCAGGAACAGGTAGCCGGCGGTGTAGCCGACGGCGTACCAGAGCGCGTCGACGCCCTGGACGAGGATCAGCCCCGCGATGCCGAGGAACGACGCCGCGGACAGGTACTCGCCGGAGATCGCGCCGGCGTTGAGCCGTGACGGCACCGACCGGGACGCGACGAGGAAGTCCGAGGTCAGCCGGGTCCGGTGGGCGACGGAGCCGATCACGGCGGACGCGACCGCCACCAGGACGATCGCGACCAGCGACAGGATCGCGGTCAGGCTCATCGATCGGCCACGTCGTCGGCGAAGTCCTGTTCCGCCGCCTCCGCGGAGCTCACGTACCACCAGCCCAGGCCGAGCAGGAACGGGTAGACGAGCACGCCGAGCAGCAGCCAGGGCAACCGGATGCCGAGCACCTCGACCTGACCGATCACCGGGACCGCGATGAACAGCGCGGGCAGCACGCCCAGCCCGATCAGCGCGACGACGCTGACCCGGAGCGCGAGCAGCAGCTGGGTGCGGACCAGTGAGTTGCGCAGCAGGGTGCCGACGGCGCCGGGGTCCTGCACGTCGGACAGCCCGCGCGAGGACTGCGCGGTCGAGCGGCGTTCGGAGAGCACGACGCGGACGCGCCCGGCGCCGGGCCCCGCGCCGTCGGCGTCGTCGAGCTCCTCGACGGCCGCGGGCGGATCGGTCGGCTCCGCGGAGAACGGGCGCGGGCGGGCCCCGGTGTAGGGCGCCGCGGCGGCCGGGGCGAACGGCTCCGGCGCGGGCTCGACCGAGGGTTCGGGAGCCGGGGCGACGACGTCGACCTCGGGGGCGCGCCAGATGACCTCGGTGCGTTCGAGGGGGCCGCCGCGCAGCTCGTCGAGCTCCTCGTCGAGCTCGTCCTCGTCGGGGAGGTCGTCGTCCAGCTCGTCGTCGGCACGGTCGGCGGCCTCGACGCCGAGGCGGTCGTCGGGGTCCGCGGGGCGGTACGGCGCCGGTGCGACGGGGCCGCGTCGTCCCGCCGCGGACCAGCGGGTGGGGACCGGACGGGTCTCGGGGGACTCCTCGGGACGCGGCCGGTCGGCCGGTGCGACGACGGTCGTGTCCGCGGTCCCGGTCCGGGGCCGGATCCCGGCGCCGTCCGTGCCGTGGGTGTCGGCCGTGTCCGGGCGGCGGGCCGTGTCGGTGCCGGCCGCGCTGTCCGCGGCGCCTGCCGTGCCGGTCGCGCCCGCGGTCCCGGGGGCGCCGGTCGTGTCGGTGGTGCCCGCCAGGAGCGCGCTGCGGTCGGGGGACCAGGTGTTCGACCACGAGGTCGCGCCCGGGACGCGCTGGGGCAGGCCGGAGCCGCCGCTCGAGGGGGGCCACTGCTTCCCGCTGTCGGCGACGTCCGGTGCCGGGGTCACGCCCGGGGCGGACGGCCAGCCGTCGCCGGGGCGCACACCCTCCGGGGCGTAAGGGTCCGGCACGAGGTTCGCGCGGGTCCGGGCCGGCCGGGAGCGGGTGGGGTGGACCGGCCGGGCGTAGCTCTCACGCGCGTCGGGGTCGTCGGAGTCGCGGGCATCCGGGTCGCGGACGTCGGGGGTGCGGACGCCGTCGCGCGGGACGCCGTCGCGCCGGGTGTCGTCCTGCGGGCGGGGGTCGTCCTGCGGGCGGGGGGCGGCCGGCGTGGGGGCGGTGGGCGACGGCGCGGCGGCCGCAGTAGTCCCGGCCGGGTTCGCGACGCCACGGGCGGCCGCACCGCGGGGCGGGTCGGCCTGGTCGGGATCGGGGGCGGGAGCGTCGTGGTGGTCGGGCTGCCCGCCGTCCTGCGGCCGCGGCCCGGCCGGGTCGACCCGGGCGTGCCGGCCGGTCCCCCCGGCCCGGTCCGCGACGCGACGGGCGATCTCGGCCTGGAGCCAGCCGGCGCCGCTGTCGTCGGCGGGTTCCTCGACCGCGCGGCGGGCCCGGCGGGCCGCGCGGTCCCCGGTCACCGCGGTCGCGTCCCGGTCGCCGGAGCCCGGGTCGCCCGGCCCCTGGGCGCCGGGTCCCTGGCTGCCCGGCCCCTGGCTGCCCGGCCCCTGGCTGCCCGGTCCGTGGGTGCCGGGCGCCCGGGTGCCGGGGGCAGGGGCGATGTCACCGGGCGCGGCGCTGTCGGGCGTCGGGCCGCCGGACGTCGGGCCGACCGCGGGTGCAGGCGCGGCCGGAGCGACACCACCGGTGCGCGCACCGGCCGCCTCGGGTCCCGGTCCGGCGGTCGGTCCCGTACCGGGGGTCGGTCCCGTACCGACGGTCGGTCCCGGGCGGGGGTTCGGTTCCGGGCGGGGGCTCGGCCGGGGGCCGGCGCCCGGCGCGGGCCGCCCACGGTCGTCGGGCGCACCGGGCCCCGGCACCGGACCGTGCGGCGACGCGGCGGCGGGCGCTCCCCCGGTCCCGGGCGCGCCGTAGCCGCCGGCCGGCCGCGGGTGCGGACCGGACGCGAACGAGCCACGCGGCTGCGCCGGGATGGCGTTCCCGGACGGCTCCGACGCGAGGGCGACGCGGCGGTTGCGGTGCTCGAGCGCCGGGTTCCAGGCGTCCAGACCGGCGACGGCGCCGTCGGGGTACGGGCGCGACCGTGCGGGGTCCGGACGCTCCTCGGGCGCGGCGGGGCCCTGGTCCGCCCGGGCCCCGGCGGCCGTCGCGTCGGGCTCGGTGCCGGGCCGGTCGGACCCGTCGAGATCGTCCGCGGCCCGGTCGGACTGCGGACGCACCGACGGCGAGACGCCGCCGGTGGACCTGCTCACCTCTGGCTCCACGCCTGCTTGGTCGCGCGGACGAGGCGGTCCTTCAGTTCACGGGTGTGCCGACGACTGACCGGCAGCTCCGCGGTCTCCGGGCCGGATCCGATGCGCACGACGTAGCCGGACCCGGCCAGCCGCAGCTCGGTGACCAGCGGCAGCGCCACCAGGTACGAGCGGTGGATACGCACGAAGCCGGCGTCGCGCCAGCGGTCCTCGAGCACCGACAGCGGGATCCGGACGAGGTGGCTGCCCTCGGTGGTGTGCAGCCGGGCGTAGTCGCCCTGCGCCTCGACGTAGCGCACGGCGGACCGCGGTACCAGCTTGGTGGTGCCGGCCAGCTCGACGGGGATGACCTCGTCGTCGCCGCCGGTCTCCTCGCGCACGGTCTCGACCGGTCCGCTGCGACGGGTCGACAGGATCCGGTCGAGCGCGGCGGAGAGGCGCTCGGTGCGCAGCGGCTTGAGGAGGTAGTCGATGGCACCGACGTCGTAGGCGTCGACCGCGCGGTCGTCGTGCGCGGTGACGAAGACGATCGCCGGCTGCACGGCCATGTTCTGCAGCACCCGGGCCAGCTCCAGGCCGTCGAGACCGGGCATGCGGATGTCGAGGAACACGGCGTCGATGTCGGTCTGCTCGGCGACGTCCGCGCCGCCCCCCGCGCCGGCTCCCGCGGCCGCCCCGGCCCGGCGGCCGTTCAGGATGCGCAGGGCCTCGGTGGACTCGCCGGCCTTGAGGACCGTCGCGACGCGCGGGTCCTCGTCGAGCAGGTAGGCCATCTCCTCGAGCGCGGGCTGCTCGTCGTCCACCGCGAGAACGACCAGTCCGCGAGTGGTGTCGTTGCTGTCCACGATCTCCTCATCCTGCTTCCGGGCCTGCGCCGGGAAGCCCATCCGCTCGATGATCGCCCGGCGCCGCGACCATGGTGACGTGCCGACGCGCGTGATGCCAGGGCACGAACCGGATCGGTGACCGTCCGGACACGGGGTGCAGCTCGGCCGTGGTACGCACGGTCACCGGTGTCACAGCCCGTAACGGGCCCACGCCGCCCGCGTCTCGAGGGCGGAGAGCAGCTCGTGCCCGGCCCCGGCGATGCCGCCGGAGAGGCCGGCCTGGGCCGCGGACCCGCCGGCGCCGAGGCGGGCGAGCAGCGGCCTGCGCTGCTCCACCGGGCGCTGCTCGGCGTCGGGGAAACGTTCGGTCAGGACGTCGTGGGCGCTGCCGATGCCGTCCACCAGGCCCAGCTCGCGGGCCCGCTCACCCAGCCACACCTCGCCGTCGAACAGCTCGGTGTCGGTCGCGAGCCGGTCGCCACGCCGCTCGCGCACCCATCCGGTGAACCGGTCGTGCAGCTGTTCCTGCAGGCCGGTGAGCCAGGCGACGTCCTCGGACCGCTCGGGCAGGAACGGGTCCAGCCGCGACTTCGACCCGCCCGCGGTGTGCAGCCGCCGGGAGACACCCCATCGCTCGATCAGGCCGTCGAGCCCGAACCCGGCGCTGATCACGCCGATCGAGCCGACGATCGAGGTGGAGCAGGCGTAGATCTCGTCGGCGGCGCAGGCCAGCCAGTAGCCACCGGACGCGGCGACGTCCTCGCAGAACGCGAGCACCGGCACGTCCTTCTCCGCCGCCAGCGAGCGGATACGGTCCCCGATCAGCTGGGACTGGGTCGGCGAGCCGCCCGGGGAGTTGATCACCAGCGCGACGGCGGCGAGCCGCTCGGGCGCGAACGCCCGTTCCAGCACCTTCTCCATCGACGAGATGCTCAGCACCTGCCGCGGTACCGGCGCGGCCTGGGCGCTGATGACGCCCTGCATCCGCACGACCGACACCACCGGAGGGCCGACCGACTCACCCAGCCTTCCGGGCAGACGGGAGGTCACCGCCGCGGGAATACGCAGGACGTCCATGCCGTCCCACCGTACGCGCGAGCACAGGGTGACGTGGTGTGACCGGATCGGCACAGCTCGCGACCACCTGGTTCACCCGTACGGCCCAGCCGATCGCCGGAGGGTCCCACGGATGCCCGCCGGTCAGGCCCGAATGCCCGCCCGGAACTTCGGCACCCGCAGCGTGATCTTCATACCGGCGCCGATGTTGGTGTCGACGACGAGGCCGAAGTTGTCGCCGAAGGCCGAGCGCATGCGGTCGTCGACGTTGCCGAGGCCGACGTGCGCGCCGGAGAGGTGGGCGTCGTCGAGGTCCTCGTTGAGCCGGGCCGGGTCCATGCCGACGCCGTCGTCCTCGACGACGATCACGCACTCCGAGCCGGCGTTCTCCGCCCGGATGGTGACGGTGCCGCCGTTGGGCTTGCCGGACAACCCGTGCCGGACCGCGTTCTCCACGAGCGGCTGCAGCGCGAGGAAGGGCAGGACGACGTTCTGCACCTCCTGGTCGATCTGGAGCTTGATGTTGAGCCGGTTCCCGAAGCGGGCCTTCTCCAGCCGGACGTAGCGCTCGATGTTGTTCAGCTCGTCGAGCAGCGTCGTGTACTCGCCGGCCGAGCGGAACGAGTAGCGGGTGAAGTCGGCGAACTCGATCAGCAGCTCGCGGGCCCGCGCCGGGTCGGTCCGGATGAACGAGGCGATCGTGGTCAGTGCGTTGTAGACGAAGTGCGGGGAGATCTGGGCACGCAGGGCGCGGACCTCGGCGCGGTTGAGCCGGGCCCGGGAGTCGTCGAGCTCGGCGAGCTCCAGCTGGCTGGAGACGTAGCGCGCGACCTCACCGGTGGCCCGCAGCACCGGCGGGCCCGCCGTCGACGGGGTCAGCGCGGCGAGCGTGCCGATGATGTTCCCGTCGCTCTCCAGCGGGACGACGACGATCCCCCGCACCTCGCAGCCGGGCTGGTTGCACTTGATGGAGGTGTGGCTCATCAGCTCCATCCGGCCGGTCCGGACGACCGTGTCGGCGAGCGTCTGCACGTCCTGCTGGTGCTGGTCGGCGGTGCCGTCCCAGCCCAGGACCGTCCCGCGGGAGTCGGTCATCGCCATCGCCGTGGTCTCCAGCAGCTGGCGCAGGTACGGCAGCGCCTGCGACGCCGAACGCGACGACAGCCCCTCGCGCAGCACCGGCGCGGCCAGCGCGACCGTGTGCAGCGCGGAGAACGTGGCCTTGGCCAGCGGCGAGACCATCGTGTTGCGCCGGTTGCGCTGCCACAGGAAGAAGAACACCGCGACCACGCCGACGACGACCGCCACCACGAGCAGCAGCGCCATGGACGGGGTGAGCGTGGTGGATCCGTCCACGACTGCGAGCACCCCCGTTCCCGCGCCCGCCACTAGCGCACCAACCGGGACAGGCGGCGGTCGGCGAGCGGTTTCCCCCCGGTCTGGCAGGTCGGACAGTACTGGAACGATCTCTCCGCGAACGACACCTCGCGCACGGTGTCGCCGCAGACCGGGCAGGGCAGCCCGGTGCGGGCGTGCACGCGCAGCCCGGAGCGCTTCTCCCCCTTGAGCTCCGCGGCGCCCTGGCCGACCGAGCGGGCCACCGCGTCGGACAGCACGGCGTGCAGCGACTCGAACAGGGTGTCCCGGGCGGCGGCGTCGAGCCGGGACGCCGTGGCGTAGGGCGACAGGCGCGCGGTGTGCAGGATCTCGTCGGAGTAGGCGTTGCCGATGCCGGCGAGCGTGGACTGGTCGGCCAGCAGCGTCTTGAGTCTGCGGTTGTCGCCGTCGAGCAGCTCGTCGAGACCGGCCCGGCCCAGCTCCAGCGCGTCCGGACCCAGCTTCGCGATGCCCGGGACCTGCGCCGGGTCGTCCACCAGGTACACGGCGAGCCGCTTCTGGGTGCCCTGCTCGGTGAGGTCGAAGCCCGGCCCGCCGACCTGGTCGAGGTGTACCCGCAGCTGCAACGGGCCGCGGCCCGGCTTGGGCGGGGTGACGCCCGCGGTGGTGTGCCAGCGCAGCCAGCCGGCCCGGGACAGGTGCGTGACCAGGTGCAGCGGGCCGCTGTCGGGGCGGTCGTCGAAGTCGACCGACAGGAACTTCCCGAACCGCGACGCCCCGGTCACCACCCGGCCCACCAGCGCCGACACCGGTGGGTCGAACGTCTTCAGTGCGCTCATCGAGGCCAGGTCCACCCGGGCCACCGGGCGGTACACGGCGTGCTCACGCAGGTGGTGGGCCAGGGCCTCCACCTCGGGCAGTTCGGGCACCGCGACTCCTAGTTGATCGGCTGCAGCGGGCTGTCCGCGTGGCCGGGCGTCGAGCGGTTCTTGAGGCTGCGCACGACCACCTTGGTCTCCTCGCGTGCGGTGGCGAGCCCGCGCACCATGCCCGTCCACTTCTCCGGGGGCAGGTCGTAGCCGCCCTGGGTCTTCGCGGTGATCGTGAACGGCCTGCGCAGCAGCCAGCGGAACGGGAAGAAACCCAGTCCGACGATGACGACGAGCCAGTAGAACCAGGGAAAGACCACCCCGCCGGGCACCCAGACGACGAGGACCAGCCAGAAGAACACCAGCGTGCCGAGGATCAGCACGACCGCGCCGTTACCCGCGTCGACGTCGTGCTCGAACTCGTCACCGACCGCCGGCGTGGTCCACTCGATCCGCCGGCTCACCTGCCATTCACGGTAGTCCGCCGCGATGACCGTCTTCGTCGTCAAGGTGTCCGCTCCCCTGCCCCGGTACCGCCCACGATGTTCCCACAGGCCACCGACAGATCCGAGACCTCACGCGCCCGCCGCCGCGTCGCGATCCCCCGTCTCCCACGAACGGGCCGCCCGTACGAACCTTTCGTGCGAACGGCCCGCTCGGACGGACACGGGAGCCGGGCCGAGGAGGGCGCTGTGGTGGGTCAGCAGGCGGGCTCGGCGGGCTCGCGTTCCGGGGCGCCGGGGGCCAGCAGCTCCGAGCGGGTCAGCACGACCGGGTCCGGGCCGTCGTTGCGCAGCTCGTTGGGCCTGCCGTCCTCCAGGAAGAACGCCTCCCCCGGGCCGAACGGGCGCGGCTCGCAGGAGTCGGCGCGCTGCACCGTCACCGTGCCGGACCGCACGACGGTGATCACCGTGCCGGGGTGGCGGACCCAGCCGCTCGCCTGGCCCGGCTGCAGCACCTCGGTGCGCACGAGCAGCTCGGCGGGGCCGGGCGTGGAGATGTCGACGGGGCGGTCGAGGCGCCCCACCGCGTCGGAACCCGCCTGGGCCGCGGTCGCACCGGGAACCTCGGAGCCACCGGGGGCGGCCGCGGATGTGGTCGGCGCCGCGGACCGGTCGGCCGGGAGGATCTCGACGGTCGTCCCGTCGGAGGGTGCGGCGTCGGACTCGTGGCCGAGCTGCCCCGGTTGGGCACACCCCGCGAGCAGGGCGGCGGTCGCGACCAGCAGGGCCGGTCCGAGAAGGTGACGGGCGAGCGGCACGGGCGGTGTCCCTCCGGGCGCGATGCGTGATCGCACCGCACGCTAGTGGCCGATCACCACGCGAGCGGCAGCCGGGTCGTCCCGTTGATGAAGTTCGAGGTCAGGCGGCGCACCTCCCCGTCGAGCCGGGCCGGCGGCAGGCGCAGGAACGCGGTGAGGAAGGCCCGCATCTGCATCCGGGCGAAGTGCGCGCCCAGGCACAGGTGCGGCCCCTGCCCGAACGCCAGGTGCTCGTTCGGGGAGCGGGTGATGTCGAAGGTGTCCGGGTCGGCGAAGCGGCGCTCGTCGCGGTGCGCCGAGCAGTGGTAGACGACGACCTTGTCCCCCGCCGCGATCTCCGCCCCGTTCAGGACGTGGTCGCGGGTGGCGGTCCGGCGGAACGTCAGCACCGGCGGGTGCCAGCGCAGGATCTCCTCGATCGCCGACGGCAGCAGCCCCGGTTCCGCGCGCAGGCGGGCGTAGGCGTCGGGGTGCCCGACGAGCGCGAGCACCCCGCCCGGCAGCGCGCTGCGCACCGTGTCGTTGCCCGCGATGACCAGCAGGAAGAAGAACATGTGCAGCTCGGGTCCGGTGAGTGCGCGACCGTCGACCTCGGCGTGCACCAGTGCGGTCATGACGTCGTCGCCGGGCTCGGCGCGCTTGCGCTCGGCGAGGGCGTCGGCGTAGCCGAACATGTCGGCCAGCGCGGCCGGGGAGCGCGGGTTCACCGGTGGACCCTCGGCCGCGTGGTCCGGGTCCTGGTAGCCGATCACCCGGTTCGTCCAGTGCAGCAGCATCGGGCGGTCCTCGACCGGCACGCCGAGCAGGTCGGACAGGTTCTGCAGCGGGAACTCGTCGGTGACCCGCCCGACGAGCTCGCAGCCGCCGTCGTCGCGCACGGCGTCCAGGAGCGCGTCGGCGCGGCGCTGCACCGCGGCGGCGAACCCCTCCAGCCGGCGACGCGTGAACGCCCCGGTGACCAGCGTCCGCAGCCGGACCTGCTCCGGCGGGTCCATGTTGAGCACCATCCGGCGCAGGAACGGCAGGTCGGCCGGGTCGGGGTCGCGGATCTGCGTCGCCCCGAGCGACGACGAGTAGTCGGCCGGGCTGCGCAGGACGTGCCGGACGTCGTCGTAGCGGGTGACGGCCCAGAACCCGGGTCCGGCCGGCCACGGGCCGACGGCGTGCTCGTCCTGCCAGGAGACGGGCGCCGCGTCGCGCAGCAGCCGCAGCGCATCGTGCGGCACCCCGCGGGCGAACACGCGCGGGTCGAACACATCGGTGTCGATCCCGACCGGGTCGACCCCATCGGGGCGGCTCACCGGTTCGCCACCTCGATCAGCGTGTCCGCGTGGCAGGGCAGGTCCTCGGCGCACCAGCAGCACAGGTCTTTGCCCACGAGCTCGGTCCGGGCCCGTTCGACCAGGTCGGGGCGCTCGTCGAGCAGCCAGCGGCGGTGCGCGGCGATGGCCGGTGCCCGCCCCATCTCGCGCACGTCGAAGGGGTTGCCCCACGGTCCGGGCCGGGTGACGAGCACCGCGCCGTCGGGTTTGCGCCACCCCTTCGTGCGACGCAGCCGGATCCGCTGTGGAGTGCTCACGATCCGCACCGTAATCAGGTGGCGCAGCTCACGGCCAATCGCTTTGCATTGCGCAACGCATCGGCGCATGCTTGCGCGAGTCAACTAGTTGCGTGATACATGCACTACCGAGAGGGGGTCCGCGATGAGCACCGCTCAGGCTGCCACCGCCGAGCCCGCCGACGCCGACCTGGAGCTGGCCGACTCGATCGTCCGGGAGCTGTTCCTGCTGGTCCGCCAGGTGAAGCGGTCCGGTGAACGGCACCGCCCCGAGATGATCGTCGACATGGCCGCGTACCACGTGCTGGCCCATCTCCACTTCGGCGGCCCGCAACGGGCCGGCGAGGTCGCCGCCACCTTCCACTCCGACCCCTCCACGATCAGCCGTCAGGTGTCCGGCCTGGTCAAGGCGGGTCTCATCGAGCGGCGCGCCGACCCCGGCGACGGGCGCGCCTCCCTCCTCGCCGCGACGGACGAGGGCGTCCGCGTGATCGAGACCGAGCGACGCCGTCGCGCGCACGTCATCGCCACCGTGCTGGCCGCGTGGAGCCCCGACGACCGGCAGGCCCTCACCGGCCTGCTCGGCCGCTTCCTCGACGACTACCAGACCTTCGAAGCACAGGAGTCCTGAGAATGTCCACCGCTGCCGCCAGTGCGCAGCGCCCCGCCGCCACCTCCGGCGACGGCGAGCTGACGCACCGGCAGATCCTGACCGTCCTGGGTGGACTGATGCTGGGCATGTTCCTGGCCGCCCTGGACCAGACGGTCGTCTCGACCGCGATCCGCACCATCGCCGACGACCTGTCGGGCCTCAACCTGCAGGCGTGGGCGACGACGGCCTTCCTCATCACCAGCACCATCACCACGCCGCTGTACGGCAAGCTCTCCGACATCTTCGGCCGCAAGCCGCTGTTCATGACCGCGATCACGATCTTCCTGATCGGGTCCGTGGCCTGCACCCTGGCCTGGTCGATGTACTCCCTGGCCGCGTTCCGCGCGCTGCAGGGCCTCGGCGCCGGCGGCCTGATGTCGCTGGCGCTGACGATCCTCGGCGACATCGTCCCGCCGCGTGAGCGTGCCCGCTACCAGGGCTTCTTCCTGGCCGTGTTCGGCACCTCGAGCGTGATCGGCCCGGTCATCGGCGGCCTGCTGTCCGGTGTGGACACCATCGCCGGCATCGACGGGTGGCGCTGGATCTTCCTGGTCAACGTGCCCATCGGGCTCGTCGCGCTGGTCGTCGTCTACCGGGTGCTGAACATCCCGCACGTCCCGCGGCCCGCACGGATCGACTGGCCCGGCGCGCTGGCGCTGGCGCTGTGCCTGGTGCCGCTGCTGATCGTGGCCGAGCAGGGCCGCGAGTGGGGCTGGGGTTCCACCTCGTCGATCGTCTGCTACGTCATCGGTGGGGTCGGCCTGCTGTTGTTCCTGCTGGCCGAGCGTGCCTACGGCGACGCCGCGCTGCTGCCGCTGCGGCTGTTCCGCACCGGCATCTTCTCGCTGTCCGCGGTGCTCAACCTGCTCATCGGTATGGCGATGTTCGGCGGCATCGCGCTGCTGCCGCAGTTCCTGCAGATCGTGCACGGCGCGACGCCCATCGAGGCCGGCTTCATGATGCTGCCGCTGGTCGGCGGGATCATGGTCGCATCGATCCTCTCCGGCCAGCTGACCTCGCGCACCGGCCGCTACAAGATCTTCCCGGTGATCGGCACCGCGTTCATCACGATCGCGATGGTGCTGCTGTGGCAGACCGTCACGCCGTCGATCCCGATCTGGCAGCTCGACCTGACCATGGCCCTGCTGGGTCTCGGCCTGGGTCTGTGCATGCAGACCCTCGTGCTCGCCGTGCAGAACGCGATGCCCGCCCGCGACATGGGTGTCACCACCTCCTCGGTGACGTTCTTCCGGCAGATGGGCGGCACGCTGGGCACCGCGATCTTCCTGTCGGTGGTGTTCTCCACCGCCGGCGACAAGATCGCCGACGCCATCCGCGCCGCGCTCGGCACGAGCTCCTTCCGGGCCGCGCTGACCGACCCCGCCGTCGCGGCCGACCCGGCCAACGCGCAGGTCGTCGGGGCGCTGCAGTCCGGTCAGGCCGGCGGCCTGTCCACCTCGGTGCTGGCCGACTCCTCGTTCCTGCAGCGGATCGACCCGCGGCTGGCCGCACCGTTCCAGGAGGGCTTCACCAGTGCGATGACGCTGGCGTTCCTCATCGCGGCCTGCGTGATCGCGGTGGCCTTCGTCCTGGTGCTGTTCGTCAAGGAGCTGCCGCTGCGCACCATGTCCGGTGCGCAGGCCGCCCGGGCCGAGGCCGCGGGCGAGGGTGCCGCCGCCGCGTCGGTCCCGACCGAGGCGCTCGGGACGGTCGCCCCGGCCCCCGCCCCGGCCGGGCGGGTCGACGGCGGTGGGCGCGGCGCGGACATCGCGCCGCCCACCACGCCGCTGCCCGTCGTCGCCCGGCAGGAGCCGCCGCACCCGGCGCCCCGGCCGAAGCCCCAGTCGCGGCCGCACAACGGCACCGTCGGTGACGCCGCCGCGGCCGCGGGCCTGGACCACCTGCACTCCGCGGGCGGCGACGGCCCGGCCGTCACCGGACGGGTCCAGGGCGGCACCGGCACGCCGGTCGCCGGTGCGGTCGTCACCGTCACCCGGCTGTCCGGCGACCAGGTCGGTCGCACCACGACCGACGGCGACGGCCACTACCGCATCGCCGTCGACCAGCCCGGACGCTTCCTGGTGGTGGCGGCCTCGGCGGCGCTGCCGCCGCACGCCGCCACGGTCTCGGTCGGCACCGAGCCGGTCCGCCACGACGTGCGGCTGTCGGTCAGCAGCGGCATCCGCGGCACCGTGCTCGACGCCGCGGGCACCCCGCTGCCCGGGATCACCGTCTCGCTGATCGACCACGGCGGCGACGTCGCCGCGGCCGGCCGGTCCGGTGAGGGCGGCCGCTGGGCGCTCGACGGCGTCCCGGCCGGGCGCTACACGCTCACCGCCGCCGGCGAGGGCGTCGACCCGGTGGCGGTCGGCGTCGAGGTGCCCGGCTCCGGCACGGCGGTCCAGGACCTGCGGCTGCCGCAGCGCTCCCGGCTCACCGGCCGGGTCACCGCGGCGCCCGACGGGCACCCGGTGGCGCACGCACTGGCCACGCTGATCGACGCCGAGGGCGCCGTCGTCGGGTCGCGGCTGTCCGGCCCGGACGGGACCTTCGCGTTCGAGGGCCTGCCCGCGGGCAGCTACACCCTCGCGACCAGCGGCTACGCCCCGGTCGCGACGGTGGTCGCGCTGGAGCCGGGCCGGGTGACCCACTCCGACGTGGAGTTCCCGCTCCCGCTCGACGGACAGGCGTCCACGAACGGCAACGGGTCCGCGTCGAGCAACGGCAACGGGCTGCAGAACGGCCGGCACGTCCGGGAGGGCGAGCAGGGTCTGCGGGGCGAGGCGCACCGCTGACCCACCCGTCCGTGTTCCACGTGGAACGCCCCGTTCCTCCCGTCACGGGAGGGGCGGGGCGTTCCGCCGTCTACAGCGCGATCGCCGCGCCCACCCCGGACCGGGGGTCGACCGCGGCGTGCAGCGTCCCGGGCCCGCCGCCCCCGGGGACGGCGGCGCCGGTCCCGACCGCGCACATCCGGCCCAGCGCCCAGGCGCCCGCGTCGTCCACGACGTGCCCGCGGCGGGTCAGCCCGGCGAGGGTGGCGGCCCCGAGCCGGGACTCGACGACGAGCCCGTGCGGCTCCCAGCCCCGCGGCGCGAAGGACGCGGGGAACGCCGTCGAGTGCCAGGTCGGCGCGTCGATCGCGGCCTGCAGGTCCAGCCCGCCGTGCATCAGCGCGAGCAGGAAGGCGAGCTGCCACTGGTCCTGCTGGTCCCCACCCGGCGTCCCGAACGCGAGTGCGGGCTCGCCGTCGCGCAGCGCCAGCGACGGCGACAGCGTCGTGCGCGGCATCCGCCCGGGCGCCAGCGTGCTCGCGAGCCCGTCCTCCAGCCAGAACATCTGGCCGCGGGTGCCGAGGCAGAAGCCCAGCGCCGGGATCGTCGGCGACGACTGCAGCCAACCCCCCGACGGCGTCACCGAGATCATGTTCCCGGCGGCGTCGACGACGTCGACATGCACCGTGTCCCCGCGGGCGACACCGTCCCGCGACACCGTCGGCTCGCCGGTGCCCGGCCCCTCCGTCCCGGAGCCGCGACCGGCGCCCGGGGTCGCCGCGTAGTCCCCGATCCGGGGGGTGCGTCCGCCCGGCGAACCGGGTCGCAGCCCGCCGTCCGAGGCCGGGCCGATCAGGCCCCGCCGGTCGTCGGTGTAGGCGTCGGAGAGCAGGTCGGCGATCAGGTCGGGGGTCGCGCCGTCGCCGTACCAGGCCTCCCGGTCGGCGAAGGCGAGCTTCGCGGCCTCGGCGGCGGCGTGCACCGTGTCGAGGGTCGCGACACCGCCGGGCAGCTCCAGGTCCAGGCCCGCCAGCAGCCGCAGCTGCTGCAGCAGGACCGGCCCCTGCGACCACGGGCCGCACTTCGCGACCGACCAGCCGGACCCGGCGTCGGCGACGAGCGCGTCCTCGTAGTGCGCCGACCAGCCGGCCAGGTCGTCGGCGGTGAGCAGGCCGGTGTGGTCACGTCCGGTCTCGTCCCGGACCGGGGTGGCGGCGAACCGGCCGATCTCCTCGGCGACGAACCCGCGGTACCAGGCGTCGCGGGCGGCGTCGATCCGCGCCTCCCGGCTCGGGCCGACGGCCTCGTCGAGCAGCCGGCGCCAGGTCGCGGCCAGCACGGGCAGCCGCACCAGCTCGCCCGCGGCGGGGACCCGGCCGCCGGGCAGCCAGGTCGCCGCCGACGACGGCCAGTGCGTGCGGAAGTGGTCGGCGACCGTGCCGATGGCCGCAGGCACCCGCGGGACCAGCGGGAACCCGCCCGCGGCGTAGCCGAGCGCCGGTGCGAGGACGTCGGCGAGCTCCCAGGTGCCGTGGTCGCGCAGCAGGGTCAGCCAGCCCTCCCAGGCCCCGGGGACCGTCGCCGGGAGCAGGCCGGTGCCGGGGACGATCGTGCAGCCCAGGTCGCGCAGCCGGTCGGCCGTCGCGGCGGCCGGTGCCACGCCCTGGGCGCACAGCACCCGCGGGACGGGGTCGGTCGCGGTGACGAACACGGCGGGCAGCTCACCTCCCGGCCCGCACAGGTGCGGCTCGACCACCTGCAGCACGAACCCGCAGGCGACGGCGGCGTCGAAGGCGTTCCCGCCCCGCGCCAGCACCGTGGCCGCGGCGGCGGTGCCGAGATGGTGGGTGCTGCTGACCGCGCCGTGCGGCCCGATCCGGTCGTGTCCTCTGGGTGCCACGACCCGGATCCTCACACGCCCGCGTGGCCCCGCGGACCTCAGGCGGGGTCGCGCAGCTCGCTCACCAGCGGGACCTCCAGCACCCGGTCCGAGGACATCCACTCGCGCAGCGCGTGGGTGGCCAGCACGTCGTCGGTGTTGTAGCCGAGCAGCCGCTCCCGCTGGACCGGGTCGGGCTCGCCGCCGTCGAGCGCGACGGCGTCGCGATACCAGCGCATGGAGTTCTCCCCACCCGCCTCCGGGTCCCGCCAGGAGAACCCGGCGGCGGGAGCGATCTTCTTCAGCCCCTTGCCCTGCGAGCACAGGAACCAGGTGGAGACCACGCCGTAGAGGTCCACCCAGCACGGGTCCGCGACGAACGCGCGCACCTCGGCCTCGGTCGGTACCCCGGGCATCCCGGCGAACCGCTGCGCCGAGGCGATCATCCAGCGGTTCTCGGCCTGCTCGTTGTAGCAGTAGGCGGCGAACGTGCGCCCGGACGCGAGCGTGGCGGCGCGCAGGCCCGCGAACCACGTCCAGAACTCCCCGAACGAGCGCCCCTCGTCGCGGGTGGGCAGCGGGTCCCAGGTCGCGAACGCCCGGTAGCCGGGCTCCGGGTCCCCGTCACGGGCACCGCCGGGCAGCGTCAGCAACGCACCCCACAGGTAGGCCCCGGACTCGCCGAAGCTCTCCATGTCGACGTCGACCTCGACGTCGGCGCGCGTGACCGGCACCCGGGGCACCCGGCGGGCGACGGCGAGTCCCCGGCGGCGCGCGCGGGCCAGCGCCACGAGGTCGGTGAACGGCGGCCCGGGCAGGGTGCCGGTCAGCTCGGCGGGCGGGTCCGCCGGGTCCAGCCCCGCCAGCCCCGAGACGGTCGCGACGCCCGACTCCCGCAGCAGCCGCGCCGTCTCGCCGTGGGCGACCAGGCTGACGTCGTCGACCTGCTCCAGCTCGGCCTCGCACGTCGGCCACCAGGGGCAGCGGCGGCATTCGGTGATCCGCGACGGCGCCGCGAGCGCGGGCCCGCCGGTCGCCGCGGCCCGGGCGACGGCGGCCCGGTCGGTGAACCGCGCGTCGTACTCCTCCAGCGTGGACCGCCCGCCGGGCCAGTGCCCGGCCCGCAGGTCGTGCCAGACGACCACGTCGGCGTCCAGCCCGATCACCCCGCCGAGCCGCGGGGCCGACTCCGGCGGCGCCCAGCCCGCGGCCTCCAGCAGCCGGGTCAGCTGGGCCAGGGCCAACAGGTCGCGCGGCTGGGAGCGGACCTTGCGGTCCGGGTCGTGCCGGGCACGCTGCGGCCACGGGTCGGTGACGGCGGTGGTACGCGCGCCCTCGCCCGGATCGGTGATCCGGCGGCGCACGACGAGCAGCGGGACGTAGCCCCCGGCGGGCGTGCGCACGAGCAGCTCCGCGGTGCCGCGCCGGTCGCCGTCGACGGGCAGTACCGCACCCCAGACCAGCGGTGCACCGGCAGCGACGAGCTCGGCCGTGCGCTCCGCCCGGGCCGCCCGCGGACCGGCGCCGGTCCCGGTCGGCCCGGCCGCGCGGTCCGGCCAGGTACTCGCCCAGTCCGCACCCCAGGTGCGCGCGAGCAGCTCGCCGATCCGCACCCGGTGCGCCGCCGCGTCGGCCCGGCGCTGTTCGATCGCCGGGTCCGGCAGCGCCCGCGGCCGTTCCGCCGCCGACGGGTCGTGGTCCAGGTGCACCCGGCGGCGGCACCCGCTCAGCGCCGCCGCGTCCAGCAGGACACGGGGTGCGGTACGCGGTCCGGTCGAGGTGCTCACGGCTCCCGAGGGTAGAGACCACCCCCGACAGGAACGGATCCGCGTGACGCCCCGTTCCCCCACCCGGGTGGTGTCGGTCCTGCGCGTGCGGTGGGCGGGGCCCTAGGCTGCGTCGACACGGCGACCATCTGCCGAGCCGACCCGGGAGGACACGACATGGGACTGCTGCGCAGGAAGCCGAGCGCGGGCGAGCGCGCCGCGGCGGCGACCAGGGAGGCGGCGGTCGATGCGTCGGAACGGGTGCAGTCGGCCACGGTCCAGACCCTCGAGTACACCCGCGAGACCGCCGACAAGGCCGCCGAGAAGCTGCACCAGCGCGCGGTGAAGGCCCGGAAGAAGGCCGAGGCGGCGTCGCGGCGGGCGGAGAAGGCCGGCCGCCGGGCCGCGCGCAGCACGCGTCGCGCCGTCGGCGAGGGCACCGCCACCGCGAACAGCCTGCTGAGCTCGGCCGACCTCAAGGCCCGCTCGGCCGACCGAAAGGTCGCCAAGGCGGCGGCGAAGGCCGACGCCGGCGCCCGCAAGGCCGAGGCGAAGGCCGCGCGCGCCGCGGAGAAGGGCAGGCTCAAGAGCGAGACCCTGGCCGCCAAGCAGGCCGAGCGGGACCGCGCCGCCCGCGAGTGGAACGCCAAGAAGGTCCAGCGGTACCTGGGCGTGGCGAAGATCGTCGCGCCGCTGCTGGCGCCGTACGCGATGGCCGCGGCCGGATCGCTGCGCCACCGCCTCGACGACCACCGGTCCCGCCGACTCGGCGTGTCCCCGGACGAGCTGGGCGGTTACTCCGGCCCCGGCGGACGGCTGCACGCACGGCTGTCCCGGATCGCGCGCACCATCACCGAGCTGCGCGAGGACGGGACCGTCGAGCGCGACCAGGCCGCGAAGCGGTTCGCCGACGAGACCGAGCCGCGGCTGCACGACCTCGCCGCCGCCGTCCGGGCCGCGGAGAACATGCCGGCCGCCCGCCGCAAGGCCGCGTACCGCACGGTGTCGGCGGACCTGGACCGCATCGAGGTGCGGCTGCTCGACCACCTGGGCGTCCGCTCCTGAGACCGCCGCTCCTGTGGGCCCGGCCGACACCCGGGCCCACAGGACGACCTCATCCGACGCGGTAGGTCTCCAGCAGCCGCAGCCACACCTCGCTGATCGTGGGGAACGCGGGCACGGCGTGCCACAGCCGGGCCAGCGGCACCTCACCGACCACCGCGACCGTCGCCGCGTGCAGCAGCTCGGCGACCCCGGGCCCGACGAACGTGACCCCGAGCAGCACCTCCCGCTGCGGGTCGACGACGGCGACCACCCGGCCGGACCAGTCGTCCGCGGTGAGCGAGGACCCGGCGACGGCGATCTCCATGTCGACCACCCGCACGTCGAGCCGCTCGGCGCGGGCGGTCGCGGCGGTCCGGCCCACCCAGGCGACCTCGGGGTCGGTGAACACGACCTGGGGCACCGCGTGGTGGTCGGCGGTCGCCGCGTCCTCGCCCCAGGGGTTGTCGTCGAGCGGGCGGCCCGCGGCGCGCGCGGCGATCGCGTGCGCGGCGATCCGGGCCTGGTACTTGCCCTGGTGGGTGAGCGGGGCCCGCCCGTTGACGTCGCCGACGGCGTAGAGCCAGTCCCCCGCGGCGAGCCCCGAGTCGTCGACGACGATCTCGCCGCGCCGCCCGGGGCCCACCCCGGCCGAGCCGAGGTCGAGCCCGTCGGTGGCCGGACGGCGCCCGGTCGCGACGAGCAGCCGGTCCACCTCGACCTCGTCCCCACCGCCGACCAGCACCGTCGCGTCCCCGTTCCGGCGCACCTCGTCCAGGCCGGTACCCAGCCGCACGTCGACGCCGGCCTCCCGCAGCCCGGCCGCGACCCGCTCGGAGGCCTGCGGCTCCGCGCCCGGCAGCACCCGGTCGCCGTGGTTGAACAACGTGACCTGCGCGCCCAGCCGGGCGTGGGCCAGCGCCATCTCGCAGCCGACGACGCCGCCGCCGAGCACGCCGAGCCGGCGCGGGACCTCCCGCGCCGAGGTCGCCTCGCGCGAGCCCCAGTACTCGACCGTGTCCAGCCCCGCGACGTGCGGGACGACCGGCACGCTGCCGGTCGCGACGACGACGGCGTGGCGCGCGGTCACCACGGTCTCGGTGCCGTCGGCCGCGGTCACGACGACGCGCTTCTCCCCGGCCAGCCGGCCCCGGCCGCGCAGCACGGCGGCGCCGGCGCCCTCGGCCCACCGCACCTGGCCGCTGTCGTCCCAGTCGGAGGTGAACGTCGTGCGGCGTTCGAAGACCTTCGCCGGGTCGAACTCGGCCCGCACGCCGGGCAGCCGCCGGGCGTCGGCGACGGCCTGCGGGGTGCGCAGCAACGCCTTCGACGGGATGCACGCCCAGTACGAGCACTCCCCGCCGAGGAGCTCGGCCTCCACCAGCACCGCGGACAGGCCGGCGTCCACCGCGTAGCCCGCGGCGTTCTCACCGACCGGGCCCGCCCCGATCACGACGACGTCGTAGCTCTGCTCGCTCATGGGGCCGACCCTTCCGCACTCACCCCAGGGCCGCGACCGCGTCACCCAGCTCGGTGTCGCCGCCGCGCAGCTCCAGCGTCGTGCCCGCGGTGCCCGGCGCGGCCAGCAGCGCGGCGACGGCCGCGGCGGAGTCGTCGCGGGTCACCTCGCCGTACTCCACCGGCGGCGGGGCCAGGGTGACGCGCCCGGTGCCCGGGTCGTTCGTGAGCCTCCCGGGCCGCAGGATCGTCGCGTCGAGGCGCGTGTCGGCGCGGATCGCGTCCTCGGCGGCCTTCTTCGCGCGGATGTAGGCGGCCCACACCTCGCCGCGTTCGGGGTCGGGCTCGGCGTCGACCCCGGGTGAGGAGACCAGCAGGTAGCGGCGGACGCCCGCCCCGGCGGCCGCGTCGGCGAGCAGGGTGGCGCCGTCCCGGTCGACGGTCTCCTTGCGCTCGACGCCGCTGTCCGGCCCGGCCCCCGCCGCGAAGACGACGGCGTCGGCGCCGGTCAGATGCCCCGCGAGGTCCGTCGCGGAGATCTTCTCCAGGTCCGCCACGACCGGGCTCGCCCCGGTGGCCGCCACGTCGTCGGTGTGGTCGGGGTTGCGCACGATCGAGCGCACCGTGTGTCCCTGACCCGTGAGCAGTGTGGACAGTCGCAGCGCGATCTGTCCGTGTCCTCCGGCGATCACCACGTTCATGCGGCCACGCTAGGCCGGACGGCTGCTCACCGCCTGTTCGGCTTGAGCGTCCAGACGATCGTCATGGCCCCGGTCTGCACACCCTGGGCGTCGGTGATGGTGACGTCGACGGTGAACTCCGGGCGCGTCCCGGCGTCGAGCTCGGCGAGCACCTCACCGGCCGGACGGGTCAGCACCGCCTCGGCGCGGAGGTCTCCCTTGGCGAGCTTGAGGTAGCGGATCTCGGACCGGACGACCAGCGGCACGGCCCGGTCCCCGGCCGAGGCGAACGCGGCCAGGCCGACCGCGCCGGACGCGGTCTCGCCCAGTCCGAACATGACCGCGGCGTGCGGCCCGCCGACGTGGTTGTGCTGGTCGGACCGGTCGGGGAGGAACGCCTCGACCCGGTCGGTCGTGATCGATCCGAAGGTGATCCCGGCGGTGCCCACCCACGGCACCGCCTGCGTCATCGCGTCGGCCACCCAGCTCGCGTCATCAGCCATGACCCGACCCTACTCGTCGGTAACCTTCGAGGAAAGCGACGCCCATTTCCTCACGATTCTCGCTGTGCGAGAACGAACCCCCTTGTCCGTCGTGCACAACGGGGTTGAGATCGGTGTGACAGCAGGCACACCAAGTCCCACCACCACGATGCGCAACGCCGCGCGTCCGAGGCTCGGAGGTACCGCCAGTGAAGGCCGTGCGGGTGCACGCGTACAAGCAGGACCCCCGGATCGACGACATCCCGGAACCGACGGTCCAGGGTCCGCTCGACGTCATCGTCAAGATCGGCGGTGCCGGCGTGTGCCGCACCGACCTCCACATCATCGACGGGGACTGGGCCGACATCCAGAACCCCGACCTGCCGTACGTGATCGGCCACGAGAACGCGGGCTGGGTGCACGCGGTCGGCGACGGCGTCACGAACGTGCGGGTCGGCGACACCGTCATCCTGCACCCGCAGCCGTCGTGCGGGCTGTGCACCATGTGCCGCTACGGGCGCGACATGCAGTGCACCGGGGACGCGTTCTTCCCCGGCCTGTCGAACAACGACGGCGGCATGGCCGAGTACCTGCGCACCACCGCGCGGTCCTGCGTGAAGCTGAACCCGGACACCAACCCGGCCGACGTCGCCGCGCTCGCCGACGCGGGCATCACCGCCTACCACGCGGTCCGCAAGGCGGTCCCGTTCCTGTACCCGGGCACCACCGCGGTCGTGCAGGGTGCGGGCGGGCTCGGCCACATCGGCATCCAGGCGCTCGCCGCGCTCACCGCCACCAAGATCATCGTCGTCGACAAGAACCCGGACGCGCTCGAGCTGGCGAAGCAGATCGGCGCGGAGGAGACCGTCGTCGCCGACGGGAACCAGGTCGAGGCAGTCCAGGAGCTCACCGGCGGCGGCGCCACGGTGGTCTTCGACTTCGTCGCCGAGCAGGGCGCGGAGACCGACGCCTGGGCGATGACCGGGCCGGCCGGCTACAACTTCGTCCTCGGCTACGGCGGCAACCTCTCCGCCCCCACCCTCGACTTCGTCGCCGGCGAGAAGAACATCATCGGCAACATCGTCGGCACCTACAACGACCTCGCCGAGCTCATGGTCCTGGCACAGGCCGGGAAGGTCACGCTGCACACCGTCCAGTACAAGCTCGACCAGGCCCTGGAGGCCCTGCACGACCTGGACGCGGGCAAGGTCCGCGGCCGGGCGATCCTCGTTCCGTAACTCAGTCATACGTACGTACAGGACGAACGTTCTTTCCCTGACCCACCACCGATCAGCAGAGCTGCTGACGCAGGAGGAACCACATGTACGAGAAGGACGGCGAGAAGTACTTCATCGTCGACTCCCACAGCCACTTCTGGGACGCCTCCCGGGAGAACTGGGTCGAGGGTCGCGAGCAGTACGCCAAGGGCTGGATCGACTGCTTCTACGGCTACCACCAGCTCGGCCCGCCCGAGACCCACTGGGACTGGGAGCACTACCTCAAGGTCTCGCAGGACGACTTCGAGCGCGACGTCTTCATCGAGGGCCACGTCGACCACGTGGTCTTCCAGTCGACGTACCTCAAGGAGTGGTACAAGAACGGCTTCAACACCGCCGACCAGAACGCGGCGCTGCTGGAGAAGTGGGGCGACCGGATCATCGTCAACGGGCGCTTCGACCCGCGTGACGGCGACGAGGGCATGAAGCAGTTCGAGGCGGACTGCGCGAAGTACAAGCACAAGGGCGTGAAGCTCTACACCGCCGAGTGGAACGGCAGCTCCCGCGGCTTCAAGCTCACCGACCCGGAGTGCTACCGCTTCCTGGAGCGGGCCCAGGAGCTGGGCATCAAGAACGTCCACGTCCACAAGGGCCCGACGATCTGGCCGCTCGACAAGGACGCGTTCGACGTCGCCGACGTCGACCACGCGGCCACCGACTTCCAGGGCCTGAACTTCATCGTCGAGCACGTCGGCCTGCCGCGCATCGAGGACTTCTGCTTCATGGCGGTGCAGGAGCCCAACGTCTACGCCGGCCTGTCGGTCGTCGTCGGCGGCCTGATGCACGCCCGCCCGAAGTTCTTCGCCAAGGTGATGGGCGAGCTGCTGTTCTGGGTCGGCGAGGACAAGATGACCTTCGGCAGCGACTACAACATCTGGACGCCGAAGTGGCAGGTCGAGGGCCTGGTCGACTGGCAGATGCCCGACGACGACCAGTTCGCCGACTACCCGCGTCTCACCACCGCGTCGAAGAAGAAGATCCTCGGCCTCAACGCGGCGAAGCTCTACGACCTCGAGGTCCCGGCCGACTGCCGGCTGCCCGACACCACGGCCGACGAGGCCATGGCCCCGGGTGAGGAGCTCGTCGACAACAAGGCGGGGGCGCAGGCGTGACCCCGCGGCCTGCTGAGAGCCCGCTCCGGCAGGCCGTGTGGTCAGCGCTGGGGACGGTGCTCGACCCGGAGCTGGACGAGCCGATCACCGAGCTCGACTTCGTCGAGTCGTGGTCGGTCTCGCCCGCCGGTGAGGTCGTCGTCGGGCTCCGGCTGCCGACGTTCTTCTGCGCTCCGAACTTCTCGTTCCTGATGGTCGCCGACGCCTACGACGCGGTGACCGCGGTACCGGGAGTGACGAGGGCGGAGGTGACGCTGGCCGACCACCACGCCTCCGACGAGATCAACGGTGGGGTCGCGGCGCACGCCGGGTTCGTCAAGTCCTTCGAGGGCTCGATCAACGGGCAGGCCGCGGCCGAGCTCGACGAGCTGCGGCACACGTTCCTGGCCAAGGCCGCGCTGGCCGGCCAGGACCGGGTGGCCCGCCCGCTCGTCGACGCCGGCCGGGGACCCGACGAGCTGGCCGGGCTGACGCTCGGCGAGCTGGTCGGGACCGAGGCCGACACCGAGGAGCTGACCCGGATGCGGACCCGCCGCAGGGCGATCGGCCTGCCCGCCGGCGACGACGCACCGCTGCTGGTCCACTCCGACGGCACCGCGGTGACCGTCGAGCAGGTCCCGCTGCACCTGCGTCGCGCGCGGTTGCAGCGGGTCGGGATCGAGACCAACGGGGAGTACTGCAAGGGCCTGC
This sequence comes from Pseudonocardia sp. P-1, assembly GCF_058111925.1. Lineage (NCBI taxonomy): Bacteria > Bacillati > Actinomycetota > Actinomycetes > Pseudonocardiales > Pseudonocardiaceae > Pseudonocardia > Pseudonocardia sp. P-1. Next base: position 3,127,602 of record NZ_CM176614.1, read on the forward strand.
TGAAGATCCGCTACGAGACCGGCCGGACGGCGGCGACCGCCGGCCGCTGACCACCGCACGCCACCTCCGGGCCGCGCCCCTCACCGAGGGACGCGGCCCGGACGTGTGCACGCCCCGAGTCCGCGCGCTGATCCGGAGTCCGCGCGCATCCCCGCGGTTCGCGCGTGTCACGGCACGCGCGAACCGCGAATCAGCGCGCGAACCGCGAATCAGGGCGCGGGAGGACCGGCGTCCAGGACGCGGACGGTGTCGGTGAGGCGGTAGCCGTCCCCGTGCGCGAAGGGGGCCAGGGCGGCCAGCAGGGCGGCGCGGACGGCGGCGGGGCCGGCGTGGCGTGCCGCGTGCCGCCCCGGCCCGGACGCGAGCACCCCGGCGACGAGATCGTCCGGGTCGGGGTGCACCACCGGGACCCGGACGACGGCGACCTCCCGCACCACGAGCCCGGCCAGCTCCGCCAGCCGGGTCAACCGCCGCGGATCGGTCAGCGGGGGCGCACCGACGCCGCTGCGGTCGGGCCCGGGGTTGTTCTGCGGAGGCGCGGGCGCGGCCCCGGTGAGCGGGGCGAGCGCCGCGCCGATGACGGCGGCGTCGCACTCGTCGGGGGTGCCCCAGACCGTGGCCCGCACCGCGCCGCTCGGCGCGCACACCCGGCCCGCCCCGCGCAGCGCGAGCACCGGGTTCGGGAGGTGCTCCAGTACCTGCACCAGCGTGACCAGGTCGAACGCGTCATCGGCGAAGGGCAGCTCGTGGGCGTCGGCGACCCGCAGGTCCGCCCCGGGCGCGGCCCGCTCCGCCGCGGCGAGCGCGCGGGGTTCGGTGTCGACGCCGGTGACGGCCAGCCCGGCGGCGGCCGCGTCGGCGAGCAGCCGCCCCGCCCCGCAGCCGACGTCCAGCAGCCGCGAGCCCGGGCCGGCACCCGCCAGGACACGGTCGAACAGCGGGGATGCGGCAGCGGTGCTCACGGCTCCGACGCTAGTCCGGCCCGGCGCCGCGGTCACCGCTTCGGTGGGAGTGTCTCCACGACGGCGACCGCCTCGGCGACCCAGCCGGCGAGCTCCGGGCCGTCGAGGTCGTCGACGTCGGGCTCGCCGGCCACCCACAGCCAGCCGGTCATCTCGCGGCCGCCCATCACCATCCGCTCGGTCCGCGGGCGCTCCAGCAGCTCCGCGGAGCGGTCCGCGGCCACCCGCACGAGCAGCCCGCCACGTCCGCTCGCGGCGACGGCCATGTGCCCGTCGACCAGGAAGGCGAGCCCGCCGAACATCGTCTTCTCGGTCACCGGCCGGTCCGCGAGCAGGCTGCGCAGACGGGCGGCGAGACCCTCGTCGTAGGCCACCCGGGCGAGTATGGCCCTCAGCGGCCCCAGACGTCCTCGGCGACCGAGACGATCAGCTCCAGCTTGCGCTTCTGGTCGTCGACGGTGAGCTCGTTGCCCTCGACGGTGGAGGAGAACCCGCACTGCGGCGACAGGCACAGCTGGTCCAGCGGCACGTACCGCGCCGCCTCGTCGATCCGGCGCTTGAGCCCGTCCGGGTCCTCCAGCGTCCCGGACTTGGTCGTGACCAGCCCGAGCACCACCTGCTTGCCCTTCGGGACGAACCGCAGCGGGGCGAACCCACCGGAGCGCTCGTCGTCGAACTCGCAGAAGAAGCCGTCGACGCCCAGCGTGCCGAACAGCGCCTCGGCGACGTGGTCGTAGCCGCCCTCCGCGGCCCACGACGACCGGTAGTTGCCCCGGCACATGTGCGTGGTGACGTACATGTCCGACGGCCGGTCGGCGATCGCGGCGTTGATCTGGCGGATGTAGCGCAGGTGCTGGGTCTCCGGGTCGTCACCCTTCTCGGCCAGCTGCGCGCGGTGCGCCGGGTCGTTCAGGTAGGCCAGCGCGGTGTCGTCGAGCTGCAGGTAGCGGCAGCCGTGGTCGTACATCGCGCGGAGCTGGTCGGCGTAGGCGGTCGACAGGTCGGACCAGAACTCCTCGACGTCGGGGTAGACCTCGCCGGAGATGACCGACCGGCCGCCGCGGGCGTAGACCATGCTCGGCGAGGGGATCGTGAGCTTCGGGGTCGCCGTGGTGACCTGCGCGGCCAGGTACTCGAACGCCGAGGCGAAGACGGGTTCTTCGAGGTGCACCCGGCTGTCGACGGCCATCCCGGCGGAGGTGAAGTTGTTCTGGCCCGCCGCGTTGCGCATCGCGACCTCGACCCGGCCGGAGGTCTTCGTGACGCCGCCGAGGGCGTAGATGAAGTCCATGTGCCAGGAGGTGCGGCGGAACTCGCCGTCGGTGGCCGAGCGCAGGCCGACCGACTCCTGCAGCGCGACGACGTCGGTGATCGCGGCGTCCTCGGCCGCGCGCAGGCCCGCGTCGTCGAGCTCGCCCGCGGCGTGCCGCTCCCGGGCGGCGAGCAGGGCGGGCGGCCGCAGCAGCGAACCGACGTGGTCGGCCCGGAACGGCGGGACGGTGCGGACGAGCGACTCCACTGTCTTCTCCGGCATCGGGCGAACGTATCGCCGTGTCCGCATGTCCGCCGACGTCACTTCCGGAGAATGGAAGGTCTATCGCGCGCGCCAGTGCGGGGACCGCTTCTCCCGGGCCGCGGCGGCACCTTCCGCCGCGTCCTCGGTGGTCGCGACGACCTTCCGCAGCGTCTCGCCGAAGCGGATCGCCTCCGTGGTGCCCATCTCCGGCCCGCGCACCGCCATCTCCTTGATCGCACGCTGGGCCAGCGGCGCCCCCGCGGTGAGCCGCCGGGCGAGGTCCCGGGCGGCGTCGCCCAGCTCCTCGTGCGGCACGACCCACCCGGCGAGGCCGATCTCGTGCGCCCGCCGCGCGTCGATCGTCTCGCCGGTGAGCAGCAGCTCCATCGCGTACTGCCGGTCGATCATCCGGGGCAGTCGCAGCGCACCGACGATCGTCGGGACGCCCAGCCGGGCCTCCGGGAAGGAGAAGGTGGCGCGGTCCGAGGCGATCACGAAGTCGCACCAGGTCAGCAGCGTGACGCCGTAGCCGACGGCGGGTCCGTTCACCGCGGCGACGATCGGCTTGAAGATCTCCCAGCCGCTCTCCAGCGAGTTCACCGTCGGCCGCTCGAAGAAGCTGCCCGGGAAGTCGCCCGCCGGGTTGCCGGTGGTCGAGCGCGTGTCCGCCCCGGCACAGAACGCAGGCCCCTCGCCGGTCACGATCGCGACCCACGCCTCCTCGTCGGTGCGGAAGCGGTCCCAGGCGGCGTTGATCGCGCGCCGCATGTCCCCGTCGATCGCGTTGCGCTTCTCCGGGCGGTCGTAGGTGATCGTCACGACGTGTCCGTCGCGTTCGTAGCGCACCCCGCCGGCCATCGGATCATCCTGGCGGGCTCAGCCGGACGCGGCGACCCCCGGCGCCGCGGCCAGGTGCCGGGCCAGCGGCACCGCGGCCTCGCGCACCGCACGTTCGAGCTCCCAGCGGCGCCCGGTGAAGTCCGCCCGGCTGACGACGACCGACAGCGCGGACCCGCCGCCCGGGTGCGGCACCGCGACCGCGAGCCCGGCCCGGCCGCGGGCGTGCTCCTCCACCTCCACCGCGACCCCCGCCGAGCGGACCCGCAGCAGGTCGCGGTCGAGCAGCCGCCGGTCGGTGAGGGTGTGCGGGGTCAGCGGCGCCAGCGGCCCGTGCCCGACGCCGAGGACGTCGGCCAGCCGTCCGGCGTCCAGCCCGGCGAGCAGTGCCTTGCCCGGCGCGGTCGCGTGCGCGGGCAGCGGCTCCCCGGTCACCGCGCCCGGCCCCGGGTGCGCCGCACAGGTCTCGGTGTGGGCGACGACGACGTCGTCGGACCGCAGCACGGCCAGCACCACCGCCGCGCGGGCCGTGGTGTGCAGCTCGGCGAGCACCTCCCGGGCCGGGGCGGGCGGCACGATCGGGTCGGTCATCCCCCGGTACAGCCCGACGACGCGGTAGCCCAGCCCGTACCCGCGCTCGGCGTGCAGCCGGACCAGGTAGCCCTCCTCGACGAGCGTCCCCAGCAACCGGTAGGCCGTCGGTAACGGCAACTCCAGCCGGCGGGCGAGAGCCTTCGCGCTGACCCCGTCACCCGCCTCGGCGACCGCCTCGAGGACCCGCAGCGCTCGGCGCAGCACCGCTCCCGCGCCGTCGCCGACCATCCGCCTAGTGTCGCTGCGGGACCGAGGGCACGCCAGGACCGGGAGGACGACATGGCAGGGGCGTTCCGGCCCGTCGACCGGGCGGGGCTCGCGGCACACCTGGCGGAACGCGCCGGGGAGCCGTCGGGGCGGGTGCGCGTGCTCGTCGACGGCGCCCCGCCCGCGGCCCCGCTGGAGCTGGCCCGGGCGGTCGCGGAGCGGCTGCGCTCCGGCGGCCGACCGGCCCTGGCGGTGGACGCCGACGACTTCCTGCGACCGGCGTCGGTCCGCCTGGAGCTCGGCCGCACCGACCCGGACATGTTCCTCGACGGCTGGCTCGACGAGCCCGCGCTGCGCCGCGAGGTCCTCGCCCCGATGGGTCCCGGCGGCAGCGGCCTGGTGCTGCCCCGGCTGCGCGACACGGTGCGCGACCGTGCCTACCGCGACGAGCCGGTGCCGCTCGGGCCGGACGGGGTGGTGCTGCTCGCCGGCGGGCGGCTGCTGGGCCGGGGCCTGGCCGCCGAGCTGACCGTGCACCTGCGCGTCGGCGGGGCCGCGCTGCGCCGCATGCTGCCCCCCGACGACGCCTGGACGGCCGCCGCGTACGCCCGCTACGAGAGCGAGGGCGACCCCGGTTCGTTCGCCGATGTGCTCGTGATGGCCGACCATCCCGACCGCCCGGCGCTGCGGGACGCCTGATCGGCGCACGGCGTCCGGGCACGGAGCGTGGCCGGAGCCCGGGAAAGCGACAAGCGAGACCGGATCGGGTTACACCCGGAACCGATCTCGCGATGGCGGTGGTGACTGCCGGAGGGGGAGAATCCCCGATGAGGGGAGATGGTGGGCGAGGAGGGAGTTGAACCCTCACGTCCTTTCGGACACACGGACCTGAACCGTGCGCGTCTGCCATTCCGCCACTCGCCCGAGCGACACGAGAAAGTTAGCACCCCGCTCGGCAGCCGTTCGCAGGGGGGTCCCCTGCCCGTCGATCACCAGCTGGAGGGGGTCGTGGCGGGTGGGGCACCGGGATGCGCCGCGGCTCCGGGCCGGGTAGATCGGAGGGGAGCACGTCGGTGGCACCGCGGGGCCGGTCGCCCGCTCGTGCCGGGCCCCGCCGTGCCCGGCGGATAACACAGATACGATCGGTCGCACATCACCGACACGCCGATGCGGATGGAGGAGATCTTTTGGGCCGCGTGGACCGCTTCGAGCGCCGACTTCAGGGGTTCGTGGGCGACGCCTTCGCGCGGGTCTTCGGGGGCAGTGTCGTCCCACAGGAAGTCGCACAGGCACTGCTGAGGGAAGCCGAGGACAACGTCGAGCAGCTCGCCGGAGGTCGCCAGCTGGCGCCCAACCGGTACACCGTTCTGCTCAGCCCCAGCGATCTCGACCGGATGGCGGGCGACGAGGACGGGGTCGTCCGATCCCTCTCGTCGCACGTGGCGAAGGAACTCACCGACCAGGGCTGGGACACCTACGGTGAGGTCGTAGTCTTTCTGGAGCGCTCCGAGGCGCTGCACACGGGACAATTCCGCACCCGCTCCGCTGTCGACCCCGACGCTTCCCGTCGGGCCGCCAACCGAGCACGCACCGCAGGAGAAGCACCCATGAGCCAGCAACCGGGCCACCCCGAGGAGAACGGGCAGTACGGATACGACCGGGGCGCACCCGGCGGGTACGGCCAGCAGACCTACGCGCCTCAGGGGTACGACCAGGAGCAGCAGGGCGGCTACGGCCAGCAGCAGCAGGGCGGGTACGACCAGCCCGGCTACGACCAGTACGGCCAGCCCCAGCAGGGCTACGGCCAGCAGCCCGGGTACGACCAGCAGCAGCCCGGCTACGACCAGTACGGCCAGCAGCAGGGCTACGGCCAGCAGGGCGGCTACGGCCAGCCCCAGCAGGGCGGCTACGACCAGTACGGCCAGCAGGGCTACGGCCAGCCGCAGCAGGGTGGCTACCCCCAGCAGGGCTACGAGCAGGGCTACGACGGCTACGGCCAGCCCCAGCAGGGTGGCTACGGCCAGCCCCAGGGCTACGCCCAGCCCGGCTACCCGCAGCAGGGTGGCTACGAGCAGGGCTACGACGGCGGCTACGGCCAGCAGCAGGGCTACGCCCAGCCCGGCTACCAGCAGGGCGGCTACGACCAGGGCTACGACGGCCAGGGTTACGGCGGCCAGGGCGGCTGGGGCGCTCCGGCGCAGCTGACCGCGATGCTGATCCTGGACGACGGGTCGAACCGCAACTACCAGCTGGCCGAGGGCACCCACGTCATCGGCCGCGGCCAGGACTCCCAGTTCCGGCTCCCGGACACCGGTGTGTCCCGCCGGCACCTGGAGGTCACCTGGGACGGCCAGGTCGCGACCCTGAACGACCTGGGCTCGACCAACGGCACCACGGTGAACAACTCCCCGGTGCAGTCCTGCCAGCTGACCGACGGCGACGTGATCCGCGTGGGTCACTCCAGCCTGGTGTTCCGCACCCAGGGCTGAGCCACACCCGCGGAGCGGAGTCCGCGCAGCGACAGCGGTGCGTCCCCGCCCGCCCGGTGATCCACCGGGCGGGCGGAGCGTGCGGGAACACGAGAAGGGCGAGTAGGACGACGTGCCGGAACTGGTACTGCAACTGACCCGGGGCGGCTTCCTCGCCCTCCTGTGGCTGTTCGTCCTGCTCGCACTCCAGGTGGTCCGCTCCGACCTCTACGCCGCGTCCGGTCTCCGGACGGCCGCACCCGGCCGCGCGGGCGGCGGACGGGCCGCCAGGGTCCGCGGCGGTGGCCGCGGCAAGGTGGCCCGCCAGCTCCTCGTCACCCAGGGTCCGCTGGCCGGCAGCCGCATCACGCTCGACTCCCGGCCGATCCTGATCGGCCGCGCCGACGACTCGACCCTCAAGCTCGACGACGACTACGCCTCCACCCGGCACGCACGCATCTCGCAGCAGGGTGACGACTGGTACGTCGAGGATCTCGGGTCGACGAACGGCACCTATCTGGAACGTAATAAGGTCACCGGGCCCACCCGGGTCCCGCTGGGGACACCGGTCCGCATCGGCAAGACGGTGATCGAGCTGCGATCGTGACGGACACGGACCGACCATGAGGTACCGACCGTGAGCCCGGCGCGACCGACCGCTCCCCCGGTGCCGCGGCCGTCCGACCGGTCCCGCGGCGCGGGATCCGCCCGACGTGCCCCGACCGAAGCCGGAGCCGCCCCGTGACACTGGTGCTGCGTTACTCGGCCCGCAGTGACCGCGGACTGGTCCGGCAGAACAACCAGGACGCCGTCTACGCGGGCCCCCGCCTGCTCGCCCTCGCCGACGGCATGGGCGGTCACGCCGCGGGCGAGGTCGCCTCGTCCCTGGTGATCTCCGCACTGGCCCCGCTCGACGACGACGTACCCGGTGACGACCTGCTCGCCGAACTCCGCGAGGCCACCCACGACGGCAACGAGGCGATCTCCCGCCACGTCGCCGAGGCCCCCGACCTCGAGGGCATGGGCACCACGCTGACCGCGATCCTGTTCGCGGGCTCGCGCCTGGGCATGGTCCACGTCGGCGACTCGCGCTGCTACCTGCTGCGGGACGGCGAGTTCGCCCAGATCACGAAGGACGACACGTTCGTCCAGTCGCTGATCGACGAGGGCCGGATCACCGAGGAGGAGGCGCACACGCACCCGCAGCGGTCGCTGCTGCTGCGCGCCATCACCGGGCAGGACGTCGACCCGTCGCTGTCGATCCGCGAGGCCCGCGCCGGGGACCGCTTCCTGCTGTGCTCCGACGGCCTGTCCGGCCCGGTCAGCGACGAGACGCTGCACGACACCCTGACCGACTACGCCGACCCGCGCGAGTGCGCCGACCGCATGATCGAGCTGGCGCTGCGCGGCGGCGGGCCGGACAACATCACCTGCATCGTCGCCGACGTCGTGGACGTCGACTACGCCGACGACGCCCCGATCATCGGGGGCTCCGCGGGCCGCAACCCGCGCGCCGGCGACGGCGACTACCGCCACGACGAGCGGACCCCGCACTCCTCGGCGCAGCGCGCCGCGGCCACCACGCTGCCCCGCACCGAGCCGGTGCGGCTGGAGCCCGCCGCCGCGGAGGAGCCGCGCCGCCGGCGCGGCCTGCGCCCGGTGCTCGCCCTGCTGGGCGTGCTCGTGGTGCTCGTGGCGGGTGTGTTCGTCGCCCGGGCGCTGGTGCTGCAGCAGTACTACGTGGCCGTCGACCAGAACCAGGTCGCGATCTACCAGGGTGTGCGCGGCAACGTGCTCGGGGTCCCGTTGCAACGGGTGGCCGAGTCCACCGACATCGGCCTCGACGACCTGCCGGAGGCGGTCCGCAGCCAGGTCACCGACGGCATCGTCTCCGACGAGGGCGAGACCGGTGCGCGGGAGACCGTCGACCGGCTGCGGGAGCGCATGCTCCCGCTCTGCTCCACGCTGAACCCGCCGCAGCCGCCCGCGGTCGTCCAGGTACCCGGCGCCCCGCCGGTGACGACGACCCCGCTGCCGACCGCGACCCCCGAGCCGGGCCGGAACTGCCGGCTCGACGGCTGATGGCCACGGGCAGCTCCGCCGCGGAGCCGACCACGCCCACCGGCCGCGGCATCGAGCTGTTGATGCTGGGCCTGGCCGCCGTGCTCACGACCGGTGCGCTGGTGCTGGTGGAGGCGAACCAGGAGCAGTCGCTGACGACCGACCTGTTGTGGGTGGGTCTGGCGTACCTCGTGCTGTTCGCGGGTGCCCACGTGGCGGTGCGCTTCCTCGCGCCCTACGCCGACCCCCTGATCCTGCCGTCGGTCGCGCTGCTCAACGGCATCGGCCTGGTGATGATCCACCGGCTCGACCTGGCCAAGGCCGCCCGCGCGGAGGCCACCGGGAGCCCGGTGCCGAGCGGGCTGATCGGCGCCCAGGTCACCTGGACCGTCGCCGGCCTGGCGTTGTTCGCGCTGGTGCTGTTCTTCCTTCGGGACCACCGCACACTGGCCCGCTACGGCTACACCGCCGGCTTCGTCGGCCTGGTCTTCCTGGCGATCCCGGCGTTCCTGCCGTCGTCGATCTCCGAGGTCAACGGGGCCAAGCTGTGGATCCGCATCCCCGGCGGCCCCGGCATCCAGCCCGGCGAGTTCTCCAAGATCCTGCTGATCATCTTCTTCGCGGCCTACCTGGTCCAGAAGCGCAACCTGCTCTCCACCGCGGGCCGCCGATTCCTGGGCATGGAGCTGCCCCGCGCCCGTGACCTGGCGCCCCTGCTCGTCGCCTGGGGGCTGTCGGTCGGCGTGCTCGTGCTCCAGCGCGACCTCGGCAGCTCGCTGCTGATCTTCGGCCTGGTCCTGGTCCTGCTCTACACCGCGACCGAACGCGTGTCGTGGATGGTGATCGGGCTGCTGGCGTTCTCCGGCGGCGCCGTCGTCGCCTACAACCTGTTCGACCACGTCCAGACCCGTGTGCGGATCTGGCTGGACCCGTTCGCCGACTTCAGCGGCGGCGGCTACCAGCTCGCGCAGGCGCTGTTCGGGCTCGGCACCGGCGGTGTCGGCGGGACCGGGCTGGGCGCCGGCCGGCCGGACATCGTGCCCTTCGCCGAGTCCGACTTCATCTTCTCCTCGCTCGGCGAGGAGCTCGGGCTGATCGGGCTGGCCGCGATCCTGCTGGTCTACCTGGTGCTCATCACCCGTGGGCTGCGGTCGGCCCTGGCCGTGCGCGACTCCTACGGCAAGCTGCTCGCGACCGGGCTGTCGTTCTCGGTGGCGCTGCAGATCTTCGTCGTCATCGGCGGGGTGACGAAGCTGATCCCGTTGACCGGTCTGACGCTCCCGTTCCTGTCCTACGGCGGCTCGTCGCTGCTGGCGAACTACGTGCTGGTGGCGATCCTGCTGCGGATCTCGCACGTGGCCAGGGCACCGCTGCCCGTCCGGCCCGCGAAGCCGCGGGCGCCGATCGCCGAGGCCAGCACCGAGCTCGTCCAGCGTCCCGGGACGGGCCGCTCCGACACCCGTGACGACAACCACGCCGACACCGCCGCCCAGAGGAGCGAGACGTGAACCGCCCGGTCCGCCGCGTGGCACTCGCCGTGATGGTGATGATCGTGGTCCTGCTCGGCAACATCACCTACGTGCAGGTGGTCATGGCCGGCCAGTACCGGGACGACTCCCGCAACCAGCGCTCGCAGATCGACGAGTACTCGCGTCAGCGCGGCCAGATCGTCGCCGGCGGGCAGGTCCTCGCGCAGAGCGTCGAGAGCGACGGCCGGCTGCGGTTCGCCCGCCAGTACCCGCAGGGCGAGATGTTCGCGCCGGTCACCGGCTTCCTGTCGACCGTGTACGGCAAGACCGCACTCGAGCGGTCCACCGACGAGGTGCTCAACGGCACCGACGACCGGCTGTTCGTGCGCAGGCTGTCGGACCTCATCACCGGCCGGGACCCGGCGGGCGGCAACGTGGTGACCACCATCGACCCCGAGGTGCAGCGCGCCGCCTACGACGGGCTGGCCTCCCGCGGGTACACCGGCGCCGTCGTCGCGCTGGTGCCGCAGACCGGCGAGATCCTGGCGATGGCCTCGACGCCGTCGTTCGACCCGAACCCGCTGGCCTCGCCGGACCCGGCGCAGCAGCAGGAGGCGTGGAAGCGCTACGGCGCCGCCGACCCGGACCCGATGACCAACCGGGCGATCAACGAGATCGAGCCGCCCGGCTCGACGTTCAAGCTCGTCACCACCGCGGCCGCCCTGCAGAACGGCTACACCCCGGACAGCCAGCTCACGGCCGCCCGCAACATCCAGCTGGCCGACTCCACGACCACCCTGGAGAACTACAACGGCTCGGCCTGCGGCGGCGGGGCGACGGCGTCGCTGCGCGAGGCGCTGGCGCGATCCTGCAACACCGCGTTCGCCCAGCTCGGCGGCGAGCTCGGCCCGGACAAGCTCCGTGCCCAGGCCGAGGCGTTCGGCATCGGCCGCACCGACCTGCAGATCCCGATGCCCGTCACGGCGTCGCAGGTCGGCCCGATGGCCGACACCCCCTCGACCCAGCAGTCCGCGATCGGGCAGCGCGACGTCCGGCTGACCCCGATGCAGCTGGCGATGATCGGCGCCTCGATCGCCAACGGCGGCCAGACGATGGCCCCGCACCTGGTCAAGGAGATCCAGAGCCAGACCCTGGACGTCGTCGACACCACCGACCCGGACCGGATGTCGCGGTCGATGCCGGCCGACGTGGCCCGCACGATGACCGACCTGATGGTCGGCTCGGAGGACCGGACCTCGGGCGGCGGCAAGATCACCGGCGTCCAGATCGCGTCGAAGACCGGTACCGCCGAGCACGGCACCGACCCGAAGAACACCCCGCCGCACGCCTGGTACGTGGCGTTCGCACCGGCCGACGACCCCAAGGTCGCGGTGGCGGTGCTCGTCGAGAACGGCGGCGACCGGGCGCTCGAGGCGACCGGTGGCTCGGTCGCGGCCCCGATCGGGCGGGCCGTGATCGCCGAGGCGCTGCGGGACGCCCAGTGAGCCCGCGGGACCCGGCCCGGCGCAGGTCCCCGGCGGCCCCGTGAGCGCCCTGTCGGCCGGGCAGCTGATCTCCGAGCGCTACCAGCTGGACCGGCGGATCGCGGTCGGCGGGATGGGCGAGGTCTGGGAGGCCTCGGACACCCGGCTCGGGCGCAGCGTCGCGGTGAAGGTCCTCAAGGCGGAGCTCTCCGACGACCCGGAGTTCCTGCACCGGTTCCGCATCGAGGCCCGCACCGTCGCCTCGCTCGACCACGCCGGGATCGCCGCCGTGCACGACTACGGCGAGGACGACAGCCCCACCGGCGGCGGGCGCACCGCCTACCTGGTGATGGAGCTCGTCCGGGGTGAGCCGCTGTCGTCGCGGATCGGGCGCGGGCCCATCCCCGCCGACGAGGCGCTCGACATCCTCGAGCAGGCGGGCCGGGCGCTGTTCGCCGCGCACGAGCGCGGGTTCGTCCACCGCGACGTCAAGCCCGGCAACATCCTGCTGCGCACCGACGGCGTCGTGAAGCTGACCGACTTCGGCATCGCCAAGGCCGCCGACGCCGTCCCGGTGACCCGGTCCGGGATGGTCATGGGCACCGCCCACTACATCGCTCCGGAGCAGGCCTCCGGCGAGGAGGCCGGGCCGTCGGGCGACGTCTACTCGCTCGGCATCGTCGGCTACGAGTGCCTGGCCGGGGTGCGGCCGTTCCGCGCCGAGAGCGCGGTCGCGGTGGCGATGATGCAGGTCCGCGACGACCCGCCACCACTGCCGGACGAGATCCCCGAGCGGGTCCGCGAACTGGTCTCCTCGGTGCTGGTCAAGGACCCCGAGCAGCGCTACGCCGACGGCGCCGAGTTCGCCGACGCCGTCGCCGCGGTCCGGCGCGGGCACCGGCCGCCGCCGCCCGGTATCCCCGCCCCCGCCGGGTACGCACCCGACTTCCGCGGCGACGACGGCACCGGCTCGCGGCACGTCCTGCAGGAGTCCGGGCCGGGGACCGGTGACGACGGCCCGTCGGCGGGCGGCACCGACACCGCCGACCGCGGCCCGCGCACCGGTGACCCCGGCCCCGACGGCGCCCGCCGCACCGGGCCGGACCAGGGTGTCTCCCGCCCGGTCACCGGTCCGTACCCCGGTGGCGCGCCGGGCCGGCCGCAGGGACCGCGCACCCCGGGCGGCACGCCGTCCTGGTCCGGGCCGGTCCCCGTGCCCCCGGGCTCGCCGCCCTACGGTGCCCCGCTGCGGCCGCCGCACACCGGGCCGCACAGCGGCGGTCTCCCGGGTGGCCGTCGTCCGGGCGGGCCGCCCACCGGACCCGGGGTCCCGGGGCAGCAGCGATCGGCGCCGACCCGTCCGCCGGTGCGCCGCAACGCCTCCGCCGACCGGATGCCCGAGCAGCATCCGTCCGGCCCGCTCGATCTCGGCCCGCAGCGCTCCGGACGGTCGAAGGCGTGGCTGGCCGTGCTGTTCGTGATCCTGACGCTCGCCGCCGTGCTCCTGGCAGTGATGATCTTGAGGGGCGCCTCGCCCGACGACATGCGGCCCGGATCGCTGGGGGTCGCGCCCGGTACCGTGGCGACCGCGGCCGGCCCCTCGGCCGGGTCCACGGGACCGGCGGTCCCGGCGGAGCCGTTCGCCGTCCCCCGTGCCCAAGATCGACCGGAGGTGCCCGGTGATGTCCCGGTGATCCCACCGAACGGTCGCTCCAGCGCACATGTCGCCCGTACGGGACCGGCAGTGAGCGCCGACCGGCATGATGAGCACGCCTCCGACGGACTCGATGAGTACGGGAATCTGAACCGATGACGACACCACGACTGCTCTCCGAGCGCTACGAGCTGGGCGACCCGCTCGGCTACGGCGGCATGTCCGAGGTCCACCGCGGCCTCGACACCCGGCTCGGCCGGGACGTGGCGGTCAAGGTGCTGCGCGCCGACCTGGCCCGCGACCCCCAGTTCCAGCTGCGCTTCCGCCGCGAGGCGCAGAACTCGGCGTCGCTGAACCACCCGGCGATCGTCGCGGTGTACGACACCGGCGAGGTCGAGTCCGAGTTCGGGCCGCTGCCCTACATCGTCATGGAGTTCGTCGACGGGCAGACGCTGCGCGAGATCGTCAAGACCACCGGCCCGATGACCCAGCAGCGGGTCGTCGAGGTGATGGCCGACGTCTGCGCCGCGCTCGACTTCTCGCACCGGCACAACATCATCCACCGCGACGTGAAGCCCGCGAACGTGATGATCAACGGCGTCGGCGCGGTCAAGGTCATGGACTTCGGCATCGCCCGTGCGCTGGGCGAGGGCCAGAACGTCACCCAGACCGCCGCCGTCATCGGCACGGCGCAGTACCTGTCCCCCGAGCAGGCGCGCGGCGAGGCCGTGGACGCCCGCTCGGACGTCTACGCCGCGGGCTGTGTGCTGTTCGAGCTCCTGACCGGCGAGCCGCCCTTCACCGGGGACACCCCGGTCGCGGTCGCCTACCAGCATGTGCGGGAGGACCCCCGGTCCCCGTCCGAGCTCAACCCGTCGGTGCCCCCGGCGCTCGACGCGGTGGTGCTCAAGGCGCTCAGCAAGAACCCGGCCAACCGCTACCAGTCGGCCGCCGAGATGCGGGCGGACCTGGTCCGCGTGCGCAACGGCGAGCCGGTGCACGCGCCGCTGGTCATGAGCGAGCACGAGCGCACGCACATGATGGCCCACGACGGCGCGACCCAGGCCATGGCGACGCGCCGGCTCGACGCGGGCGGCCCGCCCACCGGCCGGCACACGATGCCGCCGCACCACCCCGACTACGCCGACGACGAGGGCCGCGGCGGGCGGCGCAAGGCCCTCCTGTGGGTCGCCGCGCTCGCGGTCATCGGTCTGCTCGGCTTCGTCGGCTTCCAGCTGTTCTCCTCCTCGGGCCCGGACCAGGTGTCGGTGCCCGACGTGCTCGGCCAGTCCCCGGACCAGGCGCGGCAGACCATCACCCAGGCCGGGCTGCTGTTCTCCCAGGAGGACCAGCCGTCGGACGTCGCCCAGGTCGGCAAGGTCGTCCGGACCGACCCCGGCGGCGGCAACCAGGTCGCCGAGAACAGCCGGGTGACGGTCTACGTCGGCAGCGGGCCCGCGCAGGTCACGGTGCCGAGCGTGGAGGGGCTGTCCCCGGACGAGGCCGAGGCCAAGCTCCGGGAGGCCGGCCTGCAGGTCGGCGGCCGCACCGAACGCGACACGAGCGACTCCGGCCAGGTCGGCAAGGTCATCACCTCCGACCCGGGGCCGGGCCAGCAGGTCTCGGGCAACACCGCGGTGTCGCTGGTGGTGGGCCGCAAGCAGCAGACCGTCGCCGTGCCGGACGTGGCGGGCCAGTCCGCCGACGCCGCCCGGGCGACGCTGCAGAACGCCGGCTTCCAGTCGATCTCCACGACCGAGGTCGACAGCAGCGGTTCGGCGGGCCAGGCGGTCGGCACGAACCCGTCGGCCGGGACCCGGGTCGCACCCGACCAGACCATCACGATCCAGATCAGCCGTGGGAACCAGAACCAGGTGCCCAACGTCGTCGGCCAGCGCGTCGACAGCGCGATCAGCACACTGCAGGAGGCGGGGCTGAGCCCGTCGATCCGCCAGGTCGACGTCTCGGACTCCTCGCAGAACGGCGTCGTGCTGCAGCAGAGCCCGTCCGGCGGGTCCGAGGCCTCGAGCGGCCAGACCGTCACCCTCACCGTCGGCAGCTACTCCGGTGGCAGCAGCAGCGACGGTGAGAACGGCAGCAACGGCTTCCCGTTCAACTGACGATTCTCCCGGGAGGGACCGTGCGCGTACTCGTCGTCGACAACTACGACAGCTTCGTCTACAACCTGGTCCAGTACCTGGCCCAGCTCGGTGCCGACCCGGTGGTCCGGCGCAACGACGAGGTCGAGCTCGACGAGCTCGACGAGGTCGGCGCCGTCCTGGTCAGCCCCGGTCCGGGGACCCCGGAGCGGGCCGGTCGCAGCGTCGAGGTCATCCGTCGCGCCGCGGAGCGCGCCACGCCCCTGCTGGGCGTGTGCCTCGGCCACCAGGCGCTGGCCACCGCCTGGGGCGGGGTCGTGGAGCGCGCGCCCGAGCTGCTGCACGGCAAGACCTCGGAGGTCTTCCACGACGACACCGGTGTGCTGACCGGTCTGCCGTCGCCGTTCACGGCCACCCGCTACCACTCGCTGACGATCGCGCCCGACGGTCTGCCGTCGGAGCTGGAGGCGACCGGCCACACCGAGACCGGCCTGATCATGGCCGTGCGGCACCGGGAGCTCCCGATCTCCGGCGTGCAGTTCCACCCGGAGTCCGTGCTGACCGAGGGCGGGCACCGGATGCTGGCGAACTGGCTGCGCCAGGCCGGCTACGACGTGCCGGAGGACCTGGTCGTACGGCTGTCCGACGAGATGGCCGGACTGGTCGCCGGGGTCTGATCCCGTTCCGCACCACCCGACGTCCCCGTGACGTGTGACGCCTGTGTCGCCGGTGTGACCCGGACGGCGAGGCGGTCGCGCTACCGTGGTGGCGGATCTGTCCGGGTCGCCACGTCCCCCGACCACGGCGCCCCGTCGCAGGTCCCGCCCCCGGCCGGCGCACCGGCCGGACCCGTGTCCGACTCCGACAGGCGATGAGGTCAGATGCCGAAGTCGAAGGTCCGCAAGAAGGCGGCCTACACCCCGCCCCCGGTCAGCCGCACCCCGCAGAAGGTCGCGGGACCGACACACCCGGCCTACATCGCCGTCATGGTCGCGATGTGGATCCTCGGCCTGGCCTGGCTGGTGATCAACTATCTGGCCGGTCCGTCCATCCCGTTCATGCTGGCGCTGGGCAACTGGAACTTCATCATCGGGTTCTCACTCATCGTGATCGGCCTGCTGATGACGATGCGGTGGCGTTGACCAGCAGAAATACACGGATGTGAGTTGTCCACCGTGTGGATGGATCCTGTGGACAACTTCACATGACCACACAGGGTGATCGACTTCGGTGGTCGACGCCGGTGGGCACGGTCGTCGTGCTCTGGGCGCTGGCGGTCGCTGCGACCGGCTGGTCGGTCACGGTGCTCGTCTCCGGCGCGGACGCGGCGGGCGCGTTGGTCGCGGGCGTCGCTGCGCTCGGTCTCACCCTGGCCGCGGCGTCGGGGACTCGTGCCCGGCCCCGGCTGGAGGCCGGCCCCGAGGGGCTGACGGTCCGCAGGCTGACCTGGACCCGGCACGTGCCCTGGGGGCGGGTGGACGACCTGCGGCTGCTGCGGACCCGCAGGCTGGGCCGCGAGTCGGTGCTGCTGGAACTGGAACTGCGCGACGTCGACGACCACGAGCGGCTGGTGATCCTGGGCCGGGCCGAGCTGGGCGCGGACCCGGTGGACGTGTTCGACGACCTCGCCGCCCTCCGCCCGGGGCACCGCCCCGGCGACACGGGCCCGCCCGGGCTCTGACCCGCCACCCGCACCTCGGCGAGCACCGGATCCGGCCCCGACGGCCCGCGTCGGCGGGCAGCCGCCGGGAGGCACCTCGGGGCCGTCCAGGCTCAGTGGCGACAGCCCTGAGCTGCCTCTCGACGTACGGGCCGAGGTCGGGCCCGGGCTGCCTCAGACACCGGCGGCCGCGAGCAGCCCCGCGGCGCGCACCCCGATCAGTACCAGCGCCAGCACGGCCAGCCCGGAGACCGCCAGCAGCTGGGTCCGCCTGCGCTGCGGGGATCCCGTCCCGAGGTGGACCAGCGCCGCGGTGACCGCGGCGCCGAAGACGAGCCCGCCGAGGTGCCCCTGCCAGGAGATCCCCTGGATGCTGAGGCTGATCACGGCGTTGATCGCGATGACGGCGACGACCTGCCCGGTCGGCAGCTTCAGCCGCCGCAGCAGGACGAACAGTGCCCCCATCAGCCCGAACACCGCACCGGAGGCGCCCGCGGTCGCCCCGACCGGGGAGCTGAAGAGCATGACCGCGGCCGCACCGCCGAGCATGGAGACGCCGTAGACGGCGACGAACCGGGCCCGGCCCAGGACCGCCTCGACCTCGCGGCCGATGATCCACAGGGCGTACATGTTGAACGCCAGGTGCAGCGGGCCGATGTGCAGGAAGCCCGAGGTGATGATGCGCCAGTACTCGCCGTCGGCGACCAGGAGCGGGACGAGCCCCCCGGCGTCGAACAGCGGCGAGCGGAAGTTGGACATCACGCTGCCCGCCGTGACCGCGGTGAGCACGTAGACCACCACGTTGGCGACGATCAGACCGGGGACGATCACCGGCTTCCCGGTGCGGCTCGCACCGGCGACGTTGCGCCAGCGCGGGGTCGTCCGCGCGCCCTCGGCGAGGCAGTCCACGCAGTGCTGGCCGACCGGGGCCGGCCGCAGGCAGTCGGGACAGGCGGGCCGGTCGCAGCGCGAGCAGGCCAGACCGGTGGGCCGGTCGGGGTGCCGGACGCAGACCGCGCCGGCACCGGACCCGGCCCTCGGGACCCCACCGGGCGGTGGGCCACCGTGCGGGACGCCGTGCGTGGCACCGCCGTCCGGGGCACCGCCGTACGCCGCGCCGGAACCGGCCCGGGGCGGACCGCCCGGCGCGCCCGGCGGCGGCCACTGGGGCTGCGGGTAGCCGGGCGGCGCCGGGTAGTACGGCGTGCCCGCGGGGCCGGGGGAACCCGGCCCGCCCTCGGGCTTGCCGGGTGTCCCGGATCCGCTGTCGTCGGGTCGTCCGTTCACCACGGCCCGTCCACTCGGTGGTCGGAGACCTGCGGGGTCAGGACCGCTCGATCTCGATCTTCTCGATGACCACGTCGGTCAGCGGCCGGTCGGCCTGGCCGGTGGTGGTCTGGGCGATGGCGTCCACGACGGCCCGCGACTCGGCGTCGGCGACCTCACCGAAGATGGTGTGGCGCCGGTTCAGGTGCGGGGTGTTGCCCACCGTGATGAAGAACTGCGAACCGTTGGTGCCCGGCCCGGCGTTGGCCATGGCCAGCAGGTAGGGCTTGTCGAACTTGAGGTCCGGGTGGAACTCGTCGCCGAACTGGTAGCCCGGGCCACCGCGACCGGTACCGGTCGGGTCGCCGCCCTGGATCATGAAGCCGCTGATCACCCGGTGGAAGATCGAACCGTCGTAGAACGGCCCGGAGTCGCCGCCGCTCGCGTTCGGGCCCGTGTAGTCCTTGCTGCCCTCCGCGAGGCCGACGAAGTTCGCGACCGTCTTCGGCGCGTGGTCGCCGAACAGCACGACGCGGACGACGCCCTCGGAGGTGTGCAGGACGGCCGTCGTGTTGGCGTTTCCTGGTTCCGTCACGGCTACCATCGTGCCAGTAAGCAGCCGCATCCGTGGGAAGCAGGTCCGGAACATGAGTGCCGAGAGGACGCGGGCCCGTGCCCGCAAGGATGCCGCCGAGGCCGTGCACACCTTCGCCGACGCCGGCCGGATCGCCGGTGGCGCGGTCGCCGACGCCGTGGCGGGAGGGGTCTCGTCCCGCCTGTCCGGCCTGTCCGACGTGGTGTCCGGCTCGGTGCACGACGCCCGCCACGCGCTGGCCGAGGTGGTCGAGCCGACCCCGGCGCGGGTGCGCCGGGCCCCGTGGATCGTGGCCGTTCTGCTGCTGACCGCGGCCGCGGTGTGGGGCTGGGCGACGGTCCTGCAGCGCGAGCGCGAGGTGGACCCGGGGACCCCGGTGCCGACGACCCCGCCGACCGACGACCAGATCCACGGCAAGCCGATCGGCCAGGGCCGGTCGCAGGCGAGCGGTCACTGACCCAGGGCCGTCCCGGAGCGGGCGGGTCAGGCCGGGCGCAGGGTCCGCAGGAAGCCGGTCACGGCGGCCTCGTAGCCGTCGGGATCGGCGTTCCAGCTGCCGGTGTGCTCGGTGCCGGAGAACTCCCGGTAGGTGACCGGCCAGCGGTGCCCGGGGGCGGTCGCGGCCAGGTCCCGGCTCAGCGTGACCGGCACGGCGGTGTCGGCGTCGCTGTGCAGGACGAGCGTCGGCGGGCGGACCGCGGGCGGGCGCCGGACCAGATCGAACCGGTCGAGGTCGATCCCGATCCGGCGCGCGGTGAACCGGGCCGCGACCCCGGCGAGGGTCGGCGGGAGACCGCGGTTGCGGGCCTGCCTGCGCAGCGTGCGACGCCAGTCGAGCAGCGGCGCGTCCCAGACCACGGCGTCGACGAGGTCGGCGTGCGGGGACCGGTCGAGGAACGCCCCGCCCACCGCGGCCCCCATCGACCAGCCGACCAGCACCAGCCGGCGCGCGCCGTGGACCAGGGCGTAGGCCGCGGCGGCGTCGATGTCGCGCCACTCGGTGTCGCCGAGGTGCGAACGCCCGTCCGGTGACTCCGGGGCGGTCCCGTCCCCGCGGTAGCTGACGACGAGCTGGGCCAGCCCGGCCGCGTGCAGCGCGGGCAGGATCCGCAGTGCCTCGCGCCGGGTCCCGCCTCGGCCGTGCACGCACAGCGCCCAGGTGTCCGGGTCACCGCCGTCCGGGGCGGGGATGCGCCAGGCCGGGGCGAGGCCGAGGTCGGTGGGCACCCGGACGTCGTCGAAGGGCAGCCCGCGCGCGGACGGGTCCGGGTCGAACGGGCCGGCGTCGAGCACCGCGGGGCCGGTCGCCGGGACCGGGCCGGCTCGCAGCTCCCGGACGACGGTGCGGCGCCCGCGGTCCAGGACCGGACCGACGACGGCGAGCCCGGCCGGGCCGCGCAGCCCCCACACGCCCGGCTGTGCGGACAGCCGGGTCCGCGCCAGCTCGACGGTGCCGTCCCCGGCGGCGACGACCCGCTCGGGCAGCCCCGGGTGCGGCGACGGGTGCAGCAGGATCGTCGAGTAGTGCCAGCCGATCGCGGCCGCGGCGGCACCTCCCGCCCCGCCCAGGGCCCCGGCCAGCGCTCCCGCGACGGGCGCCGAACGACGGACGGAGTGGCGGACGGAGGAGCTCGGCGCGCGCACACACTCATCCTGCTCTCCCGCGTACGGGTGCCGCGAGTGGACCACCTGATGCCTTCTGGAGTGACGAGAGGGGGCCGTACGTGCGAGACCCCTCTCAGGTTGCCACTCGTACGGGTGAAGATCGCCGTTCGATGACTGCGGAACGCAACCGACCGATGTGGATCTCGTTGTCCCCCGGCGAGGGTCGCCCGTCGGCCCTCCGCTCCCCCGCTCCCCTTTTGGAAGGACGTGCGCATGACCTCGCTCGCCCGTACCGCCCTGCGGCTGTCCCTCGCCGGCGCCGGCATCGCCGCGCTCGGCGCCGGCCTCGTCGGCCAGGCCTCGGCCGCCGAACTGCCCGAGGCACCCGACGCCCCGGACACCTCCGCCCTGCCGTCCTACGAGGACTGCACCGTGTCGGACGACGCGAACAGCGTCTCCTTCGGCGAGCTGCAGACCCCGCACGGCGAGGCCTCCGGTCTGCCGGAGCTGCCGTCGGCCGACGCGCTCCCCGGCCTGCCGGGCGCCGACTCGCTGCCCTCGGCGGACTCGCTGCCGAGCACCGACGCGCTCCCCTCGGCCGACTCCCTGCCGAGCACCGACGCGCTCCCCTCCGCGGACTCGCTGCCGGGCGCGGAGGACCTCTCCACCGCCTCGCTGCAGTCCGCGGACGCGCCTGAGGTCCCCTCCGCTCCGGACGTGCCCGAGCTCCCCTCCGCCGACGACGCCCCCGAGCTCCCCTCCGCGGACGACGCCGACCTCCCGTCGGCCGACGACGCCGACGCGCTGCCCGTGTTCGAGGTCCCGGGCGTGATGTACCTCGAGGCCCCGACCGTCTCCTGACGGCGGACCGACGAGCGCCGGACCCCCGACCGGCGCTCGCGACGTCGCCCGTCCGGTGTCCCCCACGACCGGGGCACCGGACGGGCGACCGCGGACGGCGTCAGGGCCGGCCGTGCCGCGGACGCGGCGGCGGCGCGGGCACCACCGGCGCGCGGACGAGGAGCTCGTAGCGGTCGAAGGACCCCTCGTCGTCGACGACGTGGCGCAGGAACCGGAACCCGGCCCGTCGCGCGACCCCGACCGATGCGGTGTTCTGCGGGTCGACGTCGATCGAGATCCACCGCACGTCACCCCGTTCGCCCAGGTAGCGGGCCGCGAGCCGGACCGCGCGCGTCGCGAGGCCGCGACGGCGGTACGCCGCGTAGACGCCGTAGGACAGACCGGCCCGGTCCCCCGCCGGATCCAGGTCGACGTCGATGGTCCCGGCGAGGACGGCGCCGCCGTCGACCCGGATGCCGAAGCTCAGCTTCGGCCCGTCGTCGGCCCAGCGCTCGATCGCCCGGCGGACGTGGGCGCGGGCGGTCGCCGGGGTCGCGGGTGCGCCACCGAGCCAGCGGACGATCTCGGCGTCCTCACCCGCGAGGTGGGCCGTCACGTCGTCCCAGCCGAGCGGACTGAGGACGACGACGCCGTCCGCCAGCATGTTCGAGGGACGCGACACGGCACCATCCTGCCCCAGACGTCGCCGTGCGTGATCGGGACCTCCCCCTCCGGGGTTCCCCGTCAGGACGACGGCGCCTCGCGCACCCGGTAGCGCATGAGGAGCGTGTCGTCCCCCGTGACGACGCTGACGAGCTCGAGACGCGCGGGGTCCATGCCCGCGCCGCGGGCGATCCGGCCCGCCTCGCCGGAGACCAGGAACGGCGCGAGGGTCAGCCGCAGCTCGTCGACCAGGCCCGCCTCGGCCAGACTGCCGAACAGCGCGGGTCCGCCCATGCAGTTGATCCGGCGCAGCCCGCGCTCCCCCAGCGCGGCGACGGCGACGGCGAGGTCGACCGACTCGTCGCCGGTGAGCACGACCTCGGCGCCGGCGTCGGCCCACCGGCCGCGCAGGTCCGCCGGGACCGACTCGCAGGTGAGCACGATCGTGGGGACCACGGTGTCGGTCAGCACCGGCGCCGACGGGTCGAGCGAGCGCCCCGACGAGGTGACGACCGCCGTCGACGGCAGCTCCGACAGCCCGAAGCGGCGGCGCCGGTCGTCCATCCGGTCGTTGTGCTTCACGCCGGTGAACCCCTCGGCGGTGGCCGTCCCGGCCGCGACGAGCACGACGTCGGCCAGGTCGGTGCCCAGGTCCAGCACCGCGCGGTCGGGCGGGGTGGACAGCCCGGCCGAGCTGCCCTCGACCTCGACGGCGCCGTCGGCGCTGGACACGAAGTTGACCGACAGCCGGAGGCGGTCGTCCGGGTAGGCGTAGAGCCGTTCGAGCTGCTCGGTCGACAGCGGTCCGACGTCGGCCGCCGGGAAGATCTGGTGGATCACGCTCACGCGAGCAGTCTCACCGCCCGCGACGGGTTCCGCTCGCCACGGACGGTGGCGACCATCTCGCAGGTCTCCCGGGTGGCCCGGGCCTGGTGGGCGCGCACCATGGCGACGCCGCGGTCCGCGGCCAGCGCCGTCGCGGCGAGGGTGCCGGTCAGCCGCTCCTCGAGCGGCACGGCCAGGGACTCCCCGACGACGGTCTTGTTCGACATCGCCAGCAGCACCGGCCAGCCGGTCGCGACCATCTCGTCGATGCCGCGCAGGACCTGGAGGCTGTGCAGCGTGTTCTTGGAGAAGTCGATCGCCGGGTCGATGAGGATCCCCCCGGCGGGCACGCCCGCGGCGACGGCCTTCTCGGCGAGCGCGACGGTCTGGTCGATGACGCTGCGGAGCACGTCGGCGTAGCGGGGCCGGTGCGGCTCGGTGCGCGGGGTGACGTGGTCGGTGTGGGCGCTGACGTAGCCGGCGCCGTACCGGGCGGCGACGTCGAGGATCGCCCCGTCGGCGGCGGCCCAGTTGTCGTTGACCAGGTCGGCCCCGGCGGCGCAGACGGCGTCGGCGGGCCCGGCGCGGAAGGTGTCGACCGAGATCGCGACGTCGGGGAACGTGTGGCGCGCCCACTCCACGGTCGGCACGACCCGGTCGATCTCCTCCTGCTCGGTGACCTCGGTGCCCGGACTGGCCGGGACACCGCCGATGTCGATGACGTCGGCACCTTCCCGGACCACCGCGGTGATCCGGTCCCGGGCCGCCTGCTCGGCGAAGGTGACGCCGTGGTCGTAGAACGAGTCGGGGGTCCGGTTCACGATCGCCATGACCATCGCCCGGTCCCGGTTCCAGGTACGTCCACGGAACGTCACGCTCGGCACGTGGTCTCCTCACAGCACGGACGGGCCCGCTGCAGGACCCGGTTGGATCTCCATCCTCCCCGGGGCCCGGCGTACGCGCCCACCCCGCCGGTCGTCAGCCGCGCGCGTACTCCCGCAGCGGCGGCTCGGCCGCCACCCGCGGCTCGGTCGCGATGCTGGTCGCGACCTGCCCCAGCAGCCGCGCCTCGTTCGCCGGGAGCTGCGTCCGGTCGACGGCGGGCATGACGTCGGCCAGGCAGACGGCGCGGTCGATCCGGCCCGCGTCGGCGGGGCCGTCGTGGTCCAGCGCGTCGGCGACGACGGCGTACCCGACCGGGTCCGTGCTGCCCATGGTCAGGTGCTCGGCGACGTGCACCGGGCAGATCGACTGGACGGGGACGTTCGCGACCCGGCCCGCGCCGTCACGACGCAGCTCCGAGCTCGCCGCGGGCGGCAGGTTCGGGACCACGACCTCGTCGGTCACCGTGTAGACGACGGTGTAGTCGATCCCGGCGAACGTCTCCGGCCCGTCGTCGAGTGCGGCGAGGAACCGGGAGCCGGTCCGCTGCTGCCAGAACGCGGGGACGCAGCCGGGTCCGCAGACCGGGTAGGCGTCGAGCGTGCCGTGGTTCGACGGGTCGATCCCGATCATGTCGGTGACCATGCCGCGGGTGTCCGGCCAGTACTTCAGCGCCCAGCGCGGGACCATGCCGCCCTGGCTGAACCCGACGACGGAGATCCGGCCGCCGGCCTCCTCGTGCATGGTGCGGATCGCATGGACGACGTGCTCGGCCGCGACCTGGATGTCCCCGGTCGCGTGCGCGGGCAGCTGCACGAGGCAGTGGGCCCGGCCCTCCTGCGCGAAGGCGCGGGCGTAGTTCCAGTCGAAGTTGACGTCGGGGTCCAGCGTCGTCCCCGGCACCAGCAGGACCGGGGTGCCCGCGGAGCCGGCGAGGTCGCCGTGGCAGGTGAGGCTCTCGTCCAGGCCGGGCGCGGTGAGCGCGGGCCCGGGGTCGGGGTCGCGCTCCGGGGAGGCCGCCGCCACCCCCGCGACGCCGGTCAGGCAGACCGCGGTGACGGCCAGCGCGAGCAGGGTGGACCTCGTCGTCCGTGCCATGTCGTCCCCCGTTGTCGATCTTCTCGATCGGTGAACGAGGGCGGCGGCCTGCGGTGACGCGTTCTCGTCGGTCCGACGACGAACGGGTGCGCCTCCGGCGGACGGGCCGGAGCCCGGACGACGGCCCGCGAGGCGGCCGCCGCGGCGTCCCGGACGAGCGGCGCGTCGCCCGCGGCGGGAGCCACGCCCCGCCCGGCGAGGCCGGCCCACTGATCGTCGCAGCGGACCGGCCCGCCGGGGTCACGCCAGGTGCTTCCCGGAGATCGCGCGGGCGATGACGAGCTGCTGGATCTGTTCGGTGCCCTCGAAGATGTCGTAGATCTTCGAGTCGCGGTGCATCCGCTCCACCGGGTGCTCGCGCGAGTAGCCCGCACCGCCGAGGATCTGGATGGCGCGCTCGGTGGTCCACACCGCGACCCGGCCGGCCTTGAGCTTGGACATCGACCCCTCGCCCGCGGTGAACGGGACGTTGTTGCGGCCCATCCACGCGGCCCGGTGCACGAGCAGCCGGGCGGCGTCGATCTCGGTCTTCATGTCCGCGAGCATGAACGAGATCGACTGGTTCTCGATGATCGGACGGCCGAAGGCGACGCGGTCCTTGGCGTACTCCAGCGCGTACTCGTAGGCGGCGCGGGCGATGCCGATCGCCTGCGAGCCGACCGTCGGGCGGGACAGCTCGAAGGTCTGCATCGCGGCCGAGCCCGTCGACCTCTCCCCCGACCGGGCGCGGGCGAGCCGCTCGTCGAGCTTCTCCTTGCCGCCGAGCAGGCAGGAGCCGGGGAGCTTCACGTCGTCGAGGAAGACAAGTGTGCGACGCGCGCAGACCCATCTTCTTGATCTTGCGGGTGGACTCCAGGCCGGGGGTGTTCGGCGGGACGACGAACGCGGCCTGGCCCTTGCTACCCAGGTCTGCGTCGACGACGGCCTGCACCACGTGGATGTTCGCGATGCCGCCGTTGGTGGCCCAGGCCTTCTGGCCGGTCAGGGTCCACTCGTCCTTCGCCTCGTCGTAGACGGCGCGGGTACGCATCGCCGAGACGTCCGAGCCGGCCTCGGGCTCGGACGAGCAGAACGCGCCGACCTGCGGCTCGGAGGCGTCGCCGTAGCACTGCGGGATGAACTCGACCATCTGCTCGGGCGTGCCGGAGGCGAAGATGCCGGCCACCGCGAGGGTGGTGCCGAAGATCGCCATGCCGATGCCGCCGTCGCCCCAGAAGAGCTCCTCGTTGACCAGCGGCATGGACAGGCCGGTCTCGTCACCCCAGAAGGAGGCGAGGGTCTCGAAGTTGTAGAGCTCGATCTTCGCGGCCTCCTGCAGGATCGGCCACGGGGTCTCCTCGCGCTCGTCCCACTCGGCGGCGGCCGGGCGTACGACGTCGGCGGCGAAGCCGTGCACCCACTCCTGCAGCTCGCGGTGCTCCTCGGACAGTTCGAAGGAAGTCATCTCAGCTCTCCGCTGGTCGGTCGCGGTTCTCGTCAGGCAGACGGGATCTGGAACATCTTCTGCAGGGCGGTCGCGAAGCCGACGTCGCCGGAGACCTTGAGCTTGCGCGTCATGAACAGGGTCACCGGGTTGGCGTTGTTCGTGGCGACCTTGAGGAACTCGGTGCCCGGCATGGTCAGCGCGGTCCGGGCCTCCTCGTCGGTGCCCTCGGTGACGGTGCAGGTCCCGTTCTGCAGCACGGTCTGGAAGCTGTCGGTCGTCGAGCCGTCCTTGATGTGCCAGTGCACGACCTGCCGGTTCCCGGAGGCCCCCTTCGACGAGTAGAACTCGCTCATCCGGCCGAAGATCGCTTCCAGCACCGGCCGGCGGACCTCGGAGGACATCACGGTCGCCAGCTGCTGCTTCGACGCGGTCTTGACCAGGCGGGCGAACAGCGACGGGTCGACGTCCTTCGCGTTCCCGTCACGCAGGGCCGTGCCGAGGGTGGAGATCAGCTGCTCGTCGGACAGGGACTTCGGGTCGACGCTGCGACCCAGCTCGTTGATGTCGACCGTGTCGGCCATCGCTCGCTCCACCTCGCCGTGGTTCACACAAGTGTCCGGTACTCGCCGTACCGGCTCGGACGGGGCTTACTTTACGCAGCAGTAGCTAAGCTGTCGAGATGGCACCCCCACCCCGCCGCAGGCTCCCTCCCGCGCAGCGCGAGAAGCAGGTCCTCGACGCGGCGGTGCGCGTGTTCTCCCGGGACGGGTTCCACGACGCGTCGATGGACACCGTCGCCGACGAGGCGGGGCTGTCGAAGCCGATGGTCTACACGCACGGCGGGGGTTCGAAGGAGGAGCTGCTGCGGCGGTGCATCCGCCGCGAGTCCGACCGGCTGCTGGAGTCGGTCTCCGGCGCCGCCGCCGGGGCACCGGCCGACGCCGAGGTGCGCCTGCACCGCGGACTCCGGGCGTTCTTCGCCAGCGTGACCACCCACCGCGACGGCTGGTCGGTGCTCTACCGCCAGGCCCGCACCGGGGCACTCGCGGACGAGGTGCACGCGGCGCGCACCCGCATCGTCGACCGGGTGGCACAGCTGCTGGCCGCCGAGCTGGTCGCCCCCGAGGGGGTCGACCCCGCGACGGTCACCACCCCGATCGCGGCGGCGCTGGCGGGTGCGGCCGAGGGTCTGGCCGACTGGGCCGGCGACGGCGGGGACCCCGACGACCTCGCCTCGACGCTGATGGCGCTGGTGTGGCCGGGGCTGGCCCTGCTGCGCTCCTAGTACTGCAACGGCGTTTCGGCGTGTCGTGAGAGGCTGATCCGGGTTCGGCGGTGATGATCGCCGGGTGGTGGATCTTGCTGGATGGGTAGCGGCGTTGGACCAGGTCATCGCGTCGATCGGGCCGCGGTTCTTCCGTCGTGAGCCCCGCGCGCGGGCCGGGGCGTATGTGCGCGGCCTGCTGGCCGGGTTGGAGCGCAAGAACGGGTGGACTCTGGCCGAGCATGCGGGGGCGGTCTCGCCGGACGGGACGCAGCGGATGCTGCGCACCGCTGACTGGGACGTCGACGGGGTCCGCGACGACGTGCGCGACTACGTCCTCGACGCCCTCGGCGACCCCGCAAGTGAGGTGTTCGTGGTCGACGAGACCGGGTTCATCAAGAAGGGCCTGCGTTCGGCGGGAGTGCAACGCCAGTACACCGGTACCAGCGGCAAGGTCGACAACTGTCAGCTCGGGGTGTTCCTGGCCTATGCCAGCTCGAAGGGGCGGGCGCTGATCGACCGCGAGCTCTACCTGCCGACCTCGTGGACCGAGGACCGGGACCGCTGCGCCAGAGCCGACGTGCCCGATGAGGTCGGGTTCGCCACGAAACCCCAGCTCGGGCTGGCGATGCTCGACCGCGCCCACGCCTGCGGGGCCCTCACACCCCGCTCGTGGGTGACCGCCGACGAGATCTACGGACAGAATCCGACCTTCCGCACCTGGCTGGCCGACCGGGAGATTCCGTTCGTGCTGGCCACTCGCAACGACGACGTCCTGACCAGCCCGGACGGGCATCGCCGCCAGGCCAAGGTCCTCGCCACGATCGCCGGCGCCCGCGACCCCGACACCGGCCGCAGCGGGTGGGAACGGCGCCAGGTCGGCGCGGGCGCGCACGGAGAGCGGATCTATGACTGGACCACCGTCGCCCTCGACCCGGCCGGCCTACCCCACGGCTGGGGACACTGGCTGCTCGTGCGCCGCCAGACCGAACCCGGGCAGGGCAAGACCACCCGGGAGCTGGCGTTCTACCGCTGCGCCGCCCCCGCGGCCACGCCGCTGCGCGAGCTGGTCCGCGTCGCCGGCGCACGCTGGGCGATCGAGGAATGCTTCCAGACCTCCAAGAACGAAGCCGGCCTCGACCACTACCAAGTCCGCTCCTACCGAGCCTGGTACGCCCACATCACACTGGCCATGCTCGCCGCCGCCTACTTGTCCGTCACCCGCGCACAGGAGGCCGAAAAGGGGGATCTCCAGCCGAGCGGACCGGCCTGATCCCGCTGAGCGGCAACGAGATACGGCGTCTGCTCGCCACCCTCATCCTCACCCCAGCCGCCTGCCTGGCCAGCACACTCGCCTGGTCCACCTGGCGCCGACGACGCCAGCACCAGGCCCGGACCTGCCACTACCGCCGCCGCGGCCAACGCCCACCAGCCTGACAAAACGCCGTTGCAGTACTAGTCCCTTCCGCCGGGAAATCGATCACAGTGCAATCGATCACCGGGTCGCGATTGTCACCATAATAGAGGGAAATCGAGCCGTAACCCCGCCGTGTCCACGTGCAACGGCATTCGCGCGCGTTGTTCGGAGTGCGCGTACAGGCCGGATGTCACTCGAATGAGTGATGTCGCCGATTCACCGGTCCGGCAGCTCAGAGCCAAGCCCACCTATTGTCCGAGGGTGTCGGGATCGCTACGTGCAACACATCATCAGCGGTTCACCGAGACGGGTGTCGATGACGTCACACGGTGTCGGCGCGCATTACGGGAGAACGCCGGTTACCTTTTTTCGCAGTACGTCCCCCGAATTCCGGGGCGTGCAGCCGACAGCAGTGAACCCATGAAGGGAACGCATTCCATGCGTCAGTCCGTGCGTACTCTGGCCGCCGCCGCCATCGCCGTCCCGATGACCCTCGGTGCGGCCGGGATGGCCTTCGCCGACGACACCGTCGATCAGGGCCAGGCTTCCGAGGCCACCGCATCGTCCGAGCAGGGTGCCGCCACCGAGCAGGGCAACAGCTCGTTCGCCCCGGTCACCCAGGCGAACCCGGCGCTGAACGTGAGCGACGTCCTCGGCCTGAGCGACTTCGCCAACGAGGACTACGACGGCGGTGAGGGGTCCGGACAGCAGATCGTCCAGGACAACTCGATCGACTCCTCGAACGAGCAGGGCAACACGGCCTCCACCGAGCAGGCCCAGAAGACCGTCGTCGAGCAGATCGCCGGCCTCGCGGGCTGATCCGCCGTCGTCCCCGGCCGCCGGGCACAACCCACCCGCTCCGGCGCCTACCGCCCGTGCCGGCCCCTACGACCGGGTCGGCCGGGACCCTTCCCCGAGAGGATCGTTCCCCATGCGCAAGTCCTTCCGCATCGCCGCCGCCGCGGCGCTCGCCGTCCCCATGACCATCGGTGCGGCCGGCATGGCCTTCGCCGACCACGAGCGCGGCGACCGCAGCGAGACCAGCACCCAGGAGACCG
Organism: Pseudonocardia sp. P-1; assembly: GCF_058111925.1. Lineage (NCBI taxonomy): Bacteria > Bacillati > Actinomycetota > Actinomycetes > Pseudonocardiales > Pseudonocardiaceae > Pseudonocardia > Pseudonocardia sp. P-1. Next base: position 3,157,552 of record NZ_CM176614.1, read on the forward strand.
CGGGTTCGGCCACCGGCACCCAGTCGTCGGAGAGCACCCAGGGCAACGCCAACGGCGCCCCGGTGACCCAGGCGAACCCGGCGGCGAACGTCGACGGCATCGCCTCGCTGAGCGACTTCGCGAACGAGGACGTCCGCGGCGGCTCCGGCCAGGAGATCGTGCAGGACAACTCGATCGACTCGTCGAACGAGCAGGGCAACAAGGCCTCCTTCGAGCAGGCCCAGAAGACCGTCCTGGACCAGGTCGCCGACCAGTCCTGAGACACCCGAGGTCCGGGGGCACAGCCCGGCTTCTCCGGCGAACGGGCCGGTCCGCGGACGGGCGGGCCGGCCCGTTCGTGTGTCCGGGGCGCGCCTGCCGGCCGGGTGGTGGCGCTCAGCCCTCCGTCGCCGGACGGGTGACCAGGCGCCGGGTGCGGTCCGGCAGCCGGTCGACGATGCGGCCGATCCGCTCGGTGGTGCCCTGCAGCGGCGCGAGCGCGTCCGCCAGCACCCCGATCTGCCGGTCGAGCGCGTCGATCCGGGCCGCGACCGACCGCAGGTCCGGGGCGACGGCGGTCAACTGGCTCGCGGCCTGCGCGAGGTTGACGTTCAGCGCCGCCAGCCGCGGGGTCCCCTCCGCGTCGGCGTCCGCGACGGCCGCGGCGATCCGCCGGACGGCGCCCTGGTCGCCGGTGGCGGCGGCCAGCGTCGCAAGGTCCTCGCGCACGGTGGCGAGCACCCGCAGCGGCTCCACCGCGCCCGCGAGGGCGGCGAGGTCGCCGGGGGTGCGGGCCAGCTCCTCCAGCGGTCCGACCGCCTGGGCGAGCCGCGCGAGGTCGGCCCGGGTCGCGGCCAGCTCGTGCACCGCGGGCACGGCACCGGTCAGGCTCTCCAGGTGCTCGCGGGCCGAGGCCAGCTCCCGCAGCGGCTCGACGGCGCCGGCGAGCTGCGCCAGGTCGGCGCGGGTGGCGGCGAGCTCCTGGAGCGGGGCGACGGCGTCGGCGAGGCGCTGCAGCGAGGTGACCGCCCCCGCCAGCGCAGCCAGGTCGCCCGCGGCGGGGGCCAGCTCGCGCAGCGGCGCCGCGGCACCGGCCAGCTCGTGCAGGTCGTCCCGGACCGCGGCCAGCTCGGACAAGGGACCGACGGCCGCGCCGAGCTCCCGCAGCGACTCCACCGCGCCCGCCAGCTCCGACAGCGGACCGACGGCCCCCGCCAGCTCCTGCAGCGAGGCCACCGCCCCGCCCAGCTCCCGCAGCGGCCCGACCGCGGCGGCCAGCTCGTGCAGGTCGCCCCGCACCGCGGCCAGCTCCCGCAGGTCCTCCCGCATCCCCGCCAGCTCGTGCAGGTCCCCGCGCACCGCAGCCAGCTCGTGCAGGTCCTCCCGCACCCCGGCCAGCTCGTGCAGGTCCTCGCGCACACCGGCCAGCTGGTGCAGGTCCTCGCGCAGCCCGGCGAGCTGGTGCAGGTCGTCGCGGGCACCGGCCAGCTCGCGCAGTGGTCCGGCGGCCCCGGCCAGCTCGACCACAGCCGCGGTCAGCCGGTCGATCCGCTCGACGGTCACCGGGTCGTCCCACAGCGTCACGACCCGGCCGAGCACGTCGTCGAGCACCGGGGCGAGGCCGGTCAGGGAGGCGTCGACACCGGCGATGCGCCGCGGCAGCGCGGCGACGTCGGCCGCGACCGACGGCATCGCCTCGACCGCGCGCGGGGCCTCGGCCAGCCAGCCGGGCAGCCGGCGGCCGATCTCCACAGCCGCGCCGACCGTGCCGAGGGCGGCGCCGATCAGGGTCCCGGTGACGCCCGCGGGCGACCAGGAGCTCGGGAGGGGCTGCTTCGCCATCGGTCTCCTCCGGCGCTGACGGGAACGTGCTCGGTCAGCTTCGCAGATCCGGCGGCCCGGTGTACCGCTCGGTAGCTCCCTCAGTACGACGCGTCGTCCACCCGGGCCGCCGCGTCGCCGCCGGCGTCGCGGGCCGCGGCGTCGTCGAGGATCGTGGCCGTACCGCTGGTGCCGAAGCGGGTGACGCCCGCGGCGTGGAAGGCCAGCACGGTGTCGAGGTCCCGGACCCCGCCGGAGGCCTTGACCTGCACCTGCGGTCCGACGGTGGCGCGCATGAGCGCGAGGTGCTCGGGCGTGGCGCCGCCGCCGGCGAACCCGGTCGAGGTCTTCACGAAGGCCGCGCCCGCCGACTCGGCGGCCCGGCAGCCGGCGACCACGTCGTCGTCGGACAGCAGCGCGGTCTCCAGGATCACCTTCACGACGCGGCCGTCGGCGGCCCCGACGACGGCGGCGATGTCGGCCTCGACGTCGTCGGTCAGGCCGCTCCGCAGCCGGCCGACGTTCAGCACCATGTCCAGCTCGGCGGCGCCGTCGGCGATCGCCTGCCGCGCCTCGGCGACCTTGGCCGCGGTGCTGGTCGTGCCGTGCGGGAAGCCGATCACGGTGCCGACGGCGACGCCGGTCCCCGCGAGCCGGGCGGCGGCGTGCGCGACGTCGGACGGGCGTACGCACACGCTGAAGATGCGGTAGCGGGCGGCGAGGTCGAGCTGGGCGTCGACCTCGGTGCGGGTCAGCTCTGGCTTGAGGATCGCGTGGTCGATCATCCCGGCGATCGCGGCGGCGGAGAGGGTCGTAGCGCTCACGGTGGTCCTTCGGGTCCCGGCGGGAGGATCGCCCCCGCGGGTGGTCGGCGGTCGGGTGCGAAGGCTACGCGCCCGGGGCGCCGCCGATCAGCACATGCGGTGACGGCCACCCGCTGCAATGCTGCTCGGACGTACCGGTGATCCCGGTGGCCGAAGGGGGTTCCCGACCATGGCGGACGACGACCGCTCCGTGCCGGATGCCGCGCAGGCCGCCGCTCCCGGGCCGACGCTGCGCTTCGAGCAGTCCAGCCACCCGGCGGGCGCCACCGTGCTGCACGCGATCGGCTCCATCGACGACGACACCTCCCCCGACCTGTGGGTCGAGATGGGCATCTGGTCCGAGGCGGGTCCCGAACTCATCCTCGACCTGACCGGCGTGGACTTCCTGGGGACGGCGGGGCTGAACTCGCTGCTCCAGTCGCGCGACATGCTGGGCGCCGAGGGCAAACGGCTCCGGGTGTACTGCGGTTCGAGCCGTCCCGCCCGACGCGCACTCCAGGTGACCGGCGCGATGGACCTGTTCGACGTCGTCGACCGGATCCCCGAGGAACCGGCCTCGTCGCGGAACATGCTGTTCGGCGTACCGGACCCGGACGTCCGCCTGGACGGTCAGCGCCGCTCGAACGACGGGTAGCCCGCGGCGGCCTCGTCGTCGCAGGCGCGTAGTACGCCCGCGACCCCGCCGGGCACCGCGTAGGGCGCGACCGGCTCCGCCGCGCACGACAGCGCCTCGATCGTCGACAGGCCGTCGGCGTCGAGGGCGCCGATCGCCCGGTCGACCCACTCGACCTGCCCCTGCAGGCAGGCCGCGTCGTTGCCGTACCCGAGGGTCGGCGCCAGCGGCGCGAACAGGTTCGGGAAGCCGGGGTGCGCCATCCCGAACAGGCCCGGCCCGGTGCCCAGCCGCCGCCCGTCGCGGCCGACGACGTCGATCCCGGCCCGGGTCGCGCCCGTGTCGAACCCGGTGGCCAGCACGATCGCGTCCAGCCCGACGACGGTCCCGTCGGCCAGCCCGACCCCCTCCGGCCGGATCCGCGTGACCGGGTTCCGGGCGACGGGGAGCACCTCGACGTCGTCGCGGTGGAAGGACTCCAGCCACCCCTGGTCGGTCGCGACGGGCCGCAGGCCGTAGTCGTCGCCCTCCGGGACCAGCGCCGCCGCGAGGCGGTCGTCGCCCAGCCGCGCCCGCATCCGGTCCCGGACGACGGCGGCCGCCGCGGCCCGCAGTGCCGGGTCGGACGCGAGTCCGGCGAGCCGGGCCGGGTGCAGCGCCAGCGGGTCCTCGTCGTGGACCGTCCCCAGATTGTGGAGTCCTCTGTGGACAGACGGGTGTCCGGTGCCGGACGGTGTGGACCGAACCGCCTCGCGCATCGCGGGCAACCGGTCGCGGTAGGCCGCGCGCTCCGGCCAGCCGAACATCGGGTTGGCCGCGGGCAGCACGAACCGCGGGGTTCGGGCCAGGACGGTGAGCCGGCCGACCCGCCCGGCCAGGGCCGGGACCAGCTGGACCGCGCTCGGCCCGCAGCCGACGACGCCGACCCGCAGCCCGTCGAGCCGGGGTCCCCCGGCCGGCCACGCTCCGGTGTGGACGACCGGCCCGGTGAAGTCCGACCGGCCGGGGACGGCGTCGGTGCGGGGCGCGGTGAACGACCCCGTGCAGCGGACCAGGAACCGCGCGGACAGCTCGTCGTCGCCGGTGCGGATCCGCCAGCGGCCGCCGTCCCAGCGGGCGGCGGTGACCGGTGTGGACAGTCGCAGGTCGCGGTGCAGGTCGAGCCGGTCGACGACGAACCGCAGCCAGCGCAGCACCTCGTAGCCGGCCGGGAAGCGCTCGCTCCACCCCCAGTCGCGGTACAGCTCGTCGGAGAACAGGTACTGGTAGGCGGCACCCTCGGTGTCGATGCGGGCACCCGGGAAACGCTGGTGGTGCCACACCCCGCCGGGTTCGGGCGCGGCGTCGACGCAGGTCACCCGCAGACCGCGCCGGCGCAGCAGGTGCAGCGCGTACAGACCCGCGACCCCCGCGCCGACGACCACGACGTCGTGCTCGTCCTCCACCGGCCCAGCGTGGCCGATCCGGGACGTCGCCGGACCGACCTGTCTCAGATCGACACGCGGCGCCCGGTGGGCGAGGCTGGGTCCGTGGTGTCCGGCGGGATGCGGTAGCGGCGGTGGAGGCGGTCCTCCTCGGGGTCGGCGGTCTCGTACTGCTGCTCGTCGGCGCCGAGCTGCTCGTCCGGTCCGGCAGCAGGCTCGCCACCCGGCTGGGCCTGTCCCCGATGGTCATCGGGCTGACGGTCGTCTCGGTCGGCACGAGCCTGCCCGAGCTCGCGATCGGCATCGACGCGGCACGCTCGGGCAGCCCGGGCATCGCCACCGGCAACATCGTCGGGACCAACCTGGCGAACCTGCTGCTCGTGCTCGGTCTGGGCGCGCTGCTGCGACCGGTCGCGTTCGACCGGCGCACGCTGCGCTTCGACCTGCCCGCGATGGTCGCCGCCGCGCTGCTGCTGTTCGTCCTGTCGCGCGACGGGTCGATCGGCCCGGCCGGCGGGGTCGTGCTGCTCCTCGCCGCCGTCGGCTACGTCGTGCTGGTGCTGCGCACCTCCCCGCGCGAGGACGTCACCGCCGAGGCCGACGCCGGCGACGGGCGCGGCGGCCCGCCGGTGCAGCTGCTGGTGCTGGTGGTCTCGCTGGCGCTGGTCGTGCTCGGCGCGGAGTGGCTGGTCGACGGCGCGGTGCAGGGGGCGCTGGTGCTCGGCGTCGACGAGGCGGTGATCGGGCTGACGGTCGTCGCGCTCGGTACGTCGGCGCCCGAGCTGGTGACGATGCTGGTCGCCGTCGCACGGCGGGAGACCGGGCTCGCCGTCGGGAACCTGGTCGGGTCCAGCGTCCTGAACATCGCGCTCGTGCTGGGGGCGACGGTGCTCGCCGCACCCGGCGCGACGATCGCGGTCCCGCCGGACGTCGTCGACGCCGACCTGGTGCTGCTGGTCGTCGCGACCCTGGGGACGGGGCTGGCGATGCGGACCGGCTCCCGGCTGTCGCGGCCCGAGGGCGGACTGCTGGTGCTGGGCTATGCGGCCTATCTGACCTGGTTGGTCCTCACGCGGGTGTGAGCGGGTGTCGCACACTGGGCGCATGACCGCATCCGACGACGCATGGTCCTGGCCCGACGCGACGACCGCGGCGCGCGACCTCGCCGCGCACCTGGAGGACGCCGCCCGCGCCCTGCGCGACGGCCGCGCGGAGGTCCGCCGGTCCGCGACCGGCACCGCCTCCGACGGTCACCGGCAGCTGGAGGTCGACCTGACCTGGCGCGAGGACGCGTCCTAGGGGGTCAGCGCGCGGCGAGCTCGGCCCACACCCGCTTGCCGCGGCCCCGGGGGTCACAGCCCCAGGCCTGCGCGACGGCGTCGACGAGCTGCAGGCCGCGCCCACGCGCCGCCCGCAGGTCGATCGGCTGGAGCAGCGGGCCGCCCGCCCCCTCGTCGTCGACCTCGATCCGCAGGGCGTCCCGGCCCCGGACCAGGGTCAGGCGGAACGCGGTACGGGCGTGGTCGACGACGTTCGCGACGAGCTCCTCGATGACCAGCATCGCGTCGGCGAGGGTGCCGGGGGCGAGGTCCCAGCCGACGAGGACGCGTTCCGCGGAACGCCGCGTCTCCCGGCCGACCCCGGCGTGCGGGACGTGCTCGGTGACGACCCGGTCGACGTCGCCGGTGCCGGGCTCCTCGACCTGCACGACGACCACCCCGGCGTCGTCGCTGAGGTGACCGCCGCAGTGCGCGAGGGCGGCGTCGGTGAGGGCGCGCGCGATCGTGTCGGCGTCGGCGCCCGGGTCGAGCGAGGCCAGCGTGCGCCGGGCGCCCTCCTCCCCCAGCTGCTCCCAGTGCCCGCGCACGTGCGCCTCGGTGATGCCGTCGGTGTAGAGCACCAGGCTGTCGCCCGCGGCGAGGGTGACGGCCTCGTCGGCCACCATCGGGGTGGTGCCGATGCCGAGGACCAGCCCGCCGCCGCCGTGGAACTCCGCGGTGCCGTCGGCCCGTCGCACGAGGGCGGGCGGGTGACCGGCCGAGGCGAGGTCGGCGTGCCAGGTGTCGGAGGGCCCGCGGCGCAGCGACGCGAGCGCGGCGGTGACGAAGCTGGTGCGGCCGTCGAACCAGACGTGCAAGACGTCGTTGACGGTGCGCAGCACGGCGGCCGGGTCGTTCTCGAAGTGCGCGGCGGTGCGGGTGGCCGAGCGGGCCAGCGCGGTCGTCCGGGCGGCGCCGGCGCCCTTGCCCTGGACGTCGCCGATCACCACGGCGACGCCGTCCGGGATGGGGACGGCGTCGTAGAAGTCGCCCATGACCTCCACGCCGGAGCCGCCGGGCAGGAAGCGGGCCGCGATGTCGACCCCGGGCAGCCGCGGGGGCTGCGCGGGCAGCAGCGACTCCTGCAGCGTCCGGGCCAGCGTCTCGATCTCGGCGGCGTCGCGAGCGGCGGCGACCGCCTGCCGCTCGGTCTCGCGCAGGGCCAGACGCAGCGCGATCTCGCCCTCGACGGCGTCGGCCAGGGTGCGGATCGTCTCGCGGTGCAGCGGGGTCCAGTCACGGACGACCACGTCCATCGCGCAGAGGTTGCCCACGACCTGGCCCGCGGGGTCGCGCACCGGCACGCCGAGCCAGGCGGCCGCACCGAAGTCGGTCATCAGCGAGAGGTCGCGCAGCCGTGGGTCGGCCCGCACGTCACCGGCACAGATCTCGCCGCCCGACTCGATGACGACCTTGCACCCGCTGTCCTCGACGGGCGCCGACCAGACGCCGTCCGGCCCGACGATCCGCGCGGGCTCGGGCGTGCCCTTGAGGAAGGTCCGGACCTCGTCGACGACGGTCAGCATGACCGCCGGGGTGCCGAGGACCACCGAGACCAGCCGGGTCAGGCGGTTGAACGCCTCGTCCGGCCCGGTGTCGAGCAGCTGGGTGGCCCGGACCGCGGCCAGCCGTGCCGGCGACGTCAGCGGCGACGGTGCCGCGACCGCAACGGGATCCGACACCAGGCTCATTCGCATGATCCTTGCACCGCTGCGTGCCGGCGTCCTGTCGGTGTGCCTCGGAGGCCGGGTGATCGTCAATTGTGACGATGCGGTTCAGCCCGCCGATCCCGTGTGGAGACGGGCGGCACACCGGGTCAGGTGGTCCCGTTCGGCCGTGGAGGACGCCAGTGCCGCGGCCTCGGCGTAGAGACGCGCGGCCGTGGCCCGCTCCCCCGCCCGTTCGTGCAGGTGGGCGCTGACCGCGGTCCGGCGGGGCAGCGCCGGGTCGAGATCGGCGAGGGCCGCCAGCCCGGCCCGTGGCCCGTCGGCCTCCCCGACGGCGACCGCCCGGTTCAGCCGGGCGACCGGGCTGCCGGTGAGCCGGACCAGCTCGTCGTACCACTCGACGATCTGGGGCCAGTCGGTCTCCCCGGCGGCCGGCGCGTCGGCGTGCAGGGCGGCGACGGCCGCCTGGGCCTGGAACTCCCCCAGCCGGTCGCGGGCCAGCGCGGCCTGCAGCACCGCCACCCCCTCGGTGATCAGGGCGGTGTCCCAGCGGCCGCGGTCCTGCTCGGCCAGCGGCACCAGCTCGCCGGCCGGGCCGGTGCGGGCGGCGCGTCGGGCGTGGTGCAGCAGCATCAGCGCGAGCAGGCCCGCGACCTCGGGATGGTCGACCGACGCCGCGAGGCGCCGGGTCAGCCGGATCGCCTCGGCGGCGAGGTCGACGTCGCCGGAGTAGCCCTCGTTGAACACCAGGTAGAGGACCCGCAGGACGGTCGCGACGTCGCCGGGGCGGTCGAACCGCTCCCCCGCGACGGTGCGTTTGGCGCGGCTGATCCGCTGCGCCATCGTCGCCTCGGGCACCAGGTAGGCCGCGGCGATCTGCCGGGTGGTGAGCCCGCCGACCGCGCGCAGGGTGAGCGCGACCGCCGACGACGGCGACAGCGACGGGTGCGCGCACAGGAAGTACAGCTCGAGCGCGTCGTCGTGGTCCGGCGCCGGGCCGGGCGCCGGCTCGGCCTCGGCCCGTTCCTCCCGGCCACGACGCGCGGTCTCCGACCGGGTGGCGTCGAGGAAGCGGCGCCAGGCCACCGTCACGAGCCAGCCCTTCGGGTCCCGAGGCGGGTCCGCGGGCCAGGTCCGCAGGGCCTCGACGAGCGCGTCCTGCACGGCGTCCTCGGCCGCCGCGAAGTCCGCACCGCGGCGGCCGAGGATCCCCAGTACCTCCGGGACGAGGCCGCGCAGCAGCGCGGCGTCGGCGCCGGCCACCTCGCCGCTCACTCCGTGACGGTCGGCGGGGCCTCGAGGAACGGGCGCAGCTCGATCCACTCGTGGATCGGCTCCCCACCGGCGCCGGGGGCCGCCGACAGCCCACCGGTCAGCTCGACGGCCCGCTCGTAGCTGTCGACGTCGACGATCATCCAGCCGGCGACGAGGTCCTTGGTCTCCGCGAACGGACCGTCGGTGACCGGCGGGCGGCCCTCGCCGTCGTAGCGGACGAAGGTGCCCTCCGGCGCCAGCGCCTGGGCGTCGACGAACTCGCCGGTCTCCTTCAGGGACTCGGCGAAGTCCTGCATGAAGCGGATGTGCGCGGTGACCTCCTCGGGAGCCCAGCGGTCCATCGGGACGTCGTTCTTCGGGGCCGGGGCGCCGCGGTAGTGCTTGAGCAGCAGGTACTTGGCCATGGTGTGTCTCCTCGGTGCTCGTCGCGGCCCATCCTGGCCGCGTTCACCCCGGGGACGGAACCGGACGCGCGTTCTCGACATGTCCGCTCGATTTTTCTCCTACCCGTCAGTAAGTTCCGCACATGATCAGAGCGACGTCCGTCCGCACCGTGTCCGCGACGCCCGAGACGGTGTGGTCGGTGCTGTCCGACCACGAGGGCATGTCGGCGTGGGCGCCGGGCCTGAAGGTGGCCGTCACGCGGGCCGGGACGCCGGAGCCCAACGGTGTCGGCACCGTCCGCAAGGTCGGCATCGGCTCGCCCGGTCCGATCGTCGAGGAGGTCACCGCGTTCGAGCCGGGGCGACGCCTCGGGTACCGCGCGCTGGCCGGTGTGCCGCTGAAGAACTACCGCGGCGAGGTCACGCTGCGCCCGGTCGGCACCGGTACCGAGATCACCTACGCGGTCGAGGCCGACAAGCGGCTGCCGGCGGGCGAGACGCTGCTCGCGAAGGGACTGTCGAAGGTGCTGCTGTCCGGCCTGGTCCGCGGGGTCGGCGCCGGTCCGCGCTGACCGGCCCTGCTGCCCGGGTCAGGTCTCGTCCGGCCGCGGGCCGACCGGCTCGCCGTGCCGGTACCAGGCGGCGGACGGTGCCCCGATGACCGAGAGCAGCTGCAGCTTCTCGTGGGTCTCGCTGCCCGGGACGGCGGTGTAGACCAGCAGCAGGTGGGACTGGTCGGGGTCGAGCAGCGTCTGGCAGTGCAGCTCCAGTGGGCCGACCTCGGGGTGGAGGAGGCGTTTGACGTCGTCGGTCCGGACGCCGACCTCGTGGGAGTCCCACAGCGCGCGGAACTCCTCGTTCTCCGGGTACAGGAGATCGGCGAGGTGGGCCGCGCGGGACCCCGGCCCGCGCCGGGCCGCGACCGCCCGCAGGCTCGAGACGTAGCGGCGCGACAGGAACGCGTGGTCCTCCTGCGGGTGGAGCAGACGGGCGCCGGGGTCGGTGAACCAGCGGTAGCCGATGCTCCGCGACGGGCCGGTGAACCCGGTGGTGTCGCCGGTCAACGCGACCCCCAGTGAGGTCTGGCGCAGCGTCTCGCCGAGCTCGGTGACGATCTCGGCGGGGGTGTCGACGAGGCGGTCGAGGATGCGCAGCAGGCCGGGACCGATGTGGTCGCTGGTCGCGCCCCGGGCGGGCGGATGCTGCCCGGCGAGGCGGAACAGGTGATCGCGCTCGTCGAGCGAGAGGTGCAGCCCCTGGGCGATCGCGGCGATCATCTGCTCCGACGGCCGCGGGCCACGCTCCCGTTCGAGGCGCGCGTAGTAGTCGGTCGACATGTGGCACAGCGCCGCGGCCTCCTCGCGGCGCAGCCCGCTGGTACGACGACGCTGCCCCCGCGGCAGCCCCACGTCCTCCGGTTGCAGTACCTCACGGCGCCGCCGCAGGAACTGGGCCAGGCCCACCCGGTCGATCATCCGTACCGCCTCTCGGTCGCCTCCGTCCGTTCCTACCGGGACACACGGCGCGGAGCCACGGACCGTCGATCCGCCCCACCCGGTCGGGGCCGCACGGCCCAGGGGTGGATCGGGAGGCCGTGGTTGCGGGCCGGCGGTGGGGCGAACGTGGTCGGCACACGGCCACCGACCCGAGGAGCCCAGCGTGCCGAACGAACTCTTCCCGCTCGACCCGACCACCACCGTGCCGCCGGGCCGCCCGGAGGAGCACCGCACCGACGAGCCGGCCCGGGCCGCGGGTGCCGCCACCCTGTCCGCGGCGATGCGGACCAGCCTGGACCGCTCCGGCGGCGCCGTCGGGATCCTCCTCGCCGCCGCGCCCGCCGTCGCCTTCGTGGCGGCCGACGCGGCGGGCGGGCTGACCTGGGCGTTCATCGCGCTCGCCGTCGCCGCGCCGGTGACGTTCGGCGTGCGCCTGGCCCGCCGGGAGTCACAGCGGGCCGCCGTCGTCGGTCTGGCGGTGGCCGGCGTGTGCGCCGCCGCCCCCGCGTTCTCCGGCGAGGCCCGGGCGTTCTTCCTGCTCCCCACCCTGATCCCGGCCGCACTCGGCGTGCTGTTCCTCGGCTCGGTCCTCGTCCGCCGCCCGGTGACCGGGACCCTGTTCAACCGGCTGGTCGGCGGCCCCGAGGACTGGCGTGGGCACCCCCGGCTGATGCGCGTCTACACCGTCAGCACGCTGGCCGGCGTCGTGCTCCACGCGCTCAACCTCACCCTGCGCGCCGTGGCCTACCTCGCGGACCGGCCCGCCGTCCTGGCCGCGCTCGGCGTCGCCGCCGTACCGGCCTTCGCCGCGCTCGCCGCGGGCACCCTCGTCGCCGCCCGCCGCGCGATCGGCCCCCGCGGCGCCACCGCCGCCTGACCACCGCCCGACCTCGAGCACCGCACCACCAGGGAGACAGCATGTCCCGCACCCGCGACATCACCATCGGCGACCTCACCGGCCGGCTCGCCGTCGTCACCGGCGCCAGCGACGGCATCGGGCTCGGTATCGCCACCCGGCTCGCCGCCGCAGGAGCCGAGATCGTGCTGCCCGTCCGCAACCGGCGCAAGGGCGAGGCGGCGGTCGACGCGATCCGCACCCGCGCCCCCGGCGCGACCGTGTCCCTACGCGAGCTGGACCTGTCGTCGCTGGGCTCCGTCGCCGCACTCGGTGTCATGCTGCGGGGCGAGGGCCGCCCGATCCACATCCTGGTCAACAACGCCGGCGTCATGACCCCGCCCCGGCGACGACCGTCGACGGCTTCGAGCTGCAGTTCGGCACCAACCACCTCGGTCACGTGGCCCTCGTCGCGCACCTGCTCCCGCTGCTGCGCGCCGGCCGGGCACGGGTGACCTCCCAGCTCAGCGTCGCCGCCCGCCGCGGCCGGATCGCCTGGGACGACCTCCAGGCGCAGGTCGGCTACGGCAACGGCATGGCCGCCTACGCCCGGTCGAAGATCGCGTTCGGGCTGTTCGCCCTCGAGCTCGACCGCCGCAGCCGCGCCGGGCGCTGGGGCATCACCAGCAACGTGTCCCACCCCGGGATCGCCCCGACCAGCCTGCTCGCCGCGCGTGCCGAGGTCGGTCGCGAGCAGCCCGCGCGGGGACGACGGGTGATCGGCGCGCTCTCGGCCCGCGGCATCCTCGTCGGGACCGCGCAGAGCGCCGGGCTGCCCGCGCTGTACGCCGCGACCTCCCCGGACGCACACGGTGGGCGGTTCTACGGGCCCGACGGATTCGGGGGTCTGGGTGGTGCGCCCACCGAGCTGGGCCTCTACCGGCCCCTGCGCAGCACCGACGACGCCGAGCGCATCTGGCGCGTCTCGCAGGAGCTCACCGGGGTCTCGTTCGACGGTGGGGACGCCGTCGCGACCGAGGACACGGTCGTCCTGCACCGCGACGCCCGGTGAGCACGGGGGTCGGACCCCGGCGGCGCGCCGCCACCATTCCTCGACGCCGCGACCGACCTCGCCCTCCCACTCGTCAGCACCGTCCCGGGTGCTCGGCTCGCTGCCGGTGCGCCGGAGCGCGCATGGATCGGCCGGGAACGGGCACGACACAGGACATGAGCAACCACGAACGCCGACGGGGCCTGGACGAGGTCATCGACCCGGAGGAGGGCGCGACGCCCGACCACCGTGAGCACGCCAAGACTCCGCACCCGCCGGACGACGAGGAGCTGGAGCGCCGCGCGCAGCGCGAGCGGGAGCAGACGGGTGCCGGCGGCCCGCTGCGCGAGGACGGCTGAGCAGGCCGGACGACGGGTGGGTCGGTCGGCTCACGGAGTCGGTCGGCCCGTCCGCGGCACGGGTCCGCAGCCACCGGCACGGGGCCTGCGCCGGAGCGGCGTGTTCCACGTGGAACAGCTGGGCACCCGGGAGAACCGCATGTGGTGGGTGGTCGCCCACCGGGACACCGCCACGACTGCGTCACAGTGGCGGTCGGGCCGTCCGGCGGGTCGCCCCGACCACGGACACCGGCGAGAAGTGCGTATCAGCTGGTGGAGACAAGGGGAATCGAACCCCTAACCCCCGCCTTGCAAAGGCGGTGCTCTGCCAATTGAGCTATGTCCCCTGGTGGGTCCCGATCACGGTACCCCGGGAAGCGGAGTCAGCGGGTGGTGGCCTCGTGCCACAGGTCGTCGGACCCGACGCCGCGGAAGCGGGACCAGCCGAAGTACGCAGCACCGGCGGCGACGGCCAGCACGAACAGCTTCTTCATCGGAGGTCTCCTCGCGAGTGACTGTCGGAGGGGGAAGGTGTGGGCCTAGCTGGATTTGAACCAGCGACCTCATCGTTATCAGCGATGCGCTCTAACCAACTGAGCTATAGGCCCGTGCAACAGGAGAAACACTACCGCACGGGGTCGAGCGGGTTACGAGGGGGTCCCCCTCCGCCCGGCCCCGTGCGGGGTGCGCGACGACGCTCCGGTCAGTCCCGCTCGGAGAGCGTGACCTCGATGCCGCCGACCAGGTCGGCGGCCACGTTGTAGACGAACGCGACCACGGTGATGGCCACCGCGAACAGCAGGCTGTTCACCGCGCCGACGACGGCTGCGAGCCCGAAGACCCGGCCGACGCTGATCAGCGAGCCCCCGGTCTCCTGCTGCGAGGTGACCAGGTCGGCGTAGGTGCCGTTGAGCCGGTCCCAGACGCCCATGCCGCCGAGCACGCCGTAGAGGACGCCCGCGGCGACCATCCACACCAGCCACAGCACGACGGCCAGCGCCAGGGCCATCTTCAGCACCGACCACGGGTCGAGCCGCTTCAGCTGCAGCAGCGCCTGGCGCGGGGGCCGGTTGCGGACCGAGGCGCGCGGCGTGTCCGCCGGGGCCGTGCCGTTCTCGCGTTGCTCCGGGTCGCGGACGGCGGTCGTCGCGCCGGCCGCACCTGCGCCGGGGGCGGTCATGAACGCGGTCGGGGCCTCGCTGAGCAGCGAGTCCGCGACCGAGCCGCCGTCGCGGTCGTCGTGGGTGTCGGGCACCCGGCGCCACGGGGGCGGCGAGGCCGCGGCCGGGTCGGCCGTGGGCTCGGCGTCGTCGCGCGGGCCGGGGACGTGGTCGGCCGGGGCCGCCGTCGTCGACGGGTCGTGGTCGGCGTCGGTGGCGACGGTGCGGGCCTCGTCCTGCGACGGGGTGCGGTCGTCGGTGCTCACGAGTGGGAGCTCTCCTCGCTGGTCGTCGCTCGGTACTGCCCCGGTCCCACGGCGTGTGCCGGGTGGCCGGCCCCGCGGGGCCGGCCACCCGACGTGCACTACGCCTGCTGGCCCGGGTCCTCCTCGGTCTCCTCCGCGTTGCGGGCGACGGCCAGCAGCGTGGAGCTCTCGCCCAGGTTCATCAGGCGGACTCCCTTCGTCTGCCGGCCGGCCTTCCGCACCTCGCGGGCGGAGGTCCGGATGACCCCGCCGGTGGAGGTGATCGCGTACAGCTCGTCGTCGATACCGACGATGAGCGCACCGACCAGCGTGCCACGCCGACGGTCGTACTGGAGGGTCAACACTCCCTTCCCGCCACGGCCCTGAACGGGGTAGTCCTCGATCGGGGTGCGCTTCGCGTAGCCACCGGTGGTGGCCACGAGCAGGTAGGTGTCGGAGCGGATCACGCCGAGGGCCAGCAGCTTGTCGCCCTCGTTGAACCGCATCCCCAGCACACCGGAGGTGGCGCGGCCCATCGGGCGCAGCGCGTCGTCGGACGCGGTGAACCGGATCGACTGGCCCTCGGCGGACACGAGGAGCAGATCGTCGTCACCCGAACAGAGGACGGCGCCGACCAGCTCGTCGTCGTCGCGCAGGTTGATGCCGATGAGGCCGCCGGCCCGGTTGGAGTCGAAGTCGGTCAGGCGCGACTTCTTCACCAGGCCGTTGCGGGTGGCCAGGACCAGGTACGGCCGTGCCGAGTAGTCCTTGATCTGCATGACCTGGGCGATCTCCTCCTCCGGCTGGAGGGCCAGGAGGTTCGCCAGGTGCTGGCCGCGCGCGGTGCGGTTGGCCTCGGGCAGCTCGTAGGCCTTGAGCCGGTAGACCCGCCCGCGGTTGGTGAAGAACAGCATCCAGTCGTGCGTGGAGCACACGAAGAAGTGGTTGACGATGTCGTCCTGCTTCAGCTGCGCCCCCTGCACGCCCTTCCCGCCGCGCTTCTGGGCGCGGTACAGGTCGGTCTTCGTGCGCTTGGCGTAGCCGGTGCGGGTGATCGTGACGACGACGTCCTCGACCGCGATCAGGTCCTCGTCGGTGACGTCGCCGTCGTAGCCGACGATCCGGGTGCGGCGGTCGTCGCCGTGGGCCTCGACCAGCTCGGCGAGCTCGTCGCGGACGATCTGCCGCTGGCGCTCCGGACGGGCCAGGATGTCCTGGTAGTCCGCGATCTCGCGCTCGATCTCGGCGAGCTCGTCGATGATCTTCTGGCGCTCCAGCGCGGCGAGGCGACGCAGCTGCATGTCCAGGATGGCCTGGGCCTGGATGTCGTCGACGTCGAGCAGGTCGATCAGGCCGGCCCGGGCGACGTCGACCGTGGCCGACGCCCGGATCAGGGCGATGACCTCGTCGAGCGCGTCCAGCGCCTTGACCAGACCACGCAGGATATGGGCCCGCTCCTCGGCCTTGCGGAGCCGGTAGCGGGTCCGCCGGACGATGACCTCGATCTGGTGCCGGACGTAGTGCCGGATCATCTGGTCGAGGCGCAGCGTGCGCGGGACGCCGTCGACGATCGACAGCATGTTCACACCGAAGCTGTGCTGCAGCTGGGTGTGCTTGTACAGGTTGTTCAGGACGACCTTGGCGACGGCGTCGCGCTTGAGCGTGACGACGATCCGCATGCCGATGCGGTCCGAGGACTCGTCGACGATCTCGGAGATCCCGGCGATCTTGCCGTCGCGGACCATGCCCGCGATCGACTCGATCAGGTTGTCCGGGTTGACCATGTAGGGCAGCTCGGTGACCACCAGGGTGGTGCGGCCCTTGGCGTCCTCCTCGACCTCGACGACGGCCCGCATCCGGACCGAGCCGCGCCCGGTCCGGTAGGCGGACTCGATGCCGTCGCGCCCGACGATGAGGCCGTGGGTCGGGAAGTCCGGCCCCTTGATGCGCTCCATGACCGCTTCGAGCAGCTCGTCGTCGGTGGCGTCGGGGTTCTCCAGGCACCAGGCGACGCCGGCGCCGACCTCGCGCAGGTTGTGCGGCGGGATGTTCGTCGCCATGCCGACCGCGATGCCGGAGCTGCCGTTGATGAGCAGGTTCGGCACCCGCGACGGCAGGACGACCGGTTCCTGGGTCTTGCCGTCGTAGTTGTCCAGGTAGTCGACGGTCTCCTCGTCGATGTCCTGGAGCATCGCCATCGCCAGCGGCGAGAGCCGGCACTCGGTGTACCGCATGGCCGCGGCCGGGTCGTTGCCGCGCGAGCCGAAGTTGCCCTGCCCCTGGATCAGCGGGTAGCGCATCGACCAGGGCTGGGCCAGCCGCACGAGGGCGTCGTAGATCGCCGAGTCGCCGTGCGGGTGGTAGTTGCCCATGACGTCGCCGACGACGCGGGCGCACTTGACCGGGGCGCGGTCGGGCCGGAAGCCGTTCTCCCCCATCGAGTAGAGGACGCGGCGGTGGACCGGCTTGAGACCGTCCTCCACCAGCGGCAGCGCCCGCCCGACGATCACGCTCATCGCGTAGTCGATGTACGAGCGCTGCATCTCCTGCTGGATGTCGACCGGTTCGACCCGGCCCCCACCCTCTCCGCCGCCTGCCGCGGGGGCGGCGGGGTCGATCGTGTCCGTCACGAAGTCTCCTCGTGCGTGTTCATACGTGCGTCTGGATCAGATGTGTGGATCAGACGTCCAGGAAGCGCACGTCCTTGGCGTTGCGGGTGATGAAGGACCGGCGGGATTCGACGTCCTCACCCATCAGCACCGAGAACAGCTCGTCGGCGGTGGCGGCGTCGTCCAGGCTCACCTGCAGCAGCAGCCGGTTCGTCGGGTCCATCGTGGTCTCCCACAGCTCCTTGGCGTCCATCTCGCCGAGACCCTTGTAGCGCTGCACGCCCTGGTCCTTGGGGAGCTTCTTGCCCGCGGCCCGGCCGGCCTCGATCAGGCCGTCGCGCTCGCGGTCGGAGTAGGCGTACTCCGGCTCGGCCCCGCGACCGGACCACTTGAGCTTGTACAGCGGCGGCTGCGCCAGGAACACGTGCCCGTTCTCGATCAGCGGGCGCATGAAGCGGAACAGCAGCGTGAGCAGGAGCGTCCGGATGTGCTGGCCGTCGACGTCGGCGTCGGCCATCAGCACCAGCTTGTGGTACCGCAGCTTGGCCAGATCGAAGTCGTCGTGGATGCCGGTGCCCATCGCGGTGATGATCGACTGGACCTCGGTGTTCTTGAGGACGCGGTCGATCCGGGCCTTCTCGACGTTGATGATCTTGCCGCGGATGGGCAGGATCGCCTGGTGCATCGAGTCGCGGCCGGCCTTCGCCGAGCCGCCCGCGGAGTCACCCTCGACGATGTAGAGCTCGCAGCTCTCCGGGTCGCGCGAGCGGCAGTCCGACAGCTTGCCGGGCAGGCCGCCGATGTCGCCGGCGCTCTTGCGGCGCACGAGCTCGCGGGCACGGCGCGCGGCCAGACGGGCCTGGGCCGAGGAGACCGCCTTGGTGACGATCGTCTTCGCCTCGGTGGGGTTGCGCTCGAACCAGTCGGCGAGCCACTCGTTCGACACGCGCTGGACGAACGACTTGACCTCGGTGTTGCCGAGCTTGGTCTTGGTCTGGCCCTCGAACTGCGGCTCCGAGACCTTGACCGAGACGATCGCGGCGAGGCCCTCGCGGATGTCGTCGCCGGACAGCGCCGGGTCCTTCTCCTTGATGAGCTTCTTGTCGCGCGCGTACTTGTTGACCGTCGCGGTCAGCGCGTGGCGGAATCCCTCCTCGTGGGTGCCGCCCTCGTGCGTGTTGATCGTGTTCGCGAAGGTGTAGACCGACTCGGAGTAGCCCGAGTTCCACTGCATCGCGACCTCGACCTGGTGGCCGGGGCCCTCGCCGGTGTAGCTGACGATCTTGCGGTGGATCGGGTCCTTCGACTTGTTCAGGTGCGCGACGAAGTCCTCCAGCCCGTTCGGGTAGTGGAAGACGTACTCCTTGGGCTTGGCCACGTAGCCCTCGGCGTCGGGCTCGGCGTCCGCGTCGACCTCCGGTACGGGCGCCTCGATCGGGTTGCCGTCGGAGTCCACCGCGTCCGACGACGGGACACCCGCCGGCTTCTCCGGCCGCCGCTCGTCGCGCAGGACCATGGTGAGGCCCTTGTTCAGGAACGTCTGCTCCTGCAGCCGGCGACGGATCGTCTCCAGCGTGTAGCTGGTCGTCTCGAAGATCTTCGGGTCGGCCCAGTAGGTGATCGTGGTGCCGGTGTCGGCCTTCTTCGTGGTGCCGGCCTCGACGAGCTCGCCGGGCACGGCGTACTCGTAGTGCTGGCGCCAGATCTGGCCGTCGCGGCGGACCTCGACGTCGAGCGCGGTGGACAGCGCGTTCACGACCGAGACGCCGACACCGTGCAGACCACCGGACACGGCGTAGGACTTGTCGTCGAACTTGCCGCCGGCGTGCAGGCTGGTGAGGACGACCTCGAGGGTCGGCTTCTTCTCCACCGGGTGCATCTCGACGGGGATGCCGCGGCCGTCGTCCTCGACGCGGATGCCGCCGTCGGCCTGCAGGGTCACGACGACCTTCGTGGCGTGACCGGCCATCGCCTCGTCGACCGAGTTGTCCACCACCTCCCAGATCAGGTGGTGCAGGCCCCGCTCACCGGTCGAGCCGATGTACATGCCGGGCCGCTTGCGGACCGCCTCCAGGCCCTTGAGGACCGTGATGGACGACGCGCCGTAGGCGTTGTTCGCTGCCTTGTCGGAAGCCACGGGTAGCTGCTTCTCCTCGCCACGTGAACCGCCCGCGCGACGCGCGCACCACCGGTGCGACGACGACGGAACGGTTCCACCGACCGGGCGCTCTGGTCATGTCTTGGGGAGCCACCCGGGAAACACCTGTCGATCCTACCCGTCGGGACCGACGGAAAGATGGGAAGGACCCACCCAGAAGCGCCACAGACGGGCGAACGGCGTCCGGTGCGGGATCGGACGTGCCCCTGCGGGGTCGAGCGGACCGGCGGCCGTGTCATCCCGCGCTCACCGCCGACGAGAGACACGAGGCCGGCGGGGTGCAGCTCCTCACCCGATCCGGCCCTCCGCGGCCCCCGCGGCGACGTGACGCGCCTACACGTGCACCCCGGCGCCCACCACCCGTTCGGCGGCACCCACTCCCCTGCCCGATGCTCCCAGGGGAACTTTCGTGGCTTAGAGCGCTACGAGGGTTCCCCTGGGAGCACGCCGGGGCGGTGCCCGGGCGGAGCGGAAGGCAGGGCGCGGATCAGCCGTAGGTGTCGCGGGGGCCGCGGCCGCGGACGTGCCGCGGACCGTGCCGCCAGCTCGGCCCGCTCGGCCCGACGACCCGGATCCGGCGCACGACGTCCGGCCCGACCGCGGCGGCGAGCCGGGTCAGCAGCTGACGCTGCAGGGTCCGCAGCTGGGTGGCCCACGCCGTGGACTCGGCCTGCAGGGTCAGCTCGCCGTCGCGCAGCGAGACCGGTGTGCAGTGGTCGGCGACGTCCGGCCCGACCAGCTGCGGCCACCGGCCGAGGACGGTCGCGTCGGTCAGCCGGTTCGACCAGCCGCGGTCCACCGACACCCGCGACACCAGACGTCCGAACGGCTGCGGGTCCCGGTCGTCGGGCCCCGCCCCCGACCAGCGACGACGACGCCCCCGCCCGGAGACCACGCGCAGCTTGGGCCGGTCGGCCCGGGCCCGCTCCTCGGCCTTGCGGGCCGACGCCTCGCGGGCCGCACGCAGCGCCTCACGCGCGAGGTCGGCTCCGCGCAGGTTCGCGCGGTCGCCGGCGAGCAGGTCACCCTGCTCCCCCGGGACACCGCCGCCCGGGACGTCCCCGCCCGTGACCGCGTCGTGACCGGGACCGGTGTCGCGTCCGTCCCCAGGCTCGGCGCCGTCGGTGCCCGGTCCCCGGCGTCCTGTCCTCCGGTTTCCGGTTCCGGAACGGCGTCCGTCCCCCGGTGCTCCTGAGTTATCCACAGTATCCACAGCCTTGTCCCCAGAATGCCGTGACACGTTCGAGACCTGACGGGGCGATCACGCGGGCACCTCGCCGTCGCGGCTCACCGTCCGGTCGCCGACGGCGAACCGGACCCCGTCGAGCTCCGCGGGCACGTCCTCGGCCACCGCGGCGGTCACCAGGACCTGCTCCGCGTCGGCCACCAGGCCGGCCAGCGCGCGGCGGCGGGCCGAGTCCAGCTCGGCGAAGACGTCGTCCAGCACGAGGACCGGCTCGACGTCGTCGGCGTGCAGCAGGCGGTAGGACGCCAGCCGCAGCGCCAGCGCGAACGCCCAGGACTCGCCGTGGCTGGCGTAGCCCTTCGCCGGTCCCTCGCCCAGGGCGAGGTCCAGCTCGTCGCGGTGCGGGCCGACCAGGCAGACCCCGCGTTCGACCTCCTGGGACCGCACCTCGGCCAGCCGGTCCAGCAGCAGCGACTCCAGGTCCCCGGTCGACGACGGCAGCTCCGCGACCCCCGCCGTCCCGAGGCTGGACCGGTAGTCCAGGCCGATCGGGTCCGACGACGGCGCGATCGCCGCGAACGCCTCGCGGGCGTAGGGCGCCAGCGCGACGACGAGCTCGCGCCGCCCGGCCAGCAGCGCCGCGCCGGTACGGGCGAGATGCCCGTCCCAGACCTCCAGCGTCGCCAGGTCGTCGGGCAGCTCCGGGTCCGCGGCCACCGGCGCCCGGGACCGGCCACGGGCCCCGCGCAGTGCCGGCTTCGCGGACTTCAGCAGGGCCGAGCGCTGGCGCAGGACCTTGTCGTAGTCGGCGCGGACGCCGGCGTAGCGCGGGAACCGCGCGACGAGCAGCTCGTCGAGGAAACGCCGGCGCTCCGACGGGTCGCCCCGCACCAGCGCCAGGTCCTCCGGCGCGAACAGCACGCTGCGCAGGATCCCCAGGACGTCGCGCGGCCGCGAGACCGGTGAGCGGTTGACCCGCGCCCGGTTCTGCTTGCCGTTGTTGATCTCCAGCTCGACGCCGAGCTTCCGGCCGTGGTGGTGCACCTCGCCGCGGACGACGGCCTGCTCGGCCCCGCGCCGGATCAGCGGCGCGTCGGAGGAGACCCGGTGCGAGCCGAGGGTGGCGAGGTAGCCGATCCCCTCGACCAGGTTGGTCTTTCCGACGCCGTTGGACCCGACCAGCACGGTCACGCCGGGGTCGAGCTCCAGCTCGGCCTCCGGCCAGGACCGGAAGTCGGTGACCGAGAACCGCCTGAGGTACACCGCCTGGTCACCCTTCCCGTCCGGCTCGGCGCCGGGTCACTGCTGCGTCGAACCGCCGCCGGACGACGGTCCCGCCTTGTCGCCCGGGGCACCGGCCGGCCCGGACTTCTTCACCGCGTGCCCACCGAACTGCTGGCGCAGCGCGGCGACGGCCTTCATCGCGGGCGACTCGGCCTGCCGGGAGGAGAACCGGGCGAACAGCGCCGCGGAGATGACCGGCAGCGGCACCGCGTGCGCGATGGCCTCCTCGATCGTCCAGCGGCCCTCGCCGGAGTCGTCCACCCAGCCCTCGAGCTGGTCGAGACGGGGGTCCTCCTTCAGCGCGTCGACCAGCAGGTCGAGCAGCCAGGAACGGACGACGGTGCCGCGCGACCAGGCCTGGATCACCCCGGGCACGTCGGTGATCAGCTCGCTGGCCTCCATCAGCTCGAAGCCCTCGGCGTAGGCCTGCATGAGGCCGTACTCGATGCCGTTGTGGACCATCTTCGCGAAGTGGCCCGCGCCCACCGGCCCGGCGTGCGCGAACCCCTCCTCGCGCACGCCCTCGGGACGCAGCGCGTCGAAGATCGGCATGGCGCGCTCGATGTGCTCGGGCTCGCCGCCCGCCATCAGGCCGTAGCCGTTGTCCTTGCCCCAGATCCCGCCGGAGACGCCGCAGTCGACGTAGCCGATGCCGTGCGCGTCGAGCAGCGCGGCGTTGGGCTGGTCGTCGGTGTAGCGGGAGTTGCCGCCGTCGATGACCAGGTCACCGGGATCCAGCGTGGTCGCCAGCGTGGCGACGGTGTTCCGGGTCGGCTCGCCGGAGGGCACCATGACCCACACGACGCGCGGCGCGGCCAGTGCGCCCGCGAGCTCCGCGAGCGAGGCCACGTCGCTGACCTCCGGGCGGGGGTCGTAGCCGACCACCTCGTGCCCGGCGGCCCGCAGCCGCTCCCGCATGTTGCCGCCCATGCGGCCGAGTCCGATCATGCCGATCTGCACGGCAGTGGCCCCCTTCGCGTCCGTGCCGCCGGCATGCCCGTAGGGCACCGGTGGCCCTCGTCGATCACACCGCGGACGAGTCTTCCCCCTCGCCGGGACACCCGCCCGGCGGGGGGTCAGCCGGGCAGCCGCACCGGCATCAGCAGGTGCAGGTAGCCGGACTTCTCCGGCGACGGCGCCTCGCCGGCGTCGTCGGTGGCGGGCTTGGGCACCGGGCGGACCAGCGCGGGCCGGTTCGGCGTGGTGAACGTCAGCTGGGCGCGGTCGGTGTGCAGCGCGCCGAGGGCGTCGAGCAGGTAGCCCGGGTTGAACGCGATCGTCAGCGGGCTGCCGTCGAGCGCGCAGGGCAGCTCCTCCTCGGCGGACCCGACGTCGTCGCCGCCGGCGGCCAGGCGCAGCCCGTCCTCGCCGAACTCCATCCGGATCTGGGCGACCCGGTCCGCGACGAGCGAGACGCGCTTGATCGCCTCGACCAGCAGCGCCACGTCGAGCTCGACCGCGGTGGTGTGCTCGGCCGGGATGAGCTGGCGGAAGCGGGGGAACTCGGCGTCGAGCAGCCGGCTGGTGGAGCGGCGGCCGCCACCGGTAAGCCCGAGCATCCCGTCCCCGGCCGACAGCGCGATCTCCACGGTGCCGGACCCGGCGAGGGTCTTGGCGACCTCGGCCAGGGTCTTGGCCGGGATCAGCACCGCGGTCGAGATCGAGGCGTCCTCCGGGGACCACTCGAGCTCGCGGACGGCGAGCCGGAACCGGTCGGTGGCCGCGAGCGTCAGCTGCGAGCCCTCGATCTCGAGCCGGATACCGGTCAGCATCGGCAGCGTGTCGTCCCGCCCGGACGCGACGGCGACCTGGGCGACGGCGGCGGCGAGCGCGTCGGCGGCGACCGACCCGGCGCGCTGCGGCATGTCGGGCAGCTGCGGGTAGTCCTCGACCGGCATCGTCGGGAGGCTGAACCGGGAGTTGCCGCAGTTGATCGTGGCGCGGGAGCCGTCGATGGTCAGGTCGACCGGCTTGGACGGGAGCGCGCGGGTGATGTCGGCCAGCAGCCGACCGGAGACGAGCGTGCGGCCCGGCTCCCCGACCGTCGCGTCGAGCTCGACGCGCGCCGAGGTCTCGTAGTCGAAGCCGGAGACGGTCAGCTTCTCGCCGGACTCGCCGTCGGACTGGATGAGGACCCCGCCGAGCACGGGCACCGGCGGACGAGCCGGGAGGCTGCGCGCCACCCAGGCGGCCGCGTCCGCGAGGACGTCGCGTTCGACCCGGAACTTCATCTGGAGACCTTCCCCGGTAGCGCCCGGCTCGGACCACGGCGCGGGGCCGGGTCGTCGACGGGACGGCGGTGCGGCGGCGGACCGGTTCGTCCTCCGGGTCCGGCCGGCGCCGTGGCCCGGAGGGGGCTGCGGAGCGGGGTGGCCGGAACGGGATCGGAAGCCGGGGTTCGCCGGGACGCTCACGGTAGAGCCTCGCCCCGACAGTTTCCACGCCACCCCGGTGCCCGTTCGGTGTCCCCGTCCGTGACCCCCGTCCGGGGGTCGGTCCACACAGGTGTTCTTGGGAAGAAGAGATAGAGAGAGACAAACCGTCGTAGTACTAAGTCCTGTGCACAGTGTGGATGGAGCGCATCCCCGCTGGTCAGCAGGCCGCGTCGGCTGGGGATGCGGCGGTGGGGGCACCCGTTGACAGGTCCGTGGAGCGGTGGACCGACGGCGTCGACCCCCATCCGTCCCCGGTTCATCCCGGGTTCACCACAGAGTTGTCCACGGATCCCGGGCGATCCGTCCACGGGGCTGCGACGATCCATCCACAGAGTTGTCCCCAGATGTGGGTGGAAACGTGGTGGATCGTGGACCCAGGGTGATGGCGGGCACAGACCGTTCGGCACTCCCGCATTGCACGATGAACCCACAGACGTCCCACCCGTCACAGGAATGTCGACGGAGCGTGACCGGCGGGTGAGCGCAAGCGATCACCGGGACGAGTGGTGAAGCGCCGAGCGCCCACTACCGGACGACGAACGGGAGTGGTGGGACCGACACGCGGGTGACGCCACGCCGGCCCCGATCGGTACCACGCCGGACGGCCCCGGTGTCCCGGCCGTCCGCGGCGGCGGGGGTGCCGATCACCCGGGGACGGCCCGCAACGCGCCGCAGCGGCGATCTGGGGGCCGTGGCCCCTGTGGGTTGCACGGGATCGGTCCCGGTGCGCGCGGTGACCGCCGGGAACGCGTCCTGCCTGGTCACGGTGGGGCCGGCCGGGCTGTGGAGAAGCGGTGCGACCGGTGGACAACCCGCCTCGGGCGGGCCACCGGAGAAGGTCAGTGCCGGGCGCGCAGCTTGATCCGCGCGGTCAGCTCCTGCACCTGTTCGAAGGTCTTCCGCCGGAGCGAGATCTCGTTGCGGATCTTCTTGTCGGCGTGCATGACGGTCGTGTGGTCCCGGCCGCCGAAGGTCTGCCCGATGCGCGGCAGCGACAGGTCGGTCAGCTCGCGGCACAGGTACATGGCGATCTGGCGGGCCTGGGCGAGCGCCTTCGTCTTGCCGGGCCCGGACAGCTCGTCGAGCGTGAGGCCGAAGAACTCGGCGGTGACCGCCATGATCGTCGGCGCGGTGATCTCCGAGGCTGCGGAGTCCGGGATCAGGTCGCGCAGCACGATCTCGGCGAGCTGGGTGTCGACGGCCTGCCGGTTCAGCGACGCGAACGCCGTGACCCGGATCAGCGCGCCCTCGAGCTCGCGGATGTTGCGCTCGATCCGCTCCGCGATGAACTCCAGGACCTCACCGGGGACGGCGAGCCGGTCCTGCGCGGCCTTCTTCCGCAGGATCGCGATCCGCGTCTCCAGCTCGGGCGGCTGGATGTCGGTGATGAGGCCCCACTCGAACCGTGTGCGCATCCGGTCCTCGAGCGTCTCGAGGCGCTTGGGCGGCCGGTCGGAGGAGACGACGATCTGCTTGTTCGCGTTGTGGAGGGTGTTGAAGGTGTGGAAGAACTCCTCCTGCGTCCCCTCCTTGCCCTCCAGGAACTGGATGTCGTCGACCAGCAGCACGTCGACGTCCCGGTAGCGGCGCTGGAAGGCGACCTTGCGGTCGTCGCGCAGGGAGTTGATGAAGTCGTTCGTGAACTCCTCGGTACTGACGTACCGGACCCGCATCCCGGGGAACAGCCGCTGGGCGTAGTGCCCGACGGCGTGCAGCAGGTGGGTCTTGCCCAGCCCGGACTCGCCCCAGATGAACAGCGGGTTGTACGCCCGCGCCGGCGCCTCGGCCACCGCGACCGCGGCGGCGTGGCTGAACCGGTTCGAGGCACCGATGACGAAGGTGTCGAAGGTGTAGCGCTCGTTGAGCCGGGTCTGCGACCGCGGCGCGACCGGGTCGCCCGCCTGCGGCGCGGTGTAGGCCGGCCACGAGGTCTGGCCCTCGCGCGAGCCCGGCTCCGGGCGCCCGGTGGGCTGCGGCGCCCACCCCCGGACGACGACGGCGCCGGCTCGGCCGACCAGCCGCGGTCGATGCCCGATGGGCCGGCGTCGTCGCGGCGGGCCCCGTCGGCGAAGCCGTTGCCGTACCCGCCGTCGACGCCCGCCTGCGGCCCGGTGTCCGGGCCGGCGCCGTCGGCGGGGCGTGCTCGCGCGCGGGGCGGTCGTGTGCGGGACGGGCGTCGTGGTCCCCGTCGGCCGACGCGGCCGGGTCGTCGCCGGCCCGGCCGCCGGTGCCGGTGTCGCGGACGCTGTCCCCCGCGGTGACGCCGCGGTGCATGCCGAACCCGGGCGGGTCGGGGACCTCGGTGCCGCCGGACGCCGCGGAGGCGTCGACGACGACGGCGAGGTTGACCGCCACACCGAGGTGGCGGCCGAGGGCGTCGCTGATCGGCCTGCGCAGGATCCGCTCGATGGCGTCCTTCGCGAACTCGCTCGGCGCGGCGAGCAGTGCGGTGCCGTCGAGCAGGCCGAGGGGACGGGTCAGGCGCAGGAACGCGCGCTGCTGCGGGGAGAGGGCGGGTGTGCCGGACTCGGCCGACGCGCCGGAGAGATCGGCGATGACCCGGTTCCAGACCGCGCCGAGATCGCCCGGCTGGTCGGTCATCCGCGTTTCCCCCTCCCGATCGACCGCCGCCGGCGGTCTGCTCCCCCGGAGCACTGGCGATGAGCCGTCCGGACACGAGGACTCGGCCTCGGGGGCGATGTATCCCCAGAGTTGTCCACACTTGTGCGTAAAGGTACGCAGCAGGTCCCGGCCGACGCGCATCGGGGCACCGGCCGTCGGTCGTGTGGAGGTCTCGGTCGGGGTGCGGGCGGTCGTTACTCCCGCGCCGGTCCCGGGCGGGGTCGGCGACGCTAGCAGCAGCCGTCGTGGCGGGCGTCCGGCGGGGTCGCGGCGCCCGGTGGGGGCGGTTTGACCCCCTCGAAACGCGCTGCGTACCCTTGACGACCGGACACCTGGTCGGATGGGCGTGTCGCGCCCGTCGAACGCGGCTCCCCGCATCTGTCGTTGTGGAGCGTCGTGTGGCCGGTGGCCCGCGAACCCGAGCCAGTGACCGTAGACATCTCGGCGTCGCAGGACGCCTGCGAACCGCCGACCAGGAGCCGACCGTGAGCAAGCGTACTTTCCAGCCGAACAACCGCCGCCGGGCCAAGACGCACGGCTTCCGGCTGCGCATGCGCACCCGCGCCGGCCGCGCGATCCTCGCTGCGCGCCGTCGCAAGGGGCGCGGCAACCTCTCGGCCTGACGGCCGGCGCCCCCACCGGCCCGCGCCGTGCTGCCGGCACACGCCCGGCTCACCCGCCGGCCCGAGTTCGCCTCGACGATCAGGCGCGGACGACGTGCCGGCCGGTCGAGGCTGGTGGTGCATCTCGACCTGACCCGCCCCGGCGGCGTGCCCGAGCACGCCTCGCCGAGGGCGGGTTTCGTCGTGAGCAAGGCCGTCGGCAACGCCGTGGCCCGGCACCGGGTCTCCCGGCGGCTGCGCCATCTGGTCGCGGACAGGCTGACGGCGCTGCCCGCCGGCGCGGCACTCGTCGTCCGAGCGTTGCCGCCCGCCGGTGACGCCTCGTCCGCCGAGCTGGCGGCCGACCTCGACTCCGCACTGCGCGCGGCGCAGCGGCCGCGCCGTCCGCGCCCGGCCGCGGACGGCCCGCGATGAGCACGACACACGACGCGGCCCCGACGGGTGAGGAGGCTCCGATGGACGACGGGGAGCTCCCCGGCGCACGGCCCGGTGTCGGCGCGCGGGCCGCCATGGCCGCGGTGCGCTGGTACCAGGTGTGGATCTCCCCGAACCTGATGCCGAGCTGCCGGTTCCACCCGAGCTGTAGCGCGTACTCGGTCGAGGCGTTCCGCGAGCACGGCTTCGTGCGCGGTCTCGGCCTCACCGTGTGGCGGTTGCTGAAGTGTGCCCCGTGGCACCCTGGCGGGTGGGATCCGGTGCCGCCGCGCCGGCGGCGCAGCGACGGGGTCCCGCGCAGCGGCACCGGACCCGACCCCGGGCCGGAGCAGACGTCCACCGACCCGCCCCGGACCGAAGGCCTCTCACGCGGTACGGACCGCTGACCCGCGGGCCCCGCCCGAGACCACGAGGAGCAACGCAGCAGTGCTGGACTTCATCTACTACCCCGTCAGCTGGATCATGTGGGTCTGGCACAAGGTCTTCGGCTTCGTCCTGGGCGACGACAACGGGTTCGCCTGGGCGCTGTCGGTCGTCTTCCTCGTCTTCACGCTGCGCGTCATCCTCTACAAGCCGTTCGTCGTGCAGGTCCGCTCCATGCGCAAGATGCAGGAGATGGCCCCGGAGATGCAGAAGCTCCGGAAGAAGTACGCGAACGACCGCCAGAAGCTCGCCACGGAGATGCAGAAGCTCCAGCAGCAGAACGGCGCCAACCCGCTCATGGGCTGCCTGCCGATCCTGGTGCAGATCCCGGTGTTCATCGGTCTGTTCCACGTGCTGCGCGAGTTCAAGCCGGGCAAGACCGAGAACTACGTCTTCAACGCGGCCGAGAACGCCTCGTTCGTCGACTCGAGCCTGTTCGGCGCGAAGCTGGGCTCGGCCGTCTGGCCGCTGCAGAACACCGCGTCCGTCGCCGAGCTCGGTGGCAACCTGGTCTCGCAGTGGATCGTGATGATCCCGCTGATGATCGCGGCCGGCATCTTCACCCACATCACCGCGCGCCATTCGGTCGCCCGCCAGCAGGCGCAGATCGCCGCCGGCACCGTCGCGGCGAACCCGCAGGCCGAGATCATGCAGAAGCTGATGCTCTACGTGTTCCCGATCGGTGTCGTCGTCGGTGCGCCGTTCCTGCCGCTCGCGGTCCTCTTCTACTGGGTCGCCAACAACCTGTGGACCCTCGGCCAGCAGTACGTCGTCTACCGCAAGATCGACGCCGAGGAGTCGGACAAGGCCGAGAAGGCCACCGAGTCCGCCAAGGCCCGCGCCCCGCGCCCCGGCCAGAAGCCGCTCCGCGACGTCCGTCGCGGCTCCGCCGAGGACGTCCGTGAGATCGCCGACGAGCCGATCCAGCCGGCCGAGGAGGAGGCTGCCGAGGCGGCGTCCGAGGCCCGTGCCACCGGGTCCGACGGTGCCTCCGCCGGCACCGGCGCGACCCCCGACGGGCAGCGCAACGGAACGGCCCGCAACGGGAACGGCAACGGTTCCGGTAACGGCCAGAAGAAGCCCGGGGCGAAGCCGGTGCAGAAGCGTCCGGGGGCGAAGGCCCGGCGCGGCAAGCGTCGCTGACCGTCCCACCGCACCACCCCGACAGACCCCGGCGCCCCCGCCGGCCCCGGCGGACCCCACCGCCGCGCGGGCCCGGGCGCGACGGACCGCGAACCGTTGACGAGAGGAGTTGCGCGTGCCCACCACCGCCAAGGAGCCCGCCGAGGGTCCGGACGTGCAGGACAAGCCGTCCGGCGAGAGCCTGCTGATCCAGGAGGGCGACGTCGCAGGTGACTACCTGGAGCGCCTGCTGGACATCCTGGACTACGACGGCGACATCGACCTCGACGTCGAGGGCGGCCGCGCCATCGTCAGCATCGAGGGCGCCGAGGACGACGCCGACCTGCAGAAGCTCGTCGGCGACAAGGGCTCGGTGCTGGAGAGCCTGCAGGAGCTGGCCCGCCTGGCCGTCCAGCAGCAGCTGGGCAGCCGCAGCCGGCTGATGCTCGACATCGCGGGGTGGCGTCGGCACCGCCGCGACGAGCTCACCGAGCTCGGCCTGGAGACCGCCCAGGAGGTCAAGGCCAGCGGCGAGTCCGCGCGGCTGCGCCCGATGACGCCGTTCGAGCGCAAGGTCGTGCACGACGCCGTCGCCACCGTGAAGGGCGTCGTCTCCGAGAGCGAGGGCGAGGAGCCGCGTCGCCAGGTCGTGGTCCACAAGAAGTGACCACCTCCCCCATCCCGACCCCGGAGGTCGCGGAGAAGGTCTTCGGCGACCGGACCGGGCTGGCCGTCCGCTACGTCGAGCACCTCGCGACCTCCGGGATCGAGCGCGGGCTGATCGGCCCGCGCGAGCGGGACCGGCTGTGGGACCGGCACGTGCTGAACTGCGCGGTCCTCGGCGAGGTCGTGCCCGCCGACGCCCGGGTCGCCGACGTCGGCTCCGGCGCCGGGCTCCCCGGGATCCCGCTCGCCCTGGCCCGGCCGGACCTGCGGATCGTGCTGATCGAGCCGCTGGCCCGCCGGGTGGAGTGGCTGGACGAGGTGCTGGGCGACCTCGGCCTGGACATCGTCGTCGAACGGGGGCGTGCCGAGGAGAAGCCCGTTCTGCGACGATGGGAGGGGGCCGACGTCGTCACCGCCCGGGCCGTCGGACCGCTGGCCCGGCTCGCGGGCATCTGCCTGCCGCTGCTGCGGCAGGGGGGTGCGATGCTGGTGCTGAAGGGCGCCTCCGCCCCGGACGAGATCGCCCGCGACGCCGCGGCGGTCCGTGCGCTCGGAGGGGGCGAGCCCCGGATCCACGAGACCGGAGCCGGTGTGGTCGATCCGCTGACCACGGTGGTCGAGATCCCGCGGACCGGCGCGCCCCGCCGCAACCGGAGGAAGGAACGGCGATGATGGGTGCCGGAGCGCCGTTTCACGTGAAACACCGACCGGGCACGAACCGTCCAGGAAGCGAGGGTCGCGCATGAGTGCCGGATGGACCCCCATCGCGGACGAGGCCGAGCGGGCCGCACGCGTCCTGCACCCCGACCGGCACGGCATGCCCCGCCCGGCCGCGCGCCGTGTCATGGGCGTCGCGAACCAGAAGGGCGGGGTCGGGAAGACGACCAGCACGGTCAACCTCGCCGCGGGCCTGGCCCTGCACGGCATCCGGGTGCTGGTGATCGACCTCGACCCGCAGGGCAACGCGTCCACCGCACTCGGCGTCGAGCACCGCACCGGCACGCCGTCGGTGTACGAGGTGATGCTCGGCGAGATCCCCCTCCAGGAGGCCGTCGCGGTCAGCACCGCGTCGCCGAACCTGCTCTGCCTGCCCGCCACGATCGACCTGGCCGGCGCCGAGATCGAGCTCGTCAGCATGGTCGCCCGGGAGTCCCGGCTGGCCCAGGCGCTGAACGACGAGACGCTGGCCCGGCTCGACGTCGACTACGTGCTCATCGACTGCCCGCCGTCGCTGGGGCTGCTGACGGTCAACGCGCTCGTCGCGGCGTCCGAGGTGCTCATCCCGATCCAGTGCGAGTACTACGCGCTGGAGGGGCTCGGGCAGCTGCTGTCCAACATCGACCTCGTCCGGTCGCACCTGAACACCTCGCTGCACGTGTCGACCATCCTGCTGACCATGTACGACGGCCGCACCAAGCTCGCCGACCAGGTCACCTCCGAGGTCCGCCAGCACTTCGGTCCGACGGCGCTGCGCACGGTCATCCCGCGCAGCGTGAAGGTCTCCGAGGCCCCCGGCTACAGCCAGACCGTGCTCGCCTATGACCCCGGCTCCCGCGGTGCGATGAGCTACATCGACGCGGCCCGGGAGATCGCCGAGCACGGGGCGAGCGGCGCCTACCGCCCGGACGGTCGCTGAGATGGCCGAGCGCAAGGGTGGACTGGGCCGCGGTCTCGCCGCGCTCATCCCCACCGGCCCGTCGGAGTCCGGTGACCGGCCCGGGAACAACGGGCCCGGCGCACCCCTGCACCGCCCGGCTCCGGCCGTCCGGCGCGACGACCACGAGCCCGAGACCCCGGTCGTCGACGGCGGCGCGGAGTACCGCGAGATCCCGCTGCGGCGGATCGTGCCCAACCCCAAGCAGCCGCGGACCCAGTTCGACGACGACCAGCTCGCCGAGCTGGAGCACTCGATCCGCGAGTTCGGGCTGCTGCAGCCGATCGTGGTCCGCCGGGCCGGTGTCGACTACGAGCTGATCATGGGCGAGCGCCGCTGGCGCGCGGCCCAGCGCGCCGGGCTGGAGACGCTGCCCGCGATCGTCCGGCACACCGCCGACGACGTGATGCTCCGCGACGCGCTCCTGGAGAACATCCACCGCGTCCAGCTCAACCCCCTCGAGGAGGCTGCCGCCTACGAGCAGCTGCTCGCCGAGTTCGGCGTCACCCACTCCGAGCTCGCCGACCGGCTCGGCCGCAGCCGGCCCGTCGTCACCAACATGATCCGGCTGCTGAAGCTGCCGGTGTCGGTGCAGCGCCGGGTCGCCGCCGGTGTGCTGTCGGCCGGGCACGCGCGCGCCCTGCTCGGTCTCGAGGACGCCGGGCAGCAGGAGGATCTCGCCACCCGCATCGTCGCGGAGGGCATGTCGGTCCGCGCGACCGAGGAGGCCGTCGTGCTGGCGCGGCACTCGGGACCTCCGCAGGAACGCCGGGTCCGCCGTCGCGGCGATCAGCGCCCCGAGTTCGTCGAGCGCGCCGACCGGCTGGCCGACATGTTCGACACCCGGGTGAAGGTCGAGATGGGTCAGCGCAAGGGCCGCATCGTCGTCGAGTTCGGATCGGTGGAGGACCTCGACCGGATCACCGGGCTGATGGGGATCAGCGAGCGCGACTGACCGGACACCGTTCGCCTTCCCCGACGGCCGTCGTCCCCGTGGACGGCGGCCGTCGGTCTGTCCGGGCACCGGGGCGGCGGCGTGGTGTGAGGCGCTGGACGACTTCTGAGGGCGCCCTGAGACGGCCTCTGGGACGTCCGACGGGTGCTGGGTTGATGGGGAGGCCGGGGTGGGTCTCAGGAGTCGTGTGGGACCACTGAGCCGCCGGGCGTGCCCGATTGGTCGCTTTTCCCGGCTTCTGGGCGGTCGCCCAGGTGTGCGCCGCCCGGAACACGCCTGATCAGTCGTACGTATGTCTGAGCTCGATGCATCCATGGTGGTCATGCGTGGTCCGGATCGTGGTGAGTCCAGGGCGAGGGTCGTACGGAGTGCCGGGCTCGGTCGGTGAGCGGGACGGGGCGTCCGCCCCGGGGTTGCGTGGTTCGTGCGCGGCTGGGGTCCGCGGCTCTCTCCGGCGGTCTCGGTACGGCATGTGATCTGGTCCGCGGCGGGGCGGCGGCGATGTTTCACGTGGAACAGCGACGGAGGCCGTGGCAGCCTCCGGTAGCGCGTCGGGCTCGGTCTCGTGAGGGGGTGGCCCGCGGACGCCGCAGCCCCGGGGTGGTCCGCCCACGCTGCGGGACCTGCCGCGTCGCGATTCCGTACGCGCCGCACGGGCACGGCGACCGGGGCGAGGTCTCGTCCCGCCGAGGGTGGCCTGGGCGGTGCGGACGTCGTCGCCCGGCGGGACGGAGGAGCTCGTCGCCGCGTACCGGGTGCGGGCGACGCCGATCCGTGCGCCTCCGCGGCGCAGGGGGCTCGTCGGCCCGAGGTGGCAGCCGGACGCACCGGTGGGATCGCCGCACCTCGGCGTTCCCGGTGGAGCCCGGCCGGTGTCGCCGTCCGGCGACCGTGCCGGGGGACGGCCGGCCCGGATGCGCCGAGCCGGTGGGCGGCGGCCGGCATCCGGGACGACCGCGCGTGCTGCGGCGTGGACGCCGGCCACCACGTCCGGCCCGCAGGCCCCGGGTCCAGCGATGCCCGGACCGCCGGCGCCCGGCCCAGGAGTGCTCACCCGGGAGTGCCCGGCCCGGGAGCGCGCGGCGGCCTGCGAGGCCGGTGTCCGCGCCGGCGCCATCGCGGGCAAGTGCTCGGCGCGGGAGTGCTCGGCCCGTCGGCACGGTTCCGGACGCGGAACCGCGCGTGGACCGGACGGTGCGGGATCGGGCAGGACGGAAGCGGACAGGGCGGAAGCGGGCAGGACGGGATCGGGCAGGACGGGATCGGGCAGGGCGGGATCGGGCAGGGCGGGACCGCCCCAGACGGAACGGGCAGACGGAACCGGGGCAGGGCGGGATCGGGCCGGACGGTGCGGGATCGTACGGCGCAGGGTGGGATCGGACCGGCCGATGCAGCAGGGCGGGGCGACCCACTGCGGCAGACTCGGGCGCACACCGAGCGGCTACGACCCCGCCCGCCCGATCCGCCCGGCGTCGCGTGCGTGTGTTTCACGTGGAACACCCCGATGCCCCAGGATGGCCCGGTGCTCACCGACGCCGAGCTCGCCGCTCGCACCCACCGCGCCGTCGACACCGCGGTGTCCGCCGCGCGGGACCACGGCTACCGCCCCGGCACACCCCGCGTCCTGCACGACCTGTTCTCGGTCGTCGTCGCACTGGAGCCGGAGCCGGTCGTGGTGCGGGTCCCCACCGTCCTCCCGCCCGGCCTCGATCCGGCGGGACAGGCGGAGCAGCAGCGGCGCGAGATCGCGGTCTGCCGGTGGCTGTCGGACGCCGGGCACCCCGTGGTCCGGCCCGCACACCCGGAGCGACCCGTCGCCGCCGGGGACCTGTCCCTCACCTTCTGGGAGCGCCTGACCGTCGTCCCGGACGGCCCGCCCGACGCCGGTGCGAGCGGCGCGACGCTCGCTCGGCTGCACACCGCGCTACGACCGTGTCCGGTCGAGCTGGACTGGATGCACCCACTCGACGACTCCGTCACGGCGATGCTCGACGCGCTGCGGCACGACACCACCCACGTCTCCCCCACCGACCGCGACCGCGCGCTGCGGGAGTGGGCGACGATCCTCCCGGTGCTCGGCGACGAGGCGGGCTGCGCCGACCGGTTCCCCGGCACACGCCCGCAGCCGGTGCACGGGGACTCGCCGGCGTACAACGTCCTGCGGACCCCGGACGGTCCGTACGACGCCGACCTCGAGCACGTCTGCGTCGGACCGGTCGAGTGGGACCTGACCTTCGCCGGCCCGGAGGTCGTCGTCGCCTACGAGCGGGCGGCCGACCGTCCCGTCGACGCCGAGCTGCTCGCCCTCTGCGAGGCGGCCCGGCTGGTGCAGCTCGTCGCCTGCTTCGCGATGGTCCCGCAGCAGCCGGGTCTCGGGGACGGGATGAGCCCGCTCCTGGAGCTGTGGCGGGCCTCCGAACCCTGCGGCGGCGTGCTCGGCTGATGTTCCACGTGGAACCACACCGCTGTGGTTCCACGTGGAACACCGCTCAGCCCTGCCGGGCCGCCGCGCGCTCGACGAGCGCCAGGTAGACCGTCGCGAGGTCGGAACCGTCCGCGGCCACGGCGGTCGGGAGCAGCGAGGTGTCGGTCAGGCCCGGCGACACGTTCATCTCCAGGACGTGCACGTGACCGTCGGCGTCGACGATCGCGTCGGTGCGCGACACGTCGCGCATCCCCAGCAGCCGGTGTGCGGCCAGGGCGGTGTCGGCCAGCGCGTCCAGCACGTCCGACGGCAGCCGCGCCGGGCAGTGGAACGTGGCCGCACCGGGTGTGTAGCGGGACGTGTAGTCGTAGAACCCGGACGGCACCTCCACCTCCACCGGCGGCAGCGCGCGGGGCTCCTCGCCGTCGTGGACGACCGACACCGCGACCTCGGTCCCGGCGACGAACCGCTCGACGAGCACCGTCTCGGCGTAGGCGAAGCAGCTGACCATCGCGGCCGGCAGGTCCGCCGCGTTCCGGACCACCTGCACACCGAGCGCCGAGCCGCCCTGGTCCGGCTTCAGCACCAGCGGCAGCCCCAGGCGCTCGACGATCGCACCGAGCACGCCCTGCGCTCCCAGCTCACGGAAGGTCGAGTGCGGCAGCGCGACCCAGTCCGGCGTCGACAGACCCGCACGGACGAGCTCGGTCTTCACACTCGGCTTGTCCCACGCCCGCCGGCACGCCCCGGACGGGGTCCCGACGAACGGGATGCCCAGCAGCTCCAGCACCTGCTGCACGGCGCCGTTCTCCCCCTCGCCCCCGTGCAGCGCGACGGCGACCGCGTCCGGCCGGTCGGTCGACAGCCGCTCCAACAGGCGCGCGTCGACGTCCCACTCGCGGACGTCGACACCGTTCGCGCGCAGCGCACCCGCCAGTCGACGACCGGATCGCAGGGACACCTCACGCTCGTGGGACAGGCCTCCGGCCAGCACGGCCACCGTTCGATCGCTCACGCGGGCATTCTGCGCCATGAACGGGAACGCCCCGGACCGGGAGCCGGTCCGGGGCGTTCCACGTGAAACATCGCCGTCGTCGGACGGCGTCAGGTCGTGTCCGGCGACGGGCTCTGGGTGCCCCGGGTCAGCTCGGGGCGGACCGGTGTCCCGAACGTC
Organism: Pseudonocardia sp. P-1; assembly: GCF_058111925.1. Lineage (NCBI taxonomy): Bacteria > Bacillati > Actinomycetota > Actinomycetes > Pseudonocardiales > Pseudonocardiaceae > Pseudonocardia > Pseudonocardia sp. P-1. The sequence continues at coordinate 3,193,753 of NZ_CM176614.1, forward strand.
CGCACGACCTCCATCTCGGCCTCCAGCACCGCCGCCAGCCGCCGCACGCCCTCGGTGATGCGCTCGGGCGTCGGGAAGCAGAACGACAGCCGCAGCTGCCGGCTGCCGAACCCGTCGGCGTAGAAGCCGGTGCCGGACGCGTACGCGACCCGCGCGGTGACCGCACGGGGCAGCATCGCCTTCGTGTCGACGCCCTCCGGCACGGTCAGCCACACGAAGAACCCGCCGTCGGGGACGTTCCAGGTGCAGCCCTCGGGCAGGTACGTCTCCAGCGCGGCGAGCATCGCGTCGCGGCGCTCGCGGTAGTTCTCGCTGAACGTCTTGATCTGGCTGCGCCAGTCGTGGTGCGACAGGTAGCGCGACACCAGCATCTGCGTGAACGACGGCGGGCACAGCGTCGCCGACTCCGCGGCCAGCACCAACCGGTCCCGCACCAGCGGCGGTACCAGCGCCCAGCCCACCCGCAGCCCGGACGCGAACGTCTTCGAGAACGACCCCAGGTACAGCACGTCCGGGTCGTACGAACGCAGCGCCGGGTGCACCTCGCCGTCGAAACCGAGCATCCCGTAGGGGTTGTCCTCGACGACCATCACGCCGTAGCGCCGGCACAGCTCCAGGATCCGCGGGCGCCGCTCGTGCGCCAGCGTCACGCCGGCCGGGTTGTGGAAGTTCGGGATCGTGTACAGGAACTTCGGGACGATCCCCTGCCGCGCCAGCGACTCCAGCGCCTCGTGCAGCAGCTCCGGGACCAGCCCGTGCTCGTCCATCGCGACGTGCACGACCCGCGCCTGGTAGGCGGCGAAGCTGCCCAGCGCGCCGACGTAGGACGGTCCCTCGGCCAGGACGACGTCGCCCGGGTCGACGAAGATCCGGGTCAGCAGGTCGAGGGCCATCTGCGAGCCGACGGTGACGACGACGTCGTTCGGGTCGGCCTCGATGCCCTCCTCCCGCATGACCTCGCAGATCTGCTCCCGCAGCTGTGGTACACCCTGCGCGGAGCCGTACTGCAGCGCGGACATGCCGTCCACGTCGACGAGCTCGGCCACCTCGCGGGCGAGGGACTGCAGCGGCAGCGCCGCCAGGTTCGGCATGCCACCGGCCAGCGAGACGACCTCGGGACGGCTCGCGACGGCGAACAGCGCCCGGATCTCCGACGCCGTCATCCCGGCGGTGCGGGTCGCGAAGCGCTCGGTGGGGGCGAGCGGGACCACGGCCCCCTCCCCTGCCGCCGCTGCCTGCGCGGCCGCCGCGGCCGCGGAACGGCGGACGTCGGGCTGCTGCGGGCGGTCGGGCAGGGTCATCGCATGCTCCTCTGCGAGGGGAAAAGGCTCGCCGAGTGTAACCGCGACGGGTGATCGGCCCGCCCTTCGTCGTGACGTTCGTACCGGTGGGCCTTCTCGGGGTGACGGGATCGCGAGAATCCACCTAGTCTCGGGCTGCGCGGGGTCACCGGACCCGGGGGCGGCCAGGGGGGACGGTTGCTCCGGCGCCGGGGTCGGGACCACGCCCCGGACGGGCCGGCCGCGCAGCAGCGCGTGCATCGCGCGACGACGACATCCGGAGGTCGGATTCCGTGTCCTGGCACGTTGCCGCGCTCAACCTCGACAACCTCGGCGATCTGCCGAAGCGGTGTCGCAACTGCGTCTACTGGGAGCTCTCACCCCAGCTCGCCGACCAGGCCGAGGGGTACGGCACGACCGACCTGGAGAAGGAGGCCTGGCTGTCGGAGGTGCTCCTCGAGTGGGGCTCCTGCGGCCGGGTCGTCTACGTCGGCGGTGCCCCCGCGGGGTACGTGCTGTTCGCGCCGCCGGCGTCGGTCCCCCGTGCCACCGAGATGCCGACCGGACCGGTCAGCGCCGACGCCGTCCTGCTGACCACGATGCAGGTGGCCCCGGAGTTCGCCGGCGAGGGACTGGGCCGGGCGCTCGCCCAGGCCGTCGTGAAGGACCTGACCCGGCGCGGGGTGAAGGCCGTGGAGGCGTTCGGCGACGCGCGTCCCGGCACCGAGTCCGACTGCGTCGTCCCGGCGGACTTCCTCCGCTCGGTCGGTTTCAAGACCGTCCGCCCGCACCACCGCTGGCCGCGGCTGCGGATGGAGCTGCGCTCGGGGCTGGAGTGGAAGTCCGACGTGGAAGCCGCGCTCGAACAGCTGTTCAACACGGTGACCATCCCGATGCAGACCGCGGCGCCGCGCCCGACGGCGACACCGGCCCGCGCGGGGTCCTGCCAGCTGTCGTTCGTGCCGCCCGCAGGGACGATCTGAGGGCGCTCTGAGCGGGCCGTGGACGGCCTCGGTGGCCCGGCCCCGGGTGAGGGGGCCGGGCGGGGTGCTGCGGGTCGTGACGGGCCTCAGACGGCCCGGATCTCGTCCCTCGCGTACTCGCGGGCCAGCACGTCGTTGAAGGTGAACGTGCCGGTGGGCTGGTCGTCCTGCCCGAGCAGGTACAGCCGCTTGACGGCGACGAGGATGCCCTCGGCGACGACGTCGCGGAAGCCCGGGTCGAGCAGCTTGCGACGGTCCCCGAGGTGGGTCAGGTACCCGACCTCGACGCGGACGGCCGGCATCCGGGTCCGTCGCACGAGCTCCCAGGTGCACGTCTGGCTGCGGCAGTCGAGCATCGAGGTCCGGGTGAGCAGCTCGCGCTGGATCAGCCCGGCGAGCGCCTCGCCGACGTTCGACGTGGTGCCCGACCCGTTGCCGAAGTAGTAGGTCGCCAGACCCTGCGCGTGCGGGCTGAAGCTCGCGTCGGTGTGCAGCGACACGACCATGTCGGCGCCGACGTCGTTGGCGAACTGCGCGCGCTCGGTGTCCGGCGGGTTGCCGTTCTCCGGCCGGGAGAGCAGAGCCTCCATGCCGGTGGCCGACATGCGGCCGACGACCCGGCGGGCGAGGTCCCACATCAGGTCGGCCTCGGTGACGCCGCCGACGTCGACACCGCGGTCGTGACCGCCGTGTCCCGGGTCGATGACGATGCGCTTGCCGCGCATCCGCGGGCCCGCCCGGCGCAGCAGCTCCTGCTCGCGCATGAGGTGCGGACGCCCGCCGGTGACCTTCCGGCCGAGCTGGCGCAGCGCGCGCAGCGTCTCCGGGCCGCAGACACCGTCGGGGGTCATGCCGTAGTCACGCTGGAAGCGGATCAGGGCCTGCTCGGTCTGCTGGTCGAACAACCCGCTCGGCCGGCCCGGGTTGTACCCGAGCTCGAGCAGGCGTTCCTGCAGGTGGGCGACGTCGTCGCCGGTGGTGGGGGTGGAGAGCGTGAACGACAGCATCCGGTCGCCCAGGCTCCAGCCCGCCTCCCGCAGCGCGCGGGCGGTGTCCGGGCCGACGATGCCGTCGGTGATCAGGCCACGGCCCTGCTGGAACATGCGGACGGCGCGGTCCACGCCGTCGTCGAACATGTCCTGGGCGCGCGAGCCCGGCGGAACCGCCGGGAGCAGACCGAGCTGTCCCAGCGTCGTCCGGATCTCGCGTACGGCCGGACCGCAGTCCCCGCGCCGGAGCAGCTGCATGCACCCCTCGCTCGCAGTCGTGAGGCGCCGTGCGACGCCCGTGATCGGTCGGTTTCGCCCGGTGACCGGACGCGTGCCGGACTCATTGTGCCCTGCCCCGCCCCCGGAGGAGTGCAGCGGGGCGGATACGCGCGTGTCCCGGTTGTGATCAACCGGGACACGCAGCGTTATCTCCGTGCACTATGCAGCGCACGGACAGTGATCAGATGTGGTCGGCGAGATCGGCGAGCAGTGCCGCCTTCGGCTTCGCGCCCACGATCTGCTTCACCGGCTTGCCGCCGGAGAACAGGATCATCGTCGGGACCGACATGACCTGGTAGTCGCGGGCGACCTCCGGGTTTGCGTCGATGTCGAGCTTGGCGACGGTCAGCTTCTCGGAGTTCTCGCCGGCGATCTCGTCGAGCACCGGGGCGACCATCTTGCACGGGCCGCACCAGGTGGCCCAGAAGTCGACCAGGACGGGCTTGTCGCTCTTCAGGACGTCTTGGTCGAACGAGCTGCTGGTGACGTCGACGGTGTTGTTGCCCATGGGGTTCTCCTTCGGTCGCGGATGCGGGTCTGTCGGGTGCCGGTGGGCGGTCAGTGCGCGGCGTCGGCGACGGCGGCCGCCGGGGCGGTCTCCTCCGAGCCGTAGCCGCCACCGGCCATCTCGGAGCCGACCTCGTGGCCGGCCAGCCAGCGCTCGGCGTCGATCGCGGCCGAGCAGCCGGAGCCCGCGGCGGTGATCGCCTGGCGGTAGGTGTGGTCGACGAGGTCGCCACAGGCGAAGACGCCCGGGACGTTCGTGTAGGTGGTACGTCCGTCCACCTGCACGTAGCCCTCGTCGTCGACGTCGACCTGGCCCGCCACCAGCGCGCTGCGCGGGTCGTGGCCGATCGCGACGAACATGCCGGTGACGTCGAGCGTGCTGGTCTCACCGGTCACGGTGTCGCGCAGCTGCAGCTGCTTCACCGAGCCCTCGCCGGTCACCTCGGTGACCTCGGAGTTGGTGCGCCAGCGCATCTTCGGGTCGTTCTGCGCCCGCTCGTACATGATCTTCGAGGCGCGGAACTCGTCGCGACGGTGGATGACCGTGACGGTCTCGGCGAAGCGGGTGAGGAACGTGGCCTCCTCCATCGCCGAGTCGCCGCCGCCGATGACGGCGATGTTCTGGTCCCGGAAGAAGAAGCCGTCGCAGGTGGCGCACGAGCTGACGCCGCGGCCGAGGAGCTCCTGCTCGCCGGGGACGTGCAGGTAGCGCGGGGCGGCACCCATCGCGAGGATCACGGCGCGGGCCCGGAAGGTCTCCTTGCCGACCCGCACCTCCTTGACGTCGCCGTCGAGCTTCACCTCGTCGACGTCCTGCGGGCGCAGGTCGGCGCCGAAGCGCTCCGCCTGGCCCCGCATCTGCTGCATGAGCTCGGGGCCCATGATCCCCTCGGTGAAGCCCGGGTAGTTCTCCACCTCGGTCGTGGTCATCAGGGCGCCGCCGAACTGGCTGCCCTCGAACACGAGCGGGGCGAGCTGGGCCCGCGCGGCGTACACCGCAGCGGTGTAGCCAGCCGGCCCGGACCCGATGATGATCAGGTTGTGCACCGTGTCGTCGGTGGTCACCGGTACCGATCCCTCCTGGCGCGCCCGGGCGACGGGCGCGATGACGGGCCTGCTGGTGCCGGCCCGGGTGGCCGGCTCCTGCGTCGTGGCTGCCGTATGGCTCGAACGCGATCCTAGACAGGGGCATTCCCGCTCGTCGGTGCCGTCGGACGTGGGCCGCGTGATCCGGGCGTCGCCGGTGCCCGGCCGGGTCAGCCGGTGGTGGTCTCGGCGAGCACCCGCGCGGTGCCCGGCCCGCAGTCCGGCGGTACGGCGACGAGGCGGTAGCGGCCCCGCTCCGGTCCGCCGAGGACGAGCAGGACCGCCGGGTGGCCGTCGACGGAGTGCGGGCGGGCCGTCAGGAACGGAGCGTCCGGTCGCGGGTCGCCGGCGGCGGTGAGGCAGGCGCGGACCCGGGCGGGGTCGTCGAGCGCGCCGACGGGGACCGCCGCGCCGGCGGCGGCGGACCGGAGCTCCTCCGGGGCGGTCCCGGCGACCGGGACGACGACCCGCGCGGTGGGCCCGAGGGCGGCGAGCCCGACCCCGGCGACGACGAGTGCCGCCGCGGCGACGGCGAGCGCGCGCCACGGGGTGCGGCGGCCCGGCGGCGGGCCGCCGGCCGCCGGAGCCTCGCCCCGCTCCGGTCCGGGAGCCGCTCGCGCCATCTCCGCGGCGAGCCGCGCCCGCATCCGCGCCGCCACGTCGTCCGGCATCGCCACCGGACCGAGTTCCCGGGCCATCCGCGCCCCGACCTCGACGAACGGTTCCTCGTCGGGATGACACGAAGCAGGTGAACATTGGTTGTCGTCGTACCGACGAGTGATCTCCGAGGAGTTGTCGTCGGATCGGTGAGAACTGCTCATCCCTCGTCCTCCCGCAGCACGGGGGCCAGCCGGGCCCGCGCACGGGCCCGGCGGCTCTTCACCGTCCCCGGCGCCACCGCCAGCATCTCCGCCGCCTCCGCGACGCCGTAGCCGAGCCCGTCCACGAGCACCAGCGCGGCCCGCTGGTCCACCGGCAGCAGGGCCAGCGCGTCGGAGACGGCGAGCCGCACCACGAGCCCGCCCGCGTGGTCCCGGGCCGCGACGACCGTCTCCAGGGCCCGCAACCGGTCCCGTCGCCGCCCGGCCGCGCGGAGCCGGTCGACGCAGTCGTTCACGAGGATCCGGTGCAGCCACGTCCCCGTCGCGGCGTCACCGCGGAACCCGGGCGAGCGGAGCGCGGACAGGAACGCCTCCTGCACCGCGTCCTCGGCCTCGGTCCGGTCGCCGAGCATCCGCAGGGCCACCGACCAGAGCCGGTCGGCGTACCTCCGGAACATCTCGTCCAGGTCGGGCGGGGCCCGGTCCGGGATCCGGTCGACGGTCGTCACCCGCGCACGGTAGGCAGCGCCGGGGGGTGCTCACGGGCGTTGCCGGGCCGGTCCGTCGCGATCGCGAACGGGGCGGCTCAGGGTGCGGTGCGGCGGAACCCGATGTCGTCGATCTGGGTCTGGTTGTTCGGCCCGAGGTTCGTGATCCACAGGAGCACGTGCTGGGTGGGGCGGCCCGGGTCGAGGCCGACCGTCGTCCGTCCCGACGACAGGGTGACGGTGTCGAGCAGCGTCGTCTCCGCCAGCGTCGGCTCGGCCGACGGGGCCGAGCGGACCTGCACGACCGCGCCCGCGGTCGGCGAGTCGACGGTGAGCCCGGTGAGCGGCTCGGCGGCGTCGAACGAGGCCAGCACGCCGATCCCGGGCTTGAGCGCCGGGAACGGCTGGAAGTAGCGGCTCGTCGTCCACACGGTGGAGGGGTCGCCGTCGACGACGTTGCCGACGGTGCCGGCGTTGTCCGCGTCGCCGACCGGGTCGAACACCGTCGCCGACACGTCCGGCACCGCGGTACCCGTCCCGGACGACGCGGCCGGGGCCCCGGCGGGGGGAACCTGCTGCTGCACCGGGGCGCTCGCCGCGGGCGGGACGACCACCGGCGGGGCGCCGCCACCACCGAACAGCATGCCCAGCTGCACGGCGACGTACCCGAGCACGATCAGCACGCCGACGGCGAGCACCCCGAGACCGATCCGCAGGTTGCGGCGGCGCCGGGGGTCGTTGCGGGTGTCGGGCAGCCGGTCGGAGTCCTGCCACACGTCGTCGGGCTCGGCGGGCGCGCCGTCGTGCACCGGCGGGAAGAAGGCCTGGTCGGCGTCCTCGGCGACGACGTCGGCCAGCATCCGGTGCATCGCCGCGGCGGTGTGCACCCGACTGACGCCGTCGCCCTGGCCGAGCGCACCGCTGCACAGCGTGTCCAGCTCCAGCGGCACACCGGGCCGCAGCTGCGACGCGGGCCGCAGCCGGCCCGCGGGCGTGCGGTCGGCGGCGACGAGCCCGGCGCGGGCGGCGTCGGACACCGACAGCGGCCAGCGCCGGGTGAGCAGGCAGTAGAGGATCCCGCCGAGCCCGCGGACGTCGTCGGCGGCGGACACCGACGGGCGCGGGAGCAGGAAGGCGAGCATGGCGCGCCCGTCCGGGGTGATCCGGACGCGCTGCGGGTGGTCGCAGCCGAGCACCAGGCCCTGCTGGTGGGCCTCGGTGGCGGCGGCCGACAGGGTCTCGACGGCCTTGGCGGCCCGCTGCGCGCGGATTGGGCCCTCGGCGACGGTCTCGGCCAGCGAACGCCCCGGCACCCACTCGGCGACGGCGGCGCCCAGCACGTCGGCCGGCAGGCCGTGCGTGCCCGGGGCCAGTACGTCGAGCAGCCGGGCGCTGCCGGAGTGCTCGAAGCAGCCCGAGCGCAGGGCACGCACGATCATCTCACCGGCGCGGGCGGTGCCCTCCGGGTCGTCGGAACGGTCGTCGGCGGGGAGCCTGCGCAGCAGCGTGACGCCGACCGGGCGGCGCAGCACGGTGTCCTCGGCGCGCCAGAACTCCGCCCCGGCGGCCGGGTCGGACCCGATCCGCTGACGGAGCACGTAGCGCTCGGTGAGCGGCGAACCCGCAGTGGTGCCCGCGGTCTCGCGGACGGTCGGGATGCGCTCGGTGGGCCGGGCCTGGGCCGGCACCGCGGGCACGGCGGCCGTCGGCTGCTCGTCGGCGGGTACTCCGGCGGTCCCGGGTGCGTCGGCGGTCGCCGTGGCGTCGGTGGGGTCGAGCGACGGGTGCGGACGGGGGGTCGCGTCGTCCTCGACGGGGTGGGGGCCGGTCCGGGCAGTGCGCTCGCCGATCTGCCCGCTCAACGGCCTCGCCCTCCCCTGGCGCTCGGTGTCGTGTCCGGCGTCAGCCTACGGCACTCGGTCGGATGTGGACGAGCCGAGAACACGCCCCGGATCCGTCTCCCCTGTCTTCGGAGAAGGGGCACCATCGGTTTGCCTCCCCGCCCTCCGGATTCGCCGGAAAGCACCTGTGATGCGACGAGCGGTCAATACCGGACGGCGAACGACAGCCGTGTTCTTTGTCTCTGCCGGCTCAGGAGCCGTGGACGCGTCCGGACGGCGCCGGTCCCGGTGGGACGGGGACGTCCGGGGGCGTGCCGGGCCCTGACCCGGGGCCACCGGACGGCCCGGCTGCGGCGGCCGGACGCAGCCGGCGCAGCACCCGCCGGACCACCAGGACCACGAGGACACCGCCGGCGATCGCGGTCAGCCAGACCGTGACCGTCCCGTAGACCGTCGACCGCACCCGTAGCCGGGTGTCCGGGCCGAGCGCGACGCCGTCGGGGGTGAGCAGGCCCGCGTCGACGCTGAACACCCCGGAGCGGGTGACCTGGGCGCTGACCCGCACCTGGACGCGGCCGCGCGGCGGGACCGCCTGCACCTCGATCGGGGCGACCCGCAGCCCGGTGGTACTCGACAGCACCACCCGCACGTTCATCGTCACCGGCAGCCCGTTGGCGACGGTGATCAGCAGCGGTGCGTCGCTGGTTCCGAGCGAGTACGGGCTGGGCGGCTCCACCACACGCACCGACGCGCGGATCTCGGCGATCCGGTCGGCGACGACGGTCTCCTCCCGCTCGGCGCGGGCCGGGTCGCCCCGCCACCACGACGACACCGCCCGCAGCGTGCCGGTCACCAGCGGGTCGAACACGTCGGCGGGGCTGGCCCCGACCCCGGTGCGGGCCTCGGCCGAGGCCCGCAGCGCCTCGATCGTCCGGACCTGGTCGGCCACCCCGGACACGATCGTCCCCGGGATCTCCGCGCCGCCGGCCTGCGGTGGGTAGAACAGCTGCGTCCCGCCCGCCTGCACGTCGCCGCCGACGAGGGTGGACAGGCCGGTCGGGGCGATCCGGCCGTCGTCGATCAGCGAGGTCAGGGCGGTCAGCACCCCGGCGGCGGCCGGCCCGTCCGCGGCCCAGCGGTGCGGCGGTGCGACGACCAGCGGGCCGCCGGCGTCCCCGGCCCGGAACGCGAGCGCCCCGGCGAGGTCCTGGCCGGCGAGCCCGCCCACGTCCCCCTCCTGGACCTCGACGCCCGCGGGTCCGGTCGCGGCCTCGGTGAGCAGCGGGTCGGTGAGCAGCGCGGAGTCGTCGCCGTCGCGGCCGGTGCCGTCGGAGCGGCCCACGCGCACCCGGCCGGAGGCCGTCGTGCCGGTCACCCCGTCGGCGGAGAGCAGCAGCCGGGTCCCGCCGCCGAGGGCGTCCAGCGTCGCCTCGTCGACGACGCCGTCGGCGGGCCACACGACGCCGTCGAGGACCGTGGTCCCCAGCTCGGTGGCCAGGGTCCGGCGGCCGCGGTCCAGCGCGGTCCTGGCGAGGTCGGCCTGCCCGCCGCGGACCAGGGCGACGAGGTCGGCGTCCGACGGCGGCAGCGCGATCACGCAGGTCCCGCGCGCGGCCGCGGTCAGCGCCGCGAGCCACTGGCCCGCCGCCTCCGCGCCGCGGCCGGGAACGGACTCGCCGGGGCCGGTGACGACGCCGTAGCCGTCGCGCATGGCGGCCGCGGTGGCGACGAGCTCGGGGTCGATCGCCAGACAGAGCGCGGCCCGGGTCGGGGATCCGGCGGGCGCGGCCGAGCCCAGCGCCTCGACAAGGCCGCGCAGCCGGCCGCCGTCGGCGAAGGAGGTCGCGAGGTCGTCGTCGGTCAGCAGTGGCGGCTCGCCGGGCAGCGGCGGGACGCGGCGCGGGGCGTCGGTGATCGGGTACAGCATCGTCACCGGCGCGGCGGTGACCGGCGACGACGGCGGCGCGGCCCCCGGCAGCGACGACACCGGCAGCATCGTGCGGACCCCGGCCAGCCGCGACGGCGTGCCGTCGACGGTCCCGTTGAGGTTCACCAGCAGCGGGTAGGTGCCCGGGCCGGGGAGCGCCAGCGTCGACTGCGGGGGCCCGGTGAGCGGGACGGCGTAGCGGAACGGGACCGACGCGCCCGGCGCGAGCGGGCCGAGGTCGGCGAACGGCGGCGTCGCGTCGTCGACCGTGGCCTCCCCGGCCAGCGCGGCCCGCAGCGCCGCCTCGCCGGCGAGCACCGGCCCGCGCTGCACCCGGACGGCCAGGTCGTCGACGATCCCCGGGCCGGTGTTGGTGACGGTCCCGGTGACGACCAGCTCGCCCGGCCCCGCCGACGTCACCACCCGCGGGGTCATCGTGCCGACGTCGAGCCGGACCGGGGCGACGGGCTGCTGGGCCGGTTGCTGCGCCGGGCGGTCCCGGGCCGCGGCCTGCGGGGCGCCCGCCGGGAACGCCGCGGGCAGGAACAGCGTCACCACCGCGGTGAACACGATCGCGACCAGGGCCGCGACCCGGCTCACGCCGTCTCCTCCAGCAGGTTGGCCGCATGCCGGATCAGCCGGCGCTCGTCGGCGTAGGCGAGGCGGCCCTCGAGCTCGTCGAGCGGCACCCAGGCCACCTCGGAGACCTCGACGTCCTCGTCGCAGAGCTCACCGCCGAGCGCGCGCATCAGGTAGTGGTGGACCGTCTTGTGGACGCGCCGGTCCTCGGCGACGAACCAGAAGTCGATGGTGCCCAGGGGAGCCAGCACCTCACCGATGATGCCGGTCTCCTCCTGCACCTCGCGCACCGCGGCCTGCTCCGCGGTCTCACCGGCCTCGATGTGGCCCTTGGGCAGCGACCACAGCAGCCGGCCCCGGCGGTCCAGCCGGCCGATCAGCGCGGCGGCGCCGGTCTGGGGGTGCACGACGAGCCCACCGGCGGACGTCTCGTCCACCGTGCGCAGCCGGCGACGGCGGTCCGGGGACCGGTCGGCGCGCCCGGCACGGCCGGCGCGTGCGCTCCGGCCCTCACGGCCGGGTTCCGCGCCGCGCCCTGCCGAGGAGCGGCCGCGGGAGGTGGACATGTGGCGATGGTAACGAGGAGGTGGCTCGGAGGGGGGTCGACGAGCCGCCCGCGGCCGTGGCGTCACCCGGTCGCCCTGCCGTCGATCAGCGGTCGAGCGGTACGGAGTGACCGGAGGACCCGTGCCCACCGGCCGGGCGCGTTGCCTAGACTGGCCCGTCGTGTCCTCGTCGTCCCCGTCCTCCACCGCCCGACAGGTGACCCGGCCGACCCGACCTCCGGCCGGATCCGCCCCGGACCCGGACGAGCTGCAGCGAGCACAGGAGAACGCCGTGGTCGCACTGCTCGACGTCCCGGCCGTCGCCGACGAGCTGGCCGCCCGTTTCGCCGCCCGCGGTCACCTGCTCTATCTCGTCGGCGGCAGCGTCCGCGACGCGGTGCTGCGCGGCACCGGCGCGTCGACCCGGGACTCCGGGGACCTCGACTTCACCACCGACGCCCGCCCCGAGCAGATCCTCGCGATCGTGCGCGGCTGGGCCGAGGCCGTCTGGGACACCGGGATCGCGTTCGGGACCGTCGGGCTGCGCCGCGACGGGCAGACCCTCGAGGTGACGACCTTCCGCGCCGACACCTACGACGGCACCTCCCGCAACCCCGAGGTCCGCTTCGGCGACACCGTCGAGGGCGACCTGGTGCGCCGCGACTTCACGGTCAACGCGATGGCGGTCGAGCTGACCGGGTCGCACCGCCGCTTCGTCGACCCGCACGGCGGGTTCGCCGCGCTCGCCCAGGGCGTCCTGGACACCCCGGACACCCCGGAGCGCTCCTTCTCCGACGACCCGCTGCGGATGCTGCGCGCCGCCCGGTTCGTCTCCCAGCTCGGGTTCACCCCCGCCGCGCGGGTCACCGCCGCGATGACGGCGATGGCCGACGAGCTGACCCGGATCACCGCCGAGCGGGTGCAGGCCGAGTTCACCAAGCTGATGATCGGCGACCACCCGCGGCGCGGCCTGGAGCTGCTCTGCGACACCGGCCTGGCCCGGCACGTCGTCCCCGAGGTCCCGGCGATGCAGCTGGAGACCGACGAGCACATGCAGCACAAGGACGTCTACACCCACTCGCTCGTCGTGATGGAGCAGGCGATCGAGCGCGAGACCGACGGGCCGGACCTCACGCTGCGCCTGGCCGCGCTGCTGCACGACATCGGCAAGCCGGCGACCCGGCGCAAGGAGCCGGACGGGCGGGTCTCGTTCCACCACCACGAGGTGGTCGGGGCGAAGATGACCCGCAAGCGGCTGCGGGCGCTCAAGTACCCGAAGGCCCTGGTCGACGACGTGTGCCAGCTCGTCTACCTGCACCTGCGGTTCCACGGCTACGGCAAGGGCGAGTGGACCGACTCGGCCGTGCGCCGCTACGTCGCCGACGCCGGCCCGCTGCTGGAGCGCCTGCACCGGCTGGTGCGCTCGGACTGCACCACCCGCAACCGGCGCCGGGCCTCGGCCCTGCAGCGCAACTACGACGGCCTGGAGGACCGGATCGCCGAGCTGCGCAAGCAGGAGGAGCTCGACGCGATCCGCCCCGACCTCGACGGCAACCGGATCATGGAGCTGCTGGGCATCCCGCCGGGCCCGGCCGTCGGGAAGGCCTACCGGCACATGCTGGCGCTGCGGATGGAGCAGGGGCCGATGGACGCCGAGCAGGCCGAGGTCGCCCTGCGGGCCTGGGCGGACGAGAACCTCTGATCCGTACGGGCGTCCCGTACGGACGTCCACACTGATGTACGTTCGTATTGTACGAACGTATGGACGATCATGTCCGGTGTACGACGATGCGGCGAACGGGTGGCGGCATCGCGTCCGCGCCGGAGGTGCGAACATGGACCCGTGCGGGAACACCGCGCCACGCGAGGCGCCGCTCTTCCCCCGGTCACACCGGGGAGTCTGCTCGTCGCCGCCCCCGGTCTGGGCGACCCGAACTTCTCGCGGACGGTCGTCTACATGATCGAGCACCGTCCGCAGGGCAGCCTCGGGGTCGTGCTCAACCGGCCGGGCCAGGCGGCCGTACGGGACGTGCTCCCGCGCTGGGCCGGGCTCACCAGTGATCCCGGGACCATGTTCGTCGGTGGTCCGGTCGAGGCGCGCACCGCGCTCTGCCTGGCCGCCCTGCGGACCGGGGAGACCGGTCGCGGGCTCGGCGGGCTGATGCCGGTCCGGCCACCGGTGCAGCTGGTCGACCTCGACTCCGACCCGGCGCCGCTCGCGCAGCGGCTGCGCGGCCTGCGGATCTTCGCCGGGTACTCCGGCTGGGACGCGGGCCAGCTGGGCGGCGAGATCGCCCGGGGTGACTGGTACGTCGTCCCCGGCCTGCCCGACGACCTGCTGACCACCGTCTACGACCAGCTGTGGGAACGGGTGTTGCGCCGCCAGGGCGTCCCGCTGGCGCTGCTCGCCACGTTCCCGCGTGATCCCGCCTGGAACTGAATCCCCGCGGGCGGTGAGTGACCTGTGGTGGGCCCACCCCCGGTCAGGACGCCGCGGCCGGTGCCGCGCAGCGCGGGTCCGCCGCGACCGTGCCGGGGGCCGCTGACCGGCCTACCGTGGGGGTCGTGCCGTTCGACCGTCGTCCCCGGCCCGATCCCGTCGGCCCCGGGCAGGAGTCGGTGTGGGACTACCCGCGCCCGCCCCGGGCGGAGCGGGTGCCCCGCCGCGCGGAGCTGTGGCACGGCGGGACGCTCGTCGCCGCTCGGACGACCTGGTCCGGGTGCTGGAGACCAGCCACCCGCCGACCTGGTACCTGCCCCGCACCGCCTTCACCGACGGCGTGCTGGTGCCCGGTGAGCACCGCACGTTCTGCGAGTGGAAGGGCGTCGCCCACTACTGCGACGTGCGCGTCCCCGGCGTGCCGCCGCTGACCGACGTCGCCTGGTGGTACCCGCGGCCGGACGCGCGCTACCCGGAGCTGACCGACCGGGTCGCGGTCTACGTGGCGCCGTTCGAGCGCATCACCCTGGACGGGGAGACGGTCCGCCCGCAGCCCGGCGGGTTCTACGGCGGCTGGGTCACCGACGAGGTCGTCGGCCCGTTCAAGGGCGGGCCGGGCTCCCGCGGCTGGTAGCCCGGGGCCCGCGGATCAGGCCCCGCAGGTCGGGCCCGCGGACCGGCCCCGCAGGTCAGGCCTCGCGGGTGAGCCCGGTGCGGGCCCCGGGCTCCGAGCCCGGCTCGGTGCCGGTCGCGTCGCGGCAGCCCGCGACCAGGTCGCAGCCGGCGCAGACCCGCCGCAGCTCGGGGCCGCGGCCTGCGCGGCGATCGCCGCCGCCGCGGCCCGCGCCCCGACCGCGCCCCCGAGACCGGCGAGCACGACCGTCCCGACCAGCGCGATCGCACCCAGCACCCACGGGGCGGCGCCGGTCCGGTCCAGGACCAGCAGCACCGTCCCGCCGACCAGGGCGATCGCCCCCGCGGCGCCGACCGGCGGCGCGGCCACCCGGTTGGCGATCGCGAACGCGTCGGCGGTCCGCAGGCTGTCCGCGGTGCGGACGCCGACGAAGCGGTTGCGCGGCAGCCGGCCGGTCGCCCCCAGCACGGCGAGGACGACGAGGACCACCCCGGCCAGCAGGAGCAGGGCGGCGAGGAGCAGGCGGAGCGTCGTGGGCACGTGACCAGGGTAGAACCCGCGGGAACGGGGACGCCCGCCCCGGCTACCCTGGTCACATGTGCACGGCCCGCCGACTTCCCGGCGCGGCGTCGTAGCCACAACACGGCGCCGCGACGGCCCCTCCTGCGTGATGCGCACGAGGGGCCGCGACGTGTTCCGGGCCCCGAGTCGGGCCGTCACGACAGGCATCCCCGAGGTGAGACGGACATGAGCACCGAGACCACGACCGCGTCCGAGCAGCGTGCGGACCGACCGGCGTACCGCTACGACGCCGAGATGGCCGCCCGGATCGAGCGGAAGTGGCAGGACTTCTGGGAGACCGAGCAGACCTTCCACGCCCCCGACCCGGGTCAGCCCGGCTCGGAGAAGCCGAAGGTCTACCTGATGGACATGTTCCCCTACCCCTCCGGGGCGGGGCTGCACGTCGGGCACCCGCTGGGCTTCATCGGCACCGACGTGCTGGGCCGCTACCTGCGGATGAACGGCCACAACGTGCTGCACCCGATGGGCTTCGACGCCTTCGGGCTGCCCGCCGAGCAGTACGCCGTCCAGACCGGGACGCACCCGCGGACGACGACCGAGGCCAACATCGCCCGCTACCGGCAGCAGCTGCGCCAGCTGGGCCTGGGCCACGACCCGCGTCGCTCGGTGTCCACCACCGACATCGCGTTCTACCGCTGGACCCAGTGGATCTTCCGGGAGATCTTCGAGTCCTGGTACGACACCGACGCCGACCGCGCCCGCCCGATCTCCGAGCTGCGCGCCGAGTTCGAGGCCGGCACCCGCCCGACCCCCGACGGCCGCCCCTGGGCCGAGCTGTCCGAGGCCGACCGGCGCGCCGCCGTCGACGGGTACCGGCTGGCCTACATCTCCGAGGCGCCGGTGAACTGGTGCCCCGGCCTGGGCACCGTGCTGGCGAACGAGGAGGTCACCCCGGACGGCCGCTCCGAGCGCGGCAACTTCCCCGTCTTCCGCCGCAACCTCAAGCAGTGGATGATGCGGATCACCGCCTACGCCGACCGGCTGGCCGACGACCTGGACCGGGTCGACTGGCCGGAGTCGGTCAAGGCGATGCAGCGCAACTGGATCGGCCGCTCCGAGGGCGCCCGGGTCCGGTTCCCGGTGCAGTCCGGCGCGGACGCGATCGAGGTCTTCACGACCCGCCCGGACACCCTGTTCGGCGCCACCTACATGGTGCTGGCGCCCGAGCACCCGCTGGTCTCCTCCCTGGTCCCCGGGCAGTGGCCCGACGGCACCGACCCGCGCTGGACCGGTGGCGCCGCGACGCCCGCCGAGGCCGTCGCGGCGTACCGCGCCGAGGCCGCGCGCAAGTCCGAGCTGGACCGCCAGGAGAACAAGGACAAGACCGGTGTGTTCACCGGCGCGTACGCCACCAACCCGGTGAACGGCGCGGCCGTCCCGGTGTTCGTCGCCGACTACGTACTGATGGGCTACGGCACCGGCGCGATCATGGCGGTGCCCGCCGAGGACACCCGGGACTGGGACTTCGCGGCCGCGTTCGGGCTGCCGCACGTGCGCACGGTGCAGCCGCCGCCGGACTGGGACGGCGGCGCGTACACCGGCGACGGCCCGACCATCAACTCCGCGAACGACGAGATCAGCCTGGACGGGCTGGGCGTCGACGAGGCCAAGCGCACGATCATCGACTGGCTGGCCGCGAAGGGCGCCGGCGAGGGCGTCGTGCAGTACAAGCTGCGCGACTGGCTGTTCTCCCGGCAGCGCTACTGGGGCGAGCCGTTCCCGGTCGTCTGGGACGAGCACGGCCCGATCGCGCTGCCCGAGGACCAGCTGCCCGTCGTCCTGCCCGACGTCGACGACTACTCGCCCAAGACCTACGCCCCGGACGATGCGAACTCCGAGCCGGAGCCGCCGCTGTCCCGGGCGCACGAGTGGGTGGCCGTCGAGCTGGACCTGGGTGACGGCCCGAAGCAGTACCGCCGCGAGACGAACACGATGCCGCAGTGGGCCGGGTCGTGCTGGTACTACCTGCGCTACCTGGACCCGGAGAACACCGAGCGGTTCGTCTCCGCCGAGGCCGAGAAGTACTGGATCGGCAAGGACGCGGCCCGGTCGGTCGCCGACCCGGGCGGCGTGGACCTGTACGTCGGCGGCGTCGAGCACGCCGTGCTGCACCTGCTGTACTCGCGGTTCTGGCACAAGGTCCTGTTCGACCTGGGCCACGTGAGCAGCGAGGAGCCGTTCCGGAAGCTGTTCAACCAGGGCTACATCCAGGCCTGGGCCTACACCGACGCCCGCGGGACCTACGTGCCCGCGGAGGAGGTCGTCGAGGTCGTCGGCGAGGACGGCACGAGCGCCGGTTTCACGTGGAACAGGCAGCCCGTCACCCGGGAGTACGGGAAGATGGGCAAGTCGCTGAAGAACGTCGTGACGCCCGACGACATGTGCGACCGCTACGGCGCCGACACCTTCCGGCTGTACGAGATGTACACCGGCCCGATGGACGCCTCGCGTCCGTGGTCGACGCGGGACGTCGTCGGCCCGCAGCGGTTCCTGCAGCGGGTGTGGCGCAACCTGGTCGACGAGGGCACCGGTGCGGTGACCGTCGTCGAGGACGCGCCGTCGGAGGAGATCCTGCGGTCGCTGCACAAGGCGATCGCCGGTGTGCGCGAGGACTTCCCGGCGCTGCACTACAACACCGCCGCCGCGAAGCTGATCGAGCTGAACAACACGCTGACCAAGCGCGGGGCGCCGGTGGAGCGTGAGGTCGCGGAGGCGCTGGTGCTGATGCTGGCGCCACTGGCCCCGCACATCGCCGAGGAGCTGTGGCAGAAGCTGGGTCACGAGGACACGCTGACCTACGCGCCGTTCCCGGTCGCCGACGAGCGCTACCTGGTGGCGGACACCGTCGAGTACCCGATCCAGGTCAACGGCAAGGTCCGCTCGCGGGTCACCGTCGCCGCCGACGCCGCCCAGGACGACATCCGGGCGGCCGCGCTGGCCGACGAGAAGGTCGTCGCCGCGCTGGACGGCGCCGAGCCGAAGAAGGTCATCGTCGTGCCGGGGCGCCTGGTCAACGTCGTCCGGTAGGGAACGCAGGCGACCTCCTGCCCGTTGAGCGGGCAGGAGGTCCGTCATGAGCGCAGTCCTGACCCTGATCGTCGTCCTGGCCGTCGTCGCGGCCGTCGTGTGGCTGGTACGGCGGCACAACGCGGACTCCGCCGCCGCTCTGGCGGACGCCCAGGCCGAGTCCCGGCGCTGGGTGGAGCGTCTCGGCGGCCAGGTCCTGGCCCTGACCGGGACCGACGACCCGAGCCGTCAGGCGCTGGCCGACGCCGCCGAGCGCTACACCGCCGCGGGCTCGCAGATGGAGCAGGCGCGCACGGCCGCGCAGTGCCGTCAGGTCACCGAGACCGCCTACGAGGGTCTCTACTACATCCGCGCCGCACGCACGGCGATGGGCATGGACCCCGGGCCCGAGCTGCCGCCGCTGCCGGGCCAGTCCCGCGCCGGTGAGGTCACCGAGGACCGCGAGGTCGAGGTGGAGGGCCGCAGTCTGGGCGCGTCGCCGCAGCCGACCGACCGGAACAGCCATTACTACCCCGGCGGGACCGTCGCCGGGCGTCCGGTGCCGCGCGGCTGGTACTCCGAGCCGTGGTGGAAGCCGGCACTCGTCGCCGGGGCCTGGGGCGTCGGTTCGGCGCTGCTGTTCACCTCGCTGTTCAGCGGGATGGCCGGCGCCGACCAGGCCGCCTACGCCGACGGGGCCGCCCTCGACGACCCGGGCTTCGACGGCGGTGCCGACGGCGGCCTCGACGGCGCCGACCAGGGGGGCTTCGAGGGCGGGGGCCTGTTCGACAACGACTCCGACTTCGGCGGGGACTTCTTCTGACCCGCGCGCCGTAACGGCCGGCGGCCCCCGGCGGCATCCCCTCGTCCGAGCGACCAGCCCGTGGTCGGACGGCGAGAGGGGCCACGTCATGACGTACCACCTGCAGGCGGTGCGCGGATTCTCCGACTTCCGGGGGCGCGCCCGGCGGGCCGGTCAGGCGCGGGACCCGCGCCGGACCGGCTTCTCCGGCCGCCGGGTCGCCCCGGTCCCCGGGTCCGGCGGCCGGGACAGGGCCGGCTCGGCGAGCCAGGCCTCCACGGCGTCGAGCACGAACGCGGCGTCGTCGAGGGCCGCGCGCGCCTCCGCCGCCGGGGCGGTCACGTCCGAGTGGTCGGCCAGCGCCCGCCGGTTGTAGAGCGACCGCAGCAGCCGCCCGGCCCGCGGGTCCAGCGACCGTTCCCGCACCACCCGGCGGACGAACGCGCTGACGACCTCGGAATGCTCGGCGCGGGTCTCCCCCAGCACCAGCAGCGCGGTCTCGGCGGCCCGGAACGCGGCATGGAACGCGCGGGAGACCGCGGCGTCGCCGAAGCCGTTCTCGGCCAGCACCCGGGCCCCGCCCAGCTCGACCCGGGCCCGCGCGATCCCGCCGTGCACCCGCCGGGTCACCGGATCCGCACCGCCTCGGCGCGGGCACGCACGACCGTCGGGTCGGCGGCACGGACGAGCTCACCCTGGCCGACCGGCAGCACGCTGATCGTCAGCCCGGTCCGCCGGGTGTGCTGCCACAGCACGTCGTCCATCGCGCGGACCTCCTCCCAGGGCAGGATCGGGAACCCGTCGTCGTCGAGGACCACGAGCAGGTCGATCGCGGACTCGACCGAGCCCTCCCCGCTCGCCCAGGACCCGAACAGCAGCACCTGACGCAGCCGGGGGCCGTAGAGCAGGCCCAGGTCGTCGGCGACGGCGGCGGGCACGTCGTCGTTGGACGGGTCCGGGTCGGGGTGGCGGGCCCTGAGCCGCTCGCCGTCGTCGGCACCGATCAGGCCGGCCGCGACCAGCCAGTCCGCCGCGCGCCGGCGGGAACGGGCGTCGCGGAAGCGGTACCACTGGTCGCGGACCTCGGGGAACTCGAACAGCGTGTTCTTGAACCGGCGGAACGCACCCCGGCCGTCGATCGCGCGGTCCAGCAGCGCCGCGGCCCGCCGGTGCTGCACGCCCGCGGTGAAGTCGAACATGTCCCGGTAGGACTCCCGGCTGGTCACCGGCCGGATCTCCACCCAGTCCGGACCGGGCCGGTCGTCGCCGGACACGCCGTGCACCTCGGCGTCGGCCGGGTCGAGGTACCAGGTGACCTCCGGCGTGCGGTCCTCGAGCGCGTCCGCCAGTGCGGACAGGTCGAGGCGGGCGGGGTCGAGCACGGGGCGACTCTATGCCCGGCCCGGTGCGCGTGGCAGCCGCCGCGGGACCCTTCAGTCGTCGTCCTTCTCCCCGGAGCCGAAGAAGAAGTGCGCGACCAGGACCGCCCCCCAGATCCCGATCGGGAAGATCGGCCAGAAGAACGGGAGTCCCTCCCCGTCGGAGGACGAGGCGAACGCGGTGACCACCCAGATGCCGGTCAGGATGACCGAGGTGCCGGCCCACGAGCGCCACTCGGTGAGGTGCTCACGCCTCGCCTCGGCCTTCTCCACCTGCGCCGTCTCGGCACGCACCGACGGCAACGTCGTGCGTTCCACCGCGGGCAGGTCGGTGACCAGCCGGTCGAGGTCCGCGCGGACGGTCGCCGCGTAGGCCTGCTGCAACCGCTCGTCGTACTCGATCAGTGACAGCCGGCCCTCGTCGTGCGCCAGCTTCAGCCGTTCCGCGGTCTCGCTGCGGTCGGCGTCCGACACCCGCATCACGGACCGCTCGTCGTCCCTGGACTCCCCCATGCCCGTCGAGCGTAGTGACGGGGAGGGACACGGGGGTCTGTCGTTCGGACGATCCCCGCCCCCGGGGCGGAGCCGAACGGGTGGCGACCGCGACGCCGACCAGGCACAGCAGACCGCCGGCCAGCGCGGCCGGTGCGGGCACCTCCCCGAGCAGTGCCCAGGACAGTCCGACGACCACCGGCGGGATCGCGTACGTGGTGGCGGCCAGCCGCCCCGCGGTCGTGCGGGTCAGGGCGTATCCCCAGGTCAGGAACGCGACTCCGGTCGGGAACACCCCCAGGTAGACGACGCCGGCGACGGCCGTCGGCGGCGCGGTGGCGAGCGCGGCGACCAGCGACGGCAGGAACGGCAGCAGCGCGACGGCCCCGGCGACGGCGCCCGTCCAGGTCATCGTCAGGGCGTCGACCCGGGGCAGCAGCCGCTTCTGCGCGACGGCCGCGCCCGCGTAGACCAGTGCGGCGAGCAGCCCCAGCAGCACCCCGGACAGGTCGGCGCCCCCGGCCGACGACGCCGCCGCGATGAGCACCACCCCGGCGAACGCGACGGCCATCCCGGCCAGCAGCCGTGCCGGGAAGCCCTCGCCGAGCAGCAGCCCGGCGAGCACGGCGACGACCACCGGTGCCACGTTCACCAGCAACGCGGTCGTGCCCGCGTCGAGGTGCCGCTCGGCCGCGTTCAGCGCGAGGTTGTAGACGCCGAACCAGGCCGCGCCCCAGATCACGACCGCCGCCAGCAACCGTCCGCGGGGCAGGGGTGGGCCGGGTCTGGGTCTGCGGGCGCGGACCACGGTCAGGATCGCGGTCAGGGTCAGGGCCCCGACCAGCATCCGTCCCAGGGCCAGCGCGCCCGGCGACAGGTCGTGGCCGACGGCGCGGATGCCCACGAAGGCCGAGGCCCAGAGCACGACGGTGGTGGCCGCGGCGGCGAGCGGCAGCAGTCCCGGCGGGGTCGCGGCGCTCACAGGGTGGGCCGGCGGGTGTCGTAGCCGGTGCGGACGGGCAACCGTCGCGGTCGTTCCCGGAACAGCCGGTACAGCGCGGCGAGGGTGGCGGGGGTGGTGAGGGCGAGCAGCCCCAGGTTCACGGTGGTCATGGAGACATCGTCGAACCGCTCACGGTTCAGCACCAGCGATATGTTCTACCTCTGGATTCAGTTCTGCTGTACGTTTGTCCGCGTGCTCGACGCTCATCGCCTGATGATCTTCCGGTCGGTCGTGGCCGGTGGGTCGGTGCAGTCCGCCGCCGCCAATCTGGGGTACACGCCCTCGGCGGTGAGCCAGCACGTCACCGCACTCGCCCGGGAGACCGGCCTGGTGCTGTTCGAGCGGGTGGGGCGCGGGCTGCGGCCGACCGCGGCCGGGCTCCTGCTGGCCGAGCAGGCCGACGCGGTGCTCGCCCGGCTCGGTGAGGCCCAGGTACTCGTCGAGGACCTGCGCACGGGGCGCACCGGGTCGCTGTCGGTGGCCTACTTCGCCTCCGTCGGGTCCGCCTGGATGCCGCGGGTGGTGCGCAGGCTGACCACCGGTTTCCCGGGGGTCCGGCTCGACCTGGCCCTGCGTGAGTGGCTGCCCGACGACCCGGCCGACCGGTCGGACCTGCAGATCGCCGTCGAACGACCGGAGTTCGAGGCCTGGCCCGGGTTCTCGGTGCACCACCTGCTCGACGACCCCTACGTCGTGGTGGTGCCCGAGGGGCACCCGCTGGCCGGGGCGGAGCAGGTCGACCTGGCGGAGCTGGCCGGGCAGCGGTGGGTGGACAACGACTTCGCCCGCGGGTGGTGCCGGCGCAACCTGATCGAGGCCTGCGCTGCCGCCGGGTTCCGCCCGCCGTTCCACGTCGAGGCCCACGACTACCGCACGGCGTTGGCCTTCGTCGCCGCCGGCATCGGCGTCACCGTGCTCCCCCGGCTCGGCGCCGTCGACCTGCCGGCCGGGACCTGCGCGGTGCCGGTCGTGCGGCCCACGCCGGTGCGGACGATCCTGGCGGTGGTCCGGGACGCCGCGGCGGCGGCGCCACCGCTGCTGGCGGCCCTCGACGAGCTGCGCGAGCAGTCGGCCCTCAGCCCTGCGGGCGCACCACGATCTCGGTGAGGTGCGCGTCGCGGGTCGCGGTCAGTGCGGCCAGGATCGCGGCACCGACCGACTCGGGGCGCAGGAACCGCGAGCCGTCGTACTCGCCGCCCTCGTGGGCGACGACCCGCTCCTGCATCGCCGTGTCCACCCGGCCCGGGTGCACGGAGGTGACCCGGATGCCGTGGCCGGACTCCTCGGCGCGCAGGGCGTCGCCGAACGCGCGCAGCGCGAACTTGCTCGCCGCGTAGGACCCCCAGCCCGCGCGGGCGGTGATCCCGGACCCGGAGTTGACGAGTACGACGTCGGCGCCGGTGTCGGCGCCCGCCGCGCGCAGCGCGGGCAGCAGCAGCCGGGTCGTCTCGGCGACCGCGACGACGTTGACGTCGAACTGGTGGCGCCAGGTCTGCGCGGTGGTCTCCGCGACGGTGCCCAGCTCGCCGACCCCGGCCGAGTGGACCAGCGCGTCGAGCCGGTCGATGCCGTCGAGGGCCGTGGCCAGCGCGTCGTCGTCGGTGAGCTCCACCGCCACGGTGCGGACCGCGACCGGGCCCGCCTCGGTCAGCTCACCGGCCAGGGCCTCCAGCCGCTTCTCGTCCCGGCCGCCCAGGACCAGGTCGTAGCGCGGCGCGAGCAGCCGGGCGGTGGCGGCGCCGATGCCCTGGGAGGCACCGGTGATCAGGGCGAGCGGGCGGCGCGGAGCGGTCACCCGGTGAACCTACGACGACCGGCCCCGTCCTGCGCGAGGACGGGGCCGGTCGTCGTACCGGGGAGCGGGCGCGCTCAGAGCTGAGCCTCGTTCCGCAGGCTTCTCTCAGACCCGGCGGGCCGAGTTGAACGGCATCCGGTCGATGTCGGAGATCTTCACCGGCTGGCCGCTGGTGGAGGCGTGCACGATCTGGCCGCCGCCGATGTAGATGCCGACATGGCTGACCGGGCTGTAGAAGAACACCAGGTCACCGGGCTTCAGGTTCGACTTCGACACCTTGGTGCCCACCTGGGCCTGGGCCCGGCTGGTGCGGGGCAGGTCCTTGCCCGCCTTGGAGAAGGCGTAGTGGACCAGGCCGGAGCAGTCGAACGCGCTCGGGCCGGTGGCGCCCCAGCGGTAGGGCTTGCCGAGCTGGGCCATCGCGGTCGACATCGCGCCGCTGCGCGCGGCGGCGGCCTGCGCGGCCGGGGCCGCGGCCTGCGCCGCGGAGGAGACCGACAGCGCGGCCGGGTTCGAGCCGAGCGCCGGCAGGACGTTCGCGGCCGGGGCGACGTCACGGGTCACGGTCTCCGCGGCGGGTGCCGCGGAGGCGGCGTCCGTGGGTGCCGCGGTGGCGGCGGGGAGCACGGACAGAACTGCGGCCGCGGCGGCGGTGGTGGCCACGACGGCGACGCGGAGCGCCGGAGCGGAATGACGCTGGGGCACGGTGGGGTCCTCGGGATGTTGCACCACCGGAGGAGCGGTCGGGGCGGGACCCGTGGGCGCCGGTACGAAGGGGGAGTTCCGGTGGGGACACCGACGGCACTCACGACCCGCCTGCGTCGTCGCCCGGCGGTGACCCTGTACCCCTCACCC
This sequence comes from Pseudonocardia sp. P-1, assembly GCF_058111925.1. Taxonomy (NCBI): domain Bacteria; kingdom Bacillati; phylum Actinomycetota; class Actinomycetes; order Pseudonocardiales; family Pseudonocardiaceae; genus Pseudonocardia; species Pseudonocardia sp. P-1. Next base: position 3,218,066 of record NZ_CM176614.1, read on the forward strand.
CGGATGGGCGGTGGTCGCACAAGGCCGGACCGCACATTACGAACAGATATCGCTCAGATAAATGACGCAGAGCACATTCATTGCATGACTGCGCTCACGACGAATAACGAGAACATTCCGGATCGGTAATGTCGTCTTTCGGAACGTCTCCGGTACGGCAACGGCCCGGGGATGACCTGCATGGTCTTCCCCGGGCCGTTGTACCGAGAAACGGATCAGCTGTCGATCTCGCCCCGGATGAACGCCTCGACCTTGTCGCGGGCCTCGGAGTCGCGGTACTGCTCCGGCGGCGACTTCATGAAGTAGCTCGACGCCGACAGGATCGGTCCGCCGATGCCGCGGTCCTTCGCGATCTTGGCCGCCCGCACCGCGTCGATGATGATGCCCGCGGAGTTCGGGGAGTCCCAGACCTCGAGCTTGTACTCCAGGTTCAGCGGGACGTCACCGAACGCGCGGCCCTCGAGCCGGACGTAGGCCCACTTGCGGTCGTCCAGCCAGGACACGTAGTCCGACGGGCCGATGTGCACGTTGCCCTTGCCCATGTCCCGGTCCACCTGCGAGGTGACGGCCTGGGTCTTGGAGACCTTCTTGGACTCCAGCCGCTCGAGCTCCTTCATGTTCAGGAAGTCCATGTTCCCGCCCACGTTGAGCTGCATCGTGCGGTCCAGCTGCACGCCGCGGTCCTCGAACAGCTTCGCCAGCACCCGGTGGGTGATGGTCGCGCCGACCTGCGACTTGATGTCGTCGCCGACGATCGGGACGCCGGCGGCGCGGAACTTCTCCGCCCACTCCGGGTCCGAGGCGATGAACACCGGCAGCGCGTTGACGAACGCGACGCCCGCATCCAGTGCGGCCTGCGCGTAGAACCGGTCGGCGTCCTCGCTGCCCACCGGCAGGTAGGACACCAGCACGTCGGCCCCGGTGTCGCGCAGCACCTGCACGACGTCGACGGGCTCGCCGTCGGCCTCGGTGATGGTCTCCCGGTAGAAGCGGCCGAGACCGTCGAGGGTCGGCCCGCGCTGCACGGTCACCCCGAGCGGCGGCACGTCCGCGATCTTGACCGTGTTGTTCTCGCTGGCCGAGATCGCGTCGGCGAGATCCTGACCGACCTTCTTCGCGTCGACGTCGAACGCGGCCACGAAGGTCACGTCCCGGACGTGGTACCCGCCGAAGTCGACGTGCATCAGGCCGGGGACCTGGGTCGACGGATCGGCGTCCGCGTAGTAGTGAACCCCCTGGACCAGCGACGCCGCGCAGTTGCCCACGCCGACGACCGCCACCCGAACCTGGCTCATGTCAGGCTCCTCCTGTTGTCTCGTCCTGTCGTACCCCGCCGGTCGCGGGCCGGGATGGCCCGCCGCCGGGGAAGGTCCTCTCGTCGCGTCCGTCCGCGGCGCCCTGCTCGGCCCGTTCGGTCGCGATCAGCTCGTTCAGCCAGCACACCTCGCGCTCGGAGCACTCCAGCCCGAGCCGGTGCAGCTCGCGGGTGTAGCGGTCGACCCCCTCGCAGGGCCTGCCGAGCGCGGTGCGCAGACCGTCCCGGCGTTCCTCGACGGCCCGTCTGCGGCCCTCCAGGATCCGGATCCTGGTCTCCGCCGGTGTCCGCGCGAAGAACGCCAGGTGCACGTCGAAGCTTCCGTCCTCCCACGCCTGGGGGCCGGCCTCGGCGAGCATGGCCGCGAACCGGTCCCGGCCCGCCGGGGTGATGCGGTAGACCCGCCTGCCCCGTCGCAGCCGTCCCGGAGCGCGTCCGTACTGATCACCCGCCTCGTCGGTGGTCTCGGCGATCGACCCGGCCCGCAGCAGCCGGCGCAGGGCCGGGTACAACGAGCCGTAGGAGAACGCGCGGAAGCCGCCGAGCCTGCGGCCGAGCTGCTTGCGCAGCTCGTACCCGTGCAGCGGACCGTCCTGGAGCAGGCCGAGGACCGCGAAGTCCAGCATCGCGACCTCCTCCGTGCGGACCGCCGACCGGTCATCCTATCGGTCCGATACATCGATCCGTCCCCTCCATGATCGTCGTCACAGGTGGTCGCGGACCGGACGAGTACCCCGACCAGGCACGGAACGGTCGTGCCCGCAGGGCCCCGTGCGGGACGGCGATGGGTCCGCGGGTCCGTCCCGCGTACCCTGGCCGGGTGCTCAGCCCGCGACAGGTGGTGGACTACGCCCTGCAGCGCCGTGCTCTGCTGGCCGACGTCCGGGCCGGCCGGGTCGGACGTGAGGAGGTGTGCGATGCGGGTGCCTACCTGCTCCGCGCCGCGCGCTTCCACGGCACGTCCGCCGGTCGGGCCTGTCCGGTCTGCCGCCACGAGGAGCTCGCCCAGGTCTCGTGGGTGTTCGGCGAGAGCCTGCGCCACGTCTCCGGCTCGGCCCGCTCCGCGGCGGACCTCGAGCAGCTCGCGGCACAGGTCGCCGACTTCTCCGTGCACGTCGTCGAGGTGTGCACCGAGTGCCGTTGGAACCACCTGGTCCGCTCGTTCGTCCTCGGCACCGGCCGCCCCCGCCGCGGCCGGCGGAGTGCGGGTGGCTGAGTCCGATGGCACCCTGCCCGACGAGCACGACCACCCGGACCGCGCGCACCGCGCCGGTCCGCTGCCGGATCCCCTCCGCCCCGGGCACCCCCGGCCCGGGCCGCTGCGGATCCGGTCCACCGCATCCCACGGAGCCGCCCGGTGAACGACGAGCGTGACCCCCGGCGCACCCCGCCGCCGCCCCCGCCCCCGGTCCTCCGCGGTCCCGTCCCCGATGCCCCCGCCGGCACCCCGACCGGGCGTGGGCCCCCGTCCCCCGATGCCCCCGCCCCCGGTCGTCCACCGGTGGGCGGCCGTCCCGCACCCGCGGGGCCGCCGCCGCGCCCGGTCCCCCAGTCCCCTCCGCCGCTGCTGACCCACGACGACTCCGGGGTCGGCCACTTCGACCCCGTCGTCCGGCCCGCCCAGGCCGGTCCGCGCACGGCCGTCCCGCAGCGCACCGGCCCTCCGCAGGCCCGCGGTGCCGCGGCGGCCGCGGCGGCACCGGCCACGGCCGCCCGTCGTGGCGGCGGTGGCGGCCGCCCGCCCGGACCGCCCGGTCGTCCCGACGGTCGCGGTCCCGGGGACGGCGGTGACGGGCGGCAGAAGCCCGGCCGTCGTCGCCGGCTCCGGCGCTGGGTGATCGGGCTCGCCGCGTTCGCGGTGATCGGCCCGCTCGTCGCGTTCGCGATCGGCTGGCTGGTGTTCCCGGTCCCCAACGCCGACGACATCGCCGTCACCCAGGTGGCGACCTTCACCTACACCGACGGCGCCCCGCTGGCGACCGTCCGGCCGGACAACGTCAACCGGATCAGCGTCGACCTGTCCCAGGTGCCGGTGCCGGTCCAGCAGGCCGTGCTGTCCGCCGAGGACCGCACGTTCTTCTCCAACCCCGGCTTCGACATCACCGGCATCGCGCGGGCGGTGATCAACCAGCTCTCCGGCGGGATCGGCGGCGGCTCGACGATCACCCAGCAGTACATCAAGGTGACCACCGGCAACGACCAGTACTCGCTGTTCCGCAAGTTCCGCGAGGTCGTGCTGGCCGCGAAGATGTCCAAGGAGATGACCAAGGAGCAGATCCTCGGCAACTACCTGAACGCGATCTACCTGGGTCGCGGCGCCTACGGCGTCCAGGCCGCCAGCCAGGCGTACTTCGGGAAGAACGTCCAGGACCTGAACGCCTCCGAGGGCGCGATGATCGCCGGGCTGATCCAGTCGCCGTCGCGCTGGGACCCGGCGAAGAACCTCGAGATGTCCCAGCAGCGGTGGAACTTCGTGCTCGACGGCATGGTCGCCCAGGGCTGGATGACGCAGGCCGACCGGGCGCAGCAGAGGTTCCCGCAGTGGCGCGAGGCCTCCGCGGCCGAGGGCGGTGGCATCCCCGGTGACGACAAGGGCCACATCTACAACGCGGCCCGCGCCGAGCTGGAGAAGCTCGGGATCTCCGAGACCGAGATCAACACCCAGGGTCTGACGGTCACCACGACGATCGACCCGAAGGCCCAGGAGGACGCGGCGACGGCCGTCGAGAAGGTCATGGACGGCCAGCCCGGCAACCTGCGGTCCTCGCTGGTGTCGGTGAACCCGAAGACCGGCGCGGTCATCGCCTACTTCGGCGGGGAGAACGGTGTCGGCCTCGACTACGCCTCGGTGCTCAAGCAGCCCGGCTCGTCGTTCAAGCCGTTCGTGCTCGCGGCGGCGCTGCAGGCGAACCCGCCGGTCGGTCTCGGCACGATCTACGACGGCTCCTCCCCCCAGGAGCTCGCCGGCACCACGGTCACCAACTCCGAGGGCGTCAGCTGCGGCCGGTGCTCGGTGAAGGAGGCCATGACCAAGTCGATCAACACGGTCTTCTACCGGATGGGCCTCGACGTCGGCCCGCAGCGGGTCGCCGACGCCGCGCACCAGGCCGGCATCCCCGCCGACCTGCTGCCGAACCCCACCGGCGGCATCTCGCTGGGTGACCGAGAGGTCCACCCCGAGGACATGGCCGCCGCCTACGGCACGTTCGCGGCCGACGGCATGAAGCGCGACCCGTTCCTGATCGCGAAGGTCACCGCCAGCGACGGGCGGGTCATCTACGACCGCGGCAGCACCGACAACGGCCAGCAGGTCATGCCGGCCGAGGTCGCCCGCAACGTCACCGAGTCCATGACCGACGTCGCGAGCTCGTCGCGGATCGGGCTGGACGGGCGTCCGGTCGCCGCGAAGACCGGCACCGTGCAGAGCAGCGTCCAGGGCCAGAACAACGACGCCTGGACCGTCGGCTACACACCGTCGGTGTCCACCGCGGTGTGGGTCGGCACCGACGACAACACCCCGATCAAGAACTCCGCGGGCCGCCCGGTCTACGGGCGGATGCTGCCCGGCTCGATCTGGCAGTCGTTCATGAACGACGTGCTGCAGGGGACGCCGGTGGAGCAGTTCTCCGACTTCGAGCCGATCGGCCAGGCTCCGGCCCGGGCCGTCTCGAACGACTCCGGGCAGGGCGACGACCAGCAGACGACCACCACCCAGGAGCCCGGCGACAGCCGCGACAACGGCGACCGCGGCGACCGCGGCGACCGCGGGGACCGCGGGGACCGGGGTGACCGCGGGAACCGCAGCGACCGGGGTGACTCGTCGGGCGACGGCTCCGGGGACGGGGCCGGCGACGGCAGCAGCGGCAACCCCGGCAGCGACGGCAACAGCGACTCGCCGCCCGGCTCCGATGCGGGCCGGGACCGTCCGGGCCGCGGGGGCGACAACTGACCGCAGGCGGCCGGCCCGGAGCCGCACCACCCGCCCCCGCGACGCGCCGGGGGCGGGCGTCCGGGACCGGGAGATCCCGACCTGGACCGAGCCGCTGGCGCGCGCCGCGAGCCGGGTCGCCGGAGGCCCGATGGGCCGGCACGCACTCGTCGGACGGTCGCGCTGGTGGACCCCGCTGCGGGTGGTGCTGCTGCTCGCCGTCGTCGTGCTGGCGCTGGGCTGGCTGGGCAAGGCGGCCTGTCTGCAGCAGTACCGCACCCCCGACGGTGCGCTCGCGCTGGACTGGCGCAACGACCGTCAGTACGTCGCGATGTGCTACTCCGACACCGTCCCGCTCTACGGGCTGGAAGGTCTCGCCGACGACGCCGTCCCCTACCGCGACGCCTGGTTCGAGACCGCCGCCGACGGCTCCCGCACCGCCCGGTACATGGAGTACCCGGTCGTCACCGGGATGTTCCAGTACCTCAATGCGCAGCTGACCGACGGCTGGCAGTGGCTGGCCGAGCGGTTGCCGCTGCCGACGGCGCTCGACGTCGTCGTCTACTTCGACGTCACAGCGATCTGGCTGGCCATGGCCTGGCTGGTGGTGGTGTGGGCGGTGCTGATGCTCCGCCCGGAACGTCCGTGGGACGCCGCGTTGGTCGCGCTGTCCCCGCTGGTGGCGGTGCACGCGTTCACCAACTTCGACACGCTCACCGTCGCGCTCGCGACCGGGGCACTGCTCGCGCTGCGCCGGGACCGGCCGGTCTGGGCCGGGGTGCTGCTCGGGATCGGCGGCGCGGCCAAGCTCTACCCGCTGCTGCTCCTGCTACCGGTGCTGCTCGTCGGCTGGCGACGCCGCGCCGACGGAGGCCTCCCGCGTGCCGCGTGGACGATCGGTGCCGCGGCCCTCGCCTGGGTGGCGGTGAACCTCCCGGTCGCGCTGGCCTGGCCGCGCGGCTGGGTCGAGTTCTTCCTGCTCAACCGCACGCGACCGGCCGACCCGGACTCGGTCTGGTACTCGCTGTACTGGTTCACCGGCTGGTCCGGCTTCGACGGCCCGCTCGGCGACGGGCAGTCCCCCACCGTGCTCAACACCGTCACCGCGGTGCTCATGGTGCTGGCGTTCGCCGCGATCGCCTGGCTCGCGCTGCGCGCGCCGCGCCCGCCCGCGGTCGCCGAGCTGGCCTTCCTGACGGTCTCGGCGTTCCTGCTGGTCAACAAGGTGTGGAGCCCGCAGTACTCGCTGTGGCTGGTCCCGCTCGCGGTGCTCGCCCTGCCCCGCTGGCGGCTGCTGCTGGCGTGGATGGTCGTCGACGCGCTGGTCTGGGTGCCGCGGATGTTCCAGTACCTCGGCGTCGCGAACAAGGGGCTGCCGCCGGAGCCGTTCCTGGTGACCGTGCTGGTCCGCGACGCCGTGGTGGTCGCGCTGTGCGTGCTCGTCGTCCGGCAGATCCTGCGGCCCGGCACCGACCCCGGCCGGGACCCGGAGCCCGTGTGGCCGGTCGGCCCGCGGGTCTCCCGGTCCGGCGTGCCCGCCGTGACGGCCTCCGCGTCGGCCGTGCCCGCACGGGGCGGGCGACGGCGGAGGGACGGCGGCGGCCCCGGCCCCACCGGTTCCGTCGGCACGCCCCGGTCCGGCGACGCGGCCGGTTCCGCGGGCTCCGGCCGCGCCGGTCGCTCCGATCGCGCGGCCGCACCCGAACCGTGGCCGTCCCGGGCGGCCCGCCCCCGGCGCGACCCCGCGGACTGAACTGCGGCTGCCCCTCGCGCCGCCGCATGTGTCCCGCCGGTCGCCGCACAGGGTGTGGTGGCGCCGCAGCGGGTGTGACGAGTGCGGCGGCGACGGAACCTGTGCGGCACCCGGGCGGGTGCGACGATCGGGCCATGGCCGACGACGTGGTGGTCCCGGAACCGGTGCAGCGCCAGCTGCGGGAGCGTGTCGAGGCGGCGCTGGCGACGCTCCCCCCGGCCGAGCGCCGGGCCGCGTCGGAGGCGGACCGGGCGGGGAAGCGGGCCGCCGCCGTCACCCTGACGCTGCTGCCGGTCCCCGGTGCCACCGGCGACGGCCGTCTCGCCGACGAGGTCGCGTTCGTCCTGACCCGGCGCGCCCGGTCGCTGCGGGCGCACTCCGGCCAGTGGGCCCTTCCGGGCGGACGGCTCGACCCGGGTGAGACCGCCGAGCAGGCGGGGCGCCGCGAGGTGTCCGAGGAGATCGGGCTCGAGCTCGGCCCGGACCGCGTGCTCGGTCTGCTCGACGACTACCCGACCCGTTCCGGCTACGTCATCACCCCGGTCGTGCTGTGGGGCGGCGGCGCGGGCGAGCCGACGCCCAACCCGGACGAGGTCGCCGAGCTGCACCGCCCGCCGCTGGCCGAGATCGACCACGAGCCCCGGTTCCTCACGATCCCCGAGTCCGACGCCCCGGTGATCCAGGTGCCGCTGTTCGACCGCTACGTCCACGCCCCCACCGGGGCGGTGCTCCACCAGTTCCGCGAGGTCGTCCTGCACGGGCGCGCGACCCGGGTCGCGCACCTGGAGCAGCCGGTCTTCGCCTGGCGCTGAGGACTCCCGGAACCGGGGTCTCAGGTGCGGACGGGCCCGCCGAACACGCCCTCCGGGTCGACGCGGCGCTTCAGCGTGGCCGGCCGGCGCCGGGTGTCGTCGTCCCGGTACGGGCACCTGGTGCAGCTGCCGCGGACCCGGCTGCGGACGCGCTCCGGGCACTGGGTGGTGGCGCACGCGTCGCCGCTGGCCGGGCCGGACGGGGGCCTCGGGGAAGGTCGTCGTGACGATCGAGGAGGCCCGCCCGCCGGAGATCGTCCCGCTGGCCACCGCGTCCGCAGCAGGCGCGAGCTCACCGCCCGGGTCTACGTCGACCAGTACGCCCCGCGGCTGCAGATCGGGGCGGGGCTCACGCCGTCCGGCTGGCTCACCGGTACCGCCTGAGGCCTCCTCAGGTGTGCTCCCGCAGGAACGCGATGTCGCGGGCCTGTCCCTCGGCCGGGGTCTCCACCACGACCGGTGCCCCCGCCGCCGCGACGACGGCGGCCAGCTCGTCCGGCGGGATCGTCCCGTCGTCGATGTTGGCGTGCCGGTCGCGGGCGGAGTCGAACGTGTCGCGCGAGTTGTTCAGGTGGATCAGGTCGATCCGCCCGGTGATCCCCCGGACCCGCTCGACGATCCCGGCCAGCTCCTCGCCACCGGCGAAGGCGTGACAGGTGTCCAGGCAGAACCCGACGCCGAACTCGCCCACCGCGTCCCACAGCCGGCCCAGCGCGTCGAACCGGCGGGCCATGGCGTTGTCCCCGCCCGCGGTGTTCTCGATCAGGACGGGCACGTCGAAGCCGTGCTCCCCGGCCTGGCGCTCGACGAACTTGCGCCAGTTGTCGATCCCGACGGCCGGGTCGTCGTCCTTCGTGACGTGGCCGCCGTGCACGACCAGGCCGAACGCGCCGACCTCGGCGGCCCCGGCCAGGTGCTGCTGCACGATCTTGCGGCTCGGGATGCGGATCCGGTTGTTCGTGGACGCGACGTTCGCGGTGTAGGGCGCGTGCACCACCACCGCGACGTCCGACGCGGCCAGCTCCGCCGCCCGTGGGTGCGGCGGCGGCTTCTTCCAGCCCTGCGGGTCGGACAGGAACAGCTGGATCACCTCGGCGCCGACCTCGGCGGCCGCGGCCAGAGGGTCCTCGGCGTCGCGGACGTGTGCTCCGATCTGCATACGGGCACGGTAGCGAGGACCCCCGACAGCCGTGGGCCGCCGGTCGGGCGTCGGTGACGGCACCCGAGCGGTTCGTCGAGGACGGGCCCCGGTGCCGGCGACGAAGGACAGCCGTCCGTCGGCCGGCGTCTCCGCGGGCACGCCCGGACCCGTCCCGGCGATCCGGGGAACCGCGTACCCGCAGGTCGGGGCCGGAACGGCCGTTGCTAGCCTGTACCGGCATCCCCGCAGCTCCCGCGCATCCGCCGGAAACTGTCGGGGTGCACTGAGAACCTCCTGTCACGGCCGTCCGGGCCGTGACCGTTTCGAGTCCATAGGAGGTGAGTGGTTCTCATGCGTCATTACGAGGTCATGGTCATCCTCGACGGCGGCCTGGACGAGCGCACCGTGCAGCCGTCCCTGGAGCAGTTCCTCACCGTCGTGAAGAACGACGGCGGATCGGTCGAGAAGATCGAGGTCTGGGGCAAGCGCCGCCTGGCCTACGAGATCAAGAAGCAGGGCGAGGCCATCTACGCGGTCCTCGACATCACCGCCGAGCCGGCCACCGTCACCGAGCTGGACCGCCAGCTGGGTCTGAACGAGTCCGTGCTGCGCACCAAGGTCCTGCGCAAGGACGTCACCCGCACGCCGGCGCCCGCCGCCGGCTGATTGGAGCCGTCATGGCCGGCGAGACCGTCATCACCGTCGTGGGCAACCTGACGGCGGATCCCGAGCTGCGGTTCACCCCGTCCGGCGCCGCGGTCGCCAACTTCACCGTGGCGTCCACCCCGCGCACCTTCGACCGCCAGTCCGGCGAGTGGAAGGACGGCGAGGCGCTCTTCCTGCGCTGCAACATCTGGCGCCAGGCGGCGGAGAACGTCGCCGAGTCCCTGACCCGCGGCGCGCGCGTCGTGGTCCAGGGTCGCCTGCGCCAGCGGTCGTTCGAGACCAAGGAAGGCGAGAAGCGCACCGTCGTGGAGATGGAGGTCGACGAGGTCGGCCCGTCCCTGCGCTACGCGACCGCCAAGGTCAACAAGGTCAACCGGGGCGGAGGTTCCGGTGGCTTCGGTGGCGGCGGTGGCTACGACGGCGGCGGTGGCGGCGGCGCCCGACAGGGCGGCGGTTCCGGCGGTGGAGGCAACTCCGGCGGCGGCTATGACGACCCCTGGGGTTCGGCCCCGCCCGCGGGCAGTGGCGCCGCGTCCGACGACGAGCCCCCCTTCTGATCCACGTACCTCTCCGCCCGTGACGGGCGGAGGACGATCTCCAGGAGCACCACCATGGCCAAGGCCATCGTGCGCAAGCCGAAGAAGAAGGTCTGCGCTTTCTGCAAGGACAAGGCCCAGCTGATCGACTACAAGGACACCGGTCTGCTGCGGAAGTTCATCTCCGACCGCGGCAAGATCCGTGCCCGTCGGGTCTCCGGCAACTGCCGGCAGCACCAGCGGGACGTCGCCGTCGCGGTGAAGAACTCCCGTGAGGTCGCCCTGCTGCCGTACACCTCGACCGCTCGCTGAGGAAGGGGAGACACATGAAGCTCATCCTCAACGCCGACGTCCCGAACCTGGGTGCCCCGGGTGACATCGTCGAGGTCAAGGACGGCTACGGCCGCAACTACCTGCTGCCGCGCAAGCTCGCGGTCGTCGCCACCCGTGGCGCCGAGAAGCAGGTCGAGCAGATCCGCCGGGCCCAGAAGTCCCGCGAGATCCGCGACCTGGGCCACGCCCAGCAGGTCGACTCGCAGCTGCGCAACATCAACGTGACCGTCCCGGCCAAGGCCGGCGACACCGGCCGTCTGTTCGGCTCGATCACGCCGGCCCAGGTCGTCGACGCCGTCAAGGCGGCCGGCGGCCCGCTGCTGGACAAGCGCAGCATCGACGTCCCGGGTCACCTCAAGACCCTGGGCAAGCACCAGGTGCAGGTCCGCCTGCACCCGGAGGTCACCACCGAGCTGCCGATCGCGGTCGTCGCGAGCTGAGCGGTCCGGTGGTCGTTCGACCACCGAGCGTGAACAGGGCGGTGTCCGGAGCCATGCGCTCCGGGCACCGCCCTTTCGCGTGTCCGGGCCGGCCGGACGGGCGTCGCGCACACGGTGCGCAGTCCCGGATGGACGATCGACACCGATCGGACGACCCCACACCGGATGTCTTGTCACGCAGCCGACACGCCGTGCGGTGACGATCCACTCGTCGGGCGGGCCTGTGGACGCGCCGGGCGGCGAGCGGTCCGCCGGGCGCTCCGACACGCCCGTACGCGGCGTGCGACGACACGCCAGAGCAAAGTTGTCCACAGCTGTGAGTATGCCTCTGACCTGCGCAGACGGCCCGTTCCGGTCCCCTGTCCCCAGGTTGTCCCCAGCACGGTCCCGGGACGGGCGGCATCCGTGCACAGTTCATCCCCAGTTCGATCACCAGGCCGGTTCGCCACGGGCCCGCGGCCGACCTAGTGTCGGCCGTACCGGTACGCGAGCGCCTTGCTCCCCGGACCGCGCCCGCCGCGGTCCGTCGGGCACCGCGCCGGCCGGCAGATCACCGACGACGGTCGCGGGTGGCAGCACGTACCACTCGCGCGTCGAACGTGCGTTCGGTACTGTGTCCACCGGGGGTGACGCTGCGTATGGCTCTGACGGACGATCGTCCCGGCAACAAGCCCCGTGCGGTCCGTGACGGCGAGAAGGCCTCCGGACCCGGCGAGGGCGCCACGTTCGACCGTCAGCCCCCGCAGGACCTCACGGCCGAGCAGTCGGTGCTCGGCGGCATGCTGCTGAGCAAGGACGCGATCGCCGACGTCGTGGAGGTCCTGCAGCCGGAGGACTTCTACCGGCCCGCCCACCAGACCGTCTACGAGACGATCCTGGACCTCTACAGCCGTGGCGAGCCCGCGGACGCGGTGACGGTCTCGGCGGAGCTGCAGCGGCGCGGTGAGCTCGTCCGCCTCGGCGGCGCGCCCTACCTGCACACCCTCATCGCGACCGTGCCCACCGCGGCGAACGCGGCGTACTACGCCGAGATCGTCGGCGAGAAGGCGGTCCTGCGGCGGCTGGTCGAGGCCGGTACCCGGATCGTGCAGCTCGGCTACCACGGTGCCGACGGCGGCGACGTCGACGACGCGGTGGACCGGGCCCAGGCCGCGGTCTACGAGGTCACCGAGCGCACCACCACCGAGGACTACACGGTGCTGGAGGAGCTCCTCCAGCCCACGATGGACGAGATCGACGCGATCGCCTCCCGGGGCGGCCAGTCCACGGGTGTGCCGACCGGCTTCGCCGACCTCGACCAGGTCACCAACGGTCTGCACCCGGGCCAGATGGTCGTCGTCGCGGCCCGGCCGGGTCTGGGCAAGTCGACCCTGGGTCTGGACTTCGCCCGCTCCTGCTCCATCAAGAACGGCATGACCAGCGCGTTCTTCTCGCTGGAGATGAGCAAGTCCGAGATCGTCATGCGTCTGCTGTCCGCGGAGGCCCGGATCCGGCTGGCCGACATGCGCGCCGGCCGGATGTCGGACGAGGACTGGACGCGGATGGCGCGGCGGATGTCGGAGATCTCCGAGGCGCCGCTCTACATCGACGACTCGCCGAACCTGACGCTGATGGAGATCCGGGCCAAGGCGCGCCGGATGAAGCAGCGCTACGACCTGAAGCTGATCATCCTGGACTACCTGCAGCTGATGACCTCGGGCCGCAAGGTCGAGTCCCGTCAGCAGGAGGTCTCGGAGTTCTCCCGGCAGATCAAGCTGCTGGCCAAGGAGCTCGAGGTCCCGGTGGTGGCGATGAGCCAGCTGAACCGTGGTCCCGAGCAGCGCACCGACAAGCGGCCGATGCTGTCCGACCTGCGTGAGTCCGGCTCGATCGAGCAGGACGCGGACATGGTGGTACTGCTGCACCGCCCCGACGCGTTCGAGCAGGACGACCCGCGCGCCGGTGAGGCCGACCTGATCCTGGCCAAGCACCGTAACGGCCCGACCACGACGATCACCGTCGCCCACCAGCTGCACTACAGCCGGTTCTCCGACCTCGCCCACGGCTGAGGACCCCGGTCGCGCGCTACGGCCACGCCGCCCCTCCGGGGCGGCACCGGTCGGCGCCGGTCCGGGGCGGCACCGCGCGGTGCGGGGTGCCGCGTCAGGCGATTCCGGGGTGCGCCTGCGGTCCGGTGGTGGCCGCGACGGCCAGGGCGAGGCCGGCGATGAGGATCCCCGCGACGACGACCGGCACGCTCACCAGTACGGCACCGAGCAGCAGCACGACCAGTGCGGCTCCCAGCAGTACCGTCGGGAACGGGCCGGAGCCGTGCACGGTGCGCCGGTCGCGGGCGAACCCGGCGAGCAGCCGTCCGCCGTGGCGGGCCGGGGCGTGCAGTGCGGCGTTCAGTGCGGAGAACCGGCGGACCAGTCGCGGGTCGGTCAGTCGCAGCTGCACCTCGATCTCGTGCAGTCGACGGTTCTCGCGCTCGCTCAGCACCTCGGCAACCCCTCGTGTCCACGTCCCGGCGGACACGGTCGTGCCGCCGTCCGGCGCGGGGCGTCGTCGATCCGGCCTGGTACCGACGTTACGTGACCGATTCGTGATCTGGCCGACCGGGCCGACGGGCTCACATGCGCCCGTCCTCACACCGGGGACGGCGCCCGGGGTCACCAGAGGGAGACGCGGTCCCGGCGGGGGCCCGCGGGGGCCCCGAGGCGGGTGGTCAGCGCGGCCCAGGAGCGTGCCGTGCCCGGTGTCCGGGCCGGCCGGGGGCGGAGCCAGCGGACCGCGAGGTCCGGGTCGTCCGGGTGGACGTCGAAGCGTTCCCGGCGCGGGAGCCGGGTGGCGCTGCGCAGCTCGACGACGGTCCCGCTCGCGACGGACTGGACGCCGTAGAGGCAGCCCGGAGGGACGAGCAGTCGCTGCGGGCCCTCGAGCAGCGCGACGGCGAGCCGGCCGAAGGTGTCGGCGTCCGGTCGGGCGTCGATGACGACGGCATAACCGCTGCCGCGGGGGACGCCGAGCAGCACCGCGTCGCCGGGATGGCCGAACAGGCCGAGCACGGCGTCGCGGGCCGGGCGGCGCCGTCGCCGCACGGTGAAGGCGGTGAGGTCCGGGCCGGACGTGTCGGCGACGGTCGGGTCGAGCAGCAGCGCGCCGGGCACCACGGTCCGTACGACGTCCACTCGACCTCCCTCGGGTCCGGTCACCGCGTGCGACGGGCGCGCGGTGGGCTGCGGTTGGGGTACCGGAAACGACAACGAGCGGCCCCGGTCCTGGTGACGCTGCGCAAGTCCACGTTGCTCCGATCGGGCTCACAGCGGGCTTTCAGCCCCCGTATCTACTATCGGACCTAGTACTGATGCGACGAAGGGGTGGCGCATGACCGACGACCCGACGCCGGGTACCCGGTGCCGTGCCTGTGGCGGTGCCACGGGCACGGTCGTGCTCGACCTGGGCGAGCAGCCGCCGTGGGACCGGATGCCCGCCCGGGACGCCCCGCTGCCCGACCCGGCGGCCCCGCTGCGCATGTGGCTGTGCGCCGGCTGCGGTCTCGCCCAGCTGCAGACCGATGCCGCGGTGGCCGAGGAGCTGCACGGCGTCGAACCGCGGGCGATGGCCGACCAGAGCGACCGCTCGGTCGGCCGGCTCACCCGCGCCGGGCTGGTCCGCCCGGGCGGCCGGGTCGCGGAGTTCGGCAGCCCGCACGGCGGCTCGTGGCTCCCGCGGCTGACCGGGCGCGGCATGACCGCGCTCGACACGGACGCGGTGTCCGCGACCGGGCGGGCCGACCTCGTCGTCGACTTCTACGGGCTGCTGCACGAGCCCGACCAGGCCGATGCGCTCGCCCGGCGGGTCGCGCTGCTCGCACCCGGCGGCACGCTCGCGCTCCAGCTGCTGTCGCTGGGCACCGTGCTGCGTGACGGCCAGTGGTTCGACCTGCGCCACGGCCACTACGGCTACTGGTCGCTGCCCGCCCTGGACACCGCACTGCGCCGGCACGGCCTGGGCGTGCACCGGGCGTGGTGGTACCCGCTGTCCGGCGGGACCGTGCTGGTCACCGCCCGGGCCGGCGCCGAGCCCGACGCCGAGACCCGCCGCCTCGTCGACGAGGAACGCGCCCTCGCCGTCACCGAGCCGTCCGGGTTCGCCCGGCTGCAGACGGCCGCCGACGACACCCACCTGCTGCGCGACTGGCTGGTCGCCGAGCGGGCGGCGGGACGCACCGTCGCCGCCTACGGCGCGGCGTCCCGCGCGGTGCCCCTGGTGTGCCGCGCCGGGCTGGACGCGTCGCTGCTGGCCGCCGTCGGGGACGCCTCGCCGGCCAAGCAGGGCCACCGCATGCCGGGCAGCGACGTGCCCGTCGTGTCCCCCGACGAGCTCGCCGGCCTGCGCCCGGACCGTGTCCTGCTGTTCCTGCCCGAGCTCCTCGACGAGGTCCGCGCCGCGCTGCCCCAGGTGGAGGCCGCAGGTGGGCGCTGGGTGGTGCTCGGCCCGGGACCGCGTGCGGTGGAGCCCGTGCACGCACTGTCCGGCTGCTGATCCGACGGCCCACCGACCGGGGGAGCATGGGGGGTTGCGGTTACCCTCGGATCCGGGAGGCAACATGCGTGGTCGACTCGGCGAGCTCGAGGCCGCCGTGATGGACGTGCTGTGGGGCGACGCGGGACCGTGCCGGGTGCGCGACGTCCGCGCCCGCCTGGCCCCGGCCCGTCCGCTGGCGTACACGACCGTCATGACGGTGCTCGACAACCTGCACCGCAAGGGCTGGGTGCAGCGGGGGCTGGACGGTCGCGCCTACCTCTACACGCCGGCCGCGAGCCGCGAGGAGGAGACCGCGCGCGCCCTGCGCGACCTGCTCGACGGCCCCGGCGACACCGAGGCCGTGCTCCTGCACTTCGCGCGCTCGGTGTCCGAGCGCGAGTCCGCCGTGCTGCTCGCCGCCCTCTCGGGCCCCGATCGCGGCTGACGCCGCCGCGCGGGCCACCGTGGTCCGGGGGAGCGCCGACCCGGAGGCGGTCAGGCCGCCCGGTCGCGGTGCGACCGGGACCGCAGCCATGCCGGACGGCGGCTCGCCGGGGCGGGGACGTCACCGTCGCGCTCGGCGGTGCGGGTGATGTTGCGGACCATCCCGCCGAAGACGATCCCGTGGAACGGCGCGACCGACCACCAGTACAGGTAGCCGGGGAGGCCGTGCGGGATGAACACCGCCCGCTGGTGGTAGGTCGACCCGCCCGGACGCGGGCGCACCGACATCTCCAGCCAGGCCCGGCCGGGCACCTTCATCTCCGCGCGCAGCCGCAGCAGCCCCTCCTCCGGGTCGCGGTCGCTGCCGGCCGGGCGGGCCCCGCCGGGCTCGACCATCCGCTCCACCCGCCACCAGTCCAGCGCGTCGCCGGTGCGCAGGTCGTGCGGGTCGCGACGGCCGCGGGACAGCCCGACGCCGCCGACCGCGCGGTCCATCCAGCCGCGCACCGACCAGGCCAGCGGGAACGAGTACCAGCCACGCTCCCCGCCGATGCCCTCGACGACCGTCCACAGCCGTTCCGGGGTGGCGGCGCAGACCTGCTCGCGCTCGTCGAGGTAGACGTCGCCGCCGGCCCACTCCGGATCACTGGGCAGCGGGTCGGACGGCACGTTCGCCACGGTCGCGCCCGACCAGCGGGTCTCGACCTCGCCGTCGGTGATGCGGGACAGGGCCAGCTCGACGGCGCGGTCGTAGCCGATCAGCCCGCCCGGCGGGTCGGGGATGCGGTCCTTGATGTCGTCCTCGGAGCAGACGACCTCGTGCACCAGGGACTCGATCAGCGGCTTCGCGATCGACTTCGGGACGGGCGTGACGACGTTGATCCAGTGCGCGGACAGCGACGGCGACAGCACCGGCACCGGCAGCACCCGGCGCCGGGACAGGCCGGCGACGCGGGCGTAGCGCTGCATCATCTCGTAGTAGGTGAGGACCTCGGGGCCGCCGATGTCGAAGGTCCGGTTCAGCTCGGCGGCCGGCGCGTCGATCTCCGCGACGCGGATCAGGTAGCGCAGCACGTCGCGCACCGCGATCGGCTGGATCCGGTTGTGCACCCAGCGCGGGGTGACCATCAGCGGGAGCCGCTGGGTCAGGTAGCGCAGCATCTCGAAGCTGGCCGAGCCGGAGCCGAGGATCACCGCGGCCTGCAGCACGACCGTCGGCACCCCGGAGCGCAGCAGGGTCTCCCCCACCTCCACCCGCGACGCCAGGTGGGCCGAGAGCTTCCCCGCTCCGGTGTCCGGGTGCAGACCACCCAGGTAGACGATCCGCTTCACCCCGGCCGCGCGCGCCGCCTCCCCGAGGATCAGCGCGGCCCGCCGGTCGGTGGCGGCGAAGTCGGAGTCCGACAGCGAGTGCACGAGGAAGTAGACGACGTCGACGTCCTCGCAGGCCGCGCGGACGCTGTCCGGGTCCAGCAGGTCGCCCTGCACGATCTCGGCGTCGGCGGCCCACGGCACGTCGGCGAGCTTGTCCGGGTTGCGGACCAGGCAGCGCACGTGGACCGGGCCCGCGGACGGGTCCGGGACGAGGTCGGGCTCGGGACCCTGGCCCAGCAGCCGGGGCGCGAGCCGCCCACCGATGTAGCCGGTCGCACCCGTCACGAGATAACGCACGGCGCGATCGTCCCACCGCAGGCACTGCGCGGCAGGGCGTGCGCTCAGCCCGGCAGGGCGGGCGGCGGGTTCGCCTCGCGCGGGCGCAGCGGGTCCACCGCCCGCGGCGCGACCTCGCGCGACGCGACCAGGGACCGCACCGCGGCGGTCAGTACGGCCAGCAGCGGGACGGCGAGCAGCGCGCCGGCGATCCCGGCGACGACCACCCCGACCGCGACGCCGAGCGCGACCGCCAGCGGGTGCAGCCGGACGGCCCGGCCCATCAGCACCGGCTGGAGCACGTGGCTCTCCAGCTGCTGCACCGCCAGCACGACACCGAGCACGATCAGCGCGGTCACCGGTCCCTCGGTGGCCAGCGCGACCAGCACCGCGACGGCGCCGGTCAGCACCGCCCCGATGATCGGCACGAACGCACCGAGGAACACCAGCGCGGCCAGCGGCAGCACGAACGGCACACCCGTCGCCCACAGGCCCAGGCCGATCCCGATGGCGTCGACGATCGCGACCAGCACCGTCGCCCGTACGTAGCCGACGAGCGAGGCGAACGCCCGGCGGGCGGCGACGTCGACCCGCGAGCGCCGGGCCCGCGGGGCGAGCAGCCGGACGAACCCCCAGATGCGGCGGCCGTCGTGGAGCATGAAGATCAACGCGAAGAGGCAGAGCGCGAACCCGGCGAGGATCTCCCCGACGGTCGCGGCGGTCGTCACCGCGCCGGAGGTCAGCGTCTGCTGGTTGTCGCGCACCGCCTGCAGCACCTGGTCGCCGAGCACGCCGACGTCGATCCGGAACGGCGTCGCGTCGGCGAGCCCCTGCAGCGAGCCGACGTTGTCGGTGACCTCCGCGACCACCTGGGACGTGCCGTCGACCAGGGTGCTGACGACGGCGGTCAGCAGCCCCCCGAGCGCGGCCAGACCGCCGACCATCACCAGCGCCGTCGCGATGCCGCGGGGCACCCGCCGCTCGTGCAGCCACCGGACCAGCGGGGCGAGCAGCGCGGACAGCAGCACCGCGATCGCCACCGGGACGACCACGACCCGCAGCTCGATCACGAGGAAGACGAGCAGCGCGAACCCGGCGGCGAGGACGAGCATCCGGGCGCACGCCTCGGAGGCGATCCGCAGCGGGCGCGGGATCTCCGCCCGCGGCGACGGGCGGGGACGCGCCCCGGCGGCCCGCGCCACGGGGTCCGCGACGTGCGGCCCGGCCCGCCCGCCGGCGGCGCGATGGTGGTCGGTGGTGTCGTCGAGGAGGGGCTCGGTGTCGTCGTGCGGGGCGGGGGTGGCCCGGTGGGCGCCGGCCCCGGGATCGGCGGGCCGCGGGGCGACCACACGTGCGTGCCCGGCGCCGGAGTCCTCGTCCGCGGCGTGCGCCGGTTCCGCGTGGTGCCCGTCCGCGGACGCGCGCCCGCGAAGGGCAGGGTCGTCGTCGTGCCGTGGGCGCGGGATGCCGCTCCCGGCAGGAGCGGCGGGCCGCCCGGTCCGCTCCGTCATGGGACGACGGTACGGCGGATCGGCCGGGGTGGCGCGGTGCACGCAACGGTGACGGCCCGGCCCCCGAGCACTGCACCCCGGACGGACCAGCGCCGGAACGGACGGAGCAGTGCTGACAGCCATTCGTGACTTTCCGTCGAACTACACCCGTGTAGTCGACACTCCGTGGGCCGCGCCGGCACGAAGGAGTGGCGATGTGGTGACGCACCGCCGCATGGTGGTCGCGACGTGCCGGATCGTGGTCACCTGGGCCGAGGCGAGGACCTGTCGCCGAGGGCTTCCGACGGGCCGGACTCCGAACCGACGTCACCGACTGCTCCAGGAGGAGGCCGAGTGAACACGCTCCGTAGACAACACGGAGAGTCCTGGACCGGTCACGCCACTCGTACGAGGGGACCTCGCAACCAGAACTGTCACCCCCGTTTCCCCTCTCGTGTGTCACCCGTTGACCGGGTGAGTGGGCCGAACGGCGGTACCGGGTGTACGCGATACGGACCAGGCCGTGGGTCCCCACATGTCAGGCGAGCAGGAGGTACGGCGGGTGTACGAGTTCGACAGCGCTGCGGGTGGCCTCGAGTCGTCGATCCGGGCGCGACGCGCCGCGCAGGAGAGCTGGCCGTTCCCCGGCCGGCACGAGTCGCACGACGAGATCCAGGAGGAGACCCCGATCTTCCACGCCCTCACCGTCGGGGGCTGGCGGGACGGCCGGCGGAGCGGGAGCGCCGGCAACGCCGTGCGCCGCGTCCACCGCGGCACCGTCCGCACGACCCGCCGCGGTGGCGCGGTCCGGCCGACCGGGGACACGGTCGCCGCGTTCCACGCCGAGGTCGCACCGGTCCCGGCGCAGCCGCTCGGCCACGCGCCGCAGGAGCAGGACGACGGCGCCTGGAACACACCGGGCGACGCCGCCATGGTGATGCTGCGCCGTCGTCGCGACGCCGAGCGCGCCGCGGACCGGGCCGCGATCGCCGATCTGCTGGGCGGTGCCGGGCGGCACCGGCTGACCCGCACGGCCTGAGCGGCGTCCGAGCGACCGGACGGGTATCCGGCCCGGTCGCTCCGCCGGCACGGGCGGCGCGGTACGGCCGTTCGGCACCCTTTCGCGACCGGATCGGTACGCGAGGCAACCACGACACCCCCGGAGCGTCCCGGGGAGTGGCCGCACGCCACAGGCGTACGGCCGCACGGCAGGACCGGTGGGGACCGGGAGCGCCGAGGATGCACCAGAACATCCCGCGGACACACCTTGGGACCGCGGGATGAGGTGACGACCGGCTGGGGAGCTGGGTCGTCAGCACGCAAGGCGAGGGCCGGGGCGATGGTCGGAGGGAGCCGACCACCGCACCCGGCCCTCGCGCGTGCGGAGGCCACCGGCGTGGCGCGCGCGACACCGGTGACGCCGTCGGCGCCGACCGGAGCCGTGGGGAGCGCGGTTCCGGGCAGGGCGACGGGGCCGAGTGCGGGACATCCTCGTCCCGGACTCGCGTGGCGACATGATCGCCACGGAGTGTGACCGTATCGGGCGGCCGTCCGGGTCACAAGAGGGCATTCGCTGCATGTTTCGCCGTCCCGTCCGGCACACCCGCCACCACGTTCACCGCCGTTCCACCGGACGGCCGTACGACGCGCCGCGACGCGTGCTCGAATCGTTCCGCACGGTGACCCTCGGCGTTCTACCCTGCGAGGGATGAGCACCGATCCCGCCGCGACCGGCCCCCGGCGCACCGACCGCCCGCTCGACGAGGCCGGCGTCGTGACGGCCGTGCGACGGGCCGCGGAAAGGGGCGCCACCGTCCGCCCCACCGGTGCCGGCGGCCGCGCCCCGGGACCCCTCGTCCGGACCGATGACGTACTACTCGACGTGTCCGCGCTGACCGGCGTCGTCGAGATCGGCGAGGACACCGTGCGGGTGCGGGCCGGGGAGACCGTCGCGGACCTCTGCGTCGCCCTCGCCGCCGCCGGCCGGGCGCTGGCCACCGTGCCCGACGCGCCCCGCGCCACCATCGGCGGCGCCACCGGGCTGGGCATGTACGGCGGCGCCCCCGCGGAGGGCTCGCTGTCCGGCCAGGTCCGGGCCGTCCGGTTGGTCGACGGCCGCGGCACCGTCCGCGACGTCACCGGACCCGACCTCGACGCCGCCCGCTGCGGGCTCGGCGCACTGGGCATCGCGACCGCGCTGGAGCTCCGCACCGTCCCGCTCACGCGGCTGCAGGTGCACGAGCGCGCCGTCGGCATCGACGAGGTGCTCGGCGAGGACCTGCTCGGCGAGCACGCCTGGACCGAGTGCGACATCGCGGTCAGCCCGTCGGCGCACGCCGGGTCCGCGGTGCTGCGCTGGGCCGAGCCGGAGCCCGAGGCGACCGGTCCGGTCGAGCGCGCCGGCTGGGGGCAGGCGGTGTCGCGGCTGGCGTCGTCGTGGTGGTCCTCCGGGGTGGGGCTGCGGTCCGGGTGGCCGCCGCCGCAGCGCTGGGCGCCCGGCACGGCCGGGCCGCCGCACGAGGTCCTGCCGGACCCGCAGCCGTGGGACCCGGACCTGTCCGAGTGGGCCGTGCCGCGTGCCGCGCTCGGGACGGTCCTGCGCGAGCTGGGGGCCGCCGTCGCCGCGCGGGGGCGGGAGCTGCGTCCCGTGCGGGTGCGCACCGGACGGGCCGAGACCGGTCTGCTGCACCCGGCGTCCGGCCGCGACACCGCCTACCTGCGGCTGCGGACCCGCGGACCGGCGGAGGAGCCGGTCCGCCGGCTCGCGGGCGCGGTCTGCGAGGACGCCGACGGGCGGCCCTGCTGGACCACCCGGCACGCCTGGGGGCCGGACGAGCTCGCCGTCGCCTACCCGGAGTGGGAGGCGTTCCGCGCCGTCCGCGATCGGTTCGACCCCGACCGCCGCTTCACCGACCCGCACCTCGCGGCCGTACTCGGCCGCTGACGGGCGCGGGACCGCTCAGACCTGCCCGCGCAGCCGCGCCGAGATCGACCGCACCGCGGCGAGTGACGCCCGGCGGTCGGCCCGGGTCGGCTCACCGGCGTCGATGACCTGCTCGCCGCCCACCCACACGTCGTGGACCAGGCGGGAGCCGCCTGCCCACACCAGGTTCGACACGAGCTGCGCGTCGTCCGACGGCGCGACGAATGCGGAGTCGTCGGTGTCGACGTGCACCACGTCCGCCCGCCGCCCGGCCTCCAGCGCGCCGAGGTCGTCGCGGCCGATCGCGTGCGCGGCGTCCGCGGTGCCCATGAGCAGCACGTCGGCGGCGGTGAGGGCGGCGGCGTCGTCGGCCCCGACCCGCGCCATCAGCCCGGCGAGCCGCGCCTGGTGCCAGAGGTCCAGGTCGTCGCAGGAGGCGGGACCGTCGGTGCCCAGACCCACCCGCACCCCGGCCCGGCGCAGGTCCAGCAGCCGGGCGGTGCCCGCCGCGAGCTTCGCGTTCGAGCCGGGACAGTGCGCGACGGCGACGCCGTGCCGGGCGTAGACGGCGATGTCGTCGTCGGACAGGTGCACCGAGTGCGCGGCCAGCACCCGCCCGCCGAGCGCGCCGCCGGCGTCGAGCATCGCCGGGACGGAGCCGTGGGTCTCGCGCACGTGGGCGTCCTCGCCGCGGGACTCCGCGACGTGGGTGTGCACCAGTGCGCCGCGCTCGCGGGCGGCCGCGGCGACCGACTCCAGGGCGCCGGGCGGCAGCGTGTAGGCCGAGTGCGGGCCGTAGCCGAGCTCGATCCGGCCGTCGTCGTCGGGGATCACGCCGCGGGCGTCGATCCGGGCGGAGACGTCGTCGCGCATCTGCTCCCAGGTCCCGAGCCGGTCCCAGCCGGGCGCGGCGATGATCCCCGGGGTGAGCACGGCCCGCGAGCCCGCGGTGCGGACGGCGTCGGCCAGGGCGTCGGTGAAGAAGTACATCTCGACGCTGGTGGTGCAGCCGGTCCGCAGCAGGTCCAGGCAGCCCGCGAGCATCCCGGCGTGCACGTCCTGTTCGGTCAGCAGGCCCTCCGCGGGCCACATGACCTCGGTCAGCCACGGCATCAGCGGCAGGTCGCCACCCATCCCGCGCAGCAGCGACATGGGGGTGTGGCAGTGCGTGTTGACCATGCCGGGCATGAGCAGCCCGGGCAGCGGCCGCACCACGGCGTCCGTCGCCGGCGCGTCGGAGGCCGTGCCGAAGAACGCGATCCGGCCGGTGTCGTCGACGTCGAGGACCGCGTCGCGCACGACCGGGAAGCCGGGCGTGCAGGGCAGCGCGACCGGGGCGGTGAGCCGCTGGAGGACCGCCATGTCAGCGGCGGTCGAGCAGCGAGCGCAGCGACCGGAACGGCGGCAGCCAGGCGCCCTCGTCGGGCAGGGTCTCCAGCGAGACGCGCGGCAGCGGCTCGCGGAACACGCCGTCGATGTCCTCGAGGTCGAGGAACGACAGCGTCTCCGAGGCCAGCGCGAACCCGGCGTACTCGCGGAAGCCGATCACCGTGACGTCGGTGCCGACCTCGATGAGCTTCTCCAGCGGCTCCCGGAACGCCCGCCCGTCCCCCGAGGCGACGACGACGTGGCGCAGCCTGCCCTCGGCCGAGCGCATGCCGATGTGGGCGAGCATGTCGTCGTCCACGTCGGAGTCGTCGCTGGTCTTCGGCTTGGCGAAGACGGCGAAACCCACGTTGCGCAGGGCCTCGACCCAGGGCCGGACGATGTCGATGCTGCCCGGGGCGACGTTGGTGAACACGCACGCCTCGGCCTCGGCCTCGGGGCCGGCGAGGTCGAGCAGCCAGCGGCCGACGGCGTCGAACCGCGGACGGTAGGCCGAGGTGGGGCGGGCGCCGAGCAGCGAACCGAGGCTCATGTCCATGTTGGGCGCGTCCCACACCAGCAGCACGCGCTCCTGCGGGCCTGTCGGAACGCCGCGTCCGTGTTGCCCCGTCCCGCTGCTCATGCCGGGGAGCCTAGCCGCCGTCGCCCCGCCCGCCCGGCCCGGCGCCCACGCGGGTGAGACTGTCCCCATGGAGAACCCACCGACCGGGCCGGAGCAGCTCGCCACCCGGACCGCCGCGATCATGCGCGACGGCGACCGGGCGAGCCGTGCAGCCGGCGTCGACGTCGTCGCGGTCACCCCCGGACGGGCGACGGCGACCATGACCGTCCGTCCCGACCAGGTCAACGGGCACGGGGTCTGCCACGGCGGCTACCTGTTCCTGTTCGCCGACACCGCGATGGCCTACGCCAGCAACTCCCACGGCGTCTCCGCCCTGGCCAGCGGCGCGGACATCGCGTTCCTGCGCCCGGCGCACGAGGGCGACGTCCTCACCGCCGAGGCGGTCGAACGGGCCGCGAGCGGCCGGTCCGGGCTCTACGACGTCACCGTCCGCGCCGCCGACGGGACGGTCGTCGCCGAGTTCCGGGGCCGCACCCGGCAGGTGCCGGGCCTGAGCCCGGTCACCGCCCGGCCCTGACCGGCCCTCAGCCCTGGTCGTCGCGGGGCCGCAGCCCGTGCGGCTCCAGGAACGCCGGCCGCAGATCCGGGTCGGGCTCGTCGTAGTAGCGGTGGAAGACCGGGGTCTGCGAGCCCGACATCGGCGGCACGATCCAGCTCCAGTCGGCCGGGCAGCGCCGTCCCGCGGCCTCCTCCTTCGCCAGGAAGGTCATGAACCGCTCGGCCTCGCTGTGGTGGTCGGCCATGGTGACGCCGTCGGCGTCGAAGGAGTAGGTGACCGCGCGGACCAGCTCGACCATCGCCCGGTCCCGCCACATCGTGCGCACCGACCGGGTGTCGAGCCCGAGCCGCTTCGCGATCTCGGGCAGCAGGTCGTAGCGGTCGGTGTCGGCGAGGTTGCGGGCGCCGACCTCGGTGTCGAGGTACCAGCCGTTGAACGGGGCGGCCGGGTACACGACCCCGCCGATCTCCAGCGGCATGTTGCTGATGGCGGGCACCGAGTGCCAGCGCAGCCCGAGCCGGGCGAACCAGGGGTGCTCGGGGTGGCGCAGCGGGACCTCGTGCACGGCGTCCGGCGGGACGTCGAACAGCCGGGACCGCCCGTCCGGGCCGGTGATCAGCAGCGGCAGCACGTCGAACCGGCCCGCCGGCTGCGGTCGCGGCCACCCCATCCCGACGACGTGGTCGGTGAAGTCGGCCTGCCCCGGGTCCCCGGTGACGGTGCCGTCGGGGTTGCGGTGCCCGGCGTAGCGGACGAGCTGGTCGTTGCGGATCCGCGGGCCGGGACGCCCCGGGGCGTCCGGCGCGAACACCGTCATCGTCGAACGGATCTTCCCGCCGCGGGTGGCGGCGCGCAGGTGCCCGACGCTCTCCTGCGCGATGTCGGCCGGGTCGTGCAGGTGGCGCAGGTCGCGGACCTGCAGCGACTGCCAGTACAGGCGCCCGATGCAGCGCGCGGAGTTCCGCCAGGCCACCCGGGTGCCGAAGACCAGCTCGTGCGTGGTGTGGGTGTAGGTGCCGACCCGGTCGATCTCGGCGCGGACCTGGCGCAGCCGCTCCGGCAGCGGGACGCCCGGCTCGGTCTCGGCGTACACCTGGCGCAGGAACTCCTCGGCCACGGCCGGGTCGACCGGGGCGGGGTCCCGCTCGTCGGCGACGCCGGGGGGCGGCGGGTGTCCGCCGGAGCGTCCGTGCCCGGTGACCGGGCAGCCACCGGTGGCCTGGGTCGGGGGCGCGACACGGCTCCCGGCCGACGGCGCGCCACGGCCCTCCACCGGCGGTGCGGTGCGGGTCTCCGCCGGCGGTGCGGTGCGGGTCTCCACCGGCGGTGCGGTGCGGGTCTCCGCCGGGGGCGCGACGCGGACGACCGCGGTCGCGGCGCCCGGGCCGTCGACCCGGTTGAGGACGTGCTCGCGGCTGCCCGCGGCCGGGCGCTGCGATCCCGGGGCCGGGGTGGTGCCGGAGCCGGGGGTGCTCCCGGGGGCCTGGGTCGTTCCCGGGACCGGGGTCGCGACGGTCGCGCGCTCCGGCAGCGGCGTCGCGACCGTGGCACGCTCGGCCGGGGCCTGCTGGTCCCGCAGCGGCCCGGACCCGCCCGGTCCCTGCTCCCGTGGCGGAGCCTGCCGCACCCGCGACCGGTCGACGACGGTCGTCGTCTCCACCCCGGGCCGCGCCACGGCGGTGGTGGCCTGCACGGGGCCCTCGACCGGACCGACCAGCGGGACCATCGAGACCGACCGGCCGGACCGCTCCGCGCCGGACTCCCCGGACACCGGGCCGGGCCCCTGACCCGGACCCGACGGGGCGCCCGGCGGCGGGCCCGTCATCGGGCGGGGCGTCGGGCTCGGCCGGAAGCCGGGCGGTCGGTCGACCGGCCGCTTCGGTGCCGCGGGAGCGGGGTGCGAGTTCTTGCCGTGCTCCACCGTCGTCACGGGCGTCCTTCGGGGGTCACTCGGGTGGGGATCCGGGTCGGGGGTCCTCCCGACCGTAGTCGGTCACTCTCCGTGTGTCACCGGTGCCGGGGGCGTGGTCGGCGACGTACAGCAGGTCACGAACCGGTCGTCCCTCCAGCCGGGCCCGGTCCTCGAACTTGGTGACCGGACGCCACGACGGACGGTCCTGCCAGCCGTCCGGACGGAGCGGGAAGCGGTCGTCCGGGCGCAGCGACGGCTCCGCGGAGACCACTCGGCGCATCTGCTCGGCGTAGTGCGGCCAGTCGGTGGCCAGGTGCAGCAACCCACCCGGCCGCAGCCGTGACGCGGCCAGCGCGGCGAACTCCGGCTGGATCAACCGCCGCTTGTGGTGCCGCCGCTTGGGCCACGGGTCGGGGAAGAAGATGCGCAGCCCGTCCAGCGACGCGGGCGGGACGACCCGGGTCAGGAGCTCCACGGCGTCGCCGCGCAGCAGCCGCTGGTTGGACAGGCCGCCCTGCTCGATCCGCATGAGCAGCTGGGCCAGGCCGGGCTCGAAGACCTCGACGGCCACGTGGTCGATCCCCGGCTCGGCCGTCGCGAGCGACGCCGTGGTCTCGCCCATGCCGGACCCGATCTCCAGCACGAGCGGCGCGGTCCGGCCGAACGTCGCGGCCGGGTCCCACACCCCGGACGCCACGACGTCGTCGACCTCGGAACCCCACGTCGACCACAGCCGGTCCCAGGCGGACTGCTGGCCCTCGGAGAGCCGGACGCGCTGGTGGACGTAGGAGCGGATCCGGGTGTCGTGCGGGTGCGGGGTCTCCGGGGCGGTGGCCCGGTCAGGCACCGGTGTTCCGGCCCGCGGGCAGCCGCACGTGGGCGGTCGCGCCGGGCAGCCGGCCGCGGACGTAGCCGGCGGCGGTGACGCCGAAGCAGGCGACGATCGCGGCGGCGGAGGCGGCGTTGCGTTCCTTCGCCTCGCGGATGACGCCCGCGGGCAGCACCTTCATCGTGTAGCTGCTCTCGGTGGACAGCGAGTCCCCGGTCCCGACGACCTTGGACACGGCGGCCTTGGAGATGCCCTCGGCCCAGCCGCGGCGCAGCAGGTAGCGCCAGGAGACGCGGTCGTCGGACACCCGGTGGTCGACGGCGGCGCGCGGCTCGAACAGGATGCGCGGGTTCCGGCCGTCGGCGGCGTAGGCCTGCCGGGCCCGGATGCAGAGCTCGGTCTCCTCGCAGCCCAGCGGGTTCTTGCCGATCCGGCCCATGTCCTCGGCGAACCCGCCGACGCGGGTGAACACCTCGGCGCGCAGGGACATGTTGCAGCCCATGAGGTTGCGCATCTCGGCGCGCTCGGTGGGCTGGCCGGTGTAGGTGCAGCCGACGACCCAGTCGAGCTCACCGGTGGCGTTCGGGTCCCCGGGGGCGGCACCGGGCAGCGTCCGCGGACGCCCGTCGGGCCACTTCGGGTGCGCGACCCCGCCGACGCCGATGACGTCCGGGTCCTCGTACGGGGCGAGGAGCGCGTGCAGCCAGCCGGGGCGGGCCGCGGCGTCGTCGTCGAGGAAGACGACGACCTCACCGGAGGCCAGTTCGACCGCGGTGTTGCGGGCGCCGGACAGGCCCTGCTTCTTGTCGTTCGCGACGACGACCACCCCGAGCGGCCCGAACTCGCGTTCGGCCCGCTCGCGCAGGCGCTCGTTGTGGTCGACGACGACGATCGTCTCCAGCGGGGTCACGTCCTGGTCGAGGACCGAGTCGACGGCGGCCTTGATGTCGAACCAGCGCTTCTCGGTGTAGACGCAGACGACCACGGTGGCGGTCGGCAGGGCGCTCACGTGCAATCGCTCCTCATGGGGCTGCGGACCGGCGGGGGCGGCCGGTGCGAGCAGCGTCAGCGGGCGTAGCCGGACGCCTTGCGGCGCTGCTCCATGCGACGGTGCTCGGCCATCAGGGTACGCAGCACGCGCGTGCCGTCGGCGAAGGTCCGCAGGTTGGTCTCGCCGAACATGCGCTCGCGCTCGACCGACGGCACCTCGGTGATCGTCAGGTCGGCGGCCGCGACGCGGCAGTTGAGCACGGTCTCGATCTCGAAACCGTCGCCCCAGAGCATCGAGCCGTCCTCGGGCTGCGGCGCGGCCGGGTCCGGGAGCTCGAGCTGCGGGAGCAGGTCGGCCCAGAAGGCGTTGTAGCCGTAGCAGAGGTCGGAGTACCGCGTGCCGAACAGCCGGTTCGCGACGGTGTTCAGGCCGGCGTTGCCGGACTTGCGCAGCAGCGTGATGTCGTCCGAGCCGCCGCCCTTGCAGAACCGGCTGCCCTTCGCGAAGTCGGCGCCCTTGACCAGCGCGTTCACGAAGGCCGGGATCTCGTTCGGGTCGGCCGAGCCGTCGGCGTCGAACATGACGATGACGTCGCCGGTCGCGGCGGTGAAGCCGCAGGCCATCGCGTTGCCCTTGCCCTTGCGGGTCTGGGTGATGACGCGCGCCCAGGGCAGCGTGCGCCGCGCGACGGCGACCGTGTTGTCGGTCGAGTTGCCGTCGACGACGATGACCTCGTGCACGGCCGGGCGCACCGCGGCGATGGCCGGCAGCACGATCTCCAGGTTCCGGGCCTCGTTGCGGGTCGGCACGATCACCGACACCGCCGGGTTCGCGCTGCGGCGCGGAGCCGGGCGGGGCCGCGGGCGACGGAAGCCCTCGGGTCCCTCCGGCTGCGGCGCCAGCGGAGCGCGCCCGCCGGGTCGGGCAGGGTTCGCCGGGAACGGCGACTGTCCGGCACCGGCACCGTTCTGACGCCCGGGGCGCGCGGGGGCGCTCGCATCGGGCGTGACGGTCGGGCGGGCGGGCGTAACGGCGCTCACACTTCCTCCATACAGGTCCGCTTACTCGTCCAACGACGCGATCACGGTCCGGTTGCGGTTCTGGTGTCGGGCGTCTTCGGTATTGCCCGATCAGTGGACGTCCCTGGAGCCCGTGGGGTTGCCCCGGTCGGCTGATTCGTCCGTGTCCACCCTGCGGTTCAGCCTTGCCCATGAGAGGGGACGACGATCACCCGGGGCCGCTGCGCAGTCCTACGGATCCACCCGGGAACGGTCCCTCCGACACTGTCCGGCATGGACCGGGAACCGCTGTCGGGCAGCATCGGACCGCCGCTGCGCACCGCGCTCGACCAGGCCCGCGCCGATCTTCTCGCGACGTTGTCGGTGCAGGTCGACGGCCTGGCGGCGGACGCGGCCCGGCGCGCGGGGCGGGCCGGCGACGTCCGGTGGTGGACGGCCGCGCTCGACGGTCCCGCCCGCACCCTCGACGACGCCTGGGGGCGCCGCAGCGGGCCGGTCCTGCGCCGCCGTGCGGCCGCAGCCGCACTGCGGCATCAGGGCGTCCACGTGACACATGTCACTCACGTTCCGTCACCGTCGTGTGGCGGGGTTCTCGTCGCCGCGGCGGGCCGGGTGCTCGCCGTCGCACCGGGCCGGGAACGCGGGGCGTGGTCCGGGGCGGTCCTGTCCGGATCGGCGGTGTGGGTGGCGTCGGTCCTCGCGGCCGGCGCGCGGGTGCTCCCGGCCGGGGGTCCCGGGGTGCTGCCCGCCCTCGCGGGGCTCGTCCTGCTGGTGGGTGCGCTCGTCGCGGCCCGGGTGCGGGCGGTCCGCTCCGCCCGGGACCGTGCGCTGGCCCGGCGGGTGCGCGACGCGGTGCTGCTCGCCGCGGACCACGAGCTGCTGCGCCGGATCTCCGACGCCGGCCGCGGGCTGCCGGAGGCGTCCCGTGCGTGCTGAGCCGCCGGTACCGGCCGGGAGCACGGTCCTGGCGGGCGCGGTGGTCGCGGCGGCGCTGCCCGTCCCCTGGTGGGTGCGGGTGCCGCGGGCCCGGTCCGGCGTCGCGGGATCGGTCCCGGTGTCCGGGCCCGCCGCCCGCGACGCCGACGGCGACGGTGTGGCGGAGACGCTCGTCGTCGACTCCGGACGGGGTCCGGAGTTCTGGACCGACCTCGACGGCGACGGTCTCGCCGACGCGGTGACCGGCCTGCCCGGAGACCCCGGCTGAGCCCGGGGTCAGTCCTCCGGCTGGTCGGCGGGGGTGCGGCCCTCGCTGTCGGTGTTCGCGCCGCGCCGGAACCGGCCGACGCCGCGGCGCTGCTCGGCGATGGAGCGGTCGATGTCCGCGGACACCTTCTGCTGGCGGCGCCGCTCGCGGATGCGCAGCAGCACGAGCATCGAGACGCCGTAGGCGATCCCGACGATCAGCAGCACGGCGCCGATCTTGAACACGATCTGCTGCACGCCGGTGATGCTGTCGATGTCGATCACCGAGATCATGCCGAGGACGCCGAGGGTCAGCAGGTGGAACAGCACCACCAGCAGTCGGTTGATGGAGTGCGACGTCTCCGTGTTCTGGAAGACGTCCTCCAGGAACGGCTGTCCGGTGCGCAGCAGGATCTGGCCCACGACGACCGTGATCGCCACTCCGACCACGACCAGTGCGAGATAGCCGCCGGTTCCCTCCACAGTGGGCCCCTCCCCGTGCGTGTGCAGGGTTGGAGACTACCCCGCGCGACCGGTTCGACGCGCTCTGCGCGCGAGGTGTTCATCCGTTTCAGGAACGGGCGGCGAGCAGCTCCCGCAGTGTGTCGAGCAGCTCGTCGGTCGACACCCCGCCGGTGAGCGGTGCGCCGGTCAGGGTGCGCAGGTAGAGGCCGTCCCCGACGAGCTGCACCAGCCAGGCCACGACCGGGTCGTGGATCTCCTCGCCGAGCGCGGCGAGCCCGTCGGCGTCGACGTCGGCCAGCGCGCTCCGTGCGGCCTCCCCGGAGGTGGTGCCGTCGGCGATGCGCAGGGTGGCGAGGTAGGTGCGGGTCAGCCCGACCGGCGAGGTGTTGCCCGGCATCGAGGTGCGCAGGTAGTAGGCCACGGTGCCCGCCGTGTCCGAGCGCATGAGCTCGGCGTCCCGGGCGCTGCGTTCGCGCAGCCGCTCCAGCAGGCCGCCGACCAGCGACTCCTTGGAGTTGAAGTGGTAGAGCAGCCCGCCCTTGGACACCTCGGCGGCCGCCGCCACCGCGTCGAGGGTGGCGCCACCGGGCCCCTGCTCGATCAGCAGCGTCTCGTACGCGTCGAGGACCCGGTCGCGGGCCGAGCCCGGTCCCCGTGTCCCCGCGTTCCGTCGTTCGGAGTGGGACGCCATGGGCGAAGCCTAGTGCCCGTGCCCCGCCTCACAGTCCCGGCCGGGAATGGACTGTACCGTCTGGACGGTATAAAGATGTACCGTCCGGACGGTAAAGCTGCGTCCGGATCCGGGCACCACGGGACGACGAGCACGAGGGAGAACGGCGATGGCACGGCCGGAGGTCGGCGCAGGGGGCGCGGCGATGGACAGGGGCGGGCCGGACGTGGCGCCGCGGCCCGGGCCGCGCGCCTGGCTCGCGCTCGCGGTGCTCGCAATCCCCACGCTGCTGGTGTCGATCGACAACACGGTGCTCGGCGTGGCGCTGCCGGAGCTCTCGGCCGCGCTCCGCCCGGACGCGGCGACGCTGCTGTGGGTCGTCGACGTCTACCCGCTGGTGCTCGCCGGGCTGCTGGTCACCATGGGCACCCTCGGCGACCGGATCGGCCGCCGCAGGTTGCTGATGATCGGTGTCGCCGGCTTCGGTGCGGTCTCGCTGCTCGCCGCGTTCGCCACCTCGGCCGCCCAGCTCGTCGCGGCGCGCGCCCTGCTCGGTGTGTTCGGCGCGATGCTGATGCCCTCCACGCTGGCGCTGCTGCGGTCGGTGTTCCTCGACCGGACCCACCGCAGGCTCGCGCTGGCGATCTGGGCGACCGGGTTCGCCGCGGGTGCGGCGCTCGGCCCGATCGTCGGCGGGCTGCTGCTCGAGCACTTCTGGTGGGGCTCGATCTTCGTGATGAGCGTGCCGCCGATGGCGCTGCTGCTCGTCGTCGCGCCGCTGGTGGTGCCCGAGTCGCGGGAGACCGAGCCGGGCCGGCTCGACCTGGTCGGCGTGGTGCTGTCGCTGCTGACGATGGGACCGCTGGTCCTGGCCCTCAAGCTGGCCGGGTCCGCGGGCGGGGTGACCCCCGCCGTCGTCGCGTCGGTGCTGGTGGGTGTCGGCTCCGGGGCCGCGTTCGTCGCCCACTACCGGCGACGCGTGCGGCGCGGCCTGGACCCGCTGATCGACCTGGAGCTGTTCGCCCGCCCCGTGCTCCGGCACAGCGCGCTGGCCAACGCCACCACCATGTTCGGGCTCACCGGGCTGCTGTTCTTCTCTGCACAGTACCTCCAGCTGGTCGTCGGGTACTCGCCGCTGCAGGCGGGCCTGCTCCTGCTGCCGGGCTTCGTGGTGACGGTCGTGGCCGGGCTCGCCGCCGCGCGGCTGGCCCGCCGGTTCGCGCTGCACCAGCTCGTCGCGACCGGGCTCGCGCTCGTCCTGACCGGCTACGTGGTCTGCCTGTTCCTGCAGGTGGACTCGGCCGTCGTGCTGCTGATGACGGCCGCGGTGCTGATCGGCGCGGGGATCGGGCTGTCCGAGACCGTCACCAACGACGCGATCCTCGCCGCCGCCCCGCCGGAGAAGGCCGGCGCCGCGGCCGCGGTCTCCGAGACCGCCTACGAGGTCGGTGCGGTGCTCGGCACCGCGCTGGTCGGCGGGGTGCTGTCCGCGGTGTACCGGGCGGGTGTCGTGCTCCCCTACGGGACGCCGTCCTCGGCCGGGGAGACCCTCGGCGGGGCGGCGGACGTCGCGACGACGATGCCCGCCGACACCGCGGCGGCCCTGCTGGCCTCCGCGCGGGAGGCGTTCGTGCACGGGGTGGACGTCGCGTCCGGGGTGGCGGCGGTCGCCGTCGCGGTGGTGCTGGTGACGGCCGGGCTCGGCCTGCGCCGCGCGCACCGGGACGTCCTGGCGGCCGGTGCCTCCGCGGTGGACGCCGACGCCGGACACGCGGTCGCCCGCCGCTGACCGCTTGTCGCGGGGTGTGAGCACCGGGTGACCACCCGTGACGGTCACGGGTGACCGTCCGGCTGCCCGGACGGGTGGTTCCGGCGACGCGCGGCCCCGTCGGACGCTCGTTCGGCGGATCCGGTGTGCCCCGGCTGGTTCACTACGGCTCGTCCGCGGCGACCGGTGCCGGTCGCCGGTGCCGACTCCACACGGGAGACAGCCGTGCCGTACGAGGTGGTCAGCGCCTACACCCTGGTGCTCGGGGAGCACCCCGGTGACTCCGTGGACCGCGCCGGGGATCCCGGCACCGAGGACCACGACGTCGTCCCGGGTCGCCCGGAGGTCTCGGTCCACACCACCGCCGAGGACGCCTGGCGCGCGCTCGACGCCGGTGTCCGTGAGCGCTGCGGGATGCGACCCCGGCCGCGCCGGCGGATCGATCCGGACGCCGTCGTCCGGCTCGCCGACGCGTGGCGGGCCGGTGACCCCGGCACGCGCTACTGGCAGGTGACCGCGCACCGGCTGCCGATCATGGTTCCGGAGCTGGCGCGCGCCGTCGCCGCCGTGCGCTGACCGCTTCCGTTCCTGAAAGCCCTAAGTGGGCTCCGAGAATGCGTTGAAACGGTCGCTTCCGGCCTGCGGGTGAATTTCCGCGACGCTTCTCCCGGAATGTGCGTGCCGATGTCACGGATCGTCGCCGAATCGGTCACCGGGAACAGGTTGCGTTCGTGTGACATGCGTGTCACCTGGGCGGACATCGCCGTCGTCCGTCGGCTACTGGATCGATTTACATGATCGGTGCTGTGCCTGACCTCTCAACTCCACCCATGGGTGGCGCACTATTTCGCAGGTAGCCTCGGAAACCACCTTTTCCCGTCTGGGCCCGTCACCGACTCCGGTCGCGGGCCCGTCGTAGTTCCCCCGGTGACGGGCCGGGGCCGGCGAGGAGAACAGGACGACATGACTGCAGCGACCGTTCCGGGCACCGACAAGGCACCGACCACCAACCAGGGCGTCGCGGCCTGGGTCCAGGAGATCGCCGAGCTGACCGCCCCGGACCGCGTCGTGTGGTGCGACGGTTCGGACGAGGAGTGGACCCGGCTCACCGACCAGCTGGTGGAGCAGGGCACCATCGTGCGGCTCGACCCGGAGAAGAAGCCGAACTCCTTCTACGCCGCGTCCGACGCCGGCGACGTCGCCCGCGTCGAGGAGCGGACCTTCATCTGTACCGAGACCGAGCGCGGTGCCGGGCCGACCAACAACTGGGTCGCGCCCGCCGAGATGAAGCGGACGATGACCGAGCTGTACCGCGGCAGCATGAAGGGCCGGACCCTCTACGTGGTCCCGTTCTGCATGGGCCCGACCGACGCCGAGGACCCGAAGCTGGGCGTCGAGATCACCGACTCCGAGTACGTCGTGATCTCCATGAAGATCATGACCCGGATGGGTGCGCACATCCTGCCGCTGCTCGACGAGGCCGGTGACCGCTGGGTCAAGGCCCTGCACTCGATCGGCGCCCCCCTGGCCGAGGGGCAGGCGGACGTCCCGTGGCCGCACAACGAGGACAAGTACATCAGCCACTTCCCGGAGACCCGGGAGATCTGGAGCTACGGCTCCGGCTACGGCGGCAACGCCCTGCTGGGCAAGAAGTGCTACGCGCTGCGCATCGCCTCGGCCATGGCGCACGACGAGGGCTGGCTCGCCGAGCACATGCTGATCCTCAAGCTGATCAGCCCGGAGGAGAAGGCCTACTACGTCGCCGCCGCCTTCCCGAGCGCCTGCGGCAAGACCAACCTCGCGATGCTGCAGCCGACCGTGCCCGGCTGGCGCGCCGAGACCGTCGGCGACGACATCGCCTGGATGAAGTTCGGCAAGGACGGGCGGCTCTACGCCACCAACCCCGAGTTCGGGTTCTTCGGCGTCGCGCCGGGCACCAACTGGAAGACCAACCCGAACGCCATGCGCACCATCGAGGCCGGGAACGCGCTGTTCACCAACGTCGCGCTGACCGACGACGGCGACGTGTGGTGGGAGGACCTCGAGGGCGACCCCCAGCACCTGACGGACTGGAAGGGCAACGACTGGACGCCCGACTCGGGCGTCAAGGCCGCACACCCCAACTCTCGCTACACCGTGCCGATCGACCAGTGCCCGGTCGTCGCCCCGGAGTGGAACGACCCCAACGGCGTGCCGATCTCGGCGATCCTGTTCGGCGGCCGTCGCAAGACCACCGTCCCGCTGGTCACCGAGGCCCGCAGCTGGCAGCACGGCACCTTCATGGGCGCGACCATGTCCTCGGAGAAGACCGCGGCCGCGGCCGGCACCGTCGGTGAGGTCCGCCGCGACCCGATGGCGATGCTGCCGTTCCTCGGTTACAACGTCGGCGACTACTTCGCCCACTGGGTCGCCACCGGCAAGGGCGCGGACGCGGACAAGCTGCCGAAGATCTTCTACGTCAACTGGTTCCGCCGCGGCGAGGACGGCCGCTTCCTGTGGCCCGGTTTCGGTGAGAACAGCCGCGTCCTGAAGTGGTGCATCGAGCGCCTGGAGGGCAAGGCCGCCGCCGTCGACACCCCCATCGGGTTCGTGCCGACCGCCGACCAGCTCGACCTCGACGGCGTCGACGCCGAGCGCTCCGATGTCGAGGCCTCGCTGGCCGTCGACGTCGAGGAGTGGAAGGCCGAGATCCCGCTGATCGAGGAGTGGTTCGCCACGATCGGCGAGGACAACCTCCCGACCTCGATCCGCGACGAGTTCGAGGCCCTGAAGCAGCGCCTCGGCGCCTGACCCACCGCGGCCCCGGCCGCGCGGGACCCACGGAGCCCCCGCACACCGCCCGGTGTGCGGGGGCTCCGTGCTGCGTGCCGACCACACCGGAGTCGCCCCGTCCGCCGCCCCCGCGGACGGGACCCCGGGTCGAGACTCGGTAACGGCGGTCCCACGACCGGTGACAGCGAACGTTGCTCGACGTAACGTGCCCGACCGGGTCGACTCCACGACGGCGTCGGTCACGCACGGTGCACGAGCAGGGGGCGGCATGGTCACGACGGAGCGACCGGGAGAGCCAGGGGCCCGGGGGACGGGCACGGCCCGTCGTCGCGACCCGAGGCAGATCGCGATCTGGGTCGCGGTGGCGGTGGTGGGGGCGATCGCCTGGTCGATCGTCGCGTTCACCCGCGGCGAGGAGATCTCCGCGGCCTGGCTGGTGTTCGCCGCGGTCGCCTCCTACGCGATCGCCTACCGCTTCTACTCCCGCTTCATCGCCCACCGCGCGCTGCGCGTGGACGACACCCGTGCCACCCCGGCCGAGCGCCTCGACGACGGGCAGGACTTCCAGCCCACCGACCGCCGGGTGCTGTTCGGCCACCACTTCGCGGCCATCGCCGGTGCGGGCCCGCTGGTCGGTCCGGTGCTCGCGGCGCAGATGGGCTACCTGCCCGGCACGATCTGGATCATCGTCGGCGTCGTGTTCGCGGGCGCGGTCCAGGACATGGTCACGCTGTTCTTCTCCACCCGTCGCAGCGGGCGCAGCCTCGGCCAGATGGCCCGCGAGGAGATCGGGCCGGTCGGCGGTACGGCGGCCATCGTCGCCGTCCTCGCGATCATGGTGATCCTGCTGGCGGTGCTGGCGCTGGTCGTCGTGCAGGCCCTGGCCGACTCGCCGTGGGGCACGTTCTCGCTCGCGATGACGATCCCGATCGCCCTGTTCATGGGCTTCTACCTGCGCTACCTGCGACCGGGGAAGATCATCGAGGTCTCGGTGGTCGGCGTCGCGCTGATGCTGCTGGCCATCGTCGGCGGCGGCTGGGTGCAGAACTCGTCCTGGGGCGAGGTCTTCCACCTGACCGCGAACCAGCTGACCCTCGCGCTGGTGGTCTACGGCTTCGCCGCCTCGGTGCTGCCGGTCTGGATGCTGCTCGCGCCGCGCGACTACCTGTCGTCGTTCATGAAGGTCGGCGTGGTCGTGCTGCTCGCGGCCTCGATCCTGCTGGCCTGGCCGTCGCTGCAGATGGACGCGCTGACCCGGTTCGCCTCCGACGGGCAGGGTCCGGTCGCGGCGGGCTCGCTGTTCCCGTTCGTCTTCATCACCATCGCCTGCGGTGCGCTGTCCGGGTTCCACGCCCTGGTCGCCTCGGGCACGACGCCGAAGCTGATCCAGAAGGAGTCCCAGATCCGGGTCATCGGCTACGGCGCGATGCTCACCGAGTCCTTCGTCGCGATCATGGCGCTGGCCGCGGCCTGCATCCTCGACCCCGGCCTCTACTTCGCGATGAACATGCCCGCGACGGTGCTCGGGCCGACGGTCGAGTCCGCCTCCGCCGCGGTGCAGCAGATCGGGTTCACGATCTCCCCCGCCGAGCTGACCGCGGCCGCGCAGGCCGTGGAGGAGCAGACCCTGGTCGGGCGCTCCGGCGGGGCGCCGACGCTGGCCGTCGGACTGTCGACGGTGTTCTCCCAGGTCTTCGGCGGCGACGCGATGCGGGCCTTCTGGTACCACTTCGCGATCATGTTCGAGGCGCTGTTCATCCTCACCACGGTGGACGCCGGCACCCGCGTCGGGCGCTTCATCCTGCAGGACACGGTCGGCAACGTCTGGCCGCGCTTCCGCGACACGGGCTGGCGCCCGGGTGCCTGGATCTGCAGCGCGGTCATCGTCGGGGCCTGGGGCTACCTGCTCCACGCCGGCGTCAACGACCCGCTGGGCGGGATCTACCAGCTCTTCCCGCTGTTCGGTATCGCGAACCAGCTGCTCGCGGCGGTCGCGCTGGCCGTCTGCACGACGCTGCTGATCCGCACCGGCCGGGCCCGCTACGCACCGATCACGCTCGTGCCGCTGGTGTTCGACGCCGTCGTCACGCTGACCGCGAGCTACCAGAAGATCTTCTCCGACAACCCCAAGCTCGGGTTCTGGGCCCAGCGCGACCAGTACCAGGCCGCGCTCGACGCCGGGAAGACCAGCCTGGGCACCGCCAGGACCGTCGAGGCGATGGAGAAGGTCGTCGTGAACACGACCGTCGACACCGTGCTCACCGCGCTGTTCGCGCTGCTCATCGTGATCGTGCTGGCCGACTCGGTCCGGGTGTGGGTCGCCGTGCTGCGCGGACGCCCGCTGCCCGGCGGCTCCGAGGACCCGTACGTCGAGTCCCGGATCCAGGCGCCGGCCGGACTGGTCGCCACCCGCGAGGAGCGCGAGCTCGCGCGGGCCGGGGGCTCCGGATGAGCCGGGTCCGGGCGTTCTGGACGTTCCTGCGCGAGCTCGCCGGGGAGCGCGACTACGAGCGGTACCTCGCCCATCGGGCGGCCCACCATCCGGGTGCCCCGGTGCTGGGCGAGCGCGAGTTCTGGCGGGAGCGGACCGACCGTCAGGACCGCGTCCCGTCCGCCCGCTGCTGCTGACCGGGTATTTCACTCTTATGGAGTAGTGCCCGGACGAACTCGGCAACCCACTGTGGACGGCGGAGGGTGCTGGAGGGGGCGTCGTGGCACGGTGTCGACGAGATCGGCCCAGCGTGGCGCCCCAGCAGGTAGCCTGTCGCGGGGAACCGGGGACGTCCGAGTGGATGAACCCGCACCCGCCGTGTGCCCCGAAAGGGACCCGGCTCCGTCGCTCGTCGTGACGGTGGCCGACCGGTCCCGGCCGGAAAGTCGCGGCGGAGGCGGAACACCGGGCCGTCCACGGCGATACACACCGTGAACGTCGTCCCCGGGGCGACGACACAGGTACGGCGGAGGTGTGAGGCGAGATGCTGGACGTCCGGGTGTCCGAGGACACGGACATCGACGCGCTCGTCGCGTTCGTCGAACGGCTGGCGTCGGCCGGCCGCGGCGGAGCGGCACCGCGGACGGCGGCGGCGCGGATCACCGGCGACGTGCGCGCCGGCCGGGTGCCCGCCGGTCTGCGGACCCTGTCGACCGCGCTGGGGGCCGCGGCCCCGCCGCGCCCCGAGGAGGACCCCGCCCACCCGTCGACGTTGCTCGGCGTGGTGGCCGAGGAGCCGCTCGTCGTGCTCTCCGACACCAGCCCCGGCGAGCTCGCCAGGGCGCTGGCCGAGCTGACCGGCTACGGCATGCGCGTCCTGCTGACCGGTGCGCCCGCCGAGCGCGTCGCCGCGGTGCACGACGCGCTGCCGGCGAGCGTCGCGGGCCGCGTCGCCACGCCGTTCCCGGAGCTGCCGGTCCCCGAGCTGCAGCGGCTGCGCCGCCTGCTCGCCCGGGTCGGCGCCGACCGCGCCGCCCGGCGCGGCCAGCAGCTCCCCGACGTCGACGGCATGCCCGACCCGGCCGACGTCGCGGGCTGCTGCGAGCGGGCCGGACGGGTCGTGGCCGGGGCCGAGACCGGTGAGGCCCGGATCGTCCCCGGCCTGCTGCGCGACCTCGACGCCGACCGGCGCGGCGCCGTCACCCAGGTCGCCCGCTGCGTGCTGCGCTCGCTGGAGACCATCACCGCGGCCCCGGACGCCGACCGGCTGCGCGAGGTCGTCGGCCGCCTGGTCCACCAGGGCCTGCGCGCCGAGTTCGAGGCGCTCCAGGGGCACTCCGCCCGCCAGCGCGACGACCGCGCCCGCTACGCCGCAGGCCCCGCGATCGAGATCGTGGAGCCGCTGCCCCAGGGCGGCGCCGACGTGATCCGCCGCTACCTGGACTTCCTCGACTCCGGCGGCCGGACCCGGTCCTACCTCCGCCCGCAGGAGCAGAAGGACGCCGAGCCGCACCTGCGCCGCTTCCGCGTCGCCGGTGAGACCCCGCAGAACCACGACCACGTGGTCGCGATCGTCCACC
Source organism: Pseudonocardia sp. P-1 (assembly GCF_058111925.1). Taxonomy (NCBI): domain Bacteria; kingdom Bacillati; phylum Actinomycetota; class Actinomycetes; order Pseudonocardiales; family Pseudonocardiaceae; genus Pseudonocardia; species Pseudonocardia sp. P-1. The sequence goes on from NZ_CM176614.1 coordinate 3,258,132, forward strand.
ACCTCGACCTGACCCGCCGCGACGACGAGATCGCGCGGCTGTGCTCGATGCTGGGGCTGCCGATCCCGCGGGACCCCTCCGAGCTGCCCGCGCTCACCGACACCCTGGACCGGGTGGCGGCGACCGCACGGTCGGTCGGCGCGCTCCGCCACGACGTGCTGTTCCTGCAGCAGGACTCCCCGGTCTCGGTGCCGGACCTGGCCGCCGCGGAGCGGGTCGCCCGCGCGATCGTCGACTACGACGAGCACGGCGACCCCGCCGAGGCCGCCGACGAGCTGGAGCGCCTGGCCGCCACCTGCGCCGACCGGGTGCCCGACGGGGCACGGGCCCCGGAGCACGAGGCCGTCGTCGCGGCGCTGCGGGCGCACGACCCGCAGGCCTACACCGACGCGTGCGAGGAGCTCGACCGCGCCCGGCGCGAGGTCGCCGACCGGGACGAGCTGGACCGGCTGCTCGGCGAGCTCGCCGGGACCCACCCACAGCTCGCCGAGACCTGGGCGGCCGACGCCGGCCGCGGCGTCCCGGGCTTCGGCCTGGTCGTCTCCGAGCCCGTCGACGACGTCCTCGGCACGCTGCCCCCGGCGGACACCGCCGACCTGGTGGTCGTGCTGGGTGCGGGTGCGATGCAGGCCGACGGGCTGCTGCTGACCGCGGCGGCGCCGCGGATGCTCGCCGTCGTCGGGGACGAGCCGCGGGCAGCCTCGTCCGGGACGACCCTGCTCGAGGTGCTGAACCAGGCCTCGGCGCGGTTCCTGCGCGGCACCGGGGACCGCACTGCCGCCGTGCGGCCGGACCCCGCGGTCCCGGTCGTCCCGCCGCTGTCGTCGGTGCCCGCCGCCCGTACGGCCGCGGAGGCACCGGAGGTCCCGGTCGCCGTGCCGGCGCAGGCCGGACCGGTCACCGCCCACGAGGCCGTCGAGACGCCGGTGCCCGCACCGCGCCCGGCCCCGCGCGGGTCGGACACGGCGCCGCGCGACGACGAGCCGTCCCGCCCGTCGACGCCGTCGGCCATGGCCCCGGGCCCGCGCCCGGCCGTCACGGGCGGCCGGGAGGACTGAGCGTCAGCTGCTCGCGCGGATCCCGTCGGCGACCTGCGCGAGCAGCACGAACGGGTCGGTGTCCGGCGGCCCCGCCGGCTGCCAGCGCTGCCCCGAGGCGGGGTCGGCGACGCGGTACAGCGTCCAGCTGCCCGGCCCGGGGTCGTCGGCCCGCAGCTGCGCCAGCGCCGTCGACGACCACGCCGCACCCAGTTCCGGGAACGCGGGCGGCCGCCGGTCGAGGATCGTGACGGTGCTGCCGGCCGTGGTGTAGGCGATCCGGCGCCGGTCGCTCTCACCGTCGGGTACCTGCTCGGTGCACCAGGTCGCGAGCTGCGTGCGGACCTGCTCCGGGACTCCCATGGCGCGACATGGTCCCGGATCGGGCCTCGCGCGGGGAAGGGCGGTCTCCGTCGGAGGTCGTAGGCCGCGGTGCCGACCTGCGCCCGATGTGCCGGGGACCCGTTCCCGCGAGGCTCGACGGCATGATCACCGCACGCCGGACCGGCGGCCCGCCCCGCCGTCGCCCCGCCGCCGTCGCCCTGCTCGTCGTGCTGGTCGCGGCCCTGGTCGGCGGCTGCGCGGCCCCGTCCGCGCCGGCCCCCGACCCGGCTCCGCGGGCGGCCGTCCCGACCGCCCCGCTCGGCCCCGCCGACGTCGGCGCCTGGCTGGACGGCCTCGTCCCCGCCGCGCTCGACCGGACCGGCATCGCCGGGGCCGCGGTCACCGTCGTCCGCGACGGGCAGGTCCTCGCCACCCGCGGCTACGGCTCGGCCGGACCGGGCCGTCCGGTCGACCCCGACCGGACGCTGTTCCGGGTCGGATCGGTGTCGAAGGTGGCCACCGCGGTCGCCGTGCTGCAGCTCGCCGACCGCGGCCTGGTCGACCTCGACACCGACGTCCGCCGCTACCTCGACATCGACGTGCCGATGCCCCGGGGCCCGGTGACCCTGCGGAACCTGCTGAGCCACACCGCGGGCTTCGAGGAGCAGATCCGCGGCCTCATCCGCGCCGCGCCGGGCGGCCCGTCGCTGCGGGAGTTCCTCGCCACCGACCCACCCGAGCAGGTCGGCACCCCCGGCACCGTGCCGTCGTACTCCAACTACGGCTACGGCCTGGCCGGGTACGTCGTCGAGCGGGTCACCGGGGAGCCCTTCGAGCGCTACGTGCAGCGCGAGGTGCTCGACCGTGCCGGCATGACGACCGCGACCTTCGACCAGCCGCTGCCCGCGGCCGCCGCCGGGGCGATGTCGGAGGGCTACACCAGCGTCGACGCCCCGCCGGCACCGTTTGAGTTCGTCAGCCCGGCCCCGGCCGGGTCGCTCAGCGCGTCGGCCACCGACATGGGCCGGTTCGCCTCGGCCCTGCTCGGCGCGCCCGGTTCGACCCCTCTGCTCTCCCCCGCCGCGTGGGCGCTGATGCAGCGTCCGGCGCTGGGCCCGGACACCCTCGGCGCGCTCGCCGACGGGCCGCGGATGGCACCCGGCCTGTTCGACGAGAGCCGCAACGGCCACCTCGTCCTCGGCCACGGCGGCGACACCCAGTGGTTCCACTCGCACCTGCAGTTGTATCCGGCCGAGCGGATCGGCGTGTTCGTCACGACGAACAGCAGCGGGCGTGGCGGCGCGGACACGCTGGAGCTGCGGCGCGCGGTGACCGAGGGGTTCACCGACCGCTACCTGCCCGGCACGGCGGGCCCGGCGCCCGCCCCGGACGCCGGCACCCCGGCCCGGGCCGCCGCGATCGCGGGCACCTACGAGTCGGCGCGCCGGTCGGCGAGCACCTTCATGGGCGCGATGAACCTGATGGGGCAGATGCGGGTCGCGGCCCGTCCGGACGGCACGCTGCTGGTCTCCCCCGCCCCGAACGACGTCCGTCCGGCCGCCTACGCCGAGGTCCGGCCCGGGCTGTGGCGGGAGGTCGGCGGCCGGCGGCTGCTGACCGTGCGCACCGACGCCGACGGCCGGGTCACCGCGCTGGGCCACGACGCGGCGTTCACCGAGCTGCCGGTCGGCCCGCTGCGCGACGCGGCGCTGCTCGGCACGGTGCTGGCCGGTTCGGTCGTGGTGCTGCTCGGCGTGCTGGTCGCCCGGCCCGCGGGGGCGCTGTGGCGGCGCCGGTACGGCGTGGTCGTCGCGGCCCGGCCGCGGACCGACCGGGTCCTGCACGGCCTCACCCGGGCGGCGGCGGTGGCCGCGCTCGTCGCGCTCACGGGCTGGGTGGTCTCGGTGCTCACGATCGCGTCGCTGGTCGACGTGCCGCTCCCGGTCCTGCGCGGGCTCCAGGTGCTCCAGTGGATCGGGCTGGCGGGCGTGCCCGTCGCGGCGGCCGGGGTGGTCACCGCGCTGCGCTCCCGGGCCGGCGGGTGGCCGGTGACCGGCCGGGTGCTGCTGCTGGTCGCGCTGGCCGGCGTCGCGGTGGTCGCGGTCGTGGCGGGCCTGCTGCTGCCGAGCCTCACCTACTGAGCCCTACGATCACCCCACCCGAGGCCGGAGACCCCCATGCACCCGCACCCCGAACCGCCGCCCCGCACGGGCGCGGAACGGCTCGACGCCCGGCTCACCGCGCTCGGCCTGGCCGGACCGCGCCGCCGCGACGCCGCGCTGGCGGTGCTCGTCGCGGCCGGGACGCTCGCGGTGGTCACCCCGGTGGTGCTGGCACCGGGTCCGGCCGCGGAGCTGGGCCTGGCACCGGGCACGGCGGCGCTGGCCCTGGGGGTGGTGACCGCGGCGAACCTGCTGCTGGCGCTGCGCCGCACCGCCCCGGCGGTCTGCCTGGCGCTGACGGTCGGGCTGGAGCTGGTGAACGTCGTCCTGCTGCCGGTGGGTGCGGCCCTGCGCGGCCCGGCGACGGCGGTCGCGGCCGGCACCTGCGGGTCCCGGCTCCCGACGCGACGTGCCGGTGCCCTGGTCGGCGCGGCGGCGGTCGTCGAGACCACCGTGGTGCTCACCGGCATCGCGGTGCGACCGGCCGACGGTGCACTGCTCGGCGCGGCCGGGCTGGTCGTCGCCCAGGTGCTGTCGGCGGTCCTGGTCTACGGCGGCCCGCTGCTGCTGGGCGTGTACCTGCGGACCCGGCGTCGCTACGCCGAGCTCGACCGGGTGCACACGGCCGGTGTCGTCGCGGCGTACCGGGAGCGGGCGGACGCCGCCGTCGCGCGGGAGCGGGCGCGGATGGCCCGCGAGCTGCACGACGTCGCCGCGCACCACCTGTCGGCGATGGTCGTGCAGGCCGCGGTGGTCGAGCGGCTGGTGGACCGGGACCCGGACGAGGCGCGCCGGACGGCGTCCCGGCTGCGGGAGCAGGGTCGCCGCACCCTGCACGACCTGCGTCTGGTCGTCGGAGCGTTGCGGGAGCCGGGGGCGGGCGGCGCCGAGGCCGACGCCCCGGTCCCCGGTCTCGCCGAGCTCGACGGGCTCGTGGAACAGGCCCGGGAGCTGGGCGGGCCGGTGGAGCTGGTCCGGCGCGGGGACCCGGGCGAGCCGTCCCCGGTCGCCGACGTCACCTGCTACCGGGTGGTGCAGGAGGCACTGGCCAACGCCCGTGAGCACGCCGCCGGCGCCCCGGTCCGGGTGACCGTGACCCACGCCGACGGCCGGGTCGCCGTCGAGGTGGTGAACGGCCCCGCGCGTGGTACCCCGCCGGAGTCCGGCAGCGCGCCGGGCACCCGTGGGTTCGGGCTGGCCGGGATGCGCGAGCGGGCGCAGCTGGTCGGGGGTGAGTTCGAGGCGGGCCGGACCGGCGACGACGGCTGGCGGGTCCGCCTGGTCGTCCCGCACGATCCCGGCCCGGAGACCGGAGGGGGACGCGCGTGATCAGGGTGGTGCTGGCCGACGACCAGGCGGTGGTCCGGGCCGGGTTCCGGATGTTCCTGGAGCTGGCCGGTGACGTCGAGGTCGTCGGCGAGGCGTCGAGCGGGCCGGAGGCCGTCGCGCTGGTGCGCGCACACCGGCCCGACGTCGTCTGCATGGACGTCCGGATGCCCGGCGGCAACGGGCTCGTCGCGACCCGGGAGATCACCGGCCTCGACGACCCGGTCCCGGCGGTCCTCGTCGTCACCACCTTCGACCTCGACGACTACGTGTTCGGCGCGCTGGAGGCGGGCGCGAGCGGGTTCGTCCTGAAGGACACCCACCCCGACGACCTCGTCGACGCCGTCCGCCGACTCGCCCGCGGCGACGGGCTGATCGACCAGACCGTCACCCGCCGGGTGATCGCCGAGTTCGCGCGTCGCCGCCCCGCCCCGGACGCTGCGCCCGACGGCGGGGTCGCCCCGCTGACCCCGCGCGAGACCGAGATCGTGCGGATGCTGGCCCGCGGGCTGTCCAACGCCGAGATCGCCGACGAGCTGGTCGTCGAGACGTCCACGGTCAAGTCGCACCTGGGCCGGGCGATGGCGAAGATCGGGACCCGGGACCGGCTGCAGACCGTGGTGTGGGCCTACCGGACCGGCGTCGCCGCTCCCGGCTGACGGCCCGGACGGCTAGCGTCCGCGTCATGGCACAGCACGAGGTGAGCAGGTTCGGGCACGTCGACCCCGACGGGCTCCCGCCGGACCTGGCGGAGCGGATCGGCGCGATCGCGGAGCGGTCGGGGTTCGTCCCGAACGTGTTCCGCGCACTGGGGCGGCGCCCACGGGAGCTGCGGGCGTTCCTGGACTACCACGACGCGCTGATGGACTCCGACGACGGACTGTCCAAGGCCGAGCGCGAGCTGGTCGTCGTCGCCACCTCGGGGGCGAACAACTGCACCTACTGCGTCGTCGCGCACGGCGCGATCCTCCGGGTCCGCTACAAGGACCCGGAGATCGCCGACCGCGTCGCGACCAACCCCTACGCCGTCGAGCTGTCGGAGCGCGAGCGCGCGATCGTCGACCTGGCCCTGCTGGTCGCCCGGAACTCCGAGGCGCTCACCGAGGCCGACCTCGACGACGCCCGCGCCGCGGGGCTGTCCGAGGACGAGATCTGGGACGTCGGCGCGATCACCGCGCTGTTCGCGATGTCGAACCGGCTCGCGCACCTGACCGCGCTGCGCCCCAACCCGGAGTTCTACCTGATGGGGCGCATCCCCCCCGGTTAGAGCACCTTCGACAGGAACGCGCGGGTGCGCTCCTCCTGCGGGGCGGAGAGCACCGCGCGCGGGTCGCCCGACTCGACGATCCGGCCGTCGTCCATGAATACCAGCGCGTCGCCGACCTCGCGGGCGAAACCCATCTCGTGGGTCACGACGATCATCGTCATGCCCTCGCGGGCCAGCTCGCGCATCACGTCGAGCACCTCGCCGACCAGCTCCGGGTCGAGCGCCGAGGTCGGCTCGTCGAACAGCATCAGCTTCGGCTGCATGGCCAGCGCCCTGGCGATCGCCACGCGCTGCTGCTGCCCGCCGGACAGCTGCGCGGGGTAGGCGTCGGCCCGGTCGGCCAGCCCGACCCGGCCGAGCAGCTCCACGGCCCGCTTCCGTGCGGTCGCGCGGGACTCCCGGCGGACGACGACCGGTGCCTCCATCACGTTCTCCGCCGCGGTGCGGTGCGGGAACAGGTTGAAGCGCTGGAACACCATGCCGATCTCGCGGCGCTGCCTGCCGAGCGCGGAGTCGCGCAGCCGGTACAGCCTCCCGTTCTCCTCGCGCAGACCCATGAGCTCGCCGCCCACCCAGAGCCGCCCGGTGTCGATCGTCTCGAGGTGGTTGATGCAGCGCAGCAGCGTGGACTTGCCCGAGCCGGACGGCCCGATCACGCAGCAGACCTGCCCGGGCTCGACGACGAGGTCGACGCCGCGGAGCACCTCGACGTCGCCGAAGCTCTTGCCGACCGTCTCGGCGCGGACCATCGGGGTCACGAGGTCTTCCCTCCCGTCCGGAACGAGAACAGCCGCACCAGCGGGGTCGCCTCGGTGACGGCACCGGCGACTCCGCGGCCGTAGCGGCGTTCGATGACCCGCTGGCCGGCGGTGAGCAGCGAGGTCAGCAGCAGGTACCAGGCCGCGGCCACGATCAGCAGCGGGATGGTCTGGAAGTTCGTCGAGTAGATCCGCTGCACCGAGGTGAGCAGCTCGGTGTAGCCGATGACGACGACCAGCGACGTCGTCTTCAGCATGCCGATGGTCTCGTTGCCGGTCGGCGGGATGATCACCCGCATCGCCTGCGGGAGCACCACCCGGCGCAGCGTCTGGGCGCGGGTCATGCCGAGCGCCCCGGCGGCCTCGCTCTGGCCCTGGTCGACCGATTGGATGCCGCCGCGCACGATCTCGGCCATGTAGGCGGCCTCGTTCAGCCCGAGGCCCAGCAGGCACGCCAGGAACGGCGTGATCAGCGAGTTCGTGTCGAACACGACGAACTCCGGGCCGAACGGGATGCCCAGCGACAGGTTCGGGTAGAGCGCCGACAGGAAGCTCCAGAACAGCAGCTGGGCGATCAGCGGGGTGCCGCGGAACAGCCACAGGTACACCCCGGCCACCCCGGACAGCACCGGGTTCGGCGAGAGCCGCATGACGGCCAGCCCGACGCCGCCGACGATGCCGATCAGCATCGACAGCACGGTGAGCACGAGGGTGTTCGCCAAGCCGTTCAGCACCGGCGCGGAGAACAGGTACTGGGCGACGATCGGCCACCCGAAGTTCTCGTTGGTCAGCAGGGTGTTGACCAGCATCGCGCCCAGGACCGCGAGCACCGTGATCGCGACCCACCGTCCGGGGTGCCGGACGGCGACCGCGTCGCGGGGCTCGGGGCGGGCGCCGGTGGTCGCCGGCTCAGCCACCGTTGATCGAGGAGGTGGCGACGGCGCCGTTGGCGACGTTCCACTTGTCGAGGATCCTCGTGTAGGTGCCGTCGTCGATCAGCGACTGGACGGCGCCCTGCACGGCCTGGGCGTACTGGCCGTCGTTCTTCTTCAGCGCGACGCCGTACGGGGCGGTGTCGTAGGGCTGCCCGACGACCTCGACGGCGCCGTTCGTGGTGGTCTGCGCGTAGGCCGCGACCGGGGAGTCGGCGAGCATCGCGACGATCCGGTTCGAGTTCAGCGCGAGCGTCACGTCGGTCTGGGCCTGCAGCTCGGTCACCTGGATGGCCGGCTTGCCCTCGTCGGTGCACTTCGTGGTGCGGGCCTGCACGTCCTCGACCTGCACGGTGCCCTGCTGGACGCCGACGGCCTTGCCGCAGAGGTCGTTCGGGTCGATCCCGTCCGGGTTGCCCTTGCGGGTGGCGAGGCTGGTGCCCGCGGAGAAGTAGCCGACCATGTCGAGCACCTTGGTGCGCTCGTCGTTGATGGTGAACGACGAGATGCCGGCCTCGTAGCGGCCGCCGGTGATGCCCGGGATGATCCCGGAGAACTGGCTCTGCTCGAACTTCGCGGTCAGCCCCAGCTTCTGGGCGATGGCGTTGCCGAGGTCGACCTCCATCCCGATGATCGTGGTGCCGTCGGGCGCGGTGAACTCGTTCGGCGGGTAGGTCGGGTCGGTGCCGACGACCCACGTGCCGTCCTGCCGCACCTCGGCCGGCACCATCGCGGCGAGCCGGTCGTCCTTGGCGACGGCCGGGATCGGAGCATCGGTGCCTGTGGCCTCGGCGGAACCGCCTCCCCCGCTGCCGTCGCCGCCGGCGCCACAGCCGGTCAGGACCAGTGCGGTCAGTGCGGTCAGTGCGATCCCGGTCAGGGAGCGGACGCTGCGGGTCCTCGCGGTCGTCATGCGGTTGCCTTCCAGGTGAGGCGGGGTCGAACGGCGGGGATCCTGCCACCTGTCGGCGGGTCCGCGCCGCCCGCACGGCCGATCCGTTACGTGCTCGTCCCACGACGGTGGAACGCCGCGCCGGTCCGTGCCCGTTCGCCTACTGTTGGTGCGACGACCCAGCGCCGCGGTCCGACGCGGTGCCGCATTCGTCACGGAGGTCCTCGACGATGTCGCTGTTCCGCAGACTCACCGTTCTGGCAGGAGCGGTCGAGGCCGCCCGCCGCTACGCCCGGTCCAACCCGGACAAGGCGGGCAAGGCCCTCGACTCCGCCGCCCAGTTCGTCGACAAGCAGACCAAGGGCAAGTACACGAACCAGATCGCCGGGGCCGCGCGCAAGGCGAAGGACGCGGCGGGCATCCCGCAGCCCGGCTACGGCTACGGCGCGCCGGGCACCACCCCGCCCGCCCCGGGCCGCCCGGCCGCCGGGAACCCGCCGTACCCGGCGGGCGGTGCGGACGCGCCGACGCAGCGCACCCCGCAGCAGCCCCCGGCGTTCCCGCCGCCGGACCCGGAGCGCCCGCACGGCGCCTGACCCGCTCCCGCGACGGTCCCGGCCGGGTGCCGGGACCGTCGTCTGTGGACGTCCGACGGTCCGTCGTCCACCCGTCGACCTGCGGGGCACCGGTTCTCCTCGGGGCCGGTGACGTGCCAGGATCGGCGGTGACGCGCCTGCGCGTCCCGGGGCCCGCACCACCCGCACGGGCCCGGAGCCGACGCTCCCGGGCGTGACCCCGCCCGGTGCGACCGAGGAGGTCTGCCGTGGACGTACCCCAGGCGTGGATACCGACCGATCCGCGATCCCGGCCCAGCCACGACCAGGTCGTCGCCGGGCTGAAGGGCGTCGACGAGGGCGGGCCGGAGCTCGTCCAGCTGCTCACCCCCGAGGGCGAGCGGGTGCCCGACGAGCGTTTCGACCGCTACGCCGCCGACATCACCGCCGAGGACCTGCAGTCGCTCTACCGCGACCTCGTCCTGGTCCGGCGGGCCGACCGCGAGGGCAACTCCCTGCAGCGCCAGGGCGAGCTCGGCCTCTGGGTGCCGCTGCTCGGCCAGGAGGCCGCGCAGGTCGGCTCCGGCCGCGCGCTCGCACCCGAGGACATGTGTTTCCCCAGCTACCGCGAGCACGGCGTCGCCTGGTGCCGCGGGGTCGACCCGACCGAGCTGCTCGGCATCTTCCGCGGCACCGACCACGGCACCTGGGACCCGGTCGCGACCCGGTTCCACCCGTACACGATCGTCATCGGCAACCAGTGCCTCAACGCCGCCGGGTACGCGATGGGCCAGCGCTTCGAGTCGAAGGTCGGCGGCGGTGCCGCTGGGGTCGGCTCCGCCGACGGTGACACCGGAGAGGCCACCATCTGCTACTTCGGCGACGGCGCCACGAGCCAGGGCGACGTCCACGAGGGCTTCGTCTGGGCCGCCGCCTACGACGCGCCGCTGGTCTTCTTCTGCCAGAATAACCAGTGGGCGATCTCGGTGCCGGCCGAGCGCCAGACCCGGGTGCCGCTCTACCAGCGCGCCCGCGGCTACGGCTTCCCCGGCGTCCGGGTGGACGGCAACGACGTCCTCGCCTGCCTCGCCGTCACCCGCTGGGCGCTCGACGAGTGCCGCACCGGCAACGGCCCGGTGCTGATCGAGGCGTTCACCTACCGGATGGACTCCCACACCACCTCCGACGACGCGACCCGCTACCGGCTCGCCGACGAGGTCGAGCTGTGGAAGCTCAAGGACCCGATCGAGCGGGTCCGGGTGCACCTGGCCCGCCGGCACGGCGTCGGCGCCGACTTCTTCGACGCCGTCGAGGCCGAGGCCGACGAGCTCGGCGAGCGGATGCGGGCGTTCTGCCGGGCGATGCCCCAGCCCGGTCCGGAGCGGATGTTCTCCCAGGTCTACGCCGAGGCGTCGCCGACGGTGGAGCGCCAGCGCGAGGAGTTCCTGGCCTACCACGCGTCGTTCGCGGACCAGGAGGACTGAGCCGTGCCGACCACGATGGCGAAGGCGCTCAACGACGGCCTGCGTGCCGCGATGGAGCGCGACCCCAAGGTGCTGGTCATGGGTGAGGACGTCGGCCGGCTCGGCGGCGTCTTCCGTATCACCGACGGGCTGCAGAAGGACTTCGGCGAGCAGCGCGTGCTCGACACCCCGCTGTCGGAGTCCGGGATCATCGGCGCCGCGATCGGGCTCGCGGTGCGCGGCTTCCGGCCGGTCTGCGAGATCCAGTTCGACGGGTTCGTCTTCCCCGGCTACGACCAGATCGTGTCCCAGCTGGCGAAGCTGCGGTACCGGACCCAGGGCCGGGTGCCGGTGCCGGTTGTCGTCCGGATCCCCTACGGCGGCGGGATCGGTGCCGTCGAGCACCACTCCGAGTCGCCCGAGTCGCTGTTCGCGCACGTCGCGGGCCTGAAGGTGGTCACCTGCTCGACCCCGTCGGACGCGCACTGGATGATCCAGCAGGCCATCCTCTCCGACGACCCGGTGATCTTCTTCGAGCCGAAGCGCCGGTACTGGGAGAAGGGCGAGCTCGACGGCGCCGACCTGGCGTCGGCGTACCCGCTGCACGCGTCGCGGGTGGTGCGGCCGGGCTCGACGCTGACCGTCGCCACCTACGGGCCGATGGTGAAGACCTGCCTCGACGCGGCCGCCGCGGCCGCCGAGGAGGGCCGCGAGCTCGAGGTGGTCGACCTGCGGTCGCTGTCCCCGCTCGACCTCGGCCCGGTCGCGGACTCGGTGCGCCGCACCGGTCGGCTGGTCGTGGTGTCCGAGGCGCCCGCGGAGTCGTCGGTGACCTCCGAGGTCGCCGCCCGGATCCAGCAGGAGTGCTTCTTCTCGCTGGAGGCGCCGGTGCTCCGCGTGACCGGTTTCGACACGCCCTACCCGCCGTCGCGGCTGGAGGAGGAGTACCTGCCGGACCTGGACCGGGTGCTCGACGCCGTCGACCGTTCCCTGGCCTGGTGAGGACGAGCACATGCGTGAGCACTTCAAGTTGCCCGACGTCGGCGAGGGGCTGACCGAGGCCGAGATCGTCACCTGGCGGGTGGCGCCGGGGGACACGGTCGCGGTGAACGACGTGATCGTGGAGATCGAGACGGCGAAGGCGGCCGTGGAGCTGCCCTCACCGTGGGCCGGAACGGTCGGCGAGCTGCTGGCCGAGCCGGGCGCGACCGTCGCGGTGGGGACGCCGATCATCGCGATCGACACCGGTGGGTCCGCGCCCGACGCCGGCGCCGACACCGGAGCGAAGATCGGTGAGGCGGGCAGGGACGGACGGATCGCGACGCTCGTCGGGTACGGGCCGCGGCAGGGCTCCGCCCGGCGACGGCCCCGGCGCGAGCCCACCGCCTCCACTGCGCCCGGGTCCGTCGCCGCGGGGGACCCCGGCGCCGCCGGCGCCGGGGTCCCGGACGCCCCGGGGCCGGGCGCGGCCCCCGTCCCGTCGCCCCAGCAGTCGCTCGGGTCGCCGGAGCAGGCCGCTCCCGGGACGTCCACCGGAGCCGACCCGGGAGCCGGGGGCTCCGACGGGCAGACCGGGGGCTCCGACGGGCAGACCGGGGGCTCGGACGGGCAGACCGGGGGCTCCGACGGGCAGACCGGGGGCTCGGACGGCCGGGCCGGGGGCTCCGACGGCCGGGCCGGGGGCGACGCGGTCGGACCGCGTGCCGCCCAGGTCCCGCTCGCTCCGCCGCCGGTCCGGCTGCTCGCACGGGAGCTCGGCGTCGACCTGCGGGCGGTGACGGGGACCGGGCGGGACGGCCGGATCACCCGGGAGGACGTGCACGCCGCCGCGTCGGGGGCCGGGCTCACGGGTGCCGGGAACGGCGCTGCGGCCGACGGCCGGGGCGCCGGAGCGGGCACTGCCGGCACGTCCGCCGGGTCGCCGGTCGCCGGGGGTCCCGCCGCGGCGGGTGCCGCTGCCGGTGGTCTCGCCGCGGGGGGTGCCGCTGCCGGGGATCTCGCCGGCGCCGCGACCTCGGGTGCCGCGCCGGACGGCTCGGGCCCCGGCGACCCGGGGCTCGCCGCCGGGCCGGGTACCGCCGCCGGACCGGGCACGACCACCGCCCGGCCCACCGAGGACCGGCGTGAGCCCATCCGCGGTGTCCGCAAGGCCACCGCCGCGGCGATGGTCGCGAGTGCGTTCACCGCGCCGCACGTCACCGAGTTCCTCGACGTCGACGTCACCGAGATGATGGCCCTGCGCGACCGGCTGCGGGCCTCGCGCGAGTTCGCCGGGGTCAAGCTGACCCCGCTGGCGTTCGTCGCGAAGGCCGCCTGCCTCGCCGCCGCCCGGACCCCGGCGGTCAACGCCAGCTGGGACGAGCGCGCCGGCGAGATCGTCTACTACGCCCGCGTCCAGCTCGGCATCGCCGCCGCGACGCCGCGTGGTCTCGTCGTCCCCAAGATCCGCGACGCGGACACGCTCACCCTGCGCGGCATGGCCGACGCGCTCACGACGCTCACCGACACCGCCCGGGCGGGCCGGACCGCCCCGGCCGACCTGGTCGGGGGCACGTTCACGATCACCAACGTCGGCGTGCTCGGCGTCGACACCGGGACGCCGATCATCAACCCCGGCGAGGCCGCGATCCTCGCGGTCGGGTCGATCAAGCCCGCCCCCTGGGTCGTCGACGGCGAGCTGGCCGTGCGCACCGTGTGCCGGCTGGCGCTGTCGTTCGACCACCGCCTCGTCGACGGGGCCGAGGGCTCGCGGTTCCTCGCCGACGTCGGCGCGCTGCTGCACGACCCCGGGGTCGCCTTCACCTGGTGACCTGGGGAGATCATCCGGGGGCCCCGGGGACCGATCCGGGGAATTCGGGCGATCCGGGAGCAGAACGGCGTGCCCGTGCGTTGTACGGGCATGCCGTTCGTGCTGCTCTACGTCGTGCTCGAGATCGTCGCGCTCGCCGGGCTGATCGCGTGGATCGGACTGGGCTGGACCCTGCTGGTCCTGCTCGCCGGGTCCGTGATCGGGCTCCTGCTCGCCCGCCGGGAGGGCGTCCGCGCCGCCCGCGCGCTCGCCACCGCCGTGCAGCGCGGGAAGCTGGCGCACGAGGAGGCGACCGACGGGCTGCTCGTCGCCGCCGGTGGCATCCTCATCTTCCTGCCGGGCCTGATCACCGACGTGCTCGGTCTCGCCCTGGTGTTCCCCCCGACGCGGGCCCTGGTCCGGCGTCGCATGGTGAACGCCGCCGAGCGGGCCGCACCGAGCCTGCGCACCGCGCGGATCCGCTACGGCGCCACCGTGGTCGAGGGGGAGACCGTCACCGAGCCGCGCCCGGCGACCGCGTACCCGCGCATCACCGGTCCCGCCGCGGGCACCGGCCCGGTCGTCGACGGCGAGGTCGTGGACGGCCCCGACCGCACCTGACCCGTCACCGGGCCTCGCGGTGCGTGGTCTCCCGGCGCACCCCGCACGCGGTCTCCGCACCCCGTGCGGAGGGTGCGACGGCGGCACCGGGGGTGCGACGGCCGGGCGCGGCAGGTCCGGGTCGGGGTGGTGGACGGCGGGGGCGTTCGGGGGTCGCCCCCGCCGTCCTTCTCACCAGCCGGGGCGCGCTCCTGCGAGCAGGCTGCGCAGGCTCTCCAGCCGTCGGCGACGCAGCGTGATCGGCTTCATCCGCAGCGTCGAGTGATGCATCCGGTCGGCGCGGTGCCGTCCGCGGTGTCGGCCCACAGCGCTCTCCTCCCGGGCGTAGTCACGTGCGACAGGGTGGTGCACGCCTCGAAGTGTTGCTGGTCAACCGCGGTCGCGGAAGGTCGCCGGGCGCGGGCCACCGGATCGTGACGACAACGCAGGCGTTCACCGGCCCCGCTCGCACGGTGCGTTCGCGGCGGACCGCACGGGCGACGCCGGAGCCGGCCCGGACGGGCATCGCGACCACGCTGGGTGACCGACGTCGTCGCTGGGCCGCACGGGTGGCGGGGCCGCGACACGCCGCCGTCGTCTACGGAATTCCGAAGAGCGGCGGATACCGTCCTCGCATGGACCCGGTGCGCAACCCGTTCGCCCCCGGCGCCGGGCAGCGCCCGCCGGAGCTGGCCGGCCGGGACCGCGAGGTGGACGCCTTCGAGATCGTCCTGGAGCGGGTCGCCCGCGGTCGCCCGGAGCGGAGCCTGGTGCTCACCGGGCTGCGCGGCGTCGGCAAGACGGTGCTGCTCGGCGAGCTGCGCTCGATGGCGATGCACGCCGGCTGGGGCGCCGGGAAGATCGAGGCCCGCCCGGACGCCGACCTGCGCCGTCCGCTGTCCGCTGCGTTGCACCGCGCGATCCGCGACCTCGCCGTCCGGCACCGGGCCCCCGAGCGCATCGACGAGGTGCTGGGCGTGCTCAAGGCGTTCGCGCTGCGGTCGTCCCCCGAGGGCACGAAGCTGCGGGAGCGCTGGCAGCCCGGCATCGACGTCCCGGTGAAGAACGGGCGCGCGGACTCCGGCGACATCGAGATCGACCTCGTCGAGCTGTTCACCGAGGTCGCGGAGCTGGCCCAGGACGTCGGCTCCGGCATCGCGCTGCTGATCGACGAGATGCAGGACCTGCGGCCCGAGGACGTCTCCGCGCTCTGCGCCGCCTGCCACGAGCTGTCCCAGGCCCGGGTGCCGCTCGTCGTCGTCGGGGCGGGGCTGCCGCACCTGCCCGCGGTGCTGTCGGCGTCGAAGTCCTACTCGGAGCGGCTGTTCAAGTACTCGCGGATCGACCGGCTGGACCGCAAGGACGCCGACTTCGCGCTGATCGCCCCGGCCGAGCGCGAGGAGGCGACCTTCGACCAGGAGGCCCTCGACGACCTCTACGTCCGCTCGGGCGGCTACCCCTACTTCGTGCAGGCCTACGGCAAGGCCGCCTGGGACGCCGCACCGACCAGTCCGATCGGCGTGAAGGACGTCGAGATGGCCGCCCCCGAGGCCGAGGCAGAGCTCGCGGTCGGCTTCTTCGGCTCGCGCTTCGAGCGGGCGACGCCCGCGGAGCGCGAGTACCTGCGGGCGATGGCCGAGCTGACCGACGGGGAGGACCACCCCGTCGAGACGTCGCTGGTGGCCAAGCACCTGGACCGGCGCGCGTCGTCGCTGTCCCCGGCGCGCGACAGCCTGCTCAAGAAGGGCCTGGTGTTCTCCGCCCAGCGCGGCCAGATCGCCTTCACCGTGCCGCACTTCGGGCGGTACCTGCTCGCCAACACCTGAGTCCCGCTGCTCCGGACGAGTGAAAACTGTTTGCGGTGTAACAGGTCGTCGTACCGGTGCGAAACCCCTGCTGAGCCCCGCGGCGCCACCCGACCCCCGACTCGGTAGCGCCGCGGGGCGTTCCACGTTCGGGGCATGCTGTCGCCTGTGCCGGGCGCCGCCGGGGGCGTCAGGGCCCACCCGTAGCATCGGCCCGGTGGCCGAGCCCAAACTCGAGATCCAGATGCTCCACGACCGGGTCATGATCAAGAGGGTCGAGGGTTCCGGCGAGCGACGGAGCTCGGCCGGAATCGTGATCCCGGCAACCGCACAGGTCGCCAAGCGTCTGGTCTGGGGAGAGGTGGTCGGGGTGGGACAGCACGTGCGCACGGTGAAGGCCGGCGACCGCGTCCTGCTCGCCCCGGAGGACCAGTACGAGGTCGAGATCGCCGGCGTCGGGCACCTGGTCATGCGTGAGCGGGACCTGCACGCGGTGGCCTCCGAGGCCACCCAGCACGGGACCGGTCTCTACCTCTGACCCCCCGGGTCGCGCCGGTCCGCACGGACCCGCGGCCCACCCGGTTCGACAGCGGTGTCGACGCAGTCGACGACGCCGGTCGCGATCACAGAGTCGATGGCAGTGCGGAAAGGAAGTCCCACGTCATGCCCGAGCGTCCTCCCTCGTCCGACGACGCGGACGAGCAGCCGGTGACGTCCGCGCCGGAGCCGGGAGACCCGCAGAACGGCGACGCCGCCGGTGCCGGTCGCCCCGTGATGCCCGCCCGCCGTCCCTCGCCCGGCCCCGCCGCCCCCGCCGCGCCGCAGGGAACTCCCGCGCCGCAGGGCGCCACCGAGGTCTCCGCCGCCGAGTCCGGTCCCGCCGACCCGGCCGAGGCCGCCGAGCAGGCGCCGCCGGAGTCCCCCGCGGCCCGCACCGTCGTCGGGCAGGCGACCACCGCGGACGGTCCGGCCGCGCCTGCGCCCGCCCCGCACCAGCAGCCCCCCGCGCCGCAGCGGCCGGACGCCGGTGCCCCGCAGCAGCCCGGGACCCCGCCCCGCCCGGAGTCCGGCACGGCCGCCCCGCAGCCGTCCGGCGGCGCCCCGACGCCCGCGGGCCCCGCCGCGCCGCAGCCCGGCCCCCGGCCGGCCGGTGCGCCGGACGCGACCCGCCCGGTCCCCGCCACCCCCGAGGGGCAGGACCAGGACACCGTCCGCGTCGCTCCGCTCAGCGAGCAGCGCACCCATATCCTGCCCCGGGTCACCCCGGCCGCGGCCGCGACGCCGCCCGCGGGCGGCGCCGCCGAGCAGACCGCCCGCATCCACACCGGCGGCCCGGGCGCGGGCACCGCGGTCCTCGGTGCCGGCGCGACCGGCCCCGCGGGCGCGACCGGTCCGGGTGGGCCGGGAGGCCCCGGTGGTCCCGGCGGCCCCGGTGGTGGCGACGGCGACGGGCACGGCGACGGCGAGGGCGGTGACGGCCCGCAGCGCAAGCGCCCGGTCGGCCTGATCGTCGCGGCCGCCGCGCTCGGCGTGCTCGTCCTCGGCTACGTCGGCGACCTCGCGCTGAGCTCCGGCAGCGTGCCGCGCGGCGTCGTCGTCGCCGGTCAGCAGATCGGCGGCATGTCGCGCGCCCAGGCCACCGAGACGCTGCAGGCCGCGATCGAGCCCCGCTCCTCCGCGCCGGTGCCGGTCCAGGCCGGTGAGGTCAGCTCCGAGATCGACCCGAAGGCCGCGGGCCTGCAGGTCGACTACGCGCGCACTCTCGACGAGGCGGGCGAGCAGCCGCTGAACCCGATCACCCGGATCTCCTCGTTCTTCACCACCCGCGAGGTCGGGGTGGTCAACTCCGCCGACGACCGCGCCGTGCGCACCGCGCTGGAGCAGATGGCCCCGCTGGTCATGAAGGAGCCCAAGGAGGGCTCGGTCGAGTGGCAGGGAGTCACCCCGACCCCGGTCGCGCCGGAGCCCGGCCAGCAGCTCGACGTCGACGCGGCCGTCGGCGTCGTCGAGGAGCAGTGGGCCTCCGGCGAGCCGGTGCAGCTTCCGCTGATCGTCGAGCAGGCCGTCACGACGCCGGCCGACGTGCAGAAGGCCATCGACGAGGTCGCCAAGCCCGCCGTCGCCGGCCCGCTGACGATCACCGGTGAGGGTGCGAACGCGACCATCACCCCGGAGGACATCACGACCGCGCTCAGCTTCACCGCGGACCCGGAGGGGCCCGTGAAGCTGAAGCCGGTGATCGCGAACAAGACCCTCGAGGACATCGCGCAGCCGCAGCTGGCGAGCACCGAGAAGCCCGGCGTCGACGCCCAGCTCGACTTCGCCGCGACGCCGCCGCGGGTCGTCCCGTCGCAGGACGGGCGCGGCATCGACTACGACGCCACCTTCGCGAACGTGCTGCCCATCCTCACCGGCCAGGGCGAGCGCACGGTCGCGGCGGTCTACGCGAACAAGCCGGCCGAGATCACCACGGCCGACCTGGAGTCGCTGGGCAACGCCACCGAGATCTCGACGTTCACCACCGGCGGGTTCGCCGCCGACTCGGGGCAGAACATCAAGCGCGCCGCCGAGGCCATCAACGGCCAGATCGTGCAGCCCGGCGAGACGTTCAGCCTCAACGGCGTCAGCAACCCCCGCAACGCCGCCAACGGCTACGTCGAGGCCGGCATCATCGAGGACGGCCACCCGGCGCGCGGCGTCGGCGGCGGTGTCTCCCAGCTCGCGACGACGCTGTACAACGCGTCGTACTTCGCCGGCATGACCGACATCGAGCACAAGGAGCACAGCTACTACATCAGCCGCTACCCGGTGGCCCGCGAGGCGACGGTCTTCAACGACCTCATCGACGTCAAGTTCCGCAACGACGGCCCGACCCCGGTGCTGATCCGCACGGCGTGGACGCCCAGCAACGTCACCGTCTCGTTCATCGGGCAGAAGATGTACGAGGTCACCTCGGCGACCGGGCCGCGGACGAACCCGACCCAGCCGCAGGTCGTCAACATCCCGGCCGGCCAGCCGTGCAGCGCCAGCAAGGGCTCGCCCGGCTTCACCGCGACCGACACCCGGACCATGCGCAATGTGCAGACCGGGGAGACGACCAGCAAGACGCGGACGGTCAAGTACAACCCTCAGCCGATCGTGCAGTGCGGCGGCTGATCCGGTGATCGTCCCCGTCGGGGGATGACGAGAGCCAGGTCACATTCGTACCCTGATCCCTCCAGCCGTCGGACAGCGAGGGATCGGGGTACCCCATGCGCATCGCGGACGTTCTGAGGAGCAAGGGCAGCGCGGTCAGCACCGTGGCGCCGGAGGACTCGATGGGCGAGGTGCTGCGCGCGATCGCCGAGCGGAACCTCGGCGCACTGCCCGTCGTCGACGGGAACCGGCTGGTCGGCATCGTCTCCGAGCGGGACGTGGTGCGCCGGCTGCACAGCCACGGTGCCGCGCTGCTCGACGCGCGGGTGGCCGAGGTGATGACCACCGAGGTGGTCACCTGCTCGCCCGACGACGGCGTCGGCGACCTCGCCCGGGTCATGACCGACCGCCGGGTGCGGCACCTGCCGGTGATCGTCGACGGGGCGCTGGCCGGGATCGTGTCCATCGGCGACCTGGTCAAGGCCCGGATGGACATGCTGGAGCAGGAGCGCGAGCAGCTGGAGAGCTACATCGCGCAGTAGGGGCGCGACGAGGAAGGGCCCCGGGCGGGGAGTCCGCGCCCGGGGCCCTTCGTCATCGGGGCCGGATCAGAACGAGGCCTCGTCGAGCTCCATGAGCTCGTTGTCGGCGTTCGCGATGATCGCCTTGTCCGAGGTCAGGCGGGGCAGCACGGACTTCGCGAAGAAGGTCGCGACGCCGACCTTGCCCTCGTAGAAGGCCCGGTCCTTCGCGGAGACGCCGTCGGTGCCCAGTGCGGCGAGCGCGACGGTGGCCTGGCGCAGCAGCAGCCAGCCGACGAGCAGGTCGCCGACCGCCATCAGTAGCCGCACGGTGTGCTGGCCGACCTTGTACAGCTCCGTGACGTCCTTGGTGGAGCCGTAGAGGTAGCCGGTCAGCGTGCCGAGCATCCCCTGCACGTCGGTCAGCGCGGTGCGCAGGAGTTCGCGCTCCTCCTTGAGCCGGCCGTTGCCCGCGTCGGAGTCGATGAACGCCTGGACCTCGCCCGCGACGTGCGCGAGCGCCTGGCCGTTGTCCCGGACGATCTTGCGGAACAGGAAGTCCTGGGACTGGATCGCGGTGGTGCCCTCGTAGAGGGAGTCGATCTTGGCGTCCCGGATGTACTGCTCGATCGGGTAGTCCTGCAGGAAGCCCGACCCGCCCAGGGTCTGCAGCGACTGCACGAGCTGCTCGGTGGCGCGCTCGGAGCCGACGCCCTTCACGATCGGCAGCAGCAGGTCGTTGACCTTCTCCGCGAGCTCGGTGCTGATCCCGCTGCCCTCGTCGCCGAGGCGCACCCTGTCCTGGAAGGTCGCGGTGTAGATGTAGACGGCGCGCATGCCCTCGGCGTACGCCTTCTGCAGCATCAGGCTGCGGCGCACATCCGGGTGGTGGGTGATCGTGACGCGCGGCGCGGTCTTGTCGGTCATCTTCGTCAGGTCCGCGCCCTGGACGCGCTCCTTGGCGAACTCGAGCGCGTTCAGGTAGCCGGTCGACAGGGTGCCGATGGCCTTGGTGCCGACCATCATCCGGGCGTACTCGATGACCTGGAACATCTGGGCGATGCCGTCGTGCACGTCGCCGAGCAGCCAGCCGACGGCCGGGGTGCCGTGCGCCCCGAAGGTCAGCTCGCAGGTCGTGGAGGCCTTGAGGCCCATCTTGTGCTCGACGTTGGTCACGAAGGCGCCGTTGCGCTCGCCCGGCTCGCCGGTCCCGCTGTCGAAGTGGAACTTCGGCACCAGGAACAGCGACAGGCCCTTGGTGCCCGGCTTTCCGCCCTCGGGGCGGGCCAGCACCAGGTGCATGATGTTCTCGGTGAAGTCCTGCTCCGCCGAGGTGATGAAGCGCTTCACGCCCTCGATGTGCCAGGTGCCGTCGTCCTGCTGGATCGCCTTGGTGCGGCCGGCGCCGACGTCGGAGCCCGCGTCCGGCTCGGTCAGCACCATGGTGGCGCCCCAGCCGCGGTCGATCATCAGCTGGGCCCAGCGCTTCTGCTCCTCGTTGCCGTTCGCGTGGAGGATCGAGGCGAAGTTCGGGCCGGCCATGTACATGAAGATGGCCGGGTTGGAGCCGCACATCAGCTCGGCGGCGGCCCACTGCACGGACGGCGGGATGCCCATGCCGCCCAGCTCGTTCGGCAGGCCGAGGCGCCACCATTCGCCGTCCCAGAGGACCTTGTAGGCGTCCTTGAGCTCCTGCGGGGTGGTGACCGTGTGGTCCTCGGGGTGGAAGACCGGCGGGTTGCGGTCGATCGTGGCGTAGTGCTCGGCGAGCGGGCCGGTGCAGACGGTCGACAGCTCCGACAGCACGCCCTTGGCCGTGTCGACGTCGACGTCCTCGAAGGGTCCCGTTCCGAGGTGGTCCTGTACCTCGAACACCTCGAAGAGGTTGAACTCGAGGTCGCGCACGTTGCTCTTGTAGTGGCCCATCCGTCCTTCACCGCCGTTCGTGCCAGGGCCGATCGACTTACCGGCCGGTAACTGACTCCAGAGTATTACCGACCGGTAACAAGAGCAAGGTGCAGCTGCGTTGTCAGGGACCGCCCACCCGTGTGACGCGCTCGACCGGCGCGCCCGCACCGTCCTCTTCCCGTGAACCGAGAGAATGCGGAGTCGCACGGGACGGATGTGGCGTGTGTGACGGAGGCGGTGCCGTGCCGGCGGTGCCGCCGAAGGGGGCAGCAGCGATGGGCGAGCCGGGACAGAGCTGGAGCCGCCGCGGGCTGCTGGTCGGGGGTGCGGTCGCCGGCGCGGGCCTGGTCCTGCCCGGCCGGGCGTTCGCCGGACCGCCGCCGACCACCGACCCCGCTCCGCCCGCCACGGATCCGGTGCCCGGCCCGTCGGCCGTCCCGGGGCCGGACGGCATGCCCGGCCCGGCCGGTGCCGGTCCGCTGGCCGAGGGCGTGCCGGTCCCCTACATCGCGCGCTGCTTCGAGTGGGGCGCGCGCAAGCCGAAGTTCCCGCCGAAGATCTGGGACCGGCGCCCGATCCGGATCCTGGTGCACCACACGGCCGGGGCGAACACGAACGACTACAGCGTCGGCGCCGCGCACCGGATGGCCAGGGCGATCCAGAACTACCACATGGACCGCAACGGCTGGCTCGACTCGGGGCAGCACTTCACGATCTCGCGCGGCGGGCACGTGATGGAGGGCAGGCTCTGGAGCCTCGGCGAGCTCAACGGGGGCCGCCGCGTCGTCGAGGGGGCGCACTCGCCCGGTCAGAACGTCATCGCGATCGGCATCGAGAACGAGGGCACCTACATGGGGGTCGACCCGACCCCGGCGCTGTGGAACTCGCTGCGCGTCACCTGCGCCTACATCTGCCTGCGCTACGGCATCGCCCCGACCGAGCTCTACGGCCACCGCGACTACCGCAACACCCTCTGCCCGGGTGACCGTCTCTACGCCGCGCTGCCCCGGCTGCGCCGCGAGGTGGCGGGGCTGCTGGGCAGGCGGCTCTCGCGCACCGAGTCGACCAAGGCGAGCTGGCCGCTGCTGCGCACCGGCGATCGCGGCCCGATGGTCGAGGCGGCCCAGTACCTGCTGCGCGACGCCGGGTCGCTGACCGGGAAGCCCGACGGCCGGTTCGACGACCGCACCGCGGCCGCGGTGAGCGAGTTCCAGCGCGCGCACCGCGCCGACGACGTCAACGGCCTGCTCGGCGGGGAGACCTGGCCGGAGCTGGCCCGCACGGTGCGCGCGGGGACCGAGGACGACGCCGCCCGTGCCGTCGAGGTGCTCGCGGCGGCACGACGGGTGGAGAGCGTGCCCGACGTCGTCGACCACCCGCAGTGGCAGAAGCTGCTCGGGACCTCCGGCAGCGCCGTCCCGGACGCGCAGGACCCGCAGGGCGTGCTGAACCGCTGAGGTCCCGGTCCCGGGCGGAGCGCGCGCACGGACGGGTGACGGCCTGCCGCTAGTCTCGCCCGGTGCTGAACCGCTGCCCCGCGTGCGACGCGCCCGCGAGCGACCCGTTCTTCTCCGCGACCGGGCTGCCGGTGCACGGCACCGCGGTGCTTCCCGACCCGGTCTCGGCGCGTTCCGTGGCCACCGGTGACCAGGTGCTCGTGCTGTGCGAGCGCTGCGGGCTGGTGTTCAACCGCGACTTCGACCCGGGGCTGCTCGACTACACCGGCGACCACGAGGAGTCCCAGCACCACTCCCCCCGCTTCGCCGCCTACGCCGCGGAGGTCACCGCGGACTGGGTGGCGCGGTTCGGGCTGGCCGGGCGGCACGTCGTCGAGGTGGGGTGCGGGTCCGGTGACTTCGCCGCCGAGCTGCTCGGCGCCGGCGTCGGCCGGGTGACCGGGATCGACCCGCACTTCGTGCCGCAGCGGGTCCGCCCGGAGCTGGCGGACCGGCTCACCGCCGTCCCCGCGGAGTTCGCCCGTGACCAGGTCGAGCCGGACACCGCCGCCCTGGTCTGCCGGCACACCCTGGAGCACATCCCCGACCTCGCCGTCTTCGGCGCGGAGCTGTACGCCGGGCTGCGTCGCGGCGGCGGCCGGGCGCTGCTCGCCGAGGTGCCCGACCTGGGCCGGATCCTCGACGAGGGCGCCTTCTGGGACCTGCAGTACGAGCACTGCTCCTACTTCACCCCGGCGACCATGCGGACGTTCCTGACCGGGGTCGGCTTCTCCGACCCGCGGGTGCGGCTGACCTACGCCGACCAGTACGTCGTCGCCGAGGCGGGTCCGGACGGGACGCCGGGCGCGCCCGAGCTGGAGCCGCACCTGCGCGAGGCGCTGCGCAGCGCGTGCCGGGACTTCGCGACCCGGGTGTCGGACCAGGTCGGACGCTGGCGGGAGTGGCTCGGCGGCCGGGCCGCGACCGGCGACGAGGTGGTCGTCTGGGGCGGCGGGGCGAAGGGGCTGACCTTCCTCAACGTCGTCGAGGGCGGTGCGGAGGGGACCGGCGCGGTCGGCGCGGTCGTCGACATCAACCCCGGCCTGCAGGGGCGTTTCATGGGCGGGCTCGGGCTGCCGATCCGCGCCCCGAAGGACCTGCTGGACTCGCCCCCGCGGTCGGTGCTGCTGATGAACCCGGTCTACACCGGCGAGGTCCGCGCCACGCTCGACGAGCTGGGGCTCACCTCCACCGAGTTGCTGGCGGTGTAGCCAGGCGCCGGACGACGGCCAGGTCCTCCGGGCTCGCGACGTGCAGGTTCGCCGGGTCCCCCGGCACCGTCACCACGCGGTGGCCGAGCGCGGCGAGCATCCCGGAGTTCTCCACCGGCCGGGGCGCGTCGGCGTGCGCGGCACGCAGGACGTCCGCGCGGAACGCCTGCGGCGACTGCGTGAGGACCGCGTCCTGCTTGGGGAGGGTGTCGACGACGATGCCGTCGCGCACCCGCTGCACCACCTCCAGCAGCGGGACCACCGGCACCGCCCCGTCGGCGCCCGCCCGCACGGCCTCGACCACCTCGGTGAAGATCCGGTCGGCGGCGAGCGGGTGCGCCGGGTCGGCGAGAACCAGGACCCCCGCCTCGGCGGGCACGACGGCCAGCCCGGCCCGCAGGGACTCCGACTGGTGGTCCCCGCCGACGGCGAGCGCGTCGACCGGCTCGCCGTCCCAGTCCACCCCGGGCGGCAGCACCAGTGCGACCCGGTCACAGGTGCGCCGGGCGGCGGCGACGGTGTGGTCGACCAGCCGGGACCCGGCCAGCTCGTCGAGCTGCTTCAGCCGGCCGTAACGGAGCCCCCGGCCGCCCGCCAGCACGATCGCCCACACGTGGTCACGCACTCCGGTGATCCTGCCGGGTCCGGCGCGGGAACCGGACACCGCACCCGATAGCCTCGGCCGTCCCCGATCGGGCGACCCGATCGGGCGACGGGAGGGGCGGACGAGGATGGCGGCACCGACGACGTCCCCCACGCCCGCCGCGTCGACCGGCCCGCTCGCCGGGGCCCCCGCCGCGGTCGCGCTGGTCCGGGCCGTCGCCGAGGAGCCGGACGCACCGCGCCTGGTGGCCGTCACCGGCCCCGCCGGTGCGGGCAAGTCGACCGTGCTGCGCGAGCTGGTCCGGGTGTGGACCGAGGCCGGCGCCGGGCAGGACGTGACGGTCGTCGACGACGCCCACGAGCTCGGCGACGACGAGCTCGCCGACCTGCGCGGGCGCGCGGGCCGTCCGGGCGCCCGGCTGGTCGTCGCGTTCCGTCCGTGGCCGCGCAGCCGTGCGCTGGCCCGGCTCGGCGCGACGCTGGCCGCCGCCGCGCCGCCGCTGGTCCTGGGCGCGCTCGACGCCGCCGGGATCGCCGCCCGGGCCGCCCGCGTCGCCGGGGTCCGGATCTCCGACGAGGCCGTCCGGGTCGTGGCGGAGCGCACCGCCGGGGCCCCGGTGCTGGTCGACCGGCTGCTCGCCCACGGACGGGTCGGCGGTCCGGTGCCGCCGCAGCTCGCCGAGCAGATCGGCTACGCCGTCGACGCCGAGGACCCGCGGGTGGTCGAGCTGGTCACCGTGCTCGCGCTCGGCGCCCCCGTCGACGGCGAGGTGCTCGTCCCGCTGCTCGGGATCTCCGACGCGGCCGGCATCGGCGTCGGCGCCGAGATCGCCGAGCTCGACGAGCTGTCCGGCCGGGCCGTCGCCGCCGGGCTCTGCACCCCCGACGGGCGGGTCGTGCCGCTGGTCGCCGAGGCGGTCCGCACCCGGGTCGCGCCGGCCCGGCGGGCCGAGCTGCGCCGCCACCTCGCCGAGATCGAGCTCGACCGTGGCGGGAGCGTGCTCGCCGTCGCCCGCACCCTGCGCGGGTCAGGGGCCACCGGGGAGCGCGCCGCCGCGGTGTTCCGGGCCGCCGCGGCCGAGGCGGCCCGCGCGGAGAGCCCGGACGCGGTCCGGTTCTACGCCGAGGCCGTCGCCGCGGGGGCGCCCCCGCTGACCGTCGCCGCGCACCGCGCGCAGGCCCACCTGGTCGCCGGGGACCTCGACGGTGCGCTCGGGCACGCGGACTCGGTGCTGTCCGCGACCGACGCCGTCGAGGCCACCGACGCCGTCCGCGCCGGGTCGGTCGCGGCCGCCGTCCTCGCCCGGCGGGGGCTGCTGGCACGCAGCGCCGAGCTGTACCGGTGGACCGCGGCGGTGTCCGGGGAGCGCCCGCCCGCGGCGGCCGTGCCCGTGCTGATCGGGACCGGGGCGCTGGAGGAGGCCCGCGCCGTCGTCGGGGTCGACGGCTCCGGGTTCGTCGTCGGCCGCGCGCCCACCCTCGTCGACGGCGCCGACGACCTCACCGCCCGCGGCATGCTCGACTCGGTCGAGGGCTCCCCGACCGCCGCGCTGTCCGGCCTGGCCCGCGCCGCCGGTCTGCTGGAGACCGCGCACGGCGCCGCGCTGCTGCCCGACACCCCGGCCGCGCTGGCCGCGCTGGTGGCCGTGCACACCGGGGAGTTCGACGTCGCCGCGTCCGTGCTGGACCGCGCCCTGCGGACCGGGCTCGGCGGGGCGCCCGCCCGGGCCCGGCACCGGCTGCTGCTCGGCTGGATCGCGCTGCTGCGCGGCGCGACCGGCCCGGCGTCGGAGCGGCTCGCCGCCGTCGACGCGGGCGACGACCCCCTCGAACCGCGTGACGAGTTCCTCGCCGCCGCGCTGCAGGTCGCGATCGCCCGCCGCCAGTCCGACCTCGGTGCGCTGATGCGGTCCTGGACCCGGGCCCGGCAGGCGATCGTCCGCCACCCGGTCGACCTCTACGTGCTGCAGCCGCTCGGGGAGCTGGTGACCGCGGCGTCGCGGCTGCGGGAGGAGAGCTGGGTGGCCCCGCACCTCGCCGAGGCCGACGCGCTGCTCGACCGGCTCGGCCGCCCCGCGCTGTGGGCCGCCCCGCTGCACTGGGCGCGGCTGCAGGCCGCGGTGCTCACCGACGACGTCGAGGCCGCCCGCGCCCGCTCCGACGAGCTGCAGAGCGCCGCCTGCGGCAGCCGCTTCGCCCACGCCATGGCGACGGCGGCCCCGCACTGGGTGGGCGTGCTGGAGGACCGGGTCGACGCGGCCGAGGTCGAGGCCGCCGCCCGCGGGCTGCACGCCGTCGGCCTGTCCTTCGACGGCGGCCGCCTCGCCGGGCAGGCGGCACTGCGGACCGGGGACCGGCGCGCGGTGTCGGCCCTGCTGGCCTGCGCGCGGGCGCTGCAGGCGGCGGGGACGGACCTGCGCCAGGGGACCGTCCCGCCCCCCGCGGAGGAGCCCGGCCCGGTCGCGGAGGAGCCCGCCGTCGCGGCCCCGGCGCCCGTCGAGGCCGCCCCGGAACCGTCCGGGTCGGGTCTGCTGTCCGAGCGCGAGCTGGAGGTCGCCGAGCTCGTCGTGCAGGGGCGCACCCAGCGCGAGATCGGTGAGGCGCTGTTCATCTCGGCGAAGACCGTCGAGCACCACGTGGCCCGGATGCGCCAGCGTCTCGGCGTGGGCGGCCGCAGCGAGCTGCTCGACGAGCTCCGCCGGATCCTGGGCGACCGCGGCTGACCCGCCCGGTCAGGGCAGGATCGAGTCGACGTAGCCGCCGTCCACGCGGACCGCGGCCCCGGTCGTGGCCGAGGCCAGCGGCGACGCCAGGTAGGTCACCATGTGGGCGATCTCCTCGGGCTCGATCAGCCGCTGGATCAGCGACTGGGGCCGGTGGGCGCGCATGAACTCGCGCTGCGCCTCGTCCCAGGGCAGGGCCGGGTCCACCAGCTGGTACACGAAGTCCTCGACGCCCGCGGTGTGCGTCGGCCCGGCGATCACCGAGTTGACGGTGACCCCGCTGCCGGCCGCCTCCTTGGCGAACCCGCGGGACAGCGCGAGCAGCGCCGTCTTGGACACGCCGTAGTGGATCATCTCGGCCGGGATGACGACCGCGGAGTCGCTGGCAATGTTCTGGATGCGGCCCCAGCCGCGGTCGCGCATGCCGGGCAGGTAGGTCCGGATGAGGCGGGCCGCGGTCAGGACGTTGACCTCGAAGTAGCGGCGCCAGTCGTCGTCGGTGATGGTGAGGGCCTCCTGGGCACCGAAGACGCCCAGGTTGTTGACCAGGACGTCGACCCCGGGCAGCTCCGCCGCCAGGGTCGCGGTGCCGTCGTCGGTGGTGACGTCGGCCGCCACGCCGACGACCTCTCCGCCGGACTCGTCGCGCACCCGGGCGACGGCCGCGTCGACCCGTTCCGCGGTCCGGCCGTTGACCGCGACCCGGGCGCCCGCGCGGGCGAGGTCGACGGCGATGGCGAGTCCGATGCCCTGGGTGGAGCCGGTGACGAGGGCGGTCCGGCCGGTGAGGTCGAGGTGCATGGCTGTCTCTTTCCAGGAGTCGGGGTGGCCGTCTCGTATCGTGGTGTCGGCACGTGCAACAGTCGGCGCACGCCGGTAGTTGCACACGCTGGTTATTGCCGACGCCGACAACGTAGCACCGTGACCCGGGCCGAAGGGGAGGCACACCATGTCGCTCGACGACGACGCGGTCGAGACGCGGGCGCGGGGGTGGCGCACCCTGGCCGCC
Organism: Pseudonocardia sp. P-1; assembly: GCF_058111925.1. Classification (NCBI taxonomy): domain Bacteria; kingdom Bacillati; phylum Actinomycetota; class Actinomycetes; order Pseudonocardiales; family Pseudonocardiaceae; genus Pseudonocardia; species Pseudonocardia sp. P-1. Next base: position 3,286,646 of record NZ_CM176614.1, read on the forward strand.
CTGCACGCCCGGCTGGAGGACGACCTGGAGCGGGCGTTGCAGCGCTCCTACGGGCTGTCGGTGGTGGAGTACACCGTGCTCGACGCGCTGGCCCGCCAGGACGGCTTCCACCTGCGGATGGCCCAGCTCTCGTCGGTGGTCGTGCTCAGCCAGTCGGCGACGACCCGGCTGGTCGGCAGGCTGGAGGACCGGGGGCTGCTGCAGCGGTACCTGTGCCCCACCGACCGCCGCGGGATCTACACCGAGCTCACCGAGCAGGGACGCCGGCTCCTGGAGAGCGCCCGTCCGGGCCACGACCGGGCGTTGGAGCAGGCGCTGGCCGACGCGGCGACGCGCCCCGAGCTGGCCCCGCTGGTCGCGGCGCTGCACGCCCTCGACGCGACGCCCTGATCCCTCGGCCCTGATCCCTCAGTGGTGCGCGTGCGTGCGGGACGCCTCGGCGAGCAGCCCCTCGCAGGACCGCACCACGATCCGCGCGGCCTCTGCCGACGCCCGCCCGGTCAGCGGGCTCTCCGCCCGCCGCCTCCAGCGGCGCAGCGCCTCGGAGGCGGCGTCGCGGACCTCGCGCGGACCCGCGGCACCGTCGAGCCCGAGCCGGGCCGCAGCCGAGCCGCCCTCGCCGCCGAGCAGCCGTTCGGCGTCGGCGAGCGCCTCGGGCGGGAACACGATCTTGCCGGCGCGCAGGTCGGCCAGCGCCCGCAGCTCGACGAACTCGTGCGCCCCGGCCAGGATCCGCTCCACCTCGGCACGCAGCGCGGCTGTCGCCGGGCGGGGCTCGCGGGTCAGGACGAGGTCGACGGCGAGCAGTGCGGAGCGGGCCTTGAGCAGGTCGCGGCGTTCGGAGAACTGAGTGTCGAGCACCGAGCGCAGCTCGTCGAGACCGGAGCGGCGCACCAGGTCGTCGGCCAGCGCGGTCGGGTCCTTCACGCCCTGGCGGATCAGCGTCGTCCCGAGCCGGACACCGAACAGGCCGAACCGCTCCAGCAGCGCGATCCGGGTGGCGGCGTCGGGCCGGTCGAGGTCGGTGCGCCCGAAGCGGTCGGCCGAGAGCAGCAGCGCCTCGACGTCGCCCCGCGGGAGTGCGGCCAGCTCGGTGAGCGCGACGTACTCGTCCTGCCGCATGGTGCGGGCGGTCTCGGCGAGCAGTCCGGCGACGGCGACGACGGACTGGCACAGCCCCCGCAGCTTGTCGTCGCCGCGGTAGCGCCGGGCGATCCGGCGCGCGGAGATCAGTGCGTCGAGCCGGCCGACGCCGATCTCGTCGGCGCGTGACAGCACCGCGATGGTGTTCACCGGGGTCGCGCGGGCGACGCCGCGGTCGTGGAAGGCCTCCAGGAACCGCACGTCACCGGCGTGCAGGTGACGCATCAGGTAGACGACGGCGTCGGCGGGCGACGGCATGTCCTCCGGCGTCAGGAACTCCCCGGCCCGGCCGGCCGCATCGGCGGTCAGCGACCCGATGCCGGGGGTGTCGATGAGATTGGTGCGCCGCAGGTGCTGCGACGGCCAGTCGACGTGCAGCCGGTCGACGTCCTCCACCCGGGTGCCCTGCAGGTCGATCTGCAGCGCGCCGTCGCGCCGGGCCAGGGTGAGGGCGCGGTCCGCACCGGAGCGCAGGTGCATCCGCACGCCCGGGGCGGGCGCGTCGGCGTACCAGGTGACGATGCGGGTGCACTCGCCTGCGTCGGTGGGGGCGATCCGCTCGCCGACCAGGGCGTTGAGCAGCGTGGACTTGCCGGCCTTGACCTTGCCGGCGATCGCGACGCGCAGCGGCTCGTCGAACCGCTCCAGGTGGTGGCGCAGCCACCCGGCGGCCTGCGGCGAGTCCCCGTAGGCGTCCAGGGTGCGGCGCAGCAGCGCACGGGTCTGGTCGGTCAGCGCGCTCACGCGGACGCCTCCGCCCCGGCCGCCGCGGCCAGCTCGCGGGCCCGCTCGGCGAGGCCGGACACCCGCTTCAGCTCGGCCTCCAGGTCCGCGACGCGCTTCTGCCGCGACGCGTCGTCCTTCAGCGCGGTCTGGGCGGCCGAGACCGACTCCTTCAACGCGTCGGACAGCTCGTCGGCGACGGTGGTGAAGTGGTCGCGCAGGTCGCGCTGGATCCGGCGCAGGTTGTCCCGCGAGTCCTTGCCGACCTGGAAGGTGACCTCGTCGATGTGGCGGCGCACCGCGTTCTTCGACTCGGCCTGGCGACGCTGCTTCATGCGCTTCTTCTCGTCGCGCACGGTCTTGGCACCGAACAGCAGTCCCGCGCCGACCGAGACCGGATTGAGCAGAGCGAACCCGGCGACGGTCGAGGCCAGGCCGAGCATCAGCATGCCGCCGTAGCCACCGCGGGCGCCGACGAAGAGCTTCTGGCCGACGCCGAACTTCTCGTCCGCGGGCATGTCCAGCGGGTCCACCAGGCCGGCCACCGACCCGCCGGCCACGCGGAGTTCGGGCAGCGTGACGTCGACGGCCTCCGCGAAGTGGTCGGCGACCTGCTCGGCCAGCCAGCGGGCCCGCTCGGTGGTCCACACGAAGTTCTGCGCGACGGCGTGGGCGACCTGCTTGTGGAACCACTCGGCGAACTGTTCCCAGATGTCGGCCGGGTCGGCGTCCTCGAGCAGCTGCTCGGCGTCGCGGGAGACCGCCCGCAGCCGGTCGCGCAGGTCGTAGTCGATGTCGGCGATGAGGTCGGCGACGCCGTCGTTCAGCGTGGTCTGCCAGCGTGCGGACCGCTGTCGCAGCCCGTCGACGCGCGACCGGGCCGACTCCAGCTCACGGGCGAGCTGCCCGGCCTTCTCCGGGTCGTTCTGCGACATGAGCTCGGCACGCATCGTCGACTCCAGCGCCTGGCAGGTGACCAGAACGTCCTGGCTTGTCGAACGGCGGTCCAGGTCGTCGGCGGCGGAGACGACCTTGCGCAGCAGGAAGCTGGTGAGCGCCTGGAAGCCGGACTCCGCGATGAGGTCGAGGTCCTGGGTACGGGCCGCGTGCAGCCGCAGTGCGGAGGAGACCGGCAGCAGCCGGGCGTCGATCCCGGCGGTCCGCAGGTGACCCTCGTCCAGCTCCACGATGCGGCGCCAGTGCGGGTAGAGGTCGGTCTTGGTGACGACGCAGGCGACGTTGGGGCACAGCTTGCGCGCCGCCTGCAGGAACTCCAGCTCCGGAGCTGTGTACTCCTGGCTGGCGTCGGAGACCAGCAGCACGGCGTCCGCTGTGGGCAGGGCCGACATCGTGGCCGCGCCGTGGGCCGACCCGAGGCCACCGACCCCGGGGGTGTCCACGAGTGCGAGTCCGCTCTGCAGGAGCTTGCGGGGTAGCGTTACCTCGGCGCGGGTCAGGCCGGCGCGGTTGCCCGGGTTGCCGCCCTCGGACACGTGGTCCGCGAGCTCGTCCAACCCGACGACCGTCCGCTCGGCCTTCTCGGCCACGGCCCCGTCGGTACCGGCGATCTCACGGACCAGCGTCACCGACGTCTCCTCGCCGAAGCGGACGAGGGTCGGCACGGCGGTGGCGATGTCGTCGTCGACGGGACAGACGGCGGCGTTCACGAGGGCGTTCACGAGCTGGCTCTTGCCCTGCTTGAACTCGCCCACCACGAGGACCCGGACCACCGGGTCCGACAGCCTGGTCCTGGTCTGGCGCAGCCGGGGAGCGAGGTCGGGGCGGTCGTAGGCCGTGACCGCCTTGAGGGCGAGGTCGACCAGCGCGACCGCCTCCGGTACCGCCACGTGCGTTGCGCCCCCCATCGCTCCGGAGCGGTGCGGTCACCGCTCGTCGCGTCGCTGTCATGGATACACCAACGTCATCGGCCCCGGTCACCCACGTGAGGGTGGCCGGGGCCGATGGGCCGTGCAGTCGATCCTACTGCTCGCGGGCGGAGCAGGGACGATTTCTCGTCAGGGTGTCGAGGATCAGAGCAGCGAGGCGTTGACGTCGAGGTCGGCGTCGTTGAGCACGTTGACGTTGCCGCTGTCCTCGGTGACGGTCGAGGTCGAGCTGTCGACGTCGGTGTTGAACGAGTCCTCGAACGACGTGGTGGTCTCCTCGGTGGTGGTGGTCTCCGACGAGTTGTAGGAGTCGTTCACCGAGTCGTCACCGGTGGCGTTGCCGCCGCCGATGGCGACGGCGCCGCCGTCGTCGGCGGTGATGTCGCCGTAGGAGTCGGCCGAGGAGCCGTCGCCGAAGGCGACCTGGTTGTCGTCACCGTTGACCACGGCGTTGCCGTCGCCCACCGCGTTGCCGTCACCGGTGGTGATGGTCGAGTCGCGGATGTCGTCGCCGGCAGCCACCGCACCGTCGCCGGACGCGACGACGGAGTTGGTGTCGATGTCCTGGCGGAAGTCGCCGCCGCCGGTGTCGATGTTCTGGTTGATCGAGTTGTCGACGATGGTGTCGCGGTCGTCGACGTTGTAGGTGTAGTGGTTGTTGGTCACGTACTTGTCGATGTACTTGACCGGGTCCTCGCCGTGGTGCACGGGCGGCGGCGGCGGGGTGTGGTGGTGGCCGCCGCCGTGGCCGCCGCCGGTGTTGTAGTCGCGGTCGAAGGAGACCTCGTCGTTGTCCTGGGCCAGGACGATCGCGTCGCGGACGTCCTCGACGGAGACGTCGGACAGGCCGCACTGGGCGAGCAGGCCCTGGGGGTCGTCCTTGAACTCGGCCAGGAGCTTCGGGTCCTTCAGCAGGTCCAGGATGAACTGGATCAGGGTCTTCTCGGCGGACATGGCGTTCTCCTCAGGGGGTGCCGTCGCGCTCGGGCGGGCGACGGAAGACGGTGGTGGCGGGGTGAGCGGGCCGGAGCCGGTGTCCGGCCCGCTCGGTCGACGACGGGAGTCGGATCAGGCGATGTCGAGGTCGACGTTCGCCTCGAGGCCGTTGCCGATGTTCGTGTTGCCGCTGTCGGTGGTGGTGTTCTCCACCGAGTCGTCGATGGTGGTGTTGAACGAGTCCTCGAAGCTGGTCTCGTTCGTCGTCGTGGTCGTGGTGGTCTCCTCGTTGAAGGAGCCGTTCACCGAGTTGTCGCCGGTGGCGTTGCCGCCGCCGATGGCGACGGCGCCGCCGTCGTCGGCGGTGATGTCGCCGTAGGAGTCGGCCGAGGAGCCGTCGCCGAAGGCGACCTGGTTGTCGTCACCGTTGACCACGGCGTTGCCGTCGCCCACCGCGTTGCCGTTGCCGGTGGTGATGGTCGAATCCTCGATGTCGCGGCCGGCGGCCACGGCGCCGTCGCCGGAGGCGGTCACCGAGTTGGTCTCGATCGTCTGGCGGAAGTCGCCGCCGTCGGTGTCGACGTTCTGGTTGATCGAGTTGTCGACGACGGTGTCCCGGTCGTTGACGTGGTACTCGTAGAAGTTGTCCTTGACGTGGACCTTCTCGTGCTCCGCGCCGTGCTTGTGGCCGCCCTCGTGGTGGCCCTCGGAGCCGGCCTTCCAGGCCCAGCCGGCGTTGCCGTGGTCCCAGTCGAAGCCGGTGTCGTAGCTGCGGTCGAACGACACGGTGTCGTTGTCCTGGAGCAGGACGGCGGCGTCGCGGACGTCCTCGGCGGTCAGGTTGCCGAGACCGTGGTACTCGAGCGCGGCGTCGGGGTCCTTCAGGAACCAGTCGCGCAGTTCGATGTTCTCGTCCTTGTCCGGGCCGAGCCCGAGGATGATCTTGACGAACTCGACGAGTGAGAGATCGCGGCCGGCCATGGTTGCCTCCGGGGCTGTCAGGTGGGTACCGGTCGCGGTGTCGGCCGGTGATGACGAGAAAGCTAGGGGTGCCGCCGGGTCCGGCCATCGGGGAACGCTCCGGGTCCGTAGGGGGGCCGTTAGGGGATCGGTCCCCAACCTCGAACTGCTGCGCCGCACGGGCTAACACCGGGGCCGCCCCCGTCGATGGGTCTCGGAGAGGACTACGCCGGCGTGCCGGTTCGACGAGGGGGGGGCAGTGGTGTCGTACCTGCTCGGGATCGATCTGGGGGCCACCTCGGTGACCGCGGCCGTGCTGCGCACGGGCGGTGCCGCGGAGCCCGTGCGGCTGGGGGGCCGCGACGGGAGCGACGTGCTCCCGGCCGTGCTCGTCGCGACGCCCGGGGGTGACCTGCTGTGCGGTGAGCCCGCCCGTCGCCGGGCCCCGGCCGAGCCGGACCGCGTCGCACGCGGCTTCCTCGACCGGGTCGGGGACCCGACCCCGCTGTCGCTGGGCGGCTACGCCTACGCGGCCGAGGACCTGTGCGCCCGGCTGGTGCGCGTCCTGGTCGACGAGGTGTCCACCCGGCACGGCGGCCCGCCGTCGCGGATCGGCGTCACCTGCCCGGTGGGCTGGGGCCGCCACAAGCGCGACCTGCTGGCCGCCGCCCTGCGCCGCCGCGGGCTGACCGTCTCCCTGGTGACCGCGCCGCAGGCCGTCGCGCTCGCCCACCGCGCCGTCGTGCCGGCCGGGGGGCCGCTCGCCGTCGTCGACCTGGGGGGCAACGGGACCACCGCGACCGTGCTGGCCGCGGCCGCACCCGGGGTGCTGCCCGACGCCTTGGGCCGGACGCTGAGCTGCCGGACCGGTGGCGTCGACGTCGACGACGCGGTGTTCGCCTTCGTCCGGTCCTCCTCCCCGGCCACGGCCGCCGCGTTCGACGCGCTCGACCCCGACGACCCGCGGACCGTCGCCGCTCTGACCGCCCTGCGCGACGAGTGCCGCGCCGCCAAGCAGCTGCTGTCCCGGGACACCGTCGCGACCGTCCGGGTGGAGATGCCCGGCCTGCGGACCGCGGTGCGGATCCACCGCTCCGACCTCGACGAGCTCACCCGCCCGCTGCTCGAGCCGGTCGCCGACCTGGTGCAGGACGTCGCCGCCGCCGCCCCCGACGCCGAGGTGCTGCTCGCCGGCGGCGCCGCGCGGATGCCCGTCGTGGTGCAGGCGGTCTCGGCGGCACTGGGCCGCCCGGTCGCCGTCGTCGCGGACCCGGTGGCCGACGCCGCCCGCGGTGCCGCACTGGCCGTCGCACCGGGGGCCGGGACCTCCTGGCCCGGTGTGCGGATGGCACCGCTGACCGGTGTCCCCGCGCCCCGCGAGCCCGTCGACCCGGCCGGGCGCAGCCCGTGGGACCGGCCCGGGCCGGAGGCCACCGAGCGCACCGACCGCACCGGCACGACCGACCGCATCGCGCCGTCGTGGCCGACCCGCGGCGAGCGGGAGCGGACCCCGCGGACCGAGCAGCCGGCCGCCACGGCCGTCGGGCTGCTCGACCCGGAGCCGCCGACCGGCCCGCTGACCGTGGTCCCCCGCCCCCGTACGGCGCCGCCCCCGCCCCCGCACGGACCTCGGTCCTCGGGCCGGACAGCCGCCCGCGCCGTCCGCCGTCCGCCCGGAGCGGCCCGCCCCGGACACCCTGGTCACCCGGGACGCCCCGGCCACCGCCCGTCGCGCCACGATCACCCGGCAGCGCCTGGTGGTGGGTGCCGGTGGTCTCGCCGGTGCCGCCGCCATCGCGGGTGCGCTGCTGTTCTGGCCCACGACGAGCCCCGGGATCGGTGAGCTGAGCGCGGCCCCCGTGCTGAGCTCACCGGCCGTCGCGCCGGCCCCGGTCGCCCCGGGGGCCGCCCCGACCGCCGGCGTCGCCGCCGGTCCGGCCGCGGGTGCCCCCGCGGGCGGGAGACACGCCGCCACCGGTGCCTCGGGTGGCTCGGCCACCGGGGGCACGGCGGCCCGCCCCGCCGCGGGTGCTGCCGCTCCGGTCGCTGCCGTCGCCCCGGCTCCCGCTGCGGCGGCTCCGACGCCGGTCGTGCCCCCCGCCCCGGTGGTGTCGACCCCTCCGGTCACGACGCCGCCGGCGACGACTCCGGGCCCGAGCAAGGCGCCGGAGGGCCCGCCCGACCCGCCGGTCACCACCCCGCCGGTCACGACTCCGCCCGCCACCGGCCCGACCACCCCGGTCCCGGACCCGACGACCACGGCCCCCGCGCCGACGTCGACCACCCCGGCCGCGGGTGCGGCTGCGTGATCATTCTGTCGGACAGGGAATCCACCGCCGATCACCCTCTGCGCTGCGACGACAGCGCCGAGTGACCCCCACCCCGTCCCGCCCGGGCCCCGGGGCGGGATGATTCGGACCGCCGGGCCGGCGTGGACACGGGAGCCCCCACGCCGGCTCGGCCCCATGCACCTTGCGATACGGCCGTGCCCGAAGGTGTGACCGCCACCGCGTCGCGTCGGCCGTGTCCACCCCCTCCGACGTGGTAAAACACTGGTCGTCACGGTTGGGGCACGGTGTGAGAGGGGCGCGTGGTGACGCGGTTGGCGGGGGCGGTCATCGGCATGGCGGCGGGTGCGTTGGTGCTCGCGTATGTCGTGGTGGGCTGGCCCATCCTGGTGGTCGGAGGGCCGCTGCTGGTGGGGGTGGCCCTGACGGTCGGCATCCTGGTCCTCACCGAGCGCCCGCGGGCCCTGCTGGCGCAGCGCCGGGCGACCCAGGGCGGCACGTCCCCCTGGCAGGCCGCCGCCGGTACACGTGACGAGCAGCCCGGCAGCGGGCTGATGAGCGGCTTCTTCGAGATGCCCGCGGCGCTGCCCGAGCAGCGGCCCGCCCCGTCGGACGCCCGCCCGGCCGGCACCCGGTAGCGGTACGTCACAATCGGCCGGTGCCGATCACTCCGCGTGCCGCCCGTGCCCTGACCCGGGCCCGCCCGTGCTGATCGGCATGCTCTTCGCGGTGTTCGCGATGCTCTGCAGCACCGTCGCCGCCATCCTCCAGGCCGACGCGGCCGACCAGGGCGGGCGCACCAGCGCCGTCCTGGCCCGCCCCCGGTTCCTCGGCGGGATCGCGATGGACATCGTCACCTGGCTCTGCATGGTCGTCGCGCTGCAGTTCATCCCCATCTTCGCGGTGCAGGCGACGCTCGCCGGGGCCATCGCGATGACCGCCCTGTACGCCCGCTACTTCCGCGGCGAGTGGCTGCGGCCGGTGCACCGGCTCGCCATCGGCGCCAGCATGCTCGGGCTCGCGTTCGTCGCCGGCAGCGCGGGGACCGAGCGCAAGCAGGCCCTGACCGGCCACGGCACGACCGTCGCCGTCCTGATCGCGGCGCTCGTCGCGATCATGGGGGTGACGCTGGCGATCGCGAACTCGACCAAGCCGTGGCCGTCGGCGGTGCTCGCCGGGCTCGGGCTGGGCGGCGGCTCGGTCTGCATCCGCGCGATGCACGTCTCCGACGGTGTGGACCTGGGGAGCCTGCTGCGCGAGCCGCTCGTGTACATCCTGGTCGGGATGGCCCTGACCGGCCTGTACAACTACGCCCGCGCGCTGCAGCTCGGCGACGTCTCCACGGTCACCGCGCTCTACATGGTCACCCAGGTCGTCGTGCCCGGTCTGGTCGGCATCACCCTGCTCGACGACACCGTCCGCCCCGGTCTGTGGTGGCTGCTGCTGCTCGGGCTGGCGCTCGTCGTCTACGGCACCTCGATCCTGGCGCGGCGCCGTCCGGAGAAGCGGACTCCCCCGCGGGTGGCCTAGTTTCGGGCCATGCCCTCCTTCGAGCGCCCCGGTGTGACCCTGCACTACGAGGAGCACGGCACGGGGTTCCCGGTCCTGCTGCTGGCCCCGGGCGGCATGAACTCGACGATCGCGGCCTGGGGCAACGCCCCCTGGGACCCGGTCACCCACCTCGCGCAGCGGTACCGCGTCATCGCGATGGACCAGCGCAACGCCGGGTCCTCGGTCGCCGAGGTCCACGGCAGCGACGGCTGGGACACCTATACCGCCGACCAGCTCGCCCTGCTCGACCACCTCGGCGTCGACGAGTGCGCGGTGCTCGGCATGTGCATCGGCGGCGCCTTCATCGCGAACCTGCTGGTCACCGCGCCGCAACGCGTCCGGGCCGCGGTCGCGCTGCAGCCCATCGGCCGCGCCGACAACCAGCACCTGTTCGAGGAGAAGTTCGACGAGTGGCGCGCCGGGATCGAGGCCGACCACCCCGGGGTCCCCGACGACGACTGGGCGGCGTTCCGCACGAACATGTGGGGCGGCGGCGGGATGCTGTACTCCGTCCCCGACGAGGCGCTCGCCCACGTCGCGACGCCGTGGCTGGTACTGATGGGGATCGACGCCTTCCACCCGGAGCCCGTGTCGCGCCGCCTCGCCGGGCTCGCGCCGGGCGCGGAGCTGGTCGAGCAGTGGAAGGTCGAGCCGCACGTGGCCGACGGCCGCGCCGCCGTCGACCGGTTCCTCGCGGCCCACCTGGTCTGATTCCTCCACGACGGGCAGCGCCCGCCGCGGGCACCATGACCCCATGCCGAGCTGGGACGACGTGGTGCGGATCGGGTCCGGGCTGCCGGAGGTCGAGGAGTCGACCTGGTACCGGACGCCGTCGCTGAAGGTCCGTGGCAAGGGTTTCGCCCGGCTGCGCACCGAGGCCGAGGGCGGGCTGGTGCTGATGTGCTCGCTCGAGGAGAAGGAGGCGCTGCTCGCGTCGGGCGACCCGGCGTACTTCACGACCCCGCACTACGACGGCCACGGCGTGATCCTCGTCGACCTCGACCGGGTCGACGCGGGGCAGCTCGCGGAGCTCGTCGAGGAGGCCTGGCGGCGGAAGGCCCCGCCGTCGGTCGTGCGCCGTCGCGACGGCTGAGCCACCATCGTCGTCGTGCGCTATGTGGTGATCGGGGCAGGGGCCGTCGGCGGGACGATCGCGGCGCGGCTGCACGCGGCCGGGCGGGAGGTCGTGGTCGTCGCCCGGGGCGCGCACCTCGACGCGATCCGCGAACGCGGGCTGCGCCTCGACACCCCGGACGGGTCGACCACCCACCCGGTCGAGGCCGTCGGCACGGTCGGCGAGGCCCGGCCCACCCCCGACGACGTCGCGATCCTCGCCGTCAAGTCGCAGGACACCCCGCCGCCGCTGGCCGCGCTGCTCAAGGCGGCCCCCGGGATCACCGTGGCGTGCGCGCAGAACGGCGTCGCCAACGAGCGGCTCGCCGCGCGCCGCACCGACCGGGTGCAGGCGATGCTGGTGATCCTGCCCGCCGAGCACTACGAGCCGGGGGTGGTCGTCGCGTCGTCGTCGCCGGTCCCGGGCGTGCTCGACGTCGGCCGGTTCCCCTCCGGTGTCGACGCCACCACCGAGGCGATCGTCGACGACCTCACCGCGGCCGGGTTCTCCTCCCGCGCCGACCCGGACGTGATGGCCGCGAAGTACGGCAAGCTGCTCACCAACCTGGCCAACGCCGTCGACGCGATCTGCGGGCTCGACGACCCGGACGCTCCCCGCCTCGTCGAGGCCGTGACCGCGGAGGGCCGCGCCGTCCTGGACGCGGCCGGGATCACCGCCCGGACCGGCGACGACGACCGCGTCCGCCGGGAGGGCACCATCAGCGAGCGGCCGGTCGCGGGCGCGGCGCGGCGCGGCTCCTCGTCGTGGCAGAGCCTGCAGCGCGGGACCGGCTCCATCGAGGCCCGCTACCTCAACGGCGAGATCGTGGCCCTGGGCGCGGCGCACCGGATCGCGACCCCGGTCAACACCGAGCTGATGCGGGTGGCCGAGGAGATGGCCGCGGCCGGGGAGCAACCGGCGTCGCGGTCGGGTGCGGACCTGCTGTGACGGTCTACCCGCTCGACGTGGCGCGCCCGGGGTCCTCGACGCGCTCGACGGGCTGTCCGCGTTGCTCGACCACGTCGACGACACCGACCTGCACGCCCGCAGCCGCTGTCACGGCTGGCTCGCCGCGGACGTCCTCGCGCACCTGCACCTGGGCCTGGTCGAGATGCTCGCCGGGTTCCCCGCCCGCACCGACCGCCCCGCCGACGCCGACTTCGCGACCTACTGGACCGCGTTTCCCGGGTCCGAGCTGCCGGACTGGGCGCACGAGCGATTCGCCCGCGCCGTCGCGTCCGCCTACGCCCGCCCGACCGGGCAGATCGCCCACGTCGCGATGACGCTGCGCGGCCTGCGCCGGCTCGTCGCGGACCTGGACGGGCCGTACCGGCTGGAGTTCCAGGGGCACGTCCTCGACGTCGGGGACTTCGTCGGCATCTGGGTCGTCGAGGTCGTGGTGCACCACCTGGACATGACCGTCGCGTTGCCGGACGCACCGGCCCCGCCCGCGTCGGGGCTCGCGGTGGTGCGGGAGACGGTGACCCGGCTGGCCGGTCCCGACGTCGTCGCGGGGTGGGGGGACGACACCGCCCTCGCGCTCGCCGCCACCGGGCGGGAGCCGGGGATGACGCCCGTGCTGGGCTGGTAGGTGATGCTGACGGGACCGTCCTGCAGCTGCCCGATGCGTCCCCGCTCGACGGTGTTGGTCATGGCCCTCGTCCCACGACGGCACCCGGGCACCCTCCTGCCGGGCCGGCGGGCTGCTCCGTTCCGACCCGTCATCACAAGAGATGAAGTGCGCCGTTCGGACCAAGATCATCGATAACGACAGGGTGTCGCGTGCGATGAGCAGGCAACACGGTCGGACGGATCCGGCCGCCGTCGTCGGGGAGGGTCGTCATGGTGGAGCGGTGCCGGTGCGGGGCGGAGCTGCTGGGCTCGCTGCACTTCTGCGTGGGGTGCGGACGGCCGCGGGCGCAGGCCGTCGTCCCCCGGCCGCGGACCGGGGCGGTGCAGGTCGGCGCCGGGGCCCCGGTGCCGCAGGGGCATACCGCGGTGCAGCACCCGTTGGCCGCGCAGTACCGCCCCGCCGCGCCTGCGTCGGTCCCGTCGGCCTGGGCCGGTCCGCAGCCGACCGGCTACGCGCCGGGCTGGGACGCCCCGGCCGGGTGGGGTCCGGTGGTGCCCGCCCCGTCGCGGACGCCGTGGGTCGTCGCCTCGCTGGTGCTGGTGACGCTGCTGCTGGTGGGGGCGGCGCTCCTCGTCCTGCGCCCCGACCTGCTCCCCGGCACCGCGCCCACTGTGACCCCGGCGGCCGCGCCGGTACCGGTGGTGGTCGCCCCGGCCGCGGCGCCGGTCGTGATCCCGCCGACCACCTACGTGCCGGGCTACACCCCGTCGCCGACGACGTCGCTCACCGAGCAGGCCGCCGCCGACAGCCCGCGCGTCGCCGCGACGGCCGGCTACTGGGTTCCGCAGCTGTCCTCCAAGCGCGCCGGCACCAGCGACGGCGGCATCACCTATGACGAGCAGGGCATCCTCGAGCACTACCGCGGCCTCGCCGCGCAGTACCCGGGCGCCGCGCTGGTCTGGTCCGGCGACTGGCCGGTCTTCCGCAACAGCGACTACTGGGTCGTGGTCGTCGCCCAGCCCTTCACCGCCGCGGCCGGCGCGAACGCCTGGTGCGACGCCCAGGGCTTCGGCTCCGACGACTGCTTCGCCAAGAAGATCTCCTGGAGCGACGGCCCGCAGGGATCGACGGTGCACCGGTGAGCGCGCCGTACGGGCCGTGTCCGCGGACGCCGCTGCCGGACGTGTCCGTGCTGTTCCCGTGGCGGGCGTGGACGCCGCCCGTCGTCGGACGCCCGTGACCGGAATCCACTCGGCCCCGCCCGCGTCCGCGCCTACCGTCGGCCCATGACCTCCGACGCGCACGGCACCGAGATCCGTACCCTCGCCGAGCTGCAGGGGATCACCGGGCAGCCCATCGCGCCCGCGCTGGCGAAGGAGCGCGACCACCTCGTGGACGTGCACCGCGCCTGGCTGGCGGCGTCCCGGTTCCTGCTGCTGGCGACGTCGGGCCGCGACGGCACCTGCGACGTCTCGCCGGAGGGCGACCCGGCCGGTTTCGTGCACGTCGTCGACGACCGCACGGTCGCGATCCCCGAGCGTCCCGGCAACGGCCGCGTCGACGGCTGGCGCAACGTCCTGGAGAACCCGCACGTCGGCGTGATCCTGCTGGTGCCGGGCCGCAACGACACGCTGCGCATCAACGGCCGGGCCCGGCTCGTCCGGGACGCGCCGTACTTCGACGAGCTCGCCGTGAAGGGCCGCCGGCCGCTGCTCGCCTGCGAGGTCGCGATCGACCAGATCTACTTCCACTGTCCCAAGGCGTTCCTGCGCTCCGAGCTGTGGGTGACGACGAGCTGGCCCGAGCCGGACGCGCTGCCCTCCACCGCGCAGCTCGCCAAGCGGCTCGCCCGTCCCGACGAGCCACTGGAGAAGATCGAGGAGTACTACGGTGCCGGCTACGCGGCCCGGCTCTACTGAGGGTCGCGCAGGTTACATCGAAACCGCAGGTCAGACCCTGCACAATGGGGAGACGTGACACCCCCCGTCCCGCCGCTGCGGCGCTCCCTGCGTGCCCTGCTGTCCGCCGTCCTCACCGCGCTCGCGATCCCGGTCGTGCTCGCGGCGGGTGCCGCGCTGCCGCCGGCCGCGGTGGTCGTGGGGATCGTGCTGGCGGTGGTCGTCGCCGGGGTGGCCCGCACCCTGTCCTGGGTGGCCGGGGAACCGGTCGGCGAGCGGGCGACGGCGCTGGCCGTGGCCAGCGGCCTCGGCGCGGGGACCGCGGCGATCGCGCTGGGCGTGGTCGCGGTGTTCGCCGGCCCCGCGGTGCTGGTGCTCGTCCCGTTGCTCACCGGGGCCGGGGTCGCGACCTGGTGGGTCACCCGCCGGGACGTACCGCCCGCGCTCTGACTCCATGATCACCGGTTGTGGAGTCCGGAGTGCACTCCACGGCCCCCGCGCTCCACAAACGGTGATCATGAGGCCGCACGGCGACTGCCACACGCCACCGGTCACGGACCGTCGTCGCACGGAATGGCACGAGAGACTGTTCCCCGGAGACGACGAAGGCCCAGGCTCGGCGGGAAACCTGCCGCTGACCTGGGCCTTCGTGTTCTGAGCGGATGACGGGAATCGAACCCGCGTATTCAGCTTGGGAAGCTGATGTTCTACCATTGAACTACATCCGCATGGCGCGAGATCACCCTAGCACCACGATCCGCGTACCTGTCACGGACCTCCCCTGCCCGGTCGTCGCACGATCCGACCACCGGGCGCGCGTGTCTCGACCCGGCCGCCCGCTCCGCGCACACTCGTCACCGTCGGTCAGACCTCGGCCGGAAGGCGACTGCGATGACGGTGTTCGACCCGACGTCGGGCGACGTGTCCGGGTTCCCCCCCGACCACGAGCACGACGTCCTGCTCATCGCCGGCAGCCGTCCCGAGGTCGCCCGGCTCGCTCCGGTCGCCGGTGCCGTCGCGGCGGCGGACCGCATCCGTGGGATCACCGTCGCCACCGGCCCGGACCCGATGTCCGTCCACGAGGCGTTCGAGGCCCTCGGTGTCCCCACCGACATCACGATCCTGCTGCCGCTGGAGACCGGGCCCGGCATGGCCGACGTCGCCGCGGCGCTGTTCACCCGGCTCGACCAGCTGCTCGTCGACCAGGACCCGTCCGCGGTGCTGGTGCACGGTGGTGGGCTGGCGGCCGAGGTCGCGGCGACGGTCGCGTTCTGGCGGCGGATCCCGATCGTGCACATGCAGGCCGGCATGGGTACCGACGACCTGCTGTGCCCGTTCCCGCAGGAGGCGCACCGGCGGGTCATCGGCCAGCTCGCGTCGCTGTTCCTCACCACCAGCGGCTCCGCGCTGGGCAGTCCGCTCGGCCCGAACGTGCTGACGATCGGCGACACGATCAACTCGCTGCCCGGCCCGCAGCACCAGGGCTGTGTCGACGCGCTGGAGCGGGTGCACGACCAGCACCGCAGGCTGATCGTCGTCGACCTGGCGAGGGCCTCGTCGTCGCCGGTGCTGCGCGGGATCGCGGACCTGCTGGAGCGGTACCCGAGGATCGAGATCGTGCTGTTCGGTGCGCTCGCCGCCGGGGAGACGGCGCAGTCGCTCGGGACCCACCCGCGGGTGACGGTCGTGGCCGAGCCGGCGCTGCCCGACCAGCTGGCCGTGCTCACCGCGGCGACCGTCCTGGTCAGCGACGACCACGAGCTCGTCGTCGACGCACCCGGTCTCGGCACCCTCGCGGTCCTGGTCGACGGGCCGAACGTGCCGCAGCCCGGCGACTCGATCCGCAGCATCGCCGCGCACGACGCGGCCGCCGCCGTCGCGCAGGTGCTCGACGGCGACCACGGGCGCCGCGCCGCCGCGTCGGACGGCTTCGAGGCCGCCCGCGCCGAGCAGGCCGTCGCCTGGATGTTCGGGCTGACCCGCTCGCCGCAGCTGCCCGACGACCTCGGCGGCGGCGGCCGGCACAGCCCCGGCGGGGTGGAGTCGGACTCCGAGGAGTCCTCCGAGGCGTGACCGCGGGCCCTGGATAGGGTGTCGGCGTGCTGCTCTCCGACGGTGACCTGCGCAAGGACATCGAGTCCGGCCGGCTCGTGCTCGACCCGTGGGACGTCGAGATGCTCCAGCCGTCCAGCGTCGACGTCCGGCTGGACCGGTACTTCCGCGTCTTCCAGAACTCGCGCTACACCCACATCGACCCCTCCCAGCAGCAGGACGAGCTGACGACCCCGGTCGAGACGCCGGACGGCGAGTCGTTCGTGCTGCACCCCGGCGAGTTCGTGCTGGGCTCCACGTTCGAGCGGGTCGGGCTGCCCGACGACCTGGCCGGTCGCCTGGAGGGCAAGAGCTCGCTCGGCCGTCTGGGTCTGCTGACCCACTCCACGGCCGGGTTCATCGACCCGGGCTTCACCGGCCACATCACGCTCGAGCTGTCCAACGTGGCGAACCTGCCGATCACGCTGTGGCCGGGGATGAAGATCGGGCAGCTGTGCCTGTTCCGGCTGTCCAGCCCGGCCGAACGGCCCTACGGCACCGAGGGCGTCGGGTCGCGCTACCAGGGGCAGCGGGGCCCGACGCCGTCGCGCGCGTTCCGCAACTTCCACCGCACCGACACCCGGCGGGCCTGAACTCACCCGGCGACCACGGCCGCCACGAGCCCGGGGAACCTCGCGTCGAGGTCGACGCGCCGCAGCCGGGTGCGCAGCACCCTGCCGTCGCGGCGCTGCTCGATCACGCCCGACTCCCGCAGCGTCCGCCAGTGGTGACTCGCGCTGCTCTTGGTCATGTCCGGCAGGATCTCCTGGCAGGTGAGCGTCTCGTCCTCGCCGAGTGCGGCGAGTGTGCGGACGACGCGCATCCGCACGGGGTGGTCGAGTGCTGCGATCACGGTCTCGATGCGCAGCTCGTCGGCGGCCGGGGGCGGGTTCTCCTGCACGGCCCCATAGTACGACTACAGTCGAACCGATGTGGCGGCCGTCATCTGGTGGCGACCGCTCGACCCTCTTATGGTTCGAATAGAGTCGAACTATTGGAGGAGTCATGGACATCCGGCGGCACATCGCGACCGAGTTCCACACCGCCCTCACCACCGGGGACCGCGACCGGCTGCGGGCGATCCTCGATCCGGAGGTCTCCTGGACCCTGCCGGGCGACAACGCGGTCTCGGGTCGGGTCGACGGCGCCGACGCGGTGCTCGAACGTGCGGCGCTGATCGCGTCCTACGGGGTGGACTTCGCGCTCGAGCACATCCTGGTGAGCGCCGAACACGTCGCGCTCGGGCTGCACAACACGGCCCGCCGCGGGGACCGGGTGCTCGACGAGCACCTCGCCACCGTGTGCCGGATCGGGGGCGACCGGATCGTCGAGATCGAGACCTTCCTGTCCGACGAGCCGGGGATGAACGCGTTCTTCGCCGCCTGAGCGCGCCCGCGGGGGCGTGCACCGCCGCTACGCTGGGCGGTGATGGACGCCGACCGCAGCTCCCCGGACCCGTGGGCCACCGGCCGCCGTCGGAGTGGTCGCCCCGACCGCGGCGTCCGCCGCGCCACCCCGCCCCGGTACGACGACGCCGGTCCCGGCCCGGCCGGGCGTGGCGCCCCCGCCTCCGGCACACCCGCGCCCGGCGGCGCCGGGGAGAACGCGGCCGGTGAGGGCACGGCCCGTTCCGAGCCCGCCACCCCGCCGGACCCCGGCACCGAGCTCGTCGTGTCCCCCGTGGTCCCCCGGAGCCCGACCCGGGCTCACGCGCCCTCACCCGCCGGGTCGCACCCGCCCCCGCGGACCCGCCGCGGGCGGACCGCGGGACGGAGGACCGGGACCCCTGGGCCCCGTGGCGCCGCCTGCGCCCCCGCACCGTCCGCGGTGCCACCGCGCTCGGTCTCGCGGGTGCCGCGGTCCTGCTCCTGCCCTTCCTCGACGACCCGGGCCGCTGGTGGGTCCCGGTCGGCCTCGGGTTCGGCACCCTGGTCCTGCTGGCCCTGCTGCGGCTGGACCGGCTGCTTCAGGGGTGGGCACCGCACGTCGCCGGGGTCGTGCTCGTCGCGGCCCTGGTGAACGGCACCCGGGAGAACCCGTGGGCGTGGGCGCTGGCCCTGTCGGTGGGGGTGATCGTCGCCGGGGCGCTGCTGCTGCCGCGCTGGACGGTGCTCGCCGCCGGCGTGGTGCTGCTGGTGGTGTCCGGGGTCGGCTACTCGTTCCGCTCGGCCGAGATCCGGCAGGACCAGGCCCGCGTCGACGCGCAGGCCGGCGCGCAGTTCCGCAGCGACCTCGGCGTGGCCCGCCCGCAGCTCGCGCTCGTCTCGCTGGACACCGGGGTCGCCTCGCCGAACCCGGCCCGGGTCTGCCGGCTCGTCCAACCCGCCGCGCTCGACCAGCTCCGCGCCGCGACCGGTGCGGCGGCCTGCGAGGACGCCGTCGCCGTCCTGCACGGGCGGATGCCCGCCGGGGCACAGGTCACCGTCCCGGACCGGCGTCCGGACCCGGAGGTGGCGGTCGGCGCCACCACCGCCGTCGACGCCTGCGGCTCGGCGTGGGGCGCGGCCGCACCGCAGCTCGGCCGCGTCGTCCTCACCCGCACCACCCCGGCGACGTTCCAGGTCAGCTCCTTCACTCCCTGCTGACCCGCACACGACGACGGCCGGGCACCCCCTGCGGGGTACCCGGCCGTCGTCGGTGGTGGGTCAGTTCTCGTTCGAGCGCTCCGGTGTCGCCTCCTCCGGCGACGACCCGTTGCTCGACCCGTTCGCCGTGCCGTTCCCCGACGACGCCGGGGTGCCGGTGCTCGACGCGCCGTCCGAGCCGGCCGGGGTCGGGTCCTGCTTCGCGGCCTCGTCGGCCACCTCGGCGGCCGGGGTGGCGGTCCCCGGGGCGTCGGTGGTCGGCGCGCTCTGGCCCTCGGTCTCGGGCTGCGGCTCCGGCGCGGTGTCGGCAGGGGCGTCGCCCCGCTTCACCGCGGTGAGCAGCATCTGCGAGACGTCCTGGACCTGCACGGCCTCACCGGCGGTCTGGTTCACGCCGTCGGTCATCATCGTGCGGCAGAACGGGCAGCCGACCGCGAGCGTGCCGGACGGCTCCGAGCCGCCACCGGCCTTCGTGAGGGTCTCGGCGGCCTCCTCGGCGCGGGTGAAGTTGATGCGCTTGCCGATGCGCTCCTCCATCCACATCCGGGCGCCACCGGCACCGCAGCACATCGACCGGTCGCCGTGGCGCGGCATCTCGGTCAGCGTGGTCGTCCCGGCCGCTCCGGTCGCGTTGATCAGCGCGCGGGGCTCCTCGTAGACCTCGTTGTGCCGCCCGAGGTAGCAGGGGTCGTGGTAGGTGACCGGGCCGGTCTCCTCGCCCGCCGGGGCCGACACCGGGACCAGCTTCTTGTCCCGCACCAGCTTGTTGAGCAGCTGGGTGTGGTGCACGACCTCGTAGTGCCCGTCGAGCTGGGGGTACTCCCGGCCCAGGGTGTTGAGGCAGTGCGGGCAGGTCGTGACGATCTTGCGGGTGCCGGCCTCGCGGCCCTCGAACACGGTGTTGAGGGTCTCGACGTTCTGCTGGGCGAGCATCTGGAACACGAACTCGTTGCCCGAGCGGCGCGCCGGGTCACCGGTGCAGGTCTCCCCCGAGCCCAGGACGGCGAAGTTCACCCCGGCGCGGTGCAGCAGCTCCGCGGTGGCCCGGACGGTCTTCTTCTGGCCGTCGTCGAACGCGCCGGCGCAGCCGATCCAGAACAGGTACTCGGTCTCGGCGTCCAGCTCGCTCTCGACGACCGGAACCTCGAAGTCGAGGCCCTTGGTCCACTCGAGGCGGTCCTTGGCGTTCTGGCCCCAGGGGTTGCCCTTGTTCTCCAGGTTCTTGAACAGCGAGTTGAGCTCGGTGGGGAACTCGGTCTCGATGAGGACCTGGTAGCGGCGCATGTCGATGATGTGGTCGACGTGCTCGATGTCGACCGGGCACTGCTCGACGCACGCGCCGCAGGTGGTGCAGGACCACAGGATGTCGGGGTCGATGACGCCGAGGACGTCCTCACCGCCGACCAGCGGCCGGCCCGCGGCCTCCAGGGCGTCGACCGGGATGGCCTTGAGCCGCTCCTCGGCGCCCTCGCCGGTGATGCCGACCTCGTCGCCCGCCATGTCGCGGCTGCCGCCGGCGAGCAGGTAGGGGGCCTTCTCGTAGGCGTGGTCGCGCAGGGCGTTGACCAGCAGCTTCGGCGACAGCGGCTTCTCGGTGTTCCAGGCCGGGCACTGCGACTGGCAGCGCCCGCACTCGGTGCAGGTGGTGAAGTCGAGCAGGCCCTTCCAGGTGAAGTCCTCGACCTTGCCGACGCCGAAGGTGTCGGTGTCGGGGTCGGCCTCCTCCAGGTCCAGCGGCTTGCCGTTCGACATCATCGGCCGGGTCGCGCCGAGGGCCTTGTAGCCGTCGTCGTTGCGCTTGAAGTAGATGTTCGGGAACGCGGTGAACCGGTGCCAGGCCACACCCATCGTCGGGGTGAGCGCGATGACGATCAGCCAGACCGTCGCGGACAGCACCTTCACCGCGGCGAAGACGGTGACCAGCGTGGTCGAGGCGGGCAGGACCGCGGACAGCGCGTAGGAGACCGGGGCGGACCAGACCGGCACGTCGAACGCGCCCAGGGAGATCTTCGCGCCGCGCACCACCAGGATGCCCAGCCCCTCGAGGAACACGATCGCCTCGACGAAGTAGGCGCGGCCCATGTTCGAGCCGTAGAACCGCGACATCCGGCCCTGCCGGTTCGGGTTGTTCGCCTGGCGGATGACGATCAGCGCGGCGATGCCGACGACCGTGCCGACGCCGAGGATCTCGACGAACAGCGAGTACACCGACCACTGCCCGATCAGCGGCAGGTGGAAGGTCGGGTTCCAGACCTCGACGAAGGCCTCGACCAGCGCCAGGAACAGGCCGCCGAATCCGACCATGACCAACCAGTGGACGATGCCCACCTTGGTCCACTTGAGCATCCTGGTGTGACCCAGGGTCTCCTTGAGCATCGTCGCGAACCGCGGCCCGAACGGGCCGGTGCGCGTCGGGTCGGACTCACCGAGCCGGATGATCTTCACCATCCGGGTCACGGTCATCGCGACGAGGGCCACGGCGACGATCGCCGACAGCACGGTGACGATGCCGAGCGTGTACTGCACCCAGGTCATCTGGAGGAACCTCCCTGTTGAACACCCAGCGGTCCCTGCCGGAGCGTGGTGCTGCCGTGACGGATCGGGACGGGAAACGATGAACCGGTCCGGTGGCGCGCGTCGGCGGGGGCGCGGTCGGGGGCGCACGGACTACCGTGCCGCCGGGACCGGGCGGGCCTCTCCATCGCAGTGCCTCCTCGGACCTCGTCGCCGCACTGGTGTGGTGGGGTGCGACGACGGTCGGGCGAAGGGTAGTGCGCCCGGCCTGGGGTCGCCCGACCCCGTCATGGTCGGGTCGTGCTTGTTACCGAACAGTAGCCAAGGACGACCATGACATCTCGGACCGGGGCCGGTCCCGCGGGGAGACACGAGTCACGCCCGATCGGCGCTGGTCCGACCGTGTCGACCCGATCGCGCAGCGTGGCGCACCGGTGGGCCGGGTGGCTCAGCCCCTAGGATCCCGTACGTGTCTCGTGGTCTACTCGCCTGCGGGAGCGACCGGGACAAGCGGACTGCCGCAAGGAGGAGCTGTGAAGACCTCGTACGAGGCGATCCAGCTGGTACTCGCCCAGGGCGGACAGCTGACCACGGTCAACCTCCGTGACTGGATCACGAACAACATCGTGCCGCTGATCCTGCTAGCGATCGCCGTCATCCTGCTGTGGATCGGTGGTCGTGGTGACAACGCCGGCGTGGCCCGGCGCAGCATCGGACTGCTGGTGGGTCTGATCGCACTGGGCATCGCCGTGACCGGCAGCGGTCCGGCCATCGGACAGGCGCTGGCCAACCTGCTCGTGACCCCGGGCTGATCCGTGCTCGTTCGCACGGACGACGAGGTCTACCGCGTCGACGCCGTCTGGCTCGGGCCGCCACGGGCCACCTTCCCCTGGCGCGCCCGCTACGTCAGCTACGGCGTCGGACTCCTCGTCATGATGCTGATCATGTTCGTCCAGCGCCGGCTCGGTATCGGCCTGGACTTCTTCTCCGTGGCCTGGGCGCTCGTCGGCACCGTCGCGATCACCCGCCTGCTCGGCAAGAAGATCGACTACGAGCGGCCGCTGGGCCAGGTCCTCGGCCAGTTCTGGGCCGAGGTGACCGGGCCGCGGGCCGGTCGGAAGGCCGCGGGCGGCTCGGTCCGCGCGGGGCACGTCCGCGTCCACACCACCCGTGCCCACCCCGGCGTCCCGTCGGCCGGTGGCCGGACCCCCGCGCTGTCCACCGCGCAGCGCACCCGGATCGACGCCGCGGGGACGCGGCCGCCGGTCACCGTGGACGCCGTCGTGGACGCGCCCGCCACCACCGCTCCGGTGGTCCCGGGGCTCGAGGCGCCGGTCGCCGCACCCGCGCGCGTGGTCCCGCCACTGCCGGAGCCGGGCAGCGCGCCGCGCCGGAGCCGTTTCCGCCGGGCCCGCGGCGGTGGCAGCGGTCGCGGCGCGAGCGTGCCCGCGCGCACCCCCCGTCCCGACCCGTGGCGCCGGAGTGGCCACCGTGGCCGCACCTGAGCGGACCCCCCGGCCGAAGGCCCGGCGCGGCCGGGCCCGTGCCGGCGAGGGCGGTTCGGACTACACCCCGTCGATCGCGCTGCGCTCGATCGACGGGCACATCACGCGTACCAACGGGCAGGTCATGGCCTGGTACCGGCTCGCGGCGCAGGCGTGGAGCTTCCGCAGCGACAACCAGCGCGAGGTCCTGATCCGCCAGATCGCCGCGCAGCTCGGCGAGCTGCAGGGGCGCTGGTTGCACCTGCGCGTCACGACCCGGCCCTACCCGGTGCACATGTGGGCGGAGTCGTTCGACCAGAACGCGATCGGCCGTATGCCCGACGTGCCCGGCGCCCTGGGCTGGGACGGGTTCCTGGAGGGCGAGCAGCGCCACCTGATGGGGCTGTCGATGGCGGACAAGGAGGTCTTCCTCGGCATCGAGGTCTCCGGCCGCGGGCTGATCGACCGCTGGGTGGAGCGCGCCGCGCCCGTCCTGGACCGCCTCGTGCCCTCCGCGGTCAAGGCCGAGCTCGCCGCGCTGGAGACCGAGATCAACCACCTGGACGTGCTCGTCGCCGGGTCCGGTCTCGACGCCGTCCCCGCGAGCGCGGAGGACATGGCCTGGCTGATGCACCGCTCGGTCGCCCTCGGGCTGCCCGCCCCGCGCGGGCTCTCCTCGGTGCCGCGCGGGGTGTCGACCTGGGAGCCGGAGGACCTCGCCGCGTTCACCGAGGGCGTCGACCTGCACCAGGAGCCCTACGCGCCGACGGTGCAGGTCGTCGGGCGGATGCGCAGCCAGACCGTCACCCGCAACGTCGCGGTGCTGAGCGTCGGGCTGATGGAGGGTCTGCGGATCCCCGAGATCGACGACCCGTGGATGCAGCACTCCGACCGGCTGCCGTTCCCGGTGGAGTGGTCCGCGCGGATCTACGTGCGCCGACCGGAGGACGTCACCGGCGAGCTGCAGCGCCAGATGGGCAAGGTGCGCAGCCAGATCCGGCACTACACCCACGACCACGACCTCGACCCGCCGATGTCGCTCGCGCGGCAGGCCGACCGGGTCCTGGAGGTCGAGGACGAGCTCACCACCGGGCTCACCCAGCTCAACACCCGTCTCTACGGCTGGTGGCGGATCGCCGTCTCGGGCCGCGACGAGGCCGAGGCCACCACCCGCGCCCAGCAGGTCGTCGACCTGTACCGGCCCAAGGTGCAGATCGAGCACCCCGAGGCGCAGTACCGCTACGCCCGCGAGTTCATCCCCGGCGAGCCGCTGGCCGCGACGGCCTACCGGCGACGCGGGTCGGTCACCTGGGCGGCCGCCGCGGTCCCGGCCGCGACGGCGAGCGTCGGCGACCGGCGCGGAATCATGCTCGGCGAGACCTGCACCGCGACCCGGCGTCCGGTGGCCTGGGACCCGTGGCTCGCCCAGGAGGTGCGACGCGCGTCCGGGCTCACCGCGATCGTCGGCGGGCTGGGCTCGGGCAAGTCGTTCCTGACCGGGCTGGTCGTCTACAAGACGTTGCGCGCCGGGGCCCGCTGGACGGTGCTCGACCCGTCCGGGCCGCTGGCCGAGCTGACCCGGCTGCCGGAGCTGGCGCCGTTCTCCCGGCACATCAACCTGCTCCGCGCCGACCCCGGCATCCTCAACCCGTACCGGGTGGTCGCCGAGCCGCGGCCGGACCACTTCCTCGACGACGAGGACCCCGAGCGCGCCTGGAAGCGGGAGCGCTCGCTGGCCGCGGCCACCCGCCGTCGGCTGGTGCTCGACGTGCTGTCCGGGCTGCTGCCCTACGAGATCGCCCGCCAGCCCCACACCCGGATCGTGCTGCTCCGCGCGGTCCGCGAGGTCGGCGGCTCGCCCGACCGGCACCCGGGCATGGTCATCGACGCGCTGCGCCGGCACGCCGGTGAGGGCGAGGACCACGCCGGTGTCGTCGCGGACTTCCTCGACGAGCGGCGCGAGCTGCCACAGGCCGCGCTGCTGTTCCCCGACGAGACCCGGGCCGACCCCTGGCAGGCCGACCGGGACTACCGGCTCACCGTGCTGACGATGCAGGGACTGTCGCTGCCGCGCCCGGGCAGTCCGCGCGAGGAGTGGACCGACAACGAGTCGCTCGGCGTCGAGCTGCTGAACCTGGCGTCCTGGCTGACCCAGCGCACGATCTACGACGCCGACCGCAACCTGCGCAAGGGCGTCGCGCTCGACGAGACGCACTTCCTGTCCCAGGTGCCCACCGGCAAGGTGCTCATCGACCGCCTCGCCCGCGACTCCCGCAAGTTCAACGTCCGCGCCCTGTTCGCCTCCCAGCTGGCCGGTGACCTGCTGCGGGTCTCGGGCTTCGCGTCGCTGGTCAACGCCGTGTTCGTCGGCCGGACCGACGACGAGGAGGCCCAGTCCGAGGCGCTGCGGCTGCTGCGTGTGCCCACCGACGTCGGCTACGAGGAGATGCTCGGGACCCTGTCCCCGCGCCCCCGCCACGACGACCGGCCCGACGACGCGCCCCGCCAGTTCGTCTTCGCCGACGGCCACGGCGGCGTGGAGAAGGTCCGCATCGACCTGGAGGCACCGCACCTGGAGCACGTCCGCGAGGCGCTCGACACCAACCCCGACGCCGCCCGCGTCGTCGCCCCGCGCCCGCCGGGTGGCCCGGCGATCACCGCGCCCGGGCATCCCGAGATGACCGCACCCGACGAGCCGAGCCCGCTGCCCGCCCGGCGCGCCCCCGCCCCCGTGGTGCTGCCCGACCTCGACGGCGACGAGATCGACCTGCGCACCGACACCCGGATCGGCCCCGGCGACGACGACCCGGTCCTGGTCGGCGGGATCCGCGCCGGTGGGGTGCAGGTCGTGTCGGTCGCCGCGACCGACGCCGCCGTCGGCCGCGCGGAGCTCTACGACGACGAGCAGCTCGACCTGCTCGACGAGCTCGACGACGACTGGGTGGTCGACGAGCCCGCCCCCACGGACGGCACCGCCTCCGCGAACGGCACCGCCTCCGCGAACGGCACCGCCTCCACGGACGGCACCGCCCCCACGAACGGCACCGGCCCGTCGAAGGGGACGGCGGCCACGAACGGCCACCCCGCGGCCGCTCCCCCCGACGGGGACGGACGGTGACGGCGGGCCTCGACCCGTCCGGCGGCGCAGGCGTCTGGGTCGTCCTGGGCGTGCTGCTCGCGGCCGTCGTCGTCTCGGTGCGGAGGACCCGCCGCCGTACGCCGCAGACGCCCGGGGTGACCCGCCGCCGTCGTCGTCGGACGGCGGTCCTGGTGGTCACCGCGATCGCCGGCGGCACGCTACTGCTCGGCTCGCCGGCCATGGCGCAGGCGCTGGACTGCAAGTCCCCGCCGGAACCGGACCGCCCCGGCACCGGGCTGGTCGGCTCGCTGGACCGGCCCTCGGCGCTGCACGGGGAGGCCGGCAGCGTCTACGAGGAGGTCGGCTACGCCGGGCTCGTCTGGCACAACTACGACCTGGGCTGCGCCACGTCGGGGGTGCTGAACCCGTCGGTCACCACCGACACCTGGTTGGGCAACCAGGTCTTCAACCTGGCGAAGCTGACCGTCGGTGGGGTGAACTGGGCGCACTACCTCATCGCCGACGGCGGGTCGTTGTTCGCGCCGCTCGACCAGGTCATCACCACCGCGACCCGGGCGATGTACGAGACCGTGTTCACCACCTGGGTGGGCCTCGGCCTGCTCGGCTTCGCGATCATCGTGCTGCTGCTGGCGATGCGCGGGGAGCTCGCGCGCCAGGCCCAGCGCACCGGCATCGCCGTACTTGCGCTGATGCTCGGCTCCGCCGCCTACCTCGCACCGGTCGACTGGTCCCGCGCCGCGGACAACCTGCTGCTCGACGGGGTCACGCAGATGCAGGAGGGCTTCCTCGGCCAGGTCGGGCTGGGCACCCGCGACACCCTCCCGACGGTGCTCGTCGACCAGGTCGCCTACCAGAACTGGCTGCGCGGCACGTTCGGCGCGCCGGACGTCCCGCAGGCCCAGGAGCTGGGCCGGGACCTGCTGCGGGCGCAGGCGTTCACCATCGACGAGATCGACCAGGGCCAGGACACGTCCGAGACGGCGGAGCGCAAGAAGGGCGAGTACTCCGCGCTCGCCGACCGCATGGGGGACCGCTACCCGTACTTCACCGGGGCCTCCGGCAGCCGGATCGGGGCCGGGACGCTCGCGCTGATCCAGGCCGCGTGCATCGCGCTGTTCCAGCTGCTGTCCAAGGTCCTGGTGCTGGTCGCACTGCTGATCATCCGGCTGATGGTGGTGACGGCGCCGGCGATCGCCGTCGTCGCGCTGCTGAAACCGGACGTCATCCCGGCGATCCTGCGCATCGGCGGCGCCGCGATCGTGAACACCCTCGTCGTCGGGGCGCTGGCCGGGCTGCACGCGCTGCTGGTCGTGTCGCTGTTCGCCCCAGGGTCCGGGGTCGACCTGTGGCTCGCGCTGCTGGTGACCGGCGTGGTCACGCTCGTGCTGTGGGCGGTCGCGCGGCCGTTCCGGCGGCTGGTGTCGATGGTGACACTGACCCGTGAGCAGTTCGGCGGGATCGTCCCCGGCATCAACGGCGGCCCGGTGTCGCGGGTGTGGAACCGGATGCGCGGCCCGAACGACGCCGACGAGCGCCAGTCCCGCTGGTGGTCCGAGCGCGGCGGCCCCGGCGGGTCCGGCGACCCGGGCGCGGCGCGACCGGAGGCCGAGACCGCGGCCGGGCCGGGGGCCCGGGTCCGTCGTCGCGCGGCACCGGACGTGTCCTCGCCCCAGGCGGCCCGGATCGCCGAGCCGCGCCGCGGGGCGCTGCCGGTCGGGGCGTCCGGGCGGCCCGACACCGGGTTCGCCACGCGGGTCGACCCCGGCGAGGTCGACGACCGCTCCATCTACCGCCGCGACGACGCGGGGCCCCGCCGCCCCGGCGACCCGACCCCGGTGAGCCCGGAGCTCGTCGACGGCGTGCCCGTCTACAAGATCTACCGCCCGCGGGCGGCCCGCACCGGCGGCGACCGTGCCGATTAGGTCCTCCCGCGGCCGCGCCGGCGCCTACCGCGCGGTGTGGCAGTGGCCGCTGCGCTCCCCCGCCCGGCTCGCCGTGACGGTGGTGGTCCTGGGCGGGCTCGTGTTCGGGCTGGTCTCGCTCGGCGGTTCCGGCGGGGCGGCGTCCGGCGGCCTGATCGCCGGGGCGGCTCCGGCGGCAACCGGTGGGACAGCGGGTCGTCCGGCGTCTCCGCGACGCCCACCCCGACGCTGCTGCCGCCGGTGCCCGAGCTGACCCCCGAGGCGCTGCCGGTGTCGCAGGCCCCGCGGCAGGCGCTGGAGACGGCGCGGGTGTGGGCGGCGGCCTGGGTGAACCATCCCGACGGGATGACCTCCCAGCAGTGGGTCGCCGGGCTGCGGCCGTACACGACCGACGAGTTCCTCGGCGTGCTCGCGGGCGTCGACCCGTCGAACGTGCCCGCCTCCCGGGTCACCGGGCCCGCGACCCCGACCCGGGTCGCGCCGAAGAGCATCGAGGTCACCGTGCCGACCGACACGCTGACCCTGCGGATCCTGGTCGTCGACACCGAGGCGGGCTGGAAGGTGTCCCGCTACGACCGGGCATGAGCACTCCGCTGACGCGTGCGCTGCGGCCGCTGCGGCTGCTGCTGCCGTTCCTCGCGATCGGGATGGCGCTGGTGCTGTTCCTGACCGTCGGCTTCCTCGCGTTCAGCCCCAACCTCGGCGGCGGCCGGTCGAACGCGGCCTGGTGCGACACCGGGATCTCGACCGCGACGGTCGGCCGTGGCGGCGGGGGAGCCACCTTCGAGACGCTGTCCGACGAGCAGAGGCAGAACGCCGCCGCGATCATCTCGGTCGCCAAGGACATGCAGCTCCCGCCGAAGGCGTGGCTGATCGCGCTGGCCACCGCGATGCAGGAGTCGACGCTCCGCAACATCGACTACGGCGACCGGGACTCGCTCGGGCTGTTCCAGCAGCGGCCGTCGCAGGGGTGGGGCACCCCCGCGCAGGTCACCGACCCCGCCTACAGCAGCCGGATCTTCTACGAACGGCTGATGGAGGTGCCGGGCTGGGACTCGATGCCGGTCACCAAGGCCGCGCAGACCGTGCAGCGCTCGGCCTTCCCCGACGCCTACGCCAAGTGGGAGGGCCTGGCCGCGTCGCTGGTCGAGAACATCGGCGACGTCGCCAACCCGACGGGCTGCGCCCCCGGCACGACCGGCGCGCTGCCCCCGGGCGTCGCCGGGGCCGCGATCGGCTTCGCGCTCGGCGAGCTCGGCAAGCCCTACGTGTGGGGCGCGACCGGACCGGACTCCTGGGACTGCTCCAGCCTGCTGCAGGCGTCGTACCGGGCGGCCGGCGTCACGATCCCGCGGGTGTCGCGCGACCAGTACAACTCCGGCGGCCACCTGCCGGTCCGGGACATGCAGCCGGGCGACTTCCTCTTCTACGCCCACGACACCTCGGACCCGACCACGATCTACCACGTGATGATGTACCTGGGCGACGGCAAGATGGTCGAAGCGCCGAACCGCAACTTCCCCGTCCGCGTGCAGCCGGTGTCGTGGGAGTTCTCCGATCTCGTCCCGCTCGCCACCCGGCCGGGGACCACGCCGAACCCCGCCTGAGCGGGGTCGAGGCGCCATCATGGGCGGCATGCGCTCCCCGCTCTCGGACTATCTCGACTCCGCGGCGCCCGGTGCCTGCCCGGACCACCTCGTCGTGCCGCGGTCACTGGCCCAGTCGATGCCGCTGCGCTGGCAGCAGGTCTTCGTCGGTCTGCTCACCGACCTGCACGACGCCTACCCCGGCGTCGACTGGCCGGAGTACGCCGTGTCCGCGGTGCGGGCCGAACCGTTGACCGAGCTCGACGACGCCCAGCTCGCCACACACGGCTACGTCACCGAGCTGGGGCCCGACGGCGACCTCGAGTACCGCGACGCCGACGACCGCGTCGTCCCCGGGTCGCTGCCCGTCCGGGTGGAGGTGCCCGACACCGTGCCGCCGGCGTCGGCGGGGCAGGTGCCGCGGGGGACCGTCGTCCTGCGCTGACCGCGCCCCGCGTCGCCGCTTGCTGCTCGCACCGGTCGGGTCCGGCCCGGTGCGCGGGGGTGTCGCCGAGATGCACCTCAGCGGGAATCGTCGATCTCCACAGACCGCTGAGCTGCATCTCGGCGTGCGGCAGGGACACCTCCCCTGCGGATCCGCTCACCCGGTGAGCGAGTTCCCGGCCCCCTCACCAGGCCCGGTGCGTCCCGACCGGCGCGCGACGGCGCTGCGCCGCGTCGGCGAGCCGGTCCAGCTCACGGACCAGGTACGCGGCGTCGGCCGGACCGGCGTGCACGACGGCGTCGTCGGGAAGCGGGCCGCCGACGACGTCCGGGGTCGGGCGCCGCTGGACGTAGCAGCCGTCCGTGGTGGCGTGCACCAGGAGGACGCCCGGCGCGCGGCACGGGTCGGGTCCCTTCCGGCCGGCGCCGAGCTGGGCGACGCCCTCGACCTGCCCCATCCGCCGGAGCATCTCGGCCTCGGTCCCGCTGCAGCCCCGCCGCAGGAGCTCGTGGACGAGCCGGTCGGGATCGCCGTCGGCGCGCTCGGCGGCCTCGCCCAGCACCGCGACGGGGATCCGCACCCCGGCCCCGGGGCCGGGTACGAGCTCGCCGAGCAGCTCGACCAGGACGGCCGACGCGTCGTCGGGCGGGACGCGGACCAGCGCGACGTCGTCGCCGATCCGGGTGGCCAGCACCGCGCGCCCGGCCCGCCGCGCGACCAGCGCCCGCTGCCACGACGGCGGTGCGACCACGAGGTCGTGCTGGAACTCCGGTGCGACGACCGTGCGCAGGTCGCCGACCAGGTCCGGCTCGAACGCGGTGCCGGTGAACAGGCCGCGTGCGGCGAGGGTGTCGAGACACCCCCGCACGACACGGGCCCGCTCGACGTCGGTGAACCCGGGGCTGAGCAGCTCCAGGACCGCGGGGTTGCGACCGAGGTCGAGCAGGTCCCGGGCGACGTCGAACTCGGCGGCGGTGAGGACGGTGGCGCGGTTCCAGTCGATCATCGGTGGGGCTCCTCGGGGGCCAGGACGGCGTCGGTCGCGGCGATCTCGATGTCGAACACCTCGTCGGTGGGGACGACGTAGCGGTTGCGGTGGTCCCGGGTGTCGCGGCTGCCCGCGCCGCCGGCCACCGGGCCGTAGCCGCCGGGGGCGCCGCCGCGTCCGGTGCTCTCGCCGGGGCGGGCGGACCAGGCCGGCTCGGCGGTCCGGGCGCCGGGACCGAACTGCTCGTGCAGGCGCGCGCCACCGGATCCCGTGCCGCCGGGGAGCCGGTCGCCGTACCCGGGACCACGGGCCGACGGCGGGACGAGCGGCTGGGCCCGGGTCCGTTCGCCGAACCGGCGTCCGAGGTCGACGCGGGCGGCGAGCGGGTCGGGGCCCGGTGTCGTCGTCGGGTACGGGCCCGGGGCCGCCGCCGGCCGGTACGGGTCCGGGGCGGGCGTGGTCGTCGGGTCGAGGTGCTGGGGTGCGACGACGTCGACCGGCCCGGGGAGCCCGGTGCCCCGGCCCCGGTCGGCCACGCCGCCGCCGGTGGTCCCGGGACCACCGGGCCCCGCGGTTCTCGCGACGTCCGGCGTGCCGGGGCCCGATCCGACGAACCCCGATCCCTCGGTCCCCGGCCCGTCGGTCCCCGGCCCGCCGGGAGCACCGACGCCGTCCGGTCCGGGGCGGGGCCCGCCGCCCGGCTGATCCGGGACGCCGGTTCCCGGACCGCCTCCGCCGAGAGGGGTGGCTCCGCCGGCCCCGACACCGGCCGGGCCGTGACCGCCGGCCCCGGCCGAGCCCGGCGCCGGACCTCCCGCACCGGTGGGCGTCGCGGCCGACCCCGGGTCGACGGTGCGGAAGCGGTCGTCGATCGCCGACGCCGTGTCGAGATGCTCCTGGAGGACGCGGTCGGCCTCCTCGCTGTGCCGCTGGTCGCGTTCGAGCGAGGTGACGTAGTCGGCGACGGTGGCGCTCAGCCCGGTCAACGGGGTGCTCGCCAGCAGGTGGAGGTTGCGGACACCGCTGGTGAAGATGCCCGGCGGGGTGGGATCCAGGGCGGCGATGGCGGCCTGGGCGCGGTCGAAGGACTGCCCGTAGGCGTCCAGCTGGGTCGCGCCGTTCGCGGTGACGGGGGCGGTGCACATCATCGAGGTGGTGATGCCGTCGAGGGACTGCTGGGCGGCGGCCGCGGCGGGGCCCTGCCAGGAGATGCCCAGCTCGGCCATGCGTTTCCGGGCCTCGTCCGATGCGGAGCGCAGCTCGGCGTCCGCGGTGCGGAGTGCGGCTGCGGCGTCGGCGACCGCTGTCGAGCCGGGTTTCCCGACCACCCAGGCGTACTTCTCCTGAAGCGACGTGGCGGCGAAGTTGAAGCCCTGGTGGAACGCCATTCCCGTGTCCTCGTGGTGGTGAGCGACGATCAGGCCCGGAAGGACCTCTCGATCGCGGCCTCATCGATCCGGTACGACGCGGCAACAGCGCGTAGTGATGTGACGGCGTGCTCCAGCTCGATCCGGTGCGCCACGTGACGATCGATGATGGCAGCGAACTTCTCGTCGAACACCGGTGTCGCGATCCCCGATATCGGGTCCTCACCGCACGGGCCGACTGTGCAGCCGAGCGCGTTCTGCAGGGCGGCGCGAATGGCCTCGGCCTGCTGTGCGAGTGATCGACCGACGCCGAGGACGTTGTCGGGAGACACCTGACTGGTCAGGTCGTTCAAGGTCTGCGGATCCGACGAACTCATGGGCGGGCAAGGTAGTCGGCGGTCCGTACGAGCATGGGTCCTTCGAGCGACTGCTTCGCGGTCGCGAATCGCAAGGGTCAGCGCGGAGCGAGCATCGCGAGTGCCTCGTCGAGGACCTCGTTGGCCCTTTCACAGGGTGCGCGTACGGGACTACCGGCCTCGCGCAGTTCGTCGGTGGGTACCGAGGCCTGGGCTCGTACGGATGTCGAGTCGTCGGTGTCGGCGACGGCTTCGCACACGGCCAGCCGGGCTGTGAACCGCTCGTTCTCGATCACGTCGTATCCCCGGGTCCGGCCGGAGGAGGAGTCGGTTGACCGGAGATCTGTCGCGGCGAGCGGGAGGAATTGCAGGTTGATGTCGATCCGCGGGGTTCCGGTGCCGAAGTAGCCGCACGAAGGGGCCCGCGTTCCGCGGATCACCGCATCGTTCGCCCGGGGATCGCGGAGCTCGAGCGTCCGAAGGGCCGGTGCGGACAAGAGATCGCAGGGATGCCTGCTCGTCACGTCGATCGGACCCGGCTGGGCCGTTTGTGGCGAGTCCGGTCCCGGCGGTGTGGCGCCGGGGCTGCACGAGGTGACCGCGACGGTGAGGACGACGGCCGCCGACCCCAGAGCGACCCGACGCGCAGCCGGTACGAGCACGGTGATCCTCCGTCGACGATCGAGCGGCCACAGGCTAGCCCGCCCCACCCCCGTCGACGGCCGTTCGGAGCACCCGCGAACGTCATGGATAAAAGTTGAGTCCCCCGGGAACAAGTCTTCCGGGTCGCCCGTTGACCCCCATGAGAGCAAGTTGAGCAGGACCCACTCAAGGGCGATGCACGAGGCGCTCCCCGGCCTGGTACAACTTGAGCCGGACGCACTCACACCCCACACATCTCGGAGGCAGTCACCATGGCTCGTACGGTCGGTATCGACCTCGGGACCACCAACTCCGTCGTCGCCGTCCTCGAGGGTGGCGAGCCGACGGTGATCGCGAACTCGGAGGGTGCCCGCACCACTCCGTCGATCGTCGCGTTCGCGCGCAACGGCGAGGTCCTCACCGGTCAGTCGGCGAAGAACCAGGCCGTCACCAACTCCGACCGCACGTTCCGCTCGGTCAAGCGTCACATCGGCACGGACTGGAAGACGTCGGAGATCGACGGCAAGACCTTCGCGGCGCAGGAGATCAGCGCCCGCGTCCTGCAGAAGCTGAAGCGGGACGCCGAGGCCTACCTGGGCGACGAGGTCACCGACGCCGTCATCACGGTGCCCGCGTACTTCGAGGACGCGCAGCGCCAGGCGACCAAGGAGGCCGGCCAGATCGCCGGTCTGAACGTGCTCCGAATCGTCAACGAGCCGACCGCGG
Organism: Pseudonocardia sp. P-1; assembly: GCF_058111925.1. NCBI lineage: Bacteria > Bacillati > Actinomycetota > Actinomycetes > Pseudonocardiales > Pseudonocardiaceae > Pseudonocardia > Pseudonocardia sp. P-1. The sequence goes on from NZ_CM176614.1 coordinate 3,320,524, forward strand.
CCGCGCTGGCCTACGGCCTCGACAAGGGCGACAAGGAGCAGACCATCCTGGTCTTCGACCTGGGTGGCGGCACGTTCGACGTGTCCCTGCTGGAGATCGCCGAGGGCGTCGTCGAGGTCAAGGCGACCAACGGCGACAACCACCTCGGTGGCGACGACTGGGACGAGCGGGTCGTCAGCTGGCTCGTCGACAAGTTCAAGTCCTCCCAGGGCATCGACCTGACCAAGGACAAGATGGCGATGCAGCGGCTCCGCGAGGCCGCGGAGAAGGCGAAGATCGAGCTGTCCAGCTCCTCGTCGACCAGCATCAACCTGCCCTACATCACGGTCGACTCGGACAAGAACCCGCTGTTCCTGGACGAGACGCTGTCCCGCGCGGAGTTCCAGCGGGTCACCCAGGACCTCCTGGACCGCACCCGCAACCCGTTCAACCAGGTCATCAAGGACGCCGGCATCTCGGTGAACCAGATCGACCACGTCGTGCTCGTCGGTGGCTCCACCCGGATGCCCGCCGTCACCGAGCTCGTCAAGGAGCTGACCGGCGGCAAGGAGCCGAACAAGGGCGTCAACCCGGACGAGGTCGTCGCCGCCGGTGCCGCGTTGCAGGCCGGTGTGCTCCGCGGTGAGGTCAAGGACGTCCTGCTGCTCGACGTCACCCCGCTGTCCCTGGGCATCGAGACCAAGGGCGGCGTCATGACCAAGCTGATCGAGAAGAACACCACGATCCCGACCAAGCGCTCGGAGATCTTCTCCACCGCGGACGACAACCAGCCGTCGGTGCAGATCCAGGTCTTCCAGGGCGAGCGCGAGATCGCCGCGTACAACAAGAAGCTCGGCATGTTCGAGCTGACCGGCATCGCGCCGGCGCCGCGCGGCGTCCCGCAGATCGAGGTCTCCTTCGACATCGACGCCAACGGCATCGTCAACGTGTCCGCCAAGGACATGGGCACCGGCAAGAGCCAGGAGATGACGATCACCGGCGGGTCGGCCCTGTCCAAGGACGACATCGACCGCATGGTCAAGGAGGCCGAGGCGCACGCCGAGGAGGACGCCAAGCGTCGCGAGGAGGCGGAGACCCGCAACCAGGCGGAGACCCTCGTCTACCAGACGGAGAAGTTCGTCAAGGAGAACGACGAGAAGCTCCCCTCCGACGTGAAGGACGCGGTGAACGCCGCCCTGGGCGAGACCCAGGAGGCGCTGAAGGGCACCGACCACGAGGCGATCAAGTCCTCGATGGAGAAGCTCGCCACCGAGTCCCAGAAGATGGGGTCCGCCCTGTACTCGCAGCCCGGTGCCGAGGGCGCCGCGGGTGCCGGTGCCGAGGGTGGTGCCGGCGCGGCCGGTGCCTCCGACGCGCAGGACGACGTCGTCGACGCCGAGATCGTGGACGACGACAAGGACGCCAAGGGCGGCAAGTGACGGCCGGCGGCCATCCACGGGACGACAGGACGGTCGACATGGCTGACGAACAGAAGCAGGAGGAGCCGGTGACGTTCCGGGACCGCCGCAAGGTGGACCCGGAGACCGGCGAGGTCCGTCCCGACGCCGACGCGAACGGGGCCGCCGACACGGCGGCCCCGGCCGGGGACGGCGAGCAGGTCGCGGGCCCGGCCGACGGGGAGGACCCGGAGCTCGAGAAGCTGCGGGCCGAGGTCGCCGAGCGCACCGCGGACCTGCAGCGGGTCAGCGCCGAGTACGCCAACTACCGGCGTCGGGCCGACCGGGACCGTGAGCAGACCAAGGTGGACGCGAAGGTCTCCTTCGCGAACGACCTGCTGGTGGTGCTCGACGACTTCGAGCGCGCCGCCCAGCACGGCGACCTCACGGGACCGTTCAAGGCCGCGGCCGACAAGGTCACCACGGTGCTGACCAAGCTCGGTCTCGAGCCGTTCGGGACCGAGGGCGAGTCCTTCGACCCGCAGCTCCACGAGGCCGTGCAGCACGAGCCGGCCGAGGGCTCCGGCCCCACGGTCACCGTGCTGTCCACGGTGCTGCGCCGTGGCTACCGCATCTCCGACCGGGTCCTCCGGCCGGCGATGGTGACCGTGCAGGACCGCCCCGAGGCTCCGGCCGGGGGCGGCGCGGACGCCGGCGACGGCGAGCCGCAGAACCCGGCCTGACCAGGACGGGAAGGGACGTGACCGCGCGGTGCGGTGGGAGGCGACCGGCCTCCCGCCGCACCGCGGGTCTGATCGGGAAGGAGGCGGAGTGACCCAGCGCGACTGGATCGAGAAGGACTTCTACCGCGAGCTGGGCGTCTCCTCGACGGCGTCCCAGGACGAGATCAAGAAGGCGTACCGCAAGCTCGCCCGCGAGCTGCACCCGGACGCGAACCCCGGTGACGAGAAGGCCGAAACCCGCTTCAAGGCGGTCTCCGAGGCCTACGGCGTGCTGGGCGACGAGTCCAAGCGCAAGGAGTACGACGAGACCCGCGCGATGTTCGCGGGCGGCGGCGGCTTCGGCGGGTTCGGCACCGGCGGTGGCTTCCCCGGTGGTGCGCGTCCCGGTGGCGCCGGCCAGGGCGGCTTCGACATCAACGACCTGTTCGGCCAGGCCGGCCGGTCCGGCGATGCCGGAGCCGGCGACTTCAGCGACATCCTCGGCGACATCTTCGGCCGCACCGCGCGGAACAACGCCGGCGGTGCGGGCGGGTACGGCACGGCCGGTGCCCGCCGCGGCCAGGACGTCGAGAGCAGCCTGACCATCTCCTTCGACGACGCGGTGCGCGGCGCGACGGTGCCGATCAAGCTGTCCTCGCCGGGGCGCTGCGAGCGCTGCGGCGGCACCGGGTCCCGGCCCGGCAGCACCCCGCGCACCTGCCCGACCTGCTCCGGTCAGGGTCTGGTGAACCGCAGCCAGGGCGCGTTCTCGTTCTCCGAGCCGTGCCGCGACTGCCGCGGGACCGGCCGCATCATCGACGACCCGTGCCCCGAGTGCCACGGCGACGGCGTGTCCACCCGGACCCGGTCGCTGACGGTGCGGGTCCCCGCCGGCGTCGACGACGGGCAGAAGGTCCGGCTCGCGGGCCAGGGCGAGCCCGGTCGCGGCGGCGCACCCGCCGGTGACCTCTACGTCACGGTCTCGGTCACCCCGCACCGGATCTTCGGGCGGTCGTCGAAGAACTCCGACGACCTGACCCTCACCGTGCCGGTGACCTTCCCCGAGCTGGCTCTGGGTGCGACCCTGACGGTGCCGACACTCGACAGCACCGTCTCGCTGCGGATACCGCCGGGGACCGCCAGCGGCCGGACGTTCCGGGTGTCGGGGCGTGGGGTCGAGCGCAGGAACGGGAAGAAGGGCAATCTGCTGGTCACCGTCGAGGTTGCGGTGCCGCAGAAGCTGGACGAGGCGGCCACCAGTGCGCTGGAGGCCTATGCCGAGGCGACGTCGTCGTTCGACCCGCGGGCCGATCTGCTCGGTAGCACCAGGAGGTGATGGCGGTGGCCGGACGACGCACCCCCCGGGACGGGGAGGAACCGCTGACCGTCGACGTGGCACACGACAGCCCGGTGTTCGTCATCTCGGTCGCCGCGCAGCTGTCCGGCCTGCACGCCCAGACCCTGCGCAGCTACGACCGGATCGGCCTGGTCAGCCCGGGCCGGTCCGCGGGCGGCGGGCGTCGCTACTCCCAGCGCGACATCGCGCTGCTGCGCGAGGTGCAGCGGCTCTCCCAGGAGGAGGGCGTCAACCTCGCGGGCGTCAAGCGGATCATCGAGCTGGAGCAGATGGTCGACGAGCTCTCGGCACGCCTCGACGAGGTCACCGCCGAGCTCGATGCCGTCCGGGCCGCCGCCGCGCAGGCCACGGCCGCGGTGCACCGCTCCTACCGGCGCGACCTCGTGCCGGTGGACCGGCGCCAGGCCGTCGTGCGCTGGCGCCCGGCCGACGAGGGCTGACCCCGGCACCCGCCCGCCGCCCGCCGTCGCGCCAGGAGCGCGGTGTCGTACCTCGGAGGGCGCCGCCGCACCCTCCGCGACGGGTGCGCGGACCACATCCGGGGTGCGACGGCTCCCCGGAGCCGCGCCGAACGGTGCGGGCCCGAACGGTGCGGGCCCGGGCGGGCTCAGGCCGTCGTCAGGACCCCGCGGCGGGCCAGCATCCCCAGCATCACGGCGCCCAGCAGCGGGACCGCGGCCAGCACCGCGAACGGCAGCACCGGCGGGAAGGCCGGGTCCAGCAGCGCGCCGACGCCGGTTGAGCCGACGAGCACCATCAGCCCGCCGAACGAGGCCAGCACCCCGAAGTGGGCGCCCAGCCTGCGCTCTCCGGCGAGCCGGGGCACCAGGTCCTGCGCGACCGGCACGGCGAACATCTCGCCGAAGGTCAGCAGCAGCACCATCAGCACCGCGGGTGCGAGCGCCCACCACCCCGGCAGGCCCGGCAGCAGCCGCGCCACCGCGACGACGGTGAACGACGTGGCCATCAGGCAGAACCCGAGCACCACCGAGCGGCCGGCCCCGATCCGGCGGCCCCACGTCGTCACCCTCATCTGCAGGGTGATCACCAGCACCGACATCAGCACGAACAGGAAGCCCAGTGCCGCGGTGCGGCCGATGCGCTCCAGTTCGTCGGGCAGCGCCAGGTACAGCTGGTTGTAGGACAGCAGCCAGCCCGAGTAGCCGGCCGCGAACAGCATGAAGCGACGGTTGCCCAGCACCTCGCCCCAGCCCGCGAGCATCGGCCGTCCGGCCTGCTCGGCCTCCCGCCACGGCAGCCACCGCCAGTGCGCCAGCCCCACCAGCACGAAGCCGGCGGCGGCGACCAGGCAGGCCAGCTGGAAGTCGACCAGCATGAGCGCGGTGCCGACCAGCGGCCCGGTGACCGTCCCGACCTGACCGGCGACGGCGAACATCGCGAACACCTCGGTCCGCGGCGGGCCCTCCCCGGCGCGTTCCCGTTCCCCGGCTTCCCGCGCCAGCGACGACTCGACGGCCGGCGAGAACAGGGCGGCCGCGAACCCGGTCAGCAGCGCCCCGCCGATGACCGCGGGCAGCGTGCCGGCGGCCCCGAGGAGGATGAATCCGGTCACGCGCAGCGCGCACCCGGCGAGCACGACCGGCTTCGCACCGAACCGATCGGTCAGGGTCCCGCCGATCACGAACAGCCCCTGCTGGCTGAACGTCCGCAGCCCCAGCACGAGCCCGACGGCCGCCGCGGCGAGCCCGAGGTCCTCGGCCAGATGCGTGGCCAGGTAGGGCAGCACCATGTAGAAGCCCACGTTGAAGGCCAGCTGGGTGCTGATCAGCAGTTTCATGACCGGCGGGAGCCCGCCGAAACGCTCCCATCGACCGACGCGGAGCGGAGCCGCGGGACGCGGGTCCGACTCGGGATCGGCGGGGCGGCGGAGCAGACTGCGGAGCACCACGAAGTGGTACCAGGTCGCCCTCTGCAGTCGCGACTCGATGGCAGTAACGACATATGCGCATGCATGCACACACTTGACCGTGTGTACAGGCTTACCGAAGATCTTCCGGGCGCCGGGTGACACACGGTCGAGGGGCGCCGGAGAGGACAGGTCGCCATGCCCGCCGCGCGCGCCGTCGTAGCACCCCGTCGTTCCCGGTTCCGGGTCGCCGTCGCCGTGGCGGTGAGCGCCGTGGTCCTCACCGCCTGCGGTGGCAGCGGCGGCGGGAGCGGCCGGGTCGTCCCGGACGGGCAGGCCACGATCGCGATGGCCTTCGGCCCGTCGGCCGGCTACGGGGTGGACACCGACGACGCGTTCGTCATCTCCCAGCTGGGTGTGACCGAGTCCCTGGTGGCGTCCGGGCCGGACGGCCGGCCGCGACCCGCACTGGCGACGGCGTGGGCCCAGCAGTCCGACCCGCGGACCTGGCGGTTCGAGCTGCGCCCCGGCGTGACCTTCCAGAACGGCGAGCCGCTCACCGGGCAGGCCGCCGCGACCGCCCTGAACTGGGTGGCCGGCGTCGCCGCGCCGCCGCGTGCGGTGCGCGGGATCGGCATGCAGGCCGCCGCGGACGGCGCGGACGCCGTGCGCGTCACGACGACGAAGCCCGACCCGATCCTGCCGCTGCGGCTGTCCAGCGCGAACACCGCGATCCTGGCGCCGTCGGCGTACCGGGCCACCCCGCCGTCGGTCCAGCAGACCGGCACCGGCCCGATGACGATCACCCAGGCGAACGGCACCCAGTCGGTGACCCTCGTCCGCAACGACCGCTACTGGGGCGAGCGCCCGCAGCTGGCCGGTGTCACCGCGAACTTCGTGCCCGACCCGGCCGCCCGCGCCCTGGCGCTGCGGGCCGGCGACGCCGACATCGCCCAGGAGCTCCCCGAGTCCAGCGCCCTGGAGTTCAGCGGTGACGAGTACGTGAACCAGACCGTCGCCGCGCCCCGGACGGCGTCGCTGATCCTCAACCAGTCCCGCACGCCCTTCGCCGACATCCGGGTGCGTCAGGCCGTCGCCGCCGCGGTGGACCGCACCGCGCTCGGTGAGCAGGCCCTCGCCGGGTCGGCGGTCCCGGCCTCGGAGCTGTTCGGCCCGGCGGTGGCATGGGGCTCGCAGGACGCCCCGCCGCCCGCCGATCCCGCGCGCGCCCGGCAGCTGCTGACCGAGGCCGGCTACGGCCCGGACAACCCGCTGCGAATCGAGCTGGGTGCCTACGGCGCCCGCCCCGAGCTCCCGACACTGGCCACCGCCGTCCAGGAGATGCTCCGCGGGGCCGGCATCGAGGCCACCGTCCGCATCGGCGACTACGACGCCCGCGAGCCGCAGCTGCTCGCCGGTGACTTCGACATGTACCTGCTCTCGCGCAGCTACCTGCTCGACGTGCCGGACGCCGGCGCCACGCTGACCACCGACTACACCTGCCAGGGCTCCTACAACCTCAACCACTACTGCTCGCCGGAGTTCGACGCCCTGCTCGCCCCGCTGGCCACCGAGACCGACCCGGCCGCACGGCAGAAGGTCTTCACCGAGGCCGCGGCGAAGCTGAACGCCGACGTCGTCGGGGTCCCGCTGGTGCACACCAACGCGAACGGCGTCGGGCACCGGGTCACCGGCTACACCGTCGACCCGCTGGCCAGGTCGCTCGTCGTCCCCGGGCTGGCGACGACGGAGTGACCGCACTCGTCGCGCGCAGGCTGCTGGCGCTACCGCTGGTCGCCGTGGCCGCGGCGGTGCTGGTGTTCCTGCTCCCGCGGTTCTCCGGCCAGGACACCGCGCTCGCGATCCTGCGCAGCCGGACCGGGGATTCCGACCCGGACCCGGCGGTGCTGGCCGCCCTGCGGGAGCAGTACGGCCTCGACGGCTCCTGGTGGGACCAGTTCACCGGCTGGGCCGGCGCGCTGCTGCGCGGCGACCTCGGGATCTCCTGGACCAGCCGTACTCCCGTCTCGGGCCTGCTCTGGCCCGCGCTCGGGGTGTCGCTGACCCTCGCCCTCGCCGCGCTGGTGCTGGCGGCCCTGGTGGGCATCCCGCTCGGGGTGCGCGCCGCGCGCCGTCCCGGCGGCCGGCTCGACCGGGTCCTGACCACCGGCTCGGTACTGGGTGTCGCGATCCCCGAGTTCGTGCTCGGGACGGCGCTGGTGCTCGCCTTCGCCGTCACCGTGCCGGTGCTGCCCGCGACCGGCTGGGGCGGGGTCGACCAGGCCGTGCTGCCGGTGGTCACGCTCGCCGCGTTCCCGGCTGCGCTCGCCGCCCAGCTCGTGCGCGCCGAGACCGTCGACGCACTGGCCCGCCCGCACGTCGCCGTCGCCCGGTCCAAGGGCATCAGCGACGGACGGGTGCTGTGGCGCCACGGCGGCCGCCTGGCCCTGACCTCGGTGACCTCGCTGTCCGGGCTGTTCCTCGGCGGGTTGCTCGGCGGCTCGGTCGTGGTCGAGGTGCTGTTCGCGATCCCCGGCCTGGGCCGCCTGCTCTACGACGCCGTGCTGGGCCAGGACCTGCCGGTCGTGCAGGCCGGGCTGCTCGCGATCGTGCTGGTCGCCGCCGTCGCCGGGATCCTCGCCGAGCTGCTCGCGCTCGCGCTGGACCCGGTCGCCCGGAGCGCCGTCCGGTGACCGCCCCGGCACTGGCCCGCCCGGCGGGCGCACGCGCGCGCGTCGCGCGGCACTCGACGTGGTGGCAGGCGGGGGCGTTGGTCCTGCTCGGGGTGCTCGTCGTGGTCGCCCTGCTGCCGCTCGACCCGGTCGCCAACGACCTGTCCCACCGCTTCGCCGGGCCGTCGGCCGCACACCCGCTCGGCACCGACCAGCTCGGCCGCGACGTGCTCGCCCGGCTCGCCGTCGGCGCCCGGCTCTCGGTCGGGTTCACCCTGGTCGCACTCGCGCTGTGCGCGGGGATCGGGACGGTGCTGGGCGTGCTCGCGGCCTGGTGCGGACGGGCGGTCGGGCAGCTGTTCCAGCGCACCATCGACGTGCTCGTCGCGATCCCGGCGGTGCTGATCGGACTCGTGGTGGTCGCCGCGTCCGGTGGGGCGCCGGGCGTGTGGTCGCTGCTGGTGGCGATCGTCGTCGCCGGGTGGACGCCGTTCGCCCGGCTCACCTACCAGCTCGTGGTCCGCGAACGCGCCCGCGAGTACGTCGAGGGCGCCGTCGCCGTCGGCGCCGGGCCGCTGCGGATCGCGTTCCGGCACGTCCTGCCGAACCTCGCCCGGCCGCTGCTGTCGCACCTGTGCCTGCGGTTCGCGAACGTCCTGCTGACCGTGGCCGGGCTGTCGTTCCTCGGGCTCGGTCCGCAGCCGCCCACCCCGGAGTGGGGGGCGATGCTCGCCGACGGGCGGCAGTTCCTGTTCAACGCCCCGCAGCTCGTCCTGCTGCCCGCGCTGGCCGTCGTCGGGACGGCGCTGCTCGTCACCTCGCTGGGCCGCGGGCTGGAACGCCGGTGGACGACCGGTCCGACCGGACAGTTCTGACATCGCTTCGTTCCTGCCAGACTGCTGCGAGTACGGATGAACGGCAGGAGGTACGTCGTGGCGATGACCGGAACCGACGGACGGCGCAGGGGCGAGGCGCGACCGGAGCTCAAGAGCCTGGTGGACGAGACCGGGGTCGTGCCCCGCGCGGCGGCGCTCGGCGAGGCCCGGGAGGTGCTGGCCCGCGACGGCGTCGTCCGGATCCCCGGCGCGGGCCCGGACCCGGAGGCGATGGTCGTCGCCGCAGCCACCCTGCTCGGTGGGCGGCTGCGCGAGCTGTTCGGCATCCGGCCACAGGGCGGGACCGACTCGCCGGTCCTCGGCCTGCACAACGACGGCGCGTTCCTCGAGGCCGACGTGCACGGCCGCACCGTACGGCTGCGCGACCCCGACGAGGACTTCCTGTTCATGCACTGCACCTCCCCGGCGCCGTCCGGGGGCGACTCGGTGCTCGTCGACGGCTATGCGCTCGCCGAGCGGATCGCCGCGGAGCACCCGTCGCTGCACGGGTTCCTGACCGGCTGCGACGTGGACTTCTTCGGCAGTCGGACGAACCCGCCGCGCGGTGTGCCGTCGACCCCGCTGCTGCGCCGGATGATCGAGCACACCCGTGGTGGCCGGCGTGCGGTCCGAGCGAGCGACTACGCGCTGCCGGTGCCGCGCGAGCCGTACTGGGACACCCACCTCGCGCACATCGAGTCCTACGCCGACGTGCTCGCCACCGCGTTCGAGGCCGCACCACGGTTCCGGCTGGAGAGCGGGGACCTGCTGGTCCTCGACAACTACCGCTTCCTGCACGGGCGCGACGCGTTCACCGGCAGCCGGGAGCTGCACGTGCTGTCGGTGCGTACCACCGAGGCCTTCTGACCGGGCCCCGCGACGACGACGGCCGCCCTCCCGGCGCGGGAGGGCGGCCGTCGTGGCGTACGGGCCTGCTCAGTCCATCGTGAACGGGTCGTAGGTGATGCGGTCGAGCGGCGTGCCCGCGACCAGCATCCGCGACACCGTGGAGCGGATCATCGACGGCGACCCGCAGACCAGGACGTCGTGGTCGCTCCAGGCGCCGAACCGGGTCACGACGTCGGCCAGGGTGCCGGTCTCGGCCCCGGACGGCTCGTCCTCGTACTCGACGACCGGGATGACGTCGAGCCACGGGTAGTTGTAGGACAGCTTGCGCAGCGAGGTGAAGTCGTACAGGTCGTCCCATGTGCGGCCGCCGACGAACACCTGGGTGCGCGGCGGCTGGGGGCGCCGGCCGACCTCGTCGAGCAGCGCCTTCATCGGGGCGACGCCGGTGCCGCCGGCCACCATCAGCAGCTCGCGACGGGTGTTCTGCGGGACGGCCATCCGGCCCATGGGCGGGCCGATCCGCCAGGTCTCGCCGACCCGGCTGTGCGCGACGATCGCGCGGCTGACCCAGCCGCCCTCGACCGCGCGGACGTGGAACTGGATCGTCCCGTCGCGACGCGGCGCGTTGGCCGGGGACAGGTAGCGCCACAGCCGCGGTCGGTGCGGTGTCTCCACCGAGACGTACTGGCCGGCCTGGTAGGGCACCGGCTGGTCGGTCGCGACGGTGACCACGGCCAGGTCCCAGCCGATCCGGCGGTGCTCCACGACCCGGCCCAGCCAGGACGCGGGCCCGCGCTCGGCCGCGGCGGCCTGCTGCATCGCGTCCGCGACGATCCCGTACGCGCCGGTCCAGGCCTTCTCGATCTCCGGGGTCCAGTTCTCGCCCGCGAACGTGGCGATCGCCGAGAGCAGGGCGGCGCCGACCGCGTCGTAGTGCTGGGACAGCACGCCGAACTTGCGGTGGTCGCGACCGAGCTGCTGCAGGAACGGGACGAGGTCGTCGGGCTGGTCGACCATCTGCACCACGTGCACGAGGGCGCGCAGCAGCCGGCTGCGCTGCACCTCCATGTTCACGGGGAACAGGTCACGCGTCTCGGGCGCATGGCTGAACAGCGTGGCGTAGAAGTGCTTGCCGATGTCCTCGGCCTGCGGCTCGACGAGGGCGAAGCTGGTCCGGATGAGCTCGACGGTGCGCTCCGCCTCCGAGGCGGGGCGTCGCGGCGGGGCGACGTCGCCGGCGATCAGCTGGTCAGCAGTCATGCCTGGCGGACACTCTCCTCGGTCGTGCTCCGTGCCGCGGTGACACCGGGCGTTGCCGCCCGCGTTCCGCCGGTTAGGGTACGCGAGAGACTCCATCCGCCGGAACGGCGTACGCCGACCGACTCACCAGTGTGTGGTGAGCGGGTACGCATTGTCACTCATCATCCGTTCGGGGACGGCGGTCACTCGTCATGGCGTGGGTGGCGCCGTGGTCAGGATAGCGCCCATCGCGGGGAATGCCGACGTGGCGTGTCCCCGGCCGGTCGGAGCCGTGATCGTTTGGTCCTGGCCGCGCCGGATGGCACGGTTGTCCTGTGCCGTTGCGAATCCCCGCCGTCGTCCTGCCCGGACGGGACCGTCCGGCCACGCCGCCGGTGGTCGTCCCCGCGCCCCCGGAGCGCGGCGTGTCCGACGCCCCGCAGGTCCCGGACGGGCCGCACCGGCCCGGCTCCGCGGGTGAGCACACGTTGCAGGCCGAGGTGGGCAGCTCCGCCCGTGCCGGCCGGTTCTACGACGACCAGCTCCGCGACCGGCTGCTGCCGCGGATGATCGAGTTCGTCGGACGGATGGAGATGGCCTTCGTCGCGACGTCCGACGCGCACGGCGAGTGCGACAGCTCGCTGCGGGCCGGCCCGCCCGGTTTCCTGCACGTGCTGGACCCGTACACGCTGGCCTACCCCGAGTACCGGGGCAACGGCGTGTACGCCAGCCTCGGCAACCTGGTGGAGAACCCGCACGTCGGGATGCTGATGGTCGACTTCACCGAGTCGCTGATCGGGCTGCACGTCAACGGCCGGGCCCGGATCATGGACGACGACGCCTTCCGCACCACCTACCCCGGGCACGCGCGCGACCACGCCGCCGGCCGCCGCGCCGAGCGCTGGGTGGTGGTGGACGTGGAGGAGGCCTACATCCACTGCCGCAAGCACATCCCGCGGATGGAGCGGGTGACGCAGCGGCGCGCCTGGGGGACCGACGACCCGGCCCGCAAGGGCGGCGACTTCTTCGGCGCCAAGGGGACCGAGCCGCGGGTGCCGCGGCCCTCGCGTCGCCGGTTCCCGAGCACGACGCACCTCGGCGCGGGGGCCTCACGGACGCTCCGGCGCCGCCCGCACGGCCGCTGACCTGGGGCGACGGTTGCGCACCAGAGGATACTCCGATCGAGTGAACCGAGAGCCGTGACTCGGGTCGACCCTGGTCGTTGACAGCAGCAGACCGTCACCGATCGAGCACGCTCGGTCGAACCCCCGGGCGGTCGGACGGCAGGCGACACCCACGGGCTCCGGGTGCCGTTCGCGTCGTCCTGTATCGGATACACCACAGGAGAAGTCAGACATGCTGTCGAAGAAGAAGCTCGGCCTCGTCGTCGCCGGTACCGCCGCCACGCTGGCCGCGGCCGCGCCGTTCGCCTTCGCGGGCGACTACGGCCACGACAAGGGCGAGCACCACGGCGCTCCGGCGAAGGCCTGCGCCTTCGAGGGCGGCGACGCCGACGCCAAGGGCAAGATCGTCACCGAGGGCTCGCTCAACGCCCTGGCGCAGGCCCCGGTCGCCGGCTCGAACATCGGCCAGGCCGGCAACTGCAGCGACTTCCTGAACGACAACGTCCGGGACAACGCGAACGACAACTTCAGCGACAACGACAACCGCGTCACGGTGATCGACAACAGCGAGCGCTGATCGTCGTACCCGTTCCACCCTCGGCCCGTCCGGATCACTCCGGGCGGGCCGAGGTCGTTCCCGGGAACTTTCCGGTGTTGAGCGGAATGGACTCAACTTTTCTGCGGTTGACCCTGTCGAGAGGCGCACCGGCCGGGCAGACTGTGGAGCAGCGGCCCGGGGTGCCGCTCCCCATCCACAGACCATCGACCTCAGAAGGACCGGGAGGAACGCGGAGCATGGACTCCTTCAACCCCACCACCCGTACCCAGCAGGCCATCTCCGCCGCCGTCCAGGCCGCGACGCTGGCCGGGAACCCCGACGTCGGGCCCACCCACCTGCTGGGCGCCCTGCTGGCCCAGGGCGACGGCATCGCCGCGCCGCTGCTGGCCGCCGTCGGGGCGGACGCGGCCGCCGTCCGATCCGAGCTGACCGCGCTGGGCAACCGGCTGCCGTCGGCGTCGGGGTCGTCGGTGAGCGCGCCGCAGCTGTCCCGGGACGCACTGGCCGCGATCACCGCGGCGCAGCAGCTCGCCACCGAGATGGGCGACGAGTACGTCTCCACCGAGCACCTGCTCGTCGGCCTCGCGCGCTCCGGGGGCCCGGTCGCCCAGCTGCTGGGGCGTCACGGCGCCACGCCGGACGCGCTGCGCGAGGCGTTCGGCAAGGTCCGCGGCTCGGCCCGGGTGACCAGCCCGGACCCCGAGGGCAGCTACCAGGCCCTGGAGAAGTACGGCCAGGACCTGACCGCCCGGGCGCGCGAGGGCGAGCTCGACCCGGTCATCGGCCGGGACACCGAGATCCGCCGCGTCGTCCAGGTGCTGTCGCGGCGCACCAAGAACAACCCGGTGCTGATCGGGGAGCCGGGCGTCGGCAAGACCGCGATCGTCGAGGGCCTGGCCCAGCGCATCGTGGCCGGTGACGTCCCCGAGTCGCTGCGCGGCAAGCGCGTCGTCTCCCTCGACCTGGGGTCGATGGTGGCCGGTGCGAAGTACCGCGGCGAGTTCGAGGAGCGTCTCAAGGCCGTCCTGAAGGAGATCACCGACTCCGCGGGCGAGGTCGTCACCTTCATCGACGAGCTGCACACGATCGTCGGTGCGGGCGCGTCCGGCGAGGGCGCGATGGACGCCGGCAACATGATCAAGCCGATGCTCGCCCGCGGTGAGCTGCGGATGGTCGGCGCGACCACGCTCGACGAGTACCGCCAGCACATCGAGAAGGACCCGGCGCTGGAGCGTCGCTTCCAGCAGGTGCTGGTCGGCGAGCCGTCCGTCGAGGACACCGTCGGCATCCTGCGCGGGCTCAAGGAGCGCTACGAGGTGCACCACGGCGTCCGCATCACCGACGCCGCCCTGGTCGCCGCGGCCGCCCTGTCGGACCGCTACATCACCGCCCGGTTCCTCCCGGACAAGGCCATCGACCTCGTCGACGAGGCCGCCTCCCGGCTCCGGATGGAGATCGACTCGCGCCCGGTGGAGATCGACACCGTGGAACGGGCCGTCCGCCGCCTGGAGATCGAGGAGATGGCGCTCGACAAGGAGGTCGACGCGGCGTCGAAGGACCGGCTGGTGGCCCTGCGCGCCGAGCTGGCCGAGAAGCGCGAGGAGCTGGCCGCGCTGACCGCGCGCTGGCAGAACGAGAAGAGCGCCATCGACGTCACCCGCGAGCTCAAGGAGCAGCTGGAGCAGCTGCGCGGCGAGTCCGAGCGGGCCGAGCGCGACGGCGACCTGGGCCGGGCCGCGGAGCTGCGCTACGGGCGCATCCCGCAGCTGGAGAAGGAGCTCGCCGCCGCCACCGAGACGGTCGAGCGCGCCGAGGACGTGATGCTCAAGGAGGAGGTCGGCCCGGACGACGTCGCCGACGTCGTCAGCTCCTGGACCGGCGTGCCCGCCGGCCGGATGCTGGAGGGTGAGACCGCCAAGCTCCTGCGCATGGAGGACGAGCTCGGCCACCGGGTCGTCGGCCAGTCCGAGGCCGTCCGCGTGGTGTCCGACGCGGTGCGCCGGGCGCGTGCCGGCGTCGCGGACGAGAACCGGCCGACCGGCTCGTTCCTGTTCCTCGGGCCCACCGGCGTCGGCAAGACCGAGCTGGCCAAGGCGCTCGCGGAGTTCCTGTTCGACGACGAGCGGGCGATGATCCGCATCGACATGAGCGAGTACTCCGAGAAGCACTCGGTGGCCCGCCTCGTCGGTGCCCCTCCCGGCTACGTCGGCTACGACCAGGGCGGTCAGCTCACCGAGGCGGTGCGGCGGCGGCCCTACAGCGTCGTGCTGCTCGACGAGGTCGAGAAGGCCCACCCGGACGTCTTCGACACACTCCTGCAGGTGCTCGACGACGGCCGTCTCACCGACGGCCAGGGCCGCACAGTGGACTTCCGCAGCACGATCCTGGTGCTGACGTCCAACCTGGGCAGCCAGGCCATCGCCGACCCGTCCCTGGACGAGAAGGGGCGTACGGACGCCGTCATGGCGGTCGTCCGGTCGCACTTCAAGCCGGAGTTCCTCAACCGGCTCGACGACGTCGTGGTGTTCCACGCGCTGTCGACCGAGGAGCTGACCCACATCGTCGACATCCAGGTCGGGGTGCTGGGGCGCCGGCTGGCCAAGCGGCGGCTGTCGCTGGAGGTCTCCGACGCGGCCCGCGAGTGGCTCGCCATGAACGGGTTCGACCCGGTCTACGGCGCGCGCCCGCTGCGCAGGCTGGTGCAGTCCGCGATCGGCGACCAGCTCGCCCGCGAGCTGCTGTCCGGCGGCGTCCGCGAGGGCGACACGGTCCGGGTCGACCTGGACCCGTCGGCCGACGGCGGGACCGGCGGCCTGGTCGTGGGCAAGGCGGCCGGGGCGGCCGACCCGGCGGTCGCGATCGCGAACTGATCCACCGGTTCGCCCGTGGGCCCCGGCGGTGCACGTCATCGTCGGGGCCCATGGAGCACTTCACCGCCGAGCAGCCGCACGCCGGACGGACCTGGCTGGACGAGTACCGCACCCGCATCGAGTCGATCCGGGTCCGGGCCGAGCAGGCCCGGGACCGGGTCGCGACGGTGACCGCGACCGCACGCACCCGCGACGGTGCGGTCGTGGTCACCGTCGACCCGTCGGGGAGCCTCACCGACCTGCAGCTCGGCGTGCGCGCTGAGGAGATGCCGCGGGCCCGGCTCGCCGAGACGGTGCTGCGGCTGAGCCGGGAGGCCGCGGCGGACGCGGCGGCGCAGGTGGAGGCGATCATGGCACCGCTGACGGGGGCCGGGCGGTGACGGACACCGGCGGTTTCTCCGTCGACCCGACGAGACTGTCCGACCACTCGCGCCGGGTGTCCGCGCTGGCCGAGGCGACGGCGGCCGCGGTGCCACGCTGGACGGACCTCTCCCCGGACGCCTACGGCGTGCTCGGCACGGTCCTGACGGGTGCGCTGCTGGCGCCGACCACGATCGGCGCACGGCAGGTGGCCCGAGGGGCCGAGGCGCTGGCGAGGGTGGCGGGCGACCTCGCCGAGTCCGCCGCGTCGTACCGGACCTTCGACGCCGACCTGACCGCCGAGGTCTGCGCAGTCGACGTCGGTCCGTCACCCGGCCGGAGCGGATCGTGAGCGCGCCGACCCCGCACCTGTTCGACGCGCCGCCGCCCACCGCCGAGGACCTCGTCGACAACCGGTTCGAGGGCGCGGGCATCGCCTCGTCCTTCCACGACATGGGCAAGGCCGTCGACGGGCAGGACGGCCTGGGCATCGTCTCGGCCGGAGCCGCGCTGGCGCTGGACCACGTCAGCGTCGTCCAGGACCCGGTGGCCACCCTGGGCTCGGCGGTCGCCGGCTGGGCGATGGAGCACATCGAGGTCCTGCGTGAGGTGCTCGACGTCCTGTGCGGCGACGGGAAGCAGATCGGGGAACGGGCCGACGGCTGGGCCCGGTTGTCCCGGCACCTGGAGGGCCGGGCCGAGGAGCTGGACCGGGCGATCACCGACGTCCCGGCCGTCTGGACCGGTGCCGCGGCCGGGGCCTACCTCGCCGCCGCCACCCGGCAGGTGACGAGCCTGCGGGAGCTGGCCGGTGACACCCGGGAGCTGGCCGGGCTGGTCCTGGACTCGGGGGTCCTCGTCGGGACCGAGCGGGCACTGATCCGCGACGCCATCGCGGACTTCCTGGGTTCCATCCTGTCCAGGATCGTCCTGGCCACCGCGGTCACCGTCGCCACGGCCGGCGCCGGGGCGGTGACGGTCCCCGCCGTCGTCCTCGAGATCGTGCAGTTCGCCCGCACGCTGGTCGCCCGGCTCGAGGAGATCCTCCGGATGCTGGAGGACGCCGCGGGCACCGCCACCCGGATCGGGCAGAGCCTGCAGACGCGTTCGCCGTCGAACGCGGTCCGTGCCTCGCGTGCGGAGTCCGCGGGCGCCGTCGCCCTCGACGCCGTCGTCGAGAGCCAGAAACAGCAGGCGTCCGCCCGCGAGACCGTTGCGGAGTGGGACGGGCCCGTCCCGACGGCGCCGGCCGGCTGATCCGCGACGAACGTGCACGTCCGGAGCCGTGGCGCTACCACTCCACGGGGCCCGTCGGGACTACGCTGCCCGGCATGTCGGTCTGGTTCGTCATCGCCCTCGTCGCGATCGTCGTCGGTGTCGGTCTGCTGCTGTTCGACCGGTTCCGCGGGGGCGCGACGCGGGACCGCCGTCGCTGGGCGTCCATGCGGGAGTGGGAGTACCTCGAGTCCGATCCCGTCCTGCCCAGCCGCTGGCGCTACGGGACGATCCACCAGGGCGGCCCCGGTGTGGCCCGCAACCTGGTCTCGGGCGACGTCCCCACCCCGGACGGCCCGCGCAAGGCCTACGCGTTCGACCACGAGCAGGCCGGCCGCATCAGCTCGGTGCTCTGCGCGGTGCAGGTGCACGAGTCGCTGCCCGCCGCCGTCGAGCTGCGGCTGCCGTCGGCCCCGCTGCCCGACGACGCCGGCCTCGACCTGCTCGAGCCGGTCGGTGAGCGCTACGCCTTCGTCAGCGACGCCGACGCCGTCCGCCCGCTGCTGACCCCGCGCGTCGCCGACGCCAGCGACGCGGTCGGCGAGGACGTCGAGCTCCTCTGGGCCGAGGACGCCTGGGTGCTGGCCGCCGCGCCCGTCGGCATCTCCGCCGATCGGATGCAGGACCTGCTCGCCGATCTGGCCGAGGTGGCCACCGCTCTGGAGGAGGGGCTGCACGCCCGTCGTCCCGCGATCGAGTCCTGATCTGCGGATATCTACGCAGCGTTGATCCACCGCAACGCGATGTGACCACCCGAACGCGTTAAGCCGAACGGGTACCGCTAGCCTGATCGTGTGGCTATGGCTCTCATCACCGGCGGCGGTACGGGTCTCGGCGCGGCTCTGGCCGACCGACTGGCCGCGCGCGGACACGACCTCCTGCTCGTCACCCGCGACCCCGAGCGGGTCGCCCCCACCGCCCGGGAGCTCGCCGCCCGGTACGGGATCCGCGCCGACGTCCTCCTCGCGGATCTCGGCACCCGGCACGGCCTGTTCCGGCTCGAGGCCTTCCTCGCCGGACCGGACGCCCCGGCCGTCGACGTCCTCGTGCACGACGCGCTCGCCGACGCGGCCGGCGCCGCACCGGACGGCGGGCGGGCGAGCGTCGACCTCGGCATGACGGCGACGATGCGCCTCACCCACGCCGCGCTGCCCGGCATGCTGCGTCGCGGCACCGGCGGGATCGTCGCGATCGGCGGGGACGAGCGGTCGGCCGCGTGGGCGGTCTCGTTCGTCACCTCGCTCGCCCCGACCCTGACCGGCGACGTGCACGTCGTCGCCGTTCGCGGCGACGACCGGCCGGAGTGGACCGCCGACGCCGCCGACGCGGTGCTCGACGACCTCGACGCCGGCCTCGTCGTGAGCGCCCCGCAGAGCGGCCCGGCCCGTCCGGGCCCGGCCCGGCGCGCCGTCGCCGCGGGCGTCCGTGCGGCCCGGCGCGGCGTCGAGCTGTTCGCCGACGCGACCTGGGAGCCCACCGGCGCGGCGGCCGTCGCCACCCCGGCCGCTGCGATCCCGGCCGCCCCGTCCGCCACGCCCGAGGAGCTGCTCGGCGGTGCCGGGCACCGGGAGCCGTCCCGGCTGCCGGACCTGCCCTCCCGCCCGGGCGCGGGGCGCGCCGTCGTCGCCGCCGGGGACTGCGGGCGGCACTGGGCGGCCGGTCCGGTGCGCACCGCGGCGCAGCGCGCCCGCGCGAGCGCCGCGGCCCGTGACCGCTCCCGTGGCCACCAGGTCTCGGCCTACATGACGTCGACGATCACCAGCTCCTGACCGCGCGGGACGGCACGGGATGATGTCCCGGTGACGACCACCGGGACCCCGCCGCTGCCGAAGGCCGAGCTGCACCTGCACATCGAGGGCACGCTCGAACCCGAGACCGTGTTCGAGCTGGCCCGGCGGCACGACGCCGCGCTGCCGTACGCCTCGGTGGAGGAGCTGCGGGCGGCCTACGACTTCACCGACCTGCAGTCCTTCCTGGACGTCTACTACGCGAACATGGCCGTCCTGCGGACCCGCGACGACTTCGCCGCGCTCGCGTCGGCGTACCTGCGGACCTGCCCGGAGCAGGGGGTCCGGCACGTCGAGATGTTCTTCGACCCGCAGGCGCACACCGCCCGCGGCGTCGCGATCGGCGACGTGATCGGCGGGCTCACCGACGCGATCGAGCACCACGCCGACGACGTCTCCGCCGGGCTGATCCTCTGTTTCCTGCGCGACCGGTCGGCCGCCGAGGCGGAGGAGACCCTGCGGGCGGCGGAGCCGTACCTGGACCGGATCGTCGGGGTCGGGCTCGACTCGGCCGAGGTCGGGCACCCGCCGTCGAAGTTCACCTCGGTGTTCGAGCGGGCCCGCGGGCTGGGTCTCAAGCCGGTCGCGCACGCGGGAGAGGAGGGCCCGGCGGGCTACGTGACCGAGGCCCTCGACGAGCTGGGCGTGCTGCGCGTCGACCACGGCATCCGTGCGATCGAGGACGACGCCCTCGTCGCCCGCCTGGTCCGTGACCGCACCCCGCTGACGGTCTGCCCGCTGTCCAACGTCCGGCTCGCCTGCGTGCCCGGCATCGGGCTGCACCCGCTGCCGGAGATGCTGGCGGCGGGGCTGAACGTGTCGGTGCACTCCGACGACCCCGCCTACTTCGGCGGCTACGCCGACGCGAACTACGCCGCGGTCCGCGAGGGCCTCGGCTTCACCGACGACCAGCTCCGCACGCTGGCCGCCAACTCGATCACCTCGTCGTTCCTCGACGACGAGGCCGTGCAGCGCCTGCTCGGCGAGGTCGCCGACTGGGGGGCCGCGGCCCGCGGGTGAGTCAGGCCGTCGCGGCGAGCCGGACCGGGCGCAACGGGTGCAGCGGGCGCCCGGCACCGGCCCGGCCCCGCTCGACGTCGAACGGCGACAGCCGGAACCGGCGGGTCCGCAGCTGGTACTCCGCGGTGTTGGCCGGCCACATGACGACGTTGACGCCCTCGTCGTTCTGGTAGTAGCTCGCGCAGCCGCCGGTCTCGTACACGGTGCGGGCCGAGCGGCGCCGGATCCGCCGCGTCCAGCGCTCCTCGACGGCGGGCTTCACGTCGAGCGCGCGGATGCCCTCGGCCGCCATCCGGCACACGGCGTCGGCGACGTAGCGGGCCTGGGCCTCGGAGAACAGCAGCGTCGAGCTGGCCCCGCTGGTCGCGTTCGGACCCTGCATGAGGAACAGGTTCGGGAAGCCGGGGTAGCTCATCCCCAGGTAGGCGCGCGGGTAGGCGCCCCAGTGGTCGTGCAGCGTCCTGCCGTGGGCGTCGTGGATGCGGCGCGCGATCGGAGCGGTCGCGCCGACCTCGAACCCGGTGGTCAGCACGATCGCGTCGACCTCCGCGCGGCTTCCGTCGCCGGAGACGACGGTCCGCCCCTCGACCCGGGCGAGCCCACCGGTGTGCAGCGTCGTGTTCGGCGCGCTCATCGCGGGCAGGTAGTCGTTCGAGACCAGCGGCCGCTTGCAGGCGTAGTCGAAGTCGGGGGTCAGCCGCGCGCGCAGCCGCGGGTCGGGCGTCTGGGCGGCGAGATGCCTGCGGCCGACCCGGGTGAGTGTCTCGCGCAGCAGCCGCGAGCGACGGGTCGCGGCGAGCAGCTCGGCGCCGACGTAGATGACGTCGAACTGCATCCGGCACAGCAGCGGGTTCGCCGCCAGCGCGCGACGGGTGCGCTCGCCGACGGGCCGCTCGGGCTTGGGCAGGATCCAGGCCGGGGTGCGCTGCAGGACGTGCAGCTCGGTGACGCGCGGCTGCAGCTCGGGGACGAGCTGGATCGCCGTCGCCCCCGTCCCGACGACCGCGACGCGCGAGCCGGTGAGGTCGGTCCCGTGGTCCCAGCGGGCCGAGTGGAACACCGGGCCCGGGAAGTCGGCGAGGCCCTCGACGTCGGGCAGCTTCGGGTCCGCGACCAGACCGGCCGCGCTGACCAGCACGTTCGCGGTGAACTCCCCGGACGGCGTCGCGATCCGCCAGCGGGCGTCCGCGGGGTCCCAGCGGGCGGAGAGCACGTCGGCGTCGAAGCGGACGTGGTCGAGCAGGCCGGTCGAGCGGGCCAGGCGCCGGGCGTAGTCCTGCACCTCGTGGCCGGGCGCGTAGAGGTCGCTCCAGTCCGGGTTGGTCATGGCGCGCAGCTGGTACAGCGGCGACGGCGTGTCGACGCCGACCCCGGGGTAGGTGTTGTCGCGCCACACCCCGCCGACGTCGTCCGCCCGCTCCAGCAGGACGAAGTCGTGCACACCCCGCCGTAGCAGGGCCAGGCCCACGGCGAGTCCGGTGAACCCCGCCCCCACGACGGCGACCCTCGAATGACGGGGCGACGGGCCGCTCGGCACGTCGGAGGTGCCGGGGGAAGCGGGATCGACCGGCCGCTGGATCGGCAGCGCCTCGGACGTCATGGTCTCGACGGTAAAGGCTTCATGGTGCACCGGCACGCGAGAGCGGCCCGTCTCACGAGGTCGTCGCACACCTCTGTCGCACGGGTCACACCCGACCCGTCGGTAACCGTCGCGCCTGCGCCGGTCGGGTGCGGACGCACTACGCTCCCCGCGTGCCCTCCGTCATGATCACGGGCGCGTCGTCGGGGATCGGGGCCGCGTTCGCCGATCGGCTCGCCGCCGACGGCCGCGACCTCGTGCTCGTGGCGCGCGACGCCGACCGCCTCCGGACCGCCGCGCAGCGCTACCGCGACCTCGGTGTCGCCGTCGAGGTGCTGCCCGCCGACCTGTCGGACCCGGACCAGCGGGCCCGGGTCGTGCGCCGCCTCGCCGACCCCGACGTCGCGCCGGTCGACCTGCTCGTCAACAATGCCGGGCTCGCGCTCGGCGCCTCCTTCCTGGAGAACGACGCCGCCGACCTGGCCCGCCAGCTGCAGGTGAACGTGGCCGCCGTGCTGGAGCTGACCCGGGCCGCGCTGCCCGGGATGGTCGACCGCGGCACTGGAGCGGTGCTGAACGTCGCGAGCGTCGCGGGCTTCCTGGCCGGGCGCGGCTCCACCTACCCGGCCGACAAGGCGTGGGTCATCTCCTTCACCGAGGGCGTCGCGGCGTCGCTGCAGGGCACCGGG
Organism: Pseudonocardia sp. P-1; assembly: GCF_058111925.1. Taxonomy (NCBI): domain Bacteria; kingdom Bacillati; phylum Actinomycetota; class Actinomycetes; order Pseudonocardiales; family Pseudonocardiaceae; genus Pseudonocardia; species Pseudonocardia sp. P-1. Next base: position 3,342,744 of record NZ_CM176614.1, read on the forward strand.
GTGCGCGCGATGGTGCTGTGCCCCGGCTACGTGCGCACCGAGTTCCACGAGCGGGCCGGCATCGACGTCGGCGCCCGCCGCGGCCCGCTGTGGCTGGAGGCCTCCCAGGTCGTCGACGAGGCACTCGCCGACCTCGACCGGGGCCGGGTCGTCTCCGTGCCCTCCAGGCAGTACAAGGCGATCGTGGGGGTGACCGGGGTGCTGCCCCGGGGCCTGCTGCGACGCATCACGGCGACGTTCGACAGGGATCGCACATGAGCTCCGCACACACCGACCGCTCCCGCCTCGCCGCGCTGGTCCGGGAGATCGCCGTCGTCCACGAGCGGGTCACGCTCTCCTCCGGTGCGGAGGCCGACTACTACATCGACCTGCGCCGCGTCACGCTGCACCACGAGGCGTCCCCGCTGATCGGACGGCTGCTGCGCGAGCTCACCACGGACTGGACCTACCGATCGGTCGGCGGGCTGACGCTCGGCGCGGACCCGGTCGCGACGGCGGTGCTGCACGCGGCGGCGGCCGAGCCGGACACCGACCCGGTCGACGCCTTCGTCGTCCGCAAGGAGACCAAGAAGCACGGCATGCAGCGGCTCATCGAGGGCCCGGACATCACCGGCCGCCCGGTGCTGGTCGTCGAGGACACCTCCACCACCGGCGGCTCGGTCCTGACCGCGGTCCGGTCGGTACTCCGGGCCGGCGCCGACGTCGTCGGGGTGTGCACCGTCGTCGACCGCGACACCGGCGCCCGGCAGGCCGTCGAGGCCGAGGGCGTGCCGTACCGCGCGCTGCTGGGGCTGGCGGACCTGCAGCTGGGATGAGCGAGCCCGGGCCCAGCGAGTGGTCGGTCCCCGGCCAGGTCGGGGTCGGCCCGTGGGCCGGGCCGTGGCCGCAGGGCGACCAGTGGGACCCGGAGCTGCTGGAGCACGGTGACCGGCGCAACGTCGTCGACCGCTACCGCTACTGGCGCCGCGAAGCCGTCGCGGCGGACCTGGCAGGCCGGGCGCACCCGTTCCACGTGGCGATCGAGAACCTCGGGCACGACCACAACATCGGCACGGTGGTGCGCACGGCGAACGCCTTCGGGGTCGCCGGCGTGCACGTCGTCGGGCGACGCCGGTGGAACCGCCGCGGCGCGATGGTCACCGACCGCTACCTGCGGCTGCACCACCACGCCGACTCGCACGGTCTCGTCGCGTTCGCCCGGGAGCACGGCCTGGCCGTGGTCGCGGTGGACAACGTCGCGGGCGCGGTCCGGCTGGAGGCCACGTCGCTGCCGCGGGACTGCGTGCTCGTGTTCGGCGCCGAGGGCCCCGGGCTGTCACCGGAGCTGTGCGACGCCGCGGACCTGGTCGTGTCGATCGCCCAGTTCGGCTCGACGCGCTCGGTCAACGCCGGCGTCGCGTCCGGCATCGTGATGCACAGCTGGATCCGCGAGCACGCGGACCTGTCCGACGCCTGGTGATCAGTTGCCGTGCCGGGGCGGCATGGCGGGGCGGCCGGTGGTGTGGCGGTACGGCGGCTCCACGGCGCCGGGCTGCGGGCGCCCGGGTACGGCGCCGTCGGGGCCGTACCCGCCCGGCTGCGGGCCGGGACCGGCGTAGGGCGACCGCGGGGCGCGACCCGGCTGCGGGCCGGGCTGCGCGGAGGGCGGACCCTGCGGGACCGGGCCGTCACCGACGGCGGGCATCCGCATGGTGACGGCGGCCGGGTCGTCCTCGCGCTCCGGTGCGGTCCCACCGACGGTCGCCACGGCCGCACCGGTCGCGGCGCCCGCGACGCCGTCGACCGGGCCGGCGGGGCCCCCGCGCCTGGACGCGGCCCGCGCCCGCAGCACCTCGAACACGATCGGCAGCACGGAGATCAGCACGATCGCGATGAGGATCAGGTCGATGTGCTCGCGGACGAACGCGAACTGGCCGAGGAAGTAGCCCAGCACCGTCACGCCGGCCGCCCACGCGACGCCGCCGATCAGCGAGTACGTCAGGTAGCGCCTCGGGTCCATCCGCGCGACGCCGGCGCTCACGGTGATGAAGGTCCGCACGATCGGCACGAAGCGGCCGAGGACGATGGCCCGGTTGCCGTACTTCTCGAAGAACTCGTGGGTCTTCTCGACGTGCTTGGGGTTGAACAGCTTCGACTTCGGCTTGTCGAAGATCGCCGGGCCGGCGCGGTAGCCGATGCCGTAGCCGACGGCGTTGCCGGCGAAGGCGGACACCACCAGCACCAGGCAGACCAGCCACAGCGGCACGCCGATCGCGCCCTGCGCGACGAACAGGCCCGCGGTGAACAGCAGCGAGTCGCCCGGGAGGAAGAACCCGAGCAGCAGCCCGCACTCCGCGAAGACGATCGCAGCGACGCCCACCAGGGCCCACGGACCCAGGGACTCGATGATCACCGCCGGGTCGAGCCAGTCGGGACCGAGGGCGAGCGTCTGCGTCGCGGCGAGAACCGTCACGTCGGGAAACGGTACCGGCCGGGTGATGTGGATCGACGTGGCCGTCGCTGTGGGGGTGCTGTGAGCGGCTCAGCCGAGGGCGGGCAGCGCCCCCGGCAGGAGCACCGAGACCAGCGCGAGACCCCCGCCGAGCAGGGCGCCGAGGAGCAGCGCGATCACCGCGGCCCAGACGATCTGGCCGGTCGCCGACCGGGCGGGCTCCGGTGCCGGGGCCTGCTGCGGCCGGCGCTGCGGGGGCGGCCCGGGACGCGGGACCGGCGGCGGGAGCCGGCCGGGGACGCGTGGCGGCACGGGGGCGGGGCCCGCCGCGGGACGCTGCGGCATCGGGCGCCCGCGGGCCTGCGCCTGCAGCGCCTCGCCGATCCGGCGGGCGGCGTCGTCGTGGCCGGGCTGCGGCGGCTGGGGGCCGGTCATCGCAGCTCCCCCGGACGCCGGACGGCCTCGGTACCGGCGCGCTCGGCCATGATCCGGGCGACGGCGTCGAGCGCGCGGCTGGCGGTCGACTTCACCGTGCCCCGGCTCATCCCGGCGGCCTCGGAGATCTCGGACTCGGTCAGCCCGCCGTAGTAGCGCAGGACGAGCACCTCGCGCTGGCGCGGCGGGAGCTGGCCCAGCGCGTCGACGACCGACTGGTGCTCGGCGGACAGCATGGCCAGCGACTCCGCGGAGCGGGCGTTCGCCGCGTGCGGCGGCACGTACTCGCGTGCCGTGCGACGGCGCCGCAGCACCGACCGGGACCCGTTCACCACGGCCGCACGCAGGTAGGCGACGGCGGCCGTCTCGTCCCGCAGGCCGGTCCAGTGCCGGTGCAGGCCGGTGAACGCCTCCTGCACCACGTCCTCCGCGGTGGCCGGGATGTCCACCAGCAGCATCGCGAGGCGCATGAGCCGCAGGCGGTGGTCGCGGTAGAGGTCGGCCAGCGTCAGGGGTGTCTCCGGGCCCTGCCGGGCCCCGGAACCACCCGGCCCGTCGACCGGGGCCGCCGCCGTGCCCGGGGCGAACGGGTGCGGCCCGGTGCCCGCGGGCGCCGGTCGGCTGTCGATGGCGCGCAACCGGCCCAGCGTCCGGTCGACGGCGTTCTCGGCGCGCTCCTCCTCCACACCCACCACACTAGCGACCACCACCGACAGGCTCCGCAGCATTACCCGGTGCAGCGGTCGACGGCGTCGCCCGTGGTGAGACCAGGCCCATGGCAGACGATGGCTCCCCCTTCCCCGCGGGTACGTGATACTCACCCGGAGACAAGGAGCGCTGCGCGGAGCAGCGACCGCCGACGACGAGGAGGCAGGCCCCGTGCCCATCGCCACGCCCGAGATCTACAACCAGATGCTGGACAACGCCAAGAGCGGCGAGTTCGCCTACCCGGCGATCAACGTGACCAGCACCGAGACCCTCAACGCGGCGCTGCGCGGGTTCGCGGAGGCGGGCTCCGACGGCATCGTGCAGGTCTCGACCGGTGGCGCGGAGTTCCTGTCCGGCACCCGGGTGAAGGACATGGTCACCGGCTCGGTCGGCCTCGCCGAGTTCGCGCACGTCGTCGCGGACAAGTACCCGGTCAACATCGCGCTGCACACCGACCACTGCCCCAAGGACAAGCTGGACTCGTTCGTGCGTCCGCTGATCGCGATCAGCCAGGAGCGCGTGGACAAGGGGCAGAACCCGCTGTTCCAGTCGCACATGTGGGACGGCTCCGCGGTCGAGCTCGAGGAGAACCTGAAGATCGCGGCCGAGCTGCTGGAGCAGGCGGCCAAGGCGAAGATCATCCTCGAGGTCGAGATCGGCGTCGTCGGCGGCGAGGAGGACGGTGTCGCGAACGACATCAACGACAAGCTCTACACCGCCCCCGGTGACTACGAGCGCACCGTCGAGGTCCTCGGCTCCGGCGACAAGGGCCGTTACCTGCTGGCCGCGACCTTCGGCAACGTGCACGGCGTCTACAAGCCGGGCAACGTCAAGCTCCGCCCGGAGATCCTCAAGCAGGGCCAGGAGGTGGCCGTGCAGAAGCTGGGGCTCGACGCCGGCGCCAAGCCGTTCGACCTGGTCTTCCACGGCGGGTCCGGCTCGCTGCTCGAGGAGATCCACGAGGCTCTGGGCTACGGCGTCGTGAAGATGAACGTCGACACCGACACCCAGTACGCCTTCACCCGGCCGATCGTGTCGCACATGTTCGCCAACTACGACGGCGTGCTCAAGATCGACGGCGAGGTCGGCAACAAGAAGGTCTACGACCCGCGCTCGTACCTGAAGAAGGCCGAGGTCGGGATGAGCGAGCGCGTCATCGAGGCGTGCGAGTCGCTGAAGTCCGCCGGCAAGGCCCTCTGAGTCCTCCTCCGGATCCTCGTCGTGTGCCCACCGGTTGGCGACGACCGGTGGGCGCGCGCCAGGATGGCGGCATGAGTCTGCACGGCAACCTGCTCGAGCCCGACGACACGCGCCTCCCGGTCGACCCCGCCGCGGCGGACCTGACCGCGGGCAAGGACCCGTCGGAGGTGGCGGCGGGGTCGCCGTCGTCGTCGATCGCCTGGGCGGTGCTCGCCGAGCGCGCCCTCGACGCCGGGGAGACCGTCGCCGCCTACGCCTACGCCCGCACCGGCTACCACCGCGGCCTGGACCAGCTGCGCCGCAACGGCTGGAAGGGCTTCGGTCCGGTGCCGTGGTCGCACGAGCCGAACCAGGGCTTCCTGCGGTCGTGCGGCGCGCTGCTGCGCGCCGCCACGGCGATCGGGGAGGCCCCCGAGGTCGAGCGCCTGCGCACCCTGATCAACGACTCGGACCCGGAGGCGCTCGCCGCCCTCGGCGTGTCCTGACGCCGGTGGCCGCGTGGGACCGGGTCCGCTCACGCGGCCGGGCCGGTGCCCGGCGAGTCCGCGCGTCGTGGCTGCCGATCCTGCAGTGCTCCATGGCCGCCGGCCTCGCCCTCTGGGTGGCCGGTGACCTGGTCGGTCACACGCGGCCGTTCTTCGCACCGATCGCGGCGGTGCTCAGCCTGGGCATGTCGCTGAACTCGCGGCTGCGCCGCACGGCCGAGCTCGTCGTCGGGGTGAGCATCGGTGTCCTGGTCGGCGACCTGCTGATCGCGCAGATCGGCAGCGGACTCTGGCAGCTGGTGCTCGTCGTCGCGCTCGCGCTGGTCATCGCGGTGTTCACCGACGGCGGGACCCTGTTCGTCAACCAGGCCGCGGTGTCCGCGGTGCTGGTGACGACGCTGCTCCCGCCCACCGAGACCGGTGGGATCGACCGCTGCATCGACGCCCTGATCGGCGGCCTCGCCGGGATCCTGGTCGCCGCCGTCATCCCCGCGCACCCGGTCCGGATCGTGCACCGGGTCGCCCGCCGGGTGCTCGACGACCTCGTCACCGTGCTCACCGAGACCGCGACGGCGCTGCGCGAGGGCGACCGGGAGAGCGCGTCGCGAGCGCTGGCCCGGGCCCGCGACACCCAGGCCGTCATCGACGAGCTGCGCACGGCGGTCAGCTCAGCGGGCGAGGTCGTGACGGTCTCACCGATGCACCGGCCGCGCCGGGCCATGCTGCGCCGCTACCGGACGCTCGCCGAGCGGGCCGACTACGCCCACCGCAACGCCCGGGTGCTCGCCCGGCGCGCGATGACCGCGATCGAGGACGGCGAACCGGTCCCGCCCGGTCTGCCGGACGCGATCACCGAGCTCGCCGTCTCCGTCGAGGCGCTGATCGGGGAGCTCGGGCAGGACGGCGACCGCGAGAAGGCGCGCGGCCCGATCCTGGAGGCCGTGCAGCACGCACCGGTCCTCGCCGACCCCGGTGCGGTCGTCGCCCGGCCGGCGGAACGGCAGCCGGCCGCGGCGCCCGCGGTCTCGGCGCCCGTGCTGGTCGCCCAGGTCCGCTCGATCGCCGTCGACCTGTTGCAGGCGACCGGGATGACCCGCAGCGAGGCGCTGCGTGCGTTGCGCGGGCAGCTCACCGATCCTCACGGGGACTGAACGGGCGGAAGGGCTTCCGTCACGGGCCGGTCACGGAGCAGAATCGGGCCTCGTTCGGCGCCGGGACGTCGGTCCCCCCTGCACGGAGTTGTGGACGTCGCTCACTGATCGGGGTTCACGGTGCAGCTGTTCATCCGCTACGTCCTCGCGCCACTCGTCCGGCTTGTGTGGCGGCCCCGCGTGCGCGGCGCGGACCGCATCCCGGCCACCGGACCGGTGATCCTCGCGGCGAACCACCGCGCGGCCGTCGACACGGCGTTTATCCCGCTCGTCGCCCCGCGCACGGTCGCCTTCCTCGGCAAGGCCGAGTACTTCACCGGCCGTGGTCTGCGCGGACGCCTAATGGCCGCCTTCCTCGGCGCCCTCGGCTACATCCCGGTCGACCGGTCCAACGCCCGCGCCGGCCTCGCCGCGCTCGCCGCGGGACGCAAGGTCCTGGATCGCGGCGGTGCCTTCGGCATCTACCCGGAGGGCACCCGCTCCCTCGACGGCAAGCTGCACCGCGGCCACACCGGCGTCGCGTCGCTGGCGCTGTCGACGGGGGCGGTCGTCGTGCCCGTCGGCCTGATCGGGACCGAGCGCGTGCAGCCGATCGGACGGCTGTTCCCGCGCCTGGCCCGGGTCGAGATCCGCTTCGGGCGGCCGCTGGAGTTCAGCCGCTACGAGGGACTGGAGGGCGCTCCGGCGATCCGGCGCGCGGTCACCGACGAGATCATGGACGCCATCGCAGACCTGTCCGGGCAGACCTATGTGGACAGCTATCACCGGCGCCCGGACGACTCGGCCGCCGCGGCCTGACCGGAACGGGCCCGGTGGCGACGACGGCGGGCTAGCCTGCTGCGGTCCTGTTCCTGTCCGGGGGAGCGTCGCCGGTGGTCCGACTCGTTGTCGTCCTGCTGTTCGTGTGCGGGGTGGTCGTGGGGTGTGGGGCTGCGGAGCCGGAGGGGCCGTTTCCGCCGCGGCCGGCGGAGATCGACGTGGCGTTGTTCGATCCGTGTCGGGCTGTTCCGGAGGCGAAGCTGGCAGAGCTCGGAGTGTCGGAGCCCGGAGAGGCGGCAGCCGCAAGACCCGAGGACGACTTCGGGCCCGGATGTCTGTGGTCCAACTACCAGGACGGGTTCAACTACGGCCTCCGTGTGGTGCAGAGAAGCGCTACCGAGATTTCGCGGGCGCCAGGGATGGTCGTTTCGAGTGTCTCCGGCTTCGGTCTCGTACATGAGACGCCTCGCCCGGACGGAACACTCTGCGAGATCTTCGTCGATGTGGCGGACTCGTCGAGCCTGCGGATTCAGGTCGAAGCGTTAGACCGCGCTGCCCACCCCGCCGCGGAGTCATGCGAGTCTGCGACGAGCATCGCGGCAGATGTCCTCGCGAACGCACCTCGTTCGGGCAAGTGACGCTGTTCGCGATCGCGACGGAGTCGAGTAGATCGCCAGTGCTCGGCGTCCGGCCCTCCTACCGTCGTGGTGTGTCGACTAACGCTGAGCACGCCGGAGTAGCCGAAGGTCTGATGGCTCAGATCTCGGTGGGAAGCGTGATGGCCGTTCTAGCCCTGTACTCGAGCCGACTCGTCGCCGCGCAGGCTGCTGTTCGGACAGCGGCGGACCTGAGAGCCATTCCGGCATGTGCGGACGACCCGGTCTCCCAGGACGCGCGCGACTTGTTCCAGCGCAAGGTCGATTCTATTCGAGACACACACGTCGACTACGTCAATGAGCTGCAGAAGACCTGCACTGATCTTCAAGAGGCAGCTCGGGCGTACGGATTCACCGAGGAAGAGATCGCGGCGACCGCGGATGAGGCGGGAGAACCGATGTATCGCGGCCCCCGCGCGATCCGCTGAGGAAACTGATGGCCCTCCCGCGTTGCTACGCATTCGAAGCCTTCGACATCGCCACGAAGGCGGCCTGGATCTTCGGCAAACCCGGCGTCGAGGCCATGCGACAGACTTCCGACGGTCTCCGCAAGCTCGTCGACGACATGGCGACCACCAAGCAGACCCTCGACCGCGGCATGGCCGATCTCGGCATCTCGTGGCAGGGCCCCGCCGCCCGGGCCGCCCAGGAGTCCCTGGACCGCACCGCCACCGGCGTCGACGGCACCGCGAACGTCGCCCGGAACGGCGCCGACCGCATGCTCGACCACGGCAGCGCGTTCGAGCGCATGCGCGGTCAGGTCCGCTTCATGGACCCGGCCGAGTTCTCCTGGATCCAGCGCGCGGGCGACAACATCAGCGAGGCCTGGCAGTCCCTCCGGGGCAGGGGCGCCGACCACGTCACCATCGCCGAGCACAACCAGATCAACGACGAGGTCGCGAACCGCGCGCTCCAGAGGTACGAGTCCGAGACCTCCGCGATCGACGACCGCTTCACCACCGAGGCGGCCGCCGCGCCCCCGCCCGCGACGTCTCCGGGCGTGACGCCGGGTCCCGGCGGTCCGCCGGGACCGCAGCCCGGCGTCTCCGTCGCTCCGGGTGGAGGCGGACTTCCCGGCCCGACACCCGGCCCGGCCGGCGTCGGGCTTCCCCGGTCGGGTCGGCCTCGCACCCGGTGCCGGCGCCTCCCGGCCCGTCGGGCGGCGTCGGTGCGGGCGGCGGCCCCGGTGGTGGCGCGGGAGCCGGAGGCGGTGGCGGGCCCTCGCCCGTCGTCCCGCTGCCGAGCGGACCGGCGTCCTCGGGCGCCGGTGGAGGCGGTGCCGGGGCGCCGGGCTCCCGAATCCCGCCCGTTCCGGACCGCGTTCGGACCCCGACCCCGGCGCCGGACGCCGCCCGTACCCGCGAGGACCTCGCACGCCGCTTCGGCGACCAGGCACGTCGGCAGCAGCTCGTCCGCCCCCTCGCGCAGACCGGCCCCGCCCCGCAGACCCGCTCCGGCAGCGGGACCGGGCCGTACGGACCCGGCGGTCGCGGCGGGGCCGGGACGGCGTGGGGCACCGAGCCCCGCACACCCGGGCCACGGAGCGGCGGCGCGCCCGAGCCGTGGACCGGCGCCAAGGCGGCGGAGGCTCGCGGCGGGGCCGGCTACGGCCCGATGGCAGGCGGCGTCCCGGGCGGTCGCGGCGAGGGCCGGGACCACCGCAACCGCTATGTCGTCCCCACCGACGAGGTGTTCGACGTCGGGATCACCGCGACCGACGCCGTGCTCGCCCCCGAGGACCCCGGGCGCTGATCAGCCCGGCAGCACCGGCCGCCACGGCTCGGTGTGCCGGTACCAGGCCCACCGCTTGATCTCCCGCGGGTGCGCGATGCCGTCGCGGACGGGCGTCGCACCGGTCGTCCCGATCTGGATCGCCCGCCCGGTCGTGCCGGTCACCCCGCGGCCCGCCCGCACGTGCACGCCCTCGGGCCCCGCGTCGACGACGAGCATCTTCACGCGGCCGTGCAGCACGCGCGTCGCGTCGCAGTAGGCCTCGCCGTAGAGGTCGGGGATCTCCCCGCGGCCGGCGAGGACGCCGCCGTTGTCGTCGCGCACCAGCGGCATCTCGCGCGCGGTGCCGGACCGGGCGAGGGCGACGGCGTCGTCGAACCGGGTCGGGACTCCCCAGTTCGCGGCGGCCCGCGACCGTCGGGACACCGGCAGGTAGGCGATCTCGGTCGCCAGCGCGTCCCGCCGGAGCAGCCGGAGGAGCACGGCGGCGAGGTCGGCGTCGTCGCCGTGCACGATCAGGCGCGGGACGGGGAGCAGACCGTCGATCTCGGCCTTGCCGGGGCGCGGACCCACGGTGACCGAACGCACCGCGGGATCGGACACCAGCGACGACGGTGGGCGTTCCCGCCGCGCGCCGGGCCGGATACCGTGGAAGGGAAGCCGGTGACGCCGCTGCGGCAGGCAGTCGAGGAGAACCGCTTCGGGATCGGTCGGAACCACTGATCGAGTACCCTCCTCGCCGCGGAAACCGGAAATCACGCCCGGTCCCGCGACCGTGACGAGCGTGTGTGAACTGGAGTCTCTTACATGCCCGCAATCGTGTTGATCGGCGCCCAGTGGGGCGACGAGGGCAAGGGCAAGGCGACCGACCTGCTGGGCGGGCAGTTCGGCTGGGTCGTCCGCTACCAGGGCGGCAACAACGCCGGGCACACCGTCGTCACGCCGGACGGCCGCGACTTCGCGCTGAAGCTCATCCCGTCCGGGATCCTGTCCCCGGGCGTGAAGAACGTGATCGGCAACGGGGTCGTCGTGAACCCCGAGGCGCTGATCGAGGAGAAGGCCGGGCTGGAGCGGCGCGGCGTCGACACCTCCGGCCTGCTGATCTCGGCCGACTCGCACCTGATCATGCCGTACCACGTGGCGATCGACCGGGTCACCGAGCGCTACCTGGGCAAGGCCAAGATCGGCACGACCGGTCGCGGCATCGGCCCGGCCTACCAGGACAAGGTGGCCCGGGTCGGCGTCCGCGCCGCGGACCTGCTCGACGAGAAGATCCTGCACCAGAAGGTCGAGGCGGCCCTCGAGCTGAAGAACCAGATCCTGGTCAAGGTCTACAACCGGCGCGCGCTGGACTTCAACGAGGTCGTCGACACCGTCCTGGAGCAGTCGAAGGAGTTCGCCGACAAGATCGTCGACACCCGCCTGCTGCTGAACGAGGCCCTGGAGCGCGGTGAGACGCTGCTGCTCGAGGGCTCGCAGGGCACACTGCTCGACGTCGACCACGGCACCTACCCCTTCGTGACCAGCTCGAACCCGACCGCGGGCGGTGCGTCGGTCGGTTCCGGCATCGGCCCGAACAAGATCACCCGGGTGATCGGGATCCTGAAGGCCTACACGACCCGCGTCGGCTCCGGTCCGTTCCCGACCGAGCTGCACGACGAGATGGGCGAGTTCCTGCGCAAGACCGGCGGCGAGGTCGGTGTGAACACCGGCCGTGCGCGGCGCTGCGGCTGGTTCGACGCCGTGATCGGCCGGTACGCGGTCCGCGTCAACGGCATCACCGACGTCTTCCTGACCAAGCTGGACGTGCTGTCCGGGCTGGAGTCGGTGCCGATCTGCGTCGGCTACGAGGTCGACGGCCACCGCGTCGACGAGATGCCGATGACCCAGACCGGCTTCCACCACGCCGTCCCGGTCTACGAGGAGATGCCCGGCTGGGTCGAGGACCTCTCCGGTGCCCGCACCTGGGAGGACCTGCCCCCCGCCGCGCAGGCCTACGTGCAGCGGATCGAGGAGCTCACCGGCGCGCCGGTGTCCGCGATCGGCGTCGGCCCCGGGCGGGACCAGACGATCACCCGCTGACCGGCTGCGCCGGCGGCGTCACGACGACCGCCGGCGCTCGTCGCGGACCGGTGTCACCAGGATCGCGGCCAACGGTGCCGCGGCGGCGATCGCGAACGCCGCCGCGTAGCCGGTCGCGCCGACCAGGGCGCCGAGCGCGGCCGGGACCACTGATGCGACGGCGTTCTGGCCGGTGTTCTGCACTCCCAGCGCGCGCCCCGACCAGGCGGGTCCGGCGATCTCGGCGGTGCTGGTGAACGCCAGCCCGTTCGGGGCGACCGTCACCACCGCCCCGACGGCGAGCATCGTCACTGCCAGCCATCCGGCGACGGCGTCGCCGAGCGCGAACAGCAGCAGCACCGCGGTCGCGGCGGCCGCGACCTGGCGCATCGGGCGCAGCCGGGACCCGACCCGGTCCGACCAGACCCCGGTCGCGATCCGGCCGACCGCCCCGGCGATCTGCCCACCGGCGACGAACGCGCCCGCCGCCGCCACGTGCCACTTCTGCTCGCGGACCAGGTACTCGGTCGCGAACGACGCCACCGCGAACTGCGAGACCACCAGCAGTGCACTCGCGCCGTGCACCCGCCACAGGACCGACGTCCCGTAGGGGGAGCGCTCCGGCTCGGCCCCCGCGGGCCGCGGCGCCCGGGGCGGGTCCGGCGCCAGCGTCGCGACCAGCACCGACGCGACGACGCACAGCACCGCGGGCAGCACCAGCGCCCGGAACGGCCCGACGGCTGCGGCCAGGGTCGGCAGCGTCAGCCCGGCCACGGCGACGCCCAGCGGCTGGGACGTCTGCCGGATCCCCATCGCGGTGCCGCGCTCGTGCGCGGCGAACCAGCCCATCACCATCCGGCCGCTGGCGGCGAACACCGACGCCGCGCCCGCGCCGCCCAGGCCGAGCAGCACCAGCAGCAGCGGTCCGGGCCCGATCGGCAGCAGCGCCGCACCCGCGACGGCCGCCGCGCACAGCGCGAGCCCGACCGTCATCACCCCGCGTTCGCCGGACCGGTCGGCGGCGGCGCCCCACAGCACCAGCGTGCACAGCAGACCGACCGTCGGTGCGCCGACGTAGGCGCCGACCTGGGCCAGCGACAGTCCCTCCGTGTCGCGTAGCAGCGGCACCACGAACGGCAGCCCGTAGACGAACGAGCAGGCCGCGGTCTGGGCGAACACCCCGACGGCCAGCACCAGCCAGCGACGGCGGGTACGGGTCACGTCGACGGAGGTCATGTACCCACGCTAAGCATCTGTCCCACGATCCGGCCATTCGTTCCCGGATCGTGGGACGGAGTGCGGTGGGTCAGGAGGCGCAGTTCCCGGTGTCGGCGGGGGACGACGCGCCGCTCGCGGCCACGTTCAGCGCCTGCCCGACCTGCTCGGCCGTCAGCACGAAACCGGTCTCGGTGTCGTCCAGCGCGGCGCCGAACACGACGCCGACCACTCGCCCGTCGGGGGTGATCATCGGGCCGCCGGAGTTGCCGGAGCGCACCACCGCGCGGACGGTGTAGACGTCGCGCAGCACGCTGCCCTGCTCGTAGATGTCCGGGCCGCGCAGCCGGATCCGCTCGCGGATCTTGCCCGGGGTGACCGTGTACGGGCCGTCCAGCGGGTAGCCCAGGATGATCACGTCGTCGCCGACGCGGGCCGGGTCCGGGCTGAACTGCAGCGGCTGCTCCTCGAGGTCGGGCACGTCGAGCACGGCCACGTCGACCTCGGGGTCGTAGTGGACGACCTGGGCGTCGAGCTGGCGGGCCCGGCCGCTGGACGTCGTCACCTCGACGGTGGTGCTCGACGTCCCGGCGACGACGTGGGCGTTGGTCATCACCCGCTGCGGGGCGACGACGAACCCGGTCCCCTCCAGGGCGCGACGGCAGGACGGGGCGCGCCCGCGGACCTTCAGTACCCGGTCGCGGACCTCGGTGACCACCGGGGACTGCGCGAGCGCGGAGTCCGGCGGGCCGACCGCGGCGACCGGCGTCCGCGAGAACGGGCTGACGACGTCGGGGAAGCCGGAGTCGTCGAGGAGTTGGCGCAGCTCGGCGGGGAGCTTGCGCGCGGCGTCCGGCATCACGTCGTCCACGCCGGCGAGCACCCGCGAGTCGCGCAGGCCGCTGGTCAGGGTGGAGAAGCTCGTCGAGGACAGCGGCAGCGCGATCAGCCAGGCCGCCACCACCACCGCGACCGCCTGCACGCCGGCACCCAGCGTCGAGTCGACCTTGAGGGTGCCCTCGCCGCGGATCCGGTCGCGGATGAACCGTCCGAGGTAGACGCCCGTCGCCTCACCGAGCGCGACGAGCAGCACCACCACGCCGATCCCGAGCAGCACCTTCCCCTGCTGGGACTCCACCTGCCCGGCCAGCAACGGGGCGAGCCGCAGCCCGAGCACCGCGCCGGTCAGTACGCCGGCGAACGACAGCAGCGCCACCGCGACCCCGTGCCGCCAGCCGGACGCCGCGGCCAGCAGGGCGAGGATCACGACGACGACGTCGACCCAGCTGATGCTCACCGGTCCACCACGCCGTGGTCGTCCACCCGGACTCCTTCCGGTTCGTTCCGCCGGGCGCGGGCCCAGGCGTCGTCGAGATCGAGGACCCGGCCGGCGTCCCAGGGACGCTCCCAGCCGGACCGCTGCAGCAGTGCGGACAGCAGGCCCGCGGTGAAACCCCAGACCATCAGGCCCGCGGCGTCGAAGGCGGGGCCGGTGTGGCCGCTGGGGCCGCGCACGGTGAACCGGTTCGCCGGGTCGGTCAGGACCGCCACCGGGACCCGGACGACCCGGGCGACCTCGGCGGTGTCGACCACCCGTACCGGCGACGGCGACGCCCAGTGCGCCAGCACCGGGGTCACCAGGAACCCGGTGGGCGGGATGAACAGGTCCGGCAGGAGGGCCAGCGGTACCACCCCGGACGGGTCCAGCCCGGTCTCCTCCCGGGCCTCCCGCAGTGCGGCGTGCACCGGGCCGGTGTCGGTCGGGTCGAGCCGCCCACCGGGGAAGGCGACCTGCCCGGCGTGCGAGCGCAGCGTCGCCGCGCGCTCGGTGAGCAGCACGTCCGGCCCGCCGGACTCCCCGTCGGTGAACAGCATCAGCACCGAGGCCCGGCGCGGCTCGCCGGTGTCGGGCTGCAGGCGTCGCCAGCCGAACCAGGCCGGGTCCAGGCCCAGCGCCCCGTCGACGAGCGGGCGCAGCGACGCCGGCGCCGCCGCGGGGTCGGGGTCGGGCACCTGCGGCACGCCCGCCTGCGCGGTCACCGGAACCGCTCCACGGCGGCCGCGACGTCGTCGGCGGTGCGGAACGGGACGGGCGGGTCCACCATCGCGACGCCACCGTCCGCGCGGGTCACGTAGCTGACCGGGAGCAGCGGCGGGGTGTCCAGTGCGCGGCGCACGGCCCGCTGCGGGTCGGTCACGGCCGGCAGGGTGACTCCCAGCTGCGTGGACAGGGTCAGCGCGGCCACCGGGTCGTCCTGCACGTCGACGGTGAGCACCGGCAGTGCGCCGGGGCGCTGTGCATAGGCCTGCAGCGCGGGCAGCTCGTCGCGGCACGGCACGCACCACGACGCCCAGAAGTTGACCAGCGTCGGACGCCCGGCCAGGGCCGCGCCCAGGTCGGTACGGCCGTCGGCGCCCAGGCACGGCACGGTGATCCCGGCGAGCGGACCGGCCGGGGTGCTGCCGGACGGGGCGGGGCACGGTGCCAGCCGGGCCGAGGCCCGCGCGGCGGCCAGTGCCTGCGGGTCCGCGGCGGCGAGGTCGGTCTCGGGCCGGTCGGCCGGGGCGGCGCTCGCCGCGGGACCGGCGCCGCCGCTCCCGCCGGGGGCGGGGCCCGAGGGCCACAGCGCCCAGACCGCGATCGCGACCAGGACGACGACGACCACGGTCGAGACGATCTCGGAGCGGGAGGCGCCTGTCCGGGTCACCGGCCGTCCCCGGGCGGCCCCGCGATCCCCGCGAGTGCGAGCAGGTGGTCCCGCTCCGGGCCTTTGACCAGCGCCGCGGCCTCGCCCGGGTCGGTGGGGCCGAGCCCGAAGGCGGGACAGTCCGCCGCGAGCGTGCAGGCGCCGCAGGCCGGCTTGCGCGCATGGCAGACCCGGCGGCCGTGGAAGATCACGTGGTGGGACACGATCGTCCAGTCCCGCCGCGGGACGAGCTCGCCGATCGCGTGCTCGACCTTGACCGGGTCCTCCTCGGTCGTCCAGCCCCAGCGGCGGACCAGGCGTCCGAAGTGGGTGTCGACGGTGATCCCGGGGACCCCGAACGCGTTGCCGAGGATGACGTTCGCGGTCTTGCGTCCGATGCCGGGCAGCTTCACCAGCTCGTCCAGTGTCGACGGCAGCTCCCCGCCGTGCCGCTCGACGACGGCGGCGCCCAGCCCGGTCAGCGACGTCGCCTTGTTCCGGTAGAAGCCGGTGGAGCGGATCAGTTCCTCGAGCTCGGTCCGGTCGGCGCCCGCGTAGTCCGCGGCGGTGGGGTACCGGGCGAACAGCGCGGGGGTGACCTGGTTGACCCGCTCGTCGGTGCACTGCGCGGACAGGATCGTCGCGACGGCGAGGTCCAGCGGGGTGGTGAAGTCCAGCTCGCAGTGCGCGTGCGGATAGGCCTCCGCCAGCGACCGGAGGATGCGGTTGACCCGGCGCGCTCGCCCGATCGGGCTCTCCCCGGCCGCGACGCGCGCGGCCAGACCGGCGGCGGCGCGGGGGGTGGGCCGCGACGCCCGCGACGGCCGTCCGGCGGAGGTGCTCACGTGACCGAGCGTACGGGTGGGCACCGACAGTCGTGTCACGGTGTCGCGCCGTTGCACCGCTCGCCGCCGGGCGCGGTCCGGTCCACGCCGGGTGGTGTTCGACCGGCCGGCGCGGCGACGCGTCCGACGAGCGGTGCGCGCACCCGGCCGGGTGTGCGCCGAACGGGCTATGAGGTCACGGTCGCGTCACGAAGACGTCGACGCGGCCACCCCCGACCGGCCGGGCTGCGAACACGTACGGGAGGATCGGAGTTGCCATGACTGCCTGGTTGAGCGTTCTCGTCCCGCTGCTCGTGATGTTCTTCGCGCTCGGTATGGAGCGCGTGGAGTCCCGCATGCGGGAGTCCACCGTGCGCCAGGACGAGCTGGACGAGATGCTCGAACAGCCGCGTCCGGACGAGGTCCGTGCCCTGTTCCGGTCCGGCACGGGCCGCGCGCTGGAGCTGTTCCGGCTGCGTAACCGGCGCCGCCGGGGGGCTCGTCGGAGTCAGGTCCCGTCGGCCTGACAGGATCGCGTACGGGTGCGGGACAGCGCCCCGCGACGAATCGGACCCGATCGGATGTCAATCCGATCGGGCCAGTGGTGCGCACGTGTGTGGCGAATACCTCTACACTGACGCGCCGACGACCCGCCGTGACGACACGGCCGGTGAACGAGGAGCATTGCAGTGGACGAGGTTCTGATCCGGGCAGGGATCTTCCAAGGTGTGGAGCCCCAGGCCGCCGAGGCGCTGGCCGAAGCTCTGGAGACTGCCGAGTTCTCCCGCGGGCAGGTCATCTTCTCCGAAGGTGAGCCCGGTGACCGCCTCTACATCGTGTCGGGCGGGAAGGTGAAGCTCGGCCGGAAGTCCCCCGACGGCCGGGAGAACCTGCTCATGGTGGCCGGCCCGTCGGACATGTTCGGCGAGCTGTCGATCTTCGACCCGGGCCCGCGCACGTCGTCGGCGACCGCGGTCACCGAGGTGCGCTGCTACACCATGGACCGCAGCGCGCTGCGGGAGTGGATCGGCAAGCGTCCGGAGATCGCCGAGCAGCTTCTGCGCGTGCTGGCCCGTCGCCTGCGCCGCACCAACAACATGCTCGCCGACCTGATCTTCACCGACGTGCCGGGCCGTGTGGCGAAGTCGCTCCTGCAGCTCGCGCGCCAGTTCGGCTCCCAGGAGTCGGGGCTGCTGCGGGTCACCCACGACCTCACGCAGGAGGAGATCGCCCAGCTCGTCGGCGCCTCCCGCGAGACCGTGAACAAGGCGCTCGCCGACTTCGCGCACCGTGGCTGGCTGCGTCTCGAGGGCAAGAGCGTGCTGATCCTGGAGCCGGAGCGGCTCGCGCGGCGCGCGCGCTGAATTCTCTGGTACGGGCGTCCCAGATCATGTGATGCTGGGGCGTGCCCGCCGCTCTCTCCGACTACCGCGCCGCCCTGGGCACCCCCGGGGCGGCCGCGCCGGTCTGTGCCTCCGTCCTCGGTCGGTTCCCGATCGCGATGCACAGTCTCGCCACGCTGCTCTACGTCCGTGAGGTCCACGGCTCCTACGCCGTCGCCGGAGCGGTCTCGGCGGCGCTGCTGATCGGGACCGCGGTCGGCACGGTCGTGCAGGGGCGGGTGCTGGACCGGCTGGGCCCGACCCGGCCGATGCTGGTGCTCGTCGCGGTCTACCTGCTGTGCGTCATCGGGCTGGTGCTGGGCATCGAGTACCGGGCGGCGCTGCCGCTCACCGTCGCGGTCGCGGTCGTCACCGGGCTCGCGACGCCGGCGTTCGAGGGGTCGTCGCGGGCGCTGTGGTCGGACCTGACCCCGCCCGGGCCGCGCCGCGAGGCCGCCTACACCTACGAGGCGATCAGCCTCGAGATCTTCTTCATCATGGGTCCCGCGCTGGCCGCGGTGCTGGTGGTGGCGACGCCGTGGCCGGGCACCGCGCTCGTCGTCGCGGCGACCGCGGAGATCGTCGGCACCACCTGGTTCGCGCTGACCGCCGCCGTACGACGCCGCTCGGCCCGCATCCGCGCCGAGCGCGCCGACGGGTCGCTGCCGGTCGAGGCCGGGCTGCTCGGGGTGTTCCGGCGCCCCGGGCTGCGGACGGTGGCGCTGGCGTCGCTCGGGTTCGGGCTGGTGGCGGGGACCGCCGAGGTCGGTGTGATCGCCGCGACCGCGTTCGCCGGCTCGCCCGCCGCCGGCGGGGTCCTGCTCTCGCTGTGGTCGGTGGTCTCGGTGCTGACCGGGGTGCTCTACGGGATGCGGCCCTGGCCGCGGCCGTTGCATCTGCGGCTGCCGGTCCTGCTCGCCGGCTTCGCCGTCCTGGTGACGGCGATGGGGCTCGTCTCCCCGCTCGGCTCGCTGGTGCTGCTGGCCGTGGTGATGATGGCCGCCGGCGCGCTGATCACCCCGCAGGTCACCGCGCACTCCCTCGGCGTCGAGCAGACCGCTCCGGCGGGGTCGGCGACCGAGGCGTTCAACTGGATGGTGATGGCCGCGGTGCTCGGGGTCTCGGTCGGGCAGGCCCTGTCCGGCGTCATGATCGACCTCGTCGGGCCGGGCGGGTACGCGGCGGGCGGCGCCCTGGGGCTGCTGGTCGCGGGGCTGCTGTGGCTGCGCCGCGGCTCGGTCGCCGACACCGAGCCCCGCGTCCTTGCGGCCGGGAGCCCGGCGTGAGCGGCGCCGGGGAGCTGCGGCGGCTGCGCGACGTCGTCGCCGGTGACATGGCCGGCGCGGACGTCGCGCACGACCTCGGGCACCTCGACCGGGTCGCCGGGCTGTCGGCCCGGCTCGCGGTGCGGGAGGGTCTGGACGGGTTCGTCGCCGCCGTCGCCGCCTATGTGCACGACCACCACCGGGCCGCCGAGGCCCGGCTCGGCCGCGTCGTCGCCCCCGCGGAGGTCCGCGACGACGCCCGGGACGCACTGCGTCGCGGCGGGGTCGCCGAGCAGCTGTGGGACCCGGTGCTCGACGCCGTCGAGGCCACCGGCCGCTACTCGTTCTCGGAGGCGGCGTCGGCGCCGACGGCGGACCGGATCGCGGCCTGCCTGCACGACGCCGACATGCTCGACGCGATGGGCGCCACCGGCATCGCCCGCGCGTTCGCCTACGGCGGCGCGATCGGCGAGCCCCTGTGGGACCCGGCCGCGGGCGTCGCGACCGGCGGCTACCGGTCCGGGCCGACCGGCTCGGTCGTCGCCCACTTCCACGAGAAGCTGCTGCGGCTGCGCGGCGAGCTGCGCACCGCCGCCGGCCGCGAGATGGGCGAGCGGCGGCACGCGGCCCTGGAGGAGTTCCTGCGCCGGTTCCGTGAGGAGTGGGTCGACGCCCACGGCGATTCCGACGGCGCCCCGCCCGGGGTCTAGATCGGGTCGAGGATCCGCTTCAGGAACTGCCGGGTGCGGGGTCGTTCCGGCTCGACCAGCACCCGCGACGGCGGACCGGACTCGGCCACCACCCCGCCGTCGACGAAGAGGACCTGGTCGGCGACCTGCTGGGCGAAGCGGATCTCGTGGGTGACGATGACCATCGTCCGGCCCGCCGTCGCCAGGTCCTTGATGACCCGCAGGACGTCGCCGACGAGTTCGGGGTCCAGCGCCGAGGTGGGCTCGTCGAACAGCATCAGCTGCGGGTCGAGGGCCAGCGCGCGGGCGATCCCGACGCGCTGCTGCTGGCCGCCGGAGAGCTGGTACGGGTACTGGTCGGCCTTCTCGGCCAGCCCCACCTGGTCCAGCAGCCGCCGGGCGTCGGCGGTCGCGTCGGCCCGGGGGCGCCGCTGCACGATCACCGGACCCTCGATGACGTTCTCCAGGACGGTGCGGTGCGGGAACAGGTTGTGCGACTGGAACACCATCGCGGTCCGGGACCGGAACCGGGCCAGCGTGGACCGGTCGACGGGGGCGCCGAAGTCGACGGCCAGGTCGCCGATGGTGATCACCCCGGCGTCGGCCCGGTCCAGCGCGTTCAGGGCACGCAGCACCGTCGTCTTGCCCGAACCGGACGGCCCGATCACCGCGGTGACGGTCCCGGGCGGGACGTCGAACCCGATGTCGCGCAGGACCTCCAGCGTCCCGAAGGACTTCCGCAGGCCCCGGACGGTCAGCAGGTCGCTCATCGCGCCACGTACCTCTCCAGCCGCGTCTCCACCCGTACCTGCACGGACGAGAGGATCAGGCAGACGATCCAGTAGTACACCGCGGCCACGCCGTAGAGGGCGAAGAAGTCGAACGTCGGCGCCGCGGCCAGCTGGGCGACCCGCAGCAGCTCGGTCACCAGGATGGTCGAGGCCAGCGAGGTGTCCTTGACCAGCGAGATCAGCGTGTTCGACAGCGGTGGGACGGCGGTGCGCGCGGCCTGGGGGAGGATCACGCGTCGCAGCGTCGTCGGGTACCCCATGCCGATGGTCTGCGCGGCCTCCCACTGTCCCTTCGGGATGGACAGGATCGCCGCCCGGATGACCTCGGCCGCGTAGCCGCCGACGTTGAGGCTGAACGCGATCACCGCGGACGGGAACGGGTCGATCACCAGCCCGAGCTGCGGGAGCGCGTAGAACACGATGAACAGCTGGACCAGCAGCGGCGTGCCGCGCACCACCGAGATGTAGGCGCGGGCCATCCAGGACAGCGGTCTGATCGAGGAGATCCGGGCCAGCGCCAGCAACAGGGCCAGGACCAGCCCGATGACGAAGCTGACCGCCGTCAGCGGGATGGTCATCGTGACCGTCGCCCTCAGCATCGGCCACAGGTTGCGGCCGATCAGCTCCCAGGTGGCGGGATCCATCTACTTCCCGCTGACGTCGCTGCCGAAGTACTTCTCGGACAGCTGCGTCAGCGTGCCGTCGGCCCGCAGCTCGGCCAGCGCCCGGTCCACGTCGGGCATCAGGCCGCTGTCCTTGCGGGCGGCGAAGGCCTGCTCGCTGGTGTCCCCGGTGGTGCCGGCGACCTTGACGCCCTTGTCCCCGGTCGACTTCTCGTACTCCCCGACGGCGAGGTTGTCGTTGACGGTGGCGTCGACCCGGCCGTCCTTGACGAGCTGGACGGCCTGCACGAAGCCCTCCACCGCCTCGACGTTCGCGCCGGCGCCGCGGGCGACCTCGGCCCAGTTGCTGGTCGCGGACTGGGCGGTGGTGCGGCCCCGCAGGTCGGCGAGGGTCCGGATCGCGGTGTCGTCGGCGCGGGTGACGATCACGCCCTCGGACACGGTGTAGGGCGTGGAGAGGTCGTACCTGGCCTTCCGCTCGTCGTTGACCGTGACCTGGTTGGCGACCAGGTCGATCCGCTTCGACTCGAGCGCGGCGAAGATCGAGTCCCACGGGGTCTGGACGAACTCGACCTCCTTGCCCAGCTTGGCGCCGACCGCACGGGCGACCTCGACGTCGTAGCCGGTCAGCTGCCCGTCGGGACCCTGGAAGCTGAAGGGGCTGTAGGTCCCCTCGGTGCCGATGCGCAGCGTGTCGGACCCGCCGCTGCTGCAGCCGACGAGGGTGGTGAGGGCCAGCAGCGCGGCGGCCAGGGCCAGGATCGTGCGACGCACGGGGTCTCCTTCGAGCGGAACGGGGCCGACGGATGACGATGCCCCGTCGAGATGCGGGGACCCTAGGCCGGTCGGTCGTGTCGGTTCAACGCTCCGTGCGGTCCCGTTCATCCACGCAGGTGATCCAGCTGTGCGCGCACGGACAGCTCGGCGGCGTCCCACAGCGAGGTGTCGACGTCGGCGTAGACGACCTCGACGACGTCGCGTGCCGAGGCGTCGGGCCCGAGCCGCTCCAGCGCGGCCCGCACCTGCTCCAGCCGCTGCTCGCGGTGGGCGAGGTAGTGCCGCGCGGTCTCGGCGGCGTCCGGGAGCTCCGGACCGTGCCCGGGGAGGACCGGGGTGCCCGCGGGCAGCTCCGCGATCCGGCGCAGCGAGTCCAGGTAGGGCCCGAGGGTGCCGTCGGGGTGGGCGATGACGGTGGTGCCGCGGCCGAGCACGGTGTCGCCGGAGAGCAGCGCGACGCCGTCGGAGCCGGGGCCGCGCAGCAGCAGCGACACCGAGTCCGAGGTGTGGCCGGGGGTGGTCAGCACCTCCAGCTCGACCCCGCCACCGGCGACGACGGCGCCGTCGACCAGCGGGGTGGTCCCCGACGCCAGCGACGGGTCCGCGGCGAACACGGGTGCCCCGGTCAGCTCGACGAACCGGCCGATCCCGCCGGCGTGGTCGTGGTGGCGGTGGGTCAGGACGACCGCGGTCACCGGCGGGCCGTCGGCCAGCGCCTCCAGGTGCCTGCCGTCGTCCTCACCCGGGTCGACGACGATCCGGTCGTGCGCGTCCGACGCCGCGAGGACCCAGGTGTTGGTGCCCTCCAGGGTCATCGGGCCGGGGTTGTCCTGCAGCAGCACCGACGCCAGCGGGTGCGCGGCGCGCAGGGTGCCGTAGAGCGGGTGGCTCACCGGGTCGTCTCCTCGTAGATCCAGTCGGGGTCGCCGGGCAGGGTGATCGTGACGACCCTGCCCTCGCGCCGCACCTCGGGGGTCATCGGCTCGATGTCGCGCGCCGCGGCGGCGGCCAGCACCTCGTCCGCGCTGTCGTGCCGGTGCAGCTCCTGCAGGGTCCGCAGGGTGGGCGGCATCAGCTGGAGGTCACCGTCGTCGTGGCCGGACAGGGCCTCGGCCGGGCTCCACCAGCGCGCCTCGACGGCCTCGGTGGTGGCGTCGTCGGCGACCTGGCCGTGCGGCACGCGGGCGACGAGGAACGCGGTGTCGTAGCGCTTCGGGTTGCGCGGCGGGGTGATCCAGCGGGACCACGGGACCATCAGGTCCGCGCGCAGCTCCAGGTCGTGCGCCGCGAGCAGCTCCGGCAGCGTGATCCGGCGGGCGACGAGGTCGTCCCGCCAGGCCGCGGCGGCGTCCAGCGGGCCGGGCTCGGTGCCGGCGGGGGCGGCCAGCAGCACGCCGCACTCCTCGAACGTCTCGCGGACGGCGGCCGTCACCAGCGCGGCGGCCAGGTCCGCGGGCTGGGCCAGCCGCGCGCCGAACCGCTCCGGCTCCGGTCCGCGCCATCGGGCGGGGTCCGGCTCGTCACCGGCGGAGACCCCGCCGCCGGGGAACACGGTCATGCCGCCGGCGAACGCCATCCCGGCCACCCGCCGCTGCAGGAAGACCTGCAGGTCACCGGTGCCCGGCTCGTCGCGGACCAGCAGGACGGTCGCGGCGGCCCTCGGCTCGACCGGCTGCGCTGCCGGATCATCGCTCATGGCCGCCGACCCTAGGTCATGATCGGGGCCGGTCGGCGGTGAGAATGCCCGCATGCGTATCGGACTGCTCGGCGCCGGACCGTGGGCGCGCCAGGTGCACGCCCCCGCCATCGCGGCGCATCCCCGCTGGTCGGCGGCCGGGGTGTGGGCGCGACGGCCGGAGGCGGCCGCCGGGATCGCCGCGGTCTCCGGGGGTCCGGTGCACGCCTTGGTCGAGGACCTGCTCGACGCGTGCGACGCCGTCGCGTTCGCCGTCCCGCCCGCCGTGCAGGCCGAGCTGCTGGAGCGGGTGGTGGCCGCCGGGAAGCACGTCGTGCTCGAGAAGCCGCTGGCCGCGGACCTGCCCGCCGCGGAACGGGCCGCCGCCGCGGTCGCGGCCTCGGGCGTCCGGTCGGCGACGATGCTGACCCTGCGGTTCGACCCGGCGATCCGGGCCTGGCTCGACGCGGTCCCGGCCGGCGCCGGCGGTCCCGGGACGACCGCGACCGCCCGGTGGCTCTCCGGGGCGCTGCTCGGCGGGCCGTTCGCTGCGTCGTCGTGGCGGGCCGAGCACGGGGCGCTGCTCGACGTCGGCCCGCACGTCGTGGACCTGCTCGACGCGGCGCTGGGACCGGTCGTCGACGTCGACCACGCCCATCGCGACGAGCCCGACCTGTGGCGGATCGGCCTCGTCCACGACGGCGGCGCCCGCAGTTCGGTGGTGCTGTCGCTGCGTGTCCCGGTGGACCCGACCGAGTTCGAGGTGGCGATGGTCGGCGGGCTCGGGGAGGACGGCCGCGGCCGGTACGTGCTCGACCGTCGCCCGGCCGACGCGGTCGCCTGCTTCGGCGCGCTGCTCGACGACCTCGCCGACGCGATCGGCTCCGGCGCCGACCTCCCGGTGGACGCCGCACGGGCGCTGCACCTGCAGCGGGTGATCGACCGGATCGTGCGCGCGGTCGGCTGATCCCCCGCACCGGCCGCCGGCCAGGCCGGGCTCAGCCCCGGTCGGTGCGGGCGGTGCCGTTGCGCGGGGTCGGCTCGCCGCCGTTCTCGCGGGCCGCGAGCTCCTCGTGGAGGCGCTGCAGCAGGTCCTGTTCGGTCGGGGTGAGCCGGTCGGCCAGGCCCCCGGCGGGACGGGGTCGCGGCCGCGGCCTCGGCGCGGGTGCGTCCGCGGGCCCCGTCGCGGGTTCCGCCGCGGGACCCGGTGCGGGGGGCTCCGTTGCGGGGGCGACGACGTCGGCCGGTTCCGTGGGGTCCTCCACGGTGCCGTCCCGCCCGGTGGTGTCCCGCTCCGTGGTGTCCCACTCGTCCGGCTCGTCGTCGGTGAGTAGGAGGTGCCGGGGGCGACGCTCCCCGTCGGCCGGGGCCGGGGGTGTCGGGGCGCGCAGGATGGGGACGCCCGGAGGTGGGGTGGGGGCCTCGTCGACGGGGTCGGCCTCGTCGGCCGGGGGCGGGGGGCCGGGCGTCCCGGTTCCGGCCGGTCCGGTGCCTGCGGGACGGTCGAGTCCGGCCCGGACGTCCGGAGCCGGTCCGGCGTGGGCCGGGTCCGCCGGGGCGTCCTCCGTGGCCGGTGCCGCTCCGTTCGCCTCGGCCACGGCGGCGGACGTGCCGACGTGGGTCCGGTCGGATCCGGGCCCCGGGTGTGCCGGCCCGGGGGTGGGGCGGGCCGGGTCGTCGCCGGTGGTCACACGGTGGGCGGGATGTGCCGGTCCGTCGCGGCGGTCGTCGTCGACGGTCACGGTGGCGGTCGCGGCGGGGACGACGTGCGGCGTGCCCGGGACGGTCTCCTCGCTGCCGCTCCGGTCGGTCCGCGCCGCGGTCTCCGGAGGCGGGATCTCCCCGGCCCAGGCACCGGAGGCCCAGTCGGCGAGCCAGGACGCCTCGTCGGGTCCCGGTGCCGCGGGCGGCCCGACGGGCGGACGCCCGACGACCGGACCGGGCCCGCCGCCCGCGGGCGCGCGGCCCTCCCCGGCCCGCCTGCGGAGCGGCACGCCGAGGTCGCGCGGGGCCGCCCGGGGGCCGGTCGGAGCCGGGTCCGCGGGGACGACCGGCGGGACGGATGCGGCCGGGGCCACCGCGGCCGCGGGCGGTGACGAGACGGCCGGATGTGCCGGGATCCCGGGAGGTGCGGGGGCGACCGGTGGTGGGGGCGGTTCGTCGGAGGGGGCCGGGGGCCGCCCGGCCGGCGTCGCGGCGGGCCCGACCGGACGCCGCTCCGGCGGCCCCGCCACCGGCCCGCGGCCCGCGGTCGTGGGGTGCGCGCCGTTCGCGTCGGGGAGGTGGCCGTTGCCGCCGGGTCCGGTGCCGGCGACGAACCGGTGCCGGGGGACCTCGCCGACCCCGCTCGGCGGGGTCGGGTCCGGGCTGTCGCCCTCCGGGGGAGAGTCGAACCAGTCGCCCGCGGAGGCCTCCCGCAGCGCCCGGATCGGCGGCGACGGCCGCGGCGCCGGATGCGCCGCGTCGTCCCCCTCGGCGGGTGCCGCGACGCGTCGGGCCGCGGAGCCGCGTGGCCCGGCGGGGCCGGGACCGGCCCCGTCGGGCGTGCCGGTCCCCGGGACCGGAGCGGCCCTGTCGGACGTGTCGGTGCCCGGACCGGACGTGGCCGGGCCGGAGGCGGCCGTCCCCGGACCGCGAGTCGTCGGATCGGAGGTGCCGGTCCCCGGGCCGGGAGCGGCGTCGTCGGACATGCCGGTCTCGGGGTACGACCCGGTCGCGTCGGGCGCGCTCGCCGGGGAGCCGGACCCGGTGGCGTCCTCGCCCGGGGCGTGGCCGGTTCCGGTGGCGGAGGCCTCCGCGGCCGGAACCGGGCCCGGCCCGGCGCCGGACGTGGCTGCGCCCGGGGTCCGGTCCGGCCCGGCGTCGGGTCCGCCGGCTGCTCCCGGCGACGGGGCTGCCGCGGCGAACCCCTCCGTCGTCGGCTCCGGGGCGGCCCGGCCGGGCCGGCCCTCCGGGTCCGGGGTCTCGGTGGCGGGGCTCCCGGGGAGTGGCTTGGGACGGTCGATGCGCACCGGCGCGGGCGGTGGGTCGGAGGCGGGGATGTCCGTGTCGACGGAGGAGTCGACGGAGAAGTCGCCGGAGAAGTCGCCGGGGGAGCTGTCGGTGCGGTGTCCGCCCGGTGCGTCCTCGACGGCGTCGGGTCCGGGGGCGGCCGGGATCCCGTCCCGGTCGGGCCGTGGGGCCGGGGGCGTCGCCGAGGACAGGAGCCCGCCCCGGTCGGAGGGCCGGTCGTCGGGAACCCGGTGGGCCGGCGGGCCGGACGTGTCGCCGTCCGCAACCCCGCCCCTGTCCCCGGGCTCCACCAGGGGGGACCGGGACGTGTCGGGGGCGGGCCACGGTGCGTCGCCGGTGAGGGACGCCGACACGTCCTCCCGGGACGGAGCGGCGGCGTCGGGAACCGGAGTGGCGGGGAGCGGACGCGCGACCTCCCGGGCGGCGCGGTGGTAGCCGGGGTCCGGACCGTCGTCGCCGACCTCGACCGACACGACCAGTCCGGCCCGGGCCAGCGCCGACTGGGCCTGGTAGGTCAGGACCTCGGGTGCGCCGTGCGACCCGGTGCGGGCCAGCAGCACCGGCTGCGGCAGCGGACCGGGGGCGGTACCGGCGGGCGTCGTGCGCCAGGCCAGCGTCCAGCCCGACTCCGGGACCGGGACGCCGGCGAGCGCGGCCGCGACCGCCTCCGCGGCACCGGGCGGGCCGTCGCCGTCGAACCGGTGCGGACCGGCGGCGACGTCCGCGGCGGGCGGAAGCCAGGCGTCGGCGTCGGGCTGCACCCGGCGGGCTGCGGCCTCGGCGACCAGCTCGGAGCGCACCGCGTGCGGCAGCACCGCCCGTCCCGCGACGAGCTCGGCGACCAGCAGCTCCAGCGCGTGCCCCTCCTCGCCGACGGCGACGAGCTCGCGTCCGGTGGCGAGCAGGTCGTCGTCCACCAGGCCGGCCAGTTCCCGCAGCAGGCGGTACGTGGGGTCGGACATGGGGCCTCCTTCGCGGTCCCGCGTCAGCCGGTGGGGACCGGCTCGCGGCTCCACAGCGACGCCGCCGCGGTGCACGCGGCCTCGTGGTACTCGGTCGGGGCGTCGCCGGTGAGGGCCTCGACGCGCGGGACACGGTCACCGTGGACGCGCAGCAGCCGCGCGACCGCGGCGGCGAGCAGGTGCGGCCGCTGCGCGTCACGCACGAGCAGCACGCGGGCGCCGTCGTCGCGCACGGCCAGCAGCAGCGCGGACGCCTCGTCGCGCACGACCGACAGCGCCGACCACGCGGCCAGGTCCGGCTCGCCCGCCGTGAACGCGGGCGGAGCGGGCGGCGTGCCGGGCAGCACCGCCTCGACCAGGCGCCGCGACGGCGCGTCCGGCCCGACGACCTCGGCGAGCAGCGTGCGCTCGTGCCCGGTCAGCCCGATCCGGTGCCGCAGCAGCGTGCGCGGCAGGACCGCGCCCAGCGCAGCGGTGTCCCCGGCGGCCAGCCAGTCGCGCAGCCGCCAGAGCAGCTCGTCGGGGAACCGGCCGGCGAGCCGCAGCAGCAGCTCGTGACCGGCCGGGACCCCGGCGAGCCGATCCATGTCAGCTGCCGACCTCGACCGTCAGCTCCACCTCGACCGGCACGTCCAGCGGCAGCACCGCGACGCCGACGGCCGACCGGGCGTGCGCCCCTGCCTCGCCGAACACCTCGCCGAGCAGGTCCGACGCGCCGTTGACCACGCCGGGCTGGCCGGAGAACGACGGGTCCGACGCGACGAACCCGACGACCTTCACGACGCCGGTGACGCTGTCGAGGCCGACCAGCCCGTCGATCGCGGCGAGCGCGTTCAGCGTGCAGATCCGGGCCAGGTCGTACGCCTGCTCGGCGGTGACCGTGGCCCCGACCTTGCCGGTCGCGGCGACCTTCCCGTCCACGAACGGGACCTGCCCGGCCGTGAACACGAGGTTCCCGCTGCGCCGGGCCGGGATGTAGGCGCCGGCCGGTGCGGCCACCGCGGGCAGGGTCAGCCCCAGCTCCTTCAGCCGGGCGAGTGCGCTCACTGCTGCACCGGCCGCTTGAAGAACGCCACCAGCTGCTCGGCGTTCGCGCCGCTCGTCACCGTGACCAGTTCCCAGCCGTCCTGGCCGAAGTTGTCCAGGATCGCCTTGGTGTTGTGGATCAGCAGGGGGGCGGTCAGGTATTCCCACTTCACGACCGGGGAGCTCATGGGCGGGACTGTAACCCGGGCACCCGACACCGAACCGCCGTGGCGCGACGGATGGCCGTCCCCCTGCGACGGACGCCCACCGCCGGAGCACGGGACGGGCCCCGTCCGTTGTGGGACGCACCTCGCCGACGGGCCGCTGTCGGTGGGCGCTCGTACGCTGGATCCGTGACCACGACCGTCCGGCCCGAGCCCGGAACCCGCCCCGACCCGTGGCCCGACGCGCTCTCCCGCGCGCGGTTCCACGTGGTGTCCGGCAAGGGGGGCACCGGCAAGACCACCGTGGCCGCCGCCCTCGCGCTGGCCCTCGCCGGCGGCGGGAAGCGGGTGCTGCTCGTCGAGGTGGAGGGCCGCCAGGGCATCGCCCAGGTCTTCGACACCGCCCCGCTTCCGTACGAGGAGCGCCGCATCGCGGTCGCGCCCGGCGGGGGCGAGGTGCGGGCGCTGGCCGTCGACGCCGAGGCCGCCCTGCTGGAGTACTTCGAGATGTTCTACCGGCTGGGCGTGGCCGGGCGGACGCTGCGCCGGATGGGCGCGATCGAGTTCGCGACGACGCTCGCCCCCGGCCTGCGCGACGTGCTGCTCACCGGCAAGGCCAAGGAGTGCGTCACCCGCACGGAGTCCGACGGTCTCCCCGCCTACGACGCGGTGGTCCTCGACGCTCCGCCCACCGGCCGTCTCGTGTCGTTCCTCGACGTCACCAGGGCGATGGCCGACCTGGCCAAGGTCGGGCCCATCCACGGGCAGGCCAAGGGCGTCGAGGCGCTCATCCACTCCCCGCTCACCGCGGTGCACCTGGTCACGCTGCTGTCGGACCTGCCGGTCACCGAGACGCTCGACGCGGCCGCCGAGCTCGACGCCGCCGGGATCCCGCTGGGCTCGGTCGTGGTGAACCGGATGCGCGAGCAGTGGCTGCCCGACCGCTCGGTCACCGCCGCCGCGGGCGGGCGGGTCGACGCGACCCGGATCCGCAACGGCCTGCAGAGCGCCGGGATCGAGCTGGCCCCCACCGAGATCGACGGGCTGGTCGCCGAGACCGTGGAACACGCCGTCGCCGTCGAGGGGGAGACCGCCGCGCTGCGCCGCCTGGAGACCGAGCCGACCCCGCCGCTGCCGCGGCTCACGCTGCCCGCGCTGCTCGGCGGGGTGGACCTCGGCTCGCTGTACGAGCTGGCCGAGTCGATGACCGCGCAGGGTGTGCACCTGGAGGCCCGCCGATGACCGCCCCGCTGGACGTGGACGCCCTGATCGACGACCCGGGCACCCGGGTGATCGTGTGCTGCGGCTCGGGCGGCGTCGGCAAGACGACCACCTCCGCCGCGCTCGCGGTGCGCGCCGCCGAGCGCGGTCGTCAGGTCGTCGTACTCACCATCGACCCGGCGCGCCGGCTGGCGCAGGCCCTCGGGGTGGACGAGCTGTCCAACGACCCCGCCCCGGTGAAGGCCGTCGACGGCGAACTCGCCGCGATGATGCTGGACATGCGCCGCACCTTCGACGAGATGGTGGAGTCGCACGCCCCGCCCGAGCGGGCGCAGAAGATCATCGAGACCCCCTTCTACCAGACGATCTCCTCCTCGTTCTCCGGGACGCAGGAGTACATGGCTATGGAGAAGCTGGGCCAGCTGGCCGGTGCCGGGACGTGGGACCTCGTCGTCGTCGACACGCCGCCGTCGCGCTCGGCGCTGGACTTCCTCGACGCCCCGCAGCGCATGTCCCGCTTCCTCGACGGCCGCATGATCCGGCTGCTCGCCGCGCCCGCCCGGGCCGGTGGCCGCGGGCTGCGCCGGATCGTCGAGGCCGGGTTCGGGCTGTTCGCCAAGGCCGTCGGGTCGATCATCGGCGGGCAGATGCTGCAGGACGCGTCGGCGTTCGTGCAGGCCTTCGACACCCTGTTCGGCGGGTTCGCCGAGCGGGCCGAGAAGACCTACGCGCTGCTGCGCTCGGAGGGGACGGCGTTCCTCGTCGTCGCCGCGCCGGAGCCGGACGCGCTGCGCGAGGCGGCGTACTTCACCGAGCGGCTGTCGTCGGAGCACATGCCCCTGGCCGGGCTCGTGCTGAACCGGACCCATCCGGTGCTCGCGCCGGTCTCCGCGGCGCGTGCGCGGGCCGCGGCCGAGCAGGTCGGCGGACCGGGATCGCAGATCGCGGCCGCGGTGCTGCGGCTGCACGCCGACCGCGTCGACCTGCACGAACGGGAGGAGCACCTGCTCACCCGGTTCTCCGCCGCGCACCCCGGCGTGTCGGTGACGCGGGTCCCCGCGCTGGCCGGCGACATCGCCGACCTCGACGGGCTGCGCCGGGTCGGCGCGCTGCTGGCCGGCGAGACCGGGACCGGCGCCGCGGCGACGGCGGGCTGAGGCTCAGGACACGCCGAGCGCCGCCCGCAGGCGGGCCGAGCGGGGCGCGAACACCTCCAGCACCCCGACCGCGCGCAGGCCGGGGAGCAGGTCCCGCAGGTGCGAGGCCAGACCGGCCTCGGCCGGGTCCCCCGCGGGCAGCGCCTCCAGGGACCGCGCCGTCGCGACGAACGCGGCGACCGTCCCCTTGCGCACCTGCTCCCCACCCAGCTCCGCGTACTCGGTCCCGTCCGGCAGGACGTCCTCGGGATCTACTGCTCCGTCCATGACCGCTCCCCCCATCAGCGTGCACTGTGCACGTATTCGGACGGTACGCCCGACCGTAGGGAGCGTGCAAGATGCACGTATCGTGAGGGGGTGACCCCCGAACGCCGCTGCGCGGAGGCCCTCGGCCGGCTGTTGCTGCGCGACCCCCGCACCGGGCTGCACACGGCGCTGACCAGCGACATCGACGGTCTCGACGCGACGACCTACCCGGTGCTGTCCGGTCTGGCCCGGCTCGGCGACGGGGTCAGCACCACCGAGCTGGCCGCGGCCGTCGGGCTGGAGCGCAGCGTCACCAGCCGGCACGTCAGTGCTCTGGAGGCGCACGGCCTGCTGCGCCGTCACCCGCACGCGGCCGACCGCCGCGCCGTCGCCGTCGCCCTCACCGACCGAGGTCGGGCCGCGGTCGAGCGTGCCCGCGGACGGCTCGACGCACGCCTGGCCGACCTCCTGTCGGCGCTGGACCGTTCGGAGGCCGACCGGTTCGCCACCGTCCTCGACGGTCTCGTCGAGGGCCTGCGCGATCCCGGGCGCTGATCTCAGGGCATCGAGAAGAAGATCATGGGGTTGCGTGAGGTCCCGCGGACGCCGGTGATCCCCAGCTCGGCCCGGACGGCGTCGAGCGCGCGCAGGTTCCGCGGCGCCGCCGCGCGCGAGGAGGTGAACCAGCCGGTGCCGCTGCGTTCCAGGTGCCGCAGCACCTCGCACCCCTCGGTGAACGGGCGCGCCCGGGGCAGGTGGAACACGTCGTGCACGCTGGTCGGGGTGCCGGTCGCGATCCGCCCGAACAGGTGCTCCAGGTACCAGCGGGCGAAGCGGCGTCCGTGGTCGGCGTCGACGAACAGGTAGCCCGTGTCGGCCGGGACCTTGTCGACGGTCTCGCGCAGGTCCCCGCGGTGGAACGTCCAGCGCCCGGTCGACAGCTCTTCGGGCACGGTGCCGCACACGTGGTCGACCAGGTCGAACGACTGCAGGTGACCGGACCCGTTGTCGCGCAGCGCGGACAGGATCCAGGTGGTGGACCAGCCGTAGTAGGTGCCGACCTCCACCACCTGCGACGGCCGGTGATGGCGCAGCAGGAGGTAGGTCAGCTCGGCCTCGACGTCGTCGAGCTGCGGGGTGATCGTGCCGTCGGCGAGGAGCTCCCGCTGCCGGTCGATCACCGTGGCGAGGTCGTCGGCGTGCGTCCGGTAGAGGCCGGCCAGGAACTCGAGCACGCGCCTGACGCTATCGGGTCAGGCGCTCCTGCTGCGTCCGGCGTAGTGGTCGGAGCGCGCGCGCCCGAGCAGCGCGGCCCAGTCGCGCACGTCCGGGCGCCGGCGCAGGAGCGCGCGGCGCTCCCGCTCGGTCATCCCGCCCCACACGCCGAACTCGACCCGGTGGTCCAGGGCGTGGGCCAGGCACTCGGTGCGGACCGGGCAGGACAGGCAGAACTCGCGGGCCTCGCGCTGGTCGGCACCGGTGACGAACAGGTTCTCGGCGTCGGAGGTGCGGCAGCGTGCGGCCGAACGCCAGTTCCAGACCGCGGTGCAGGCGCGGACGACGACGGCGGGGCGCAGGCGGGGCCTGCCGGTGACGGGACGCAGGGTGTCGAGCATCGGGTCGCCTCTCGGGCCGGGGCGGGCCCGGTGGCCCGCGACGTGATGCCTCGATCCTGGGACGCGGAGGGTGCCCGGGTCAGCGCGCAAAACTACGCAACCGGGGACACGAGCCTGACCGTGTCCTGACCTCGCGGCCCGTAGGCTTGTCCCTGTGAGGTTCCCCCGGCGTCTGCTCCGCCCGCTCGGCGTCCTCGCCGGCCTGTGCGTCCTGCTCGGTGTGGTCACGGCGGGCATGGCCTTCCCGCTGGTCGGCGGCCTCGGCGTGCTGTCCAACGAGGCGGGTGACAGCGTCACGTCGAGCTCGGCGGACCTGGTCGGCACCCGCCCGCCGCTGACGACGACGCTCACCGACTCCGACGGCCGCCCGATCGCCTACCTGTTCGACCAGAACCGCACCGAGGTCACGAACGACCAGATCTCGACCGCGATGAAGGGCGCGATGCTGGCGATCGAGGACCGCCGGTTCTACGAGCACGACGGCGTCGACTGGCAGGGCACGTTGCGCGCGGTCGTCGCGAACTCGGCGTCCGGCGACGTCGTACAGGGTGCCTCGACGATCACCCAGCAGTACGTCAAGAACTACATGCTCTACGTCGACGCGACGAGCGAGGCCGAGCGGCTCAAGGCCACCGAGCAGACCCCGGCCCGCAAGCTCAAGGAGGCGCGGATCGCCCTGCAGCTGGAGCGCCAGCTGTCGAAGGACGAGATCCTCAACCGTTACCTCAACATCGTCTTCCTGGGCAACGGGTCCTACGGCGTCGCCGCGGGGGCGCGCACCTACTTCAACACCACGCCGGACAAGCTGACCGTCCCGCAGGCCGCGATGCTGGCCGGGATGGTCCGCTCGACCACCCAGTTCGACCCGGTGCAGAACCCGCAGACCGCGCTGCAGCGGCGCAACGTCGTCATCGACCAGATGCGCCAGCAGCAGATGATCGACGACGCCCAGGCGAAGCAGGCCATGGCCGCTCCGCTCGGCGTCGCGAACCCGCTGGTCCGCGTGCCGAACGGGTGTATCGGCGCCGGCGACATGGGCTTCTTCTGCAAGTACGTGACGCAGTACCTCACCGAGGCCGGCTTCACCGAGGAGCAGATCCAGCGCGGCGGCTACACCATCCGCACCACCCTGGACCGCCGCGCGATGACCGAGGTCAAGCGCTCCCTCGACAAGGAGGTGCCGCCGGACACCCCCAACGTCGCGAACGTGATGTCGCTGGTCCAGCCCGGCCAGGACAAGCACCGTGTGCTCGCGATGGGGTCGAGCCGCACGTTCGGACTGAACGCCGACGCCGAGGAGACCAGTTACGGCCTGCCGTACCAGCCGGTCAACCTCGGTGCCGGGTCCACGTACAAGATCTTCACCGCGGCCACCGCGCTGGAGAAGGGCCTCGGCATCAACTACTCGATGCAGGTGCCGCCCTCGGGCTACGCCTCCCCGATCTACGTCGACGGCAGCGGGCGCCCCGTCCCGGTCGCGAACGCCGGCAACTACCCCGGCCGGATGAGCCTGACCGACGCGCTCGCGCAGTCGCCGAACACCGCGTTCATCAAGCTCGAGGAGTTCACCGGGGTGCCGGACGTGGTCGACATGGCCGTCCGCCTCGGCATGAAGTCCCTGGCCACGACGCCGTTCGTCGACCCGGGCACCGGCAAGCGCACCGACCGCTCGATCGCCGAGGTGATCAAGGACCAGCGGCTCGCGTCGTTCACGCTCGGCGTCACCCCGACCTCGGTGCTGGAGCTGGCCAACGTCGGCGCCACCCTGTTCTCCCAGGGCAAGTGGTGCCCGCCGACGCCGATCGACTCGATCACCGATGCCGAGGGCAAGCCCGTCCCGATCACCGAGGAGCCCTGCCAGCAGGCCGTCGAGCCCGCCCTGGCGAACACCCTCGTCACCGGCCTGAGCAAGGACGACATCGCCGGCACCTCCGCCGCCGCCGCGAAGGCCGCCGGCTGGACCCGGCCGATGGCGGGCAAGACCGGGACGACCCAGCAGCACAAGTCGGCCGCGTTCATGGGCGCGATCCCGGAGATGGCCGGAGCGGTCATCACCTTCGACAACTCCAACCGCCCGCGACCCCTCTGCGACGGCGGCGGCGCCCCCTTCGCCTGCGGGAACGGCAACATCTTCGGCGGCAAGACCCCGGCCCGGACGTGGTACGGCGCGGTGACCCCGCTGGTGGCGAACACCCCGCCGACGCCGCTGCCCGCGACCGACCCCCGCTACCTCGACGGCGGCGCCGAGTCCCGCATCCCGGACGTCGTCGGCCGGTCGGCCGGCGCCGCCCGCGGTGAGTTGGAGGGCGCCGGATGGCAGGTCACCACCCGCACCGTCGACAACAACGCTCCGGAGGGGACGGTCGTCGGGCAGGAGCCCCGCGGCGCCGCGCTCCCGGGTGAGCAGGTGACCCTGCAGGTGAGCAGTGGGTCGGTGCCGGCCCCGCCGCCGCCCCCGGGCACCCCGACGCCCGGCCCGGCCCCGGGGCAGGACGGCGGCCCGCCGGCGGACCGTCCCGACGGGAACCGGCCGCCCGACGGCGGGTGACGCTCCGTCCGGCCGGGTCACCCGGCCGGGCGGCACCGCGCGCCATACCCCGTCGGAACGAGGCATCACCGCTGGTCGCGGCCTAGCATGCCGTCATGGCCGTGCGGTGGAGGAGCAGGCGTCCCGCGCCGGCGCCCGCCGACGACGGGCGCTGGGGCGTGGCGCGGCTGGTCGCCGAGCGCGAGGCGGACCGGCTCGCCCGGGAGCGGGGTGACGGCCCCGCGGGTTCCGCCGTGTCACGACCCGCGTCCGACGGGATCCGGCCCGCGTCCGGTGTGGAGCGGGGGCCCGGCGCTCCGGCTGCCCGACCGGCCGCTGTGGACGGCACCGCCGTTCCCGAGCGGGTCGCCCCCGCGGAGGCCCCGACCCCGACCAGTC
Organism: Pseudonocardia sp. P-1; assembly: GCF_058111925.1. Classification (NCBI taxonomy): domain Bacteria; kingdom Bacillati; phylum Actinomycetota; class Actinomycetes; order Pseudonocardiales; family Pseudonocardiaceae; genus Pseudonocardia; species Pseudonocardia sp. P-1. The sequence continues at coordinate 3,378,619 of NZ_CM176614.1, forward strand.
GGCGGAGGAGGAGCGGCCCGCCGCGCGCGAGCCCGACATCGACGGCCCCACCCAGCGGACCCTGACCGCGGTCCGGCGCCGCAGGCCCGGCCCCGCCGCCGTCCCCACCCCGGACGACGACGCCGGCGACCCTGTCCCCGGCCCCCGCCGCCCGGTGACGCCCACCCCGTCGTCGCCGGTCGCGCCCGCGCCCCGACGGTCCCCGACCGGCCCGGTGCCCCGGTTGCCCGCCCCACGTCGTCCCCGCGCGGACGGCGACGAGCCCGTCGGCACGGTCTACCGGCCGCCCGCGGTGTCCGCCCGGCCCCCGGTCGACCTCGACAACGGCCTGCTCGGCTTCTCCCGGCTGACCCGCGGCCGGGTCGGGGCCCGGGTGTTCACGATCGTCTTCGTCCTGATCTACCTGGTGATCCTCGTCCAGACGCTGTCCACCATCGTCTGAGGCAGCGCGTCCGCTGTCGGTGGCCCGGTCTAGCCTGAAGATCCGCACGCCGTGCCGGGTGAGGAGGAGGTGAGCCGCGATCACGACCCCGTCGTCGACGTCGCACCGCCTGACGTCGGTCCTCGCGATCCCCGCCTTCCGCAGGCTCTGGTCGGTCACCGCGGTCACCGCGACCGGCGAGTGGCTGGCGCTGCTGGCGCTCACGTCGCTGGCCACCCACCTCACCGCGGGCGCCGGGTTCACCGCGCAGAGCTTCGCGCTCGGGGGCGTCGTCGCGACCAAGCTCGTGCCGTCGCTGCTGTTCGGGCCGCTCGCCGGGGTGCTCGCCGACCGCTTCGACCGGCGCAAGGTCATGGTGACCTGCGACCTCACGAAGTTCGTGCTGCTGCTGTCGATCCCGTTCGTCGGGCAGCTGTGGTGGCTGCTGGTCGTGACCCTGCTCCTCGAGCTGTGCACCATGTTCTGGATCCCGGCGAAGGACGCGGCGGTCCCGAACCTGCTGCGCAGCCCGGCCCAGATGGAGAGCGCGGCGCAGCTGAGCCTGCTGGTGACCTACGGCGTCGCCGTCGTCGGGGGTGCGGGGCTCTTCGCGCTGGTCAGCAAGGTCGGTCCGCTGTTCGGCGCGGACCAGGCGACCACCGTGTACGCGGCGCTGTGCGTCAACGCGTTCGCCTTCCTGGCCTCGGCGCTGGTCGTGTATCTCGCGATCCCGGAGATCTCCGGCCGGGCCCCCGAGGCCGAGCGGCGGCACGCCCCGCCGTCGATGCAGTTCCTGCTGCGCGACGGCTACACCTTCGTCGTCCGCACCCCGCTCGTGCGCGGGCTGGTCGTCGGGATCGTCGGCGCGTTCACCGCGGGCGGCGCCGTGATCGCGACGGCCAAGCTCTACGCGTCGAGCCTCGGCGGCGGGGACGCGGCGTACTCGATCCTGTTCGCGTCGGTGTTCGCCGGTCTCGCGGCGGGCATGGCCGCCGGTCCGGTGCTGGCCCGGCAGGTGCCGCACCGGCGCCTGTTCGGCAGCGCGATCATCGGGGCCGGGGTGTCGCTCGTCGTCGTGGCGGTGGCGGTGCACCTGTTCATGGCGATCGCCGCGGTGCTCTTCGTCGGCGCATTCGCCGGGGTCGCGTTCCTGACCGGGCTCACGATCATCGGCACCGAGGTCGCCGACGGGATCCGCGGCCGGGTCAACGCGTTCGTCCAGTCCCTGGTGCGGCTGGTGCTGCTGGGGGCGATGTCGGTGGTGCCGATCGTCGTCGGCGTCGTGGCGACGCGGACGGTGACCGTGGGCGACACCGCGCTGCTGGTCGACGGCACGCGGTTCGTCCTCGCAGGCGGGGGCGTCCTGGCGGCGGTGGTCGGCGTCGTCGCGCGCCGGCAGATGACGCAGGAGGGGTCGTCGTGAGCGTGTGGGACGACGTGGTGGGCCAGCCCGCCGCCGTCGCCGAGCTGGACGGGGCGGCGTCGGACCCGACGGCGATGACCCACGCCTGGCTGTTCACCGGCCCGCCCGGATCCGGCCGGTCGAACGCCGCACGCGCCTTCGCGGCCGCCCTGCAGTGCCGCTACCACGGCTGCGGCGAGTGCGCGGCCTGCCGGACCGTCATGGCGGGCACCCACTCCGACGTCCGCGAGATCGTCCCGGAGGGACTGTCCATCTCGGTCGCCGAGATGCGCTCGCTCGTCCAGCTCGCCGCCCGGAGGCCCGCCACCGGGACCTGGCAGATCGTGATCATCGCCGACGCCGACCGGCTCACCGAGGGCGCGTCGAACGCGCTGCTCAAGGCGGTCGAGGAGCCGGCGCCGGAGACGGTGTTCCTGCTGTGCGCGCCGTCGGACCACCCCGACGACGTGCCCGTCACGATCCGGTCGCGCTGCCGGATGGTGCACCTGCGCAGCCCGGCGCCCGACGCCGTCGCCGGGGTGCTGCGCGACCGCGACGGGATCGACCCCGACCAGGCGCAGTGGGCCGCGTCGGTGTGCGGCGGCCACGTCGGCCGCGCACGGCGCCTCGCCCGCGACCCGCAGGCCCGTGCCCGGCGCGAGGAGATCCTCGGCGTGCCGACGAAGCTCCGCCGCCTCGGCGACGCGTTCTTCCACGCCGACGTGCTGATCCGCGCGGCCGAGGCCGAGGCCGACGAGCTGCGGTCCTCCCGCGACGAGTCCGAGCGCGAGGAGCTGGCCGTCGCGATGGGCGCCGGCGGCACGGGCAAGGGTGCCGCGTCGGCGGCCCGCTCCGCGAAGGCGGCCGAGCGGGACCTGGAGAAGCGCCAGAAGAGCCGCGCCACCCGGACCCAGCGGGACGCGCTCGACCGCGCCCTGGTCGACCTCGCCGGCTTCTACCGGGACGCGATCGTCGCCGCGACCGGCGCGACGGTGCCGCTGACCAACCCGGACCGCGACCGCGAGATCCGGGTGGCCGCCGCCGAGTGGGGCCCGGAGTCGAGCCTGCGTCGCCTGGAGGCGGTGCTCGCCTGCCGCGACGCGCTGGAGCAGAACGTGAAGCCGCGGATCGCTGTCGAGGCCATGATGACGGCCCTGCACCGTGGATGACCGGCCGCTGATCCTCACGGCCCTGCTCGACGACGCCACGCAGGCCCGGTTCGACGATCTGCGCGAACGGCACTTCCCGGCCGGGCGCAACCACCTCGCCGCGCACCTGACCCTGTTCCACGCCCTGCCCGGCGACGCCGCCGCCGAGCTCGCCACCGACCTGACCGCCGCGACCGACCGGGCCCCGATGACCGCCCTCGTCACCGGCCTGCGGCTCCTCGGCCGCGGGGTCGCGTTCACCCTCGACTGCCCCGAGCTGACCGCGCTGCGCCGCGGCGTCGCCGAGCGGTGGCGGCCGCGCCTCACCCGGCAGGACGCGGGGAAGGCCGACCTGCACGTGACCGTCCAGAACAAGGTCACCCCGGCCGCGGCCCGGGCGCTGCACGATGACCTGGCCGCCGGGTTCGCCCCGTGGGACGCCGGCGTCCCCGGCCTCGCGCTCTGGCGCTACGACGGCGGGCCGTGGGAGCCGGGGCCGCGTTTCCCCTTCTCCGGATGACCGGTGGGGGCTTGTGAGGGGGCGGGAGCGCGGTGGCTATACTTGCCTCGCACCACGCCGCCTTAGCTCAGTCGGTTAGAGCGACGCACTCGTAATGCGTAGGTCTGGGGTTCGACTCCCCAAGGCGGCTCCACGAAAGCAGCAGGTCAGCCGACATGGCGAACCTCCTGCTCGTCCATCCGGGGGTCGATGACCGGGCGACTGGTCCGCACCTGGTCCGCATCAGATTTGATCTTGGCCTCGTGGAGGCGGTCCGCGACCGTATCCAGGTCGTCCGCGAATAAGTGGGCGTACACGCGCAGTGTCACCGCCGGTGAGCTGTGCCCCAGCATCGTCTGCACCACGATCACCGTCGCACCCGCAGCGATCGCCAGAGAAGCCGCTGTGTGCCGCAACCCGTGCGGCGACAGCCCTACGATCCCCGCCCGCTCGGCCGCGGCGTCGAAGACGCCCCTGCGGAAGTTCCCGTTCCGCAGGATCTCGCCCGCCGGCGACGTGAAAAGCAGTTCCTCAGGCGCCTTCCCAACCACGTGCTCGGCCAGGCCGTCGACAAGGAACCGCGGGATCGGCACATTCCGGACCTCGTGGGTCTTCGGTGTCCCGATCACCGCCTTGCCGCGCACCTCGGCCATCGCCCGCTGCACGCTGATCCGCCGGCGCAGCAGGTCGACGTCACCCGCCTGTAGCGCCGCAACCTCGCCCCAGCGCAAACCGGTGTAGCCGAGCAGCAGGATCAGCAACCTGTACGGGCCGCACTCGTCCGCGAGGGCCGCCACCTGGACGTGGTCGAGGAAGACCTTTTTCTTCCCGTGCGCCCGCGGTAGCGGAACACCCTCCGCGGGGTTCCGCGACAGACGTCCATCGAGCACCGCCGCCTTCAGCGCCAGCGATAGCACCCTGTGTGCGTATCGCACCGATGCCGGCGCCAGCCCCGACTCCCCGAGCCTCGCCACCCACGACGCCACATCAGTAGGGGCAACCCCTGCCAGCGGCACGGACCCCCAGGACGGCGTGATGTGCTTCGAGAACAATCCCTCGTAGCGGACCCGCGTCGTTGGCTTCAGCTGAACCTGGCTGTCGAGCCATGACCGGACCCAAACCCCGACCGTGACCCGCGACAGAGCCGGGTCGATCCACTCGCCGCGCGCCTTCGCGACCTCGATGCCTGCCAGCCAGCGCTCTGCATCGAGCTTCCGCTTGAAGTGCTTCGACCGTTCCCGGCGGTCCGGGCCGCGGTACCGAGCGCGCCAGGTGCCGTCCGGACGTCGCGCGATGCTACTCATCGGCACCGCCCGAGGGTTCCCCCGGCATCGCGCCTGGGAAGAGGCTGCGCGCCTTACGAATCCAGTTGTTTGCAGTCGCGCGAGGGAGACCCCACAGGCCCATGACGGCCTGGCGGGGGTTGCCCCAGGCGGCGTACTGGAACCCATAGACCGAGGCGACCAGGCGAAGTTCATCGGGCCCCGGTCGGCGACCTTCTCGACGTGTCCAGTGACGTGCCAGCTCCGGCTGGAGCTCGGACTCGGAGACCAGGTAGACGGCGCGGGCAAGCTCGATCGCGCTCAGGTCGCGTGGCGTGATCGAGCGGCCGTTCGTGCTCCTCACGGTCACCGCCTTCACCTCGACACGCTCACCTGAGAAATAGCAGGTCAGTCCGAGCCGAAACGGCTCGCTGCTGTGGTCTAGCTCGCTCTCAAAGACTGTTGGCAACGACCAGTCGAGCACTCCGACTGGCGCCCGACTGCCCGAGCGATCTCCGTGCCTGACGATCCACCGCTCGCCCCCAACGTCCGCCACAGCCAAACCGTAGCCGACTTGCCACACCCTCGTCCACCGGGGTACAACTGTGAATAGATACCCCTGTCCACGGAGGTATCACCAGTGAGGGGAGCCGAGAATGAGCCGAAAGATCCTCCGCCTGGAGGAAATCCACACCCGGACGGGCATCCCGATCGCGACGCTTCGCTGGTACCGGAAGGTCGGCCAGGGGCCACGCATGTACCTACTGGCCGGGCGGGTCGTATGCGACGAAGGCGACCTCGATACCTGGCTCGATCAGCAGCGGGAGGCCACGTCCACCGGGGGCGCGGCCTGATGGCCAGAAAGAAGATCGGCGGGGCTGGCGCCGCAATCGCCAACCCCGCCCGGAAGATCACCGCCGCCACCAAGCCGCAGGATCCGGACCAGACTAGCGCCCCGCAGCGGGTTCCCGTGGCCATCGACGATCGCCGCGACCACCCGCGCCTTCCGGTCGTGAATGCCATCGCCGTCCCGCCCCTTGGACGCCGTCGCATGTGGCTCCTGCTCGTCGACTCCTGCCCGTGGTGCCACCTGGCCCACGTCCACCGCGCCGCCGGCGCGTACGGGGGCCGGCGTGACGGCTGCTGCGGCAGGCCCTACTACGTGCGGGTCCTGCGCGCGCAAGGGCGGTCGGCCGCGTGACGACACTCCTTGACTGGGCTGAGAAGTACGCCGCAGCGGGTATCGCCGTCCTGCCCGTGCACTCGATACGTCCCGACGGACTCTGCACCTGCGGCAGCGCTAAGCCGCATTCGTCCGGAAAGCACCCAATCGTCGAGCACGGAGTCGACGACGCCACCACCGACCTCAATCTCATTCGGCGCTGGTTCACCGACTACCCGACCGCCAACATTGCGCTCCGGCCACCCGACGGCGTCGCGGTGCTCGACATCGACCCGCGCCACCGCGGCGCGACCGCGCTCCTGCAGCTGGCCCGCACCCACAACGACCGGTTGACCCCCACGTGGGCAGCTCGGACCGGCGGCGGAGGACTGCACGTCTGGTACCGCTACGCGGGCGCGACCAGGGGGAAGGTCTGCGATGGAGTCGACTTCAAGACATCGAAGGGCTACGTCCTCGTCGAGCCGTCCAACCACACCAGCGGTCGCCGCTACAAATGGATCACCGAACGGGCAGTCGCCCCGATGCCCGCGTGGTTGCGCCGGGTTCTCGCCCCGCCACCTCCGCGAACGCTCCCCGTCCGGACGACCGAGACCTGCAACTCCGCCGGGCTGATCCGCTCCGTCGCCGAGGCCCAAGAGGGCAACCGCAACGCCGCCTTGCATTGGGCCGCGTGCCGGGTTGCGGAGAACGGCGGCGACCACCGCGACATGGCCGAACTTGTCGCCGCCGCCATGTCAGCTGGGCTGAGCGAGGCAGAGGCGTCTCGGACGATCGCAAGCGCCCGCCGCTCTGTCGGAGGTGCAGCATGACCGAGATCCCCGAAGTCGTCGGGGAGACCACCGAGGAGGCCGCCGCGGCGCTGGCGCAAGCCCAGTCGGCCGCCGTCCTCGTCCCGCTCTCCGAAGTGCAGCCCGAGACCCTCACGTGGCTGTGGGAAGGCCGCCTGCCCGCCGGGAAGATCGTCACCATCGACGGCGACCCATCGGTCGGGAAGTCCACACTCGCCGTAGAGCTCGCGGCGCACGTCTCCACCGGCAAGGACTGGCCCGACGGGGCGAGCTGCACGGCCGGAGGCGTCCTGATCCTCTCCGCGGAGGACGGACTGGGCGACACCATCCGGCCACGCCTCGACGCAGCCGGCGGCGACCCAACGCGAGTGCACGCCCTCACCGCCATCCGCAGCGTCGATGCCGACGGAATCATGGTGGAGCGCCCCCCCACACTCGCCGACATCGACACCATTCGTGCCGCCATCACACAGGTGCGCGCCCGCCTGGTCGTGATCGACGTGATGATGGCGTTCCTCCCCGGAAAGGTCGACTCCCACAAGGATCAGGACATCCGTGCGGTACTGAGCAGGCTCACACGGGTCGGGGAGGAAACGGGCGCCACTTTCGTACTTCTGAGGCATCTGAACAAGGCGGGCGGCGGTTCGCCGATGTATCGCGGCGGCGGCTCCATCGGTGTCATCGGGGCAGCCCGAGCGGGCTACCTCATCGCCCGGGACCCGGACGACCCGGAGACACGAGTGATGGCCTGTGTGAAGTCCAACCTGGCCAAGGAGCCCAACAGCCTCACCTACCGGCTGAGCTCCACCGAGGGCAGCGACGTCGCCCACGTGACCTGGACAGGCGTGTCCGAGCACGACGCGGCGAATCTGCTCCGTCAGGACCACGACGACGCGGACGAGAAGACCGAGCTCGACGCTTTCCTCTGCAACCTGCTCGCGTCTGGCGCAACTCCCGCCCGGGACGTCACGCGCGCAGTCAAGGACGCCGGCTTCTCTTGGGACCAGGCGAAGCGGGCCAAGAAGCGCCTCGGGATCCGGTCGGAGAAGGCAGGCATGGACGGCGGCTGGGCCTGGTCGCTCCCCGAAGGGAGCGCCGAAGGGTGCGAAGAAGGCGGCTCCCAGAGTGCCACCCCCTTCGCACCCTTCGTGCTCCCTTCGGACGGCCCTCACTGCCTCAGCTGCGGCCGGGCAGTGCCAGAAGGAGCCGACGAATGCGCGCGCTGCTACTCGGGGGGACGTGTCGCATGACCCCCCGAGTAGCCGACGCCGCGGGGGCGCTGTGGCCACGCACGGACCGCCGCTGCCGCGCCTGCGGGATGCCGTCGGCGCTCGGCGACGTCCACCCGTCCTGCGCCGCGCTCCCCGCCGCGCAGTCCGGGCCCGACCGCGCCATCGCAACCGCCCGATCCCTGCTCGGCGGCGAAGTCCTCAACAGCCGCACCGGAACCTGGCTCGCCTCACAGGCCCCGGCCGTCAACCTCCGCGCCGTCGACGGCCGCGACCCCACCACCTGCGCCGACTGCGGCACCCCACTCAGCCCACGAGCAGTAGCAACCGGCGTCGTCCGACACCTCACCTGCTGGCAAAACTCCGGGACGCCCCGATGAGCGGCCGGATCAACAGCGGCCTCGACCGGCTCATCCGCGCCGCGACCGCCCTCCCACCCGTCGCCGGCGCCGCATGCACCGGCCGAGCAGAACTGTTCGACGACCACCGCCACGGCGAAACCGACCACGACCAGCAGACGCGACACAGCGCAGCCCTCGACCTCTGCGGCCGATGCGAGGCCATCACCGCCTGCCGCGCCGCCGTCGACCAGCTCCGGAACCCGTCCGGGGTCTGGGCCGGCGAGGTCCGCGGCCCCCGAAGGAGAACACCCAATGCCTGAGTACCGCATCGCGATCAGCCCCAAGGTCGCCGTCGCGTTGTCGTTCCTGATCCGCTGCGGCGCGATCAACGGCGACCACGACGCAGTCGCCCGCTACGCCCGCGCTGCCGCCGAGACAGGCGACGCAGCCGAGCTCCTCACCGGAGTCGCCCTGTTCCTGTGCAGCGTGCTCGTCGGAAGCAACAGCACCGACGACATCCGCAACCTCTGCGCCGACCTGGTCGACGCGACCGCACCGAACCAGCCCCCCACCGAACGGAGCCCCAATGTCTGACGAACCCGACGACCCGCGCGAGCTCGCCGCCCGCGTCCCCCGCAACGCCCTCGCCGCCCACACCGACCGGCTCAACCGGCACGACCAGGAGACCGACCATGACGACTGACACCCGTACCGTCGCCGACCTCGAGGCCGCACTGCTCGACGGCGAGAACATCACCGCCGACCAGCTGGCCGCGGCCCGCGCCCACGACGACCACCGCCAGCTCGTCGAAGCAGCCGCCCAGAAGACAGCCCAAGCCGCCGCCGAACAGCACCGGCATGCAGCCCTCGCCCAGCTCCGCGCCGACGTCGCCGCCACCGCCAACGCGACCGACGAGATCAAGGCAGCGGCGCAGCAGGCCATCGACGCCGTCGCCCGCTTCGCCACGCTGATCGGCCGGCACTCCGACGACGTCGCCGACCTCGTCCGCCGAGCCCGAGCGGCGGGCGCCCCCCAGCACGACCCCGGCCAGGCCCTCGACGACAACGGCATCGCATGGCGCCTCGCCCTCGGCGGGTGGACCGGCGCCGGGATCCGGCTCGCCCTCGACGACGACGGCGAGCGCCGAATCGCCCAGCCCGACCGCGACCACCTCATCGCCCGACTCCTCGGCGCCGCCGCCACCACCGTCCAGCTGTCCCGCCGCGTCGACATCCCCCGCGGATCCACCACCGACGAACTCACCGCGAAGATCGAGTCGCTCGACCACACCATCCGCCGGCCCGAACAGGCCGTCGTCATCCTGCAGTCCGGCAGCCGACGAGGACACCGCGCAACCGTCACCGTCGCAGAAGCCCAGCACATGATCGAACGCGGCACCGCACGCTGGCCCGACACCGCCAGCTAGCCCACCGACCGCTGTGCGCCCGGCGTCAAAGTCACCCGGTCCGGAGGAACCCTCTCGGGTCCGGCAGGGACCAACCCCGGGAGCCAAGCCCCCGCACCGCGCGCGACCTCCTGTGCGCGGGGGCTGCGCCCGGCGCACAGCACCACCCCTCGAACCTGGGGGACCTCAGCCCCCGAACGACCCCGGCGACACCGCCACCCCGGACACCCCCCCCGTCCGTCCCCCGGCGTCGACACTCCGAGACACGCGACAGCGGAACGACACCACCACACACAGCACAACGCTCCAGCCGCAGCTCAACTCGACAAACGCAACACAAACACATCGCATGTAATACTAATGAATCATCAAGCAACACATCGCGAAAAGCGCTTCATTGAAAGAGTCGTCGATTGAATCGAAACTGAAGCGCAGCGCGACGGCCCTGGAAATGACACACCCCCGGGGGATGCCCCCTACCTATAAGCGGCTCGACCGGTACGTCATAGCGTCTCCGGCTATGCGTGCCCCGTGAGCTGACTTCGACACGAGTGGAGTAAATAGATGACTACAGGTAGCGAGACGATCGAGTGCGCCTGCTGCGGAAGGAGTTTCGCTCCCCGGCGTCGGGTGGGTCGTCCGCCCCGGTACTGCGGTGAGGTCTGCCGGCGGACTTCGGAGATGGAGCTGCGGCGGGTGCAGAGCTTGCTCCGGCGGGCCTCGTCGAAGGCTCAGGACGCGGCGCTGGCTCTTGCTACAGGCGCGCGGTTCAGCGAGGTGACCGATCGGAAGGTGCTGGAGTTCTGGCAGGGGGAAATCGAGCGTCTTCGCGAGGAAATGCGGCAGCTCGTCGCGGTGGAGACGACGAATCCGCAAGCGACTCGGAGCTATCCGACTGCATCGTAATGCGGTAGAATCTCCACAGATTTTCGGCAGCGTTGAGTTGCCGATTCGCAGGTTCACCCGGGAGTCCTGCACCGGGCGCTGACGGGCGACACCACGGCCAGGTTCCTTCTGCGCCTCGAGGTGTGTCCGTATGGCTGGTGGCCGTGAAGTTGGGCGCGTATCTGTCCGGGTCGTTCCCGATACTGACGGGTTCGGCGACAGTGTCCGCCGCGAACTGCAGGGCATCGGCGACCAGGAAATCCACGTCGACGTCGTGTTCGACGCCGACCGGGCGCAGCTCCGCGCGGAGCTCGAAGCGATCCGCGTGCCCACCATCCATGTCCCGGTGGATCTCGACACCGCCGGCTTGGCCCGCGACCTGGCCCGTTTGGACGCGATGACCGGTGACCGGAAGGTCACCGTCAACGCCGATCTGGACTCGGCGAGGCTGCGTGCGCAGATCGAGACGGCCACCCGCGCGGCGGGCACATCGGTACCGGTCGCAGTCGACGTGGACCGCGGCGGGATCACCGCGCTCCGCGCGGAGCTCGCCACCCTGCGGAACCAGCGGGTCCGCGTCTCGGTCGATACCGATCCGGGGCCGCTGCGGTCTGTGCTGTCGACGATGACCGGGCTCGGTTCGGTGGCGCTGTCGACCGCGAGCAGCGTGGCTGGTATCGCGGCCGGGTTCGTCAAGGTCGCCGGTGTGGCCGGCGCTGTCGCGGTTGGCGGTGCCGGGATCACCGCCGCTTTCGGGGCGGCAGCGACCGCAGTGGCGGCCGTTCCCGCGGCGCTCGGGTTGGCCGCGGCACCGGTCGGGGCGATCGTTGCTGGGCTGGACGGCATCAAGAAGGCCGCGAAGTCGCTGGAACCTGCGTTCGACCGGCTGAGAAGCCAGGTATCCGGGGTGTTCGAGAAGGGACTCACCCCTGTCTTCAAGAGCCTCGACGGTCTGGTCCGGGGGACTCTCACCGACGGGCTGAAGGGCACCGCGACGTCGATCAACGGTGTCGCATCGAGCCTCGCGGACATGCTGAACGCGATGAACCGGGCCGACCAGCTCGGGAACATCTTCCGCAACATCAACAAGGCGATCACCGACATCGGCCCCGGCATCGTCGACATCGTCAACTCGACGCTGCGGATGATGGAACTGACCGGCGGCTACGACGCCTTGACCACCGCGGTCAACGAGTTCGGCCGCGCCTACAGCGATTCGGTGAGCCGCATCATCGGTGACGGCTCGATCTCTCGGGCGTTCACCGGCCTCGAGTCCGTGCTGGGAAGTTTGAGCCGGGCGTTCGTCGGGCTCGTCGAGAACGGGATCCGTGGCTTCGCCGGCGCGGCGCCGGGGATCTCGAAGGTCGTCGACTCACTGACCGGGTTCTTCGGCCGGTTCGACTGGGAACGTCTCGGCCGCGCCTCCGGTGCAGTGTTCGAGGGCATCGGGGAGATCTTCGACAACGTCGACGACTCCACGATCGAGGCCATCACGCAGGCGTTCGAGCGGCTGGGGCAGGTGTTCCAGGGCGCCGACTTCCAGGCCAGCATCGGGAAGATCGTCGACGCCTTGCCGGCGCTGATCGACGGGTTGTCGTGGTTCGTGGAGAACGGCGCCACCGTCGCCGGCTGGATCGCGGACATCGTCTCTGCGCTGGGTGGCGACAACATCGCCGCCGTCGCCGTTGGTGGCGCGATCGCCGCCGCGGTGTGGAAGGGCATGAAAGCAGCGTCGAAGCTGTGGAAGCTGAAGGATCTGTTCGGCAAGGGCGTCGGCGCGAAGGATCTCCTGCCCGGCGCGATCAAGCTCGTCGACCTGTTCGACAAGGCGTTTAAGTGGACTGACCTGATCGGCCCCGCCGGTGATCTCGCGTCGGGTCTGCTCCGTGAGCTGCTCGGGCTCAACGAGTACACCGTCGAGATCGACGAGGGCGACCTGAAGGAGAAGGTCTCCGGTGCCGTGTCGGAGGCTTTCCAGGAGGCGTTGGACGGTGTCTTCGACGACGTGCCCCAGGTTGAGGTCGAGATCAACGCGGACCCGGCCCGGCAGAGCATCGCCGACGCTGTCGCGGGCGGCGTCGCTGACGGTCTTGCTCGAGTCGACACCTCTGGGCTCGCCGGCGGATTCTCGCTGACCCTGGACCCGGCAGGGTTCGCAGGCCCCCTCGCGCAGATCCAGGCATCGTTCACGGCGGCACTGTCGGATCTGCGTTCTCAGGCGACGGCGGGGATGGCGGCTGTGTCGGTCGCGTTCACGACGGGCATGTCTGGCCTGGCGACGACGGTCACTGCAGGGTTCACCTCCGTCCAGACGGCGTTCCGGACCGGGATGGCGGCGCTCCCCGTGGGAGTCACCGAGTCCTTCGCGCAGATCCAGGCGGCGTTCACGGCCGGGATGACGGGTCTCGCAACGGTGGTGGGCGCGCAGATGGAACTGGTGCGGCTGGCGTTCGTGAACCCGATGGTTGCGCTGCCGCAGCAGATGTTGGCGCAGCTGGTGGCGCTGCAGCAGGCGTTCGTGAACGGCATGCTGATGTTGCAGAACACCGTCACTCTCGGGATGCAGCAGATCGTGCTCGCGTTCACGACACCGTTGCAGGCACTGCCGGCGACGTTGACACCGCAGTTCGCGCTGATCCAGCAGGCCTTCGTCAACGGCATGCTGATGGCGCAGAACACCGTCACGCTGGGCATGGCTCAGATCCAGGCGACCGTGGTGGCAGGGATGACGCAGATCGTGGCGTCCGTCCAGCTCGGAATGCAGTCGATCGTGGTGGCGGTCCAGCAGTCGATGGCGGCCATCACCATCGCCGTGCAAACCGCTGTCGCGACGATTCTGGCGACGGTGCAGGCTGGTTTCGCGCAGGTCCCGCTGGCGATCGCAACCGGGATGGCGCAGGCGGTCGCGTCTGTCGCGTCCGGGTTCGCCTCCATCGTGTCGAGCGCGATTTCCGGGATGGGCCAGTACGTGTCCACGGTCGGAGATGGTGTGTCGCAGGCGGTCGGGAAGTGGGTCGAGGGCGCCGGCGAGATCGGCCAGGCCCTGGGCCGGCTCAGCCAGGACATCTTCCTGTCCGCCGAGACCTCGGTCAGCGGGTATGTGTCCCGGGTCGCGGCCGGGGTGGGGGACGTTGCCGCCGCCTGGGGCAAGATGGCCGGCGCAGCTCTGGACGCCATCACGTCCCTTGTTCCCGGCATGCAGAACGCTGGATCGAACGCTGTCCGTGCGTTGGCGTCGGCGATCGCCGCCGGTGCCTCCTCAGTGATCTCGGCCGCGGCGAACGTCGCCCGGCAGGCCATCGCAGCAGCCAAGAGCGCGCTGGGGATCGCGTCACCGTCGCGGGCGTTCCTGTCCATCGGTGACTTCGTCATCGCCGGGTTCGTGAAGGGCCTCGACTCGGACAAGCCGGCGCAGGAGATGCGCCGGCTCGCCGACAACGTCATCGCCGAGGCGGAGCGCATCACGAAGGCCGCCGCCGGGACACCGACGTTCGCGGCGGGCCTCGACACGAGCCGCATGAACGCCCGCGTGGAGGCGTCCATCGGGGGCCTCGGTACACCGGCTGCGAGAGCGACAGGCGGGCGCACCCAGACGTTCAACTTCAATGTCCAGAGCAGCGCCGACGAGCTGACCGCGGAAAGCGTCGCCCGGGTGACCCGCCGACAGGCCGCTCTGGGGCTGTTCGGATAGTCTGCGTCGCCCCTGGCGTCAGCTCAGGTTCACCGGCGTCGGCTGGATGACGCCGGCGGCGTCGCGCACGGTGGTCTGCTCGGCGCGGAGACGGTCGGCGGCGCGGCGGTCTCGTTCGTTCACGGCGGTTCCCCCGGGGTAGTCGTACGCGGACGTAAGCCCCGGGGGCGGGACAGCTGAGGGTAGCTGTACCGCTGTCTGTGGGCCTTTCAGGAGCCGCTGAGGGCTTCGTAGACGCGACGGCCGACCCTCACCCGCCTGCCGGTACCCCCGCAGCGCGGGCACGGGCGCCACGCCTTCCCCGTCGGTGACTTGAGCTTGGCGGTTCCGGAGCAGCGGCGGCAGGCCGCGAACGGCCAGAACGCGCACGCGGCCCAGTAGACGGCCAGGGCGCCTAGCGCTAGCAGGATCAGGGTGGTCATGACGCGGCCGAGCTGGAGTTGGCGAGGGCGTCGAGGACCTCGGTGCGCACCACGCCGCGGCGGTTCACGCCCCCGTCTGCGGTTGTCTGCCACAGCTGCCGGGTGCGCACCCCGACGAGTGTGAGCGCGCGGGCGAGGGACGAGGGCGACCAGCCCGCATAGTTCTCGGGCCACTGGGCTTCCAGGCGGGCGAGGAGGACTTCGGAGTGCGCCCGCTCGTCCACGCCGAGGACCGCGAGGACATCGGCGAGCAGCGGACGAGCGGGACCCGTGATCGGGCGGTTGACGAGGACCGTCGCGCCCTGGAGCGCTGCGTGGAACTCGCCTCCACAGACGCAGTCGCACTCACCCGAAGATGCCGCGGCGAGGAGGCAGCTCGCCGAGCAGCGGCCGGCGAGGATGAGGTGTGTAGCGGGTACGGGTGAGGGCATGAGAACCGTCCTGGTGAAGGGCAGCGCGTAGCGGGCTGGAGTGCCCGCTACGCGCTACGGGGCTGGTCAGCGGCCTACTGGACCGCTAGCGGTGCCGCTTGACGTAGCGGCTCGTGGTGCTTCATCCCGAGCTGGTGCTTGATCCGATGGCGCGCTGGTCGAGCGCTTCGCGGACCTGGTCGAGGTGCAGTCCGCGTCGGTTCACCCGGGCGCCGTCGACCGTGACGTTGATCTGCCGGGTTGCGATCCCGAGCGGGCGCAGTGCGACGCCGAGCGCCTCCGGGTCCCACCCGCCGTAGACCGCCGGCCGGTGCTCGGCCAGCAGTGTGCACAGCTCCTCGGACCACGCCCGGTCGGAGCGCTCGCACCGGGCGAACACCACTGCCAGGTCGTCGAGAAGCCGGGCCGGCGGGGTGCGCTCATCGTCGGGTCGCTCGCCCAGCGCGTACCCGGACAGGAGGCCGGCGGCTTCGCGGGCGGCGCGGGCTCGTTCGGCGACCTTCTGCGCGGCGGGGCCGTCGATGTAGAAGGTGCGGACGACTTGCGGGTCGTCACCGGCCCCGACGAGGTAGCCGATCCCGCGGTCGGACGGGGTGAACGTGGTCGCCCTGATTCCGTTCTTGTAGGCGCTGGTACCGAGGACCAGGTCGTTCTCGATCTGGCCGGTGACCCGCAGGCAGAACCTCAGCCCGACGTTGCCGCTGACCCCGGTCGGGACGCTCTTGGCGTCCGGGCGCTGGGTGGCGATGACCAGATAGACGGCGAACGCCCGTCCGCGTTTGATGATCCGCTCGGCGAGCTCCCCGGCCTCTTTGCCCATGTCGGGGTGGGTGAACAGCTCCTGCGCCTCGTCGATGACCTGCACGATCGGGTGCAGCCCGGACCCCTTCTTCGCTGCCAACTCCGGGGTGACCTTCTTGTCGGGCACCAGGTTGCGGGGCAGCTTCGACACGACCTTCGCCCGCCGCCCCACCTCCTCGAGCAGTTCCCGCAGCGACGCGAGGGTCTCGGCGAGCGCTTCGTCGTCGACCCCGGAGGAGTACCGGTGCGCGACGAGCTCCAGGGCCTCGAGGTCCCCGGAGCCCTTGTGTTCCCCGATCCGCAGTTCGCAGTGCACGTCCAGCGCCGCGGCCAACGCCAGGACCCGGACTGCGGCGGTCTTCCCGCCACCGGGCAGCGCCCCGATCAGCGCGTTGGTTTCCTCCAGGCTTACCTTCACCGTGCGCTGCCGCTGGTCGGTGCCGAACGGGAACACCCCGCCCACGATCTGCACGCCCCCAGCCCGGGCGAGCGGCCACGCCGCGGCCTTCACCTTGTTCAGCGGCTGGTCCCCGACCCACAGGATCAGACGGCCGGCGTGCTGCTCCGCCGCGGCCTCGGGCCACACCGACGACAACGGCCGCCGCAGCCCCGACGCCAACCGGTCCCGTCGTTCCATCACGTCGGCGACGGTGACGCCGTGGGGCAGGTCCACATCCGCGCGCCACCCGGGCCCGTCGCGGGTGATCGGGGCGACGAACGCGGGAGCCTGCGCCTTCGGGCCGGCGCCCATCGCCGAGATACCCAACGCCTGCAGCGCCCGCGTCACCACGTCCGGGGACAGCCTCGGCGGGGCGGACGGGGTGACGGTGGCGGGGTCGGTGACCCGCCTGTCCCGCGGGCGCCCGTACCGACCGAGGGCGGCGACGATCCCGACCAGCAGCACCGTTTGCGCCCACCCGATCCACACGGGTGCGGGCTGCATGACCGGTACCGGGCGCCCACCCGCGCCCGGCACCTCGACCGTGGCGGGAGAACCCGCCCACCACAACGCCACCACGCCGGTGACCAGCACCGACACGACCGCGCCGGTGATGATCGCCCGCTGCTTCACCCGCCGGTTCCGCTGCTTCGACAACGTCATGTACTCGTTGATCTCGCCGCGGGTGACGGCGTTCGCCCGCAGGGGCGCGGCTTCGGCGTCGAACACCCACTGTCCGGCGTGGAACAGCAGCAGCATCAGCCCGCGGGGCGCCCACCACGCCAGCCGCAGCGCGTACTTCGGGGACCGGGTCAGGTGGTAGAGGGTGATGTGGGCGCCGAACCGGGCGAGCCACCGGGCGAGCTGACGGGCCTCGTCCCGGTTCCGCAGGTAGGCGGGGACGATCGGCCGGCGTTGGGTGTCCCGCACCGACAGCGCGGTCGCGTACACGGTCTTCGGTTCCGGGCCCGGGTCGACGGGCACCAGCTCGATGTCGTCGTTCACCGCGGCACCGCCTGACCGTTACGGCGCCCGGCGAGCAGCTCCCGCGCCTGGTGCTCGCTGATGTCGAGTTCCTTCGCCAACCGGCGCCTGCCCGCACCGTCTGCGATCAACGCCTCGGCCCGGTCCACGACCGGCGGCTGACGCCGGTCGTCATCTGCACCGGGCTCTGCCTGGTCCAGCTCCGGAACAGTCCGGACTCCATCCGGGTGAGGGGTGCGGACAGTGTCCGCACCCTCGTCGACCACCGGCCCCTGCCCGGTGGTTGCCGGCACGATCCACGCCCTCGCGACGAGGTGGGTCGTCACGATCGCACCGACCGGACCCACCAACCCGAACGCGCCGTAGGCGTGCACCCCGGCATACCCGGACACCGCCGACGCCAGCACCACCGCCGTCGCGGCCTCCCACCGCAACCGCGGCTCGGTCACCCACAACCACGTACCCGTCACCGCGACGACCTCGACGATGCCCACCGCGGCGGGATGCGCCCACCCGGGCACGTTCACCGTGGCGGCCAGGGCCACGGTCGCGGTGCCCGAAAGGACCAAGGCGCAGCCGATCGCGGCGAGGACGAGGACGGTCTGCACGATCCGCTTCACCGCCGACCACCCACGATCCGCTCCCGGCGGGTCACCGCGTAGGCGCCCACGGCCATGACCGCGGCCCCGGCCAGCAGGATCAGCATCGACGCCGTTTGCACCTGCACCACGGCCAGCACGGACACGAGGTAAGCGAGGACGGCCAGGAACCACGCGCGGCGCGGCATCACACCTCACCGCCCAGCGCCGTCACGGCCACGGTGACCGCCCGGGCCAACGCGGCAGCCTCCGCGACGGTCAGACCGGGCTCAGCCCCGCCGGCGCCGCGGACGCACACCACCGGCTCGTCGACCGTGATCCCATCGGCCGGGTCCAGGTCGACGTACTGCTCGACCTGCACCGTGACCGGATGCTGAGAGAACTTCGGGCGCTCGACCGCCAGGATCTCCACGCCACGGTGGTGCCGGTAGATCCCGCCGGCCGTCTGGATGTCGTCGACGGTGATCCCGTGGTTCGGGTCGGCGATGCACCAGGAAGGGCAACGCAGTTCGGCGGCCAGCAGGGCGACGTCGGCCGGGTCGAAGATGGGGATGCTCATCGCGCGCACCGCCCCGTGGCCGTCTCGGCGAGGTCGGCGAGGTTCAGCAGCTCCGCAGCGGCCTGCCTTGCCTCGGCGGGGGTCAGGACGGACTCGGCGAACACCGGCCGGTCACCCGCCTCGGTCAGGGTCTCGGCGATCCCGACGACGATCTGAGGGGCGTCCAACACCCACTCGGTGCCGTGGTGGGCGCGGCTCATCGGCTGGTGCAGGAACAGGTAGGTGGTCATCGGGTCACACGCGGCGCCGGCGGCCGGTTCCAGCAGCGCGGCCTCGGTGGCGCAGTACTGGTCCCACCTCCCGCCGTCGGTGTGGGCTCGGCACCACGCGGCGTGGTCATGGGCGGGAACAGGGGTGTCGTTCAGTACGGTCTTCACGGGTCAGCTCCTGGGCTGATCAAGTCCCCGGCATCGGCGTGCTACCGCCGCCCGGGGGCGTCTGATGGGCTGGGGATCTCGTAGTCCGCGGAGGTCCGCGGCTGGTCCGCACCAGCGCCACCAACAGCCATCGTTGGCACCCATGTTCAGTTACGGAATGTGCAGGTCGGTCAGCGTGTCCACCCTCCGCCACCCAACGACCACTATTCCCAGTATCGCGCTCGTAATGCGTAGGTCTGGGGTTCGACTCCCCAAGGCGGCTCCACTGTTTTCGCAGGTCAGAGACCTGCGGATGTTCGATCAGTGCGTTCAGTCGTGTTGACCCGGCGCACTCACAGAAACACTGTTTCAGCAGGCTGTCGACCTGTTCCGGCCCTGCTCAACGGGGTCGTGGTGATCGTCTTCGACTGCGAGCCCGTGGCATGACGGGACTCATGCCACAGGTGAGTGCGTAGCTCGGCCGGACTGAGGTGTGCACGGGGCTGGTGTCCCTGGGCGGCTTGGTCTTGCGGGAGCGATCCTCAGCTCTCGGGTTGCACCTGTGGTGAGCGGGCCTGGCCGTAGGCTCGGCGGCGTGGGCGGAGGGGATGTCGAGTTGGCTGCGTTGATCGAAGAGGCGACGGCTGACGCCTACGGCGTGGACGAGCAGCTCGGTGGGTTCCACGCGAAGCTGGAGGAGCACGTCGCTGTGCCGTTCACGACGACGCTGCTGGGTGTCGAGGTGGCGGTGGTCGAGATCGACTGGCCCGTGAGTGGCGGTCTGGTGGCGGTCTGTCGACGGGGTCGTGAGTCGCAGTCGATCGACCTTCGTGAGCTGCCGTTGCCGACGCCGCCGCCGGAGGGCGTGGAGTGGATCTACGCCTACCTCCGGTGGGCGGCCGGTGGGCTGACGTGAGCGAGTACCAGTACTACGAGTTCCTCGCGATGGACCGGCCGCTCGACGAGCGGGAGCAGGCCGAGGTACGCGCGTTGTCGACGCGGGCGCAGATCAGCGCGACGAGCTTCACCAACGAGTACCACTGGGGCGACTTCCGTGGTGATCCGCTCCGGTTGATGGAGCGCTACTACGACGCCCATCTGTACTTCGCGAACTGGGGCAGTCGAACGCTGATGCTGCGCCTCCCGCTGGGGGTGCTCGACGTCGAGGCGGTCGAGCCGTTCCTGGTCGATTCTCTGGTGTCTGTGTGGGACACCGCTGAGCACCTGATCCTGGGCTTGCACAGCGATGACGAGAACGCCGACTTCTTCGGCCCGGACGACCTGTACACGTTGGCGGGACTCGTCGGGGTGCGGGCCGAGCTGGCGTCCGGCGACCTGCGCCCGCTGTATCTGGGCTGGCTGGCGGCACAGGGGACCTGGGACCGCGATGAGGGCGCGTTCGACGTCGACAACGAGGAGGTCCTGGAGCCGGCGGTGCCTGCGGGGTTGTCGACACTGACGGCGTCGCAGCGGGCACTGGCGGACTTCCTGCGGCTGGATCCGGACCTGCTGACGGTGGCGGCGAAGGCGAGCGCACCGTCGTCGGATGCGCGACTCACGGGGAGGCGGCTGGCCTCCTGGGTGGCACGGCTCCCGAGCAGCGAGAAGGACCGCCTGCTTGTCCTGGTCGCTCGTGGCGAGAGCCTTGTCGCACAGTCTGAGTTGCGTCGGCAGTTGAGTGCCTCGGACCCAGCGGTAGGCGACGAGCGTCCGCGTCGGACGGTCGCTGAGCTTCTGGATGCCACCCACCTCGTCCGGCAGGACAAGCACCGGCGGGCCGAGGCAGCCCATGCCGCTGAGGAAGCGGAGCGGCGACACAAGCGCGAGGCGGCTCGGGAGCGGCGTCTCGCGGCGCTGTCGGCGGACGTGGAGGGTGGCTGGGCGCGGGTCGAGGCGATGATCGCCACCAAGAAGCCTGCCGAGTACGACGCTGCGGTCGCGCTGCTGGAGGACCTGCGGGTCGTCGCAGAGCGGGCGGACCAGTCGAGCGGGTTCGGTGTTCGGCTCACTGAGCTGCGTGCTCGCCATCAGCGCAAGGTGAGTCTGGTCGAGCGGATCGACCAGGCCGGGCTCGTCGTCGCTCCCCGCTGATCGCCGGCTTTGGCTAGGCCGTGGCATCGTGAGGTTCGTGGCGACCGGGGACCTCGAGCGTGAACTCGCTCGGTTGCGAGCAGAGAACGACCGTCTGCTGCGCCTGTTGGGGATGACGGCGGAGCAGGCCCGCGCTCCGGATGCGTCCCAATCGGGGCTGTTCTTGGAGCGTCCCGGCATGGTGACCGCGTCGTCGACGCCGGAGGCGAAGGTGGCCTTCTTCCGGGCGTTGTTCGCGGCCCGCGAGGACGTCTACGCGATCCGCTGGGAGAACGAGGGATCGGGGAAGTCGGGCTGGGTGCCAGCGGTGGCCGGCGGGTGGCGGAAGGGCACGACCCGCCCGTACCTGCGGCTTCGTGACGACGTGGTCGCGGCGCACCTGTCGGGCCGCCACCACATCGGGCTCTACCCGTTGATGCCGGGCGACACGTGCCGGTGGCTCGCGGCGGACTTCGACGGACCTGCTGCGATGCTGGACGCATTGGCCTACCTGAAGGCGGCCAGGGCGGCCGGTGTTCCCGCGGCTCTGGAGGTGTCTCGCTCGGGAGTCGGCGCCCATGCGTGGATCTTCTTCGCCGGCGCGGTTCCTGCGGCGACGGCGAGAGCGCTGGGCATGGGCCTGCTCCGGGAGGCGATAGCCGTCCGCGGCCGGATGGATCTATGCAGCTACGACAGGCTCTTCCCGTCCCAAGACGTGCTGCCGTCCTCGGGTGGGATCGGGAACCTGATCGCTGCTCCGCTGCACGGCCGGACGCGCAAGGACGGTGCGACGGTGTTCCTGGACCTGGGGACCCTGGAGCCGCACGAGGATCAGTGGGCGCATCTCTCCGGGGTGCACCGTCTGTCCCCTGCCGAGGCCGCCCGCCTGGCCGGCCGTGTCGGGGCGGTCAAGGTGGGTGGCGCTGTCGAGCGCCTGGCTCCCGCGACGTCGACGCGGACGAGGCCGAGACCGGCGGCGGTGATCGGGCTTCGGCTGGAGGCCGGATGCGAGGTGTCGGTGTCGGACCTGACGCCGGCCGCATTGGCGACGCTCAAGCACGCGGCGTCGATGAGCAACCCGCTGTTCGGCGAGCGACAGCGCCGTCGGCTATCGACGTGGAACGTGCCCAGGTTCCTGCTCAGCTACGACGAGACCGTGGACGGCCGTCTCGTCCTGCCCCGCGGCCTCGGCGAGCGCGTCGTGTCGGTGCTGGACGAGGCGGGAAGCCGCGTCGAGGTCAGCGACGATCGCACCGACGGCGACAGCCACAGCTTCGACCTGGCGGTGACGCTGCGCGAGGACCAGGCAGCCGCCGTCTCGGATCTCGCCGGCCACGACCTTGGAGTGCTCGTCGCGGAGCCGGGTGCCGGAAAGACCGTCATGGGATGCGCGCTGATCGCGGAGCACGGCGTGTCCACCCTGGTCCTGGTGGACCGTAAGACGTTGGCGGACCAGTGGCGAAGCCGGATCAAGGACCTGCTGGGTGTTCGGGCCGGTCAGCTGGGCGCCGGACGGTCCTCGTTGCGGGGTGTGGTCGACGTTGTCACTCTGCAGACGCTGGCGCGCCGTCAGGACGTCGCGGAGCTGACCGGGGGCTACGGGCTCGTTCTCGTCGACGAGTGCCATCACCTGCCCGCCGCCGCGTTCGAGAACGCCGCCCGGCAGATCCGGGCGCGGCGATGGGTCGGCCTGACGGCGACCCCGTATCGGCGCGACGGCCTGGACGAGCTCATCCACCACCAGCTCGGTCCGATCCGTCACACGGTGACGCCCCGGCCTGTGGGCACCCTGGGAGCCGCCGACGCCCCGGAGCGGCAGCTAATTGTGCATCCGACCTCGTACGAGTACCTCAAGGACGCGGATCCGTCGAAGCCGGGCGGGATGGCGGCGATCTACCGTGACCTGGCCGCTGACGAGGCGCGGAGGGACCAGATCGTCGGTGACGTGCTCGAGGCATTGGGGCGCGGGAGGAACTGCCTCGTCCTTACGCAGTGGAAGGGCCACGTGGAGTCGCTGGCGGCGAGGCTCCGGGAAGAGGGACGAGATCCTGTGGTGTTGCGAGGGGGCATGGGTGCCCGGGAACGCAAGACCGCTCTGGCTCGTCTCGAGCCGGGTGCGGCGCCGCTGCTCGTCGTGGCGACCGGGCCCTACGTGGGCGAGGGCTTCGACTGTCCTGCTCTCGACGCCCTGTTCCTCGCGGCGCCGATCGCCTTCAAGGGGCGCCTCGTGCAGTTCGTCGGCCGCGTGCTCAGGCCGCACCCCGGCAAGACGACGGCCGAGGTGCACGACTACCACGACGAACAGACCCCTGTGCTCGCCTCGTCGCTGGCCAAGCGCGCACCGGGATACACCTCCCTCGGCTTCCCCCATCCCCGAGACTCGACCCTCGCCTCACACTGAGTGAGGTTACGAGTCTCCGTCAAAGATCGCTGCGCCTGCCCGCGTCACGCTCGCCAGCCAGGGCCCGGGGTACTCGGCGACGAGCTTCTCGATCTCGTTCCACCAGCGCAGCCAGAGGCGGAGCTGCTCGAACAGGGTCAACTGACCGGCGGTGGTCTGGAAGCACGCTCGGACGCCGTGGTCCAGTAGCGCCTGGCGCTCGAGCGGGCGGCTGCGGATGCGCTTGTCCCGAGTGAGGACGACGAGACCGGCCTGGCCGACGAGGGGGAGCCACTCCTGGTCTTTGGCGCCTGCCGGTACGAGGTCACCAGGTCCGCCGGGCCACGTGATATCGCCGCGGACGTAGTGGAGGGCCTGGGCGACGCCGATGCTGTTCTCGTCGAAGAACCAGCGCGGACTCTGGAGACGAGCGGGCACGTGTCAGGCGGCTCGGGTGAGCTCGCCGTGACGGCGCTCGAACTCGACGACCTGCTCGACGTCGGTGACGGAGATCGAGTAGATTTCCGCAACTCTGTCGGGCTCCTCTCCGGCGCTCACCAGCTCCGCGACGATCTCGGTGCGCACGCCGACGTTCGGGATGGTCGGCTCGCCGAAGCTGCGTGTGGGGTCGAGGACGATCGGCTTCCCCCGTCCGAGGGGGAACAGTCGCTCGGCGACGTCGCCTGCGTCGTTGAACTCGACCTTGTCGAGGAACGCCACGGCCGGGTCGGACGGCATCAGGGTCCCGTCGCGGCCGAGGATCACGATGCTCAACGCCAGGTCGAGGCCGACGAACTCCTGTGCTTCGAGGGCGAGTTCGCGGCCCGAGGTGTAAGGCTTCAGCGTGGCGAGCGGGTACTGCACCTGGAGGCGGTCGCGGAGGAACCCGATGACGGGGCGGAGGTACTGCAGGGTGACCCGTTTGGCCCGGTACTCCCGCAGGTAGCCGGCTTCGATGAACTCGCCCCAGGTGACGGTGTCCACTCCTGTGGAGCGCTCTCGGATCACGGGGGCGTAGGTCGTGTTCCCGCGTTCGTAGCCGTCGATCCAGCGGCGCAGGCCGTCGGTGCGCAGGCCGAGGAGCCGCGCGGCCTGGCTCATGCCGTAGACCGGGCGGTCGAGCAGCTCCGCGCTGTTCTCACCCACGAGCGTCAGTGTGCACCATTGCACCGACGACGTGGGCGAGGTTGCCGGGCACCGCGTGGCATGGCTCGTGGCATGAGGTCGGAGTCTGACCTGCGACGTCAGTGCCGTAGGTGCCGTGAGCCGCGCGATCGGTGCTGGTAGAGCGGTGAGCGACGCACATCGGTTGCCTCGTAATGCGTAGGTCTGGGGTTCGACTCCCCAAGGCGGCTCGTTTGCGCAGGTCAGATCGCGCTTATGGATCTTGCCTGTCCCTTTTTCGTGGCTCGTGGCCTCTCTCAGGCGGGTTCTTGCCGGTCAGCTGCCTGCGACGTGGCCTCCACGCGTGTGTGCGTCGGTCGGTCGCACCTCCTTGCTCATGGTTCTCTGTCCACAGCGGGTGCGGCTGTCCGACATTGATCGTTGCTTCCGATCGTCGGCGGTGATCACCGACATCGGTGGGACGGCGGAGCCACCCGCACCGTCGTCGGGCGCTTCGTTATCGGAGTGGGGTGGGCGACGACGGTGTGGTCGGGGCGGGGAGGTCCAGAACGCGGGAGTTGCGGAGTCGCCAGACCAGTGAAGCGAGTCCGAATCGGGTTCGTCCGATGCCGTTGTCGAGGGGGTCGTAACCCAGTTCGGCGATGATCGTGTCGAGTCGGGTCTGCAACGTGCTGTGGTGGACTCCGGCATTCCGCGCCGCCTGGCGTACGGAGCTGGTTCGCACGAGTGCGTCGACGGTGGCCGAGCCCCACGGGTGGGACATGATCGCGTCCAGGGAGTCGACGTCGGGCAGGTCGCTGTCCAGGGGGAGGTCGGCGAGTAGGCCGACCAGGCCGCCGTAGTCGTCGGCGAGGACCGACGGTGCGACCTCGGGATCGCACAGACGCAGGGCGACCACCGCCGTGCGGAACGACCTGTGCAGGTGGTCGACGTCGGTGGCCGGCCCGGTTCCGATCGGCCGTGCCGGGACGGGCGCGTGGTCGTGGGGTACGACCAGGGCGTGGATCGATCCGTAGGGGGTCGCGACGACGTCCTCGGCGCCGGACGGGTGCTCGTCCCACACCGCGAACAACGGCGCCGCGATGACGCGGTATCGCGCGGTGGACACGAGATTGAGTCGGGCCGCGGCGAGACGGCGGGTCTCGGTCGGGACGGTCGGGTCGAGCAGCAGGCCGAGATCGCGGCGGCCGTCGATCTCTCGTCGGCCTCCTCCGAGGCGGATGCGGACGGCCAGCGCCAGGCGTTCGAGGACGATCGCGTCGTTCGCATGCGGCTCGCCGTCGCGCTCGATCCACACGGTCAACCCCTCGGCCGTGATGGCCGAGCAGCTCCCTGGCGTCGGCGGCCCGTCGTCGGGGGCCACAATCTCGCCGCGCGGGCTGACCCGGAGCGACCGCGGGGGGAGATCGCTCTGGTAGCCGGCGTTGCACCCGGAGAGGGAGGCGGCCGCACTCAGCAGTGCTCGGGTGTTGACGTTGCCGATGATCAGTTCGTCGAAGCAGGCGATGACCCGCAGACCGAGGCTCGCCTGCGGGTCGAGCGCCGAGATCCGACCGAGGAGTTCTTGCACGGGCACCTCCCGACGACTGGTGGGTGCAGTCTAGTGGCGTGGGTCACCGGATCAGTCCGCGAGGATCTTCTCGACCCAGTTGTTCCGCGTCCGGACCATGCCTCGGGCGACGACGGTGTGCGGGGCGAAGATGTCGAACGCGTGGAACCCGCCGGACCAGACGTGCAGCTCGGCGTCGCCACCTGCGGCCCAGAGGCCGTCGGCGTAGGCGATCGCCTCGTCGCGGAAGATCTCGGCGGCGCCGACGTCGATGAAGGCAGGCGGGAGCCCGGACAGGTCCGTCGCCCGGGCCGGCGCCGCGTACGGGGAGACGTCCGGCCCACCGCGCGCCTCGCCGAGCAGCGCGGACCAGCCGGTCTCGTTGCTGACGCGGTCCCAGACCCCGACGCCGTCGAACTGGCCGGTTGAGGCGGTGACGCCGCGGTCGTCGAGCATCGGGTAGTCGAGGACCTGGCCGCACAGGGCTGGGCCGTCGCGATCCCGCGCCGCGAGCGCCATCCCGGCCGCGAGCCCACCACCGGAACTGGCCCCGGCCACCATGAGCCGGTCGTGGCGGATGCCCAACTGCCCGGCCGTCGCCGCCGCCCATTCCAGCGCGGCGTAGCAGTCCTCTCGGGGGAAGGGGTCCGGGAACTCCGGCGCGAGCCGGTACTCGACGGCGACCAGGACTGCGCCGAGGTTGTCGACCCAGTCGAGCACCAGGTCGGCTCCACTGAAGCGGTCGCCGAACATCAGCCCACCGGAGTGGACGAAGACGATGCCGGGCCGGGGGGAGCCGGCTCGGGTGGGGCGCAGCACCGACACCTGGATCGGCTCGCCTCGATGGCCGGCGATCGTGTGCTCGCTGTGTGTGATCGCGCGTCCCCGCAGCGTGTCGTCGATCGGCGGGGAGGCATAAGACCGCCGCATGAACGCGATCAGGTTCGGGGTGATGGTCGGCGGGAACACACCACCGACCACGGCGAGGCCGGCCTTCAGCTCCGGGTCGAACTCCGGCCGGGCTCTGGACGACACAGGCTCCTCCGACAGGGTGCGGTGGCAGGGAGACGACGACCGCCGCGACGCTGCCGGCGGGTGCAGCGTCGCGGCGGGTCGACGATCACAGCGAAGCGTAGAGGGCGGCCTCGAAGTCCCCGTAGAGCTTCCACGCCTCGTGCTCGGTGATGAACGGCAGCGAGTTCGTGTAGATCGACGCACAGATGCCGGTGGTGCGGTCGATGAAGAAGTGGGTGTTGAACAGCCCGGCCCACGCGCCCGTCCCGGCCCGCCGGGCGCCGGGGACGTCCTGGGTGTTGATCAGCAGCCCGTAGCCCCACGTCCACCCTTCACCGAGCTTCAGCGTGTCGGTGATCGGAGCGTCTGCCGTCCTGATCTCCGTCGGCATCGGAGCGCCGTCGAGCTGGTCGGTGAACGCCGCGTCCACGGTCTCCCGGCTCAGGATCCGTACACCGTCCAGCTCACCGCCGCGCAGCAACGCCCGCTCGAAGCGGATGTAGTCACGCGGGGTCGAGTGCAGACCGTGGCCACCCGCCCACCACTGCGGGTCGTCGGGCAGGACGTTGCCCGCCGAGATCCACTTGCCGTCCTCGCCCTTGACGTGCACGGGCGTCTTGTTCGCCTGGCGTGCCTCGTCGAGGGCGAACATCGTGTCGTCCATGCCGAGCGGACCGGTGATGTTCTCCTTGATCACCACGTCGAGGGTCGAGCCGGCGACGGCTTCGACGACGCGGCCGAGCCAGTCGGTGTTGATGCCGTACTCGAACTTCGTGCCGGGGTCGGCGACCAGTGGCGCCTTGAACGCGGCCATGTCTCCTGGCACCACGTTGGGGATGCCGGTGACCTGCTCGTACTTGACCAGGTCCTCGTTCCAGAACCAGTACGTCAGTCCCGAGGTGTGGGTGATCAGCTGCTTGACGGTGGCCTTCGACCTCGGTGCGCGTAGGCGCGGGGTGTCACCGTCGAAGCCGTCGAGGACCTGCAGCTCGGCGAAGTCGGGAACGTAGCGCTCGACCGGGGCCGAGAGATCGAGTTCACCGCGCTCCACCTGCTGCAGCGCGGCCACGGTGGCGACCATCTTGGTCATCGACATGATGCGGAAATGGGTCGACGTCGACACAGGCTTCGCACCGGCGTCGTCGAGCCGAACTCCGGCGGCCCCTTCGTAGAACACGCCGTCGGCGTCCGCGGCGATCGCGGCCACGTGCGGTACGGCACCGGCGTCCACTGCCCCCTGCAGCACCTGGTCGATGCGGGATCCTTCAATGTTCCTCGACACGGAACCTCCGTTGGCTCAGATCTGGTCGCGACGCCCACAGGCCTGCGGGACGTCTTCCGACGACGGTCTCGAGTGTGGTCGGCGCCACACCGGTAGGTAACCGACGGCGCGACGAGAATCTCGACCTGTTGCCCGCCATGTGGCGGTCCGGCGCCGGCCGGCAGGTCGACCACGGCCGACCACAGGGACGCGGTGTCCAGCCCATTCGCGGTGTGCGCAGTCGGAGCCATCGTCCGCGGCACGAGCCGGACGCGTAGGCCCGCTCCTCGGTCGACACGCCGGGCCGTATCAGCTGGTTCTCCGCACCTTCCGTAGCGATCGAGCAGGTGTCGTCCCACCGTGGGGGCGGACGGTCACAGCCGCTGCGTCGTCAGACGGCTGCGCACGCTGGGGGCGGCGTGATGGCTCGGACACCGAACGGGGCGTCGAGCATCTACCTCGGGAAGGACGGCTACTGGCACGGCCGTGTGACCGTGGGCGTCAAGGATGACGGCCGGCCCGACCGGCGGCACGTGATGGGCACCCAAGCCGACGTGACGCGCAAGGTGCGGGCTCTGGAACGGCAGCGGGACGGCGGGACGGTGCGCAAGCCCGGCCGCTCGTGGACGGTCGAGAAGTGGCTCACGCACTGGGTCGAGAACATCGCGGCGCCGTTCGTGAAGGACAACACGATCTCCGGGTACCGGGTCGCGGTGAACGTGCACCTCATCCCGGGGATCGGCAAGCACCGGCTCGACCGGTTGGAGCCGGAGCACCTGGAGAAGCTCTACGTGCGGATGATGCGCGAGGGCAAGGCGGCCGCCACGGCACACCAGGCGCACCGCACCGTCCGGACAGCGCTCAACGAGGCCGTGCGACGCGGGCATATCGGGCGCAACCCCGCGACCCTGGCCAAGGCGCCCCGCCTCATCGAGACGGAGATCGAGCCGTACTCCGTCGACGAGATCCGGATGCTGCTGAAGTCGGCGCTCGACGGCCGGAACGGTGCCCGCTGGGCCGTCGCACTCGCGCTCGGGCTGCGCCAAGGGGAAGCGCTCGGCCTGAAGTGGGCTGACGTCGACCTCGACGCCGGGTCGATGTTCGTGCGCCGGGGCCGGCTGCGTCCACGGTGGCAGCACGGGTGCGGCGACACCTGCGGCCGGAAGTACGCCGGCCACTGCCCGGACCGTGTACCCCTTCGGCCCGAGACCGCCGAGACCAAGTCCCGGGCCGGCCGTCGGGGTATCGGGCTCCCGGCGGAGCTCGTCGAGCTGCTGCGCGCGCATCGCGTCGAGCAGGATCGGGAACGCGACCTGGCGGCGCAGCTCTGGACCGACGGTGACTGGTTGTTCGCCACCCCGACGGGGGGTCCGCTCAACCCGCGCACGGACTGGGACGACTGGAAGAAGCTCCTCGCCCGGGCCGGCGTGCGAGACGGCCGGCTGCACGACGCCCGCCACACCGCCGCGACAGTGTTGCTCCTGCTCGGCGTCCCGGAGCGCGCCGTCATGGGCATCATGGGCTGGTCGCACACCGCGATGGCCGCGCGCCACCAGCACGTCACCTCGGCCATCCAGCGCGACATCGCGAGCCGCGTCGACGGGCTGATCTGGCAGTTCAGCGTCAAGCCTTCCGGTGAAGGCGGGATGTCGGGCGGGGCTAACGCTGATGACACGGCGGACGAATCAAACGATGAGGACTGTCCGGATGATCCGGGCGGACGGGTGTGATGAGGGGGAGATCGTGCGTCGCTCGCTGCTGGCCGTGCTATCGCTGGTCGTCGCGTTCCTGCTGTTGGGTTCGTCGGTCGCTCTCGCTCAGGACGACGGCAACAGCGAGCCACCACCGCCGACATGTGGCGTCGGCTGCATTCCGCAAGATCCGAACGCACCCCCGCCCCCGCCGACCAACCCGAACAGCCCGATCGGTCGAGCGTTCGCTCAGGTGAACGAGCGCATCACCCAGATCCCCGCGGGGCCGAGACGCGCGTTCGCTGAGCGGGTCGCCAGCCGGGTGCAGAACCGGTTGTGCCACTCGTTCCCGCGGTTCTGCTGACCGGACCACCGGCGGGGAATGAGACTAGAACTGAGACTACGACCAAGAACGCCGGACGCTCCCTGTTGGGAGGTCCGGCGTTCTGCCTGGTCAGGCTGGCGGTGGCGGTGGGATTTGAACCCACGGAGGCTTGCCCCTCACACGCTTTCGAGGCGTGGGAGGTAGAACGGGACCATCTCGCCCCAGTGCCCGCTGATGATCTGCAGATCGGGTAGCTCGTCGAAGATCCCGGCGAGGATGAGGCGCAGCGCGTGGATGCCTGCCTCGTGGTGCCAGCCCCACCCACCGAGTGACAGTTCTGTGGTGACCTTGTCGGCGAAGCCGGCGTGCTGCGCGGGAACGAGGCGGCGTACGCCGGGTGGTTCCTCGACCAGGGCACTCGCGGGCGCGGAATCCGTCCGGATCTGCGATCCGCGATGGCCGGGACGTTCGCGCGCCCGGACGCCCTCCGCTGTGCGTTCGCCCTCTACCGGTCGCTGCCCGAGACCGGACGCCAGATCTCCACGGCGGTGGCCGGTGCCCGGTTGACGGTGCCCACGACCGCGGTCGGAGCCGCGCCGGTCGGCCGCGCGCTGGAGAACCAGCTGCGCGGGGTCGCCGACGTCCTCGACGGGCATCTGTTCGACGACTGCGGGCACATCGTGCCCCTCGACCGGCCGGACGAGCTCGTGGCACTGCTGCGGCCCGGATGATGCCGGGTGCCGTCGGACGCCGGGCGCGGCCGGCGGACCCCGGGCGCGCCGGCCGGTCCCGGACGAGGCCCGAGGAGCGGGTCGGGGGAGCAGCGTCCGGTGCGGGCGCGGCTGGTGCTCGGTGCGCTCGTCGCCACCGGGCGGCCCGACGCCGACACCGGCCGGCGGCCCCGGATCAGATCCCGGTCATCCCGGCGTCGACGGTGTAGATGCTGCCGCTGACGTAGCTGGCCCGGTCCGAGGCCAGGAACAGCACGACCGAGGCGATCTCGGCCGGGTCCGCGTAGCGCTTGAGCGCGGTGAGCCCGGCGAACTGCTCCTGGACGCCCGGGATGTCGTCGGGGGACATCCCGTTCTCGATCGAGCGCATCATCCTGGTGTCGACCGGCCCGGGGCACACCGCGTTGACCCGGACGCCGGCCGGCGCCGCCTCGACGGCGGCGACGCGGGTGAGGCCCACGACGGCGTGCTTGGACGCCGTGTACATGCCGCCCAGCCCGGCGAACGCGATGACCCCGGCCATCGAGGAGGTGTTCACCACCGACCCGTGGCCCTGTGCGGTCATCACCCGCAGCACGTGCTTGAGCCCGAGGAAGGAGCCGCGCACGTTGACCGACAGGATGGTGTCGACCGTCTCCAGGTCGGTGTCCACCAGCGGGCCGGTGGCGCCCTCGACGCCGGCGTTGTTGAAGAACACGTCGATCGCGCCGAAACGGTCGCGGGTGGCGGCGACGTAGCCCTCGACCTGCTGCTCGTCACGGACGTCCGCGACGTGCAGCAGCACCCGGGCGTCGTCGACGCCGAGCCCGGCCGCGACCTTCTCCAGCGCGGAGCGGTCGAGGTCGACGAGCGCGAGGGAGGCGCCCTCCGCCGCGAACGCCGCGGCGGCCGCCGCGCCGATCCCGCCCGCGGCTCCGGTGATGAGGACCGTCCTGCCGTCGAATTCCATGGTCGTCTCCGTTCTCGCCGGTCGTGCTGACGGGACCGAGCCTCGGCCGGAGCGGGGCCGCGGCGCCCGGACGGCCGTGCACCGGCGCGCACCGCCGGGTCTCACGCGGGCGTCGCCGTCGCGGTGCGGGCCGCGTCACCCACTGAGCCTTTGCCAACCTGATCACGCGCTGGCGATCATGAGGGTCTGAACTGCGGCGATGAGCCTGTCGGCGGTGTTCGGGCTGGACCGGATCTTGCGCAGGACTCGCCAGTTCTTCAGCTCGGCGTTGACCCGCTCGCCCGGTCCGCGACGGTGGGCGTGGGCGGTGTTCACGTCCTTCTGGTGTCGTGACAGCTTCCGGAATCGGCCGGTGTCGGGGTCCTTACGTCGACGCCGCTGCGGCACGGCGACCGTAGGACCGGCGCCTTGGTAGGCGGTGTCGGCCGCGGCGGGGATCTCATGCTCGGCCAGGGCGTCGATGATCCCGTGCTCGCGGGCTGCGCCCATGTCGTGCCGCGCGCCCGGCATCGGCGGGGAGATCCACACCAGGCGGCCGACCGGGTCCGCGATGACCTGCACGTTCAGTCCGTGGGCTTTGTGCTTTCCAGAGTAGAACGCCCGGTCGTAGCCCGATGCCATCCCGACCCGGTCGATGCGCAACAGGGTGCCGTCGAGGATCACGAACGCCTTCCGTTTCGCGACCTCGATGGCTTGTTCCAGGGTGGGGGCCTTCGCGGCGAGCAGCTCGATCCCCTCCTGGATGTAGCGGTAGACCGTGGAGGTGCCGACCCCGAACCCGCAGGCCAACTCGGCGTAGGGCGTGTCTCCTAACTCGGCCGTTCGGGTCTGCGCGATGATCAGCAGGTGTCGCGTCGTGCGGTCCTGACCGATCTCCAATGGGCCCGACTTGAGCCGTTGTTGCCCTCGTCGGACGGGATGCCAGGACGCCCGTTCGCTGATCACCGCAGAGTGGTGGAGGGGATCATCTACCGGTTCCGGTGCGGGCTGGCCTGGCGTGATGTCCCGGTCGAGTTCGGTCCGTGGCAGGCCCTGTGGAAGCGTCACCGCCGCTACAGCGGTGACGGCACCTGGGATCACATTCTCGCTGCTCTGTTGGCCGGTCGGGCAGGTGAACCTGCACGGCACGCGGGAGGTCGCCCGGACCGCGGAGGCCACGGTCTTCGTCAACCTGCAGCTCGCCGGATCGTGCGTCGGGTCCCAGGGCGGGCGCACCTGCCACGTCCCGGCGGGCTCGTTCGCCCTGTTCGACGCGACACGGCCGTTCCGGCTGGACTACGCCGGGGACTGGCGGTCGCTGTCGTTCCGGGTGCCCCGCGACCGGCTGATGTCGCTGGTGGCGCGGCCCGACGACGTCACGACGACCACCGTCGACGGCTCCCGCGCACTCGGCGCCGTGGTCGCGGGCACCATGCGGTCGGTGTGGGACGCCGTCGAGGACCTGGGCGACGCCGAGGCCCGCGCGGTCAGCTCCGGCTTCACGACCCTGCTGGCCACGGCCTGCGGGGCGACCGACGAGGCCCGCGGCGCCGGCCGCCGCACGCTGGCCGCGTCGCTCTACACGTCGGTGTGCACCCACCTGCAGGACAACCTGCGGAACGGCGACCTCGCGGCCGCCCGGGTGGCGGCGCACTTCGGCGTGTCGGTGCGGACACTGCACAACGTCTTCCGGGACTTCGAGCACACCTACGCCCAGACGGTCACGAGGCTACGGGTGGACGCCTGCGCCCGTGACCTCGCCGACCCGGCGTGCCGGGAGTCGCTGACCGCCCTCGCCGCCCGGTGGGGCTTCTTCGACCTCTCCCACCTCAACCGGGCCTTCCGCACCCACCGCGGCCACCGGCCCGCCGACCTGCGCCCGGCCTGAGACGGCGACGGCCCGGACCCGGCGAGCGGTGGGCTCGCCGGACCCGGGCCGACCGGCCCGCCGCGCTCAGGCGGGCGGGGCGAAGCTGGTGAACGGCATGACCGGCGCGACCTTGCGGTCGCGGTAGCGCCAGGCGCCGTCCTCGCGGACCAGCTCGTCGGTGTACACGCAGACGGTGCCGCTCACCGTCCCCGCCGTGTTCGCGAAGAACAGCAGGTAGCAGGTCTGGGTGGCGGTGTCACCGGACACCGAGACCACCTCGTTCATGGTCAGGTGCCGCATCGGGCCGAAGGTGTCCCGGCACAGCGGGACGAAGGCCGCGAGCTCGGCGTGGCCCTTCGGGGTCTGGCCCTCGATGAGGGCGTGGAACACGCCGTCCGTCGAGAAGGTGGCGGCCCACTCCTCGGGGGTCCCCTGGTCGACCGCGAAGTTGTAGCGGGCGTTGAGCGCGCGGATCTCCTCGGGATCGGCGAGCGTGTCCGTGCTGATCATGATGAATCCTCCGGTCCGGTCCCGTGACGGGGTCCTGGAACCCGACGCTAGGAGCGGACTCCACCGGCGGCCTTGGACACGACTGCACGCCAGCGTGCACGGACCGGGGTGTCGCCGGCCACGCCCTGCACGGCGGGCCTCCCCGTCGTGTCGGCGCTTCGGCCCGGCCGGGCCACCGTGCGGGTCCGTCCGCGTTAGACTCGGCATCATGTCATCGGATCCTGACGCGTCGGCCGGGGCCGGCCGGGACGCCGGCCCCGCCTTCGACGCGCTCGCCGATCCCGTCCGCCGCCGCATCCTGGCCGTGCTCTCCGAGCACGACGAGGTCAGCGCGGGCGACCTGGCCGACCACATCACCTCGGTCGGCCGCACGGCCGTCTCCACCCATCTGCGGGTGCTCCGCGTCGCGGGGCTCATCACCGAGCGCCGTTCCGGCCGGTACCGCTACTACTCCATCGAGCCCGGTGGTGCGGCCGCCGACGTCATCGCGCTGCTGCGCACCCTGTTCCAGTCCTCGCTCGGCGAGGTGGGCTCCGCCGTGGAGAGCCGTCCCGCGACGGACCGGGAGGGCGCGACCGGATGACCGGACCCTCCGTGCCGGGAGACTGACCCCCATGGGGACGATCGCGCTCGCGGTGGAGGAGTTCGTCGCCGCCGACCCGGCGGTCGTCTTCGGACGTTTCGGGCGCGACTCCGGCGCGGGCTGGCTGTTCGGTGCGGCGTGCGACCGGGTCGCGGTGGGCGAGCCGGTCACCCTGCGGGCGCCCATCGCCGGCGGGCCGCCGGTCGACGTGCTCGGCCGGATCAGCGAGCTCCGCGGACCGCGCACCATCACGATCACCCACGACCAGCCCTGGCAGGGCCGCATCCGGCTGCGGTTCTCCGCCGCGCCCGGCGGGACGCGGATCCGGCTCGACGCCGAGATCGACCGGCTCGGGTTCGAGTGGCTGATGCGTCGGCGCGGCCACCCGGTTCCCGACCACGCCCCGGACGGCCCCCGCATCGGTGTGCTCACCAGCCGGTGCGGGTCGGGCAGCGTGTTCGCCTCGGCCGTCGCGAACGCGGCGGCCCTGGCCGTCGAGGAGATCAACGAGTCGGGTGGTGTCGGCGGGCGCCCGCTGGACCTGATGGTGGGCGACGACGCCACCGACCCCGGCACGGGGACCCTGGAAGCGCTGCGGCTGGCCCGGGCCGGCTGCCGGACCGTCTTCCTGACGACGACCTCGGCGACCTACCACGCCGTCTCGACCGCCCTGACCGGCCGCGACGTGCTCGTCGTGCACACCAACATGAACGAGGGCGGCGGCGAGTCCCGGCTGCGGATCCGGCTGGGCGAGCGGCCCGCGACCCAGATCGTGACGGCGGCGGGACCGGTCATGCGGGCAGCCGGTGGACGTCGCTGGTTCCTGGCGGGCAACGACTACGTGTGGCCCCGTGCGGTCAACGCCGCCGCGCGGGAGGTGCTCCCGGCGCACGGCGCGGTGCTGGTCGGCGAGGGCTACGCCACGCTCGGGGCCCGGGACTTCGCCCCGCTGGTCGAGCGGATCGCCGCCTCGGGCGCCGACATCGTGCTCAACACGTTCGTGGGCGCCGACGCCGCCGCGTTCGAGCGTCAGTGCCACGCAATGGGTCTGCGCGACCGGACCGTCAGCCTCGGCCCCGCGATGGACGAGGCCACCCTTGAGCGGATCGGACTGCACGCTTCCCAGGGGATCCACGGTGTCTCCGGCTACTTCCAGCACCTGCAGACCGAGCGCAACGGGTCGCTCCTGAAGCGCTACCGGGCCCGCTTCGGCCAGTGGGCGGCGCCGCTGTCGTCGTTGTCGGAGTCGATGTTCGAGGCGATCCACGTGTGGTCCGCCGCGGCCCGCGCCGCCCGCTCGACCGAGCCGGTGCCCGTCGCCGACGAGATCCGGTCCGGCCGCTACGACCTCCCGCGGGGCACCCTGGCGCTCGACGGCCACCACCACGTCGAGCAGCCGCTGCACCTCGCGGCCGCCCGCGGCGCGACCTTCGGCTCGATGAACGACAGCGAGGGACGGTCGTGAATACGCGCATGTAACAGAGGTGGGACGGGTGTGTCAGACCTCGTGTCAATGCGTCTGTATTGATTGACATGTGCAGGCATGAACCCTAGCTTTCTCGCATCCCCCGATGTGAGGAGCACCACCTGATGGCGATTCCACCCCCTGATGCCGCCCGTCTGGCGGCGTTGAACAAGCACTATGCGTTCGGTCTGTCCGAGGCGGAGTTGGCCGAGTTCGGTCCGGCGGTGGCTGCGACGCTGGCGTCCTCGGAGCGGGTCGAGGAGCTCTATCGGGCGTCGGCGCCGCAGGCCCCGCAGCGGGAGTGGTCCGAGCCGGCGGACAACCCGCTGGGTGGCTGGTACGTGACCACGTCGGTGACCGGTGCGGCGGAGGGCCCGTTGGCCGGGCGGACCGTGGCGCTCAAGGACAACATCGCGTTGGCCGGGGTCCCGATGACCAACGGGTCGGCCACGGTGGAGGGGTTCGTGCCCTCCCGTGACGCGACGGTCGCGACCCGCCTGCTGGCCGCCGGGGCGACGATCACCGGTAAGGCGATGTGTGAGGACCTGTGTTTCTCCGGGGGCAGTTTCACCTCCCGGCCGTGGCCGGTGGGCAACCCCTGGGACCCGACCCGTATCTCGGGTGGGTCCTCGTCGGGTAGTGCGGCGCTGGTCGGGTCCGGGGCGGTCGACATGGCCGTGGGTGGTGACCAGGGCGGCTCGATCCGTATGCCGTCGGCGTTCTCGGGCACGGTCGGGCACAAGCCCACCCACGGCCTGGTGCCCTACACCGGTGCGTTCCCCATCGAGGCCACGATCGACCATCTGGGCCCGATCACCCGCACGGTGTCCGACGCCGCACTGATGCTGGGTGTGATCGCCGGGGTGGACGGGCTCGATGTGCGTCAGCCCACCGAGCTCGAGCCGGTCGACTACCTGGCTGCCTTGGAGCGGTCGGCAGGCGGGTTGCGGGTCGGGATCGTGACCGAGGGCTTCGCCCGCCCGGAGAGCGACCCGGCCGTGGACGAGGCCGTGCGTGCGGCGATCGGGACGCTGACCGATGCGGGTCTGGTCGCCGAGGAGGTCTCGATCCCCTGGCACCTGGACGCGATGGCGGTCTGGAACGTCATCGGGACCGAGGGAGCCGCGCACCAGATGATCGACGGCAACGCCTACGGCATGAACTACCCGGGTCTCTACGACCCGGAGCTGATCGCGCACTACCACCGCGGGCGTCACGCCCGCGGGTCGGAGCTGTCCAAGACCGTCAAGCTCGTCGGCCTCTCGGGTGGTTACACCTTCGCCCACGCGGGAGGTGCCTACTACGGGATGGCCCGCAACCTGGCCTTCGAGGTGCGAGCGGCCTACGACGCGGCCCTGACCGGCTACGACGTGCTGGTCATGCCGACCGTGCCCTACACCGCGCCCGAGCTGCTCGGGCTCGACGCCGATCTGGACAGCTACCTGCCGACCGCGCTGGGGATGATCGGCAACTGTGCCCCGTTCGACGTGTCCGGGCACCCGGCCGCGTCGGTCCCGGCCGGGCTCGTGAACGGGCTCCCGACCGGTCTGATGATCGTGGGCCGGCGTTTCGACGACGCGACCGTGTTGCGGGTCGCGCACACCTTCGAGCAGGCCGTCGGCGGCTTCCCCGCTCCGCCGGCCCTCACCACCGTGGGAGGACGGCAGTGAACGGAGTCTTCGATCTCGGCGGCACCGACGGGCTGGGCAAGGTCGAGAACGACCACATGTCCGAGCCCGTGTTCCGTGCCGACTGGGAGAAGCGTGCCTTCTCCATGTTCGCGCAGAGCGCCCGCGCCGGGCTGTTCAACGTGGACCAGTTCCGGCACGGCATCGAGAAGATGGACCCTGCCGAGTACCTGATCTCGAACTACTACGAGCACTGGATGCACACGGTCGAGCACTACGCCGAGGCCGCGGGCGTGCTGGACCCGGCCGAGCTGGAGGCGCGGACCCGGCACTACCTCGAGAACCCCGACGCGCCGCTCCCCGAGCGGGAGACCGACACCGAGATCGTCGAGTTCGTCGACTGGGCGGTCACCAACGGGTTCCCGGCCCACCGCGAGTCGGACAAGGTCGCGCAGTTCTCCGTCGGCGACGAGGTCGTCATCTCCTCCGAGAGCCCCTACGGCCACACCCGCCGGGCCCGCTACATCCGCGGCCGCCGCGGCGTGATCAGCGCGGCCCACGGCACCTACCTCTACCCCGACACCGCCGGCAACGGGCTCGGCGACTGCCCCGAGCACCTCTACACCGTCCGTTTCGACGCCGCCGAGCTGTGGGGCGCCGAGTACGCGGACCCGAACGGCGTCAACTACTTCGACGTGTGGGAGCCGTACCTCTCGCCCGTCCCCGCCACCCAGGGAGCCTGACCCATGACCGCGAAGCCCACCGACACCCCGCTCCGCACGCAGGAGGAGATCACCGCCCGGGTCAAGGCCCTGGAGTCGCTGCTGATCGAGAAGGGCGTGATGACCACCGCGGCGGTCGACCGTCTCGCCGAGGTCTACGAGAACGAGGTCGGTCCGCAGCTGGGGGCGAAGGTCGTCGCCAAGGCGTGGACCGACCCGGAGTTCAAGGCGCGCCTGCTGGAGGACGCCTCCGCCGCCTGCCGCGAACTCGGTGTCGGCGGCCTGCAGGGTGAGGAGATGGTCGCCGTCGAGAACACCGACGACGTCCACCACGTCATCGTCTGCACGCTGTGCTCGTGCTACCCGTGGCCGGTGCTCGGGCTGCCCCCGAACTGGTACAAGGCGCCGCCGTTCCGTGCCCGCATCGTGCGTGAGCCGCGGAAGGTGCTGGCCGAGGACTTCGACCTGTCGCTGCCCGACAGCGTCGAGATCCGGGTGTGGGACTCCAGCTCCGAGCTGCGCTACTGGGTGCTGCCGCAGCGCCCGGCCGGCAGCGAGCACCTCTCCGAGGACGAGCTGGCCGCGCTGGTCACGCGCGACTCGATGATCGGCGTCGGCAAGCCGAAGCCCGTGTTCACCGAGGCGGCCCGCGGATGAGCACCGGGGTCCGCGCGGACGCCACCGAGCTGGGCGACGCCCGCCGCCGGATCGAGAAGCTCGTCTGCGACATGCCCGGGGCGGACAAGCCGTTCACCGAGCCGTGGGAGCTGCGGGCCTTCGCCATGGCGGTCGCCGCGTACCACGAGGGCCACTACGAGTGGAGCGAGTTCCAGCTCTCCCTGGTCGAGGCGATCAAGGCCTGGGAGAACGGCGACGGCGGCGAGCCCTGGAGCTACTACCAGCACTGGCTGGACGCGCTCGAGCACACGCTCGCCGCGAGCGGGGCCCTGTCCGACTCCGTCGCGCTCGACGACCGCACCCGCCAGGTGCTGGCCACGCCGCGCAACGCGAACCACCACGAGGCACGACGCGAGCCGGTCGCGATCGACCCGGCCCGCTGAACGACGCGTGCGGGACCGGTCCGCGCTCCCCGCGGGCCGGTCCCGCCCGTCCTTCCCGACACCCCGATCGGAGGCGGCACCGTGGACCTGCTGGTCAACCTGGCCGAACGCGCGGTGCTCCGGCACGGCCTCACCACCGCCGCCACGATCGACCGCTGGTACGACCACCACGCCGACGAGGTCGGCCCCCGCGCCGGTGCCCGTGCGGTCGCCCGGATCTG
Source organism: Pseudonocardia sp. P-1 (assembly GCF_058111925.1). Lineage (NCBI taxonomy): Bacteria > Bacillati > Actinomycetota > Actinomycetes > Pseudonocardiales > Pseudonocardiaceae > Pseudonocardia > Pseudonocardia sp. P-1. The sequence goes on from NZ_CM176614.1 coordinate 3,418,599, forward strand.
GACCGGCACGGGGCGGCCGGACACCGCGGACGCGGCCGGTGCCCGGCTCGGCCGCTGTGGGTGCGGCCGGGTCTGGCGCACCCACCGCGACACCCCCGGTGTCCGCAACGTGGTGCTCCCCGCCGCGACCGGGTGCAGCGGCTGGCCGGTGCTCGGGGTGCCCCCGAGCTGGTACCGGCCGCGCTCGGAGTACCTGCTCGACGTCGCGGGGGACACCGGCCCCGGGGTCCGCACCGCGATCTGGTCGGACTCGGCCCGCGTCCACCACCTGGTCGTCCCGGGGGCGCCGGCGCGGTGCACCGACGGCCCGGCCGACCTGGAGGGACGTGTCAGCCGGGCGGCGCTGCGGGGTCTCGACCCCGCCCCGTCCCCGGCGCCGCCGGACGCCCGGTGGGCCCGCGGCCTGCCCGGGTACGACCTCGACGAGCGGCTGCTCGACCGGCCGTGGCAGCTCCGCGCGGTCGCACTCGTCCTCGCCGTCGGGACCGACCGCCCGGACCTGCGCCCGCTGCTCGCCGCCGCGGTCGCCGCCGCGCCGTCGGCCGAGGTCTACGCCGCCTGGCCCGCCGCGGCGGCCGCGGCCGTGCGGACTGCGCGTGGGTGTGGACCCACGGGGTCCGGGTAGGCCGGGGTCCGACGGCTTCAACCCCGCAGGCCGTGTCCACGACCCCGGAAGGGGTCGCGCCCCACAGCCCACGAGGTGTCACCCGTGTTCCTGCACGTCCAGCGACTGTTGAACGAGATCGTCCCCGACGAGCCCGACCCCGCCGCGGCGAATGCGCTGCAGGAGGGGCTGGGTGGCCAGTTCGGCGAGATGCGCACGATGATGCAGTACCTGTTCCAGAGCTTCAATTTCCGCGGTCCGGACGGGAAGCCCTTCCGTGACCTGCTCTACGGCGTCGGGACCGAGGAGATCGGGCACGTCGAGCTGATCGCCACCACGATCGCCCGGCTCACCGACGGCTCGCCCCGCTACCAGGGCAGCGCGCCCGACGACATGGACACGCCCGGCGCAGGCGGGGCGACCCCGCTGAGCGCGGCCCTGACCGAGGGCAACATCCACCACTACCTGGTGGGGGCCCAGGGGGCGCTGCCGGTCGACGCGCAGGGTGACCCGTGGACGGGCAAGTACGTCTACGACAGCGGCAACCTGCCGCTCAACCTGCTCTACAACCTCATGCTCGAGTCGACCGGCCGGCTGCAGAAGTGCCGGCTCTACGAGATGACGGCGAACAGGACGGCGCGCTCGACGATCGCGTACCTGATCGTGCGCGACCAGGCCCACGAGAACGCCTACGCCAAGGCGCTCGAGGCGCTCGGGGTCAACTGGAACACGCTGCTGCCGATCCCGAAGACGAACGCCGAGAAGTTCCCCGAGGTGGCGACGCTGCTGGAGCAGGGTCTGCAGAGCAAGCAGTACACGTTCAGCCTCGACCAGCTCTCCGAGGCAGGGAAGCTCTACCGCGGTCCGTCGCCGTCGAACGACGGGACGACGCTGTCGACCGCGCAGGCGCCCGACGGCGTCCCGATGGACATCGCCGTCGAACGGCCCGAGGAGTTCGGACCGGGACTCGACCCGGAGCTGCTGGCGATGGTCCAGGCCGTCGCCGAGATGGAGGGTGACGAGCCCGCAGGTCAGTGGGGTCGCGTCGGCTGACGCACGTCCGGGCGGACGGGGCGGGACCGGACGCGGTTCCGCCCCGTCGTCGTGCAGAACCGCCGACTCGGCGACGACACCATATCGTGTGAATATCTGACGCTCGGTGATTGTTCCCCACGATGGTGTTCTGAGCTTGATGGGCACCTTTCCCGCCATTACGGTTCTTCTCAGCCGGTTCGGGCTCCCCCCTTTGTCGTCGGGCCGGCACGTGCCCGGATCCGAATGGATCCGTGACTCACCAGGAGAAGACTGTGCAGAAGAAGAAGGCCGGTTTCGTCGCCGCCGTGTCCGCCGTCGCCCTGATCGGCCTGTCGCCGCTGGCGTTCGCCGGCTCGGACAGCGTCATCGACAAGGACGCCAAGGGTCTCGTCGCGGGCGCCAACGGCAACAACGCCCAGGTCCCGGTCCAGGCGTGCAACAACAACGTGCCGGTCAACGTCCTGGGTGTCCAGGTTCCGGTCGAGGACGCCGCTGCGGGCAACGGCCTGACCGGTGCCGCCGGCATCGCGGGCAAGGGCAAGGCCGTGTCGGGCGACTCCACCACCGACCAGTCCGACACCTGCGGCCAGGAGGCCGGCGCGGGCGACTCGGTCAACTGACCGACTCCTCGTCGCTGACGTGCCCCGGGACCCTCGCGGTCCCGGGGCACGTCCGTGTCCGGGGCAGGGTCGCGTGACCACCCGCCGTGGTCGTCGTCGCCGGTCCCGGCGCCGCTCCGGGCGGTTCGCCCCGATCGCATTCGACCCGATCGTGGGAGTATCCGAACGGAAAGTAATTCGGCCACCCGATGGTGGTAGAAGAATTGTTCGGGCTCTCCCGCGCAGCTAGATTCGCAGCCAGTCGGCACGGGCTCCCCCTTTTGTCAGCGTGCCGTCATGGAACGGGGCCTTCACCACGGCCCTGAGACCTCATCAGGAGAAGAACTGTGCTGAAGAAGGCCGGAATCATCGTCGCGGCGTCCGCCGCGTCCTTGCTCGCCGTCTCCCCGCTGGCCTTCGCCGGCGACTACGCGGGCGACTCCGCCAAGGACGGCAAGCACCACGGCAAGCACGAGTCGGGCCACATCGACAAGGACGCCAAGGGCCTGCTCGCGGGTGGCCTGAACGGCAACAACGTCAACGTGCCGATCCAGGTCTGCAACAACAACATCCCGGTCAACGTGCTGGGCGTGCAGGCCCCGATCGAGGACGCGAACCTGCTGAGCGGCATCACCGGCGCCCTCGGCCTGGGTGGCGAGGCCAAGGCGGTCTCCGGCGACTCGACCACCGACCAGTCCGACAACTGCGGCCAGACCTCCGGCGCGGGCGACTCGGTCAACTGACCTTCCCGTACCGCGACGTGCCCCGGGACCGTGTGGTCCCGGGGCACCGTCGTGTCCGGGGTCAGCCGCCGGCCCGGCGTGCCTCGCGACGCCGGCGCGCCTCGTCCCGGCGACGACGCTCGGTGTCGGTCGACGGGACCAGCTCCGGGACCGGCACCGGACGCCGGTGCTCGTCCATCGCGACCATCGTGAAGTAACAGCTGTTGGCGTGCCGCTGGGTCCGCTCGGTGATGTTCTCCGTGGTGACCCGGATGCCGATCTCCATCGAGCTGCGCCCGGTGTCGTTCACCGACGCCAGGAAGGTCACGAGCTCGCCGATGTAGATCGGTTCGCGGAAGCGGACCCGGTCCACCGAGAGCGTCACGACGTAGGTCCCGGCCCAGCGGCTCGCGCAGGAGAACGCGACCTGGTCGAGCAGCTTCAGGATCGCACCGCCGTGGACGTTGCCGGAGAAGTTCGCCATGTCCGGCGTCATCAGCACGGTCATCGTGAGCTGATGGCGGGGCAGGCCGCCGGGCGCGGTCACGTCGCCACCGCCAGGATCTCCCGGGTCACCGTCTCCCAGGCCGCCGACAGCGGGTCCACCACCGCGAAGTGGTCGCAGCCGGGCAGCTCGACCAGCCGCACCGACGGGTGCCGGCCCGCGTAGGAGCGGGAGACGCCCAGCGGGACGCGGTCGTCGGCGTCGCCGTGCACGATCGTCACCGGCCCGGGCGGGGGCGGGCCCGCCGCCGGGTCCAGGTCGGTGCGCCCGGCCGCCGGGCCACCGAGGTAGGCGCGGACCGCGCCGTCGCCGAGGTCCTCCGCGTCGGCCAGCGCGAGGTCCGCGACCGGGGCGAGCGGCACCGTCGCCCGCACCAGCGACGGCTCGACGGCCGCGGCGTGCAGCACCAGGTGCCCGCCCGCGGAGTGCCCCACCGCGATGACCGGCCCGGCGACGGCGCGGGCGGCCCGCAGACCGGCGAGCACGTCGGCGACCGTCGCGTCCGGCTCACCGGGCACCCGGCGGTACTCCAGCGAGGCCACCGGCAGCCCCAGTGCGTTCAGCGCGGCCGCCGTCGACCGCAGGTGCGTCCGGTCGATCGGGGGCCGCCAGAACCCGCCGTGCACCAGCACGACCAGCGGGCGCCCGGGCCCACCGTCCGGCCACAGGTCCATGACCTGGTCGGGGTCGTCGCCGACGGCGACGGAGCGGGGCGGCTCGGGGGCCGGGCGGGACAGGACCGATCCGTTCACGACCGGTGGTCTAGCACGGATCACTCCGACGGGCGCCCCGTGGCGGCCCGCCGCCCGGCCTTGCGCAGCTCCAGCACCGCGACCGCGGCCACCGGCACCAGCGCCGCCGCCGTCCACTGCGGACCGGTCAGCGGGGTGAGCCGCAGCGTCTCCCGCAGCACCGGCACGGTCGTGACCACCCACACCGCCACGGCGGTCACCACCGTCCACCACGGCAGGAACCGGTTCGCGAACAGCCCCGCCCGCAGCACCGGCGTCCGCTCGGTGCGCATCACCCAGGCCAGCGCCAGGTGCCCGGACAGCCAGCCCACGAACGCGACCGTCTGCGAGGCGGTCACCAGGTACAGCCCGCCGACGGCGGCGAACAGCGCCGCCGCCCCCGCGGCGAGGTCGCCGAGCAGGGCCCGGTCCAGGAACCGTGCACCCGGGTCGCGCGGTGGGCGGGTCATGGCGTCGCGCTCGGCGGGTTCCGCGGCGAAGGTCGCGCTCCCCGCGATGTCCATGAACATCTCCAGCACCACGATCTGGATCGGGGTGAACGGTACGGCCATCCCGGTGAGCACCCCGGCGGCGACGGTCGCGACCAGCCCGGCCTTGCAGGCCAGGTAGTAGGCGACGCCCTTGCGCAGGTTCCCGTGCAGCGTGCGGCCCTCGTGCAGGGCCCGGGTGAGGGTGGAGACGTCGTCGTCGGCCAGGACCAGCCCGGCCGCCTCGCGCGCCACGTCAGTACCCGACGAGCCCATGGCCACGCCGACGTCGGCCCGGGCGAGCGCGGGGGCGTCGTTCACGCCGTCCCCGGTCACCGCCACCACCTCCCCGCCGGCCTGCAGCGCCGTGACCAGGCGCAGCTTGTGCGCGGGCGAGACCCGGGCGAACACCGGCGTCGACGCGACGGCGGCGGCCAGCGTCGCGTCGTCGAGACCGTCGAGGTCGCGGCCGGTCAGCACCGGGTCCGGGTCGATCCCGACCTCCGCGGCGACGGCCCGGGCGCAGGCGGGGTGGTCGCCGGTCACCATCACCACCCGCACCCCGGCCCGCCGCGCGGCGGCGACGGCCTCGGCGGCGCCCGGGCGCGGCGGGTCGGACAGCGCCACGACCCCCGCGAGGACGAGGTCGCGCTCGGCGTCGCCGACGGTCGCCGGGACCTGCGACGCCGGCCTGCTCGCCACCGCGATCACCCGCAGGCCGCGGGCGGCGAGCGCGGCGACCCGGCCCGCGGTCTCCGGCGACGGCGCCGCGCAGCGGGCCAGCACCGACTCCGGCGAGCCGGTGGTCACCACCGTGGCGGTGCCGGACGCGCCGGCGGGCAGGACGACCGTCATCGTCTCCCGGCCGGGGTCGAACGGGAACCGGGCGACCGGTTCGGCGGGCGTCGGCAGGCCCCGGTCGCGGGCCGCGACGAGGAACGCGACGTCGGTCGGGTCACCGGACCAGCCGCCGTCGGGCTCGGGGGCGGTCTCGGTGCAGGCCGCGCCGAGGCCGAGCAGGGTGTCGTCGTCGACGCCCGGGGCCGGTTCGACCCGCGCGACGGTCATCCGGTTGCAGGTGAGCGTGCCGGTCTTGTCGGTGGCGAGCACCGTCACCAGCCCGAGGGCCTCCGCCGCGCGCAGCCGCCGGACCAGCCCGCGCCGCCGCGACAGCCGGTACGCGCCGAGCCCGAGCACCAGGCTGACGATGATCGGCAGCTCCTCCGGGACCGTCGCGAAGGCCAGGGTGAGCCCGGTCAGCACCATCTCCCGCCACGGCCGCCCGGTCAGCACGCCGACCAGCGGGACGAGCACGCTGAACGCGATCGCCAGTGTCGCGAGGCTGCCGGCGAGCTCGCGCATGGCCTGCTGGAGTGCCGTACGGGGCGGCCGCGCGGCGGCGACGAGCCCGGTGAGTGTGCCCAGCTCGGTGGCCGTCCCCGTCGCGACGACGACGCCGCGGGCCCACCCGGCGACGACCGTCGTCCCGGCGAACACCAGGTTCGCCCGCTCGGCCAGCGCGGTGTCGCCGGAGAGCACCCGGGCGGCGTCCTTGGGGGCGGCGACGGGTTCCCCGGTGAGGGTCGACTCGTCGACGCGCAGCCCCCAGGTCTCGACCAGACGCAGGTCGGCGGGCACCCGCGAGCCCGCGGCCAGCGGCACGAGGTCGCCGGGCACGATGTCGTCGACCCCGACCGAGACGGTGCTCCCGTCGCGCACCACCGGCGTCGTCGGGGCGGTGAGCTCGCCGAGCGAGGCGATGACCGACTTCGCGCGGAACTCGGCGAACACCTCGACCCCGACGACCGCCGCGATGATCACGACGACGGCGACGGTGTCGTCGAACCGCCCCCAGACGCCGTAGAGCACCGCGATCGCCGCGAGCAGCAGCATCATCGGCTCGGTGACCTCGTCGGCGAGCACCCGCAGGAAGGTGACCCGACGCGGGACGACCCACCGGTTGGGGCCGTGCCGCCTCCTCCGCGCCGCGGCCTCGGCGCCGGTGAGGCCCCGCAGCGCGTCCGTACCGAGGTCGTCGACCACGGCCGCACCGGTCGCGGCGTGCGCCCCGCTGCTCACGGGCTCAGTCCGTACGCGGTGGCAGGTCGGGGGCCACGCCCTCGGCGCGGTAGACGGCGGCGGTGAACGCGTCGAGCGCGTGCCGGCAGCGGTCCAGGAGGGCCTCGGCGTCCTTGCCGCGCTCGTCGGGGAAGAAGTCCCGGGACGAGATCGTGGCCAGCCAGCGGGTGAGCCGCTCCAGGTCCTGCTCGTTCTCCTCCAGCTCGGCGAAGGAGTAGTTGTCCCGCGAGGACTCCTTCTCCAGCTCCGCCAGCAGTGCGTCGCCGCGCTCGGTGAACTCGGCGAACTCCTTGCCGCGCTCGGCGCGGATCCGGGCGACGATGCCGTCGTCGCTGGTCCCGGCGGCGACGTCGAGCGCGTATGCGGTCCCGCCGGACTCGCGGACGTAGGCCGCGAGCCCCTCCAGGAACGTGCGGTGCTCGCCGGTCGCCGGCAGCACCCAGGCGCCGTTCTGCAGGCCGACCGCGCCCGCGGCGCGGGCCCGGCGCCACAGCGTGACCCGGGGGCTCGAGGGGGAGGCGGGCAGTTGCGCGAGCAGCAGGACCCAGCCACCGGGCGGCGCATCGGTCATGCCCGGGGACGGTACCGGCCGGCACCGGCGTGCAACAGGTGTTTCGTCGGGTGCGGCGCCGCCGTCGGGTGCGGCAGGCTGGGGCCATGCCCGCCCCCGCCCACCGTCTCGGCCTCGGCCTGGCCGCGATCGCCCGCCCCGCCTACATCACCTCCGGCCGCGCCGACGAGCTCGGCGACGACCGCGACGTCGCCACCCTGCGCGACCGCTCCCGCGCCCTGCTCGACGCCGCGTACGCCGCGGGCGTCCGCTACCTCGACGTCGCCCGCTCCTACGGCCGCGCCGAGGAGTTCCTCGCCGGCTGGCTCGCCGACCGGCCCGGGGTCACCGGCGGTGGGGACCCCGTCGAGATCGGCTCGAAGTGGGGCTACCGCTACGTGGGCGGGTGGCGGACCGACGCCGACACCCACGAGGTCAAGGACCACTCGCTCGACGCCTTCACCGAGCAGTACGCGCTGAGCCGCGAGCTGCTCGGCGACCACCTCGGGACCTACCACGTGCACTCCGCGACGCTCGACACCGGCGTCCTCGACGACGGGCGCGTCCACCGCGCGATGGCTCACCTGCGCGACCGGGGGATCCGGGTCGGCATCTCCACCTCCGGCCCCGCCCAGGGCGACGCGGTGCGCCGGGCGCTGGACGTCCGGGTGGACGGCGAGCCGCTGTTCACCTCGTTCCAGAGCACCTGGAATCCGCTCGAACCCTCGGTGGGCCCGGCGCTGGCCGAGGCCGCCGACGCCGGGGCCCGGGTGATCGTGAAGGAGGTCTTCGCGAACGGCAGGCTCGCCCCGGGCGGTGAGGACGGCACCGAGGGTGCCCGCGCGGCGGCGGCGCTGGCGGCACGCACGGGGGTGCCGCTGGACCGGATCGCCGTCGCCGCGGCGCTGGCGAACCCGTGGGCGTGGCGGGTGCTGCTCGGCCCGGTCGGGACCGACCAGCTCGCGTCGAACCTCGCGGGCGCGGAGCTCACGCTGCCCGCGGACGCGGCCGAGGAGCTCGCCGCGCTGGCCGAACCGGCCGAGCACTACTGGGCCACCCGCTCCGCGCGCCCCTGGAGCTGACCCCGCGTTTCCCGGCGGACATACGCTCGTTTACCTTCCAGCCACCTGGCGGTCGGAGTCGACGTCGTCCACCGATGCCGCCCGGCCGCGTGGTGAGGAGGAGGGGACATGACCGCCCAGGACCATCTCGCCCAGGGCCACGGCGCCCAGGGCCGCGGCGCGCACAGCGCCGACGACGACCCGGCCACGGTCGTCATCCCGCGCTGCGCCGAGGACGCCGGGGCCGGCCCGCGGCCCGCGGCGGCGCCCGGGCCGCGAGCCCGTCCCGCGCGGAGCCGTCGCCCGAGGCCCAGGCCGCCGCGCCGGGCGCACCGCACCTGGCGCTGCTGCGTCGCGGGCCGGTCGTCGGCACCGCCGCCGCGATCGTCGCCGTGCTGGCGCTGGCCCACTACGGCGCCGCCGTCTACGGCATCGGGCGGCCCGGCTTCGAGATCCCCGCCCCGATCCGGCTGGGCACCGAGCTGAACATCTCGACCTGGTTCAGCTCGGCGATGCACCTGACCAACGCGGCGCTGCTCGCGCTGATCGCGGCGAACTCGGTGCGTCGCGAGCGGTGGCGCTGGATCCTGCTCAGCCTGTCCTGCGCGGTCGTCGCGATGGACGAGACCGCGGCCAACCACGAACAGGTCGGCTGGATCATCCACACCACGCTCGGCACGAGCGGCTTCCTGACCTACGCCTGGATCATCCCGGCCGCGGTGCTCGTCGCCGTCGTCGCGGCGCTGTGCCTGCCGATGGTGCTGCGCCGGCCGGGGGCCTGGCTCGTCGTCGCCGGGGCGGCGGTGTTCCTGCTCGGCGCGGTCGGGCTGGAGTCGGCCGGTGGGGCCCTGTTCGAGCAGACCGGTGACGTTCAGTCCTTCACCTACAACGTCCTGGCCGGCACCGAGGAGACCTTCGAGATGGCCGGTCTGGTCATCGCGATGGCGGGGCTGCTCCGCATGGCGGGCGGCAGCGGCCTGCGGATCGCCGGCGCCGGGTTCGTCGACCGGTCCCGCTGACCCACCCGCACACGACGACGGGGCCCCGGTGATCCGGGGCCCCGTCGTCGTGAGTCCGTGCGGTGTTCAGCCCACCCGCGAGTGCTCCTTCTCCTCGGCCAGGCGCAGCACCAGATCGGCGCGCCCGGACTCGATGTCCAGTGCGGACCGCAGCCGCGGCAGCGCGTGGTCGGTGATCCGGGTGCGCAGCGCGGCGAGGTCGGCACCGTCGTCCGCGGTCACGTCCAGGTGGATCTCCGGACGGCGGCGGTCGCCGACGAGCGCGGCGGCGGCGCGCTGGACGCCGTCGTAGCTCTCGATGTCGGCGGCCAGTGCGTCCGCGGCGTGGTCGGAGTGGATCCGGGTCGTCCCGGCGTCCCGGCCCGCCACCTGTGCGGACGGCAGTGTCCACGCCGAGGTGCGCGGCCTGCGCCGGGCCTGGGCGAGCAGCCAGCGCAGCGCCAGCAGCCCGACCACGACGGCGACGGCGAGCGTCACCCACGGCGCCCACTCGGGCAGCGTGAGACCGGCGGGCAGCAGCGGGACCGACGGGTCGATCCCGGGGAGCACCTGGCGCAGGACGCCGGTGCCGAACAGCAGCCCGAACACGCCCGCGGCGAGCAGGACGAGGCCGATCAGGAACAGCAGGGTCCGGTTGAGCCGGGCCGGTGGGATCGCGCTGGCCATCACGCCTCCTTCTGCTTCGTGCCGGTCACGGACACCGTGACCCTGGGGCTGCGTGCCGGTCCGACGGCGTCGAGCCGCTGCGCGACCGCACTGCGGACCCGGTCACGCAGGTCCGCACGCTCGCCGAACGCGGCGTGCGCGGTGACGGCGGCGCGGCGCCCGGTGCTCTTCACCGACGCCTTGGTGACGCCGTCGACGCCGGTGGCGGCGTCGGCCAGCGCCCGGTTGAGGCTGCGCCGGGTGATCCCGGAGTCGAGGTGCTCGGCTCCGCCCGCCGGGGTCAGCGGGAACACGGTCGGGGTGCCCGGCCGCAGTGCGACCACGACGAGCACCAGCCCGACCAGCGCCACCAGACCGGACACGACGAGTACGGGCACGTCGGCTCCGGTGAACCCGGCGACGGTGGACCCCAGCACGCCGAAGTCGATGATCGGCTGCTGTCCGAGGAGCAGCTGTACGACCGCGACGGCGACGACGACGCAGAGCGCGAGCAGGACCAGCGCCACGATGCCCGCGGCGAGGGACTTGCGGGGGCGGCGGATCATTCGAGCTCCCTCGCGGCCGGCCGGGCGGCGCCCGGGACGGTGAGTGCGGTGACGACGACGTCGACCCGCGCGACGGACAACCCGGTCAGCGCCTCGACCTGCCGCACGACGTGCGCGCGGGCGCGGTCGCAGACCGCGGCCACCGGGGACGGGTAGGCGACGGAGATCCGCGCGTCGATCCGGGTCGACTGCCCGGAGACGGTCGCCTCGACGCGGGGGTGGCCGCCGGAGTCGTCGCGGCCGAGCATCCGCCCGACCGTGCCGGTGGTGCCACCGACACCCTCGGTCTCCTCCAGGGCCCCGAGCGCGATCTTCTGCACGACCTGGTCGGCGACGTCGATCCGGCCGCGGTCCTCCGGGGCCGTGCCGCCGGAGCCGTCGGCACCCGCGGAGCCGGTACCGGTGTCGATCGTGCGGGTCGGGGTGTCGTCCGGCGGGGGAGGGGCGAGGCGGGTGGCCCGGATCGTGTCCGGGTCCCCGGTCGCCGTCCCCGCCGGCTCGACGGTGCTCACCGGGTTCACCGGACCTTGTCGCGGCCGCGCCCGGACAGCCCCGACCGCTCGGAGAGCTCGGACAGGTCGAGGTCGCCGTCGAGCCAGCGGCCGACGGCGAGGCCGATCGCGCCGAGAATCAGGGCGAGGACGAACCCGCCGAAGCCGCCGACGATGCCGGCGATGGCCAGGAGGAGACCGGCGATCAGGCCGATCTGGGTGTTGGTGGACAGGGACATCACAGTCACGTCCTTCGAGACGAGGAGGTACCGGACGTCCGGGGATGTGGGCGGGCGTCCGGGCGGGTCAGGGGGTGGCCGCGGGAGGGACCGGGAGCTCGCCGGTGGCGGGTGCCGAGTCCGACGGCCGGATCGGCGTCGACTCGGTGGGGCCGGCGTAGTCGCCGACCACCACGTCCACCCGCGCGCCCCCGACGACCGGGAGCAGCGCGGTGCGGACCTGGCGGTCGATCTCGGCCACGGAGGCCGGGTAGCGGCCGACCACGTGTACCTCGACGGCCGGGGCCGTGGGGTCCACGCGGATGCCGCTCACCCGGCGTCCGGGCAGGTAGGTGGCGATCTCACCGAACCGGCCGCCGTGCAGCTGTGCGACGCCGGGGCAACCCAGCACCGCGTCGGCGATCCGGTCGGTGTCGACCGCACCCGTGGCGACGATCCCGTCGCCGTCCGCGGCGACGCGGGCGCTCACGCCACCCGCGAGGTGGACTCGATCTTCTTCGGCTCCTCGTCCTTGCCGTCGTCCTCGGACGGCAGGTGGACGTCGTCGACCGAGATGTTGACCTCGACGACCTCGAGCCCGGTCATCCGCTCCAGGGCGGAGATGACGTTGCGGCGCACGGCCTTCGCCAGGTCGGCGATGGAGACGCCGTACTCGACGACGACGTTGATGTCGACGGCGGCCTGCTTCTCGCCGACCTCGACCGACACACCCTGCGAGGCGTTGGTGGTGCCACCCGGGATGCGCTCGCGCAGCGCGCCGAACGCGCGGGCCGCGCCGCCGCCGAGGGCGTAGATGCCGCTGACCTCGCGGGCCGCCAGACCGGCGATCTTCGAGACGACCGTCTCGGCGATGCGGGTGCTGCCGTGCTCGGACTGCAGGGCGGACGGGGTGCCGGTGACGGCCGGGGTCTTGGTCTCGGTGGTGCTCATGTGCGCCTCCAGGTCGTGGCCCGGTATCGGGCCTCACAGTGGTCCGGATCGGGGGGCCGGTTCGTTCCGGTGGTGCCCCGTCGATCCGCTCGACACACATAGGAGGTCCCGGGGCGGCACATCCTCACGGGCGACCTCACGTGGTCGTCGTCACACCGCGGTCGGGGCTGCGGGCCGCTGACCTGGGTTGAAACCCTGTGACCTGCGACGGGAGGTCCGGGCGGGAGATCGGGCCGACCGGTTTGCGATCACCCGATCAGATGATCATCGGACGTGGCGCTCAGCCGGGCGGGAGGCCGATCGTCCAGCCGGTGACATCGCGCAGTGCCACCTGCCAGCAGGCCGGCTCGACGTAGTTCGGCCCGCCGGCGGCGGTCGGGACCACGAGCGCGTCGGTGAAGTAGATCCAGTGGATGTCCTTCACCGGGATGTCCCGGCCGGGGTGCTCGTCGCCGCGGCCGTCGGCCATGTCGTCGAACATGTCGGCCATCGACGCCGCGGACTCGTTGCCCGGGTCGCCCGCGGTGAGCCGGCGCAGCTGGTCCCCGAGCCCGCGCAGCCAGGCCGAGGGGTGCACGGCGTTGCCGAACACGAGCCCGGCCGGTGTGGCGACGGTGAGCGGGACGCTGTTGCGCTCGTCGCGGTAGGCGATCGACAGCACCGCCTGCAGGTAGCTCGGTGCGCTCAGCTCGGGGATCGTGACCACGCGCTGCGCATCGGCCATTCCGGCGGGTCCGTCGGCGTCGACCGTCATGACTCCGGACGGTAACCAGGAACCGCCCGGTCACGACAGGTCCACGTCGACCTGACGAGAACGACCGGACGGTCCAACGGTCGCACCGCCACCCGGCCCAGCCGACCCCTCAGGAACGGCGTGCGCGCGCTGCGACGCCCGGCTCCGGGCGGCGTGGGGACGGCACCGCCACCTCGGGCCGGACCACGACGTCGAACCGGGCCCCGGCGCGGTCGGGGCCGACGCCGTCGACGGTCTCGTGCGCCCGGCCCGTCAGTCCGCGGGCGGCCGCCGCGGCGGCGAGCGCCTCGTGCACCCGGTCGGCCGTCCCGGCCTGCCCGAACGCTCCGCGGTAGTGGTAGGCGAGCAGCATCCCGCCCGGCCGCAGGCGGTCCAGCAGGGCGGCCAGGCCGACCTGCAGCGTGACCGTCTCCCAGTAGTAGAGGACGTCGGAGCAGACGATCAGGTCGAAGTCGCCCTCGGGCATCTCGTGCGGGAGTGTGCGGCGGACGAAGGTCCCCGACGGCACCCGGGCGGCGGCCCGCTGGACCGCGGCGGAGCAGATGTCGACCCCGAGCAGCGCCGCGGTGTGCCCGGCGAGGCGGACCGACAGGTCACCCTCGCCGCAGCCGACCTCCAGCACCCGGTCGAAGCGGCGCCCGGCGAGCGCATCCATGACGGTGCCGTACTTCTGCTGCTCGTACGCCGACAGCCCGATCGAGTACGGGTCCGGGCTGCGGTAGAGCCGGTCGTGCGTGCGCCGGCCCCAGCCCGGCTGCCACAGCCAGGTCTGGCCGGTCCAGCGCGGGTCGTGCTCGTCGCGGCCGAGCCGGGCCAGGCCACGCACCGGGACCGCGGCGGCACGCGCGCCGCCGCTCAGGGAGAGCCGCGCGATCCGCCGGGCGTGGTCGATCGGCGTGCGACGGGCGGGTCGGCTCGCGGCCATCGGGCGCTCCCGGGGACGGACGGGTGATACGTCCGGTGTGTCGCCGGACGACCATCTCCGCGTTACGCCGGATGCCCGAGCACTCCCCGATGCGGTGACTCCGCGCTCACTGCCCCTGACGGGCCGCGGTCTCCTCGGAGGCCTTCACGACCTGCACCTGGTCGCCGATCTGCAGGTAGTCGAAGTACGCCTTGGCCTCGTCCGGCGGGACGTGGATGCAGCCGGCCGAGGAGCGGTTCGGGTCGCCGCTGTGGAAGGCGATGCCGCCGTCGTTGAAGAACACCGACCAGGGCATCGGGGCCGGGTCGCCGTTCGGCAGCCGCGACTCCTCGCTCTTGTGGGTCGCGTCCTTGCGGTAGACGCGCAGGGAGTGGCCGACCGGGGTCTCCTGGCCGTTGCCGCCGGAGGAGATGCCGATCGGGCCACGGATGACCTTGCCGTCCTGGATGAGCCAGGACTTCTGCGAGTCCAGGTCGACGCAGGCCTTGGCGGTGATCGAGCACGGGGTGCCCGGGACGAGCGGCTGTGCGCGGGCCTGCTCGGCGGCGGGGGATCCGGCCAGTGCCGTCCCGGCGACGGCGACACCCGCGATGGTGGCCAGTCCGAGGCCCAGTGCGACGAGGCGGCGGGGCCGCTGCCGGACGGTGTCCATGGGGTGCTCCTGTTCGTCCGCGTCGCTCGGGGAGGCGACGCCACGTGATCGTTCCGTCACCGTGGGAGACGCGCGGGGAGCGCCCGGGGTTGCGTGACGAAAAGCTCTGCCGTGCGCGTCCAGTCTGCACCCCGGCGTCGACCGGCCGGGACGCGGTGCGCTCCCGTCCCGATCACCCGGAAGGACCGTCTCGGTTCCGATGTCCGGTCCGCCCGACTCCGTCGGTCCGGCGCAGCCGGGGCACCTGCTCGCGGCACCGGTGGACGCGACGATGCCGGCGCCCCGTGGGGTCGCCGGCATCGTCGGGAGGGAGGGGGTCAGTGCGGGGTGACCTCGCCCATCTCGACCCAGGCGTCCTTGCCGTCCTCGCTCTGGAAGTTGACGAGCGGCTTCTCCGGCACGACCGAGCCCATGAAGTCGAAGAACTTCTGCGCGTGGTCGGTCTTGACGTGCGCGTCGCCGGCCACGCTGTCCTTGAAGACCTCCACGATCACGAACTCGTTCTGCTTCTCGTAGTTCTCGTGGTAGTCGAAGGAGATGTTGCCCGGCTCGGAGTTCACGTCCTTCTTGTACTGCGAGATGCCGGACAGCCACTCCTCGCGCTTGTCCGGGCGGATCTGGGCCTTGAGCACGATGAGGATCACGTGAGCCTCCGGTTCACTTCTGGTCGGCAACGTCGCCGGGATCTTTCCACGGATCGCCGCATCGCGGGCGTCTCGAAGTGCGACGCCGCG
Source organism: Pseudonocardia sp. P-1 (assembly GCF_058111925.1). Taxonomy (NCBI): domain Bacteria; kingdom Bacillati; phylum Actinomycetota; class Actinomycetes; order Pseudonocardiales; family Pseudonocardiaceae; genus Pseudonocardia; species Pseudonocardia sp. P-1. Next base: position 3,433,928 of record NZ_CM176614.1, read on the forward strand.
GGCTTGACGACCCCCTCAGCCGAAGGTCGCGGTGTCGATCACGAAGCGGTAGCGCACGTCGCCCCGCACGACCCGCTCCCAGGCCTCGTCGACCTGGTCGCAGGAGATCGTCTCGATGTCGGCGCCGAGGCCGTGCTCGGCGCAGAAGTCCAGCATCTCCTGGGTCTCGCGGATGCCACCGATCTTCGAGCCGGACAGGCTCTTGCGGCCTGCGACCAGTGAGAACCCGTGGTAAGACAGCTTCTCCTCGGGCACGCCGACGTTGACCATCGAGCCGTCGAGCTTCAGCAGCCCGAGGTAGTCGTCGACCGGGATCACCGCGGCCACGGTGTTGACGATCAGGTCGAAGGATCCGGCCAGCTCGGTGAAGGTGGACTCGTCCTCGGTCGCGTAGTAGTGCGCTGCTCCGAGTCGCTTGCCGTCCTGCTCCTTGGACAGCGTGCGGGAGAGCACCGTGACCTCGGCGCCCATCGCCGCGGCGATCTTCACGCCCATGTGGCCGAGACCGCCCATGCCGACGATCGCCACCTTCTTCCCGGGGCCCGCGCCCCAGTGGTGGAGCGGGGAGTAGAGCGTGATGCCGGCACAGAGCAGCGGCGCGGCGACGTCGAGCTCGACGCCGTCCGGGATGCGCAGCACGTAGTTCTCGTCGACGACGATCTGCGTGGAGTAGCCGCCGTAGGTGGGCTCGCCGTCGTACTCCTTCGCGTTGTAGGTCTGCACCTCGCCCTTGAGGCAGTACTGCTCCTCGCCGGCCCTGCAGTTCTCGCACTCGCGGCAGGAGTCGACGAAGCAGCCGACGCCGACGGTGTCGCCCACGGCGTAGCGGGTCACGTCGTCGCCGACCGCGGAGACGACGCCGGCGATCTCGTGGCCGGGGACCATCGGGTAGATGCCCTCGCCCCACTCGTCGCGGGCCTGGTGGATGTCGGAGTGGCAGATCCCGGCGTACCGGATGTTGATGACGACGTCGTGCGGCTTCGGGTCGCGACGGGTCACGGTCCCGCGCTCGAACGGCTTGTTCGGTCCGGCGGTGGTCATGGCAGGCACGGTCGTGGGCACGTTTCCTCCTGGTCGGCGTCGCGTGTGGACGTCGTGTCTGGGGTGGCCGGGCTCCGGCGCCGCAGCGGGGACGGGCGGCCGTCGTGCAGCCGCATCGCCATGTGGCTACCCGTTGATGGTTGTGCACAATGCATCGGCGGGCTGTGGTTCACGTCTCCCACCCGCGGAGGAGTGCAGGATCCGTCGGAGGAGGGATCCGCGACCGCGCCACCGTCCCTACCGTCGTGTCATGACCGGGACGAGGGGGACCGCCGCGGTGCGGCGGGAGGACGGGGCCGTGGTCACGACGGCCGTGCGGCCGTGGTGGAACCGGGTGGGCTGGGTGCTGCACGCGCTGCTGCGGTTCGTCCTGATCATGGTCATGCAGGCCTACGTGTGGTCGAAGCTCAACCTGACCCAGATGGGCCGGGCCGACTACTCCGACGCGCTGGCCATGACCGGCGAGAAGAGCCCGATGGGCCTGCTGTGGGGGCTCATGGCCTACTCCCCGGTGATCCAGTTCCTCGCCGGGTTCGCCGAGCTCGTCGTCGTGCTGCTGCTGGTGTTCCGGCGCACGGCGTGGATCGGCGGCCTGCTCGGCACCGTCGCGCTCGGCACCGTCTTCCTGCTGAACATGACCTACGACGTGCCGGTCAAGCAGATCGCCCTCGCCCTGACGGTCGGGTTCGCGCTCGTCGCGGCCCCGGAGCTGCCGCGGGTGGTGCGGTTCCTGGCCGGGCGTCCGACGGCGGCGACCGAGGGGTCCCCGCGGCTGCTGCCGTGGCCGAGGGTCCGCCGGGTCACCCGGTGGCTCGTCCCGGTGCTCGGGCTGGCCCTGGTCGCCGCGCAGGGTGTGCTGTTCCAGCAGTTCCAGCCCGCCCTCCAGCGGGGTGACCTCGCGCTCGCCGGGGTGTACCGGGTGGTGGAGGACCCGACGGCCCCGGCCGCGCGGCTCGCCGACGACCGGCGCTGGCAGCACGTGGCCGTCGGGCAGTGGACCTACGTCGGGCCGTCGATCCCGCTCCCCGGCTACCCGCAGTCCGGGTCCGCCGGGATCGCGATCCGGCTCGCCGACAGCACGTTCGTCCGCGGGACGTGGCGGCCCGTGGGGGACCGGACGATCCGGGTCGAGTGGAACCCGCCGCAGTCCGGGGCCGCCCCGATGTTCGAGCCCGCCGTCCGGACGGTCGAACTCACCTGGGTGGTCCGGCCCGACGGCCGGGTGGAACTGGCCGGGGACGGGCAGCGGCTCGTGCTGGAGAGCGATCCGGAGCGGCGCTTCCTCTACGACCGCGGCTTCTCCTGGGCGGAGGGCAACGGGGCGGCCGTCAACCGGTGAGGCCCTACGCTGGCCCGATGCTTCCACGGCTCGGGCTCGCCGAGTGGGTCGTCCTGGCCGTGGCCGGTGAGCGCCCGGTGCACGGCTTCGCCGTCGCCGCGCTCACCGCCGCCGACGGCGAGCTGGGCCGGGTGTGGCAGATCCCGCGCCCGGTCGTCTACCGGGCCATCGGCAGGCTGGTCGACGCCGGCCTGATCACCGCCGAGGCCGTCGAGACGAAGGGCGGCCCGCCCCGCACCCTCTACGCCGCGACCACCACCGGCCGCGGCCACGTCGACGCCTGGCTGAACACCCCCGTCCCGCACGTGCGGGACCTGCGCTCGGAGTTCCTGCTGAAGCTGGCGGTGCTGCACCGGCACGGCCGGGATGCGACCGCGCTGGTCGACGCCCAGCGTCGCGAGCTGGCCCCGATCGTCGCGGCGCTGCGGGCCGAGCAGGACCGGGCCGGACGGGCGGGGGACGGCGCCGACGAGTTCGACCGGATGCTGGCCGCCTGGCGGCGCACCTCGGCGGAGGCGGCGCTGGCCTTCCTCGACGAGCTCTGACTTGTGCCCCCGGCACGGATAGCGGATAGTATCGGTATCCGATCAGGAGGGTGGTCATGTTGGACGTACGCATCGGTGACGCCGAGCGGGAGCGCGCACTGGAGCGGCTCGGCAGGCACGTGGGGGACGGGCGGCTCGACCTCGCCGAGTTCTCGACCCGCAGCGAGCAGGTGACCGCGGCGCGCACGGCGTCGGAGCTCGCCGCGGTCGAGGCGGACCTGCCCCGGCTGCCGCGACCCGCCGACCCGGAGCGTGAGCGTCGGGTCCGCCGGACCGTCCTGGCTGCGACCTGGGGGCCGTGGGCGCTGACTGCGGTGGTCGTCCTGACGGTCTGGGCCGCCGTCGCGCTCGGCGGGGGCGGGGGCTACTTCTGGCCGATCTGGGTCATCGGGCCGTGGGGTGCGGTGCTCGCGCTCGGCACGCTCACCGGTCGCTCGGTCGCCGGTCCGTGCGGGCGGGCGAGAACCGGCGCGGAACGGGTACACCGGGTACATGCCCCGTCGTGACCTGACCTGGATCCCCCGCCTGCTGGGCGCCGCCACCGCCGCCTACGGTGCGGCCGTCGCCGCGAAGCCGGACGTGCTGCTGTCGCCGACGAAGCTGTCCGGCGGCGGCCGGACCCCGTCCGCGGGGACCACGCTGCTCGCGCGGGCGGTCGGCGGGCGGGACCTCGCGTCCGGCCTGGCCATGGCGCTGGCTCCGGCCGGCACCCCGCTCAAGGTTGCCGTCGCGGTGCGGGTCGGCGCCGACATCGTCGACCTCGTGGTGCTGGGCTCGCAGCTCCCCGACCGCGACGCCCGGGAGAAGGCGACCATGGTCGCCGCCGGCTGGGGCGCGCTGTGCGCGCTCTCGCTGCTCGCCGCCGACCCGCCGCGCCGGGGGTTGCTCGGGCGCGCATGACAGCCCGCGGGCCGTCCACCATGATCGGGCGATGGCCACGAGCACCGGGGGCGACCCCCACCTGGAACGCGCCTACTCGCTGAGCGGCCCGGCCGACGCCCGGGCCCTCTACGACGAGTGGGCCCCCACCTACGACGCCGACCTCACCGGCGAGGCCCAGGGCTACGTCGCGCCCGCGGTCACCGCAGACGCCGTCGTCGCGGCCGCGGGCCCCGGCGGGGAGATCCTCGACGCCGGTTGCGGCACGGGGCTGGTCGGCGTCGCGCTCCGCGAGCGCGGCGCGACCACCGTCGACGGGATCGACCTGTCGGCCGGGATGCTGGAGCGGGCCGGCGCCACCGGCGCCTACCGGGACCTGCGCGAGGCCGACCTCACCGCCGCGCTGGAGCTGCCCGACGACTCCTACGACGTCGTCGTCTGCGTCGGGACGCTCACCCACGCCCATGTCGGGCCCTCGGCGCTGGCGGAGTTCACGCGGGTCGTGCGGCCGGGCGGCTACCTGGTCGCGACCGTCCTCGACGACGTCTGGGAGTCCGGGGGCTACCGTGCCGAGGTCGACCGGCTCGCCGCCGCCGACGTGTTCGAGGCCGTCTCGATCGAGGTCGCGCCCTACCGGTCCGGGCAGCAGGTCGACTGCCGCCTCCTGGTGCTGCGGGTGCGGTAGGTGAGGATGGGCCCATGAGCGACGACCGCGGCCCGGTGACCGGGCGCCGGATCCTGACCGTGCTGCTGGTGCTCGCCGCCGCCGTGCACGTCCGGCTCGCGTTCGGCGCCGTGGGACCGGTCCTGGCCGGGCTGGACGGGCTCGTCGCCGCGGCCGCCGTCGTGTCGCTGCTCCTGCTGCTGCGCCGGGCCGACGGCCCGGCGCTGCTCGCCTGTGCCGTCGCCGGCGGGCTCGGTGTCGCGCTGTTCCTCGTGCCCGGGCTCCTCGCCGTCGCGCAGGGGGTGAACTGGACCGCCTGGCTCGACGCGTGGGCGTTCGGCGGTCTGCTGCTCGACGCGATGGTCGTGCGGATCGCGGTGTTCACCCTGCGCCGGGCCGAGGGCGCGCCGCGCCGCTGATGCCGGTGGAACATCTCCGGATCGAAAGCATCGGCCTGATTCCTGTCTGTTCCGTGATCGTGAAAATGCGCTCCTGAGCTGGGACGACGTACCCGACCGTTATCTCCGTGTGATACGTCACCGGTCGCCCGCTTGACCTGATCTCGGCCGGTCGGCGACCTTCGTGGTCGCTCCGGTCCACACGGCCGGGGCACGCACCGAAGCGCCGGAACCGCCACGCCACCACGGCCCCGTCCCGCGGTCCCCGGCCAGTCGACCTGCACGGACCGAGACGGGGCCGCGGGCCGCGAGTCCCCTCGCGACGACACCGGCACAGCGCTCCCCGCGCGACCGGCCCGCCCGGAAAGCCGTGGGTCCGGACCTCAGGTGATCACACAATGAGCAGCACGCGTATGTCCATCCGTGGGCGTTTCGTCGGAACTCTCGTCGCCGGTGTCCTGGCGTTCGGCGCTCCGCTCGCCCTCGCCGGGCCCGCGACGGCCGCCCCCGAGACCTCCGCCGCGGTCGCCCCCGCCGCCGTCGCGGTCCCCACGCAGTCCGTCGCGACCTCGACGTGGGACAAGCTCGCCCAGTGCGAGTCCAGCGGGAACTGGAACACCAACACCGGTAACGGCTTCTCCGGCGGCCTGCAGTTCACGCCGTCCACCTGGAAGGCCTTCGGCGGGTCGGGCAAGGCGCACAACGCCAGCAAGTCCGAGCAGATCCGCGTCGCCGAGAACGTCCTGGACGCCCAGGGCTGGAAGGCGTGGCCGGCCTGCTCCAAGAAGCTGGGCCTGCGGTAGTACGCGGCACGTACGGCGGCCGGTGACCCGGGCAGGTCACCGGCCGCCGTCGTGTGTCAGTAGCTGCGGGGCAGCCCGAGCACGTGCTCGGCGACGTGGTTGAGCACCATCTCCTGCGGCAGCGGTGCCAGGCGCATCAGGCGGGCCTCGGTGAAGTAGCGGCTCACGTCGTACTCGGTGGCGTAGCCGAATCCGCCGAGGGTCTGCACCGCCCGGTCCGCGGCGAAGAACGCGGCCTCGGCGGCCAGGAACTTCGCGGTGTTGGCCTGCTCGCCGCACGGTTCGCCCGCGTCGTAGCGGGCCGCGGCATCGGCGATCACCAGCGACGCCGCCCGGAGCCGCATGTGCGCCTCGGCCAGCGGGAACGCGATGCCCTGGTTCTGCCCGATCGGCCGCCCGAACACGGTGCGCTCCTTCGCGTAGGCGACGGCGGCGGCCAGCGCGGCCCGCCCGGTGCCCAGCGCCTCGGCGGCGATCAGGATCCGTTCCGGGTTGAGCCCGTCGAGGATCAGCCGGAAGCCGCGGCCCTCCTCGCCGACCAGGTCGGCGGCGTCGACGGGCAGGTCGTCGTAGACGACCTCGCAGGACACCACCGCGTTGCGGCCCAGCTTGTCGATCGGGGTGATCGTGACCTCGGGGCGCTGCAGGTCGGCGAGCAGCAGCGACAGCCCGCCGGTCCGCGTCGCCACCTCCGCGCGCGGGGTGGTGCGCACCAGCAGCAGGACCTTGTCGCAGAACGGCGCCTTCGACGTCCACACCTTGCGCCCGCGGACCAGGTACCGGTCGCCGTCGCGGCGGGCGGTCGTGGTGATCGCGGTGGTGTCGAGTCCCGCGTCGGGCTCGGTGACACCGAACGCGACCTGCAGCGACCCGTCGGCGACCCGGGGCAGGTAGCGCCGCCGCATCTCCTCCGAGCCGTGCCGGACGACCGGGTTCATCCCGAAGACCGACAGGTGGATCGCCGACGCCCCGTTCATCGCCGCCCCGGACGCGGCGACCTCCTCCATCACCGCGGCGGCCTCGGAGATCCCGGCACCCCCGCCGCCGTAGGCCTCGGGGATGGCTACGCCGATCCAGCCGCCGGCGGCCATCGCGTCGTGGAACTCCTGCGGGAACCGGTGCTCGCGGTCGCAGGTGCGCCAGTACTCCGACCCGAAGCGGGAGCAGACCGCGCGGACCCCCTCCCGGATCTCCGGATGCGTGCTCACGCCGCGCGCAGCCGGGTGACGACGTCGAGCACCAGGGTGGGGTCGGGGTCGTAGGGGGTGTTGAGCGAGACCCGGTCGACGAGGCCGCGGTAGCGGTCCGCGATCCCGGACGCCACCTCGGCCGGGTCGCCCGCGACGGCGAACAGCGCCAGCAGGTCGTCGTCGACCAGGCCGGTCATCTCGTCCCAGGCCTGCCGGCGCGACAGTCCGTTGAGCTCGTCGGCGAGCGCGCCGCGGCCGTGGTGCTCCAGCACCGGCCGGTACGGCGGGGTGGAGGCGTAGAAGGCGATCTGGCGTCGCACCCCGGCCTCGGCGACGGCCCGGGCCTCGGCGTCGGCGCCCAGGACCGCGAAGACCGGCAGGCACACGTCGAAGCCGGCGAGGTCGTCGCGGCCGCGTCCGCGGCGCAGCGCGGGCAGCGTCACCTCCGCCAGGTACGACGGTGAGGTCAGCGAGTGCGCCAGCAGGCCGTCGGTGACCCGGCCCGCGACCTCGGTCATCCGCTCGCCGACCGCGGCCAGCATCACCGGCGGGATCCCGTGCGGGTTCGGCCCCGGTGAGAAGAACTCGGTCATCAGGGTGTGGGAGTAGAACTCGCCGCGGTGATGCAGCCGGTCCCCGGTGGCCCAGGCGTCGAAGATCGCCCGCAGGGCGGAGACGAAGTCCTCCATCCGGGCCGCGGGGCGGCTCCACGGCATCCCGAACCGGCGCTCGATGTGCGGGCGGACCTGCGAGCCGAGCCCCAGGTCGAAGCGGCCGCCGGAGAGCAGCTGCACGTCGTTGGCCTGGTAGGCCAGCGTCATCGGGTTGCGGGCGAAGGCGACCGCGATCGCCGACTGCAGCCGGATCCGGCTGGTCGCCCGGGCGGCCAGCGCCAGCGACACGAACGCGTCGTGCGAGGTCTCGGGGACCGACAGGGCGTCGTAGCCCTCGGCCTCCGCGGCGACGGCCGCCGCCTCGGTCTCGAGCGGGGAGGCGGAGAAGCCGCCGGTGGTGTCGACGCGCAACTCAGGCCCCCCGCTGCTCGGGGACGACACGGTCGAGCCAGGACAGCAGGTCCGCGACGATCTCCTCGCGGTTGGTCTCGTTGAACACCTCGTGCCGGGCACCCGGCCAGATCTTCAGCGTGACGTCGTGCAGCCCGGCCTCGGCGTAGCGCTCGGTCAGCGGCCGCACCAGGGCCAGCCCGGCGTTGACCGGGTCCTCGTCCCCGACGACGACGTACACCGGCAGTCCGCCCGCGATCCGCTTCAGCGTGGCGGCCTCGCCGAGCGGCCGGGCGGCGGCGAACATCGCCTGCGTGCCGGGCAGGTCGAGGCCGAAGCCGCAGCGGGCGTCGGCGACGTAGGCGTCGACCTGAGCGGGGTCGCGGCTGAGCCACTCGAAACCGGTGCGCTGCTCGAACGGCGCATTGAACGACGACAGGTCCAGCGGCGCGGACAGGTCCAGGCCCTGCTCCATCAGGTCGAGCAACGCGGTGCCGGACAGCACGACCGCGTCCGGCGGCGGCGCGTCGGCGACGAGGAACTGCTGCACGGCGAACGAGCCCATGCTGTGACCGAGCAGCACCAGCGGGGCGCCCGGATGCTCGGCGCGGGCGTGCGCGGACAGCAGCCCGATGTCGCCGACCAGCTGCTCCCAGCCGTCGTCGCCGAGGACGCCGAACTTCTCGGGCCCGCCCGCGGTGGCGCCGTGACCGCGGTGGTCCTGGGCGTAGACGGCGAAGCCGCGGGCGGTCAGCGCGTCGGCGAGGGCGACGTAGCGCAGGGCGTGCTCGCCCATGCCGTGGGTGATCTGGACGATCCCGCGCACCGGGTCGCCCGCGGCGGCGGGGAGCCAGCGGTAGGCGGTGACGGCGGCGCCGTCGCGGCCGGAGAAGGTGAACGTGTCGGACATGCGTGGGCACCGCCAGTGGTGGGGGGTCGATCTCGGTCGGATCGTGCGCCACCGGGCCGAGGGGGTCAATGCCCGGGTTCGATCTCCGGTTCGATCTCGGTCAGGTCGGCGACCATCGCGGCGAGTACCCGCAGCGTCGCGTCGACGTCGGCGGGGTCGAGGTGTCCGGCGACCGCGCGCAGCCGCGCGTGCTCCCGTCCGACGACCTCGTCGATCACCGCGCGCCCGGCCGGCGTCGGCACGATCAGGGGGGACCGCCGGTGCCGCGGGTTGTCCGCCCGCTCGACGAGCCCGGCGGCCAGCGCGTCGTCGACCATCCGCTGCACGAACTGCCGGCTGAGCGACTGCGACCGCCCGATCCCGGGCACGGTCATCGGGCCGTGCCGCCGGAGCTGGTCGAGCACCGCGCGCACGCCCGCCGAGACCCGGTTGTCCGGCGCGGACTCCTCGACCTCGCGCAGCACCCGCCGGTAGAGGGGGCCCACGAGTACGTAGACCTCGGCCAGCTTCTCGGCGGTGTCGTCGATGCCGGGCACCCTCCGAGTATGACACCTGGGTTGTCACGATGCCCAAATAATGACACCTTGGTTGTCATGACGCTTGCCCTCGCCCAGGTCACCGTCCCGACGTTCCTGCCCGTGGAGGACGGCCGGATCGCCTACCGCGACACCGGCCCGCACCCGGACGGGCGCCCGCCGCTGGTGTTGCTGCACGGGGGCGCCGTCGACGGACGGATGTGGTCGCGTCAGATCGGGCCGCTGTCCGCCCGGCACCGGGTCGTGGTGCCGGACGCCCGCGGGCACGGCGCGTCGTCGACGCCCGGCCCGCAGGGCTACCGGCCGCACGCCGACCTCGCCGCGCTGCTGGAGCACCTCGACGCCGGGCCGGTCGCGCTCGTCGGACTGTCGATGGGGGCGCGGGTCGCGTTCGACACCGCGCTGGAACGCCCGGACCTCGTCGACCGGGTCGTGCTGTGCGGCGCCGGCGCGGGCGAGCCGGTGTGGACCGACCCGTGGACGGTCGACACCATGGCGCGCTGGGAGCAGGCGCGCCTGGACCTCGACGCCGAGCGCTGGGTCCGGGTGTTCCTGGAGTTCGTGCCCGGCCCGTTCCGCACGGAGGCCGACGTGGACCCGGCCGTCCTCGCCGAGATCCGGCTGATGGCGGTCGACCTGCTGTCCCACCACCTGCCCGCGGACCCGGCCGCGCCCCCGGGCCCGATCGGCTTCCTCGACGACGCCGTCGAGCGCGCCGGCGCGTTCCCGGTGCCGCTGCTCGGTCTCGTCGGCGCCCTCGATTCCGACGACCACCGGCGGATCGTCGCCGACGCGGTCGCCGCCGTCCCGGACGGCCGCTCCGGCGAGATCGGTGGGACCGCGCACTACCCGAACATGGAGCGTCCGCGGGAGTTCGAGCGGGCGGTGCTGGACTTCGTCAGCCGGTAGGGGTGCGGGCCCACACCGCGTACAGCGGATCCCCGGGTGCGCCGCAGTCACGGGCCACCGGGGTGTCGAACGCGCCGCTGCGCCGGAAGTACTCCCCGACGATCGCGACCCGCGTCCTGTCGTCGGAGGCGAGCCACCCGCGGACCGCCTTGGTCGGGAAGCAGCGGTTCGAGAACGTGGTGGCGAACACCCCGCCCGGCACCAGCACCCGTCCCACCTCGGCGAACACCGCGACCGGGTCGGTCAGGTAGTCGACCGAGACGGTGCAGACGCAGGCGTCGAACGCGGCGTCGGCGAAGGGGAGCACCGGGTCGGCGTTGAGGTCGTGGCGGACGGCCTCGTGGGCCATCTCGTTGGCGGCGAGCTCGGCCCGGTTCATGCCCAGCACGGTCAGGTGCTCCGGGCGGTGCGGCAGGTGCGACACCCACGACGACATCAGGTCCAGCACCCGGCCGGTGGTGCCGATCTCGTCGTAGAACGCCGACGCGGCGGCGATGGCGCCCTCGTCGATGTGCTGGACGAAGCGCGGGGGCAGGTAGAACTCGCGGTCGTCGGCCGGGTCGGCGCGGTCGAAGAAGCCGTCGGGGAAATCGTTCATCGTCGTGGGAGTCTGCCGTCATGACGACGTTCGTGCTGGTCCACGGTGCCTGGGGTGGCGCCCATTCCTTCCACCTGGTGCGCCCGCTGCTGCGCGCGGCCGGCCACGACGTGGTGACGCCCGCGCTCACCGGCATCGGGGAGCGCTCGCACCTGGCCGGGCCGTGGATCGACCTGTCCGTCCACGTGCGCGACGTGGTCGGCGCCGTGCTCTACGAGGACCTGCGCGACATCGTGCTGCTCGGGTTCTCCTACGGCGGCATGGTCGTCACCGGGGCGCTCGACGAGATCGGCGACCGGGTCCGTGAGCTGGTCTACCTCGACGCGTTCGTCCCCGACGACGGCGAGTCCGCGCTGGACCTGGCGCCCGGCCTCGCCGGCGCGGTGCCGGCGCCGGGCGCACCGGGACTGGGGTCGTCGTGGCTGGTCCCGGGCCCGGAGCGGCACTACGACGACCCGGCCGAGGCCGCGTGGTCGGCGCCGCGGCGCTCCCCGCAGCCGGTCCGCACGCTCACCGAGCCGGTGCGGCTGTCCCGGCCGCTGGAGCAGTGGCCGTGCGGCCGGACGTTCGTGCGGGCCACCCGGGAGGACGTCGCGGGCGGGGCGTTCACCGCGGCCGCCGACCGCGCCCGGACCTCCGACGCCTGGCGCTACGCCGAGATCGACACCCACCACCTGGTGCCGCAGAACCGGCCCCGCGAGCTGGCCGCGCTGCTGCTGGACCTGGCCGGGTGATCAGCTGCCGAGCGCGCCGCGCAGCCAGGCGACCGAGCGCCCGGTGAAGTCGTCGGCGATCGCGACGCCCTTGCCCCAGCCGTCGAAGCCGTGCGGGGCGCCGGGGACGACGTCGAGCTCGACGGGCACCCCGGCCTCGCGCAGCCGCTGCGCGTAGGTGATGTCCTCGTCGTGGAACAGGTCGACGTCGCCGACGCCGATCCACGCGGGCGGCAGCCCGGACAGGTCGGCGCGACGGGCGGGCACCGCGTACGGGGCGGGCTCGCCGGTCCCGGGCGGGCGCCCCAGGTAGGCGCGCCAGCCGACCTCGTTGTTGCGGTTGTTCCACACCCGGTGCGGGGGCCGGTCGAGCTCGCGGCGGGCGGCGGTGCGGTCGTCGAGCATCGGGTAGACCAGCCACTGCGCGACCGGCTGCGGTCCGCCCTCGTCGTGCAGGCGCTGGACCAGCGCGGCGGCCAGGCAGCCCCCGGCGCTCGCCCCGCCGACGGCGATCCGCGCCGGGTCGACCTCCAGCCGGCCGGCGGCGTCCCGCAGCCAGGTCCAGCCGGCGTGGCAGTCGTCGAGCGCGGCGGGGAACGGGTCACCGGGCGCGAGCCGGTAGTCCACCGAGACGACGACGATCCCCAGGTCCGCGGCGAGCTCGCCGCACCGCACGTCGTCGATCATGGGGGAGCCCAGGACGAGGCCGCCGCCGTGGAACCACAGCAGCGCCGCGGGGGTCGTGCGGTGGTCGGGGACGTGCACGCGCAGCAGCGGCGGGCCCGGGTGGGTGGTGGACCGGACCCCGTCGACGGTGGCGGGCCCGCCGCGCCGGGACAGCCGCTGCAGCAGGCGCAGCAGCCGGGGGCGGTGCAGTGGGATCGGTGGGACCCACCGCAGGGGGCGACGCAGCTCGGCGGCGATCCGGTCGGTGCTCACGATCCGATCCTGCCGGTGCGGGCCGGCCTCGCACACCTCGAGGACCTCGCACCGTCTGCAGGGGCCGCGAGGTGCGAGGTCCGTGCGGTCCGTACCGGACGGGGCGGTGCCGGTCGCTCCTCCGGTCGCGGTGCCGCTGGCCCGGTGCCGGGTGGGGACCGCGGGGCGGCACCGGCGGTTGCCCGGGGGTGTGGTGGCGCGACGCCCGCTCAGCGCGACAGCGCCGCGGCGAGGCGTCGGGTCAGCGGGTCCGGGGCGGCCCACGTGGCGACGGTGTGGCCGTCGTCCTCGACCCGGTGCACCCACTGCACCCCGCGCAGCGCGTTGACCAGCAGGAACCCGTCGGCCCCGGTGAGCGCGGCCAGGGGCAGCGGGGCGATCCGCACGGCGCCGGGGCCCAGCAGGTCGAGCAGCGCGCGGCGGCCGGTGCCGGGCAGGATGCGGCCGTCGAGCGGGGGGACCCACAGCCGCCCCCGGTGCACGGCGGCGACGGCGGAACGCGTCGTCTCCAGCACCAGGCCCGCCGGGTCGCACAGCAGCGGCGAACCGTCCCCGACCCCGGCCTCGTGGGCGTCGAGCCAGCGGCGGTCGACGAACTTGTGGGACTCGCCGTCGGTGCCGCGGCGGACGACGGCGACCACCCCGCCCTGTGCGTCGAGCGGGACCGGTCCGGGCCAGGGGACCGCGCGCACGGTGACCCGCGACGGGTCGTCCGGTGTCGCCTCGACCCGGACCCGGTGGTGCCCGGCCGCCCCCGCGACGGCCGTGGCGACCTCGGCCTCGACCCGCGCGTCGAGGGGGCGGCCGGTGACCGCGAGGTAGGAGCGGCGCAGCCGGGCGGCGTGCTCGCCGACCCGGCGGGCCCGGCCGTCGACGCAGGCCAGCGTCTCGAACAGGCCCGCGGCCCGGTCGGCGGGCCGGGCGACGGGCGGCCGGACCGGCCGGGGCGGGCCGTCCAGCGCGGCCAGGACCGGGGCGGCCTTGGTCAGGACCTCGCCGAACTCCTCCGCCGGGTCGGAGTCGACGGTGATGCCCCCGCCGACGCCGAGCCGGCCGCTTCGGCTGCCGTCGGGCCCGGCGGGGCCGAGGTCGAGGGTGCGGATCGCGACGTTCAGCTCCAGTCCTGCCAGCGGGCTCACCCCGCCGACGGCGCCGGTGAACAGCCCGCGGTCGCCGTCCTCGCAGTCGGCGATCACCTCGCAGGCCCGGATCTTCGGCGCGCCGGTGACCGAGCCCGGCGGGAACGTGGCGACGAGCAGGTCGGCGTCGGTGACGTCGTCGCGCAGCGTCGCGTGCACCCGCGACACCAGGTGCCACACCCCCGGATGCGGTTCGACGGCGAGCAGCCGCCCCGGCCGCACCCCGCCGGGCCGTGCGACCCGGGCCAGGTCGTTGCGCATCAGGTCGACGATCATCACGTTCTCGGCCGCGTCCTTCACCGAGGCGCCGAGCCGCGCGCGTTCGGCGTCGTCGGCGTCGCCACCGGTGCGCGGCCGGGTGCCCTTGATCGGCGCGGTGGTGGCCCGGTCCCCGGCACGGTGCAGGAACAGCTCCGGGCTCGCGCCCACCGCGGCCCGCTCCGGCGTCACGACGAGCGCGGCGCGGGCCGGTGCGACCGGCTCGACCAGCCGGGCCCACGCCTCGTGCGGGTCGCCGTCGAGCCGCACCTCCAGCCGGGTCGCGATGTTGGCCTGGAAGATCTCGCCGCGGCGGATCTCGGTGACGCACCGCTCGACCGCGGCCAGGTGTGCGTCGCGGTCGGGCCACCGGGTGACCGCGATCCGGGCCGTCCGGCCCGGCGCCGGGCGGGCGAGGTCGGCGCACAGCTGCGTGTACCGGCGCTCGGCCGAGCCGGTGTCGGGGTGCACCGCACCGGGGTCGTCCGGCAGGCCCGGCAGCGGGGCTCCGCCGGCGACCAGCGCCTCGAACCACCAGCGCTCGCCGTCGTGCCGCAGCACGTCGCGGTACCAGGACAGCACCGCCGTCGGCCGCACACCGGGCGGGGCGTGGTCCAGGAGCCCGAACCAGCCGCCTCCGACGGCCCCGGCGGTCCCGGCGCCCGGGTTCGCCGCCGGGCCCGCGGACGGTGGCGGCGCGTCCAGCACGGCGAACGGGTCGGCCCCGTCCGGTGCGGTGAGCACCGGGTCGGTGGCGACCAGTGCCCCCCACGACCAGCTCCCGCCGAAGGCGACCAGCCGCGGCCGGTGGGCGAGCAGGCGCACCGCCGCCGCCACCCCGGACGGTGCGACACCGTCCGGGACCGGGACACGGTGCAGCCCGGTCCGGGCCGGGGCGGTCGAGGTCACCGGGAGAGCATGCTGATCCGGCCCTGCGCGGGGAAGGCGCCGTGACCCGGCGCACGCCTCACTCCCAGCTCTCCGGGCGCCGGGCGACGGCGTGGATCCGCTCCACCTCCCGCGGGCCGAGCACCGGGGTCAGCCCGCGCAGGGCGTACACCAGCGCGCCCTCGGTGGCGACCACGACGTCGTCGGGCCAGCGGCGCACCCGGAGCGGGGCCCCGACCAGCGCGATCACCGGGCGGACCGGCGTCGACGCGGCGGCGGCCCCGAGCCGGGGAGCAGCAGCTCGCGGACCCGCTGCGCCTCGGCCCGGGCCCGCGGCACCGCGTCCGTGGCCGTCCCCGCGACGACCAGCCGATCGCCGTCGAGGAGCAGGGAGCGGCCGCGGTGGTGGCGGGTGTCGACGACGCAGATGCCGGGCGGCCCGATCAGGACGTGGTCGAGGTCGGCGGCGCCGCCGTCGAGCGGGACCGAGTGCAGGACCTGCCATGCCGGGGGCCTGCCGAGCAGCCGGTCCCGGCGGGTCCGCCCGGTGAGCGCGGTCAGCAGGTGCGCGGTGCGCTGCTCGCCGTCGGCGCCGAGGCGCCAGTTGCGGTCGGGGAACCCCGCCCTCCGCTGCTGCGCGGCGACGTGCCCCACCCGCCGGCCGGGGTAGTGGCGCGCCAGGTCCAGCGCGCGGGAACGGTCGGTGGTGGGGGTCGCGGGTGTCGTCGTCATGGCGCGGAGTGTGCACCCGACCACCGACAGGAAACGGCGCTCGCCGGTAACCTCGCGACGGGGTGGTGCAGCCATGAACGGTGTGGACCCGCGGTTCGAGTCACCGGTCGACCGGACGATCCGGGAGGCCGTCGAGCGGGGCGACTTCGACGACCTGCCCGGCAAGGGCAAGCCGTTGCCCGGGGCGGGACGGATCGGCCCGGTCGACGAGAACTGGTGGATCCGCGGCTACCTGGAGCGGGAGGGCGTCCCGGGCGACGCGATGCTGCCGCCGTCGATCCAGCTGCGCAAGGAGCTGGACCGGATCGACGAGACCGTCACCCGCTTCGTCGACGAGCGCCGCGTGCGTGAGCACGTCGAGGAGGTCAACTCCCGGGTCGTCGACCACATGCGCCACCCGATGGGCCCGCGCGTGCCGATCCGCAGGCTCGACGCCGACGAGGTCGTCGCGCGCTGGCACGCGGCCCGGGAGCGGCGACGGGCCGCCGCCCGGCCCGCCGCGCCGCCGCCCGCCACCGCGGAGACCGCGCCGGGGTCCCGCCGTGGCTGGTGGGCACGCCTGTTCGGCCGCTGAGAGCCGTCGGGCCCCTCGCCCCGGAGACCACCGGGGCGACAGGTCCGCGCGCGGACTCACCGGGCGGGCGTCGCCGGTGTCCGTGGCGCGAAGTGACCGGGGGAGGCCAGCGGCCGGTCGGTCTCCAGCAGCGTCTTGAGCGCGGACAGGATCGCGGGCCAGCCCTCGCCCACGTCGCGGGAGTCCTGCGCGCCCTGCTCGTCGTCGGTGAAACCGGTGTGGACGACCTGCAGCTTCACCGCCTCCTCGCCGAACGGGGAGAGCGTGAACTCGACGACGGTCGGCGGCCGTCCCGCGGCCTGTTCCGCCTGCCCGGTGAAGGTGTAGGACAACCGGTGCGGCGGCTCGACGGCGAGGATCTCGCCGATGAAGTCGTCGCGGTCGGGGTGGACCGCCTCCAGCGGGCTGCCCACCCGCCAGTCCGAGGTCAGCTCCGCGCCGCCCCAGTACTGCATGGTGAACGCGGGCGTGGTCAGCGCCCGGAACACCTGCTCGGCGGTGCTGCGGATGTAGGTCGTGTAGACGAACCTGCGCTCACTGCTCATCGTGCTCCTCCAGCGCCGCGCGCAGGGCGGTGACCGCCTGCACCCGGCTGCGCTCGAACTTCCCGATCCACCGGTCGTGGATCTCCTGGATGGGGACCGGGTCGAGGTGGTGGAGCTTCTCCCGGCCGCGACGCAGCGTGGTCACCAGCCCGGCCGCCTCCAGCTGCGCGAGGTGCTTGGACACGGCCTGCCGGCTCATGTCCAGCCCCTCGCACAGCGCGCCGAGCGTCGACTCGCCCTGCTCGTGCAACCGGTCGAGGATGCGCCGCCGCGTCGGGTCCGCGAGTGCGCGGAAGACGGCGTCCACGTCGGTCACGCCGCCAATTATGCAACCATTCGGTTGCCTGTCAACCGCTGCCGGGACAGTCGTCCGCCGGGCTTCTCCACCGACAGCACCGTCGCGCCCAGCAGCATCGCCTGGTGCAGCACCGACGCCGCGACCAGCAGCGGCAGGACCGACCGGTCCCCGGCCGCGGCGGCGTCGACCCACCCGGTGGTGAGCGCGACCGACGAGACGATCACCGCCGGCGCCAGCACGGTCTTCGCGACGACCCAGCGGTACCGGAACAGCCCCCACGCCGTTCCGAGGCCGAGGGCCGCCCCGCTGAGGACGGTGCCGACGGCGAGGAACGGGATCATCCCGTTCCCGACGGTGCCCATCACCGCGACGGCGAACCCGGCGTCGCCACCCCGCAGCAGCACCGCCACGGGCAGCACCAGCATCACCAGCGACGCGCCGGTCCAGGCCACCGCGAGCAGCACGTGCACCGTCCGCAACGCGGCCCGCGGGCGCCGGGCGAGCCGCCGCGGTGCGGTCCGTCCGGCCCGCTCGGCGACGGCGGTCACCGCAGCTCCTCGGGCATCTCCTCGTCCGGCGACGCCTCGCGCTCGGCCCGCCGGGAGTGCACGAACAGGATCAGGCCCAGCCAGAACGCCGGCCCGATCGGGACGAACAGCGGCGCCGGGCCGAGCACGGCGCCCAGGACCAGCAGGAGCAGCACGGCGACGGTCACCCCGGCGTGGATCCGCAGGTTGCGCTGCGCGCGGGGGGTGAGCGGACCGCGCCGGGGGCGACGCGGCCGCGGCGGGCGGGGCAGCCCGGCGAGCAGCGGGACGAGCTCGTCGCGGGTGCGGGCGGCGTAGGCGGCGGCCTGCCGCTCGTCGGACTCGGCGAGGGTCAGGCGCCCCTCGGCGGCGGCCGTCCGCAGCCGGGCGGTGACGTGCTCGCGCTCGGCGTCCGAGGCGAGCACGGCGTCGGACCGGGGCGGGAGACCGCCCGCGGTCGTCGCCGTGGGCGCGGTCGCGGCCGGTACCGCGTCGGCCGGGGGCGGGGTGACGGGGGACGGTGCGGCCGGTGCCGGGGCGGTGGCCGGTCCGGGTGCGGGACGGGTGTCCGGAGTCGCTGTCATGACGGCCAGCGTCGCGGTGCCGGGGGGTCGCGCGCGTCCGTCCGCGGTCGCCGATCCCGCTGCCGCCCCCGGGGAAGGAGCGGCCGCCCGTGTACTCCCGCGGGTGTACGGCACCGGTCACCGTCCGGACGACGACCGCTGTCGGTGCCCCGGTCTACGGTGTCCCGCGTGCCCGCCGACCGACGTCCGAGGTGGGGCGGGATCGCGCGGATCCTCGTCCCTGCGCTGGTCGTCGGCCTGTTCACCGTGGGCGGGACGGCGTTCTACGCCGTCCGCAGCGCGCAGTACCCGGACCCGGACGCGACGGCACTCCCGCTCGACGGGCTCGCCGTCGCACTGCTCGCGGTGGGGCCGGTCGCGCTGCTGTTCCGGCACCTGAACCGGGTCGTGGCGCTCGCGGTGTGCGCAGCCGCGGTCGTCGTCTACCTGGGCCTGGGGTACCCGCCGATCGGGCCGCTCGGGTTCGCGTTCGCCGTGGCGCTGGTGTCGGCGGTCGCCGCCGGGCGCCACCACCGCGCGCTCGCGGTGGTGGCCGTCGCGCCGGCCGTGCTGACCGGGTGGCTGCTCGTGACCGGGCGGCCGATCCCGTGGCCGGCGACCGCGCCGGTCCTGGCCTGGCTGGCGGCGCTCGTCGCGGGCGGCGCCCTCTGGCGGGTCCGGCGCGAGCGCACGGCGCAGGCCCGGCGGGCCGCCGAGGCCGAGCGTCGGCGCAGCGCCGACGCCGAGCGGCTGCGCATCGCCCAGGAGCTGCACGACGTGCTGGGCCACCACGTCTCCCTGATCAACGTGCAGGCCGGGGTCGCGCTCTACCTGATGGACGACGACCCGGAGCAGGCCCGCACCGCGCTCACCGAGATCAAGCGGGCCAGCCGCGACCTGCTGCGCGAGATGCGCTCCACCCTCGGCGTGCTGCGTGGGGTCGACGAGCAGGCCCCGCGGGCGCCCACCCCCGGCCTGGACCGGCTCGACGCGCTGCTCGACGAGGTGCGCGCCGCGGGGCTGCCGGTGCGCCGCGGCGCCGAGGGGACCCCGCGACCGCTGCCGACCGGGGTCGACCTGGCGGCGTACCGGATCGTGCAGGAGTCGCTGACCAACACGCGTCGGCACGCCGGGGCCGGTGGCGCGATGGTCACCCTGCGGTTCGGCGACGACGCGCTGGACCTGACCGTCGACGACGACGGTGCCGGCCCGGCGCCCGGCGCGGTGGACGGCACGGGGCTGACCGGCATGCGCGAGCGTGCGCGCTCGGTCGGCGGGACCCTGGAGGCGGGGCCGGGCCCGGAGCGGGGCTTCCGGGTGCGCGCCCACCTGCCCGCGCCGCCGGCCGACCCCGCCGCCGCGGACCCCGCCGCCCCGGAGCCCGCTGCCCCGGAGCCCGCTGCCCCGGACCCCGCTGCCCCGGACCCCGCTGCCCCGGACCCCGCTGCCCCGGACCCCGCTGCCCCGGACCCTGCTGCCCCGGACCCTGCGGCCCAGGGCTCCGCCGCCCCGGGCTCCGCCCCGGCCGGGCGTTCCCCCGCGGAACCCGCTCCGGCCGACCCGACCGGACGGGCCGGGGCCGCCGGGGCGACCGACCGCCCCGGGCGGGCCCACGTCCCCGACCGCCCCGCGACCCCGGGAGCCGACAGGTGATCCGCGTCCTGCTCGCCGACGACCAGGCGCTCGTCCGCTCCGGGTTCCGCGCCCTGCTCGGCTCCCAGCCCGACCTGGACGTGGTCGCCGAGGCCGCCGACGGCGCACAGGCCGTCACCGCGGCCCGCGAGCACCACCCGGACGTCGTCCTCATGGACATCCGCATGCCCGGCACCGACGGCATCACCGCGACCCGGGAGATCACCGACGACGCGGAGCTCGCCGGCACCCGGGTGGTCGTCCTGACCACCTTCACCGACGACTCCTACGTCTTCGACGCGATCCGTGGCGGCGCCAGCGGATTCCTGGTCAAGGACTCCGAACCGGCCGACCTCATCCACGCCATCCGGGTCGTCCACGGCGGGGAGGCCCTGCTCGCCCCGGCGGTCACCCGCACCCTGATCGCCGAGTTCGCGGCGCGCTCCCGGGGCGGCCCCGACGGCGCGGTCCGGCTCGGCGAGCTCACCGACCGCGAGCGGGAGGTCCTCGCGGAGGTCGCGGCCGGGCTGTCCAACGACGAGATCGCCGCCCGCCTGCACATGAGCCCGACGACGGCGAAGACCCACGTCAGCCGCACGATGACCAAGCTCGGCGCCCGGGACCGCGCGCAGCTGGTCGTGCTGGCCTACGAGTCGGGCCTGGTCCGCCCCGGCTGGCGCGGCTGAGAGGATCGCGGGCGTGACCACCGTCTTCGTGTTCAACGGCCCGAACCTCAACCTGCTCGGGACCCGCAAGCCGGAGGTGTACGGGACCACCGTGCTCACCGACGTCGAGGCGCTGTGCCGGGAGTCGGCCGCCGCGCACCACCTCGAGCTGGACTTCCGCCAGACCAACCACGAGGGCGTCCTCGTCGACTGGATCCACGAGGCCGGCACCGCGGTGAAGCGCGGCGACGCGGTCGGCCTGGTCCTCAACGCCGCCGCCTACACCCACACCTCGGTCGCGCTGCACGACGCGATCGAGGGCGCCGAGCTCCCCACGGTCGAGGTGCACATCTCCAACGTGCACGGCCGCGAGACCTTCCGGCACCACTCGTTCGTCTCGCCGGTGGCGGCCGGGATCGTCGTCGGGTTCGGCGTCGACGGCTACGCGCTCGCCATCGACGGGCTGGTCCGCAAGGTGCGCCCGCTGCGCGCCGTCTGAACCCGCGCCGCCCGCCGCCGCTGCGCTGCCCGGCCGGTGCGCCGCCGGATCGTGCGCCGTCCGACCGGGCCGGCGCCGGTCGGCCCGGTCCGTCGCCGTACCCCTCGGACGGCGGTGACGGACCGGGCGGGGATCACTCCCCGGCGACGGCCGACGGGTCCATCCACACGAACTCGAGGTGGTGGCCGTCCGGGTCGTCGATGCCGCGGCCGTACATGAAGCCGTGGTCCTCGGTCTTGCCGGACAGCGCCCCGCCCGCGGCCAGACCGGCGTCGATCAGCCGGTCGACGTCGTCGCGGCTCTCGACGCCGAAGGCGTTGATGACCTCGCGGGCGGTCCGCGGGTCGGCGACACCGGGCTGCTCGGTGAACTCCCGGAACCGGTCCTGCGCCATCACCATGACCACGATGGCGTCGCTGACGACGAACGAGGCGGTGCGCTCGTCGGAGAACTGCTCGTTCAGGGTGAAGCCGAGCGCGGAGTAGAACGCCTTCGCGGCGTCCAGGTCGCTGACCGGCAGGTTCACGAAGATCATGTTCGGCATCGGGGGCTCCTGTGGACGGTGGCGCCGGGGTCCCGGTGCCGTTCGGAGGGGTGGACCGTGGCCGGTGACCGGACTCATCGGTCGTGCGCCGGGAACTTCGGCCGGGCTCCGGGCAGGATCGGGGCATGACCGTGAAGTGGGGAATCATCGGGCCCGGCCGCATCGCCGACGCCGTCGCACCGGACTTCGCGCACGTGCCCGGCGCCGAGCTCGTCGCCGTCGCGTCGCGTTCCGCGGAACGCGGTGCCGACTTCGCCCGCCGGCACGGCGTCGACCGGGTGCACACCGGCTACCGCGCGATCCTCGACGACCCGGACGTCGACGTCCTCTACGTCGCCACCCCGCACCCGCAGCACCGCGCGATCGCGCTGGCCGCGATCGAGGCGGGCAAGGCCCTGATGATCGAGAAGGCGTTCACCGTCAGCTCCGTCGCGACCCGCGAGATCGCCGCGGCCGCCCGCAACCGCGGCGTGTTCGTGATGGAGGCGATGTGGACGCGGTTCTTCCCGGCCGTCGTCCGGCTGCGCGAGCTCGTCGCCGAGGGCGCGATCGGGGAGGTCCGCTCGGTGCAGGCCGACCTCGGCGTGCGCAACCGCACCGCGGACGACGACCGCTTCTTCTCCCCGGAGCTCGGCGGCGGCGCCCTGTTCGACCTCGGCGTCTACGTGGTCTCGTTCGCCCAGATGCTGCTCGGCAGCCCGGTCACGGTCGCCGCGAGCGGTGCGCTGACGCCGTCCGGTGTGGACCTGGAGGAGTCCATCCTGCTCGGTTGGCCCGACGGCCGCAGCGCCGCACTGCAGGTCAGCCTGCAGTGCGCGATGCCCGGCTCGGCCCGGGTGATCGGCACCGAGGGCTGGATCGAGGTGCCGCCGCGCTTCCACCACCCGGACCGGATCGTGGTGCACCGGCACGGCGCCGACCCCGAGGAGATCGTGCTGCCGGCCACCGGGCGCGGCTACGCGCACGAGATCGAGGAGGTGACCCGCCGGGTCGCGGCGGGAGAGACGGAGAGCCCGGTCATGCCGCTGGCCGACACCGTCGCCGTCCAGGACGTGATGGCCGCGGTCGCCGACCGGGTCGGGATGGTCCCGGAGGAGGGACCGGCGGAGCTCAGGTGATCCGCTGACCAGCATGCGGACGGGATCCTGTCGGTCCATCCACGGTGACATCGATGTCATTCAATAGAAAGACACAGATTCATTCTATGGTGTCCCAGCGGGTCTCGTGATTGCGGGTCGACATGGTGGGCCCCTAGCGTCGGGGGCGAGTCGTCGTCGAGGTGAAAGTGGTTGCCATGGCTCCCGTCCATTTCTTCCTTGCATTTGACTCGTCGTGCGGTCGCTGCGCCAGGATCAGTGAAGTAGTCTCGAACGAGATTGCGTCAGAGATCGAAGTCGTGCCGCTCGCGGATCCGATGGTCAAGGACCTGCGAAGCGCGTTCTACGGCAAGAATCCCCCATGGAGACCGACTCTCATCCAGGTCGATGAAGAAGGGGTTCGGTGTCATATCGGCGCCGGGATGGCGGCGACTCTGACTCGTCTTCTTGGATTTCGTCGTGCCGGGCGAGTTGTTCTTGCCCTCGGTGAGCGAACGAGTCGCCGCTCTGATCAGGCCAGCCTGTCCAGAGCAGGCTTCCTCAGGGCCGCCTGTGTAGGCGGAGCGGTAGCGGTGACGGCCGTGGCCTCGCCGAGACTGATCAACTCGACGGCGGGTGCTCCTGTTCGCCGACTTGCAGCCGGCACCACCGCACTGCAATCCGCCGGATACCACGATCTCCCGTCCGGCTACCTCTCCGGTGCAATGGATCGCCTCGCGGTCGATTCCGACTTCCGACTGCTGATGACGCGCGCTGGAATGGACTCGTTCACCTTTCAGCCCGTGGCGGTGCAGGGGGCACGTCATAGGCTCCGAGGCGGTGGAGAGATGACGGTGACTGCGCTCGCGGCGGACGACGCCCGTGTGCTAGTAGCGCGAGAATTCTCAGGAGTTCAGGGTGCGGGGCATCGAGATTATGCGATGTGGCAGAAGCAGGGCAATGACGTCCTCGTGATGAAAGCGATGGCGGTGAGCGGGGCTGGGCTCGTTGACCTGCATCCGGCAGAAGTGCAGGGAAAGTGTGGAACGTGTAGTACGACAACGATGTACGACGGGCCCGGGTGTGGTGCGATCGACCTCAAGGTGTGTGCGGGGTGCGCCAGCTGTGCCTCGTGCAAGAATGCAAAAGGAAAAGCAGGCTATATCGCCTGTGCGGCGTGCATCGCGGGCTGCGCCGCAACAGTCGACGGCTGTTGCACGAAGCCGATCACGGTCTGCATGCCGTGCAAGGCTGTGCCATGACCGGGTAGCTCGCCGGCGGCGTACCCGCGGCGGTGGTAGGGGACCTCGGGTGGCTGTGAGGCATCAGTCGGGTGTTCGATCTTTACCTGATGAAACTCCGAGGGTAGACCGGGCGGGTGTCCGACACCACCACCAACCCTCAGCGCCGGGAGAGGACCTTTCTCGGTCACCCCGTTCAGCTCGCGACGCTCTTCGGCGTCGAGATGTTCGAGCGGTTCTCCTTCTACGGCATGCAGGCGATCCTGCTGTACTACATGTACTACGAGGTCACCGCCGGTGGCCTCGGCTACGACCAGGGAGTCGCGGCCGGAGTCTCGGAGCCTACGGCGGAACCGTCTACCTCTCGACGATCCTCGCCGCGTGGCTCGGCGATCGGCTGTTCGGTCCGGAGCATGTCCTCTTCGGCAGCGCGGTGGCGGTCATGGCCGGGCACATCGCGCTGGCGCTCCTGCCGGGCGGAGCAGGGCTGGCCTGTGGTCTCGTCCTCGTCGCGCTCGGCAGCGGCGGGATCAAGGCGAACGCGTCGACGATCGTCGCGATGCTCTACGGCGAGGGTGACGACCGCCGCGACGCCGGGTTCTCGATCTTCTATCTGGACGTCAACATCGGCGCTCTGCTCGGACAGATCCTCACCCCGGTCGTGCAGACCCGGGCGGAGAGCTTCCACATCGGGTTCGGTCTCGCCGCGCTCGGCATGGCGATCGGTCTGGCCCAGTACGCGTTCTTCCGCCGGAGCCTTCCGGCGGAGGGCAAGCTCCCGCCCAACCCGCTCCCGGCCTCGCAGCGGACCCGCGCCGGGCTGATCGGCGCGGCCGTCGTCGTCGTGCTGCTGGTCCTCACGGTCACCGGGGTGATCACGGCGGGTCGCCTGGACTACATCGTCACCGGGGTCGTCGCGGTCGCCACGATCGCCTACTTCTCCGTGATGCTGACCAGCTCCAGGGTGAACCGGGTCGAGCGCCGCCGTGTGCTGGCCTTCCTGCCGATGTGGATCGCCAGCGCTGTCTTCTGGGCGATCTTCCAGCAGATCTTCACCGTACTGACGATCTACGCGGACGAACGACTGAACCGCTCGGTATTCGGTCTGTTCGAGATCCCGGCCGGCTCCGTCCAGGCGATCGAACCACTGTTCGTCGTGCTGCTGGCCGGAGTGTTCGCCGCGGTGTGGACCAAGCTCGGCCCGCGTCAGCCGGCGTCGCCGGCGAAGATGGCGCTCGGCACGATCATCATCGGTGTCGGCTTCCTGTTGTTCGTGCCACTGGCCGGTACCGGGGCCAACGGCACCCCGATGCTGGCCGTCGCCGGGATCCTGCTGGTGTTCTGCATCGGAGAGCTCTTCACCTCTCCAGTCGGTCAATCGCTGTCGACGAAGCTGGCTCCGGCCGCGTTCCGCACCCAGATGGTGGCCCTGTTCTTCCTGTCGGTCTCGATGGGATCGGTGCTCGCCGGAGTCCTGGCCGACTTCTACAGCGAGGAGAACGAAGCCGCGTACTTCGGCATCACCGGGGCCGCTGCGATCGTCGTCGGCATCGTGGTGCTCGTGCTCGTGCCGAAGCTGAAGGTCCTGATGGAGGGCGTCCGCTAGGCCCCGGTCGAACACCGGTTCGATCCGTCCCCAGCTGTGCACACACCTGTGGACAACTCCGGTGGATCACCGACGACGAGTACGCCGGATCGTCGGTGAGTCCATCGTGTCGCCGGCCATCTCCCGGGCGATCCGCACCACGTGCGCGCGGACGTCCGGGGGCTGGTCGGCGATCCGCATCGCCAGCATCTCCAGCACCGAGGCCAGCCCGAACGCGATCTCGGGGCGGCTGAGCCCGGCGTAGCGCGCCTGCACGGCCTCGTGCCGCAGCGCGGCCGCGGCGGCGAGCACCGTCTCGCGGTCGGTGCGCAGGGCGGCCAGCCGCCGTCGTTCGTGGGTGTTCATGCTCCCCCGGTCGTCGCTGCGGAGCCGTCGCGGGCGACGGCCGGTCCGCACCCGGGGGAGCGGGCGCGGCGACCAGCGTGCCCCGCCCGCCCCGGCAGGCGCCAGGCGGGTCCCCGAGATGTCGCACACACGTTCGACTCAGAGCAGCAGCAGGACCACGCCGAGTGCCGAGAACGCCCCCCGGAGGTGGTTCGCGACGCTCCACCGCGGAGCGAACGCGGCCCAGTCGCCGTCGCGCTCCAGGGCGTTGTTGAGCGGGATGTTCACCGCGGCGGTCACGGCGAAGCCGGCCAGCACCGCGACCCCGCCCGCGATCCGCAGCGGCTGCCCGCCGAGCGCCCCGGCCACCGTCACCGCGCCGGCGAGCAGTGCGGTGCCGGCGAACAGTGTCCCGAACACCGGGTTCACGATCACCCGGTTCACCCCGCGCATCACCGCGACCGCCTCCGCGGCGGGGCGACGACGCAGGGCGGGGAGCGCCGCGACCGAGAACGCCAGGTAGACCCCGCCGAGCAGGCCCGCCCCGGTGAGAGTGGCTCCGTCGAGGAGGCCGGTCATCCCGCCACCCCCGCCGCCCACTCCTCGACGGTCAGCACGCCGTCGGCGGCGCCCCGCGGGCCGTGCGCCCGGACCCGCCCCTCGTTGAACGCCCGGTTCATCGCGACGTGCAGCCGCGCCCCGTCGGCGGACAGTCCGGCCTCGCGCAGCAGCCCCTCCATCTCCCCGTCCGGGACACGCACGTAGGCCAGGTCCGGCAGGCCCAGCGCGGGCCCGAGCGCGGCGACGACGTCGGGCACCGTCCGGTCCGCCGCGCCCTGCACCTCCACGACGTCCGGTGCGTCCGGGTCGAGCAGCGCCGCGGCGGCGGCCCGGCCGACGTCGCGGGTGGCGACCATCGGCAACGCGACGTCCGGGTCGACCGAGTCGGCATGCACCCCGTGTGCCCGCATGGCGTCGGCCGACCACAGGAACGACTCCAGGAACAGGCCCGGCCGGACCCGGGTGACGTGCGCGTCGAGCGTCACCAGCCGGGCCTCCTGGTCGTGCAGGCTGCCCAGGTACCCGGTCGCGGCGAGACCGGGGCCGCCCGGGACCTCCGCCCCGAGCGAGCTCAGCGCGACGACCCGGGGCACGGCCGCGTCCCGCAGCGCGGCGACGACCGACTCCCCGAGCCGGGCCTGGTGGGCGGCGTGGTCGGGCCCGGTGACGTCGAACGGCAGCAGTACGAACGCGGCGGCCGCGCCGTCGAACGCCCGGCGCAGGAACGCCCGGTCGCCCAGGTCGCCGGGCCACGGCCGCACCCCCGGCGCGGCGACGGCCGGGCGGCGCGCGACGGCGCGGACGTCCACCCCGGCCGCGGTCAGCTCCCGGACGACCTGCGATCCCACGTTCCCGGTCGCACCCAGCACGGTGATCATGTCGAACCCCTCTCGTCAGTGTCCGTCCACGATCACCGCCATCGGCCGGACGCAGAATGGCTGTGGATCCACAACTGGTGCTCATTCGTCCACAGATGGGGATGAGCTGTGGACGGACTGTCATGCTGTGCGCCGTGTCCACCGCGCCGCCGTTCCCGGCCGCCGACCCGCTCGGGGAGGCGCTGCACGTGCTGCGGATGGACGGCGTCTTCTACTGCCGCTCCGAGCTCGGCGAGCCGTGGGGGATGACGCTGCCGCCGACGCCGGGCTGCCTCTGGTTCCACGTCGTCACCTCCGGCGGGTGCCGGCTCACCGTCGACGGAGCCGGCGGCCGGGACGGGGCCGGGGACGGAGCCGACCGCGAGCTGCGCCCCGGCGAGCTCGTCGTCGTGCCGCGGGGGACCGGGCACGCGCTGCGCAGTGCGCCCGGTGTGTCCGCCCCGGACATCCGGTCGATCCCGCACCCGATGCTCGACGGGCGCTACGCCCTGCTCCGGCACGGCGGCGAGGGTCCGGTGACCCGGATGGTGTGCGGCGCGGTCCGGTTCTCCCACCCCGCCGCGGGCGACCTCGTCGCGAGCCTGCCCGACCTCGTCCGGGTCGAGCCGTCGCCGATCGGGGACCGGGTGCAGGACACGCTGCGGCTGCTGGCCGCGGAGGTCGAGCACGGCGGCCCCGGCAGCGACGCGGTGATCACCCGGCTGGCCGACGTGCTGGTCCTGCAGGCGGTGCGCGGCCGGCTGCAGGCCGACGCGGCCACCCGTACCGGCTGGCTCGGCGCGCTCGCCGACGACCGGATCGGCCGCGCGCTCGCCGCGGTGCACCGCGAGCCGGAGCGGGACTGGACCGTCGCCGCGCTCGCCGCGACGGCGGCCATGTCGCGGTCGGCGTTCTCCGCCCGGTTCACCGAGCTCGTCGGCGAGTCCGCGATGGGCTACGTGACCCGGTGGCGGATGCACGCCGCCGCCGAGTTCCTGTCAGGGGGGAGTGGGACGGTGGCGCAGGCGGCCCACCGGTTCGGTTACCGGTCCGAGGCGGCGTTCGCACGGGCCTTCTCGCGGGTCGTCGGGGAGCCCGCCGGGCGGGTGCGCCGGCACGGGCTCGCGGGCACGGCCGATGCCCTCGCCGCCTTCCGGAGCTGATCCGGGCCCTCGCACACACGTTCGACACAGGGCTGCTACGCTGCGACGACGCCACCGGGAGAGGAGTAGCGCATCAGGTCGATCGTCCCGTATCCGGATCTCTCGCGACCGTTCTAGACGGCGGTATGCGGCGGCATGCTCGTGTGTCGATGCCGTCGTATGACGGTGTCTAGTGCTCGTGCGAGAAGGCGTTACAGAATCGGATCGACGATCGATGTACTCGTCTGCGCTTCTCTCGGGACGATCCGAGACAGGGCTAGAGGGTGCTACGCGCGCCTGCTCGCTCGGGTGGTCTGCGCTTCTCTAGCGTGCGCGCGAGACGGCCGGAGAGAGCCCGAGGCGCCGCCGGCCGGCGCCCCGGGCCCGGGTGTTCACAGGTGGGCGAGCTTCTCCGGGTTGCGCACCGCGTAGACCGCGGTGACCAGGTCGGCCCCGTCCACCTCGGACACCTCGATGAGCACGACGCTGTCGACGCCGTCCGGCCCGCGCACCACCACCGCGGGGAGCCCGTTGAACTCCGCGGCGCCGGTCAGCGCGCCCGGCAGCGGCCGAGCCGCCAGCCCGACGAGGAACCGGGCGACCTTCCCCGCCCGCGGATCGGGCGCCGGGCCGCCGACACCGCGCCGCCGCCGTCGGCGAGCGAGACGACCTCGGGGGCCAGCAGCGCGGTCAGCGCCGCGACGTCGCCGCCCAGCGCCGCCCCGACGAACGCCTCCGCCACCCGCCGGGCCCGGTCCGGGGGCACGGTGAAGCGCGGCCGGCGGGCCCGCACGTGCTCGCGCGCCCGGTGCGCGATCTGCCGGACCGTGGCGACCGGGCGCCCGGTCGCGGCGGCGATCTCGTCGTAGCCGGTGCCGAAGGCCTCCCGCAGCACGAACACCGCACGCTCCTCCGGGGCGAGGGTCTCCAGTACGAGCAGCATCGCGACGGTGACGTCGTCGGTGCGCAGGGCGCGGTCGGCGGCGCCGTCGTCGCCGGTCGGCAGCGGGTCGGGCAGCCACGGTCCGGGGTAGGTCTCCCGGGCCCGGGCGACGGTGCGCAGCCGGTTCAGCGCCTGCCGCGACACCACCCGCGCCAGGTACGCCCGCGGGTTCCCCACCTCGTCGTGCGCGGTGGCCGACCAGCGCAGCCAGCTGTCCTGCAGCACGTCCTCGGCATCGGCGACGCTGCCGAGGATCTCGTAGGCGACGGCGAACAGCAGGCCGCGGTGGCGGTCGAACTCGGCGAGCGGGTCCACCTCAGGCCACCCGCCCCCGGGCCCGGCGCAGCGCGTAGCGGCACACCTGCTCCTTCACCACGGCCGCCGCGCCGCCGCCGACCGCGACCGGCCGGGGCACGTCGTGGCGGTCCACGAGCTGGATCAGCGCGGCGTCCGGCCCGAGCGCCAGGCACTGCGCGGCGTAGGACACCGAGGCCGCCGGTGCGGGGCGTCCGCGCAGGCCCGCGAGCACGGTGCGCGCCGCGGCGACCCCGAGCGGGAGGGCGGCCTGGCAGCTCGCGCGGACCAGCCCGACCTCCGGCGGGGCGGCGACGGCGTCGCCCGCGCCGACGATCCGGGCGTCGCCGGTGCAGGTGAGCGTGGCGTCGGTGCGCAGGCGGCCGTCGTCGTCGACGGGCAGGCCGGAGTCCCGGGCCAGCCCCGGGACCGCGGGCGTCGTGGTCCACACGACCAGGCCGGCGCCGAGCGTCGCCGGGTCGGTCACCGTGACGCCCTCGCCGACCTCCACCCCCAGCGAGGCCAGCCGGGCGCGGACCCGGTCCCGGCTGCGGGCGGGCAGCTCCGCGGCGACCGGGCCCGCCGACAGCAGCCGCACGCGCAGGCCGGGCCGGGCGGCGGCGA
Source organism: Pseudonocardia sp. P-1 (assembly GCF_058111925.1). NCBI lineage: Bacteria > Bacillati > Actinomycetota > Actinomycetes > Pseudonocardiales > Pseudonocardiaceae > Pseudonocardia > Pseudonocardia sp. P-1. The sequence continues at coordinate 3,463,928 of NZ_CM176614.1, forward strand.
GCTCGGTGGCCGTCTCCAGCCCGGTCAGCCCCGCCCCGACGACGGCGACGACCGCCCCGTCGGGCAGGGCCGCGGCGGCGTCGTGCACCCGGCGGGCGCTCTCCAGGGTGTCCACCCGCAGCGCGCCGCCCGGGGCCGTTCCCGCCCCGCTGCCGACCGCGTACACGAGCCGATCGAACCGCAGCACGTCGCCGTCGTCGAGGGTCGCCGTGCCGTCCCCGATCCGGGTGACCCGCGCCGCGCGGGTGCGGACCCGCCGGTGCAGGACCTCGCGCAGCGGGACCGTCGCCGCCCCGGTGCCCGCGGCGAGCCGGTGCAGCCGCACCCGCTCGACGAACTCCTCCCGCGGGTCGACGACCGTGACCGCCGCCCCGCCTGCCGCGATCCGGTTCGCCGCCGCGACCCCCGCGTACCCCGCTCCGACCACCAGCACCGTCGCGTCCATGTCGCTCTCCTCCCGTGTGTGCGCTGTCGGGATACCGACACCGCACGGGACCAGCCGCGTGACGCTCTGTGTCCGGGGTCACGGACGGCGCGTGGCAGGGTGGGCCCATGAGCGGTGTGGCGGTGGTGACCGGGGCCGGGTCGGGCATCGGCGAGGCGGTGACCCGCGGCCTGCTCGACGCCGGCTGGCGGGTCGCACTGGCCGGGCGCCGACGCGAGCCCCTGACCAGGGCCGCGGCGGGACGCGACGGGACGCTCACCGTCCCCACCGACGTCACCGACCCCGGGTCGGTCGACGCCCTGTTCGCCGCGGTGCACGAGCGCTGGGGCCGGGTCGACCTGCTGGTCAACAACGCCGGCACGTTCGGCGCGGGCGGCACCGTCGACGAGATCTCCGTCGAGGACTGGAACGCGGCCGTCGCGGTCAACCTCACCGGCTCGTTCCTCTGCGCCCGCGCCGCGTTCGCGGCGATGCGCCACCAGGACCCGCAGGGCGGGCGGATCATCAACAACGGGTCGATCTCCGCGCACGTCCCCCGGCCGGGCAGCGCGCCCTACACCGCCACCAAGCACGCGATCACCGGGCTGACCAAGTCGCTCTCGCTCGACGGCCGCGGGTTCGGCATCGCCTGCGGCCAGATCGACATCGGCAACGCCGCCACCGAGATGACCGCGGGCATCGCGACCGGCGCGAGGCAGGCCGACGGGTCGGTGCGCCCGGAGGCCACCTTCGACGTCCGGCACGTCGCCGACGCCGTCGTCTACATGGCCGGGCTGCCGCCGGAGGCGAACGTGCAGTTCCTGACCGTCGCGGCGACGACGATGCCCTGGCTCGCCCGGGGCTGAGGGCCGTCTCTTTCTGAGACTTCCGTCACCTGCCGTCGCGGGGGACACTGTGCGGATGACTCGGAGGATGCACGTCCTTCGCCTGATCGTGCATGCCCGGTCACGCCAGCCCGTGCTGCTGCTCGGCGAGGCCGACGGCGACCGCTGCGTGCCGGTGTTCCTGCGGCCGCCGCAGGCCGAGGTCATCGCCGTGGGCCCGCGCGACGACGAGGGCACCCCGCTCACCCAGGACGTGCTGCTCCCGGTGGTGGAGGCGCTGGGCCGGACCCTGGAGCAGGTCGAGATCTCCGACCTCGTCGACGGTGTCTACACCGCCGAGCTGGTCTTCGACGGCGGCACCCGGCTGGCCGTGCGCCCGTCGGACGCGTTGTCGCTGGCCGTCCGGGAGGGGCTGCCGATCGGGATGGCCGAGCACGTGCTCGACGAGGTCGGCCAGGCCGTCGACGACGTCCTGCCCCCCGACGGCGACGACACCACCGGCGCCGCCGCGCAGGCCCGCGCGGCCACCGCCGGCCCGGCGGACGTCCCGCCGGAGCAGCAGATGCAGGAGTTCCGCGAGTTCATCGACGAGGTGTCGCCGGAGGACTTCCGCTAGGCCGCGGCCGGGGCCCCGGCCCACAGCTCGGCGTAGCGCCCGCCCCGGGCCAGCAGCCCGGCGTGGTCCCCGCGCTCGACGATCCGGCCCTGTTCGAGCACGAGGATCTCGTCGGCGTGGCGGACGGTGGACAGCCGGTGTGCGATGACGAGTGCGGTCCGCCCGTCCAGCGCCTCGGCCAGCGCCGCCTGCACCGCGGCCTCCGAGGTGGTGTCCAGGCTGGCCGTGGCCTCGTCCAGGACCACGATCCGCGGCCGGGCCAGCAGCACCCGCGCGATCGTCATCCGCTGGCGCTCCCCGCCGGACAGCCGGTACCCCCGCTCCCCGACGACGGTCGCGAGCCCGTCCGGCAGGGCCGCCACCAGGCCGTCGAGCCGGGCCCGGCGCAGCGCCGCCCACAGCTCGGCGTCCGTAGCCTCCGGTGCCCCGATCCGCAGGTTCGCCGCAACCGTGTCGTGCAGCAGGTGCCCGTCCTGGGTCACGAACCCGACCGCGCGGTGCACCGAGGCGGTCGTCAGCTCGCGCACGTCCACCTCGCCGATCCGGACCGCGCCGTCGCCGACGTCGTAGAGCCGGGCGAGCAGCTGGGCGACCGTGGACTTCCCGGCCCCCGACGACCCGACGACCGCCACCACGGCGCCGGGCGGGGCGCTGAACGACACCTCGTGCAGCACCTGCTCCCCGCCGCGGGTGTCGAGCGTCGCCACCTCCTCCAGCGACGCCAGCGACACCTGCTCGGCGGTCGGGTAGGCGAACGACACCCGGTCGAACTCGACGCCGACCGGCCCGTCGGGCACCGGGCGCGCCCCCCGGGCGTCGGCGATCATCGGCTCCAGGTCGAGGACCTCGAGCACCCGCTCGAAGCTGACCAGCACCGTCATGATCTCCATCCGGGCGCCGGCCAGCGCGGTCAGCGGCTGGTAGAGCCGGGTCAGCAGCAGCGCGAGCGCCACGACGTTCCCCGCCGACAGCGCCCCGGCCAGCGCGAACCCGCCCCCGACCCCGTAGACGACGGCGACGGCCAGCGACGACGCGAGCGTCAGCGCCGTCACGAACGTCCACTGCAGCATCGCCGATCGCACCCCGATCGCGCGGACCCGGTCGGCCCGCTCGGCGAACTCCGCGGACTCGCGCTCCGGGCGGCCGAACAGCGTGATCAGGGTGGCGCCGGGCGCGGAGAACCGTTCGGTCATCCGGGTGCTCATCGCCGCGTTGTGGTCCGCGGCCGCCCGTTCCAGCGCGGCCAGCCGCCGCCCCATCAGCCGGGCCGGGACCAGGAACGCCGGCAGCAGCAGCGTCACCAGCAGGGTCACCGGCCAGGAGATCACCAGCATCGCGGCGAGGGTCAGCACCAGTACGACGACGTTGGACACCACTCCGGCGAGGGTGTCGGAGAACGCCCGCTGCGCCCCGAGCACGTCGGAGTTCAGCCGCGACACCAGGGCGCCGGTGCGGGTGCGGGTGAAGAACGCGACCGGCATCCGCTGCACGTGGTCGAACACGGTGGTCCGGAGCTGGTGGATCAGGCTCTCGCCGAGGTTCGCCGAGTACCAGCGGGTCAGCATCGACAGCGCCGCCTCGACCAGTGCGACGGCGGCCATCAGCCCGGCCAGCACCGCGAGCACCGACAGCCGCTCGCCGCGGGTCACCGCGTCGGTGGCCCGCCCGGCCAGCAGCGGCACCGCCACCGTCAGCACCGCGGCGACGGTGCTCACGGCGAGGAACGCCGCGATCCGCCGCCGGTGCGGCCGGGCGAAGGCCAGGATCCGGTGGGCCGTCTCCCCGGCCGGGCGGGTGCGCCTGCCGGGCTCGGTGCTCGCGTTGCGCAGTGCCGTCCAGGTGCTCGCGTCCATGGTGGGCGACGCTATGACGTGAAGCTGACTTCAGGTCAAACGTGCGGTCCTCATGCGGCCGCGAGTTCGGGCTCGTCGTTCAGGTCCGGCAGCGTCCACGGCCGTGCGACGGCGACCAGCGCGATCCCGGCGAGCGCGATCGCGCCGAACATGGCGGTGCCCATCGCGGCCGCGTCGTTGCCGAGCAGTCCGACCACGGGCGAGGTCGCGGCGCCGATCCCGAACTGCAGCGACCCCAGCAGCGCCGACGCCGTCCCGGCGGACTCGCCGTGCCGGGCCAGGGCCAGCGCGGGCGCGTTCGGCAGGACGAAGCCACAGGCCAGCAGCAGTGCCCACACCCCGGCGAGCACGGCGGGCAGGCCGCCGGTGCCGGTTGCGGTGAGCACGGCCAGCACGAGCCCGACGAGCACCCCGGCGGCGACGGCGGTCGACATCACCTGGCGGGGCTCGAAGCGGCGCAGCACCACCGGGTTGAGCTGGGTGCCGACGACCAGCCAGATCGCGCCGGCGCCGAAGGCGATGCCGAACGTCTGCTGGTCCATCCCGAACTGCTGCTGGTAGACGTACGCGGCGCCGGAGACGTAGCTGAACAGCGCGCCCATCGCGAGCCCGGCGACGAGCACCAGCCCGACGAAGGTCCGGTCGCGCAGCAGCCCGCCATAGGTCCGCAGGGTGGGGCCGAACCGGGCCGACCGGCGTCGGGAGACGGGGAGGGTCTCGGGCAGCCCCGAGGTGACCACGGCCAGCATGACGAGGCCGTAGCCGGCCAGGAACAGGAAGACCCCCCGCCAGGAGACCCAGTTGAGCAGGGCGGCGCCGAGGGTCGGGGCGAGCACCGGGAAGGCACCCATCACCAGGATCAGCCGCGACAGCATGGTCGCCGCGGCCCGGCCGGTGAACAGGTCGCGCACCACGGCGAGGCCGATCACCGCGCCCGCCGCGGCGCCGACGCCCTGCAGCGCCCGCAGCACCGCCAGCACCTCGATGCTCGGGGCGAGGGCGACCAGCGCGGAGGCCAGCACGTGCACGGCGGTGCCGGCGAGCAGGAGCCTGCGACGGCCGTAGGCGTCGGACAGCGGGCCGATCACCAGCTGGCCGAGCGCGAGACCGGCGAGTGTGCCGGTCAGCGTCAGCTGCACGACCGGCTCGGACGCGACGAGGTCGCGCCCGACGTCCGGCAGCGCGGGCAGGTAGGTGTCGATCGTCAGTGGACCGAGCGCGATCAGCGCGCCCAGGATCAGCGCGATCCGTAGCCGGCTCGGCGCGGTGACTGCAGTGGTGGTCACTCGGACGTCCCCCTCGTGTGGCCGAACGGTGCAACCTCACGAGGGGTGACGCCGATTCCGTCCGGAGATCACCGGACGGGTGAGCGCGCTCACACGTCGATCACCGGGTGGCGGGCTCCAGCCGGACCTGCACCCACTTCGAGGTCGGGCAGCGCGAGCCGTCCGCGTACGACTCGAGCGGGATCAGCGGGTTCGTCTCCGGGTAGTACGCGGCGATGCAGCCCTTCGGCGTCGAGTACGACACCAGCCGGAAGTCGTCCGCGCGCCGCTCGCTGCCGTCGGTCCACTCGCTGACCAGATTCACCCGGTCGCCGTCGGCGAAGCCCAGCTCACGCAGGTCGGCGTCGGAGATGAACACGACCCGGCGGCCGGAGTGGATGCCGCGGTAGCGGTCGTCCAGGCCGTAGATCGTGGTGTTGAACTGGTCGTGGCTGCGCAGGCTCTGCAGGACCAGCCGGCCCTCGGGGAGCGTCAGCACCTCCAGCGGGCTGACGGTGAACTCCGCCTTGCCCGACGCCGTCGGGAAGGTGCGGCTGTCCCGCGGCGGGTGGGCGAGGGTGAACCCGCCGGAGCGGGCGACCTTCTCGGTGTAGGCCTCACAGCCCGGGACGACCCGGCCGATCCGGTCGCGGATGCGGTCGTAGTCGGCCGCGAACTCGGCCCACGGGACGAGGTGGTCCGCGCCGAGGGTGGCCCGCGCGATCCCGCACAGGATGTCGACCTCGGAACGCAGCAGCTCACCGGCCGGCTCGGAGCGGCCGTGCGAGGCGTGCACCGCCGACATCGAGTCCTCGACGGTGACCCGCTGCGCCCGGCCGCCGGTCAGGTCCTTCTCGGTGCGGCCCAGCGCGGGCAGGATCAGCGCGTCGGTCCCGGCGACGACGTGCGACCGGTTCAGCTTGGTCGAGATCTGGACGGTCAGCGCGCAGCGCTCCAGCGCCGGCTCGGTGACGCCGGTGTCCGACATCGCCTGGGAGAAGTTGCCGCCCAGGCCGACGAACACGCTCGCCCGCCCGTCGGCCATCGCCTGCACGGCCGCGACCGAGTCGTGGCCGTGCTCGCGGGGCGGCTCGAAGCCGAACTCGTCGCGGATCGCGTCGAGGAAGCTGTCCGCGACCCGCTCCCAGATGCCCATCGTGCGGTCGCCCTGCACGTTCGAGTGGCCACGGACCGGGCACAGGCCCGCGCCCGGCTTGCCGATCATGCCCTGGAGCAGGGCGACGTTCACCATCTCCTTGATGGTGGCGACGGCGTTGCGGTGCTGGGTGATGCCCATCGCCCAGCAGTTCACGATCCGCTTCGAGGTCGCGAGCATCTCCGCGGCCTTCTCGATCTCGCCCCAGGTGAGCCCGGTCGCGGCGACGACGGCGTCGCGGTCCAGGTCCTTCACGTGCGCGGCGTAGGCCTCGAAGCCGTTCGTGTGCCGCTCGATGAAGTCGCGGTCCAGCACGCTGCCCGGGTTGCGGTCCTCGGCGGCGAGCAGCAGGTGCCCGAACGCCTGCCACAGCGCGAGGTCGCCGCCCGAGCGAATCTGCAGGAACTCGTCGGCCAGGTGGGTGCCGATGCCGGACATGCCGCGCGGGGTCTGCGGGTTGTCGAACTTGAACAGCCCGGCCTCGGGCAGCGGGTTGACCGCGAGGATCCGCGCGCCGTTCTTCTTGGCCGTCTCCAGCGCCGACAGCATGCGCGGGTGGTTGGTGCCCGGGTTCTGTCCGGAGATGACGATCAGGTCGGCGTCGTGCAGGTCCTGCAGCGAGACCGACCCCTTGCCGACGCCGATCGCCTCGGCCAGGCCGACCGAGGTCGACTCGTGGCACATGTTGGAGCAGTCGGGCAGGTTGTTCGTGCCGTAGGCGCGGGCGAACAGCTGGTAGACGAACGCGGCCTCGTTCGAGGCCCGGCCGGAGGTGTAGAACAGCGCCTCGTCCGGGCTCGACAGGGCGCGCAGGTGGGTCCCGACCAGGTCGAACGCGTCGTCCCACGAGATGGGCTCGTAGTGCGTGCCGCCGGCCCGGCGAACCATCGGGTGGGTCAGCCTGCCCTGGCTCTCCAGCCAGTGCGCGCTGCGGTCACGCAGGTCGGCGATGGAGTGCTCGGCGAAGAACTCCGGGGTGACCCGGCGGCGGTCGCCCTCCCAGGACACGGCCTTCGCGCCGTTCTCGCAGAACTCGGCGGTGTGCCGCTCGCCCGGGGCCGGGTCCGGCCAGGCACAGCTCATGCAGTCGAAGCCGTCGACCTGGTTCATCGTGAGCAGGTTCTTGGCGGTCTTCACCACGCCCTGTTCGGCGAGGGAGCGCTTCATGGAGATCGCAACAGCCTTCGCCCCGGCGGCGGAGGTCTTCCGCTCCGAGACGCGCAGATCGGACTCCTCGGTGTCGACCGGGGGGTGGATCGGGGCGCTGTTGACCGGGGTGGGAGACACGGGCACCTCATCTGGAACACGACGACGGCGGAACGGGGCGGATCACCCACGCGTACGGGGCACGGGAACGATGTTGCCCCAGCGTGCGACGTCGTGCCCAGCCGGTCCGCCGTTGCGCGGGGAAGGTCACGGACGTCCCGCGGCCGCAGCGCGCCGGTGGCTTCCCGCGATCTGCCGGGTGGCGACGCTGATCCGGTTCCAGGCGTTGATCGTCGCGACCGTGGTGACCAGCAGGGTCAGGGCCCGCTCGTCGAACACCGCGGCGGCCTCGTCCCACACCGCGTCCGGGACGGCATCGGGTCGGTCGGCCAGCCGGGTCACCTCCTCGGTGAGGGCCAGCGCGGCCCGCTCCTGGCGGGTGAACCACGGGGCCTCTCGCCAGGCGGCCACGGAGAACAGGCGCTCGACGGCCTCGCCGGAGTCCAGTGCGTCGTGCGAGTGCATGTCCACGCAGAAGCCGCAGCCGTTGATCTGCGACGCCCGCAGTCGTACGAGCTCCTGCACGGTGCGGGGGAGGACGGCGTCGTCGCGGGTGGAGGCCTCCAGCGCCGTCAGGGCGCGGTAGCCGTCCGGGACGTGGCGGTAGGGCCGGGTGATGCGCGGTTCCATGACGGTCCCCTTCGGGTCGGTGGCGTTCGTGGACGGTGTCGTGGGTGGTGCGATCACGGTGCGAGTGCGGCCCGGACGCGCTGCGGTGCGTCCGGGGCGGAGCGGACGACGTCCGCGGCGACCTCGGCGAGCGAGCGGCCGGCCAGCTCGCGTCGCCAGGCGAGCTCGGCCGAGCGCATGGACAGCGAGATCGCGCAGTGGCCGGAGTAGTCGAGCGACGGGTCCCCGCCCGGCGCCGCACCGAGGATCGAGGTGCAGCGGAACGCGTCCTCCGGTCCCTCGACCGCGACGACGACGTCGAGCAGGGACACCTCGTCCGCGGGCCGGGCGAGCCGGAACCCGCCCCGTGGGCCGGGCACGGACTCGCACACCCCGGCCCGGACCAAGGCCTGGAGCTGCTTGTTGAGGTACGCGGGCGGGAGGTCGTAGAACCCGGCGAGCCGGGCGCCGGGGACGGCGTCGCCGACCCAGGCCAGGTTCAGGCAGCAGTGCAGCGCCCACTCGACGCCCTGTCCCATCCGCATGATCTGGACACTACATATCCAGGATATTTGTTGTCCAGGTTTTACTGGTGATCACCGTCTCCGCCGATGTGTCCGACAGATGACGGCACACGTATCGATGTAAGCGGTCGGTTACAGGTACCGCCGGAACCTGGAAATCGGAGGCTCCGGTCTCCCACCCTCGGGGCGTACGGAAGCTCCCCCGAAGGAAGGAACCACCATGGACAAGCGTCGTATCGCCGGTCTGGCCACCGCGGCCGTGGCCGCCCCGCTGGTGATGCTGGGTCTCACCGGTACCGCCAACGCCGCCGAGATCACCCCGATCGCCGAGGTCGTCGACGGCACCGTCGCCGACCTGTCGTCGACCATCGGTGCGGTCGTCGACGCCCTGGGCTTCGAGGCCTGACCTACGCCCGACGACGGACGGCCGGCCCCGGATCTCCGGGGCCGGCCGTCCGTCGTGGCCGGGACGTGTGGTCCGGGTCAGCCCGTCTCGACCTGGTCGGTGAGCGGCTCGGCCGGACGGCCGGGGGCCGGGGCCCACGCCTCGTCGTCGAGCATCGGGCAGGCCAGCCACTCGTCCGGGACGCCGAAGCCGTCGACCAGGGTCCGGGCGTGCGGACGCAGCTCGGTGCACAGCCCGTTGACCAGCGGCCGGATCGAGCGGGACTCGGCCGCGGTGAGGCGGCCGGTCTCCAGGTACCAGGCCCGCTCGCGGTCGATCACGGTGAGCACGTGCAGGTCGTAGACGCGCTCCAGCAGTGCGCGCACCGCCGGGTCGTCGACGGTCACGAGCTTGTCCGCGAACGACGCCTCCACCAGCGTGTCCACGTGCGCGCGGGCCGCGGTGAGCAGCAGATCCTGCGCGGAGTTGAAGACGGCGAACTCGTCGTTGCCCGTGCGCATGGCCGGGGCCAGGTTGCGGATCGCGGCGGCCAGGGTGTCCTCGCGACGGACGGCCAGCAGCTCCCGGCGGCGCGTGCGGTCGGTCAGGTCGATCCCGCGGAACGGGAGCCGCCGGGTGAGCGACGCGGCCCCGGTCCGCTCGGCCAGTACCCCGGCGAGCTGACGGCCGAGCAGCGGCGCGATCTCGAGCGGGTTGCCCTTCTTGATCGTGCGGCCGTAGTCCGACAGCAGCTCCTTGGCCAGCAGCTGGAGCAGGACCGTGTTGTCGCCCTCGAACGTGGTGAACACGTCGGTGTCGGCCTTGAGGGCGGGCAGCAGGTTCTCCTCCAGGTAGCCCGCGCCGCCGCAGGCCTCCCGGCAGGTCTGGATGGTGTGCGTGGCGTGCCAGGTCGCGATCGCCTTGATCCCGGCGGCGGACTGCTCCAGCGTGCGTTGCTCGCGTGCGCCGACCGGTCCGGCGCCCGGGGCCTGGATGTCGTGCATCCGCTGGACCAGGTCGTCCTGGGTGAAGTGCAGGGCGAACGTCGTCGCCAGCGCGGGCAGCAGCTTCTGCTGGTGGGCGAGGTAGTCGAGGACGGCGATCTCCTTGCCGGTCGCCGGGTTGGCGAACTGGCGACGGCGCTCGCCGAAGCGCACGGCCAGGGTGAGCGCCTTCTCGGTCGCCGCGCCGGCACCGCCCGCCACCGAGATGCGGCCGCGGACCAGCGTGCCGAGCATGGAGAAGAACCGCGCCGTCTCGTTCTCGATCGACGACGAGTACGTCCCGTCCGGGGCGACGTCGGCGAAGCGGTTGAGGAGGTTCTCGCGCGGGATGCGGACGTGGTCGAAGGCCAGCCGTCCGTTGTCGACGCCGTTGAGGCCGGCCTTGCGGCCGTCGTCGCCGATCTGCACGCCGGGCAGGGCCTTGCCGTCGCTGTCGCGCAGCGGCACGAGGAAGGCGTGCACGCCGGGCTTCTCGTCGCCGGTGATCAGCTGGGCGAACACGACCGCCATCCGGCCGTCCCGCGCGGCGTTGCCGATGTACTCCTTGCGGGCCTGCGGGTACGGGGTGTGGACGACGAACTCGCCCGCCTCCCGGTCGTAGGTCGCGGTGGTGTGCAGGTGCTGGACGTCCGAGCCGTGCCCGGTCTCGGTCATCGCGAAGCAGCCGAGCAGCTCGCCGTCGATGATCTTGCGGAGGTACTGCTCGTGGTGCCGCTCGGTGCCGAGCACCTGGACCGCGCCGCCGAACAGTCCCCACTGCACACCGGCCTTGACCAGTAGCGACAGGTCTCCGTAGGCGAGCATCGCGAACGCGGCGACGACCCCGCCGACGTCGCCCTGGCCGCCGACCGAGGGGTCGAACCCGGTGTGCGGGCGGCCCGAGGAGGTCAGGAACTTCAGCGAGTCGGTGATCCACTCGCGGTACTGCGCCGAGGTCAGGTCGGGGTCCGCGCGCATCTCGGCGTTGGCCGCCAGCTGTTCGCGGGTCTCCTGCCGGGCCCGGGCCCAGCGCCCGTCGACGACGGTGCGGAGCGCCTCGGCGGGGACGGCGTCGGGGCTCGGAAGGGTGCTGCGGGTCATGGCTGAACCTCCTGCTGCACGTGCGATGCCAGGCCGGACAGTCCGGACCAGGCCAGGTCGGTGAGATGGGCGGCGATCCGCTCGCGGGGGGTGCCGTCGGGGCGGGCGAGCCAGTCGTCGGCCGCCCCCCGGACGAGGCCGACGATCGCGTGGCCCCAGATGCGGGCGGCGGCCCGCGGGTCGGTGCCGGTCCCCGCCGCGGTGCCGAGGTTGCCGGCGATGACCACGGCCACCTCGTCGCCGATCACGGTCACGAGGTCGTTGACCGGGTCGCTCGTCTCGGTAGGGCCGGTGTCGGCGGTGGGGGCGCGCCGGGTGGTGCCCTGGGTGAGCAGCGGTCGCTGTACCACGAACCGGTACAGCTCCGGGTCGATCTCGATCAGCCTGAGGTAGGCGTCGATGCCGGCCGCGACGGCCGCCCGCGGCCCGCGGCCCGCGTCGGACAGGGCATCGGCGGTGGCCCGCCGGACCTCGGTCAGCAGGACGCCGGCCACCGACTCGCAGATCGCGGTGTAGAGGCCGGCCCGGTCGCCGAAGTGCCGGTAGATCACGGTCTTGCTGGTCCCGGCGGACGCGGCGATCTCGTCCATCCCGATGCCGGCGCCGTGCCGGCGGATGGCCCCGATCGCGGACCCGACGAGTGCCACCCGCCGCTGCTCGCGGTGGGCGTCCCATCGGCTGTCGCGTCTGTCCCGTCCGGCCTTCACGAAACCCATAGTACCGTGTACCTTGAGTACCGGCTACCCCGTGGTAACGACGAACCACGAGCTGATGCTCCGCCCGCCCGGATCCGCGTGCAGCGCGGCGACCCGATCGGGTGGGGCGGGACCCGATCCAGGAGGGACGACCCCCATGCCAGCCAGCACCCGGCGCGCCGCCGTCATCGGCGGCAACCGCATCCCGTTCGCGCGGGCCAACGGTGCCTACGCCTCCGCCTCGAACCTCGACATGCTCACCACGACGCTCGACGGTCTGGTGGCCCGCTTCGGGCTGGCCGGCGAGCGCCTGGGTGAGGTCGTGGCCGGCGCCGTGCTCAAGCACTCCCGCGACTTCAACCTGACCCGCGAGGCGGTCCTCGGCTCCCGGCTGAACCCCGCCACCGCGGCCTACGACGTGCAGCAGGCCTGCGGGACCGGCCTGGAGGCGACGATCGCCGTCGCCAACAAGATCGCGCTCGGCCAGATCGAGTCCGGCGTCGCCGGCGGTGTGGACACCGCGTCCGACGCCCCGATCGCGCTGAACGACGACCTGCGTCGCGTGCTGGTCAGGCTCAACGCCGCGAAGACGGCGGTGGACCGGCTCAAGCTGGTCGGGCAGCTGCGGCCGGGCCAGATCGTCCCGGACATCCCGGAGAACTCCGAGCCGCGCACCGGCCTGTCGATGGGCGAGCACGCGGCGCGCACCGCGCTGGAGTGGGGCATCGGCCGCACCGAGCAGGACGAGCTGACCGCGCGCAGCCACCACAACCTGGCCGCCGCCTACGACCGCGGCTTCTTCGACGACCTCGTCACGCCCTACCTGAAGCTGACCCGCGACAACAACCTGCGCGCGGACTCCTCGGTGGAGAAGCTCGCGAAGCTCAAGCCGGTCTTCGGGAAGGGCCCGGACGCCACGATGACGGCGGGCAACTCGACCCCGCTGACCGACGGCGCCGCGCTCGTCCTGCTCGGCTCCGACGAGTGGGCCGCCGAGCACAAGCTGCCGGTGCTGGCCCACGTCGTCGACGCCGAGACCTCGGCCGTGGACTACGTGCACGGCCCGGACGGGCTGCTCACCGCGCCGGTGTTCGCCGTCCCGCGGATGCTCGAGCGCAACGGTCTGTCCCTGCAGGACTTCGACCTGTACGAGATCCACGAGGCGTTCGCCTCGGTCGTGCTCGTGCAGCGCAAGGCCTGGGAGGACCCGCGCTTCTGCAAGGCGCGCCTGGGCCTCGACGCGCCGCTGGGCGCCGTCGACGACGCGAAGCTCAACGTCGCGGGCTCCTCGCTCGCCGCGGGGCACCCGTTCGCCGCGACCGGCGGGCGGATCGTCGCCACCCTGGCCAAGCTCCTGCGGGAGAAGGCCGACACGGAGAAGAAGGACCAGCGCGGCCTGATCTCGATCTGCGCCGCGGGCGGCCAGGGCGTCGTCGCGATCCTGGAGGCGAAGAAGGCATGAGCGACCTGCTCGCGACCCTGTCCAACACCGGCATCGCCAAGCAGCTGGGGCTGCCCACGGTGCCGACGCTGCGCCGGCACCGCCCCGGGGACCCGCTGCTGGCCGGCCCGGTGCTCGTCGCGTCGGTCGGCGGGTCGCGCTTCGCCGAGGCCGTCACCGCGTTCGTCGAGGAGCAGGGTGTCCCCGCGCTCACGGCGGTCGGCGAGGACCGGCTGCACGGCGTCGTCGTCGACCTGTCGGGAGCGCGGACCCTGGCCGACCTCGCCGCCGCCCAGCAGATCCTCACCCCCGCGGTGAAGCGGCTCGGGCCCTCGGGCCGGGTGCTGCTGATCGGCGCCGAGCCCGCCGAGGCGTCCGGGGCCGAGGCGGCCGCCGTCGCCCAGTCGCTCGACGGCCTGGTCCGCTCGATCGGCAAGGAGCTGCGGTTCGGCGCGACGGCGAACCTGCTCGTCGTGACCTCCGACGTGACCCCCGCGGCGATCGACTCGTCGGTCCGGTTCTTCCTGTCGGCCCGCTCCGCCTACGTCGACGGCCAGGTCGCGCACGTCGCCGCCCCGGTCGGGACCCCGCGGGAGCCGGCCGAGGTCGACGACCCGCGCGCCGAGGAGCAGCCGCTCGCCGGGCGCATCGCGGTGGTCACCGGGGCGGCACGGGGCATCGGCGCAGCCATCGCCGACACCCTCGCCCGCGACGGCGCGACGATCGTCGCCGTCGACATCCCGGCGGCCGGCGAGGGCCTGGCCCGCACCGCGAACCGCACCGGCGGCACCGCGCTGCAGCTGGACATCACCGCGTCGGACGCGGCGGACCGGCTGCTCTCGCACCTCGCCGACCGGCACGACGGCGTCGACATCGTGGTGCACAACGCGGGCATCACCCGCGACAAGCTGCTCGCGAACATGACCGAGGACCGGTGGAACTCGGTGCTCGCGGTCAACCTGGGCGCCCAGCTGACGATCAACGAGGCGCTGCTGGCGAAGGGCTCCCCGCTGCACGAGGCCGGCCGCGTGGTCTGCGTGTCGTCCCAGTCGGGCATCGCGGGCAACCGCGGCCAGACCAACTACGCCGCCTCGAAGGCCGGTGTGATCGGGATGGTCCGCGCGCTCGCCCCGCGGTTCGCCGAGCGTGGTGCGACGATCAACGCCGTCGCGCCCGGGTTCATCGAGACCGACATGACCGCGACGATGCCCGTCGCCACCCGCGAGGGCGGCCGCCGGATCAACTCGCTCAAGCAGGGCGGGCTGCCGGTCGACGTCGCCGAGGCCATCGGCTGGTTCGGCCGCGCCGAGTCCGGCGGGCTCAACGGGCAGGTCGTGCGCGTCTGCGGCCAGTCGATGCTGGGGGCCTGATGACCGTGGCCGAGGACCGGAAGGTCACCGAGCTGCCCGGCCCGCCGTCGCTGGGGCAGTACTACGCCTCCGCGGCCGCCCGGGCGGCGCTGCCCGGCGCCTCCGGCCGGTCGCTCCCCGCGACCGAGCTGGTCCGCCGCGGCGTCACCGTCGAGCAGGGGCACCTCGCCGACTACGCCCGGGTCTGCGGGTTCCGGGTCGGCAACGCCCTGCCGGTGACCTACCCGCACATGCTCACCTTCGGGCTGCAGGTCGTGCTGATGGCCGGCCGGTCGTTCCCGCTGCCGCTGCCCGGACTGGTGCACATCGCCAACCGGATCACCGTGCACCGGGCGATCACCCCGACCGAGACGCTCGACGTCCGGGTGTGGGCCGAGCGGTTCACCCGCCACCCCAAGGGCGCGCAGGTGGATCTGATCGGCGAGGTCTCCGCGGGCGGCGAGACCGTCTGGGAGGGCCGCAGCACCTACCTGGCCCGCGGGGCGACGGCCCCGGACGGCCCGGTGGGCGGCGACGGCACGGCCGACATCGCCGAGCCGCCGGTGCCCACCGGTCCGGCGAACGCGCTGTGGCGGGTCCCGGGCGACATCGGGCGCCGCTACGCGGCCGTCTCCGGCGACGTGAACCCGATCCACCTGCATCCGCTCACCGCGAAGGCGATGGGCTTCCCGCGGGCGATCGCGCACGGCATGTGGACCGCGGCGCACGCCGCCGCGGCGCTGGAGGGCCGGGTCCCCGACGCCTGCACCTACGAGGTCGTGTTCCGCAAGCCGGTGCTGCTCCCGGCGAAGGTCGAGCTCGTGACCGAGCAGACCGCAGGCGGGGCGTGGGGACTGGCCCTGCGCAGCGCCGAGGACGCGCACAAGCTCCACCTGGTCGGCCGCATCGGCGGGTAGACCGGGCGCATGGACGAGGAACGACCCCGACCGGGTGGGCAGGTCTGCTCACCCGGTCGGGTGATTCTGGATCGGTCCACAGGCCGGTACAGCAACGTTTTCCCGATGACGGACGTCTTCCTCTGTGTCCATCATTCGTCATCCGACATCCGTGAGGAGGCCATGCGATGAACGAGGACATCTCGATCGAGACCGACGAGCAGCACGACGACGAGTCCCACATCGTCCGCGGACTCGACTAGGTCGGGCGGAGGAGCTCGTCCCGGCGCGGTGGAACCCACCGGCGTCCGCGGACCGGCACGGGTTCGCGCAGACCCTCGATCAGGAGCTGCGCCACCCGCCCACCCGGATAGTGTCGGGCCCATGCTGGTCGAGCGCATGCGCCCGTTCACCTCGACGATCTTCACCGAGATCTCCCGCCTCGCGGTCGAGACCGGTGCGATCAACCTCGGCCAGGGCTTCCCGGACACCGACGGTCCGGCCTCCCTGCTCGCCGACGCCGCCGCCAACATCACCGAGCGCGGCCTGAACCAGTACCCGCCCGGCCCGGGTGTACCCGCGCTGCGCGAGGCCGTCGCCGCGCACCAGCAGCGCTGGTACGGCCTCGACGTCGACCCGGCCGACGTCGTCGTCACCACGGGGGCGACCGAGGCGATCGCCGCGACCCTGCTCGGGCTCTGCGGCCCCGGTGACGAGGTCGTCGCCTTCGAGCCCGCCTACGACTCCTACGCCGCCGCCGTCGCGCTGGCCGGCGCCACGCTGCGGACCGTGCCGCTGCTCCCGCCCGACTTCGGCTTCGACGACGACGCGCTGGCCGGCGCGTTCTCCGACCGCACCCGGGTGGTGCTGGTCAACACCCCGCACAACCCGACCGGCGCCGTGCTCACCCGCGACCAGCTGACCCGGGTCGGGGAGCTCGCCGTCGCGCACGACGCCGTCGTCGTCACCGACGAGGTGTACGAGCACATGGTCTTCGACGACGCCCGGCACGTGCCGATGGCGTCGCTGCCCGGACTCGCCGACCGCACCCTCACGATCTCCTCGGCGGGCAAGACGTTCTCGGTGACCGGCTGGAAGGTCGGCTGGGTGCACGGCCCGCCGGAGCTCGTCGCCGCGCCGCGGGCGGTCAAGCAGTTCCTCACCTTCCACGGCGGCGCCCCGCTGCAGCCCGCCGTCGCGCACGCGCTGGCCTTGGGCGACGACTTCTACACCGGCCTCACCGCGGACCTGGCCCGCAAGCGGGACCTGCTGTCAGCAGGGCTGCGGGCGGCCGGGTTCGACGTGCTCACCCCGCGCGGGACGTACTTCGTGGTCGCCGACCCGCGCCCCCTCGGGTTCGACGACGGCGTCGACCTGGCCTGGAAGCTGCCCGGGCTGTGCGGGGTCGCCGCCGTCCCGGTGTCGGTGTTCTGCCCGTCGCCCGAGGCGGCGCGGGCGTACCGGCCGTTCGTGCGGTTCGCGTTCTGCAAGCGCGACGACGTGCTGGAGAAGGCGGCCGGGCGGCTCGCGGGGCTGCGGGCGTGACCGCGGTGCCGGGCCCGGGCGCGAGCCGGGTGCCGGTCGTCGTCGGCGCCGACCGGGAGCGGCTGCGAGACCCGCTGGAGGTCACCGGCCCGCCCGCGCCGCCCGCTTGACGCCGACGACCAGCAGCGCCGACATCGCCGCCCACACCACGATCGACTGCACCGACAGGATCGGCAGCGCCACCACCGGGGCCAGCGTGTAGGCCAGGGTGATCCGCAGCGCCGCGTCCAGCGCCATCACCAGCGCCGCGACGCCCGTCGCGCGGCGCAGCGTCCGCCGGAACACCGGGTTGGCCGCCCACTGGCGCTCCATCAGCTCCGGCAGGTCGGGGCGCTGGGCACTGCCGAAGAACCGGCACACGTGGAACACCAGCGGCCGACGCCCGACCACCAGCGACCCGGCGAGCAGCAGTCCGAACGCGACGCTCTGGATCGCGTCGCGGGCCACGGCGAACCGGGCGTCGCCGCTGAGCAGCGACGTCGCCAGACCAGCCGCGATGGTGACCAGCACGATCATCCCGACCGGGTTGACCCTGCGGTGCAGCACCGCCTGCACCAGCACGTTCAGCGCGGGCGGCAGTGCGGACCAGGCCAGCGCCACGACGTCGGACATGCCCTGCCCGGTCAGCACGACGTAGACGAGGTAGGGCAGCGCCGCGTCCACCAGCAGCGAGCCCACGGTCTGCCGCAGCACGGCGCCGCGGCCCGCGGGGGCGGTGGCCGCCGGGATGGCCGCCGGGGTGGCCGTCGGTGTGGTGGTCGGGGTCATCGGTGCCTCCGGAGTACGGCGGATCGGTCCCGACGACGGTCCCGCGCGCGGACCCCCTCCCGGATCCACCCGGAGACCGACCCCGGGTGGAGATCGGCTCTCCACCCACCGGTCCCGATCTCCGGCGGCCCGGCTCACTCGATCGGCCTAGACTCCGGCCCATGGATGCGCAGCGACCCGCGACGCGGCCGGGCCGTCAGGTCGTCGGGCTGCCGGTACGGGCCCTGCTCGCCCTCGTCGTGGCGTCGGCGAACGTCATCGGCGCGGCCGTGGTGCTGGTCATCGCGGCCTTCGTGCTGCCGCGCGAGCAGCTGCTCGACGCCGTCGAGATCCGGCTGGTCAACCTCGTCGTGCTCGGGATCTACCTGCTCGTCGCCGTCCCGGTCGGGATCTGGTTCGGCCGCCGGAAGCTGACCCTGCGCCGCTCCTCGCGCGACCCGCAGGCCGACGAGCGAGCGCTGGTCCTGCGGGCGCCCGCCCGCATCTCGTCGATGGTCGCGCTGCTGTGGATGGTGGCCGCGGTCCTGTTCTGCTTCCTGAATCTGCGCTACTCCGGCCGGCTGGGCTTCTCGGTCACCGCCACCGTGCTGATCGGCGGCGTGACCACGTCGTCGCTGTCCTACCTGCTGGTCGAGCGGATGCTGCGCCGTGCCGCGGCCCGGGTGCTGTCCGGACGGCCGCCGAAGCGGCGTCGCCTGGTCACCGGGGTCATGCTGCGCTCGGTCGGGTTCTGGGCGCTCGGCACGGCGGTCCCGATCTCCGGGATCATGCTGGCCGGGCTCGTCGCGCTGGTGTTCGGCGACTCCTCGCCCACCCAGCTCGCGGTCACCATGCTCGCGCTGGGCGGCACCGCGATCGGGGTCGGGCTGATCACGACGCTCGGGGCCGCCCGCGCCATCGCCGACCCCGTGCTGGCCGTGCGCCGTGCGCTGGCCCGGGTGCAGGACGGTGATCTCGACGTGAGCCTGCCCGTCTACGACAACACCGAGCTCGGCCAGCTCCAGGCCGGGACGAACAGCATGGTCGAGGGCCTGCGCGAGCGGGAGCGGATCCGCGACCTGTTCGGCCGCCACGTCGGTCGCGACGTCGCCGAGGCGGCCTCGGCGCGCGGCGACGGCATCCGGCTCGGCGGCGAGGTGCGCCCGGTCGCCGTGCTGTTCGTCGACCTCGTCGGCTCGACGGCGATGGCCGCCCGCCGCCCGCCCGAGGAGGTCGTGGCGGTGCTGAACCGCTTCTTCGGGGTGGTCGTCGAGTGCGTCGAGCAGGCCGGCGGGTGGATCAACAAGTTCGAGGGCGACGCCGCGCTCGCGGTCTTCGGTGCCCCGCTCGACCTCGACGACGCCCCCGGCGCCGCGCTGAGCGCCGCCCGCTGCCTGGGCGCCCGCCTGGCCGAGGAGATGCCCGAGGTCGAGGCCGGGATCGGCGTGTCCGCGGGTGACGCCGTGGCCGGCAACATCGGGGACCCGCGCCGCTACGAGTACACCGTGATCGGCGACCCGGTGAACGAGGCCGCCCGGCTCACCGAGCTGGCGAAGTCCGTGCCGGGGATGGTCGTCGCGTCCGCGCGGGCCGTCGACGCCGCCGGTGCGGAGGCCGCGCGGTGGCGGGCCGGGGAGTCGGTGACGCTGCGCGGACGGGACGAGCCGACCGGCGTCTGCGTGCCCGCCGAGCACGCCCAGGACACCGCCGCGCCCGTCGGATCCGGGGAGAACAGTCGTACGTGACTGTCGGGGTGTCCTCGGGCAGGATGCCGCCATGGGCAACGGCGCTACCGGGTTCAGTGAGCAGACCGCCGCGGCGATCCAGCGGGTGCGACGGCACTCGCTCGGGGACCTCCTGCACCGCACGGCCGTCCGGTACCCGGGCAAGACCGCGGTCGTCGACGGCGACACCCGCTGGACGTTCGCCGAGTTCGACGCGGCGGTGAACCGGTGCGCCGCCGCCCTGGCGGAGCAGGGGCTGGCCAAGGGCGACCGGCTCGCGCTGCTCTCGCACAACTGCCGCCAGTTCGCGGTGCTCGTCTACGCCACCGCGCGGCTCGGAGTCGTGCTCGTGCCGATCAACTTCATGCTGAACGCCGAGGAGATCGCGTTCATCCTCGATCACTCCGGGGCGACGGCGTTCGTCGTCGAGGACGCGCTGGCCGCCACCGGGGAGAAGGCGCTCGCGCAGTCGTCGGAGCCGGCGTCGGTCCGGGCCCGGATCGGGCTGTCCGGGCAGGCGCCGGCCGGCGACTGGGCCGACCTGGACGCCTGGATCGACGGCGACGGCGACCCCGGCGAGCCCGACGTGCACGTCGCCGACGACGACCCGCTGCGCCTCATGTACACCTCCGGCACCGAGTCGCGGCCCAAGGGCGTCATGCTGCCGAGCCGGTCGCTGATCACCCAGTACGTGTCGTGCGTCGTCGACGGCGGGATGACCCACGACGACGTCGAGCTGCACTCGCTGCCGCTCTACCACTGCGCGCAGCTGGACTGCTTCCTGTCCGTCGACGTCTACCTGGGCGCGACCAGCATTATCCTCCCGTCGCCGGACCCGGCCCGGCTGTTGGAGACCATCGAGCGGGAGAAGGTCACCAAGCTCTTCTGCCCGCCGACGGTGTGGATCTCGCTGCTGCGCCACCCGGACTTCGACACCCGGGACCTGTCGAGCCTGCGCAAGGGCTACTACGGCGCCGCGGCCATGCCGGTCGAGGTGCTGCAGGAGCTGTCCCGGCGACTGCCCGACGTGCGGCTGTGGAACTTCTACGGCCAGACCGAGACCTCGCCGCTGGCGACCCTGCTGGGTCCGGACGAGCAGCTCAGCCACGCCGGGTCGGCCGGGCGGGCGTCGCTGAACGTCGAGACGCGCGTCGTCGACGACGCCGGGAACGAGGTCCCGCCGGGTGAGGTCGGCGAGATCGTGCACCGCAGCCCGCACGTGACGCTGGGGTACTACGAGAACGAGGAGAAGACCGCCGAGGCGTTCGCCGGGGGCTGGTTCCACTCCGGCGACCTGGGCGTGAT
This sequence comes from Pseudonocardia sp. P-1, assembly GCF_058111925.1. Taxonomy (NCBI): domain Bacteria; kingdom Bacillati; phylum Actinomycetota; class Actinomycetes; order Pseudonocardiales; family Pseudonocardiaceae; genus Pseudonocardia; species Pseudonocardia sp. P-1. Next base: position 3,484,657 of record NZ_CM176614.1, read on the forward strand.
GACGGCCGACGGGTACCTGTCCGTCGTCGACCGCAAGAAGGACATGATCAAGACCGGTGGGGAGAACGTGGCCTCCCGCGAGGTGGAGGAGGCGCTCTACCTGCTCGACGGGGTCGCCGAGGTCGCCGTGTTCGGCGTCAGCCACCCGCACTGGATCGAGGCCGTCACCGCGGTCGTCGTCCCGAAGCAGGGGGTGACGCTGACCCGCGAGCAGGTCGACGCGCACGCGAGGGACAAGCTCGCCGGCTACAAGCGGCCCAAGTACGTCGTGTTCGCCGACGCCCTCCCCAAGAACCCCAGCGGCAAGATCCTCAAGCGGGAGCTGCGCACCGAGCACGGCGACATCGCCGCCCGGGAGGGCTGAGCCCGCCCCGGGCGTCAGCAGCCCGGCCGGACCACGAACTCGGCCTCCACCTCGGCCCGGACGGTGATGTCGTCCGGGGCGAGCAGCGTCCCGAGCCCGCCGTCGGCGGACTCGGCGCCCCAGCTGCCGGGCGCGCCGACGGCCCGCGCGCTCATCGCGACCGCCCGGCCGCCGAGCATCCCGGTGTCGGCGACCGAGCGCGGGGCGACGGTGCCCAGGTCCAGGGCGTCGGCGTAGTCCTGGGCGCGTTCGACGGCCTGGCGCAGCGCGTCCTGCCGGGCCGCGCGCTCGACCTCGCGGCGGTGGTCGCGGGCCAGGTCCCAGGTGATCCCCTGGACTTGCGCACCGGTGAACCGGTCCACACCGGACAGCCACGCGCCGAGCCGGGCGACGTCGTCGAACTCCACCAACACCGACACCGACGCGTGGTGCACCGGCGGCTGCGGGCGCCCCTCGAAGGAGGGCTGCTCGACCCAGCTGCGGGCCTGGTCGACGACGTAGCGCCGGACCGGCCCGGCGTCGGGGTCGTGCAGGCCGCGCACGTCGGCGACGAGCGCCGCGGTGCCGCGCTCGACCTCCGCCCGCACCGGGGCGGCCTCGGGGCCCTGCGCCCGGACGACGACGAGCGCGGTGCCGCGCTCGGCGGGCACCTGCCGCTCGTGCTCGCCCCGCACCCTGATCACGACGTCGCTCATGCCAGCTTCTCCCACAGGAATCCGTAGGCCAGTGCGGCCATCCTGGCGGCCTGCGCGTTGTCCGCGGCGCCGCCGTGCCCGCCCTCGATGTTCTCGTAGTAGGTCACGTCGTGGCCGGCGGCCTCCAGCGCGGCGGTGAACTTGCGGGCGTGGCCGGGGTGCACCCGGTCGTCGCGGGTGGAGGTCAGCAGGATCGTCGGCGGGTAGTCGGCCGCGTCGTCGATCAGGTGGTACGGCGAGAACGTCCGGATGAACTCCCAGTCGTCGGTGTCCGGGTCGCCGTACTCGGCCATCCAGGAGGCGCCGGCGAGCAGGTGGCTGTAGCGCTTCATGTCCAGCAGCGGCACCTGGATGACCACCGCGCCGAACAGCTCCGGGTAGCGGACCAGCATGTTCCCGGCCATCAGGCCGCCGTTGCTGCCGCCCTGCACGGCGAGGTGAGCCCGCGAGGTGACGCCGCGGTCGATCAGGTTCCGGGCGACGGCGGCCATGTCCTCGTAGGCCCGCGGCCGCTTCTCGCGCAGCGCCGCCCGGTGCCAGCGCGGCCCGTACTCGCCGCCGCCGCGCAGGTTCGCGACCGCGTACACCCCGCCGCGCTCCAGCCAGGACCGGCCCGTGCCACCAGAGTAGCCGGGGGTCATGGGGATCTCGAAGCCGCCGTAGCCGTAGAGCAGGGTGGGGGCGGAGCCGTCGAAGGGCAGGTCGTCGCGCCGGACCAGGAAGTACGGGACCCGGGTGCCGTCGTCGCTGGTCACGAAGTGCTGCTCGATGACGTGGCGGGACGCGTCGAAGAACGCGGGCGCGCTGCGCAGCGGACGGGGCTGTTCGCCGACCGTCGCGATCGACAGCGTCGACGGGGTCAGGTAGTCGGTGACGATCAGCCAGACGTCGTCGCTCTCGTCGGCGTCGACCGCGGCGACGGTGACGCTGCCGAACTCCGGTGCCCCGGTGAACGGCGCGCGGGTCCAGCCCTGCTCGCCCGGGGTGAGCACGACGAGCCGGTCGACGACGTGTTCCAGCACGTCGAGCACGAGGTGGTGGCGGGTCCAGGCGTACCCGGCGAGCGAGGAGGAGTCGGTGGGCTCGAACAGCACCTCCCACGAGGGGGTGCCGGCCAGGACGTCGTCGAAACGGGCGGCGAGCAGGGAGCCCGCGGTGAACGAGCCCCAGTCCTCGCGCAGCTCGACGGTGCACCACTCGCGGTGCACGTCGGTCATCGCGGAGTCCGGGACGTCGATCTTGGTGAGGGTCCCGTTCGCGCCGATGAGGTACAGCTCGTCGGCGTAGAAGGCGAGCGCGCGCCGCAGGAAGTCCCGCTCGAAGCCCGGGGTGTGGTCGCGGAACGCCGAGATGCTGAGGTCGGTCTCCTCGCCGGCGTAGACCAGCTCGGCGGACTCCAGGGCCTCGCCGCGGCGCAGCCGCCGCACCGTGCGCGGGTAGCCCGACGTGGTCATGGTGCCCGGGCCGAGGTCGGTGGACAGGTAGACGGTGTCGCGGTCGATCCAGCTCATCCCGCCCTTCGCCTCGGGCCGGGAGAATCCGCCGTCGACGAAGCTGCGGGTCGGGAGGTCGAACTCGCGCGTGACGTCGGCGTCGGCGCCACCGCGGGACAGGTCGACCAGCGCGCGGTCGAGGTCCGGGCGCAGGAACCGGGCACCGTGCCAGACCCAGTTCTCGCCCTCGGCGGCGTTGAGCGCGTCGACGTCGAGCAGCACCTCCCACTCGGTGTCGGCGCTGCGGTAGGACTCCGGCGTGGTGCGCCGCCACAGGCCGCGCGGGTGCTGCTCGTCGGTCCAGAAGTTGTAGTAGTGCCCGCCGCGGGCGGTGACGAACGGGATCCGGTCGCGGGAGTCGAGGACCTCGCGGATCCCCGACTCCAGCTCGGCGAACAGCGGGGTGCCGGTCAGCCGCGCCTCGGTGCGGGCGTTGCGCTGCGACACCCATTCCAGGGCCTCGGTGCCGGTGACGTCCTCGAGCCAGGCGTGCGGGTCGTTCGTCATGACCCGATCATCGCTCACACGAACGGTGCGACGGTGATCCCGGCCCGGGCGAGCTCGTCACGGACCCGTCGGGCGGTCGCGACGGCGCCGGGGGAGTCGCCGTGCAGGCAGGCGGACTCGGCACGGACCGCGACGTCGCTGCCGTCGACCGCGGGCACCGTCCCCGTCCCGACCACGCGGACCAGCCGTTCGGCCGCCTCCGCGGGGTCGTCGAGCAGTGCACCCGGTTCGCCGCGCGGCACGAGCCCGCCCTCACCGGTGTAGCCGCGGTCGACGAAGAACTCGCCCACCGCGCGCAGCCCGGCCCGCTCGGCCTCCGCGAGCAGCTCGGACCCGGGCAGCCCGAGCACCGGCAGCGACGGGTCGTACGCCCGCACCGCCCGGACCACCGCGCGTGCCTGCGCGGTGTGCGTCCGTGTGGCGTTGTAGAGCGCGCCGTGCGGCTTGACGTAGCGGACCCGGGTACCCGCGGCCCGGCACAGGGCCTCGAGGCCGCCGATCTGGTAGAGCACGTCGTCGGTCAGCGCGTCGGGCTCGATGTCGAGGAACCGGCGCCCGAACCCGCGCAGGTCCGGGTACGACACCTGCGCCCCGACGACGACCTCCGCCCCGGCCGCCCCGGTGGTCGTGACCCGCAGCGTCGAGGGATCCCCGGCGTGGAACCCGCACGCGACGTTCGCCGAGGTGACGAGCCCGAGCATCGCCTCGTCGTCGCCGAGGGTCCACCGGCCCCAGGACTCACCGAGGTCGGCGTTCAGGTCGATCGTGCTCACGGGCGTGTCCTCGGTGTCGGTGTCTGTGTCTGCGTCGGTGTCCGTGTCGGTCCGGGACCCAGTGTGACCGGAATCGGCTCGCCCGGAGATCGGAGCTCCTGGGCCTCGCCCGCCCCGGGGGCACAGCAGGGTGCTGGTTCTCCGGATTCGCTTACCCGGTAAGCGAATCCGGAGAAGAGGGGTGCCCGTGCACTCGGTCCCTGCCGGCGCGGAGGCGCGTCGTCGCCCCGACGGCATGCCCCTGTTCTGCGGGAGAGAGTTCCTCCCGTGAAGGGTTCTGCGGGGATCGGGCCTCCCCGGAACCGAGAGGCCGGGGCGAGGCACCGGCGGGGATCGATCGACCCTGCCCCGGCGCGAGGGTGGCGAGCAGCCCTGCCCGGTCAGCCCTCCTGCAGCGCCCCCGCCCGCACCAGGACGGCGGCCCGGTGCCCCACGCGGACCCGTTCGAGGGGCCGGGCCCCGCCCGGCAGCGGCACCGTCCGCCCACGCCCGACGGCCACGACCACGGCGTCCGGGCGGAGCGCGGTCGCGACCGCGCGCAGGAACTCGACCCCGGGGTCCTGGTCGTCGGCGGCGGCGCGGACGGGCCCGGCGTCGGGGGCCGGGGTGCCGGCCGCGCCGCCGGGCCGGGTGGGGGAGGCGGCCCAGGTCGTCCGGTGCCCGTGCGGCAGATCGGCCAGGACCAGGTCCGGGCCGGTCCCGTACGGGCCCGCCCCGGCCAGTGCGCTGCGGACGGCGGCGGTGTCGCGGGCGTCGGCGAGGGTGACCGACCAGGCCGGGGTACCCGCCGGGACCAGGGTCCGGGCGGCGGTCGCAGCCTCGGCGTAGGACGGCTTGTCGTGCCGGGCCGCGAGGGCCTCGAGGTCCGCGGCGCGGGCGGTGAGGCCGCCCGGGTCGAGCAGGGCGAGGTTGCGCCGGGCCAGGTCGAGCGGCTCGGGGTCGGCGTCGGTGCCCACCAACCGCGCGAGGCCGGGCACGAGCAGGCCCAGCACGGCGAGTGTCACCCCGGCGCCGCAGCACGGGTCCCACACGGTGAGCGGGGCGTCGGCGGGCAGGTGGACGCGGGCGCGGCCGGCGAGCTCGACGGTCAGTCGCACCGGGAGGGTCGGGCGGCCCGGCGCCGACGCCAGCACCGCGTCGAGCGCCGCGTGGTTCGCGGCCGGGGCGTGGCGGTACTGCACCCGGGCAGTCCAGCAGCCCGCACGCGCACCGGTTCCGGCGGGTGGCCGGTCAGCGGGTGCGGCGGTGCAGCCAGAACGCCACGCCGCCGACCAGCAGCGCGACGACCACCAGCGCGCCGACGATCTGCGGGCCCGCGGTCCCGGCCAGGTAGCTGAGCGGCAGCCCGGCCAGCGCGATGATCAGCACCCAGGCGACCACCCGGCGGGTCGCGGGGCCCTCCGGGCCGGGTGTGTTCCGATCGTGCTCCATGTCCGGAACGTACCGGTCGGGCGTCGAGGCGGTGCCGCCCCGGGTCCGGTCCCGCGTCCGGCCCGGCCCGGTACCGGGGCTCAGCCGGTGTTCTTCATCCCGGCCGCGATCCCGTTGATCGTCAGCAGCAGGGCGCGCTCCAGGTCGGGATCCGGGTCGTCGCCCGCGGCCCGGCGCTGGGCGAGCAGCTCGACCTGCAGGTGGTGCAGCGGCTCGAGGTAGGTGTCGCGCACCGACAGCGTGCCCCGCAGCACCGGGTGCCGGGCGAGCAGCTGGTCCTCCCCGGTCACCGCGAGCAGCTCGCGGCGGGTGAGTTCGTGCTCGGCCCGGATCTGCGCGAACAGCCCCTGCTGCTCCGGCTCCACCAGGGTCGCGACGTAGTTCGACGCGATCCGCAGGTCGGTCTTCGCCAGCGTCATCTCGACGTTGCCGATCAGGTTCCGGAAGAACGCCCACTCCCGCATCTCGGCGAGCTCGTCGGCGTAGCCGGCCTCGCGGGCGGCCTTCAGCCCCGAGCCCAGGCCGTACCAGCCGGGCACGACCATCCGGGTCTGCGTCCAGCCGAACACCCACGGGATCGCCCGCAGGTCGTCGAGCGTCGGCTCGCCCTGCCCCGGTCGCTTCGACGGCCGCGACCCGACGTTGAGCCGCCCCAGCTCCTCCACCGGCGTCGCCGCGGTGAAGAACAGCGGCAGGCCCGGGTCGTCGACGAGCGTCCGGTAGGTCGCGGTGGCCGCCTCGGACACACAGTCCATGACCTCGTCCCACCGCTTCAGGGTCTCGGCCGGCCAGCGCGACGCCTGGTGCAGCAGCGACGCGTCCAGCATCGACGCCAGCAGGATCTCCAGGTTGTCGTGCGCCAGGCTGGGCAGCGAGTACTTGTCGGAGATGACCTCGCCCTGCTCGGTGAGCTTCATCGTGGCGTCGACCGACCCGAACGGGGCCGACGCGATGGCCTCACCGGCCGGGCCGCCACCGCGCCCGACCGACCCGCCGCGACCGTGGAACAGCCGCAGCCGCACCCCGTGCTCGGCGGCCACGTCGCGCAGCTGGCGCTGCGCCCGGTGGATCTGCCACTGCGACGCGGTGATCCCCGCGCCCTTGTTGGAGTCGGAGTACCCCAGCATGATCTCCTGCAGGTCACCGCGGTTGCGGACCTGCTGCCGGTACCCCGGGTCCGACAACAGCCCCTCCAGCAGCTCCCCGGCCCGGGACAGCTCCTCCACGGTCTCGAACAGCGGCACGAGGTCGATCGAGGAGCGCGGGTCGTCGCCGATCTCGACCATGTACGCCTCGCGGGCCAGCACGGCGACGGCGAGCAGGTCGTCGACGTCGCGGGCCATCGAGACGATGTAGGTCCGCACGACCTCGTCGCCGAACTCGTGCTGCAGCGCGTGCACCGTGTCGAACAGGTCCAGCACCGGCGCGGCGGCCTCGGGCACGCCGTAGTGGCGGCGGAACAGCGGCCGCTTGCTGCGCAGCTCCGCCGAGAGCAGCTCCCGGCGCTCGTCGCGGGTCAGCTCGGCGTAGGGCTTCTCCAGCTCGCCGAGCCCGTCGAACACCGCGCCGAGCGCGTCGTGGTGCTTCTGCGAGTGCTCGCGCACATCCATCTCGACCAGGTGCAGGCCCAGCGCGCGGGCCGAGCGGATCGCCCGGGCCAGGGTGCCGCCGGCGATCCGGGCTCCGTGGTGGCCGCGCAGCGACCGGTCGACGACCAGCAGGTCCTCCAGGTAGCCGGCCGACCCCAGGTAGTCGACGCCCGGCTCGTGCGCGGCGCCGGCCGCGATCCGCCGGCGGGTGTTCTCCAGCCGGGCCGCGACGTAGGACAGCTTGAGCCGGTACGGCTCGTGCGCGTTGAGCCGGATGTAGCGGTCGTGCACCGCGGGCAGTGCGCGGCGGTCCCGGGCCAGCGAGCCGCGCAGCTCCTCCGACACCCCCATCACCCGCGTCGACACCGACAGCTCGAAGACCAGCTTCTCGACCAGCGCGGTGTGGATCCGGATCGCCCGGTCGGCGTTGAGCTCCAGCACCTCGCGGGTCACCGCGGGGGTGACGTTGGGGTTGCCGTCGCGGTCGCCGCCGACCCACGACCCCAGTACGAGCGGACGCGCGTCGTCCGGGATCTCCAGCCCGGCCTCGGCGGCCTCCCGGGCGAACTCGCCCAGCAGGTCGGGGACGGTCCGCTCGCCGAGCCGGGCCGCGAACCAGGCGACGTTGCGGGCCTCGTCGATCACCATCGGCTTGCCGGGGCGGATGTCGTCGGTCTGCCAGAGCAGGTCGACCAGCGCGGCGAGCTCCTCGTCGGGCGCCCGCTCGTCGAGGGCGTCGACGATCCGGCGGAGGATGCCCAGCACCGACTGCCGGGTCGACTCGGTCGGGTGCGCGGTGAACACCGGGCGCAGCTCGGCCCGGGCCAGCACGTCGGCGACCTCGTCCGGGTCGGCCTCGGTGGCCAGGCGGCGCAGCACCGTCCGCAGCGGTCGTGCGTCGACCGGGCGGAGTTCCCGCAGCTCACGGGACCGGTGCAGCTGCTCGGCGACGTTGGCCAGCTGGAAGTACTGGGAGAACGCCCGCGCCAGCAGTACCGCGGTGCCGGTGTCGATCCCGTCGAGCAGGGCCGCGACGACGTCCGGCCCGGCCTCGCCGCGCGCCGAGTCCCGGGCCGCCCGGCGCACCTGCTCGACCAGCTCGAGGACCTCGGGACCGGACTCGTCGGACAGCGTCCGCCCGAGCATCGTCGACAACCGCCGGATGTCGGCGCGCAGCGCCTTCTGCTCGCTCTCGCTGACGACGCCCGAGTGCGCGGTCAGCGAGTCGGGGGCGAGTGCGGTGGTCTCCGAGGGGCTCACGCAGGCTCTCCGGTTCTCCGCGCGGTGGCGCGGGTCGGGACGGGCCGCTCGCGTCGTCGGGAACGGGGTTCGGGCAGCGGCATCGTCCCCCGCCGGCGCGGGGCGGGGCCATCGCTGGCGCCGCCCGTAACCCCGGGGAAACCTGATCCGCACGAACTCGGACACATCCGCACGACATCGCACATCATCGCGGGCCACACTGGGCGCATGACCCGCTGGCTGCGTCGCACCCCCGGTGCCTCCCGTCCCCGCATCGAGTTCGGGGCCGACTACAACCCCGAGCAGTGGCCGCGCGCGGTGTGGGAGTCCGACGTGGCGCTCATGCGCGAGGCAGGCGTGACGGTCGCGACCGTCGGCGTCTTCTCCTGGGCGCTGCTCCAGCCCGCGCCGGACCGCTGGGACCTCGGGTGGCTCGACGACGTGCTGGACCTGCTGCACGCGGGCGGGATCGCCGTCGACCTCGCGACGGGCACGGCGTCACCCCCGCCGTGGCTGCATCACCGGCACCCGGAGATCCTCGCCGTCGACGCCGACGGCCGGACCCTGGCGCCGGGCGGGCGCCAGCACCACCGCCCGACCTCCCCGGTGTTCCGCCGCCACGCCCTCGCCCTGGTCGAGCGGCTCGCCCGCCGCTACGGCGACCACCCCGCGCTCGCCGCCTGGCACGTGTCCAACGAGCTGGGCTGCCACGACGTCCACGACCACTCCGACGACGCACAGGTCGCGTTCCGCGCCTGGCTGCAGCGCCGCTACGGCGACCTCGACCGGCTCAACCACGCCTGGGGCACCGCGTTCTGGTCCCAGCACTACGGCGACTGGGACGAGATCGGCACCCCGCGCCGCACCGGCCCGGGCACCCACCCGAACCCGACCCAGCAGCTCGACTTCGCCCGCTTCTCCTCCGACGCCCTGCTCGACCACCTGCGCGCGGAGCGGGACCTGCTGCACGCGCTCACCCCGGACGTGCCCGTGACCACCAACTTCATGGTGATGGGCGAGACCAGCGGCATGGACTACGCGACCTGGGCGCCCGAGGTCGACGTCGTCGCCAACGACCACTACGTGTTCCCCGGCCCGGACGCCCGCGACGAGCTGTCGTTCTCGGCCAACCTCACCGGCAACCTCGCCGGCGGGCACCCGTGGTGGCTGATGGAGCACTCGACGTCGGCGGTGAACTGGCAGCCGGTCAACCGCGCCAAGCGCCCCGGGGAGCTCGCCCGCGACGCGCTCACCCACCTCGCGCACGGCGCCGACGCGCTCTGCTTCTTCCAGTGGCGCCAGTCCGCGGCGGGCGCGGAGAAGTTCCACTCGGCGATGGTGCCGCACGCCGGGCCGGATTCGGCGCTGTTCCGCGACGTCACCGCGCTCGGGGCGACCCTGCGCGACCTGGCCCCGGTCGCCGGGGCGCGACGGGTCCCCGCGCCGGCCGCGGTGCTGTGGGACTGGCCGTCGTGGTGGGCGGCCGAGCAGCCGTTCACCCCGACCACCGAGCTGCGCTACAAGGCCGAGGCTCTCGGCTGGTACCGGGCGTTCCTCGACGCCGGGGTGCGGGCCGACGTCACGTCCGCCGACGCGGACCTGTCCGGCTACGGGCTGGTCGTCGCCCCGGTGCTGCACGTGGTCGGCCCGGACCGGGCGGCCGCGCTGACCGCCTACGTCGGGGCCGGTGGGCACCTGGTCACCACCTACTTCTCCGGCACCGTCGACGACGACGCGCACGCCGTCCTCGGCGGCTACCCGGGCGCGCTGCGCGACCTGCTGGGCATCCGGGTCGAGGAGTTCGCGCCGCTCGACCCGGGCGCCGTCGTCGAGCTCGACGACGGCTCCACCGGTGACCTGTGGAGCGAGGCCGTGCAGGTGGTGGACCCGGCCGTCGAGGTGCTCGCCCGCTGGACAGGCGGCGGTACCGACCCGGCCGCGGGGGACCTCGCCGGGCTGCCCGCGGTGACCCGCCGCCCGGTCGGGGACGGATCGGCGACCTACGTCCCGACCCGCCTCGCCGATCGCGCCCCGCTGCTGCGACGCCTGCTGGCCGCCGCCGGGATCGTCCCCGAGCTGCCCGGCGAGCTGGTGGGCCGGGTGGAGCTGGTCCGCCGCGACGGCTTCCGGTTCGTCGTCAACCGGACCGACGCCCCCGTCGACCTGGGGCCGCTCGGCGCGGCGGAGGTGCTCGCCGGCCCGGCCGGCACGCTGCCCCCGCGCGGGGTGACCGTCCTGCGGGACCGATCCGCGGGATCGAATCGCACGTTCCTGCCCCCGGGAGGGCGGAAACGTGCGTCTCGGCAGGACCGGGGTGCGGACGGCCGGACGCCCCGCCGCGCGGGAGGCGCGGCGGGGCGTCGGGGTCGTACCGGGTGACGCGGGGTCAGCTCGCGTCGAGGTCCTGCTCCAGCAGCTCGGCCAGGGCCGCGACGGCGGCCTCGCCCTGCTCGTCGTCGGAGGAGGTCAGCACGACCTCCTCGCCGGACTTCACTCCCAGGCCCATCACCGACAGGATCGAGGCGGCGTCGACCGGACCACGCTCGCCGTCGGCGGTCCCGATCCTCACCTTGACCCCCTGCTCCTTGGCGGCGGTCACGAACAGGTTGGCGGGGCGGGCGTGCAGCCCGACCGACGAACCGACCTTCACACGGCGCTCGGCCATGGTGGGTGCTCCTTCTCTCGGGTGGGTCAGCCCGCGACCGGCGCGGCGGCCGGGGCGATGGCGGTCTGCTCGGCGGCGGCCGGAGCCGGGGTGCGGCGGGCCGACTTCAGGCCGACGACCAGGGCGGCGGAGACCAGGGTGCCCGCGATGATCGCCAGCAGGTAGGCGAACGGGTTGCCGATCAGCGGGACCACGAAGATGCCGCCGTGCGGGGCCCGCAGGGTCGCGCCGAAGGCCATCGACAGCGAGCCGGCGACCGCGGACCCGGCCATCAGCGACGGGATGACCCGCAGCGGGTCGGCCGCGGCGAACGGGATCGCGCCCTCGGTGATGAACGAGGCGCCCAGCAGCCAGGCGGCGCGCCCGTTCTCCTGCTCGGCCTTGGTGAACAGGTTCTTGCGGACGGCGGTGGCCAGGGCCAGCGCCAGCGGCGGGGTCATGCCGGCGGCCATGACCGCGGCCATGATCATCAGCGCGGTCTCGGAGCCGGTGGACAGCCCGGCGACGGCGAAGGCGTAGGCGGCCTTGTTGACCGGGCCGCCCATGTCGAAGGCCATCATCAGGCCGAGCAGCGCGCCGAGCAGGATCGCGTTGGTGCCCGAGAGGCCGTTGAGCCAGTTGGTGAGGCCGGTCGTCGCGGCGGCCAGCGGGGTGCCGACCAGCACGAACATGATGAAGCCGACGACGGCCGTACCGATCAGCGGCAGCACCAGCACCGGCATGATCCCGGCCAGGGCGCGCGGCGGCTGCCACAGCTTCAGGCCGTAGATGACCGCACCGGCGAGCAGGCCGGCGACCAGGCCGCCGAGGAACCCGGCGTGGGTGTTGACGGCGATCATGCCGCCGACGAAGCCGGGCACCAGGGCCGGGCGGTCGGCGATGGCGTAGGCGATGAAGCCGGCCAGCACCGGCACCAGGAAGCCGAACGCGAGCGCGCCTGTCTGGAACAGCAGCGCCGCCCAGGACTGCAGCGCGCCCGGGTCGAACGCGACGGAGGCGACGCCGTTGTCGTCGAACGACACGATGTCGGGGGCCTCGGTGATCTGGTAGCCGCCGAGCGCGAAGCCCAGCGCGATCAGCAGACCGCCCGCGGCGACGAACGGGATGACGTAGGAGACGCCGGTCATCAGCCAGCCGCGCAGGCGCGACCCGAAGCCGGAGCCGAAGTTCTTGGTGTCCATCTCCGCGCCGTCGCGCTGGGCCGGGGCCGTCGCGGCGGCCGTGCCCTTCGGCTGGGCGGTGGCCTTGGCGACGGCCTGCTCGATCAGGCCGGGCGCGCCGCCGATGGCCTTCTTGACCGGCGAGGTCACCGTGGGCAGGTGCGCGAAGCGCTCCTTGTCCCGGACCTCGACGTCGGCGGCGAGGATGATGGCCTCGGCCTCGTCGAGCTGGGCCTGGGTGAACGGCGTCGAGCCGGCCGAGCCCTGGGTCTCGACCACGATCTCGTGGCCCGACTCCTCGGCGGCGACCTCGAGGGCCTCGGCGGCCATGTAGGTGTGCGCGATGCCCGTGGGGCACGCGGTGACGGCGAGGAGCTTCATGCTCCCACCTCCTGCTGGATGAAGGTCGCGACGGCGGCCGGGTCGGTGGCGTTGCGGAGCTCGTTCTTGAACGAGGCACGGACCAGGCGACGGGCCAGCGCGGCGAGCACCGTCATGTGGTCGGTGTTCCCGCCCTCGGGGGCGGCGATCATGAAGATGAGGTCGGCGGGGCCGTCCTCGGCGCCGAAGTCGACACCCGACGGCGCCCGGCCGAAGGCCAGGGTCGGCTCGGTGACGGCCGCGGAACGGCAGTGCGGGATGCCGATGCCGCCCTCCAGGCCGGTCGGCATCTGGGCCTCGCGGGCCTCGATGTCGGCGAGGAACCGGTCGAGATCGGTGACCCGGCCGGCCTTCACCAGGCGCTCGGCGAGCGCGGTGACGGCGGTCTTCCGGTCGGCCGACGGCACGTCGAGGTCGACCAGATCAGCGGTGATCAGGGCAGTCATGCGGCATCTCCGGTGAGGGCGAGGGTGACGTCCGGCGTGGGGGCCAGTTCGACGTCGTCGATTCGGATGTCGGCCGGACCCGGCGTGGCGGAGCCGGGCAGTCGGCAGGCGGCGGCGCCGTAGGCCACGGCCTGCCGCAGGGCGTCGGGTCCCTCCCCACCCGCGGCCAGGAACCCGGCCAGGGTGGAGTCACCGGCGCCCACCGTGCTGAGCACGGTGATCGGAGGGGTCCGGGCGTGGTACTCGCCGGACCGGTCGACCAGCAGGGCGCCACCGGCACCCAGGCTGACCAGGACCGCGCCGATCCCGCGGGCACGCAGCTCGCGGGCGGCCAGCAGCACGTCGCCGAGGCTGCCCAGGGGGCGCCCGACGAGCTCGGCCAGCTCGGCGTGGTTGGGCTTCACGAGGTCGGGGGCCGCCGCGACGGCGTGGTGCAGCGGCGCGTCCGAGGTGTCGATCGCGACCTTCAGGCCGGGACGGCGGCAGCGCCGGGTCAGCTCGGCGTGGAAGTCGTCGCCGACCCCCGGGGGGAGTGACCCGCAGCTGACCAGCCAGGTGGCGCCGGCGCCGAGGGCGCAGGCGCGCTGGAACAACGCCTCGACCTCGTCGGCGGACAGTCGCGGGCCCGGCTCGTTGATCTTGGTGGTGACGCCGTCCGGCTCGACCAGGGTGATGTTGACCCGGGTGGCATCGGCGACGGGGACGGCGACGGTCGTGACGTCGGTCGGCTCCAGCAGCGCCGCGAGGCGCTCACCGGGGGTGGCGCCCGACGGCATCAGGGCCACCGCCCGGTGCCCGGCCGACGCCAGCGCACGGGCGACGTTGACGCCCTTGCCGCCGGGGTCGACCCGGACCGACTCGGCCCGGTGGACCTCGCCGCGCACCAGGTGCGGCAGCGCGATGGTCCGGTCCAGGCTCGGGTTCGGGGTGACCGTCACGAACATGGGCGGGGTCGGGAGCGTGCGGGGGGTCATGCGCGTACCACCTTCGGGCCGGCGGCCTCCAACTCGGCGGCGTCCGCCGCGTCGAGGCCGGTGTCGGTGATCAGCGTGTCGACCTCGGCCAGCGTGCCGAAGCGGATGAACTGGTCGGAGCCGAACTTGCTGGCGTCGGCGAGGACGACGGTGCGGCGGGCGGCGCGCAGCATCGCCCGCTTCGTCGCGCCCTCGCCGCTGTCGGGTGTGGTGAGGCCGCGCGCCACGGAGAAGCCGTTGGTCCCGATGAAGGCGACGTCGATCGTGAGACCGGCCAGCACCTCGGTGCCCCAGTCGTCGACGGTGGCCAGCGTCGTCCCGCGGACCCGGCCGCCGAGCAGCCGCAGGTCCACGTTCGGGCGCCCGGCCAGCGAGGACGCGATCGGCAGCGAGTTGGTGACGACGGTGACGTCGCGCTCGCGGGGCAGGGTGCTCGCGAGCCGGGAGGTCGTGGTCCCGGCGTCGAGCAGGACGGTCGCGGCGGTGCCCAGCTCGGCGAGGGCGGCCTTGGCGATCCGCTCCTTCTCCGCGCCGAACTGGCTGTCGCGCTGGCCGACCCCGGGCTCGAAGTTCAGCAGGTCCGACGGGATCGCCCCGCCGTGCACCCGCCGGACGAGGGCCTGGCGCTCCAGGGCCCCGAGGTCCCGGCGGATGGTCTCGGGGGTGACATCGAGCTCCTCGGCGACAGCGGCCACGTCGACCCGGCCCCGGTCCCGGGTCCGGTCGAGCAGCCACTGCTGACGCTCCGCTGCGTACATCTTTGTTCGCTCCCGCTTCGATGCTTGCTTGTGTCTGAGTATGTGGGTTTTACTGTGTTTGTCAACGGGTCACGTCGACGTAACCCCGGGAGCCACTCATGCCGAGCACGACCGCCCTCATCGGAATCCCCGCCAGCCCCGGCCGCGCCGGCGGCCGCGTCGTCCGCGTCGCCGAGCCGCCGGGCGAGCCGGCCGCCGGCCCCGCCCCGGCCGACGCCGCCGCCGAGGCCGCGCGGATCGCGCCGGCCGTCGAGCTGGTCTCGCAGCGCCTGACCGCGCGCGCCGCGACCGTCACCGGCGACGCGCGCGAGGTGCTGGAGGCGACCGTGACGATGGTCGGCGACCCGGCGCTGCTGGAGAGCGCGCAGGGGCTGGTCACCGAGCAGGGGCGGCCCGCCGCGCGCGCGGTGTGGGAGGCCGCGAACTCCTTCGCCGAGATGCTGTCGTCGATGGGCGGCTACATGGCCGAGCGCGCCCGCGACATCCACGACGTGCGTGACCGGATCGTCGCGGAGCTGCTGGGGCTGCCCGCGCCGGGCGTCGCCGACCTGGACGCGCCTGCCGTGCTCGTCGCGACCGACCTGGCCCCGGCCGACACCGCCGGGTTGAAGCCGGGCGTCGCGCTCGCCCTGGTCACCGAGCAGGGCGGCCCGACCAGCCACACCGCGATCCTCGCGCGTTCGCTGGGGATCCCCGCGGTCGTCGGCTGCGCGGGCGCGACCCGGATCGCCGAGGGCGCCGCGCTGACCGTCGACGGCGGCACCGGTGAGGTCGTCGAGGTCGCCACCCTCGACGAGGCCACCGCGTTCGCCGCCGCCGCCTCGGTCACCGCCGAGTGGGACGGCGTCGGCCGCACCGCCGACGGTCGTGTCGTGCCGGTCCTGGCCAATGTCGGCGACGGCCCCGGCGCGGCGAAGGCCGCGGAGGCCCGGGCCGAGGGCGTCGGCCTGTTCCGCACCGAGCTCGCGTTCCTCTCCGCGGCCGAGGAGCCGACCGAGGCCGCCCAGCGCGAGGTCTACACCGCGGTGCTGTCCGCGTTCGCCGGCAGGCCGGTCACCGCCCGCACCCTCGACGCCGGCGCGGACAAGCCGCTGCCGTTCCTGTCGCTCGACGGCGAGCCCAACCCGGCGCTGGGCGTGCGCGGCCTGCGGATCGCCCGCGTCCCCGGCAACGGCGACGGCGTGCTGGAGCGCCAGCTCGCCGCGCTCGCCGCCGCGGCGAAGGAGACCGGCGTCGCGCTCAAGGTGATGGCGCCGATGGTCGCCACCGCCGAGGAGGCGCGCTGGTTCGTGCAGCGCTGCCGGGCGCACGGCATCTCCCAGGCCGGCGTGATGATCGAGATCCCGGCCGCGGTGCTCACCGCCGACGAGATCATGGCCGAGGTCGACTTCGTCTCGGTCGGCACCAACGACCTGGCCCAGTACCTGTTCGCCGCGGACCGCCAGTCCGGGCCGGTGGCCGCGCTCAACGACCCGTGGCAGCCGGCGCTGCTGCGGCTGATCGGGCTGCTCGGCGAGGCGTCGGCGCGCACCGGCACCCCGGTCGGGGTGTGCGGCGAGGCCGCGGCCGACCCGGGGCTGGCCGCGGTACTGGTGGGTCTGGGGGTCGCGAGCATGTCGATGGGGTCCGGTGCGCTCGCCGCGGTCGGGGCGACCCTGGCCGGGCTGACGGTGGAGCAGTGCCGGGAGCGGGCCCGCGCGGCCTGCGCCGCGGCCGACCCGGTCGCAGCCCGCCGCGCCGTCGCCGCTCTCGACGGCTGATCGCCGTTCGTCGCGTTCGTCCTCCCGCTCGGCTGCGCGGTGGGTGGACCGGCGGCGTCACGCCGCTGGTCGCAGTGGCCTGTGGTCCCACCGGACGTACCCGGCCACCGGTTGCCCTCGGCGACCCGCGGTTGTTGGGTCGACACACGGCGTGATCCCGTGTCGCGAACCGGGCGCCGTCCGACGACCGGAGGTCACCCCTGTCCGAGGGACCGCTTGCCCACGCCGTCCGGGTGGCCTCGGAGCAGGCCTACGTCGACGGGCTGTCCGAGGGCCGCCGCGAGGCCTGGGAGCGCGCCTCGGGCGCGCGCCCGGAGCCGGCGTCGAAGCGGCTGCTCGTGCACCTGTCGCACTCCATCGAGCGCGCGGTGATGTCCGGGCCGCGGGAGGACCCGACGGTCGTCGTCGCGCTGTTCCAGCAGCTGCGCTTCTTCGACCGCGAGCGCGAGGTCTACGCGCGGATGGCCCAGGCCGGGATGCACGTCGTCGTCGCGTTCGCCGACGGCGGGGTGCACGACGTACCGGACGGCGTCCACCTCGTGGTGCTGGACCCGGACGAGCCGCTGGCGTCGGAGTGGAGTGTCGTCGCGCTCGGGCCCGGGGCGGGCGCGTTCCTGGTCGCGACCGACCAGTACGCCCGCGACCCGCGCGAACGGGGCGAGGCCGGGCGGGTGTTCCTCGGCCGCTGGGGCTACGCCCGCGCCCAGGCCGGGACCGAGCTCGCGCGGCTGCGGTTCGCGCTGGGGGACCGGCTGCCGGCCTCGGTACGGCGCACGGTCGACGAGCTGCTCGGCTCCTCGATGCCGACCGGCGGCGACCCGGCGGCCTCGGCGGGCACCACCGGCGAGGCCTGGGCGACGACCTCGCTCAACCACATGATCGACCGGCTGCTGTCGGCCCGGGCCGGCACCCGTGAGCTGCGATCCCAGCTGGCCGACGCCCAGCGCGCCGCGGCCGCCCGTGCCGCCGCCGCGGTCGACCCGGCGAGCGGTCTGCCCACCGCCGAGGCCCTGGACCGCTTCGCCGGACCGGCGGGGCCGGAGACGCTGCCCGTCGGCGTCGCACTGTTCGACCTGCCCGGCCTCGACGGCTCCGTCGTGCACGACGACGACCGCGCCGCCTGGTTCGCCGCCCACCAGGTCGCGGCGGCGATGACCCAGCCGCTCGGCCCGGTCGACGCGGCCCTGCGGCTGTCCGAGCGCGAGTTCGCGCTGGTCGTGCCCGGTGCCTCGGACCGGCACCTGGCCGGGCTCTGCGACCGGGTCGGCGAGCGCCTGGCGCTGGCCTCGCAGGGCTGGCCGGGCATCGCGCTGGCCGGGCGGGTCGCGTTCGCGGTCACGGCGACCCGGCCGCTGCCGCTGGCCGACCTGCGCGCGGCGCTGGCCCACCTGCCCGAGGAGCCGGGCGACGCCGGCCCGGTCGACACCGGCCGGAACCCGGCCGGAGACCGCATCGTCGTCGCCGCGACCGGGCGGGAGGGCGTCGGGCCGCGGCCGTCCCCGGAGCCGTCGGCCGCGGCCCGGCACCGCGGTCCCGACGACGTCGCACCGCGCCCGCGCCCGGCCGCGAACGGCGGCGGGTCCGGCGACCCGGTCGCGCCCCCGCCCGACGCGCACGCCCCGCCGCCGC
Organism: Pseudonocardia sp. P-1; assembly: GCF_058111925.1. Lineage (NCBI taxonomy): Bacteria > Bacillati > Actinomycetota > Actinomycetes > Pseudonocardiales > Pseudonocardiaceae > Pseudonocardia > Pseudonocardia sp. P-1. The sequence goes on from NZ_CM176614.1 coordinate 3,502,521, forward strand.
GGCCCGCACCGGCCCCGCCGCCGTCACGGCCCCGGCCCTACCTCGACGCGTCCTCGACCGGCCCGCGGCCGGTCACCGGTGAGGCGGCCGCCGACCCGCGGGCCGCGGCGCAGGAGGCGGTGCGCCGCCTGGTCCAGGGCGACCGGGGTGCCGACTACGACGTGTTCGCCGACCGGCACCGCGACAACGGCGGTCACCCCGGCTGACCGGCGCGTTCGCCCTGGGCGGAGCTGCCCTGGGCAGAACCGGGCGCGGAACGCGCCGCCCCCCGGCCACGGTGGGGTCATGAGCGACTCACCGCGCACCCCGCGCTTCGACGACCGCGCCCGCCGCGACCTCTACGACCAGCGCGTCGTGGTGCTCGACGGCCCCCTCGACGACGACAACGGCACCCTGCTCGCCACCCAGGTCGTGGCACTGGCCGCCCGTGACCCGGACGCCGACATCGCCTTCTGGATCCACTCGCCCGGCGGGTCGGTGCCGGCGATGCTGGCGCTGCGGGACCTGTTCCGGCTGGTCCCCTGCGACGTCGCGACGCTCGTGCTCGGCATCGCCTACAGCGCCGGGCAGTTCCTGCTCTCGGCGGGCACCCCGGGCAAGCGCCGCGCGCTGCCGCACTCGCGGGTGCTGATGCACCAGGGCTCGTCGGGGATCGGCGGGACGGCCGTCGACATCGAGCTGCAGGCCGACGACCTGCGCCACACCCGCGACACCGTGCTCGGCCTCATCGCCCAGGACACCGGGCAGCCGGTGGACCGGATCTTCAGCGACTCGCTGCACGACCGCTGGTACTCCGCCGCCGAGGCGCTCGACTACGGCTTCGTCGACGCCGTCGTCGACCGGTTCGACCAGGTGGTGCCGCGCCGCGGTGCCGTCCCGACCGGCTTCGGCGTGGGGCGGTGACGGCGGTGAGCACCTACACGATCCCGAACGTCATCGCCCGCACCCCGGGCGGCGAGCGGGTCCTCGACGTCTACTCCCACCTGCTCACCGAGCGGGTCGTCTACCTGGGCACCGAGATCGACGCGGGCGTGGCGAACGCGTTGATCGCCCAGCTGCTGTTCCTGGAGGCCGACGACCCCGACCGCGAGGTGCAGCTCTACGTCAACTGCGGGGGCGGCGACCCCAGCGCGATGCTCGGCATCTACGACACGCTGCGCCACGTCCGCTGCCCGGTCGCGACGACGTGCGTCGGGCAGGCCGTCTCGGTGGGTGCGGTGCTGCTCGCCGCCGGGACCGAGGGCCGTCGCGGCGCGCTGCCGCACGCCCGGGTCGTGCTGCACCAGCCGGCGGCGCAGGGCCGCGGGTCCATCCCGGACCTGATCCTGCAGGCCGACGAGCTGGTCCGGATCCGCGCCGACATCGAGGAGATCCTGGCCCGGCACACCGGGCAGACCGTCGAGCGGTTGCGCGCCGACACCGACCACGACCGCGTGTTCACCGCGTCCGCGGCCCGGGACTACGGCCTGCTCGACACCGTGCTCGAACCGCAGCCGCCGCGCACCCGCGAGCGGCGCTGAGCGTCGCTGAGCGGCGCCGGGTCAGGCCGCCAGCGCGTAGGCGCACTGCGGCCCGCGCACCCGCGGCGCCGTCGCGAGACCGTCGGCGACGCCGCGGGTCAGCCCGGCCAGGTCGGTCCCGAGCGCCCCGGCGACGGCGGCGATCATCTCGCTGGAGGGCTCCTTGCGGCCCCGCTCCACCTCCGAGAGGTACTGCGGGGACACCCCGGCGCGCCCGGCCGTCGCGTGCAGGGTCTCACCGCGGGCGTGCCGCCGTCGCCACAGCTCACGACCGAGTGCGTGCCGCCAGAGGGGTTCGCTCATGGGAGCACGGTAGGGCCCGGCGGGGGCCGTGGTCCCCGGGTTCCGCCCACAGCGGAACCCGGGGCGGGCGCTCAGGCCTTCAGGAAGTCGAGCAGCGCGGCATTGAACTCGTCGGGGTGGGTGGCGTTGAGGCCGTGCGGGCCGCCCTCGATCAGCACGAGCCGCGAGCCCTCGATCGCCTCGTGCGAGCGCTTGCCGGACACCTCGAACGGGACGATCGCGTCGGCGTCGCCGTGGACGACCAGGGTCGGGATGCCGGCGTCGGAGACCTTCTGCACGTCGTCGCGGAAGTCGGTGCGTCCGAACGCGGTGATGCAGTCCAGGGTGCCCTTCGGCGACGCGAACTCGGCGATCGCGCGGTGGTAGGCACGGTTCGGCTCGCTGATCAGGTCGGTCCGGTCGCCCGCGGCGAAGAAGTTCGACGTGAACTCCTCCAGGAAGGCGATCCGGTCACCGGTGACGCCGCCCTGGAACTGCTCGATGGTGGCGTCGTCGAGACCGCCGTCGGGGTTGTCGTCGGACCGGTAGAGGTACGGCGGCACGGCGGCGGCCAGCACGGCGCGGGCGACCCGGTCGGTGCCGTGCTTCGCGACGTAGCGGACGACCTCGCCGCCGCCCATCGAGAACCCGACGAGGGTGGCCTCGCGCAGGTCGAGGTGCACGAGCAGGGCGTGCAGGTCGTCGGCGAAGGTGTCGTAGTCGTAGCCGTCCCAGGGCTGGGAGGACTGGCCGAAGCCGCGACGGTCGTAGGTCACGACCCGGTGGCCGGCGTCGACCAGCGCGGGGACCTGCTTCTCCCAGGACCTCCCCGACAGCGGCCAGCCGTGGATCAGCACGACGGGTGCGCCGGAGCCCTGGTCGGTGTAGTGCAGCTCGACCGGGCTGCCGTTCTCGGTACCGATGCTGAGCTGGGGCATGGGGTGCACTCCTCCGGGAAGATCGGTTGCGTCCTCCCGATCCGCGTACCCGCCCCGCCGCGGACCTACCCGTCGACGACCGTGCCCTGCCCGAGCATCCGCTCCAGCACGGCGCGGACGGTCGCGTCCTCCACGGTGTAGTACACGTAGGTCCCCTCGCGCCGGTTCTCGACCAGGCCCGACAGTCGCAGCTTCGACAGGTGCTGGCTCACCGCGGTGGGGGCGGCGCCGACCAGGTCGGCGAGGCAGGCCACCGAGGACTCGCCCTGCAGCAGCGCCCAGAGGATCTTGACCCGGGTCGGGTCGGAGAGCATGCGCATCGCGTCCGCCACCCGGCGGACCTCGTCCTCGGGCGGCATCGCGAAGCCGTGGATGGACTCGTGCACGACGCGAGGATACCTGCGTGACTGCGCGGATGGTCCACCGTCACACCATGTGGATGGCTGACTGCGTATCTTCGTGCATGCGCAGGTACGGTCTCACGCATGCGATCCGCTCTGACCCTGCCCGAGGTCCGCTGGGCCGGGGCCTCCCTGCTGGCCTTCCTGGCGGCGCTCGGGGCCGACCTGCTCGGCGCGCCGTCCGCGGTGGTCGTCGGCCTGTACCTGGCCTGCTACGTCCTCGGCGGCTGGGAGCCCGCGCTCGAGGGCCTGCGTGCGCTCGGGGAGAAGCGGCTCGACGTCGACCTGCTGATGATCGTCGCCGCGGTGGCCGCGGCCGCCATCGGGCAGTGGTTCGACGGCGGCCTGCTCATCGTCATCTTCGCGACGTCCGGGGCGCTGGAGTCGGTCATGACCGCCCGCACCCGGGCCAGCATCGACGCCCTGCTGGACCTCGCCCCGGAGACCGCCACCGTCGTCGACGAGGACGGCACCGAGCGTGTCGTCCCCGCCGCCGGGCTCGTCGCGGGACAGGCGGTGCTGGTGCGTCCGGGCGAGCGGGTCCCCGGCGACGGCACCGTGCTCGGCGGGGTCTCGGAGGTCGACACCTCCGCGCTGACCGGTGAGCCGGTCCCGGCCCGTACCGGGCCGGGCGATCCGGTCCTCGCGGGCACCGTCAACGGCACCGGGGTGCTGCGGGTCCGGGTCTCGCGCGACGCCGCGGACACCGTCGTCGCGGGGGTCGCCGCGCAGGTCGAGCGGGCCGCCGAGACCAAGGCGGGCCGCCAGCTGTTCATCGAGCGCGTCGAGCAGCGCTACTCGGTGCTGGTCGTCGCGGGGACGGTGCTGCTGCTCGCGGTGCCGCTGCTGCTCGGCGCCCCGTTCACCGAGACGCTGCTGCGCGCGATCGTCTTCATGATCGTGGCCTCGCCGTGCGCGATCGTGCTCGCGACGATGCCGCCGCTGCTCGCCGCGGTCGCGGTGTCCGGCCGGCGCGGGACCCTGGTCAAGGACGTCACCGTGCTGGAGGCGCTCGCCGAGGTCGACACCGTGGTGCTCGACAAGACCGGCACGCTGACCTCCGGCCGCCCGCAGGTGGTGTCGGTGACCCCGCTCGGGTCCCGTCGCGCCGACGAGCTGCTCGCCCTGGCCGGGGCCGCCGAGGCCGGCAGCGAGCACGTACTGGGCCGGGCGGTGCGCGCGCACGCCCTGGAGCGCGGCCTGCACCTGCCCCACGCCGAGGGGTTCACCGCGGTCCCGGGCGAGGGTGTGCGGGCGGTCGTCGGCGGGCGGACCGTCGCCGTCGGGCGCCCGGAGCTCGCCGGTGACGTGGAGGTCCCCGGGGTCGCCGCGCTGCAGGAGGCGGGGCGGACCGCCGTCGTCGTGCTGGTGGACGGCGAGCCCGCCGGGGTGGTCGGGCTGTCCGACGAGCCGCGTCCGGGTGCCGCGACCGCGCTGGCCGCGCTGCGCCACGAGGTCGGCGGCGACCCGCAGGTCCTCACCGGCGACGCCGAGCGCCCGGCCCGGGTGCTCGCCGACCGGCTCGGCCTGACCCGGGTGCGGGCCGGGCTGCTGCCCGACGGCAAGGTCGAGGTCGTCCGCGCCGAGCAGGCCCGGGGCCGCCGGGTACTCGCCGCGGGCGACGGCATCAACGACGCGCCGCTGCTCGCGTCGGCCGACGTCGGCCTCGTGGTCTCCGAGGGGGCGGGGGCGCTGTCCCTGGAGGCCGCCGACGGCGTGCTCACCCGTGACCCGCTCGGCTCGCTGGCCCCGCTGGTCGTGCTGGCCCGGCGGGCTCGGCGGATCGCGCGGGCGAACCTGGCCTTCGCCGCCACGGTGATCGTGGTCCTGGTCGGGTGGGACCTGATCGGGACGTTGCCGCTGGTCGTCGGCGTCGCCGGGCACGAGCTGTCCACGGTGCTGGTGTGCCTGAACGGGCTGCGGCTGCTCGTCGTCGCGCGCCGGGAGGACCGGCGGGCCCGGGCCGCGGTCGCGCCGGTCGCCGTGGATCCCGAACGGGAGCGCGTCGGGGCCTGACGGGTGCTCCGGCCGGTGCTGCTCAGGCCGGGGCGACCGCCAGCGCGGCCAGCGCCATCCGGCGCAGCACCGCGGCCCGGGCGTCCGCCCCGCGCGGGGACGGCTGCTCGGCCCGTGGTGCGTACGGCGTGGAGTTGAGCAGGCCGAACACCCCGTGGGCGACGGTGCGGGCCTCGGCCGGGGCGACGTCGGGGTGCGCCCGGCGCAGCGTGTCCACCCACAGCTCGACGTAGGTGCGCTGCAGCCGCCGCACGGTGCGGCGCGGCTCCTCGGGCAGGTTCGCCAGGTCCCGGTCCTGCACGACGATCAGCTCCGGCTCGCGGGTCGCGAACGCGACGTGGAAGTCGACGAGGTCGGCCAGCGCGGCACGGGGGTCGTCGTGGTGGACGCGGGCGCGGCCGCCGTCGAGCAGGCGCTCGGAGATGTCGATGAGCAGCTCGGCGAGCAGCGCCTCCTTGCCGGGGAAGTGCCGGTAGAGGGCGGGGCCGCTGACGCCGACCGCGGCGCCCAGGTCGGCGATGCTCACCCCGTGGAAGCCGTGCCGGGCGAACAGCCGGGCCGCCTCGGTGAGGATCTGCTCGCGCCGCGACGGGGCCTCCGTGCGCGCGCCCGCGCCGTCCGCGGGGGAGGGGCCTGCTGCGACCATCGGACGATCGTAGCGTCGTCGGTTAACAGTTGTTAACGCGCCGTGCGGTCCGTCTCAGGCTCCGCACAGGTCGGCGGCGATACCCTCGTGGGCGTGATGAGGACCCTGCGCCGGATGCGCGAGCGTCTCGGCGTGCGCGCCGCGTCCGCCCTCGCGGCGGCGACGGCGGTCGCGATGGTGCTCGTCGTCGCCGGTGTGTCGCTGGTGCTGGTCCTGGAGAGCCAGCTGAAGCGCAACACCGAGGAGGCGCTCCTGGCCAACGCCCAGCAGGTGGCCGAGCGCATCCAGGCCAACTTCGCCGACTACCGCCCCGGCGACCCGGCCAAGGAGAACGCGGTGGTGACCACCGCCCGCCGCACCGACCTGGTGCAGGTCGTCACGGCCTGGAGCGACCGGACCGGAGCGCCGGACGACCGGGTCGGGTCGAACGGCGAGGGCCGCAACATCGAGGTGTTCGCCTCGTCCGAGCCGCTGGACGGGCAGCCGAAGCTGGTGGACTGGGTCCTCGCCCCGCACGAGACGCGCTCCCAGATGGACGTGCCGGTCACCTTCCACGACGCGGGCGGCCCGGAGCCGGAGCCCGGCCCGCTCGAGACCGAGAACATGATGGTCGTCGGGCTCGGCGTGCGGGCCTTCGACCGGCCGATCACGATCTACTCCGCCCAGCCGACCGACCAGATGCACAGCGCCGTCGACCTCGTCACCTGGCTCGTCGCGGGCGGGGTCCCGCTGCTGGTGCTGGTCGCGGGCGGCTTCACCTACCTGTTCGCCGGCCGCGCGCTGCGTCCGGTGGAGGACATGCGGTCCCGGGTCGCCGGGATGGGGGACAAGGACCTCTCCCAGCGCGTCGACGAGCCGGTCGCCCGCGACGAGGTCGGCCGTCTCGCTCGCACCATGAACCAGATGCTCGGGCGGATCGAGTCCTCCCAGGCGACCCAGCGCCGCTTCGTCGCCGACGCCAGCCACGAGCTGCGCAGCCCGCTCGCGACCGTGTCGACCGGTCTGGAGCTGCTCGGCGCGGGCATGCCGGAGGCGTCCGCGGACCGGGCCACCGTCGACGTCCTGCGCGGGGAGGCCTCCCGGCTGACCGGGCTGGTCGAGAACCTGCTGTTCCTCGCCCGTGCCGACGAGCGCGGCATCGCGCCGCGCCGCGAGGAGGTCGACCTCGACGAGATCGCCGACGCCGAGCGGGAGCGGCCGTCGGCCGAGACCGCCGTCGCGGTCCGGGTGACCAGTGAGCCCGTCCGGGTGGTCGGCGACCGCGGCCAGCTCGTCCGGGTGCTGCGCAACCTGGTCGACAACGCCAAGCGGCACGCGGCGTCGACGGTCGCGGTGTCGGTCCGGGCCGAGGGCGACCTCGCGGTGATCGAGGTCGACGACGACGGCAACGGCGTCCCCGAGGCCGACCGCGCCCGGGTCTTCGAGCGCTTCGTGCGGCTCGACGAGGCCCGTTCCCGCGGCGACGGCGGCTCCGGGCTCGGCCTGGCGATCGTCGCCGAGCTGGTCGCGGCGCACGGCGGGACCGTGGAGGCGGCCTCGTCGCCCGCGCTGGGCGGGGCCCGGTTCCGGGTCACCGTGCCCGCCGTGACGGCGCCGCTGCCCGAGGAGGAGACCTCCGGACCGGTGGACGCCGACCACGCCGGGGCCGGGCTCGACGGCGAGCCGGCCGCGGAGCTGTGCGACGACCGGCCCTCCGGCCCGATCCCGCGGGTGACCACGCGGTCGCCGTGGGCACGGGCCGAGGAGCCCGCCGACTTCGGCCCGGACGCATGGCTGGGGCAGGGCGGCACCGACCACGGGACAGCGGAGCACGGCACGGCGCAGAACGGCACGGCGCAGAACGGCACGGCGCAGAACGGCACGGCGTCGGGCGGCACCGCTCCGGTCCGCCCGGTCATGGGCTCCGCGGTCCCTCCCGAGGCCCCGGCCCGCCCGGTGCCCGCGGGCCCCGTGGGGGCGGGCGCGTCGGCGCGCGGGACCGCCGCTCCGGATGGCATGATGCGCACGCCCGGTGACCCGGCCGTCACCCACGGCTCGGGCACGGACGGTCGGACCCCGGACAGCGGTCCGGTGACGACCCCGCCCGACCCGGAGGACGACGTGTCCGCACCACCCGCCCACAGTCGCCTCGCCCCGCCGGCCGGCCCGCTGCCGATCCGGCCCAACACCGTCGGCAGCCCGTTCGACGAGAACGCCACCCGGCCGTTGCCGGTCGTCACGCCGCGTGGGCAGCGGGGACGTGGCGGCACCGCCGTCGCCAGCCGGGAGACGTCCCCCGACACCCGGGACACCGGGCGCGAGCCCGCCCGGGCCGAGCGGGAGCCGGTCGGGGCGCCGTCGCCGCGGCGGCCGTCCGACCGTCGTCGCTGAGCGGGTCCCCGCAGGTCAGCGGGGCGGCGCGGGCGCGGGCTCGGACATCCGATAGCCGACGCCGCGCAGCGTCTCGATGCTGTGCGTCCCGAACGGTGCGTCGATCTTGCGGCGCAGGTAGCCGACGTAGACCTCGACGACGTTGACCTCGCCGTCGTAGTGGGCGTCCCAGACCGAGCGCAGGATGTCGGTCTTGGTCACGACCTGCCCGGTGTTCTGCATCAGGTGCTCGAGCACGCCGAACTCGCGCGGGGTCAGCGGGATCTCGGTCTCGCCGCGGTGCACCCGGTGCGTGCCCGGGTCGAGGCTGAGGTCCCCGACCCGCAGCACGGTCGGTGCGGCCTCCCCGGCCCGGCGCAGCAGCGCACGCAGCCGCGCCTGCAGCACGACGAACGAGAACGGCTTGGTCAGGTAGTCGTCCGCGCCGAGGTCGAAGGCGTCGGCCTCGTCGTACTCGCCGTCCTTGGCGGTCAGCATGAGCACCGGCGTCCACACGCCGCGGTCGCGCAGGTGCTGCAGGATCCGGTAGCCCGACAGGCCCGGCAGCATGATGTCGAGGATGACCACGTCGTGCCGGCCGGTCAGCGCGAGCTGTAGCCCGGTGGGTCCGTCGTGTGCGATCTCCACCTCGTGCCCCTCCCCGGCGAGGCCGCGGCGGACCAGCTCGGCGAGCGGTTTCTCGTCCTCGACCAGTAGCAGGCGCACGCACCCCAGCGTAGTCCGCGGGATGCCCGCTCTGGACGCCACGTGTTAACAACCGCTAACCTGTTAACGGTCATTAACAGGCAGCGTTACCCGGGAGGTCCGATGACGGCACCGCAGGCCCCACCCGCGCCGGCCCCGGAGGCCCCGCGGCTCGGCACGGCGGTGGATCCGGCCGACCCGCGCGCCGCGGAGAACGACGCCGCGCACCGCGCCCTGGTCGCCGACCTGCGCGACCGGCTGGAGCGGACCCGGCTCGGCGGGCCGGAGCGTTCGCGGGCCCGGCACGTCGAGCGCGGGAAGCTGCTGCCGCGCGACCGGGTGGATGCGCTGGTGGACCCGTCGTCGCCGTTCCTGGAGCTGTCCCCGCTGGCCGCGAACGGCATGTACGACGACCAGGCCCCCGGCGCCGGGATGATCACCGGGGTCGGGCGGGTCGCCGGCCGGGAGGTCGTGGTCGTGGCCAACGACGCGACCGTCAAGGGCGGCACCTACTACCCGATGACGGTCAAGAAGCACCTGCGCGCGCAGGAGGTGGCGCTGCACAACCGGCTGCCGTGCGTGTACCTGGTGGACTCCGGGGGCGCGTACCTGCCCGAGCAGGACGACGTGTTCCCCGACCGCGAGCACTTCGGTCGGATCTTCTACAACCAGGCGCAGATGTCCGGGCAGGGCATCCCGCAGATCGCCGCCGTCCTCGGCTCCTGCACCGCGGGTGGCGCCTACGTCCCCGCGATGAGCGACGAGGCCGTCATCGTCCGCAACCAGGGCACGATCTTCCTGGGCGGCCCGCCGCTGGTGAAGGCCGCGACCGGCGAGGTCGTCACCGCCGAGGAGCTGGGCGGCGGGGACCTGCACGCGAAGGTCTCCGGCGTCACCGACCACCTCGCCGTCGACGACGCCGATGCGCTCGCCCGGGTCCGCGCGATCGTCGCGACGCTCGGCCCGCGTGCCCCGCGGCCGTGGGAGGTGCGCCCCACCGAGGAGCCCGCCGTCGACCCCGCCGGGCTCTACGCCGCGGTGCCCACCGACACCCGCACCCCCTACGACGTGCGTGAGGTCATCGCGCGCGTCGTCGACGGCTCGCGGTTCGCCGAGTTCAAGTCCGAGTACGGCACCACCCTGGTCACCGGGTTCGCCCGGATCCACGGCCACCCGGTCGGGATCGTCGCCAACAACGGGATCCTGTTCTCCGAGTCCGCGACCAAGGGCGCGCACTTCGTCGAGCTGTGCGACCAGCGCGGCATCCCGCTGGTGTTCCTGCAGAACATCTCCGGGTTCATGGTCGGCCGCGAGTACGAGGCGGGCGGCATCGCCCGCAACGGCGCGAAGATGGTCACCGCCGTCGCCTCCACCCGGGTACCGAAGCTGACCGTCGTCATCGGCGGCTCCTTCGGCGCCGGCAACTACGCCATGTGCGGGCGGGCGTACTCGCCCCGGTTCCTGTTCATGTGGCCCAATGCCCGCATCTCGGTCATGGGCGGCGAGCAGGCGGCCACCGTGCTCGGCACCGTCGGCAACGCCGACCCGGACGCGATCCGCGCCCAGTACGAGGAGCAGGGACACCCCCTCTACTCCACCGCCCGGCTGTGGGACGACGGCGTCATCGACCCCGCCGACACCCGCACCGTCCTCGGGCTGTCCCTGTCCGTCGCCGCCAACGCGCCCCTGGCCGACCCGGCCTTCGGCGTCTTCCGGATGTGAGGGCCCCCATGGGATCGGCACTGTTCGACACCGTCCTGGTCGCGAACCGCGGCGAGATCGCGGTCCGCGTCATCCGCACCCTGCGCTCGCTGGGCGTCCGGTCGGTCGCCGTGTACTCCGACGCCGACGCCGCGGCCCCGCACGTCCGCGCCGCCGACGAGGCCGTCCGGATCGGCCCGGCCGCCGCCGGCGAGTCCTACCTGTCGGTGGAGAACGTGATCGCCGCCGCCCGGGCGACCGGTGCGCAGGCGATCCACCCCGGCTACGGCTTCCTGTCCGAGAACACCGCGTTCGCCGCCGCCTGCGAACAGGCGGGGATCGCCTTCGTCGGGCCGCCGTCGTCGGCGATCGAGGCGATGGGCGACAAGATCCGCGCCAAGCAGACCGTCGCCAAGGCCGGGGTCCCGGTCGTGCCCGGCTCCGACGGCTCCGGCCTCACCGACGACGACCTGGCCTCCGTCGTCGCCGACATCGGCTACCCGGTGCTGCTCAAGCCGTCCGCGGGCGGCGGGGGCAAGGGCATGCGCGAGGTGCACTCACCGGAGCAGCTGGCCGACGCGATCGCCGGTGCGCGCCGCGAGGCCCGCGGCTCCTTCGGCGACGACACCCTGCTCGTCGAGCGGCTGGTCACCACGCCGCGGCACATCGAGATCCAGGTGATGGCCGACGCGCACGGCGCCGTCGTGCACCTCGGCGAGCGCGAGTGCTCGCTGCAGCGCCGCCACCAGAAGATCATCGAGGAGGCGCCGTCGGCTCTGCTCACCCCCGCGCAGCGCGACGAGATGGGCCGCGCCGCCTGCGAGGCCGCCCGCAGCGTCGGTTACACCGGCGCCGGGACCGTCGAGTTCATCGTGAGCTCGGACCGTCCCGACGAGTTCTTCTTCCTCGAGATGAACACCCGCCTGCAGGTCGAGCACCCGGTCACCGAGGAGGTCACCGGCCTGGACCTGGTCGAGCTGCAGCTGCGCGTCGCCGCGGGGGAGCCGCTGCCGATCACCCAGGACGACGTGGTGCTCACCGGGCACGCGATGGAGGCCCGCGTGTACGCCGAGGCCACCGCCGTGTCCGGCGACGCGCTCACCTTCCTCCCCTCCGGCGGGCCGGTGCTGGACTGGACGCCGCCGCCCGGGGTGCGGGTCGACGCCGGGATCGAGACCGGCACCGTCGTCGGGTCCGACTACGACCCGATGCTGGCCAAGGTCATCGCCCACGGCGCGACCCGCGACGAGGCGCTGCGCCGGCTCGACGCCGCGCTCCGCGACACGGTACTGCTCGGGATCGACTCCAACATCGGGTTCCTCCGGGCCCTGCTCGCCGACGACGACGTCCGCGCCGGTGACCTCGACACCGGGCTGATCGCCCGGCGCGGCGCCGCGCTCGTCGACGACACGGTGCCCGCCGACGTCCTCGGTGCGGTCGCGGGTCTCGGGCTGCTGCGCCGGGAGCCGGCCGGGCCCGTGGTGGACCCCTTCGACGTCCCCGGTGGCTGGCGGGTCGGGGAGCCCGCCTGGACGGTGAGCCGCCTGGTCACCGGTGGCGCCGACGGCGCCGTCGAGGTTCGGGCCCGCGGCCGGGCGGCCGGGTTCGACCTGGCGCTGCCCGCCGCCGATGGAACCGCGGACGGGGACGCGGGGGACACCGCCGTCCCGGCGTCGGCGACACCCGCCGCGGCCGCCGCCCGCTGCCGCACCGCCGCCGTCGCACCGGGGGTCGTGGAGCACACCCAGGACGGCCGCACCCGCCGGTTCGCCGTCGCCGAGGGTGCCGACGGGGTCGTCTGGATCGGCCGTGACGGGCACGCCTGGGGCGTGCGCGAGCAGGCGCCGACGGAGGCCGCCGCGGCCGCCGGCGGTGCGGGCGGGCCGGTCGTCTCGCCGATGCCGGGGACGGTGACCGTCGTCGAGGTCGCCGACGGGGACGCCGTCGTCGCAGGTCAGAAGCTGGTCGTCGTCGAGGCCATGAAGATGGAACACGTGCTCACCGCCCCCGTCGACGGGACGGTGCGCGAGCTGAGGGCCCGGGCCGGAGCCACCGTCGCGAAGGACGCGGTGCTGCTCGTGGTCGAGCCCGCCACCCAGGAGGAGCAGGCATGACCACCGCCCAGGACGCCACCACCGCCGAGGAGTACGAGGCGCTGCGCGCCTCGGTCGAGGAGTTCGCCCGCAAGGAGGTCGCGCCGGTCATCGGCGACCTCTACATCCGCGAGGAGTTCCCCTACGACATCACCGCCAAGATGGGCGAGATGGGCCTGTTCGGCCTCCCCGTCCCCGAGTCCTACGGCGGCATGGGCGGCGACTACCACGCCCTCTGCCTGGCCCTGGAGGAGCTCGCCCGGGTCGACTCCTCGGTCGCGATCACCGTGGAGGCCGGCGTCGGGCTCGGTGCCATGCCGATCCTGCGCTTCGGCACCGACGAGCAGAAGGCGCGCTGGCTGCCCGACCTGGCCGCGGGCCGCACGCTCGGCGCGTTCGGCCTCACCGAGCCCGGCGGTGGCTCCGACGCCGGCGCCACCCGCACCACCGCCCGCCTCGACGGCGACGAGTGGGTGATCAACGGGTCGAAGTGCTTCATCACCAACTCCGGCACCGACATCACCTCGGTCGTCACCGTCACCGCCGTCACCGGCGAGAAGCCCGACGGCCGCAAGGAGATCTCGGCGATCCTCGTCCCGGCGGGCACGCCCGGGTTCACGGTGAGCGAGAAGTACTCCAAGGTCGGCTGGAACTGCTCCGACACCCGCGAGCTCTTCTTCGACGACGTCCGCGTCCCCGAGGCGAACCTGCTCGGCGAGCGCGGCCGCGGCTACGCCCAGTTCCTGTCCATCCTCGACGAGGGTCGGGTCGCGATCGCGGCGCTGGCGACCGGGCTGGCCCAGGGCTGCGTCGACGAGTCCGTCCGCTACGCCGGTGAGCGCGAGGCGTTCGGGAACACCATCGGCTCCTACCAGGCGATCCAGTTCAAGATCGCCGACATGGAGGCCCGCGCGCACACCGCCCGGCTGGCCTGGCAGCACGCCGCGCGGCTGCTCGTCGCGGGGGAGCCGTTCAAGAAGGAGGCGGCGATCGCCAAGCTCGTCTCGTCGAACGCCGCGATGGACAACGCGCGCGACGCCACCCAGATCTTCGGCGGCTACGGCTTCATGAACGAGTACCCGGTCGGGCGGTTCTACCGCGACGCCAAGATCCTCGAGGTCGGCGAGGGCACCTCCGAGGTGCAGAAGATGCTGATCGCGCGGCACCTGGGCCTGTAGCGACGATCCGTTCGGTCCCCGAACGACATTCCCGTCACGCGCGTGACGACCGTGATGCGGTGCCGCGCGCGTGACGGGGGTAGACCGGTGTCATGAGCAACGAGGTCAACCACCAGGTACGGCTCGCCGCACGCCCGCAGGGCACCCCCGGCCCGGAGGTGTGGGAGCACACCACCGAGCCGGTGCCCGAGCCCGGCGAGGGCCGCATCGTCGTCCGGGTCAGCCACATCTCGCTGGACCCGGCGATGCGCGGCTGGATGAACGAGGGGCGTTCGTACGCGCCCCCGGTCGGGATCGGCGAGGTGATGCGCGCGCTCGGCCTCGGTGAGGTCGTCGCCTCCAGGAACACGGACTTCGCCGTCGGCGACACCGTCACCGGTGTGCTCGGCGTGCAGGAGTACGTGGAGAGCGACGGCCGCGGCCTGCAGAAGGTCTCCCCGACCGCGGACGTGCCGCCGGAGCGCTACCTCGCGCTGCTCGGCATGACCGGCATGACCGCCTACTTCGGGCTGTTCGACGTCGGTGCGCTGAAGGAGGGCGACACGGTCGTCGTCTCCGGTGCGGCCGGGGCCGTCGGGTCGGTGGTCGGGCAGCTCGCGAAGGTCAAGGGCGCCCGGGTCGTCGGCATCGCGGGCGGCCCCGAGAAGTGCGCGTGGATCACCGGCGAGCTCGGGTTCGACGCCGCGATCGACTACCGCTCCGAGAACGTGTCGCAGCGCCTGAAGGAGCTCGCCCCCGAGGGCGTGGACGTGTACTTCGACAACGTCGGCGGGGACATCCTCGACGCCGTGCTCGGCAGGCTCGCGATGCACGCCCGCGTCGTCATCTGCGGTGCGATCAGCCAGTACAACGCCGAGGGCGGCATGACCGGCCCGAAGAACTACATGAACCTGCTGGTCAACCGGGCCCGCATGGAGGGTTTCCTGGTCGGCGACTACCTCCCCCGCTGGGGCGAGGCGGGCACGGAGCTCGCCGGCTGGCTCGCCGAGGGCCGCCTGCGCAGCCGTGAGGACGTCGTCGACGGCACCGTCGCGGACTTCCCGGAGGTCTTCCTCAAGCTCTTCCGCGGCGAGAACACCGGCAAGCTCGTGCTCCGGCTGAACCGGGCCTGACCCCGGCGTGCACCATGGCGGGGTGCGCCTCGCCATGGCCCGGACCGCCGTCGTCGTCTCGGGGGCGGCGATCCTCGTCGTCGAGACCCTCGCGACCCGGCTCGTCGCGCCCTACGTCGGACTGACGCTCGAGTCGACCACCGCCGTGATCGGGGTGGCCCTCGCCGGGATCGCGGCGGGCGCCTCGCTGGGTGGGCGGTGGGCCGACGAGCGCGACCCGGTGGCGGTCGCCGCGCTGATGATGGTCGTCGGCGGGCTGGGCACGCTGGCCGTGCGGCCGGTGGTCCGGCTGCTCGGGCCGCTGCTCGGGGCCGGGCCGTACGCCGCCGTGGTGCTCGTCGCCGCGTCCACCCTGGTCTCGGTGACGGCGCTCGCCGCGGTCACCCCGGCCGTCACCAAGGCCCGGCTGACCGGGCTGGACCGCTCCGGCGAGGTCGTCGGCGGGCTGTCCGCGGCAGGCACCCTCGGGTCGCTCGCCGGGACCTTCCTCACCGGGTTCGTGCTGGTCGCGCTGCTGCCGGTGAGCGCGATCCTGCTGGTCACCGCGGCCGCCTGCCTCGTGCTCGGGCTCGTCCTGGCGCCCCGGCGCCGGCGCTCGGACATCGCGAAGGGTGGTGCCGCGGCACTGCTGCTGGCCGTCGCGCTCGTCGCGCTGCCGGGGCGTTGCGACGCCGACACCACCTACTACTGCGCCGCCGTCCGGACCGACCCCGCGGACCCGGCCGGTCGTTATCTGGTGCTCGACGACCTGCGCCACTCCTACGTCCGCCTCGGCGACCCCGCGCACCTGGAGTTCGCCTACACGAAGCGGTTCGCCGCGGCCGTCGACACCGCGTTCGGACAGGGGCGCCCGGTCGACGCGGTGCACATCGGCGGCGGCGCGCTGACCATGCCGCGCTGGCTCGCCGCGACCCGCCCCGGCAGCACCTCGACCGTGCTGGAGCTGGACCAGGGCGTGATCGACCTCGGCGTCCGCTCCCTGGACGCGGGCGGGATCCCCGGCACCACCGTGCGCACCGGCGACGCCCGGGTGAACCTCGCCGCGCTGCCCGACGACTCCGCCGACCTGGTCGTCGGCGACGCCTTCGGTGCCCGCTCGGTGCCCTGGCACCTGTCCACCGCGGAGTTCCTCGACGAGGTGGCGCGGGTGCTGCGCCCGGGCGGGCTCTACGTCCTCAACGTGATCGACCGGTACCCGCTCGACCTGGTGAAGGCCGCCACCGCGACCGTCGAGTCCCGGTTCGCGACGACGATGCTCCTCGCCCTCCCCGACGAGTTCGCCCCCGGCGGGGGCGGGAACGTCGTGGTCGTCGCCTCGGACCGGCCGCTCGACCCGGCCGCCCTCGGTGCCGCCGTCGCCCGTTCCGAGCCGGCCGGCACGGTCCTCGACCCGGCCCGCACCGCCGCGTTCACCGCGGGGGCCCCGGTCCTGACCGACGACCGCGCCCCGGTGGACCAGCTGATCACCACCGGGCTGGCGGGATAGGACGCCCCCTCCGCGCCCCGGGGTGCCGTGCCCCGCCCAGCTCGGCGTCCCGCTGCGCCGAGATGCAGCTCAGCGGGACTTGTGGATCTCCAGCGCCCGCTCAGCTGCATCTCGGCGCCGGTGATCCGAGCACGGACGAATCGTCGGCCTGCCGGCCCGTTCGTCGAGATGCAGCCCGGGGTGGTCCGCAGACCGCCGTGACGACCCTCAGCTCCATCTCGTCGGTGGAACCGGTCCGGGCTCGGACGACTCGGGGCGTCGCCGAGCAGCCGCGCGGGAGGCCGGGGCACCGGGAGGCGAGGCTCATCGGGAGGTGAGGCCCGGCCGCGCGGGGTCCGGATCACGCTAGGGTCGGCGACGGGGTCCGGTGGGCCCCGTCGGACGATCGAGGGGGAGACGGGCGTGGCGACCTGGGAGGACCTGAAGGCCTACGTCGTGGTCCGGTACGAGATCGTCCGCCAGGGTGCGGACGAGCTGCGGTTCCGGCTGCCGACGACCGAGGACCGGGACCAGCTCGTCGTCGTGAAGCGGGTGCGGGAGGGTGCGGGCCGCCCCGGCGTCGAGGTCACCGACGCGGCGGCCGCGGTCGCCGACCCGGACCAGGAGTGGGTGCAGATCGAGTCCCCGGTCGCGCGGCTCGGCGAGGTCGACCTCGGCCGCGCCCTGGAGCTCGCGGGGCCGTCGGTGGTCGGTGGGCTGGCCGCGGAGGAGGGCGTCGTGGTGTTCCGGCACTCGATCCCGCTCGGCCCGGCCGCGCTGGACGGGTTCGAGTTCCCGTTCCGCCAGGTCGTCCACCTCGCCGACGAGCTGGAGCACGCGCTCACCGGGCGCGACGACCACTGAGGTCGGGCCGTGCGGCCGCCGTCACACTTGACCTGAAGTCCGGTTCAGCTATCAGGCTGCGGGCATGGCCGACTACACGCTTCCGGACCTGCCCTACGACTACTCCGCGCTCGCCCCGCACATCGCGCCCGAGATCATGGAGCTGCACCACTCCCAGCACCACAACACCTACGTCCAGGGCCTCAACACCACCCTCGACAAGCTCGCCGACGCCCGCGACAAGAACGACTTCGGCGCCATCGTCGGACTCGAGAAGACCCTCGCGTTCAACCTCGGCGGCCACGTCAACCACTCCGCCTTCTGGAACAACCTCTCCCCCGACGGCGGCGACAAGCCCACCGGCGACCTGGCCGCCGCGATCGAGAAGGACTTCGGGTCCTTCGACGCGTTCCGGGCCCACTTCACCGCCGCCGCCACCACCATCCAGGGCTCCGGCTGGGCCATCCTCGGCCACGACCGGCTCGGCGACCGCCTGCTCATCCACCAGCTCTACGACCAGCAGTCCCAGCTCCCCGCCGGCCAGACCCCCATCGTCCTGCTCGACATGTGGGAGCACGCCTTCTACCTGCAGTACAAGAACGTCAAGCCCGACTACGTCAAGGCCTGGTGGAACGTCGTCGACTGGGCCGACGCCGCCAAGCGGTTCGCCCGGGCGCGGGCGTGACGGTCGCCGATCCGGCCGGGGGCCTGCGGGCGGCGTTCCGTGGGCACCCCGCCGGAGTCGCCGTGCTCACCGCGACCGGGCCCGACGGGCCGGTCGGGATGACGGCGTCGTCGGTCGCCTCGGTCGGGGTGGACCCGCCCGCGGTGTCGTTCTCGACCGCCCGTGACTCGAGGCTGGCCGGTGCGCTCGCCGGGGGCGGGACGGTCGTCGTGCACCTGCTCGACGACACCGACACCGGTCTCGCGGCGGCGTTCGCGGTCCCGGGCGCGGAACGGTTCGGAGCGGGTGTCCGGTGGATGGCCCTGCCGACCGGGGAGCCGTGGCTGGTCGACGTGGGCACCGCGCTGCGCTGCCGGGTCCTGTCGGTCTCCGAGGTCGGCGCGTCGCTGCTGGTCGCGGCCGAGGTCGTCGAGCTGCTCGGGCTGCGCCGTCGCGGCCGACCCCTGGTGTGGGTGGGGCGGGCCTACCGCGGCGTCCCCGTCGAGGACGAGGACGCGGTCACAGTGGCTGCGGATGCACGTCCAGCGCCTGGTCGATCACCGTACGCAGACGGTTGAGCAGCTCGTCGGCCTCGCTCCAGGTGACCGCGCCGGTCGCGACGCCGTGGCGCAGCTCCTCGGCGATGGTGCGGGCGAATCCGGTGGACCAGGTGTGACGGGGGTCGATGCTCCGCATGGACGAATATTGCCCTACGCGACCTGCGGCGTTCACCCCGGGTGCTCGTTTCGTTCACAGCGCGTGTGCGACAGGGTGGGCGAAATCGGTGACGTCCGGCGATGCACACCGCGGGGACGCGGGGCGGTCCGCGGGCCGGCCGGTGACGCACCGGCGACGACGATGGTCCGATCGGCGGGACCCGGCGCACCCGCGGGTGGCCCCGCGGCGTCGTCCCCGGGGGGTCGGATCGACGATTCGCCCGGTGTGCGTCACGATGATCGCCCGGCCCCCGGGCGAATCGATCCAGACGGAGTGTGCGCGTGACCACCTCGGAGTACAGCAGCATCACGCCCGGGGACCTGGCCATCGACACGCTCGGCCCGGCCCGCATCACCTCGCCGCTGGCGCCGCTGCTCGACGCCCGCCGCACCACCGAGCACTACGTCGACGCCGGTGACCGGGTCCTGCTCGACGACACCGCCGCCGGGATCCGCGCCCGCGGCGTCGAACCGGAGGAGCTGCCGGGCCTGGAGCCGTGCGGGCCGCGCCGGCAGATCTACTTCGACCCGTCGAAGACCCGCGCCGGGATCGTCACCTGCGGCGGACTGTGCCCGGGGCTCAACGACGTCATCTCCGGCCTGGTCCGCACCCTGACCTACCACTACGGCGTGCGCCGGGTCGTCGGGTTCCGCAACGGCTACCGCGGCTTCGTCTCCTCCTACGGCCACGACGTCGTCGAGCTGAGCCCGGAGTCGGTGCGCGACATCCCGGTCGACGGCGGCACCTTCCTCGGCACCTCGCGCGGCCCGCAGGACCCCGAGGAGATCGTCGACTGCCTCGAGCAGATGCACCTCAACGTGCTGTTCGTGATCGGCGGCGACGGCACCATGCGCGGCGCGATGGAGATCGCCAGGGTGGTGGGGGAGCGGGGGCTGCGGATCGCCGTCGTCGGGATCCCGAAGACGATCGACAACGACATCCCGTTCATCGACCAGTCCTTCGGCTTCCAGACGGCGTTCTCCCAGGCCAGCGAGGCCATCCGGTCGGTCACGGTGGAGGCCAAGTCCACCCCCGGCGGCGTCGGCCTGGTCAAGCTGATGGGCCGGCACTCCGGCTTCATCGCCTGCTACGCCTCGCTCGTGCGGTCCGACGCCGACGCCGTTCTGATCCCCGAGGTGCCCTTCGAGCTGGACGGCGAGACCGGTCTGCTGAACCACCTGCGACGACGGGTGTCCCAGCGCGGGCACGCGGTCGTCGTCGTCGCGGAGGGGGCGGGGCAGGAGATGCTGCCGCCGGTCGGGCGCACCGACGCCTCCGGCAACGCGAAGCTCTCCGACGTCGGCCCCTGGCTCAAGGAGCGCATCGCCGACTCCTTCGCCGACGCCGGGATGGAGACCACCGTCCGCTACGTCGACCCGAGCTACATCATCCGCAGCGTCCCCGCGAACCCCTACGACAGCGTCTACACCGTCCGGCTGTCCCAGGCCGCGGTGCACGCCGCCATGTCCGGGCGCACCGCGATGGTGGTCGGACGGGTGCGGCGCCGGTTCGTGCACATCCCGATGAGCCTGGCCGTCAGCCGTCGCAACCAGGTCGACCCGCACGGCGACCTGTGGATGGCCGTGCTGGAGTCGACCGGGCAGCCGTGGCGCTTCGGCGAGGACTCCGGCGCACCGACCCGGGCCCCGCACACCTGACCGGCGTCCTAGTTGAGGTGGGCCCGGTGCTTCATCGCCTCGGTGCGCACCTGGTCCAGCACGTCGGCGCCCGAGCGCGATCCGCGCCCCGGACCGTCCACCCAGGACTCCATCAGCCGGGCCGCCTCGTCCCAGCGGGCCTGCGCGGCGAGTACCTCGCCGAGCTCGCGGATGAGCTCCGGGCCCTGGTGGCGCAGGCCCAGCCGCATCCGGAGCACCCACTCCAGGCCGTCGTGGTCGCGGGAGCGGCCGTAGGTCGCACGCAGGTTCTCCAGCATCCGGGCGAGGATCTGGCGGGTCGAGGTCCGCGGCAGCATGCCCGCGTCGAAGGGCACCTCCGGGCCGGCGCCCGTCGTCGCGCGGAAGAGCTCCTCGCAGCCCGCCGGGTCGAGCCGCCTGCCGCCGTCGAAGGCGTCGACGAGGCGCTGGGTGCCGGGCACCCGCACCAGGAAGTGCCCGGGCATGCCGACGCCCTCCAGCGGCACCCCGGCCCGGCGGCCCACCTCGATCGCGACGACCGACAGGGTGATCGGGATGCCGGTGCGGCGTTCGAGGACGTCGGGCAGGAAGGAGTTGCGCGGGTCGGCGTAGTCGGCGGAGTTGCCGCGGAACCCGGCCTCGGTGAACAACCGGTGCAGCAGCGACTCGAAGCCGGTGACACCGTCGGCGAGCTCGTCGAGCGTGGCGCGGGCCCGTGCGGTGGACACCGCCGCGACCTCCGGATCCGGGGCGGCGCCGGCGGCGATCGCCAGTGCGGCCTCGTCGAGCGGCGGTTCGGGCCCGGTCACCATCCGCAGGAAGCGGGTCACCGGGTCGGCGCGGTCGTGCCGGGTCACCCCGGGACCGTACCGGGATTCACGGGGGCGACATCGTGACGCGCACGACCGTGCCCGTCACCTGACCGGGGTCGTCCTCCGCGGTCCACACCTGCAGCACGTCCGACAGCTCCGAGGCCAGCCACATCCCCCGGCCGCGGTTCCCGGCGACCGGTGGCGCGGCGAGCCCGGGGAACGCGAGCCGGCACGTCGCGGCGTCGCTCATCTCCGAGACCAGCCCCGCCTCGGTGCGCCACATCCGCAGGACCGGGTTACCCGACCCGTGCTCGACGCCGTTGCTGATCAGCTCGTTGACTGCCAGCACGAGGTCGGAGATCCGGCTGGGCCCCAGCCCGGACAGCTCGGCCTGCCGCTCGACGACGCGCCGCATCGACCCGAGGTCGTCCAAGGTCACCGGCAGCGTCACGATCGCCGGCCCCAGCTCGTCCGGCGGGCACTGCGGGTTCTCGGCCAGCAGCTCGTGGTCGTCGCGCCGGCAGCCGCTCGGGACCGGGGCGCCGTCCACGAGGAACTCGTCGTGCAGGGCCCCGGCGTGCGCGCGGTCGGCCTCGACGTCGGGGAAGCAGCACAGCAGCTCGACGGGCAGCGCGCGCAGGGCGTGCGAGAGGGCGAGGTCGAGGCGGGTCCAGTAGGCGGCGTCCGCGCCGGGCAGCTCGACCGGCTGGCCGACCGTGCACACCCCGGACGCGCCGTCGGCCAGCGCTTCGCGCACCGCGCGGCTCCAGCGCCCCGCGACCGTGAACGGCGGGGCCGAGTGCATCCGGTCCGGCGTGCGGAACTCCACCCCGGCGTCGTGGCCGAGGGAGCGGCGCAGCACCGCGGCACACCGCGGGTCGACGACCACGAGCGCGCGACGGCCCGACTCCAGCGCCTCGGTCACCGGTGCGGTGAGGGCGGCGGCCTGGTGCTCGGGATCCCGGTACGGCACGGCCCGGTGGACGAGGCCGTCCGGGTCGGGACGCGGGGTGGTGGTGGTGGTCATCGGCGGTCGGGGGCGGTCGGGGTCATGGGGCGTAGGCCTTCCACGTCGAAGCTGTGCCCATCTGCTCAAGGCGGCTCCTGACGGGGTGACCATAACCAAGCCGCACCGGTCGTGCGGTGCGGGGCGTGTGTGTTCGACGACGTCGCACCCCCCGGCGGCCCGCGGTGCGGTAGGGAAGGCTGGAAACGGATCACCATCACGCACCACGAACGGAGTGACAGATGCGCGTCTTCGACGGAGTGGACGAGCTGCGGGCGGCCAAGGGGACCGAGATCGGGACCTCGCCCTGGCTGACCGTCACGCAGGAGCGGATCGACGGCTTCGCCGACGCCACCGACGACCACCAGTGGATCCACGTCGACGCCGAGCGGGCCGCGGCCGGACCGTTCGGCACCACGATCGCCCACGGCTTCCTGTCGCTGTCGCTGCTGCCCGAGCTGGTCCACTCCGTCTTCACGGTGGACGGGGTCAAGATGGGTGTGAACTACGGCCTCAACAGGGTCCGGTTCACCAGCCCGCTGCCGGTGGGCGCCCGGATCCGCGGCCGGATCGAGCTGACCGACGTCAGCGATGCCCCCGGCGGCGTCCAGCTCACCGTCGGTGTGACCGTCGAGGTCGAGGGATCCGAGAAGCCCGCCCTGGTCGCCGAATGGCTGACCCGGCAGTTCGTCTAGGAGGAGAGAACCCATGCGTGATGCGGTGATCTGCGAGCCGCTGCGGACCCCGGTCGGCGGGTTCGGGGGGTCGCTGCGCGACGTCCCGGCCCACACCCTCGCCGCGACCGTGATCCGCGCCCTGATGGAGCGGACCGGGCTGGACCCCGACGTCGTCGAGGACGTCGTGCTGGGCCACTGCTACCCGACGATGGACGCCCCGGCGATCGGACGGGTCGCCGCGCTCGACGCCGGCCTGCCGGTGACCGCGGGCGGCATCCAGATCGACCGCCGCTGCGGCTCGGGCCTGCAGGCCGTGCTCTACGCGGCCGGCCAGGTCCGGACGGGCGCGGCGGAGGTCGTGCTGGCCGGCGGCGCCGAGTCGATGTCGGGCGCGTCGTTCTACTCCACCGGGATGCGCTGGGGGGTCAAGGGCGGCCCCGGCGTGATGCTGAACGACTCGCTGGCCCGCGGCCGCGTCACCGCCGGCGGGAAGAACTTCCCGGTGCCGGGCGGCATGCTGGAGACCGCGGAGAACCTGCGCCGCGACTACGCGATCGGTCGCGCCGAGCAGGACGAGTACGCCGTCCGCTCGCACCACCGGGCCGCGGCCGCGCAGGAGTCCGGGGTGTTCGCCGAGGAGATCGTCCCGGTGACCGTGCCCGGCCGGAAGGGCGACACCGTCGTCGAGCGCGACGAGCACGTCCGCCCCGACTCGACGGTCGAGAAGCTGGCGACGCTGCGCCCGATCCTGGGCAAGGACGACCCGGACGCCACCGTGACCGCGGGCAACGCGTCGGGCCAGAACGACGGCGCCGCGATCTGCGTGGTGACCAGCCCGGAGAAGGCCGCCGAGCTGGGACTGCGCCCGCTGGCGAAGGTCGTGTCCTGGGGCCTGGGCGGGGTCCCGCCCAAGACGATGGGCATCGGCCCGGTCCCGGCGACGGCCAAGGCCCTGGACGTGGCCGGGCTGACCCTGGCCGACATCGACCTGATCGAGCTGAACGAGGCGTTCGCCGCGCAGGTGCTGGCCTGCACGCGGGAGTGGAAGTTCACCGACGCCGACTTCGAGCGCACCAACGTGCACGGCTCGGGGATCTCGATGGGGCACCCGGTCGGTGCCACCGGCGGCCGCATCCTGGCCACCCTCACCCGCGAGATGGCGCGTCGCGACGCCCGTTACGGGCTGGAGACGATGTGCATCGGCGGCGGCCAGGGCCTCGCCGCGGTGTTCGAGAAGGTGTGACCCGTAGCCGGGGCGGCCGTGCACGGCCGCCCCGGCGAGATCGGTCAGTGCCCGGCGTTCTTCGCGCGCTCGTAGGACGCCTTGATCTCGCGCTCGGCGTCGGCCCGGCCGACCCAGGACGCACCCTCGACGCTCTTGCCCGGCTCGAGGGTCTTGTAGATCTCGAAGAAGTGCTGGATCTCCGCCCGGTCGAACTCGGCCAGGTGGTGGATGTCGCGCAGGTGCTCCTGGCGGGGGTCGTCCGAGGGGACGCAGAGGACCTTGTCGTCGCCGCCCTTCTCGTCCTTCATCCGGAACATGCCGATCGCGCGGGAGCGGATGACGCACCCGGGGAAGGTCGGCTCCTGCACCAGGACCAGGGCGTCCAGCGGGTCCCCGTCCTCGCCCAGGGTGTCGTCGATGAACCCGTAGTCGGCGGGGTACTGGGTGGCGGTGAACAGGGTGCGGTCGAGCCGGATACGTCCGGTCTCGTGATCGACCTCGTACTTGTTCCGGCCGCCCTTGGGGATTTCGATGGTGACGTCGAAGTCCACGGTTCGTTGCTCCTTGAAGAAGGTCAGCGGTCTTGTGTCACGGCTCCACCGGATCCGGGGCGGGGCCGCTGGCCCGCCCGCTCCGGCGGTGTCGGTGCTGCCCCCTAGTGTGAGGGACCGGGTGGGCACGGGTGCACGCCGGTGAGGGCGGAGCGGGCCGATGTGGCCCGCGTCGCACCACCGTGCGGGCAGGTCGGCCGCCGGACGAGCAGGTACAGGAGGGTCCGTGGGACGCAGGCATCGCCGGCCGGAGCGCAGCTACCGGCGGTTCGCCGTGGTCGCGGTCGCGGTGATGGCACTGGCCTCGCTGTTCGGCGCCGTCGCCCTGGCCGGGCCGGACGCCCGCAGCTCGTTCGGGCTCGGCACCACCGCCACCCAGTACCCGCCGGTCCCGATGCCCGCGCTGCGCCCGCTCACACCGACGGCGCCGGTGCCGAGTGCCGCCGGGATCACCCAGGCCCTGTCCTCCCAGCTCGACGCGCCCGAGCTCGGCGAGGTCACCGGGGTCGTCATGGACTCCGCGGCCCCGCGCGGGGTGAAGCCGATCTGGGAGCGCGACGGCGACCGCGGCATGGTCCCCGGCTCCACGACGAAGCTGCTCACCGCCGCGGCCGCGCTGCTGTCGCTGAACCCGACCGACCGGCTCGCGACCCGGGTCGTGCCCGGTCCGTCCCCGGACTCGGTCGTCCTCGTCGGGTCCGGCGACCCGTCGCTGACCGCGCTGCCCGACGGGCAGGACGGGCTCTACCCGGAGCCCGCGCGGATCGCCGACCTCGCCGAGCAGGTGAAGAAGGCCGTCGGCCGCCCGATCACGACGGTCTACACCGACGCGAGCCTCTGGAAGGGCCCGGCCGAGTCCCCGGGCTGGGGGCCCACCGACGTCGCGGACGGCTACGTCGCCCCGATGTCGGCGCTGATGCTCGACGGCGGCCGCACCGACCCGCTGCAGCAGGACGGCCCGCGCAGCACCGACCCCGCCGCGGCCGCCGGGAAGGCGCTGGCCCGCGCGCTCGGCGCCTCCGACGTCCTCGAGGGCGTCGCCGCTGCGAACGCGCCGGTGCTGGGCAGCGTGTCCTCCCCGCCGATCGCGAGCCTGATCGAGTACATGCTCACCGCCTCGGACAACGTCACCGCCGAGGCGATGGCCCGCCAGGTCGCGGTGTCCAAGGACGGCGAGGCCTCGTTCGACGGGGCCTCGAAGGCCGTCACCGAGGCGCTGGTCCAGGCCGGTTACGACGTGTCCGGGCTGGAGCTCGCCGACGGCAGCGGCCTGTCCCGGGACAACCTGATCCCGGCCCGGCTGCTCGGCGCGGTGCTGTCCTCGGCCGCCGCCCAGTCCGACAGCCCGACCGACGTGCAGTTCCTGCGCCCGATCCTCACCGGGCTCCCGGTCGCCGGCGGTGGCGGGACACTCGCCGACCGGTTCGGCGACCCGCGGTCGGTCGCCGGGCGCGGTGTCGTGCGCGCCAAGACCGGCACGCTGTCCGGCGCCTCCAGCCTCGCCGGGGTCGTCACCGACGTCGACGGCAGGCTGCTGGTGTTCGCGCTGCTGTCCAACGGCACCTCGCCCGCCGACGCCCGCCCCGCGCTGGACCGCATCGCGGCAACGCTGTCGCGCTGCGGCTGCCGCGGCTGACCCGGTCTCGCGCACCCGTCGTCGCGGGTAGCGTGGGACGCATGGAGACCGACACGACCGGCCCGGTCACCGGCCGCCCCCGGCCCGACATCACCGGCGCCGGGCTGCCGGTGAACTGGTCCCTGGCCGCGTCGACGGCGGCATCGCTGATGCCCGCCGGGCCCCGCACCACCCCCGCGGTGGCGGGCGCGCTGGTGGAGCGCCTGCGCACCGACTCCGCCCGCGCCGAGGGACACGTCCGCGAGGTCACCGGCCTCGGGGCGGACCTGCCGCTGCTGCCCGCCGACGTGCTGGACCGGCCCGCCTGGGCGCGTGCCGCCGTCGGGGGGATGGAGGCGCTGACCTCCGGCGCCCGGCTGCCCGACTCGCCGTGGCCGCTGCGCACGGTCACCGCGGCCGGCTCGGGGGTGCAGCTCGGCGCGCTGCTCGCCTACATGGGTGCCCGCGTGCTCGGCCAGTACGACCCGTTCGGCGGGCCCGGCGGGGCGGGGCGGCTCATCGTCGTCGCCCCGAACGTCTACGCCGCCTCGCGCTCGCTCGACGTCGACGGCGACCAGTTCGGCCTCTGGGTCTGCCTGCACGAGGCCACCCACCGGCTCCAGTTCACCGCGGTGCCGTGGCTGCGCGACCACTTCTCCGGGCTGGTCACCGAGCTGCTGTCGCTGCAGGAACCGGACACCGCGCGGCTCGCCCGGCTGCCCGACGCGATCCGCGCGCTGCGCGGCGAGGACGGCCGCAAGGCCGACGTGCTCGCGCTCGTCGAGCTGCTGCAGGGCCCCGAGCAGCGGGCCGTGCTCGACCGGCTGCTGGCCCTGTCGACCCTGCTGGAGGGGCACGCCGACCACGTCATGGACGCCGTCGGGCCGGACGTGGTCCCCGACGTCGCGCTCATCCGGCGCCGGTTCACCGAGCGCCGCCGCGGCGGCGGGCTGATCGACCGGATCCTGCGCGCGCTCCTCGGGGTCGAGGCGAAGATGCGCCAGTACGCCGTCGGCGCCGCGTTCTGCCGGGCCGTCGAGCGCGAGGCCGGGATGGCCGGGATCAACCGGGTCTGGGAGTCGCCGGAGACGCTGCCGACCCGCGCCGAGCTGGACGACCCCGCCGCGTGGCTGCGCCGCGTCGCCTGACGGGTCACGGGCCCGCCGCGGCCGGCCGGGTCCGGCGTGCCGTGCGGGCCGCACTGGACCGACTGCCCGGCGGTGTGGCGGCCGCCCCGCCGCTGGTCGCCTGCTCCGGCGGGGCCGACTCCACCGCGCTGGTGCTCGCCGTCCGGGAGGCGGTCGAGGGGCCGGTGCACGCCGCCGTCGTCGACCACGGGCTGCAGGACGGGTCCGCGGAGCGCTCGGCGGGGCTCGCCACGCTGCTGCGCGGGCTCGGGGTGACGGCGACGGTGCACCCGGTCGTCGTCGGCGCCGCGGGCGGCCCCGAGGCCGCGGCCCGGGCCGCCCGGTACGCGGCGCTGCGGGCGGCGCGGCCGACGCCGTCGTCGCCGGTGCTGCTCGGGCACACCCTCGACGACCAGGCCGAGACGGTCCTGCTGGGCCTCGGCCGGGGCTCCGGGGCCCGGTCGCTGTCCGGGATGCGCGAGTGGACCGAGCCGTGGCTGCGCCCGCTGCTCGGGGTGCGCCGGGCCGACACCGTCGCCGCCTGCGCGGCCGCCGGCGTCGCGGCCTGGGCCGACCCGCACAACGCCGACCCCCGCTTCGTCCGCTCCCGGCTGCGCCACGAGGTGCTGCCGCTGCTGGAGGACGTCCTGGGCGGCGGGGTCGCGGCCGCGCTCGCCCGCACCGCGGACCAGCTCCACGACGACGACGCCGCCCTCTCCGTCGCCGCGGCCCGGCTGCTGTCCGCGGCCCGCGTGGCCACGGACGGTGAGCGGAATACACCGGCGGGGGGGGCCGGGCCGGGTGATTCCGGCGACAACGGCTCACCACCGGGTACCGCCGTGACCGGCCCCACCGGGGCCGCGGCGGGGGTCGGGGAGGCCCTCGGCACCGCGCTCGACACCGGTGTACTGGCCGCTGCCGAGCCCGCCGTACGGCGCCGGGTCCTGCGGGAATGGCTCGCCGGAGCGGGCGCGCGGGCCCTCACCGACGCGCAGCTGCGGGCGGCCGACGACCTCGTCGGAGCCTGGCGCGGGCAGGGCGGACCGGCGGTGGGCGGCGGCTTGGTGCTGACCCGCGCCCGTGGCAGGCTCGTGCTGCGCCGCCGCAGCCGGCCGCGTGACCGGGCGTGACCGCGGGTCCGGTGCACAGGGTCGACCGGACCGCCACGCGGTCCGTGCGAGGGGGTCGGGTGTACGACGGGGACATCTCCTCGGTGCTGGTCACCGAGGAGCAGGTGCGCGAGAAGACCGCGGAGCTGGCGCAGCAGGTCGCCGGTGACTACACCGGCCTCGTGCGCGACGGCCGCGAGTCCGACCTCGTGCTGATCGGCGTCCTCAAGGGCGCCGTCATGTTCATGACCGACTTCGCCCGCGCGCTGCCCATCCCGGCCCAGCTGGAGTTCATGGCGGTCAGCTCCTACGGCTCGTCGACCTCGTCGTCGGGCGTCGTGCGGATCCTCAAGGACCTCGACCGCGACATCGCCGGGCGGCACGTGCTGATCGTCGAGGACATCATCGACTCGGGGCTCACCCTGAACTGGCTGCTGGGCAACCTGCAGACCCGCTCGCCCGCGTCGCTGGAGGTCGTGACGCTGCTGCGCAAGCCGGACGCGGTGAAGGTCGACGTCCCGGTCCGCTACGTCGGGTTCGACATCCCGAACGAGTTCGTCGTCGGCTACGGCCTCGACTACGCCGAGCGCTACCGCGACCTGCCCTACATCGGGACCCTGGACCCGTCGGTCTACGCCTGAGCGGGGCTCAGCCGACCCCGGGCCCGGCCGGCGTGGCCAGTGCCCGCGGGTCGACCCCGGCCGGGGCCGCGTCGAACGCGGGCCCACTGGCGAGCGTCAGACCGGCCGGACCGTCGGTGCGGGCTGCGTAGTCCAACGCCCTCGCCAGGTCGGTGTACTCGATGCTGGGCAGGTCCTCGGTGGTGGTGAGGCTGGACAGCACGCCGATCGCGCGGCCCTGCGCGTCGAGCAGCGGGCTGCCCGACTCCCCGGCGACGCCGTCCTGCACGGCGAACACCGCGTGCCCCCAGCCGCCACCGACCTCGGCGGCGGCCGCACCGGCGCGCACCCCGACCGTGCGGACGCCGCCGGCGCCCGGCGGGTTGGTCAGGCCGTAGACCGGGGTGCCGGCGGGCAGCGGCGCGGTGCGGACCGCGCCGGGACCTCCGAAGAACGGCACCGCGGCACCCACCGACGGGCGGGCGCCCGCGGGCAGCTCGACGAGTGCGAGGTCGTTGTAGGCGCAGACGTCGGGGTCGCGCTCCCCGCGGGCCTGCATGGTGTTCCACGAGCTCCACGCCAGCGTCCCGGTGACCGTGCCGTCGCGGCCGTGCACCAGCACCGGGGTGCCCAGCGGCACCGCGTCGGAGGTGCAGCCGTCGGTCTCGGTCTCGTCGCCGGTGCCGCCGCAGTGCGCGGCCTGCCCGAGGAAGGTGCGCTCGCCCGCGGTGAACACGAACCCGGCCGTGCACAGGCCCGCGCCGGTGGTCTCGGTGACGGTCCCCGGGCCGATCGACCCCGGCCCCGCGACGACGGCCGGGTGCGGCACGAGGTCGCTCGCCTCGGCCCGGGCGGTGGTCGCCGGCGGCGCGGTCACGACCGGCGGCGTCGGTGCGGCGGCCGCGGGCGGCGGGATCACGGGCACGGCGGCGGCCGTCCCCACCGGCACGGTGAACACCGCCAGTGCCGCCGCGGCGGCGAGACCGGCGGCGAGCACCGACACCGTCCGCCGGGGTCCGGCCACCGCGTGCAGCGCCATCCGATCGTCCCTCCCGACCCGCAGACCATCGCCGCTGGACCGGACGGAGCAGGGCGCCGCTGCCCTCCGCCGCCGTCCCGGTACCGAGCGTGCTGCACAGTTGTCCCACACCACGGTGTCGACGTGTGCGTCGGGACACCCCTGTGGGGGAACCGGGCAGGTCGCCGGTTCGTTCACCGATCGGCCGTCCGCTCACCGGGCGGTCCGGCCAGGTCCGTCCGGAGCACGCCACCCACCGTGGGGCTATCCTGGCGGGTCAGGGCCCTCCGGCGGGGCGGTACACCGTCCGCCGCCGCTGCCGAGAACCACTCCCGGGAAGGTGAAGGCCACCCAGGCCGACGTTGCATGGACCGCAAGCGCCTGCTCCGCAACCCGCTGATCTGGATCCTCGTCGCACTCCTGATCTATCTCGGGTTCAGCCAGCTGTTCGACGACACCCGCGGATACACCGAGGTCACGACGTCGGTCGCGCTCTCCCAGGTGCAGTCGGGGAACGTCAAGGACGCCCTCGTCGAGGACCGTGAGCAGCAGCTCCGCCTCACGCTGGACCGCCCGATCGAGGTCGACGGCAACGAGACGACCCAGATCCTCACCCAGTACCCGGCGCAGATCTCCGGTCAGATCTTCGACCAGGTCCGCCAGGTCCCCGGGATCGCCGAGTACGACACCGTCGTCCGCCAGGACTCCTTCCTCTCCACGCTGCTGATCACGATGATCCCGCTGGCGCTGGTCCTGATCCTGCTGTTCTGGTTCCTGAACAACGCCCAGGGCGGCGGGAACCGGGTCATGAGCTTCGGCAAGTCCAAGGCCAAGCAGCTGAACAAGGACATGCCGAAGAACACGTTCGCGGACGTGGCGGGCGCCGACGAGGCGGTCGAGGAGCTCTACGAGATCAAGGACTTCCTGCAGAACCCGGGCCGCTACCAGGCCCTGGGCGCGAAGATCCCCAAGGGCGTGCTGCTCTACGGCCCGCCCGGCACCGGCAAGACGCTGCTGGCCCGTGCGGTCGCCGGTGAGGCGGGCGTGCCGTTCTACACGATCTCCGGGTCCGACTTCGTCGAGATGTTCGTCGGTGTCGGTGCCTCCCGGGTGCGCGACCTGTTCGAGCAGGCCAAGCAGAACGCGCCCTGCATCATCTTCGTCGACGAGATCGACGCGGTCGGCCGCCAGCGCGGCGCCGGCCTCGGCGGCGGGCACGACGAGCGCGAGCAGACCCTGAACCAGCTGCTCGTCGAGATGGACGGCTTCGACGCCCGCGGCGGCATCATCCTGATCGCCGCGACGAACCGGCCGGACATCCTGGACCCGGCGCTGCTGCGCCCGGGCCGGTTCGACCGGCAGATCCCGGTCGGCGCCCCCGACCTGGCGGGCCGTCGCGCGATCCTGTCGGTGCACTCCAAAGGCAAGCCCTTCGCCGACGACGTCGACCTCGAGTCGCTGGCCAAACGCACCGTGGGCATGTCCGGCGCCGACCTGGCCAACGTGATCAACGAGGCCGCGCTGCTGACCGCCCGCGAGCACGGGACGCTGATCAACGGCGCCGCGCTGGAGGAGTCGGTCGACCGCGTCGTCGGCGGCCCCCGGCGCAAGTCGAAGATCGTCTCCGAGCGCGAGAAGAAGATCACCGCATACCACGAGGGCGGGCACGCGCTGGCCGCGTGGGCGATGCCGGACCTGGAGCCGGTCTACAAGCTCACGATCCTGCCGCGCGGGCGCACCGGCGGGCACGCGCTCGTCGTCCCGGAGGACGACAAGGGCCTCATGACCCGCGCCGAGATGATCGCGAGGCTGGTGTTCGCGATGGGTGGGCGTTCGGCCGAGGAGCTCGTCTTCCACGAGCCCACGACGGGCGCGTCCTCCGACATCGACCAGGCCACCAAGATCGCCCGCGCGATGGTCACCGAGTACGGCATGAGCGCCAAGCTCGGCGCCGTCCGCTACGGCCGCGAGCAGGGCGACCCGTTCCTCGGCCGCTCGATGGGCAACCAGGCCGACTACTCGCTCGAGGTCGCCCACGAGATCGACGAGGAGGTGCGCAAGCTCATCGAGGCCGCGCACACCGAGGCGTGGGAGATCCTCAACACCTACCGCGACGTGCTCGACGACCTGGTGCTCGAGCTCCTGGACAAGGAGACCCTGAACCGCAAGGACCTCGAGCGGATCTTCGGGTCGGTGGAGAAGCGGCCGCGGATCACCGCGTTCGACGACTTCGGCGTGCGCACGCCCTCGGAGAAGCCGCCGATCAAGACCCGGCGCGAGCTGGCGCACGAGCGCGGTGAGGTCCTGCCGCCCGAGGAGGACGAGCTCACCCCGGCCGAGGTCGGCTCGGGCGTCGCCAACGGCTACGGCGACGCGCCCGGCACCCCCGGCGCCTCCCCGTTCCCGGCGGGCGGCTCGGTCCCGAGCCGCCCGGACGCCCCCAACGACGGCGGCTACGCCCCCGGCGACGGCGGCCCGGGCCACGGCGGCGGCAACGGGAACGGGAACGGCTACGGCGCGCCCGGCAACGGGCACGGCGCCCCGGTCCACGGCTACGGCCGGGCCGGGTCCTACGGCGGACCGGGACAGCCCCCGCCGCCCGCCGTCGCCCCGAACTACGGCGCCCCGCCGGACTGGCGGCCCGCGACGACCCCGCAGGGGCAGAGCTGGCCGCCGCCGAACTGGGCGCAGCCGCCGCAGCAGGGCGGGCCGCAGGGCCCCGCCCAGGGCGGTCCCTGGTCCGGTCCCGGACCGGGCGACGGCGGCAACGGCAACGGCGCGCACGGCAACGGCGCGCCGGGTGGTGCGAACGATCCCGGCGCCGGCGAGCAGCGACGCGGACACGACCCGGAGGCAGGACACTGAGCACGTCGACGACGGACGGACGCTCCGGACCGGTGGAGTCCGCCGCGGTGGCGCCCGGGGTGACCCGGGCCGTACCCGGCGGGGTCGACCTGGACCGTGCGGAGCGCGCCGTCCGCGAGCTGCTGATCGCGGTCGGGGAGAACCCGGACCGCGAGGGCCTCAAGGAGACCCCGGCCCGGGTCGCGCGCGCCTACGGCGAGATCTTCGCCGGGCTGTTCGTCGACCCGGACACGGTGCTGGAGAAGACCTTCGACGAGGGCCACGGCGAGCTCGTGCTGGTCAAGGACATCCCGATGTTCTCCACCTGCGAGCACCACCTCGTGCCCTTCCACGGGGTGGCCCACGTCGGCTACATCCCGGCCGTCGACGGCCAGGTCACCGGCCTGTCCAAGCTGGCCCGGGTGGTCGACCTGTACGCCAAGCGCCCGCAGGTCCAGGAGCGGCTGACCGCGCAGATCGCCGACGCCCTGGTGCGCAAGCTGAACCCGCGCGCGGTGATCGTCGTGCTGGAGGCCGAGCACCTGTGCATGGCCATGCGTGGCATCCGCAAGCCGGGGTCGCGCACCACCACCTCGGCGGTGCGCGGGCTGTTCAAGAGCTCGGCGACCTCCCGCGCGGAGGCGCTCTCGCTGATCAGGGGGCGCTGACGTGGTCGCCCCCGGCGGGGCGTTGCCGGAGCTCGGCCGCTGTGCGGTCATGGGGATCCTGAACGTCACCCCCGACTCGTTCTCCGACGGCGGCCGCTACGTCGACCGGTCGCACGCCGTCGCACACGGCGTCGCGATGCGCGACGCCGGGGCCGACCTCGTCGACGTCGGCGGGGAGTCGACCCGGCCCGGGGCGCAGCGGATCGACGCCGCGACCGAGCGGGACCGCGTCCTGCCGGTCGTGCGCGAGCTCGTCGCCGCGGGCGTGCGGGTCAGCGTCGACACGACCCGGTCCGAGGTCGCGCAGGCCTGCGTCGAGGCCGGTGCGGCGATGGTCAACGACGTCTCCGGCGGCCTGGCCGACCCGCGGATGGCCGCGGTCGTCGCCGAGTCGAGGACGCCCTGGGTGATCATGCACTGGCGCGGGCACAGCGCCGGCATGCAGCAGCTCGCGGGCTACGAGGACGTGATCGGCGAGGTCCGGTCCGAGCTCGTCGCCCGGGTCGACCACGCCGTGATGGCCGGGGTCGACCCCGGCCGCATCGTGCTCGACCCCGGTCTCGGGTTCGCCAAGAACGCCGCGCACAACTGGGCGCTGCTGCGCCGGCTCGACGTGTTCGTCGACCTGGGCTTCCCGGTGCTGGTCGGGGCCTCGCGCAAGCGGTTCCTCGGCGAGCTCCTGGCCTCGGCCGAGGGCGAGCCGCGCACCCCGCCGGGCCGCGACATCGCGACCGCCGCGGTCAGCGCGCTCGCCGCCAACGCGGGCGCCTGGGGCGTGCGGGTGCACGACGTCGAGTCCACGATGGACGCCATCGCGGTCGCCGCCGCCTGCCGGCTCGGCGCCTCGCGCGCCCGCACCCCGCGGGAGACCGGGCGGTGAGCGACCGGATCGAGCTCCGGGGTCTGCGGGTCCGCGGGAACCACGGCGTGTTCGACCACGAGCGTCGCGACGGCCAGGAGTTCGTCGTCGACCTGGTGGTGCACGCCGACCTCGCGCCCGCCGCCGCCTCGGACGACCTGGCCGACACGCTGCACTACGGCGAGCTCGCCGAGCTGGCCGCGGGCATCGTCGGCGGTCCGGCCCGGGACCTCGTCGAGGCCGTCGCCGGGGAGATCGCGCAGGCCGTACTGGACCACGACGCCCGGGTCGCCGCCGTCGAGGTGACGCTGCACAAGCCGTCGGCGCCGATCCCCCTGACCTTCGACGACGTCGCGGTCGTCCTGACCCGGAGCCGGGCGTGACCCGCGCGGTCCTGTCCCTCGGCTCCAACCTGGGCGACCGGGCCGCGCACCTGCGCACGGTCGTCGCGGACCTGGGGACGGCCGTCGTGGCGGTGTCGCCGGTGTTCGAGACGGCGCCGTGGGGCGTGACCGACCAGCCGGACTTCCTCAACGCGGTGCTGGTCGCGGACGACCCGGGGCTCGATGCGTGGGGCTGGCTGCGCCGTGGGCAGGCACTCGAGGACGCCTCGGGCCGGGTCCGCGAGCAGCGGTGGGGGCCGCGCACCCTCGACGTCGACGTCGTCCAGGTGACCGACGACGGCGCCCCGGTCACCTCGGACGACCCGGAGCTGCTCCTGCCGCACCCGGGCACCCCCGACCGGGCCACCGTGCTGCTGCCCTGGCTGCTCGCCGAGCCCGGCGCGGTCCTGCACGGGCACGGGCCGGTCGCCGACCTGCTGGACCGGCTCGGCCCGGACGGCCGTGCCGGTGCGCACCGCCGCGACGACGTCGTCCTGCGGGACCCGGCATGACCGCGCCCGGACCGGGCGGACGGCGCCCCGGCCGCGGCCCGGACGGCGACCCGCGCCCGACCGTGCGCCCGACCCGGGTCCGCGACGTCGCCGCGATCGCCGTGGTCGCGGCCCTGCTCGGCAACATTCTCGTCCAGCTGACCTACGGGTCGCTGCCGACGCTGCCGGTCGCCGCGGCGGTCGTCGTCACGGTCCTCGCCGCCGCCGAGGCCGCGGGCGGGGTCGTGCTGCGGCGCCGGATCGAGCGGCGGAACGGGGCCGTCCCGGTACCGCCGCTCGTCGCGGCCCGGGCGGTGCTGCTCGCCAAGGCCTCCGCGGCCGGCGGCGCGGTGGTCGCCGGGCTGTGGGTGGGCGTGCTGATGCACACGCTGCCGCGGGCCGCGGTCGTGGTGGCCGCGTTCCGGGACAGCGTCGTCGCCGCGATCGGCGTGGTCAGCGCGCTGCTGCTGATCGGCGCCGCGTTCTGGCTGGAGTACTGCTGCCGTGCCCCCGACGACCCGGACGACACCGACGGTGGGATCCGCTCGACCTGAGGCGCGTCCCCCCGCGCGGGCGGGGCCGGTTCTCTACGCTGGACGGTCATGACGTCCCCGACGCTCGGCCGCCCGTACACACCGGTGCCGGCGCCGTCCGCCAAGCGACGGGGCGTGCTGCTGCCGGTCGTCGGCCTGGTGGTGCTGGCCCTGCTCGCGGTGATCACGATCGGGGTGCTGCAACGCGCGATCGGGACACCGGGGGTGATCGTCGGGACCCTGGCCGCGCTGCTGCCGGTCGTGCCGGTGGTGGCGGCGTTCCTCTGGGTGGACCGCTGGGAGCCCGAGCCGCCGCGGATGCTGATGGGCGCGTTCCTCTGGGGCGCCGGGTTCGCCGCGCTGGTCGCCCTGCTGATCAACACGAGTGCCTCGGCGGTGCTCGACGCGGCCGCCGGGCGCGGCGCGGGCGACCTGTTCGGCCCGGTCGTGGTCGCCCCGGTCGTCGAGGAGTTCACCAAGGGCCTGTTCCTGGTCGGGCTGCTGCTGTTCCGGCGCCGCGAGTTCGACGGGATCGTCGACGGCGTCGTCTACGCCGGGATCGTCGCCGCCGGGTTCGCCTTCAGCGAGAACATCCTCTACCTCGGCCGCGCGGTGTCCGAGCCGGAGTCGGCCGGCGTGCTCGCGACGCTGTTCGTCCGCGGCGTCGCCTCGCCGTTCGCGCACCCGCTGTTCACCTGCATGATCGGCATCGCCGCCGGGATCGCGGTGGCCAGCCGCAGCATCGGGGTGCGGGTGCTGGCGATGATCGCCGGCTACGTCGCCGCGGTGGTGCTGCACGCGCTGTGGAACGGCGCGTCGGTGCTGGCCGCGACGCCCGGCGGCTTCTTCCAGATCTACCTGTTCGTGATGGTCCCGATCTTCGTCGGGCTGATCCTGCTCGTGGTGTTCGCCCGTCGCCGCGAGGCGCGGATCGTCGCCGCGCAGCTGCCCGGCTTCGCCGCCGCGGGCTGGATCGCGCCGAGCGAGGTGACCCTGCTGGCCCGGCTGTCCCGGCGGAAGGGCTGGCGCACGCTGGTGCGGCGCCGCTCCGGCCCGGCGGCGGCGAAGGCCGTCGCCGAGTACCAGTCCGCGGTCACCGAGCTGGCGTTCATGCGGAACCGGATCGCGCGCGGCGCGGTGAAGGAGAGCGCCCACGCCCTGCACGACGAGAAGCTGGCCGCGGTGCTGCGGGCCCGCGCCGTCGCCGTCGGGGTGCCGGAGGCGCTGGTCGCGGCCTGGGCGCGGAAGCGTCCGTCGGACTGGGAGCCGCCGCCCCCGGCCGCGCCGGACGGCAGCTTCTCCGGCCAGTTCCGGATCCCGACCTTCCCCGACGGCGGCGGCGCGTCCGCCTCCGCGGGGCCCGCCGTGCCGCCGCTCCCGCCCGGCCCGGACACGCTCATGACCGCGGCGCCCTGGGGGCGCCCCGAGGGACCGCGGGTCGCTCCGTGGTCGGGTGCGCCGCGGACACCCGCCCCGTACACCCCGGGACCGCCCGGCGTCGCCCGTCCCGCCGGCCCGCGCGGTCCGGGGTCGGCCGATCCCGAGGCCCGCTCCGACGGCCCGGGCGTGCCCGGCCGTCCGCAGGAGCCGGCCCGACGTCCGGGCCAGCCGGGTGCCGGGCCCGGTCCGGTCCCCGGCGGCCGGGGAGCGGGCTCGCCGTCACCCGGACACCAGCCGCCCGGTTCCCCGGTGTCCGGTCCGGCACCGTCCGCCTCGCCGGCGCAGGGCCCCGCGGTCCCCGGCGCCGCCGGACCCGCCCCGGGGGGAGGCGACGAGCACCTCACCCGGGCCGTCCGCCGTCCGGAACCACCCGCCGCCGAGCCCCGCGGCCGCCACCACGACAACCCGTCCGACCCCGGCCCCACCCGCCCGATGCTCCGCCCCGACGACGACCCGGACCGTCCCGCCGCCCGTTGACCCGGGCCGGTCCGGGGCGCCGGGGACCGCCCGCCCGCCCCCACCCCGTTCCATG
Source organism: Pseudonocardia sp. P-1 (assembly GCF_058111925.1). NCBI lineage: Bacteria > Bacillati > Actinomycetota > Actinomycetes > Pseudonocardiales > Pseudonocardiaceae > Pseudonocardia > Pseudonocardia sp. P-1. The sequence goes on from NZ_CM176614.1 coordinate 3,540,298, forward strand.
ATCACCGGTTGTGGAGCGGAGCGTTCGCGAGGCGGGCGCTGATCTCCACAACCGTCGAACACCGGCGGGGCCGGGGGTGAGGCCGGTCTCAGGAGCACGCCCCGCCACCCGGCGCCCGTCTACCCTCGCGTCCGGCGCGCGGCCACCGGAGGTCGCGCCACCCGCGGATTGCCCGACCGGTACCCCACCAGGACCGGAACGGGAGGAAACGGATTCTCGTGATGGACTCTGCGATCGATGGCGGTCGCCCCGCGCGGCTCGCGGTCGGGGTGGTCTCGGCCGGTCGGGTCGGTGCGGTGCTGGGCGCCGCGCTCGCCCGCGCGGGCCACCACGTCGTCGCCGCCTCCGGGGTCTCGCAGGCCTCGGTGCGCCGGGCGGAGACCCTGCTGCCCGACGTCCCCCTGCTCCCGCCGGACGAGGTCTGCTCGCGCGCCGACCTGGTCCTGCTCGCCGTCCCCGACGACGTGCTGCCCGGCCTGGTCCGTGGCCTCGCCGCCGCCGGATGCTTCCGCCCGGGCCAGATCGCCGTCCACACGGCGGGGTCGCGCGGCGTCGCGGTGCTGGACCCGGCGACGGAGCGGGGTGTGCTGCCGCTGGCGCTGCACCCGGCGATGACGGTGACCGGCCGCCCCGAGGACGTCGACCGGCTCGCCGCCTGCTGCATCGGCGTCACCGCCCCCGGCGACCCGGAGCACGGCGACCCGCGCGACGCCGTCGGCTGGAGCGTCGCCGAGGCACTCGTGCTGGAGATGTCGGCCGAGCCCGTCCGCATCCCCGAGGCGATGCGCCCGCTCTACCACGCCGCGCTCGCCCACGGCGCCAACCACCTGACCACCCTGGTCGGGGACTGCGTGCAGCTGCTGGAGACCGCCGGCATCCGGCCCGCGGAGCGGCTCGTCGCGCCGCTGCTGTCGGCCGCGCTGGACAACGCGCTGCGCCACGGCGACCGCGCGCTGACCGGACCGGTCGCCCGCGGCGACGCCGGCACCGTCCGGACCCACCTGGAGCACATCGGCGACGCCGACGCCGACCTGGCCGCCGTATACCGGGCGCTGGCCGGGCGCACCGCCCACCGCGCCGCCGCCGCCGGGCTCCTCGGCCCCGACGGCGTCCGCGACATCGAGACCGCACTGGAGGAGAAGTGAGCACCCCCGGCTCCACCCGGAACGGCTACGGCACCGGCCGGCTGACTGTGCACGCCGACCCGGCGAAGCTCGCCGCGGTCACCCGCGCGCTGCGCGGTGCGGGCCGCAAGGTCGTCCTCATCCCCACGATGGGCGCCCTGCACGAGGGCCACCGCGAGCTGATCCGGCACGCGAAGCGGATCCCCGGCGCCGTCGTCCCGGTCGTGTCGATCTTCGTGAACCCGCTGCAGTTCGGCGCGGGCGAGGACCTGGACCGCTACCCGCGCCCGATCGAGGCCGACCTGGACGCCTGCCGCGACGAGGGCGTCGAGCTGGTGTTCACCCCGCAGGTCGAGCACATGTACCCGCCGGGCTCGCAGACCCGCGTCACCGCCGGGCCGCTCGGCGACGAGCTGGAGGGTGCCTCCCGGAAAGGCCACTTCGACGGCGTCCTGACCGTCGTGTCCAAGCTGTTCCACATCGTCGGCCCGGACGTCGCGCTGTTCGGCGAGAAGGACTACCAGCAGCTGACGCTGATCCGCCGGATGGTGCGCGACCTGGACTTCCCGACCCGGGTCGTGGGCGTCCCGACCGTCCGCGATGACGACGGCCTGGCCCTGTCCTCGCGCAACGTCTACCTCGACCCCGGGCAGCGCCGCGCCGCCGCCGTGCTGTCGCGCGCGCTCGCGGCCGGGGCCGCGGTGTCGGTCCGCGGGCACGACGCCGTGCTGGACGCCGCCCGCGCCGAGCTGTCGACCGAGCCGGAGATCGACGTCGACTACCTCGAGCTGCGCGACACCGACCTCGGACCGGCCCCCGCCCCGGGCGCCGGGGACGGCCGCCTGCTCGTCGCCGCCCGGGTCGGCGCCACCCGCCTGATCGACAACGCCCCCATCGCGTTCTGACCGCGTCCCGAGGAGAACCGCCGTGAACCGCACGATGATGAAGTCCAAGATCCACCGCGCCACCGTGACGCAGGCCGACCTGCACTACGTCGGCTCGGTCACCGTCGACGCCGACCTCATGGCGGCCGCCGACCTGCTCGAGGGCGAGCAGGTCAGCATCGTCGACATCACCAACGGTGCCCGCCTGGAGACCTACGTGATCACCGGCGAGCCCGGCTCCGGGGTGATCGGCATCAACGGCGCCGCCGCGCACCTGGTGCACCCCGGTGACCTGGTCATCCTGATCTCCTACGGCTCCTATGACGAGGCCGAGCTGCGCGGCTACAGCCCGCGGGTCGTCTTCGTCGACGCCGACAACCGGATCGCCGACCTGGGCGCCGACCCGGGACACGCCCCGGAGGGCTCGGGCCTGCTGACCAGCGCGGCCCGCTGAGGACGACACGGTGCTGCTCTGCATCGACGTCGGGAACACCCACGTCTCGCTGGGGCTCTACCCCGACACCGGGACGGGTGCGGAGGCGCTCGACCCGGAGCCGGAGCGGCGCTGGCGGCTGCGCACCGACACCAGCGCCACCGCCGACGAGCTGGACCTGACCGTCACCGGGATGCTCGGCGCGCACTTCCCCGAGGTCACCGCGGTCGCCGCGCTGTCCACGGTGCCCGGGCCGTCGCGGGAGCTGCGCACGCTCCTCTCGCGCTGGTCGGACCGGATGCGCACGCTCGTCGTCGGGCCGGGGGTGCGGACGGGCGTGCCGCTGCTGGTGGACCACCCGCGCGAGGTGGGCGCGGACCGGGTCGTGAACTCGCTCGCCGCGCACCACCTGTTCGGCACCACCTGCATCTGCGTCGACCTCGGGACCTGCACGAACATCGACGTGGTCACCGCGAAGGGCGAGTTCCTCGGCGGGGCCCTGGCCCCGGGCATCGACATCGCGATGCAGGCGCTGGCCGAGCGGGCGTCGTCGCTGCGGCCGGTGGACCTGGTCGAGCCGCGCTCGGTGATCGGCCGGACGACGGTCGAGGCCGTCCAGGCCGGGGTGCTCTACGGCGCCGCCGGGCAGGTCGACGGGCTGGTCCGCCGCATCCTCGCCGAGCTGGGCCCGGACGCGCTGCCGGTCACCGTGATCGTCACCGGCGGGCTCGCGGAGCTCGTCCACGGCCGTGCCGACACCGTCACCCACCACGTCCCGGACCTGACGCTGCACGGGCTGCGGCTGACCCACCTGCGCCACCACCGGCCCCGCTGACCGGTCCCGTGGACCGCGCCCGCCGGCCGGGCTCAGAGCCTGCGGGACCGCCGCACGATCGTGCGCATCGGCACGGTGAAGCGGCCGTCGGGGCCGGCGACCCGCCCGGTCAGGAACTCCCGGGCGGCGGCGAACACCGCGTCCCGGTCCTGCGGGGTGCTCAGCAGCGCCCAGGAGTGCGTGGCGATGTCGGCGAGGTGCTCGTCGACGGTGGTCGGGCGGCCCCAGGTGACGCGCTCCTCCCCGTCGTCGACGAACCAGGGGGAGCCCGGGTGCGGCGTCGCGCCGCCGCCACCGGCCGGGTCGCCGGGCACACGCCGCCCGCGCACGGTGAGCTCGCCGAACTCGCGGATCCAGGCGACGTCGTCGTCCCCGCCGTTCCACAGCCCGGCCAGCACGCCGCCGGGCCGCAGCACCCGCGCCATCTCCGGGGCGGCCCGGCCGAGGTCGAACCAGTGCAGCGCCTGGCCCACCAGCACGGCGTCGACGTGGCCGTCGGGCAGCGGGATGCCCTCCGCGGACCCGGTCCGGGCCTCGACGCCGGGGGAGCGCTCCCGCAGGACGGCGAGCATCGCCGGTTCCGGCTCCACCGCGACGACGTCGAGGCCGCGCGCGGTCAGGACGCGGGTCAGCTTGCCGGTCCCCGCTCCCAGGTCGAGCACGCGGGGCCGCTCCGCGGTCCCGGCCAGCGCCGCGTCGACGGCGGCATCGGGGTAGGCGGGGCGGTGGTCGTCGTAGGCGCGGGCGACGGCACCGAACGTGCGGCCGCGGTCCACCTCGTCGTCGGGCACCTCCGCACGGTAGGCCGGTGGCCGGCCACCGCGCGATGCCTCGCCGCGGAGGTGGGGGGGTGACGACGGGCGCTCCCGGGTACCGCCGATAGCCTGACCTGCCGTGAACACTCCCGGCACACCGTCCGACCCGGCGACCGAGGCCGACCTCCCCGAGCAGATGCGGGTGCGCCGGGCCAAGCGCGCGGAGCTGATCGCCGCGGGCACCGACCCGTACCCCGTCGAGGTCCCCCGCACGCACTCGCTGCGCCAGGTCCGCGACGCCCACCCGGACCTGCCCGCGGACACCGCGACGGGCGAGACCGTGGCCGTCGCCGGCCGGGTGATCTTCGTGCGGAACACCGGCAAGCTGTGCTTCGCGACGCTGCGCGAGGGCGACGGCACCGAGCTGCAGGCCATGCTCTCGCTCGACCGGGTCGGGGCCGAGGCGCTGGCCGGCTGGAAGTCCGTCGTCGACATGGGTGACTTCGTCGCGGTGCGCGGTGAGGTCATCACCTCGCGACGGGGCGAGCTCTCGGTGATGGTCGACGAGTGGTCGGTCGCCGCGAAGTCGGTCCGGCCGCTGCCGACCGCGCACAAGGAGCTCTCGGAGGAGAACCGGGTCCGGCAGCGCTACGTCGACCTCATCCTGCGCCCGCAGGCCCGCGAGACCGTGCGCGCGCGGTCCACCGTGCTGCGGACCGTCCGCGAGTCGCTCACCGGCCGCGACTTCATCGAGGTCGAGACGCCGATGCTGCAGAACCTGCACGGCGGTGCCACTGCGCGTCCGTTCGTGACGCACGCGAACGCACTCGACTCCGATCTGTATCTGCGGATCGCACCGGAGCTGTTCCTGAAGCGTTGCGTGGTCGGTGGTATCGAGCGCGTCTTCGAGCTGAACCGGGTGTTCCGGAACGAGGGCATCGACTCCACGCATTCCCCGGAGTTCGCGATGCTGGAGGCCTACCAGGCCTACGCGACCTACGACGACATGGCGGTCCTGACCCGGGAGCTGATCCAGTCCTCGGCGCAGGCGCTGTTCGGTTCCACCACGGTGCGCCACCACGACGGCACCGAGCACGATCTCGGTGGCGAGTGGCGATCGGTGACCATCTACGGATCGGTGTCCGAGGCCGTCGGGCGGGACGTGACGCCGGACACGGAACTGTCGGAACTGCAGCGGATCGCGCACGCCCACGACGTCGACATCACCGATTACCCGACGGCCGCACAGATCGTGCTCGAGTTGTTCGAGAAGCTGGTCGAGCACACCCTGCACGAGCCGACCTTCGTGCGCGACTTCCCGGTCGAGGTGCGGCCGCTGACCCGTGCGCACCGCGACGACCCGCGGCTGTCGGAGTCCTGGGACCTCATCGTCTTCGGCGTGGAGCTGGCCACGGCCTACTCCGAGCTGGTGGACCCGGTCGAGCAGCGGGAACGCCTGCACGCCCAGTCGCTCAAGGCCGCGGCGGGCGACCCGGAGGCCATGCAGCTCGACGAGGACTTCCTGCGCGCCATGGAGTACGGCATGCCGCCCACCGGTGGGATGGGAATGGGCATCGACCGTCTCCTGATGACGCTGACCGGCCTCGGAATCCGCGAGACGATCCTGTTCCCGCTGGTCCGCGGCGAGTCCTGAACCGGTTCCGAACGCACATCCGACGACGTCCCCGGCCGCGAAGAGCGACCGGGGGCGTCGTGTTTGGCGGACCCGTACGAGTGGTGTCGAACTCGGTTCGCCGTATTTCGCCGTACCCAGGTCGACGACACGAACATTTCTCGGATACTCTCGGATTCGAGTCGGAACCGGTACCCGGTGGCCTCATATTGCGTCCTGCTATTGCATCGCGCAGTCGCCGATGTCCGCCCCGGTCCCTCATCATGAACGTGTTCGGCCATTCAGGGAGGCTGCGGAGATGGCGCAGATCAAGGAAGTCCGGCTCGTCGACGATCTGACCGGTGACGCGGCGGACGAGACGATCGAGTTCGGTCTCGACGGACGCAACTACGAGATCGACCTGTCCGACGGGAATGCGAAGAAGCTGCGCGACGTGCTCGCCGACTACGTCGCGGCCGCCCGTCGCGCCGGTGGAGCGGCCCGCCGGCGCAGCAGCGGCTCGTCGGGCGGGGCGGCCCGCCGCCCGTCGGTCGACCGCGAGCAGAACCAGGCGATCCGCGAGTGGGCCCGCAACCGCGGGATGAAGGTCTCGGACCGCGGCCGCATCCCGGCCGAGGTGCTCGAGGCCTACCACCAGGAGAACTAAGGTCTGCCTTACCCGGCGGGGCGGGGGAGGGGTACCGTGGCGACGGCCCCTTCCCCTCTCGTCGTTGGGAGGCAGCCTGATGGCCCGCCCCGTCACCGATCTCCGGGTGCTCCGCACCGAACGCCTGAGCCCGCACATGGTGCGCGTCGTCGCCGGTGGCGACGGCCTGGCCGCGTTCCCCGTCACGGAGTACACCGACCGCTACGTCAAGATCCTCTTCCCGCTCCCCGGCGTCGGGTACCCCGAGCCGCTGGACATGGACCGGGTGCACGCCGAGCTGCCGCGCGACCGGTGGCCCGCCCAGCGGACCTACACCGTCCGCTCGCTCGACCACGCCGCAGGCGAGCTCGTCATCGACTTCGTCCACCACGGCGACACCGGCCTCGCCGGCCCGTGGGCGGCCGCCGCCCGCCCGGGCGACCGGCTGCGGATGCTCGGCCCGGGCGGCGCCTACGCACCGGACCCGGACGCCGACTGGCACCTGCTCGTCGGCGACGAGGCCGCGTTGCCCGCGATCTGCGCCGCGCTCGAGCGGATCCCGGCCGGGCGGCCGGTCGTCGCCGTCTTGCAGGTGGACGGTCCCGGCGACGAGATCGACGTGCCGACGGGCCCCGGGGTGGACGTGCGGTGGCTGTACCGCACCGACGCCGGGGGCGACCCGGACTCGGAGCAGCTGCCCGCCGTCGTCGCGGGTCTGGAGTTCCTCCCCGGGCGCGTGCACGCCTTCGTGCACGGTGAGGCGATCGCCGTGCGCGAACTCCGCAGGCATCTCACCCGCGAGCGCGGCGTCGCCAAGGACGACCTGTCGATCTCCGGGTACTGGCGCCGCGGGCGCGACGAGGAGGGGTTCCGGCAGTTCAAGGCGGCCGAGCGGGAGCGCGAGGAGGCCGCTGCCGCGACCGGCTGACGTCCGTCGGGAACACGGCAGGTGTCACCCGTGTTACTGCGGGCACGTACCCCGGTGCACGTCAGGTGGAGGCGCCGGGGCCCCTTCGACCGATACAGTGATATGTGGTCTCCCGCGAGGGTGGCCTGGCGCGGTGTCACGCGAGGGCGCAGTGTCGGTTCGGGCGAGCCCGGACCGTACGGAGATGCTGGTCGCGCCGTCAGTGAGGCGCAGCAGGCAAGGAGTGCGAATTGTTCGAGAGGTTCACCGACCGAGCGCGACGTGTTGTCGTCCTGGCCCAGGAAGAGGCCCGGATGCTCAACCACAACTACATCGGGACCGAGCACATCCTCCTTGGCCTGATCCACGAGGGAGAGGGCGTCGCCGCGAAGGCGCTCGAGTCCCTCGGTATCGCTCTGGAGGGCGTGCGACAGCAGGTCGAGGAGATCATCGGCCAGGGGCAGCAGGCCCCGTCCGGGCACATCCCCTTCACCCCCCGGGCGAAGAAGGTGCTGGAGCTGTCGCTGCGCGAGGCGCTGCAGCTCGGCCACAACTACATCGGGACCGAGCACATCCTGCTCGGCCTCATCCGCGAGGGCGAGGGCGTCGCGGCCCAGGTGCTGGTCAAGCTGGGCGCCGACCTCAACCGTGTCCGTCAGCAGGTGCTCCAGCTGCTGTCCGGCTACCAGGGCAAGGAGCCGCAGGAGAGCGGCACCGGTGGCCGTGGCGAGGGCACGCCGTCCTCGTCGCTGGTGCTGGACCAGTTCGGTCGCAACCTCACCCAGCAGGCCCGTGAGGGCAAGCTGGACCCGGTCATCGGCCGGGAGAAGGAGATCGAGCGGATCATGCAGGTCCTCTCGCGGAGGACCAAGAACAATCCGGTGCTGATCGGCGAGGCCGGCGTCGGCAAGACCGCCGCCGTCGAGGGCCTCGGCCAGGCGATCGTCAAGGGCGAGGTCCCGGAGACGCTGAAGGACAAGCAGCTCTACACCCTCGACCTGGGCTCGCTGGTCGCCGGTTCCCGCTACCGCGGTGACTTCGAGGAGCGCCTCAAGAAGGTGCTCAAGGAGATCCGCACCCGCGGCGACATCATCCTGTTCATCGACGAGATCCACACCCTGGTGGGTGCGGGTGCCGCCGAGGGCGCGATCGACGCCGCCTCGATCCTCAAGCCGATGCTGGCCCGCGGCGAGCTGCAGACCATCGGTGCGACGACGCTCGACGAGTACCGCAAGTACGTCGAGAAGGACCCCGCGCTGGAGCGCCGCTTCCAGCCGATCCAGGTGTCCGAGCCGTCGGTCGAGCACACGATCGAGATCCTTCGTGGTCTGCGTGACCGGTACGAGGCGCACCACCGCGTCACGATCACCGACGACGCACTGGCCTCGGCCGCGACGCTGGCCGACCGCTACATCAACGACCGCTTCCTGCCGGACAAGGCGATCGACCTGATCGACGAGGCCGGCGCCCGGATGCGCATCCGCCGGATGACGGCTCCGCCGGACCTGCGGGAGTTCGACGAGAAGATCGCGAACGTCCGCCGGGACAAGGAGTCGGCGATCGACGCGCAGGACTTCGAGCGGGCCGCGCACCTGCGCGACCAGGAGAAGACCCTGCTCGGCGAGAAGGCCGAGCGCGAAAAGCAGTGGAAGTCGGGCGACCTCGACGTCGTCGCGGAGGTCGACGGCGAGCAGATCGCCGAGGTGCTGGGCAACTGGACCGGCATCCCGGTGTTCAAGCTGACCGAGGAGGAGACGACCCGTCTGCTCAAGATGGAGGACGAGGTCCACAAGCGGATCATCGGCCAGGAGGACGCGGTCCGCTCCGTCTCGCAGGCGATCCGTCGTACCCGCGCCGGTCTGAAGGACCCGAAGCGCCCGTCCGGCTCGTTCATCTTCGCCGGCCCGTCCGGTGTCGGTAAGACCGAGCTGTCCAAGGCGCTCGCGAACTTCCTGTTCGGCGAGGACGACGCCCTCATCCAGATCGACATGGGTGAGTTCCACGACCGCTACACCGCCTCGCGGCTGTTCGGTGCCCCTCCCGGGTACGTCGGCTACGAGGAGGGCGGCCAGCTCACCGAGAAGGTGCGGCGCAAGCCGTTCTCGGTGGTGCTGTTCGACGAGATCGAGAAGGCGCACCAGGAGATCTACAACACGCTCCTGCAGGTGCTCGAGGACGGCCGTCTCACCGACGGCCAGGGCCGCACGGTCGACTTCAAGAACACCGTGCTGATCTTCACCTCGAACCTGGGTACCCAGGACATCTCGAAGGCCGTGGGACTGGGCTTCTCCTCCGGTGGCGACGAGAAGTCGAACTACGAGCGGATGAAGACGAAGGTCAACGACGAGCTGAAGAAGCACTTCAGGCCGGAGTTCCTCAACCGCATCGACGACATCATCGTCTTCCACCAGCTCAACCAGGAACAGATCATCCAGATGGTCGACCTGATGATCGGGCGGGTGGAGAAGCAGCTGGCGAACAAGGACATGGGCATCGAGCTCACCGACAACGCCAAGAAGCTGCTGGCCCACCGCGGGTTCGACCCGGTCCTGGGCGCCCGGCCGCTGCGCCGGACGATCCAGCGGGAGATCGAGGACCAGCTGTCGGAGAAGATCCTGTTCGGCGAGATCGAGGCCGGGCAGATCGTCATCGTCGACGTCGAGGGCCTCGACACCTCCGCGGAGGAGGGCTCCAACGCCTGGTCGGACAAGGCCAAGTTCACCTTCCGTGGTGAGCGCAAGCCGTCCGAGCCGGTGCCGGACTCCCCGCCCACCGCGCTGGCCGGCGAGGAGTGAGACAGACCCACGCATGACGACGGCGGGCCGTCCCGGGAACTTCCGGGGCGGCCCGCCGTCGTCGGTCCGGAGCCCGGTTCCGGCCCCGGCCCGGTGGCCCCCAGGGGAACCTTCGAGGCGTAGAGCGCTACGAAGGTTCCCCTGGGAGCGGGCCGGGGGCGTGGTCGGGCAGCGCGACGACCAGGTCGGCCCGATGCCGGGACGCCTCGACGAGGCGGGCGTTGGGCTCGTCGGTGCGCTCGACCCACACCCGGGCCGCCTCCAGGGTCTTGCCGAAGCGCACGTGCCGCGCGACCAGGCGCTCCAGCCGGAGCGCCTCGTCGGTCTCGTGGAACCACACGGCGTCGAACCCGGCCCGCACCGCCCGCCAGCGGGGCGTGCCGAGGAGCAGGTAGTTGCCCTCGCTGACCACGAGCCGGCACTCCGGGTGCACCGGGACCGACCCGGCGACGGGCTGCTCGATCTCCCGGTCGAACGCCGGGGCGTACACCGGGCCCGCGCCGTCGTCGGGGGTGAGCCGCAGCCGGGCGAGCAGCGCGGCGTAGCCGTCGGCGTCGAAGGTGTCCGGGGCGCCCTTGCGATGACGGCGGCCCAGCCGGTCCAGCTCGACGTCGGCGAGATGGAAGCCGTCCATCGGGACGTGGACGACCCAGCCGGGGCCGAGCCCGTCCGGGGGCGTGGCGGCGAGCGTCCGGACCAGGGCCAGCGCGACGGTCGTCTTCCCCGCCCCGGGGGCGCCCGCGATGCCGAGCACCGCCCGTCGCCGCCCGGCGGCGAGCGCCCGCGCGCGCTCCACCAGCTCGTCGAAGCGGTCGGTCCGTGCCGGGGTGTCCACGAGCGTCATTCTCGCCCGCCTGCGGCTAGGTTCTGCGCATGAGCTCGGTGCGCCCGGTCCCCGAGACCCGGCTGATGACCGGCGAGGAGCTCTCCGCCGACGACGTCGCCCACACGCTGCGCCGCTACGGCCTCGGGCACCTGCTGTCCGCGGGCTTCCTGCGCTTCCGCTACGGCGACGGCTTCTCCCACGCCCGCGCGTTCGGCCTGCAGCTGGCGCTCGCCGCCGTCCCGCTGATCATCGCCGGGGTCGGGCTGTCCGCCGCGGCGGGCGCCGAGGGCGCCTCGGAGGTCGTCGCCCGCACGGTGCTGGCGCTGTCCCCCGGGACCAGCGACGAGCTGGTCGCCGACGCCGTCCGCGGTGCCGGAACGGGGGAGGCCGACCCGGACGACCCCGGTGAGCCCGCCGAGCGGGACGACACCCCCACCGGGGAACGCGGTGAGCTGGTCCTCACGCTCGGCCTGCTCACCGCGTTCGCCGCGGCGACCTCGGCGTTCGCACAGCTGGAGCGGGGCGCGAACCGGATCTACGGCACCGAGCGGGACCGGCCCGCGCTCGCCAAGTACGCGCGGGCCGCGGCGCTCACCGCCACCGCGGGCGTCGCGATGGCGGCCGGGCTGCTGCTGATCGTGGCGGGGGAGCCGTTCGGGGACGCGGTGCGCGAGGTGTACCGGTGGGGTGCGGTCGCCGAGACGGTGTGGGACGTCGTGCGCTGGCCGGTCGGGCTGGCGCTGCTCGTCGTCGCGGTGACGGTGCTGCTGCGGTTCGCGCCGCGCCGTCGCCAGCCGGGGCTGTCCTGGCTGGGGGCCGGGGCCGCGGTCACGGTGCTGCTGTGGCTGGTCGCGTCCGGGCTGCTGGGTCTCTACGTCGCCGTCGCGGACACCTTCGGTGAGACCTACGGTCCGTTGACGGCGGTGATGGCCCTGCTGATCTGGGCGAACATCACCGGGGTCGCGTTGCTGGCCGGGGTGGCGCTGTCCGCGCAGCTGGAGGCGGTGCGGGCCGGTGAGGAGGACCCGCGGCTGCCCGACTCCGACGACGACGGCATCCCCGACCACACCGACCCGGACTGAGCGCTCAGCCGAGCTCGTCGCGCCGCGGGTCCGACGACGGCAGCAGCACCCGCAGCCGGTGGCGCAGCTCCTCGTCGTCGGTGCCGTCGCCCCGGCCGGACCGGACCAGGGTCCACAGCGCGTCCGGGTCGTCGGCCCGCAGCAGCGCCGACCGGACGGCGACGGCGAGCTGCTCACGGGCTCGGCGGACCTCCGGTGCGTCCGAGGTCGGCAGCAGCGGCCCGCGGGCGGCCTCGGCCGCGGCGTCGCGGATCCGGCCCTCCCGCAGCGCCGCGCGCAGCCGCAGGAAGTCCGCGTCGACGTCGGCGACGAGCCGGTAGGGCTGGGTCCGCACCGTGTCCTCACCGACGGCGCGGCGCAGCCGGTGCATCTCGGCGCGCACGGTGATGGCGCGGCCGCCGTCGCCGTAGAGGGCGGCGGCGAGCTGGTCGGCGGTCAGCCCCTCCGGGTGCAGCGCCAGCAGCGCGAGGACCTCGGCGTGCCGCAGGCCCAGGCGCACCGGGCGCCCGTCCCGGCGGGCGACGACGGGGGTACGCGCCCCGAGCAGCGGCAGCGTCAGGGCCGTCCGGACGGGTCCGCCCGTGGGCAGCCGCAGCAGCCAGCCCTCGCCCAGTGGCTCCAGCACGCCCGCGACGGGCCCGCCGCCCAGCGGCACCCCGCCGACCGCGACGCCGTCGACGACGACCCGGTCCCCGCCGTCGGGCAGGGTGATCCGCTCAGGGAACTCGCTGCCCGGCGACGCGGCCAGCACCCGCCCGTGCGCGGACAACAGCGCGCCCGGGGTGCCGCCGAGCCGGGTCAGGTGCGGCCAGTACTCCTCGCGCAGTCGTCGGTCGTGGGTCTCGGCGATGGCCAGCAGCCGGTGCTCGGCCAGCCGCGCGGCCGCGGTGACCAGCGCCAGGGTCGTCGGGTGAAAGCTCTCCTCCGGCCCGGTGACGTCGACGGTGCCCACCACCCGTCCGGTCGCCGGGTCGTGCACCGGGGCGGCCGCGCAGGTCCACGGGTGGTAGGCGCTGACCAGGTGCTCGGCGGAGTGGATACGGACCGGCGCGGCGCCGGCCAGCGCGGTGCCCATCGCGTTGGTCCCGACGGCGTCCTCGCTCCACCGGGTGCCCTCCACCAGGTCGACCCGCTCGGCCCGGGTCAGCACCGCGCGGGCGCCCTCGCGCCAGAGGATCCGCCCCTGCCCGTCGGTCACGATCATCATGTGCCGCGCCTGTTCGGCGGCGTCGGTGAGCGTGTCGCGCAGCACCGGCAGCACGGACGCGAGGGGATGCGCCGCCCGCCGGTCGGTGAGCTCGGCGCGGTCGTAGTCGTGCGGGGGACGGGAGCGTTCCGGGTCGACCGCTGCGGCCAGCGAGCGGGCCCAGGAGGCGCGGACCTCGGGCCGGACCCCGGCGCCGCGCGCACCGGGGGAGCCGCCGAGCACGGCGTCGCGCGCCCGCTCGTACACCCGGCGATCCGCGTGCTGCGCTGCCACGTCCTCACCTTACGGTCAGCTTTGCCTAACCTGAATCGAATCCGCGTCGTCGGTACTCACCGGAGGGTCAGGTTCCGCATCTGCGTGCAACTTCCGTGCAACCCCCACTTTCCTAGTGTCGGTGGTCACGCGCAACGTGCGTTCCGCACCGCGCCCTCGGTTCGACGAAGCACCTCAGGGAAGGACCATTCATGGCCGTCTACGCCAACCCCGGTCAGCCGGGCAGCGTCGTCTCCTTCAAGCCGCGCTACGAGCACTTCATCGGCGGCGAGTACGTCGCTCCGGTGAAGGGCCAGTACTTCGAGAACCCGACCCCGATCACCGGTGAGAACTTCACCGAGGTCGCCCGGGGTACCGCGGAGGACGTCGAGAAGGCGCTCGACGCCGCGCACGCCGCCGCCCCGGCGTGGGGGAAGACCTCCGCCGGTGAGCGCGCGAACATCCTGAACAAGATCGCCGACCGGGTCGAGGCCAACCTCGAGCTGATCGCCATCGCCGAGTCCTGGGACAACGGCAAGGCCTGCCGCGAGACCCTCGCCGCCGACATCCCGCTCGCCGTCGACCACCTGCGCTACTTCGCCGGTGCGATCCGGGCGCAGGAGGGCACGTCGTCGGAGATCGACGCCGACACCATCGCCTACCACTTCCACGAGCCGCTGGGCGTCGTCGGCCAGATCATCCCGTGGAACTTCCCGATCCTGATGGCGATCTGGAAGCTGGCCCCGGCCCTGGCCGCCGGCAACGCGATCGTCCTCAAGCCGGCCGAGCAGACCCCGGTCTCGATCCACGTGCTGCTCGAGCTGGTCGCCGACCTGCTCCCGCCGGGCGTGCTGAACGTCGTCAACGGCTTCGGCGTCGAGGCCGGCAAGCCGCTGGCGTCGAACAAGCGCATCCGCAAGATCGCCTTCACCGGTGAGACCACCACCGGCCGGCTGATCATGCAGTACGCCTCGGAGAACCTGATCCCGGTCACCCTGGAGCTGGGCGGCAAGAGCCCGAACATCTTCTTCGACGACGTCGCCTCGCAGCAGGACGCCTTCTACGACAAGGCGCTCGAGGGCTTCGCGATGTTCGCCCTCAACCAGGGCGAGGTCTGCACCTGCCCGTCGCGCGCGCTCATCCAGGGCGGCATCTACGACGAGTTCATCGAGCAGGCCGTCAAGCGCGTCGAGCAGATCAAGCAGGGCAACCCGCTCGACACCGACGTCATGATGGGTGCGCAGGCCTCGAACGACCAGTTCGAGAAGATCCTCTCCTACATCGACATCGGCCGGCAGGAGGGCGCCAAGGTCCTCGCGGGTGGCGAGAAGGCCGAGCTGGGCGGCGACCTCGCGGGCGGCTACTACATCAAGCCGACCGTGTTCGAGGGCAACAACCAGATGCGGATCTTCCAGGAGGAGATCTTCGGTCCGGTCGTGTCGGTCGCGCGCTTCAGCGACTACGACGACGCCATGAAGATCGCCAACGACACGCTCTACGGTCTCGGCGCCGGCGTGTGGAGCCGCGACGCGAACACCGCCTACCGCGCGGGCCGCGAGATCCAGGCCGGCCGGGTGTGGGTGAACAACTACCACGCCTACCCGGCGCACGCGGCCTTCGGTGGCTACAAGCAGTCCGGTATCGGGCGCGAGAACCACAAGATGATGCTGGACCACTACCAGCAGACGAAGAACATCCTGCAGAGCTACTCGCCGAACGCGCTGGGCTTCTTCTGATGGGTGAGCCGGACGTCGGCGCCACCCCGACCGAGCGGGTGACGCTGACGCCGGCCGCCGCCGATCTGCTCGTGAAACTCACCGACCTGCACGGCCCGCTGATGTTCCACCAGTCCGGTGGGTGCTGCGACGGCAGCGCCCCCATGTGCTACCCGGACGGGGACTTCCGGACGGGCGGGTCGGACGTCCACCTCGGCGACCTGGTCGTCGAGGGTGTGGACCGGCCGATCGGATTCTGGATGTCGGCGTCGCAGTACGAGTACTGGAAGCACACGCATCTCACGGTCGATGTCGTCAAGGGACGCGGCAGCGGGTTCTCGGTCGAGGCGCCGGAGGGCGTCCGGTTCCTGATCCGCTCGCGGCTGTTCACCGACGACGAGTACCGGGCGATGCAGGACTGACCACCCCCTCCACGGCCCGGGACGACCGTCCCGGGCCGTGGTCGTCCCCGCCCGAGGAGCACCGATGACGCACACCCTGCGCGGACTGATGGGCCTGCCGGCGGAACCGGCCCCGCTGTCCCGATCCGCACTCATCATGATCGACCTGCAGAACACCTACACCGAGGGCGTGATGCGGCTGGAGAACGTCGAGCCGGCCCTCGGGGAGGCGGCCGAGCTGCTCGACCGCGCCCGCTCCGCCGGGTCCCGGATCATCCACATCCGGCACGACGCCGGCGAGGGGAGCCCGTACGACGTCACCGCGCCGATCGGCGCCATCCACGACTCGGTCGCCCCGCGCGACGGCGAGGCCGTGGTGACCAAGAACTTCCCCAGCGCGTTCGTCCACACCGGGCTGGCGGAGCTGCTGGAGGGCTACCAGGACCTGGTGCTCGCCGGGTTCATGACGCACATGTGCGTGAACTCCACCGCGCGCAGCGCGTTCTCCGGCGGCTACGTGCCGACCGTCGTCGCGGCGGCCACGGCCACCCGGGCCCTGCCCGGCGTGCACGGCACCGTCCCGGCGTCCGAGGTCCACGACGCGGCGCTGGCCGGGCTCGCCGACCTGCCCGCGATCGTCGTCCCGGACCAGAAGGCCGTCCCCTCCTGAGCCCTGCCCCCGCCCCGCGGCACGCAGGTGCGCGGGGCGGGTGGGTCAGAGGGCGGCGTCGATCGCGGCGAGCGTCGCGGCCGCGGGGGCCGCGATGCCGACGCCGCGGCCGTGGCGCACCTGCGGCTCGCGGACGTTGATCCGCACCAGCGCGCCGGTCGCGGCCGAGGCGAGCTCCGAGCGCCGACGCACCGTGGGCAGCGCACCGCCCGCCCCCAGCTCGACGACGACCACACCGGTCCGGTGCGCCGCCAGCCAGTCCACGTGCCGCTGCAGCGCCGTCGCGGCGTGCGTGTCGTCCCAGCCGCCGTCGCCGAACATCAGGATCGCCGGACGGGCGATGCCGCCGCAGCCCGGGCAGCGGGGCAGCTCGCCGACGGCACGCATGGTGGCCTCGTCGACCGGCACCTCGACGCCGTCGGCGGGCCACACGCCGTGACCGCAGAGCCGCAGGCACTGCAGGTGGTGGATGGAGCCGTGCACCTCGGCGACGTCGTCCGGGGCGAAGCCGGCCCGCTGGAACTGGCCGTCGACGTTCGAGGTGAACACGTTCGAGGGCACCCGGCCGGCCCAGCGGCGCAGCACCGCGAACCCCGGGTGCGGCACGGTGTCCCGGTAGAGGTGCAGGCGGTGGCCGTAGAAGCCCCAGGCCAGCGCCGGGTCGTCGGCGAAGTGCGCGGGATCGGCCAGCTCCTCGAAGCGCAGGCCGAGGCGGGCGTAGGGCGGGTAGGCCCGCCAGAAGCCCTCGCCGCCGCGGAAGTCCGGCAGCCCGGAGTCGACGCCCATCCCGGCACCCGCGGTGACTAGCAGGGCGTCCGCGTCGCGGACCAGGCGGGCCGCCGCGGCGATCTCGTCGGAGAAGGCCGCAGCGACCTCGCGGGCGTCGATCAGGACCCCGCCGCGATCTGCTGCAGGTCGACGACCTCGAACTCCAGCAGTGACGCGCCCTTGGCGACCGGCTGCGGCGAGCGCTGACCGGCGTGCGCCTCGGCGGCCGGGCCCGCGCGCCACGCCTGGAAGTCGGCCTCGGTCTCCCAGCGGGTCACGACGAAGTACCGGTCGTCGCCGGAGACGGGGCGCAGCAGCTCGAACCCGAGGAAGCCGGGCTGCCCGTCGACGGCGTGCAGGCGGTTCGCGAACCGCTTCTCCAGCTCGGGGCCCGCGTTCTCCGGGACCTCGATCGCGTTGATCTTCACAATGGCCATGTCCGCCACGTTATCCCCGCCCGGCCTCGTCGACGCGCATGTGCCACGCGTCACCGACCAGCTCGGCCAGCCGGTCGTCGTCCACCTGGTCCAGGCGGAGGAGCACCAGGGGCCACGGCGCGTGCCCGGCGTCGGTGAAGAACAGGTCGGGCTCGCCGAGCAGCAGGGCCTGTTTCTCCGCCTCGTCGCCGACGTACAGCACGGCGACGTCGGTCCTGATCACCTGTCGTCTCCCGGGCACCCGCTCCGGCCAGGACCACACGAAGCCCTTGCCGCGCACCCGGAAGTCGAACCCCTCACTCGGGTTCTCGACGACGCCGTCGAGGGCGAGCGCGATCCGCCGCACGTCCTGTTCGTCCGCCACGGGGCGAGCCTAGGGTCGGGGCGCACCACAGGGGACGGGCCGCCGCCGTGCAGGTATACGACCAGCCGCGCGGGCTCCGACCCCGGCCGGTACAACCGACCCGGACGGGACCGGACAGATGATGCTCGGCTGGCTCGCCGCGCCCGGGCCGGTCCGGCACCGGACGACCGCGGCCCGGCGGCCGGCGGAGTGGATCGAGCGGGGCCGCGACGGCGGGGGACCGACCCGGCCACCGACCCGGACGTCGCCGCCGACCTCCTGTTCGACGGCTACCTCGGGGCCGTCCTGCGCTGGTGTGCGATCCCGGCCGACCGCCGCGGGCCGCTCACCCCCATGGTGGAGGCGCTGGTCGAGCAGGCCCTCGCGGGGCTCAGCCCGCGCTGAGGGCCACCGTCTCCCCGGTGCGCGAGTCGTGCAGCTCGACGGCGGTGATCCGCGCCCGCACCGGCTCGACCGGGTGCAGCCGCGCGAACGCCTCGGCGGGCCGCCCGGTCGCCAGCACCACGTGCGGCAGCCAGGAACCCGGCAGGTGCGCGGCGTGCGCGCCCCGCACCCGCCCGGCCAGCGCGTCGTGCACCGCCGTGTGCACGGCCAGCACCTCGGGGTCGGTGACGGCGGTCAGCGCCAGCGCGTCCGGCGCGTCCGGGCCGACCGAGCCGAGACCGGCCAGCCACAGCACCGGCAGCGCGACCAGGCGCAGCTGGGCGGTCAGCTCCCGCACGGCGGGCGGCGGGACCGTGCCCGCCGCGGCGACGGTGACGTGCGGCGTGCCGGCCGCGACCGGGATCCCGGCCGCGGCGAGCCGGTCGCGCAGCGCGGTGAGCGCGGCGGCGCCGTCGTCGTCGAGCCGGAAGCGGACGGTGCTGGGCATCGGTCCCCCGCTCAGACGGGGAGGGCGAAGCGGCCGTCGTCGGTCTGCTCGGCCAGGCCGTCGACCAGCAGCGAGTGCAGGCACCGGTCGCGCTGGCCCGCGTCGGACCAGACGGCGTCCAGCGCGGCCCGCTCGACCGGCCCGTGCGCGGTGCGCAGCACGTCCATGAGCTTGCCGCGTACCTGCCGGTCGGTGCCGGCGAAGCCCTGGACCGGCTTGCGCGGGCCGTCGTAGGCGGGCCTGCCGGCCGCCACCCAGGCGCAGCGGGCCGCGACCGGGCAGTCCGCGCAGCGCGGCGAGCGGGCGGTGCAGACGACCGCGCCCAGCTCCATCAGCCCGGCCGAGACGACGGCGGCCTCGGCGTCGTCGTCGGGCAGCAGTGCGTCCACGTCGGCCAGGTCGGCCCGGGTGCGGGCCGGTCCGGCGTCGCCCTGACCGTGCACCGCGCGGGCCACGACCCGGCGGACGTTGGTGTCGACGACGGCGGCGCGCAGCCCGAAGCCGAACGCCGCCACCGCCCGCGCCGTGTAGGAGCCGACACCGGGCAGGGCCTCGAGTGCCTCGACGTCGGAGGGGACGGCGTCGCCGTGCTGGGTGGCGATCGCCGCGGCCGCGTCGTGCAGCCGGATGGCGCGGCGCGGGTAGCCGAGCTTGCCCCAGGCCCGCAGCACGTCCGCGCGCGGCGCGGCGGCCAGCGACGACGGCGCCGGCCAGCGCTCCATCCAGTCCCGCCAGACCGGTTCGACCCGGGCGACCGGGGTCTGCTGGAGCATGAACTCGCTGACCAGCACTCCCCACGGCGTGGTCTCCGGGCGCCGCCACGGCAGGTCGCGGGCGTGCGCCCGGAACCACGGGAAGATCAGGTCGGCCACCACCGTCCCAGTGTCCCGCGCCCCGGCCGGGCCCCCGGCGACGGCCCCGCCGTGATCACGGACCGGGCACCGTCGGCGTCGCCCGCGGCCGTCCCGGGCGTCGGCGCGGGGATCACGGTCCCTACCGCGCCCGCCACCGGGGCGCGCGCCACGACCGGGGTGGTTCCCGGCCGCGGGTGACCGGGCGGGCCCTGTCGCCGGACGATGTCGGTCACCGTGGGTCGGTGCGCCACTCGCCCGGGGGTCGGGCGATCCGGGTCGTCGACCCCGTCCGGGACGGCCCGGGGGCGCCCGGGCGGCCGTTCCGCCACTGCACTCACCCGGTCGGGACGCGCGGGTCGCCCCGCCGGGTGGACCTCGCCGGACATGTCCGGTCCCGGCGCGGCGGCGGCGACTTCGTGTAACCGGAGATCTACCGTCGGTGACATGCACCCGGTGGGTCCCCTGCCGGCGTCGGTCTACTGGCGCCGGCGCGCGTGCGCGGTCGGCGTCGCGCTGCTCGCGCTCTTCGCGCTGCTGTGGCTCACCACCTGGCTGCTGATCCCGCGGGGCTCCGACGAGCCCGCCGGGACGGCCGCACGGACGACCCCCCAGTCGTCGCAGACCACACCGGACACGGGGACGGCCGCACCCGCGCCGCCCCCGGGGTCCCCGTCCCCGGCATCCCCAGCCCCGGGGACGGGGGCACCCACGTCCGTGCCGCTCCCCGACCCCGCCGCGCCCGGACCCCCGCCGGCCGCCGCGGCGGGGACGTCCGCCGGGCCCGCGACCCCGAACGCGGGCCCGGCGGACGAGACGGTCCGCCCCGACGACACACCACGCCCGTCCGTGCAGGTGCCGCAGTCCGCACCCTCCCCGCCGACCGGTCCGGTGCCCTGCACCGACGCGATGATCGAGGTGCGTGCCGAGACCGGGCAGCCGACCTACCCCTCCGGCGCGCGGCCCGAGCTGCGGCTGGTCGTCACCAACGTCTCCGGCCAGCCCTGCGTGCGCGACCTCGACGGCGCCCAGCAGGAGATCGCCGTCTGGAGCGGCGACGGGGCGACCAAGCTCTGGTCGTCCAACGACTGCTCCAACCCGTCGTCGGACGACCTGCGCACCCTGGTGCCCGGCCAGCCGGTGGCCTTCGCCGTGACCTGGACCGGGCTCGCCTCCGAGCCCGGCTGTGCGGGCGAGCGCACCCGGGTGGGCCCGGGCGGCTACCGGGTGCTGGCCCGGCTCGACCGGGTCGTGAGCGAGCCCGCCCCGCTGCTCATGAGCTGAGGCTCAGCGGATGCGGGCCATGATCTCGCGCAGCGACGACGCCTCGGTGATCTGCATCCCGGTCCGCCCGACCTCGGCCCCGGTGGGGACGATCGCCCGGGTGAAGCCCAGCCGTGCGGCCTCCGCGAGGCGCCGGTCCACCCCGTGCACCCGGCGCAGCTCGCCGGCCAGCCCGAGCTCGCCCAGCACGACGAGGTCCGCGGGCAGCGCCGCGTCCCGCTTCGCCGAGACGACCGCCAGCGCGATCGCGAGGTCGGCCGCCGGCTCGGTGATCCGCATCCCGCCGACGGTGGCGGTGTAGACCTCGGCGTCGTGCAGCTTGAGCCCGCCCCGCCGTTCGACGACGGCGAGCAGCATCGGCACCCGCGACGAGTCCAGCCCGGTCACCGCCCGGCGCGGGCTCGGGATGTTCGCCCCCGCGACGAGCGCCTGCACCTCGGCCAGCAGCGGCCGTCGCCCGTCCATCACGACGGTCACCGCGGTCCCCGGCTGCACCGCGTCGGCGCCCTGGCCGAACCGGCCGAGGAACAGCCCCGAGGGGTCGGCGAGACCGACGATGCCGGAGTCGCGCAGCTCGAAGCAGCCGACCTCGTCGGCCGGACCGAACCGGTTCTTCACCCCGCGGACCATCCGCAGCGCCGAGTGCTTGTCGCCTTCGAAGTGCAGCACCACGTCGACCAGGTGCTCCAGCACCCGCGGACCTGCGATGCCGCCGTCCTTGGTGACGTGGCCGACGAGCAGCACGGCCAGGCCGCGTTCCTTCGCCAGCGCGGTCAGTCCCACGGTGACGGCACGGGTCTGGGTCACCCCGCCGGGGCTGCCGTCGACCGAGGCGGTGGACATGGTCTGGATGGAGTCCACCACCAGCAGCGACGGCCGCAGCGCGTCGACGTGGCCGAGCACCGACTCGAGGTCGGACTCGGCGGCGAGGTAGAGCTCGTCGTGGACACCGCCGGTGCGCTCGGCGCGCAAGCGGACCTGGCCCGCGGACTCCTCACCGGAGACGTAGAGGACCCGGGACCGGGCGGCGGCCTGTGCGGCGACCTCCAGGAGCAGCGTGGACTTCCCGACGCCCGGCTCACCGGCCAGCAGCACCACCGCGCCCGGGACGAGCCCGCCACCGAGGACCCGGTCCAGCTCGTCGACCCCGGTCGGCCGGGCCCGGGCGGAGTCCAGCTCCACCTCGGCGATCCGCCGGGCCGGGGTGCTGGGCGCCCCCGCGACGACGGTCCGGCCGCCCCCGCCGGTGCGCACCGGCTCGACCTGCTCGAGCGACCCCCAGGCCTGGCAGCCCGGACAGCGCCCCACCCACTGCGCCGTGCGGTGGTCGCACTCCGTGCAGCGGTAGCCGCCCGAGCGGGCGGCGCGGGACCGGGGGGTCAGTTGCCGGCGGCGCCGCCGGCGCCGCTGCCCTCGTTGCCGGGCGCGACGGGGGCGCCCTCACCGGCCGGGACCGGGTTCGGCCGGTCCACCGGCGGGGCCTCGGCCTGGCCACCGGTCTCGGAGTTGACGCCGGTCTCGGCGCCGTTGGCGCCCTCCTCGCCGTCGGCGAACGACGCGCGCTCCGGGGCGTGCCCGGGGGAACCCTCGACGGTCGGCACGCCGGTCGGGACGGTGAGGGTCACCGAGCCGGCCTTCTCGAACACGAACGTCATCGGGAGCTGCGCGCCGGAGGGGACCGGACGGGTCAGACCCTCGGCGACGAGCTGCACGCGCTTGGCGTTGGTGGGGGCCAGCTGCAGGTTGCCCGGCGAGACCAGCGCGACGTCCTGCGGCATGGTCGCGTCGCCCTGGATCTGCACCGACGCGGCGGCCGGCGAGGTGACCGAGACCAGGCGGTCGGCGACCGAGCCGGTGTTGACCAGGGTGGCGACGAGCGGTGCGGCGCCGCCCTGGCGGTAGAGCGCGTCCGGGCCCGCGGGCGTGGTCGGGTAGGCGACCTGGACGTCACGCAGGTCGACCGAGCCGACCGTGGCGTTGGCGCCGTTGACGGCGGCGACCTGCTCTGCGGTCTGCGCGATCTGCCCGGCTCCACAGCCGCTGATCAGCAGGCCGGTCAGGGCGACGGCGCCGGCGACCCCGGCCAGGGTCCGGGCGGAACGGCGGGTGCGGCTCACGGTCGTCGTGTCCTTCCTTGCCGGTGCCCCGAAGTGCCCCCGGCGCACATGCTGGGTCTGTCGGGGGCAGCCTAGTCGCGCGCTCCGGCGCGTTGCGCGGTCGGGCACCCGGGTGTGACGACCGCGTCCCCGCCGGACGGCGGGGCGGCAGACCCGGTGGTCCGGGACGTGACGCGGCGGCGACCGGCACGTGGCCGGGCCGGTCCGGATGGGCGCCACGCCCGCGGGGAACACGTTCCTCCGCCGTTGTCAACCCCCTGACCTGCGACGACGGTGAAAGCCGGTCACCGTCCCGCCCGGGCGACGTGTTAATCTGGACCCAGCGAAAGGGGCCAGAGGACACATGGTTTTCAAGGTCGGAGAGACCGTCGTCTACCCGCACCACGGTGCCGCGCTCATCGAGGCGATCGAGACCCGGACGATCAAGGGCGAGGAAGTGCAGTACCTCGTCCTGAAGGTCCAGCAGGGCGATCTGACGGTGCGCATCCCCGCCGACAACGTCGAGGTGGTCGGTGTTCGTGACGTCGTGGGCCAGGAGGGACTGGATCGGGTCTTCGAGGTGTTGCGCGCGCCGCACACCGAGGAGCCCACGAACTGGTCGCGCCGGTACAAGGCGAACTGGGAGAAGCTCACGTCCGGTGACGTGAACAAGGTCGCCGAGGTCGTCCGCGACCTCTGGCGGCGGGAGAAGGACCGGGGCCTGTCCGCCGGTGAGAAGCGGATGCTGGCCAAGGCGAGGCAGATACTGGTCAGTGAGCTCGCGCTGGCCGAGGGCACCGACGAGGAGCGGGCCGAGGTCCTGCTCGACGAGGTGCTCGCCACCGCGAACGCCTGACCGGCGTGCACGGACCGTCCTCCGGGGCGGGTGTCGTCGCGGTGCTTCCCGCGGCCGGTTCCGGGGTGCGTCTGGGTGCAGGTGTGCCCAAGGCGTTCGTCGGACTGGCCGGGGTTCCCATGCTGGTACGCGCGGTCGACGGCCTTCTCGCGTCCGACGTCGTCGGACACGTGGTGGTCGTCGTCCCCGCGGACCAGGTGGACGCCGCCGCCGCCATGCTGCCCGGACGCCCGGCGACCGTCGTCGCCGGCGGTGCCGACCGCACCGCCTCCGTCGCGGCGGGTCTCGTTGCCACCGGGACGGACGCCGAGGTCGTGCTGGTGCACGACGCCGCGCGCCCGCTCACACCACCCGACGTCGTCCGCCGGGTGGTCGAGGCCGTGCGCGCAGGTGCGCCCGCCGTGATCCCGGTGCTCCCCGTGGCCGACACGATCAAGCGGGTCGACGGCGCCGGGACCGTCGTGTCCACCGTGGACCGTTCCGAGCTGCGTGCGGTGCAGACACCGCAGGGGTTCCGCGCGGCCGACCTGCGCCGCGCCCACGCGGGCACACCCGACCCCCGCACCGACGACGCCGGGCTGGTCGAGGCGCTCGGCGACCCGGTCACCACCGTCGCCGGGGACCCGCTCGCGTTCAAGGTCACCACCGCGTGGGACCTGCGCATCGCCGAACTGCTGCTCGCCGGGGCGGGCCGCGTCATCGAGCACGAGGAACACGCATGAGGGTCGGGATCGGTACCGACGTGCACCCGGTCGAGCCGGGCCGCGACTGCTGGGTCGCGGGTCTGCTGTGGCCCGGGACCGACGGCTGCGCCGGGCACTCCGACGGCGACGTCGCCGCACACGCCCTGTGCGACGCCCTGCTGTCCGCGGCGGGGCTGGGCGACCTGGGCGCGGTGTTCGGCACCGGCCGTCCGGAGTGGACGGGTGCGAGCGGGGCGACCCTGCTCGCCGAGGTCCGCCGCCTGCTCACTCGCGACGGCTGGACCGTCGGCAACGCCGCCGTCCAGGTGATCGGGAACGACCCGAAGATCGGGAAGCGCCGGGCCGAGGCCGAACGGGTGCTCTCGGAGGTGGTCGGCGGCCCGGTGTCGGTGTCCGGCACGACGACCGACGGGCTGGGGCTGACCGGGCGCGGCGAGGGCCGCGCCGCCGTCGCGACGGCGCTGCTGCTGCCCGCGGGCTAGAGACGCCCGGTCCGCTCCTGGACCTGCTCCGGGGTGAGGTCGTCGGCGTGGGCCGCCACCATCCAGGCGTGGCCGAACGGGTCGGCGAGCCGGCCGCCGCGCTGCCCGTAGTCGTGGTCGGTCACCGGGAACAGCACCCGGCCGCCGTGCTCCACCATCGCCGTGGCGACCGCGTCCGGGTCGTCGGCCTCCAGGGCCAGGATCACCCCGCCGGGCCCCGACGGCGGGGGGTCGACGTCGTCGCCGTCCTTGACGGCCCACTCCGCGCCGCCGGCCCGCAGCAGGGCGTGCACCACGGCGCCGGAGCCGTCGGTGTAGCGCTCCACGAGCTGCGCGCCGAACGCGGCGCGGTAGAAGTCGATCGCGGCGTCGGCGTCGTGCACGACCAGCCGCGGGTACATCCGCTGAACACCCATGGCCGACACCTTGCCCCGTCCGCACCGCCCGTGTAGTGGACGAATCGGAGGCCCGTACCCTGGTGACGTGAGCCTCAGACTTCTCGACTCAGCGACCAGGGAGCAGCGTGCGTTCACGCCGCTGCGGGCCGGAGCAGTGTCGATGTACGTCTGTGGGGCGACGGTGCAGGGTCTGCCGCACATCGGCCACGTCCGCTCGGGCCTGAACTACGACGTGCTGCGTCGCTGGCTGGCCCGGTCCGGGTACGACGTCACGCTGGTCCGCAACGTCACCGACATCGACGACAAGATCCTGCGCAAGGCCCAGGCCGCGGGCCGTCCGTGGTGGGAGTGGGCGGCCACGCACGAGCGGGCCTTCACCGCCGCGTACGACGCGCTGGGCTGCCTGCCGCCGTCGGTGGAGCCCCGGGCGACCGGGCACATCACGCAGATGGTCGAGCTGATCGAGCGGCTGATCGAGCGCGGTCACGCCTACGCCGCGGGCGGCGACGTGTACTTCGCCGTGCGCACGCTGCCCGACTACGGCGCGCTGTCCGGCCAGCGCGTCGACGACGTCCACCAGGGCGAGGGCGAGGGCGGCGCCAAGCGCGACGCACTGGACTTCACGCTGTGGAAGGCCGCCAAGCCCGGCGAGCCGAGCTGGCCCACCCCCTGGGGGAACGGCCGTCCCGGCTGGCACCTGGAGTGCTCGGCGATGGCGACCGCCTACCTCGGCCCGGAGTTCGACATCCACGGCGGCGGCCTGGACCTGGTGTTCCCGCACCACGAGAACGAGCGCGCCCAGAGCCACGCGGCCGGGGACGGGTTCGCCCGGTTCTGGCTGCACAACGCCTGGGTGACCATGGGCGGGGAGAAGATGTCGAAGTCGCTGGGGAACACCCTGGCGATCGAGAACCTGCTCGAGCGGGTCCGCCCGGCCGAGCTGCGCTACTACCTGGTCGGCCCGCACTACCGGTCGGCGATCGAGTACTCCGACGCCGCGCTGGACGAGGCCGTCGCCGCGTACCGGCGGATCGAGTCGTTCGTGCACCGGGTGCGCGAGCGGCACGGCCTGCCCGAGGTCGCGGCGGAGCTGCCCGGCGCGTTCACCGCCGCACTCGACGACGACCTGGGCACCCCGCTCGCGCTCGGCACCGTGCACACCCTGGTGCGCGAGGGCAACACCGCCCTCGACGCCGGGGACGTCACCGGCGCGCTGCGGGCCGCGTCCGCGGTCCGTGCGACGACCGAGGTGCTCGGCCTGGACCCGCTGGCAGCCGGCGGCGTGGCCGAGGAGTCGGGCGACGCCGCCCGGCAGGCGCTGGGCACCCTGGTGGAGACGATGCTCGAGCGCCGCCGGGCCGCGCGCGCCGAGCGCGACTTCGCCACCGCGGACCGGCTCCGCGATGAGCTGCTCGCCGCCGGGATCGCCGTCGAGGACGGCGCCGACGGCTCCACCTGGACTCTCAAAGACAACTAGGACTCGTAGAACTCATGGCAGGCAATTCCAAGCGCCGCGGTGCGATCCGTAAGGAAGGCACCAAGAAGGGCATGGTCGTCGGATCCGGCGGCCAGCCCCGGCGCGCACTGAAGGGCAAGGGCCCGACCCCGCCCGGCGAGATGCGACCCGGCCACCCGAAGGCGAGGGCGGCCGCGCGCCGCGCAGCCCAGGACCAGCAGCAGCGCCGACGCCCGGTCGCGGGCCGTCGCGGTGACGGGGAGACCCCGGAGACCGTGCTCGGCCGCAACCCGGTCGTCGAGTGCCTGCGGGCCGGCGTCCCGGCGACGGCGCTGCAGGTGGCCACCGGCATGTCCGCCGACGACCGCGTCACCGAGGCCGTCGCGCTGGCTGCGGAGCGGGGCATCTCCATCCTGGAGGTGCCGCGCAACGACCTCGACCGGATCAGCGGGGGAGCGCTGCACCAGGGCCTCGCCCTGCAGGTGCCGCCGTACGCCTACGCCCACCCCGACGAGGTGCTCGAGGCCGCGTCGCACTCCGGGCGCCCGGCACTGGCCGTCGCCCTGGACGGGGTGACCGACCCGCGCAACCTGGGTGCGGTCGTCCGGTCGGTGGGTGCGTTCGGCGGCCACGGCGTCGTCGTGCCGCAGCGGCGCGCCGCGGGCATGACCGCGGTGGCCTGGCGGACCTCGGCGGGCACCGCGGCCCGGGTCCCGGTCGCGCGCGCGACGAACCTGACCCGCACGCTGCAGGAGTACGCCTCCGCCGGGCTGATGGTCGCCGGTCTGGCCGCCGACGGCGACGTCTCCCTCGACGACTTCGACCTGGCCTCCGGGCCGCTGGTGATCGTCACCGGGTCGGAGGGCAAGGGCCTGTCCCGGCTGGTCCGCGAGACCTGCGACGTGACCGTCTCGATCCCCCTGGCCGGCCGCGTGGAGTCCCTGAACGCCTCGGTCGCCACCGGCGTCGTTCTGGCCGAGGTGGCCCGCCGCCGTCGCGTCGGCCGCTGAGCGGACCCCCCTCCCTGCACGAACGGGCCCCTCGTACGAACCTTTCGTACGAGGGGCCCGTTCGTGCGACCGGGGGGTCAGGCGCGGACCGGGCCCCGGCCGCGGAGGCGGCCCACCAGCCGGCACAGCAGGTAGGCGACGAACCCGATGGTCGCCACGTAGGCCGAGATCGGCAGCCCCGGCGCCAGCGACAGGATCGTCCCGCCGACCAGCGCGACCTCCGCGATGACGATCGCGAGGACGGTCGCCAGCAACGGGTTCGCGGTGACCCGGTTCGCCGCGGCGCCGGGCACGATCAGCACCGACAGCACCAGGATCGCCCCGACGATCGGCACGGCCAGTGCCGTCACCAGGCCGATCAGCACGCCGAACACCAGGGTCAGCGCGCGGACGGGCACGCCGCGCGCCAGCGCGACGTCGGGGTCGGTGCTGGCGAACAGCAGCGGCCGGTAGAGCAGCGCCAGGGTCGCGAGAACGACGACGGCGACGGCCCCCAGCACCCACAGGTTCTGCTGGTCGACCGACACGATGGAGCCGGTCAGCAGGCCGAACCGGTTGGAGGAGCGGCCGTCGTAGAGGGCCAGGAACAGCACGCCCAGGCCGAGCCCGAACGCCATCACCACGCCGATCGCGGAGTCCCGCTCGCGTTGGCGCAGGCCCAGCACACCGAAGATCACCGCGGCGACGACGGCGCCCACCACCGCCCCCACCCCGACGGCGACGCCGAGCAGCAGCCCGGCCGCGGCCCCGGTGAAGGCCAGCTCGGCGGTGCCGTGCACGGCGAAGGCCATCCCGCGGCTGACGATCAGCGGGGCGAGCAGCCCGGCGACCAGCCCGAGCACCGCGCAGGCGATGAGCGCGTTGCGGACGAACGGGTAGCCCAGCAGCGTGCCGGTGCCGGACAGGTCGAGGATCCGGGCCAGGAACTCGGTCACGCGCCACCCCCGACCGCGACGCCGTGCTCGGCGTGCTCGTCCCGGGTGACCGGGGAGTCCTCGGCCCCGACGACGACCAGCCGGTCGCGGACCCGCAGCACGTCGACGTCGGTGCGGTAGAGCCGCGACAGCGTCGCCGAGGTCATGACCTCGTCGGTGGTGCCGATCGAGAACCGGCCGTCGACGAGGTAGAGGACCCGGTCCACCAGCGGCAGCACCGGGTTGATCTCGTGGGTCACGAACAGCACCGCGGTGCCCGCGGCGCGGCGGCGCTCGTCGATCAGCCGGGTCACGATCCGCTGGTGGGACAGGTCCAGGCTGAGCAGGGGTTCGTCGCACAGCAGCACCGCCGGGTCCCCGACGAGTGCCTGCGCGACCCGCAGCCGCTGCTGCTCGCCGCCGGACAGCCGCCCCACGGGGGCGTCGGCGTACCCGGTGCCGCCGACCTGGGCGAGCGCGCGGTCGACGCGCTCGCGCCGCTCGCGTCGCCGGCCCAGGCCGAGACCGAAGCGGTGCCCGTCGAGCCCGAGGCCGACGAGGTCGCGCCCCCGCAGCGGCAGGTCCGGGTCGAGCGGCTGCTGCTGCGGGACGTAGCCGATCTCCGGGCTGCCGCGCCGCGGGGTGTGCCCGCCGACGGTCACGGTGCCGTCGGAGAGCGGGAGCAGCCCCAGCAGGACGCGCATCAGCGTCGTCTTGCCGGAGCCGTTCGGGCCGAGGACGGCGACGAACTCGCCGGGTGCGACGTCCAGGTCGAGGCCGGACCAGAGGGTCCGGTCCCCGAACCGGAGGCCCGCCCCGCGCAGCGACAACGCGGACTGTTGCGAGGAACCCATGTCAGCGGTTCAGCGCCGCGGAGAGCTCGTCCAGG
This sequence comes from Pseudonocardia sp. P-1, assembly GCF_058111925.1. Classification (NCBI taxonomy): domain Bacteria; kingdom Bacillati; phylum Actinomycetota; class Actinomycetes; order Pseudonocardiales; family Pseudonocardiaceae; genus Pseudonocardia; species Pseudonocardia sp. P-1. The sequence continues at coordinate 3,569,822 of NZ_CM176614.1, forward strand.
TTGGCGTTCATCCACTGCACCCAGTCGGTGGTGCCCGCGGGCAGCGTCTCCGACATCTGGACCACCGGGACGCCTGCCTTCTGGGCGGCGTCGCGGACCTGGTCGGTGGTCGGCGAGGTCGTCTGGCTGTTGAGGACCAGCGCGTCGACCGGCGGCTGCGCGGTGAACAGCCCCAGCATCTGCGCGACGACGGCGGCCGGCGGGTCGGTGCCCTCCTCGACGGCCGAGGAGAACTCCTGCGGGGTCGCGTTCGCGATCCCGGCGGCCTGCAGCAGGTAGGCGGGCACCGGCTCGGTGACGGCGACCCGGGCCCCCGGGTGCGCGCGGCCGATCTCGGTGGCCTTCGACGTCAGCTGGGCGACGCCGCCCTCGAGGGTCTGGGCGTTGGTGCGGAAGTACTCCGCGGCGCTCGGGTCGATGCGGCCGAGCTGGTCGGCGAGCTGCTCGGCGACGCGGCCGACCGCGGCCGGGTCGTACCAGACGTGCTCGTTGAACGAGCCGTGCTCGTGCTCGTGGTCCGCCTCGCCCGCGGGCTCGGGGGTGGCCCCGGCGGCGTGGTCGTGGCCGTGGTCGTCGGCGGCGGCCTCCTGGGCCCCCTCGATGCCGGAGACCTCGACGGCGTCCACCAGCGGTGCCGTGTTGCCGGACGCGGCGACGAGGTCGGTCATGAACGCGTCGTAGCCGCCGCCGTTCATGACCAGCAGCTGGGCCTCGCCGACGGTCGCCGCGTTCTGCGGGGTCGGCTCGTAGCCGTGCGGGTCGACGTCGGGGGAGCTGATGACCGACTCGACCCTGGCGTAGTTGCCGCCCACGGCGCGGGCGACTGCGCCCCAGGCGTCGGTGGAGGCGACGATCTTCACCTGCGGGGTGTCGGCGCTGGTGGGGGCGTCGACCTGGCCGGAGCCGCAGGCGGTCAGACCCAGGGCGAGTGCGGCCAGCCCGGCCACGAGCGCGGCCGGGCGGAGCGGGGATCGGGACACGGACGGAACTCCCATCAACATATCGGCATAGATTTATTGGAAATCGTTCTCAGATTCACTCTACCGCTGTACGGGGAGCCCGGAACGCGCGCGGCGTGTGATCCCGTCGTGGCCGGTCGGGGCGGACTTTCACGTGCGTGACCGCGCCGCTACCGTTCGGGGAATGACCGGCCCCCAGCACCCGCGGCGCCCGGCGACGCTCGCGTCGCTGGCCGCCGAGCTCGGGGTCTCCCGGACGACCGTGTCGAACGCCTACAACCGCCCCGACCAGCTGTCCGCGCCGCTGCGCGAGCGCGTCCTGGAGGCGGCCCGGCGGCTCGGCTACCCGGGCCCGGACCCGGTCGCCCGCTCGCTGCGCACCCGGCGTGCCGGAGCGGTGGGCCTGCTGCTGACCGAGGCGCTCAGCTACGCCTTCCGCGACCCGGGCGCCACCGGCTTCCTGGAGGGGCTCGCGCTGGCCTGCGAGAAGGCGGGCACCGGTCTGCTGCTGATCCCGGTCAGCCCCGAGCACTCCGACGTCGACTCCGTCTACCAGGCCGGGGTCGACGGCTTCGTCGTCTACTCGGTCAGCGAGGACGACCCGCACTTCCGGGCCGTCCTGCAGCGCCCGGTGCCGACGGTCGTCTGCGACCAGCCCACCGGGATCACCGGGGTGGACCGCGTCGGCGTCGACGACCGCGCCGGGACCCTCGCGCTCGGGCGGCACCTCGTCGAGCTCGGCCACCGCCGCGTCGGTGTGCTCTGCATGCGCCTGTCCTCGCACCGGCACGACGGCAGGGCCGACGTCGCCCGGCAGGAGGGCAGCTCCTACGCCGTGCAGCGCGAGCGCCTCGCCGGGCTGCGCGCGGCGCTCGCCGAGGCCGGTGTCGACTGGGCCGACGTCCCGGTCATCGAGCGGTTCGAGCACTCCCTCGACGCCGGCGCGGACGGCGCCGCCACCCTGCTGGACTCCCACCCCGGGATCACCGCGCTGGTGTGCACCTCCGACATCCTCGCCCTCGGCGCGCTGCGCGAGGCCCGCGACCGCGGCCTAAGGGTGCCCGAGGACCTCTCGGTCGCCGGGTTCGACGGCGTGCCCGAGGCCGAGCGCGTCGGCCTGACCACGGTCCGCCAGCCGTTCCGGGAGAAGGGCCTCGAGGCCGGACGGCTGCTGCTCGAACGCGGCGACCGCCACGTCCCCGAGCACGTCACGCTCCCGACCGAGCTGATCGTCGGTACGACCACCCGCGGGCTGCGCCAGTCCGGGGAGTTCTTCTCCGGATGGTGAGCCTGACGGGGCTGCGCCGCTACCCGGTCAAGTCCTGCCGGGGCGCGGACGTCGCCCGCGCCGTCGTCGAACGGGCCGGTCTCGCCGGGGACCGGCGCTGGATGCTGGTCCGCGACGACGGCGCCGTGGTCACCGCGCGCACCCACCCGCGGCTCGTGCTCGTCGCGCCCACCCCCGCCGCCGACGGGCTCCGCCTGACCGGACCGGGGCTGCCGCCGCTCACCGTCCCCGTGTCCGACGGCGAGCCGGTGCCGGCCCGCGTGCACCGCTGGGACACCGCGGGCGTCCCGGCCGGCCCGGCGGCCGACGCCTGGTTCTCCGAGCTGCTCGGCGACCCGGTGCGGCTGATCCACCTCGACGACCCGGCCCGGCGCCGTCCCGACCCCGACTTCTCCCTCGACGACGACCGCGTCTCCTATGCCGACGGCTATCCGCTGCTGCTCGCCTCCACCGCCTCGCTGCACGCGCTGGACGCTCTGGTCGCCGACGGCCCGAACGCGGCCGAGGCGCCGCTGCCGATGACCCGGTTCCGGCCGAACGCCGTCGTCGACGGCGCACCGGCCTGGGCCGAGGACGGCTGGCGGCGCATCCGGATCGGCGCCGCGGAGTTCCGGGTGGCCAAGGGCTGCGCCCGCTGCGTGCTCACCACCGTCGACCCGGACACGGCCGTCAAGGGCCGCGAGCCGATGGCGACCCTGGCCCGGCACCGGCGGTTCGACGGCAAGGTGTGGTTCGGGGTCAACCTGATCCCGGACGACCCGGGCGCCGAGATCGCCGTCGGCGACGAGGTCGAGGTGCTCGACGCCGTCGACCCGGCCTGCGGCCCGCCGCGCTGACCCGGACCGGCCACGGTTCCTCCCGCCCCGTCGGTATCGTCGGGTTCGGGTCGCCCGTCCGGGTGGCCGGACCGGGGCGAGGGGGAGGTTGCGCTGAACGACGAGCGCGACCCACGTCGCCGTCCGCCACCACCGCCCCCGGGCCCCGCCGGGCGGCGCCCACCGATGCCGCCTCCCGCGTCGCGTCCCGGGGCCGGGCCGCCACGTGTCGTGCCGCCCCGCCTCCCGGACGTCCGTCGGCGGGCGGGCGGCCGGCCCGCGCCGTGCCACCCCGCCGGCCCCGCGGCCCTCCGCGCCGCCCGACCGCCCCGACCGCCCCGACGGCCTGCGTCGAGCCCCGCGCCCCGCACCGTCCGACTCCCCGGACGCCCGGCGCCCGATCCCGCGCCCCGTGGCGTCCGACCGCCCGGACGTGCTCCACCCGGCCCAGCGGCCACTGCCCACGCGTCGCGGCGCCCGCCGGACCGGCCCGCCCCCACGCCGAGGTGCGGGCGCGGTACCCCGCCCGGAGTCCGGGCCCGCCCCGCGCCGCCCGATCGGGCCGCAGCTCGCGGCGCTGCGGGACCGGCTGCGCCGGCTGCGGCCGCAGCGGCCCCCGGGGACTCCGCCGCCGTCGACCCGGGCCCGGCTGCGCAGGCTGCTGCGCTGGGCCCTGGTCGCCCAGGCCGTCCCGCTGGTCCTGGTGCTGCTGTTCACCCTGGTCAACCCGCCGTACACGATGTTCCGGCTGTGGAACTTCGGGCCGACCGTGGCGCAGTGGACCGACGCCGAGCACGTGTCGCGCAACTTCCTGATCGTGGTGATGGGGCAGGAGGACCAGCAGTTCCCGGAGCGCACCCTCGCCGTCGACTACGGGATGCAGTGGGCGCGCGTGCAGGCGTACATGGACGGCACCGACGACCCGTCCGGGTCGACCATCACCCAGCAGACGTCGAAGAACCTGTTCCTGTGGGCCGGGCGCTACCCGCCGCTGGAACCGGTGCGCAAGGCTCTGGAGATCCCGCCGGCGGAGACGATGGAGCTCGTCATGTCCAAGCGCCGGATCCTGGAGATCTACGTCAACGTCGCGCAGTTCGCGCCGCGCGTCTACGGCGTCTGCGCCGCCTCCTGGTACTACTTCGGCAAGTCCAGCCGCTCACTCAGCGTGGACGAGTCCGCCCAGCTCATCGGACTGCTGCCGTCCCCGCTGCACGTCGAACGCGCCCCCGGCGGCGGCATGCGCTTCCTCGGCGACGCCAACGGCAACGGCGTCGCCGACCCCGGCGAACGCGGCTGGATCAGCGCGAAGGGCTACTGGCACGCCCGCGAGCGCGCCCCGCGCTGGTACACCCAGATGGGCGGGCTCGCCGCCACCGAGGGCCTCGGGATCCCCGGCAACGCCTCCGACCTGCCCGCCGCCGACGACCCGTGCCGCGAGCCCCCGGCCGCGCTGGCCGACCTCGACTGAGCTGCCGCGACCCGGTCAGGACCCGGTCAGGACCCGCAGCGCAGCGCGGCCAGCCGCTCCAGGACCCCGGCCATCTCCTGCGGGTCGGCGACCCGGAAGCGGGCCGCGGTGGCGCCGTCGCCCACCTTGATCCCGACGTCGCCGTCGCCCAGCACCCGGAACGCGGTCTCGTCGGTGACGTCGTCCCCGGCGAACAGCACCGCGTCCGCGTGCAGTGCCGACCGCAGCGCCTCCACCGCGGAGCCCTTGGTGGTCTCGACGACGGCCAGGTCCAGCACGTCCTTGCCCGCGACGGCGTCGACGCCGTCACCGGCCCACTCGGCGTGGACCCGCTCCAGCAGCGCCGCCCCGGCGACCGGGTCCATGCCGCGCACGTGCACCGCTCCGCCCGCGGGCTTGGTCTCCAGCCGCGCCCCGGGGGCCCCGTCGACCAGGGTGCGCAGACCGTCGAGCAGCGCGGTCCGCCGGCGCTCCTGCGCAGGCGTCAGCAGGCCGCCGCGCCCGAGCAGGGCGGCGAGCCCGTCGTCGTACTCGGCGCCGTGGCTGCCCACCAGCCCGACCGGCGGGACGAACCCGGAGACGGTCGCGAGGTCGTCGCGCCCCCGGCCGGACAGCATCACGACGGTCGTCGCGTCGTGCGCCGCGAGGCGCCGGACGGCGTCGGCCGAGGCGGGCAGCGGCCGCGACGCCGACGGGTCGTCGACCAGCGGGGCCAGTACGCCGTCGAAGTCGAGGGCGACGAGCAGCCGCCCCACGCCGGCGAGCTGCTCCACGGCCGCGTCGGGGCTCACTGCTCGACCCGGATGCCGAGCGCCTCCAGGAACCCGGTGGCCCAGCGGTCGACGTCGTGGTCGAGGACCTGGCGACGCAGCGTGCGCATCCGCTTGCGCCCCTCCTCGGCGTTCATGGTCAGCGCCGCGTAGAGCGCCTCCTTGACGCCGTCGGTGTCGTGCGGGTTGACCAGCAGGGCGCTGGTCAGCTCGATCGCGGCACCGGCGAACTCGGACAGCACGAGACAGCCGCCGTCGTCGGGGCGGCAGGCGACGTACTCCTTGGCGACGAGGTTCATGCCGTCCCGCAGCGGGGTCACGAGCATGACGTCGGCGGCGAGGAAGAACGCGGCGAGCTCCTCGCGCGGCAGCGACCGGTGCAGGTAGTGCACCGCCGGGTGCCCGACGCGGGCGAACTCGCCGTTGATCCGCCCGACGGCCTGCTCGATGTCGGCGCGCATCTGCTGGTAGTGCTCGACCCGCTCCCGCGACGGCGTCGCCAGCTGGATCATCACCGCGTCGTCGACGGACACCCGCTCCTCCTCGAGGAGCTCGTGGAAGGCGCGCAGCCGGACGTCGATGCCCTTGGTGTAGTCGAGCCGGTCGACACCCAGCACGATCTTCTCCGGGCTGCCGAGCTCCGTCCGGATCTCGGCGGCACGCTTCTCGACCTCGGGGGTCCGGGCCAGCTCGTCGAGCCGGTGCGAGTCGATCGAGATCGGGAACGCGCCGAGCCGGATCCGCCGTCCGCCGTGGTGGAGCACCTCCGGGTCGCGGTCGGTGGAGGCTCCGGCGAGCTCCTGGGCGAGCCAGTGGAAGTTGCGGACGCCGCCGTCGGTGTGGAAACCGACGAGGTCCGCGCCGAGCAGGCCCTCCATGATCCGGGTCCGCCACGGGAGCTGGCGGAACAGCTCGACCGGCGGGAACGGGATGTGCAGGAAGAAACCGATCCGCAGGTCCGGGCGCAGCTCACGCAGCTTCCCCGGGACGAGCTGGAGCTGGTAGTCCTGCACCCAGACCGTCGCGCCCTGGGCGGCGACCTTCGCGACCTCCTCGGCGAAGCGCTGGTTCACCGCGGTGTAGGCGCGCCACCAGTGCCGGTGGAACTGCGGCGGCGCGACGACGTCGTGGTAGAGCGGCCAGAGCGTGCCGTTGGAGAAGCCCTCGTAGTAGTCGGTGACCTCCTGCGCGGTCAGCGTCACCGGGAACAGCGACAGGCCGTCCTCGGCGAAGGGCTCGACCTCGGCGTCGGGGACGCCGGGCCAGCCGACCCAGGCACCCTCCCTGGCCCGCAGGGTCGGCTCCAGCGCCGTGACCAGGCCGCCCGGGCTGCGACGCCAGGTGGTGCTGCCGTCCGGATGCCGCTCCAGGTCCACGGGGAGCCTGTTGGCCACCACCACCAGATCCGCTGCGGTCACCGGTTCCCCTGTGGACACATGCCCTCCTCGACGCTCGCCCCGTGGCGACCCTACTTCGGATCGGCCCCGTCGGCCGTGGCGTCCGACACCGGGGCGCCGACGGCCGCGGCGCCGGTGGGGGAGCTCTCGGCCCCGCCGGGCCGGTCCTCGGGACGGCGGCGCGGGCTGGCCACGAACTGCCCCAGGGCGACGCCCGCGGCCAGCGCCAGACCGACGGCCAGCGCGATCGTGATCGTCACCAATCCCTCGGACGGCCCCTCGATCGCCAGCTGGTAGAAGCCGCGGTAGGCGGCCAGACCGGGCAGCAGCGGGGTGACCCCGGCGAGGGTGACGACCATCGGCGGGGTCTGTGTGCCGCGCCGCAGCAGGCCCGCCGCGAGCCCGACGACCAGGGCCGCGGCACCGGTCGCGGGTACCTGGCCGAGCCCGGCGTTCTGCGTGAGCAGGCCGTAGACCAGCCAGCTCGACGCGCCGACCGCGCCGGCGATCGGCAACGACCGCAACGGTGCGTACCCGGCGAGCGCGTAGAACGCCGCCGCCAGCGCACCGGCGACCAGCGACAGCCCGAACTGGCCCGGTCCCGACGGCAGGTCCCCGGACACCTCGATCTGGGTCCCCATCGCGAGCCCCAGCTGCAGGCCGAGCACGACGCCGGTCAGCAACCCCGCCGACAGCAGTGAGATCTCGACCATGCGGGCGGCCGCGGTCAGGTAGTAGCCGGTCAGGGCGTCCTGCACGGTGGAGACCACGCTCAGCCCGGACAGCAGCACCGTGATGCCCGCCGCGACGATGTAGGACGCCCGGGTGCCCGGCGGGAACACCTCCAGCTGCACCAGCGCGACCGTCGAGGCGGTGACGAGGAAGCCGCCGACCACCTGCTGGAAGAACGCCGCGACCCCGCGCCGGGCCAGCAACCGGCCGATCCGGTCGATGATCGCGGTGGTGACGAACGCCGTCGTCGCGGTCAGCGGACCGCCGCCGAGCAGCAGGGCGATCGACGCGGCCAGCGCGGCCCAGCCGAACGTCGCCACCCAGCGGGGGTAGGGGTGCGGGTGCCGCACGACCTCCGACACCTTCGACGACGCCGCCCGCACGTCGAGCCGGCCCGCCTCGACGTCGCGGATGATCTCCTCGGTCTCGGCGAGGCGGGACAGGTCGAGCGTGCGGTAGCGGACCAACCGCATCGTCGTCACCGGCTGCGCGGCGTTGCCCCGGTGGCAGCACATGGTGATCGAGGTGAACGTGATGTCCACGTCGACGGCGGGCAGACCCGCCAGGTTGGCCAGCCGCAGCATCGTCGCCGTGACTTCGTCGACCGATTCGCCGGAGGACAGCTCGATCTCACCGATCCGCATGCAGAGGTCCAGGACCTCCTGCACACGGGCGTCGTCGGGGACCTGCGGGCCGAGCATGAGCATCGGCACCGTCGACGGACCCGGGGTGAGCAGCCGTTTCGCGTCACGCCGCAGCGCGCCGCGCAGTCGCCGTGCGAACCGGTCGGCCGTCGGCGTCTCCTCGGCCACGATCCCTCCATCCGTTCGTGCGGGTCCGGTGTCGCACACCAGGCTAGGGGCGGGCCGACGGGCGGCGACGGGCGACGGTCCACCTCACACCGTGCGACGGCCCGGCGGCCGGGAGGGTTGCGACACGGTCGGGGCGTTAGGCTGGTCGTGTTCGCCGGTGTAGCTCAGTGGTAGAGCAACCGCCTTGTAAGCGGTAGGTCGTCGGTTCGATCCCGACCTCCGGCTCCACGTCCGACCAGCGGTCCTCTCCGGGACGTCTCCGGCACGACCGCTCGCACGACTCCCCGTGGTCCAGGCCGGGGCAGGCCGGCCGCCGGCGTGACGCAGGGCCACGGGCGATTCGCGGGACGCCGGGTGGCAGGACGACTCTCCGGACCCGCCGGCACCGGTCTCCCCGGTCCCGAGGACCGACCGCTCGGCGATGGTCCACATCACAGCACCGACGCGTGAGGATCCCGCCCCGATCGCGTCCCACAGCTGTGGAACGGACCGAGGCATTCCGGGAGCGGTGGCCTCGTCCGCCGCCGAGGTCCCGGCACGCCAGGCGGCCGGGCCCGCAGGACGACGGGAGACAGGACATGACCACCCCGAACACCCCCGCGACGACGACCCCGAACCCGGCCGCGTCGGGCGCGCTGTCCTCCGGCCGGGGCAGCCCCCGGATCGCCGAGGCCGTGGTCGCCGCGATCGCAGGTCCGGCGGCCCGCGAGGTCCGCGGCGGGTACGCCCTCGGCGGCGGAGCGGCCCGCATCGCGTGACGGCCACACCGGGCCGGCCTTCGCCCCGGCCGCGACCCGGGCGCTGAGGTGCGCTGCCGGAGGAAACCCGCACCCGTGCCCTGCGGCGAGGCCGACGGCCACCTTTCCCGGCCGTCGGACGGACGGCCTGCGCGCCCGACGGATCGCCGCCCTGGTCCGTGCATCCGTTGCCTCCGCCGGACGGGCGGCCGAGATCGTCGTCGTGGTCGAGGGCTGCAGGTGCTCTCCGCGGCGCCGCACCGACCGGCCACCGCTCGTCCGTGTCGAGCTCGGGGTGGTTCTGCGGGCGATGCGCCCGGCCGCGGTCGGCCCACCCGGCGGACCCGGCATCACCCGATCACCGACGACGAGGTCGAGGAGGACCGAATGAGCGGGCATCATGCCGCTGACGTGTTGGTGGACAGGCCGGGCCCGGGCATCGTGGTGCTGCGGATCGTCGGCGAGGTCGACGCCGCACGCGTGCCGGAGCTGCAGCGCACGGTCATCGCGCTCCTGCCGGATCCGGCTCTGACCCGGTTGTGCGTGGACCTGACCGCGGTGGGCTACCTGGACTCCCATGGTGTGGACCTGCTGGTGCGCACCCACCGGCTCGCTCGTGCCCACGGGATCGACATGCGCGTGGTCGTGTCGGGGAACCGTGCACTCGAACGTCTCGTCGTGGTCAGCGGCGTCGAGCGCGTGCTGCATCTCGCCGACGACGTCACGCAGGCGATCGCACCTGACACGGAGCCGGCCGCGCACGACCGGGCGACCACCCCCACCGCGACCTGGACAGCTCGCGACGACGAGAGAGGAGAGGGCCCATGACCGACCCCCGACCAGAACATCCTGACCACCTCAGCGTCCCACTCGCCGACGCGGTACGGGGCTGTCCGGGCGTCGTCGACCTCCACGGCGGGCCCTTCGGGACCGTCGCCACCCATCTGCCGGGACGGCGAGTCGTGGGTGTCCGCCTCGGCGTCGACCCGGGCGCCGAGCGGACGGCCGCGGACGCTCGACGCTCCACGCATGTCGAGGTCCACGTCGTCGGTCGCCACCCCCATCCGATCGCCGAGATCGCCGACCAGGTCAGGGCCGCCGTCCGCGGGGTCATCCCCGACGCGGGGATCACGGTGACCGTCGAGGACTAACGGTGACCCGCCCGGTGCGCGCCTGAGCCACTGCTCCGCCGGGCGGGATGTGTCCGTGTGTACGCAACGATCGTCCGCATGTCCGTCGCCCCCGTCGCCGGCTCGGGGCGTCGGCGCTCTCGGCACCGCAGCAACGAGTTCCCGAGGCCGACAGGTCGGCGTCGACCATCCCGCCGGAGGTACGGAGCCACGTGGCGCACGACAGCCGGCCCCCCCCCGTCCCGGCGCGGCGTGGGCCCCGTCCCGAGCGGCTCGACCACCAGGCCGACGACTGGCTCGTCGGCAAGGCCCAGGAGGGTTCGCTCGACGCCTACGAGGCGCTCGTGCGGCGCCACCGCGACCGCATCTACCGGATCGCCCTGCGCATGCTCGGCAGTCCCGACGACGCCGAGGACGTAGCCCAGGAGGTCGTCATCCAGCTGTGGACGGCGCTGGCCGGGTTCGCGGGCACGAGCCTGTTCACCACGTGGCTCTACCGCATCGTGGTGAACCGTTGTCTGGGCACGATCAGGCGTCGCCGTGACGACACACCCCTGACCGACCCCGACATCGTCAGTTCGCCGGGCGCCGACGTCCAGGTGATGGCCCGGAACAGGCTCTCGGCGATGCTGGCGGCGGTCACCGACCTGCCACCCGAGCAGCGGGCCCCCGTCGTGCTGGTGGACATCGAGCAGCTGGGCTACGACGAGGCCGCCGCCATCCTCGGCGTCTCCGAACCGACCTTGCGCGGCCGTCTGTACCGAGCCCGCCGCCGGCTCGCCGACACCATGCGGGAGTGGGCATGACCGAGCACGACCAGCCCGACCACACCGACCGTCGGGATCGGGACACCCTCCCCTGCGGCACGTCGGTCGACGTGCTGCTCACCCAGGTCGCCGACGGCCGCGGTGCCGACCGTGACGTGCACCAGCAGGGATGCGTGCACTGCCAGGCGGCCCTCGCGGAGTACGACAGGCTCCTGTCACCCCTGCGCGACCTGGCCGCCGAGCAGGTGATCGCGCCCGAGGGGCCGATGGAGGAGGCGCTCGCGCGCATCCGCAGCGCGATCGACGACAGCGACTACGCCACCGTCCGTACCGCCGACGGGGTCACCCGCGTCGCCGCGCGGGTGGTCGTCGCCGCCGCGCGGCACTCCGCCGAAGGTGTTCCCGGTGTCCGCGTCGCCCTGAGCCGTGACCTGTCGGGCCACCGCGACTCGGACTCGGAGATCACCGCAGGCGTCGCCGGGGCGAGCACGGCCCTGGAGATCACCCTCGCCGCGGACTTCGGGCGCCCGCTGCACCAGCTCGCCGACGACGTCCGCCGCGCCGTGGTCGCCACGGTCCGTCACCTCACGGACCTCGAACCCGTCCAGGTGACCGTGCTCATCGACGACGTCTTCACCGAACCCTGAGGATCGCGGTGACGTACGCCATCCGGCGAGAGGCACGCACCACCCGCCCGATCGCGAGATCCCCGGTGAGCTGTCGACCGGGAGCGGACGGTCATGTCGTCGTCGCAGGTTCTGCTCACGGGGGTACGGGATCGAGCGAACGGCCCAGCCGAGGAGATACCCCCTCCCACACAGGGGGGTCAGCAGGGCTGTGCCGACATCCGTCACACGATGTAGTGGACCCATGACAACAGTCGACGCGGCCCCCGCCCCCACGAGGAGCGGGCCCCCACCCGTCCTGGACGGGAAGCGCCCGCCGGGAGAGATGTTCCTGGTGGGGCTGTTCGTCGTCCTGCCGACCCTGGCGCTGCTCGCGGCCGTCCCGCTCGCCTGGAGCGTGGGCTTCCTCGGCTGGACCGACGTCGTGCTGGCGTTCGTCCTCTACTACGTGAGCTGCCTCGGCGTCACGGTCGGGTTCCACCGGTACTTCACCCACGGCGCGTTCAAGGCGAAGCGCCCGCTGCGGATCGCGCTGGCGATCGCGGGCAGCCTGTCGCTGCAGGGCAGCGTGCTCGACTGGGTCGGTGACCACCGCCGGCACCACGCGTTCTCCGACAAGGAGGGCGACCCGCACTCGCCGTGGCTCTACGGCACCGGCCCGATGGCCCTGGTCAAGGGCTTCTGGCACGCCCACCTGGGCTGGCTGTTCCAGCGCGACCTGACCAACATGAAGCGGTTCGCCCCGGACCTGCTCGCCGACCGCGACATCGCCCGTGTCGACAAGGCGTTCCCGCTGATCGTCGTCGCGAGCCTGCTCGGCCCGGCACTGCTCGGCGGTCTCATCACGATGTCCTGGTGGGGTGCGCTGACCGCGCTGTTCTGGGCGGGCTTCGTCCGCGTCGCGGTGCTGCACCACGTCACCTGGTCGATCAACTCGATCTGCCACATCTGGGGCGAGCGCCCGTTCGCGGCGCGTGACCGGTCCGCCAACGTCTGGTGGCTGGCCCTGCTGTCCTGCGGCGAGTCGTGGCACAACCTGCACCACGCCGACCCGACCTGCGCCCGGCACGGCGTGAAGAAGGGCCAGATCGACATCTCCGCCGTGGTCATCCGCGGTTTCGAGAAGGTGGGCTGGGCGACGAACGTCCGCTGGCCCACCACCCGTCGCCTGGAGCGCCTCGCGGCGAAGTGACGACCGGCGGCGACGCCGACGGTGGCCCGTCGGCTTCGTCGCGTGCGAGGATCGCGGTGTGGCCACGACCTTCGCACTGATCTACACCTACACCGACGACACGGAGCTCCGGGACGCCACGCGTCCGGCCCACCGTGACTACCTGCGCCCCCTCGCCGAGGACGGGACGATGCTCGTCGCCGGCGCCTGGGCCCCGGGTGAGGACCCGGGCGGCCTGCTGATCTTCCGCGTCGAGGACCGGGCCGCGGTGCAGGCGATCGTCGACGCGGACCCGTTCTCCACGGCCGGCGTCGTCGCCCGCGCCGAGATCCGCGAGTGGGCGCCGCCGCTGGGCCCGCTGGCCGGGGCGCTGACCGGGCAGGCGTAGGCACCCTTCCCCCGCACCACGACGGCGGACGGCCCGGGACCATCCTCCCGGGCCGTCCGCCGTCGGCATTCCCCATCCCGGTCGGGCAGGGAATCTTGACAACTGTCCAGATTCCCGCCACGGTCGTCGCTGTCCGCAACGGTGCAGATCCGGGGAGCCGCGATGTCGCTGACCTTCTACCTCGACAAGGGCGCCTCCCTCGATCCCGCGGCCCCCTGCCTGACCCTCGACGGCACGTCGCTGTCCTACGGCGACGTCGTCGATCTCTCGCACGCCGTCGCGCGGGCGCTGCGACGCTCCGGCGTCGCGCCGGGGGACAAGGTCGGCATCCTCTCGGCGAACGACCCGACCGCGTTCTCCTGCGTGTTCGGCATCGCCCGCGCCGGCGCGGTGTGGTGCCCGATCAACCCGCGGAACGCGGCGGACGAGACCGCCGAGCTGCTCGACCTGTTCGACTGCACCACGCTGATCTACCAGCCCTCCTTCGACGGCCTGGTCGCCGAGATCGCCCCGGACCTCCCGCAGCTGACCACCCTGGTGCGCCTCGGCGACCCGGGCCCGGACGGGCGGGCCGAGGCCTTCGACGCCTGGCTCGACGCCGCCCGCGACGACCCGTCCGCCGAGGCGGCACCGCCCGACGAGATCGTGGCGCTGGTCGGCACCGGCGGCACCACCGGGCGTCCCAAGGGCGTGCTGCTGACCGACCGCAACGTCGAGACGATGTCGGCGATCACGCTGATGAGCTACCCGTTCGACGAGCGGCCGGTCTACCTCGCGCTGGCGCCGCTGACCCACGCCGCGGGCGTCCTGTGCTTCCCGGTGATGGCCCGCGGCGGCGAGGTCGTGATCATGGCGAAGCCCGACGTCGGCCGGTTCCTGGAGCTGATCGAGGCGCACCGGGTGACGCACACGTTCCTGCCGCCGACGCTGATCTACATGGTGCTCGGCCACGAGGCGCTCGACGCGACGGACCTGTCGTCGCTGCAGTGCTTCTGGTACGGCGCGGCCCCGATGTCGGTGGCCCGGCTGACCGAGGCGCTGGACCGGATCGGGCCGATGGCGCAGCTGTTCGGCCAGTCCGAGGCCCCCATGATGATCTCGACGATGTCGCCCGCCGAGCACCGTCGCGCCGACGGGAGCGTCGCCACCGAACGGCTGGCCTCGGCCGGGCGGCCGTCGCCGCTGGTCACCGTCGCGATCCTGGACCAGCAGGGGAGCCCGGTCCCGCGGGGTGAGCGCGGCGAGATCTGCGTCCGCGGCTCGCTGGTGATGGCCGGCTACCACCGCAACCCCGAGGCCACCGCGGAGGTGTCCGCGCACGGCTGGCACCACACCGGCGACATCGGCCTGCTCGACGACGACGGCTTCCTGCACATCGTCGACCGGGCCAAGGACATGGTCATCTCCGGCGGCTTCAACGTGTACTCCGCCGAGGTGGAGCAGGCTCTGATGGCGCACGACGCCGTCCGGGACTGCGCGGTGGTCGGCCTGCCCGACGAGAAGTGGGGCGAACGGGTGACCGCGGTGGTCCAGCCCCAGCCCGGTGCCGAGATCGACACCGAGGAACTGGTCGCGTTCGTCAAGGCGCGCATCGGTTCCGTGAAGGCCCCCAAGCAGGTCGAGCTCTGGACCGATCTTCCGCGCTCGACTGTGGGTAAAGTTCTGAAGAACGAGATCAGGGTCACACTCTCCCGTTAGCGACACTGTCATGCCGCAAGGAGGCAGCATCACATGAAGCTCGCTCTGTACCTCCCCAACTTCCGCGACCTCGTCACGGTCAAGGAGCTGGAGGACCTCACCGCGCTCGCCGAGGACCTGGACTTCGACTCGGTCTGGACGCTCGACCGGATCGTCGTCCCGGAGAAGTCCGACCGCCAGGAGCTGCAGTACTCCTTCGGCATGATGGACGGGCTGCCGAACGCCCTGCCGGTGTCCTCGCGCGGCAAGTGGTTCCAGGGCTACCCGCTGATCCCGTGGCTCGCCGCCAAGACCACCAAGGTCCGCATCGGGATGAGCATCATCGACACGCCGTTCCGCTCGCCCGGCGTCCTCGCCGCGGAGCTGGCGACCATCGACCACCTCTCCGGCGGCCGGCTGAACGTCGGCGTCGGCTCCGGCTGGATGCCCGAGGAGTTCGCCGCGGCCAGCGCCGCCCACATCTTCCCGAAGCGCCACAAGCACGTGCGCGAGTCGATCGAGATCATGCAGGGCATCTGGGACAAGAACGCCGACCACTACGAGTTCCACGGCGAGTTCGCCGACTTCGACGCCTGCGGCTTCGGGCACAAGCCGCTGCAGGACCCGCGCCCGCCGATCTTCATGAGCGGCCTCAAGGACCCGCTGCGCTCGGCGCGCCGGATCACCAAGTACGACCTCGACGGCTGGATCGGCATCCAGGACTCGCCCGAGGGCCTCGCCAAGTGGATCACGGCCATCGACGAGCAGTTCGAGGAGATCGGCAGCCCGAAGCGGGCCAAGGACCTCGAGATCTGCTCGATGATCTGGACGGTCATCACCGACGAGGAGGTCGACCAGACCGTCAACGGCGTCGCGTCGAACCTGCTGGTGGGCACCGAGAAGCAGCTCACCGACCGGCTCAAGGCGTACAAGGAGGCGGGCATGACCATGCCGCTGATCTGGCCGCCGTTCGCCGACGTCCCGGTGTCGAAGACGCTCGACGACCTCAAGCGGATCAAGAACGACATCATGCCGAAGGTGCTCGCCTCCTGAGCGCCCCGAGCCGGGTGTCGCCCGGCGATTCCGCCGTGGGCTGACCGCGGCACCGCACCGCAGCACCGCGTCGGCGGGTCCACCTCCCGGGTGGGTCCGCCGACGCGCGGGACGCCCCCACGGAGGAGACACCGATGACCGACGTCCTCTGGAGCCCGTCGGCGGAGCGCATCGAGCGGTCCGCGTTGCGCGCCTACCTGGACTGGCTGGCCGAGCGGGAGGGCCGCCCGTTCGACGATCACGACGCCCTGCACGCGTGGTCGGTCGCCGACATCGACCGGTTCTGGCGTTCGGTCGTCGACCACTACGACGTCGCGTTCTCGACGCCGTGGGAGCAGGTCCGCACCGCGGACGCCATGCCGCACACCCGGTGGTTCACCGGGGCCCGGCTGAACTGGGCCGAGCACGCGCTGCGCCGCGGCGCCGACGACGACCCCGCCCTGGTGTGCGTGCAGGAGGGCGGTGCGCCCGCCCGGGAGATCACCCGCGGCGGGCTCCGCCGGTCGGTCGCGGCCGCCGCCGGCTGGCTGCGCCGGGCCGGGGTGCGCCCCGGGGACCGGGTCTGCGCCTACCTGCCCAACACCGAGCACGCCGTGATCGGGCTGCTGGCCGCGGCCGCGGTCGGCGCGGTCTGGTCGTGCTGCTCACCGGACTTCGGCGCCGAGGGCACCATCGGCCGGCTCGCCCAGCTCGAACCGACCGTGCTCGTCGTCGCCGACGGCTACCACTGGAACGGCCGGGAGGTCGACCGCGCCGACGTCGTCGTGCGGCTGCGGGCCGAGCTGCCGACCGTGCGCCACGTCGTGGCCGTCCCCTACGTGTTCGACCGGCCCGCCCCCGAGGGCACGACGCCGTGGGACGAGCTGCTCGCCGTCGACGCCGAGCCGGAGTTCACGCAGGTCGAGTTCTCGCACCCGCTGTGGGTGCTGTTCACCTCCGGCACCACCGGCCTGCCGAAGGGCCTCGTGCACGGCCACGGCGGCATCACCCTCGAGGGCCTGAAGTGGTCCGGGCTGTACTGCGGCCTGCGGCCCGGCGAGCGCATGTTCACCTACACCTCCACCGGCTGGGCGCTGTGGAACATGCAGCTCGGGGCGCTCACCCAGGGCGCGAGCATCGTGCTCTACGAGGGCAGCCCCGGCCACCCGCCGGGTGCGGTCTGGGAGGTCGCCGCCCGGACCGGTGCCGACGTCGTCCTGATGGGGGCGGCGGTCGTCACCGCGACGGCGAACACCGGGGTGTCCCCGCGCGCCGAGCACGACCTGTCCCGGCTGCGGCACGTCATGGTCAGCGGCTCGGCGCTGCCGCCCGCCGGCTACGACTGGCTGTACTCCCACGTCAGCCCGGACATGCGGATCGACTCGACCAGCGGCGGCACCGACGTCTCCGGCTCGTTCGTCGGGGCGAACGAGTACTCCCCGGTCCGGGCCGGGCGGATCGGCGGCCGGCTCGCGGGCGTGGACTGCGCCGCCTGGGACTCCGACGGCGACCCCGTCGTCGACGAGGTCGGCGACCTGGTGGTCCTCCAGCCGATGCCGTCGATGCCGGTGCACCTGTGGAACGACCCGGAGGCCGAGCGCTACACCGACTCCTACTTCGACACCTGGCCCGGCGTGTGGCGGCACGGGGACTGGGTGACCCTGCACGCCGACGGCAGCGTCTCCATCCACGGCCGCTCGGACTCCACGCTCAACCGGCAGGGCGTCCGGCTGGGCAGCGGCGACTTCTACGACGTCCTCGACACGATGGAGGAGATCGACGAGGCGCTGGTCGTCGGCGTCGACCTCCCCGACGGCGAGTACTGGCTGGGCCTGTTCGTCGTCCCCGCGGAGGGGCACACCCTCGACGACGACCTGCGGGCCACGATCGTGTCCACCCTGCGGTCCCGGCTGACGCCGCGGCACGTCCCGGACGAGATCGTCGAGGCCCCCGCGGTGCCGCACACGCTGAGCGGGAAGCGGCTGGAGGTGCCGATCAAGAAGCTGATGGCGGGCCGTCCGCTGGAGAAGGCCGCGAACATCGCCTCGGTCGACGACCCGGACGCGCTGCGCTGGTACGCCCGGTTCGCCGCGGACCGGCGGGCGTAGCGGTGCGGCTGGGCGCGACGCTCGCGCACCTGTCCGACGCGCCGCCGTACCCGGTCGCCGGGTGGGCCCGGCGACTCGCCGGTGCCGGTTTCGCGCACCTGTGGGCGCCGGAGATCATCGGCCGTGGACGGCTGGTGCCCGACCCGTTCGTCGCGCTGGCCGTCGCGGCCGGGGCCACCGACGGCGTCGGCCTGTCGACGGGCACGGTGCAGGTCCCGCTGCACCAGCCGGCCGAACTGGCCCACCGGATGCTGTCGCTGCAGGCGGTCTGCGGGGACCGGCTCGCGCTCGGGGTGAGCCCCGGCTCGACCCGCGACGACTACGCCGCCCTCGACCGGGACCACCGGACCCGTTTCCGGACCTTCGACGAGAACGTCGTCCGACTGCGTGAGCTGCTGGAACGCGGCGGGGACGCCGACGCCCGGCTCGCGGACGCGCCCACCGCCCGGCCGCCGCTGCTGCTGGGGTCGTGGGGCGCGAACGTCGAGAAGGCCGCCCGGTCCTTCGACGGCTGGCTCGCCTCCGGCCACCGCACCACGCCGGACGAGATGGTGGACGCCCTCGGCCGCTACCGGGCGGCCGGGGGCGGTCGCGCGGTCGCCTACGCCCTCCCGGTGCCCGCGGGCGCCGACCTCGGCCGTCTGCGGGACGACCTGGCCCGCTACGCCGACGCGGGCTTCGACGACGCCGTCGTGGTCATCGGGCCGGGCGGCCCGGACCCCGACGGGGTCCGGGCGCTGCTGCCGTAGCCCGGTCTCAGCCGCGCTCGACGTGGGCGCGCACCGAGTCGCCGTCGTCGGAGAGCCAGCCCTTGCTCCGGGCGTAACCGAGCATCCCGGCGAGGTCGTCCTCCCAGTCCGGGCCGACCCGGCCCGCCGCCAGCCTGCGGACCGCGTCGACGCGCACCAGGACGTGCCCGCCGTCGTCGGCGACCTCGCCGAGACCGGTGCTGCGCACGGTGTCGGCGAGCGTGTCCTCGGTCAGGTCCGCGGGGGCGACGACATGGAAGCTCCGCACGTCATCCGGGTCGACGAGCTCGACGTCGCCGGGGGTGATCCGGAAGTACATGCACCGAGGCTAGCCCGCGGCGTGGCGCGGTGGACGGTGTCGCGTCGCCGGATCCGGCTCAGCCCGCGAGCTTCCCGGCGACGGTGACCACGCGGGTGGCGAGGTGGTCGAGAGCCGCATTGTCGGCCTCACCGAGCGGGGCGTCGTTGTCCGCCCCGGTCACGTGCGAGGCGCCGTAGGGGTTGCCGTCGACGAACTTGGTCGGGTCGGTGTACCCGGGCGCGACGACGATCCCGCCGAAGTGGTGGATCGTGTTGTACAGCGCGAGCAGCGTGGACTCCTGGCCGCCGTGCAGGGTCTGGCTGGCGGTGAACCCGGCGTAGACCTTGTCGGCGAGCAGGCCCTGGCCCCACTGCGGGCCGAGCGAGTCGATGAAGGTCTTCAGCTGGCCCGCGATGTTGCCGTAGCGGGTGGGCGAGCCGAACAGGACGGCGTCGGCCCACACGATGTCGTCGGCGGTCGCGGCGGTGACCTCGGGGGCGGCCTCGGCGTGCGCGGCCTGCGCGTCGGTGGCCTCGCGCTCACCGGTGGTCGCCTCGCGGGCGACGCGGCGCAGGCGCACCTCGGCGCCCGCCTTCTCGCCGGCCTGCGCGGCCCGGTGGGCCATCGCGTCGACGGTGCCGGTGGCGGAGTAGTAGACGACGGCGAGCTTGACGGTGCTCATGGTTCCTCCGGTAGATGTGAGGGGAGGAGCCCGGTACGGCACTGGACCCGGCTCGGTACCTCCGTCGCGTTCCCGGTGGGGGCGACCGGCATGCGTCCCGGTCACCCCCGTCACGCCGTCGGCGGACTCAGCCCTTCGAACCGCCGAACGCGTCCTTCACGTTGCCCGCGGCGTCCTTCAGCTTCTCCCCGGCGTCCTTCAGCGACGCCTTCGACTGCTCGGCCTTGCCCTCGGCCTGGAGCTCCCGGTCGCCGGTGGCCGCGCCGGCCTTCTCCTTGGCGACGCCCACGGCGTTCTCGGCCTTGTTCGTGACCTTGTCGGTGAACGACACGACTGCCTCCTCGATGGACTGGTCGTTCGAGGATGGTCGCCCCGCCGTCCGCACGCGGACGTGACACACGTCACTCAGGACGCGATGCGGTCCACCCGGTCGGGCACCGGGCCGATCCGGCCCCGTCCGTCGGTCCGGTGCAGCGCGGCGACGGCGTCGAGGTCGGCCCCGTCGAGGGTGAACCCGGCGAGATCGCGGTTGGCGGCGATGCGCCCCGCGTCGTCGGACTTCGGAACGGCGACGGTGCCCTGCTGCAGGTGCCAGCGCAGGACCACCTGGGCGGGGGTGACGCCGTGCCGGTCGGCGATCCGGGCCAGGAGCGGCTCGCCGAGGACCGCGCCGCGGCCCAGCGGGCTCCAGGCGCCGGTGACGATGCCCAGCGCGGCGTGCACCGCGCGCAGCTCCGGCTGCTGGTGGTGCGGGTGCAGCTCGACCTGGTTGAGCGCCGGGAGCCGACCGCCGAGCGAGCGGAGCCTGCGCAGGTGCGACGGTCGGAAGTTCGACACCCCGACCGCGCGGGTGCGGCCCTCGGCCAGCAGCTGCTCCATCGCCTCCCAGGTCGACAGGCAGTGCCTGAGGTCGTCGTTGGGCCAGTGCACGAGCAGCAGGTCGACGTGGTCGAGCCCCAGCCGGTCCAGGCTGCGCCGTGCCGCGCCCAGCGCGTCGGGGCGGTCGCCGTCGACGTTCCAGACCTTGGTGGTCACGAACAGCTCGGAGCGGGGCAGGCCGGAACCGGCCAGCGCGGCGCCGACGCCGGTCTCGTTCTCGTAGACGGCGGCGGTGTCGATGCTGCGGTAGCCCTGCGCGAGCGCCTCGGCGACGGCGGCGTGGGCGTCGCGGGACTCGGACACACCGAACCCGAGACGGGGCATGGCGACGCCCCCGTTCAGGAGCACGGTGTCGTCGGTGTGGGTCACCGGGAGGGTCCTCTCGACTGCGGGTGGCGACGGCGGCGTCGGAGGTGGTCACCCCGTCCAGCGTCCGGCCCGGCGCCGGTGTTCCCCGCGGTGGGCCGCCTCACGGCCCGTCCGGGGCCGCCGCGCGCTCGTCGATCCGGGCCTGGATGCCCGCGTCGGAGCAGAACCCGCGACCGTGCCGCTTGAGGCAGAGCAGCCCGAGCAGCCGGCCGGCGTCGTCGACGACGGCGACCCGCCGCCGCCCGGCGTCGGCCATCGCCGCCCAGGTCGACGCCAGGTCGTCGCCGGCGTGGGCCACCCGCCCGCCGAGCGTCCCCAGGGGCGCGGCGGGCTCGTCCGGTCCGGCCCCGGTCAGGTCGGCCCGGTCGACCACCGCGAGCAGCCGTCCCGCGTCGAGGACCAGCAGCGAGTGCACCTTGGGTCGCTCGAATGCCGCCCACGCCTGCGCGACGGTCGTCGCCGGTCCACAGGTCTTGGGGAAGGTGTGCATGGCCGCGGCCACGCGCACCCCGTCCGGTGCGGTGCTCGGTGCGGTGCTCATCGCGTCCCTCCCCTCTCCACGCGGGTTACCCGGCCTCACTCCGGCCGGAACACGGCGAGTGCCGTGGCCAGCATCGAGTAGTACCCGGTCAGCCACACCAGCGCCGCGAGGGTGTCCCGGCCCAGCACCCGTAGCGCGGTGGCGAAGGCGTCGTCGCCCAGGTCGTGCCGGGTGAGCAGGGCCCGCACGGTGGTCAGCGCGACCCGCTCGGCCTCGTCGAGGCCGTCGGGGACGTCGCCGTCGAGCAGGGCCTGCAGCTGCGCCCCGGACAGTCCGGTGTCGCGGGCGAGGCCCTCGTGCGCGGACCACTCGAAGGCCGACCCGTGGTGCACGGCGACGGCGAGAACGGCCAGCTCGCGCAGCCGGGGCGGGAGGTCGTCGTCGGTGCGCAGGGCCGCGCCGACCTGCTGCACGGCGTCGCCGATGCGCGGGGAGAACAGCATCGTCGTGAACGGGCCGAGCAGGCGGCCGGCGTCGTCGACCAGCGGGACCCGGGCCTGCGCTCCGCGCGGGCCGGTCGCGATGCGGGCGTGCAGCGCGGCGCGCCCGGGGTCCAGCCCGGCCGGGTCCGACGGCGCGGTCCGCGGGTGGACCGGCGGTCGCGGCCTGCCGCGCAGGTCGGCGGGCGTCGTGGCGTCGCTGGTCGTCACCGGTCCAGGTTACGGACGCGCGCGGCGGGCCCCGGGAGTGACGCCGATCTCCTGGACGATCCGTCCAGGTGGACCGGCACCAGGGCCGGGTGACCTGCCGCCGGTGTGCAGCTCGTGGTGGGCCGGTTGCGTAGATACCGGGATCAGCGGTGTCCTCGCTGCACACCAGCGAGGCGATGGAGGCGCGGGATGGCTCTGCCCGAGTGGGACGGCGAACTGACCTCGGTCCGGTACGACCGGGGGACGGGCGCGTGGTTCGTGATCGGGGTGCACTCGACCCGTCTCGGACCGGCGTCGGGCGGGACCCGCGCGATGGTCTACCCCTCGCCCGGCGACGCCGTCGCCGACGCCCGCCGCCTCGCCGGGGCGATGACGCTGAAGATGGCCGTCGCGGGCCTGCCGATGGGCGGCGGCAAGTCGGTGATCGCGCTCCCGGCGCCGCGCGCCGAGCTCGGCGAGGCGACCTGGCGCCGCATCCTCGAGGTCCACGCGGCGAACCTGGAGCTGCTCGGCGGGAACTACACCACCGGCCCGGACGTCGGGACCTGCTCGGCCGACATGGACGTGCTCGCCGGTCTGACCCCGCACGT
This sequence comes from Pseudonocardia sp. P-1, assembly GCF_058111925.1. Classification (NCBI taxonomy): domain Bacteria; kingdom Bacillati; phylum Actinomycetota; class Actinomycetes; order Pseudonocardiales; family Pseudonocardiaceae; genus Pseudonocardia; species Pseudonocardia sp. P-1. The sequence goes on from NZ_CM176614.1 coordinate 3,592,460, forward strand.
GTTCGGCCGCTCGGTCGCGGCGGGCGGGCCCGGCTCGTCCGGCCCGATGACCGCCCTCGGGGTGTTCGCCGCGATCCGCGCGGGAGTCGCGGAGGCCGGGTTCGACGGCGTCGACGGGCTGCGGGTGCTGGTCCAGGGGCTCGGCGCGGTCGGCGCCGACGTCGCCCGGCTCGCCGCCGACGCCGGGGCCAAGCTGATCGTCACCGACGTCGACCCGGCCCGCTGCGCCGCGGTCGCCGACGAGCTGGGCGCCGAGGTGGTCGACACCGGCGCGGTGACCACCCGCGAGTGCGACGTGCTGGTCCCGTGCGCCACCGGCGGTCTGATCACCGCCGAGGTCGCCGAGACCCTCCCCACCGCGGTCGTCGCGGGCGCGGCGAACAACCTGCTCGCCGACCCGTACGCGGCCGAGGTCCTGCGCCGGCGCGGCATCGTCCACGCCCCGGACTTCGTCGCCAACGCCGGCGGCGCCATCCACCTGGTCGGCCGCGAGGTCCTCGGCTGGAGCGCCGACGCCGTCGCCGGCCGGACCCGCGCGATCGGCGACACCCTGACCGGCGTCTTCGCCGACGCCCGCACGCACGGCACCACCACGGTCACCGCGGCACAGGAGCTGGCCGCCCGCACACTGACGGGAGAGCACTGATGGACATCCTCACCGACTCCGAGAAGCTCGCCGATCTCGACGCCGCCGCCCTGCGACGCCTGGTCGGCCTCGTCTCCCACGACGACTCCGCCGACCCGTTCCCGGTCACCGGCTGGGACGCCGTGGTCTGGGCGGTCGGCAACGCCACCCAGGCCGCGCAGCTCTACCAGGTCGTCTACGGCATGGAGCTCGTCGCGTACTCCGGGCCGGAGACCGGCAACCGCGACCACCACTCGTACGTGCTGCGCTCGGGCGCGGTCCGGTTCGAGCTGCGCGGCGCCGTCGACCCGGACAGCCCGGTCGCCGACCACCACCGCCGGCACGGCGACGGCATCGTCGACATCGCCCTCGAGGTCCCCGACGTCGACCGCTGCCTCGCCCACGCCCGCGCCCAGGGGGCCACCGTGCTGGTCGAGCCGCACGACACGACCGACGAGCACGGCACCGTGCGCTCCGCCGCGATCGCCACCTACGGCGACACCCGGCACACCCTGGTCGACCGGTCCCGCTACACCGGCCCGTACCTGCCCGGCCACGTCGCCCGCAGCTCCTCGGTGGACCGGCCCGCGGACGCGCCGCGCCGGCTGTTCCAGGCGCTCGACCACGTCGTCGGGAACGTCGAGTACGGCCGCATGGACTCCTGGGTGGACTTCTACCACCGGATCATGGGCTTCACGAACATGGCCGAGTTCATCGGCGACGACATCGCCACCGACTACTCGGCGCTGATGAGCAAGGTCGTCGCGTCGGGCAACCACCGGGTGAAGTTCCCGCTCAACGAGCCCAGCCCCGGCCGTCGGAAGTCCCAGATCGACGAGTACCTGGACTTCCACCGCGGCCCCGGTGCCCAGCACCTCGCGCTGGCGACGAACGACATCCTCACCACCGTCGACGTGCTGCGTTCGCGCGGCGTGGAGTTCCTCGACACCCCGGACGCCTACTACTCCGACCCGGAGCTGCGGGCCCGGATCGGGTCGGTGCGGGTGCCGATCGCCGAGCTGGCGTCCCGCGGGATCCTCGTCGACCGCGACGAGGACGGCTACCTGCTGCAGATCTTCACCAAGCCGGTCGGGGACCGGCCCACGGTGTTCTTCGAGCTCATCGAGCGGCACGGCTCGCTCGGCTTCGGCAAGGGCAACTTCAAGGCGCTGTTCGAGGCGATCGAGCGGGAGCAGGAGCGCCGCGGCAACGTCTGACCGGTGCGTGTCCGGTCCGGGTCAGTCCCGGATCCGCCGCCAGGGGCGGTCGGCCTCGATGGCGTACGCCAGCTCCAGCAGCGTCCGCTCGTCGCCGACCGTGCCCTCCAGGTGCACCCCCACCGGCAGCCCGCCGGCCGTCGCCCCGGCGGGCAGCGCGACGGCGGGCGCCCCGGCGACGTTGGCCAGCGGGGTGAACGCCACGTAGTCGAGCAGCCGGGCGGTGAGCTGCTCGATCGGCACCGTCGGCGCGAGCCACCCGATCTCCGGCGGGGTGTGCGCGAGCACCGGGGAGAGCAGCACGTCGTGCCGGGTGAACAGCTCGGCGTGGGTGGCCGCGACCCGGCGCAGGCGGTGCAGGAACACCGGGGTGCGGGCCAGCGCGCGACGGTAGTGGTCGGCCAGGCCGTGGGTCAGGCCGTCGAGGCGGTGCGGGTCGAAGGTGCGCCCGTGCAGCAGCCGGCCGCCGGTGACCACGGAGAACGCGAGCAGCCCCCAGTAGTCGAGGAAGTCGTCGACGAACCGGGTCCCCACCCCGGTGACGGCCTCGGACACCTCGTGGCCCTGCTTGGCGAGCAGCTCGGCGACGGCGGTGACGGTCTCGCGGGTGTCGGCGTCGACGGCCGCGCCGGTGGGGGACTCCAGCAGCAGCCCGACCCGCAGGCGTCGCCGGGCGGGGCCCTCGACCAGGCCCAGCGGTGGCAGCGCCGGGTTGCGGCGCCCGCGGTCGGCGGCGCCGAGGAACACCGCGGTGTCGCGGACCGAGCGGGACACCACGCCGTCGGCGACGAGGTCGATCGGCATCCGGGCGCCGGTCGCGTTCGGCGCGAGCCGCCCGCGCGACGGCTTGAGCCCGACCAGCCCGCAGGCCGCGGCCGGGATGCGGATCGAGCCGCCGCCGTCGTTGGCGTGGGCCAGCGGCACCACGCCGGCGGCCACGAGCGCGGCCGCCCCGCCCGACGACGCGCCGGCCGAGAAGCGCGGGTCCCACGGGTTGCGGGTCGGCTCGGCGTCGGCGAACTCGGTGGAGGCGTTCAGCCCGTACTCCGGCATCCGGGTCGTGCCCACCAGGTCCAGCCCGGCCGCGAGCAGCTGCCGGGTCACCTCGGCGTGCTCGCGCGACGGGGCGGGGACGAACGCCCGGGTGCCGTGGCCCGCGGGCCAGCCCCGCACCTCGACGTTGTCCTTGACCAGCGTCGGCACCCCGGCCAGCGGGCCGCCGGTGTCCCCGGTGACGGGGTCGGCGGTGCGGTCCAGGGCGAGGCCGTGCAGGTGCGGCTCGACCCGGGCGGCGCGCGCGGCGACGGCGGCGCGCAGCTCGGCGGGCGCGACCTCACGGCGGCGCAGCCGCTCGGCGAGGGCGACGGCGTCGTCGTCGCCCAGGGCGTCGTCGGTGAACGCGTGTACGCGTCGGTCCATGTCGGACGATCCTGCACCCCGCCCGCCCGCGCACGACCGGGGACCCGGCCGGGCGCGGGTAGTGTCGCCTCCGTCACCACGGTCACGGAAGGTGTGCGCCATGGGTTTCGACGGAGCCGTCGGCCGATCCGCCCCGGGGGGCGTGCGCGAGCACATCGCCTCGTCCTGGCGGCGTGCGCGGCTGGCGGGCATCGACCCCGACCGCGTCGACCGGCCGGAGATCGCGGAGGTCGACCGGGTCGGCCGGCTCGCGGTCGCCGCGGAGCCGGTGCTGCAGGCGCTGGCGGCCGAGCTCGCCGGTGAGCCGTTCTCGGTGCAGCTGGCCGACCGGGACTGCCGGATCCTCGACATCTGGTGCGACGACCGCACCCTCGACTCGGCGTTCGACGACATCGGCCTGGTGGTCGGGGCGGCCGCCGACGAGCAGGTGCTGGGGACCAACGGGATCGGCACGGCCGCCGAGACCGGCCGCGGCATCGCCGTCCACGGCGAGGAGCACTTCCTGGCCGGGCTCAAGGGCGTCAGCTGCTTCGGCCACCCGATCCGGCATCCACTGCGCGGCCGTACCGAGGGCGTCCTCGACATCACGGTCGCCGGCGGGCGCGCCCACCCGCTGTTCGCGCCGCTGCTGTCGCGTGCCGCCCGGGACATCGAGGAGCGGATCGTCGAGACCGCCCGCGACGGCGACCGCAGGCTGTTCCTCGCCTTCCAGGAGGCCACCCGGCGGCGCTCGTCGCCGATCGTGGTCCTCGGTTCGGACGTGGTGCTGACCAACCGCGGCGCCGTCACCGTGCTGGGCGAGGGCGGGATGGACCTGCTCGCGACGCTGCGGACCGAGGTCGTCGAGAACGGCCCGCTGACCCGGGTGCTGGAGGCGCCCGACGGCGCCGGGATCCGGGTGCGGGCCGAGACCGTCGCGGAGACGGCGGACGGGGTGCTGTTCCACCTCGTCCCGGTCCGTGCGGCGCGGCGCGAGCCGGTCCGCCGCACCGCGCGGCCGGTTCCCACTGGGCGCTCGGTGCTGGTCGCGGGTGAGCCCGGGACCGGGCGCAGCACCGAGGCGGCCCGGCTGCTCGGTACCGCCGACCCGGTCGTGCTGGCGGCCACCGACGCCCTCACCGGACCGTCCCGGGACTGGGCGGCCCGGCTGTCCGCGCTGCTCGGGGAGGGGGTGCCCGCGGTCGTCGTCGACGACGTGGACGTCCTGCCCGAGGAGCTCTGCACCGTGCTCCGCCCGCTGCTCGACGCCGGCCCGACCCGTCTCGTACTCACCTGCGGCCCGGTCGGGGAGCTGTCCGTCCCGGCGGCGCGGCTGGTCGCCCGGTGCGCGAGCCGCGTCGAGCTCGCGCCGCTGCGCGAACGCCGCGACGAGCTGCCCGGGCTGGTCGCCGACATCGCCGCACGGGTCCGGCCGGGCCGGGAGCTGATCCTGACCCGGTCCGCGGTCGCGGCGCTGTCCGCGTACGCCTGGCCGGGCAACCTCACCGAGCTGACCCGGGTCGTGACCGAACTGGCGCACCTGTCCGGGACCCGCCGGATCGACGTCGAGGACCTGCCGGAGCACCTGCGGCCCGGCCCGCGGATCACCCGGCTCGGCGGCCGGGAGCGCGCCGAACGGGTCGCGATCCAGCACGCCCTGACGGTCGCGGGCGGCAACAAGCGCGAGGCCGCGCGGGCGCTCGGGATCAGCCGCACCACCCTGTACCGCCGGATGCGCGCGCTCGACGTGGCGGAGACGTAGCCCGCCCGGTATGAGGCAGTGCGCACGTGTCCACATGTGGAACACGCCACACCCCCGGGGGTGGGACAGGATCCGGGGCGACACCGACGTCACCAGCGCAGAGGAGCGTGCCCGTGAAGACCAAGGCAGCAGTCGTCTACGAGGCCGGCAAGCCGATCGAGATCGAGGAGCTCGAGCTCGACGGGCCGCAGCAGGGTGAGGTCCTCATCCGCTACACCCACGCCGGGCTGTGCCACTCCGACGTCCACATCGCGCACGGCGACCTCGAGGCACGCCTGCCGATGGTCCTCGGGCACGAGGGCGCCGGGATCATCGAGGACGTCGGCCCGGGCGTCACCCGGGTGAAGCCGGGCGACCACGTCGTCTGCTCGTTCATCCCCAACTGCGGGGTCTGCCGCTGGTGCGCGACCGGGCAGCAGGCCATCTGCGACATGGGCGCGACCATCCTCGAGGGCTACCTGCCGGGCGAGCGCTTCCCCTTCACCGGGCCGAAGGGCCAGTACGGCGCGATGTGCATGCTGGGCACGTTCTCCCAGTACTCCACGATCCACCAGAACTCGGTGGTCAAGGTCGACGACGACCTCCCGCTGGACAAGGCCGTGCTCGTCGGCTGCGGCGTACCCACCGGGTGGGGCTCCGCGGTCAACGCGGCGAAGGTCGAGCCGGGCGACACGGTGATCGTCGCCGGCGTCGGCGGCATCGGCATCAACGCCGTCCAGGGCGCCCGCTACGCCGGCGCGAAGAACCTCATCGCCGTCGACCCGCTGGCCAACAAGCGCGAGAAGGCGATGGAGCTCGGCGCCACGCACGCCGTCGCCACCGCCGCAGAGGCCGGTGACCTGGCCCGCGCCATGACCAACGGCAACGGCGCGGACAAGACGATCGTCACCGCGGGCATCGTGACCGAGGAGATCGTCACCGGCGCGTTCGAGAACACCGGCAAGGGCGGCACCGTCGTGCTGACCGGCCTGAACAAGCTCTCGACGACCAACGTCACGCTGCCGGGCTCGATCCTGACGCTGTTCAAGAAGACGGTGAAGGGCTCGCTGTTCGGCGACTGCAACCCGACCGTCGACATCCCCAAGATCCTCGGCCTCTACCAGAGCGGGGACCTGAAGCTCGACGAGATCATCACGCGTACCTACACCCTCGAGCAGGTCAACGAGGGCTACGACGACCTGCTCGCGGGCAAGAACGTCCGCGGCGTCCTCGTCCACGAGCACTGATGGGGTCTGTCACGAACCCCGCGGGACCGGCTGCGGCCGGTCCCGCGGGGACCCCCGTCGTCGGCCGCGGCCGGGAGGTCGAACTCCTCGTCGCGGCGCTGGAGGCCGGCGCCCACGTCGTCCTGGAGGGCCCGCCGGGCACCGGGAAGACGACGCTGCTGCGGTCGGTGGCCGAGGAGGCCGAGCTCCCGTTCGTGTTCGTCGAGGGCAACGCCGAGCTCACCCCGGCCCGGCTGGTCGGGCACTTCGACCCGGCCCAGGTCCTGGAGCGGGGCTACAACCCCGAGACCTTCGTCGACGGTCCGCTGGCCGAGGCGCTGCGCTCCGGGGCCCTGCTCTACGTCGAGGAGATCAACCGGATCCCGGAGGAGACCCTCAACGTCCTCATCACCGTGATGAGCGAGGGCGAGCTGCACGTGCCCCGGCTGGGCCGCATCACCGCGCACGAGGGATTCCGGCTGGTCGCCGCGATGAACCCGTTCGACGCCGTCGGCACCGCCCGGATCTCCTCCGCCGTCTACGACCGGGTCTGCCGGATCGCGATGGGCTACCAGACCGCCGGGGACGAGACCGCGGTCGTCGCGCTGCGCGGCCCCGAGGTCGACGAGCAGTGGCGGGCCAAGGTCGTCTCCCTGGTCCGCCGGACCCGGGAGCACCCGGACGTGCACGTGGGCTCCTCGGTGCGCGGGGCGATCGACATCGTCCGCATCACCGCGGCGCTGGCGGCCCGGCGCGGCCGGGAGACCACCGACTGGCGGGCCGGGCTGGACGCGGCGCTGGTCGCGCTGTCCGGCCGCATCCGGCTCGCCGAGTCCGGCTCCCGCAGCGCCGAGGACATCGTCCGCGAGCTGTACACGGCCGAGTTCGGCCAGGAACCCGCCGACGACGCCGACGGGGCCCCGGACGGCGGTGATGCGTCGGGGGGAGCCTGAGCCCGCCACCGGCGGGCGGTCCCCGGCCCGCGGACGGCTCCACCCGTCCGTCCCGGCCGCGTGCGCGCCCGGAGGACCGCACGGTGGCCCGCAGCTCCCTGGCGGGCCACCCCGGGTTCACCGAGATCTCGCCCGAGGTCGGGGTGCTCGACCCCGACGCGTTCGACGCCGCGCTCGCCGAGCGTCCCGACGAGACGCTGACGCTGCTCGTCGACATGGGCAAGGCCACCGACGAGAAGCTGCGGGCGGCGGCCCGCAGGCTCGCCGGCCGGGTCGTGCTGGAGATCGGCCGGTCCGGCCGGGTCACCCGGCGCGGGATCGGCAGGCTGCGTGCGGTCCCGGCCGACCGCGGCGGCGACCTGGACCTGGACGCCTCGCTGGGCGCGGTCGCCGAGGCCCGCGCGGCGCGGCGCCCGGTCGGGCTCGACGAGCTGACCGCGCGCACCTGGGCGCGGCCCGCGCTCGCGTTGTGCCTGGTGGTGGACGCGTCCGGGTCGATGGGCGGGGACCGGCTCGCCGCGGCGGCGCTGACCGCCGCGGCCTGCGCGTTCCGGGCACCCGGTGACCACGCGGTGCTGTCGTTCGCCGCCGAGACCCGGGTCCTGCGCGACATCGGGTCCACCCGTCCGCCGTCGGCGGTCGTCGACCGGGTGCTGGGCCTGCGCGGGCACGGGGTGACCGCGCTGTCCGGTGCGTTGCGGGCGGCCACCGCGCAGCTGGAACGGACGCGCGCGGAGCGGCGGATCGTCGTGCTGCTCTCGGACTGCCGGGCCACCGACGACCACGACCCGGTCCCGGCGGCGCGGCAGGTCCCGGAGCTGCTGATCCTGGCCCCGGAGTCCGACCACGAGCAGGCGGCCGAGCTGGCCGCGCGCAGCAACGCGCGGTGGGCGCCGGTCGCCGGCCCGTCGGACGCACCGGGGGTGCTGCGGTCCCTCCTGGGTGGCTGAGCCCCGCCCGGGACTCAGCCGCCCAGCACGTTCACGGCCCGGGAGACGACGAGCGCGATCGTCACCAGCGACACCAGCGCCTGGACGAGCATCAGCATCTTCGCCCACCGGCTCAGCGGCATCACGTCGGTGGGGCTGAACGCGGTGGCGTTGGTGAACGACAGGCCCAGGTAGTCGGCGAAGCGGGGCTCCCGGTCGGCGTCGTGCGGGAGGCCCTCGAGCAGCCCGGCCGTCATCGAGGACCCGGACCGGCTGATGCCCGGGCCGGGCGCGGCGATCCGGGCCGCGCGGACCGTCACCACGTCACGCGCCCGCGGCGATCGCCTCGGCCCAGGTCGACGTGCTCACCGCGTGGTCCTCTCCCGTGGCCCGGCCGCCCGGGCCGGACGGTGCTCGCCGCGGGTGCCCCGGCGGGTGCGACACGCCGGAGGTGCCCCGGGACGTCGGGGACGTCCGGCGCGAGGGGATCGACGCGGTCAGGACCGGGCGTCGGCGCGACGTCGCGAGCCGGTCGTTCGCACGATCGCGGTCCGCCCGAGGACCAGGGTCAGCCCGACGGCGATCCCGCCGACGACGAGCAGCCAGGGCCGCGACTCCAGGTCGGTGGCGAGCCGGTCCCCGGCCGCGTAGCCGATCCCGACGAGCACCGCGGCGCGTACCGCGCTGGTCGGGATGATCCAGGCCAGGAAGCGGCGGTAGCCGACCTTGGACAGCCCGGCGGCCAGGTAGGCCGGGATCGCGCCGATGTCGACGAGCTTGGCGCCGATGACGATCCGCGGCAGGTGCGTGTGGACCTCGCGGGTCAGCACCTCGCGGCGCTCCTCGGTCAGGCCCAGCCGGTTCAGCACGCGGGCGACGGCCGGCCGGTCGCCGTTGCGGCCCAGCGCGTAGAGCGCGGTGTCCCCGACGACGTCGGCGACCAGCGCGGCCAGCCACACCCCCCACCAGGGGAGCTGCCCGGCCCCGGCGAGCGCGGCGGCGGCGACGGTGACGATCGGACCCTCGAGGAACGCCCCGACCCCGATCACGAGGAGCGACCGGACGGGCGCAGCAGGGATCGCGGCCAGCAGTGCGGCCACGGTGTCCGCGAGTCCGAACACGATCGCCTCCCATCAGGTCCTACACCGAATGGTGCCCTGTGTGCCGCACGAGGCGGCGGGCGGCCCGTCGTTGTCGCACGACGCGGGGTCCTCGTCACCGGGCGTGACGGCGTCGTCCGGTGGCGGTGTCGAGTCCCGTGGCCGGGCCGGCTGCCGGGTCTCCCGGGGCGTCGTTGCCCGGCACATCGATCGTCCCACCGTCGACCGGGATCGGCAGGCCCGGAGGACCCGCGACGGCCGTGAGCACGGCCACCGGTAGTACCGGTCCGGTGAGCGCGTCCCCCGTCCAGGTGGTGCAGGTCGGGACGGACGGCGGGTGGGCATCCGTTCATCGGGCCGGGGACTCCCGGACCGCGCGGTCGTCGTCGGCGACCAGGACCGTCTGCGGCACGGCACCGATGATGCCGCAGCCGCTCAGCGCGGGGTGGTGATCCCGTAGCGCTGCACCCGCCGGTACGCCGTCGCGCGGCTGATGCCGAGCGTCTCCGCGGCCCGGGTGACGCTCATGCCGTGCTCGGTGAGGCAGCGGACCAGCTCGTCGCGCTCCAGCGACTCGATCCGGGTCAGCGATCCGGATCGGGTGGCGAGCAGCTCCGGGGGCAGGTGCCGCACGTCGACGAGGCTGCTGCGGGCGGCGGCGTCGCGCACGGTGCGGCGCAGCTGCTCGACGTTGCCCGGCCAGGAGTAGGTGCGCAGCGCGCGGGCGGCGGCGTCGGTGAAGGTGACGCCGTCGCGGGCGAAGTGCGCGGCGAGCACCGGCACGTCCTCGGGACGGTGGCGCAGCGCCGGCACCTCGACGACGACGTCGAGCAGCCGTGACAGCGCGTCCGGTATCCCGTCGACACCGCCCGCGGTGACGCTCAGCGACGCCCGCGGCAGCGACCGGACCAGCGCCGCCAGCCGGGTCGCGACGGGCGCGGGCAGCTCGTGCACCCGTCCCGCGATGACCGCAGTGTCGTCCTTGCCCAGCTCCGGGGACCACAGCGACAGCCAGGACACCGCGTCCTCGGCGGCCGGCGGGCGGGCGTGCAGCACCCGGTGCCGCGGGCGGACGGCGCGCAGGGCCGCGGCGAGCAGCGCGGACTTGCCGGCGCCGGGCTCGCCGACCACCCCGACCCGGGCGCCGTCGCGCAGCGCGTCGCGGACCTCGTCGAGCGCGGCGGCCCAGGCCGGGCCGAGCGCCGCGGTCCCGCCGACGGGCTGCGGGGCGACCCGGAAGACCTCGCCGCGCGGCGCGCGCCGGGGACTCGCGCCGCGTCCGTGCGCGAGCATCAGCGCCGAGGTCTGCCCGGCCGCGGTGCGCGCCAGCGCGAGCAGCAGACCGTCGGAGCGCTGCGACCAGGTGGTGAGGTTGATGCTGCCGAGCAGCGACCCGTCGACGGGGTCGAGCACGGGGGCCGCCGCGCAGGTGTAGCCCCACAACCCGGTGCAGTAGTGCTCGTCGCCGCGGACCAGCGACGGGACCCGGTCGGCCAGGGCCAGGCCGAGCCCGGTGGTCCCCGCCTCCCGCTCGCCGAAGGCGAACCCGGGCGCGAGGTAGGTGCGGTCCAGCGCGTCGAGCAGGGCGCGCTCGTCGCAGAGCCGGGAGACGACGATGCCGTCGGCGTCGGTCAGCATCAGTGAGATCGGCTCGCCCGGCAGGCCCTCGTGCAGCCCGGCGAGCACCTCGCCGCCGCACCGGGCGAACAACGAGCCGTCGTCGACGGCGCCGGTGAACGCCGGGTCGACGGCCTCGGTGGGGGCGCCGTAGGTCTCGCTGCGCGCCCAGGACGCCGAGATCCGGGCCGGAGCCAGTGACTGCCCCATCGCGCGTACCTCCTCGTACCTGCTGCCCACGACCGTGTCACATCGGCGACGCCGTCGCGACGCCGTCTCGTCTCAGGTTGAGACGGTGATCACGACCGCCGGGGCGCCGCCGTTCCTACCTTCGGCCCTCGACGCGGGATCCCCCACCGGCCCGCGCAGTCGCGGGGTGCCCACCACCTCGCCGCGACCTGAGAGGGACGACGATGTACTCGAAGAACGGTGAGTCCTACTTCATCGTGGACGCCCACGTGGCGCTCTGGGACGCACGCCCGGAGAACCAGCGCAACATCCACGGCAAGCAGTTCATCGACTGCTTCTACGACTACCACCGCAACCTGAGCCCCGAGTCCGAGGTCTGGCCCTACGAGGACTACCTCTACCAGGGCGGCGAGCGGCTGATGAAGGACCTGTTCACCGACGGCCACGTCGACCACGCGGTGTTCCAGCCCGCCTACCTGGGCGAGTTCTACGACAACGGGTTCGGCCAGACCGAGGAGGCCTTCGCCCTCGCCCAGGCCCACCCGGACAAGCTGACCTACAACCACCACTGGGACCCGCGCAACGGCGAGCAGGGCCTGCGGCAGCTGCGCGAGGACGCGAAGCGCTTCGGCTTGAAGGGCGCGAAGCTCTACACCGCGGAGTGGCACGGCGAGTCCCGCGGCTGGAAGCTCGACGACCACTGGTCCTACAAGTACCTCGAGGCGGCCCAGGAGCTGGGCATCCGCAACATCCACATCCACAAGGGCCCCACCATCCGCCCGCTGGACCGCGACGCGTTCGACGTCGCCGACGTGGACAAGGTCGCCACCGACTTCACCGACCTGAACTTCGTCGTCGAGCACTGCGGCCTGCCGCGCCTCGAGGACTTCTGCTGGATCGCCACCCAGGAGCCGAACGTGCACGCCGGCCTGGCCGTCGCGATGCCGTTCATCCACACCCGGCCCAAGTACTTCGGCCAGATCATCGGCGAGCTCCTGTACTGGCTGGGCGAGGACCGCATCCAGTTCTCCAGCGACTACGCGATCTGGACCCCGCGCTGGCTGGTCGAGCGCTTCGTCGACTTCGAGATCCCGGACGAGCTGTCCGAGTACGCGCCGCTGACCACCGCCCAGAAGAAGAAGATCCTGGGTCTCAACGCCGCGGCGATGTACGACATCGAGGTCCCCGCCGAGCTGCAGCTGCGCGACGAGACGCCGACCGAGGTCCCGGTGGCGTCGTGAGCGCCCCCGCCCTCGCCCGCACCTCGCGCACCGACCAGGCGTTCCGGGCGCTCGACGCCGTCGTCGACCCCGAGCTGGACGAGCCGATCACCGACCTGGAGTTCGTCCGTTCCCTCGACGTCGACGGCGACCGGGTCACCCTGCACCTGCGCCTGCCCACCGCGTTCTGCGCGCCGAACTTCGCCTACCTGATGTGCTCGGACGCGAAGGACGTGCTCACCGCGCTGGACTGGACCGGCGAGGTCGTGGTCGAGCTCGACGACCACCACGACTCCGACCTCATCAACGCCGGGCTGGCCGCCGACGCCGGCTACAAGGGCACCTTCCGGCACGAGGCCGAGTCCGACCTCGACGAGCTGCGCGAGACCTTCCGGCGCAAGGCGCACACCGCCGCGATGGAGCGCTCGCTGACCGGGCTGCTGCGGGTCGACCCGGACCGGACGCCCGAGTCGCTGCACGGCGTCACGCTGGCCGACCTGCCCGCGGGCCCGGCCACCGACGCCCTGCTGCGCCGCCGCGCGGCGATCGGCCTGCCCACCGGCGGCGACCGGCCGGTCCTGGTCGGCCACGACGGCGTCCCGTACCCGGCCGAGCAGGTTCCGCTGAAGCTGCGGATGGCCCGCTCGGTGCGGATCTCCATCGAGGGCAACGCCCACTTCTGCCGCGGGCTCCTGAAGACCCGCTACCCCGAGTCCGTGAAGGGATCCGTGTCGTGAGAGCAGTACAGGTGGTCGGCTACCACCGGCCGATGGAGCTGACCGAGGTCCCGAAGCCGGAGGTCGTCGACCCGTTCGACGTCGTCGTCCGGATCGGCGGGGCCGGGGTCTGCCGCACCGACCTGCACGTCCTCGAGGGGCAGTGGGCGGAGAAGTCCCAGGTGACGCTGCCCTACACGATCGGCCACGAGAACGCGGGCTGGGTCGAGTCCGTGGGGTCGGCCGTGACCCACGTCCGTGAGGGCGACGGCGTCATCCTGCACCCGCTCGCCACCTGCGGCCTGTGCCGCGCCTGCCGCTCCGGCGACGACGTGCACTGCACCGCCTCGGCGTTCCCGGGCATCGACACCCACGGCGGCTACGCCGAGTACCTGCGCACCTCGGCGCGCAGCGTCGTCAAGCTGGACCCGTCGCTGCAGCCCGCCGACGTCGCCGCCCTCGCCGACGCCGGTCTCACCGCCTACCACGCCGCGGCCAAGGCCTCACGCCGGCTGGGTCCGCGCGACACCTGCGTCGTCATCGGGGCGGGCGGGCTCGGCCACATCGGCATCCAGGTGCTGAAGGCGCTGACCCCGGCCCGGCTGGTCGTGCTCGACCGCAACCCGGACGCGGTGAAGCTGGCGCTGGAGATCGGCGCCGACGACGGGATCGTCGCCGACGGCGGGCAGGTCGACGAGGTCCTGTCGCTCACCGGCGGGAACGGCGCCGAGGCCGTGATCGACTTCGTCGGCGAGGGCGGCTCCACCGCCCAGGGCCTGGCGATGACCCGGCGTGCGGGGGACTACCACGTGGTCGGCTACGGGGAGAACGTCGACGTCCCGACGATCGACCTGATCTCGGCCGAGGTGAACGTGGTCGGCAACCTGGTCGGGTCCTACAACGATCTCTGCGACCTGATGGAGCTGGCCGCCCGCGGCCGGGTCACCCTGCACACCAGCACCTACGCCCTGGACGACTTCCAGTCCGCGCTCGACGACCTCGACGCCGGGAAGGTCAGGGGCCGCGCCATCCTGGTGCCCTGACCTGCTGTTCCGATCGCGGTCCCGCTCACGACGGCCCGTACCGGCGACGCCCGGTGCGGGCCGTCGCGCGTTCCGCGGAACGCGGTCAGCGGGGGGCGCGGCCGTCGAGCCGGGCCTGCACGGCGGCGGTGATCCGGGTCAGCGCGGCCACGTCGTCGTCGGAGAGGGCGTCGAAGACCAGCTCCCGCACGGTCTCCACGTGCCCCGGCGCCGCGGCCTCGATCGCCGCCCGGCCCGCCGCGGTGAGCACGACGTAGTTGCCGCGGCCGTCGTCGTCGCACTCCTCGCGGGCGACCAGGCCGCGCTTCTGCATCCGGGCCAGGTGGTGGGAGAGCCTGCTCTTCTCCCACTCCAGCAGCGTCGCCAGCTCCAGCACCCGGCACCGCTCGTCGGGCCGGTCGGTCAGGGCCACCAGCACGTCGAAGTCGGTGAGCGAGAGCCCCGACCCGGTCTGCAGCCGCCGGTGCAGCTCGCCCTGCAGGCGGGCCTGCATCCGGAGCAGCCCTCGCCAGGCCACCTGCTCGCGCTCGTCCAGCCACCGTGTCACGGCACCATCGTAGCGGAATAGTTGACGCATCACCTATGTTGCTGCAGGATGTAGATGACGGATCAACCAACGGTCCGTCGACGAGCAGAGGAGGAAGCCGTGCAGTTCGGAGTCTTCACGGTCAGCGACGTCACGCCGGACCCGACGACCGGCCGCACGCCGACCGAGGCCCAGCGGATCCAGGACGTCCTGACCATCGCGAAGCACGCGGAGCAGGTCGGGCTCGACGTCTTCGCGATCGGCGAGCACCACAACCCGCCGTTCTTCTCCTCGTCGCCGACCACCACGCTCGGCTACCTCGCCGGCGTCACCGAGACCCTGCAGCTGTCCACCTCGACCACGCTGATCACCACGAACGACCCGGTGAAGATCGCCGAGGACTTCGCGATGCTGCAGCACGTGGCGGGCGGCCGCGTCGACCTCATGCTCGGCCGCGGCAACACCGGCCCGGTCTACCCGTGGTTCGGCCAGGACATCCGCCAGGGCCTGAACCTGGCGGTCGAGAACTACGCGCTGCTGCGCACGCTGTGGGACACCGAGGTCGTCGACTGGGAGGGGCACTTCCGCACCCCGCTGCAGGGCTTCACCTCGACCCCGCGCCCGCTCGACGGCGTCGCGCCGTTCGTGTGGCACGGCTCGATCCGCAGCCCCGAGATCGCCGAGCAGGCCGCCTACTACGGCGACGGCTTCTTCCACAACCACATCTTCTGGCCGGCGTCGCACACGAAGCGGATGGTCGAGTTCTACCGCACACGCTGGGAGCACCACGGTCACGGACCGGCCGACCGCGCGATCGTCGGCCTCGGTGGCCAGGTGTTCATGCGCCGCAACAGCCAGGACGCGGTGCGCGAGTTCCGGCCGTACTTCGACAACGCCCCGGTCTACGGGCACGGGCCCTCGCTGGAGGACTTCACCCGCGAGACCCCGCTGACCGTCGGCAGCCCGCAGCAGGTCATCGAGCGGACGCTCGGCTTCCGCGACTACGTCGGCGACTACCAGCGTCAGCTGTTCCTCATCGACCACGCGGGCCTGCCGCTGAAGACCGTGCTGGAGCAGCTCGACCTGCTGGGCGAGGAGGTCGTGCCGGTGCTGCGCCGCGAGTTCGCCGCGCTGCGCGCGCCGGGCGTCCCGGACGCGCCGACCCACGCCTCGCTGGTCGCCGCCCGCGGCGCCGCGGGCACCGGCAGCACCGGGACGCAGGAGAAGGAGGTCGCGTGATGACCACCCGCAGGATCGTCGTGCTCAGCGCCGGGCTGTCGACGCCGTCGTCGACCCGGCTGCTGGCCGACCGTCTCGCCGCCGCGGTCACGGCCGCGCTGGCCGACCGGGGCGAGCGGGCCGAGGTGCAGGTCGTGGAGCTGCGCGAGCACGCCCGCGACCTGGCCGACCACCTGGTCGCCGGCTTCCCGAACACCGCGCTGGCGCCGGTGCTGGAGTCGGTGGCCGCCGCGGACGCCGTCGTCGCCGTGACGCCGATCTTCTCGGCGTCCTACAGCGGGCTGTTCAAGACCTTCGTCGACGTCCTGGACCGCGACGCGCTCACCGGCACCCCGGTGCTGCTCGCCGCGACCGGCGGCACGGCGCGGCACTCGCTGGCCCTGGAGCACGCGATGCGCCCGCTGTTCGCGTACCTGCGGGCCGCGACGGTCCCGACCGCGGTGTTCGCCGCGCCCGAGGACTGGGGCGCGACCGAGGTGGGCACCACACTGGACGGCCGTGTCGGGCGCGCCGCGGGCGAGCTGGCCGACGCCGTCGCCGCCCGGCCGCCGGCCACCCGCACCGACCTGTTCGCCGACGTCCCCGACTTCACCTCACTGCTGAAGGGCTGACCACCATGACCGACACCGGCACCCCCACCGACACCGCCGCCCTCGACGCCGCCCGCGACCGGATCCGCACCGCCCACCTGAAGCCGGCGGGGGAGCGGCCGGCCTCGACCGCCCGCGGCCTGCACCACACCGCCCTGGTGAGCTCGGACGTCGAGCGGACCGTGCGCTTCTACCAGGATGTCCTCGGCTTCCCGCTCACCGAGCTGATCGAGAACCGGGACTACCCGGGGTCCTCGCACTTCTTCTTCGACATCGGCAACGGGAACCTGCTCGCGTTCTTCGACTTCCCGGGCCTCGACGTCGGCCCCTACGCCGAGGTCCTCGGCGGGCTGCACCACATGGCGATCAGCGTCGAGCCGCAGCGGTGGGACGAGCTCGTCGCGCGGCTCGCCGAGGCCGGGGTGGAGCACGAGGTGCACTCCGGTGTCTCGGTCTACTTCCGCGACCCCGACGGTGCGCGCATCGAGCTCATCGCCGACCCGCTGGGGGAGATGTACGGCCAGCACGTGCTGTGAGCGGGGTGCTCACCGGCGGACGCTGACGTGGACGTGGTCGTAGTGCCCGCCGGTGGCGTCCTCCGGGTCGTACACCCCGCCGCCGTCGTAGGGCCGGCCCCAGTTCTCCCGGCCCTCCCCGGAGTCCCCGGTGCCGCGGTACCAGATCCGGCCCTGCCAGATCACGTAGCGGACCCGCAGCTCGGCGGCGTTCTCGCGCAGCCAGGTCGCGACGGCCCAGCCGTCCTCCAGGTCCTGGCCGGCGGGGAAGTCGCCGTAGCCGGCCGGGAAGAAGTCGCAGGCCCGGCCGGCGGGGTGGTCGCTCGAGGGGTTCCACGCGTGCTCCGACCAGCAGGTGACCGCCCGGACCGGTGCTGACGGGCCCGGCTCGCCGAACCGGGCCACGGCGGCGTCGTGCACGCGCAGCGCGGACGGGGTGAGGCAGCCCGAGGTCGTCGGGTCCGGCTGGTCGCACTGCTCCGGCGGCGGCGGATCGACCAGCTCGCGCAGGTCGTCGGGGGTGAACCCGCGGCTTCCGGCGAACCAGGCCAGACCGCCCACGAGCAGGGCCAGCACGAGGAGCACGCCCAGCACCGGGGCGACGCGGGTCTTCACGGGGGCTTCGTCCGTTCTGTCGGAGTGCCTCCCACGGTACGGCGAGGAGTCCGGTGCCCGCCGACGGTCGGCACCGCGACACCGCCCGCGAGGAGGCACCCATGACCGTCGTGACGACGGATCTGCTCGACCGCCCGGACGCCCGCATCACCTTCGACGTCCGCGTCACCGGCCCGCTGCTCGTGCTCGTCGGCTCGCCGATGGGCGCCGAGGGCTTCGGCCCGCTCGCCGACGCGATGGCCGCCGACCACACCGTCGTCACGTTCGACCCGCGCGGCACCGGCCGCAGCCCCGCCGCCGACCCGGACGCCGACTCCACCGTCGCGGTGCGGGCGGCCGACCTCGCCGCGCTCCTCGAGCGCGTCGGCGGCGCCCCGGCCACCCTGTTCGGCTCCAGCGGCGGGGCGGTGGTGTCGCTGGCGCTGGCACAGGCGCGCCCCGAGCTGGTGGGGGTCCTCGTCGCGCACGAACCGCCGCTGGAGGAGTTGCTGCCCGACGCGGCGGAGCACCGCGCGGCGACCGAGCAGATCATCGGCACCTACCGGGAGCAGGGCGCCGCCGCGGCCTGGGCGCTGTTCCTGGCGTCGGCCGGGCTGCCGGGCGCGGCACCCGACGACGCCGCGCAGAACGCGGCCGACGGTGCCGGGCTCCCCGCGACCGACGCCGACGCGACCGCGCAGCAGGCCGCCGACGAACGGCACTTCTTCCTGCACGAGATGCGCGAGACGGTCCGGTGGCGTCCGGACCCGCAGCGCCTGCGCGGGCGGCGGGTCGTCGTCGGCATCGGGTCCGCCTCGGCCGGGCAGATCTGCGACCGGACCTCCCGGGCGCTGGCCGCGGAGCTGGACCGGGACCCGGAGCCGTTCCCCGGCGGGCACGTCGGGAGGCTGGAGGACCCGGCCGGTTTCGTCGCCCGGCTGCGGGAGGTGCTGGCGCGCACCTGACAGCGGCCGCGCGGTTCGGCAGGATGGCGCGGTGATCAGCACGACCGCTGCGGGCGACGCCGTCCGCGCCCGGCCCGACACCGAGCGTCGCCGCCGGGCCCGGGCCGCCCTGCACGACCTGCTCCCGCAGCTGTCCCGGGAGGCGGTCGCCGCGCTCGGCGCGGTCGAGGCGGCGGGGTTCCTCGCCCGCACCGAGCGCTGGTACGCCGACGCGCACCTGCCGCTGGACGCCCTCTACGGCGCCGTCGCCGACCCGGGCGGGCTGACCGCCCGGCTGGTGCGCGCCGCGCTGGCCGCCGCGGCCGCCCGCCCGCAGGCGCTGCGCGAGCTCGACCGCCGCCGCGAGGTCGACGGCGACTGGTTCCAGGACCCCCGCACCGTCGGCTACGTCGCCTACACCGACCGCTTCGCGGGCACCCTGCGCGGCATCCGCACCCGCCTGGACCACCTGTCCGACCTGGGCGTGCGGTACCTGCACCTGATGCCGCTGCTCAAGCCGCGCGACGGCGAGAACGACGGCGGGTACGCCGTCGCCGACTACACCGCCGTCGATCCGCGGCTGGGCACGATGGACGACCTGGAGTCCCTCGCCGGGGCGCTGCGCGAGCGCGGGATGAGCCTGTGCGTGGACCTCGTCCTCAACCACACCGCCGCCGAGCACCCGTGGGCGCGCGGCTGGCTCGCCGGCGACCCGCGCTACGCCGGCTTCTACACCGCCTACCCGGACCGGGAGATGCCCGACGCCTGGGAGGCGACGATCCCCGACGTCTTCCCCGACCGCGCGCCCGGATCGTTCAGCTGGGTGCCCGGGGCGGGCGGCGGCGACGGCGGCTGGGTGTGGACGACGTTCTGGGACTACCAGTGGGACCTCGACTGGACCTGCCCCGAGGTGTTCGCCGCGATGCTCGGCACCGTGTTCACCCTGGCCGGGCGCGGGGTCGAGGTCCTGCGCATGGACGCGGCGCCGTTCCTCGGCAAGCGGCTCGGCACGAACTGCCAGAACCAGCCCGAGGCCCACGACGTGCTGCAGGCGCTGCACGCGCTCACCCGGATCGCGGCCCCGGCGGTGGTCTTCAAGGCGGAGGCGATCGTCGCGCCCGACGACCTCGTCGGCTACCTCGGCGCGCACGACCGCTACCGCCCCGAGTGCGAGCTGGCTTACCACAACCAGCTCATGGTGATGCTGTGGTCGAGCCTGGCCACCCGCGACGCCCGCCTCGCCGCACACGCGCTGCGCCGCATGACCCCCGCCCCGTCGACGACGGCGTGGGCGACCTACGTCCGCTGCCACGACGACATCGGCTGGGCCGTCTCCGACGTCGACGCCGCCGCCGTCGGCTGGGACGGCCCGTCGCACCGGCGGTTCCTCAACGACTTCTTCGCCGGACGCTTCCCGGGCAGCTTCGCCCGCGGCGCCCTGTTCCAGGAGGACCCGGACACCGGGGACGCCCGCATCTCCGGCAGCGCCGCCGCGCTCTGCGGCATCGACGACGCCCGCGCCCGCCACGACCCCGCCGCCCTCGACGCGGGTGTGCGACGCCTGCTGCTCGCGCACGCCGTCGTCTACGGCTGGGGCGGCATCCCCCTGCTCTACATGGGCGACGAGCTGGCCCTGGCCAACGACACCGGCTACCGCGCCGACCCCGAGCGCGCCGCGGACAACCGGTGGATGCACCGGCCCCCGATGGACGAGGCCGCGTTCGCCCGCCGCTACGACCCGGACACCGTCGAGGGGCGGGTGTTCGGTGCGCTGACCGGGTTCGCCGCGGTGCGGGCCGAGCTGCCCGCGCTGCACGCGTCGGCGCCGGTGGAGGTGCCCGTGCTCGACGACCCGGCGGTGCTCGGGTGGACGCGGCGGCACCCGCGCGGCGGCCGCTTCGTCGGGCTGGTCAACGTGTCCGACCGGCCCGCCTCGGTCGACGCCGCCCTGGTCACCGGCCTGGACACGGTGCTGTCCTCCGACGGCCCGGTCCGCACCGAGGGCGGGCGGGCCCACCTCCCGCCGCTGTCCTGGGCGTGGCTCGCGGAGCCGTGAGCCACGCCCGGCGCCCTCACCAGCTCCCGAACGGCGTGCCGCCCCCGAACAGCGGTGACGTGCCCAGCGCCGAGCGGAACTCCAGGTACACCACGAGCCCGTAGACCACCCCGGCCAGGAAGACCAGGCAGGACAGCGACACCAGCACGTAGGTGAGGACCCGCAGCACGGTCAGCGCGGTCGGGTCCTTCGCGACCCGCACCGGTGCGGCGGCCGTGGCGGGGGCGGCCGGGGCCGCCGCCGCGCGTGGCGTCGTGGTCACCGGCCCGGTCGCCTCGACGGCCGGTGCGGCCGCCGCCGTGTCGGCGGACCGTCCGGTCGCGCCGAACCGGGCTGCGGCGGCCTCGGCCACCGTCGCCGGGCGACGGCCGCCGGACTCCGACGGCGGACGCGGCGCGGGCACCGCCCCGGCGCCGGTCCCGACGGCGGAGCGCTCGGCGACCGCGGTCCCGCCGCTCTCGCCGTGCCCGGGCCGTCCGTGCCCGGCGCGGTCGTACTCGGCCCGGTCGTCGCCGGAGTCGCGGCCGGACGTGGCGGCGGCGATCGGCCCGTCCCCGACGACCTCGTCCCGGGGCAGGTCCTCGTGGTCCGCGACGTGGTCCGGGTCGTCGTACGGCACGGCCGGGCGGACCGGCTCGTCCTCCTCCGGGGCCCGCGCGCGCCCGTACCCGGATCCGGTGGGGCCGGGGTAGGGCGGCCCGCCGTCGATCGCGGTCCCGCCACGGGACCCGGGGTCGCCGTACTCGCCGTAGGCGGCCCGGGTCGGGGTGACCGGCTCCTCGGGCTGGCGGTGCGCGGCCCGGCCGTACGGGCCGTACCCGCCGTCGTCGGGGTCGTCGCCGCCCGGCTGCGACCCGCCCGCCGGTACGGGGGCGCCGTAGCCCTCGTAGCGCATCGGTGCGGCGTACCCGCCCCGCCCCACGGTCGGCTGCGGACCGGTCCCGCCGTACAGCTCGCCGAAGCCCTCCGGGTCGGTGGGCGTCGCCCGCTCCACCGGCCGCGACGGCCGCAGGTCCGGGTAGCCGCCCTGGTAGGAGTCCTCGGGGAACTCGTGGTCGTCGAACCCGTGCCGCGGTCGCGGCGACGGCCGGGCGCGGTCGGCGTCGGCACCGCGCGGGCCGGGGCTGGGTCGGTGCTGCGGGCCGGTCATGGCAGGACCTCCGGGGTACGGCGTCACGGTCGGCGACACGTGCTGTGTCACCTCTACCGCCGGTCGTACCCACGGCGTTAGCCCTGACGACCTACAGTCACCCGGTCCGGCGAGGTGAAATCACCGGGTGTACACCCCGGTCGGGGAATCGTGGTACCCCTTCGCCCCGACGGCGTCGGCCAGCGGGCTGCGCGGCGGCCCGCCGTCACGCACCCGCGCGACGACGGCGTCGACGTCCCAGACCGGGGTCCAGCCGAGCTCGGCGACCGCCCGGCCCGGGCAGTACACCCGGTCCACCGGCGGGACCGGCCGGCCGCGGTCGGCCAGCAGCGCGGCGAGGGCTGGGGCCCGCCGCTCCAGCACCGCGGCCGGGTCGCGGCCCAGCTCGGCGAGGTCTGACCGGTGGAACGGCGGCGGTGCGCTGACCACGTAGCGGGCGAACCCGAGCCCGGGCGCCCGCCGGGCCGCGGCCAGGTGCGCGGACACGACGTCGGCGACGTCGACCCGCCGGTGGCAGAACTCCACCAGCTTGAGCGTGGTGTCGTCGTGGGCGGCGCGGACCTCGTCGCGGTCGTCGGGCTCGGGGAAGAACCGCGAGGTCCGCAGCACCACGACCGGCAGCCCCGGGTCCAGCGCGGCCAGCTCGCACAGGTCCTCGGCGGCGGTCTTGGTGGCGCCGTAGACGTTGCGGACCCGGGGCACCACGGTCTCGTCGATCCAGGTCGCGGGCCCGCCCGGCACCGGGGTCAGCGCGCGGCCGAACGCGCTGGTCGAGGACGTGAACACCACGCCCCGCACCCCCGCCGCGGCGGACTCCTCCAGCACCGCGAGGGTGCCCGACACGTTCGTGCCGACGAAGTCCTGCCTGCTGTGCGAGCCGACGTGCGGCTTGTGCAGCGTCGCGGTGTGCAGCACGTGGCTGACCCCGCGCAGCGCCGACCGCAGGGCGTCGCGGTCGGTCAGCGACGCGACGACCGCGGTCCACGGCGAGGGCCGCCGGTCCAGACCGACGACGGGCACCCCGTCGCCGGCCAGCGTGCGGACCAGCGCCTCACCGAGGTGGCCGGAACTGCCGGTGACGAGGACGCGCTCCATCCCACCAGTGAACCCGCTCAGGCAAGCAGGTTCCGCAGCTCGGTCACCGCCGTCCGCAGCTCCCGGGCGAAGGCGTGCATCCCTTCGGCCTGGTCGGCCGGGGTGGACAGGTGCACGTGGAAGCGGTCGGGCAGCAGCACGTAGGCCACCCCGATGCAGCGCGAGCTGGTCGAGCCGAACCCGAAGTACCGGATGTTGTCCGACGGCGCGGAGCTGGTCGACAGCCAGTCGTCGCGCATGATCGTCCAGCCGGGGGAGTCGAACACCGCCAGCTGCTCGGTGACGCCCAGCTCCGCCCCGCGACGGCGCCGGATCCAGTCCAGCTCCCACAGGTGCTGCTCGGGCGCGTCGCCCTGCTGGCACTGCTTCGCGCGGGCGCCGTGCGCCGCGGCGGCGGCCCGGAAGGTGTCGACCTTGTCGGCGTCGGAGGCCTGCGGGTCCCCCATGGCGTCGACGAAGGTCACCATCTCCGGCGTGATCACCCGCATCGCCTCGGTGCGTCCGCGCCGGAACTGCCGGGTCGCGATCGACTCGTAGGTGGCCCCGGTGACGCCCTTGGCCCGCCGGTGCGCGACCTGGTAGCAGGCCTGCACGAAGGCGTCCGGGGAGCACTTCAGGGCCTTCGCGTCGCGTGCGCCGAAGTCGTCGAAGGCGACGAGCTCGGTGGCGGTGGCGTCGAGGAACGCGGAGAACTCGTCGTGCGCGCGGGCCACGGTGGCGCGCAGGTCGTCGTCGAGGACGAACCGCAGCTCGGCGTGCGACGGGACGCCCTGCGGACGGGCCCCGATCCGCTCGGCGTGCACTTGCAGCGGGTCGCCGAACATCGCGTCGACCAGGGTGAGGACGGTGGTGCCGTCGAGCTCGCAGTGCTCGATGTTGACCCCGGCGGTGCCGTCGGCGAGCACGACGATCGACAGCGCCTTGTCGAACCACCGGTCACCGGCGTCCCCGGCCAGCAGGGTCCGCGCGGCGGACTCCTCGTCGGCGGGGTCGGTCTCGTCGAGACAGATCGCGAGCAGCGCACGCTCCACGAGGTCGACGGCCTCGGCGTTGGCCGGGTCCAGCCCGGTCAGCCGGTCCCGCACCGCGGCCCACTCGGCGCGGGCCAGGGTGGTCAGCGCGCCGACCGCGTCACCGGTGGCGGCCCGCTCGGGGTGGGCGTCCCGGATCTCCCGCAGGGCGCCGGCGATCTCCTCGGCGGTGTGCGCGGCGCCGTCGGCGCCGACCACGTCGAGGCGGTGGATCCGGCCACGGTGCAGCACCACGACGTGCCGCTCGGTGGACGGGCCCGGCCAGTCGTCGCTGTAGGGGGTGCGGACGGTGTCCTGGGGGTCGCCCGGGATGCGGGTGGTGGAGAAGATGTGGCGACTCTGGTCCATCGACTGCGGCACGTCGCGGTTGACCAGTGGCGGGAACGTCCCGGCGTCGAGATCGGCCTTGTGCCCGAGGGCGGCCACGGTGAGCTGCGCGGCCCGCGCGCACGGGTCGGTGGTGGAGCCGGGGCCGAACAGGAAGAAGAAGTTCGCGTTGAGCGCGATCCGATCGCGCCGGCCCAGGTAGCGCGACGGCCAGAACGCGTCCAGCCAGCTGTGGGCGCCGGCGTCGAAGCGCTCGAGGTCGGCCTGGAGCACCGACGCGGGGCCGCCCTCGGCGAGCAGCTCGCGGGCGGCGGACTCGGTGCGGGCGTACTCGTCGGGGTTGAGCAGCGGGGCGCACCACTCGAGGAAGCGGTCGACCGAGGCGGACAGGGTCGGGAGCGGCACCTTCGGCAGGTCGTCGTCGGCCGCGAACGTGGTGGTCACGGGCATCAGTCCAGCAGCCCGTCGACGCGCACGGTGCGCGACCCCCCGTGTTCGGACAGTGTCCTCCCGAACAGCTGGCGGGTGCGGACCGCGCTGCCGACCACCCCGGGGCGGGTGCTGTAGGAGAAGATCGCCGTGTGCCGGGCGACGTTCCCGCGCACCTCGGTCACCCGGTGCAGCGAGTACCGGCCGCGGAACAGCTGCAGGTCACCGGGACGCAGCACCAGCCGCCGGACGCGGTCGCCGCCCCTGCCGTGCAGGACCTCGGCGACGTCGGCGGTGTTCTCCGAGGACGTGCTGCGGATGTCCGGGCAGTACTCGAAGACCCCGCCGGCCTCCGGCGCGCGGGTGAGCAGGCTGATCGCGATCTCGTTGGTGTCGAAGTGCCAGGGGTGCGACCGGCCGTCGCCGACGACGTTCAGGCACAGCCCGGCCAGCGGGTCGGCCAGCTCGTGCAGCTCGGGCACGCCGGTGCAGGCGGCGAGGAAGGCGCGGAAGGCGGGCTGCGGGTACAGGCGGTGGACCACCGCGGCCGCCGGGATCCGGTCGCGGGCGACGAAGGCGTTGCCCCGCTCCATCGGCACCCCCGCCGGGTGGTCGGCGGGCAGCGAGGGGTCGGGGTCGGTGTTGTAGACGTTGACCACGGCGGTCTCGTAGTGCGCCAGCGGGGCGACCGCCTCGCCCTCGGTCCGCAGCCGGTCCCGCCACGACGCCCGGACGAACCCGGGGAGCACCGCGCAGCCGTCGGCGGCGAGCTGGGCGCGGGCCCGGCGGACCGCGTCCTCCCACCCGGACGAGCCCGGTTCGTGCACCGGGTAGCGGGCCAGGTCGACCGGGTCGAGCTCCTGCGGGGTCGCGAGTGCGGTCGGCTGCACGGATCAGCTCCTTCGTCCCCGGGCAGCGCCGGTGCCGCCCACGGTGTCACCGTCATCCAAACCCGTTCGAGGCCGCCGGATCAACGGTGAGTGACCGAGCGATCAGGTTCCGTGCGCCGTGGGAGGCTGTTCTTGCGCGGGAGAACCCCGGCGGAGGATGGTTCGTTGATCCGGTCGACGAGCGAGGAGGCTGTCATGGGCGCTGTGAGCCCCACCCACTGGTTGATCGTGCTGGTCGTGCTGGTCCTGCTGTTCGGCGCGAAGAAGCTGCCGGAAATGGCGCGGTCGGTCGGTCGGTCCAGCCGCATCCTGAAGAGCGAGATGCGCGGCCTGCGCGACGACGAGCGCCCCGGGGAGATCGGACCCGGCGGCGCGTCCCGTGCCGACACCGAGGTCCGTGACCCCGGTACCCGGCAGCCGGGGACGCCGGAGGGCACCGCCCGTCCGGAGCCCGGTCCCGAGGCCCACCGGGCCTGACACCGCAGGACGGACGACGCATGACGGTGCTCGTGACGGGTGCCAGCCGCGGGGTCGGCGCGGCCACCGCCCGGCTGCTGGCCGCCCGCGGCCAGGACGTCCTCGTCGGGCACCGGGCCTCACCCCAGGACGCCGCGGCCGTCGTCGCGGAGTGCCGGGCGGCCGGGGTGCACGCCGACGCGGTCGCAGCGGACGTCACCCGCACCGAGGGCGTCGAGCGCCTGTTCGACGCTGCGTCGGCCATGCCCTCGCCGCTGACGGGCGTGGTCGCGAACGCCGGCGGAGCTCCCTCGCGGCAGCGTCTCGAGGACATGAGCGACGCCCGGATCGACGAGGTCGTCGCGCTCAACCTGCGCGCGGCCCTGCTCTGCTCACGCGAGGCGGTGCACCGCATGTCGACCCGCTACGGCGGGGCGGGTGGTGTGCTCGTGCACGTCACCTCCCGCGCGGCGGTGCTCGGCTCGCCCGACGAGTGGACCGACTACGCGGCCGCGAAGGCCGGGGTGGAAGCGCTCGTCGTCGGGCTCGCGAAGGAGGTCGCCGCGGACGGGATCCGGGTGGCGGCCGTACGACCGGGCCTGCTCGACACCGACTTCCACGCCCGGGCCGGTGAGCCGGGGCGGATCGAGCGGATGGCGCCGTCGATCCCGATGGGCCGTGCCGGCCACCCCGACGAGGTGGCGACGGCGATCGCCTGGCTCCTGTCGGACGAGGCCAGCTACGTCACCGGCGCCGTGCTGGACGTGTCCGGCGGGCGCTGATCCGCCGGCGGGACCGGACCGGTGGCAGGTGAGGGAGCCACCGGCGCGGGTCGGGGCCCGGCCGGCGGTGGGGGAACGGACCGGCTGTGCGGTCGGCGGTCGGCGGCGGCGCTCAGGAGGCGGCGCGGGCCGAGCGCCCGAAACCGATCCGTCCGCGGCGGCGGGCGCGGCGCCCGGCCCCGGAGGTCTCGGCACACAGCAGGCAGCCGTCCCCGGGCGGGGAGGCCAGCGACGCCGGCAGCACCACGTGCCCGCAGAGCGCGGTGCAGTGTCCGGTTCCGGCGGTGAGCGAGTCGGCCAGCACCGCCTGCGCCACGACGTGGCTGCGGCTGTCGCGGGCGCAGGTGACCGTGACGGTCTGCTCCTCGTCCGGCGCGGTCACCACGGCCACGGGGCGCGTACTGGCGGGTGTCACCGACACGGCAGCTCCTCCGGGCACGATTCGACGGAATAACCATCCTCACCCCGCAGCGGTGCAGATGCAAGTGCATCCGCACGATTGGCCGAACGTGCGGGCGGGTGGTCGCGGAGCGTGGCGAGGGCCACGTCCGGGTCCGTGGCTGCGCCGGACAGGCCCCGTCGGGGTCACCGAGCTGTTCGGCGATCACGGTGTCTTCCTGGGCGGACACCCGGTCGCTATGTCACGGGCCGCTCTGTGTCGCCGGTCACGTCGATCAGGGCGCACGGGGTCGGTGCCGGTCGTCAGCGGCTGCGACCTGCGCCGGACGGCACTAACCTCATCCGTCATGACCGCTCCCGAACAGGCTCCTCCTCGGGCGTCCACGGCTCCGGACGGGGACGCCGCGACCGGCGCGCCCGCCCCGGCGGCCGACGCCGACGGTGACCATTCGTACGAGATCGGCTCCCCGGTCCCGGCCGACGGGGTGGACATGTGGCGGCTGGCGGTGGAGGCGCGGACGCTGGACGCGAACTCCCGCTACGCCTACGTCCTGTGGTGCCGCGACTTCGCGCGCACCTCGGTCGTCGCCCGGCGCGACGACGGCCGCGCCGTCGGCTACGTGACCGGCTACCTGCGCCCCGAGAACGGCGCCCTGCTCATCTGGCAGGTGTGCGTCGATCCGGTGGCACGCGGTGCGGGGCTCGCCGGCCGGATGCTGGACGCCGTCTGGGACCAGGCGGGCGCCGAGCGGATGGAGACCACCATCACGCCGGACAACGCCTCCTCGATCCGCCTGTTCACGAAGTTCGCGGGGCGCCACGACATGACGATCGAGCGGGAGGACCTCTTCGGTCCGGACCTGCTCGGTGACGAGCACGAGCCGGAGAACCTCTATCTCATCGGCCCGATCGCAGCAGACAAGGGTGGGAACACATGACCGTTTTCGAGGATCTCGAGTCCCAGGTCCGGAGCTACTGCCGTAACTGGCCCGTCGTCTTCGACACGGCGAAGGGCAGCCGTCTGACCGACGTCGACGGCCACTCCTACCTCGACTTCTTCGGTGGTGCGGGCGCCCTGAACTACGGGCACAACCCCGAGGTGCTCAAGAAGCCGCTGATCGAGTACCTGACCCGTGACGGCGTCACCCACGGGCTGGACATGTACACCTCGGCCAAGGGCGAGTTCCTGACCACGTTCGAGGACGTCATCCTCAAGCCGCGTGGCCTGGAGTACAAGGTTCAGTTCCCCGGCCCGACCGGCGCCAACGCCGTCGAGTCCGCGCTGAAGCTCGCGCGCAAGATCAGCGGCCGGGAGGCGCTGATCAACTTCACGAACGCCTTCCACGGCATGACGCTGGGCGCGCTGTCGGTGACCGGCAACTCGATGAAGCGCGGTGGCGCCGGCATCCCGCTGGTCCACTCGACGCCGATGCCGTTCGACAACTACTTCGACGGCAAGATGCCCGACTTCCTGTGGTTCGAGAAGGTTCTCGACGACACCGGGTCCAGCCTCAACGAGCCGGCCGCGGTCATCGTCGAGACGGTCCAGGGCGAGGGCGGACTCAACCCGGCGCGCATCGAGTGGCTGCAGGGTCTGCGGGACCTGTGCACCCGCAAGGGCATCCTCATGATCGTCGACGACGTCCAGATGGGCTGCGGCCGGACCGGCCCGTTCTTCTCCTTCGAGATCGCGGGCATCCAGCCCGACATCGTCACGATCTCGAAGTCCATCTCCGGCTACGGCCTCCCGATGGCGCTCGTGCTGATCAAGCCCGAGTACGACCAGTGGGGCCCGGGCGAGCACAACGGCACCTTCCGCGGCAACAACCCCGCGTTCGTCACCGCCACGCACACGCTGCGCAACTGGTGGACCGACGACACGCTGGAGAAGGAGACGCTGCGCAAGGGCGAGAAGGTCGAGGAGGCCTTCAACAAGATCATCGGTGACAACCAGGGCACCGAGATGTTCACCAAGGGCCGTGGGATGGCGCGGGGCATCCAGTTCGAGGGCGAGGGGCTCGCCGAGAAGGTGGCCTCGAAGGCCTTCGAGCACCGCCTGTTGCTGGAGACCGCCGGTCCGAACGACGAGGTGCTCAAGCTCCTGGCGCCGCTCACGACCACCGACGACGAGCTCGACGAAGGTCTTGCGATCATCGGCGAGTCCGTCAAGACCGTCATCGGGAGCTGATCCACAACCATGATCGTCCGCACCATCGACGAGATCACCGACACCGAGCGTGACGTGGTCTCCGAGGACCAGCAGTGGCGCAGCAAGCGCATCGTCCTGGCCAACGACAAGGTGGGGTTCTCGGTCCACGAGACCACGCTGAAGGCCGGGACGATCAACGACTTCTGGTACGCGAACCACATCGAGGCCGTCTTCATCACCTCCGGTGAGGGCGAGCTGTACGACAAGGACAACGACGTCACGTACCAGCTCAAGCCGGGCTCGATCTACGTGCTGAACGGCAACGAGAAGCACCAGCTCCGCCCGAAGACCGAGATCACCTGCGTGTGCGTCTTCAACCCGCCGGTGACCGGTCGTGAGGTGCACGACGAGAACGGCGTGTACCCGCTGGTCACGGAGGACTGAGGGCTCCGTACCGGGATCGACACCGCGAGGGGTGTTTCCGCTGTGTGACAGCGGGAACGCCCCTCGCGGTCGTTCACACGACGTCCATCCGAAGGGACACCGAACCCACAGCGACTCACAGGAGGGTCCATGACCGCACTGGTCGGTAACGACGAACCGCGTCTCGTGCGTGCAGCCGGGGACCGCTACCCGACGCGCGTCTCGAACACCCCCGCCTTCATCGACCGCGCCGAGCCCACCGTGTGGGGCTCGAGGGCGAGCGCCGGCATGTTCGGCGCCCAGGAACTGGAGGCGCACGAGCGCGACGGCTTCGTGCAGGTGCCGGGGCTGCTGACGGCCGACGAGATCGTGGAGTACCAGGCCGAGCTGGACCGGCTCGCCCACGATCCCGAGGTCCGCGCCGACGAGCGCTGCATCGTCGAGAAGTCCTCGGACGAGGTCCGCTCGATCTTCGAGGTCCACCGGATGTCCGAGGCGATCGGCCGGCTGGTGCGCGACGAGCGGGTGCTCTCCCGGGCCCGCCAGATCCTCGGCTCCGACGTGTACGTGCACCAGAGCCGGATCAACTACAAGCCCGGGCTCGGTGGCGGGGGGTTCTTCTGGCACTCCGACTTCGAGACCTGGCACGCCGAGGACGGGATGCCCGGCCCGCGTGCGGTCAGCTGCTCGATCTCGCTGACCGACAACCACCCGTTCAACGGCTGCCTGATGATCATGCCGGGGTCGCACCGGACCTTCGTGTCGTGTGTCGGGGAGACCCCGGAGGACTACCACCTGACGTCGCTGAAGGAGCAGGAGATCGGCACCCCGGACGCGGAGTCCATCTCGAAGCTGGCCCAGCGGCACGGCATCGCGATGATGACCGGCGAGGCGGGCGGCGCCACGTTCTTCGACTCCAACTGCATGCACGGGTCGGGGGACAACATCACCCCGTACCCGCGCTCGAACATCTTCCTGGTGTTCAACAGCGTCGAGAACGCCTGCGTGGCGCCGTTCTCCGCGCCGCGGCCGCGGCCGTCGCACATCGCCGCCCGGGACCACTCACCGGTCCGCTGAGCGGCTCGCGCTCAGGCGTCCTGGAGGGGTGAGAGCTCCGGACGCTTGGGCCGGTACCCGTCCCACGTGTGCCCGCCGCGCAGCCGCTTGCGCAGGTAGGGCATCACGTGGTGGGTGACCCACCGCAGGTCCTCGGCCTGGCGCGCGGTCCAGGGGGTCGGTCCGCCCTCGGGCTCCGGCCACGGCCCGCGCCAGTCCGGGGCCTGCTCACCGAGGGTCTCCAGCACCCGCCAGGCGACCCGCTCGTGCGCGTGCGGGACCAGGTGCAGCCGGTCCGGCCCCCAGGCCCGCGGATCGGCGAGGCAGTCCATCGCCCACAGGTCGACGACGCGGCAGCCGTGCCGTTCGGCGGCGGCCCGCATGTCCTCGTTGTAGCAGGCGATCCGGCCGCGCAGCCTGCGGATGAACGGGTGCATCCGGCGCAGGTCGAAGCCGGTGAAGATCAGCACCTCGGCGCCGGTCGCGACCAGCCTGCCGAGCGCGGCGTCGAAGCGGGCGGCGAGGTCGTCGACGTCGCAGGACCAACCGATGATGTCGTTGCCGCCCGCGCAGAAGGTGATCAGGTCGGGGCGCATCCGTTCGGCGACCGGGAGCTGCTCGGCGACGATCTCGTCGAGGACCTTCCCGCGCACGGCGAGGTTGGCGTAGCCGAAGCCCGGGCGGCGGTGGGCGAGGGTCTCGGCGACGCGGTCGGCCCAGCCGCGGGCCCGGCCGTCGGGGGTGAGGTCGTCGAGCCCCTCGGTGAAACTGTCGCCGATCGCGACGTAGCTCCGGTGCTGTGCGTGCGTCTGCTGGTGCATCGGCACGGCCCCCTCTCGTCCCCGGTCCTCCGCGTGCCTTGTCTGTTGTTCACCGCAACGATGTCCGGTGTTACGCCGATGATCACCCTGTTCGGCGCTGTCCGCCAATCCGATCCCGTCGACCCGGCGTGCGGGATAGGGCACCCTTAGCGGGGTGACGTCCGATCGCGCTCCGCACACCGCATCCCGGGAGGACCCGAGGCTCGCCGATCTGCTCGGTGGCCGGGCCGGTGCCATGGACGCCTCGATACCGGTGGTCGCGTTCGTGCTCGCCTGGGTGGTGGCGGGGGCGGCGGGGTCGGCGTTCCCGATCAACTGGGGGGCCGGCGCGGCGATCGTCGCGGGGGCCGCGGTGGCAGGGTGGCGGCTGTACCGCGGCCGGCGGCCGCGGGCGGTGCTGTTCGGGCTGGCCGGGGTCGTCGTCGCGGCCGGGATCGCGCTGGTGACCGGGCGGGCGTCGGACTTCTTCCTGGTCCAGATCGTGTCCAACGTCGGCAGCGCGCTGGCCTGGGCGATCTCGGTCGTCGTGCGGTGGCCGCTGCTGGGGGTCGTCGTCGGCGGGCTGCTGGGACAGCGCACGAGGTGGCGGCGCGACCCGGACCTGCTCCGCGGGTACCAGCGGGCGTCCTGGGCGTGGGTGGCGCAGTACGTCCTGCGGCTGTCGGTGTTCCTCCCGTTGTGGGCGGCCGACCAGGTCGTGCTCCTGGGTGTCGCGCGGACCGTGCTGAGCCCGGTGCTGGTCGGGCTGAGCGTGCTCGTGTCGTGGCCGTTGCTGCGTACGGCGCTGCCGGCCGATCACCCGGGCATCCGTCACCCCCGGTGACAGGCTCTGACGCCTCGTAGCGCTAGAATCGTGATCTTCCCGTGACCTTTGCTCGGTCGTGTGAAGGTCACCACTTCGGGTGATCGTCCGGCGCAATCGTGGCCGCCCGGACGTTCCCCCGGGGCGAGCCGCCGCACCGACGATCACTGCAAGGAGCCATGCCACACCAGCGCCCCCCGGAGCCCGGCTTCGGCGACGCCCCCCGTGGCGTCCCCGGCCCGGCCCGTCCCCCCGCCCAGCCGTCCGCTCCCCGACCCGGCGCCGGTCGCCCGGTGGCCGCCCCCGACGCCCCGCGGCTGCCCCGTCAGCGCACCGCGCATCCGCCCCGCACGCACGGCGGCCGGGTCCCGCAGCCGCCGTCGGGCACCGTCCGCGGCCGGACCACGCAGACCCCGCCCGGTGGCCGTCCGGTGAGCCCGGTCGTGCCCGGTCCGGGCGTGCCGGACGGGACCCCGCCCGGCGGGCGTCCGCGCACCCGGGTGCTGCCGCCCGCGTCGGACACGACCCGCGCGGCCGGTCCCGGCGGTCCGGTGGGCCCGGTCGGCGGCGGACCGAACGGACCCGGTGGGTCCGGGGGCTCGGGCGGGTCCGGTGACGGCTCCGGCGACGCCTCGTCGGACACCACGAAGGCGAGCGGCCTCAAGGCCGACCTCAGCCCGACGAAGATCGCAGCCGGCGCCGGCGCGGCGATCGTCACGGCGGTGCTCGGCTCGTTCCTCGGCGCGGTCGGCACGGTGATCGGCGCGGCGCTCGGCTCGATCATCTCGACGCTGGCCACCACGCTGTTCACCCGCTCGCTCGAGGTCAGCAAGGACAAGGCACTCGAGCTGAAGGACAGGGCGACCCGGCGCGGCAAGGGCGTCGCCGAGGGCACCGCGGTCGCCGCGCAGAACGGTGCCGGCCACGGTCTCGCCGGGCCCACCGGCGAGGAGACGGTGCTGCTGGACCCGTGGCAGACACCCGGCGGCACCACCCGCGCCGCCGGAGCGGGCCACAGCCGGTTCCGCCGGGTCCGGGTCACCCGCAAGACGGTCATCGTGTCCGCGGTGCTCGGCGTCGTCACCTTCGCGGTGTCGATGTTCCTGATCTCGGGCATCGAGTTCGTGAAGGGCTCGTCGCTGTCCGGCTCGTCCGGGACCTCGGTGAGCAACGTCGTCCGCGGCGGTGCTCCCCCCACCCAGCAGGAGAACGACCGGGGCGAGGGCTCCGGGGGCGACTCGTCGACGTCGTCGTCGAGCTCGACCTCCACCGAGGAGTCGGGCACCAGCACGTCGGAGTCGCCGACCGGCACCCGTGACCGGGACTCCGGTCAGGACGGCTCGGACTCGTCGAACCCGCTGCAGGACGGGCTGAACCGGGTCCTGCCGACCCAGCAGCCAGGCTCCGGCCAGTCGGGTCAGGACTCGGGCGGGCAGAGCTCCGGCGGCCAGGGCTCGGGCAACCAGGGTTCCGGCACGCAGAACTGATCCGCGGCGCCGGATCCCGGCGCCGCGGGGCCGGTTCGAGCGCGGCCGGGCCCGGCGCAGGCGGGCTCAGTGCAGGCGGGCCCGCAGCGCCGCCGCGGCCGCGCGCGGGTCCTCGGCCTCGGTGATCGCCCGGACGACGACGATCCGGTCCGCACCGGCGTCGAGGACCTCGTCCAGGCGGTCGCCGTCGATGCCCCCGATCGCGAACCACGGCCGCGCCGGGGTCCGTCCGGCGACCGTGCGCACCAGGTCCAGGCCGGGGGCCGGACGTCCCGGCTTGGTCGGGGTCGGCCAGCACGGGCCGACGCAGAAGTAGTCCACGCCGTCCTCGTCGGCGGCGGTCAGGGTCTCGGCGGGGCTGTGCGAGGACCGGCCGATGAGCACGTCGTCGCCGACGACCCGGCGCGCCCACGCCACCGGCAGGTCGTCCTGGCCGAGGTGCAGCACGTCGGCGCCCGCGGCGAGCGCGACGTCGGCGCGGTCGTTCACCGCGAGCAGCGCGCCGTGCCGGCGGCAGGCGTCGGCGAGCACCTCCAGTGCGGCGAGCTCCGCGCTCGCCTCCAGCGGCCCGCCGGGCCCGCCCTTGTCCCGCAGCTGGACGATGTCGACCCCGCCGGCGAGCGCGGCGTCGGCGAACTCCGCCAGGTCACCGCGCGCGGTGCGGGCGTCGGTGCACAGGTAGAGACGGGCGTCGGTGAGGCCGTCGAGCCGGGCGCGGCGGGTGTCGCCGGTGCCGGGACGGGTATCGGTGTCGGACACGGCTCGCAGGCTACGGCGTAGCCTGGGCCCCGGACGACGACGAACCACGGGAGCCCGGGCAGCGGGCTGAGAGGGGATCCGCGACGCGGTCCCGACCGTCGAACCTGATCCGGGTCATGCCGGCGCAGGGAGTGAGGTGGATCCGATGAGCGCGAGTGCCGGACGGCTGGTCGTCGCGGGTGCGGGGGCCGTCGGCCTGTCCGTCGCCCGCGCGGCGGCCCGCGACGGCTGGTCGGTGACGGTGTTCGACCCGGCCCCCGGTCGCGGCGCGTCCTGGGTGGCGGGCGGGATGCTCGCCCCGGTCACCGAGGCCTGGCCCGGCGAGGAGGACCTCCTCGCCCTCGGGCTGGACTCGGTCGCGCGCTGGCCGGAGTTCGCCGCGGCCCTGTCCGCCGACGCCGGCACCGACGCCGGGCTGCACCCTGAGGGCACCGTCGTCGCCGCGACCGGGTCGGGGGACCGCGCCGAGCTGACCGCGCTCGCGGACTACCTGGAGTCCCTCGGCCGCGACGTGCACCGGCTGACCGGTCGCGAGCTGCGCCGGCTCGAACCCGCGCTGGGCCCGGAGGTCCGTGGCGGCCTCTCGGTGCCCGACGACCCGTCGGTGGACAACCGGCGGCTGCTCGCCGCACTGGCGACCGCGGCCGGGCGGGCCGGGGTCGTCGTCTCCGACCGTGGGGTCGCGCGCGTCCTCGACGACGGCGCCCGTGTCACCGGCGTGCGGCTCGCGGACGGGACCGAGGTCGCGGCGGACGCGGTCGTCGTCGCGGCGGGGGCGCACTCGTCGTCGCTGCACCCGGTGCTCGACGGGCTGGTCCGCCCGGTGAAGGGCGAGATCCTGCGGCTGACCCGCCGCGCCGGTGCCCTGCCGCCGCCGTCGCGGACGGTGCGGGCGCTCGTCGACGGGCGCCCGGTCTACGCCGTGCCGCGGACGCTGCCCGGGTACGGCGACCTCGTGATCGGCGCGACGACGGCGGAGAACGGCTTCGACACCGACGTCACCGTCGGTGGGGTGCGCGACCTGCTGCGCGACGCGGAGCGGATCCTGCCCGGCATCGCCGAGTACGCCCTGACCGAGACCGCCGCCGGGCTGCGGCCGGGCAGCCGGGACAACCTGCCGCTGATCGGGCGCACCGGGCCCGACGGGCTGGTCGCGGCCACCGGGCACGGCCGCAACGGGATGCTGCTGGTACCGGTGACCGCGGCGGCCGTCGCGGCGGTGCTGCGCGGCGACGACGTGCCGGAACCGGTCCGCGCGGCGGATCCGCGACGGTTCGCCCCGGCCGCCGCCGGGGCACGCGAGGAGGGGAACCACTGATGCGGATCGTGCTGAACGGCGAGCACCGCGACGTCGACGACGGCGCCGACCTCGCCCGGATCCTGGCCGAGGCCGGGCTGCCGGAGCGGGGGATCGCCGTCGCCGTGGACGGGGAGGTCGTGCCGCGCACCTCGTGGGCCGGGCACCGCCCCGCCGACGGCGCGCGGGTCGAGGTCCTGACCGCGGTACAGGGAGGATGAGCATGGCTGTGCAGACCGACAAGCTCGCGTTCGGCGACCACCTGTTCGACTCGCGGCTGGTGATGGGCACCGGTGGTGCCGCGAACCTGGAGACCCTGGAGCGCGCGCTGGTCGCGTCCGGCACCGAGCTGACGACGGTGGCGCTGCGCCGTGTCGACGTCGCGGGCGGGACCGGGCTGCTGGACCTGCTGCGCCGCCTCGGGATCGCCGTGCTGCCCAACACCGCGGGCTGCCGGACCGCCGCCGAGGCGGTGCTCACGGCGCGGATGGCGCGCGAGGCGATGGAGACCGACCTGGTGAAGCTGGAGGTCGTCGCCGACGAGACGACGCTGCTGCCCGACCCGGTCGAGCTCCTCGACGCCGCCGAGCAGCTCGTCGACGACGGCTTCACCGTGCTGCCCTACACCAACGACGACCCGATCCTCGCCCGTCGCCTGGAGCAGGTCGGGTGCGCCGCCGTCATGCCGCTCGGCTCGCCGATCGGTACCGGGCTGGGCATCCGCAACCCGCACAACATCGAGATGATCGTGGCCGCCGCGGGCGTGCCGGTCGTGCTCGACGCCGGGATCGGCACCGCCTCGGAGGCGGCGCTGGCGATGGAGCTGGGCTGCGACGCGGTCCTGCTCGCCACCGCCGTGACCCGTGCCGCCGACCCGGAGCGGATGGCCCGTGCGATGCGCCGCGGGGTGGAGGCGGGCTGGGACGCCCGGCACGCCGGTCGGATCCCGCGCCGCTACCGGGCACAGGCGAGCTCGCCCGGCCGCGAGGACTGAGGACCGACGGTCCGGTGCGTTCCGCGGAACGCACCGGACCGTCTCGGGAGGCTCAGGCGGGGGCGACGCCGTCGGCGTGCCGCCGGGCCAGGGCGCGGTAGAAGTCCGGGTTGGTCCGCACCCACCAGCGGGCCTGCTCGGTCAGCTCGCCGCGTTCCTTCGCCGCGGAGCCGAGCATCAGCCGGTCGGCAGCCAGCTCGGAGTTCGGCGCGACCGTCGACCCGGCGGCGACCATCGCGCCCTCGCCGATCCGGGCACCGTCCTGCACGGTGCTGCCGTTCCCGACGACCGCGCGCGCCCCGATCACGGCGCCGTGCACCACGCACAGGTGCCCGATCGTGGCGCCCTCGCCGATCTCGGTGACCGGGTCGTCGCCGCCGTGCAGCACCGACCCGTCCTGCACGTTGGCGCCGGCACGTACGACGATCGGCCCCAGGTCGGCGCGGAGCACGGCGTTGTACCAGATCGAGGCGCCCTCCTCGACGCGTACGTCCCCGACGAGGGTCGCGGTCGGAGCGACGAAGGCGTCCGGGTGCACGGTGGGGGAGAGGCCCTCCAGGGCGAACAGCGGCATGGCCGACAGCTTCGCACCCGCCGCGGTGCCCGTCGGCGACGAGACCGCGTCGTCGCCCGCTCGCCCCGTGCCGCCCGGTCGTCGCTCAGTCGTGCGGGTGTGCGTGCAGCCCCAGGTCGGACAGCTCCAGCGCGGCCAGCGCCGCGACGACGGCGGGGTCCCCGGACCGCCACGCCGCCGCCGGGTCGGGCGCGACCCGGACCAGCCGCGACACCGGCACCCGGGACAGCGCCCGCACGGCCAGCAGGTCCGGCGCGGCGGTCCGCGCCGCGACGGCGGCACCGGCCCGCCGGGCGTAGCGCAGCCGCAGCGGCAGCCAGCCGAGCAGCACCGGCAGCAGCATCACCAGCGGGACGACGACCAGCGCCCCCGTCGCGAGGGTGCCGACGGCGTCGCCGAACTCCCGCCCCGCCGCGACGAGCTCGGTGCCCGCCCCCGCGGCCGGATCCAGCGCGCGGGCCAGGTCGGACCCGACGAACGGGATCGAACCGACCGCCCCGGCGACGCCGGTGAAGGTGTCGGAGACCCGTCCGCCCGCGGCGACCAGCGAGTCTCCGGGCCCACGCAGCGCGGACAGCCCGTCGTGCACGGCCACGCCGGCGGTGACGGCGAGGACCGTCCACAGCAGCGCGACGACGTCGGCGACGACCTGGCGGGCGATCCGGTCGGGGCGTTCGGCGTACCAGCGCATCGGACCTGTCTACCGGGGCCGGAATCCGGTCGTCCCCGCGGCCCGCCCGTGCTCCGCTGGGCGGGCGGACCGTTCGCTCTCCCTCGACCGCGCCTCCTGGGATGACCGCGCCCCGCTGCACGCGCAGAGCCCCGACTACGGCGTGGACGCACTCGTCGCCGATCCCACGAGTGGAACCACGGCCTCGGTGAGGTGGTCACCGCGCTCCTCGACCAGGGACCGACGCTGTCCGGTCTCACCGAGCACCGGGTCGTCCCCTGGGAGGCCCTGCCCGGCCGGATGGCCGGGGACGACGACGGCGGGTGGCACGTGACCGACGGCCTCCCCGATGTGCCACTGGGTGTCACCGTCCAGGCGACGCGCTGACCGGGCCGGTCACGAAGGCGCAGGCCGGTCCGGGCGTGGATGCCGGGTGGGCGGGCTGACGTCGCGTTCCGCGGAACGCGGTCCGTCCTCCCGCCCACCGGTTCCGCGCCGGTCTCCCGCGGTCTCCCACCGGCCGGTGCGCTGCGGCCCGCGTCCTCTTCCGGCCGTGTGGGTGCTCGGTCGCCCGGCGGAGGACCTGCGGGGTTCAGGCCGCGGCGGCCGTCGTGCCGGGCGGGAGCAGGGCGTCGAGGATCGGCTCGGGGTCGAGCCGGTCGCCGTACCAGTCCGGGGTGAGGGTGCTGCGATCGATCCGCAGCCGGGCCCGCGTGTTCCGTTCGACGAGGGACTCGGCGCTGCCGTCCAGCGGTCTGCCCGTGGCCTCGACGGCAGTGCCGTCGGGCCGGTGGAACAGCCAGTCCTCGCCGGGTGGACGCAGGACCAGGTAGCCGTGATCGTGCACCAGCCGGTGGTGGAACGAGCAGAGCAGGACCAGGTTGTCGACGTCCGTCGGCCCGCCCCGCAGCCAGTGCCGGACGTGGTGGGCGTGCAGGTGGCGTGCGTGGTGGCACCCCGGGAACCGGCAGGAACCGCCGCCGTCGGCGGTCAGGGCGGCGATCTGCGCCGGGCTCGCCAGGCGCCTGCTCCGGCCGAGGTACATCCGGTTCGCGGCGCGGTCGGTGAGCAGCACCCGGGCCCGGGCGTCGCAGGCCAGGCGCTCGGCGGTGCTCGCGGCGATCTCGGGGCCGCCGGCGAGGCGCGCGGTGCCGGTCCCCGCGTCGACGACGACCGTCACCCGCGCCGCACCCCGCTCGACGACCGCGGCTCCGGCCGCTCCCGGCCCGCGGACGACCAGGCCCAGCAGGGCGTCGACCCGCCGGGCGGCCAGGGTGTCGACGACGGCGCCCGGTGTCTGTTCCTCCGTGCGGCGGGCCTGTTCGTGCGGATCGGGCCCGTCCCATCCCGACCGTCGCCCCTCACGTGCGGCCGGATCGTCGGTGTCCTCGTCGCCGGGCGGGGCGGTGTGGCCGGCGGGAGCCGGGCGTGCGGTGGCGACCCCGGCCTCGATCGCGGCGACCAGGAGGGCGCCGTCCTCGGGAGTGAGCCGGGCCCGTACGACCAGGGACCCGTCGACGTCGTGGTGCCAGCTCACCCCGCGCCGGGCGGCGACGTCGCGCGGCGGCGCGCAGCGGCGGCGGACCGCGCGGACGACGGTCTCGACATGGCTCGCGGTCCCGCCGAGCGCCAGGTCCAGGAGCACCTGCTCGGCGTCCGGCCCGGCTGCGGCCAGCGGAGGATCGTCCGGCTCGGTGTCCCGGAGCGGCTCCGGAGCGGCGACGGCGACCGGCCGGCTCCCCGTGCCGTCCCACGGACCGGTGTCCCCGCGTCCGGCGGGTGACGTGGTGGCTCTGTCCGTCCTCCCGGCGTCCGACAGGTCGGATCCGGCGCCCGTTCCGGGGCCGTCGACGTCTCCGGCGCTGCGGTCCGTGCCCGTGTCGGACGCGTCTCCCGCTCCCCGGACGGTGTCACCAGGCCCTCCCCGTGATGCGCAGTCGACCGATGCCCCGCCGGAGTCGTCGTCGGGGTCGCGACCTGGGCGCCGGAGCGGCTCCGTGGCGGTGGCCGGCGGAGCAGCGGCGGCCATGCGGTCGAGGACCGCGTCGTCCGCGCCGACGAGGCGGGTGACGGCCCGGACCTTGGAGTAGGAGATCCGGCCGGCCGCGAACGCCTCGGTGATCCGGGGCAGCCGGGTCAGTGCGTGCGCGACCCGCAGGTGCTCGGTCGCGGTGCGCAGGCTCATCCCCGCCCGCCAGGTCAGCCAGTGGGCGCAGGACCGGACGCCGACGCCGCACCAGCCGCCGCGGTCGTCGAACTCGGCGAGCAGGCGCAGGAACCGGCACTCGGCGGCGGCGATGTGGCCGGCGAGGCCGAGGAGTTCGGACTCGAGATCCGGCAGGCTCAGTTCACCGGCGGGCGTGGTCGTGGGGGTGGAGGTCGGCACGGCGCTTTCTCCTTCGTCGAACGTGTGTTCGACAGGAGTATGCCGGGTGGGCCCGACAGTTCCGGTCCAGACCGACGGTGGGATCGGCGCGGACCGGGGCGATCGCGTTCCGCGGAACGCGATCCGGAATCAGCGACGACGCCCCCTCGCCTCGCACACCCTCCCGCCGTGCCGCCGTGCCGCCGTGCCGCCGTGCCGCCCTCCGCCGTGCCGGGCGGAGAGGCGTGGCCGGGGACGTCGAGGTCAGAGGAGGCCGAGCTTGGTGGCCGCGTAGACCGCCTCGGCGCGACGCGACACCATCAGCTTGCGCATCAGGTTGCCGACGTGGAACTTGACCGTCGTCTCGGAGATGAACAGCTCGGCGCCGATCGCGCGGTTGGACAGCCCCCGGGCCAGCAGACGGAGCACGTCCAGCTCACGGTCGGTCAGCCGTTCCCGGTCGGGCATCCCGCCGGACAGCGACCGCACCATCGCCGACGCCGACCGGGCGTCGAACGCGCTCTCCCCGCGGGACACCGCGCGGATGGCACGGACGAGCTCGGTGGTGTCGACGTCCTTCACCACGTAGCCGCGGGCGCCGGCCTGCACCGACTCGACGACGAGGCGGTCCTCGGCGAAGGTCGTCAGGACCAGCACCCCGATGCCGGGGTGGTCGGCGCACAGCTTGCGGCAGACCTCGAGACCGTCGGTCTGCGGGCCGGACGCCAGCTTGAGGTCGAGCAGCACCACCTGCGGCCGGCCGGTCGCGACGGCGGCGAACGCCTCCGGCGCGCTGCCCGCCTCGCCCACGATGCGCAGGTCGTCCTCGCGCTCCAGTACCGCGCGCAGCCCCTGGCGCATGATCGAGTGGTCGTCGACCAGCACGATCCGGATCGGCCGCGCCGCGACGCCCGCGGGACCGGGACCGCTGCGGGTCGCGGCGGTCCCACCGGACCCGTGCATCCCGCCGCCCGGCGCGTTCCCGCCGCCCTGCCCGGGGCCCGCCTGACCGGGGATGCCGTGACCACCGCCGTGACCACCGCCGAGGCCGGGGCCGCGCGCACCGACACCGGCTCCGCCGCGGGCATCCGGTCCGCCGCCGCTGCGGGCGTCCGTGACGGCGCGGCCCCGGGCGGGGCCGCCGGAGACGTGCCCGGGACCGCCCGGGGCGGTCCGTGTGCCGCTGCTCATCCGAGCTCCTTCCCCGGCGTCCCGATCGGGACGTCCACCTGCACCTGCAGCCCACCGATCCGCGAGCGGCGGAACCGCAGGGCCCCGCCCATCTCGCGGGCGCGGGCGTCCATGTTCACGAGGCCGCGGTGCTCCCCGGAGGGGCCGCGCACCGACGCCGCACGCAGCGTGCGGCGGATCTGCTCGGGTGAGGCGCCGCCGTCGTCGGAGATCGACAGGCGGACGCGGCCGTCGGCGTAGGCCAGTCGCACCACCGCCCGCGAGGCCGACGCGTGCATCGCCGTGTTGAACAACGCCTCGCCGGCGATCCGGAACAGCGACTGCTCGTGCTCGTGCGGCAGCGGCACCGGGGCCCCGCCGATCGTCACCTCGACCCGCAGCTCGTCGGGCATGTGCACGGTGGACAGCTGCCGCAGCATCGAGGGCAGGTCCTTGTCGGCGTGGTCGTCGTCGTTGAGCGCGTAGATCGCCGACCGCAGCTGCTCGACGGCGCGCCGGGTCAGGTCCTTGGCCGTGTCGAGGTGCTGGAGCAGGACCGGCTCGGTGATCTCCGACCGGCACAGCTCGATGTGCATCCCGGCCGACAGGGCGTACTGGGTGACGCTGTCGTGCAGCTCGCGGGCGATGCGGTGCCGCTCGTTGTCGAGGACCTCCCGCTGGCGGGCCGCCCCGAGTGCCTGCTGGGTGAGCATCAGCTCGTCGTTGCGGACACGCAGGTCCTCGGCCTGGGCCGCGGTGCGTGCGTGCAGCCGCTCGGCGCGCTCCAGCAGCGCGCAGTTCTGCAGCGCCGACGCCGTCTGACCGGCCAGGATGCGCAGCACCGAGTGGTCGGTGTCGTCGATGTGCCGTTCCGGCGGCGTCCACGCGACGAACCCGCCGACGGTGCGTCCGTCGAGCCGGATCGGGACGTGCAGGTGCCGGGGGCGCGGGTCGTCCTCGTGGTGGTGGTGATGGCCGTCGCCGGCGTGCAGCCGTTCCACGTGCCGGCGCACGCGCTCGGGCACCGACCCCAGGTCGGCCCACTCGACGCCGTCGGGGCCGAGGACCACGTGCCGCGGCGCGGCGTCGGGCAGCTCGCCGTCGACGAGCCCGAGCACCACCCAGTCCGCCGACAGGTGGTCGGCGGCCGCGTCGGCGACGGCGCGGACCAGCGCCTCGGAGCCCTCCATCGTGCGGACCAGCGCGGCCGAGATCCGGTCCAGCGCGAGGATGACCCGGCGCAGTCGTTCGGCCCCCTCGCGGTACTCCGGGTAGAACGACGGCTTGCCCGTCCGCAGGCCGGTGAGCTGGTCGAGGTCGGGGCGGGCCCGGCCCCCGGCGGCCGGCGACGAGGGCGGTGCGGGAGTGCGGCGGCGCGGGAAGCGGGCGGCGGCGGTCACCGCGAGGGCCTCCGTGCGGGCGTCACAGCGCTTCCCGGAACAGGTTCTCGATCTGCTCCACGCTCGCCGTGCGCGGGTTGGTGGTCAGGCAGGCGTCGCCGAGGGTGAGCCGGGACAGCCGCGGGACGTCGGCCTCGCGCACCCCGATCGCGGCGAGCCCGGTCGGGACGCCGACCTCGTCGGCCAGCTTGCGGACCTCGGTCGCGACCATGTCCACGGCCTCGTCGCCGGGCATCCCCGGCCGGGCGGGCAGCCCCATGGCCTGGGCGATCGGGACGAAGCGCGCCGCGTCGGCGTCGGAGGCCGAACCGTTGAACCGGATCACGTGTGGCAGCAGCACCCCGTTGATCAGGCCGTGCGGCAGATCGAGCATGCCGCCG
Organism: Pseudonocardia sp. P-1; assembly: GCF_058111925.1. Classification (NCBI taxonomy): domain Bacteria; kingdom Bacillati; phylum Actinomycetota; class Actinomycetes; order Pseudonocardiales; family Pseudonocardiaceae; genus Pseudonocardia; species Pseudonocardia sp. P-1. Next base: position 3,635,804 of record NZ_CM176614.1, read on the forward strand.
ACCTGGTGGCTCATGGCGTGGGTGGCGCCGAGGATCGCGTTCGTGAACGCCAGGCCCGCCTCGAGCGCGGCCTGCGCCATCGCGGTGCGGGGGCCGTCGTCGTGGCGGCGGATCATCGTGGTCGGCAGGTTGGCGTGGACGAGTGCGACCGCGTGCAGCGCGTGGGTGTCGGTCAGCGGGCCGTGGGCCAGCGACACGAACGCCTCGATGCCGTGGGTGAGCGCGTCCAGGCCGGTCGCGGCGTTGAGCCAGTCCGGCATGGTGACGAGCAGCCGCGGGTCGATCACCGAGACGTCCGGGACCAGGGCCCGGCCCATGATGGTGATCTTGGTGAGGCGGGCCGTGTCGGTGATGATGCAGAACTGGGAGACGTCGGCGCCGGTGCCCGAGGTCGACGGCACCATCACCAGCGGCGGGATCGGGTTGGCGATGCGGTCGATGCCCTCGTAGTCGAGGATCGTGCCGCCGTTGGCCGCGAGCAGGGCGACGCCCTTCGCGGCGTCGATCACCGAGCCGCCGCCGACGCCGATCACCACGTCGCAGCCGGAGCTCTCGTAGCGCTCGAACCCGGCCTGGATCTCGTGGTCCTTCGGGTTCGGGGTGATCTCGTTCCACAGCTGCGGGCGCAGGCCCGCGGCGCGCAGGTGGCGCAGCAGCTCGGCGGGCCACCCGGCCTCGGTCACCCCCGGGTCGGTGACGACGAACGGCCGGCGCGCACCGAGCCGCAGAGCGGCGTGCGCGGTCTCCGGCAGCGAGTCCGGCCCGAAGACGATCTCCGGGGCGTGGAACTTGGACAGCCGCGGCCGCTCCCGCGGGCGGTGCGCCGCGCGAACGGTGTAACCCTCGTCGGCGCCGGACGTGCCGGTCTCCCCGTCGAGCACGAGAACGGTCTCCCGTCGCACGGTTCCGCGATGCCCGTGGTCAGGGGCGACGGGACCGGCCGAACCGGTGAGGACCACGTTGCCCTCCTCCTGCTGCTGCGCGTTGTCGACTCACCACTCGACGACGGCGAGCGGATCTGTCACGAGCGTGTGGCCCACGGTACAGGGACACCCTGTCCCGCGACCCCCTCGATCGGCGGACGGCGCGCCGATCCGCAGGTCGGAGCCGGGTCGTCGACCGGCTCCGGCCTGGCCGAAAGCGGAGGAGGTCAGGACGCGTGGATGGGCCCCTCGCGTTCGGCCAACCGGACGCCCTCGCCGCCCCAGTGCTGGGCGATCATCTCCGCGGCGATCGACACCGCGGTCTCCTCCGGGGTGCGGGCGCCCAGGTCCAGCCCGATCGGCGACGACATCTTCGCGATCTCGGCCTCGGTCACGCCCCGCTCGCGCAGACGCTCGAGCCGGTCGTCGTGGGTGCGCCGCGAGCCCATCGCCCCGATGTAGCCGACCTCGGGCAGCCGCAGGGCGACCTCCAGCAGCGGCACGTCGAACTTCGGGTCGTGGGTGAGCACGCACAGCGCGGTGCGCTGGTCGATCCGGCCCGCGTCGGCCTCCGCCTGCAGGTACCGGTGCGGCCACTCGACCACGACCTCGTTGGCCCCCGGGAAGCGGCTCGCGGTCGCGAACACCGGACGGGCGTCGCAGACGGTCACCCGGAAGCCGAGGAAGGTGCCCATCCGGGCCACCGCGGCGGCGAAGTCGATCGCCCCGAACACGATCATGCGGGGCGGCGGCGCGAACGACTCGACGAAGATCTGCAGACCCTCCCCGCGTCGCTCGCCGTGGACGCCGTAGGTCAGCGTCGCGTTGCGGCCGGAGTCGAGCAGACCGCGGACGTCGTCGCGCACGGCGTCGTCGATCCGGTCCGAACCGGTGCCGCCCTCGGTCCGGTCCGGCCAGACGATCAGGCGCCTGCCGAGCAGCTCCGAGGGGCCCGCGACGACCGTGGCCACCGCGACCGGGTCCTCGTCGCGGATCGCCTCGGCGATCCGGCCGAGCTGTGCGTAGGTCTCCGGGGTCACCTTCTCCACGAAGATGTCGAGGATGCCGCCGCAGGTCAGGCCGACGGCGAACGCATCGTCGTCGGAGACGCCGTAGCGCTGCAGCACCGGTCGTTCCTCGGACAGCACCTGCTGTCCGAGCTCGTAGACCGCGCCCTCGACGCAGCCGCCCGAGACCGAGCCGACGGCCTCGCCCGCCGGGCCGACGAGCATCGATGCCCCCGGCTGGCGCGGTGCGGACCGGAAGGTCCCGACCACCGTCGCGAGCGCGGCCGGCTCACCGTTCTTCCACCAGCCTTCGAGCTGGTCGATCACGTCACGCATTGCGCACCACCTCGAGCAGTTTCTCCAGCGTGTCCAGGCTGTGCCCGGCCAGTAGGTCGTCCAAGTGCGGAAGGGCCGCGACTATTCCCCCCTGGACCGGGGCGTAGCCGTCCTTGCCCGCGTGCGGGTTGACCCAGACCAGCCGGTGGGCCAGCCGGGACAGCTGCTCGGCCTGGGTGCCGAGCAGCTCGGTGCCGCCGCGCTCCCAGCCGTCGGAGAAGACGACCACGACCGCCCGCCGGGCCGCACCGCGGCGTCCCCAGCGGTCGACGAAGGCCTGCAGCACCTCGCCCAGGCGGGTGCCGCCCGACCAGTCCGGGATGGCCCTGCCCGCGGCGCGCAGCGCGTGCTCGGGGTCGCGCAGCCGCAGCTCACGGGTGATGCGGGTGAGCCGGGTGCCCAGGGTGAACGCCTCGACCGAGCGCGGCGAGCGACGGACGACGACGTGGGCGAAGCGCATCAGCGCGTCCGCGTAGGGCTCCATCGACCCCGAGACGTCGATCAGCAGCACGACCTTGCGCGGCCGGCGCGAGGTGTCGCGCCGGGCCAGCCGGAAGATCTCGCCCTGGTTGCGCAGCGCCGCGCGCAACGTGCGCTGCGGGTCGGCCTCGCCGTGCCGGTTGCGCCTGCGGCGCCGCGACGCCCGGGTCGGCGGCTCCGGCTTCAGCAGGGTCATCAGCCGGCGCAGGTGCTCGCGCTCGGCGGGGGAGAGCTCCCCGAGGTCGCGGTTGCGCAGGATCTCCGCGCCGGTCGCGGCGGCCTTGATCTGCGGGCCGTCGGTGTCGTCGGAGTCGTCCTCCCCGCCCTCGCTGCCGGGCAGCAGCGCGGCCAGCTTCGGTGGTGCGGGCGGGCGGTCGTCGCGGTTGCTCGACGGGCGGTTGCTGGTCGGCTCGAACCAGGACGGGAACGCCAGGTCGTACCGGACGATGTCGTCGGGGTCGGCGCACAGCGTCAGCCGGCCGGCCCAGTACGCCTGGTCCCGGTCGGTGACCTCCAGGGTGTCGAGCGCCTGCAGGTAGGCGGTCACCCGGTCCTGGGTGACCGGGACCCCCGCCGCGCGCAGGACCTCGGTGAACCCGACGAATCCGGTCAACAGCTCGTCGGTTGTGCCGGTGGGCTCCGCCGCGGGCGGCCGTGGCGGGGCCGCCGGGGACGGGCTCGGGGGGACGGTCATCGCGGCCGGGTCAGGACGCCAGCAGGGTGTCGAGCTGCTTGTGGACCCGGTCGGCGTCCTCCCGGTACTTGAGGACGGCGCCGAGGGTGCGCGCCGCCGACTCCGGATCCAGGTGCCGGGCACCGATCAGCTGCAACGCCCGGGCCCAGTCCAGGGTCTCCGCGACACCCGGCGGCTTGATCAGGTCGGCGTGGCGCAGCTTCTGCACGGCCCGCGCGACCGACGCGGCGAGGCGCTCGGGCACCTCGGGCAGCCTGCTGTGCAGGATCTCGATCTCGCGCTCGATGTTCGGGTGCTCCAGCCAGAGATAGAGGCAGCGCCGCTTGAGCGCGTCGTGCACCTCGCGCGTCCGGTTCGAGGTGAGGACGACGACCGGCGGCGTCGTGGCGCGCACCTCCCCGAGCTCGGGGATGGTCACCGCGTGCTCGGTGAGGACCTCCAGCAGGAAGGCCTCGAACTCGTCGTCGGCGCGGTCGATCTCGTCGATGAGCAGCACCGACGGGCTGGTGCGCAGCGCCTGCAGGATCGGGCGGGACAGCAGGAAGCGCTCGTCGTAGAGGCCGGCCTCGACGGTGTCCGGATCGAACCCGTCGCGCCCGCTCGCGGCCTCCAGGGTGCGCAGGTGCAGCAGCTGGCGGGGGAAGTCCCAGTCGTACAGGGCCTGACCGGCGTCGATTCCGTCGTGACACTGCAGGCGGATGAGCGGTGCGTCCAGCGTGGCGGCCAGTGCCTGGGCCAGCGCGGTCTTGCCGGTCCCCGGCTCGCCCTCGCAGAAGAGCGGACGGTTCATGCGCAGGGCGAGGAAGGCCGCCGTCGCGAGACCGTCGTCGGCGAGGTAGCCGGTCGCGCGCAGCGCGTCGGCGAGCTCGGCCGGGCTCCCGGGGCCGGGTGCAGGTTCGTTCACCGAACCAGCATGCAGGACGAGCGGTGAACGCGGCCACAGCAGGAGGGTCCCTCCTCCCCGCGCGGGCGGGTCCGGGACCTCCCCGTGACGACGAACGAGGCCCCCGGAAGGTTCGAGTTGCTTCCGGATCAGAAATGTTCACGACCACGTGATAGGTCCGTGATGTGACGTCGTTGACCAGTGCGTTTAGGGAGAATCTGATAATTACATCGTTGTCACAGTGATTCCGCTCACGGGTCCCTTCATTGACGAATTCTTCCCGCGCATTCACCTTTCTCGTCGGCCGGTCCACCGGAGCGGCCGCCTGAACGAGTCACACATCCGGACCCGCCGCGCCGAACCACCCCCGTCCCGCGGCTGTCCGGTCCGTCGAGGAAACGGAACGGGACGGGGACGAGAGAGACCACCTCCGCGGGCGTCATGGACGTCGCTCCCCGGTCCCGATCGACGCACCCGCGACGACACGGTGGGCACATCTGTGCCCTGGGGACCTCCTGCGCGGAGTGTGCGTGTCCTCGGGACGGCGCGGTGGGAGCGAAACGATGACCAAGGGACCCAAGGGCCGAAGTCTGCTGCGCATGGCTGCGGCGGGTGTCGTCGCGGTCGGCGCGACGGCTGCGATCGCCGGTACCGCCAACGCCGCCCCGGACGAGGTCTGGGACCAGCTCGCACAGTGCGAGAGCGGCGGCAACTGGTCGATCAACACGGGTAACGGGTTCTCGGGTGGGCTGCAGTTCACGCCGTCCACCTGGAAGGCCTTCGGTGGCACCGGCTCGGCGCAGAACGCGAGCCGCGCCGAGCAGATCGCCGTCGCCGAGAGGGTGCTGGCCGCCCAGGGCTGGGGCGCCTGGCCGTCCTGCTCGAAGAAGCTGGGCATCACCGGCCACTCGGCCGACACCGGCAAGCGTGTGAAGGCGTCCGCCCCGGCCGCCTCCGCGCCGAAGAAGAAGGCGGCCGCCCCGGCCGCCGGCGGCTACACGGTGAAGTCGGGCGACACCCTCGGGAAGATCGCCGCCGCGCACGGCACCTCCGTCGCCGCGCTGGCCGCCGCGAACGGCATCGGCAACGTGAACGTGATCAGCGTCGGCCAGGTCCTGAACCTCGGCTGATCCCGCCGACCGTTCCCGGGCCGCCATCCGGGACGGGCGGCACGGGGTGCGCGGTGTCCCCAGCACCCGCCCCGGCGGACGACGGCCCGGGTCCTCCTTCCCCTCGCGGGGAGGCGGACCCGGGCCGTTCCGTCGTTCCGGGGCGCCCGGCCGGGCTCAGGTCGAGTTGACCCACTCGTCGGAGCCGTCGGCGAACCGCTGGTGCTTCCAGACCGGCAGCAGCCGCTTCACCTCGTCGACGAGCTCGGCGCAGGCGGTGAACGCCTCCCGGCGGTGCTCGGCGGCGACGGCGCAGGCGAGGGCGACCTCGCCGATGTCGAGCGGGCCGACCCGGTGGCTGACCGCGAGCGCCCGGACGCCGGGGGAGCGAGCGGCCACCTGCTCGGCGACCTCGGCGACGATCCGGGCGGCCGTCGGGTGCGCGCTGTACTCCAGCCCGTGCACCGACTTCCCGCCGTCGTGGTCACGCACGACGCCGGCGAAGGTGACGACCGCGCCGGCCGCGGCGTGCTCGACCAGGCGGGCGTGCTCGTCGACGTCGAGCGGCTCCTCGCCGACGGCCGCACGCAGGACCGTCGCGGTCCGCGTGGTCGCGGGATCGGTCATCGGTGGTCTCCTCCGTGCAGCTGGTCGACCGCGTGGTCGAGGACCCCGGCGAGCACGCCGAGGCCGTCCTTCACCCCGCCCGGGGAGCCGGGCAGGTTGACGATCAGGGTGCGGCCCGCGACCCCGGCCAGGCCGCGGGAGAGCACCGCGGTGGGCACCTTCTCCTCCCCGGCGCGGCGGATCGCGTCGGCCAGGCCCGGGATCTCGTGGTCGAGCACGGCCCGGGTGACCTCGGGGGTGGCGTCGGTGGGGGAGATGCCGGTGCCCCCGGTGGTGACGACGACCGCCACCCCGTCGGCGACGGCCGCCCGCAGCGCCTGCCCGACCGGCTCGCCGTCCGGCACGACGACCGGGTCCGGGGTGTCGTAGCCGCGCTCGCGCAGCCAGGCGACGATCGGCGGCCCGCCGCGGTCGGTGTAGACGCCCGCCGCGGCCCGGTTGGACGCGGTGACGACCCGGGCGGTGCGCGCGGCGGTCATGCCCCGCGCTCCCACAGCCCGGTCTTGCCGCCCTCCTTGCGCTCGACGCGCACGGCGTCGAGCACGGCGGCCGGGTCCACGGCCTTGATCATGTCGTGCAGGGTGAGCCCGGCGACGGCGACCGCGGTCAGCGCCTCCATCTCCACCCCGGTGCGGTCGGTGGTGCGGACCTCGGCGCGGATGGCGACCCGGCCGGCGTCGCCGTCGGTGGCCGGGGTCAGGTCCAGCGTCACCCCGCTGATCGCGATCGGGTGGCAGAGCGGGACGAGGTCCGGGGTGCGCTTGGCGCCCATGATCCCGGCGATGCGGGCGGTGGCGAGCGCGTCGCCCTTGGGGAGGCCGTCGGTCTCCAGCAGGTGCACGACCTCGGCCGTGGTGTGCACGGTCCCGGTCGCGACGGCGGCGCGGCGGCCGGGCGGCTTGTCGGAGACGTCGACCATCCGGGCCGCCCCGGCGTCGTCGACGTGGCTGAGCGCGGGGCCGGGCCGGTTTTGCTCGGTGGTCACGACCCCGACAGTACGGGGGCGCCGGTAGGGCGGCCCCCGCCACTCCGTGTGCACGGGCCGGGCCCCCCGGATGACCCAGTCGCTGTGATCTGTATCACGTTTATGGAACCGATCGTACTGTTTGCACGAACGTTTCCCGTTCGTGATCGGGGCTCGTCACCTGGGCAAACGCAAGGCCCGAACATCATGTGTCCGGTACGTCCGACGCCACGCCGTGTCGCCGTCGACTTTCGCGTCGTCCTGACGTGACCTACCTTCGGTCCCGGCTCGGCCGACTCCCCCATGCGGCCGGGCTCCGGTGCCGCAACGCTCCCTGTCCGGCGGTCCACCGGCCCCCGAGGTATCGGTGTGGGACAGGGCCGATCGTCAGACGGATCGGTGGCCGCTCCCCCGGCCGCCGGACCGGGCACCCACTCCCCGGGTGCGGTTCGGGTCGCGTCACGCGGGAGACCTGCCATGCCTCGTTACCGTGGGAAACACCGTAAACCGAGCACCGCCGGCCGCACGATCGTCCGGACCGCCGTCGCCGGTGCCGTCCTCGGCGCCCCGATGCTGGCCGCCGTGGGCACCGCGAACGCCGCCACCGACTCCACCTGGGACTCGCTCGCGCACTGCGAGAGCACCGGGAACTGGGCCGCGAACACCGGCAACGGCTACTACGGCGGCCTGCAGTTCAGCCCGAGCACCTGGAAGGCCTACGGCGGCGGCGAGTACGCCACGTCGGCGCACCAGGCCACCCGGGCCCAGCAGATCGCCGTCGCCGAGAAGGTCCTGGCGGCCCAGGGCTGGAACGCCTGGCCGTCGTGCTCGTCCAAGACCGGCGCGTCCGGGTCCGCCACGCCGCGGACCCTGGAGACCGACTCCGGCACCCGGGCCCCGGAGCGTGTGAAGGCCAGCGCCCCCGCGGCGTCGTCCGGCGGCACCTACACGGTGAAGTCCGGCGACACGCTGGGACAGATCGCGGCCGCGCACGGCATCGCGAACTGGAAGGACCTGCTGTCCAAGAACCCGGGCCTCGGCGCCGGGCACCTGATCACCCCCGGCCAGGTCATCAACACCTGATCCCGGCACGACGACGCCCCGGTCCCTCGGCGAGGGACCGGGGCGCACGTGTGTCGGGGCCGGTGCGGTGGTTTCAGGTACCGGCGAGGCGGCGCAGCTGCCCGGGGGTGTCGACGTCGTCCGGAACGGCGACGTCGCCGCACTCGACCAGCTCCACGTCGGAGCGGCCGGCCAGGTAGTCACGGGCGCCGGAGTCCCCGGAGGACAGCGCGACGACCCCGGACCAGTGGTCCCGGCCGAGCAGGACCGGGTGCCCGGGGACGCCGTCGAACGCGGCGCGCCGCAGCGACGACGGCCCGGCGCCGTCGACGACCCGGCGGATCGCCTCCGGTCCGATGCCCGGCAGGTCGACCAGGTGCACCAGCGCCGCGCCGGTGCCGGGCAGGTGGGTCAGCGACCCGAGCCCGCGCCGCAGCGACGCGCCCATGCCCTCGTCCCAGTCCTCGGCGACCACGACACCGACGTCACTGCCGTCGGTGCCGAGTCCGGCGCCGCGCAGCACGTCGGTGACGTCGTCGGCGCGGGCGCCGAGCACGACGGTGACCGGGCCGCACCCACCCGCCTGCAGCGCCTTCACCGCCCGCACCGCGAGCGGCTCACCGTGCAGTCGGACCAGCGCCTTCGGGGTGCCCATGCGGCGCCCGGCGCCGCCCGCGAGCAACAGGCCGGCGACCACGGTCAGCGGTTGATCTCGGTGACCGGGTGCTCGTAGGGCACGCTGGCGACCGGGAACTCGATGTCTCCGAACGGCGACATGTTTCCCTGGACGCTGCCCAGGAGCTCGGTGACCGGGTGGTCGCCGTCGTCGGAGTGCGGCCACTCCGGGTGGATCCGGTCCTGCTTCGCGGGCTTGGCGGCCATCGCGTCCTCCAGCGTCGTCGTCCGGTCCCGGGCGGGACCGCGGCAGTCTCCTGTGCCCAGTATCGCGGACGCGGGCGCGGCTGTCCGCCCCGGTGCGCCCGCGATCGTCCGACTACCCTGGCGATGATGCAGACGTCCCTGGTCGAGTGGTTGCGCGGGCAGGACGACGGGTTCCTCGCCGCGCTGCTGCGCGCGCGTCCGGACCTCGCCGTCCCGCCCCCCGGCGACCTCACCGTGCTCGCGACCCGCGCCTCGATCCGGGCGTCGGTGCAGCGCGCCTGCGAGGACCTGGGCACCGTCGCGCTGACCGTCCTGGACGCGCTGGTGCTGGCGACGGCGTGGCGGACCCCGGCCGACGCGACGACGCCCGGCGCGGGACTGCGCGGCTGGCTCGGCGCCGACGTCGACGCGGCCACCGTCGCCGAGGGACTCGCCGCGCTGCGCGACCGCGCGCTGGCCTGGGGCCCGGACGAGGCGGTGTCGCTGGTCCCCGCGGCCGCCGACGTCGTCGGGCCGTGGCCCGCCGGGCTCGGCGCCCCCGCCACCGGCGCGGCAGCGGGCCCCGAGCTCGACACGCTGCTCGCCGGGGTGGGCGACGACGAGCGCAAGGTCCTCGACGTGCTCGCCCAGGGCCCGCCGGTCGGCCGCTCCCGCAACGCGACCGGGCCGACCGGGCCGGTCGGGTCCCTCGTCGACAAGGGACTGCTCGTGCGCCGCGACGCCGACACCGTCGAGCTGCCCCGCCAGGTCGCGCTCGCCCTGCGCGGCGACCGTCCGATGGGGTCGCTGGACCTGTCCCGGCCGGACGTCCCGCTGCGCGTGCGGGAGACCCCGCTGGTCGACGGCACCGGCGCGGGGGCCGCGCTGGAGTTCCTGCGCCGCACCGACCTGCTCCTGGAGTGGCTGACGCGGGAGTCCGTGCCGGTGCTGCGCTCGGGCGGGTTCGGCGTCCGCGAGCTCAAGCGTGCGGCGAAGGCGGCCGACACCGACGAGCCGACCGCCGCGCTGGTCCTGGAGATCCTGCACGCCGCGGACCTGGTCGGGGCGACCGAGTCGGTGACACCGGAGTGGCTGCCGACCACCACGTGGGACGTGTGGGGGACCGGTCCCGAGGAGTCCCGCTGGGCGGTGCTGGCCCAGGCCTGGCTGGAGCTGCCGCGGCTGCCCGGGCTCGTGGGGCGCCGCGACGAGACCGGCAAGCCGATCACCGCGCTGTCCGACGGGCCGCGTCGTCCGCCGGCCGCGCGGGACCGCCGCCGGGTCCTGGACGCGCTCGCCGACCTCGCGCCCGGCACCTCGGTGGGGTCGCCGGAGGACCTGGCGCGGCTGCTGGCCTGGCACGCCCCGCGCCGCGGCGGACGGCTGCGCGACGAGACGGTCGGCTGGACCGTCGCCGAGGCCACCGCGATCGGCGTGGTCGCCCTCGACGCGCTCACCACGGCCGGGCGGGTGCTGCTCGACCCGGCCCTGCGCCCGGACCCGGCGCACCCCAGCCGGCACCCCACCGAGCTGGCCGCGGCGCTGCACGCGGCGCTGCCCGCCCCGGTGGAGGAGATCCTGCTCCAGGCCGACCTGACCGCCGTCGCACCCGGGCGGCTGTCGGCGGACCTCGCGCACGAGCTCGCGATCCTGGCCGAGGTCGAGTCCGCGGGCGGCGCCACGGTGTACCGCTTCACCGAGCGCAGCCTGCGCCGGGCGCTGGACACCGGCCGCACCGCCGACGACGTCCGCGCGATCCTCGAGGCCCGTTCCCGCACCCCGGTCCCACAGACCCTGACCTACCTCGTGGACGACGTCGCCCGCCGGCACGGCAGGCTGCGCGGCGGCGCGGTCAGCTGCTTCCTGCGCTCCGACGACGAGGTGCTCCTGTCCGAGGTGCTCGCGCACTCCGCGGCCGAGGAGCTGGGGCTGCGCCGGATCGCCCCGACCGTCGTGGTCAGCTCGCTGCCGCTGGCCGAGGTGCTCGACGGGCTGCGGGCGGCCGGCTTCAGCCCGGCCGCGGAGGACGCGGTCGGCGCCGTCGTCGACCTCGGGCCGAAGGGGCGGCGCACCGAGCCGCGGCTGCGTCGCGGCACCCGGGACGCCGGCCGGGTCGTCGACCGGTCCCCGACGAACCGGGCCGAGGAACTCGTCGAGCGGCTGCGGGCGGGGGACCGCCTGGCCGGGGTACGCGACAGCGTCGCCGGGCGGCGTGAACTCACCGGCGCGACCGGGAACCTGGCCTCGCTGCAGGAGGCGGTGCGCGAGGGCCGGACCGTGTGGATCGGCTACGTCGACGCGCACGGCGTCGCCGGGGACCGGGTGCTCGCGCCGGTCTCGGTGGGCGGCGGGTACGTCGAGGGCCGTGACGCGCTCGACGGCGAGCTGCGCCGCATCCAGCTGCACCGCATCACCTCGATCGCGCCGGTGGACGCCGGATCGGAGCAACCGGCCGGACGCGACTAGCCCCGGACGCGGTACCGCAGCGGCGCCGGCACACGATGTGCCTGCGCCGCCGCGGTGTCCGGGTCGGGTCGGGTACGGGTCAGCGCGCGCCGGCGGCCATCCGCTGGTGCATCGCGTGCTGCACCAGCGCGATCAGGGTCTCCTTGGTCGACTGCCGGTGCCGGGCGTCGCACACGACCATCGGGACGGCCGGGTCGATCGACATCGCCTCGCGCACGTCGTCGAGGGTGTGCTGCAGCTGCCCGTCGAAGGCGTTGACCCCGACGACGTAGGGCAGGCCACGGTCCTCGAAGAAGTCGATCGCGGCGAAGGAGTCGGCCAGGCGCCGGGTGTCGACGAGGACGACGGCGCCGATCGCGCCGCGGACCAGGTCGTCCCACATGAACCAGAACCGCTGCTGGCCCGGCGTCCCGAACAGGTAGAGCACCAGGTCGGCGTCCAGGGAGACGCGACCGAAGTCCATCGCGACGGTCGTGGACCGCTTGTTGGGGGTGGCGGAGAGGTCGTCGTGCGACGCGCTCGCCTCGGTCATCACCGCCTCGGTGGTCAGCGGCATGATCTCCGAGACCGATCCGACGAAGGTGGTCTTCCCGACGCCGAACCCACCGGCCACCACGATCTTGGCCGACATCGTCGCGGCACGGGCCATCCCGGCCGCGGGCTGGGGCGGCTGTGGCCTAGAGCCGACGGAGTCCACTCAACACCCTTTCCATCAGCGCGAGGTCCGGCGCGTTGCCGGGGGTGCTCGCGGTCTGGTGAACGGTCACCGTGCCGTTCGAGGCCATGTCCCCGAGCAGCACCCGGGCCACGCCCAGGGGGAGCGACAGCAGCGCCGCGACCTCGGCCACCGAGCGGGTCTGCTCGAGCAGCAGGTCGGCGACGGAGCGGTGCTCCATCGGCAGCCGTTCCAGCTGGCTGCGGGCCCGGTTGCTGACCGAGACCAGGGTCTCGACGGCCAGCTCGTAGCCCGACTTGGTCCGTCCCCGCGTCCAGGCGTAGGGCCGGACGAAGGCGGCGCCACCCGCGGACGGGGGCACCGGCGGCGGCGCTGCCACTGGGTCGTGCGCGGGGCCGGGCCCCGTGTTCTGTGCCGGCGACGGCGACGGCCGGTCCGGCCGGTCACCGGTCCGCTGGGCCTCCAGCTCGGCCGGGGTGGGCGGCAGCCCGTAGGCCGCCGATCCGCCGATGGGGCCGGTCACCTCGGCCGGGTTCGGCGGCGGGACCGGGCGCCCGGGGGCGGCGACCTCCGGCTCGACGTCGTCCTCCGGACGGTTGCGCCCCCATCGGCGCCTCTTCGGCTTGCGCTTGGAGTCCAGGCTGAACCCGTTCATGACGTCGGCGAACGTCGGCTCGGGGCCGTGTCCGCCCGGGTCCTGGGTCATCGGATCTCACCCGCTCTGGTCGATCCTGGGATGGGGTGCATGACGGTAACGCGTCCTGGGGGTCCGGAGTCGCGGCCTCAGGGCCCGAACGAACCCTGCAGCTCGGCGCGCAGCTCCGGGGTGAGCAGCTGGCCGACCCGGTCGACCAGCAGCGTCATCTCGTAGCCGACGAGGCCGATGTCGCAGCTCGGCGAGGCGAGCACGGCCAGGCAGGAGCCGTCGCTGATCGACATGAGCAGCACGATCCCGCGGTCCATCTCGACGACGGTCTGCACGACGCCACCGGCGTCGAAGCAGCGCGCGGCGCCCTGGGTCAGGCTGACCAGACCGGATGCGACGGCGGCGAGCTGGTCGGCCCGGTCGCGCGGCAGCCGGTCGGATGCGGTCAGCAGCAGCCCGTCGGTCGACACCACGATGGCGTGCGCGACACCCGGGACGCGCTCCGCGAAGTTGGTGACCAGCCAGCCGAAACGGCTCTGGCTCGGCTGTGCCTGCGGTGCCCTCACTGGTTCTCCTCGGGGTCGGACGAGTTCGGTCGGTCCGCGGCGGGCTCGGGGGTGCCGGTCGCGGTGGTGTCCTGCGGGGCACGGGTGCCCTGCCGGTCGTGCTGGTCCTGCGGGTCGTGCTGCTCGGAGTCGCCGTCGACCGTGTCCGTCGTGCCGGCCAGTGCGTTGCGGCGGACACCGGAGGCGCTCTCCCGGCCCTGACGCACGCCCTGCTGGTAGCTGGCGAGACGGCCACGGACGCTCTCGGCGTCCCTCGGCTCCGCCGGAGCGGGGCTGAGCACGGTCGATCCTGCCGCACTGCCCGGGAGCAGTCGCGCCCGCGGGCGTCGCTTGGGCAGTCCGGCGGTCGTCAGGTCGTCACCGGCGGTCTCCGACTCGTCGCCGTCGGTGGCCTCGCGGGCCTGCCGCCAGACGTCGTCGGCGGGGGAGGCGAAGCCCGCCGGGGGCGCCGGGGCGCCGTCGTTCGGGCCGGCGCCGTCCTGCCAGCGGACCGGCACCGAGCGGTTCGAGCGGAACCAGGCCGAGGCGATGTCGTCGAAGATCGGGGTGGTCTGACCCATGTCGAACCCGGTCTGGGCCCGGGCCGACTCGACCGCCCCGGGGCGCCGGAGCTGACCCCGGTCGCCCTCGACGGGCACCTTCGGTGCGAACAGCGCGTCCTGCGAGGAACCGGCGGCGTTCGCGGCCAGGCCCGCCGGGCCCGCGGCCCGGCCACCCTCCCGCTTCGGCAGCGGTGCGGGCGCCTGCCTGCCCGGCGCCTGCTGCACCGGACGCTCCTGCGGAGCCTCCGGGTGCTGCGCCTGCTGGACCGGCTGCGCCTGCTGGGGCGCGGGCTGCTGCGGTCCGCGGGCCGGTGCCGGGGGCGGGCCCTGGCGGCCGGGCCCACGGGTGGGCAGCGCCGGTCCGGCGCCGCGGGCCGGCATGACCGGGCGTCGCGACGGGGAGGGACGGGACCCGTTGGTGCGGGCCGGGAGCGGCCCGCCCATCGGTGTACGGCCGGACGGGCGGATCGTCGGGAGTGCCGCGGTCTCGGGTTCGGTACCGGCGGAGCCGCCGTCCCCGGATCCGGTTTCCCCGGAGCCGTTGTCCGCGGCTGCGCCGTCCACGGACGCGGTGTCCGCGGGACGGTCGCCGTCGGCGCCGGTCCCGGGGGCGTCCGCGGACGCGGCCGTGCCGGTGGTGTCGTCCTCGGCGGGGTCGGTCGCGGTGCTGCCCGCCCCGGTGGCGTCGACCCCGGTGGCGTCGACCCCGGTGGCGTCGACCCCGGTGGCGTCGACCCCGGTGGCGTCGACGTCGGTGTCGTCGGACGGGGTGTGGCCGGACGGGGCGCTCACGTCGGTGCCTGCCGCGTCCGCGGCTCCGGTCCCGTCGTGGGCGTGACCGTCGGTCCTGCGGGCGTCGGTGCGGTCGCCCGGGGCCGGAGGGAACGGCGCGATGCCGTTCGTCCGGGCCGCGAGCGGTGTCTCCTCCGGGGCGGTCCCCTCGGTGTTCCGGTCGGCGTCCCGGTCGGTGTCCCCGTCGGTGGCGCGGGAGTCCACGGAGCCGTCGGTGTCCGGGTCGGTCCCGTCCGGACCGGCCTCGGTGACGGCGTCGGTCTCCCCGGCGCCCTCGTCGTCGGCCGGGGTCCGCCCGTGGTCCTCGGGGCCGTCACCGATCGCCCGGTCCAGGACGACGGTGTCGTCCATGTCGCGGTCGGCGCGGGCCCGGGCCGCGGCGGCCGCCGCAGCGGCACCCGCCAGCCCGAGCGCGGCGGCGGCCGACGGGCTGCGGTGCCGCCGGAGCGGTCCGCGTCACCGTCGGTGTCGGTGTGGTCGGTTCCCTCGGCGGGGACCGCGGCCTCGGTGTCCTCGGTGTCCGTGAGGGATCCGGCGCCGGTGCCCGTGTCGTCGGACGGGCCGTCACCGTCGCCGGACGGGGCCGGGCCGGTGCCCCGGAACGCCTCGGCGCCGTGCGGGGCGTCGCCGTCGGCGGGACCGGAGCCGGCCTCGTCGGCCGGGGTGAAGACGTCGGCCGGGGTCCGCCCGTCGTGTGCGCCGTCCTGCGACGGCGCGAAGGCCGACAGACCCTGTGGGGCGGACCCGTTGAGGGTCGGGGCCGACCCGTCGGCGGTCTGCCCGCCGGCGTCGCCGGGGGCCGCGTTCTTCGTCAGCGACGACCCCGGACGGCGCGTCGGCAGGCTCGAGGCCGAACCGTTGCGCGCGGTCGTGGACGAGGGCGTGCCGGTCTCGAAGGTCGGGGTCATCGGGCCGTCGGAGCCCGCGACCATCGACGGCAGCGACCCTCCGCGACCGTTCCCGTTCACCGCGACCGGGGAGTCCGGCCGGGGCCCGTCGGGCGCTCCGCCGCCGGTCAGCGCCGGGGCCGGCTGCGGGGCCTGCTGCTCGCCACCCTGGGGCGGCACGCCGCCCCAGCTGCCCGGGTCGCCGTCGCGGCGCTGTTCGGGCAGCTGCGCGGAGGGCACCAGCTGCGGCGGGACGGTCACCGAGGCGCTCAGCCCACCCGAGCCGCCGCCGACCGCGGCCGAGGCGAGCCGGACGCCGACGCGGTGCCGTGCGGCCAGCCGGCCGACCACGAACAGGCCCATCCGCCGGGAGGCCGACACGTCGACCTCGGCCGGGCCGGACAGACGCTGGTTGGCGTCGACCAGCTCGGAGTCGGTCATGCCGACACCGCGGTCGGAGATCTCGATCAGCAGCGACTCGTCGGCGGTGCGGGTCGTCGACATGACGACCTGCGAGTCCGGCGGCGAGAAGTTCGTCGCGTTGTCCAGCAGCTCGGCGAGCAGGTGGACGAGGTCGTTCGCGGCGCGACCGGCGATCGTCGCGTTCGGCGGGGTCTGCACGACGACCCGCTGGTACTGCTCGACCTCCGACACGGCGGCCCGCAGGACGTCGACGACCTGCACCGGCGCAACGTTCCGCTTCGCCAGGTCGGTGCCCGCGAGGACCAGCAGGTTCTCGCTGTTGCGGCGCATACGTGTCGCGAGGTGGTCCAGCTGGAACAGGTTCGACAGCTGGTCCGGGTCCTGCTCGTTGCTCTCCAGCTGTTCGATCAGCTGCAGCTGGCGCTCGACGAGCGCCTGCGAACGGCGGGAGAGGTTGACGAACATCGAGTTGACGTTCTGCTGCAGCGCGGCCTGGTCGGCGGCGAGGCGGATCGCCTGGCCGTGCACGGCGTCGAAGGCCCGCGCCACCTGGCCGATCTCGTCGCGGCTGTCCAGCGGGACCGGCTCGACGAGTGCGTTCGGTGCCTGCCCGGACCGCATGCTCTGCACCGCCGCGGGCAGCCTCTGCTCCGCGACCTCGAGCGCCGAGCTGCGCAGCAGGCGCAGCGAACGGACCATCTGACGGCCCAGCAGCAGGATGATGCCCGCGGTCAGTAGGATCGTGAGCATCAGCAGCACGGAGTTGAGGCCCGCGGTGTTGCCCGCCTGCTCGGCGGCCGCGGCCCGGCCGTCGACGAACGCCTGCTCGGCGGCGCCGGTGGACTGGTCCACCGCTGCGACGGACCGGTCGACGGCGGCGTTCCACGCGTTCGGGTCGACCGGCGGCGCGACCCCCGGCGGGACCGAGAGTGCCTGGTCACGCAGCGCGTTGCGCTCGCCGTTCGCCTGGCCCGCACCGAAGTTCCCGAAGGACTCGGCCTGCTCCGGCGTCAGCGACGACTGGAAGTCACCGGCCGCGGCCTGGAACGAGGCCTCGGCCCCGGTGGCCTGTGCGCGCTGCTGCTCCTCCAGCGTCCCCGCGGCGAGCGCGCCACCGATCACGGTGCGCTCGAGCTGCAGGGCCTCGCGGGCGCTCGACCCGGCGGCGATCGCCGTGGTCAGGCCGGCGGTGTCGGCGGTCTGCAGCCGCCCCACCAGCGCCCGGTCCAGCCCCAGCGTGCGCTGGACGACCGCGGTGTAGCGGCCGGTGAGGTCGGCGGCCGCGGTCGGCCCTCGGCGACCTGCGACCGGATGACCGGCAGCTGGCCCAGCGTGGTGTCCGCCTGCCGGCGGGCCGTGGCCAGGTCGGGGGCCTGCTGCTCGGCGGTGTCGAGCCCCGCCGTGGTGGCCTGCAGCGCCTGGTCGGTCGTGGCCTGCGCCCGGTCGACGGCGGCCCGGTCACCGAGCCGGTTGCCCGCCACGAAGCGGACCGCGGCGTCGCGCTCGGTCTGCAGTGCGCCGGTCAGCGTCTCGATCTGGCGGTGCACGTCGACCAGGCCGCTGCCGCGGCCGAGCTCCTCGGCCACGTTGGCCTGGTCGACGACGCGGACGGCGCCGATGGACAGGGCGAGGACCGTGGGCACCAGACCGACGACCGCCAGCTTGGCGACCAGGCTCCAGTTCCGCGGGTCGAGTCGCTCCGACCACGTGCTCGGGCGTTCCGTGCTGGTCACGGTGGTCACGGCGAGATCTCCCTGTCGGTCTCCGGTCCGGGGACGGGCGGCGCGGCGGGCACGAGGTCGGGGAGCATCAGCTGGTCCGGTGCGCCTTTCGGGGTCACGACGGGAACCGCTCGACCACACCACGACCGACACGGGGCGGCGGTTGCCGCGTCCCGGGGGGGTCGGACGGATATGATCGTGCCGGGTCCCGTCTGTGCGTGACGGACGGCTGCCGAGTCTAGCCCCCGGAACCCTCGTCTCCCGAGTGGCGTAGGGCCGGTTGCCTCATGGTCACGTGACGTGACACACGCCGACCGCTCGTCTCCGCTCGGCGTCCGGCGGACCCGCACAGCTCCGTTCCCCGGCCTCGAGAGGATTCGTTCCGTGACCGACGGCCCCCTGATCGTCCAGTCCGACAAGACGCTGCTGCTCGAGGTGGACCACCCCGACTCCGCGGCGGCCCGTGCGGCCATCGCGCCCTTCGCCGAGCTGGAGCGGGCACCCGAGCACGTCCACACCTACCGGGTCACCCCGCTGGCCCTCTGGAACGCGCGCGCGGCCGGGCACGACGCCGAGCAGGTCGTCGACGCGCTGGTCCGCTGGGCCCGCTACCCGGTCCCGCAGCCGCTGCTGGTCGACGTCGTCGACACGATGGGGCGCTACGGCCGGCTGCAGCTGTCCCACCACCCCGCGCACGGCCTCGTCCTCACCGCGCTGGACCGCGCCGTGCTGGAGGAGATCCTCCGGCAGAAGAAGATCAGCCCGATGCTGGGCGCGCGGCTGGACGACGACACCGTCGTCGTGCACCCGTCCGAGCGCGGGCACCTCAAGCAGGCGCTGCTCAAGGTCGGCTGGCCCGCCGAGGACCTCGCCGGGTACGTCGACGGCGAGGCCCACCCCATCGAGCTGGAGCAGGACGGCTGGACGCTGCGGGACTACCAGCGCCACGCGGTCGACGGGTTCTGGGAGGGCGGCTCCGGGGTGGTCGTGCTGCCCTGCGGCGCGGGCAAGACCCTCGTCGGTGCGGCCGCGATGGCCAAGGCGGGCGCGACGACCCTGATCCTGGTGACCAACACCGTCTCCGGGCGGCAGTGGAAGCGCGAGCTGATCGCGCGGACCTCGCTGACCGAGGAGGAGATCGGCGAGTACTCGGGCGAGAAGAAGGAGATCCGCCCGGTCACCATCGCCACGTACCAGGTCGTCACCCGCAAGACCAAGGGCGAGTACAAGCACCTGGAGCTGTTCGACTCCCGAGACTGGGGCCTGGTCGTCTACGACGAGGTGCACCTCCTCCCTGCGCCGGTCTTCCGGATGACGGCGGACCTGCAGTCCCGCCGCAGGCTCGGCCTCACCGCGACCCTGGTCCGCGAGGACGGCCGCGAGGGCGACGTGTTCTCCCTGATCGGCCCGAAGCGCTACGACGCCCCGTGGCGCGACATCGAGGCGCAGGGCTGGATCGCGCCCGCCGAGTGCATCGAGGTGCGGGTGACGCTGACCGACGCCGAGCGCATGTCCTACGCGACGGCGGACTCCGAGGAGCGCTACCGGACGGCGTCGACGGCGAACACCAAGCTCAACGTCGTGCAGGCGATCCTGGACCGGCACAAGGGCGAGCAGACGCTGGTCATCGGGGCCTATCTCGAGCAGCTCGACGCGCTGGGGGAGAAGCTCGGTGCCCCGGTGATCCAGGGCTCGACCCGCAACAAGGAGCGGGAGAAGCTGTTCGACGCGTTCCGCCGCGGCGAGATCGACACCCTCGTGGTCTCCAAGGTCGCGAACTTCTCCATCGACCTGCCCGAGGCGACGATCGCGGTGCAGGTCAGCGGCACGTTCGGGTCCCGGCAGGAGGAGGCCCAGCGGCTCGGGCGCCTGCTGCGCCCGAAGAACGACGGCCGCCAGGCGCACTTCTACTCGGTGGTGTCCCGCGACACCGTGGACACCGACTACGCCGCGCACCGGCAGCGCTTCCTCGCCGAGCAGGGCTACGCCTACCGGATCGTCGACGCCGACGACCTCCTCGGCCCCGCCCTGCCCGACGCCGGCTGAGCCCGCCCCCCGGATCGGGGGCCTCCGTACGGCGCCGATCACGGGCACACTGGTGCGGTCCGCGACGGCCGGGGAGGGCACATGTCGACCGCCCTGTGGATCCTCGTCGGGATCGGGGCGTGGCTGGTCCTGTCGGTCGTCGTCGCGCTGGTGCTCGGCCGGGTGGTGCGCATGCGGGACCGGCAGGTGCCCGACCCGCCGCACCGGCCGGGCCCGCCGTCCGCGGCCCCGCCGGAGCAGCGCGGCCCGGTCGAGCCGCCGCCCGGCCGCCCCCCGCCCGGGCCCCGTCCGCCGGGCTGAGCGGCGCCGCGACCCCGGGACGCGCGGGGCGTGCCCCTGAGACGGGGCGGTCCCGGTTCCGGGTCGGTCTCCGGGCTCGTCCCGAGTCCCGGCGCGCGCCGGGGCGACAGCCTGGAGCCATGGAGAACAACGCGAGCACGACCGGTACGGCACCCACCGGGACCGACGTCCACGACGCCTCGACCGGAGCCGACGACGCCGCGGTGACCGACCGGGTGCCGGTCGCCGCGGCGGCCACCGGCTCCGACGCGACCGACCCCGGACCGCTCGGCGCCGCCACCTCCGGCATGCCGGAAGGCGCCGGTACCGCGGGCGCCGGCACCGCGGGACCCGAGGTCCCGCCCACCGGCACCGGTCCCTCCGACGCGGGCCCGGCCGCCGCTGCGGACCCCGGGGCCGCCCACCCCGGTCCGGGCACCGGGGCGCCCTACACGACGGGGGCGCCGCACACCGCGGGCACGCCGTACGGCGGCGCCGGGACCCGGACGACGGCGCAGGGGATCGGCGACCGCGTCGCCGCGTTCCGGCTCCGGCGCAGCAGGACCGACCGGATGCTCGGTGGTGTCTGCGGCGGTCTGGCCGCCGACCTGGGTGCGGACGCCGCGCTGCTGCGCATCGCGGTCCTCGTCCTGACCCTGGTCACCGGTGGCGCGGCGGCACTGGTCTACCTCGCCGCCTGGCTGATCGCACCGGCCGCCTGAGCCGGTGGGGCGGGCGGGGCTCCGGCGTCGCGGCTCACGAGGGGGAGCCGCGACACCGGAGCCCGTCGGTCCGCCCGGTCCGCCCGGCCCGTCAGCCCACCCAGCCCGTCGACACCCGGCCCGACCAGTTCGCCAGCCGCTCGGTCAGCCCCGCCTCCGGGCGGTGCTCCACGACCGGGCCGAACGGCACCGGGCCGCCACGCCGCTCGGCGGGCAGATACGCGTGGGCGGTGGCGAGCGCCGTCGTCGCCAGCTCCCGGTCGGCCTCCGGGTCCTGCCCGGTGGCGACGGCCAGGTCCCACCCGTGCACCAGCGTCTCGTTCAGGTACACGGCCAGCGCGGCCCGCGCCGGGACCTCGCCGAACGGCAGCCGCGCGACCCGGTCGAGCAGTGCCTCGCCGTCCGGGCCGGACCAGACGGCCTGCAGCGCCGCCGCCTCGTCGACGTAGGCCGACGCCGGGTCGTCGAGGACGTCGTCGCTGACCAGCGGGGCGGCCATCGGGTCGGTGCCGGCGGCGAGCGCCGCCGGTCTGCGCAGTGTCGTGACCAGGTGCGCGAGCAGGGTGCGGACGTCGAAGTCGTCGCAGGGGGTGGGGTCGGCCATCCGGTCGGCGGGCACGGCCCGGGCGAGACGGGCGACCCAGTCGAGGGCGGCCAGGTAGGCGGGGCGGGGATCGGTGGTGAGCGTCGGGTTCGTCATGGGCGCCAGCGTGCCCGCGATACCTGACATCTCCTGTCGTGATTCCATGACATTCTCCGGGACGTGCGCGCCGACCGGCTCCTGTCCCTCGTGCTCCTGCTGCGCCACCGCGGCCGGACCACCGCCGCCGTGCTCGCGCGCGAGCTGGAGGTCTCCGAGCGCACCGTGCTGCGCGACGTCGAGGCGCTGTCGGCCGCGGGCATCCCGGTCTACGCCGAACGCGGCAGGCACGGCGGCTTCGCACTGCTGCCGGGCTTCACCACCGACCTCACCGGTCTGACCCCGGGGGAGGCGGTCGCGCTGCTCGGCTCCGGCGCGACGTCGACGCCCGGCGCGCTCGGGCTGGGGCCGGAGTTCGCCTCGGCCATGCGCAAGATCGTCGCCGCGCTGCCGGACGCCGCCCGGGAACAGGCCACCGACGCCGCCGGACGGGTGCTGGTCCGGCGTGGTGGCTGGCTGCGCGACACCGACGACGGCGCGACCACCGACGTGCTCACCGCCGTCCAGCGCGCGGTGTTCGGCGGGGTCCGGCTCCGCATCCGCTACCGGACCGGGACCCGGCCGGGCGCGCAGCCCGGGCCCGCCGCCGAACGCGTCGTCGACCCGGTCGGGCTGGTCCAGGCGTCGGGGCGCTGGTACCTGTTGGCGCTGCGCGACGGGGACGACCGCACCTACCGGGTGTCGCGGATCGAGGAGGCCGAGCCGCTGGCCGAGCCCGCGCACCGGCCCGAGGGCGTCGACCTGGAGGAGCTGTGGTTGCGCCGCCGGGAGGACTTCCGGGCGCGGCGGCCCGGGATCCGGGTCCACCTCGTGCTGCCCGCCGACCGCCGCGACGCGCTGTCGGCCGTCACCGTGGACGAGGAGCGGACACGGGACGGGACGACCGAGGTCGTCGCCGCGTTCGGGGACCTCTTCCACGCCGGGCGGGCGCTGTGGCCGCTGCTGCCGGACGTGCGGGTGCTGGACCCGCCGGAGCTGGTGACGGCGCTGCGGGAGCGGGCCCGCGCGGCCGTCGTCGCCCTGGGGTGACGGCGGCCCCCGGACGCGCCGCGGGGGCGGCACCGGCGAACCGGTACCGCCCCCGCGGGGTGGTGCTGTGTGCCTGGTGAGGCAGGACCGATCAGAAGTCCATGCCGCCCATGCCACCGGTCGGGTCGGCGGGGGCGCCGCCGCCCTTCTCCGGCTTGTCGGCGATGACCGCCTCGGTGGTGAGGAACAGGGCCGCGATCGAGGCCGCGTTCTGCAGCGCCGAGCGGGTCACCTTGGCGGGGTCGATGATCCCGGCCTTGATGAGGTCCTTGTACTCGCCGGTGGCGGCGTCGAGGCCCTCACCGGTGGGCAGGTTGCGGACCTTCTCCGCGACGACGCCGCCCTCGAGGCCGGCGTTGACCGCGATCTGCTTGAGCGGGGCCTCCAGCGCGACCTTGACGATGTTCGCGCCGGTGGCCTCGTCACCGTCCAGGCCGAGGCCCTCGAACAGGCCGGCACCGGCCTGGATGAGCGCCACGCCGCCGCCGGCGACGATGCCCTCCTCGACGGCCGCCTTCGCGTTGCGGACGGCGTCCTCGATGCGGTGCTTGCGCTCCTTGAGCTCGACCTCGGTGGCCGCGCCGGCCTTGATGACGGCGACGCCGCCGGCCAGCTTGGCGAGGCGCTCCTGGAGCTTCTCGCGGTCGTAGTCGGAGTCGGTGCGGTCGATCTCGGCGCGGATCTGGTTGACCCGGCCGGCGATCTGGTCGGCGTCACCGGCGCCGTCGACGATGGTGGTCTCGTCCTTGGTCACGACGACCTTGCGGGCGGTGCCCAGCAGGGACAGGTCGGCGGTGTCGAGCTTGAGGCCGACCTTCTCCGAGATGACCTCGCCACCGGTCAGGATGGCCATGTCGGCCAGCATCGCCTCGCGGCGGTCACCGAAGCCCGGGGCCTTGACGGCGACGGACTTGAAGGTGCCACGGATCTTGTTGACGACCAGGGTGGCCAGGGCCTCGCCCTCGACGTCCTCGGCGATGATGGCGAGCGGCTTGCCCGACTGCATGACCTTCTCCAGCAGCGGGAGCAGGTCCTTGACGGTCGAGATCTTGGAGGAGACGAGGAGGACGTACGGGTCCTCCAGCTCGACCTCCATGCGCTCGGCGTCGGTCACGAAGTAGGGCGAGATGTAGCCCTTGTCGAAGCGCATGCCCTCGGTGAGCTCGAGCTCGAGCCCGAAGGTCTGCGACTCCTCGACCGTGATGACGCCTTCCTTGCCGACCTTGTCCATCGCCTCGGCGATGAGCTCACCGATCTGCGGGTCGGCGGCCGAGATGGAGGCCGTGGCAGCGATCTGCTCCTTGGTCTCGATCTCCTTGGCCGACTTCAGCAGCGCCTGGGAGACGGCCTCGGTGGCCTTCTCGATGCCGCGCTTGAGCGACATCGGGTTCGCGCCGGCGGCCACGTTGCGCAGGCCCTCACGGACCAGCGCCTGGGCCAGCACGGTGGCGGTGGTGGTGCCGTCGCCCGCGATGTCGTCGGTCTTCTTGGCGACCTCCTTCACCAGCTCGGCGCCGATCTTCTCCCAGGAGTCCTCGAGCTCGATCTCCTTGGCGATCGACACACCGTCGTTGGTGATGGTCGGCGCGCCCCACTTCTTCTCGAGCACGACGTTGCGGCCCTTCGGGCCCAGCGTCACCTTGACGGCGTCGGCGAGGGTGTTCATGCCCCGCTCGAGGCCCCGACGGGCCTCCTCGTCGAACGCGATCTGCTTCGCCATGGGGGTGTTGCCCTCCGATAGAGGTGAGTCGAGTGATCGGATGCGGTGCCCGCGACGGACGCCCGGCAACCCTGCGCCGGACTCACCGACCCGACCTTGGCACTCCACGGACACGAGTGCCAGTGGATGCTGAGCCCGTTTCTAGCACTCGCCCGTGGTGAGTGCAAGCGGACCCCGCCGGGCTGCGGGCCGTCCGCGACGGCGGGCAGGATGGGGCCATGAGCACCTGGTCGCAGGCCGGTCCGCGCACCGTCTCCGAGCACGCCGCCGCGGTCGCGGCCCTGCTGCCGCCGACCGGGACCGAGCCGGTCGCGCTGGCCGCCGCGAGCGGCCGGGTGCTGGCCGAGGACCTGACGGCGGGCGTCGCGCTGCCGCCCTTCGACAACTCCGCGATGGACGGTTACGCGGTCCGTGCGGCCGACCTCGCCGGCGCCTCGGCTGCCTCGCCGGTGGAGCTCCCGGTCGCGGCCGACATCCCGGCCGGGCGCACCGACGTCCCCGCGCTGGCGCCGGGCACGGTGGCCAGGATCATGACGGGCGCCCCCGTGCCCGAGGGCGCGGACGCGATCGTGCCGGTCGAGCAGACCGACGCCGGTCCCGGTGGCGGGCTCGACCGCGTCCGGATCCACGAGGCCCCGCAGCCGGGCGCGTTCGTCCGCCGGGCCGGTGAGGACGCCGCGTCGGGCGCCGTCGTGCTGCGGGCCGGGACGGTGCTGGCCGCGCCCCAGATCGGGCTCGCCGCCGCCGTGGGCCGGGCGGAGCTGCCGGTCCGCCGTCGCCCGCACGTGCTCGTGCTGTCCACCGGCTCGGAGCTCGTCGCCCCGGGCGGCACGCTGGAGCCCGGGCAGATCTACGAGTCCAACGGCACGATGCTCGCCGTCGCGGTCCGGGAGGCCGGGGCGACGGCCGAGCAGCTGTCCTTCGTCCCCGACGACGTCGAGCGGTTCCGCGCGGTGCTCGCGGAGAAGGTCGGCGACGGCGTGGACCTCGTCCTCACCTCCGGCGGCGTGAGCGCCGGCGCCTACGAGGTCGTCAAGGACGCCATGACCGGCCACGGCGTGGAGTTCGGCAAGGTCGCGATGCAGCCCGGCGGTCCGCAGGGCTGCGGCCGGCTCGAGCTGGGCGGGACCGGGGTCGCCACCGTCACCCTGCCCGGGAACCCGGTGAGCTCCCAGGTCTCGTTCGAGGTGTTCGTCCGGCCCGCGCTCCGGGCGGCGGCCGGGCACCCCGCACCGGCGCGGCCGGTGGTGACCGCCCGGCTGTCCGGTGCGCTGGCCTCGCCCGCGGGGCGCCGCCAGTTCCGGCGCGGCCTGCTCGACGCCGCCGCCGGGACCGTGTCCGAGGTGGGGTCCACCGGGTCGCACCTGATCGCGGCGCTCGCCCGGGCCGACTGCCTGATCGACCTGCCCGCCGACACCACCTCCGTCGCCGACGGCGAGCAGGTCGCGGTCTGGCTGCTCGACGCCCCGTGACCCGGTGTCCGGTGGCCGCGGCCCGGCGCGCCGGGCGGTGACCCGCGGAGCCGGGCGGACCGGAACGGGCGTCCGGGTGCTGCGAGCGGGATCGCGCTGTGCGACGGGCCCACCACTCGCGCGGACGTGCGGCTGCGCCGAAAGTGTGAGCTATGTCATCGGCCGTCGGGGCAACGATCTCACCGCGGGCGACGTCCTAGGGGGTGTCCGTTCGGCCGAAAGAGGTAGATCACGGCGGACATCCGTCGTGATCTGGACTGCCGGTCGTCGGAGAGGAATACTTTCTGGTGTGGAGGGGTAGACCCTTTACAGCACAAGACCCACCGCCCGTCGCTGGGGAGCGGACGAGCGGTTCCAAGGCCGGGGTCGTCGTCTCGGGGGACGACGGCCCCGGCCCTTTTTCTGCCCCCGACCGGCCCGCGGGGTCGCGCACCGCGTGCGGCCGGCTCCGGGCACGAACCGACGATCGTGCCACCGGTCCCGTCTCGGCGCGGGGACCCCCGGATCCTCGGCGTGTCCCGGTCGTCCCGCCGGACAGCCGTCCGCGGCGCCCGCGTAGCGTTGGTGATCCCCCACCGGAGCATCAGGAGCCGACGACCCACCATGGCCGAAGGAACCGGGACCTCCCCGACCCACATCTCCCGACTGGTCCGGGACGCGATCCCCCCGATGCACCCGGGCGGGCGTCCGATCGTCGCCGGTGTGGCGCTCGCCGCGGCGGGGGTGCGCGCCCTCACCGGCCGAGGCACCCTGCCGGGCCTGCTCGCCACCGCGGCCACCGCGCTGTTCTTCCGTGACCCCGTCCGGACCCCGCCGCTGCGCACCGACGCGGTGCTGGCCCCCGCCGACGGCGCGGTCGCCACCGTGACCGAGACGGTCCCGCCCGCCGAGCTCGACCTGCCGCGCGTCCCGCACACCCGGGTCTCGATCTTCCTGACCGTGCTGGACGTGCACGTCCAGTGGGTCCCGGTGCACGGCCGCGTCGCGCGGGTCCAGTACTCGCCCGGCACGTTCCTGTCCGCGGACCTGGACAAGGCGAGCGAGGACAACGAGCGCAACGCGATCACCGTGGTCCGCGCCGACGGCGTCGGGGTCGGGGTCGTGCAGATCGCCGGCCTGCTGGCCCGCCGGATCGTCTGCGCCCTGCGCGACGGCGACGAGGTCGCCGCGGGCGAGCGGTTCGGCCTCATCCGGTTCGGCTCGCGCGTGGACACCTACCTCCCGCCCGGGACGACCGCGCTGGTCCGCCCCGGCCAGCGGACCGTGGGCGGGGAGACCGTGCTCGGCCTGGTGGCCGGGCCGGCGGAGCGCTGAGGTCGTGGGGATGTCCCGCCCCGCCGGCGGTTATCCCGCCGGCGTGCGGCTGCTGCCGAACGCGGTCACCGTCCTCAACCTCTGTGCCGGCCTGACGGCGGTCTACTTCGCGCTCCAGTCGCGCTTCGACTTCGCGATCATCGCCGTCCTGGTGGCCGCGCTCTGCGACGCCCTCGACGGCGGCCTGGCCCGGCTGCTCGACGCCTCCAGCCGGATCGGCGCCGAGCTCGACTCGCTGGCCGACCTCGTGTCCTTCGGTGTCGCCCCCGCCCTGGTCATCTACATCTGGGCGTTCGAGGGCACCCGGGCCGGCTGGATGGTGGCCCTGGTGTTCGCGGTGTGCATGGCGCTGCGCCTGGCACGCTTCAACACCCTGATCGACGACGACAGCGCCCCGCCGTTCGCCCGGGAGTTCTTCGTCGGCGTCCCGGCTCCCGCGGCCGCGCTGACCGCGGGCATCCCGATCTACCTGTGGCTGCACTTCGGTCAGGGCTGGTGGTCGGAGCGTCCGCTGGTCGCGGTGTGGGCGCTGGTCACGGCCGGGCTCATGGTCAGCCGCATCCCGACGCTGTCGCTCAAGACGGTCCGGGTCTCCCCGCGCACCACCCGGTGGCTGCTCGTCGGGGTGGCCGCGGTCGTCGCGATCCTGATCACGATCCCGTTCCTCGGGATCGCCGTCGCCGGGTTCGTCTACCTGCTGCTCCTGCCCTGGACGGCCTACCGCTACCGCTGGCTGTCGCACCACCCCGAGGCGTGGGACGTGCCGACCCGCCAGCGCCGCGCCGTCGCCCGCGCGGCCCGGTCCGCCCGTCGGCTCGGTCTGCGCCCGCCGCTGCGCCGCCGGGTCGCCGGCCGTGCCGGTGCGGTGGCCCGCGGTGTCCGGCGCCGGCTCGACCCGGAGGGCGAGGCCCGCCGGGACGGCATGCGCGACACCGGTGCCGTCCGCGACCCGCGCGGTCCGGGCGTCGCCGCCGCGCCCCGCGGTTCCGGCCGCCGCCTCGGCCTGCGCCGTCGCTGACCCGATCCCCCGGAGGACCTCCCGTGCTGGAGCTCGTCGCCCGACTGGCCCCCGCGGCCGCCGACGCCCGCCGCGGCGTCGTCCGGCTGCACCCCGAGGTGCTCGCCGCGCTCGGCCTGCGCTCCTGGGACGCGGTGACCCTCACCGGGGCCCGGGTCACCGCGGCGCTCGCCGTCGCCGGGGAGCGGGGCGATCCGCACGGTCAGGCCCGCTTCGACGACGTCACCCTGTCCAACGCCGGGCTGACCGACGGCGCGACCGTCGTCGTCGCGCCGGCGTCGGTCACCGCGGCCCGCGAGGTGCGCCTGGTCGGGTCCGCGCTGACCACCGCGACGGTCGCCCCGGCGACACTGCGGCTCGCCCTGACGGGCAAGGTCCTGGTCCGCGGCGACGCCGTGTCCCTGCTCCCGCAGGACATCGCCCCGGCGGCCGGGGCCGACGTCCGCTCGGTGCGCCGTGCGCTGGCCGCGGCCGTCGGCGGGACGTGGACCTCGGAGCTGCTGACCGTCGCGCTCGCCGACCCGGCGGGGCCGGTCACGGTGACGCCGTCGACGGTCGTGGGCTGGCAGGGCGGCCGCGACACCGGCGACCCCGCCCCGGCCGCAGCCGGCGCGCTCCGCATCCCCGGTTCCGGCGTCCCCGGGAACGGCGGCCCGGCCCTCGCGGGACCGGCGGCGCCCGGGCCCGGTGTCCCCGGCCCGGGCGGGGCCGGGCGCGGCTCCACCGCCCCCTCCGCCGTGCGGGCCGCGGGAGCCGCGTCAGCCCCGGCCGGGGCCGACGCGCCGGCCGGATCCGCCGAGCCCGTGCTGCCGCTGGAGGACCTCGCCGCGAACGAGGCCGTCGCCCGCCGCCTGCTGGACTGGTTCGAGCTGATGTTCCGCCGCCCGGAGCTGCTGACCCGGCTCGGCGGCGACGCCCGGCTCGGCGTGCTCGTCTCGGGGCCGGAGGGCGCGGGCAAGGCGACACTGGTCCGCAGCGCGGCCGCGGCGGCGGGCGCCCGGTGCGTCGAGCTCGTGGCCCCGGCGGTCGCCGCCGTCGAGCCGGCCGCCGCGGCCGAGCGGGTCCGGGCGGCGATCTCGCAGGCCCGCACCGGCGGGACCGGCACGGGCGCACCCGCGGTGCTGCTCGTACACGATGCGCACGCCCTGCTCCCCGCCACCGATCCGCCGCCGCTGGCCACGCTGGTGCTCGACGAGCTGCGCGCGGCGACCGCGCCGGGCGGGCCCGCGCTCGTCGTCACCAGTGCCGAGCCGGAGGCCCTGGACCCGCGGCTGCGGGCGCCGGACCTGGTCGACCGCGAGCTGTCGGTCGGTCTGCCCGACGCCGCGACCCGGCGTGCGCTGCTGGAGCGGCTGCTGGCCGACGTACCCCGGGCCGACGACGTCGACCTGGGCGCGGTCGCCGCCCGCACACCGGGGTTCGTCGTCGCCGACCTCGCGGCGGTCCGGCGGGAGGCCGCGGTGGGCGCGGCGCTGCGCGGCACCGGCTCCGACCCCACCGAGCAGGTCCGTCAGTCCGACCTGCTCGACGCCGTCGGCTCGGTCCGCCCGATCTCGCTGTCCGGTGGCGGCACGCTGGGCAGCGGCGGCCTCACCCTCGACGACGTCGGTGACATGACCGAGGTCAAGGCGGCCCTCACCGAGGCCGTGCTGTGGCCGCTGCGCCACCCGGACTCGTTCGCCCGGCTCGGGGTCGACGCCCCGCGCGGGGTGCTGCTCTACGGCCCGCCGGGTGGTGGCAAGACGTTCCTGCTGCGTGCGCTCGCCGGCTCCGGTGACCTCAACGTGTTCGCGGTGAAGGGCGCCGAGCTGCTCGACAAGTACGTCGGCGAGTCCGAGCGCGCGGTCCGCGAGCTGTTCCGCCGGGCGGCCGAGGCCGCCCCCGCACTGATCTTCCTCGACGAGGTCGACGCGCTCGCCCCGCGCCGCGGCGGCTCCACCGACGCCGGGGTGGCCGACCGCGTCGTCGCCGCGCTGCTGACCGAGCTGGACGGCGCGACACCGCTGCGCGAGGTCGTCGTGGTCGGGGCGACGAACCGGCCCGAGCTGATCGACCCCGCGATGCTGCGGCCGGGCCGGCTGGAGCGGCTGGTGTTCGTGCCGCCGCCGGACGCCGCCGCGCGGGCGGACATCCTGCGCGCGGCGGGCCGCGACGTGCCGCTGGCCGACGACGTGGACCTCGACGCGCTCGCGTCCGAACTGGACGGTTACTCGGCCGCGGACTGCGCGGCGCTGCTGCGCGAGTCCGCGCTGACCGCGATGCGCGAGTCCCTCGACGCGGGCGAGGTGACCGCCGCGCACCTGGCGACGGCGCGCCGCACGGTGCGGGCGTCGCTGGACCCGGCGCAGGTCGCCGAGCTGGAGGCCTACGCCCGTCGCCGCAGCGACGGCTGAGTCCGGCACACGGACGGCCCCGGAACGCCGACGGCCCCGGACGCGGAGGCGTCCGGGGCCGTCGTGCGTGTGGAACGTCAGGCGGCGGAGAAGTCCCGCGTCACGATCACGATGACGCCGGGCGTCGCGTCCTGAATGCCGTCGAAGCGGGGCTCGGAACGGATACCGAACTTCTTCGCGATCTCCTCGGCGGCGGCCTTCTCGCCGGTGCCCTGCCGGTAGTAGACGGTCGTGGTCGGGATGACGCCCTGGGAGTAGTTCTGCACCTGGGACACGGTCCAGCCGTTGGTGCGGAACTCCCCGGCCGCCTTCTCGGCGAGACCGCGGATGGTCGAGTTGTTGTAGATCCGCACGACCGGGCGGGCCGCGACGGCGGACCCCTCACCGGCTGCGGAACCGGAGCCGCCCTGGCCCGCGGAGCCGGAGCCCGCGGCGGGCGGCGCGGCGACGGCCGGGCCCGCGCCGTCGTACCCGGGGAGCCCGGCGTGCCGGGCGCTCCGGGGGTGAACGGCGAGGTCTCCCCGGGGGTGCCCGGGGCGGGGGTGCCACCGGTGCCGGGCGTGGCGCCGTCGCCGGTGCCGTCCCCCGGAGCGGGGGCCGGCACCGGGGCCGGCTCGGCCGACGCCGACGGGGGCGCGGCCTGGTTGCCGCCGTCCTCACCGCCGCCGGTGAGGCCGATCAGGCCGACGACAGCGGCGACCACACCGACGCCGATCAGCGCGATACCGGCGATCTTCAGCGGTGACTGCCCGCCGGACGCGGGTGCGGTCATCGTGACCTCCTGGCTGTCAGGGCTCGAGGCCGAGGCGACGGGCGGCGCGGGTGCGCTGCCTGCTGGAACGCAGCCGGCGCAGACGCTTGACCAGCAGCGGGTCCACCGCCAGCGCCTCGGGCTTGTCGACCAGGGCGTTCAGCACCTGGTAGTAGCGGGTGGCCGACATGTCGAAGAGCTCGCGGATCGCCTGTTCCTTGGCGCCCGCGTACTTCCACCACTGGGCCTCGAACGCGAGGATCTCGCGTTCGCGACGGTCGAGCTCGCGGGGGGACGCGGCAGCGGTGCGCCGGTGCGCTCCGCGGCGTTCCGGCAGGGACCCGGCGGACTCCATCACGCTCCTCGAGCGGACGACGATCTCGTGCTGCGGCGGCCCCGCCCGGGCGCCGCGACGACGAACGACACGTCTGTCATTCGCGGTGCGGATTCAACCACAGGGGACCGACGGTCCCGGGCTGCGACGCGCCTGGAGGGCGGGTCGGACGACACCGAAACCGCCCGGCCGGGTCACGCCCGGCGGCGACCGTA
This sequence comes from Pseudonocardia sp. P-1, assembly GCF_058111925.1. Lineage (NCBI taxonomy): Bacteria > Bacillati > Actinomycetota > Actinomycetes > Pseudonocardiales > Pseudonocardiaceae > Pseudonocardia > Pseudonocardia sp. P-1. The sequence continues at coordinate 3,667,462 of NZ_CM176614.1, forward strand.
GGCTGCTCCGGTGACGGTTCTGCGCATCCGCATGGTCGGCGACCCCGTGCTCCACACCCCCACCCGCCCCGTCGGCACGGTCGACGACACGATCCGGACGCTGGTCGAGGACATGTTCGAGACGATGGCCGCGGCGAACGGCGTCGGGCTCGCGGCCAACCAGGTGGGAGTGGACCTGCGGCTGTTCGTCTTCGACTGCCCCGACGAGGGGACGCGCACGATGCGGCGCGGTGTCGTGGTCGACCCGGTGCTGGAGACCGACGGGATCCCGGAGGTCATGCCCGACCCGGACGACGACCAGGAGGGCTGCCTGTCGGTGCCCGGCGAGAACTTCGCGACCGGCCGGGCGGCGTGGGCCCGGGTCACCGGCACCGATCTCGACGGTGCGCCGGTCTCCTACGAGGGGCGCGGGTTCTTCGCCCGGTGCCTGCAGCACGAGACCGACCACCTCGATGGTCACCTGTACCTGGACCGGCTGATGGGCCGCCACCGGCGCGCGGCGAAGAAGATGCTCAAGCGCAACGGCTGGGGCTCGCCGTCGGACTCGTGGGACCCGTCGGCCGTCGAGGCCGAGGACGTCCCCCGGGGATGACCCCGGGTCCGACCCCGGGAGTCATACCCCGGTACTAGGGGTCGGCCCGGGAGACCGGCCCCGCGGCCGATGTGGCGGGGCGCCCCCGGCGGGCACCGTGGTCCCCATGCTGCTCTCGATCCTCGCCGTCGCCCCCGTCCTCGCGGTGCTGCTGGTCATGGCCGCGCAGCCGCTGTTCGAGCTGTGGGACGCCCACGCCTCCGACCACGACCGCGCCCGCTCCGCCGGTGCCGTGCTCGACACCGACGTCCCCGCGCTGCCGGTCGCGCCGGCCGCCTACCCGGAGGCGCTCGGCGACGTCGCCGCATCGCTGCGGATCCCCGCGCCGCGCGGCCCGCTCGCCCCGGTCGGCCGGAGCGCGGCCCGGGCCTGAGGGGTCCGGCCCTACTCGACCAGCCGGTTCTCCCAGGCCCACGCCGCGATCTCCACCCGGTTGCGGGCGTCCAGCTTGGACCCGATGTTGGCGATGTGGGTCTTCACCGTGGACAGCGAGACGAACAGGTCCCCGGCGATCTCGGAGTTCGTCCGGCCCCGGGCGACCGCCTTCACCACCTCCAGCTCGCGCGGTGACAGCGCGGCGTGGACCTCGGCACGGGCCGGCTCCGGCTCGGTCAGCCGCTCCAGCAGCCGCACGGTGACCGACGGCGACACCAGGGCGTCGCCCGCCGCGGCGGCCCGGACCGCCTCGACGAGCAGCCGCGGGCCTGCCGTCTTCAGCAGGAACCCGCAGGCCCCCGAGCGCAGCGCGCCGTAGACGTACTCGTCGAGGTCGAAGGTCGTCACCACCACGATCCGCGGGGGGAACGGGTCCGCGGTCAGCGCGCGGGTCGCGGCGATCCCGTCCATCCCCGGCATCCGGACGTCCATGAGCACGACGTCCGGGCGCAGCTCGCGGGCCATGGCGACGGCGTCGGTGCCGGTCGCGGCCTCGCCGACGACCTCGATGCCGTCCTCGGCGGAGAGGATCAGCCCGAAGCCGGTGCGCACCATCTCCTGGTCGTCGGCGAGCAGGACGCGGATCGCGGTCACCGGCCCGCCCCGGCGGGCACCTCGGCGACGACGATCCACCGGCCGGGCCCGTCCGGCCCGGCGTGCAGCGAGCCGTCGAGGGCCTCCACCCGCTCACGCATCCCGGCCAGCCCGAACCCGCCCGGGTCGCGCAGCGGGTTCTCGGTCCCGGTCCCGTCGTTGTGCACCACGGTCACCAGTCTCCCGGCCTGCAGGTGCACGCCGACCGACACCGTCGTCGCGCCGGGGGCGTGCCGGTGCACGTTGGTCAGGGCCTCGCGCACCACCCGGAACGCGGTCGCCGCGACCGCGGGCCCGAGCACGGCGGTCCGTACCTCGGGGGCGATCTCCAGCCGGGTGCGGGTCCGCTCGGGGTCGAACCGCGCGACGACGTCCTCGACGTCGGCGACGTCGTGGCCGGGGGCGCGGTCGGCGCCGCCGTCGGCACCGGCGCGCAGCACCCCGACCATGCGGCGCATCCCGTCGAGGGCCTCGGCGCCGGCCCGCTCGATGGACTCCAGCGCCCGGCCGGCCTCCTCCGGGCGGCTCCCCGCGACGACGACCCCGGCCTGCGCGGCCACCACGATCGCGGTCACGTGGTGGGCGACGGTGTCGTGCAGCTCGCGGGCCAGCTCCAGGCGCTCGTCGTTGCGGGCCTGGGCGAGCCGGGCCGAGCGGCGCTGCCACAGCTCGCGCGCCGCGGTCGCGACGACCATCGTCCCGGCCCAGCCGACCACGGTCAGGCTGGCGAACACCTCGCGGTCGATGTCCGGCACGCGCAGCAGCGGCATGCCCACGATGAGGCACAGCGACACCACCGCCGTCGCGAGCACGACCCGGACCGGTGCGGTCCGCACGACCGACACCGTGACCACGGCCAGCGCGAACAGCTCGGTCAGCGACACGAACGGGATCCCGCCGGTCACCAGCCCCGCGACCGAGCCGGCTGCGGACAGCCCGTAGGCGACCACCGCCACGGGGAGTGCCGTGCTGCCCGTCCGGTACCGGAGGAGCACCACGCCTGCCACGAGCAGGCCGTACACCGCTCCGCTCGGCACCCAGAAGCCCACGTAGTTCATCGCCAGGACGGCGTCGCACCCCGCCCAGAACAGGTAGGCGAGCAGCTCGAGCCCGGCCAGGAGCGGGCGGCCGCGGCGTGGTGCGGTGCTCATGGGACACACCGTAGGGCGGGCGGCGACCCTCCGACCTCGGTCGGAAGTACGACGACCCGGTCGGGCAACGCCCTACCACGGGCCGATGCCCCGGACCCCGTCGAGCGGCAGCCTCGTCGTCATGATCGAGGGGTTGAGGAATCCGGCCGACGTGCCGTCGCAGGTCGCCGCGGCGACGGTGAACCTGGTGCGCACCTACGGGCGGGGGCGCGCCACGGTCCGCGCGCTCGACGGCGTCACCCTGTGGCTGCCCGCGGGGCGGTTCACCGCGGTGATGGGCCCGAGCGGATCGGGCAAGTCGACACTGCTGCACTGCCTGGCCGGGCTGGACCGGCCCACGTCCGGGCAGGTGCTGCTGGGCGGGACCGACCTCGGGAGCCTCGACGACACCGCGCTGACCCGCGTCCGGCGCGACCGGATGGGCTTCGTCTTCCAGGACGGCAACCTGCTGCCGCACCTCACCGCGGGCGAGAACATCGACCTGGCCGCCTCCCTGGCCGGGCGCAGGCCGAACCACGCCTGGCGGGCCGAGCTCGTCGAACGGCTCGGCATCGCCGACCGGCTCACCCACCTGCCCTCGGAGCTGTCCGGCGGGCAGCGTCAGCGCGTCGCGGTGGCCAGGGCGCTGCTCGGCCGCCCGGAGATCGTCGTCGCCGACGAGCCGACCGGTGCGCTCGACACGCGTTCCGGGCGCGAACTGCTGGGTCTGCTGCGGGCCTGCGTCGACGACTACGGCCAGACCGTCGTCATGGTCACCCACGACCCGATCGCCGCCTCCGCGTCGGACCAGGTCCTGCTGCTGCGCGACGGCCGTGCCGCCGGCCGGTTGGACCGGCCCACCCCGGACCGGGTGCTGTCCGCGATGGGCGCGCTGACCGGCGCCGACGACCCCGCCCTGTCCGACGTCACGGCCACCGGGCCGGTGACCCGGTGAACCCCGCCACCCGCGCCGCGGTCGCCGGTGCCCGGCGCAGTCCGCGGCGGCTGCTGCTGACCGGGCTGGCCGTGCTGGTGGCGACGGTGTTCGCCGCCGGTGCGGTGCTGCTGACCGCGAGCCTGCGGGCCGACCTCGTCGGGAGCACGTCCTCGGTGCCCGCGGGCGCGACGTTCGCCGTGGAGACCGACACCTCTGCCGGGGCCGCCACCACGGAGCTGGAGGACCGGCTGCGCGCGGTGTCGGGCGTGACCGCGGTGTCGACCGCCCGGTCGGGGACGGCCGCCGTCGTCGCGGGCGGTGCGAGCGGCACCTGGCTGCTGAGCACCGACCCGATGACCGGGCCGCTGCAGGGGCTGGAGCCGGTGACGGCCGGTCGCCTGCCGTCCGGGCCGGGGGAGGCGCTGATCGGGGCGGGCACCGCGGAACGCACCGGGCTCGCCCCCGGCGCCACCGTCGGCCTCGGCGACCGCACGCTGACCGTCACCGGGGTGGTGCCGGTCCGGTCGGAGTACGGCGACGTGCTCGTCGTGCGCGACGACGACCCGGCCGCCGCCGGTCTGTCCGGCTTCCGGACCGCCGTCGCGGGGGACCCGGACCCGGCCGCGCTCGCCGCCGTCCCGGGCGTCACCGGGGTCCGGACCGCCGACGACCAGCGCACCGAGGACCTGGCGTCGGCCTCGGCGTCGGCGGACGCGCTGCTCGCCGGGCTGTCGGTGTTCGTCGGGCTGGCGCTGGTCGCCGCGGCCGTGGTGGTCGCCTCGACGTTCCGGATCGTCCTGGCCCGCCGTACCCGTGAGCTGGCGCTGCTGCGCTGCGTCGGCGCGGGCCGCGGGCAGGTGACGCGGTCGGTGCTGGTCGAGGCGGCGCTCACCGGGCTGGTCGCGGGGGTCGCCGGGGCGCTCGTGGCCGTCGCGGGCGGGTGGGCCGTCCTCGCGGCGGCGGGCGCGGCCGGGCTGGACGCCCCGGCGCTCGTGGTGCCGTGGGGGCGGCTCGCGGGGTGCGTACTGCCGGCGGTCCTCGTGACGGTGGCGGCCGCGCTGGCCCCGGCCCTCGCCGCCGGGCGGACCCCGCCGGTGGTGGCGCTCGGCGCGGCGGACGCGAGCGGGGCCCGTGCACCGCGGGCCCGGGTACGGCTGCCGCTCGCCGCGGTCGCGCTCGTCCTGGCCGTGGTCCTCGCCGTCGCCGGGGTGGGCATGGGGAGCCCGCTGGCGGGGACGGCGCTGGCCGCGCTGTCCGGGATGCTGGTGTTCGCGGCGCTCGTGGTGACCGGGCCGTTCGTGGTGTCCGGGGCGGCGGCGCTGGTGGCGCCGGTCGTCGCACGCTGGGCACCGGGCCGGATCGCGGTGGGCAACGCGCGGCGGATGTCGCGGCGCACCGCGGCGATGACGACGGTGCTGTCACTGGGCGTGGGCCTGACCGCGGCGCTGCTGGTGGCCGTGGCCGGCGCCTCGGCCGACGCGACGGCGTCGATCGAACGGAACTACCCTGCCGACGTCGTCGTGTTCGCCGGCGACGACGCCGAGGCCGCGACGCTCGTGGCCCGGCTCGACGCCGAGCCCGGGCTGACCGCGAGGGTGTCCGACGGCACGGTGCTCGTCGACCCGGCGCCGGGGGCCGACCCGGTCGCGGTGCGTACGGCGGTGGTGCGGGCCGCGGGCGAGGCGCCCGTCACGTTCACCGCGGAGCTGCGGGAGCAGACCGGGTCCGCGGTCGGGGCGGTCCGCGGGATCGGGCTGGGGCTGGTCGGGATCACGCTGCTCGTCGCCGTCGTGGGGGTCGGGGTGACCCTCGCGCTGTCGGTCAGCGAGCGGACCCGGGAGATCGCACTGCTGCGCACGCTCGGTCTGTCGCGGGCCGCGGCCCGGCGGGCGGTGGCGTTCGAGGCGGCACTCGCCGGTGCGGTCGCGGCGGTGCTCGGCGTCGTGCTGGGCGGTGTCTACGGCCTGCTGGCACTGCGGGCGACCGGCATCGGGTCGGTCACGGCGCTGCCGCTGGGCCAGCTCGGCGGGCTGGCCGCCGTGGTGGTCGCCGTCGCCGTGGTCGCCTCGGTGGGGCCGATGCGCCGCGCCGGACGGGTCGAGCCCGCGCACGGCGTCGCCACGGCCTGAGGGGCCGCCCGCGCGCCCGGTGCGGACCGGGAGCGCGGGCGCCGGGCTCAGCTCGCGGGCTCCAGCACGAACACCGGGATGATCCGGGAGGTCTTCTCCTGGTACTCGGCGTAGGGCGGGTAGGCGTCGACGGAGCGGTCCCACCACTCCTGGCGCTCGTCCCCGGTGACCTCGCGGGCGACGAAGGTGCCGGTCTGCGTGCCGTCCTGCACCTGGACCTGCGGGTTCGCGACGACGTTGTGGTACCAGGCCGGGTGCTCCGGGGTGCCGCCCTTGGACGCGATCATCGCGTACGAGCCGCCGTGCTCGACGCGCATCACCGGCACGTAGCGCTGCTTGCCGGACTTCGCGCCGGTCGTCGTGACCAGGATGATCGGACGGTCCATGACCGTGACGCCCTCGGTGGTGCCGTTCTCGAGGATCTTTTCGGTCTGCTCGCGGACCCAGTCGGTCGGGGAGAGCTCAGCGTTCTGCGTCATAACGGTGGAGAACCCGATACCTCCTGTGATCATTCCTCGCAGCCGGGTGAGGGGCTGGTGCGCGTCGCCGGACGGTGCCTACGGTGCGGGTGCACGACCAACTGAACACGCGGGAGCTCCGTCGCGCGGGGCTGAGAGGGCGACTCGCCGGTCGCCGACCGCAGAACCGGCCGGGTAATGCCGGCCAGGGAGGACTGTCATGACAACGGCACCAGTGCGCCCGCAGCAGGTCACCACCGGCCCGATCCAGGGGTCGGCCAAGGCCTGGATCCCCGGACCCGACGGCATCACCGTCCCGGTCCGGCGGATCCCGCTCTCCAACGGCGAGCACCACGACGTCTACGACACCTCCGGCCCGTACACCGACTCCGACGCGACCGTCGACCTGCACGCCGGGCTGCCCCGGCTGCGGGAGCCGTGGGTCGGGTCGCGGGAGCCGGGGACCCAGATGTCCTGGGCGCGGGCCGGGATCGTCACCCCCGAGATGGCCTACATCGCCGTCCGCGAGCGGTGCGACGCGGAGCTCGTCCGCGCCGAGGTCGCCCGCGGCCGGGCCGTGATCCCGGCCAACCGCAACCACCCCGAGTGCGAGCCGATGATCATCGGCAAGCGGTTCCTCACCAAGGTCAACGCCAACATCGGCAACTCCGCGGTGACCTCCTCGATCGCCGAGGAGGTGGAGAAGATGGTGTGGGCGACGCGGTGGGGTGCCGACACCGTGATGGACCTGTCGACGGGCCGGGACATCCACGAGACCCGCGAGTGGATCCTGCGCAACTCGCCGGTCCCCATCGGCACCGTCCCGATCTACCAGGCCCTGGAGAAGGTGAACGGTGACCCGGCCGCCCTGAGCTGGGAGGTCTACCGCGACACCGTGCTCGAGCAGTGCGAGCAGGGCGTGGACTACATGACCGTGCACGCCGGCGTGCTGCTGCGCCACGTGCCGCTCACCGCGAAGCGGGTCACCGGGATCGTCTCCCGCGGCGGGTCGATCATGGCCGCGTGGTGCCTGGCGCACCACGCCGAGTCGTTCCTCTACACCCACTTCGACGAGCTGTGCGAGATCCTGCGCCGCTACGACGTCACGTTCTCCCTCGGCGACGGCCTGCGCCCCGGCTCGATCGCCGACGCGAACGACGAGGCCCAGCTCGCCGAGCTCGCCACCCTCGGCGAGCTGACGAGGATCGCCCGCGGCCACGACGTGCAGGTCATGATCGAGGGTCCCGGCCACGTCCCGATGGACAAGATCGTCGAGAACGTGCGGCTGGAGGAGGAGTGGTGCGACGAGGCGCCGTTCTACACCCTCGGCCCGCTGGCCACCGACATCGCGCCCGGCTACGACCACATCACCTCCGCGATCGGCGCAGCCCGCATCGCCGAGGCCGGGACCGCGATGCTCTGCTACGTCACGCCCAAGGAGCACCTGGGACTGCCGAACCGCGACGACGTCAAGGTCGGGGTGATCAGCTACAAGATCGCCGCGCACGCCGCGGACCTGGCCAAGGGCCACCCGCACGCCCAGGCCCGCGACGACGCGCTCTCGCAGGCCCGGTTCGAGTTCCGCTGGCGTGACCAGTTCGCGCTCTCGCTCGACCCGGACACCGCGACCGCCTACCACGACGAGACGTTGCCGGCCGAGCCCGCGAAGACGGCGCACTTCTGCTCGATGTGCGGGCCGAAGTTCTGCTCGATGAAGATCACCCAGGACGTCCGGGACTACGCCGAGGCGCACGGGCTGACCAGTGTGGAGGCGATCGAGGCCGGGATGGCGGAGAAGTCCGGGGAGTTCCGGGACGAGGGCGGCCGGGTGTACCTGCCGATCTCCGCCACGGACTGAGGCCCGGACCGGGACGTGCACCGCCGGGGCCGCGGGGATCCCACCCGCGGCCCCGGCACCGTCTACCGTCGTCGGCGACCACGCACGACGCGGGAGCTCGCGGAGCAGGCGGGCTGAGAGGGCGGCCGGGTCCCACCGGACCGGCGTCGCCGACCGCGTACCGGCCGGGTAATGCCGGCCAGGGAGGACACGTCCATGGAACCCACCGTCGGCACCACACCCCCGCGGGTCATGACGATCGCCGGGACCGACTCCGGCGGCGGCGCGGGCATCGCCGCGGACCTGCGCACCTTCGCCGCCTGCGGGGTGCACGGCTGCCTCGCCGTCTGCGCGGTGACCGTGCAGAACTCGGTGGGCGTCACCGGCGTGCACACGATCCCGGTCGACACGATCGCCGGGCAGATCTCCACGGTCGCCTCCGACATCGGGCTGCAGGCCGCGAAGACCGGGATGCTCGCGAACGCCGAGATCATCGAGGCCGTCGCGCGGGCCTGCGACGGATGCGGCATCGGCGCCGGTCTGGCCACGCCGTTCGTCGTCGACCCGGTCGCGGCCTCGATGCACGGGGACCCGCTGCTGGCCGCCGAGGCGCTGGACGCCTACCGGCACACGCTGTTCCCGCGGGCCACGCTGGTCACCCCGAACCTCGACGAGATCCGGCTGCTCGTCGAGCACGACGTCCACGACCGCGCGGGCCAGTACGCCGCGGCGAAGGCGCTGCACGCGCTCGGCCCGCGCGCGGTCCTGGTGAAGGGCGGCCACCTCGCCGAGGACACCGACGGCTGCCTGGACCTGCTCTACGACGGCGAGACCGCCGTCGAGCTGCCCGGCCCGCGCTTCGACACCGGCCACACCCACGGCGGCGGGGACTCCCTGGCCGCCGCGATCGCGTCCGGGCTCGCCCGCGGGATGGAGCTGGAGGCGGCGGTCCGGTTCGGGAAGCGCTACATCGTCGAGGCGGTCCGCCAGGCCTACCCACTGGGCGCCGGGCACGGCCCGGTCTCGGCGCTGTGGGCCGTACGGCCGTGGTGGGACGAACGCGACTGACCCTCGCCGGTCCTTGGATACGAGATGGATGCGATCTCAACAGGTCCGAGGTCGGGGCCGACCGGCCCCCGGCGTGCCGCAGATGCGGTGATCAGCCCGCGCGTCGCTCCGCGAAGGGTGCCCTGACCTGGGGATCGGGCGCTGTGGTCTGCATCGCACAGGCCGGTCGAGATGTATACGCTCGCGTCCGATGAGCATCTTGGGCACCCGCGTCGTCCGCACCGAGGATCCGGTCTTCCTCACGCGCGGCGCGACCTACACCGACGACCTGACCGAGGAGCGGCTGACCGGGGCGTTGCACCTGACGCTCGTCCGCTCCCCGCTCGCCCACGCGACGATCACCTCGATCGACACCTCGGCGGCGCTCGCGTCGCCCGGCGTCGTCGCCGTCGTCACCGGGGCCGACCTCGACATCACACCGGCGCTGCTGTTCCCGGGCGCGAACAAGGCCATGACCCGCCCGTTCCTCGCGACCGACCGCGTGCGGTTCGTCGGCGAGCCGGTCGCCGCGGTCCTCACCGAGGAGTTCTACCAGGGTGAGGACGCGGCCGAGCTGGTCGACATCGAGTACGAGCCCCTGGACGTGGTGATCGACCCGCTGGCCGCCGCCCGCGACGAGACGCTGCTGTTCCCGGAGGCCGGGACCAACACCGCGGCCGCCTACGGGCACGACGAGGAGCAGGACGCCTCGTTCTTCGACGGCTGCGAGGTCGTCGTCACCCGGGACCTGGTGAACCAGCGCCTGGCCGCGGCCCCGCTGGAGACCCGCGCCGCGAGCGCCTTCTGGGAGGGCGACCGCGTCACCGTCTACATGTCCAACCAGAACGCCCAGGGCGGCCGCGACGAGATCGCCGGCTGGCTGGGTCTGGACAAGGAGAAGGTGCGGGTCGTCCTGCCGGACGTCGGCGGCGGCTTCGGCGCGAAGATCGGGTCCGACCCCGAGTTCGCCCTCGTCGCGTGGCTCGCCCGGCAGCAGGGCCGTCCGGTCCGCTGGAACGAGTCCCGCTCCGAGAACATGACCGGCATGGTGCAGGGCCGCGCCCAGCGCCAGACCGTCACGATCGGCGGCACCCGCGCGGGCAAGGTCACCCACTACCGGCTCGACGTCGTGCAGGACCTCGGCGCCTACCCGCGCCTGGGCACCTTCCTGCCGATGTTCACGCGGATGATGGCGCCCGGCACCTACGACATCGAGCACGTCGACTCCCGCGCGAAGGCCGTCGTCACCAACACGACTTCGGTCGCCGCCTACCGCGGCGCCGGCCGCCCCGAGGCGACCGCCGCGATCGAGCGTGCGATGGACCTGTTCGCGGCCGAGATCGGCAAGGACCCGGCCGAGGTCCGCAAGCTCAACGTCGTCGCCCCGGACCGGTTCCCGTTCCAGACCAAGGGCGGGGTGGAGTACGACTCCGGCGAGTACGCCAAGGCGATCGACCTCGCCCTGGAGAACGCCGGCTACGACCGGCTGCGCGCCGAGCAGAAGGCTCGCCGCGAGTCCGGCGACGCCCGCCAGATCGGCATCGGCGTGTCCTCCTACGTCGAGATCACCGGTGGTGGCGCGTTCGCCGAGGACGCCTCGGTCGAGGTGCACCCGGACGGCTCGGTGACCGTGCTGACCGGCACCTCCCCGCACGGCCAGGGGCACGCGACGGCGTGGGCGATGCTCGCGTCCGACCAGCTCGGCGTCCCGATCGAGAAGATCACCGTCAAGCACGGCGACACCGACCTCGTCCCGCGCGGCGGCGGCACCATGGGGTCGCGGTCGCTGCAGACCGGCGGGGTCGCGGTGCACCAGGCCTCGGCCGAGCTGATCGACCTGGCCAAGCAGCGCGCGGCCGACCTGCTCGAGGCGAGCGTCGAGGACCTGGAGCTCGACCCGGCGAACGCCGCGATCACCGTCAAGGGCGTCCCCGGCGCGAAGTCGGTGACGCTGGCGGAGCTGGCCGCCGCCGAGCAGCTCAAGGTCGACACCACCTGGGACGGTAAGAAGCCGACCTTCCCGTTCGGCGCGCACGTCTGCGTCGTCGAGGTCGACACCGAGTCCGGCAAGGTGACGGTCGAGAAGATCATCGCCGTCGACGACGCGGGCCCCATCCTCAACCCGCTGCTCTGCGACGGGCAGCGGCACGGCGGGATCGCCCAGGGCATCGCGCAGGCGCTGCTCGAGGAGGTCATGTACGACGAGGAGGGCCAGCCGCTCACCGGGACCTTCGCCGACTACGGCATCCCGTCGGCGGCCGAGCTGCCCAGCTTCGACCTGGTCGAGATGACGACCCCGACGCCGGTCAACCCGATGGGCTACAAGGGCATCGGCGAGGCCGGGACGATCGGCTCCACCCCCGCCACCCAGAGCGCGGTCATCGACGCCCTGTCCCACCTCGGCGTCACGCACATCGACATGCCCCTGACCCCGATGCGGGTCTGGGAAGCCATCAACGCTGCCCAGGAGGCGTCCGAGTGAAGGTCGAGATCACCGTCAACGGTGAGCCCACCAGCGCCGACGTGGAGCCCCGCCAGCTGCTCGCGCACTACCTGCGGGAGACCGTCGGGCTGAAGGCCACCAACATCGGCTGCGACACCACGTCCTGCGGTGCGTGCACCGTGCTGCTCGACGGTGACGCGGTCAAGTCGTGCACCGTGCTGTCGGTGCAGGCCGACCAGCAGTCGGTCACCACCATGGAGGGGCTCGACGGCGCGTCCGAGGGCCGCCCCGAGCACCCGGTCACCGCGGCGTTCCGGTCCGAGCACGGGCTGCAGTGCGGCTTCTGCACCCCGGGCATGGTCATGTCCGCGGTGTCGTTGATCAGCCACGACGACGACCTGGACGAGCGGAAGGTCCGTGAGGGCCTGGAGGGCAACCTCTGCCGCTGCACCGGTTACCACAACATCGTGCGCGCCGTGCTCGTCGCCGCGGGCAAGGACCCGGACGCCGCGCAGAAGGCCGAGGCCGAGTCCGACGCGCTGCGCACCGCGCCCGCCTTCTCCCGTGGGGAGGCCGGCGCATGATCCCCCTCGCGTTCGACTACGCCCGCCCCGACACCCTCGACGACGCCATCGCGCTGCTCGCCGAGAAGGGCGAGGACGCCAGCGTCCTGGCCGGCGGCCACTCCCTGATCCCGGTCATGAAGGTGCGCCTCGGCGCGCCGGAGTTCCTGATCGACATCGGCCGGCTGCCGGAGCTGAGCTACATCCGCGTCGAGGGCGACGAGCTCGCCGTCGGTGCGGCGACCAAGCACCGCGACGTGGTCGACTCGGCCGAGGTCGCGAAGGAGGTCCCGCTGCTCGGGGCCGTCGCCCGCACCGTCGGCGACCCGCAGATCCGGGCCCGGGGCACGCTGGGCGGCACCGTCGCCCACGCCGACCCGGCCGCGGACCTGCCCGCCGCGCTGCTCGCGCTGGACGCCACCGTCGTCCTGCAGGGGCCGCGCGGGAAGCGGACCGTGCCGATCGGCGAGTTCTACACCGGCGTGTTCACCACGGTCCGCGAGCCCGACGAGCTGATCGTCGAGATCCGGATCCCGCGCTGCGGGGACAAGGGCTGGGCGTACGAGAAGTTCACCCGTCGCAGCAACGACTGGGCGATCGTCGCCGTCGCCGTGTCCGACGACCGCATCGGCCTGGTCAACATGGGGTCGACGTCGTTGCGGGCGACCGCGACGGAGCAGGCGCTGAAGGACGGGAAGTCGGTCGCCGAGGCGGCCGCGCTGGCCGCCGAGGGTGCCGAGCCGCCTGCCGACACCCACGGGTCGGTCGCCTACCGCACCCACCTGGTGCAGGTGCTGACCCGCCGCGCCCTGGAGACCGCGCACGGCGCGCGCTGACCCGCGCACCCGCGGCCCGCGTCCCTCCCCGGGGCGCGGGCCGTGGTCGTGTCAGGGCCCGGGACGGACCAGCCCCGCCTCCTGGGCGGCGATCGCGGCCTGGGTGCGGGAGCGCAGGCCCAGCTTCGCGAGGACGCGCGAGACGTGCGTCTTCGTCGTCCCCTCCGAGATCATCAGCTCCGCGGACAGCTCCGCGTTCGAGAGCCCGCGGCCCAGCCCGGCGAGCACGTCGGTCTCGCGTGCGGTGAGCCTCTCCAGCCCCGGCACCGACGACGGCCGCGGCGCCCCCGCGTAGCGGCGGATCACCCGCCGGGTCACCTCCGGCGCCAGCACGCCCTCGCCGCGGGCGACGGCCCGGACCCCGTCGGTGAGCCGGGCCGCGTCGACCGACTTGAGCAGGAACCCGCCGGCACCCGCCGCGAGCGCGCCGTCGACGAGCTCGTCGAGGTCGAAAGTGGTCAGGACCAGGACCTGCGTGGCCCCTGCCGCGGTGCCGGCGGCGCCCGTTCCGGTGGGCCTGCTCCCGGTGATCCGCCGGGTGGCCTCGATGCCGTCGATGCCGGGCATCCGGATGTCCATCAGCACCACGTCGGGCCGGTGCTCGGCGGCGGCCCGCACCGCGGCGAGCCCGTCGGCGACCTCGGCGACGACGTCGATGTCCGGTGCCGAGCCGAGGATCAGCACCAGCCCGGTGCGGACGGCCTCCTGGTCGTCGGCGACGACCACCCGGATGGTCACCGCCCCACCTCCTCGCCGGTGCCGGTGCCGGTGCGGATGTCCGGGGTCGGGTCCGGGGCCGGTGCCGGGCCCAGGGGCAGGTCGGCCCGGACCAGCCAGCCGTCGTGGTCGGGGCCCGCGTGCAGGGTGCCGCCGACGGCCCGGGCGCGCTCGCGCAGCCCGTCGAGCCCGGTGCCGCCGTGCAGCCCCGGGCCCGCCGCGGGACGCCGGCCGGGGCCGTTGCGCACCTCGACGAGCAGCCGGCTCGTCGAGTGGCACACCACGGACCCGGACGGGGCCGGGCCGCGTGCCTGGTGTGCCACTCGGCGCGGGGTGCCGGCGGTGCCGTGGGTGACGGCGAGGTGCACCGTCGCGTCCGAGCCGGGCGCGTGCTTCGCCGCGTTGGTCAGCGACTCCTGCACGATCCGGTACCCGGCGAGGTCGACCGGGGCGGGCAGCGGGGCCGCACCGCGACCGTCGTCGAGGGCGGGGGACAGGCCGGCGGCGCGGGCCTCGTCGAGCAGGGTGTCGACCTCGGACAGCCGGGCGGGCGCCCCGGGCGGGTCGGTGGTGTCGCCGTCGCGCAGCAGCCCGATCATCGTGCGCATCTCCCCGAGCGCGGCGACGCCGGAGGACCGCACCGTCCCCAGCACCCGCCGGACCAGCGCGGGGTCGGCGCCGGGCTGCAGTGCCGCCTCGGACTGCAGCGCGATCGCCGACAGCCGCCCGGCGACGACGTCGTGCAGGTCGCGGGCCATCCGGGCACGTTCCGCGGCGACGGCGGCGTCCCGCTCCCGGGCCGCCGTCCGCTCCGCCGCGACGGCCCGTTCCCCCTCGACGGCCGCCAGGTCCCGGAACCGGCGCACCTCCAGCCCCCAGACCAGCGGGAGCCCGACCACCAGCGTCAGGTTGAGCACGGCGTAGGTGCCGGTGCGGGTGCCCGCCACGAGCAGCGCGGCGACACCGAGGACGGTGGCGACCCCACCGGCGGCGACGGCCACCGCCCGCGCGGTGCGCCGTGGCGGGAACACCACGGCGCAGTAGAGCAGGTCGGTGAACACGAGCACCGTCCCGATCTCGGTGCGGCCGCCCAGGACGGGGCCCGCGACCAGGGCCGCCGTGCCGACCAGCAGGCCGGCGGGCACCGCGATCCGGCGCACCGCCGACGCGGCGCAGCCCAGCCCCATGACCAGCAGCGACGCCGTCGTCGCCCCGGTGTCCGCGCCCCACCAGGTGATCCCCGCGTCGGGCAGCGCCCAGATCAGCAGCAGCCCGACCACGAACCACACCACGCCGGTACCGGCGTCCCGCAGCACCGAGGGTGCGCCGCCGTCGCGGTTCACCAGGTACGTGATCACACCCCATCCCAGCACGCCCGGCGCCCGCGCGGCGTCCGTCGAAGGTGGTACGCGCGGATCGGTCGCACGCCGGACGCGTCACCGCGGCCGGGTCGGCACGATCACCGGCCATGGGGGAGTCCTTGTTCGCCGAGCCGCTGCTGTGGCTGATCGTCGGTGCCGAGATCGGGTTCTGGGTGTTCCTGCTGGCCGGGCTGGGGGCGCGCTACGTGCTGCGCCGCCGGGGCCTGGGGGCGGTGCTGCTGCTGGGGGTGCCGCTGATGGACCTCGTGCTGGTCACCGCCTCGACGGTGGACCTCGCGACCGGCGGCGCACCGTCGCGGGTGCACGGGCTGGCCGCGCTCTACCTCGGGATCACCGTCGCGTTCGGGCACTCGCTGGTGCGGTGGGCCGACGTCCGGGGCGCCCACCGCTTCGCGGGCGGCCCGGCACCGGTGCGCCCGCCCCGGGGCGGGGTCGCCCGGACGCGGTACGAGTGGCGCGAGTACGGCAAGGTCGTCGCCGCCTGGGTGGTCACAGCGGCGGTGCTGGTCCTGCTGTCGGTGGCCGGCGGCCGCACGTTCCCGGCGCCGGGCGCCTGGCCGGAGGACCCGATGTGGTCCTGGCTCGCGACGGCGTCGCTGGCCGCCGGGATCTGGTTCGTCGTGGGGCCGCTGTGGGCGACCGTCTTCCCCGGCAGCGGGGACCGGGAGCGCACCGGTGTCCGGTGACCGCCTCGCCGCCCCGGACGTGCTCCGTGGCCTCGCGATCGCCGGGACCTTCGCGACGAACGTCTGGGTGTTCGCCGACCCGCGCGGGCCGGGCGCGGTGTTCGCCGGGTTCGCCGGGGGCTGGTGGCTCGACACCGCGCTCCGCGCCGTCGCGAACGGGAAGTTCCTCGCGCTGCTCACGCTGCTGTTCGGGATCGGGATGGAGCTGCAGTACCGCTCGGCGGTGCGCCGCGGCCTGCGGTGGCCGGGCCGCCACCTCGCCCGCGCCGCGATCCTGTTCACCGAGGGACTGCTGCACTACGTGCTGGTCTTCGAGTTCGACGTGCTGATGGGCTACGCGACCGCCTCGGTGCTCGTCGCGTGGCTGGTGGGGCGGTCGGCGCGGGTGCGGGTGGCGGCCGCCTGCGTCGCCGGGGCGGTCACGGTGCTGCTGGTGGGCGGTGCGACCGTCGCGACGGCCGGGAGCACCGGCGCAGACGTGCCGCTCCCGCCGTACCCGGCGACCTGGACCGGGCAGGTGGCCGCACGGCTGGCCGACCCGCTGCTGTACCGGGTCGAGCTGGCGCTGATCGTCCCGTCGGCGGTGGTGCTGTTCCTGGCCGGGTCCGCGCTGCTGCGCGCCGGGCTGTTCGACGCCGGTGCGACCACCCTGCGCCGACGGATGATCGGCACCGGGGTGGCCGGCGCGCTGCTCACGGTGCTCACCACGCTGGGCGGTGACCCGTGGTTCCTCGTCGAGCGCTACCTGGTCGCCCCGCTGGTCGCGCTGGGGCTGCTCGGCCTGGTCCCGGAGGTCCTGGCCCGGCTGCGCGGCCCGGCCGGTCCGGTGCGGTGCGGGCTCATCGCGCTCGGCCGGACCGCGATGAGCTGCTACGTCGGCCAGAACGTCGTGGCCGCGGTGCTGTTCGGCGCCTGGGGGCTCGGCGTGGCCGGGGGGCTCGCCGGTGTCGCGGCGCCGCTGCGGACCGGGGCGGTGGTCGGGATGTGGGTCCTCGTCGTCGCCGGGTCGGCCGCGGCGGCGGGGTGGTGGCTGCGCCGCCACGACCGCGGGCCGCTGGAGGCACTCACCCAGGCCCTGCTCAGAGGTCGATCACCAGCCAGCCGCCGTGGTGCTCGGACACCGTGAACGGATGGCCGGTGCGCTCCCCGATCCGGGTCAGGACGCGCTCGTCGAAGACCCGGACGTGACCCCAGGCGGGGTTCGGCTCGTTCTCGAACGGGACGGCGACGACCACCCGTCGCCGGGCCAGGCGCAGCATCTCGACGACGACCTCGTCGCCGTCGGACTCGGACAGGTGCTCGACGAGGTGCACGGCGAACACGGTGTCCGCGCAGCCGTCGGGCAGGGCGACGGCACGCGCGTCGGCGACGTGGGTCTCGACGTCGGCGCCGAGCTGCGGCGCCATCCGGGTCAGCAGCTCGACGGTGCCTCCGGTCAGGTCGGTGGCGGTGACGCGATGGCCGTCGCGGGCCAGCTGCAGCGACAGGAAGCCGAAGCAGCAGCCGAGCTCCAGCACCTCCTCGCCCAGCACGAGGGAGCGGGCGCGGGCGTGCACCGGCGCCATCTCGGCGTTGGTGCCGCCGGGCTCGGGCTCACCGGCCAGCGCGTCGAGGGTGTTGCGGTAGAAGGCGAGCCACGCGTCGTCCGGGAGGTCGGGGTCCTTCGCGGCGCTCGCGACGCAGGCGACGAACGCCTCCTCGAAACGCTCGGCCGGCAGGATCCCGGGCTGCACCAGGGTGCGGTCCAGCCAGCCGGCGAGGTCGTTGGAGAGCCGGTCGGTTCCGATCATGGATCGCTCCTGTGCGTGCGGGGGCCCGCTCCACGCTAGGCGGTCGCGGGCACGCCGCACCACGTCCGACGGCCGGGTCCCTCCCCGTCCGGACGGTGGGGGCGGGCTCCGGTGCCGGTCCGGGATGCTCAGGCGCCCTGGGCGGCGAGCAGCCGGGCCTTCAGCGCGGCGTCCTTGTTGACCGGGTCGTGGGCGCCGTCCGGGGTCGTCCCCGCAGCGACGGCGATCGCGTTCATGGTGCCGACCATCCGGCACAGGTGGGCGATGCGGCGCTCGTCGGCGTCGACGGGCGGGGCGCCGTCGAGCAGGGCCAGGGTGCGGTTCACCCAGATCACCTCGGCGTGCATCCCGGCCTCCTCGAGCACACCGCGCAGCCGCAGCCCGATCTCGCGGCGGGACAGCCCGTTCCAGCTCTCGAGGGTGCGGGCATCGAGCGGGAACAGCAGGTCCCGGTCGCGCAGGTGGATCAGCTCCAGGGCGTGCGCACGACCGTAGGCGCAGTACGTGCACCCGTTCACCAGGGAGATCGTGAGCCCGGCGAGGTGGGTGCGTACGGGGCCCAGCACGCGCAGGGTGACCAGGAAGCGCGGGAAGTTGGCCGCGAACCAGCGCAGCGCGGGCCCGCTGCCCATCATGGTGACCATCGCCGGGATCACCCCCGGCGTGTAGCCCCACAGCGCGGTGCACACGCGACCGACGATCCGGAGGACCGCTCCGCCACCGTCCGACATCCGGCCCTCCTTCCCGAAGGGGACGCCCGATCGTACTCCGGGCCGCCCCTGCGGCGGCACGAAATCGGCCGATCGGCCCAGCGGGGGGCATCGGTGCGTCGGGCGGCGGCCCGGTGGGGCGGATAGTGTCCGGTCATGGCTTCCGTACCCGCCGTCGTGGCGCCCCGACCGCTGCCCGTCGACGACCCCGAGTGCCTCGTCGACGCCGAGATCGAGGTCGGTGCGCCCGGCCCGCACGACCTGCTCGTCGACGTCCGCGCCGTCTCGGTGAACCCGGTGGACGGCAAGGTCCGCTCGTCGTTCGACGCGGCCGACGGGCCGAAGGTCCTCGGCTTCGACGCCGCGGGCGTCGTCGTCGAGGTGGGCGACCGGGTGCAGGGGTACGCCCCCGGCGACGAGGTCTACTACGCCGGCGCGATCGACCGGCCCGGCAGCAACGCCCACCGCCAGCTCGTCGACTCCCGCATCGTCGGGCGCAAGCCGTCGACCCTGGACTTCGCCGCCGCGGCCGCGCTGCCGCTGACCTCGATCACCGCGTGGGAGTGCCTGCACGACCACCTGCGCGTCACCGCCGACACCACCGGGACGCTGCTCGTCGTGTCCGCCGCGGGCGGGGTCGGGTCGATGGTCCTGCAGCTCGGCCGGCGCACCGGGCTGACGCTGGTCGGCACCGCCTCCCGCACGGAGTCCGCGGACTGGGCGCGGCAGATGGGTGCGCACGCGGTCGCCGACCACCACGACCTCGTCGGCACGGTGCGCGAGGTCGCCCCGGACGGCGTGCAGTACGTGTTCTCGCCGGTGTCGGCGGGCAACGTCGAGGCCTACGCGGAGCTGATGACCCCGCGCGGGATCGTCGTCGCCATCGACGAGCCGGAGGGCCTGGACACGCTCCCGCTGAAGACGAAGTCGCAGGCCTGGCACTGGGAGCTGATGTTCACCCGGCCGCTGTCGGAACCGGGCTCGACGGTGCAGCGGGAGATCCTGGACGAGGTGTCCCGGCTCGTGGACGCCGGGGAGCTGCGGACCACCGAGACGCGGCGCCTGCAGGGGCTGACCGCGGCGTCGCTGCGGGAGGCGCACCGGCTCATCGAGTCCGGCGGCACCGTCGGGAAGATCGTCGTCGAGCGGTAGGTGGACCCCGGTGGGTGGCCCCGGCGCGGACACCGGCACCACCCACCGGCGGGGTCAGCGGCCGATCAGCTCGCCGGCCATCTCGTTCGTGGTCGCCTCGAAACCGGACAGGTCCCGGACCACGCGGACGCGGTCGCAGTACTCGGCGTAGGCGGGCAGGTCGCAGCGGCCGAGCCCCCACGAGTACCGCGGCTCCGGGGTCAGCCAGATCGTCTCCCGGGCCCGCCGGGTGATCTCGACGAACGCCTCCATGTTGGGGTCGTTGCCGTTCCCGCGGCCGTCGCCGAGCACCAGGACCGTGGTCCGGCGGGTGACCGCCGAGCCGTGGTCCTCCAGGAACTGGCCGAAGGCCAGGCCGTAGTTGGAGTTGGCGTCGACGTCGAGCTGGTCGCCCCCGAAGATTAGACCGAGGGCGTGCTCGACGGGGTGGTCGGCGAACAGGTCGGTCACCTCGACGAGGTCGGCCACGAACGCGAACGAGCGCACCTGGCCGAACAGGTCCTGCAGCCCGTGCACCAGGTGCAGGGTGAACCGCGCGGTGGCCCGGACCGACAGCGAGACGTCGGCCAGCACCACCAGGCGCGGCTTGTCCTCCTGGCGCTGCACGGTGACCGGGGAGAACGGGACGCCGTCGTAGCGCATGTTCTTGCGCATGGTGCGGGCCGAGTCGATCCGGCCCCGCGGCGAGACCCGTCTGCGGTGCGTGAGCGCACCGTGCAGCGACTTGGCCAGCCGCCGCAACGAGTCCTCCAGCTGCATGCGCTCGGTCTCGCTCGCCCGGTCGACCTCGGCGACGCGTTCGGCGTCGTCGTGGCCCTCGACGATCCGCTGCTCGATCGCGAGCAGCTTCTCCAGGTGCGCCTTGAGCAGCTCCGGGAGGTTGTCGAGCACTCCGGTGAGGCGCCGGCGCAGCGCAGCGGCGTCGTCCTCGGTGCCCTGCTCCTCCTCCGACAGCCGGTCCTCCTCGGAGTTCAGCCAGCCCAGCAGCGCGTCCTGCTGGGCGACCGACAGGTCGGCGTCGACCTTGGTGCCCTGCTGCTGGGAGATGTCGCCGGGTTGACCGCCGCCGGAGAACCGGTCGGTCTCGATCTGCACGCGCTGGCCGTCGGTGACGTCGTTGGCCTGCTCCTTGGAGAGCACGATCTCGTCCGTCATCGAGGCCATGTCGATCTTGTTGGCCTCCTGGTGCAGGTTGTACTGCTCGGCCAGGTCCTCCGGGTCGAAGAACTCCTTGATGTCGACCGGTGAGCCGTGGTCGTGCCCCTCCTGCGGGGTCTCCGACGGCTCCTCGGACAGCGTGAAGTTCTCCAGTGGGGTGTCGTCGGACAGATCGCCGTGGCCGTGGCCGTGCCCGTGGCCGGTGTCCGCCTCGCCCACCCTGACCAGGGCGAAGAACAGGTCGAAGACCTCGTCGAAGGTCGACTCGTCACGCCGGTCCTTGATCAGCGCGATGCGCAGCGCCTCCTTGAGCACCGCCTTGTCGGACAGCACCCCGGGCTGGGCGGCGCAGGCCATCGCGTCGAGTGCCTCGGACACCGAGATGCGCACCGCCCGGATCCGCAGGAGCCGGACGAAACGGTGGATGCTCGCTTCCACGCCGACGCCCCGATCAGACCGGGCGCTTGCGGGAGCCGCCGAAGGACCGGGAGCCCTGGCCGGGCGAGACCTTCCGGACCGCCGACGGCGGCGGGGCGACGCCGCCCGGCAGGCCGCCGTAGATGCCGCCGTGCCGGCCGGCCTGGTCCTTCGCGGCCCGCTTGGCGCGGCCGTCGATGTCACCGTCGTCCGGGTCGTCGTCGCGGGCGCTCGGGGTGCGCGCGGCGCGCGGCGCGGGCTCGTCGTGGCTGTGGTCGCCGTCGTGTCCGTGTCCGTGGCCGTGCCCGTGTCCGTGGCCCTGCTCGGCGACGACCGCGTTCGGGTCGACCAGGTTCGGCAGCGCGTCCAGCGCCTTCTTGACGTCCTTGTCGTACTTGACGACGACCGAGACGGTGTCGGACAGGATCTGCGAGCTCAGCTCGTCGACCCCCAGGACGGCCAGCGTGCGCGCCCAGTCGATGGTCTCCGAGATCGAGGGCGACTTGCGCAGCTCCAGCTCGCGCAGCCCGCGCACGACGTTGACGAGCTCCTCGGCCAGCTGGTCCGACAGCCCGGTCTTCTTCGACTTGACGATCTCCAGCTCGCGGGAGGCCGACGGGTAGTCGAGGAACAGGTGCAGGCAGCGGCGCTTGAGCGCGGCGGCGAGGTCGCGGGTGTTGTTCGAGGTCAGCAGCACGTACGGGCGCTGCTCGGCGACGAAGGTGCCGATCTCGGGCACGGAGATCTGGAACTCGCCCAGGGTCTCCAGCAGGACGGCCTCCAGGGCCTCGTCGGCGCGGTCGACCTCGTCGATCAGCAGCACGACGGGCTGTTCGGAGCGGATGGCCTCCAGCAGCGGGCGCGGCGCGAGGAAGCGCTCGGAGAAGAACACGCTCTCCTGGGACCCGATGCGGTCGACCGCGGAGGCGAGGTCGGGGGCGTCCTCGACGAGCTGCCCGATCTTCTCGCGGAGGATCTGGGTGTACATGAGCTGCTTGCCGTAGTCCCACTCGTACAGGGCCTTGGTCTCGTCCTGGCCCTCGTAGCACTGCAGGCGCAGCAGCCGGCGCCCGGTGGCGACGGCGAGCATCTTCGCCAGCTCGGTCTTGCCGACCCCGGCGGGCCCCTCCAGCAGCAGCGGCTTGTCCAGCCGGGTCAGCAGGAACACCGTCGTGGCCAGGCGGGTGTCGGCGATGTAGCCCTGCTCCCGCAGGGTCTCGATCACCTGGTCGACGGACTCGAACGGACCGGTCGAGGCGACGGCGTCCGCCGCCTCGGTCACAGTGGGGACGACAGCCTCGGACACGCGGATATCTCCTTCGCGGGCCGCACCGGCTCTGGTGCGGAGAAGAGCGGGGCCGCAGCCAGCGGGCCCACCCACCCGAGTATCACCTCGGATGGCTGGGCCCGCTGGTGCGACGGTGGACGTACTGACCTGCGGATCAGGTCAGCAGGTCGTCCAGGTCACCGTTGATGGAGTGGTCGACGACCGGGCGGACGGTCTCGAACGTGCACTCCTTCGGGTTGCCCGGGGTGCAGGCGTCGCCGAGGACGTGGTTGGTGATCCGGTCGACGTCGGCCGCGTCACCGACGATGGTGGGCGCGTTCTCGTAGAACTTGGTCGGGCCGGTGCCCAGCCGGTTCTTCGAGTAGGTGTCCTGCTTGACGTCGGCGAACTTCTCCGGGATGCCCACGTCGCGCAGCAGCCGGATGGAGGCGGCGAGCGCGGCGTCGGCGGCCTGCGGCTTGGTCATGCCGCGGGTGTCGACCCCCATCGCCTCGGCGATGTCGGCGAAGCGCTCGTACACGACGGGCATGTTGAACGCCCACACGCGGGGCAGCGCGATGGCGTTGTTCAGGCCGTGGTGGGTGTCGTAGAACGCCGACACCGCGTGGCTGATCGAGTGGATGATGCCGAGGCCACCGGAGTTGAACGCCTGGGCGGCGATGTACTGCGCGTACATCATGCCCTCGCGGCCGGAGAGCTCCTGGCCGTTCCAGACGGCCTTGCGCAGGTTCTGCGAGGTCAGCTTGATCGCGTGCAGCGCGTTGCCCAGCGACGGCTGGAAGTCCAGCCGCGAGACGTAGGGCTCCGAGGCGTGCGCGAGCACGTCGAACCCGCACTGCGCGGTGTAGTCGATCGGGCAGTCGTAGTAGAGCACCGGGTCGTCGATCGCCAGGGTGGTGACCGAGGCGTCGTCGAACGCGACGTACTTGTGCGGGTTGTCGGGGTCGGTCGTGGTGTCGGTGATGACGTAGGCCCACGAGGTCTCCGAGCCGGTGCCGGCCGTGGTGGAGACCGCGATGTGCGGCGGGTTGGCCGGGTTCTCGGACTTGTTGAAGCCCTCGAACTCGTTGACGTTGCGGCCGTCGTGCGCGACCGAGATGCGCGCGCCCTTGCAGGCGTCGTGCGAGGAGCCGCCGCCGATGGAGACGAACGAGTCGCAGTTGTTCTGCTGGTAGAGGCCCACAGCGTCCATGACGTTGTAGTCCTTGGGGTTCGACTCGACCTTGTCGTACAGCACGACCTCGAGGCCGTGGTACTTCATCGACTCGACGATCTTGTGGACGATGTCGGTGCCCCGCAGGCCCGACGTCATGACCAGGGTCTTCTTGAAGCCCAGCTTCAGGGCCTCCGGGCCGATGAGCTCGTGCGACCCCGGACCCATGAGCGCACGGGGGAACGGGTGGAACTCCTTGATGGGGAACGGCTTGAGCAGCTCGTCTACCTGCATGTCAGCCCTTTCTGAGGCAGGTGGATGGGTCGAGACCGCACGCTATGCCCCCTGTGGCCGCGGGCACAGGGGTGCTCGCCATTACCCCTCGGGAGACCGGGCAGGTTCCCCCTCCGAACGGAGGGGCACAGGGTGAGGTCGCCCTCGACCCGGCCGCCGGGGAGGGTGTGACAGTAATGCCAATGTATGGCAACAGGGATCGCTCGGCAACAGTCTGTCCGGCCGGTCCGGGGTACTGT
The DNA here is from genome assembly GCF_058111925.1 of Pseudonocardia sp. P-1. Classification (NCBI taxonomy): domain Bacteria; kingdom Bacillati; phylum Actinomycetota; class Actinomycetes; order Pseudonocardiales; family Pseudonocardiaceae; genus Pseudonocardia; species Pseudonocardia sp. P-1. Next base: position 3,691,449 of record NZ_CM176614.1, read on the forward strand.
CGGCTCGCCGACGGTTCGTGCCGGCCCGACGACGGGGCGTCACGAGGCAAGAGGGAACCCGGTGGGAATCCGGGACTGCCCCGCAGCGGTGAACGGGAACGACCGCCGTCAACAGCACTGGGAGTGATCCCGGGAAGCGACGGCCAGTAGGTGTGCGCAGTGCGCCCGTGAGTCCGAAGACCTGCCGCCGGTGCGTGCGCCGTCCGGCGTGCGCGGATCCGTGGCCTCGCGGGAGGACCGGGCGGACGACCGGGCACCGTCGTGCCCGGCGGTCGCAGGCGCCCCGTGCCGGCGACGGGTCCTCCACCGCACTCGCGAGGAGAGAGGGCCGTGAGCATTCCTTCCAGCAGCACCATCGGCAGCACCGTCCTGGGGTACCCCCGGATCGGACCGGACCGGGAGCTCAAGCGGGCGACCGAGTCGTACTGGGCCGGGCGGACCGATGCGTCCGCACTGCACGACGTCGCCGCCGGGCTGCGCCGCGACACCTGGACCGGGCTGCGTGACGCCGGGCTCGGCTCGGTGCCGGGCAACACGTTCTCGTTCTACGACCACGTCGGAGACACCGCGCTGGCGGTCGGGGCTGTGCCGGAGCGCTTCGCCGGCGTCGCCGACCCGCTGGAGCGGCTGTTCGCGATGGCCCGCGGCCGCACCGGCGCCCCGGCCTGCGAGATGACCAAGTGGTTCGACACGAACTACCACTACCTCGTCCCCGAGGTCGGCCCGGACACCCGGCTCGCGCCGGGCAGCCGCAAGGCCCTCGACGAGTTCCGCGAGGCCCTGCGCTGCGGGATCACCACCCGTCCGGTGCTGGTCGGGCCGGTGACCTTCCTGCTGCTGTCCAAGCCGGCCGACGGTGCACCGGAGGGCTTCCGCCCGCTGCACCTGCTCGGGCCGCTCGTCGAGGTCTACCGCGACCTGCTCGCCGAGCTCGCCGAGGCGGGCGCGGAGTGGGTGCAGCTCGACGAGCCCGCCTTCGCCGCCGACCGGACGCCGCAGGAGGTCGCGGCGCTGCGCCGGGCCTACGACCGGCTCGCCTCGGCGACCCGGCGGCCCAAGATCCTCGTCGCGTCGTACTTCGGGGAGCTGGGACCCGCCCTGCCCGCGCTCGCCGCCACGGCCGTCGAGGGGCTGGCGCTCGACCTCGTCGCGGGGGCCACCGACCTGGACGCCCTCGATGTGGGAGACCCGGCGGTCCCGGGGCTGGACCGGAAGGTGGTGCTGGCCGGCGTCGTCGACGGGCGCAACGTGTGGCGCACCGACCTGGACCGGGCACTGGCGACGGCGCAGCGGCTGGTCGGCGTCGCGGGGCGGGTCGAGGTCTCGACGTCGTGCTCGTTACTGCACGTCCCCTACGACCTGACCGCGGAGACGGCTCTGCCCGGCGACGTCGTCGACATGCTGGCGTTCGCCCGGCAGAAGGTCACCGAGGTCGTGCTGCTCGGGCGGGCCCTGCGCGAGGGACCCGACGCGGTCGCGGCGGAGCTCGACGCCGCACGGGCCGTCCGGGAGCGGGTCGCCGCCACCGCGCGCCGCGACGAGCGGGTGCGGTCCCGGCTCGACGCGCTCGGCCCCGACCACTACCGGCGCGGTCCCGGCGACGTCCGGGCGAAGGTCCAGCGCGCGGCGCTCGGCCTGCCCGTCGTCCCCACGACGACGATCGGTTCTTTCCCGCAGACCGCGCAGATCCGGCGCGACCGGGCCGCGCACCGCTCCGGTGTGATCGACACCGGCACCTACGCCGAGCGGATGCGCCAGGAGATCGTCCGCGTGGTGCGGCTGCAGGAGGACATCGGGCTCGACGTCCTGGTGCACGGTGAGCCCGAGCGCAACGACATGGTCCAGTACTTCGCCGAGCACCTCGACGGCTTCGCCACCACCGAGCACGGCTGGGTGCAGTCCTACGGCTCGCGGTGCGTACGCCCGCCGATCCTGCACTCGGACGTGTCCCGGCCCCGGCCGATCACGGTGGAGTGGGCGCGGTTCGCCCAGTCGCTGTCCGACGCGCCGGTCAAGGGGATGCTGACCGGCCCGGTGACGATCCTGGCCTGGTCGTTCGTGCGTGACGACCAGCCGCTGGGTGACACCGCCCGGCAGGTGGGGCTGGCCCTGCGCGACGAGGTAGGAGACCTGGAGGCCGCCGGGATCCGGATCATCCAGGTCGACGAGCCCGCGCTGCGCGAGCTGCTGCCCCTGCACGAGCGGGACCGGCCCGGGTACCTGGACTGGGCGGTGGACGCGTTCCGGCTGGCCGGCGGGGCCGTCGCCGACGCCACCCAGATCCACACCCACCTCTGCTACTCCGAGTTCGGCGAGGTGGTGGGGGCGATCGACGGGCTCGACGCCGACGTCACCACCGTCGAGGCGGCCCGGTCGCGGATGGAGGTGCTGGCCGACCTCGGACCGGGGGTCCCGCGCGGGCTCGGCCCGGGCGTCTACGACGTCCACTCGCCCGAGGTCCCCGGCGCCGACGAGCTGGTCGAGCAGCTCGGCGCGGCCCTGCGCCACATCGGACCGGACCGGCTGTGGGCCAACCCGGACTGCGGGCTGAAGACCCGCGGTGAGGCGGAGACGGTGGCGGCCCTGACCAACCTGGTCGCCGCGGCCCGCCTGGTCCGGGACTCGGCGACGACCGGCTGAGCCCGCGTCGCGACGCCCCGCGGCTCCCCGGCCGCGGGGCGTTGCTCACGCGCCATTGATTGAACAGATGATCAGATGTAGTCATATGGAGTGATCGCACGAAAGATGGCCGCGCTGCTCGCGGCCGCCGCCCTGGTGCTGACCGGCTGTGGTGCCGGCACCGGCGGCGCCGGGACCCCGGACCCGGCCGGTGAGCTGACCGTGGCCCTGCAGTTCCCGCCGCGCGCCGACTACGCCTTCGACGCCGACGACGGCGCCCGGCTGCAGTCCCTCGGCGTCGCCGAGACCCTGACCACTGTCGACGCCGACGCCCGCCCGGCGCCGATGCTCGCGACGGGCTGGGAGCAGCAGGGCAACGCCTGGCGGGTCACCCTGCGCCAGGACGTGCGGTTCCACGACGGCACCCCGCTCACCCCGGACGCCGTCGTCACGGCGCTGCGCTACGTCGCGGGCGTCGAGGCCCCGCCGCGGGCGATCCGGGGCATCGGCTTCGCCGTCACCCCCGACGGCGCCGACGCCGTGCGGATCACCACCACCGAGCCCGACCCGGTGATGCCGTTGCGCCTGTCCAGCGGCAACCTCGGCATCCTCGCGCCCGCCGCCTACGCCGGCGGCGGGGCGCCGGCCTACCTGCGCACCGCGACCGGCCCGTTCGTGCTGGACTCGGTCAGCGGCGCCGACTCCGCGCAGCTGGTCCGCAACGACGACTACTGGGGCGAGCCGGCGGGTGCCGCCCGGGTCACCGTCCGCTACGTCGAGGACCCGCAGGCCCGCGCGCTGGCGATCCAGGCCGGCGACGTCCAGTTCGCCGAGGGGCTGCCGCAGGCCCAGCTGGCGCAGGTCCGCGCCGCCGGCGCCGAGGTCGTCGAGTACCCCAACGCGCGCACCGTGCCGCTGCAGCTCAACCAGTCCGCGGCGCCGTTCTCGGACCTGCGGGTCCGCCAGGCCGTCACCGCGGCGATCGACCGCCCGGTGCTGGCCGAGCAGGTCCTCGCCGGGGGCGCCGCACCCGCGGCCGACCTGTTCGGCGCGGCCGTGCCCTGGGGCGAGACCGCGCCGCCGCCCGGGGCCGACGTCGCCCGCGCCCGGCAGCTGCTCGCCGAGGCCGGCTACACCGAGCAGAACCCGCTCACCGTGCGGCTGTGGACCTTCCCGAACCGGCCCGAGCTGCCCGCGCTGGCGAACGCGATTCAGGCGATGCTCGGTGCCGCCGGGGTGAAGGTCGACATCACCGTCGGGAACTACGAGGCCCAGGAGCCGAAGGTCCTCGCCGGTGACTACGACATGTTCCTCAACTCGCGCAGCTACCTGTCCGACTTCCCGGACGCGGCGAGCACGCTGACCTCGGACTACACCTGCGACGGCAGCTACGCCGTCGACCAGTACTGCAGCCCCGCCTACGACGCGCTGGTCGACCGGCTCAACTCCACCGAGGACCCGACGGCCCGCCAACAGCTGTTCCGCGAGGCCGCCGCGATGCTGACCCGCGACGCCGTCGGCGTCATGGTCGTGCACCCGCGCAACACCGCCGTGCTGCGCGGCGCCACGGGCTTCGTCCCCGATCCGCTGCAGATCCGCCCGGTGCTGCCGCAGCTCTCCCCGACCACGGGGTGATCGGGCTCCTGCTGCGCCGGCTCCTCGTCGTCGGGCCGGTGCTCCTTTCCGCGTCGGTGCTGGTGTTCGCGCTGCCGCGGCTGGTCGGCGTCGACCCGGCGCGGGCGGTCCTGCGTGCCCGCAGCGCCGAGGCGGTGCCGGACCCGGCGACCGAGGCGCGGCTGCGGTCATCGCTCGGCCTGGACGCGCCGGTCACCGAGCAGTACCTGCGCTGGCTGGGCGGGGTGCTGCGCGGCGACCTCGGCCACGGCTACGTCGCGCGGACCCCCGTCGCCGGCCAGATCGCCGACGCCGCGACGGTCTCCGGGCTGCTCGCGGTGCTCGCCCTCGCCCTGGCTGCGGTCGTCGGCATCCCCGCCGGGGTGTACGCGGCGCGCCGTCCCGGAGGGGCGCTCGACCGGTTCCTCGGGCTGGGCACGGTCGCCGGGGTCGCGGTGCCGGAGTTCGTGCTCGCCCCCTGGCTGGTGCTGGTGTTCGCCGTGTGGGCCGGGGCGCTGCCCGCGCTCGGCTGGGGTGACCCCGCCCACCTGGTCCTGCCGGTGCTGACCCTCGCCGCCTACCCGGGGGCCCTGGCCGCGCAGCTCGTCCGCGCCGAGACCGCCGGGGTGCTGACCCGGCCGCACGTGCTCGTCGCCCGGGCCAAGGGCCTCGGTGCGCACCGGGTCCTGTGGCGGCACGGCGCCCGGCTCGCGACGACGTCGGTGACCGCGCTGGCCGGGATGTTCGTCGCCGGGCTGCTGGGTGGCTCGGTGGTGGTCGAGGTCGTGTTCGGCATCCCGGGGCTGGGGCGGCTGCTGCACCGGGCCGTCGTCGCGCAGGACCTGCCGGTGGTGCAGGCGGGCACGCTGCTCGTCGTCGCGGTCGCGGTGGTCGCGGGGGTGCTGGTGGAGGTGCTGGCGACGGCGCTGGACCCGGTGCTGCGCTCGGCGGGGTCACGGTGAGGCCCCGGGTGCGGACGGGGTGGTGGGTCGCGGCCGGGGTGGCCGCCCTGGCCCTGGCCGCGCCGGTGCCGATGCTCGTTCCGGCGGGCCTGCTCTCGGTACTCCTGCCCGACCCCGACGCCGTCGACTTCGCCGGGATGCTCGCCGGGCCGTCCGCGGCGCACCCGCTGGGCACCGACCAGCTCGGCCGGGACCTGCTCGCGCGCACCGTCCACGGCGGACGGCTGACCGTCGGGCTGGCGCTGTCCGCGGTGCTGGTCACCGGGGTGTCCGGGGTGGCCGTCGGGTCGCTCGCCGCGGTCGCGGGCCCGGTCGGGCGGGCGGCGATGCGGGTGGTCGACGTCCTGGCCGCGATCCCGGTGGTGCTGTTCGGGCTGCTCGCCGCGGTCGCGCTGGGTCCCGGCGTCGGGTCGCTGCTGGTGGCGGTCACGGTGATCGCCTGGACCCCGTTCGCCCGGCAGGCCTACCTGCTCGCGCTCGCTGAGCGGCAGCGGGAGTACGTGATGGCGGCGGTCGCCCTCGGCGCGGGGCCCGGGCGGGTCCTGACCCGCCACGTCGCGCGGAACCTCGTCCCGCCGCTGGCCGCGCACGCCTGCGTCCGGTTCGCGAGCACCCTGCTCACCGTCTCCGGGCTGTCCTTCCTCGGGCTCGGCGTCCAGCCGCCGACCGCGGAGTGGGGCGCGATGGTGGCCGAAGGCCGCGAGTACCTGTTCGGCGCGCCGCAGGTGGTGCTCGTGCCCTCGCTGGCGGTCGTGCTGACGGCCGGGACGGCCCTGTGGTGGGGACGCCGGTGGGAACGGGTGGGTGCCCGGTGAGCTCAGGCCGCGTGGACCTGCCCGCCCGCGGGGTCGAGGGGCCTGCCCAGCTCGGGGAACCAGCGGAACGCCTCCGGCCTGCCCTCCCAGTCGCAGCCGGCGCACTCCGGGCCGTCGTGCGGGTGCTCGTCCACGATGCCTCCCGATCGTTGTTGCCATCACTGTGCAACAGAGCGTGTCGGGGTGTGAACCCTCCGGTCGGAGGGGCAGGGTGAGGGACGTGGGCGACGGGGACGACGTGGACGACGTGGCCGGGCTGCTGAGCGCGTACCTGGCCGACCCGTACGCGGGCTGGAGCATGGGTGCGCCCGGCGCGATCGCGGAGTTCGTGCGGACCCCCGACGAGCCGGTCGGGTCGTCCGGGCGGGGCACGGTCGTCACCGCGCGCGGCGGGATCCGGATCGAGCCGCACCCGTCGACCCGGCCGCTGGCCTACCGGACGCCCGTCGGCCCGCACGAGCACTGGAACCACGCCGTCGCGCTGTGCCTGCCCACCGCCTGCGCCCGTGGCGCGGTCCGGACCGCGGTCACCGTGCTCGGCCCCGACCGGGCCGCGCTGCGCCCGGCCGACCGTGACGCCGTGCTCGTCGACCTCGGGCTGGGCACCCCGATGGTCGACGCCTGCGTCCGCACCGGCGATGCGGACCTGCTCGCCCTGCTGCACCGCGCCGCCGGCCGGCCGCTGGACGGCGCGCTGACCGCCGTACTGGTCGCCGCCGGCCCGCACCGCGTGTTCACGACCGCGCTCGGCCGGGTCGAGGTGTACGCCGCGATCCCGCCGCCGGAGGGCCGCTCCCCGGACGGGCCGCACACCCACCTGCTCCCGCACGTGCTGCGCGAGGGCCGTACGCACGCGGCGACCGTGCCCGTGCCCGCCGGTCACCTGGCCTGCGCGCACCTCTACCCGGCGCACCCGCTGACCGACCTCACCGGGCGTCCGATCCCGTTCGACCCGACCCGGGCGGCCGCCTTCGACGGGCTGCTGGAGCGGTTCGGGGATCCGGACCAGTGGGCGGTGACCGCCGGGGTGGTCCGGGCGGTCGCGGCGGGGGAGGCGCCCGGGCCGCGTCCGGCGACGGCGCCCGGCCGGGCCGCGCAGGCGGTCGCGTTGCGGGTGCTCGCCGTCGCCGGTGGGGCGGACCCGGCCGTGCTCGACGCCTGGCGCGGCAGGACCGGCGCGGACGGGCTCCTCGACCCGAGCGGCGACCGCAACGCCGGCTGACGGCCCTCGGACCTCCGCGGCCAGTTCGGGCGCACCGGTGGCGGACCACCGCTGCTCGACCCGTCCCCGGAAGGTCAGGTCCGCGGGCCGGGCCGGTCACCCGGCCCGGCCCACCCTCTCAGTCCCAGTCCAGCGACCCACCCGTCCGGTACTCGGTCACCCGCGTCTCGAAGAAGTTCTTCTCCTTGCGCAGGTCCATGGCCTCGCTCATCCACGGGAACGGGTTCTCCGGCTCCCCGAACAGCGGGGCGAGCCCGATCTGCTCGGCCCGCCGGTCGGTGATGAACCGCAGGTAGCGCTCGCAGGACTCGGCGGTCAGGCCGAGCATCCCGCGGGGCATGGTGTCGCGGGCGTAGGCGACCTCCAGCTCGCACGCCTCGTACAGCATCGTCCGGATCTCGGCGGCGAAGTCGGCCGTCCAGAGGTGCGGGTTCTCGATCTTGATCTGGTTGATGCAGTCGATGCCGAAGTTCAGGTGGATCGACTCGTCCCGCAGGATGTACTGGTACTGCTCGGCGATGCCCACCATCTTGTTGCGCCGGCCGAGCGAGAGGATCTGCGCGAACCCGGTGTAGAACCACATGCCCTCGAACACCACGTAGAACGCGACGAGGTCACGCAGGAACGCACGGTCGTTCTCCGGGGTGCCGGTCCGGAAGTCCGGGTCGGACAGGGCCCGGGTCCAGCGCAGCGCCCAGGCGTCCTTCTCGGTGATCGAGGGGACCTCGCGGTACGCGTTGAACAGCGCGCCCTCGTCGAGCCCGAGCGACTCGCACACGTACTGGAACGTGTGGGTGTGCACGGCCTCCTCGAACGACTGCCGCAGCAGGTACTGGCGGCACTCGGGGTTGGTGAGGTGGCGGTACACCGCAAGCACGATGTTGTTCGCGACCAGCGACTCCGCGGTGGCGAAGAACCCGAGGTTGCGGGTGAGCATGAGGCGCTCGTCGTCGGTGAGCCCGCCGGGGGAGCGCCACAGCGCGATGTCGGCCTGCATGGCGACCTCGGTCGGCATCCAGTGGTTGGCGCAGCCGGCCAGGTACTTCTCCCAGGCCCAGGTGTACTTCAGCGGCAGGAGCTGGTTGACGTCGGCGCGCGCGTTGATCATGCGCTTGTCGTCGGCGTCGATCGGGGCGGCGCCGCGGGCGATCTCGCCCAGGCCGCTGGCGTTCTCGGTGCTTCCGGTGGGCTGCAGAGTGGTCACTGGCAGGCCTCGCAGTCGGGGTCGTCGACCGAGCAGGCACGGCCCGGATCGAGGTCGGGGGCGGTGGCGGGCACGGCGGTGGCCGGGACCGCGGGCACCCCGGCCGTGGGCGACGCGGCGGGGGCGGCGGCCGGGGTGCTCGGCACGCCGGTCAGCCGGCCGTCGGTGCCGGTGAGGGTGGACTTCTCCACCGACGTCGCCGCGCGGGTGCGCAGGTAGTAGGTGGTCTTGAGCCCGGAGCGCCAGGCGAGACGGTAGAGCTCGTCGAGCGCCCGGCCGCTGGGGGCGGCGAGGTAGAGGTTCAGCGACTGCGCCTGGTCCAGCCACTTCTGCCGGCGCGAGGCGGCGGCCACGAGCCAGCGCGGCTCGATCTCGAACGCGGTCGCGTAGAGCTCCTTCAGGTCGGCGGGGACCCGGTCGATCTCGGCCAGCGACCCGTCGAAGTACTTGAGGTCGGCGACCATCACCTCGTCCCACAGCCCGCGGTCCTTGAGGTCGCGGACCAGGTGCGGGTTGATCACCGTGAAGTCGCCGGACATGTTGGACTTCACGTACAGGTTGAGGTGGATCGGCTCGATCGACTGCCCGACCCCGCAGATGTTCGAGATCGTCGCCGTCGGGGCGATGGCGAGCACGTTGGAGTTGCGCATCCCCTGGGTGCGCACCTTCTCCCGCAGCGCGTCCCAGTCCAGCGTGGACGACCGGTCGACGTCGAGCTCGCCGTCGCCGCGGGCCGCGGCCAGCAGCTCGAGCGAGTCCAGCGGCAGGATCCCGCGGCTCCACAGCGACCCGTCGAAGCTGGCGTAGCGGCCGCGCTCGACCGCCAGGTCCGACGAGGCGGTGATCGCGTGGAACGACAGCGCCTCCGCGCTGCGGTCGGCGAACTGCACCGCCGCGTCGCTGCCGGGCGCGATGCGCCGGGTGAACAGCGCGTCGGAGAAGCCCATGAGGCCCAGGCCGACCGGGCGGTGACGGAGGTTGGACCGGCGGGCCTCGGGAATCGTGTAGAAGTTGATGTCCACGACGTTGTCGAGCATCCGCACCGCGGTGGTCACCGTGCGGCGCAGCTTGTCGGCGTCGAGCCCGTCCGCGGTGACGTGCGCGGCGAGGTTCACCGAGCCCAGGTTGCAGACCGCGACCTCGCCCTCGTCGCCGGCACGGGTGTTGAGGGTGATCTCGGTGCACAGGTTCGACGAGTGCACCACGCCCGCGTGCTGCTGCGGGCTGCGCAGGTTGCACGGGTCCTTGAACGTGATCCACGGGTGCCCGGTCTCGAACAGCATGGTCAGCATCCGCCGCCACAGCTCGACCGCGCGCACCGTGCGGTGCACCCGCACCTCACCGCGCGCCGCGGCCGCCTCGTACTCGCGGTACCGCTGCGCGAACGCGGTGCCGTAGAGGTCGTGCAGGTCGGGGACCTCGTCCGGGGAGAACAGGGTCCACTCGCCGTCGGCCTGCACGCGGCGCAGGAACTCGTCGGGCACCCAGTTCGCGGTGTTCATGTCGTGGGTGCGGCGACGGTCGTCGCCGGTGTTCTTGCGCAGGTCGAGGAACTCCTCGATGTCGACGTGCCACGTCTCCAGGTAGGCGCACGCGGCGCCCTTGCGCTTGCCGCCCTGGTTCACCGCGACGGCGGTGTCCCCGGCGATCTTGAGGAACGGCACCACACCCTGGGAGACGCCGTTCGTACCCCGGATGTGCGCGCCGAGTCCCCGGACCGGGGTCCAGTCGTTGCCCAGCCCGCCGGAGTACTTCGCCAGCAGCGCGTTGTCGCGGTAGCCGCCGAAGATCGACTCCAGGTCGTCGTCGACGGTGGTGAGGAAACACGACGACAGCTGCGGGCGGGTGGTGCCGGAGTTGAACAGCGTGGGGGTGGAGGCCATGAAGTCGAAGCGCGACAGCAGCTCGTAGAACTCGACCGCGCGCGCCTCGCGGTCGACCTCGCGCACCGCCAGGCCCATCGCGACCCGCAGGAAGAACGCCTGCGGCAGCTCGAAGCGCACGCCGCGCTCGTGCAGGAAGTAGCGGTCGTAGAGGGTCTGCAGGCCGAGGAAGCCGATCTGCAGGTCGCGCTCGGGGCGGATCGCGGCGGTGACCCGGTCCAGGTCGAAGGTCGCGAGCTCGGGGTCGACCAGGCCGATCGCGATGGCGTGGCGCAGGTAGTCCTTCGTGTAGGCCGCGTACCGCCCGGCCATCGTCGCGTGGTCCGGGGTCTCCCGGGCGCCCGACAGGTGCGAGACGGCCTCGGCGCGCAGGCGGTCCAGCAGCAGCCGCGAGGCCACCAGTGAGTACGCGGGCTCGCGCTCCACCAGCGTGCGCGCGGCCAGGACCAGGGCCTGGGCCAGCTCGTCGGCGGTGATGCCGTCGTAGACGGTGCGGTCCAGCTCGGCGAGCACCCTGTCCGGGGTCACGTCCTCGACGCCGGCGCAGGCCTCGTCGAGCACCGCGGCGACGCGGACCCGGTCCAGCGGGGCCCGGCTGCCGTCGGGGTGGGTGACGTGCACGACCGGGGCGTCCGCGACGGCGGTGTCCCCGCCGTCGTGCGCGCGGGCCCGGGCCTGCTGCTCGCGGTAGAGCACGTAGGAGCGGGCGACCTTGTGGTGGCCTCCGCGCATCAGGGCGAGCTCGACCTGGTCCTGGATCTGCTCGACGTGCACGGCGCGCGCCGGGTGCCGGGTCAGCGCCGCGACGACCTGGTCGGTCAGTCCGGCCACGAGGTGGTGCACCCGCGACGACGCCGCGCCCGAGTCCCCCTCGACCGCCAGGAACGCCTTGGTCGTCGCCACCGAGATCTTCGTGGCGTCGAACCCGGTCTCGGACCCGTCGCGCCGGATGACGCGCAGGGCCGGTGGTGCTGCTGCCGGTGCAGCGGTGGAAGCCGTCACGGGCTCTCTCCTCGCGAGTCGCCGTCCCTCCGGGGGCGGGCGCGGTACGAGGAGGCGGTGGGTCGGCGTGTCGTCGGCGGCCCACCGCACCCTGGCGCCGTCCCACGAGGCCCCGGAGCAGCGCGCGCCGGTCGGCACGCGCACCGGTGGCAGGTCTTCGGACTCACGGGCGCACTGCGCAGACCTACTGGCCGTCGCTTCCCGGGATCACTCCCAGTGCTGTTGACGGCGGTCGTTCCCGTTCACCGCTGCGGGGCAGTCCCGGATTCCCACCGGGTTCCCTCTTGCCTCACCGGCCCGTGCGGACCGGTGAACCACCAGCGCCCCGGACACTACATCTGGGGTCCGGACACGATCGACCCCCCTATCAGTTCCGGTTTCGACGACCATCGAGTCACGCACGGTGAACGTCGCCGGTCACGTGCCCGGCGGTCCCTTCCGTGCGACGGGTCCGCGCGGATACCGTCGGGCGCACTGTTGCCACCGTTGTGCAGGAGAGTGCGATGACCACCGGAACGGACCTCGACGCCGAGCACTGGCTGCGCCGGTGGGACGCCCAGCAGGAGCGCTACATCCCCGACCGGGAGGAACTGTTCGCGCTGGCGCTCGACGTCGTCGACCGGCTCGCCGGCACCCCCGCCCGGCTGCTCGACCTCGCCTGTGGGCCCGGGTCGTTCGCGGCCCGCGCGGCGGCGCGCTGGACCGGGGCCGAGGTGGTCGGCGTCGACGTCGACCCGGTCATGCTGGAGCTGGCCCGGCGGACCACCGGCGAGCGCGTCCACTGGGTCGACGCCGACCTCTCGCGTCCCGGGTGGACCGACGCCGTCGGCGGCGGGCCGTTCGACGCGGCCGTCTCGGCCACCGCCCTGCACTGGCTGCCCGAGCACGCGCTGCCCGGGCTCGCGCAGCGCCTCGCGTCCGTGCTGCGCCCCGGCGGGGTGTTCGTGAACGTCGACACCCTGCTCGCCGACCCCGCCCGGCCGCGCCTGGCCGAGCTGACCCGGACCCTGCGGGTCGAGCGCACCGACCGGGGACTGGCGACCGGTGAGGACTTCCGGACCTGGTGGGACGCGCTCGCCGACGAGCCCGCCCTGGCCGCCGGGTTCGCCGAGCGGGAGCGCCGCTTCGCCGACCGGGCCACCGGCGGGTCGTCGCTACCGGCCTGGGAGCAGGCGCTGTCCGGCGCCGGGTTCGCCGAGGTCGGGACGCTCACCCAGACCTTCGACCGGCGGACCCTGGTCGCGATCCGCTGATCACCCGAGCCGGGCGCGCGCGAAGTTCGCCCAGGCGAACGTGTTCGGCCGGGCCGCCTCCAGCCCGGTGAGCCCGGCCGCCACGCCGACGTTCCAGTCCCGCACACCCCACACCAGGGCGCCCGACTCGGCGCGCAGCAGGCCGAGGATCCGGGCGAACGCGTCGGTGCGCGCGGCGTCGTCGGTGGTGGCGACGGCGGCGTAGTAGAGGCGGTCGATCTCCGGGCTGCGGTAGCCGGTGAAGTCGTAGGTCGGGGTGCTGGTCAGCATCCGGCGTCCGATGTAGTCCGGGATCGGCAGTGAGCCGGTGCTGTTCTGGGAGAACACGCCCTGCTGCCGGATGGCCCGGAAGTAGCCCGACGACGGCAGCGGCCGTGCCGTGACCCGCAGCCCGACCTCGCCGAGCTGGCGCGCGACGAGTGCGGTGGCGGCGTCGAAGGTCGGGTCGGCGCCGCTGGTCTGCAGCTCGATCGCCGCCCCCTGTGCCCCGGCCTCGGTGACGAGCGCGCGGGCCCGCGCGACGTCCCGTGCCACCGGGCCCACCCCCGCCGGGTGGTAGCGCAGTCCCTGGCCGAACATGTCGTCGCCGACCCGGCCGCGCCCGAGCAGCACGACCCGCACGAGCTCCTCGCGGTCGATGCCCAGCCGCACCGCCTCGCGCAACCGCGGGTCGGAGAACGGTGCCCGGTCCACCCGCATCACCAGGAACTGGCTCGCCGAGGCCGGCGCGGACAGCGCCGAGGCGCGCTGCTCGCCCCCCAGCCGGGCGGCGCCGGTGGGGGTGAGGTCGTGGGCGTAGTGCACCTGGCCGGACAGCAGGGCGCCGATCCGGGCGGCCTCGTCGTCGACGGGAAGGAACTCCAGCTCACGTACGCCGGGCGCGCCGTCCCAGTGGTCCTCCGACGCGGTGTAGACGGTGGACCCGCCCGGGGTGAACGACGCGAGCCGGAACGGCCCGGTCCCGTTCGGACGGTCGAACGACGTCGTCCCGGCCTTGACGATCTCGGTGCCGGGCGCGCCCCAGGCCAGCGGGAACAGCGTGTTCGGCCGGGTCAGTACCAGCTCGACCTCGGTCGGCGACACCGCCCGCGAGGCGGTCGCGTCGAGGTCGCGGAACAGGGTCGCGGCGATCGCGGTGGTCGCCGGGTCGGTGATGCGGGCCAGGGTGGCGAGCACGTCGTCGGCGGTGAGCGGGGAGCCGTCGTGGAAGCGGGCCGCGCGCAGCCGGATCCGCCACCGCCGCCCGGTCGCGTCGCTCTCCCAGGACTCGGCCAGCCGCGGCTCGGGGGTCATGTCCTGCGACCACCCGGTGAGGGTGTCGAAGCACGCCTTGGCCCGGGCCTGGTCGAGGTAGAGCGGCAGGACGTGCGGGTCCAGCGACTCGCGCGAGCCGCCCGTCGCGAAGGCGACCCGCAGCCGCTCCTCGCCCGTCCCGCCGCCGGAGCAGCCGGTGAGGGCGAGCGCGGCGACGCCGAGCGCGCCGGTCAGCACCCGGCGCCGGGACAGCTCGGGCGGGGTCATCCGGCGGCCCGCCCGGTGTCCGAGGCGCGCAGGCCGGGGGTGAACACGTGACCGTCGAGGACGGCCGGGCGGGGCGCCGTACCCGGTCCGCCCGCGCGGACCCAGTCGGCGACGGCGTCGGTCGTCGCAGCGTCCAGGACCGCACGCAGCCACACGGGCCGCGCACCGGCCCGTCGGGCGACCGGGGTGGGTCCGACCACGACGACGTCGGAGTCGGCGCACGGGCCGAGGCACGCGCTGGTCCGCAGCCGCGCGTGGCCCTCGATGCCCCGGGTGAGCCGGTCGAGCAGCCCGTCGTGGTGGGGCCGGTCCAGGCCCGGGTGCTTGCGACCGGAGCCGCAGCAGCATCCCCGGCAGACGGTGACGGCGGACAGCGCAGACATGATCCGACCCTACGCGACATATGACGGACTGTTCAGACGTCGAGGGTGACAATCAGGTGAGTGCGGCCACCGCCACGCGGGAACCCTCGGGTCCCACACCCCGGACACCAGGAGATCCCCATGAGCCACCACGTCCTCGAGGCCGCCGGCGTCAGCACCCCGGCCACCGTCGTCGAGAAGCTGCACGACGCCGCCCGCGCGAGCACCGCCTGCGCCTCGGCCATGGTCGCCTCCGGCGGCATGGAGACCGAGGTGCTCCTCGCCCTCGACGCCGCCGACCTCTGTACCGCGGCCGCGAGCGTGCTCGGCCGCCGGACCGGGGACAAGGCGGTCGGCGAGGCCGCCGCGTCGGCCGCCGCGCTCGCCTGCGAGGCCAGCTCGGCCGCCTGCGGCGCGCACGCCGACCACCACGAGCACTGCCGGCTGCACGCCGAGGTCACCCGGGAGACCGCGCAGCTGCTGCGCGAGCACGCGGGCGCCTGAGCGCTCCGGCTCCGCCGGCCGGGACCGGTTGCGGTGCCGCGGCCACCCGGCCGTCGACGAGGGTCACGACCCGGTCCGCCGACGCGACGGCGACCGGGTCGTGGCTGATCAGCAGCACCGCGGTGCCGTCCTCGCGGCAGACGCGCCGCAGCTCGGCGAGCAGCAGCGCGCGGTGCCCGCCGTCCAGCGCCGAGGTGGCCTCGTCGGCCACCAGTACCGCGGGCCCGGCGAGCAGGGCCCTCGCCACCGAGGCGCGCTGGAGCTGACCGCCGGACAGTCCGCCCGGGCGGCGCGCGGCCGTCGCGGCGGGGACCCCGAGCCGCTCCAGCAGCGCGACGGCGGCGGCGCGGGCGTCGGCCGGGGACCGCCCGCGCAGCAGCACGGCCGGCCGGGCAACCTGGTCGAGGACCGGGCGGTGGTCGAGGAACGCGGACCGGCAGTCCTGGTGGACGTACTGCACGGCGCGCCGGTCGCCCGCCGGGTCCCGGCCGCCGACGCGGACGGTCCCCGAGCAGGGGGTCAGCCCGGCCAGGGCCCGGCCGAGCGTCGTCTTGCCCGCCCCCGAGGGCCCGGTCAGCGCGACGAACCCGCCCCGCCCGACGGCGAGGTCCACCCCGGACAGCAGCTGCGCCCCGCCCGCGGTCCGGACCCCCAGACCCGTCACCTCGAGCATCGCCCCGACCGCCGCCGGTGGTGGCGGGGACGCGGTCGGGGCGGGTGCACCGAGCAGCGCGGCGGCCGGGCCGGTGCGCACGACCCGGCCCGCGGCGAGCTCCAGCAGCGTCACCGGGACGGCGGCGGCGAGCCTGCGGACGGCGTCGAGGTCGTGGGTGAGCAGCACGAGCGCCGTGGAGCCGGCGGCCAGCACGGCGAGCCGGTCGAGCACCGCGTCGGTGGTGACCGGGTCCAGTCCGGTGGTCGGCTCGTCGAGGACGACGACGGCCGGCCCGGTCACCAGCGTCTGGGCCAGCGCGACCCGCTGCTGCTGCCCGCCGGAGAGCCGGTGCGGGTGGCGGCGGAGCAGGTGCGGCTCGGCTCCGAGGCCGGCCCGCTCGCAGGCCTCGGTGACCGCCCGGGCCCGGGCGGTCCGGTGCCGTCGACCGCGACCGTGCACGGTCGCGGCGAGCTCGTCGAGGACCGGCCCGACCCGACGCACCGGGTCCAGGACCCGGCCCGGGTGCTGCGGGAGGTGCCCGACCCGCCCGGCGCGGCGCGTCCGCAGCTCCCGCGGGGCGACGCCGAGCAGCTCGGCGGGCCCGATCCGTACCGACCCGTCGAGCGCCACCCCGGTGGCGGCCTCGCCGAGTACCGCCAGCCCGAGCGTCGACTTCCCCGCCCCGGACGACCCGACGACGGCGAGCACCGCACCCGGCGCGAGGTCGAGGTCGACGCCGTCGAGGAGCACCGTCCCGTCGACGGTGCGTGCGGTCAGCCCGCGGACCGACAGCGCGCTCACACGACCGCCCCCGTCCGGTCCGCGAGCCGGTCCACCAGCACGTTCGTCCCCGCGGCGAGCGCCACGAGCAGACCCGCCGGCACCAGCAGCGCGTACGGGGCGAGGAACAGCGACGCCGCGTTCTGCTCGATCACCACCGCCCAGTCGACGGTGTCCGGTGGCAGCCCGACCCCGAGGAAGCTCGCGCTGGTCAGCACGGTCAGCACGAGCACGCCGCGCGTCCCGGCGTCGACGAGCACCGGCCCGGCGACGAACCGCCCGGTCTCGGCGAGGTGGATCCGCCACCACCGCTCGCCGTTCTGCGTCATCGTCTCCAGCGCCACCCGCCGCGCGGGGGTCCCGGCGGCCCCCCGGACCACCCGGACGACCGCGGGCAGCTGCAGCAACGCGGTGGCGACCAGCAGCCAGCCGACACCGCGCCGTCCGGTGCCGGCGAGCACCAGCAGCACCAGCAACGACGGCAGGACCAGCAGTACGTCCAGCGTCCGCTGGGTGAGCAGCACCGCCCACCGGCGCCCGGACGCGGCCAGCACCAGCCCCAGCGGGACCCCGGCCGCGTAGGCCAGCACCAGCGTGCCGACGACGAGCGTGACGACGGTGGTGCCACCGGTGAGCGCGAGCGTCAGCACGTCGCGGCCCAGCGCGTCGGTGCCCAGCGGGTGACCCGGCCCGGGCGGGAGCAGCGCGCCGGACCCGCCCGGGACCGGGAGCAGCGGCGCGAGGACGGGCCCGGCGACGGCGCACAGCAGCGGCACCCCGGCGAGCAGCGCGGCGACCGCGGTCGTCACCGGCACCCGGCTCACGGCTCGTCCTCCCGAACCGGGCTCAGCCGTGCGGTCGCCGCGTCGGCCACCAGGTTGACCGTGATGGTGACGAGGGCGGCGAGCAGCGCGTAGCCCTGGATCAGCGGGATGTCGCGGTTCTGCACCGCGTCGACCACCCCGGCCCCCACCCCGGGCAACGCGAACAGCGCCTCGACGACGACGACCCCGCCGAGCGTGCCCTCGACGATCCGGGCGAGCTGCTGCACCGACGGCGCGAGCCCGCCGGGGAGCACGTGGCGCAGCAGCACGTCGCGCTCGGGCAGGCCGAGCCGGCGCAGGTGGGTGACGTGCGGTGCCCGATCGGTCTGCAGCACGCCCTGGCGGATCTGGCGTGACAGCCACCCCAGCTGCGCCGCGACCAGCACGACGACCGGCAGCACCAGCACCGCCGGGCCGAGCAGGGACCCGCCGCCCGCGGTCGCGGGGAGCCAGCCGAGCTGCAGCGAGAAGAGCCCGACCAGCAGCAGCCCGGTCGCGAACTGCGGGGCGGCCTGCAGCGCCGACACCGTCGCCGTGGAGACCCGGTCCACGACGCTGCCCGGCCTGCGTCCCGCCGCGGTGCCGACGGCGACCCCCAGCGGGACCATGACGGCGAGCCCCAGCGCGGCGAGCAGCACGGTGCTCCCGAGCCGGTCCGCCACCTCGTCGACGACGGGCCGCCCGGTCACCAGCGAGGTCCTCAGGTCGCCCGTGACGAGCCCGCCGAGCCAGTCGCCGAGCCGCTCCGCGGCCGGGAGGCCGGTACCCAGCTCGGTGCGCAGCCGTTCCACCTGCTCGTCGGTCGCGTCGGGCCCCAGGACGACCTCGGCCGCGTCGCCGGGCAGCAGCGTCGTCAGCGCGAAGATCGCCACGACGGCGGCGAGCAGCTGGGCGGCCGCGACCGCCACCCGTCCGGCGGTGGAACGTCCGCCCCGGGCGTCGACGACGGGCGGGGCCGCGCCGGTGCTCATCCGGCGGCGGCCTTGTCGAAGCGGCCCCACAGGTGGCTGTTGGGCTTGGCGGCCTCGATCCCGGTGACCCCCGCGGCGACACCGACGTTCCAGTCCGACAGCGCCCACACCAGTGCCCCCGACCCGTCGCGCAGCAGGGTCTGGATCCGGGTGAGGTCCGCCCCGCGGGCGCTCTCGTCGGGGTTCGCGACGGCCTGGGCGTAGAGCCGGTCGACCTCGGCGCTCCGGTAGCCGGTGTAGTTCGAGTTGTCGGCGGACGACAGCCGGCGACGCCCGATGAAGTCGGGGATCGGCAGCGCCCCGGTGCGGGTGAACGACGCGACCCCGGAGGTGCGGACGGTGGTGAAGTAGGTCGGGGCGTCGAGCACCCGCGGGGTCGGGCCAGGCCGATCTCGCGCAGCTGCTCGGCGACGAGTGTGGCCGCGGGCTGGAAGTTCGGGTCGCTGCCCGAGGTCTGCAGCTCGAACGCCAGCCCCTCGGCCCCGGCCTCGCGCAGCAGTGCCCGGGCGCGCCCGACGTCGCGCGGGGCCGCCGTCGCACCGGCCGGGTAGTACTCCAGGTCCGGCCCGCCGAACAGGTCGGCGCCGACCTGCCCGGTGTCGAGCAGGACCACCCGGACCAGCGCCTCGCGGTCGATGCCGAGCCGCACGGCCTCCCGCACCCGTGGGTCGGCGAACGGTGGCCGGTCGACACGCAGGTTGAGGAACTGGGTGGTCGACTGCGGTGCGGTGAGCAGGGTGGCCCGCCCGCCCTGGGCCTCCACCTGGCGGGCACTCGCCGGACGCAGGTCGTGGGCGTAGGCGACCTGGCCGGACAGCAGCGCCCCGAGACGGGCCTGCTCCTCGTCGATGGGCGTGAGCTCCAGCCCCGGGGCGGGCGGGGCGCCGTCCCAGTAGGCGTCGTTGCGGGTGTAGACGGTGGGGCCGCCGGGGGTGAAGGACACGAACCGGAACGGCCCGGTCCCGACCGGTGTGGCGAACCCGGTGGTGCCCGCCGCGACGATCTCGCTGCCGGGCGCGCCCAGCCAGAGCGGGAAGGTGAAGTCCGGCGCGGTGAGGACGACCTCGACCTCGCGCGGTCCGGCGGCCCGGCTCGCCGTGAGGTCGACCCGGGCGAACAGCGACGCGGCCGAGGCGGTCGTGGCGGGGTCGGCGATGCGCCGGAAGGTGAACAGGACGTCGTCGGCGGTCAGCGGGCGGCCGTCGTGCCAGCGGGTGTCACGCAGCCGGATCCGCCAGCGCATGCCGGTGGCGTCCGGCTCGACGGACTCGGCCAGCCGGGGCTCGGCGGTCTCCTGCGACCACCCGGTGAGCGTGTCGAAGGTGGCCCTGGCCCGGACCTGGTCGACGAACTGCGGGACGACGTGCGGGTCGAGCGACTCGCGGGAGCCGCCGCCGGGGAAGGCGGCGCGCAGCCGCTCGGAACCCCCGCCGGTGCCGCCGCCGCAGGCGGCGAGGGCGGGGACCGCGGCGAGCGCGGCGGCGCCGCCCAGGAATGTGCGTCGGGTCAGCTCCACGGGTGCTCCTCAGGCGGTGGTGGCGGTGCTGGTCGTGACGGCGCGCGGTTCGAGCCTGCCGGTGCGCTGCATCCAGGCGATGACGGCGGCGCCGACGAGCCCGATCGCGAGCAGGACGGCGAACGGGATCCAGCGGCCGGCGCCGTCGGGATGGCGGTCGAGCAGGTTCCCGACGGCGGTGTTGCTCACCGCCACGACGGCGGCGGAGACGAGGTAGTACCAGCCGTAGTAGGTGCCGGCGAGCTGCTCGCTGCCGACCCGGGGCAGCAGCGCGAGCGAGAACGGGTTGGTCATCGCCATGCCGACGGTGAACACGACCGTGCCCGCGAGGACCGGCGTGACCGCGAGCAGCCCGGCCGCGGTCCACTCCCCGGCGGGCGCGGTCGGCACGAACGGCGCCGCGACACCCAGCGGGACGAACCCGGCGCCCATCAGCACGAGCCCGGCGGACATCGTGCGCCCGTCGGTCCAGCGGGCGCGGCACCACGCGGTGATGCGGACCTGGCCGAGGATGCCGACGAGGGTCGACACGACGAACAACGCGCTGACCGCACCGGCGACGCCGGACACGCGCTGCGCCTCGACCGGCAGCACCAGGTACAGCTGGTTGAACAGGGCGAAGTAGCCGGCCCCGCCGAGTGCGAACAGCAGGAACCGGCCGTTGCCGACGACCTCGCCCCAGCTGCCGAGCAGCCCACGGTCCTGCGGCGGCGCCGGACGGGCGGGCAGGACGAACAGCTGCGCGACGGTCAGGACCGTGAACACGGCGCACGCCACGGCTGCGACGAGGCGGAAGTCCACTGCGAGCAGCGCGGCGCCGAGCAGCGGCCCGAGCAGGGCCCCCGCATGACCGAACACGTTGAACACGGAGAAGACCTCGGCGCGGCGATCGCCGGCCTCGGCCATCAGGTAGGCGCGCACCGCGGGGTTGAACAGCGCCCCGGCCAGCCCGGTCAGCACCGCGGCGGCGATCAGGCCGGGCAGGGAGTCGGCGACGACGAACAGCCCGAACGCCACGATCCGCAGCGCGCACCCGACGATGATCACCGGACGGCAGCCGATCCGGTCCGCCGCCGAGCCGCCGACCAGGAACATCCCCTGCTGCGACAGGTTGCGCAGGGCGAGGACGAGTCCGATCGTCGCCGCCGCGTAGCCCAGGCTCCCCATGTGGGTGGCCAGGAACGGCAGCACGAGGTAAAAGCCCAGGTTGATGCCGAACTGGTTCACCACGAGCATCCGGCTCGGCGCGGTCAGCTCGCCGAAGGAGCGCAGCACGACGTCCCCCCGTCGGTTGATCACCTGAACGGGATCACATACGTCCCTGCGAACGCAAGTGCCACTGATGCGCACCTGCCGATCGGATGCAGCGCGGTCAGCCGAGGCGGGCGCGGTGGAACCGGGCCCAGGTACCGGTGTCCGGGCGGGCCGGTCCGACGCCGGACAGGTCCGCGGTGACGCCGACGTGCTCGTCCCCGACCGACCAGGCGGTGGCGTCGGTGCGCAGCAGGAGCTGGGCGCGGCGCAGGGCGTCGGAACGGCGGGCCTCGTCCGGGGCCCGGGCGGCGACGGCGAGCAGCGCCCGCACGTCGGGGCGGCCCCCGCGGCGTCCCCGCTCCCGGTGGCCCCGCCGGTCCCGGGACCGGCCGCGCCGTCGGTCGCGGTGTCGTCGCCGGTGTCGCCCGCGGTGTCGTCCCCCGGCACCCGGGGTGCCGCGGCCACGGCCTGCAGGTAGAGCGGGATCGGCTGCGCCGCGGCACGGCGGAACCGGATGCCCGGGTCGGCTCGACGTCCGGCGGCTCCGGCTCACGCGGCTCGCACCGCAGCCCGACCGCCGCCAGCTGCTCCACGACGAGGTCGGCGGTCGGCCGCGACATCGGGTCGAACGGGTCGAAGAACAGTGGCACCCGCGCCCCGTCCGCCCCCGCCGCGACGACCAGCTCCCGGGCCCGCGCGACGTCGCGCACCACCGGCGCGAGCCCGTCCGGGTGGTGGGCCAGCCCGACCCCGAACAGGTCGTCGCCGGGTTGCGCGAGGTCCAGCAGGATCTGGCGCACCAGCTCCACCCGGTCGATCCCGAGCCGCACCGCCTCGCGCAGCCGCGGGTCGGCGAGCGGACCGGGCCCGGTGTCGAGGAAGCGGGTCACCGAGCCCGGTGCGGACAGCACGGTCGTCCCGGTCCGCCCGAGCAGCCGTCGTGCGCTGTGCGGGAACAGGTCGTGTGCCCAGTGCACGTAGCCGTCCACCAGGGACTGGTAGCGGTTCTCCTCGTCGTCGTCGACCAGGAACTCCACCGCGGGCGCGGGCGGGCGGCCTGCCCAGTGGCCGTCGTGCCGGTAGAGGGCGTCCGGCGAGCCGGGCAGGAAGCGGAACGCGCCGGTCCCGACGGGCACGTCCCCCCGCCCGCCGCGCACGATGCCGGTTCCCGGTGCGGCCAGGGCCAGGGCGAACAGGAAGTCGGGCCGGCCCAGCACGAGCTCCACCTCGGTCGCCGACACCGCGCGGCTGGCGGTCAGGTCCAGGTGCGCGAGCAGCGGCGCCGCCGTCGCCCCGGTCGCGGGGTCGAGCACCCGGCGCAGCGACGCGAGCACGTCGGCCGGGGCCAGCGGCCGCCCGTCGTGGGCGACGGCGTCGCGCAGCCGGATCCGCCACCGCGTCCCCGTCCGGTCGGGTGCCGCGGAGGCCGCCAGGTGCGGACGCGGGGTCATGTCCTGGTCCCACACCAGCAGCGTGTCGGCGACGGCGGCGGCCCGCGCCCGGTCCACCGGCCGCCACACCCGGTGCGGGTCGGGTGCCCCGAGCGGGCCGGTCCCGGCGAACGAGGTGACCAGCCGCGGCGACGTCGCGTCGGCCGGCGCGCCGCACGCCGCGAGAGCCGGGATCCCCGCGAGCGCCGCGGACGCACCGGCGGCCCGCAGGAACGAACGACGGCTCAGCTGCACGGCACCAGGGTGCCGGGTCGGGTGACGGTTAGGGTCGCCGGGATGGACCTCCTCGCGATCTCCGGCAGCCCGTCCGACCCGTCGAAGACCGCGCTGCTGCTGGAACGGGCGGTGGCCAGGGCGGCCGCGCACGACGGTGTGTCGGCGGAGCTGCTCGCGCTGCGCGACCACGACGTCGTCCTCTCCGACGGCCGCGACCCCGCCGACTACACCGGCGACACCCGCGCGGTGATCGACCGGGTCGTCGCGGCGGACGCGCTCGTCGTCGGCACCCCGATGTACCGCGGCAGCTACACCGGCCGGCTGAAGAACCTGTTCGACGTGCTCCCCAACGACGCACTGGCGGGCAAGCCCGTCGGGCTCGTCGCGACCGGGGGCACCGACCACCACTTCCTCGCGGTCGAGCACGAGCTCAAGCCGCTCGTCGGGTTCTTCCGGGCCTGGGCGGTCCCCGGCGCGGTGTACGCGAACAACACCCACTTCGACGGCGGCGCGCTCGTCGACGACGGCGTCCGCGACCGGCTCGACGCGCTGACCGACGCCGTCGTCACGTTCGCACGGCGGATGCCCCGCGACGCCGCGGGCGCGGCCGCCCCGGACATCCCGCGCCGGTCGCTGCGCGAGGGCTGAGCACCGCTCAGGACAGGGCGTGCCCCAGCTCGCCCGCTCCGGCGAGCAGCTCGTCGGCGTCGCGGGCGACCAGCACGTGGTCGAGGACCTCCTCGTACTCGCCCATGGCGCAGGACGCCTGGTCCCAGTAGCGGCGCTGCTCCGGGGTGATCCACCCGACCCGGTACGCGCGGCGGGCGAGGCGGCGCAGCTCGTCGGTCCCGGGCGGAAGGCCGTTGGACCGGCCGTCCCCTACGAACAGGACGGCGGTCCGGGAGTCGACGGCGTCGGCGAAGTCCTCGTTCAGGGTCCGGAGCACCCGCCCGTAGTCGCTGGTGGCGTCCAGGTCGATGCCGGGCGCCGCGAGCACGGCGGCCAGTGCGTGGTCGTCGTGCGCGGCCATCAGCAGGTCGGTGACCTCGACCGGGGTGTCGACGTAGGCGAGCACCCGGCAGCGGAACGCCTGCCGGTGCAGGGTGCGGGCGAGCCGGAGCACGAACGCGGTGATCGACCGCACCGACAGCGACACGTCCGCGACGACCAGCAGCCGCACCCGGTCGGGGACCTTCGCGCGGTGGTGCAGGTGGAACGGGACGCCGTCGCTGCGCATGCTGCGCCGGACCGTGTGCCGCACGTCGAGCGGACCGTGCGCGTGCTCGCGGGGCACCCGGCGCGGCGCGCCGCGCATCCGGTGCAGCAGCTCGTGGCAGGCCTGCGCCATGTCCGCGGAGTCCAGCGTGTTCCCGCCGGCCCCGGTCTCCGGGCGCTCGGCCCCGGTGGTCGCGACCCGCTCGGCCAGCTGGGCGACGAAGTCGGTGATCGCGTCGACCAGCCGGTCGAGCTGGATCTGCGAGAGGTTCTCGCCGTCGGGACCGTCGGCGTAGACGGCGTGCAGGTCGTACTCCGCGAGCCAGGCCAGGATCGCCTCCGGGTCGTCGAAGGCGATCTCGCCCGACGCCTGCGTGGCGGCCCCCGAGGTGAGCTCGCGGCCGACCGCGGCCCCGGCGCGTTCGAGGTCGACGGTGTAGGTCGTGCCGCGCCGGCCCCGGTCCTCGCCGGAGGAGACCGACAGGTCCTTGTCCGAGCCGCCCAGCGAGGCGTCGTCGTCGTCGCGGTGGGGGTTGAACCCCTTCTCCTGCTCCGGCGCGTCGAGCAGGTCGCCCACCTCGGCGGCGCTGGGGTCGTAGCCGGCGTAGCGGCCCAGCGGGTCGTCGTCCTCGGTGAGGTCCAGGTCCCCGGGCAGGCCGTCGCCGCCGGGCTCGCGCAGGGCGGGCCCCGAGCCGCCGGCCGCGCCGGGACCGTCCCCGGCGACGAGGCCGAAGAACGCGTCGAAGGCACGCTCGAACCCGGGCCGCTCGTGGGCGTACTTCACCGTCACGGCGCGCAGCCCTGCGCGCAGCCGCCCGGTGTCCGCCGCGCCGAGCAACGCCAGCACCCGGCGGACCTCGATCGCCTCCGCGGGGGACACCGCCACCCGCTGCGACCGCAGCACCCGGGTGAACGCGGCGGCCAGCACCGACAGCAGCCGCGTGCCGGGGTCTCCGGCCGCGGACGCGGTCATCGCCGCATCCGCCGGGCCCGGTCGGCCTCGGCGCGCGTCGCACCGGAGCTCGCCCGGCCCTTCCCGAAGGCGCCGGAGGTGGTGTCGGCGGGCCGGGAGGACCGGCGGACCCAGCCCTCGTCGGTCGCGACGTCCACCTCGGCCTCCGGCTCGCCCTCGTCGAGACGGCGCACGGCGAGCTCGCGGTCCGAGCCGTACTTGAGCAGCGCGGACAGCAGCGCCGAGCGCACCTTCTCGACCTCGCCGGTCGTGGCGAGCCCGAGCACGGCCGCGGCGCGGGCGGCGTCGATGACCTCCGAGATCGACGGGGACTTGCGCAGCGGGAACCCCCGCAGCCTGCGGGCCAGCTCCACGACGTCGGCGACGACGTCGGCGGCCACCTCGGGTGCCCGCCGGGACACGATCTCGGTCTCGCGCTCGGGGGTCGGGAAGTCGACCTGGTAGTGCAGGCATCGGCGCTTGAGGGCGGGGGAGAGCTCCCGGGTGTCGTTGGAGGTCAGCACCACCCACGGGGTGGAGCGCGCGGTGAAGGTGCCGATCTCGGGCACGGTGACCTGCCGCTCGGCCAGCACCTCGAGCAGCAGGGCCTCCATCGACTCCTCGGTGCGGTCGACCTCGTCGACGAGCAGTACCACCGGGTCGTCGGACAGGACCGCCTCGAGCAGCGGGCGGGCGGAGAGGAAGTACTCGGTGTAGAGCCCGGTGTCCTGCTCCTGGAGCCGGGCGGTGGCCTCGGCCATCGTCGTGGTCCCCGACAGCAGCTCCCCGATCCGGTCGCGGAGCATCTGGACGTGCATCAGCTGCTTGCCGTAGTCCCACTCGTACAGGGCGCGGCCGTCGTCGAGGCCCTCGTAGCACTGGAGCCGGATCAGCCGGCGCCCGCTCGCCGCGGCCAGGGACTTCGCCAGCTCGGTCTTGCCGACGCCGGCGGGGCCCTCCAGCAGCAGCGGGCGTTCGAGTGCCGTGGCGAGGTGCACCACCACGGCGAACCCGGGGTCGATGACGTAGTCCTGACCGGACAGCGCCTCGGTGAGCGCCTCCGCGCTCTCGAAGGCCGGCGGGCCGGACGCCGCGCCGCCGGATGGTGCCTTGCCGAACTCCGTGCTGTCGGACACCGTTCTCCTCGACTGCTGAGCCGCACGCAGCCGTGCGGCGGACGGACGGCCGCCGCCGCGCCCGGGGGCTGATCCGGGCGCGACGGCGGGTGGGGCGGTACGTCCTAGTAGGACTTGCCGAACGCGTGGTCCACCATCGGGACCAGCGCCTCGACCGTGCACTCGCGGGGGTTGCCCGGGGTGCAGTAGTCGCCCATCATGTGCTCCGCGATCCGGTGGACGGTGTCGCCGTCGGTGGGGATCGTGTCGCCGACACCGGAGTACTTGCCGGTGTTCATCCGGTTCTTGTCGTAGCTGTCGGACCGCAGCGCGCCGAAGTTGTCGGGGATCCCGACGTCCTTGGACAGCCGGATGGCCTCCTCGACCGCGGCGTCCGCGGCCTGCACGGTCGTCATGTTGCGGGTGTCCACACCGAGCGCGGTGGCGATCTTCGCGTAGCGCTCGTAGCGCGACGGCAGGTTGTACTCCCACACGCGCGGCAGGGCGATGGCGTTGTTCAGGCCGTGGTGGGTGTCGAAGAACGCCGAGACCGCGTGCGATGCGGAGTGCACCAGGCCCAGGCCGCCGGAGTTGAACGCCTGGGCCGTGATGTACTGCGCGTGCATCATCTTCGACCGCGCCTCGAGGTTGCGCGGCTCGTACACCGCCTCGCGCAGGTAGCGCCCGACGAGCTCGATCGAGTAGATCGCGTTCCCCAGCGAGGGCTCGAAGTCCAGCCGCGAGACGTACGGCTCGGACCCGTGGGCGAGGACGTCGAACCCGCAGAAGGCGGTGAAGTGCTGCGGGCAGCTGTAGTAGAGCAGCGGGTCGTCCAGCGCCAGGGTGGCGACCACGGCGTCGTCGAACCCGACCCACTTCTTCGGGTTGTCCATGTCGCTGGTGTTGGTGATGACGTACGCCCACGAGGTCTCGGACCCGGTACCGGCGGTGGTGGAGACCGCGATGTGCTTCGGGTTCTCCATGTTCGTGGACTTCGAGAAGCCCTCGAACTCGTTGATGTTGCGGCCGTCGTGGGCGATGACGACGCGGGCGCCCTTGGCGGCGTCGTGCGAGGAGCCGCCGCCGATCGAGATGATGCCGTCGCAGCGCTCGCTCGTGTAGAGCGCGGCGGCGTCCATGCAGTTGTAGTCCTTGGGGTTGGACTCGACCTGGTCGTAGACGACCACGTCGACGCCCTGGTACTCGACCTTGCCCTTGAGCTCCTCCACGATCCCGGAGCCGCGCAGGCCCGAGGTGACGAACAGGGCGCGGGTCATCCCCATGTTCTTCGCCTCGACGCCGAGGATGTCGTGGGCGCCGACGCCCAGCAGGGCTCGCGGGAACGGGTGGAACTCCTTGATCGGGAAGTCCCAGATCTGGTTGAGCTCGATGGCCATGACTCTCCTCGACGGCTTCGTCGGCTGGCGGACGAGCACAACCTTGGTTGTTGCGAACTACTGGCAACAGCTACAGATGGGTACCTGACCACCCGGTCGTTCGCCGGGGCAGGTCCACCCTCCGTCCGGAGGGGTCACCGGCGTGGGGCGGAGGCCTCGAGGTGGGTGCCGACCGGGGTGAACCCGCTGCGCCGGTACCAGTCCCGCGGCCAGTCGGCGGCGTCCGCGCCCAGCGCGAGCAGGTCGCAGCCGTGCTCGGCGGCGAGCTCGCGGGAGCGGGCCAGCAGTGCCCGGCCGTGCCCGCGGCCGCGGTGGGCCGGGTCGGTCTCCAGGGCGTCGAGCCAGGCCGTGGCCCCGTCGCGGCGCAGCGTCGCGGCCGCCACCACCCGGTCGTCGGCGACGACGGCGAGGCGGTGCAGGGCCAGCACCCGGTCGTCGCCGGTGTCGCGGTCGACCAGCTGGTCGAGGTCGCCGGGTCCGGCGCCGGGGAGGTCCCGGGCCCAGGAGGCGCGCCGGAACCCGCGGAGCTCGTCGTGGTCCAGCTCGGTGACCGTCGACGCGCCGGCACCCGTGGCCGCGCCGGTCGTGGTGGGGGCGGTCATGGCCTCGTTCGCCGAGACCGACCACCCGGCGGCGCGGAGGCCGTCGGCGAGCTCGTCCGCGCCCGGGCCCCACAGCAGCGCCCCCGGGTGCAGGCCGTGCGCGGTGAGCGCCCGGTCGGCCTCGGCGAGCACGGTGGCCGGGTCGGTGCGGTCCGGTCGGCCGAGCAGCAGCTGGTTGTGCATCCGCGACACCGGCCAGGCGTCGGTCCGGACGGCGACGCCGCCGGTCACCGGCTCCTCGGCGGTCGCGCCGCGCCGCAGCATCGACGGCTCGAACCCCATCGCCCGCGCCGCCGCGCCGGGCTCGGGGACCTCCGGTGCGGCGAAGCCGTCCGGGCCGGGGCGGTAGGGCAGCACCATCAGCACTGCCGACGCCGGCACCGCCCCGTAGGCGTGCGGGAACCGCATCGACGCCGGGTCGGTCGGCACCCCCGGCTCCCACCGGACGTCGACCCCGGCGACGTCGATCCGGGCCGGGTCGAGGACGAGCAGGACCAGGTCGGTCCGGCCCGCGAACAGGCGTTGCGCAGGCAGGGCCACCTGGTCGGGCGTCGACAGGTGCACGAACCCGACCTCGTCGAGGGAGGGGGGTGCCACGGCTCCGGTGCCGAGCCACCTCCGCCACTCACCAGGGGTGCACAGGTGCAGCAGGACCGTCCCGACCGTCATGGGAGACAGCCTGCACGCCCGTCCGATCGGACGGGCGTGGACGTCGAGTATTGATTTCCGGCACCGGGTGCCAATAGCGTCCGATCCGCTGCCACCGCCGGCCGGCGGGGCGGTTCACCACCTCTCTCGCCGAGAGTCGGATCCAGCGGAGGTTGCGCATGAGCGAGCACCAGAACGAGGACGCCCTGACCGAGGAGACCCTCGTCGAGGAGGTCTCCATCGACGGCATGTGCGGTGTCTACTAAGCCCCTCGACACCACGGTTCCGGACGGCGCCGCGGGGGCCTTCGACCCCGCGGCGCCGTACCGGCTCAGCGAGAGCGTCTCGCTGCGTCCGGAGCCCTTCGGCGCCCTGGTGTACGACTTCGTGACCCGCAAGCTCTCCTTCCTCAAGACGCCCCAGCTGGTCTCGGTCGTGCGCGACCTGGAGAACCAGCCGGACGCCCACTCGGCGGTCCGTGCCGCCGGCGTCGAGGAGCCCCAGCACGACGCCTACCTGCGTGCCCTCGCCGGACTGCTGAAGTCCCGCACGATCGTCGCCCGCTAGTCCCGCCCGCCCGCCGACCACCACAGTGAGGTGCCCGTGAAGCTGGTCGACCACTTCCAGTACGGCCTGAACTCGCCCATCTGCCTGACCTGGGAGCTCACCTACGCGTGCAACCTCGCGTGCGTGCACTGCCTGTCCAGCTCCGGGCGGCGTGACCCGCGCGAGCTGAGCACCGCCGAGGCCAAGGCCGTCATCGACGAGCTGCAGCGCATGCAGGTCTTCTACATCAACATCGGCGGTGGCGAGCCGACCGTGCGCCCGGACTTCTGGGAGCTGCTGGACTACGCCATCGCCCACGACGTCGGCGTCAAGTTCTCCACCAACGGCGTCAAGCTCGACAAGCAGCGGGCCGCGCAGCTCGCCGCGACCGACTACGTCGACATCCAGATCTCGATGGACGGCGCGACGGCCGAGGTCAACGACTACGTCCGTGGCCCGGGCTCGTTCGACACCGCGATCACCGCGCTGGAGAACCTCGCCGAGGCCGGGTTCAAGCATCCCAAGATCTCGGTCGTGATGACCCGGGAGAACGTCGACCAGCTCGACGAGTTCAAGGCCATCGCCGACAAGTACGGCGCCCAGCTGCGCATCACCCGGCTGCGCCCGTCCGGCCGCGGTGCCGACGTCTGGGACGAGCTGCACCCGACCCAGGCCCAGCAGAAGCAGCTCTACGACTGGCTGGTCGCGCACGGCGACCAGGTCCTGACCGGTGACTCGTTCTTCCACCTGTCCGCCTACGGCGAGGCCCTGCCCGGGCTGAACCTGTGCGGCGCGGGCCGCGTGGTCTGCCTGATCGACCCGGTGGGCGACGTCTACGCCTGCCCGTTCGCCATCCACGAGAACTTCCTGGCCGGCAACGTCCGCGACGAGGGCGGCTTCAAGGAGGTGTGGGAGCACTCCGAGCTGTTCACCGAGCTGCGCCAGCCGCAGACCGGCGGGGCGTGCGCGTCGTGCCCGCACTACGACACCTGCCAGGGCGGGTGCATGGCCGCGAAGTTCTTCACCGGCCTGCCGCTCGACGGCCCGGACCCGGAGTGCGTGCAGGGCTACGGCGAGGCGATGCTGGCCGCGCGCGACGGCGGGACGGTCATCCCGAAGTCCGACGTCGACCACTCGCGCTCCGCGCCGCGCAACACCCGTGCGCCGAAGCAGCCGACGATGCTCTCGCTCACCCCGCCGCCGCGCCGGCCGGACCGGGCCTGCGACGAGAACCCGCTCGCCGGGTTCGCGCCGGACGCCGTGCCCGTGGCACAGCCGGTCGCCGGGAGCTGACCACGGACCTGTTGCTGACGGGGCCCGTCGACCTGCGTGGTCGGCGGGCCCCGTCGCGTGTGCTGTTCGGGCCGCACGAGACCAACCTCGGCGACGCCGCACGCGGGATCACGGCCGACCACGTCGCCTACTACGCGGCGCGGGCCGCCGGGGGCGCGGGGATCGTCGTGGTCGAGCCGGCGTCGGTGCACGCCTCGGACCACCCCTACGCCTACGCCCCCGCCGCGTTCCCCACCGCGTCGCCCGGTCCTGCCGCGTCGCCCGGCTCGGCCGCGGCGTCGGGGCGCGTCGAGATGCAGCTCAGCGGGAGTTGTGGATCTTTCGCGCCCGCTGAGCTGCATCTCGGCGACCGGGACGGCGCGCGGGTGCCCGCCGCGGCCGGGTGGGCGGCGGTCGTCGCGGCGTGCCGGCCGCACGGGACGCTCGTGCTGGCCGGGCTCGCGCACGCCGGTGGGCAGGGCAGCTCCGCGCACTCCGGGCACCCGCTGTGGGCGCCGTCGCCGGTCCCGGACGTCGTGTCCCGCGAGGTCCCGGTCGCGATGGGGGCCGCGGAGATCGGCGCCGTGGTCCGCGGCTTCGCTGACGCCGCCCGCGCGGCTGTGGACAGCGGTGTGGACGGTGTGGAGATCTCCGCCGGGCAGCACTCGGTGCTGCGCCAGTTCTGCTCCGGCCTGACCAACCACCGCGACGACGCGTACGGCCGCGACCGCACCCTGCTGCTGCGCGAGGTCCTCGACGCCGTGCGGGCGGCGATCGGGCCGGACCCCCTGCTGGCGCTGCGCCTGTGCGTCGACGAGCTCGCCCCCTGGGCCGGCATCACCCCCGACGACGGCCTCGCCCTCGCCCGGGCCGTCGCCGACCGGGTGGACCTGCTCGTCCCCGTCGTCGGGAGCGCGCTGTCGATCGCCGCGACCCGGCCGGACCTGCACACGCCCGAGGCGTTCCTGCGGGCCCGGTGCGGCGGGCTGCGGCGTGCCCTCGGCGGTGCGACGACGGTCGTCCTGGCCGGCAGCGTCGTCACCCCGGCCCTCGCCGAGGACGCCCTGAGCAGCGGCGACGCGGATATCGTCGAGATGACGAGAGCGCAGGTCGCGGACCCGCGGCTCGTCGCGCTGACCCGGGCCGGGACGCCGGAGCGCATCCGGCCGTGCCTGCTGACGAACGCCCTCGCCGCGGCCCGGGACCCGCGCAACCCCGTGGTCGGGGACGAGCTGGAACCGCGGTCGGGACACGAACGGACCGACCCGGACCCGGACCCGTCGCGTTCCGCGGAACGCGGTCCGGACGCCGCGGCGGGCCCCGGACACCGCGATGCGGAACGCGGGGTGGGAGCGCGACGGCCGGTGCTCGTCGTCGGCGGCGGGCCCGCGGGGCTCGAGGCGGCCCGGACACTGGCGCTGCGCGGGCACCCGGTGACGCTGCACGAGCGCACCGACCGGCTCGGCGGCCTGCTCCCCGCGGCCGCGGTACTGCCCGGGCGGGACCGGCTCGCGCTGCCGGTGCCCTGGTGGGCCGCGGAGCTCGACCGGCTCGGCGTCCGGGTCGTGCTGGGATCCGAGGTGGACACCGCCGCGCTCGGCGCCGCCCGGGCACGGAGGGAGACGGTGGTGCTCGCGACCGGGTCCCGGCCGTCGCCGCCGGTGGTCGACGCGGACGTCCCGGTGCTCACCGCGGCGGAACTCTGCGCGGGGGTGGCGCGGTCAGCCCGTGTCGTCGTCCCGGCCGCTGCCGGGCGCGGTGTCGGTGCGGCTGAGGGCGTCGGCGATCCCGGCGCGGACCGCGCGACGCACCACGTGGTGGAGGACGTAGAAGAACGCGAACGCCATGACCAGCCAGAACAGGACGACGACAACCTCCATGGCGGGCACCGTAACGCAGTCGTCGCGGTGCTCGCCGCCGCGCGCGTTCCGCGGAACGCGCCGGTGCTCGTCGCCGACCCCCTCGGGGACTGGACCGGGCCGGGGGTCGCGGAGCTGCTCGCCGGCGCCGGGTACCGGGTGGTGCTGTCCACTCCGGACGCCGTCGCCGGACACCAGCTCGGCCGCTGCGGAGACATGGCCGCGGCGAACGCGCGGCTGGAACGGGCCGGTGTCCGGCGGGCGTTGTTCACCCGGCCGGGAGCGGTGCGCGGCGGTGTCGCGGAGCTGGTGGACGTCCACACCGCTGCGGTGACGACGGTGCCGTGCGCGGCCGTCGTCGACTGTGGACCGCGGCTGCCGCAGGACGCGCTGCCTGCGCTCCCCGGCTGCGCGGTCGCGGGTGACCGGGTGGCGCCGCGGACGCTCGCCGAAGCGGTGCGGGAGGGGCGGCGGGCCGGCGTCGCGCTGGCCGACGCCGACAGCACGGCCGGTGCCGCGGCCGACGACGCGACCGCCGCGCTGCCGGCCGCCGCCCTGCCGGAGCCCGTGTCCCCGGATGCCGCGCTCCCGTCGCGCGTGTCCCCCGGGACCCGCAGAGGTGTGGCGCCGCATCCGGGGCCCGTCGCGGTCGCGACGCGGGAGGTGGCGGACCGGGCGCATCCGCGGCCCCGGCTCGGCGACCCCCTGCGCCTCGGCCGCGCCACGTTGCGCAACCGGATCGTCTTCACCGCCCACCTCACCGGTTTCGCCGAGGGCGGTATGCCGACCGACCGGCACACCGCCTACTACGCGGCCCGCGCCGCGGGCGGCGCCGCACTGGTGATCACCGAGGAGCACGCGGTCCACCCCGGCGACCGGCCCTACGAGCGGCTGATCCGTGGCCACGACCCGGCCGTGCTGCCCGGCTACCGCGCCCTCACCGACGGGGTGCACGCCCACGGCGCCCTCGTCCTCGCCCAGCTCAACCACAACGGCGCGCAGGGGTCGGGGATGTACTCGCGCACGGCCGTCGTCGGGCCCTCACCGGTGCCCGACCCGATGTTCCGCGAGGTCCCCGCCGAGCTCGACGCGGCCGGGATCGGCGCGGTCGTCGACGCCTTCGCCGACGTCGCCGCGCGCTGCGTCGAGGGCGGGTTCGACGGCGTCGAGCTGCAGTGCTCGCACGCCTCGCTGCTGCGGCTGTTCCTGTCCCCGGCCACCAACCGTCGCACCGACGCCTGGGGGAGCGACCGGGCGAAGCTGGTGCTCGACGTCGTCGCCGCCGTCCGCACGGCCATCGGCCCGGACCCGGTTCTGGGCCTGCGGATCGGCGTCGACGAGCGCATCGAGGGCGGCATCACCCCCGCCGACGGCGCCGACCTCGCCCGCCGTCTCGCCGCGACCGGGCAGGTGGACCACCTCAACACCTCGATCGGCGTCGCCACCTCGACGCTGCACCTGATCGAGCCGTCCATGCACACCCCGCCGGGCTACGCCGGGCACCTCGCCGCGACCCTGCGCCGCGCCGTCCGTGCCGCCGGGGCGGACCTCCCGGTGATCGGGGTCGGCCGGTTCACCACGCCCGCCCAGGCCGCCGCGGCGCTGGACCGTGGGGAGTGCGACCTCGTCGGCGTCGCCCGCGGGCAGATCGCCGACCCCGGCTTCGCGAACAAGGCCCTCACCGGACGCCCGGTACGCCGGTGCGTCGGGTGCAACCAGGACTGCATCGGCCGGGTCGGGCTGAACCTGCCGCTGGGTTGCGCGGTCGACCCGGCCGCCGGGCGCGAACGGCTCGTCCCGCCCGCCCGGGCCGCCGATCCCGGCGCGGGGCGAGTGCTCGTCGTCGGGGCCGGGCCGGGCGGGCTCGCCGCGGCCGCCGCGCTCGCCGGGCGCGGGCACCGGGTGCTGCTCGCCGAACGGGCCGGCACCCCCGGTGGACGGCTCGCCCTCGCGGCGACCGCGCCCGGGCGGGCCGAGCTCGGCCACGTCGTCGCCGACCTGCTGCGCGAGGCGCACGCGGCCGGGGTCGAGATCCGGTACGGCACGACCGTCGACCGCGGGTTCGTCGAGGAGCTGGAGCCCGCGGCGGTCGTCGTCGCCACCGGGTCGGTGCCCGCCGTCCCGTCGTGGGACCCGGCGCGGCTGACCGTCCCCGTCGACGACGTGCTGGCCGGGGTGCGCCTGCCCGCGGGCCCGGTGCTCGTCGTCGACGAGCTCGGGTTCCACCAGGCCACCTCGGTCGCCGAGCTGCTCGCCGCCCGCGGGCACGCCGTCGAGGTCGTCACCCCGGCGCTGGTCGTCGGGCAGGACCTCGGGCTCACCCTGGACCGCGAGGGGTTCCGCCGCCGCGCGCACGCCGCCGGGATCCGCTGCAGCACCGACCTCGCCGTGCTGGGGGTGCTGCGCAGGGGTGAGCAGAGCAGCGAGCAGAGCGGCGCCGAGCCCGACTGCACCGTGGAGCTGCTGCACCACCCGACCGGCCGCACCGAGCGGCGCGACGTCGGCGCCGTCGTCGCTGCGACGGCCACCGTCCCCGCCACCCGCCTGTGGGCCGCGCTGGCCGGCGGGCCGTGGCCGGTGCACCGGATCGGCGACGCGCTGACCCCGCGCCGGTTCGACGCCGCGATCCGTGAGGGCCGCCTCGTCGACCTCGCGCCGACCGCGCCGCGCCGGACCGGGGCCCGAGCGGGCAGGCTGGGACCGTGCTCCTCGCGGATCTGACCTGGCCCGACCTCGACCCGGCCGCGGCGTACACGCTGCTCGTGCCGGTCGGCTCCACCGAGCAGCACGGCCCGCACCTGCCGCTGGGCACCGACACCGCCGTGGCGTCGGCGGTCGCGTCGGCGCTGCACGACGCCGACCCGGGGCTCGTCCTCGCCCCCGCCCTGCCCTACGGCGCCGCCGGTGAGCACGAGGGCTTCCCCGGCACCGTGTCGATCGGGGAGGACGCGCTGCGCACCGTCCTCGTCGAGTACGGCCGCTCGGCGTGCCGGTGGGCGTCGCGGCTGGTGCTGCTCAACGGGCACGGCGGCAACGTCGCCGCGCTCCGCTCGGCGGTGACCCTGCTGCGCCACGAGGGCCGCGACGCCGGCTGGCTGTCCTGCGTCGCCGACGTCCCCGGGGTGCCGCTGGACGCCCACGCCGGGCGCTACGAGACCTCGCTGCTCGCCCACCTGCATCCCGGCCTGGTCCGCGCCGACCGCGCCGAGGTGGGCGACACCCGGCCGCTGCGCGAGGTCATCGGGGAGCTGCGGGCCGGGGGGATCGCCGCGGTCAGCCCGAACGGCGTGCTCGGTGACCCGGCCGGCGCGTCGGCCGGGGAGGGGCTGCGGCTGCTCGCGGCGATCACGGCGACGGCGTCCGCGGCGGTCACCGCGTGGGACCCCGACCCCGGCACCGGACGCCTCCGCCCGCCGCCGGCGTAGCGCGGGGTCACGCCGCGGGGTGCACCAGCAGGGGCACGAGCTGCTCGGCCGTGGTGAACGAGCCGTGCTGGCCGGGCAGCGTGGACAGGAACGGCTCCGCCTCGCTCCGGACCACCGCCGCCGTCCCGTGCAGCGCGGCGACGACGTCGCCGACCCGGTCGAGCACCCGGTCGGTGACCGGCCCGAACCAGCCCCGGGCCACCGCCTCCTCCCGGCTGACGACGGCGGCGTCGTCGCCGAGCACCGCCTGCCAGGCGGCCAGCGCGTCGGACGCCGCCCCGGGCTCGGTGTAGACGTGCCGGGCACGCGGGTCCCCGCCGAGCAGCGCCACGCCGTCGGACAGCGCCGGGGTGGTGTCGGCGTCGACGGTCCGGTCGACGGTGACCATGCCGTGGTCGCCGGTGACCGCCAGCAGGGTCCCCGCGGGCAGTGCCTCCAGCAGCATCGCGAGCAGCGCGTCGACCTGGCGCAGCTGCCAGCGCCACGCCGGGCTCCCGGGGCCGTACAGGTGACCGACCTTGTCCAGGTCGGCGTGGTAGCCGTAGACCAGCCGCGGGCCGGGGCCCTCCACCCCGGCGAGGATCTCCACGGCCAGGTCGCCCAGCGCGGCGACCCCGCGGTACTCGCCGCCGCGCAGCCCCGACCGGGTCAGCCCGGACGTCCGGAACTCCAGCGGCGACACCGACCGGACCGCGACGCCCGCCGCCGCGGCCCGCTCCAGCACGGTCGGCTCCGGCTGCACCCGCTCCGGGACGAGCCGCTCCCGCAGATCCCGGCGGCCCGAGGACCAGCCCAGCGCGTCGAGCAGCTCGCCGTCGACGCGGAACCGCAGCCCGAGCGTGCCGTGCGCGCCCGGCGGCAGCCCGGTGCCGAGCGAGGTCAGGCTGATCGGGGTGGTCGAGGGGAACCCGACGGTGAGCGGTCCGGCGTCGGCGAGCCCGGCCAGCACCGGCGCGTCGGCGGCGTGGGCGTGCAGCAGCTCGTGGCCCAGCCCGTCGACGAGCAGCAGCACCGCCGCTCCTGCCCGCGGGAGCCCGAACGCGGCCGGCCGGTCGTCGAGCGGGGCGCCGATCGCGTGCAGCAGCGCGGGGAGGACGTCGGCCAGCGTCGCCGAGCCGTAGCGGGGGAGGACCTCGGGCATGCCCCGGAGTCTGCCCGGCGGGACCCGTGCGGACCACGCCGATCGGGCAGGTGCGGGTGTCGACCCGCGACGGCCGGGGATGGAAGGCTCCCGCAGGTGACCGCCGCCCGGACCGACCCCGACCGTCCCTCCGCCACGACCCCCTCGGGCCCGGCGGACCGGCGGCTCCCGGACGGCTTCCGGGTGGTGCTCGACCGTCGCACCCGGCGGCTCGACGGCGGCGCGGCGCTGCTCGGCGGCGCTCCGCCCCGGCTGGTGCACCTGTCCGCGCGGGCCCGCGCGCTGCTGCCCGCCCCCGGGCGGCCGCTGGTCGTCACCGGTCCCACCGAGCGGTCCCTGGCCCGCACCCTGCTCGACGCCGGGCTCGCCCACCCCGTCCCCGACGCCCCGGCCGGGATCACCGCGGCCGAGGTCACCGTCGTCGTGCCGGTGAAGGACCGGCCGCTGGACCGGCTCCTCGCCGCGCTGGCCGGGACCGGGGTGGCCGGCCCGGTCGTCGTCGACGACGGGTCCACCGACCCGGCACCGCTGCGCCGCGCCGTCGAACGGGCCGGGGGGACGGTGCTGCGGCACGACACCCCGCGCGGCCCGGCGGCCGCCCGCAACGCCGGCCTCGCCGCCGCGACCACCCCGTTCGTGGTGTTCCTCGACTCCGACGTCGTCCCCGAACCCGGCTGGCTCCCCCCGCTGCTCGCCCACCTCGCCGACCCCGCGGTCGGTCTCGTCGCACCGCGGATCGTGGCGCCGGACCCGGAACGGGGCGGCGGGCTGCGCGGGGCGGTCGGGCGCTACGAGGCGGTGCGGTCGTCGCTGGACCTGGGCCCCGACCCGGCACTGATCGTGCCGCGGTCCCGTGTCGCCTACGTGCCGAGCGCGGCGATGCTCGTCCGGGTGTCGGCGGTCGGGCCCGTCGCGTTCGACCCGCGGATGCACGTCGCCGAGGACGTCGACCTCGTCCTGCGCCTGCACGCGGCCGGCTGGGCGATGCGCTTCGAACCCGTCGCGCGGGTCGCTCACGACCACCGCACCCACCCGGGGGAGTGGCTGCGGCGCAAGGCGTTCTACGGCACCGGGGCGGCGCCGTTGGCGCGCAGGCACCCCGGGGCGGTGCCGCCGGTGGTCCTCTCCCCCTGGACGGCGGCGGTCTGTCTGCTCCTGCTCGCCCAGCGGCGGGGGGCGACGGCGCTCGCCGCCGTCGTCACCGGGGTCGCGACCGAACGGCTGTCCCGGAAGCTGCCTCGGCTCGACCACCCGCGGCGCGGGGCGGCCCTGCTCACCGCGCTCGGCCTGTCCGGGGCGCTGTGGCAGACGGCGTCGGCGCTGACCCGGCACTTCTGGCCGGTCGCCGCGCTCGCCTGCCTGGTGTCGCGCCGGGCCCGCCGCGCGGTCGTCTCGGCGGCGCTGGCGGAGGGGCTGACCGACTGGTGGCGCCACCGCGACCGTGACCCGCGGGTCCGGACCGGGCCGCTGCTGCACCTGCTCGCGCACCGGCTCGACGACCTCGCCTACGGTGCCGGTCTGTGGTGGGGGGCCGTCGAGCACCGGACCTCCGCCCCGCTGCGGCCGACCGGTCCTGGCGCACGACCCTGACGCAGGTTAGGCTTCCCTGACCTCCGGCGTTGCACCACTCCATCAGGACTGGTCTGAACGGGTGATTCGTGTTGCGTCACGGATCCGATTCTGAGGGCGCCTCTCGCCCACCTTCTCCGCGCCTGCGGTTGCGCACGACAGGCTGTCGCCGTGACGTCGGCACCACGCCAGTCGACCTCCGGTCGCCCCGGTTCCGGCTCCTTGCACCCCAGGAAGATCGGGAGTGTGATGTGGGCGCTGCCACACGAGACGTGCGGCAACTTTTCCGGGCGCGCCGGCGTGGTCGCGAGACAAGCGACGGCGATCGGCGTTCCTCGGACGAAGTCCCCGGTCAGACCCCGCGCTTCGGAGCGTGCGTGGTCGCGTACGAGGAGTGAGAGTTCATGACAGAGGTCCGGGTCACCGTCGACGGCGTGAACTACGCCGACGACGTCGAGCCCCGCATGTTGCTCGCGCAGTATCTGAGGGAGACGCTGGGCAAGACGGGGACGCTGATCGGCTGCGACACCAGCAACTGTGGTGCCTGCACGGTTCATCTCAACGGGCAGAGCGTGAAGTCCTGCTCGGTGCTCGCGGTCCAGGCGGACGGCGCCGAGGTCACCACCATCGAGGGTCTCGCCCGCGACGGTCAGCTGCACCCGGTGCAGGAGGCCTTCCGCGAGTGCCACGGCCTGCAGTGCGGGTACTGCACGCCGGGAATGATCATGGCTTCGGTGGACCTGCTCGGGGACAACCCCGACCCGTCCGAGCAGGAGGTCCGTGAGGGCATCGAGGGCAACCTCTGCCGCTGCACGGGCTACCAGAACATCGTGCGCGCCGTGCAGACCGCGGCGAAGAACATGAAGCCGGGAGCCGCTCAGCCCTCCGGCCAGGCCGCCCCGGTTGCGGGAGGTAACTGACGTGACGACGACCGCCGAACCCACCACGACCGGCGAGATCGGCAAGGCCCGGGTCCGCAAGGAGGACCAGCGCCTCATCACCGGCCGGTCCCGCTACACCGACTCCATCACCCCTCCGGGAACCGTCCACATCGCCGTCGTCCGGTCGACGATCGCGCGGGCGACCATCACCTCGATCGACAAGTCCGAGGCCGAGAAGGCCCCGGGTGTGTTCGGCGTCTACACCGCGGCCGACCTCGGTGCGGAGGAGGTCGGCATGCCCTGCGCGTGGCCGATCACCCCGGATCAGAAGGCCCCGCAGCGCCCGGTGCTCGCCGTCGGCCGCGTCAACTTCTCCGGTGAGGGCGTCGCCGTCGTCGTCGCCCGGTCGGCCGCCGCCGCGCGCGACGCCGCCGAGCTCGTCGAGGTCGACTACGAGCCGCTCGACCCGGTCCTCGACATGGAGGCCGCCGCGCAGGACGGCGCCGAGCTGGTCCACCCGGACCTCGGCACCAACGTCTCCGCGACCTGGGTGTTCGACTCCGCCGCCGCCGGCACCGGTGCCGACGTGGCCGAGGCCATCAAGGCCGCCGAGGCCGACAGCGACTCCGTCGTCGTCCGCCGCCGCTTCCGCCAGCAGCGCCTGATCCCCGCGTTCATGGAGCCCCGCTCCTGCGTGGTGGACCCGACCGGTGAGCAGCTGACCATCTGGGCCGCGACCCAGGTGCCGCACATCCTGCGCACCATGACCACGGTGACCCTCGGGGTGCCGGAGTCCAAGCTGCGTGTCATCGCCCCCGACGTGGGCGGCGGCTTCGGCGGCAAGATCGGCGTCCTGCCCGAGGAGATGCTCTGCGTGCTGCTCGCGCAGAAGCTGGGCAAGCCGGTCAAGTGGACCGAGACCCGCAGCGAGTGCATGCTCACCGCGCACCACGCCCGGGACCAGATCCAGGACCTCGTGATGACCGCCAAGAAGGACGGCACCATCACCGGGTTCGACGTCCACCTCTACGCCGACATGGGCGCCTACCTGGGCCTCGTCGGGCCGGGTGTGCCGATTCTCGGCGCGTTCATGTTCAACGCGATCTACAAGATCCCCGCGCTGAAGTTCACCTGCTCCAACGTCTTCACCAACAAGACGCTGACCGACGCCTACCGCGGCGCCGGCCGTCCCGAGGCGACGTTCGCCATCGAGCGGATGATGGACGAGCTCGCCGTCGAGCTCGGCCGCGACCCGATGGAGCTGCGCGAGCAGAACTGGATCAAGCACGAGGAGTTCCCCTTCACGACCGTCGTGGGCCTGACCTACGACACCGGCAACTACGAGCAGGCCACGCAGCGCGCGATGGACCTGTTCGACTACGCCGGTCTGCGCCGTGAGCAGGAGGAGCGCCGCCGCTCCGGCGACCCGGTCCAGCTGGGCATCGGCATCTCGACCTTCACCGAGATGTGCGGCCTCGCGCCGTCCCGCGTGCTCGGCTCGCTGGACTACGGCGCAGGCGGCTGGGAGGCCGCCAGCATCCGGATGCTGGCCACCGGCAAGGTCGAGGTCACCACCGGTGCCTCCGCCCACGGCCAGGGCCACGAGACGGCGTTCTCGCAGATCGTCGCGGACAAGCTGGGCGTCGCGTTCGAGGACGTCGAGATCCTGCACGGCGACACCCAGGTGGCGCCGAAGGGCCTCGACACCTACGGCTCGCGCTCGCTGGTCGTCGGCGGTGTCGCCATCGTCAACGCCGCGGACAAGGTGATCGAGAAGGCGACGAAGATCGCCGCGCACCTGCTCGAGGCGTCCGAGGACGACATCGAGTTCGCGAACGGGCAGTTCACCGTCCGCGGCACCGACAAGGGCAAGGCCATCCAGGAGATCGCGTTCGCCGCGTTCATGGCGCACGACTACCCGGAGGGCATGGAGCCGTCGCTGGACTCCGACGCCGTCTTCGACCCGGAGAACTTCTCCTACCCGCACGGCACGCACCTCGCCGCGATGGAGGTCGACACCGACACCGGCCGGGTCACGCTGCGCAAGTACGTCTGCGTCGACGACATCGGCAACGTCATCAACCCGCTGATCGTCGAGGGCCAGGTGCACGGCGGTCTCGCCCAGGGCATCGCGCAGGCCCTGTTCGAGGAGGCGAACTACGACGACCAGGGCACCCTGGTCAACGCCACGTTCGTCGACTACACGATCCCGTCCGCGGCGGACCTGCCGAGCTTCACCACCGAGACCGTCTCTACCCCGGCGACGTCCAACCCGCTCGGTGTGAAGGGCGTCGGCGAGGCGGGCACCATCGCCTCGACCCCGGCCATCCTCAACGGTGTGCTCGACGCGGTCCGTCACCTCGGCGTCGACGAGATCGACATGCCGACCACCTCGCAGCGCGTGTGGCGTGCCCTGCAGGTCGCCAAGGGCAAGAGCCCGCAGGAGACCCCGAGCGACACCCACGCGCCCGGCGCCGGCCTCGGTTCCATCGACCCGAACAACCCCAAGGGAGAGGTCCAGTGATCCCGGCGAAGTTCGACTACGTCCGGCCCTCCTCGGTCGAGGAGGCCGTGTCGGCCCTGCAGTCGGCCGGTGAGGACGCGAAGATCCTGGCGGGCGGGCAGAGCCTGCTGCCGGTGCTGCGCCTGCGGATGGCCGCGCCGAGCACCGTCATCGACCTCGGGGGCATCCCCGAGCTCAAGCGGATCGGCGAGGACGACCAGTACGTCATGGTCGGCGCGATGGCCACCCACCACGAGGTCATGCGCAACGACCTGGTGAACACCCACGTGGAGCTCATCGCGCGGGCCACCGAGACCGTCGCGGACCCGCAGGTCCGGCACCGCGGCACCCTGGGCGGCGCGCTCGCGCACGCCGACCCGGCCGGTGACCTGGGCGCGGCCGCCCTGGCGATGGACGCCGAGTTCGTCATCCTGGGTGCCGGTGGCACCCGCCTGGTGACCGCGGCGGACTTCTTCCAGGACTACTTCACGACCGCGATCGGCGAGGGCGAGATCCTCACCATGGTCCGGTTCCCGAAGCGGACCGGCTGGAAGAGCCACTACGAGAAGTTCAACCGGGTCGCCCAGGCGTGGTCGATGGTGGCCGTCGCCGTGGCGCTGAAGGTGGACGGCGGGACCATCACCGAGGCCCGCGTCGGCCTGACCAACATGGGCAACGTGCCGATCCGGGCGACCGGCGTCGAGGCGGCCCTGGTGGGCAAGGCGGCCGGTCCGGACGTCGCGAAGGCGGCCGCCGAGCACGCGCTCGAGGGCACGTCCGCTCCGAGTGACGCGGACGCCGCCGCCGACTACCGTGAGCACCTGGCGAAGGTTCTCACCGGTCGTGCGGTGCTGGCCGCGGCCGGCTGACGTACCCGAGGAACACACCGACGCCGGCGCCGGCCCCGGAACCCCCGGGACCGGCGCCGGCGTTCGTTCGAGGA
Organism: Pseudonocardia sp. P-1; assembly: GCF_058111925.1. Classification (NCBI taxonomy): domain Bacteria; kingdom Bacillati; phylum Actinomycetota; class Actinomycetes; order Pseudonocardiales; family Pseudonocardiaceae; genus Pseudonocardia; species Pseudonocardia sp. P-1. The sequence goes on from NZ_CM176614.1 coordinate 3,734,145, forward strand.
GGCTGGGCAGAGAAGATGCAACTGGAGAACAAGTTCACGATCGCGGCGCCGATCGAGGACGCGTGGAAGGCCCTCAACGACCCGGAGCTCATCGCCCCGTGTTTCCCCGGGGCCACCCTGACCGAGTACGAGGGCGACTCGTTCCAGGGCACCGTCAAGGTCAAGCTCGGCCCGATCTCGCTCACGTACAAGGGCAAGGGCACCTACATCGAGCGTGACGACGCGAACCACAAGGTCGTCATCGACGCGTCCGGCCGCGACGCCCGCGGCAACGGCACCGCGAAGGCCATCGTCACCGGCACCATGGTCGCCGACGGCCCGGACAAGACCTCGGTCACGATGGTCACCGACATGACCGTCACCGGTCGTCCGGCGCAGTTCGGCCGCGGCGTCATCTCCGACGTCGCCGACAAGATCATCGGGCAGTTCTCGAGCTGCGTCGCGGACAAGCTGACCGGCCCCGGTGCGGCGACCTCCAACGGCGCGGGCCCGAAGCACGCGGCCGACCAGACCAGCCCGATCCCGGCCGTCCCGCCGGGCCCGGGTGAGCAGGCCGCGCCCGCCCCGGTGAAGCGGACCTACCAGCCGCAGAGCAGCCCGGTCGAGGCCATCGACCTGCTCGACTCGGCGGGTGCCCCGGTGCTCAAGCGCCTCGGGCCGGTGCTGGGCGGCGTGGGCGCGCTCGTGCTGCTGGTCGTGCTGATCCGGCGTCTGCGCGGCGCGAAGGGCTGAGTCCCCCGCACGTCCCTCCGGGCCGGTACCGCGTTCCGCGGTGCCGGCCCGTGGCGTTGCGGGGCAGGATGGAGCGGTGCGAGCGGGCGAGCGGAACGGGCTGACCGACGTCGAGGGCCTGCGGGTCGGGCACGCGGCGGTGAACGGGCCGGGTGCCCGCAGCGGGACGACGGTCGTGCTGACCCCGCCGGGCGGCGCGGTCGCCGGCGTGGACGTGCGCGGCGCCGCGCCCGGCACCCGGGAGACCGACCTGCTCGACCCGGTCGCGACGGTCCAGCGCGTGCACGCCGTCACCCTGTCCGGGGCAGCGCCTTCGGTCTCGACGCCGCGTCCGGCGTGATGGCCCGGCTGGAGCGCGACGGCGAGGGGTTCCCGGTGCCGGGCGCCGTCGTGCCGATCGTGCCGGCCGCCGTGGTGTTCGACCTCGGTCGCGGCGGTGACCCCCGGGTCCGCCCGACCGCGGCGACCGGCACGGCCGCCTACGACGACGCACACGCCGGCCCGGTCGTCCAGGGTTCGGTCGGGGCGGGCACCGGCGCGGTGTCCGGCGGGCTGCGCGGCGGGATCGGGTCGGCGTCCGCGGTGCTCACCGAGGGCTCTGCCGCCGGGACGACGATCGCGGCCCTGGTCGTCCTCAACTCCGCCGGTGCGGCCGCGGACCCGGCCACCGGTGAGGTGTACGGCGCCCGGCACGGTCTGCCGGGCGAGTTCGCCGCCGGGGTGGCCCCGGCCCTCGCCCCGCCGGAGCGGCTCGCCGAGCTGTACGCGGGGCACGTGAACCCGCTGGGGACGGCGACGACGCTGGTGGTCGTCGGCACCGACGCGGCCCTGGACAAGGTCGGCTGCACCCGGCTGGCGACGATGGCGCACGACGGCCTGGCCCGGTCGATCTCGCCGGTGCACACGATCCGCGACGGCGACTGCGCGTTCGCGCTGGCCACGGGCACCCGGGCCGCACCGGACGTCGCCGGGGTGTTCGCGCTGCAGGCGGCCGCGGCGGAGGTGACGGCGCGGGCGGTGGCGCACGCGCTGCTCGCGGCGGAACCGGCGCCGGACCGGCCGTCGTACTCGTCGCTCCTGGTGGGCCCGTGAGCGCGCCCAACCCGTGGCTGGGGCGACCGCGCGCCCCGCGCCCGCCGTCGGCGCCGGACCCGGACGCGGTGCGTCTGGTGGGGCTGCCCCGGCGGCGGGCCGCGGCCCGGGCGGTGAACGACGTGGTGCGGGGCGTGGACGTGCGCGCGTTCGACGACGGGTGGACCGTGTCGTTCCTCAGCGGCTACTACACGCTCTGCCACACCCTCGACCAGCTGCTCGACGCCGTGGCCCCGCCCGGGGAGCGGGAGCTGCTGCGGGCGACGGTGCTGGCCGCGGCCGACGGGACCGCGGGCCGGGGCTGACCGCCCGATCGGCGGGCCCCGTGACCCGGGTCCCGCCGGCCCCCGGTCCCGGCGCCGGTTCAGTCGTCGTCGCGGTCGTGCCGGTCGTCGTGCCGGTCGTCGCCGTCGTGCCGGTCGACGTCGTGGTCGAGGACCTGGCCGGTGGCGGCGTCGATGTCGAGATCGTGCTCGGTGGTGCCGTTCACGACCTCGACCTCCCAGTGGTCCCGGCCGTGGCTGCGGTCGTCGTCGCGGTCGTCGTCGTGTCGGTCGTCGTCGCTGTCGGCCCGGTCGAACTCGACCTCGGTGACCCGCCCGCCGCCCGCGGCGGCGAGGGCGGCGCGCTCGGCGGCGGCGCGGTCGACCGCCGGCGGGGCGGGGGTGGGGGCTGCGGGCGCGGTGGCGGCCGCGGGTGCCGTGGGCACGGCGGTGCGGGGCAGCTCCGGGGGCAGCAGGTCGGCGGTGCGTGCGATCGCGGCGCCGGTCGGGACGACGGTGAGCTCGTCCGGGGCGCCGCCCGCGCCGAGCGCGAGGGCGGTGCCCCCGCCGACGAGCAGGAGACCGGTGGCGGCGACGGCGGCGACGGTGAGCGGGGTACGCACGGTGATCTTCCTCCGAGAGGTTCCGGCTGGTCCGGGTCGGTGCGACCCGGATGCTGGTGGGAACTGTGCCGCCGCCCTCCCCAAGGTCGCGCTGCGTGAGCCCTAAGGCGGCGTTAGGGCCCGGAGCGGCCGAACTACAGTCGTCGGGGTGTCGACCATCAGCCCGGACGAGGGAGTGGCGCGCCGGCTGAAGGCCCTGGCCTGCACGGCGCCGCTGCACGACCTCGACGCCCGCAAGGGGCGGCTCGACTGGGACGCGACCGGCTACCAGATGGCCGAGATCGGCCTGCAGGCGATCGACCAGGTCACCCTGGCCATGGACTTCGACCACGGTGCCGACCACGCGGAGGTCGTCCGGCGGCTGCTGCCGTTCGTGGGCGCGCAGGTGCCGGGGGCGCCGCGGTCGGAGTACGTCCGCGTCGCGCAGTGGGTGATCGACAACCTGATCAACGTGGGGTCGATCGACCGCGGGTTCGCCGTGGAGTACGGCACGACCGACGACGAGGGGCGCTACGTGCGTCGCCGGTTCGACTTCAAGCTGCTCGTCGAGGTGGCCGCCCCGGACGGCGGGATCTACCTGCGCGCCTCGGACGAGGCGATCAACGTGCTGGTCGGGGCGCTGGACACCGACGTCGAGTCGGCCCAGGAGGCCGCCGAGACGAAGCTGGAGACGCTGATCGTCCGCGGTCGTCTCGGCGACGCCCGGCTGGCGGCCGAGCAGGCCCGCTACCGGACCGTGCAGTACGCCGAGTCGTTGCGGCGCAAGCTGGAGGCGACCCGGCGCGACGTCCGCTCGGTGGACTGGCTCGACGCCGTCCCGCAGCTGCTCGACGAGGCACTGACCCATATCGAATCCCGCTACCGCGCCGAGACGATGATCAAGGCGAACATCGCCGACGCCCGTGACGAGGCCACCGAGCCCGGGCGCCGCAGGCAGGCCGCGGAGCTGGTGACCGTCGTCGACGACTGCATCCAGCGACACACCCAGCTGCAGGCACGGTTGCAGGAGGCGGGCGCGTCGTTCCGCGCCGAGCAGGACCGCCAGCAGTTCTCCGGGAAGCCGAAGCGGGCCGCCGTCGACGTGTTCGGGCAGCTGCTGCGGCCGTCGCTGGCGCTGACCGTCGAGGCGGCGCACGACCCGGTGACCGGCTACTTCGGTGCCGGGGCCGGGGTGCGGAACCCGTCGGTGCCGAGCCTGGGCGGGCTGGTCGAGACGTTGCTGACACCGCCGAGCGACCGTGACCCGTTCGGCGCCGAGGTTCCCGAGCCGGAGCTGGCGCCGCAGCCGCGCGAGCGGTTCGGGGTGGACACGTGGGCGGCCGCCGACGCGGTGCTGCCCGCCGACGTCGAGCACCCGGTGCGGCTGTCCGCGGCGCTCGCGGCGGCCCGCGCGGCCGGGGCGGACCTGCCGCAGCTGGTCGCGTTGCGGGCGATGCACGCCGTCGGGACGGCGGTGGCCACGGCACGGACCCAGGGCGACCCGTCGGTGCTGGTCGCCGTCGACGACGGGACGGTCCTCGACGACCCCGAGTTCGGCGGCGCGGACCTGCTGCTGGCGCGGGCCGGGGTGCAGGGCGGACAGACGAACCGACGGACGGCGCAGACATGAGTGACACCGAGACCGCGGCCCGCCTGGTCGGCTACGGCATGCGCCCCAAGGCGCTGCCCGGCCGCGACCCCGACTACGCCGACCTGGTCCGGCGCTACCGCGAGGACGACGAGTTCCGCACGACCGTGCAGCGCGTCGCGTCCGGTCTGGGCCTGGTGGTGCTGGCCGTCGACACCGGCCCGGGCATCGTGCTCGCCGCGACCGAGGGCTCGGTGTTCGAGATCCGGATGGACGAGTACGCCCGCCGCACCGCCCTGGCCAACCGGGGCGCCGACAAGGTCCTGCACGGGATCGCGCACCTCGCCGTCGCCGCGCTGGCCTTCCCCCGCCCCGACGACCTCGGCGACGACTCCTACGTCGGCCGGGTCTCGGTGGAGCTCGTCGACGGCGCCGTCCGCGAGGCCTGCCGGGTGCTGAACGAGCGTGCCGCGGGTCCCGCCGACCCCGAGTCCGACGCCCCGCAGCTCGAGGAGGTCTGGCGGGTCTGGCAGCGTCGCCCGGAGGCCACCGCGACCAAGGACGGCCGCGTCGGGGAGTCCACCACCCGCGGAATCGTCGGCAAGGCGCTGCGGTTCCTCGCCGACCAGGGCTTCCTCGTCCCGGTCGGCGCGGAGGGCGCCTACCGGACGACGCCGCGCTACCAGGTGCAGGTGCGCGAGCTCGCGGCCCAGCGGGCCTTCGACGAGCTGCTGGCCCTGAACGTCCTGCCCGCCGCGACCGCCGCCGGGACCCTGGTGACCGAGCACGACGGCGTGTTCGACGCGCCCGGGTCCGGTGCTCAGAGCGCGGCCGGGACGGGAAGCGCGCCCGACCTCGACGATCCGCCGGGGTCGGGGGAGACGGCCGGGCCGTCGTCGGCACTCGATCCGGCACCCGCGGCGAGGCAGCCTGTGGGGGAGACCTCCTCGGACATCGTTCATCCGGTGAACGGGGCGAACGGTGCCGGGACCGACGGCTCGGTCGGCTCGGTCGGCTCAGTCGGCTCGGACACCGTGTCCGTGGAACTCGCTTACCCGGTAAGCGAGTTCGTGCAGAGCGGTGTCGGGGGTGACGGCGTGGCCGGTGACCCGATGGGCGTTGTCGATCCCGTCGGCGGGGCTGTGTCGGGGGAACCCGCTGACCCGGTAAGCGAGTTCGCACAGGACGGTGCCGGGGGTGGCGACACGGCCGGGGACCGACACCCTGCCGATACGGGGACGGAGCGTGCGGATCCGGCCGGCCCGTCGGACACCCCGCCGACCGACCACCCCACGGAGGACCGCGATGTATGAGCTGACCCGCGTCCGCCTGTTCTCCGTCGGTCCGACCGCCGCCCGCTACCAGGACGTCGCGCTCGACCTGCGGGGCGTCGGGGCCCCGGTGAAGGTCGCCGTGCAGGAGGACCTGTTCGCCCCGGACGCGCTCGACCGCACGACGCCGCGTCGGCCGTCGCCGGCCTCGGTGCTGTTCCTGGAGAACGGCGGCGGCAAGTCCGTCCTGCTCAAGCTGATCTTCTCGGTCCTGCTGCCCGGGCGGCGCCAGGTGGTCGGGACCACCAGCACCACGGTGCTGGAGAACTTCGTGCTGGCCGAGGACGTGGCGCACGTCGTCTGCGAGTGGATGCACGTCGGCACCGGACGGCTGCTGGTCACCGGGAAGGTGTCGGAGTGGCGCGGGCACGTCGCCTCCAGCGACCCGGAGAAGCTGGCCGACGCCTGGTTCTCCTTCCGGCCGGTCCCCGGGATGGGCCTCGACGACCTGCCGTTCACCCACGACGGGCGCCGGGTCACCCTGGCCGCCTTCCGGGAGCGCCTGCAGACCGCGCACCGCGAGCACCCCGACGCCGAGCTCGCCTGGGAGACCGGGCACCGGGACTGGACCCGCCACCTCGTCGAGGTCGGCCTGGACCCGGAGCTGTTCCGCTACCAGCGCGCGATGAACGCCGGCGAGGGCGAGGCCGCCGAGGCGTTCTCGTTCTCCTCCGACGAGGCGTTCGTCGACTTCCTGCTGCGCGCGGTGCTCGACCCGGCGGAGCCGCAGAACGTCGCCGAGCTCGTCGCCGGCTACGCCGACCGGCTCGCCCAGCGCGAGGAGCTGGAGACCGAGCGGGAGTTCGTCGACGGCACGCTGTCCCGGCTCGAGCCGATGGTCGACGCCGAGGCCACCGCGACCGCCGCCCGCGACACCGAGACGGCCGCGCGCACCGAGCTGGCGGCGACCGCGTCGCGGATCGCGGCCCGCCGGATCGCCGAGGAGGCCCGCTCGGTGACCGCCGCCGAGGAGGCCACCGGCGCGGTCGAGGCCGAGCAGTCCGCGGCCCGGGCGGCGGAGCGGCTGCAGGACACCGTCGGTGAGCTGCGCAGACTCACCGCGGGGCTCGCCGTCGAGGCCGCCGAGCGGACCGCGGCCGAGGCGACCCGCGAGCGCGACGCCGCGTCGGCCGTCTCGATGGCCCGCGACGCCGTCGAACCGGTCCTGGCGCACCGCGTCGCCGCCGCCGAGGCCGCGCGGCTGCGCGCCCGCGTCGAGGAGGAGGAGCAGAAGGCCCGGCCCGCGCTCGCCGCCCGGCAGGACGCCGCCCGCGCGCTCGCGGTCGCGCTGGCCCGGGTCGCCGCGGAGGCCGACGCCGCCGCCGACGCGGCGGAGGAACACCGCGCCGACGCCGAGGAGCGCGCGGCGGCCGCCCGTCGCGAGCAGGTCACCCGCACCGCCGACGCCGCCCGCGCCGAGAGCGCCGCCGCCACCGCCCGCGAGGCCCTCGACGACCTCGACACCCGGGTCGCCGCCGCCGTCTCCGCCGGGCACCTGAAGGCGGGCTCGACCGCCGCCGACGTCGAGGACTCCGCGGCCGCCGCCCGGACCGAGGCGGAGCGGTGCGCCACCGCGCTCGCCGACGCCGACAGCGCGGCCGCCACGATCCGCGAGGAGCGACGGGCCGCCGAGGCCCGCCGCACCGCCGCCCAGGACGCGGCGGCCGCCGCCCGCGCCGACGCCGCCACCGCCGAGGCCGCGCGCTCCGCCGCGGAGGCCGACGCCGTCGCGCTCGCCGGGGAGGTCCGGCCCGCGGAGCTGCTCGGACTCGACGAGATCCGCCCGGACACCGACGCGGGCCTCGTCGTCGACACCCTGACCACCGCGATCCGCGGCGCCGAGCGGGAGCGGACGACCCTGCACGGCGACCAGCGCCGCGACGAACGCGCGCTCGCCGCGCTCGGCGACGGCGGCCTGCTGCCCGACCCCACGGAGATCGAGGACGTCCTCGCGGCGCTGGAGGCCGCCGGGATCACCGCCTGGTCCGGCCGTCGCTACCTGGCGAAGCTGCCCGCCCCCGACCGGGAGACCGTGCTGACGCGGCTGCCGCACCTGGCGGGCGGGGTGCTGCTCAACGACGCGCGCGACGCCGAGCGGGCCCGCGCCGAGCTGGACGCGGCGCGGCTGCTGCCGGCCTGCCTGGTCGCGGTCGGCACCACCGCCGCGCTGCGCGCCGACGCCGACGCGGCGCCCGGGATCGACTTCGTCGTGCCGCCCAACCCGGCCCTGCACGACGAGGAGGCCGCCGAGCAGGTCCGGGTCCGGCTCGTCGCCGAGACCACCGAGCGCGCCGCCCGGCTCGCCGAGCTGGAGACCGTCCTCGACGACGACCGCAGGCTGCGGGACCGGTTCGCCGCGCTGCGCGACCGACGTCCCACCCTCGCCGACCTCACCGAGGCCGCCGAGGCCGCGGAGACCACGCGGGCCGCCGCCGTCGCCGAGCACGAGGCGACCCGCGCGGAGGTCGAGGACCTCGACGAGCGCGCCGACCGGCTCACCGTCGACCGGCCCGGCCTGGAGCGCACCGCCGGGGACACCCGTCGCCGGGCGGACGCGCTCGCCGCGCTGCGCACCGAGCTCGCCCGCCGGGCGACGCACGAGGAGCGGATGCGCACCGGGGAGGCCGACGCCGCGCGGGCCCGCGAGGAGGCCGACGCCGCCGGGACCACCGCCGACCGCGCCGGTCGCGAGGCCGCCGACGCCCAGCAGACGCGCGACCGGCAGCGCGGCATCGGCACGACCCTGCGCGACGAGGCCGCGGCGCTCCCGGTCTCCGCCGACGAGGTCGGCGGGCGGGACGGGGAGCCGGAGGGGACCCCCGGGACGTCGCTGGCCGAGCTGCGCGAGGAGTTCCAGCGGGCCCGCGACGCCTACGCCTCGGCCTCCGTCGACACCGACCTGCACGGTGCGCTGGAGCGGGCCGAGGCCGACGCGCGGGAGCGGCGGGTCGCCGTCGACGGGCTGCCGCGCACCGTCGTCGAGGCCGCGACGGCGTTCCTGCACACCCCCGACGGCGCCGACGCCGCCAGCCGCCGCGCCGCCGCCGAGCAGGCCCGAACCGCCTACGACGAGGCCGAGAGCCGCCGCGCCGACGCCGCGACCGAGCTGGCCGTCGCCCGCCGAGAACTGGAGCGGTTCACCGGCGGCGAGCGGCCGATCGACCCCTACGACCCGCCCGCGACGCCGAGCACGGCCGCGAGCTGGTCGCCCGCGCCACGGCCGACCTGGACGCGGCGGGCAAGGACCTGGAACGCCGTCGTCGGGCCCGGACCGACGCCGAGGACGCCCACCGCACCGCCACCGACCTCGCCCGCGGGTTCGGGCTGGTCGTGTCCTCGCTGGACGAGCCGCCCGAGCCGTCCGGGGTGCCGTTCGACGGTGACGTCGAGGCCGCCCAGGCCGCGCTCAAGCGCCACCAGAACGCGGTCCGCGACGCGGCGGGGGAGCGGACGCGGGCCGAGAAGAAGGTCCGCGAGGGGGTCGACGCCGTCGCCCGCTTCGCGCAGGACCCGCGGTTCGCGACCCTGAGCTCCCCGGTGCACCGCCACATCGGCGGCGTCGACCGGTCGGAGATGCCCGGCCTCGCCGCCGAGTGGATCGCCGCGCTGCGCCCGCGGCTGCGCTCCCTCGACGACGACCTCGGCAACATCGAGCGGCACCGCTCCGGGATCGTCACCCGGCTGTCCGGGATGGTCGGCGAGGCGCTGCGCACGGTGCGTCTCGCGCAGCGGCTGTCCCAGCTGCCCGAGGGCCTCGGCGACTGGTCGGGCCAGCAGTTCCTGCGGATCCGGTTCGAGGAGCTGCCCGACGCGGCGCTGCGCCACGAGCTCGGCGCCGTCGTCGACCGCACCGCCACCGTCATGGCGGGCGGGAAGGCGAAGGACCGGCGCGACGGCATGTCCATGCTGCTGCGCGGGGTCCGGGCGGCGATGCCGAAGGGCGTCCGGGTCGAGATGCTCAAGCCCGACGCCGTGCTGCGCACCGAGCGGCTGCGCGTCTCCGCGATCAAGGACGTGTTCTCCGGCGGGCAGCAGCTGACCGCGGCGATCGTCCTGTACTGCACGATGGCGGCGCTGCGGGCGCACCAGCGCGGGCAGGGCAGGCGGGCGCACGCGGGCGTGCTGTTCCTCGACAACCCGATCGGGCGGGCGTCGGCGGGGTACCTGCTGGAGCTGCAGTTCGGCGTCGCGCAGGCCCTCGGGGTGCAGCTGGTCTACACGACCGGGCTGTTCGACGCGGGCGCGCTGTCGTCGTTCCCGCTGCTCGTGCGGCTGCGCAACGACGCCGACCTGCGCGCCGGACGCAAGTACCTGTCCGTCGACGAGCGGGTCACCCGGTCGGTGCCCGACGCCGACGCCCCCGGCGGCCGGATCACCGCCGCCCGCGTCTACCGGCGCCCCGAGGCCGCGGTGGCCGCCGGCACCGGCCACGACGGCGCGGGGTCGGCCGGATGACCCCGCCCGGGCCGGTCGCGGAGCGGCTCGCGGAGCTGCTGGCGGCCTCCGGGCGGACCCGGATCCCGCGCTCGGCGGTGCGCGCGGCGTTCCTGCAGGCGGACCCCACGATGGTCGGCAGCGTCGACGCCCGGCGGAACCTCGCCGGGGTACTGGCCGAGCTGGCCGCCGCGGGCGTGCTGGAGCCGACCGGCCGGACCGACGACGGGGTGCCGCCGCTGCCGAACTCGGTACGGCTGGTCCGGCCGCGTACCGACGCCGCACCGGCCGTGGACCGGGGCCCGTGGCATCCCGCGCTGGCGGGGGCCGCGGATCTGCGGCGGCCGTCGCGGGTGCTGCTGCAGGTCAACGACTGGCTGTTCGCCCACGCGTCCCGGGCGGTGGAGGTCCCGCTGCGCGAGCGCGCGCTGGAGATCACCGGCGACGAGAAGGCCTTCGACGGCCCGCTGCCCGGCGGGCTGACGCCGGAGGTCCTGCGGGCCCGCCGGGTCGTCCCGCCGCTGCACCGCGAGCGCCTGCCCGGCGGCGGGCCGGTGCTGCTCGTCGTCGAGAACGCCGACACCCTGGACTCGCTGCGCCGTGCCCTGGCGCCCGAGCCAGGCCCGGTCGGTGGCCTCGCCTGGGGCGTGGGGAACGCGTTCACCGCATCGGTGCTCGCCCTGCGCGACGACCCGCCCGCGGCGGTCCGTTACTTCGGCGACCTCGACGCCGCCGGGCTGCGGATCCCGCGGGCCGCCTCCGACCTCGCCGAGGCGCACGGCCTGCCGCCGGTGCGGCCCGCGACCGGGCTGTACCGGGCGCTGCTGCGGCACGGGCGCCCGGCCTCGGCGCGGACGGTGGACCACAGCGACGTCGAGTGGCTCGACGCCGGACTGCGTGGCCCCGTCCGCGACCTCTTCGCGGCCGGGGCGCGCCTGGCGCAGGAGGCCGTCGGGGTCACGGTCCTGGCCGGCGACCCGGACTGGCGCGACGGGCTCGCCCCGGCCTGAGGGCTCACCCGGTCCGGATCAGCTGTCGTCGCGGTCGTCGTCGGTGCGGTCGTCCCGGTCGACGTCGTGGTCGAGGACCTCGCCGGTCGCGGCGTCGACGTCGACGTCGTGCTCGGCGTCGGCGGTGCGGACCTCCACCTCCCAGTGGTCGCGGCCGTCGGAGCGGGAGTCGTCGTCGCGGTCGTCGTCGCGGCCGTCGTCGGCGCGGTCGAACTCGACCGTCACGACCTGCCCGCCCTCGGCCCGCTCGACGGCGATCCGCTCGGCCGCGGCACGGTCCACGGCGGCACCGGCGCCCGGTGCGGGGGCGGTGTCGGCGGCGCTCTGCGCGGCGGGGGTCACGGCGACCTCGGCCGGCGAGGCGCACGCGGCGCCGCCGCCGACGAGCAGGAGGCCGGTGGCGGCGAGGGCGGCGATGGAGAGCGTCGAGGGCATCGGGATGTCCTTCCGGGAGGGGTCGTGCTGACACCGGTGACGATGCCGCGCAGTTGATCAACGGCGCGTTGCGCGACTCCTAACGGCACCCCAAGATCGGTGCCCGCTCAGCCCGCGGGCGGCCCCAGCTCCAGCTCCACCCGCAGCCCGCCCCCGGCCGGGGAGTGCACCGTCAGCGCCCCGCCGCCCTGGTCGGCGGTGCGCCGGGCGATGTCGAGGCCCAGCCCCGTCGAGCCGCCGCCGCTGACCCCGCGGGAGGTCGGGTCGGTCCCGGGCGGCAGCCCCGGACCGTCGTCGTGCACGACGATCCGGGCGCCGCCGCCGGTCCGGGCCGACAGCTCGACGCCGAAGGCCGTGCCGTCCGGGGTGTGCGCGAAGACGTTGCCCAGCAGCGCGTCCACACACGCCTCCAGGTGGCCGGGTGCGCAGGCCACGGGCAGCGGGCCGTCGGCCAGGTGCAGGGTCACCGAGCGGTCGGTGTCCTCGGCCAGCACCCGCCAGAACTCCACCCGCTCCCGGACGACGGCCGCCGCGTCCGCGCTGCGGGTCGTGCCGCCGCGTCGCCGGGCCTGCTCGATCGCGCCCGTGACCGCGCGCCGGACGCCGTCGACCCCGGCCGACAGCCGTGCGGACTCGTCCGGGTCGCGCAGGGCCTCGGCGTCGAGCTGCAGGGCGGTCAGCGGGGTGCGGACCCGGTGTGCCAGGTCCGCGACGTTCTCCCGCTCCTCGCGCAGCAGCTCCGAGATCCGCCCGGCCAGCCCGTTCAGCGCGCTCGCGACGACACCGAGCTCGACCGGGGCGCCGGGGTCGGCGCGCGCGGACAGGTCGCCGGCCGCGAGCCGCTCGGACACCCCGGACAGGTCGGTGGTGGCGTCGACGAGGGTGCGGGCCAGCCGGTCCGCGAGCAGCAGTCCTCCGGCGAGCAGCACCAGCGACAGCCCGCCCAGCAGCAGCCAGGAGCGGGTCACCCCGCGGGTGAGCTCGGCGTCGGGGACGAACACGCGGATCGCGGCGTTGCCGCCCGCGGCGCCGGTCACCGCGAACACCAGCTCGCGTCCGCCGGCCGCCTCGGTCGACGCGCTCGTCCCGAGCAGACCCAGCCGGACGACCGGGCTCCGCGGTGCGGGCGCGCCGAGCACGGTGCCGTCGGGCAGGAACACCGAGACGTCGGAGGCGTCGCGGCCGTCGGCGTTCTGGACGGCGGGGACCAGCACCGACCGGTCCCCGCCCGCGACGGCCGGGGTCAGCACCTGGGCCTGGACGGTCGCCGCGGACACCGCCGAGCTCTCCGCGACCGTGCGGATCAGCGTCGCGAGCGGGACCGCGAACGCGACCAGCACCAGCAGCACGGTCGCCCCGACGAGGACGAGGATGCGCCGTCGCATCAGGTGGTGCCCTCCCCGGTCCCCGGCGGCGCCGGCGGCGCGGACAGCCGGACCCCGACGCCGCGCACCGAGTGCAGGTAGCGCGGGGCCTGCGCGGTCTCGCCGAGCTTGCGGCGCAGCCACGACAGGTGCACGTCGACGGTCTTGTCGGCGCCGCCGTAGGGCTGCTGCCAGACCTCGGTCACCAGCTCCCGCTTGCTGACGACCTGGTCGGGGCGGGCGGCGAGGTGGTGCAGCAGGTCGAACTCGCGCGGGGTCAGCTCCAGCTCGGTGCCGTCGAGCACCGCGCGCCGCGAACGGGGGTCCACCGACAGCCCGCCGACGACGACGGAGGGGTCGCCCGCCCCGTCGCCGAGCCGGCGCAGCACAGCCCGGATCCGGGCGTCGAGCTGGGCGGCGGCGAACGGTTTGACCAGGTAGTCGTCGGCGCCCGCGTCGAGCACGGAGACGATCTCGGTCTCGTCGTCGCGGGCGGTCGCGACGATCACCGGCACCGTGCTGGCGCCCCGCAGCATCCGCAGCATGGTGGTGCCGTCCATGTCGGGCAGGCCGAGGTCGAGCACTACGAGGTCGGGCCGCTTCCCGACGGCGTGCTCCAGCCCGGCCATCGCGGTCGGTGCGGAGTCGACGGCGTGCCCCCGCTCGGTCAGCCCGCGGATGAGCGCTCCGCGGATGCCGGGGTCGTCCTCGACGATCAGGATCTGGGCCACGGAGGGAGAACCTATCCGCCGCGACCCCGCCCGCGGCGGGCACAGCCGTCGCTTGTGTCCCGTTTAGGGATCCGTTAACCGGGGTCCGGGGCATGCTGTGCGCGTGGAACGACCGACGCGCCCCGTCCTGCAGATCGCGCTCTGGACCGCCGCGGCCGCGGGTGCCCTGCTCCTGGGCCTGACGGCCGTCGGGAGCATCGGCAGCGACCTCGCGGGCACACAGACGCAGCCGCTCAGTGCCGAGCAGGTGGACGCCCGCCTGGCCCAGCAGGCCGCCACCGCCGCGCCACCGGCACCCGCGCCCGTCCCGACGACGGCACCCGCCTCCGCCCCGCCCGCGGTGGTGCAGGCCGGGACGGCGGGCAACGTCCTGGTCCGGTGCGACGGCGCGACCCCGCGGATCGTGTCGGTCAACCCCGCGCAGGGCTGGGAGCGCGAGGACGACAAGGACATCGGCCCGGCCGAGGTCGTCTTCGACGGCGACGACGTCCCGGACGTCCGGGTCACGCTGAGCTGCGCCGGTGGGGTGCCGACCGGCCGGGTCGCGAGCGTCCCCGAGGACTGACCGACTGTCCCCGAGGACCGAGCGACCGTCCCCGAGGACCGAGCCGCCCGGACGGACCGGGCTCCCCGCCGGAGGCGCCGGGTCTCAGCCGCCGGCGAACGGCGGGAGCACGTCGAGCGTGGCCGCCCCGCCGACCGCGGTGGAGCGGTCGCGCACCGCCACCTCGTCGAGCAGGAAGCTGCAGCGCAGCAGCACCTGCTCCAGCTCCGGGCCGTGCGCGGTGCCGAGTGCGGCGACGGCGTCGGCCACCGTCGCGTCGCCGGGGAGCGCGACGGTCTCCTCACCGGTGCCGGCGGCCGCCTTGGCGGCGGCGAAGTAGCGGACGGTCAGCGTGCGGGTCACCAGGGGCGTGGTGAGCGAGGGGGTCATGCTCATCCTCCGATCGCGCTCATGGGGCGCGCGGGCTGCAGGAATCCGGGGTCGTCGATGCCGTGGCCCGCCTTCTTGCCCCACATCGCGTCGCGCCAGACGTCGGCGATCTCGGCGTCGGTCGCGCCGCCGCGGAGCATGGCGCGCAGGTCGGTCTCGCCGGTGGCGAACAGGCAGGTGCGGACCTGGCCGTCGGCGGTGAGGCGGGTCCGGTCGCAGGCCCCGCAGAACGGACGGGTCACCGAGGCGATCACCCCGACGGTGGCGGGGCCCCCGTTCACCACGAACCCCTCGGCGGGCGCACCGCCGCGGTCCTCGTCGGACGGGGTGAGCACGAAGCGCTCCTCGAGCCGCGCGAGGATCTCCTCGGCAGTGATCATCTCGGTGCGGCGCCAGCCGTGCTGGGCGTCGAGCGGCATCTGCTCGATGAAACGCAGCTGGTAGCCGTGGGTCAGCGCGAACTCCAGCAGGTCCGCGGCCTCGTCGTCGTTCACGCCGCGCAGCAGCACCGCGTTGATCTTCACCGGGGACAGGCCCGCGGCGTGCGCGGCGGCCATCCCGTCGATGACGTCCGACAGCCGGTCGCGCCGGGTGATCTGCGCGAACCGCTCCGGACGCAGGGTGTCCATCGAGACGTTGAGCCGGTTCACCCCGGAGGCCGCGAGGGCCTCGGCGCGGCGGGCGAGCCCGATGCCGTTGGTGGTCAGCGAGATGTCCGGGCGGGGCTCCAGCGCCGACGCCGCGGAGAAGATCTCCTCCAGGCCCTTGCGCAGCAGCGGCTCCCCGCCGGTGAAGCGCAGCTCCTCGATCCCGAGGTCGCGCACCGCCAGCGCGATCAGCCGGTTGAGCTCCGCGTCGGTCAGCTGCTCCTCGCGGGGCATCCAGTCCAGGCCCTCGGCGGGCATGCAGTAGGTGCAGCGCAGGTTGCAGCGGTCGGTGAGCGAGATCCGCAGGTCGGTCGCGACCCGTCCGAACCCGTCGACGAGGCGGGGGTCGGCCGGCCGGGCCGGGTCCCGGGACGTGCCGCCCCGCAGCGACGGCAGGCCGAGCTCGGTGGTCATGGGCCCGAGGCTAACCCCCGCCGTGCGGGCCCGCCCAGGGCGGGTTTCCGCAGCTCAGAACCGTGATCCGCACCCGCGGACGTGGCCGGGGCCACGCCGTCGCAGGTGCGGAACTAGTCATCGTGTACCTAGTCGACAGGACAGGGACATCGAGACGTCCCGCCCGCCGTCCCGGGAGGGCTCCCGGGCGGCCCCGCCTAGCGTCCCGGGCTCCAGGACGACACGGACCGGCCGCCCCGGTGGCCGGTCGCCCCACAGGAGGGAACCGCCATGTTGTCGAAGCTCGTCCCCGCCGCCCTGGCCGCAGCCGCGGCCGCCGTCGTCGTGGCCCCGGCCGCGTCGGCGGCACCCGCGCCGGTGTTCACGTCCTACGACGCCTGCCAGGCCGAGGGCTCGCGCCAGCAGATCGCCGCCGGGGGGCCGTTCAGCGGTTTCACCTTCACCTGCGAGAAGACCTACTCGGTGGGAGCGGGAACCGCCGGGTGCCCGCCCACCGCGGCCGACGGCTGCATCGGCGAGTACTGGATCCTGCGCTCCCGCAACGTCTGAGCCCGCCGCGTCGCCGTCGGACCGGGATCAGGACCGGTGGGCCTTCAGCTCCTGCCGGGCCACCGAGCGGATGTGCACCTCGTCCGGCCCGTCGGCGAAGCGCAGGGCGCGCGCCCAGGCGTAGAAGTAGGCCAGCGGGGTGTCGTCGCTCATCGCGGCCCCGCCGTGCACCTGCATCGCCCGGTCGATCACGGTGCACGCCATCCGCGGCACGACGACCTTGATCGCGGCGATCTCGGTGGCCGCGCCCTTCGCGCCGTGGTTGTCGATCAGCCACGCCGTCTTGAGCGTCAGCAGCCGGGCCTGCTCGATCTCCATCCGGCACAGTGCGATCTGCTCGCGCACCACGCCCTGCTCGGCCAGCGGCTTGCCGAACGCGACCCGCGCCTGGGCGCGCTCGGTCATCAGGTGCAGCGCGCGCTCGGCCATGCCGATCAGCCGCATGCAGTGGTGGATGCGGCCGGGGCCGAGCCGGGCCTGGGCGATGGCGAATCCGCCGCCCTCCTCGCCGAGCAGGTTCGACGCCGGCACCCGCACGCCCTCGAGGCGCAGCTCGGAGTGCCCGTGCTGGTCCTGGAAGCCGAACGTCGGCAGGTGCCGCTCGATCGTCAGTCCGGGGGTGTCGCGCGGGACGAGGATCATCGACTGCCGGCGGTGCGTCGACACGGTGTCGTCGCTGTCGTCGGCGGTCTTGCCCATGACGATGAAGATCCGGCAGCGCTCGTCCGCGGCACCGGAGATCCACCACTTGCGGCCGTCGATGACGTAGTCGTCGCCGTCGCGCCGGATCCGGGTCTCGATGTTCGTGGCGTCCGACGACGCGACGTCCGGCTCGGTCATCGCGAACGCCGAGCGGATCTCGCCGTCGAGCAGCGGCTCCAGCCACTGCTGCTTCTGCTCGTCGGTGCCGAACAGGTGGAGCGTCTCCATGTTCCCGGTGTCCGGGGCCTGGCAGTTGATCGCCTCCGGCGCGATGACCGGGGACCAGCCGGAGACCTCCGCGACCGGCGCGTACTCCAGGTTCGACAGCCCCGAGAGGTCCGGCAGGAACAGGTTCCACAGGCCGCGCCCGCGGGCCTTCGCCTTCAGCTCCTCGACCACCGGGGGCAGGGCCCACTCCTCCGGGGTGCCGCGCCGCTCGGCCCGGAACGCGTCGTAGGAGGCCTCGGCCGGGAGGACCTCCTCGTCGAGGAAGGCGCGCATGCGCGCGGTGTAGTCGGCCGCCACGGCGCTGGGTGCGAAGTCCACGCCACCGATCAGATCACAGGTCCGCAGGCCCCGGCAGTGCGCGATCCCGACATCGTGCGGGGTATCCACCGTGGCACCCCCGCAGGCGCGACCATAGTATCCGGGTCGTGCCGCACTTCAGGATCTCCGAGGCCGCCCGACTGCTCGGCGTCAGCGACGACACCGTCCGCCGCTGGGTGGACGCGGGGACGCTGCCGGTGCAGGCGGACGCCTCGAACCGCAAGGTCATCGACGGCGCCGCGCTCGCCGCGTTCGCCCGGGATCACGCGTCCGCCCCGCCGGACCCCTCGGTGGTGCAGCGCTCGGCCCGCAACCGCATGGTCGGCCTGGTCACCTCGGTGCTGGCCGACACGGTGATGGCGCAGGTCGAGATGCAGTGCGGCCCGCACCGCGTGGTGTCGCTGATGAGCAGCGAGGCCGTGCGCGACCTCGGTCTCGAGCCCGGGGCGCTCGCGGTGGCGGTGATCAAGTCGACGAACGTGGTGGTGGAGACGCCGGGCGGGCACCTGTGACCCCGGGGGCCGGCACCGCCCCCGCGCCGGCCCCGACCCGGCGCCGCGAGGGCGCCGCCGACCGCCACGGCACGGGCGTCGGACTGCCGGTCTGGATGTGGGTCCCGGCCGGCATCGGATTCCTGGTCATCGCGCTCCCCGTGCTCGGGCTGCTGTGGGAGGCCGACTGGGCGGAGACCCCCCGCCTGCTCACCAGCGACGCCGCGCTGTCGGCGCTGCGCCTGTCGTTGCTCACCGCGGCGATCTCCACGACGCTGTGCCTGCTGCTCGGCGGGCCGCTCGCGGTGGTCCTGGCCCGCGGCCGGATCAACCGGCTGCCCCGCCTGATGCGCGCGGTCCGCTCGGTCGTCCTGCTCCCGCTGGTGCTGCCGCCGGTCGTCGGCGGGCTCTCGCTGCTGTTCCTGCTCGGTGCGAACGGCCTGGTCGGGCGGGGCCTGGACACCGCGTTCGGGATCTTCATCCCGTTCTCGACGGCCGCGGTGGTCCTGGCGCAGACCTTCGTCGCCATGCCGTTCCTCATCGTGTCGCTGGAGGGCGCCCTGCGGACCGCGGGAGAGCGCTACGAGGCGACCGCGGCCACCCTCGGCGCGTCGCCGGGGCTGGCCTTCCGCCGGGTCACCGTGCCGCTGGTGCTGCCCGGACTGGCGTCCGGGCTGGTGCTGGCCTTCGCCCGCTGCATGGGCGAGTTCGGGGCGACGATCGCGTTCGCCGGCAGCCTGGAGGGCACCACCCGGACCCTGCCGCTGCTGGTCTACCTGCAGGGCGAGACCGACGTCGCGGGAGCGGTCGCGCTGTCGCTGCTGCTGGTCGTCGTGTCGCTGGTCGTGATCGTCGTCGGGCGTCCGCGCGGGCTGGACGGCCGCGGATGAGCAGCGGCGGCGACACGGTCGAGCCCGGTGTGGACATGAGGGCGCGGCTGGACCGGGACGGGTTCGCCCTGGACATGGAGCTGTCGGTCGCCGCGGGCGAGGTGCTCGCGGTGCTCGGCCCGAACGGGGCGGGCAAGTCCACGATGCTCGGCATCCTGTCCGGGCTGCTGCGCCCGGACTCCGGGCACCTGCGCGTCGGCGGCCGGACCCTGCTCGACACCGCCGACGGGACCTTCGTGCCGCCGCACCGGCGCGGTGTCGGCCTGCTCGCCCAGGAGCCGCTGCTGTTCCCGCACCTGTCGGCGCTGGCGAACGTCGCGTTCGGGCCGCGTGCGCAGGGCACGCCCCGCGCCGCGGCCGACTCCCGGGCCCGCGAGCTGCTCGACGCCGTCGGTGTCGGCGGGCTCGCCGCCCGCCGCCCCGCGCAGCTGTCCGGCGGACAGCAGCAGCGGGTCGCGCTGGCCCGCGCGCTGGCGCCCGGGCCGGGGCTGCTGCTGCTCGACGAGCCGCTCGCCGCCCTCGACGTCGACGCCACCCCCGCGATGCGCACCCTGCTGCGCCGGGTCATCGCCGACGGCAAGCAGACCGCCCTGCTGGTCACCCACGACGCGCTCGACGCGCTCGTGCTCGCCGACCGCGTCGTCGTGCTGGACCGGGGCCGGATCGTCGAGTCCGGCCCCGCCCGGGACGTCCTGGCCCGGCCGCGGAGCGCGTTCTCCGCCCGCATCGCCGGCCTGGACCTGGTGCCGGGCGTGGCCGAGGGCTCCGGGGTGCGTACCGCGGACGGGACCGAGATCCGGGGCCGGGTCGTCGAGGTCGCCGAGGGGGAGCCCGCCGTCGCGGTGTTCCCGCCGTCCGCGGTCGCGGTGCACGCGAGCAGGCCCGAGGGCAGCCCGCGCAACGTCGTACCGGTCCGGATCGCCGCGCTGGAGCCGCGCGGGGACACCGTGCGGCTGCGGGCCGCACCCGTCGCCGGGGGGCCGGACTGGGTGTCCGGGCTGGCCGCCGACGTCACCCCGGCCGCCGTCGCCGAACTGGGTGTCGAACCCGGTCACGAGGTGTGGTTCGCGGTGAAGGCGACCGAGGTCGCCGTGCACGGCCGGCACGCCTGAGGGCCACGGCCGATCCGCTGATCGTGCAACTCGGAGCCCTGCCGGGCCCCGGTCGGCAGGCGTCCCCGGCACTGCCGGTACCGAAACGCTCCGTCACCCGGGTGGTCCCAGGTGTCACCCGGGCCACCATCGTGTCTCTCGCACCAGGCGTCACAGGCGCATAGCGTCGCTGTCCGTGAGCCCCATGCGTCCCCGCGCCGCCCGTCTGGTCACTGCCGGTGTCCTGGCGGTCGCGCTCGGTGTTCCTCTCGCACCGACGGCGTCCGCCGCCGGGACGGCGCCGTCGGCACCCGCCGGGTACCTGGTGCAGACGGCGACCGACGGGCAGACGCGGGCCGCCGCGGAGTCCGTCGGCGTCGAGCCGAAGGTCACCTTCGACAGCGTGGTGCACGGCTTCGCCGCGGACCTCACCCCCGCCCAGGCGACCGAGCTGCGCGACCGGCCCGGCGTCGTCGGGGTGGAGGAGGACCGCACGATCACCCCGCTCGACCCGCAGGCCGTCCACCAGGACGCGCCGGTCGGCCCGCCCGCGGGTGCCGAGCAGGCGCCGGGCAACTGGGGGCTCGACCGCATCGACCAGCCGAACCTGCCGCTGGACGGGCAGTACCGGCACACCGCGACCGGCGCCGGCGTGGACGTGTTCGTCCTCGACACCGGCGTCGACGCGAGCCACCCGCAGTTCGGCGGCCGGGCGAGGTTCGAGCTCAACACGATCGACCGGACCGACACCGACTGCGACGGGCACGGCACCGTCGTCGCCGGGATCGCCGCGTCGAGGGACTACGGCGTGGCCCCGGGCGCGACCGTGCGCGCCGTGAAGGTGCTCGACTGCAACGGCACCGGGACGCTGTCGTCGCTGATCTCCGGTCTGGACTGGGTGTCGAAGAACAAGCGCGGCCCCGCGGTCGCGGTGATGTCGTGGAGCTACGGCGGCTCGCCGATGCTCCAGCAGGCCGTGCAGCGCATGATCGACTCCGGGGTGTTCGCGACCTCGTCGGCCGGCAACACCGGCGGCGACGACTGCACCGCGCTGCCCCGAGCGATCGGTGACGTGCTGGTCGTCGCGAACTCGACGATCGACGACAAGCGCTCGTCGAACTCCTCGACCGGCCGTTGCGTCTCGCTCTACGCACCGGGCACCCGGATCGTCGCGCCGGTCCCCGGGGGCGGCACCGCCTCCTACAGCGGGACCTCGATGGCCGCGCCCTTCGCGGCCGGGGTGGCGGCGCTGTACAAGCAGGCCCGCGGCGACGCGCCGGCCACCACCGTCAAGAAGTGGATCGTCGACAACGCGGTGCCGGGGAAGATCGACGGCGGCGGCACCGGCGGTACCCCGAACCGGCTGCTGCAGACCGGCGGGCTCTAGGCCCGGGCCTCGTCGGCCCACTCCCACAGCTCGTACACGGGCTGGTCGAGCAGGTCGTTCAGCTCGGCGGGCGACACCGACGGCGTCGCGAGCCACAGCACCTGGTCGGTCCACAGCCAGGCGATCCGAGGCGCGCCGCGGTCGCGCAGGGCACGGGCGGCGGCGACGAGCGGGCCGGGGTCGAGGGCCTTCGGGTGGCCGGCGGTCACGACCGCGACGGCCGTGCCGTCCACCTCGACCGACGCTCCGGCGACGGCGACCCGGTGGTCCGGACCGGCGAGCCGGTCGAGCGCGGCGGCGTGCTCGGCGGGGTCCTGCTCGGCCCAGGTCGGGAGGAGGGCCAGCAACGCGTCCCAGCCGTCCGGTCCGGCCTCGCCCAGCGCGCCCAGCACGGCCCCGGTCGTGACCGGCTCGCCGTGGTCGGCGACCCCGCCGGCCAGCGCATCGGGCTCGACGACGCCGGACGGCAGCACCCCCGCGCGCTCGAGTACCGCGACCGTGTGCGCCAGCCGGTCCCGGCCCTCGGCCGACAGGTCCGGGACGACCCGCACCGCGACGGGCGGCGCCGGGGTCGTCGGCGACCCGGGCAGCGGCGTCGGCAGCACCACGGGCACCGGGACCGGGGGTGCGGCCGCGTCCGCGCGGTCCGCCGCCCGCCACGAGCGCCACGCCATCAGCCCGAACACCGCGACCGCGGCCGCGGCCAGCAGGAACGGGAACGCACGGTCGAGCGGTCCCCGGCCCGGCGCCCCCACCATCTCGATCTGCACCCCGGTCACGACGAACCAGCCGCCGACCACCACCGCGCCCGTCGCCGCGACGGCCGCGGAGACCCGGTCCACCGTTCCCGGACGTGCCATGCCCGCAGAGTAGGCGCGACCCCCGGCGCGCCGGATAGCGTCCGGGCATGCCCGGCTCCCCGCCCGCCGACCTGGCGTCGCTGACCCGTCGCTACCTGGCCCCCGCCGCCCCGGACTGCCCCACCTTCGTCGAGGACACCGAGTGGGAGCCGATCGTCGACGGCGTCGACTACTTCGCCCGGCTGCGGGCGCTGTTCGACCGGGCCGGACCGGGGGACACGGTGCTGGTCACCGGTCTGAACCTGGAACCGGACATGGATCTGAACGGTCTCGACCCGGACGAGGACGGCTACGAGGCCCTCGCCGACCGTTTCGCCCGTCTGGTCGACGCCGGCGTGGACGTGCGGGTGCTGCTCACCGCGGCGCTGTTCTCCGGATCGGTGCCCGGCGTGGCGATCGGCCCGTTCCGGGCGAACGCGTTCGCCGCGCTGGAGCTGCGCCGCCGCACGCAGCTCGCCGGGCGGGTGCTGCTGGACTGGTCCGGCTCGGGCATCGGCTGCCACCACCAGAAGGTGGTGCTCGCCCACGTCGGCGGGGATCTGACCGCGTTCGTCGGCGGGCTGGACCTGTCGGCCAACCGGTTCGACGCCGAGCCGCACGACCGGCTCTCGATCGGCGAGGAGCGCTGGGGCTGGCACGACGGCGCCGCCGCGCTGCACGGGCCCGGTGCGGCCCGGGTGTGGGAGGTGTACCGGGGCCGGTGGACCGAGGCCGCGACGCTGCCGCCGCGCCGGTTCATGGTCACCCCCACCGGCTGGGAGCCGATGAACCCCGAGCCGTTCCGGCACGACCTGCCGCCGTCGCCGCCGGCCCCGCCGCGGTCCGCCCCGGGCACCGCGGTGCAGGTGCTGCGCTCGCTGCGGCCGTGGAAGATCGACCACTTCGGGATGCTCTACCGGCGGCACTGGACGGTGCTCCCCCGCAACGGCACCCAGGAGGTCTTCCACACCCTGTCCACCGCGATCCGCGGTGCGCGCCGCTACGTCTACCTGGAGGACCAGTACTTCTTCGAGGTCCCGGGCGGCCGCCGGGCGTTCCGGCTCTACGGGCTGCTGCGCGACGCCGCCGCCCGCGGGGTGAGGGTCGTGCTCGTGTGCTCCGGGCGCAAGGACCCGGTCGACGCCGGGGTGAACAAGTTCCGCCGTCGCGTCACCGGTGACGTGCAGCGGGGCGTGATCGACCAGCTCGACCCGGCCGACCGCGGCAACGTGATCATGCACCGGATCGAGGACCTCACCGTCCACACCAAGCTGGCGCTGGTCGACGACGTCTTCGCCTCCATCGGGTCGGCCAACTTCTTCTCCCGCTCGATGCGCGGCACCGACACCGAGCTCTCGACGGCGTTCGTCACCACCGGCGACCAGGTGCGCGACCTGCGGGTACGGCTGTGGGCCGAGCACCTGCGCACCGAGCTGACCGACGAGCTCGCGCCCCGGCTGGCCGATCTGGACCTCGCGCTGGGCATGTGGCGCCCGGAATGGCTGCCACCGGACGCACCGGCCGGGACCTGGCGGGTGCCCGGCTACCCCGCCGGGTTCGCCCCGGCCGAACGGGTGCTGGTGCCGGTCGGTCCGTGGCCCGAGCCGTCGCCGCGGCCGTTGCGCCGCGCGGCCCACGGGGCGCGGCGCGGGGCGGCGAAGGTCGCCGACTCGGGGCGGCGGCGCCTGTCCTCGTCCTGACCGACGGGTGTTGGCAACCGCGTCGTCCGGGGGCGAGGATGTGACGACCCGCACCGAACCGCCCGAGGAGTACGACGTCGTGACCTCAGCCGCCGCAACCCCCGCCGTCCCGTCCTACGCGTCCGGGACCTCGGACACGCCGTTGCTCGGCGACACCATCGGTGACGACCTCGACCGCACCGTCGCCCGCGTCCCCGACAACGACGCGCTCGTCGAGGTGCAGACCGGACGCCGCTGGACCTACCGCGAGCTGCGGACCGCCGTCGACGACCTGGCCACCGGGCTGCTCGCCGCCGGTCTCACCGTGGGGGACCGGGTCGGGATCTGGTCGCCGAACACCGCGGAGTGGACGCTGACCCAGTTCGCGACGGCCAAGATCGGCGTCGTCCTGGTCAACATC
This sequence comes from Pseudonocardia sp. P-1, assembly GCF_058111925.1. Classification (NCBI taxonomy): domain Bacteria; kingdom Bacillati; phylum Actinomycetota; class Actinomycetes; order Pseudonocardiales; family Pseudonocardiaceae; genus Pseudonocardia; species Pseudonocardia sp. P-1. The sequence goes on from NZ_CM176614.1 coordinate 3,758,317, forward strand.
AACCCGTCCTACCGGACCCACGAGCTGGAGTTCGTGCTCAAGCAGGCCGGGATCTCGACGCTGGTGTCGGCGTCGTCGTTCAAGACCTCCGACTACGAGGAGATGATCGCCGAGGTCCGGGCGGACTGTCCCGACCTGCAGCGCGTCGTGATCACCGGCTCCCCCGAGTGGGACGCGCTGGCCGCGGGCGACGCCTCCCGCCGCGACGAGCTGGCGCAGGTGCAGGCGTCGCTGACGGCCGACGACCCGATCAACATCCAGTACACGTCCGGGACGACCGGGTTCCCGAAGGGCGCGACGCTGTCGCACCACAACATCCTCAACAACGGCTACTACGTCGGCCGGACCTGCGGGTACACCGAGGCCGACCGGGTCTGCATCCCGGTGCCCTTCTACCACTGCTTCGGCATGGTCATGGGCAACCTCGCCTGCTCCAGCAGCGGCGCGACGATGGTCATCCCGGCGCCGGGCTTCGACCCGAAGGCGACCCTGCACGCCGTGCAGCAGGAGCGCTGCACCTCGCTCTACGGGGTGCCGACGATGTTCATCGCCGAGCTCAACGACCCCGGCTTCGGCGACTACGACCTGTCCAGCCTGCGTACCGGGATCATGGCCGGCTCGCCGTGCCCGGTCGAGGTGATGAAGCAGGTCGTCGACCGGATGGGCATGACCGAGGTGACCATCGCCTACGGCATGACCGAGACCAGCCCGGTGTCCACCCAGACCCGCGCCGACGACTCCCTCGAGCGCCGGGTGTCCACGGTCGGGCGGGTGCACCCGCACCTGGAGGTCAAGGTCGTCGACCCGGAGACCGGCCGGACGCTGCCGCGCGGCGAGCCGGGCGAGCTGTGCACCCGTGGCTACTCGGTGATGCTGGGCTACTGGGAGCAGCCGGAGAAGACCGCCGAGGTCATCGACCGCGCCCGCTGGATGCACACCGGCGACCTCGCCGTGATGGACGACGAGGGCTACCTCAACATCACCGGCCGGATCAAGGACATGGTCATCCGCGGCGGCGAGAACGTGTACCCGCGCGAGATCGAGGAGTTCCTCTACACCCACCCCGACGTCGTCGACGCCCAGGTCATCGGGGTCCCCGACGAGCGCTACGGCGAGGAGCTCTGCGCCTGGGTGGTGCTGCGCGAGGGCGCCGCGCCCATGACCGCCGACACGCTGCGCGAGTTCGCCACCGGGAAGCTGGCGCACTACAAGATCCCGCGCTACGTGCTCGTTGTCGACGAGTTCCCGATGACGGTCACCGGCAAGGTCCGCAAGGTCGAGATGCGGGAGAAGTCGGTCGGGCTGCTGGACCTGGAGAGTGCGGCGAGGGTCCGAAACGCCTGACCCCGGACGGGTCCCAGGCGTACCATCGGTGACGGCGCGTCCGGCGAGCCCGGGCGCGTTTGTCGTGCACGCAGCAACACAGCAAGCAGGAATCGAGGACGACGGTGCCCACCGGCAGGGTGAAGTGGTACGACGCGGAGAAGGGCTTCGGCTTCCTCTCCCAGGACGGCGGTGAGGACGTCTACGTGCGCAAGGCGGCGCTGCCGTCCGGCGTGGAGGCGCTCAAGTCCGGCCAGCGGGTCGAGTTCGGGATGGCCGAGGGCCGCCGCGGGCCGCAGGCGCTCTCCGTGCGCATCGTCGAGAAGCAGGCGTCCGCGGTGGAGAACGCGCGCCGCCCCGCCGAGGAGCTGCACGGTCTGATCGAGGACATGATGGGTCTGCTGGAGAACAAGATCCAGCCGGCGTTGCGGCACGGGCGCTACCCGGACCGCAAGACCTGCAAGCTGGCCGCCGAGGTCGTGCGGGCCGTCGCCCGCGACCTGGACGGCTGACCGGCCGCTGCCGGGCGCGGCGGAATGGCGGCGGGTGCGGGCGGCGTTGGGGCGACTGTGCGCCTGTCGATGTTGGACCGCTCGCGGACGCGGGCCGGGGAGCCCGACGCCGCCGCGGTCCGCAGCACGGTGGCGCGGGCCGTCCGCGCCGAGCAGCTCGGCTACCACCGGTTCTGGGTGGCCGAGCACCACGCCGTGCCCGGGATCGCGTCGGGCAGCCCGCCGGTCCTGATGGCCGCGGTGGGCGCGGCGACCGCGCGGATCCGGGTCGGCTCGGGCGGGATCATGCTGCCCAACCACCAGCCGCTCGTCGTCGCGGAGCAGGTGGCGTTGCTGGAGGCGCTGCATCCCGGGCGGATCGACCTGGGCATCGGCCGCTCGCCCGGGTTCACCGAGCCGGTCCGCCGCGCCCTGCGCGCCGGCGGGGCCGACGACGCGGAGTTCCGCGCCGCCCTCGACGAGCTCCGCTCCTTCCTCGACGGCAGCGGCCCGGTGACGGCCCGCCCGCGGCTGGAGCACGCCGTACCCCTGTTCCTGCTCGCCACCGGCGCGGGACTGCCGCTGGCCGGGGACCTGGGGCTGCCTGCCGTCGTCGGCGGACCGGTGCTCGACGATCCGGCGGCGCTGGCGGACTACCGCGAGCGGGCCGGGGACGCGGCGCACCTGGTGGTGTCCGCCGACGTGCTCGTCGGGGACCCGCAGCTGGCGCTGTCCGAGGCGTGGGCGCACGCCGCGGCCCGCACCACCGGGGAGTTCCCGCCGCTGGAGCCGCCGGACCCGCACCGCGCGACGACCCGGCGCCAGCGCGAGACCGTGGACCGGGCGCTGGCGAACGCGATCGTCGGCGACCCCGACACCGTCGCCGAGCGGCTCGACGACCTCGTGGCCCGCACCGGCGCCGACGAGCTGCTGGTGTTCTCCTCGACCCACGACCGCGACGCGCAGGCCGACTCCGACGCCGCGCTGGCCCGGCTGCTCGGCGCGGGCCGCTGAGCCCCGGGTCGCGCCCGCTCAGCCCTGCTCGCCGACCAGCACCCAGGTCGCCCGGACCGGGAACTGGATGTCGGTGCTCTCCGGGTCGATCGACGGCGGCGCCCCGAACACCTGCACCTGTGCGGTGACGAGCCGGTCGCCCGGCTCGGGCAGGGACAGCGTGAAGTCGGTGCGGGTGTCCGGCGCGGCGATCGCGCTGCGCTGCTGGACCGGGGTCGGGTCGGTGCCGCGGGTGAACGCGTAGGCGACCTGCCAGGGCGCGGAGGAGACTTCCTCGGGCACCGTGATGCGGACCTCCGTCCCGGGCGGGACCTGTGCGGTCACCCGGGCGTTCGGGGCGTCCTGGCAGTTCTGCAGGCTGGTGTCGCAGAACTGGGTGGGCGCGGCGGTCAGCGAGGTGCCACCGACGTCGAACGTCACCGTCGGGGCCTCGCCGCCGCACCCGGCGAGGACGAGGGCGGCCGCGGCCAGGGTCCCGGCCAGCACGCCGGCGGACCGGCGGGGGCGCGGTCGGGGGCGGGTGATCACGCCGACCAGCGTACGGATCCGGGCCCGGCGCGCGGGTGGGCCCTCAGCGGGCGACGGCCGGGCGCGGCCCCAGACCGGGCACCAGCGAGGTGCCGCGGCGCACCAGCGCGGCCTGCAGCGCGAACACCGCCACCACCCCGGTCACGATCACGAACCCGGTCCGGAACGTGTCGTGCGGGGCGAGCACCCCGATCGCCCCGCCCAGCACCCAGGCCAGCTGCAGGACCGTCTCCGACCGCCCGAACGCCGACGCCCGCGCGTCCTCGGGCAGGTCGCGCTGCACCACCGCGTCGAGGCAGACCTTCGCCAGCGCGCTCGCCGTCGACGCGACCAGGGCCGCGACCACCGCCGTCGGGACCCCCGGCAGCAGCGCCACCGCCGCCGCGGCCAGCACCGCCGCCGCGGCCGCCGCGAGCACCACCGGCTCGACCCGGGAGAAGCGGCTGCGCGCCCCCACCGCGTTGCCGGCGAACAGCCCGACGCCGGCGGCCGCGCCGACCATCCCGATCACCACCAGCTGGCCCGCGGGATCGCCGTCGGGGGACTGCTCGGCCCCGGCCTTCACCACGAACGCGACGAACAGCGTGAGGAACCCGGTCAGCACCCGCACCGTGCTCGTGCCCCACAGCGCGACGAGCACCGCCCGCGTCGCCGGGGCGCGGGACCGGCGCTTGCCCGGCCGGGTGGCGGGCACCGCCGCGGTCACCTCGCCCGCGGTGGACTCGACCCGGCGGGGGATCCGCAGGCAGAGCACGGCACCGGCGACGCCGAGCACCGCCGTCCACCACAGCGGCCCGGCCCCGCCGACGGCCAGCGCCGCCCCGCCCGCGACGGCCCCGGCGATCCCGCCCGCGGCCATCCCGAACGTGGTGAGCCGGGAGTTCGTCGTCGCCAGGGTGATCGTCGACGGCAGCACCCGCGGGGTCACGGCCGCCTTGAGCACCAGGAACGACTTGGACAGCACCATGATCCCCAGCGCGGCCGGGTAGAGCAGCCAGTCGTCGAGGTGGAACACGAGCACCACGGCGAGCACCGCGCGGCCGGCACAGGACACCGCCATCGCGATCCGCCTGCCCCGCTGCAACCGGTCCAGCGCGGGACCGATCACCGGCGCCACCAGCGCGAACGGCGCGACGGTGATCGCCAGGTAGAGCGCCACGTTCGCGGTGGACTCCGCCGTCGCCGCCGCGAAGAACAGCGTGTTCGCCAGCGCGACGGCGACCGCCGCGTCGAGCGCGTAGGTCAGCATCGTGGCGTAGGTGAGCGCCGTCAGCCCGGACCGGTCGGCACCGTCGGCGGTCGCGGCGCGCCGGAACAGCGCGACCGCGCGCCCGCCCAGCTCGCGGGTGCGGTGCACGGCGACCCGGGTGACCGTCACCGTGCGGGGGACCGTGGCCGGGCCGGGGCGGGGCAGCTCGTCGGTGGCGGCACCGGCGGAGCGCGCACGGCGCAGCGCCGGGTCCGAGGCGATCGGGGTGGTGGTCGGGCCGGTGGTCGGGGAGGTGCGCGGGGCCGGGCCACGTCTCGACCCGGCCGCCCGGCGGCGGCTGCGGAACGGGTTCGGTGCCACGCGGTCATTGTGCAGGCGGGCACCGACGGTTCCGGCGATCCCGCCGGGTGGTGTCACCCGCCCGGCGCAGCGCGGGTCAGGCCGGGGGCGCAGCGCGGGTCAGGCCGGGGGCACCGGGAGCCGCACCCGGAACGTCGTCGGCCACAGCTTCCCGGTGAGCAGGTACTCGTCGCCGTCGACGTGGGCGATGCCGTTGAGCACGTCGGTCCCGGCCCGCTGCCCGGCCGGCAGCAGCCCGGTCGCGTCGACGACGGCGTCGACCACCCCGGTCGACGGGTCGATCCGCACCAGGTCGTCGGTCTGCCAGACGTTGGCCCACACCCGGTCGCCGACGCACTCCAGCTCGTTGAGCCGGGTCACCGGGGCGCCGTGCAGGGTGACGGCCACCGAGCCGGTCCCCGCCAGGTCGGCCGGGTCGTGGAAGAACAGCCGGTCGGTGCCGTCCGAGCGCACCACGCGGTCGCCCAGCAGGCACAGCCCCCAGCCCTCGCCGTCGACGGGCACCTCGCGCAGCGGCCGCAGCGTCGCCCGGTCCCACTCGACCGCCACCCCGTCCTGCCAGGTCAGCTGCCAGATCCGGTCCCCGACGACGGTGATGCCCTCCCCGAAGTACGCCGGCGGCAGCGGGCTCGCCGCCCGCACCGCGCCCGTCGCCGGGTCCAGCGCGCGCAGCTGCGAGCGCCCCACCCGGCCGGTCCCCTCGTAGAGGGTCCCGTCGCGCAGCTCCAGGCCCTGGGTGAACGCCTGCGGGTCGTGCGGGATCTCGGCGAGGACCTGCGGACGGACCACCGGAACGGTGCCCGGGGCGGGCAGCCCCGGCGCCGGGGCCGCGGCCCCGCAGGCCGCCAGGGCCAGCAGGAGGGGGAGCAGCCCCGTCACGGAGGGGCGGCGGAGCAGCGCTCGGGCGGGCACCCGCCCAGGATGCCCGGGCACGGGTGGCACACTGGTGAGGTGAGCACTGGTGAGGTGGGTGTCGAGGTCGGCGACTCCGGTGACGAGCGGGCGGAGACGCCGCAGCCCCGGGTGACACCCGCGCCGTCGCACCTGTTCGACGCGGTGGACGAGGCGCGGGCCGCGGCCGTCGAGGAGGCGGCCGACGAGCTGGGCGACGAGGCGGCCGTGGCCGCCGTCGGCGCGCACCTGGGCACGACCGCCGAGGACGACGGCTCGGTCACCCATTCCTTCGCCGCGCACCTGCCCGGCTACCGCGGCTGGCGGTGGGCGGTCACCGTCGCCGCCGCGGCCGGTGACGGGCCGGTGACGGTCTCGGAGTCGGTGCTGCTGCCCGGCTCGACCGCGCTCGTCGCGCCCGACTGGGTGCCGTGGGACCAGCGCGTGCGCCCCGGGGACCTCAAGCCCGGCGACCTGCTGCCCACCCCGGCCGACGACCCCCGCCTGGTACCGGGCTACGTCGACTCCGGGGACCCGGCCGTCGACGCGCTGGCCCGCGAGGTCGGCCTCGGCCGCGAGCGGGTGCTGTCGTTCGAGGGCCGCATCGCCGCCGCCGAGCGCTGGCAGGACGGGGAGCGCGGCCCGGCCGCCGATCTCGCCCGGTCCGCCCCCGCGTCCTGCGGGACCTGCGGGTTCCTGGTGCCGCTCGCCGGGTCGCTGCAGGGCGTGTTCGGGGTCTGCGCGAACGGCTCCTCCCCGGCCGACGCCCAGGTCGTCGCCGTCGGCTTCGGCTGCGGCGCGCACTCCTCGGTCGCCGAGCCGTCCGGCTCCCCGGTCCACGTCTCGGCCCTGGTCTACGACGACGGCGTCGACCTCGAGCCGGTCGGGTCCTGAGCCCTCCCGGCGTCGCGGACGGCACCGACCCGTTCGGCACGGCGGCGCTGCGGGACGGGGTCCTGGCGGCCTGGTCGTCGTCGCCGACCCGGTTCCGTGAGGACGTCAACGCCGAGGACGACCTGCGCCGCGGCGGGTACGCCGACACCTGGGTCGCCGAGCTGCTCCAGAACGCCGCCGACGCCGCGCTCGCCGCGGCCCTGCCCGGCCGGGTCCGGGCCGTCGTGGTGGACGGTGAGCTGCGCGTCGCCAACACCGGTGCCCCGCTCGACGCCGCCGGGGTCGCCGCGCTAGGGGCGCTGCGGGCCTCGGCCAAGCGGGACGCGGCCGGCGCGACCGGCCGGTTCGGCGTCGGGTTCGCCGCGGTGCTCGCCGTCTGTACCGACCCCCGGCTGGTGACGGCGGCCGGGGCCGTCGCGTTCTCGGCCGCGCGGACCGCGGTCGAGGTGGCCGGGCTGGGCGGTGCCGCGGCCGCCGAGCTGTCCCGCGACGCCCGGGTGCCGGTGCTGCGGCTGGCCTGGCCCGCGCCGGAGGAGGAACCGCCGCCGCCCGGGTTCGCCACCGAGGTCCGGCTGCGCCCGGCGCCCGGCACCGACCCGCACGACCTGCTCGACGAGCTCGCCCGCACCGCCGGGGACCTGCTGCTGGCCCTGCCGGGGCTGGAGTCGGTCACGGCGGGCCCGGTGACCGTCGCCCGCACCGACCTCGGCGACGGCCGGGTGCGCGTCGGCGACGCCGGGTACCTGCTGGTCACCGGGGACGCGGGCGTCCGCTGGGCGCTGCCGCGCCGCGGCGACCGGCCCGCCCCGTACGGACCCGACGCCGGCGAGGTCCTGTACGCCCCCACCCGCAGCGCCGAGCAGCTGTCGCTGCCCGCCCGGCTGGTCGCACCGTTCCCGCTCGACCCGGACCGCCGCCGGATCCGTGCCGACGACCCGGGCGTCGACGCGCTGGTCGATGCCGCGGCGGCCGCCTACGCCGACCTCGTCCGGCGCGTCGGCCCCGCCGACCGCACCGCCCTGGTGCCGGAGCCGGGGTTCCCGCGCTCACCGCTCGACGGCCGGCTGCGCGAGGCGGTCACCGCCGCGCTGACCCGCACCCCGTGGCTCCCCGCCGCCACGGGCGACGCGGACGTGCTCGCACCGGAGCGGGCCGAGTGGCTCGACGTGCCCGCCGACGGGCTGCCCGAGCTGCTCGCCGCGACCGGTCCGGCGTTCGCCCGCCTCGTCGCGTCCGGGGTCGTCCCGCCCGCCGGGCTCGGCGTGGACCGGGTCGGCCCCGCCGCGCTGGCGGAGCGGCTCACCGGCCTCGAGGCGGATCCGGGCCGGTGGCGGGAGCTGTACGCGGCGCTCGCCCCGGCCGCCGACACCGTCCCGGGGCTGGCCGCCGAGCTGGGCGCGCTGCCCGTCCCGCTCGTCGACGGCCGCCTGGTGCCCGGGCCCGCCTCGGTGCTGCTCCCCGTCGGGGGCGACGCGGCCGGGGTGGCGGCGCTCCCCGAGCTGCGGATCGCCCACCCCGACGCCGTCCACCCGCTGCTGCGCCGTCTCGGGGCCGCCGACGCCGACCGCGACACCCTGCTCGACGCGCCCGCGCTGCACGCCGCCGTGGAGCGGTCCGTCGACGACGCCGAGGCGGGCCTGGACACCACCGCGGCGGCCCGCGCCGTCCTCGCCCTGCTGGACACCCCCGGCGCCGCGCCGGACCCGCGGTTCGGGGCCCTCGCCCTCACCGACGAGGACGGCCGCCCCGCCCGCGCCGACGAGCTCGTCCTGCCCGACGCCGCCGTCCGGGACCTGCTCGACCCGGACGCCCCGGTCGGCGTGCTGGGGCCGGAGTGGGCCGACGTGCCCCGCGACGCCCTGGTCGCCGCCGGCGTGCTGGACCGGTTCACGGTCGTCGCGTTCGACCCCGACGTGCTGCACGACGCCGAGCACTACCCCGGCGACGGCGACCCCCGCCCGCCGTCCGCGACCTCGACCTCGTCGCCGACGACCGCTGGCCCGCGGCCCTGGCCCTGCTCGCCGGCGACCGCGACACCCGGGCCGCGCTGCTCACCGGCTACACCGCCTGGTGGCTGTCGCGCCACGTCCGCCTCGGCGGCCGGCTGGCCGGCACGTGGCGGCTGCGCTCGGCGACCGGGCTGGCCGGGCTCTACGACGAGGTCGGGGCCCTGCCCGGTGTCGACGACGCGGTGCTCGCCGCCGTCGGCGTCCGGGACCGGGTCGTCGTCGACGGGCCGGACGAGGTCACCGAGCTGCTCGACCGGCTGGCCGACCCGGCGCGCACGGTGACCGGGGAGGTGGCCGCGGCCGCCTACTCCGCGCTCGCCGCGGCCGTCGCGGACGGCCGGGTGGACCTCGACGACGTCGACCCGCCGGACCGGGTCCGCACGGTGACCGGGTCGGTCGCGCCGACCGACCGCGCCGTCGTCCTCGACGCGCCGTGGGTGCTGCCCGCGCTGGACGCGCTGCCCGCCGTCCCCGGCGGGCCCGACCCCGCCGCCCTCGCGGAGCTGCTCGACGTGCCGCTGGCCTCGGACCGGGTCGCCGGGACCGCCCGCGGCACCGGTACCCCCGGCCCGTGGACGGCCGACCCCGAGGTCGTCCTGGCACTGGCCGCGCTGGGGGAGACCGCGCCCCCGGGGCGGCTGCACCGGCACGACGAGCTGGTCGTCGACCTCGACGACGGCGCGACGGTGACCGTCCCGGCCTGGCCCGGCCGCGGCGACGACTGGCACGCCGCGGACCCGCTGCGGGCGCTGGTGGCTGCGCTGGCGCTCCGGCGCCGTGTCAGGATGCTCGGGTGAGTGAGCGACTGCCCCGACGGGTCGCGGTGCTGTCGGTGCACACCTCCCCGACCGAGCAGCCCGGCACCGGCGACGCCGGTGGGATGAACGTCTACGTCGCGCAGACGGCGATCCGGATGGCCCGCCGCGGCGTCGAGGCGGAGATCTTCACCCGCGCCACGTCGTCGGAGCAGCCACCGACGGTCGAGCTGGAGCCCGGCGCGACGGTCCGGTTCGTCGCCGCGGGCCCCTTCGAGGGTCTCGGCAAGGACGACCTGCCGAGCCAGCTGTGCGCCTTCACCGCCGGGGTGCTGCGGGCCGAGGCCCGCCACGACCCGGGCTGGTACGACGTCGTGCACTCCCACTACTGGCTGTCCGGCCAGGTCGGCTGGCTGGCCCGGGACCGCTGGGGGGTGCCGCTGGTGCACTCCGCGCACACCCTGGCCAAGGTCAAGAACGCCGCGCTCGCCGCCGGGGACACCCCCGAGCCGCGGGTGCGGGTGATCGGCGAGGACCAGGTCGTCGCCGAGGCCGACCGGCTGGTGGCGAACACCGAGATCGAGTCCAAGCAGCTGCTGGACCTCTACGACGCCGACCCGCGCCGCACCGTCACCATCCCGCCCGGGGTGGACACCGACCGCTTCCGGCCCGGGGACCGCGCTGCGGCCCGCGCCGAGCTGGGCCTGCCCGCCGGGGCGGTGGTGCTGGCGTTCGTCGGACGCATCCAGCGGCTCAAGGCCCCCGACGTGCTGCTGCGCGCCGCGGCCGAGCTGGCCGCGCGCGCACCGGGGCTGCGGGAGCGCCTCGTCGTGCTCGTCGCGGGCGGGCCGTCCGGGTCGGGGCTGGCCGAGCCGACGTCGCTGCACGAGCTGGCGGCCGAGTTGGGGATCACCGACCTCGTCCGGTTCCTGCCGCCCCGGGCCGGCGACGAGCTGGTGACGGTCTACCGGGCGGCCGACGTCGTCGCCGTCCCGAGCCACAACGAGTCCTTCGGGCTGGTCGCGCTGGAGGCCCAGGCGTGCGGGACGCCGGTGGTGGCGACCCGCGTGGGCGGGCTGCCGGTCGCCGTCGCCGAGGGCCGGTCCGGGCTGCTCGTCACCGGGCACGACATCTCCGACTGGGCCGACGCGCTGGGCGAGCTCGCGCTCGACCCGGGCCGTCGAGAGCAGATGGGGCGGACCGCGGCGACGCACGCGCACCGCTTCTCCTGGGACCGCACGACCGACGCCCTGCTGGGCGCCTACGACGAGGCCCGCACCGAGTTCGCGGCGCGGCGACGGGGGGACGTATGAGCGACCTGGAGCAGCGGATCGGGGCCGCGCTGGCCGACTCCGGCGCCGAGCACGTCCACCGCGGGCCCGGGCAGTGGCTGGTCACCCTCCCCGGCGAGGCCCGGCTCCAGACCCAGACCTGGCTGATCCTGCGCGAGCAGACCCTCGCGGTGCAGGCGTTCGTGTGCCGCAGGCCCGATGAGAACCACGAGGGCGTCTACCGGTTCATGCTGCTGCGCAACGCCAGGCTCTACGGCGTGCACTACTGCCTGGACCGGGTCGGGGACATCCACCTCGTCGGGCGGCTGGCGCGCCACGCCGTCACCGCGGACGAGCTCGACCGTGTCCTCGGCTCGGTGCTGGAGGCCGCCGACGGCGACTTCAACACCTTCCTGGAGCTCGGCTTCGCCTCCTCGATCCGCCGCGAGTACGCCTGGCGCAGCGAGAACGGCGAGTCGACCGCGAACCTGACCGCGTTCGAGCACCTCTTCCGGTGACCCGCGGGTAACTTTTCACCGCGCCACGACGACGGTACGGGCGCGGTGCCTCTAGCATGACGCCGAACCCGGCCGGATCTCCGCGCCGTCCGTCCCCCGCAGGACCTCGCGAAGGAGCGAACCTTGTCGTTGCGCAGCCCGTACCCGGACGTCGAAATCCCTGACGTCTCGCTCACCGAGTTCCTGTTCGCCGACGGGTTCGGCGACCGGGCGGACGCGCCGGCGATCGTCGACGGCACCACCGGTGACCAGCTGACCTACACCGAGTTCCACGGCCTGGTCGAGAAGATCGCCGGCGGGCTCGCCGCCCGCGGCATCGGCACCGGCGACGTCGTCGCGCTGTTCGCGCCGAACCTGCCGCAGTGGGCGGCGCTGTTCCACGGCATCCTGCGCGCCAACGGCATCGTGACCAGCGCGAACTCGATGTACACCGGCGGCGAGCTGGCCCACCAGCTGAAGGACTCCGGCGCGAAGATGGTCATCACCGTCTCGCCGTTCCTCGACCGGGCCGTGGCCGGGGCGAAGGAGGCGGGACTGTCCGAGGACGTCGTGCTCACCATCGACGCCACCGAGGGCCACGACTCGCTCCGCGATCTCGTCGGCTCCGGCGCCCCGGCCCCCGAGCTGACGACCACCGCGACCGACACCGCGGTGCTGCCGTACTCGTCGGGCACCACCGGCCTGGCCAAGGGCGTGGTGCTGACCCACCGCAACCTGGTGGCGAACCTGCTCCAGATCCAGGCCATGGGCGACGTGACCAGCGAGACCAAGATCATGGCGTTCCTGCCGTTCTTCCACATCTACGGCATGACCGTGATGATGAACCAGGGTCTGCACGCGCGCGCCACCGTCGTCACCATGCCGAAGTTCGACCTCGAGCAGTTCCTGACCATCACCCAGGACCTGCAGGTCGACCGGCTCTACATCGCCCCGCCGGTCGCCGTCGCGCTGGCCAAGCACCCGATCATCGACAAGTTCGACCTGTCCTGCGTGAAGACGATCTTCTCCGGTGCCGCCCCGCTGGACGGCGAGCTCGGCCGCGCCGTCGCCAAGCGGCTGGACTGCACCGTGCTGCAGGGCTACGGCATGACCGAGCTGTCCCCGGTCAGCCACTGCATGCCCGACGACCGCGGCGACCTCGACCTGAACTCGTCGGGCTTCGCGCTGCCGAACATCGAGTGCAAGCTGGTCGACCCGGAGTCCGGCGAGGAGGTCGGCGTCGGCGAGCGCGGCGAGCTGTGGGTGAAGGGCCCGAACGTGATGGTCGGGTACCTCAACAACTCCGAGGCGACCGACGCCACCAAGGACGCCGACGGCTTCCTGCACACCGGTGACATCGCCGTCGTCGACGACGAGGGCGTCTACTCGATCGTCGACCGGGTCAAGGAGCTCATCAAGTACAAGGGCTACCAGGTGCCGCCCGCCGAGCTGGAGGCGCTGCTGCTGACCCACGACAAGATCGCCGACACCGCGGTCATCGGGGTCAAGGACGCCGACGGCGAGGAGGTCCCGAAGGCGTTCGTGGTGAAGCAGGCCTCGGGTGAGGACCTGACCGAGGACGACGTCATGGGCTTCGTCGCCGAGAAGGTCGCGCCGCACAAGAAGGTGCGCGTGGTCGAGTTCATCGACCAGATCCCGAAGTCGGCCTCGGGCAAGATCCTGCGCAAGGACCTGCGGGCCCGGGAGAACGAGAGGGCCTGACCCTTCCGAACGGCCGGGACGGCGCCGTGACCTGCAGCGATGCGGGGGCGGCGCCGTTCCGTCGTCTGTGGGTGCGGGCCGGGCCCGCCGGTCAGACCGCCGCCTCGAAGGTCACGCTCGCGCCCGCCGCGTGGTCCGACCCCTCGACGTCCTCGCCCTCGGCGTCGACGGCGGTGAGTGTGACGGTCACGACGAACTCCCGCACGGGCGCGGGGGTCAGGGGGAAGACCAGGTCGAAGCGGGCGGTGCCGCCCGGCGGCAGCCGCACCTCCGGTGTGCTCTCCTCGGCGTGCGCGGTCAGCTCGGCGCCGTCGGCGGTGGCGCCGACGTCCAGCCCGGTGAGGTCGGCGGGCGACCCGGTCGGGTTGGTCAGGGTCACGGTGACCGTCGCCGTGCGCGCGCCCGCGCCCCCGGGGCCCCCGCCGCGCGGCGGGGACACGTCGACGACGCTGCCGCCGGGGAAGGTGTGCGGCCGTCCGAAGCCGCCGGCGACCGGGGCGTGCCCCGCAGGCCCCGCGGGGCCGTCGGCGTCCGCGGCGTCGGCCTCCGCGGCGGCGCGGGCGGCGACCTCGGAGCGGTCGACGGTGGTGGAGCACCCGGCGGCGGCGAGCAGGGCCAGGGCGAGGGCGAGCAGGGCACGCAGCGGTCGGGGCATCGTGTGCCTTCCGGGAGGGGACCGGTGCCCGGGACGCCGGGCGTCGCACGGGGCGGGATCACCATCGCGCGCCACCGGCCGGTGGCCCCGGGACTTCCGGCCCGGTCCCGGCGGGACCTTCGTCCCGCCGTGTCCGGGAGCGGCCCCGGCGCGGCTAACGCCGTCGCGGTGACGCGCGAGCCCCGGCCCATGGGGACGACGACCACCTCCCGGCGGCGTGGCCCGGACCCGGCGCCGCCGCCGGGGCGGGTCGTGGCGGTGGACGCCGCCCGCGGCCTCGCGCTGATCGGGATGATCGCGGTGCACCTGTTCTCCGAGTCCGGCCCGGACGGCGCCGCCTCACCGGTCCAGAGCGTGCTCGCCGGGCGGGCCGCGCCGCTGTTCGCCGTCCTCGCCGGGGCCGCCGTCGCCTTCACGACCGGCCGCGCCCGCGTCACCGGGGCCCGCGCCGCCCGGGTCGCGGCGGCCCGGCTCGGCACCCGCGCCGTGCTGGTCTGCCTGATCGGCCTGGCACTGGGCTCGTTCGACACCGACCGCAGCCCCGGCGTCATCCTGGTGTTCTACGGCGTGCTGTTCGTCCTGGCCGTGCCGCTCGTACTGCTGCCGACCCGCGTGGTGCTCGCCGTCGGGGTCGCCTCCGCCTGCGTGATGCCGGTGGTGAGCCACCTGGCCCGCACGCACCTGCCCGCCCCGCTGGGGACCGATCCGTCGTTCGTGTCGGTCGCCACCGAGCCGCTCACAGCGCTGCGCGAGGTGTTCCTGACCGGCAACTACCCGGTCGCGACGTGGTTCGCCTACGTCTGCGTCGGACTCGTCGTCGGGCGGCTGGACCTGTCGTCGCGACGGGTGGCGTTGCGTCTCGTCGCCGCAGGCACCGCCGCCGCGGCCGCCGCCTGGTGGGCGTCGTGGCTGCTGCTGCACCCGCTCGGGGGTCTGTCCGGGCTGCTCGCACTGCCGCTGGGTACCGAGGACCCGGTGTCGGAGCTGCTGTCCGTGGGCGCGGGAGGGGTCGTGCCCACCGACAGCTGGTGGTGGCTGGCCGTGCTCGGCCCGCACACCGGCACCACCCCGCAGGTCGTGCAGTCGTCCGGGATCGCCGTCGCCGTCGTCGGTGTGCTGTGCGTCGCGGCGGGGCTGCCGGGCCGGGCCGGGCACGTGGTGGCGGTGGTGACGGCGCCGCCGGCCGCCATGGGGTCGATGACGCTGACCCTGTACTGCACCCACGTGCTGTACCTGATCTCCCCGTACGCGCGGACGGACTCGGTGCCGGCCTTCGTCGCCGAGATCGCCTGCTACGCCGTGTTCGCCACGGTCTGGCGGAGCCGGTTCCGGCGCGGTCCGCTGGAGGGACCGGTCGGCCGACTCGTCGGGCGGGCCGGGGTGTGGGCCGGTGGCCGGGGGGCCGGCGCCCGACGCGAGCCCGCCCCCTCGGCCCGGTCCGGGGTACGGGATCCCGCCACCGCGGACGGGGTACCGGAGCCCGCGTCCGAGGGGTCGGCGGAGCCGTAGGCCCCGCCGAGGGTGCTGCCGCCGGTGTGCGTGGTGCCCTCAGCCGGCCGCGGTGTCCTCCGGGGTCTCGCCGAAGGCCCGGGCGTAGGCCGTCCGGAACAGGGCCGGCCGGACGAATCCCCACCGGCCGGCGACCAGGTCCACCGGCACCGCCGGACCCGCGTCGCGCAGCGCGGCACGCACACCGTCGAGCCGGGCCCGCCACAGCACGGCGGCCGGGTCCGTCCCGGCCCGCCGCAGCCCGGCGACGGCGGCCCGGGCCGGGCCCCCGGTCAGCCGGGCCAGCTCAGCGGGGTCGAACGGCCGGTGCGCGTGGGTGCGCAGGTGCTCGGTCACGCTGCGGACCAGACGGGAGGGCAGGGCCGGGGTGCGTGCGCTCCCGCGCCGGCCGGCCTCGTCGAGCACGGTGTTCGGGAACGTCTCCAGGAACCGCGAGGCCAGCAGCCCGAACGCCTCGTCGAGGGCGACGGACCCGTCCAGCAGCATCGGGTTGCCGAGCACCCGGTCGCGCACGTGCACCACGGTCGTGGCCCAGCGCCGCGCGTGCGCCCCGCTCAGCGGGATGATCCCGGACAGTCGCACCCGGTCGACCGCGACGCCGTGCACCTGCCCGGCCCAGCGGGTCAGGGCCGCTGTGTCGAGGGCGACGACGTCGAGGTCGATGTCCTCGGCGAGGTCCCGGAAGCGGCCCTCGGGCGGGAGCACGCCGACGTTGCCGGGCTGCAGCAGCACGGTGCCGTACGCCTCGGTGTCCAGGCGCATGCGTCCGCCCTGCACCAGGTCGATCATGAAGGCGTTCTCGACCGGGTCGACCGTCGCGTCGATCTCGGCGGTGACCCACAGATCGCTCAGCGAGAACCCCGGGGCGGCGACGGTCTCGTTCCCCATTTCGAAGTCGCGGCCGTCGCCCACCGGCCGTACGACCGCGCCTGCGTAGAACTCCGCGGCGAACCGTTCGACGTCGGCTGCCGACCCCATGCGCAGGCTCAGCCGTCGCACTCCGTTGCCGGGCGATTGTCCGTCCACTCGCCCTCCACCGGTGCACCGGGTGATCGGATGCGGAAAGTTACCCCGTGACCGGGCGTCGGCGCGACCCGCGCCACCGCGGAACGGTCGGGGCCCGGCCGTAGCCTCCACCCATGGCGACCCCCTGGACGATCACCGTCGACTGTGCCGACGCACGCCTGCTCGCGGAGTTCTGGAGTGCCGCGCTCGGCTACGCCCCCGCCCCTCCGCCGACCGGGTTCGAGAGCTGGGAGGCGTGGATGGTCCACCACGAGGTGCCCGCCGACGAGTGGGGTGACGTCGCCGCGATCAGCGACCCGGACGGCGCGGGCCCGCGGATCTCGTTCCTGCGGGTCGACGAGCCCCGCACGGTGAAGAACCGGTTGCACCCGGACCTGCAGGTCTCCGGCGGCCGGCATCTGCCCGCCGAGCTGCGCGGCGAGCGCCTGGCGGCGGAAGCACGACGGCTGTGCGCGCTCGGCGCCCGGGTCGTCGAGGAGCACCTGTCCCCGGGTTCTCCACATGTGGACCACCTGTGGATGGCCGACCCGGAGGGCAACGACTTCTGCATCGTGTGAGCCCACCCCGGGTACCCGCCGATCATGGGAACGAAGGACGGCACGGTCGCGATCGTCACCGGAGCGGGCTCGGGCATCGGCGCCGCCACCGCGCGGCGGTTCGCGGCGGACGGGGCCACGGTCGTGCTGACCGGGCGGACGAAGGAGAAGCTCGACGACGTGGTGGCCGGCGCCGACCCGGCGGTCGCCGAACGGATGCACGTGCTGGTCGCCGACTCGTCCGACGAGGAGGCGATCACCCACCTCGTCGACGAGGTCGCGTCCGGCTTCGGGCGGCTGGACACGCTGGTCAACAACGCCGCTGTCGCCCGGCCGGGCACCGCGGAGCAGACCTCGACCGAACAGTGGCGGTTCGTGCACGCCGTCGACGTCGACGGGGTCTTCTTCGCCTCCCGCGCCGCGGTGCCGCACCTGCGCACGACCCGGGGGTCGATCGTGAACGTGACCTCGGTGTCCGGGCTGGGCGGGGACTGGGCGAACGTCGCCTACAACTCGGCGAAGGGCGCCGTCGTCAACCTCACCCGGGCGATGGCGCTCGACCACGGCGGCGAGGGGGTCCGGGTCAACGCGGTCAGCCCGTCGCTGACCCACACGGAGATGACCGAGGGCATGACCGGCGACGAGGACCTGATGGCCCGCTTCGCCGACCGCATCCCGATGGGCCGCGGCGGCGACCCCGCCGAGGTCGCCGACGTGATCGCCTTCCTCGCCGGGCCCGACGCGCGGTTCGTCACCGGGGTCAACCTGCCCGTCGACGGCGGGCTGTCCGCGTCGAACGGGCAGCCGCGGATGTCCTGACCGGGTCAGGGGGCGTCGGCGAGGTCCGCGACGTCGCCGGCGCAGCCCCAGGACAGGGTGATGCCGGAACCGCCGTGCCCGTAGTCGTGGATCACCCGCGGCCGGGTCGCGGTGGCGGGCTCGGCCTCCAGCCGCACCTCCGGGCGGGCCGGGCGCAGGCCCGCGAGGTGCTCCAGGACCTCGGCGTCACCCAGGGCGGGGACGATGTCGCGGCAGCGTCGCAGGATCGCCTCGCCGGCGGCCGGGTCCGGCGTCGCGTCCCAGACGCCGTCGTCGAGGGTGCCGCCGAGGACGCAGTCGTGCGCGCGGGGGTGCACGTACGCGCGTCCGCCGGGGTGCGCCTCGTCGCGGACCGACATCGTCAGGCCGGGGTTGGTGACGCGCACGATCTGTCCCCGCACCGGGGTCACCGCGGTGTCACCGACCAGTGTGCGCGCGCCCATCCCGGAGCAGTGCACGACGAGGTCGGCGTCCCGGCCGGCCTCGTCGAGCGAGCTGACGCGGCGGCGTTCCAGGACGATCCCGCGGCGCCCGGCCTCGGCGGCCAGCCAGGGCAGGTGCACCGGCATCTCGACCAGCGGCACCGCGAAACGCAGGCCGTGGGCGTAGCCGGGTGGCAGCTCGCCGGGCCGGGCCGGGCGGGCCCCGCCGACGGCGTCGGCCCACCACTGCGGTTCCGGCTCGGTCCGGTAGAGGGTCAGCGACTCCCGCATCACGACGCCGGGGACGCCGTCGGCGGCCTGTCGGGCCAGCTCGGTGAAGGTGCGCCGGCCCCAGTCGAGGAGCTTGTCCCGCGGCCCGGCGCGGGTCGGGAACCACACGGCCGCGGCCAGGTGCGACGTCGACGCCTCCACCGGTGCGTCGGCCAGCACCCGCACCGACCAGCCCCGCTCCCGCAGCCGGACCGCGCAGCTCAGGCCCGCGATCCCGGCGCCGACCACCACCGCCCGCCGGTTGCCTCCCATGCCGGCGATCCTCGCAGCCACCGGCCCCGGATCGTCATCCGGACGTCGACGCCCGGCCACCCGCGGGGCGCACACTCGGCCCGTGACCGCACCGCTGCTGACCGGCCCGGCACTGGCCCGCCGGGCCGCGCTCGTCCTCGCCGTCCCGCTGCAGGCCGCGCTGGGCGCCCGGCTGCTCGACGACGCCGACCCGGCCGCCGGGGTCGCGTTCACCGTCGACGAGCTCGCCGACGGCGGTGCGCACGCCGGTGCGCTGGCCGTCGGGCTGGAGGTGGCCGCGCTGCTCGCGGCCCTGCCGCACCTCACCGAGGCCGAGCACGCGGTGTCGGTGTCCACCGCGGTCACGCTGCCCGCGCAGGCCCCGCGGGGCCGGGAGGTCGCGTTCCGCGGAACGCTCGACCGGCGCACCGGCCGGTCCGCGTTCACCGCGGTGACGGCCGTCTGCGACGGCGTCGTGGTCGCCCGGGCCCAGGTCGTGAAGGCCGTCGTCGGCCTTCAGCCGGGGTAGGCGGCGTCGAAGAACGCCAGCTCCAGGTCCACCGCGCGCACGAACAGCGCCGCCACCCGCTCCCGGTGGGTGGGGTCGAGGCGGTCGGCGGCGCGGTCGAGCTCGTCGCGCAGGAACGCGACCCACTCCTCGAACTCGACGCCGCGGTGCAGCTCGATCCACTCACGGGAGATCCGGTCGTCGGGGGTGGTGGCGCCCGGCCGTGTCGCCCAGTCCAGGTACAGCCACTCGGCGACGACCAGCACGGCCAGCGTCTCGGCGTACCCGGCGTCGCGCGCGGAGTCCATCAGGTCGACGAACCCGACGGTCGGCGCGGTCCGCTCCGGCTCGGTGTTCCCGTCCAGCTCACCGAGCGAGCGCTCGAAGTAGTCGTTCTCCGGGCCCGCGACCAGCCCCAGCTGACGGGCCAGCCGGACCCGCGGGCCGGGCCGGTCGGCCGTCGCGACGGCGGCGCCGAGCAGCGCGAGGAACGAGTCGACGAACTGCAGGTCCTGCTCCAGGTAGTGCCGCAGCACGCCGCGGTCCAGGCTGCCGGACCACAGCTCGTCGACGAACCGGTGTCCGACCGCCGCGTCCCAGGTCGCGGCCGTCGACTCGCGCAGCTGCACGCTGAATCCCATGCCGCCCAGGCTAGGCGCAGCCCCCCGGACGCGGCCCGGGGTGTGACAACGGGCGACGCCCGGGTGACCATTGCGCAACGCACCGGCCGCCGCCGGCTGTGGCACCGAGGAGGGGAGGCGCCATAACGGAGACCGCGAACCGGACGGAGGCCGGTGGCGAGCTGAAGGCGGGGCTGCGCGACCGGCACGTCACGATGATCAGCATCGCCGGGGTGATCGGCGCCGGGCTGTTCATCGGCTCCGGCAGCGCGATCGCCACCGCGGGCCCCGCGGTGCTGCTGGCCTACCTCTTCGCCGGGACGCTGGTCGTGCTGGTGATGCGGATGCTCGGCGAGATGGCGGCCGCGCAGCCGGACTCCGGCTCGTTCTCCACCTACGCCGACCGGGCGATCGGGCCGTGGGCCGGGTTCACCGTCGGCTGGCTGTACTGGTGGTTCTGGGTCCTCGTGATCCCGGTGGAGGCCACCGCGGCCGCGGGCATCCTCAACTCGTGGCTGCCGGGGGTGCCGCAGTGGGGCTGGGCGCTGGCCGTCACCGTGCTGCTGACGGTGACCAACCTGTTCTCCGTCGCCAACTACGGCGAGTTCGAGTTCTGGTTCGCACTCCTCAAGGTGGTCGCGATCATCGCGTTCATCGTCGTCGGGGTGCTCGCGGTGCTGGGCCTGTTGCCCGGCTTCGTCGGCGACGACTCGTCGGTGTCGGGGCTGTCCCGGCTGGTGTCCGAGGGCGGGTTCCTGCCGAACGGGCCGGGCGCGGTGGTCGCCGCGGTGCTGGTGACGATGTTCAGTTTCATGGGCACCGAGATCGTCACAATCGCGGCCGCGGAGTCCGGCGACCCGGCCCGCGGGATCGGCCGGGCCACCCGCTCGGTGATCTGGCGGATCGCGGTGTTCTACCTGGCCTCGATCCTGCTCGTCGTCGCGATCGTGCCGTGGAACGACCCGCGGCTGCCCGAGGTCGGCTCCTACCAGGCGGCCCTGGAGGCGCTGGGCGTCCCGTCGGCCAAGCTGATCGTCGACGTCGTGGTGCTCGTCGCCGTCGCCAGCTGCCTGAACTCGGCGCTGTACACGGCGTCGCGGATGCTGTTCTCCCTCGGTCGCCGCGGGCAGGCCCCGGACCTGGTCAACCGGACCACCGGGCAGGGCGTGCCGCGGTTCGCGGTGCTCGGGTCGACGCTGGTCGGGTTCGTCGCGGTGATCGCGAACTACGCCTTCCCGGAGGAGGTCTTCGCCGCGCTGCTCGCGACCTCCGGCGCGATCGCACTGCTGGTCTACCTGGTCATCGCGGTGTCCCAGCTGCGGATGCGCCGGGTGCTGGAGCGCGACGGCGTCGCGATGCCGGTGCGGATGTGGGGCTACCCGGTGCTCACCTGGGCGGTGATCGTCGTGATCCCGGTGGTGCTCGTCTACATGGCCACCCGCGAGGGCTCGCGCTTCGAGCTGGGCATGACCGCGCTCATCGCGGCCGGCGTCGTGGGTGTCGGCGTGCTGCTCACCCGGCGTCGCGCGCGGGCTGCCGTGCGGTGACCCCACGGCGCTCGCCTACGGTGATCACGCGCGAGGGGGTGGGGCGATGACGGCGCGAGCACTGGTCCGCAACGGGGCCATGCCGCTGTGGCAGCAGCTGTTGGCGGACCTGCGCCGCCGGCTGTCCGACGGCGAGTTCGACGAGGCGCTGCCCGGCGAGTTCGCGCTGGCCGCCGACTACGGGGTCAGCAGGCACACCGTGCGCGAGGCGCTGCGCCGGCTGCGGGACGACGGCGCCGTCGTCGCCGGGCGGGGGCGGGTCGCCCGCCCGACCGTGCGCTCGGAGATCGAGCAGCCGCTCGACGAGCCGTACTCGCTCTACGTGGCGGTCGAGTCCGCCGGGCGCACCCAGCGCAGCGTGGTGCGGACCTTCGAGGTCCGCGCCGACGGCGTGGTCGCGGCCCGGATGGGGCTGGAGGAGTCCACGCCGCTGGTGCACCTGGAGCGGCTGCGTCTCGCCGACGCCGAGCCGCTCGCCGTCGACCGGGTGTGGCTGCCCGAGGAGCTGGCGGCGCCGCTGCTCGACGTCGACTTCACCCACACCGGCATCTACCCCGAGTACCGGCGCCGCTGCGGGATCCGCGTCGACGGCGGCATGGAGAACATCCGGGCCGTGCTGCCCGGGCGCGGCGAGCGGGAGCTGCTCGGCATCGACGAGGGCGTCGCCGCCCTGTCGATCGAGCGGCTCGGCCTGTCCGCCGGGCGCCCCGTGGAGTGGCGGCACACCCTGGTCCGCGGCGACCGGTTCTCGGTCACCGCCCGGTTCTCGTCCCGCTCGGGTTACCGGGTGGACCTCAACGAGCCCGGCTGAGACGGGCTCAGGCCGGGACCGAGACGCCGATCCCGCCGCGGGTGTCCGCGCCGTAGCGGGCGATCTCGGCCGCGATGTCGAGCGGCTCGATGCGCATGTCGTGGTCGTCGCCGTCGATCAGGGCCGCCGGGACCAGCCAGCACACCTCGAACTCCAGACCGTCGGGGTCCTTCGCGTAGAGCGCCTTGGTCGTGCCGTGGTCGGAGGCGCCGACCAGCGCCCCGGCCGCCTGCAGCCGCTCGCCGATCCGGGCGAGCTCGCCGAGCGTGTCGACCTCCCACGCCAGGTGGTAGAGCCCGACGGTCCCGCGGCCCGCCTGCGAGGCCCCGGCCTGCGCGCCGATCCCGAACAGGGCGAGGTCGTGGTCGTTGGTCGAGCCCTCGGCCTGCAGGAACGCGCCGCGCCCGCCCGGGAGCTCGACGACCGGGCGGAAGCCGAGGGTGTCGCGGTAGAAGCCGACGCTGCGCGGGACGTCGCGGACGTAGAGGACGGCGTGGTTGAGTCGCTGGACGGGCACGGCTGCTCCTTTGGTTGAACTCTCAATCGACTACGGTACGCGGTGTCCCGTGAGAGTTCAACGAGTCACCAGCCAGGTCAGTACCACGGCCGAGCGGGTGTGGTCGACGTTGGCCGCGAGCCGCAGCCGCTCCAGAGCGTCCTCCAGGGACCGCACGTCGCGCGAGCGCAGCAGGACCAGTGCGTCGGCCTCCCCGGTGACCGTCCCCGCCGTGACGACCTCGGGCACCGCCGACAGCATCCGCTGCAGCTCGGCCGGGGCCACCGTGCCGCGGCAGAACAGCTCGACGTAGGCCTCCACGCCCGGGCCCTGCTCGACGTCGGGGTCCACCTGCACGGTGAAGCCCCGCACCACGCCGCGGGTGGTCAGCCGGTCCACCCGGCGTCGCACCGCCGACGCCGACAGGCCCACCCGCTCGCCCAGCTCGGCCCAGCCGGCCCGCCCGTCGACCCGGAGGAGGTCCAGCAGTCTGCGGTCGATCGCGTCGATCCCGTCCACGACGCCGGATGCTAGACCGGAGCGCGCGGAACCAGCGCCGAACCGGGACGGCACGCGCAGATCGTGCGCCCGAAGCCGAGAAACGCACGGGGTAGGCGCGCCATGCTGTGCCCATGACCTCTGTGCTGATGTGCCGCCCCGAGCACTTCACGGTGAGCTACCGGATCAACCCCTGGATGCGTCCGGAGCAGGCGACCGACACCCGGCTCGCGCTGGCGCAGTGGGAGACCCTGCACGCGGTCTACCGCGACCTCGGGTTCGACGTCCGGCTCGTCGACCCGCTGCCCGGGTACCCGGACATGGTCTACGCCGCCAACGGCGGCACCGTGATCGACGGGACCGCGCTCACCGCCCGGTTCCGGCACACCGAGCGCGCCGCCGAGGGGCCTGCGTACGGCGCGTGGTTCCGGGCCGCCGGGTTCGCCGTGCACGAGGCCCGCCACGTCAACGAGGGCGAAGGCGACCTGCTGCTCGTCGGCGACACCGTCTACGCCGGCACCGGGTTCCGCACCGACCCGCGCGGGCACGCCGAGGCCGCGGAGGTGTTCGGCCGCGAGGTCGTGTCCCTGCAGCTGGTCGACCCGCGTTACTACCACCTCGACACCGCGTTCGCGGTGCTCGACCCGGCCGGCGGGCCGGGCGCGGTCGCCTACCTGCCCGGCGCGTTCGACGACGCCTCCCAGGAGGTGCTGCGGTTCCGCTTCCCCGACGCGGTGGTCGTCTCCGACGACGACGCGGCGGTGCTGGGCCTGAACTGCTTCTCCGACGGGCGCACCGTCGTCCACGCGCCCCAGGCCGAGAAGTTCGCCGCCGACCTGGCCGAGCGCGGGTTCGGCACCGTCGGCGTCGACACCTCGGAGCTGCGCCGGGGCGGCGGCGGGATCAAGTGCGCCACGCTGGAGCTGCGGTCGTGACCGCCGTGGTCCCGGGCACCGACCCGCAGATCGCCCTCGCCGAGGAGTTCGGCGTACGGAACTACGCGCCGTTGCCGGTCGTGCTGTCCCACGGCGACGGCGCCTGGGTCACCGACGTCGACGGCGTCCGCTACCTCGACGCGCTGGCGGGCTACTCCGCGCTCAACTTCGGGCACCGCCACCCCGCGCTCACCGCGGCCGCGCACGCCCAGCTCGACACGCTCACCCTGACCGCGCGGGCGTTCCACAACGACCGGCTGCCGGCGTTCCAGCGCGACCTCGCCGCGCTGACCGGCACCGAGGCCGTCCTGCCGATGAACACCGGCGCGGAGGCCGTCGAGTCCGCGGTGAAGGTCGCCCGCGCCTGGGGGTACCGGGTGAAGGGCGTGCGGCCGGGGACGGCGCGGATCGTCGTCGCCGGGGGGAACTTCCACGGCCGCACGACGACGGTGGTCTCCTTCTCCGACGACCCGGTCGCCCGCGACGACTTCGGCCCGTTCACCCCCGGCTTCGACCGCGTCCCCTACGGCGACGCCGACGCGCTGGCCGCCGCGCTCACCGACGACACCGTCGCGGTGCTGCTCGAACCGGTCCAGGGCGAGGCCGGGGTGCTCGTGCCGCCACCCGGTTACCTGCGCGCGGTCCGCGAGCTCACCCAGCGGCGGGGCGTGCTGCTGGTCTGCGACGAGATCCAGTCCGGGCTCGGCCGGGCCGGGGCCACGCTGTGCACCGACCTGTCGGGGGTGCGCGCCGACCTCTACACCCTCGGCAAGGCGCTCGGCGGTGGGATCGTGCCGGTCAGCGCCGTCGTCGGGCGGCGCGACGTGCTCGGCGTGCTGCGCCTCGGCGAGCACGGCTCCACCTTCGGCGGCAACCCGCTCGCCGCCGCCGTCGGGTCCGCGGTGTGCGCGCTGCTGGCGACGGGGGAGTACCAGGCGCGGGCCCGTGAGCTCGGCGCGCACCTGGACGGGCGGCTGCGCGCGCTGCCCGGGCTCACCGCCGTGCGCGGGGTGGGGCTGTGGTCCGGCGTCGACGTCGACCCGCGGATCGGCACCGGCCGCGACGTGTGCGTCGCACTCGCCCGGCGGGGGGTGCTGGCCAAGGAGACCCACGGCGTGACCGTGCGGCTGTCCCCGCCGCTGGTGGTCACCCACGACGAGGTGGACGTGCTGGTGGACACGTTCGGGGCGGTGCTCGCCGACCTCTCCCGCGGGTAGGTGGCAGGCTGTCCGCCATGCCGACCCTCGTACTGCTGCGTCACGGTCAGAGCGACTGGAACGCGAAGAACCTGTTCACCGGCTGGGTGGACGTGCCGCTCTCCTCCCAGGGCGAGGCGGAGGCCCGCCGGGGCGGCGAGCTGCTGGCCGAGGCGGGCGTCGCGCCCGACGTCGTGCACACCTCGCTGCTGCGCCGGGCCATCTCCACCGCGAACATCGCCCTCGACGCCGCCGACCGGCACTGGATCCCGGTCAAGCGCGACTGGCGCCTCAACGAGCGCCACTACGGCGCGCTGCAGGGCAAGGACAAGAAGCAGACCCTGGAGCAGTACGGCGAGGAGCAGTTCATGCTCTGGCGCCGCTCCTACGACACCCCGCCGCCCGCGATCGAGAAGGGCTCGGAGTTCTCCCAGGACGCCGACCCGCGCTACGCCGGCGTCGACGCCCCGCTGACCGAGTGCCTGGCCGACGTCGTCGACCGGTTCCTGCCCTACTGGACCGAGGCCGTGGTGCCGGACCTGCGCGAAGGGAAGGTCGTGCTGCTCGCCGCGCACGGCAACTCGCTGCGCGCGCTGGTGAAGTACCTCGACGGCATCTCCGACGCCGACATCGCCGGCCTGAACATCCCCACCGGCATCCCGCTGGTCTACGACCTCGACGACGACCTGACGCCGACGAACCCGGGCGGGCGCTACCTCGACCCGGCCGCGGCGCAGGAGGCCATCGCCGGGGTGGCGAACCAGGGTCGCTGACCCCACCGCCCCCGCCAGCTGCACCCCCGGGGATGTCCCCAGGGTCACTTTCGTGGCTTAGAGCGCTACGAGAGTGACCCTGGGAGCACCCCGGGTCGGGTGGGGTAGGGGTTCGCTGAACCCACGGTGAACGGGGACCGAACAGTGTCGCGCGGAGGGGTCGCGGGCGTCACCATCCGGTGTCCTGCGCTGGTCAGAGGGTACCCCCGGCTGCCTACCATGCACCCGTGACCACGCTCGCGTGGCTGATCACGGCCCTCGCCCTGCTCCTCGGTCTCACCGCCGGGGCCGCACTGGCGCGACGGCCGTCGCACGGCCGACCCAGCCCCGGCACCGGCCGCCCCCCGGCGGACCCCGTGGCCGCCGATGGACCCACCCTCGGCGAGCTGCTGCACCGCACGTTCCGCCAGTCGAGCTCCGGGCTCGCCGTGGTCGGGGCCGGCGGTGAGGTGCTCCTGCACAACCCGCGGGCCGCCGCGCTCGGCGCCGTCGCCGGTGAGCGGCTCGACCCGCGCGCGCTCGCCGCCTGCCGGCGCGTGCAGGGCAGGGACCGGCTGCTCGCCTCCGGCGACTACACCGTCGACCTCTCGCCGCTGGACCGGACGCCCCGCGGCCCGGTCGCGGTGCAGGCCAGGGTCCGCTCCCTCGGCGACGGCTTCGCGCTGGTCGAGGCCGTCGACACCTCCGAGGTGGCCCGGCTGGAGGCGACCCGGCGCGACTTCGTCGCCAACGTCTCGCACGAACTCAAGACCCCGGTCGGCGCGGTCGCGCTGCTGGCCGAGGCCCTGCTCGACAGCCTCGACGGCCTGGAGCCCGCCGACGGCGGCGAGCCCGACCCCGACGCCGTCCGTGAGGTCCGCCGGTTCGGCGACAAGCTGCTGCGCGAGGCCACCCGGATGGGGAACCTGGTCTCGGAGCTGATCGCGCTGTCCCGGCTGACCGGCGCCGAACGGCTCCCCGCGCTGGCCGCCGTCGACGTCGACGAGATCGTCTCCGAGGCGCTGGCCCGCAGCCGCACCTCCGCCGAGTCGCACGCCGTCGAGATCACCGCCGACGAGACCTCGGGGCTGGTCGTCGACGGCGACCGCACGCTGCTCGTCACCGCGCTGACGAACCTGCTGGAGAACGCGATCGCCTACTCCGCGGCGGACTCGTCGGTGTCGGTGAGCCGCCGCTCGGTCGACGGCTCGATCGAGATCGCGGTGACCGACCGCGGCATCGGCATCGCCCCCGAGCACCAGCAGCGGGTCTTCGAGCGCTTCTTCCGGGTCGACCCGGCCCGCTCGCGGGCCACCGGCGGCACCGGTCTCGGCCTGGCGATCGTCAAGCACGTCTGCGCCAACCACGGTGGCGAGGTGCGGCTGTGGAGCCGTCCCGGCACCGGATCGACCTTCACCATGCGCCTGCCCGCCCGGATGGGCATCGGCGGCGCCCCCCACGGTGAGGCTGCCGCCGGCAGCTCCCCCCAGACCGCCGGAACCGGAGGATGAGATGACCAGGGTGCTGATCGTCGAGGACGAGGAGTCCTTCGCCGACCCGCTCGCGTTCATGCTGCGCAAGGAGGGGTTCACCACCGCCGTCGCGGCCAACGGCAACGACGCGCTGAGCGAGTTCGACCGCAACGGCGCCGACATCGTGCTGCTGGACCTGATGCTGCCCGGCATGAGCGGTACCGACGTCTGCAAGGCGCTGCGTTCCCGCTCCGCCGTGCCGGTGATCATGGTGACCGCCCGCGACAGCGAGATCGACAAGGTCGTCGGGCTGGAGCTCGGCGCCGACGACTACGTCACCAAGCCCTACTCGGCGCGCGAGCTCATCGCCCGCGTCCGCGCGGTGCTGCGCCGCGGGGGCGAGACCGGCGGCGAGACCGAGGGCGGCACCGGTGTGCTGGAGGCCGGGCCGGTGCGGATGGACGTCGAGCGGCACGTCGTGTCGGTCAACGGCGACGAGGTCGCGCTCCCGCTCAAGGAGTTCGACCTGCTGGAGTACCTGCTGCGCAACGTCGGGCGGGTGCTCACCCGCGCCCAGCTGATCGACCGGGTGTGGGGCGCGGACTACGTCGGCGACACCAAGACCCTCGACGTGCACGTCAAGCGGCTGCGGTCCAAGGTCGAGGGCGACCCCTCGACGCCCAAGCACCTGGTCACGGTGCGCGGGCTCGGCTACAAGTTCGACGTGTGAGCCAGGGGTTGCCCGACCGTCGATAACGGCTCGGTAACCTGATCGGGTGCGCCTGGCCGTTCTCGACGTGGGGTCCAACACCGTTCACCTCCTGGTGGTGGACGCCCACCGCGGTGCTCACCCGAAGCCCATGTCGTCGGAGAAGGACCAGCTGCGCCTGGCCGAGCACCTCGACCGCAGGGGAGCGCTGGGCCGCGACGGCGTGAAGGCGCTGCTGGAGAGCGTGCACCGGGCCCGGGACACCGCCCGGGCCGCCGGCTGCGACGACCTCCTGGCGTTCGCCACGTCCGCGCTGCGCGACGCGACGAACTCCGCCGAGTTCCTCGCCCGGGTGCAGCGCGAGACCGGGGTGGCGCTGGAGGTCCTGCCCGGCGAGGACGAGGCCCGCTGGACCTTCCTCGCCGTCCGCCGCTGGTGCGGCTGGTCGGCCGGGCGGCTGCTCGTGCTCGACATCGGCGGCGGCTCGCTGGAGCTGGCCGTCGGGCGCGACGAGACCCCCGACGTCGCCGCGTCGGTGCCGCTGGGTGCGGGCCGGCTGACCCGCGAGGCGTTCACCTCCGACCCGCCGTCGCGGGCGGAGGTCGCCGTGCTGACCGAGCGCGTCCGCGACGAGATCGCCCCCGTCGCCGGACGGCTGCGTGCCGCGGGGCGCCCGGACCGGGCCGTCGGCACCTCCAAGACCTTCCGGACGCTGGCCCGGCTCGCCGGTGCCGCGCCGTCCAGCGCCGGGCCGGGCGCCCGCCGCACGCTGACCGCGCAGGGCCTGCGCCAGCTGTCGGCGTTCATCACCCGGATGTCGGGTCCCGACCTCGCCGAGCTCGACGGTGTGAGCGCCAGCCGGGCGCACCAGCTCGTCGCCGGGGCGGTCGTCGCGCAGGCCGCGATGGACGCCCTCGGCGTGACCGAACTCGAGATCTGTCCGTGGGCGTTGCGCGAGGGAGTGATCCTCCGGCGCTTCGACATGCTCGATGGGACGAACGGGGACGACCGCTCGGCGCAGACATCCCCGGGCGGGCTTGGACCCTTGACAACACACAGGGCACGGTGGTCGTGATGAGTGTGGACAGCGGAGAGCCTCGCCAGCGGACGGTCGCGGAGCTCCTGGCCGCCAACGGCGGCCAGCAGCCCGGACGACGCCGCCGTCGTCGCGCCGCGGAGGACGACGAAGGGCCCGGCGCCCCGTCGCCCGCGGCACCCGCGCGGACGGACGTGGCGGCCCCGCCGCGACGCCCCGCGGTCGCCGACCGTGTCCGCCCGCCCGAGGGCGCGGGCGGGTTCGCCCCGCGCGGCGGCGACGGCCCGCCCCCCGTCGAGCACCCCTCGTTCCCGCCCGCGCGCCGCCCCGACCCCTCCGAGGGGCAGGCCGGGCGCGCACCGGAGCCGTTCGTGCCGAACGGCAACGCCCCGAACGGTGGTGCCCCCACGGCGGCGCTCCGAACGGCGGCAGCCCGAACGGTGGCAGCCCGAACGGCGGCAGCCCGAACGGTGCTGCGCCCCACGGGGCCACGGCCTTCGGTGGCGCCCCGAACGGTGCCCCGCCCCGCAGGCCGCAGGGCCCGCCCCCCGGTCAGTGGTCCGCGGGTCCCGGCCCGGCCCCGCAGGCCCGTCCGCTCCCGCCCGAGCCGCAGGGCCCGCCGAACGGCCGCCCCTACGGTCACGACGACGGCCCCGCCACCCAGGCCTGGGGTCCCCGCGACGCCCCGCGCCCGGGCGGCCCGTACGGCCCCCCGCCCGGCGCGGCCGACGACGGCCCCGACGAGATCCCCACCAGCCGGCTCGGCGCCCGCCGCCCGGCCCCCACGGCCGACGACGACGGCGGCCCGCCCACCCAGTTCGGCGCCCCGCCGCTGGACGACGAGCACGACGGCCCTCGTCCGCATCCGGCCGACGCGGGCCCGCCGACCGGCGCCTACGACCCGTACACCGACGACTACGACGACCGGCAGGGTGACGACGACCTGGGCCGTGACGACCGGGGCCACGAGGGTCGGGGCTACGACGCCGACCCCCGCTACGACGACCGCCACGGCCCCGCCGGGTACGACGACGGACCCGGCTCCGCCGACGGTGGCCGCACCGGCGTGCTCGCCCCCGAGCGCCCGCAGGACGACGACTACGACGACTACGAGGACCACGGCGAGCTCGCCGCCGGCGCCGTCGAGGAGGACGAGCCCCCGCGTCGCCGCTCCGGACGCCGCGGTGCCGTCACCGACAGCGGTGCGCAGCCGCCCGCGGGCCTCGACGGCGACACCCCGGCCGGTGCGGCCGGAACCGGCCAGGCCTGGGCGGTCGTCATCGCCCAGTGGATCGGCGGCGCCGTCGCCGGTGCGGCGATCTGGGTGCTGTTCCGCTACCTGTGGACCTCGCTGCCGATCGTGGCGCTGTCGCTCGCGGTCGTGCTGACCGTCGGGCTCGTGCTCGGCGTGCGGGCCCTGCTGCGCAACGACGACCTGAGGACCACGTTGTTCGCGGTGCTCGTCGGGCTGCTGCTGACCGTGTCCCCGGCGATCCTGGTGTTGTTGGACCGGTAACGATGAGCGACGGTGTGACGACTCGACGATTCGTGACACCGTCGCGCCCGTCCACCGCCGACCTGCCCGGGGCGGCACCCGTCGCGCTGTCCACGGCCTCGGTCTACCCGGAGGGCGTCGCCGCCGGGTTCGAGATCGCCGGTGAGCTGGGCTACGACGGCGTCGAGCTCATGATCTGGACCGACCCGGTCAGCCAGGACCCGCGTGCGGTCGAGCGCCTCGCGCACCGCCACGGGGTGCCGATCCTCGCCGTGCACGCCCCCTGCCTGGCCGTCACCCAGCGCGTCTGGGGGGCCGATCCGGTGCACCGGTTGCGCCGTACCGTCGAGGTCGCGGCCCGGCTCGGCGCACGCACCGTGGTGGTGCACCCGCCGTTCCGCTGGCAGCGCCGCTACGCCGGGGTCTTCGCCGACGAGGTCGCCCGCGCCCGCGAGTTCCACGACGTCACGCTCCCGGTCGAGAACATGTTCCCGGTGACCCGCGGCGCGATCAGAACCGTGCCCTACGCGCTCGGCCACGACCCGACCGAGGTCGGGTTCGGCGCCTACACCCTGGACCTGTCGCACACCGCCGCGGCCGGCGTCGACGCCCTCGACCTCGCCGGGCGGATGGGGGACCGGCTCACCCACCTGCACCTCACCGACGGCTCCGGTGCCCCGCGCGACGAGCACCTGGTCCCCGGCCGCGGGGCGCAGCCGTGCGCCGAGGTGTGCCAGCGCCTGGCCGACTCCCGGTTCGCCGCGGACGGCGGCACCGTCGTCCTGGAGGTGTCGACCCGGCGCTGCCGGACCCGGCAGGAGCGCACGGCACTGCTCGCCGAGTCGCTGCTGTTCGCCCGGCTGCACCTCACCCCGACGATGTCCGCCGCCGCCCCTACCCGTGGGTAACATGCCCGCATGAGCAGTACGACGGTCCGGCCCTTCGCCGACTCGCACGTGATCGAGCACCTCGGGGACGGCCGGTTCCGCGCCCGGCTCGACGGGACCTGGGCGATCGGGGACAAGGCCTTCGGCGGCCTGCTGATGGTCCTCATGGCCAAGTCCGGGCTGGCCCGCCTCGCGGCCGACGACGCCCCCGCGCCCGACCCGCTGGCCGTCGCCGTGGACTTCCTGCGCGCGCCCGACCTGGGCCCGGTCGAGATCACGACCGACCCGCTCAAGGTCGGGCGGACGGTGTCCACGGTCGCCGTGCGGCTGCACCAGGAGGGCAGGCTCATGCTGCACTCCACCGTCACCGCCGGCGTGCTGCCGACCGAGGCCCCACGCCTGGACGACGGCTCCGCGCTCGCCGTCGAACCGGACCCGGACGCGCTCGACCCGGCGTCGGCCGAGGGCGGCGCGCGCGGCCTGGCCGCCGCCTGCGAGCTGCGCTACCCGCGCGGCGCGCTGCCGTTCCTGCGCGGCGAGACCGGGCCGCCGGAGATGACCGGCTGGGTCCGCCCGCGCGGCGAGGAGCCGGACGTGTTGTTCGCGCTGATGGCCGGCGACATCCTGCCCCCGACCGTGTTCAACCTCGGCGGGACGTTCGGCTGGGCGCCGACGGTGCAGCTCACCGCGCTGCTGCGGGCCCGACCCGCCCCGGGCTGGCTGCGGGTCGGGTCCCGCTCGCGTGCGGTGTCGAGCCCGCCCGCCGGCGGCGGGGTGTCGAGCGCGCAGTTCGACGAGGACGTCACCGTCGTCGACGCGCGCGGCCGCACCGTCTGCCAGGCCCGCCAGCTCGCCCTGGCCCCGCTGGCCCGCTGAGGGGTTCCTACGCTGCCCCCATGACGAGGATCGCGGTACTGGGCGGGGGACGGATCGGCGAGGCGCTGCTCGGCGGGCTGCTGGCGGCCGGACGGGACGCCGGTGACCTGGTGGTCGCCGAGCGGTACCCGGCGCGGGCGCAGGAGCTGACCGCGTCGCTGGGGGTCACCGCGGCCCCGGTCGACGAGGCGGTGCGCGGGGCCGGGACGGTCGTCGTCGCCGTCAAGCCGCAGGACGTCGTCACGCTGCTCGGCGAGGTCGCCGGGGCGCTGGAGCCGGGCGCGCTCGTCGTGTCGCTGTGCGCGGGCCTGCCGACCTCGCTGTTCGAGGGCGCCCTGCCCGACGGCACGCCGGTCGTGCGGGTCATGCCGAACACCCCGATGCTGCTCGGCGCGGCGATGTGCGCGATCTCCCCGGGTGCGCACGCGACCCCCGCGCACCTCGACGAGACCGAGGCACTGCTGTCCACCGTCGGCGCGGTGCTGCGCCTGGACGAGGCGAAGCAGGACGCCGCGACCGCGCTGTCCGGCTCCGGGCCCGCGTACTTCTTCCTCGTCGCCGAGGCGATGATCGAGGCGGGCGTCGGGCTGGGCCTGACCCGCCCCGACGCGACCGAGCTGACCGTGCAGACCGCGCTCGGTGCCGCGCGGATGCTGCGCGAGACCGGCGAGCACCCCGCGGTGCTGCGGGAGAACGTCACCTCGCCGGCCGGGACGACGGCGGCCGCCCTGCGCGAGCTGGAGCGGCACGGGCTGCGTGCGGCCCTGGCCGACGCGGTCGCCGCGGCGCACGACCGCTCGGTGGCGCTCGGTCGCGGCTGACCCGGGCCGCCGGTACCTCGTTCAGCTCATCGTATGACGCAAAGTCACACGGACGCGCCGTGCTGTAGCACGATCGGGCCCCCTCTGGCGGACCGATCGTCACATCCGCCCCGGTAGACTGCACCTGCATCCCCCACCACCGGGCGAACCGGGGAACCCGTCTCGGGGGAGGAAGGCGGTGCCCCATGGCGGCGGAACGTCCCGAGCCCCTACGGCCGTCCCAGGTCCAGTTCCTGACGGTGGCCGAGGTCGCGTCGATGATGCGCGTCTCGAAGATGACCGTGTACCGGCTCGTCCACTCCGGCGAGCTGCCCGCCGCGCGGGTCGGTCGTTCGTTCCGCGTGCCGCAGCGCGCGGTCGAGGACTACCTGCGCAACGCCTACTTCGACGCGGGCTGATCCCCGGTGGGGTGAAGGCCGGTACGCCCGGGTAGACTGGTGAACCGGCTGCCGACCCCCACCGGTCG
Organism: Pseudonocardia sp. P-1; assembly: GCF_058111925.1. Lineage (NCBI taxonomy): Bacteria > Bacillati > Actinomycetota > Actinomycetes > Pseudonocardiales > Pseudonocardiaceae > Pseudonocardia > Pseudonocardia sp. P-1. Next base: position 3,791,896 of record NZ_CM176614.1, read on the forward strand.
CATCGCGTCGTCGCCCCGCTCCGGCGGGCGTCGCCCGGCCCGCGCCTCGTGTCCACGTGCACGGATCGTGCGGGCGGCCCACTCCGAGGTCACCCGGTGGAGCGGTCGCTGACGATCTGCGTCGACACAGGAGGAGCACCCACATGGGCTCGGTCATCAAGAAGCGCCGCAAGCGGATGTCGAAGAAGAAGCACCGCAAGCTGCTGCGCAAGACCCGGGTGCAGCGCCGCAAGCTCGGCAAGTGACTCGCGCACCGGCCGCGCCCCCGCCTCCCCGCGGGTGCGCGGCCGGTGTCGTTGTGGCGGTCCGCCCCCCGGACGGACGCGTCGCGCACCTCACGTGTCCGCGTACCTGCCCGGTGTGACGGGGCGGGACTACGATCGGCACGATCTCGCGTCAGCACCCGGTGAACGGAGCTCCCATGGACCGGCCGACCCCGAACGTCGTGCTGGTCACCGGGGTCAGCGGCTTCCTCGGCGGGCACCTCGCGGCCCGGCTGGCGGCCGACCCGGCCATCGACCGGGTGCTGGGCGTGGACACCGTCCCCCCGCCCCGGGACCTGCTGAAGCGGATGGGCCGCGCCGAGTTCGTGCGCGCCGACATCCGGAACCCGCTCATCGCGAAGGTCATCTCCTCGGCGAACGTCGACACCGTCGTGCACGCGTCGCTCTCGGCCAGCCCCGCCTCGGCGGGCGGCCGCGCGACGATGAAGGAGATGAACGTCATCGGCACGATGCAGCTCCTCGCCGCGTGCCAGAAGGCGACCAGCGTGCGCCGGGTCGTGCTCAAGTCGACGACCGCGGTCTACGGCTCCAGCTCCCGCGACCCCGCCGTGTTCGACGAGGCCATCGGGGCCAAGGACCTGCCCTCGGGCGGGTACGCCAAGGACGCCGCGGAGATCGAGGGCTACCTGCGCGGGTTCAGCCGTCGCCGCCCGGACGTCACCACCACGGTCCTGCGGTTCGCCAACTTCATCGGCCCGCGGATGGACACCGTGCTGTCGCGCTACTTCGCGCTTCCGGTCGTCCCCACCGTGCTGGGCTACGACGCCCGGATCCAGCTGCTGCACGAGGAGGACGGCCTCGCCGTGCTCGAGCGTGCCGCCACCCACGAGCTGCCGGGCGTGTTCAACGTCGCCGCGCACGGGGTGCTGATGCTGTCCCAGGCCATCCGGCGCGCGGGCAAGATCGCCGTCCCGGTGCCGAGCGGCGCGGTCGGCCCGGTCAGCCGGGTGCTGCGCGGCGCGCGCGTCGTCGACTTCTCCCCGGAGCAGATGCGCTTCCTCAACTTCGGCCGGGTCGTGGACCTCACCCGGCTGATCGACGACTTCGGCTTCGAGCCGCGGTGGACGACCACCCAGGCGTTCGACGACTTCGTACGCGGCAAGGCGCTGGCGCCGGTGCTCGGCCCGGAGCGGATCGCCTCGCTCGAACGGGGCGTGCTCGGCCTGGCCCGGTCGCTGCGGTGACGGGTCGGGACGGCGGCATGCGGGCACGCGAGCAGGGACGGCCGGACGGCCGCGGTGGTACGACGAAGGGCGACGGCATGGCCGAGGCGCGGGTGATCCCGATCCGGGGCAACCGGGGGCCTGCCCGGCCCGCGCGGGCGGAGGAGCCGTCGCGGCCCGCGCCGGTCGCCTCCGCACCCGAGCCCGAGGACGACGAGGGCCCGGCCTGGGAGGCCGCGCTGGAGCAGGTCCTGGAGTTCCTGCGCCGCCGGCTCGCGGGCGACTACCCGATCGACGAGTTCGGGTTCGACCGCGAGCTCACCGACGCGATGGTGCTGCCCGCCCTGCGCCCGCTCTACAAGCGCTGGTTCCGCGTCGAGACCATCGGCACCCACCACATCCCCGAGACCGGTGGCGCGCTGATCGTCGCCAACCACTCCGGGACGCTGCCGCTCGACGCGGTGATGACGACCGTCGCGGTGCACGACGACCACCCGTCGCACCGGCACCTGCGGCTGCTCGGCGCCGACCTCATGTTCACCATGCCGGTCTCCGGCTCGCTGGCCCGCAAGGCCGGTGCGACGCTGGCCTGCAACCCCGACGCCGAGCGGCTCATGACCTCCGGCGAGCTCGTCGGGGTGTTCCCCGAGGGGTTCAAGGGCATCGGCAAGCCGTTCCGGGACCGCTACAAGCTGCAGCGGTTCGGCCGCGGCGGGTTCGTCTCCGCCGCGCTCCGCACCGGGGTCCCGATCATCCCGTGCTCGATCGTCGGCGCCGAGGAGATCTACCCCAAGATCGGCGACCTCGCACCGCTGGCCCGGCTGTTCGGCGCGCCGTACTTCCCGGTCACGCCGACCTTCCCGCTGCTCGGCCCGGCGGGGCTGATCCCGCTGCCGTCGAAGTGGTACATCGAGTTCGGCGAGCCGATCCGCACCGACGACCACACCCCGGCCGACGCCGACGACCCGATGCTCGTGTTCAACCTGACCGACCAGGTCCGGGAGACCATCCAGCACACGCTGTACCGGCTGCTGTCCCAGCGGCGCAACGTGTTCCTGGGATGATCCGGCGGCCGGACCCGCTGCGGTAACTCTGGTAGGCCGCCGGCGGACGGCTGCCCGCGCGGTACCGCGGGTGGGTGCTGCACGACACGACCTGCCGCACCTGGCACCTGCGCCACTTCGCGCGCACGGCGGCGGTGCTGACGCTGCTGTCGGTGCCGCTGGCGCTCGCCGTCCCCGGCCCGCTGTGGCTGCGGCTCACCGCCCTGCTGCTGGGCTGGCTGGTGTCGCTGCAGTACGCGCTGTTCGTGATGGAGGAGTCCGTCGAGCACCGCGTGACGAAGGCCGGCTACCCCGCGGGCACCGCCCGCGCGACGCGACGGGAGGCCACCGCCGACGAGCGGGCCGAGGCCGCCCGCCGCTACGCCGAGCGCTACCGCGGAGCCCCGCCGCCCTGAGCGGCCGGGCGGGTCAGCGCTTGCGGTAGGCCATGCCGGCCGCCACCGCCCCGGCGACGGCGCCCGCGCCGAGCACCGAGGGCACCCCGATCCGGGCGGCCTTGCGCCCGGTCCGGAAGTCGCGGATCTGCCAGTTGCGGGCCTTCGCGACGTCACGCAGCTCGGAGTCCGGGTTCACCGCGACCGCGGTGCCGACCGCCGAGAGCATCGGGACGTCGTTCACCGAGTCCGAGTACGCGGTGCAGCGACGCAGGTCCAACCCCTCCGACGCGGCCAGTGCGCGGACAGCGTGCGCCTTGGCCGGGCCGTGCAGGATCTCGCCGACCAGCCGTCCGGTGTAGAGCCCGTCGACGGACTCCGCGACGGTGCCCAGCGCCCCGGTCAGCCCGAGCCGCCGCGCGATGATGCGGGCCAGCTCGATCGGCGTCGCGGTGACCAGCCAGACCCGCTGGCCGGCGTCGAGGTGCATCTGGGCCAGCGCCCGGGTCCCCGCCCAGATCCGGTCCGACATCAGCTCGTCGTAGATCTCCTCGCCGAGCGCGACGACCTCGTCGACCGGACGGCCCGCGACGAACGACAGCGCGGTGTCGCGGTGTCCCGCGATGCCGCCCTTGTCCTCCCGGCCGCCGACCCGGAACTTGATCTGCTGCCAGGCGAAGCCGGCCATGTCGGAGGTGGTGAAGAACTTGCGCGCGGCCAGGCCGCGGGCGAAGTGGAAGATCGACGCGCCGACCATCATCGTGTTGTCGCAGTCGAAGAACGCGGCGGCGGTGAGGTCGGGCGGCGCGCCGTCCCCGCCCTCCGGGCCGTCGGGGTGGTCGTCGGCCTCGGCGGCGACGGCCGCGGCGGCGGAGGCCTGACCGGCCCGCTGCGCGGAGTCGAGGGCGGTCGCCCGCTCCAGCACCCCCGGCTCCTCGGAGAGCCCGGTGTGGGTGGGCGGGTGAGACTCGCGGGTCCCGCTCTGGTCGAGAGGGGGGACGGACCCGGGATCACTCACCACGGCGGCCTTCCTGGTGCGACGGCGTCTCGCGTCCCGAGGGGATCGGGGCGCGGCCCCAGCCTACTGCCGGAACGCGGGAGCGGGCCCGGCCTCCGGTACGTGACACATGTCGACGCACCGGGAACCGGGCCCGTACCCGTGGTGTCCGGAGCGGATCAGCCGAGGGTGACCGGGCCGAGGCCCGGCAGCAGCGGCGGGATCGTGATCGGCGGCAGCAGGCGGTCCTGCTCCGACGACGACTCCGACGAGCTGCCGGACCCGCTGTCGGAGGTGGTCGACCCACCACCGTTCAGCAGCGGCAGCCCGCCGCCCTGCTGCGCGGACCCCGAGGTGGTCGGGGCCTGCGAGGTCGAGGTCGCCGGACCGGAGGTCGGCGACGGCGACGGCGTGCCGGTCGCGGTCTCCGACGGCGTCACCGGCGCGGACTGCTCGACGGCCTGCGCCGAAGACGGCCCGCCCGCGGTGCGGCACTCGCCGGGCACCGGGCCGAGGTCGTCGACGGTGCCGCCGCTGTCCGCGGCGCAGCCGGTGCCGGCCCGCAGCGCCTCGGCCCGGGACAGCACCCGGTCCAGCAGGCGGATCGCCTCCGAGGTCTCCCCGCGGCTCTCGGCGGGCAGGTCGGACTGCAGACGGGTGATGCGCCCGGACTGGGCGGCCGCCCAGGTTCGCAGCTCGGCCAGGCGGGAGGTGTCCGCGCCGTCGGTCCCGGCGCCGGTCAGCATCAGCCTGCTGCCGGTGCTGGTGGCCCGGTCGAAGTCGCCCATCGCGGACGCGACCGCGTCCGGCGACGGCGGTGTGGACCGCGCGACCAGGCTCTCCAGCTCGTCGACCCGGGAGCGGGCCAGGTCGAGCTGACGGGCGGCCTCGGCCTGCTGGCCGACGGTGAACACCCCGCCGACGCTCTCGCTGGCGCGCTTCATGCCGTACATCGCGTCGCCGGGCAGGGCGTCGCGGCTGGCGGTCGAGGTCACGCCGGCGATCACCGCGAGCGCGGCGAACCCGCCGACGACGACGCCGAAGCGCTTGCGCACGCTCGGACGGCGGCGGTCCAGCATCCGGGCGCCGGACTGCGCCGGGCGGGCGGAGTCGTCGCGGCCTGGGCCGGCCTCGGCGTCGCGGGCCGGTCCGGCCGGGGCGCCCACCTGCTCCGGGTGGTCCGGGTGGTCCGACGGCAGCACGTGGCGGCCGCGGCGCGGACGGCTGCTGCGACCGGTCGGGTCGTCCGCGGCCGGGGCGTGCTCGCCGGCGGCGCGGCGGTTGGACACCGCGTCCCAGTCGAGGTCGTCGGCGATCGGAGGGCCGATCGGCGCGGTGAGGTCGGCCTGGTCGACGCGGTCGAACCGGTCGCCGAACGGGGACCCGCCGGACTGCTGTCCGACGCCCTCCTGGGCCAGCACCTCGAACAGCCGCGCCCGCATCCGGGCCGAGGCGTGCGGATCGGGCGAGAGATCACGCCGCGAACGGTCCAGCGCGGCGGCCAGCGCGATCTCGTGCGCCAGCTCCTCCGATGCAGGGGCACCCGCCGGCGCGCGGTCGAAACCGTCGTCGCCGGGGTACCCGTCGTCCCATGCCCTGGGCATGCCGTCCGTCCTCACTGCAGTCTCGCGCTGCTCGTCGGCGCGTGTGGCGCCGTCAGTGCGCGCCGGTCTGTACAACGACCGACCGCGGACGAGGTTACGGCCTTCCAACCGTTCACCGCATCGAGTAGTGCGTTCGGCGCAGTGATCGACACACCCTCTCGCGTTCCGGCTGATCCGGCGGCAGACCCGCTCACCGCAGACCGTCCGGGAGGAGCTGCGCGAGACGACGCACCGCGCGGTGCTGCAGCGCCTTGACCGCACCCTCGTTGCGGTCCATCAGCTCGGCGGTCTCGGCGACCGACAGGCCCTTGAGGAACCGGTACTGGATGCATTCGCGCTGGTCGGAGTTGAGCTTGGCGATCGAGGCCAGCAGCTCGTCGTTGGTCGCCATGTCGAGCACCTGCTGCTCGGGACCACCGGTGCTGGGCGACAGCTCGACGATCTCCGAGGTCGTCTGCTCCAGCCGGAACCGGCTGGACTTGACGTAGTCGAAGATCAGGTTCCGGGCGATGGTGACGAACCAGGCCCCGATGTCGCGGCCCTGGTAGCTGACCGAGGAGATCCGGCGCAGTGCCCGGACGAAGGTCTCCTGCGTCACGTCCTCGGCGAAGGACCGGTCACCCATCCGGAACAGCACGTACCGGTAGACCACGTCGTGGTAGCGCTCGTAGAGCTCGCCGAACGCGGCCGCGTCGCCGGCCTGGCAGGCCTCGACGAGGGCCCAGGAGCTGTTCGCGTCCTCGACGGCGCGGGCGGCCTCGTCGGCCGGGTCGGCCTCCGGGCGCTGCAGCTCCTGCGAGATCTGCGGTGCCTGTCGTGGCATCGGCATGTCCTGCTCGGTACGGCCGGGCGGACCCGACCGGGTGGTCCGGCCGTCCGGGCGGTGTAGGGCGGGGCCTGCGGGGTACGTGGGGGGAGCGTCGACCAAGGGAGCGGACGCGATCGGCCCCGTCGGCTGGGACGGTGCAGAGGTCGCTGAAGTCACGGACACCTCCCCGTCCGGCTGGGGGCGGACGGTGTCGGGTCTGTCCTGGCCGGGTTCGGGGGCCCGGGTCGGACGGACGGTCTCGGGGATGGTCTCGGAGCGCTGCTGTCGGAGCAGGCGGTGCGGTCGCATCGGCCGGGTCATGGATCCCGGGGGGTCGGACGGGGTACGGCTCGGCGGGCGACCCGGCCGGCGGGGACCGCCGGCGCGTCCCGCGCGGCGCGGCGCGGTGTGCGCCGTGGCGCGCTGGCGTCGAGCTGCATGCCACTCCCTCGGGTGAGTCGCGCGACGAACCGGCGGTTCACGCGTTGAACTTCATGTAGCGGCGGAGCATAGACGTCTGTCGAGTGGCGCAACGCACTCGCCGCCTCTCGTCGCGTGCCGTTCCGGCGAGCGGCCCGATACGCGCGGTGGACGAACCGTGCGCGAAGCGTGTCCGAATCGATACGTGGCGTACACAGCGGTGAGCGGTCCCTCGGGACACGACGGTCGTGGCCGGGTTTGGAACACTGGCGGCGACGCGTGCCGACGAGCCGACCCCGCCCCGGCGGGTCCGAGGATGGAGACCGCCGTGCCGAGTTCCGACCCCGTGCCGGGCCACCGTCCCGACCGTCCCGCCCACCTCGCCGACCTGGTGGCGCGCAACGCCTCCGAGCGTCCGGGCCACGACGCCGTCCGTGACCTGTCCGGCGCGGCGCCGCTCACGCTGACCTGGTCGGCGTTCGACGCCGCGGTCTCCGCCGAGGCCGCCCGGCTGCGTGCGGCGGGCGTCCGCCACGGCGACCGGGTCGCGATCGGCCTGCCCGACGGCGCCGACTACTGCGTGGCGCTGTTCGGCGCGCTGCGGGCCGACGCGGTCGTCGTACCGTTCGGCGCGGGCTCGGTGACCCGCGAGCTCGAGGTCGTGCTCGACCAGGCCCGGCCGGTCGCGGTCGTCGCCCGGCCCGACGACGCCGTCGCGGCCGGCTGCGCCGAGGGCGTCGGCGCGACGCTGCTGGGCCCGCCGGACCTGGCCGCCCCGGTCCCGGACGCCCCGGTCGACCGGGCTCCCGCCGACCCCGAGCGCATCGCGCTGGTCGTGTTCACCTCCGGCACCACCGGGCGCCCGCGCGGGGTGCAGCTGTCGCACCGCGCGCTGCTGGCCAACCGCGAGCAGGCGGGTGCGCTCCGCCCGGCACCGGTCAACGGGGTCGACCGGGTCCTGCTGGCGCTGCCCCTGTTCCACGTCTACGGCCTCGCCGCCGGGCTGCTGCAGGTCTGCTGGACCGGAGCGACCGTCGTGCTGCCCGGCCGGTTCTCCCCGGACCGGCTGGTCGAGACGGTCGTCGAGGAGCGGGTCAGCGTCGTCGCCGGGGTGCCGTCGATGTTCCGGATGCTGCTCGACCTCGGGCCCGAGCGGCTGCGCGCCGCGATGGCCGGGGTGCGGCTGTGCACCTCCGGCGGGGCGCCGCTGCCCGCGGGCTGGCTCGCGGACTTCCGTGCGGCGAGCGGGCTGGACCTGCACGAGGGCTACGGCCTCACCGAGGGCGGGCCCGTCGTCACCAGCAACGACCTGGGCCGACCGGCCAAGCCCGGCTCGGTCGGACAGGTGCTGCCCGGCGTCGAGCTGCGCCTGGTCGATGCCGACGGGCAGCCGATGGAGCGCAGAACCGCGCCGGAGCCCGAGCCGCGCGGTGAGGACCCGCTGGACGACCTGGACTACGACGACGGCTCCGACCCGTCCGACGACACCGGGCTGATCGCGGTGCGCGGGCCGAACCTGTTCTCCGGCTACTGGCCCGACGGCTCCGGCGGCCCGGGCGAGGACGGCTGGTTCGTCACCGCCGACGTCGGCTACCTCGACACCGACGGCGACCTGCACCTCGTCGACCGGTCCTCGGACCTGGTCATCGTCAACGGCTTCAACGTCTACCCGCGCGAGGTGGAGCAGGTCGTCGCCGAGCTGGACGCGGTGGCCGAGGTCGCCGTCGTCGGGGTGCCCGACGACCGGACCGGCGCCGCGGTCAAGGCGGTGATCGTGCCGGTCGCGGGCGCCGAGCTCACCGAGGAGACGGTCGCCGCGCACTGCGCGGCCCGGCTCGCCCGGTTCAAGCGGCCCGCGGTCGTCGCCTTCGCCGACGAGCTGCCCCGCACCCCGACGGGCAAGATCGCCCGAAGGACACTGGCGAGGATGTGAGATGCGGGTACGACTGCTGACCCGGGTGGGCTGCCACCTGTGCGACGACGCCGCCGAGGTGCTGGCCCGGGTGTGCGCCGAGACCGGCACCGGCTGGGACACCGTCGACGTCGACTCCGACGACGAGCTGCGCGCCGAGTACGGCGACCAGGTGCCGGTGGTGCTGCTCGACGGTCGTGAGCACGACTCGTTCCGGGTGGACGAGGAGCGCCTGCGCGCGGACCTGGCCCGGCCGTGAGCCCGGCCCCCGACGGTCCGGTCGCGACCTCGGACGGCCCGGCCGGCGGCGCCCCGGGTGCGGACCGCCCGCCGGTCCGCACCGCACCGGCGGCCCGCACCGCCCTGGCCGGGCTCGCCGCGGCCGCCCTGGGCGTCGGCGCGGGGCAGGCGCTCGCGCTGCTGGTCGCCCCGGCCGCCGGGCCGGTGAACGCCGTCGCCGAGCAGGTCGTGGCGCTCACCCCGCCCGCGCTGGCCGGCGCGGCGACCGTCGGGGCCGGGATCGGCAGCCGCCACACCGTCGTCGCCGGGGTGCTGGTGGTCCTGGCCCTGGCCGCGGCCGGGCTCGGCGCGCTGTCGCGCCGCTCGCCGTGGCCGGGGCGTGGGGGCTCGCGGCGCTCGGGCTGCTGGGTGTCGTCGCCGCGGCGACGGCGTCGGGCGCCGGTCAGCTCGACATGGTGCCGGCGGGTGCCGCGGCCGTCGTCGCGGTGACGGTCTTCCGGAGGCTGCACGCGCTGGCGGCCCGGATCCCCGCCCCGACCGCGGACGGGACGCTGCCCGACGGGCGGCCCGTCCGGTCGTCGCTGACCCGGCGGCGGTTCCTGCGCACCACCGCGCTGGCGGGGGCGGGCGGGGTCGTGCTGGGCACCGGGGCCGCGGTCGCCGCGCCCCTGCTGCCCTCGGGCCGGATCGGGCCCGAACGCGACGCGCTCACCGCCCGGATCCGGACGCTCGCCGCGCAGGGCCGCATCGCGCCCGCCCCGGCGCTGCCCGCCGGGGCGCAGGTGCCGGGCGCGGCCGCGTTCACCACCGCCGTCGACGACTTCTACCGGATCGACACCGCGCTGCGGGTCCCGTCGGTCGACCCGGCGTCGTGGAGCCTGCGGGTGCACGGACGGGTCGGGCGCGAGCTCACCCTCACCCTCGACGACCTGCTGGCCCGCCCGCTCGTCGAACGCTGGGTGACGATGGCGTGCGTCTCCAACGACGTCGGCGGCGACCTCGTGTCCACCACCCGGTTCACCGGGGTGGAGCTCGCGCCGCTGCTCGCGGCCGCCGCGCCCGACCCGGCGGCGGACCAGGCGCTGTCCACCTCCACCGACGGCTGGACGGCGGGCAGCCCGTCGTCGCTGCTGCTCGACCCCGGCCGCGGTGCGCTGCTCGCGGTCGCGATGGCCGGACCGGACGGCCCGGTCGCGCTGCCGCCCGAGCACGGCTTCCCGGTGCGGATCGTCGTCCCCGGCCTCTACGGCTACGTCTCGGCCACCAAGTGGGTCACCGACATCGAGTTCACCACGTTCGCCGCCCGCGCCGACTACTGGCGCGACCGCGGATGGGCGCCGCCCGGGCCGATGGAGACCGCCGCGCGGATCGAGTCGCCCGCCTCGTACGCGAACGTGCCCGCCGGCCGGGTCGTGGTCACCGGCTCCGCCTGGGCGGTGCCCCGGGGGATCCGCCGGGTCGAGGTCGGGGTGCAGGACGGCGGCGCGGCCGGGTCCTGGGTCACCGCGGAGCTCGCGCCGGTGCCGTCCGGCGGGGCCACCTGGCGGCAGTGGCGCGCCGAGCTGGACCTGCCGCCGGGCGGGTACACCCTGGTGTGCCGCGCCACCGACGGCGACGGCGTCGTCCAGACCGCCGAGCGCCGCTCCCCGCTGCCGGGCGCGGCGACCGGCCGGCCGACCCGCACCGTCACGGTGACCTGAGCGACGGTGACCTGAGCGACGGTGACCTGAGCGACGGTGACCTGGGCCTCGTCGCGCCGTCCCGGGCGGAGAGGTGTGTCACGGGCGGTCGCACGGTATGCGTGACGGTGGTGTCGTGGAGACCGACGTGGCGCTCGTCGCACGATGAGCGGTTCCTGCCCGTCGATCACCGGTAGCTCCAGGTCAGGGGCCCGGGCCGAGCACGGAGAGGACCAAGATCGCAACTTTGTGCGTGCCTTCACAAGCGGCTACCGTGGGTTCCCGTCGCCGGACCCGGTGGCACGGTGCCTCCGCGGCGCCGGGAACGCCGGGCCTCGTCCGTCCGCAGCCCGACCGGCCCGTCCGGCCGGTTCGCGGGCGTGCCACGAGCGCGCCGGCGACCGATATTTGCACACCCCCGACCGGAGCACGCCCAGTCTCGATGACCGACCGCCCGCGGATCAAGCCCCCGCGGGCCGGAGCGGGCACCGGGACCCGGCCGCCCGCGACCGACGCCCGAGGAGGACGGCCCGTGACCCTGCCGCCCGAGTCCGGTGCCACCGCGCCCGACGGCAACGGCGAGCGTCCCGCGCGCCCGGTGCCGGAGGCCACCGTGTCCCGGCTCGCGGTGTACCTGCGGGTGCTCGGCGAGCTGCGCGAGGCCGGGGTCGAGACGGTGTCGTCCGAGGAGCTCGCCGGTGCCTCCGGGGTCAACTCGGCCAAGCTCCGCAAGGACCTGTCCTACCTGGGTTCTTACGGCGTGCGCGGCGTCGGCTACGACGTCACCTCGCTGCAGGGACGGCTGCAGGGCGAGCTGGGCATGGACCACCGGCAGTCGGTCGCGCTGGTCGGCGTCGGCAACCTGGGTCACGCCCTGGCCGGCTACACCGGTTTCGCCGGCCGCGGCTTCCCGGTCAGCACCCTGTTCGACGTCGACGACGACCTCGTCGGCAGCGAGATCAACGGCATCCGGGTGCGGCACGTGCGCGAGATCCCCGAGGTGTGCGCCGATGGCGGCGTCACCATCGGGATGATCGCGACGCCGGGCCCGGCGGCCCAGAAGGTCTGCGACCTGCTCGTGGCGGCCGGTGTGCAGTCCATCCTCAACTTCGCTCCGGTGCTGCTGACGGTCCCGGACGACGTCGAGGTCCGCAAGGTGGACCTGTCGGTCGAGCTGCAGGTCCTCGCGTTCCACGTGGCGCGACGGCACACCGGTGCCGCCGCGGTGACGGACAAGACGAACGAATCGGTGGTGTCGTAGAGCCATGAGCGTCCTCGTGGTCGGCCTGTCGCACCGCAGCGCGCCGGTCGAGGTGCTGGAGCGCCTCGCGGTCGCTCCGGGTGAGGTGCCCAAGCTTCTCGAGGAGATGCTCGACCGCACGCACGTCGAGGAGGCGGTCGTCCTCTCCACGTGCAACCGGATCGAGATCTGCGCGGTCGTGGACGCGTTCCACGGCGGCCTCGGCGACGTCACCGACGTCCTCGGCACCCACGCCGGGTTCCCCATCGGCGAGCTGTCCGAGCACCTGTTCGTGCACTACGCGGGCTCCGCGGTCCAGCACCTGTTCGCGCTGGCGGCGGGCCTGGACTCGATGGTGGTCGGCGAGTCGCAGATCCTCGGCCAGCTGCGCGGCGCCTACGCGGCCGCGGACGCCGCGGGCGCCGTCGGCAAGGTCCTGCACGAGCTGGTGCAGCAGGCTCTGCGCGTCGGCAAGCGGGTGCACGCCGGGACCGGCATCGACGAGGCGGGCGCCTCGGTGGTGTCCGAGGCCCTGCGCGACGCCGACCGTGAGCTCGGCGGCGTCGGCCTGGGCGGCACCCGCGCCGTGATCGTCGGCGCCGGGGCGATGGGCGCGCTGGCCGCCGCGCACCTGCGTCGTGCCGGGGCGGGCGAGATCGTCGTGCTGAACCGCTCGGCCGAGCGCGGCGAGCGGCTCGTGGAGAAGGTCCTCGAGCACGCCGAGCAGGGCACCACCGCGCGCTACGCGCCGATGGACTCCCTGGCCGACGAGCTGCGCGACGCCGACCTGATGCTGGCCTGTACCGGCGCCATCGGGCACGTCGTCGACGTGGCCCCGGTCGCCGAGGCGCTGACCGGCCGCACCTCACCTCTGGTCGTGTGCGACCTGGGCCTGCCGCGTGACGTCGACCCGGCCGTCGGCGAGCTGGCCGGCGTGCGCATGGTCGACCTCATCACCCTGCAGCGTCGGCTGCTCGACACCGCCGACGGCGGCTCCGTCGCCGCGGCCCAGACGATGGTCGACGCCGAGGCCCAGCAGTACCTGGCCGGGCAGCGCTCGGCCGAGGTCACGCCGACGGTCACCGCCCTGCGCCGGCGCGCCTCGGAGGTCGTCGACGCCGAGCTGCTGCGCCTCGACTCGCGGCTGCCCGACCTCGACACCCGGGTCCGCGAGGAGCTCTCGCGGACCGTGCGCCGGGTCGTCGACAAGCTGCTGCACACCCCCACGGTCCAGGTGAAGCGCCTGGCCGAGGGGCCGGACGGGGACAGCTACGCCGCGGCGCTGCGCACCCTGTTCGAGCTCGACCCGCAGGCCGCCGCCGCGGTCGCCGCCCCGGTCCGGGGCGCCGACGCGAGCGTCGACGGCGGCGATGTGACCGCAGCCCTGAACGCCCCGCTCGGCCCCACGCCGTCGATCGGGTCCCGTCCCCCGGAGCAGATCCCGTGAGCGTCCTGAAGATCGGCACCCGGCCGTCGAAGCTGGCGGTCGCCCAGTCCACCACCGTCGCCGACCGGCTGATCGCCGCCGGGCACCCGTGCGAGCTGGTCACCATCTCGACCAGCGGTGACCGCTCGTCGGCGCCGATCCCGCAGCTCGGGGTGGGGGTGTTCGTCTCGCAGCTGCGCGACGCGCTCTACGCCGGCGAGATCGACGTCGCGGTGCACTCGTACAAGGACCTGCCGAGCGCACAGCCCGACGGGCTCACGATCGCGGCGGTCCCCGAACGCGAGGACGTCCGCGACGCGCTGGTCACCGGCGGTCGCGTGCTCGGCGAGCTGGGTCGTGGTGCCCGGGTCGGGACGGGGTCCCCGCGCCGGACCGTGCAGCTGCACGCGCTCGGCCAGGGCCTGGAGGTGCTGCCGATCCGCGGCAACGTGGACACCCGGATCGGGAAGGTGCGGTCGGGCGAGCTGGACGCGGTGGTCGTGGCCGCCGCCGGGCTGCGCAGGCTGGGCCGCGTCGACGAGGCGGACGAGCTGATCGACCCTCTGCAGATGCTGCCCGCGCCCGCCCAGGGTGCGCTGGCGATCGAGTGCCGCTCCGCCGACACCGACCTCGTCTCGGCGCTGCACGCGGTGCTCGACGACGCGGGCGTCCATCTCGCCGTCACCGCCGAGCGCGCGGTGCTGGCCGGGCTGGACGCCCGGTGCGACACCCCCGTCGGGGCGCTCGCCGAGGTCGTCTCCGACCTCGACGACGACGGCCGGGCGGTCGACCGCCTGTCGCTGCGCGGCGCGCTGGGGATCGGGGACATCGCGGGGGGCGACGTGGTGCGCGCCTCCGCCACCGGAGACATGGACGACGCAGAGAAGATCGGGGCCGCGGTCGCCCTCGAGCTTCTCGACCTGGGAGCCGAGGACCTGCCCCCCGCAGGTCCCGGTGGTCCCGCCAACCGCTGATTCGGGAGTTTCTTCAATGACAGGACCTGCCAACCCCTCAGGGCGGATCGCCTTCGTGGGCAGCGGACCGGGGGACCCGGCGCTGCTCACCGTGCGCGCCCGGGACGTGCTCGCCGGCTCGCCGCTGGTCATCACCGACCCGGACGTGCCGGAGGGCATCCTCGCCCTGGCCGCCGACGGCGCCGAGGTGCGCCCGGCCGTCGGCCAGCCCGCCGACATCGCGAGCGACCTGCTCACCGAGGCGGGCCAGGGCCGCTCGGTGGCCCGCCTGGTCTCCGGCGACCCGCTGACCAACGACGCCGTCGTCGCCGAGGCGATGGCCGTGTCCGCGTCGGGCACGCCGTTCGACGTCGTCCCCGGCGTCCCGTCCTCGACCGCGGTCCCGGCCTACGCCGGTGTCGCGCTCGGGTCGGCGCACGTCGAGGCCGACGTCCGCGCGGGCGTCGACTGGGCCGCGCTGGCCGCGAGCCCGGGCCCGGTCGTGCTGCACGCGACGAGCGCGCTGCTCGGCGACGTCGCCGCCGGGCTGACCGCCCAGGGCGTCCCGGACGAGACGCCGGTCGCGATCACCGCGGGCGGCACCACCTCCACCCAGCGGACCATCTCGTCGTCGGTCGGGCGGATCGCCGCCGACGGCGGCGACCTCGAGGGCGCGCTCGTCCTGACCGTCGGCGAGGCCGCCGGTCGTCGCGGCGAGCTGTCCTGGTGGGAGTCGCGCGCGCTCTACGGCTGGCGGGTCCTGGTGCCGCGCACCAAGGACCAGGCCGGCGTGATGAGCGAGCGGCTGCGGATGCACGGCGCCATCCCGGAGGAGGTGCCGACCATCGCCGTCGAGCCGCCCCGGTCGCCCGCGCAGATGGAGCGCTCGGTCAAGGGTCTCGTCGACGGCCGCTACCAGTGGGTCGTGTTCACCTCGACCAACGCGGTCAAGGCCGTCTGGGAGAAGTTCGGTGAGTTCGGCCTCGACGCCCGCGCCTTCTCCGGTGTGAAGATCGCCTGCGTCGGCCGCTCGACCGCGGAGAAGGTCCGCGAGTTCGGTATCGAGCCCGAGCTCGTCCCGGACATCGACGAGTCCCAGTCCTCGACGTCCGAGGGCCTGCTGGACATCTTCCCGCCGCACGACGACGTGCTCGACCCGGTCGACCGGGTGCTGCTCCCGCGCGCCGACATCGCCACCGAGACGCTGTCGGCCGGGCTGCAGGAGCGCGGCTGGGAGGTCGACGACGTGACGGCGTACCGGACCGTCCGGGCCGCCCCGCCGCCCGCGCCGATCCGCGAGGCGATCAAGACCGGCGGCTTCGACGCGGTGTGCTTCACCTCGTCGTCGACCGTGCGGAACCTGGTCGGCATCGCCGGCAAGCCGCACGCCCGCACCCTGGTCGCCTGCATCGGTCCGGCCACCGCGGAGACCGCGCGCGAGTTCGGCCTGCGGGTCGACGTGCAGCCGGAGGAGGCCCGCGTCCCGACCCTGGTCGACGCGCTGGCCAGCCACACCGCGAAGCTGCGCGCCGAGGGCAACCTGCCGCCGCCGAAGAAGGTGAAGGCGCGCCGCCGCTGAGCGGAGCGAAGGGCGCATCGGCACCGCCGCTGAGCGGAGCGAAGGGCGCATCGGCACCGCCGCTGAGCGGAGCCGTCGAGCTGCTCCCGTCGGGCCCCGTACCGCCTCCCGAGGTGGTGCGGGGCCGACGTGTGTCCGGGGCGGTCGTAGCCTGGTCCGCATGGGTTTCCCGGCGCAGCGTCCCCGACGGTTGCGGACCACCCCCGCGATGCGGCGGCTGGTCTCCGAGACAGAGGTCCGTCCGCGGCAGCTGGTGCTGCCGATGTTCGTCCGTGAGGGCGCGACGGAGCCGGTCCCGATCGGGTCGATGCCGGGGGTCGTCCAGCACACCCGCGACTCGCTGCGCAAGGCGGTCGCGGAGGCGGCAGCCGCGGGCGTCGGCGGCGTGATGCTGTTCGGGGTCCCCGAGCACCACGACGCGACCGGCTCCGGCGCCGTCGACCCGGACGGGATCCTCAACGTCGGCCTGCGCGACGTGCGCTCCGAGGTCGGCGACGACCTGGTCGTCATGTCCGACCTGTGCCTCGACGAGTTCACCGACCACGGGCACTGCGGCGTGCTGGACGCCGACGGCGGCGTCGACAACGACGCGACCCTGGAGATCTACGCCCGGATGGGCGTGGAGCAGGCCCGCGCGGGCGCCCACCTGGTCGGCCCCAGCGGGATGATGGACGGCCAGGTCGGCGTCATCCGCACCGCGCTCGACGAGGCCGGGTTCACCGACACCGGCATCCTCGCCTACACCGTCAAGTACGCCTCGGCGTTCTACGGCCCGTTCCGCGAGGCGGTGAACTCGCAGCTCAGGGGCGACCGCAAGACCTACCAGCAGGACGGCGGCAACGCCCGCGAGGCGCTGCGCGAGCTGGCGCTCGACCTCGACGAGGGCGCCGACATGGTGATGGTCAAGCCCGCCCTGGCCTACCTGGACGTCCTGGCCCGGGTGGCCGACGTCGCCGACGTGCCCGTCGCGGCGTACCAGATCTCCGGTGAGTACGCGATGGTCGAGGCCGCCGTCGCCCGGGGCTGGCTCGAGCGCGAGCGGACCATCATGGAGACGCTGACCTCGATCCGCCGCGCCGGTGCGGACGTGATCCTGACCTACTGGGCCACCGAGGCCGCGACCTGGCTCGACCGGGGCTGACACCGCTCACCCGGGCGCGTCGCCGGCCGGACTCACCCGGCGCTGCTCGGCTGCCCGGCGCTGTTCGGCCGGTCGGCCCTCCACCCCGACGGGACGCAGCGCGGACGCTGGGCGGGTCGGCGGCACACCCATCGGAGGCGGCGTCCACGGAGACCGTTCGCACGGTGACGGGTTTCCGCGGGGAAGAGGGGCGCCGGGTGCCGACCCCCGGGGTCACCTGTCCGCGAATTCGCTTACCGGGTAAGCGAATTCGCCGCACTCCCTGTGCCTCGACGAGACCGGGGCGCGACGCCGCGTCCCGGTTCCGGAAGAACGGCAACGCAGGGCCCGGCGGGGGCCGGCCGGGTGCCGGATCCCGCCGGGCGGTGCCGGGCGATCGCTCCGTGAGGGGTGAATCGCGGCGCCGGGTACCGCCGAACGTGGCAAACCGGACACCGGCCCGGCTACCGTGGAGCTCGTGAGCAGCAACCCGGGACAGCACGACGCCCCGCAGTACTACCGGCCCGGGCCGTCGACGGGGCACTACCCGCAGTACCCGCAGAACCCGTACCCCCACGGCTGGCACGGCGGCTCCACACCGCCGCCTGCCCCGCAGCAGGCACCCGCCGGGCCCGCGCCACAGCCGGGCACCACCGCACAGCCGGGCACCACCGCACAGCCGGGCACCACCGCACAGCCGGGCGTCGCGCCGCAGCCGGGGCCCGGGCAGCAGGCCGGGCAGGGTCCGCAGTGGAACGCCGTGTCGGGCTGGGGGCCGCCCCCGGCGGGGCTCGGCAGCGGGCCGCAGGGACGTCCGGCCCGGCCGCGTCAGGTGGTCACCGCGCTGGTCGCACTGATCGCGGCGGCGCTGCCGTTCGTCGTCACGGGCATCGGGTCGCTGTTCGTGACGTTCAACGAGTCCCTGCTCAACGACGCCGGGATCCCCCGTGGAGAGTTCGATGCCGCGCTCGCCCAGTCCGGGCTGACGATGGCGCAGTTCGGGGACGCTGTGCGGATCCTGGGCGTGGTCTTCGTCGCGATGGCCGTGATCTGGATCGTGCTGGCGGTAGCGGCGTTCCTCGGCGCGTCCTGGGCGCGGGTCGTGCTGATCGTGCTGCTGGCGCTCTACGGTCTCCCGCTGCTCGCGATCATGGCGACCAGCGGACAGCCGGTGTTCGCGGTACTCGTGATCGGCATCGCGGCGGTGGGCGTCACGCTGCTGTTCGGGCGCCCGGCGAAGGAGTGGTACGCCACCCGCAAGCTCGGGGCCGCGAGCCGGTCCTGACACCGGCTGCGAGACTGGGGACGTGAGCACCGGAAGCGCAGGGACCGCCGTGAGCAACCCGGAACCCGAGGAGTCCGCCCGCCTGTTCGAGCGGGCGACCGAGCTGATCCCGGGCGGGGTGAACTCCCCGGTGCGGGCGTTCAACTCGGTCGGCGGCACCCCGCGGTTCATGGTCTCGGGTGAGGGCTGCCGCCTCACCGACGCCGACGGCGCCACCTACGTCGACCTCGTCTCCTCCTGGGGGCCGATGATCCTGGGGCACGCGCACCCGGCCGTCGTCGAGGCGGTGCGGTCGGCGGCGTCGCAGGGGCTGTCGTTCGGCACCCCCACCCCGGGCGAGATCGACCTCGCCGCCGAGATCGTCGACCGGACCCCGGTCGAGCAGGTCCGCCTGGTCAACTCGGGCACCGAGGCGACGATGAGCGCCATCCGGCTCGCCCGCGGGATCACCGGCCGCACGGTGATCGTGAAGTTCTCCGGCTGCTACCACGGCCACGTCGACGCGCTGCTCGCCGACGCCGGCTCCGGGATCGCCACCCTCGGCCTGCCGACCAGCCCGGGTGTCACCGGCGCCCAGGCCGCCGACACCGTGGTGCTGCCCTACAACGACCTCGACGCCGTCCGCCAGGTCTTCGAGCAGCGCGGCGCCGACATCGCCTGCGTGATCACCGAGGCCGCCGCGGGCAACATGGGCGTGGTGCCGCCGGTCGAGGGCTTCAACGCCGGGCTGCGCGACCTGTGCCACGCGCACGGCGCGCTGCTGGTGATCGACGAGGTGATGACCGGGTTCCGCGCGTCGCGGCAGGGCTGGTTCGGCTGCGACGGCGTCGCGGGCGACCTCTACACCTTCGGCAAGGTCATGTCCGGCGGGCTGCCCGCAGCCGCGTTCGGCGGGTCGGCGCAGCACATGTCGTACCTGGCCCCGGCCGGGCCGGTGTACCAGGCGGGCACGCTGGCCGGGAACCCCGTCGCCGTCGCCGCCGGGCTCACCACGCTGCGCCACGCCGACGACGCCGCCTACGCCACCCTGCAGTCCCACGCCGACCGGGTCGGCGCGCTGGTCACCTCGGCGCTGGAGCGGGAGGGCGTCGCGCACACCCTGCAGTACGCGGGCACGATGTTCTCGCCGTTCTTCACCGACACCCCGGTCACCGGCTACGCCGGGGCCAAGGCCGCCGAGACCTGGCGCTACCCGGCGTTCTTCCACGCGATGCTCGACCACGGCGTCTACCTGCCCCCGAGCGCCTTCGAGGGCTGGTTCGTCTCCACCGCGCTGGACGACGAGGCGTTCGAACGGATCGAGACCGGCCTGGCCGCCGCCGCGCGGGCCGCGGCCGCCGCCACCCGTCCGGACGGGGCCTGAGCATGGGTGACCGGACCAGCCCGCCCGCGTCGGGGCCGGTGACCGTGGTGCACGTGCTGCGCCACGGCGAGGTGCACAACCCCGAGGGCGTCCTCTACGGCCGCATCCCCGGCTACCACCTGTCCGACCACGGCCGGGCGCAGGCCAAGACCGTCGCCGCGTACCTCGACGGCAACGACGTCGCCGCCGTCGTCGCGTCGCCGCTGCAGCGCGCCCAGGAGACCGCCCGCCCGATCGCGGACGCCCACGGCGTCGACATCCACACCGAGGAGGGCCTGATCGAGTCCGGCAACCTCTTCGAGGGCAAGCGGTTCGGGGTCGGCGACGGCGCGCTCAAGCGCCCGCAGGTGTGGCGGCTGCTGCGCGACCCGTTCACCCCGTCCTGGGGCGAGCCGTACCTCGCGATCGCGCACCGGATGCTCGGCGCCGTGCACGCCGCGCGGGCGCTCGCACCCGGCCGCGAGGTCGTGTGCGTGTCCCACCAGCTGCCGATCTGGACGCTGCGCCGCTACCTCATGGGGCAGCGGCTCTGGCACGACCCGCGCCGCCGCCAGTGCGCGCTCGCCTCGCTGACCAGCATCGAGTTCACCGGCACCCGGATGACCGGGCTGCGCTACGCCGAGCCGGCCGGCCCGAGCGGCGCGATGGTGACCGGGGCATGAGACGCCTGCTGCCCGCCCTGCTCGGGCTGCTGCTGCTCGTCGCCGGCTGCGGCGTCGGCCGCGACGCCGCGGGCGGAGGACCCGGCCAGGACTTCCAGTTCGTCGCCCCGGGCGGCCAGGTGCGCATCACCTACGACCCGCCGGAGAGCCGTCAGCCGATCACCGACCTGCGCGGCGAGAGCCTGCTGCGCGAGGGCACCCAGGTCGGCATCGGCGACTTCCCCGACACGGTGCGGGTCATCAACATCTGGGGCTCCTGGTGCGGCCCGTGCCGGACCGAGGCCCCCGAGCTGCAGGCCGTGGCCGAGGCGGCCCGGGGCAAGGCCGTCGTCCTCGGGATCGACGTCCGCGACGACCGGCAGGCCGCCCTGGACTTCGTGACCGACCGCGGCATCACCTACGACTCGATCTACGACGCGCCCGGCCGCACCCTGGCCCGGCTCGACGGCTACCCGCGCAACGTCGTGCCCTCGACGATCGTGCTCGACCGCGACGCCCGGGTGGCCGCGGTGTTCCTGGTCCCGGTCGGGAGCTCGGACCTGCTGCCGCTCATCACCCGGCTCGCCGCCGAGCCGAGGTCCGGTTCGTCCCGCTGACCCCGGGTGATCGCGCGGTCGCGCCCCGCCCGGTGAACTACACGCTGTAGAACCCGCCGCGCGGCACCCCGAGCAGGGCTTCTACCCTGGGGTGCGATGGACGCGACGACGACGCTGGCGATCTCGGGGCCGCTGCTGCTCGCAGTGCTGGTCTCGGTCGCCGCGGGGCTGGTGAGCTTCGCGTCGCCGTGTGTCGTCCCGCTGGTCCCCGGCTACCTCGCCTACCTCGCCGGGCTCGTCGGCGCGCAGTCCCCGCCGGTCACCCCTTCCGAGGCCACCGAGCGCGCCGCCGCCCGCCGGGGCGGGACCGCGGCCGCCCCCGAGGACGGCGTGCAGGACGGTGTCGCGGGTGCCGCCGCCGTGACCGCCGCGCCGGTCCGGGACGACGGCCGCTGGCGCGTCGCCGGGGCCGCGCTGCTGTTCGTCGGCGGGTTCACCGTCGTGTTCGGCGCGATCATGGTCGGCGTCGTGTGGCTGTCCGACGTCCTCATCGACAACGAGGCGCTGCTCCAGCGCATCGGCGGCGTCGTGATGATCGTGATGGGGCTGGCGTTCGCCGGGGCCGTCCCGGCGCTGCAGCGGGAGTACCGCTCGCACTGGACGCCGCGGCTCGGCCTCGCCGGCGCCCCGCTGCTGGGCGCGGTCTTCGGCCTGGGCTGGGTGCCCTGCATCGGGCCGACGCTGGCCGGGGTCGTCGCCGTCGCCGCCGGTACCGGGGGCGGCTCGGTGCGCGGGATCGTGCTGATCCTGGCCTACTGCGCCGGGCTCGGGATCCCGTTCGTGCTCATCGCGCTGGGCGCGACCCGGGCGGTGCGCGCACTGGGCTGGCTGCGCCGCCACACCCGGGCGGTGCAGATCGCCGGGGGAGTGCTGCTGGTCGGGGTCGGAGCGCTGCTGGTCTCCGGCCTGTGGTCCCAGTGGCTGGTCAGGCTGCAGGTGTCGATCGCCGGATTCACCCCGCCGATCTGATGAGCTCCCCGCCCGACGCCCCGCCGCAGCCGTCCGTGTCGACACCGGACGGCGTGCCCCCGTCGTCGCCGGGGCCCGGGCCGCTCTCCCGCGCGCTGGCGTTCCTGCGCAACACCTGGCGCGGGCTGACCAGCATGCGCACCGCGCTGGTCCTGCTGTTCCTCCTCGCGCTGGCCGCGATGCCCGGGGCCCTGCTGCCGCAGCGGTCGCTGAACGCGTTCCTCGTCGAGGACTTCTACCGCGACAACCCCGCCGTCGCGCCGGTGATCGACGCGGTCGGCGGGTTCGAGGTGTTCGCGAGCCCGTGGTTCGCCGCCATCTACCTGCTGCTGATGATCTCGCTGGTCGGCTGCGTGTTCCCGCGCACCGGCGAGTACCTGCGCTCGATCCGCCAGCCCCCGGTCATGACCCCGCGCAACCTGGCACGGCTGCCGCACCACGCCGAGGGCGACACGACCGCGGGCGTCGACGACGAGCTGGCCAGGGTGCGGCGGCTGCTGCGCGGCTGGCGCACCGTGGAGCGCACCGAGGACGACGGCTCCCGCACGATCTCGGCGGAGAAGGGGTTCCTGCGCGAGACCGGCAACCTCGTCTTCCACCTCAGCCTGATCGGCATCCTGCTCGGCCTGGCCGGCGGCAAGATGTACGGCTACGAGGGCGACGTCATCGTCCGCGCCGACGGCAGCGAGTTCTGCAACAGCTCCATCCTCGGCTACGACAGCTTCCGCGCCGGGCTGCGCGTCGACGGCACCGACCTCAACAACTTCTGCGTGAAGGTCGACCGGTTCGACGGCACCTGGCTGCCGAACGGCCAGCCGTCGACCTTCGGCGCCTCGGTCGGGTTCCAGACCGGGCAGGACGTCCGCGACGGCGTCAGCACCTGGCGCCCCGACGAGATCGCGGTCAACCACCCGCTGCGCACCGACGGCGACCGGGTCTACCTGACCGGCTACGGCTACGCACCGGAGTTCACGGTGACCTGGCCGGACGGGCAGAGCCGCACCGGTGAGGTGCAGTGGCGCCCGGTCGACCAGTCCGGCACCCAGCTGTCGGAGGGGGCGACGAAGTTCGAGCGCCCCGGCATCACCGACCCGGAGCAGCGGCGCACCACGCAGCTCGCCGTCACCGGGACGTTCGCACCGACCGGCGCGGTCGACCCCGAGGGCACGCTGGTGTCGGTGCACCCGGACCTGCGCTCGCCGACCGCCGACGTCGACGTGCTCCTCGGTGACCTCGGCATCGACGACGGCCGCGGCCAGTCGATCTTCAGCGTCGACCAGAGCAAGATCGACGACGGCGAGCTGCGCTCCGTCGCGACGGCGCGGCTCGGGATCGGCGACACCACACGGCTGCCGGACGGCACGGTCGTCCGGTTCGACGGTGTGACCCCGTGGGTGAACCTGCAGGTGGGCCACGACCCCGGCCAGTCCTGGGTGCTGGCCGCGGCGGTGCTGATGGTCGGCGGCCTCGCGCTGTCGCTGTCGGTCACGCGTCGCCGGTTCTGGGTGCGGGTGTCCCCGCGCGACGGCGGGGGCGGTCACATCGCCCTCGGTGGTCTGGCCCGGACCGACCGGGCAGGCTACGGCGAGGAGTTCGACCGGCTCGCGACCGAGCTGCTCGACCCGACGGACAAGAAGGACGGTTAACCCGAGATGCTCGTCGACCCGACCACCGCGATGTGGAGCGACCGCCTGTTCCAGGCGACGCTCGTCGTGCTGCTGCTGGCGCTGGTGTTCGCGTCGCTGGAGTACGCGGCCCGGCGCGTCGCGCGGGCCGCCGCCCGGCACGAGGAGCCCGCCCCGGTGGGGGCCGGGTCCACGGCGGTCGCGGCGCCCGAGGAGCCCCCGTCCGACGACGGCCGCCGCTCCCGTGCCGACCGCTACGGCCGGATCGGCATCTCGCTGATGGTGCTGGCGGCCCTGACCCACCTCGGGTCGATCGTGCTGCGCGGCTTCGCCGCCTACCGGTGGCCGCTGGGCAACATGTACGAGTTCACGTCGGCGCTGTGCCTGATGGCCGTCGGGGCGTGGCTGGTGCTCGTGCGCCGGCACCCGGGTCTGCGCCCGGCCGGGGTGTTCGTGCTGACGCCGGTCGTGCTGCTCATGTTCGTCACCGGCACCGTGCTCTACCTCGACGCGGCGCCCGTCGTCCCGGCCCTGCAGTCGTACTGGATCATCATCCACGTCACGACGATCACGCTGGCGTCGGGCCTGCTGCTCGTGCCCGGTGTGGCGAGCCTGCTGTTCCTGGTCAAGCGGAACGGGAAGCCGGCGTCGTGGGCCGCGAAGCTGCCGTCGGCGGAGTCGCTCGACCGGCTGGCGTACCGCGTGACGGTGCTCGCGTTCCCGCTCTACACCTTCGGCATCATCACCGGCGCGGTGTGGGCCGAGGCGGCCTGGGGCCGGTTCTGGGGCTGGGACCCGAAGGAGACCGTGGCCTTCGTCGCGTGGGTGCTCTACGCCGCCTACCTGCACGCCCGGGCCACCGCGGGGTGGAAGAACTCCGGTGCCGCGGCCTGGATCAACACGGCCGGCTTCGCCACGATCGTGTTCAACCTGTTCTTCATCAACATGGTCGTGGCCGGACTGCACTCGTACGCGGGGGTGTGAGGCGCCTCGACCACCGGGTTCCGCGCGGCTACCGTCGTTTCCCGTGAGTGAGAACGGTTCCGGCGAGCAGCCCGACGGGTCGGTGGGCCGCTACGTGCGGGAGCGCTGGGCCACGACGGAGTCCCCCGGCCGGTCCTTCGGACGGCGCAGGCGGACCGGCGGTGACGACGCTGCGGAGCCGGTTCCGGAGGCCGGCGCCACGCCGCCGCGGACCCCGTCGGCCGCCGAACGCGCCGCGTCGGCGCCCGCCCCGGGCCGCGCGGCCATCGGGACGCAGACCCCGCCGGCGGGCTCGGCGTGGGGCAGCGAGCTGCCCGAGATCGACGACGACCTGGTCGACGAGATCGACCCGTCCACCCCGCCGCACGGGATGGACCTGTCCGCCCTGCGCGAGACCCCGCGCCCGGCCTCCTCCGGCACCGCGACCGTCGCCGACCCCGACGACGAGCCCACCCCGGCCTCCGTGGGCGACCCCCGGCACCGCCGCGACGACGCGGCCCCGGACCCGGCCGTGCAGGACCACGGCCCCGACGACACCGGTCTCTACCGCGCCGCGGGTGCCGACCCCGAGCCGTGGTGGGCCGTGCCCGCCTCCGCGGTGCCCGACGACGACCCCGACGCGGACCTCATCTGGCGCGCCGACCGGTCCGCGGGCCGCGCGGCGGACGACACCGGCGACCGCGAGACGACTCCCGGGTACCCCGCGGACCGCGACACGCCCGCCGGGTACCCCCGGACGGCGATGCGGCCCCCGGGCAGTCCGCGGACGGTGACACCACGGCCCCCGGGCACCCGCCGGACGGCGGCGCCGCGGGCCCGGACCTCCCGGACCGCGCCACGGCCTCCCGGGACGAGTCCCCGGGCCGCACCGCCACCGCCGGGTACGACTCCCCGGGCCGCACCGCGGCCGCCGGGTACGACGACGCGCCCGTGTCCGCCGATCCGCCGCACTCCGACCCCGCCGCTCCGGCGCCCACGGATCCTGCGGGTCCGGCGCACGCGGGGCACGGCGGCCGCGCGGTGCGGGACGGGTACCCGTCCTCCGCCGGTCCGGCCCCGGAACCGGCGCCGGGCGAGGGCTCCGGCAACACGGGGCCGGCACGGCCCGCCGAGACCGCCCGGCGCCCGGCGACCGCGCGGGAGGACGGGGCCGCCGTCGCCGGGCCCGCCGCAGCCGGCAGCGACCCCGGCCGGGGGCCCGGACCGGCACCCCCGGACGGAGCGCTCCCGCGACGACCGGCGCCCCCGCCAGGGGAACGTCCCTGGCGCGCCGCCTGGGACGACGAGTCCGCGGAGACCGGGCCCCAGCGCACCCTCACCCCGCCGCGCGGCCGCCCGCAGACGGGGGTGAAGCGGCCCCGCTGGACGGCCCCCGAGGCGATCGAGGCCCGGGCCGCGCAGCACCGCCGCGGCGACGAGCCGCACGGCGGGCTGGACCTCGCGCCCTCGCGCACGGGGCACGGCAGCGCGGGCCGTCCGCCGACGAGCGGGTGGCGTCGCTGGGTCTACGTGCTCACCGGCGGCCTGGTGAACCCGGGGGAGAGCCCCGCGGAGCTGCACCGGCGCGACCTGGTGGCCCGCGCGAACCGGCCGCTCATCAGCTCGCACAAGATCGCGATGCTGAGCCTCAAGGGCGGGGTCGGGAAGACGACGGTCACCGCGACCCTCGGGGCGACGTTCGCGTCGCACCGCGGCGACCGGGTCGTGGCCGTCGACGCCAACCCCGACCGCGGCACGCTGAGCCAGAAGATCCCGCTGGAGACCACCGCGACCGTCCGCCACCTGCTGCGCGACGCCGACCGGGTCCGCCGCTACAGCGACGTCCGCGCCTACACCTCGCAGGGCGTGTCCCGGCTCGAGGTGCTCGCCAGCGAGCAGGACCCGGCGGTGTCGGAGGCGTTCAGCGAGGACGACTACCGGCGCGCGGTCGACCTGCTGGAGCACTTCTACAATCTGGTCCTGACCGACTGCGGCACCGGTCTGATGCACTCTGCGATGTACGGCGTGCTGGGGATGGCCGACCAGATCGTCGTCGTGTCGTCGGGCTCGATCGACGGCGCCCGCAGCGCCTCGGCGACCCTGGACTGGCTCGACGCCCACGGCTACGGGGCGCTGGTCCGCAACGCCGTCGTCGTCATCAACACCGTCTACCGGCGTGCCGGTGGCGGGGTGGACCTGGACCGCGTCGCCGAGCACTTCTCGGGACGGTGCCGGGCCGTGGTGAAGGTGCCGTTCGACCCGCACCTGGAGGAGGGCGCGGAGATCGACCTGGAGCGCCTGGAGGAGACGACCCGGACGGCGTTGCTGGAGCTGGCGGCGGCCGTCGCCGACGGCTTCCCGGTCTGATCCGGGGCCGCGACGGCCCCCGTCGCCGACCCGGATGTGACCGGAGACGCCGAAGGGCGGTCCGCCCGGTGGGTGGACCGCCCTTCGGTGAAGGCGTGTTGGGGGAGGTGCCGGCCGGCGCGACCCGCTCAGGGGCGCTCGGGCGGGTCCTCCTGGTTGCGCACCTTCTCGTCGAGCTCGCGCAGGAAGTCGGGGTCGTCGTCGGGGCCGGTCGCGCGCGGCTTCTCGGCCCGCTGGCCCGGCGACCAGGGGAACTCCGCGCGTGGGATGCGGTCGGAGACCACCTGTTCGGACCGCAGGGTCCGCACGAGCAGCACCGCGACCACGGCCGCGCCGGCGAGAAGGATCAGGAAGAACAACATCAGGCCACCTCCGCTGTCCAGCGTAGCGAAGGTGGCCTGACGTACGGGTGAAGTCGAGACCCTCACCCCATGTGTGCGCTCCGGGTCAGCGGAGACCGGTGTTGGCCTCGCTGGTCAGGTCGGCGAGCAGGCCGCGGACCTCGGACTCGCGGAACCGGCGGTGGCCGCCCGGCGTACGGATCGAGCCGATCCGGCCCGCCGAGGCCCAGCGGGTCACGGTCTTGGGGTCGACGCGGAAGAGCGTGGCCACCTCACCCGGGGTGAGGAGACGCTCGGGTGCCTGAGTCGGAGCTGCCATGGGGATCCTCCCGAAGTGCACGTGGAGTATGTGTCACGGTGCTCGCCGGAGGCATCCGGCCGGGTACCGCTCTCGGTTTCCGGGCCATCGTGACACCTCAGACCCCGGGTACTCGAACGGTGTTGTGTGAGTAAAGGGTTCTTAAAGGGCAAAGCCGGTGAACGACTCGAACCGGACAGGCGGGGACGCCCGGGGAGGGACCGCCGCCCGGGCGGGTGCCCGCGATCCGGACGTCCGGGGCGAGTCCGGGTGGAACCGGGCAGCCGCGGTCCGGCCGGTCCGGCCCGTACCCTGGGGACCATGACGTCTCCGACCCCGCCGCAGGCCGCGGCGCGGGAGCGCGCCGGTGAGCCCGGGCTGGCCACCACGGTGGCGCTCTACACGCTCGCGCGGCTCGGTCTGCTCGCCGTGATGACGGTCGTCCTCGCGCTGATCGGCGTGCCGTGGCTCGTCGCGCTGCTCGTGGCGCTCGTCGTCGCACTGCCGCTGTCGATGGTGTTGTTCCGCGGGCTGCGGGAGCGGCTGGACCGGGCGATCGCCGCGTCGACGGCCCGCCGGTCCTCCGAGCGGGCGTCGCTGCGGGCCCAGCTGCGCGGCGACGTCGGCCCGCCGCCGTCGCCGGACACGCCCGCCGCGCCCGCGTCCCCGGGCGCCCCCGCCGCGCCGTCCGCGTCGTCGACCGTCGCGGCCCCGCCTCCCACGGCCGGTGCGGACGGCGCCGAGGTGCCGGCCGGGTCCGACCCGGTCCCGTCGGAGGGCGACGGCCCGACCCGCTGACGGTCCGGGCCCGGTCCGACGTGGGGCGGGGCGGATCGACCCGGGGCGCGTCGGCCGGGGGTGTGCGGCGGTGGCGCCGGGATCGGTCAGCCGAACGCGAGCCCGACCGCCGCCGCGACGCCCCAGGCCAGCAGGAGCAGGCCGGTGTCCTTGAGGACCGGGATGAGCGCGGGGCCCTGTGCCCCGCCGAGCACGATCCGCACCGGCCGCACGGCGGCGGGCAGCGCGAGCAGCGCCACCAGCAGGCCCGGCCGGTCGAACGCGGCACCGACCGCGACGACGAACGGCACCAGCACCAGCGCGAGGTAGAGCATCCGGGTGCCGTGGTCCCCGAGCCGCACCGCGAGGGTCCGCTTGCCGACGACCCGGTCGCCCGGGATGTCCCGCAGGTTGTTCGCGACCAGCACCGCGCACGTCAGCAGCCCGACACCGGCCGCGGCCCCGACGGCGGCGGCGTCGACGCGCCCGGCCTGGGTCAGCATGGTGCCCAGGACCGCGACCGGGCCGAAGAACACGAACACCGCGACCTCGCCGAGCCCGGCGTAGCCGTAGGGCCGCGAGCCGCCGGTGTAGTACCAGGCGCCGACGATGCACAGCGCCCCGACGAGCAGCAGCCACCACTGGCCGGAGACCGCCGTGAGCACCAGCCCGGCGACGGCGGCGACCCCGAAGCAGGCGAACGCCGCGGCCTTCACCGTGGCCGGTTCGGCGGCCCGGGAGCCGACCAGACGCTGGGGGCCGACACGGTCGTCGTCGGTGCCGCGGATGCCGTCGGAGTAGTCGTTGGCGAAGTTCACCCCGATCACCAGCGCGACCGCCACCAGGAGGGCGAGCAGCGCGGAACCGGGGGCGAGGGCGCCCACGCCGAGCGCGGCGCCGGTCCCGACGAGGACGGGGGAGATCGCGGTGGGGAGGGTGCGCGGCCGCGCACCCTCGACCCACTCTGCCGTGGTGGCCACCCCGGCAACCTATCCCGCCGCGCCGCCGTCCGACGGAGCCGTCCCACGGCACGGCCACACCCCTGCGCCGGTCGCCACACCCGCTGCAACGGGTGTGCGGACCGGCGCAGGGGTGTGGCTGCCGGGCAGGACGGTCAGGAGGTGCCGGAGGGCGCCCGCTGGGCCGAGCCGGGGGTCACGCGGGCGGCCTGGTTGTCGCCGGTGGGGACGCCGGTCGCGGGTGTGGTCGCGGTGGTGGACCCGGGTGAGGGGGTGCCCGCCGTGGCCCCGCCGGCGGCCGGTGCTCCGGCTCCCGGCCCCGTCGCCGCGGACGGTGCGGACGGCGCGGACGGCGTCGAGGAGGACGGTGCCGGCGCGGACGGGGTGGCACCGGACGGTGCGGTGGGGACGGCCGGGGCCGGAGCCGGCGAGCCGCCGGCCGCGGCGGAGGCGTCGGGCACCGCGGGAGGCGCGGAGGTGCCGGGCGCCGGGGAGTTGCGGGAGTGCCGGGCGCCGGGGGGCCGCGGGAGTGCCGGGGCCGACGGAGCGGCGGAGGCGTCGGGCGCGGTGGGTGCAGCGGGCGAGGGTGCGGCGGGTGCGGACGGTGCCGCCGCGTCGCAGGCCGGGACGTCGCCCGGCAGCCCGGTGAACGCCGTCGCCGGGAGGTACTGGCCGTCGCCGATCCGGACGAACGCGCCGGAGGTGCACTGCACCGGCACCTCGGTGGCGTCGACGGCGATCCCGACCGACTCCGCGCCCGCCTCGGGCCGGGCGAGGATCTGGATGTCCGGTGTGCCCTCGGTGCGGATCGCGGACAGCCGCTGCGACCCGGTCCACAGGTAGTCGACCTGGACCTGCGAGTTGTCCTTCAGGCCGAGGACGTCCCAGAAGATGCCGTCGCCCAGGTCGATGCCCGCCGGGTTGGCGACCCGGCGCCCGAACTGGTCCTTGCCGCCGTTGTGCCCGTTGCGCGCGGCCGCGGCCTGCGGCACGCCCTGGGGCAGGTCCTTCCACATCTCCCGCTGGTTCGACGGGTTCCAGTAGTCGTCCTTGGTGTTCCACGGGCCGATGTCCCAGACCGGGGCGATCGCGCAGCGTCCGTTGGGGGCGCAGACCTTGACCGAGTAGTCGGTCTTGCCGTTGGCCGAGAGCGCCCGGCGTGAGGGCAGCGCGACGAAGCGGTCCCGGTCGACGATCTTGTGGCCGTTCGCGGTGGTGCCGCCGACGAGCCCCTCGCGGGTGGCGAACACCGAGTAGCTGCGCGGAGCGGCCTCGGTGACCGGCTCGCTCTCGGCGCCGGAGCCGGGCGTCGCGGTGAGGGTGAGCTCCCGGACGGTCGGGTCGGCCGCCCCGGTGGCGGTGAGGACCAGGCGTCCCTGCACCTCGGTGACGGCCTCCGGCAGCTCGGTGCGGGAGTCCTGGGCGGGGATCCACTCGGTCCAGCCGCCGCCCGCCCGCTTCCCGCGGACGTCGACCGACGCCGTCGAGCCGGGCGGGGTGTCCGCGACGAGCCGGGAGTCGACCTCCCGGGTCGGGGTGTCCAGGGTGCGCGGCGCGAGGGTCAGCAGCCCGGTCGGGACCACCTCGGCCGGGTCCGCCGAGGACTCCGTGTCCCCCTCGTCGGCCGGGGCCCCGAAGGCCGTCGACCGGTCGAACCGGGCCCCGTCGGGCGAGACGACGACACCGTTGCCGGTGCCCTCGCTCAGCTCCGGCTGCCACGTCGTGCCCGGCTCGTCGGCCATCGCCGGGACCGTGGCGGCGGCACAGAGCGCGCCGGTCGCGGCGAGCAGACCGATGGCCCGCAGCCCGGCCCGCGTGATGCTGCGCATGGACAACCCCCGCTGATCGCTGTGACTCGTGTGACGACGGGGAGCCCTGTGATGGGTGAGGGCTCTGTGTCGCCAGTGGTCGAAGCACACTCGATCTCAGGGGTGCGCGCAACGCACGCTGCGTGAACCAACTCCAAGGTGTGTACACGGATCGGGTGGTGGAGACCGTGACGCAACGCCGTGATCCGACTGCCCACCGTGACCGACAACTCCGCTGGGTGAGCGGTCAGGTGCGGCGTGCCCCCGCCAGGATCTCCGCGACGGCGGTGCGGTCGGGCTTGCCGATCCCGCGCTCGGGCACGGTGTCGGCCCGCAGCAGCAGCCGCGGCACGGCGGCCCGGCCGCACGCCGCGCGGACCGCGGCACACAGAGCGTGATCGTCCGGTGCGGCCCCGGAGGGCACCACGAGCGCGGCCACGATCTGGCCCCACTCGTCGTCGGGGAGGCCGACGACGCACGCCGCGCGGACGCCGTCGACCGCCAGGAGCGCCCGCTCCACCGCGGCCGGTGCGACCTTCTCGCCCCCGGTGTTGACGACGTCGTCGACCCGGCCCAGGACGGTCAGCGTCCCGTCCGGTGCGAGCGCGCCGAGGTCCCCGGTCCGGAACCGGCGGACGCCCCCGTCGGACACGAAGGCCTCCGCGGTCGCCTCCGGCGCCCCCAGGTACCCGCCGGCGACGACCGGCCCGCCGAGCACCACCCGTCCGTCGGCCGGGTCGAGGGTGACCTCGACGCCGTCGAGCGGGACGCCGTCGTAGACGCAGCCGCCGCAGGTCTCGCTCATCCCGTAGGTGGTGACCACCCGGATCCCCTCGGCGAGCGCGCGCCCGCGCAGCCGCGGGTCCAGTGCGGCCCCGCCGACGAGCACGGCGTCGTACCCGGCCAGGGCGTACAGCGGGGCACCGCCGTGGTCCAGGATCCGCGCCAGCTGGGTCGGGACGAGGCTGGTGTAGCGACGGGTGCCGTGCGCCATCCGCCCGGTGGCGCGGGCCAGGCCGTCGGGCCGGAAGCCGTCGCGGACGTCCTGGACCACGCAGGCCGTGTCCGCGAGCAGGGCGCGCAGCACCACCTGGACCCCGGCGACGTGCTCGGCGGGCAGCGTGAGCAGCCACGACCCCGGGCCGCCGAGGCGGGCGTGCGTCGCCGCGGCCGAGGCCCGCAGCGCGTCCGCGGTGAGCGCGACGTACTTGGGCTCCCCGGTCGACCCCGAGGTGGCGACGACGGCGGCGAGCCTGTCGGGCAGCTCCCCGGCCGCGGCGGCCCGCGCCACCGGCCCGGGCAGCGCACCCGGTCCGGCGGTGTCCGGCCCCGCGGAGCCCTGACCCGGGCCCGGCTCGGCCCGCACGGGCAGCACCGCGGGACCCGTGCCGTCCACGGCGGCCCGCAGCGCGGCCGCCAGCCGGGTCACCGACTCCGCGGAGCCGTCCACCGGAAGTGCACGCACAGTCATGCTGTCAACCCTGTCTGTCGTGACGCACGCAACCAGGAGCGGCGTCCGAACGGCGTCTTTCATCAGATTCGGGGAACGGTGTAGGGCAGGTGCAACGCGGGGGGGCCTCCACCCGACTCAGGGGGTGAGAGCGGCGGCGCACCCGCCCGCCGGTCACGGGTTCGAAGGAGCTCACCATGCCGTACACCGCCACCGCCGACGCGTCCCCGACCGGCAGCCCGCGCTCGCTGCGCTGCCGCCGGCCCGCCGGCTCCGGGCACCGTGCGGTCGCCGGCGAGCTCGCGGCCCTGGCCTTCGACGTGCCGTCCGGCCCGGTGACCCCGGCCCCGGCGCCGCAGCGCCCGGCGGTCGCCGTCCCGCAGCAGAGCGGCCCGCGGGCCGTCGTCGCGGCGCGGCCGGTCCCCGTGCCCCGGCCGCGCCCCGCCGCGGAGTGACGACCTAGTAGTGCCAGGGGGACTGGTGCTGCGGATCCTCTGCAGTACGCGGTCACCTGCTGGTCCTCTCTGGATCACCGATCTGACCTGCTAGTTAGCACTTCCCGGTCCCTCCCGATTCCTCCCGGGGTCCCCCGGGGTTTCGCTCTCTGCTGCTGCCCACGGGCTGCCCAGAGAGCGCGAGGGCCGCCCTCCTGACTGATCTACCCGCCTCCACAACAGGCGGGCCCGGACGCAGCGATTCAAGCGCTGGCCGGGCCCTAGATCAGCCCGAGGAGCTGACCCATGGCAACCCTAGCCACCGACACCACCCCCACCGACTGCATCCACGCGATGCTCACCGCGTCCCTCGACATCGCCGGGCGACGAGTCCACGTCGAATGGGCCGACCTCGGAGTCGACACCGCCTCGGTGTGGGACTCGCAGACCCGCACCCTGCAGATCGACCCCACGTGCACGGTGAGCGACGTGTCCCGTGTCCTGCGGGAGTTCGTCGAGCTGTGCAACGGACGCAGTGACGGGACTTGGGAGCACGTCCGCCCCCAGCTGCGGCTCGTCGAGACGGCCGGGCGGTGACCGCGATGAACACCCCGATCTTTGACCCGGCCGACGTCGCCCTCCTGGCAGCAGAGCTCCGCTGCCCCACCTGGTGCATCGCCGACCCCACCCACGGGATCACCGACGACGACATCCAGACCGCCGGCGGGATCTACCGGCACCACCGTGGCGTGGAGATCCTGGCGGTCGAGCGCCCGAAGTTCTCTCAGCATCCGGTCACGGTGCAGGTGGAGCAGTACGTCGACTTGGATCCGGCCGATGGGATCACGGTCGACGAGCCGGTGGTGTGCGTCCGCGGGGCCGGCGGGGCTGAGCCCGGTCTGACCGTCGCGGAGGCTGCCGCGTTGGCCCGGGCGGTCACCGTGGCCGTGACGGCGCTGGGCGGTGAGGTGTGATGCCGCGCCGCGCGTGGTTCCTGGCCGTCCTCGCTTACCTCGTGTCCGTGCTGGCCGTGGTGCAGGTGCAAACGGCGTCGATGCTGATCCTGCTGGCCGGGGCCGCGGTCATGGCCGTGGGCGCCTACGCGGTGACCCGCCGGGAGCGGATCGTGGGTGGTCGGCGGTGAAGCGGATCGTGCAGACCGTCCTGGTCCTGGCCGCGATCGGCTGCGCTCTGGTCCTGTCGGGTACCGCGACGGTGGCGCTGGCCGCCACGGTGAACGTGCCCGGGTGGGCGCATCCCGCCGCGGTGGGCATCGTCGAGGTCGTCGCGGTGACCGGGACGTGGTTGTGGGTGACCGAGCCGCGGCTGCGGTGGGAAGCCGCGACGGCGGTGGTGCTGGCGTCGGCGGTGTCCGGGTACGCCGGGGTGCACGCCTACGGCGCGTTCGGGTTGGTGGGTCCGGTCGGTGCGATCGTGACGACCCACCTCGTCGCGAGGGCGTGGATCGTGCCGGCAACCACCGGGCAGGGGCCGGTGGTCGACGAGGGTGCGGACACTGTCCGCACCCCTCACCCGGATGGAGTCCGGACTGTTCCGGAGCTGGACCAGGCAGAGCCCGGTGCAGATGACGACCGGCGTCAGCCGCCGGTCGTGGACCGGGCCGAGGCGTTGATCGCAGACGGTGCGGGCAGGCGCCGCCTGGCGAAGGAACTCGACATCAGCGAGCACCAGGCGCGGGAGCTGCTCGCCGGGCGCCGTAACGGTCAGGCGGTGCCGCGGTGAACGACGACATCGAGCTGGTGCCCGTCGACCCGGGCCCGGAACCGAAGACCGTGTACGCGACCGCGCTGTCGGTGCGGGACACCCAACGCCGGCCGATCGTCCCCGCCTACCTGCGGAACCGGGACGAGGCCCGTCAGCTCGCCCGGTGGCTCGCCCGGTTCGGCGCCCACATCACCCTCTACCACCTGACCCGGTCCCCGAAGTACGCGCTGCGGCTGGCGTGGTGGGCGCCCCGCGGGCTGATGCTGCTGCTGTTCCACGCCGGACAGTGGGTGTTCGACGCCGAAGCCGCGCCCCTGCGGGCGAACGCCGTCACCCGCGGCGAGATCAACGAGTACATGACGTTGTCGAAGCAGCGGAACCGGCGGGTGAAGCAGCGGGCGATCATCACCGGCGCGGTCGTGTCGGTGCTGGTCACCGGCGTGGTGGCGTTGTGGTGGGCGGGTTCTCCCGCCACGGTCGAGGTGCCGGGCGCGGGTGGGCGCCCGGTACCGGTCATGCAGCCCGCACCCGTGTGGATCGGGTGGGCGCAAACGGTGCTGCTGGTCGGGATCGTCGCCGCCCTCGGTCGGTACGGGCGCCCGCGGGACAGGCGGGTCACCGACCCCGCCACCGTCACCCCGTCCGCCCCGCCGAGGCTGTCCCCGGACGTGGTGACGCGGGCGCTGCAGGCGTTGGGTATCTCGGCGATGGGCGCCGGCCCGAAGGCGCAGGCTCCCGCGTTCGTCGCCCCGATCACCCGCGACGGGCCCGGGTGGCGCGCGGATGTGGACCTGCCCCACGGCGTCACCGTCGCCGACGTGATGGAACGACGGGACCGGTTGGCGTCGGGGCTGCGGCGGCCGTTGTCGTCGGTGTGGCCCGAGGCCGCGGCGGAGCAGCACGCCGGCCGTCTGATCCTGTGGGTCGGGGACCAGCCGCTGAACAAGGTGAAGGCCGCGGCGTGGCCGCTCGCCCGGGCTGGGGGCGTGCAGATCGTGGGCGGGGTGTTCCCGTTCGGCACCGACCAGCGGCAGCGCACGGTGAAGGTAAGCCTGGAGGAAACCAACGCGCTGATCGGGGCGCTGCCCGGTGGCGGGAAGACCGCCGCAGTCCGGGTCCTGGCGTTGGCCGCGGCGCTGGACGTGCACTGCGAACTGCGGATCGGGGAACACAAGGGCTCCGGGGACCTCGAGGCCCTGGAGCTCGTCGCGCACCGGTACTCCTCCGGGGTCGACGACGAAGCGCTCGCCGAGACCCTCGCGTCGCTGCGGGAACTGCTCGAGGAGGTGGGGCGGCGGGCGAAGGTCGTGTCGAAGCTGCCCCGCAACCTGGTGCCCGACAAGAAGGTCACCCCGGAGTTGGCAGCGAAGAAGGGGTCCGGGCTGCACCCGATCGTGCAGGTCATCGACGAGGCGCAGGAGCTGTTCACCCACCCCGACATGGGCAAAGAGGCCGGGGAGCTCGCCGAGCGGATCATCAAACGCGGACGGGCGTTCGCCGTCTATCTGGTCATCGCCACCCAGCGCCCGGACGCCAAGAGCGTCCCGACCGGGGTCAGCGGCAACGTCGGGCTGAGGTTCTGCCTGCGGGTCACCGGCCAGATCGAGAACGACCTGGTCCTCGGTACCAGCGCCTACAAGAACGGAATCAGGGCGACCACGTTCACCCCGTCCGACCGCGGGATCGGCTACCTCGTCGGGGCCGGTGACGACCCGCAAGTCGTCCGCACCTTCTACATCGACGGCCCCGCCGCGCAGAAGGTCGCCGAACGAGCCCGCGCCGCCCGCGAAGCCGCCGGCCTCCTGTCCGGGTACGCGCTGGGCGAGCGACCCGACGATGAGCGCACCCCGCCGGCCCGGCTTCTCGACGACCTGGCAGTGGTGTTCGCCCGGTGCGAGCGCTCCGACCGGGCGTGGTCCGAGGAGCTGTGCACACTGCTGGCCGAGCACCGGCCGGCGGTCTACGGCGGGTGGGACCCGGAGGCGCTCGGCGTCGCACTGCGCCCGCTCGGGATCGCAACCCGGCAGATCAACGTCACGGTCGACGGCGCCCGGGTGAACCGACGCGGACTGCACCTCGACCAGGTCCGCGAAGCGCTCGACCAGCGCGCCATCGGATCAAGCACCAGCTCGGGATGAAGCACCACGAGCCGCTACGTCAAGCGGCACCGCTAGCGGTCCAGTAGGCCGCTGACCAGCCCCGTAGCGCGTAGCGGGCACTCCAGCCCGCTACGCGCTGCCCTTCACCAGGACGGTTCTCATGCCCTCACCCGTACCCGCTACACACCTCATCCTCGCCGGCCGCTGCTCGGCGAGCTGCCTCCTCGCCGCGGCATCTTCGGGTGAGTGCGACTGCGTCTGTGGAGGCGAGTTCCACGCAGCGCTCCAGGGCGCGACGGTCCTCGTCAACCGCCCGATCACGGGTCCCGCTCGTCCGCTGCTCGCCGATGTCCTCGCGGTCCTCGGCGTGGACGAGCGGGCGCACTCCGAAGTCCTCCTCGCCCGCCTGGAAGCCCAGTGGCCCGAGAACTATGCGGGCTGGTCGCCCTCGTCCCTCGCCCGCGCGCTCACACTCGTCGGGGTGCGCACCCGGCAGCTGTGGCAGACAACCGCAGACGGGGGCGTGAACCGCCGCGGCGTGGTGCGCACCGAGGTCCTCGACGCCCTCGCCAACTCCAGCTCGGCCGCGTCATGACCACCCTGATCCTGCTAGCGCTAGGCGCCCTGGCCGTCTACTGGGCCGCGTGCGCGTTCTGGCCGTTCGCGGCCTGCCGCCGCTGCTCCGGAACCGCCAAGCTCAAGTCACCGACGGGGAAGGCGTGGCGCCCGTGCCCGCGCTGCGGGGGTACCGGCAGGCGGGTGAGGGTCGGCCGTCGCGTCTACGAAGCCCTCAGCGGCTCCTGAAAGGCCCACAGACAGCGGTACAGCTACCCTCAGCTGTCCCGCCCCCGGGGCTTACGTCCGCGTACGACTACCCCGGGGAACCGCCGTGAACGAACGAGACCGCCGCGCCGCCGACCGTCTCCGCGCCGAGCAGACCACCGTGCGCGACGCCGCCGGCGTCATCCAGCCGACGCCGGTGAACCTGAGCTGACGCCAGGGGCGACGCAGACTATCCGAACAGCCCCAGAGCGGCCTGTCGGCGGGTCACCCGGGCGACGCTTTCCGCGGTCAGCTCGTCGGCGCTGCTCTGGACATTGAAGTTGAACGTCTGGGTGCGCCCGCCTGTCGCTCTCGCAGCCGGTGTACCGAGGCCCCCGATGGACGCCTCCACGCGGGCGTTCATGCGGCTCGTGTCGAGGCCCGCCGCGAACGTCGGTGTCCCGGCGGCGGCCTTCGTGATGCGCTCCGCCTCGGCGATGACGTTGTCGGCGAGCCGGCGCATCTCCTGCGCCGGCTTGTCCGAGTCGAGGCCCTTCACGAACCCGGCGATGACGAAGTCACCGATGGACAGGAACGCCCGCGACGGTGACGCGATCCCCAGCGCGCTCTTGGCTGCTGCGATGGCCTGCCGGGCGACGTTCGCCGCGGCCGAGATCACTGAGGAGGCACCGGCGGCGATCGCCGACGCCAACGCACGGACAGCGTTCGATCCAGCGTTCTGCATGCCGGGAACAAGGGACGTGATGGCGTCCAGAGCTGCGCCGGCCATCTTGCCCCAGGCGGCGGCAACGTCCCCACCCCGGCCGCGACCCGGGACACATACCCGCTGACCGAGGTCTCGGCGGACAGGAAGATGTCCTGGCTGAGCCGGCCCAGGGCCTGGCCGATCTCGCCGGCGCCCTCGACCCACTTCCCGACCGCCTGCGACACACCATCTCCGACCGTGGACACGTACTGGCCCATCCCGGAAATCGCGCTCGACACGATGGAGGCGAACCCGGACGCGACAGACGCGACCGCCTGCGCCATCCCGGTTGCGATCGCCAGCGGGACCTGCGCGAAACCAGCCTGCACCGTCGCCAGAATCGTCGCGACAGCGGTTTGCACGGCGATGGTGATGGCCGCCATCGACTGCTGGACCGCCACCACGATCGACTGCATTCCGAGCTGGACGGACGCCACGATCTGCGTCATCCCTGCCACCACGGTCGCCTGGATCTGAGCCATGCCCAGCGTGACGGTGTTCTGCGCCATCAGCATGCCGTTGACGAAGGCCTGCTGGATCAGCGCGAACTGCGGTGTCAACGTCGCCGGCAGTGCCTGCAACGGTGTCGTGAACGCGAGCACGATCTGCTGCATCCCGAGAGTGACGGTGTTCTGCAACATCAGCATGCCGTTCACGAACGCCTGCTGCAGCGCCACCAGCTGCGCCAACATCTGCTGCGGCAGCGCAACCATCGGGTTCACGAACGCCAGCCGCACCAGTTCCATCTGCGCGCCCACCACCGTTGCGAGACCCGTCATCCCGGCCGTGAACGCCGCCTGGATCTGCGCGAAGGACTCGGTGACTCCCACGGGCAGCGCCGCCATCCCGGTCCGGAACGCCGTCTGGACGGAGGTGAACCCTGCAGTGACCGTCGTCGCCAGGCCAGACATGCCCGTCGTGAACGCGACCGACACAGCCGCCATCCCCGCCGTCGCCTGAGAACGCAGATCCGACAGTGCCGCCGTGAACGATGCCTGGATCTGCGCGAGGGGGCCTGCGAACCCTGCCGGGTCCAGGGTCAGCGAGAATCCGCCGGCGAGCCCAGAGGTGTCGACTCGAGCAAGACCGTCAGCGACGCCGCCCGCGACAGCGTCGGCGATGCTCTGCCGGGCCGGGTCCGCGTTGATCTCGACCTCAACCTGGGGCACGTCGTCGAAGACACCGTCCAACGCCTCCTGGAAAGCCTCCGACACGGCACCGGAGACCTTCTCCTTCAGGTCGCCCTCGTCGATCTCGACGGTGTACTCGTTGAGCCCGAGCAGCTCACGGAGCAGACCCGACGCGAGATCACCGGCGGGGCCGATCAGGTCAGTCCACTTAAACGCCTTGTCGAACAGGTCGACGAGCTTGATCGCGCCGGGCAGGAGATCCTTCGCGCCGACGCCCTTGCCGAACAGATCCTTCAGCTTCCACAGCTTCGACGCTGCTTTCATGCCCTTCCACACCGCGGCGGCGATCGCGCCACCAACGGCGACGGCGGCGATGTTGTCGCCACCCAGCGCAGAGACGATGTCCGCGATCCAGCCGGCGACGGTGGCGCCGTTCTCCACGAACCACGACAACCCGTCGATCAGCGCCGGCAAGGCGTCGACGATCTTCCCGATGCTGGCCTGGAAGTCGGCGCCCTGGAACACCTGCCCCAGCCGCTCGAACGCCTGCGTGATGGCCTCGATCGTGGAGTCGTCGACGTTGTCGAAGATCTCCCCGATGCCCTCGAACACTGCACCGGAGGCGCGGCCGAGACGTTCCCAGTCGAACCGGCCGAAGAACCCGGTCAGTGAGTCGACGACCTTCGAGATCCCCGGCGCCGCGCCGGCGAAGCCACGGATCCCGTTCTCGACGAGCCCGACGAACGCCCGGCTCAAACTTCCCAGCACGGACTCGAGGCCGGTGAACGCCCGAGAGATCGAGCCGTCACCGATGATGCGGCTCACCGAATCGCTGTAGGCGCGGCCGAACTCGTTGACCGCGGTGGTCAAGGCGTCGTAGCCGCCGGTCAGTTCCATCATCCGCAGCGTCGAGTTGACGATGTCGACGATGCCGGGGCCGATGTCGGTGATCGCCTTGTTGATGTTGCGGAAGATGTTCCCGAGCTGGTCGGCCCGGTTCATCGCGTTCAGCATGTCCGCGAGGCTCGATGCGACACCGTTGATCGACGTCGCGGTGCCCTTCAGCCCGTCGGTGAGAGTCCCCCGGACCAGACCGTCGAGGCTCTTGAAGACAGGGGTGAGTCCCTTCTCGAACACCCCGGATACCTGGCTTCTCAGCCGGTCGAACGCAGGTTCCAGCGACTTCGCGGCCTTCTTGATGCCGTCCAGCCCAGCAACGATCGCCCCGACCGGTGCCGCGGCCAACCCGAGCGCCGCGGGAACGGCCGCCACTGCGGTCGCTGCCGCCCCGAAAGCGGCGGTGATCCCGGCACCGCCAACCGCGACAGCGCCGGCCACACCGGCGACCTTGACGAACCCGGCCGCGATACCAGCCACGCTGCTCGCGGTCGACAGCGCCACCGAACCGAGCCCGGTCATCGTCGACAGCACAGACCGCAGCGGCCCCGGATCGGTATCGACCGAGACGCGGACCCGCTGGTTCCGCAGGGTGGCGAGCTCCGCGCGGAGCGCGGTGATCCCGCCGCGGTCCACGTCGACTGCGACCGGTACCGATGTGCCCGCCGCGCGGGTGGCCGTCTCGATCTGCGCACGCAGCCTCGCCGAGTCCAGATCGGCGTTGACGGTGACCTTCCGGTCACCGGTCATCGCGTCCAAACGGGCCAGGTCGCGGGCCAAGCCGGCGGTGTCGAGATCCACCGGGACATGGATGGTGGGCACGCGGATCGCTTCGAGCTCCGCGCGGAGCTGCGCCCGGTCGGCGTCGAACACGACGTCGACGTGGATTTCCTGGTCGCCGATGCCCTGCAGTTCGCGGCGGACACTGTCGCCGAACCCGTCAGTATCGGGAACGACCCGGACAGATACGCGCCCAACTTCACGGCCACCAGCCATACGGACACACCTCGAGGCGCAGAAGGAACCTGGCCGTGGTGTCGCCCGTCAGCGCCCGGTGCAGGACTCCCGGGTGAACCTGCGAATCGGCAACTCAACGCTGCCGAAAATCTGTGGAGATTCTACCGCATTACGATGCAGTCGGATAGCTCCGAGTCGCTTGCGGATTCGTCGTCTCCACCGCGACGAGCTGCCGCATTTCCTCGCGAAGACGCTCGATTTCCCCCTGCCAGAACTCCAGCACCTTCCGATCGGTCACCTCGCTGAACCGCGCGCCTGTAGCAAGAGCCAGCGCCGCGTCCTGAGCCTTCGAC
Organism: Pseudonocardia sp. P-1; assembly: GCF_058111925.1. Lineage (NCBI taxonomy): Bacteria > Bacillati > Actinomycetota > Actinomycetes > Pseudonocardiales > Pseudonocardiaceae > Pseudonocardia > Pseudonocardia sp. P-1. The sequence continues at coordinate 3,833,345 of NZ_CM176614.1, forward strand.
GAGGCCCGCCGGAGCAAGCTCTGCACCCGCCGCAGCTCCATCTCCGAAGTCCGCCGGCAGACCTCACCGCAGTACCGGGGCGGACGACCCACCCGACGCCGGGGAGCGAAACTCCTTCCGCAGCAGGCGCACTCGATCGTCTCGCTACCTGTAGTCATCTATTTACTCCACTCGTGTCGAAGTCAGCTCACGGGGCACGCATAGCCGGAGACGCTATGACGTACCGGTCGAGCCGCTTATAGGTAGGGGCATCCCCCGGGGGTGTGTCATTTCCAGGGCCGTCGCGCTGCGCTTCAGTTTCGATTCAATCGACGACTCTTTCAATGAAGCGCTTTTCGCGATGTGTTGCTTGATGATTCATTAGTATTACATGCGATGTGTTTGTGTTGCGTTTGTCGAGTTGAGCTGCGGCTGGAGCGTTGTGCTGTGTGTGGTGGTGTCGTTCCGCTGTCGCGTGTCTCGGAGTGTCGACGCCGGGGGACGGACGGGGGGCGAGTCCGGGTGGCGGGTGCTGCCGGGGTCGTTCGGGGGCTGAGGTCCCCCAGGTTCGAGGGGGTGGTGCTGTGCGCCCGGCGCAGCCCCCCGCGCAGGAGGTCGCGCGCGGTGCGGGGGCTTGGTTCCCGGGGTTGGTCCCTGCCGGACCCGAGAGGGTTCCTCCGGACCGGGTGACTTTGACGCCGGGCGCACAGCGGTCGGTGGGCTAGCTGGCGGTGTCGGGCCAGCGTGCGGTGCCGCGTTCGATCATGTGCTGGGCTTCGGCGGCGGTGACGGTTGCGCGGTGTCCTCGTCGGCTGCCGGACTGCAGGATGACGACGGCCTGTTCGGGCCGGCGGATGGTGTGGTCGAGCGACTCGATCTTCGCGGTGAGTTCGTCGGTGGTGGATCCGCGGGGGATGTCGACGCGGCGGGACAGCTGGACGGTGGTGGCGGCGGCGCCGAGGAGTCGGGCGATGAGGTGGTCGCGGTCGGGCTGGGCGATTCGGCGTTCGCCGTCGTCGTCGAGGGCGAGCCGGATTCCGGCGCCGGTCCACCCGCCGAGGGCGAGGCGCCATGCGATGCCGTTGTCGTCGAGGGCCTGGCCGGGGTCGTGCTGGGGGGCGCCCGCCGCTCGGGCTCGGCGGACGAGGTCGGCGACGTCGTCGGAGTGCCGGCCGATCAGCGTGGCGAAGCGGGCGACGGCGTCGATGGCCTGCTGCGCCGCTGCCTTGATCTCGTCGGTCGCGTTGGCGGTGGCGGCGACGTCGGCGCGGAGCTGGGCGAGGGCTGCATGCCGGTGCTGTTCGGCGGCGGCTTGGGCTGTCTTCTGGGCGGCTGCTTCGACGAGCTGGCGGTGGTCGTCGTGGGCGCGGGCCGCGGCGAGCTGGTCGGCGGTGATGTTCTCGCCGTCGAGCAGTGCGGCCTCGAGGTCGGCGGCGGTACGGGTGTCAGTCGTCATGGTCGGTCTCCTGGTCGTGCCGGTTGAGCCGGTCGGTGTGGGCGGCGAGGGCGTTGCGGGGGACGCGGGCGGCGAGCTCGCGCGGGTCGTCGGGGTCGTCAGACATCGGGGATCCGTTCGGTGGGGGGCTGGTTCGGTGCGGTCGCGTCGACCAGGTCGGCGCAGAGGTTGCGGATGTCGTCGGTGCTGTTGCTTCCGACGAGCACGCTGCACAGGAACAGGGCGGCACCGGTGAGGAGCTCGGCTGCGTCGCCTGTCTCGGCGGCAGCGCGGGCGTAGCGGGCGACTGCGTCGTGGTCGCCGTTGATCGCGCCGCAGCGGATCAGGAACGACAACGCGACGGCGGCCTTGGGGCTGATCGCGATGCGGTACTCAGACATCTGTTCTCCTTCGGGGGCCGCGGACCTCGCCGGCCCAGACCCCGGACGGGTCGGGGAGCTGGTCGGCGGCGGCGCGGCAGGCGGTGATGGCCTCGCATCGGTCGCAGAGGTCGAGGGCTGCGCTGTGTCGCGTCTGCTGGTCGTGGTCGGTTTCGCCGTGGCGGTGGTCGTCGAACAGTTCTGCTCGGCCGGTGCATGCGGCGCCGGCGACGGGTGGGAGGGCGGTCGCGGCGCGGATGAGCCGGTCGAGGCCGCTGTTGATCCGGCCGCTCATCGGGGCGCCCCGGAGTCCCGCCAGCAGGTGAGGTGTCGGACGACGCCGGTTGCTACTGCTCGTGGGCTGAGTGGGGTGCCGCAGTCGGCGCAGGTGGTGGGGTCGCGGCCGTCGACGGCGCGGAGGTTGACGGCCGGGGCCTGTGAGGCGAGCCAGGTTCCGGTGCGGCTGTTGAGGGCTTCGGCGCCGAGCAGGGATCGGGCGGTTGCGATGGCGGAGTCGGGCCCGGGCTGCGCGGCGGGGAGCGCGGCGCAGGACGGGTGGACGTCGCCGAGCATGGACGGCATCCCGCAGGCGCGGCAGCGGCGGGCCGTGCGTGGCCACAGGTGCCCGGCCTCGTCGGCGATTCGGGCGCTCACGCGACTCGTCCGGCTCGATAGCAGGCGGCGCAGGCGTCCGCACCGACTGGCACGTTTCGGCCGCACCCGAGGCAGACGGACGCCGCCTCCTGTGCAGTAGTGCCACCAGTGGTGCCGTGCGTGCTGGCTGGCACGACTGGCACAACTGAGCACAGTGAAGATCCACTAGCGTCGGATCGCCGCTGGTCAGGCACAGTTGTGCCAGCTGTGCCAGTCGTGCCAGCCCTACGTGCGCCTACGTCGGGGGTGGCACTCTGAGAGCCGCGCTCTTCGGGGAACGCGTCAAGGAGTTCTTCGAGGTCCGCCTCACGCTCGGGAGTCGGCTGCCAGACGGTGCGGATGGTCGGCCGGCCGCGGGCTCCTTCCTGGCGCTGCTCGACTTCGTATACCTGGCCCGTTTCGACCAGTTCGGCGACGAGCGCGTTGATCTGGTCTGCGGACTTGTTCCGGGCGAACACCCGCGACATCTCCGTCCGTGTGAGGCCCTGCTCGCCCGCTTCTTCCAGTGCGTTGGCGAGTTTGCCTAGGTCGCCGGGCGCGCTGTTGCTTCCGAACACGTGCTGGGCGCTGCGGATCGAGTAGGCGGCGCAAGCGAGGGCTGCGCGCAGGTGTGGCACCTTGATGTCGGGGCTTCGGTCGAGCAGCGCGAAGGTGAGGCCGAGCCGTAGAACGTAGGCAGAGGCCCGCGCGACGAGCTCCCCGATGACACCTTCGGGCTCCTGCGAGTTGATGCGCAGGTAGATGTCGCGCCAGTAGACGTCTGCCGCCGGGGTCCGTCGGATACGGGTCTTCCCGAGCTGACGGGCCCATCCGATTGCGTCGTGGAACTGGGCGGCGAGGTCGGTCAGGTCGGGCGGCTCTTGCTGGTCCGGGAGCAGCTTTGTGCGGTGCGCCCAGCAGTAGAGGAATCGGTTCGCGAGTCCGCCGGCCACGTCGATCTCGGTCAGTTTGATGCGCAGTTCGCGAGGCGTGACATGTCCGATGACCGCGAGGTGGGCGCCATCGACCGCGATCGGGTCGCCCTTGGTCATGGTGGCTGCCTGGCCGGTATCCCAGAGGTCGCGGAGGACGTGGCTGATCGTGTTGCCCTCACGCTTGCTGGCTGCGAGCGTCCGCCCGAACTCGGCTTCGGTGACCACTATCCGGGTGCCTGTCGAGTCGTCGGACTGGAGCCGGTGCAGGAGTCCTTCGCCGGTACTCAAGCCGCTCGCCTGCTCGACGAAGTACGAATCAAACGAACTCGACGAAGTTACGAATCTAAGCGCCTGAGCTCGTGATTCCCCCTTGCGGCCGGCCGCGGTGGGGCCCACGACCAGGGTCCAGATCCGCGCGGGGTGCTGGCTCCCGCCGACGAGGACGTGGGGGTCCGGGCCGATCAGCGCGCCTGCCATGGCGAGCAGGTGGAACAGGACCGCTGCGGGGGCCGCCTCAGTGCACGGGTCAAGGCGGCGGACGACGTCACCGAGTACGCCGTGCAGCGCGGCGGGGTGCAGCGTCGGTGCGCCCTCGCGGGATTTCTTCGTACCTTCGTTTCGTTCGTTTGGTTCGTAGTTCGTAGAGGTCGGCGGGAGCGGATCGAGGTCGTCGATACCGAACCCGGCGTCGAGGTGGTCACTCAGATCCGCCCCCTTGAAGTCCGGGCGGACCGTGAACGCCAGCACGGACTCGGCGACGCCCTGCAGCTCGGCCAGAACCGCGCGGGCGTGCGCGTATCCCGGCTCGTCCCGGTCGGCAACGATCAGCACCCGCGCGCCGCGGAGCTGCTCGGTGTACTCGCGGCGCCACTTCGGCCGCTGGCCCTGCCCTGCCGCCCCCTCCGTGTTGCAGGTGGCGCGCATGGACAGATCCCGGACCGCGCGGTCGACGTCCTTCTCCCCCTCGAGGACGAGAATCGGCCGACCCTCCCGGATGGCCTGCGGAAGCTCGGGGGTGCGGTAGAGGACGCGGCGGACGTCACCGAGCCGGTACTCGTACCCGCCGGCGCTGTCGGGGCGTCGCTGTCGGAACGACTTGGGGTGCAGGCGCTGCTTCTCGTAGAGCAGGCGCCCGTCCTCGTCTCGGTACTCGTAGGTCGCGACGACTGCCGGACGGACGGGTGCGGGTTCGTCAGGTCGATCGTCGTAGAGGTCGCTCCAGCCGAGGCCCAGCGCGTTGAGGACGTCGTCCGGGGGGCATCCGGCGTGGCAGTTCAGCAGGACTGTGCCGGCGTGGCTGTCGTACCGGACCGAGAGCGAGGGTGCGTTGTCGTCGTGTGCGGGGCATCGCCCGTCGAGCCGGTCTCCGGAGACCCTGATCGGCATCCCGGCGGCGTGCATGGCGTCCTGGAATCGGACGAAGGGGGAGTCGCTCACGCCGCACTCCGCCCCTCGGTCCGGATCACCCGCACGAAGTAGTCGCGGCCGCAGCCACCGGTGCGGGCGGCACCGTCGACGCCTCCGGCGCGGTGGACATGCGTCAGCGCGCAGTGAGGACAGCTTCTGACCAGCCACAACCACATACGGCGGCGACCGACTGGCGGGACCGCAATGGCGTGCGCCCTCTGGAGACGGCGGCCATCGCGGCGATCGCCGATGACCACGGGAAGCTGCTGCGGGGCGCTATCCTGCGGGTGGATCGGCTGCTTGGCGGCGGGCGGACCAGCGGGGGCGTCCGGGTTGCGGCCGGCGCCCCCGTTCTCGTTTTTCACGCCGCGTCGCCCCCCTCAAATCGAGGCTGCGCAGCAAGCCACTCCTCGACGGCCTTTCGGGAGTAGCGCACCGTGCCGTTGATCTTCAGGTACGGCGGACCGATTCGCTGGGATCGCCAGTTAGCCAGTGTCTTGACGGACACCAGCAGCACCTCAGTCGAGACTGCGTCCGGCTTCATCAGGTCTGGGGACGTCTGCATCTGTCGACTCCAAGAGTCACGGTAGAACTTTCCTGTTCCACGATGACCCTTACGATGCCCGGGGTTGCCCGGAGAGTCAAGCGAGCCCTAGAGTGTGCCACCGTGACCCCTGCCCCGAAGTCGAGCGGCACTGTCAGGGCCGACCCAATAACACGAGTGATCGCCGAGCGCGTCGCCGCGCTGCGGAAGTCCTCCGGCCTGAACCAGGCTCAACTCGGCGAACGCGTGTCGCAGTACCGACCCGGCTGGAGTAGGTCGACCGTCGTCAAGCTGGAGAACTTGAACCGCGAGTCGGTTTCGGTTGGCGACCTTCTCGCCCTGTCACTTGCGCTCGATGTCCCGCCGATCTGGCTGCTCGCCGACGTTGAGGAAGGCACACCGACGCCGGTGGCAGACCAGCAGGCCGTGAACCCCTGGGATGCGCTCCTGTGGATGGGTGGCCGCGCGCCGTTGACGGAGGATCCTGGAGTCTGGTGGCTCCGGATCGCGCCGACGTTCGGCCGCTTGTACGAACTGGCGGGCGCGATCGAGCAGATTCGCCGTAACCAGGCCGAGCAAAGTTTCTTCGCCAGCGGCGCCGGACCTGCCGCGTCCGCCGACTCGCCTGACGACCTCGCTGATAAGGACCGCCGCGTCCTGCGCGTGATCGCCGAGAACCTGACCGCGATTCAACGTTCCGGCCTCACGGTCCCCTCGTTACCTGCGGATGTGCAGAAACGGGCCTTGGATCTGCAGGTCCCCTTGCCCGGGGAGGGCTGACATGGGCTACATACGGGACAGGTGGCGTGACCCTGCCCGCCGCGGCAAGGGCAAACGTTGGCAGGTCAAGATCCGTGTCGACGGGCGGGAACGGGACGGCGGGACCTACGACGTCAAGGCGATCGCGAAGCGCCGTCTGACCGAGCTCGAGGCCGCCGGCCAGCGGGGCCAGTGGGTGGACCTGACCGACCGCACCACGGTCGCCGAGGCCGCCCGCGCCTACATCGCGACCCGCCCGTACAAGGCCGGGACGCTGGAGCGGACCCTTGGCTACGTCCGCAACCACGTCGACGGCACCGAACTCGGCGCTCGACGGCTCACCGCGGTCCGGCCGTCCGACGTGCAGGCGTGGGTCACCGACCGCGCCGCGCACATGGCGCCCTCGACGTTGCGCGCCCTGGTCAAGTTCCTGCGGTCGGTGTTCCGTGCGGCCGTCGACGACCACCGCATCGCGCGCAGTCCGTTCGTCCGGATCACCCTGCCCCGCCACGAGCAGGACCGCGTTGTCCCGCTGACCGTTGAGCAGGTGCGCGCCCTGGCCGACGCCGTCGTCGTCCGGCATCGCGCGCTGATCATCACCCAGGCCGGCCTCGGGCTGCGCATCGGCGAGCTGCTGGCGCTGCGGGCGCAGGACGTCGACTTCCTGCGGCGCACCGTGCGCGTCGAGCACCAGATCGACCGGCGCTCCCGTGAGCGGGTCCCGCCGAAGACCCCGCGGAGCCGCCGCACGGTTCCGCTGCCGACCGTCGTGGCCGAGGCGCTGGCCGAGCACCTGGCGGAGCATCCGGCTGCCCCCGACGGTCTGATCTTCCACACCGCCGAGGGCAGGCCGCTGCTCCAGGAGTACGTCAGTAGGGACGTGTTCGGCCCCGGGGTCCGGCGGGCCGGTCTACCGGACGGGACGACGAGTCACGACCTGCGCCACCACTACGCCTCGGTACTGCTCGCCGCCGGTGAGAGCGTGCTGGCCGTCGCCGAGCGCCTGGGCCACGAGGACGCGACGCTGGCGCTGACGACTTACGGCCACTTAATGCCGGACTCCGAGGACCGGACCCGGCGGGCCGTCGACGGGGCGTGGTCTGCGCTGCCCGCCGACGCTCCCGCTGCCCAGGTGCTGCCCGGATGATCTACGTCGTCGTGTTCTCGCTGGTCAGTGCCGCTGCGCTGCTCGCCGCTAGTAGTGCCAGGGGAACGGCGACCAGTCCGGGTCCCGCTTCTCCAGGAACGAGTCCCGGCCCTCCACCGCCTCGTCGGTCATGTAGGCCAGCCGGGTCGCCTCACCGGCGAAGAGCTGCTGGCCGACCAGGCCGTCGTCGGCGAGGTTGAAGGCGTACTTCAGCATCCGCTGGGCCTGCGGTGACTTGCCGTTGATCTCCGACGCCCACTGCAGGGCCTCGGTCTCCAGGTCCGCGTGGTCGACCACGGCGTTGACCGCGCCCATGTGGTGCATCTGCTCGGCGCTGTAGGTGCGGCCGAGGAAGAAGATCTCCCGGGCGAACTTCTGGCCCACCTGGCGGGCCAGGTAGGCCGAGCCGTAGCCGCCGTCGAACGAGCCGACGTCGGCGTCGGTCTGCTTGAAGCGGGCGTGCTCGCGGGAGGCGATCGTGAGGTCGGCGACGGCGTGCAGCGAGTGCCCGCCACCGGCGGCCCAGCCGTTCACCACGGCGATGACGACCTTCGGCATGAACCGGATCAGCCGCTGGCACTCCAGGATGTGCAGCCGCCCGGCCCGGCCCTGCTCGACGGTCTCCGCGGTGTCCCCGGAGGCGTACTGGTAGCCGGTGCGGCCACGGATGCGCTGGTCGCCGCCGGAGCAGAAGGCGCGCTTGCCGTCCTTCGGGGAGGGGCCGTTCCCGGTCAGCAGCACCGCGCCCACGTCGGCGCTGGTCCGGGCGTGCTCCAGGGCGCGGTAGAGCTCGTCGACGGTGCCCGGCCGGAACGCGTTGAGGACCTCGGGACGGTCGAACGCGATCCGCACGGCCCCGGTGGCGCGGGCGCGGTGGTAGGTGATGTCGCGGAAGTCGAACCCGTCGACCGGCGTCCAGGCGTCCGGGTCGAAGGTCTCGGAGACGGTCATGGCCGAAGCCTAAGGACTCACTCCGCGACGAGCGGCGCCAGCCGCCGGGCCACGGCCAGCGCGGGGCCCGGGCCGGGCCACCCGGTGTCGTCGTCGGCGTCCGACGCGGCCGGCCGGCCGGCCCCGGCCGCGCCCCAGGTGCGCACCACGGTGTCGGCGAGCTCGTCACGGGGCATCCACGCAGCGTGCCGAGGCGATCCGGATCACCGCAACCGCGCTCCCGTCGACGGGAGGGGCCCGGGGACCGCGGGGTAGCGTCATCTCCCAGCCCGGGGCCGTCGCAGGTGCCGGAGTCTGCGCCGAGAGGAGCCCCGTGACCACCGACAGCGCCGCGCGTCCCACCACCGCGAGGAGCGAAGGCGGATCGCGTTCGACCACCGCGTACCGCGCCCTGGAGAACGATCTGCGTGCCGCCATCGGCGGTGAGGTCCGGTTCGACGCGGGCAGCCGCGCGATGTGGTCGGCGGACGCCTCGAACTACCGGGGCGTCCCGATCGGCGTGATCTGCCCGCGCGACGCCGCCGACGTCGAGGCCGCCGTCGCCGTGTGCCGCACCCACGACGTGCCGGTGCTGCCGGTCGGGTCGCGCACCTCCATCGCGGGCCAGGCCGTCAACACCGCGGTCGCGATGGACTTCCGCACGCACATGGACGCGATCCTGTCCGTGGACCCCGACGCCCGGACCGCGACCGTGCAGCCCGGCGCCGTCTGCGACGCCGTGCGCGACGCCGGCAAGCCGCACGGCCTGACGTTCGGCCCGGACCCGTCGACGCACAACCGCTGCTCGATCGGCGGGATGATCGGCAACAACGCCTGCGGCTCGCACTCGGTGGCCTGGGGCAAGACCGTCGACAACGTCGCATCGCTGGAGGTCCTCACCTACCGCGGCGAGCGGCTCGTGCTGGGCGGCGACGGCACCGAGACCGGCGCGATCCCGGACGCGCTGCGTGCGCTGGGCGCGCGGGTCGCCGACGACGTCGAGAAGCACGTGCCCGAGCTGACCCGGCGGGTGTCGGGCTACAACCTCGACCAGCTCGTCCCGGGCAACGTGAACCTCGCCAAGGCGCTGGTCGGCACCGAGGGCACCTGCGCGACGATCCTGTCCGCGACCGTCGACCTCGTCGAGTCCCCGCCCGCGCGGGCGCTGGCCGTGCTCGGCTTCCCCGACGCCTACCACGCCGCGGACAACGTGATGATCGTCCGCGAGCACTCGCCGCTGACGATCGAGGGCATGGACGCCGGGCTGATCGCCTCGCTGCGCGCCCTGCGCCCGAACGAGACGACGAGCCGGATGCTCCCCGAGGGCAAGGGCTGGCTCTACGTCGAGACCGGCGGGGCCACCCGCGCCGAGGCCGAGGCGGCCGCGCAGGCCGTCGCCGACGCCATGAAGGCCTACACGACCGGTGCGGTCGTCGTCGGCGAGCCGGCCCGGATGGCCGCGCTGTGGAAGATCCGCGAGGAGGGTGCGGGCCTGCTGACCCGCTCGCCCGAGGGCGGCGAGGCCTGGCCCGGCTGGGAGGACGCCGCCGTCCCGCCCGAGCGCTTCGGCGCCTACCTGCGCGAGTTCGACAAGGTGCTGGAGGACCACGGCCGCAAGGGCATCTACTACGGCCACTTCGGCGACGGCTGCCTGCACGTCCGGATCGACTTCGACCTGCTCACCAAGCCCGGCGTGCAGAACTTCCGGGACTTCATGACCGCGGCCGCGGACCTCGTCGTCGCGCACGGCGGGTCGCTGTCCGGTGAGCACGGCGACGGCCAGGCCCGCGCCGAGCTGCTCCCGCGGATGTACCCGCCGCAGATCATCTCCGCGTTCGAGGACTTCAAGGGGATCTGGGACCCGGACGACCGGATGAACCCCGGCCGCGTCGTGCGCCCGGCGACGATGGACGAGAACCTGCGCGTCCAGCTCGGCATGCCGACCATGCCCGATGAGCCGAAGCTGGCCTTCGGCCACGACCGCGGCTCCTTCCACCGGGCCACCCGCCGCTGCCTGGGCGTCGGCAAGTGCGCCGTCGACACCGGATCGGGCGTCATGTGCCCCAGCTGGAACGTGACCAAGGAGGAGAAGCACTCCACCCGCGGACGCGCCCGGCTGCTGTTCGAGATGGCGAACGGCGAGATCATCACCGACGGCTGGCAGTCCGACGAGGTCGCCGAGTCCCTCGACCTGTGCCTGTCCTGCAAGGGCTGCAAGTCCGACTGCCCGGTCGGGGTGGACATGGCCTCGTACAAGACCGAGTTCCTCGCGAACCGCTACCACCGGAAGCTGCGCCCGCGCGCGCACTACTCGATGGGCGCGCTCCCGCGCTGGCTGCGCGCGGTCGGGGTGCTGCCCGCCGCCGCCGTCGACGGGCTGAACCGGCTCGCGCAGGTGCCGCTGCTGGCGAAGGTCGCGAAGAAGGCGGGCGGTATCGACGCCCGTCGCGCCATCCCGCCGATCGCCCGGGAGACCTACACCGCCCGTGCCGCCCGCGGGCTGCCGATGTCGACGGTGCCGGACCTCGGCGTCGCCCCCGGCAGCCGCGGCCCGCTGCTGCTGTGGACCGACACCTTCACCGACCACTTCGACCCGGAGATCGCGGCCGACGCCGTCGCGGTCCTCACCGGGCTCGGGTACCGGGTCGAGCTGCCCCCGAAGAACGTGTGCTGCGGCCTGACCTGGACCTCCACCGGCCAGGTCACCGCGGCCCGCCGGGTGCTGGCGCGCAGCCTGCGCGCGATCGGCCCGGCGCTCGACGCCGGCATCCCGGTCGTCGGGCTGGAGCCGTCCTGCACCGCCGCGCTGCGCAGCGACGCCGCGGAGCTGCTGCCCGACGACCCGCGGGTGCCGCTGCTGGCGCGGCAGGTGTCGACCTTCGCCGAGCTCCTGGCCCGGCACGCCGACGAGCTGTCGGCCGTCGCGGGGACCGGGAACGGTGCCGCGCTGGTGCAGATCCACTGCCACCAGCACGCCGAACTGGGCTCCGAGCCCGACCGCGCGGTGCTCGCCGCGCTCGGCGTCGACGCCACCGTGCTCGACTCCGGCTGCTGCGGCCTGGCCGGCAACTTCGGGTTCGAGGACGGCCACTACGACGTGTCGATGGCGTGCGCCGAGCGGGCCCTGCTGCCCGCGCTGCGCGCCGCCGACGAGTCCGTGGACCTGCTCGCCGACGGCTACTCCTGCCGCACCCAGGTCCGCCAGGCCGGGGAACGGGAACCGGTGCACCTGGCCCAGATCGCCTACCGCGCCCTGCGAGGGTGATCGCCGGCGGCGAGGGGTCCGGTGCCGGATCCGGCACCGGACCCCTCGCCCGTGGTGATCGTGCAGGACGCCGACGAGGAGGACCCATGGCCGACGACCGACGGGCACTGGTGCTGGGCGGCGGCGGGCTGACCGGCATCGCCTGGATGTACGGACTGCTGGCCGGGCTCCTCGCCGACGGCGTCGACCTGCGCGACGCCGACCTCGTCGTCGGGACCTCGGCGGGGTCGGTGGTGGGCACCAACCTGGCCGTCGGGCGTGACCCGGCCGCCCTCGCCGCGACCCAGCTCACCCCGCCGTCCGGGGAGATCGCCGCGACCCTCGGGCTGCGGCTCGCGGTCCGCTACGGCGTCGCCGCGCTCTCCGGACCGCGCGACGCGACCCGGGTCCGGGCCCGGATCGGCCGCCTCGCCCTCGACACCGACACGGTCGACGAGGCCGAGCGGATCGCGGTGATCCGCTCGCGGCTCGACGGCGCGGACTGGCCCGCCGACCGCGACCTGCGGGTCACCGCCGTCGACGCGCACACCGGCGGGTTCCGGGTCTTCGGCCGCGACGACGGCGTCGAGCTCGCCACCGCGGTCGCCGCCAGCTGCGCGGTGCCCGGTGTGTGGCCGCCGGTCACGGCCGCGGGCACCCGGTGGATCGACGGCGGGGTCCGCTCGATGGCCAACGCCGACCTCGCCGCCGGCTACGGCCGTGTCGTCGTCCTCGCGCCGCTGTCCGGCGGGCTCGGCGGTGCCGCGGCGCCGCGGGTGCAGGCCGAGGCGCTCGGTGCGCTGGCCCGGGTCGCGGTCGTCGAACCGGACCGGCGGTCGCGCCGGGCGTTCGGGCGCAACATGCTCGACCCGGCGCGGCGCCCCGCGTCGGCGCGGGCCGGCCGGGCGCAGGCGGCGGACGTCGCCGCCGAGATCGCGCGCGTCTGGGGCTGAGCCCGCGGGGTATTCCCGCCGGAGACCGATCCCACGGGGTCGCATGAGCGCGCAACGGCCCGGGTAGCCGAGGGCCATGACTGTTCCCACGATCAAGCTGAACGACGGCCGCGAGATCCCCCAGCTCGGCTTCGGCGTCTTCCAGATCGAGCCCGGTGACACCGCGGAGAAGGTCAGGGCGGCCCTCGACGTCGGCTACCGCCACATCGACACCGCGCAGATGTACGGCAACGAGGAGGGCGTCGGCAAGGCCATCGCCGACTCCGGCATCCCGCGCGACGAACTGTGGATCACCACCAAGCTGAACAACGACGGGCACGGCCGGGAGTCCGCGGTCAGCAGGCTCGACGAGAGCCTCACCAAGCTCGGCCTCGACCACGTGGACCTGTACCTCATCCACTGGCCGCGTCCGAAGGAGAACCGCTACGTCGAGACCTGGCAGGGCCTCGAGGACGCGCAGAAGGCGGGCAAGGCGCTGTCGATCGGCGTCTCGAACTTCCAGCCCGGCCACCTCGACCGGCTCGCGGCGGAGACCTCCACGGTCCCCGCGATCAACCAGATCGAGTTCCACCCGCACCTGGTGCAGCGCGAGCTCCGCGAGTACCTCCAGCAGCACGACATCGCGCTGGAGGCGTGGAGCCCGATCGGCCAGGGCAAGGGCCTGCTCGACGCGCCCGAGCTGAAGGAGATCGCCGAGCGGGTCGGCAAGTCCGCCGCGCAGGTCGTGCTCCGCTGGCACATCCAGCTCGGGAACATCGTGTTCCCCAAGTCGAACAACCCGGAGCGGATCAAGGAGAACTCCGAGATCTTCGACTTCGCCCTGAGCGAGGACGACATCGCCGCCGTCGAGAAGCTCCACACCGGCGAGCGCATCGGCCCGGACCCCGACGACTTCGGCTGATCCGCACCCCGCGCGCCACGGCCCGGCGCCCCTCTCCGTGAGGGGCACCGGGCCGTCGTCGTCGGTGGGGGTGACGGGTGTCACAGTGCGGCATGTGCGGAGGGCACGGCGCCACGGACCACCCGACAGGGGACGCGGACGGGCCGGCGCGGTGGACGTGTGCGCGTGCGCCCGTACGGTGGGGACGATGTTGGCGATCACCGAGAACGCCGCCGAGGCGATCAAGACCCTGAGCACCGACGCGGAACTGCCCGACGACGGCGGCCTGCGCATCTCCGCGACCGACCCGGCGCAGGGCCTCGAACTGGCCCTCGCGCAGGAGGCCGACGCGCAGGACACCGTGCTGCGCGGGGAGGGCATCACCGTGTTCCTCGAGCCGGCCGCGGCGGAGCTCCTGGACGACAAGGTGCTCGACGTCCAGCCCGTGGCGACCGAGCAGGGCGAGCAGGAGCTGCGCTTCGCGATCGTCGAGCAGCCCGAGGCCCCGGACACCGTCCAGGCCTGACCCACCCGACGCACTGCGTGGCCCCGCCGGACATCCGGTGGGGCCACGCCCGTCTCACAGCTCGGTGACGGTCCCGTCGCGGACGTCCCAGCGGCGGGTGGCGCGCACCGTGTCGAGCATCCGCCGGTCGTGGGTCACCAGCAGGACGGTCCCGTCGAAGTCCTCGACCGCCTGCTCCAGCTGCTCGATGGCGGGCAGGTCGAGGTGGTTGGTCGGCTCGTCGAGCACCAGCAGGTTCACCCCGCGCGCCTGCAGCAGCGCCAGCGCGGCGCGGGTCCGCTCGCCCGGCGAGAGCGACGACGCCGTCCGCAGCACCTGGTCCGCGCCGAGGGAGAACTTCGCGAGCAGCGTCCGCACCTCGGACTCGGGCCAGTCGGGCACCTGCTCGCCGAACGCGCGCAGCAGCGTCGCGTCCCCGAGGAAGGCGCCGCGGGCCTGGTCGATCTCGCCGACCAGCACCCCCGACCCGAGCCCCGCCGAGCCCGAGTCCGGGGTGATCCGGCCGAGCAGCAGCCCGAGCAGCGTCGACTTGCCCGCCCCGTTCGCGCCGGTGACGACGACCCGGTCCGCCCAGCCCACCTGCACCGTCGCGGGACCGAACGCGAAGTCCCCGCGCCGCACGGCGGCGGCGTCGGCCCGCGCGACGACCGACCCGGACCGGGGTGCGGAGGCGATCTCCATCCGCAGCTCCCACTCCTTGCGGGGCTCCTCCACGACCTCCAGCCGCTCGATCGCCCGCTCGGTCTGCCGGGCCTTCGCGGCCTGCTTCTCGCTGGACTCCTGGCGCTGCGCGCGGACGTTCTTGTCCGGGTCCTTCGTCTTGCGCCGGGCGTTGCGCACGCCCTGGGCCATCCAGTTGCGCTGCATGACCGCGCGCTGCTTGAGGCCACCCAGCTTGTCGGCGTACTCCTCGTAGTCCTCGCGGGCGTGCCGGCGGGCGACCTCGCGCTCGGCGAGGTAGGACTCGTAGCCGCCGTCGTAGACGTCGATCCGCTGCTGGACCAGGTCCAGCTCGACGATCCGGTTCACCGTGCGCGCCAGGAACTCCCGGTCGTGGCTGACCAGCACCGTCGGCGTGCCCTGCCGGGCGAGGCCGCCCACGAACCGCTCCAGCCGCTCCAGGCCGTCGAGGTCGAGGTCGTTGGTGGGCTCGTCGAGCAGCAGCAGGTCGTAGCGGGACAGCAGCAGCGCTGCGAGGTTCGCCCGCGCCGCCTGCCCGCCGGACAGCCCGGTCATCGGGGCGTCCGGGCCGACCGCGAGCCCGACCTCGCGCAGCACCTCGCCGGAGCGCTCGTCGAGGTCCGCGCCGCCGAGGGCCAGCCAGCGGTCCAGCGCGGCGGCGTAGCGGTCGTCGGCGCCGGGGGTGCCCGACGCCAGCCCCTCCGCCTCGGCGTCCATCGTCGCCTGTGCGTCGGCGACGCCGGTCCGGCGCGCCAGGAACCCGGCGACCGTCTCCCCGGGACGCCGGTCGGGCTCCTGCGGCAGGTGCCCGACGGTCGCGTCGGGCGGGGCGAGGGTCAGCGACCCGTCGTCCGGGGGCCGCGAGCCGGCCAGCACCGTCAGCAGGGTGGACTTGCCGGCGCCGTTGGCACCGACCAGCCCGATGACGTCGCCGGGCGCGACGACGAGGTCCAGCCCGGAGAACAGGGGTCGGTCGCCGTGGCCGGCGGCCAGGCCCGTCACGTGAAGGGTCGCGCTCATCTCGAGCGCAGACGCTACCCCTACAGGTTCGCCCCGAAGAGCCGGTGCAGGGCGTCCCAGTGCCGCTGTTCGGCGTCGTCGTCGTGGGTGGGGGCGTCCGGCACCGCGAAACCGTGCGCCGCCGGATAGGTCTCCAGGGTCGCCGACACCCCGGCCGCGGACAGCGCGTCGCCGAGGCGCTGCTTCTGCTCGTCGGGGAAGGAGTCGTCGTCGGTGGCGCCGGCCACGTACACCTCGGCCCGGATGCGGTCGGCGAGCCGGTGCACGCTGGCCGGGTCGTCGGTGGCGAGGTTGCCCCCGTGGAACGACGCCGCGGCCGCGACCCGCTCCGGCTGCGTCGCGGCGGTGCGCAGGCTCATCACCCCGCCCATGCAGTAGCCGGTGGTGCCGACCGCCCTGCCGCCGACCTCGGACCGCTCCAGCAGCGCGGTCACCCACGCCTCGGCGTCGACGGCGACGAACTCGGGCGTCAGCGACCTCACCATCCCCATCAGCCGGGCCCGCTCGGGCTGGTCGGAGAACACGGTGGCGAAGTCGAACGGGGCCCAGTCGCCGTGCCGGTGGTAGACGTCGGGCAGCAGCACCGCGTAGCCGAGCGACGCCAGGTGCGCGGCCATGTCGTGGATGGCCGTCCGGACTCCGCCGGCGTCGGGGTAGAGGAGCACGCCCGGCCACGGGCCGTCGCCGTCGGGGGTGTGCAGGGTGGCGGCGGCGTCGCCGTCGGGGGTGCTGATCGTGAAGTCGGTGCGCGGCACGGGTCCGGCCTCCCGGGGGTGATCGACGGGTCGCACCCGTTCTACGCCCCCGGGAGGCGTTCCGCCGGACCGCGGCGCGGTTCGGGTGGTACGTACCGGATCAGGTCCTGGTCAGTGCGTCGTCCTCGTCGAGGCGCCGGGTACGGGTCTCCGAGTAGCTCGCCACGGCGATGATCGTGACCACCGACGCGACCGCGATGTACACCGCGATCGAGTAGCCGGTACCCGTCGCGACCAGCAGCGACGCCGCGATCAGCGGGGCCAGGCCGCCCGCGAACACCGACGCCAGCTGGTAGCCGATCGAGATGCCCGAGTAGCGCACCTTGGTGCCGAACAGCTCGGACAGGAACGCCGCCTGCGGGCCGTACATCGCGCCGTGCAGCACCAGCCCGACCGTCACCGCGACGGCGGTGAGGGCGAAGCTCTGCGTGTCCACCAGGAAGAAGAACACGAACGCCCAGACGCCGACGCCGGCGGCGCCGAACAGGTAGACCGGCTTGCGGCCGACCCGGTCGGAGACCGCACCCCACATGGGGGTGGTCACCAGGTGCACCGCGGCACCGATCAGCACCGCGCCCAGCACGAACGACGACGGCAGCCCGAACTGCTCCTTCACGTACGTCGAGATGACGATCGTGAAGATGTAGTACGAGACGTTCTCGGCGAACCGGGCGCCCATCGCGGTGAGGACCTCGCGCGGGTAGAGCCGCAGGACGTCCAGGATCGGCATGGTGTCCTTCTCGCCGGCCGCGGCCCGCGCGGCGGCCCTGGCCTGCGCCTCCCGGAAGACCGGGGACTCCTCGACGGCGAGGCGGACGTAGAGGCCGATCAGGACCAGCACCGCGGACAGCAGGAACGGGATCCGCCAGCCCCAGGCCAGGAACGCCTCCTCGGACTGCACCAGCGCCATGATCGCGAGCAGACCGTTGGCCAGCAGCTGACCGGCCGGGGCACCGGCCTGCGGCCAGCTCGCCCAGAACCCACGGTGCTCGGGCTTCCCGTGCTCGGAGACGATGAGGACCGCGCCGCCCCACTCACCGCCCAGCGCGAAGCCCTGGATCAGCCGCAGCACGACGAGCAGCAGCGGCGCGGCGATCCCGATCGTGGCGTAGGCCGGCAGCAGGCCGATCGCGAACGTCGAGGCGCCCATCATCAGCAGCGACAGGACCAGCAGCTTCTTGCGGCCGATCTTGTCGCCGTAGTGGCCGAAGACCAGGCCGCCCACCGGGCGCGCGATGAACCCGACCGCGAACGTGCCGAGCGAGAGCAGGGTCCCGGTCGCGCCGTCGGACTCGGGGAAGAACACCGCCGGGAACACCAGGGCGGCGGCGACGCCGTAGAGGAAGTAGTCGTACCACTCGACGGTCGTGCCCAGCATGCTCCCCGCGACGACCTTCGCGATCGGCGTGTGCGGCCGGTCGGATGCGGGGGGCGTCGACGGTCCCGGCGCGGTGGCGCCTGCGTGCGTGTCGGACACGGTCTCTCCCCGTCGACGAGACTGGTGGTCGTCGGGAGAAGGTACTGCTTCCGGGTGATCGATTCACCGGTTGCGCCCGCACCCGTGAGCCGACCGTGACGTCCTCCGGCGCCACCGGCGGCACGGGGGACGGCACACTCCCGGCATGGCCGACCTGCAGCCGCTGCCCGAGACGTTCGACCGCGCGCTGGTCGTGGTCGCCCATCCCGACGACATGGAGTACGGCGGGTCCGGTGCCGTGGCGCGGTGGACCGCGCAGGGCCGCGAGGTCTCCTACCTGCTGGTCACCCGTGGGGAGGCCGGGATCGACGGGCTCGATCCCGCCGAGTGCGGTCCGGTGCGCGAGGCCGAGCAGCGGGCGGCGTGCGCTGCCGTCGGTGTCACGTCGTGCGCGTTCCTCGACCACCCCGACGGGCTCGTCGAGTACTCCGTCGCGCTGCGCCGCGACATCGCCGCCGCGATCCGCCGGCACCGGCCGCAGCTCGTGGTCACCGGCAACCTCCGGGAGTTCTGGGACGCCGGGGAGTCGCTGAACCACGCCGACCACGTCGCGGTCGGGCGGGCGACGGTCGACGCCGTCCGTGACGCGGCCAACCGCTGGTTGTTCCCCGGCACCGGCCCGGCCTGGGACGGTGTCACCGGGATCGCGGCCGCCGCGTCACCGGCGTCGCGGCACGCCGTCGACATCTCCGACCACCTCGACGCCGCCGTCGCGTCGCTGTCGGCGCACCGCACCTATCTCGACGGTCTGGGCGGCGGCCCGGCGACCGACCCCGCCGGCTTCCTGAGGGAGACGGCCGAGGTGACCGCGGCGCGCCTGCCCGGCGCCACCGCGGCCACCCCGTTCGAGTACCTGCGGCCCTGACCGGGGCGGGTCAGAGGGTGGGGTAGTCGGTGTAGCCCTCGGCGCCGCCGCCGTAGAACGTGGCCTGGTCGGGCTCGTTCAGCTCCGCCCCGGCGCTCCAGCGCGCGACGAGGTCGGGGTTGGCCAGGAACGGGCGGCCCACCGTGACGGCGTCGGCGACCCCGTCGGCGAGCAGGCGCTCCAGCCCGTCGCGGTCGGACTCGGTGCCGAAGCCGGTGTTGAGCACGAAGGTGTTCGGCCAGATCGCGCGCAGCTTGGCGACGATCGGGTCGTCGGCCTCGGCGATCACGTGCAGGTAGGCCAGGTCCAGCTCGGCCAGCTGCGCGACGAGCGCCTCGTAGACCGACAGGTCGGTCTCGGAGATGTCGTTGAACGGGTGGCCGGGGGAGATCCGGATGCCGGTGCGTCCGGCGCCGATCGCCTCCACGGTCGCCCGCGCCGTCTCGACGACGATGCGCGCCCGGTTCTCGGCCGAGCCGCCGTAGCCGTCGGTGCGGTCGTTGACCCCGTCGGCGAGGAACTGGTGGAGCAGGTAGCCGTTCGCGGCGTGCAGCTCCACGCCGTCGAGTCCGGCGTCGACGGCGAGGCGGGCGGCGTCGGCGTACTCGCCCACGATGCCGGGGATCTCCTCGGTCGCCAGCGGCCGCGGCGTCGCGTGGTCCTGCGGGCCGGTGGCGGTGAAGATCTGGCCCGCGGCCGGGGTCGCGGTCGAGGAGACCGGGGTGGCGCCCCCGTTGTTGTCGGTGTGGGAGATGCGCCCGGCGTGCATCAGCTGGACGACGATGCGCCCGCCGGCGTCGTGCACGGCCTCGGCGATCCGTGCCCAGCCGGCGCGGTGGGCGTCGGTGTACACCCCCGGGGTGTTCGGGTAGCCCTGCCCGACGGCGGAGGGCTGGCTGCCCTCGGCGACGATCAGGCCGGCTCCGGCGCGCTGGGCGTAGTAGGTCGCCTGCAGGGCGTTGGGGGTCCCGTCGGCGTCGGCGCGGTTGCGGGTCAGCGGCGCCATCCAGACCCGGTTGGCGACGGGCACGTCACCGACCCGGGCGGGCGCGAGCAGGGGGCTGTCGGCACGGAGCGGGGAGCTCACGGTCGGATTCCTTCCGGTCGGATGCAGATCCATGAACCATCAACGAACCCCGGGCCGCAGAGCTTCCGGACCGCGCGGGCGGCGATCATCACGTTTCCTAGGCTGGTGACCGTGAACGGTTCCACCGCCCAGGCCCGGGTGATCGTCGACGAGCTCGTGCGCAACGGCGTCGCCGACGCGGTGCTCTGCCCCGGCTCGCGCAACGCCCCGCTCGCGTTCGCGCTGGCCCGGGCCGAGACCCTCGGCCTGCTGCGGCTGCACGTGCGCATCGACGAGCGCACCGCGGGCTTCCTCGCGCT
The DNA here is from genome assembly GCF_058111925.1 of Pseudonocardia sp. P-1. Taxonomy (NCBI): domain Bacteria; kingdom Bacillati; phylum Actinomycetota; class Actinomycetes; order Pseudonocardiales; family Pseudonocardiaceae; genus Pseudonocardia; species Pseudonocardia sp. P-1. The sequence continues at coordinate 3,853,281 of NZ_CM176614.1, forward strand.
CGGTCTGGCGCTCGCCTCGGGCCGACCGGTGCCGGTCGCGGTCACCAGCGGGACGGCGGTGGCGAACCTGCACCCGGCGGTGCTGGAGGCGTCGCACTCCGGGGTCCCGCTGCTGGTGCTCGCGGCCGACCGCCCGCCGGAGCTCGTCGGCACCGGGGCCAGCCAGACGATCGAGCAGACCGGGCTGTTCGGCGGTGCGGTCCGCCGGTCCGCGGTCCTGGCCACCCCGCCTCCCCACGCCACGGACGCCGACGCGCAGCGCTGGCGGGCGGCGCTCGTGCGGGTGCTGGCCGCCGCGACCGGGGCCGGTGCGGGCGGGCCCGGGCCGGTGCAGCTCGACCTGCCCTACGCCGAGCCTCTGGTCCCCGACGACGGCCCGCCCGTCCCCGGCTCCGGTCCGGCCGGGCTGCTCGGTGGCGCCGTCGCGCCCGGCCGCGACGACGGCGGGCCCTGGACGGCCGTCGCCCCGCCGGTGCCCACCCCGGCGCCGCTGCCGCTCGACCCGGCCGCGCCGACCCTGGTCGTCGCCGGCAGCGGGGGACCGGGCGCGGCCCCGGCGCTGCTCGGCGGGGCCCCGCTGGTGGCGGAGCCGACCTCGCCGTGGTGGGCGCACGCGCTGCGCGCGGGACCCTGGTTGCTGGATCGCGCGGAGCTGCGCCCCGCCCAGGTCGTCGTCCTCGGACGTCCCACACTGCACCGTGCCCTCGCCCGGCTGCTCGCCGACCCGGGCGTCGCGGTGTACGCAGACCCCGGTCCGGACGGCACCCCGTGGACCGACGTCCCCGGCACCGTCCGCGCGGTCGGGGCCCTGCCCGCCCTGGCCCCGCCGCCGGACTTCACCGGGGCCTGGGCGGCCGCCGACCGGGCCGCGGGTGCGGCGCTCGACCGGGCGCTCGACGGCGGCGGCACGGCCGGCGCCCCGGGCTCGCGCTGGCCCGCGCCGTCGTCGCCGCCCAGCCCGACGGCGGGCAGCTGGTGCTCGGCTCGTCCAACCCGGTGCGCGACGTCGCGCTCGCCGCCGCCCCGCGGACCGGTCTCACGGTGCGGTCCAACCGCGGCGTGGCCGGGATCGACGGCACGGTGTCCACCGCGGTCGGCGCCACGCTCGCCCACCGCGACGGCCCGACGGCGCTGCTGCTCGGCGACCTCACGCTGCTGCACGACACGACCGGGATGCTGGCCGGGCCCGCCGAGCCGGTCCCGGATCTCACCGCCGTCGTCCTCGACGACGACGGCGGGGGCATCTTCTCGCTGCTCGAACAGGGCGCCGACGAGCACGCCCACGCGTTCGAGCGGGTGTTCGGCACCCCGGTCGGCGCCGACCTGCTCGGCCTGGCCCGGGCGGCGGGCTGGTCCGCGGCCGACTGGTCCGGGGACCCGACCGAGCTCGCCGCGCGCCCCGGTTCCGGACGCAGGCTGGTCCGTGTCGCCGCGACCCGCGACGGGCTGCGCGACACCCACGCTGCGCTGCGGGCCGCCGTCGCCGCCGCCCTGGACGGGTGAGGGGCCCGGCGGCTCAGCCCTCCAGGGACTCGCGGACCGCGCGCATCTTGGCGGCGGCCTCGCGCACCTCGCCGTCGGGCTCGGAGTCGGCGACGATCCCGCACCCGGCGAACAGCCGCGCCGTGCGTCCCTGCAGCTCGGCACAGCGCAGCGCGATGCCCATCTCGCCCGCGCCCTCGGCGTCGACCCAGCCGACCGGGCCCGCGTAGCGGCTGCGGTCGAGACCCTCGATCTCGGAGATCAGCGCCGTCGCGTCCGGGGTCGGGGTGCCGCCGACGGCGGCCGTCGGGTGCACCGCTCCGATCAGCGTCAGCAGCGATGCAGGCCGGGCCGGGTCGAGGCGGGCGTGCACGTCGCTGGACAGGTGCGACACGTTCGGCAGGGTCAGCACGGACGGCGCGTCCGGCACGTGCAGCTCGGCCACCAGCGGGCGCAGCGACGCAGCGAGGGAGTCCACGGCGTAGGCGTGCTCGCGGCGGTCCTTCGACGAGCCGATCAGCGCGCCCGCGGTGTCGCCGTCCGGTCCGGAGCCGGGCCACATCGTGCCCGCCAGCACCCGCGACTCCACGGTCCGCCCACGCAGCCGCAACAGCAGCTCGGGGGTGGCGCCGACCAGGCCGTCGACGGCGTAGCTCCAGCACGTCGGGTAGCGCCGGGCGAGCCCGCGGAGCAGGAACCGGGGGTCCAGCGGGCGGTCGGCGACGGCGAGCAGGTCGTGCGCGAGCACCACCTTCTCCAGCTCCCCGTCGCGCATCCGCCCGACCGCCGCGGCGACGGCGGCCCGGTACCGGTGCGCGGACACCTGGCCGTCGGCGTAGCGCAGCCGTCCGCTCGGGCGCACCGGCGACGGGACCGGCAGCCTGCCCGGGGTCTCCGGGGCGTCGGCGGGGGTGATCTCGGTGATCCAGGCGCGGTGCCCGCGCCGCCCGACGATCACCTGCGGCACGACGAGCACCGAGCCCGGGCAGCCGTCGGCGAAGGTGAACGAGGCGAACGCGAGGGCGCCGGTACCGGGGAGGCGGACGTCGTCGTAGCCGGCGCCGGCGTCGAGCCGGTCGACCACGCGGCGCCACCAGCGGTCGGCCTCGGCGAAGCGCTCGGGTCCCGACGCGGTGAACCGCGCGACCTCGCCCCAGCCGACCACGCCCTCGCCGTCGCGCACCCAGGACAGCGCCCCGGCGTCGGCGGGCAGCACGTCCAGCAGCCGCCCGTCGAGCCGCAGCGGGCGTGTCCGGACGCGCAACGCGGTGCTGGCCGGTGCGACGGTCACCCTTCGAGAGTAGGCAACTTCCTCGGCCGGGGCGGGCGCCAGGGTGGGAGGCACCGGACACACCCGGGTGCCGGAGCGCTCCTAGAATCGGGTCCCGTGACCAGTCCGAGCGGCCGTCCCACCGGCGATGTGCTGACCGAGACCTCGGCCGTGGCGGCCCGTCTCATCGGCCGGACGCGGTACCACCTGCCCGAGATCGTCCTGGCCGTCGCACTGGCGTGGACGCTGGTCGCGCTGGTGGCCCTGGGCGGTGCGTTCCTGGAGGACGCGGCGATCGACGGCAACCGCGGCACCACCGCCGCGACCGTCCTCGACGGCTCGGACTACTGGCGCACCCTGGTCAGGTTCGTCGACGACGACGGCCGGCTGCAGACCCCGGCCGCGGGCATCTCGTACCCGGTCGGGCTCACCCCGGGCGAGAACATCTACGTCGAGTACGACACCGCCGACCCGACGCACGTGCGCGTCGCGGGCCGCACCGCCGTCGACGGGATCCTCCCGGTCGCCGGGCTGATCGCGGGCGGCTGGGTGCTCCTCGGGCCGCTGTACGTGTGGCTGCGCCGCCGCCGGGCCCGCACCGGCACCGTCTGACGGCGCCCGGACCGGACCGGACCGCACCGGGCCGCGCCGCCCCGCACCGGGCTCAGCCCCGCCAGAGCGCCCCGACCTCGGCGGCGACCTGCGGCGCGGCGACGAGCAGCCCGCCCTCGGGCAGCGGCGTCGACCGGCCGTCGCGGCCCAGCACCAGCGCGCCGGCCTCGGTGGCCAGGCAGAGCGCCCCGGCGACGTCCCACTCGTGGTAGCGGGTCAGCACCGCGGCGACGGCGTTGCCCAGCGCGACCTGGGTGATCGCCAGCGCGGCCGAGCCGAGCACCCGCACGCCGACGTGCGCGGCGCGGGCGCGTTCGACGAACCCGGGGTCGGGGTCCTCGGCGCAGATCAGCGACCCGGCGACCCGGGCGGTGCACCGCGACGGCACCGGCACGCCGTTGGCCCGGAAGCCGCGCCCGCGGGCGGCGGCGTAGATCTGCCCGCGGCCCGGGTCGGCGACGACGCCCACGGCCGGGCCGTCGCCGTCGACCAGGGCCAGGCTGTAGGCGCACCAGGGCAGGCCCGCGACGTAGTTCGCGGTGCCGTCGACCGGGTCGACGACCCACCGCAGCGGTGCGGTGTCGGCACCGGTGTCGGCGCCGAACTCCTCGCCGACGACCGGGCAGCCGGGGAACTCCGCGGCCAGCACCCGGCGGGTGTGCCGCTCCAGGGTGCGGTCGGTGTCGGTGACCCAGTCGAACGGGTTGGCCTTGGCCGACGCGTCGAGCGATCCGGTGTGCTCGCGACCCAGCGTCGCGGTGATCACCTCGGCGGCGTCGTTGGCCAGCCGGCCCGCGGTCTCGAGCGCGTGGGAGAGCAGTGCCGGGTCCACCGGCCGGGGGGACGGCACCGGGGGTGGCGCCGTGTCTGGCGGGGTGTGGGGCACGGCCGTCATGCGACCCGAGTGTCCGGGCGGGTGATGTCCCGGCGACGACGTGCGGGTGTCCACCTTGTGCCGGACGTGCCAACTCGTGACCCGCCCACCCGATGTTCGCCCAGGGTTGGGTGGTTGATCACGCCAGGGACCCGGCCCGCTGTCCCGCCCCCGTCACCGTTCCGGCCGTGCGCGTCGCAATCGTCTCGGAATGCTTCCTGCCGGTGGTCAACGGCGTCACCAACTCGGTGCTGCGGGTGTGCGAGCACCTGCGGGCAGGGGGTCACGACGTCGTGGTGATCGCGCCGGGCACCGGGGAGCCGGACTCCCACGAGGGGATCCCGGTCGTGCGGATCCCGGCCGTCGAGCTGCCGGTGGTGAACTCGATGCCGGTCGGGGTGCCCAGCAGGCGGATCCTGACCGCGCTGCGCCGGTTCCGGCCGGACGTGGTGCACCTGGCGGCGCCGTTCGTCGTCGGGGCGCGGGGGCTGGCGGCGGCGCGGCGCCTCGGCGTGCCGACGGTCGCGATCTACCAGACCGACGTCGCCGGGTTCGCCTCCGCGTACGGGCTCGGGCTGACCGCACGGGCCGCGTGGCGCTGGACCTGCCGGCTGCACGGCATGGCCGACCGGACCCTCGCGCCGTCGAGCTGGGCGACCGGGGCCCTGCGCGAGCGCGGCGTCCCGCGGGTGCACCAGTGGGCGCGCGGCGTCGACACCCGCCGGTTCACCCCGTCGCGGCGCAGCGACGCGCTGCGCGGCCGGCTCGCCCCGAACGGCGAGCGGCTCGTCGGCTTCGTCGGCCGCCTCGCCCCGGAGAAGCAGGTCGAGCGGCTCGCCGTGCTGGGAGAGCTGCCCGGGACGCGCCTGGTCGTCGTCGGCGACGGCCCCAGCGCCGACGGGCTGCGCGATCGACTGCCCTCGGCGGCGTTCCTCGGGCACCGCGGCGGTGACGAGCTCGCGCAGATCTACGCCAGCCTCGACGTGTTCGTCCACACCGGCCAGGCCGAGACGTTCTGCCAGGCCGTGCAGGAGGCACTCGCCTCGGGCGTCCCGGTGGTCGCGCCCGACGCGGGCGGCCCGCGCGACCTCGTGCTGCCCGACCGCACCGGTTACCTCGTGGCACCCCGCCCCGACGGCGGGGAGCCCGGCGACCCGGCCACCGACGCCGCCGACCGCGAGCTGGTCGGGGCGGTCGCCGCGCTGTGCGAGCCGCAGCGCAACCGGGAGTTCGGCCTGGCCGCCCGCCAGTCGGTGCTGCGCCGCACCTGGACCGCGGTCGGCGACGAGCTGCTCGCCCACTACGGCGACGTGCTCCGCGCCGCGGCCCCGGAGCGCCTCGCGGCCTGACCGGCACGCCGCCGCCCGACCGGACCCCCGCCTGGTCGGGCCTCCGCCGGCCGGGCCGACGCGGCCGGGGAGGGTGCCTGCGTAGTCGTGCGGATCCGTGGCCGCGGCCCGGCGGCGACGGTGGTCCCATGAGCCGCACCGTCGTCGTCGCGCCCCGTGGTGAGCTCGCCACGGTCGACACCTCCGCCACCGTCCGCCTGATGTCCCGGCTGCTCGACCCCGCGCCCGCGGTCCGTGCCGCCGCCCGTGCCGAGGTCCTCGACGCCCCGCACCGGCAGATGCCGCCGGTGCTGTTCGCGCTGTCGGAGAACCTCGTCGCCGACGGCGCGATGCCCGAGGCCGCCCGCTGGTTCTACGCGGGCCAGCTGCGGGCCCGCTACGACGCCTGCCGCTGCACCGACACCACCGCCGCCCAGGCGCTGGCCGTGCTGCGCGACCGCTTCGGCGAACCGGTGAACCGCTGGGCCTTCGCCGACCCGGCCCGGGTCCGCCGGGCCGCGGTCCGCGCCGTCGCCTGGGACCGGGCGGCGCCGCACGACTACGACCACCGCTGGATCGCGCTGCACGGCATGGGCGCCTTCACCGGCGACGGCAACGGTGTCAGCACGCCGTCGGCCGAGTGGGCGGGCGTCGCCGCCCGGGTCCGTGCCGACTACCTGAGCGGCCTGCGTGAGGTGCTGCGCGAGCAGTTCGGACAGCAGTTCGGGCAGCGGTTCGGACGGCGGTGAGCCGGCGGCCGGGTCGCCTAAGCTGTGTTCGTGTCCCGCGCCGAGCTCGACAAGAACCCGACCGACGTCGCCCGCATGTTCGACGGCGTCGCCCGGCGCTACGACCTGACCAACACCGCGCTGTCGGGGGGGCAGGACCGCTACTGGCGGATCCAGACCCGCCGGGCCCTCGGCCTGCGCCCGGGCGAGAAGGTCCTCGACCTCGCCGCGGGGACCGCGGTATCGACCGTCGAGCTGGCGAAGGACGGCGCCTGGTGCGTCGCTGCGGACTTCTCCCTCGGCATGCTGCGTGCGGGCGCCCGCCGCGACGTCCCGAAGGCCGCCGCCGACGCGCTGCACCTGCCCTTCGCCGACGGCAGCTTCGACGCCGTCACCATCTCGTTCGGCCTGCGCAACGTGAACGACACCGTCGCCGGCCTGCGTGAGATGGCCCGCGTGACCCGCCCCGGCGGCCGCCTGGTCGTCTGCGAGTTCTCGACGCCGACCTGGGCCCCCTTCCGCGTGCTCTACCAGAACGCGGTGCTCGGCCACGCCCTCCCGGCGATCGCCCGCACGGTCTCCTCCAACCCCGAGGCCTACCTGTACCTGGCCGAGTCGATCCGGGACTGGCCCGACCAGCCCGCACTCGCCGGGAAGATCGCCGACGCCGGCTGGGAGCGCCCCGCCTGGCGGAACTTGACCTTCGGCGCCGTCGCGCTGCACCGGGCGTACAAGCCGGCCTGAGCCCCCGCCGCCCCGTCCCGCCACGGTCCCCGTGGACGGGTCTGCGGAGGCGGCCTGCGACACAGGGGCCGACGTCGTGGCGGAGCCGGGCGCGCTGCACGCGTGCGGTCGCGGCGGCGGCCGGGCGGTCGTCCCTCCACCGGCTCGCGCCCCTGCAGCGAGCCCGCTCCGCCGCGGACCAGTGCACACGGTGCCGGGTTCCCGCGCGGCCAGCGCCCGGGGCCGGGCGAATCCGCTCACCGGGTCAGCGAGTTGGCAAGGGAATGCACGGCCCCGGGGATCGCGCTCGATCTGCTGCGCCGGGCCCGGCAGCACCACGCGACGACGTGCTCCCTTCTCGAAATTCGCTCACCGGGTAAGCGAATTCGGAGAAGGGAGGGTCCGGAGTCGCGTCTCTCATGGCACGCGGCGGTCCGCGGTGCAGCGGTGGGCGCTGTGGCGGTCGGTCACCCTGCGCCCGGCGGTCGGTGGTCGGCTGCGTGGGAGTCGGCTGCGTGGGAGTCGGCTGCGCGGGAGGTCGACCGCGGGAGGGCCGACTGTGCGAGGGGACGCCGTGTGCGCAGCCCGGCACCGGCCGTCACCACCCACTGACCCTGCGTCGAAGCGCGTTGCGCCGCAAGGAGTCCCGCGTCGTCGCCCGATCCGCCCACGCGATCACGGCGACGTCGTCCTACACTGCTCGCGCAGTTCGTGAACTTTTTCACAAGGGTGGTGGGAGACACGCGACCCGGAGCGCGCCGACCTGCACGGATGCGGATCACATGTGACCCGCGCCCCGTCACAGGTAAGGCTCGCCTGGGTTCTTGGTCACAGGGGACCGGACATAGGGTCGCCGCGACCGGCTCGTCGATCACCACCAACGACGGTGGCGCCGCGACAACGAAGGTGTAGGAATGCTCGATCCCTATCTCCCGCTCGTCCTGCTGTTCGTGTTGGCGGCGGGCTTCGCGGTGTTCTCGGTCGCCTCCGCGCCGTTGATCGGTCCGCGCCGGTTCAACCGGGCCAAGCTGGACTCCTACGAGTGCGGTATCGAGCCCTCGCCGCAGCCGGTCGTCGGCGGCGGTCGCGTGCCGGTCGCCTACTACCTCACGGCGATGCTGTTCATCCTGTTCGACATCGAGCTGGTGTTCATGTACCCGTACGCCGTCGTCGCCGATGCGGTCGGCGTCTTCGGGTTCGTGGCCATCACGCTCTACATCGCCACGATCGCCTTCGCGTACGCCTACGAATGGCGTCGCGGCGGGCTCGAGTGGAGCTGAGGCCGTCATGGGACTCGAGGAGAACCTGCCCAGCGGCGTCCTGCTGACCAACGTCGAGAAGCTGGTCAACTGGACCCGGAAGTCGTCGCTCTGGCCTGCCACGTTCGGCCTGGCCTGCTGCGCCATCGAGATGATGACCACCGGCGCCCCGCGCTACGACCTCGCCCGGTTCGGCATGGAGGTTTTCCGGGCCTCGCCGCGCCAGGCGGACCTGATGATCGTCGCGGGCCGCGTGAGCAACAAGATGGCGCCGGTCCTGCGCCAGATCTACGACCAGATGCCCGAGCCGCGCTGGGTGCTCGCCATGGGCGTGTGCGCCAGCTCCGGCGGCATGTTCAACAACTACGCGATCGTCCAGGGCGTGGACCACGTCGTCCCGGTCGACATGTACCTGCCCGGCTGCCCGCCGCGGCCGGAGATGCTGATCGACGCGATCCTCAAGATCCACGCCAAGATCATGGACGAGCCGCTCGGCCCGAAGCGGGCCGCCGAGCTCGCCGAGTCCGGGTACCGCACGCCGATGGTGCCGTCGTCGGTCAAGTACGCGCCGAAGCACAAGCAGCTCGGTGCGCTGAAGACCACGCACACCCCCGACGTCCCGAACTACCTGGAGCCGGGCTCGCAGCCCAAACCGGCCCCGAACGCGCTCGCGCCGGGGGAGACCCTGGAGCTGCCGTCGCTGGCCGACGCGGCCCGCGGAGGTGACGCGACGTGACCGAGCCGACCGGCACCTCCAAGGACGGGGCCGAGCCCACCGGCGGCGCGCACTCGTCGTCGCAGGAGAGCGGCGCCGCGGCCGAGGAGCAGCGGATGGCGGGCGGCGAGGCCCCCGGCGACCTGGCCGCTCCCGGGGACGCGGCCACCCCCTCCGACGCGCTGGGCGGCGCCCGCCCCGCGCAGAGGATGACCGAGACCCGTACCCGCTCGGGCATGTTCGGCGTCCGCGGCTCCGGCGACACCTCCGGCTACGGCGGCCTGCGTCTGCAGGGCTGGGCCCCGGCCCCGGCCGAGCGGCCCTTCGGCGGCTGGTTCGACGAGTTCGCCGACGAGCTCGGCGCGGCCCTCGACGAGCGCGGCGTCCCGCGCGCCGCGATCGAGCAGGTCACGATCGACCGCGACGAGATGACCCTCTACGTCGAGCCCGCCCGGCTGCACGAGGTCGCCCGCACCCTGCGCGACGACCCGGGCCTGCGCTTCGAGTTCTGCTCCGGCGTGTCCGGTGTGGACTACTCGGCGCCGGACGGCGCCCCGGTCGACCGGCCGCTGCACGTCGTCTACCACCTGCTGTCGATGACCTACCGGCGCCGGGTGCGCCTGGAGGTCGCGCTCGACATGGGGGACGCCGCGAACCCGCCCACCGTGCCGAGCGTCGTCGACGTCTACCCGACGGCCGACTGGCACGAGCGCGAGACCTGGGACATGTACGGCGTCGTCTTCGACGGCCACCCGGCGCTGACCCGGATCCTCATGCCGGACGACTGGGACGGCCACCCCCAGCGCAAGAGCTACCCGCTGGGCGGCATCCCCGTGGAGTACAGGGGCGCGGAGATCCCCCCGCCCGATGAGCGGAGGGCCTACTCGTGACGACTGACGCCGACCCCACCACCGCCGACGCCACCACCGACCCGTACGCCGCGCCCGGCCGCGAGACCACCGAGGGCACGGTCTACACCGTCACCGGCGGCGACTGGGACGACCTGCTCGAGGCCGAGCACGACGACCGCATCGTCATCAACATGGGCCCGCAGCACCCGTCGACGCACGGGGTGCTGCGCCTGGTCCTGGAGCTGGAGGGCGAGACCGTCACCCAGGGCCGCGCGGTCATCGGCTACCTGCACACCGGTATCGAGAAGAACTGCGAGTACCGGACCTGGACCCAGGGCGTCACCTTCGTGACCCGGGCGGACTACCTGGCCCCGCTGTTCAACGAGGGCGCCTACTGCATGGCCGTCGAGAAGCTGCTGGGCGTCGAGGTCCCGCAGCGGGCCGAGCACCTGCGGGTGCTGCTCTGGGAGCTGAACCGGATCGGCTCGCACCTGGTCGCGCTGGCCACCGGCGGCATGGAGCTGGGCGCGCTGACCGGCATGACCTCCGGCTTCCGCGAGCGCGAGGAGGTGCTCCACCTGCTGGAGTTCCTCACCGGCCTGCGGATGAACCACGCGTTCATCCGCCCCGGCGGCCTCGCTCAGGACATGCCCGAGGGCTGGCAGGAGAAGGTCCGTGACTTCCTGAAGGTCATGAACTCCCGGCTGCCCGACTACGACCGGCTGCTCACCGGGCAGCCGATCTGGCGCCAGCGCCTGGAGGGCGTCGGCTACCTGCCCGTCGACGGCTGCCTGGCCCTCGGCGCGTCCGGCCCGATCCTCCGCTCGGCGGGTCTGGCGTGGGACCTGCGCAAGCACATGCCGTACTCGGTCTACGACCAGTACGACTTCGAGGTCCCGACAGCCACCGAGGCCGACTGCTTCGCCCGCTACCGGATGCGCGTCGCCGAGATCCACGAGTCGCTCAAGATCATGGAGCAGGCGGTGACGAAGCTCGACGAGCTCGGCCCGGGCCGCGTCATGGTCGACGACCCGAAGGTCGCCTGGCCGGCGCAGCTGTCGGTCGGCAGCGACGGCATGGGCAACACCCTCGAGCACGTCCGCAAGATCATGGGTCAGTCGATGGAGTCGCTGATCCACCACTTCAAGCTGGTCACCGAGGGCTTCGGAGTCCCGCCGGGGCAGGCCTACGCGGCCGTCGAGTCCCCGCGCGGCGAGCTCGCGGTGCACGCCGTGTCCGACGGCGGCACCCGCCCGGTCCGCATCCACGTCCGGGACCCCAGCTTCGTGAACCTGCAGACGATGCCCGCGATGAGCGAGGGCGGCCAGGTCGCCGACGTCATCGCGGCCGTCGCCTCGATCGATCCCGTGATGGGAGGTTGCGACCGATGACGGTCCCCCCGCAGGAGAAGAGCCCCGTCTCGCCGGTGTTCGACGAGGTGACCCGGCAGCGCACCACGGAGATCATCTCCCTCTACCCGGAGTCCCGGTCGGCGCTGCTGCCGCTGCTGCACCTGGTCCAGTCGGTCGAGGGGTACGTCAGCCCCGACGGCATCCGTTACTGCGCGGAGGCGCTGGAGCTGACTACCGCCGAGGTGTCGGCGGTCGCGACGTTCTACACGATGTACAAGCGCACTCCGTGCGGCGAGCACCTGGTCAGCGTGTGCACCAACACGCTGTGCGCGGCGCTGGGCGGCGACGACATCTACGCCCGCCTGCGCACGCAGCTGGGTACCGAGGACCGTCCGCTGGGCCACGAGGAGACGGCGGGGGAGCCCGGCAGCACCGGCTCGGTCACCCTGGAGCACGCCGAGTGCCTCGCGGCCTGCGACCTCGCCCCGGTGCTGCAGGTCAACTACGAGTACTTCGACAACCAGACCGTCGAGTCCGCGGTGGAGCTCGTCGACGCCCTGCGTCGCGGCGAGCGCCCGCAGCCGACCCGCGGGGCGCCGCTGACCGATCTGCGGACCGTCGAGCTGGAGCTGGCCGGGTTCACCGACGACGCCGGAGGCGTCGACACGACGGCCCGCGTCGAGGGCCCGTCCGGTGCGATCGAGTCGGTGCGCGGGGCCCGGATGGCCGAGGAGAACGGCTGGACCGCCCCGGCGCTGCCCGACGAGCCGCCGGCGATGCCCGCGCTACCGGAGAAGAAGTGATCGCATGAGCACCACTGAGCCTGTGCGCAAGCCGGACCCGATCACGCCCGTCCTGACCAGGCGCTGGCTGTCGCCGCGGTCCTGGTCGATCGACACCTACGAGCAGCTCGAGGGCTACACCTCCCTGCGTACCGCGTTCGCCGCCCACCCCGACCAGCTCATCCAGCTGGTGAAGGACTCCGGGCTGCGCGGCCGCGGTGGTGCCGGGTTCCCCACCGGCATGAAGTGGGGGTTCATCCCGCAGGACGACGGCAGCGGCACGGGCCCCGGCGCGAAGCCGAAGTACCTGGTCATCAACGCCGACGAGGGCGAGCCGGGTACCTGCAAGGACATCCCGACGATGATGGCCGACCCGCACGCGCTCATCGAGGGCTGCATCGTCACCAGCTACGCGATCCGCGCCAACTTCTGCGCGATCTACGTCCGCGGCGAGGCGCTGCACTGCATCCGCAGGCTGCGCGCCGCCGTCCGCGAGGCGAAGGCGAAGGGCTACCTCGGCCGCGACATCCTCGGCTCCGGGTTCGACCTGGAGATCGTGGTGCACGCCGGTGCGGGTGCCTACATCTGCGGCGAGGAGACGGCGCTGCTCGACTCGCTCGAGGGCCGTCGCGGTCAGCCCCGGCTCAAGCCGCCGTTCCCGGCGACCGCCGGGCTCTACGCCTGCCCGACCGTCGTCAACAATGTCGAGACCATCGCCAGCGTCCCCGCCATCGTCAACGGCGGGGCGGCCTGGTTCCGCTCGATGGGGCGCGAGAAGTCGCCCGGCCCGAAGATCTACTCGGTCTCCGGGCACGTCGAGCGTCCCGGCCAGTACGAGGCGCCGCTGGGCATCACGCTGCGGGAGCTCCTGGAGCTCGCCGGCGGGATGAAGGACGGGATCCCGCTGAAGTTCTGGACCCCGGGCGGCTCGTCGACACCGCTGTTCACCGCCGAACACCTCGACGTCCCCCTGGACTTCGAGGGTGCGGCCGAAGCCGGCTCCATGCTGGGGACGACCGCGGTGCAGGTCTTCAACGAGACCGTCTCGGTGCCGTGGGCGGTCATGAAGTGGACCGAGTTCTACAAGCACGAGAGCTGCGGCAAGTGCACCCCGTGCCGCGAGGGCACGTACTGGCTGGTCCAGGTGCTGCAGCGGATGGTGCGCGGCGAGGGCACCTCGACCGACATCGACACCCTGCTCGACGTCTGCGACAACATCCTCGGCCGCTCCTTCTGCGCCCTCGGCGACGGTGCGACGAGCCCCATCACCAGCGCCATCAAGTACTTCCGCCAGGAGTTCCTGGACCTCATCGCGGAGCAGCCCGATGTGGACCGCCCGGAGCAGCTGGCCGCACTGACCGGAGCGAGCGCATGACCCTCACACCGGAGCGGAACGCCACCGAGGAGACACCCGTCCCCGAGGGCCACGTCCGTCTCACCATCGACGGCCAGGTCGTCGACGCCCCCAAGGGCGAGCTGCTGATCCGCACCTGCGAGCGCCTCGGCATCGTGATCCCGCGGTTCTGCGACCACCCGCTCCTCGACCCGGCCGGCGCCTGCCGCCAGTGCCTGGTCGAGGTGGAGATGGGCGGCCGGCCGATGCCGAAGCCGCAGGCCAGCTGCACCATGACCGTCGCCGACGGGATGGTGGTGAAGACCCAGCACACCTCCGAGCGGGCCGACAAGGCGCAGCAGGGTGTGATGGAGCTGCTGCTCATCAACCACCCGCTGGACTGCCCGATCTGCGACAAGGGCGGCGAGTGCCCGCTGCAGAACCAGGCGATGGCGCACGGCCGGTCGGACTCCCGCTTCGTCGAGACCAAGCGGACCTTCCCGAAGCCGCTGCCGATCTCCAGCCAGGTGCTGCTCGACCGCGAGCGCTGCGTGCTCTGCCAGCGCTGCACCCGGTTCTCCGAGGAGATCGCCGGCGACCCGTTCATCGACCTGCTCGAGCGCGGGGCGAAGCAGCAGATCGGCATCGCCGAGGACCAGCCGTTCCAGTCCTACTTCTCCGGCAACACGATCCAGATCTGCCCGGTCGGGGCGCTCACCAGCGCCGCGTACCGGTTCCGGTCGCGCCCGTTCGACCTGCGCTCGACCCCGGGCGTGTGCGAGCACTGCAGCTCCGGCTGCGCCTCGCGCACCGACTCCCGTCGCGGGACCGTGCTGCGCCGGCTGGCGGGCAACGACCCGGAGGTCAACGAGGAGTGGCTCTGCGACAAGGGCCGGTTCGCCTTCCGCTACACCGGTAGCCAGGGCCGCATCACCCGGCCGCTGGTCCGGCGCGCGGACGGCACGCTGGAGGAGGCCTCCTGGACCGAGGCGCTCGCCGTCGCCGCGGAGGGGCTGCTCGCGGCCCGCGCGGCCGGCGGCATCGGCGTCCTGCCCGGGGGACGGCTGACCGTCGAGGACGCCTACGCCTACGCCAAGTTCGCCCGCGTCGTCGCCGGCACCAACGACATCGACTTCCGCGCCCGCCCGCACTCGGGCGAGGAGCTGGAGTTCCTCGCCGCGCACGTCGCCGGGGGGACTCCTCAGGACTCGGTGACCTTCACGGCGATCGAGAACGCCCCCGCGGTGCTCACCGTCGGCACCGACCCCGAGGAGGAGTCGGGCATCGTCTTCCTGCGCCTGCGCAAGGCGTACCGGAAGCGCGGGCTGCGCCACTTCCAGGTCGGCCCGTTCACCAGCTACGGCGCCGAGAAGACCGGCGCCACCGTGCTGCACGCGGTGCCCGGCGCGGAGGCCGCGGTCGTCGCCGACCCGGGCGCCGACGTCGTCGCCGCGCTGGAGCAGCCGGGCGCGGTGATCCTCGTCGGGGACCGGGCCGCGGAGTCGCCGGGCCTGTACTCGGCGGTGTCCGCGCTCGCCGCCCGCACCGGCGCGGCGATCGGCTGGCTGCCGCGCCGGGCCGGGGACCGCGGTGCGGTCGAGGCGGGCGCGCTGCCCACCCTGCTGCCCGGCGGCCGGCTCGTCACCGACGCCGCCGCCCGCGCCGAGCTGGAGCAGGTCTGGGGCGCCCCCGTCCCGTCCGCCCCGGGCCGCGACGGCGACGCGATCCTCGCCGCCGCCGCGTCCGGTGAGCTGGCCGCGCTCGTCGTCGGCGGCGTCGACCCGCAGGACATGGCCGACCCGACGGCCGCGATCACCGCGCTGCGCGAGGTCGGGTTCCTGGTCAGCCTGGAGATCCACACCTCGGCGGTCACCGAGCTCGCCGACGTCGTCCTCCCGGTCGCCCCGGACGCCCAGCGCTCCGGCGCCTACGTGAACTGGGAGGGGCGCCGCCGCGAGTTCGGCGTCGCGCTCGACGCGACCGGCGTGCTCCCGGACTGCCGGGTGCTCGACACCCTCGGCGTCGAGATGGACGCGGACCTGTTCACCCAGACCCCGGCCGCCGCGGCCGGGGAGCTGGAGCGGCTCGGCTCGCGCCGCGCCGGCGGCGTCGCACCGGACCACACGGCGGGCCAGGCCCGGCGTCCCGGCTACGGCCAGGCGGTCCTCGCCACCTCGCGCCAGATGATCGACGACGGCAGCCTCCAGATCGACGAGCCCGCGCTCGCCGGCACGGCGCGGCGGCCCTACGTCAAGGTCAACGCGGCCACCGCGGAGCGGCTCGCGCTGGTCGAGGGCGCCGAGGCGACGGTCCGCACCGACCGCGGGGCGATCACCCTGCCGGTCGCACTGACCGACCTGCCCGACGGCGTCGTCTGGCTGCCGACCTGCTCGCCCGGCTCGCACGTCCGCCCCACGCTCGGGGTGGGCCACGGTGACCTCGTGACGGTCGGTCCGGCCGGGAACGGAAGCGCGTCGTGAACCTGTCCCAGGTCCCGCCCGCCCCGGTGGACCAGCTGACGCACACCCAGGCGCTGCTCGCCGACGACCCGATCTGGCTGATCCTGATCAAGGTCGTCGGGCTGTTCGCGCTCGGCGTCGTGCTGACCCTGTTCATGATCAACTGGGAGCGCAAGGTCGTCGGCCGGATGCAGCACCGTCCGGGCCCGAACCGGACCGGCCCCGGCGGCTGGCTGCAGAGCCTCGCCGACGGTCTGAAGCTGGCGTTCAAGGAAGACATCATGCCGGCGATGGCCGACAAGAAGGTCTACTTCATCGCCCCGGTCATCTCGACGATCCCGGCGTTCGTCGCCTTCTCCGTCATCCCGTTCGGCGGCGAGGTCACGATCTTCGGCGAGCAGACGGTGCTCCAGCTCGTCGACGTCCCGGTCGGCGTGCTCGTCGTGCTGGCCTGCTCCTCGATCGGCGTCTACGGCATCGTGCTCGGCGGCTGGGCCTCGGGCTCGCCGTACTCGCTGCTCGGTGCGCTGCGCTCGGCCGCCCAGGTCATCTCCTACGAGATCGCGCTGGGCCTGGCCGTCGTCGGCGTCGTGCTCTACTCCGGCTCGCTGTCCACCGCGACGATCGTCGGGGCGCAGGCGTCGGGCTGGTACTTCTGGCTGCTGCTGCCGAGCTTCGTGGTCTTCGTGATCGCGATGGTCGGTGAGACCAACCGGGCGCCGTTCGACCTCCCCGAGGCCGAGTCGGAGCTGGTCGGCGGGTTCCACACCGAGTACTCGTCGCTGAAGTTCGCGCTGTTCTTCCTGGCCGAGTACGTGAACATGGTGACCGTCTCGGCGATGGCGGTGACGCTGTTCCTCGGTGGCGGTATGTGGCCGTGGCCGCTGAGCTTCCTCAACGAGTACGGCTGGATGCAGTTCGTCGCCTTCATCATCAAGGTGCTGCTGTTCCTGTTCGTGTTCATCTGGCTGCGCGGGACGCTGCCGCGGTTCCGCTACGACCAGTTCATGAAGCTGGGCTGGAAGGTCCTGGTCCCGGTCATGCTGGTCTGGATCGTCGCGATCTTCGGCATCCGGGCGTTCGTCAACACCGGCTCGGACAACTACGTGCTGCTGCTGTCGCTGATCGGCTTCGCGCTCGCCGTCGTGCTCGCGGTGGCGTTCCTGCTGCCCGACCGGCAGACCGAGGCGCCACCGGTCGAACCGGCGTCGGACTATCCGGTGCCGCCGCTGGACCTGGTGGTCCCCGACTCACCCCCGAAGCGTCGGAAGGCCGTCACGGCCGGAAAGGACGCGCGCTAGATGTTCGACTTCTTCAAGGGATTCGGCGTCACCTTCTCGACGATGTTCAAGAAGGTCGTCACCGAGGAGTACCCCGAGGACTTCCCGCCCGCCGCGCCGCGCTACCACGGGCGCCACCAGCTCAACCGGCACCCGGACGGGCTGGAGAAGTGCGTCGGCTGCGAGCTGTGCGCCTGGGCCTGCCCGGCCGACGCCATCTACGTCGAGGGCGGGGACAACACCGAGGAGGCGCGGTACTCGCCCGGTGAGCGCTACGGCGCGATCTACCAGATCAACTACCTGCGGTGCATCGGCTGCGGCCTGTGCATCGAGGCCTGCCCGACGCGCTCGCTCACGATGACGAACTTCTACGAGCTGGCCGACGACAACCGGCAGGACCTCATCTACACCAAGGAGCAGCTGATGGCCCCGCTGCTGCCGGGCATGGAGCAGCCGCCGCACCCGATGCGCCTGGGCGACGACGAGCAGGACTACTACGTCTCCGGCCCGACGCTCGCGAAGGTGTCCGCCCAGGACCAGACCAAGGAGCAGGCCCGATGACCACGGCCGCGGTCCTGGCCCAGGCGGCCGGGGAGGTGAGCACCGGCGAGGCGGTCGCGTTCTGGATCCTCGGACCGGTGGCGCTGGCCGGTGCGCTCGGCCTGGTCTTCGCCCGGCACGCGGTGCACGCCGCGCTGCTGCTGGTCCTGACGATGTTCTCGATCGCGGTGCTGTACCTGGTGCAGTCCGCCCCGTTCCTCGGGTTCGTGCAGATCATCGTCTACACCGGCGCCGTGATGATGCTGTTCCTGTTCGTCCTCATGCTGGTCGGACGGGACTCCAAGGACTCGGTGATCGAGGTCCTGCGCGGGCAGCGGGCCGCGGCGCTGGTGTTCGGCGTGGCGCTGGCCGCGCTCCTGGTCGGCGGGCTGGCCCGCGGCCTGACCAGCGTCACCCCCGCGGGGCTGGCGCAGGGCGGGCTCGGGTGGAACGGCAACGTCCCCGGCCTCGGCCGGCTGATCTTCACCGACTACCTGCTGGCGTTCGAGCTGACCGCGGCCCTGCTGATGGTCGCCGCGCTCGGCGCGATGGTGCTGTCCGGCTCGCAGAGCAGCCAGCACACCAAGATCGGCCAGCGCGCGACGGTGCTGAAGCGGCTGCGCGGCGAGCACGCCCGCATCTCCCCGCTGCCCGGCCCCGGCGTCTACGCGACGGCGAACTCCGTCGCGGTCCCGGCGATCCTGCCCGACGGCTCGATCGCCCCGGAGTCGCTGTCGGAGATCATCGAGTCGGTCGCGGTCGACGTGCCGGACACGACGACCCCGGACGCGCACGCGCTGACCGGCCGCCCCGCACCCGACCGGACCGCCGCCTCCGGTGAGGCCGCCGACACCGGGGAGCACCGATGAGGCCCGAGTACTACCTGCTGCTCTCGGCGCTGCTGTTCACCATCGGCGCCGTCGGCGTCCTGGTGCGGCGCAACGCCGTGGTCGTGTTCATGTGCATCGAGCTCATGCTGAACGCGGTGAACCTGACCCTGGTCACGTTCTCGCGCATCAACGGCAACCTCGACGGCCAGGTGATGGCCCTGTTCGTGATGGTCGTCGCGGCCTGTGAGGTCGTCGTCGGGCTCGCGATCATCACGGCCATCTTCCGCACCCGCCAGTCGTCGTCGGTGGACGACGCGAACCTCTTGAAGTACTAGGAGCGCGCTGGTGACCGTCCTTCTCGCACAGGCCGCCCCGCAGGCGACCGGCGCCGCCTCGCTGGCCTGGTTGCTGATCGCGCTCCCCGCGGCCGGTGCACTCGTGCTCTTCCTCGCCGGACGGCGGGCCGACGCCTGGGGCCACTGGCTCGGCGTCGCGACCGTCGTCGGCGCGTTCGTCGTCGGTGTGACGATATTCCTGCAGACCCTCGGTCTCCCTGCCGACGAGCGGCTGCGCGAGCAGTCGCTGTGGTCCTGGATGTCCTCCGGCGCGCTGGAGGTCGACTTCGGGCTCCGGATCGACACGCTGTCGCTGACGTTCGTACTGCTGATCACCGGGGTCGGGGCGCTCATCCACCTCTACTCGGTGGGCTACATGAGCCACGACCCGAACCGGCGGCGGTTCTTCGCGCAGCTGAACCTGTTCGTCGCCGCGATGCTGGTGCTGGTCCTCGGCAACAACTTCGTGATGCTCTACCTCGGCTGGGAGGGCGTCGGTCTGGCGTCGTACCTGCTGATCGGCTTCTACCAGGACCGGCCCTCCGCGGCGACGGCGGCGAAGAAGGCGTTCCTGATGAACCGGGTCGGCGACGTCGGCCTGGCGATCGCGATCTTCCTGCTCTGGCTGGAGCTCGGGACCCTGCAGTACACCGAGGTCTTCGCCCGCATCGGCGAGGTCGGCGGCGGCACGGTCCTCGCGATCACGCTGCTGCTCCTGCTCGGCGCCTGCGGCAAGTCCGGCCAGTTCCCCCTGCAGTCCTGGCTCCCGGACGCGATGGAGGGCCCGACCCCGGTCTCGGCCCTGATCCACGCGGCCACGATGGTCACCGCGGGCGTCTACCTCATCGCCCGGGCGTCGCCGATCTACAACCTGTCCGAGACCGGACGGCTGGTCGTCGCGCTCATCGGTGTCGTCACGCTGATGATCGGCGCGATCATCGGCTGCGCCTACGACGACATCAAGAAGGTCCTGGCCTACTCCACGGTCAGCCAGATCGGCTACATGATCCTCGCCGTCGGGCTCGGGCCGGCCGGCTACGCGCTGGGCATCCTGCACCTGCTGACGCACGGCTTCTTCAAGGCCGGGCTCTTCCTCGGCGCCGGTTCGGTCATGCACGCCATGAACGACGACGTCGACATGCGCCGCTTCGGCGGCCTGTGGCGGAAGATGCCGGTCACCTTCGTGACCTTCGGCCTCGGCTACCTCGCACTGATCGGCTTCCCGTTCCTGTCCGGCTACTTCTCCAAGGACGCGATCATCGAGGCCGCGTTCGCGCAGGAGGGCTGGCAGGGCTGGGTGTTCGGTGGGCTCGCGACGCTCGCGGCCGGTCTGACCGCCTTCTACATGACCCGCCTGATGATCATGACGTTCTTCGGTGCGGAGCGGTGGCGCACGGTGCAGTCCACCGACGGCCGCGACTACCACCCGCACGAGTCCCCGGCGACGATGACCGTCCCGATGATCGTGCTGGCCGTCGGCTCCGTCTTCGGCGGCGGCGTGCTCTACGGGATGATCCCGGAGTGGCTCGCCCCGGTCGTGGGGGAGCGCCTCGAGCTCGAGGGCGGCGCCCTGCCGCACGCGGTGATCCCGTGGCTGGTCGTCGGCGTCTCGCTGCTCGGCGTGCTGGCGGGCTACCTGTTCGTCGGCCGCTCCCCGGTGCCGGTGGAGCGCCCGCAGCGGGTGTCGCCGGTCGTTGCCGCGGCCCGTGCCGACCTCGGCGCGAACGCCTTCAACGAGGCGTTCATCGAGCGGCCCGGCATCGTCCTCACACGGGCGCTCGCCTGGTTCGACGACCGCGGGATCGACGGGGCCGTCAACGGCACCGCGTCGGCGTTCGGCGGCGGTTCCAGCCGCCTGCGCCGGCTCCAGACCGGCTTCGTCCGGTCCTACGCACTCTCGATGCTCGGCGGGGCGGTCATCGTCGTCGCCGCGATGCTGGCGGTGAGGTTCGTCTCATGACCCCCCTGGACACGGCTCCCATCGTCCCCGGCTCCGGGGGCAACCCGTTCCTGATCGTCCTGCTGCTGGTGCCGGTCGTCGGCGCGCTGGTCATGTACCCGCTGCGCGCCAACACCGGGCTCGCGAAGGCGGTCGCGATGGCGACGGCGCTGCTGGAGCTGGTGCTCGTCGTCGTCGCGTGGGCGCTCTACTCCATCCCCGCGGCGCAGGCCGGCGCCCGGTTCCAGCTCGAGTTCTCGATGTCCTGGATCCCCGCGTTCGGTACCCACATCGCGTTCGGCGTCGACGGCATCGCGCTGGCGCTGATCGGGCTCACCGCGTTCCTGGTGCCCGGTCTGATGCTGTTCGCGTGGGCGGAGAAGCTGCCGGAGGGCCGCTCGGCCGCCGGGTACTTCGCGCTGCTGCTGGCGACCCAGGCGACGCTGGTCGGCGTCTTCGCCGCCACCGACGTCTTCCTGTTCTACGTGTTCTTCGAGGCCATGCTGGTCCCGATGTACTTCCTGATCGGCCGCTTCGGCGGGCCGCGCCGGCAGTACGCGGCGGTCAAGTTCTTCCTGTACTCGCTGCTCGGCGGCCTCATCATGCTGGCGTCGCTGATCGGGCTGTTCGTGGTCAGCGAGCAGCAGCTGGGCCAGGGCACGTTCACCTGGGCCGACCTGCAGGCGATGGCGTCGAGCGTGCCGGAGTCGACCCAGATCTGGCTGTTCCTCGGCTTCTTCGTCGCGTTCGCGATCAAGGCGCCGCTCGTGCCGTTCCACACCTGGCTGCCCGACGCCGGTGCCGAGGCCCCGATCGTCGGCGCGGTGCTGCTGGTCGGCGTGCTGGACAAGGTCGGTACCTACGGCTTCCTGCGCTACCTGCTGCCGCTGTTCCCGCAGGCGTCGCAGACCCTGGCGCCGCTGGTGCTGGTGCTCGCCGTCGCCGGGATCGTCTACGCCGCACTGCTCGCGGTCGCCCAGACCGACATGGGCCGGTTCGTCGCCTACACCTCGGTGGCGCACTTCGGCTTCATCGCGCTCGGGGTGTTCGCGTTCTCCTCGCAGGCCTTCGCCGGCGCGACGCTCTACATGGTCAACCACGGTCTCTCGACCGGCATGCTGTTCGTCATGGTCGGCGTGCTGATCAGCCGCGGCGGCTCGCGCCTGATCGCCGACTACGGCGGCGTCGCGAAGCTCGCCCCGGTGATGGCGGGCTGCCTGCTGCTGGCCGGGATGAGCTCGCTGGCGCTGCCCGGCACGAACTCGTTCGTCTCGGAGTTCCTGGTGCTGGTCGGCTCGTTCCCGAACCGGCCGGTGTTCACCGTGATCGCGACGATCGGCATCATCTTCGCCGCGCTCTACGTGCTGTGGTTCTACCAGCGCACGATGCAGGGCCCGGTGCGCGGCACCGCGGTCATGGCGGCGCTGGAGCGCGGCGGCGCGGGCGGCCCGGGGTCGGTGATCGACCCGGCGGTCGCCGCGCAGCGCAAGGGCACCGGCTTCCCCGACCTCACGGGTCGTGAGATCGGCGTGCTCGTGCCGCTGATCGTCGCGATCGTGGTGCTCGGCTTCTACCCGGGCCCGGTGCTCGACCTGATCAACCCGTCGGTGACGGCGACGATGACCGAGCTCGGCCTGCCCGACCCGGTCGTCGCTGGAGGGATCGCTCGATGAGCTCGTTGGTTCTCCCCGCCCAGGTGGCTCCGATCGAGATGCCCGCGGTCGACTGGGCGGCCACCGCGCCGCTGTGGATCGTGTTCGCGGGTGCCTGCGTGTCGGTGCTGCTGGAGGCGTTCCTCCCGCGGCACCAGCGCTGGCCCGTCCAGGTCGTGCTGACCGGGCTGACCCTGGTCGCGGCGCTCGTCGCGCTGGCCGGGTACGCCCTCGGGTCCCCGGCGGCCGTGCTGACCTTCGGCACCGCGCTGTCGGTGGACGCGCCGTCGCTGTTCCTGTGGGGCACCCTGATCGTCCTCGCGATCCCCAGCCTGCTGCTGATCGCGGACCGGTCGGTGGAGCCGGGCGGGGTGTTCGTCGCCTCGGCCGCCGAGCGGGCCGCGGTCCGAGCCGGCGGCGGCCCGGCCACCCCGGCCGGCGGCGAGCACGTCGACCGCTCCTACGGGGCGCCCGACGAGACACCGACGATGCAGACCGAGCCGTTCCCGTTCGTGCTGTTCGCGCTCGGCGGCATGATGGCGTTCGTCGCGGCGAACGACCTGCTGACGATGTTCATCGCGCTCGAGGTCCTGTCGCTGCCGCTGTACCTGATGTGCGGGCTGGCGCGGCGCCGCCGGCTGCTGTCGCAGGAGTCCGCGGTCAAGTACTTCCTGCTCGGCGCGTTCGGCTCGGCGTTCTTCCTCTACGGCATCGCGCTGCTCTACGGCTACGCGGGCTCGGTGCGGCTCTCGGCCATCTCCCAGGCCGCCGCGGGCACCCTGGCGTCGGACACGCTGCTGTTCGCGGGCCTGGCGCTGCTGCTGGTGGGGCTGCTGTTCAAGGGCTCGGTCGCCCCGTTCCACACCTGGACCCCGGACGTCTACCAGGGCGCCCCGACGCCGGTCACGGCGTTCATGGCGGCCTGCACGAAGGTCGCCGCGTTCGGCGCGATCGCCCGGGTGCTCTACGTCGGCTTCGGCAGCACCGTCTGGGAGTGGCGCGGCGTGCTGTGGGTGGTCGCGGTCGTCTCGATGGTCGTCGGCGCGGTGCTGGGGCTCACCCAGACCGACGTGAAGCGCATGATCGCCTACTCCTCGATCGCGCACGCCGGGTTCATCCTGCTCGGCGCGATGGCGCTGACCCCGCAGGGCACGTCCGGGCTCATGTTCTACCTGCTGGCCTACGGCTTCACGACGATCGCGGTCTTCGGGATCATCTCGCTGGTCCGCGCCGGTGACGGCGAGGCCTCGGACCTGGGGGCCTGGGCGGGCCTGGCGAAGCGGTCGCCGCTCGTCGCCGGGATCATGACGTTCCTGCTGCTCGCGCTCGCCGGCATCCCGCTGACCAGCGGGTTCACCGCCAAGTTCGCGGTGTTCTCGGCGGCGTCGGCGGACGGCATGGTGCCGCTGGTGGTGATCGCGCTGGTCGCGTCCGCGGTGGCCGCGTTCTTCTACCTGCGCATCGTGGTGCTCATGTACTTCTCCGAGCCCGCCGAGGACGGTCCGGCCGTCGTCGTGCCCGGGGCGTTCACCACCGTGGCCATCACCCTGGGCACGCTGGCGACCCTCGTTCTCGGGATTCTTCCCACACCCGTCCTCGAATGGGCCGCCAGCGGCGCGTTCTCGGGCTGACGTTCGTAGGCTGTGGGGGTGGAGACACAGAGTGTGGCCGGGGTCCGGATGGCCGATCCGGTCCTGGCCGAGGCCACCGCTGACGGGCTCAAGCGGGTCGAGGACCTGCTGCACCGCGAGGTGCACAGCGACTACGAGTTCGTCACCGAGACCTCGTTGCACCTGATCGACGCGGGGGGCAAGCGGTTCCGTCCGCTGTTCACGCTGCTCGCGGCGCAGGTGGGACCGCATCCCGAACGCGACGAGGTGATCACGGCGGCCGCCGTGGTGGAGCTGATCCACCTGGCGACGCTGTACCACGACGACGTGATGGACGAGGCGTCCATGCGGCGGGGCGCGGAGTCCGCGAACTCGCGCTGGGACAACTCGATCGCGATCCTGACCGGGGACTTCCTGTTCGCGCACGCGTCGCGGCTGGTCGCCGACCTGGGGCCGGACGCGGTGCGGATCATCGCCGAGACGTTCGCGCTGCTCGTGACCGGTCAGATGCGCGAGACCCGCGGCCCCAAGGCGTCCGACGACCCGGTGCAGCACTACCTGCGGGTGGTCGCGGAGAAGACCGGGTCGCTCATCGCGACCTCGGGCCGCTACGGCGGCATGTTCTCCGGCGCACCCGCCGAGCACGTCGAGGCGCTGCGGACCTTCGGCGAGGTCATCGGGGCGGCGTTCCAGATCTCCGACGACATCATCGACATCGCGTCGCCGTCGGACGACTCGGGCAAGACGCCCGGCACCGACCTGCGCGAGGGCGTGCACACCCTGCCGATGCTCTACGCCCTGCGGGACGGCGACGACTCCGCCGACGCGCGCAGGCTGCGTCAGCTGCTGGCCGCCCCGATCAGCGACGACGACGAGGTGGCCGAGGCGCTGGAGCTGCTCCGCTCCGGTGACGCGCTGGTCAAGGCCCGCGAGACCGTCGCCGGGTACGCGGACCGGGCGCGCGCCGAGCTGGCGGTGCTGCCGCCGTGCCCGGCGATCGAGGCGCTGCGGACGCTGACCGACTACACGGTGGAGCGGGTGGGCTGAGGCGCCGGTGGGCGTCGCCGTCGCAGCAGGTCGACGGTGAAGAACCACCAGCGCCAGCCAGACGAGGGCGAACCCGGCCCAGCGGGCCGGGGCCATCGTCTGGCCGACCACCAGCACGCCCCACAGGAACTGCAGTGTGGGGTTGATGTAGAGCAGCACCCCGAGGGTCGTGAGCGGCAGCCGTCGCGCCGCGGAGCCGTAGAGCAGCAGCGGCAGCGCCGTCGCCGGGCCCGCGGACAGCATGAGCAGCAGGTGCCACGGGCCGTGCCCGGTGAACGTGCCGCCGCCGGAGAGCGCCACGACGACGAGGAACACCGCGGCCGGCACGACGAGTACGAGGCCCTCCGCGGTCAGCCCGGCCGCGGCGGGCAGCGGCGCGGTCGCCTTGAACAGCCCGTAGATCCCGAACGAGCAGGCCAGCGCCATCGACAGCCACGGCACCGTGCCGTTCCCGACGGCGATGACGACGACGGCCGTCGCCGCCAGCCCCAGCGCCACCCACTGCGCGGGCCGCAGCCGCTCCCGCAGGACGAGGACGCCGAACAGCACCCCGACCAGCGGGGTCATGTAGTAGCCGAGCGCGGACTCGACGACCAGGCCCGCCGACACGCCCCAGATGAACAGGCCCCAGTTCACCGCGATGAACACCGCGGCGGCGGCCGTCGCGAGCCATCCGCGGACACCGAGCCCGCGCACGTCGCCCCAGCCGCGCAGCACGGTCAGCACCAGCGACATCAGCACCGCGGTCCACAGCACGCGGTGGGCGAGCACCTCCGGCGGCGCCGCGGGGTCCAGCAGCGGCCAGAACGCCGGGAACAGGCCCCACAGGACGTACGCGCCGACGCCCGCGGTGAGCCCGGCGGGGTGCCGCTCACTCCGTTCGGGTGTGGTTCGTTCGGGGGAACGGGCGGTGGTCATGGTCGCTTCGGGTGGTCGGTCACGGGCACGATGATCCGGTACGGGTGTGCTCCCGCGCGAGACGACGGCGGGGCG
Organism: Pseudonocardia sp. P-1; assembly: GCF_058111925.1. NCBI lineage: Bacteria > Bacillati > Actinomycetota > Actinomycetes > Pseudonocardiales > Pseudonocardiaceae > Pseudonocardia > Pseudonocardia sp. P-1. Next base: position 3,879,275 of record NZ_CM176614.1, read on the forward strand.
GGCACGATCCGTGATACCAAGCACGGCGACAGCGGTCCGGGACGGTCCCGGGCGGACGGAGGTCCGGCATGGGCTGGATGTGGGTACTGCTGGCGGTGCTCGTGGTCCTGATGGTGGCGGGGGTACTGGTGTCCCGTCGCCGCGGAGGGACCGTCGAGGGCGGTCCGGAGGCCACGGGGACGCCCGACACGGCGGAGGTGCCCGACGGGCCGGGCCCGGGGCGCGACCCCGGGACCGTGGCGCTGTTCGACACCGCGGGGGTGGTCGACCCGTCCGCCGCGGCGGCCGGGTCGCACGCGCCGTCGCCGGACGTCGCACCGCAGCCCTCCTCGGCGGACGGTGCGGAGGAGTGGTCCGGCCCGGGGCGACCGCGGGCGGGCCCACCGGGACCAGCGATGCGCCGGCCGGGCACGGGCTGTCCGACGGGACGGAGGACGACCCGGCGCCCGGGACGCGGCCACCGGACGTCGCGCCCGGAGCCACGGCGACGGCCCCGGACACGTCCGGTCCCGATGTGTCGGATCGCGGTGCCGCCGGAGACGGAGCCGACGGGGACGTCGTCACGGCGGGCGGGACCGGCCCGGGTGGCGGCGACAGGCCCACGTCCGACGGTGCCGTTGCCCTGTCCCAGGACGGTGCGGCCCACGACGGTGCGGCCCACGACGGCACAGCCCCGGACGGCACAGCCCTGGACGGCACAGCCCTGGACGGCACAGCCCTGGACGGCACAGCCCCGGACGGCACAGCCCACGAGGGCGTGGCCCAGGTCGGTGTGGCCCAGGTCGGTGCGGTGCAGAACGGTGCGGGCCACGACGGTCCGGTGGACGACGGCGCGGCCGGCCCCGTCTCGATCCCGGGCGAGCCGGGCAGCGCCGCCACGGCCCCCGAGGTCCCCCTCCCGCGCCCCGAGAGCGACCCGGCGTCGCCGGAGGGATCGGCCGAGGACGACGAGCCGGCCGGCCGCCACGCCCTGCGCGACGACGTCGAACCGGCCCCGCTGCCCGAGCCGGGCCCCGCGCCGGCCGACGACGGCCCGCCCGCACCGCTGCCGATCCCGTCGCGGCCGCGACAGGGCGCCGGCGGCTCGGCGCTGGCGGCGCTCGACTCCATGATCATCGGCCCGTCCGCGGCGTCCGCGCCGCTGCCCCCGGGTGTGCGGCCCGGCCCGTACCCGGACTCGGTGCTCGCCCCCACCGACGGCGGCGACCCGCCCGAGACGCACCGGGTGAAGGTGCACAGCGGTTCGCGGCGGTTCCACCCGCCCGAGTCGCCGTACTACGTCCGCACCCGCGCGGACCTGTACTTCACCGCGGAGGGCGCCGCACGGGCGGCCGGGTTCATCGCCTGGCACGAACGCCCCGGGGCCCGCTGAGACCCACCGCCTCCGGACACACGACGGCCCCGGTACTCCGAGGAGTACCGGGGCCGCGGTGTGTCACGGGCCGGGACCTAGACGATGGTCCAGGTGTCGCGGCCGTTCAGCAGGGCCTGCAGGTCCGCGTCGGGCTTGGCGTCCTTGGCCGCTTGGACCTGGGCGCGGGCGGCGTCGTCGTAGGTGGTGCGGTCGGTGTTGCGGAAGATCCCGGTGACGGTGTGGGTGAGGTCCTGGTCCGAGAGCCGGGACAGGGCGAAGGCCAGCTCGTGGTCGGCGGCGTCGTGCACGACGATCTGCGAGGCGTCCACCGAGGCGGTCTCGACGACCTTGAGCTTGAACCCGTCCTGCACGACGGCGTGCGAACCCTCGGCGCCGAAGACGATCGGCTCACCGTGGACGACGGGGATGAGCCGGTTGTCGGTGTCGCCCTTGCGGAGCACGTCGAAGCTGCCGTCGTTGAAGATGGGGCAGTCCTGGAAGATCTCGACCAGGGCGGAGCCGCGGTGCTCGGCGGCGGCCTGCAGCACGGCGGTGAGGCTCTTGCGGTCGGAGTCCAGGGCCCGTCCGACGAAGCTCGCCTCGGCCCCGAGGGCCAGCGAGATCGGGTTGAACGGGTGGTCCAGCGATCCCATCGGGGTGGACTTGGTGACCTTCCCGACCTCGGAGGTCGGGGAGTACTGGCCCTTGGTCAGCCCGTAGATCCGGTTGTTGAACAGCAGGATCTTGATGTTGACGTTCCGGCGCAGCGCGTGGATCAGGTGGTTGCCGCCGATCGAGAGGGCGTCGCCGTCACCGGTCACGACCCAGACGCTGAGGTCCTCGCGGCTGGTCGCGAGACCGGTCGCGATGGTCGGGGCGCGGCCGTGGATGGAGTGCATCCCGTAGGTGTTGAGGTAGTACGGGAACCGCGAGCTGCAGCCGATGCCGGAGACGAAGACGGTGTTCTCGCGCTTGATCCCCAGGGTGGGGAGGAACTGGCGGACGGCGGCGAGGACGGCGTAGTCGCCGCAGCCGGGGCACCAGCGGACCTCCTGGTCGGAGGTGTAGTCCTTCGCGGTCTGCTTCGCGTCCGTGGTCGGGACGCCGTCGAGGCCGCCGATGGACGGCAGGCCCAGGTCGGTGGCGGTCATGCCTGCGCTCCAGTGGTCTCGTTGGCGATGTCGGACGCCGACTCCGGGTGCTTGCCGGTGAGGTAGTCCAGGAACACGTCCTGGAGCTCCTCGGCGCCGAACGGGAGCCCGGCGACCTTGGTGTAGCTCTTGACGTCGACCAGGTGCTCGGCGCGCAGCAGCATGGCGAGCTGACCGAGGTTCATCTCGGGGCAGAGCACCGTGCGGTAGCCGCCCAGGATCTCGCCGAGGTTGGCCGGCATCGGGTTGAGGTTGCGCAGGTGCACCGTGGCGACGGAGTGGCCCAGCTTGCGCACGCGCCGCGCCGCGGCGTTGATCGGGCCGTAGGTCGAGCCCCAGCCGATGACGAGGAAGTCCGCGTCGCCGTCGGGGTCGTCGACCACGAGGTCGGGGACGTCGATGCCGTCGATCTTGGCCTGGCGCAGCCGGACCATGCGGTCGTGGTTGTCGGGGTCGTAGGAGATCGAGCCGCGCCCGTCGGCCTTCTCCAGCCCACCGACCCGGTGCTCCAGCCCGGCGGTGCCCGGGATCGCCCACGGCCGGGCCAGGGTCTCGGGGTCACGCAGGTACGGCCAGAACTCCCCGGACCCGTCGGGGGCGTTGGGTTCGGTCGCGAACCCCGGGTCCACCGTCGGCAGCGACTCGACGTCGGGGATCTTCCACGGCTCGGAACCGTTGGCCAGCGCCCCGTCCGACAGCAGCATGACCGGGGTGCGGTACTTCACCGCGATCGCGGCGGCCTCGACCGCGGCGATGAAGCAGTCCCCCGGCGTGCAGGGGGCGATCACCGGCAGCGGCGCCTCCCCATTGCGCCCGTGCAGGGCCTGGAGCAGGTCGGCCTGCTCGGTCTTGGTCGGCAACCCCGTCGAGGGCCCACCCCGCTGCACGTCGATGACCAGCAGCGGCAGCTCCAGGGCGACGGCCAGGCCGACGGTCTCGGCCTTGAGCGCGATCCCCGGCCCCGACGTGGTGGTCACGCCGAGTGCCCCGCCGAAGGCTGCGCCGAGGGCGGCACCGACACCGGAGATCTCGTCCTCGGCCTGGAACGTGGTCACGCCGAAGGCCTTGTGCTTGGACAGCTCGTGGAGGATGTCCGAGGCCGGCGTGATCGGGTACGTGCCCAGGAACACCGGCAGGCTCGTCGTCCGCCCCGCGGCGATGAGCCCGTAGGCCAGGGCGACGTTCCCGGTGATCTGCCGGTAGGTCCCCGGTGCCAGGCGGGCCGGCGCGACCTCGTAGGTCACCGCGAACGCCTCGGTCGTCTCCCCGTAGGCGTGCCCCGCGCGGAACGCCAGGACGTTGGCCTCGGCGATGTCGGGCTTCTTCGCGAACTTCTCCCGCAGGAACCGCTCGGTCGACTCCGAGGGGCGGTGGTACATCCAGGACAGCAGACCCAGGGCGAACATGTTCTTCGCCCGCTCGGCGTCCTTCTTCGACAGCCCCGTCTCCTCCAGAGCCCCGCGGGTCAGGGTCGCCATCGCGACCCCGTGCACCGCATAGGGCTCGAGCGAGCCGTCCTCCAGCGGGTTCGCCGCGTAGCCGACCTTGGTCAGATTCCGCTTCGTGAACTCGTCGGTGTTGACGATCAGCACCCCGCCCTGGGGCAGGTCGCCGATGTTGGCCTTCAGCGCCGCCGGGTTCATCGCGACCAGCACGTCGGGGCGGTCACCGGGGGTCAGGATGTCGTAGTTCGCGAAGTGCAGCTGGAACGACGACACCCCCGGCAGCGTCCCGGCAGGCGCCCGGATCTCAGCGGGGAAGTTCGGCAGCGTCGACAGGTCGTTGCCGAAGTTCGCGGTCTCGGAGGTGAAACGGTCACCCGTCAGCTGCATGCCGTCGCCGGAGTCGCCGGCGAACCGGATGACCACCCGGTCGCGCTGCACGACCTCGGAGTCGCGTGCCTCGACGGGAGTGTCGCTGGTCGTCATGGGCTGATGGTCCCCAGTTCGGCGTCGAATTGTCCCTCGATACATCGAGGTTAACTCCCGGTTCGGCCCCCTGTCCGGAGACCCGGGATCACGTCACATAACCCGGATTACGTTCGTGACGACAGTCACTTCTTGCTGATCTTCTTCTGCAGCGCCGCGACGCGCTCCGCGAACGCCTCGGAGTGCACCGTCTCGGCCTGCGCGCGGACCTCGACGTCGGTGGCGTCGGCGTGCGCGGTGAGCCGGGAGGTGATCCGCATCGTCGCCTTGGTGGTGACGATCAGATCCCGCGGTGCGGCGGCCGCCCGGCCCGCGAGCTCGTGGGCGCCTGCCATCAGGTCCTCGTCGCTGTCGTAGGCGCGCCAGGCCAGGCCGACGCGCTCGGCCTCGCGGGCGTCGAGGACGTCGCCGAACAGGGTCATCGCCGCGGTGCCCTGGGCGCCGAGGGCGCGCTGGGCCATCCACGTGTAGCCGCCGCCGGGGTGCAGGCCCAGCTGCATGAAGCGGACGTCGAACCTCGCGGTCGGGCCGGCCAGCCGGACGTCGCAGGCCAGTGCCAGGTTGATCCCGGCGCCGACGGCGGCGCCGTTGACCGCGGCCAGGGTCGGCAGCGGGGACGAGGCGATGGCGAGGAATCCGGAGTAAACGCGCTTGAGCGTGGCCGGGTCGGCCTCCTGCAGCTCGGCGAGGTCACCGCCCGCGCAGAAGGCGGGTGCCTGCCCGGTGACGACGATCGCACCGACCGAGTCGTCGGCGTTCGCGGCCTCGACGGCGGCGACGAGCTTCTGCGAGAGGTCCAGGTTCAGCGCGTTGCGTCGTGCCGGGTTGGACACGGTGAGCACCGCGACACCGTCGGTGACCTCGGTGCGGACCTCTGTCGTGACATCGCCGTCGCTCATGGGCCCGACTCTTCCACGCCGGGTTAGCCTCCCGCACGTGACGGGTGCACAGGTGACCGGGCGGGCCGAGCTGCCCCGCCACCACGCCGGCTGCTTCGCCTGCGGTGACGGCCCCGGCGGGCTGCGGATGCGCTTCGCCGATCCCGGCCCCGACTCCGACGGGCGGGCCCGGGTGACGGGGGCGGTCGTCGTCGCCGACGCGCACGAGGGCGCGCCCGGGCTGGTGCACGGCGGGGTGCTGGCCGCGGCGATGGACGAGCTGTTCGGCGCGCTCCAGCACCACCTCGACGGCCACTACGTGACCGCGGAGCTGACCACCCGCTACCGGGCGCCGGTGCCGCTCGGCACGACGCTGCACCTCGACGCGGTGATCGAGTCGGTCGACGGGCGCAAGCTGTGGGTCCGCGGCACGGGCAGGCTCGACGCCCCGGACGGCACCGTCGCGGTGTCGGCGACGGCGCTCTTCCTCGGCGTCACGCTCGACCACTTCCGCCGCCACGCCCCCGAGGGCACCCGCTTCCGGGAGCGGCACGCGCGCTGAGCCGCGGCCGGGGCGGGTCACACCCGGGAACGCGGCGCCCGGTTCGTCCGTTGACCCGGGTGACCCCCGCAGGACCGCACGGAAAGGCGACCCCGGCGTGCACAGCCACATGAACGGTCTGAAGACGGCCGTCCTCCTCGGCGCGATGAGCGCCCTGATCCTCGCGATCGGCGGGGTCCTGGGCGGGCGCGGCGGACTGGTCATCGCGCTCGTCATCGCGTTCGCGGTGAACGGGTGGGCCTACTTCAACTCGGCGAAGACGGCGCTGCGGTCCATGCACGCCCAGCCGATCACCGAGGCCGAGTACCCGCAGCTGTTCCGGATCGTCCGCGAGCTGAGCCAGCGGGCCCGCCAGCCCATGCCGTCGCTGCACATCAGCCCGACCGACGCGCCGAACGCGTTCGCCACGGGCCGCAACCCGCGGCACGCCGCGGTCTGCGTCACCACCGGTCTGCTGCACCTGCTCGACGAGCGCGAGCTGCGCGCCGTCATCGGCCACGAGCTCAGCCACGTCTACAACCGCGACATCCTGATCTCCTCGATCGCCGGTGCGCTCGCCTCGGCGGTGTCGTTCCTCGCGAACTTCGCGATGTTCGCCTCGATCTTCGGCGGCGGCGACGAGGACCGCCCGAACCCGATCGCGATCATCCTGGTCGCGATGCTGGGGCCGATCGCGGCCGGCGTCGTGCAGATGGCCGTCAGCCGGTCCCGGGAGTACCAGGCCGACGCGTCGGGCGCCGAGCTCACCGGCGACCCGCTGGGCCTGGCCTCGGCGCTGCACAAGCTCAAGTACGGCACCGCGGCCGCTCCGCTGCCCCCGGACCCGCGGCTCACCGCGCAGTCGCACCTGATGATCGCCAACCCGTTCCGGCCCGGCGAGAAGATGGCGAGGTGGTTCTCCACCCACCCGCCGATCGAGGACCGGATCGCGCGGCTCCAGCAGATGGCCCGCCGCTGAGCGGACCGTTCCGGGGGTGGTTGCGTGTCCCCGGGTCGCTGTTCCGTAACGGTTCGGGGTACCGCGAGCGATGGAACTCCCAGAGCAGAGCTCCCCCTGCGGAAGAGGACCCATGAGCGAGACCCCGTCCCAGAAGCCCCGCCACGCGCTCACCGACACCGGTGGGACGCCGTCGGTGCCGCTCCGGGGCGGCCCGGTCGAGGTGCCGTCACCGGCGCGCCCGGGGGACGACGTGGTCACCGGGACCGGCCCGGGGGAGCAGGTCGCGCTGCCGGCGGCCCGGTCGTCCTCGGACGCCGACGCACCGGTCGCCGCCGACGTCCCGGCCTCCTCCGCCCCGGACTCCGACACGGACACCGCGGCCGCGCCCACCCCGGACGCGGAGCCGGAGACGCCGGAGCTCCGTGCCCCCGTGCGGCCGCGCCGGACACGGCGCCCGGCGGCGGGTCCTCCGACTACGCACCCACCACCGCGCTGCCCGTCGTCCCGCGTCCCCGCGACGCGGCCGGTCCCGGCCGGCAGCGGCCGGTCGGCGTCCCGCCCCGGCAGGCCCCGGGCGCCTACGTCCCCGGGCAGTACGCCGCGGCGGCCCCGCGACACCCGTTCCGACCGACGGCGCCCCGGCAGCCCGTGGCGGGCCGGCCCCCGGCGGTGCAGCGCCCGCCCGCGCGATTCCCGTCGGGACCCGCAGCACAGGCCCCGGCCGTCCAGCGGCTCCCCGAGCCGTTCCGCGCGGCGCCGCTGCCCGAGGGCGGCGGCACCCGAACCTCCGGTGGTTTCCGGCTGCCCGACTTCCCGGCCCGCACCCGGCCGGTGCTGCCCGCCGTCCTGGGCGCGGCGGCCGCGGTCGTCCTGGCCCTCGGTGTCGTCGCCGGGGTCACCGGCACGTCCGACGCGTCGCCGGCGCCCGCGCCCGCCCCGGTGTCCACTCCCTGACCGATCTGCTTGTATCCCCGCCGTGGGGATCTCCTGGGACGACTACCGCAGCCACGACGCCGTCGGGCTGGCCGCACTCGTCGCCGCGGGTGAGGTGAGCGCGGCCGACCTGCTGGAGGCCGCCGTCGCTCGCGCCGACGCCGTCGAGCCGGGCCTCAACGCCATCCGGCTGCGCCTCGACGACGCCGCCCGCTCCCGCGCACGTGGCCCGCTGACCGGGCCGTTCGCGGGCGTCCCGTTCCTGGTGAAGGACCTCGCCCAGCACATCGCCGGGGTCCCGACGGCGTCCGGCTCCCGTCCGCTCGCCGACCACCCGCGCCCCGAGACCTCGACGGTGGTCCGGCGCTGGACCGAGGCCGGTCTCGTCGTGTTCGGACGGACCGCCACGCCCGAGTTCGGTGCCCGCGCCGTCACCGAACCCGCGCTCGGCGGCCCGACCCGCAATCCGTGGGACCCCGGCCGCACCCCCGGCGGCAGCTCCGGCGGGTCCGCCGCGGCCGTCGCCGCCGGGATCGTCCCTGCGGCCGGCGCGAGCGACGGCGGCGGCTCCATCCGCATCCCGGCCGCCGCCTGCGGGCTGTTCGGGCTCAAGCCCGGCCGCGGCGTGACGCCGTCCGGGCCGGACGTCGCCGAGGGCTTCCACGGCGCGGCGGTGCAGGGTGTGCTGTCGCGGACCGTGCGGGACTCCGCGGCCCTGCTCGACGTGACGGCCGGTCCGGAACCGGAGGGCCCCTACGTCGTGCGTCCGCCGGAGCGCCCGTACGTCGACGCCGTCCGGGACGACCCGGCGCCGCTGCGGATCGGGCTGGCCACCGCCGCGCCGCTGGGCACCGACGTGGACCCCGAAGCGGTCGCCGCGGCCACCGACGCCGCCGAGCTGCTGACCTCGCTCGGTCACGTCGTGGAGGAGTCCGCCCCCGCCCTCGACGGCCGGGCGCTGGCCACCGACTTCCTCACCACCTGGTTCTCCACGATCTCGGCGCAGGTGGCGTCGGCGCGGGCGCTGACCGGCTGCGGCGACGACGCCTTCGAGACCGAGACCCGGGTGATGGCCGCGATCGGCCGCGCCACCCCCGCGCCGGACTACCTCGCCGCGCTCGCCCGCCGCCAGGACCACACCCGCGCGCTGGCCGCGTTCCACGAGCGCTACGACCTGCTCCTCACCCCGACCCTGGCCCGGCCGCCGTGGCCGATCGGGGAGCTGGCACTGCCCGCCCCGGCCCGGATCGGCGCGCAGGCGCTGCTGCGGGCCGGCGCATCCGGCCTGTTCGGACGGCTCGGCCTGGTCGAGAGCCTGGTCGACGCCAACTTCGCCCCGGTGCCCTACACCCAGCTGGCGAACCTGACCGGGCGGCCCGCGTCGTCGGTGCCGCTGTACCGGACGGCGTCCGGGCTGCCGCTGGGCGTGCAGTTCGTCGGGCGGCCGGGGTCCGAGCCGCTGCTGCTCGCCCTGGCGGCGCAGCTGGAGCGGGCGCGGCCGTGGGCGCACCTGCGGCCCGCGGTCTAGGGGTCGACGAGCCGCGCGAGTTCCCGCACACCCGCTCCCGCTGCACTCCGGCCACGGCCGGGGCGTGGTGCAGCAGACCGTCGACGGCGTGCACCAGGGTGCGCGCGAGCCCGTCCGGGTCCGCCGTGCCGGGCCGCCGTGACAGGTGGAACGCGACCTCCCGGACGCAGTCCTCCCGCAGCGCCTCGACGGCCGCGACGCCGTGCGGGTCGCGAACGCGGCGAACAGAGCCGGCGTTCGGCGCTGTGCGCGCGGTCTCGCGTCGGGCCTGCTCTTCGCGGTGGGGCACGTCGTTCTCGCCACGACCGTGACCGATCTCGGATGGCCGCTCGTCGTGTCCACCGCCGCGGAGGGACCGGTGTGCGCGTGGGTGCGGCACGGGCACGGCGTGCTGGCCGCGACCCTCACGCACGGGACGGTGATCCTGGGTCTCGCCTCGGTGCTGTGGACGGCCCCCGGTGACAGCGGGACACATCGGGCGTCGCGGATCACGCACCAGGACCGTTCCCGACCGCGTCACCGTCCGGGGTCGGTGTGCCCGAGAGGCCGCGGCGGGACGCATCGAGGGATGTGCGTCCGGCCGGGAGCCGGCCCGCCCGCCCGCGACCCGACCACCACGATCGGCGACAGCCTGTCGAGCGTGGGCGTGTGGCGTGGCGGGCGGGAGGTGTCCGGCCGTGCCGGGGCCGGCCCGGCTACCGGTAGTTGGTGAACTGCAGCGCGATGCCGAAGTCCTTGGACTTGAGCAGCGCGATGACGGCCTGCAGGTCGTCCTTCTTCTTGCCCGAGACGCGCAGCTGGTCGCCCTGGATCTGGGCCTGGACGCCCTTGAGCTTCTCGTCGCGGATGGCCTTGCTGATCTCCTTGGCCTTGTCCTGCGCGATGCCCTGCAGGATCTTGCCGCCGGCCTTGTAGGCCTTGCCCGACAGCTGGGGCTCGTCCACCTCGAGGGCCTTCAGGCTGATCGAGCGCTTGATCAGCTTCTCCTTGAACACCTCGATCCCGGCGAGCAGCCGCTCCTCGGTGTCGGACTCGAAGGTCACGGCCTCCTCGCCGGCCCATGCGACCGTCGTGTTGGTGCCGCGGAAGTCGAAGCGCTGCGACAGCTCCTTCGCGGCCTGGTTCAGGGCGTTGTCCACCTCCTGGCGCTCCACCTTGCTCACGACGTCGAACGACGGGTCGGCCATCGGTCACTCCCTCGGGGTCGGTCGGGGCCCCCTCGTCGGGGGCCGTCGGTCGTGTCGTATCCTCGTTCACGCACTCAGCGAGAGCGACGTGCACCCCGGCTGGTTGCCCGAGCGGCCAAAGGGAGCGGACTGTAAATCCGTCGGCGTAGCCTTCCCAGGTTCGAATCCTGGACCAGCCACAGCAGGTGAAAGAGACCCCCGACCAGCGGGAACGCTGGAACCGGGGGTCTCTTTCGTCGTCCGGGTCCGTCCGGCTCTGACCGGGCTTCTACGGGTGTTCACGGACGCATCACGGACGCGATCATGAACGGCCGTCGCGGAGAGCCTGCTCGACCCGGCGGCGCAGAGCGTCGTCCTGACCGGCGATGCACTTCGCGTAGACCCGCAGCAGGACGTTGACGCTGTGCCCGGCCCACTGGGCGACCTGGGTGGCCGGGACGCCCCCGTTGAGCCACGTCGACACCACGGCGTGCCGGAGGTCGTACGGACGGCGGGCGAGCGGCGAAGTGGCCTCCTCCGGCGAGAGCGCGGCCAGCCGGGCAGCGGCCCACAGACGCCCGTAGTGGCTCTCGGAGAGAGCACCGCCACGGGCCCCGCGGAACAGGCGACCGTCCGATGTGGTGCCGCGCCCGTCCTCGCTACCGTGCCAAGTCGGGGCCAGATCCCGATCGCGCCTGCGGCACCGTCATCGCCCGTGCTTCCGCCTCACGACAGAGAACCTCGGCCACGTCGCAGAGCTTCATGTTGACGTCCTGCGAGGACCGCACCAGCAATCGGAAAGCGCTGTCATCGGTCAAGCGAAACCGCTCGATCAGGATTCCCTTGGCCCGCCCGATGACGTCGCGGCTCGTCAAAGCCTTCACGAGGTGCTCGGCGCGCTGCGCGCCGTACACCGCTACCGCGGCTTGTGTGACGAACGCGGCCATGATGCTGCGCGAGCGGTCGTCGCTGAACGCCCCGACCTCGTCCGACCACACCGTCATCGCACCGATCGGATGTTCCTCAGGGGCCATCGCGTGGCACAGGACGCTGCGCATCCCCGCACTGGCGGCGGCTGGGGCGAAGACCGGCCACCGATCGCCGGCCTCCGTGAAGTCGTCGATGACGACCTCACTCAGGGAACCGGCCGCGATGGCATCGATGCACGGCTCGTGTCCGCAGTCCACCATGACCCGGGCCAGCTCCGGGATGCGCTTGTCGGTGGCTGCGAGGCAGTGCAACCCCGACCGGTCCTGAGTGGTCAGCGCAGCCCATTTGGCGTGGGGTACCGCTCGCACCAGGTCATCGCAGATCCGGGTGTACTGCTGGTCTGTGTCCTGGTCAGCCCCCGGCTCGCTGAGGAGTCGCTCCGCTTGCGCCTGAAGGACCGAGTGCAGTTCTTGTGTCTCCACGAAGATCAGTGCCTCCTCGCTGATCGCGAACCGTCGGACTCACTCTGGCCTGATGAACCGTGCCATAACGCAGCTTGGAGAGTCAGTCTCCCGGCGCTGGTCAGACATCTTCGAGGGCTTGTACGACAAGGCCCCGGGCTCCGCCCGGACCCGACACCGCTCGGAGATCAGGGGACGTGCGGCGGGGCCGGTGATCTCCTCACCGCGCGCCGAGACGGCAGCCAGACCGGGGAGTGGGGTGCAAGGCGGGACCCCGTGCCCTGCACCCCACTCCCCGGCCTGGCAGGGGTGAACCCGCGCCGCGAGGAGATCACCAGCAGGCCGGGCATGTGGGGGAGAAGCCCCGTCGGTGCCGCTCACGGACGATACGCGGACGCGGGCGGGTGGTCCGTACTTAAGCCGCAGGTCAGGGCCGGTTTGGCAGCTCTCTGCAAATCCGTCGGCGTAGCCTTCCCAGGTTCGAATCCTGGACCAGCCACAGCAGGTGAAAGAGACCCCCGACCAGCGGAAACGCCGGCACCGGGGGTCTCTTTCGTCGTCCGGGCCCGTCCGGCTGTGACCGGGGTGTCCCGTTGAGCCGCGTCGACACCGCGGCGTGCCGGAGGTCGTGGGGGCGGTGGCCCGGCGTCTGTCGAGGGCTCCGCGTCCGGCGGTGCGGAGCCGGCCACGCCGCCGCCGTCGGCTCGCGCCCTCCACCTCCGACCCGGTCGCGGCCGCCGGAACCGGCCACCCGGCCCCGGTCGCCGAGCGAGCCCGGATGTCCGGCATCGGTGTCCACATGCGATCCGCTGCGTGCCCGTCGAGCCACCGCGCGATCATGTCCCGCGGGCTACTCGTCCCAGACGATCCCGACCGAGTCCAGACGCGGGCGGTCGAAGCCCCACAGGAACTCGAGCGTCTCCCGCGGACGGTCGTTGTGGATCCGGTGCGGTACCCCCGTGGGGATCCACAGAGCCGAACCGGGCTCACCACGGATGACCTCGTCGCCGATGGTGAACTGCGCCGACCCCCGGATGACGTAGTACCACTCGTCAGCGTGCGGGTGATGGTGGAGCAGGTGCACCTCGCCGGGGCTCAGCCAGGCCAGTCCGACCATCAGGCGCTCGGACCCGACGAGCTGCTCCGACACGAGTTCGATCAGCCGTCCCCGATCGCGCGGGTCACCGCCGGCGCTCATCCACGACTCGTTCCCGGCGTCGCCCTGGTCGACGACGGGTTGGTCCTGCGCCCTGACGTGGAACCTGCTCGACGTGCCGTCGCTCATCGACATCCCTCACGACTCGACCCGGCCGCCGAACGCCGGCCGCATCCCCGTTCGATCGGGGCTCTGCGGGCGGGCGGCGCAGACCCTGGCCGGCGCGGTGACCCGGAGCGGCCACCCCGGGCAGTCTCCGAGACGAGAAGTCCTGACGTCCATCTCGGGAATTCGGCCCTGATCGTGTTCGTGAGGTACACGATCCATCGCCAGGACGACGTCCAGGCGCGGGATCCGGCCGCACCCCTCGCCCGAGGGGTGTCCACATCGTGGTGGCTCCGGACCGTCAGCGGCAGCAGCCGTCGGCGCGCGCGTCGGACGTCGCGACGGCGCCGGGCAGCGCGGCGCAGCAGCCCTCTCCCCGCCACGCGTTCCCGCCCTCGCGCACGGCCAGGCCCGCCAGCACCAGCGCGGCGACGGGGTCGGCCCACCACCAGCCGAGGGTGGTGTGGAGAACGAGCCCGACGAGCACCGCGGCCGACAGGTAGGTGCACAGCAGCGTCTGCCGGGAGTCGGCCACGGCGCTGGCCGAGCCGAGCTCGCGCCCCGCGCGCCGCTGCGCCCACGACAGGAACGGCATGACCACAACACTGGCCGCGACCAGCACGATGCCCACCGTCGAACGGTCCGCCTCCGCCGCCCCGGACAGGCCCCGCAGCGCCTCGACGGTCACGTAGAGGGCGAGGGCGAAGAACGAGCACGCGATGACCCGCAGGGCGATGTGCTCGCGGCGGGCCGGGTCGCGGCCGGCGAACTGCCACGCCACGGCAGCGGCCGAGCTGACCTCGATGACCGAATCCAGTCCGAACCCGATCAGGGCGATCGAGGACGCGGCACGACCTGCGGCGATGGCGACCACGGCCTCGACCACGTTGTAGCCGATGGTGATCGCGACGAGCAGGCGGATGCGGCGGACGAGGACGGCGCGACGGTCGTCGGAGAGGGACAGGGTCACGACGCCCGTTCCCCGGTCTGTCCCGGTGCGCCGTAGGTAGGGCACAGCGCGACCGCGTCGCCGGTCTCGGCGAGCACCGTCTCGGCGCTGCGCAGGAGGTCGAGCAGCTCCGGGCGCACGAGGCGGTAGTAGGACTGGCGTCCCTCGGCCCGGGAGTCGATCAGGCGGCAGTCCCGCAGGCAGGCCAGGTGCTTCGACACCGTCGACTGGGCGAGACCCAGCTGGCGGGTCAGATCGACCACGCGGGCCTCACCCCGGCCGAGCCGCAGCACGATGGCCAGCCGTGCCGGGTCGGCCAGCGATCGGAACAGCGCCACCGCCGGGCCGACATCAGGGCAACAATTCATCGCCATGGGGCAATGTTAGTCAGAGAGAACGATGAAGAAACACCGTGAGCCGGTCTCAGCGGGCGGGCCCCGGTGTCCGGTCCGTTCCCGGGCCGTTCTCAGGGGCCACTCGTCGTGGCCGGCCGCAGCATCGACCAGGTGCGGGGCCCGCCGCGCGGCCGGTCGACCTCGGCGGTGACCCGGGAGCCGGGGCGGGTGCGGAGCCGCACGTCCGACGCGAGCGAGGGCCGGGAGTCCGTCGCGGTCCACCCGGCCCGGCCCGTGCGGGACACCGACCTCGCGCACCAGCAGCTCCTGGCCGGCGCCCGGGCGTCGCGAGTGCTCGACCGCATCGATCGTGTGACGGGTGAACGGGTGGTCGAGGAGCGCCGCGCAGAGCAGTTCCGCGGCGGCGGGGACGTCGGAGGTCGTGGCGATCCCGGCGGTGCGTGTCGTCGGCGGCGGACGTCGACGGTGGCACGCCGCGCACGAGCCGGTTCCGGCCCACTCTTCCGGGGCGGATCCGTCCGTCGGGGGGTGCGATCCGGTGCCGGGAGTTCCCCCGGGTCAATACGACAGGGTGACGCGGTGACACGGCCGTGCAGAGGGTGCATCACGGAGCGTGTTCCGGGAAAAAGGTACGCGTCCGTTCGGGTCCACCGTGGTGACGATCCGTCGCGGACAGCGTCCGGAAGCGACGTCCACGCGGATTCCCGGCTGCCGGAAGAGAGCAATAACCTCGCGGGCAGTAATGCCCATCGTCCGATAGTGGTAGAAAGTTCGTTGGATCGGGGATGGACCGGATAGCGTTCTGTGCATCGGCGGGGCTCCCGAACCCACGCCGAACACGCCGGTCCGACATCGGACCCCGTACACGACGGAGAAATAACTGTGCTGAAGAAGGCTGGAATCCTGACCGCCGGCGTCACCGCTGGTCTGCTCGCCATCTCCCCGCTCGCCTTCGCGGGTGACGGCGGCTGGGACAAGGGCCACGGGCACGGCCACGGCGGCGACCGCATCAACGCCGACCAGATCAACAACCTGGAGAAGGACCGCGTCAGCGGCGACCAGACCGGTCTGGTCAACGTCGGCGACGTCAACGCCCTCAACAACGCCAACGTGCTCAGCTGCTCGCTGAACAGCGCCGACGTCGCCGCCAGCGTCCTCGGCATCCTGGGTGGCCAGGCCACCAACGGTGAGGACGCCCCGAGCTTCAGCGACTGCTCGCAGGGTGACAACCAGACCAACATCCAGGACTGAGTGCACCTGCACCACCGGGCACGATGACGGGACCGTCTTCCCGTCATCCGTGACCCTGCACTTCCGGAGATCCCCCGCTCTTCCGACCGGAGCGGGGGATATCCGCATTTCCGGGGACGACCGGAAAGACGAATGGTGGACCCGGAATTCAGGGGTGGTGCGGCAGGACCACGTGCGAGGGGTGCTCGGAATCGTGCAGGATCTCGTAGGAGATCCGTTCCCCGCCGACCGCGGTCGCCGTCCGTTCACCGGTTCCCGGGTTGCGGGCGAAGCGCGGGAACGCCGCGCCGGCGACCTGCACCCGGAGCCGGTGCCCGGCCCGCACGCGGTACCCGGTCGGGCTCAGCGTCATCCGGACGACCGTCGTGCCGTCCGGGGCGGTGGCCTCCCGGTCGGGCACCAGCCGGTGCATCGCGTCGGTGATGTTCATCGAGGTCCCGTCGGGGCCGACGTCGCACAGGCGTACGAACACGTCGCCGATCCCCGTCCCGGTCCGCACGTAGACCACGGCCGACACCGGACCGAGCAGGTCCAGGTCGGACTCCAGCGGCGGGCCGGTCCAGACGCACACGTCGTCGCGGGCCTCGACGGCGCGGTTGTCCAGCTGCTTGGACGGCGGCTGGAGCATCGGGCCCCCGACCGTCGGTGTCGGGTCGGCGGGGTCGTAGACGAACCGCGACGGCGGGGGTGTCCCGGCCGGCCGGTCCGGGCCCAGCCCGCCGTCGGCGTCGAGGTACCACTCGGTCGGGCGGGCCTCCGGCGGCGGCCAGCACGGCAGGTCGGTCCAGCGGTCGGCGTGCTGCACGTACACCCGGACCGGCGCGCGCTCGTCGTGCTCGCCGCCGTGCAGGTGCACGCCCAGCCAGTGGACCATCTCGTGGGCGATGGTCGACAGTGAGCCGCGGTCGCCGTGGGTCCACGGGCCGATCGTGATCCGCGCCGTCGCCCCGCCCCGCTGCAGCGCGGTGAAGTCCACCAGCTGACGGTCCAGGAACAGGTCCCACCAGCCGGTCACCATGCAGACCGGCGGCATCGCGGCGGCGTCGAAACCGTCGTGCTCGGCGGGCGCCCAGAACTCGCGCGGCTGCTCGGCGTGCTCGACGAAGTCCCGCCAGAACACCACCGGCGCCCCGGTCAGCGCGACGTCCGCGGCCTGCAGCGGCTGGGAGGTCACCGCGCGGCGCTTGCGACGGCTGAACACCGGCGTCGCGAGGAAGCCGGTGACCGCGCCGATGCGCTCCTGGCGGCCGATCTGGTTCACCCAGGTCGCGAGGTTGAGCAGGCCGGGCGCGCCGCCCGGGTAGAAGGTGCTGGTGAACTCCGACGCGGTGATGTCGGCGTTCATCGAGCACAGACCCGGGTCGGCGTAGGGGGCGACCGCCCACTGGGTGTGCCCGACGTAGCTGGGGCCGACCATCGAGACGCGGCCGTCGCACCAGCTCTGCCCGCGCACCCAGGCGAGCGTGTCCAGACCGTCGGAGCTCTCGTGCAGGAACGGGCGGAACTGCCCGCCCGAGCCGAAGGTGCCCCGGGTGGACTGCACCAGCACCTGGAACCCGCGGCGCGCCAGCAGCGAACCGATGATCGACCCGAGGCCGTCGCGGCCGTAGGGGGTGCGCATCAGCACCGTCGGACGCGGCCGGAGCGGGCCGGGGGCCCGGTAGAGGTCGGCGAGCAGGACGACACCGTCGGAGAGCGGGACCCGCAGGTCACGCTCGCGCACGTACGGCTCGTCGGCACCGAAGCCCAGCCTGCGGTCGACCAGTCGCTCCGTGAGCGCGGCCATGACACCTCCCCCTCGCCCGCCCCCTGCGGACAGGTCCGATCGTAGGAGAACCCGGTTGCCCCGACCGGGCGTGGCCGGTGACGGTGTCGACGTGACCGTCCCTCCCGTACTCACCGACGGGGTCGTGACCCTGCGCGCGCACACCGGATCCGACGTCCCCGGGATGCTCGAGGTGTACCGCGACCCCGACGTGCACCGCTGGACGTCGCTCGACCCGACCTCCGGGGAGGGCCGGGCCCGGGAGTGGATCGACCTCGCCCGTCGCCGGTGGGCCGACGGCCGTCAGTACGTGTGGGCGGTGGAGGCCGAGTGCGACGGCCGCCCGCGCTACGCGGGCTCGATCGACCTGCGTCGCGACCCGCTGCCGTCGGTCGGCTACCTGCTCGCGCCGTGGGCGCGCGGACGGGGGTTCGCGAGCCGTGCGCTGCGGCTGGCCGCGGACTGGGGCTTCGACGTCGCCGGGTTCGCCGCGCTGCACTGGGACTGCCGTGCCGGGCACGTCGCGTCCTGGCGGGTGGCACACGCCTGCGGGTTCCGGTTCGAGGGTGTCCGCACCCGCGCGCTGCGGGCCGGCGACGACCTCGTCGACGCCTGGACCGCCGTGCTGCTGCCCGGCACACCCGTCGCCGACCGGCCCCCGGCGACGACGTGGTGGCCGCACCCGGTGCTCGACGGCGACGGCGTCCGGCTCCGCCCGCCCACCGGGGCCGACCTCGCCCGGCACGTCGAGGCGTGCAACGACCCCCTCGCCCGCTGGTGGAGCGCCACCCTCCCGGTGCCCTACACCGACGACGACGCCCGTCGCTGGCTGCGCGACCACCCGCTGGAACGCTCCCTGGGCTCCGGTGTCGGCTGGGTGATCGCCGACCCGGACGACGACCGCTACCTCGGCACCGTCTCGGTGTTCGGCACCGACCGGGCCTACACCCCGACCGGTGGCGAGGTCGGCTACCGCGCCCACCCCGACGCCCGCGGCCGCGGCGCGGTGTCCGCCGCGGTCCGCCGGGTGGTGCGGCACGCGTTCACCCCGGTCGCCGACGGCGGGATGGGCCGGCACCGGCTGCAGCTCGGCGCCGCGGCGGACAACACCGCCAGCCGCCGCGTCGCCGAGCGCGCCGGGTTCCGGCTGTGGGGCCGCCCGCGGGCCGACGGTGTGCACGGCACGGAGAACGAGATCGTCGACGACGGGGTCTGGTACGACCTCCTCGCCACCGACCCGATCCCGGCGCCCACCGGAACTGTCGGGGGTGCCCCGTAGCCTGCCCGCCGTGCGGATCATGCGGATGTCCTGTTGCGGTACCGAGTGGGTGGGGCCGGACCGGGCGCACTGCTGCCGCCGGTTCGGCGGCTGCGGAGCCGTCTTCGACGACGCGCAGCTGTGGGACACCCACCGTCCCCGCGGGGTGTGCGTGACCGACCCGCGCGAGCTCGGCCTCGTCGCCACGCGCAACGGGATCTGGCAGCGGGCGCTCGACGCGGCGGGCTGACCCGACGCAGCGGACGCTCGACGCGGCGGGCCGGCTCGACACGGCGGGCCGAGGGGGACCGGGTCAGGGCGGCCCGCGGGTGATGCCGCGGAACACCGCCTCGTCCCGCCCGGGGTTGCGGACCCGGACCAGGTTCAGCCCGGTGAACCACAGCACCGACCCGGTACCGAAGGTCCGGCTCCCGCCCGCGGCGCAGCAGAGCTCGATCCGGCCGGCGTCGACCACGACGACGGCGCCCCGCCACTCGTCCTCGACGTGCGGGTGGACCTCGCCGGGGGCGAGCACGACGGTGCGGGTCCGCACCCGCGACGGCGCGTCGTCGTGCATGGGCCACCCCCCGGGTCCGGTGCGGGGCACGGTGCCCACACCGGTTCCGACCGCCCGGCCGCGCCGAAGTCATCGGCGCACGGGCAGGAGGGGGCTCAGGCCGCGGCGGCCGGGCCGTCGCGGACAGCACCGTCTCGTAGCCGATCCGGGCCGCGGCGGCGACCCGCCCGGGGTCGGTGGACAGGCCGTGGACGCCGGCGGGGGAGTGCGGACTCAGCGTCAGCAGGTGCGCCCCGGCCCGGTCCGGGTGCGCGGCGTCGGCGAGCAGGGGCAGGCACTCGCCGTGCCGGGCGGCGTCCTGCGCCATCCGGCCCAGGCCCGGCGCGAGCCGGTCCAGTGAGCGGGCCCACAGCGGGGTGCGGGCGTCCGGCGGGATGCCGGTGAGGTCGTCGGCGGTGCGCGTGAGCAGGGCCAGGACGTGCGTGGCGCCGTCGCGCAGGGCCCGTGCGACCGGGAGCGGGTCGCCGACCGAGCCGTCGATGAAGTCCTCGGCGTCCTCGCCCGAGCCGACACGTACCGCGGGGCCCGCCAGCAGCGGGATCGCCGCCGTCGCCCGCATCGCGGCCCTCCACGTGGCCCCGTCGGGCAGCGCGGTCAGCACCCGCGGACGCAGGTCGACCGCACCGGTGACCACGACGTTCAGCGGGACCGGCGGGTCCACCAGCCGCGACCAGTCGGTGGGGAGGGAGTCGACCAGGATCCGGTCGAACAGGTGGTCCAGCGACACCATCGGGCGACGGGTGCCGAACCGGCGCGGGTCGATGAACTCGCGGCAGGCCATGTCCCGTTCGAACACCCGGGACACCTCGGCTCCGTGCCCCATGACCAGCGCCGTCCCGACGAACGCCCCGGCCGAGCTGCCCCACACCTCGTCGACGCCGGCGGCGAGCCCGAGGTCGGACAGCGCGTGCACCATCCCGGCCGCGTAGGAGCCGCGCATCCCGCCCCCGCCGACGACCAGCGCGATCCGTGCCCCGTCGGCGTGCCGGCCGGGGCGGCGCCCGGTGTCGCGGCGGCGCTCGAGCAGGCGCAGGACCTCGGCGTCGCCGTGCGCGGCGGAGGTGAGGAGGGCGGGGGGCACGCCCCCATCATGGAGGTCCGCGGCCCGGCGGCGGCGGCGACCCGGTGTCCGGGGACCGCTCACGAGCCACCGACCGCGGGCCGTCCACCGCCCGGCGCCTCCCGGGTCGGGTGCCTCGCCTGCCAACTAGTACGTTCGCGCGACCAGCGCCGACGCCCTCGCGGAGGCCCGCTGGAGGGGGGAAGGACACCGTGACGCAACGACGCCGCCCGCGGTTGCAGGCGCTCGAGGCGACGTCACTGCCCGCGGCACACGCCAGGGCCCGCGACGCCCGTCGCCGCCATCCGGTGGTCGGGGACCACGCCGCCGCCGTCGTCGCGGACGACCTCGACCTGGGCTCGGCGCCCGGGCGGGCCGACACGCTCTCCACGCTGCTGCGGGTCGCCGTCCTCGACGAGTGGGTGCGCGGGTTCGCACGACGGCACCCGGGCGGGACCGTCGTCGAGCTGGGACCGGGGCTGGGTGACCGCGCGGGACGGCTCGGCGACGACGGCCCGGCGCACTGGGTCGACGTCGAGCTGCCCGGGGTGGCCGAGCTGCGCCGCGAGCTGCTGGCGGGCCCGGCGCACCTGGTGGCCGGGTCCGCGCTCGACGAGGACTGGCTGGAGCTGGCCCGCGACCTGCCGGGCCCGCACCTGGTCGTCTCCGACCGGGTGCTGACGCTGCTGCCCGAGCAGGGCGTGCAGCGGATCGTGTTCACCGCCGCGCGGATGCTCCCGGGCGCCGAGCTCGTCACCGACCTGCTGTCCCGGGGCGCGGCCGGGCGGCTCGCCGCGGGCCCGCTGCGCGAGCTGGAGGTCGACTGGACCTGCGAGGACCCGCGCGAGCTGGAGCCGTGGGGGCTGCGCCTGGCCGCCTCCTGCGACGCCGCGTCCCCACCCGCCGAGGTCGCGGCCCGGCTGCCGCGGGCGTCGCGGGCACTGGCGGCGGCGCTGCGGGCGACCGCGCTGCGCGGCGAGCGCCTGGCCCGCTACGAGATCGTGCCGGTCTGAGCCGCTCGGGTCCGCGTCGCTCCGGCCCGGCCGCGCCGTGGCCCGCCCGGGCTCCCCGTTCGGACCGGCCACGACGCGCGGGCGGGCACCGGCCCCCGCCGGCGTCCGCGTGCCCCGCAGGGCACTCCCGGTAGTACGAGCGGGCGTCCGCGGGGTGACGCGCCGGGCCGCAGGATCGTCAGAACTGTGGACGCGGCCCGCGGGTAGGGTCGTGATCGTGACCTCCCCGACCTTCGGCACGCTCGAGGCGGACCCGGCGGAGGTCGGCCTCGACCCCGCCCGGCTGGCCCGGATCGACAGCCACTTCCGCCGCTACGTCGACGACGGCCGCCTCGCCGGCGCGACGATCGCCGTCGCCCGGCACGACCGGCTCGCGCACCTGACCCACCTCGGCGTCCGCGACCTCGACTCCGCCGCTCCGGTGACCGACGACACGCTCTGGCGCATCTACTCGATGACCAAGCCGATCACCTCGGTCGCGGTCCTGATGCTCGCCGAGCGGGGCGCCCTGGAGCTCACCGACCCGGTGTCGCGCTACATCCCGGCGTTCGCCGAGCAGCGCGTCTACCGCGGTGGCTCGGCGCTCAACCCGGGGACCGACGCGGCCGTCGAGCCGATGCGGGTGCACCACCTGCTGACCCACACCGCGGGCCTGACCTACGGCTTCCACCACGCCCACCCCGTCGACGAGATGTACCGCTCCAAGGGCTTCGAGTTCGGCGCCCCGTCCGGGATGGACCTCGCGGCCGCGAGCGAGCACTTCGCGTCGTTCCCGCTGCTGTTCCAGCCGGGTCGCGAGTGGAACTACTCGGTGGCCACCGACGTGCTCGGCCGGGTCGTCGAGGTCGCGTCCGGGCGCCGGCTCGACGAGTTCCTCCGCGAGGAGATCACCGGCCCGCTCGGGATGACCGACACCGCGTTCTGGGTGCCGGAGGGGTCCGCGCAGGCCGGCAGGCTCGCGACGCTCTACAACGCCCGCCCCGGCGGCGGTCTGGTCGAGAACAAGGTGCTCGCCCGGTCCGCGACCCGCGAGCCCACCTTCCTCTCCGGCGGCGGCGGACTGCTGTCCACCACCGGCGACTACCTGCGGTTCGCCCGGATGCTCGCCCGCGGCGGCGAGCTCGACGGCGCTCGCATCCTCGGCCCGCGCACCCTGGCCCGGGCCACCCGCAACCACCTGCCCGGCGGCGCCGACCTCGACACCGTCGGGCGGCCCATCTTCTCCGAGTCGGCGTTCGCCGGTGTCGGTTTCGGGCTCGGCTTCTCCGTCGTCGTCGACGGGGCGGCGACGAAGGGCTTCGCCAACGAGGGCACCTTCGCCTGGGGCGGGCTGGCCTCCACCGCGTTCTGGGTGGACCCCGTCGACGACCTGGTGGTCGTCTTCATGACCCAGCTCGTCCCCTCCAGCACCTATCCGATCCGATCCCAGCTCCAGACGCTGGTCCAGCAGGCGGTGACCGACCGATGACCCCACCGAGCCCCGTGCTCACCTTCACCATCCGCACGCTCGTCGTCGCCGCCTCGTTGTGGGTGGCGACGGTGCTGGTCGGCGGCATCCGGCTGGACAGCGCCGGCACCTCCACCTCGATCCTCACGTTGATCGGCGTGGCCCTGGTGTTCGGCCTGGTCAACGCCGTGGTCAAACCGATCGTGGCGACGCTGGGCTGCCCGCTCTACATCCTCACGCTGGGTCTGTTCGCGCTCGTGGTGAACGCGCTCATGTTCCTGCTGACGGGCTGGCTGTCGTCGGTGCTGAACCTGCCGTTCACCGTCGACGGGTTCTGGGCGGCGTTCTGGGGCGCGATCGTCGTCGGGATCGTGTCGTTCTTCCTGCACCTGGTGATCCCGGACCGGCTCGACAACCGCTGAGGCGACCGGCCGGGCTCAGACCGGCCAGGTCTCCCGGCGGTACGCGCCGTCCCAGAACATCCACTCGTAGCGCGAGGTCGTCGTGAAGTGCTCGCGCATGCGGGCGAGCTCCGACGTCGACGCGGCGGCGCCGACCCGGTCGGTCGCGTCCAGCACGGCCTCGACGACGGCGTGGTACTCCTCGCCCGCGTACATGTCGATCCAGCGCTGGTAGACCGGGTCGGGGGAGCCTGCGCCGACCAGGTGCTCGCCGACCCGGCCGTAGATCCAGTAGCAGGGCAGCACCGCGGCGACGCCCTCGGCGTAGGACCCGCCGTAGGCGGCCGCCAGCAGGTAGCTGACGTAGGCGCGGGTGGCCGGGGCGACCGGCAGCTCGCGGGCCTGTTCCGAGGTGAGGCCGAGCGCGCCGAGCAGGTCGGCGTGCAGCTCCCGCTCGGCGGCGATCGCGCCGGCGGCGTGCTCGGCGAACATGAGGGTGTCGTCGTCGGTCGGGGCCTTCGCCGCGCACACGGCGAGCGCGGTGGCGTAGCCGCGCAGGTAGTGCGCGTCCTGGACGATGTAGTGCCGGAACGTCTCGTGCGGCAACGAGCCGTCGGTCAGCCCGGTGACGAACGGGTGGGCGAGGATCGCCCCGTACAGGGTGTCGACGTCGGACCAGAGCAGGTCGCGGGTGCGGTCGGCCATGCGGCCACGGTATCCACCGGGGCCCGGGCGGTCGTGTGATCGACCCCGCAACGCCGGCGTGACCGGCGGGGAACACCCCGGTGACACGGCGCCTGAGATCCTGCGCACGTCGCCCGGTACTGCGGCGTGGGGGTGTCACGATGGAACGCAGGCGAGCCACTCAGTGTGGAGGACGCGCCACGTCCAGTCCCCCTGACGTGGAGGTGAGGGTATGAGCGACCCGCAACCCATGGATCACCACGAGAAGATGCGGATCCGCGCGGCCGCGTTCCGTGCGACCCGGATCTACCCCGGGCCGGTCGGCGAGCTGATCTCGCGCGAGCTGCTCGGCTGGGAGGACTTCGGGTACCGCCTCGGCGGGAACCGCATGGTCCTGGACCTGGTCGACCACGTCATGAAGGCGGTGCCGCCGGACCGGGCGGCGCGCTCCGACGCGGCCTGACCCCGCTCAGCGCAGGGTCGTCACGGCCACCTCGGCGGCCGCACCGCTCGGCGGGGTGCCGTCGGCGAGCCCGGCCAGCGCGGCGGACAGGACCAGCATCGCCGCGATCGTGGTGATGCTTCCGACCCGGCCCAGGACGTCCAGGGTGCGTGCGACGGCCGACGGCCCGCCGGTGCGTCCGGCGCCGTCCCGGTCCGGGGCGACCGGGCCCCGCGCCGGGGTGCCGCCGAGCGGCCGGGCCGGGGTGCCGGTGCGGCGGGGCTCCGGGACGGAGCCGCCGGCCGGACGCGGTGCGGGGACGGTGCGGTGCTGCGCCGCCGGGCCCGGACGCGACGCCGACGACCCGGGCGACGCCGGTCGCGGTGCGGGGATGCCCGGCGCCAGCGGCGAGGTCGACCGCGGACGCTCCCGGCGCGGCGCCGGCAGGTCGACGTGGTCCTCGCGACGGCGGTGCCGCCCCTCGACCCGGTCCGCACGCCCGGTCCCACCGGCCCGCGGTGCGGGGACCGACGGGGTGGCGGGGGCGGCGCCCAGGGGACGGCGCGGGCTGGGGATGTGGACGGCGGGCGCGGACATGACGATCACCACGATCTCGGGGGAGTCGATACGGGGTTCTTCGGGATCCGGTGCGCGCCGCCGGCTCCTGCTTCCACCCGTCTGTCGTGTCGTACGACCAGCCTGTTATCCGGTCATCCCCTACGCCAACCGTAGGAGTGACTACTCCACCCATCGGACCTACTCGTCCACCCGTGCAGCGCCCGTTCCCTCACACAGAGTGGTTGATCGTCACTCCTTCGCCACGTCCGGGGACAGGGCCGGCAGCTGCTCGCGGAGGTCCCGCTTGAGCACCTTCCCCGCCGCCGAGACCGGGATCGCCCCGACGAGGTGCACCTCCCGCAGCCGCTGGTAGGGCAGCAGGCGCTCGTTCAGCCCGCCGACGGCGGCGCGGACCGCGGCCCCGTCGGCGCCGGGCACGGTGGTCAGGAACGCGACCGGGTGCTCGCCGTCGACCCCCACCGGGCGCCCGACGACGGCTGCACCGGTCACGCCCGGCAGCGCCAGCAGCCGCTCCTCCAGGTCGCGCGGGTACACGTTGTAGCCCTTGTGGAGCAGCATGTCCTTGAGCCGGTCCACGATGCGCAGGTAGCCGTCGCCGTCGAGGACGCCGACGTCGCCGGTGTGCAGCCACCCGTCGCCGTCGAAGGCGGCCGCGGTCTCGGCCGGGCGCCGGTGGTAGCCGCCGGTGACCTGCGGCCCGCGGATCCACACCTCGCCCTCGGCGCCGGCGTCGAGCTCCTCGCCGTCCGGTCCGGAGATGCGGATCTCGGTGCCCGCGATCGGCAGCCCGACGGTGCCCGGGCGCCGGTCCGCGGACCGGGCGGCGGGACCGAGGGTGGCGGCCATCGTGACCTCGGTCAGGCCGTAGCCCTCGGAGATGACCAGGTCCTCGCCGAACCAGTCGCGCAGCGCCCGGATGATCTCGACCGGCAGCGGTGCCGCGCCCGAGGTCAGCGACCGCACCGAGGACAGGTCCCCGGCGGCCTCGCGGTGAGCGAGCAGCGCCGCGTACACCGGTGGCGCGCCGGACAGCGAGGTGACGGCGAACCGGGTGGCGTCGGCCAGGTAGGCGCGCGGATCGAAGCGGGCGTGCACGATCGTCGTCGTCCCGGTGAGCAGCGGGACGTTGAGCCCGCCGATCGTGCCCATGGCGTGGAACCAGGGGGCGATGCCGATCGCCCGTCCGGTGCCGATCGGGGTCGGGAACTCCGACGCCGGACCGGGGTCGGCCAGGACGACGCCGGGCCCGTGCACGGTGGCGGTCACGTCCGGCCGGGCGCCGGTGCCCCAGCAGGCGGCCTGCAGCGCGTTGGTGAGCACGTGCCGGTGGGTGACCCGCACACCCTTGGACCGGCCGGTGGTGCCGCCGGTGTAGGCCAGGTGGGCGAGGTCGCGGTCCGGGTCCACCTCCAGGTCGGTGCCCGGCGGGGTGGCCGGCCTGCCGTCGAGGTGCGCGGAGAACCCGGTCACCTCCGGGGGCAGCTGCTCCGGGTCGCCGTGGGCACCGGTGACGAGCACGCGCTTCAGCGACGTCGCCGGCCGCGCGGCGAGCACCGCGGGCAGTGCCGCCTTCCAGCTGACGACGACGGCCGCCCCCGCGTCCGCGAGCTGTGCGCCCAGGTCGTCCGGGGCGAGCAGCGGGTTCGCCGGGGTGACGGTCGCCCCGGCCAGCAGCGTCCCCCAGTAGCCGATCGCGTACTGCGGGCAGTTCGGCAGGTGCAGCGCGACGACGTCGCCGCGGCCGACCCCGTCGGCGTGCAGCGCATGCGCGAACGCCGAGGCGCGGGCCAGCAGTCCGTGGAAGGTGACCTCGTGCCCGGCCTGGTGCAGGACCGTCGCGTCGCCGAACCGGTCGGCCGCGCCGCGGAGCGTCGCGGACGCGGGCAGGGCGGGCACGTCCAGGTCCGGGGCGGGCGAACGGGCGATCATGCGGTCACCCCCGCCCCGCTACCGGTCCGGGACGACGGGACGACCCCGTGGACGACCATGCGACCTCCATCGGTCTGCCGGTGACGTGCGGCACGACCGACCCTAGGCACGGCGGGTGGCACACGTCACGGCCCGCACGGGCCCGGTCCGGTCCGGAGGGGACAGACCGGCGGGCCCCGGCCCTCAGTCGCGGGGGCCGAGCAGACCCCGGGAGTGCGCGAGGGCGACCGCCTCGGCACGGCCGGAGGCGCCGAGTTTCGCCATCACCCGGGACAGGTGCACGCTCACGGTCTTCTCGGAGATGAACAGCCGCTCGCCGACGGCCCGGTTGGTCAGCCCGTGCGCGACCAGCTCCAGCACCGCGTGCTCGCGCGGGGTGAGCGGGGAACCACCGGCGCCCGACGGCGGTGCGGGCCGGGGACCGCCGTCGCCGGCCCGCAGCCGCAGCGCGGCGACGGCCTCGGCGAGCGGGCGCGCCCCGAGCCGGTCGGCCCCGGTGGCGGCGACGGCCAGGTCCTCGGCGGCGGCGCGGCGGTCGGCCTCGCCGTCGGTGCCGGGGCCACCGCGGTGCGCCCGTCCGAGCAGGGCCTCGGCCCGCCGCCACCGGGCCTCCGCGGCGCGGTAGCCGTCGCCGTACCCGGCGAAGGTCTCCACGACGGCGTCCCAGACCTGTGGTGCCGCCTCGCCGTGGGCCCGGGCGGCCTCGGCGCGGGCCCGGGCCAGCCACGCCCGGCCCTCCGGCCCGACCGCGGTCCCGCGGGGCAGGCCGCGCTCGGCGGTGAGCGCGGCCTCGTCGGCGAGGCCGGCCGCCGCCCGGCGTGCGCCTGCGCCCCCGCCGGGTCGCCCGCGGTACGGGCGGCCTCCGCGAGGTCGGCACGGGCCGCTGCGCCCAGTGCGCACAGCGCCAGCTCGCCGAGGTGGTGCGGGTACTCCGCCCGCAGCACCCCGAGCGCGGTGGCGACGCGGTCCACGGCCAGGGCCGCGTCGCCCCGCCAGCGCGCCGACTCGGCCCCGACGACGCCCTGCAGCAGCGCGGCCTGGTCGTGCACCGGTGGCTCGGTGGCCAGCACGGAGAGCAGCTCCTCGGCGCCGTCGAGGTCGCCGCGGGCCACGCCGACCAGCGCCCCCGCCACCGCCAGCTGCCCGGTGACGCGCAGCGGGAGCGTGGGGTCGACGTCCGCGGCGGTCCGGACGGCGGCGTCCCACTCCCCGCGCTGGACGTCGACGCGGACCTGCGCGATCCGGAACTCCAGGCCGTACCCGCCCCAGAGCAGGCCGTACGCGGCGGCCCGGCGGGCCCCCTCGGCGAGCTCGTCCGCGGCGGCGTCGAGCAGGCCGTCCTCGATGAACGACACCCCGCGGTTCCACACCGTCCGCAGCTCGACGACCCGGTTCCCCGACGCGGCGGCCAGCGAGGACGCCCCGGCGAGCCGGTCCCGGGCCGCCTGCGGGTCCCCCTCCATCCGGGCGCAGAAGGCCAGGGTGATCAGCGCGTCCGCGCAGACCGCGCTGAGGTCGCGGTAGGCGGCCGACCCCTCCGCGGGCGGTGCGGTGTCGTGGACGGCACGGGCCACCGCCAGCGACGCGCGGGCGTGCGACCAGGCGGGCTCGGCGTGGTCGGCGTTGAGGTGCGCCCGCGCGAGCACGGCGTGCGCCCAGGCCGGCTCCGTGCCGGGCGGGCCCCGGCCAGCAGCTCGACGGCCTCGGTGGCCGCGGCCACCGCCGCGTCCACCCGGGCCCCGCTGTCGAGCAGCCGCATCGCGTAGTGCCGGCGCGATTCGGCCCTGGCGTGCGGATCCTCGCCGAGGTCGGCGACCCGGACCGCGCGGGCCCCGAGGGCGATGCCCCGTTCCGGGTCGCCCGAGGCGCTCGCCGCCCAGGCCGCCTCCCGGGTCAGCGCGCTCTCGGAGACCCCGGTGAGCCGCTCGGGGTCCTCGACGGCGGACCACAGCTCCAGTGCCCGCTCGGCGTGGGCCAGCATCTCGGCCGGTCCGTGCCGCCGGTGGGCCTCCTCGGCGGCACGCACCGACGCCGCGAGCGCCCGCGGCAGGTCGTGCGCGGCCAGCGCGTGCCGGGCGAGCGCGGCGGCCACCCCGGGGTCGTCGTCCCGGCCGGCGAGCAGCGCGGTGAGCCGGGCGTGCAGCCGGACCCGTTCGGCCGGGAGCAGGTCGTCGTGGACGGCCTCGCGGAGCAGGGCGTGCCGGAAGGCGTAGGACTCCGCGCCCGGCGCCGGGTCCGGGACGAGCAGGTGGTGCGAGACCGCCTCCCGCAGCCCCGCCTCCAGGTCGGCCGCGGACAGCTCGGCCGCGTCGCGCAGCAGGTCGTGGGGGATGCTCCGCTCGGCCAGCGAGGCCACCCGCAGCACCTCGCGCGCCGGTCCGCCGAGCCGGTCCAGCCGGGTGAGCAGTACGTCGGCCAGGCCGCCCGGCAGGCCGTCGGACCCCGCCGCGACCAGCTCCTCGGCGTAGAAGGCGTTCCCCTCGCTGCGGGCGGCGATCCGGTGCAGGGTGGCCTCGTCGACACCCCCGGTGGCCGCCCGGGCCCGGACCAGGGCCAGTACGGCGTCGGGCGTGAGCGGGCCCAGCTCGACCCGGCGGACGGCGGGCAGCCGGATGAGCTCGGCCAGCGACGCGCGCAGCGGGTGCCTGCGGTGCAGGTCGTCGGAGCGGTAGGTGCCCAGCACCAGCAGCCGCTGCGAGCCCAGCCGGGCGAGCAGGAACGCGAGCAGCTCGCGGGTGGAGCGGTCCGCCCAGTGCAGGTCCTCCAGCACGACCAGCAGCGGCGCAGTCGCGGCCGCGTCGCGCACCGCACCGGCCACCGCGTCGAACACCTGCAGGCGCCCGGAGTCCCCGTCGCCCGCCGCGGGACGGGGTGCCTCCGCCGCGCCGGGAAGCAGCCCGTGCAGCACCGGCCGCAGCGCGGTGCCCGCCCGGGCCAGCGCGTCGAGCACCTCGGAGAAGGGCAGGTAGGGGAGTGCGGCGCCGCCTGCGTCGAGACACCGCCCGACGACGACCTGCGCGCCCGCCTCCGCAGCGGCCCGGCCGAGTGCGGTGGCGAGCCGGGACTTGCCGATCCCCGCCTCCCCGGCGAGCAGCACGGCGCGGGCCCGCCCGGACCGGGCGGCGTCGAGGTCGCGGAGCAGACCGGCGAGCTCGTCCGCGCGGCCCACCAGCTCGTCCGGGTCCGGGCCGGTCGCCCCGTCCCCGTGGGTCGCTCCCGCCGTCATGGAGCGCATCGTGGCACGGGCCACCGACACCCCGGGGGCGCGACGGCGGCACCCGACCGTCCGCGCGGTTCAGGCACGCGGCCCGGCCGGGACCCGCCCGTCCGGTGCCGCCGGGTCCCGCCCGGTCCCTACCGCGCCGCGGGGGGCCGCCGGGTGGGGTGCCCGGTGCGGTGCCGGTCCGGCGACGGCGGTCCCGCGGGGGCCCGGCCGCCGGGCGGTGAGCCGGGCCCGCAGCCGCAGCCACAGCCGTCCCACCGGCGACGGGCCGGCGGCGCCGCGCGCCAGCCGCTCCGTGCGGTACCGGTCCGCCTCCTCCCGCAGCCGGGCCTGCCGCTGCTCGGCGAGGGCGACGAGATGGTCCATCGGGATGTGCGTCATCAGCATGACGACGACACTGCGGCTGAGGGGCCGGCCGGGGCATCGGGCGATCACGCCGTCCCGCGGGCCGCCCGGGGCCCGCGGGTAAGGGGTGCCCTCAGCCCCGTCCGGCGGGCGGGGGCAGCAGGCCCCGGCGGTAGGCCGGGACGAGGGCGCGCGGCACCAGGTGACGGCGTCCCTCCAGGGTGAGCGGCACCAGGTCGGGTGTGGTCGCCTTCCACTGCGACCGGCGGTGCCGGGTGTTCGATCGCGACGTCCGTCGCTTGGGAACGGCCATCAGAGGTCTCCTTCTCGGTCGGAACGGACGGTGGGGTCGTCCAGGGCGGCGGGCCCCACGGGCTCGGACTCGGCGCAGGGCTCGTCGTGGGCCCAGCCGAACGGGTCGGGCAGGGCGGCCCAGGCGTCCTCGCCCGCGGCGATCTCGGCGTCGGTGAGCAGCGCGGAGCGCAGGGCGGCGTCGATCTCGTCGGGGTCGGCGTCGTGGCAGATCGCGACGATGTCCTGGGCGCGGTCGCCCCAGCGCGGGTGCCAGGCCAGGGCGGCCAGCGCCCGGCGCTGGTCGCCGGCCTCGGTCCACGCCTGCTCGTCGGCGCCGGCCAGCCAGTCGCCGGCGTGGCCGATCCGCATGCCGCCGCCCGCGCTCTCCACCCACAGCACCGCGTCGGGACGGGTGGCGAGCCAGACCCGGCCGCGGGCCCGCACGACGCCGTCGAGCAGGCTGTCGATCGCGTCGTGCAGCCGGTCCGGGTGGAACGGGCGTCGGGCGGAGAACAGCAGGGTGCGGACGCCGCTGTCGGCCTCCAGCGGGGGTGTCCCGCGCAGCAGCGGGTCGTGCACCCCGCCCGGGACACCGCGGCGGGACGCGGGGTCGAGCCCGTCGCAGAAGACCCGGTGGTCGGCCCGCCCGGCGAGCAGCCGGGGTGCGGTCGGGCACAGCCGGTCCAGGACGGCGGCGGTCCGGTCCGCGCCCCCGGGCCCGACCGCGCGGGTCAGCACCAGGACGTCGGCGAACTCGGCCTGCCCCACGGCGAGCTGGGCGACGGTCCGCTCGTCGTCGGGCAGCGTGGACAGCCCGCGCTCGGGCAGGGTCGCGTCCCCGGTGGCGTCGTCCAGCCAGTGGTCCGGGTCGAGCACGGCCACCACCCCGCGCAGGTCGACGAGGTCGGTCGCGGTGCAGGCCTCGCCGCCACCCGGCGGCTCGAACACCACCGCCCCCAGCGCCCAGCACACCGGCTCCGGCTCCAGGCGCGGGTCCAGGTGCAGCACCACCCGGTCCACCGTCCCGGCCAGCGCGGCCAGGGTCGGCAGCACGTCCTCGCGGATGGTGCAGCTCACACAGCCGTGGGCGAGCTCCAGCACGGTGCGCTCGTCGCGGCCCGCGTCCCGCAGCCGCCGGTGCACCACACCGCGGCCGAGGTCACGCAGATCGTGGTGGAGCACGACGACACCCGGGTCCAGCTCGCGCATCCGCGTGATCGTCCGCTCCACCCCGTCGGGCTCGGTCCCGCACAGGACCACCAGCTCGGTCATGTCTTCCTCCCGGAGTCGGACGTGGTCGCGGTCCGGTGTAGCGTAAACGAAAACGATTCCCATGTTGAGAGGAGGGGCGCGATGGCCAAGTCGACCGACGTCCGGCCGATCGTGAAGCTGCGCTCGACGGCGGGGACGGGCACGACCTACGTGACCCGCAAGAACCGCCGCAACGACCCGGACCGCCTGGTCCTGCGCAAGTACGACCCGAAGGTGCGCAGGCACGTCGAGTTCAAGGAGGAGCGCTGATGCCCGCACGTCCCAAGCCGGTGCGCGCGCCGCGACGCAAGGCCAACCCGTTGAAGCAGCGGGGGATCGAGCACGTGGACTGGAAGGACGCCGCGCTGCTGCGCACGTTCATCTCCGACCGCGGCAAGATCCGCGCCCGCCGGGTGACCGGACTCACCGGCCAGCAGCAGCGGCAGGTGGCCACCGCGATCCGCAACGCGCGGGAGATGGCCCTGCTGCCCTACCCGCACGCGGGACGGTGAGCGATGGCGAAGCGCTGTGACCTGACCGGCCGCGAGCCGGGCTTCGGCAAGTCGGTCTCGCACTCCCACCGGCGCACCAGCCGGCGCTGGGACCCCAACGTGCAGACCCGCCGCTACTGGCTGGCCGAGGAGAACCGCTGGGTGCGGCTCACGCTCTCGGTGAAGGGGATCAGGACGGTGGACCGGATCGGCGTCTCCGCCGCGGTGGCGAAGATCCGGGCGAACGGGGTGAAGGTCTGATGGCCACGACCGGACAGATCGCGAAGAACGAGCGGCGAAAGGAGATCGTCGCCCGCTACGCCGAGCGGCGGGCCGAGCTCAAGGCGCTCATCGCCCGCCCGTCGACGCCGGAGCCGGAGCGGGCCGCCGCGGTCGCCGAGCTGCGCCGCCAGCCACGCGACGCCAGCGCGACCCGGGTCCGCAACCGCGACTCGGTCGACGGGCGTCCCCGCGGGCACCTCCGCAAGTTCGGGGTGTCCCGGGTCCGGCTGCGCGAGCTCGCACACGACGGCGCACTGCCGGGTGTCCGCAAGTCGAGCTGGTGACGAACAGCGGTTGACCTGCAGGAACCGGGTTCCGGGACCCCCCGTTCGGGGGCCCGGGACCCCGGTGTAAAGTTCTTCCCGTCGGTGAGAGCGAGGCCCTCGGGCCCGCGTGACACCGGTGCTGCCGCCCCCTTAGCTCAGTCGGCAGAGCGTCTCCATGGTAAGGAGAAGGTCTACGGTTCGATTCCGTAAGGGGGCTCTACAAGGGGCCTCGCCGCATGCGGCGGGGCTTCTTGCATGACGGTGTAGCTCAGTTGGTAGAGCAAGCGGCTCATAATCGCTGTGTCGCCGGTTCAAGTCCGGCCATCGTCACCACGTTGGCGCATCATTCACGAGACATGCTGGGAGGCACCCGCGATGGCCAAGGCCACGGACGTGCGGCCGAAGATCACTCTGGCCTGCGAGGAGTGCAAGCACCGCAACTACATCACCAAGAAGAACCGGCGGAACGACCCCGACCGGCTCGAGATCAAGAAGTTCTGCCCGAACTGCGGCACCCACCGGGCGCACCGCGAGACCCGCTGAGTGCGTAGCGACTCCCGGAGCTGACGGTGGTCGACCAGTCCTGGGTCGGGCACAGCTCGGACCCGGTCGGGCCGTACCAGGTCGGTCGCGAGAAGATCCGCGAGTTCGCCGTCGCCATCGGTGACGGCGATCCGCTCTTCCGTGACGTGGACGCGGCACGTGCCGCGGGTCACGCGGACCTGGTGGCCCCGCCGACGTTCCCGACCTGCTTCACGATGCCGGTCATCGAGGGCTTCCTCCGGGAGCCCGCCTTCGGGTGGGACTACACCCGCATGGTCCACGGGGACCAGCGGATCACGTTCCGCAGGCCGGTCGTCGCCGGCGACGAGCTCACCACGGTGCTGCACGTCGACGAGCTGCGCACCCGGGCCGGCAACCACATGCTGACGCTGCGCTGCGAGGTCACCGACGCGGCGGGCGAGCCGGTGGCGACCACGCACTCGATGCTGGTCAGTCCCGCCGGTGAGGACACGGGCGGCGAGGGGGACGCGTGAGTGCACCGCTGACCCCGCAGACCGCCGCCGCCTGCGCCAAGGGCGACGCGCTGCCGTCGCTGACCGTGCAGGTCACCCGCGCCGACCTGGTGCGCTACGCCGGTGCCTCCGGCGACCTCAACCCGATCCACTGGAGCGACCGCGTCGCCGCGGTCGCCGGGCTGCCCGGTGTGATCGCGCACGGGATGCTCTCGATGGCCCTCGCCGGCCGCGTGCTGACCGCGTGGACCGGGGACCCGGCCGCGATCCGCAGCTACGGCACCCGCTTCACACGGCCCGTCGTCGTCCCGGACGACGATGCCGGCGCCACCGTCGAGCTCTCCGGCACCGTCGCCGAGGTGCGCGAGGAGGGCGGGGAGCGGATCGCCGTCGTCGATCTCAAGGCGGCCTTCGAGGGGAAGACGGTGCTCGGCCGCGCCCGCGCCGAGGTCGTCCTCCCGGGGTGAGGCGACCCGGGGTACGGGCCCGCGGAAGCGGGTGCGTACACTCGTTCCAGCCGGACGCACCGGACGATCCGTTGCGTCCGCCCCGCCGCCACGTGGCGGATCGGGGCAAAGGGGTGTAGCTCAATTGGCAGAGCAGCGGTCTCCAAAACCGCAGGTTGCAGGTTCAAGTCCTGTCACCCCTGCCACGACGCCGCAGGCTGCCGGAGATCACGGCGGCGCGGCCGACGGCACGGACGGCGAAGCGACGAGGGTTCTCCCGAAGCGGAGGACGTGACCGAGGGCGGGCGGACGCCCGCCACGTGCGGAGGGCGACACGCGTGAGCGACGAGCACGAGTCGGAGCGGCCCGGGCGGGAGCGCCCGAGCAACGCCGCCGACCGTCGTGGGCGGCGGGCCTCCGGCTCCGCGAGCACCCCCGGCAAGGGCCGTGCCACCCCGACCCGCGCCACCGCGGCGACGAAGGAGAAGAAGCCGTCGCTCTTCGCCCGGCTCGCCCGGTTCCTGCGGGAGGTCGTCGCCGAGCTCCGCAAGGTCATCTGGCCCGACCGCGGCCAGATGGTGAAGTACACCATCGCGGTCCTGATCTTCGTGTCGATCATGGTGGCGCTGGTGTTCGTGCTGGACTCGGCGTTCGCCGAGGGCGTCGCCCTGCTGTTCGGCAACTGACGCGAGTACGAACGCCGACCGGCTCCGACCGACACCGAACAATGGAAGCGAGTAGGACGTGACCTCCGACAGCAAGGCGTACGACGAGGCGGCCGACGAGGCCGCGATCGACGCCGTCGCCGAGAACGCGGCCGACGAGACGCTGCCCGAGCAGTCCGTCCAGGACGCCGACGTCGAGGCGGCGCACGGTGAGGACGCCGTCTCCGGCGACTACACCGAGGCCGACGACGACAGCACCCCCGGCGCCGAGGCGGAGACGCTGGACGGCGAGGGCGAGACGGTCCCGACCGCCGGGGACGCGGACGACGCCGACTCCGGGGACGCCGACACCGAGGGTGCCGACGCCGTCGCGGAGGAGCCGGCCGAGGACGTGGACCCGGAGGAGGAGCTGCGCGCCGCACTGCGTCGCGCGCCCGGCGACTGGTACGTCGTCCACTCCTACGCGGGCTACGAGAACAAGGTGAAGTCGAACCTCGAGACTCGGGCGCAGACCCTGGACGTCGAGGACTACATCTTCCAGGTCGAGGTGCCCACCGAGGAGGTCACCGAGATCAAGAACGGGCAGCGCAAGAAGGTCCAGCGCAAGGTGCTGCCCGGCTACATCCTGGTGCGGATGGAGCTCAACGACCAGTCCTGGGGCGCGGTGCGGAACACGCCGGGCGTCACCGGTTTCGTCGGCGCGACGTCCAAGCCGTCGCCGCTGACGATCAACGAGGTCGTGAAGTTCCTGCTGCCGAAGGTCGAGGCCCCCAAGAAGGAGGCCGAGGCCGGCAGGACCGCGTCCGGCGGCGGCTCCGGCTCGTCCGGCGGCGCCCCCACCATCGAGGTCGACTTCGAGGTCGGCGAGTCGGTCACCGTCATGGACGGCCCGTTCGCCACGCTCCCCGCGAGCATCTCCGAGGTCAACGTCGACGCCCAGAAGCTCAAGGTGCTGGTCTCGATCTTCGGCCGGGAGACCCCGGTCGAGCTCGGGTTCAACCAGGTCTCCAAGATCTGATCGCACCCGTGAGGAACGTCCGCGGCATGGCAGGGCCGCGCGGCGTGCACATCGATCACTGAGGAACGGACATGCCCCCCAAGAAGCGGAAGCTCTCCGCGATCATCAAGCTCCAGATCCAGGCAGGCGCAGCGACGCCGGCCCCGCCGGTCGGCCCCGCACTGGGCCAGCACGGCGTCAACATCATGGAGTTCTGCAAGGCCTACAACGCGGCGACCGAGGCCCAGCGCGGCAACATCGTGCCGGTCGAGATCTCGGTCTTCGAGGACCGGTCGTTCTCCTTCGAGCTGAAGACCCCGCCCGCGGCGCGGCTCCTGCTGAAGGCGGCCGGTGTCGAGAAGGGCTCCGGCGAGCCGCACAAGACCAAGGTCGCCAGCGTGACCATGGCCCAGGTCCGGGAGATCGCCCAGGTCAAGATGAACGACCTGAACGCGAACGACCTCGACCAGGCCGCCAAGATCATCGCCGGCACCGCCCGGTCGATGGGCATCACGGTCGACGGCTGAGCGAGCCCCCCACACCACCCGTACGCGTGGGAGAGCCGGGCGCGGCTCCGACCACGACCTGACCTCTCTAAGGAGACGAGGACAGATGGCACAGCGCAGCAAGGCCTACCGTGAGGCCGCCGCGAAGATCGACGCGGACCGCCTCTACTCGCCGCTCTCGGCGGCGAAGCTGGCCCAGGAGACGTCCAGCAAGAACACCGACGCGACCGTCGAGGTCGCGATGCGGCTGGGCGTCGACCCCCGCAAGGCGGACCAGATGGTCCGCGGCACCGTGAACCTGCCGCACGGTACCGGCAAGACCGCCCGGGTGATCGTGTTCGCCACCGGTGACAAGGCCGCCGAGGCCGAGGCCGCCGGCGCCGACGCCGTGGGCGCCGAGGACCTCATCGAGCGGATCCAGGGCGGGTGGCTCGACTTCGACGCCGCCATCGCGACCCCGGACCAGATGGCCAAGGTCGGCCGCATCGCCCGCATCCTCGGCCCGCGTGGCCTGATGCCGAACCCGAAGACGGGCACCGTGACGCCGGACGTCACGAAGGCCATCAACGAGATCAAGGGCGGCAAGGTCAACTTCCGGGTCGACAAGCAGGCCAACCTGCACCTCGTCATCGGCAAGGCCTCGTTCGACACCGAGAAGCTGGTGGAGAACTACGGCGCCGCCTACGACGAGATCCTGCGGCTCAAGCCGTCGGCGGCCAAGGGCCGCTACGTCAAGAAGATCACCGTCTCCACCACCACCGGGCCGGGCATCCCGGTGGACCCGAACCGCACCCGCAACCTGCTGGTCGCGGACGAGGAGACCGACTGATCGTCTGATCAGCGCCTGACCCGACGACGCCCCCGGTTCCCTGCGGAACCGGGGGCGTCGTCGTGTGCGGGGTCAGGCCCAGTCGCGCAGGACGTCCTCGACGCTCTCCGGGCCGGTGCCGCGACCGGCGGTCTCGGTGAGCGTGCGGGAGAAGCGCGGTGCCGGGGCGGCCTGGGGCACGCCGTCGGAGGTGACGATGGTGCCGCGCGCGGTCAGGTGCGCGTTCTCGCGGGCCTCGGCGAACGACAGCACCGGGGTGGTGCAGGCGTCGGTGCCCTCGAAGACCGCGGCCCACTCGTCGCGGGGCTTGGAGGCGAACACCTCGGCGAACCGGGCCCGC
Organism: Pseudonocardia sp. P-1; assembly: GCF_058111925.1. NCBI lineage: Bacteria > Bacillati > Actinomycetota > Actinomycetes > Pseudonocardiales > Pseudonocardiaceae > Pseudonocardia > Pseudonocardia sp. P-1. Next base: position 3,917,029 of record NZ_CM176614.1, read on the forward strand.
ATGGCCGGCCAGCCGCCGCGGTCGTACTGCGGGCCGAGCTCGTCCTCGGTGAGCCCCAGGCCGGCGACGAGCTGGGCGTAGAACTGCGGCTCCAGTGCCCCTACGGCCATGTGCCTGCCGTCGGCGCAGGTGTAGGTGTCGTAGAACGGGGCGTGCCCGTCGAGCAGGTTGGAGTCGCGCTCGTCGACCCAGGCGTCCTGGGACAGGAAGCCCCAGAACATCTGGTTCAGCACGCTGACGCCGTCGACCATGGCGGCGTCGACGACCTGGCCCTGCCCGGAGGCCTTCGCCTCCCAGATCGCGGCCAGCACGCCGACGACGAGCAGCATCGACCCGCCGCCGAAGTCCCCGACCAGGTTCAGGGGCGGGACCGGACGCTCCCCGGCGCGGCCGATCGCGTGCAGCGCACCGGTCAGCGAGATGTAGTTCAGGTCGTGCCCGGCGCGCGGCGCCATCGGGCCGTCCTGGCCCCAGCCGGTCATCCGCCCGTAGACCAGGCGCGGGTTGCGGGCGTGGCAGTCCTCGGGGCCGACGCCGAGGCGCTCGGTGACGCCCGGCCGGTAGCCCTCCAGGAGGACGTCGGCGGACTCGACCAGCCGCAGCACGGTCTCCCGGCCCGCCGGGTCCTTCAGGTCCGCGGTGACCGAGCGCCGACCGCGCGCCGTCGGGTCGGGTACCGCGTCGGACCCGAGCTTCAGCCCGCCCGACGGCCGGTCGACGCGGACGACGTCCGCCCCGAGATCGCCCAGGATCATCGCCGCGTGCGGCCCCGGCCCGATCCCGGCCAGCTCGATCACCTTCAGTCCGGCCAGCGGACCCTTGCCCCGTGTCACCGTGGACCTCCTCGTCGCGCGATCGGTTCCCGGCGACGGTAGCGACCCGGCGCCGGTGCTCAGCCGGTCGACTCGCGAGCCGGCTCCTCGTAGTCCCAGATGTCCTTGCCGATCTCACGGACGGGATGGTCGGTCGCGTCCCGTTCCTGGATCGTGTAGGCGTAGCGGCCGTGCTGCCAGCCGTCCCGCGTCGCGACCTCCAGCAGGCAGGCCTCGGCCCAGCCGTGCCACTCGTCGAAGTCGCGGGGCAGCGGGTCGGGTGCGTCGCACTCGATCTCGGTCATCCGGTGCAGCACGCCCCGCAGGGGCTGCCAGGCGTGCACGTCCAGCCAGATGTTGTCCATCGCCGGCGCCTCCGTCGGGTGGGGTCGACCCCAGTCTCGGCGGGCGCCGTCGTGGCGGGCCCGACGGCCGGGGGTCTTCACCCGATCGTGGTCAGGCCTTCAGCAGGTCCTCGCGGCCCTCGGCCTCGAGCTTCGCCTTGTACGGGCCGAAGAGCTGCTTGGCGATCGGCAGCAGCTTGAGGACCTTCGAGACCGGGCCCTTGGCGCGGACGTCGCCCTTGGCCATCGCGACCGGGAGGATGACCTTGCCCAGCCAGAACCGGTTGCCGGTGTCGGCGGACATGAACAGCTCGATGTTCGGGTCGGGGCCCTGCCCGGCGCCGGTGTGGATCTCGGAGTTCGGCATGTCCACGGTCAGGACGGCGTCCGGGTTCGTGTACGTGATCCGCAGGACGACCCCGGACGGCTGCAGCTTCGCCACCAGGTCCGGATCGGCCATCCCGATCCGGAACACCCCGCCCAGGTACTCGTAGACCTCGGCCTCGTCGGCGAACACGGCCATCAGCGCCTCCTCGCGAGATGTGGCCGGGCAGGATGCCGCCCGGCACGTCGCCGCGAGTCTGTCCCGCGCCGTCCGGGGCGCGCAGCCGATCACCGGGCCAGGCTTGGCCCGTCCGGGCCGTGCGGCGCGCCGTCGCGGACCTCAGCGGCCGGCCGGGTGCTCGTCGAGCAGCCCGCAGCGCCCCGCCAGCGCGGCCGCCTCGATCCGGTTCGCCGCGCCCAGCTTGTGCAGCAGGGAGGCGATCATGCGCTTGGCGGTGCGCTCGCTGACCAGCATCGGGCGGGCGATGTCGGCGGTCTCCAGGCCCCGCGCCAGCAGCGTCCACAGCTCGATGTCGCGCTCACCGAGCCGGTCGAGCAGGCCGTCGGCGGTGCGGTCGGCCGCGACGAGCAGCGCGTCGAGCAGCTCCGCACGCAGTACCCGCACTCCGGCCACGATCGACAGCAGCGGCGCGATGAGCACCTCCGGGTCGGCGGACTTGCCCAGGTAGCCGTCGGCGCCGGCGCGCATCGCGGCGGCGGCGAGGTCCAGGTCCTCGGTGCCCGACAGCGCCAGCACCCGGGTGGCGGGGTAGGCGGCCTTGACCCGGCGGATCGTCTCCACCCCACCCAGCGGGGGGAGCGCGAGGTCGACGATCGCGATCCCGGCCCGGTGCCTCCCGACCAGCGCGACGGCGTCCTCCCCGGCGGTGGTCGAGCCCGCGACCCGGAAGGTGTCCCCGGCGCGGGACTCCAGCAGCAGAGCGAGGCCCTGTGCGAACAGGGCGTGGTCGTCGACGATGACGACCACGTGCGGTGCTGTCGGCACGGGCGGCATGGTCGGTGAGCCTAGTGTGGCCGCCGACCCCGTCCGCTCCCGAGAGGCCCCGACCGTGACCGCGCACGCCGGTGAACTGCCCGAACGCACCCGGGAGGAGCGCCAGGCCGTCGTCCTGAGGATCTGCGTCGTGCTCGGCGCTGTCGGCCTGCTGGTGGCCCGGCCGGACCTCACCGGAGCCCGGCCGGTCGTCGCCGCCGTCCTGATCGGGCTGAGCGCGGTCTACGCGGCCGCGCTCGGCGTCGTCTCGGTGCTCCGCGGGCGGCTGCCCGTCCCGCCGGCCGTGCTGACCGGGATCGACGGTCTGCTCGCCCTGCTCGCCTGCGGACTCACCGGCGGGGTGGCGAGCCCGATGGTGGCCGCGCTGCCGCTGGTCGTCATCGCGATCGCGCTCCGCGGCGGGCACCGGCTCGGGCAGCTCGTCGCGCTCGGTCTCGGCGTCGGCTACACCGTGGCGGCGCTGCTCGGCTCCGACCCGGGGGTCACGGTCGGCGCCGCGGTCGTCGCGGGACTGTGGTGGACCGGTTTCCTGTTCGCGACGGCGGTGCTCACCGGGGTGCTCGTGCGCCTGCTGGAACGCCAGCTCGCCGACATCGCCACCACCCGGGCCCGGGCCGAGAGCGAGCACGAGCGTTACCTGTCCGAGCGCGCGCTGCGGGACCGGATCGTGTCCCAGAGCCGGGCCCGGCTGGACGGGGCCCGCGTCGTGCTGCACGAGTTCCGGACCCCGGTCGCCTCGCTGACCGCGCTGTCGGCCGACCTCGCCGCGGGCAGGCTGGGCGGGGACGCCGCCCGGCGGGCGTCGCGGCTGCTCGCCGACCACGCCGCCCACCTCCAGGACATGCTCGACGGGCTGGCCGACCTGGCCGTCGCCGACGGCAGCCCGCTCGGGCGCGACCGGCCCCGCCGCGTCGCGCTCGCCGAGCTGGCCGACGCCGTGCTCGACGCCGCCGGGATCGCCGCGCACCGGCGGCACCCGGTCGTCGAACCGGCCGGGGCCGCGGTCCACTGCGACCCGCAGCGGCTGCGCCGGATGCTCACCAACCTGGCCGAGAACGCCGCCCGGCACTCCGGTGACGAGGTCGTGGAGCTGCACCTGGCCCACGACGGCGCCGTGCTCACCGCCGAGGTCCGCGACCGCGGGCCCGGGCTGCCCGCGGGTCAGGAGGGCGTCGTGACGGCCAAGGGAGTCGCGCTGGGGGAGCGCCGCGGTACCGCCGGGCTGGGCCTGTGGATCGCCGAGGCGCTCGCGTCCGCGATGGACGGTGAGCTGAGCCTGCTCCCGCGTGAGGGCGGCGGGCTGGTCGCCCGGCTCACCCTGCCGCTCGCCGGCGCCTGAGGACCTCCCCTGGCACCCGGGGGCCAGCGCTGGCGCGGGCGACGGCTGTGCCGGAGGTCTCCGCACGGCCAGGATCGACCGCCATGCGTACGACGGCAGCGGTGCTGTGGGAACCCGGTGGCAAGTGGGAGATCGAGGAGGTCGAGCTCGACTCCCCGAACGCCGGGGAGGTCATGGTCGAGCTGACCGCATCGGGGCTGTGCCACTCCGACGAGCACCTCGTGACCGGTGACCTACCCGCGGTCCTGCCGATGGTCGGCGGCCACGAGGGCGCGGGCCGGGTCATCGAGGTCGGCCCGGGCGTCACCGAGCTCGAGGTCGGCGACCCGGTCGTCATGACCTTCCTGCCCTCCTGCGGGCGCTGCCCGTACTGCTCCAAGGGCCAGCCGAACCTCTGCAACGACGGCGCCGGCGCCACCCTCGGCCCGCAGCTCGACGGCACCTACCGGTTCCACGCCCGTGGCGAGGACCTGGGCCAGATGTGCCTGCTCGGCACGTTCGCCCGGCACACCGTGGTCCCGGTGAAGTCCGCCGTGAAGATCGACGAGGGCTTCCCGCTGGACCTGGCCGCGCTGGTCGGCTGCGGCGTCACCACCGGCTTCGGCTCCTCGGTGCGCACCGCGGACCTGCGGGCCGGGGACACCGCCGTGGTCATCGGGATCGGCGGCATCGGCGCGAACGCGGTGCAGGGCGCCCGAGCGGCGGGCTGCCGGTACGTCGTGGCCGTCGACCCGGTCGAGCACAAGCGTGAGCGCTCCCGCGAGCTGGGCGCCACGCACGTCGCCGCGAGCATCGACGAGGCCTGGGAGATCGTCAGCGAGCTGACCCGCGGGCAGATGGCCGAGGCGGCGGTCCTGTGCACGGGCGTCGCGATGGGCGATGACCTGCAGCCCGCGCTGCAGCTGGTCGGCAAGCGCGGCCGGGTCGTCGTCACGGCGCTGGCCCGGGCCGAGGAGGAGACGGCGTCGCTGTCGCTGCTCGACCTCACGCTCTACGAGAAGCAGATCCGCGGCGCGCTGTTCGGCAGCTCCGCGGCCCAGTTCGACATCCCGCGGCTGCTGGAGATGCACAACCTCGGCCACCTCAAGCTCCGTGAGCTGATCACCAAGGAGTACACCCTCGACCAGGTCAACGAGGGCTACGAGGACATGCGTTCCGGACGCAACATCCGTGGACTGATCCGCTACTGACCGCCCCCGGCGCGCACCGACGGCCCCGGCCCGCACGAGCGGGACCGGGGCCGTCGGCGTGGGGGAGCGGGTCAGCCGTCGACGAGCTCGCGCACGGTGCGCAGCTGCTCCGGGCTGCCGTCGACGACCATCGTCGTGACCAGCGAGTCGCGGAACACCGGTAGCTCCTCGGCGATCTTCGCCTTCGGGCCGATCAGGGCCACCTGCTCGACCATCGAGGTCGGGACGGCCTTCGCGGCCGCGTCCTTGTCCCCGCCCAGGTAGAGCTCCTGGATGCGGGCGCACTCGTCGTCGTAGCCCATGCGGGCGAAGACCTCGTAGTGGAAGTTCGCGCCCTTGGCGCCCATCCCGCCGATGTAGAGCGCGAGGAACGGGCGGATCCGGTCCGCGGCGGCCTCGACGACGTCGTCGACGACGACCTGCACCATGCAGACGACCTCGAAGCCGTCCGGGCGCCCGCCGCGGGCGGCGAACCCGGCGTCGAGGGACTCACGGTAGTGCGCGTCGTGCCGGGGCGCGTAGAACAGCGGCTGCCAGCCGTCGGCGATCTCGGCGGCCAGCGCGACGTTCTTCGGGCCCTCGGCCGCGAGCAGGATCGGCAGGTCGGTCCGGTACGGGTGCAGCGTCGAGCGCAGCGGCTTGCCCAGCCCGGTGCCGCCCGGGTACGGGATCGGGTAGTGCGGCCCGTCGGAGCCGACCTTCTCCCGGGCGATCGTGTCCCGCAGGACCCGCACGTACTCCCGGGTGCGGGCCAGCGGCCTCGGGTACGGCTGCCCGTACCACCCCTCGACGACCTGCGGCCCGGACGCGCCGATGCCCAGCACCATCCGGCCGCCGGACAGGTGGTCCAGGGTCATGGCGGCCATCGCCGTCGCGGTCGGGGTGCGCGCGGACATCTGCACGACCGAGGTGCCCAGGCGCATCCGCGTGGTCCGGGAACCGAGCCAGGACAGCGGGGTGAACGCGTCCGAGCCGTAGGCCTCGGCCGTCCACATCGAGTCGAAGCCGAGGTCCTCGGCGGCGTCGACCTTCTCCACGGTCCCCGGCGGCGGCCCGGCACCCCAGTAGCCGAGTGCCAGACCGAGCTTCACGTGCCCGTCCCGAAGGTCACCGGCAGCCGCTTGATGCCGTTGATGAAGTTGCCGGTCAGCCACTCCGGCTCGCCGACCGACAGGTCCGGGACGCGGGTGAGCAGCTGGTGGAACAGCGCCCGCAGCTGGGTCTTGGCCAGGTGGTGGCCCAGGCAGAAGTGCGGGCCACCGCCGCCGAAGCCGACGTGCGGGTTCTCGGACCGGGTGATGTCGAAGACGTGCGGGTCGGCGAACACGGCGTCGTCGCGGTTGCCGGAGTGGTAGAACAGCACGACCCGCTCGCCCTCGGCGATCCTCTGCCCGCGGATCTCGGTGTCCCGGGTCGCGGTGCGCCGGAAGGTCAGCACGGGGCTGGCCCAGCGGACGAACTCCTCGACGGCCGGCGTGATCCGGTCGTCGAACTCCTCGGTCAGCAGCCGCTTCTGCCCGGGGTTGCGGTCCAGCGCGAGGATCGCGTGGCTGGAGGTCTGCCGGGTGGTGTCGTTGCCCGCGACGCAGAGCAGGACGAAGAACGCCGCGATCTCCTCGTCGGTCAGCGCGTCGCCGTCGACCTCGGCCTGCACCAGGGCGGTCATCAGGTCGTCGGCGGGGTCCTCGCGGCGCAGCGCGGACAGCTCGAACGACGCCGTGTGCAGCGTCATCAGCCCGTTGAGCAGCACCGCCATCGGGTCGCCCTCGCCGATGTAGTCCGGGTCGTTCCAGCCGACCATGGCGTTGGCGGCGTCGGCGACCTCCTGCCGCTTCTCCGGCGGGATGCCGATCATCTGCGAGATCGTCCACATCGGCAGCCGCGCCGCGACCGCGGTCACGAAGTCCGCCGAGCCGTCGCCGGCGAGCAGGTCGTCGACGATGAGCCGGGCCTGCTCGGCGATCTGCTCCTCGATCTGCCGGACCCGGCGCGGGGTGAACACCGAGCTGATGACCTTGCGCTGGCGGTGGTGGCGCGGTGCGTCCATCGCGAGGATGGAGTGCGCGGCCTCCAGCATGTCCTCGGGCACGTCCTCCAGCATCACGCCGCCGTACTGCTGGCCGGACGCGAAGGTCTCGGCGTCGCGGCTGACGGCCTGGATGTCGGCGTGGGTGACCAGCGCCCAGAACCCGGGGGCGTCCGGGTCGGGCAGCAGATCGGTCTCGGCCGGCGGGTGCCAGGACAGCGGGCGCTCGCGGCGCAGCTCGGCGAACCGCTCCTCGCGGGCGTCCGGGGTCTGTGCCCAGAACGCCTGGGTGGAGATGTCGAGCGGGTCGTACGGGCGCTTCTCCGTGGTGGTCACGGGGTTGCCTCCTCGCGGTTGCGTCGTCGGAACCGGATCAGATCTCGGGTGGGGGGATCATGCCCGTCAGCACGGCACCGTTGATGCCGCCGTCGGCGACGAGCGCGTGCCCGTTGATCCAGGCGGACTCCGGGCCGGCCAGGAACAGCACCGGTCCGGCGATGTCGGCGGGGTCCGCGTGCCTGCCGAGGAACGCGGCGAGCGCGTCGAGGTTCTCCTTGCCCATGGACTCCTCGAAGTCGCCGAGGACGGGTGTCTCGACCGGTCCGGGGCAGACGGCGTTCATCCGCACCCGACGTTCACGATCGCGCCACCGGGGCGGATCCGTTCGACGACCGACTCGGTGAGATGACGGAGCCCGAGCAGGTTCACCCGCAGCACGAGCTCCGCGGGCGCGGTGCCGGGTACCCCGGCCACGTTGCAGAGGGCGTCGAACTCCCCGTCCAGGGCGGCGACGGCGGCGTCGATCGACGCGACGTCGGACAGGTCGCAGTGCACGTGCCGCGCGACGCCGACGGAGGTGTCCTTCAGGTCCAGCGAGACGACCTCGTCGCCGGCGTCGACGAACCGGCGCGCGACCTCGGCGCCGATCCCGGACGCGGCACCGGTCACCAGTACCCGGCGGCTCACGTGGTGATCAGGAGGTCCTCGCGGCCGTCGGCCTCGAGGCGCTCGACGTAGGTCGGGAACAGGCGCTTGGACAGCGGCGCGAGCTGCAGGAGCTTGGTGACGGTGCCGTCGACCTTCACCTTGCCCTTGGCCATGGCGAAGGTCAGGTTGACGGTGCCCTGCCAGTAGGCGTTCGCGGTCTCGGTGGACATGGTCATCGTGGCCTGCGGCTCGGGGGCGCCGGCGTCGGAGCCCTTCCAGACCTTCGCACCGGGCAGGTCGATGATCAGCGCGGAGTCGGGGTCGGTGCACTGCTGGCGCAGGACCAGTCCGGTGCCGCGGAGCTTGGGCTCCAGTTCGGGGTCGGCCAGTGCGGCCTCGAAGATGCCACCGATGTAGCGGTACAGCTCGTCCTCGTCGGCGAATCCGGGCACGGTTCCTCCACGTCGTCGTGAGTGTGTGACCTTATACCCGGAACGTAACGTAGATTATGTTACTGGGGAATTACCCGACCCCGACGACGTGGGAGAGCCGCCGATGAGCGTGACCGAGACCGGTGGGCCCACCGGTGCCGTGGGAGCGGACGCCGGCGGGCCGTCCGTCGCCGAGCAGGTGGCCCGGCTGCGCGCCACGTTCCGTGGTGGCCGGACCCGTGACCGGAGCTGGCGGCTGCGCCAGCTGGGCGGTCTGGAGCGGATGCTCACCGAGGCCGAGGACGAGTTCGTCGCGGCCCTGGCCGCGGACCTCGGCCGTCCCCGCGTCGAGGCATGGATGGCCGACCTGGCCCCGACCGTCGCGGAGTCCCGCCACGCCCGGAGGCACCTGCGCCGCTGGATGCGCCCGCACCGGGTCGGTCTGCCGCTGTCGGTGCAACCGGGGTCGGCGCGCTGGGTGCACGAGCCGCTCGGGGTCGTGCTGGTCATCGGGCCGTGGAACTACCCGGCATACCTCACGCTCGCGCCGCTGGTCGCCGCGTTCGCGGCCGGGAACTGCGCCGTGGTGAAGCCGTCGGAGTACGCGCCCGCGACCGCCGAGGTGCTCGCCCGGCTGCTGCCGCGCTACACCGATCCGGACGCCGTCGCCGTCGTCACCGGGGGGCCGGGGGAGACCCAGGAGCTGCTCGCGCAGGGCCTGGACCACGCGTTCTTCACCGGTAGCCCGGAGGTCGGGGCGAAGGTGATGGCCGCCGCGGCGCCGCACCTGACCCCGGTCACGCTCGAGCTGGGCGGGAAGAGCCCGGTGATCGTCGCCGCGGACGCCGACGTCGAGGTCGCCGCGCGCCGGATCGCCTGGACCAAGCTCATGAACTCCGGCCAGACCTGCGTCGCCCCGGACTACCTGCTCGTCGACTCCGCCGTCCGCGACGAGCTGGTCGAGCGGCTCGTCGCCGAGACCGCGCGGATGCGCGGCGGCGCGGGCGGGGGCGTGCGGATCGTCGACGCCCGGCAGGCGGCGCGGCTCGCGGGCCTGCTCGCCGACGACCACGGGGGCACCGTGGTGGCCGGCGGCACGATCGACCCGGAGGCCCGCACCGGGGAGCCGACGGTCGTGCTCGACCCGCGGCCGGGGTCCCGGCTGCTGACCGAGGAGATCTTCGGCCCGATCCTGCCGGTGCTGACCGTCGACGGTGTCGACGCCGCGATCGCGCACGTCAACGCCGGCCCGAAGCCCCTGGCCGCCTACGTGTTCACCGGCTCGTCGCGCACCGCGGAGCGGGTCACCCGCGAGGTCCCCGCCGGGGCGACCGTCGTCAACCACCTGATGTTCCACGTGCTGGTGCCCCGGCTGCCCTTCGGGGGAGTGGGGCGCAGCGGTTCCGGCGCCTACCACGGGCGGTTCGGGTTCGAGACCTTCTCGCACCGGCGGGCGGTGCTGCGCAAGCCGGCCCGGCCCGATCCCGGCATCGTCTACCCGCCCTACGACGGGCGGACCGAACGCCTGCTGCGCAGGATCTTCTGATCGGACACGCGTCCGGCGTGGCACCCTGGTGGGTCGGCACGGGTCGTGGAGAGGGGGCGGGCGGGTGGCCAGGAGAGCGGGTCGGCAGATCGCTGCCGAGCAGTACTACGACGCCGCGATGTCGATCCTCGCGCGCGAGGGCGCGGCCGGGCTCAAGATCGGTCCGTTGTGCCGGTCGCTCGGCGTGACCAGCGGGTCGTTCTACCACCACTTCGGCGGCTGGGCGGGCTTCGTCCGTGGCCTGCTGCGCTACTGGGAGGCCGAGCAGACCGACCGGATCGTCGAGCTGGCCCGGGCGACCGCGGACCCGGTCGAGCGGATCGACGTGGTCAAGCAGCTCACGGTGGCCCTGCGGCACGACGCCGAGGCCGCGATCCGGGCGTGGGCGCAGATCGACCCCGAGGTCGGCCGCGCCCAGGCGCGGGTGGACGTGCAGCGCCGGATCGCGCTGGAGCAGGTGGTGGCCGACGTCGTGCCCGACCCGGACGACGCCCGCAGGCTCGCCGTCTTCGGCATCTCGCTGATGGCCGGCTACCAGCAGACCTGCGACCCCCGCGACCGGGATCTCCTGCGTGCCCTGTTCGACGACTACCAGCGCCTCATCCTGTCGCACGCCCCGCACGTGACGCCGCCGATCGGGTGATCCTCCGTGCGGGTGGGGGCGTGGTCGCCGACTCGGTCGTACCGCGGCAATCGGGCCGTTCGGACCAGCGCTGCTACCCGGCCGGGAGCACTGTTACCCACGGTCCGCAACATTGCACGGTAATCTGTAACCCACGGTAACCATAACTTAGATTACGGCATGGTCACCGATCGGCGACCCCGCCGACCCGCCAGTAACCCCCGACGCGCAGACTCGTTGTGCCGTTCAGCACCGACAACTGGCCCCCGCTCCCCAGCGTTCCCGGGCCCCGGTGCGGTTCGTCGGTCTATTGCGCGAGGAGGCGACACGTGACCGGTGTCGAGGTGAAGGTCGAGGGGCTGACGAAGTCCTTCGGTCGGGCCAACATCTGGTCGGACGTGACCCTGACGCTGCCCGCGGGCGAGGTGTCGGTGCTGCTCGGACCGTCGGGTACCGGTAAGTCGGTGTTCCTGAAGTCCCTGATCGGGCTGCTCAAGCCGGAGCGGGGATCGATCGTCATCGAGGGCGTCGACCTGTGCAAGTGCTCGGAGTCCGAGCTGTACGAGATCCGGAAGCTGTTCGGGGTGCTGTTCCAGGACGGTGCGTTGTTCGGGTCGATGAACCTGTTCGACAACATCGCGTTCCCGTTGCGGGAGCACACGCGTAAGTCGGAGTCGGCGATCCGGGACATCGTCATGGAGAAGATCGACATGGTCGGTCTGGTCGGTGCCGAGGGCAAGCTGCCGGGTGAGATCTCGGGTGGTATGCGTAAGCGGGCGGGGCTGGCGCGGGCGTTGGTGCTGGATCCGAAGATCATTCTTTTCGACGAGCCGGACTCGGGTCTGGACCCGGTGCGCACGGCGTATCTGAACCAGCTGATCATCGATCTGAACGCGATGACGGACTCGACGTTCCTGATCGTGACCCATGACATCAACTCGGCGCAGACGGTGCCGGACAACATCGGGCTGCTCTACCGCAAGCATCTGTCGATGTTCGGTCCGCGGGAGGTGTTGCTGACCTCCGACGAGCCGGTGGTGGCGCAGTTCCTGAACGGGCGTCGGGAGGGGCCGATCGGGATGTCGGAGGAGAAGGACGCCGCGCAGGCCGCCCGTGAGATGGAGGAGGCCGGTGAGCTCGAGGGCCGTCCGCCGATGAAGCCGCAGCTCGTCGCGTCGACCGGGATGCCCGACCGGCAGGCGGTGCACCGTCGTCGGGAGCGGGTGGAGGCGATGATGCACGAGCTGCCGGAGTCGGCGCAGGAGGCGATCCGGGAGCAGCACGCCGACAGCGACGCGCAGGCCGGCGGCGGTCCGTCGCAGGACGGCACCACCCGTCAGATGGCCCGCAGCGGCGCGACGGTGAGCGACGACCGTCCCACCGACATCCACCCGCGCATCACCGACGACACCCCCGACCCCGGCGGTCGTCACCAGCTCTCCGGCGGTGACCGGTGAGCATCCCCAGCCCCGTCACGCGGGCGCTCACCCCGGTCGGCAAGTTCTTCGGCCTGTTCGCCGAGATCGGCCGCCAGGGACTGCGCCGGCCGTTCCAGTGGCGCGAGCTCGTCGAGCAGACCTGGTTCGTCACCAAGGTCTCGGCGCTGCCGACCGCCCTGTTCACCATCCCGTTCGGCGCGACGATCGCGCTGCTGCTCGGTGAGCTGACCCGCCAGTTCGGCGCCCAGTCCCAGACCGGCGCCGGTGCGGTCCTCGCGATCGTGCAGCAGGCCGCCCCCATCGTCACCGCGCTGCTGATCTCCGGCGCCGGTGGCTCCGCGGTCTGCGCGGACCTCGGAGCCCGGACCATCCGCGAGGAGATCGCGGCGATGGAGGTGCTCGGCATCTCACCGATCCAGCGCCTGGTCGTGCCGCGGGTGCTCGCCATGGGCATCACCGCGCTGGTCCTGAACGGGCTCGCGACCTGCGTCGGCGTCGCGGGCGGCTACTTCTTCAACGTGATCATCCAGGGCGGGTCGCCCGGTGCGTACATCAACAGCTTCTCGGCGATCGCGCAGGTCAGCGACATCGTCGTGTCGGAGCTGAAGGCGTTCCTGTTCGGCATCGTCGCCGGTGTCGTCGCCGCTTTCCGCGGCCTCAACCCGCCGCCCGGTGCGAAGGGTGTCGGTGACGCGGTGAACCAGGCCGTCGTCATCTCCTTCGTGCTCGTCTTCCTGATCAACCTCGTGCTCACCGCCCTGTACCTCGAGCTCGTCCCGCCGAAGGGCTTCTGATCCATGGCCACCCCACTCGGAACGCGGGCCCGACGGGCCGCCCAGGCGCCGCTGAACCAGCTCGAGGAGCTCGGCGACCAGCTGTCGCTCTACGTCCGGTCGATCCTCTGGATCCCGAAGACGCTGACCCGGTACAAGAAGGAGGTCGCCCGGCTGCTCGCCGAGGTCTCCTTCGGCTCCGGGGCGCTGATCGTCATCCTCGGGACCGTCGGCGTGATGGCGTCGTTGTCGCTGTTCGTCGGCTCGCTGGTCGGCCTGCAGGGCTTCCGGGCCCTGGACGCCCTGGGCGTCGAGGCGCTGACCGGCTTCATCACCGCTTACTTCAACACCCGCTCGATCGCCCCGCTGGTCGCCGCCTCGGCGCTGACCGCGACGCTCGGCGCGGGCTTCACCGCCCAGCTGGGCGCCATGCGGATCTCCGAGGAGATCGACGCGCTGGAGGTCATGGCGGTGCCCTCGGTGCCCTACCTGGTGACCACCCGGGTGGTCGCCGGCATCGTCGCGATCATCCCGATCTACACGCTCGGCCTGCTCGCCAGCTACGCCGCCTCGCGGATCAACGTCACGCTGATCAACGGTCTGCCCGGTGGTACCTACGACCACTACTTCGACCTGTTCCTACCGGTCAGTGACGTACTGCTGTCCTACCTCAAGGTGATCGTGTTCGCGACGGTGATCATCCTGATCCACTGCCACTACGGCTACTCCGCCAAGGGCGGCCCCGCCGGCGTCGGTGTCGCGGTCGGTCGGGCGGTGCGGCTGTCGATCGTGAGCACCGCCATCCTGGACTTCTTCCTGACGCTGGTCATGTTCGGCACCTCGACCTCGGTGCGGGTGGCCGGATGAGGTCCCCGAAGCGAGTGCTGCAGGGCCTGGCCTTCGTCTCGGTCATCGTCGTCCTGCTCGGGCTGGCCGTCGCCCAGTACGTCGGCGCCTTCTCCTCCGGTGTCCCGGTGACCCTGAACGTCGCCCGGGTCGGCACCCAGATGCAGGAGCGCTCCGACGTCAAGGTCAACGGCCTGATCGTCGGCCAGGTCGACCAGGTCGTCTCGAACGGCACGGACACCAGCATCGAGATGTCGATGGACCCGCAGTTCCTCGACCAGATCCCGGAGAACGTCACCGCCCAGCTGCTGCCCAAGACGCTGTTCGGCGAGAAGTTCGTGTCGCTGGTCCCGCCGGCCGCGCCGTCGACGGCCCGGCTGGCCGCGGGCGACGTCATCCCCGAGGACCGCAGCCAGGCCGCGCTGGAGGTCGAGCGGGTGCTCGACGAGCTGCTGCCGCTGCTGCAGACCGTCCGTCCGCAGGACCTGGCGACCACGCTCGGCTCGCTCTCCCAGGCCCTGCAGGGCCGGGGCAACCAGCTCGGGGAGACCCTGACCCAGCTGAACACGCTGGTCGAGGGCCTGAACCCGGCCGTGCCGGACCTGCAGGAGGACATCCGCCAGCTGGCGACCTTCTCCGACAACCTGAACCAGGCCGCGCCCGACCTGCTCGACGCGCTCGACAACCTCACGGTCACCAGCCGCACCGTCGTCGAGAAGCGCGAGGGTCTGCGGAACCTCTACCGCTCCATCACCGGTGCCTCGGACGACCTGCGGGCCTTCCTCGACGCGAACGGCGAGAACATCATCGGGCTCTCCGCCGCGAGCCGGCCGACGCTGGAGACCCTGGCCCGGTACTCGCCGGAGTTCCCCTGCCTGACCCGCCAGCTCGTCGAGCTGATCCCGAAGATCAACGACGCGTTCCGGCCGGGCACCGACCGGGTGGGCGTCAACATCACCCTCGAGATCGTGGCGAGCAAGGGCAAGTACCTGCCGAACCAGGACGAGCCCGAGTACGGCGACGACCGCGGTCCGCGCTGCTACCCGATCCCGGTCCCGACCGGCACCCAGTACCCGCCGGACGGCCCGTTCCGGGACGGCTCCGTCCCGGGCCCGGCCCCGGCCGGGCAGCCGATGGGCAACCCCGAGGACTTCGGGGTCGACACCTTCGGCACCTACGACGGCACCGACAGCTTCGGTCTCATCCAGGACCAGAGCGCGGAGAACGGCGCGGGCGTGCTCCCCCCGCTGACCACCGCGCTCGGTCAGGCGGGCATCCAGCCGTCGTCCTACGACGGGACGCACCAGAGCGGCTCGGTCGACATGGGCGTCGCGAACTCCGCCGGTGAGCAGGACGTCGTCGCGCAGCTGCTGGCCGCCCAGCAGGGCGGCTCCCCGCAGGCCGTGCCGGCCTGGAGCAGCACGATGGTCGGCCCGCTCCTGCGCGGCACGGAGGTGACGCTGACGTGAGCAGGCTCCCGATCTCGGCGCTGGTCAAGTTCCTGGTCTTCGCGCTGGTCACGGCGCTGGGCACGACGCTGCTCGGCCTGACCATCGCGAACGCCCGGGGCGGTCAGGTCACCGAGTACACCGCCCGGTTCAGCGACGCGACCGGTCTGCTGGCCGGCGACGACGTCCGCATCGCCGGCGTCGTCGTCGGATCGATCAAGGACGTCCGCATCGTCGACCAGCGGGTCGCCGAGGTGGCGTTCGACGTCGACTCGTCGAACCCGCTGCCGTCGACGGTCGGCGCGACCCTGAAGTACAAGAACCTCATCGGCCAGCGGTACATGGCGCTGGACCAGGGCGCGGGCCCGACCGGGGAGGACCTCCCCGCCGGCGGTCAGATCCCGATCGACCGGACCCGCCCCGCGGTCAACCTGACCGTGCTGTTCAACGGCTTCCAGCCGCTGTTCCAGGGCCTGGACCCGGACCAGATCAACAAGCTGTCGATGGAGATCGTCCAGGTCCTGCAGGGCGAGGGCGGCACGGTGCAGAGCCTGCTGGCCTCGACGTCGTCGCTGACCAACTCGATCGCCGACCGCGACCAGGTCATCGGCCAGGTCATCGACAACCTGAACCTGACCCTCGACACCGTCAACCGCAACGACGAGGGCCTCAACGAGCTGATCAGCTCGCTGCAGGCGCTGGTGTCCGGGCTGGCCCAGGACCGCGAGCCCATCGGCAACGCGATCCAGTCCATCGGCGAGCTGACCCAGGTCACGGGGTCGTTCCTGGAGGACGCCCGCCCGCCGCTGCGCGACGACATCCGCAACCTCGGCGACCTCGCGACCCAGCTCGACCAGGGCCGCCCCGCGATCGAGCGGTTCCTGCAGTACACGCCGTTCAAGCTGAACCGGATCGCCCGCGTCGGCTCGTACGGCAGCTGGTTCAACTTCTACCTCTGCGGCCTCGACGGCCAGATCGGCATCTCGCCGATCCTGCAGCCGACCTCGCTGGAGGACCTGGGCATCGGCCCGATCAGCAACCCCGAGCGGCGCTGCGGCCCGGACCCGTCCGGGATCGGGGCCGGCAACACCGTCCCGACCGACGGTTCGCAGCCCGGCGACCCCGCGGACAACCGCGCCGAGGACAACCCGTTGATGCGTGAGCCGACCACCGAGTCGGTCGGCGGCCTGCTGGACCAGGCGGCCGGCCGTGGCCCGGTCGACTCGAGCAGCGACCCGACCGCAGCGCTGCAGCCGGGAGGCAACTGATGGCACAGGCAGGGCAGAAGCGCCCCGTCCTGACGGCGGTGATCGGACTCGTGCTGATCGCGGCGCTGACACTGGCCGCGTTCAACTACGAGGCGATCTTCTCCGGGGCCACCCGCTACACCGCGGAGTTCCCCGAGGCGGCGGGCCTGCAGGCCAACGACCGCGTCACCGTGGCCGGGGTCGAGGCGGGCCGGGTGCAGGACGTCTCCCTCGACGGCGACCACGTGAAGGTCGAGTTCACCGTCGAGGACGCCTGGGTCGGCAACCGGACCACGGCGTCGATCGAGATCGCCACGCTGCTGGGGTCGAAGTTCCTCGCCCTCGACCCGCGCGGCGACGCCGAGCAGGACCCCGACCAGCCGATCGGCCGGGACCGGACCAAGTCCCCGTTCGACGTCGTCGACGCCTTCAACGGCCTCTCCGGCACGATCGACCAGCTCGACACCACGCAGCTCGCGTCGAGCCTGACCACGCTCTCGGACACCTTCCGCGACACCCCGCCGGAGATCCGCGGGGCCCTCGATGGGCTGTCCCGCCTGTCGAACACGATCTCCAGCCGGGACGCCGAGCTGAAGAAGCTGCTCGCCAACACCCGGCAGCTGTCGACCACGCTGGCCGACCGCCGCGGCGACGTCGTGAAGCTGGTGAACGACGGCAACCTGCTGCTCGGTGAGCTGCAGCGGCGCAAGGACGCGATCGCGAACCTGCTCGACGGCGTGCAGCGCCTGTCGATCCAGCTGCGCGGACTCGTCGCCGACAACCAGGCGCAGCTGCGCCCGGCCCTGGAGACCCTCGACCGCGTGCTGGCGGTACTCGAGGAGAACCGCGACAACCTCGGCGAGATCCTCGACAAGGAAGCGGTGTTCGTCCGCGTGTTCGGCAACGTCCTCGGCAACGGCCGTTGGCTCGACAACTACCTGTGCGGCCTGCTGCCGCCGGTCGTGCCGCTCGGGGGTGACTGCTGATGGGGTCCTGGGCCAACGACCGGCGCCAGATCCAGTTCGGTGCCCTGATCGCCGTCGTCGCCGTCCTGGTGGCGAGCGCGATCTGGCTGATCACCTCCGGCGGCGGCCGTCCGGTCACCGCCTACTTCACCAGCTCCGCCGCGCTGTTCCAGGACAACGACGTGCGGGTGCTCGGCGTCCCGGTCGGCAAGATCGACCGGATCACGCCCGAGGGGGACCGGGTGCGGGTCGACATGACCATCACCGACGACGAGGTGCGCCTGCCCGCCGACGTCAAGGCCGCCGTCGTCTCGCCGAGCCTGGTCACCGGCCGCTACGTGCAGCTGACCCCGGTGTGGACCGGCGGCCCGGAGTGGAACGGCGAGCCGATCCCGCTGGAGCGCACCGCGTTCCCGCTCGGTGTCGACGACCTCACCCGGACCGCGACCGAGCTCTCCCGGGCGCTGGGCCCGCAGGGAGCGAACAAGGACGGCGCGCTCAACGACGTCCTGGACGTCACCGCACAGAACCTCGACGGCAACGGGCGCGCACTCAACGACACCATCCGCAACCTCGGTGGGCTCTCGGCGACGCTGAACGGGTCCAGCGGCGACCTGTTCGGCACCATCACCGAGCTGCAGAAGTTCGTCGGGACGCTGCGCGAGAACGACCCCGGCATCCGCGAGCTCAACGGGAAGCTGGCCGACGTGACCGGCTTCCTCGCGAGCCAGCGTGGCGAGCTCGGTGGCGCGCTGAACCAGCTGTCCTTCGCGCTCGGCGAGGTCGCCGACTTCGTGCAGGACAACCGGTCGACGCTGCGGTCGAACGTGGACAAGCTCGCGAGCGTCTCGCAGGAGGTCGTCGACCACCAGCGGGCGCTGTCCGAGATCGCCGACGTGGCCCCGGCCGCGCTGGGCAACCTCACCAACATCTACAACGGCTCGTCGGAGACCCTCGACACCCGGGCCAACATCAACGAGCTGGCCTACCCGCTGCCGGTCGCGATCTGCGAGATCCTCCGCCGCGGCGCGGGTGCGATCCCGGGTGGCCTGGACCAGCCCACCGCCGCGCTCTGCGACGGCCTGGCCCCGATCCTCGACGGCGCGGTGCCGCTGCCGACCCCGCAGCAGGTGCTCGAGCAGCTCCAGGCCGGCGGCTCCGGGGTCAACCCGGCGGTGCCCCAGCTGATGCCGGGCTCGCCGCTGTCGCTGACCGACCCGGGCTCGCAGCTGCGCGCCCCGGCCGACCCGCAGGCTCCCGCCCCCGGTGGGCAGCCCGCACCGGGCGCCACCGGCGCCCCGGCCACCCCGGCGCCGTCGACGACGACGGCCCCGCAGGCCACTCCCACCCCGGTCCCCGAGACCGAGGAGCGCGGGGGCGGCGGACTGTTCGGCCTGTTCGGAGGTGGATCGTGATCGGCTCCAGCGGCCGTGTCGGCCGGGTGTCGGCGCTGCTGACCGCCGTGGCCCTGTTCGCGGGCGGCTGCGGCGCGGTGGACGGCGGCCTCCGGGGCATCCCGCTGCCCGGTGGCGCGAACCTGGGCGACGACCCGTACTCGGTGCAGATCGAGTTCGCCGACGTCGTCGACCTCGTCCCGCAGTCGATCGTGCGCGTCGGTGACGTGCCGGTCGGCGCGGTCGAGACCGTCGCCGTCGAGCCGGGGTCGTGGAACGCGCTGGTCACCGTCGCGGTGAACCGCGACGTCACGCTCCCGGCCAACGCCACCGCGCGGGTCCGCACGACCTCGCTGCTCGGTGAGAAGTTCGTCGAGCTGTCCCAGCCGACCGTCCCCGCCGAGGGCGACCTCGCCCGGAGCGGGAGGATCGGACTGCAGGCCAGCGGGCGCGCGGCCGAGGTCGAGGAGGTCCTCGGGGCCCTGTCGCTGCTGCTCAACGGCGGCGGCGTGGCCCAGATCCGGACCATCTCCACCGAGCTGAACAACGCACTGTCCGGTCGCGAGCCGCAGATCCGCGGTCTGCTGGACAACCTGGACCGGCTCGTCGGCTCGCTCGACAGCTCCAAGGACGACATCAACCGCGCCCTCGACGGCCTCAACCGGCTCTCGGCCACCCTCGCCGAGCGTCGCCCGCAGATCGAGAACGCCCTGCAGAACATCAGCCCCGGCCTGCGTGAGCTCGAGTCCCAGCGCACCCAGCTCGTCGGCATGCTGCAGGCCCTCGACCGGCTGTCCGGCGTCGCCACCAACGTGGTCAACCGGTCCCGCGACGACCTGCTGGCCGACCTGGAGGCGCTGCGCCCGGTGCTGCGGAACCTGGCCGACTCCGGCCAGAACCTGCCGGACTCGCTGCAGCTGCTGCTGTCGATCCCGTTCACCGATGCGGCCACCGACGCCGTCGCCGGTGACTACGCCAACCTGTACGTGGACCTGGACCTGGACCTCGGTTCGGTCCTGCGCAACATCCTGAACTCCAACCAGCTCGGGCTGCCGCTCGACCCGACGCAGCTGGCCCAGCTGCCGCCCACCGCGCAGCTGCTGACGCCGCTGCTCGGCGCCACCCCGCGGCAGCCGGACCCGGCGGTCCCCGGTGCGCCCGCGCTGCCGCTGCTCGGGACCGAGCAGCCCACCACCGCGCCGGCGCCGCCCGCCTCGGGCACCGCGCCGGCCACCCCGGCACCGTCGGCGACCCCGGCACCGAGCCCGACGCCGGAGCAGGGCTCCGGTGGCGGCGGCCTGCTCGGCGGACTCTTCGGAGGCGGATCGTGATCACCAAGACCGTCCGCTGGCAGCTGACCGCGCTGGTGCTCGTCACCATCGTGGCGGTCGGCTACGCGGGCTTCCGCTACGCCGGTCTCGACCGCGTCTTCGGGGCGACGACGTACCCGGTCACGGTGGAGCTCGCCGACTCCGGCGGGATCTTCAGCGGCGCCGACGTCACCTACCGCGGCGTGAGTGTCGGCCGGGTCGGGCCGCTGTCGCTGACCGCCCGCGGCGTCGACGTCCAGCTCGACATCGAGAACTCCGCGCCGGCCATCCCGGCCGACGCCCGGGCCGTCGTCGGGAACCTCTCGCCGATCGGTGAGCAGTACGTCGACCTCCAGCCGGTGGCCGACGGAGGCGAGGCGCTCGCCTCCGGCTCGGTCATCCCGCAGGACCGCACCCGGACCCCGGTCCAGATCAACACCTTCCTGACCGAGCTGGACCAGCTCGTGTCGACGGTGCCGAAGGACTCGCTGCAGACCGTCGTCCGCGAGCTCGGCCAGGGCTTCGAGGGCACCGCGCAGCCGCTGCAGCAGCTGCTCGACACCACCGGGGAGTTCACCCGGGCCGCCACCGACGCGCTGCCGCAGACGACCGCGCTGATCCGCGACGCCCGCCCGGTGCTCACCACGCAGAACGAGGTGGCCCCGCAGTTCCAGGAGTTCAGCCGCGGCCTGCGCGAGGTCACCGAGCAGCTCAAGCAGTCCGACCCGGACCTGCGCCGGATCATCGACGACGGCCCCCGCCTGGGCGACCAGGTCAGCGGCCTGCTGCGGGAGAGCGGCCCCGGGCTCGGCGAGTCGATCGCGAACCTGCGGACGGTGACCGAGCTGCTGGCCCCGCGCCAGGCGGGTCTGCGCCAGCTGCTCGTGACCTACCCCGGCCTGGTGGCCGTCGCGCCGAAGGTCGTGCCCGGCGACGGGACCGCGCACCTCGGCCTGGTCGTCAACATCGCCGACCCGCCGGTCTGCGCCCGGGGCTACGAGGGCACGCCCAACCGCGGTGGCCTCGACGTCTCCGAGCGACCGGTGAACGAGGACGCCCGCTGCACCGAGCCCCCCGGCAGCCCCACCAACGTGCGCGGAATGCAGAATGTCCAGAGGCCCCAGCCGCTCGAGGTGCCGGACTACTCCGGCAACTCGGGGTTCGGCGGCCACGGTGACGGTCCCCACGGCGGCGACACCGCCGACGGACCGGCCCCGCGGCCGAACGCCGGGTCGCTCGGCGACGACCGCGCCGAGCGGGTCGCGACGCCGGGCCTGGTGACGAGCTTCGCCCAGATCCTGGGCGGTTGAGCACGACGGTCGCGCCCCGTCCGGGGCGTCACCGGCACGACGGCCGGGCCACACCCGGGCCCGGCCGGCACGACGACCGCGGGGGGACCGCCGTCCGCCGGACGGCGCGGACCCCCACGGCCGGCCCACGGCCGCCCGGTGCGGTCGCCGAGCGGCTGTGCCCCCGCAGCCGGGAGGAGGAACGCTCCCCGATGAACACCGACGTTGCCGGCTCCGACGCCGACACGAAGGCCGACCCGACGGCCGACACCCCCGACGGTTCCGCGCCCGTGGAGCCTGCCACCGGTCCGGACGGCGGCCAGGCCCCGCCCGGACCGCTCGCCAGGGCCCTGCCCGTGGCCGCCGTCGTCGCGGCGGTGCTCGCGCTCGTGCTGGGCGGCCTGTGGCTGTTCGCGCTGAACAGCGACGCCACCCAGGTCGCCCAGGCCCGCGACGAGGCGCTCCGTGACGCCCGCCAGGCCGTGATCAACCTGAACACCCTGGACCACAAGGACGCCCAGAAGGGCCTGGACCTGTGGATCCAGTCCTCGGCCGGGTCGGTCCGCGACGAGTTCGTGTCCAACCGCGACGCCTACGCCAAGCTCGTCACCGACCAGAAGCGCACCACCGCCGCGACCGTCACCGACGCCGCGGTGACCGAGGTCGACCCGCGCGCCGGGACCGCCCGGGTGCTCGCCGGCGTCGACGTGACCGTCACGCCCGAGGGCGGTCAGCCCGCCGTGACCCGCCAGCGCATCGAGCTCGGCATGGTCCGCACCGACGACGGCTGGAAGGTCGACGCACTGGAGCCGCTGGTCACCCCGGGTACGGGCTGACCCTCCGGCCCGACCCCCGGCCCCCGGCGGTGCCCCGCACCGCCCCGCTCCCAGGTCGACCACCCCAGGAGGTCACCGCATGTCCACCCCCCGCCGCCGCCCTGCGGGCGGCATCCGTAGGCCCCAGGTCGCGGGCCGCCCGCGCACCCGCGCCGACGAGCCCGACGAGGAGGAGACCGGCACCGGCGGTGTCGCCCTCGACGAGCGCTCCGGTGACGCGGTCCCGTCCGCCGCACCGGTCCGCTCCGGCGACGCCGGGCGCACCGACGCCCCCGGCACCGACGCCCCCGGCACCGACGCCGACGCCGACCCGGCCGACGCCGACGGCGCCCCGCGTCGGTCGTTGCTGGCCGCCCCGACGACCCGGCGCGCGACCGGCCTGCTGCTCGCCGTCACGGTGCTGCTCGTCGCGGCCGCCGCGTTCTTCGGCGCCGAGTGGTACCGCACGACCTTCACCGGGTCGGCGTCCAACACCGCGCTCACCGACGTCGGCACCACCGCGCAGGTCAGCGAGCAGGTCGGTGAGGCGATCACGAAGGTCTACTCCTTCGACTACGCCCGCCTCCAGCAGGCCGAGGACGACGCCCGCGGCGTCATCACCCCGGGCTTCCAGCCGGAGTTCGACAAGATCTTCGGCAGCGTGAAGGACCTCGCCCCGCAGCAGAAGGCCGTGGTCACCGCGACGATCCCGAAGCTCGCCGTGGCGAGCATCGACGGCGACCGCGCGACCGTCTACGCCTTCGTCAACCAGGTCATCCGCCGCCAGGCCGACGGCGGCGCCCCGCAGGAGGGTGCCGCGGCGGCCCGGCTGCGGGTCGACGCCCAGTTCGTCGACGGCCGCTGGAAGATCTCCGCGATGACGCCGGCCTGAGCAGGCCCACCCCGCCGTACCCCCGGGTGAACCGGGGGTACGGCGAGGAGCTACAGTTACTCCCGATCCACCGAAGACCGCAGGTCCGCGTCCTTCCCGAAGGGCGTACGAAGGTTCCGGGAACGTCCGGACGGCCCGCGCAGGAGGACGAGGCGACACCGGGCGCGCGAGCGCCCCACGAACTTCCGACGCCCCGTGCTGCTGCGCACGGGGCGTTCGTCGTCTCCGGGGTCGGAGTGGGAACTGCGTCGGTGGCACCCCCAAGCACGTCCCACGTGCACGAGACCGACCCCCGAGAGGAGGGCAGCGATGGCAGCACCTGAGAAGGTCGCAGCGGTCGAGGAGATCACCAACCGCTTCCGCGAGTCGGACGCCTCGGTCGTGACCGAGTACCGCGGGCTCAGCGTCGCCAAGCTGACCCAGCTGCGCCGGGACCTGGGTTCGGACGCGAACTTCCGCGTCGCGAAGAACACCCTGGTCAAGCGCGCGGCGGCGGAGGCCGGGGTCCAGGGCCTGGACGACCTGCTCGCCGGCCCGACGGCCATCACCTTCATCAAGGGTGAGCCCGTCGAGGCCGCGAAGGCGATCAAGCAGTTCGCGAAGGACAACCCCGGTCTGACGATCAAGGGCGGGTACATGGACGGGCGCGCCCTGTCCACCGCCGAGGTCGAGCAGCTGGCGGACCTCGAGACCCGCGAGGTCCTGCTGGCCAAGCTGGCCGGCGCGATGAAGGCCAACCTGTCCAAGGCCGCCGGGCTGTTCAACGCCCCGGCCTCGCAGGTCGCCCGCCTCGCGCAGGCGCTGGCCGACAAGAAGGCCGAGTCCGGCGAGTCCGCCGCTCCGGCCGAGGCCGACGGCGACTCCGCCGAGAGCTGACCACCACCCCCATCTGTCTTTCGTAGAGAAAGGACCGCCACCATGGCGAAGCTGTCCACCGACGAGCTGCTCGACGCCTTCAAGGAGCTCACCCTGCTCGAGCTCTCGGACTTCGTGAAGAAGTTCGAGGAGACCTTCGAGGTCACCGCGGCCGCCCCGGTCGCCGTCGCCGCCGCGGGTGCCCCCGCCGCCGGTGCCGCCCCCGCCGAGGAGGAGAAGGACGAGTTCGACGTCGTCCTCGAGGCCGCCGGTGACAAGAAGATCCAGGTCATCAAGGTCGTCCGTGAGGTCGTCTCGGGCCTGGGCCTGAAGGAGGCGAAGGACCTCGTCGAGTCCGCGCCGAAGCCGCTGCTCGAGGGTGTCGCCAAGGAGGCCGCCGAGGCCGCCAAGACGAAGCTCGAGGAGGCCGGCGCCAAGGTCTCGCTCAAGTGACCTGAGCACCGCTCGCACGACGGGGCGCCGACCCACCGGGTCGGCGCCCCGTCGTCGTCTCCACCGGTCAGGTCTGCTGGCGGGCCCGCAGCTCGCGGCGCAGCACCTTGCCCGTGACGGTCTTGGGCACCTCGTCGAGCAGCTCCACCTGCCGCGGGTACTTGTAGGCCGCCATCCGCTCCCTGGTGAACGCGATCAGCTCCTCCGGGGTGGCCGAGGCACCGGCCCGCAGTGACACGAACGCCTTGACCGTCTCGCCCCGGTACTCGTCGGCGACGCCGACCACCGCGGCCTCCCGCACCGCGGGGTGCTCGTAGAGCACGTCCTCCACCTCGCGCGGCCACACCTTGTAGCCACCCGCGTTGATCTGGTCCTTCTTGCGGTCGACGATGTAGAACCAGCCGTCGGCGTCCATGTAGCCGACGTCCCCCGTTCTGAGTTCGGGCTGCGCGAGTTCCCCGGTGGGGAACGCGTGGGCCGTCTCCTCGGGCTTGCCCCAGTAGCCCGCGACGACCTGCGGCCCGGACGTGCAGATCTCCCCGATCTCGCCGGGCGGGAGCTCCCCGCCGTCGTCGTCGAGGATGCGCACGACGGTGCCGTAGATCGGAACGCCCACCGACAGCGCCCCGGACGCGGAGTCCACCGGCCCCTGGGTGCCGATCGGCGTCGCGTGCGACGGCGAGGTGGTCTCGGTCAGCCCGTAGATGTTGTGGATCCACAGCCCGAACGCCTCGTGGAACGCGGTGACCGTCGACGGCGGGATCGGCGCCCCGCCCGAGCAGATCGTGCGCAGCGACGCGAGCGCCTCCCGGTCGGCGTTCGGGGCGTTCATCAGCGCGATGAACACGGTGATCGCCCCGACGGTCAGGGTCGGCCGGTGCTCCCGGATGACGTCGACGCCCAGCGACGGCTCGAACCGGTGGAACAGCACCAGCGGCGCGGCCAGGTACTGGGCGAGGGTCACGTGCGCGATCAGCCCGGTGATGTGGAACAGCGGGGCGATGCCGAGGACGACCTCGTCGTCGCCGAGGCCGCACCAGGTGGCGTAGGCCTGGCTGGTGAAGACGACGTTGCCGTGGGTGTTCATCGCGCCCTTGGGCGGCCCGGTGGTCCCCGAGGTGTAGGTGAGGAACGCCGTGTCGCCGGCGGCGAACGACACCGGCGGGGGAGTGCTGCCCCGGTGCGTCCCCAGGAACGCGCCGAGGTCGGTGACGTCGTCGCCGGACAGGTCCGGCCGCGCGGTCCCGGGGAGGGCACGCGGGTCGTCACGGGTCTGGAACTCGCGTTCGGAGGTGGTGAGCACGGTGCGCACACCCGGCTGCCCGGCCAGCACGGTCCGCGCGACGCCGTCGTAGAGCGACTCCAGACACACCAGCACCGACGACCCGGAGTCGCGCAGCAGCAGCTCCAGCTCCCGCTCCCGGTTCATCGGGTTGACCGACACCGCGACGCCGCCGGCCTTCCAGGTGCCGACCAGGCCGAGGACGAACTGCGGCACGTTCTGCAGATACATCGCGACGCGCTCGCCCGCGGTGAACCCGCCGGCGAGCAGCCCGGCGGCGAAGGCGTCGGTGAGCTCGTCGAGCTCGCGGTAGGTGAGCGCGCCGTCGAAGTAGCGGATCGCGTCGCCGTCGGGGTTCCGCGCCACCGCGGCGCGGAACATCGACAGCGCGTCCGGGAAGTCCGGGGTGATGTCGTGCGGCTGGCCCTCGGCGTAGCGGGCCAGCCAGGGGCGGTCGGCGTAGGACATCAGCGGATCACGATCGGGTTCACCGGTGCCCCCGTGCCGTTGACGACCTTGAGCGGGGCCGCGGCGTAGAGGAAGCTCCACCGTCCGTCGGCGGCGCAGGCCTCGGCGAGGTCGTCGAGCCAGGCGATCTCGGTGAGGGCGACGCCGAGGTTGCGCATCAGCGCGCAGTGCAGCGGGAGCGCGACGCCGGTGTGCGGCTCGCTGGTCACCTCGTTGGCGATCGTGTCGGTGACGAGGTTCGGGATCTCCTTGCGCTGGAACCACTCCACGAGCTCGCGTGAGTAGGTGAGCCCGGGCTCGGTGAAGTCGGTGTAGAAGGTGGCCGGGTCGTTGAGCTCGTACCAGTACTTCATCCATCCGGTGCGGATGACGAGCACGTCGTGCGGCTCGAGCGTGACGCCCTGTGCCTGCGCGGCGGCCTCGAGGTCGGTGTGGTCGAAGGTCTCGCCCTTGTCCAGCCACTCCTTGCCGCGGTGCCGGGCCATGTCGACGAGCACGCCCCGCCCGACGACGCCCTTCTCGGCGATCGGCAGCACCGAGGCCCGGTCCATCGCGTCGACGGTGGAGCGCGCGTCGTAGCCGTTCCAGAGCTTGCCGTCGTACCAGACGTGGCCGAGCGCGTCGTACTGCGTGGAGCCCTGCAGGAAGATGAGGGCGGTGTCGTCGGCGTAGTGCAGACCGCCGGGGAACTGCGGTGCGTCGGCCGAGTCCCAGGTGCCCTCGTCCATGACGTTCTGGCGCTTGATGCCCTCGCGGCCCGGCCACAGCGGGTCGCCCGGCGCCTCGGTGCGTCCCATGTGGATCTGCAGGGTGAACACCTCGCCGGAACGGACGTGCTGCACGCCCCGCAGGACCTCGCCCGCGTCCAGGTAGTTCAGGCAGCCCAGCTCGTCGTCGGGACCCCACTTGCCCCAGTTGCTGGGGGCGTCGTCACCGAGGAGCTCGCGCATGGGAGGAGTGCTGTCGGACATCGTCGTCCTTTCGTCGCCGCCGGCCGTCACCGACCTGTGACCGATCGTTGGCGCCCCGACGACACCGTGTCAACCGTCACGCGGAGCGACCTGGACGGGCGTCGGTGGACCGGTCGTCCCGGCAGGATGACCGCTCGTCGACGAAGTGGGACTTGACTCGGTGCGGCGTGCAGGTCACTCTTGGGCAACGGTGGTTGCCTGGATGCTGGAATCGGCGACCTGTCTCGACAGCTGCGCTCGCAGCGTCTATAGTCATTCTTTGCGCTGTCTGCGTCCAGGCTCACGCGCTCATGACCGGGGAAGACTTCCGGACCGATCCGTCGGCCGCCGGAGAGGGTTCGGCGGATATGGGTGCGGGGGTTCGTTCGTCCGTCAGCGCCCGACAACAGACGGCGTGCGACGTGGCCGGCTACCGGCTTCTCGATCCGGGGGGACCCCGATCGGATCGAGGGAGACGGTAGCGCCCGCCACCGGCGCACGCCAGACGAGAAGCGCAGTTCTCGGAAGGACGCATCTTGGCTGTCTCCCGCGCCGCCGCGACCACCTCGACCCTCTCCGCTTCGGCGAACCCGAACTACCCCGGCGCACCCACCCGGGTCACCTTCGCGAAGATCGCCCAGCCGTTGGAGGTCCCCGACCTTCTCGACCTGCAGATCCAGTCGTACGAGTGGCTGGTCGGCAGCGAGGCCTGGTTCCAGCGCCGGATCGAGGCCGGTGACGATCTCCCGGTGAGCGGTCTGGAGGAGATCCTCACCGAGATCTCGCCGATCGAGGACTTCTCGGGCTCGATGTCGCTGTCCTTCTCCGACCCCCGCTTCGACGAGGTCAAGGCCTCCGTCGAGGAGTGCCGGGACAAGGACATGACCTACGGTGCCCCGCTGTTCGTGACGGCGGAGTTCACGAACAACACCACCGGTGAGATCAAGTCCCAGACGGTCTTCATGGGCGAGTTCCCCGTGATGACCGACAAGGGCACTTTCATCATCAACGGCACCGAGCGCGTCGTCGTGTCGCAGCTCGTCCGTTCGCCGGGTGTCTACTTCGACCACGCGATCGACAAGACGACCGAGAAGGACGTCTACTCGGTCAAGATCATCCCGAGCCGGGGTGCGTGGCTGGAGTTCGACGTCGACAAGCGCGACACCGTCGGTGTCCGCATCGACCGCAAGCGCCGTCAGCCGGTCACCGTGCTGCTGAAGGCCCTGGGGTGGACCGCCGAGCAGATCGGTGAGCGTTTCGGGTTCTCCGAGACGATCATGACGACGCTCGAGAAGGACAACACCGCAGGCCAGGACGAGGCGCTGCTCGACATCTACCGCAAGCTGCGCCCCGGCGAGCCGCCGACGCGCGAGTCGGCCCAGGCGCTCCTGGAGAACCTGTTCTTCAAGGACAAGCGCTACGACATGGCCAAGGTCGGTCGCTACAAGGCCAACAAGAAGCTCGGCCTCGACATCGACAACTCGGTCGGCACGCTGACCGAGGAGGACGTCGCCACCACCATCGAGTACCTCGTCCGGCTGCACGCCGGCGAGACCACGATGGCCGTGGGCTCCGGTGACTCCGCGCGGGAGATCCCGGTCGAGACCGACGACATCGACCACTTCGGCAACCGGCGCCTGCGCACCGTCGGCGAGCTGATCCAGAACCAGGTCCGGGTCGGTCTGTCCCGCACCGAGCGGGTCGTCCGCGAGCGGATGACCACCCAGGACGTCGAGGCCATCACGCCGCAGACCCTGATCAACACCCGGCCGATCACGGCCGCGATCCGGGAGTTCTTCGGCACCTCGCAGCTGTCGCAGTTCATGGACCAGCACAACCCGCTGGCCGGACTGACCCACAAGCGCCGCCTGTCGGCGCTCGGCCCGGGTGGTCTGTCCCGTGAGCGTGCCGGCATGGAGGTCCGCGACGTCCACCCGTCGCACTACGGCCGCATGTGCCCGATCGAGACCCCGGAGGGTCCGAACATCGGTCTGATCGGCTCGCTGGCCTCGTTCGCGCGGGTCAACCCGTTCGGCTTCATCGAGACGCCGTACCGCAAGGTCGTCGACGGCGTCGTCACCTCGCAGATCGACTACCTGACCGCCGACGAGGAGGACCGCTTCGTCGTCGCCCAGGCGAACGCCCGCCTCAACGAGGACGGCTCGTTCGCCGAGGAGCGCGTCCTGGTCCGCCGCAAGGGCGGCGAGGTCGACCTGATCTCGCCCTCGGGCGTGGAGTACATCGACGTCTCGCCGCGCCAGATGGTGTCGGTCGCGACGGCGATGATCCCGTTCCTCGAGCACGACGACGCGAACCGCGCGCTGATGGGCGCGAACATGCAGCGCCAGTCGGTGCCGCTGCTGCGCTCGGAATCGCCGCTGGTCGGTACCGGTATGGAGCTGCGTGCCGCCGTCGACGCCGGTGACGTCGTCACCGCCGAGTCCGCCGGTGTCGTCGAGGAGCTGTGCGCCGACTACATCACCGTCATGGACGACGAGGGGCAGCGTCAGACCTACCGTCTGAACAAGTTCCGCCGCTCGAACCAGGGCACCTGCAACAACCAGAAGCCCATCGTCGACGAGGGGCAGCGGGTCGAGGTGGGCCAGGTGCTCGCCGACGGTCCCTGCACCGAGAACGGCGAGATGGCGCTGGGCAAGAACCTGCTCGTGGCGATCATGCCGTGGGAGGGCCACAACTACGAGGACGCGATCATCCTGTCGCAGCGCCTCGTGCAGGACGACGTGCTCACCTCGATCCACATCGAGGAGCACGAGATCGACGCGCGCGACACGAAGCTGGGCGCCGAGGAGATCACCCGGGACATCCCGAACGTCTCCGAGGACGTGCTGGCCGACCTCGACGAGCGCGGCATCATCCGGATCGGCGCCGAGGTCCAGCCCGGCGACATCCTGGTCGGCAAGGTCACGCCCAAGGGCGAGACCGAGCTGACCCCGGAGGAGCGCCTGCTCCGCGCGATCTTCGGTGAGAAGGCGCGCGAGGTCCGCGACACCTCGCTGAAGGTCCCGCACGGCGAGAACGGCAAGGTCATCGGCATCCGGGTCTTCTCCCGCGACGACGACGACGAGCTGGCCCCGGGCGTCAACGAGCTGGTCCGCGTCTACGTGGCCCAGAAGCGCAAGATCTCCGACGGCGACAAGCTCGCCGGCCGGCACGGCAACAAGGGCGTCATCGGCAAGATCCTCCCGCAGGAGGACATGCCGTTCCTCCCGGACGGCACGCCGGTCGACATCATCCTGAACACCCACGGTGTGCCGCGTCGTATGAACATCGGCCAGATCCTGGAGACCCACCTCGGGTGGATCGCCAAGTCCGGCTGGGAGATCGAGGGCACGCCCGAGTGGGCGGCGCAGATGCCCGAGGAGCTCTACTCGGTGCCCGCCGACACGAACACCGCGACGCCGGTGTTCGACGGTGCGCGCGAGCACGAGATCACGGGTCTGCTGGGCTCGACCCGTCCCAACCGGGACGGTGAGCGGATGGTCGGTCCGGACGGCAAGGCGCAGCTGCTCGACGGCCGCTCCGGTGAGCCGTACCCGTTCCCGGTCGCGGTC
This sequence comes from Pseudonocardia sp. P-1, assembly GCF_058111925.1. Classification (NCBI taxonomy): domain Bacteria; kingdom Bacillati; phylum Actinomycetota; class Actinomycetes; order Pseudonocardiales; family Pseudonocardiaceae; genus Pseudonocardia; species Pseudonocardia sp. P-1. The sequence continues at coordinate 3,947,603 of NZ_CM176614.1, forward strand.
GGCTACATGTACATCCTGAAGCTGGCCCACCTGGTGGACGACAAGATCCACGCCCGGTCGACGGGCCCCTACTCGATGATCACCCAGCAGCCGCTGGGCGGTAAGGCACAGTTCGGTGGCCAGCGCTTCGGTGAGATGGAGTGCTGGGCGATGCAGGCGTACGGCGCCGCCTACACCCTGCAGGAGCTGCTGACGATCAAGTCCGACGACGTCGTGGGCCGCGTGAAGGTCTACGAGGCGATCGTCAAGGGCGAGAACATCCCGGAGCCGGGGATCCCCGAGTCGTTCAAGGTGCTCCTCAAGGAGCTGCAGTCGCTCTGCCTGAACGTCGAGGTGCTCTCCAGCGACGGTGCGGCGATCGAGATGCGGGACGCCGACGACGAGGACCTCGAGCGTGCCGCGGCGAACCTGGGCATCAACCTGTCCAGCCGCCCGGGCTCGGAGTCGATGACCGTCGACGACGTCGTCAACTGACCCCCGTCCGACCAGCCGCCCTTTAAACGAAGAAACAGAGGACATACGTGCTCGACGTCAACTTCTTCGACGAACTGCGCATCGGCCTGGCCACCGCCGAGGGCATCCGCCAGTGGTCGCACGGTGAGGTCAAGAAGCCCGAGACCATCAACTACCGCACCCTGAAGCCGGAGAAGGACGGGCTCTTCTGCGAGAAGATCTTCGGTCCGACCCGGGACTGGGAGTGCTACTGCGGCAAGTACAAGCGCGTCCGCTTCAAGGGCATCATCTGCGAGCGCTGCGGCGTGGAGGTCACGCGCGCCAAGGTGCGTCGTGAGCGGATGGGCCACATCGAGCTGGCCGCCCCGGTCACGCACATCTGGTACTTCAAGGGCGTCCCGAGCCGGCTGGGCTACCTGCTCGACCTGGCCCCCAAGGACCTCGAGAAGATCATCTACTTCGCGGCGTACGTGATCACCTCGGTGAACACCGAACTGCGGCACAACGACATGTCCACGCTCGAGAACGAGATGAGCGTGGAGCGCCGTCGGGTCGAGCAGACCCGCGACGCCGACCTCGAGGCCCGCGCCCAGAAGCTCGAGGCCGACATCGCCGAGCTCGAGGCCGAGGGTGCCAAGGGCGACGTCCGCCGCAAGGTCAAGGACGGCGGCGAGCGCGAGATGCGTCAGCTGCGCGACCGTGCCCAGCGCGAGCTGGACCGGCTCGACGAGATCTGGACGACGTTCACCAAGCTCGACGTCCAGCAGCTCATCGCGGACGAGTCCATCTACCGCGAGCTCTACGACCGCTACGGCGACTACTTCACCGGTGCCATGGGTGCCGAGGCGATCCAGAAGCTGCTGGAGAACTTCGACATCCCGGCCGAGGCCGAGAAGCTGCGCGAGATCATCCGGTCCGGCAAGGGCCAGAAGAAGCTGCGTGCGCTCAAGCGCCTGAAGGTCGTCGCGGCGTTCCAGACCACCGGCAACTCGCCGATGGGCATGGTGCTCGACTGCGTGCCGGTCATCCCGCCGGACCTGCGCCCGATGGTGCAGCTCGACGGTGGCCGCTTCGCGACCTCGGACCTGAACGACCTGTACCGCCGGGTCATCAACCGGAACAACCGCCTCAAGCGACTGATCGACCTCGGCGCGCCCGAGATCATCGTCAACAACGAGAAGCGGATGCTCCAGGAGTCCGTCGACGCGCTGTTCGACAACGGCCGTCGTGGCCGGCCGGTGACCGGTCCGGGCAACCGCCCGCTCAAGTCGCTGTCCGACCTGCTGAAGGGCAAGCAGGGCCGGTTCCGGCAGAACCTGCTCGGCAAGCGCGTCGACTACTCGGGCCGTTCGGTCATCGTCGTCGGCCCGCAGCTGAAGCTGCACCAGTGCGGTCTGCCCAAGCAGATGGCGCTGGAGCTGTTCAAGCCGTTCGTGATGAAGCGCCTGGTGGACCTCAACCACGCGCAGAACATCAAGTCCGCCAAGCGGATGGTCGAGCGCGGCCGCTCGCAGGTGTGGGACGTGCTCGAGGAGGTCATCTCCGAGCACCCCGTGCTGCTGAACCGTGCGCCCACGCTGCACCGTCTCGGCATCCAGGCCTTCGAGCCGCAGCTGGTGGAGGGCAAGGCCATCCAGCTGCACCCGCTGGTCTGCGAGGCGTTCAACGCGGACTTCGACGGTGACCAGATGGCGGTGCACCTGCCGCTGTCGGCCGAGGCGCAGTCCGAGGCCCGCGTGCTGATGCTGTCGTCGAACAACATCCTGTCCCCGGCGTCGGGTCGCCCGCTGGCGATGCCGCGTCTGGACATGGTCACGGGTCTGTACCACCTGACCCGTCTCCGCGAGGACGCCCACGGCGCCGGGAACCACTACGGCTCCGCGGCCGAGGCGATCATGGCCTACGACCGCAAGGTCCTCCACCTGCAGGCGCCGATCAAGATCCGGCTCCCGCAGGTCACCCCGACCCCGGGCACGGACGCCGAGACCGTGACCGAGGACGGCGTCTGGACCGCGGAGACCACGCTCGGGCGGGTGCTGTTCAACGAGCTCCTGCCGGCGGACTACCCGTTCGTCAACGAGCCGCTGCCGAAGAAGCGCCAGGCCACGATCGTTAACGAGCTGGCCGAGCGCTACTCGATGACCGAGGTCGCGCAGGTCCTGGACCGGCTGAAGGACGCGGGCTTCTACTGGGCCACGCGCTCCGGCGTCACGATCTCGATCGCGGACGTGCTGGTCCCGCCGGCCAAGGCGGGCATCCTCGAGGAGTACGAGGCGAAGGCCGACCAGATCAACAAGCGCTACCAGCGTGGTGCCCTGTCGCACCAGGAGCGCAACGACGAGATGGTCAAGATCTGGAGCCGGGCGACCGAGGAGGTCGCCAAGGCGATGGAGCAGAACTTCCCCGAGGACAACCCGATCCCGACGATCGTGCAGTCCGGGGCCGCGGGCAACATGACCCAGATCCGCCAGCTGGCGGGTATGAAGGGTCTGGTCGCGAACCCCAAGGGCGAGTTCATCCCGCGTCCGATCAAGGCCTCGTACCGTGAGGGCCTGTCGGTGCTGGAGTACTTCATCTCCACGCACGGCACCCGTAAGGGTCTGGCGGACACCGCGCTGCGGACCGCGGACTCCGGGTACCTGACCCGTCGTCTGGTCGACGTGTCGCAGGACGTCATCGTCCGCGAGGTCGACTGCGGCACCGAGCGCGCCATCCCGATGGCGGTCACCGAGGAGACGAGCGACGGTCGGTTCATCCCGCACCGTTACCTGCGCACCTCGGTGTACGCCCGGACCTCCGGCGAGGAGATCACCGCGGCGGACGGCACCGTGCTGGTCCGCAAGGGCGACGACCTCGGCGACGCCGTGCTCGACGCGCTCGTCGCGGCCGGCGTCAAGACGGTCCGGGTCCGCTCCGCGCTGACCTGTGCCTCGGCCACCGGTATCTGCGGCATGTGCTACGGCCGCTCGATGGCCACCGGCAAGCTGGTGGACGTCGGCGAGGCCGTCGGCATCGTCGCCGCACAGTCCATCGGTGAGCCCGGTACCCAGCTGACGATGCGTACGTTCAAGCAGGGTGGCGTCGCGGGTGACGACATCACGACCGGTCTGCCGCGTGTCACCGAGCTGTTCGAGGCCCGGGTCCCGCGCGGCAAGGCGCCGATCGCCGACGTCGACGGCCGCATCCGCATCGAGGACGGCGACCGGTTCTGGAAGATCACGCTGATCCCGGACGACGGCGGCGAGGAGATCGTCTACGAGAAGCTGTCCAAGCGGCAGTGGCTCGGGATGACCACCGTCGACGGCACCGAGCGTCCGCTCGCGGACGGCGACCACGTGACGGTCGGCCAGCTGCTCCTCGAGGGCATGGCGGACCCGCACGAGGTGCTGCGTGTCATGGGCCCGCGTGAGGTGCAGCTGCACCTCGTGCGTGAGGTGCAGAAGGTGTACCGCACGCAGAGCGTGGACATCCACGACAAGCACATCGAGGTCATCGTCCGGCAGATGCTGCGCCGGGTCACGATCATCGACTCGGGTGCGACCGAGTTCCTGCCCGGTGCACTGGCCGAGCGGGGCGAGTTCGAGTCCGAGAACCGCCGGGTCGTCGCCGAGGGTCTGGAGCCGGCCTCCGGCCGTCCGGTCCTGATGGGGATCACCAAGGCCTCGCTGGCGACGGAGTCGTGGCTGTCCGCGGCCTCGTTCCAGGAGACCACCCGCATCCTCACCGATGCCGCGATCAACGGGAAGCGCGACAAGCTCGTCGGGCTCAAGGAGAACGTGATCATCGGTAAGCTGATCCCGGCCGGTACCGGCATCAACCGGTACCGCAACATCCAGGTCCAGCCGACCGAGGAGGCCCGCGCGGCCGCCTACGCGCTGCCGAGCTACGACGACGGCTACTACAGCCCGGACGTCTTCGGCACGGGCACCGGTGCCGCGGTGCCGCTGGACGACTACGACTTCGGTCGCGACTACCGCTGAGGTAGCCGTCCGGTCCGGACCCACGACGGTGGGTCCGGACCGTGACCGGACAGGTCCCGGACGGGGCCGGACACCGCGCTCCCGTGGCGGTGCCCGGCCCCGTTCGTGCGTTCCGGGTCCGCCCCGCGGGGAGCGGGCCTCAGCGCAGGCAGTCCGCCCGCAGGGCCAGGCCCAGGGTGCGCAGCGAGGCGTCGGCCTCCGCCAGCAGCCCGGCCAGCGTCGGGAAGGCGTGCCACATGCCGGGCGCGCGCTCGTAGGTGACCGGTGTCCCGGCCGCGCGGGCGCGCTCGACGAGGGTGTCGGCGTCGTCGACGAGGATCTCGTCGGCACCGGCGACGACGTGCAGCGGCGGCAGCCCGGCCAGGTCCGCGTCGAGAGGCAGGAGCTCGGGGGCGCCGGTGTGCGGGCCCGCGTAGTCGGTGACGGCGTCGGGCAGCCACGACGGGTCCAGCATCGCGTCGGAGGCGACGTTGCGGGTGAGCGCGTCCGCGGTGCAGGACAGGTCCAGCCAGGGCGAGATCAGTCCGATCGAGCCCGGGAGATCCTCGCCGGTCGCACGCAGTCGCAGCAGCAGCGACATGGTCAGCCCGCCGCCCGCGGAGTCGCCGGCCACCGCGATGTGCCGGGCCGGGATCCCCGCGGCCCGCAGGGCGGCCCAGGCGGCGTACGCGTCGTCGAGGGCGGCCGGGAACGGGTGCTCCGGGGCGAGCCGGTAGTGCGGAGCGAGGACCGCGCCGCCGGTGGCGTGCGCGAGCCCGGCGAGCAGCGGCCGGTGCGACGCCGAGGACCCCACGAGGTACCCGCCGCCGTGCAGGTAGAGCACCCGGTGCGGGGCCAGCGGCCCGGGCGGTGCGACGACCGCGGTGGGCACGCCGCCCAGCGTCCCGAGGTCACGGCGGGTGCCGCGGGGGAGCGGGAGCGAGGCGCCGACGAGGTCGAGTCCACGCCGTCTCAGGGCGACGGGTAGTGTCGGGGCGAGCAAGGGCGCGATGAGTGCGCGCGTGGCGAGGCGGTTGACGGCCGTCGGCAGGTGCATACCGGACCGTAACCGTCCCTCCGTCGCCACCGTCCACAGGGTGATCCACACCGTGATCGACACGGCGGGATCGTGCTGTGGCGCAGTCGTCGCCCACACCGATCCGACCGCGACGAGCGGCCGTCGATCTGCGACGAGCGGGTGAGTCCGCTTGCCAGTGACGGCGTCGTACGGCATCGTCGGGTCATCACAGGTCTCCTCCGGGGCGTCGTCCCGGGGGATCCGAGGACCATCGAAGCCCCCGATGGTCCCGAAGGCAGGTCCGAGGCGAACGCCCGGAACGGACCCGCTTTGACCGTGTCGAAGAGGGCCGGGTATTCTCATGTCCTGTGCTCGGCTCCGGTCGGGCAGGTCCGCGTGTCCCGTGGTGTGCACCGATCCGTTGGTTCCGACCCTCAGATCTGTGGTTGCGCCCCGGAGCAGGGCACGCCGGACGTCCCGACAGCCTCCGCGGGGCCCTTCCGGCCCCGAGCGTGCCCGGGACGACACGCCCGACCTCGGGGTCCGGCGCGACGGTGGCGGAGTCCGGCGAGAGCCGGCAGCCACGTCGGCGCCCGGAGCCCGGGACACCGAACGAAGATCACCAGTGTCACGGCGAGCGAGACAGTCGAGCCACGTCGACGGGAAGAAGTAGACGGTTCATGCCCACGATCCAGCAGCTGGTCCGCAAGGGCCGCGAGGACAAGGTCTCCAAGACCAAGACCGCCGCGCTGAAGGGAAGCCCCCAGCGCCGCGGGGTCTGCACCCGCGTGTACACCACCACGCCCAAGAAGCCGAACTCGGCGCTGCGCAAGGTCGCCCGTGTGCGCCTGTCCAGCGGCATCGAGGTCACCGCGTACATCCCCGGTGAGGGCCACAACCTGCAGGAGCACAGCATCGTGCTCGTGCGCGGTGGTCGTGTGAAGGACCTCCCCGGCGTGCGCTACAAGGTCATCCGTGGGTCGCTGGACACCCAGGGCGTGAAGAACCGCAAGCAGTCCCGCAGCCGCTACGGCGCGAAGAAGGAGAAGAGCTGATGCCCCGCAAGGGCCCCGCCCCGAAGCGTCCGCTGGTCTCGGACCCGGTCTACGGCTCGCCGCTGGTCACCCAGCTGGTGAACAAGGTCCTCAAGGACGGGAAGCGGTCGCTCGCCGAGCGCATCGTCTACGCCGCCCTCGAGGGCACCCGTGACAAGACCGGCACCGACCCGGTCGTCACGCTGAAGCGCGCTCTCGACAACGTGAAGCCGGCCCTCGAGGTCCGCAGCCGCCGCGTCGGTGGCGCGACCTACCAGGTCCCCGTCGAGGTCCGTGCCGTCCGGCAGACCACCCTGGGGCTGCGTTGGCTGGTCACCTACTCCGGCCAGCGCCGTGAGAAGACCATGGTCGAGCGCCTCATGAACGAGCTGCTCGACGCCAGCAACGGCCTCGGCGCCAGCGTCAAGCGGCGCGAGGACATGCACAAGATGGCGGAGTCGAACCGCGCCTTCGCCCACTACCGCTGGTGACCGGCCGACCGTCGGGCGCCAACTCGCGATCCAGGGAGAGCTGAGCAGTGGCAGCACAGGACGTGCTGACGGACCTCACCAAGGTCCGCAACATCGGCATCATGGCCCACATCGACGCCGGTAAGACGACCACGACCGAGCGGATCCTGTACTACACGGGGATCAACTACAAGCTCGGCGAGGTGCACGACGGCGCCGCCACCATGGACTGGATGGAGGAGGAGCAGAAGCGCGGCATCACGATCACGTCGGCCGCGACGACCTGCTTCTGGAAGAACCACCAGATCAACATCATCGACACCCCCGGGCACGTCGACTTCACCGTCGAGGTGGAGCGGTCCCTGCGGGTTCTCGACGGCGCGGTCGCGGTCTTCGACGGCAAGGAGGGGGTCGAGCCGCAGTCCGAGCAGGTCTGGCGGCAGGCCACCAAGTACGACGTCCCCCGCATCTGCTTCGTCAACAAGATGGACAAGCTGGGCGCGGACTTCTACTTCACCGTTCAGACGATCAAGGACCGCCTGAACGCGACCCCGCTCCCGCTCCAGATCCCGATCGGCTCCGAGAACGACTTCATCGGTGTCGTCGACCTGGTCGAGATGCGCGCGCTCACCTGGCGCGGCGAAGTGGCCAAGGGCGAGGACTACACCGTCGAGGAGATCCCGGCGGACCTCCAGGCCAAGGCCGAGGAGTACCGCACGGCGCTCGTCGAGGCCGTCGCCGAGACCGACGACGAGCTCATGGAGCTCTACCTCGGTGGCGAGGACCTGACGACCGAGCAGATCAAGACCGGTGTCCGCGCGCTGGTGACCAACCGCGCCGCCTACCCGGTCCTCTGCGGCTCGGCCTTCAAGAACAAGGGCGTCCAGCCGATGCTGGACGCGGTGATCGACTACCTGCCGTCGCCGTACGACGTGCCGCCGGTCGAGGGTTTCCTCACCGACGGCGAGACGCCGGCGAGCCGCAAGCCGTCGAAGGACGAGCCGTTCTCGGCCCTCGCCTTCAAGATCGCCGCGCACCCGTTCTTCGGCAAGCTGACCTACATCCGGGTGTACTCGGGTCAGGTCGCCGCCGGCGCCCAGGTCATCAACTCGACCAAGGACCGGAAGGAGCGCATCGGGAAGCTCTTCCAGATGCACTCCAACAAGGAGAACCCGGTCGACGAGGCCGTGGCCGGCCACATCTACGCGGTCATCGGCCTGAAGGACACGACCACCGGGGACACGCTCTGCGACCCGCAGAACCCGATCGTCCTCGAGTCGATGACCTTCCCGGACCCGGTCATCCAGGTCGCCGTCGAGCCCAAGTCGAAGGCGGACCAGGAGAAGCTCTCGCTGGCGATCCAGAAGCTGGCGGAGGAGGACCCGACGTTCCAGGTCTCCCTGGACGACGAGACCGGCCAGACCATCATCGCCGGTATGGGCGAGCTGCACCTCGAGGTGCTGGTCAACCGGATGAAGTCCGACTACAAGGTCGAGGCCAACATCGGTAAGCCGCAGGTTGCCTACCGGGAGACCATCAAGAAGGCCGTCGAGAAGTTCGAGTACACGCACAAGAAGCAGACCGGTGGCTCGGGCCAGTTCGCCCGCGTCATCATCAAGCTCGAGCCGCTCACCAGCGGTGACGGTGCGCTGTACGAGTTCGAGAACAAGGTCACCGGTGGCCGTGTCCCGCGGGAGTACATCCCGTCGGTCGACGCCGGTGCCCAGGACGCCATGCAGTACGGCATCCAGGCCGGCTACCCCGTCGTCGGTGTGAAGCTCACGCTGCTGGACGGTCAGTACCACGAGGTCGACTCCTCGGAGATGGCCTTCAAGGTCGCCGGTTCGATGGCGTTCAAGGAGGCGGCCCGCAAGGCGAGCCCCGCCATCCTCGAGCCGATGATGGCCGTCGAGGTGATGACGCCCGAGGACTACATGGGTGACGTCATCGGCGACCTGAACTCCCGCCGCGGCCAGATCCAGGCCATGGAGGAGCGGGCCGGTGCCCGTGTCGTGAAGGCGACCGTGCCGCTGTCCGAGATGTTCGGCTACGTCGGCGACCTGCGGTCGCGGACCCAGGGCCGGGCGAACTACACGATGGTCTTCGACTCCTACGCCGAGGTTCCGGCGAACGTGGCGAAGGAGATCATCGCGAAGGCCACGGGCGAGTAAGAGCTCCCCGGGGCGGGCCCCAGTGCCCGACCTGCTCGGAGGGTGCGGTCCGCGGATCGGTAAGGTCCGCGGCCCGCACCACCCGACACCCACAGACCTGCCGTCAGCACGGCGGAGTACAGACACGAGTCCAGGAGGACCCAGCAGTGGCGAAGGCGAAGTTCGAGCGGACCAAGCCGCACGTCAACATCGGCACCATCGGTCACATCGACCACGGCAAGACCACGCTGACGGCGGCCATCACCAAGGTTCTGCACGACAAGTACCCGAACCTCAACGAGGCTTCGGCGTTCGACATGATCGACAAGGCGCCGGAAGAGCGCCAGCGCGGTATCACGATCTCCATCGCGCACGTCGAGTACCAGACCGAGAAGCGGCACTACGCGCACGTCGACTGCCCCGGGCACGCCGACTACGTGAAGAACATGATCACCGGTGCCGCCCAGATGGACGGCGCGATCCTGGTGGTCGCCGCGACCGACGGCCCGATGCCCCAGACCCGTGAGCACGTTCTGCTCGCGCGTCAGGTCGGCGTGCCGTACATCGTCGTCGCCCTGAACAAGGCGGACATGGTCGACGACGAGGAGATCATGGAGCTCGTCGAGATGGAGGTCCGCGAGCTCCTGTCGGATCAGGACTACCCGGGCGACGACCTCCCGATCGTGCGCGTCTCGGCGCTGAAGGCGCTCGAGGGCGACGACAAGTGGGCCGAGGCCATCGTCGAGCTCATGGACGCGGTCGACGAGGCCATCCCGGAGCCCGAGCGCGACATCGAGAAGCCGTTCCTCATGCCCGTCGAGGACGTCTTCACGATCACCGGTCGCGGCACGGTCGTCACCGGCCGTATCGAGCGCGGCATCGTCAAGGTCAACGAGACCGTCGACATCGTCGGCATCCGGCCGAACAAGACCTCGACCACCGTCACCGGTGTCGAGATGTTCCGCAAGATCCTCGACGAGGGTCGCGCCGGCGAGAACGTGGGTCTGCTCCTGCGCGGTATCAAGCGTGAGGACGTGGAGCGCGGCCAGGTCGTCGTGAAGCCGGGTTCGATCACCCCGCACACCGAGTTCGAGGGCCAGGTGTACATCCTGGGCAAGGACGAGGGCGGCCGTCACACCCCGTTCTTCAACAACTACCGTCCGCAGTTCTACTTCCGGACGACCGACGTGACCGGCGTCGTGACCCTCCCGCAGGGCACCGAGATGGTCATGCCGGGTGACAACACCACCATGAGCGTTCAGCTGATCCAGCCGATCGCCATGGAGGAGGGCCTGCAGTTCGCCATCCGTGAGGGTGGCCGCACCGTGGGCGCCGGCCAGGTCACCAAGATCAACGCGTGATGTGACGGGGCCGTCCCCCGGGGCGGCCCCGTTACCCACCCCCCCGGTCGAGGGTGCCGCACAGCGGTGTGTCATCCTTGACGGGTTGCACGATGAGCATGGCGCGTGGAAGCGCCGCCTCTGTTCCCGGTCTCCGGTAGTCCAGGGGTCGCGCACCACGCGCCATGCTCGTTGTCAGCCCCGGTTCTGCGGTCCGCCGTGTTACCGGGGAGATTCCGAGCGACATGCCCGCCCCAGATGGGGGTGGGACGCGGTGACCCGGGCACAACCATGCGGGCAGGGCGCGACACGCCCGACCTCGTGGACCGGAGAGCCCCGGCAGGACGAGTGCTCCAGGGAACTGGACGCGCGACTCCGGGCCGACAGAGACCTGAACAGAGCACGGGCCGCAGCCGGCCCGCCGGACATCCGGTGGCAGCACGGCGCGAGTTCTTACGGGGCCGAACCGCGACACCCCCGCGGCAGGAAGAAGAGGACGACCGACGACCATGGCGGGACAGAAGATCCGCATCAGGCTCAAGGCCTATGACCACGAGGCAATCGACGCGTCTGCTCGCAAGATCGTGGAGACCGTGACGCGTACCGGTGCCCGGGTCGTCGGCCCCGTGCCGCTGCCTACCGAGAAGAACGTGTACTGCGTCATCCGCTCGCCGCACAAGTACAAGGACTCGCGCGAGCACTTCGAGATGCGCACGCACAAGCGACTCATCGACATCCTCGACCCGACGCCCAAGACGGTCGACGCGCTCATGCGCATCGACCTGCCGGCGAGCGTCGACGTCAACATTCAGTGACGGCGGGGTGGAGACGATGACTGCTGCATTCAAGAAGACGACTGCCACCAAGCAGACGAAGAAGGTCACCGGCCTCCTGGGCACCAAGCTCGGGATGACCCAGTTGTTCGACGAGAACAACCGCATCGTGCCGGTCACCGTGGTCCAGCTCGGGCCGAACGTCGTGACGCAGGTGCGCTCGCAGGAGACCGACGGCTACACCGCCGTCCAGCTGGCCTACGGGGCCATCGACCCGCGCAAGGTGAACAAGCCGGAGTCCGGCCACTTCGCCAAGGCCGGCGTCACCCCCCGTCGTCACGTCCTGGAGCTCCGCACCTCCGACGCCGCCGAGTACACCACCGGCCAGGAGGTCACCGTCGAGGCGTTCGCCGAGGTGGCCGAGGTCGACGTGGTGGGCGTGACCAAGGGTAAGGGCTTCGCCGGTGTCATGAAGCGCCACGGGTTCAAGGGCCTGGGCGCCTCGCACGGCACGCAGCGCAAGCACCGTTCGCCGGGCTCCATCGGCGGCTGCGCCACCCCGGGCCGCGTGTTCAAGGGTGTGCGGATGGCCGGCCGGATGGGTTCCGACCGCCAGACCACGCAGAACCTGAAGGTCCACCGGGTGGACGCCGAGCGCGGGCTGCTGCTCGTCAAGGGCGCCGTCCCCGGTCCGCGCGGTGGCCTCGTCGTGGTGAAGACCCCCGCGAAGGGTGATGGCAAGTGAGCACCGTGCAGATCAAGACTCCCGAGGGTTCCGCCTCCGGCAGCGTCGAGCTGCCGGACCACGTCTTCGACGTGACGGCGAACATCGCCCTCATGCACCAGGTGGTGACCGCGCAGCTCAACGCCGCGCGTCAGGGCACGCACGACGTGAAGGGTCGCGGCGAGGTCCGCGGCGGTGGCAAGAAGCCGTACCGGCAGAAGGGCACCGGTCGCGCCCGTCAGGGCTCGATCCGCGCGCCGCAGTTCGCCGGTGGTGGCATCGTCCACGGCCCGACGCCCCGCGACTACTCGCAGCGGACCCCGAAGAAGATGAAGGCCGCCGCCCTGCGTGGCGCCCTCTCCGACCGGGCCCGCGCCGGCGCCGTGCACGTCGTGTCCGCCTTCTCCGAGGGCGACGCGCCGTCGACCAAGGCCGCCCGCAAGGCGATCGAGGCCGTCGTGCCCGACGCCCGCCGGGTGCTCGCGGTCGTCGAGCGTTCCGCGGAGAACGCCCTGCTGAGCCTGCGCAACCTGCCGCAGGTCCACCTGATCGCGCCCGACCAGCTGAACACCCACGACGTGCTCGTCAACGACGTCGTGCTGTTCACGCAGGCGGCGCTGGACGAGTTCCTGGCCGGCCCGATCGCGAAGCCGAAGGCTGCCGGCCGCCGCGCTGAGGAGGCCGACAAGTGATCACGGACCCGCGGGACGTGCTGCTCGCGCCGGTCGTCTCGGAGAAGAGCTACGGGCTGCTCGACGAGCGCCAGTACACCTTCGTCGTGGCACCGGACGCGAACAAGACCCAGATCAAGATCGCCGTGGAGAAGGTGTTCGGGGTCAAGGTGACCAGCGTGAACACGCTGAACCGCCCGGGCAAGCGCAAGCGCTCCCGCACCGGCTACGGCAAGCGCAAGGACACCAAGCGCGCGATCGTCACGCTCTCCGAGGAGAGCAAGTCGATCGACGTCTTCGGTGGCCCGGCGAGCTGAGGGAGCGAGCTGACCCATGGCCATTCGTAAGTACAAGCCGACCACCCCGGGCCGTCGTGGCTCGAGCGTGTCGGACTTCGCCGAGATCACCCGGGACACCCCCGAGAAGTCGCTGCTGCGCCCGCTGCACAACAAGGGCGGCCGCAACGCGCACGGGCGGATCACCACCCGTCACCAGGGTGGCGGGCACAAGCGCGCCTACCGTCTGATCGACTTCCGTCGTAACGACAAGGACGGCGTGCCGGCGAAGGTCGCGCACATCGAGTACGACCCGAACCGCACCTCGCGGATCGCACTGCTGCACTACGCCGACGGCGAGAAGCGCTACATCATCGCGCCGGCGAAGCTCAAGCAGGGCGACAAGATCGAGAACGGTCCCCGGGCCGACATCAAGGTGGGTAACAACCTGCCGCTGCGCAACATCCCGACGGGCACCGTGGTGCACGCGATCGAGCTCCGCCCCGGTGGCGGCGCCAAGATCGCGCGCTCGGCCGGTGTCGGCGTCCAGCTGGTCGCCAAGGACGGGCCCTACGCGCAGCTGCGGATGCCCTCCGGCGAGATCCGCTACGTCGACGTGCGCTGCCGCGCCACCGTCGGCGAGGTGGGCAACTCGGAGCACGCCAACATCAACTGGGGTAAGGCCGGCCGTATGCGGTGGAAGGGCAAGCGCCCGACCGTCCGTGGTGTCGTCATGAACCCGGTGGACCACCCGCACGGTGGTGGTGAGGGCAAGACCTCCGGTGGCCGCCACCCGGTGAACCCGGCCGGTACGCCCGAGGGCCGTACCCGCCGCAACAAGCCGTCCGACAAGTTGATCGTCCGCCGGCGTCGTACCGGCAAGAAGCGCTGAGCAGGGAGGTAAGACATGCCGCGCAGCCTGAAGAAGGGCCCCTTCGTGGACGACCACCTGCTCAAGAAGGTGGACGTCCTCAACGAGTCCGGCAAGAAGACCGTCATCCGCACGTGGTCCCGTCGGTCCACGATCATCCCGGACATGATCGGTCACACCATCGCCGTGCACGACGGCCGCAAGCACGTCCCGGTGTTCGTGTCCGACTCGATGGTCGGTCACAAGCTGGGCGAGTTCGCCCCCACCCGGACCTTCCGGGGTCACATCAAGGACGACCGCAAGGCGCGTCGGCGCTAGTAGCCGGCCCGAGTAGCGACTAGGAGAGGTGGAGAAAATGGCAGAGACCACTGCCGAGACCACCGGCGCTGCGCTCGAGCCGACTCGTGCGCGCGCCGTGGCGCGGTTCGTCCGCAGCTCGCCGACGAAGACCCGTCGTGTCGTGGACCTGGTCCGCGGCCTGCCGGTCGACGAGGCGCTGGCGATCCTGCGGTTCTCGCCGCAGGCCGCGGCGGAGCCCGTCGCGAAGGTCGTGGCGAGCGCCGCGGCCAACGCCGAGAACAACCTGGACCTGGACCCGGAGACCCTCGTGGTCGCCGTGGCGATGGTCGACGAGGGCCCGACGTTGAAGCGGATCCGGCCGCGCGCCCAGGGGCGTGCGTACCGCATCCGCAAGCGGACGAGCCACATCACCATCGAGGTCGAGTCGGTTCCGCAGAAGGCCGGCCGTCGTGGTGCGAAGGGGAGGGCCCGCTGATGGGGCAGAAGATCAACCCGCACGGCTTCCGCCTGGGCATCACCACGGACTGGAAGTCGCGCTGGTACGCCGACAAGCAGTACTCCGAGTACGTCAAGGAGGACGTCGAGATCCGCCGCATGCTCTCCAAGGGCATGGAGCGGGCCGGCATCTCCAAGGTCGAGATCGAGCGCACCCGGGACCGCGTGCGGGTGGACATCCACACCGCGCGTCCCGGCATCGTGATCGGCCGTCGTGGCGCGGAGGCCGACCGGATCCGGGGCAACCTCGAGAAGCTGACCAAGAAGCAGGTCCAGCTGAACATCCTCGAGGTCAAGAGCTCCGAGTCCGATGCGCAGCTCGTCGCCCAGGGCGTCGCCGAGCAGCTGTCGAACCGGGTCGCCTTCCGGCGTGCGATGCGCAAGGCCATCCAGTCGGCCATGCGCAGCCCGCAGGTCAAGGGCATCCGGGTCCAGTGCTCGGGCCGCCTCGGCGGTGCCGAGATGTCGCGGTCGGAGTTCTACCGCGAGGGTCGGGTCCCGCTGCACACGCTGCGTGCGGACATCGACTACGGCCTGTTCGAGGCCCGGACCTCCTTCGGCCGCATCGGCGTGAAGGTCTGGATCTACAAGGGCGACGTCGTCGGTGGCCGCCGCGAGGGCGTCCCGGCCGCTGCCGAGGCCCCGGGCCGTGGCCCGCGCCGTGAGCGTCCGGCCCGGCGCCGTTCCGGTGCCTCGGGCACCACTGCGACCAGCACCGAGGCCGGGCGTGCCGCGCAGAGCGCGGGCCAGGCCGGCGGCGCCGCGACGGCGACCGCCGAGGCTCCGGCCTCCGGTGAGAACCAGAGCAACGGTGGGGAGAGCTGACCGATGCTGATCCCACGCAAGGTCAAGCACCGCAAGCAGCACCGTCCCAAGCGCAAGGGCATGGCCAGCGGTGGTACCGCGGTCACCTTCGGCGACTGGGGCATCCAGGCGCTGGAGCCGGCCTACGTGTCGAACCGGCAGATCGAGTCGGCGCGTATCGCGATCAACCGGCACATCCGTCGTGGCGGGAAGATCTGGATCAACGTCTTCCCGGACATCCCGATGACCAAGAAGCCGGCCGAGGTCCGCATGGGTTCCGGTAAGGGTTCGCCCGAGAAGTGGGTCACGAACGTCAAGCCGGGCCGGGTGCTCTTCGAGATGAGCTTCCCGAACCGCGAGGTGGCGCACGAGGCCCTGACCCGTGCGATCCACAAGCTGCCCATGAAGTGCCGGATCGTGTCCCGTGAGGGTGGTGACATCTGATGGCGAGCAGTGGCAACACCAAGGCCGCCGAGCTGCGCGAGCTCTCCGACGAGGAGCTGGTCGTGCGTGTCCGGGAGGCCAAGGAGGAGCTGTTCAACCTCCGCTTCCAGATGGCCACCGGGCAGCTGGACAACAACCGGCGGCTGCGGGCCGTCCGTCACGACATCGCGCGGTGCTACACCGTGATGCGCGAGCGTGAGCTCGGCCTTTCCGCCGCACCGACCGAGAGCGAGGGCGCGGCGTGAGCGACGAGCAGAAGAACGACGAGCGCGGGGAGCGCAAGGTCCGCGAGGGCCTGGTCGTGTCCGACAAGATGGAGAAGACGATCGTCGTCTCCCTCGAGGACCGGGTGAAGCACCCCCTGTACGGCAAGGTCATCCGCCGGACCAGCAAGGTCAAGGCGCACGACGAGGGGAACACCGCCGGTATCGGCGACCGTGTCCGCCTCATGGAGACCCGTCCGCTGTCGGCGACCAAGCGCTGGCGGCTGGTGGAGATCCTCGAGAAGGCCAAGTAGGAGTCGAAGTGATCCAGCAGGAGTCGCGGCTGCGCGTCGCCGACAACACCGGTGCCAAGGAGATCCTGTGCATCCGGGTGCTGGGCGGCTCCGCGCGGCGCTACGCCGGGATCGGCGACGTCATCGTCGCCACGGTCAAGGAGGCCATCCCCGGCGCCGGCGTGAAGCGTGGTGACGTCGTCAAGGCGGTCATCGTGCGCACCAAGAAGGAGAAGCGCCGTCCCGACGGCAGCTACATCCGTTTCGACGAGAACGCCGCCGTGCTGATCAAGGCGGACAACGGACCTCGGGGGACCCGTATCTTCGGCCCGGTCGGGCGCGAGCTGCGCGACCGCAAGTTCATGAGGATCATCTCCCTGGCCCCGGAGGTGCTCTGACATGAAGGCGAAGATGAAGGTCAAGAAGGGCGACACCGTTCTGGTGATCGCCGGCAAGGACAAGGGTGCACGGGGCAAGGTCATCGCGGCCTACCCGGAGCGCCAGCGCGTGCTGGTCGAGGGCGTGAACCGGATCAAGAAGCACACCCGGATCAGCCAGAACCAGCGCGGGGCCGAGAGCGGCGGGATCGTCACCCAGGAGGCCGCCATCCACGTCTCGAACGTGATGGTGTGCGACTCCGACGGCAAGCCGACCCGTATCGGCAAGAAGGCCGTCGAGGGCGAGGACGGCACCACCCGCCGCGTCCGGATCTCCAGGCGCAACGGGAAGGAGATCTGAGATGACCACGGCTGAGAAGACCGTGCCGAGGCTCAAGCAGCGGTACCGCGACGAGATGCTCGACAAGCTCCGCGAGGAGTTCGGCTACACCAACGTCATGCAGATCCCCGGCCTGACCAAGGTCGTGGTGAACATGGGTGTCGGTGACGCCGCCCGCGACTCGAAGCTGATCGACGGTGCGCTGCGGGACCTGGCCACCATCACCGGCCAGAAGCCGCAGCTGCGTCGCGCCACCAAGTCCATCGCGCAGTTCAAGCTGCGCGAGGGCATGCCGATCGGTGCGAAGGTGACCCTCCGCAACGACCGGATGTGGGAGTTCCTCGACCGTCTCCTGACCATCGCGCTGCCCCGTATCCGCGACTTCCGTGGCCTCGAGGGCAACCAGTTCGACGGGCGTGGCAACTACACGTTCGGCCTGAACGAGCAGTCGATGTTCCACGAGATCGACCCGGACTCCATCGACCGGCCGCGGGGCATGGACATCACGGTCGTGACCACCGCGACCACGAACGCCGAGGGCCGGGCGCTGCTGCGCCACCTGGGCTTCCCGTTCAAGGAGAGCTGAGCGAATGGCGAAGAAGGCGCTCATCAACAAGGCGAACGCGAAGCCGAAGTTCGCCGTGCGGGGTTACACCCGCTGCAACAAGTGCGGCCGGCCGCGTGCCGTGTTCCGCAAGTTCGGCCTCTGCCGCGTGTGCCTGCGAGACATGGCGCACGCCGGCGAGCTGCCGGGTGTGAGCAAGTCCAGCTGGTGATCCGACCGCCCCGCGTCCGCGGGGCAGCGGATCCGATCGCCGCAGGCCCGCACCGGTGCGGTGCCCCGCACAGGGGCACCGCGCCGGTACGAGGAACCACGGCGGGAAAGAGACAGACACCATGACGATGACCGATCCGATCGCAGACATGTTGACCCGTCTGCGGAACGCGAACTCGGCCTACCACGACCGCGTCGTGATGCCCCACTCGAAGCTGAAGGTCGCCATTGCGGAGATCCTTCAGAAGGAGGGCTACATCGCGGCACACCACACCGAGGACGCCGAGGTCGGCAAGTCCCTGGTCGTCGAGCTGAAGTACGGCCGCAACCGTGAGCGCAGCGTCGCCGGTCTGCGCCGGGTGTCGAAGCCCGGTCTGCGTGTGTACGCGAAGTCGACGAACCTGCCGCGGGTCCTGGGTGGCCTCGGCATCGCGATCATCTCGACCTCTCAGGGTCTGATGACCGACCAGCAGGCCTACCGGAGCGGCGTGGGCGGGGAAGTCCTCGCCTACGTCTGGTGAGAGAGGGGTAACGAACGATGTCACGCATCGGAAAGCTGCCCATCACCGTCCCGTCCGGCGTGGAGATCACCATCGACGGCCGCACGGTCACCGCGAAGGGCCCCAAGGGCACCCTGTCGCACACCGCCGTCGAGCCGATCACGATCGAGCGCGATGACGACGGCACGGTGCTGGTGAAGCGGCCGAACGAGGAGCGCGAGACCCGGGCCTACCACGGCCTGACCCGCTCCCTCGTCAACAACATCGTGGTCGGCGTCAGCGCCGGCTACGAGAAGAAGCTGGAGATCCACGGCGTGGGTTACCGCGTGCAGCTGAAGGGGCAGAACCTCGAGTTCGCCCTGGGCTACTCGCACCCGGTCGTCATCGAGCCGGCGGAGGGCATCACCTTCGCGGTCGAGTCGCCGACCCGGTTCTCGGTCTCCGGCATCGACAAGCAGCTGGTCGGCGAGACCGCTGCCAACATCCGGAAGCTGCGCCGCCCCGACCCGTACAAGGGCAAGGGTGTGCGGTACGCCGGCGAGCAGGTCCGCCGCAAGGTCGGAAAGACGGGTAAGTGATGGCCGAGACGAACGAGACGGTGTCGGGTTCCGCCCGCCGCCGGATGGCGTCCCAGGTGGCGCGCAAGCGCCGCGACTCGCGCATCCGCCGGCACGCCCGGCTCCGGAAGAAGATCTCCGGGACGCCGGTGCGTCCGCGGCTGGCGGTCAACCGCTCCTCGCGGCACATCACCGTCCAGCTGATCGACGACCTGGCGGGCCACACGCTGGCCTTCGCGTCCTCGCTGGACGCCGAGGTGCGTGGCGTCGAGGGCGACAAGAAGGCCAAGGCGGCCAAGGTCGGCGAGCTCATCGCCGCCCGGGCCAAGGAGGCGGGCATCTCCACGGTCGTGTTCGACCGCGGCGGGCTGGCCTACCACGGGCGCATCGCGGCCCTGGCCGACGCCGCCCGCGAGGGAGGCCTGGAGTTCTGATGAACCAGACCGAGAAGATCGAAGGGACTGTCTGATGCCGGGACGTACGCGGCGTGACGGCGGAGCCCCGGGCGGCAGCGGTGGGAACGACAACCGCAACAACCGGGACCGCCGGGACGGTGGCCGTGGCGGGGCGGCCCAGGACAAGACCCCGTACATCGAGCGGCTGGTCACGATCAACCGCGTGGCCAAGGTCGTCAAGGGCGGCCGCCGGTTCAGCTTCACCGCGCTGATGATCGTCGGCGACGGTGACGGCCTGGTGGGTGTCGGCTACGGCAAGGCCAAGGAGGTGCCGGCCGCGATCGCCAAGGGCGTGGAGGAGGCGAAGAAGAACTTCTTCCGCGTCCCCCGCATCGGCGGCACGATCGTGCACCGCGTGCAGGGTGAGGCCGCCGCCGGCGTCGTCATGCTGCGCCCGGCCTCCCCGGGTACCGGTGTCATCGCCGGCGGCCCGGTCCGCGCGGTGCTGGAGTGCGCGGGGATCTCGGACATCCTGTCCAAGTCCCTCGGCTCCGACAACGCCATCAACATCGTGCACGCCACGGTGGCGGCGCTGAAGTCGGTGCAGCGTCCGGAGGAGGTCGCGGCCCGCCGCGGCCTGCCGCTGGAGGACGTCGCCCCGGCGAGCATGATGCGCCAGCGCGCCGAGGCCGACGCGGCGAAGGTGTGAGCGACATGGCCACGTGGAAGATCACCCAGGTGAAGAGCCGGATCGGCTGCAAGCAGAACCAGCGCGACACGCTGCGCTCGCTCGGCCTGCGCAAGATCCGGCAGTCGGTGGTGCGTGAGGCGGACCCGCAGACCCGCGGTTACGTCCACACCGTGCGCCACCTCGTGACCGTGGAGGAGGTGCAGTCGTGAGCGAGAACGAGAACTCCGTCATCAAGCTCCACGACCTGCGGCCGGCCCCGGGCTCGAAGAAGGCGCGGACCCGTGTGGGTCGCGGTGAGGGCTCCAAGGGCAAGACCGCCGGTCGCGGTACCAAGGGCACCAAGGCCCGCAAGACGGTGTCCCCGCGCTTCGAGGGCGGGCAGATGCCGCTGCACATGCGGCTCCCGAAGCTCAAGGGCTTCAAGAACCGCTTCAAGGTCGAGTACCAGGTCGTGAACGTCGGCGAGCTGGCCACCCTGTTCCCGAAGGGTGGCGAGATCGGTCCGGCCGAGCTGGTCGAGGCGGGCGCGGTTCGCAAGAACCAGCTCGTGAAGGTCCTCGGCGAGGGTGAGCTCTCGGGCGTCGCCCTGACTGTGAAGGCCCACAAGTTCTCCGCGTCCGCGCGCGAGAAGATCTCGGCGGCCGGCGGCTCGGTCTCCGAGCTGTAGGCCCCACCGCACGTCCCCCGGCGCCGTCCGTGGCGCCCGCTCCACCCCAGGTGGACCGGGCCCGTGGGCGGCGCCGAGGCGTTTCCGGGCCGCTGTTACAGTCACTTCCGGACCGAGTGTCCACCGATTACCTGGCGCGCCTCGAGGCGCGCAGCCCCCGCCGGTACACACCGGCCCGGGTGACCCGCGAGGCGCGGAACGCGCGTCGACCAACCCGGCCGACCCCTCAGGGGCCGGCGCAGGCGGTGTCGGGCCGCCGACGTCGTAGGAGGATCACCGAGTGCTCAGCGCAGTCCGGGCGGCCCTGACCACGCCGGATCTCCGCAAGAAGATCCTCTTCACGCTGGCGATCGTGGCGGTGTACCGGCTCGGGGCGAACATCCCCTCGCCGGGGGTGTCGTACCCCAACATCCAGGAATGTGTCCGTCAGGTCGAGGGCGGCGACAACGCCAGCGTCTACTCCCTGATCAACCTGTTCTCCGGCGGGGCACTGCTCCAGCTGTCGATCTTCGCGCTGGGCATCATGCCCTACATCACCGCGAGCATCATCGTGCAGCTGCTGCAGGTCGTCATCCCGCGGTTCGAGCAGTTGAAGAAGGAAGGCCAGTCCGGCCAGGCCAAGCTCACGCAGTACACGCGGTACCTGACGATCGGCATCGCGGTGCTGCAGGCCACCGGCTTCGTGGCGCTGGCCGAGCGCGGTCAGCTGTTCCAGGGCTGCGCGCTTCCGATCATCCCGGACTCGTCGGTCTTCACGCTGATCGTCATCGTGATCGTCATGGTCGCCGGGACCACGCTGGTGATGTGGCTGGGCGAGCAGGTCACCGAGCGCGGCATCGGCAACGGCATGTCGCTGCTGATCTTCGCCTCCATCGCGCACCGCATCCCCGCCGAGGGCCGGCTGATCCTGGAGAACTCCGGCGGCCTGGTCTTCGCCGGCGTCTGCGTCTTCGGTCTCGCGATCATCGCCAGCGTCGTGTTCGTGGAGAACGGCCAGCGCCGGATCCCGGTGCAGTACGCCAAGCGCATGGTCGGCCGCCGGATGTACGGCGGCACCTCGACCTACCTGCCGCTCAAGGTCAACCAGGCCGGTGTCGTGCCGGTGATCTTCGGTAGCTCGCTGCTCTACCTGCCCGACCTGGTCGCCCGGCTCGCCGGGAACGACGGCGGCTGGTTCCAGCAGTTCGTGCAGACCTATCTCGTCGATCAGTCCAATCCCGTGCACATCGTGTTGTACGTAGCACTGATCATCTTCTTCACGTACTTCTACGTCGGCATCACGTTCAACCCCGATGAGCGCGCCGAGGACATGAAGAAGTACGGCGGATTCATCCCGGGCATCCGCCCGGGCCGGCCCACCGCGGAGTACCTGAACTTCGTGCTCAGCCGCATCACGCTGCCGGGATCGCTGTACCTGGGCCTCATCGCGGTGCTCCCGAACTTCTTCCTCGGGATCACCGGCAGCGGCCAGAACCAGAACTTCCCGTTCGGCGGCACGGCCGTGCTGATCATGGTCACCGTGGGCCTCGACACCCTGAAGCAGATCGAGAGCCAGCTCATGCAGCGGAACTACGAGGGTTTCCTGCGTTAGGCTCGCCGGAACGTGGCCGAGCGGGAACCCGGTGCGGGGCCCCGGCCCCGATCGTGGTGCCTCGGGCATCGTGTGCCGGCGAGGACGCCGGCGCCATGGACGACAAGACTTCAGGAGGTCGGGTCTCGTGCGACTCGTTCTGGTGGGACCGCCCGGTGCCGGCAAGGGGACCCAGGCTGAGCAGATGGCCAAGCGGCTCGACGTCCCGCACATCTCGACCGGGGATCTGTTCCGGGCGAACCTGCGTGACGAGACCGAGCTCGGTCGCGAGGCGAAGCGCTACATGGACGCCGGGGACCTCGTCCCCGACGAGGTGACCGTCGCGATGGTGCGCGACCGGCTCGGCGACGCCGACACGGCGAGCGGTTTCATCCTCGACGGCTTCCCGCGCAACGTGGCCCAGGCGGGCTCCCTGTCGGAGATCCTGTCCGACAAGGGCCTGGAACTCGACGCCGTCGTCCAGTTCGACGTCGACGACGAGGTCGTCGTGCAGCGGCTGCTCGGCCGCGGCCGCAGCGACGACAACGAGGACACCATCCGCAACCGGCAGCGGGTCTACCGCGAGGAGACCGCTCCGCTGCTGGACCACTACCGTGACCGGCTGGTCACGATCGACGCCGTCGGCGAGATCGACGAGATCACCGACCGGGTCTTCTCGGCGTTGCACACCCGCAACGGCTGAGACCCGGTCGGCGCCGGCACCACCGGCGCCACGGCGGGGAACCGAGGGACGGACACATGAACGGTCGCGGCGGTATCCGCGGGGCCATCGCCCGCTACCGGGGTCGGGACATCGAGCTCAAGACCCACGGTCAGCTCGAGGCGATGCGGGTGGCGGGTGCGTTGGTCGCGGCCACGCTGGCCGCGGTCACCGAGCACGCGAAGCCCGGTGTCAGCACGGCCGAGCTCGATGCGCTCGCCGAGCAGACGATCCGCGACGGCGACGGTGTCCCCTCGTTCCTCGGTTACCACGGTTTCCCGGCGAGCATCTGCGCCTCGGTGAACGAGCAGATCGTGCACGGCATCCCGTCGCCGAAGCAGGTGCTCGCCGAGGGAGACCTGATCTCGGTGGACTGCGGCGCGATCGTCGACGGCTGGCACGGCGACTCCGCGGTGACCATCGCCGTCGGGGACGTGTCGCCGGAGGACCTCGCCCTGTCCGCGGCCTGCCGCGGCGCGATGGAGGCGGGGATCCTCGCCGTCCGCGACGGGGCCCGGCTGACCGACGTCTCGTACGCCATCCAGGAGGCGTGCCGGTCCGCGGCGCTGGCCGACCGCGCCGACTACGGGATCGTCGCCGAGTACGGCGGCCACGGCATCGGCACCTCGATGCACATGGACCCGTTCCTGCCCAACCACGGCGAGCCGGGCAAGGGGCCGCGGCTGCGCCCGGGCATGGCCCTGGCCGTCGAGCCGATGCTCGTCGCGGGGGACCCGGACACCCTGGAGCTCGAGGACGGCTGGACGGTCGTCACCGCGGCGGGCGGCCGGGCCGTGCACTGGGAGCACACCGTCGCCGTCACCGAGGACGGGCCGTGGCTGCTGACCGCGCCCGCCGGCGCACCGGACCGCCCCGGAGCCTGAGCCCCGCGCCACCGGTACCCGACGCGCTCCGCGCGGGTACTGGTCCGTGACCGGGTCGGTCCGTTACCGTCGGTCTGCCGGGCGTCTACCACGCCCGTCACCCCCGCCTGCACCGGCCTCGCACGGCCTCCGTACACTGGACCATCGGCGCGTCCTGTGACGTCCGCTCCGTGTGCTCCGTGTATCCCACAGTGTTCCCGGTCCGGCTCCGTCCGCGCGCGCCGAACCGGTCGTCGGCACCGCTGTCGACCGGGGCAACCGACACCTGTCACGGATAGCGGAGGACATGGCCAAGAAGGACGGGGCGATCGAGGTCGAGGGCCGGGTCGTCGAACCCCTGCCGAACGCGATGTTCCGGGTGGAGCTGGAGAACGGCCACCGGGTACTCGCGCACATCAGCGGGAAGATGCGCCAGCACTACATCCGGATCCTTCCGGAGGACCGGGTGGTCGTCGAGCTGTCGCCCTACGACCTCAGCCGCGGCCGCATCGTCTACCGCTACAAGTGACGACCAGCTCCACCACGGTCGGTCGCGAGACCCACAAGAACGACACACAGAGGCAGACGACGTGAAGGTCAAGCCGAGCGTCAAGAAGATCTGCGACAAGTGCCAGGTGATCCGCCGTCACGGCCGGATCATCGTGATCTGCTCGAACCTGCGCCACAAGCAGCGCCAGGGCTGAGCAGAGCGGTACCGGTCGCGATCCTCTGATCGCGCAGCAGAAGCCCCCGATGCACCTGCCGGGCCACACGGGCCCGGTAGTACCCCCGGAACCAGGCCGGGGCCCGTTCAGCTCAGCGGCGGAACGGGACGGGCATCGGGAAGACCTGGGACGACAACAAGGAGACCACGCCGCATGGCACGTGTTGCCGGCGTCGACCTCCCCCGCGAAAAGCGGTTGGAGATCGCGCTCACCTACATCTTCGGGGTCGGACGTACCCGGTCCAAGGAGATCCTCGAGGCCACCGCGCTGAGCCCCGACCTCCGGTCGAAGGACCTGACCGACGAGGACGTCAGCAAGCTCCGCGAGTACATCGAGGCGAACCTGCAGGTCGAGGGTGACCTGCGCCGTGAGATCCAGGCGGACATCCGCCGGAAGATCGAGATCGGTTCGTACCAGGGCATCCGTCACCGTCGCGGCCTTCCGGTCCGCGGCCAGCGCACGAAGACCAACGCGCGCGGCCGCAAGGGTCCGAAGAAGACCGTCGCCGGTAAGAAGAAGGCAGGTAAGAAGTAATGCCGCCCCGCGCACGTCAGGGTGCCGGACCCAAGAAGGTCCGCCGTCGCGAGAAGAAGAACGTCGCGCACGGTCACGCCCACATCAAGTCCACGTTCAACAACACGATCGTGTCGATCACCGACCCGACCGGTGCCGTCATCGCCTGGGCCTCGTCCGGGCACGTCGGCCTGAAGGGCTCCCGGAAGTCGACGCCGTTCGCCGCGCAGCTCGCCGCCGAGAACGCCGCCCGCAAGGCGATGGACCACGGCATGAAGAAGTGCGACGTCTTCGTCAAGGGCCCCGGCTCCGGACGTGAGACGGCGATCCGTTCGCTGCAGGCGGCCGGCCTCGAGGTCGGCACGATCTCCGACGTGACCCCGCAGCCGCACAACGGCTGCCGTCCGCCCAAGCGGCGCCGGGTCTAGGGGAAGGGAGAACCACCATGGCTCGCTACACCGGCCCCATGACCCGCAAGTCCCGCCGACTGAAGACCGACCTCGTCGGCGGCGACCAGGCGTTCGAGCGTCGTCCCTACCCGCCCGGCCAGCACGGCCGGATCCGGATCAAGGAGACCGAGTACCTCCTGCAGCTGCAGGAGAAGCAGAAGGTCCGCTTCGGCTACGGCCTGCAGGAGAAGCAGCTCCGCGCCTACTACGAGGAGGCGCACCGTCGCGAGGGCAAGACCGGCGACGAGCTGCTGCAGATCCTCGAGTCGCGCCTCGACAACGTCGTGTACCGCGCGGGCCTCGCCCGCACCCGGCGCATGGCCCGTCAGCTGGTGAACCACGGCCACTTCCTGGTCAACGGGAAGAAGGTCGACATCCCCAGCTACCGGGTGTCGCGCTACGACATCATCGACGTCAAGGACAAGTCGCGGAACACCGACCCGTTCGTCATCGCCAAGGAGACCCAGGGCGACCGCCCGGTCCCGGCGTGGCTGCAGGTCGTCCCGTCGACCCTGCGGATCCTGGTCCACCAGCTGCCCGAGCGCGCTCAGATCGACACCCAGGTCACCGAGCAGCTCATCGTCGAGTTCTACTCGAAGTAGCTCGACACGCCGTCGCCCCGCAGGGAGGGGCGACGGTTCCCACTGCGACATCAAATAGCGGTTGTCGCAGGTGCGAAGGAGGCACACACCCATGCTGATCTCTCAGCGACCCTCACTGGCCGAGGACGTCGTCACCGAGACCCGGTCGCGGTTCGTCATCGAGCCGCTGGAGCCGGGCTTCGGCTACACCCTCGGTAACTCCCTGCGCCGGACGCTGCTGTCGTCGATCCCCGGTGCCGCCGTCACGTCCATCCGGATCGACGGCGTCCTGCACGAGTTCACCACCGTGCCGGGGGTCAAGGAGGACGTCACCGACATCATCCTCAACCTCAAGGAGCTCGTCGTGAGCTCCGAGGAGGACGAGCCGGTGACGATGTACCTGCGCAAGCAGGGCCCGGGTGCGGTCACCGCGGGGGACATCGTCCCGCCCGCCGGTGTCACCGTGCACAACCCGGACCTGCACATCGCCTCGCTCAACGACAAGGGCCGGCTCGAGGTCGAGCTCGTCGTCGAGCGCGGTCGCGGGTACGTCCCGGCGATGCAGAACAAGGCCACCGGTGCCGAGATCGGCCGTATCCCGGTCGACTCGATCTACTCGCCGGTGCTGAAGGTGACCTACAAGGTCGAGGCCACGCGAGTCGAGCAGCGCACCGACTTCGACAAGCTCATCCTCGACGTCGAGTCGAAGCCGTCCATCACCCCGCGGGACGCGCTGGCCTCGGCCGGCAAGACCCTGGTCGAGCTGTTCGGCCTGGCCCGCGAGCTGAACGTGGACGCCGAGGGCATCGAGATCGGCCCCTCCCCGCAGGAGGCGGACACCATCGCGGCCTTCGCGATGCCGATCGAGGAGCTGGACCTCACGGTCCGGTCCTACAACTGCCTCAAGCGCGAGGGCATCCACACGGTCGGCGAGCTCGTCGGCCGCAGCGAGGCGGACCTGCTCGACATCCGCAACTTCGGCGCCAAGTCGATCGACGAGGTCAAGATGAAGCTCGTCGGTCTCGGCCTGGCCCTCAAGGACAGCCCGCCCGGGTTCGACCCGTCGGCGGCGGCGAGCGACTACGGCGTCGACGGTGGGAGCGGGTTCGACCCGGACACCTTCGGTGACGACGGTCAGGACTACGCAGAAACGGAGCAGTTGTAGCCATGCCCCAGCCCACCAAGGGTGCCCGCCTCGGCGGGTCGCCCGCGCACCAGCGGCTGATCCTGGCCAACCTGGCGACCTCGCTGTTCGAACACGGCCGGATCACCACCACCGAGGCCAAGGCCCGGCGGCTGCGTCCGTACGCGGAGCGGCTGATCACCAAGGCCAAGGCCGGCGACCTGCACAACCGGCGCGAGATCATGAAGGTGATCCGCGACAAGTCGGTCGTGCACCGCCTCGTCACCGAGATCGGCCCGTTCTTCGCGGACCGCAACGGTGGCTACACCCGGATCACCAAGACGATGCCGCGCAAGGGCGACAACGCCCCGATGGCGGTCATCGAGCTGGTCCAGCAGAAGACGGTGACCGACGAGGCCAACCGTGCCCGTCGTTCGGCCGCGTCGCAGGCCGCGGCCTCCGCCCCGGCCGCCGCGTCCTCGGACGAGGAGACCACGGTCGAGTCGACCGAGGCCACCGAGGCCGAGGTCACCGCCGCCGACGAGGCCCAGGAGGCCGCCGAGAAGGCGGTCGACGCCGCGGTCGAGGCCGAGGAGGTGGCCCCGGGTTCCGAGGCCGCCGACAAGGCCGTCGACGCCGCCGCCGCGGAGGAGGCCGCCGAGGAGGCTGCCGACGCCGCCGAGGACTCGAAGAAGGAGTCCGGCTCCTGAGCCGAGCGCACCACACCGACGAGCCCGCCGTCACCGACGGCGGGCTCGTCGGCGTTTCCGGTGCCCCCGATCCGGGGGCCGGGACCGTCCGGCTGCGGCTCGACGTCGCCTACGACGGCACCGACTTCTCCGGATGGGCCCAGCAGCCGACCCGGCGCACCGTGCAGGGCGTGCTCACCGAGGCCCTGTCGACCGTGCTGCGCACCCCGCTGCGGCTCACCGTCGCCGGGCGCACCGACGCCGGGGTGCACGCGTCCGGCCAGGTCTGCCACGTCGACCTCCCGGAGACGCTCGCACCGCAGATCGACGGCCTGCTGCGGCGGTTGAACCGGCTGCTCCCACCCGACGTGCGGGTGCACGGTCTCGGGCGGGTCCCCGACGCCTTCGACGCCCGCTTCTCCGCGCTGCGCAGGCACTACCGCTACCGGGTCACCACGGCCCCGTTCGGGGCCGAGCCGCTGCGGGCGCGGGAGACCGTCGCCTGGCCGTACCCGCTGGACCCGGAGCCGATGAACGCCGCCTCGGCACTGCTGCTGGGCGAGCACGACTTCGCCGCGTTCTGCAAGCGCCGCGAGGGCGCGACGACCGTACGCGCGCTGCAGCGCTTCGACTGGTCGCCCGCGCCGGGCGAGCCGGACGTGCTGGTCGCGGCGGTCTCCGCGGACGCGTTCTGCCACTCGATGGTCCGCAGCCTGGTCGGCGCGGTGTTCGAGGTCGGCCGTGGGCGCAGGCCCGCCGACTGGCCCGCGGGACTGCTGCGCCGCGAGCTGCGCGCCTCCGAGGTGACCGTCGCGCCGCCGCACGGCCTGTCGCTGACCGGCGTCGACTACCCCGCCGACGACGAGCTCGCCGCCCGCGCCGAGCGGACCCGGCGGATCCGGGTACCGGGCGAGGGCTGAGCAGACCCCGCCGGGGCCGGCCGGACGCGGCCGGCCGGGTGGGGCCGGGACCGGCCCCGGTGTGACCGGTCCGGACGGCGCGGACGGGGACCTCGCGGACGGCGCGAGCGGCCTCAGGAGACCGGCCGCACCCAGGCCGGGTGCGGCGGCCCGGGGACCCGGTGCGTCCGGCGGGCGTCGAGCGCCAGGGCCACGCCCAGCCAGACCAGTGACACCGACCAGCCGGCGAGGGCCAGCGAGCCGAGGACGTACAGCGGCTCGGTCGGCCCGGCGGGCAGCCCGGCCGACTCCAGCAGCACCGTCAGCGGGGCGCGCACCGAGTCCGCGGTGTCGCCGAAGTCGGGCATCAGCAGCCCGCCGGCGAGCAGGAACCCGGCGCAGGCGACGAACGGGGCGGTCACCGCCGGGCCGAGCACCCGGCGTCGCAGCACGGTCAGCGACAGCACCGTCGGGACCGTCAGGAGGGCCGGGCCGACCAGGGTCATGATCAGGATGATCAGGAACCACCCCGGCGCGGTGAACCGCAGGGCCGCGAAGGCCAGGAGGGCGCCGGCCTGCAGGGCCACGTTCAGGTTCGTCCGCATGCCGACGATCGTGGCGGACCGGGTCCGGCCGCGGAATCCGCAGGACTACGGGCCGGACGGAGCAACCCGTGTCAACAGTCGGTTACCGAGGTTCCGTCCCGCCCGGTCCGCGGGTCACAGTGGCGCGGTGACCACCGAGAACACCGTCGGCGCGGCCGCGGACCGCGGGTACGGCGACCGCATCGTCGCCGTCGAGCCCGGCTCCACCGAGCCCGTGCCGGACTCCGAGCGGCACGGCAGACCCCGCCAGCTGTTCTGGACGTGGACCTCGCCGAACCTGGAGTTCGCGACGATCTTCGTCGGCGTGCTGTCGGTGACGGCGTTCGGGCAGTCGGTGCCCGCGGCGGTCGCGGCGATCGTCGTCGGGAACCTGCTCGCCGCGCTCGCCCACGGGATCCTGTCCGCCCGCGGGCCGGCCGCCGGGGTGCCGCAGATGGTGCTGGGGCGGCTCGCGTTCGGCCACCGCGGCAACGCACTGCCCGCCGCGTTGATGACGATCACCTCGGGCTTCGGCTGGTTCGCGGTGAACAGCGTCAGCGCCGCCTTCGCCCTGTCGGCGATCACCGGCGGCGGGACGGTCGCGTGGCTGGTGGCGGTGGTCGTCGTCCAGGTCGCCGTCGCGTTCTTCGGGCACAACCTGGTGCAGGCGTTCGAGCGGCTCGCCTTCCCGCTGCTCGCGGTCGTGCTCGGGGCCGGGGCGGTGCTGGTGCTCGCCGCGTCCGACCCGGGGGCGGCCGCGTCGCCGGACGGGGTGGGCGGGGTCGGGGGGTTCCTGCTGACCGTCGGTGCCGTCGTCGGGTACTCGGCGGGCTGGAGTCCCTACGCCGCGGACTACTCCCGCTACCTGCCCCGCTCGGTGTCGGCGCGGGCCACCGGCCTCGCCGCGGGCGGCGGCCTGTTCCTGTCCACCACGGTGCTCATGACGGTCGGTGCGGCGTCGGTCGGTGCGGCGACGGCGGCCGGGCTCGACTCGGACAACCCGGTGGCGAACTACACCGGCCTGCTGCCCGGGTGGCTGGCCGTGCTGACCCTGGTCGCCATCGCGGTGGGGGCGGTCGCGGCGAACGTCCTCAACGTGTACTCCGGGGCGATGGCGTTCCTCGCGCTCGGCATCGACGTGCCGCTGGCGCGGGCGCGGGCCGTCGTCGCGGTGGCGTTCGGGGCGGTCGGGTTCGTGATCGCGCTGGTCGCCCTCGGCGACGCCGCGGCCGGGTACGAGGCGTTCCTGCTCGTCGTCGTGTACTGGGTCGGGCCGTGGCTCGGGGTGGTGCTCACCGACCAGTGGCTGCGCCCGACCGACCCCGGTCTGCTCTACGACCGCACCCACCGCAACCACGCGGGCCCGGTCGCGCTGGCCGTCGGCATCGTCGTGTCGGTGCTGCTGTTCGCCAACCAGGAACTGTTCACCGGGCTGGTGCCACGGCTGCTGCCCGGGATCGGTGACGTGACCTTCCTGGTCGGACTGCTGCTCTCGGCCGGGCTCTACGCGCTGCTGGTGCGCCGCACCGCCGCCGGAACGCCCGGGGGTACCCGGTGAACGCGCTCATCCCGACCGTGGACCTGGCCGCGCCGGACCCGGCCGCGGTGGACACCGCGCTGCAGCGGGCCGGGTTCCTGCAGGTCGTCGGGCACGGGATGCCGGACGACGCGGCCTGGGCGGTACGGGCCGCCGCACGGGACTTCTTCGCGCTGCCCGAGACGGTCAAGCGCGGCTACGCGGTCGGAGTCGGCGGGCGGGGGTGGCTGCCGCCCGGCGTCGAGGCCAACGACCGCGTGGAGGGCGGTGACTCCCCGCCGGACCTCAAGGAGTCCTTCGCGGTGGGACCGTTCGCGCCGACCGGTGACGCGGAGACCGACGCGGTGTGGTTCCCGCCGAACGTCTGGCCGGCGCAGGTCCCGGCGCTGCGGGAGGCGGTGACCGCCTACTGCACGGCGATGACCCGTGTCGCGGGCGCGCTGCTGGAGCTGTGCGCGGGGGCGCTCGGGCAGGAGCCGTCGACACTGCGCGACCTCGCGACGCACCCGACGTGGACGTTCAACATCAACCGCTACCCGCCGATGACCGAGACCGGGACCCCGCTGCCCGGGCAGTTCCGGATCGGCCCGCACACCGACTTCGGCACCGTCACCCTGCTCGACCGCGAGCCGGGGGCGGGCGGGCTGCAGGTCGACGTCGAGGGGCACGGCTGGACCGACGCGCCGTACACCCCGGGTGGGCTGACGGTGAACGTCGGCGACCTGCTCGCGCACTGGACCGGGCACCGCTGGCGGGCCGGGCGGCACCGGGTGCTGCCGCCGCAGGCCCACGCCCCGGCCGAGGACCTGGTGTCGCTGGTGTTCTTCTTCGAGCTGGACCACGACGCCGTCGTCACGCCGCTGGCCCCGCCGCTCGGCCGGACGGCGCTGGAGCCGGTGGTGTCCGCGCCGTTCCTGCGCGAACGCCTGGACGCGATCTCGGTATAGGTTCGCGCGCATGGATCCGAGCTGGCTGGACGTCGCGGTGGAGCAGGCCCGGGCCGGGCTGGCCTCGGGCGGCATCCCGATCGGCGCCGCACTCGTCGGACCCGACGGGGAGGTCCTCGGGCGCGGCCACAACCGTCGGGTGCAGGACGGCGACCCGACGGTGCACGGCGAGACCGCGGCGTTCCGCGACGCGGGCCGCCGCCGCGACTACCGGTCCACGACGATGGTCACCACGCTCTCGCCCTGCTGGTACTGCTCGGGGCTGATCCGTCAGTTCGGGATCGGCGCGGTGCTCGTGGGGGAGGCCCGGACCTTCCACGGCGGGCACGACTGGCTGGCCGAGCACGGGGTGCGCGTGCAGGTGCTCGACGACGCGCGCTGCGTGGACATGATGACCGCGTTCGTCGCCGAGCGCCCCGACCTGTGGAACGAGGACATCGGCGTCGCGGAGTAGCGCTCAGCCCGCCGTGAGCGGGACGTCCGGGTCGAGCTCGATCGCGACCTCGCGCAGCGCCACGTCGAGCACCGACCAGACCCACCGGGCCAGGTGCTCGGCGAGCTCGTCGAGCGGGATCGGGTCCGCCGAGGAGAGCCAGCGCTCGGTCGCGCCGTCGACCAGCCCGACCGCGCCGGCGGCCAGCGGCGCCGCGACGGTCGCGGGCAGTCCGGGGTAGCCACCGGTCAGCAGGCCGGTCATCCGGTCGGCGATGCGGTGCCGGATGTCGGTGACGGCCGTCGTGACCCCGGCGGCGCGCAGCACGTACCGGTAGAGCTCGGTGTGCGCGGCGAGCCACCGCACGTGCGCGGCGATGGCGGCGACGAGCATCTCCCGCGGCGTCCCGCGCGGGCTCCACACCGGCGCGAGCGCCTCGGAGTAGAGCCCCAGCGCGGCCTCGGCGATCGCGCCCTGCAGGTCCTCCAGGCCGTCGAAGTGCCGGTACAGCGCGGGCCGGGGCACACCGGCGCGACCGGCGATCTGCTCGGTCGTGGCCTCCGGTCCGTGCTCGGCGATCGCGGCCATCGCGGCCTCGACGACCTCGGCCCGCCGGGCCGCCCGCTGCCCGGCCCAGCGACGGGCGCGGCCGTCGCCGGGGGTCACGGATCCGTTCACCCGGCCATCATCCCGCGCCCGGTTGACACCGCGCCCGGTGCCACCGATGATTCGGCGATAAGGGGTACGCATTGTACGGGATACTTTCTGTCACGGATGCGGCCCGACCGTCGACGACGACCGGAGGACCGACCGTGACCGAGACGGCGACCGACACCGGGTCCGGCCCACGCCCCCGCAGGCTGACCGGCGGCGACGTCGGCATCCCGCCGCGGCACCTGGACTTCCGGCTGCCCGAGCAGATGGTCCGCTGGGCCTACGCCGACAACGCGACCGCGACGCTGTTCCTCGCGATGCTCTCGGCGATCTTCCCGCCGGGGGAGGACTTCTTCGTCCGCTCGGTGATCCACTTCCGGGACCGGGTGACCGACCCGGAGCTGCGCGCCCGGGTCGCCGGGTTCACCGCGCAGGAGGTCATCCACAGCCGCGAGCACGACCGGCTCAACGAGGCGTTCCGTTCCCGCGGTTTCCCGGTGCACGTACCGGAGTCCGCGGTCGCGCTCGCGCTGAAGGTCCTCGACCGCACCTCGCCGCGGCAGCAGCTCGCCTGCACCGCGCTGATGGAGCACTTCACCGCGGTGATGGCCGAGGACATCCTCGGCAGCGACGAGTTCGCCGAGCGCGTGCACGCCGACATCCGCGAGCTGTGGCACTGGCACGCGCTCGAGGAGCTCGAGCACAAGTCCGTGACCTGGGACGTCTACGAGCTCATCGGCACCGACGGCCCCGAGCGCGGCCGCGCCGCACCGCTGGTGGTCGCCACCGTGCTGCCCGCGGTCGTGTTCGGGTGGGCGTACCTGCTCGTGCAGCAGGGCGTCTGGCGGCGGCCGCGGGACCTGCGCGAGGGCTACCGGCTGCTGTTCGGGCGCGGCCAGTTCCTGCGCCGCGTGCTGGGCCGGATGCCCGTCTTCGGGCACCCGCGCTTCCACCCCGACCGGCACGACACCCGGGCACTGGAGCAGCGCTGGCGCGACACCCTCTTCGGCGACGACGGCGCCCTGGCCGAGCAGCTGCGCCGTCCGGTCCGCGAGGCCTGACTCAGCTCCACGGCCGCAGCACCCGCCCGGCCCACGCCGCGAGCAGCGCCTCGTCGTGGCTGACGGCGAGGACGCCGAGCCCGCGGCCGTCGACCTCGGCGGCGACGACCGAGACCAGGGCCGCGGTGCTCGACGCGTCGAGCATCGCGGTCATCTCGTCGCACAGCAGGTAGTCCGGTCGGGGCGCGAGCGCACGGGCCAGACAGGCGCGCTGGAGCTGGCCGTCGGACACCTCGTGCGGCCGGCGTCCGCGCAGCTCGGCGGTCAGCCCGACCTGCGCGCACACCTCGTCGACGCGGGCGGTGACCCCGGGCGCCCGGGCGGCGCGCAGCGGCTCGGCCACGATCTCCTCGCAGGTCAGCCGCGGGTCGGTCGAGGCCCGCGGGGACTGGAACACCACTCCGATCCGGCGGCGCAGCGGCGCGGGCGCGTCGAAGCGGAACCGGCGGACCGGCTCGTCGTCGACGGTCACCCGGCCCGACCACGGTGCGTGCAGCAGCGCCAGCACCCGGGTCAGCGTCGACTTCCCGCACCCCGACGGCCCGGCCAGCCCGAGCACCGACCCCCGTTCCACGGCCAGGTCCACGCCGTCGACGACGGCGTGCCCGGCCCGCCACCCGGCCCGCACCCCTCCGCGCGCAGGCTCACCGCGACCCCGCCCCGGACCGGGCCGCCGCGGGGAGCGCGGGGGCGGTCGGCGGATGGCAGGACACGCTCCGCCCACCCCGGCGGACCGGGACGGGGTCGCCGGAGCAGTCGCCGGCGACCGGGCAGCGTGGGGCGAACGCGCAGCCGTCGGGCAGCGCGGACAGCTCCGGCGGGTGCCCGGGCACCGGGGTGAACCCGGCGTCGGGCAGCGCACCGAGCAGGCCGGCGGTGTAGGGGTGCCAGGGGGCCGCGAACACGTCGTCGGCGGGGCCGGTCTCGACCAGCCGCGAGGCGTACATGACGGCGACGTCGTCGGCGACGGCGCGGGCGGCGCGCAGGTCGTGGGTGATCAGCAGAACGGCGCGGCCCTCCGCGGCCAGCCCGGCCAGCAGCGTCGTGACGTGGTCGACCAGCGGCCGGTCGAGCCCGGCGGTCGGCTCGTCGGCGAGCAGCACCGGTGGGTCCCCGGCGAGCGCGGCGGCGAGCCCGGCGCGCTGGGCCTGCCCGCCGGACAGCTCGTGCGGGTGCAGCGCGGCGACGTGGCGGGGCAGTGCGGCGCGGTCGAGCAGGTCGGCGACGGTGGCCGTCGCGCCGAGCCGGGCCAGGGTCTCGCGCAGCTGGGCGCCGACGGTGCGGGTGGGGGTGAAGTGGGTGGCGGCGGACTGGGGGACCAGCCCGACGAGCCGTCCGCGGACCCGGTCGCGCAGCACGGACTCGGGTGCGGTGAGGAGCTCCACCGGATCGGACCGCTCCGGCGGGGTCAGGAGTGCCGACCCGCGGATCGACGCGGTGCCCGGCAGCAGCCCGGTCAGGGCCTCGGTGAGCACCGACTTGCCACAGCCGGACTCCCCGACGAGCGCGGTCAACCGTCCGGCACGCAGGTCCAGGTCGGCGTCGGTGACCGCGCGGACCGTGCGGGCGCGACGCCCGCGCCCGACCCGGAAGGCGACGTCGAGGCCGCGCACCGCGAGCACCGTGCCGGGTGCGGCGCCACCGGGCCCGGTCACAGCGCCTGCTCCGACCGCCGGCGCGGGAGTGTGCGGTCCCGCCACCAGGCCGCGATGCCGGCGACGCACAGCGTCGTCGCGGCCAGCAGCACGCTCGGGAACACCACGATCCACCAGGAGCCGAGCAGCACGGCCTGTCTCCCCTCGCCGAGGATGGTGCCCAGGCTCGCCAGGTGTGGTGGCAGGCCGAGGCCGAGGAAGCTCAGTGCGGTCTCGTGCCACACCGCGTGCGGCAGGATCAGCACCGCCGAGAGCACCGCCTGCGGCGCGACCGCGGGCAGCAGATGCCGGCGCAGGACCCGGCGCCGGGACGCGCCGCCGGAGATGGCGGCGTCGACGAACGGGCGGGTGCGCAGGGTCAGGATCTCCGCGCGCACGACGCGGGCCACCGTCGTCCAGTGGGTCAGCCCGATCGAGGCGATCACCGCGAGCACGCTGCCCCGGTAGAGCGCGACGATCACGATGCCGAGCAGCAGGTGCGGGACGGCGTTGACGGCGTCGACCAGGCGCATCGCGATCCGGTCCCACCAGCCGCCGAGCAGCCCGGACAGCGCCCCGAACAGGGTGCCGATCACCGTCGAGAGCACGGCGCAGGCCGCGGCGACCTGCAGCGACACCCCCAGCCCGGCGAAGCTGCGCAGCAGCACGTCACGGCCCACGGAGTCGGTGCCGAACGGGTGCGCGGGCGAGGGCGGCAGCCGGACCGCGGTGTAGTCCACGGCGCCCTCGTCGAGCCCGCCGAGCCACGGCACTCCTACCGCGGCCGCGACGAGCAGGACCAGCCCGCCGGCGCCGGCGACCAGCCGGGCCCGCCCGGACCGGCGACGGCCGCGGGGCGAGCCGGGGCGCGGCCGGCCGGCCGGGAGCCACGGGCGGGGGGCGACGGCGGTCTCAGACATCGGCGTCCACCCGCGGGTCCAGCAGCAGCACGGTCAGGTCGGCGACGAGCGACCCGGCCAGCACCGCCACCGCCGAGAGGAGGGTCAGCGCGGCGAGCAGCGGGAAGTCCACCGCCAGCGCCGCGGTGACCACGGCCGCCGCGATCCCCGGCCAGGAGAACACCGTCTCCACCAGCACGGCGCCGGTCACGAGCTCCGGCAGCCGGTTGCCCAGCACCGTCACGAACGGCAGCAGCGCGGTCGGCAGGGCGTGGCGCAGCACGACGAGACGCTCGGGCAGCCCGCGGGCCCGGGCGCCCGCGACGTGGTCGTCGTCGAGGGAGGCCAGCAGCGAGGCCCGCACGTGCAGCACCAGCCACGGCGTCTGGGAGACCCCCAGCACCAGCGCAGGCAGCACCAGGTGCCTGCTCACCTGGCCGAACGTGGGTGCGGCCCCGGCATCGGTGAGCCCGGCGACCGGCAGCACCGGCCAGGCCACGGCGAACACCGCGATCGCACCCAGGGCCAGCACGAACGGCGGCAGCCCCTCCAGGGTGTGCCCGACCGCGGTGACGGCCCGGTCGAACCAGCCGCCCTGACGCCACGCCGCGACGGTCCCGGCGGCCAGGGCCAGCACCAGCGACACGAGCAGGGCCAGGGTGACCAGCAGCAACGTCCACGGGAGCCGCTCGGCGACCACCTGGGCCACCGGCTGCCGCATCGACAGGCTCTGCCCGAGGTCGCCGGTCAGCAGCCCGCCCAGCCACCGGAGCAGCTGTTCGCCCACGCTCGCGTCCAGCCCGAGCGAACGTTCGGCGGCGGCGATGTCGGCGTCGCTCGCGGAGAAGATCCCGACCCCGAAGTACTGGTACACCGGCCGGAACGGCGACGCCGCCGCCAGCAGGAACACCCCGACCGCGACCAGCAGCACCGTCGGGACGCCGAGCAGCAGCCGCAGCCCGGCCAGCCGGGCCACCGCGCGGCCGCGGTGCCGGCCCGGGAGCACGGCCGTCACGAGCGGGGCGTCCAGTCCTGCAGGTTCCACCACGGGCCCCAGGTGGTGCCGTGGGTGTGCGGCTCGACGACGGGGGTGTAGCCGTCCCAGGCGTCGCGGGTGACGTAGCTGTGGCCGAGGAAGGCCAGGAAGACCATGCCGGGGTCGGCGACGTAGGCCCGCTGGAACTCCTTCACCGCCGCGGTGCGGGCGGCCTCGTCGGGCGCCCGCAGCGCGGTGTCCAGTGCCGCGTCGACGGCGGCGTTGCGGTAGGAGCCGGGGTTGTTGAACCCGTCGGCGGCGTTCGACGAGTGCAGCAGCTGCCACGCCTTGAACCCCGGGTCGAACGGGTCGCCGCCGCCGAGCACGAGCGCGTCGGCGCCCATCCGCGGCTCGATCGCCTCCCAGCCGAGTCCCTCCAGCCGGACGTCGATCCCGGCTGCGCGCACGTCGGAGGCGAACGCCTGGGCCAGGTCGCGGCGCACGGTGTCGGTGGCCGGGTACATCAGCGTGAAGCGCGCGGCCTGCCCGCCGCGGACGCGCACCCCGTCGGGCCCGGGGACCCAGCCGGCCCGCTCCAGGATCCGGCCCGCCTCCGCGGGGTCGAAGGTGAACGTCGCCGAGGGCTCGACCTGCTCGGGCAGCACGCCCGGGATCGGGTGGTGGGCCGGTTCGCCCTGGCCCGCGAGGAACGCGTCGATCATGCCCTGGCGGTTCACCGAGCGGTTGAGCGCCGCGCGGATCGCCGGGTCCGCGGTGACCGGGTTCGCGAACGGCAGCGCGACGGTGCGGTAGTCGGCGCTGGCGTGCTCGCGCAGCGCCAGCCCGCTCTGCTGCGCGACCGCGCGGGCCAGCGCCGGCGGCAGCACGGTCCCGTCGAACTCACCGGCGGCGGTGCGCTGGGCACGGGTGTTGTCGTCGGTGGCGAACACGACGGTCACCCGGGTCACCGAGGGTGCACCGCCCCAGTAGCCGGGGTTCGACTCCATGACCATCGTGTCGCCGCGCCGCCACTCGGCGAGCCGGTACGGGCCGGTGCCGACGGCCCGGGTGTTCACCGGCAGGTCGGAGACGGGGCCGCCGCCCTCGAGGACCTCCGACGGCAGGATCCCGGAGGTGAGCCGGGCCGGGAACGCGCCGTAGGGGTAGGACAGCCGGAACCGCACGGCGTCGTCGCCGACGGCCTCGACCCCGGCGAGCATCGGCACGCTCGACCGGATCGTCGCGGCGCGGGCCGGGTCGAGGATCGCCGCGTAGGTGGCGACGACGTCCTCGGGCCCGAAGGCCGACCCGTCGTGGAAGGTGACGCCGGGGCGCAGCGGCACCGTCCAGGACAGGCGGTCCGGTGACGACGTCGCCGGGCCGGAGGCGAGCGCGGGCTGCAGGGTGCGCTGCGCGTCGCGGGCGTAGAGACCGTCGTAGAACTTGCTCGCGCCCTCCGCCCCGTAGCCGAGCAGCGGGTTGAGGTCGTCGGGCTCGTAGCCGTCGGCGAGGGTCATGGTGGTGGCGTCCCCGGCCGGGCCCGCCTCGCCCGGGGCGGCGGTGGGCGCGGAGCAGCCGGCCACGAGGGCGGCGGCCACCAACGGGACGACGATGTTCCGGAGGGTGATCACGCAACGGCACATTATGGGCAACAGAGTGAGGGTGGCAACGAACTGGACCGATCGGTCAGGTGGCGTACTTCTACGCAGTGACCGCGGACCGGCTCCGCCGGGGCCGCGGCCGTCCTACCGTCCGGGCGGTGCGCACCGATCCCGCCCCCGCGCGCGTGCAGCGCGCCCCGGCGACCCGCGACCAGGTCGACGCCCACCGGTTCGGTGTGCGCCGGATGGAGGCCGCGCTGGTGCGGGGGACCCGGTGCCGCTGCACGAGCAGATCCGCTCGCAGCGGCGCGCCGTGTTCGCCGGAGTGCTGGTCGGGCTGCTCGCGCTCGGGGTGGCGGCGCTGCTGGCCCGGGTCGACCCGGCCACCGACTGGCGCTCCCGGGCGCTGGTGCAGGGGCAGCGCAGCGGCGTGCTCTACGCCGTGGTCCGCGACCCCGACCGGTCCGCGCTGCTCGTGCCGGTGCCCGACCCGGTCGCGGGACGGCTGGTCCTCGCCGCGCACGGTCGCGACGACGGTGCCACCGCCGTGCCCGTCCCGGTGCCCGACGACGCACTGGCCGCCGCGCCGCGCACCGCGCCGGCGGCCGTCCCCGGCACCGTCGGCGTCCCGCTCGACGGGGTCCCGGTCCCACCCGCGTGGGCGGTCTGCGACACCCGCGGCGAGGGCTCCGGCGCCGGGACCACGACGGTGCTCGCGGGGTCGCTCGGACCCGTCCCGGCCGGACCGGAACCGGTGGCCCTGCTGACCGCCGAGGGCGGCGCGACCTACCTGGTCCACGACGGCGCCCGGCACCGGATCGACCCGTCCGACCGGAACGCCCTCGACGGGCTCGGCCTGCTCGGCGCGCCCGTCCGCCGGGTCGGCGACGGTCTGCTCTCCGCGATCCCGGAGGGCGCGCCGCTGCGGGTCCCCGCCCCCGGACCGACACCCGTCGCGGGGCTGGGGCGGAACGGGGACGTCGTGCGCAGCCAGTCGCTCGGGGCGGGGTCGACGTACTTCCTGGTGGTCGACGACGGGCTCGCCCGGATCCCGGTCACCCTCGCCGACGCCGTCCGCTCCCGGACCGGGCAGGCCGAACCGGCGACGCTGCCGCCCGGACTGGTCGACGACGTCGGGCAGACGCGGGTGCCCGGGGCCGAGGCCTGGCCCGCCGCCCGGGCCGAGGTCACCGAGGTGCCCCCGGTGCTGTGCGGGACCTGGCGCGAGGGACGGCGCGCACTCGTCGCCGGCACCGGGGAGCCGGTCGCGCCCGGCGCGGTGCGGGTGCGCCTCGCCGGTGCCGACGACGCCGGGCCGGGTCTCGACACCGTGGTGCTGCCGGGGGCGGCCCGGGGCCGCTGCGGACCGGGCCGGCCGACACCGGCGGCGGTGACGGCGGGACGCGGCTGCTGCTCGCCGCGTCCGGTGCGGTGCACGGCGTCGCGGACGCCGGGACCGGGCGGGCGCTCGGGATCGGGGAGGCGGGGGACGCACCGGCGGAGATGGTGCGCCTGCTGCCGCGGGCGGGGGTGCTGAGCGTCGCGGCGGCGCGGGAGGTGGCGGACCTGCCGGGCTGAGCCGCGGTTCAGGGCCGGCGCCGCAGCCCCGCCAGCGCCGCGACGAGCGCCCCGCCGACCGCCGCGACCGCGCCGACCCCGGCCACCACGGGCAGGTCCGGTGGCGGGGCCGCCGCGAGCGGCAGCGGGGCCCGGCCCGCCCCGGGCGGGCCGGCGCGGCCGCCGGGACCGGCGGGGTCGTCCGGGGTCAGGAGCAGCGGTTCCGCGGTCAGCGCGGCCCCCGGGTCGAGCACACCGTGGCCGGTGCGGCCGTCGCCCGCGGTGGGGCGGGCCGTGGCGCGCAGCCGGTCTCCGACCTGGCGCGGGGTGAGCATCGGGAACCGTTCGCGCAGCAGCGCCGCGGTCCCCGCGACCAGCGGCGCCGAGTACGACGTGCCGCGGACCACCGCACCGGCCGGTCCGGACGGACGGGGCAGGTCCGCCCCCGGAGCGGCGAGGTCCACCCAGGGGCCCGGCACGGAGAAGTCGCCGGGGACGTCGTCGCCGTCGACCGCGCCGACGGCGAGGACCGTGTCGTAGGACGCGGGTAGCGGTCGCAGGTCCGGGTCGCCGGTGCAGGTGCCGCTCCCGTCGATGTTCCCGGCCGCGGCGACGACCAGCACCCCGGCCCGCTCGGCGCCCTCGACGGCCTCGCGCAGCGCGGCCCCCGCGGAGTCGACCTGCGCGGACGGCACGCACACCACCTCGGACACGTTGACGACGCTCGCGCCGAGTGCGACGGCCCGGTCGATCGCCGCGGCCAGGGTGCGGATCTCCCCGGCGGGTCGCTCGGTGCCGTCGGTGCCGCGGACGGCGAAGCGCCCCGAGGACTGGCGCAGGGACAGGATCCGCGCGCCCGGCGCCATGCCCGCGCCGAGCCCGGTGACGGGGTCGGCGGCTCCGGCGAGGAGCAGCGCGACATCGGAGCCGTGGCCGTCGCAGTCGGTGAGACCGTCGCCGCCGGTGAGGTAGTCCCCGCCGCCGCTGAGCCGTCCGGCCAGCCGGGGCAGCGGCGCCACCCCGGTGTCGACGACGGCGACGAGCTGCCCCGCACCGGTCGCGAGATCCGGGGCGGCTGCGGGACCGCACCGCGGGCGGCGCCCGGGCCGTCGTCGCCGGGCGGGGTGCAGGCGCGCGTCTGCCGCAACCCGTCGGCCGGTCCCGGCGGTCCGGGCTCGGCCGCCGCGGCGACCGGCCGCGGCCACACCCCGTCGCCTGCCCCCACACCCGCTGCGGGGGTGTGGCGACCCCGCAGGGGGTGTGGACGGCGCACGACGCGGCGGGGGTGACGGAGGGGGCGGCAGCGGGCGGGGTGGGCAGGGGGAGAGCGAGCAGGGATGCCGCCAGCAGCGGCACGGCCCGCCGGGCCTGGCCGGTCACAGGGTGCGGACCAGGGCGAACAGGCCCATCGCGGCCAGTGCGGCGGGCACGGCGGCGGCGGTGAGGACGAGCTCGCACACGTCGAGCGCCCGGCGGGCCGGCGGTGACGGGTTCGTCCGCGCGGCCGCGGCACCCGCGCCGACGGCGAGCAGCAGCCCGGCCGCG
Organism: Pseudonocardia sp. P-1; assembly: GCF_058111925.1. Taxonomy (NCBI): domain Bacteria; kingdom Bacillati; phylum Actinomycetota; class Actinomycetes; order Pseudonocardiales; family Pseudonocardiaceae; genus Pseudonocardia; species Pseudonocardia sp. P-1. The sequence goes on from NZ_CM176614.1 coordinate 3,989,743, forward strand.
ACGGCGAGCCGCGGCGCGGGGTCCAGCGTGAGCGCGGCCGGGACGGCGGCGGTGGCGACCGCGACCACCGCGGCCCCGGTCAGGACGCGGGCCGCCGCGGGCTCGACGAGCGCACGGGCCCGCAGGAGCAGCACCGCCGCCGTCACCACCAGCAGCAGGCCGCCGGTCCAGCCCCCGGTCGCGGCGACGGCGGCGGCCCGGCGGCCGCGACCGCGGTGCCGGCCAGCGTCCCGGTGTGCAGGCCGCGGGCCAGCCCGGCCCGGGCGGTCAGCTCCGCACCGGGCAGCACCCGCTCGGCGCCCGCGACGGACTCGGCGTCGGTCGGGACGGCCGGGGCCGGGATCCCGGCCAGGCGCAGCGCCAGCCGGGGCAGCAGGGGCCCGGCGGCCAGGGCGGGCGCCGCGAGCCCGGCCGCGACGGCCGTCACCGGGGCCTCCAGCAGCAGTCGGGCCAGCGCCGCGGCGGCGGTCCCGGAGGCGGCCAGGGAGACCGCGAGCAGGACCGGGGACACCGCCCGCGCGATCGCCTGACCCGCGGCGGCGGCCAGACCGGTCCCGGCGGCGGCGAGCAGCAGCGCCCCCGCCCCGGCAGGTGCGGGCAGCGCGGTGAGCCCGGCCGTCGCCGCGGCGGGGACGGCACAGAGCGCGGCGGCGGTCGTGAGCCGGTCGTCGTCGCGGGCACGGTGGGCGACCAGCAGCGCCCCGACGGCGCCGGCGGCGGCGAGCGCGCACGCCCACGCCCGCCATGAACCGTCCACGGTGGACAGCACGGCGCCCGCGGCGGCCGTCGCCAGCACGGCCGCGGCCGTCCCGGACCAGCGCGCCGTCCCGGCGGCGTCGGCCGCACCGCGCACCGCGGCGGCGACGGTCTCGGCGGCGTCGTCGAGCACCGGCGGCGCGGGCGCCGGGCGCGGCGGGCCCAGGTGCAGCAGCTCGCCCTCGTGGACACCGAGCTCGTCGAGGGTGGCGCCGGCGGGCAACGGGCCGCCCGCCGGGCCGGTGAACCGCCAGGCCTGCGGGGTGTCGGTGGCTGCGCGGCCCAGCAGCTCGCGCACCATCGGGACCAGCTCGGCGACGGCGACGTCGGCCGGCAGCGCCACGTCGAGGCGCCCGCGCGGGGTGTGCACCCCGACCCGGGTCCAGCGGCCGGGCACCGGCCCGTGCGTGGTGGCGGGCACCGCGTCGCCGGGGCCGGTCGCGGCCGGTGCGGGCAGGACGGAGGTCACGGGCGGCTCCTGAGGCAGATCTCCCCGAACGGCCCCGGCGGGCCCGGGGCGGCTGCGAGTATCCGACGGCCCCGGCGCCGCCGTGGGCGTTCGGGAGAACCGTGAACAGGAGGCGCGTGGCGATGGCGGGGACCGTCGGGATGCGACGTCCGCGGCGCTCGGTGCCCGAGCTGCCCGGCGGCGAGCTGGTGCTCGAACCGCCGCCCGAGCCGGAACGCCCGGTCCCCGGCGGCCTCGCGGCGCGGCTGCTCCCGCTGGCGATGGTCGGCGGGGCGCTGCTGTTCGTCGTGCTGGGCCGCGGGGACACGAGCACCTGGCTGTTCGGCGGGATGTTCGCGCTGTCCGCGCTGGGCATGCTCGCCGGCGGCGGCCGCGGCGCCGGCGCGCGCACCGCGACGATGGACGAGGACCGCCGCGACTACCTGCGCTACCTCGACGTCCTGGGCGGGCGGGCCCGCGCGATCGCCGCCGAGCAGCGGCACGCGCTGGAGAGCGTGCACCCCGACCCGGCCGCCTGGCCGGACGTGCTCGCCGCGGACCGGCTGTGGGAGCGCCGCCCCGGTGACGACGACTTCGGCCGACTGCGCGCCGGGCGCGGCGCCCAGCGCCTCGCCACCCGGCTTACCGCCCCGCACACCGGTCCGATGGAGACACTCGAACCGTTGTCCGCGCTGGCGCTGCGCCGTCTCCTGCGCCAATGGTCCACCGTGGACGATCTGCCGGTCGCCGTCGACACCCGCGCCTCGGCGACGATCTGGCTCGAACCGGACCCGGACGCCGCCCCGGTACTCGACCTCGCCCGGGCACTGGTCGCCCAGTACGTCACCTGGCACGGTCCCGACGACGCGCGGCTCGCCGTCGTCGCGCCGGGGGGTGCGGTCGCGCGCTGGGAGTGGGCGAAGTGGCTGCCGCACGTCGCCCACCCGCGGCTCGCCGACGCCGTCGGGCCGGTCCGGATGATCACCGACGACCCGGACCGGGTGCGGCGCTGGTGGGTCGACGAGCCGTCCGCGGCCCAGCAGCACCTGCTCGTCGTGCTCGACGGGGCCGCCGACACCCCGGGCGCGTGGGCCGGGCTGCCCGGCGTCACCGTGCTGCGGCTGGGGCCCGCGGGCGGGCGCAGGCCCGCGGCGTCGGTGCTGCGCCTCGCCGCCGGGACCGGGCCCGACGGCGTGCGCACGCTGCGCCGGGGCGGTCCCGGCGGCCGGGACGTCGGCGTCCCCGACGGGCTCGTCGTCGCCGAGGCGCTGGCACTCGCGCGCCGGCTCGCGCGCTACCGCCCGGACGGCGGCGGCGACGTCGTCACGTCCGGCGTGGACAGCGGGGCGACCGGGTTGCCGTCGCTGCTCGGACTGTCCACGACGGACCCGTCCGGTGTCGCTGCGCTACGCGGCCGGCGGGGGCCGGGGGAGCGGCTGCGGGTCCCGCTGGGTACCGACGACGGCGGCCGGCCGGTGCTGCTCGACCTCAAGGAGTCCGCGCAGGGCGGTGCGGGTCCGCACGGGCTGTGCATCGGCGCGACCGGCTCCGGCAAGAGCGAGCTGCTGCGCACCCTCGTCCTCGGGCTGGTCGCGACGCACACCGCCGAGGAGCTCAACCTGGTGCTCGTCGACTTCAAGGGCGGCGCGACGTTCCTCGGGCTCGCCGGACTGCCGCACACCTCCGCGGTGATCACCAACCTGGCCGAGGAGCTGACCCTGGTCGACCGGATGGCCGACGCGCTCGCCGGGGAGATCACCCGCCGCCAGGAGGTGCTGCGCGCCGCGGGGAACCTGTCGTCGCTGGCCGAGCACGACGCGCTGCGCCGGGACGGGGCACCGCTGGCGGCGCTGCCGTCGCTGCTGGTCGTCGTCGACGAGTTCTCCGAGCTCCTCGCCCAGCGGCCGGAGATGATCGACCTGATGGTGACCGTCGGGCGGCTCGGACGCTCGCTCGGCATCCACCTGCTGCTGGCCTCGCAGCGACTGGAGGAGGGCCGGCTGCGCGGGCTCGAGTCGCACCTGTCCTACCGGATCGCGCTGCGCACCTTCTCCGCCGCGGAGTCCCGCGCGGTGCTGGGCGTGCCCGACGCGCACCTGCTCCCGCCGACGCCCGGCGCCGCGTACCTGTCCGCGGGCACCGACGAGCTGGTGCGCTTCCGGGCCGCCTACGTCTCCGGCCCGGACACCCCGCGGGCCGAGCGCCGCCGCGCACCCGGCGCGCCGCGGCTCGCGCTGCCGTTCCGCGCGGGCCCGGTCGCGCTGCCCGCCTCGGCGCAGCTCCCGGCGCCGGACCCCGGGCCCGCGCCCACCGGCACCGTTCTCGACCGCATCGCCGGCGCGGTGTCCGGGCCCGGTCCGCGCGCGCACCGGGTGTGGCTGCCGCCGCTCGCGGAGCCGCCGCCGCTGCCGGTGGTGCTCGGCGACCCGTTGGTCCGGGCCGGGCGCGGGCTGTGTGCACCGGGACCGGTCGGCCGGCTCGCCGCGCCGGTCGGGCTCGTCGACCGGCCCTACGCCCAGCGGCGCGACCCGCTGGTGCTGGACCTGTCCGGCGCGGCCGGGCACCTCGCCGTCGTCGGGGGGCCGCGGTCGGGGAAGTCGACCGCGCTGCGCACCGTCGTCACCGCGCTCGCGCTCACCCACACCCCCGGCGAGTTGGGCGTGCACGTGCTCGACCTCGGCGGCGGCACGCTCGCCCCGCTGGCCGGGCTGCCGCACGTCGGGACCGTCGCCGACCGCCGCGCCGGCGACCTGGTGCGACGGGTGGTGGCCGAGACCGTCGCCGCCGTCGACGAGCGCGAGCAGCTGTTCGCCGCGCACGGCGTGGCCGGGATCGAGGAGTTCCGGGCCCGGCGCGCCGCGGGCGGGTTCGCCGGGGTGACCGCCACCGACCTGCTGCTCGTCGTCGACGGCTACGCGGCGCTGCGCGCCGGGTTCGAGGACCTGGACGAGAAGCTGACCGCCCTCGCCGCCCGCGGGCTCGCCTACGGCGTGCACCTCGCGCTGTCCGCCGCCCGCTGGGCCGAGATCCGCCCCGCGCTCAAGGACCAGCTCGGCAGCCGGGTCGAGCTGCGGCTGGGCGACCCGTCCGACTCCGAGGTGGACCGCCGTCGTGCCGCCGCGGTGCCCGCACTGCCCGGGCACGGCCTGTCCGCCGACGGCGAGGCCACCGTCGTCGCCGCGCCCTGCCTGGTCCCCGGCACCGACCCGGCCCGGGAGATCGACGACGCCTGGGACGGCCCGTCGGTCGGCCCGGTGCGGCTGCTGCCCACCCGGATCGAGGTCACCGAGCTCCCGAGCGGCCCGGGCCGCGGCCCCGCGCTCGGCGTCGACGAGGACCGGCTCGCCACCGTCGAGCTCGACCCGGACGAGCCGCACCTGCTCTGCTTCGCCGACTCCGGCGGCGGCAAGACGACCCTGCTGCGGACCCTCGCCCACGGCATCGCCGCGCGGTGGACGCCCGAGCAGGCGCGGATCGTCGTCGTCGACCACCGGCGGACGCTGCTCGGCGGGGTCCCGCAGAGCCATCTGCTCGCCCACACCTCGACCGCGCAGGCCACCACCGACGCCTGCGCCGAGATCGCGGGCTCGCTCGGACGGCGGCTGCCCGGCCCGGACGTCACCCCGGCCCAGCTGCGGGAACGGTCCTGGTGGAGCGGGCCGGACGTGTGGCTGCTCGTCGACGACTACGACCTCGTCGTCCCCGCGGCAGGGTCGGCCGGCACGCACCCGCTGCTCGCGCTCGCCGAGTACCTGCCGCAGGCCCGCGACGTCGGGCTGCACGTCGTCCTCGCGCGACGCACCGGCGGGGCCGGGCGGGCGCTGTTCGATCCGGTCCTCGGGCGGCTGCGCGAGCTGGGCGCCCCCGGCCTGGTCGGCTCCGGCAGCCCCGACGAGGGCGCGCTGCTGGAGAAGGTCCGCCCCGGGCCGATGCCACCCGGACGCGGCGTGCTCGTCGACCGGCGGGCCGGGGCGCGACGGGTGCAGCTGGCCTGGACCGAGCCGGGGTGAGCGGCGTCGCGGTCGCCGTGCACGACCGCCGCGACGCGGTGCTGCTCGCCGCCGCGGACGCCGCCGGGCTGCGCCTGGTCGCCGCGGCCCCGCCCGGCACACCCGCGGCGACGGCCGTCGCGGACTTCTTCGGCGACGAGCCGCCCGGGGTCGTCGTCCGGGTCGGGACGACGGCGGGCGGCGCCTTCCCCGGAGGCCCGCGGGTGCTGGTGGTCCCGGCCGCGGTCGCGGTGCTCGCGGCGGAGCCGGAGCTGCCGGACGGGCCGGTCCTGGTCGTCGACGACGACGTGGTGCTGGTCCGCGACGGGGTGCCGGAGCGGGTGGGGGAGCGGGGCTCCGACCTCGCGTCGCTCGTGCGGGCGACCGGTGCGGAGCTGGTCGTGGTCGCCGGGACGGTCGGCCCGTTCCTCCCCGTGGAGCACACTGCGGCCGACACCCGGGCCGCCGACACCCGGGCCGCCGACACCCGGATCGCGGACTCCCGGACCGCGGGCACTCGGCCCGCGGACAGCCGGGCCGCGGGCACTCGGGCTGCGGGGCGGCCCGGCGGCCCGGCCGGGTACCGGCTCCCGTGCCCGGTGCGCGTCGCCGGGCGGCGGCCCGACGGCGGCGAGCCCTGGGGCCCGGAGGCGGCGGCGGTGGTCGGGGCTGCGGTGCTGGGCGCCTCCGTGCTCGCCGACCCCGGCCCCGACACGGTCGTCCCGCCGCCCGGCGCGGGCGAGGCGCCGGAGGAACCGGACTGGCCCGGTGCGCCCGACCCCGCCACCCCGCCTGCCGAGGGCCCGGACCGCGCCCGGGCGGCGATCGTCGTCGCGGGGGTGCTGGGAGCGGTCCTCCTCGGTACCGGGCTGCTGCTCGGTGGCCCGCGCCCGGTGACGCCGGCCGGGGCCACGGTCGCCCAGTACGGCTACGCCGCCGCGCTGCCCACCGGCTGGGAGCACACCGGCGGCGACCCGCAGCGCCGACGCGTGCTGCTCACCCCCGCCGGCGGCCCGGACGGGGCCGACCTCCTCGTGCTGGAGCGCAGCCCGCTCGGCTACGACGCCGGACGCGAGCCCGACCGGGCCCGCCGCGAGCTCGCCGCGCTGGTCGGTGACCCCGGGCCGGTGCCCGCGACGGTCGGCGGCCGCGCGGTCCTGCGCTGGACCGAGACACCGGGCGACGGGACCGTCGTCGACTGGCACGTCGTGTTCTCCGGCACCGACGAGCTCGTCGCCGGGTGCCGGCGGCCGGTGGGCGCCCCGGTCGCCGCCGCCTGCGCCGAGGTCGTCGCGACGCTGCACCGGGTGCCCTGAGGCCCCGGCGTTCCCGGTCGCGAACGGTCCGCCCGGAACGGCCACGGCCACCGGCGCGCCCTGCCACTGTGCGCGGGCCGGGGGCACCGCGCCCCCGGGCCCGGGAGCCGTCGACACGGCCGCGCCGGGGTCCGATCAGGGGACGAGGTGGGACGTATGGCCGACGGGTTCGGCACGACGACCGAGGAGATGGTCCGCGCGGCGGGCCAGGTGCGGGCGGTGAGCGACGCCGTCAACGGCGAGCTCGGCCGCCTGCGCAGCCGGCTGGGACCGCTGCAGGGCCAGTGGTCCGGCACCGCGGCGACGGCGTTCGCCCAGCTGATGGCCAAGTGGGACACCGAGGCGCGGCGGCTGAACGAGGCGCTGGGCGCGATCGGTGAGCAGCTCGGCGGCACGGCGACGACGTACCAGCAGCAGGAGGACCAGAACCGCACCGCCATCACGTCGGTGCTCGGGTGAGGGGGAGCCACACCATGGGATCCGAGATCAAGGTCACCTTCAGCGCGCTCGAGACGGCGTCGGCCGACACCGTCGCGACGACCGCACGCATCAACTCCCAGCTCGAGGACCTCCGGCGGCAACTGGCGCCGATGGTCGCGACCTGGACCGGCGACGCGGCGGCCACCTACCGGGCGTCGCAGCAGAAGTGGGACACCTCGGCGGCCGAGCTGACCACCACCCTGGGCACCATCGGGAAGCTCGTCGGCCAGGCCGGTCAGAACTACCGGGCCACCGAGCAGGCGAACCGGGCCCGGTTCGCCTGACACCCGGTCCGGGGGCCCGGACGACCCCCTTGCGTCCGCCCCCGGAACCGGCGGGTACGCTTGGCTCTCGTTGTGCAGCGGTGGAGACCCGCGGGCGCCGTCCTCCGGCGACAGCGGCGGGATCGAGCGTCCCTCCGGCGTCCACCAGCAGCACGCTGAGGAACCAGAGACTAGAGAGTGGGCCGGAACCCGTGCGGACGGCCCACCAGCCGAGAACGACGACGAGGTAGATCCGTGCCCACGTACAGCCCCAAGCCCGGCGACATCCAGCACGCCTGGCACGTGATCGACGCCGAGGACGTGCGCCTCGGTCGGCTCGCCACCCACGCTGCCACGCTGCTGCGCGGGAAGCACAAGCCGACCTACGCCCCGCACGTCGACAACGGCGACTTCGTGGTCATCGTGAACGCGGAGAAGATCTCGGTGTCCGGCAACAAGCGTGCCGACAAGTTCATCTACCGCCACTCCGGCTTCCCGGGTGGCCTCCGCCAGCGCTCCGTCGGCGAGATGATCGACAGCCAGCCCGACCGACTCGTCGAGAAGGCGATCAAGGGCATGCTGCCGAAGAACCGTCTCGGCCGCGCCATGGCCAAGAAGCTGAAGGTCTACGCCGGCCCGGCGCACCCGCACGAGGCCCAGAAGCCGCAGCCGTTCGAGATCAAGCAGGTCAGCCAGTGACCACCCCGAGCAACGAAGAGGGACAGCCCGTGACCAGCCCCGAGAACGGACCCGACGAGGTCGTCGACGCGGTCGAGACCGAGGGTGCGGCCGCCGAGGCGACCGAGACCGAGGCCACCGAGACCGAGGTCGCCGACGTCGACTACACCATCGGTGACGCCGCCGACTTCGACGCCGACGAGTTCGCCGCCGAGGCACCCGTGCTGGGTGACCGCCCGGTCCAGACCGTCGGCCGCCGCAAGGAGGCCGTCGTCCGCGTCCGGCTGCTGCCGGGCACCGGTGGGTTCACCCTCAACGGCAAGCCGCTCGAGGTGTACTTCCCGAACAAGCTGCACCAGCAGATCGTGAAGGAGCCGCTGGTCCTCCTCGAGAAGACCGAGCGCTTCGACATCTTCGCCAACCTCAAGGGTGGCGGCACCGCGGGTCAGGCCGGCGCGCTGCGCCTGGCCATCGCCCGTGCGCTGGTCGAGCTGGACTCCGAGGACCGCCCGCCGCTGAAGAAGGCCGGCTGGCTGACCCGTGACGCCCGCGCCGTCGAGCGCAAGAAGTACGGCCTCAAGAAGGCCCGCAAGGCGCCCCAGTACTCCAAGCGCTGATCGCACACCGGATGCCTCGTCTCTTCGGAACCGACGGCGTCCGGGGCCTGGCCAACGGCGAACTCCTCACTCCGGAGTTCGCCGTTGGCGTCTGTGCCTCGGCCGCCCGCACGCTCTCGAACGGCTCCGGCCGCCGGCCCCTCGCGGTCGTCGGACGCGACCCCCGCGCGAGCGGCGAGATGCTCGAGGCCGCGGTCGTCGCCGGGCTCACCTCGGCCGGTGCCGACGCGATCCGGGTCGGTGTGCTGCCGACCCCGGGCGTCGCGCACCTGGTCGCCGAGACCGGCGCCGACCTCGGCGTGATGATCTCCGCGTCGCACAACCCGATGCCCGACAACGGCATCAAGCTCTTCGCCGCGGGCGGCCACAAGCTGCCCGACGACGTCGAGGACGCGATCGAGCAGCAGCTGGCCGCCGGGCTCGGCGCCCGCCCCACCGGGGAGGGCATCGGCCGCGTCTGGGACGCCCCGGACGCCACCGACGTCTACGTCGCGCACCTGCTCTCCGCCGCGCCCGGCTCGCTGTCCGGGCTGCGCGTGGTCGTGGACTGCGCGCACGGCGCCGCGGCGCTGGCCGCGCCGGAGGCCTACCGCCAGGCGGGCGCGGACGTGATCGCGCTGCACGCCGAGCCGGACGGGCTCAACATCAACGACGGCGTCGGGTCCACCCACCTGGAGCCGCTGCGGTCCGCGGTGCTCGAGCACGGCGCCGACCTCGGCATCGCCCACGACGGCGACGCCGACCGCTGCCTGGCCGTGGACGGGACGGGCGCCGTCGTCGACGGTGACCGGATCATGGCCGTGCTGGCGCTCGCCATGCGCGACGCCGGCGAGCTCGCCCACGACACGCTCGTCGCCACGGTGATGAGCAACCTGGGCCTGCACATCGCCATGCGCGAGGCCGGGATCACGCTGGACACCACCAGGGTCGGCGACCGCTACGTGCTGGAGCGGCTGCGCGAGGGCGGGTTCACCCTCGGCGGCGAGCAGTCCGGGCACGTGGTGCTGCCGGGCCACGCCACCACCGGCGACGGTCTGCTCACCGCCCTGCGGCTCATGTCGCGGGTCGCGCAGACCGGCACGTCGCTGGCCGAGCTCGCCTCGGTGGTCACCGTGCTGCCGCAGGTGCTGCGCAACGTGGCCGTCGCGGACAAGGACGCGGTCGCCGGGTCGGCGGACGTGGCCGAGGCCGTCGCCAAGGCCGAGGCCGAGCTGGGGGACACCGGCCGAGTGCTGCTGCGCCCGTCGGGCACCGAGCAGCTCGTCCGCGTGATGGTCGAGGCGCCCAGCGCGGGCGAGGCCGACGCCGTCGCGGGCCGGCTGGCCGAGGTCGTCGCCGCCGCGCGCTGACCCGCACACGCCGATCGGGGCCGTCACCCACACCGGGGGCGGCCCCGACGTCGTTGTCCGGGGCCCCGGAGCCCTGCCGGGCGTCCCCCCGTCGGTCGCAGCGGGGGCACGCGTTCGCGGTCGCGAACGGGATCGGCGGTTCGGGGGCGGTGCGGGTGCGACCGGGCGCAGGCTGGTCCGATGCGACCGGACGTGCGGCGGGACCCCGAGGCGCTGGACCGTGCCGCGCGCGGGATGGAGGAGCTGGCCGCCGGGCTGACCGCGGCCCCCGCGACCGGGCCCGGTGACGGGGACCGCGTGGTGCGGCTGCGGCGGGTCACGGACGAGCTGACGGCGCTGGCCGACGCGACGCGGCGCGCCGCGGCCTCGGCCCGGGCGGTGGACGCCGGCGCGGCCACGGTGTTCCGGGCCGTCCCGGGTGTCGATCAGCACCTCTCCGCCCTCGGCGGGGCGGAGACGTGCTGATCGACGGAACGGACGCCGGCGTCGCGGACCAGGGCAGGGCCCTGCGGGCGCTGGTGGGCCGGCTCGACGACACCGCCGGGCTGCTGGCCGGGATCCGTGACGCCGTCGCCGACGCGTGGGACGACCCGGCCGGGCACGCGGTGACGGCCCGGCTCGACCTCGTCGGGCGCGAGCTGCGCCGGCTGGCCGACGAGGGCGCGCGGGACGCGGCCCGGGCGGAGGACACAGCCCCCGCCGATACGGCGCGGCACGGTCCTCCGGCACACCACGACCCGGCGATGCCCGGACGCCCGTCGCGGTCGGGTGCGACGGAGCCCGAGGCCGCGGGCCCGGTACCCGCGGACGTTCCCGGCATGCGCCTTCCCGGCCTCACCGGTACGCGCGTCACCGGCCGGCGCGGACCCGTGGCCCCGTCGTTCGCGGACCCGCCCGAGCGCTGAGCCGGGCCACCGCGGCCCGGCTCCCCGGACACCGGGACCGCCTCGCTCCCGGTTGCGGCCGCCATCGGCCCTCGGGTCCGCGCGCTGATCCGCGGCCCGCGCGCGTCCGGACGCACGCGAGGAGCGGATCACCGCGCGGGCAGCGGATCACGGCGCGGGCGGATCACCGTGCGGGCGGCGGATCACCGTGCGGGCGGCGGATCACGGCGCGGGCGGCGGATCACGGCGCGGGCGACGGATCGCCGCGGCGCGGTGGTCGCGCCGCGGGGTCAGCCGCCGATGCCCAGCAGCCCCGACGACGGCTGCTGGTCCTGCTCGCCGTCGGGCTCCGGCGTGAGGTCCACCACCGGCGCCCCGGGGACGTTCCCCGAGGTCAGCGAGGACACCCGCTTCTCGTTCTGCAGCTCCTGCATGAGGAACGCCGTCACCAGCGCCCGGGTGATCTTCCGGGTCCGGTGCTGCGGGCGGTTCTGCAGCAGGAAGCTCGTCCAGTGCCTGCCCTCGCAGAACCCGAGGTGCCCGGCCTTCTCGATCTCGCGGAGCGTCACGTCGGTGCCGGCCTCGTGCTGGGCGGCGGCGATCCGCTGCGCGTGTCCCTCCATGGGGGCCAGCGAGTCGACGGCGGCGGCGAGGTGCAGCGTCGGGACGGTCACCGCGGCGGCCGCCTCGATCGCGGACGGCTTCACCTCCGACGCGGCGAGGGTCACCAGCGCGCCGAGGCGCTCACGCCGGGCCGCGGCGAGGACGGCGGCGCCGCCCCCGGTGCCGTGCCCGACCAGCGCGGTCTTGCGGGCGTCGACGCTGACGTGGCCGTCGCCGAGCCGGACGCCGACGCACACGTCGAGGACGGTGTTCAGGTCCGTGGCGAACCGGGCGACGCTCGGGACCGGGCCGCGCTGGGTGTTCGGCGCGGCGGCGACGAAACCCCAGGTCGCGAGGTGGCGCAGCAGCTCGTGGTAGCGGTGCGCGGGCTGCAGCCACGCGTGCCCGATCACCACGGCGGGCAGCTGGTAGCCCTCCGCGGGGGTGTAGACGATGCCCGGCAGACCGATCAGTCCCAGGTCGCCGTGCTTCACCGGGTTCGGCCCCGGACGCGACAGCACACCGAGGGCGTCCTTGGCCCCCTTCATCGACGGGGGTCGGGTCACGCTGGTCCGGGCCACGGTCGGCACCGTACCGGTGCAGGTCACCGCGTGCCCGACTCGCACGGACGTCCGGCGTGGCGCCGGACCGACCCCGTCGCCGGAAGATCGGCAACCGGGCGTCGATACGCTCATCCGTATGTGTGGCATCGTCGGTTACGTCGGTCATCGGTCCGCACTCGACGTCGTCCTCGGCGGCCTGCGACGACTGGAGTACCGCGGTTACGACTCCGCCGGCGTCGCGCTGCCGGACGGCGGTGAGCTGCTGGTCGAGCGCAAGGCCGGAGCCCTGGCCAACCTGGAGGCACGCCTCGAGGAGATCGGTCGCGACCGGTTCACCGGGACCTCGGGCATCGGGCACACGCGGTGGGCCACGCACGGCCCGCCCACCGACCGCAACGCCCACCCGCACCGCAGCAGCGACGGCAAGGTCGCGGTCGTCCACAACGGCATCATCGAGAACTTCCTGGAGCTGCGCGCCGAGCTGGAGGCCCGTGGCATCTGGGCGGAGTCCGACACCGACACCGAGACCGCCGCGCACCTGGTGGCGCTGGCCCACGCCGACGGCCCGACGAAGGGCGATCTGCCCGCGTCGGTCCGCGCCGTCGCCCGCCGGCTGGAGGGCGCGTTCACCCTGGTCGTGACGCACGCCGACGAGCCGGAGCGGATCGTCGCCGCCCGCCGCAACTCGCCGCTGGTGCTCGGCATCGGCGAGGGGGAGACGTTCCTGGCCTCCGACGTCGCGGCGTTCATCGAGTTCACCCGCGACGCCGTCGAGCTCGGCCAGGACCAGGTCGTGACGATCACCCGCGACGGCTACGACGTCACCGACTTCCACGGTGAGCCGGTCGGGGTCAACCCGTTCGAGGTGACCTGGGACCTCGCCGCCGCCGAGAAGGGCGGCCACGACTACTTCATGCTCAAGGAGATCGAGGAACAGCCGACCGCGATCGCCGACACCCTGCGCGGGCACCTCGTCGAGGGCCGGATCGTCCTCGACGAGCAGCGTCTGACCGACCAGGACCTGCGCGACGTCGACAAGGTCTTCGTCGTCGCCTGCGGCACCGCCTACCACTCCGGGCTGCTCGCGAAGTACGCGATCGAGCACTGGACCCGGATCCCGGTCGAGATCGAGCTGGCCAGCGAGTTCCGCTACCGCGACCCGGTGCTGGACCGCTCGACGCTGGTCGTCGCGATCTCCCAGTCCGGCGAGACCGCCGACACCCTGGAGGCGCTGCGCCACGCGAAGGAGCAGAAGGCGCGGGTGCTGGCCATCTGCAACACCAACGGGGCGCAGATCCCGCGCGAGTCCGACGCGGTGATCTACACCCACGCGGGTCCGGAGATCGGCGTCGCCGCGACCAAGACGTTCACCGCCCAGGTCGCGGCGAACTACCTTATCGGCCTGGCCCTGGCCCAGGCCCGCGGGACCAAGTACCCCGACGAGGTCGTCCGCGAGTACGAGGCGTTGGAGGCGATCCCGGCGGCCGTCGCCGAGGTGCTGGAGTCCCTCGGCGAGGCCCGTGCGCTCGGGCAGGAGCTGGCGCCGTCGAAGGCGGTGCTGTTCCTCGGCCGCCACGTCGGCTACCCGGTGGCGCTGGAGGGCGCGCTCAAGCTCAAGGAGCTCGCCTACATGCACGCCGAGGCCTTCGCGGCGGGCGAGCTCAAGCACGGCCCGATCGCGCTGATCGAGGACGGGCTGCCGGTCGTGGTGGTGATGCCGTCGCCGAAGGGGCGCGCGGTCCTGCACTCCAAGCTGCTGTCCAACATCCAGGAGATCAAGGCGCGCGGGGCGCGGACCGTGGTCCTCGCCGAGACCGGCGACGAGACCGTGCGCCCGTTCGCCGACCACCTCTTCGAGCTGCCCGCGGTGCCGACGCTGCTGCAGCCGCTGGTCGCGACGATCCCGCTGCAGGTCATCGCGGCCGAGATCGCCCGGGCCCGCGGCTACGACGTCGACAAGCCCCGCAACCTGGCGAAGTCGGTCACCGTCGAGTGATCACCGGTCGTGGAGCGGAGCGTCCGCGACGCGGGCGTCCCGCTCCACAACCGTCGATCATGGTCGCCCGGCGCTAGCCTCGCGGCCATGCACGGGCTCCACACCGCGGACCAGGTACGGGCGGCCGAGGCGGCCATGATGCGCACCGTCGGCGACGGGGTGCTGATGCGCCGGGCCGCGGCGGGGCTCGCGCACCACGTGCGGGAGTTCCTCGGCGCGACCTACGGCCGCCGGGTGGTGCTGCTCGTCGGGGCGGGCGACAACGGCGGCGACGCCCTGTGGGCCGGTGCCGAGCTGCGCCGCCGGGGCGCGCACGTCACCGCGGTGCTGCTGGCGCCGGCCCGTGCGCACCCGGCGGGCCTCGCCGCGCTGCGCGCCGCCCGCGGGCGGGTGCTGGCCCTGCACCCGCCCGGCCCGGCCGCAGGCTCCGGCCCCGCCGCGGGCGGCGACACCGGCACCGGCAGCGACCCCGGGACCGGCCCCGGCGACAGGACCGGCACCGGCACCCCGGCCGCCGGCGCGCTCGACCCGGCGCGGGCGCTGGTGGCGGGGGCGGACGTCGTCGTCGACGGGATCGTCGGCATCTCCGGGCGCGGTGCGCTGCGCGACCCGGCCCCGGAGCTGGTCGCCGCCGCCGACGGGGCGGGTGTGCCGATCGTGGCCTGCGACCTGCCCTCGGGTGTCGACTGCGACACCGGGGCGACCGACGGGCCGCACGTCCGCGCCGCGCTGACGGTCACCTTCGGCTGCCGCAAGCCGGTGCACGCCCTCGCCGCCCCGCTCTGCGGCCCGGTGCGGCTGGTGGACTTCGGGCTCGGGCCGTTCCTCGAGGGGATCGAGCCGCACGCGCGGGTGCTGTCCGACGGCGACGTCGGTGCCCGCTGGCCGGTCCCGGGACCCGACGACGACAAGTACAGCCAGGGCGTCGTCGGGATCGCCGCCGGGTCGGCCACCTACCCCGGCGCCGCCGTCCTCGCCGCGGGGGCCGCGGCCCTGGCCACCTCCGGGATGGTCCGCTTCGCCGGGTCCGCCGCCGACGAGGTCCGCAGGCACTGGCCGGAGATCGTCGCCACCGGCGACATCACCGACGCGGGCCGCACCCAGGCCTGGGCGGTCGGGCCGGGGCTGGGCACCGGCGGGCAGGGCCGGGCGGTGCTGGAGGAGGCGCTGGACCGCGGGGTGCCGCTCTGCCTCGACGCCGACGCGATCACCCTGCTCGCACAGGACGCCCACCTGCGGGTGCGCATCCACGGCGAGCCCGTCGTGCTCACCCCGCACGCGGGGGAGTTCGCCCGGATCGCGGGCGAGGTCGGGCCCGACCGGATCGGCGCCGCCCGCCGCGCCGCCGCCGACCTCGGGGTGACGGTGCTGCTGAAGGGGAACGCGACCGTCGTCGCCGCACCGGACGGACGGGTGCTGGTCGACCCGGCCGCGGACTCCTGGGCCGCCACCGCGGGCTCCGGCGACGTGCTCACCGGCATGATCGGCGCGCTGCTGGCCGCCGGGCTGGACCCGTGGTGGGCGGCGGGCTGCGCGACGCTGGTGCACGCCCGCGCCGCGACGGCGGCCGCCCGGGAGCACGGGCTGCCGCCGGTCCCGGCACCGGCGTCGGCGATGCAGGCGGCGATCCCGGTCGCGCTGCGGTCGGTCCGGTCGGCGGCGTCGGGGCACTGAAGCGGCACACCGGCGGACCTGCGCCGGGAGCGGGTTGTTAGCGTTCCGCGCGTGCCGAAGATCCTGACCAGCCTCCCCGTCGGCGAGCGCGTCGGCATCGCCTTCTCCGGTGGCCTCGACACCTCCGTCGCCGTCGCCTGGATGCGCGAGAACGGCGCGGTCCCCTACGCCTACACCGCCGACCTCGGACAGCCCGACGAGCCCGACCTCGTCGCCGTCCGCGAGCGTGCGCTGGAGTACGGCGCCGAGGCCGCCCGCGTCGTCGACTGCCGTCGTGCACTGGTCGACGAGGGCATCGCCGCGATCGCCTGCGGCGCCTTCCACATCCGCGCCGGCGGGATGCCCTACTTCAACACCACCCCGATCGGCCGCGCCGTCACCGGCACCCTGCTGGTCCGCGCCATGGCCGACGACGGCGTCTCCATCTGGGGCGACGGCTCGACCTTCAAGGGCAACGACATCGAGCGGTTCTACCGCTACGGCCTGCTCGCCAACCCCGCCCTGCGGATCTACAAGCCGTGGCTGGACGAGGCGTTCGTCGACCAGCTCGGCGGCCGCGCGGAGATGAGCGCCTGGCTGGGCGAGCGGGAGCTGCCCTACCGGGACTCCGCGGAGAAGGCGTACTCGACCGACGCCAACATCTGGGGCGCCACCCACGAGGCCAAGAGGCTCGAGCACCTCGACACCTCGATCGAGATCGTCGAGCCGATCATGGGCGTGCGGTTCTGGGACCCGGCGGTCGCGGTCGAGACCGAGGACGTCACCGTCGAGTGGGAGTCCGGTCGCCCCGTCGCGATCAACGGCACCCGCTACGACGACCCGGTCGCGCTGGTCACCGAGGCCAACCGGATCGGTGGCCGGCACGGCCTGGGCATGACCGACCAGATCGAGAACCGGATCATCGAGGCCAAGAGCCGCGGCATCTACGAGGCCCCGGCGATGGCGCTGCTGTTCGTCACCTACGAGCGGCTCGTGTCGGCGATCCACAACCACGACTCGCTGTCGGCCTACGAGGAGCAGGGCCGCCGGCTCGGCAGGCTCCTCTACGAGGGTCGCTGGCTGGAGCCGCAGTCGCTGATGCTGCGCGAGTCCCTGACCCGCTGGGTCGGCAACGCGGTCACCGGGTCGGTCACGCTGCGGCTGCGCCGCGGCAACGACTGGTCGGTGCTCGACACCCGCGGCCCCGCCCTGGCCTACGCCGAGGACCGGCTCTCGATGGAGCGCGTCGAGGACGCCCCGTTCACCCCGGGCGACCGCATCGGCCAGCTCACCCTGCGCAACCTGGACCTGGCCGACTCCCGCGCCAAGCTGGAGCAGTACTCGGCCACCGGGATGCTCGGCGGCGAGTTCGGCACCTTCGTCGGCGAGATCGAGGCCGGGCGTGCGGCGGAGATCACCGCGACGCCGTCGGACCCCGACGCCGAGCAGGCCGAGGAGTCCCTCGACCGCGCCGCGATGGAGGCCGGGACCGACTGAGCCGGGCTCAGGACCGGGCCGCCACGGACCGGGATGCGATGATCGGGGCCGTGCTACCCACGACCGACCCCGCACCCGGTCCGCGGCCCCGGCCCGGACCGGGCGCACCGGCGGCCGAGGCGGTGGTCGACCTCGACGCCGTCCGGCACAACACCCGGTACCTGTCGGGTCTCGCGTCCGTGGCCGAGACCATGGTCGTGGTCAAGGCCGACGGCTACGGCCACGGCGCCGCCGCCGTCGCACGGGCGGCGCTGTCGGCCGGGGCGACCCGGCTCGGCGTCGCCACCCTGGAGGAGGCGCTCGCGCTGCGGGCCGACGGCGTCGACGCGCCGCTGCTGTCCTGGCTGCACCTGCCCGACGCCGACTTCGCCGCCGCCGTCGCCGCGGGGGTGGAGCTGTCGGTGTCCGGCCGCGTGCACCTCGCCGCGGTGCTGGCCGGTGCCCGCGCCGCGGGCCGCCGGGTCCGGCTGCACCTCAAGGCCGACACCGGGCTGTCGCGCAACGGCTGCCCGCCCGGCGAGTGGCCCGCCCTGCTCGACGACGTCTCCCAGGGCGTCGCCGACGGCACCTGCGAGGTCGTGGCCGTGTGGTCGCACCTGGCCGCCGCCGACGAGCCGGGCCAGCCCGCCGTCGACAGCCAGGCCGCGCGGCTGCACGCCGCCGCCGCGCTCGCCCGGGACCGCGGGTTCGCCCCGCAGCTGCACCTGTGCAACTCGGCGGGCCTGATGACCCGCCCCGACCTGCACCTCGACGTCGTCCGGCCGGGGATCGCCGTCTACGGGCTCGACCCGATCGCCCGCCCCGCCGACAGCCCGCTGCGCCCGGCGATGACGCTCCGCGGCCGGGTCGCGCTCACCAAGACCGTCGAGGCGGGCGAGGGCGTGTCCTACGGCCACGAGTGGGTCGCCCGCGAACCGCGCACGCTGGCACTGGTGCCGCTGGGCTACGCCGACGGCGTCCCGCGCCGGCTCAACGACGGTGGCCGGATGCGCGTGCGGATCGGCGGCACCGTCCGGCCGGTCGCCGGACGGGTCTGCATGGACCAGTTCGTCGTCGACTGCGGGCGGCCCGGGGTACTGCCGGTCGCGATCGGCGACCCGGTCGAGCTGTTCGGCACCGGCGCCGACGGCGGACCGACGGCCCGCGAGTGGGCCGACGAGCTGGGCACCATCCACTACGAGATCGTCACGGGCATCCGGGGGCGGGTGCGCCGCACGGTGTCCGACGGGCGCGGGGGAGTCGCATGAGCCGCAGGGGATGGACCGTCGCCGGGATCGCGGGCGGTGTGGTCGGCGCGGCGGGCGCCGCGGCCGGGGTCGGCGTCGCCGCGCAGCGACGCAAGATCGCCGCCACCCGGCGCAGCCTGGCCACCGAGATGTCCGCGCACGCCGGGACGCCGCCGGGCACCGTCGGCGAGGAGATGTCGGTGATGGCCGACGACGGCGTCCGCATCGCCTGCGAGGTGGTCGCCCCGGCCGACGGCTCGGAGCACGCGCTGACGGTGGTGCTGGTGCACGGATTCGCCCTGGACCGGCGCACCTGGTCCGAGCAGCGGCCGCACCTGGCCGGGCTGACCGGCCCGTCGGTGCGGATGGTGCTCTACGACCAGCGCAGCCACGGCCGCTCCGAGCGGGCGCCCGCGGACTCCTGCACGATCGACCAGCTCGGCCGCGACCTCGACGCCGTCATCCGCGCGCTGGCCCCCGAGGAGCCGCTGGTGCTGGTGTCGCACTCGATGGGCGGCATGACCGTGATGGCGCTGGCCGAGCAGCACCCGGAGCTGTTCCACGAGCGCGTCGCCGGCGTGGCGCTCGTGTCGACCTCGGCGGGGGAGATGGCGTCCTCCGGGCTGCCGGGCACGTTCCTGTCTCGGCGCAACCCGGTCATCCGGGCCCTCGGCGGGCTCGCCGCGTGGCAGCCCGGCCTGGTCGAGACGGGCCGGCGCGCACTGGGCGACATCATCTGGGCGTTCACCAAGCGCTTCGCCTACGGCGACCGCCAGGTCGACCCGCGGATGGTCGACCTCGTCGACACGATGATCGACTCGAACGCCGTCGGCGCGCTCACCGACTTCGTCGGCACCCTCGGCACCCACGACCGGCTCGCGGCGCTGCCCGGCCTGTCCGGCTGCGAGGTGCTCGTCCTGGCCGGCGACGGCGACCGCATCATCCCGTGGCGGCACAGCGAGGTCATCGCCGAGGCGATCCCGACCGCCCGGCTGGTGCGCCTGCCCGGGGTCGGGCACATGCCGATGCTGGAGCAGCCCGAGGTCGTCGACGCCGAGCTCGACGCGCTGATCGCCCGCACCACCGAGCGCACCGCGGGCGGCGGGCTGCGGGCCAAGCGCCCGCCGCAGCTCACCGACACGACCGACGACGAGCAGGCCGAGGCGGGCGGCGCGCTGCAGGGCCTGCTGCGCAGCGCGGGCCGGGTCCGCCGGGGCAGCCGCACCCCTGCCCGGGCCGGCCGGTCCCGGAAGAAGGACCGGCCGTGATCCCCGCCCCCGGCGCGGACGCCGTCGTCACCGAGCTGCCGACCGTCGCCGACACCGAGGCCTTCGGTGAGACGGTCGGGCGCGAGCTGGTCGCCGGTGACGTCGTGCTCCTGGCGGGCCCGCTCGGCGCGGGCAAGACCGCCCTGGTCCGCGGCCTGGCCCGCGGGCTCGGGGTGACCGGCACGGTGGCCTCGCCGACCTTCGTGATCGCCCGCGAGCACCCCTCCGCGGGCGACGGCCCGGCCCTGGTGCACGTCGACGCCTACCGGCTGATCGGAGACGGCACGGCGGCCCGACCACCCGATGTCGCGGCCGAGCTGGACGACCTCGACCTCGACACCGAGCTGGACCGGGCGGTCGTCGCCGTCGAGTGGGGGGTCGGGGTCGCGGAGCGGCTCGCCGGGTCCGCGGTGACGATCACGCTGGAGCGCCGCGACGACGACACCCGGGTCGCGACGCTGCGCCGCACCGCGCGTCCGTAGGCTCGCGGGCGTGCTGGTACTGGCCCTCGACACCGCGACGACCGTCGTCACCGCCGGTCTCGTCGACCTCGGCCCCGACGGCGGGCCGCGGACCCTCGCCGCCCGCGCGCACGACGGCCGCCGCCACGGCGAGCTGCTGATGCCCGCGGTCCGTGCGCTGTGCGCCGAGGCGGGCCACGCGCTCGCCGAGGTCGGGGCGGTGGTCGTCGGTGCCGGTCCGGGCCCGTTCACCGGGCTGCGGGTCGGGATCGCCTCGGCCACAGCACTCGGCCACGCCCTCGACGTGCCGGTGCACGGCGTCGTCACCCACGACGCCCTCGCCTGGGGGCTGCACACCGGCGGGAACCTGCTGGTCGTCACCGACGCCCGGCGCACGGAGGTCTACTGGGCCGCCTACGACGCGTCCGACCCCGCCGACGCCCGCTCGGTCCGCAGGCTGACCGGCCCGGCCGTCGAGGCCCCGGAGGCGCTGGCCGCGCGCCTGGACGAGCTGGCGATCGGCACCGTGGTCGGCGATCCGGCGTTCGCCCGGCGGCTCGGCCGCGAGATCGGCGGCCCCGGCGCCCCGACCGTCGACGGGCTGGTCGGCGTCGCCGCGGCGGACCTGCTCGCCGGCCGGGCCCCCGCCCCGGTCGAGCCGCTCTACCTGCGCCGCCCCGACGCCGCCCCGCCGACCGGCCGCAAGCGCGTCACCGCGTGAACGCCACCGTCTCGCTGGGCCCGCTGTACCGGGCCGACGCGGCGCGCTGCGCGGAGCTGGAGGAGATCCTGTTCCCCGGGGACGACCCGTGGAGCGCGCAGGCCTTCCGCGACGCCGTCTCCTCCGGCCAGCTCTACCTCGCCGCCCGCGCCGGTGACGAGCTGGTCGGCTACGCCGGGCTCGCCGTCGTCGCCGGGCCGCCGATGGCCGAGGCGGAGGTGCACACGATCGGCGTCGACCCGGCGTGGCAGGGCCACGGCATCGGCCGCGCGCTGCTGCGGGGTCTGCTCGCCGTCGCCGACGAGCTGGCGGCCACGGTGTTCCTGGAGGTGCGCACCGACAACGTCCCGGCCCGCACGCTGTACGAGAGCCACGGGTTCACCGTGGTCGGGCTGCGCAGGCGCTACTACCGGCCGTCGATGGCCGACGCGCACACGATGCGCCGCGACCGCGTGCGGAAGGCCGCTCAGGACGTCGCGGACAGGTAGGACAGCAGGCGCAACTCGTCGTCGGTCAGTTCCAGGGTGAGCATCGGCAGCAGCTGTTCCAGCTGATCGACGGTGCGTGCGCTCGCGATCGGCGCGGTCACCGCGGGCTGCGCGGCCAGCCAGGTCAGGGCGACCGCCGGGACCGGGACGCCGTAGCCGGCGGAGATCTCGTCGAGCCCGGCCAGCACGGCGCGGCCGCGGGAGTCCAGGTACGCCGCCGCGCCCTCGGCGCGCGGGCCCTCCGGGGCGGGGGAGTCGGGCCGGTACTTGCCGGTCAGGAAGCCCTTGGCCAGCCCGTAGTACGGGTGGACGGCCAGCTTCTCCGACTCGGCGAGCGGGGCCAGACCCGCCTCGAAGGCGTCGCGCTCCATGAGGTTGTAGTGCGGCTGGACGGCGCTGAACGCGGTCAGCCCGTCGCGTGCGGAGATCTCCAGTGCCGACCGCAGCCGCTCCGGGGAGAAGTTCGACGCGCCGACCTCGCGGACCAGCCCCTCGCGGACCAGGGCGTCGAACGCGTCGAGGGTCTCCTCCTGCGCGGTCGCCTCGTCGTCGCGGTGGGCGTAGTAGAGGTCGATCCGGTCGGTGCCCAGGCGGCGCAGCGAGTCCCGCGCCGCGGCCGCCACGTTCTCCGCCGACAGGCCCTCGCGGCCGGGCAGGGCGCCGACCTTCGTCGCGAGGTGCAGCGCGTCGCGGTTGCCGCGGGCGGTCATCCACTCGCCGAGGATCGTCTCGGACTCGCCGCCGGAGTTCCCCGGTGCGCGCCACATGTAGGAGTCCGCGGTGTCGATCATCCGTCCGCCGGCGGCGACGAACGCGTCGAGGACGGCGAACGAGGTCTCCCTGTCCGCCGTCCAGCCGAAGACGTTCGCGCCGAGAACCAGGTCAGCCACGCGTCCGAACCTACTCCGCTACAGCGGTCGCAGGCCCGGCCGACGGTCCTCGGTCACGAACCGTCCGCGGGTCTGCACCGGGGCGCCCGGCCGGCTCACGAACGGCACCACCTTGAACTCGGCCTCCATCCGGTCCGCGGTGAACCGGGTGCTGACGTAGCCGCGGCGGTTGTTGTGGAACCGGATGTGCGGATTGTCGGCGAGGACGGCGTCGGAGCCGTTCTGCTTCTCCGAGCCGTCGCCGCCCGAGGTGATCGAGCTGGACACCAGCTCGGTCCCGACCACCGGCGAGGCGGGGTCGTCGAAGCGGCGCTTCACGTCGGCGCCCCAGTGCGCGTGCACATCGCCGGTGAGCACGACGAGGTTGCGTGCGCCGCCGCGCCGTGTGGCCGCGGTCCAGGAGTCGACGACGCGGTCCCGGGAGCCGGGGTAGCCGTCCCACGCGTCGGGGTTGAAGCCGCGCCCGGCGCCCGGGGTGAAGTCGACCTGGGAGAAGAACACCTGCTGGCCCAGCACGTCCCAGCGGGCGCGGGAGCGGGCGAAGCCGTCGGCGATCCAGCGTTCCTGCGCCGAACCGGGCAGCGAGCGGGCCGGGTCGGTGCGTTCCGCGCAGTCGCTGCGGAAGGTGTCCCCGCAGGGCTGGTCGCCGCGGTACTGGCGGGTGTCGAGCATGTGGAAGCTGACCAGCCCGCCCCAGCCGACGCGGCGGTACAGCCGCATGGCGGCGCCGCGGGGGCGCTGGGCGGCGCGCAGCGGCATGTTCTCCCAGTAGGCGCGGAACGCGGCGGCCTTGCGGGCGGTGAAGTCCCCGGGCGGGTCGAGCGGGAGCTCCCGCACGTCGCCGGCCCAGTTGTTCTCGACCTCGTGGTCGTCGAACACGACGAGCCAGGGCGCGGCCGCGTGCGCGGCCTGCAGGTCGGGGTCGGCGTGGTACTGGGCCAGGCGCTGCCGGTAGCCGGCCGGCGTCGTCGTCTCCGGGCCGGCGTGGTCGCGCACGTTCCCGCCGGGCGCGACGTAGTCCTCCGCCGGGTACTCGTAGATGTAGTCGCCCAGGTGCAGCAGCACGTCCGGGCGCTCCTCGGCCATCCGCCGGTACGCGGTGAACCACCCGTGCTCGAACTGGGAGCAGGAGGTGAAGGCCATGTGCACCGGCGTCATCGACGCCGGCGGGGGCGCGGTCCGGGTGCGGCCGGCGTCGGAGACGGTGCGGCCCACGCGGAAGCGGTAGTGGTAGTCCCGGCCGGGGCGCAGGCCCGGCACCTCGACGTGCACGCTGTGACCCGCGTCCGGCCCGGTGCGGACCCGGCCGCGACGCACGACCCGCGTGAAGCGCTCGTCGTCGGCGACCTCCCACTCGACGTCGGTGGCGCGGTTCCCGAGCCCGCCCAGGCCGTCCTCGGCGACGGGGTCGGTGGCGAGCCGGGTCCACAGCACGACCGAGCTCGGATCGGGTTCCCCGGAGGCGACGCCGAGCCCGAACGGGTCGCCCGGCGGCCGGGCCGGTGCGGGTCCGGGCGCCGCGGCGGCGGCGCCGGGCAGCAGGGGTGCGGCGGCGGTGACGGCGGCGGCGGTGAGTCCGGCGCGCAGCAGCGAACGGCGGGAGGTGACCACGATGTGCAGTGCAACGCTCCCGATCGAGTGACACCGGGCCGCCGGGCGACGAGCACGTGAACAACGGGCGACGACCGGGAACTCCCGACACGCCCGAACGGCGCGGTTGAGCCCCCGCTCGGCTTCTGGCACTCTCATGGATAGAGTGCCAACGCGCGCGGCGGACGACCTCCGCCCCGGCACCCGCGACGGCGGGGCGGGAGTCGCCACGTGCGCGCTGCTGACACCGCTAGAGAACCCGTGACACCGGATTCACCCCAGGAAGGGGAGGTCATCGTCGTGGCGAACATCAAGCCGCTCGAGGACAAGCTCGTCGTCCAGGCCAGCGAGGCGGAGACCACCACCGCCTCCGGCATCGTCATCCCGGACACCGCCAAGGAGAAGCCCCAGGAGGGCAAGGTCCTGGCCGTCGGCCCGGGCCGGGTGGACGACAACGGCAACCGCGTCCCGCTCGACGTGGCCGTCGGCGACGTCGTCATCTACTCGAAGTACGGCGGCACCGAGGTCAAGTACAACGGCGAGGAGTACCTGATCCTCTCCGCGCGCGACGTGCTGGCCGTCGTCAACTGACGCGAGGCACCGCCTGACGTACCGCCCCGGGTGGTCCACCCTCACGGGTGGCCCGCACCGGGGCGGTCGCGTCTCTCCCCCGAGAACCCGAGTATCCCGAGAGGCAGCGAGAACAAGACATGGCGAAGCAGATCAGCTTCGACGAGGAGACCCGTCGCGCGCTCGAGCGCGGCGTGAACCAGCTCGCCGACGCGGTGAAGGTGACGCTCGGCCCGCGCGGCCGGCACGTCGTCATCGACAAGAAGTTCGGCGGCCCGACCGTCACCAACGACGGCGTCACCATCGCCCGTGAGGTCGACCTCGAGGACCCGTACGAGAACCTCGGCGCGCAGCTGGCGAAGACCGTCGCGACCAAGACCAACGACGTCGCGGGTGACGGCACCACCACCGCCACCGTGCTGGCCCAGGCGCTGGTCAAGGAGGGTCTGCGCAACGTGGCCGCCGGTGCGGCGCCGTTCGCGCTGGGCCAGGGCATCGCCGCGGCCTCGGCCAAGGTCTCCGAGGTGCTGCTGGCGAAGGCCACCCCGGTCGACGCCAAGAGCCACATCGCGCAGGTCGGCGCCATCGCCTCGCGCGAGCAGGAGATCGGCGACCTGATCGCCCAGGCGATCAACACCGTCGGCAAGGACGGCGTGATCACCGTCGAGGAGGGCTCCACCCTCTCGACCGAGCTGGAGATCACCGAGGGTCTGCAGTTCGACAAGGGCTACCTGTCGCCGTACTTCGTCACCGACTCCGAGTCCATGGAGGCGGCGCTCGACGACCCGTACATCCTGCTGCACCGCGACAAGATCGGGTCCATCCAGGACCTGCTGCCGCTGCTGGAGAAGGTGCTCGGCGAGGGCAAGCCGCTCCTGATCATCGCCGAGGACGTCGAGGGCGAGGCGCTGTCCACCCTGGTCGTCAACTCGATCCGCAAGACCGTCAAGGTCGCCGCGGTCAAGTCGCCGTTCTTCGGTGACCGCCGCAAGGCGTTCATGGACGATCTCGCGGTCGCCACCGGCGGTCAGGTCATCAACCCCGAGGTCGGCCTGAAGCTGAACGAGGCCGGGCTCGAGCTGCTGGGCCGCGCGCGTCGCGTCGTCGTCACCAAGGACGCCACCACGATCGTCGAGGGCGCCGGCTCCAAGGCCGACGTCGAGGGTCGTGTCGCGCAGCTCAAGCGCGAGATCGAGGAGTCCGACTCCGACTGGGACAAGGAGAAGCTCCAGGAGCGCCTGGCCAAGCTCTCCGGCGGCGTCGCGGTCATCAAGGCCGGTGCCGCCACCGAGACCGCGCTCAAGGAGCGCAAGCACCGCATCGAGGACGCCGTCGCGGCGACCCGTGCGGCGGTCGAGGAGGGCATCGTCCCCGGCGGCGGTTCCGCGCTGGTGCACGCCGCGGCCGAGCTCGAGGGCGGGCTGGGCCTGACCGGTGACGCCGCGACCGGTGTCGCGATCGTCCGCAGGGCACTGTCGGCGCCGCTGTTCTGGATCGCCGAGAACGGTGGCGACGAGGGCGCGATCGTCGTGTCCCGCGTCGCCGAGGGCGGCTGGGGGACCGGGTACAACTCGGCCACCCGCTCCTACGGCGACCTGCTGGCCGACGGCGTCATCGACCCGGTCAAGGTGACCCGGTCGGCGGTGGAGAACGCCGCGTCCATCGCGCGCATGGTGCTGACCACCGAGAGCGCCGTGGTGGACAAGCCGGAGAAGGCCGACCCGGCCCCGGCCGGTGGCCACGGGCACGGTCACGGTCACTGATCCGGTCCGAGCACGACGACGGCGGGCGACCCTCGGGTCGCCCGCCGTTGTGCGTTGCGGGGCAGGAAGTGTGTGCCGTCCGGCGGGAGATGGGAGCCCCCGCCGGTCGGGGCTCTCTAGGCGGTGTGAATCTCCACCGGCTGGACGGTCGCCTCGGCGGCGACCTTGAGCGTGCGGCGCGGACCGCGGATGATCGCGTCCCGCTCGGACTCGGACAGGCCGCCCCAGATGCCGTAGGGCTCGTGCACCTTCAGCGCGTGCTCGCGGCACTGCTGCACCACGGGGCACTCGGAACAGACCTGCTTCGCTCGGGTCTCACGACGGGCCCGGGCGGGACCGCGCTCACCCTCGGGATGGAAGAAGAACGCGCTGTCCATCCCCCGGCAGGCTCCCTCCATCTGCCAGTCGTAGATGTCGGCGACCGGGCCGGGAAGCCTCCGGATGTCCGCCATGTTCGTCACCTGCCTTCGCTATCGAACCTGATGACGCTCAGATTCCCTGGCCATGGCGGCCGCAAACCTGATTCGAGGTGAACGATGGTGCACGTCCGACAGGGTGGTGCACGGCGGGCGCCGTCGGCGGAGGTCCGGGCCCTGCTCGCCGGGGCGGTGACGGACCGGGAGGTGGCCGCGTCGGCGCGCCCGGACGGGCCGGCGGAGCTGCGGTGGGCGGCCGCCGTCGCCCGGGGCGGCTCCGGGCACTACGCGGCCGCGGCCGCGCTCCTCGACGGGGTGCGCCGCGACCCGGCGACCGGGGTCGTGCCGCGGGCGCACGCGACCGTCACCCGGGCCTCGCACCTGCGCCAGCTCGGCGGGCACCGCGCCGCGGCCGCACTCGACGGCGCCGCGCTCCGGCTGGTGCTGCCGGGCGCGGTGACCCCGGGCGACCCCGGGCCGTGGGGCCTCGACCGCGCCGCGGCCGTCGCCGACGCGCTGACCGGGCTCGCCGCCGACGCGCTCGGCCGCCTGGACGCGGCGACCGCCGCCGTGCTGCTGCGCCGGGCCGGGCCGTGGTGCGGCCCGCACGGTCACCGCACCCGGGTCCGCCACGGCTGGGTGAGCGCGGAGACCGCGCTGGTCGCGGGCGACCCGGCCGCGGCGCTCGCTGCCGCCGACGAGGCGCTGGCCGGGGCGCGGGCGCTCGGGTCCGCGCGGCACGTGCTCAAGAGCCGCCTGGTCCGGGCGGTCGTCGCCGGGGTGGCGGGGCAGGTCCGGGCGGACGTCGTCGCCGAGCTGGACGCGGTGGCCGCGGACGCGCTCGTACACGGACTGCTACCGCTGCACCGCCCTGCGCTGCTCGCCCGGGCCGACCTCACCGGGCCGGCACCGGGGCCGGACGGGGCACCGGACCCGGCCGGAGGTGGTCCGGATGTCGTACCCGCTCGGCCGCACCGCGGGCGCCGCGGGGCCGATCGGGCGATGCCGGAGGCCGGTTCCGGACCGGTCGCCGGAGCGCGACACGCCGGAGCGTCACCATTCGATACGCGCAGTCGCCGAGCGGGTGCGGAGGGTCGCCGACATGCGGTGTTGCACACGGTGAGCGTCCTCTATACGCGAAGTGACCGTAGCGGGCGAGAACTGCTGCGGGAGTAGTGCCCGGAGCCGGGCCCGGACGATGTACCGTACGGATTACTCCATTCGGCGACGCTTCACCCACATGACGCTGATGCACGTGGGTCAGAGCGCCGAACGGAGGGCACAAAATCGCCCCGACCGTGTCAAGGTGAGAGTGTCACCCGCCGATTCGGAGGGTGATGAATCACCCGGCTGCAGGAAGCTGCAGGAAGGAATCGTCGTGACGACGGTACTCATCTGCGACGATCGTCGCAGCGTCCGCGAGGGACTGACTCGCGTCATGTCCGCGGTCCCGGGGGTCCAGCGCATCGACTGCGTCGCCCACGGGGACGAGCTCCTCGCCCGCTACGCCCGCCAGTCCGTCGACGTCGTCCTGGTCGGGACGCAGCGTGCTGTGCCCACCGGGGTGGAGGCCACCCGGCGACTGGTGGCCGCCCACCCGCAGGCCAACGTCATCGTCTTCGGAGCCCCGGACGACGCCGGCAGCATCGCCGCCGCCATCGCCGGCGGGGCACGCGGTTACCTGCGCTGGGACGCCTCGCGTCCCGAACTGGTCGCCGCGCTGGCACACACCCTGGCCAGCACCTCGGTGCCGACCCCGCGCGTCCCCACCGACCCGGGGGTCCAGCTCACCGAGCGCGAGCTCCAGGTGCTGCGCGGGATGAGCCAGGGCAAGAGCAACGGCCAGATCGGCCGCGAGCTCTACCTCTCCGAGGACACCGTGAAGACCCACGCCCGCCGGCTGTTCCGCAAGCTCGGCGTCCGTGACCGCGCACAGGCCGTGGCCCACGGCTTCCGGCGCGGCCTGGTGTCCTGACCGGGGCCCCACCCGGAACGGCACGAGAACGCACCACCGAGCGACCGACCCCGAACCGGCCGCTCCACCCACTCGCCCGCGGGTGGGCATCGTGAGCCGGACCGACCCCCGCGGTCCGGCTCCACGCCCGGACATCCCCGTGTCCGGCCCACGCACCCGGGCCGCTGCAGACCCCGCGGCCCGCACCCGGGACACCACGCCCGGGACCCCCGCCCCGACCGGCTCCGGCCGGTCCGGCGCCCCGGTGACGGGACGCCGGTCGTGCTCCCCGCGACCGGACCCTGCCGGGGCGCACGGCCGCCCCGGGCGAGGCCGACGACGGATCCGCCGGACGCCGTAACCGTCCGCCTCCGATCGGTCCTCGTCCGACGAGCGGTCGGGGGGACGCCGGGAATCGTCCTCCGGCGTCCCCCTCGTCCCTGGTGTCACATGCGTCGCCGCAGCCCCGCGGCCCCGGCGGCGACCCGTCCGGACTCCGCGCCGAACCGGACGCGACTCGCGCCGGGCGGTCCACGGCCGGTGATCGGGCGCGGACGATCTTCACTGCGTCCGGTGACCGCAAATCTGCGGTGGGTGACGAACCGCTCGCCGACCGTGGCCGCCCCGTGGCCGTGTTCCGGCGTGGTCCCGCGCAACCCGGAACAGTGCACGATCGTCTGATCTGACATGGAGCGACTCCCGTCGGCGAGCCCCGCTCGGATACGGTGGATCCGAGCCGATCCCACCTGCGCGAACGCGGGTTGCCTCCACGATCGGATGACACTGCTGGAAGCTCGTAACGCCTGGGCGGTTCCCCACGATGAGTGAATCAAGAGACGTTCCCGACGAGTGGATCGAAGCGGCCATGGCCGGCGATCGGTCCGCGGTCGAGCGCGTTCTCGCCATGATTCGGCCCCTCGTCGTGCGCTACTGCCGCGCCCGTCTGGGGACCGACCGAGGGTCCGTCTCGGCGGACGATGTCGCCCAGGAGGTCTGCGTGGCCGTGCTCACGGCGTTGCCGGGGTATCGGGTGCAGGGTCGCCCGTTCCTCGCCTTCGTCTACGGCATCGCGTCCCACAAGGTCATCGACGCGCACCGGGCTGCGTCCCGGAACCGCTCGGAACCGATGGCCGACGTGCCGGACCGCATGGAGTCGTCCGACGGTCCGGAGTCCCGGGCCCTGCAGGTGGAACTGTCGGAGGAGATGTCCAAGCTCCTGGAGATCCTTCCGGACAAGCATCGGGAGATCATCGTGTTGCGCGTGGTCGTGGGTCTGTCCGCGGAGGAGACCGCGGCAGCCGTCGGCTCCACCCCGGGCGCCGTCCGCGTCGCCCAGCACCGGGCGCTGGCCCGGCTGAGGAAGATGATGAGTGAGGAGGTGGTCCGGGATGCGTGACCAGGGTCCGCACGGTCCGGGCTTCCCCCCGCCGCCCGGTGAGGGCTGGGAGCGCCCGCCCGCACCGGTGACGCGTGGCCGCTTCGGCGAGCCCCGCCCTCCCCGTACCAACGGCCACACCAACGGCCACTCGCATCCGCTCGGGCACCGGGGTCACCCGGTGCCGTTCGACGGGCGCACCGTCCCGCAGCCGGCCGTGCCGCGGCACGCCGCCCGCGCCGACGAGTGGGACGACCTCGACGGCGTCGAGGACGACGGCCCGATCGACCTCGTCGAGCTCCAGGCCGACGACGAGCTGATCAACGCCCTGTCCTCCGGGCTCGGCGTGTCCGGCCCCGGCCGTCGCGGCTACGACGTCGACGACCACCTGACCGCGATGCTCTCGTCCTGGAAGGACGAGGTCGAGCGCGACCCGATCCCGCAGCTCCTCGACACCGACGAGGCCGTGCAGATCCTGCAGCCGGCGAAGCCGTCGCGGAAGGTCTCCTTCCTGCGTCCGCTCGTCGCCGCCGCGGCGGTCGCGGCGTGTGCGCTGGCCGTCGTCTCGATCAGCGCGCACGAGGCCGAGCCGGGCGACGCCCTGTGGGGTGTCTCCCGGGTGCTCTACAGCGAGCGCGCCGAACAGGTGCAGGCCGCGACCACGCTGCGCGAGGGCATCGAGCGGGTCAACGCCAAGCTCGCCGCCGGGGACACCGTCGGTGCGCAGCAGGAACTCGCCGCTCTCGGACCGCTGGTGGACCGCACCGCGCCCGACCTGCGCAACGACTTCGAGCAGCAGAACCGCTTCCTGAGCCAGAAGGTCGCCGAGACCCCGCCGGGCACGCCGACCGACCCGCGGTCGCCGCTGCGCGACGGGACCCCGGCCCCGCCGCCCCCGGTCTCCGAGGGCGACGAGGACACCCCGGCGCCGGACCCGCGTCCGACGCAGGGCGAGACCACCCCGGGCGGCCCGACCTCCCCGGAGGGCACCACCGACCCGTCCGTGCTGACCGGGCCGGGTGAGACCTCGCCCACGACGTCGCCGTCGCCGTCGGAGACCTCGCCGACGACGGAGGGCCAGGCGGACCCGACGACCCCGACGACGGCGCCCACGACCCGGCCCACCGCGGCCGGGGAGGGGCAGGCCGACCCGTCGGACGACACCACGGCCCCGCCGTCGTCGACGACGACCGGTGCGGTGAGCAGCACACCGAACTGACGCGGTCCGACACGCAGCACGGCGACGGGCCCCGGAGGATCTCCTCCGGGGCCCGTCGTGTGTCTCCGGGGTGCCGCGCTCAGTCGGCGAGGGTCGCGTCGGCGTACCCGCGGCAGTACTCCCACGTGACGTAGTACGCCGGGTCCGGGTCGTAGGCCGGCTCGTGCGGCCGCATCCGGCCCTCGTCGAGCAGCTGCTGCAGGCTCGCGCGCAGCAGGTTCCACTCGTGGAAGTGCTGTTCGCCGCAGTCCACGCAGTCGACGACGATCCCGCGGACGCCACGGCCCGCCAGCAGCGCCTGGTACACGGCCAGGTCCGCCAGGTCGGCCAGGATCTCGCCGCGATCGGTCTCGTTCAACGGGGGGACATCGGAGTCACCGGAACCCGGCCACGGGCCGTCACCACGGTCGTCATAGGCCTGCATCGAGAGCGCAGGGTCATCCGGGTCTCCGGCGAACGGGTCCGGTGGCAGCGCCTCTGGTGACACGGCGTACACGGTACCGGTGCAGGGGGGTCGGGCCCCGGCCCACCCCGGGGTGGTGGACGTACGATGGCGGCCTGCGGCGGGAGCCCGCCGTCAGCGTCGACCGCACCGCCTCGACAACACTGCTTCGACCGCAAGAGGAGCCCCGGAGAGATGACGAGCGAGATGGGCGGCCTGCCGGACAAGTTCGCGATGCTCGGACTGACCTTCGACGACGTGCTGCTGCTGCCCGCCGAGTCGGACGTGATCCCCAGCTCGGCCGACACGTCGAGCCAGGTGACCCGCCGGGTGCGGGTCCAGGTGCCGCTGGTCTCGTCCCCGATGGACACCGTCACCGAGTCCCGGATGGCCATCGCGATGGCCCGCGCCGGCGGTCTCGGCGTGCTGCACCGCAACCTCTCCCCGGACGCACAGGCGGCCCAGGCCGAGGTCGTGAAGCGGTCCGAGGCCGGCATGGTGACCGACCCGGTGACCTGCAGCCCCGACGCGACGCTGGCCGACGTCGACGCCCTGTGCGCCAAGTTCCGGATCTCCGGTGTGCCGGTGACCGACGAGACCGGCCGGCTGGTGGGGATCATCACCAACCGCGACATGCGCTACGAGGTCGACACCGACCGGCCCGTGTCGGAGGTCATGACCCGCGCGCCCCTGGTGACGGCCAAGGTCGGCGTCACCGCGGAGGCCGCGCTGGGCCTGCTGCGCCGGCACAAGCTGGAGAAGCTGCCCATCGTCGACGGCGACGACATGCTGCGCGGCCTCATCACGATCAAGGACTTCAACAAGACCGAGCAGTACCCGCTGGCGACCAAGGACCCGGACGGGCGGCTCGTCGTCGCCGCCGCGGTCGGGGTCGGCGACGACGCCTACGCCCGCTCGATGCAGCTCGTCGAGGCCGGTGTGGACGTCCTGATGGTCGACACCGCGCACGGCCACTCCCGCCGGGTGCTGGAGACCGTCGCGAAGCTGCGCGCCGAGGTCGGCGACCACGTCGACGTCGTCGGCGGCAACGTCGCCACCTACGAGGGCGCCAGGGCGCTCGTCGAGGCGGGCGCGGACGCGGTGAAGGTCGGCGTCGGGCCGGGCTCGATCTGCACCACCCGCGTCGTCGCCGGGGTCGGCGCCCCGCAGATCACCGCGATCTACGAGGCCACCCGGGCGTGCGCCCCGGCCGGCGTCCCGGTCATCGGCGACGGCGGCATCCAGTACTCCGGTGACGTCGCCAAGGCCATCGCGGCCGGCGCGTCGACGGTCATGCTGGGCTCGCTGCTGGCCGGCACCGCGGAGTCGCCGGGTGAGGTGGTCCTCGTCGGGGGCAAGCAGTTCAAGACCTACCGCGGGATGGGCTCGCTCGGCGCCATGCAGGGCCGTGCCGGTGCCGCGGGCCGGTCCTACTCCAAGGACCGCTACGCCCAGGACGACGTGCTCAGCGAGGACAAGCTCGTCCCCGAGGGCATCGAGGGCCGGATCCCGTTCCGCGGGCCGCTGTCCTCGGTGGTGCACCAGCTCGGCGGCGGGCTGCGCTCGGGCATGGGCTACGTCGGCGCGCAGACCATTCCGGACCTGCAGCAGGCGCGCCTGGTGCGGATCACCGCGGCCGGTCTCAAGGAGAGCCACCCGCACGACATCACGATGACCGTCGAGGCCCCGAACTACGCCGCCCGGTAGTCACGGGGGCCCCAGCACCATCCTGAGCAGCGCCGCTTAGGGTGGTGCCCGTGCGTGACCTCGTGGAGATCGGGATGGGCCGGGAGGCCCGTCGTGCCTACGACCTCGACCAGATCGAGATCGTCCCGTCGCGGCGGACCCGCAGCTCGAAGGCCGTCTCGACGGCCTGGCAGCTCGACGCCTACCGCTTCGACATCCCGCTGATGACCCACCCCACCGACGCGGTGGTGTCGCCGGACTCGGCGGTGCGGATCAGCGAGCTCGGCGGGCTGGGGGTGCTGAACGCCGAAGGCCTGTGGGCCCGGCACGCCGACCCGAAGGGCGCGCTGGAGCGTGTCGTCGCGGCGGCGACCGGCGACGAGCCGGACTCCGCGGTGGCGCTGCTGCAGGAGCTGCACCAGGCCCCCATCCAGCAGGACCTGATCACCGAGGCGCTGCGCCCGCTGCGCGACGGCTCGCACACGGTGGCGGCACGGGTCAGCCCGCAGCGCGCCCGTGAGCTCACCCCGGCGCTGCTCGCCGCGGGCGTCGAGATCCTCATCGTGCAGGGCACGATCATCTCCGCCGAGCACGTCTCGGACGGCGAGCCGCTCAACCTCAAGGACTTCATCGCCGAGCTGGACGTCCCGGTCGTCGCCGGCGGGGTGGGGGACTACCGCACCGCGCTGCACCTGATGCGCACCGGCGCCGCCGGCGTCATCGTCGGGTACGGGCAGTCCACCTCCACCACCACCGACGAGGTGCTGGGGGTCGGGGTGCCGATGGCGACCGCGATCGTCGACGCCGCGGCGGCCCGCCGCGACTACCTCGACGAGACCGGCGGTCGGTACGTGCACGTGATCGCCGACGGCGGCATCGGCACCTCCGGTGACATCGCCCGTGCCGTGGCATGCGGCGCCGACGCGGTCATGCTCGGCGAGCAGCTGGCCGAGGCCGCGGAGGCCCCCGCGGGCGGGCTGTACTGGACCTCGTCGGCGGCGCACCCGTCGCTGCCGCGCTCGGAGGTCACCGGCCTCGCGCGGTCCGGGCGGACCCTGGAGCAGGTGCTGTTCGGGCCGACCGACAGCCCGTACGGCACGACGAACCTGTTCGGCGCGCTGCGGCGGGCGATGGCGAAGACCGGCTACTCCGACCTCAAGGAGTTCCAGCGGGTCGGGCTGAACCTGCGTACCTGAGTCACCCCTCGGCGGTCACGGCCGCCACGAACTCCGCGGCCCGCTCCCGCAGCCCGGCCCGTCGCTCGTCGACGGTCGTGCCGGGGGCGGGCTTGAGCGCGGCCGTCGCCGACTCGACGCGGACGTGCTCGGCGCAGGCCAGGTCGGCGCAGATGTAGGTGCCGACGGTGTCGCCCTGGCGCCCCTTCGCACCGCGGCGCGGGGCGGCGAACAGCGCGACCCCGCCGACGGTGTGGGTGGTCCGGCACAGCGCGCACATCGCCGCCGCGCGGGTGGCGCCGGTGGCGGCGCGCAGCACGACGCCGGCCGGGCCGTCGTCGGTGGGGACCAGCAGCACCCCGCGGTCGGGGGCCTTCGGGTCACGCCAGCCGCGGACGTCGTCGAGCCGGTCGGGGTCCAGGTCGCGGACCCACGCGGGCAGGACCATCCGCGTCGCCTCCCCCTTGGAGCAGTTGGTGAGGGCGCGGCGGATCCGGGTCTCGGTCGGGCTGGTCACGGCGGGCCACGCTAGGCGCCCGTCGCCGCGGGGGTCGAGCGGGTTTCGCGCGGTAGGTTCGACGGCGACGCCGTCGTCAGCCAGGAGGAGCCCGCCGATGAGCCGCCCCACCGCCGGAGCCGCCATGGGCGGTGGACGAGCCTTCGTCGACGCGACCGGGACCCCGGTGCCGCTGCGCGGACCGGTCGTGCGGGTGGTGGCGACCGACCCCCGGGTGGGGGAGCTGCTGCTGGAGCTGGGCGCCCAGCTGGTCGGCTGCGCGGGGACGCTCGACGGCGTCGACCCGGTCGGCGACGACCGCAGCCCGGACCCGCAGGCGGTGCGGGCACTGCGCCCGGACGCGATCGTCACCGGCACCGCCGACGGCCGGTACGACCTGGCCGACCCGGCCCTGCTCGGACGGCTGCGCGACATCGCTCCGACGGTCGCCGTCGACCTGGGGCGCCGCGCCGCGAGCGCCGCGGACCTGCGGGCGCTGCTCGGGTCGGTGCAGCCGCCGCCGCTGCGCTCGCGCGGGCGGCACGAGGACTGAGGCTCAGCCCGCCAGGACGGCGCGGACGCGGTCGGTGACGGCCGCCAGGTCGTCGCGCACCAGGTTCGCCTGCGCGGTGAAGACCGACAGCTGCGACGGGTCCAGCGCGAGCGCCCCGGAGGTCCCCGCGGTCGCGGCGGCGGTGCCGTGGTCGAGCAGCGCGGTCCAGGACGTCTGCGCGACGGCGTCGGGCACGGCGTCGTAGGCCCGTGCGGCGTCGATGGCGGCCTGCAGCCGCCCGCAGGCGACGGCGAGCGCCACCGCGTCCTGACGGCCCGCGGCGTCGGCGACGCGGGTGAAGCCGTCGCCGAGCGCGGTGAGGTGGGTGAGCCCGCCGTTGTCGCGCCAGGCGGTCATCGC
Organism: Pseudonocardia sp. P-1; assembly: GCF_058111925.1. Classification (NCBI taxonomy): domain Bacteria; kingdom Bacillati; phylum Actinomycetota; class Actinomycetes; order Pseudonocardiales; family Pseudonocardiaceae; genus Pseudonocardia; species Pseudonocardia sp. P-1. The sequence continues at coordinate 4,025,488 of NZ_CM176614.1, forward strand.
GACGACCGGGTCCCCGGCCCACAGCCCGGTCCCGGCGGCGGACCCGACCAGCGACGCCGCGACGGCCTGCGGCAGCGGCGGGCCCTGCGGCACCGTCGCGCCGGAGGCGGTCACGGCCTGCGGGGTGGGCAGCGGCGAGGTCGCCGACGGGGTCATGATCAGGCCCGCGGCGGCGATCGCCGCGGTACCGGTGGCGGCGGCGCACAGGAACACCGGCAGGATCCGGGTCCGGAACGCGCGGGCCCGGGGACGACCGCGGCCACGAAAGCCGGCTCCGCGGACTCCCGGACCGGCTCCGCGACCGCGGGCTCGTCGACGGGGGGCGCGGCGGGTGCCCGCGCCGGGGCGACCGGGGCCGGGCTCCCGCCGAGCAGCCCGGTGGTGCCGAGCGCCCCGAGGCCCAGCGCGTCCACCCCGAGCGCGCCGGTGCCGAGCGTGCCGGCGGCCGGGCGGGTCTCCTGCTCCGGCGCGGAGCGCTGGGCGGGGACGAGCGGCGCGGCGGTCGTGGTGGTGGCGCCGTCGACGGCCGGGTCGGCGGGGGTGTCGCCGGTGCCGGTGGTGCGGCCGGTCGGGGTGGTGGCCATCGGGGTGCCTCCAGGTCGTACGGTGCCGTCCTCCCCCCATCGGAGCAACCGGGCCTCGCCGTTACGCCGTACCGCCCGCGGCCGGCGGGGATCATCAGGATCGAGGAGACGGTACGGACGACGGGTGACCTGGATCGCCCGTTTACCCTGGTCGTGTGCAGACCCCGACCGTCCTCGTCGTGGACTACGGCGCCCAGTACGCGCAGCTCATCGCCCGTCGCGTGCGCGAGGCGGACGTCTACTCCGAGATCGTGCCCGCGTCCCTGCCCGTCGCCGAGATCGTGGCCCGCGAGCCCGCCGCGGTGATCCTCTCCGGCGGCCCCGCGAGCGTGTACGCCGACGGGGCCCCCGCGGTCGATCCGGCGCTGTTCGAGGCCGGTATCCCGGTGTTCGGCATGTGCTACGGCTTCCAGGCGATGGCCCGGGCCCTGGGCGGCGAGGTCGCCCACGACGGCACCCGCGAGTACGGCCGCACCGAGGTCGCGCTGACCGGTACCCCCGGCACGCTGCACCGGGGACTGCCCCGCACGCACCCGGTGTGGATGAGCCACGGCGACTCGGTGACCGCCGCCCCGGCGGGATTCACCGTCACCGCGTCGACCGACCGGGTCGCGGTCGCCGCGTTCGAGGACACCGACCGGCGTCTGGCCGGCGTGCAGTACCACCCCGAGGTCGGGCACTCGCCGCACGGCCAGGAGGTGCTGCGCCGGTTCCTGCACGACATCGCGGGCATCCGCCCGTCCTGGACCACGGCGTCGATCATCGACGAGACCGTCGAGGCGATCCGTGCCCAGGTCGGCGACGGCCGCGCGATCTGCGGGCTGTCCGGCGGGGTCGACTCCGCCGTCGCCGCCGCGCTCGTCCAGCGCGCCATCGGTGACCGGCTGACCTGCGTGTTCGTCGACCACGGGCTGATGCGGTCCGGGGAGCGCGAGCAGGTCGAGAAGGACTTCGTCGCCGCCACCGGCGCGACCCTGCACGTCGCCGAGGCCGCCGACCGGTTCCTCGACGCGCTCGCCGGGGTCACCGAGCCCGAGCAGAAGCGCAAGATCATCGGCCGGGAGTTCATCCGGGTCTTCGAGACGGCCACGGCGGAGGTGGTCGCCGACCACCACGTCGGGTTCCTCGTCCAGGGGACGCTCTACCCCGACGTCGTCGAGTCCGGCGGCGGCGACGGCACCGCGGTGATCAAGAGCCACCACAACGTCGGCGGTCTGCCCGACGACATCGAGTTCGACCTGGTCGAGCCGCTGCGTGCGCTGTTCAAGGACGAGGTCCGGATGGTCGGTGCCGAGCTGGGGCTGCCCGAGGTCATCGTCGCCCGCCAGCCGTTCCCCGGCCCCGGCCTGGGCATCCGGATCATCGGTGAGGTCACCCGGGACCGGCTGGAGACGCTGCGGGCCGCGGACGCGATCGCCCGCGAGGAGCTGACCGCGGCCGGGCTGGACCGGGAGATCTGGCAGTGCCCGGTGGTGCTGCTGGCCGACGTCCGCAGCGTCGGTGTGCAGGGCGACGGCCGCACCTACGGCCACCCGATCGTCCTGCGCCCGGTGTCCAGCGAGGACGCGATGACCGCGGACTGGACCCGGCTGCCCTACGACGTCGTCGAGCGGATCTCCACCCGGATCACCAACGAGGTGTCCGAGGTCAACCGGGTCGTCATCGACGTGACGAGCAAGCCCCCGGGCACCATCGAGTGGGAGTGACCGGGGCCTGACGTAACAGGGGCGGGGCCGATGTCTCGGCCCCGCCCCGGCCAGCCCGGGCCTCGCGGTGTCCGACCCCCGTCGGACACCGCTGCCACGCGGGCGGCGGCGGGTCCGGCGGCGCTCCCCAGCCCGCCGGCTCCCGTGATGCCCCTTCAGTCGTCCGATGTGGCCCGGGAGTTACGCACGCTCGCCATCAGGAATGCAATCCCGGCCACAACGGCGGTCCCGGCGAGCACCCAGCGCAGGTCGACGACCTCCCACGGGGCGATCCCGAGGACCCCGCACACCGCGACCAGCAGCGACAGGACCCCGGCGACGAGGGCGAACGGGTCGGCGCGACGGGCGAGCGAGCTATCCACGGGTGACCTCCACGGTTCCCAGCTCGGCCCGCAGGTCGAGCTCCAGCACCCGGCCACCGGGTCCGTCCGGGCCGGGGTCGTTCACGGTCAGGTCCACGTCCTGCCCGGTGCGGGTCTGCCCGTCGACGGTCAGGTCGCCGGTGCCCACCGAGCTGCGGACGAGCAGGTCGGCGTCGCGCGGGACGCGGATCTCCACCGCGCCCGCGCCGACCTCGGCCCGGGTGCGGACCGGTCCGGTCGCGCCGGGCGTCGCGGTGAGGTCGAGGCGGGTCAGGTCGAGCTGGACCGAACCGGTGCCGCGCCGGTACTCCGGGGCGAGCTGCGCCACGGTCGCGGGGGCCTCGACGGTCTCCCCGACGCCGCCGCGCACGGCCCAGCCGTCGGGTCCGACGGCGTCGTTGAGCGGGATGGTGGCCGCCGTGACGAGTGCGAGCAGCACCGCGAACGGCACCAGCCAGCGTCCGGCGCGCCGCAGCCCGCCGACGACCAGCCCGACCCCGACGACGGCGAGCGCGGCCCCCGGGACGGCCGAGGCCGGCACCGCACCCGGTGCGGCCAGGGCGAGCACCCCCACCATCCCCGCGACGACGAGCGACACGGCCAGCGTGATCGGTGTGAGCATCGAGCGGGGCGCCGGGGGCGGACCCGGCTCCGGGCCCGGTTCGGGCAGGTCCCAGGCGAACGGTGCGGCGCCGAGCGGGTCCCAAGCCGGTGGCGTCACCTGCGCCACGGTGGGGGCGTGCGGGTCCGCGACCCACGGCACCACGGGTGTCGGCGACGCGGCGGCCTCCCGGGCCCCGGGCCGGTTCCCCCGGGTCACGTGCAGCGCGACGAGCAGCGCGACGGTGACGACGGCGGGGATGACGCGGTCGGCGGACAGCACCAGCGGGACGGCCAGCAGCGCGGCCAGGACCAGCAGCGTCACCGACAGCGCGGAGGACGGTCCGCTGCGCGGCGGGACGGGGCTGCCGGGCGGGCCGGCGTCCGGCAGGACCGCGCAGCCCGCCAGGTAGAGCGGGATGCCGGGGCCCACGATCGCGGCGACGACGAACCCGACCCGGACCAGCGTCGGGTCGATCTCGTAGCGGCGCGCGATCGCGGCGGAGACCCCGGCGAGCTTGCGGTCGTCGCGCGGACGCAGGGGCCGGGAGTCCCACATGTCGCGCATGGTGTTCCGGGCCGTCGACGACGCCGACGGTGGTCGGCCGCTCCCGGGCAGCTGCGTCTGGTTCATGGCGTCGAGCCTGCCGTCCGGGCGGGCCCCGGCGTCTCGGGGAGAACCCCGAGAGGACCCCGGTCCCGATCCGGAGGGGATCCGGCGCGGGTCGTGTGACGATGGGGTCGTGAACAGCTCGGACCCCTCGACCGGTACCGCACCGGGGTCGGCGGACGCGCCGACGCGGCCCACCGCCGCTCCGTGGGCGGCCCCGTCGCCCGGTGTCGCGCTGCCCGGCACCGCGGCACCCGGCGTCACCGAGCCCGGGGCCGCCGTGTCCGGAGCCGCCGTGTCCGGAGCGGCCGCGCCCGGGGCCGACGGGGGACCGGGGCCGACGCCGCTCGTGCCCGCCGGCCCGGTGCCCCCGCCGCCCGGAGACGCCGTCCCCCCGCGGCCGGGCGGCCCGGTACCGCCGCGCCCCGGTGCACGCGTCCCGCTGACCCGGCGCCGCTCCGGCCGGATGGTCGGCGGCGTCGCGGGCGGGGTGGCCGACCACCTCGGCGTCGACGTCCGCTGGATCCGGGCGGCCTTCGTCGCGCTGACCCTGCTCGGCTGGGCGGGGGTCCTGGCCTACGGCCTGCTGTGGGTGTTCCTGCGGCAGGAGGCCGCCGTCGTCGAGCGGACCGTCACCCGGTCCGAACGCCTACAGGCCGCCGGGCTGCTGACGCTGGGGCTGGGGTTGTCGCTGGTCGCGGCGACCTCGGGTTCGGCCGTGCTCGGCTGGATCGCCGGCCCGCTGGGGCTGGCGACGGTCGGTGCGGCCGTCGTGTGGCGGGAGGCCGACGAGGCGCAGCGACGGCGGTGGGCACGCGACGCCCGCAGCCGCGTCACGGGCGGTCGTGCGGCGCTGGCCCGCACCGTGCTCGGAGCCGCGCTCGTCCTGACCGGGCTGGCGGTGTTCCTGCTCGGCAACCTGGACCTGAGCCAGGTGAGGTTCGGGATCCTCGCGGCGCTGGCGACGCTGCTGGGCGTCGCGGTCCTCACCGTCCCCTGGTGGGTACGGCTGGTGCGCGACCTCGGCGAGGAGCGCCGGGCCCGCGCGGTCGCCGCCGAGCGCGCCGAGATCGCCGCGCACCTGCACGACTCGGTGCTGCAGACCCTCGCGCTGATCCAGCGCCAGTCCGGCGACCCGCGCGAGGTGCAGCGGCTGGCCCGCGGCCAGGAGCGGGAGCTGCGTGCCTGGCTCTACGGGCCGGGCGGACGCGCCCGGGGCGGCGGCGGCAGCCCGGACGCCGTGGAGACGCTGCTGTCGGCGGCGATCACGCGCGTCGCGGGCGAGGTGGAGGACACCTACGCGGTGGCCGTCGGCCCGGTGCTGGTCGGTGACGCCGAGCTCGACGACGACCTGCGCGCCCTGGTGCTGGCGGCACGCGAGGCGATGGTGAACGCGGCGAAGCACTCGGGGACGTCCGAGGTCGACGTCTACGTCGAGGTCGAGCCCGCCTCGGACGAGGGGCCGGGCGCGGCCGAGGTGTTCGTGCGGGACCGCGGCACCGGTTTCGACCCGGATGCGGTGTCCGACGACCGGCACGGCCTCGCGGACTCGGTGCACGCCCGGATGCGCCGCCACGGCGGCACGGTCCGGATCCGCACCGGGGCCGGGGAGGGTACGGAGGTGCGGCTGTCGATGCCGCTGACGGAGAAGGAGACGGCATGACCACCGCCGACGTGCCGGGGACACCGGCCGGTCCGGGCGACACCGGTATCCGGGTCTACCTGGTCGACGACCACGCGTTGTTCCGGTCCGGCGTGCGCGCCGAGCTGGACCGTGGCGACGGGCGCAGCCCCGTGCTGGAGGTCGTCGGTGAGGCGGGCTCCGTCGACGAGGCGGTGGCCGGCGTCGGGCACCTCGCGCCGGACGTGGTGCTGCTCGACGTGCACATGCCCGGCGGCGGGGGCGCGGAGGTCCTGCGCCGGGCGCGCGCGGCGGGCACGGAGTCGGTGTTCCTGGCACTGTCGGTGTCCGACGCCGCGGAGGACGTCATCTCGGTGATCCGGTCCGGCGCCCGCGGCTACGTCACGAAGACGATCTCGGGCCGGGACCTCGCCGACGCCGTGCGACGCGTACGGGCCGGTGACGCGGTCTTCTCACCACGCCTGGCCGGGTTCGTGCTGGACGCGTTCTCCGACCGGCCGGGTGCGGCACCGCCGGTGGACCCGGAGATCGACCAGCTGACCAAGCGGGAGCGGGACGTGCTGCGGCTGCTGGCCCGCGGCTACGCCTACAAGGAGATCGCGAAGGAGCTGTTCATCTCGGTGAAGACGGTGGAGACCCACGTGTCGAGCGTGCTGCGCAAGACGCAGACGTCGAACCGGCACGAGCTGTCCCGCTGGGCTTCCGACAGGAGGCTCGTGTAGGTCGCGCAGCGCCCGTGTCAGCCGCCCAGGAGCCCGCCCGCGCCCTTCGTGACGCCGCCGAGCACCCCGCCGACCGGCTCGGTCACGCCGGACAGGGCGCCCCCGACCGGCTCGGTCACCGTGCCGGCCCCCTGCCCCACGGGCTTCGTGACGGCCTGCAGCGGCTGGGTGGCGTCCGAGGACGAGGAACCGGTGTCCGCGGTGGCCTTCTTCGCGGAGGTGTCGAGGAGCCCGGTGACCGGCTCGGCCGCCTTCAGGACCGGGCCGGTGAGCGGCTCCGTGCTCCTGAGGACGGGCTCGGTGACCGGCGACAGCGCGCCGAGCACCGGCGTCGTCACCGGCTCGAGGGTGTCGGTGAGGGGCCGGGTGACGGGCTTGACCGCGTTCGTCACCGGGCGGACGGCCTCGGTCACGGGGGACACGGCACCGCCGAGGGTCTTCCCGACCGGTGCCGCGGCCTGCGCGACCGGGGCGACGACGCCACCGACGGCGTCCCCGACCGGGCGGACGTTCTCGGTGACGTCCTGGATCGGGCCGGTGCTGGTCCCGCCGCGCGACGGCGGGGTGCCGGTCACGGGCTCGAGGATGTTGCCCGCGGACGGCCGGTCCGGGTTGTTGATCGGGGCGACGATCGGGGCGAGCGGCGAGCCCGTCCCACCGGAGCCGCGCGGAGCCGGGACCGCCGGCGACGACGGGGCCCCGGTGCCCGGGTTCCCGGTCGAGGGCGAGGTGGGCGTGCGGGGCGCGGGGACCGCGACGGCGGGCCCGGCGGCGGTGCCCGGGGCGCGGCCCGCCGCGACGGCCTGCGCCGGCTGCTGCGGACCGAAGGCGACGGCCATCCAGTCGGTGGCGCCGGGGGCGGTCGCGGGCGCGTCCGGCAGCGGCGAGCTCAGTGCCACGTTCGCCGGGAGGTACTGGGCGGGCAGCGTGTCCGGGGTGTCGCCCGCGGTGGGCAGGCCGAAGCCGGGGAACAGGCCGTCGGCGGCGGCGCGCGCGTCGGAGTTCTCGGTGCCGACGCCGTTGTAGAGCGCCGCGCCGAGCACGGAGCCCGCGGCGAGCAGCGCGCCGGCGACCACACCGGCACGACGGCGACCCGACACCTGACGGCCGGTCCAGCCGTCGGCGCCGGCCGCGGCGCGGGGCTGCGGGAGGTCGATGTCCCCCAGCCGCCCGGGGCACCCGCGGCGGCGATGTCACCGGCCGACGCGGCGTCGGCGGCCGCGCCGCCGGCCACCGGGGGACGCCCCTCTCGGCGCAGCAGGTCACCGACGGACAGGACGGGCCCGGTGAGCGGACCCGCGCCGTCGGAGGACGCGTGGGATGCACGCGAGTGACGCGCCAGCAGTTCGGCGACGCTCACCACGTCGCGGGGCCCGGTGGCGCCGGGGGCGCCGGGGAGCGGGGCTCCGGCAGGTGTGTCGGTCACGGCCGCACGTCCTCCTTCGGGTCATTTCGACCTGGGAAGATGTACCGGAAAGAGTCCTCGATCCCCAAGTGATCACACTCCGCTCGTCGCAGATCACCCGATCGGGTGGTCCCCGTTCATCGGCCGTATCCGACCGCTCGACCTGCTCGTTGCCTCGCAAGGCAACCACTGCGCAAGCCTGCCCCGACCTGAACCCCAGGTGGGGCCCGTGTGGGCGTGTCGCCCTGTGTACCGCGCGTGAATCGCCGAGCGGTCGCCGCTCCGGCCCCCGTCGCCGGGCGCGACACGGTGTCACACGGTCGTCAACGGCCGCCGAGACGTCCGCGGCCCAGCCGCAGCAGCATCATCGCCAGCTCGCGGCCCTCGGGGCCGAGGTCGGCGAAGCGGTCCAGCACCGCCATCTCGCGGCTGTAGACGATGCGCGGTCCGCCCGCGGCCATGCGGGCGGCACCGATGCGCTTCGAGACCTCGGTGCGGCGGAGGATCGCGTCGAGGATCTCGGCGTCGAGCCGGTCGATCTCCCGGCGCAGCTGCTCGATCTCGGGGTCGGCTCCGGTGCGCACCTCGGTGCTCGTGCCGGAGCTCGGCTGCGGGGCTGCGGGGTCGGTCACGGTCATGGTCTCCTCGTCTCGGTCACGGGCCGTCGGGACCGAGGACATGCGAACGCCCCGGGTCCGTCGGACTCCGGGGCGTGCGGGTGGCGTCTGGGCTCAGACGGGCGGCGCAGCGGGAACCGGGGTCCGGTACCCGTAGCGAAATCGCCTGTCGTGAGCCACGCGGCGAGTGTAGACCACCCGGCGCACCGGGCCGCCGTGGTTTCCGGGACCGGCGACGCCGGAGCGGGATCGTCGGACCCCCGGCGTACCGTGTTCGACACGATGAGTGCGCTGTTCGAACTCCCCGGGACGGGCCCCGCCGCCGCTGCCGAGCCGACGACGGCCCAGGGCCGCCGCCTGCTGGACGGCCTGAACGACCGCCAGCGGGAGGCCGTGACGCATGCGGGTTCACCGCTGCTGATCGTCGCCGGAGCGGGGTCGGGGAAGACCCGCGTGCTCACCCACCGGATCGGCTGGCTGCTCGCCGAGCGCGGGGTGCACCCCGGCGAGGTCATGGCGATCACCTTCACCAACAAGGCCGCGGCCGAGATGAAGGAGCGCGTCGACGCCCTCGTCGGGCGACGCTCCGGGCCGATGTGGGTGTCCACCTTCCACTCCATGTGCGTGCGGATCCTCCGGCGCGAGGCCAAGCACCTCGGCGTGCGCAGCGCCTTCTCCGTCTACGACGCCGACGACACCCGCCGCCTCGTCGGCATCGTCGGGCGCGACCTGGAGCTGGACCCGAAGAAGTTCGCCCCGCGCGCACTGGCCGCCCAGATCTCCAACCTGAAGAACGAGCTCGTCTCGCCGGACGAGGCCGCCGAGCGCGCCGCCACCGACCACGAGCGGCGCATCGCCGAGGTCTACGGCGTCTACCAGTCGCGGCTGCGCCAGGCGAACGCCTTCGACTTCGACGACCTGATCATGGAGACGGTCTCGCTGCTGGACCGGCTGCCGGCCGTCGCCGAGTACTACCGGCGCCGCTTCCGGCACGTCATGGTCGACGAGTACCAGGACACCAACCACGCCCAGTACGAGCTGGTCCGCCAGCTCGTCGCGCCGGCCACGGCGAACGGGCGTCCCGGCGAGCTGTGCGTCGTCGGCGACTCGGACCAGTCGATCTACGCCTTCCGCGGCGCGAACATCCGCAACATCATCGAGTTCGAGCAGGACTTCCCGGACGCGCGGACCATCCTGCTGGAGCAGAACTACCGCTCGACCCAGACGATCCTGTCCGCGGCGAACGCGGTGATCGCCCGCAACCCGGAGCGGCGGGACAAGCGGCTGTGGTCCGACTCGGGCGACGGCGAGCGCGTCGTCGGCTACGTCGCGGACAACGAGCACGACGAGGCGTCGTTCGTCGCCCGTGAGATCGACCGGCTCGTCGACACCGGCGAGTACCGCAACTCCGACATCGCGGTGTTCTACCGGACCAACAACCAGTCCCGCGTCTTCGAGGACGTGTTCCTGCGGGTCGGGCTGCCCTACAAGGTCGTCGGCGGGGTGCGGTTCTACGAGCGCCGCGAGATCCGCGACGCGCTGGCCTACCTGCGGGTGCTGTCCAACCCGGAGGACACGGTCAGCCTGCGCCGGATCCTCAACGTGCCCAAGCGCGGCATCGGGGACCGGGCCGAGGCCGTCGTCGCCGAGTACGCCGAGCGCGAGCGCACCTCGTTCGCCCGCGCGCTGCGCGCCGCCGCCGAGGAGCCGCAGCGGCTCCCCGCCCTGGCGACCCGCTCGCAGAAGAACATCGCCGGGTTCGTGCGGATGCTCGACGAGCTGCGCGAGCTCGTCGAGCGCGGCGACGACACCGCCGAGGTCCTCGAGGCCGTCTACGCGCGCACCGGCTACCTGGAGGAGCTGCAGGCGTCGGAGGACCCGCAGGACGGCACCCGGATGGACAACCTCGCCGAGCTCGTCACGGTGGCGCGGGAGTTCGCGGGGGACGCCGCCGTCGCGGACCTGGCGCCGGACGGCGGGGCCGCGATCGGGTCCGGTGCCAGGTCCGCCGACGGGGCATCCGACGGCGCGGCCCCCGAGGGCGAGGCCGACGCCTACGACGACACCCCCGACGGTGTCCCGGAGCCCGGCTCGCTGGCCGCGTTCCTGGAGCGCGTCGCGCTCGTCGCGGACGCGGACTCCATCCCCGACGACGACTCCGGCGTGGTCACGATGATGACCCTGCACACGGCGAAGGGCCTGGAGTTCCCGGTGGTCTTCCTGACGGGCTGGGAGGACGGGATCTTCCCCCACCTGCGCACCCTCGGGGACCCGAAGGAGCTCGCCGAGGAGCGCCGCCTGGCCTACGTCGGGATCACCCGCGCGGAGAAGCGGCTCTACCTGTCCCGGGCGATCGTCCGGTCCGCGTTCGGGCAGCCCAGCACCAACCCGGCGTCGCGCTTCCTCGACGAGGTGCCCCCGTCACTGCTCGACTGGCGGCGCACCGAGGAGCAGCTCGCCGCACAGCGGCCGTCGGCGCCGGTGGGGCGGTTCGGGTTCGGGAAGCGGCCGCAGGCGACCGACCGCGGGAGCTGGAAGGTCCCGGAGAGGTCGCTGAACAACCAGTCGCTGCACCTCGACGTCGGGGACCGGGTCAACCACGACAAGTACGGCCTGGGCACCGTCGTCGCGGCCGACGGCATCGGCCCGCGCGCGACGGTGACGATCGACTTCGGCTCGGGCGGGACGGTCCGGCTGATGCTGATCGGCGGCGTCCCGATGCAGAAGCTGTAGACCTCAGTCGTCGTCGCGGTCCTGCGTCGCGGCCTCGGCCGGGGTCAGCACCTTCACCGACCCGAACGCCCCGACGACGTGCACGTCCACCGTCCGGTCGCCCGGCGCGGCGCACGCCGTCGGGCAGTCGGTCGAGCCGAACACGGTGAACCCGGAGACGTCCGCCCGGGTGCCCTCGGGCACCACGACCTCGACCGAGCCGAACAGCAGCACCCCGCCCACCCGCGGGGCCTCGGCCTGGACCCCGATCGTGCGGGACCCGAACACCGTCACGCCGTCGGTCAGCGGCAGCACCTGCGACCCGCCCCAGACGGCGGCGACGACCAGCGCGGCCGTGGCGAGGATCCCGCCGGCGCGCCGCCCGGCGGCCGCGGCGAACTCGCCGGTCGGTGCCCGAGCCGGGAGTGCCGTGGTCGGCGCCTGCTCGACGGCGGCGGTGGGCGCCCCGGCGGTGTCGGCCGGGAGGTCGCGGGTCAACGGCTCCAGGTCGGCGCGGGTGCGGGCCGCCCAGGCCTTCGCCGAGCGTTCCTCGTACTCGGGCAGGGACAGTCGTCCCTCGCCGTGCGCGCGCTGCAGCCGGGCGTCGACCGCCCGTCGCTCGCCGTCCCCCACCCGGTACGCCGACTCGTCCGCCACCCGGCCATTCTGGACCGTCCGGGCGCGCCGGGGAGCGGCGACCGCCGGTCAGGCGTCGCGCGAGCCCGTCGCGGCGGTGACGTCGAGGCCACGCGCGGCCAGCCACGGCAGCGGGTCGATCTTGGTGCCGTCCGGCTCCCACACCTCGAGGTGCAGGTGCGGGCCGGTGGACTGGCCGCGGTTGCCGACCTCGGCGATCTCGTCGCCGGCCTTGACCTGCTGGCCCTCCTGCACGAACGACCGGTTGATGTGGCCGTAGACGGTGCTGGTGCCGTCGGGGTGCTTGAGCACCACCCACATCCCGAAGCCGCTGGCCGGGCCGGACTTCTCCACGACGCCGTCGGTCAGGGCGAAGATCGGGGTGCCGATCGGGGCGGCGAGGTCGATGCCCTTGTGCTGCACGCCCCAGCGGGCGCCGAAGCCGGAGGTGAACCGGCCGGCCGTCGGCATGACCAGGGCCTCGCCGTTGTACATGACCGCCTTCGGGGCGCCGTGCGACATCGCGGTCGTCACGGCCCGCTCCAGCTTGGCGGCCTCGCGGCCCATCCGGGCGGCCTTCGTCAGGTTGGCGACGTCGACCTTCGAGGTGGAGTCCAGGTCGGGCAGCGACGCGGCCTGCGCGGAGAGCTGCTCGCCGCCGATCGCGGAGGTGTCCATCGGGGCGGTCGTGTCGGCCGGGCGGGTGTCGCTGGACACCGGCAGCATCGCCGAGGCGGCGAGCCGGGCGTAGGCCTCCTCGACCGCGGCCTCACCGCCCCAGCCGGGCACCCCGAGGGCACCGGCGACCGTCTGACCGGCCGCGACCAGGGCGCCACCGGCCGCCGCGGCGACGGTCACACGGGTACGCGAGACCACCGGCGGGGGAGCCGGGAGCGCCGGGAGCCGGTGGCCGGCCGGCGGCACAGGGGGGAGCGTGCCGGGCCGGGCCTCCGGTCGCGTGGCGCCGCTGGGGAAGCGGTGGCGCGACAAGACTGCCCTTCTGGTGTTCAGGGCGCCGCGGGCCGTTCGGCGGTGATCGTCGGAGTGGGGGCTCCGTCGGGGGATGGCGTCGTTCGGGGCGACACCGATCACCGTGATCGGTCCGTGACGTGGACAACGCGACGGTAACCCGGGCCTCGCCGAGCGGCAACGGCGGCCCGCCGCGCGGTTGCGGACGGTCGTGGATCATCGACGACCGGTCGGGCGGTCGGCGACGCGACGGCGAACGGAGGATCCCGTTCCCCCGCCCGGACCGGGCGCTCAGGCGCCTTCGGCGGCGTGCCGGCCGACCAGCCGCAGCGACCCGCGCAGCCGCCGGTCGCGCACCCGGTCGTGCTCGCGCCGCTCCGCCTCCCCGCGGGCCAGCGTGCTCGCCACGAAGTGCACGGTGCGCCGGTCCACCGGCAGCGCGAGATGGCCCACGTCGTCGAGCTCCAGCTCGGTGACGTCGAGGTCCGGGTGACGCAGCCGGGAGTTCCGCTGCGGGACGATGATCTCGTCCATCCGCGACCAGACCACCAGGAACCGGGTCCGGCAGCCGGGGGCCGGTTCGTCCAGCTCGCGCAGGATCGCCGAGCCGGGGCGGAGCTGGCGGCACAGCGGCAGCGGTGCGATCCGGGCCAGGTTGCTGCCCGAGTGCGGGCTGCCGAGCGTCGCCAGGGTGTCGACGACGGCGTCGCCCCCCATCCGCTGCACGTAGTAGCGGGCGATCACCCCGCCGAGGGAGTGCCCGACGATGTGCACCCGGTCCGACCCGGTGGCCTCGCGCAGCCGTTCGACGTGGCCGCGCAGCTCGTGCGCCGCGGTGCGGACGTCGTCGGTGAACAGGCTGTAGTTGATGGCGTGCACCACCCCGAAGCCGCGCCGGCGCAGCTCGTGGGCGAACACGGTGAACACCGAGCGGTTGTCCATGATGCCGTGGACCAGCAGGATCGGCGTCCCGGCGGCGGTGGGGTCGGCGACGACCAGGCTGCGCTTGACCGGCGGCAGGCTGTCGGTGCGCCAGTGGCCGTGCGGCCGGACGGTCTCCTCGGCCAGCCCGATCGGGTACAGCGCGAGGTGCGCGGCCAGCCAGGCGCCCTCCAGCGCCAGTCCGCGCAGTCCCGCACGCGAGGTGAAGGTCCGCGCGGCGTATCCCGCCGCCTGCCCGAGATCGGACGTCGCGGCCGTCACTGTCGACAGCGCCCCGTCGGCGATCGCGCGCAGGCGAGCGCCTCCGGGTAGCGACGTCGCCATGTCCGAAAGGTAAGGCAGGTCACAGGATTCCGCTGTGTCGCGGGACGATCGGTGGCCCCGATCACTCGGTCGGCCGATCTGAATCGAGCACTGCGCCGACGGGGTGACAGCGGTCACCGGCCCAGGTCAGGACCGGTGCGCGCGGCGTGGCTAGGCTCCCCGACGCAGCATCACCGACGTCCGCGACCGCTGCCGCCCGCCACCTGTGCGGGGCGCGCCCGGAGAACGAGCCGGGGTCGCGCCGGTCGCGGCGAGAGCGAAGTGGAGCGGGAGAGCCGAGTGGACCTCTACGAGTACCAGGCGAAGGATCTCTTCGCCGCGCACGGAGTCCCGGTGCTGCCGGGCCGGACCGTGGACAACGCCGCCGACGCGGCGGCCGCGGCGGCCGAGCTGGGCACCGCCGTCGTGGTCAAGGCACAGGTCAAGACCGGTGGTCGGGGCAAGGCCGGCGGCGTGAAGCTGGCCGAGAACGCCGACGAGGCCAAGGAGAAGGCCGAGGCCATCCTGGGCCTCGACATCAAGGGCCACACCGTGCACCAGGTCCTGGTCACCGAGGCCAGCGACATCGCCGAGGAGTACTACTTCTCCTTCCTGCTGGACCGGTCCAACCGCACCTTCCTGGCCATGTGCTCGGCCGAGGGCGGCATGGAGATCGAGCAGCTGGCCGTCGAGCGCCCGGACGCGCTGGCCCGGATCGCCATCGACCCGATCGCCGGTGTCGACAAGGCCAAGGCCGACGAGATCGTCGCCGCGGGCAAGATCCCGGCCGCCGTCGCCGACGAGGCCGCGAACGTGATCGTGAAGCTCTGGGAGACCTTCGTCTCCGAGGACGCGACGCTGGTCGAGGTCAACCCGCTGGTCCGTGACCCGCAGGACAAGGTGATCGCCCTCGACGGCAAGGTCACCCTGGACACCAACGCCGACTTCCGGCACCCGCAGCACGCGGACCTGGTCGACGAGCGCACCGAGAACCCGCTCGAGGCGAAGGCCAAGGCCAAGGGCCTCAACTACGTCAAGCTCGACGGCGGCCAGGTCGGCATCATCGGCAACGGCGCGGGGCTCGTCATGAGCACCCTCGACGTCGTCGCCTACGCCGGCGAGGCGCACGGCGGGGTCAAGCCCGCCAACTTCCTCGACATCGGCGGCGGCGCCTCGGCGCAGGTCATGGCCGACGGCCTGGACGTCATCCTGGGTGACGACGAGGTCAAGAGCGTCTTCGTCAACGTCTTCGGCGGCATCACCGCCTGCGACGCGGTCGCCAACGGCATCGTCGAGGCCCTCAAGATCCTGGGCGACGACGCGACCAAGCCGCTGGTCGTCCGCCTGGACGGCAACAACGTCGAGGAGGGTCGTCAGATCCTCGCCGACGCGAACCACCCGCTCGTCACCGTGGTGGGCACGATGGACGACGCGGCCGCCAAGGCCGCCGAGCTCGCGAACGCTGGAGCCTGAGACATGTCGATCTTCCTCAACGAGAACAGCAAGGTCATCGTCCAGGGCATCACGGGCGGCGAGGGCACCAAGCACGCCACCAAGATGCTCGCCGCCGGGACGAACATCGTGGGTGGTGTGAACGCCCGCAAGGCCGGGACCACGCACACCATCGGCGAGAAGGACGTCACCGTCTACGGCACGGTCGAGGAGGCGATCAAGGAGACCGGCGCCGACGTGTCGGTCATCTTCGTCCCGCCGAAGTTCGCCAAGGACGCCGTGATCGAGGCCATCGACGCCGAGATCCCGCTGGCCGTGGTCATCACCGAGGGCATCCCGGTGCACGACTCGGCGTACTTCTGGGCGCACGCGGTCGCCACCGGCAACAAGACCCGGATCATCGGCCCGAACTGCCCCGGCATCATCTCGCCCGGCAAGTCCAACGCGGGCATCATCCCGGCGAACATCGCCGGCGCGGGCAGGATCGGCCTGGTGTCGAAGTCCGGCACGCTGACCTACCAGATGATGTACGAGCTGCGTGAGTTCGGCTTCTCCACCGCCATCGGCATCGGCGGCGACCCGGTCATCGGCACCACCCACATCGACGCCCTCGAGGCGTTCGAGGCGGACCCCGAGACCGAGGCCATCGTGATGATCGGTGAGATCGGTGGCGACGCCGAGGAGCGCGCCGCGGACTTCATCAAGGCCAACGTCACCAAGCCGGTCGTCGGCTACGTCGCGGGCTTCACCGCCCCCGAGGGCAAGACGATGGGCCACGCCGGCGCGATCGTGTCCGGCTCGGCCGGCACCGCGCAGGCCAAGAAGGAGGCCCTCGAGGCCGCCGGTGTCAAGGTCGGCAAGACGCCGTCCGAGACCGCCGCGCTGATGAAGGAGATTCTCTCCGCCTGATCGGAGTTCGGGTCGCACGTCCGACGCGCGGGCCCCGGGAACTTCTCCCGGGTGCCCGCGCGTCGTGCTGTGTGCACCCCGAGCGCCTCACCCGGCCGGGTCGGGGGCATCGGCTAGCGTGCGGTGCAGCGAGTCCGTCCGTCACACGGGAGTGGTCGTCATGTCGAGCAACGAGCCCGGGGCCGTCCCGGCTCCGGAGCAGGCCGCGCCCGCTCCGACGGTGCGGGTCGCCGTCCTGGCGGGGGCCGTGCTGGCCCTGCTGGCGCTGGTCCTGACCTTCTTCGACGTCACGACCGGGCTGTTCCCGGTCGCGATGGTCGTCGCCGGTGGCGTCGCGGGAGGCCTCACCCTGCTGCCCGGCACCGGGCGCACCCTGGTCGCGGGCGTGGTCCTGTCGACGACGGGGGCGCTGACGATGCTGCTGCTCCTGGCCGGCAGCGGCACCGGGGCGGTCGGCGGCACGCTCGGGTGGGTCGTGTTCGTGGTCGCGCTGCTCGCCGCCGCCGCACTGCTCTACGCCCAGCTCCTCCTGTCCGGTGTCGTCTCCGCCCCCGCGCCGCGGGCGCAGCGCCCGTCGCACGTCGGGCAGCCCGGCTGGGGCCCCGGCCCCGGCCAGGTCCCGCCGGGCCGGCAGCCGCCCTGGATGCCGCCGCAGCCCTACGGCGCGGGCCAGCCGGGTGCCGCGGCCCCGTACGGTGCGGCCTCCGGTGCGACGCCCTACGGAGCGGACCCCTACGCCTCGGGCCAGTACGGCGCGAGCCCCTACGCCGCCCAGCCCGGCGCGGCCCCGTACGCCCCCGGCCAGCCCGGTGCGGGCCAGTACGGCGCCGCCCACGGTGCGGCGCAGTCCGGTGCGGTGCAGCCCGGCGCGGATCACGCCGGTGCCGCCGCGTACGGCGCCCCCGGTGCGGTGCCCGCCGCGTCGCAGCCCGCCGCCGGGCAGTACCCCGGGCAGTCCGGGGCCCACGGCGCGCCCGAGGTGCCCGGGGCGCAGGACCGGACCGGCGACGACGCGGGCCGTCACGCGGTCGGCGGCCGCACCCCGCAGGCGGACGCGGCACCGCACACGCCGTCCGGCGCGGGCGGCGCCTTCTCCGGGGTGTCCTACGGCGACCGCGCCGCCGCGGTGACCGGCGCGCCGGGAGGCGAGCAGGCCCCGCCCCCGACCACCCCCCACCCGGCGGGCGCGGGCGGTACCGGGGACGACGTGGGTGTCACCCGCCCCTCCGCGATCCCCGGCTCCGGCTCCGCCCCGGCGCCCGGCGAGCAGACCGAGCGCCCCGCGGCCCCGGCGTCCGGTGACGACGAGGCCACCCGCACCTTCCGGCCCGGCGGTGACGGCTCCGCCTGAGCGGAGGGAACCGTGGGCCCCGGCACGTCGCGGCGTGCCTTCCCCTCCCGGGCCGCGTTCGCTGCGACGCTGACCGGGTGAGCACCACCCCGCCCCGTCCCGCCCGCGGCCGCCCGGCCTCCCGGGCCCGGTCCACCGGGTCCGCACCGGAGCGGTCCCGCGGTGGGCGCGCGACCGCCGTCGCGGACCGGGAGCGGGGGCGCCGCCGCCCCGCCCGGACCCCGACGCGCGGGACCGGGACCGGCACCGGGCTGGACCGGCTGCGGATCCTGCTCGTGGCCACGATGGGCGCCGTCCTCGCCGGGTACACGATGCTCGTCCCGGTGGCGGCGCTGCTGACCGGTACCGGCGGCGTCGCGGTCACCGCGGACGGGGCACTCGCCACAGCCGTCCCGCTGTGGCTGGCCGCGCACCTCATCCCGGTCGCGGTGGACGGGCGCCCGTTCGGGGTGCTGCCGCTGCTGCCGACGCTGGTGGTCGTCGCGCTGGTCGCCTTCTGCTCGCGCTGGGCGGTGCTCCGCCTGGGCGGGCGGGTCCGGCACGACGCGGGCGCCGTCGTCGCGTCCCAGGCCGGGGCCGCCGCCGCGCTCGCCGTGCTCGCCGGTGCACTGCTGCCGCGGGACATGGCCGTCACCGCCCCCTGGGCGTCGATGATCGGGGCCGGGCTGGTGGCCGGGGCGGCCGCCGGGATCGGCGTCGTCCACGCCTGCGGGGCGCCGGCGGCCTGGAAGCGGGTGCTGGCGGGTTGGCCCGGCGCGGCGCTCGCCGGGGCCCGGGTCGCGGCCGCCGCGCTGCTGCTGGTCGCCGCCCTCGTCCTGACCGTGGCGCTGGTCGCGAGCGCCTCGGACGTCGCCGACACCGCCGAGCGCATCGCCCCCGGCGCCTGGGCGGGCGTCGGGGTGCTGGTGCTGAGCATCGGGTACCTGCCGAACGCCCTGGTCGGGGCGCTGTCCTGGGCGCTGGGCGCGGGGGTGTCGGTCGGTATCGCCCGCTCCGGTCCGTTCGGCGTCGAGCCGGGTCCGCTGCCGCCGTTCCCGCCCGCGGTGGTCCTGCCCGTCACCACCGTCCCGACGGCCGCGGTGCTGGTCGTGCTGCTGCCCGTCGTCGCGGGGGTGCTCGGCGGGATCGCCTGCCGGCGGGCGCTGGCCGACGACGCGCCGGTCGTGGACCGGGTCGCGGCACCGGCGCTGGCGGCCGTGGTCGTCGCGGTCGGGGCGGCCGTCCCGGCGGCGCTCGCCGGGGGTGCGCTCGCGGGCGGGCCCTACGACCCGGTGTCGTTCCACCCGTGGGCGGTCCTCGGCTGCGCGCTGCTGCTGGTCGGGACCCCGGCCGTGCTGACCTGCGCCGGGACCGAGCTCGCCCGGCACGTCCCGATGGGCGGCACCGACCGGTCGCGGACCGCGGTCGACCGGGCCCGGGCGGCCCGGGACCGCCGTCGCGCGTCGACGGTGGGGGAGCTGGTCGAACGCCGTCGCACCGCCGGGGCGCCCGCCCGCCGTGCCGACGCCGCGTGGGACGACGACGGGGGCCACGACGACCTCCACCCCTACTCCGACGCCGCCCCCGACGAGGAGTCCGACGGAGCCGGTCGCACGGCCACCCGTCGCGTCGACGGTTCCGCCGGCCGTGACCCCGCCGGCGACGACGAGGACCCCGGCCACGACCCCGACCACGGCGACGGCGACGACGCGGGGGACCACGGCCCCGACGGTCGCCGCGCAGCCGGGCGCCGCCCCGACCGGGACACCGACGACGGGGACCCGTCCGACCGGCGCACCGACGGCCGGACCGACCGGATCACCCGCCCCCGCGACCGCTCCCGGGACGACTGACCCGCCCGGCCGGGCCGGGTGACCCGGGCCACCACACCGGGCGCCCTCGTCGTCAGAGGGCGCGTCTACCCTGGCCAGGGGCCGTGGAGCGGCCCGGACCGGCGAGGAAGGGACACGGTGGGCGCGCAGGAGCGGCACGGGGCGCTGCGGGTCGTCGTCCTCGTCTCCGGGAGCGGCACCCTGCTGCAGGCACTGCTCGACACCGCGGGCGCCGGGTTCGCCGTCGTCGCCGTCGGGGCCGACCGCGCGGGTGCCACCGGGCTCGACCGGGCGCGCACCGCGGGTGTCCCCACCTTCGTCGAGCGGGTCGCCGACCACCCCGACCGCGACGCCTGGAACACCGCGCTCGCCGCGGCCGTCCTCGCGCACCGGCCGGGCCTCGTCGTCGGGGCGGGGTTCATGAAGCTCGTCTCCCCGGCCTTCCTGGACGCGCTCGGATGCCCGATGCTGAACACGCACCCGGCGCTGCTGCCGGCGTTCCCCGGCGCGCACGCCGTCCGGGACGCGCTGGCCGCCCGGGTGCCCGTCACCGGCGCGACCGTGCACGAGGTCGACGCCGGGCTCGACACCGGACCGGTGCTCGCGCAGGCGGAGGTCCCCGTGCTCCCGGGCGACGACGAGACCTCCCTGCACGAGCGCATCAAGACCGAGGAACGACGGCTGCTGGTCGCGACCGTGCGACGGTTCGCCGCCGCCGCCCAACCCCATGAGGTGAACAGTGAGTGAGCGCAGGCCGGTACGCCGGGCCCTGATCAGCGTCTACGACAAGGCCGGTCTCCTCGACCTGGCCACCGGGCTGCACGCCGCCGGGGTGGAGATCGTCTCGACCGGCTCCACCGCACAGCGGATCGCCGACGCCGGCGTCCCGGTCACCCCCGTCGAGGAGGTCACCGGGTTCCCCGAGTGCTTCGACGGCCGGGTCAAGACCCTGCACCCGCGGGTGCACGCCGGGCTGCTCGCCGACACCCGCAAGCCCGAGCACCTCGCGCAGCTCGAGCAGCTGAACATCGCGCCGTTCGACCTGCTGGTGTCCAACCTCTACCCGTTCCGCGAGACCGTCGCGTCCGGCGCGGGCCGCGACGAGGCCGTCGAGCAGATCGACATCGGCGGCCCGGCGATGGTGCGGGCCTCGGCGAAGAACCACGAGAGCGTCGCGGTCGTCGTCGACCCGTCGCGCTACGCCTGGGTGCTCGAGCAGGTCGGCGCGGGCGGGTTCGTCGTGGAGGACCGCCGCAGGCTGGCCGCCGACGCCTACCGGCACACCGCCGCCTACGACGTCTCGGTCGCGACCTGGATGGGCGAGCAGTTCCCCGCGGGCGACGACGACGACGCCTCCGCCGAGTGGGTGGGCGCCACCTGGACCCGCGAGCGCCCGCTGCGCTACGGCGAGAACCCGCACCAGTCCGCCGCGCTCTACACCGACGGCACCGGTTCGGGCCTGGCCGGCGCCGAGCAGCTGCACGGCAAGGAGATGTCCTACAACAACTACGTCGACGCCGACGCCGCCTGGCGCGCCGCGCACGACCACGGCGACCGCCCCACGGTCGCGGTGATCAAGCACGCCAACCCGTGCGGGATCGCGGTCGGCGCCGACGTCGCCGAGGCCCACCGCAAGGCGCACGCCACCGACCCGGTGTCGGCGTTCGGCGGGGTCATCGCGGTCAACGGCGAGGTCTCGGTCGCGATGGCCGAGCAGGTCGCCGAGATCTTCACCGAGGTCGTCGTGGCCCCCGGCTACGCCGACGGCGCCCTCGAGGTGCTCCAGCGCAAGAAGAACGTCCGTGTCCTCCGCATCCCCGACGGCGCCGCCCGCACCGGCACCGAGCTCCGCCCGATCTCCGGCGGGCTGCTGGTGCAGCAGCGCGACCTCGTCGACGCCGACGGCGACGACCCGGCCGCCTGGAAGCTCGTCACCGGCGACGCCGTCGCCCCCGAGGTGCTCGACGACCTCGCGTTCGCCTGGCGTGCCTGCCGCGCGGTGAAGTCCAACGCGATCCTGCTCGCCCACGACGGCGCCGCGGTCGGCGTCGGCATGGGGCAGGTCAACCGGGTCGACGCGGCGAAGCTCGCCGTGACCCGGGCCGGGGACCGGGCCCGCGGCTCGGTCGCCGCCTCCGACGCGTTCTTCCCCTTCCCCGACGGGCTGGAGGTGCTGCTCGACGCCGGGGTCGCCGCCGTCGTGCAGCCCGGCGGCTCGGTCCGCGACGACGAGGTCGTCGCGGCCTGCGCGAAGGCGGGCGTGCCGATGTACCTGACCGGGACGCGGCACTTCGCCCACTGACCCACCGCCCACCCCGACGGCCCGGGACCGCCTCGCGCGGCCCGGGCCGTCGGCGTTCGGAGCAGTTCGGAGGGTGTCCCGGCCGGGAATGTCGGGGGTGCGTGCGACGGTCCTCCCGCCGTCGTCGCCACCCCCACCCGGGGGATGCGAAGAGACGGCACAGGCCCTATGCTTCGAACGTCAGTTCGAGCACGCGTCGCCTTCCCCGCGGCGCGCCGGGCGAGGTCGCGACCGTTCGGTCGTGGCGCGGTGTGTGGCGGGGAGGTACTGCGGTGCGCGTCGGTGCGGGCGAGGGGCCGGTCGTCGTCGGAGGAGCGGCGGCGGTCGGCCGGGTGGTCGGCGGTGCCGGTGGGGGAGCCGGCGTCGACGCCGGGGACGACACCGGTCCGGAGGGGTCCGGGCCGGTGGTCGGGGCCGGGTCACGTGTCCCCGGGGCGGGCGGGAGCCGCTGCCCGGGGCACGGGGCCCGGCCGGGGGCCGGGGGCCGCGGCCGGCTCGGCCGCCGAGCGGCTCGCCCGGGCCCGGCACGTCCTGCGCCGCACGGAGACCCGGGCGGGCCTGGAGCGGTCCCGGCCGGGGCCCGTGGGGCCCTGCCCGGAGCCGGAGCCCCCGGCCCGCAGCGCCGGGACGGTCGAGGCGCGTCCGGTGACCGAGGCCGACCTGCTGCCGGTGCCGGGGTCGCTGGCCGGTCTGCTGCCCGGCGGGGGCCTGCGGCGGGGGTCCACCGTGGCGGTGGGTGTGGGGTCCGGCGCGGGGTCGCTGCTGTTCGCGCTGCTGGCCGCCGCGTCCGCGGAGGGCGCGTGGGCGGGCGTGGTCGGCCGTCCCGGCCTCGGCGCGACGGCCGCGGCCGAGGCGGGCGTGCGGCTGGACCGGCTGGCGCTGGTCCCCGACCCCGGCGCGGACCTGGTCGGGGTGACCGCGGCACTGCTGGACGGGCTGGACCTCGTGGTGGTGGCCGGGCCGGAGCGGGCCGGGCTGCGGGCCGGGGACCGGCAGCGGCTCGCCGCACGGGCCCGGCAGCGGGGTGCGGTGCTGCTCGCGCTCGGCGGGTGGCCGGGCGCGGACCTGCGGCTGCACTGCACCCGTCCGCGCTGGGAGGGCGTCGGCCGCGGGACGGGGCGGCTGCGGTCCCGGCGGGTCGAGGTCCGGGCGGAGGGGCGCGGGATCGGCCCGGCCGGGTGGGGGGTGGAGGTGCTCCTCCCGGGCCCCGGCGGGACGGCCGTCCCCGCCCCGGCGACACCCCCGGTCCCCGCGGTGCCGTCGGTGCCGTCGGTGCCCGCGATCACCTCGGTGCCGTCGGTGCCCGCGGTCTCCGCGGCCGGGGTGGGCGAGGTCGCGGTCGCGCGGCCCGTGGCCCGGGCGGCGGGATGAGCACGCCCGGTACGGCGGAGGCGGGCGGCGCGACGGGCACGGGCGGCGGTGGACGGGCGGAGCCCGACCCGCGGGTGCTGGCGGTCTGGTCCCCGGACTGGCCGGTCACCGCGGCCGCCCGCGCCGCGCACGTCCCGGCGGACCGGCCGGCCGCGGTCCTGCACGCCAACCGGGTCCTGGCCTGCTCGGCGACGGCCCGCCGGCACGGGGTCCGCCGGGGGCTGCGGCGCCGGGAGGCGCAGGCCCGGTGCCCGGAGCTCGTGGTGCTCGCCCCCGACCCGGGGCGCGACGCCCGGCTGTTCGAGCCGGTCGCCGCCGCGGTGGAGGCGCTCGCCCCCGGCGTCGAGGTGGTGCGGCCGGGGCTGCTGGTGCTGCCCGCGCGCGGTCCGGTCGGCTGGTTCGGTGGGGAGCGCGCCGCGGTGGAGCGGCTGATCGACCAGGTCGCCCTGCACGCGGGGACCGAGTGCCAGATCGGCGTCGCGGACGGGATGTTCGCCGCCGCGCTCGCCGCCCGCCGGGGGCGCGGGGTGCCGCCGGGACGGTCGGCGGAGTTCCTCGCACCGCTGGAGGTCGCCGAGCTGGACCGGGACCCCGACGTCGACCGGGCCGCGCTGGTGGACCTGCTGCGCCGGCTGGGGCTGCGGTCGCTGGGGGCGTTCGCGTCGCTGTCGGAGTCCGACGTGGCCTCGCGCTTCGGCGCCGACGCGGTGGCCGCGCACCGGCTCGCCCGTGGGCTCGACCCCGCCCGCCCGCGCGCCGGCTCCCGCCGGAGGAGCTGTCCGCGGCGGTCGAGCTGGACCCGCCGGTGGACCGGGTCGACGCGGCCGCCTTCGCCGCGCGGGCACTCGCGACCCGGCTGCACACCGCGCTCGCCGGGCACGGCCTGGCCTGCACCCGGCTGGGGGTGCACGCACGCACGGAGAGCGGGGAGGAGCTGCTGCGGGTCTGGCGGTGCGCCGAGCCGCTGACGCCGTCCGGGACGGTGGACCGGGTGCGCTGGCAGCTCGACTCGTGGCTCGGGCGCGGCGGCTCCGGGACGCTGGTCGCGCTGCGGCTCACCCCGGAGGACACCGTGGTCGCCGGGGCGCTGCAGCGCGGGCTGTGGGGCGACGTCGGCGAGGGCGACGAGCGGGCCGGGCGGGCCCTGGTCCGGGTGCAGGCGCTGCTCGGGCCGGAGGCGGTGCTCACCGCGGTCCCGGCGGGCGGCCGGGACCCGGGCGAGCGGGTGCGGCTGGTGCCGTGGGGTGACGAGCGGGTCGTCGAGGACACGGCGATCCCCGCCCGGCCGGGGCCCGTGGCTCCCGCGCGGGACGGCGCCACCGGTGCCCCCGGGCATGCGGAGCAGGTGACCCCGGAGCCTCCCGGTCGTCGTCCACCCGCCGACCCCCCGGCGACCTGGCCCGGCCGGCTCCCGGCACCGTCCCCGGCGACGGTGCCCCCGGACCCGGTCCCGGTCCGGTTGCTCGCCGCGGACGGCGCCGAGGTGTGCCCGGCCGCGCCGGACCTGCTCGACGGCGTCCCGCGCCGGGTCGCGGGCGGCGGCCCGGACCGGGAGGTCACCGGCTGGGCCGGACCCTGGCCGGTGCACACCCGCTGGTGGGCCCCCGACGGCCCCGGGCCCGCGGTCCGGCTGCAGGTCGTGCTCGCCGACGGCACGGCCCTGCTGCTCGTGCACCGCGGCGGCCGCTGGGAGGTGACGGGTGTCTACGACTGAGCCACCGGCCGCCGCGGGCGGGTCAGCGCTGCGGGACCCCGGTGAGGTCGACGGCGAACCGGCCGATCGCCGAGGCCATCGCCGTCACGTTCCGGTCCAGTGCGGTCCGGTCGATGTTGGTCAGCCGGTCGCAGGCCGTGTGGTAGCAGGGGTCGTAGGACTGTCCCGCCGTGCCGCCCCACTTCTGCGCCTGCTCCGGGGTCTTCTGCTCCTCGGCGCCGGTGAACAGGCCACCGGCCGGGATGCCGGCCTCGATGAACGGGCCGTAGTCCGAGCGCCCGTCGAACGCGGTGCCCTCGGGGCCGTTCACGCCGGCCCCGACCAGCGCCTCGGTCAGGACGCGCTCCGCGGTGTCGGAGCCGGGCGGGCCCGCCTCGCCGCCGAGGCCGTCGGAGTTGTCGCCGTCGTAGACGAGGTAACCGGGGTTCGGCGAGCCGACCATGTCGAAGTTGAGGTACAGCGCGATCCGCGCGCGGTCGGCCTCGGACAGGCCCTCGACGTACTTCGTCGAGCCGACCAGGCCGATCTCCTCGGCGCCCCACCACGCGAAGCGCACCTTCTGGCCGACCGGCGGGGAGCCGCCGAGCTTCTGCGCGATCTCGAGCAGGGCGGCGCTGCCGCTGCCGTTGTCGTTGATGCCGGCGCCCTCGGGCACGCTGTCGAGGTGGGCCCCGGCGACCACGACCCGGCCCGGGTCGCCGGTGGTGGTCTCGGCGATCACGTTCCGCGAGGTCTGCTGCCGGATCGTGGTGTCGAGCACCAGCGACGCCTGCTGGCCGTCGCGCAGGGCGGCTCCGGCGGTCTTCGTCACGACCGCCGTCGGGACGACCCCCGGGGTGTCGCCGAGGGTGGCGGGCAGGGCCGCGTCCTCGGTGTTGACCACGATCACCGCCGCCGCGCCCGCCGCCCCCGCGAGCCGGGACTTCTGGCCGAACTCGCAGGTCCCGCGCTCGACGACGGCGATGGCCCCGGCCGGCATCCCGGTGTAGTCGGCGGCGTCGCAGCCCGGTGTCGGGTCCTGCGGGGTGCGCGGGCGCAGCGACAGCGGAGCGGTCAGCCCGCCGGGCGGGGTGGCGGGGGAGAAGCCGAGCACCTCGGTCGTCACCGGTGCGCCGGCCACGGTCAGCCGTGCGTCGCCCGCGGAGAAGGTGCGCACCTCGAACGACGGGGTCGACACCTCGAACCCGCTCGCACGCAGCGTCCCGACGACGTGGTCGACGGCCGCGTCGTACCCGGGGGTGCCCACCGCGCGGTTGCCGTCGTTCGCGTCGGCGAGCTTCTCGAACTGCTGCAGGTGGGCGTAGGCGCCGTCGCCGCCCACCGCGGCCGCGAGCCGCTGCGGCAGGCCGGGGTCGCCCTGCGCGGCCCCCTGACTCCCGCCGCCGGTGGTGCCGATCGTCGCGGCGCCCGGCGCCGCGGGGACGTCCGCGCAGGCCGCGAGCGCGACGACGGCCACCCCGGCCGCCGCGACCCTGACCAGCCGGTTCCCGAGACGTGGCCGGTGCCGGCCACCCGTCGTGCTCGCCCGTCCCATGGAGCCACCTCTGCCGTCCGGCCCGGTACCGGGCCTCGTCCGCGCCGGGTGTCCGGCGCTCCTCGTGCGTGCGCGGTACCGGTCGGGCGCCGCGGCGTCGGACCAGCATCCGCCATCGGGCGTGGCCGTGCGGTGAACCGACGATCACGACACGGCGTCACGAACACGACGCTACGACCCGGCGCGACCCGGGGCCGCGGTGATCCTCGGTCGATCCACACCGGGGTCTCAGTCGTTCCACAGGTTCGGCTGGTGAACTCGGAGATGTCGGCGGGGAGGTCCACGAACCACCTGCCGGCACCGGATGGGTACGTCCGGGTGGCCCGCGGGCCGGCGCTGGGGAGCGGCCGGTGTGCCGCGCCGGAGCCCGGACCCGCCGTGCGGGGCCGACCGGCGCTGGGGAGCAGCCGGCCGGCCCGCACGGCGACGCCCGTCCGCGGAACCCGGCACTCGACGTTCGAACTTGTGTTCGAGTACGCTGCACGGGTGGGCTGGCAGAATCCGGACGTCCCCTGGGCGGAGCTGGAGAGTGCGCTGTCGGGTCGTTCCGTGCGCGACGGCGCGAGCCTGCGCGGCGGCCCGGAGGCCGACGGCGGGGACGCACCGGCCTGGTCCGTCCATCGCGGCCCCTACGAGCCGCCCGAGGGCCTGCACCCGGCGGGGCCCGGCGTCGTGCCGTACGCGGAGCTGCACTGCCACTCGCACTTCAGCTTCCTCGACGGCGCGAGCGCCCCGGAGGAGCTGGTCGAGCGCGCTGCCGAGCTGGGGCTGGAGGCCGTCGCGCTCACCGACCACGACGGCATGTACGGGGTCGTGCGGTTCGCCGAGGCGGCCCACGCGCTCGGGGTGCGCACGGTGTTCGGCGCCGAGCTGAGCACCGGGCTGACCGCCCCGCAGAACGGCGTCGCCGACCCCGAGGGCGAGCACCTGCTGCTGCTGGCCCGCGGCCCCGACGGGTACCGCGCGCTGTGCCGCACCATCTCCACCGCGCAGATGCGGGGCGGGGAGAAGGGGCGGCCGGTCTACGACCCGGACGAGGTCGTCGCCGACACGGCGGGGAAGGTCGTCGTGCTCACCGGCTGCCGCAAGGGCGCGGTGCGCCGCGCCCTGGACCGCTCGGGCCCGGCGGCCGCCGCGGCGGAGCTGGACCGGCTGGTCGCGCGCTTCGGCGCGGAGAACGTGCGGGTCGAGCTGACCGTGTACGGCGAGCCCGGCGACACCGAGCGCAACGACGCACTGGCCGCGCTGGCCGAGCGGGCCGGCGTCGCGACGGTGGCGACGACCGGAGCGCACTACGCCACCCCCGACCGGGCCCCGCTGGCCGCGACCGTCGCCGCGGTCCGGGCCCGGCGCAGCCTCGACGAGATCGACCCCTGGCTGCCCGCGGCGGGCACCGCGCACCTGCGGTCCGGGCGGGAGATGGCCCTGCGGTTCGACGAGCGCCACCCCGGTGCGGTGGAGCGCGCGGCGGAGCTGGGCCGGGAGCTGGCGTTCGAGCTGCACCTGGTGGCGCCGGACCTGCCACCGTTCGACGTCCCGCCCGGGCACACCGAGACGACCTGGCTGCGGGTGCTGACCGAACGCGGCCGGATGGAGCGGTACGGCAGCTGTGACGAGAACCCGTTCGCGGCGCACACCGTGCAGCGCGAGCTGGAGATCATCGAGGCGAAGAACTTCCCCGGCTACTTCCTGATCGTCCAGGACATCGTCGACTTCTGCCGCCGGTCGAACATCTTCTGTCAGGGCCGGGGATCGGCTGCGAACTCGGCGGTCTGCTACGCGCTGGGCATCACCAACGTCGACGCCGTCCGGCACGGGCTGCTGTTCGAACGGTTCCTGTCCCCGGACCGCGACGGCTACCCCGACATCGACCTCGACATCGAGTCCGGCCGCCGCGAGGAGGCGATCCAGTACGTCTACCGCCGCTACGGCAGGCTGTTCGCCGCGCAGGTCGCGAACGTCATCACCTACCGGCCGCGGTCGGCGATCCGCGACACCGCCCGCGCGCTCGGGTTCTCACCCGGCCAGCAGGACGCCTGGAGCAGGCGCGTCGAACGCTGGCACGCCCTGGAGGCGAGCGAGCTCCCGCAGGAGATGCCGCCGCTGCTGCTGGACCTCGCGGGGCAGCTGATGGGTGCGCCCCGGCATCTGGGCATCCACTCCGGCGGCATGGTCATCTGCGATCGGCCGGTGTCCGAGGTCGTGCCGGTCGAGTGGGCGCGGATGGCCGACCGGACCGTCGTGCAGTGGGACAAGGAGGACTGCGCCGCGGCCGGACTGGTGAAGTTCGACCTGCTCGGGCTGGGCATGCTCACCGCGCTGCACCTGATGGTGGACCTGGTCACGGCCGCCACCGGTGAGCGGATCGAGCTGCACGCGATCGGCGAGTCCGACCCGGAGGTCTACGCGATGCTGTCGCGCGCGGACTCGGTCGGGGTGTTCCAGGTGGAGTCCCGCGCCCAGATGGCCACCCTGCCGCGGCTGCGCCCGCGCGAGTTCTACGACCTCGTCGTCGAGGTCGCGCTGATCCGGCCCGGCCCGATCCAGGGCGGCTCGGTGCACCCCTACATCCGGCGGCGCAACGAGCTCGAGACCTGGGACCACGACCATCCGCTGCTCAAGCCCGCGTTGCACAAGACGCTGGGCATCCCGCTGTTCCAGGAACAGATGATGCAGATCGCCGTCGACGTCGCGGGGTTCACCGCGGCCGAGGCCGACGAGCTGCGCCGGGCGATGGGCTCCAAGCGGTCCACCGAGCGGATGGAACGGCTGCGCGGGCGGTTCTACGACGGGATGGCCGCGAACGGGATCACCGGCGAGCTCGCCGAACGGATCTTCGCCAAGATGCTGGCCTTCGCGAACTTCGGGTTCCCGGAGAGCCACTCGATCAGCTTCGCCGCGCTCGTCTACTACTCGGCGTGGTTCAAGCTCTACCACCCGGCGGCGTTCTGCGCGGGCCTGCTCAACGCCCAGCCGATGGGCTTCTACTCGCCGCAGTCGCTGGTGGCCGACGCCCGCAGGCACGGTGTGCGGGTGCACCGGCCGGACGTCAACGCCGGGCGGGCCGACGCCGTCCTCGAACCCGACGACGACAGCACCGGCGGCCGGGCGGTCCGGCTCGGCCTGGCGGGTGTCCGCACCGTCGGCGCGGATCTCGCCGGGGCCATCGACGCCGAGCGCGACGCGGGCGGGCCGTTCGCGGACCTGCCCGACCTGGCACGCCGGGTCCGGCTGACCGGCCCGCAGGCCGAGGCGCTGGCGACGGCCGGGGCGTTCGGCTGCTTCGGGGTGGAGCGGCGGGAGGCGCTGTGGGCGGCGGGCGTCGTCGCGGGGGTGCGCCCCGAGCACCTGCCGGGCACCGCCGTCGGGTTCGACGCGCCGGCCCTGCCGGGGATGACCGAGGCGGAGCTGACCGTCTCCGACGTCTGGGCCACCGGTGTCTCCCCGGACGGCCACCCGGTGCAGCACCTGCGCGCGGACCTCGACGCGCTCGGCGCGGTCCGGATCGACCGGCTCGACGAGGTGGGCCGCCGCGCCGGCCCGGACACCCCGGCCCGGGTGCTGGTCGGAGGACTGGTCACCCACCGCCAGCGTCCGGCGACCGCGCGCGGGGTGACGTTCGTGAACCTCGAGGACGAGTCCGGGATGCTGAACGTGACCTGCTCGGAGGGGTTGTGGGCGCGCTACCGGTCGGTGGCGCTGGGGAGCGCGGGGCTGCTGGTCCGGGGCCGGCTCGAACGCAGCCCGGAGGGTGTGCTGAACCTGCTGGCCGACCGGCTGCAGCGGATGCCGCTGGCGGTGACGGTGGCGTCCCGGGACTTCCGCTGACCGTCTCGCCCGCGCCCGGCGCCGGGCCCTCGCGACCTCCGGGCCCCGCGGTCCCCGACCACGGGGACCACCGGGACACGCGGACCACCGGGACACGCGGACCACCGGGACACGCGGACCACCGGGGCCGGGCAGACCACAGGCCCCGCCGGAGGAACCGGCGGGGCCCGTGGGCGGTCGGAACGGGGTCAGGACTTGACGAGCGGCCCGCCCATCGACATCGCGCGTCCGCCCAGCGTCTGGCCGAACGCGTCGAACAGGATGTAGGCGAACACGATGCAGAACGCGAACGTCGTGATCCCGGCGATCGGGAACAGGCCCGCGTTGCCCGCGGTCACCCCGATGTAGGCCAGCACGAAGGTGATGTCGACGAGCACGAAGCCGATCGTGAACATCAGCGGCAGGCGCAGCGTCGCCAGCGTCAGCAGGACGAACACCAGGGTGAACGAGAGCAGATAGGTCGACTGGATCGACCCGACCTGCTCGGTGGACAGGGCCTCTCCGGTGCCGGCGTCGATGATCCAGCCGTTGTTCAGCGCCATGAGCAGCACGCCGAAGCTGGTCCAGAATGCGGAGAAGACCGCGAAGATCGCGGCGGTGACGCTGTCCCCGACGCGCAGCGCGACCATGGCCGACAGCAGCAGGAACAGACCCGCCGAGAAGGTCACGATCGGGATCATGCCGCCGGGCAGTGCGGTGGTGTCCAGGTAGCCCACGAACCACAGACCCAGCGTGATGCCGGACGGCAGGAAGCAGATGAGGCCCATCAGGGCCGGGTTGGCAGCCGGGGCGGCTGCTGCCGGGGCGGGCGGGGCGGCAGCGGCGTGCGCCCCCGCGGTGTCGCTCTCCACGCTCATGGAAAACTCCTCGTCGAGTTCGTGACCGGTCGAGCACCGGCGGTGTGATTCTGCTCTCGCGGAGATCGTTTTTCGCCCCTCCGTACGACCAGACCCCGACCTGTACCCCGGTCGCACGGAACCGGGCCGTCGTCGCAGCTCGCGGGGGCGGCGCCCCCTACCTGCGCGGCACGTACGCGTCCTTCGGTCAGGTTCGACCGGCCCGGGCGTCACCTGAGAGGATGCCCGGGTGAGCGCACGCGTGATGGACGGCAAGGCGACGTTGGCGGAGCTGCTCGACGACCTGCGGGGCCGTGTCGAGAAGCTGACCGCCGCCGGGGTGACCCCCGGGCTGGGCACGGTGCTGGTCGGTGACGACCCCGGATCGCACGCCTACGTGCGCGGCAAGCACCGCGACTGCGCCGAGGTCGGCATGACCTCGCTGCAGCGCGAGCTCCCCGCCGACGCGAGCCAGGCCCAGGTCGAGGACACGATCGACGAGCTGAACGCCGACCCGACCTGCACGGGCTTCATCGTGCAGCTCCCGCTGCCGGACGGTCTCGACGCCGGCGCCGCGCTGGAGCGGGTCGACCCGGGCAAGGACGCCGACGGTCTGCACCCGACCAACCTGGGTCGCCTGGTCCTCGGCGAGCCGGGGCCGCTGCCGTGCACCCCGCGCGGCATCGTCGAGCTGTGCGGCCGGTTCGGTGTCGAGCTGAACGGGGCGCGGGTCGTCGTCGTGGGTCGTGGCGTGACGGTCGGCCGCCCGCTGGGGCTGCTGCTGACCCGCCGTTCGGAGAACGCCACCGTCACCCTGTGCCACACCGGCACCCGGGACCTGACGGCGCACCTGCGGGAGGCCGACGTCGTCGTCGCCGCGGCGGGCCGGGCGGGGCTCATCACCGCCGACCAGATCAAGCCGGGCGCCGCGGTGCTCGATGTCGGCGTCACCCGTACCGACCTGGGCCTGGTCGGCGACGTGGCGCCCGAGGTCGCCGAGGTCGCCGGGCTGCTGGCGCCGATGCCGGGCGGTGTGGGGCCGATGACCCGCGGGATGCTGCTGACGAACGTCGTCGAGGCAGCCGAACGCAGCCTGGCGGAGTGAGAATCGATACCGAACGCAGCCTGTCGGAGTGAGAATCGATACCGAACGCAGCCTGTCGTCGTGACGGGCGGCGGGGGGCGGTGATGGTGGCGACCCGGTCCGGTCACGGCCTGCGGGCCCGGCTGCGGGCGCACTGGCCGCTGCTCGTCGTCCTCGGTGTGTCGCTGGTCGGGCTGCAGCGGGTGGTCACCGAGCACTGGCGCGAGGGGTCCGCGGCGCTGGCGGTGGCGATGCTGGTCGCCGCGGGCCTGCGCGTCGCGCTGCCGCCGGACCGGGTCGGGCTGCTCGCGATCCGCGGCCGCTACGCCGACGCGCTGGTGTACGGCGGGTTCGGCGTCGTCGTCCTGCTGCTGGCTCTGACGATCACCCAGGGCTCGCTGACCATCAGCTGAGTGCTCGGCTGCGGGAGCCGCCGGTCGTCTCCGGGCCCGCCGGGCGCCGGGTCGGGGGTCTGCGGGGGCCCGCGGGACGCTTGCTCCCGGGACGCCCGGGGCCGGTGCTGGTCGCGCGCACGACCCGGCCCGGCCGGGCGGGGAGATCCCCGGTCGGTGCGCTGCGGGACGGCCTGATAATGATCATCGCTAACGAGATTCTACCGGTGGGTACACCCGCTCCGGGACGGGGGTTGCTCCGGACGGGTTGCGTGACGTCGCCCACGGTGGCCCGCTGATCACCCGTTGATCGCAACGAAGATCCATCCGCCACCCGGTCGGCGGCGCTCGGTCCGGCGGGACCCCACGGACGGAGGTGGTCCCTGCCACCGTCCGCGAGCATGATCGCGCCATGACCGACCGCAGCGGCCACATCGTCGACACGCTCGTGACCGCCTTCGACGACCTGATGGCCGCCGACCCCGCGGCGTTCCGGACCAAGTTCCGGAAGATGGCCGCCGACCCGTTCGCGTTCTACCGGGGCAGCGCCTGCCTGTTCTACGACGACGTCGCCCGCCGCGAGGACCCCTGGGTCGACGAGCGGACCGCCCGGGTCTGGATCCAGGGCGACCTGCACGCGGAGAACTTCGGCACCTACATGGACGGCGACGGCGTGCTCGTCTTCGACGTCAACGACTTCGACGAGGCCTACCTCGGCCACTGGACCTGGGACGTCACCCGGTTCGCGGCCAGCCTGTGCCTGCTCGGCTGGCGCAAGGCGCTGTCGGACCGGTCGCTGTCCGAGCTCGTCGAGCGCTACTGCCGCAGCTATCTGGCCCAGGTGCGGCACTTCGCCGACCGCGACGACGACGCGTTCTCGCTGCGCCTGGACACCACCGAGGGACCGGTGCACCAGGTCCTGCAGACCGCGCGCACCCGGACCCGGGTCGGACTGCTCGACGCGGTCACCGAGACCGAGGGCTTCGACCGGATCCTGCGCGCCGGCCCCGGCGTCCGCACCCTCGACGACGACGAGAAGGCCGCGGTCACCGCGGCGTTCGAGGCGTACGTGGCCACGATCCCGGAGTCCCGGCGCCACCGCGGCGTCGCCTACACCGTCAAGGACGTCGCCGGGCGCTCCGGCGTGGGCATCGGCAGCGCCGGGCTGCCGACCTACACGGTGCTGGTCGAGGGGCTGAACCAGGCGCTGGACAACGACATCGTCGTGTCGATGAAGCAGGGCAACGTGGCCGCGCCCTCGCGGGTGGTCACCGACGAGCGGGTGGCGTCGGCGTTCCGCCACCACGGGCACCGGACGGCGGTCTCGCAGCGCGCGCTGCAGGCGCACGCCGACCCGATGCTGGGCTGGACCGAGCTCGACGGCGTCGGGTTCGTCGTCGCCGAGGTCTCGCCCTACGAGGCGGACCTGGACTGGTCGGAGCTCACCGAGCCCGATGAGATCGCGCCGGTCGTCGCGGACCTGGGCCGGGCCACCGCGAAGATCCACTGCGTGGCCGACGCCGACGCCGACCACGCGCTCGTCGACTTCCGGGTCGAGGAGGCGGTCGCGGCGCGCACCGCCGGTGCGGAGGACGCGTTCGTGGAGTGGGTCGTGGAGTTCGCCCACGACTACGCCCGGACCGTGCGCGCCGACCACGCGCTGTTCGTGGAGGCGTTCCGCTCCGGGCGCATCCCCGGCGTCAGCTCGGCCTGACACGCCGACGGCCCGCCCTCCCGGCAGCGGGGGGACGGGCCGTCGCGGTGGGGCTACTTGCCGGCGAAGGCGTCGATCGCCGCGTTGAACGTGGCGCTCGGCCGCATGACCGCGTCGGTCTTCGCGCGGTCGACGTAGTAGTAGCCGCCCAGGTCGACCGGGTCGCCCTGGACCGCGTTCAGCTCACCGACGACCGTGTCCTCGGCGGCGGCGAGCTTCTCGGCGAGCGGGGCGAAGATCGCGGCCAGCTCGGTGTCCTCGGTCTGCGCGGCGAGGGCCTGCGCCCAGTACAGCGCGATGTAGAAGTGGCTGCCGCGGTTGTCGAGCTCCCCGACCTTGCGCGACGGCGACTTCCCGTTCTCCAGCAGCGTGCCGGTGGCCTCGTCGAGGGTCTGGCCGAGCAGCTTGGCCCGCAGCGGCTCCTCGGTCTTCGACGCCAGCATCTCCAGCGAGACGGCCAGCGCGAGGAACTCGCCGAGGGAGTCCCACCGCAGGTGGTTCTCCTTCTGCAGCTGCTGCACGTGCTTCGGCGCGGACCCGCCGGCGCCGGTCTCGAACAGGCCGCCGCCGTTCATCAGCGGGACGATCGACAGCATCTTCGCCGACGTGCCCAGCTCCATGATCGGGAACAGGTCGGTGAGGTAGTCGCGCAGCACGTTGCCGGTCACCGAGATGGTGTCCTCGCCCTTGCGGGCCCGCTCCAGGGTGTAGCGGGTGGCCTCGGCGACCGGGAGGATCTCGATGGTCAGTCCGTCGGTGTCGTGCTCGCCCAGGTACGTCTCGACCTTCGCGATCAGCTGCGCGTCGTGGGCGCGCGCCGAGTCCAGCCAGAAGACGGCGGGGGAGCCGGTGGCCCGGGCCCGCTCGACGGCCAGACCGACCCAGTTGCGGATCGGGGCGTCCTTGGTCTGGCAGCCGCGCCAGATGTCGCCCTCGCCGACCTCGTGCGAGAGCTTCTCCTCGCCCGACGCCGCGTCGACGACGCGCACGGTGCCCGCGGAGGCGATCTCGAAGGTCTTGTCGTGGCTGCCGTACTCCTCGGCCTTCTGCGCCATCAGCCCGACGTTCGGGACGGTGCCCATCGTCGTCGGGTCGAAGGCGCCGTTGGCCTGGCAGTGCTTGACGGTCTCGTCGTAGAGCGGGGCGTAGGACGAGTCCGGGATGACGAACTTGGTGTCCTGCAGCGCGTCGTCGGCGTTCCACATCCGGCCGGAGGTGCGGATCGCGGCCGGCATCGAGGCGTCGATGATGACGTCGCTCGGGACGTGCAGGTTGGTGATCCCGCGCGCGGAGTCGACCTGGGCCAGCGCCGGGCCGGTCTCGTAGGCGGCGGTGATGGCCTTCTCGACGGCGTCGCGCTTGTCGGCGGGCAGCTTCTCCAGCGCGGTCAGGATCGAGGCGAGACCGTCGTCGGGGTCGGCGCCCACGGAGGCGAGGTCGTCGGCGAAGGAGGCGAACACGTCGGCGAAGTAGGCGCGGACGGCGTGGCCGAAGATGATCGGGTCGGAGACCTTCATCATCGTGGCCTTGAGGTGCACCGAGAACAGCACGCCCTTGGCCTTGGCGTCGGCGACCTGCTCGGCGAGGAAGGCCTGCAGCGGCTCGCGACGCATGACGGCGCCGTCGAACACCTCGCCGTCCAGCAGCGCGACCTTCTCCTTCAGCACCGTGACGGTGCCGTCGGCGGCGACGTGCTCGATGCGGACCGCGCCGTCACCGGCGGTGGTGAACGAGGTCTCGGAGTGGCGGAAGTCGCCGTCGTCCATGGTGGCGACGTGGCTGGCGGAGTCGGAGCTCCAGGCGCCCATCGAGTGCGGGTGCTTGCGGGCGAAGTTCTTCACCGACAGCGGGGCGCGGCGGTCGGAGTTGCCCTCGCGCAGCACCGGGTTGACCGCGGAGCCCTTGACCGAGTCGTAGGCGGCGCGGGCGGCCTTCTCCTGCTCGGTCTGCGGGTTGTCCGGGTAGTCCGGTACGTCGTAACCGGCGCCCTGGAGCTCGGTGATCGCCGCCTTGAGCTGCGGGATCGACGCCGAGATGTTCGGCAGCTTGATGATGTTGGCGTCCGGCGTCTTCGCCAGCTCGCCCAGCTCGGACAGCGAGTCCGGGACGCGCTGGGCGTCGGTGAGCCGGTCCGGGAACTTCGCCAGGATGCGGGCGGCCAGGGAGATGTCGCGGGTCTCCACGTCGACCCCGGCCTGGCCGGCGAAGGCCTCGATGACCGGCAGGAAGGAGTGGGTCGCCAGTGCCGGCGCCTCGTCGGTGTACGTGTAGATGAGCTTCATCGCGTCCTCAGGCCTGCCTCGGCTCGTCGTGTGTGCTGCCGTGTCCAGCGAGCGGGCCGCGACGGCGCCGGCGGACGGGCCCGGGACGACCGGGCGGGTCCCCGGCGCGGCGACCCGCTGACTGGGCCACACGCTATCTGTTCACCGGTCCCGCACGCCCGCAGGAGTAACCGGCCCGACACCCCCGTGATGGTCGAGCCCACGGCCGCGGACCGGCTACCGTGGTCGCGGCAGCGCTCGGCGGGAGGGGAACCACGGTGGCGAAGGTCTTCGGGCTCACCCGGAAGTCGCTCCTGAGGGGCTGGCCGCTGGTCGGGCTCATCGGAGTCGGCCTCACGGTCGTCGCACTCGCCTACGGCGGTGTCACCGGGAACCTGGAGACCACCGGGTGCCGTGTCGTCGTGCAGGGCGAGCAGGTGACGGTGCGCGCGGCGCCCGGCAACTCGGCGGCGCCGGTCCGCACGCTCCCGGTCGGGACCGAGGTCGCGGCGGAGACGATCGTCGACGGCGGCTTCCGCAAGCTCACCGAGCAGAACCAGTGGGTCCCGGTGGACTCCGTCGCCGCGACCTCGGGCAGCCGGTGCTGAACCCGTCGCGCAGCGTGATCAGGGGTGCGGCACAGTAGACGGTGTGAACGCGCTCGCCACGGTCAACGTCAACGGGGTCCGTGCCGCCGCCACCAAGGGGCTGCTGGAGTGGCTGGCCGGGACCGACGCGCGGGCGGTCTGCCTGCAGGAGGTCCGGGCACGGCCCGACGAGCTGCCGGCCGCCTTCCTGGCCGCGCTCGACGAGGGCGGCTGGCACCTGCGCCTGGCCCCGTCGCTGACGGCGAAGGGCCGCAACGGCGTCGCGGTGCTGAGCCGGGACGAGCCCGAGGCGGTACGGATCGGCTTCCCGAGCGGAGCCCGCGGAGCGAGCAACGGCACCGACCCCACCACCGACCTGGACGGCCGCTACGTGGAGGTGGACCTGCCCGGCGGGCTCACCGTGGCCTCGTTGTACCTGCCCAAGGGCATGGCGGGCACCGAGCGGCAGGACCACAAGGACGCGTTCTGCGCGGCCTTCGGTGACCACCTGCGCACCGCGTTCGACCGGTGCGCCGCCACCGGGCGGCAGATGGTCGTCGGCGGGGACTGGAACATCGCCCCCACCGAGCTGGACCTGCGCAACTGGCGCGGGAACCGGCGCAACTCCGGGTTCCTGCCGCACGAGCGGGAGTGGTTCGCGAAGCTGCTCGAACACGGCTGGCGCGACGTGGTCCGCGAGCGGCACCCGGGCGTCGACGGGCCGTACTCGTGGTGGAGCTACCGCGGGCGGGCCTTCGACAACGACACCGGGTGGCGGATCGACCACCTGCTCACCACCCCCGGGCTCGCGGACGCCGCGCACGAGGCCGTCGTGGACCGGGCGCCCGCGCACGACCGGCGCTTCTCCGACCACGCCCCCGTCGTCGTCCGGCTGGGGGCCGTGTGATCGCCGGCCGGATGGTCGGCGGCCGCTACCTGCTGCTCGACGAGCTGGGCCGGCGCGGTTTCGGGCCCACCCACCGTGCCGAGGACCGCATCACCGGCCGCACCGTCGCCGTCACCGAGATCGCGCTGCCCGCGGTGGCCGGGGTGCGGGAGCGCCTGCTGACCGAGGTGCGGGCCGCCGGACGGCTGCGCCACCCGTCGGTCGTCGGGGTGCTGGACCTGGTCACCGACCGGTCCCCGGCCGGGGACATGCGCGAGTACCTGGTCACCGAGCACCCGGAGGCGCGACCGCTGGGTGCGGTCGTCGAGACGGCGCCGCCCTCTCCCCGGCAGGTCGCGCTCGTGGGCCGGGACGTGCTGGCCGCCCTGCGTGCGGTGCACGCCGACGGCGGCACCCACGGCGGCCTCGACGCCGACGCGGTGCTCGTCACCGCCGAGGGCCGCGCCCTGCTCACCGACGTCGGCCTCGCCCGCGCGGTCGGTCCGCGCCCCGGCGGGAACGGTGCGCCCGCCGCCCCGAGGGCGCCGACACCCCGGCCGCGGACCTGTGGTGCCTGGGCGCCGTCCTGCGCGAGGCGGCGGGCCCGCGCCCGTCGGCGGGCAGCGCGCTCGCGACGGTCCTGGACGGCCTCACCGCCGACGACCCGGCCGAGCGCCCGACCCACGACCGGGCCGCCGAGCTGTTCGAACGCGGCGCCCGACCCCGGTCCCCGGGCGGGGACCTCGGCCGCAACCGCTGGATCCTGCTGGGCGTGGCCGGGGTGCTGGCCGTGGTCGTCGTCGTGCTGCTCGTCCT
This sequence comes from Pseudonocardia sp. P-1, assembly GCF_058111925.1. Classification (NCBI taxonomy): domain Bacteria; kingdom Bacillati; phylum Actinomycetota; class Actinomycetes; order Pseudonocardiales; family Pseudonocardiaceae; genus Pseudonocardia; species Pseudonocardia sp. P-1. The sequence goes on from NZ_CM176614.1 coordinate 4,064,146, forward strand.
CGCCGTCCTCTGAGCACACCCGGGGGCGGAAACCCGGCGGCGCCCGCGACGCGGCGGGGGGCAGGATGGGCCGGGTGAGCCGGAGCGTCGAACACCCCGCCGACCACCCCCGCGTCGCCGCCGTGAAGGAGGCGCTGCGCCGCGCCGGTGCCGACCCCGCGTCGATCGCGGGCCTGGTGCTGCTGCCCGACGCGGTGACCACCGCGGCCGCGGCGGCCGCCGCGCTGGAGGTGGAGGTCGGCCAGATCGCGAACTCACTGGTCTTCGACGCCGACGGCGCCCCGCTGCTCGTGCTCACCTCCGGGGCGCACCGGGTCGACACCGACAGGGTCGCCGCGCTGGTCGGCGCGGCGCGGGTCGGACGGGCGTCGAAGGAGTTCGTGCGCGAGACCACCGGGCAGGTCATCGGCGGGGTCGCACCCGTCGGGCACCCGGCGCCGGTCCGCACCCTGGTCGACGTCGCGCTGCGGGACTTCGACCGGGTCTGGGCGGCCGGCGGGGTGGCCCGCTCGGTGTTCCCGACGACCTTCGACGAGCTCGTCGCGGTCACCGGCGGGACGCCCGCCGAGGTCGCCTGAGCCGTATTCCCGCACCGGCCGTGATCCATCGCCGGGAAACGGACGGTCGCTGCGATGATCCGCGAAACCTAGTGTGGGTGGCATGGCCGATACTCCCGCCGCACCCGTCCCGGCCGAGGCCGAACCGCCGGTCGGACTCCCGACCCCCGCACCCGCCGAACCGGTGCCCTCGGACTCGGCGTTCCGCCGGGCCCTGCGCCGGGTCCGGGACGGGTCCACCCTCGACGTCACCGAGGCCGCCGTCCTGCTCGCCGCCCGCGGCGAGCACCTCGACGAGCTGCTCGGCCACGCCGGCCGGGTCCGCGACGCCGGACTCGTCGAGGAGGGCCGCCCGGGCGTGGTCACCTACTCCCGCAACGTCTTCATCCCGCTGACCCGGCTCTGCCGCGACCGCTGCCACTACTGCACGTTCGCGACCGTCCCGCACAGGCTCGACGACATGTTCCTGGAGCGCGACGAGGTCGTCGAGATCGCCCGCCAGGGCGCCGCGCAGGGCTGCAAGGAGGCCCTGTTCACCCTCGGCGACCGCCCCGAGGATCGCTGGCCGCAGGCCCGCGAGTGGCTCGAGGCGCGCGGCTACGACTCCACCCTCGACTACGTCCGGGCCTGCGCGATCGCCGTGCTGGAGGAGACCGGGCTGCTGCCGCACCTCAACCCGGGCGTCATGAGCTGGGAGGAGCTGACCCGGCTCAAGCCGGTCGCGGCCAGCATGGGGATGATGCTGGAGACGACGTCGCAGCGGCTGTTCGAGAAGGGCGGCCCGCACTTCGGCAGCCCCGACAAGGAGCCCGCGGTCCGGCTGCGCGCCCTCACCGACGCCGGCCGCGTCGGCGTCCCGTTCACCACCGGCATCCTGATCGGCATCGGCGAGAACCGCACCGAGCGGGCCGAGTCGCTGTTCGCGATCCGCTCCGCCGCCCGCGCGCACGGGCACGTGCAGGAGGTGATCGTCCAGAACTTCCGCGCCAAGCCGGACACCGCGATGGCGAACGACCCGGACGCCGACCTGGAGGACCTGGCCGCCACCATCGCGGTCGCCCGGCTGGTGCTGGGCCCGAAGGTCCGGCTGCAGGCGCCGCCGAACCTCGTCGGCGACGAGCAGGCGCTGATGCTGCGTGCCGGCATCGACGACTGGGGTGGTGTCTCCCCGGTGACGGTGGACCACGTGTCCCCGGAGATGCCGTGGCCCGCCGTCGACGAGCTGGCCGCGATCACCGAGGCCGAGGGCTTCACGTTGCAGGAGCGGCTCACCGCCTACCCGAAGTACGTGCGGGCCGGGTCGCCGTGGATCGACGCGCGGCTGCACGGCCACGTCGCCGCGCTGTCCGGGCCGGACGGGCTCGCCCGGCCCGACGCCGTCGTGGAGGGGCGGGCGTGGCAGGAGCCCGACGGCGGGTTCGCCTCGACCGGGCGCACCGACCTGAACGCGACGATCGACACGACCGGGCGCACCGAGGACCGGCGCAGCGACTTCGGCGACGTCTACGGCGACTGGGACGAGGTGGCCGCCGAGCTGGAGCACCAGCGCGCCGGGCACGGGGCGGCCCCCGAGCGGCTCGACTCCGACGTCCGGGCCGGGCTGGACCTGGCCGCGTCCGACCCGGCGGCGCTGCTCGACCCGGCGCACGCCGACGCCGCGATGGCCGTGCTGACCGCCGACGGGCCCGCGCTGCGCACGCTGCTCGACCTCGCCGACGACGTGCGGAGGCAGGTTACCGGGGACGACGTCACCTACGTGGTCAACCGGAACATCAACTTCTCGAACGTCTGCTACGTCGGCTGCCGGTTCTGCGCCTTCGCCCAGCGCGAGCGCGACGCCGACGCCTTCCGGCTCTCGCTCGACGAGGTCGCCCAGCGCGCCGCGGAGGCCGCCCGCGACGGTGCCACCGAGGTCTGTGTGCAGGGCGGCATCGACCCGCAGCTGCCGGTGTCGTTCTACGCCGACCTGGTCCGCGCGGTCACCGCGGCCGTGCCGGGGATGCACGTGCACGCGTTCTCCCCGATGGAGATCGTCTCCGCGGCGGCCAAGGCCGGGGTGTCGATCCGGGAGTGGCTGACCGAGCTGAAGGCCGCCGGGCTCGGCTCGATCCCGGGCACCGCCGCCGAGATCCTCGACGACGAGGTCCGCTGGGTGCTCACCAAGGGCAAGCTGCCGGCGTCCCAGTGGATCGAGGTCGTCTCGACCGCGCACGAGCTGGGGATCCCCAGCAGCTCGACGATGATGTACGGCCACGTCGACGAGCCCCGGCACTGGCTCGGGCACCTGCGCACCCTGGCCTCGATCCAGGACCGGACCGGGGGGTTCACCGAGTTCGTGCCGCTGCCGTTCGTGCACCACAACGCGCCGATCTACCTGGCCGGGATCGCCCGGCCGGGGCCGACGGAGCGCGACAACCGGGCGGTGCACGCGTTCGCCCGGCTCGCGCTGCACGGGCGGATCGACCACGTCCAGTGCTCCTGGGTGAAGCTCGGCGACGACCTCGCCGCGGACATCCTGGCCGGGGGTGCCGACGACATGGGCGGCACCCTGATGGAGGAGACGATCTCCCGGATGGCCGGCTCGGAGAACGGCTCCGAGCGCTCCGTCGCCGAGCTCACCGCGATCGCGGCGGCCGCCGGTCGCCCGGTCCGGCAGCGGACGACGACCTACCGCGGCGCGCCCCGCGTGCTCACCCCGGCGTCGGGTACCGGGCCGCGGATGCTGCCGCTGACCCCGGCCTGATCCCGGCCGGTCCCGCGTCGCCCCCGGGCCGCGCGGGACCGGCTCGGCCGCCGATCGGCCTACGGTGGCGGTATGGGTGTACTCGGAGAGATGTTCCCGCGGAAGCGGATGCACGAGGACTCGGACGCCGCGCAGGGCGGACAGCAGTGGCGGCTGGGCCCGATCGACCTCGACAAGGGCGTGGTGACGGTCGAGCCGGCCCCGCGGCCCGAGGACCCCGAGCAGGGGAAGGGCCGGGAGAACGGATGACGTGCTGACCGGGACGACGCCCCGCGGCTGCCGCAGCCCCCTCACCGCGCTGTCGCAGGACGTCCGCCCCGGCCGGTGGACCGACCCCCCGATCCGGCCCACCCCGCCGCCGGCCGTGCCCGGAGGCGCGGCTTCGATCGGCAGAGTGAGGCCAACGGTACGATCTTGAGCAGTCCGGGGTCAAGGGAGGCGAGCGGGTGCGGCCGCAGGAGCTGGGCGCCGTGGGGCGCGGTCTCGGCCTGCTCGCCGACACCTGGACGCTGTTGATCCTGCAGCGCGCGTTCCTCGGCGTCAGCCGGTACGCGGGGTGGCGGGAGACCCTCAACATCTCCGACGCGACGCTGTCGGCGCGGCTGCGTGGTCTCGTCGACGCGGGTCTGCTCGAGCCCCGCAGCTACGCAGACGGTGGCCGCGAGCGCCGCGGCTACGCCCTCACCGAGCGCGGCGGCGACATCTGGAAGCTGCTGATCTGCACCTGGGACTGGGAGAAGACCTGGGTCCCGCGGGAGGTCCCGCTCCCCGAGATCGTGCACCGCGACTGCGGCCGCCCCACCCGGGTGCGGGTGTGCTGCGCGGCCTGCGGCGGCGCGGTCGGGCCGCGGGACACCGAGGTCGAGCGCGAGCCGTGGGCGCCGGGGCTGGACCTGCTGGCCCGCAGACACCCGCGGCGCACCCGCGGCACGCTGCCCGTCGACCCGCTCTCGTTCCTGCCCGGTGCGATGGAGATCATCGGCGACCGGTGGGGTGCCGCCGTCCTCGGCGCCGCGCTCACCGGGATCCGGGCGTTCAACTGCTTCGCCCACGAGCTGGCGATCTCCCCGGAGGTGCTGTCGGACCGGCTGCGCCGCTTCGTCGCGCTCGGGGTGCTCAGCCGCAGCGGCGACGGCGAGTACCGCCTCACCGACAAGGGCCGGGCCAGCTTCCCGATCCACGCCTGCCTGGTCGAGTGGTCGCACCGCTGGTGCGGCGGGGACGGCGCCCCGATCGACCTCACGATCCGCCACCGGGCCTGCGGGCAGCCGCTCTGCGTGCGGCTGGACTGCGAGCAGTGCGGGCGGGCGTTCGCCCGGGACTCGGTGTCCCCGGTGCGCCCGAGATGACGGACGGTAGGGAACGATGGCGGGCATGAACGACGCCCACCGTCCCCGCGTGCTGTCCGGGATCCAGCCCACGGCCGACTCGTTCCACCTCGGCAACTACCTGGGTGCGCTGCGGCAGTGGGTGGCCCTGCAGGACGACCACGAGGCGTTCTACTGCGTCGTGGACCTGCACGCGATCACGGTGGAGCACGACCCGGCCGAGCTGGCCCGGCGTACCCGGGTCGCGGCCGCGCAGCTGCTCGGGCTGGGGCTCGACCCGGACCGCTGCACGCTGTTCGTGCAGTCGCACGTCCCGGAGCACGCGCGGTTGTCCTGGATCCTGGAGTGCATCACCGGCTTCGGCGAAGCCGGCCGGATGACCCAGTTCAAGGACAAGTCCGCCAAGCAGGGCACCGACCGGGCGACGGTCGGGCTGTTCACGTACCCGATCCTGCAGGCCGCGGACATCCTGCTCTACCAGGCCGACCGCGTCCCGGTCGGCGAGGACCAGCGCCAGCACCTGGAGCTGACCCGCAATCTCGCGCAGCGGTTCAACCACCGCTTCGGCGAGACGTTCCGGGTGCCCGAGCCGCACATCCCGCAGGCCACGGCGAAGATCTACGACCTGCAGGACCCGACGGCGAAGATGAGCAAGTCGGCGTCGTCGCCCAGCGGCATCGTGGAGCTCCTCGACCCGCCGCGGACCTCGGCCAAGAAGATCCGCTCCGCGGTGACCGACAACGAGCGCGAGATCCGCTTCGACCCGGAGAACAAGCCGGGCATCGCGAACCTGCTCACCATCAACGCGGCGATGACCGACCGGAAGGTCGCCGAGGTCGAGGCCGAGTACGTCGGCCGCGGCTACGGCGACCTGAAGAAGGACCTGGGCGAGATCGTCGCCGCGTTCGCGGAGCCGTTCGCGGAGAAGGTGAACGGCTACCTGGCCGATCCGGCCGAGCTCGACCGGGTGCTCGCGCGCGGTGCCACCCGTGCGCGTGAGGTCTCCGGCGCGACACTGGCCGCGGTTCACGAGAGGATCGGGTTCCTCCCGCCCGCCTGAGCGACGCTCCCGGGGCGGGGAGAACCACCGAACCGGGGGAATGATGGCCGAGAACCGCGCTGCCACGATCGCGCACCGGCTGGAGACCGACGAGGAGGAGACCGAGACCTTCCTCGACCGCCAGCGGGAGAAGCATCCGTGGCTCGACCACCTGGTCCGGGCGGGGGAGCGCTACACCGAGAACCACGGCGACCACTACGCCGCGGCGATCACCTACTTCTCCATCCTGGCACTGGTACCGCTGCTGATGGTCGGGTTCGCGGCGGCCGGGTTCGTGCTGCGCGGGAACCCTGAGCTCCTCGACTCCCTGCGCCAGGCGATCCAGTCGGCCGCGCCGGGCCAGATCGGCGAACTGCTCGGCGGGATCGTGCAGACCGCGATCGACCGGGCCGGGGCGATCGGACTGATCGGTCTGGTCGGCGCGCTGTACTCGGGCATCGGCTGGATGAGCAACCTGCGCGAGGCGCTGACCGAGCAGTGGGGCCAGCGGGACGATGCCCCGCCGATGATCAAGCGGCTGGCGTTCGACCTGCTCGCCCTGGTCGGGCTCGGGCTGGCCCTGGTGCTGTCGTTCGCGATCTCCTCGATCGGTGGCGCGGCGGGGAGGTTCCTGCTCGACCTGGTCGGCCTCGGCGAGGCGACGTGGGCACGCGTGCTGCTGAGCATCGCCTCGTTCCTGCTCGTGCTCGCCGGGAACTGGCTGGTGTTCCTCTGGGTGATCGCCCGGCTGCCGCGCGAGCCCGTGTCCCTGCGCAGCGCGGCCAGGGCCGCGCTGATCGGCGCGATCGGGTTCGCGATCCTGCAGCGGGTGATGGTGATCTACCTCGGCTCGGTCACGAACTCCGCGGCCGGTGCGGCTTTCGGATCGATCCTCGGTCTGCTGGTCTTCATCTTCTTCACCTCGCGGTTCCTGCTGTTCGTGACGGCCTGGGCCGCCAGCGCCGAGGAGAACGACCTGGGCTACCGCGACCTGCCCGCCCCGGCGATCATCCGGCCGCAGTACGTCGTCCGGGACGGCCCGGGCGCGCTCGCGTCGGCGGGCCTGGTCACCGCGGGTCTGATCGGCGGGGCACTCGGCCTGCGGGCCCTGGGGCGCCGGCGGCGCTGACCCGGATCGCCGTCCCGCCCCGATCTCGAAGGACGTGATCCCGACGAATTCGCTTACCCGGTAAGCGAGTTCGCAGGAGGGTGTGGCCCGGCCCTCGGGCGCAGGGGTGAGCCTGTGCCGTCTCGGCCGGTTCTCCCGGTACAGGCCCCGACGAACTCCTTCGCCCCGTGAACGGTCCCGCGGACCCGAGATCCGGGGACGTCGTCCGACGAATCCGCTTACCCGGTAAGCGGATTCCCAGAAGGGTGCACCCCTGCCCTCGGGCACCGGGCGAGCCGACGCCGACCCGGTCGGGTTTCCCGGGCGTCTGCCGCAGGTCAACGGCGCCGGCGCAGCCGCGCGGCCACCAGCGCCCCGACGCCGGCGAGCGCGGCGACCCCGCCGACCAGCACCGCGGCGGGGATCGGCGCAGCACCCGCGGGATCCGGGGCGTCGGTCGACGTCGCCCCGTCGGCGCTCCTCGTCGCCCCGTCCGCGCCCCCGGAGCCCGTCGCGCCGTCCGCGCCGTCTGCCCCGCCCGCGGGGCCGCGGCGCCCCGGGGCGTGCCCGAGCCGTCGGCGGAGCCCGTGGTGCCCGGCTCGACCAGCGTCCCGATCCCGGTGGCCGGGGCGCCGAAGCCCCAGTCCAGCAGGGCGCGGGCCTGGTCGACCATCAGCACCGGCCGGGGCTCGCCGCGCACGAGGGCCACGACCAGCCGTCGCCCGTCGCGCTCCATCGCCCCGACGAAGGTGTGCCGGGCGGCGTCGGTGAACCCGTTCTTGCCGCCGAGGAAGCCGGGGGCACCGAGGAGCCGGTCGTCGTTGCCGAGCAGGAAGCCGGGCTTGTCGGCGAACCCGGGGAACGGGATGCTCCGGGTGGTCAGCGCGGCCGCGATCCGCGGGCGCTCCAGTACGGCGCGCAGCAACAGGCCCAGGTCGTAGGCCGAGGCGGACATCCCCGGGCCGTCGAGGCCGGCGGGCGTCGCGGGACGGGTGTCCAGGGCACCGAGGCGGCGGGCCTCGTCGCGCATGGCGGCCAGCGTCGCGGGGACCCCGCCGAGTTCGCGGGCCAGGGCGTTCGCGGCGTCGTTGCCCGAGGACAGCAGCAGCCCGTGCAGCAGCTGGTCGACCGTGTAGCGCCCGCCGGGGCCGATCCCGGCCCGGCTGCCGTCAACGTTCGCGTCATCGGCGGTGCCCACGACCACCCGGTCCATCGGCAGCCGCTCGTCGACGACCAGCGCGAGCAACAGCTTGATCGTCGACGCCGGACGCTGCCGCGCGTGCGGGGCCCGGGCGGCGAGCACCGCACCCGAGTCGAGGTCGGCGACGACGTACGACGCGACCCCGACCGGCGGGGGCGGCACCGGCCCGGCGTGGGTGTCACCGCAGCCGCCGAGCCGGCCGACCGGTGGCGACGGCACCGGCAGCGGGGGACGGGCACCGTCTCCTCCCGCGCGGGCGGGCCGGGCGGGACCTCCTGCCCCGGGCACCCCGCGGTGACCGCGACCGGAGCGGCGGAGGCGACCGGTGCGGTGCCCGCCGCCCCGGCCAGCGCGAGCGCCACGACGACGGGAACGAGCAGCCGGGCGGCGGGTCGGCGCGGGGAACCCGGGCCGGCGGGGGTCGTCACCGTTGCAGCATGACCCACGGCCCGGCGGAACGGGCCGCCCGCTGCGGGCCCGGCACCACGGACCGCGCCCCGCGGCACGGTCAGCGCTCGACGATCTCCTTGACCCGGTCCAGGCTGCGCTCCAGCCCGTCGCGCATCAGGGCCTCGCGGTCCCGGCCCAGGATCCCGCTGCGCTGCAGCAGCCGTACCGGCAGCGCCGCCTCGCCGGTCTTCTCCCGCCAGGCGACGACGGTCGTCGCCCCGTCCCCGGCCGGCTCCAGGACCCAGCCCCAGGCCGTCTTCGACTCGCCGACCACGAAGGTGAACCGGCGGGCCGGCTCGCACTCGGTGACCCGGCAGTGGGTCGACCAGCGGATCCGGCCGCGCCGGTTCCCGCCGGTGAACCTGGCGCCCACGGCGGGCCCCGTCGCGTCGCCGCGCCACCGTCCCCCGGTGGCCTCCGGGCTCCACTCACCGGCCCGGGTGATGTCCGAGACCAGCTCCCACACCCGCTCCGGTGGGGCCTGCACCGTACGTTCCGCGCGATCCATCGATCCTCCTCCGAGACTGCTGTCACCTCCCGGGTACAAGATCGTCCGGGTGTGCGGACGGTACCGTCCGTCAACCGCTCGACGATTCCGCGTCACGGCCGTGTTTCGAGTTCTGCCGAAACCGTTGTCCAGCGGTTACCGTCCCGTCCGGACATGCGCCGCCGAGCGGTGGCGCCGGAGGGGGAGGTCACCTCGTGCGGATCAACCAGCGCATCGGAGGCAGGAGCCGGTACGCGACCGCGATCGCGCTCGTGGCCGCGGCGGCACTCACGCTCACGGGCTGTGCCCGCGACACCGGCGGGGGCGGCGGCGCCCAGGCCGGGGAGTGCGAGCGCGTCGCGCCGCCGTCGGTGCCGGCCGCGTCGGCCCAGCCGGCGCCGGAGGCCCCGAAGGCGGACGCGAGCCGGCTCAAGGTCGGGCTGGCCTACGACATCGGCGGGCGTGGCGACGCCTCGTTCAACGACGCGGCGGCCGCCGGCCTCGACCGCGCCGTCGCCGAGCTGGGGCTCCAGAAGGCCAACACGCGTGAGGCGACCGCCCAGGCGGGGGAGAGCGAGGACGCGGGCACCAACCGCCTCCGCCAGCTCGCCCAGGGCGGGTTCAACCCGATCGTCGCGGTCGGCTTCAACTACGCCACCGGCGTGAAGACCGTCGCGACCGAGTTCCCGAACATCCAGTTCGCCATCGTCGACGACGACACGGTCGACCTGCCCAACGTCAAGCCGCTGGTCTTCGCCGAGGAGCAGGGCTCGTTCCTGGTCGGCGCCGCGGCCGCGCTGAAGACCTCGGCCTGCAAGGTCGGGTTCATCGGCGGCGTCGACAACCCGCTGATCCAGAAGTTCGACGCCGGCTACGAGCAGGGCGCCAAGGCCGTCGCGCCGCAGATCGACGTCGAGTCGGCCTACATCTCCCCGGCCGGCGACTTCACCGGCTTCAACGACGCCACCCGCGCCACCGAGATCGCGTCCGGCCAGTACGACGGCGGCGCCGACATCGCCTTCGCCGCGGCGGGCCAGTCGAACCAGGGTGTCTTCGCGGCCGCGCAGACCGCGCAGAAGAAGGCCATCGGCGTCGACTCGGACCAGTACAACTCGCCGCAGCTGACGCAGGTCCGCGACACGATCATGACGTCCATGATCAAGCGGGTCGACGTGGCGGTCTACGACTACATCAACGCGGTCGCGGGCAACACCGTCGCGCAGCTCCCGGCGCGGTTCGACCTCGCCAACAACGGTGTCGGCTACTCCACCTCCGGTGGCCAGGTCGACGACATCGTCCCGCAGCTCGAGGCGTACAAGGCCGCGATCATCGCCGGACAGATCCAGGTCAAGTCCACCAAGTGACCGACCAGCCCGACGCGGTCGCACTCCGCGGGATCACGAAGCGCTTCCCCGGCGTCGTCGCGAACGACGGCGTGGACCTCACCGTCACCCACGGTGAGGTCCACGCCCTCTGCGGCGAGAACGGCGCCGGCAAGTCGACCCTGATGAAGATCCTCTACGGGATGCAGACGCCCGACGAGGGCACGATCGTCGTCGACGGGGCGGACACGCACTTCCGCAGCCCCGCCGACGCCATCGCCGCGGGGATCGGGATGGTCCACCAGCACTTCATGCTGGCCGACAACCTGACCGTCGCCGAGAACGTGCTGCTCGGCGCCGAGCGCCTGCACGGCATCGGGAAGGCGGCCCGGGCGCGGATCACCGAGCTGTCCGCGACCGTCGGGCTCGCCGCCCGGCAGGACGCGCTCGTCGAGCACCTCGGCGTCGCCGACCGGCAGCGCATCGAGATCCTCAAGGTGCTCTACCGCGGCGCCCGCACGGTGATCCTCGACGAGCCGACCGCGGTGCTGGTCCCGCAGGAGGTCGACGAGCTGTTCGCGACCGTGCGCACGATGCAGGGCGACGGTTACACGTTCCTGTTCATCTCGCACAAGCTCGACGAGGTCCGCGCCGTCGCCGACCGGATCACCGTGATCCGCCGCGGCCGCACGGTCGGCACCGCGGACCCGCGGACCGTCACCAACCGCGAGCTGGCGGAGATGATGGTCGGCTCGGAGCTGCCCTCGCCGGAGACCCGCGAGTCGACCGTGACCGACCGCGAGGTGCTGCGCGTCGAGGGCCTCGGGCTGGCGAGCCCGGACGGCGGCCGCGACCTGCTCGACGGGGTCGACCTCGTCGTGCACGCCGGTGAGGTGCTGGGCATCGCAGGCGTCGAGGGCAACGGCCAGACCGAGCTCGTCGAGACGGTCATGGGGATGCGCAGGCACGCCCGTGGCCGGGTACTGCTGAACGGCACCGACATCTCGGCGACGTCGACGATGGCCCGCCGCGAGGCAGGCATCGGCTACGTCCCCGAGGACCGGTCCCGCCACGCCCTGCTCGGCGAGCAGCCGCTGTGGGCGAACCGGATCCTCGGGTTCCAGTCCCGGCCGCCGATCGCCCGGCGCGGGCTGCTGGACACCGCCGCCGCGCGCACCGACACCGAGCGGATCGTGCGCGACTTCGACGTCCGCACCCCCGGGATCGACGTCATGGCGGCCGCGCTGTCCGGTGGCAACCAGCAGAAGCTCGTCGTCGGACGGGAGCTGTCCGGCGACCCGGTGCTGCTCATCGCGGCCCACCCGACCCGCGGCGTCGACGTCGGCGCACAGGCAGGCATCTGGGCCGAGCTGCGCCGCGCCCGCGCGGCCGGGCTCGCGGTGCTGCTGGTCTCGGCCGACCTCGACGAGCTGATCGGCCTGTCCGACACCCTCGCCGTCATCTCCGGCGGGCGGCTGGTCGGCACCGCCGATCCCGCGACCGTGACCCCCCAGGAGCTGGGTACCAAGATGACCGGAGCCGCCACGTGAGCCGGCTGCGGGGCGCCGTCGTCGCGCCCGTCCTGGCGATCGCGGTCGCCGCCCTGCTCTGCGGGGTCGCCCTGGTGATCAGCGGGGCGTCGCCGTGGACGGCGGTCACCACCATCCTCGCGCAGGTCGGCTCGGGCACGGTCGTCGTGGACACCGTGAACTCCGCCGCCGTCTACTACCTCGCCGCCCTGGCCGTCGCGATCGGCTTCCAGATGCGGTTGTTCAACATCGGCGTCGAGGGCCAGTTCCGGGTCGCCGCCTGCGTCGCCGCGATCGTCGGCGGGACGGTGGCGCTCCCGCCGGTCCTGCACACCGTGCTGATCATGGTGGTGGCGCTGCTGACCGGCGCCGCCTGGGTCGCGATCCCGGCGCTGCTCAAGGCCTACCGCGGCGTCTCCGAGGTCATCTCGACGATCATGCTGAACGCGATCGCCACCGGGCTGATCGCCTACCTGATCCGCGCCGAGACCTTCGGCGAGCTGCGCGGCAACAACATCACCACCCCGCCGATCCCCGAGTCGGGCTGGTTCCCCGGGATCCCGATCGGCAACGGCGCGATCTTCGGGATGGTGTTCGTCGCGGCCGCGCTGGGCATCGGCTACTGGTTCCTGCTCGGACGCACCCGGTTCGGCTTCGAGCTGCGCGCCTCCGGCGAGTCGGCGACGGCCGCCGCGACCGGCGGGGTGAACGCCCGCCGCACGATCGTCGTCGCGCTGCTGCTCTCCGGCGCGGTCGCCGGGCTGGTCGGGTTGCCCGAGCTGCTCGGGCGCGACCACGCCTACACGCTGTCCTCGCCGCAGGGCTACGGCTTCACCGGCATCGCGATCGCGCTGCTGGGCCGCAACCACCCCGTCGGAATCGCGCTGGGCGCGCTGCTGTGGGCGTTCCTGGACAAGTCCGCGGTGGCGCTCGACGTCGTCGGCATCCCGCGGGAGATCGTGCTGATCATGCAGGGCCTGATCGTGCTGTCGGTGGTCGTCGCCTACGAGGTCGTCCGCCGGGTCGAGCGCCGGGCCGAGCAGCGGCGGGTCGCCGCGGCGGCCCCCGCACCGCAACCCGCGGAGGTGTCGTCGTGACCGCGGTGCTGGATCGTGCGCGGTCCCTGCCCGGCTGGGCCCGGTCGGCGCTGATCGCGGCCGCGCTGGTCGCGATCCTGTCGGTCACGGTGACGCTGACCGGCCAGACCCAGCTGACCTCCGGCGGCACCGCGTCCGCCGCGGTGCGGCTGGGGCTGCCGATCCTGCTCGCCGGCCTGGGTGGCCTCTGGGCCGAACGCGCCGGGATCATCAACATCGGCCTCGAGGGCATGATGGTGCTCGGCACCTGGGGCGCGGCCTGGGCCGGCTACCAGTGGGGGCCGTGGGCGGCGATGCTCGGCGGGCTGGTGTTCGGCGCGCTCGGCGGGCTGCTGCACGCCGTCGCGACGGTGACGTTCAACGTCAACCACATCGTCTCCGGCGTCGCGATCACCCTGCTCGGGACGGGACTGACGAAGTACCTGGCGACCCTGGTCTTCACCCCGGTCTCGCAGAACCCGCGCCAGTCCCCGCGGCTGGAGGGCTTCACCGAGTTCTCGATCCCCGGGGTCTCCGAGGGCCTCGCGGCACTGGAGGCCCAGCAACGGGTGTTCGTCTCCGACCTCGCCGGGTTGCTGTCCGGGCTGGTCACCGGCCTGACGCCGATCCTGGTCATCGGGGTCGCGCTGGTCCCGGTGAGCTACCTCGTGCTGTGGCGGACGGCGTTCGGGCTGCGGCTGCGCAGCGCGGGCGAGTCGCCGGTCGCGGCGGAGTCGCTCGGCGTGAACGTGGTGCTGCACAAGTACGTCGCGGTCACGATCTCCGGCGCGCTCGCCGGTCTCGGCGGAGCGGCGCTGGTGCTCAACCCCGGCCAGCTCGGCTACCTGGAGAACCAGGTCGGTGGCCGCGGGTACATCGGCCTCGCCGCGATGATCTTCGGCAACTGGCGGCCCGCCGGGCTGCTCGTCGGCTCGGCGCTGTTCGGTTACGTCGACGGCCTGCAGCTGCGTGCCGGCGGTGAGGCGGTGCACGCGCTGCTCTACGGCGCGACGCTGGTCGCGGTCGTCGTCGCGGTGCTGTGGGCGATCCGCCGGATGTGGACCGCCGCCGCCGTCGCGCTCGTCGCGGGGCTGCTGGTCTACGCGGTCTACTGGTCGGTCGACACCGTGCCCAGCGAGTTCGCCTCCTACGCCCCGCAGCTGGTCACGCTGATCGTGCTCGCGGCGGCCTCGCAACGACTACGACCACCGGCCCGGCTCGGCGAGCCGTACCGGCGCGGGGAGGGACGCTAGATGGCAGGCGGGGGACCGTCCGGAGCGGGCGCGGACATGATGCGGCCCGACGCGCCCGTCCCGGACTGGGACGCCCTGCGGGCCGCCGCGGTGCAGGCCGCGGCCTGGGCGTACGCGCCGTACTCCCGGCTGCACGTCGGCGCGGCCGCACTCGTGGACGACGGGCGGGTGGTCACCGGCTGCAACGTCGAGAACGCCTCCTACGGCCTCGGCGTCTGCGCGGAGGTGACCCTCGCCGGGCAGCTGCGCCTCTCCGGCGGCGGACGGCTGCTCGCGGTCGCCTGCCGCTCCGGCGACGGCGACCTGCTCATGCCGTGCGGACGCTGCCGCCAGGTGCTCCACGAGTTCGGCGGCGCCGCCCTGCTCTGCGACACCCCGCGCGGGGTGTTGCCGTTCACCGAGGTGCTGCCCGACGCGTTCGGCCCGGAGGACCTCCCGTGAGCTTCTCCGCGGTCGAGGTCATCGCGGCCAAGCGCGACTGCCGCACGCTGTCGAAGGCACAGATCGACTGGGTGGTCGACGCCTACACCCGCGGCGATGTCGCCGACGAGCAGATGGCCGCGCTGGCCATGGCGATCCTGCTCAACGGCATGGAGCCCGGCGAGATCGCGCACTGGACCCAGGCGATGATCGACTCCGGCGAGGTCCTCGACTTCGGCGACGTCGGACGCCCGCTGGTCGACAAGCACTCCACCGGCGGCGTCGGGGACAAGATCACGCTGCCGCTGGCGCCGCTCGTCGCCGCCTGCGGGGCGGCGGTGCCGCAGCTGTCCGGACGCGGGCTCGGCCACACCGGCGGCACCCTGGACAAGCTGGAGGCCATCCCAGGCTGGCGCGCCTCGCTGACCACCGACGAGATCGCCGCGCAGCTGCGCGAGGTCGGCGCGGTCGTCTGCGCGACGACACCCACGCTCGCCCCCGCCGACAAGCGCCTCTACGCACTGCGCGACGTCACCGGCACCGTCGAGTCCGTCCCGCTGATCGCCAGCTCGATCATGAGCAAGAAGCTCGCCGAGGGCACCGGCGGGCTGGTCCTCGACGTGAAGGTGGGCTCCGGCGCGTTCATGAAGACCCTGCCGCGCGCCGGGGAGCTCGCCGACGCGATGACCGCGATCGGGGCCGCCCACGGCCTCCCGACCACCGCGCTGCTCACCGACATGTCCCGCCCGTTGGGCCGCTGCGTCGGCAACGCCTTGGAGATCGCCGAGTCGGTCGAGGTGCTGCGTGGTGGGGGACCGGCCGACCTGGTGTCGCTCACCGTCGCGCTGGCCACGGAGATGCTCGCCCTCGCCGGTCTGCCCGACGCCGACCCGGCCGCCGTGCTCGCCTCCGGTGCCGCGTACGACGTGTGGGAGCGGATGATCGCCGCGCAGGGCGGGGACCCGTCCGCGCCGCTGCCGGTGGCCACGCACGTCGAGACGGTCGTCGCCGAGCGGTCCGGGATCTTCGCCGGGGCCGACGCGCTCGCCGTCGGCACCGCGGCCTGGAAGCTCGGCGCCGGGCGCGCCCGCAAGGAGGACCCGGTGCAGGCCGGGGCCGGGGTCCGGCTGCTGGTCGACCCGGGCGACGAGGTCCGTGCCGGCACCCCGCTCGCCGAGCTGCACACCGACGACGACGCCCGGCTCCCCGCCGCCCGCCGGCTGCTCGCCGGCGCGGCGCTGATGATCACCACGGACCCGCCGCCCGAGCGGGACCTCGTCCTCGACGTCCGCCGGGGCGGCTGACCCGGCCCGTTCGGGGTCGCACGCGACCCCGAACGGCGGCAGGCGCCTGACGGGACGTGACAGATCTTCCTGCGTCCGCGCGTAGCATTCGTGGCGAAACGTAACTCTCGGTGCATCCGTCCGTTACGCACAGTGTGAACCGTTCGCCGGCGACGATGCCGTCCCCCAGCCACGTCCCCGTGTCACCGGACCGCGCGGGGGTGACGGCGGGCCCCGACGTCTGGACCGCGGCCGAGGCGAGCGAGGACTTCCGGGAGCTCCGCGCGCGCCTGCTGCGCTTCGTGCTGCCGGCGACCGCGGGCTTCCTGGGCTGGCTGTTCCTGTTCGTGGGGCTCAGCGCCTGGGCGCCCGGGCTGCTCGGCACCCGGGTGCTCGGCGACCTCACGCTGGCGCTGGTGCTGGCCATCGGGCAGTTCGTCACGACGTTCGCGATCACCGCGCTGTACGTCCGGTACGCCGGCCGCCGGCTCGACCCGCTCGCCGACGAGATCCGTGAGCGTCTCGAGCGGGGCCACCGGTGACCGCAGCCGTCGCGGCCGTGTCCCCGGCCCCCGGGGACCCGCTGCTCAACATCCTGGTCTTCTCGTCGTTCATCCTCCTGGCCTTCGTCCTGGTGCTGCGGGTGCGGCGGCGCTCGTCGGCGGCCCGGGACTACTACACCGCGGGCAGCGGCTTCACCGGTCCGGAGAACGGCCTGGCCCTGTCCGGGGACTTCCTGTCGGCCGCGACGTTCCTCGGCATCGTCGGCGCGGTCGCCGTCGCCGGTCCCGACGGGTTCCTCTACGCCGTCGTCGCCTTCGTCGCCTGGCTGGTGGCGCTGTTCTTCGTCGCCGAGATGCTGCGCAACACCGGTCGCTACACGATGGCCGACGTCCTCAGCTACCGGTTGCGGCAGCGCCCGGTGCGCGCGGCCGCCGCGACCTCGGCGGTGGTGATCTCCACGCTGTACCTGCTCGGCCAGCTCGCGGGCGCGGGCGGCCTGCTCGCGCTGCTGCTGAACATCACCGACCGCGCCGGGCAGTCCGCGACGATCGCCGGGGTCGGGGCCGTGGTCATCGGGTACGTGCTGATCGGCGGGATGAGCGGCGCGACCTGGATCCAGATCGTGAAGGCGGTCCTGCTGCTGGCGACCGGGATGATCATGGCCGCGTTCGTGCTCGGCACGACCGGTCTGAGCCTGCCCGCGCTGCTGACCGCGGCGGTCGCGAACCACCCGCGCGGCGAGGCCGTGCTGTCCCCGGGGCTGCTGTACGGCGGTGGCCTGACGGCCAACCTGGACCTGCTGTCACTGGCCGTCGGCGGTGTCCTCGGTGTGGCCGGGCTCCCGCACATCCTCATGCGCTTCTACACCGTCCCCGACGCCCGGCAGGCCCGGAAGTCGGTCGTGTGGGCGATCTGGCTGATCGGCGCGTTCTTCCTGCTGGTACTGGCGCTCGGGTACGGCGCCACGGCGCTGGTCGGGCCGGAGGCGATCCTCGCCGCGCCAGGCGGGGTGAACTCGGCGGCGCCGCTGCTGGCACTGCAGATCGGCGGGCCGGTGATGCTGGCGCTGGTCTCGGCGGTCGCCTTCGCGACGATCCTCGCGGTCGTCGCCGGTCTGATGATCACCGCCGCGGCCGCGTTCGCCCACGACGTGTACGCCCAGCTGCTGCGCCGCGGGCAGGCCACCGCGGCCGAGGAGGTCCGCGTCGCCCGGCTGACCACCGTCGTCATCGGGCTCGTCGGCATCGCCGGGGGCATCCTGGCCAACGGCCAGAACATCGCGTTCCTGGCCGCCCTGACCTTCGCGATGGCCGCCTCGGCGAACCTGCCGACGCTGCTGTACTCGCTGTTCTGGAAGGGGTTCACCACGACCGGTGCCCTGTGGAGCATGTACGGCGGCCTCACCGTCACGCTGACACTCATCGTGTTCTCGCCCGCGGTGTCCGGGGCGCCGACGGCGATGCTGCCCGACCTCGACTTCGCGTGGTTCCCGCTGGCGAACCCGGGCCTGGTGTCGGTCCCGGCGGGCTTCCTGCTCGGCTACCTCGGCTCCGTCCTGGGCCGCGAACGCCCCGACGCCGCCGGGCATGCGCAGATGTCGGTCCGGGCGCTGACCGGGGCCGGACTGCAACGTGCGGTGCCCGAGGGCCTGCCGGCGCCGCTCCCCACCGGCCACGGTGCCCACCCGGCCCCCGCCGGTCACGGCGTCACCCCGGCCCCCGCCGGTCACGGAGTCCACCCGGCCCCCGCCGGTCACGGTGCCCACCCGCGCCCCGACGGTCCTGCGGCCCACCCGGGCCCGGCCGGTCCCGCGGTGCACCGGGGCCCGGCCGGGCCCGCGCCGCACCGGAGTCCGGACGGTGGGGCGGCCCGTACCGCCCGGCCGGACGGTGCCGCCGCACCTCTCCGTACGGGACGCCCCCACGGCGGGCCGTCGCGCGACGCCCGGCCCGGTGGCGGCCAGCCGGCGGGTCCGTACCGGCCGCCGGCCGCCCCGGGGCGGGACCCGCAGTTGCCCCCGGGGCGGGAGCGGCCCGGGCCCGGTACGCCGTCCCGCTGAGCCGCGTCCCCGGCCCCCGGCCGACGCCCGCCGGCCGAAGCCGGGCCGTCGCCGGCGGGCGCCGCCGGGACGGGCGGATCCGTGACACGCCCGCCGCTGCGCCGTGACGCCGGGCCGGTGCGCCCACCGGTGGGTGACGGCGCGGTGCCGGGCGGGCGTCGGCACGACGATTCCGATCCGGCACGATGGACCACGATGCGTGAGGACCGACGAGCGGCGGAGCGGGCGCCCCACCCCGCGGTGGTGCGGCACCAGCCGCTGCCCCGACCGGTGATGGGCACCGACCCCCGGCGGACCCCGCGGACGCCCCCGGAGGGGCCCGCCGAGGTGACCCGTCCGCTCGGGTCCGGCCGGATCCCCGACCCGGGGGAGCCGACCACCCCGCTGGGACCGGTGGCCGGCGCGTCGCCCGGCCGTCCCACACCCCCGGCGCGCCCGGACGGCGCCGCCGCGGGTCCGGGGACGCCCTCGCACGGCACCGCGCCGGCGGGGGAGACGCCCGGGGACGGCGGAGCACCGGCCCCGGGGACGTCCGGGGACGACCCCGCCGGGACCACACCGTCCGGCGGCGCGGAGCACACCGGCTCGCTCGTCCGCTCCTCCGGCATGATCGCGATCGCCAGCCTGGTCAGCAGGCTCACCGGCTTCGTCCGGAACCTCGCGCTGGTCGCGGTGCTGGGGTTCGCGGTCGTCAACGACTCCTACACCGTCTCCAACACGCTGCCGAACATCGTCTACGAGCTGCTGCTCGGCGGCGTGCTGACCAGCGTGATGATCCCGGTGCTGGTCCGGGCCCAGGCCGAGGACGCCGACGGGGGCGAACGCTTCACCCGGCGGCTGCTGACCGTCGTCGGGGCCGGGCTGCTGGTCGCGACGCTGCTCGCGATGGCCGCCGCGCCGTTGCTGACCCGGCTCTACCTCGGTTCCGGCGACACCGGGCAGGCGAACCCCGCGCTGGCGACGGCGTTCGCCTGGCTGCTGCTGCCGCAGATCTTCTTCTACGGCATCGGCGCGCTGCTCGGCGCGGTCCTCAACTCGAAACAGGTGTTCGGGCCGTTCGCCTGGGCGCCGGTGCTGAACAACGTCGTGCTGCTCGGCGTGCTGGTCGTCTACGTGCTGGTGCCGGGGGAGATCTCGGTCGACCCGGTGCGGATGGGCGACCCGAAGCTGCTCGTGCTCGGGGTCGGCACGACGCTGGGCATCGTCGTGCAGGCGCTCGTGCTGATCCCGTTCATGCGCAGCATCGGGTTCCGCTACCGCCCGGTGTGGGGCTGGGACCCGCGGCTGTCGCTGGCCGGTGGCATGGCGCTGTGGATCGTCGCCTACGTGCTGGTCGGGCAGGCCGGGTACATCGTCACCACCCGGGTCGCGGCGTCGGCCGCCGAGGGGTCGGTCGCCACCTACACCTACGCCTGGCTGCTGCTCCAGGTGCCCTACGGCGTGCTCGGGGTGTCGCTGCTGACCGCGCTCATGCCGCGGATGAGCCGGGCCGCGGCGAACGGCGACACCGACCAGGTCGTCACGGACCTCTCGCTCGGGGCGCGCCTGTCGACCGTCGGCCTGATCCCCATCGCCGCCGTCATGACCGCGTTCGGCCCCTCCCTGGGCACCGCGCTGTTCTCCGTCGGCGCCGGCAGCGGTACCGGTGCCGAGCGGCTCGGCCAGGCCGTGGCCTGGTCGGCGTTCGGGCTGCTGCCCTACGCGGTGACGATGCTGCAGATGCGCGTGTTCTACGCGATGACCGACTCCCGCACCCCGACGCTCATCCAGGTCGGCATGGTCGGGGTCAAGATCCCGCTGCTGCTCGCCTGCCCGCTGCTGCTCCCGCCGGAGCAGGTCGTCCTCGGCCTGGCCGCGGCCAACGGGCTCTCGTTCGTCGGGGGCGCGGTGCTCGGGCAGTGGCTGCTGCGCCGCCGCCTCGGGCGGGCCCGCTCCGGCGAGGTCCTGGTGTGCCTGGCCAAGGTCGCGTCCGCCTCCGCGGTCGCCGCCGCCGTCGCCTGGGGTCTCACCCGGCTGCTGGGCCCGGTGCTGGCGGACTGGCCGGACGTGGCCCGCGCCTGGACCCTGCTGGTCGGGGGCGCGCTGATCGCGCTGCCGCTGGCCGTCGCCGGGATGCGGGTGCTGAGGGTGTCCGAGCTCGACGCCGTCTTCCGCCGCCTCGCCCGCCGCTGACCCTCCTGCGTCGCCCCCGCGGGGTGCCCCCAGGGGAACTTTCGTGGCTTAGAGCGCTACGAGAGTTCCCCTGGGGGCACCCCCGCCGGGGTGGGCGGGGCGCGGTGGGGGCGGAGCTGGGGCAGGATCCACGACGGCCTCCGCCCACCGGCGGCGGTGCGGAGATGGTGGGGCCGTCGGGGCCGGTTGTCCCCGCCCGATCGGCCCACCCGGTGTGCCGGGCCCGGACGCACGCACGCCGCGCCCCGGGGTGCGGGACGCGGCGTGCGCGGTGTCGTGCCGGGTCGGCGGCTCAGTCGTCCGGGTCGTCGCCGACCAGGTCGGCGGCGGAGGCACCGTTCTGGCTCTTCACCGCGACCTTGGCCCGGCCGCGGCGCTGGGCCGGGCGGGGCGGGGGCGGCGGGGCCTGCTGGGCGTACTGCCCACCCCGGCCCATGATCAGCTCCGCGAACGTCGCCATGGCCTCGTCGAGCTGGCTGGCGTTGCGGCGCTCGGACTCGGCGTTGGCCTTGGTGACCAGGTCGGTGACCGAACCGGTGTCCGGACGGTCGCGCAGCACGGTGTCGAGGCCGGCGAGCCGGTCGTCGACGCCCGCGGAGAGCGTCGAGACGTCGCCGGACAGCTTCTCCAGGCGGCTGTCGACCTCCCCGGTCAGCTTGTCGAGGCGGCCGTCGACGTCGCCGGTCAGCTTGTCGAGCTTCCCGTCGACGCTCTCGCCGAGCGCGTCGAACCGGCCGTCCACGGCCTCCGACAGCGACGACAGCCGCTCGGTGACCGAGCCGTCGAGCTCGCCCAGGCGGTCCTTCAGGGACCCGCCGAGCTTGCCGACCCGCTCCTTGACCGACCCGTCCAGGTCGGTCAGCTTGCCGTCGAGACCGGACTCGACCGAGTCGAGCCGGTTGCCGACCTCCTCCAGGCGGGCGGAGAGGGCCTCCAGCCGCTCGGTGAGGGCGTCGAACGCCGGGGCCGGGTCGACGGCGGGGCGCTGGGCCAGGTCCTCCAGGCGGCGGTGCAGGCCCACCGAGGTGTCGCCCAGCAGGTTGCGCAGGCCCTCGCCGGTCTCCTCGAAGGAGTGCACGGCCGCGTCGAGCTGTTCGCGCACCTGACGCTCGACGCCGTCGACACGCTCCTTGATCGGGGAGGCGACGGCGTTCGGCATCGCGTCGAGCCGCATCTCGTGCCGGTCGAGGCGGTTGTCGAGGTCGTCGAGGCGCTTGTGCAGGCCGCCCAGGCGGTCGTCCAGGCCGTCCATCCGGCCCGAGACGCCCTCGAGGCGCCCGCCCATGCCGTCGAGCCGCCCGTCGAGCTGGGCGATCGGCTTGGCCAGCTTGTCCGGCAGGGACTCGATGGCCCGGGTGATCGCGCCGAGCACGATCTCGGTGTTGTCCAGCTTGGACACGGTCTCGTCGAGGCGCTCGGCCAGGACGTTCAGCTCGGTCCGGTCGGGGAGTTCGGTGAGCTTCTTGCGCACGGTGCCGATGGCGTCCAGGGCCGCCAGCCGGGCGTGGATCTCGTCGAGGGAGTCGAAGATCTGCTGCTGTTCGCTGTCACGGATCTCGGCCGCTCGCATGAGCATGCCGCGCATCCGGTCGAACGAGAGGTTCGAAGTGTCGCTCATGGCACCTGCTGCGCTTCCTCTGAGCCAAGTGGGGAGTGCCCAGAGGGTAGCGACCGCCGTACGAGGGTCGACGGACGGTGTTGCGTTGGGCCGTCCGGGGCATGTCTCCGCACCCGGATCGGGTCGATCATGGCAGGTCCGGGCGCCGGTCGTCGCGCGCCACGCCGCTCGGTACCGTGCCCGAGTGGCAGATCCCACCGCTCCCGTCCCGGTCACCCGCGAGGCCGTCCGCCGTGCCCCCAAGGTGCTCCTGCACGACCACCTCGACGGCGGCCTGCGGGTCGGGACCGTCGTCGACCTGGCCCGCGAGTACGGCTACGACAAGCTCCCCACCACCGACCCCGGCGAGCTCGCGGCCTGGTTCCTCGGTGCCGCCCACTCCGGCTCGCTGGTCCGCTACCTCGAGACCTTCGGGCACACCGTCGCCGTGCTGCAGACCCGCGAGGCGCTGACCCGGGTCGCGGCCGAGGCCGCCGAGGACCTGGCCGCCGACGGTGTCGTCTACGCCGAGGTGCGTTTCGCCCCCGAGCTTCACGTCGAGGGCGGTCTGGACCTCGACGCCGTCATCGCGGCCGTCCTCGACGGGTTCCGGATCGGCACCGCCCGCGCCGCGGCGGCCGGGAACACCATCCGGGTCGGCACCCTGCTCACCGCGATGCGGCACGCCGCCCGGTCCCGGGAGATCGCCGAGCTGGCCGTGCGCCACCGCGACTCCGGCGTGGTCGGGTTCGACATCGCCGGCGCCGAGAAGGGGTTCCCGCCCACCCGCCACCTCGACGCGTTCGAGTACGTCCGTCAGCAGAACGCCCACGTCACCATCCACGCCGGTGAGGCGTTCGGGCTGCCGTCGATCTGGGAGGCCGTGCAGTGGTGCGGCGCCGACCGGCTCGGACACGGCGTCCGGATCGTCGACGACATCACCGTCACCGACGACGGCCCGCACCTGGGCCGCCTCGCCGCCTGGGTCCGCGACAGCCGCATCCCGCTGGAGATGTGCCCGACCTCGAACGTGCACACCGGCGCCGCGTCGTCGCTGGCCGAGCATCCCATCGGGCTGCTCACCGACCTGCGGTTCCGCGTCACGGTCAACACCGACAACCGGCTGATGTCCGGCTGCACGATGACCAGCGAGATGTACGACCTGGCCGAGACCTTCGGCTACGGCTGGGACACCCTGCGCTGGTTCACCGTCAACGCGATGAAGTCCGCGTTCATCGGGTTCGACGAGCGTCTGGCCCTGATCGAGGACGTCATCAAGCCCGGCTACGAGGTCTTGTCGCGCTAGTCGTGCCGGCCCGGCCGACGCTGCTCGTCCCGATGGACATGATCGTGGTGGCCCGGCGGTCCCTGCATCGAGTGCGGATCTGCAGCCCTCGGGTGCGAGCTGCGACGGACCACCGACGGCCGTGGACCCGTGAGCGGGCACGCCGCCACCGGGTCCCACGGGCTGCACGGCGGCGTCGCAGCTCAGGTGGTGGTCGGGCGCCGCCGGGCGGCCGTCCTCCGGTGTCCGGGCCTGCCCGAGGGTGCGGCGTCGCGCGTCACCGCTGTCCTACGCTCGTCGCATGAGTGCTCCTGCCTTCTACGCCGAACTGCGCGCGTTGCGGCTCGAGAGGGTGCTGGACGCCTCGGTCGAGCTGATCACCGAGGAGGGCTGGGACCGGCTCAGCATCACCAAGGTCGCCCAGCGCTCCGGAGTGCCGCGGCAGAGCCTGCACAAGGAGGTCGGTACCAAGGCCGAACTCGGCCGCGCCGTGGTGGACCGTGAGGTGGAACGGTTCCTGGCGCGGGTGCAGGAGGGACTGGCAGCCCATCCCGACTCGCTGGAGGACGCGATCGCCGCGGCGGCGCGCCACGCGCTCGACCACGGTCGGGAGAACGCGGTCCTCGCCGCGGTCCTGCGTCCCGGCCACGACCACGGTCTTCTGGAGCTGGTCGCCGTGCATCCGGACGCCGTGCTCGGCAACGCCGTGCAGGCCCTCGGCTCCCAGCTCGGTGCGGCCGCCCCCGAGGCCATGGTCGACACCGTGGTCCGGCTCGTCCTCAGCCATCTGCTGCAACCGACCGTGGAGGTCGACCAGGCCGTGGACCGGATCAGGCACGTGGTGCGCGGGTTCGCCTGAATCCCGGCCTTTCCGGGCGGCAGCCGTCTCAGAGGTCCAGGACCAGGCGCTGGGTCAGCGCACGTGACACGCACGTCATCATGACCTCGCCCCGCTCCCGCTCGGCCCGCGAGAGCACCGCGTCGCGGTGATCGGGGGTGCCCTCGACGACGTCGGCCTCGCAGGTGCCGCAGATGCCCTCCATGCAGGAGCCCATCACGGCCACACCGGCCTGCTCCAGCGCGTCGAAGACCGACGTGCCTCGAGCGACGTCCACGGTGACCCCCGAGGCGGCGCATTCGACCTCGAACGTGTCCAGCCCTCCCGTGGTCGGGTCGACCACCGCGGCCACGAACCGTTCCAGATGCAGGCTGTCCCGGGGCCAGGTGCCGCACATGTCCTCCACCGCGTCGAGGAGTGCGCCCGGACCGCAGCAGTAGACGAGGGTGTCGGCCCGCGGGGTGCCCAGGACCGAGTCGAGGTCGAGCAACCCGCGCTCGTCCTGGGGCCACACGGTCACCCGATCGTCGTCCTCGAGCTCGTCGAGGAAGGCCATCGACGCCCGGGACCGGCCGCCGTACAGCAGGTGCCAGTCGGCGCCGTCGGAGCGGGCGGACTCG
Source organism: Pseudonocardia sp. P-1 (assembly GCF_058111925.1). Lineage (NCBI taxonomy): Bacteria > Bacillati > Actinomycetota > Actinomycetes > Pseudonocardiales > Pseudonocardiaceae > Pseudonocardia > Pseudonocardia sp. P-1. Next base: position 4,089,017 of record NZ_CM176614.1, read on the forward strand.
ACCATGGCACGGATGGGGGTGATGCCGATGCCGCCGGCGATGAACTGGTAGCGAGGCGACGGTTCGAGGGCGAAGTGGTTGCGGGGACCCCGGACACGCAGCGTGTGCCCCACATCCAGCGTGTCGTGCACGTACGCCGACCCTCCGCGACTCTGCGGTTCGCGCAGCACCGCCACCCTCCAGGGGGAGCCCGGCGCAGGGTCGCCGCACAAGGAGTACTGCCGTGTCAGCCCGCGGTCCAGGACCACGTCGATGTGGGCACCGGGTGCCCAGGCCGGCAGTGCGGCGCCGGTGGGGTCGGTGAGGGTCAGCTCGACAACCCCTTCGGCCACCTCGCGGCGGGTCGTGACCTGCAGATCCAGGAGGCCGGCGCCGCCCGATGTGGCCCGCCCGACCCGGGACGACGACGTGGGCGTCGAGGTGGGGGTGGGCTCGGAGACGGACGGGCCGGACGACACCGCAGCCGGGGCGGTCGTCCGCTCGGCGGCCAGGGCGGAGCGGTAGGGACCGTCGCCGCGCCGCTCTCCGCCCGTGGGCGTCAGCCGCACCATCATCGAGCTGTAGCCGCGTACGAAGTTCGACTGCACCCGGGTCGGCTCGGCGAGGACCTCGATGTCGTCGAAGCGTGCGAGCAACTCCTCCCAGAGGATGCGCAACTGCAACTCGGCGAGCCGGCTGCCCATGCAGCGGTGCGGACCGATACCGAACGCAAGGTGGTGCCGTGCGTTCCGCCTGTCGATGATGAACGAGTCCGGGTCCTCGAACGTCCGCTCGTCCCGGTTCGCCGAGGCGTACCACATCACGACCTTGTCACCCTTGCGGATGAACTGGCCGTTGAGGACGGTGTCGCGCGTGGCGACCCGGCGCATGTAGGCCAGCGGTGTCTGCCACCGCAGGATCTCGTGGACCAGCTTCGGCACGAGCGTCGGCTCGGCACGCAGCCGGTCGAACTGCTCGGGGAACTGGTTGAGGGCCAGCACGCCACCGGTCATCGAGTTCCGGGTGGTGTCGTTGCCGCCCACGACGAGCAGTACCAGGTTGCCCAGGAACTCCATCGGACGGTGGATCAGGTCCTTGGTGTCCTCGGAGAGCTGCATGAGCGTGATGAGGTCGTAACCCGGCTTGTCGCCGTCGGCGAGACGAGCCGCCTTCTCGTGCCACAACTCGCTGAAGGCGCGTGCCATCTCGGCGGCGCCGCGGTAGATCTCGTCGGTGTCGTTGGCGCCGCCGGTCGCCGACGCGCTCGTCGCCACCAGGTCGGTCCACTGCACCAGCTTGCGGCGCTGGTCGTACGGGAAGTCGAGCAGGGTGGCCAGCATCCGCGCGGTCAGCTCCACGCTGACCCGGTCGACCCAGTCGAACGGCTCTCCCACCGGCAACCCGTCGAGGACCTCCCGCACACGCGAACGGATCAGGCCCTCCATCTCCTCGAGGTTCTGGGGAGCCACGACACCCTGCACGGCTGCGCGCTGCTGGTCGTGGCGCGGCGGGTCCATCGCGATGAACATCTCGATGTCCAGACCCTCCGGCGGCGAACCGAGGACGATCTGCGGTTCCGCGGAGAAGGTCTCGAAGTCCTTGTCGACCCGCACGATGTCGTCGTACCGGGTGACCGACCAGAACGGCCCGAACGCGCTGTCGGCCCGGAAGTGCACGGGCGCCTCGTCGCGCAGCCGACGGAAGTAGGGCAGCCACTGCTGCTGACGCCACAGGAACGGGTTGCTCACGTCGATCTCGGTCAGATCGAGGTCGGACACCTCCGCGATGTCGGACTCGGTGAAACGTGGTTGCCCGTCACCGACCACCAGCCTCCTGGCCCGCTGCATCAGATGCAGCGCCTGGATCTGGCGGCGCATCGGGATCGCCGCCTGGGCTCGGGTGCGGACCTGATCGGGAACGCGCATGCCGTCGACCACCTTGTCGAGATGACTGCTGACGACATAAGCGAATCACAGGTCTCTGGCGCTGACAATACCTGGCCGTATGTCAGACCCTGGGGCGCCCCGGGACGCCCGGGGTCTCCGAGGTCGTCGCGACCCGGGACCGTCCGTGCCGGTAGTCACGGGGTGCTCCCGCGCCCAGCCGCGGGCTCCGAAGCCGTGGGAGCCGGCGACATCGGCGGGCGCCTCGTCGCGCAGGGCGGGTTCTGCCGACCCCTGGGCAGGCCCCTCGCGGACCGACCGGGCTAGTGCTCCCGCAGCCGGGCCTCGAGCCCGGCGACGAGCTCGCCCCAGGACTGCGCCTCCTGGGTGAACGGCGGGCTGGGCGCCATCCGCGTCGGGTCCGGCCGCACGACGAACGACACGAGCCAGCCGAGGCTGTTGGACTCGGCGAGGACCTCGGCGGGCTCGGGGTCCCCGGCCCACTCGCCGACGTCGGTCAGCAGCTCCGAGGCCAGGTCGAGCTGGACCGGGTCCAGGTCGAGCACGCCCTCGGCGAGGTCGGGGCCGATCCCGGTCAGCACGTAGGTGTTCATGTCCTCGACGCCGCCGTCGAGCTCGCCGACGGCGGCCGCGTCGAGCACCTCGGCGAAGGTGACGGCCGCGGTCAGGTCGGTCCCGGCGACGGCGGGGTGCTCCCGGTCGGCCAGCGCCCGGAACAGCGCACGCTCGGAGCCGAACACGTCGATCCGGCCGTCGGAGCCGAGGAAGACCGGCTTGTCGTCGAGGTAGCAGCGCAGGCTGACCACGGAGCGGTCGCCGACCTCGATGCGGATCGGGTCGATGCCGACCTCGGCCCAGAAGCCGTTCGGCTCCTCCGCGGCGGTGTCGGCGTCCTCGGTGCCCGCGGCGAGCGCGGCGGCCTCGAGGGCCTCGTCGTCGTCGAGGGGCTGTTCGGCGAGACGGTCGCGCAGCTCCTGTTCCTCGGCGCGCGCCTTGTCCAGCGCCCCGGCGTCGAGGTCCGGTGTGGCGACGAGGTCGTCGACGGTGTCGACGATCCCGTCCCAGTGCGTCGCGATCGCCTCGGACAGCGCGGTCCAGCGCTTGGCGCCGTCACGTCCGGCGAAGGCCTGCTCGCCCTCGCGCAGCAGCGCGAACGTGGGCTCGCCGTCGAGCGCGGCGATCACGGCGGAGAGGTCGCAGACGTCGGCCAGCGACCGGACGATCGAGACGGTCTCGTGCAGCTCCTGCACGGTCAGCGCGTCCGGGTCGGCGGCGGCCAGCTCCGGCAGACCGACCAGGTCGTACCGGTGGACGGCGTCGGGGGTCAGCTCGGCGACCGCGAGCCCGGGGACCGCGGACCACGCGGGGTGGTCGGCCAGGTCGTGCTCGGGTGCGGTCCGCACGAACGCGGCGAGACCGGCCACCTCGTCGAAGACGAACACGTGCTCGTCGTCGCCGAGGAAGGCTTCCCACTCCTCGCCGTCCTCGCGCCAGGGGGGAGCCCACAGGGTGACCACGTCGCCCCGGGTGAGAGCGAGCCGGATCGGGACGATGTCGCTTGCCACGGGGCGAGCCTATCGTCGCGTCCTGCCGCCGGCCGGTCCCACCACCTCGGGTGTCGCCGGCCCGGCGGATCACGGTCGTGCGGGGTCAGGCCTGGGAGTGCAGTCGGACCACTCCGATGGACACGTCCTCGAGTCCACCCCGGTCGAAGTCGCGTCGCAGCTGGTCGGCCTTGACGGTCGCCGTCATCCCGTCGAACGGGCCGTGCGCGTCCACCTCCCCGGTCTGTGGGTCCACCGCCAGAACAACGTATCCGTCGCACTGCGTGAGCTTTTCCGCAGCAGCGATCAACGTCTGCTCCTCGGAAGTCGTGTTCTCCGGCATCGGATCACCTCCTTGTCGTCTAGTACAGCGTCGGCGGTGCCCTCGATGTGACACCGTTTCGGCCATACCACCCGTTCGGGTCAGGTGAATCGCGAGATCGGCGACCGCGCGTGCTGATCGTGGCACTCCACGCGGTCGATCACGCGATCCGGGGAACCGGCCGTGTCCGACCGGCAACCGTTGGTGATCACGGTTCCGCTCCGGGATCGGCTGTCACGCAAGGTCTGCGAGGGTGTCCGCGGCCTCACCCGGGAGGACGAGGAGGTGCATCCGGCGGGTCCCGGCGTCACCCGTCGGTGAGCGCGTGCTTCTCACGCTTCGTGAACCGTGACACGCATCCGTGTCAACGTCCGGGAGTGACGTCCCGGTGTCCGTCCGGTCACGGGACGGCATCGTCGCAGAACACGGAGCGCGTCCGGCCGTCGGGTCCCACGGCCCGGCGGGGCGACGGCGCCGGATCGGTGGGCCGGGCGCCTCCTCACGGGGGGTCTCCTCGCGGCCCGGCCGCCGTAGGCTGTGCGGCCGTGGACACGATCGTCGTCGACCACCCGCTCGCGCGGGCCCGGCTCAGCACCATGCGGGACGCCCGCACCGACAACGCGACCTTCCGGGCGGCGTTGCGCGAGCTCACCCTGATGCTGGTCTACGAGGCCACCCGCTCGGCGCCGCTGGCCGAGGAGCGGATCCACACCCCGGTCTCGCGGACGGTCGGCCACCGGCTCGCCGTCCCGCCGGTGCTCGTCCCCGTGCTGCGGGCCGGGCTGGGGATGGCCGAGGCCGCGCTGAACCTGATCCCGGACTCGCAGATGGGCTTCGTCGGCATGGCCCGCGACGAGACGACCCACCGGCCGGTGCCCTACATGGAGTCGCTGCCCGACAGCCTCGTCGGGCGGCCGGTGTTCGTGCTCGACCCGATGCTGGCCACCGGCGGCTCGATGGTGCACACCGTGGAGCTGCTGACCCGCCGCGGCGCCGACGACGTGACGGTCCTCTGCGCGCTGTCCGCGCCGGAGGGCGTGGAGCGGCTGCGCGCGTCCGGGCTGCCGGTCCGGATGGTGACCGCCAGCATCGACGAGCGGCTCAACGACTCCGCGTTCATCGTCCCCGGCCTCGGCGACGCCGGGGACCGCCAGTTCGGCGCGGTCTGAGTCCGCCGTGAGGCCCTCCCGCCGCATCCTCACCGGGGTCGTGGCGACGGTGGCCGCGGTCGCGCTGTCGGCGCTGCCCGCGGCGGACCGGCCGGAGGACGCCGAGGTGCCCGCCGCCGTCGACGAGCCCGGGGTGGTGCGGGTGATGCCGCTGGGCGCGTCGTCGACGGTCGGGGTGGGGAGCCCGGCGACGGCCGGCTACCGCCTCCCGCTGTGGCAGCGCCTGGCCGCCGACGGCGTCCGCATCGACTACGTCGGCTCCCGCAGCTCCGGGCCGAACGCGCTGCCCGACACCGACCACGAGGGCCGCTCCGGCTGGACGGCGGCCCGGATGGTGCCGATGACGGGCGGCTGGGTGCTGGCCGCGCAGCCGGACGTCGTGCTGCTGCACGCCGGGACCAACGACCTGCTGCAGGGCGCGAGCGCGCGGGCGACGGCGGCGAGCCTGGACCGGCTGCTGGACCGCGTGTTCGCGGCCGCACCGCACACCCACGTGATCATGGCCGGGGTGTGGGCGCCGCTGCCGAAACAGCGGGCCGAGCGGGCGCGGCTGGCCGAGTACCTGCCCCGGGTCGCCGCCGCGCACCGGGCGGCCGGGCACTCGGTGGAGTTCGTCGACACCGCCACCCTGTTCCCCGCCGGGCGGACCGCGGACGGCCTGCACGCCGGACCGGGCGCCTACCGCACGATCGCGTCGGTGTGGGCCGACCGGATCGAGGCGCACCTCGGGATCGGGCCCGCCACCGGACGCCGGTAGCTCAGCCCTCCGGCATGACGGTCGCGGCCACGACCGCGCCCAGCTCGCGGCACGCGGCCCGGGCGGCGGCGTCCGGGGGACCCGCGACTTCGACCGGCGCGGCCGCCGCGGTCCAGCCCATCGCCCCGGCCACGGTCGTCACCGAGCGGGTCGCGCCGGAGGTGTCCGAGCCGCCGTGCACCCACAGCCCGTAGGGCAGGCCGCGGGTGTCGTCGGCGCAGACGTAGAAGACCTGGTCGAGGAAGTGCTTGAGTGCGCCGGACATGTAGCCGATGTTCGCCGGCGTCCCGAGGACGACGGCGTCCGCGGCGAGCAGGTCGCTCGCCGTCGCGGCCAGGGCGGCGCGGGCGACGACCTCCACCCCGGTGATGTCCGGGTCGGACGCGCCCGCGCGGACCTCGGCGAGCAGCTCCGCGGTGGCGGGGGACGGCGTGTGGTGGACCAGGAGCAGGCGCGCGCTCATCCGGCGAGCATCCCGTCGACCTCCGTGCGCAGCGCGTCGAGGCGCTCCGCGGCGACGGCCCGCGACGCCGGCACCGCGGCCACGTCGCCGGTGGGGTCCTCCACGACCTCCAGGTAGGCCTTGAGCTTCGGCTCGGTCCCCGACGGGCGGATCACCACGCGGGTCCCGGGGCGCCGCAGCCGCAGCACGTCGGGGGCCGGGCGGTCGGCCTCCCAGCCGGCCGGGGGTGCGTTGCGCAGCCGGGCGACGGCGGCGTCGCGCTCGACGGGGGCCATCCGGATCGAGACACCCCGGGTGGCGTGCACGCCGAACTCCGCGGCCAGCTCGTCGAGCCGCCGCGGCACCGACGACCCGGCCGCGGCGAGCCCGCGCACCAGGTCCGCGGCGACGACGGCGGCGGAGACGCCGTCCTTGTCCCGGACGCCGTCGGGGTCGACGCAGAGCCCGATCGCCTCCTCGTAGCCGAAGACGAGCCCGTCACCGGCCCGCACGATCCACTTGAACCCGGTGAGGGTCTCGGCGGAGCGGGCCCCGCGGGCGGCCGCGACCCGGGCGAGCATCGACGACGACACGACGGTCGTCGCGACCAGCGGGTCCGCCGCGGTCCCGATCCGCAGGAGGTGGTCGCCGAGCAGCACACCGGTCTCGTCGCCGGACAGCATCCGCCAGCCGTCACCGAAGGCGACGCCGAGCGCGCACCGGTCGGCGTCCGGGTCCAGCGCGACGGCGAGGTCCGCGCCGCTGTCGGCGGCCAGCGCGAGCAGCGCGTCGGTCGCGCCGGGCTCCTCCGGGTTCGGGAAGGCGACCGTCGGGAAGTCGGGGTCGGGCACGGCCTGGCTCGCGACGACGGCGACGTCGAGCACCCCGGCCCGGGCGAGCGCGGCGACCGCGGTCGCGCCGCCGACGCCGTGCATCGGGGTGAGCGCGATCCGCGGCGCGGGCGCCCCGGTGTTCCCCGACAGCGTCGCGACCCGGTCCAGGTAGGCGCCGGTGACCTCCGCCGGGTCCGGCAGCGGCCCGAGCGGCACCGACACCGCGGGCGGGGCGGCGGTGATCGCGTCCTCGATGGCGGCGTCGTCGGGGCCCACGAGCTGCGCGCCGTCGGCGAGGTAGACCTTGTAACCGTTGTCCGCGGGCGGGTTGTGCGAGGCGGTGACGGCGATCCCGGCGACGGCGCCGAGGTGGCGCACGGCGAAGGCCACCAGCGGGGTGGGGACGGGGCCGTCGAGCAGGGTCACGGTGAACCCGGCGCCGGTCAGCACCCGGGCGGCGGCCTCGGCGAACGCCGCCGACCCGTGCCGGGCGTCCCGGCCGACGACCACCCGGCCGGTGCCCGTGGTCCGGGCCAGGTGGGCGGCCAGCCCGGCGGTCGCCCTGGTCACGACGGCGACGTTCATCCCCGACGGCCCGGCCCGCACCGGCCCGCGCAGCCCGGCGGTGCCGAAGCGCAGCGGCCCGGACAGCCGGTCGGCCAGCTCGTCGCCGGCCGCCGCGGCGTCGTCGCCGCCGGCCATCGCGGTGGCCAGCACGCGCTGCAGCTCGGCCCGGGTGCCCGGGTCGGGGTCGTCGGCGATCCAGCGCAGCGCCGCGTCGCGCAGCGGACCCGGGAGCACCATCAGATGCGGCCGACGAGGTCGCGCAGCAGCGAGCCCATCCGGGTCGCCGCCGCGGCGCCGGCGTCGAGGACCTCCTGGTGGTTCAGCGGCTGCCCGGACAGGCCCGCGGCCAGGTTGGTGACCAGCGAGATGCCGGCGACCTCCAGCCCGGCGGCGCGGGCGGCGATCGTCTCGGCGACGGTGGACATCCCGACCAGGTCCGCGCCCAGCGTGCGCAGCATCCGGATCTCGGCCGGGGTCTCGAAGTGCGGACCGGGCAGCCCGGCGTAGACGCCGTCGACCAGCGACGGGTCCAGCTCGCGGGCGGCGGCGCGCAGCCGCGGGGAGTAGGCGTCGGTGAGGTCGACGAAGTGCGCGCCGTGCAGCGGAGAGCGCGCCAGCAGGTTGAGGTGGTCGGAGATCAGCACCGGCTGCCCGACCGACAGACCCTCGGTGATGCCCCCCGCTGCGTTGGTCAGCACGACCGTGCGGACACCGGCCGCCGCGGCGGTGCGGACGCCGTGCACGACCGGGTCCATCCCGTGGCCCTCGTAGAGGTGGGTGCGCCCGAGCAGGACCAGCACCCGGGTGTCGCCGATGCGCAGCGAGCGGGCGGTGCCGCCGTGGCCGACCGCGGACGGCGCGACGAACCCGGGCAGCTCGGCCATCGGGACCTCGGTGTCCGGGGTGCCGAGGACGTCGGCGGCCGGCCGCCAGCCGGAGCCCAGGACCACCGCCACGTCGTGGGCGTCGGTGCCGGTGCGGCGGGCGAGCTCGGCGGCGGCGGCGTGGGCGCGAGCGGTGGGGTCGGCGGTGTCGGCCATGCGCGCCAGCCTAGGGGGCGCCGGCGCCGTGGCCGGCTCAGCCCGGGGTGGCGCGGAAGCCCGAGGCGACGGCGTCGAACAGGCCCGCGACGGCGTCCTCGGCGCGGCCGGCGGGGGAGGTCAGCTGCAGTACCCAGACCCCGCCGAGCTGGTCGCGGCCGGGAATGATGCGCATCAGCGTGCTGCGCTGCGCGCTGCCGCTGCCGGTGGTGAGCGCGACCTGGCTGGAGCCGTCGGGCAGCTGCTCGACCGGCCCGGCCTCGACCGGGTCGACGCCCAGCGCCTCGGGGGTGAGGGCGTCGGTGACGGCCCCGGCCGAGGTCGCCGCCCGGACCGACAGCTCCTGACGGCCGTCCGGGCTGACGAAGCGGACGACGACCGAGCCGTCGGGGGCGGGCGAGCGGAACTGGGTCCAGCCGTCGGGGACCGGCACGGTGAAGCCGAGCGGGTCCGGGTAGGTGGTGCGCAGCGACCGGTCGGTGGCGACGGTGACCGTCGACAGCGGTTCCTGCCCGGCCAGCGTGCGGACCCCGGTGAACCCGGCGAGCGCGCCGAGCAGCACGATCAGGGCGCCGCCGAGCACCAGCGGGACGGCGCCGAGCACGGTGGTCGGGCCGGCCGCCGCAGTACGGGCGGGCGCCGCCCCCCGCGACGACGGGCGGGCCTGCCGGGGGCGCGGCGGCCCGGCGGGCGGCGCAGCCGGCGCGGGCACGGGGTCGGTGACCGGGACGCGGCCGTAGGCGCCGGTGCCGGTGGGGCCGACCGGGCCGGGCGGGGGCGGTGCGGCGACCCGCGGCGGTGCCGGTGTCGGTGCCGGTGCCGGGCCGGTCGGTGCGGGCACCCGCGCCATCACGGTCGGCACGTCCGGGGAGCCGGGGAAGATCGGGTCGTCCGGGTCGGCGAGCAGCGGGCGCAGCCGGGCCCGGACCTCGTCGAGCGGCATCCGGCCCGACGGCTCCTTGACCATCAGCCCGGCGATGACCTCGGCGAGGGGGCCGGTGACCGTCGGCGCGGGGACGGGACCGTCGACGACCTCGGTGATGGTGCGGACCGGGTCACCGTCGACGTCGTAGGGCGGGCGGCCCTCGACGGCGGCCCAGAGCGTCGCGCCGAGGCCCCACAGGTCCGCGGCCGGCGTGACCGGCTGGCCCGCGGCGACCTCGGGCGCGATGTAGGCGGGCGAGCCGAGCACGAGACCCGCGGAGGTCATCGGCGCGTCGGACTCGTTGCGGGCGATGCCGAAGTCGGTGAGCTTGATCCGGCCGTCGTCGGAGATCAGGACGTTGCCGGGCTTCACGTCGCGGTGGGTGATCCCGGCCCGGTGCGCGGCCCGCAGCGCCGCCGCGGTGCCGTGCCCGACGACGCCGGCCTGCGCGGCGTCGAGCCTGCCCAGCTCGGTGATCGCCGCGGCCAGGTTCTTCGACGGCACCAGCTCCATGACCACCAGCGGCTCGTCGCCGCCGGAGTCGAGCACGTCGAAGACGGTCACGACGTTGGGGTGCGACAGCCCGGCCAGTGCCCGGGCCTCCCGCATGATGCGTTCCCGCAGCTCCAGCTTCTCCCCGGCCGGGATGCCGTCGGGGATCTTCAGCTCCTTGAGCGCGACGCGGCGGTGCAGGACCTCGTCGAAACCCGACCAGACGGTGCCCATCGCGCCGCTCCCGAGCGGACCGTCGACGCGGTACCGCCCGGCGAACTGTCGGCGCTGGACCTCGCCCTCGGGAACGGACACGCCGCCGATTGTTCCATCGTGCCCGCGCGGCCCGTCCCCGCACACCGTTCCCGGCCGGGATCGTCACCGCCGGTGCACAGTGGTGACAATGTGTGACGACACTGGTCGTTCCGGGACGCCGGACGGCCGCCGCGGCGGGCCGGGCGTGCGGACGGTCACGGTCCGGTGGCGTTCCGGCCGCGGGCCGGTGTCGTCGTCCGGGGAGTTCCTCGTGACGGGCGTCCGAACCGCCGGTGAACGGCGAGGACGGCCGTTCGCCGACGGGAGGAACGGTCGCACGCGGCCGTTCACCTGGAGCGGTGAACCCGCTGGCAGCAGCTCGCCGACCCCTTGCCGCCCCGTGGCGTGAACGGACGATTTCGACTGGAACACCGCCGGACGGGTGAGCACCATCATGGGTGGTGGGAGACGACCGAACGCCGTCCGCGTCGACCGCGGGCATGCGGGCCGTTCCCGCCGAGGGCCAGTACGAGGAGGACAAGGTGACTGCGCTGCAGACCCGCACCGAGCTCCCGGAGATCACCGATCCCGCGGTCGACGATCTCGGCTCCGGCACGGGTCCGGCCTGGCTGGAGTCGTGGATGCGGGCGCACAAGGGCGAGATCGTCGGCTGGCGCCGCGCGATCCACGCCCAGCCCGAGCTGGCCCGTCGCGAGCACCTCACGACCGCGCGGGTCGCGGAGACCCTGCTGCGGGCCGGTCTGGAGCCGCGCACGCTGCGCGGCGGCACCGGTGTCGTCTGCGAGGTGGGGCACGGCGAGCCGCTGGTCGCCCTGCGCGCGGACATGGACGCGCTGCCCCTGCAGGAGCAGACCGGTCTGCCGTTCGCCTCCGAGGTGCCCGGCGTCATGCACGCCTGCGGGCACGACGCGCACACCGCGATGCTGCTCGGCGCGGCACTGGCGCTGCAGTCCGCGCCGTCGCTGCCCGGCCGGGTCCGGCTGGTGTTCCAGCCGGCCGAGGAGGTGCAGCCGGGCGGCGCGCTCGACGCCGTCGAGCAGGGCGTGATGGAGGGCGTGCAGCGGATCTTCGCGCTGCACTGCGACCCCCGCCTGGAGGTCGGACGGCTCGGCACCCGGGTCGGGCCGATCACCTCGGCCTGCGACCTCATCGAGGTCCGGCTGACCTCCCCGGGCGGGCACACCTCGCGCCCGCACCTGACCGCCGACCTCGTACAGGCGCTCGGGCTGCTGGCCACGCAGGTGCCGCTGCTGCTGACCCGCCACGTCGACCCGCGCTCGGGCACCGTCCTGACCTGGGGTGCGGTGCACGCCGGGGACGCGGCGAACGCGATCCCGCAGTCCGGCCTGCTGCGCGGCACCCTGCGCACCGCCGACCACGCCACCTGGACCGAGCTCGAGGAGAAGCTGCGGGCGCTCGTCGCGTCCGTGCTGGCCCCGACCGGTGTCGGCTACGTGCTCGACCACGTCCGCGGTGTCCCGCCGGTCGTCAACGACGCGGTGTCCACCGGGATGCTGCGCGACGCCGCGGTGACCGTCGGTGGCGAGGTCGCCGACGCGTCCACGGAGCAGTCCTCCGGCGGCGAGGACTTCGCCTGGTACCTGGAGCACTCCGCGGGCGCCATGGCGCGGCTCGGGGTGTGGTCGGGCACCGGCAAGCAGCGGGACATCCACCAGCCGACCTTCGACCTCGACGAGCGGGCCCTGCCGTTCGGGTCGCGGGTGCTGGTGCAGGCCGCGCTGTCCGCGCTGGCGCAGGCGGCCTCCTGAACCACCGTCTCCCGCGGTGAACGACGACGGCCCGGTCCCCTCGCGGGGGCCGGGCCGTCCTCGTCAGCCGGTGCGGCCGGTCAGGACCGGTTGCCGGGGGAGGACTTGCGGCTGGGCCTGCTGCGCAGCTCGTTGACGTAGTCGTCCGGGGCGCCCGCGGTCTCCGCGGCGTCGGCGATCACGCCCAGGTAGCGGGCCGACGGGTCCCCGCCCTCGTAGGCGTTCAGCACGTAGATGAACGCGAGGACGCTGCCGTCGAGGGTGGCGACGCGCAGCCGCAGCTTCTTGTGCATGCCCAGCTCGCCGCCCTCCCAGCGGTCGAGCTGGCGTTCGTCGTGCTCGGGGACGTCGTAGAGCACGACGAACACCTGCGAGCCCGGCTCCTCCACCACGGTGGAGAGCGCGCCCTCCCAGGTGTAGTCCTCGCCGCCGAACGTCAGCCGCCAGCCCTGGAGCCACCCGGTCCCGGCCATCGGCGAGTGCGGGGCGCGCTCCTTCATCTGCTCGGGGTCCATGTTCGACCCGTACGCGGCATACAGCGGCACGCGTGCAGGGTAATGGGGAGCCCGGCGGGGCCTCGACCCGCCCGGTCGTAATGATGGGACACGCGTACTGTGAGCCCCGTCGACGCCGGCGGGCGGGACCGCCTGCCGGTCCACCACCACCGACTTCTCCAGGGGGATCTCCCGTGACCCGCATCGTCATCATGGGCGGCGGACCGGCCGGGTACGAGGCCGCACTCGTCGCGGCACAGCACGGCAGCGAGGTGACCGTCGTCGAGCGGGACGGGATGGGCGGCGCCTGCGTCGTCTACGACTGCGTCCCCTCGAAGACCTTCATCTCCTCCGCGGCCGTCCGGGTCGACCTGCACCGTGCCGAGGACCTCGGCGTGCTGGTGGACCGCGGCAACTCCGCGGTCGACCTGCCCGCGGTCAACGAGCGGGTCAAGTCCCTCGCTCTCGCCCAGGCCGCCGACGTGCGGGCCCGGCTGGAGAACGAGGGCGTCCGGATCATCGCCGGCACCGCGCAGTTCGCCGGGCCCGCCGCGGCCCGCGCCGCGCACGAGGTGACCGCCACCCATGCTGACGGGACGGTCGAGGAGCTCGTCGCCGACGTCGTCCTCATCGCGACCGGGGCCACCCCGCGGGTGCTGGACTCCGCCCGCCCCGACGGCGACCGGATCCTGGACTGGCGCCAGCTCTACGACCTCGACGAGCTGCCCGAGCACCTGATCGTGATCGGGTCGGGCGTGACCGGCGCGGAGTTCTGCTCCGCCTACGTCGAGCTCGGGTGCCGGGTCAGCCTGGTCTCCAGCCGTGACCGGGTCCTCCCGCACGAGGACGCCGACGCCGCCGCCGTGCTCGAGGAGGTCTTCGCCGAGCGCGGCGTCGAGATCCTCGCCCACGCCCGCGCGGACTCGGTCGAGAACACCGGCGACGGCGTCCGCGTCACGCTGTCCGACGGCCGGGTCGTCGAGGGCTCGCACGCCCTGATGACCGTCGGGTCGATCCCGAACACCGCCGACCTCGGCCTGGAGAAGATCGGCATCGAGACCGACCGCGGCGGGTTCGTCCCCGTCGACAAGGTCTCGCGCACCTCCGAGCCGGGCGTCTACGCGGCCGGCGACTGCACCGGCGTGCTCATGCTCGCCTCGGTCGCGGCCATGCAGGGCCGGATCGCGATGTGGCACGCGCTGGGCGAGGGCGTGTCCCCGATCCGGCTGCGGACCGTCGCGGCGAACGTGTTCACCCGCCCCGAGATCGCGACCGTCGGGATCAGCCAGAACGCGATCGACTCCGGTGAGGTCCCGGCCCGCACGGTGATGCTGCCGCTGTCGACGAACCCGCGCGCCAAGATGCGCGGGCTGCGCCGCGGCTTCGTGAAGCTGTTCTGCCGCCCGGCGTCGGGCGTGGTCATCGGTGGTGTCGTGGTCGCCCCGGTCGCGAGCGAGCTGATCCTGCCGATCGCGATGGCGGTCCAGAACGGGCTCGGTGTGGACGACCTGGCCCACACCTTCTCGGTGTACCCGTCGCTGTCCGGGTCGATCACCGAGGCGGGCCGTCAGCTCATGCAGCACTCCGACCTGGACTGAACAGCTCCGCGAACCGGTCGCGCAGCTCGCCGTCGCCCGCGGGGGCGAGGGTGGACCACTCGGGTCCGCCGTGCGCGCCGGTCCCGCGGGTCAGCCGGTAGCGCCCTCGCGGCGTGTCGACGACGGCGACGTGCCCCGGCAGCCGCGACGGGCTGCCCCAGCGGTCGTGCCGGACGGCACAGATCTGTGCCCGGTGCGCGGGCCCGGCGAGCAGCGGCGCGAGCCGGGCGCGCTGCTCGCCGTCCCCGTCCGTGCCGGGGTCGGTGTGCGCGTCCGCGTCGAGGAGGCGGGCCAGCTCGGCGGTGGGCAGGGCCACGGCGGGCCCGGGCCCCGGCGCGCGCCGGGGCAGGGCCGACACCGCGGCGTGCGCCGGTGAGCCCGCCGCGGTGACGGTGACGGCTCCGCCGGTGTGGACGGCGAGGACGCCGTCGCCGTCGCGCTCGGCGGCGACCGCGCGCAGCGGCCCGTCGTCGAAACGGCCGCGCACCTCCAGGTGACGGTCGGGACGGGCGAGCAGGGCCAGCAGCCGTACCAGCGCGGGGTCGGGTCCGGCCGGACCGGCGAGGCCGCGGGCGCGCAGCCCGCCGACGCCGGCCGCCACGACCCGGCGTCGTTCCTCGCGGGTGCGCCCGGGGGAGGGCAGCCGCAGCGCCACCGGGGTGGGGCCGAGCCCCAGGTGCTCCCAGACGACGTCGAACTCGGCGCCGGTGAGCAGGAACGGCACCGACGGGGTCCAGGGCGCGGGCTCAGCCACGGCCCCTCCAGCGGGCGTCGGGGCGCAGGACGCCGGGGTCCGGTCGGGCATCGGGCTGCTCCGGGGGGTCGTCGGGGGCGGCGTGCTCGTCGGCGACGAGGCGCCAGGCCGGGGTGCGGGGGTCGGCGGGCGCGCCGACGGTCGCCGCGACCGGGGGTGGGGCGGCCGGGACCGCGCCCACCGGTACCCCGGCGGGGGTGACGGCCGGGTCGCCCGGTGCCGGCGTCGGCGGCGGGGCGTGGCGGGCGTGGGTGACGGCGCCGTGGGGCGCCGGGCCGTCGGGGTGGGGAACGGCGAGGTCGCCGGTGGTGACGCCGTGGTGGACCGGGCTCCGGGGACCGTCGGGGACTCCGGGGGCGGCATCGCCGCCGGCTCCGTCCGGGGACGGCCGGTCGCTCGTGGTCGCACCGGGAGCGGGGCCTGCGTGTGGCGCGGGGCCGCCGTCGGTCGCGGTGTTCCCGGTGGCGCCGTCCGGGGCGGGGCCACCGGGCGTCGGCGGCGCCCCGCCGTCGACGGCCGGGGCGCCGCTGGGCGCGCGGGTGCCGCTGGTCGTCGCGTCGCCGGAGGGCGGGCGGTGCTCGGCCCCGCTCGGCGGTCGGTCACCCGGCGGGTCCTGGGCGACACCGCAGGACGGTGCCCCGTGGCCGACCGCGTCGCCGGGGCGCGGGTGTCCGGGCGGCGTGCCGCCCCCGGCGGGCCTGCGTCCGTCCCGGGCCTGCCGCTCCCGGCGGATCGTGGCGCCGATCACGATCCCGGCCCCGCCGAGCGCCCCGCCCGCGAGGACCGCGGCGGTCACCGCGGTGCTGCCGCCGCCGGGGTCCGCGCCGCCGACGCCGTCCGGGACGCCCGCGCCCGCGGGGGACGCCGGACCGGCCGGGAGCTCACCGGTGCCGGGGCCGGTGTCCGTGCCGGGCGTGCCGGCGCGGGGGGCATCGGTCGTGGGGGCCGGCCCGGAGGAGGGCCCGCCGACGTCGATCGGCCGCGCCCCGGGCACCCCGGCCCGTCCGTTCCCGGTCAGCACCGCCGCGGTGATCCCGCCGAAGCCGATCCCCGCGAACACCGTCGTCCCCGTCGCAGCGCCGCCCGCCGGGTCCGGGGCCGGGTCCGCGTCGCCGCCGGGGCCGGGCGGGGGCCCGCCGGGCGACGGGGCCGGGACGGCGGGGGAGGCGGGGGCGGTGCCCTCGTGGGTGACGACCGGGGACGCACCCCACCCGGCCCACGGGGCACCGGTGACACGGGTGTCGTCGTCGTAACGGACCATCAGCTCCGCGGCCCGGCCGGCCGAGTTGCCCGCGGCGAGGTCGGCGGCCGCCCAGTCGTCGAGCAGGGCCGGGCCGGTGGGTGCGGTCTCGGGCGGCGTCGGCGCCGCGGCGGCAGGCATCCGGGCCCGGAGGTCCGCGGCGAGCCCGGCCTGGGCGGCCAGCGCGTCGGCGGTGCGGCCCGCGTCGGCGGCGGCGGAGACGACCCAGCCGTCCAGCGACCCGAACGCCACGGTGACGCCGTCCGCGGTGCCGCCGGACCATCCTCCGGGCAGGTCACGGACCTGCCCGGACAGCTCGCGGTGGACGTCGGTGAGCGCGGCGGCGGCGTCGCGCCACGCCCGCTCCGCCCCGGCCGACGCCGCGGGGCCCGGACCGGCCGCCACCATCGCGACGATCTCGGCGTGGCTCAGTCCCGCCCAGCGCGGCGCGGTCACCGGGCACCCCGGTTCAGCGCGTCCGTCGTCGACTCCTCGGTGCGGGTGTAGGCACGCCCGGTGGCACCGGCGGCGTCGCGGGCCCGCAGCAGCTCCGCGTGCAGGGTGCGCAGCCGGCCGATCGCGGCGTCGGGGCCGTCCGCGGCGTGGACGGCGTAGCGGGCGGCGGCCTCGGCGCTGGCCGGATCCCCCAGCCACGGCTCGACCCGGCGGGCGTCGGCGTCGAGGGTGCGGAGCGCGACGGCCAGCCGGGACGCGGCCCGGTCGAGCGCCTCCGCCGCCCCGGCCGGGGCGGCCGGGTCGACACGCAGGTCCGGGTGGATGTCGGGCACGTCGGCCTCCGGTGCGGACGGGCGGATCACGGACGGGCGCACGCTAGGCCCGCACCGGCCGTCGCCGCGGCGGTTCGCCGCGGAACGGTCGCGATCGCGAAGCCCGCACACGACGACACCCCCGTCCGCACCGGTGGTCACCGGCGCGGACGGGGGTGTGTGTCGCGGTCAGGCCGCCGCCACCTCGGCCGGCTCCGGGACCTCGACCGGGGCGCACCCGCGCAGCGGGCACGGCGGTGGGGCCCAGGACCGGGGCGTCCCGCCGAGGGCGGGAACGGTCCCCGCGAACGGCCACCGGCCTGCGAAACGCTGCAGGTACCAGTAGACGAACAGGTGGTCCGGTTCCTCCGGGTCGGAGACGAACAGCGCACGCTCGCCCAGGTCGGTGACCCAGGCTGCGTAGTCGTTCGCCACCTGCCCCGGTGGGCGCGAGGCCCGCCGGGTCAGGAGCCAGTCCTCCGCCCGGGTGCGCCAGGTCGCCAGCGCGGTCGGGTGCAGGGTGGCCCCCGGGAGCTCCCGGAGGTTGGCGGTGAAGGTGCCGATCAGGACCCCGTCCGCGCCGTACGCGGAGGAGGCCAGGGTGAGCAGGGAGTGCGGGCCCGGGATCGGGCCGTCGGTGTGGACGTGCGTCGTGACATGGAACGTCGTCGGCGCGATGTCGAACTCTGGGGGCATGACGGATCCTGTGACGTCTCGGTCGAACTGGGACGGCTCACGGCGCGGCTGGGCCTGCGTGGCGAGCGGATCCGCGGCGCGGTACTCCGCGTGGCGGTAGTTCCGGGCCCCGTGGATCGGGCACACGGGTCGGCTGTGGAGTTGTGACGTTGCGTGCCGCGGGCGCCGGACGGCGTGCGCGACACGCCGGGAACGCTAGAACGGCGCGACGTGCCGGTCAACGGGCGGTGACCCGGTCGGCACGGCGCGTTCCGCGGAACGCGGTTGTCGACGCGCGGGCGACGGGGCCGCGCGGACCGCCTCAGCCCTCGCCCACCAACCGCCCCAGCACGACGACGTCGACCCGCTCGCCGTCGACGGTCCACGCCTTCCGCAGCCGCCCCTCCGGCACGAACCCCAGCGCCGCGGCGACGGCGGCCGACGCCCGGTTCGGCTCGGCGTGCATCCAGGTGACACGGTGCAACCCGAGCCCGCCGAAGGCGAAGCGCACGACCGCCCCGGCCGCGGTGCGGGCCAGGCCGCGTCCGCGGGCGCCGGGCAACGTCCAGCAGCGCAGCTCGGCGGTGCCGTGGGTGATGTCCAGGTGCTCCAGGGTGATCTCGCCGAGCATCTCCCCGGTCGTCGGCTCGGCGACGGCCCAGGCACAGCGGGTGCCGCGGGCCCAGCCGTCGATCCGGTCCGCGACGTGCGCGGTCACCTGCTCGTCGAAGTCCGGGGCGGCCGGGTCCGGACGGTTGCGCCAGCGCCGGATCTCCGGGTCCCGGCAGGACGCGGCGACGGCCGGGCGGTCGTCCACCCGGCCGTCGTGCCGTGGTCCGCGCAGGTACCACGTCCCGGCGTTGATCTCGACCGGGTCGAGCACCGGGCCGGTAGCGGGGACGGGCACCTGGTCCAGGGGACTCAGTCCTTGATCTCGCAGATGACGGTGCCCTGGGTGACCGAGGCGCCCTGCTCCGCGTCCAGGCCGGTCACGGTGCCGGCCTTGGTCGCGGTGACCGGGTTCTCCATCTTCATCGCCTCGAGGACGACGATCAGGTCACCCACCTCGACGGTGTCGCCCTCGGAGACCGCGACCTTGATGATCGTGCCCTGCATCGGCGCGGTGACGGCGTCGCCGGAGGCCTTCGCCCCGCCGCCGCCCTTGCCGCCGCGCTTGCGCGGGGCCGCCTTGGCCGCGCCGCCGCCGCTGCCGTTGCCGCCGCCGAGGGCGAGGTCACCGGGCAGCGAGACCTCCAGGCGTCGCCCGCCGACCTCGACGACGACGGTCTGCCGCTCGCCGGACTCGTCCTCGGCACCCGCGCCGCCCTCGAACGGCGGGACGGTGTTGTCCCACTCGGTCTCGATCCAGCGGGTGTGCACGGTGAAGTCCTCGAGGGTCTCGGCGGCGTAGGCCGGGTCGGAGACGACGAGACGGTGGAACTCGAGCACGGTCGCCATGCCCTCGACCGTGAACTCGCCCAGTGCGCGACGGGCCCGCTGCAGCGCCTGCTGCCGGTCGCTGCCCCACACGATCAGCTTGGCCAGCAGCGAGTCGAACTGACCCCCGATGACCGAGCCGTCCTCGACGCCCGCGTCCATCCGGACGCCCGGGCCGGCCGGGTACCAGATCCGCTCGACGGTGCCCGGCGCCGGCAGGAAGTTGCGCCCGGCGTCCTCGCCGTTGATGCGGAACTCGATGGCGTGCCCGCGCGGCTGCGGGTCGTCGTCGAAGTCCAGCTCCTGGCCCTCGGCGATCCGGAACATCTGGCGGACCAGGTCGATCCCGGTGGTCTCCTCCGAGACCGGGTGCTCGACCTGCAGACGGGTGTTCACCTCGAGGAAGGTGATCATGCCGTCCTGGCCGATCAGGAACTCGACGGTGCCGGCGCCGTAGTAGCCGGCCTCCTTGCAGATCGCCTTCGAGGCGTCGTACAGGGTCGTGCGCTGCTCGTCGCTCAGGAACGGCGCGGGCGCCTCCTCGACGAGCTTCTGGAAGCGGCGCTGCAGCGAGCAGTCCCGCGTCCCGACGACGACGACGTTCCCGTGCTGGTCGGCCAGCACCTGGGTCTCGACGTGGCGCGGCTTGTCCAGGTAGCGCTCGACGAAGCACTCGCCGCGACCGAACGCCGCGGTGGCCTCACGGACCGCGGACTCGTACAGCTCGGCGATCTCGGAGCGCTCGCGGGCGACCTTCATGCCGCGCCCGCCACCGCCGAAGGCGGCCTTGATCGCGACCGGCAGGCCGTGCTCGTCGGCGAAGGCGATGACCTCGTCCGCGTCCTTGACCGGGTCCTTGGTGCCGGGCACCAACGGTGCGCCGGCCTTCAGGGCGATGTGACGTGCGGTCACCTTGTCGCCGAGGTCGCGGATCGACTGCGGCGACGGGCCGATCCAGGTGAGGTCGGCGTCGATCACGGCCTGGGCGAAGTCGGCGTTCTCCGACAGGAAGCCGTAGCCGGGGTGGATCGCGTCGGCACCGGCCTGCTTCGCGGCACCGATGACCTTCTCGATGTCGAGGTAGGACTCGGCGGCGGTCGAGCCGCCCAGCGCGAAGGCCTCGTCGGCGAGCCGCACGAACATCGCGTCCCGGTCCGGGTCCGCGTAGACGGCGACGCTCTGAAGTCCCGCGTCCTTCGCTGCTCGGATCACGCGGACGGCGATCTCTCCCCGGTTGGCGACGAGCACTTTGCGCAGTGCGGGCACGGTCGAACTCCTCCGGTCACGGCGCCGGCCCGATGCTCCGGCGCAGGGTTAGGCGGAGTGTAAGAGCAGAGCCGCCGGAAGTTACCGGCGGGGAATGTGGCGATGGCAACGTCGTCACCCGTCCGAGGGCCCCGACCTCGACCCCGATCGCTCCGGTCGTGACCGGTACCACCATCGGGACAGGCGGTTCCGGGGGCGCGGGGCGGTGCGTCCGTCGTAGTGCAGCGCCGCCTCGCGTGCGGCCAGCTCGCGCCGTGCGCCCGCACCGAGCCGCCCGGCGGCCGCGAGCTCGCGGGCCAGGTCCCAGCCCTCCCGCTCCGGGCCGTAGGGGGCGACGCCCTCGAAGCGGGCGCCGAACCGGGCCTGCCAGTCCGCCCCGGCGTCGGCGGCGAGCAGCGGCCACGCCGCGGCGGCGAGCCCGGCCCGCTTGCGCAGCAGCGCCGCCCGGGTCGCGGCCAGGCGCGCCGCGTCGAACCCGGCCGGGTCCGTCCCGCCGGCGACGAGCGCCGCCACCAGCTCGGCCTGTCGCCGCGCGAGCCCGTCGCTCACGTCGGGCCCGGCCCGTCCGCGGCGGGCGCCGCCACCGGCCCGGCCCCGTGCCCGGCGCCCGCACCCGCCCGGCACGGCGCCGCGTGCCCGGCGGCGGCCGCGACGGCGTCCAGCTCCGCGCGCAGCACCGCGGCGGGCGGGTAGCGGCCGTCGCGTTCCAGCATCACCGGTGGCGGCACCGGCAGCTGGGCGACGGTGTGGGTCAGCAGCGCCAGCACCGCGTCCGGGACGGGGTCGGTGTGGGTGTCGTGCAGCAGTCCCGCCGCGTCGGCGGCATGCCCGGCGACGTGGCAGTAGGCCACCGCCCCGGACGGCAGCCCGGCGAGCAGCGCGTCGACGTCCGCCCGCGGGTCACGGCCCCGGTTGCGGGCGTTGACGAACACGTTCGCGACGTCCAGGAGCAGCGGCGCCCCGGTCCGGTCGTGCAGCCGGTGCAGGAAGCCCGCCTCGTCGAACTCGTCGTCGGGCCAGTCGAACAGGGCCGCGATCGGCTCCAGCGCCAGCGGGACGTCCAGCTCCGCGCGGGTCGCCGTCACGTTGGCGACGAGCACGTCGAGCGCCTCGCGGGTGCGGGGCAGCGGCAGCAGGTGCCCCGCCTCGATCCCGCCGGCCCGGGTGAACGCGATGTGCTCGCTGACCAGCGCCGCACACGTCGCCGCGGCACAGGCCGCGAGGTGGGCGACCCGCCCCGGGTCGACGCCCTCGGGCGAGCCGGGCGACAGCCGCACCCCGTGCACGACGACCGGCCTGCGCAGCAGCGACGCCGGCACCGCGTCCGGGCGCAGCGGCTCGGCGATGACCTCGTGGAACGCGAGACCGTCGACGTCGTCGAGAACGGCGGCGATTCCGCTGCGCCAGCCGACCCCGGTCCCGCCCGGGACACCCGTCATGTCGCCACCTCCGCCCGTACGAGCCGTCCCCGCAGCTTCACACCCCCCACGGTGCAGCTGCGGGGACGGCAGATCCGGTTCCCCGCGCGGGCTCAGCCGCCGCAGCCGCCTCCGCCACAACCCCCGCCGCCTCCGCCGCAGCTGCTCCCGCCGCTGTCACCGCCGGACCAGCCGACCACGCCACCGCCGTCGGAGGAGCCGCCCCCGGTCGCGGCGGGCGCCCCACCGAGCGTGGCGAGCTTCTGCGCGGCGAGCTCCTCGGCGAAGGCGGGCTCGGCGGCCAGCATCGCGCCGACCCCGAACGCGCCGACCGACAGCGCGGCCGCGGCGGGCCCGACGGCAGTCCAGTCCGGCCGCATCGACGGCGACAGCGCGTCGTTCCGGGACCGGACGACGGCGAGCGCGGCGTCCCCGGCCCGGGTCCGGTCGGGCACCCGCGTCGCGAGCACCGTGGCGAACACCGCGGTGGCGGCGACGAGCGCGAACAGGAACCCGACCGGGCGCCCACCGCCCAGACCGGCGGCGATCCGTACCGCACCGGCGAGGGCGAGCACCCCGACCGGCCAGGCGGTCGCCCGGTAGCGGACCCGGTCGGACGGGGACAGCAGCAGCCCCGCGGTCTCCAGCCGCTGCGCGGCCCGGGCCAGCTCGGTGCGGACCGGCTCGTGGGTGCCCAGCATCCGGCCCGGGGTCAGCCGCTGCGCGGAGCGGTGGATCGCCCGCTGCAGCGCCGACGCGCCGTGCCCGGGGACCCGGCCCGCCCGCACCTGGCCCGTGGTGCGGCCGGAGGTGACCAGGCTGCCGTCGACGTGCATGGCAGACAGGGCCGCGTACACGGCCAGCTCGGGGCCGCCGTTGAGGTACGCGACGTCCTCGGGTCTGCTGTCGAGGGTGCGGACGCCGCGCGGATCCCCCTGCGCGATCGTCCGCCGCCGGCGCAGCACGATCCCGGAGACCAGGACCAGCGCGACGACGTAGGCGACCAGGAAGGTCTGACCCGGGATGCCCCAGGTGTCCCCGGTGAGGTTCGTGCCCATCTCCACCACCCCCTGCGCTGAGCGACACTTCGTCGTTCGAAGCAGTGTGCGCCCGCTCACCCCGACCGGGTGACCGATTTGAGGTGGACTTGAGGAAGGAGCGCGGACGACGACAGCCGGGGTCACCGACGGTGACCCCGGCTGTCGCGGGAGTGAGTGTGCGGGCTCAGGCGGTCGCGGCCCGCACCTGGTTCTTGATGCGCGCCAGCATCGCCGCGATGCCGCGCAGCCGCAGCGGGCTGACGGCCTCGGCGAGGCCGAGGTCGGTGTAGAAGTCGTCCGGCACGGCCAGCACCGCCGCGGCGGGCTGCCCGTCCAGCCCGGTCACCATGATCGAGGCGAACCCGCGGGTGGTCGGCGCCTCCTTCGGTGCGGAGAAGAACAGGTGCACCGGCCGCTCACCGCCGTCCTCCACCTCGACGGCGAGGAACAGCGGCGACTGGCACTCGTGGACCTGCTCCATGGTGTCCGCGCTGTCGGCGTAGCGCTCGGGCAGGTCCGGCAGCTCCTGGGACAGCTCCAGCAGCAGCTGGAGACGGTCCTTCGGGCCGACCGCGGCGAAGTCGTCGACCAGCTCGGCGAGATCGGGGGGCAGGGTGCCCGGGTCGGTGGAGCTCACGCGGACCCGCGCTCCTCGCCCTGCACGATCGGCACGCGCACGGCGTTGCCCCACTCGGTCCAGCTGCCGTCGTAGTTGCGGACCCGGTCGAAGCCCAGCAGGTACGTCAGCACGAACCAGGTGTGGCTGGAACGCTCGCCGATCCGGCAGTAGGCGACGACGTCGTCCGAGGCCGACAGCCCCTGCTCCTGCTCGTAGATCGCGGACAGCTCGGCACGGCTCCGGAAGGACCCGTCCTCGGCGGCGGCGCGGGCCCACGGGACGCTCGCGGCGCCCGGGATGTGCCCGCCGCGGACCGCGCCCTCCTGCGGGTAGTCGGGCATGTGCAGCTTCTCGCCGGTGTACTCCTGCGGGGACCGCACGTCGACCAGCGGCCTGCCCAGGTGGGCGAGGACGTCGTCCTTGAAGGCGCGGATGCCGGAGTCGTCGCGCTCGACGACCGGGTAGTCGGCCCGGGCCGGGGTGGGCGCGTCGGTGACCATCTCGCGGCCCTCGGCGACCCACTTGGACCGGCCGCCGTCGAGCAGCCGCACGTCGGTGTGGCCGAACAGGGAGAACACCCACAGCGCGTAGGCGGCCCACCAGTTGTTCCGGTCCCCGTAGACGACGATCGTGGTGTCCCGGCCGATGCCACGCTCGGACATGATCTCGGCGAAGCGGGTGCCGTCGACGTAGTCACGGGTGACCGGGTCGTTGAGCTCGGTGTGCCAGTCGACCTTCACCGCGCCGGGGATGTGCCCGGTGTCGTAGAGCAGGACGTCCTCGTCCGACTCCACGACCACCAGACCGGGGTCCTTCAGGTGCTCCGCCAGCCAGGCGGTGGTGACCAGGCGCTCGGGGTGCGCGTATTCGGCGAGCTTCGGGTCGGGGTCGTGTCCGACAGTCATGGCCGCAGGGTAACCGCGTGCCCCGACACCCACACGGCGGTCAGGACCGTGGCGTCCACAGATCGACCACCGACACCCCGACCGCGCCCAGCAGGCGGCGCAGCAGCGGCAGGCTGATCCCGATCACGTTGGACGGGTCGCCGTCGATGCCCTCGACGAACCAGCCGCCCAGCCCGTCCAGGGTGAACGCGCCCGCGACCTCCAGCGGCTCGCCGGTGGCGAGGTAGGCGTCCAGCTCGGCGTCGGTCGGCTCGGCGAAGCGCACCCCGGTCCCGGCGTGCCCCTCGGCCTCCTGCGCGACCGCTCCGCCGGCCAGGCGCAGCACGGCGTGCCCGGTCAGCAGCTCGCCGGTACGCCCGGCCATGGCCTTCCAGCGGCGCCGCGCGGTCTCCGCGTCGTGCGGCTTGCCGACCAGCTCACCGTCGACGAGCAGCATGGAGTCGCAGCCCACGACGACGCCGTCACCGGTCAGCCGGCCGGCGACGGCGGCGGCCTTGGCCGCGGCCAGCAGCGTCACCTTGCGCGCGGGGTCGGCGTCGGGGTGCGCGGCGAGCAGGGCGTCCTCGTCGACGTCGGAGACCTCCACGGCGGGGTCGGCCCCGGCGGCGCGCAGGACCGACAGGCGGGCGGGGGAGGCGGAGGCGAGAACCAGGCGCACGACGTCGGACGCTACCGGCCCGCCACGGCGGAGCCGTGGTCCGCCACCGCGTCGGTGGTCCGGTCCGGCCCGGCGACGCGGTGCAGGCGCAGCGCCAGGTGCAGGTGGAAGCGGCCCTCGGGGGTGCGCCAGTCCGGTCCGAGCAGGTCGTCGACGCGTTCGAGGCGTTGGCGCACGGTGTTCGGGTGCACCGACAGCGCGTCGGCGGCCGGGGCGAGCAGCTCGCCCGCGGCGAACCAGTGCCACAGCGTCTCGGCCAGCCGGGTGCGCCGGCGCCGGTCGTAGTCGAGGACCGGGCCGAGGTGGCGCCCGACGATCTCCCGCGACGTGGTGCCGGTCCGGTCCCGGATCACCGCGCCGACCGCGCCGAGCGAGGCGAAGTCCGCGTGCCCGGTGGTGCGGCCCAGGGCACGGGCCGCCGCGGCGACGTCGGCGGCCTCGGTGTGCGCGCGGCGCAGGTCCGACGGCCCGCCCGAGGGGCTGTGCGCGGCGCCGACGAGCGACGGCGTCCCGGCCGCGGCGAGCCCCTCGGCGACGAGCGGTGCCGCCCCGGTCCCCGCGGGGCCGGGGCCGGTCGTCCCGGCGGCGATCACGCACACGTGCCCGTCGTGCACCGACACCAGCCAGCGGCCCGCCCCGTCGAGCCCCCGGACCGCCCGCGCCGCGGTCACCGCACCGGCCGGGTCGACGTCGACGACCAGCACCGTCGCCGGGGCGTCGGGGGAGAGGCCGTACTGCGCGAGCCGGGTCCCCAGCGTCGGCCGTGGCGGGACCCGGCTGTCGACGAGCTCCTCGACCAGGGTCGTCTGGGCGGTCTCGTCGGCCTGGGCCAGTGCCCGCTCGACCAGCAGCGCGACCGTCATGAACGCCGAGGCGTGCGCCAGCCGGGCGACGGCGTCGTCGTCGGCGCCCTCCATGACCAGGGTCGCCAGGTGCTCCCCCGCCGTGGTGATCGCGAGCAGCGCGTAGGTCCCGCCGCCGGGCAGGTGCGCGATCGCGACCCCACCGGCCTGCTGGGAGGTGCGGACCGCCGACCGCAGCCGCCACCCGGCCAGCTCCTCGGGGGTGAGCAGCCGTCGTCCCGTGCGCAGCGCCCCGGACGGGTCGTGCAGCGAGAGCGGGTGCCCGACGGACTCGGCGAGCACGGCGAACACCCCGGCCGCCTCGGCGGTGGAGCCGGCCATCGCCCCCATGAGGCGTTCGTCGAGGTGCAGGAGGTGTTCCAGGCGCAGCCGGGCGCCGGGGTCGGAACCGTCGTCGCGGGTGGTGCGCAGGCGCCGGATCTCCTCGCCGCGCCGGGTCTGCTCCAGCGCGACGGCGGCCTGCACGGCCATGTGCTCCAGCGCGGTCCGGGCGGCCGGGCCGAGGGTGCGGGGTCCGCGGTGGGCCACGAGCAGCGCTCCCACGACCCGCCCGCCCAGGCGCATCGGGGCGCCGGCGATGGCCCGCACCCCCTCACCGCGCACGATCGTGTCGATCCCCGACAGGTGGTTGAGCGCGCGGTCGGCCAGGTAGTCCGCGGTGGCGACCGTGCCCGCGCCGGCCGCCGCCCGCCCCAGCACACCGGTGCCGAACGGCATCCGGATCGCGCGGTACTCCGGCGTGCGGACACCGTCGGTCAGCTCGATGTAGGTCGTACCGGAGTGCAGGTCGTTGAGGCTGAAGTAGGCCATGTCCGCGCCGAGCAGCGCCCGGGTGCGGCGCAGAACGGCGCCGAGCATGACGTCGCGGTCGCCGACGTTCGCGAGGTCCAGCGCGGTCTGCCCGACGGCCTGGAGGATCGCGTCCTGGCTGGGCTCGGGGAACGGCGGAGCCGGCTTCATGCGCCCGACCCTATGTCTGTCCGCGCCATGTCCTGCGATCAAGACAGGCGCATACGACCATGGACGCCCGCCCCGGGCTTCCCGAGACTGGCCCGGCGACGAACTGCCAGAACCCTCCAGCGACGAAGGGAATCCTCATGGCCACGGCGAACAAGCTCAGCGTCATCCCCTGCGGGGCGATGCACGCCAATCTCCCGTTCCTGCTCCTCAAGCCCGGTGTCAGCATCAAGCCACGGTCCGAGAAGGACGCCCCGATCGACTGGGTGGAGGTGCCCACGCACTGCGTCCTCGTCGAGACCGACGAGGGCAAGCTGCTGTGGGACACCAGCTGTCCGTCGGACTGGGAGACGCGCTGGGCGCCGACCAGTCTGCAGGAGTTCTTCCCCTACGACCAGGTCGCCGACGACGAGTACCTGGACAAGCAGCTGCACAAGATGGGCGTCGGGCTCGACGAGATCGACTACGTCGTCCTCTCGCACCTGCACTTCGACCACGCGGGCAACGCCCAGATGTTCAAGAACACCAACGCGAAGATGATCTGCTCGGACAAGGAGAAGGAGTTCGCGCTCGGCTTCGAGGGCCCGTTCAACGGCGCCCACCTCAAGGCCGACTACGAGGGCATCGACTGGGAGATCGTCTCCGGCGACGTCGAGCTGCTCCCCGGCGTCAGCATGATCCAGACCCCGGGACACACCCCCGGCTGCATGTCGATGCGTGTCGACCTCCCCGACACCGGCACGATGATCTTCACCTCGGACGCGGTCTACATGGGAGAGAGCTACGGCCCGCCCGCCGCGCCCGCCGCGATCGTCAACAACCTCGAGGACTGGTTCTCCTCGGTGGAGAAGCTGCGCGGCATCCAGGAGCAGACGAACGCGCAGATGGTGTTCGGCCACGACGCCGAGCAGATCCACCAGCTGCGCAAGGCACCGGAGGGGTCGTACACCTGATGACGTTCGAGGTTCCGGAGTACACCGAGGAGACGATCTTCACCTGGGGTGCGCCGCCGCTGAAGTTCGGCGCGGGCGCGATCGACGAGGTCGGCTTCGAGCTGTCGGCCTACGACGTGTCCCGGGTCCTGATCGTGACCGACCCGGGGGTGAACGCGCTCGGCGCGCCGCAGCGCCTGGCCGACAACCTGTCCCGCTACGGCATCGAGTCCGAGATCTTCGACGGCGTGCACGTCGAGCCGACCGACGACTCGATGAACAAGGCGACCGAGTACGCCCGCGCGCAGGGTCCGTGGGACGGCTTCGTCGCCGTCGGGGGCGGGTCGGCGATCGACACCGCCAAGGCCATCAACCTGCTCACCAGCCACCCCGGCGAGCTGATGGACTACATCAACAAGCCGATCGGCGGCGCGAAGGTGCCGCCCGGGCAGCTCAAGCCGCTGATCGCCGTCCCGACGACGGCGGGCACCGGCTCGGAGTCCACCGCGATGTGCGTGCTGGACATCCTGTCCATGAAGGTCAAGACCGGGATCAGCCACTGGCGGCTGCGCCCGACCCTGGCCGTCATCGACCCGCTGCTGACGATGACGCTGCCGCCGCAGGTCACCGCGGCGGCCGGGATGGACATCACCTGCCACGCGCTGGAGAGCTACACGGCGCGGTACTACACCACCTTCGACCGCAAGAAGCCCGAGGAGCGGGTCACCTACTGCGGCTCCAACCCGGTCTCGGACCTGTGGTGCGAGAAGGCGATGTCACTGCTCGCGAAGTCGTTCCGGGCCGCCGTCGAGCGCGGCGCCGAGGACGTCGAGGCCCGCTCGGACATGATGATGGCCGCGACCTTCGCGGGCATGGGGTTCGGCAACTCCGGCGTGCACATCCCGCACGCCAACGCCTACCCGATCGCGGGCATGGTCAAGGACTACCGGCCGCAGGGCTACCCGCAGGACGAGGCGATGGTGCCGCACGGGGAGTCGGTGTCGCTGACCGCGCCCGAGGCGTTCCGGTTCTCCTTCGACTCCGCGCCGGAGCGGCACCTGCGGGCGGCGGAGCTGATGGACCCGCGGGCGGACAAGGTGAACGACCCGCGCGAGCAGCTGCCCGGGGTCCTGACCCGGCTGATGCGCGACATCGGCATCCCGAACGGCATCGGCGGCGTCGGCTACACCGAGGCCGACGTGCCGGACCTGGTCCCCGGGACGATGAAGCAGCAGCGGCTGCTCGCGACCTGCCCGCGGACCCCGACCGAGGACGACATCGCCGACATCCTCACGAAGTCCGTCGAGAACTGGTGACCGTCGCGGCCGGTGGTCCTCCGGGGCCGCCGGCCGCCCCGATCGAAGGCGGCACGATGCCGATCTACGTCTTCCGCTGCGGGTGCGGAGCCCGCTTCGAGCACCTCGCGTCCATGTCGGACGCGGCCACCCCGCCCTGCCCGCTCTGCGGGGACGGCGCGACGACCAAGGTCCCCGCCGGGTTCGCGCTCGGCGGCCAGGCCAGCCCCGGCCTGTCCAAGGACGAGATGCCCCAGACCTGGCGCGGGGTCTACAACGGGAACTCCGAGTACATCGACTCGATGCGCCGGACCTGGGACCAGCGACGCAGGCTGGAGGAGAAGTACCCGGAGATCGCCGGGGACCAGCGGCCGATCCTGGCGCACGAGGGCAAGTACCACGACGCCCCGCTGCGGGCCGGTGACATCCAGCTGGGCGGCACCGCCCCCCTGCCCGGCGCGGGCGTGGCGGCCAAGCAGGGCCACGGCCACGGCCACGGTCATGGCCACGGGCACGGGCACACCCCCACGCCCGCTCCCAGCCCGAAACCCCCCACCGCCGACTGAGCCGCGGGGTCCCGGCCGGATCGACACCTCGTCACCGCCGACCCGCCCCGCCGTGTCCACGACACCGGCAGCCGGGTGTGCGTGGCGACCGGTGACGGGGTGCGGCGACCCGCGCGGCGGGTGCCGGGCGACGCTACGGGTCGCCGCGGCGCTCGCCGGACGCTGTGGGGCCGCCTGGCCGGCGTCAGCGGCCGGCCAGGCCGTGGCGGTAGGCGTAGCCGACGGCCTGGGCGCGGTCGCGCAGCCCGGTCTTGGCGAACAGGTGGTTGACGTGGGTCTTCACCGTCGCCTCTCCGACAACCAGGCGCCGGGCGATCTCGGTGTTGGACAGGCCCTCGGCGATCAGGCCGAGGACCTCGACCTCGCGCGGGGTCAGCCCGTCCGGCGGGTCGACCGGTGCCGCCGGGACGGTCGACGCGCGGGCGGCGACCAGCCGGGACAGCACGCCGGCGTCCACGGTGGACACACCGTCGGCGGCCGAGCGCAGGGCCCGGCCGATGGCCTCGGCGTCGGCGTCCTTGGACAGCCAGCCCGATGCGCCCGCGGCGATCGCGTCGACCACGGCGTCGTCGTCGACGTAGGTGGTGAGCACGACGACGGCGGTGCCGGGGTGCCCGTCGCGGACCCGGCGGGTCGCCGAGACGCCGTCGCCCGCGGGCATCCGCAGGTCGGTGAGCAGCACGTCCGGCGCCAGCTCGGCGACCCGGGCGACCGCCTCGTCGCCGCCGGACGCGGTGCCGACGACCTCGATGCCGTCGAGCAGGCCCAGGACGGTGGCGAGGCCGTCGCGCACGATCCGCTGGTCGTCGGCCAGTACCACCCGCAGGTCGCTCACGTCGTGATCCTCTCGCGGTCCGGGGAGCGGGCGGGCAGCCGGAGCCGGACCCGCCAGCCGTCGGGGGTGGGGCCGGTCTGCAGCTCGGCGCCGACGAGAGCCGCCCGCTCGGCCATCCCGGCCAGGCCGGAGCCCTCGCCGTCGCCGGGCGGTGGCGGGGCCCCCGCGACGTCGACGACCTCCAGCTCGGCGCCGTCGCCGTCGCGGCGCAGGTGCACCGTCACGGGGGCGCCGGGGGCGTGCTTGCGGGCGTTGGACAGCGCCTCCTGCGCGGTGCGCAGCACGGTCTCGCCCTCCCGCGCGCCGAGGCGCAGCCCGTCGGCGACCTCGACGGTCGCGTCCGGGTGCGCCCGGCCGAGCTCGCGCAGCTCCCCGGCGACGTCGACCGGCGCCGGTCCCTCGCGCAGCGCCCGCACGGCCCGGCGGGCCTCGGTGATCCCGTCGGAGGCGAGCCGCTGGGCCCGCTCGATCTGGGCGATGGTGTCCGGCGCGGCCCCGTCGCGCAGTGCCATCAGCCGGGCACCCTGCAGCTGGACGGCCAGCGCGGACAGCGAGTGGGCCAGCACGTCGTGCACGTCGCGGGCGACCCGGGCGCGGTCGGCGATGGCCTCGGCGCGGGCGTGCTCCTCGCGGGCCCTGGCGTCGGCGACGAGTGTCCGCTCGTGCTCCTCGATCCGGCGGGCGGAGTCGCGGCGGCCGATCCCGAACAGCACCATCGCGGTCAGCGCGGCGACCACCAGCAGCGCGTCCCACAGCGAGGTGTAGGGCCCGACGACGATCGTGGTGGCGGCGATGACCGGCACGTCGACGAACAGCGCGGTCCGGTACGGCAGCCGCAGCGCGGCCACGAACACCGCCATCATCGGGAAGGCCGCCGAGGTGGTCCAGCCGTCGGACCCGGCCAGCAGGGCGATCCCGCCCCCCGCGAGCGCGATGCTGGTCAGGATCGTCGCGACCGGCGGCATGCTCCGGTGGAGGGCGAAGACCACCCACCCGGCGACGGCCGGGACGAGCCCGGCGTAGAGCCAGGTCGGGGAGACCTGCTGGGCCGGCGACCAGAACAGCAGGAACAGCACGATCGGCAGCCACAGCAGCGACACCAGCCGCCGGGGCACCCCGAGCAGCGGCGACCGGTCGTGCTCGACGCGGCGGGCCGTGCGGGCGGCGGGCGTGCTCACCGTTTCACTCTGACACAGCGGCCGGGCCGGGCGGGACGCTCAGGCCGCCGCGCGGGCACGGCGCGCCTCGTCCGGCCGGACCGGCAGCCCGGCCGCGGCCACCCGGCGTCGCAGGACCAGGCTCTGGACCAGCAGGCTGCCGCCGAAGACCAGCGCCGACGACGTCGACAGCAGCAGTCCGGCACCGACGGCCCCGCCGAGCACCCCGGCGCCGACCCGCACACCGATGGTCAGCACCCAGGCGACCAGCAGCGCGGCCGAGCCGCTGCGGTACGCCCACCCGTCGCGGGTGCCGAGGCGGAAGGCGTAGCCGCGCACTACCCCGAGCGCGGCCGCCAGCACCAGCTCGGCGGCGAGCAGTGCCACCCCGGCCGCGGTGACCTCCGGGCGGGCCTGGGCGAGGGTGAGCACCCCGATGCCGATCACGACGAACGGGAGCGTCACGTCCCGTCGCCCGCCGACGAACTGCCCGCGGAACTGCGTGTAGAGGACCAGGCCGACGATCGCGACCGTGATGACGAGTGAGGTGGCGTCCATGGGGAGGACGATCTCGCCGCGGACCCGGTCGGCGCGTCGGCGCCGGGGTCGATCCCGGGTGGACCCGCACCCTCCACCCCCGGGTGGACCGCCGTTCCCGGGCCGGACGCGACGGCGCCCGGCCCCCGGCGACGTGGTGTGCCGGGGACCGGGCGCCGGTCGGTGGTACCTCCGAGGTCAGCGGGGGAGGCCGGAGGCGCGCCAGGCGCCCGGGCCCGCGTGCAGCGGGGCGCGGAGCTGGGCCGCGGGGTGCGACCACAGGTCCGGCGTCCGCAGCGGGGCGGGCGGCCCACCGGCGCTCGCCGCCGCGGCGACGACGGCGGTCAGCGCGGCGAGCTCGTGGTCGTCCGGGGTGCCCCGCACGACGCGGAACAGCGCGCGGCGCTCCTCCGGGGTCTGTTCGGTGGACTCCTCGGCGGCCATCAGAGCGGGATGTTCCCGTGCTTGCGGGTCGGGCCCTGCTCCCGCTTGGTGGACAGCATCCGCAGCGCCCGGCCGACGTAGCCGCGGGTGTGCGACGGCGGCACGACCGCGTCGATGTAGCCCCGGTCGGCGGCGATGTAGGGGTTGCAGAGGGTGTCCTCGTAGTCCTGCTGCAGCTCCGCCCGCCTGGCGGCGAGCTCGTCGCCCTCCAGGCCCTTGAGCTCCTTGCGGTAGAGGATCGACACCGCGCCCTGCGCGCCGGTGACCGCGATCTGCGCGGTCGGCCAGGCGATGTTGACGTCGGCGCCGAGGTGCTTGGAGCCCATGACGTCGTAGGCGCCGCCGTAGGCCTTGCGGGTGATGACGGTGACCTTCGGGACGGTCGCCTCGGCGTAGGCGTAGATCAGCTTCGCGCCGCGGCGGATGATGCCGTTCCACTCCTGCTCGGTGCCGGGCAGGAAGCCCGGGACGTCGACGAAGGTCAGCACCGGGATGTTGAACGCGTCGCAGGTCCGCACGAAGCGGGCGGCCTTCTCCGAGGCGTCGATGTCCAGGCAGCCGGCGAACTGGGTCGGCTGGTTCGCGACGATGCCGACGCTGCGGCCCTCGACGCGGGCGTAGCCGACCACGATGTTCGGCGCCCAGAGCTCCTGGACCTCGAGGAAGTCCTCGTCGTCGACGACCCGGTTGATGACCTCGCGGATGTCGTAGGGCGTGTTCGCCGAGTCCGGGATCAGGGTGTCGAGCTCGCGGTCGGAGTCGATGATCCCGTCCTCGATCGAACCCTCGACGGGCTCGGTGGCCGGGAACGACGGCGCCTCGGACAGGTTGTTCGACGGCAGGAAGCTCAGCAGCTGCTTGACGTAGTCGAGCGCGTCGGCCTCGTCGCCCGCCAGGTAGTGCGCCACACCGGACTTGGTGTTGTGGGCCCGGCCGCCGCCGAGCTCCTCCATGTCGACGTCCTCGCCGGTGACGGTCTTGATGACGTCCGGGCCGGTGATGAACATGTGGCTGGTCTCGTCGACCATGACGGTGAAGTCGGTGATCGCGGGGGAGTAGACCGCGCCGCCCGCGCACGGGCCCATGATCAGCGAGATCTGCGGGATCACACCCGAGCTCTGCACGTTGCGGGTGAAGATCTCGCCGTAGAGGCCGAGGGCGACGACCCCCTCCTGGATGCGGGCGCCGCCGCCGTCGTTGATGCCGACGACCGGGCAGCCGATCTTCGCGGCCACGTCCATGACCTTGACGATCTTCTCGCCGTAGACCTCGCCGAGCGCGCCGCCGAAGACGGTCGCGTCCTGGGAGAACACGGCGACCGGGCGGCCGTCGATCGTGCCGGTGCCGGTCACGACGCCGTCGCCGAAGGGGCGCTTGGCGTCCATCCCGAAGTTCGTCGAGCGGTGCCGGGTCAGCGCGTCCAGCTCGACGAACGAGCCCGGGTCGAGCAGCTGGTCGATCCGCTCACGGGCGGTCTGCCGCCCCTTCGCGTGCTGCTTCTCGACCGCGGACGCCGAACCGGCGTGGACCGCGTCCTCGAAACGCTGGTAGAGATCGGCGAGCTTGCCCGCCGTGGTGTGGATGTCCGGCTCTGCCCCACCACTGTCCGGGGTCGCCATCGGCTCCGTTGCGGCGCTCATGAGGTCGGAGCTTAACCCGCAAGTAGGTTCGGCCCGGGCGTGACGTCCGACGCAGCCGACCGGGTGGCCGTCCCGCCGACACCGTTACCGATCCGTTCACCCTCCGCGGTCCCCGGCGCGTCGCGGGGCCGTTACGGTGCGCGGTGATGACGACCGGGACGAATCACGGCGACGGGACCCCGCTGGACCCGTATGCCCTGCGGACGGCCGTGCTCCGTCCCGCGGGGGGCTGGACGGCGCTCGACGTCGTCGCCTCCACCGGATCCACGAACGCCGACCTGCTGGCCGAGGCCGGGCGCGGTGCGCCGGACCGCTCGGTGCTGATCGCCGAGGACCAGGTGCGCGGCCGGGGCCGCCTCGACCGGACCTGGATCTCGCGGCCCGGGGCGGCGCTGACGATGTCGGTGCTGTGGCGCCCCGAGGGCGTGCCCGCCGACCGGCTGGGCTGGCTGCCGATGCTCGCGGGCGTCGCGCTGGCCGACGCGATCACCGAGCTCGCCCCGGACGTACCGGTGGCCCTGAAGTGGCCCAACGACCTGCTGGTCGGGCCGGCGCGGGGCAAGGCCGCGGGGATCCTCGCCGAGATGACCGCGGTCTCCGGCGGCGGGCCGGGGATCGTCCTGGGCATCGGGCTCAACATCTCCACCCCGGCCACCGACCTGCCGTGGGGTGCGACCTCGCTGGCCGCGCACGGGTTCACCGCGTCCCGCGCCGAGACCGCGACCGTGCTGCTGGGGCACCTGTACCGGCGCGAGGCGCAGTGGCGCGACGCCTGCGGCGACGCCGACGCCTGCGGCCTGCGCCGCGACTACCGCTCGGCCTGCGCCAGCCTCGGCTCGCGGGTGCGGGTGGAGCGCCCGGCCGGGGACCACCTCGTCGGGACGGCCGAGGACGTCGACCTGCAGGGCCGGCTGCTGGTCCACCCGGACGACGGGGCCCGCGTCGCGGTGGCGGCCGGGGACATCGTCCATCTGCGCGCGGCCGACCAGTCCTGAGTCACCCACTGCGCTGACCTGCGACGCAGCCCCCGCGCGTCGCGTGGGCGGTCGGCGCCCGGCGCCCTACCGTGGGAGGTATGGCGTTCCCCGACAGCGCTCTGGACCGGGCTCTGGACCGGGTTCTCGACGAGGGCGAGCACGTCGTGCTGGTCGGGCACCCGCACTGGCGGCTGGCCCTGCGGCCGGCCGCGGTCCTCGTCGGGGTCAGCGCCGTCGCCGGGTTCGGGGCCGCCGTGGTCCGGCTGCAGCCGTGGGCGCCGTGGGCCTGGCTCGTGCTCGGGGTGCTCGCCGCGCTCGTCGCGGTGCGGTTCACGCTGCTGCCGATCGCGCGCTGGCGCGCCACCCTGCTGGTCGTCACCGACCGGCGGTTCCTCGTCCGGGAGGGCCTGCTCGTCCGCGACGGCCTCGACGTGCCGATCGACCGCATCGACTCGGTCCGCGTCCGGACCGGCGCCGGGGGACGGCTGTTCGGCTGCGGCACCCTGCTGCTCGACGTCGCCGGGGAGCGGCTGCGGTTCACCGACGTCGCGGGCGTGGAACGGGTGCAGGCCCGGCTGCACCGGGAGATCGGCCTGCTCGCCGAGCGGCGCCGCAGCAACGAGAAGGAGAGCGAGCACACGGCCCGCCGTGGTCACGCCGACGCGGCCGTGCGGGGCAGGATGGAGGCTCCCGCACCGCAGCGAGAGAGGGCGTCCCTGTGAGCAACGGTCTTCCCACGACGGTGCGCGACCCCGCGCTGCCGGAGCGCGTCGAGATCTACGAGGTCGGCCCCCGCGACGGGCTGCAGAACGAGAAGACCGTCGTCCCGGTCGCGGTGAAGGCCGAGTTCCTCGACCGGCTCGCCGACGCGGGCCTGCGCACGCTGGAGGCGACCAGCTTCGTGCACCCGACGTGGGTGCCCCAGCTCGCCGACGCCGCCGACCTGCTCGCCGTGCTCGACCGCCGCGCCGGGCTCGACTACCCCGTCCTCACCCCGAACGAGCGCGGGCTGCAGCGCGCGATCGACGCCGGCTGCGACCACGTCGCGGTGTTCGCCTCGGCCACCGAGACGTTCGCGAAGCGGAACCTGAACCGCACGCTCGACGAGCAGTTCGCGATGTTCGAGCCGACCGTGACCCGCGCGGTGTCCGAGGGTCTGCGGGTGCGGGCCTACGTGTCGATGGTGTTCGGCGACCCGTGGGAGGGCGGCGTCGACCCGGACCAGGCCGCCGCCGTCGGGGCGCGGCTGATGGAGATGGGCTGCGACCAGCTCTCCCTCGGCGACACGATCGGCGTCGCCACCCCGGCGCACGTCGGCGCGGTGCTCGACGCGTGCGTCGCCCGCGGGGTCGGCGTCGAGCGGCTCGCGGTGCACTTCCACGACACCTACGGCCAGGCGCTGTCCAACACCCTGGCCGCGCTGCGGTACGGCGTGACCACCGTCGACGCCAGCGCGGGCGGCCTGGGCGGCTGCCCCTACGCCGGGTCCGCGACCGGCAACCTCGCCACCGAGGACCTGGTGTGGATGCTCGACGGGCTCGGCATCGACCACGGCGCCGACCTGCGGAAGCTGGTCGACACGAGTGTGTGGATGGCCGGACACCTGGGACGGCCGTCGCCGTCGCGGGTGGTCACGGCGCTGTCGGCCTGACCTCGAACATCCCGGTGAACCGGGACCGGTACACGACCGCGCCGTCGCCGGTGCGGGTCAGCGTCCCGCGCAGCGTGATCAGGCCCATCGACGGGCGGCTGCGCGAGACGCGGGCATCGAGGACCTCCATCTCCGCGTGCAGCTCGTCGCCCGCGAACACCGGTGCCGGCCAGGCGATCTCGTCGCCGCCGGGTGAGCCGAGCGACGCCGCGCGGGACAGCACGGCGTCGACGTAGGCGCGCATCCACAGGCTCGCGGTGAACCAGCCGGACGCGGCCAGGCCGCCGAACACCCGCTCGCCGTCGGCCTCGTGCAGGTGGAACGGCTGCGGGTCGAAGCGGGCCGAGAACGCGACCATCTCGTCGCGGTCGACCGCGGTCGTACCGAGGTCGAGGACGGTCCCCGGGGTCAGGTCGTCGAAGTACAGCTCAGCCACGCAGCACCCCCAGCACGGCGTCGTGCAGCAGACCGTTGCTGGTCAGGCCGTGCCCGCCGGACCAGGTCGGGTTCCCGGCGAGGTCGGTCAGCCGCCCGCCCGCCTCGGCGACGACGGCGGCCGGCGCCGCCAGGTCCCACGGGTTCGCGGCGGGTTCCACCGCGACGTCGACGACCCCCTCGGCGACGAGCACGTGCTGCCAGAAGTCGCCGAACGCGCGGGACTCCCAGCAGGCCTCGGTCAGCGCGATCCAGCCCTCCCGCGACGCCGGGGACGGGTCGGTGCGGAAGGTCTCGGTGTTGGTGGTCGAGACGTAGGCGTCGGCGACGTCGGCCACCCCCGACACCGCGATCCGCTTCGGCGTCCCCGACGGCAGGTCACGTGCCCAGGCCCCGGCCCCCGCCGAGCCCCACCAGCGGCGGTGCAGCGCCGGCGCGCTCACCACACCCACCGTCGGCACGCCGTCGACGACGAGCGCGATCAGCGTCGCCCACGCGGGCACCCCGCGCGAGAAGTTCTTGGTCCCGTCGATCGGGTCGATCACCCAGCCGCGGCCGTGCGCGGTGTCGGTGGACCCGCCGCGCTCCTCCCCGAGGATCGCGTCGGCGGGGCGCTCGTGGCCCAGCGCGGCGCGGATCGCGTCCTCGGCGGCGGTGTCGGCGTCGGTCACCGGGGTGCGGTCCGGCTTGCGCTCCACCCGCAGGTCGGCGGCCCGGAAACGGGGCAGCGTGATCGCGTC
Source organism: Pseudonocardia sp. P-1 (assembly GCF_058111925.1). Lineage (NCBI taxonomy): Bacteria > Bacillati > Actinomycetota > Actinomycetes > Pseudonocardiales > Pseudonocardiaceae > Pseudonocardia > Pseudonocardia sp. P-1. Next base: position 4,126,936 of record NZ_CM176614.1, read on the forward strand.
GGCGAGATCCGCCAGGCGCAGGGCGAGATCCAGATCACCGGGTTCGGCGGGCACGCATCGCTCGGGGTTCACGTTGGGCGAGCATGCCAGCTCGCACCGCCACCGTGCCCGGGGCCCGGAGCCCTATGCTCGGTGAGATGACCACCGTGGTTCTGGCCGAGGACGACGCGGCCATCGCCGAGCCGCTGTCGCGGGCCCTGCAGCGCGAGGGGTACGACGTCGACGTCGTCGCCGACGGCGTCGGCGCCGTCGACCGGGTCACCCGTGCGCAGGTCGACCTGCTCGTGCTCGACCTGGGGCTGCCCGGCATGGACGGCCTGGAGGTCTGCAGGCGGGTCCGCGCGACCCTGCCGGACCTGCCCGTCCTCATGCTCACCGCCCGCACCGACGAGGTCGACTTCGTCGTGGGGCTCGACGCCGGCGCCGACGACTACGTGTCCAAGCCGTTCCGGCTGGCCGAGCTGCTGGCCCGGGTGCGGGCGCTGCTGCGCCGCCGCACCCAGGACGTCGTCGAGGTGGACGGCCTGCGGATGGAGCTGTCCGGCCGCCGCGTCCTGCTCGACGGCGACGAGATCTCCCTGGCCAACAAGGAGTTCGAGCTGCTGCGCGTGCTGATGATCCACGCCGGCCAGGTCGTGACGCGCGAGGAGATCCTGCACGCGGTCTGGGGTGACGCGGACATGAAGTCGTCGAAGACGCTGGACATGCACATGTCGTGGCTGCGCCGCAAGATCGGCGGCGAGAAGCGGATCGCCACCGTCCGCGGCGTCGGCTTCCGGTACAACTCGGACTGAGGTCGCCGTGCGCCGCCGGATCCTGATCTCCACACTGCTGACGGTGGCGCTGACCGCGCTGTTCCTGGGCGGCCCGCTCGCGCTCGCGACCTGGCAGCTCGTCGAGGACTTCACCCGTGCCGAGCTGACCCAGCGCCTCGAGCAGGTCACCGAGACCGTCGAGGAGTACGGCACCGGGCCGCAGTCGCAACGGCTGGTGGAGGCGGCGATCCCGCCGAACTCCCGGCTGGTGGTCGTGCCGCCGGACTCCGACCCGATCGTCTACGGCGTGGACCGGGTCGACGACCCGGTGACCGAGTCGCTGCCGTTCGGGCCGGGCGGGATCATGGAGCTGTCCCAGCCGACCTCGGTGATGCGGTCCCAGCAGACCCAGGTGGTGGCCGTCGTCGTGCTGCTGGTGGGGTTCTCCGTCACCGTCGGCACGGGGGTCGCGGTGTACACCGCGCGCCGGCTGTCGGACCCGCTGCGCGACCTCGCGGCCCGCGCCGCCCGCCTCGGTGCGGGCGACTTCCGCCGGTCCCCGGCCCGCTACGACATCGCCGAGCTCGACCGCGTCTCGGAGGTCCTGGACTCCTCGGCGACGGCGCTGTCCCAGCTGCTGCACCGCGAGCGGTCGCTGGTCGGGGACGTGTCCCACCAGCTGCGCAGCCGGATCACCGCGCTGCAGCTGCGTCTGGACGAGCTCGCCTGCCACCCCGACCCGGACGCCCGCCGCGAGGCCAACGCGGCGCTGGAGCAGACCGAGCGGCTCACCGCCGTCCTCGACGACCTGCTGGAGTCCGCGCGCGCCGCGCGGGCGGTCGGGGCGGAACCGGTCGACCTGGCCGAGGCCGTCGCCGACGCCGAGCGGGAGTGGCGCGGCCCGCTCACCGCGGCCGGCCGGTCGCTCAAGGTGCGGGTGCCCGAGGGGCTGCTCGCCCGGGTGACCGCGGCACGGCTGCGCGAGGCGATCGGGGTGCTCGTCGACAACGCGCTGCAGCACGGCGACGGACCGGTCACGATCTCCGCGCGGACCGGGGAGAACGCGCTGCTGGTGGAGGTGTCCGACACCGGGCCCGGCGTGCCGGAGGACCTGGTGCCGCACGTGTTCGACCGGGGCATCTCGGCGCAGTCCTCGACCGGGCTGGGGCTGGCGCTGGCCCGGACGCTGGTCGAGGCCGACGGTGGCAGGCTGGAGCTGTCCCGGGCCCGGCCGCCGGTGTTCCGGCTGTACCTGCCCGCGGCCCGCACCGACGACGTCACCGCGGCGGCCCCGGTGCCCGACCGCACCGGCCCGCGGTAGCCGGTGGCCCGGTCGCTCAGTCCCCGGGGGCCGGGGGGACCGGCGGGGGCTGGCGTCGCACGAACTGGTCCGGCCACACGAACCGGCGGAACGCCCACCAGCGGAAGGCCATCCCGACCAGGGTGCCGACGATCTGGCCGGCCACGAAGTCCGCGGACTCCTGGGCGACCAGCGAGACGAACGGCACCTGCAGCTCGAAGACGTAGCGCGAGACCCACAGCGGCGCCGAGTACACCCCGACCCCGACCCCGCTGATCACGAAGAACAGGAGGGCCTCGTGGTGCCGCTCGCGCCCGCCGCGGGTCCGGAAGGACCACTCGCGGTTCAGCACGTAGGACACCATCGTCGCCACCAGCACCGCGACCACCTTGGCGGTCACCGGCTTGTCGGCCAGCACCGTGGCCTTCAGCACCAGGAACACCACCGTGTCGATGACCCAGGTGCTGCCACCGACCATCAGGAACTTGATCAGCTCGCGGTGTTTGATCGCCTTGTCGCGGTACGGCTGGGGGATCCTGGCGAGCGTCGCCTCCACCACCGTCACGGGATCGATCGTGCCAGATTAGGCTCCCGGTCTCGTGGAGAGGGTTGACGCGCAGAAGGCCGCCTTGCCCGTCGTCGGCATGGTCGGCGGTGGCCAGCTGGCCCGGATGACCGCCCAGGCCGCCGTCGCGCTGGGGCAGACCCTGCGGGTGCTGGCCGCGTCGCCGGACGATCCGGCGGCCCGGGCGACGCCGGACGTCGTCATCGGCGACCCCGACGACGCCGCCGCGCTGCGGGAGCTCGCGACGGGCTGCTCGGCCGTCACGTTCGACCACGAGGGTGTCCCGCAGGAGGTGCTGGTCCCGCTCGCCGAGGCCGGGCTGCCGCTGCGGCCGCCGCCCTCGGCGCTCGTGCACGCGCAGGACAAGCTGGTGATGCGACGACGGCTGTCGGAGATGGGGCTGCCGGTGCCCGCGTTCGCCGAGGTGGCGGCGCCCGGCGACGTCGCCGCGTTCGGGGCAGGGCACGGCTGGCCGGTCGTGCTCAAGGCCACCCGCGGCGGCTACGACGGCCGCGGCGTCTGGTTCCTGCGCGCCGGCGGCGACGACACCGACCGGCTGGTCGCCGACCTGCTCGACGCCGGCACCCCGCTGCTCGTCGAGTCCGCGGTCCCGATGACCCGCGAGCTGGCCGCGAGTGTCGCCCGCTCGCCCTTCGGCCAGGCCGCCGCATGGCCGGTCGTCGAGACCCTGCAGGTCGACGGCCAGTGCGCCCGGGTCACCTCGCCCGCCCCCGGGCTCGACCCGGACCACGCCGCCCGGATCCAGGAACTGGCGCTGCGGATCGCGGCCGAGCTCGGCGTCGTCGGGCTGATGACGGTCGAGCTGTTCGAGACCGCGCCCGGCGAGGTCGTCGTGAACGAGCTGGCGATGCGCCCGCACAACTCCGGGCACTGGACGATCGAGGGCTCGGTCACCTCGCAGTTCGAGCAGCACCTGCGCGCGGTGCTGGACTACCCGCTCGGCTCCACCGCCCCGGTCGCCCCGGTCGCGGTGATGGCGAACGTGCTCGGTGCGGCGCAGGAGCCCGCGATGGGCATGGACGAGCGGCTGCACCACTGCTTCGCGCGCTTCCCCGAGGGGAAGGTGCACCTCTACGCCAAGGACGGCCGCCCGGCCCGCAAGATCGGGCACGTGACGGTCCTCGGCCGCGACGAGACCGACGTGCGCACCCGTGCGGAGCTCGCCGCGGGCTGGCTGGCCACCGCGACCTGGGCGGACGGCTGGTCCGCCCACACCGGCGATCCCCGCTCCCCGCACTCCCCGGAAGGACCTCGATGACGCAGACCGGCTCCCCGCGCGTGGGCGTGATCATGGGCAGCGACTCCGACTGGCCGGTGATGGGCGCCGCGGGCGCCGCGCTCGACGAGTTCGGCGTGCCGTGGGAGGTGGGCGTCTACTCCGCCCACCGCACCCCGCAGCGGATGCTCGACTACGCCGCCTCGGCCGCCGACCGCGGCCTGCAGGCGATCGTCGCCGGGGCCGGTGGTGCCGCGCACCTGCCCGGGATGGTCGCCGCCGCGACGCCGCTGCCGGTGATCGGCGTGCCCGTGCCGCTGAAGTACCTCGACGGCCTGGACTCGCTGCTGTCGATCGTGCAGATGCCCGCCGGCGTGCCGGTGGCGACCGTCGCGGTCGGGAACGCCCGCAACGCCGGACTGCTCGCGGTGCGCATCCTCGGCGCCGGCGACGAGCGGCTCCGGCAGGCCATGGTGGAGTACCAGGCCGACCTCGAGCGCAGCGTCCTGGACAAGGACGCGGCGCTGCGCGTGGCCGCCCGCGAGGGCTGAGGACCGGGCCGCGATTTTCCGGTGGCGCGCCGCTCGATCCCGTGCGTACGGTGTCGGTACACGGGAGAGGAGGTGGTCCAGCAGATGAGCTACAGCAGGACACGTGAGGTGGCCGTCAGCTAGCACCACGTTCTGCTCCGGCGGGGAGAACCCGTCGGAGAGGCGGTCGTGGAAGCCGGTGTGGTGCCGGCGAGTTCCCGACGGTCACCCGTGATCCCCGGGTCCGAACTCTGTCCGGTTCGGTGACGCACCCCGGTGCGGCCCGGGGATCACGCATGTCCGGGGCCGGACGCCCCGGGGCCGGGCTCAGCCCGTGCGTCGGGTCGACTCCCGTTCCAGGGTCCGCGCCGCGCGCTCCAGACGCCGGGTCACGTCCTCCAGGTCGGGTGCGGCGGCCGGCTCGCCCGCGTCCTCCAGCGGCAGCATCGGCGCGACCCGGCGGAAGTGGTCGACGGCGCCGGGCAGGTCGGCGTCGCGCGCGCCCTCGACCAGCCACCGGCGCAGCGCCTGGTTGTGCGCGGCGACCAGCGCCGCCGCCGTCACCGCGGCCCGCAGCTCGCCGTCCGGGCGGTCGCCCAGCCGGGCGGTGAGCTCGCGGGTGAACAGCCGTCGGTAGTGGTGCACCGACGCGGCCTCGCGGTCGCGCAGCGCGGGCACCGAGCCGACGAGCGCGAAGCGCAGCCGGGCGACCTCCGGGTCCTCGGTGTAGAGCTCGAACACCGTCTCCGCGGCACGCAGTGCCAGTGACGGCAGCGGTTCGTCGGGGTGCGCGCCGGCGAACACCTCGCCGATCCGGGCCAGCCCGCGCTCGTGGTCGGGGGACAGCGCGTCCTCCTTGCCGCGGAAGTAGCGGAAGAAGGTGCGGCGCCCGACGCCCGCGGCGGCGGCGATGTCGTCGACGGTCGTGTCGTCGTAGCCGCGTTCGGTGAACAGCCGCGCGGCCGCCGCCACCAGCTCCCGCCGCACCTCGGCCCGCCCCTCGGGGGAACGCCCGCGCCGCGTGCTGGTCGTCATGGCACGGAGGGTAGCAAGGTCCCGTGACATGTGGCACGGAGTGCCGTTAGCATGGTCGGCATGAACAGCGAGTTCGACAGCTACCGGCTCAGCGACGAGCACACGGCCCTCCGCGAGGCGGTCCGGGACCTGGCGGAGAAGGAGATCGCCCCGCACGCCGCCGACGTCGACGAGCAGGGCCGGTACCCCGTCGAGGCGCGCGACGCGCTGGTCAAGGCCGGCTTCCAGGCCGTGATCATCCCGGAGGAGTACGGCGGCCAAGGCGCCGACGAGCTCGCCGGCTGCATCGTGATCGAGGAGGTCGCGCGGGTCTGCGCGTCGTCGTCGCTGATCCCCGGGGTGAACGGCCTCGGGCTCACCCCGATCCTGCTGTCCGCCTCGGACGAGCTGAAGAAGCAGGTCCTGCCGTCGGTCGCCGCCGGCGAGGCGATGGTCAGCTACGCGCTCTCCGAGCGGGAGGCGGGCTCCGACGCCGCGTCGATGAAGACCCGCGCCCGCCGCGACGGCGACGAGTGGGTCCTCAACGGCACCAAGTGCTGGATCACCAACGCGGGCGAGTCGACCTGGTACACGGTCATGGCCGTCACCGACCCGGAGAAGAAGGCCAACGGGATCTCGGCGTTCGTGGTCCACTCCGACGACCCGGGCTTCGTCATCGGCACCAAGGAGCGCAAGCTCGGGATCCACGGCTCGCCGACCCGCGAGATCCACTTCGAGGACTGCCGCATCCCGGCCGACCGGATCATCGGCGCCGAGGGCACCGGCTTCAAGACCGCGCTGCGCACGCTGGACCACACGCGTCCGACCATCGGTGCGCAGGCCGTCGGCATCGCGCAGGGTGCGCTCGACGTCGCGACGCAGTACATGAAGGAGCGCAAGCAGTTCGGCAGGCACCTGGCCGAGTTCCAGGGTCTGCAGTTCATGCTCGCCGACATGGCGATGAAGGTCGAGGCCGCCCGCCAGCTCTGCTACGTGGCCGCCTCGCGCGCCGAGCGCAACGAGGCCGACCTGGGCTTCATCTCCTCGGCCGCCAAGTGCTTCGCCTCCGACACCGCGATGCAGGTGACCACCGACGCCGTCCAGCTGCTCGGCGGCGCGGGCTACACCCGCGACTTCCCGGCCGAGCGCATGATGCGCGACGCGAAGATCACCCAGATCTACGAGGGCACCAACCAGATCCAGCGCATGGTGATGGCGCGTTCGCTGCTCAGGTGACACCCTGACGGCCCACGGACGGGGCCGTCGTGGACGGCGACGGTCCGGCCGCTGAACGCGCTGCGCGAGCGGGCCTGGACCCGGCGGCGCTGGCGGGCACCGACCCTGTACGCCAGCCGGGGTGCTCGCCCGGTGGGACGCGGCGGCCTGACGATCAGTACATGGGCGCGGTACGGGGCCGCGCGCAGCGCGCCCAGGTGCTGACGATCACGGACCCGGCGGGGTGCGGATGACGAGCACGGCCGCGGCCGGTTCCCCGGCGAGGGCGGTGTAGGTGTGCTCGCCGTCGGCGGGCCAGCGGGTGGCCTCGCCGGTGCCGAGGTCGGCCTCGCGCCCGCTGCGTCCGGCCCGGACGGCACCGCGGGTGACGAGCAGGTGCTCCATCACGCCCGGACCGTGCCCGGGGGACACGTGCACCGCCTCCGGGACGAGGGCCAGGGCGTACACCTCGACGGTGCCGTGGTCGTCGGTGGCCGTGTCCAGCAGGCGCGCGGTGATGCCGGGGCCGGCGACCTCGGCCCCGGGGTGCTCGGCGAGCAGCCGCGACAGCGGTACGCCGAGGGCGTCCGCGAGCGCGTAGAGGGTGGACAGGGTGGGGTTGCGGCTGCCGTTCTCGATCTCCGACAGCGAGCCCTTGCCGATCCCCGCCCGCTCCGCGAGCGCTCCGAGGGACAGGCCGCGTGCGGCCCGGGCCGTCCGCAGCCGTGCGCCGACGGCCGTGCGCAGCGCCCCGTCGTCCACCGGGCGACTGTAGCCCGGCCCGTCCGGACAGGTGGACGCCCGCGGCGGGGGAGCGCGGGCTACCCCGCCGGCGCGTCCGGGCCGGGCCGCGGCACGGGCGTCCCCGGGTCGCGCACCGCGGTGGCCGCGGAGAAGCGGGCCGGGAGCGCCGTGACCTGGTCCCGCAGATCCTCCACGTCCCACAGGTCACGGCCGTCCGGTTCCCGGAAGGCCGGTGTCACCAGGCCGGCCCTGGCCCAGCGGTGCAGTGCCCGCGGGCTCAGGGCCAGTCTGGTCGCGGCCTCGCCGGTGGTCACCAGTCGCACCGGGCGCCGCCGCTGGTCAGGCCGCGGCGGGTGCCGCGGAGCGGGCGGTCAGGCGGCCGACGACCAGGCTGCAGCCGTAGCCCAGCACGACCGAGCCGACCACGAACGACAGCAGCATCACCGTGAAGGGGCCGGTGGGCAGCGAGAAGTCGGTGCCCGACGCCCCGCTGAGCAGGCCGAACGCCGCGGTCGTGGCGAACCCGACGACCGCGCCGGGGACGAACCCGAGCACCGGTACGAGCGCACCGAGGATGAACACCGCGGTCATCCCACCGATGATCAGACCCAGCAGGGCGGGGTTCGTGGTGAGTCCGGCCAGGACCAGCATGACGGTGCCGGTGACGATGCCCCAGACGTTCGTGGCCAGAGCGGTGACCAGCGCGGGCCGGTCACCGCCCGCCGCGAAGAACGTCGCGGCGCCCAGGAACGTCGCCGGTACGAACAGGCCGAGCCCGGAGAGCGGACCGAGGTAGAGGTACGCGATCACCGCCCCGGCGACGCCGATCACCAGGGCCAGAGCGACGGGCAGCTTCATGAGACGGGCCTTCCGGTAGAGCCGCGCCCGGCGGGTGCGGCGGCCCACGCAGGATGGGCCGCGGCAGGTGGCCGTACCAAGATCGGCGGACCGGACGTCACCGCCTGTTTTCCGGACGACACGGTTCGGTCATCTTTGGTCGGGTCGGCGGCACCCCGTGTATCGGCTGCAGAACATCCTGCTTACCGCCCCCGGTGAGTTCTGTTTACAGAACGACGCGGTTAGGGTGGCGCCGTGGATCGTTCCTGGGCGCAACCGGTGTCGGTCGGTGTCGTCTCCGCGGTGATCGGGGTGACCAGCTCGTTCGCCGTCGTCCTCGCCGGGCTGACGGCGGCCGGTGCCGACCCGGCGCAGGCCGCGTCCGGGCTGGTGGTGCTCACCGCGCTGATGGGGGTGGCGACGATCTGGCTGTCCCGCCGGTTCCGCCGCCCGCTGACGGTCGCCTGGTCCACCCCCGGCGCGGCGTTGCTGGCCTCCACCGGAGCCGTCGCGGGTGGGTGGCCCGCCGTGGTCGGCGCGTTCGTCGTCGGCGGTCTCCTCATCGTCGCGACCGGGCTCGTGCGCCCGCTCGGGCGGCTCGTCGGCGCGATCCCGGCGCCGATCGCGCAGGCGATGCTGGCCGGTGTGCTCCTGCCGCTGTGCCTGGCGCCGGTCCGTGCGCTGGTCGAGCGGCCGCTGCTGGTGGCGCCGATCGTGGTCCTGTGGGTCGTCCTGTCGCGGTTCGCGCCGCGCTGGGCGTCCCCGGCCGCGTTCGGGCTGGCCCTGGTGATCGTCGTCGTCCTCGCCGACGGTCGGTCGTGGCTGCGCCCGCCGGAGATCACCCTCACCGTCCCGGCCTTCTCGGTCGCGGCCCTGGTGGGGGTCGCGCTGCCGCTCTGGGTGGTCACGATGGCCTCGCAGAACGTGCCCGGCGTCGCGGTGCTCGCCGCGGCGGGCTACCCCGTCCCCTGGCGCCACGCGATGGTGCTCACCGGCGCCGGGACGGTCCTCGGGGCCCCGGCCGGTGCGCACGCGATCAACCTGGCCGCGATCACCGCGGCGCTGCCCGCCTCGCCCGAGTCCCACCCGGACCCGGCGCGACGCTGGGTCGCCTGCCAGGCCAACGGCGTCGCCTGCCTGCTGCTGGCCCCGCTCGCGACGACGATGGCCGCCCTGGTCGCGGCCGCGCCGCCCGGGGTCGTGGAGTCCGTCGCGGGGCTCGCCCTGCTCGGGACGTTCGGTCCCGCGCTCGCCGGGGCCCTCGCCGTCGCCGACCCGACGCCGGATCCGGCCGTCGCGCGGGTGCCCGCGGCCGCCGCGTTCCTGGTCTCGGCGGCCGGGGTCACGATCGCCGGGATCGGCGGGGCGTTCTGGGGGCTGCTCGCCGGGGTGGCGCTGCACCTGGTGCTGCGGCGGCGCCCGGCCGCCGCGTGACGCCGCGCCGCGGCCGCCGCATCACCGCAGGACCCGGCGGCGTCAGCGGCGGAAGCCCTCCACCCGCACCTCGTCGGTCGGGGCGAACCGCCCCGCGGCCGCGTCGATGAGCGCGATCGTCCGCGCCGACTGCGCGCAGCCGAACCCGTACTTCGCCCGCACCCGCGCGTCGGCGATCTCCATGCAGGTGCGGCTGCGCGTGACGAACTCGGCCACCGGGTAGGTCGTGCCGGTGTCCAGGTGTTCGGTCACCACCAGCGACGGCGAGTAGTAGCTGACCTCGGTGCCGTCCGGCCAGCGGACGTCGAACATCATCTCGGGCACGGTCGTGCACGGTAGGCGGCCCGGATTGCCGCCGTGTTGCGCGCGGCGTCTACAGGATGAAGCCGAACAGCGGGCTGTCCGGCGGGATCGGCTCGATGTGCGGGGGAGCCTCCTGCATCCGCTTGAGCAGCGCGGGCAGGTCGTCCGGCGAACCCAGCTCGATGCCGACCAGGGCCGGGCCGGTCTCCCGGTTGGAGCGCTTGGTGTACTCGAACAGGGTGATGTCGTCATCCGGGCCGAGGACGTCGTCGAGGAACCGGCGCAGCGCGCCCGGCTCCTGCGGGAACTCGACGAGGAAGTAGTGCTTGCGGCCCTCGAAGACCAGGGCGCGCTCGACGATGTCGGCGTAGCGGGAGACATCGTTGTTGCCGCCCGAGAGCAGGCAGACCGTCGTGGCGTCGCGGGGGATGTCGAGCCGGTCCAGCGCCGCGGGGGACAGCGCGCCCGCCGGCTCGGCGATGATCCCGTCGGACTGGTAGAGCGCGAGCATCTCGACGCAGATCCGGCCCTCGGGCACCGCGAGCAGCTCCACGCCCGCGTCGCGCACCACGTCGAAGGTGGCCGCGCCGACCTTGCGCACGGCGGCGCCGTCGACGAACGGGTCCAGCGATCCCAGGTCGACCGGCTCGCCCGCGGCGACCGCGGCCGCCATGCTCGCCGCCCCGGCGGGCTCGACGCCCACGATCCGGGTCGACGGCGCGTGCTCGCGCAGGTAGGTGATGGCCCCGGCGAGCAGTCCACCGCCACCGACCGGCACGACCAGCACATCCGGCGGGTCGGCCAGCTGGGAGACGATCTCGCGGGCGATCGTGCCCTGGCCCGCGACGGTGCGCGGGTCGTCGAAGGCGGGCACCTGGGTGGCACCGGTGGACTCGGCGTCGGCGCGGGCGGCCGCGGCGGCCTCGTCGTAGGTGTTGCCGACCACCCGCACCTCGACGGCGTCGCGGCCCAGCCGCGCGACCCGGTCCCGCTTCTGGCGCGGAGTCGTGCCGGGCAGGTAGACCCGCCCGGTCACGCCGAGGCGCTGGCAGGCGAACGCGACGCCCTGGGCGTGGTTGCCGGCGCTGGCGCAGACGACGCCGGCGAGACGGTCGGCCTCGGGCAGCTGCGCGATGAGGTTGTAGGCGCCGCGGATCTTGTACGAACGGACCGGCTGCAGGTCCTCGCGCTTGACCCAGACCTCGCCGCCGAGCGCGTCGGACAGGCGGGGGTTGAGCTGCAGCGGGGTCGGGCCGATGACGGCGCGGAGCCGGGCCGCCGCGTCGTCGACGTCCCGGGCGCTCACAGAGGGGGTCACGGTCGACCAGGGTGTCATGACCCCCGGCCGGGGCCGCCGCTCACCCCAGGCGCAGGGTGACCCGCTCGGACTCCGCGCGGCGGTCGAGGACCGCCGGGTCCCCGGCGGCGTTCACGGTCTGGACCAGCGAGGCCCCCGCCGCGAGGACGGCGAGCAGCCCGTCGCGCAGGCCGTCCGCGCTGTCCCAGCCGGTGCTCGACAGCACCCGGGCGCCCGCGGTGATGCCGAGTGCGTCCGCACGCTCCCGGGCCGCGGCCAGGACCTGCTCGCCGCTCGCGCCGTCCCAGGCCGGGGCCGCGCCGTCCACCGGGTCCCACGGGACGAACTCGTCGCCGTGCACCCGCACCTCGGTCGCGAAGTCGACGGTGCCGCCGGGGAGGTCGCCCAGGCCGCGGCCGAAGAAGTCCAGCGAGAACGCGACGACCGTGCCCGCCCCGGCCGCGAGCGCCACGTCGAGCCGCGCCGCGTCGGCGAGCACGACGTCCGCGCCCGCCGGGTCGCCGACGAGCTCCGCGCCGCAGGACCACACGGCCAGCAGCGCGGCGACGGTCTGCCAGTGCGCGGGCAGCAGCGCCGCGACCCGGGCGCCCGGCTCGACGTCGACTTCGTCGCGCAGCAGATTCGCCGCCTTGGCGGTCCAGTTCGCGGTGGTCGTGCCGGACAGCTCGGTCCGCTCGCCGGTCGCGTCGTCGTAGTGGGTGACCAGCGGTCGCGGGGCGGCGGCGCCGAGTGCCGGGCCGAGCAGCGCGTCGGTGAGGAACAGGCCGGAGCCGAAGACGGTGTCCATCACGCCGGAACGCTACGTCAGTCGATGCAGGGGACCCCGCCCGCGGTGATCGGCGGGGTCGAGGGAGCCGGGGCCGCGGCGGGCGCGGCCGCCGCGGAGGTCGACCGGCCGCCGTTCGCGCGGTCGGTGCCGAGCAGCACCTGGACCCGGCCCTGGGCGACGGCGTCGGACTGCTCGACGCCGATGCCGCCCAGCGCCTCGGCGACCCGGCGGGCGGCGGCGTCGCCGTCGGCCTGGCTGTAGCGGACCACCGAGGTGGTGCGGTCCGGGGCGTTGCCGACCTCGCCGGGGGTGAACCCGTTGCGGCCCAGGGTGTCGGCGACCTGTGCGGCCAGCCCGGTCACCCCGGACCCGTTCGCCACGTCGGCCACGACCGGCGCCGCCGCCTCCGTGGAGGTCGCGGCCGCCTCCTCGGGCTCGGGGTCGGTGTGGTGGGCGACGAAGTCGCGGACCTCGGCGGGGTCGACGAGCAGCACGTCCTTGCTCCGGGTGGTCTCCGGACCGCCGGTGGGGATGGTCAGGAAGTCCATCCTCCCGGCCGCGATCGACGACGCCTCGCGGGCGAAGCCGAGCAGGTCCCAGCCGCTGTCGATGACGACCGACTGCTGGACCACCTCGATGAGCGCGCCGAGCTTGGTCGGGTCGGTGAGCGTGCCCGAGGACAGGACCTTGTTGGCGACCGCGGCGAGGAACACCTGCTGACGGTTGATACGCGACAGGTCCCCGCCGGCGAGCCCGTGCCGCTGCCGGACGAACGCGAGCGCGTCGGCACCGGAGATCGTCTGCGGGCCCGCGGGGAAGTCGGCGCCGGAGAACTCGTCCCTGGCCGGGGCCTTGAGACAGACGTCGACGCCGCCGACGGCGTTGGTGAGGTTGTAGAAGCCGAGCAGGTTGACCTCGGCGAAGTGGTCGATGGCCAGCCCGGTGAGGTCCTGCACGGTGTCGATCAGGGCCTGCCGGCCGGCCTGCGACGAGTCCTGGTCGATCTGCCGGGGGTCGCGCACACCCTCGGCGACCAACCGGGACGCGGTCTGCGCCTTCGTCTGCGGGTAGGCGGCGTTGATCTTGTTGCGGCCGATCCCCGGGATCGACACCTCGGAGTCGCGCGGGATGGAGAACGCGGTCGCGCTGCCGCCGTCGGCGGGCAGGTGCACGACGATGATCGTGTCGGAGTTGAGGACGCCGGACTCGGCGCCGCTGCGCAGCTGGGCCAGGACGTCGGCCGGCAGCGGGTTGCCCTGCGCGTCGGTACGGCTGTCCACGCCGACCAGCAGGATGTTCTGCTCGCCGCCCGCGGAGCCGCCGAACAGCAGGTTCGTCGTGGTGATGCCGCCGGTGACGTCGCGGTAGAGCGTCCACACGGCGCCGGTGAGCAGCACCGTCAGCGCCGACAGCACGGCGACGGCGAGCCGCAGCCGGGCCAGCAGCCCGCGGCCCCGGGGCGGTCGTCCGCCGGTGCGCCCGCCCCGCGCCGGGTACGGGGGGTGCTCGTCGGGGCCGGTCGCGGTCCCCGCCCGGCTCCAGCCGGCGGAGCCCGCGGGGCGGCCGCGCGCGGCGCCGGTGTCCGGGCGGACCCGGGGCGAGCGCCACCGGTCGTCGGGGCGGCGGGGCGGCCGGACCGTCGCGCGGCGGCGCGCTCGGCGGCCGACGGGCGGGAGCGGTCCCGGTAGACCTCGCCCATGCTCGCTCCCCTCGGGGTCCGTCTCGTCCGCGCCGCCGCGTCTCACCCGGACGGGGGAGTCCGGTGAACCGGAGCGCGGCCCGTGCGTCTCTGGGACCGGACACCCCGGTCGGGGACCAGGGTGCAGCATCCGGGCCCGCGCCGTGGGTCGTACGGGCCTGCGTGTCGGGTTGCTCGCCCGGTCGTCGTAGGGGGTCCGGACTTGAGGGTGACGCACGGGTACGACGTGTCGTCGCTGCTCGGGGGCGGTCCGAATGTTGGAGTGAGAGTATCGCAATCATGGTCGCGGTGACGGAGTGTGATCTTCACGGGCGCGAACGGGCGGTGCCGGACGGAGCCGCCGGGCGCGGGCGTGCCCGTGCTGACTAGGTTGCGGGACATGCGCGGGGTGGACGAAAAGGACGGGGAGGCCATGTGACCGACGACGCACGGTCCTACGGCGACGGGGTCGCCGTCGTCACGGTGACCTACTCGCCGGGCGCGCTGCTGGACACCTTCCTCGACTCGCTGCAGGGCGCGACGGCCCGCACGGACGTGCCGGTCGTCCTGGCCGACAACGGATCCGTCGACGGCGCCCCCGAGCGCGCGGCCCGCGAGCGCGACCACGTGACGTTCCTGCCGATCGGCGAGAACGTCGGCTACGGCGCCGCCGCCAACCGTGGCGTGGCCTCGCTGCCCGACGGATACGGCTGGGTCGTCGTCGCCAACCCGGACCTGGAGTGGGGCGCCGGGTCGCTGGACACCCTGCTCGACGCCGGCCGTCGCCACCCCCGGGCCGGGTCGCTCGGCCCGCTGATCCGCGAACCGTCCGGCGAGGTCTACCCCTCGGCGCGCGAGGTGCCGTCGCTGACGGCCGGGGCGGCGCACGCCGTGCTGGCCCCGGTCTGGCCGGGCAATCCCTGGACGGCGGCCTACCGGCGCAGCCGGGAGGACCTGACGGAACGCGCGGCCGGCTGGCTGTCCGGGTCGTGCCTGCTCCTGCGGCGCACCGCGTTCGACTCCGTCGACGGTTTCGACCCGCGCTACTTCATGTACTTCGAGGACGTCGACCTGGGGATGCGGCTGGGTCTCGCCGGATGGCGAAACGTGTACGTCCCCGGTGCCGATGTCGTACACGTGGGCGGAGCGTCCACGGGCAAGCCGGAGGTGTCGGCACGGATGCTCGCCGAGCACCACCGCAGCGCCTACCGCTACCTGGCCGACCGCCACCGCGGTCCGGTGCACGCTCCGCTGCGTGCGGCCCTGCGCGCCGGCCTGGCCGTGCGCTCGGGTCTGCTGCGGCGGACCGGCTGAGCGCGAACGAGAAGAAAGAACCTGAGGGGGGACCTGCATTGCAGGACGTCGAGGCGGTCGTGCTGGTCGGGGGCAAGGGCACCCGGCTGCGGCCACTGACCCTGTCGGCGCCCAAGCCGATGCTGCCGACGGCGGGGGTGCCGTTCCTGGCGCACCTGCTGTCGCGGATCCGCGAGGCGGGCATCCGGCGGGCGGTGCTGGGCACGAGCTACCTGGCCGAGACCTTCGAGGAGCACTTCGGCGACGGCTCGTCGCTGGGGCTGGACCTCACCTACGTCACCGAGAACGAGCCGCTGGGCACCGGCGGGGGCATCCGCAACGTGGCCGGCAAGCTCTCCGCCGAGCACGTCATGATCTTCAACGGCGACGTGCTGGCGGGCACCGACCTGACCGCCGTCGCCGACACCCACCGCAGCACCGGTGCCGACGTCACACTGCACCTGGTGCGGGTGCAGAACCCGCGGGCCTTCGGCTGCGTCCCCACCGACCCGACCGGCCGGGTGCTGGAGTTCCTCGAGAAGACCGAGGACCCGCCGACCGACCAGATCAACGCCGGTTGCTACGTCTTCCGCCGCGAGGTCGTCGACACCATCCCCGAGGGCAGGCCGGTGTCGGTGGAGCGCGAGACGTTCCCCGACCTGCTCGCCTCGGGGGCGCACGTGCAGGGCCACGTCGACGTCGCGTACTGGCGCGACATGGGCACCCCCGGCGACCTGGTGCACGGCTCGGCGGACCTGGTCCGCGGGGTCGCGCCCTCGGCGGCACTGCCCGGCCCGACCGGCGAGTCGATGGTGCTGGAGGGGGCCGAGGTGGCCTCCGACGCGTTCGTGTTCGGCGGGACGACCGTCGGCCGCGGCGCCCGGATCGGCTCCGGCGCCCGGGTCGAGGGCTCCATGCTGTTCGACGGCGCGGTGGTGCAGGCGGGCGCGGTCGTCGAGAACTCGGTGATCGGGGCCGGGGCGGTCGTCGAGGAGGGCGCGAGCGTCCGCGACACCGTGGTCGGCGACCGGGCCGTGGTCGGCGCGCACTGCGAGCTGCGGCACAACATGCGGGTGTGGCCGGACGTCACGCTGCCGCCCCACGGGGTCCGGTTCTCGCCCGACGTGTGACCATCGGGGGCGTGGACACGGCCGCCGTGGTGGTGGACCGGGAATGGCGGCCGCCGTTCCCGCTCGACCTGTACGGCGTCCTCGCCCCGCTGCGCCGCGGCCGCGGCGACCCCACCTGGCGCACCGCCGTCGACGGCGCCGTGATCTGGCGGGTCTCGACGACGCCGGCCGGCCCCGCCACCGTCGCGATCCGCCGCCGCGCCGACGGCGGCCCGCACGGCACCGTGCGCGCGACCGGCTGGGGGCCGGGCGCGGCCTGGGAGGTCGACCGGCTGCCGTCGCTGCTGGGGGCCGACGACGACCCGTCGGCGTTCGTGGCGCACCACCCGCTCGTCGCCGACGCGCACCGGCGCCGTCCCGGGCTGCGGCTGGGCTCCACCGGCCGGGTCTGGGACGCGCTGCTGCCCGCCGTGCTGGAGCAGAAGGTCACCGGCACCGAGGCGCACCGCTCGTTCCGCGAGCTCGCGTGGCGCTTCGGGGAGCCGGCGCCGGGGCCGGCCGGGGTGGTGCCCGCCGGGATGCGGGTGCCGCCGACGCCCGGGCAGATCCGCGCGGTGCCGGAGTGGGAGTGGCACCGGGCCGGCGTCGACCACGCCCGGCGGACGGCGATCCTGCACGCCGCCGTCGTCGCCCACCGGCTGGAGCGGGCCGCCGAGCTGGGCGGGGAGCAGGGCCGGGTGCTGCTGCGCCGGGTCCGTGGCATCGGGGTGTGGACGGCCGCGGAGATCGCCCAGCGCGCCTGGGGCGACCCGGACGCGGTCAGCTTCGGCGACTTCCACGTGCCCAACACCGTCGGCTGGGCGCTGCTCGGGCACGACCTCGACGACGCGGGGATGCTCGAGGTGCTCGCCCCCTACGTGCCGCAGCGCCAGCGCGCGGTCCGCTACATCGAGGCGTCCGGGTTCCGCCGCCCCCGGTTCGGGCCCCGGTTCTCCCCGCGCGACTACCGCTCGTTCTGACCGACGTAGGGTCGCCGTGTGAAGGTCACCGTTCTGGTCGGCGGCGTCGGCGGAGCCCGCTTCCTGCAAGGCGTGAAGCGCGCGCTCGGACTGCCCCCCGTGGGGGCGGGCGAGTCCGCGCACGAGGTCACCGCCGTGGTCAACGTCGGCGACGACATCTGGCTGCACGGGCTGCGGGTCTGTCCGGACCTCGACACCGTCATGTACACCCTCGGCGGCGGCATCGACGTCGAGAAGGGCTGGGGCCGCTCGGACGAGACGTGGTCGGTCAAGGCCGAGCTGGAGGCCTACGGCGCCGAGGCGGGCTGGTTCGGGCTGGGCGACCGCGACGTCGCCACCCACCTCGTCCGCACCCGGATGCTGCGTGCCGGCTACCCGCTGTCCCAGGTCACCGAGGCGCTCTGCCACCGCTGGCAGCCCGGGGTGCGGCTGCTGCCCGCCTCCGACGACCGCGTCGAGACCCACGTCGTGATCGACAACCCGGACCCGGCCGCGGTCGAGGAGACCCCGCAGGTCGCGATCCACTTCCAGGAGTGGTGGATCCGGTACCGGGCCGCCCCGAAGGCGTACCGCTTCGCCTCGGTCGGTGCCGACCAGGCCGCGATCCTGCCCGACGCCCGGGCCGCGATCGCCGGGGCCGACGTCGTGCTCGTCGCCCCGTCCAACCCGGTGGTGTCGATCGGCACGATCGTCTCGGTCCCCGGGATGGCCCAGGCCCTCGCGGCGACGCCCGCGAAGGTCGTGGGGCTGTCCCCGATCGTGGGCGGGGCGCCGGTGCGGGGTATGGCCGACGCCTGCCTGACCGCGATCGGCGTCGAGACCAGCGCCGAGGGCGTGGGCCGGCACTACGGCGGCCGCGGCGAGGGCGGACTGCTCGACGGCTACCTGGTGCACACCGGCGACGCCGCGACCGTGCCCGGCGCGACCGTGCGCGAGGTGCCGCTGCTGATGACCGACCACGACGCGACCGCCGCCATGGCCCGCGCCGCGTTCGAGCTGGCGGGCGTCGGTGTCTGAGGGTTTCCCCGACCACGCGTCGCAGCGGCTGGAGATCATCGGAGTCCCGGGGCTTCCGGAGTTCCGCCCCGGCGACGACCTCACCGCCGCGCTGGCCGAGCGGATGACCTGGCTGCGCGACGGCGACGTCGTGGTGGTCACCAGCAAGGTGTTCTCCAAGGTCGAGGGCAGGCTGGTGCCTGCCCCCGCCGACGAGGAGGAGCGCGACGCGCTGCGCCGCAGGCTGGTCGAGCAGGAGACCGAGCGGGTGGTGGCCCGCAAGGGCCGGACGCTGATCGTGGCCGGGAAGCTCGGCATCGTGCAGGCCGCCGCGGGCATCGACGGCTCCAACGTCCGCCGCGACGAGCTCGCCCTGCTGCCCGCCGACCCGGACGCCAGCGCGGCCGGGCTGCGCGCCGGGCTGCGGGAGCGGCTCGGGGTCGAGGTCGGCGTCGTCGTCACCGACACCCTGGGGCGCAGCTGGCGGGTCGGCCAGACCGACATCGCGATCGGCTCGGCCGGGCTGCCGGTGCTGCACGGCTACTCCGGCGCCGTCGACGGCCAGGGCAACGACCTGGTCGTCACCGAGATCGCCGTCGCCGACGAGATCGCCGCGGCCGCGGACCTGGTGAAGGGCAAGCTCGGCGGGCTGCCGGTCGCGGTGCTGCGCGGCGCGGCCCTGCCCGACGACGGCTCGACCGCCCGTGACCTGATCCGGCCGATCTCCGAGGACCTGTTCTGGCTGGGCACCGAGGAGGCGATCGCCCGTGGGCGCGGCGAGGCGGTCCTGCTGCGTCGCAGCACCCGGGACTTCGCCGACGAGCCGGTCGACGCCGACGCCGTGCGCCGCGCCGTGGGCGTCGCGCTGACCGCGCCCGCGCCGCACCACAGCACCCCGTTCCGGTTCGTGTGGCTGCGTGACGCGGCGCGGCGCACCGCGGTGCTCGACGCGCTGCGCGAGCGCTGGCGCGCCGACCTGGTCGCCGACGGGCGCCCGGCCGACGAGGTGGAGCGTCGCCTCGCCCGCGGGGATCTGCTGCGCCGCGCCCCGGAGCTGGTCCTGGCGTTCCGGTCCACCGCGGGGATGCACGGCTACCCGGACACGGCCCGGGCCGCCGCCGAGCGGGACATGTTCACCGTCGCCGGCGGCGCGGCGGTGCAGTCCCTGCTGGTCGCACTGGCCGCGGAGGGGCTGGCGTCCTGCTGGGTCGGCTCGACGATCTTCGCCGCGGACGTCGCCCGCCGGGTCCTGGACCTGCCCGACGACTGGGCGGCGCTCGGTGCGGTCGCCGTCGGCGTGCCGGTCGAGCCGATCGCCCCGCGCGCGCCCCGGCCGGCCGGCGACGGCCTGTTGGAGCTGTGAGCCGTGGTGGCCACGGCGACGGCCGCCCGCGAGCTGGGCGCCTGGACACCGCGCGACCCCGGCCAGCGGGCCCTGCAGCACGCGCTGCTGGCCTTCCTCGACGCGCGCCCCGACGACGCCTGCGACCGCTCCTGCGTGCCCGGGCACCTCACCGCGTCGGCGCTGCTGCTCGACGCGGGCGGGGACCACACGCTGCTGACCCTGCACCCGCGGGTGGGCCGCTGGATCCAGCTGGGCGGGCACTGCGAGCCGGGCGACGACTCGCTGCGCGCCGCGGCGCTGCGCGAGGCCACCGAGGAGTCCGGGATCGACGGCCTGGAGATCGACGAGCACCCGCTGCACGTCGACGTCCACCCCGTCACCTGCTCGCTGGGGGTCCCGACCCGTCACCTGGACGTGCGTTACCTGGTGCGCGCCCCCGCGGGCGCGGCGCCGCGGATCAGCGACGAGTCGCTGGACCTGCGGTGGTGGCCGGTGGACGCGCTGCCCGCCGACGACGACACCGTCGCGACGATGGTCGCCGCCGCCCGCTGAGCCGGGCTCAGAGGTTGCGCCAGAAGAACATCGCGGAGTAGCCGAGCCGGAACAGTTCCTGGTCCCCGCCGGCGGCGCCGAACAGCAGCTGGGTGGCGGCGAAGAACAGCGCGCTCACCCCGGGCACGAACAGCAGCAGGGCGAGCAGCACGAACGGTGCCCAGGGCCGGACCCGCTCGCCGAGGCGCCGCGCCGGCGCGGACAGGTACGGCTCCAGCGCCCCCCAGCCGTCGAGGCCGGGCACGGGCAGCATGTTCAGCACGAACGCGATGATCTGGAAGTACGCGAGCGCGGACAGCCCGGCCGCCACCGGCAGCGGCATCCCCGGGAACGCGGCCACCGTGATGATCAACACGATGCCGAGGGCCAGGTTCGCCGCGGGGCCCGCCAGCGAGACCGCGCTGCGCCGGGCCCGCGACCGCAGCGCCCACTGGTTGATCCACACCGCTCCGCCGGGCAGCGGCAGCCCGCCGATCAGCAGGATGATCAGCGGCAGCACCAGGGACAGGCCGGGGTCGGCGTAGCGCCGCACGTCGAGGGTCAGGTAGCCCTTCGCCGCGACCGAGGTGTCCCCGCCGCGATAGGCGGTGACGGCGTGCCCGTACTCGTGCAGGCACAGCGACACCACCCAGCCGCCGAGCACCATGACGAAGATCCCGGAGGTCGCCAGGACCCCCGATCGGGTGGGGACGGCGGCGGCGGCGAGAACACCACCGAGAAGGGTGATGCCGAGGATCAGCAGGAACCAGGGGCTGATGCGGCGTGTCAGTGACGGCACGTACCCATACTCCATGTCGGAGGAAACGCCCGCGCGCGACCCTTCACTCAATCGGCAGAGCCGGCTTGCACAGAGCGAGTGTCAGCGCTGTACTTACAGCGGTGTCATTCGCCAGTGCGTTGCGGGGAGGTGGGCGAGTGGACGACGTCGAGGGGTTCATGCGGATGCTGCGGCCGGTGGGGGCCGAGCCGATGGGCACGGTCGAACGGCCCGATCACGAGATGGCCGACTACGACCAGGTCGCCCAGATCCTGGACCTGAAGGGCCTGCTGGACGACGGTTCCTCCGAGGAGGTGCCGGACTGGCAGGAGCGTGCGCTCTGCGCGCAGACCGACCCGGAGGCGTTCTTCCCCGAGAAGGGCGGCTCCACCCGTGAGGCCAAGCGCATCTGCTCCGGCTGCGAGGTCCGGGCCGAGTGCCTGGAGTACGCGCTGGCCCAGGACGAGCGTTTCGGCATCTGGGGCGGGCTGAGCGAGCGGGAGCGCCGTCGCCTCCGCCGCGCCGCCGTCTGAGACTCCGCGGGGGAGCAGGAACACGAGGGCCGGTCGCCGCCACGGTGACCGGCCCGTCGTCGTCCCCGGGCCGTGTCGCCCCGCGGGGGCGCTCAGCCGCCGTCGACGGCGTCGGGCTCGATGTTGAGGTACTCCGCGACCTGCTCGACGAGCACCTCGTGCACGAGGTCGGCGAGGTCCTCGCCGTTGCGCGCCCTGGCCTCGAGCGGGCGGCGGTAGAGCACGATCCGCGCCCGGGTCGGCATCCCGGCGGAGTCGACCCCGGCCGGCACGAGGTGGGCCAGCGGGACGCCGACGTCGGCCAGCACCCCGGTGCCCCACACGATCTCGTCGGGCGAGGTGCGGTCGACCGACGGCACGTCGTCGACGGCGAGGTCGAGGTCGATCAGCTCCGGGCCCCAGCGCGCCTCGATCGGTTCGAGCGCCTCCAGCACCTTCGCGTCGAAGCGTTCGGCGCGGGTGCGGAAGGCCGGCGTCGACACCGGGTACATCAGGCCGCGCAGGCCGCGTCCTCGCCGGTCCCGCCGGCGCGGGCTGCGCGGCGACCGGCGGTCGTTCTGGGGACGAGCGGTGGGCACCAGGGCATTCTAGGACCCCCGCGCCCCACCCGGGGGTGACCCGCGACCGCGGCGGGCGGACCGTCCGCCGAGCGGGGTGCGCGTCGCAGTACGGCGGCGGGCCCGTGACGGGCTATCGTCGGCCACGTGTTGAGTGTGCGGAGATGTTCACGGACGGGCTGCACCGAGCTCGCCGTCGCCACGCTCACCTACGTCTACGCCGACTCGACCGCCGTCGTCGGCCCGCTGGCCACGCAGGCCGAGCCGCACTCCTACGACCTCTGCACCGGGCACGCGCACAACCTCACCGCCCCCCGCGGGTGGGAGGTCGTCCGGTTCGAGGGCGAGTTCGCCCAGCCCCAGCACAGCGGCGAGGACCTCACCGCGCTCGCCGATGCCGTGCGCGAGGCGGGCCGGGTGGACCGGCCGGTCGAGGTGGTCGCACGGCCCGGTGGCACGGGGCGGCGCGGCCACCTGCGGGTGCTCCCGAAGCCCGAGGACGGCTGAGCCGTCCCACGGGGTGAGGAGACCTGCGCGGACGGGTGACACGGCTGCGCTAGGGTCGTGCGTCGTGCCCGACCTCTCGGCGATCGTGAAGGCCTACGACATCCGCGGTGTCGTCGGCGACCAACTGGACGAGTCCACCGCGCGCGCACTGGGTGCGGCGACGGCGCGGCTCGTGGCGGGCGACGACCCGGCGCCGTCGGCGGTGGTCGTCGGGCGGGACATGCGGGACAGCTCGCCCGCGCTCGCGGCGGCGTTCGCCGACGGGGTGACCGGGCAGGGGCTCGACGTCGTCGACATCGGGCTCGCGAGCACCGACATGCTCTACTACGCCTCCGGCACGCTGGACCTGCCCGGCGCGATGTTCACCGCGAGCCACAACCCGGCCGCCTACAACGGCATCAAGCTGTGCCGCGCCGGCGCCGTCCCGGTCGGCCAGGACTCCGGCCTCGCGACGATCCGCGACGAGGCCGGCCGATTCCTCGACTCCGGGGTCCCCGAGGTCCCGTCGCCGGGTGCCGTGCGCACCGAGGACATGCTCACCGGCTACGCGCGCTACCTGCGCGGCCTGGTCGACCTGACCTCGCTGGACGCCTCCCCGGAGCTCACCGTCGTCGTCGACGCCGGGAACGGGATGGGCGGGCACACCGTCCCGACCGTGTTCGACGGCCTGAACGTGCGCGTCGTGCCGCTGTACTTCGAGCTCGACGGGAACTTCCCGAACCACGAGGCGAACCCGCTGGACCCGGCGAACCTGGTCGACCTGCAGAAGCGGGTCGTCGCCGAGAGCGCGGACCTCGGCCTGGCCTTCGACGGCGACGCCGACCGCTGTTTCGCCGTCGACGAGCGGGGCGAGGCGGTGAGCCCCAGCGCCATCACCGGGCTGGTCGCGGCCCGTGAGCTCGCCCGGGCGCACGCGGCGGGGGAGTCCGACGTCGCCGTCATCCACAACCTGATCACCTCGCGGGCGGTCCCCGAGCTGGTCGCCGAGCACGGCGGTCGTGCGGTCCGCACCCGGGTGGGCCACTCGTTCATCAAGCAGACGATGGCCGAGACCGGCGCGGTGTTCGGCGGCGAGCACTCCGCGCACTACTACTTCCGCGACTTCTGGAAGGCCGACTCCGGCATGCTCGCGGCGCTGCACCTGCTGGCCGCGCTCGGCGAGCACCGGGCGGCCGCCGCCGGCGCGACGGTGTCCGGGCTGATGGCGGGCTACGACCGCTACGCCGCCTCCGGGGAGATCAACTCGACGGTCGACGACCAGGCCGCGCGGGTCGCCGAGATCGAGGGCGTCTTCGGCCCGCGCGACGGCGTCGAGCTCGACCGGCTCGACGGCCTGACCGTCTCGCTGCCGGACGGATCGTGGTTCAACCTGCGGGCCTCGAACACCGAGCCGCTGCTGCGGCTCAACGTCGAGGCGGCCGACGACGCGGCCGTCCGTGCCCTGGTGGACGAGGTGCTGGCGGTCGTGCGCGCCTGATCGCGCGGCCCCGCACACCTGCGGTGATGGCGTCCGTACCCGGTCGGCTGCCGCGGAGTGTCGGTACCGGGTGGCAGCATCGAGAGCGCGACATGACGACGAGGAGAACCGTGGCCCTACAGCTCGACCCCCAGCTGCTGGAGATCCTGGCCTGCCCGTGCGACGCGCACGCGGTACTGACCCCGGGTGAGGACCGGCTGACCTGCACGACGTGCGGTCGTGCGTTCCCGGTGACCGACGGGATCCCGGTGCTGCTCCTCGACGAGGCGTTGCCCGGGACCGGGCCGGCGGGGGACGGACGGGACGACGGGTGAACGGGGTGCTCGACGACACGCTGCTGGCCGATCCCGAGGGGCTGGCGGCGCGGGACACCACGGGCGTCCTGCGGGCCGCCGCGACCGCGGGCGCCCAGGTCCGCTCCGCGCTGTACACCGCGGGCCAGGCCGGGCTGGACCGGCTGCGCGGGCACCGTCCGCGCGCGCTGGTGCTGCTGCACCGGCCCGGTGTCTCCGGGGTGGTGGCCGACCTCGTCACGGCCCTGCTCACCGACCGCTGTCCGGTGCCGGTCGTGGCCGCCGAGCGGATGCCGGGCTGGATCGGGCCGCTGGACGTCGTCGTCGCGCACTCCGCGGACCCCACCGACCCTGAGCTGGCCGAGTCGGTCGCCGTCGCGGTGCACCGCGGCGCCGAGGTCGTGCTGTCCGCGCCGGACTCCGGGCCGGTCGCCCAGGCCGGCGCCGGGCGCGCCCGGCTGGTCGAGCCGCGCATCCCGCTGCCCGAGGGGCTCGGGTTCGCCCAGGCGCTGACGGTGGCGCTGGTCGCCGTCGCCGAGCTGGACCTGCTGCCCGGGATGCGCAGCGAGGAGGTCCCGGCCCGGCTCGAGGCGCTGGCCGACGCGCTGGACGCCGAGGCCGAGCGCTGCCAGCCCGCGCACGAGCCGTTCGTGAACCCGGCGAAGGCGCTCGCGTTGCGGCTGGCCGAGCGGACGCCGCTGTTGTGGGGCGTGGACCCGGCCGCCGCCGCGGTGGCCCGGCACGGCGCGCTGGCGCTGGCCACCCACGCCGGTGTCGTCGCGCACGCCGACGGGCTCGCACAGGCGGGCACCCTGGCCGGTCTGCGCGTCGCCGTCGACCTGTCCGAGCGGGGCGGGGGCGACATCTTCCACGACCCGTTCGACGACCCGGCCCCCGGTGGCGACGCGCCGCCGCCGCGGCTGGTGCTGCTCGGCACGGGGGAGGAGGACCCGCAGTCGGTGAGCCGCCGGGTGCTCGGCCGGGAGTGGCCGAACGCCGATCTGGCGCACCCGGTCGACGAGATCCCGCGCGGCACCCGCGACGCGGCGCTGCTGCGGGCCGGTGTGCTCGCCCTGCGCGCCGACATCGCCGCCGTGTACCTCGGCCTGGCGACCGGCGCCACCCTGATCACCTGACCCCGCGCACCTGACACCGGGAGACCCGTGGAACTGCTGGAGAACCCGATCCGCACCTACGCCTGGGGTTCGCGGACGGTCATCGCCGAGCTGCTCGGCGAGCCCGTCCCGTCACCGCACCCCCAGGCGGAGCTGTGGCTGGGCGCACACCCGGCCGCCCCGTCGACGGTCGCCGGGGGCACCCGCCCGCTGCACGAGCTCATCGCCGCCGACCCGGTCGCCGCGCTGGGCCCGGGCCGCGACCGCTGGGAGGGGCGGCTGCCGTTCCTGTTGAAGGTGCTGGCCGCCGAGGAGCCGCTGAGCCTGCAGGCCCACCCGAGCCTGGAGCAGGCCCGTGAGGGCTGGGAGCGGGAGAACGCCGCGGGGATCGCGGTGGACGCGCCGGACCGCAACTACCGCGACGCCCACCACAAGCCGGAGCTGATCTGCGCGCTGACCGAGTTCGTCGCGCTGGTCGGGTTCCGCGAGCCTGCCCGCACGGTGGAGCTGCTCCGCGCCCTGGACGTCCCCGAGCTCGCCGCCTACACCGAGCTGCTCGCCGGCCAGCCGTGCCCGGACGGGCTGCGCGCGTTGTTCACCACCTGGATCACGTTGCCCCAGTCGGTGCTCGACGGGCTCGTCCCGGCCCTGCAGGACGGTGCGGTCCGGCTGCTGGAGCGCGGCACCGCCCAGGAGTGGACCGGCGAGGCGAAGACCGCGCTCGACCTGTCCGAGCGCTACCCCGACGACGCAGGCGTCCTCGCCGCGCTGCTGCTCAACCGGATCACCCTGGCCCCCGGCGAGGCGCTGTACCTGCCGGCCGGGAACCTGCACGCGTACCTGTCCGGGGCGGGCATCGAGGTGATGGCCAACTCCGACAACGTGCTGCGCGGCGGGCTGACGCCCAAGCACGTCGACGTGCCGGAGCTGCTGCGCGTCCTCGACTTCACCGCCCCGCCGCCGCCGGTCCGCGCCCCGGTCCCCGACCCCGGCGCCGACGGCTGGCACCGCTACGACGTGCCGGTCGAGGAGTTCCTGCTCCGCCGCGCGGTCACCGACGGCCGGGACAAGCTCGACGTCCCCGGCACCGGCGCCCGCATCCTGCTGTGTGTCGACGGTGACGCCGCGGTCGACGCGGGCGGTGTCACCGTCGAGCTGCCCCGCGGTCGGGCGGTGTTCCTCTCCGCGGCCGACAGCGGCGCCGTGCTGACCACCGGTGAGGACGGGGCCACCGTCTTCCTGTCCGGCGACGCGCTGTAGCCCACCTGCTCTGACCCGCTCCAGCCGCCGCCGTCCAGCGCTCCGGCCCGTCGGGCTGCACGCCGCCGGGTGGTGGCCCGCCGCGCTGCAGGCCACCGCGTTCCGGCTCACCCGGTGCGGCGGGCCGCGGCGGGGCCGGCCCCTCCGGCGTCGCTGTGCGCCCCGGTCGCGCCGGCCTCGGCCATCGCCTCGGCGAACACCGCGACCGGGTCGGCGGCCGCCTCCGCCGAGAAGAAGCGGTGCGCGACCGCGCGCCGGGCACCGATGTCGTCGACGGGCTGTACGCCTGGCTGCTCGCGCGGGTCGACGGCCCGCCCGTCGCCGCGACGGCCGTCGGCGGCCGAGCTGGAGCGGTTCCGCGAGCTGACCGACGCGACGTTCGCCCTACTCCGCCACGGCGACGACGGGGCTCAGTAGGTGTCGGGTGCCCGGTGGTGCTCGAAGATCAGCGATGTCCGGGTGCCCGCGACCTCCGCCCAGGCGTTGAGCGTCCCGACCAGGTCACGCAGTGCCACGGTGTCGGCGGTCGCGACCCGGATCATGTAGTCGTCGTCGCCGGCGAGGAAGTACACGTCGCGCACCTCGGGGCGGCGGGACACCCGGGTCACGAACTCGGCGAGCCGGTCGCGGGCGTCGGACTGCAGGCGGACCGAGATCATGGCCTGCAGGGGGTGGCCGGTCGCCGCCGGGTCGACGTCGGCGTGGTAGCCGCGGATCACCCCGCGCTCGCGCAGCGCCCGGATGCGGCCGAGGCACGTCGACGGCGCGATCCCCGCGCCCGCGGCGAGTGAGTTGTTCGGTGTGCGGGCATCCCGCTCCAGCTGGCGCAGCAGGGCCCGGTCGACCCCGTCGAGCCGAACAGGGTTCGACGGTGACGGCCTGATCCGCCGCGGTTCCGAAGATTCATCGCTCATGAGAACCCTCCGAGAATCTTGTTCAGTTCTGTTGGCAGCCTATCGATGTTTCTTCACCATTGACGCAGTTGGCGGGCCGAGTGGAGGAGAGCGACATGCGCGTCGCAGTGCCGAAGGAGACCAAGGACAACGAGTTCCGGGTGGCGCTCACGCCCGCCGGGGTGCACGAGCTCGTCGGGCGGGGGCACGAGGTCGTCGTCGAGCACGACGCCGGCGCCGGGTCCGCGATCTCCGACGCCGACTTCAAGGAGGCCGGGGCGCAGATCGCGTCCGACGCCGCCGAGGTGTGGGGCTCGGCCGAGCTGCTGCTCAAGGTGAAGGAGCCGATCTCCTCGGAGTACGGCCACCTGCGCCCGGACCTGACGCTGTTCACCTACCTGCACCTGGCCGCGTCCCGCGCGTGCACCGACGCGCTGCTGTCGGCGGGGACGACCTCCATCGCCTACGAGACCGTCACCGACTCCCGCGGCCGGCTGCCGCTGCTCGCCCCGATGAGCGAGGTCGCGGGCCGGCTCGCCCCGCAGGCCGGCGGCTACCACCTCATGCGCTCGGCGGGCGGGCGCGGCATGCTCCTGGGCGGCGTCCCGGGCGCGCCGGGCGCCGACGTCGTCGTGCTCGGTGCCGGGGTCGCGGGGGCGAACGCCATCGCCATCGCCGCCGGCATGCGCGCGAAGCTGACCGTGCTCGACGTCGACGTGGACAAGCTCCGCGTGATCGACGAGCAGTACGCCGGTGCCGTGCGCACCCAGTACTCCACCGCCCTGTCCGTGCGCGAGGCGGTGACCGGTGCCGACCTGGTGATCGGCGCGGTCCTGCTGCCCGGGGCGAAGGCGCCCACCCTGGTGTCGAACGAGCTCGTCTCCCGGATGCGGCCCGGCGCCGTACTCGTCGACATCGCGATCGACCAGGGCGGATGCTTCGAGGACTCGCGGCCCACCACCCACGCCGACCCGACCTACCGGGTGCACGACACCGTCTTCTACTGCGTCGCGAACATGCCCGGTGCGGTGCCGCACACCTCGACCCGCGCCCTCACCAACGCGACGCTGCCCCACGTGCTGCGCCTGGCCGACCAGGGCTGGCGGGCCGCGACCGAGGCCGACCCGCACCTCGCCGCGGGCCTGTCGACCCATCACGGCGTGCTGCTCTCCGAGGAGGTCGCGCAGGCCCACGGACTGGAGCGCGGGACCGTCTGAGGCCGGACGTGTCCTTGCGCAACCGCATCGTGACCTCAAATCCGCGTTGCATGGCGTGACGCAGACCGCATCGCGGACGTAGTTTCACCGCCCATGACGGTCACGAGCCGTGGTGGCGGCATGTTCCGCACCAAGACGGTCGAGCAATCCATCCGGGACACCGACGAACCGGACACCCGGCTGAAGAAGGACCTGGGGACGATCGACCTGATCGTCTTCGGGGTCGCGGTGGTCATCGGCGCCGGCATCTTCACCCTCGCGGCCAGCACGGCCGGCAACATCGCGGGTCCCGCGGTGTCGCTGTCGTTCGTGCTCGCCGCGGTGGCGTGCGGTCTGGCGGCCCTCTGCTACGCGGAGTTCGCCTCCACGGTGCCGGTCGCCGGCAGCGCCTACACCTTCTCCTACGCCACCCTGGGCGAGTTCATCGCCTGGATCATCGGCTGGGACCTGGTCCTGGAGTTCGCGGTCGGCTCGGCCTACGTGTCGAAGGGCTGGTCGGAGTACCTCGCCCAGACCCTCGGCCTGATCGGCATCGAGGTCTCGACCTCGTTCGAGCTGGGGAGCTTCTTCTCCTTCGACTGGGGTGCGCTGCTGCTCGTCGTCGTCCTGGCGTTCCTGCTCTACCGCGGCACGAAGCTGTCCAGCAGGGTCAGCCTGGTGATCACCACGATCAAGGTCGCGATCGTGCTGTTCGTGATCATCCTGGGCGCCTTCTTCATCAACGCGGCGAACTACACCCCGTTCGTCCCGGAGCCCACGCCCGGCACCGTCGAGACCGGCACCGGCATCCAGCAGTCACTGCTGTCGTTCTTCGGTGGCGCCTCGTCGAGCGTGTTCGGGGTCTACGGCGTGTTCGCCGCCGCCGCGATCGTGTTCTTCGCCTTCATCGGCTTCGACGCCGTCGCGACCACCGCGGAGGAGACCAAGAACCCGTCGAAGGCGCTGCCGCGCGGCATCCTCGGCTCGCTCGCCATCGTGACCGTGCTCTACGTCGCGGTCGCGCTGGTGATCACCGGCATGGTGCCCTACACCGACCTGGCCACGAAGCCCGACGGCACCCGCGCCACCCTGGCCACGGCGTTCGCCTCGCTCGGCATCAACTGGGCGGCGACGATCATCGCCGTCGGCGCGCTGCTCGGCCTCACCACGGTCGTCATGGTGCTGATGCTCGGCCAGATCCGCGTCATCTTCGCGATGTCGCGCGACGGGCTGCTGCCGACCGCGCTGGCGAGGACCAACCGCTTCGGCACCCCGGGCCGCGCCACCTGGCTGATCGGCGTCGTCATCGCCCTGGTCGCGACGTTCTTCCCGGCCCAGGACCTCGAGCAGATGGTCAACATCGGCACGCTCTTCGCGTTCGTGCTGGTCTCGATCGGCGTGGTGGTCCTGCGCCGGACCCGGCCGGAGCTGCCCCGCGGCTTCCGCACCCCGCTGGTGCCGCTCGTGCCGATCCTGGCCGTGCTCGCCTGCGTCTGGCTGATGCTGAACCTGTCCGTCGAGACCTGGCTGCGGTTCGTCATCTGGATGGTCATCGGCGTGATCGTGTACTTCGCGTACTCGCGGAGGAACTCGATCCTCGGCCGCCGCGAGCGCGGCGACCTGCCCGCCCAGGCGACGTCCTCCGACTGAGCCCACCCCGCGACGGCGGCGTACCCGATCCCCGGGTGCGCCGCCGTCGCGCGTCAGGCGGGCAGAACGTCTCCCGGCCTCATGCGGTCGGCAGCGTGTAGTCCGCGAACCGCTCGCGCAGGGTCCTCTTGGAGAACTTGCCGACGCTGGTCTTCGGCACCTCGTCGACCAGCTCCAGGGCGTCGGGGAGCCACCACTTCGCGACCCGGTCGGCGAGGAACTCCCGCAGCTCGTCGAGGGTGAGGGACTGCCCGTCCTCGACGACGACGCAGGCCAGCGGCCGCTCCACCCACCGCGGGTGCGCGACGCCGATCACCGCGGCCTCGGCCACCTTCGGGTGCGCCATGATCTCGTTCTCCAGCTCGACGGTGCCGATCCACTCGCCGCCGGACTTGATCAGGTCCTTGGTGCGGTCGACCAGCCGGAACGAGCCGTACGGGTCGACGGTGGCGACGTCGCCGGTGCGCAGCCTGCCGTCGTCGGTGAACTGGGCGCCGCCGCCCTCACCGCGGTAGTACTCCTTCGCGATCCACGGCCCGGACGCCTGCACCTCACCGGTGGCGTGGTCGTCCCAGGGCATCTCCTCGCCGGTCTCGGGGTCGGCGATCCGCATCTCCACCAGCGGCATCGGCCTGCCCTGGCGGACGCGGGCGGCGGCGAGCTCGTCGTCGGAGGCGCCGTCGAGGTGCGAGCCGAGCACGCCCATCGTGCCGATCGGCGAGGTCTCGGTCATGCCCCAGATCTGCAGCAGCGGTACGCCGAGCCGGACGCGGTACTCCTCGCACAGCGCCTTCGGGACCGCCGAGCCGCCGCAGAAGATCGTGCGCAGCGACGACAGGTCGCGGTCGCCGAGCAGCGGCAGCACGTTCATCCAGATCGTCGGGACCCCGCCGGTGACGGTGACCCGGTGCCGTTCGACGAGGTCGACGATCGCGCCGGGGGACAGGTCCGGGCCGGGGAACACCAGGTCGGTGCCGGCGAGCAGACAGCCGTAGGGCAGGCCCCAGGCGTTCGCATGGAACATCGGCACCACTGGCATGACGACGTCGCGCTCGGCCAGCGCGGGACCGTCGGCGATCAGCGTGACGAGCGAGTGCAGCATCGTTGAGCGGTGGCTGTAGACCACGCCCTTCGGGTTCCCGGTGGTCCCGGACGTGTAGCACATCGCGGCGGCGGTGTCCTCGTCGTCGACGACGAACCGGCCCGCGTACGGCTCGGCCGCGGCCAGGAGCTCCTCGTAGGACCGGATCCGCGGGTCGTCGGGGACCGCGACGTCGGCGCCGTCGTCGAGCACCACCACGTGCGCGACGCCGGGCAGCCGGTCGACGTGCGGCCAGAACAGCGGCAGCAGGGACCGGTCGACGAAGACGACCTCGTCGCCGGCGTGCTCGGCGACGTAGACGAGCTGGTCGGGGTGCAGCCGGATGTTGAGCGTGTGCAGCACCCGGCCGGTGCACGGGGCGGCGAGGTAGAGCTCCAGGTGCCGCGAGGTGTTCCAGCAGAACGTGCCGACCCGGCCGTCCGCGGAGACGCCCAGGGTGTCCAGGACGGTCGCGAGCCGCCGCACCCGTTCGGCCCACTGGGCCACCGTGACGACGTCCTCGGTGCCGTCCGGCCGAGCGGTCACCATCCGTTTGCGCGCGAACAGCTGCTCCGCGCGGTGGAAGACGTGCGGCAGGGTCAGCGGGCGGTCCTGCATCAGTCCGAGCACGTCGATCAACCTACCGGCGGAGGTGACCGCGATCACCCACCTCTCGGGCAGGTGCGGGTCGCAACGGATCTGCCGCGGACACTCCCTGTGACCGCCCGACCTCGGTACGCTCGCCGTCCATGACCGACGCGTCGCCGGACGACCCGCACTCGCCCGCGGTCTGCCTCGACGTCGGCTCCTGCTGGACCAAGGCCGTGCTGGTGCTGCCCGACGGGACCCCGGCGGGGTTCGCCGAGCACCCCACCACGCCCGACGTGCTCACCGGGGTCGACGCGGCCGTCGCCGCCGCGGCGGCCGCCGCGGGCCGGGGCAGGCGTGCGCCGCCGCGGGTGCTGGCCTGCTCCTCGGCGGGCGGGGCGCTGCGCCTGGCCGTGGTCGGGGCCGAGACGTTGATCGCCACCGAGGCCGGGCACCGGGTCTGCCGCTCCGCGGGGGCCCGGGTGGTCGGGGTGCACCCCGGACCGCTGGAGACCGACGCGGTGCTGGAGCTGTCGAGCCGCCGCCCCGGGGCGGTGCTGCTGCTCGGCGGTGCCGACGGTGCCGACCCGGCGGTGCTGCTGCACAACGCGGGCAGGCTGGCCCGCACCCGCGGGCACTGGCCGGTGCTGCTCTCGGTCGACGACGACGCCCGCGCCGACGCGCTCGGCCTGCTGCTGGCCGGTGGGCGGGCCGTCACGACCTGCCCCAACGTCACGCCGCAGCCGGGCCGGATCGTCGCCGGGCCCGCGCGGGACGCCGTCGCCGCGCTCTACGCCCGGCACGTCCTCGGTGCGGGCACCGGCCGGTTCGGCGCGCTGGTCCACTCCGCCACGCACGCCGCGGTCGGCGCCGGGGCCGGGGTACTGGCCCGGCTGACCGGGACCGGGGTGCTCGTCGTCGACGTCGGGTCGGCGACCACCGACGTGCACCGCGGCGCCCCGGGCCCGGGCCGGGGGCCGCGACCGTGGAGGGCGACCTCGGGGTGCGTGACGGCGCCGTCGGCGTCCTGACGGAGGCCCAGGCCGAGGGCGTCGTCGACCCGGTGGAGGCCGACCTGCTCGGCCCGGCCGTCGCCGCGCTGCAGGAGTCGCGGGCCACCGTGCCCGCCGACCGGGGCGCGGCCGCCGAGGACCGCAGGCTGGCCGCGATCGCGGCGGTGGTCGCGCTGCGCAGGCACCTGCGCCACACCGGCGTCCTGGCCGACCCCGCGCACCCCGGGACCGGCCCGGACACCCCCGTCGACGCGGGTGAGATCGGTCTCGTCGTGCTCACCGGGGGCGTGTTCCGCCAGCGCGACGCGGCCGGGCTGGCCGCGGCGGCCCGCACGGTGCGCCACGACGCCGTCCTGGCCCCGCTGCTGGCCCGGGCGGAGGTGCGGGTCGACAGCGAGTCCGTGCTGGCCCCGGCCGGGCTGCTGGCCGCGCACGGCCGCGAGGTCGCGGCGGGCGGGCTGCTCGCCGAGCACCTGACGGGCTGATCACCCCTGAGTTGACACCCCCGCGGTGGCTCGGAACCATGGAGGTCGCGACATCGCCGGGCGCCGAGAGGCGCTGCAGCGGCCGTCACCGGCCGCCACGCTCGGGCCCGGCCGGCACGGACGAGAAAGGGCGCCTGTCTCCGACGAGGAGGGAGGACGCCGTGACCCGTGTACGCCGCTCCTCCTCCCGGCCGGACCGCACCCGTCGTGCCGACGAGTACGACTCTTACGCCTGAGGAGGCGCACCCACCCCATGACCGATCACCCGAAGCTGCAGCACGCCGGCGGCCTGGACTTCGCGATCGCCGACATCTCCGAGGCGGAGTACGGCCGCAAGGACATCCGGCTCGCCGAGAACGAGATGCCGGGCCTGATCGACCTGCGCCGTGAGTACGGGGAGTCCAAGCCGCTGACCGGCGCGCGGATCGCCGGCTCGCTGCACATGACCACCCAGACCGCGGTCCTCATCGAGACCCTCGTCGCGCTCGGCGCCGACGTCCGCTGGGTGTCCTGCAACATCTTCTCCACCCAGGACTACGCGGCCGCCGCGACCGTCGTCGGCCCGCACGGCACCGCGGAGAACCCGCAGGGCGTCCCGGTCTTCGCCTGGAAGGGCGAGTCGCTGGAGGACTACTGGTGGTGCACCGAGCAGCTGTTCAAGTTCCGTGACGCCGACGGCAACGTCGTCGGCCCGAACATGATCCTCGACGACGGCGGTGACGCCACCCTGCTCGTGCACAAGGGCGTCGAGTTCGAGAAGACCGGCGTCGTGCCGAGCTTCGACGACGACGATCTCTCGGTCTCCGACGAGGAGCGGGTCGTGTTCGACACCCTGCGCCGCAGCCTCGCCGAGGACCCGCAGCGCTGGACGACGATCAACTCCGACATCCGCGGCGTCACCGAGGAGACCACCACCGGCGTCAACCGGCTGTACCAGCTGGCCGAGCGCGGCGAGCTGCTCTTCCCGGCGATCAACGTCAACGACTCGGTCACCAAGTCGAAGTTCGACAACAAGTACGGCATCCGCCACTCGCTGGTCGACGGCCTCAACCGGGCCACCGACGTGCTGCTCGGCGGCAAGGTGGCCGTCGTGGCCGCCTACGGCGACACCGGCAAGGGCTCGGTCGAGGCCCTCGCGGGCCAGGGCGCGCGCGTCATCGTCGCCGAGGTCGACCCGATCTGCGCGCTGCAGGCGCTGCTGGAGGGCCACCAGGTCGCGACCCTGGACTCGGTCATCGAGCAGGCCGACATCATCGTCACGGCGACCGGCAACAAGGACATCCTCACGGTCGACCTGCTCAAGCGGGCCAAGCACCAGGCGATCGTCGCCAACGTCGGTCACTTCGACAACGAGATCGACATGGCGGGCCTGTCCCGCGTCGAGGGCATCAAGAAGATCAACATCAAGCCCCAGGTCGACGAGTGGATCTTCCCGGACGGCCACTCGGTCATCGTGCTGTCCGAGGGCCGCCTGATGAACCTGGGCAACGCGACCGGCCACCCGTCGTTCGTGATGTCCAACAGCTTCTCGAACCAGGTGATCGCCCAGATCGAGCTGTTCACCAAGCACGAGGAGTACAACAAGGACGTCTACCGGCTGCCGAAGCACCTGGACGAGAAGGTCGCGCGGATCCACGTGCAGGCCCTCGGTGGCGAGCTGACCAAGCTCACCAAGGACCAGGCCGAGTACATCGGCGTGGACGTCGAGGGTCCGTACAAGCCGGAGCACTACCGCTACTGAGCGAGAAGCTCGCGGATCGCGCATCGGTACCGCGTTCTCCGTTCCGACGGCGCGGTGGCCCCTTCCCGGGGCGCCGCGCCGTCGGCGTACCAGGGGGTCACCGTCGGGATGACGATCGAGATCGGGTCGGGTGACGGCTGGGTGCACTGCGCCCGGGGTCACCGGCACTGGGGCCTGTTCGGCGCGGCCGGGCTGCTCGTGCGCCACCGCGACGAAGCCGACCCGGCGGGCGTCGACCGGGTGCTGTTGCAGCACCGGGCGTCCTGGAGCCACCACGGCGGCACCTGGGGGATCCCCGGCGGTGCCCGGGACCGGGGGGAGTCCGCGGTGCGGGCGGCGCTGCGCGAGGCGGCCGAGGAGAGCACCCTCGCCGTCGCCGGGCTGGCGCCGGTGGAGGAGTTCGTCGACGACCACGGCGGCTGGAGCTACACCACGGTCGTCGTGCGGACGCCGGACGCGCCGCCGGTCCGGGTGCGCGGCGCGGAGAGCACCGAGCTGCGCTGGGTGCGCACCGACCGGCTCGGTGAGCTGGACCTGCACCCGGGCTTCGCGACGACCTGGCCCACCGTCTCGGAGCTGGGTGCCTGACCTAGGCTCGACCGCCGTGGGGGAACTGGTGGTCGTCGAGGGACTGGACGGTGCGGGCAAGCACACGTTCACCACGGAGCTCGTCGCCGGGCTGCGCGCACACGGCGCCTCGGTCACCACGACGGCCTTCCCCCGCTACGACGACGACGTGCACGCCGAGCTGGCCCGCGACGCGCTCTACGGCCGGATGGGCGACCTCGCCTCCTCGGTGCACGCGATGGCGGTGCTGTTCGCGCTCGACCGCCGGGCCGCCGCGGCCGGGCTGCGTGCGGCGCTCGCCGCGCACGACGTCGTGCTCGTGGACCGCTACGTCGCCTCCAACGCCGCCTACAGCGCCGCCCGGCTCGGCCAGGACGCCGGCGGCGAGGTCGTCGGCTGGGTCCGGGCGCTGGAGATCGACCGGTTCGGCATCCCGGTGCCCGGCCACCAGCTGCTGCTGGCACCGCCCCGGGAGGTCGCCGCGGAGCGGGCGAGGTCGCGCGCGGCCACCGAGCCCGGCCGCGCCCGCGACGCCTACGAGAGCGACGACGGCCTGCAGGCCCGCACCGACGCCGTCTACCGGGAGCTGGCGGCGCGGTCCTGGCTGAGCCGCTGGACGCTGCTCGACGACCCCGCCGCGGCACCGTCGGCCCTCGTGCCCGCCCTGCTGCACCGGTGCTGATCACGGGGCTGGGATAGTGACGTCCATGAAGTCGCGCGTACTGGTGGTCGACGACGACCCGGCCCTGGCCGAGATGCTCACCATCGTGCTGCGAGGCGAGGGCTTCGAGACAGCGGTCGTGTCCGACGGGACGCGGGCACTGCCCGCCGTCCGGGACACCCAGCCGGACGTGGTGCTGCTCGACCTGATGCTGCCCGGCATGAACGGCATCGACGTGTGCCGGGCCATCCGGGCGGAGTCCGGCGTCCCGATCGTCATGCTGACGGCCAAGAGCGACACCGTCGACGTCGTGCTCGGGCTGGAGTCCGGCGCCGACGACTACGTCGTGAAGCCGTTCAAGCCCAAGGAGCTCGTCGCGCGGATCCGGGCCCGGGTCCGCCGCAACGACGCCGAGCCCGCCGAGCAGCTGTCCATCGGCGAGATCGACATCGACGTGCCCGCGCACCAGGTCACCCGGGAGGGCCGGCCGATCGCGCTGACCCCGCTCGAGTTCGACCTGCTCGTCGCGCTGGCCCGCAAGCCGCGCCAGGTGTTCACCCGCGAGGTCCTGCTCGAGCAGGTGTGGGGCTACCGGCACGCCGCGGACACCCGCCTGGTGAACGTGCACGTGCAGCGTCTCCGGTCGAAGGTCGAGCGCGACCCGGAGCGCCCCGAGGTGGTCCTGACCGTCCGCGGGGTGGGGTACAAGGCCGGTCCTCCGTGACCGGCGCGCCGCGGGTGCACCGGCCGTGGTGACGCGTCGCCGCGGACTCCGCACCCCGCT
The DNA here is from genome assembly GCF_058111925.1 of Pseudonocardia sp. P-1. NCBI lineage: Bacteria > Bacillati > Actinomycetota > Actinomycetes > Pseudonocardiales > Pseudonocardiaceae > Pseudonocardia > Pseudonocardia sp. P-1. The sequence goes on from NZ_CM176614.1 coordinate 4,164,068, forward strand.
GGCCCGGCTGCCCGGGGCCCGGCGGGTCGCCCGCGCGCTGGGACCGCTGCGGGTGCAGGCGCACGAGCTGGGCATGCTCATCGCCGCGGCCTGGCGGCGGTCGCTGCAGCTGCGGGTGGTCACCTCGACGCTGGCGCTGTCGTCGGCGGTCGTGCTGGTGCTCGGCCTGGTGCTGCAGAGCGAGATCGCCGAACGGCTGCTGCAGAGCAAGCTCGACGCCGCGATCTCCCAGTCGGACGCGAACCGGCAGGTCCTGGAGGGGCAGCTGGCGAGCGTCGACCCGGACCGCGAGGGCGTGCAGGAGATCCTGGACACCGCCCTGGAACGGCTGACCGACACCACCGGCCCCGGCCGGGCCGGGACGGCCGGGGAGTTCAGCGCCGCGCTGACCACCGGGTCGGCGAACGGGCCCGAGGTGTCCGCCGGCGACGTCGGCCAGATCACCGCGCGCCAGCAGGACATCACCGCCCGCGGGTCGCTGGACAGCCTGAACCGCCAGTACACGACCGTCGACGGCGTCCCGAACCTCGTCATCGGGCAGAAGATCGCCACCGCGGGCCGGGAGCTGCAGTTCTACCTGCTGTTCCCGCTCAACGGTGAGCAGCTGACCCTCGGGCTGGTGCAGAGCACGCTGATCGTCGGCGGGCTGGTGCTGCTGGTGCTGCTTGCCGCGATCGCCAGTCTCGTCACCCGGCAGGTGGTCCGCCCGATCCGGCACGCCGCCGACGTGGCCGAACGCTTCGCCGGGGGACATCTCGACGAGCGGATGGCCGTGCGCGGCGAGGACGAGGTCGCCCGGCTCGCCGAGTCCTACAACGAGATGGCGGGCAGCCTCGCCGCGCAGATCGCCCAGCTCGAGGAGTTCGGGGCGCTGCAGCGGCGGTTCACCTCCGACGTCAGCCACGAGCTGCGTACGCCGCTGACCACCGTGCGGATGGCCGCCGACGTCCTCTACGCCTCCCGCGACGAGCTGCTCCCGGCGCTGCGCCGCAGCTCCGAGCTGCTGGTCACCGAGCTCGACCGCTTCGAGGAGCTGCTCGCCGACCTGCTGGAGATCTCCCGTCTCGACGCCGGCGTGGCCGAGCTGGGTGCCGAACGGGTCGACCTGTCCGCGGTGGTGCGGCGGGCGACCGACGCGGTGCGCGGCATCGCCGCCGACGCCGGTACCGACCTCGTCCTGGACCTGCCGGCGGGCGAGCTGATCGAGGCCGACCCACGCCGGGTGGAGCGCATCGTGCGCAACCTCGTCGCGAACGCGATCGACCACGGCGAGGGCCGCCCGGTGGAGGTGACGGTGGCCGGCGACGACGCCGCGGTCGCCGTCGTCGTGCGCGACCACGGCGTCGGGCTGCGGCCCGGCGAGGCCGACCTGGTGTTCAACCGGTTCTGGCGGGCCGAGGAGTCGCGGGCCCGGCGCAGCGGCGGCACCGGGCTCGGGCTGTCGATCAGCATCGAGGACGCCCGGCTGCACGGCGGCTGGCTGCAGGCCTGGGGCGAGCCGGGCAACGGCTCGGCGTTCCGGCTGACCCTGCCGCGCGAGGTGGGCGGGCACATCAGCGCCTCGCCGCTGCCGCTCGGCCCGCCCGCCGCCGCGGCCGGGGACCGGCGCAACGGCAGCTCGGTGCCGACCCCGCCGCAGGGGATCGGCCGCGACCTGCGCGAGGAGGACCTGTGGCGGCTGCGCCCCGAGGAGCACGCGCCGATGCAGCCCGCCGAGCGCGCCATCATCGACCCGGGCGGCGACCGGTGACCGCCCGCCGTGCGCTGGCGGCGCTGGTCGTGACGGTCGCCGCCGCCGTCGTCGCCGGGTGCGCGACGGTGCCCCAGCAGTCCGACGTGCAGGTGCTGCGCCAGGGCGAGCAGGCCGCCGAGCAGAACCTGAGCGGCCCGATCGAGGACGACGAGCCGCTCGGCCTGGTCCGCGGGTTCGTCTACCGTTCCGGCTCGCCCGACGACCGGCACGCGCAGGCCCGCCGCTACCTGTCGGCGTCGGCGTCGGGCTGGGACGACGCGGCGTCGCTGACCGTCCTGGACGAGCGGTTCGACACCGTCGTGTCCCCGGACAACGGCACCCCGGGCCCGGACCGGATGACGGTGCGGGTGCGGGGCACCCGGCTGGGCACGGTCGGGCCGAACGGGGCGTTCGAGTCCTCCCCGCAGCGGGTCGAGGTCGACGTCGGCGTCGTCCGGGAGGGCGAGCGCTGGCGGATCGACCGGCCACCGCCCGGGGTGATGGTCCGGCTGTCGGACTTCCGCTCGCACTACCGCGAGCTGCAGGCCTGGTTTGTCGACCCGGTCCGCCGGATGCTGCTGCCCGACGGGCACTACATCCGCAGCGGGCGTCCCGGTGAGCTCGCGATGGACGCCGTCGACGTGCTGTTGCGCGGGCCGTCCACCGGCCTGGCCGGGGCGGCGGTGACGATGTTCCCGGCGACCGCGCGGATCCGCTCGGCCACGACCGACCCCGCGGCGGGCACCGCGTCGATCGAGCTGACCGGGGTGTCGGGGCTGTCCCCGCAGGACCGGGAGCTGCTCGCCGCGCAGGTCGCGCAGACCCTCGGCGGGGTGGGCGTGCCGCGGGTGGAGCTGCTGGCCGACGGCGGACCGCTGGTCCCCGCCACGCCGACGGTGTCGGCCGCGGACCAGGCCGACCTCGTCGCCGGCCCCGGCCGAGCCCCCGCGTTCCCCTACGTCGTCGACGGCGGCCGGGTCCGTCAGCTCGGCGCGACCGGCGTGGCGGCACCGGTCGCCGGGCAGGCCGGGAACGGCTCGTTCGACATCACTGAGGCCGCCGCGTCCGCGCGCAGCGGGCGGATCGCCGTCGTGTCCCGGGAGTCGACGGGCACCCAGCGGCTGCTCACCGGCCCGCTGGGCGGGGAGCTCACCGCCACCCCGGTGTCCGGCGCCGACGTCCGCTCGCTGAGCTGGAACGGGGCGGGCGACGAGATCTGGGCGGTCGTGAACGGCAGGCTGCGCCGGGTCCTCGTCCCGCCGTCCGGGCCGCCGGTCGAGGGCGCGGTGGACGCGGGCCGGCTGACGCCGCTCGGCCGGATCGGGGACATCGCGCTGGCGCGTGAGGGCGGCCGGATCGCCGTCGTCGCCGACGGTGCGCTGCTCGTCGCCCCGATCGTCCCGGTCGACGACGGCGAGGTCGCCGTCGGGCCGCTGCGGCGCCTGCGCCCCGGGGACCTCGACGACGTGGTGTCGATCGACTGGCACTCCGCGGACCGGATCGTGGTCGCGTCGGACTCGGACCGCCCCATGTCCGAGGTGAGCGCCGACGGTCTGCGGCTGGACCAGATCCCCGGCACGAACCTGACCGCGCCGCTGGGGGCGCTGGCCGCCGCCGAGGGGCGCCCGCTGTACGTGACCGACCGGACCGGCCTGTGGAGCTACTCCGGCGGCGAGTTCGACGCCTGGCAGCAGGCGGGTGGGACCGGAGCGGCCGCACAGCCGTTCTATCCCGGCTGAACGCGTCCCGGTGGCCGGATCCCCGGCCTGTGGACAACTCCGGTGGGTGTGGACAACTCGGCCCGGGCGGGCTCCGGCGGGGCCGCGGCGACGGTGCCGGGGGCGAGTATCGGAGCCGTGACCCCGACCCGAGCCCCGTCCCCGGCCGCCGCCCTGCTGGACCTCCTCCTGCCCCGGACCTGCGGTGGCTGCGGTGCCGGGCCGCCCGGCAGCGGGGGCTGGTGCCCGGCCTGCGCGCAGGACACCGCGGGCCCGGTGCCGGTCCGCGTGCCCGGCGCCGGCCGGGTCGCGGCGGCCGGGCGCTACCGCGGGCCGCTGCGCCGGGCCGTGCTGACGTACAAGGAGCGCGGCCGGCGGGACCTGGCGCCGGACCTGGCCGGGCTGCTGGTGGGCCCGGTGTCTTCGGTGCTCGCGCCGCGGGCCGACGGGACGCCGGACCCGGCCGCGGTGCGCCTGGTGCCGGCCCCGTCCAGGCCGTCGGCGGCCCGGGTGCGCGGCGGCGACCACGTGCTGCGACTGTGCCGGGCGCTGGCGCCGCTGCTGACCGCTTCCGGGCTGCCGGCCCGCACCGATGCGGTCCTGGCCCTGCACCGCCGCGCCCGGGACTCGGTGGGGCTCGACGGCGCGGGCCGGGCGGCGAACCTGGCCTCGGCGCTGCACCCGGCCCGGGGCCGCGAGCCGGTGCCCGCGGCCCCGGGGGAGGCGGTGCTGCTGGTCGACGACGTCGTGACCTCCGGGGCGACCCTGCGGGCCTGCGGGGCGGCGCTCGCCGCATCCGGACTGCCCGCCGTGGGCGCCGTGGTGCTCGCCGACGCCTCGGCCCGACGGCGCCTACCGGGTGGCCGAATGTGACAGCGGTCACACGGGTCGGCGGGTCCGCCGATCTCCCGGTCAGTCGTCCACAGTGGTCACCGGAAGCGCGATCCGGAGGTGAGCGCGCCGCTCCGCGGGTGACGGGTCACCCGGGTGCCGCAGGGTCGTCGCACACCGCGTCGGATGGCACCAGGGTGTCCACCCGACGGGTCGGCGAACGACCTGTCCCGGAGGCGGATTTCCCGATAACGTCCGCTGAACTCCGACCAATACCACATCAGGAGGAACGACCGCGAGTCCACCCCCCGGGGCCGTCGTCGGGTCCCGGGTTCAGCACGACTGAAGCGAGGGATGTTCGAGTGGAGATCGTCGTCACCGGCCGGAACGTCGAGGTGCCGGAGCACTTCCGTGGCCTGGTCCAGGACAAGCTCAGCCGCCTGGAACGCCACGACCACAAGATCGTCGGAATGGAGGTGGAGCTCTTCCACGAGCCGAACCGCCGTCAGCAGAAGTCCTGCCAGCGCGTCGAGATCACCGGGCGCGGCGGCTGCGGAGCCGTCGCCCGCGCCGAGGCCTCCGCCGCCGACTTCTACGCCGCGCTCGACATGGCCGTCGGCAAGCTCGCCGAACGGCTGCGCCGCTCCCACGACCGCCGCAAGCCCAGCCGCCGCGACCGCGTGGCCGCCTCCCGCGCCGCCGCCGACGCCTCGGCCGTCGCGCTGATGGAAGCGGCCCCTCCCGTCACCGACACCATCCCGGCACCGCGCAGCCACGACGAGTCGCTGACCGACGACGAGCTGCTCCGGCTGGAGGAGCAGTGGGAGGCCGAGTACCGGCCCGGTCGGATCGTGCGCGAGAAGACCCACCCGGCCACCCCGATGACCGTCGACGAGGCGCTCTCGCGCATGGAGCTCGTCGGTCACGACTTCTACCTGTTCTCCTGCAGTGACACCGGTCGCGCCTCGGTCGTCTACCGCCGCCGCGGCTACGACTACGGCGTGATCCGGCTCGACGGCTGACGGCACACGACCGGCGGTGGCCGCGCCGCGACGGGGTGAGCTGTCCCCGCCGCGGCGCGGACCTGCCACGGCGTGCCCGTACCATGGTCGGCGGGGTCCGCCCGCCGCGCCGCGCCGGTGCCGCGCCGGTGCCGTTCACGGCGCCGACCGGGTGCCGGGCGTGCGCGGAGACCGTGGTGGGGCCCCGTGACCTGACCGCGACGTGAATGAGGTCGGCAGTGCCCTTCCTGAGTCGACTCCTCCGGGCCGGCGAGACCAAGCTGGTGAAGCGGCTCGCGAAGATCGCCGCGCACATCGACGGACTGGAGCCCGATTTCGAGGGCCTCACCGATACGCAGCTGCGCGCCAAGACCGACGAGTTCCGCCGTCGCCACGCCGACGGCGAGTCGCTCGACGAGCTGCTGCCCGAGGCCTTCGCCACCGTGCGCGAGGCCGCCCGGCGCACGCTGGGTCAGCGTCCGTTCACCGTGCAGCTGATGGGTGCCGGTGCGCTGCACATGGGCAACGTGTCGGAGATGGGCACCGGTGAGGGCAAGACCCTGACCTCGACGCTGGCCGTCTACCTCAACGCGCTGCCCGGCGACGGCGTGCACGTGGTCACCACGAACGACTACCTCGCCAAGCGCGACTCCGAGACCATGGGCCGCATCCACCGCTGGCTCGGTCTCACCGTCGGCGTGATCCTGTCGGAGATGACCCCGGCGCAACGCCGCGAGCAGTACGCCTGCGACGTCACGTACGGCACGAACAACGAGTTCGGTTTCGACTACCTGCGCGACAACATGGCGTGGAACACCGCCGACATGGTCCAGCGCGGGCACAACTTCGCCATCGTCGACGAGGCGGACTCGATCCTCATCGACGAGGCCCGCACGCCGCTGATCATCTCCGGCCCGGCCGAGCAGAGCGCCCGCTGGTACCAGGAGTTCGCGCGGCTCGCGCCGATACTGTCCAAGGACATCCACTACGAGGTCGACGAGCGCAAGCGCACCGTCGGCATCACCGAGGAGGGTGTCGCGCTGATCGAGGACCAGCTCGGCATCGACAACCTCTACGAGTCCGCGAACACCCCGCTGGTCGGCTACCTGAACAACGCGGTCAAGGCCAAGGAGCTGTTCAAGAAGGACAAGGACTACATCGTCAACGACGGTGAGGTCCTGATCGTCGACGAGTTCACCGGTCGTGTGCTCGCCGGCCGTCGCTACAACGAGGGCATGCACCAGGCGATCGAGGCCAAGGAAGGCGTCGAGATCAAGCCGGAGAACCAGACCCTGGCGACGATCACGCTGCAGAACTTCTTCCGGCTCTACGACAAGCTCGCCGGCATGACCGGTACGGCCCAGACCGAGGCCGCCGAGCTCCACGAGATCTACAAGATGTCGGTCGTCTCGATCCCGCCGAACCGGCCGCGGGTGCGCGCCGACCAGGCCGACCTGATCTACAAGACCGAGCCCGCGAAGTTCGAGGCGGTCGCCGACGACATCGCCGAGAAGCACGAGAAGGGCCAGCCGGTCCTGATCGGTACGACGAGCGTCGAGAAGTCCGAGTACCTGGCGACGCTGCTGTTGCGCCGCGGGGTGCCGCACGAGGTGCTCAACGCGAAGAACCATGCGCGTGAGGCACAGATCATCGCCCAGGCCGGGCACGCGGGCGCCGTCACCGTCGCCACGAACATGGCCGGTCGCGGTACCGACATCATGCTCGGCGGCAACCCCGAGTTCCTCGCCGACCTGGAGCTGCGCAGCCAGGGCCTGGACCCGGTCGAGACCCGTGAGCAGTACGAGGCCGCGTGGGACGCGGTGCTCGACCGCATGCGCAAGCAGGTCAAGGCCGAGGCCGACGAGGTCCGCGCCGCGGGCGGGCTCTACGTGCTCGGCACCGAGCGCCACGAGTCCCGCCGCATCGACAACCAGCTGCGCGGCCGGTCCGGCCGTCAGGGCGACCCGGGCGAGTCCCGCTTCTACCTGTCCCTCGGCGACGAGCTGATGCGCCGGTTCAACGGCCAGGTCGTCGAGTCGATCATGAACCGGTTCAACCTGCCGGACGACGTGCCGATCGAGGCGGGGATGGTCACCCGCGCGATCCGCAGCGCGCAGACCCAGGTCGAGCAGCAGAACTTCGAGATCCGCAAGAACGTCCTCAAGTACGACGAGGTGCTCAACCAGCAGCGCAAGGTCATCTACGACGAGCGCCGCCGGGTCCTCGACGGCGAGGACGTGCAGCGCCAGACCCGCAACATGCTCGAGGACGTCATCCACGCCTACGTCGCCGGCGCCACCGCCGAGGGCTACTCCGAGGACTGGGACCTCGAGAAGCTGTGGACCGCGGTCAAGGGCCTGTACCCCATCCAGCTCGACTGGCGCACCGTCGCCGACGACATCGACGACCTGTCGGCCGAGGAGCTCGAGCGGGTCATCCTCGCCGACGCCGAGGCCGCGTACGCCCGGCGCGAGGCCGAGATCGACGCGTTGATCGGCGCCCAGGGCGGGATGCGCGAGCTCGAGCGCCAGGTCCTGATGCAGGTCATCGACCGCAAGTGGCGCGAGCACCTCTACGAGATGGACTACCTCAAGGAGGGCATCGGGCTCCGGGCCATGGCCCAGCGCGACCCGGTGATCGAGTACCAGCGCGAGGGCTTCGACATGTTCTCCGCGATGCTCGAGGGCATCAAGGAGGAGACGATCGGGCACCTGTTCAACGTCGTCGTCCAGGTGCAGCAGCCGGCCGCCCCCGTCCAGGAGGCCGAGCCGGAGACGACCGAGATCCCGGTCGTACGCCGGGTCCCGGCCGAGGACCCCGCCGAGTCCACCGTGGTCCTGCCGAACCTGTTCCGCACCAGCCCGCCGCAGAACCTGCAGTACAGCGGCCCGGGCGAGGACGGCGGGGTCGCGCGTCGCGGCGAGGGCGGGGCGGCCGCCCCGGGCACCGGTCGTACCGGTCGTCACCAGGTCCCGGCCCGTGGCCACGGGGCGTCCCCGAACGGCGACGACGGCGTCAACCGCGCCGAGCGGCGCCGCGCGGAGAAGGCCCGCCGGCGGCGCTGAGCTCCGGGCGCCGCCGGCCGGGCTCGGCCGCGTCGCGCCTCACACGAGCCGGACGGCGGTGGCGAGCCACCGGCCGTCCGGCGCCCGGTCCAGCCGCAGCGCCAGGGCACGCACCCGCCCGGCGACGCTGACGGTCGCGCAGACCTCGGCGACGTCCGGCCGAGGCAGACCGAGGTGCACCCGCGGCGCCCGGCGTGCGGTCGAGCCGCCCGGGCTCCCGCAACCGGGGGCACCGACCCGTCCCCCGGGGCCCGGGCGGCCACGGGGCGGGCGCGCCGGGTGCACGATCCGGGCCGCGGTCAGGTAGCGGCGCACCGCCGGGGTGGTGACGGCGGTGACCCCGTCCGGCGGGCGGCGCCCGGCGAGCACCTCGGTCAGCAGCCGGACGATCTCGTGGGCCGGGGCCCGGACCCGCTCGGCGTCGGCCGGGGAGGTCTCCTCGGGCACCGTCGGCGCCGGGACGGGGCGGACCGCCCCGCGCGGTGCGGGCGCCGGTCCGGAGGACATCCGGAACCCACCCGGCAGGACGACGACGACCCCCGGTGCGAGCGGTTCCGGCACCTCGGCGGGGGTGCGGACCAGGAGCGCGCCGGGGCCGGGCGGCGGCGGAGCCTGCCCGTCGACGGCCCCGGCCTGCGCGGACGTGACCGGGGACCCGAACACGTCGACGGCACCGGTGTCGGCGCCCGGTGCCGGGGCGACGGCGGGCGCCGCCGTCCCCACCCGCGAGGACGCGTGCCGCGCGTGGCCGGCCGCAACCGGGGCGGGACGGGCCCGGTTCCCGGGAGGCGGTGGCGCGGGCGCGGCCCGTGTGCCGGGAGTGGTGTCGGTCCGCGGGCCGGAGGTGCCCCCCGCCGGGGCGGTGCCGGTCGTCGTCGTGGTCACGGCGCCAGACTGCGACGGTCCCGGTGGCCGCGACGGGGCCCGACCCGGATTCGCCACCGGATCGTCCGGTGCCGCACGGTCCGGTGCCGCACGGTCCGGGGGCGCACGTGCGGCCGGCGTGGTCCGGCGCCCCGACGGAGCCACGGAGGCGAGCGGCGCCTGAGCCGCGGTCGTGAGCCGCCCTCCGGTGGGGCCGGTGTTCACGAACGCGACCGGCCCCGCCCGACCGCCCCCGCCGGGCCCCGCCGCGTCCTACCCTCCCGCGATGCCCGCACCCCGCCCACCGGGACGCATCGACCTCACCCCGCCCCGCCTCGTCGCCGCTCCCGACCCGGTGGACGGCCCCGCGGAGTCGCTGGCCGACCTCGTCGTCCGGGCCGGGGCGGCGGTGCTCGCCGAACGCCGGCGGCGGACCGGGGGCCACGGCCTCGGTGTCACCGGGTTCGCCGTCCTCGACGTGCTGGAGCGGTGCGGCGGACTGGCCCAGCGCGAGCTCGCCGCCCGGGTCCGGGTCGCCCCGACCAGCCTGACCCCGGTCGTCGACGCGCTGGAGGCGGCGGGGCTGGTGGCCCGCCGCGGGGACCCGGCGGACCGGCGGGTACGGCTCGTCGCGCTCACCGACGCCGGGCGGGACCGGTGGCGCGACGCCCGCCCCGACGGGCGCGGACCGTGGCTGCGGGAGCCGGCGGACGGGCTCGACGACGCCGTCCGCGCCTACCTGCTCGCGGTGATCGCCGACCTGGAGCAGGATCGGCCCGACGTGACGTGATCGGCGGGGGAGTGCGATGGGACGGACCGCGGTCGAGGTGGTCGACCTGGTGAAGCGGTACCCGAAGGCGAAGGGCAACGCCGTCGACGGCCTGTCGTTCTCGGTGGCCGAGGGTGAGGTGTTCGGGCTGCTCGGGCCCAACGGCGCCGGGAAGACCACGACCGTCGGCGTGCTGACGACCCGCGTGGTGCCGACCTCGGGCACGGCCCGGGTCGCCGGGCTCGACGTGCGTGCCGACGCCGTCGCCGTCTGCGCGAAGCTGGCCGTCGTCCCGCAGCGCCAGAACCTGGACCGTTCCCTCGGTGTCCGCGACAACCTGGTCTTCCACGCCGCCTACCACGGCGTCGGGCGGGCGGAGCGCAACCGCCGCGCCGACGAGCTGCTGGAACGGATGGGGCTGACGGACAAGGCGAAGGCCGTCGCCGACGACCTGTCCGGCGGCCAGGCCCAGCGCGTCATGATCGCCCGCGGGCTCATGCACTCCCCGGAGGTGCTGTTCCTCGACGAACCCTCGACCGGCCTGGACCCGCAGGCCCGGCTGTTCGTCCACGACCAGATCAGCGGGCTGCGCGACGAGGGCGTGACCGTCGTGCTCACCACCCACGACATGGACGAGGCGCACAAGCTGTCGGACCGGATCGGGATCGTCGACCACGGGCGGCTGCTCGCGCTGGACACCCCGGACGCGCTGGTCCGGTCGCTGCCGGGCAGCGCGACCGTCGAGATCGTCGCCGACCACGGGCCCGGTGCGGCGGAGACGCTGCGCGTGGCGCTGGCCGGGTTGGGCGGTGTCGCGCGTGCCGAGACCCCGCCGGGCCGCGGCCCGGGGGAGAACGGCACCGTGTCGGCGTTCCGGCTGTCGGTCACCGCGGAGCCGGCGGCGCTGCTGGCGCCGGCCGTCGACCTGCTCGGGCGGCACGGCGCCACGGTGCGCGACGTCAGTCTGGGGCAGGCGACGCTGGAGGACGTGTTCATCGACCTGACGGGCAGGGACCTGCGATGACCGGGCGTGCCTTCCTGGCGGTGCTGCGCCGCGACCTGTTCGTCACCGGCCGGGAGCTGCCGTCGTTCCTCGCCCAGACGCTGGTGCAGCCGTTCTTCTTCCTGCTGGTCTTCGTCGTGGTTCTCGGCCGCGGCGGCTTCGTGTCGCCCGAGTACGGGCAGATCATGCTGCCCGGCCTGATCGCGCTGAACGCGATGTTCGGGGCCCTGCAGGCGGTGACGCTGCCGCTGGTGTTCGAGCTGTCCTGGACGCGGGAGATCGACGACCGGCTGCTCGCACCGATGCCCGTGTGGGCCGTCGCCGTCGAGAAGATCGCCTTCGCGGGGCTGCGCGGCCTGCTCGCCAGTCTGCTGATGGTGCCCATCGGTTTCGCGATGATCGACATCCGGTGGCCGGTCGAGGGGTTGGCCCCCGCGCTGCTGATGGTGGTGCTCGGGAGCCTGCTCGGTGCGGCGATGGGGCTCACCATCGGCACCGCGGTGCCGCCGCGGCGGATCAACATCCTGTTCGCGGTGATCTTCACGCCGCTGCTGTTCACCGGCTCGGTGCAGTACCCGTGGCTCACCCTGGCCGACCTGCGCTGGTTCCAGGTGCTGTCGGCGGTGAATCCGCTGACCTACGTCAGCGAGGGGATCCGCGCGTCGCTGGTGCCGCAGGTCCCGCACATCCCGCTGTGGGTGTGCGTGCTCGTCCCGGTGGCGGCGATCGTGCTGTTCACCCTGCTGGGGATCCGCGGCTTCCTGCGCCGGGCCCTCGACTGAGCCGCGGCGGTCGGGCGGCGAAGCGGCAGCACCGAGCCGCGGCGGTCGGGCGGCGAAGCGGCAGCACCGAGCCGCGGCGGTCGGGCGGCGAAGCAGCAGCACCGAGCCGCGGCGCGCCCCGGGAGGCGGCGACACTCGGTACCGTCGGCCGGGTGGCGGACACCCGGACCCTGCGTGGCCTGATCGTCGACTACGGCGGGGTGCTCGACGACCCCGCCGACGGGGCCCTGCTGCTCGCCTACGCCCGTCGCGCCGCGGCCGCGGGGATCCGCACCGCGCTGTTCTCCGGCGCGCACGCGGTGCCCGACGAGGTCGCCGCCGCGTTCGGCACGGTGCTCCTCGGTGCGGTCCGCGGGGCCCGCAAGCCGAGCCCGGACTCCTTCGCCGCCGCCGCGGCGGAGCTGGGCCTGCCCGCGGGGGACTGCGTCGTCGTCGACGACATGGGGGCGTGCGTGCGCGGCGCCGCCGCGGCCGGGGCGGTCGGGGTGCTCCACACCGGAGCCGAGACCACCCTCGGCGAGCTGGAGGTCCTGCTCGGGGTGCCCGCCCGCGACTGAGCCCGGGCGACCCGCGGCGCAGCCGGGGCGCCCCGGACATGCGGAGGCGCCGCCCGCAGCGTGCGGACGGCGCCTCGTGGGCAGCCCGGCGGTGGCCGGACCGGTCGTGCCCTGCTTACTGCTGCGGGGGCGGCGGCGGGGCCTGACCCGGCGCGGGCGGCGGCGGGGCCTGGCCGTCCGGACCCGGCTGACCGGGGGGCGGCGGCGCGGCGGTGTCACCGGTACCGGTCCGCTCGCGGGCGAACTTGGTCGCGGTGTCGATCTGAGCGTCGTGACCGTACTTCTGCTTGGCCGCGTCGCCGACCTTGTTCAGGGCCTGGTCGACCTTGTCGTCGTGCTTGCCGAGCAGTTCCTTGGCCTTGTCCAGGAAACTCATGCGCCCCATGCTGGCCCCGTCAGCGCCGGGGCGCAGTGCCGGGCCGTCGCTCGTTCGGGTGATGGTGGCCGCCGGTCGCCGAGCGGAGCCGGGCGTGCTCCGGGCGGAGGTCGTCCACCCGGGTGACGCCGAGCAGCTGCATCGTCCGCTCCACCTCGGCGCGCAGGATCTCCACCGCGCGGGACACCCCGGCCTCGCCACCGGCCATCAGCCCGTACAGGTAGGCGCGGCCCACCAGCGCCGCGCGGGCGCCGAGCGCGACGGCGGCGACGACGTCGCCGCCGTGGGTGATCCCGGTGTCCACCAGGACCTCCGCGTCGTCGCCGAGCTCCTGCACCACCGGCTCGATCAGCTCGGCGGGCACCGGGGCCCGGTCCAGCTGCCGTCCGCCGTGGTTGGACAGCAGCACGCCGTCGGCGCCCGCGTCGGCGACACGGCGGGCGTCGGTGACCGACTGGACGCCCTTGACCACCAGCTTCCCGGGCCAGGCCCCGCGCAGCCAGGTGACGTCGTCGAGGGTCAGCGCCGGGTCGAACACCCGGTTGATCACCTCGTAGGGGCTGCCGCCGCCCGCGGCGAGCGACTCGAACGTCAGCGGCTCGGTGGTGAGCAGGTCGAACCACCAGCGGGGGTGGCGGGCGCCGTCGACGAAGGTCCGCAGCGACAGCGCGGGCGGGATGGACAGGCCGTTGCGGGCGTCGCGGCGCCGGTTGCCGCCGACCGGGGTGTCCACGGTGAGCAGCAGCGTGTCGTATCCGGCCTCCCGCGCCCGGGAGACGAGCTCGTGGGCGACCGAGCGGTCGCGCCACAGGTAGAGCTGGAACCAGTGCCGCCCGCCGCGCCCGGCCTCGGCGACGCCCTCGATCGTCGTCGAGCCCATCGTCGAGAGCGCGTAGGGGATCCCGGCCCGCGCGGCGACGGCGGCGACCGCGCGCTCGCCCGCGGTGTGCATCATCCGCGTGAAGCCGGTCGGGGCCAGCGCGAACGGCAGCGACGAGCGACCGCCCAGGATGTCCCGGCCGGTGTCCACCCGCGAGACGTCGGTGAGCACGGTCGGCGAGAACTCCACCGAGGCCCACACCTCGCGGGCCCGGCGCAGGCTCACCTCGTCCTCGGCGGCCCCGTCGGTGTAGTCGAACACGGCCCGCGGCGCGCGCCGCCGCGCCAGCTCGCGCAGGTCACCGATGCTCGACGCGCGGGCGAGCCGGGCCGCCGTGCGGTCCAGGGTGAACGGAGCCGGCCGCAGCAGCGGCGCCAGCTCGGACGGGCGGGGAATGCGACGGCGCACCATCGCCCCGACACTAAGTGACCGGTCAGCGTCGGCGCAGCAGCTCGTAGGCGGCGACGGCGCCGGCGGAGGCGACGTTGAGCGACTCCACCCCGCCGTACATCGGCAGCGAGAGGATCCCGTCGAGCCGGGAACGGACGTCCTCGGTCAGGCCGTCGGTCTCGTTGCCCAGCACCAGTGCGACCCGGGGCGGGAGCGACGCCTCCAGCAGCGAGTCGCCGCCGGCGTCGAGCCCGAACACCCCGAACCCGGCGGCGTGCATGAGGTCGACGCCCTCGGTGGCGGTGGCGCAGCGCAGCACCGGCGCGGCGAACGCCACCCCGGCCGACGCCTTGATCACCAGCGGGTCGATGGCGGGCACCCCGCGGCGGGGCAGCAGCACGCCGTCCAGACCGGCGGCCGTCGCGCTGCGCAGGATCATCCCGACGTTCGACGGGTTGGTGACGGCGTCGAGGACCAGCACCGACGCCGGCCGCCGGGTGCCCAGATCGGACAGGAAGTGCTCCAGCGGCGACATCCGCGGGGCGACGACGTCGGCCAGCACACCCTGGTCGTGGCGGCCGTTGCCGGCCAGCACCTTCACCCGCTGCGCGGTCGCGCGCTGCACCGGCACCCCGCGGCCGCGGGCGGCCGCGGTGATCTCGCGCTCGCCGCCACCGCGCACCGTGTCGGCCAGCACGATCTTGTCGACCTCCAGGTCGGGGTCGGCCAGCGCCTCCAGGACGGGCTTGCGGCCGTAGACCGTGATGAACCGGTCCTTCGGGGAGACCGCACCTGCATCGCTCACGGGGAGAAGCGTCGCACGTAGGATCGCGGCCATGCCGTCCCGGCTCTCCGCACTCGACGCGTCCTTCCTGTACCTGGAGGAGGCGACCACACCGATGCACGTCGGCGGGGTCGCCGTGTTCGACCGCCCCGACGACGGCTTCGACTACGACCGGCTGGTCGAGCTCATCGAGCAGCGCATCGCGCTGGTGCCGCGCTACCGGCAGAAGGTCCGCCACGTCCCGGGCAACCTCGCACGCCCGGTGTGGGTCGACGACCCCGAGTTCGACATCGCCTACCACGTGCGCCGGTCCGCGCTGCCCCGTCCGGGCAGCGAGGAGCAGCTGACCGAGCTGGTCGGGCGCCTGATGTCCCGCCCGCTGGACCACACCCGCCCGCTGTGGGAGATGTACCTCATCGAGGGCCTCGCCCCCGCAGCGGACGGCGGCGGCGACGGCGGACGCGTCGCGATCCTCACCAAGACCCACCAGGCGATGGTCGACGGGATCTCCGCCATCGACATCGGACAGGTCATCCTGGACGTGTCCGCCGAGCCGCGGGACACCCCGGACGAGCTGTGGATGCCGCGCCCGGAGCCGACCGACGGCCAGCTCGTGCTCGACGCGATCTCCGAGGCCGTCACCCGCCCCACCGAGATCGTGGACAACGTCCGGGTCGCCGCGGGCGACGCGCTGGCCACCGTCGGCAAGCTCGCCGGGGCCGCGGGCAAGGTCCTGAACATGGCCCGCACCGCGGGCCGCCGCGCGCCCGGGCTCCCGTTGAACGCCGAGATCTCCACCCAGCGCCGGTTCGCGATGGCCCGCACCGACCTGGAGGACTACCGCAAGGTCCGCGCCGCCTACGGCTGCGATGTCAACGACGTGGTGCTCGCCGTCATCGCCGGTGCCCTGCGCACCTGGCTGATGTCGCGCGGCGAGCCGGTCGCCGGGTCGTCGTCGGTGCGGGCGCTGGTGCCGCTGTCGGTGCGCGGGGAGGGCGACGTGCCCAGCTCGGCGACCGGCGGGTCGCTCGGGAACCGGGTGGCGTCGTTCCTGGTGGACCTGCCCGTCGGCGAGCCGAGCCCGCTGGTGCGGCTGCACCAGGTCACCCACCAGATGCGCGAGCACACCGACACCGGCGACGCCGTCGGCGCCGACACGCTGGTGCGGATCGGCGGGTTCGCCCCGCCGACGCTGCACGCCGTCGGCGCCCGCGCCGCGAACGGCATGGCCCGGCACTTCTTCAACCTGGTCGTGACCAACGTGCCCGGCCCGCAGTTCCCGCTCTACGCGGCCGGGGCGCGGATGCTGGAGATGTTCCCGGTGGTGCCGCTGGCGAAGGGCCAGGCCGTCTCCATCGGCCTGACCAGCTACGACGGTGGCGTGTACTACGGGCTGAACGGGGACAGGGACGCCATGGGCGACCTGGAGGTGCTCGCCGGGATGGTGGACGAGTCACTCGAGGAGCTCCTCGAGACACTGCGACAGACACCGATGACACCCGTCAGAGGAGACGACCGTTGAGGATCTACCTCCCCGCGACCTGGCCGATGCTGGCCCGCACGGTGAAGACCGGGAACTTCGAGCCGCTGGGCGGCACCGCGTTCGCACTCACCCCGAAGCTGCGGGAGTCCTACACCGCGGGCGACGACGAGGAGCTCGAGTACGCCGCGATGAACGAGGCGGCGCGGGCGTCGCTGCGGCTGCTCTCGGTCGAGTTCGGGCTGGGCGAGGACGACACCCCCGCCCGCCGGGTCGTGGTGTCGGCCGACACCGACGACGTCACCCTGCGCCCCGACCTCGACGACGGCGCGGTCCGGGTGACCGGCCCGGTCCCGGTGTCGAAGATCGCCGCCGTGCACGTGGACCTGCCGGAGGCCGAGCACGCCGTCCGGGAGGCGGCCGGCGCGGTCGACAAGGCCGACCTGGGCGACATGGACGCCGAGTTCCTCGTCGGCGAGGCCGAGGACCACGAGCTGGCCTGGTACGACGGCACCGAGCTGCCGTTCCTCGTCGAGCTGGGCTGAGCCCCGGCGGGCGGTCAGCCCGTCCCCGGCGGCCCCGGCGCGGGATCGGCGAACACCGGGTCCCGCCCCTCCAGCCGCGCGGTCACGGCCTCGCGCTGGTTCGGGCTCGCGATCAGCGCACCGATCTCGGTCTGCTCGGCGGCGAGCTGCTCGGCGGGTGGGCGCGGCGCCGCGAGCAGCCGCTTCGCCGCACGCACGGCGTGCGGGTTGCGGGCGGCGATCTCGTGCGCGGTCGCCAGCGCGGCCGCCCGCGGGACCTCGGCGGTACGGGTCGCGAGCCCCAGCGCGACGGCCTCGGTGCCGGACACCGTGCGCCCGGTGAAGGTCAGGTCGCGGGCGACGTCGCGCCCGACCAGCTGCGGCAGCAGCAGCGTGCCGCCCATGTCGGGCACCAGGCCCCACACGATCTCCAGCACCGACAGCGTCGCGGTGGGCGCGACGATCCGCAGGTCCGCCCCCAGCGCGATCTGCAGCCCGCCGCCCAGCGCGTGCCCCTGCACGGCGGCGATCACCGGCACGTCCAGCTCGGCCCAGACGTGGGCGGCGCGCTGCCCGGTCGCGTGCGCCGGGGAGCCCTCGCGCGGCGGGGGCAGCTCGGCGGTGGCCGAGAGCCGTTCACCGGAGCGCATCGCGCGGAACATGTCGCGGTCCAGCCCGGCGCAGAAGTCCGGCCCGTCCGCCGAGAGGACCACCGCGCGGACGTCCGTGCGGTCGCGCAGCGCCTCCGCGGCGTGCACGATCGCGGTGAACTGGGCGACGTCGAGGGCGTTGCGGCGCTCCGGGCGGGTGAGCCGCACCTCGGCGACGCCGTCGTCCACGGTGGTCCGGACGCGCTCGCTCATGCCCCGGACCGTAACCCGGATCGGAGGCCGGTATGGCGTTCGTCGCGCCGCAGCTGCACGAGGTGACCCGGGGGCTCGCGTTCCCGGAGGGCCCGGTGGCGCTGTCCGACGGGTCGGTGCTCGTGGTCGAGATCGCGGCCGGGCGGCTGACCCGGGTGCTGCCCGACGGCGGCCACGTCACCGTCGCCGAGACCGGGGGTGGCCCGAACGGCGCCGCGATCGGCCCGGACGGCGCCGTCTACGTCTGCGACAACGGCGGCTTCACCTGGCACACCCGCCCCGACGGCACCGTGTACCCGGGCAACCAGCCCGAGGACTACCGCGGCGGCGCGATCCTGCGCGTCGACCCCGACACCGGCCGCTCCACGGTGCTCCACGACGGCCTGCGCGGCCCCAACGACATCGTCTTCGCCGCCGACGGCACCTTCTGGTTCACCGACCTCGGCAAGCGCCGCCCCCGCGAGGTCGACCTCGGCGGGCTGTACCACGCCCGTCCCGACGGCTCGGCGCTCACCGAGGTCGTGCACCCGCTCATGACCCCGAACGGCGTGGGACTGTCCCCGGACGGGTCACGGCTCTACGTCGCCGAGACCGCCACCGGCCGTGTCTGGTGCTGGGCGGTGACCGGACCCGGCGCGCTCGCCGCGCCGCCGGAGCTGCCCGGCCCGCCCGGCCCCGGCGACGCCCGGCTGCTGCACGGCTTCGCCGGGTTCCGCAACCTCGACTCGCTCGCCGTCGACGGCGACGGGAACGTCTGCGTGGCCACCCTGGTCTCCGGCGAGGTCAGCGTGCTGTCCCCGGCCGGGGAGCTGCTCGGCACCGTCGCGCCGCCCGAGCACGACCCGCACGTCACGAACATCTGCTTCGCCGGCGCCGGGTCGCGCGAGGCGTGGGTCACCTCGTCGGGGTGGGGGCGGCTCTACCGCTGCACCTGGCCGGTCGACGGCCTGGACCTGGCGTTCCGCCGCTGAGGACCCGGGTCAGCCGCGGACCGGCGGCTCGATGGTGATCGGGGCGCCCCAGCCGTCGTAGCGGACGAGGACGTCGAGCGCCGCGCCGTCGGGGAGCTGCTGGCGGACCCGGCTGCGCAGCGGCCTGCGCTCGGCGTCGACCCAGATCTCCGCGCTCAGCCGGGTCAGCCCGGCCCGCTGCTGGGCCTGCAGCGCCGTGCGGCGCGCCGGGTCGGTCTCGGTCGCCGCGGCCCGGACCAGGTCGACGACCAGTGTGTAGTGCACGGCCGGGGTGCCGTCGACGGCGTCGTCGGCGGCCTCGGCGACGAGCACCGCGTCCGGGTAGCGCGCGACCGCCCCCAGCGGGTCCAGTCCGGCGGCGACGTTCGCGGCCAGCGTCGCGTGGGACATCTGCTCCGGGGGCAGCGCCACCCGGCCGGCCTCGCCCCAGCCGCGGTCGCCGGGGCGCAGCCAGGTCCGGCCGTCGATCCGGATGAGCTCCGTGCTCCGGGCGACCGCGCCGGACGGGCCGGAGCGCAGCAGCAGCCGCACCGCGGGGGCGTCCCCGTCCTGGCCGACCCGCAGGGCGCCGTCGCCGGTCACCGGGACGGTCGTGCCGTCGTGGGTCAGGGTGCCCGCCACCGACAGCGTCGAGCCGCCGTCGAGCCGGGTACGGGCCCGGACGTCGGTGATCAGCGGCGCCGGGTCGTAGTACTTCGGCAGCGCGGCGGGCGCGGCGGCGGGCGGTGCGGGGGTGTCACCGAGGGAACCGGGCCAGGCGCAGCCGGTCAGCCCGGGCACCAGCACCGCCCCGCACAGCAGCAGCGTCATCGCGCGCCGTCCCGGCACTACCCGCTCCCCGGCCGTCGTCGTGATGGTCAGAACCTGTCGCTCGCCAGCGCCACCAGCACGCGGCGCAACGCCTCGAGTCTGCCTGCTGCGAGTGCGCCGGAGGCGACCAGGTCGTCCAGTGCGCACTCCGGGTCGGCGGGCGGCCCGAGGTGCCCGCAGCCGCGCGGGCAGTCCTCGATCGCGGTCGCCAGGTCGCCGAACGCGGCGACGACGTCGTCCGCACCGACGTGCGCGAGCCCGAACGAGCGCACCCCGGGGGTGTCGACGACCCAGCCGTCGGCGTGCGGGAACGCGAGCGCGGCGGTGGTCGTGTGCCGTCCCTTCCCGACACCCGACACGACCCCGGTGGCCTGCTCGGCGGCCGGGACGATCGCGTTGACCAGGGTGGACTTGCCGACCCCGGAGTGCCCGACCAGTGCGCACAGCCGCCCGGACAGCTCCTCGCGCAGCGCGTCCAGCCCGGACGGAGGCCCGGACTCCGAGCGCCCGGTCACCAGCACCGGCACGCCGAGCTCGCGGTACTGCGCCGCGAACGGCTCCGGGTCGGCGAGGTCGGACTTGGTCAGGCACAGCACCGGCTGCAGCCCACCGGCGAAGGCCGCGACCAGGCAGCGGTCGACGAACCCGCTGCGCGGCACCGGGTCGGCGACGGCGGTGACCACGATCAGCCGCTGTGCGTTCGCGACGACGATCCGCTCGTAGGGGTCGGTGTCGTCGGCGGTGCGGCGCAGCACGGTGTCACGCTCGGCGACCCGCACGATCCGGGCGAGGGTGTCCGGCTCACCGGACAGGTCCCCGACGAGGTCCACCCGGTCCCCGACGACGACCGGCGTCCGGCCCAGCTCGCGGGCCCGCATGGCGACGACCTGGGGCAGGCCCGGGTCGGCGTCGACCGCGCAGGTCCACCGTCCCCGGTCGACGGCGGTGACCATCGCGCGGGTCGCGTCGGCGTGTGCGGGCCTGCGCTTGCTGCGCGGCCTGCTCCCGCGCCGTCCGGGGCGGACACGGACGTCGGACTCGTCGAGCCTGCTGATGTCGCGGGGCATGTCAGTTCCCGACCAGCGCCGCCCACCGCCCCGGGAAGTCCGGGATGGTCTTGTCGGTGCTCGCGACGTCGTCGACCTCGACGCCCGGCACCACCAGCCCGATGATCGCGCCCGCGGTCGCCATCCGATGGTCGGCGTAGGCGCCCCACGGCCGGTCGGATCGCCCGGTGAGCGGCTTCGGCTCGATGACCAGGCCGTCCTCGGTCTCGGTGACGGCACCGCCGAGCGCGGTGATCTCGGTGGCGAGGGCGGCGAGCCGGTCGGTCTCGTGGCCCCGCAGGTGCCCGATCCCGCGCAGCCGCGAGGTGCCCGAGGCCAGCGCGGCGACCGCGGCGACGGTGGGGGCGAGCTCGCCCGCGTCGTGCAGGTCGACGTCGACACCGGCGAGCCGGTCCGGTCCGGTCACGGTGAGGCCGTCGGCGGTGTGCGTGACCGTGGCGCCGAACTGCTCCAGGACCGGCAGGACGTCGACGCCGGGCTGGGTGGTCTCGGCAGGCCAGCCGCGCACGGTGACCCGCCCGCCGGTCACGACGGCCGCGGCGAGGAACACCGAGGCGTTCGACAGGTCGGGCTCGACCGACCAGTCCCGCGCCGCGACCGGGCCGGGCTCGACCCGCCAGGTGTCGGGCTCGGTGTCGTCGACGGCCACCCCGGCGGCGCGCAGCATGTCCACGGTCATCGCGATGTGCGGCAGCGACGGCAGCGGCGCGCCCTCGTGGACCACGGTCACGCCGCGCTCGAACAGCGACCCGGACAGCAG
This sequence comes from Pseudonocardia sp. P-1, assembly GCF_058111925.1. NCBI lineage: Bacteria > Bacillati > Actinomycetota > Actinomycetes > Pseudonocardiales > Pseudonocardiaceae > Pseudonocardia > Pseudonocardia sp. P-1. The sequence goes on from NZ_CM176614.1 coordinate 4,185,295, forward strand.
CAGCCCGGACACGAACTGCGACGACGCCGACGCGTCGATCGTGACCTCGCCGCCCCGGACCGGGCCGCCGTCGAGCACGAACGGCAGTGCGCCGGCGGCGCCGTCGTCGGACACGGTGGCACCGAGTGCGCGCAGCGCGTCCAGCACGGTGCCCATCGGGCGCTCCCGGGCGCGCGGGTCGCCGTCGAAGCGGACCGCACCGGACGCCGTCGCCGCGGCCGGGGGGACGAACCGCATGACCGTGCCGGCGAGCCCGCAGTCGACCTCGGCGGGCGCCTCGGGGGTCCCGCCGCGCAGCCCGGGGTGCGCGCCGATCTGCACCGTGTCCCCGAGCGTGGTGACCGGGACGCCGAGCGCGGAGAGCGCCCCGGTCATCAGCGCGGTGTCGCGGGTGGGCGGGGCGCCGTCGACCCGGACGTCGCCGCCGGACAAGCCGGCGAGCAGCAGCGCACGGTTGGTCACCGACTTCGACCCGGGGACGGTGACGGTGCCGGTCACCGGCGACCCGGGCGTGGGGGCGGTCCAGTTGCTCACGCCTCCATCCTTCCCCACGTGGGAGGATGGGGCGCATGTGCGGCCGTTACGCCTCCACCAAGGCCCCCGCGGACCTGGCCGACGAGTTCCACGCCGTCGACGCGACGCAGGAGACCTCGCAGCGTCCGGACTACAACGTGGCGCCGACCAAGGACATCACCGTGGTGGTCGAGCGCCACCCCCGCGACGAGAGCGGCGAACCCGACCGGGACACCACCGAGCGGTCGCTGCGCACCGTGCGCTGGGGGCTGGTGCCGTTCTGGGCGAAGGACCCGTCGGCGGGTGCGCGGATGGTGAACGCCCGGTCCGAGACGATCACCGAGAAGCCCGCGTTCCGCCGCGCGGCCGCGTCGCGGCGCTGCCTGTTCCCGATGGACGGCTGGTACGAGTGGCAGCGCCACGACGCCGTCCCGAAGTCCCAGGGAGGAACCGGCAAGCCGACCAAGCAGCCGTACTTCACCCACTACGCCGACGGCGCCACGATGGCGATGGCGGGCATCTGGGAGTTCTGGCGCCCCCAGGGCGACGAGCTGACCGAGAAGTACCCCGACGGGCTCGTCACCGCCTGCGTGCTCACCACCGAGGCGGTCGGCCCGCTGGCCCAGGTGCACGACCGGATGCCGCTGCTGCTGCGCCCCGACGACTGGTCGGACTGGCTCGACCCGGACCGCGGCACCGGCGACGAGGGGGTGACCCGGCTGCTGGTCCCGCCGTCGCCGGAGCTGGTCTCCACCCTGGACATCCGGCCGGTCTCGCCGCAGGTCAACAACGTCCGCAACAACGCGCCCGAGCTGCTCGACCGGCTCCCCGACGACCAGGTGACCGAGCCGATCCAGCTCGACCTGCTCTCGTGACCGCGGCGCGCGAGGTCGACACCCCGCGCGGCCCGGCCCGGGTCACCCTGCACCGGGCGGGGTCCCCGCGCGGGCTGCTGCTGCTCGGGCACGGCGCGGGCGGCGGCGTCGACGCCCCCGACCTGGTCACCGCGACCGCGGCGGCCACCGCCGCCGGGTTCGACGTCGGCCTGGTCGAGCAGCCCTACCGGGTGGCGGGCCGGCGGGCCCCCGCCCCGGCCGGGCACCTCGACGAGGCGTGGCTCGCCGTCGTCGCGGCGGTGCGGCCCGGCCACGACGGCCCGCTGGTCGTCGGCGGCCGCAGCTCCGGCGCGCGCGTCGCCTGCCGCACGGCGACGACGGCCGGTGCCGCCGCGGTGCTGTGCCTGGCCTTCCCGTTGCACCCACCGGGCCGCCCGGAGCGGACGCGGGCCCCGGAGCTCGAGGCGGCCGGGGTGCCGGTGCTCGTGGTGCAGGGCCGCAACGACCGCTTCGGCGTCCCCGGGGACGGTCCGGACCGCCGGGTCGTCCTGCTCGACGGCGACCACGGCCTGAAGCGGCAGCACGACCTGCTCGGGTCCGCCGTGGGGGAGTGGCTGGCGACACTCACCCGGGGGAGTTCGTGAGGGTTGCCTACCCTCAATCTTGGCCTATGTTCGGTTCGTGATGATCAGACCGTTCGCCCGGTTCGTGGCGGTGCTGCTGGTACTCGGGACGGCCGTCGGCTGCGGTGCGGGTTCCGGCCCCGGGCCCGAGGCGCCGGATGGCTACACCGTGACCCACGCGATGGGTGAGACCCGCCTGCCCGCCCGGCCTGCCCGGGTCGTCGTCCTCGACTCCCCGCACCTCGACGCGCTGGTCGCGCTCGGGACCGTCCCGGTCGGCGCGAGCGTCTCCGCCGCCGGCGCGGGCTACCCGCCCTACCTCGCGGACCGGCTCACCGGCACCGAGCCCACCGGGCTGATCGCCGAACCGGACCTGGAGGCGGTCGTCCGGCTGCGCCCCGACCTGATCATCGGGTCGGCGGTCCGGCACCGTCCGCTCTACGACCAGCTGTCCCGGATCGCTCCGACGGTGTTCTCCGTCGGCAGCGGCACCGCCTGGGAGGAGCAGGCCCGGGTGACGGCCGACGCCGTCGACGCCCGGCCCCGGATGGAGGAGCTGCTGTCGGGCTGGCGCGAGCGCGCGGTCACGGTCGGACGCGAGGTCGGCGCTCCCGGCCGGACGGCCTCGATCGTGCGGTTCCGCCCGGAGTCGTTCCGGCTCTACGGCCCCCGCAGCTTCTCCGGTTCGGTGCTCACCGCGATGGGCTACGACCTCGGCGACCGTCCGTGGAACGAGTACTCGATGATCGAGAGTGCCCCCGAGCTGGCCGGGAGCATCGACGGCGACGTGGTGTTCTTCACCGACCGGGCGCAGGACCCGTCGTCGGGCTCCCGTGCCGCGGTCGCACGGCTGTGGGGCCCGCTGCCCGCGGTGCGCGCGGGCGCGGTGCACGAGGTCGACGACGAGACGTGGATGGTCGGGATCGGCGTGCTGGGCGCCGAGCGCGTCATCGACGAGGTCCGGGAGCGGGCCGCCGCGGGCTGAGCCCCGGGTCGCCGCCGGCCGCGGTGAGCCGGGCGGCGATCTCCGCGGCCGGGGCCGGGCAGCCCAGGTGCCAGCCCTGACCGACGTCGCAGCCCAGCTGGTGCAGCCGCCGGGCCTGGCCCTCGGTCTCCACCGACTCGGCGACGACGGTCAGCCCCAGGGTGTGGGCCAGCTCGATCATCGCCGAGAGGATCACCGGGCTGTCGACGTCGTGAGGGACGCCGTCGTCGTCCGGGCAGGGGCCGCCCCGCCCGGTGACGAACGACCCGGCCAGCTTGAGCACGTCCACCGGGAGCCGGTGCAGGTAGACCAGGTTGGAGTAGCCGGTGCCGAAGTCGTCGATGGCGATCCGTACTCCGAGCCGCGAGAGCTCCTCCAGCGCCTGCACCGGACGCCCGGCGGCGGACATGAGGTCGCTCTCGGTCAGCTCCAGCTGCAGCGACGACGCGGGCCACCCGGTCCGCTCCAGCACGTCGGCGATGCGGGCGACGGCGTCGGGCCTGCGCAGCTGCTGGCCCGCCACGTTCACGCTGAGCACGAGCCCGGCGTCGGCGCCCGCGTCCACCCAGGACCGGGCGTCGGTGCAGGCCCGCTCCAGCAGGAGCAGCCCGAGCGGCACGATGAGCCCGGTCTGCTCGGCCAGCGGGATGAACACGTCCGGGCCGAGCCGCTCGCCGTCGGCGGTGCGCCACCGGGCCAGCGCCTCCACCCCGACGACCGAGCCGTCGTGCAGCGACACCAGCGGCTGGTACTCCAGGTGGAACTCACCGCGCTCCAGAGCGCCCGGCATCCGCCCGGCCAGCTCGAACAGGTGCACGTCGTTGGCGTGACGGGCCGGGTCGAACACCGCGATCCGGTCCCGGCCGTCGCGCTTGGCCCAGTACATCGTGGTGTCCGCGGCCTGCATCAGCTCGGCCGCCCCCTCGCCACCGACGGCGCCGGAGCCCACCGCGAACGGCCGGTCGACGATCCCGATGCTGGCCGAGACCACGACCTCCCGGCCGCGCACGTGCACCGGCCGTCGGACGACCGCCAGCGCCTGCTCGGCGACCGCGGTCAGCTGCTCGACGCCGGCGCAGCGCTCCACCAGTACGACGAACTCGTCGCCGCCCATCCGGGCGACGGTGTGCCCGGCCGGGCGGAGCTCGGCGTCGAGGCGGTGTGCGACGGTGCGCAGGAGCTGGTCGCCCGCGTCGTGGCCGAGGGTGTCGTTGACGGCCTTGAAACCGTCGAGGTCGAGGTAGCAGACCCCCACCGGGGCGGGCGAGCCGTACGGGCCGGCGAGCGCGGACTCGAGCCGGGTGAAGAACAGCGAGCGGTTCGGCAGCCCGGTGAGCGGGTCGTGCTCGGCCTGGTGGCGCAGCCGTGACTGCAGGCGGCGCCGCTCGGTGACGTCGGAGACCATCGCGACGAGGTAGCGGGGCTCGCCGTCGGGGGAGCGGACCAGCGAGACGGTCAGCTCGGTCCACACCTGGTCACCGTCGGCCCGGAAGTAGGACTTCTCCATCCGGGCGTGGCCGATCCGCCCGGCGAGCATGGCCTCGATCTGCGGCCACATCTCCGGGGTGTCCTCGGGGTGGATGAACTCGAACACCGACCGGCCCACGAGATCGCCCGGCCGGTAGCCGAGCATGGCGGTCAGTGTGCGGTTGGCCTCCAGGATGCGGCCCCCGGTGTCGGCGACGCTGATGCCGAGCACGGAGCTCTCGAAGACGACCCCGTAGCGCGCCTCGGACTGCCATCGGGCGTCCTCGGCGGCGGCGCGCGCCGCGAACGCGGCGGAGCTGATCCGTTCCTGCTCCAACCGGGTGCGGTCGCGCAGCGTCCGGGCGTACCCCGTCGACAGCGCCCCGACCGCCGCGGTCCAGCGGCGGAACCGTTCCGGGTCCGGGGTGGGCCCGGCGAAGTGCCGGGCCAGGACGTCGATCGAGCAGCGCAGCGCGGCCGGGTCGGTGAGGTGCGCGGCGACCAGCTCGGCGCCGACCTCCTCGGCGATCGCCTCCTCCGCCCGTCCCTCGACGACGGCGGTGAACCACCAGGCCGCGCCGGACAGCACCGCGTACAGGTCGGCGCGGGCGGCGGAGACGAAGTTGCGGGCCTCGATGGCGCGCACCCAGGCGTCGGCCAGCGCCGACGGCCCCGGTCCCTGCCCACCGGGCAGGACGGGGACGGGCTTCGCCACGACGGCTCTCCCTCCGACGGTCAGATCCCGGGCTGCCCGGCGTGACGGGCGACGGCGGCGAGGCCGGGGTAACGCTGCGCCTCGGGGCCCACCGGGGACTCCGGACGCCAGAGCGGGATCCGCACGACGCCGGGCTCGACCAGCTCCAGATCACCCAACAGCGCCGCGACCTCCTCGGTGTCGCGCATCCGCATCCGGTTCGGGGACCTGTCCCTGTTGTAGAGGTTCTGGGCCCGGCTCGCACCGGAGAGGCCCCCCTCGTCACTCGCGTGGCTGACGACCACGTGGCTGCCGGGGGCTGCCGCGCCGGCGTAGGCGGCGATGATCCCGGCCGGGTCCGCCTCGTCCGGGACGAAGTGCAGCACCGAGACGAGCAGCACCGCCACCGGCCGGGACAGGTCGAGGTGGGCCCGGGTCACCGGGTCGTCGAGGACGCGGAGCGGGTCGGTCAGGTCGGCGGCGAGGACGGCCGTCGACGGGTCGCCGTCGAGCAGCGCACGGCTGTGCGCGACGGCGATCGGGTCGTGGTCGACGTAGAGGACCCGCGCGTCGTCGCAGGCGGTCGCCGCGACCTCGTGCACGTTGCCGACGGTCGGGATGCCGGACCCGAGGTCGAGGAACTGGCGGATCCCGTGGGCGCACAGGTGGTGCACGGCCCGGCGCAGGAACGCCCGGTTGGCCTGCGCGACGGCCGCCATCTCGGGCAGCGCGTCGAGCACCTTCTCGGCGAAGGCGCGGTCGGCCTCGAAGTTGTGCGACCCGCCCAGGTAGTAGTCGTAGACCCGGGCGACGCTCGGGCTGGCCATGTCCACCTCGTCGGGCGCCCATGCCGGTCGGTCCACGCGTGCTCCCCGTAGCTCGTCTCGATCGGTGGCGACGGCGTCCTGCTGCCGTCGGTGATCGACCCTACTGGCGCGGTGCCCGGATCGGACCCCGTCCGGGTGACCCTCTGCGGTCAGCCGGTTGCGATCGGTGCGACGACGGCGCCGGTGAGCGCCACCAGGTCCGCCGGGGCGAGCTCGATCTCCAGGCCGCGCCTGCCCCCGGAGCAGAACACCGTCGGGTGCTCCTGCGCCGAGGCGTCCAGGACGGTCGGCAGCCGCTTGCGCTGGCCCAGGGGCGAGATGCCGCCCGCGACGTAGCCGGTGGCCCGCTCGGCGTCGGCGACCTCGGCCATGACGGCCTTCTTCCCGCCCGCGGCGGCGGCCAGCGCTTTGAGGTCCAGCTGGGCCGACACCGGCACGATCCCGACCGTCATGGCCCCGTCGACGAGCGCGACGAGGGTCTTGAACACCCGGCGCGGGTCCTGCCCCAGGACGGCGGCGGCCTCCTCGCCGTAGCCGGCGCCGTCGTGGTGGGTGTAGGTGTGCAGCTCGTGCGCCACGCCGCGCCTCGCCAGCAGCGCCGTCGCCGGGGTGCCCCTGCCCGCCATGGTCGTCCTCCCATACCCGTCCCCGGGGCCGTGCCCCGGGCGCCGACGGGAACCTACGGGAATGCCCTCCGGCGGCGCACCGTTGTTCCGTACGTGACGACATCAGTGATGGAGAGGCCCGGGGCCGCGCCGCCGGACGGCCGTGAGCGGCCGGGGCGCGTACCCTCCGACGCGTCCGCCGTGCCGGTGACCCGCACCGGTGCGCGACTCGTGTCACTGGAGAGGGAACCTTTGTCAGTACAGCCGGATCAGCCGGGTCAGCCGGAGACGGGCGCGGCAGGGACCGATCCCGCGGAGCTCGCCGCCCTGGTGGGTGTGGCCGACGCCGACGGCAACCGTGCGCCCGAGGACGAGAGCGTCTCCGACCGCACGGCCCGCTTCGAGCGTGACGCGATGCCGCTGCTCGACCAGCTCTACGGCGCGGCGCTGCGCATGACCCGGAACCCGGCCGACGCCGAGGACCTGGTGCAGGAGACCTTCCTCAAGGCGTACTCGGCGTTCGGGTCGTTCCGCCGCGGCACCAACCTCAAGGCGTGGCTGTACCGGATCCTGACCAACACCTACATCAACGGGTACCGCAAGCGGCAGCGTCAGCCCCTGCAGTCGCCGACCGACGAGATCACCGACTACCAGCTGGCCCAGGCCGGTGAGCACAGCTCGACCGGTCTGCGCTCGGCCGAGGTGGAGGCCCTCGACGCGCTGCCCGACAGCGACGTCAAGGAGGCCCTGCAGGGCCTGCCGGAGGACTTCCGCATGGCGGTCTACCTCGCCGACGTCGAGGGGTTCGCCTACAAGGAGATCGCCGAGATCATGGGCACCCCGATCGGCACCGTCATGTCGCGGCTGCACCGCGGCCGGCGTCAGCTGCGCGACATGCTGACCGACGTGGCCCGCGAGCGCGGATTCGTCCGCGACGGGGCCGCCGGCGCGACCGGGGACCGGGAGGTGACGGCATCGTGAGCGCCGCCGAGGACTCGGGCGCACCGCTCGAGCGCAACCCCATGATCCAGGACCCGCCCGCGAACACCGGGTGCACCGAGGTGCTGGCCGAGGTGTGGCTGTTCCTCGACCACGAGTGCGACCAGGAGCGGCGACGCCTGCTCCAGCAGCACCTCGACGAGTGCGCGCCCTGCCTGGCCGAGTACGGCATCGACGAGAAGCTGAAGGCGCTGCTGGCGCGCAAGTGCGGCGGCGAGGCGGCCCCGGCCGGGCTCAAGGACCGGCTGCGGTCGCAGATCCGCTCCGCGGTGCTCGAGCAGGCCCAGGTGACCGTGGAGAGCGGCCCGGACGGCACGAGCGTCTCGGTGTCGCACCAGCGCACCGAGTACCGCCGCTCCGGCGGCTGACCGGCACCGCCGCTCCGGCGACACACGCGAGAGGGCGGGCACCCCACCGGGGTGCCCGCCCTCTCGCGTCGGTGCCGCCGAACTCAGCAGTTCGGCTTCTTGCCGTGGTTGGCGCCCTTCTTGGCGCGGTCACGGCGCTTGCGTGCACGCTTGGACATCTCGACCCTCCTTCCCGTCCGGGTCACGGTTCCGCGGCGTTGCCGCGGGAGCTTCGTACGCGCGATTCTCGCATGTGGTGGGATGGGCGATCGTGACCACGCTGAGCGAGCTGCTCGCCGAGCACACGACGATGGACGGCGAGACCGCCGATCACCTCCAGCGCGTGGTCGGCGAGTGGCAGTTGTTGGCCGACATGTCCTTCGCCGACTTCCTGCTGTGGGTGCCGCTGGACGACCTCCACGCGGGGACGGGCGGTGCCTCCCGGGCGGCGACCGCGCAGTTCCTGTGCGTCGCCCAGGCCCGGCCGACCACCGCGCCGACCGCCCACCCGGACGACGTCGTCGGCCGCCGGGCGGTGCCGGTGGAGGTCGGTCAGCTGCGCCGGGCGGTGCTGGAGGGCCGGATCTGCCGCGACGACGACCCGCGCTGGCACCTGGAGGTGCCGGTGCGCCGGGAGACCATCCCGGTGCGCTTCAAGGGCCGCACGGTGGCGGTGCTGTCCCGGGACACCAACCTGTCCACCCCGCGCGTCCCGAGCCCGCTGGAGATCGCCTACCTCGGCAGCGCCTCGGACCTGTGCCAGATGATCGTCGACGGGACCTTCCCGCCGCAGTCCGGTCCGCCCGGCTCGGCCGAGGGCAGCCCGCGCGCCGGGGACGGCCTGGTCCGCCTCGACGTGCACGGCAACGTGGCCTACGCCAGCCCGAACGCGCTGTCGGCGTACCACCGCATGGGCCACGCCAGCGACGTCGCCGGCGCCGACCTCGCGACCGTCACCAAGGCGCTCGTGCTGGACCCGTTCGACGCGAAGGACGTCGCCGGCCGGATCAACGAGGCCCTCGACGGCGCCCCGTCCACCCGGATGGAGGTCAAGGGCCGCCGGGCGACGATGCTCGTGCGCGCGCTGCCGCTGCGGCCCCGCGGTGACGCGGCGGGCGCGCTGGTGCTGGTCCGCGACGTGACCGACCTGCGTCGCCGGGACGCGGCGCTGATGAGCAAGGACGCCACCATCCGGGAGATCCACCACCGGGTGAAGAACAACCTGCAGACGGTCGCGGCGCTGCTGCGGATGCAGGCTCGGCGCAGCGAGAACCCGGAGGCGGGCCGGGCGCTGGAGGAGTCGGTCCGCCGGGTCACCTCGATCGCGCTCGTGCACGAGGCGCTGGCCTACTCCGTCGCCGAGGTCGTCGAGCTCGACGAGCTGCTGCCGAAGGTGCTGCCCGCCATCCGCGACGGCGCGACGACCGAGTCCCGCGCCCGGGTGCGCGTCGATTCCGGGTTCGGGGCGCTGCCCGCGGCGAAGGCCACCCCGCTGGTGCTGGTCCTGGCCGAGCTGACCCACAACGCGCTGGCGCACGCCTACGACCCCGGCACGGCGGGGGAGGTGGTCGTCAGCCCGGTGCGCTCGGCGAGCCGGCTGGAGGTGTCGGTGGCCGACGACGGCCACGGCATGCCGGTCGACTTCGACTTCGAGAGGTCCAAGGGGCTGGGTCTGCAGATCGTGCGGACCCTGCTGACCTCCGAGCTGGAGGCGACGATCGAGGTGCGGGCCCGGGAGGGCGGCGGCACGGTGGCGGTGGTCCGGGTACCACTCGGCGGCTCCTGAACGCCCCACCGCCCTTCGGGCGTGCTCCCAGGGGAACTCTCGTGGCGTAGAGCGCCCCGAAAGTTCCCCTGGGAGCAGGCCGGCGGAGCCGCGCAGGACGGCTCGGAGAGGGCCCAGGGACGGCGCGGACGACGGCGGTCAGAGGCAACCGGGGACATGCTCGCCGTCCCCGGGCGGTCGCTGCGGTGCGGCGGGTGACCGATCCCGGTCACTCCCGGTGACCCGGGGCGTGGACGGGGGCCCGGAGGGCACCGGATACGCTCGTCCCGTGACCGTTGATCCCGGTGCCGTGGTCGCGCCGGCACCGTGGTCGACCCTCACGCCGGGGTGGCAGATCACCCCGAACGCACCTCGGGCCCGTGGCCGGTGGCGTCCGGCTACGGGCCCGAGGTCGGGGAGCTACTTCTTCTACTGTTCGGAGCTGCTGTCCGGGACAGCTGTTCCTGCCGCATTCCGGGCGAGTGCCCGGGCGGGGCTGCCTACGCGGTACGAGCGCGCGGACGGGTGCTGCGCCGCTTCAGGGCGCGCCGCTCGTCCTCGCTCATGCCGCCCCAGACACCGGCGTCCTGGCCGGACTCGAGAGCCCACTGCAGGCACGACTCGGTGACCGGGCAACGCCGGCACACGCTCTTGGCCTCCGCGATCTGCATCAGGGCAGGGCCGCTGGTGCCGACCGGGAAGAACAGCTCCGGGTCCTCGTCGCGGCAGATCGCGTCGTGACGCCAGTCCATGATCACTTTCTCCTCTGGTGCGCGATCGGGGTCGCGCCGATCGTCTGTGCGCTTGGTGTTACGTGCGTGTTTCGCAGCTTGTGAATACTTTCACGAGCCACCGCGGTCCTCAATGGGAAACTGCTCGCGGGATGCGTGAGCGCCCTCATAGGGAACGCACGCAGACAGACCAGTGCCCGGGACTTCGAGCCGCCCTGGGCTGGTTCCACGATCCAGTGTCCCTGTCCCACCCGGAATCGGCCACCCGAAAACGATGTCGACCCGGACACCCTCTGAGTGAGGGGTCCGGCCCGGTGGGACGGAACCTCCACGAGCGGCGTTGCTCGTGGCCTCGCTTGCGTAGGGACCACCTTGGATCACGGGTTTGGCCTGGTGTAAGCCCCAACGGGACCGACGGTCCGCTCACATCGGTGAATGGCGCGGTTGCTCACTCCGGCGTGTGAGAGCGCCCGCACGATGCGCGACGAACCGTCCGTCTCACACGACGACGCGTAACGCTCCGGGCACGCTGAGGAATTCCACGTCGGTGCGCATTCCGAGGTGGTCGCCGTCGAGCTGGAGAGCGAGAGGCTGTTCCGACGTGATCCGCACCCGGCCGACGGCGTCGTGCCGGACGATGTGCCGCCCGTGCGGGTCGCCGTCGGCGGCCAGGATCTGGCGCAGGGTCGAGGCGATCGTCCGCGGGCTCAGCCCGGTGAGCGCGAACAGCCCCAGCCCGCTGCCGAACGACGAGCGGGGGTTGGTCCGCACCGCGCGGCCGGACAGGAAGGTCCACGGGTCGGTGTTGGAGACGAACGCCAGCCGCACCCCGGTCAGCGGTGCCGCGTCGGGGAGCTCCACCGTCATCGACGGGGGACGGCGCAGCTGCGCGAGGTACTGGGCGATCGCGGTCAGCGCGTAGCGGCCGGGGCTGGCCTCGTGTCCCTGCGCGCGGGCGCGCTCGACCGCGGCCACCACCTCGGCGTCCCAGCCCATGCCGGCGTTGAAGGTGAACCAGCGGTCGTCGGCCCAGCCCAGGCCGACCAGCCGTCGCCGCCGGTGGGCCAGCGCGGTGAGCACGTGCCCGGTCGCCTCGACCGGGTCGCGCGGCATGTCCAGGGCGCGGGCGAACACGTTCGCCGAGCCGCCGGGGACCACCGCGAGCATCGCGGTGGCGTCCGGGTCCGGCCGGGGGGCACCGCTGCCCGAGCCGGTCTGCGCGGCCAGCAGCCCGTTGACGACCTCGTTGACCGTCCCGTCGCCCCCGAGCGCGACGACGAGCTCGACGCCGTCCGCCACGGCCGCCGCGGTCGCCTCCGCCGCGTGGCCCCGGTAGCGGGTCTGCAGGACGTCGAGCTTCAGCTCGCTGGCCAGGGCCTTGGTCAGCACGTCCCGGCCGGCGGCGGTGGTGGACGTGGCCTGAGGGTTGACCACGAGCAGCGCGCGCACGGGGCGACTGTATCGACCGCGCACCGGCCGGTCCGTCGGCCGCCCGGCGGTGGCGGCCGCGGCGGGCGGCCTATCCTCGGCGGGTGGCCGATGACCGCGACGACCGCCCCGTGACGCGGGAGCGACCGCCGGAGAACGTGCGGGTGGCGGGGGTGCTCGTCGGGGCCGAGGGGCTCGTCGGCGCCGTCCTCGCGGTCGTGCTGGGCGTACGCGCCCTGGAGGCCGGTGGCGCCCGCCTCTACTACGGGCTCGCCGAGGCCGGGATCTTCGTGCTCCTGGCGGCCGCCGTGGCCGGTGTCGGCTACGGGCTGGTCCGCGGGGTGCACGGCTGCCGCACCCCGGCGATCGTCGTGCAGCTGCTGCTGTTCCCGGCCATCTACTACGCGCTGGGCCCCAGCCGTCAGCTGGTGTGGGGCATCGTCTGCGGACTGTTCGTGCTGTTCACGTTCCTGATGCTGATCAGCGAGCAGTCCCGGCGCTGGTCGATGGGCGACGAGTACCCCGAGGACTAGCGGGCCGCCGCCCCGCCGGTCCGCCCGGCCAGCGCGACGAGCGGGTCGCCGGTGAGCCGGTAGGTGGTCCACCCCTCGTTCGGCACCGCGCCGACGGAGCGGTAGAAGCCGATGGCCGGGGTGTTCCAGTCCAGCACGTTCCACTCCAGGCGCTTCCAGCCGCGCCGGGCCACCTCGGCGGCCAGCTCGGCGAGCAGGGCCGCGCCGTGCCCGCCGCCGCGGGCGGCGGGGGTGACGTAGAGGTCCTCCAGGTGGATCCCGGCGACGCCCTCCCAGGTGGAGAAGGTCCGGAACCAGATGGCCGTGCCGACGACCGCGCCGTCGTCGCCGGTGGCCACGAAGGCCCCGGCCGAGGGGTCCGGGCCGAACAGCGCGGCGTGCAGCTGGTCCTCGGTCAGCCCGCACTCGTGCGCGGCCTTCTCGTAGTCGGCCAGCTCGTGCACGAGCCGGACCATGACCGGCACGTCGTCGGGGGTGGCCGTACGGACGCTCACTGGTCCTCCGCGGGGGTGGGGCGCTGGTTGACGTGGTCGAGGCGGGGGACCCCGCGCTCGAACCCCAGCACGCTGACCCCGGCCGGGTCCATGCGGAAGTGCACACCGCCACTCGCGGGCAGCCCGATCCAGCGCGCCGTCAGCACCCGGGAGAAGTGGCCGTGTCCCACGAGCACGACGTCGCCGCCGCCGAGCAGGGCGCGCGCGTCGGCGAGCACGGCGTCGGCGCGGGCGGCGACGTCGCCGGGGGTCTCGCCGCCGGGCCACGGCCCGTCCCAGATCGTCCAGCCCGGCAGGGACTCGCGGATCTGCGGCGTGGTCCAGCCCTCGTTGTCGCCGTAGTCCCATTCGACGAGCCGGTCGTCGACCGCGTCCACGCGCAGCCCGGCCAGCTCGGCGGTGTCCCTCGCGCGCGTGCGCGGGGAACAGAGCACCCGGGCGGGCGGGGCGTCGTGGCGGACCAGAGCCAGTGCGTCGCGCACCCGGCGGGCGGCGGCCCGGCCCTCGTCGGTCAGCGGGACGTCGGTGCGGCCGGTGTGCTTCCCGGTGCGCGACCACTCGGTCTCGCCGTGGCGCAGCAGGAGGATCCGTCCGTCCGGATCGGCGTCGGTGCTCACGGGCGGCGACGCTAGTCGCGGACACTGCGGGACGCTCGCGGTGATCAGGTCACCCGGTCGGGTCGGATCCGGACCCGACCGGGCAGTCCGCCGGGCGCGCCGTACCCGCAGGGTGGCCGGATCGGATGGGATCCGTGGCGGACCACGAGCCGAGGAGCGTCATGTCGTCGCAGTTCTCCCGCCGCCCCGCGCGGCGGCGCATCGCCGGGATCGCCGCCGCGGCCGGCCTGGCGGTCACCGCCGCGCTCACCGCGCCCGCCGCCGCGGGCGTCGCGACGGCCGCCCCGTCCGCCCCGGCGGTGCAGGCCGGGGCGATCGGCCCGGGCGTGCAGATCGCCACCCCGGTCACCGGCGGCGCCGAGCTGTGCACGGCCAACTTCCTCTACACCCCGGCCGCCGGGCAGGACGGGCACCGCGACGAGCCCGGCGGCCGCGGTGCCGAGCACCAGGCCGCCCCGGCCGGGGTGCTCTACCTGGGCGCGGCCGCGCACTGCATGGCGGGCGAGGACGCGATGTCCTCGGTCGACGGCTGCCGTGAGCCGGTCATGCCGGAGGGCATCGAGGTCGGCATCCGCGGCCGCGACGGGAAGAACTACACCGGACGGGTCGCCTACAACTCCTGGGCGGTCATGCAGGACCGCGGCGAGACCGACCCGCAGCTGTGCCTCTACAACGACCTCTCGCTGATCCGGCTGAGCCCGGCGGCCGTCGCCGTCGCCGACCCGACGGTCCCCGGCTTCGGCGGCCCGACCGGGCTCGACACGGACGGCACCGAGCAGGGGGAGAAGGTCTACAGCTTCCAGCCCAACCAGCTCGTGGCGACGCCGTACAAGCAGGGCCTGAGCCTCGGGCAGCCGGAGGGGCCGCGCACGCACGTCGTCTCCACCACGCCGCCGGGGGTGCCGGGCGACTCGGGCTCGGGCTACCTCGACGCGCGCGGCCGGGCGTTCGGGCTGCTGTCGAGCCTGATGCTGCCGACCAACACCAACGGGGTCACCGACATCGCCCGGGCACTGGCCTACGCCCAGCGCTACGGCGAGGTCGGCGCCCTGGAGGTCGTCCCCGGCCGGGTCCCGTTCACACCCGGTGTGCTGCCGCTGACCGAGCTGCCCAGCGGCCCGTCGCTGCCCGCGCTCCCGCTGCCCGACCTCACCCCGGCGCCGCTGCGCTGACCCGCTGACACGGCTCCCGGGACGGGCGTGCGGTGATCCGTACGCCCGTCGGTGTGCGGGTGGCCACTCCGGACGCGCCGGGTGACCGGTTCCCGGCGTCCACCCGGTTAGACTCGTCGCCAGATCCGACAGCTCGTCCCGGCTCGGCGCCCCTATCCCGGCGCTGCGCGCGGGATGGCCGTCCGGCACCGCGAGCAGGTCGACGTCAACCCGCGACGCCCGGTGCAACGGCAGGCGCGTCCGTGCGCCGCTCTCGTACCGCACCACCCGTGGAGTCTTCCCATGACGCTCGCCCAGGACCCGACCACCCGTTCCGCCCCCGACCGGCACGAGGTGTTCGGCGCGCACGAGGGCGGCAAGCTCGCGACCGGCCTGACCGCGCCGCTGGCCGACGAGCGCGACCTGTCGATCGCCTACACCCCCGGTGTCGCCGACGTCTGCCGGGCCATCGCCGCCGACGCCTCGCTCGCCGCCCGTTACACCTGGGCGCACCGGCTGGTCGCCGTCGTCAGCGACGGCACCGCGGTGCTCGGTCTCGGCGACATCGGGCCGCGCGCGTCGCTGCCGGTGATGGAGGGCAAGTCGGCGCTGTTCAAGTCCTTCGCCGGGCTCGACTCGATCCCGCTCGTGCTCGACACCACGGATGTCGACGAGATCGTGGAGACCCTGGTCCGGCTGCGCCCGACCTTCGGCGCGGTCAACCTCGAGGACGTCGCCGCGCCGCGCTGCTTCGAGCTGGAGCGCCGCCTGGTCGAGGCGCTCGACTGCCCGGTCATGCACGACGACCAGCACGGCACCGCCGTCGTGCTGCTCGCCGCCCTCGACGGCGCCTGCCGGGTGCAGGGCCGCTCGCTGTCGGACCTGCGCATCGTGATCTCCGGGGCCGGCGCGGCGGGCATCGCCTGCGCCCGCATCCTGTTGACCGCGGGTGCCTCGGACGTCGTGCTGCTCGACTCGCGCGGGGTCGTCGACGCCGGTCGCGGCGGGGAGAAGGCCGCGCTGGCCGCCGTCACCAACCCGCGGGCGGTCACCGGCGGGATCGCCGAGGCACTGGCCGGTGCGGACGTGTTCGTCGGGCTCTCCAGCGCCACGCTGCCCGAGGAGCTGCTGGCCACGATGGCCCCGGAGTGCATGGTCTTCGCGCTGTCCAACCCCGACCCCGAGGTGCACCCGGACGTCGCGGCCCGGCACGCCGCGATCGTCGCGACCGGCCGCAGCGACTTCCCGAACCAGATCAACAACGTGCTGGCCTTCCCGGGGATCTTCCGCGGCGCACTGGACGCGCACGCCCGCCGCATCACCGACGACATGAAGGTCGCGGCGGCCCGCGCCATCGCCGACGTCGTCGCCGACGAGCTGTCCCCGCAGAAGATCGTGCCCGGCCCGTTCGACCCGCGGGTGGCACCGGCCGTCGCCGCGGCGGTGGCCCGCGCCGCGGGCGACGCCGGCGTGACCGCAGGCTGACGAACGGCCATAACCCCGGTTACGAAACGTGTGCGACCGGGGTCTGCGCCGAACGGCACGGCGCGCTGTGAGCGGTCGAACACACACGGTCGGATCGGTTGCCACCGCTCGCCGAGCACGTCACACCCTTCACCCTCCGGCGACTACCTGTCACCACCCGTGAGTGACGGGCAGAGCAACGGCGTTGGGCCGAACGGTCCCGTCACTCGCTGTATCGGGTGGCTCGATCGGTCTACCCGCCCGGATCGCCCGGCACGGTGGCTCGTTGTTCCCCACGGAGCTGCCGAACGGAACGGAGGCGGGCGTGTCGGAGCAGGAATCGCGGGCGGGACACCGTCCGGGTGCATCGGTCGGGGACCCGGCCGGTGGACGCGCGGAGCAGGCACCGGGTGCCCGCCGTGACAGGGACCGGGACCCCGGTCTCGCCGGTGACCTCGCCCGGGCCTTCGCCGGTCCCGGTGGCACCCCGGCGGGCCGCGCCCGGCCCGCTCCCGAGAACGAGCCGCTCCTCGGCCGGGCGGAGGCCCTGAACCTCGCCGCCGCGCCGGACGCCGAGATCTCCGGCGCGGGCTTCGGGGAGCCGCCGTTCGGCAGCGCCCGCCGCCTCCCCGGTGCGCCACGCCCGGCCGGCCCGGCCCCGTCGGTCGCCGAGGCGGCCCCCGGCCCGGGGACCCCCGGGTCCGGGGCCGCGGGTGCCGACGGTGCCGACCACTCCGCGGTGCAGCTCCCGCCCTCGCCCGCGATGGTCTGCGACGCCGGGGGCGTCGTCGTCCACACCAACGCCGCGCTCCGCCGCCTCGCCGGCTCCGCCGACCCGACCGGCATGCGGCTCCCGCAGCTGCTCGTCGGCCCGGACTCCGACGCCCGTCTGGTCCGTGCCGACCGCCGCCTGGCCCGGGTCAAGGTCGTCCGCTGGAACCAGCCGGGTGACCGCACCGTCGTGCTGCTCACCCCGTTCCCCGACGCCGCGCCCGCGCCGTCGGACGAGGCCCCCGCGCTCGACCTCGAGCGCGCCACCCGCTCCGGCACCTGGACCTTCGACCTGCAGGCCGGGACGCTGACCCGCAGCGAGGGGCTCGTCGAGCTCTACCGCGCGCTCGGCGTGCGCCCCGACGGCCCCGACGGCCCCATCGAGGGCGAGCAGGTCGAGCGGGTCTGCCGGATGCTGCGCCGCGGCCCGGACGCCGCGCCGGAGCCCACCACCGCGCACAGCTCCGAGATCCGCCCCGAGGGCGGCGCGGTGCTGTCGTGCCGCACCCGGATCGACCGCACCCCCGGTGGTGCCCCGCTGCGCCTGATCGGGACCGTGCAGGACGTGTCCGACCGGCGCCGGGCAGAGTCCCGCGCGCAGCGCTCCGGGCAGCGGTTCGCCGACCTCGTCGCCACCATCACCACCGGCGTCGCGATGCTCGACGGCCGCGGCCGGATCGTCGACGCCAACCCGGCGCTCTGCCAGCTGCTCGACGCCGACCTGGAGACCCTGCGCGGCGTCCCGGCACGCAGCCTGTCCGCCGAGCCCCAGTCCGACGGTCGCGGCGGCCTGCCGGACTGGCTGCGCGACCCGTCGCACCCCGAGCCGACCTACCGGATCGAGTCGCTGCCGCTGCTGCGCGCCGACGGGACCCGGGTCGACTGCGAGGTCGTGGTCAACGCCGCGCCCTCCGACGACGGCCGCCCCTTCTGGCTGCTCGTCGTCACCGACGTGGGGGAGCGCCGCCGCGCCGCCGACGTGCTCCGCGAGGCCGACACCGTCGACCCGCTGACCCGGCTGCCCAACCGGGCCGGGCTGCTGGAGCTCGCCGACCGGCTGCTGGCCGGGCCGGACGCCGGCCGGGTCGCCGTGGTCTGCGGCGACGTCGACGACTTCGCCCGCGTCAACACCGGCCTCGGCCACGACGCCGGCGACACCCTGCTCGTCGAGCTGGCCGGGCGGCTGCAGCGTGAGCTGCCGTACCACTGCACGGCCGGGCGGCTGTCGGCCGACGAGTTCGCGGTGGTCTGCGCCGACGTCGACGAGGTCGGCGGACCGCAGGCGCTCGCCGCCGTCGTCGCCGGGCTGCTGCGCGGCGACGTCACCGTGGCCGGCAGCCCGATCACGCTGACCGCCTCGGTCGGCGTCGCCGGTCGGGACGCCGCCGTGGCCGGCCCGCAGGCCGACGCCCGCGGCCCCCGCGGCGACGATCTGCTGCGCTCGGCCGAGGTCGCGGTGCGCGAGGCCAAGCAGCGCGGACGCGGCACGGTCGCCGTCGCCGAGCGGGGCGCCGTCGCCCCGGCGCGCCGCCAGCTGGAACTGGAGGCCGAGCTGCGCGCCGCGATCGAGGGCGACGCGCTGCGCCTGGAGTACCAGCCGGTCGTCGCGCCGGACGGCACCGTGCTGTCCGCCGAGGCGCTGCTGCGCTGGTCGCACCCGGTGCACGGCGAGGTCTCGCCCGGCGAGTTCCTGCCGGTCGCCCAGCGCGGCGGCCTGCAGCGCGAACTGGACCTGTGGGTGCTGCGCACCGCGGCCACCGAGGCCGCGACCTGGCCCCGTGCCGGACAGGCCGTCGCCGTCGCCGTGAACCTGGCCGGGCTGCTGCCGGCCGACCCGTCGTTCCTGGCCGACGTCACCGCCGTCGTCGAGGGCGCCGGGCTGCCGTGGAACCAGCTGGTGCTCGAGCTCGTCGAGACCAGCCTGGTCGCGCTGCCGCGCCCCGCGCTGGACGCGATGAGCGAGCTCGTGCACCGCGGCGTCCGCTTCGCCGTCGACGACTTCGGCACCGGCTACTCGTCGCTGGCCCGGCTCAAGGAGCTCCCGGCGCAGACGGTCAAGGTCGACCGCGCCTTCGTCACCGGCGTCGGCACCGACCCGGCCGACTTCGCGCTGGCCCGCGCCGTCGTCGAGGTCGCGCGCGCGATGGGCCGCAAGACCGTCGCCGAGGGCGTCGAGACCGCCGAGCAGTTCCACGTCCTGCGGGGCCTCGGGGTCGACGCGTTCCAGGGCTGGCTGTTCGCCCGCTCGCTGCGCCCCGACGACCTGCACCGGGTGCTGCGCGGCGGCGGCCTGCCCACCCCGGCGACGAGCGCGACCCCGGCCGACGGGACCCCGGGCGTCTGGTGAGCCGGTCGCGCCCGCCCGCCGCGGGCGCGACCGCCGTCGTCACCGCACGAACGCGCTCTGCCCCGTGATCGCCTTCCCGACGATCAGCGTGTTCATCTCCCGGGTGCCCTCGAAGGAGAACATCGCCTCGGCGTCGGCGAAGTACTTCGCGATCCGGTTCTCCAGCACCACCCCGTTGCCGCCCACGAGCTGACGCCCGAGCGCGACGGTCTCGCGCATCCGGGTCGCGCAGAACTCCTTCACCAGCGACGAGTGCGCGTCCGAGCCCCGGCCCTCGTCGAGCAGCTGGGCGTTGCGGACCGCCATCCCCAGCGAGGCGCTCACGTTGCCGAGCATCCGCACCAGCAGGTCCTGCATCAGCTGGAACCCGCCGATCGGGCGGCCGAACTGCTCCCGCTGGGCGGCGTAGGACAGCGCCAGCTCGTAGGCGGCCATCTGCACCCCGACCGCACCCCAGGCGGCGTTGGCCCGGGTGCGCTGCAGGACCAGGCCGGCGTCGCGGAAGGTGCCCGAGCCGCCGGAGAGCCGGTGCGACTCCGGCACCCGGACCCGGTCGAGCAGGATGTCGGCGTTCTGCACGATCCGCAGCGACTGCTTGCCCTCGATCTTCGTGATCGTCATGCCCTCCGACGGCGACGGCACGACGAACCCGCGGACCGCGCCGCCGGCGTCCGGGTCGGTGTCGCGGGCCCACACGATGATCAGGTCGGCGAAGGTGGCGTTGCCGATCCAGCGCTTCTCGCCGTCGAGGACCCACTCGTCGCCGTCGCGGGTGGCGGTGGTCTCCATGCCACCGGCCACGTCGGACCCGCCGTGCGGCTCGGTCAGCCCGAACGCACCGATCGAGTCCATCCGGGACATCGCGGGCAGCCAGCGCTCGCGCTGCTCGGCCGTGCCGCCGGCGTGGATCGAGCCCATCGCGAGACCCGTGTGGACGCCGTAGAAGCTGTTGACCGACGGGTCCACCCGGGAGATCTCCGCGTGCAGGAACCCCAGGAACAGCCGCGACGCCGGCGGGTCGGCGTAGCCGGCCCCCGCGAGGTCGAGGCCCGCGAAGCCCTTCACGAGCTGCATCGGGAACTCGGCGCGGTCCCAGGCGTCGAGCACGACGGGGGCGACCTCGGCACGCAGGAACTCCCGCACCCGGCGCAGGTCGGCGCGCTCGGCGTCGGTGAGCAGGTCGGCGTAGTGGAACCAGTCCGCGACGTGCGGGTGGTCCGGGTCGAGGTCCAGTTCGGGCTTCGGCAGGCGCGTGGGCTCCTTCGGCATGACCCCACTGTTGCGCCGCGGCGCACCGGCCGCACGGCAGGGCGCCTACCGCAGGGCACGCAGCAGCGCCGCACCGGCCGCCGGGTCCCCGACCGGGCTGAGCACCACGTGGTCGGCGCCCGCGGCCCGGTGCTCGGCGACCCGGGCGGCGATGTCCTCGACGCCGCCGCGGGCGGAGACGGCGTCGAGCAGCCGGTCGGCGCGGGCGTCGACCTCGGCGTCGGTGAACCCCAGCCCGCGGACGGCGGCGCGGTAACCCGGCACGCCGAGCAGGAACCCGGCCAGCTCGCGCAGGGCTGTCCGGTCGGTCCCGAGCACGGTCGGCAGCATCACCGCGAGCAGCCGGTCCGGGCCCAGCGCCGCCCGCGCCCGCGCGGTGTGCTCCGGGGTGACCAGCAGCGTCACCGCCCCGGCGCAGCGGGTGCCGGCGACGTCGAGCTTGCGCGGTCCGAGCGCGGCCAGCAGCCGCTCCGAGGAGGGCAGCCCGAGTGCGTCGAGCTCGTCGAGGTGGCGGTGCAGCGCCTCCAGCGCCCGCGGCTGCTGGGGCGCGCCCAGCCCGGTGAGGTAGCGCCCGGGACGACGGCGGGCCGCGTCGGCGTGCGCTGCGGCGACCGCCGACGCCGGATACCGCCCGGTCGGCACGATCCCCGGGACGACGACGGCGTCCCGGGTGCCGTCGAGCAGCGCGGTCAGCCGGTCGAGCCGGTCGATCGCGCCACCGGCGAGCCACAGGGTGCGGGCACCGGCGTCCTCCAGGGCCGCGGCGTCGGCGGGAGCGGGTCCGGTGGCGACGCCGAGCGGGCCCAGGGCAGTGGTCAGGGTCATGTGCGCAGCGTCGGTGCTGAACCGGACTGCAGGTCAAGCGCGACGGGGTGCCGGTGACCTGCGGTCGACCGCTCGCCCGTCGCGCACGACCGGGTTAGTGTGCTGCGACCAAGCGGGGAGCAGGGGTCCCGCGCGACGGCAGGGGGGACCGCCGATGATCGAGTTCCGGGGCGTCACGAAGCGCTTCCCGGACGGGACGGTCGCGGTCGACGAGCTCGACCTCGTCGCGGAGCAGGGGCGGATCACGGTCTTCGTGGGCCCGTCCGGCTGCGGCAAGACGACCTCCCTCCGCATGATCAACAGGATGATCGAGCCCACCGGCGGTGAGCTGCGCGTCGACGGGCGCGACGTGCTGTCCGCCGACCCGGCCGAGCTGCGCCGGGGCATCGGCTACGTCATCCAGCAGGCCGGGCTGTTCCCGCACCGCACGATCGTCGACAACATCGCGACCGTGCCGATGCTCGTCGGGAGCAGCAAGAAGGCCGCGCGGGACCGGGCGATGGAGCTGATGGAGATCGTCGGCCTCGACACCTCGATGGCCCGGCGCTACCCGGCGCAGCTGTCCGGCGGCCAGCAGCAGCGCGTCGGCGTGGCCCGCGCGCTCGCCGCCGACCCGCCCGTGCTGCTGATGGACGAGCCGTTCTCCGCGGTGGACCCGATCGTCCGGGAGAGCCTGCAGGAGGAGCTGCTGCGGCTGCAGTCCGAGCTCGGCAAGACCATCGTGTTCGTCACCCACGACATCGACGAGGCCATCAAGCTCGGCGACAAGGTCGCGGTGTTCCGGGTCGGCGGAAAGCTCGCCCAGTACGACGAGCCGGGCGTGCTGCTGTCCCGCCCGGTCGACGGTTTCGTCGACAACTTCGTCGGCCGCGACCGCGGCTACCGGGGCCTGGGCTTCCTGTCCTCGGACACCATCCCGATCGGGTCGCTGCCGGTGCTCTCGGTCGGCGACCCCCTCCCCGACGACGGCTGGTCGGTCGTCGTCGACGGCTCCGCCCGGCCGCTGGGCTGGGTCGAGGCCGGTGAGGGCCGGGTGACCGAGGAGGCCATCGTCCCGGGCGGGTCGCTCTACGCCGTCGAGTCGGGCTCGCTGCGCGGCGCGCTGGACGCGGCACTGTCCTCACCGTCCGGTCAGGGCGTCGCCGTCGACGCCGACGGCCGGGTCGCCGGCTCGGTCACCGCCGACTCGGTGCTCGAGGCGCTGCCCGCGGCCCGCGACTCGCACAACGCCGCCTGAGGCCGCCGTGACCTGGGTGTTCGACAACCTCGACTCCGTGCTCGACGCGCTCGCCGAGCACGTCGTGTACGCCCTGATCCCGGTGCTGCTCGGGCTGGTGTTCGCGATCCCGCTGGGCTGGGTCGCCAACCGCAACGCGACGCTGCGCACGATCATGACCAACGCCGCCGGGCTGCTCTACACGGTCCCGTCGCTGGCGCTGTTCGTGTTCATGCCGCCGCTGCTCGGCACCCAGATCCTCGATCCGGTCAACGTGATCGTCGCGCTGACGGTCTACACCGTCGCGTTGCTCGTGCGGACCGTGTCCGACGCGCTGTCCGCGGTGCCGGGCCACGTCGTCGACGCGGCGAACGCGATGGGCTACACCCCGGTCCGGCGCTTCGTCGGCGTCGAGCTGCCGCTCGCCGTCCCGGTGATCGTGGCCGGCCTGCGGGTCGCCGCGGTGTCCACGATCAGCCTGGTCACGGTGGGTGCGGTGATCGGCTTCGGCGGGCTCGGCCTGCTGTTCACCGAGGGCTTCAACCGCAGCAACGACGCCCAGATCGTCACCGGCATCGTGCTCGTCCTGCTGCTGGCGCTGGTCGTCGACTCCGCGCTGCTGCTCGCGGGGCGGCTGCTCACCCCGTGGCAGCGGGCCCGGACCCGGAAGGCGGGCGCGACCACGTGAACCTCTTCGGATGGCTGTTCACGCCCGAGAACTGGACCATGACCGGCGGCATCCTGGCGCGGCTCGCCGAGCACCTCGGCTACACCGCGCTGACCCTGCTGGTCTCGGTCGTCGTCGCGGTCCCGCTCGGCGCCTGGATCGGGCACACCGGCCGCGGCGGGTTCCTCGTCGTCGGGCTCGCGAACGGGCTGCGCGCGCTGCCCACGCTCGGGCTGCTCGTGCTGCTCGCGACGTTCCTGGGGCTGTCGCTGCTCGGCCCGCTCATCACACTGATCGTGCTGGCCGTCCCCGCCGTGCTCGCCGGCACCTACGCCGGGATCCGCAACGTCGACCCGGCCGTCGTCGACGCGGCCAGGGGGATGGGCATGCGCGGCCCCGAGGTGCTGTGGAAGGTCGAGCTGCCCAACGCCCTGCCGCTCATCATCGGCGGGCTGCGCAGCGCGACCCTGCAGGTCATCGCGACGGCGACGATCGCCGCCTACGTCTCCCTCGGCGGCCTCGGCCGGTTCATCATCGACGGCCTCGGCCAGCGCGACTTCTCAGTGATGATCGGCGGCTCGATCCTGGTGGCGCTGCTCGCGATCATCGCCGACCTGCTGCTCGGCGGGCTGCAGAAGCTGATCGTCTCGCCCGGCCTGCAGGCCACCGGCCGGACCGCCGCCCCGCGCCGGTTGCGCGCGGTCCCCACCCGACCCGAACCGGTCCGCGAAGCGGCCTGACCCTCCCCGAGAGGACCCACCATGAGACGCACCCGACTGCTCGCCGCCGTCGCGGCGACCGTCACCGCCGCGTTCGCGCTCTCCGCCTGCGGCGGCGGCTCCGACCCGCTCGCCGGCGGCGGGCAGCCCGCCGACACCGACCAGAACACGGTCGTCGTCGGTGCCGCGAACTTCACCGAGAGCCAGATCCTCGCGTCGGTGTTCGCCCAGGCGCTGCAGGCCAAGGGCGTCACCGTCGAGACCCGCCCGCCGATCGGGTCCCGCGAGGCCTACATCCCGGCGCTCAAGGACGGCTCGATCGACCTCATCCCCGAGTACTCCGGCACCCTGCTGCAGTACCTGGACAAGGCGGCGACCCAGACCGAGCCGGACCAGGTCTACACCGCCCTGCAGTCGACGCTCGGCACCGCCGACCCGAACCTCATCGTGCTCGACAAGGCCGAGGCCGAGAACAAGGACGCCGTCGTCGTCACGAAGGAGACCGCGGCGCAGCTGTCGGCCCCGACCATCGACGCGCTCGCCGCCCGCTGCGGCGAGCTCGTCTTCGGCGGGCCGCCGGAGTTCCAGACCCGCCCGGACGGCATCCCCGGCATCGAGAAGACCTACAACTGCACGTTCAAGAGCTACCGTTCGCTCGATGCCGGCGGCATTCTGACGGTCACGGCGCTCAAGAACGGTGACGTCCAGGCCGCCGACCTGTTCACCACCGACCCGGCGATCCCGGCGAACGAATTCGTGGTCCTTGACGATCCAAAGAGCAATTTTGCTGCGCAGAATGTTGTTCCGTTGATCAATAAGGCGAAGGCGACTCCGCAGGTAGTTGATGCACTTAATGCCGTGACGGCAAAACTGACAACGCAGGAGTTACTTGGGATGGGGGAGGCGGCGGGAGCGTCTGACAAGCCGTCAGTGGAAACTATTGCCCGGGACTGGCTCAAGCGGCAGGGACTCGTCTGACCGAGCCTCTCACTACGGAAGTCCCCGTACGGAGCTGGTGTTCCCTCGTTCGGGAACGTTGTAGTTGTAACCGCATCGACAGCGGCCTGGAAGGCTGCCACACGAGGTAGGTGATGTGATGTCAGCCTGAGATGTTCGTCCGCGAGGCCGACCGGGATGAGGCTCGACGCCTGGTAAGGACTACCACGACGGCGAAGTACCTGATCCCATTACGGCGGGTGGAGATCGTGCTCGCATCGCCGCAGCGCGACCGACGCCGTCGCGATTTCCGTTGCGAAGCCGCAATGCGGGGGGGCCTCCACCCAGCCGAGCACAGCTGATTCCGCTGAGCAGCAACGAGATCCGACGACTCTCGCCACCCTCGCCTCCGCACCGCTGACCTGCACGGACCGGGTCATGCACTGGTCGCGCTGGCGGCGGATACGCCAGCACCAAGCCCGCGCCTGCCAGTACCGGCGCCGCGGCGAACGACCACCAGACTGAACAACTGCCGTTGCAGTACTAGGCCAACCGCAACGCCCCCCCCGAAAGGATGCTTCGGCCCCGGAAGTCAAGTCTGTGGGTGCCGAACGTTGATTGAAAAGGAACTGACCACTCCTTCGGGGATGAATCGTGTTCGACGGTCCATCTCGGGTGCTAGGCTGATCAACATCAACCATGGGGGGCGACGATGAATCGTTGGGTAAGACACTTCACCGCGTTTGCGGTAGTTGCGATGTCACTTGTCGGCGCCTCCTTGATGTTGGCTCCCCCGGCGGAGGCAGCGCCCTGGGGGGCCTGCGGCGCAAGCACTCCAGAGTCCAAGTTGGTGCGGCAGTTCGCCGTGAATGCCCGCAGCAACTACTATCTTCGCTGCGGAAACGCTAATGTGGGCTACCGACACATCGTAGCCAGGCACCGAGTGGACTTCGAAAAGTTGGCGGCCGGGACATATATGAACTGGCGAGATGTCGCTGATCTTGCGATGGAGTCGATCGCGCGAGACCCTGATGTTGCTCGGCCGGCAGGAGATGGAAAGGGGTGCTTGAACCGAGTGATCTACCTCAAGAATCTTCGTACGAACCAAGTTGTCCGCCAGCAGAACTTTCGAATGTTCGTGGTCCTCTCCACTGGAGACGTCATTACTGCGTATCCTGATGTAAGGAACTGTCCTTGATGGTTGACGGGATCAGTGGGGTGGTAATTGCTGGACTGGAGTCCGATGGATTCGAGGTGGAGGCCGAGGGTGACGCTGGAGTCTTCAGCGTTATAGGGCGAGACGATCTCGCGTATCGTCGACCCGTGCAGCTCATTGTCCACGAGTCCGACATCTCGGAGTACTGCAGCTGCATGGTGCGGGATGGCTCGTATCCGTCCTCAGTGGAGGAGGCGGCGGGGTTGGCGGCACTGCACGTCCAGGAGATGTTGGGTGCGGGCCATGACAGAAACCGCAATACAGTGCGTCGCACGGGGTTCCGGCGGACTGGAGGCACCGTTGAATTGTTTGTCGATTCGGAGCCTGTGGAAATTGAATCGAATCAGTCTCTAGGTGTCAATACATGGGTGGCTGAACGCCCTGAGCGTACTTGAGTAGAAGCAGACTGAGCCTTTGCCAACCTGATCAAGTGTTGGCGATCATGAGGGTCTGAACTGCGGCGATGAGCGCTGCGGCCTGGTTCGGGCTGGAGCGGATCTTGCGCAGGACCTTCCAGGTCTTCAGCTCGGCGTTGACCCGCTCGCCCGGCCCGCGACGGCGGGCGTGCGCGGCGTTGACCGCCTTCTGGTTCACCGACAAGGGTCGGTAACGACCGGTGTCGGGGTCGAGGCGCCGACGGCGCTGCGGGACCGCGACCGTAGGCCCGGCACCCTGGTAGGCGGTGTCGCCGGCGGCCGGGATCGCGTACTCGGTGAGCGCGTCGATGATGCCGTGCTCGCGGGCTGCGCCCATGTCGTGACGGGCCCCGGGCAGCGGCGGGGAGATCCACACCAACCGGCCGACCGGGTCGGCGATGACCTGCACGTTCAGCCCGTGGCATTTGTGCTTGCCCGAGTAGAACCCCCGGTCATAGCCGCTCGCCATGCCGACCCGGTCGATGCGCAGCAGGGTCCCGTCGATGATCACGAACGCTTTGCGCGCCGCGACCTGCATCGCTTGCTCCAGGGTCGGGGCCATCGCAGCGAGCAGGTCGATGGCCTCGCGCAGGTAGCGGTACACCGTGGAGGTCCCGACCTTGAATCCGCAGGCCAGCTGGGCGTAGGTGTCACCGGTGCGCAGGTGCGCCACGACCAGCAGGGCTTGACGGCCCGGGGTGAGCCTGCGCCAGCGGGTCGCGCGTTCGCGGCGGTGACGACGCAGCAGCGTGCTGACCATCTTCAGCGTGTGGGTGGACACGGTCATCCCGGACGGGTAGGACAGCACCTTGAAGCTCCTGGTCGGACGGATTGGTCTCAGCAACCGCTCGTCTACCAGGAGCTTCACCCCTTCGAGGTCACGCCACGCCGCACACGCTCTGACCTGCCCGTCCGTCAGGTTGGCAAAGGCTCACTGTGGGAGATCAGGATGAATGTCACGAGCCTGCACCGCTACCCGGTCAAGTCGATGCTGGGGGAGGACCTCACCGCGCTCGACCTGGACACCCACGGCGTCGTCGGCGACCGGGCGCTCGCGCTCACCGACCCCGACTCCGGTCTGGTGGCCACTGCCAAGCAGCCCCGGCACTGGCGGGCCCTGCTGCGCTGCGCCTCGTCCGGCGTCGGCGACGACGTCCGGGTCACCCTCCCCGACGGCCGCACCGTGGCCGCCGGGGCCGCCGCCGGGCCGCTGGCCGAGCTGCTCGGCCGCCCGGTCGTCGTCGCGCAGCAGCGGGCCGACGGCGCCGTCGTCGAACGGCCGGACCCGGAGGACGTGCTCGCGCACGGCCTCGACGCCGAGGTCGACGCGCCGACCCTGGAGATCGCCCAGGGCACACCCGGCGGCCGGTTCGTCGACCACTCACCGGTGCACCTGATCACCACGGCGACGCTCGACGCGCTCGGCGTCGAGGCGCTGCGCTACCGGCCCAACGTCGTGGTCGCGACGCCGCCGGGCACCGAGCCGTTCGTGGAGAACACCTGGCTCGGGCGACGGCTGACCCTCGGCGACGTCGTGCTGGTCGCGACGCTGCCGACCCCGCGCTGCTCGGTGCCGACGCTGGAGCACGGCGACCTGCCGCGCGCCCCGCACGCCCTGCGCGGCCCGGCCGACCGCAACCGCGTCGAGGTCGAGGGCTTCGGTGTCCTGCCCTGCGCGGGGCTCTACGCCCGCGTCGAGCACACCGGCACCCTGCGCACCGGGGACCGGCTCGAGATCTCCTGACCGCCCGGCCCCGTCCCACCCGTTCGTGAGGAGGGACGGGGCCGTGAGCCGGGGGGTCAGGTCAGGCGGCCGTAGACGTCGGTGACCAGCAGGACCGCGAACAGGACCGACGAGATCCCCAGGATCGCGTTCGACAGCCACCGCGAGCGCGCCTCGGGCGCCACCATGCGGGTGTTGAGCAGCAGGAGCAGCGTGACCGCCAGGAACGGCATGAAGAACGAGCCCAGCACGCCGTAGACCAGGGTCAGCGCGAACGGCCGCCCGATGAGCAGCAGCGCCATCGGCGGGAACGTCAGCCACAGCAGGTACCCGCGGAAGGGCAGCGAGCGCTCGGCGCGGGCCGCCTCGTAGGCCCCGGGCCGCCCGGGCCCGTCGCCGCGCTCGGGTCCCTCTCCGTCGCCGCGCCCGGGCGTCGCGACGGCGGCGTCCTCCTCCCCGGTGACGACGGCGTTCGTCACCTCCGGCCCGATCGCGGCCTTCTTCCCGTGCGGCAGCCGGATCGCCCGCACCCAGTCGGTGAACAGCAGTGACACGCCGTTCCACACGCCGAGCAGCGAGGTGAAGGTGACCGAGAGGAAGCCGACCAGGAACAGGATCCGCACCGGCTCGCCGTAGAGGGCGCCGAGCCGGTCGGCGAGGGTGAGCAGCCCGCTGTCGGACTCGGTGAGGTTCTCCCCGAACAGGATCGTGGACCCGACGACGAGCATCGAGACCACGAAGATGCCGGTCATGATGTAGCCGGTCGCGTTGTCCAGGCGCATCATCGACAGCCACTTCGGGCCCTTCCAGCCCTTCGCGAACAGCCAGTAGCCGTAGGCGGCCATGGTGATCGTCCCGCCGACGCCGCCGATCAGGCCGAGCACGTAGACCGTGGACCCCTCGGGCAGCCGCGGGACGAGCCCGTTCGCCAGCGCGGGCAGGTCCGGGCCGACCAGGATCGCGACGAACACGACCGTCGCGAACTTGATCAGCACGAGCACGGTCATGAACTTCTCGAACGCGTGGTAGCGCTGCACCCACACCAGCGCGAGCCCGACGACGCCCGCGATCGCCGCCCACCCGCCGACCGGCAGCCCGCCGAACAGCGCGTTCAGCGGCAGCCCGACCGCCGACATCGCGGTGGCGCCGTAGACGAAGCCCCACACCACGATGTAGACGCCGAAGAAGCCGGTCGCCCAGTAGCCCAGCCGCCGCCAGCCGTCGAGCATGGTCGCGCCGGAGCCGAGGTGCCAGCGGCCGACGGCCTCGCCGAGCGCGAGCTTGACCAGGGTCCCGACGACGGCGGCCCACAGCAGCACCGTCCCGAACGACGCCCCCGCCACCATCGTCGCGACGAGGTCGCCCGCGCCGACGCCGGTGGCCGCCGCGAGCAGGCCCGGCCCGATCGAGCGGATCCGCGCCGCGCCGGTGGGGGGTTCCAGGAAGTCCGTCTGCGGTCCGGGGGAGGCCATCGTCACAGTCTCCGATCACGACGTCGTGGGGGGATCGTGCGGGTTCGCCGAGCACGCTAGGCGAGCGGAGCAGCGCATTCCAGCGCGGAAGGGTCACGAACGGACGTATCGGACCCCCCGATCGCGGTGACGGGCTACGGCGCACGGCGCACCCGCCGTTGCAGGCGGTGCACGCCCGGCGCACCATGAACGGGTACCGGGACCGGCCGATAGATTGGCCGCGGCGTCGGCCGGGTCACGGTCGCCGCACGCGCACGCACGGAGGGTGGGCATGGCGAACATCGACGAGATCCGGGCCGGGATCGGGCGGGCCAACCAGCAGGCCACCGAGAGCCTGGGCGCGCTGCGGCACGCCCGCCAGGCGATCGAGGAGGCCGGCGCCGCGTTCTCCCAGAACATCTACGGCACCGCCCAGAACGACGCCGACGACGCCCGCGCCCGCTTCGCCGCCGCGTCGGAGAAGATCGACGAGGTCGAGCAGGCCCTGCACATCGCCATGCAGTCCGCCGACGACGTAGCCTCGCGGCTCTGACCGCCCCCGCCCGTCGCTGATGGCCCGTCGCCCGAACCGTCGCGAGCGGATCCGGTCCGCCTTCGACGGGTTCCACCGGGCGGCGTCGCGGGCGCTGGGCGCGGCGGAGGGCCGCCGCGACCGCGCCGCGGCCCGGCACGCCGAGGTCATGGCCGAGCTGTGGCTGCGCGAGACCGGGCACGACGCCGCGCGCCGCGACCCGGGGCTGGCCCGGGTGCTGGCCAACCCGCGGCTCGCCGGTGTCCTCGCCCGGGTCGCCGAGGACCGGGCGCACGTGTTCGACCGCTGGCAGGGCGACTCGCCGCAGACGCTGTCGGAGATCGTCGCCGACGCCACCCCCGGAGCCGCCGGGGACGACCCGGCCGACTGGAAGCCGGTCGCGGGCGCGGTCGAGCCGACCGGCCCGGTCCCGGAGATGTGGGTGCTCGGCACCGGCTCGGTGGAGGGCGGCGCCCCGTTCCGGGTCGCGGTCCCGCTGCTCGACGGCGCGCACCTGCAGGTGGTGTCGACGCCGCGGTCGCGCGACCGGGCCGAGGCGATGGTCGAGCAGCTGGTCCTGCGCACCGTGCGGCACTTCCGGCCCGGCGTGGTGAACGTGCACGTCTGGGACGTCGGACAGCTCGCCGGTGCGCTGCCCGGGCTCTACCCGCTGACCCGCACCGGCCTGCTGACCGTGCACGACCCCACCCGGCTCGGGCGGCTGCTGGACCAGCTCGCCGACCGGATCCGCCGGGTGCAGACGCGGGTGCTCGCCGAGGGCGCGTCCTCGCTGCGCGAGCTCGCCGACCGCCACGGCGAACGGCCCGAGGCGTGGCTGGTGGCGGTGCTCGTCGGCAACGGCCGCGAGCTGCCCGAGGCCGAGCTGCGCCAGCTGCAGCGGGTCGCGCGCGGCGGCGTCGCGGCGGGGGTGCAGCTGGTGCTCCTCGACGTCCCGGCAGCGCTGCCGCGCCCGGTGGAGACCGTCGACTTCGGGGACCCGCCGGGCGTCGACCCCGCCGACGACCGGACCCCGGTCCCGGTGCGGACCTCGGTGACCGGACCGCACGTGCTCGTCGAGCCGGACCCGCCCGTCCCGGCCGACGACATCACCGCGGTGTGCGAGGCGGTCGTCGCGGGTCACGAGCAGTGGCGCGGCCGGCTCGGCGCGTTCAAGGACATGCTGCCCCGGCGGCGCGGTGAGGGCCGCTCGCACGACGGGCTGAAGGTCGTCGTCGGGTACGAGGACGGCATCCCCGCGGAGCTGATCCTCGACGACCACTCCCCGCACGCACTCGTCGGCGGGCCCAGCGGGTCGGGCAAGACGAACCTGCTGCTGGCCTGGATCGCCGGTCTCGCCGCGCACTACGGCCCCGACGAGGTCGAGCTGTACCTGCTCGACTTCAAGGAGGGGGTGTCGTTCACCCCGTTCGCCCCGGACCCCGACGGCCACCGCGCCGACCGGCTCCCGCAGGCCCGGCTGATCGGCGTCAACATCAACACCGACCGGGAGTTCGGGCTGGCACTGCTGCGCCACCTGTCCGAGGTCATGCGCAGCCGCGCCGAGGCCGCCCGCCGGCACGGCGCGACCAAGCTGGCCGAGCTCCGGGTGGAACGTCCCGACCTGCGGCTGCCGCGGATCGTCGCGGTCATCGACGAGTTCCAGTTCCTGTTCACCGGTCGCGACGCCGTCAGCGCCGAGGCGACCGCGCTGCTGGAGGACGTCGCCCGGCGCGGCCGCTCGCAGGGCGTGCACCTGGTCCTGGCCAGCCAGGACGTCTCCGGCATCGACGCGCTGTGGGGCCGCTCGGCGATCTTCGAGCAGTTCGTGCTGCGTATCGCGCTGCCCCGCGCGCGGCGGATCCTCGCCCAGGACAACGAGGCCGCGCTGGCGCTCCCGCGCTGGCACGCGATCGTCAACCACGACTCGGGCGTCGCGCACGGCAACCACGTGGTCCGGCTGCCCGAGGCGGGCGGTCCGGTGGTCCGCGACGTCCAGGTCACCGCGTTCACCGACTTCCCCGACACCCCGGAGCCGGTCGTCTTCGACGGCGCCCGCGCCCCCTCCCACGACGCACTGGCCGCCCGGCTGCCCGCCGACGGCGTGCCCCGCGCGCTGGTCGGGCAGTTCGTCGACGTGCACGGCAGCCCCGCGGCCGCCGAGCTGTCCGACGGCCCCGGCCGCAACCTCGGGGTGATCGGGCCCGACGCCCGCGTCGCGGTCCCGCTGCTGTGCTCGGCCGTCCGCTCGGTGGCGGCGTCGCTGCCCGACCCGGCCGGCGCGCAGATCCTGCTCGTGCCGCTGGCCCCGGACGCGGCGGCGGCCGCGGGCGCGCTCGCCCCGGACCTGCCCGGCACGGTGGAGAAGGTGTCCGCCGACGGGTTCGCCGCCCGCGTCGCCGAGCTGGCGGCGACGGTCCGCGCCCGGGCCGCGTCGGGCGGCGGTGGGGGACACGCGTCGCTGCTGGTCGTGGTGTTCGGCGCCGACGCGGCGGAGTCGATGCTGGACCGCACCGGCACCGAGGACCTGCGGGCGCTGCTGCGCCACGGGCCCGGGGTCGGGGTGCACGTCATGGGCTGGTGGCAGGGCGCGCAGCGGCTGAAGACGCTGCTGGCCCCGCCGGGTGCGGCGATCGACGACCTGGGCGCCTGGGTGGCGACCGGCGTGCAGGGCACCGAC
Organism: Pseudonocardia sp. P-1; assembly: GCF_058111925.1. Taxonomy (NCBI): domain Bacteria; kingdom Bacillati; phylum Actinomycetota; class Actinomycetes; order Pseudonocardiales; family Pseudonocardiaceae; genus Pseudonocardia; species Pseudonocardia sp. P-1. The sequence goes on from NZ_CM176614.1 coordinate 4,218,139, forward strand.
CTGGTGCCGCTGCTGGGCGGACAGCCGCTGGACTGGACGCCGACGCCGGGGCGCGCGCTGTTCCTCGACCGCTCCCGGCACGGCCGCCCGCAGCTGGTCATCCTGACCGACGCGGGCGGGGGCGGCCCGGACAGCGTCGCCGGAGGTGGGGTGTGAGTGCCGTGGAGCGCTACCGCGCGGTCGTGGCCGAGTTGGCCGGCGCCGTCGTCGACCTGCGGGAACGCGACGCCCGGCGGGCCGAGGAGCTGCGCCGCGAGCTGCGCGGCACCGAGCGGGAGCTGCGCGACGCCGCGGACCGGCTCACGCTGGCCCGCGGCATGTTCGAGCTGCGCTGGGAGGCGGCGTTGCAGCTGATGTGGTCGGCCGAGGAGCCGGGGCGGCCCCGGCCGCGCCCCGACCTGCGGGCCGACCCCGACGAGCACGCCGCGCTGGAGGAGGCCGCCGACGAGGCCCTGCGCGAGCTGCGCTCCTCGGGCGACCGGCGGCTGTTCCGTCTGCGCCGCGACGACGACTGACCCCGTCCCGCACGCCGCACCCGCCCGGCCAGGCCCGGCCGCACGGGCCGGACGCGCCGAGATGCAGTCCGGGGCCTGCCCCGCGGGTGGCGGACCGCCCTGAGCTGCATCTCGACGGTCGTGCCGGGGGTCCGGGCCGGTGGTCGCCGTCCGCCCCTCCCCGGCGTACCGCCTGTGCGGCACCGGATGGTGGGCGGGCGGTCAGCCCAGCGGGACGACGCCCAACAGCAGCGCGACCCCGAGCATCACCAGCGAGCAGAGCGCGGCCCGCCAGATCACCCTGCGGTGGTGGTCGGCCAGGTCGACCTTCGCGAGCGAGACGAGCAGCAGCAGCGCCGGGACCAGCGGGCTGGTCATGTGCACCGGCTGGCCGATGATCGAGGCGCGGGCCATCTCCACCGGGGCGATGCCGTAGTGGCCCGCGGCCTCGGTGAGGATCGGCAGGATGCCGAAGTAGAACGCGTCGTTGGTGAGGAAGAACGTCAGCGGCATGCTCAGCACACCGGTGATCACCGCGAACCAGGAGCCGACCGACGGCGGTACGGCCGAGACGATCCCGTTCGCCATCGCCGTCACCATGCCGGTGCCCGACAGGACCCCGACCAGGACCGCGGCGGCGAACACCATGGACACGACGCCGACGATCGAGGTGGCGTGCGAGGTCACCGCCCGGAGCTGGTCCTCGGGCTTCGGGAAGTTCACGACCAGGGCGATCGCGGCGGCCGCGACGAACACCAGCGACAGCGGCAGGACGTCCATGCCCAGCAGCACCAGCAGCGCGACGGTGAGCCCGAGGTTGAACCAGATCAGCTTCGGCCGCAACGTCGGACGGTTCGGGTCCAGCGTGCCCTCCAGCGCGCCCCCGGCGTCGGCTCCGTCGGCGGGGCCTCCGCCCGAACCGGTGGCCGGGCCGTCGGTGGCGGTGCCCCCGCCGACCAGGGCGGGCTCGCGCACCGCCACCATCTCGTCGGCGACGACCGACAGCGTGCGGCCCGAGGCCAGCAGCCGCTTGCGCTCGGAACGGCCCAGCTGCCAGGCCAGCAGCAGCACGGTGGCGATGCCGGCCACCATGCCCGGGACCATCGGGTTGAACAGCTCCGAGGGCGACACGTTCAGCACCGTCGCGGCGCGGATCGTGGGGCCGCCCCAGGGCAGGATGTTGAGCACGCCGTTCGCGAGGTTGGCGACGACGGTCAGCACCACCGGGCTCAGCCCGAGCCGCAGGTAGATCGGCAGCAGCGCGGACACCGTGATGATGAAGGTGGTCGAGCCGTCGCCGTCGAGGGAGACGACACCGGCGAGCACCGCGGTCAGCACGACCAGGCGCACGGGGTCGTTGTCCACCGTGCGCAGCACGAAGCGGATGAGCGGGTCGAACAGCCCGACGTCGATCATCGTGCCGAAGAAGATGATCGCGAAGAACAGCAGCACGGCCGTCGGCGCGAAGTCGGAGAACGCCGACGAGATCGAGTCGACGACGCCGTCCTCACCCGGCTCGGACAGGCCGGTGCCGGTCGCCACGAGGGCGAAGGTCAGCGGGACGAGTACCAGCGCCAGCGTCGGCGCGAGCCGCTTCGCCAGGATCAGGTACATGAAGACCGCGATCATCGCGGACCCGAGAACGATGAGCATCGGTGCTCCTCCTCGACGGATGTGTCGAGGAGCAACGCTAGGTCCGGGGCCCGGCCCCGGTCCCGCTTGCGGACACAGCCCACGTAGTGGTCGCTGCGTGCCCTGTGGTCGTTGTGGTCACGGGGCTACTCGTCGTCGGCGTCGTCGCGTGCGAGGAAGCTCGACAGCCGCTCGACGGCGGTCTCGAACTGCGGGTTCGCGTCGACGAAGGCGCGGAGCCGGTCGGCCAGCCACTCGACGCTGACCTGCTCGTCGCCGCGCCGGTCGACGAGCTCCTCGATGCCGCGGTCGGTGAAGTACATGCCGGCGAGGATACGGCGGTCGCCGCTTGACCCGGACGCGACGGCATCGTTTCCGATGGGTCTCCCACCGCCTCGTGAGGAGATCCCATGTCCACCGTGCCGCCTGCCGTGCCGCCCGCGGTGCCGACCACCGGACGGACCGTCGCCCCGACCCCGGTGAGCGACCGCGCGCTCGCCCCCGACCTCGCCCGGGGCGCGATGCTGCTGCTGATCGCACTGGCCCACGCGCCCTGGTTCGCCTACACCTCGGAGCTGGGGGCCACGCTGCTCCACGCCGCGGACGGCGGGCCCGCCGACCGCATCGCCCAGGTCGTGACCATCACCGCCGCCGACGGCCGCGCCTGGACGCTGTTCGGGTTCCTGTTCGCCTACGGCATCGGGCAGCTGTACGCCCGCCGGATCGCCGGCGGCGGCACCGACGCGCAGGCGCGGCGGCTGCTGCGCACCCGGCACTGGTGGCTGCTCGCCCTCGGCCTGCTGCACGCGGCCCTGCTGTGGCAGGGCGACATCCTCGGCACCTACGGCGTCCTGGGCCTGGTGCTGGTGCCGCTGTTCCTGCACCGCAGCGACCGCACCCTGCGGATCGGGGCCGGGGCCCTGGTCGGTCTCGCCGTGGCCGTTCCCGCGGTGACGGGTGTGCTGGCGCAGTTCACGGGTGGCGCGACGCCGACGTCCGCCGCGCAGCAGCTCGCCCTCGCCACCCCGGACTGGTTCGCGACGCTGCCGCTGCGGCTCGCGCTGTGGGTGTCGGCGATCCCCGGGGCGTTCGTGACGCTGGTGATGCCCGCCGCGGTGCTGCTCGGGCTGCTCGCCGCGCGGCACCGCGTGCTGGAGGAGCCGGGCGCGCACCTGCCCCTGCTGCGCCGCACCGCCGCCGTCGGCATCGCCGTCGGTCTGTCGGCCGGGCTGGCCCAGGCCCTCGTGCACGTCGGCGTCATCGCGCTGCCGGACCCGGGTGCGTTCGCCGGCCTGCACATCGCCACCGGGATCTTCGCCGCGCTCGGCTACGCGGCGGTGTTCGGCCTCGTCGCGCACCGGCTCGGAACCCGTCCGACGGCACCGCTGCCGGTCCGGGCCCTGGTCGCGCTCGGCCGTCGCTCGCTGAGCGGCTACCTGGCGCAGTCGCTGCTGTTCGTGCCGCTGCTCACCGCCTGGGGCCTCGGGCTGGGCGCGCACCTGTCGGGCTGGTCGGCGTCGCTGGTCGCGGTCGGGGTGTGGCTGCTGACCGTCGTCGTCGCGTACCGGCTCGACCGGGCCGGCGTGCGGGGGCCCGCCGAGACGCTGCTGCGCCGCCTGACCTACGGGCCGTCGCCGCGGAGCGCTCGGTAGCGTCGACGGACCGCCGCGCCCGCGGCCCCGCCGCCCCCGTTCCGGAGTTCTCATGGCACTCACCCCTCCCGTGGCCCGCACCCTGCACGACGTCGGCCTGGCCGCCTGGTTCGGCGGCTCGCTGATGGGCGTCACCGGCCTCAACGGCGCACTGGACGCGGTCGGCGACCCGGCCGAGCGCGAACGGCTCGCCGGCGCGGGCTGGGGCGGGTGGGGCCGGATCGGCACCGCCGCGACGGCGGCGCACCTGCTGGGCGGGGCGGGCCTGCTGGCGCGCGACGCGGTCCGCCGGCGCGAGCCGGGCGTCGCGGCCGCGGCGGCGACCCGGACCGCACTGACCGGTGCCGCGCTCGCCGCGAGCGCCTGGGCCGGGGCGCTGGGCCGCCGCGCCGCGACGCCGGAGGGCCCGGATGCCGCGCTGCGCCGCCGGATCCGGGTGGCGGAGTGGGCCGTGCCGGTCGTGACCGGCGTCGCGGTCGTCGCCGGGGCGCTGCGCCGCTCCTGACCCGTGGGACACGGACGGCCCGGCCGGGGAGATCCCCGACCGGGCCGTCGTCGTGCGTGGTGTTACCGGGCGAACGCCTTGTCGATCAGCTCGGCCTGCTCGACCTCGTGCACCTTCGACGAGCCGGCGGCCGGGGCCGCCATCCGGCGCCGGGACACCCGGGTGAAGCTGCCCTGCAGCTGGGGCAGCTTCTGCGGCAGCTCCAGGCCGTAGTACGGCCACGAGCCCTGGTTGGCCGGCTCCTCCTGGACCCAGCGGACGTCACCGGCGGCCTCGGGGTAGCGCTCGAGGACGGCGGCGATCTCCTCGGCCGGCATCGGGTAGAGCCGCTCGACGCGGACCAGCGCGGCCTCGTCCACCGTGGTGTCGCCGTTCTTGCGGCGCTTGTCGCGGGCCGCGGCCAGCTCCCAGTAGATCTTGCCGGAGCAGAACAGCACCCGCTTCACACCGGAGACGGTGTCGCCCTTGCCGGCGTGCTCCGGGTCGTCGATGACCGGGCGGAACCGGCCCTCGGTGAAGTCGGACAGCGGGCTGACGACCTGCTTGGCTCGCAGCATCCACTTCGGCGTGAAGACCACCAGCGGCCGGCGCACCCCGTCGAGGGTGTGCTGGCGCAGCAGGTGGAAGTAGTTCGCCGGGTCCGACGGCAGCGCGACGGTCATCGAGCCCTCGGCGCACAGCTGCAGGAAGCGCTCGATGCGCCCGGAGCTGTGGTCGGGGCCCTGGCCCTCCAGGCCGTGCGGCAGCAGCAGCGCGACGTCGGAGAGCTGGCCCCACTTGGCCTCGCCGGAGGAGATGAACTCGTCGATGATCGACTGGGCGCCGTTGACGAAGTCGCCGAACTGGCCCTCCCACATGACGAGCGCGTCGGAGTTGGCGACCGAGTAGCCGTACTCGAAGCCGACCGCGGCGAACTCCGAGAGCGCCGAGTCGTAGGGCAGGAACCGGCCCTGCCCCTCGGCCAGGTTGCGCAGCGGGAAGTACTCCGCACCGGTGTGCCGGTCGATCAGGACCGAGTGCCGCTGCACGAAGGTGCCGCGACGCGAGTCCTGACCGGACAGCCGGACCAGCCGGCCGTCCATCGCCAGCGAGCCGATGGCGAGCAGCTCGGCGAAGGCCCAGTCGACGTCGCCCTCGCGGGACATCTTCTCGCGCTTGCGCAGCACGGGCTCGACCCGCTTGTGCACGGCGAACCCCTCGGGGAGGTTGGCGTGCACGTCGCCGATCCGGTGGACGACCTCGAGCGGGACCGAGGTGTCGAGGTCGGACGGGACGAGCTGCTCGGACTCGATCGACGGCGAGATCACCGGCGGGGTCTTCTCGAGCTCGCGCACCTCGTTGAAGACGTGCTCGAGCTGGTTGGAGAAGTCCTTGAGCGCCTGCTCGGCCTCCTCCATGGTGATGTCACCACGGCCGATCAGCGACTCGGTGTAGATCTTCCGGACGCTGCGCTTGGCGTCGATGATGTCGTACATCGACGGCTGGGTCATCGAGGGGTCGTCGCCCTCGTTGTGGCCCCGGCGCCGGTAGCAGATCATGTCGATCACGACGTCGTTGTTCCAGCGCTGGCGGTACTCCACGGCCAGCTTGGCGACCCAGACGCAGGCCTCCGGGTCGTCGCCGTTCACGTGGAAGACCGGCGCGCCGATCATCTTCGCGACGTCGGTGCAGTACTGCGAGGAGCGCGAGTGCTCCGGCGCGGTGGTGAACCCGACCTGGTTGTTGACGACGACGTGCACGGTCCCGCCGGTGCGGTACCCGCGCAGCAGCGCGAGGTTCAGCGTCTCGGCCACGACGCCCTGACCGGCGAAGGCCGCGTCGCCGTGCATCAGCACCGGCAGCACGGTGAAGCCGCCGTCGCCCTTGTCGAGCAGGTCCTGCTTCGCGCGGACGATGCCCTCCAGCACCGGGTCCACGGCCTCCAGGTGCGACGGGTTCGCGGTCAGCGAGACCGCGGTCTCGCCGTCGCCGAACATGCGGAAGTACTTGCCCTCGGCACCGAGGTGGTACTTCACGTCGCCGGAACCGTGCGCCTGGCCCGGGTCAAGGTTGCCCTCGAACTCGCGGAAGATCTGGCTGATCGGCTTGCCGACGATGTTGGCCAGCACGTTGAGCCGGCCACGGTGCGGCATGCCGATGACGACCTCGTCGAGCTCGCGCTCGGCGGCCTTGTCCAGCACGGCGTCGAGCAGCGGGATGACGGTCTCGCCGCCCTCCAGCGAGAACCGCTTCTGCCCGACGTACTTGGTCTGCAGGAAGGTCTCGAAGGCCTCGGCCGCGTTCAGCCGGGACAGGATGTACTTCTGCTCCGAGGGGTCCGGCTTGACGTGCGCGACCTCGATGCGTTCCTCGAGCCACTTGCGCTGCTCGGGGTCGGCGATGTGCATGTACTCCGTGCCGATGGTGCGGCAGTAGGAGTTGCGCAGCAGGCCGAGCACGTCGCGCAGCTTCATGTGGCTCTGCCCGCCGAACCCGCCGACCGCGAAGTCGCGGTCGAGGTCCCACAGGGTCAGGCCGTGGCTGAGGACGTCGAGATCGGGGTGCCGGCGCTGGCGGTAGTTCAGCGGGTCCGTGTCGGCCATCAGGTGGCCACGGGTCCGGTAGGACTCGATCAGCTCCAGCACGCGGGCGGTCTTGTCGACCTCGCCCTCGGGGAAGTCCTGCACCCAGCGGACCGGCTCGTACGGCACCCGCAGCGAGGCGAAGATGTCGTCGTAGAAGCCGTCCTCGCCGAGGAGCAGCTGGTGGATCCGGCGCAGGAAGTCGCCGGACTCGGCGCCCTGGATGATCCGGTGGTCGTAGGTCGAGGTCAGCGTGATGATCTTGGAGATGCCGAGCTCGACGAGCCGCTCCTCCGACGCGCCCTGGAAGGCGGCCGGGTACTCCATCGCGCCGACGCCGACGATCGCGCCCTGGCCCACCGACAGCCGCGGCACCGAGTGGTTGGTGCCAAGCGTGCCGGGGTTGGTCAGGCTGATCGTGGTGCCCGCGAAGTCGTCGGCGGTCAGCTTGCCGTCACGGGCCTTGCGGACCATGCCCTCGTAGGCCTGCCAGAACTGCGCGAACGACATGTTCTCGCAGCCCTTGATCGACACGACGATCAGCGAGCGGCTGCCGTCCTTGCCCGGCATGTCCATCGCCAGGCCCAGGTTCACGTGCTCCGGCGTCGCGACCGAGGGCTTGCCGTCGGTCTCGGCGAAGTGCCGGTTCATGTTCGGGAAGTCGGTCAGCGCCCGGACCAGCGCGTAGCCGATCAGGTGCGTGAACGACAGCTTCCCGCCGCGCGTGCGCTTGAGGTGGTTGTTGATGACGATGCGGTTGTCGGCGAGCAGCTTGGCGGGCACCGCACGCACGCTCGTCGCCGTGGGCAGCTCGAGCGAGGCGGTCATGTTCTTGGCGATGGCGTTCGCGGCACCGCGCAGCGGGGTGGTGGTCGCGCCACCCCCGTCCTGCGCCGGCTTCGCGGCCTTGGAACCGCTGCCCGCGGCGGGCTTGGCCGGTGTCCCGTTCGACGACGACGCCGGGGCCGGTGCGCTCGCGGTGCGCAGGCGCTCCTCGGCGGGCGGCGGCTCGGCCTTCGGGGTGACCGGCGGCGGGACGTCGCGGGAGGTGGCGGTGCCCTTGCCGCCGGCCTTCCCGCCGTTCGTCACGGCCTTCTGGGCCGGGGCGTCGCCGGAGCCGGCCGCGCCGGTCTCCGTGCCGCTCCCGCTGCCCTGGTCGTCCTCGGTGGCCGCACCTCGGGTGACCCCACCCGAGGAGGCCGCCGGGGCGGACCCGTTGCCGGCGGAGGTGTCGGCCGGCACCTCGGTCCCGACGGACGACGAGGAGGCCTTCTCACCGTCCTTGCCGTAGTCGGCGAAGAACTCGTGCCAGGCCGGGTCCACGGCCGACGGGTCCTCCTGGAAGCGCTGGTACATCTCCTCGACGAGCCACTCGTTCGGACCGAAGTCGCTCGCCTGATGGGAGGTACTGCTCGATGACACTCTGCGTCAACCGCCTTGATAGCTGCTCGATTTGTCGCGACCGGCTACCAGGTTAGTCCCCTCGGCGCGAGACCGGGCAGTGTGCCGGGTCCCACTTCGTGATCGTTTCGTGATCGACCGCACGCGGACGGCGAGCGGCACGATTCAGAAGCCGGGCGGGGACCCGAGGACGCCGACCACCGCGGTCTGCGTCGCCGTCTCGGCGACGACCGTCCCGACCGGCGGGCCGACGCGGGCCGGGCGGCGGACGGTGTCGCGCTCGCCGGCGTACTGCCCGTCGACGGGGGAGATCAGCAGCTCGGTGCGGACCGGCCCGTCGTCGTGGACGAGGGTGGGGTGCCGCTCGCCGTCGAGGTTGTCGGTCTCGCCGAGGGAGACGGCCGGCATCCGGCGCAGCGCGGCGTAGAGCACCGCGCGCAGTTCGGCGGGGACCCGGCAGGTCCGCAGCGCGTCGACCGCGCTGGGGAACGGGCCGGTGTAGCCGCGGCCCGGCGGGCTGTCGGCGATCAGCCGGTCCAGCATCGCGGCCGGGTCGCGGGGCAGGCCCGCGAGGAACGCCTCGGTGGGGTTGGCCCACGAGCCGACCTTCGCGGCGGGCCGGTGGCCGTGGAGCGCGGCGTAGAAGTCGCCGTGCGGGGCGCGGAAGCGGCCGGTGGGCCACTGGTCGGCGATGTCGAAGCCGTCCTCGATCGCGGCGGCGCCGTCGCCGGACAGCCAGTGCACGCGGCCGGTCAGCTCGCGGTCGAGCAGCCAGTCCTGGGCCGGGTCGAGCGGGGTCCACTGCTGGAGCAGGTGCTCGCTGTAGTGGACGCAGAGCTCGTCGCGGGCGAAGCAGGTCCCCATCCACCAGGCGTGCGTCGCCGTGTGCCGGTACTGACCGGGGGAGATCGGCTCGTCGGAGGTCCGGATGGCGAGCTCCAGCAAGTCGGGCTCCTCGTCATGTCGCGAGTCCTGTCGCGGGTGCCCCGGCAGGGGTTGCCCGGGGCGCCGTGAACCGTGGATGACGTCACACATTCTCTACGCCCTGCCTACGAGCCGTGACGCGACCCCCCGGTACTGGGCCGAACGGCGCAATGCCGCAGGTCCCCTCGTCGGGGGGTGACGTGGTGCTCACGCGGCCGGGCCGCGGCCGGACAGCCGGAACCCGCGGTAGCCGTCGGCGGCGACGTCGGCGCAGGTCGCGGCGTAGCGGGCGAACCCGCCGGCGTAGGGCATGAACACGCTCGGCTTGCCCGGCACGTTCGCGCCCAGGTACCAGGACGACGCGGCCCGCGGCAGCAGTGTCGCGTCGGCGGCGGCCCGGTTGTGCTCGCCCCAGTCGCGCTCGGCGGCCGGGTCGGCCTCGATCCGGTCCCGGCCGGTCGCGCGCAGGTGTGCCAGGCAGCCGGCGATCCAGTCGACGTGCTGCTCGATCGAGGTCGGCATGTTCGTGAGCACCGACGGGCTGAACGGCCCGGTGACGGTGAACAGGTTCGGGAAGCCGGACACGGCCAGTCCCAGGTAGGTCCGGGGGCCCTCGCGCCAGGCGTCGCTCAGCGCGGTGCCGTCCGGGCCGACCGGGTCCAGCCGCAGCAGCGGACCGGTCAGCGCGTCGAAGCCGGTGGCGAACACCAGGTCGTCCAGCTCGTGCAGCGCGCCCGAACGCAGCCGCAGGCCACCCGGCTCGACGGCCTCGACCGGGTCGGCCCGGACGTCGACGAGCGTCACGTCGTCGCGGTTGTAGGTCTCGAAGTAGTGGGTGTCGATCGGCGGGCGCTTGGTGGCGAAGCCGTGGTCGTGCGGGAGCAGCGCCTCGGCGGTGGCCGGGTCCTCGACGACCTCCCGGATCCGGTCGCGGATGAACTCCGAGGCGGTGGCGTTGGCGGCCTCGTCGGCGAGCAGGTCCCGGTAGGCCGCGCGGAACCGCAGCCCGCCGCGCTCCCAGGCGGCCCGGTAGACGCGCTCGCGCTCGTCGTCGGGGTCGTCGAGGGCGGAGCGGTCGTCGATCGTGAACGGGTGCCCGTTGGTGGATCCGGCCTGGATCTCGCGGATGTGGTCGTAGTCGGCCTTGTAGGCGCGCGACTCGTCCTCGGTCAGCGGGCCGTTGCGGGCCGGGATCGAGTAGTTCGGGGTGCGCTGGAAGACGGTCAGGTGCGCGGCCTGCTCGGCCAGCACCGGGATCGCCTGGATCCCGGTCGAGCCGGTGCCGACGACGCCGACCCGCCGCCCGGCGACGTCGACGCCGCCGTGCGGCCAGCTGCCGGTGTGGAACCAGCGCCCGGCGAAGTCGTCCAGGCCCGGCAGGTCCGGCACGTTCGCCGCGGACAGGCAGCCGACCGCGGTGACGAGGAACCGGCAGCGCAGGTCGGGGCCGTCCTCGACGGACACGGTCCAGCCCCGGCCGTCGGCGTCGGCGCGGGCCCCGGTGACGGTGGTCGAGAGCCGGATGTCACGGCGGAGGTCGAACCGGTCGGCGACGTGGTCGAGGTAGGCCCTGATCTCCGGCTGGCGCGGGTAGCGCTCGGTCCAGGTCCACTCCTGCTCCAGCGCGGAGTCGAAGGAGTAGCAGTAGTAGTAGCTCTCCGAGTCGCACCGCGCGCCCGGGTAGCGGTTCCAGTACCAGGTCCCGCCGACGCCGTCGGCGCGTTCCAGCACGACGGCGGACATCCCGAGCCCGCGCAGACGGTGCAGCATGTAGAGCCCGGCGAACCCGGCTCCGACCACGACCGCGTCGAACTCCTCGGGGGCGACGTCCTGACCAACAGCGCTGTCGACCATGTCACCCAGATGAGCACGCCCGCGCGGGCCCGGCAAGCCCGGACCTAGGACATCCAGGTCTTGAGCTTCTCGAACGTGTGGTTCACGTCGTCGGTCATCGGGTTCACGTGCAGGTGGGTGATCCCGTTCTCCTGCAGCGCCGCGATCCGCTCGCGGACGTGGCCCTCGGAGCCGATCAGGGTGACCTTGTCGATGAAGTCGTCCGGGAGCGCGGCCATGGCCTCCTCCTTCTTCCCGTCCAGGTAGAGGTCCTGCACGGTCTTCGCCGCGTCGGCGTAGCCCTGCTTGGCGAAGACGGTGTTGTAGAAGTTCTTGCCGCGCGCGCCCATGCCGCCGATGTAGAGCGCGTAGAGGCCGCGGGCGGCCTGGCGGGCCGGTTCGAAGAACTCCTCCTCGAGCGCGACGATCCCGCCGCCGGTGATCTGCAGGGGGCCCAGCTCGGGGGCGCGCTTGGCGTAGCCGGCCTCGAGGGCGGGCCCGAAGACCTCCTGGATCTTCTCCGGCAGCACGACGTGCGGCAGCCAGCCGTTCGCGAGTTCGGCGGTCATCTGCAGGTTCTTCTCGCCCAGCGCGGCCACCCAGATCGGGATGTCGGCGCGCTTGGGGTGGTTGATGATCTTCAGCGGTTTGCCGAGGCCGGTTCCTCCGGGCAGCGGGATCGGGTAGAGCCCGTCGTTGGTGAGCTTCTCCTCCCGCTTCCAGACCTTGCGGCAGATCTCGATGATCTCCCGGGTGCGCCCGATCGGCTTGTCGTAGGCGACGCCGTGGAAGCCTTCGATGACCTGCGGGCCGGATGCGCCGAGGCCGAGGCTGAACCGGCCGTCGGACAGGGCGTCGAGGCCGGCCGCGGTCATCGCGGTCAGGGTCGGGGTGCGCGAGTAGATGGGCAGGATCGCCGAGCCGATCTCGAGCCGCTCGGTGCGTGCGGCGAGGTAGCCGAGCACGGAGACGGCGTCGAAGGAGTAGGCCTCGGCGGCCCAGACGACGTCGAGGCCGGCGCGTTCCATGTCGGTGACGGCGTCCGCGTTGCGGATCGGGTCGTCGCCGTAGGGGAGGACGGTGGAGAGCTTCACTCCCCGTTCAGTACTCACAAGTTACTCGTCGGTCAAGCCCGGACCGGGGCGGAACCCGAATCCCAACAGGGGGGTTAACCGCACTGCCCGCGGGGTACGGGTTCCGCGACAGTGGGACGCATGACGCTCGAGGCCGCACCTCCCCGCAGCACGTCCGCGAAGCGGACGCCCGCGCCGATCGTCGACGGGCAGCGCCCGCCCGGCGCGATGTTCCTGGTCGGACTGTTCGTCGTCCTCCCGACGCTCGCGCTGTTCGCCGCCGTCCCGCTCGCGTGGGGCTGGGGCCTCGGGTGGGTCGACGTCGCGCTGTTCGTCGTCTTCTACCTGGTCAGCGGCCTGGGCGTGACGGTCGGTTTCCACCGCTACTTCACCCACGGCTCGTTCAAGGCGAACCGGCCGCTGCGGATCGCGTTGGCGATCGCCGGCAGCATCTCGCTGCAGGGCAGCGTGCTCGACTGGGTCGGCGACCACCGCCGGCACCACGCGTTCTCCGACAAGGAGGGCGACCCGCACTCGCCGTGGCTCTACGGCACCGGCGCGAAGGCGCTGGTCAAGGGCTTCTGGCACTCGCACATGGGCTGGATCTTCAACCGCGACCTCACGAACATGAAGCGGTTCGCCCCGGACCTGCTCACCGACCGCGACATGATGCGCGTGGAGAAGGCGTTCCCGTTGATCGTCGTGTTCAGCCTGGCGGGCCCGGCGCTCGTCGGCGGCCTGGTCACCATGTCCTGGTGGGGCGCGTTCACCGCGTTCTTCTGGGCCGGCCTGGTTCGCGTCGCGGTGCTGCACCACGTCACCTGGTCGATCAACTCGATCTGCCACATCTGGGGCGAGCGCCCCTTCGCCTCCCGTGACAAGTCCGCCAACGTCTGGTGGCTGGCGGTCCTGTCCTTCGGCGAGTCCTGGCACAACCTGCACCACGCCGACCCGACCTGCGCCCGGCATGGTGTGAAGAAGGGCCAGATCGACATCTCGGCCGTCGTCATCCGGGGCTTCGAGAAGCTCGGCTGGGCGACCGCGGTCCGCTGGCCCACCACGCGCCGCCTCGAGAAGCTCTCGAAGAAGCCGGCCGCCACCGCGGCCTGACCCCTCCGCGTCATACGTCCGACGCCCCCGGTGCCCCGTGCACCGGGGGCGTCGTCGTGTCCGGGGCCCTAGCGGCGACGCCGGGCCGGTCGCCGCCTCCCCGCCGTCGACGGGGGGCGCGGTGCCGGCGCGGCCGGGGGCTCGCTGCGGCGGGTCCGGGTGCTGTGCGCCGAGCGGCCGCGCACGATCCCGATGAACTCCTCCATGAGGTCGCTGTTCTCCGCGTCCGGCCAGGTCAGCGCGACGCCGGACCCCGGGGCGTCGACCAGCGGCCGGTAGGTGAGGTCCCGGCGGTGGTGCAGCCGGGCCAGCGACTGCGGGACGACCAGCACCCCGACCCCCGCGGCGACGATCTCGACCGCCTCGGCCGTCGTCGGCGGGGCGTACTCCGCGGCCCGGCCGGGCGGCCCGTCGGGCCAGTCGAGCGTGTCGTCGCCGGTGCGCAGGACGATCTCGTCGGCCAGGTCGGCGACGGTCACCTCGTCGGCCGCGGTCACCACGTGCTCCTTCGGGACGACCACCACGGTGGTCTCGGTGTAGAGCGGGATCGCGTGCAGCCCGGTCCGGTCGATCGGCAGCCGGGCGACGGCGGCGTCCACCGTGCCCGCGCGGACCAGGTCCGCGGCCTCGGCGGCGGTCACCGTGTGCAGCTCCAGGGGGACTCCGGGGCGGCGCTCGGCCCACATCCGGGTCCACTTGCCGGGGGTGACGCCCGGGACGTAGCCGAGGTGGAAGGACGTGGCGGTCACCGGTCGAGGCTAGCCGCATAGCCTGGTGACATGACGCGCCAGAGGTCCGCACAGACGATGAAGCCCGCGACCGCGGCGAAGAAGCTCGGCGTGCTCCTCGACGCCACGCCGGCCGACTTCCGCGAGGGGGTCGTCTCGCGCGACGAGCTCGACGCCCTGCAGGCCGACCCGCCGGAGTGGCTGCGCGAGCTGCGCACCACCGGGCCGCACCCGCGCCCGGTCGTCGCGGACCGGCTCGGGGTGTCGATCTCGGGGCTCGCCCGCGCCGGGATCACCGAGCCGCTGACCACCGAGCAGATCGCCGTGATCAAGTCCGAGGAGCCGGAGTGGCTCGCGCGCGAGCGCGCCACCCGCGCCGAGAGCCAGCGCGAGGCTGCACGGTTGAAGGCGCAGCAGCAGAAGAAGTAGGTCGAGGACCGGAACCGTCCTCGTCCGCCGCCAGGCTCGTGGCATGACGAGCTACCTCCTGGTCCCCGGTTTCTGGATCGACGCGACGGCGTGGAGCGCGGTCGCGGACGACCTGCGCGCCCGCGGGCACGACGTGGCCGCGCTCGACCTCGGCCACGAGCCCGGTGCGACCGCGGAGACCCGCGTCGACGAGGTGCTCACCGCACTCGGGGACGCGGGCGACCCGGTCGTCCTGATCGCCCACAGCGGTGCGGGCCCCGTCTGCGCCGCGGTGGCCGAGCGCGCCCGGGGCCGGCTCGCGCACCTCGTGTTCGTCGACACCGGACCGCTGCCCGACGGCGTCGCACAGATCGACTTCACCCCGCCCGACGCGCAGGCCGCGACCCGGGCGACCCTCGCCGGGCACGGCGCGCTGCCGATGCCGGCCCGTGCCGAGCTCGACGCCGCCGGCAGCAGCACCGCCGGCGTCCCGGACGCCGTGTTCGACGACGTCCGTGCCCGCTCGGTGGCCGAGCCGCCCGGGGTGGTGCTCACCGGCGCGCGTCGCGGGACGCCCGACCCCTCGCTGCCCAAGACCGTCGTGGCCTGCAGCTTCGCTCCCGACGACGTCCGGGAGCTGATCGACGCGGGCGCACCCGGGTTCGCGGAGATGGGCGGTCCGGAGTGGACGATCGTCGCGCTCCCGACGGGGCACTGGCCGATGCTGTCCGAGCCCTCGGGGCTCGCGGGGGTGCTCGACGGGCTGGGGTGACCCGCTGCCTCGGTGCGTGCCGCCGGCACTCTGCCAGGGGTGCCGGGCCGCGGGTCGAACGCCGAGATGCAGCTCAGCGGGAGTTGTGGATCTCCCCAGCCCGCTGAGCTGCATCTCGGCGTCCGGAAAGCGTCGATAGGCGACTCAGGGTCGTGCGGGGGCGCGCCGCAAGCCTTCAGCTGCGTCTCGACGGAGGTGTCGGCGAGGGCCCGGACACGACGACGCCCGGACCGGTGACCCGGCCCGGGCGTCGTGACGCGCTGCTACGCGACGATCAGACGTCGTAGCGGTCGGCCATCATGACCTTGTCCCACGCGGCGACGAAGTCACGGACGAACTTCTCCTTCGCGTCGTCGGAGGCGTAGACCTCGGCGACGGCGCGCAGCTCGGAGTTCGACCCGAAGACCAGGTCGGCACGGGTGCCGGTCCACTTCACGTTCCCGGAGGCGTCGACGGCCTCGAAGGAGTCGTCGTCACCGGCGACCGAACGCCACTGGACGTCGGAGCCCAGCAGGTTGGTGAAGAAGTCGTTGGTCAGCGTGCCGACCTTGTCGGTGAACACGCCGGCCGTCGACCCGCCGGTGTTGGCGCCCAGCACACGCAGGCCGCCGACCAGCACGGTCATCTCCGGGGCGGAGACGCCGAGCAGGTTCGCGCGGTCGACGAGCAGGAACTCGCCGGGCAGGGTGTGGCCCTTGCCGCGGTAGTTGCGGAAGCCGTCGGCGGTGGGCTCCAGGTAGGAGAACGACTCGATGTCGGTCTTCTCCTGGGTGGCGTCGGTGCGGCCCGGGACGAACGGGACGGTGATGTCGTGCCCGGCGTCCTTGGCGGCCTTCTCCACCGCGGCGGCACCGGCCAGCACGACCAGGTCCGCGAAGGAGATCTTCTTGCCGCCGGTGAGCGAGCCGTTGACGTCGGACCGGAGCGACTCCAGCGTCGAGACGACCTGGCGCAGCGTGTCGGGGTCGTTGACCTCCCACTGCAGCTGCGGCTCCAGGCGGATGCGGCCGCCGTTGGCGCCACCGCGCTTGTCGGACTGGCGGAACGACGAGGCCGCGGCCCAGGCGGTCTTGACCAGGTCGGTGACCGACAGGCCGGACTCCAGCACCTTCGCCTTGATCGACGCGACGTCGTCGGCGTCCACCAGCGGGTGGTCGACGGCCGGGACCGGGTCCTGCCACAGGAGCTCCTCCTGCGGCACCCAGGCGCCGATGTAGCGCTCCTTCGGGCCCATGTCGCGGTGGGTCAGCTTGTACCAGGCGCGACGGTAGGTGTCCTCGAACTCGGACGGGTTGTCCAGCCAGCGGCGGGTGATCTCGCCGTAGGACGGGTCGACCCGCATCGCGACGTCGGTGACCAGCATCGTCGGCTTGCGGTTCGGGTAGCCGGGCTCCGGGTCGGGGATGATCTCCGGGGCGTCCTTGGCGATGAACTGCTTGGCACCCGCCGGGGACTCGGTCAGCTCCCACTCGTAGGCGTAGAGGTGCTTGAGGTAGTCGTGGCTCCACCGGTTCGGGGTCCGGGTCCAGATGACCTCGAGCCCGGAGGTGATGGCGTCACGGCCCTTGCCGGACCGGAAGTTCTGCTTCCAGCCCAGGCCCTGCTCGGTGATGTCGGCGGCCTCCGGCTCGGGGCCGACGTTGCCGTTCTCGTCCGGGTTGGCGGCGCCGTGGGTCTTGCCGAGGGTGTGCCCGCCGACGATCAGCGCGGCGGTCTCCTCGTCGTTCATCGCCATCCGGCCGAAGGTCTCGCGGATGTCGCGGGCCGCGGCGATCGGGTCACCGCTGGCGTCGGGGCCCTCCGGGTTGACGTAGATCAGACCCATGTTCGACGCGCCGAGCGGCTTCTCCAGCTCGCGGTGGGCGAAGTCCTTGCTGCCGCCGTAGCGCGCCTCGTTGCCCAGCCAGACGTTCTCCGAGCCCCAGTAGACGTCCTCGTCGGGCTCCCACACGTCGGCGCGGCCGCCGGCGAAGCCGAACATCGGGAAGCCGGAGATCTCGTGGGCGCGGTTGCCCGCGAAGACCATCAGGTCGGCCCAGGAGACCTTGCGGCCCCACTTCTGCTTGACCGGCCACAGCAGCCGGCGGGCCTTGTCGAGGTTGCCGTTGTCGGGCCAGCTGTTCAGCGGGGCGAAGCGCTGCATGCCGGCGCCGGCGCCGCCGCGGCCGTCGTAGGTCCGGTAGGTGCCGGCCGAGTGCCAGGCCATCCGGATGAAGAATCCGGCGTAGCTGCCGTGGTCGGCGGGCCACCAGTCCTGCGAGGTGGTGATGACGGCGTCGACGTCGCGGGCGAGCTCGTCCAGGTCGACGGTCGCGAACTCCTTCGCGTAGTCGAAGTCCGGCTCCATCGGGTCCGAGGCGGGGGCGTGCTTGCGGAGGATCTTCAGGTTGAGCTGGTTCGGCCACCAGCTCTGGTTGCCGCCACCCTCGGTGGGGTGCGCGATGCGGCCGGCGGCGACGGGGCAACCGCCGTCCTGCTCGCGGTTCATCTCGCTCTCGACGGTGGGGTGCTCGTCAGACACGGGACATCCTCTCGGGATCAGTGGATGAGCAGTCGGGGCACCGGCCCCAGTAGACGACCTCGGCCTCGTCGATCACGAAGCCGTTGTCGTCGGAGGCGGTGAGACAGGGTGCGGAGCCGACGGCGCAGTCGACGTCGGCGATGGCGCCACAGGACCGGCACACCACGTGGTGGTGGTTGTCGCCGACCCGCGCCTCGTACCGCGCGACGGAACCGGTGGGCTGGATCCTGCGGACCAGCCCGGAGGAGTGCAGCGCACGCAGGACGTCGTAGACGGCCTGGTGCGACACCTCCCCGAGGTCCTCCCGCACGACACGGATGATCGACTCCGTGTCCGCGTGCTGGTGGGAGTGCACCGCCTGCAGCACGGCCAGGCGAGGACGCGTCACGCGCAGCGACGCCGCGCGCAGCATGCCCTCGTAGTCCGATGCGTTCGACACGGCGGCGAGACTGCCCGTTTTTCTTGAGTCGGTCAAGTTTCGGCGTGTCTCAGTATGAGACCGGCGCCACGTCAGACGGTGCTGCGCTCCCGGCCCGCCCAGAACGGTGCCCGGAGATCCTTCTTGAGGATCTTGCCGGTCGGGTTGCGGGGGAGCTCCGGCAGGACGTCGACGGTCTTCGGACACTTGAACGACGCCAGATGGGCCCGCGCGTGAACGAGCAGCTCCTCGGGGTCGACGGTCGCCCCCGGCGCGGCCACCACGCAGGCCTTCGGGACCTCGCCCCACCGGTCGTCGGGCACTCCGATGACGGCGACGTCGCCGACGGTCGGGTGCTCGGCGAGCACCCGCTCGATCTCGGCCGGGTACACGTTCTCGCCGCCCGAGACGATCATGTCCTTGATCCGGTCGGTGACGTAGACGTAGCCGTCGGCGTCGATGTGGCCGCCGTCGCCGGACCGCAGCCATCCGTCCGGGGTGATCGCCGCCGCCGTCGCCTCCGGCTTGTCCCAGTAGCCGCTCATCAGCTGGTCGGTCCGCACCCAGATCTCCCCGGGCTCGTCCGTGCCGAGCCGCTCGCCCGTCGCCGGGTCGCGCACCTCGATCGTGCAGCCGGTGATCGGCCTGCCCGCCGACACCAGCCGGTGCTCGACGGCCGGGTCCCCGTGGTCCTCCGGGCCCAGTGAGCTGACCACGCCGCAGGCCTCGGCCATCCCGTAGACCTGGTGCAGCTTCGGGCCGAACAGCGCCAGCGACGCCCGCATCACCGGCAGCGGCATCGGCGAGGCGCCGTAGGAGATGGCCCGCAGCGACGTGTAGTCGCGGTCGGCCGCGCCCGGCACCTGCGTCATCGCGCCCATCAGCGCGGGCACCCAGAACGTGTGCGTGATGCCCTCTGCGGCGACCATGTCCAGCAGCGCCGCCGGGTCGGGCATCCGGGCCATCACGATCCGCGCGCCCTGGGCGAGCGCGAGGAAGGCGTAGCTGGTCCCGCCGACGTGGAACAGCGGCATCGCGACCTGCACGACGTCGGTCGGCGTCAGCTCGAAGTCCGCGGCGACGTGCGCGGCGTGCGCCAGCATCGCGCCGTGGGTGAGCATCGCGCCCTTCGGGAACCCGGTGGTGCCCGAGGTGTAGAGCTGTACGAAGCAGTCGCCGGGGCCGGCGTCGTAGGGGTCGGTGTCCGGCTCGTGCGCGGCGAGGAACGCCTCGTACTCGTCGGCGTCCCCGCCCACGTGGAGCACCCGCTCCACCGCGGTGAGCTTCTCCCGCAGCTGCCCGACCGCCCCGGCGAACTCCGGGCCGACCAGCAGCAGCCGCGCCCGGGCGTCGCCGATCACGTAGACGATCTCCGGCGGGGCGAGCCGGAAGTTCACGACCGCGTTCGCCGCCCCGATCCACGCGCACGCCAGCGACAGCTCCAGGCACGACGGGTGGTTGAGGTCCAGCACCGCGACCCGGTCGCCCGGGCCGATGCCCTCCGCGCGCAGGGCCGCCGCGAGCCTGCGCACCCGGACGTCGAGCTCGGACCAGGTGCGGCGGACGTCGCCGAAGCGCAGGGCCTCGTCGTCCGGGCGCCCGGTGGCGTGGGTGCGCAGCAGGGAGGACACGGTGCTGGTCGGGTCGATCACGGGGTGGCTCCTCGGGGCTCGTCGCTGAGCGTGTGACGCACGCCATTCAAGTCCGTTTCGTCGGTCTCGCGCCAGTGCCGACCGGATCGGTCCGATCCCGGGACCCCAGGTGCGCGCGGGAAGGCCGGGCGCAGGTCGAGGGGGCCGATGTCGTCGCGGTGGCGCACGACGAGGTCGCCACCGCGACGGAGGAGATCGCGGCCGGGGTGCCGTCGGCGACGTGGCCGGTCGACGACCAGTCGCCGGAACGCACGCGTTCCGTCGGTCGCTAGGGTGAGGGTGTGACCGTCCGACGAGCCACCACCGGCGGAGCGGTGCTGCGCCCCCGCGTCACCGAGGCGATCGTGTCCGCGACCTTCGCCGAGCTGGCCGCGTGCGGGTACGCCCGCCTGTCGATGGAGGCCGTCGCCCGGCGTGCGGGGGTGGGCAAGGCCGCGCTGTACCGCCGCTGGTCGTCGAAGCAGGAGATGCTGGCCGACCTGGTCCGTCAGGCCGTCGCCGACACGTTGCCCCCCGCTCCGTCGACCGGCGCGTTCCGCAGCGACCTGCGGGAGCTGCTCGGGGAGCTGCGTGACCAGGTGGCCGCCCCGGTGGTGGCGGACGTGGTCCCGACGCTGCTGGCCGAGCTCCGCCACACCCCGGCCCTCGCCGAGGTGGTGCAGGCGGACGTGGCCGGCCCCCGGCGGGAGGTCGGCGTGGAGATGCTGCGGGCGGCGGTCGAGCGGGGGGACCTCCCGCCGTCGGTGGACGTCGATCTCGCGGTCGACCTCCTGATCGCTCCGCTGCTGTTCCGGGTGCTGGTCACCGGGGCGGCGTGCGACGACGCGTACCTGGACACCCTCGCCGCGGCGGTCGAGGCGGCGGTGCGCGCCACCGCGTAGCGGTCGTGGTCCCGGCCGCCGCCGTCGGGCCGACCCCGCGCCGGGGCCGCCTCCCGGCGGGATCCCGGGCTGGGCGAGGATGGCCGCCAGGCGATGCCCCGGTGCGAACCGGGGTGCGACGCGAGAACGGCGGGAGGCCGGAGTGCAGGAGACCGCGTCCACGGACCCGGCGACGGCGGCCGGGAGCGGGCGGATCGTCGTCGAGGGTCTGGGCAAGAGGTTCGGCCCGGTCGAGGCCGTGCACGACCTGTCGTTCACCGTCGAGCCCGGCTCGGTGACCGGGTTCCTCGGACCCAACGGCTCGGGCAAGACGACGACGCTGCGGATGATCCTCGGCCTGGTCGTGCCCAGCACCGGGCGCGCGCTCGTCGACGGCGTCCCGTTCTCCGCGCTGACCTCGCCCGGCCGCGTGGTCGGCGCGGTCCTGGAGGTCCAGGGCGTGCACCCGCGGCGCACCGCGCGTGCGCACCTGCGCGCCGCGGCCGCCGCGATCGGCGTCCCCGACTCGCGGGTCGACGAGGTCCTCACGCTGGTCGGCCTGGCCGCCGCCGCGGACCGCTCGGCGGGCGGGTTCTCGCTCGGCATGAACCAGCGCCTGGCCCTGGCCGTCGCGCTGCTCGGCGACCCGCGCATCCTCGTGCTCGACGAGCCGGGCAACGGCCTCGACCCCGACGGCATCGCCTGGCTGCGCTCGTTCCTGCAGGCCTTCGCCGCGTCCGGGCGCAGTGTGCTCGTCTCCTCCCACCAGCTGGCCGAGATGGAGCTGACCGCGCAGCGCCTGGTCGTCATCGACCGTGGTGCCTGCCGGTTCGACGGCACCGTCGCCGAGCTGCGCGCCGGCCACGGCTCGCGGGTGCTCGTGCGCGCCGCGGACCCGGCCCGGCTGGCCGAGGCGCTCGCCACGGACGGGATCACCGAGATCGACCGCGTCGACGACGGCGTGCTGGCCGTCGGCGGGGCCGACGCGGTCCGCGTCGGGGACCTGGCGCTCGCCGCGGGCGTCGCCGTGTACGGCATGAGCGAGGAGCGGGCCGGGCTGGAACAGATGTTCCTGCGCCTGCTCGCCGGGGAGGAGCAGCGCTGATGGCGACCGTGAGCCTCGACCGCTTCCGCGCGGTCCTGACCGCCGAGGTCCGCAAGACCCTGTCCACCCGGGTGTGGTGGCTGCTGTTCCTGCCGGTGCTGCTGCTCGCGCTGGCCCAGAGCCTGCTCGGCAGCATCCTGCAGCTGCTCGTGCCGCAGGCCACCGACACCTCGTCGATCCTGATGCTCGCCGGGCTGGCGTCGGCGCTGACCATGACCGCGATCGTCGGCGGCGCCTTCGGGACGCTGCTGGGCACCGGCGACTTCCGGCACCGCACCGTCACGCTGGCCTACCTGACCGGGTCCCGTGGCCAGGTGCTCGCGGCCAAGGCGCTGATCGCTGCCGTCGTCGCCGGGCTGTACGCGCTGTTCCTCGTCGTGGTCGGTCCGCTGCTCGGCGGTGCGGCGCTCGGCGGCCAGCAGCTGCCCGACCTCGGGCGGCTCGCCGGGCTGGGCGCGATCGGCATCCTGGTGTGCGCGCTGTGGGGGGTCCTCGGCGTCGCCGTCGGGACCCTGGTGACCAACCAGGCCGGGGCGATCGCGCTCACCGTCGGCTACCTGCTCATCGGGGAGAACCTGATCGCCGGGGCACTGCGCGCGGGCGACGGGTCCTCGCTCGGCGACC
The DNA here is from genome assembly GCF_058111925.1 of Pseudonocardia sp. P-1. Lineage (NCBI taxonomy): Bacteria > Bacillati > Actinomycetota > Actinomycetes > Pseudonocardiales > Pseudonocardiaceae > Pseudonocardia > Pseudonocardia sp. P-1. The sequence goes on from NZ_CM176614.1 coordinate 4,240,412, forward strand.
CGTCGGTGTTCGCCCGGCTGACGCCGTTCCTGCCCGGCAACGCCGGTGACCTCGCGATCTGGGAGCCGGTCGTGAGCTCGGCCGGGCTGGGGGCGCAGTCGCAGTTCGTCCTGGAGTTCCTGGCCGGGGTCAGCGCCCCGCCGCCCGGCTGGGTCGGGCTGCTGGTCCTGGCGGTCTGGACGGCCGCGGGGATCGCACTGGCCGCCGTCGTCGGGGCGCGGCGGGACATCACCTGAGACGAGCCGGCGGCCCCGGGCCCGGCGCTGCCGTGCGTAGGGGACGCCGCTCCCGAGCCGCCTCGCGCGGTGAGCACCGCCGTAGCCCTGTCGATCAGCGCATGAGCGTCGTCCTCCCGGCTCCCGGTTGCGCTCGTGTACTGATCGACGGCGCGGGTCCGGAGCGACGAGGTGGCGGCGCAGGGGCGGCGGTGGCCGGGAGTCCGGTGGGCGGTGCGGGAGAGCGGCCGTCGTCGACGGCGGGTGTCCGCCGGCCCCGCGCCGGGCGGCGTCGCCGGGCCGGTTGTCGGGGGGCGGGCATAGCCTGGCGACGTGCCCTCTCCCCACCCCTCCGCACGCCCCGGCTGGATCCGCAGACTGGCCACGGCATGCATGCGGCACCGCCGCGTCACCGTCGGTGCGCTCGTCGCGTCGATGCTCGGCGTCGGGCTGGAGGCGATCGGTCCGCTGCTGATCCGCGAGGGCGTGAACGGCGCGATCGGCGGGGACACCGGCGTGCTCGCGCCGGTCGTCGGCGGGCTCCTGGTGCTGGGCGTGCTGAAGTTCGTCGGTGCGTTCGTGCGCCGCTACCTCGGCGGCAAGATGGCGCTGAACGTGCAGCACGACCTGCGGCGCGCGGTGTTCGGCGCGGTGCAGCGCATGGACGGCGTCCGCCAGGACCGGCTGCGCACCGGCCAGGTCGCCTCGCGGGCCATCTCCGACCTGCAGCTGGTGCAGGGCTTCCTGTCGATGGTGCCGCTGTCGGCGGGCACCGTGGTGCTGGTGGTCGTCGCGATCGTCGCGATGCTGTACCTGTCGCCGCTGCTCACCGTGGTCGCGCTGGTCATGCTGCCGCTGGCGTTCCTGGCGACCAACAGCATCCGGCGCAGGCTGTTCCCGGCCACCTGGTCCGCGCAGCAACGGGCCGCCGAGATCGCCCAGCAGGTCGAGGAGACCGTCACCGGCGTGCGCGTGGTGAAGGGATTCGGACAGGAGGCCCGCGAGACCGCCACGCTGGAGGGACGGGCCCGCCGGCTCTACGGCGAGCGGCTGCGGGCCGCCGGGCTGACCGCGCGGCTCAACCCGATGCTGCTCGCGCTGCCCGGGCTGGGACAGGTCGCGGTGATCGGCGTCGGTGGCTGGATGGCCGCCCGCGGCACGATCGACCTCGGCACGTTCCTGGCGTTCACCACCTACGTCGGGATGCTCGTCGGGCCCGCCCGGCTGATCGGCGCGCTCGTGGTCACCGCGCAGCTGACCCGGGCCGGGGCGGAGCGTGTCTTCGAGATCGTCGACGCCGCACCGGGGATCGTCGACCCGGAGCGTCCGGCCGCGCTGCCCGAGGGCCCGCTGACCGTCGAGCTGGACGACGTCCGGTTCGGCTACGAGCCCGCGGGTTCCGGCCCGGACGGCGACGCCGCCCCCGATCCGGTCCTGGACGGGCTCTCCCTGCGCGTCGAACCCGGCGAGACCCTCGCCCTGGTCGGTCCGCCCGGCTCGGGCAAGTCGACGGTGGCCCTGCTGCTGCCCCGCTTCTACGACCCGCAGGCCGGGCGTCTCGCGATCGGCGGGGTGGACCTGCGCGACCTCCGGCTGCACGACCTGCGCGCCGAGCTGGGGGTGGTGTTCGAGGAGGCGTTCCTGTTCTCCGACAGCATCCGCAACAACATCGCCTACGGCCGGCCCGACGCCGGCGAGGACGAGATCCGCGCCGCCGCCGAGGCCGCGCAGGTGGCGTCGTTCGTGGAGGACCTGCCCGACGGCTACGACACCGAGGTCGGCGAGCGCGGCCTGACCCTGTCCGGCGGTCAGCGGCAGCGGATCGCGCTGGCCCGGGCGATGCTGACCCGGCCGCGGGTGCTCGTGCTCGACGACGCGACCTCCGCGGTCGACACCGCGACCGAGGCCGCGATCCACGAGACCCTGCACGAACTGACCGCCGAGCGGACCACGCTGCTGGTCGCGCACCGGCGGTCCACCCTGGCGCTGGCCGACCGGATCGCGGTGCTGGACAAGGGCCGGGTCGTCGACACCGGCACCGAGGACGAGCTGCGCGGCCGGTGCGCGCTGTTCCGGGAGCTGCTCGCCACCGGCCCCGCCGACGAGCTCGGCGGCGGTACCCGCGAGCCCGCCGCCCACGAGGCGGCACCCGGCACCGGCACCGGCGTACTCGCCGATGCAGCGGCGGGCCCGGCCGTCACCCCGGAGCTGTGGCCGCGGGTCAGCATCGAGGAGGACCCGGACCGGGCCCTGACCCGCGACGGCGGCGGCGGCGCGGCCGGCTGGGCCGGTGGGATCAGCGCGACCCCCGAGCTGCTCGAGTCCGTCGCGAAGCTGCCCCCGGCGAAGGAGTCCCCCCGGCTGCGCGGCGACGACGACCCGACCGCCCCCGATCCCGCGTTCCGGCTGTCCTCGCTGCTGCGCCCCGTGCGGTGGCTGCTGATGCTCGGCGTCGCGCTGATGACCGCGGACGCGCTGGCGACCCTGGCCCTGCCCAGCATCGCCCGGATCGCCGTCGACGACGGCATCGCCGACGGCGCCACCCGGGTCCTGCTGCTGGCGGCGCTGGCCGGGCTGCTGATCGTCGTGCTGGACGCGGTCGTCGTCGGGTTCCAGACGCTGGTCACCGCCCGGGCCGGGGAGAGCCTGCTCTACCTGCTGCGGCTGCGCAGCTACGCGCACCTGCAGCGGCTCGGCCTCGACTTCTACGAGCGCGAGCTGTCCGGCCGGATCATGACCCGGATGACCACCGACGTGGACGCGCTGTCCACGTTCCTGCAGACCGGACTGGCGCAGGCGGTCGTCAGCCTCCTGACGATCGGCGGGGTCGCGACCGCGCTGGTGCTCACCGACCCGCAGCTCGCGCTGTACGCGCTGGGCTGGCTGCTGCCGCTGCTCGCGGTCGGCACGGTGGTGTTCCGCCGGTTCTCCTCCCGCGCCTACGCCGAGGCCCGCGAGCGGGTCAGCGTGGTCAACGCCGACCTGCAGGAGAACGTGTCCGGGGTGCGCATCGCGCAGGCCTACGTCCGCGAGGAGCTGAGCTACGACCGCTTCGGTGAGCGCTCCGACGCCTACCGCCGGTCGCGGCTGCGCGCGCAGCGCTACATCGCCACCTACTTCCCGTTCGTGGCGTTCCTGTCCGACATCGCCACGGCGGTCGTGCTGTTCGTCGGCGGGACCCGCATCGTCGGCGGGGACATCACCCCGGGCGTGCTCACCGCGTTCCTGCTGTACCTGACCCTGTTCTTCGGCCCGGTGCAGCAGCTGTCGCAGGTGTTCGACGGCTACCAGCAGGCCCGGGTCGGCCTGAACCGGATCTCGGAGCTGCTGCGCACGCCCACCTCCGTCCCGGACGAGCCCGAGCGGCCGGCCCCCGTGCCGCCGCGACTGCGCGGCGAGGTCGAGCTGGACCACGTGACGTTCCGCTACCCGGGGGTGGACGCCCCCGCCCTCGACGACGTGTCGCTGCGCGTCGGGGCGGGCGAGACCGTCGCGCTGGTGGGCGCGACCGGAGCCGGCAAGTCGACGCTGATCAAGCTGATCGCCCGGTTCTACGACACCGGCGACGGCCAGGTCCGCGTCGACGGCGTCGACGTGCGCCGCTTCCCGCTGGCCGGGTACCGCGCGCGGCTCGGGGTGGTCCCGCAGGAGGCGCACCTGTTCACCGGTGACGTCGCCTCGAACATCGCCTACGGCCGACCGGACGCCCCGCCGGAGCGGATCGAGGCCGCGGCCCGCGCGGTCGGGGCGCTGGGCCTGGTGCGGTCGCTGCCGCAGGGGTTCCGCACCCCGGTGGGGGAGCGGGGGCAGGGCCTGTCGGCGGGGCAGCGGCAGCTCGTCGCGCTGGCGCGGGCCGAGCTGGTCGACCCGGACGTCCTGATCTTCGACGAGGCGACCGCGGCACTGGACCCGGCCACCGAGGCCACCGTGCTGGCGGCGGGGGAACGGGTGGCGTCGCGGCGGACCGCGTTCGTCGTCGCCCACCGGCTGCAGACCGCGCGGCGGGCGGACCGGATCGTGGTGCTGTCCGGCGGTCGGATCGCCGAGGAGGGCACGCACGACGAGCTGGTCCGCGCGGGCGGTCGCTACGCGGCCCTGTGGCGCGCGGGAGAGCTGGAGCCCGAGCCGGACAGCCCGCTGGCCGCACAGACCTGAGCGCGGCCCGGGGGTCAGTCCCGCAGGTGCTCGGCCCGTGCGGCGACGGCGGCGCGGCGCGGGTCGTCCCGGTCCAGCAGGTCCAGCAGCAGCTCGTGCGCCTCCAGGTCGTCGGTCCCCAGCGGGTGCACGACGAAGCGGTGCAGGAGCGCGACGTCGTCCGAGGCGAGCACGGCGTGCCGCAGCCCGACCGCGAGCTCGTCGCGCAGCTCGCGCACGGCGGGCGCGTCGGAGCGGGGCAGCAGCTCGCCGTGGCAGGAGTCGAGCGCGTCGGAGACCCGGCCGTCGCGCAGCGCCGCGCGGACCCGCAGGAAGTCGGCCTGGGGCCCGGCCGCCAGCCGGTAGGGGCGGGTGAGCAGCAGCTCCGCGCCCAGCGACGACCGCAGCCGGTGGATCTCGCCGCGGACGGTGGTCGGGTTGCCGTCCTCGCCGTAGAGCATCAGGGTCAACTGCTCGCCGGAGAGCCCGTCGGGGTGCAGCGCCAGCGCGGTGAGGATCTCCGCCGGGCGCAGGGTGGCGGCGAACTCCTCGCCGTCGAGGGTGACGCGCGGACCGGCCCCGCCGGTGAAGCGCAGCTCCAGCGGGCGGGGCGCACCGGTCGGCGCCGTCGGGACGACGCGCCCGCGCCGCCGCGACGGCGGCACCAGCAGGTAGCCCTCGGCCAGCCTCTCGACGGCCATCTCCCGGCCGTCGCCGAGCTGCACCCGGTCGACGCCGTCGTCGAGCCGGATCCGCTCGGGGAACAGGCCGTAGGGCTCGCTGGCGATGACCCGGCCGCTCGCGGACAGCAGGGCGCCCTCGGAGCCGCGCAGCGCCGCGAGGTGCGGCATGTTCTTGACCCGCAGCCGCTCGTCGGCGATCGCCAGCCGCACCCGCAGCTGGTTCTCCGCGAGGTGCGCGGTCGCCGTCACCAGCTGCACCAGCGCGGGGTGCACGGTGTGCAGCGGCCCGGAGATGTCGATCGCGCCGATGGTGTCGCCGGTGTCGGGGTCGTGCACGGGGGCCGCGACGCAGGTCCAGTCGTGGTAGGTGCGGACGAGATGCTCGGCGGAGTGGATCCGGACCGGCTCGTCGACGGCCAGCGCCGTCCCCATCGCGTTGGTGCCGATCGTCTCCTCGGCCCAGCGGGTGCCCTCGACGAGTCCGACGTCGTCGGCGGAGTGCAGCAGGCCGTGCGCGCCGTCGCGCCACAGGACGGTGCCGTCGGCGTCGGTCACGAGCATCACGTGCATCGCCTCGTCGGCGATGCTCACGAGGGTGGAACGGAGCAGCGGCATCACCGCGTGCAGCGGGTGGCCGGTCCGGACCTCCTTCAGCTCGTCGGCGAGATAGATGAGCGGGGGGAGTCGGCCCTCCGGGTCGACGTGCGCGGCCAGGCTGCGCTGCCACGAGTCCGAGACGACCGGGCGGGGGGTGCCCGCCGAACCGCCGGCGCCGAGACCGTCGTCGTAGATGCGCCGCAGGCGATGTGCGTCGGCGACCATCTCCTCGGGGGACGTCCCGCCCTCGGCTCCGCTCACGTCGCCTCCCGTCACGGCTGGGGGCACGTCGTGCCCTGCTCCCACGTGATGTCCCGCGCCGGCGCGGGACCGTCCCGGAATCGGTGGACCGTCCCGGGGTCGTGAGCATACCCGCTGCTCGGGGGCTCGACCCCTCGTGACCGGGGCGGGATGCGACGTCGCTCGATCGCGCGCAACGTGGGGGCAACGTGGCGCTCCCTACGGTTTGCCGCATCGGGACGCCGGGTGGCGTTCCTGCGATGACGCAACAGATCCACCGGAGGACAGCGATGACGCTCGAAGCCGTTCGTGAGGCCACCGATCTGCGTGCCGGCCGCGGGGCCGACGGCGCGGATGTGATCCGCCGCGCGGCCCGGGTACTCGTCGTCGACTCCGAGCCGGTCGTCCGGCACGGGCTGCGCGCCCTGCTGACCGCCGAGCCCGACCTGGCTCCGGCCGGCGAGGCCGCCTCCCCGCGCGACGCCCTGATGGCCGCCGAGCGCGCCCGCCCCGACGCGATCATCGTCGACATCGAGTTCGCCCGCGACGAGCGGCCCGGCCTCGACCTGGTGCGCGCGCTGCTGGAGCGCTGCCGCGGGGTGAAGATCCTCGTGCTGACCGGCTGCCGTGACCGCGACTCGATGATGCGCACCGTCCGCCTGGGTGTCCACGGCTACCTGCGCAAGGGTGCCGACACCGCCGAGATCGTGCGGGCGCTGCGCACGGTCCTGCGCGGCGAGGGTGTCTTCGACCCGGGCACCGCGAGCGCCGGCCCGCTGCAGGTGCTGCGCGACACCGACCCGGCGCCGTCGCCCACGCCGGACCTCTGCAAGACCTCGCTGCTGACCGACCGCGAGAACCAGGTCCTGCGGCTGCTCGCCGTCGGCCTGTCCAACCGCGAGATCGGGACCCGGCTGCGGATCTCCGAGGCCACCGTGAAGTTCCACGTGCGGAATCTGCGCGACAAGCTCGAGGTCCGTCGTCGCACCGAGATCGTCTACACCGCCGCCCGCCAGGGCATCGTCTGATCCCGCCGGGCCGGGGCGAGGCACGCGCCCGCCCCGGTCCGTGCCCTCGTCCAGCGCACGCGCGACCGGCGCGGTCACCCGACGGGTGACCGCGCCGGTCGCGTTGCGTGGTCGACACCACCCCTTCCGGGGATGCGTTCACCCGGCGGCCACCTTCTCCTCACCCCACGGGAGAACGGGGGTGCTGGGATGCGGAGGAAACGGACGGTTCCGAACGGACCGGACCGGACCGCGTCATCCCACCACGACCCCAGGAGGACGACCGTGGCCCACAGCTGCCCCGGCGACGCCCCCCAGGCCGGCCCCCGCCGTGCCCTCCCGCTCCTCGACCGCGTGCGGCACGGACGTCAGGGCCTCACCTGCCGCTACCGGTGCGGCGACGCCTGCTCCCGGCCCGAGCCCAACCCGTCGTCGAACGCCTACTTCGGTGACGTCATGCAGGCCGTGCTCGACCGGCGCGGGATGCTCCGCGCCGGTGCGGTGATCGGCCTGGGCGCCGGGGCCGGTGTGGCCCTGGCCGGCACCGCCTCGGCGGCCGAGCCCGTCCCGGCCGCGCCGGCCCACCCGCTCGGTGCCGACGTGGCCGCGCCGGCGCAGGCCCGGCCCCCGCGCGGGCTGCAGTACGAGACGGTCGCGCCGAACCTCGACGACGCGATCCGCGTGCCGGTCGACTACGCGAGCAACGTCGTGATCCGCTGGGGCGACCCGATGTTCCCGGACGCGCCGGAGTTCGACTTCGAGAACCAGACCGCCGCCGCGCAGGCCCGCCAGTTCGGCTACAACAACGACTTCTGCGGGATCCTGCCGATCGACGGCCCCGGCCGCCGCTACGTCATGTTCTCCAACCACGAGTACACGCTCGAGCCGCTGATGTTCCGCGGGTACGACGAGGACGCCCCCACCCCCGAGCAGATCCGGATCGGCATGGCCGCGCACGGCGGCGGCGTCGTCGAGGTGACCCGCGACCTGCGCACCGGCGAGCTGCGCTACGACCGCGACGGGAAGCTCAACCGGCGCATCACCGCCGACACCGAGATGGTGCTCGACGGCCCGGCCGCCGGTGCCGAGGTGCTGCGCACGAAGGCCGACCCGACCGGGCGCAGCGTGAAGGGCATGATCGGCAACTGCGCCGGCGGCACCACCCCGTGGGGCACCTTCCTGTCCGGCGAGGAGAACTTCGACGGCTACTTCGCCTCCGGCCCGGTCACCGACGAGCGCGCGAAGCGCTACGGCATCTCCGAGGGGTCCTCGGAGCGCCGGTGGGAGACCGTCGACCCGCGCTGGGACCTCGCGCAGGAGCCGAACGAGGCCAACCGGTTCGGCTACATCGTCGAGATCGACCCGCACGACCCGCGCTCGAAGCCGGTCAAGCACACCGCGCTCGGCCGCTTCAAGCACGAGGGCGCCACCGTCGCGCTCACCCGGGACGGGCGCCCCGTCGTCTACATGGGCGACGACGAGCGCTTCGACTACGTCTACAAGTTCGTGTCGGACAAGCGGATGCGCCGTGGTCACAGCCGGGCCGCCCGCGAGCACAACGCCACCCTGCTGTCGTCGGGCACGCTCTACGTCGCGACGTTCACCGGGGACAGCCCGGCCGCGGAGATCACCGGCACCGGGGCGCTGCCGCGCGACGGCCGCTTCGACGGCTCCGGGCAGTGGAAGCCGCTGGCGTCGACCACGAAGTCCTACGTGGACGGCATGAGCGTCGCCGACGTCTTCGTGTTCACCCGGCTCGCCGCGGACAAGGTCGGCGCGACGAAGATGGACCGCCCGGAGGACGTGGAGCCCAACCCGCGCACCGGGAAGGTCTACATCGCCTGCACCAACAACTCCGACCGCGGCAAGGCGGGCGCCAAGGCCGGTCCGGACGAGGCGAACCCGCGCAACGCCAACCAGCACGGCCACGTCATCGAGCTGACCGAGACGCGCGACGACCCGGCGGCGACGACGTTCGCCTGGAACATCCTGCTGGTCTGCGGGAACCCCGACGACCCGTCGACCTACTTCGGCGGGTTCGACAAGTCCCAGGTCAGCCCGATCACCTCGCCGGACAACGTGGCGTTCGACCCCTACGGCAACCTGTGGGTCTCGACCGACTCCACCCAGGCACTGGAGATCAACGACGGCCTCTACGGCGTCGTGCTGGAGGGGCCGCAGCGCGGCTCGACCCGGCTGTTCGCCAGCGTCCCGGTCGGCTCGGAGTGCTGCGGGCCGGTCGTCACCGAGAACTTCGTGCTGGTCTCGGTGCAGCACCCGGGCGACGTCGACGACGCCTCACCGGAGAAGCCCGCGTCGCACTGGCCCGACGGCGGCGCCGCGCAGCCGCGTCCGGCCGTCGCCGCGATCCGGCACCTGAAGGACGGACGCCCGGCGAAGATCGGCGTCTGAGGCCACCGCCGCCCGGTCCGTGCTCCGCCGCGGACCGGGCTGCGGGTCAGGCGCAGCGGCCGAGGTCCGGCTCGCCGGACCCGGCGCGCTTGTCGAACGAGATGTGCACGTGGTCGTAGTGGTTCGCGGTGTCGCCCCCGCGGTCCTCCATCGTCGACCACCCGGAGCCGTCGTTCATGCGCTGCTCCCAGATCACGTACTTCACGCCGAGCTCGTCGGCGTTGGCCAGGGCGCAGTCGGCGATGCGGTCGCCCTTCTGCCCGCGCACCATGATGTCCAGGGCGTGTCCGGTCGGATGGTCGGAGGCGTTCGCCCGGTTCGCGACGCCGATCAGGTCGGTCTCGCCGTAGGCGCAGCCGAGGAACTCCGCGGCGTCGGACACCCAGTCCTTCACCCGGCCCAGGTCGTCGAGGTCGAGCCCGCACGACGGGTCGTTCAGCCCGCGGGCGGCGAGCTCGGCGGCGGCCCTGGCCTGCTCGGCGGCCTCCTGCGCCAGGCCCTGGGCCTTGCGGGCCGCGGCGAGGCTCGCGTCCGCGGCCGGGTCGAGCAGGCCCGCGTCGCGGACGATCTCGGCGCCGAACACGGGCGCGGAGCGGGGAGCGTCCGCGGCGGCCGCGGCCTCGGCGAACGGGCTACCGAGGTCGCCCTCGGACACGTCCTGTGCGGCCAGGCGCAGGTCGGCCTCGGCCGACCCGAGGCCGAGCCCGGTCACGGGCGTGACGACGGCGAGCGTGCCGCTCGCGACGGCGGCCGCGGTAGCGACGTGACGCAGACCGGGCCCCAGCCCGGCCTGCGCCCGATGTCGGTGTCGGGGCACGACGGTCTCTCCTCCGGCACGCGGACCGGCCGGGCTGCGGGGGAGCGTCGGGATCGGGGGATCCCGGCCCGTCGGGGGGTACCGGACCGCGTGTTCAGTGACAGGACGGTAGCGAATGTCCCGTGATGTCCGATCTTCGCGGACCGTTCGTGGCGGCGACCGCACCCGGCCGTGCGACGAGTGGCGCGGATCGGGCACCCCGGACGTCTTTACCCGACCGGACGTTCGGTGCAAAAGTAGCGCGGTCCGGGACACCGCCGTCCCGGGTCAGGGGAGGACGCATGACCGAGCAGCAGGCCGGGCCCGGCGCGGGCCCGACGAGTGCCGCCGACACGACCGGCTCCGCGCCCGCGCAGGTGCGCCGGGTCGCCGCGACGAGCGCGATCGGCACGACGATCGAGTGGTACGACTTCTTCATCTACGCCACGGCCGCGGCCCTGGTGTTCAACAGCCAGTTCTTCACCACGATGTCCGCGGCCTCGGGCACCCTGGCCGCGTTCGCGACCCTCGGGGTCGGCCTGGTGGCGCGTCCGCTCGGCGGCATCGTGTGGGGGCACTTCGGCGACCGCCTCGGCCGCAAGAAGATGCTGGTCTTCTCGCTGCTGCTGATGGGCGTGGCCACCGTCGGCGTCGGCCTGCTGCCCACCTACGGCCAGATCGGCGTCGCGGCGCCGGTGCTGCTCGTCGTGCTGCGCCTGCTGCAGGGCCTCTCGGCGGGCGGTGAGTGGGGCGGCGCCGCGCTGATGGCGGTCGAGCACGCCCCGCCCGGCAGGCGCGGGCGCTACGGCTCGTTCCCGCAGATCGGGGTGCCCGCCGGGCTGATCCTGGCCCAGCTGGTGTTCCTCGTCGTGTCCAACCTGACCACCCCCGAGCAGTTCGCCGCGTGGGGCTGGCGGATCCCGTTCCTGCTCTCGATCCTGCTGGTCGTCGTCGGGCTCGTGATCCGGCTGCGGGTCGAGGAGAGCCCGGTGTTCGCGATGTTGCGGCAGAACCGCGGCCGCAGCCGCGCCCCGATCCTGGAGGTGTTCCGGCACCGCCCGCGCGAGCTGGTGCTGGCCTCGGTCAGCTTCATCGCGAACAACGCGATCGGCTACATCTTCCTGGCCTACCTGCTCTCCTACGGCACCCAGGTGCTCGAGGTCCCGCGGAACACCATGATCGTCGTCGTGATCATCGGCTCGCTGAGCTGGCTGGTCAGCATCGTCGCCGGCGCGATCTGGTCCGACCGGGTGGGCCGCAAGCGCGCCTACCTGGTGGGCTCGGTGCTGCTCGTGGTGTGGCCGGTGCCGTTCTTCCTGCTGCTCGACACCACCGGGTTCGCCGCGATGGTCGTCGCGGTCGTCGTGCTCACGGTGGGGCTGGGCCTGTCCTACGGCCCGCAGTCCGCGTTGTTCGCGGAGATGTTCGAGGCCCGCTTCCGCTACAGCGGCGCCTCGTTCTCCTACGCCGTCGGCGCCGTGCTGGGCGGCGGGTTCGCACCGCTGATCGCCGCCGCGCTGCAGCAGGGCTACGGGACGTCGATGGCGGTCGCGGCGTACATGGTCGTCGTCGCCGTGATCTCGCTGGTCGCGGTGCTGCTCATCCGGGAGACGCACCGCCCGGACGCGCCGGCCCGGCTGTCCTGACGACGACGGCGCCCCGGACGTGGTGTCCGGGGCGCCGGGGCGGCCTAGATCGAGCGGTGCCGGCCGTTGCCGAGCGGGGCCGAGAGGTCCCGGGCCCGGCGACGCCCGGCCACGGTGCCCTCGGCGGGCCGCTCGTCGACGGTGCCGGGGCCGTCGGAGGACATCGAGCGGGCCTGCTCGGCCAGCTCGCGGGTCACGCAGGGCCAGGTGGCGCTGACTCCCGTCGCGTCCCGGCACTCACGGCAGAAGCCCTGCGCGTCGGGGGTGTGTTCCGCCAGGGTCCGCTCCAGCAGATCCGGCATCTCGGACAGGATGTTCGCGAGCGCCACGACTCACCTCCAGGTCGAATGCAGGCGACAGTAGTGGTCGGGTTCACCCGCCCCCGGCGGGGCGGGGGGCCCGTCGGCCGGTGTCCGCCGGTCCACTCAGGACCCGGCGTTCCCGCTGCTCGCGAGGGGTGTGCGGGATCGAGCCGAGGACCTCCGGCGGTCCAGTCGCCCGGTGTGACGCCGCCCCGTCGGCACAGGACTGCCCCGTCCGCTCGGTGAACCGTGTCACCGATCGGCGACCGGTTCCGGCGACACGACGACACGCACCACCGCTGCGCCGGACGTGTGATCGGGTCACTCCTCGGCACCGCCGGAGGGCCCAGTGGGTCACCCCCGTCCGGACCCGAGGCGCTGCGGCGTCCGCGTCGCGCCCCGCGGCCGGCCCGCCCTCAGCCTGCCGGGACCTCCCGTTCGATCTCGTCGAGCCAGATCGTCGCCGACAGGTCCGAGGGTGCCCGCCAGTCCCCGCGGGGTGACAGCGCGCCGCCCGCGGACACCTTCGGCCCGTTCGGCAGCGCGGAGCGCTTGAACTGCGCGAACTGGAAGAACCGTCGCGCGAAGACCTGCAGCCAGCGCCGGATCTCGGCGGGGGAGTAGGCGGGCCGCTCGTCGTCGGGGAACCCGGGCGGCCACTGGCCCGCGGCGGCGTCGGACCAGGCGTGCCCGGCCAGGAACGCGATCTTCGACGGCCGGAAGCCGTGCCGCAGCGTGTACCAGAGCGTGAAGTCCTGCAGCGCGTACGGACCGACGGTGGCCTGGCTGGACTGCACCTCGGTCGTCCCGTCCGAGGGCACCAGCTCCGGGGTGATCTCGGTGTCGAGCACCGAGCGCAGCACCGCCGACACCCCGGGCGGGAACTGCTCGGAGGAGACCACCCAGCGGATGAGGTGCTGCATCAGCGTCTTCGGGACGCCGCCGTTGACGTTGTAGTGCGACATCTGGTCGCCGACGCCGTAGGTGGACCAGCCGAGCGCGATCTCCGACAGGTCCCCGGTGCCGAGCACGATCCCGCCGCGCTGGTTCGCCAGCCGGAACAGGTAGTCGGTGCGCAGCCCGGCCTGGACGTTCTCGAAGGTGACGTCGTAGACGGGCTCGCCCCGGCCGAAGGGGTGGTCGATCTCCGCCAGCATCGTCCGCGCGGTGCCGGTGATGTCGATCGTGGCGAAGGTGACGCCGAGGGCTTCGGACAGCGCGACGGCGTTGTTGCGGGTGTGGTCGGAGGTGGCGAAGCCGGGCATGGTGAAGGCGAGGATGTCGGTACGCGGGCGGCCGAGCCGGTCCATCGCCCGCGCCGCGACGATCAGGGCGTGGGTGGAGTCGAGCCCGCCGGACACGCCGATCACGACCTTCGGCTGGCCGATCGCCCGCAGTCGCTGCTCCAGCCCGGCGACCTGGATCGAGTAGGCCTCGAAGCAGTCCTGCTCCAGCCGCGCCGGGTCGGCGGGCACGAACGGGAAACGCTCCACGGTGCGGCGCAGGCCGATGTCGTGGCCGGGCGGGTCGAGCCGGAACGCCACCGTGCGGAAGGCGTCGGTGCGGGCGGCGTGGGTGCGGCGGTTGTCGTCGAAGGTGCCCTGGCGGCGGCGCTCGCCGGCGATCAGGTCCAGGTCGACGTCGGCGACCGCGTGCCGCGCGCCCTGCGGGAAGCGCTCGGACTCCGCGAGCAGCACACCGTTCTCGTAGATCATGGTCTGGCCGTCCCACGAGACGTCCGTGGTCGACTCGCCCTCACCCGCGGCGGCGTAGACGTAGGCGGCCAGGCAGCGCGCCGACGCCGAGCGCGACAGCAGGTGCCGGGTGTCGGCCCGGCCGACCGTGATCGGTGAGCCGGACAGGTTCGCCAGCACCGTCGCCCCGGCCAGCGCCGCCTCCGCCGACGGCGGGATCGGCACCCAGTAGTCCTCGCAGACCTCGGCGTGGAGCACGAAGCCGGGCAGGTCCTCGGCGGCGAAGAGCAGGTCCGTACCGAAGGGGACGTCGGTGGCGCCGAGCCGGATCGAGGCGCCGCGGACGTCGTCCCCGGGGGCGGTCTGGCGACGCTCGTAGAACTCGCGGTAGGTCGGCAGGTAGGACTTCGGGGCGACGCCCAGGATCCGGCCCCGGTGGATCACGATCGCGCAGTTGTAGAGGCGGTGGCGGTACCGCAGCGGTGCCCCGACCACGAGGACCGGCAGCAGGTCCGCGGTCGCCTCGACGAGGGAGAGCAGTCCGGTCTCGACGGTCTCCAGCAGCGTGTCCTGCATCAGGACGTCCTCGATGGAGTAGCCCGAGAGCGTCAGCTCGGGGAACACCACCAGCCCGACGCCGTCGTCGGCGCAGGTCCGGGCGGTCTCCAGCACGGCGGCGACGTTCGCGGCCGGGTCGGCCATCATGGTGTGCAGGGTCGCCGCGGCGGTGCGCAGGAAGTGGTGGCGGTAGACGGAGCGGAAGTCCACGCCGTCATTCTGACCGGTGGGTGCTCAGCTCCGCCGACCCGCCAGCATCCGCGCCGCCGCGCAGGCGACCCCGGTGGCGACGAGCAGCCCGAGCAGCACCGCCCAGCCCGCCCCGACCGACCCGCCGGCCAGCACGACCCCGAGCGAGCCCAGCCACGCCAGCGGCACCAGCAGCCACAGCGCCAGGCCGTGCAGCACCTTCGGTATCTCCCCGACGCCGGCCGCGATCACGATCCACACCACCCCGGCGAGCAGCCCGCCGACGAGCAGCAGGGTGCCGACTCCCTCCCAGACCACGTGTGTCTCCTTCCTAGGGGTCGGGCACCGGCAGCACGCGCTGCGGCACACCGGGCCCGTCGTCGATCGTGACACCCGCCGGCGTCGCGGGCGGGACCAGCGGCCCCAGCAGGTGCGCACCCAGCCAGTCCACCAGGTCCGGCAGCTGCGCGCGGACGGCGTTCTGGTTGTGTCCGCCACCCGGGTAGAGCCGGGTGTCGACGGTCACCGGCGGCGCGGCGGCCGCGCGGATCCGGTCCGCGGCGGCCCGCTCCTCGGGCTCGTCGGAGCCCGCGGTGACCAGCATCGCCAGGGGCGCGGGCCGCTCGCCCAGCAGCGCGACGACGTCGTTGGCCGCGGCCAGGTCGGGCCGCCCGGCGAACAGATCCCCGGTGACGACGTCGTCGGGGGTGCGGTCGTAGCCGCTCTGGCTGACCGCGAGCGCGTAGGTGCGCGGGTGGCGCAGCGCCAGGTTCATCGCGCAGTAGCCGCCCGAGGACCAGCCGGCCAGCGCCCAGGCGCCGCGGTCGGGCCGCACCCGCAGGTGCCGGGTCGTCCAGTCGACGAGGTCGGTGGTCAGGTAGGTGTCGTCGGCCGCGCCGTGCTGGGCGTCGACGCACTCCTGGTCGTGGCCGAACCGGGGTTCGCCGTTGATGTCGGGGACCACCAGCACGACCGGCGGGATGCGGTGCGCCGCGATCGCGGCGTCGAGCACGTCGGGCACCGTGAACAGCGCGGCCACCTCGCGGGGCTCTCCGGGGAACCCGGGCAGCCACTCGACGACCGGGAAGCGGGCCCGCGGGTGCTCGGTGTAGCCGGGCGGGAGGTAGACGTCGGCGTCGCGGTCGATGCCGGACACGGCCCCGTGCAGGGTCATGTGCAGCGTGGAGCCCAGCCCCTGCGCCGAGCGGGCGGCGACCAGCGGCATCGCCGCGTCGAGGCCCGCACCGTCCGGGCCGATGTCGGCGACCGAGCCCTCGCCGGGGTCGGGGGAGGACCCGATCAGCGAGCCGACGGTGGGGAAGAAGCCGCCGAGCAGGTTCGCCCCGGCCCCGGCGGCCGCGAGCACGGCCACGGCCGAGACGGCCACGAGCAGCGTCCGGGCCACCCGGCGCAGCCGGTGCCACACCCCACCGGTGAGGGCGAGCAGCAGCACCGCCGCCACCGTCGGCACGACCACCGCGGCGACGACGTCGAGGCGCAGCTCAGAGGCGTGGATCACGGCGCCGCCCCCGCGCGGACCCGGCTCACCGGCGCAGCAGCCGCAGCAGCGCCGGCGGGCGGCCGCCGAAGCCCTCGGCCTCGAGTACGACGAACAGCACCCGCGGCAGGTCGCGGACGGCGGGGAACAGCACGTAGCGCGGGTACCAGCTCGGGCGGAACTTCGCGTTGAACCGGTAGAGCGAGTCGATCTGCCACCAACGCGACGCGATCCGCAGTACCCGGGCCCAGCCGCGGGCGACCGGTCCGGCGCCGATCCGCTCGCCGCGCTCCAGGGCGGAGCGGAACATCGCGAAGTTCAGCGACACCCGCTTCACACCATGGTCCTTCGCGGCCGCCATCAGCTCGGCGATCATCAGCTCGTTGACGCCGTTGTCGGCGTCGGCGTCGCGGACCATGAGGTCCAGCGAGAGACCGTCGCGGCCCCAGGGGACCAGCTGCAGCATCCCGGACGGCTCGCCGTCCCGGAGCGCGGTGACGATCACCGCGTCCGGGTCGGAGGGGTCCGCGACCCGCGAGGACGCCATCGAGAATCCGCGCTCGTCCTCGGCGCCGCGCCAGCGGTGCGCGCGCTCGGCGACCCGCATCCGTGCGGTCTCGTCGAGGTCCCGCAGCCGCGTCACCTCGACGGTGTGCCCGCTGCGCTGCATCCGGTTGACGGTCTGGCGGACCCCGCGCATGGGGCGTCCGTCCAGGCTGAACGACGCCGTCTCCAGTACCGCCTCGTCGCCGAGCTCGAGGGCGTCGAGACCGGCCTTGGACCAGGCGGTCGCGCCGCGCTCGGAGCAGCCCAGCACCGCGGGCGACCAGCCGTAGCGGGTGCAGATGCCGAGGAAGGCCTCGATCGCGCCGGGCCAGGCGCCGACGTCGCCGACGGGGTCGCCCGAGGCCAGTGCGACCCCGGCGAGCACCCGGTAGGACACCGCGGACTTGCCGCCGTGGGCGAACACCGCGGCCTTGTCCCGGCGCAGGGCGAAGTATCCCAGCGAGTCGCCGTCGCGCTGGTCGAGCAGGGCGCGCAGGCGCTGCTCGTCGTCGGGGTCGAGCGACGGGCGCGGCTCCGGCGAGCGCAGGAGGTGGTACCCGGCGACGACGAGCGCGACCACCCCGAAGGTCAGCCCGATCGCCGAGGTCAGGTCGTCGAGCCACACAGCGCGCTGCTGGAACTCGACCGGTCCGGTCACCCCGATCAGCGACAGCGCCGCGTGCGCGGCCTGTGCGGCGATCGACGGGTCGCCGACGAGCCGGCGCGGGTTGAGCGCGAGCAGCACCCAGACGATGAGGAAGCCGGACAGCCCGAACTGCAGCAGCGACCGGACCGACCGGCCGAGCCCTCCCGGGTCCTGCCGGGCGACGAAGTAGCGGCGCGTCGCGATCAGCGCCGCCAGCAGCGCGACGACCAGCACCGCGGGCCCGATGCCGCGCCGCTGGTCCAGCACGTGCAGCAGGTTGACCACGACGAGGAACGTCGTCGTCGCTGTCGCCACCCACCAGGCGCGCTGCTTGCGCCGGCGCAGCCCGGTGGCCAGCAGCAGCAGGCCGACCCCGGCGAGCGCGGTCACGACCAGCGACGCCAGCCCCAGACCCGCGGGCAGGCCCAGGGTGCTGCGCAGCTCGCTGCCGATGACCCGGCGCGGCGCGGGCAGCACCGCCGCGACGACGGTCAGCGCACCGACGATCCGGGCCGCCCAGACCACGGCGCGGACGACGGCGGCCTCGGACAACCGTCGTCTGCGGGCCTCCGGGTCCGGCGCCGGGGCCGCTCCGCGCGTGCGGACGTCCCCGTGCTCGTCCCGGTGCTCGTCCCCGGCGGTCCCGGGCGGGCCGGAGCCCTCAGAGCCCGTCACGCGTTCCTCCTGTCGATCCCGTCGCCGGTGGCGGACCACCGGCGACGCCCGAGCGGGCCACCGGACCCGGCAGCCGGGCGCCGAGCGCGTCCAGCTCCGCGGCGACGACGTCGGCCGCCGGTGTCCCGGGCGCCGCGGTCACCGACCCCGACGCTAGCGCCGGGCCCGGCGGTGGCGCGCCCGGCACCGGGTCATCCTGCGTCGCCGCGGTGCGCACGACGACCAGGTCCAACGGATCGGGCGAACCGGACGCGGGGGCGGGGCAGCCGTCGCCGCCGGGCGGCCCGGCCGCCGTCGCGACGTCGGCGCGCTCGGCGAGCGCCCGGCCCAGCGGGCACCCGGGGCCCTCGGGCGGACCGGCGAGGGCCCACGCGGCCCGGTCGGTCCGCAGCACCGGCGAGCCGGCCGCGACGGCGGCGACGCGCAGCCGGGACACCGGCACCCGGTCGGTCCACAGCACCACCACGGCCGGCATCCGGCCCGCGGTGACCGCGGCGTCGACCGCGGCGTCGACCGCGGCCGATCCGTCCGCGGGCCCGGTCCACACCAGGACGGGGTGGGCGAGGTGCTCGTCGTAGCCGGGCGGCAGGTGCGCGGGCACGTCGACGCCGTCGACGGTCAGCACGGTGTCCCGGCCGGGACCGGTGACCGGCGGGGCGGGTGGCGCGGGCAGCCCGCCGCGGTCCGGTCCGGCGGCCAGCGAGGCGGGCGTCGGGTAGAAGCCGAACCAGGCGTTCGTCCCCACCGCGAGGGCGAGCACGACGAGCGCGACCACGGCCGGCAGCGCGGCCGCCCGCACCGCGGGCCGCCGGCGGGACCAGCCGCGCACGAGCAGTACGAGGGTGAGCGCGGCCGTGCCCGCGACGGCGGTGACGGTGACGGCCGACCCGAGCGGGAGCAGTGCGGTCCCGGCGAGCACGTCACCACGATTCCACGCCGGTTCCGGGGACCCGGCGGCGGGATGATCCGTCCCCGTCGTCGGGAACGTCCGAGGTCAAGTCCAGAACAGACCGTCCCAAACATGCCGTCCGGGGTCGCCCGCGACGGGAACGCGCTACACCCAGCGTTGTCGCACAAGCGATCCCGTGGGGGGGGTGGATGACGACGGTCACACGGACGACGGGGAACGCGGCGTCCGCCGCATGCCGGGGCGGTTCCGGGTCGACCCCACCGGTGTTCGACAGCATTCGCACCGAGCCACGGAGGACAGCAGCATGATCACGAAGGACATGACCCGGGAGCTCATCGGTCGTCAGGTCGTCGACAACCACGGCGAGAAGGTCGGCAAGATCGGCCAGATCTACCTGGACGAGCGCAGCGGTGACCCGACCTGGGCCACGGTCAACACCGGGCTGTTCGGTACCAAGGAGAGCTTCGTGCCGCTGCAGAACGCCGACGTGCACGACCGCGACGTCGCGCTGGGGTGGAGAAGAAGGCAGTCAAGGACTGCCCGCACGTGGGCCGCTCCGACGAGCGCCTGACCGGGTCGGAGGAGGACGAGCTCTACCGCCACTACGGCATCGGGCACGGTAACGGCAACGGCCGCACCGACGCCCGCCACGCCACCGGTGAGCGCACCGACCGCGACCGCACCGACCGCACCGACCGCACCGGCGACGACGCGATGGTCCGCCACGAGGAGAACCTGCGCGTCGGCACCGAGACCGAGGAGACCGGCCGCGTCGCGCTGCGCAAGTACGTCGTGACCGAGGACCAGACCGTCACCGTCCCGGTGTCGCACGAGGAGGTCCGCCTCGAGCGCGAGCCGATCGACGGCACCGAGGCGACGGCCCGCCCGGGCGCCATGGGCGAGGCCGAGCACGAGGTGACCCTGCACCGCGAGCGCCCGGTCGTCGACAAGACCACCGAGGCCGTCGAGAAGGTGCGCCTCGGCACCCGCACCGTCACCGAGGACGAGAAGGTCTCCGACACCGTGCGCAAGGAGCGCATCGAGGTCGACGACCCGCAGCACGCCCTGCCCCGCGACGAGCGCCGCAGCTGAGCGACGCACCGCGCCACCGGCGCGTCACCGGAGCCCGCACCTCGGGCCCGGTGACGCGCCGGGCCCATGTCGGGGGTCGGTCAGGTCGCGCCGAGCAGGGCGAACGCCGTCCGTAGCGCCCCGGCGGCCTCGGCGACGGCCTGGCGGGGCCGCACCCCGATCCCGAGCGAGGTCGCGAAGCCGTGCACGAGGTCGGGGTGGCGGCGCAGCGTCGCCGGGACGCCCGCCTCCCGCATGCGGGTGACCAGGTGCTCGCCCTCGTCGCGCAGCGGGTCGAACCCGGCGGTCGCGACGTAGGCGGGCGGCATCCCGGACAGGTCGCCCTCGGCGATCCGCAGCCGCGGGTCGTCGCGCATCGCCTCGGGCACGTACCAGCCCGCCATCGCCTCGATCGCCTCGCCGGTGAGCAGGAACCCGTCGCCGAACAGCTCGCGTGAGCGGGTGTGCCCGTCGAGCGCGGTGACCGGGAAGAACGCCAGGCAGAACACCGGACGCCCGGCCGGGTCGGCGCCGTCGCGGCTGGTCTCGCGGGCCACCGTCAGCGCCAGGCTGGCCCCGGCGGAGTCCCCGCCGACCGCGATCCGGCCCGGGGCCGCCCCGAACTCCACCGGGTGCGCCGTGACGTGCGCGAACGCGGCCAGACAGTCGTCGACGGCGGCCGGGAACGGGTGCTCGGGCGCCAGCCGGTAGTCCACCGACAGCACCCGGGCGCCGGACTCGGCGGCCAGCGTCGCACACAGCTCGTCATGGGTGTCCAGGTCACCGGCGACGAAACCGCCGCCGTGCACGTAGACGAGCAGCGCGCCGTCGACGACGTCGGGTCCCGGCGGCGGTACGTACAGCCGCGCCCGCAGGTCGGCGACCGCACCGGGGACCGTGCGGTCCTCGCGGCGCACCCCCGGCTCCTCGGGCCCGGCGACGACACGGTCGACGAACGACTGGCCCGCCCGCATCTGCTCCGGCGGCGGGACGGGCTGCGGCCGGCGCGGGGTGAGCAGTCGCAGCAGGAGCTGGATGTCGAGGTCGAGCTGCTGGCCGTCGCGCCGGACGGGCGGGCCGGCGATCGCCCGCTTCACCGGCTTCGGCAGGGCCAGCACACCGCGCAGCGCTCCTCGTGCGACACGTACCCGATGATCCACGGTGGCCTCCCGCGTCTACCCGATCGTCACCGTCGATTGTGGCACCGGGTGCCGTTGCGTGCCGCTCGTCGCGGCACGGATCACCGGCGGAGCGGCGCCGGGGAGCGGGACGAGGCGCCGCACGCCGCGCCGCAGCGTCGGGTCGCAGCGACGAGCCCGTCGACAGTGACGGAACGGCGCCCGCCGCGACCGTGTCGCAACGTCCGGTCGCGGTGCCGCCCGTTCCCCGGCGGACGGGTGCTCGTTCAGTCCAGTGGAGATCATCTGCGGAGGGGGACGGCATGAGGACGAGGCTGCGCGCGACGGTCGTGGCGGGGGTGGTGGCGGTCGTCGCGGCGGTGGTCGCGGTGCCGCAGGCACTGGCATCGCCGGACGGGCCGGGGGGCGAAGGTGCTCCGGGTGACGTCGTGTCCGCGGAGCGGGTCCTCACTCCGACGGTGCCCGCCGCGACGGCGACCCGGATCCTCTACCGCAGCCTCGACACCGACGACCGCCCGGTCACGGTGAGCGGGATCGTCCTCACCCCGCTCGTCCCGGCGCCCGGGCCGACCCGGGTCGTCGGCTTCGCCGCGGGGACCCAGGGGCTCGCCGATCGCTGCGCGCCGTCGCGGCAGCTGCAGGCCGGCACCGAGTACGAGGCCCCGGCGATCGGTGCGCTGCTGACCAGCGGCTACACCGTGGCCGTCACCGACTACGAGGGCCTGGGCACGCCCGGCGAGCACACCTACGTCAACCGCGCGGCGCAGGCGCACGCCCTGCTCGACGTGGCGCGCGCCGCCCAGCGGGCCGGCGTCGGTGTGCCGGAGGACGCCCCGACCGCGCTCTACGGCTACTCCCAGGGCGGTGGCGCGTCGGCGGCCGCGGTCGAGCTGGCCCCGGAGTACGCCCCCGAGCTGGACCTCGTCGGCGCCTACGCGGGCGCGCCTCCCGCCGACCTGCGCGCCACCGGCCGGGCCCTCGACGGCGGCCCGTCCGTCGCGCTGCTCGGCTACGCCGTCTCCGGGTTCGACGCCGCCTACCCCGACCTGGGGGTGCAGGACCTGCTCAACGACCGCGGCCGGCAGGTGGTCGCCGAGCTGCGCGAGCAGTGCACCCAGGACTCCGCGCTGCGCTACCCGGGCCTGCGCTCGGAGACGCTGTCCGCCGACGGACGCCCGATCTCGGCGTTCCTCGACGAGGAGCCCTTCGCGAGCCGGGTCGACGAGCAGCTGATCGGGCGTCGCACGCCCGGGGCGCCGGTGCTGATCGTGCACAGCGTCGCCGACGACATCGTGCCGTTCGGCCAGGGCGAGGAGCTCGCCGAGCGCTGGTGCGCCCGCGGCGCCGACGTCGAGTTCCGGCCGTCGCCCGTCCCCGGTCACCTCGGCGGGTACCCCGACGGCCAGACCCGCGCGCTGGCGTTCCTGCAGGCCCGTTTCGCCGATCTGCCGACCACGCCCACCTGCGGCTGACAACCACGGCGGGAGTCCCTCCCGCCATGGTCAACGTATAACGCACCGGGGGACTTGCGGCAAGACCCGGGGACCGCGCCAGACTCTGCGCCCGGCGCCGTGACCTGCAGCGTCGTGGTGACACGGGGGTGGGAGTGCACGAGGTGCTGCTGCAGTTGGGCGAGGTCGGCCGGGACCGGCTCGGCGTCGTCGGGGGGAAGGCCGCGCACCTGGGGGAGCTGACCCGGACGGCGGGGATCACGGTCCCGGGCGGCTGGTGCGTGACCACCGGCGCCTACCGGGCCGTCGTGGAGGGTGCGCCCGGGTTCGACGCGTTGCTGGACCGCCTGGCCGGACTGCCCGCCGACGACGCCGACGGGCTCGCCGCGGTCGCCGCCGAGCTCCGCGGGCTGGTGGCGTCCCGGCCGGTCCCCGACGACGTCGCGGCGGCGGTCACCGCGGCGGTCGGCCGGGCCCCGGCCGGGACGGCGTGGGCGGTGCGCTCCAGCGCGACCGCCGAGGACCTGCCGACGGCGTCGTTCGCCGGGCAGCAGGACTCGTACCTGAACGTGGTCGGCGCCGACGCGGTGCTCGACCGGATGCGGGACTGCTGGGCGTCGCTGTTCACCGACCGCGCCGTGGCCTACCGCCGGCGCCGCGGCCTGGACCACCGCGCCGTCGCGATGGCGGTGGTGATCCAGGAGATGGTCGTCCCGAATGTGTCCGGGGTGCTGTTCACCGCCGACCCGGTGACCTCCGATCGGACCGTGACCGTCGTCGAGGCGGTGCCCGGGCTGGGGGAGGCGCTGGTGTCCGGCCTGGTCGCCGCGGACGCGTGGACGGTCCGTGCCGACACCGTCGTCGACACGCGGATCGCACCGCGGACGGTCGCGGTGCAGCCTGCGCCGGGCGGCGGCACCCGCACCGAGCGGCTCGACCCGGACGGCCCGCCCCTGCTCACCGAGGACCGGGTACGGGAGCTGGTCCGGCTCGGCCGGACGGTCGAGGCCGGGCTGGGGAGCCCGCAGGACATCGAGTGGTGCCTGTCCGGCGGCCGGTTCCAGGTCGTCCAGAGCCGCCCGATCACCACGCTGTTCCCGGTCCCCGACACCGGCGACGACCACCTCCACGTCTACCTGTCGGTCGGCTACCAGCAGATGATGACCGACGCGATGCGTCCGCTCGGGCTGTCGTTCTGGCAGATGACGACGCCGCGCCCGATGGCCGAGGCCGGCGGGCGGCTGTTCGTCGACGTCACCGCCGCGCTGGGCACCCCCTCCGGACGGGCCGGCCTGCTCGCGGTGATGGGCCGGTCGGACCCGCTGATGACCGACGCGCTGCGCACCGTGCTCGACCGCGGCGCGGTCCCGCTCGGGGAGGATCCGGCGACGCCCGCCCCGGTGCACGGCGCGCCGACCACCGAGCCGCTGGACCCGGACCCGGCACTGGTCGCCGAGCTGGTCGCCGAGGGACGGGCGTCGGTGGCCGACGCGGCGCGACGGATCCACGGCCGCGTCGGACCGGAGCTGTTCGTCGCGATCCGCGAGGACATCCCCGAGCTGCGGGCGCGGCTGAGCAACCCGCGCAGCACCCGGGTGTTCATGACGGCGATGGACGCGGCGTACTGGATCGACGAGCACGTCGGTGAGTGGCTGGGGGAGCGGCCGTCGGACGTGCTGACCCGGTCGGTGCCCGACAACGTGACCTCGCAGATGGGTCTCGCGCTGCTCGACGTCGCCGACGCGGTCCGCCCGTACCCGGCGGCGGTGGCGCTGCTGCGCGAGGCCGGGGACGACGTGCTCGACGCGCTGGGGTCGGTGGAGGGCGGCGCGGTGGCCCGCGACGCGATCGTCGGCTGGCTCGACGCCTACGGGGCCCGCTGCGTCGGCGAGATCGACATCAGCCGGCCGCGGTGGCACGAGCGCCCGGCCGCGCTCGTGCCGCTGATCCTCGGTCACGTCGACGGCGAGGAGCCCGGCGCCGGGCGCCGCCGGTTCGAGGAGGGGCGCCGCGCCGCCGAGGCGACCCGCGACGACCTGCTGGCCCGGCTGCGGGCCGGGGTCGACGGCGAGGCACGGGCCGCGCGGACGGCGCTGATGATCGACCGGCTGCGGACCTTCATCGGCTACCGCGAGTTCCCCAAGTTCGGCATGGTCTCGCGCTACGCGGTCTACCGGGCCGCGCTGCTCGCCGAGGCCGACCGGCTCGTCGCCGCACGCGTGCTCGACGACCGCACCGACGCCTACTACCTGCGGTTCGACGAGCTGGAACAGGTCTCGCGCACCGGGCACGCCGACCTCGCGCTGGTGCGCGCCCGGCGGGCGGAGTTCGCCGCGTACGAGGCGCTGACCCCGCCGCGGGTGCTGACCTCCGACGGCGAGTGCCTGCAGGGCTCCTACCACCGCGACGACGTGCCGCCCGGAGCACTCGCCGGGCTCGCGGTGTCGGCCGGGACGGTCGAGGGCCGCGCCCGCGTCGTCGCCGACCTGTCCGGGGCCGCGCTCGAACCCGGAGACGTGCTGGTCACCGCCTACACCGACCCCAGCTGGACGCCGGCGTTCGTCACGGTCGCGGGGCTGGTCACCGAGGTGGGCGGGCGGATGACCCACGGCGCCGTCGTCGCCCGCGAGTACGGCCTGCCCGCCGTGGTCGGGGTGGAGGGCGCGACCCGGCTGATCCGGGACGGTCAGCGGGTCCGGGTGGACGGCGGGAGCGGGCTGGTCGAGATCCTCGGCTGACACATGTCGAGAACCGGGGACCGGCTCCGTCCCCGGGGCGGACGCGGCCACCGGGGCCGCGCGGTCGGGAGGATGTCATGAGCGTGCTGCGGATGGACAACGTCGGCGTCGTCGTCACCGACCTCGACGAGGCGGTCGCGTTCTTCGGTGCGCTCGGCCTGGAGGAGGAGGGCCGGGCGACGGTGGCGGGCCCGGACGTGGACCGGCTGGTCGGGCTCGACGGCGTGCGGTGCGACATGGCCGTCGTGCGGACGCCCGACGGCTACGGCCGGCTGGAGCTGATGCGGTTCGAGTCGCCGTCGTCGCCGGTGGGTGATCCGGGCGCCGCGGTGAACGTGCTCGGCATCCGGCGGGTCATGTTCGCCGTCACCGACCTGGCGGAGACCGTGGAGCGGCTGCGTGGCCACGGTGCCGAGCCGGTCGGCGACGTCGTGACGTTCGGCGCGCACACCCTGGCCTACCTGCGCGGGCCGGGCGGGATCCTCGTCGCGCTGGCCCAGGAGGGCGGCTGACCGCGGGCCTCCTCAGCCCTGGGGGTCCGGGCCCGGCGCACCGGGGCACCGCTCGACGGGGAGGGCCTCGCCACGGTCCGCGACGCCGCTGACCGGTGCCGATCGGCGCCATCACGGTGGTCGCCGAACCGGTCGCACCGACGGCGACCCCTCAGCCGTGGTGTCCGGCACCGGTCGCACCCCGGCCGAGGTGGGCGTGTTCCCCCTGCAGGCTGAACAGCGCGAGTGTCTCGGCGGGCCGGTCGTCGGCGCTGCCGATCCAGTGCGGTGTGCCGGTGTCGAACTCGACCACCTCGCCGGGGTCGAGGAGGTGCTCGGTGTCGTCGAGGACCAGCCGCACCCGGCCGTCGAGGACGTAGAACCACTCGTAGCCCTCGTGGGTCTGCAGGGCGGTCGTCGGCGACGCGGCGGCCGGCGGGTAGACCACCTTGAAGGCCTGGACCCCGCCGCCGCGACGGGTCAGCGGGACGAACACCAGCCCGCGGTGGCGCACCGGGCGCAGGTGGATGCGGGGGTCACCGGTCGGCGGTGCCTGCACGAGGTCGTCGAGCGGGACCCCGTGCGCCCGGGCCAGCGGCAGCAGCTGCTCCAGTGTCGGCCGCAGCTTCCCGGTCTCCAGCCGGGACAGGGTGCTCGCGGTCAGGGCGGTCTCCGCCGCGAGCTGGTCGAGGGTGGCGCCGCGGCGACGGCGCAGGTCCCGCAACCTCGGGCCCACGCCGGCGAGCACGTCGTGTCCGGTGTCGTCCACCTCGCCAGATTGCCGATCGGCAAGATTCCTTGCAACCCGGGACGGCGGGTGTCGATGCTGCGGAGGAACCGACGTCGGCGACGCCGATGACGCCGCACCCACACCTCCCGGAGGAACCACCGATGGAGCCCATGCCGACCGCGTCCGACCCCGCGACCTTCTGGGACGAGCTCTACCGCCGCCGCGGTGGGGGAGAGGCCCGCGCCAACCCCCTGCTCACCGAGGTCGCCGGCCCGCTGACACCGGGCACGGCCCTGGACCTCGGATGCGGTGCCGGGGGCGACACGATCTGGCTGGCCCGGCACGGCTGGCACGTCACGGCGGTGGACATCTCCGCCGCCGCCGTGGACGGGCTCGCGCGTCGCGGCCGCGCCGAGGGGCTCGCGCCGCGGATCCGCGCCGAGCGCCACGACCTCGCGACGACGTTCCCGGACGGGACGTTCGACCTGGTCTCCGCCCAGTACCTGCAGACCCCGTTCACGCTGGACCGCGACGCGGTGCTGCGGACCGCCGCGGGCGCACTGCGCCCGGGCGGGCTGCTCCTCGTCGTGGACCACGGGTCCGTCGCCCCGTGGTCGTGGAACCAGGACCCGGACGCCCGCCACCCCACCGCCGCCGAGATCGCCGCCGGGCTCGGCCTCGATCCCGACGGATGGGCCGTCGAGCGCGCCGACGAGCCCCGGCGCCTCGCGACCGGCCCCGACGGCCGTACCGCCACGGTCGTCGACACCGTCCTGGTCCTGCGCCGCGCCGGCGCCACCCACCGGAGCTGACCCGTGCCCCGCCGCGACACCGCCCTCCCGCCCGACGCCGCGGACGAGAAGAGCGTCCTGACCGGGTTCCTGGGCCACCTCCGCGGCGCGGTCGCGGCCAAGGCCCTCGGCGTCCCGGACGCCGCCGCCCGCGAGCCCGGGGTCCCCTCGGGGACCAGCCTGCTCGGCCTGGTCGCGCACCTGACGCACGTCGAGCGTCACTACTTCCTCGGTGAGGCCGTCCGGGACTGGCCCGCGACCTTCCGGCCGCGGGCGGAGGACACCGCCGAGGACGTCGTGGCGGCCTACCGGGAGGCCACCGCCCGGGCCGACGCCGTCGTCGACACGTGGTCCGGCCTGGACCGGGCTGCGCCGGTACCCGCGGGACGGAGGTCGGCCCCGTCGAGGCGGTGGCTGCTGGTGCACATGATCGAGGAGACCGGGCGCCACGCCGGGCACGCCGACATCCTCCGCGAGCGCATCGACGGCCGCACCGGGCGCTGAGGAGCGAGCCATCGCCGACCTGTCGGCAGAATGACCCGCCATGGCGGACGCTCTCACGTCGCTCGCCCCGGCACCCGGGCTGTCACCGGTGCTCGTGCAGTTCGGAGGGCTCGCGGTGACGTGGTGACAGGACGTACGTGGGTGACCCGACATCGCTCTTCCCGGCCGAGAAGTGTGCGGCTCCAGCTGAGCATCGTGCCGGCCGCGGGGCGCTCCCCGGCGAGTCCACTGTTGACATCACGTCCGGTGTGAGCCGAGCATGCCCCCACCCCGGGAGCCCGAGAGGGACCAGCCGCCGGAGGAAGGACAGAGCTGACGGGGAATCGAGGACATGGGGACGTCACGCCTGCGAGATCATCCTGACTTCGCCTACACGATCAGCGACTTCGATGCGCTCTACCGGTTCGGCTCCGCCGGGGGGAGCCGGCAGATCCGCACGCACATGCGGCAGGTGCGTGAGGCGATCGCCGACGTGTTCGAGGACAACCCGGAGGTCGTCGGCCGCGAACCCACCCGACTTCCGGTGGTCGACCATCTCGGTCGCGCACTGGATCTGGGCTCGCGTGGCGACCTGGGCGTACTCAGCGACTCGCTGCGAAGGATCTCCGACCGGCTGACGTGGGATCACGGGTACGAGAAGGTTCCGCGGGGGCTGGTGAAGAAGTACGGCTACTGCGAGATCGTCGGCCCGAAGGGGCCGGTGGTGTCCGACCGCGTCATTCTGGGACTGGTTCTCTTCGCCCCGGAGACCGTCTATCCCCAGCATCACCACCGGGGGATCCAGGAATCCTACG
This sequence comes from Pseudonocardia sp. P-1, assembly GCF_058111925.1. NCBI lineage: Bacteria > Bacillati > Actinomycetota > Actinomycetes > Pseudonocardiales > Pseudonocardiaceae > Pseudonocardia > Pseudonocardia sp. P-1. Next base: position 4,268,869 of record NZ_CM176614.1, read on the forward strand.
TCGCGATCGCCGGAGAATGGTCGGAGAACGACGGTGCAGTGCATGCTCCGGGCTCGCTGATTCTCAACGAGGCCGGGCACGAACACCGCATCACGACCGGACGACAGTCCCCGTGTCTGCTCGCCTACTCCTGGATCGGTTCGCCCGAACGGCTCCTGACGCCGGCAATGCGTTTCTCCGCACCGCGCCGCCGCGTTCGATAGGCGATCCCGAGGAGGGGCCCGGGGCTGATGGCGTAGGTCCGGGCGTGTCGGACCTCCCACGAGGGGCCGGTGTCCGACGCTCGACGGAGGATCGGCCGGTGACCGGGCACTCGGTGGCGGTGCTGCCGAAGGTCCACGTACCGACGATCGACGGCCGGCAGGACGCCACGCGTCGGCGCATCGACGCTGCGTCGGGCGGATCGGCGGGCTGAGCCGACTTCGGGGCGCGGTCGGGAGAACACCCGCAACGGGCCATCCACGGCTGGTGGCGGCCGGACACGACGAACGCGGCCCCTCACCCTGTTCCAGCAGGTGAGGGGCCGCGTTCTGTCGAGCTGTGACGTGCCCCCGGCAGGATTCGAACCTGCGCTCCCGCCTCCGGAGGGCGGTGCTCTATCCCCTGAGCTACGGGGGCCGTGCGATGGGAGAACAGTAGCGCACCGTGCGCGACCCCCCGACACGGGGGCCCGTGCGTGATCAGCTCAGCGGCAGCGGGGCGGCGCCCCGCTCGGCGAGCAGCCCGCGCATCAGGTCCGCCTCGGAGTTCTGCGAGAAGAGCATCTGCCCGGCGAGGTTGCGGACCTCGCCGGTGTCGGCGTGGTCGCGGGCGTACTCGAGCATCGACACGCCTCCCTGGTGGTGGCGCAGCATGAGCTGGAGGAACTCGACGTCCAGGGCGGCGCCGGGCGGGGTGGCCCGCAGCCGCGCGAGGTCGGCGGTGCTCGCCATGCCCGGCATCGTCGCGACGCTGCCGGACATGCCGGCGTGCGCGGAGTCGTCCATCCAGGCCATGTGGCCGCCGCTGGGCAGGCTCGGCGCGTCCCACAGGCCGAGCCAGCCCTGCATCCGGCCGACCTGCTGGTTCTGGGTGGTCTCGATGTCGAACGCCAGTTGCCGCACCCGCGGGTCGGTGGCGCGGTCGCGCTCCCAGGACGCCATCTCGACGGCCTGACGGTGGTGCACGGTCATGTCCTGGGCGAACCCGACGTCGACCGAGCCCGGCTCGGGCACGAACGGGCCGAACGCGCCGCGTACCGCGAACCCGGCGACGAGCACTGCGACCAGCGCGATCACGCCGAGCGTGATCGTGATCGGGTTCCGCCAGAGCGGGGTCTCGTCGGCCGGGGTCGTCATCGCGGCCTCACTGCCCGGGGGCCGGTGCGGGCGCCGGGGCCTGCTGCCCGGGTGCGGGCTGCCCGGGGACGGTGGGGTCGGGCGCCGGGGCGCCGCCGGGGGTCGCGCCCTGGTTCTCGGGCAGGATCGTCTGCCCGTCGACGGCGGACTGCTCCGGGATCGGCTGGAAGGCCGGCGGGTTGTCCTGGTCGAAGCCCTGCGCGCCGAGGGCGTCGCAGGAGGCGCCGACCTCGGGGTGGGTGAAGCGGTTGAGCCGCAGCGCGCGGATGAACTGGTCGATCCGCTCGTCGTCGGCGCTCTGGACCTTCAGCTGGTTGCCCCAGGACTGCAGCGAGATCGGGGCGTCGAGGCCCGGGTAGGGCGACATCACCGTGTACGGCTGTCCCTCGACCCGCTGGGACAGTGCGGCCTTGCCCGCCTCGTCGAGGGTGTCGGGGTTGTAGGCGATCCACACGGCGCCGTGCTCCAGGGAGTGCACGAGGTTCTCTGAGCGGACCGGGTTCGGGTAGACCACGCCGTTGCACGCGGCCCAGAAGCCGTCGTGCGCGCCGCCGAAGGGCGGGCTGTGGGTGTAGGCGACCCGCTGGAAGCCGAGCACGTGCTGCAGGCCCGGGTAGTCCTGGCTGACGATGCCGGGGATCGCGAGCGCCGGGTTGCGGTTGTCGTCGGTGGGCTCCCAGGCCCGGTTCTGGTTGCGCTGCACCAGCGGGTAGACGATGAACGCCCCCGCGAGCAGCACCAGCACGGTGATCGCGGCGACCATGCCCCAGGGGAACTGGCGCCGGCCGACCGAGCTCGGCATCGACGGTCGCTTCTTGCCGGACTTGCCGCTGGCCATGGGGGAGTCCTGTTCGTGGTCGGCGGGCGGGTTCGCCCGAGTCTAGGAAGACGCCGTCAGCGGCTCGCCCACCACCCGTAGGAGCGGTAGTCGGGGTAGGGCGCGAGCAGCGGTGCGACCGGACGGGTGGTCACCGTGACGCGGTCACCGGTCACGAGCTCCCCGGGCACCGTGAACGACGCCTGCGCCCACGGCTGCGCGTCCGGCAGCGTCCACTCCCCGGCGGGGCGGCCGTCGACGTCGACGGCGACCACCCGGGTCCGCTCGCCGGGCAGCGCGGGCCCGGCGCCGATCCGCCCGGTCAGGGTGAGCGGCCGTCCGGGGACGGTGCCGCCGAGGGTGAAGGTCTCGCCCCCGACGACGTGCCGGCCGCTGTCGGCGACGAGCCGCCCCGGCGCGACGACGGCCCGGTCCAGCACCGAGTCCGGCTGTACGCCGAGCACCGGCGGGTCGGTCGTCCAGCCGTGCCCGGCCTCGTCGGCGGTGTCCCCGACGTTCAGGTGGTCCACGATCCGGCCGGGCACGGGTGCGTCCGGTGCCTGCGCGGAGTCCGCGGCGGACCAGTCCGCGCGCCAGATGCTCACCCGGTCGCAGCTGCGGTCGATCTGGCAGGTCTGCGGTGCGGACGCCGAGATCGGCCGGGCCGGCCCGGCGAGCCCGAAGGTGATGACCGGCTCGGTGCCGAGCAGCCCGGCGCGGCCGAGGTCGGCGACGGGCACCCCGCCCCACCGGTCGAACACCGCGAACCACTGCGGCCGCTCGTCCGGCGGCAGCGCGCGCAGCGCCTCGTAGAGCGTCCCCGGCCCGTTCAGCGACGGCGAGGCCATCCCGTTCGTGGTCAGGCCGACCAGGTCGACGGTGCGGTGACCGCCGAACCAGGCCGCGGCGCCGACGTCGTTGACGGCCACGGCGTCGCCCGGCGGGACGTTCCCGGCGATCCACTGCGCGACGCTCACCGGCCCCTCGCGCATCGCCGAGGCCTGCTGGCCCAGCCGCAGCGCCCAGGCGGGCGTCGCGGCGATGGTGAACAGCAGCACCACCGCGAGCAGCCCGCCGCGCGCCGCCCGGTGCGGCACGAGACCGGCGCCGAGCACCACGAGCAGGAGCAGCAGCGGCAGGAACGGCTGCAGGTAGCGCAGGTCCTGCCACATCGCCGTCGTCAGGGTGGCGACGGCCGCCACCACCAGCACCAGCCCGCCGCCGAGCGTGACCGCGAGGGTTCGCTCCCGGCGCGCGGCGAGCGCGGCGACCCCCAGCACCGCGACGACGAGCGCGAGCGGCGCCAGCACGTCCTGCCCCGACAGCCCGGCCAGCGAGGCGAGCAGCGCCGCGGCGTTGCGCTGCACGTGGTCGGCGATCTCCAGCGGTTGGTGCAGGAACCCGGTGTGCAGCCACGACTTCGCGAGCACCCCGTTGGCCTGGGAGGTCCCGGTGAGCACCCGGAACAGCAGCAGCTGTGCCGCGAACACCACCACCGGCGCCGCGACGAGCAGCCCCCGCGCCGCCGCACGCCCCCAGGGGAACCCTCGTTGCCACCTAGGGCGTGTCCTGTAAGTCGGTGCGCAGCCACAACACGGTCGCGGCGATGATGATCTCCGATCGGTAGTAGGCCACGCGCTTCGCGTAGCGGGTGACGAGGGCGCGGAACTGTTTGAGCCGGTTGAAGCAGCGTTCGACCACGTTGCGACTGGCGTAGAGGGCCGGGTCGAACGCCGGTGAGCGACCGCCGCGGGGGCCCTTCGCGCGTCGGCGCTGGATCTGGTCGCTGCGTTCGGGGCTGGTGAACGCGATGCGGCGCCGGCGTAGCGCCGCGCGGGTCGAGGGGAGGGAGTAGGCCTTGTCGGCCAGCACCCGGTCGGGCCGGGTGCGTGGTCGGCCGGGTCCGTCTCGGCCGACCACGATCTGATCGAGCAGCGGGAGCAGTTGTGGGTTGTCCCCGGCCTGGCCCGGGGTGAGGATCACCGACATCGGCAGTCCGCGCCCATCGACCGCGAGATGAATCTTGCTGGTCAGCCCGCCACGGGACCGTCCGAGGGCTTCTCCGTCGACGGCGAGGGCTTCGACCCACCCAGTGGTGCAGCCCCCTTTATCCGGGCACCGGCGGAGTGCTGGTGAACCCGGACGCTGCTGGAATCGATGCTGAAGGTCCACTCCACGTTCCCGACGGCGTCATCCTTGACGATCACGTCGTCGAGGATGCGTTCCCAGGTGCCGTCCGCGGTCCAGATCCGCAGGCGATCATGCGCGGTCTTCCAGGGTCCGTAGCGCTCGGGCAGGTCGCGCCACGGGGCGCCGGTGCGCAGCTTCCACAGGATCGCGTTGATCACCTGACGGTGATCGCGCCACCGCCGGCCTCGCCCTGCGACCGGGGGCAGCAACGGCTCGATTCGCGCCCAGGCCTTGTCCGTCAGCTCACCCCGAACCACCACCCGAGCATGATCACCGACAGCAGGTCAGAACCCTTACAGGACACGCCCTAGGCCACGAGAGTTCCCCTGGGGGCGTCCCGGGGCGGGACCGCAGCAGCGTCCACGCCATCGCGGCGGTGAACGCGGCGGCCAGCAGGAAGCCCTCGGGGCGGGTGAGGGCCATCAGCGCCGCGACCACCGGCGTCCACCGGAAACGGGGACGTTCGCGAAGGTAGGACAGCAGGGTGCCGGTGACCAGGGCCGCGAGCAGGCCCACCTCCATCCCGCTGGCCCCGCCCCACAGCAGCGGCCCGCACAGCGCGGTGAGCAGTCCCGCCCACCATCCCGCGGCACGCCCGCCCAGCCGGGTCGCGGCGGCCGAGGTGAACGCCGCGGCGAGGGCGACGCCGACGACCCCGCCCGCGACGGCGACGGCGAGCAGCCACCGGCCGTCGAACCCGACCGCGTGCGCGGCGCCGAGCAGGACCATCCACAGCAGGCTCGACGCGCCCGTCGTGATCTCCGCACCCGGCTGGTAGCGCAGCGGCTCGCCGTCGCCGAACTGCCGGGCGTACTGCAGGTGGATGTAGACGTCGTCGAGCGGCGGGACCAGGCTCCCGCGGTTGTAGGCCAGCGACACCGCGACGAACCCCGCCCCGAGCAGCAGCGCCACCGCCCCGGAGACGACGGGCGCGCGGGTACTCCGGTCGGTGGAGGGGGGCGTCACGCCCCGCATCGTCGCCGGTCGGGGTGCGGATACCTGCATGAGGGTGCCGGGGGTCCCTCCGTAGAATCCGGGTGGTGAATCCCGACGTGCTCGCCGACCTGGTCCGTGACGTCGCGCGGGACGTGCTGCTCCGACGCGACCTGGACGTCTCCGCACTGCCGGCCGATGCGGGTGTCGAGCGTCCCCGCAACCCCGACCACGGCGACTACGCGACCAACATCGCGCTGCGCACCGCCAAGAAGGCCGGCGTGAACCCGCGCGAGCTCGCGACCTGGCTGGCCGAGGAGCTCGCGACCCGTGACGGCGTCGCCAGCGCCGAGATCGCCGGGCCCGGCTTCATCAACCTGCGCCTGGCCGCCGACGCCCAGGGCGCGATCGTCGGGGAGGTCCTCGCCGCGGGCGCGGGCTACGGCACCGGCGACGAGCTGGCCGGGCGCAACGTGAACCTCGAGTTCGTCTCCGCCAACCCGACCGGCCCGCTGCACCTGGGCGGCACCCGGTGGGCCGCGGTCGGTGACGCGCTGGGCCGGGTGCTGTCCGCGCGTGGCGCGAAGGTCACCCGCGAGTATTACTTCAACGACGCCGGCGCCCAGATCGACCGGTTCGTCGGCTCCCTGGTCGCGGCCGCGCAGGGCGAGCCCGCCCCGGAGAACGGCTACGGCGGGGACTACATCGCCGAGATCGCCCAGCGGGTAGTCGCGGCCGAGCCCGGCGTGCTGGACCTGTCCGACGCCGAGCGGGACGAGGTGTTCCGCCGGGTCGGTGTCGGCTTCATGTTCACCGAGATCAAGCAGAAGCTGGGGGAGTTCCGCGTCGAGTTCGACGTGTGGTTCCACGAGCAGTCGCTGCACGACTCGGGTGCGGTGGAGACCGCCGTCGCCGCGCTCAAGGAGAAGGGCTCGCTCTACGAGTCCGACGGCGCCTGGTGGCTGCGCTCGACCGACCACGGCGACGACAAGGACCGCGTCGTCATCAAGTCCGACGGCCGCCCCGCCTACATCGCCGGCGACATCGCCTACCTGCGCGACAAGCGGGCCCGCGGCTTCGACCTGTGCATCTACATGCTCGGCGCCGACCACCACGGCTACGTCGCCCGGCTCAAGGCCGCGGCGGCCGCGTTCGGCGACGACCCGGCCGTGGTCGAGGTGCTGATCGGCCAGCTGGTCAACCTGGTCAAGGACGGCACCCCGGTCCGGATGAGCAAGCGCGCCGGCACCGTCGTGACGATGGACGACCTGGTCGGGGCCGTCGGCGTCGACGCCGCCCGGTACTCCCTCGTGCGGTCCTCGGTGGACTCGGGCCTGGACATCGACCTGGACCTGCTGGCCAGCCGGACCAGCGAGAACCCGGTGTTCTACGTCCAGTACGCGCACGCCCGGCTGTCCTCGCTGGCCCGCAACGCCGCCGACCTCGGCATCACCCCCGGCGAGGACTACGGCCTGTTGTCCCACCCGCGCGAGGGCGACCTGATCCGCACCCTCGGCGAGTTCGGCGACGTCGTGCGCACCGCCGCCGAGCTGCGCGAGCCGCACCGGGTCGCCCGCTACCTGGAGTCGCTCGCCGGCGCCTACCACAAGTTCTACGACTCCTGCCGCGTCCTGCCCCAGGGCGACGAGGAGGTCTCCGACCTGCACCGCGCGCGCCTCGCGCTCTGCGTCGCCGCCCGCACGGTGCTCGCCAACGGCCTGGCGCTGCTCGGCGTCGACGCCCCGGAACGGATGTGACATGAGGGCACACCCCGCAGGCCCGATGCACGCGGGCCTCACCCCCGCGCCCGAGTCGGCCGGGCCCCGCCCGGAGAGCGCCGCGGCGCTCGACGAGCTGGCACCCGCGGTCTGGCCGCGGCACGCCGCCCGCGGCGCCGACGGCGCGCTGCGCCTGGCCGGGGCCGACGTCCGCGACCTCGCCGCGGCCCACGGCACCCCGCTGTTCGTGCTCGACGAGGACGACTTCCGCGGGCGCTGCAGCGAGTTCGCCGCCGCGTTCGGGGCCGAGGCCGTGCACTACGCGGCGAAGGCGTTCCTGTGCACCGAGATCGCCCGCTGGGTCGCGCAGGAGGGCCTGTCGCTGGACGTGTGCTCCGGGGGCGAGCTGGCCGTGGCGCTGCGCGCGGAGTTCCCGCCCGAGCGGATCGCGCTGCACGGCAACAACAAGTCCCTCGCCGAGCTGGAGGCCGCGGTCGAGGCGGGGGTCGGCGGGATCGTCGTCGACTCCTTCGACGAGATCGCCCGGCTCGCCGACGTCGCCGCCGCGCGGGACACCGTCGCGCCGGTGCTGATCCGGCTCACCGTCGGCGTCGAGGCGCACACCCACGAGTACATCGCCACCGCGCACGAGGACCAGAAGTTCGGGTTCTCCATCGCCGGGTCCGACACGAAGGACTCCGCGGCGCTGGAGGCCGCCCGCCGTGTGCTCGCCGCGAGCCACCTGAGCCTGGTCGGGCTGCACAGCCACATCGGCTCGCAGATCTTCGAGACCGAGGGCTTCGAGGCGGCCGCCCGCCGCGTGGTGAAGGTGCTCGCCGACCTGCACGCCGAGCACGGCGGCGAGAACCTGACCGCGCTGCGCACCCTGGACCTCGGCGGCGGCATCGGCATCGCCTACCGGCCGGGGGACACCCCGCTGTCGATGCCGGCGCTGGCCGAGGAGCTGCGCGCGATCGTCAAGCGCGAGTGCGCCGCCTCCGGGCTGGACGTGCCGGCGATCGCCGTCGAGCCGGGCCGGGCCATCGCCGGGCCGGGCACCGTCACCGTCTACGAGGTCGGCACCGTCAAGGACGTCCCGCTCGGCGGGTACTCCCGGCGCTACGTCAGCGTCGACGGCGGGATGAGCGACAACATCCGCACGTCCCTCTACGACGCCGAGTACGACGTACGGCTGGTGTCCCGCGCCAGCGGGCACGACTCGGTCCCCGGCGGGGACGTCCCCGTGCTGTCCCGGGTGGTCGGCAAGCACTGCGAGTCGGGTGACATCGTGGTGCGCGACTGCTGGCTGCCGGCCGATCTCGCGCCGGGCGACCTGCTGGCCGTCGCGGCGACGGGGGCCTACTGCTATGCCATGGCGTCGGGGTACAACCGGCTGCCGCGCCCTGCTGTCGTCGCGGTCCGTGACGGGGTCGACCGGACCCTGTTGCGTCGCGAGACACTGGAGGACCAGTTCCGTTTCGAGGTGTGAGCGCACCCGGGTGAGAACCGCCACCCGGACCTGTCTGCACCCGCCCGACCAGGAATGATCGGCGCGCGCCCGAGGGGTGCGCGCACGCGAGGAGGACACGTGGCGAGCGAGACCGGCGCCGTCCGGGTGGCACTGCTGGGCTGCGGCACCGTCGGCACCGAGGTGGTCCGGCTCATCACCGAGCAGGCCGACGAGCTGGCCGCACGGGTGGGAGCCCGCATCGAGCTGGCCGGGGTCGCCGTGCGGCGACCGCACCGGCACCCCTGGCTGACCGAGAACTTCCCGGACCTGGTGACCACCGATGCCGGCGAGCTCGTGACCCGCGACGACGTCGACGTCGTCGTCGAGGTCATCGGCGGGATCGAGCCGGTCCGCGGCTGGCTGCTGGAGGCGCTCAAGTCCGGCCGCTCGGTCGTGACGGCGAACAAGGCGCTGCTGGCCGAGGACGGCCCGACGCTGGCCGAGGCCGCCGACGCCTCTGGCGCCGACCTCTACTACGAGGCCGCCGTCGCCGGGGCGATCCCGCTGCTGCGCCCGCTGCGCGAGTCCCTGGCCGGGGACCGCATCACCCGGGTCGCCGGCATCGTCAACGGCACCTCGAACTTCATCCTCTCCGCCATGTCCTCGGGCGGGACGTCCTACGCCGACGCGCTGGAGGAGGCGACCCGGCTGGGCTACGCCGAGGCCGACCCGAGCGCCGACGTCGACGGCTACGACGCCGCCTCGAAGGCCGCGATCCTGGCCTCGCTGGCGTTCCACACCCGCTTCACCGCCTCCGACGTGCACCGCGAGGGCATGCGCGAGGTCAGCTCGGCCGACGTCGCCGCCGCCCGCAGGCTCGGCTGCACGATCAAGCTGCTCGCCATCTGCGAGCGCGTGGTGGCCCCGGACGGGACCGAGTCGGTCTCGGCGCGCGTCTACCCGGCGATGGTCCCCGACTCGCACCCGCTGGCGGGCGTCGACGGCGCGTTCAACGCGGTGTTCGTCGAGGCCGAGGCCGCCGGCCAGCTGATGTTCTACGGCCAGGGTGCAGGCGGCGCGCCGACCGCCTCCGCGGTGCTCGGCGACCTCGTCGCGGTGGCCCGCAACCGGGTCGGCGGCGGCCGCGGGCCGCGCGAGTCGGCCTACGCCAGCCTGCCGGTGCGCCCGATCGGCGAGGTGCCGACGCGCTACCACGTCGACCTCGAGGTGGCCGACCGTGAGGGCGTGCTCGCCGCCATCGCGAGCGAGTTCGCCCGGCACGGCGTCTCGATCGCCGCGGTCCGCCAGACCGGCGGTGTGAACGGCTCGGTGGACCGGGCCGACGGCTCGGACCGCAGCCAGGCCCGGCTGACGGTCGTCACGCACTCGGCGCCGGAGGCCGCGCTGTCGGCCACGGTGTCGGCGCTGCTGGACCTCGACCACGTGCTCGGCGTCGCGGGCGTGTTGCGGGTCGAGGGACTGGGCCGCGCGGTGAGCGCACTGGGTATGGGCGAATGACCACAGGTGGGGGATCAGGGAGTGGACCGGTCGTGACGGACAGCGTGCGAGGAGTCCGGGGGCCGGCCTCCGGTCCCTTCGGCCCCGTGACCCAGGTCGCCGGTGCGGTCGCGCCGCCGCCACCCGGCCAGTGGCCGGGTGTCATCGAGGCCTACCGCGACCGGATGCCCGTGCAGCCGGACTGGACCGTGGTGACGCTCGGGGAGGGCGGCACGCCGCTGCTGCCGGCCCCCCGGCTGTCGGAGCTGACCGGCTGCCAGGTCTACCTGAAGGTCGACGGCGCCAACCCGACCGGCTCGTTCAAGGACCGCGGCATGACGATGGCGGTCACCGCCGCGCTCGCCGACGGCAAGTCCAGCGTGCTGTGCGCCTCCACCGGCAACACCTCGGCGTCGGCGGCCGCCTACGCCACCCGTGCCGGGATGACCTGCGCGGTGCTCGTGCCGACCGGGAAGATCGCGCTGGGCAAGCTCGCCCAGGCCGTCGCACACGGCGCCCGGATCCTGCAGATCGACGGCAACTTCGACGACTGCCTGGAGCTGGCCCGCAAGACGACCGCCGACTACCCGGCGATCGCGCTGGTCAACTCGGTGAACCCGACCCGGATCGCCGGCCAGGCCTCGGCCGCCTACGAGATCTGCGACCAGCTGGGCCGCGCCCCGGACGTGCACTGCCTGCCGGTCGGCAACGCCGGCAACATCACCGCGTACTGGCACGGCTACCGCGGCTACCACGCCGACGGCGTCATCGCCGCGCTGCCGCGGATGTTCGGGTTCCAGGCCGCCGGCGCCGCGCCGCTGGTGCACGGCGCCCCGGTGAGCGACCCCGAGACGATCGCGACCGCCATCCGGATCGGTGCCCCCGCCTCGTGGAAGGGCGCGACCACCGCGCGCGACGAGTCGAACGGGAAGTTCGCGGCCGTCACCGACGACGAGATCCTCGCCGCCTACCGGATGCTGTCCGCGCAGGAGGGCGTGTTCGTCGAGCCCGCATCGGCGTCCAGCGTCGCCGGGCTGCTGCAGAGCCACGCCGACGGATCGCTGCCCACCGGCTCCCTCGTGGTGTGCACGGTGACCGGGCACGGCCTGAAGGACCCCGACACCGCCCTGCTCACCGCGCCGGACCCGGAGATCGTCCCGATCGACCCCGGGGCGGTCGCGGCGGCGCTCGAGCTGGCCTGATGGGTCGCCCGACGCGCGTACTGGTGCGGGTCCCGGGGTCGACGGCCAACCTCGGCCCCGGCTTCGACTCCCTCGGCATGGCCCTGGCGCTGTACGACGAGATCGAGGTCGAGACGTTCGAGACGCCGGGGTTGTTCGTCGACGTCGCGGGGCAGGGCTGCCGGCACGTCCCGCGCGACGAGCGGCACCTGGTCCTGCGGGCGATGCGTCTGGCCTTCGAGACGTTCGGCGGGGCGCCCGCGGGGCTGCGGCTGCGCTGCCTCAACGCGGTGCCGCACTCACGCGGCCTCGGCAGCTCCGCGGCGGCCGCCGTCGCCGGGGTGACGGCCGCCGCCGTGCTGGCCGGGCGGGACCCGGAGCTGGAGCGCGACGCGCTGCTGCAGCTCTCCGCCGGGATGGAGGGCCACGCCGACAACGCCGCGGCCAGTCTGCTCGGCGGGTTCGTGGTGGCCTGGGAGGCGGCGGGCTCGGCCCGGCGCTTCCACGCCGAGAAGCTGGACGTGCACCCCGACGTGCACCCGGTCGCCTGCGTGCCCGACGTCGAGTCCTCGACCAAGACCACCCGGGGGCTGCTGCCCGAGCAGGTCCCGCTGGCCGACGCCGCGTTCACCGGCAGCCGCTGCGCGCTGGCGGTGCTGGCGATGACCCGGCGGCCGGACCTGCTCATGGCGGCCACCGAGGACCGGCTGCACCAGCCCTACCGGCGTCCGGCGTACCCGTCGTCGCTGCGGCTGGTCGAGGCGCTGCGGGAGCACGGCGTACCCGCCGCGATCTCCGGCGCCGGGCCGACGGTGCTGGCCCTGACCGGCGACGGCGCGCTGCCCGACGGCGTCGACACCGACGGTTTCGCGGTGCAGCGGCTGCCGGTCGACACCACCGGTGTGCAGGTCGAGGTCCGCTGAGCACCGGTGCCCGCCGGGAACGTGAGGTACGCGACCCCGTGCGTCGGCGCGTCGCCCGAGGGGGTTGTTGCCGCCCCGGGGTGTACGGACTAGTCTCGCCCGTGCATGGCGATCCACGCGACATCGGCGTAGTCTTGCGGCCGGGCCCGCTCGCCCGATCTCCTTTCTGAACTGGACTCGGAATCCCGAACGGGCGGCCTGACTCCCGCGACGTCGTCGTGGGACTCCATCTGTGAATGCTGCCGATACGGGGTCTCCGTATCGGCCGAGCGTGTGACATCCCCTGACCTGGACAGGTAACCGGGTCGGTCAGGAAGGAACTCTGTGAGCGAGACCGATCTCGCCGGTACCGGGACCGCGTCGGCCGAGGCGGCGCCCCGCCGACGCGGCGGCCTGTCCGGCATGGTGCTGGCCGAGCTGCGCCAGCTGGCCACCGAGCTGAACGTCCCGGACATCTCCGGCATGCGGAAGGGCGACCTGATCGCGGCCATCAAGGAGCGTCAGGGCGGAGCGGCGGCGGCCCCCGCGAAGAAGCCGAAGGCGAAGGCGGACCCCGCCACCACCGGCTCCGACGGTGCGGACGCGCCGCAGCTCGCCCTCGGCGACACCGCCGCGGCCCCCGCCGGCAACGGCTCCGCCGCGACGGCCGCCCCTCAGGCACCCGCCGAGCAGGCCGGTGACCAGGGCGGACAGGCCGGGCAGGTCGAGGCCCCCGCGCCGCGCACCCGTCGTCGCCGTGCTGCGACCCGTCCGGCCGGCGCTCCCGACGCCATCGCGACCGACGCCGCCGCCGACGACCCCGGTACCTCCGCCGGCAACGGTGCGGCCCCGGCCGCCGCCGAGAGCGCCCCGGCCGCCGCGCCCGAGCAGGCCGCCCCCGCCGCGAGCGCGCCGGAGCAGGCCGACAGCACCCCGGCCCCGGCCGAGGAGCGTCGTGAGGACGCCGACGGTGCCGGTCGTCGTGGCCGGACCCGCCGCCGCGGGCAGGGCGACGACAACGGCCAGAAGGACACCGCCCCCAGGGCGCCCCGAAGGACACCGCCACGGACGCGGGCCAGCGGGACGCGGGCCAGAAGGACGCCCGGCGCGACGCCGACGGTGACGACCCCGGCACCGACGGCGACCGCCGTCGCGGCCGTGGGGCCGAGCGCGGTGCCGACCGCAACGGTGCCGACCGCAACGGTGCCGACCGCAACGGTGCCGACCGCAACGGTGGCGACCGCACCGGTGAGGGCCGCGACGACAACGGCCGCGGCAACGGCGACAACGGCCGTGGCGGGCGCAACCGCGACGGCGACGACTCCGGCCGCGGCAACCGCGGGAACCGCAACAACGACCGGACCGGCGACCGCGGCGACAACCGCGGCGAGCGGAACGGTGACCGGAACAACGACCGCAACGGTGACCGGAACAACGACCGGAACAACGACCGCGGTGCCGACCGGAACGACTTCCGCGACGACGACGGCGACGACGGTGACGGCCGCGGCCGCCGCGGCCGCCGCTTCCGCGACCGCCGTCGCGGCCGGGACCGCGAGCGCACCGGTGGCGGCGCCACCGGCGGTGGCGTGGACACCGAGATCCGCGACGACGACGTCCTGCTGCCGGTCGCCGGCATCGTGGACATCCTCGACAACTACGCGTTCGTCCGGACCACCGGCTACCTGTCCGGCCCGACCGACGTCTACGTGTCGATGTCGATGGTCCGCAAGAACGGACTGCGGCGTGGTGACGCCATCACCGGCGCCGTCCGTCAGCCCCGCGAGGGCGAGCAGCAGCGGCAGAAGTTCAACCCGCTGGTGCGCGTCGACTCGATCAACGGGCGGGACCCGGAGGCCGCGCGCAACCGGCCCGAGTTCACCAAGCTGACCCCGCTCTACCCCAACGAGCGGCTCCGCCTGGAGACCGACCCGTCGCAGCTGACCACCCGCGTGATCGACCTGATCATGCCGGTCGGCAAGGGGCAGCGTGCGCTGATCGTCTCCCCGCCCAAGGCGGGCAAGACGACGATCATGCAGAACATCGCGAACGCGATCACCACGAACAACCCCGAGTGCCACCTCATGGTCGTCCTCGTCGACGAGCGGCCCGAGGAGGTCACCGACATGCAGCGGTCGGTGAAGGGCGAGGTCATCGCCTCGACCTTCGACCGCCCGCCTGCAGACCACACCGCCGTCGCCGAGCTGTCCATCGAGCGGGCCAAGCGCCTGGTCGAGATGGGGCACGACGTCGTCGTCCTGCTGGACAACATCACCCGCCTCGGGCGCGCCTACAACCTGGCCGCGCCCGCGTCGGGCCGGATCCTGTCCGGTGGTGTCGACTCCACGGCGCTGTACCCGCCGAAGCGCTTCCTCGGCGCCGCGCGCAACATCGAGGACGGTGGCTCGCTCACCATCTTCGCGACCGCGCTGGTCGAGACCGGGTCCACGATGGACACGGTGATCTTCGAGGAGTTCAAGGGCACCGGCAACGCCGAGCTCAAGCTGGACCGGAAGATCGCCGACAAGCGGATCTTCCCGGCCATCGACGTCGGCGACTCGAGCACCCGCAAGGAGGAGCTCCTGATGTCGCCCGACGAGCACGCGGTGATGGTGAAGCTCCGCCGCGTCCTCGCCGCGCTCGACGACCAGCAGGCGCTCGACCTGGTGCTCAGCCGCCTCAAGAAGACCAAGACCAACATCGAGTTCCTGATGCAGGTCGCCAAGAACACCCCCGGCAAGGACGAGGACTAGTCCGAGCCGTGCCGTCCGGGCCCCGGTGGGAATTCCGCCGGGGCCCGGATGGTTGAATGGACCGTCAGCTTCCCGGCACCGGTTCACCCTGGTCGTACCAGGGACCCGGCGGCCAACGATGAGGAGAGAGCCATGCGCGAGGGAATCCACCCTCAGTACGTCGACACCCAGGTCACCTGCGGTTGCGGCAACCAGTTCACCACCCGCAGCACCAAGAACAGCGGCGCCATCAGCGTCGAGGTCTGCTCCGCCTGCCACCCGTTCTACACCGGCAAGCAGAAGATCCTGGACTCCGGTGGCCGCGTGGCCCGCTTCGAGGCCCGCTACGGGAAGCGCGAGCGCGCCGCCAAGTAGCTCCCGACACGGCGCCCGTCGCCTCGCCGCACGCGAGGAGGCGGGCGCCGTTTCGCGTTCCCGCCCCAGCGCCTCGAAGGAATCCCCGATGAGCACGCAGTCGGTCGACGCCCTGCTCGACGAGCACGCCGAGCTGGAGCAGCGCCTCGCCGACCCCGACGTCCTCTCCGACCAGGCGCAGGCCCGCAAGCTGGGCCGTCGCTACGCCGAGCTCGGCCCGGTCGTGCGCTGCGCCCGCGAGCTCGCCCAGGTCCGCGAGGACCGCGACGCCGCCCGTGAGCTCGCCGCCGAGGACCGCGCCTTCGCCGCCGAGGCCGACGCCCTGGACACCCGCATCGTCGAGCTCGAGACCGAGCTGACCGAGCTGCTGCGCCCGCGTGACCCGCACGACGGCGACGACGTCCTGATGGAGGTCAAGTCCGGCGAGGGCGGCGAGGAGTCCGCGCTGTTCGCCGGCGACCTCGTGCGCATGTACAGCCGCTACGCCGAGAGCCGCGGCTGGAAGGTCGAGGTCCTCGGCGCGACCCCGTCCGATCTGGGCGGGTACAAGGACATCACGCTGTCCCTGCGCAGCAAGGACCCGGTCGACGGGGTGTGGGCCGCCTTGAAGTTCGAGGGCGGCGTGCACCGCGTCCAGCGCGTCCCGGTCACCGAGTCGCAGGGCCGCATCCACACCTCCGCGGCCGGCGTGATGGTCTTCCCCGACACCGACGACGCCGGGGACGTCGAGATCCACGACGCCGACATCCGGGTCGACGTCTACCGGGCCTCGGGGCACGGCGGGCAGAGTGTCAACACCACCGACTCCGCCGTGCGGATCACGCACCTGCCGACCGGCATCGTCGTGACCTGCCAGAACGAGCGCTCCCAGCTGCAGAACAAGGCCCGCGCGATGGACGTGCTGCGGGTCCGGCTGCAGGCGAAGGCCGAGGCCGAGGCGGCCGAGGCGGCGTCGGAACAGCGTCGCTCGCAGGTCCGCACGGTGGACCGCTCGGAGCGGATCCGCACCTACAACTACCCGGAGAACCGGATCTCCGACCACCGCGTCGGGTTCAAGGCCTACAACCTGTCCGCGGTGCTCGACGGCCACCTCGTCGACGTCCTCGCCGCTCTGACCGCGGCCGAGCGCGCCGAGGCCATGGCGGGGGAGCAGGGACAGGAATGATCCCCCGCTCAGGTGATGCTCCGGTCACCTGCGGTGTCCCCGCGCCCCGCAGCCGGGACACTGGAGCCGTGACCGAGACGACGGCGAGCCCCACGACCGGCAGCCGGCTGCCGCTCCGGGTGGCGATCGCGGAGGCCGAGCGCACCCTGGCCGCCGCCGGTGTCGCGTCGCCGCGCGTCGACGCCGAGCTGCTCGCCGCGCACGTGCTCGGCTCGTCGCGGTCCACGCTGCTGATGACCCCGCTGGTGGACCCGCCGGTCGTCGAACGGCTGCAGACCCTCGTGGCCCGCCGCGCCACCCGCGAACCCTTGCAGCACATCCTCGGCACCGCGGTACTCGGCCCGGTCGAGGTCGCCGTCGGACCAGGGGTGTTCACCCCGCGCCCGGAGACCGAGCTGCTGCTGGAGTGGGGCCTCGCCGCGATCCGCGACGTGAGCCGCCCCCGGGTGCTCGACCTCTGCACCGGCTCCGGCGCGCTCGCGCTGGCCTTCGCGGTGTCCCGGCCCGACGCCGAGGTGCACGCTCTCGAGGCCGACCCGTCGGCACTGTCCTGGACCCGGCGCAACCTCGACGCGCACGTCGCCGCGGGCGGGCGCCCGGTGACCCTGCACGTCGCCGACGTCCGGTGGACCGACCTGCTCATCGAGCTGGAGGGTGCGGTCGACCTGGTCGTCTGCAACCCGCCCTACGTCCCGGACGGGACGCCGGTGCCGCCCGAGGTGGAGCGGTGGGACCCGCCCGGCGCCGTGTTCGGCGGGCCCGACGGCACCCAGATCATCCAGGCCGTCGTACGCGGGGCCAGCGGATGGCTGCGGCACGGCGGGCACCTCGCGATCGAGCACGACGACACCCACGGCGAGACGGTCCCGGCACTGCTGCGTCGCCGGCGCACGCTGGGTGAGGTCACCGAGCACGACGACCTCACCGGCCGCCCGCGCTTCGTCACCGCCCGCCGCGTCCCCTGCCCCTGACGCCCGTCCCACCCAGCGGGGAGCGGTCGTCCGGACGTCCCGCCGGCGCCGCGGATGTGAGCCGCCCCGCACCCCCGCGCGGCACGGTCGTATCCTCGCGGATCGTGAGTGCACCGCAGACCCAGCCGCTGTTCGACTGCAGCGTCCCCGCCGAGCGCGCACGCGGTCTGACCGCCGCCGCGCGCGCCGTCCGGGCGGGTGAGCTGGTCGTCCTGCCCACCGACACCGTCTACGGCATCGGCTGCGACGCGTTCAACGGCACCGCCGTGCGCGCGCTGCTCGCCGCCAAGCGGCGCGGCCCGGACATGCCGGTCGGCGTGCTCGTCGGTTCCTGGACCACCATCGACGGCCTCGTCTCAGGAGTACCGCAGTCCGCCCGGGCGCTGATCGAGGCGTTCTGGCCGGGCGAGGTGTCGCTGGTGCTGGAGCACGCGCCGTCGCTGGCCTGGGACCTGGGCAGCACCCGCGGGACGGTGATGCTGCGCATGCCGCTGCACCCGGTCGCGCTGGAGCTGCTGCGCGAGGTCGGGCCGATGGCGGTGTCGAGCGCGAACACCTCGGGCAACCCGCCGGCGTCGAACGTGACCGAGGCGATCACCCAGCTGGCCTCGAGCGCGCAGGTCTACCTCGACGGCGGCCCGTCCGGTGACCCGGTCGCCTCCACGATCGTCGACCTCACCGGCGCCCGGCCGCGCATGCTGCGCGAGGGCGGGGTGACCGCCGAACAGGTCGAGGAGGTCGTCGGCCAGGAGGTCGACCGGGTCTGAGGGGGCCACCCGCGGGTGTGATCACGCCTGCACGGCCGCGGCCTGCGGGGATGGCAGCGGGTAGCGTGTCCCGGCGTGAGCGAGCAGACCTTCTGGGGACCGGACTTCCACGCACTGCAGCAGCAGGACCCCGAGATCGCGGGCGTCGTGCTGGACGAGCTCGAGCGCCTGCGCGGCGGACTGCAGCTCATCGCGAGCGAGAACCTGACCAGCCCCGCGGTGCTGGCGGCGCTCGGGTCGACGCTGTCGAACAAGTACGCCGAGGGCTACCCCGGCCGCCGCTACTACGGGGGCTGCGGCGTCGTCGACGTCGCGGAGAACATCGGCAACGCGCGCACGAAGGAGCTCTTCGGCGCCGAGCACGCCAACCTCCAGCCGCACTCCGGCGCGAGCGCGAACCTCGCCGCCTACGCCGCGTTCGCCAAGCCCGGCGACACCGTGCTGGCCATGGACCTCAAGCAGGGCGGCCACCTCACGCACGGCAGCAAGGTCAACTTCTCCGGCCTGTGGTTCAACGCGGTGTCCTACACGGTCCGCGAGGACACCGAGGTCATCGACTACGACCAGGTCCGGGACCTGGCCAAGCAGCACCAGCCGAAGATCATCATCGCCGGTGCGACCGCGTATCCGCGCCTGATCGACTTCGCGGTGTTCCGCGAGATCGCCGACGAGGTCGGCGCCAAGCTCATGGTCGACGCCGCGCACTTCATCGGCCTGGTCGCCGGCAAGGCGATCCCGTCGCCGGTGCCCTACGCCGACGTCGTCACCGCCACCACGCACAAGGTCCTGCGCGGCCCGCGCGGCGGCATGGTGCTGTGCCGCGAGGAGCACGCCAAGGCCATCGACAAGGCGGTCTTCCCGTTCTCCCAGGGCGGCCCGCTGATGCACGCGGTCGCCGCGAAGGCCGTCGCGATGAAGGAGGCGGCGCAGCCGGAGTACCAGGCCTACGCCCGCCAGGTCATCGCGAACGCCCAGGCGCTGACGACGAGCCTGGAGTCCGAGGGCATGCGCGCCGTCTCCGGCGGCACCGACAACCACCTCGCGCTGCTGGACCTGCGTCCGATCGGCGTCACCGGGTCGGAGGCGGAGACCCGCTGCGACCGCGCCGGCATCACGCTGAACAAGAACGCCATCCCCTACGACCCGGCGCCGCCGATGAAGCCGTCCGGCATCCGGGTCGGCTCGCCCAGCGTCACCACGCAGGGGATGACCGAGGCCGACATGGCCGAGGTCGGCGCGCTGCTGGCCCGCGCGGTCAAGGCCGAGCACGACACCACGGCCGGCGACGCCGAGCTCGCCGACGTCGCGAAGGCGGTCACCGCGCTCGTCTCGAAGGCACCGGCCTACCCTCGGGGGTGACCTGAGACCCACGGCGGAGGCGGAGAGGCGCTCGCGACGTGCCCACTGACCAGTTCACGTACGGACTCCCCATCCGGGAGCTCCTGCTCGTCGGGCTGGTCGCCGCCGTCGTCACGCTGCTGCTGACCGGGCCGGTCCGGATGCTGGCGCTGAAGGTCGGCGCGGTCGCCTGGCCGCGGGGACGGGACGTGCACGTCACCCCGACCCCGCGGTGGGGCGGCCTCGCGATGTTCGGCGGGGTGCTGGCCGGGCTGCTGCTGTCGCTGCAGCTCCCGGCCCTGCGGCTGGCCTACTTCGAGCAGAGCACCGAGGTCGTCGGGGTCGTCGTCGCGACCGGGCTGCTGGTCGGCGTCGGGATGCTCGACGACCGCTACGACCTCGACGCCCTCACCAAGTTCGCCGCGCAGGTCACCGCGGCCGGGCTGCTGGTGCTCTACGGCGTGCAGTGGGTGACGGTATGGATCCCCATCGGAGGGGAGTCGTTCCTCAGCGGCTCGCTGTTGTTGTTGGGGCAGGGGCAATCGGTGCTCATGACGGTGCTGGTCACCGTGGTGCTGGTAAACGCGATGAACTTCGTCGACGGCCTCGACGGGCTCGCCGCCGGCATCGGGCTGATCACCACGCTGGCGACCGCGGTCTTCTGCATCGGCCTCATCAGCAAGAACGGCAACGACCCGGCCGCGTTCGTGCCCTCGCTGATCGCGGTGGTGCTCGCCGGGTCCTGCCTGGGGTTCCTGCCGCACAACTTCCACCCGGCCCGGATCTTCATGGGCGACACCGGCTCGATGATGGTCGGGGTCATGCTCTCCGCGGCGATCACGACCGCCTCGGGCCGGATCCCGCCCGACGACACGGCGGCCGGGAACATCCTGGCCCTGGTCTCCCCGGTCATCGTGCTGGTCGGGATCGTCTTCATCCCGTCGCTGGACCTGCTCATGGCGGTCGTGCGCCGGACCCGCGCCGGGACCAGCCCGTTCAGCCCGGACAAGATGCACCTGCACCACCGCCTGCTCCAGGTCGGGCACAGCCACCGGCGCGCGGTGCTGCTGGTCTACCTGTGGGTCGCGGTGATCGCCTTCGGCGCGGTCGCGCTCGCCCTGGTCCCGCGCACCGGGCTGGTGCTCGCCGCGACCGGGATCGCACTGGTCGTGGCGTTCGTGGCCTCGGCCGTGCCGCACCGGTCGCGGATGCGCACCGCCGCCTCCGCGGCACCGGCCGCCGCGGGGGAGACGGCGATCGCCTCGACCGACGACCTCCCGGACGCCGGGCCCGGGCCCGGGCGCGCGGCGCCCTCCGCCCGGCCGTCCGCCGGCGGTCCGGCCGTCGACGGCCCCGGACCGCCGGGCCACGCCGCGGCGGCACCGACGCCGGGCCGGGTCGTGCCGGGCGGGGACCCGTCCGGTCGGGACCCGTCACGGCGGGACACATCGGGTCGGGACGCACCCGGGGGCCTGCGCCGTGGACGCGGGGCGCGCACCGGCCGAGCGGCGGGCGTGGCCCGTCGCGGACCGGGACGCGACGCGCGCCCGCCGGCACCGGGGGACCGCTGGTCGCCGGTACTGCGGGACCTGCGCCCGCCGGACCCGGACCCGCCCGGCTCGCGGGCACCCCGACCGGGGGGCCGGAACACGTCGGCCCGATGACGTCCGCCGATGCCGGGCCGCCCACACCACCGACCCCGTCCCGGCCCGTCGCCGCCCGTCCGCGGATGCCACGCGGCACGGCCGCCGGACCGCCGACGCCGGCCCCGACCGACCCCGGGCCGGTCCCACCCCGCCCGCAGCACCCGCGCGGCACCGGCCACCGCGCCCACCCCGCCGCGACACCGGGGCCGGACCAGCCGACCGTCCCCACCCCCGCGCACCACCCCGCCCGGGACCGCGACGCCTGACCGGCGCCGGTCCTGGCCCTGGGGAGAGGTGTCCGCGCTCACGGATCAGGCCCGCCCGGCCCCGTACGCCGCCCGGTCCCGGGGCCGTCGAGCGCGTCGAGAAGCACCTGGGTGCCGCCCGACGGCGGTTCGACGACGCTCAGGAGCTTCTCGACGCGGGCCGGGCGGCACGGGACACCGCGGGGGACGGCGCCGGTCGGGGCGCCGGACCCGCCGGTTACCGTGTGCGCGGAGCCGTACCCGCTGGTGGGGCGGCCGGTGAGCCGGGAGGCGGACGCACCGTGTGGCGATGGGACCGCTGGGGGACCGTGGAGTACGACGGTCCCGCGCTCGGCCAGGCGCAGGTCGTGCGGCGGCTGTCGGGGTCGATGGCCCGCGGCGCCGCCCTGGTCGGCGCGGCCACCACGGTGGTCTGCGCCGTCGGCGGGGTCGTCGCGGCCGGGGTCCCGGGCCTGTCCGCCGCGGCCCTCGGTGGCCTGCTGGCCACAGGCTCGGCCCTGCTCACGCCGGTGCTGATGCTGCGTACGACCCATCTCGAGCCGGGCGCTGTGATGCTGGCCGCATTCGGCGGCCTCGCGATGAAGGCCATCATCCTCCTGCTCGCCCTGTTCACCCTCGGGGATGCGCCGGGTCTGCACCGCATGTCACTGGCCGTCACCATGCTCGTCGTCTTCATCACGACGACGGCGGCGGAGGCCTGGGCAGGGCAGAAGCTCCAGATCCTGATCGGCACCGATCCGGGGTCCACGAATGCCTGACCTGGGGTTCGACGACCGTTTCGTCCGTTCCTGCGGCGCCCTCGCGGGCGTCCGCGGGGGCTGTCGAGGGCGTCGGGCGGATGGCCGGGCGGCGACCGCCGGGGGAGTTAACGGTGAATCACCCGACGCGACCCACCGGACCCGATCAAGATCGTTTCGTCGGACGAACGCGCAGGTGAGGTGCGTACGAGCCCCCGACATCGTGTAGAAGTACGGCTGATAGCATCCGCCACGTAGGCGATGTGGGTGACTTCCGGTGTTTCGACCCGGCCGCCCGGAAACACATCGCGCCACGAGGCACCTTGCAGGCGATCCCCCGTTCCGCGTGGATGCGGAACGGGAGCACCGGAAGGACCCCCATTGGGCACGTTGGTACTGGCGGCCGAGGAGTTCACTCCGCCCGGCGCAGGTCTGTTCGAGTACCCGCCGATCTTCGGCGCCGTCACCAAGCCGATGGTGCTGGCGGTCCTGTCGCTGATCATCGTCGCGGCCGTCTTCACGCTGGGCACGCGCAAGCTGTCCATAGTGCCGAGCCGATTCCAGTTCGGACTGGAGTCCTTCTACAACATCCCGCGCAACACGATGGCGCGTGACCAGATCGGCTCCGAGGACTTCAAGCGGTACATCCCGCTGATCCTCGGCCTGTTCAGCTTCATCCTGGTCAACAACATCTTCGCGATCATCCCGGTGATCCAGTTCCCGACGCTGTCGCGGATCGGGTTCCCCATCGCGCTGGCGTTGTTCGTCTACGTCTTCTACCACTACGCCGGGTTCAAGAAGCACGGGTTCTTCGGCTACATCAAGCACGCCGCGCTGCCGCCGGGCGTCCCGGTCTTCATCGCGCCGCTGATCATCGTGATCGAGCTGCTGCAGAAGTTCCTGGTGCAGCCGCTCTCGCTGGCACTGCGTGTGTTCGCCGCGATGTTCGCAGGCCACCTCATCCTCGCCCTGACCGCCGTGGGTGCGGCGTTCCTGGTGTCGGCGGGCTCCGCGCTCGTCATCGCGTCCCCGGTGGTGTTCGCCGCCGGGATCGCGTTCACGTTCCTGGAGGCGCTGGTCCAGGTCATCCAGGCCTACGTCTTCGCCCTGCTGGCCGCCGTGTTCATCGGCGCGGCGATCTCCGAGGACCACTGACAGCACCACCGAGACCCCGGTGCCGCCGGCACCGCGCTCGCACCACCTGCTTCATCCGCCGGCCCGTCCGGGCCGATACACCGAACGACCCGCATCCCGCGGACCCGACGGAAGGAAACCCGAAGTGAACGTCACCCAGGTTCTGGCCCAGGAAGCCGCCAACATCAACCCGGGCCTCGCGGCCATCGGGTTCGGCGCCTCGGCCATCGGCGCCGGTATCGGCGTCGGCCTGATCTGGTCGGCCGTCATCAGCGGCACCGCCCGCCAGCCGGAGGCCCGCGGCCAGCTGATGGGTATCGGCTGGACCACCTTCGTCCTCGCCGAGCTGGTCATGCTGATCGGCCTGGTGCTCTTCTTCATCGCGCAGTAAGAGCCGGCAGATCACTCTCATGCCGGTCCCGGTACCGGCGGCCATGTCAGGGAAGGACACACGGTGGAACTGATTCTCGCCGCCGAACAGCCGCTTCCGATTCTCCCGCAACTCGATGAGCTCGTGCTCGGTGTGGTCGCGTTCGCGATCCTGCTGTTCCTGCTCTGGAAGTTCGCGGTCCCGCGCTTCGAGACGCTCTACGAGGAGCGGACCGACGCGATCGAGGGCGGCCTCAAGCGTGCTCAGGAGACCCAGGAGCAGGCGGACCGGCTGAAGAAGGAGTACGAGGAGCAGCTCGCCGGCCTGCGGGCCGAGGCGGCGCGCATCCGCGACGACGCCCGGGCCGAGGGCCAGCAGATCAAGGCCGAGCTCCGCGAGGAGGCCGAGGCCGAGGCCGCGCGCATCAAGGCCCGTGGCGAGGAGCAGGTGGCCGCGTCGCGCGACGCCGCCCAGCGTGCTCTGCGCAACGAGGTCGGGGGCCTGTCGGTCCAGCTGGCCGAGCGCCTGCTGCGCGAGCAGCTGGCCGACGACTCGCGTCGCTCCGCGACGATCGACTCGTTCCTCGGTGAGCTCGACCAGCAGGGCGTGGCCCAGCGGAGCGGGGCGAACTGATGGCGGCTGTCCTGCAGCCCGCCAGCCGTGAGTCCCTCGCGGCGCTGACCGAGCGGCTGGACTCCTGGACCGACTCCGCGTCGGCCCGGGACCTGACCACGACCGCGGACGAGCTGTTCGCGGTGGCCCGGTTCCTGGACTCCGAGCGCTCCGTCCGGCGCCTGCTGGCCGACGCGTCCTCCCCCGAGGACGCCCGCGCGGACCTGGTCCGCCGGTTGTTCGGGTCCCAGCTCTCGCAGCCGACCGTGGACCTCGTCTCCGAGCTGGCGCGCAAGCGCTGGTCCACCGCCCGCGACATCGTCACCGGTGCGGAGGGCCTGGCCCGCCGCACGGCCATCGCGATCGCGGACCGCAACGGCTCCCTCGACGAGGTCGAGGACCAGCTGTTCCGGTTCGGCCGGATCGTGGCCCGCGAGCCGCAGCTGGCGAGCCTGCTCGGCGACGCCGCCCGGCCCGTCGAGGGTCGCGTCCAGCTCCTGGACTCGGTGCTCGGCGAGAAGGTCTACCCGGTGACGGCGACGCTGCTCCGCGAAGCGGTCCGGCTGCCCCGCAGCCGGCACCTCGACGTCGTCGCCGAGGAGCTCGCCGAGCTCGCGGCGGCCCGCCGGGACCGCTCGGTCGCCAAGGTGCGCACACCCGTCGAGCTCTCCTCCGAGCAGGAGACCAAGCTCGCCGAGACCCTGGGCCGTATGTACGGCCGCACGATCTCCCTGCAGGTCGAGCTCGACCGGAGCCTCCTCGGAGGCCTGGTCGTGCAGGTCGGCGGCGAGGTCATCGACGGCAGCGTGGCGGGTCGACTCGCCGCAGCTCGCCGATCCCTGCCCAGCTGACCTGCTTCGGACGCGATCGCCGGACCCCGGCGGAACGACCCGAAGACCCCGTTCGAGAGAAGGAACGACGCAGCCATGACAGAGCTGACGATCTCCTCCGAGGAGATCCGGAGTGCGATCTCCAGCTACGTCTCGTCGCTGGAGAGCGGCACGTCCCGCCGTGAGGTCGGGATCGTCGCCGACACCGGTGACGGCATCGCCCACGTCGAGGGTCTGCCCTCGGCCATGACCAACGAGCTGCTCGAGTTCGAGGGCGGCGTCCGCGGCGTCGCGCTGAACCTCGAGCAGAACGAGATCGGTGCGGTCGTCCTGGGCGACTACACCGGCCTCGAGGAGGGCCAGCAGGTCACCCGTACCGGCGAGGTCCTGTCCGTGCCGGTCGGCGAGGGCTACCTGGGCCGGGTCGTCGACCCGCTGGGCAACCCGATCGACGGCCTCGGCGACGTCGAGAGCGACGCCCGCCGCGTGCTCGAGCTCCAGGCGGCCGGCGTGATGGACCGCCAGTCCGTCGGCGAGCCGCTGCAGACCGGGATCAAGGCCATCGACGCCATGACCCCGATCGGGCGCGGCCAGCGCCAGCTGGTGATCGGCGACCGCAAGACCGGCAAGACCGCGGTCTGCGTCGACACGATCATCAACCAGAAGGAGAACTGGGAGTCGGGCGACCCGTCGAAGCAGGTCCGCTGCATCTACGTCGCCATCGGCCAGAAGGGCTCCACGATCGCCGGTGTCCGGCAGTCCCTCGAGGACGCCGGTGCGCTGGAGTACACGACGATCGTCGCGGCCCCCGCGTCCGACCCGGCCGGCTTCAAGTGGCTCGCGCCCTACACCGGCTCGGCCATCGGCCAGCACTGGATGTACCAGGGCAAGCACGTCCTCATCGTGTTCGACGACCTGTCGAAGCAGGCCGAGGCCTACCGCGCGATCTCGCTGCTGCTGCGCCGCCCGCCGGGCCGTGAGGCCTACCCGGGCGACGTCTTCTACCTGCACTCGCGTCTGCTGGAGCGCTGCGCGAAGCTCTCCGATGAGCTCGGCGCGGGGTCGATGACCGGTCTGCCGATCATCGAGACCAAGGCGAACGACGTGTCGGCCTACATCCCGACCAACGTCATCTCGATCACCGACGGCCAGGTCTTCCTCGAGTCCGACCTGTTCAACCAGGGTGTCCGGCCGGCGATCAACGTCGGTATCTCGGTCTCCCGGGTCGGTGGCTCGGCGCAGATCAAGGCCATGAAGACGGTCTCGGGCTCGCTGCGTCTGGACCTGTCGCAGTACCGCGAGCTGGAGGCGTTCGCCGCCTTCGGTTCCGACCTCGACGCCGCCTCGGCCGCCGCCCTGGGCCGTGGCGAGCGACTGGTCGAGCTGCTGAAGCAGGCGCAGTACGCGCCGGTCTCGGTGCAGGACCAGGTCGTCTCGATCTGGCTGGGCACCTCCGGCAAGCTCGACTCGGTGCCCGTCGCCGACGTGCAGCGCTTCGAGTCGGAGTTCCGCGAGTACTCGCGTCGCCACGCCTCCGGCGCCCTGAACGAGATCACCGACACCGGGAAGCTCTCCGACGACGCCGTCGAGACGCTGACCAAGGCGGTCGACGAGTTCAAGCGCAACGAGTTCACCGCGTCCGACGGTTCCTCGGTCGTCCCCAAGGAGAAGGCCGAGAAGGCCCTCGACGAGGACGATGTCGAGCAGGAGACCGTCACGGTCAAGAAGAACTGAGGCTGATACCCGATGGCGGCACAGATCCGGGTGCTGCGCCGGCGTATCCGGTCGACGCAGTCCATCAAGAAGATCACCCGTTCCCAGGAGCTGATCGCGACCTCACGGATCGCGAAGGCCCGGGCGCGGGTGGACGAGGCACGTCCGTACGCCGAGCTGATGACGAGCACCCTGTCGGAGCTCGCGTCGAACTCGGCGCTGGACCACCCGCTGCTCGTCGAGCGGGAGCAGCCGAAGCGGGCCGCGGTCCTGGTCGTCACCAGTGACCGCGGTCAGTGCGGCGGCTACAACGCCAACGTCCTCAAGGAGGCCGAGCAGCTCCAGGCCCTGCTCCGCGAGCAGGGCAAGGAGCCGGTCCTCTACGTGATCGGCCGCAAGGGCGTCTCGTACTACCGGTTCCGCAACCGGGAGATCGAGCAGTCGTGGACCGGCTTCTCCGAGCAGCCGGGCTACGAGCACGCGGCCGAGGCGGCGAAAGCCCTGGTCGACGCGTTCATGGCCGGTGAGGACGACCACGACGGCAACACCGACGGTGTGACCGGCGTGGACGAGCTGCACCTCGTCTACACCAGCTTCAAGAACATGATCACCCAGGTGCCGCAGGCCCGGCGGATGGCTCCGCTCGAGGTCGAGTACGCGGCCGACAGCGCCTCCTCGAGGCCGGTCGGTGCCGGGTCGGAGCTGCCCTCGGTCGCCCGCGACGCCGACGCCGACACGGCCGAGAGCCAGCGGGACCACCCGGAGAGCAAGGGGCTCCAGCCGCTCTACGAGTTCGAGCCGGACCCGGACACGCTCTTCGACGCGCTGCTGCCGAAGTACATCGGGGCCCGCCTCTACGCGGCCCTGCTGGAGTCGGCGGCGTCGGAGTCGGCGAACCGGCAGCGGGCCATGAAGGCCGCGACGGACAACGCCAACGAACTGATCCGTAGCCTGACCCTGGAGGCCAACCAGGCTCGCCAGGCACAGATCACCCAGGAGATCAGCGAGATCGTCGGTGGGGTCGACGCTCTCGCCAGCGCAGGAAGTGAGAGCTGATGACCACGACCGCCGAAACTTCGGCCGGCCCGATCACCGGGCGCGTCGTCCAGGTGACCGGCCCGGTCGTCGACGTCGAGTTCCCGCGTGACCAGGTCCCGAACCTGCTCAACGCCCTCACGCTGGAGGTGGATCTCTCCGGCGACAAGCGCAAGCTGACGCTGGAGATCGCCACGCACCTGGGTGACAACCTGGTCCGGGCCATCTCCATGCAGCCGACCGACGGCGTCGTGCGCGGCCAGGAGGTCACCGACCTCGGCCGCCCGATCTCCGTGCCGGTGGGCGACCAGGTCAAGGGCCACGTGTTCAACGCCCTCGGCGACTGCCTGGACGACCCGTCCATCCAGTTCACCGGTGACCTCCGGTCGATCCACCAGAAGGCCCCGCGCTTCGACGAGCTCGAGGGCAAGACGGAGATGCTGGAGACCGGCATCAAGGTCCTGGACCTGATGACGCCCTACGTCGTCGGCGGCAAGATCGGTCTGTTCGGTGGTGCCGGCGTCGGCAAGACCGTGCTGATCCAGGAGATGATCCAGCGTGTCGCGCTGAACTTCGGTGGCACCTCGGTGTTCGCCGGCGTCGGTGAGCGCACCCGTGAGGGCAACGACCTCATCACGGAGATGACCGAGTCGGGCGTCATGAAGAACACCGCCCTGGTGTTCGGTCAGATGGACGAGCCGCCGGGCACCCGTATGCGCGTCGCGCTCTCCGCGCTGACCATGGCGGAGTACTTCCGCGACGTGCAGGAGCAGGACGTCCTGCTGTTCATCGACAACATCTTCCGGTTCACCCAGGCCGGCCAGGAGGTGTCGACCCTCCTCGGCCGCATGCCGTCCGCGGTGGGCTACCAGCCCACCCTGGCCGACGAGATGGGTGAGCTGCAGGAGCGGATCACCTCGACCCGCGGTCGTTCGATCACCTCGATGCAGGCGATCTACGTCCCCGCGGACGACTACACCGACCCGGCTCCGGCGACGACGTTCGCGCACCTCGACGCCACCACCGAGCTCTCCCGGCCGATCTCCCAGAAGGGGATCTACCCGGCGGTGGACCCGCTGACCTCGACCTCGCGGATCCTGGACCCGCAGTACGTCGGTGACGAGCACTTCCGCGTCGCCAACGAGGTCAAGCGGATCCTGCAGAAGTACAACGACCTGCAGGACATCATCGCCATCCTCGGTATCGACGAGCTGTCCGAGGAGGACAAGCAGCTGGTCGGCCGCGCACGGCGGATCGAGCGCTTCCTGTCCCAGAACCTGCTGGTGGCCGAGCAGTTCACCCAGCAGAAGGGGTCGACGGTCCCGCTCAAGGAGACCATCGAGGCGTTCGACAAGATCGCCAAGGGCGAGTTCGACGACGTCCCCGAGCAGGCGTTCTTCCTCTGCGGCGGTCTCGACGACCTGGAGAAGAACCGCAAGAAGCTCGAGGGCTGATCACCGATGCCTGCTGAGATGACCGTGGAGCTGGTCTCCGTGGAGCGCCGGCTGTGGTCGGGCGACGCACGCTTCGTGCTCGCCCGGACCACGGTCGGCGAGGTCGGCATCCTGCCCGGCCACCAGCCGATGCTGGCCCAGATGGAAGAGGCCGGGGTCGTCCGCATCGACTCCACCGACGGCTCGAAGCGCACCATCGCGGTGCACGGCGGGTTCCTGTCGGTGTCGGCGGAGCGGGTGTCCATCCTGGCCGAGTTCGCCGAGCAGGCGGACGAGATCGATGTCGAGCGGGCCCGGCGGGCGCGCGACGGCGCCGACTCGTCCACCGACGAGGGCAGATCGGCGATCGCCCGGGCCGAGGCCCGCCTTCGGGCGGCCGAGGCGAACTAGCACGGGGACCGGGCAGGCAGTGGAGCTCATCGCGGCGTTCGTCGGAGTTCTGCTGCTGTGCCTGGTCGTCCCCTTGGTCTGGCTCGCCGTACGGCGGGTACGACTCATGCGCAACGGCGGTGTGGACCTGTGTCTGCGCCGCCGTTTCGCTGTCACGGACTGGCACTTCGGCGTCGGGCGCTACGAGGGCGAGCGGTTCGCCTGGTACCGCCTGACCAGCTTCCGGATCGGTGCGACCGTCGTGATGGACCGGGCCGACCTGGAGATCGTGGACCGGCGGCCGCCGCACCGGTCGGAGGAGTTCGCGATCCCGATGGCGGTCGAGGTGCTGCGCTGCCGCGGCCGCGACGCCGCGGGCCGGGGCATCGACGTCGAGCTGGCGATGTCGGCGGGCGTCCGCACCGGCTTCATGGCCTGGCTGGAGTCCACCCCGCCGGGGCAGGGGCACGGCTACCGCGAGGCGTCCTGACCTCGCCGGATCGGTAGCTCTACGGACCTGTCGTCCGTTCTGTCCGTTCTATGCTGCCGCCGTGGATCTGGTCCTCCTGGCGTTCGCGGGCATTCTCGGCCGGCTGGCGTGGACGTCGTTCCGCGAGGCCCGCGACGGGCATGCCCGCTGGACGCGCGGCCTGGCCGCGACTCCGGTGACGGTCGCGGAGCTCGTCGCCATGGCCGGGTCCGTCCGCGACGAGCTCGACGCCCCGGCGTTCCGCCAGGTGGTGTCGCTGTCCGGCACCGTCGAGCCGCTCGACGACGAGGCCCGCCCGGCCCCGCTGACCGGGGTCGACTCGGTCTGGTTCCGGTTCGTCGAGGAGGCGCTCTCCCGCGGCCGGGACGACCGGGAGGAACGGCAGGTCGTCGCCGAGCAGCGGCGGGAGCGGCCGTTCCGGCTGACCGACGGTGGCGCGGAGGTCGTGGTCGACCCCCGTGACGCGCGCACCGAGATCCCGGTCGCCGAGCGCCGCCGGGTCACCGACGACGGCGGGGGCCGCGAGTTCGGCCTGTTCCGCCTCGTCGACCCGACGGTGGCCCGAGAGCGCACCGAGTGGCGGATCGAGCCGGGCTCCCGGCTCACCGTGGTGGGGGAGGCCCGGCTGTCCGGGGACCGGGTACGGCTGTCCGCCGCGGCCGGCCACCCGCTCACGCTCACCGTCGCCGAGCGCGGCGACCACCTGGAGCGCAGCCGGAGGCGCAGCGGCACCGCGATGCGGCGTGCCGTGGTGTTCGGCTGCGGCGCCGTCGTCGCGCTGCTGGTGGCGGTGCTGACCTGAGCGGGCCGTCCGGAGCGGGTCCGGTCAGGTGTCCGTGGTCGGTGCTCCGTGCGGGCCGCCCGGCTGCCACAGGACGTCGCCGTCGGGGTTCGCGACCCGGCCGAGGATGAACAGCAGGTCCGAGAGCCGGTTGAGGTACTGCGCGGTCAGCGGGTTGGTGTGCTCCCGGTCGACCTCCAGCAGGCCCCACACCGACCGCTCGGCACGCCGGGTGACGGTCCGGGCGACGTGCAGGTACGCCGCGCCCGGGGTGCCGCCGGGGAGGATGAAGGAGTTGAGCTTGGGCAGCTCGGGGTTGAACTCGTCGCACCAGCCCTCGAGCCGGGTCACATAGCCCTCGGTGACCCGCAGCGGCGGGTACTCGGGGTTCTCGACGATCGGGGTGCACAGGTCGGCACCGACGTCGAACAGGTCGTTCTGGATCTGTCGCAGCGGGTCGACGACCCGTTCCGGGAGTCCCCCGACGGTCACGGCGACCCCGATCGCGGCGTTCGCCTCGTCGGTGTCGGCGTAGGCCGCCAGCCGGGCATCGGTCTTCCGGACCCGGCTGAAGTCGCCCAGGGCCGTCGTACCGTCGTCGCCGGTCTTCGTGTAGATCCGCGTGAGATGCACCGCCACCCCGACAGGCTAGGTGCGCCGGTGCCTCGGCGACCAGATGCGGGGGTGCGCCGGACGGTCCGAAGGCTCAGGCCGTCCGGGGCGGGCATCCGGCGTGGTGACGGTCCCGTTACCGTTCCGGTCGTGGTGGAGCATTTCGCGGTCAACGGCGGGGCCCGGCTGAGCGGGTCCGTCGACGTCGTCGGGGCGAAGAACAGCGTGCTCAAGCTCATGGCGGCGGCGCTGCTGGCCGAGGGACGGACGACGCTCGAGAACTGCCCGGAGATCCTGGACGTGCCGCTGATGGCCGACGTCCTGCGAAGCCTGGGCTGCACGGTCGCGATCGAGGGGTCGACCGTGCACATCGACGTGCCCGCCGACCCCGGGGCTGAGGCCGACTACCGTTCGGTCTCCAAGCTGCGCGCGTCGGTGTGCGTGCTCGGGCCGCTGGTCGCGCGCTGCCGGCGGGCGGTCGTCCCGCTCCCCGGGGGCGACGCGATCGGTTCGCGGCCGCTGGACATGCACCAGAACGGGCTGCGCAAGCTCGGCGCGACCACCGACATCGTGCACGGCAGCGTCACCGCGACGGCGGGCGACCTGCACGGCGCGCAGATCTGGCTGGACTTCCCGAGCGTCGGCGCGACCGAGAACATCCTGATGGCCGCGGTGCTCGCCGAGGGCACGACGGTGATCGACAACGCGGCCCGCGAGCCGGAGATCGTCGACCTCTGCGTGATGCTGCAGCAGATGGGCGCGAAGCTCGAGGGCGTCGGGAGCTCCACGCTGACCGTGCACGGCGTCGCGGGGCTGCAGCCGACCACGCACCGCGTCATCGGGGATCGGATCGTCGGTGCGACCTGGGCGTTCGCGGCCGCCATGACCCGGGGCGAGGTCACCGTGCGCGGCGTCGACCCGCACCACATCGACCTGGTTCTCGACAAGCTCCGCAGCGCGGGCGCCGAGATCACCACCGCCGAGCAGGAGTTCTCGGTCGCGATGCCCGGCCGCCCGGAGGCGGTCGACTTCGTGACGCTGCCCTACCCGGGCTTCGCGACGGACCTGCAGCCGATGGCGATCGCGCTGTCCGCCGTCGCCGAGGGCACGTCGATGATCACCGAGAACGTGTTCGAGGCGCGCTTCCGCTTCGTCGACGAGATGGTGCGCCTGGGTGCGGACGCCCGCACCGACGGGCACCACGCCGTCGTACGGGGGCGGCCGGAGCTGTCCAGCGCGCCGGTGTGGGCCAGCGACATCCGGGCCGGCGCCGGGCTGGTACTGGCCGGGCTGTGCGCACGGGGCACGACCGAGGTCTGGGACGTCGCGCACATCGACCGCGGCTACCCGCGGTTCGTGGAGAACCTGTCCGCGCTCGGCGCCGACATCCGGCGGGTCGCGGGCGAGCCGGAGCGGTAGGCGCTCGGCCCCGCAGGGGCGCCGACGGCGGCTCGCCGTGGCGGCGCCGGTACCCGGCGGCGATCCGGCCGGGGTGGGCGACACCCCTCGGCGCGACACGGCCCGGGGGCCGCCTCGCCGTTGCTCCGAGCGGCCCATCAGCCCGGCGGACCGGTCCGCGCCGTGCCACCCTTCGCGTCGACTCGACGAGGAGGCCCGTCATGGTGAGCACCCCCGACGCCGCGGACGTCTCGCAGGCCGGCCGCAAGGCGGGCCGCGGGGCGCGGGACGCCGCGCACTCGACACCGGTGCGCGTCGCCGCCCGGGTCGGCATCGCCGCGAACGGGGTGCTGCACCTGCTGATCGGGTGGCTCGCCGTCCAGATCGCGCTCGGCTCGGGCGGGCAGGCCGACCAGAACGGCGCCCTCGGGGCGATCGCCGCCGAGCCGGCCGGCCGGGTGTTGCTGTGGGTGCTGGTGGTCGGGTTCGCCGCGGTCGTCCTGTGGCGGACGGTCTCGGCGGTGTGGGGCTTCCACTACGTCGGCGACAGCACGAAGCGGACGGCGAAGCGGGTCGTCGCCGGTGGACAGGCGGTCGTCTACGCCGTGCTGGCCGTCACCGCGGCGACCACCGCGGTCAGCGGGCGCGCCTCGAGCGGCGGCGGCGGGCGGGCGACCGCCGGACTGCTCGGCCTGCCGGGCGGCCAGATCCTCACCGCGCTGATCGGGCTGGGTGTGCTGGTCGGCGGCGGCGTGCTGGCCTGGAACGGCTACCGGAAGAAGTTCACCGAGGACCAGGACCTCGGCGGCGCCGACACCCGGCTGCGGCGGATCAACGCCCGTACCGGGCAGGCCGGGTACATCGCCAAGGGGATCGCGATCGGTGTGCTGGGCATCCTGCTGGGCGTCGCCGCGCTGACCTTCGACCCGCAGCGCGCGAACGGGCTGGACTCGGCGCTCAAGACGCTGCGCGAACAGCCCTACGGGGTGTTCCTGCTGGTCGCGGTGGGCGTCGGGATCGCCTGTTACGGGGTGTTCTGCTTCCTCGACGCCCGCTACCACCGGGTGGACTGAGCGCTCAGTCCAGGGAGCGGCGGCTCAGCACCACGCGGGCGTCCTTCACGTCGCGGGGGAAGACGAGCAGCGCCCAGCCGCCGCCGTCGGCGCGCGAGGTCGTCGCGCGGATGCCCTCGGAGCGGAGCCGGTCGCGCAGCACGCGGGCGGCCTCCTGGCCCGGTACCCGGGAGACCTCGGTGAGCAGCCCGGTGGCCACCGGGTCGTCCGGGTCGTCGGTGGGCAGCGCGTGGTGCTTCTGGTGGCCGTAGGTCCAGCGCAGCAGCAGCCCGAGCACCAGCAGCACCACCGCCAGGCCGATGACGGCGCCGAGCCGCGGGACCAGGTCGAGCTCCATCCGCCGATGGTCGCACCCGGACGGGCGACGCGCCCTGTCCGAGGGGTCGGGTGGTGAACCGATCCAGCGCTCGGTTTCCCGCGCGCGTCGCGTACTTTGCCGAACGCAGGACTGTGACGAGGGACGACTCCGTGCCCGTCGCCGGCTACTGACGAGTAGTCTCTGTCCGCATCACAGGCAGTGCCGACTGTGCTCCCGCGACGACACGGAGGTTCCGGTGCCGTACCCCACCGATCGTGAGCGCGACCGTCCGTGGGTGATCCGCACCTACGCCGGTCACTCCTCGGCGGAGAAGACCAACGAGCTCTACCGCCGCAACCTGGCCAAGGGCCAGACGGGTCTGTCCGTGGCCTTCGACCTCCCCACCCAGACCGGCTACGACCCGGACGACGAGCTCGCCAAGGGCGAGGTCGGCAAGGTCGGCGTGCCGGTCAGCCACATCGGTGACATGCGCACGCTCTTCGAGGGGATCCCGGTCGCCGAGGCCAACACCTCGATGACGATCAACGCCCCGGCGATGTGGCTGCTCGCGCTGTACGTGGCCGTCGCCGAGGAGCAGGCGGAGCAGTCCGGTCTGGACTACGCCGAGGTCCGCGCGAAGCTGGCCGGGACGACCCAGAACGACATAGTCAAGGAGTACCTGTCGCGGGGCACCTACGTGTTCCCGCCCGGGCCCAGCCTGCGGCTGATCACCGACATGGTCGCCTGGTCGGTCGGCGAGATCCCCAAGTGGAACCCGATCAACATCTGCAGCTACCACCTGCAGGAGGCCGGGGCCACGCCGACGCAGGAGCTGGCCTACGCGCTGTCCACGGCGATCGCCGTCCTCGACTCGGTGCGCGACTCCGGGCAGGTGCCGCCGGAGAAGTTCGGCGACGTCGTCGGGCGCATCTCGTTCTTCGTCAACGCCGGCATCCGGTTCGTCGAGGAGATGTGCAAGCTCCGGGCGCTGGGCCGGCTCTGGGACGAGATCACCCTCGAGCGCTACGGCGTGCAGAACCCCAAGCAGCGACGCCTGCGCTACGGCGTGCAGGTCAACTCGCTGGGGCTGACCGAGGCGCAGCCGGAGAACAACGTCCAGCGCATCGTGCTGGAGATGCTCGCCGTCACCCTGTCCAAGGACGCCCGGGCCCGTGCGGTCCAGCTGCCCGCCTGGAACGAGGCGCTCGGCCTGCCGCGGCCCTGGGACCAGCAGTGGGCGCTGCGGATGCAGCAGGTGCTGGCCTACGAGACCGACCTGCTGGAGTACGAGGACATCTTCGACGGCTCCCGCGTCGTCGAGGCCAAGGTGTCCGAGCTCGTCGAGGGCGCCCGCGCCGAGATCGACCGGGTGCAGGAGATGGGCGGCGCGGTCGCGGCCGTCGAGTCCGGCTACATGAAGGGCGAGCTGGTCAACTCCCTCGCCGCCCGCCGTCGACGGCTGGAGTCCGGCGACGAGGTCGTGGTCGGGGTCAACAAGTTCGACACGACCGAGCCGAGCCCGCTGCAGGCCGAGGGCGCCGACGCGATCTTCACCGTCGACCCGGCGACCGAGCGGTCCGCGGTCGAGGCGATCCGCGAGTGGCGCGCCGCGCGGGACCAGGACGCCGTCGACGAGGCGCTGCGGGCGCTGCGCGACGCGGCCAAGACCGAGCAGAACCTCATGCAGGTCTCGATCGACTGCGCGAAGGCGGGCGTCACCACCGGCGAGTGGTCCGGTGCG
The DNA here is from genome assembly GCF_058111925.1 of Pseudonocardia sp. P-1. Lineage (NCBI taxonomy): Bacteria > Bacillati > Actinomycetota > Actinomycetes > Pseudonocardiales > Pseudonocardiaceae > Pseudonocardia > Pseudonocardia sp. P-1. Next base: position 4,304,801 of record NZ_CM176614.1, read on the forward strand.
CTGCGCGAGGTGTTCGGGGAGTTCCGGGCCCCGACCGGAGTGGCGGGGGCGAGCATGTCCGGCGAGGGCGCCACCGAGATCTCCGAGGTCCGCGAGCGGGTCCGCGCCACCGGCGACGAGCTGGGGCAGCGGCTGCGGATGCTGGTCGGCAAGCCCGGCCTCGACGGCCACTCCAACGGCGCCGAGCAGGTCGCCGTGCGCGCCCGCGACGTCGGGTTCGAGGTGGTCTACCAGGGGATCCGGCTGACGCCGTCGCAGATCGTGGCGGCGGCGGTCCAGGAGGGCGTGCACGCCGTCGGGCTGTCGGTGCTGTCCGGGTCGCACCTGGAGGTCGTGCCCGCGGTCGTGCGGGGGCTGCGCGAGGCCGGGGCCGGGGAGGTGCCGGTCGTCGTCGGCGGGATCATCCCGCCCGAGGACGAGAAGCGGCTGCGCGAGGGCGGGGTCGCGGCGGTCTTCACGCCGAAGAACTTCCGGCTGACCGGGATGATGGACGAGATCGTCACCCTGATCCGGCGGTCCCAGGGTCTGGACTGAGTCAGCCCAGCCGCGTGCGCGCGGTACCGGCGAGGCGGGCGGCCAGGTCGCACAGCTCGCCGGTACCGAGGCCGCCCTCGGCGGTCCTGACCCGCAGCACCTCCGACATGGGCCGCCCGTTGGTGCCGACGAAGTCCCGGACGGGCACCTCGGCGTTGCAGGCGGTGTCGCCGTCGGCGCGTGTCCAGGTGTCGGTGCCCGGGCCCCGGCGGGCGTCGGTGCCCCGCGGGTCGTCGTAGCGGTCGAAGGACAGGGTGATCTGCAGGGCGTCGACGGCGTCGCCCGCGTCCCAGTCGCACCGCCAGCCCGCCACGTCGCGGAAGAACTCCGAGCGGTTCGGCCCGGGCAGCACGGTCAGGTCCTCCGGACGCAGCAGGGTGCACGCGTCCGCGGCCCACAGTGCGCTCGACGTGGGCGGGGTGCGGCGGGGCACACCGCGGGCCAGGGTGGCCGCCGCCGACGCCGCGGCCGCCTCGGCGGGGGCGCACGGGTCCGGGGCCGCCTGTGCCGCGGCCGACGGGGCGAACCCGCTCTGCACCTGCACCACGGTGCCGTCGGCCAGCCACAGGTAGCGCTCGCAGTCGGTGCCCTCGGCGGGGCGCCGGATCACGGTGAGCTCGCCGCGGCGTTCCCGTGCGCCGTCGGGCGGGTCGTCGGTGCGCTGCTGGTAGCGGACCGACACCCCCACGATGTCGGTGCCCTCGCGGAAGGCGTCGACGTCGCAGGAGGCGAAGCCGCCGTGGTCGGGGACGGTCTGCGGCGCACCCCACGGCGCGAGCACGGCCGGGTCCACCAGGCAGGGATCGGCGGTGCGCTGGTCGCCGACGGCCAGGGCCGGTACGGCCTCCGGGAACCCGCCGGGTGCGACGGTGGTGTCCGGCCGGTCGCCGGGGAGCACCAGGGTCGTGCCGACGACCGCGGCCGCGGTGAGCACCACGGCCGCGCCGACCAGCAGGGCCCCGCGTCGTCGCGGCCGCGGGTCCCCGACGCCGTGATCGGGCCCGGCGGTGACGTCGTCGGGACGGGTCGGGGACCCGTCGCCCGGCGCGGGTGCGGCCGGTACCGGCTCGGGCCGGTCGGCGAGCGCCCACAGCGCCCGTGCCGCCTCGGCCGCGGTCGGCCGGGCCGCGGGGTCGGTGGCCGTCATCGTGGTCAGCAGCTCCGGTACCGGCCCCCGGCCCGACGGGGCCGGTACCGGCTCCTCGGCGATCCGCCGGATGAGCGCGAGCGGGCTGTCCTCGGCCCAGCCGTAGGGTGGCTCGCCCTCGGTCAGCACCCGGAGCGTGGCCCCGAGGGAGTAGACGTCGGCGGGCGGGGCGGGGTCCGCGCCGCGGGCGGTCTCGGGTGCGAAGTACGCGGGGGTGCCCAGGGCTCCGACCGTGTGCGCGTGCCGGGTGGGGATCAGCGCGATCCCGAAGTCGGTGAGCTTCACCGGGCCGTCGGCGGAGACCAGGACGTTCGCGGGCTTGACGTCGCGGTGCACGATCCCGTTCTCGTGCAGTGCCGCGAGTGCCTCGGCCACCTGCGCCCCAATCCGGGCGGCGACGCCGGACGGCAGCGGTCCGGATCGGAGGAGCAGCGCCGCGAGGCTCTCCGCGGGCACGTACTCCATGACCAGCAGCGGGCCGCCGTCGAGCTCCAGGACGTCGAAGACGGTGACGATCCGGCCGTGGTGCAGCTGCGCGGCGACCGCGGCCTCCCGGCGCAGCCGCCGGGTCGCCGCCGGACCGGCCCCGTCGGACCCGCCCGGGTCGCCGTCGTCGGGCAGCAGGACCTGCTTGAGCGCGACGTCGCGCTGCAGCACGGTGTCCCGGGCCCGGTGCACGACGCCCATCCCGCCGGCGCCGAGCCGCTCGCCGACGGTGTAGCGCCCGGCGACGACGGCGCCCGGGACCAGGACCGTGCTCACGGCGTCTCCCGGTCCAATGCGTCGAGGTCGGCCGCGGTGATCGAGCGGCTGCGGACGAGCTCGGCGACGAGGTTCTCGTTCAGCGCGTTGCCGACCGGCGGCTCCACCTCCTCGGCGAGCAGCCCGGCGACACCCGCGGCGGAGAGCCGCTCGCGGACCGCACGCACGGTGTGCTCGGCCCGTCGGTGGGTCCAGCCCGCCTCCGGGTCCAGCGCCTGCATGCCCTCCCCGACCTGCCGCCAGCTCTGGGGCGTGGGGCGGGAGTCGCCCTGCAGATAGCGCCGGGCCAGCAGTACGACGACCCGGCGCTCGTCGGGGTCCAGCGGCCAGACCGGGGGCTCGTAGGTGTGCGCGTCGGGTGGGAGGGCGCCGGTGCCACCCGGTTCCGGGCCGCTCACCCGGACCTCCAGGGCGTGCTCGCGCCCGGGGGAGCCGAGCACGGTCAGCAGCGTGTAGCCGGCCGCCAGCGGCACGGGGGGATCGCCCGGGCGCAGCTCCGTGCCCGAGGGCAGCCGGATCGCGGTCCGGCCGCCGTTGTGCACCCACCACCGGCCGTCGTCGAAGCGCAGGAGGCCGTGCTCACGGCTGATCCGCAGGTCGTCGACGCCGAGCGCCAGGTGCACCAGCGGCCGGTTGCGGCCGAAGACGACCTCACGGCCCTGGCGCGGACCGAACGTCGCGCTGCTCTCGAGGGTCCGTGCGTACAACGTCTGCTCGCCGCAGGTCCGGTCCACGCCCCGTCCTCCCGGTGGGTCAGCTCTCGTCCTTCTCACTGCCCCGGCGGCTCAGCAGCTTGAAGCCGGGGATCCCGATGATCGCCTGCCGGACCTCCTTGAGCACGTCCAGGAGCTCGTGCACGTCCGGTCCGACACGGTCGAGCGTCGTGAGGATCGGCATGATGTCCTCCTCCATGTGCTCGGTGAACTTCGGCAGCTGGTCCACCAGCCGGATCGCGGCGCGCACCTCCTCCTCGGAGAGCTCGTCGACGAAGCGCTGGGCCAGCGGGGCCGCCCGGCGGGCCAGCGGGCCGTAGAGGTCCAGCAGCTCACCGGCCTGCTCGCTGGCGCCCGCGGCCTGCCCGACGACCTCGCCCGCCCGGTCGGACACCGCCTTCGCCGCGGTGACGACACCGGTCGCGTCGGTGGTGACGGTCTCGACCTGCCCGATGAGGCCGCCGGCGCGCTCGCTGATCTCGCCGACGGTCCGGATGAGCCCGCCCGCCTCGCCGGTGACGGTGTCGACCCGCGCGAGCAGCCCGCTCGCGTTCCCGGTGACCACCGACACCTGCTCGACGATGCCCTCGGCGTTCTGCGAGACCGTGGTGACCCGCCGGACCAGGTCGCCCGCCTCCTCCGACACCGTGGTGACGCGCCGGACGAGCTCGCCCGCCTCGTCGGAGACGGTGGTGACCCGGCGGACCAGGCCGTCGGCCTGCTCGGACACGGTGGTGACCTTGCGGACCAGGGTGTCGGCCTCGTCGGCGACCCCGCCGACCCGCGCGACCAGCTCCTCGGCGTTCCCGGCGACGCCGGTGACCCGTCCGACCAGCTCCTCGGCGTTCCCGGCGACGCCGGTGACCCGCGCGACCAGCTCCTCCGCGTTCCCCGCGACGCCGGTGACCCGGGCGACGAGCGCCTCGGCCTGCTCCGCGACCGGGCGGACCCGGGCCACGAGCCCGGTCGCCTCCCCGGCGACGGTGTCGACGGTCCCGATCAGCCCCTCGGCCCGGTCGACGACGCCGTCCACCCGGTCGAGCAGCTGCTCGGCGCGGGTCGCGATCGTGCCGATCCGGCCGACCAGCGAGCCGACCTCCTCCAGCAGTTCCCCGGCCCGGGCGGGCAGCCCGGCGACGGTCCCGGCGAGGTCGCCGGTCGCCTCGACCACGGAGGCCGCGCCGGAGAGCAGGTCGGACGGGCCGGGAACGTCGATACCCGCGATGCGCAGCGCCATGGCCCGGATCATTCCAGTCCGGCGGCCGCGCGGCTCAGGAGTCGGGGGTGCGGGCGCAGAGCTCGTCGACGGTGAGGTCGCGTGGCGGCAGGTTCGCCGCGGTGAACCCGAACGGCGCGGCGAGCTCCAGCCAGCGCCCGGAGTCCTGCAGCGCGGTGAGCCCGCGGTCGAACTCGTCGCGGAAGGCACCGTCGGCGGGGCGGAACGCGAACGCCCCTGCCCCGACGACCGGTCGTCCCGCCACCTCGGGGGCGAACGCGGCGGTCACCTCCAGACCGATGCCCGCGTTGCGGCGGACCTCGTCGAGCAGCGAGATGCGGGTGAGCGCCCCCACCTGCGCACCGCCGTTCGCGACCTCGCGCACCAGCGCGCCCTGCGAGTCGACGGTGACGATGTGCTCGGCCCGGATGCCGGCCGCGAGCGCGTACTCCTGCTCGGCGCTGCCGTCGAGCACCGCCAGCGTCGCCCCGGACCGGCGGACCCCGGCCAGTGTCGCGACGCCCAGCGGGTTCCCGGCCGGGACCACCAGGCCGGTACCCGCCACGTAGTCGGGGCGGGAGAACGCGACCTGCTGGCAGCGCAGCGCGGTGATCGTCAGCCCGACCGCGATGACGTCGAAGCGGCCGTCGAGCAGGCCGGGGACGAGCTGGTCGAACCTCGTCTGGACCGCGGCCAAGCCGCTGCCGCCGAGGTCGGTGACCACCGCGCGGGCCACCTCCGGGCTCTCCCCGGTGGCCCGGCCGGAGCCGTCGGTGTAGCCGAACGGGCGCTCCCCGGACAGCCCGACGACGACGTCGCCGCCGGCTCGGAGCCGGGACAGCGGGTCCGACGGCCCCCCGCAGCCGCCCAGCAGCGGCCCAGCCAGCGCCGTCCCGCCGAGGGCGGCGGCCGCCCCCAGCAGGCGCCGCCGGCTCAGCCGGGTGGTGGTGCGGATCTGCATGGTCCCGCGAGCCTAGGTGTCGATCAGTCGGTCCACTCCGGGGCCCGCTTCTCCAGGAACGACGCCATGCCCTCGCGGGCGCCCCCGGACTGCGACATCGACGCCATGACCTCGGCCGCGACACCGTAGGCGTCGGCCTCGGGACGGTCGAGCTGGGCGTAGAGGGTCTGCTTGCCGACGGCCTTGGACAGCCTGCTGCCCCGGGTCGCACGGGCGAGCAGCTCGTCCACGCGGGCGTCGAGGTCGCCGTCGGGAACGGCGTAGTTGATCAGGCCCCAGTCGGCGGCGGTGGCCGCGTCGACCGGGTCCCCGGTCAGGGCCAGCTCCATCAGCCGCTTGCGTCCGATGTTCCGCGCGACCGGGACGGCCGGGGTGTGGCAGAACCAGCCGCCCTTGCCGCCGGGCAGCGCGAACGTCGCGGACTCCGCGGCGACGGCGAGGTCGCAGGACGCGACGAGCTGGCAGCCCGCGGCCCAGGCCGTCGCGTGGACCCGGGCGATCACGACCTGCGGCACCTCCTGCACGGTGCGCATGACCGTCGTGCACAGCCGCAGCAGGGAGCGGACCCCCGCCAGGTCGCGGGCGGCGACGTCGCCGAAGTCGTGGCCCGAGGAGAAGGCCTTGCCCTCCCCGGCGAGCACGATCCCGGTCGCGTCGCTGCGTCCGGCGCTCTCGAAGGCGTCCAGCAGCTCGCGCAGGTGGTCCTCGGTGAGGGAGTTGCGTCGCTGCGGGCGGTTCATCGTGATCCGGACCGTGTCGCCGTCCTGCTTGACCAGCAGGTGCTCGTAGTCGGGCATGGGTCGACGGTAGCCCGGAAAACCCTCGACGCCGAGACCCGTCGGGGCTAGCCTGACCGCATGACCGGATTCGTAGATCCGGTCACGAGGTCGGGAGGTGGCGTGACGGCAGTGGTGCCGGCCGGGGACGGGGCGGACCTGGCGCGGATGGAACGGGTGCTCGACGCGGCGGCCGAGCTGCTGGTCCGCCAGGGCTACCGGCGGGTCACGGTGGAGGACGTCGCGCGCCGCGCCGGCGTCGGGAAGGGCACCGTCTACCTGCACGTCCGCAGCAAGGACGCGCTGTTCCTCACCGTGCTGCTGCGGTCGCAGCGGCGGCTGTTCGCCGAGCTGGCCGACCGGATGCTCGCCGAGCACGTCGTCGCCCTGCCCTGGGGGATGTCGCGCGTGCTCTACGAGCGGCTGCGCGCCGACGAGGTCGCCCGGGTGCTCTACCTCGGCGACACCGAGGTGCTCGGCCGGCTCGCGCACGAGGCCGCGGGGACCCTCGGGGAGCTCGGGCGCCGCCGCGACGCCGTGGTGCGCGAGCACTTCCGGCTGCTGCGCGCGGCCCGCCTGGTCGACGACGACATCGCCGCCGACGAGCAGATCCACGCCTGGGGCGCGGTGACCTGGGGGTACTTCCTCGCCGAGGGCACCGGGAGCGCGTTCGCCCCGGCCGGCCCGGCGCGCACCGCCGCACTGATCGAGCACGGCCTGGCCCGGCAGCTCGCCGGGCCCGCCCCCGCGTCCCGCGCCGCGGACCTCGCGGGGGAGGTCGCCGCGCTGTACCGGCCACTGGTCGCCCACATCGACGACGAGTGGAGACGTCGCGTCCGCTGACCCGGGCGCGCGAGGAGAGGATCCCCGAGATGGCCGCACCGAGTGCCGTGGACCTGATGGACCCGGCCGTCACCGCCGACCCGTACACCGCCTACGGGCGGATGCGCGAGCAGGCGCCCACCACCACCGTGACGATGCTGGGCAGCCCGCCCGCCGTGCTCGTCACCCGCTACGACGACGTCCGCACGGTCCTGACCGACCCGCGGTTCGTGACCGATCCGGCGCTCGCGGGCGGGCCGGACATCCGCGAGAAGATCATGGCGACGATGGGGGTGCCCGACGACGTCGCGGGCTACCTGGTGCGCACCATCCTCACCGTCGACGGCGACGAGCACACCCGGCTGCGCAAGCTCGTGTCGCGCGCGTTCACGGTGAAGCGGGTGGCGGCGCTGCGCCCGCGGGTGGAGGAGATCACCGCCGCCCTGCTCGACGACGTGGCCGCCGCCGGGGCCGGTGGCGCGCCGGTGGACCTGGTGGAGGCGCTGGCCTACCCGCTGCCGATCACCGTGATCTGCGAGCTCGTCGGGGTGCCCGGGCCCGAGCGCCCGCAGTGGCACGAATGGGGCGCGGTGCTGACCACGATGGACCGCGAGCGGACCGGGCCCGCGCTGCGGGCGGCGATCGCCCACGTGCACGCCCTCATCGACGCCCGCCGGGCCGAGCCCGCCGACGACCTGGTCAGCGCCCTGATCTCCGCCCAGGACGACGACGGCGACCGCCTCTCGGACCGCGAGATAGTCACGATGATCTTCGCGATCGTCATGGCCGGGCACGAGACGACGGCGCACCTGGTCACCAACGGCGTGCTGGCGCTGCTGGGCGCCCCGGACCAGCTCGCCGCGCTGCGGGCCGACCCGGCGGGCTGGCCGGGCGCGGTGCACGAACTGATGCGCGCCCGCGGCCCGGTGCAGTTCACCCAGTTCCGGTACCCGACCGTCGACGTCGAGCTGGGCGGCACCGTCGTGCCCGCCGGGACCCCGGTCATCGCCGGGCTGCTGCCGGCCAACCACGACCCGCGCGCCTACGACCGGCCCGACGAGCTCGACCTCGCCCGGGAGACCGGGCGGGGCGACGGACACCTCGGGTTCGGGCAGGGCGCGCACTACTGCCTGGGTGCCGCGCTGGCCCGGCAGGAGGGCGAGGTGGCCTTCCGGATGCTGTTCGAACGCTTCCCCGGCCTGCGGCTCGCCGTGCCGGCCGCGGAGGTCACCTGGCTGCCCCGTCCCGGGTTCAGCCGGGTGGCGGCGCTGCCGGTGCTCACCGGGTGATCGCCGGGAGTGGAGCGTCGAGGGCAGTGCACTGCGTCCTGCGCTCCACTCCCGCCGATCATGCCCGCGCGTCGTGCAGGATCAGCAGCGCCCAGGCGGCGAGCGACTGGGCGTCGGTCAGCTCGCCGCGGCGGACCATCGCCTCGAACCCGTCCGGGGTGAACCAGGCGGCGCGCATGTCCTGCTCGGAGTGCTCGCGGCGCGGCGGGCCCGCGGTCAGCCCGGTCGCGAGGTAGACGTGACCGCGCTGGCTGGACATGCCCGGCGCGCAGTCCAGCGTGCCGAGCAGGGTCATCCGCGCCGCGGCCAGCCCGGTCTCCTCGACGAGTTCGCGCACCGCCAGCTCGGCCGGGTCCACGTCGGCCCGGTCGGGCGCGGTGCCCGCCGGGAACTCCCAGCGGCGGCCGCCCACCGGGTAGCGGTACTGCTCGACCAGGTGCAGACGGCCGTCGTCGTCGCGGGGGATCACCAGGGCGTAGGTGGGCTTGTCGACGACGCCGTAGATCCCCCGGGTGCCGTCGGCACGCCGGATGCCGTCCTCCCGGACGGTCATCCAGTCGTTGGCGTACACCCGGCGGCTCGAGGTCTGCTCGATCACCCGCCCAGGATGATCCATCCACCCGGCCTTACAGTGAGCCGGGTGCGTCTCGTCATCGCCCGCTGCCAGGTGGACTACGTCGGACGGCTGACCGCCCACCTGCCCATGGCCCTCCGTCTGCTGCTGGTCAAGCGGGACGGCTCGGTGAGCATCCACGCCGACGACCGCGCCTACAAGCCGCTCAACTGGATGTCGCCACCGTGCTGGCTCACCGAGGAGCCCGGCGTGTGGACGGTGCGGAACAAGGCCGACGAGTCGCTGGTCATCACCATCGACGAGGTGCTGCACGACTCCAGCCACGAGCTCGGTGTCGATCCCGGCCTGGTCAAGGACGGCGTCGAGGCGCACCTGCAGGAGCTGCTCGCCGCGCACCCGGAGACCTTCGGGGAGGGCCACACGCTGGTCCGCCGCGAGTACATGACCGCCGTCGGCCCGGTCGACCTGCTGCTGCGCGACGGGAACGGCGCGCACGTCGCGGTCGAGGTGAAGCGCCGCGGCGAGATCGACGGCGTCGAGCAGCTCACCCGGTACCTGGAGCTGATGAACCGCGACCCGCTGCTCGCGCCGGTGCACGGGGTGTTCGCGGCCCAGCAGATCAAGCCGCAGGCCCGCACGCTGGCCGTCGACCGCGGGATCCGCTGCGTGACCGTCGACTACGACGCGCTGCGCGGGATGGCGCGCGACGACCTGCTCCTGTTCTGAGGCGGCCCCGCCGGGCCAGCGCAGGCCCGGCCGGGCCCTGCCACGGCGTCTAGCCTGACCGCGTGAGTGCCACCGCCGCTGACTCCGCCCGCACGACCGCCGCCGTGCCCGCCTCGGGGGACTTCGCGTCCCTCTCCCCGCGCACCGGGGAGGAGCTCGCCCGCTACCCCGTCCACGACGGCGAGCACGTGCGTGCCGCCGTCCGCGACGCCGGCGAGGCCGGGGTGTGGTGGGACGGGCTCGGGTTCGCCGAGCGCCGTCGCCGGCTCGCGGCCTGGAAGAAGGTGCTGGTCGCGCAGCTCGACCGGGTTGCCGGTGTCGTCGCCGCCGAGACCGGCAAGCCGCTCGACGACGCCCGCCTCGAGGTCGTGCTCGCCATCGACCACCTGGACTGGGCCTCGGCCAACGCCGCGAAGGTGCTCGGGAAGCGTTCGGTGTCCCCGGGCCTGCTGATGGCGAATCAGGCGGCGTCGGTGGCGTACCGACCGCTGGGCGTCGTCGGCGTCATCGGGCCGTGGAACTACCCGATCTTCACCCCGATGGGCTCGATCGCCTACGCGCTGGCCGCCGGCAACACCGTGGTGTTCAAGCCCTCGGAGCTGACCCCGGGCGTCGGGCACGAGATCGCCCGCACGCTCGCCGAGGCCGTTCCCGAGGTGGGCCGCCACCCGCTGCTGACCGTCGTCACCGGGTTCGGGCCGACCGGCGCCGAGCTGTGCCGCGCCCCCGGCGTCGGCAAGATCGCGTTCACCGGGTCCGCCGCGACCGGCCGCCGGGTGATGGCCTCCTGCGCGGAGAACCTGGTTCCGGTGCTCATGGAGTGCGGCGGCAAGGACCCGCTGATCGTCGACGCCGACGCCGACCTCGACGCCGCCGCGGACGCCGCCGTCTGGGGCGGGATGTCCAACGCGGGCCAGACCTGCGTCGGGGTGGAGCGGGTCTACGTCGTCGAGTCCGTCGCGGGCCGGTTCCTGGAGAAGGTGCGGGCCTCGGCGTCGAAGCTGCAGGTCGGCACGGCCACGAACGAGGGTGACCTCGGGCCGATGACGATGCCGTCGCAGACCGAGATCGTGCGCCGGCACGTCACCGACGCCCTGGAGCGCGGTGGCCGCGCGATCGTCGGCGGCGCCGACTCGGTGCCCGCCCAGGGCGGGTCGATCTCGCCGGTCGTCATCGCCGACGTGCCCGAGGACTCCGTCGCGGTCACCGAGGAGACCTTCGGCCCGCTGGTCGTGGTCAACCGGGTGCCCGACGTCGACGAGGCGGTCCGCCGCGCCAACGCCACCGGCTACGGCCTCGGCGCGACCGTGTTCTCCGCGAAGCACGGCGAGCAGATCGCCGAGCGGCTCCGCTGCGGGATGGTCTCGATCAACGGCGTGATCTCCTTCGCCGGGATCCCGTCGCTGCCCTTCGGCGGGGTGGGGGAGTCCGGCTTCGGACGCATCCACGGCGCCGACGGCCTGCGCGAGTTCACCCGCGCCCAGTCGATCGCCCGGCAGCGGTTCGGGATGCCGATCGTCGTCACCAGCTTCCGGCGGACCGCGCGCACGATGCAGACGCTGGTCGGGATCGTCAAGGCCCGCCACGGGCGCTGAGGGACCCCCTCACCCGACGACCAGGACCGTTCCCGCACGTCGGGGTGGTCCTGGTCGCATGTTACCCACTGGTAGCACCGCTGGATGACAGGATGCGCGACGACGCGGAAGACAGGGTTGTCGAACCAGGAGGTTGCAGCGTGACACGTGAGTTCCGGACCGTCGGAGTGGTCGGCCTCGGCACGATGGGGGCGGGCATCGTCGAGGTCTTCGCCCGCAACGGTCTCGACGTGGTCGCCGTCGAGGTGGACGAGGCGTCGGGAGAGCGCGGCCGGGCCCACCTGACGGCCTCGACCGACCGCGCCATCGAGCGCGGCAAGCTCACCCGGGAGCAGGCGGACGAGCTCCTCGGTCGCATCACCGTCACCACCACCCTGGCCGACCTGGCGCCGGCGCAGCTGGTCGTCGAGGCCATCCCGGAGAGCCTGGACGCCAAGACCGCGCTGCTGGCCGAGGTCGACAAGGTCGTCGCCGAGGACACCATCCTCGCCTCGAACACCTCGTCGCTGTCGGTCACCGAGCTGGCCGTGCGCACCACCCGCCCCGGCAAGGTCGTCGGGATGCACTTCTTCAACCCGGCACCGGTGCAGAAGCTGGTCGAGGTCGTGCGGACCGTCGTCACCGAGCCCGACGTCATCTCCGACGTCCAGGCGTTCGCCGACTCCCTCGGCAAGGTCCCGGTCGTCATCGGCGACCGCGCCGGCTTCATCGCCAACGCGCTGCTGTTCGGCTACCTGAACCACGCGGCGAAGATGTACGCCGAGCGCTACGCCAGCCGCGAGGACCTCGACGCCGGCATGCGCTACGGCTGCGGCTACCCGATGGGTCCGCTGGCCCTGCTCGACCTCATCGGCCTGGACACCGCCTACGAGATCCTCGAGACGATGTACGGCGAGTCGCGCAACCTGATGCACGCGCCGAACCCGGTGTTCAAGCAGATGATCACCGCCGGGCTGCTCGGCCGGAAGACCGGGCGCGGCTTCTACACCTACTCCGCCCCGCACAGCTCCACCGTCGTCGCCGACGGCGAGACCCCCGCCTCGGCCGTGCCCGACGACGTGACCCTGCGCGACGTGCAGCGGGTCGGCGTGATCGGCACCGGCACCATGGCCTCGGGCATCGTCGAGGTGTTCGCCAAGGCCGGCTACGACGTCGTCGTCCGCGGGCGCAGCGACTCCAAGGTCGAGGGCTCGGTCGCGCTGGTGCGCAAGTCCCTGGACAAGGCGGTCGCCCGCGGCAAGCTGGACGAGGCGGGTCGCGACGCCGTCCTCGCCCGGATCAGCGGCACCACCGCGCTGAAGGACATGGCCGAGGTCGACCTCGTCGTCGAGGCCGTCGCCGAGGAGCTCGACGTCAAGCGGGCGATGTTCGGCGCGCTCGACGAGATCTGCAAGCCGGGCGCGATCCTGGCGACGACGACGTCCTCGCTGCCCGTCGTCGAGTGCGCCGCGGTCACGAGCCGCCCCGGCGACGTGATCGGCATGCACTTCTTCAACCCCGCACCGGTGATGAAGCTGGTCGAGGTGGTGTCCACGATCGGCACCTCGCGCGATGTGGCCGCCACGATCCTCGACGTGTGCCAGAAGCTGAAGAAGGTCCCGGTCAGCTGCGGTGACCGGGCCGGGTTCATCGTCAACGCGCTGCTGTTCCCGTACCTGAACGACGCGGTCAAGATGCTGGAGGCGCACTACGCGACCGCCGACGACATCGACGCCGCCATGAAGACCGGCTGCGCGCTGCCGATGGGCCCGTTCGAGCTGCTCGACGTCGTCGGGCTCGACGTGTCGCTGGCGATCGAGAAGTCCCTCTACGCCGAGTTCCACCAGGCCGGGTTCGCCCCCGCGCCGCTGCTGGAGCACCTGGTCACCGCGGGCCGGCTCGGGCGCAAGACCGGTCACGGGTTCCGGGACTACACCAAGCGCTGAGGGATCCCGGCACCCCTGGGACACTGGGGGGCATGGCAGGACGGCGTGCACGACGGCCCCGCCCCTCGGAACGGGGTCGGGGCCGTCCCGTCGCGCCACCGCTGGGCAGCGGCATGACGACCGACCTGGAGAGCGGCCGCGACGGCGAGCACTACGTCCGCCGGGTGCCGGGCGGCACCACCGTGAAGCACTACCGGTGCCCCGGCTGCGACCAGCTGCTGCCCTCGGGGATGCCGCACGTGGTGACCTGGCCCGCCGAGGACGGCCGCGGGGTCGAGGAGCGGCGGCACTGGCACCTGCCGTGCTGGAACGCGCGCGACCGTCGGCGGGCGGGCTTCCGGCGGCACTGAGCGGCGCGGTGCCGGTTCCCGGCGGTACCGAGCGGCGCGGTGCGGTTCCCGGCGGCCCCGCGCCGCGCGGGGCCGGTTCCCGGCCGTACCGCGCCGCGCGGACGGGTCCCGCTCAGCGGGTGCGTGCGGTGCGCTTGCTGCCGCCGTAGCTGCTGCGGGCCCGCGGCGAGGGCCGGGGGCGGCCGGACCCGGAGCTCCCGCTGCCCGTCGGCCCGGCCGGGGGCTCCGGCTCGCTCCCCGCGGCGGCGGACCGGCGCTCCGTCGCCGCGACGGCCTCCTCGACCGTGCGGGGCGTGCTCGGGGGGTGTCGGCCGCGCCCGGCGCCGTGGGAGCCACGGTGGTCGGCGGCTCGGCGGTCCCGGCCGCGGGCTGCTCGACGGGGGCCTGCCCCGCGGGCGGCCCGTCGGCGGGCAGGTCGGCCAGGGCCGGGCCCGCATCGAGGTCGTCGACGCCGGACTCGATGAGCGACCGCGCGCCACGCAGCTGCTCGGCGACCCGGGCGCGCAGCCCGATGAGCTGCTCGACGCGGCGCTGGGCGGCGGAGGTGGTCTCCTCGGCGTCCCGGCGGGCGTCGGACCGGATCTTCTCGCCGTCGGTACGGGCCTGGTCCAGGTCGCGGCGGATCCGCTCCGCGGCCTCGCGCTCACGGCGCGAGATGTCGGCCTCGAGCGCGTCGCGCTCGGCGAACAGCGAGGTCAGCGCCTCGGTACGGCGCTGGTCCATCGCGATCCGGAAGTCGTGCTCGACCTGCTCGCGGTTCTCCCGGGCCTCGGTGTCGGCGCGGGTGATCCGGGCGGTGACGGTGCGCTCGGCCTCGGTGAGCTCGCGCTCGGTGGAGCTGCGCTGCTCGGCGAGGTCGCGCTCGGTCGTCGTGCGCTGCTCGGCCAGTTCGGCCTCGGTGACGCGTCGCCGCTCGGCGAGCTCGGCCTCGGTGCGCTCACGCAGCGCGGCCAGCTCCCGCTCGACGCGGGACTGCTTCTCCTCGACGGTGCGCTCCCGCTCGGCGGACCGGTGCGCGGCCTCCGCGGCCGTGGCCTCGGCCTGCGCGAGGGTCTGCTCGGCCCGGACGCGCGCGTCCTCGACGACGGTGCGGGCGTGCTCCTCGGCCCGGCGGCGCTTCTCGGCGATCTCGCGGTCCGCCGCGGCGTGCATCTCGGCGACCTCGTCCTCGGCGAGACGCAGCATCGACCGGAGCCGCTCGCTCATGCCCTGCACGCTCTGCGGCGGGCCGGCGAGCCGGTTGACCTGCTGCTGCATGGCCTCGGCGCGGGTACGGGCGTCGTCGAGCTCGCGGCTCAGCCGGGTGTTCTGGGCGACCGCCGCGTCACGGTCGGCCGCCAGCATGCGCACCTCGGCGTCGAGCCGGCGCAGGTGGCTGTCGACCTGCGCCTGGTCGTAGCCGCGGCGCGCGATCGAGAAACCGGTCCGGGGTACGGGCACATCGTGGTCACCGGCCATGTCATTCACCGTACCGTCGCCGACGTTCCACAGCCGTGAGTTCGCACCGAGGGTCACGGGGTTCACCCCGCTATGGACAGAGGCCCCGTCCGTGTGACACGGACGGGGCCTCCGGACGACCGATCGGGGGTCAGACGCCCCGGAACCGGTTGATGCCGGGCAGGTGCTTCTCGCGCTTCTCCGGGTTCGTGACACCGAGGCCCTCCTCGGGAGCCAGCGCGAGCACGCCGACCTTGCCCTGGTGGAGGTTCTGCTTGACGTCGTTGGCGGCCTGGCCGGTCTCGGTCAGCGGGTACACCCGCGACAGCGTCGGGTGGATCATGCCCTTGGCGACGAGCCGGTTGGCCTCGTAGGCCTCGCGGTAGTTCGCGAAGTGCGAGCCGACGATCCGCTTGAGGTTCATCCACAGGTAGCGGTTGTCGAACTCGTGCATGTAGCCCGAGGTCGAGGCGCAGGTGACGATCTGGCCGCCCTTGCGGGTGACGTAGACCGAGGCGCCGAAGGTCTCGCGGCCCGGGTGCTCGAAGACGATGTCGGGGTCCTCGCCGCCGGTGAGCTCGCGGATCTTCGCGCCGAGCCGCTTCCACTCCTTCGGGTCCTGGGTGGTCTCGTCCTTCCAGAACTTGTAGCCCTCGGCGTTGCGGTCGATGACCAGCTCCGCGCCCATGTCGCGGCAGATCTGGGCCTTCTCCTCCGAGGAGACGACGCAGATCGGGGTGGCGCCGCCGTTGAGGGCGAACTGGGTGGCGTAGGAGCCGAGGCCGCCGGAGGCGCCCCAGATCAGCACGACGTCGCCCTGCTTCATGTCGGCGCCGTTCTTCGACACCAGCTGGCGGTAGGCGGTGGAGTTGACCAGGCCCGGGGACGCGGCCTCCTCCCAGGTGAGGTGGTCCGGCTTCGGCATCAGCTGGTTGGACTTGACCAGGGCCAGCTCGGCGAGGCCGCCGAAGTTGGTCTCGAAGCCCCAGATGCGCTGCTCCGGGTCCATCATCGTGTCGGAGTGCCCGTCCGGGCTCTCCAGCTCGACCGAGAGGCAGTGCGCGACGACCTGGTCGCCCGGCTTCCAGCTGTTCACGCCCGGCCCGGTCCGCACGACGACGCCGGCGAGGTCGGAGCCGACCACGTGGTAGGGCAGGTCGTGCCGCTTGGCCAGCGGCGAGAGCTTGCCGTAGCGCTTGAGGAAGCTGAACGTCGAGACCGGCTCGAAGATCGAGGTCCAGACGGTGTTGTAGTTGATCGCGCTGGCCATGACGGCCACGAGCGCCTCACCGGGGCCGAGCTCGGGGACCGGGACGTCCTCGACGCGCAGGCTCTTGCGCGGGTCCTTCTCCTTGGTGGTCAGACCCTCGAACATGTCCGCGTCCTCGGCGCGGACGGTGACGCCCTGGTAGTGCTCGGGCACCTCCAGGCCTCCGACGTCGGTGAACCGTCCGGCGAGGATGGCGTCGCGGATGTCCTTCACTGCTGGCCTCCGATGGCGACGTTGTCAGGGGAGTCGGGTGGGCTCACCCGATGATGCTTGGGATACCGCAAGTTACTGCGTAGTATCTTAACCGTAGGTCGCCGGTGAGGGTGATACCCGAAGTGCGCTTCGTGATGCACCCCACCGGACGTCCGTACTGTCCTTCGGGACGGGGTCGTGCGTCGTCCGTCAGTGCGCGTCCGCGGCCGGCTCGACGAGCTCGACCAGCACCCCGCCGGCGTCCTTCGGGTGCACGAAGTTGACCTTCGAGTTCGACGTGCCGCGGCGGGGGGCGTCGTAGAGCAGGCGCAGGCCCTTCGCCCGCAGCGCGTCCGCCGCGGCGGCGACGTCGGTGACCCGGTAGGCGACCTGCTGCAGCCCCGGGCCGTTGCGGCCGATGAACTTCGCGATCGTCGAGTCCTCGTTCAGCGGGGCGAGCAGCTGCACCTTCGTGGCGCCGGCCGCCTCGCCGGGCGCCCCGAGCATGGCCTCGCGCACGCCCTGCTCGGTGTTGGTCTCGGTGTGCACCGCGACCAGGCCCAGGTTCTCCGCGTACCAGCGGATGGCCTCGTCCAGGTCGGGCACCGCGATGCCCACGTGGTCCACGGCCACGACCAGCGGCGACAGGGCGTCCTCGGTTGTCGTCATGGGGGCAGAAGCTACCGGTTCTACTCGTCGGTAGGTGCCTGTGCCACTGGTCACCCCCACCGTTCGGTGCGTCCGGACGGGTCGTGGCCGTGGGTATGGTGGCGGCCCACCTGACAACGAAGCCTGATGGAGGACCCCGTGTCCGGAACCGTGATCGTCGCCGGCGCCCGCACCCCGATGGGCCGTCTGCTCGGCTCCCTGAAGGGCTTCTCCGGGGCCCAGCTGGGCGGCGTGGCCATCAAGGCCGCGCTCGAGCCCGCCGGTGTGGCCCCCGACCAGGTCCAGTACACGATCATGGGGCAGGTCCTCACCGCCGGCGCGGGACAGATCCCGGCGCGTCAGGCCGCCGTCGAGGCCGGCATCCCGATGGACGTCCCGGCGCTGACCATCAACAAGGTCTGCCTGTCCGGTGTCGACGCCATCGCGCTGGCCGACCAGCTCATCCGCGCCGGCGAGTTCGACATCGTCGTCGCCGGTGGCCAGGA
The DNA here is from genome assembly GCF_058111925.1 of Pseudonocardia sp. P-1. NCBI lineage: Bacteria > Bacillati > Actinomycetota > Actinomycetes > Pseudonocardiales > Pseudonocardiaceae > Pseudonocardia > Pseudonocardia sp. P-1. Next base: position 4,322,244 of record NZ_CM176614.1, read on the forward strand.
GTCGATGACCCAGGCCCCGCACCTGCTCACCAAGTCCCGCGAGGGCACCAAGTTCGGTGACGCCACCCTCACCGACCACATGGCCTACGACGGTCTGTTCTGCGCGTTCGACCAGGTCGCGATGGGCGCCTCCACCGAGAAGTACAACGAGCGCTACGGCCTGACCCGCGAGGAGCAGGACGCCTTCTCCGCCCGCTCGCACCAGCGCGCCGCCCGCGCCGCGCAGGACGGCACGTTCGACCAGGAGATCGCCCCGGTCGAGATCCCGCAGCGCAAGGGCGACCCGGTCGTCTTCTCGACCGACGAGGGCGTGCGCGGCGACACCACCGCCGAGGGCCTGGGCAAGCTCCGGCCCGCCTTCGCCGCCGACGGCACCATCACCGCGGGGTCGGCCTCGCAGATCTCCGACGGCGCGGCCGCCGTGGTCGTGATGAGCAAGGCCAAGGCCGAGGAGCTGGGCCTGGACTGGATCGCCGAGATCGGCGCGCACGGCGTCGTCGCCGGTCCGGACGCCTCGCTGCACGAGCAGCCCGCGAACGCGATCGCCAAGGCGTGCGAGAAGGAGGGCATCCAGCCCGCCGACCTCGACCTCATCGAGATCAACGAGGCGTTCGCCGCGGTCGGTATCGTCTCCGCCCGCAAGCTCGGCATCGACGAGGAGAAGGTGAACGTCGACGGCGGCGCCATCGCCCTCGGCCACCCGATCGGCATGTCCGGCGCGCGGATCGCGCTGCACCTGGCGCTCGCGCTCAAGGCGCGCGGCGGCGGCGTCGGTGCGGCCGCGCTGTGCGGCGGCGGTGGCCAGGGCGACGCGCTGATCGTGCGCGTCCCCAAGGCCTGATCTCCGTGTAGTCCACGTCGGCCCCCGCCTCGGCGGGGGCCGACGTGCATCCGCCCCCCGACAAGGAGGCCGACCGTGCCCGGACCGCCGGACCCCCGCGACCTGGTGGAACGCGCCCGCCGCGGCGAACAGCTCGCCGTCGCCCGGCTCATCTCGATGGTGGAGAACGCCGGCCCGCAGCTGCGGGAGGTGTCGGCGGCGCTGTCGCCGCACACCGGGCGCGCGCACGTCGTCGGGCTGACCGGGTCCCCGGGGGTGGGCAAGTCGACGTCGACGTCGGCGCTGGTCACCGAGCTGCGGACGCGCGGACGCCGGGTCGGGGTGCTGGCGGTGGACCCGTCCTCACCGTTCAGCGGCGGGGCGCTGCTGGGCGACCGGGTGCGGATGGGCGACCACGCCGACGACGACGGCGTCTTCATCCGGTCGATGGCCACCCGCGGGCACCTGGGCGGGCTGTCCTGGGCGACGCCGCAGGCCCTGCGGGTACTCGACGCGGCGGGCTGCGACGTCGTGCTGATCGAGACCGTCGGTGTCGGGCAGTCCGAGGTGGAGATCGTCGGGCTCGCCGACAGCACCGTCGTGCTGCTCGCGCCCGGGATGGGCGACGGCATCCAGGCGGCCAAGGCCGGGATCCTGGAGATCGGCGACGTCTTCGTGGTCAACAAGGCCGACCGCGAGGGGGCCCGCCGCACGGTGCGCGAGCTGCGGAACATGCTGCACCTGCGCACGCCGGACGGTGCCGAGAGGAGCGCAGGCGGAACGAGCATCGGCGCCGAGCCGTGGGAGCCGCCGGTGCTCTCGACAGTCGCGTCCCGCTCGGAGGGGATCGGGGCCGTCGCCGACGCCCTCGACGAGCACCTCGCCTGGGCCGAGAAGTCCGGTGAACGGGAACGGCGGCGCCGCGAGCGGGCGCGCCGCGAGATCGAGGGCATCGGGATGGAACAGGTCCGGGCCCGGATGGAACGGGTGCGTGGCGGCGACGCGCTCGACACCCTCACCGAGCGGGTGCTGGGCGGCGAGCTGGACCCGTGGGCCGCCGCCGACGAGCTGCTGGAACAGTCGGGCTGAGCCGGTACCCCGGTCAGGGGGGCGTGGCCCCGGGCAGCGTCGCGAGCCGGTCGAGGACGCGCTGCGACCCGCTGCGCAGGGCGAGTGCCCGGGCCCGGGCGTGGGCGGCCCGCGCGGCGGGGCCGTCGCCGTCGCGCAGGGCGGTGAGCACCTCGTCCAGGGCGAGGTCGGTGCGCTCGCGGACCGGCCTCTGCGGCGGGCCGTCGGCGACGGTGAGCCACCCGGGCGCGGTGTGGACGTCGACGGTCGGGCAGGGCCCGGGGCCGGCCCGTCCGGTCCCGCCGCTGTCCCCGGTCCCGCCGCTGTGCCCGGTCTCGCCGCTGTGCCCGGTCTCGTCCCCGGTCTCGTCCCCGGGCCCGGCGGCGCCCGTCGAGGTGGCCGCGCGCCGTCCGGTGGCGCCGTGCGGTCCGGCCGGATCCGGAGCACCGTCCTGCGCGTCGACGGCCGGCAGCTCGGCCAGCAGCCGCTCCCGCCGGTGCCGGGCCTCGTCCGCGGTCCCCGGGTCACCGGCTCGCAGGGCGGCGGACTCCGCCTCGACGTAGGCCGCCCACGCCCGGTCCGGGGCGGCACGGTCGCGTTCCTGGTCCCCGAGCCGCAGCGCGGCCGCGGCCAGCAGCCCGGTGAGCGCCCGCACCCGGCGCGGGTCCCGCGCGTGCGCGGCCGGCTCGCGCAGCTGGGCGACCACGGCGGCCACCGCGTCGTGGGCGGCGGCCGTGCCCAGCCGGTCGTCCAGCGCGGTGGTGGCGGCCCACTGGGCGCGCAGCAGGTCCAGCTCCTCCTCCCCGACGGCGGCCCGCTCCAGCGCCGCACGCAGCCGCGCCGCCCCGTCGAGGGGGTCCGGTCCGGTCGCGTCGGCGAGGCCGAGCCCGGCGGGGGTGCTGTCGTACAGCTCGGCCAGGAGCGCGCGGTGCGTGGCGTCCGGGACGGCGTGGCCGTTCTCCCAGCGCGACAGCTGGGTCTTCAGGCTCGCGGCCCGCGCGGTGCCGCCGCTCCCGGCGACGAGCGCGGCCAGCGCGCGGGCCGCCTCGGACTGGGACCAGCCCCGCCGGTCGCGCGCCGCCCGCAGCGCCGCGCCGGTACCGGGCCGGGCGGGGGAGGGCCGGTCGGCAGAGGGCAGTGGAGCGTGCACGCGACCGATTCTGTCGGTGCCCCGTCGTAGGGTCAACACCGTTGACGCAACCCGTGTCACCACCACCCCCGAATCCTCCGGAGCGTGCCCGTGGACCTCATCGACTACCTGGCGTGCGTGGGTCTGTCCGGCCTCAGCGGAGCGCTGGCCGGGCGGGCCGCGGTGCGGCGGATGCTGTGGCCCCGGCCGCCCCGCGGATCGGTGATGCGCAGCTGGCGCGGCCCGGGACACGGCGGTCCGCCACCGGGCGGGCCGGGACGGCGGAGACGGGCCGGCTGAGGTGCGCGGATCAGGCGAAGTCGCCGGCGGCGCGGCGCACCGAGCGCAGCAGCGCGGTCAGCTGCTCCTCCTCCGCCGGGTCCAGCCCGGACAGGCCGAAGTCGATGCCGGTCACCGCGGCCGTGGCCTTCTCCAGCCGGGCGCGCCCCTCGGTGGTCAGCTCGACCAGGGTGGCGCGGCGGTCGGTGGGGTGCGGCATCCGCCGGACGAGGTCGTCGCCCTGCAGGCGGTCGACGATGTTGGTCACGCTCGTCGGGTGCAGCTGCAGGCGCTCGCCCATCACCCGCATCGGGAGGCTGCCGCGGCGCGCGAAGTCCAGCAGCACCAGGGCCTCGTAGCGGGCGAAGGTCAGCCCGTGCGGCCGCAGCGCCGTGTCGACGGCGGAGAGCAGGATCTGCTGCACCCGCATCACGCTGGTGACCGTCGCCATCGTGCGCGCGGGGCCGACCCGCTCCTCCCAGAGCTCGGCCGCACGCTGGATCGGGTCGAAGGGGAGCGACCCGCGGGATGCCATGGCCCGACGCTAGCAAGTGCCGTGACCGGATCCGTTCCGTACGCCGGGCGTGGCACGGTGTCGGCATGCTCTTCGCCTTCAGCATCGCCCCGTCCGGATCGGACTCCGGGGACGGCAGCGTCGGTGCGGCCGTCGCCGAGGCCGTCCGGGTGGTCCGCGAGTCCGGCCTGCCGAACGAGACCACCTCGATGTTCACCACGATCGAGTCCGAGACCTGGGACGAGGGGATGGCGGTGGTCAAGCGCGCCGTCGAGGCCGTCACCGCCGTGTCGCCGCGGGTCAGCCTGGTCCTCAAGGCCGACATCCGGCCCGGGTACCAGGGGCAGCTGCGGGCCAAGGTGGAGCGGGTCGAGGAGCACCTGCGCGGGGGCGGCGCGTGAGCGCCCCGGCCGGACCGGGGGCCGGGGGACCCGGTCCGGCACGGGTCGTGCTGGTCCACGGCGCCTGGCACCGCGGGGTGTCGTGGGCGCCGGTGGCCGAGGCACTGGCGGCCCGGGGTGTGGCGGCGGTCGCGCCGGACCTCCCGTCCGACGAGCCGGGGGTCGGCCACGCCGAGCTCGTCGGCGCGGTCCTGTCCGGGGCCGGCGACGGGCCGGGCGGGCCCGGTCACCGGGGCGACGGTCCGCCGCTCGTGCTGGTCGGCCACTCGCTCGGCGGCCTCGTGGCCACCGCGGCCGCCGGCCGGATCGCCGACCGCGTCCGGGCGCTGGTCCTGGTCGCGGCGCTCGTCCCCGAGCCGGGTCGTCCCTACCGGGACCGGATGCGTGCCGAGCGCGACCTGATGGTCGCCGGCTACGACGCCGAGATCCGTCGCGGCCCGGGGGTCAGCACGTACTGGCCGGACGCACGGGCCGTCGCCGACGGGCTCTACCGGGGCGTCGCCGACGAGCTCGACGCGGCGGGACGCGACGGTCGGGCCGTGGTCGCGGACGCGGCGGCGGAGCTGCGCCCGCAGGACTGGTCGCTGCTCGCCGAGCCGTGCCCGGTGTCGTCGTGGCCCGCGGTGCCGACGGTGTCGGTGGTGTGCGCGGAGGACCGGGTCGTCAGCCCCGTCGCGGGACGGCGGGAGGCGGACCGGGTCGGCGCGCGGCTCGTGGAGCTCGCGGGCGGGCACTTCCCGATGCTCACCCGGCCGGAGGAGACGGCGGAGCTGCTGGCCGGGCTCGCCGCGCCGGCCTGACGACGGGCCCTGCCGGCCGACGCGCACCGGGGCGGGGTCACCGGAGCGCCGGTGGCCGGGACGACGACGGCCGGTGACGGGAGACCCGTCACCGGCCGTCGGGCGTCCGGACCGGGTCCGGAGGCCGTGTCGTCGTCGCGGCGTACCGCGAGGAGAGCCGTCGTCAGCCCGCCATGATCGTCGAGAAGTAGTACACGCCGGCGAGGATGCCGACGAAGCTGACGGTCATGCCGATCTGGGCGAGCTTGGCCATGCCCGGCTTGCGGTAGGCGAGGAAGCCGGTGACCAGGCCCGCGGCACCCAGGATCCAGGCGGCGATCGGGACGAGGAACGCGGCGATCGCGATGATGCCCAGCGCCAGCGACGCGTAGGCCAGGGTCGGCTTGTCGGTCGTCTGCATGTTGCTCATCGGGTTGGAGCCCTCCGTTGTGCGCCGGGGTGCCGGCGGTCGTTCTGTCGGGGAAGGGAACCGCGGGGTGGGGCAACCGGGGGAACGCCCCGCCGCGGTCACGCAGAGTCAGCATCGAGTCCCTGCAGGGTGTTCAACGAGTGACGACGCCCGGTGTTGCTCCGCCGGTCCGGTGATCGTGGGAGCGCCGTCGTCCCCGCCGTCGGCCGTGCGGCCCGGTACCGGGGGCCGGGCCGGCGACCGAACGGCGCAGGGGCGGCCGGACGGAGCAGCGTCGCCCGGGGTGGGGAGGGGACGGGCCGGGAGCGGACGAGGGCCCGAGCCGGCGAGGGGATGACGCCGACCGGCCGGTGGCGCACGGGTCGCGCGGGGGCGCGTGTCACCGGGCGGGGCGTGTCACGCCGGACACCCGGACGTGCCAGGATGGACGGCGTGTCTCGCCCAGATCCTCGTCAGGCGGCCCAGCGTGCGGCGATGTCCTCGGCCATGGCCGGGGCGGTCGACCTCTCCGGGCTGAAGGCCCGTGCCGATGCGGCGAACCGTCCCGCCCCGTCCGGCGGCGGCGCGGGTGCTCCGCCCGCGCCCGGAGGGGGCGACGGCTCGTGGGTCGTCGACGCGACCGAGCAGGGCTTCCAGAACGAGGTCCTCGAGCCGTCGCTGCAGGTCCCGGTCGTCGTCGAGCTGTGGGCCAGCCGTTATCCGCGCGAGGAGCAGCTGTCGGCCGAGCTGGAGCGGCTCGCCTCGACCGGCGGCGGCGCCTGGCGCCTGGCCCGGGTCGACATCGACACCCAGCCCCGGGTCGCCCAGGCCTTCGGCGTGCAGCAGGTCCCGATGCTGGTCGTGCTCGTCGGCGGTCAGCCGGTCGACGCGGTCAACGGCGCGATCCCCGGGGACCGGGTCGCCGAGTGGGTGAAGTCCCTGCTCGACGCGCTGCGCGACCGGATGCCCGCCATCGCCGAGGGGGAGCGCCGGGCGGCCGCGGCCGGTTCGGACGAGCCCGTCGAGGAGCCCGAGGACCCGCGCTTCACCGCCGCCGAGGACGCCCTGGAACAGGGTGACTACGCCGCCGCCGAGGCCGCCTACACCGCGATCCTCGACACCGAGCCCGCCAACGAGCAGGCGAAGGCGGCGCTGGCGCAGGTCCGCTTCCTCGCCCGCGCCGAGCAGGCCGACCCGTCGTCGATCGAGCGGGCCGACGCCGCGCCCGACGACGTCGACGCCCAGCTCGCCGCGGCCGACGCCGAGCTGGCCGCCGACCGGGTCGAGGCCGCCTTCACCCGGCTGGTCGGCACCGTCGCCCGGACCGGGGGCGAGGACCGTGACCGGGCCCGCGGGCACCTCGTCGGGCTCTTCGAGCTCTTCCCGGCCGACGACCCGCGGGTCGCCACGGCCCGGCGCGCGCTCGCCCGCGCCCTGTTCTGAGCCGGACCCCGCCCCGATGACCCACCGGCCGCCGGAGGTCCGCCTGCGGACCCCGCGGCCGCCGGAGACGGTGCCCACGAGGACCGGGTCGGCATCGGCCGGTCGGCGGGACACGCAATGACCGCGGACCTCCGGCCGGGCCCCGCCGCGGCGGACCCCGTGCGGACGGGGTGGACCGGGCGGACGGCGCGACGGGCGCGCACGGTGCGCGCCGCCGTGCACCGCCTCGCCCGTCCGGTGGCGCCGGTCGTCGCCGTCGCCGCGCTGGTGACCGCGGCACTGCTGTTCCTGCTGGGCGGCCCGCCGTTGCTGCGTTGGATCCCGGCGACCGACATCGCGCGGATGCACGTCGACTTCGACACCTTCCGGGCCTCGGCGTACGCGCTGGTCCGGCACGGCCCGGGCAGCGCCGCGATCTACGACACCGGCGCCCGCCTGCACAACCTCAACCCGCCGCTGCTGTCGGTGCTGCTCGCGCCGCTGGCCCTGCTCGACCCGGTCAGCGGCTACCGGCTGCTGACGGCGCTGTCGGTGCTGCTCGTCGCCGGGTCGGTGCTGCTGGTCTGCCGGGAGCTGCGGCTGGGCCGCCGCTGGACGACCGGCGCGCTCGTGGTGGTGCTGGCGTCGTCGCCGCTGCACGGGACGCTGCTGCTGGGCCAGATCTATCCGCTGCTGCTGGCCGGGCTGACCGCGGGCTGGGTCGCCGAACGGCGCGGGCACCCGCTGCTGGCCGCCGCCTGCTACGGCGTGACGGTCGCCCTCAAGCCCTCGCTCGCGCCGGTGCTGCTGCTCCCCGCCGTGCAGGCCCGGTGGCGGCCGTTCGCGGCCGGGATCGCCGCCGCGGCGGTCGCGACGCTCGTCGGCGTCGCCGTCGCCGGGTGGCCGACGGCGTTCCAGTGGCTGGCGATGGCGCTGGCCGAGCCGGTCGGCCCCACCCCGGACAACGCGTCGCTCCCGGGCCAGGCGCTGCGCTGGGGGATCCCGACCGTCGTCGGGACCCTCGTGGGCGCGGGGGTCGCGGTCGGCACGCTCGTCCACCTCGGGCGGCGTACCCGCCGGTACGGAGCGGGCCCGGCCGCGGGCACCGACCCGGGCGGGACGGCGCTGTTCGCGGTGCTCGCCACCGGTCTGCTGGCCGCGCCGATCGCCTGGCACAACTACCTGCTGCTGCTCGTGCCCGGGCTGCTGGCGCTCGTCGCGTCCGGGGAGGCGGGGGACACCCGCCGCCGGGTCGTCGTCGCGGTCGGGTGTCTCGCCGTCGTCCCGGTGAGCTGGTCGGACCTGTGGGCCGACGGCGGCTGGGCGACCCCGCTCGGGCGGGCGCTCTACACGGCGGTGCTCCTGGTGACCTGGTGGTCGCTGCTGCGTCCGGCGACCGGACCGGTTCCCGGCGGGTCCTTCCGCTCTGCGGAAGAGTCGGCCCGCGCACCGGCCTGACGGTCCAGACTCCGCGCCACCCGAGACGCAAGGAGGCTCCCGGATGGCGCAGACGTCACGGCCCGACCCCGCCCGCGGACCCACCACCGCCCCCGACGCCGTCCGCCACGGGGGCTGGGTGGCCCCACTGTGCTGGGCGGCGGTGGCGCTCGAGGGCTTCGACCTGGTGGTGCTCGGCGTCGTGCTGCCGTCGCTGCTGGAGGAGCCCGCCTGGGGCCTGACCCCGGCGACGGCGTCGCTGGTGTCCACCGCCGGGCTGCTCGGTGTGATGGCCGGCGCCCTCTCGGCGGGCCCGCTCGCCGACCTCGTCGGACGGCGCCGGGCGATGCTGGCGACCGTCGTCGCGTTCTCCGTGCTGACGCTGCTGTGCGCGGTCGCGACCGGTCCGTGGACGTTCGGCGCGCTGCGCTTCCTGGCCGGGCTCGGCCTGGGCGGGGTGCTGCCGGTGGCGCTGGCGATGGTGAACGAGCACAGCAGGCCCGGGCGCGGCGGCAGCGCGACCACGACCCTGATGACCGGCTACCACGTCGGCGCCGTCGCGACCTCGCTGCTCGGGATCCTGGTCATCCCGGTCTGGGGCTGGCGGCCCATGTTCGTGCTCGGCGCGCTCCCGGCGATCGTGCTGGTCCCGCTGCTGGCCCGGTACCTGCCGGACACGCTGCCCGCCGAGGCCCGCGCGACGGCCGCACCGGCCGGGCCGCGGTCGCGCAACCCGGTCGCCCAGCTCGTCCGCGACGGCTACCTGCGCTCGTCGGTGGCGTTCTGGGTCGCCTCGTTCATGGGGCTGCTGCTGGTCTACGGCCTCAACACCTGGCTGCCGCAGATCATGCGGGTCGCCGGGTACGGGCTCGACGCGGCGCTGGCCCAGCTGCTCGTACTGAACGTCGGCGCGATCGTCGGTCTGCTCGTCGCGGGCCGGGTCGCCGACCGGATCGGGCTGCGCACGGCGACGGTCGGCTGGTTCGCCGCGGGCGCGGTCTTCCTGGCGCTGCTCGCGGTGCCGCTGCCCGGCGGCGGGATCTACGTCAGCGTCCTGCTCGCGGGCGTGTTCGTGTTCAGCTCGCAGGTGCTCGTCTACGCGTTCGTCAGCCGGCACTACCCGGACCACGCCCGGGCCTCGGCGCTCGGGGCGGCCAGCGGGATCGGCCGGCTCGGCGCGATCTGCGGGCCCCTCCTCGGCGGTGTGCTGCTCACCGCGGGCCTCGCCTACCCGTGGGGCTTCTTCGCGTTCGGGGCGGTCGCCGCGCTGGGGGCCCTGGCGGTACTGGCGGTACCCGGCGACCGGCGCGTGACGGGGTGAGCCGATGGCACGCGTGTGGATCGGCCCCGACGACGAACCATCCCCCAGCAGGCCACCGGCCCGGGGCGACCGACCACCGGTGGACGACACCGTGACGGGACGACCGAGCCCGGCCGGCCCCCACCGCGCCGGTGCGGGGGCCCGCCACACCCGTCACTCCGCCGACCGCGACCGGCCCGGCGAGAGACCCTGCACCACCGACCGCTGACCGCGACCGGCCCGGCGAGGGGCCGGTCGCGGGTGGCCGAGGTCAGTCGCCGGCGGTGGTCCCGGTGTCCGACGCGCCCGTCCCGGAGCTCCCGTTGACGAACGTGCCGGTGCGCACCGCCCGGACACCGACGGTGCCGGGCGCGGGCGCGACCGAGGTGGAGACCGGATCGGCGCCCGGGACGTCCTGCGAGTCGTCCGGCCCCGGGTCGACGAGGCCGGCCGGGTCCGCCGGGGCGGCGGAGACCCGCAGGTCGTCGTCCGGGGTCACCGGTGCCTCGACGTCGGTGTCCTCCGGCTCGTCGGGCAGCGCGGCGGCCGGCAGCGCCGGCGGGACCGTCGCGGCCGGGGCCGCCTCCTGCGCCGGGGCGGACAGCACCGGGCCGCCGGTCTCCTCCGGCACGAGCCACAGCACACCCGACGGCGGGAGCCGCAGCACCGCCGACGCGGGCTGGCCGTGCCACATGACCTGCTCGCCCCTGACCCGCCCGAGGTTGCCCACCCCGGACCCGCCGTAGGCCGACGCGTCGGTGTTGACGACCTCGGTCCAGTTCCCGGCGAACGGCAGCCCCACCCGGTAGTCCTCGCGGGGGGAGCCGGAGAAGTTCGCGACGCAGGCCAGCACGGTGGCGCGGCCCTCGGCGTCGACGCCGTGGCGCAGGAACGAGAACACGTTGCCCTGCGCGTCGTTGGCGTCGATCCAGCCGAAGCCGTCCGGGGTGGTGTCGCGCGACCACAGCGCGGACTGCGCGCGGTAGGTCCGGTTCAGGTCCCCGACGAGGGTGGTGATCCCGCCGTGCAGCGGGTCGTCGCTCTGCAGGTGCCAGTCCAGCGACCGCTGCTCGGACCACTCGCGCGGTTGCCCGAACTCGCCGCCCATGAACAGCAGCTGCTTGCCCGGGTGCGCCCACATGTAGGCCAGCAGTGCGCGGACCCCGGCGGCCTTGTTCCAGTCGTCGCCGGGCATCCGGGTCCACAGCGACCCCTTGCCGTGCACGACCTCGTCGTGGCTGATCGGCAGCACGTAGTTCTCGCTGAACGCGTACATCAGCGAGAAGGTCATCTGGTTGTGGTGGTAGCTGCGGTGGATGGGGTCGCGCCCGGTGTAGTCGAGCGTGTCGTGCATCCAGCCCATGTTCCACTTGAGCCCGAACCCGAGACCGCCCATGTAGGTGGGCCGGGTGACGCCCGGCCAGGCGGTGGACTCCTCGGCGATCGTGACGACACCCGGGTGCTCCCGGTAGACGGTCGCGTTCATCTCCTGCAGGAACGCCACCGCGTCGAGGTTCTCCCGGCCACCGTGGACGTTGGGCAGCCACTGGCCGTCGGCGCGGGAGTAGTCCAGGTAGAGCATCGAGGCGACGGCGTCGACGCGCAGGCCGTCGATGTGGAACGACTCGAGCCAGTACAGCGCGTTCGCGACGAGGAAGTTGCGGACCTCGTTGCGGCCGAAGTCGAACACGAGCGTGCCCCAGTCGGGCTGCTCGCCGCGGCGCGGGTCGGCGTGTTCGTAGCAGGCCGTGCCGTCGAAGCGGGCCAGCGCCCACTCGTCGCGCGGGAAGTGCGCGGGCACCCAGTCGACGATCACGCCGTAGCCCGCGCGGTGCAGCCGGTCGACGAAGTACCGGAAGTCGTCGGGCGTGCCGAACCGCGAGGTCGGGGCGAAGTACGAGGTCACCTGGTAGCCCCAGGACCCGCCGAACGGGTGCTCGGCCACCGGTAGCAGCTCGACGTGGGTGAACCCGGTGGTGTCCAGGTAGGCCACCAGCCGCTCGGCGATCTCGCGGTAGTCCAGCCCCGGCACCCAGGAGCCGAGGTGCATCTCGTAGACGCTCATCGGTTCCGCGTGCGGGCGGCGCCGGGCGCGGTCGGCCATCCACGCGTCGTCGGTCCACTCGTGGACGTCACGGGTCACGACCGACGCCGTCTGCGGCGGGATCTCGGTGGCGAAGGCCATCGGGTCGGCCTTGTCCCGCCACCGGCCGTCGGGGCCCAGGATGCGGAACTTGTAGCGGTCGCCGACGCCGACGCCGGGCAGGAACACCTCCCAGACGCCGGAGCTGCCCAGCGAGCGCATCGGCAGCGCCCAACCGGCCCAGCCGTCGAAGTCACCGGTGACCCGCACACCGCGGGCGTTCGGCGCCCAGACGGCGAAGCTGGTCCCGGAGACCGGGCCGGAGGGGGTGTCGTAGTCCCGGACGTGTGCGCCGAGGACGTCCCACAGGCGTTCGTGCCGTCCCTCGCCGATGAGGTGCAGGTCCATGTCGCCGAGCGTCGGCAGCCAGCGGTACGGGTCGTCGACGGTCTGCTCGGTCGTGCCGCCGGCGCCGTCGCCGTAGGTCACGAGCAGCCGGTAGTCGCCGCCGGAGCCGGGGACGAGGCCGGAGAACAGTCCGGCGTCGTGCACCCTGGTCAGCTCGCAGGCCTGCGCGCGGTCACCGTTGGGCAGCACCGTCACCGAGACGGCGTGCGGCCGCAGGACACGGACCACGGTGCCGTCGACGTGCGGATGCGCGCCGAGCACCGAGTGGGGGTCGTGGTGGGCACCGCCCAGGAGCCGGTCGGTCGTCGCCTGGTCCGGTGCGTACGCATCGGTCTCGGAGCGGGTCGCTCGGGTCTCCTCGGAGGTCACTGCGGAACCGTACTGCGGGTGACGAACGCCCGCCGCGTGCGGTCGCACAGTGTTGCCGGATCGCAGTCGAGCGTGAGCGGGGGTGCGTCATCCCCGCCCGCGCCGGCGCCGGTGACGGGCCAGCGCCCGTTCCAGGACCGCCTGCAGCGCGCCGGCGGCGCCGTCCCAGGTCTGCTCGGCGGCCCGGGCGCGCACCGCGTCGGAGCGCTGCGTCCATGTCGTGTCCAGCGCGCGCACGGCGGCGGCGAACCCGGCGTCGTCGCCCGGCGCGACGAACACCCCGGCGTCGCCCGCGACCTCGCGGAAGGCCGGGATGTCGGTGACGACGACGGGGCAGCCCCGCGCCATGGCCTCCAGCACCGGGAGCCCGAACCCCTCGTCGCGGGAGGCGGAGACCAGCGCGGTGGCGCCGTCGAGCAGGGCGCGGTAGTCGTCGTCGTCGACGCCGTCGTGGAACACCGGCCGGGCCGGCGCGGCGAGCCGCGCCAGCTCCGCGCGCACCCCGGTCGGGACGGGGGAGATCAGGTGGAGCTCGTGGCCGGGCAACCGGGCCGCGGCCCGGGCCAGGGTCGCGACGTCCTTGTAGGGCATGAACGACCCGGCGTAGACGATCCGGTTCCCCGGCGGCCGGGACCGCGTCGGCGTGCCGGGCGGCAGGTGGAAGTCGGTGGCGTCCGGGACGACGGCGACCTCGCGGCGGGACAGCCGGTGCGCCGCGACCAGGCCCGCGGTCGCGCCGGACACGCATGCGACGGCGTCGGCGCCGGCCAGCAGCAGTCGCTGCGGCCACCACGACAGGTGGTAGGCCCGCCACACCGCCCGCACCGTCGCGGGCAGCCACGGCGGCGGCGCCGGGTGCCGGTAGTAGATGAGGTCGTGCACCGTGAGCACCACCGCGTAGCGGCGTCCGAGCGTGCCCATCGTCTGCATCGGGCTGAAGACGACCGCATCGGGTGACCCGGCGACGATCCGGTTCACCCGCCGCGCGACCAGCGGCTCCCCGGCCCCGGTCGGGGCGGGCAGGGTGTGCGCGGGCCGGTCGGGCAGCCCGTCGCGCTGGCGCGGGTCGGACACCAGCAGCTCCACCGGGGCGATCCGGTCCAGCGCGCGGACCAGCCCGGTGGTGTAGCGGCCGATGCCGTCCGGGCGTCCGGGACGGATGTAGCGGCAGTCGACGAGCACCCTCACCGCGCCACGAAACCCCGGATCTCGCGGGCCGCCCACGCCGGGGCCTCGTAGTGCACGAGGTGGCCGGTGCGCGGCAGCAGGACCAGCCGGGCGTCGGGGAAGGCGGCGGCGAGCGCGTGCTGCCCGGCCGGTGGGGCGACCCGGTCGCGGGCCCCGGCCAGCAGCAGTGTCGGCACCGTGATCCGGGGCGCCCAGGGCCGCACCGAGCCGGAACCGGCGGCGCGGAGGCACTCCAGCAGCGACGCCGTCGTGGCGAAGGTGCCGAAGTGGGCGCGGTGCTCGTCGGCGATCCAGTGACGCAGCAGCGGGTCGCGGGTGGTGGTCATGGAGACGGTCGCGGCGTCGGCGAGCAGCCGGTGGCGCAGCAGGTCGTCGAGGCCGAGCCGGGCGGCACCGGAGTGCAGCAACGCGGTGGCGGCCGTCCCGAGGCCGGTGACGCCGCCGGCGCCCGAGGCGGGCTCGGCGATCGGGTTGACCAGGACCAGCGCCCGCGGGGTGGTCGCGGCGGCGGCGCAGACGGCCGCGGCCACGATCGACCCGAACGAGTGCCCCAGCAGCACCGTGTCCGGGCCGAGGTCGGCGAGCAGCGCCGAGGCCCAGCGGGCGTAGCCGTCGACGTCGTGGGTGCGGTCGGTGAACGGCGGCGACGCCCCGAACCCGGGCAGGTCCGGCACGACGACGCGGTACCCGGCCAGTCGCGACGCCAGCGGCGCGAGCCCGTGGTGGCTGCCGCGCAGCCCGTGCAGCGCCAGCACCGGCGCCCCGTCCGGGTCCCCGAGGGTGTGCACGACGGTGGGCGCGCCGTCGACGACGTGCACGGGAGAGGCCACCGCGAGGGCGGGCGACGGCGTCGCGGTCACCGCCGGGTGTCCGCGTGCCGGCGGGCGCGGCGTGCCGAGCGGAACGCGCGCACCGGCACGACCGGGCGGGCCTTCGTCCGGTACAGCTCCTCGAAGGTGTCCACCGTCGCCGCCAGCGAGTGCTCGGAGGCGATCTGCAGGCTCGCGGCCCCCAGCTCGGCCGCGCCGTCGGGGTCGTCGAGCACCCGGGCCAGCCGGTCGGCGAGCGCGGCGACGTCGCCGTGCGGGTAGCGCCAGCCGTTCACCCCGGGGCGGGCCAGGTGCGGCAGCGCACCCGCGTCGACGGCGACGACCGGCTTCCCGGTCGCCATCGCCTCCAGCGTCACCAGGCTCTGCAGCTCGGCGGTGCCGGCGTTCACGAACACGTCCAGGGCCGGGTAGACGTCGGGGATCTCGTCGTCGGTGAGCCGGCCGGTGAAGGTGATCGCGTGCTCCAGGTGCTCGGCGCGGACCAGGGCGCCCAGCCGGGCCCGCTCCTCGCCGTCGCCGACGACGACCAGCTGCGCGTCGGGCACGGCACCGGCGCGCAGCAGCGCGGTGGCGCGGACCAGCTCGTCGACGTGCTTCTCCCGGTCCAGCCGCCCGACGAAGCCGACCAGCGGCACGCCCTCGGCGATGCCGTGCCGGGCGCGGAACGCGGGCCCGCGACCGGTGGTGTCGGGCCGGAAGCGGCCCAGGTCCAGGCCGTTGGACACGGGCAGCACCGGGCCGGGGACGCCGCCCTGCTCGGCCATCGACGCGGCCAGCGGGGTGGGCGCGGTGACCAGTCCGGCCCGGCTGAGCACGCGCACCGCGTCCCACCAGAACAGCTTCTTGAGCCCGGACTCCGGCAGGTGCAGGAAGCTGATCGCCGGGATGATGTTCTCCGGGATCATGTGCGTGGTCGCCATCGACGGGACGCCGAGGTCGGCGGCCGCGGTGAGCAGCATCCGGCCCAGCACCATGTGGCTCTGCACGTGCACGACGTCGGGCCGGACCCGGCGCAGGATCGCGCGGCAGGTCCGGCGCAGCCCGGGCGGCGGGCAGAGCCGGAAGTCCGGCGGCTTGGGGACGCGGCAGGAGCGGACCCGGTGCTCGGTCACCGGCCCGACCCGGCGCGGCGGGAGGCTGCGCAGGCCGCGCGACGGTGCGACCACGTGCACCTCGTGCCCGCGGGCGGCGAGCTCGGCCGCCAGCCGCTGTCCGGCGTAGCTGGCCCCGTTGACGTCCGGTGCCCAGGTGTCGGCCCCGATCAGGACGCGCACACGTTCTCCTTCCGCGAGGTCCTGGCACGCACCCACAGCGCGCGCCCGGCCACGAGCACCAGGCCCACGCCCAGCCCCACCGCCACGATGATCCACGGCCGGTCGGCCAGCTCCGCGGCGAACCGGCCCCCGACCACCCAGCCGATCCCGACCAGCAGTGCCGAACGCACCGCCGTCAGCGGGACCACCCAGGCCACGAATCGCCGGTACGACACCCCGGCCAGGCCGATGGCCAGGAACGCGGGGATCGCGCCGACGTCCACCAGTTTCGCGCCCAGCACCAACCGGCCCGGACGGCCCCCCACCTTCGCGCGCAGTGCGTCCCAGCGACGCTCGGTCAGACCCAGCCGGACCAGCAGCGGAGCGATGGCAGGTCGGCGCCCGCCGCGCCCGAGGACGTAGAAGGCGGTGTCGGCGACGACGTCGGCGGCGAACGCCACCAGCCACACCACCCACCAGTCGAGCAGCCCGGCGCCCGCGAGCGAGCCCGCGACGACGCTGACGACCGGCCCCTCCACCAGCACACCGAGGAAGAGCACGGCCAGCGTCACGCCGAGCGTGGGCCCGTCGGGGCGCTGGACGAGGCCCAGGACGCCGTCCAGACCGTCCGCACCGAGCAGACCGGCCGGGGTCACGAGAGGTCCTCGGGCCGGGTGGGGGGTGGTCGTCTCACGGTGGGTGTCCTCCTGGTCGGGGAGGATTCCACGATCCCGCGCCAGGCCGCCCGGGGAGTCGGGCGTCGCCCCGGCGTCGTCGGCGGGAAGGTCCGGTGACCACCGGGTGTCGCCGACGGCCCGGACGTGCTAAGCGGTGCCGCGCGCGATCGCGGTGAGCGGGATCGGCAGCCAGGTCGGACGGCTGCGGGTCTCGTAGAGCACCTGGTAGACGGCCTTGTCCAGCTCGTAGGCGCGCAGCAGCGCGGCGTGCGCGCGCGGGTCCTCACCGGCGCGCGCGGCGTAGCCGGCGCAGAACGCGTCACGGTTCGCGGCCGACCAGTCGTGAGCGAGGCGTGCCTCGGTGGTGTCCGAACCGAGACCTGCCCCGGGCGTGTCGGACCGGGTCAGCAGGTGGTGGAAGGCGGCGTAGTCGAAGGAGAACAGCATCCCGACGACGTCGCGCACCGCGGAGTCCGGCGCGCGGCGCTCCTCGGGCGAGGCGGCCGGCTCGCCCTCGAAGTCGATGACCAGCCAGCGGCCGTCCGGGCGGCGCAGCGTCTGCCCGAGGTGCAGGTCGCCGTGCACCCGCTGCACGACAACGGGCGCGCCCAGCGCGGCCACCTCGTCGTAGACGGCGCGGATCGCGGGCACGTGCGGGGCGAGCACCGGCACCTGGTCGGCGACCTCGGCGCACCGCCGGGTCCAGTACGCCGCCAGCTCGCGCGGGTCGGCCTCGGCGGTGCCGAGCTCGGCGCGCAGCGCGACGTGCACGTCGGCGAGCGCCTCACCGAGCGCGCGGGCGTCGCCGGTGAAGTCGGTCCGGTCGCGGACCGCCGCGGTGGCCCGCTCCCAGCCGTCGTGCGAGCCGGCCGCGAACTCCTGCAGCAGCGCGAAGGTGGCGGGCTCGCCGTCGAGGACACCCTCGATCCCGCCCTGCAGCGCCGCGACCGACGTCGACCCGGCCGCGCGCAGCGCCCGGTGCAGCTCCAGGTCGGGGTTCAGACCGGGGGACAGGCGCCGGTAGACCTTGAGGATGGAGCGCTCGCCCCAGCGGACGGAGGTGTTGGACTGCTCGGCGTCGACGACGCGGCCGGTCTCGGTCAGCGGCAGGTCCGCGCCCGGCTCGGGCACGAACGACAGGTCACCGACGGCCGCGCCCTCGGCGATCAGCCGCAGCAGCAGCGCGGTGACGCGCCCGTCGTGCAGGCCGTCGTAGAGGACCTGCCCGTCGTGGTCGCCGATCGGGGCGGCCCCGGCCGGGGCGTGCGGGGCGCGGGCCAGGAGCAGCTGGTAGTGCCGGTCCGGACCGTCGGCGAAGGACACCGCGAGGACCAGCACCTCGAGCCCGGTGACACCCTCGGCGTCGGGCAGCGGGTGCCGCGACGCGACGGCGACACCGGTCAGCGGGCGCCCCTTCTCCGCGAACCAGCGACGCCCGGGCAGCCAGTCGCGCAACAGGCCCGGGAGCGCCGTCAGGTCCTCGGAAGCTCCGGTCGGCCGCACGCGTCGTCCCCCTCCTGCCGGGCGTCCGCCCGGCCTGTGAACACCACCGCGGACCGGTCGCGGCCACCGCCCGCACCACGTCGGGGTACCGGTCGGTGCCACCCGGGCCCGCAGGCGAAAACCCTAACCGGGACAGGCCGACCCGGCCGGGTCAGGAGGTCGGGTGGGCGGTACTGTCCGTGTCGGATCGACCACCCGTTGGTCACGGGCGGTGATCACGCTTCTGTCCGGCATCCCCGTGCCGGGAAACCCATACTGGACGTGGTGCCCGCGGGTACCCCGCGACGGTGCGCACGCGCCCGCGTGCGGATCGCCGTCACAGGGCGCACCGTGGGCCGGACATGCCCAGAACCTGCCCTGACCTGCCCCCCACAGCGACCGGAGGACCGGCGGCGTGACCGAGCGAGAGCCGAAGGCCGACATCCCCCCGACGATCCCGGAGACCCAGGCCCGGATCGCACCGGCCGATCCGCTCGCCGCCGTCGAACCGGTGCCCGCCGAGGCCGAGCACGTCCCGGAGCCACCGGACGTGAACTTCGCCGAGTACTACCACGAGGCGCGTCCGCGGACGCTGCGTCACCGCGCCCGGGTGCGGTCCACGGTGCGGCGCCGGTCGGTGTCGCAGGACGGTCCGGCGTCGGGGGAGAACCCGGTCTACGTGTCGTGGCTGCTGTCCCAGTCGATGCTCGGCCACGCCGACGAGCTGGCCCGCCAGTTCTCCGGGCAGGGCTCGATGTGGCAGAACCCCTACGCCAGCCCCGGCCCGCGGCACGCGGTCGAGACGGCGTCGGTGTGGTTCACCGCCTACCCGATCTCGCTGATCACCGCCTCCGGCGAGTCGTTCCTGGCGGCGCTGGGCGACGAGGCGCTGTGGCAGGCGTTCGAGACGATCGGCATCGAGGGTGTCCACACCGGGCCGGTGAAGAAGGCGGGCGGACTCTCGGGCTGGCAGCCCACCCCGAGCGTCGACGGCCACTTCGACCGCATCTCCAACGAGCTCGACCCGGCCTTCGGCACCGAGGACGAGTTCCGCGCGATGTGCGCGACCGCCACCTGGCACGGCGGCACGATCATCGACGACATCGTCCCCGGCCACACCGGCAAGGGCCCGGACTTCCGGCTCGCCGAGCTCGCCTACGGCGACTACCCGGGCATCTACCACATGGTCGAGATCGAGCAGTCCGACTGGGGGATGCTGCCGGACGTACCGCCGGGGAAGGACTCGGCCAACCTCGACGCCGCGACCGAGGAGGCACTGGAGAAGGCCGGCTACATCGTCGGCCGGCTGCAGCGGGTCATCTTCTACCGCGAGGGCGTGAAGGAGACCAACTGGTCGGCGACCGGCGAGGTCACCGGCGTCGACGGCGTCGTGCGGCGCTGGGTGTACCTGCACTACTTCAAGGACGGCCAGCCGTCGGTCAACTGGCTGGACCCGACCTTCGCGGGCATGCGGATGGTCATCGGCGACGCCCTGCACTCGCTGGCCGACCTCGGCTCGGGTGCGCTGCGCCTGGACGCGAACGGCTTCCTCGGCGTGGAGAAGGCGGGCTCCGGGAACCCCGGCTGGTCCGAGGGGCACCCGCTGTCGGAGGCCGCGAACCACCTCATCGCGAGCATGGTGCGCAAGGTCGGCGGGTTCACCTTCCAGGAACTGAACCTGACCGTCGACGACATCAAGGTCACCTCCGAGGCGGGCGCGGACCTGTCCTACGACTTCATCAACCGCCCCGCCTACCACCACGCGCTCGCGACCTCCGACACCGAGTTCCTGCGGCTGACCCTGCGCACCGCGCTGGATCTGGGCGTCGACCCGGCGTCGCTGGTGCACGCGCTGCAGAACCACGACGAGCTGACCTACGAGCTCGTGCACTGGACCGCGGGCCACACCGACGAGCTCTTCCACTTCCGCGGCGAGGACATGCGCGGCGGGGATCTGGCCGACACGATCCGCCGCGACCTGTGCGACGTCCTCACCGGACCGGACGCGCCGTACAACCTGATCTTCACGACGAACGGGATCGCCTGCACCACCGCGACCGTCATCGCCGCCTCGCTCGGCATCTCCGCGCTCGACGACATCGGCCCCGACGACGTCGAGCGCATCCGGCGGGTGCACCTGCTGCTGGTCATGTTCAACGCCTTCCAGCCCGGGGTGTTCGCGCTGTCGGGCTGGGACCTGCTGGGCATGCTGACGCTGCCGCCGGACTCGGTCTCGGACCTGCTGAACTCCGGGGACACCCGGTGGATCTCGCGGCCGGCGCACGACCTGATGGGGCACCGGCCGGACGCCGAGCGGTCCTCGTCGGGGATGCCCCGCGGGCGCAGCCTCTACGGGTCGCTGCCCGACCAGCTGACCGAGGAGACCAGCTTCGTCCGCCAGATGCAGGCGATCCTGGCCGTGCGCAAGCGCTCCGGGGTGGCGACGGCCCGCCAGGTCGACGTGCCGGACGTGTCGCACCGCGGCCTGCTGGTGATGGTGCACCTGCTCGACGACGACCGGACCAGCGTGACCGTCCTGAACTTCGCCGACGAGCAGGTGGACGCGTTCGTGCGGTCCGAGCACCTGGCGCCGGGCGCGACGGTCACCGACCTGTTCTCCGGCGAGACCGTCGGCACCGTCGACGACCTCAACGGGTTCCGGATCGGGATGGCCCCGTTCCGGGCGACCGCCGTGGTCCTGGAGCCCCCGGCCGAGGACGCGGGAGCCGCCTGAGCCCTACCGCATGAACGGGCCCCTCGTACGAGGGGCCCGTTCATGCGACGAGGGGTGGGGCTCAGAGCAGCGGGGGCTGCGCCGGCAGCGCGATCACGTGCGCGACGTGGTCGGTCGGAACCAGCCGCACGAAGTTGTACTCGCCCCAGCGGTAGCTCTCGCCCGACACCTCGTCGTGCACCTCGACGACGTCGGTGTACCGCAGCCCCAGCGCCGGCATGTCCAGCTTGAGGGTGCCCTGCTGCGGGGCCGCCGGGTCCAGCGTGCAGACCACGAGCACCTGGTCGCCGGTGGACGGGTCCAGCTTCGAGTACGCGATGATGTTCGTGTTGTCCACCTCGTGGAAGTGGATCTCGCGCAGCTGCTGGAGCGCCGGGTGGGCGCGGCGGATCTCGTTGAGCCGGGTCATGTACGGCTCCAGCGAGCGCCCCTGGTTCAGGGCGGACTCGAAGTCCCGCGGACGCAGCTCGTACTTCTCCGAGTCCAGGTACTCCTCGCTGCCCGGCTTGACCGGGGTGCCCTCGTACAGCTCGAAGCCGGAGTAGACGCCCCAGGTGGGCGACATCGTCGCGGCCAGGGTGGCCCGGATCGCGAACATCGCCGGGCCGCCGGTCTGCAGCGACTCGTGCAGGATGTCCGGGGTGTTGGTGAACAGGTTCGGACGGCACTCGTCGGCGTGCTCGGCGTGCATCGTCGCGAAGTCGGCGAGCTCCTCCTTCTCCGTCCGCCACGTGAAGTACGTGTAGGACTGGGTGAAGCCCAGCCGCGCGAGCCCGAACAGCCGGGCCGGGCGGGTGAACGCCTCGGCCAGGAACAGCACCTCCGGGTGGGTCCGCTTGACCTCCCAGATCAGCCAGTGCCAGAAGTTCGGCGGCTTGGTGTGCGGGTTGTCGACGCGGAAGATCGTCACCCCGTGCTCGACCCACTTCAGCACCACGCGCAGGCACTCGGCGTAGATGCCCGCCGGGTCGCGGTCGAAGTTCAGCGGGTAGATGTCCTGGTAGCGCTTCGGCGGGTTCTCCGCGTAGGCGATGGTGCCGTCCGGGCGGACGGTGAACCACTCCGGGTGCTCGGTGACCCACGGGTGGTCCGGGGCGCACTGCAGCGCCAGGTCGAGTGCGACCTCCATGCCCAGCTCGTTCGCCCGCGCGACGAACGCGTCGAAGTCGTCGAAGTCGCCCAGCTCGGGGTCGATCGCGTCGTGCCCGCCCGCGGCCGAGCCGATCGCCCACGGGGAGCCGACGTCGCCCGGCTCGGCGTGGGTGGAGTTGTTGCGGCCCTTGCGGTGCACCGTGCCGACCGGGTGGATCGGCGGCAGGTAGACGACGTCGAAGCCCATCCGCGCGACGCGGTCGAGCTCCTTCGACGACGTCGCGAACGTGCCGTGCACCGGCCGGCCGGTCTCGTCCCGCCCGCCGGTGGAGCGCGGGAAGAACTCGTACCAGGAGCCGTACAGCGCGCGGGGCCGGTCGACGAAGATCGTCCGCTCCGGGCCGCGGGTGATGAGCTCCCGGACCGGGCGCTCGGTCATGATCGCGACGACGGCGTCGAACAGGGCCGGGGCGACCCGCGCGCGCAGCGGCAGCGCGGTGTCCCGCAGCGTGTTCGCGGCGCCGAGCAGCAGGTCGCGGCTGTCCTTCTCGGCCGGGCGACGCCCCACCCTGGCGAGCAGCCGGGCGCCGACCTCGAGGTCGTTGGCCAGCTCCTCGGCCGTCTGTCCCGCGGCGATCTTCTTCTCCACGCCCGAGCGCCAGGTCGCCCACGGGTCGCTCCACGCGTCGACGCGGAAGGTCCAGCGACCCTCGGCGTCGGGGCGGACCCAGGCCACGAAGCGGTCGGTGCCCACCCCGTCGGGCTGCATCCGCACGTACTGCGCGTCGCCCGGCGTCCCGTCGGCCGACAGCGGGGTGAACACGACGTTCGCCGCGACGGCGTCGTGTCCCTCCCGCCACACGGTCGCCCGGATCGGGACGACCTCGCCGACCACGGCCTTGGCCGGGTCTCCGCTCTCCACGAACGGGGTCACGTCGTCGATTCCGAGCCGACCGGTCATCGGCTGCACCCCCAGGAAATTGTCACCGTCGGTAGAAGTCCCACCAGAGTCGAGACGGTCAGTCTGACGCCGCCACGTCACCTGTCGCCACACCCGCGGGACCATCGGCGTGAACGGATCGGAACGGATGTGGACGGAACCGATTCGACGTGCACGGACCCACCGGTCCCGCGGCAGTGCGACCCTACCGGTGGGACCCCGTCCCGGCCGGGCGGGACACCGCGTGCGTGTCGGTGTTCCCGGCTACCCTCGCGGCCGTGAGAGCCCTCCGTCGTTTCACCGTCCGTGCCCAGCTCCCCGCTCCGCTCGCGCCGCTGCAGACACTGGCGACGAACCTGCGGTGGACCTGGCACGCGCCGACCCGGGACCTGTTCGCCTCCCTCGACCCCGCCGCCTGGGACGCGAGCGGGCAGGACCCGGTCCGCCTGCTCGGCGAGATCCCCACCGGGCGGCTCGCCGAGCTCGCCGCCGACGACGCGGTCGCCGCCGAGGTCGCCGAGCGGGCCGCGGAGCTGGAGACCTACCTGTCCGAGCCGCGCTGGTACGACGAGGCCGACGGCGCCGGCAGGCCGTCGGCCGTCGCGTACTTCTCGATGGAGTTCGGCGTCTCGGAGGTGCTGCCCAACTACTCCGGCGGTCTCGGCGTGCTCGCCGGCGACCACCTGAAGGCCGCCTCGGACCTGGGTGTTCCGCTCGTCGCGGTGGGGCTGCTGTACCGGTCGGGGTACTTCCGTCAGTCCCTGTCGCTCGACGGCTGGCAGCTCGAGCACTATCCGGCGATCGACCCACAGGGGTTGCCGCTGCAGCTGCTCACCGACGCCTCCGGCGCGCCGGAGCTCGTCGAGGTCGCGATGCCGGGGGACCGCACGCTGCACGCGCGGATCTGGCAGGCCGCGGTCGGGCGGGTCCCGCTGCTGCTGCTCGACACCGACATCGAGGAGAACGCCGGCTCCGACGGCGGGGCCGACCTGCGCGGGGTCACCGACCGGCTCTACGGCGGCGACCAGAACCACCGCATCCAGCAGGAGATCCTGATCGGTGTCGGCGGGGTCCGCGCGGTCCGCGCGTTCTGCCGGCTCACCGGGCACCCGACGCCGGAGGTCTTCCACACCAACGAGGGCCACGCCGGGTTCCTCGGCTGCGAGCGGATCCGCGAGCTGTGCACCGGCTCGGCGGTGTCGTCCAACGGCGCGGGACCGGCGACGGCGTCCGCGTCGTCCGGCGGGCTGGACTTCGACGAGGCGCTCGCCGCGGTCCGCGCGGGCACGGTGTTCACCACCCACACCCCGGTGCCCGCCGGGATCGACCGGTTCGGCCTGGACCTCGTGCGGCACTACCTCACCGACCGGCTGCTGCCCGGCCTGCCGACCGACCGGCTCCTCGCGCTCGGCGCCGAGGAGGATCCGGAGACGTTCAACATGGCGCACATGGGTCTGCGCCTGGCCCAGCGCGCCAACGGTGTCTCCCGGCTGCACGGGACGGTGTCGCGGGAGATGTTCGGCGGGCTGTGGGCCGGGTTCGACCGCGAGGAGGTGCCGATCGGCTCGGTCACCAACGGCGTGCACGGCCCCACCTGGGAGGCCCACCAGGTCACCGAGCTGCTCGGGGAGCCCGGCAGCAGCACCGCCGAGGTGTCCGACGCCGACGTGTGGGGCCTGCGCAACACGCTGCGGTCCCGGCTGGTCGACGAGGTCCGCCGCCGGGTGCGCGCCGCGTGGCTGGAGCGGGGCGCGTCCGAGCCAGAGCTGGGCTGGACCGACCACGTCTTCGACCGCGACGTGCTCACCGTCGGCTTCGCCCGCCGGGTCCCGACCTACAAGCGGCTCACGCTGATGCTGCGCGACGCCGACCGGCTCCGCAGCCTGCTGCTCGACCCGCACCGGCCGGTGCAGCTCGTCGTCGCGGGGAAGTCGCACCCCGCCGACGACGGCGGCAAGGCGCTGATCCAGCAGATCGTGCGCTTCGCCGACGACGCCGGCGTGCGCCACCGCATCGTCTTCCTGCCCGACTACGACATGTCGATGGCCCGCTACCTCTACTGGGGCTGCGACGTCTGGCTGAACAACCCGCTGCGCCCGCTGGAGGCCTGCGGCACCTCCGGCATGAAGTCCGCGCTCAACGGCGGGCTGAACCTGTCCATCCGCGACGGCTGGTGGGACGAGTTCTACGACGGCGCCAACGGCTGGGCCATCCCCACCGCCGACGGCGTCGAGGACCCGACCCGGCGTGACGACCTCGAGGCCAACGCCCTCTACGAGCTCATCGCCACCCAGGTCGGCCCGGCGTTCTACGACCGCGTCGACGGTGTCCCGCACCGCTGGGTCGAGATGGTCCGCCACACCCTCACCACCCTGCGGCCGAAGGTGCAGGCCACCCGGATGGTGCGGGAGTACGTGCAGGACTGGTACACCCCGGCGGCCCGCGCCGCCGCGGACGCGGCCGCGTCGGACTACGCCGTCGCCCGCGACATCGCGCAGTTCCGGGCCCGGCTGAACAAGGCGTGGAACCACGTCCGGATCACCGGTGTGGACGCGTCCGGGCTGCCCGACACCCCGGTCGTGGGGTCGCCGATAACGGTCCGGGCGGGGGTGGACCTGGCCGGGCTGGACCCGTCGGACGTGACGGTCGAGGCCGTCGTCGGGCGGGTCGACTCCTCCGACGAGCTGGCGGACCCGGTGACCGTCGCGATGGAGCACCGCGGCGACGGATCCTGGGAGGTCGCCGTGCCGCTGCCGCACGCGGGGCTGACCGGGTACACGGTGCGGGTGCTGCCGCACCACCCGCACCTGGCGTCGTCGGTCGAGCTGGGGCGGATCGTCCTGGCGGGCTAGCTAGCGCAGCGTGGCCCGGCTCGTGGTGCGCGCACCCCGCGGGGCGACGGTGGTCAGCGCGAGCTCCCGCGGTCCCGGGGGCAGCGCGCCGACCACGATGTCCTGGGTGGTGGCGTCGCCGCCGCAGGTGCCCGACCAGAGCACCCGGCCGGCCGTCGCGAGCGTGCACGGGCCGGACACGAAGGGGTCGACCGGCGCCTCGCGGGTGGCGCGCACGTGCACGCGCCCGTCGGCGGCGCGGGCCGCGGTGATCGACATCGTGAGGGCGCACGGGGCCTGCTCGCCGTACGTGGTGAGGACGGCGGGCCCCGGCTCGGACCGGCTCTCGTCGACGTCGCGGCTCACCGCGCGCACCGACACCGTGAACGGCGCGAGGCAGTAGTCGCCGTACACCGGGGCGCTGGTGGTGGTCTCGGTCGAGGCGGAGTGGAGGACGGCGCCCGCGTGGTCGCGGACCTCGACGTCGTAGTGGGTGCGCAGGGCGCCCTCGTTCCGGACGGGCGGGGACCAGGACACCTGCAGGCCGAGGCCTCGGGCGCCGCCGCCGGGTACGGGGGAGACCTGCAGGGCCTGCACCGGGCCGGGCGCCGTGAGCGCCTCGGCCGGCGGCGACGGCGGGGCGGGGATCGCCGCCGTCGTGAGCAGAGCGGTGGTGGCCACGGCGGCGACGGCGGTGGCGGCACGGAGAAGACGGGGGAGCGCTCGGGGCACGTGGACTCCCGTTCCACGGGGACAGATGCTCTCGGCGTATCGGAGCAGTGTTGACGTGCGTCACACGATGGAGCGGAATACGCCCGTTCGGCCCAGCAATGGTGTGGCGGTCAGTCGCCGCAGACGGGCAGCGGGGTGTGGGCACCGGGGATCTCGCCGTGCTGGGGGAAGTACCAGGTCAGCGTGCGGTAGGCCGGACGCCCGGCGCAGGTGCCCGGGTCGGCCGCGACCACCGTCGCCCGTTCCCGGGTCGCGGCGGCGAGCGGCTGCCCGGGGGCGGCGTAGGCGGCCGTCCCGGTGCCGGTGGCGGTCGGGCCGCCCCAGGTCTGCCACGTCAGGTCCTCGACGATGACGGTGGAGCTCGCCCCGCCGAGGTCGACCAGCGGCGGCCGCGCGGTCCCGAGACCGCGGGCCTGCGGCCGGTCCGGGCTGCCGAGCACGATCGTCACCGGCGGTCCGGTGCCGGTCGACGCGGAGTCCGACGGTGCGGCGTCGGCGGACGCGCTCGGGCCCGCCGCGGTCTCCGCGCCGCGGGTCGGGGCGAGCGGGGAGGAACCCGCACAGCCCGCGCCCAGGACACCGACCAGCAGGACGGCCGGGAGCACGAGCACGACGCGCCGGGCCGCCCGCGACGTCCCACCGCCCGCCGGACCACCGCCCGCCGGACCGCGGTCCGAGGGGGCGGGACCCGTCGGCGGCACGGGTCAGCCGCCGCAGCACCCGCCGCCGCAGCAGCCCCCGCCGCCACCGGCCGGGGTCATCGCGGGCCGGGGCGCGGCACCGGACCGGCCGCCGAGCGCGATCGTCGAGAGCAGCTTGACGGTGTCCGCGTGCCCGTGCGGGCAGTCCGCCGGGTCCGACGACGCGGCCATCGGCCGGTCGACCTCGAACGTCGTGGCGCACTCGCGGCAGCGGAACTCGTAGCGCGGCATGCGCGGAGCCTACGCCGCCCGGCCCGCCGGACCCAGCTCCCGGAACCCGGCGGGATGGGGCCGGTCAGCGGCTGCGCAGCAGGTGTACCGAGCGGGGCGGCAGGACGACGGTGGCTCCGGCGTCGACCGGCGCCGGGTCGGCGGGGGCGCCGTCGGGGGTCGTCGAGTCCAGGACCGGGTCGAAGCCGTGCTCGCTGGGCAGCACGCAGTCGGTGGGCTCGTCCCCGGCGTGCAGCGCGAGCAGCCAGTAGTCGGCCAGCAGCACGACCAGGGTGCGGCGGCCGCCGTCGTGCCAGTCGCCGGGCTCCATCGGGCGCCCGGTCGGGTCCCACCAGAGCACCTCGCCGTCGACGTAGAACTGGTCGCGGTGCAGCACCGGCGACTCGCGGCGCAGCGCGGCGACACGTCCGGTGAACGCCTCCATCGCGGTGGTCTCGTCGGTGGTGGTCCAGTCGACCCAGGAGGTCTCGTCGTCGCGGCAGTAGGCGTTGTTGTTGCCGCCCTGGGTGCGCCAGCGCTCGTCGCCGCCGGTGATCATCGGGGTGCCGATCGACAGCAGCAGCGTCGCCATCATCGCCCGGGCCGTGGCCTGCCGGGCGGCGCGGATGCCGGCGTCGTCGGTCGGGCCCTCGGCGCCGTGGTTCTGCGAGCGGTTGTCGTCGGTGCCGTCGCGGTTGTTCTCGCCGTTGCCCTCGTTGTGCTTGCGCTCGTAGGACACGAGGTCGCGCAGGGTGAAGCCGTCGTGGGCGGTGACGAAGTTGACCGAGGCCCACGGGCGACGCCCGGAGAGCTGGTAGATGTCGGAGCTGCCGGTCAGCCGCGACGCCAGCTCGGCGACGCCGCCGTAGCCGCGCCAGAAGTCGCGCACCGCGTCGCGGTAACGGCCGTTCCACTCCGACCACGCCACACCGAACCCGCCGACGCGGTAGCCCTCGCCGGTCGCGTCCCACGGCTCGGCGATCAACTTGGTCGTCGACAGGGTCGGGTCCTGGGCGATCGCGGTGAGCAGCGCGGAGTCCGGGGAGAACGGGCCCGACCGCGGGCGGCCGAGCACCGAGGCGAGGTCGATCCGGAACCCGTCGACGCCGTAGGCGTGCACCCAGTGCCGCATGGCGTCGCAGACCAACCGGATCACCGTGGGGGAGCCGGCGTCGAGGGTGTTGCCGGTGCCGGTGATGTCGGCGTCGTGCCCGGACCCGCCGAGCGAGTAGTACGCCGGCGCGTCGAGGCCGCGGTAGGACAGGGTGGTGCCGCCGACCCCGCCCTCGCAGGTGTGGTTGGGGACGATGTCGAGGATGACCTCGATCCCGGCCGCGTGCAGGGTGTCGACGAGGTAGCGGAACTCCGCGACCTCGTTGCCGGGGTCCGAGGCGTAGCCGGCGTGCGGGGCGAGGAAGCCCAGCGTGGCGTAGCCCCAGTAGTTCGACGCGCCGCGCTCCAGCAGCGGCGGCTCGGGGGCGTTGGCCTGCACCGGGAGCAGCTCGACGGCCGTCACCCCGGTCCGCTGCAGCTGCGCGATCACCGCCGGGTGGGCCAGCCCCAGGTAGGTGCCACGGTGCGCCTCGGGCACCTCGGGGTGGAGCTTCGTCCAGCCGCGCACGTGGATCTCCGAGATCACCGTCTCCGACCACGGCACGTCCGGGCGGGGCGGGCGCGGCGCGGCGTCGGTGGCGGTGACGACCGACAGCGGCACCGAGCCGAGCGAGTCGACGGTGCTGGGCCGCCCGGACATCGGGTCGCCGTCCCACCCGCGGGCGGCGACGACGTCGGTCACCAGGCCGGTGATCCGGGCCGCGTAGGGGTCGACGAGGATCTTGTGCGGGTTCGCGCGGAGTCCCTCGAACGGCCGGTAGGGGCCGTGTACCCGGTAGCCGTAGCGCTGCCCGGGCCGCACCCCGGGCACGTGGCCGTGCCACACGCCGAAGGTGTGCTCGCGCAGCTCGACGCGCCGCTCGGTGAGACCACCGCCCTCACCGTCGGCGGCGCCGTCGATCAGGCACACCTCGACGGTCTCGGCGCTGGTGGTGGCGACCGCGAAGCGGGTCCCGTGGTCGTCGGGGTGGGCACCGAGGGGGAAGACAGGCACGATCGGCCAGGATAGGGGGGTGACTTCGCCCCGAACCCCGTCCGCGCCCGGTGTCACACCCGTTTCCACCCCGATCGACGACGAGGACGTGGTCGTCGGGATGGACGGCGCCACCGTCCGCCGCGGCGACACCACCCTGCTCGATGCCGTCGACTGGCGGGTGGAACTCGACGAGCGCTGGGTCGTCCTCGGCCCGAACGGCGCCGGCAAGACGACCCTGCTCCGCCTCGCCGGTGCCGAGCTGCACCCGACCTCCGGCACCGTCCACGTGCTCGGCGAGCGCATGGGCCGGGTCAACGTCTTCGAGCTCCGCACCCGGATCGGTCTCACCTCGGCGAACCTGGGCGTCCGGATCCCGGGCGACGAGATCGTCTCCGACGTCGTCGTCTCCGCGGGCTACGCGGTCCTCGGGCGCTGGCGCGAGGAGTACGAGCGCGACGACACCGGCCGCGCCGAGCAGCTGCTGGGCCAGCTCGGCATGGCGGGGTTCGCCGGGCGCGCGTACGGCACGCTGTCCGAGGGCGAGCGCAAGCGGACCCTGATCGCCCGCGCGCTGATGACCGACCCGGAACTGCTGCTGCTCGACGAGCCCGCCGCCGGGCTGGACCTCGGCGGCCGCGAGGACCTCGTCACCCGGCTCGCCGACCTCGCCGACGACCCGTACGCCCCGGCGTCGGTGCTGGTCACCCACCACGTCGAGGAGATCCCGCCGAACTACAGCCACGGGCTGCTGCTGCGTGAAGGGCGTGTGGTCGCCGCGGGGCTCCTGGACGAGGTCATGACCTCCGAGCCGCTGTCGGAGACGTTCGGGCTGCCGCTGACCGTCGAGCGCCGCGGCAACGGACGGTTCACCGCCCACCGGCGCGACTGATCCGCCGCCGGGCGCCGGTGCCCGCACCCGCGTGGGGCGACCGTCGCGCGGGTCGCCGCGAACCGGGACGGGACGCCACGCCGGCCGAGGCGGCCGGGTCGGATCACTGCGCGCTCCGGGGCGCCGGAGGCGACTAGGGTCCGCAGACGTGACCGAATTCGTGAGCCTGTCCGTGGACGAGGGCGTCGGGACGATCCGGATCGACCGCCCGCCGATGAACGCCCTGAACCGCCAGATCCAGGGTGAGCTGCTGGAGGTGGCCGACGAGGCCGCCACCCGCGCCGACGTGCGTGCGGTCGTCGTGTACGGCGGGGAGAAGACCTTCGCCGCGGGTGCGGACGTCAAGGAGATGGCGTCGATGTCCTACTCGGACATGGCGCCGCAGGCGCGGCGGCTGTCCGCCGGGCTGGGTGCGATCTCCACCATCCCCAAGCCGACCGTCGCCGCGGTGACCGGGTACGCCCTCGGCGGCGGCCTGGAGGTCGTGCTCGGGGCCGACCGGCGCATCGCCGGCGACAACGTCAAGCTCGGCTTCCCCGAGATTCTGCTCGGCATCTTCCCGGGTGGCGGCGGCACCCAGCGCGCCGCGCGGCTGATCGGGCCGTCGCGCACCAAGGACCTGATCTACACCGGCCGCATGGTGAAGGCCGACGAGGCGCTGGCGATCGGGCTGGTCGACGAGGTCGTCCCGGCCGACGAGGTCTACACCCGCGCCGTCGCCTGGGCGCAGCAGTTCACCGCGGGCCCCGCCCTGGCCTACGCCGCCGCCAAGAAGGCGATCGACAACGGCCTCGACACCGACCTGCGCACCGGCCTGGACATCGAGTCCGAGCTGTTCGCGGGCGTGTTCGCCACCGACGACGCGAAGGCCGGCATGGCCAGCTTCGTCGAGAACGGCCCCGGCAAGGCCACCTTCACCGGCCGCTGAGCCGTCCCGCCCCCGCCCGGCCGCGCGACGCGCCCGGGCGGGGAGCAGGTCGGCGGCCGTGTTCTGCGAAACTCCTACTCATGAGTTCGGACCCGGCGCCCACCCCGCACGCCACCGCCGAGCAGGTCGAGGCGGCCTGGCACGACCCGAAGCTCGCCAACGTGCTCTACCACGACTGGGAGGCGGGCACCTACGACGAGAAGTGGTCGATCAGCTACGACGAGCGCTGCATCGACTACGCCGCGGGCCGCTTCCGCGCCGCGGCCCCGTGGGACGGCCGCCCCTACCTGCGCGCCCTGGAGCTGGGCAGCGGCACCGGGTTCTTCCTGCTGAACCTGATGCAGGCCGGCGTCGCCGAGCGGGGCGTCGTCACCGACCTGTCCCCGGGCATGGTCGCCGCCGCCACCCGCAACGCCGAGCACCTCGGGCTGGAGGTGGAGGGCGCCGTCGTCGACGGCGAGCACATCCCGTTCCCCGACGACAGCTTCGACCTCGTCGTCGGGCACGCGGTGCTGCACCACATCCCCGACGTCGAGGCCGCGTTCCGTGAGGTCCTGCGGGTGCTGGAGCCGGGCGGGCGGTTCGTGTTCGCGGGCGAGCCCACCACCGTCGGCGACGCCTACGCCCGCAAGCTCGGGCAGTGGACGTGGAAGGCCACCACCACCCTGACGCGGCTCGGCCCGCTGCAGGGCTGGCGCCGCCCCCAGCACGAGCTCGACGAGTCCTCCCGCGCCGCCGCGCTGGAGTCGGTCGTCGACATCCACACCTTCGACCCGGCCGACCTGGAGCACACCGCGACCCGGGCCGGGGCCGAGGGGGTGCGGGCCTCCACCGAGGAGTTCGCCGCCGCCATGCTGGGCTGGCCGGTGCGGACCTTCGAGGCCGCCGTCCCGCCCGGCAAGCTCGGCTGGAACTGGGCGATGTTCGCCTACCACGGCTGGCAGCGGCTGTCCTGGCTCGACGAGCACGTCCTGAACCGGGTCGTGCCGCGCAGCTGGTTCTACAACGCCCTGATCACCGGTACCAAGCCGAGATGAGCGATCGGCCCCGGCGCGGCGCGCTGTCGGTCAGCATGGACGACGTGGAGCACCCGCTGGAGCCGTTCTGGCGCGGCGTCATCGCCTACCGCCTGCTCACGCTGCTGACCGTCGTCGGCGTGACGCTCTACCACCTGCGCACCGGCTACGAACGTCCGCCGGCCGCGGTCGGCGTGCTCGTCGTGATGGCGGTGTGGACGGCCGTGACGTCATGGGGCTACCTCGGCGGGCTGCCCGGCGCCCCGGACCGCCGCGGCCTGCTCGCCCTGGCCGACCTCGGCGTCTGCGTCGCGATCATGGCGACCACGCCGCTGGTCGTCCGGGTCGCCCACCTCGACGAGGGCGGCCCCGGCATGGGGTCGATCTGGACCTCCGGCGGGGTGCTGGCCTGCGCGGTCGCGTTCCGGATCACCGGCGGGGTGCTCGCCGCCGCCGTGATCTCGGTGGCGCTGGTGCTGTCCAAGCAGCGGTTCGGGGTGCTGGAGCTGGGCGACATGCAGCTGCTCGGACTGGCCGGGCTGACCGTCGGGTTCGCCGCGCACGTGCTCGACCGCACCGCCGCCCGGCTGCGCCGCCTCGTCGCCGAACAGGCCGCCACCGCCGAACGCGAGCGGCTCACCCGGGCCGTGCACGACGGAGTCCTGCAGGTGCTGGCGCACGTCCAGCGCCGCGGCGCCGAGCTGGGCGGCGGGGCGACCGAGCTCGGCGTGCTCGCCGGAGAGCAGGAGACCGCGCTGCGTGCGCTGCTGTCCGGGCCGGGGACCACCGACGCGTCCGGGTGCCGCGACCTCGCCGCCGCGCTGCGGATCCTCGCCTCGGACCGGGTCACCGTCTCGGCCCCCGGACGTCCGGTCGAGCTGGGCCGGCCGGTCGTCGACGAGGTGGAGGGCGCGGTGCGGGCCGCGCTCGCGAACGTCGCGCTGCACGCCGGCCCGGACGCGCGCGCGTGGGTGCTGGTCGAGGAGCTGCCCGGGGCGGTCGAGGTCAGCGTCCGCGACGACGGCCCCGGCATCCCCGAGGGCCGCCTCGCCGAGGCCGAGGCGCAGGGCCGGATGGGGGTGTCCCGCTCCATCCGTGGCCGCGTCGGCGACGTCGGCGGGACACTGACGCTGGACACCGGACCGGACATCGGGACCGAATGGGTCATCCGGGTCCCCAGGGAGGACACATGAGCATCCGGGTGATGGTCGTCGACGACCACCCGATCTGGCGCGAGGGCGTGGCCCGCGACCTCGCCGAGCGCGGCCTCGACGTCGTCGCGACGGCCCCGGACGCGCCCGCGGCCGTCCGGATCGCGACGGCCGTGCGGCCGGACGTGATCCTCATGGACCTCAACCTGGGCGTGACCTCCGGCGTGGACGCGATCGCCGCGATCGGGCAGCAGAGCCCGGACAGCCGCGTACTGGTGCTGTCGGCCTCCGGTGAGCACGCCGACGTCCTGGAGGCGGTCAAGGCCGGTGCGCTCGGCTACCTGGTGAAGTCCGCCGGGGTCGACGAGCTGCTGGAGGCCATCCGGCGCACCGCCGACGGCGTCGCCGTGTTCACCCCGGGGCTGGCCGGGCTGGTGCTGGGGGAGTACCGGCGGCTCGCCGACGCCCCGCGTCCCGCCGACGGCGCGCCCGCCGTCCCGGCGCTCACCGACCGCGAGACCGAGGTGCTGCGCCTGGTCGCGAAGGGCATGACGGCCAAGCAGATCGCGGCGAAGCTCGTCGTCTCGCACCGGACCGTCGAGAGCCATGTGCAGAACACCCTGCGCAAGCTGCAGCTGCACAACCGCAGCCAGCTCGTCCGGTACGCCATCGAGCAGGGCCTCGCGGACTGAGCGGGCGGGGCGGTGCGTTCCCTGCGGTGAGCGGAGTGAACCCGTAACGGGGGCCACCCCCATCACGAACAGGTCACGGGACCGGGCAGACTCGGCTCCGCCCCCGACGCTCGACCTCCGGAGAGCCCGTGACCGACCCGAGCGCCCTGATCGGGTACCTGCTCCAGAGCCCCTGGCTGGTGCCCCTGCTCGCCGTCGCCGTGATGTGCGACGGGCCGCTCCCGTTCCTGCCGAGCGAGCCGGTGCTGTTCAGCGCCACGGCCGCTGCGCTGGCGGACGGCGACCGGTGGCGGATCGTGGCCCTGTTCGGTGCCGCGGTGGTCGGGTCGCTGCTCGGCGACGCGGTGCTCTACGGCGCCGGACGCAGCTCCCACTCGGTCGTCCGGGGCGCCCGTCGCGGCGACGGGACCGGCGCCTGGGTCCGCCGCCACCTGCACCGCCGACCGGTCGCCGCGCTGGTCGCGACCCGGCTGCTGCCCGGCG
Source organism: Pseudonocardia sp. P-1 (assembly GCF_058111925.1). Classification (NCBI taxonomy): domain Bacteria; kingdom Bacillati; phylum Actinomycetota; class Actinomycetes; order Pseudonocardiales; family Pseudonocardiaceae; genus Pseudonocardia; species Pseudonocardia sp. P-1. Next base: position 4,356,580 of record NZ_CM176614.1, read on the forward strand.
GACGGCTGGCGAGCGTGTCCGCGGCCGGCCGGGTCCGGCTGCCGCTGCGCGCGTTCCTGCCCGCGACCGTCGCGAGCGCCCTGGTGTGGAGCACCTGGATGACCGGCATCGGCGTCCTGGTCGGGCCGATCACGCGCGGCGACCCGCTGATGTCGGTGCTCGCCGGGGTCGTCCTCGCGGCGCTCGTCGCCTCCGCGGTGGCCGCGGCCAGGGCGCTGTTGCGGCTGCGCCGTCCCGTCGTCGCGGTCTGACGCCCGCCCGACCCGTTCGCGCCGAACCGGCGGGTTCCGCGCCGTTCGGACGGCCTACTGTGCTGCGGCACATGGCAAGCTGGGCCGTCCGGACGAACGGGGCGGGGAGAACTGAGGACGTGCACGACGACGGCGACCGGGTCTCGGCGGTGGCGGTGGGGCGGCCGGTGGTGCCGCCGGGGGTCGAGGTCGTGGCCCACGTGCCGCCCGTGCCCGCGGAGGGGGCCGCGGCCGCGGTCGACCGCGCCCGGCCCGGTCTGGTCCTGGTCGACCTGACCGGCCCCGAGGGTGCGGCGCCCGCGGTGATCGCCGCCGTGCTCGCCCGCGTGCCGGACGCGGCGGTGCTCGCGGTCGCCGGTGCGGTCGCCGACCACGCCCGGGTCCTCGACGCGGTACGGGCCGGGGCGACCGGCGTCGCGACCGGTGCGGACCCCCGGGAGCTGGCCGCCGTCGCCGCCGCGGCCGCCGCCGGGCGTCCCGCGTTCTCCCCGGGGCTGGCCGACGTCGTCCTGGAGTCGGTCGCGGCCCCCACGCACGCGGTACCGGAGCTCAGCCCGCGCGAGTCCGAGGTGCTGCGGCTGGTGGTCGAGGGGCTCACCGCCAGGCAGATCGCGGCCCGGCTCGTGCTGTCCCCGCGCACGGTCGAGAACCACGTGCAGCGGCTGCTGCGCAAGTTCGAGGTGCCCGGTCGTGCGGCCCTCGTCCGGCACGCCATCGAGTTCGGACTCGCCTGAACGTCGTTTGTGCGTTTCCACGTACTTCCGTACTTTGGGTGCGTGAGCGAGATCGAGGAGCGGCTGCGCGCCGTCGAACAGGCCGTCGTGGAGCTGCAGGAGGCCCGGCGGGCCGCCGCCCGGCCGGACGCCGTCGGGTCCGCGGACACCGCCGTCCCCGACGACGACGCGCTGTGGGCGCTGACCGGGCTGGAGGCCCGCAGCCCCGGCGCGGTGCTGATGGCCGGCAGCGTGGGGCTCCCCGGCGACGAGGGCACCGTCCGCTGGCAGTACGCCCGCCCGGGCGAGGTCCTGCTCGACGCCGACTGGCCCGAGCTGAGCGCGACCCTCGACGCGCTCGCCCATCCCGCGCGGCTCGCGATCCTGCAGCACGTGCTGGGGGGCGTGCACAGCACCGCCGAGCTGCTGGAACAGCCCTCGGTGGGCACGACCGGGCAGCTGCACCACCATCTGCGCCAGCTCGTCGCCGCCGGGTGGCTGGCCTCGACCCGGCGCGGCCACTACGAGGTCCCGGCCGCCCGGGTCGTCCCGCTGCTGGTCACCGTCCTGGCCGCGCACCGATGAGGGGATCCGTCACGACCACCACCGTCACCGGTCACCGGGTCGGGATCGTCGCGGCCGTCGTCGCCGTGCTGGCCGTGCTCGTGGGGGCACTCGCCGGCCCGGAGCGCCAGCGGCTCGGCCCGCAGGACGCCGGGGACCCGGCCCTGGCGGACCGGGTCCGGGCCGCCGCCGGGCCGCTCGGCGGCCTGCGGTCGCTCGCCGTCGCCGAGGTCACGCCGACGACGGTCACCACCGCCGGGCTCGGCCCCGCCGACGCCGCGGCCCCCTTCGAGATCGGGTCGGTCACCAAGACCTTCACCGCCGCGCTGTTCGCCGACGCCGTGACCCGCGGCGAGGTGCGCCCCGACGACCCGCTTGAGCGCGCACTGCCGGAGCTGGCGGGCACCCCGGCGGGCGCGGTCACGCTCGCCTCGCTCGCCCAGCACCGCTCCGGGCTGCCGGCGCTGGGGGCGACCGCCGCCGCCCGGGCCCTGGCCACGGCGGTGAACCTGAACCCCTACTCGACGACGACCACCGCGCAGCTCCTCGACGACGCCCGCACCGCCGCGGTCGACCCGCAGCAGCCGCCGACGTACTCCAACTTCGGTGTCGCGCTGCTCGGGACCGCGGTCGTCCGCGCTGCCGGCGCCGACGGCTACCCGCAGCTGGTCGCGGACCGGATCACCGGCCCCCTCGGCATGGCCTCGACGACCTTCGCCGCCACCGACGCGCAGGTCCCGGACACCGCGGTCCCCGGGCACCGCGACAACGGCCGCCCCGCGCCCCGCTGGGCGGGTGAGGGCTACCTGCCCGCCGGGAGCTCGACGTTCTCGACCGTCGACGACCTCGCGCGCTGGGCACAGGCCCAGCTCACCGGCGTCGCACCGGGGACCGGGGCGCTGACCCCGACCGCGCAGGACGACCCCGGCACGTCGATCGGCTGGATATGGGTCACCAGCGGGGCCACCGGCGCCGACGGCGCCCGGTACCCCTACGTCTGGCACAACGGGGGCACCGCCGGGTTTAGCAGCATGCTGGCCCTCGACCGCGAGGGCGGGCGGGCGGTCGTCGTGCTCGGCGACACCACCGCCGGGGTCGAACCCGTCGCCCGCACCCTGCTGTTCGGCACACCCCCGTCCGACGACGGCGCGGACCTGTTCGCGTGGGCGCCGGCCGCGATCGCGGCACTGTTCTCGCTGCTCGCGCTGCGCCGTGCGCTGCGGGAAGGTGCGCTGCTGCCGATCGCCGACGGCCTGCTGACCGCGGTGTTCGGGCTGGTGCTGCTGTGGAACCGGGGCCCGTGGTCCTCGGTCGGCGGTTGGGTGTGGGGTCTCGTCCTCGCTCCGGCCGCGGCCGCGCTGGCGGTCGCCGTGGTGCGGGGCCGCACGCTGCCGCTGTGCCGGCCCGGGCACGCCGTCACGGCGTGGGCCGGGCTCGGGTTCTCGGTGCTGCTCGTGGCCGTCGCGGTGTGGGCGGGCTGAGACGGGCGGTGGCCGCGGGGCGCGATGGTGCGCCTCGGGGAGTGCGCGGCTACGGACGCGACGTGAGCCGGGCCAGCGCCGCGTCGAGGACGGCCGGCACGTCCGGCGCGGACAGCACGTCCACCGGGCGGGTGCCGGGTTCGGCGGGCACGGTCGCCCCGCGGGCCGGGCCGAACCCGGTGTCCACGGTCAGCGCCGTCGGCGTCGGTGTCAGCGACCCGGGCGCGACGCACTCCAGCAGCGCCGTCGCGTCGTGCAGGGCGACCGCGTCGCGGCCGTAGCGTTCCCGGTAGAACCGCATGTACGGGGCGATCATCGCGGCCAGCTCGGCGCCGACCGGGTCGGCGTCGCCCAGTACGGCGACCCACTCCGGGCCCGCGGCACAGCCCAGCGTGGTCTCCAGGGGCACCAGCGCGACCGGCACGGAGCCCTCGCCGGGGTCCTGGGCCAGGACACGGTGCGCGGCCTCCGGGTCGGCGTGGACGTTGAACTCGGCGGCACCGGTGACGTTCCCGCCACCGATCGCCCCGCCCATGACGACGACCCGCTCGATCCGGCCCACCAGATCCGGGCGCGCGGCCAGCAGGATCGCGGTGTCGGTGAGCGGGCCGATCGAGGCGATCGTGACCGGCTCGGTCGCCTCCTCCAGCACCCGCGCCATGAGGGCGACCCCGGCCCCGGCCACCGGCACGACCGGCTCCGGCAGCGCCGCGGCGCGCCCGCCGAGCCCGTCGGAGCCGTGCACGTGCCCGGCCCGCCGCTCGCGCCGGTGCACCAGCGGCCGGGCGGCGCCGACCCCCAGCGGGACGTCCGGGCGTCCGGCCAGGGCGAGCAACCGTCCGGCGTTGGGCAGGGTGGCGTCCAGGCCGACGTTGCCGAACGTGGCGACGACGGCCCGGACGTCCACCTCGGGACTGCGCAGGGCCAGCACGAGCGCGACGGCGTCGTCGACACCGGGGTCGGTGGAGATGATCAACGGGCGGGGCACACCGGCGAGCCTACGACCGGCCCGCCGGGGAGCTCACTCGCTGCGGGTGGGCTCGTCCTCGTGCTCGGCCTCGACCTCGCGGGCGGCCGCTCCGGTGGCCCCGGAGTCGTCGGTCGTCGCGTCGGGGCGGGGGTTGCCCGCCTTGTCGGTGTCGGCGCGGGAGGTGCCGCCGCCTCCGGAGGTCAGTTCGTCGGTACCGACGTCGGTGCCGTCGTCGGGCTGGCGGTGGTCGCTCACGGGCGGACCTCTCGGGTGGGGGACGTGGTCCCCGGGAGGTACCCGTCGTCCGAGGGGTGCACACGCCTAGGGTCTGACGGGTGCGACGTCCGCCGATCCCCGACGCCGACCCGGAGCAGGCGAAGCTGTTCGGCCTCACCTCGCTGCGCTGGATCCTGCGCCACCGCGCGTACAGCCCGTGGTACCTGCGGCGGTACTGGCGGCTGGCGAAGCTCCGGCTGCGGCACCCGCACGTCGTGCTGCGCGGGATGGTGTTCCTCGGCAAGGACGTGACGATCGAGGCCCGCCCCGGGTTCGGCCGGCTCGAGATCGGCCGCTGGGTGCACATCGGCGACGGCACCGCCCTGCGCTGCCACGAGGGCTCGATGCGGATCGGCGACAAGGTCGTGTTCGGCCGGGACAACACCGTCAACTGCTACCTCGACGTCGAGATCGGCGCGACGACGCTCGTCGCCGACTGGGTCTACGTCACCGACTTCGACCACCGCACGGAGGATGTCCGGCGACCGATCAAGGACCAGGGCATCGTGAAGTCGCCGGTCCGGATCGGCGAGGGCTGCTGGCTCGGGGTGAAGACCTCGGTGCTGCGCGGCACCCGGATCGGCCCGGGCAGCGTGCTCGGGGCGCACGCGGTCGCGCGGGGGGACATCCCCGCGGAGTCGATCGCCGTCGGGACCCCGGCCCGGGTGGTGCGCGACCGGCGGGCCGACTACGAGGCCGCGGCCGCCGAGCGCGCCGCGGTCGCGGACATGGCACGCAAGGCCGACCGGGCCCTGCAGGCCCGGCTCGACCGGGCCTGAGCCGGCGGCTCAGGCGTCGAACAGGTTCCCGGTGGGGATCTTGGGGCGGGGGAGCTCCCGGGGCCCGGCCGCGGTGGCGCCGGCGTAGATGCGGGCGGTGTGCCCGGCGATGACCGGCCAGGCGAACTCGGTGCGCAGCCGGGCCCGGGCCGCGCGGGCCCGGCGGCGGGCGGCGGCCGGGTCGGCCAGCGCGCGGTCGACGGCGTCGGCGATCCCGGGGACGTCGCCGGGGGCGAACCCGAGGCCGGTCTCGCCGTCGCGGACCAGCTCGCCGAGCCCGCCCGCGGTCGAGGCGACGAGGGTCGCTCCCACCGCGGCGGCCTCCAGCGCGACGATCCCGAACGGCTCGTAGCGGCTCGGCAGCACGACGGCGTCCGCGCCGCGCAGCAGGGCGGTCAGCTCGGCGTCGGGCAGGTGGCCGAGGAAGGTCACCGAGCGCGTCACCCGGTGCCGCGCCGCGCGCTCGGCCAGCATCTCCTGCTGCGTCCCGCTCCCGGCGACGAGCAGCCGGGTCCCGCGGTGCCGCCGCCGGATCCGGGGCAGTGCCGCGATCAGGTCCTGGACGCCCTTCTCGTACTCCAGGCGTCCGAAGTAGACGATCCGCGGCCCGTCGCCGGCGTGCGCGGGAGCGGCGGCGCGGGACCGCCAGCGACGCGGGTCGATGCCGTTGTGCACCACGTGGACGGCGGCCGGGTCGAGGTCGTGCAGCGCCGACACCTCGGCGCGCATCGCGCCGGAGCAGGTGATGACCTCGTCCGCGCGCTGCGCGAGCCACCACTCGGTGGAGTGCACCTGCCGGTTCAGCGGCCCCGGCAGCCAGCCGGAGTGCCGGCCCGCCTCGGTGGCGTGCACGGTCGCGACCAGCGGGACCCCGAGGACGTCGGCGAGCGCGATCGACGGGTGCGCGACGAGCCAGTCGTGGGCGTGCACGACGTCCGGCCGCCAGCCCGGCAGCAGCGCGGTCAGCGCGTGGCGCAGCATCGCGTGCCCCATCGCGAGCGTCCACGCGACCAGGTCGGTGCCGAACTCCAGCTCCGGCGGGTCCTCGGCCACCCGCAGCACCCGCACCCCGTCGACGGTCCCGGTGCGGGTCGGGTGGGTCTCGGCGTCGGTGCCGGTGGGGGCCCGGGACAGCACGACGACCTCGTGCCCGGCCGCGACGAGCTCGCGGGACAACGCGTGCACGTGCCGGCCCAGCCCGCCGACGACGACCGGCGGGAACTCCCAGCTGACCATCAGCACCCGCATCGCTAGATCCTGACAAACACCGGACCGGCGGTAACCCCCGGGGCACCGTGCCCACCGTGCCCACCGCGTCGACCTCCGCCCCGCCGTGCCCGATCCCTGTCGCGCGCCGGCGTCCCGCGCCGAACCGGCGACGCGCGGGGGTCGGGAGAACGCGCGTCCGATCGGGAGCGCGTTCTCCGGACGCGGACGCGTCCATCGGCCGGTCGGCGGGACGTGGCACGGGGCGTGGGTGGGGTCCGTCGCGTGGCTACCCGCCACGTCGCACGGCACCCCGCCCCGTTGCGCGGCACCCCGCGCGGCGGTCGCCGCGCCGGGCGACAGGTCGCCACACCGTGCGATCGCTGCGCCGCGCCCGGCGGAACAGGATCGGTGGCCCGGGCGGCCGGGGCCCGAGGCGTCCGGGCCGGTGCCCCACCGACCCCGACCCCGCCGAATCCGCTTACCCGGTAAGCGAGTTCGCGGTCAGACCCGTCCCAGGTCCCGGGCGTCCACGTGCCCGAAGGTCGGCAGCGGCGCGTCCGCCCAGGCCGCGACCCGGCGCTGTGCGGCCCGCCGTCGCCCGGCGCGCAGCAGCCCGGACAGCTCCGCCACCCGTCCGGCGTGCAGGTCGGCGCGGGAGCGGGCGTACCCGGCGGCGGAGTCCTTGCTGACCATGAACGCCCAGTCGCTGGACAGGGCGTGCAGCGCCTGGTCGGCGAGCAGGTCGGCCAGCGGGTCCCGGAGGGGGCCGGGCAGCGGGGCGGCGAGCAGGTCGGACTGGACCTCGGCGTTCCGCGCGACCAGGTCGGCGACCTGCGGCCCGGCCCAGACCCGCCAGTCCTTGCCCGAGCCCCAGGACGACTCCCGCAGGTCGACCGGGTCGCCGACCAGACCGTCGTCGACGGCGTCGCCGAGGGTGCGCACGGCGACCCCGGCCTCGGGCAGCCTGCGCAGCACCGCGGCCAGCCAGGCAGGTCCCTCGTGCCACCAGTGCCCGAACAGCTCGGTGTCGAACGCGGCGACGGTCAGCGCCGGGCGTCCGCGCTCGGCGCGCAGCGCGGTCAGCCGTGCGACCACGGTGTCGACGAAGTCGTCGGCGTCGCGGGAGACGGCGCGGGCGGCGAGCGCGGGGTCGTAGGGCCTCTTCCGCTCGGTCGGTACCCGCCGTCCGGTGACCCGCGCCGGCTTGAGGCCGGACTCGTGGTCCCAGGTGTGGAAGTCGCGGTACTCGGCCGAGCCGGGGTAGCCCTTGCGGGGCGACCACACCCGGTAGGTGACCTCCAGGTCGCGGCCGACGCACACGACGTCGGAGGTCCCGACCGGCCGGGCGAACGCGGTGTCGCCGCGCAGCGCGGGACCGTCGACGAGGAAGCGGCGCACCCCGGCGGCGGCGTAGCCGTGCTCCATCCCGGGGGCGAAGCCGCACTCGGGCGCCCAGATCCCGGCCGGCCGGGCGCCCAGTCGCAGGGCGTGGTCGTCGAGCCCGGCGCGCAGCGAGAACGCCCGCACCCGCGGGTCGAGCAGCGGCTGGAACGGGTGCGCGGCCGGCCCACCCAGCAGCTCGACGGCGCCGGAGTCGCGCAGACCGCGTAGCGCGGGCGACCCGCCGTGGCGCCAGTGCCGCTCGAACTCCGCCGTCGCCGCCGTCGACACCCGGTGCTCGTGCGCGGCCAGGTCCGGCAGCCGGCCCGCCGCCGAGTGCGCGCGCAGCGTCCACCCGCCGAGCCAGTCGTGCACCCCGCGCAGGCAGTGCGGGTCGTCGAGCTGTGCGGCCAGCACCGGCGTCACCCCGAGGGTGGCCAGGCCGGTGCGGCCCTCCTCGGCCAGCTCCCGCAGCGTCGCGACGACGGGCAGGTAGGAGTGCGCCCAGGACTGGTAGAGCCACTCCTCGCCGACCGGCCACCGGCCGTGCCGGGCCAGCAGCGGCAGGTGCGAGTGCAGGACGAGGCAGAACGTCCCGACGGGCGCGCGGCTCACGGCCGGGTCGCCGTGACCAGCAGGTCGAGCGAGGCGTCGAGGTCGGTGTGGTCGCCGGTGCGCAGCACGAAGTCCGAGCACCGCACCCCGGCGACGTCGACGGCCAGCGCCTGCGGCCACGGCTCCCCGGACAGCGCCAGCCGGGTCTGCGCCTCGATCAGGCCACCGTGGCGGGCGTCGAGCTCGCGCAGCCGCGGACCGTGGTGCAGCCCCTGCACGACGACACGGCCGAACCCGGCGTCGTCGACCAGGCCGGCCAGCTCGCGCGGGTCGAGCTCACGGGTGTGGAACGGGTTGAGCGGGGTGTCCCGACCGGGGGAGAAGGTGATCCGGTTCGGCGTCGACACCATGAGCCGCCCGCCGGGACGCAGCACCCGCCTGCACTCGCGCAGGAACCGCTCCTGCTCCCACAGGTGCTCGATGACCTGCAACGACACGACGACGTCGACGCTGCCGTCGGGCACCGGCAGCGCCACCAGGTTGGCCCGGGCCACGTCCACCCGCGGGTAGCGGGCCCGGACGTGGGCCACGGTCGTCGCGTCGTAGTCCAGCGCCAGCACCGAGCGGGCGGCTCCGGCGAGCAGGTCGGCGCCGTAGCCCTCGCCGCAGCCGGCCTCCAGCACGGCGACGCCCGAGCAGTCGGCGGCGATGGCCGCGTAGACAACCTCGTGGCGGCGGAACCAGTAGTTCTCGTGGCTGATGCCCGGGACGGTGCGCTCTCCGGTGAGGGGCAGGCTGCTGGTCACCCACCGACTTCACCACGCCCGTCGGGGGGGGTTCGCACCGGTCCCCTCGCGTGCGCTACCGCTCGTCGACGCGGAGCAACGCAGTGTCACCACGGACGTCTGACGACGTGGAGCCCGACCGACATCCCGCCAGGCACGACGGAGGGGGACACATGACCGACATCGCGACCGACGAGGACACGGTGACGCTGACCATCACCGGCCGTAGCGGATCCTGGCTGGTGTCGGGTGTGCTCGGCCGGGAACCGCTGCCGCTCAAGGGGTTGGACGACGGCGCGCTCGCCGAGATGCTGTGGGCGATGCTGCCGGTGGCACCGTCGGCCGCGCACGGGCCCGCGTACCCGGCCCCCGCGCCCGGTCGCCGTCACCCGGGCTGAGCCGCGGTCCGGTCGCGCACGTCCGGTTCGCGGTCGGCGCACGGTTCGTGCCGGTCGGCGTGCGGTCGGTCCCCGGACGGGTATCAACCGCCCACCGACGGGTATCCGCCGTACCCCGGGCCCGTGCGGGCCAGGGATGACGCCGACGGCGTCGTGCCGAGAGGAGCCCAGGATGAACGATCCGGCGGACGAGAACGAGACGCTGTCGCTCACCATCACCGGGCGGTCCGGGTCCTGGGTGGTGTCGGGCGTGCTCGGCGACGAGCCGGTCGAGCCGCGCGCGATGGACGACGAGGCACTCGGCGAGGTGCTGTCGATGGTCGTGCCCGAGGAGGACCGCGTCCACGCCGAGCCCCCGCCCGGCCGCCGCGTGAGCTGAGCAGAGGCGGGGCTACAGCCGTCCCCGCAGCAGCGACGCCGCCAGCAGCGCCACCTCGACCTGCAGCCGGTCCTCCCCGACCGGGCGCCCGAGCAGCTCCTCGGCCTTGCGCACCCGGTAGTGCACCGTGTTCTTGTGCAGGTGCAGCCGGGCCGCGGCCTGGATGTAGCTGCCCCCGGCGGCCAGGAACACCCGCAGCGTCTCGCGCAGCTGGTCGGTGCCGGGCTCGTCGGCGGTCAGCCCGGACAGGGTGCGGGCTACCCAGCGGCGCAGGTCCTCGGACCGGTCGGTGAGCAGCGCGGCGACGGCGACGTCGTCGAACCGGACGACCGCGGGCCGGTCCTCGGCGGTCTCGGCGACCGCACGGGCCCGCTGCGCCTCGGCGAGCGAGCCGCGGAACCCGTCGATCCCGGCGGCCGACCCGCCGACGGCGATGCGTACCCCGGCCGGGAGCCGGTCGCGGAGCAGGCCGACGTCCAGCCGCACCTCGTCGGGCCCGGACAGCCACGCCCACAGCGTGCGGCTGTCCGCGAGCACCGTCAGCGGGGTCCGCCCGCACGCCTCGTAGAGCAGCCGGGCCCCGGCCTGCAGCGCGTGCCCGTCGGCGGGGCCGTCGCCGGACGCGGGGGTCCACACCAGCGCCGCGGTGTGCCGGCCCGTCACCGGGATCCCCAGCAGCTCCGAGGCGGCCGCGTCGGTCAGCGGGTCGGTGTCGAGCACCATCCGGACCCGGGTCGCCAGCCCCGCTCCGGACCGGGTGCTCCACCGCCGTCGCTCGGCTTCGTAGATGTCGATGAGCCCGGCGATGACCTCGTCGATGTAGCGGTTCGTGCGCCCGCTCAGCACCGACACCGCGTCGAGCACGTCCGGGTCCCCGTGGTGCGGCCCGGCCCGCAGCGCGTCCAGCGCCCACTGCGCGAACATCTGCTCGCCGAGCCGGTAGGCCCGCAGCAGCGCCTCCAGCGACAGGTCGTGCTGGGCGAACCGGCGGGCGTACTCGGCGGCCGCGGGCGGCACCGTGATGCGGTCCATCGGGATCGAGTGGACGAGCATGTCCATGATCGCGACAAGGTTCGCCGAGGTGCTCGCGACCATCAGCCTGCGCAGCGTCTCGTCGTGCCGGAACTCGGGGATGACCTCGACGAACCAGTCGGTCATCGCGGTCGTCAGCTCGGGCAGCCGGGCCTCGACGTCGCGGGCGACGGCCGCCACGACCTCGTCGACGTGGGCGGACACCCGCGCGACGCTAGCGGGTCGGCCGGGCCCCGGACCGGCGGGTACGACGCGTTGTGTCCCCGGCACAACGGGCCCGCCACGATTCGTGATCGACGTACATGGTGTCGGTCACACCGCGGACCTACGTTTCCCCACACCGGTTCCGACGACGCCGAAGGGGAGTCCGATGCACATCGCCGTGCTGCCGCGGGAACGGGCGCGGACCGCGCCGGGGGCACCCTGCCTCGCCGACGAGCACCGCACGCTCGACAACGCCGGGTTCGCTGCCGCCGTCGACGCGGCGGCGGGTGCGCTGCACGCCGCGGGGACCGGGCCGGGCGACGTCGTCGCCGTCGTGCTCCCCAACCGCGTCGAGCTCGTCGTGACGCTGTTCGCGGCCTGGCGCCTCGGCGCCGCCGTCACCCCGGTGAACCCCGCGCTGACCGCCGACGAGGCGGGCCACCAGATCACCGACTCGGGGGCAGTCGTCGTCGTGGGGGAGCGGGCGGCCTCGCCGCTGGCCACCTTGGACGTCGCCGAGCTGGCCGGGGACCCGGCCGTCGCACCCGACCCGGTCACCGACGACGACGCGACCGCCCTGCTGATCTACACCAGCGGCACCACCGGGCGCCCCAAGGGCGTCGTGCTCGACCACGCGAACGTCGCCGCGATGTGCGGGATGGTCGTCGCCGGGATCGGTCTCGGCCCCGACGACCACAGCCTGCTGGTGCTGCCGCTGTTCCACGTCAACGGCATCACCGTCTCGGTGCTGTCGCCGCTGCTCGCCGGGGGCCGCACCACGATCGCCGGCCGGTTCCGCGCCGAGACCTTCCTCGACACCGTCGCGCGGGTCCGGCCCACCTACTTCTCCGCCGTCCCGGCGATCTACGCCATGCTCACCGCGCTGCCCGCCTGCGAGGCCGACACCTCCTCGCTGCGCCGGGTGATCTGCGGAGCCGCGCCGATGCCCGTCGAGCTCGTCGCCCGCTTCGAGGAGCGCTTCCGGGTGCCGCTGGTGGAGGGCTACGGCCTCTCCGAGGGCACCTGCGCCTCGACGATCAACCCGTGGGACGGCCTCCGCAAGCCCGGCACCGTCGGGCTGCCGCTGCCCGGTCAGCGGGTCGCGCTGATGGATCCCGAGGGCCGGTTCGTCGACGGCGGCCCCGGCGAGGTGGTCATCTCCGGGCCCAACGTGATGCGCGGCTACCTGAACCTGCCCGAGGCCACCGCCGAGACGATCCGCGACGGCTGGCTGCACACCGGCGACGTCGGCCGCTTCGACGACGACGGCTACCTCGTCCTGGTCGACCGGATCAAGGACATGATCATCCGGGGCGGGGAGAACCTCTACCCCCAGGAGATCGAGAACGCCCTGTACGCGCACCCCGCCGTGCACGAGGCCGCCGTGGTCGGCGCGCCCGACCCGGTCCTCGGCGAGATCCCGGTCGCCCACGTCGTCCTGCGCCCGGGCGCCGCCGCGACACCGGAGGACCTCACGGCGCACTGCGCGCAGCGGCTCGCCCGCATCAAGATCCCCACCCGGATCACCCTCGTCGACACCCTGCCGCGCAACGCCGTCGGCAAGGTCGACAAGCCCGCGCTCCGCCGCGCGCCCGTCCCGGCCGGCTGACCCCGGCACCCACCGACCTCCCGCGGGCCCGCACGGTCCGGCGGGGGAGCCGTCCTGCCCGGACACGCCCGCGGACGGCCACCGAACGTTTCCACCGGAGAGGACCGAACGATGGGGTTCAAGACGGGGGACTTCCCCCCGGTCGATCTCGACACCTTCCTCGACAGGCCGTTGTTCGAGCGGACCAAGGCGCTCGCCCTGCACTGGACGCAGTACGGCTTCGGGTCGCCGAAGATGATCCCGACGACCTACGTCGTGAAGCTGCTCGTCCTCTACGGCGTCATCGGGACCGCGCTGATCACCTGGACCTCCGGCGTCGGCCCGTTCTGGGACGTGTCGGGCTGGTGGGACCAGCCGGTCGTCTACCAGAAGCTGGTGCTCTGGACGGTGCTGCTGGAGGTCGTCGGCGTCGCCGGGTCCTGGGGGCCGATCGCGGGCAAGTTCAGGCCGATGACCGGCGGCATCCTGTTCTGGGCCCGCCCCGGCACGATCCGGCTCCGCCCGTGGAAGGCCGTCCCCGGTACCGACGGTGACACCCGCACCCTGTTCGACGTCGTGCTCTACCTGGGCCTCGTCGCCTCGCTGCTGACCGCGGTGGTGCTGCCCGGCGTGCCGAGCGCGTCGCTGTCGGCGGTGCTGCCCGACAACACCTCCGGGCTGGTCGCGCCCTGGCTGATGATCGCGCCGATCGTGCTGCTGGTCCTGTGCGGCCTGCGCGACAAGACGATCTTCCTGGCCGCCCGCGGCGAGCAGTACCTGCCCGCGATGGTGTTCTTCGGGACGCTGCCGTTCGTCGACATGATCGTCGCGGCGAAGCTGCTGATCTGCATGGTGTGGATCGGTGCGGGCGTGTCGAAGTTCGGCAGGCACTTCACCAACGTCATCCCGCCGATGGTGTCCAACAGCCCCTGCATCCCCTCGAAGTGGATCAAGCGGGCGCACTACCGGGACGCGTTGTCGGGTGACCTGCGACCGTCGCGGCTCGCGACGTTCATGGCTCACGTCGGCGGCACGACGGTGGAGATCATCACCCCGCTGGTGCTGCTGTTCTCGACCGACCACCGGCTGACCCTGGCCGGCGTGGTGCTCATGGTGGTGTTCCACCTCTTCATCACCTCGACGTTCCCGCTCGCGGTGCCGCTGGAGTGGAACATCCTGTTCGGCTACCTGGCGGTCTTCCTGTTCCTCGGCTTCCCCAACGGCGACGGCTTCGGTGTCGGCGACATGTCCTCCCCGGTGCTGACCGTCGCGATCGTGGCCTGCCTGGCGTTCTTCCCGGTGCTGGGCAACCTGCGACCCGACCTGGTGTCGTTCCTGCCGTCGATGCGCCAGTACGCCGGCAACTGGGCGTCGGCGCTGTGGACCTTCACCCCGGGTGCGGAGGAGAAGCTGAACCGGCTGCCGCACCGGCCCACCACCAACCAGGTCGACCAGCTGCAGGCGCTGGGCTACCCGCCGGCGGTCGCCGAGGTCACCATGCAGCAGACGATCGCCTGGCGGTCGATGCACTCCCAGGGCCGCGGCCTGTTCTCGGTCCTGGCCGCCCGGCTCGACGACCTGGACTCCCGCACGGTCCGCGAGGCCGAGTTCGGCTGCAACTCCGTCATCGGGTTCAACTTCGGCGACGGCCACCTGCACGACGCCCAGCTCATCGCCGCCCTGCAGAAGCGGATCGGGTTCGCGCCCGGCGAGTTCGTCGTCTGCTGGGTGGAGTCCCAGGCCATCCACTCGTCGGTGCAGCACTACCAGCTGATCGACGCCGCCCTCGGCGTGGTCGAGCGCGGGTACTGGAAGGTCGCCGACGCCGTCGCCGAGCAGCCGTGGCTGCCGAACGGGCCGATCCCGCTGACCGTCACCTGGCGCGCCCCGCAGCGGGCGACGGCCGGCGACGGCGTCGAGGCCCCGGCCCCCTGAGACCCGGCGGGACGGGCGGAGACACCGCAGCCCGCCCGTCCCGCCGGACCGACACCGCACGACGAGAGGGACACGACATGGGAGACGCACTGGACGGCCGCGTCGCGCTCGTCACCGGCGCGGGCAAGGGCCTCGGCCGGGCGATCGCCCGGCGTTTCGCCGAGGAGGGGGCGACCGTCGTCGTCTCCGACATCGACGGCGACGCCGCCCGGCGCACGGCGCAGGAGATCCCGGACGCCACGCACCTGTCCTGCGACGTCCGCGACGAGGAGCAGGTCCAGGAGCTCGTCGCGCACACCGTCGAACGGCACGGCGGGCTGCACGTCCTCGTCCCCAACGCCGGGGTCGGGCGCCCGCAGCCGCTGCTGGAGATGAGTCTCGCCGACTGGCGGGAGGTCACCTCGGTCAACCTCGACGGTGTCTTCCTGTCGATCCGCTACGCCGCGCCCGCGATCATCGCCTCCGGTGGCGGCACGATCGTCACGCTCGCCTCGGTCACGGCGACGGCGGGCTCCCCGCTGATCGGGCACTACGCCGCGGCCAAGGCCGGCGTGGTCAACCTGACCAGGACCGCGGCGACCGAGCTGCGGCCGTACGGTGTGCGGGTCAACGCGTTGCTGCCGGGCTTCGTCGACACCGACCTGGTGACGTCGGCCCGGCCCGGCTTCGAGGCCGCCCTCGGCCTGCCCGCCGGGGGCTTCGACGGGCTGATCGAGCAGAAGCAGGGCGGCTACGGCACCCCCGACGACGTCGCGGAGGCCGCGCTCTTCTTCGCGAGCGACCGGTCCCGCTTCTGCACCGGCAGCGGGCTCGTCCTCGACGGCGGCCTCGACGCGTCGCTGCTCTGACCCGGTACCCCAGGAGGACGCCATGACCACCGCGACCGTCGTCGGATCCGGGCCGAACGGGCTCGTGGCCGCGGCCCTGCTGGCCCGCGCCGGGGTGGCGGTCACCGTGCTGGAGGCCGCCGACGAGATCGGTGGCGGCACCCGCACGGTGGAGGCGATCGTCCCGGGGCTGCTGGTCGACCACTGCTCGGCGGTGCACCCGATGGCCGTCGGCTCGCCGGTGCTCGAGGAGCTGGGCCTGGACCGGTACGGGCTGCGGTGGCGGCTGCCGGAGGTCGACTGCGCCCACCCCCTCGACGGCGGCGACGCCGGCGTCCTGGTCCGCTCGGTCGCCGGCACCGCGGCCGGCCTCGGGGCCGACGGCACGCTGTGGCGTGCGCTGTTCACCGGACCGGTGCGCGACTACGACACCTTCTCCCCGGACTTCCTCGGCCCGCTGGTGCGGATCCCGCGCCACCCGCTGCTGCTGGCCCGGTTCGGTGCTCCCACCGTGCTCCCGGCGGAGGTGCTGGCCAGGGCGTTCCGCACCGAGCGCGGACGGGCGCTGTTCCTGGGGTCGGCGTCGCACGCGTTCCGGCCGCTGAACCGGCCGCTGTCCTCGGCGATCGGGCTCGGCCTGTTCACCGCCGGGCACCGACACGGCTGGGGCGTCGCCGAGGGCGGGTCGCGGGCGATCTCCGACGCGCTCGCCGCGGTGCTCGCCGAGCACGGGGCGAAGGTCGAGACCGGGGTGCACGTGCGGACGGCGGACGAGCTGCCGCCGTCGGACGTCGTGGTGTGGGACGTCGGCCCGGACCGGCTGCCCGCCCTGCTGGGGGACCGGCTGCCGGCACGGGTCGCGCGGGCCTACCGGCGCTTCCGTCACGGCCCGGCCGCGTTCAAGGTCGACTACGCGGTGGCGGGCGGCGTGCCCTGGACGCATCCCGACGCGCGACGGGCCGGGACGCTGCACGTCGTCGGGTCGGCGGCGGAGAACGCACTCGTCGAGCGCGAGGTGCACGCGGGCCGGATGCCGGAGCGGCCGTTCGTCCTGGTCGGGCAGCAGTACCTGGCCGACCCGTCCCGGTCGGCGGGCGACGTCCACCCCGTGTGGGCCTACGCGCACGTCCCCCGCGGGTACACCGGCGACGCCACCGAGGCGGTCACCGCGCAGATCGAACGGTTCGCGCCCGGGTTCCGGGAGCGGGTCGTGGGCACGATGGTCACCGACCCGGCCGCGTTCGCGGGCAACCCGAACTTCGTCGGCGGGAACATCCTGACCGGGTCCAAGGACCTGCGGCAGCTGCTGCTCGGGCCGCGCACGACGCTGCAGCCCTACGACACGGGGGCGCCGGGCCACTTCCTCTGCTCGGCCGCGACGCCACCCGGCCCGGGTGCGCACGGGATGTGCGGCGCGCACGCCGCGCGTCGCGCGCTCGCCCACCTGGGCCGCTGAGGGCGGCTCAGACGGGTTCGGGCTCCCCGCTGACGGCCACCACCCCGCCGATGTCCTGGCGCAGCCACGCCAGCAGCGTCGCGTCGTCCAGGGTCAGCGGGACCTCCGGCCCGCCCCACCCCAGACGGGTGGTCGGCCGGTGGACCAGCGCGTCCTCCAGCATCGCGGCCAGACCGTCGGTGGCCCGGACGGTGCGACCGCCGTGCTCGACGGTCCGGCTGCCCGGTACGTCCTCGTCGGCGTGCGGCCCCGTGCTGAGCACGTAGCCGGTCCCCAGACGGTCGTCGAACCCCGTCACCTGCACGACGGCTCCCTCCTGCCGAGTGCGCGAGGTGCCGACGGTAGCGAAACCGGACCCCCGATCAGGGGTTGCGGCGTGTGACCTCGTGCGCGCACCAGGTGAGGAGGGCCGCGCGTGAGTACGGTCACGACCTGCCCCGGTTTGCCGGGACGCTACTCGCTGGTAACAATGAACGTCACAGTGGCACGGCGTGCCGTTACGGCACGAGCAATGGCAGAGTCACCGGCTACGACGGGCGCGACGCCGCGGCCCACCCCCGCTCCGACCGAGAGCGCGCGGCGCAGCACCGTCACGGTGACGCGAGACGATCCGGACCCGGGACGACCGGGACCGGAACGCGACGAAGGACGACGCGGTGTGCGCGTGGGCGCAGGCCGCCGCGGCAGGAGGTCGAAGAGGTCCTATGAAGATCGTGACCCTGGTGAAGCAGGTGGCCGACACCTACTCGGAGCGGAAGCTGTCCGACTCCGACCACACCCTCGACCGTGAGGGTGCCGAGGCGGTGATCGACGAGATCAACGAGCGCGCGGTGGAGCAGGCTCTGCTGCTGAAGGAGGCGCACGACGGCTCCGAGGTCGTCGTCGTGTGCATGGGCCCGGACCGGGCCACCGACGCGATCCGCAAGGCCCTGTCGATGGGCGCGGACTCCGCGGTGCACCTGTCGGACGAGGCCGTCCACGGCTCGTGCGCGGTGCAGACCGCGAAGGCGCTGACGAAGCTGATCGGCACCGTGGACGGCTGGGACATGGTCATCGCGGGCAACTCGGCGTCCGACGGCCAGATCGGCGCGGTCCCGGCGATGATCGCCGAGCTGCTCGGTGTGCCGTCGCTGACCCACGCCAACGAGCTCTCGGTCGAGGGCACCACGGTGACGGCCAAGCGGGAGACCGACGAGGGCGTCACCCACCTGACCGCGGAGCTTCCGGTCGTGGTGTCGATCGGGGAGAAGTCCAACGAGCCGCGCTACCCCTCGTTCAAGGGGATCATGGCGGCGAAGAAGAAGCCGGTGCAGACCCTGGACCTGGCCGGCGCCGGGATCGACGCCTCCGAGGTCGGTCTGGCCAACGCCCTGACCTCGGTCGTCTCCGCGTCGCCGAAGCCGCCGAAGCAGGCCGGCGAGAAGGTCACCGACGAGGGCGACGGCGGCGCGAAGATCGCCGAGTTCCTGGTCGGCCAGAAGCTGATCTGACCCCGGTTCTTCCTGGCTTCCCTCTTCGTTTGGAGATAGAGAATCATGGCTGAGGTTCTGGTCCTCGTCGACCACGTCGACGGCGACATCAAGAAGACCACCTACGAGCTGCTGACCGCCGCCCGCGCGCTGGGCGAGCCGTCGGCGGTCGTCGTCGGTCCCGCGGGCACCGCGGACAAGCTGGCCGACGGCCTGACCGAGCACGGCGCCGAGAAGATCTACGTCGCCGAGACCGACTCCACCGACTTCCTCTCCCCGGAGACGACGGTCCTGGAGTCGCTCATCGGGTCGGCGTCCCCGGCCGCGGTGCTGCTCGCGGCCACCGGCAACGGCAAGGAGGTCGCCGGTCGGCTCGCCGTCCGGACGAACTCCGGGCTGCTGTCCGACGTCGTCGGCGTCTCGGCCGACGGTGTGTCGCACTCGATCTTCGGTGGTGCCTACACCGCCGAGGCGAAGTCGAACACCGAGCACCCGGTCATCACCGTGCGTCCGGGCTCGATCGAGATCGAGGCCGCCGCAGGTGCGGGTGCCCGCGAGACCGTCGAGGTCCCGGCCCCGTCCGGGCGTGCCGCGACCGTGACCGGCCGCGAGCCGATCCAGGGCGGGTCCCGTCCGGAGCTGACCGAGGCGACCGTGATCGTCTCCGGTGGGCGCGGCGTGGGCTCGGCCGACGACTTCACCGTCGTCGAGGGACTGGCGGACTCCCTCGGTGCCGCCGTCGGTGCCTCGCGCGCCGCGGTCGACTCCGGCTACTACCCGCCGCAGTTCCAGGTCGGCCAGACCGGCAAGTCGGTCTCGCCGCAGCTCTACATCGCCCTCGGCATCTCCGGCGCGATCCAGCACCGCGCCGGCATGCAGACGTCGAAGACGATCGTCGCGGTGAACAAGGACGAGGAGGCGCCGATCTTCGAGATCGCCGACTTCGGCATCGTCGGCGACCTGTTCAAGGTCGCGCCGCAGCTGCAGGAGGAAGTGGCCAAGCGCAAGGGCTGACCCCTTCCGGTCCTCCACCGCGTCGACGCCCGGGTGCCGCCTGCACCCGGGCGTCGTCGTGTGTGCGGGGCCTGTTCACCCGCTCCTGCCTGCGACGACACCTGTCCGGGTCCGTTCACCCCGACGCCACCGGCGTGTCGGTCCGCAACCGCCCGGGTGTCGCACCCGGCCGGTACCAAGCCGGGTGTGAACCAGGTGATCGTCTCGACCCCGGAGACCGCGGCCCGGCGGTACTCCCTGCTCCTCACGACCGACGACGGCGACGTCGCCGCGGCGCAGGCGCTGCGGCACCGGGTGTTCGCGGGTGAGCTGGGCGCCCGGCTCGACAGCCCCGTCCCCGGCCGCGACGTCGACCGCTTCGACGCCCACTGCGACCACCTCGTGGTCCGCGAGGACGCCACCGGCGAGATCGTCGGCACCTACCGGATGCTCCCGCCGCAGCGGGCGCGCGCCGCGGGCGGCCTCTACGCCGACGGCGAGTTCGACCTCACCAACCTCGACCCGCTGCGCCCCGGCATCGTCGAGACCGGGCGCTCCTGCGTGCACCCCGACCACCGCGGCGGCGCCGTCGTCGGGCTGGTGTGGGCCGGGCTCGCCCGCTACATGCTGCTCACCGGGCACCGCTGGCTGATCGGCTGCGCCAGCGTCTCCCTCGCCGACGGCGGCACCCGGGCCGCCGCGGTCTGGGACCGGGTCCGCGCGAAGCACCTCGCGCCCGAGGAGTACCGCACCGTCCCGCACCGCCCCTGGGACCCGACCGGCGCCCCCGCGGGCCGGGGCGGCGGCATCCCGCCGCTGCTGCGCGGCTACCTGCGCCTGAACACCTGGGTGTGCGGGCCGCCCGCGCACGACCCGGACTTCGGTGTCGCGGACTTCCCGGTGCTGCTGGGGATGGACCACATCGACCAGCGCTACCTGCGCTTCTTCCTGGGCGAGGACGCCGCCGGGGTGACGGGCGCATGACCGTCGCCGCCGGGCCGGAGGGCGACGCCGGCGCGCCCCTCCGCCCGCGCCGCCGGTTCCGGCCGCGCGGCCGTGCCTCCACCGTCCCCGCCCCGTCCGCCGGGGCCGCGGTGCTGTCGTCCGCTCCGCCAGGAGCCCCGCCGGCCCCGGTCGTCCCGGCTGTCGTGGGGGACCCCCGTGGCGCCGTGCACCACCCGGCCCGCGCCGCCCTGCGGACCCCGGTGCACCCGCTCGTCGACCACCCCACGCACCCGCCGGCACCGCCCGCGTCGCGGCGTCCCGGCGGGCCGTGGGCGGCCTGGTCGCCGTGCACCCCGCAGGAGTGCCTGCCCCCGCGCGCGACGACCGGCACGCTGCGCCTGGCCCGCCGTACCGCGGCGCTGGTCTCGGTGCTGGCGGTGGCCGTGACCGTCGTCCCGGCCGCCGCGCTGCTCGGCGCCCGGGCACTGGACCCGGTCCTGCGGGCGCTGCACCGCGCGGTGCTCCGCGCCGCCGGGGTCCGGCTCGTCGTGCGCGGCGGGCCGCTCGCGCCCGCGGACGGGCGGGGCGCGCTGGTCGTGGCCGACCACACGTCGTGGATCGACATCCCGGCGCTCGGTGCGATCGGCCCGGTCACCATGCTCGCCAAGCGGGAGGTCCGGGACTGGCCGCTGATCGGCGCGCTCGCGGCCCGCATCGGGACCCTGTTCGTGCACCGCGAGGGCCTGTCCCGACTCCCCGGCACCGTCGCGACCTGCGCCGACGCGCTGCGGGACGGCACGCTGGTCGGTGTCTTCCCCGAGGCGACGACGTGGTGCGGCGCGATCTCCGGGGACTATCGACGGGCCCCGTTCCAGGCCGCGATCGACGCGGGTGCCCCGGTCCGGCCGGTCACCGTCGCGATCACCACCCCGGACGGCCGGCCGACGACGGCCGCCGCGTTCGTCGGCGAACAGACCCTCGGCGACACCGTCGGCCGGGTGCTGCGGCTGCCCGGCCTGGTCTGCGAGGTCACCGTGGGCGAGCTCGTCGAGCCGGGCCCGCACACCGACCGGCGCGCGCTGGCCGCCCGCGCCCGCGACCGGGTCCGTCACCCGCCACCGGTCACGACCGCCACGGCCGTGTGAGACGGACGGTCGTCCACGACGGGTTCGGCACGCACCGCTGTCACGACGGGGTCTACCCTGGAGGCCGATGACGTACCTGGACCACGCGGCGACCACACCGATGCTGCCGGCTGCCGTCGCCGCCATGAGCGACGCGCTCGGCCGCACCGGCAACGCGTCGTCGCTGCACTCGTCGGGCCGCCGCGCCCGGCGCGCGGTCGAGGAGGGGCGCGAGCGGATCGCCGAGGCGGTCGGCGCGCGCCCGTCCGAGGTCGTGTTCACGACCGGCGGCACCGAGAGCGACAACCTCGCGGTCAAGGGCCTGTTCTGGGCCCGCCGGGCCGCGGACCCGCGCCGCACCCGGGTGCTGGTCTCGGCCGTCGAGCACCACGCGGTCGTCGACGCGGCGGAGTGGCTGGCCACCCACGAGGGCGCCCGGCTGCGGATGCTCGAGGTCGACGCGACCGGCCGCGTCCACCCGGAGACGCTGCGCGCCGCGCTCGCCGAGGACCCGGACGGGAACGCCCTGGTCTCGGTCATGTGGGCCAACAACGAGGTCGGCACCGTCAACCCGGTGCGCGAGCTCGCCGCCGTCGCCCACGAGTTCGGGGTGCCGTTCCACACCGACGCCGTGCAGGCCGTCGGCGTCCTCGACGTCGACTTCGCCGCGAGCGGCGCCGACGCCCTCACCCTCACCGGGCACAAGCTCGGCGGCCCCTACGGCGCGGGCGCGCTGCTGCTCGGCCGCGAGGTCACCTGCACCCCGCTGCTGCACGGCGGCGGCCAGGAGCGCGACGTCCGCTCCGGCACCCTGGACGTGCCGTCGCTGGCCGGGCTGGCGACGGCCGTCGTCGAGTCGGTGGCCGCCGCGCCGCGCCGCCGCGTGCACCTGGCCGGGCTGCGCGACGAGCTGGTCCGCGTCGTGCGCACCGAGGTGCCCGACGCGGTCCTGAACGGCGACACCACCGACTCCCGGGTCGACGGCGGTCCCGGCAGGCTGCCCGGCAACGCGCACCTGTCGTTCCCCGGCTGCGAGGGCGACAGCCTGCTCATGCTGCTCGACGCCCACGGCATCGACTGCTCGACCGGGTCGGCCTGCACCGCGGGCGTCGCCCAGCCCAGCCACGTGCTGCTGGCGATGGGCGCCGACGAGTGCACCGCCCGCGGGTCGCTGCGCTTCTCCCTGGGGCACACCAGCACCTCCGCCGACGTGGCGGCGGTCGCCGGGGCCATCGGGTCGGTCGTGGAGCGCGCCCGCAACGCGAGCCGTCGCACCCCCGCCTCGGTCACGGGCTGAGCCGTGCGGGTCCTCGCTGCGATGAGCGGCGGCGTCGACTCCGCGGTGGCCGCCGCGCGGGCGGTCGCCGCCGGACACGACGTCGTCGGGGTGCACCTCGCGTTGTCGCGCACCCGGGAGGCCATGCGCTCCGGGTCACGGGGCTGCTGTTCCAAGGAGGACGCGGGCGACGCCGCCCGCGCCGCGGACGTCCTCGGCATCCCGTACTACGTCTGGGACCTGTCCGAGGAGTTCACCCGCGACGTCGTGGACGACTTCGTCGCCGCCTACGCCGCCGGGGAGACCCCGAACCCCTGCCTGCGCTGCAACGAGAAGATCAAGTTCGCGGCCGTGCTGGACCGGGCGCTCGCCCTCGGCTTCGACGCCGTCTGCACCGGCCACTACGCGCGGCTGGACCCGGCCGGGCCGGTACTGCGCCGCTCGGCCGACGCGGGCAAGGACCAGTCCTACGTCCTGGCGGTGCTGCGCGCCGACCAGCTGCGGCACGCGATGTTCCCGGTCGGCGACACCTCCAAGCCGGAGATCCGGGCCGAGGCCGCCCGGCTCGGGCTGCGCGTCGCCGGGAAGCCCGACAGCCACGACATCTGCTTCATCCCCACCGGCGACACCCGCGGCTTCCTGGCCGACCGCCTGGGCACCACTCCCGGCGCGCTGGTCGACGCCGCCTCCGGCGAGACCCTCGGCACCCACGACGGCGTGCACGGCTTCACCGTCGGGCAGCGCAAGGGCCTCGGGATCGACCGGCCGGCCGCCGACGGCCGCCCCCGCTACGTGCTCGGCATCGAGCCGGTCAGCGGCACCGTGCGGGTCGGGCCGGAGGCCGCGCTCGACGTCACCGCGATCACCGCGCGCACCCCCGTGTGGACCTCGGGCGCGGCGCCGGACGCACCGTTCGGCTGCGTCGTGCAGGTCCGCGCGCACGGCGGCACCGCACCCGCCACCGTCACCCCGCTCGACTCCGCCGTGCAGGTGGAGCTGTCCGAACCGCTGCGCGGTGTCGCCCCGGGGCAGGCCGTCGCCTTCTACCGCCCCGACGACGACGGCGACGTCGTCCTGGGGTCGGCGACGATCACCGGGACGGCCTGACCGAGGTCACCCGGCGGCGCCTGACCGGCCCCGGGCCCGTCCGGTCGCGGCCTTCCCGACCCGCCTCCGCCTGATCGCGTCAGCCCGGGCCGGGACCGCGTGCACGGGGACCGGGCCCGGCCGGCCGCGGCCGCCTGCCCCGGAGCACGCCGCGCCCGCCGGCGCCGCGAGTGGCCTGGTCCGGCATCGCCTCTGCGCCGAGATGCACCCCAGCGGGCTGCGCGGAGCCGTTCGAGCCCGCTGACCTGCATCTCGGCGCAACCTGCCCGCCGCGCCGACCCGACGAGAGCACTGCTCTTGCTTTCGTGCGACGGATAGTGAACACTGCTCTCATGACGAATCAGCGCTCTCAGTCCCACTACCTCGCCCCCGGCCGCATCACCCGCCGGGTGATGAACCCCCTGGTCGCCGGGCTGACCCGGCTCGGCCTCCCGCTCGCCGGCTCCGCGGTGCTCGGCGTCCGCGGCCGCCGCTCCGGCGAGGTCCGAACCACGCCGGTCAACCCGCTGCGCCACGACGGCGCCCGCTACCTCGTCGCCGCGCGCGGTGAGACCCAGTGGGTGCGCAACCTGCGCGTCGCGGGGGAGGCGGAGCTGACCGTCGGCCGTCGCACCGAGCGGGTGGCCGCGACCGAGCTGACCGAGCCGGCCGCCGTCGTCCCGGTGCTGCGGGAGTACCTGCGTCGCTGGGCCTGGGAGGTCGGGGCGTTCTTCGACGGTGTCGACGCCGCCTCGTCCGACGCCGAGCTCGCCGCCGTCGCCCACCGCCACCCGATCTTCGTCCTGGCCGCATGATCCTTCTCCGCGGAGCCGGGAGCGCCCCCTCGGTCGCCGTGGGCTCCGGGAGGAGGGATCACCGGAGCGACGGACGACGTGATCGGTGAGAGGCTGTCGCGATGAGCGAGCGTGACTACCGGGCACCCGGCCTGCTGGTGCGCCGCGTCCTCAACCCGCTGGTCGGAGCCCTGGCCCAGCGCGGCATCAACCCGGGTGACACCGCCGTGCTCGCCGTCCGCGGCCGGCGCAGCGGCAGGATCCGCACCGTCCCGCTGACCCCGGTCCTGCTCGACGGGACCCGTCACCTCATCTCGCCGCGCGGTGAGACCGACTGGGTCCTCAACCTGCGCGCGGCCGGCGGGAGCGCCGAACTGCGCGGTCGTGGGGGAGCGGAGCCGGTGTCGGCCGTCGAGCTCGACGCCGCGGCGGCCGTCCCCGTGCTGCGCGCCTACGTGCGCGGACTCGGCCGGGCCGCCGGGATGCTGTTCGACGACGTCGGTCCCGCCTCCACCGACGCCGCGCTCGCCGTCGCGGCTCGGCGGCACCCTGTCTTCGCGCTGCACCGACCGCCTGAGCTCTGACCTCGCGGGCCGACAGCCCTGTGCCGGCCCCTGCGGACCGACCGCCCGCAGCGCCGGCCCCGTGCCGCCCGTGCGGTGTCCATCCTGTGGTCCCCTTCCGGCGCCGCCCCGGTGGTGATCGCCGGAAGTGGAGCGTGGAGCGCAGAGCACTGTGTCCTGCACTCCACTCCCGCCGATCATGTCCGCCCATCCTGCGCCGCCCCGCGGGCCCGGGGTCGGCCGCGGCGGTCCGGAGTGACGGGGGAGACTGGGGGGGTGACCGTCCCGGACCCCACCGACCCGCTGGCCGCCGCGCTCGCCGCCGCCGGACTCGGCGACGTGCGTCCCGGTGAGACCCTCCCGCCCCCGCCGCGCATCGAGGTCGTCGACGACGCCCCCGCCGAGCCCGCCGCGCCCCGCGCCCTGTGGCCCGCGGGCGTCGGCACCGGCGTCGGCTCGCTGCCCGGCACCGACGTCCGCGAGGCGTGTGCGCTGGTCACCGGCGAGAACCCGGAGTTCCCGGCGCTGCCCGAGCTGCCCGCCCGCGGTGTCGGCGCGGACATGGTCGGCCGCACGGCCGGGCTGTTGGTGGACCTGGCCGTCGAGGTCGTGCCGACCGGCTGGCGGGTCACCGCCCGCTCCGGGCGCGACCTGCGCCGCGCCCGCGACCTGATGTCCGGTGACCTGGACGCCTTCGACGACGCCTGCGACCGCATCCGCCCGTCCTGGGTGAAGGTCCAGGTCGCCGGCCCGTGGACGCTCGCCGCCTCGGTCGAGCTCGCCGCCGGGCACCGGGTGCTCACCGACGGCGGCGCCGTCCGGGAGTTCGCCGCCAGCCTGACCGAGGGGCTGCGCGCCCACGTCGCCGAGGTGGCGCAGCGGACCGGGGCGACGGTCGTCGTCCAGCTCGACGAGCCCGGCCTGCCCGCCGTGCTCGCCGGGTCGTTGCCGACCGCGTCCGGCTACGGCACCGTCCGCTCGATCGCCGCGCCGGACGCCCAGGACCTGCTCCGGGACCTGATCGCCGGCATCGACGCCCCGGTCGTCGTGCACTGCTGCGCGGACCGCCCGCCGATCCGGCTGCTCGCCGGGACCGGTGCGGCCGCGGTCGGGATCGACGCGACCCGGCCTGCGTTCGCCGGGGCCACCGCCGAGCCGCGCGCGCTCGACGCGATCGGCGAGACCTGGGACAGCGGCATCCCGCTGTTCCTCGGGCTGCTCCCCGGCACCGCGCCGGCCCGCGAACCGGCGGTCGGCGACCTCGCCCGCATCGGCTACGACCTCGCCGACCGGCTCGGCTTCGACCGGCCGCGGCTGGCCCGGCTCGCCGTCCCGACGCCCGCCTGCGGGCTCGCCGGGGCGACCCCGGCCTGGGCGCACCGTGCGCTCGCCCTGTCCCGGGAGCTGGGGAAGGCCTTCGCCGACCCCGACGAGGTACCGCCCGCCGACGAGCGGTGACCTCCACGCGCTCTGCCCCCCAGGGATGCAGCGACCCCCGGAGCTGATCCGCTCGTCGCGCGGTGATCCGCTCCGCGCGCGTGTCCGGACGCGCGCGCCGGGCGGATCACCGCGCGGCGGAGGGACCACTGCGCGGCGGGGAGTGACCCGTCGGCGCAGCGTGGCGCCGGGCCGGTCGCCGCTCAGTTCAGCTTGCGGGTGCCCTCGGGCAGGCCACCACCGGCGTAGACGTCGGTGGCGAGGTCCTCCAGCGCGGTCAGCGCCACGTTCTGGCTCCACGGGCCGTAGGACACGCGGGCGACGCCCAGCTCCTGCGCGCGCTTCAACGGGATCGACCCGGGGATGCCGATCAGGTTGACCCGGCGCTCACCGAGCGCCTCGACCAGGCGTCCGACCTGGGTCTCGTCGAGCTTGCCCGGCACGAAGAAGTTCGACGCGCCGGCGTCGAGATAGGCCTTCCCGCGCTCGATCGCGTCCGCCAGTACGGCCTCGGGGTCCTTGTCGCCGGCCTTGAGGAACGCGTCGGTGCGGGCGTTCAGCGCGAAGTCCACGCCCGCCGACTCCGCCGCGGCCACGGCCGCCTCGACCGCCTTCACGGCGTCGGCGAGCGGCTTGACCTGGTCCTCCAGGTTCGCCCCGACGATGCCGACGTCGATCGCGCGGGCCACGGTGCCGCCCGGGTCGCCGTAGCCGGCCTCCAGGTCCGCGGTGACCGGCAGGTCGCCCGCGACCTTCGCGATCAGCCCGACCTCGGCGATCATCAGGTCACGCGGGATGTTCTCGCCGTCCTCGTAGCCGCGGGAGGCGGCGATGCCGTGGCTGGCGGTGGCCAGGGCCTTCGTGCCCGGCGTCTCGGCGACGACCTTCGCGGTGATCGCGTCCCAGACGTTGACGACGAGCAGCAGCTCGGACGCGGCGTGCAGTTCCTGCAGCTTCGTGGCCTTCTCGGCGGTGGAGGTCATGCGGTCACCGTAGGGCGGTTCCGGGATCGCCGCCGCGTACCCAGAACTGAGGAACTGTCGTGTCCCTGACAGCGGTAGGGCCGTCCGACCCCGATTCTGGTGCCGTGCTCCGAGACCGGTCCGACACCCGACACCCGACCGCCCCGCGGGGTGGCCTCGGGTCGTCCGCGCTCGTGCTGGGAGCGCTGGGCTCGGTGTTCGTCGCCGTCGCGATCGCGCTGTCCGCGGTGTCGCCGCTGACCGTCGCCGGTCTCGCCCTCGCCTCCGCCGGGGTGGTCCTGACCATCGGCGGTCTGGTGCTCGGCACCCTGGGCGCGGTCCGCGCCTGCCCGGGCCGGTCCCGCACCGCGATCTCCGCCGCGGGACTGTCGATCGCCGGGCTGGCCGGCGGGCTGATCTGGCTGGCCGCCTTCGTGATCCTCGCCGTCACCGGACCGGGACCCGCCCCGCTCGACGGCACCGACACCACGCCGGCCTGTGCGCCGGACGTCTGCCACATCGATTGACATGCGGGCCGACCGCCCGGCCCGATCACCGCGGGGCCAGCGCGGCACGGTCGGCAGGGCGCGTCGCCCGGCGGAGGTGAGGGCCTCGATGCGCGAGCACGGCGCCGAGCTCGCCCTCGCGCCGTCGTCGGCGGCCGGCGACGTCGTGACGGGCAGCTCGTGCCGGTGTCGGGGGATGGGCGACCTGATCACGGGGTAACCGGTGGTGTGCCACCGATTCCCTGCACCGACGCCGTCGCACGGCGGCAGCCCGACGTGCACGAGCCGGGCGCCTCCGGCGGGCTTGCGACCACTGTCACCGTCGCGACGCCGACGTTCCTGCCGCAGCACACCCACGCGCCGTGGCACCGGGTCCCCGCCGACGACCCGATCGCGTTCCGGCCGTGGCACGGGCTCGCCGCACACCGCCCGACGGGACCGGTGAACGGGCTCCGCCGCCGCGCCTGCCAGGAGCTCGGCGCGCAGCGCGGCGACCTGAACGCGGTCGCGGTGACCGGGATGCGGTCCGCCTCGGAACTGCCCGACTGATGGCCGCCGTGTTCGTCGTCGGCGCGGGGCCGGGCATCGGCCGCTCCGTCGCCCGCCGCTTCGCCTCCACCGGGCATCCGGTCGGCGTTCTCGCCCGCTCGTCGTCCACCGTGGACGGCCTGCTCGACGACCTGCCCGACGGCGCGGCCGGTGTCACCGCCGACGTCGCCGTCGAGGCCGCACTGCGCGCCGCGCTCGACGAGCTGGTCGCGCGGCTCGGGGTGCCCGAGGTCGTCGTCTACAACGCCGGGGTGATCCGCTCCGACACCGTCACCGGGCTCGACGCGGCCACGCTGCTCGACACCTGGGCGGTCAACGTCGGCGGCGCGGTCACCACCGCCCCGGCGCTGCTGCCGGCGATGGCCGACGGGGACGGCGGCAGCTACCTGATGACGGCCGGCATGCCGCACCCGCTGCCGCAGCTGACGAGCCTGTCGCTGGGCGCGGCCGGGCTGCGCGCGCTGGCCGAGCTGCTCGACGCCGAGTTCGGGCCGCGGGGGGTGCGGTCGGCGACCGTGACCGTGTGCGGGCCGGTCGCGCCGGGAACCGCCTACGACCCGGACGACATCGCCGAGCACTACGCCCGGCTGCACCGGCTGCCCGCCGGGGCGTGGCCGGTGCACGTACGCCACGGCGACCCCGCCGACGCGGCGGGCTGACCCCAGCCCTGTGGCTCCGGCTCTGTCGTGCCCCGCCCGCCGTACCCCGCCGCGTCGGGTGGCGGGCGCGCCGCGTCGGTTCGGGAGCCGGTGCGGCGCGGCCCGCAGAACGGTCGTGCCCGATTGATCATCGGGTGGAACGGGAACCCGGGACATGCCCGTCCCGCCATGCGATCCGGAGGTCGTCCCGTGCCCGAGTTCCCCGCCATCCACCACCTCGCCCTGTCGGTCACCGACCTGAAGGTCAGCGAGCCCTGGTACTCGAAGCTGATCGGCTCCGAGCCGGCGATGACGTTGTCCGACGGGCCGTTCCACCGCCGCGTGTTCGCGCTGCCCTCGGGCCAGCTGCTGGGCCTGACCCGGCACGACTCCGTCGACGCCGGTGACGCGTTCGCCCCGGAGCGGCCGGGCATGGACCACGTCGGGTTCGGCGTCGCGGACCGGGCGGAGATCGAGCAGTGGCGCGACCACCTGGATTCGGTCGGGATCGCCCATGACGGGATCGTCGAGGCCGACTACGGCCTGGCCCTGTCGTTCAAGGATCCCGACGGCAACGCGCTGGAGTTCTTCCACCTCGCCTCGTGACCCCGCTACGACGCCCGGCCACCGGGCCCGTGGGCGGGCGCGGGGTCCTCGGTGGAGCGGATGTGCCCGAACGGTGCTTGACCTGGAGCGGAGTTCAGCTCCGAGCATGGGCCCATGACCACCGGACCGGCCCGCTGGGCCTACCTGTTCGAGCACCCCGGCGCCGACCCCGCGCGTGACCGCCTCGTGCTCGAGTCCGGTGGGCAGCGCTCGATGGTCGTCGCCGTCGCGTCGACCGCGGACGCGCCCGCCGTCGCCGCCGACCTGGTCCGCGACGAGCGGGTCACCCTGGTCGAGCTGTGCGGCGGCTTCGGCAGCGGCGACGTCGCCGCTGTCGCCGCGGCCGTCGGGGACCGCGCCGCCGTCGGGCACGTCGTGTTCGGCGCCGACCAAATCCCGGCCGCCGCGGCGTACGCGACCGCGGCCGCTGCGGCGGCCGTCGCGTCGACCGGTGCCGCGCCCGCGGGGTGAGGGGCCGGAGCGCGGGCCGAGCGGGTCGGCGCACTTCCAGCAGGGTCGGCGCGCGGCAGCAGCCCCACCGTCGCCGACCACGTCGACAACGAGCGGCGGATCCTCGGCCCGCTCGGCCCGGACGACCGCGCCCTCCTCGACGGACTGCTACGACGCCTGCTCGCCGGTGTCGAGGACCCCTGACCGCTCGCCGGGCTCGGCGCTCGCCCGCGCCAGCGCGACCGTCGCCACCACGAGCACGACCACCAGGACCGCGACGAGCAGCCACCCCGCCCCGCCGGTGGCCAGCCGCTCGTCGAGCACGGTCACCCCGACGACCGCCGCGACCACCGGTTCCCCGACGACCACCGCCGGCAGCGAGGCCCCGAGCGCGCCGGCCTGGAACGCGGTCTGCTGCAGCAGCGTGCCCCCAACGACGGCGACCGCGAGCGCCCAGGTCTCCCACGACGTCAGCAGTGCGACGAGCCCGTCGGACAGCGTGTCGACCACACCGAGGGTGAGCGCGGCGACGACGCCGTAGGCGATCCCGGTCGCCGCGGCGAGCAGCAGCGCCCGGGCGGTGCCGGTCGCGCTCCGGGCCGCGACGAGGCACGCGGCGAACAGCACGAGCAGCACCGATCCGGTCGGCGCCCAGGCCGCGAGGCCCGCCCGGTCGACCCCGGCGGTCGGCTCGCCGACGGTCACGAACAGCACCAGCGCCACCACCAGGACCGCGGCCCAGACCAGCTCGCGGCGCGACGGGCGCCGCCCGGCCCACCACGCGGCCAGCGGCAGCGCGAACACCAGCTGGGTCACGATGAGCGGCTGCACCAGCAGCAGCGACCCGAACCCGAGCGCGACGGCCTGCATCGCGAACGCGGCGGTGTCGCCGAGCGACCCGGCCAGCCAGCGCGGGTCGCGGACCAGCCGGGCGAGCATCGCCGTGCCGCGGTCGTGCGGGTCCGCCGACGCCGAGGTCTGCTGGGCGACGGCGGCGAGCGCGAAGAGCAGCGCCGACAGCAGCGCGGCGCCGACCGCGGCGACGGTGCTCAGCGGATCAGGAGATCGACGATCCGGCGGGCATGGCCTCGAACCGCATGTCCGGGAACTTGCGCTGGATGATGTCCATCCGCCACTTGTTGGTGAACAGCGCGAGGTGCTCGCCGTCGGCGTCGCGGCGCAGGACCTCGCACTCGGACTGCCCGGCCAGCTTCTCGACCGCCTCGGCGTCGACCAGGCGCGCGATCTGGTACGGCAGCCGGTCCAGGGTGACCGGGGCGTTGAACTCGGTCTCCAGTCGCGTGGTGACGACGTCGAACTGCAGCGGCCCGACCGCGGCGAGCACCGGCGCCTGGTCGCCGCGCAGGTCCGAGCGCAGGATCTGGATGACCGCCTCGTTGCCGAGCTGCTCGATACCCTTGCGGAACTGCTTGTACTTGCCCGCGTCCTTCGCGCGGATCACCGCGAAGTGCTCAGGGGCGAACGCCGGGATCGACGGGAACTCGACCGGGTCGGCGGCGTAGAGGGTGTCGCCGGGGCGCAGCGCGGTGGCGTTGACCAGGCCGACGATGTCGCCGGGGAACGCCTCCTCGACGGTCTTGCGCTCGGCGCCGAACACCGACTGGGCGTACTTGGTGGCGAACGGCTTGCCGGTCGCGGCGTGGGTGAGCACCATGCCGCGCTCGAACCGGCCCGAGCAGATCCGCAGGAACGCCATCCGGTCGCGGTGCGCCTTGTCCATGCCGGCCTGCACCTTGAAGATCAGTCCGGAGGTGGGCGCCTCGAGCGGGCGGTCGTCGCCCTTCACGTCCGGGCGGGGGGCGGGCGGCGGGGCCAGGTCGACCAGGGAGTCGAGCAGCCGGGCGACGCCGATGTTCGACAGCGCCGACCCGAACAGCACCGGGGTCGCCTTGCCGGAGCGGAAGCCCTCCTCGTCGAACCCGGCGCCGATCTCGTCGAGCAGGCCCAGCTCGTCCTGCGCGTTCTGCCAGTACTCCGGCTCCTGCGCGGCGATGGTCTCGGCGTCGACGACCTGCGCGGTGGCCTTGGTGGCGCCGCCGGCGGCCCGGGTGAACGCGGTGTACTCGCCGGTGGTGCGCTCGATGAGGCCCTTGAACTGTCCGGCGATGCCCAGCGGCCAGGTCAGCGGCATCGGGCGCAGGCCGATGGTCTGCTCGACCTCGTCGAGCAGCTCCAGGGCCTCGCGGCCGGGCCGGTCCCACTTGTTGACGAAGGTGACGATCGGGACGCCGCGCGAGCGGCAGACGTCGAACAGCTTGAGGGTCTGCGGCTCGAGGCCCTTCGCGGCGTCGAGCAGCATCACCGCGGCGTCGACGGCGGCGAGCACCCGGTAGGTGTCCTCGGAGAAGTCGCCGTGGCCGGGGGTGTCGAGCAGGTTGATCACGCAGTCGCGGTAGGCGAACTGCAGCACCGCCGAGGACACCGAGATGCCGCGGGCGCGCTCCATCTCCATCCAGTCCGAGGTGACGCCCTTGCGGCCGGACTTGCCGTGCACCGCACCGGCGGAGTCGATGACCTCGGCGTGCAGCGCCAGCGCCTCGGTCAGGGTCGACTTGCCCGCGTCGGGATGGGAGATCACCGCGAACGTGCGCCGGCGGGCGGTCTCGCCGACGACGCGTGCGTCGGTGGCGGATCCGGGCTGCCGGGCGTCGCTCTCGGTGGTGCTCACACCCGCATTCTAGGCGCCGCCACCGACAGCCCCCGACGACGGCGCCCGGCTCAGGTCGACCACGCAGAACACGTTGCCGTCGGGGTCGGCCAGGACGACGAAGTCGGGCTCGGCGGGGTAGCCGTCCCGGTCGGGCAGGGTCGCCCCCAGCGATCCGAGCCGCGCGACCTCGGCCTCCTGCTCGTCGGTGGTGTCGACCAGGAGGTCCAGGTGCAGGCGGGGCCTCGGCTCGGGTGGGGAGGCACTGCGCACCAGGCCGAGTACCCGGTCGCCGCCGGGGCCGGTCAGGGTGCGCCAGGACGGGCTGGCCCACTCCTCGGAGACCTGCAGGTGCAGCGCGGCGGCCCAGAACGCGGCGGCCCGGTCGAGGTCGGCGACGCCGACGACCGGGAACCCCGGCCGCAGCACTGCTCAGGCCCCCGCTTCCAGCAGCGCCCGCATGTCGGGCAGGTCGAAGTGCTCGACGGTCGCCCACGCCGACGGGCTGCCGTGGTGCGGGTCGGCCCCCGCGGCGAGCAGCGCGGTCACCGACGGCGCCGACCGGGCGAACAGCGCGGCGGCGAGCGCGGTCTGGCCGCGGTCGTTGGTGTGGTCCGGCGCCGCGCCGCGGGCCAGCAGGTCGGCGACGACGGCGTCGTGGCCGTAGTAGGCGGCGAGGATCAGCAGGGTGTCGCCCTTGGGGTCGGTCAGGCCGACCGGGACGCCCGCGTCGAGGTAGGCGGCCAGCTGCTCCGCCGCACCCTCACGGGCCAGGTCGAACATCCGGTGCGCGAGTTCCACGGCGGCCTGGTCCACCCCGCCACGGTAGGGGTGCCGCGGCCACCCCGCCGGGCGGCGACCGCGGTACCGGACCCGGGCCGCCACCCGTCCGGGAACCCTCGGCGCCGGGTGGCTGTCGGGGGTCGCCGCTAACCTGCGCGTCGTGAGCTCCCAGTCCGACGACCCACAGGCCCGCGAGCGCCACGCGCAGCTGGCGGCCGAGGTGGCCGACCACCAGTTCCGGTACTACGTGCTGGACGCGCCGGTCGTCTCCGACGGCCAGTTCGACGAGCTGTGGCACGAGCTGCTCGCGCTGGAGGAGGCGCACCCCGAGCTGGTCACGCCGGACTCGCCGAGCCAGCGCGTCGGCGGCACGTTCTCCACCGACTTCACCGCGCACGACCATCTCGAGCGGATGCTGTCGCTGGACAACGCCTTCTCGCCCGAGGACCTGCGCACCTGGCAGGAGCGGGTGACGAAGGAGGTCGGCGAGGACCTGCACTACCTGTGCGAGCTCAAGATCGACGGACTGGCGGTGAACCTGCTCTACACCGACGGGCGGCTCACCCGCGCGCTGACCCGCGGTGACGGGCGCACCGGCGAGGACATCACGCTCAACATGCGCACCCTCGCCGAGGTGCCCGAGCAGCTCACCGGCACCGACGAGTTCCCGGTGCCGGGGCTCGTCGAGGTCCGGGGCGAGGTCTACTTCCGGCTGGAGGACTTCGAGCGGCTCAACGCCTCGCTGGTCGAGGCGGGCAAGGAACCGTTCGCGAACCCCCGCAACACCGCGGCCGGATCGCTGCGGCAGAAGGACCCGCGGGTCACCGGCTCGCGCAACCTGCGGCTGATCTGCCACGGCCTGGGCAAGCGGGAGGGGTTCACCCCCGACACCCAGTCCCACGCCTACGACGCGCTGGTCGCCTGGGGCCTGCCGATCTCCCCGCGCACGACCGTGCTGCGGGGCATCGAGAAGGTGATCGAGTACGTCGAGCACTGGGGCGAGCACCGGCACGACGTCGAGCACGAGATCGACGGCGTCGTCGTGAAGGTCGACGAGGTGGCGCTGCAGCGCAGACTCGGTGCGACCTCCCGGTTCCCGCGCTGGGCGATCGCCTACAAGTACCCGCCGGAGCAGGCCACCACGCGGCTGCTCGACATCCGAGTCAACGTCGGGCGCACCGGCCGGGTCACCCCGTTCGCGGTGATGGAGCCGGTGAAGGTCGCCGGGTCCACGGTCGAGATGGCGACCCTGCACAACGCCGACGAGGTGCGCCGCAAGGGTGTGCTGATCGGCGACCGGGTGGTCATCCGCAAGGCGGGCGACGTGATCCCCGAGGTGCTGGGCCCGGTCACCGACGTGCGCGACGGCTCCGAGCGCGAGTTCGTGATGCCGACGCACTGTCCCGAGTGCGGCACCGCGCTCGTGCAGCAGAAGGCGGGCGACGTCGACCGGCGCTGTCCGAACGCCCGCTCCTGCCCGGCTCAGCTGCGGGAGCGGCTGTTCCACGTCGCGGGCCGCGGCGCGTTCGACATCGAGGGGCTCGGCTACGAGGCCGCGGTGGCGCTGCTGACCTCGGGCGTGCTGACCGACGAGGGTGACGTGTTCGCCCTGACCGAGGACGACCTGCTGCGGACCGAGCTGTTCCGCAACCAGAAGGGCGAGCTGACGGTCAACGGCCGCAAGCTGCTCACGAACCTGGAGGCGGCGAAGGACCGGCCGCTGTGGCGGGTGCTGGTGGGACTGTCGATCCGCCACGTCGGGCCGACCGCCGCGCAGGCGCTGGGCCGCGAGTTCGGGTCGATGGAGGCCCTGGAACGCGCCGCGGCGCAGGCGAGGGCGGACACCGAGGCGGCCGGGGTCGCGATCGTCTCCGACGGGACGGCGGGGGAGGACGACGCCGCGGCCGAGGCCGCGGCGCCGACGGCCGAGGGTGCCGCCGCCGAGGCGGCCGGCGACGTCGAGACCGCGGAGGCGGAGGCTGCGACCGCCGCCGGGGCGGCGGACTCCCCGCAGGCAGTGGACGGCGCCACGGGTGTGGACGGCGCCGAGGGCGTGGACGGCGCGGAGAACGCCGACGAGAACGCCGACGAGAACGCCGCGGCCGCCGAGGCCGCGAAGCAGGAGCGGGCGGCCGCGCGCGCCCGGGCGAAGGCGGTGGCCGAGGCACTCGCCCCGATCGCCGGGGTCGACGGCGTGGGCCCGACCATCGCGGCGGCGGTGCGGGACTGGTTCTCCGTCGACTGGCACCGCGAGGTCGTGCAGAAGTGGCGGGCGGCGGGCGTCGCGATGGAGGACGAGGTCGACGACTCGGTGCCCCGCTTCCTGGAGGGCCTCTCGATCGTGATCACCGGCTCGATGGAGAACTGGTCCCGCGACGAGGCCAAGGAGGCGATCATGGCCCGCGGCGGGCGCGCGGCCGGGTCGGTGTCGAAGAAGACGGCGTTCGTCGTCGCGGGGGAGGCGCCCGGCTCGAAGTACGACAAGGCCGTCGAGCTCGGGGTGCCGGTGCTGGACGAGGCCGGGTTCTCGGTCCTGCTCGACCGCGGTCCCGATGCGGCGCGCGAGCAGGCCGCCGACGCCTGACCGCAGGACCGGCGCCGTCCGGTCCACGCCGTCCGGCGACACGACGTGCGCCACGCCGACGGTGAGCGACCGTTCACCGGGCGTGTTCGTCGTCCGGCGCGGCCCGGCGGCCGGACGTCGACGTCCCCCGGGCGCGCCCGCGCCCGGCCGCGGGCCGGGGTCGATCACCGCCTACTCTCGGTTGCACGGCGGGGTCCTCCCGCGGGGGCACGACCACTCGGATCGGGGAACACACGGTGTTGCAGGCGGCGCTCAACGGCTCACGACCGGCGGACGCGCACCCGGCGCTGCCGACCCTGGCCCGCCACCTCGCCCGCGACGCCCGGGCCGTCGCCCGGCTCGGCGTCACCTCGGTGCACGTGCACCCGCGCGACGACAGCGGTGCCGAGTCGATCGAGCCCGCCGTGGTCGGCGACGTCGTCTCGCTGATCCGCCAGGAGGCCCCGGGCATCGAGATCGGGGTCCCGACCGGGCGCTGGATCCAGCCCGACCCGAAGGACCGTGTCGAGACCGTCCTGTCCTGGGGCCGGCTCGGCTCCGGCAAGCCCGACGTGTGCGGCGTCAACGTGCACGAGCTCGGCTGGACCGAGGTCTGCCACGCCGCGTGGTCGGTCGGCATCGCCGTCGAGCTCGGCGTCTGGACCAGCGGCGACGCCGTCACCCTCCGCCAGAACGGGCTGCCCCCGGGGACCCGGCGGGTGATCGCGGAGTCGACGGTGATCGACCCCGAGACCGCCGTCGCCGAGGGCATCCGGATCCTGCGCGCCCTCGGTCAGCCCCCCGTCCCCGTGCTGCTGCACGGCGAGGAGGAGGGCGCCTGGCCGGTGCTGGAGTACGCGACCCGGGTCAACATCGACACCCGGATCGGCTTCGAGGACGTCCTGGTCCGCCCCGACGGCTGGCTCGCGACCGGCAACGACGACCTCGTCCGCACCGCCCTGTCGATCCGGGTCTGACCCGCCGGGCCGTCGCCCCGGCCGCTCGTCCACTCCCGGCGCTGCTCCCAGGGGAACTCTCGTGGCTTAGAGCGCTACGAAAGTTCCCCTGGGAGCAGCCCCGGGCCTGGGGGAGGGGGGCGGTGGCGCGGCGGGTCAGGCCTTCAGGACCGTCGCGACGATCCCGGCCAGGTGCGCCAGCCGCGCCAGCTCCGACGGCCGGAACACCGGCCCACCCGGCCGCCCGACCACCAGGGTCTTCGGTGGCGCCCCGGTCCCGAACGGCGCGGCGGCCAGCTCGGTGTCCATCGCCCGCCAGGGCTCGGGCACCCAGTGGCTCTCGTCGAGGGCGATCGCCCGGTCCAGCGGCAGCCAGGGCAGGTCCCCGGACCGGGTCTCGGGCGCCGCGGAGCTCTCCGCGATCCGGTAGGAGCGGCCGTGCTCGCTGACCGCGACGAGCGCCCACCCTGCGCGGAACAGCCTCGGCACCTCGGCGGCGAGCAGGTCGAGCCCGTGCGCGTGGTCGCCGGCGATCTCGTCGAGCAGCTCCAGCTCGCGGTGGGTGTCCAGCTGCCCGGTGTGCGGGCGCACCGACTCCACCGACACCCCGGGCACCGACTCGGCAGCGGTGATGAGCACGTCCGGCGGCCGGTTGGTCGGCAGCTCGACGGCGATGTCGTCGACCGCCTGGCCGTCGCCACGCTCCACGACGTCCACGCTCAGGATGTCCGCCCCGGCCCCGCCGAGTGCGGACGCGACGGCGCCGAGATTGCCGGGCTTGTCCGGGAGGACGACCCGGAGCAGGAACGACACGGAGTGGATCCTCTCCCTCGACAGCGGGCGCCTCGTCGGCACGCGCATGCACCCCACCGGAGCGGCGGGGAGCGGTTCCGGGCGGGAACGATGATCCTGCCACCCACGGGTCCCTCGGTCACCCGCCACCCGCAGCGGGGTGTGCGCGCCCGGTCACCGGGGGGCGATCGGCCGGTGGACCGGCGGGAATAGACTCGGCGGGTAGACCGGCGCGCGCGGGAGCGACCGGGTCGTGTCGGCAGCCGGACCGGCGGTCGCACCGTCGTCGCCGCTGCCACGGCACCGCCACGACCGTCCACCCGCCGTCGTCATCATCGGACACCATCTCGAGGAGGGGCATGACCGCCGATTCCGCGGAGCGGACGGGCGGGGTCATCACCCGGGACGAGGTCGCACACCTCGCCCGGCTGGCCCGCCTGGCCGTCACCGACTCCGAGCTGGACACCTTCGCGTCCCAGCTCGACGTCATCATCGGGTCGGTGGCCCGGGTCGGGGAGGTCGCCGCCGACGACATCCCGCCGACCTCGCACGCCGTCCCGCTGGAGAACGTCTTCCGCCCGGACGAGCGCCGCCCCGGCCTGAGCCAGGAGCAGGCGCTCGCCGGCGCCCCGGCCGCCGAGGACGGGCGCTTCCGCGTCCCGCGGATCCTGGGGGAGGAGCAGTGAGCGACCTGATCCGGCTGACCGCCGCCGAGCTCGCCGAGAAGATCCACTCCCGTGAGGTCTCCGCCGTGGAGGCCGCGCAGGCCCACCTCGACCGGATCGCCGCCGTCGACGGTGAGGTGCACGCGTTCCTGCACGTCGGAGCCGAGTCCGCGCTGGCCGGCGCCGCGCTGGTCGACGAGCGGATCGCCGCGGGCGAGGCGCCGGAGTCCCCGCTGGCCGGGGTGCCGCTGGCGCTCAAGGACGTGTTCACCACCTCCGACATGCCCACCACCTGCGGCTCGCGGATCCTCGAGGGCTGGCAGCCGCCCTACGACGCGACGGTCACCGCGCGCCTGCGCGCCGCCGGGATCACGATCCTGGGCAAGACCAACATGGACGAGTTCGCGATGGGCTCGTCCACCGAGCACTCCGCGTACGGCGTCACCCGCAACCCGTGGGACACCTCCCGGGTGCCGGGCGGCTCCGGCGGCGGCTCGGCGGCGGCGCTGGCCGCGTTCGAGGCGCCGCTGGCGATCGGCACCGACACCGGTGGCTCGATCCGCCAGCCCGCCGCGTTCACCGGCACCGTCGGCGTCAAGCCCACCTACGGCCAGGTCTCCCGCTACGGGCTGGTCGCCTGCGCGTCGTCGCTGGACCAGGGCGGGCCGTGCGCGCGCACCGTGCTGGACGCGGCGCTGCTGCACGAGGTCATCGGCGGCCACGACCCGCGCGACTCGACCTCGATCGACCGGCCGGTCCCGGCCGTCGTCGAGGCGGCGCGCCAGGGCGCGACCGGGGACCTGTCCGGGCTGAAGGTCGGCGTCGTGCGTGAGCTGGGGGGCGAGGGCTACCAGCCCGGCGTCCGGTCGGCGTTCGACGCGTCGCTGCGCAGCCTGGAGAAGCTGGGCGCCGAGATCGTCGAGGTCGGGTGCCCGCACTTCGAGTACGGCATGGCCGCGTACTACCTGATCCTGCCGAGCGAGGTGTCGTCGAACCTCGCCCGGTTCGACGCCATGCGCTACGGCCTGCGCGCGGCGCAGGGCCGCTCCGCGGAGGAGGTCATGGCCAACACCCGCGAGCAGGGCTTCGGACCCGAGGTCAAGCGGCGGATCATGCTCGGCACCTACGCGCTGTCCAGCGGCTACTACGACGCCTACTACGGGCAGGCGCAGAAGGTCCGCACGCTGATCAGCCGGGACTTCGACGCGGCGTTCGCCCAGGCCGACGTGCTCGTGTCGCCGACCGCGCCGACCGTGCCGTTCCCGATCGGGGACAAGGTCGACGACCCGCTGGCCATGTACCTGAACGACCTGGCCACCATCCCGACCAACCTGGCCGGGGTGGCGGGCATGTCGGTGCCCAACGGGATCTCCGAGGGGCTCCCGACCGGTCTGCAGATCATGGCGCCCGCGCTCGGCGAGGCCGTCATGTACCGCGTCGGGGCGGCGTTCGAGGCCGCCCGCGACGCCGACGAGGGCGGTCCGCTGATCGCGCGTGTCCCGGAGGTTACTGGGGTGAGGGCATGACCACGTCCGTGGAGCTGGTCGACTTCGACGACGTCGTCGCCCGTTACGACCCGGTGCTGGGCATCGAGGTGCACGTCGAGCTGTCGACGAACACCAAGATGTTCTGCGGCTGCCCGACGGAGTTCGGCGCCGAGCCGAACACCCAGGTCTGCCCGGTCTGCCTGGGCCTGCCCGGCGCGCTGCCGGTGGTGAACCGGGCCGCGGTGGAGTCGGCGATCCGGATCGGCCTGGCGCTGAACTGCTCGATCGCGCCGTGGGGCCGGTTCGCCCGGAAGAACTACTTCTACCCGGACATGCCGAAGAACTTCCAGACCTCGCAGTACGACGAGCCGATCGCCGTCGACGGGTTCCTGGACCTGACCCTGGACGACGGCGAGGTCGTCCGGATCGGCATCGAGCGCGCGCACATGGAGGAGGACACCGGCAAGTCGCTGCACGTGGGCGGCTCCGACGGTCGCATCCACGGCGCGGACCACTCGCTGCTGGACTACAACCGGGCGGGCGTCCCGCTGATCGAGATCGTCACGAAGATGATCCCGGACACCGGGGCACGCGCCCCGGAGGTGGCCCGCGCTTACGTCACCGCGCTGCGCGACCTGATCCAGTCCCTGGGCGTCTCCGACGTCCGGATGGACCAGGGCTCGATGCGCGCCGACGTGAACCTGTCGCTCTCGCCGAAGGGCGGCGCGCTGGGTACCCGCACCGAGACGAAGAACGTCAACTCGCTGCGGTCGGTCGAGCGCGCGGTCCGGCACGAGATGGGCCGGCAGGCCGGCGTGCTCGACGCGGGCGGCGAGATCGTGCAGGAGACCCGGCACTTCGACGAGTCCACCGGCCACACCCGCGCCGGGCGGCGCAAGGAGACCTCGGAGGACTACCGGTACTTCCCGGAGCCCGACCTGGTCCCGATCGCGCCCTCGGCCGAGTGGGTCGAGGAGCTGCGCGGCACCCTGCCTGAGCTGCCGTGGGAGCGCCGCCGGCGCATCCAGACCGAGTGGGGCATCTCCGACGAGGAGATCCGCGACCTGGTCAACGGCGGGGCGCTGGAGCTGGTCGAGGCCACCGTGGCGGCGGGCGCGCCGTCGCAGGAGGCCCGCTCGTGGTGGGTGTCCTACCTCGCCCAGCAGGCGAACACCCGCTCGGTCGAGCTCGCCGACCTGGCGATCACGCCGGAGCAGGTCGCCCGGGTGATCGAGCTGGTCGCGTCCGGCGAGCTGACCAACAAGCTCGCCCGCCAGGTCGTCGACGGCGTGCTCGACGGCGAGGGCGGCCCGGACGA
The DNA here is from genome assembly GCF_058111925.1 of Pseudonocardia sp. P-1. Taxonomy (NCBI): domain Bacteria; kingdom Bacillati; phylum Actinomycetota; class Actinomycetes; order Pseudonocardiales; family Pseudonocardiaceae; genus Pseudonocardia; species Pseudonocardia sp. P-1. The sequence goes on from NZ_CM176614.1 coordinate 4,397,992, forward strand.
GGTCGTCGCGGCCCGCGGACTGAAGGTCGTCTCCGACGAGGGCGCGCTGATCGCCGCCGTCGACGCGGCGCTGGCCGAGCAGCCCGACGTCGCGGAGAAGATCCGCGGCGGCAAGGTGCAGGCCGCCGGGGCGATCGTCGGTGCGGTCATGAAGGCGACGAAGGGCCAGGCCGACGCCAAGCGGGTCCGGGAGCTGATCGTCGAGCGGGTCGGGGCCTGACCCCTCCTGCGCCACACGCACGGCCCCGGGCGGCCGGACACCGTCCGCCCGGGGCCCGTGCGTCGAGAACGCCACCCGCCGTCGGTTCCTCACCGCGGTCGGCACGGCGGGCCTGCTCGCCGCGTGCGGCTGCTCCGCGGCCACCGTCGCGCTGCTCGGCCGAGCGGCCGAGCGGCCGGGCTGCTCGGCCGAGCGGCCGGGCTGCTCGGCCGCGCTGCCGGGCCGCTCAGCCGCGCTGCCGAGCCGCTCAGCCGGAGGCGCGGGTCGCCGTCGCGTCGGGGCCGGCGGCGTCCGGGTCCCCGCCCGGTGCCTCGGGCACGTCCCCGGCGAACTCCAGCGGAGCGGCGCCCGGCAGCGGCCTCCCGGCGGGCTCGACGAGGAACCACACGCTGACCAGCCCGACCAGCCCGGCGCCGATCAGGTAGTAGCCCGGCCAGTCCAGGTTCCCGGTGGCGGTCACCGCGGCCTCGATCACCGCGGGCGCCGTCCCGGCGAACAGCGACACCGCCAGGTTGAACGTCAGCCCGAGGCCGGCGTAGCGGACCAGGGTGGGGAACTGGGCGGGCAGCGTCGACGGGCAGACGCCCGCGAAGCAGACCAGGATCGCGGCCAGCAGTACCAGGCCGGTGGCCTGCCCGGCGAGCCCGAGCTGCAGCAGCCACACGATCGGCAGGCCGAGCACGACCAGCCCGATGCTCCCGGCCGCCAGCAGCGGGCGCCGTCCGATCCGGTCGCTCCAGCGCCCGACGACGACCACCGCGGCCAGCGCGAGCACGGTGACCCCGACCTGCAGCAGGGTCGCGACCTCCCGGCTGGTACCGGCCGCGCCGGAGCGGGGCAGGGTGCCGGTGAGGTAGGTCGGCACGTACGCGGTCAGCACGTAGTTGGTGACGTTCCAGGCGATCACCAGACCGGCGGTGACCAGCGCCGCGGAGCGGTAGCGCTTCACCAGGATCCCGAACGCGCGGCCGTGGGTCATCGTGGCCAGCGCGGGGGAGCGCTCCATGAGCTGGCGGAACGCCGGCGTGTCCTCCAGCCGCAGCCGCAGGTAGACGCCGGCGATGCCGAGCGGGAGCGCCAGCAGGAACGGGATCCGCCAGCCCCAGGCGAGCAGGTCGTCGTCGGGCATCAGGGTCACCAGCGCCGCGGTGACGCCGGCACCGAGGGAGTAGCCGACGATCGTGCCGAACTCCAGCCAGCTGCCGAAGAAGCCGCGCCGCCGGTCGGGGGCGTACTCGGCGACCAGGGTGAGCGCGCCGGTGTACTCGCCGCCCGCGGAGAAGCCCTGCAGCATTCGGATGAGCACGACCAGGACCGGCGCCGCGACGCCGATCGTGCCGTGCGACGGGACGAGCCCGAGCAGCACCGTCGCGACGGTCATCAGCAGCACCGTGGCGGCCAGCACCCGCGGCCTGCCCACCCGGTCGCCGAGGTGGCCGAACACGAACCCGCCGAACGGGCGGGCGACGAACGCCGCCGCGAACGCGGCGAGGGTCAGCACCAGCGACCACCGGCCCGCGTCCGGGAAGAACACCCGGTTCAGCACCACCGCGGCCAGGTAGGAGTAGATCCCGAAGTCGTACCACTCGGCGACGTTGCCCACCGACGCCGCGGTGGCGGCCCGGCGGACGGTGGCCTCGTCCTCGACCGCGGTGTCGCGGATCCGGCGACGGCTCCTGCGCGGCTTCTCGATCATGTGGCCCCTTCGCCGTCCGGGCGCGTGCCGGGACGGCCCGGCACGCGGTGCGGCGCCTGTTCTAACATTGATATATTAGACCGCGCAACAGTGGGCGACAGGTGGATGCAGGATCGGTACCGGGCGGCGTCAGATGGCGCTGGCGCCGCCGCCGGTCGGCGGCTGGATGCGTACGACCCGGTCGTCGGTGGCGCCGGGGGCGCCGCCGTCGCGGTTGACCGTCCCCAGCCACAGCAGGCCGTCCGGGGCGAGGGTGACCGGGCCGATCCGGCCGTAGGTGCCCTCCAGGACCGGCTTCGGGTCGCCGGTGAAGGTGCCCTCGGCGCCCGGGTTGAGCACGAACAGCGCTGTGCCGGTGCTCTGCGCGACGACGACCGCGCCCGGCAGCACCGTGCACCCGGCGACGCCCGGGCGGTCCGGCCAGGTCCAGGCGGGCGCGCCGAGCGTGCCCGGCGTGACGCGGTGCAGGACGTCGCGGCCCGGGGTGCGGTCGGTGACCCAGGTGGTCCGCGCCGCGGGGTCGACGCACACCCCGCCCGGCGCGGTGAGTCCGCGGGCCAGGACCGGCGAGGCACGGTCGGGGTTGCCCGGGGCCGGACGGCCCAGGGTGTCGATTCGCAGCACCGCCCCGGCGAGCGGTCCCGCCCCGGCGGGCGTGGCGACGAGCAGCGAGGAGCCGTCGGCGTCGACGGCCAGCGCCCCGCCCGGCGGCAATCCCTCCAGCACCGGCTTCGGCGCCTCACCGGGTGCGATCCGCCAGACCCGTCCCTCGGAGAGGGCGTAGAGCAGGCGGTCCTCGGCGTAGCCGGGGGACAGGACCAGCCCGGTCAGCCCGCCGGCCGGGTCGACCGGCACGGTCGCGACCGGCTGCGGGGTGGCGTTGCGGCGGACCTCGAGGACCCGCCCGGTCCGCCGCTCGGCGACGAGTGCGCGGTCGCCCTGCGGGAGCACCGCCACCGCCCCGACCGGGCCCAGACATGACGCGACGACCTGCGGGTCCGGGTCGACGCACGGCTGCGGCGCCGGCGCGGACCCCTGCTGCTGCGGCGACGGCGCCCCGCTCGGCGGCGGTGTCCGCTCCTCCGGCGCCATCTGCGGCGGCCCGCCGAGCTCGCCCTCTCCCTCGGCCTGCGGGCGCCAGTCGCGGGAGCCCGCGTCGGGGAAGGTGGCGCAGCCGCCCAGCAGCACGACGAGCGTCGCGACGATCAGCAGCAGCCGGGCGGTCACGAGGAACCAGGCTAGGCCCCGCGAGGTGAGTGCCCGGTGAGTACGGTCGGGCGTCATGAGCAGCCCCGTGACCGTCCTGGTGCCGCACACCGTCGGCGCCGAGATCCTGTCCGGTGTGGACGGACTGGACCCGGTTGTCTACGACCCGGAGAAGCCGCTGCCCGACGAGGCCGCCCACGCCCGCGTGCTGGTCGCGCCGTTCCTGGCGGGCGCCGACGCCGTCGGGATCGTCGAGCAGGTCCCGAACCTGGAGCTGGTGCAACTGCTCACCGCGGGCGCCGAGACGTGGATCGGGCGGCTGCCGGAGGGCGTCGGCCTCTCCGACGGACGCGGCGCGCACGGCGGCGCCACCGCCGAGTGGGTGGTGTCGGTGCTGTTGGCCGTCTACCGGCACCTGGACCGCTTCGTGCGTGCCCAGGACCGCGGCGAGTGGGACTACCACCAGACCGAGGAGCTGGCCGGCAAGAAGATCCTCATCGTCGGCGCGGGCGATGTCGGGCAGAGGACCCGGGCCCGTCTGGAGCCCTTCGAGGTGGAGACCACGCTGGTCGGGCGCACCGCCCGCGACGACGTCCACGGCTGGGACGAGCTGCCCGCGCTGCTGCCGCACCACGACGCGACCGTGCTGATCGTCCCGCTCACCGACGAGACCCGCGGCATGGTCGACGCCGGCTTCCTGGCCGCCATGCCCGACGGATCGCTGCTCGTCAACGGCGCCCGCGGGCCGGTCGTGGACACCGACGCGCTGGTCGCGGAGCTGACCTCGGGACGGATCCGGGCCGCCGTCGACGTCACCGACCCCGAGCCGCTCCCCGCGGGCCACCCCCTGTGGTCGGCGCCCGGGCTGCTGCTCACCCCGCACGTCGGCGGCAGCGTGCCGCTGGCGATGCGTCGCGCCTACGGCGTCGCGGCCGAGCAGCTCGCGACGTTCGCCGCCGGTGACGCGCCGCCGAACCTCGTGACCGGCGCCTACTAGGCGCGCGCCGGTACTGTCGCCGACCATGAGCGGGCCCACGCAGCAGTACGACTGGGGCAACATCTCCGGCGACGAACCGGCGGAGAGGACCCGCCCGGAGCGCATGCCGGTCCCCGCCCACCTCTCCTCCGACATCGGGCTGCTCGTGCTACGGCTGGTCGTCGGGGCGTCCTTCGCCGCGGCGGGCGCCCGCACGCTGTTCGGCGTCGCGGGCGGGATCGGCCTCGACGCCAGCGCGACCGCGCTCGCCGACGCCGGGTTCACGTCCTTCGCCGGCCCGCTGGCCTGGGTGCTCGCGGTCGGCCAGCTGGTCCTCGGCGTGCTGCTCGTGCTGGGGCTGCTGACGCCCTTCGCCGCGGCGGGCCTGCTCGCGACCAAGGGCGTCGCCGTGGTGGTGGCGCTGGTGCCGGCCCTGTCGGTGCCGCTGTTCGCCTCGGACGGCGTGAACTCCCTGGAGCTGGACCTGCTGCTCGGTGCCGGGGCCGCGGCGCTGGTGTTCGCCGGGGCCGGGCGGATCGCCCTCGACGCCGGGCGTACCTACCAGCGACGCCCGCTGCCGTGGTCGGTGCTGTCGCTGCTGGTCGCGGTCGCGGTGGCGCTGCTGGTCCTGTTCGTGCTGCGCCGGTGACCCCTGCCGACGACGCCTGGCTGCGCCCGCTCGCCCGTCGCCGCCGTCGCGACCTCGCGGTGCGGTCACGTACGCCGCTGACCGGCGGGTACGCCTCCGGCGGTGCCGAGCGGATCGACCTCGACGACGGCACCGCGGTCGTCCTGAAGCGGACCGGGGCGGTGGAGACGGCCGCGCTGCGTGCGGTCGCGGTGGTGAACGGACCCGTCCGGCTGCCCCGGATGCTCGGCTCCGGCGACGGCTGGGTGCTGCTCGACCACGAGCCCGGCGCGCTGCTGCGGGTCGGGGCCCCGGTACCCGACGACGTGTGGCGCACCCTCGCGCTGGTCCACGCGCACTGGCGGCGCAACCGGCCGCGCGGCGTCCCCGTCGTCGACGACGCCTGGTGGGCGCGGCTGTGCGGGCACGCCGCGGACCGGCTGAGGGCGGCCGGGAACGACACCGCGGCCGCGTCCGTCGTGGCCTGGGCCGGGGACGACCGCGCCCGCACCGCGCTGCGCGCCCTGCCCCGCACCCTGTGCCACGGCGACGCCCACCGCGGCAACGTCGTCGCCGGTCCGGCCGGTGCGGTGCTGCTGGACTGGGGCAACGCCCGCGTCGCGGTGGGGTCGCTCGACGTCGTGGTGCTGGCCGCGCCCCCGTCCGACGGCCCGGCCGACGCGCCGTCGGCGCCGGTGCCCGCGGTCTACCGGGACACCCTGTCCGGCGCGCTCGGCGCGCCGGACCCGCCCGCCATGGTCGCGGTGGAGACGGCGTGGGCGCGGGCGGCGGCGCACGTGCAGTACCTGCCGTTCGCCGCCGACCACCAGCACCCCGACCGCGTCGCCTCGATGGTCCGGGTCGCCGCCGCGGCCCTCGACGAGCTGGGCGACCTGCTCGTCACCGCCCGCCGCGGCTGATCCCGCCACGGGCGGTGGCCGGGCCCTCGGCTCAGCCCTTCGGCTCGGCCGTGCGACGCAGCCGGGTGTTGACGAACTCGCCCATGCCCCAGCGGCCCAGCTCGCGACCGAAGCCGGAGCGCTTCACCCCGCCGAAGGGCAGCCCGGGCAGCGTCGTGCCGTGCTCGTTGACGTAGGCCATGCCCACCTCGAGCCGGTCGGCGATCTCCTGCGCGCGCTCGATGTCACCGCTCCACACCGACCCGCTGAGCCCGTAGCTCACGTCGTTGGCCAGCGTGACCGCCTCGTCGACCGAGTCGACGCCGTACACCACGGCCACCGGCCCGAAGATCTCCTCGGAGTAGGCGTCCATGTCCTTCGTGACGCCGGTCAGCACGGCCGGTCGGAGGAACGCGCCGTCGCCGTCGGGCACCTCGCCGCCGGTGTGCAGGGTGGCGCCCTGCTCGACGGCGCGACGCACCTGCTCGGCGACGCCGTCGCGCGCCGCGACCGAGGACAGCGGGCCGAGCCGGGTGCCGGAGTCGGTCGGGTCGCCGTGCTCGGTGGCCTCGAACGTCGAGACCAGCACCGACACGAACTCCTCGACCTTGTCGGTCGGCACGATCATCCGCTTCGGGGAGTTGCAGGCCTGGCCGCCGTTCATCAGGCGGGCCCGGGCGGCGACCTTCGCGGTGCGGGCGACGTCGGCGTCGTCGAGGACGATGAACGCGTCCGACCCGCCCAGCTCCAGGACGGCCTTCTTCAGGTTGCGCCCCGCCGTCTCGGCGACCGAGGCACCGGCCCGCTCGCTGCCGGTCAGCGAGATCCCCTGGATCCGCGGGTCGGCGATCATGTCGGCGATCTGCTCGTTGGTCGCGTAGACGTTGACGTAGACGTCGTCGGGCACGCCCGCGGTGTGGAAGATCTCGTCCATCATCTCGGCCGAGGCGGCACAGATCGGGGCGTGCTTGAGGACGATCGTGTTCCCGACGAGCAGGTTCGGCGCGACGAACCGCGCCACCTGGTAGTACGGGAAGTTCCACGGCATGACCCCGACCAGCGGTCCGATCGGCTCGGTCTGCACCACCGACTCCTGCGCGCCCTGCGGGTCCAGGGTCTCCCGGGTCAGCAGGTCCGGGCCGTGCTCGGCGTACCAGCGGTAGATCGACGCGGCCAGTGCGACCTCGCCCGCGGCCTCCTTGACGGGCTTGCCCATCTCGGTCGCGATCAACGCGGCCAGCTCGTCGCTGCGGGCCTCGTAGGCCTCGGCCACCCGGACCAGGATCTGTGCCCGGTCGGCGGCCGGGGTCGCGCGCCACCCGGGGTAGGCGTCGGTGACGCGGCCCAGGACGTCGGAGACCGCCGCGTCGTCGAGCTCGGGGAACGTCCTCTCGGTCTTCCCGGTGGCGGGGTTCGTGGTCACGTAGGCGGTCATGGTGTCCTTCCGTCGCGGGGTGGCGCGGGTCGCGCTCCTGTCCGACGGATATCCGGCGCGGGGGGACCGGCAAACATCGGGTCCGCCTCGTCACTCCACGCCGGCCGCGGGGCACCGCCGCGCCGCGGCCACCGCCTCCGGCTGAGACGGCGGCCGGGAGCGCTGCTCAGCGGCCGACGTTGCGCTGCAGGTGCGCCGGGTAGCGCTCCCCGGCCACCGCGGACGCCGGTGCGGCCGCCTCGATCTCGGCCATCTCGTCCGCTGACAGCTCCAGCGCGGCGGCCTCGACGTTCTGCTCCAGGTAGGTCCGCCGCTTGGTCCCCGGGATCGGTACGACGTGCTCCCCGCGGCTCTGCACCCAGGCCAGCGCGAGCTGCCCGGCGGTGACCCCGCGGCGCTGCGCGATGGCGGTCAGCGCCTCGACGATGGCCAGGTTCGCGGCCATGTTCTCGTCGGAGAAGCGGGGCAGGCCGCGGCGCATGTCGCCCTCGCCGAGCTGCCCGGTCGAGGTGATCGCGCCGGTCAGGAAGCCGCGCCCGAGCGGGGAGAACGGCACGACGCCGACGCCCAGCTCGGCGCACGTCGGAGCGACCGACTCCTCGATGTCGCGTGTCCACAGCGACCACTCCGACTGCACCGCGGCGGGCGGGTGCACGGCGTGGGCGCGGCGGACGGTGTCCGCGCCGCACTCGGAGAGCCCGTAGTGGCGGATCTTCCCCTCCTCGATCAGCCCGGCGAGCGCGCCGACGGTCTCCTCGATCGGCGTGTCCGGGTCGACGCGGTGCTGGTAGTAGAGGTCGATGTGGTCGACGCCCAGGCGCTGCAGCGACTCCTCGGCGCACCGCCGCACGTAGGCCGGGTCGCCCTGCGCGCCCTGGTTGCCCTGCGCGTCGCGCACGATGCCGAACTTCGTCGCCAGGACCACGCGGTCGCGGCGGTCGGCGATCGCGGCGCCCACGAGCTCCTCGTTGGCGCCGTCGCCGTAGACGTTCGCGGTGTCGAGCAGGGTGACGCCCAGGTCGAGGGCGCGGTGGATGGTCGCGATCGACTCGGCACGGTCGGAGGTGTCGCCGTAGGCCTGGCTCATGCCCATGCAGCCCAGGCCCTGGGCGGAGACGGTGAGATCGCCGAGTCGACGGGTTCCGAGGCCGGTTCCGGTAGCCATGACAACCAACCTAGACGCGAACGGCCCCGGTCCGCAGGAGGGCGGACCGGGGCCGTCGTGCGTGCCGGGTCAGGGGATGCGGCGGACCGCTCCGGTGTCGGCGCTGGTCGCCATGTGGGCGTAGGCGCGCAGCGCCTTCGACACGACGCGCTGCCGGTCGACGGGCTGCCACGGCCGCTCCGAGGACTCCATCTTGGCGCGCCGGTCGGCGAGCGTCTCGGCGTCGACGAGCAGCTCCAGCGACCGGGCGCGGACGTCGAGCCGGATCCGGTCGCCGTTCTCCACCAGGCCGATCGTGCCGCCGGCGGCCGCCTCGGGGGAGATGTGGCCGACCGAGATGCCCGACGAGCCGCCGGAGAAGCGGCCGTCGGTGATGAGGGCGCAGACCTTGCCCAGCCCGGCGCCCTTGAGGAACGCGGTCGGGTGCAGCATCTCCTGCATTCCCGGCCCGCCCGAGGGGCCCTCGTAGCGGATGACCAGCACGTCGCCGGGCTTGATCTCCTTCTTCAGGATCGCCGAGACGGCGTCCTCCTGGCTCTCCAGGACGACGGCCGGGCCCTCGAACTCCCAGATGTCCTCCGGGATGCCGGCGGTCTTGATCACGGCGCCGTCGATCGACAGGTTGCCGCGCAGCACGGCGAGGCCGCCGTCGGCGGAGTAGGCGTGCTCCAGGTCGCGGATGCAGCCGCCTGCGGCGTCGGTGTCCAGGCTCGACCAGCGGTTCTCCGTCGAGAACGCCTGCGTGGTCCGGACCCCGCCCGGCGCGGCGTGGTAGAGCTCGACCGCGGTCTCCGACGGGGCCGACGACCGGATGTCCCACTCGGTGAGCCACTGCTCCAGCGACGGCGAGTGCACCGTGTGCACCCCGGTGTTGAGCAGCCCGGCCCGCCACAGCTCGCCCAGCAGCGCGGGGATGCCACCGGCCCGGTGGACGTCCTCCATGTGGTAGTCCGAGTTCGGCGCGACCTTGCTCAGGCACGGCACCCGGCGGGAGACCGCGTCGATCGCGGCGAGGTCGAAGTCGATCTCGCCCTCCTGCGCGGCGGCCAGGATGTGCAGCACCGTGTTCGTGGAGCCGCCCATCGCGACGTCGAGCGCCATCGCGTTCTCGAACGCCTCGCGGGTGGCGATGTTGCGGGGCAGCGCGGACGCGTCGTCGTCGCGGTACCAGCGGGTGGCCAGGTCCATCACGGTGCGCCCGGCGTTCAGGAACAGCTCGCGGCGCGCGGCGTGCGTGGCCAGGGTGGAGCCGTTGCCCGGCAGGGACAGCCCGAGCGCCTCGGTGAGGCAGTTCATCGAGTTCGCGGTGAACATCCCGGAGCAGGACCCGCAGGTCGGGCAGGCCGAACGCTCGACCTCGGCGAGGCCCGCGTCGTCCACCTCGGACGACGCCGACGCCGAGATCGCGGTGATCAGGTCGGTGGGTGCCTGCGCGACCCCGCCGACGACGACCGCCTTGCCGGCCTCCATCGGCCCGCCGGAGACGAACACGGTCGGGATGTTCAGCCGCATCGCGGCGTTCAGCATGCCCGGCGTGATCTTGTCGCAGTTGGAGATGCACACCAGGGCGTCGGCCGCGTGGCCGTTGACCATGTACTCCACCGCGTCCGCGATGATCTCGCGGCTGGGTAGCGAGTAGAGCATCCCGCCGTGGCCCATCGCGATGCCGTCGTCGACGGCGATCGTGTTGAACTCCTTGGCGACCCCGCCCGCCTCCTTGATCGCGCCCGCGACGAGGTCTCCCATGTCCTTGAGGTGCACGTGGCCGGGCACGAACTGGGTGTAGGAGTTGGCGATCGCGACGATCGGCTTGCCGAAGTCGTCGTCGCCCATGCCGGTCGCGCGCCAGAGCGAACGCGCTCCGGCGGCGTTGCGACCGTGGGTGGTGACGCGGGAACGCAGGGCGGGCATCGGTCTTCTCCAGCCGGGTCTTCCGTGGTGGTTCGTGGGGGACCCCGGTGGGCGCGTCGCGGAGCGTGGGCACGAGCCGCCCGGGGGTGCGGCGCGACGGCGGCGGAGCGGGTCGCGTCCCGCCGGCCGGCGGGCCGATCGCCCGCAACCGTACGCCCCGCGACGGGCGTCAGTGACCCTCGGCCGGATCCTCCGCGTCGCCCACCGCGGCCGGGTCGGCGAACCGGCCGCCGCTGGCGACCGAGAGCGCGGGCAGGTCGCGCGCGTGCACCGCGGGCAGGACGAGGTCGTCGTCCTCGCCCAGCACCGCGCTGACCCGCGAGCGCGAGCCGATCCGCAGACCGCGCACGTCGTCCCAGTCCACGGTGCGGGAGGAGAACGTGCCGCGGACGGTCAGCGTGTCCGGGTCCACGGTGGTGCGGACCCGCAGGATCCAGGCGATCGCCGCGACCGGGGCCACCAGCACGACCCAGAACCACGGCAGGCTGAACACCAGCGGCGTCGACCCGACGACCGCGACCAGGATGGCGAAGATGGTCAGCCGGCTCGGCTTGAACACCAGCGCGCGCGAGCCCACGCGGAGCTTGCGGCCCTCGTCGCGGACCGGGGGGGTCCACGCCAGCTCGCCGTCCACCTGCTGGGACGCCCCCGGGGCCGACTGCGGGTCGGCAGAGGTGGGGTCGGCGGGGACGGCGCGGTCGTCGGTGCTGCTCACGACCCCAGTGTGACAAATCCGGACCGTGACCCCACGGCCCGGACGGGTGGGGTCGTTTGACTCCGTCCGTGGGACGCGTGCTAGCGTCGATGCATGTTCGCCGTTCGAATTCTCGTACTTCTTGGGCGCGTCGTCGCCTGAGTTCGACCTTCTCGAACGACGACGCGCTCACCCTCGCAGCGCCCGGAGTACCGGGCGGCGGGGGTTTTTTCATGTCCAGCTCCGAGTTCAGCCCATGTCCGGCATCTGATCGACACGATCTCCAGCGAGGCAGACCCAGATGACCACCGTCCCCGCCAAGCCCGGCTCGTCCGGCCCGAAGCCGGGCCCGCCGCCCGGCCGGTCCGCGGCCCCCGGCACGTCCCGCAGCGCGGCCCCGGCACCCGGTGAGACCACCGTGCCCGGTCCGCGCATCGTGGACGAGCCCATGACCGGCGCCCAGTCCCTGGTGCGTTCGCTCGAGGAGATCGGCTGCGAGGTCGTCTTCGGACTGCCCGGCGGGACGATCCTGCCCGCCTACGACCCGCTCCTGGACTCGACGAGGGTGCGCCACATCCTCGTCCGCCACGAGCAGGGCGCCGGACACGCGGCGACCGGCTACGCGCAGGCCACCGGCAGGGTCGGGGTCTGCATGGCGACGTCCGGGCCGGGGGCCACGAACCTGGTCACCCCGATCGCGGACGCGCACATGGACTCGGTGCCGCTGGTGGCCATCACGGGGCAGCAGACCCGGCCGCTGATCGGTACCGACGCCTTCCAGGAGGCCGACATCACCGGCATCACCATGCCGGTGACCAAGCACAACATGCTGGTGACCGACGCGTCGGAGATCCCGCGCGCGATCGCCGAGGCCTTCCACCTGGCGTCCACCGGCCGGCCCGGCCCGGTCCTGGTGGACATCCCGAAGGACGTGCTGCAGGAGCAGACCACGTTCTCCTGGCCCCCGGAGCTGCAGCTGCCCGGCTACCGGCCGACGACCCGGCCGCACGGCAAGCAGATCCGCGAGGCCGCCCGGCTCATCCGCGAGTCGGCCAAGCCGGTGCTCTACGTCGGCGGCGGTGTCCTCAAGGCCGAGGCCGCCGAGGAGCTCAGGGAGCTGGCCGAGCTGACCGGGGCGCCCGTCGTCACCACCCTGATGGCGCGCGGTGTGTTCCCCGACAGCCACCCCCTGCACCTGGGCATGCCCGGGATGCACGGCACCGTCGCCGCGGTCGCGGCGATGCAGCGGTCCGACCTGCTGGTCGCACTCGGCTCCCGGTTCGACGACCGGGTCACCGGCAAGGTGGAGAGCTTCGCCCCCGGGGCGAAGATCATCCACGCCGACATCGACCCGGCGGAGATCTCCAAGAACCGGCGCGCCGACGTGCCGATCGTCGGGGACTGCAAGGAGGTCCTGGCCGATCTGGTCGAGGCCGTCCGTGCGGACCGGGCCGAGCACGGTGAGCCGGACCTGTCGTCCTGGTGGAAGCAGGTCGGCGGCCTGCGCGACCGCTACCCGCTCGGCTACGACGAGCCGACCGACGGGGCGCTCTCGCCGCAGTACGTGATCGAGCGGATCGGCGCGATCGCCGGGCCGGACGCGATCTACACCGCGGGCGTCGGCCAGCACCAGATGTGGGCCGCGCAGTTCGTCAAGTACGAGAAGCCGCGGACCTGGCTGAACTCCGGCGGGCTCGGGACCATGGGCTACGCGGTCCCGGCCGCGATGGGCGCCAAGGTCGGCGAGCCGGATGCCGTCGTCTGGTGCATCGACGGCGACGGCTGCTTCCAGATGACCAACCAGGAGCTCGCCACCTGCGCGATCGAGGGCATCCCGATCAAGGTCGCCGTCATCAACAACGGCAACCTCGGCATGGTCCGCCAGTGGCAGAACCTGTTCTACGGCGAGCGGTACTCCAACACCGACCTCAACACCCACAAGCTGCGCATCCCGGACTTCCCGATGCTCGCGCAGGCGATGGGCTGCGAGGGACTGCGGGTCGAGTCCAAGGAGGACGTCGACCGGGTCATCCAGCAGGCCATGGAGATCAACGACCGGCCGGTCGTCGTGGAGTTCGTCGTCGGTGCCGACGCCCAGGTGTGGCCGATGGTCGCCGCGGGCACGAGCAACGACGAGATCAACGTCCGGCGCGACATCCGGCCGGAGTTCGAGCACGACGAGCTGGCCGCGTCGGTCGACGCGGTCGCCGACGTCACCGAGCAGGCCCTGGAGGGCGAGAAGTGAGCGAGCTCCACACCCTCTCGGTCCTGGTCGAGGACAAGCCGGGTGTCCTGGCCCGGGTCTCCGGGCTGTTCTCGCGGCGCGGGTTCAACATCAACTCGCTCGCGGTCGGTCCGACCGAGCACCCCGACGTCTCCCGCATGACGATCGTCGTCGAGGTGGACGAGCTCCCGATGGAGCAGGTCACCAAGCAGCTCAACAAGCTTGTGCACGTCATCAAGATCGTCGAGCTGGAGCCGGACGCCTCGGTGCAGCGCGAGCTGCTGCTGGTCAAGGTCCGGGCCGACGCCACGGTGCGCAGCCAGGTCGTCGAGACCGTGCAGCTGTTCCGCGCCAAGGTCGTCGACGTCTCCCCGGAGGCGGTCACGGTCGAGGCCACCGGGTCGGCCGACAAGCTCAACGCGCTCCTGCGCATGCTGGAGCCCTACGGGATCCGCGAGATGGTGAAGTCCGGGATGGTGGCCGTCGGCCGTGGCCCCCGGTCCATCACCGCCGCGGCCGTCCGCTAGACAGTCGTCGCTACACAACCTCCGAGAGGAACCGTCCCAGAGCCATGAGTGTCAACATCTACTACGACGCCGACGCCGACCTGTCGATCATCCAGGGCCGCAAGGTCGCCGTGATCGGCTACGGCTCCCAGGGGCACGCGCACTCGCTGTCCCTGCGTGACTCCGGGGTCGAGGTGAAGATCGGTCTGCCGGAGGGTTCCAAGTCCCGGCAGAAGGCCGCCGACGAGGGCCTCGAGGTCGGCACGCCGGCCGAGGTCTCCGCCTGGGCCGACGTGATCATGGTCCTGGCGCCCGACACCAAGCAGCGCTTCATCTACTCCCAGGACATCGAGCCGAACCTCAAGGACGGCGACGCGCTGTTCTTCGGTCACGGCTTCAACATCCGCTACGAGCTGATCAAGCCCCCGGCGAACGTCGACGTGGCCATGGTCGCGCCGAAGGGCCCGGGCCACCTGGTCCGCCGCCAGTTCGTCGACGGCAAGGGCGTCCCCGCCCTGATCGCCGTCGAGCAGGACGCCTCGGGCAACGCCAAGGCGCTCGCGCTCTCCTACGCGGCCGGGATCGGCGGCGCCCGCGCGGGCGTCATCGAGACCACCTTCAAGGAGGAGACCGAGACCGACCTGTTCGGTGAGCAGGCCGTCCTCTGCGGCGGTGCCGCCGCGCTGGTCCAGACCGGCTTCGAGGTGCTCACCGAGGCGGGCTACGCCCCGGAGATCGCCTACTTCGAGTGCCTGCACGAGCTCAAGCTGATCGTCGACCTCATGTACGAGGGCGGCATCGCCAACGAGCGCTTCTCCATCTCCGACACCGCCGAGTACGGCGACCTGACCCGCGGCCCGCGCGTCATCACGCCCGCGGTCAAGGCCGAGATGCAGAAGATCCTGGGCGAGATCCAGGACGGCACCTTCGCCCGCGAGTGGGTGGCCGAGGACGAGGCCGGCCGCGGCAACTACACCAAGCTGCAGCAGCAGGGCGCCGAGCACCCGATCGAGCAGGTCGGCGAGAAGCTCCGCGGCCTCATGAGCTGGGTCGGCGAGAAGGCCAAGTGATCCACTGCCGGAGCGCTCCGGCAGGATGAGTCACGCGGGCCCCAGACGGCCCGCGGATGCCCGGGCCCGGACGCACCCATCCGGACCAGGCGACGTGGAACCCCCGTACCGGCGACACCGGGCGGGGGTTTCGCGCGTCCGGTGGGGGTGCCGCGCGGCGACCCGTCCGCCCGTCCGGGTCCACGAGGGCCCCCGCGGTCCTAGGATGGTCGACGTTCGCGCACCGACCTCGGGGAGCACTCGCACACCGTGAGCACCGCAGCCACCGACCACCGTCCCGTCGTCCTGCTCGCGGAGACGCTCGCGCCCTCCGCCGTCGAGCTGCTCGGGGACGGCGTCGAGATCCGCCACGTCGACGGCACCGACCGCCCCGCCCTGCTGGCGGCGCTCGCCGACGCCGACGCGCTGCTGGTCCGGTCCGCCACCCGGGTCGACGCCGAGGCGCTGGCCGCGGCAGGCCGCCTCAAGGTCGTCGCCCGCGCCGGGGTCGGCCTGGACAACGTCGACGTCCCCGCCGCCACCGCGCGCGGGGTGATGGTCGTCAACGCCCCGACCTCGAACATCGTCTCCGCCGCCGAGCACGCCATCGCGCTGCTGCTCGCGACCGCGCGCCACATCCCGCCGGCGGACGCCGCGCTGCGCTCCGGGGCGTGGAAGCGCTCGTCCTACGGCGGCGTCGAGCTGAGCGGCAAGACCGTCGGCATCGTCGGGCTCGGCAAGATCGGGCAGCTCGTCGCGCAGCGCCTCGCCGCGTTCGGCATGACGCTGGTCGCCTACGACCCCTACATCGCGCCGTCGCGCGCCGCGCAGCTCGGCATCGAGCTGATGGGCCTCGACGACCTGCTCCGTACCGCGGACATGATCACCGTGCACCTGCCGAAGACCCCGGAGACCCTCGGGCTGATCGGCAAGGACCAGCTCGCGCTCACGAAGCGGGGGGTGCTCGTCGTCAACGCCGCCCGCGGCGGCCTGATCGACGAGGACGCCCTGGCCGAGGCGGTCCGCTCCGGGCACGTCGGCGGCGCCGGGATCGACGTCTACGTCACCGAGCCGACCACGTCGAGCCCGCTGTTCGAGCTGGAGAACGTCGTCGTCACCCCGCACCTGGGCGCGTCCACCGCCGAGGCGCAGGACCGGGCCGGGACCGACGTGGCCCGCTCGGTGCAGCTGGCCCTGGCCGGGGAGTTCGTGCCGGACGCGGTCAACGTGCAGATCCACGGCGCCGTCGGCGAGGAGGTCCGGCCCTGGCTGCCGCTGGTGCAGAAGCTCGGCACCACCCTGCACGCCGTCGCCGGGCGCACCCCGACCTCGGTCACCGTCGACGTCGCGGGCGAGCTGGCCACCGAGGACGTCCAGGTCCTCGGCCTGGCCGCGCTGCGCGGGGTGTTCACCCACGTCGTCGAGGACCAGGTGACGTTCGTGAACGTGCCGCAGCTCGCCGAGGAGCGCGGGGTCACCGTGGAGATCACCACCAGCCCGGAGAGCGCCAACCACCGCAGCGTGGTGCAGCTGCGCGGCGCCATGCCCGACGGGGAGAAGGTCACCGTGTCCGGCACCCTGACCGGCCGTGCCGAGGTCGAGAAGCTCGTCGAGATCAACGGACGGCACTTCGACCTGCGTGCCGAGGGCGAGGTCGTCCTGCTGGAGTACGCCGACCGCCCCGGCGTGATGGGCCGGGTCGGGTCGCTGCTGGGGGAGGCCGCGGTCAACATCGAGGCCGCCCAGATCTCGCAGACCACCGACGGCACCGACGCCGTCATGCTCCTGCGGGTGGACCGCCAGGTCGACCCGGCGGTGCTGGAGCCGATCGGCGCCTCGGTCGGCGCCCGGACGATCCGGCTCATCTCCTTCGACGACTGAGCGACCGGGCCCGTCCCGCACTGCGGGAAACGGCTGCGCGGACCCGGCCGGTCGTGGGATCGTGTCTGCTCGCCACGAGCGGAGGGGGACCCGGTGAGCTGGCTGCGGGCACTGGTACTGGCGGGCACGACGGTCGGTGTGGGGTGCCTGGTGCTGCTCGGCGTCGGCTTCGTCACCGGGCTGTCGCTGACCGTGCCCTACGTCGTGTCGGTGATGGCGATCGTGACCGGGCCGCCGTCGGCGACGATGACGATCGGCCCCGGCATGCTCGTGGTCCTCGCCGCGCTCGTCGCGATGATCGAGGCCCCGGGCCGGGTGCGGGCCCGCCGGGCGCTGCCCCGCACCGGCCACTGAGCCCGGGGCGGCCGCGCCGCGGGGGCCGGGTCAGCCGCGCGGCGCCCAGCCCAGCGCGGGTCCGAGCGCGCCGGCGATGTCGGTGACGATCTGGACGTAGTCGTCGTGCGGGAAGCCGAACGGCAGCGCGAACACCGCCTCGTCGACCTCGCGGAACCCGGCGTCGGCCCACAGCCGTTCGGCGATCTCGGCGGAGGTGCCGACCAGGTCGCGGGCGAACAGCAGACCGGCCGGGCCCTGCGGAACGCCGACCCGGGCGTCGCGCTCGCGGGCGTAGGCGGCGTAGCGCTCGCGCTGGGCGGGCGTCGCCGAGTCGGTCGGGACGACGACCAGGCCCTGCGACACGCGCCCGGCGGGGTTCGCCTCGCGGTACGCCCGGATCTGCCGGGACTGGATCGCGGCGAAGTCGGTCTCCCCGCCGGAGCGCACCACGTTGCTCGTCAGCAGGTTCAGGCCCTGCCCCGCGGCCCAGACGGCGGAGGAGTCGCTGCCCGCGCCGTACCACATGCGCCCGGCCAGACCGGGGGAGTGCGGCTGCACCCGCTCGGAGAACGACTCGATCCCGACCGTCCCGGAGAAGGTGCTCGCCCGCTCCCCGCGCACCAGGCGCAGCAGCCGCGACACCCGCTCACGGCCGAAGTCCTCGACGTCGGCGGTGTCCGGGTAGAGCGCGTCCCGCACGTGCTCCCACTGCATCGGCGGCCCGACCGAGACGCCCGGGTTCAGCCGGCCGCCGGAGAGCACGTCGACCGTCGCGAGGTCCTCGGCGAGGCGCAGCGGGTTCTCCCAGCCCAGCGGGACCACGGCCGTCCCGAGTTCGATCCGCGTGGTCCGCTGGGTCGCCGCGGCGAGCACCGCGACCGGCGAGGAGATGCCGAACTGCAGGTGACGGTGCCGGACGAAGGCCGAGTCGAAGCCCAGACGCTCGCCGAGTGCGATCATCTCCAGGGTCGTCTCGTGTCCGGGGCGGGGGTCGTCGCCGTCGAACGAACCGATGGTGAGGAAGCCGAGGCGACGCAGCGGGCGGTCGGGCGTGGGCACGTCCGGGGCAACGACGCCGTCGTCGCGCTTCTTCCCCACCTCCATCCGGACGGGTGACGGCCGCGGCGGCCGTCCCACCCCTCGGAACGGACCGGAGTCCCCGGAACGGCCGCGTGTCGCGGGTACTCCGACCGCGCGCGGCGCACGCGTCACCCGGACGGGACCACCCCACCGGGTGGCCGAACGATGACCCTGCGTCGGCAGGCGGTAGCGTGCGGCCAGCAGTACGACGAGAGGACGAGGTCATGCGCCTTGCGGTCATCCCCGGTGACGGCATCGGCCCGGAAGTGATCAACGAGGCACTCAAGGTCCTGGGCGAGGTCGCCCGCGACGTGGAGACGACCGAGTACGACCTCGGTGCCGCCCGCTGGCACTCCACGGGCGAGCTGCTCCCGGAGACGGTGCTGACCGAGATCAAGCAGCACGACGCGATTCTGCTGGGCGCGGTCGGCGACCCGTCGGTGCCCAGCGGCATCCTCGAGCGCGGCCTGCTCCTGCGTTTGCGCTTCGAGCTGGACCACCACGTGAACCTGCGCCCCGCGCGGCTCTACCCGGGGGTGCGCGGCCCGCTGGCCGGCAACCCGGAGATCGACCTGGTGGTCGTGCGCGAGGGGACCGAGGGGCCGTACGTCGGCACCGGCGGCCTGCTCCGCAAGGACACCCCGCACGAGATCGCGACCGAGGTCAGCCAGAACACCGCGTTCGGCATCGACCGTGTCGTGCGCGACGCGTTCGCCCGTGCCCAGCGGCGGCCGAAGAAGCACCTGACGCTGGTCCACAAGACCAACGTCCTGACCTTCGCCGGTGCGCTGTGGTCGCGGATCGTCGAGGAGGTGTCGCTGGAGTACCCCGAGGTCTCGGTGGCCTACCAGCACGTCGACTCGACCACGATCCACCTGGTCACCGACCCGGGCCGGTACGACGTGATCGTCACCGACAACCTGTTCGGCGACATCCTCACCGACCTCGCGGCGGCGGTCACCGGCGGCATCGGCCTGGCGGCCAGCGGCAACATCGACGCCAGCCGTACCAACCCGTCGATGTTCGAGCCGGTGCACGGCTCCGCCCCGGACATCGCGGGCCAGGGCATCGCCGACCCGACGGCCGCCGTGCTCTCGGTCGCGCTGCTGCTCGACCACATGGGCCAGCGTGACTCGGCCCGCCGGATCGAGGCCGCGGTCGCGTTCGACCTGGCCACCCGGGACCACGCGGCGACGGGCAACACCTCGTCGATCGGGGACCGGCTCGCCGCGCTCGTGTCGAGCCGTGAGGTCGCCACCAACTGACCCACGCACACACCGACGGGGTGGCACCGGATCTCCGGGGCCACCCCGTCGTCGTGTGCGGGCGGGTCAGACCTGGTTCGACGGACCGGTCAGCAGGGTCACCCCGGCGCCGGCGAAGTTGTCGAGGTCGGCCACGGCGGCCTGTCCCTCGGCGCCGCCCATCCCGGACTGGAACGCCGCCGCGTCGGGGAACTCCAGCACCGCCACGAGGTGGTACGGCGGCTGCGCTCCGTCCGGTCCCGGCGCGGGCCGGGAGACGGTGAACCGCTGCACACCGGGGATCTTCTTCGCCAGCGGGGCATGCACGGTGTCGTAGTGCCGGTCGAACGCGGCGGCGTCCTCGGGGTGGTTGTACAGAGCGGTCAGCTGGAACACGGGGTTCCTCCTCGCCTCGTCCCGCGACGCTCCGGTGCGTCGCGACTGCCGTCCACCATGGTCCATCCGGCGCCCGCGTGCACCACCCCTCCGTACGGGGTCGATACGCTGGACCGACCATGAGTACTCCAGCCCAGGTCCGGGTGCGGTTCTCCCCGTCGCCCACCGGTACCCCGCACGTCGGCCTCATCCGCACCGCCCTGTTCAACTGGGCCCACGCCCGCCACCACGGCGGGGCCCTGGTGTTCCGGATCGAGGACACCGACGCCTCCCGCGACTCCGACGAGTCCTACCGGGCCCTGCTCGACGCGCTGGAGTGGCTCGGCCTCGACTGGGACGAGGGCGTCGAGAAGGGCGGCCCGCACGGGCCGTACCGGCAGAGCGAACGCGGCGAGGTCTACGCCGACGCCCTGCGCCGGCTGATCGACGCCGGCGAGGTCTACGAGTCGTTCTCCAGCGCCGAGGAGATCGAGGCCAGGCACCGCGCCGCGGGCCGCGACCCCAAGCTCGGCTACGACAACGCCGACCGCGACCTCACCGAGGACCAGCGCGCCGCGTTCCGGGCCGAGGGCCGCGCCCCGGTCTACCGGCTGCGCATGCCCGACCACGACATCACCTTCACCGACCTCGTCCGCGGCGAGATCACGTTCCGGGCCGGGCAGGTGCCCGACTTCGTGCTGGCCCGCGGCGACGGCACCCCGCTCTACCCGCTGACCAACCCGGTCGACGACGCGCTGATGGAGATCACGCACGTCCTGCGCGGGGAGGACCTGCTGGCCTCCACCCCGCGGCAGATCGCCCTGCTGGAGGCGCTGGCCCGGGTCGGGATCGGCCACGGCCCCTTCACCTACGCCCACCTCCCGCTGGTCACCGGTGAGGGCAACCGCAAGCTCTCCAAGCGGGACCCGCAGTCGAACCTGTTCCACTACCGCGACCGCGGGTTCGTGCCGGAGGGGCTGCTCAACTACCTCGCGCTGCTCGGCTGGTCGATCGCCGAGGACCGCGACGTGTTCTCCCTCGACGAGATGGTCGCCGCCTTCGACGTGTCCCGGGTGTCGAGCAACGCCGCCCGCTTCGACCTGAAGAAGGCCGAGGCGATCAACGCCGCACACCTGCGTCTGCTCGCCCCCGACGACTTCGCCGAGCGCGTCGTGCCCCACCTCGCCGCCGAGGGGATCACCGACCCCGACCGCTCGGTGCTCGCCGCCGCCGCGCCGCTGGTGCAGGAGCGCAGCCAGGTGCTGTCCGACGCGGCCCGGATGCTGGCCTTCCTCTTCCGCGACGAGGACACCTTCACCCCCGACGACGACGCCGCCGCGAAGAACCTGGGCGCCGACGCGGCCCCGGTGCTGGAGGCCGCCGTCGCCGGGCTCACGGACCTGCCGGAGTGGTCGGCCGCCGCGATCGAGGAGTCGCTCAAGACCTCGCTCGTGGACGGTCTGGAGCTCAAGCCGCGGAAGGCGTTCGCCCCCGTCCGCGTCGCCATCAGCGGCCGCACGGTGTCCCCGCCGCTCTACGAGAGCATGGAGCTGCTGGGCCGCGAGCGGTCGCTCGCCCGCCTGGGGGCCGGTGTCAGACGCTCCCAGGGCATGGGTTAGAGTACCTACATCAACGGAGAGCGGGCCTCGCTCCGGAACGGGGCCCGCTTTTCGATGGGGTATGGTGTAATTGGCAGCACGACTGATTCTGGTTCAGTTAGTCTAGGTTCGAGTCCTGGTACCCCAGCGGAAATCACGAATTCCTCGGAATGATGATTTCTGACAATCGGCACGGTCTCGTCCAAGGTCCCGTCGTCTAGCGGCCTAGGACGCCGCCCTCTCAAGGCGGTAGCGCGGGTTCAAATCCCGTCGGGACTACCACGGACTCCCTCACAGGGTGTCCGCAATCGAGATCGAGCCGAATGTCCTGGTCCCGTCGTCTAGCGGCCTAGGACGCCGCCCTCTCAAGGCGGTAGCGCGGGTTCAAATCCCGTCGGGACTACTCCACGAAGGCCCCGCTCCACGGAGCGGGGCCTTCGTCGTGTCCGAGGATCCTCCGTGCACGGGCCGGATGCGCCCCCCCGGGGGGCCTTCTTCCGGCCTTCTCGGCGCGATCCGGTGATCGCCTCGGGGAGGGCGCCGGTGCCACATCCGGCACCGGAGCCCTCAGCCGTGGTGATCATGCTCGTAGCCCGGGCCAGAGCAGTGGGCCACCGATGCGCCGTCGGGTGTACGACGGCGCGACGATCCGGGTCGACCCGCGGATCTTCGGGTCAGGTGCCTGCCGGCGGTTCCGAGGGCGGCGAGCTCGGCGGTTCCGAGGGCGGGGAGCTCGGCGGACTCGACGGTGGCGAGCTCGGCGGGCTGCTCGGCGGGCTGCTCGGCGGGTCGCTGGGCGTGGTCACGACCGGCGGCGGCACGGGGACCGGGGCGTCGGTCGTCGTCGGGACGGCCTCGGTGGTGCGTTCCCGGGTCCGCTCCGGCTGGCGGACCGGCTGCTCCTCGACGGTCGTCGGGGGCGCGGCCTCGGTGGTCGTCGGCGTCGCGGGAAGGTTGGGGATCGCGTTGCCGATCGAGTGGTCCTGCGGCCAGAGGAACACCGTGCCGAGCACGGCCAGCGCCGCGACGACCCCGCCGGCGCCGATGAGCAGCGCGGGGGAGCGGCGGACGGGTGCGGGCCCGGGGGCGACGGTGGTCTCCCCGTCGTCGTAGCCGCCGTACCCGCCGTAGCCGTGCTCGGCGGTCTGGTCGTAGCCCATCGGCGGCACGACGGGGATGCGGTCGGTGGGCGGGTCGGCGCGGGCGCCCTCGAGGTAGGCGGTGCGGTCGCCGTCGAGCTGGGTCGTGCCGCCGGTCGGCATCCGATCGGTGACCGGGTCCGGGTTCTCCCAGGGCAGCGGGCCGGGGTCGGGGGCGAGCGCGGGACCGCTGCTCGCCGCCACCGCGCCGAACCCGCCCGAGCCGGTGCCGGGGACCGGGTCGGCCGGCCCGAGCGCGACGACGGCGCCCTTCGCGATGGTGTTCTTCGGGTCCGCGTCGACCTGCACGGGACGCCCGAGACCGGTGGAGACGAGCTCTGCGACCAGCGGGACCCGCGAGGACCCGCCCACGAGCAGCACCACCGACGGCCCGGACGCGGCCAGTCCGGCCGAGGCGATCGCCCGCTGCAGCGCCTCGACCGACTCCTCCAGTCGGGGCCGAATGCGCTCCTCGAAGTCGCTGCGGTGCAGGCGCACCGTCGTGCGGACCTCGCCGAGCCACACCGGGATCGAGACCTCGGTGTCGGCCGACAGGCCCTCCTTGGCCTCACGGCAGTCGCGGCGCAGCCGGGCCATCGCGGACAGGACGTTCGGGTCGGTCTCGTCGAGCCCCTCGAAGGCGGCCGGGACGGCGTCGCGCACGTGGTCGACGACGGCCTGGTCGAAGTCGGCGCCACCGAGCTGCTCGACGCCCTCGGGCCTGCCGAGCAGTGTGAACCCGCCGCCCGCGGCCTCCTTGCGCACGACGGCGGCGTCGAAGGTCCCGCCGCCCAGGTCGTAGACGGCGACGGTCGCGCCGGGCTCGACCCGCTCGTTCGTCGCGTAGTGCAGCGCGGCGGCCTGCGGCTCGGTGAGGAAGGTGACGGTCAGGCCGCGCTCGGCGAGGGCCGCGGCGAACAGGTCGCACTTGTGCGTGCCCCAGGACGCCGGGTGGGTCACCGCGATGCGTTCGGGCGCGCCGCCCTCGGTGCGCGCGACGACGTCGACGACGTGCTCGGCCAGCAGCGCGGACAGCTGCTCGGGGGCGAAGGACCGCTCGCCGAGCGGGATCGGCGTGGGGTCGCCGATGCGGCGCTTGAACTCGCGGGCGACGCGGTCCGGCTCGGTCAGCGCGCGGCGCTCGGCGGCCTCGCCGAACAGCAGACCGCCGTCGGGCGCCACGTACACCACGGACGGGATGTCGACCGAGTGGTCACCGAGGGTGACCATCTCGACGGTGCCGGAGCCGATGACCGCAGCCGCGGTGCGGGTGGTGCCGACGTCGATGCCCAGCAGGTAACCCATCGTCTCCCCGGTGTGCCGACCATGTCCGAAGGGTCCGGCCCGGTGCCGGACCTCCACACGGTAGTGGAGCCCGGAACCGTCACCTCAGTCGCGTCGGTACGGCAGGCAGGAGCCGATCAGGTGAGCCGGTGCTGCAACGCGTCCGCCGCGGCGAGCAGGTCGGCGGCCCAGCGGACCCCGGGACGGCGCCCGATCCGGTCCACCGGTCCGGACACCGAGACGGCGGCGACGACCTGGCCCGCCGCGTCGCGCACCGGGGCCGACACCGACGCCACCCCGGCCTCACGTTCGGCGACGCTCTGTGCCCAGCCGCGGCGGCGGACGTCGACGAGCACGCGCTCGGAGAAGCTCGCGTCGGCGAGGACGAGCCGCTGTGTGGCCGGGTCGCACCAGGCGGCGAGCACCTTCGCCCCGGAGCCCGCGGTCATCGGCAGCCGGGACCCGACGGGCACGGTGTCCCGCAGGCCGGACGGCGGCTCGGCGTGCGCGATGCAGATCCGGTGGATCCCGTCGCGCCGGTAGAGCTGGACGCTCTCGCCGGTGATGTCACGCAGCCGGGGCAGGACGGCGGCCGCGGCGTCGAGCAGCGGGTCCGGCCGCCCGCCCGCGAGCTGGCCGAGGGTCGGGCCCGGATGCCAGCGCCCGTCCGGTGTGCGCAGCAGCATCCCGTGCGCCTCGAGCCCGACGGCGAGCCGGTGGGCCGTGGCCCGGGGCAGGCCGGTGCGCTCACAGAGCTCCGCCAGGCCGCACGGCCCCTCCGCCGTCGCCCGGAGAACCCCCACGGCCTTGTCGAGCACGCCGATCCCGCTAGACTGTCCCACGTTCCGATACTAACTTCCCACGATCTGGGAAGTCCACCGCGATCAGATCACAGAGGAGGCGGGCGTGACCACCGCAGAGAAGCCGCGCACGCTGGCCGAGAAGGTCTGGGACCGGCACCTCGTCCGCAAGGGCGAGGGCGACGAGCCCGACCTGCTCTACATCGACCTGCACCTGGTGCACGAGGTCACGAGCCCGCAGGCGTTCGACGGGCTCCGGCTCGCGGGCCGTCCGGTGCGCCGTCCGGACCTCACCATCGCCACCGAGGACCACAACGTCCCGACCCTCGACGTCCTCGCCCCGATCGCGGACGAGGTCTCGCGGACCCAGGTGGAGACCCTACGTCGCAACTGCGAGGAGTTCGGCGTCCGCCTGCACCCGATGAACGACCCCGAACAGGGGATCGTGCACGTGGTCGGACCGCAGCTGGGGCTGACCCAGCCGGGCACCACGGTGGTCTGCGGGGACTCCCACACCTCCACCCACGGCGCGTTCGGCGCGATGGCGTTCGGCATCGGCACCTCCGAGGTCGAGCACGTGCTCGCCACCCAGACGCTGCCGCTCAAGCCGTTCCGGACGATGGCGATCGAGGTGACCAGCGCCGACGGCACGCTGCGCCCGGGCGTCACCTCCAAGGACGTCATCCTCGCCGTGATCGCGCGGATCGGGACCGGCGGCGGGCAGGGCCACGTGCTGGAGTACCGGGGCAACGTCATCGAGAACCTCTCGATGGAGGCCCGGATGACGATCTGCAACATGTCGATCGAGGCCGGTGCCCGTGCGGGCATGATCGCCCCGGACGAGACGACCTTCGCCTACCTCAAGGGCCGCGACCACGCCCCGGCCGGCGACGACTGGGACGCCGCCGTCGCCGACTGGCGGTCCCTGCGCACCGACGACGGCGCCGAGTTCGACCGGGTCGTGCGGATCGACGCCGACGAGCTCACCCCGTTCGTCACCTGGGGCACCAACCCCGGTCAGGGCCTGCCGCTGGGCGAGTCCGTGCCCGACCCGGCCGCCATCTCCGACGACGGCGAGCGCGCCGCCGTGGAGAAGGCGCTGTCCTACATGGGCCTCACCGGTGGGACCCCGCTGCGGGAGGTGCCCGTCGACGCGGTGTTCGTCGGCTCCTGCACCAACGGCCGGATCGAGGACCTGCGCTCGGTCGCGGAGGTGCTCGACGGGCGCTCGGTCGCGAAGGGCGTGCGGATGCTCGTCGTCCCGGGGTCGATGCGGGTGCGCTTCCAGGCCGAGGAGGAGGGCCTGGACAAGGTCTTCACTTCCGCGGGCGCCGAGTGGCGCTCCGCGGGCTGCTCGATGTGCCTGGGGATGAACCCCGACCAGCTCGCGCCCGGTGAGCGCTGCGCGTCCACCTCGAACCGCAACTTCGAGGGGCGGCAGGGCAAGGGCGGCCGTACCCACCTGGTGTCGCCGCTGGTCGCCGCCGCGACCGCCGTGCGCGGCACGCTGAGCAGCCCGGAGGACCTGGACTGATGGAGAAGTTCGACACCCACACCGGGAT
Organism: Pseudonocardia sp. P-1; assembly: GCF_058111925.1. Classification (NCBI taxonomy): domain Bacteria; kingdom Bacillati; phylum Actinomycetota; class Actinomycetes; order Pseudonocardiales; family Pseudonocardiaceae; genus Pseudonocardia; species Pseudonocardia sp. P-1. The sequence continues at coordinate 4,423,900 of NZ_CM176614.1, forward strand.
CGGCGTGCCGCTGCGCTGGTCCAACGTGGACACCGACCAGATCATCCCGGCCGTCTACCTCAAGCGGGTCACCCGCACCGGCTTCGAGGACGGCCTGTTCTCCGCCTGGCGCGACGACCCGTCCTTCGTGCTCAACAACGAGCCCTTCGACCGGGGGTCGGTGCTCGTCGCGGGCCCGGACTTCGGCACCGGCTCCTCGCGCGAGCACGCGGTCTGGGCGCTGATGGACTACGGCTTCCGGGTCGTCATCTCGTCGCGGTTCGCCGACATCTTCCGCGGCAACTCGGCGAAGGCGGGGCTGGTGGCCGCCGAGGTCGCCCAGCCCGACGTCGAGCTGATCTGGAAGAAGCTCGAGACCGAGCCCGGCACCGAGATCACCGTGGACCTGGGTGAGAAGACCGTGCAGGCCGGCGATCTGACCGTGCCGTTCGAGATCGACGACTACGCCCGGTGGCGGCTGCGCGAGGGTCTCGACGACATCGGACTGACCCTGCGGCACGAGGGCGACATCACCGCGTTCGAGGGAACCCGGCCCGCCCGGATGCCACGCACCCTGGCCTGATCCGAACACGGGTGGTCACCATGCTCCGACAGATGTCGTGGTGATCACCCGTTCGGACCTGTACTGACGGACGGTATGCGACCTGGACTCGCGTCGGGATCTGGTGCGCGGCAGGGGCGCAGCCTTACCTTTCGTGACCATGAACAAGGCTCAGCTCGTCGATGCGCTGACCGCCCGGCTCGGAGACCGTCGTGCCGCCACGTCGGCCGTCGACGCGATGGTCGAGGTGATCGTGGACGCCGTCGGCCGTGGTGAGACCGTCACCCTGACCGGGTTCGGGGTGTTCGAGCCGCGACGACGCGCGCCGCGCACCGCCCGCAACCCGCGGACCGGGGAGACGGTGCCCGTCGGGGAGACCGTGGTGCCGTCGTTCCGGCCCGGCGCCGCCTTCAAGGAGCGGGTGGCCGCCAGCGAGGCCGCCGCCGCGAACGCGACCAGCGCCCCCCGCCGTACCGAGCGAGCCGCGACGGGCACCGGTCGCAGCACCGCGACCCGCAAGACGATCCCGCCGGACACCGCGGGCGCTCCGGCCGCCGGGGCCGCTCCGGAGAAGAAGGCGGCTGCCCCGAAGAAGGCGGCCGCCTCGGCGAAGAAGCCGGCCCGACGGAAGGCCGCTGCGGAGAAGTAGCCGCGCCACCGCGCCGCCGTGGCCTGCCCTGCCCCGCGGTGCCGCGCGGCCCCGCGCCCGTGCCGCCCCGCGCCCCCTGCCACGCCGTCCTGTGCTCGCCGTCCACGGCCCCCGTCGATCAGTACATGACTGCTGTTCGAGCGGAGGTGGACAGCGCTCATGTACTGATCGACGGTCCTCCTCCCGGTGTGCACCCTGGCTCGGTGCGGCCCGCCGAGCGCGGCGGGCGTAGGGCCGCGCCTCGCTGGACTGCCCGCTCTGCGCTGCCTCCCCGGGGCGCGCCGCGCCGCCCGAGCCCCTCGCACGTCGATCAGTACGTGACTGCTGTCCGACCGGAACGCAGCGACGCTCACGTACTGATCGACGGGGGGACGTGGACGAGAGCGGGGGGCGGCGTCGAGTGGGGCCCGGGACGCCGCGCCGGTGCGGGTCAGGGCGAGGTGAGGTGGGTCCGTTGGGCGAGCAGGGCGCGGATCGTCCCGACGGTGCGACCGGCGTTGCGGGTGAGGCCGTCGGCGGTGATCCGGAGGGTCTGCCATCCCAGCGCCGCGGTCCGGGTGTCGCGTACGCGGTCGAGCGGGTCGTCGTGGTGGGCGCCGTCGTACTCGATCGCGAGCAGGGCGTCGGGGTAGGCGAGGTCGAAACGCGCCCAGGGGCGGCCGCGGGCGTCGTACAACGGGAACTGGACCTGCGGGACCGGGAGCCCGGAGAGCACGAGCAACAGTCGCAGCCGGGTCTCGGGTGGGGATTCCGCCCGGGGGTCGGCGAGTGCGACGACCCGGTCCAGCCGGGCCGAGCCCCGCACGTGCGGGTACCGCGACCGCAGGACCAGGAGGTCGGCGGGGTCGAAGCCGGGGCACGGCGCCGTCATCCTGGACAGTCTCCGCTGCTCGGGTGCCGGTGTGCCCTGTACCGGTACGAACACCGGCCGATCCCGTCTCCGGGCGGCGAGTGCGTCGAGGGCGACGACGGCGTCGACGAGCTCGAGCCGCCGGCACAGCGCCCACGCCGTGGCGCGGGGTGAGGTGACCCGGACGCCGTCGCAGAGACCGGGTTCGAGCGGGACGCCCTGGTGGGCGAGCAGGTCCGGGCGGGGCCGGATCCGCCGTGGCGCGACGAGCTCGGCGGGCGCCGTCCACGGCCCGCAGGACGCGCCGAGGATCTCGGCCGCCGAGTAGGCCGACGCCGCGCCGAGGGGCCCGGCGTAGACCGATGCGGCCCGGGCCCGGAGCACCGGGGTCATGGGGACCGCTGCTGACACGTACACGTCGGGGAACAGACGCACGAACCGTGGCCCGCGCAGCCGCGCCGGCGTGACGATCCCCCGCGCGACGGCCTCCGACCCCCGGAACGGCTCCTCCACCCGCGCACCCTGCATCCCGGCCCGCGCCCGGCGGGCCGGAACCGGTGGGTCCGTTCGCGATCGCACACGTCGCCGCAGGGAGGGCGCCTCCGAGGACAGGTCGATCAGTGCACCAGTGCTGCCGACCCGGGGCCGAACAGCTCTCAGGTACTGATCGACGATCGGACCGGGACCGGGGACGCCGGGTGCGGGACGGCGAGGCGGGTCAGGAGGGCGGGCGGCGGTAGTAGTCGGCCGACAGCAGGGCGCCGTCGTCGCCGAAGCCCAGGACCCAGGTGCTGGCCTTGTGCGAGGGCAGGTCGGGGTCGGGGGACCGGCCCGCGGCGGCGAGCAGGTGCCCGACGACGTCCGGGATGACCCCGCCCTGGCTGCACAGCAGCGTCACGCCGGGCTGCGCCGCGAGGGTGCGGAAGCGGGCCAGGCCGTCGGCGGGGGAGACCCAGTAGCCGTGCTCGCCGAGCAGCGGTTCCACGTCCGGTTCGCCCGCGCCGGACGCGTGGGCGTACGGCTCGATCGTCTGGCCGCAGCGCAACGGCGGGGCGGTCGCGAGCCGGTCCGGGCCGAAGCGGTCGAGGAAGTCCGCGAGCCGGTCGGCCTGGGTGAACCCGGTACCGGACAGGGGGCGCAGGTCGTCGTCGCCCTCCCAGGCGGTCCGGCTCCCCGCCTTGGCGTGCCGCACGAGCACCACCGTCGACGACGGCGGCCCCACCCGGTCGAGCCGGTCCAGCAGGTCGGCGTCGGTCGGGCGGGTGAGGAGCGCGGCGGCCTCGTCGCGGGGCAGCCAGCGCAGGTCGTCGGTCTCGTCGGTGACGGAGAAGCCGTGGTCGCGGACGGCCTCGGCGGCCCAGTAGTGCACGACCTTCTGGCCCTTGCCGGGCACGGCGTACGCGGTGTGGCCGAGCCGGGCGCCGAGGCGGCACCCCAGGTGCGCCTCCTCGGCGGTCTCGCGCAGCGCGGTCAGGGTCAGCGCCTCGCCCGGGTCCTGGTGCCCCTTGGGCCAGGACCAGTCGTCGTAGCGGGGGCGGTGGACCAGGGCCACCTCGACGGTGCCGTCGTCCGCGCGGCGCCACGGCACCGTCCCGGCCGCGACGACGTCGGCGATCCCCGCCGGGTCGACCTCGGCGCCGTCGGTCCGGAGCTGCGCGGACAGCATCAGTCCTCGCTGCTGCCGCGGCGGGAGTTCATCATCTCGACCTGGTGGTCGCGGACCCGGATGTTCTCCGAGCCCGGCGCGGGCGACGGCGACCAGGTCCCGTCCGGCCCGAGCGTCCAGCAGCGCGTCGCCGGGTCCAGGCAGGAGTCGAACATCGCGCCGAGCTGGTCGGCCAGCTTCGGGTCGGCGACCCGCAGCATGACCTCGACCCGGCGGTCCAGGTTGCGGTGCATCATGTCCGCCGAGCCGATCCAGTACTCGTCGGCCGAGCCGAAGTGCAGCACCCGGGAGTGCTCCAGGAACGGCCCGAGGATCGACCGGACGGTGATGTTCTCGCTCAGCCCGGGGCGGCCGGGGACGATCGCGCAGATGCCGCGCACCACGATGTCGACCGGCACGCCCGCCTGCGACGCCCGGTAGCAGGCGTCGATGATGGCCTCGTCGACCAGCGAGTTCGCCTTGATCTGCACCCGCGCGCCGGACTCGCCGGACAGGTGCGCCTCGATCTCGTCGTCGATGCGGCGGACGATGCCGCGGCGGATCCCGTACGGCGCGACGAGCAGGCTCCGGTAGGAGGTCTGCCGCGAGTAGCCGGTGAGGGAGTTGAACAGGTCGGTGAGGTCCGCGCCGATGGTCGGGTCGGCGGTGAGCACGCCGACGTCCTCGTAGAGCCGCGCGGTCTTCGGGTTGTAGTTGCCGGTGCCGATGTGGCAGTAGCGGCGGATCTCCGACCCCTCCTGGCGCACGACCAGGCAGGTCTTGCAGTGCGTCTTGAGCCCCACCAGGCCGTAGACGACGTGCACGCCGGCCTTCTCCAGCTCGCGTGCCCAGCGGATGTTGGCCTGCTCGTCGAACCGGGCCTTGATCTCGACCAGGGCGACGACCTGCTTGCCCGCCTCGGCGGCGTCGATCAGGGCGTTCACGATCGGGGAGTCGCCGGAGGTGCGGTAGAGGGTCTGCTTGATCGCGAGCACGTTCGGGTCGGCGGCGGCCTGCTCGATGAAGCGCTGCACCGACGTCGAGAACGAGTCGTAGGGATGGTGCACCAGCACGTCGCCCTCGCGCAGGGTCGCGAACACGCTGCGCGGGGTCTCCCGCTCGGCGAAGGCCGGGTGCGTGGCGGGGCGGAACGGCTCGTCCTTCAGGTCGGGACGGTTGACCCCGTGCACCTGCCACAGACCGGTGAGGTCGAGCAGCCCGGGGACGGTGACGACGTCGTTCGGGTCGACGTCGAGCTCGCGCAGCAGCAGCTCCAGCACGTGCTCGGACATCGTGTCGAGCACCTCGAGGCGGACCGGCGGACCGAACCGGCGCCGGGCCAGCTCGCGCTCCAGGGCCTGCAGGAGGTCCTCGTCGCGGTCCTCCTCGACCTCGAGGTCGGCGTTGCGCGTGACGCGGAACGGGTGGACCTCGGTGACCTCCATGCCGTTGAACAGGTCGCCGAGGTGCGCGGAGATGAGGTCCTCGATCGGCAGGAACGTGCACTGCCGGTTCCCGGCGCGGGTGTCGGTGTCCGGCGGGTCGACCGACACCAGACGCGGCACGTTGTTCGGCACCTTGACCCGGGCGAACCGCTCGGTCCGGCCCTCGGGGTCGCGGACGGTCACCGCGAGGTTGAGCGACAGCCCGGAGATGTAGGGGAACGGGTGCGCCGGGTCCACCGCGAGCGGGGTGAGCACCGGGAACACCGTCTCGGTGAAGTAGTCCGACAGCCGCAGGCGCTCGGCGTCGGTCAGGTCCTCCCAGCTGCGCAGGTGGACGCCGGCCGCGTCGAGCTCGGGGAGCAGCTCGTCCATGAACACCTCGGCGTGCGCCCGCGACAGCGCGCGGCTCCGCTCGGTGATCCGGGCCAGCTGCTGGCGCGGGGTCAGCCCGTCGGCGCTGCGCACGGACAGGCCGGTCTCGTCGCGGCGCTTCAGACCCGCGACCCGGACCATGTAGAACTCGTCGAGGTTGGAGGCGAAGATCGCGAGGAACTTCGCGCGCTCCAGCAGCGGCTGGCTGGAGTCCTCGGCCAGGGCCAGCACCCGGGCGTTGAAGTCGAGCCAGGACAGCTCGCGGTTGAGGTAGCGGTCCTCGGGGAGCAGCTCGGCCATCGTCGACGCCGGGGTGGTCGCCCCCGCGGGCGGCGCGATCGGAGCGGCCCCCTGGACCTGCGACGACGCGGCGGCCGGCGGCGCGGGCGGCGCCGCGGGTCCCGGCGGCACGTGCTGCTGGGACGGGATCTCCGCGGCCGGTGCCTGGTCGGCGACGCTGCGGCTCGCGGTGTGCAGCCGCCGCGATGCCGGACGCGGGGCACGGCGCGACGCCGTCCGGGGACGGCCCCCCGGGTGCGCGGAGGTGCCGTTCCGTCCGTCCGGGGTCGCCGAGTCGTCACTCACGTCCCAATTGTTTCGTACCGCTCCGCAACCGTCCACGCGGACACGGCCCCGTCCGGCGATGTCACGTACGTGGTGTGCCACACCGTCGGGCGACGGCGTCACCGGGCGGGGGACATCCGGGTGGGTGAGGTGTGGCGGGCGGCCCGTGCCGGGCGTCGACCACGGCCCGGGTCCACACCCCCACCCCGAGGGCGACGGCGTCGTCGAGGTCGGCGGCGGTGTCGACGTCGCGGCGCAGGCCGGGACGGACACCGGGCAGCGGGCGTGCCCCGGAGGCGCTGTGCCGGGCCGCCGAGCCGCGGCCGAAGTGCGGGTCGAGGTCGTGGCCCGGAGCGACGAGCAGCAGCGTGGTGCCCTCGCCGGGGGCGTCGGGCTGGAAGGCGCGGGTCGCGCCGGCGGCGAACAGCACGGCGGCCGCGGCGACGGCGTCGTCGAGCTCGGCCGGGCGCAGCGCGGGGAGGTCGGCCTGCAGCGCCCCCAGCGCGGCGTGCGGGTCGCGCGAGCGCAGCAGCGCGGCACCGTGGCGCAGCGCGCCGTTGAGCCGGCGGCCGGGGTCGGTGACGACCTCCGCGCCGAGCGCGCCGACCTCCATCGCCACCGCCGGGTCCGAGGAGATCACCAGCACGTGCCGGACCGCGGTCGCGGCGACGGCGGCGGCGACGGTGTCGCGGGCCAGGGCCAGCGCGAGCCGCTGGTGCGCGTCGAGATCGCCCACCCCGTCGTCGGCGGCGCCGCGCAGCCGGGTCTTGGCGCGGGGCAGCGGCTTCACCGGTACGACCAGGTCCACCCGCAGGGTCACGGCCCCAGTCTGGCACCCCGCGTGACACCGTGGGGCCTCTGTGGGGAGACTCCACGGACGAGATCCGGATCATCCCGATCCGCGACGACCCCACGTCCCGCCGCAGAGGCGGGCAGGAGGAGGCCGCCGGTGGCACGCGAGAAGGGCGGATTCTGGGTCGGTTTCGCCGTCCCGTTCTTCTACTCGATCGGCTGGCTCACCGGCCGGCCGCGCTACCAGGGCCGTGAGCACCTCCCGGCCCGGGGCGGCGCGCTGCTGGTCGGCAACCACATCTCGCACCTGGACCCGATCCACACCGGGACCTACGTGCACAGCGCGGGCCGGGTGCCGCGGTTCCTGGCCAAGAGCAGCCTGTGGCAGGTGCCGGTGCTCGGTCAGGTGCTGCGCGGCTCGGGGCAGATCCCGGTCTACCGCGACTCCGCCGACGCCCAGCAGAGCCTGGCCGCCGGGACGCAGGCCCTGGCCGACGGCAAGATCGTCATCATCTACCCGGAGGGCACGATCACCCGTGACCCCGACGGGTGGCCGATGCGCTCGCGCACCGGGGTCGCGCGGATGGCGCTGGCCTCGGACGTGCCGGTCATCCCGATGGTGCACTGGGGGACCCGCGAGGTCCTGAACGGCTACGAGAAGAAGTTCCGCCCGCTGCCGCGCACGGACGTCGTGCTGCGCGCGGGGGACCCGGTGGACCTGAGCGCCTACCGCGGGCGCCCGCTGGACGCCCACGTCCTGCGCGAGGTCACCGACCTGATCATGGGACGGGTGCGGGAGCTGCTCGCCGAGGTCCGCGAGGAGGACGCGCCGGAGGAGTTCTACCGCCGCCGCCCGGAGAGCGAGGCGGGCCGATGAGCGTCCCCCCGGCCCCGTCGTTCGGGGAGCGTCCGGTCAACGAGCCCGTGCACTCGATCCACCGCGTCGCCGTGCTCGGCGCGGGCAGCTGGGGCACCGCGTTCGCGAAGGTCCTCGGCGACGCCGGCCGCGACGTGCGGCTGTGGGCCCGCCGGGTGGAGGTGGCCGAGGCGATCAACGCCGACCGGCGCAACCCCGACTACCTGTCCGACGTCGCGCTGCCGGACACGCTGCGGGCCACCCACGACGCGGCCGAGGCCCTCGACGGGGCCGACGCGGTGATCCTCGCGGTGCCGTCGCAGTCGCTGCGCGACAACCTGGAGCGCTGGCGCGACCTGGTCCCGGCCGGGGTCACCCTCACCAGCCTGGCCAAGGGCGTCGAGCTGGGGACGCTCAAGCGGATGACCGAGGTCATCGACGACGTCACCGGCGTCGGTGTGGACCGGCTCGCCGTCGTGTCCGGGCCGAACCTGGCCGCGGAGATCGCCCACGAGCAGCCGACGGCCACCGTCATCGCGTGTGAGGACCACGACCGCGCGGTGGCGCTGCAGACCGCCTGTGCGACCGGGTACTTCCGCGCCTACACCAACACCGACGTCGTCGGGGCGGAGCTGGGCGGGGCGGGCAAGAACGTGATCGCGCTGGCGGTCGGCGTCGCGTCCGGGATGGGGCTGGGCGACAACTCGCGGGCGTCGCTGATCACCCGCGGGCTGGCCGAGATGTCCCGGCTCGGGATGGCGCTCGGTGCCTCGCCGCTGACCTTCGCCGGCCTGGCCGGCATGGGCGACCTGGTGGCGACGTGCAGCTCCCCGCTGTCGCGCAACCGCACCTTCGGCGAGCAGCTCGGCCGCGGCGCGAGTCTCGCCGAGGCGGAGAAGGCCAACCACGGCCAGGTCGCCGAGGGCGTGAAGTCCTGCCTGTCGATCTGCGAGCTCGGTGAGCGCGCCGGGGTGGAGCTGCCCATCGCCGACGCGGTGCGCCGGGTCTGCCACGAGGGCATGACCGCCCACCAGATGGCCAAGGAGCTGATCTCCCGGGCCCCGAAGCCGGAGTGAACCCCATGCTCGGAGACGGCACCCGCTGCGTGCGCGGCGGGGAGCACGACGCCCACGCCGTCGGCGATCCGGTGCACCGCGGGCCGGTGCTGACCAGCACGTACCACCTCGGGCGCCCGGAGGAGGCCGACCCGGGCGCGGACTTCTACGCCCGCGCGGACAACCCGACGTGGCGGCAGTTCGAGGCCGCCGTCGGCGAACTCGACGGCGGGCCGTGCACGGTGTTCCCGTCCGGGATGGCCGCGGTCGCCGCGGTCCTGCGCGCCTTCACCGGTACCGGGCGCGGCGTGCTGCTGCCCAGCGACGGCTACTACGTCGCGCGCCTGCTCGCCGACGAGGAGCTCGCCCCGCTCGGGGTGCCGGTCGCGTACTGCGCGACCGCGGGCGACTGGGCCTCGGCGATCGCCCGGCACCGGCCCGCACTGGTGATGCTGGAGACGCCGTCGAACCCCGGCCTGGAGGTCTGCGACGTCGCCGCGGTCGCCGCCGCCGCCCACGCGGCCGGGGCGGTCGTCGCCGTCGACAACACCACGTGCACCCCGCTCGGGCAGCAGCCGCTCGCGCTCGGGGCGGACCTCGTCGTCGCCAGCGACACCAAGGCGCTGTCCGGGCACGGGGACCTGCTGCTCGGGCACGTGTCCGCGGCCGACCCGGTGCACCACGAGCGGGTCCGCGCCTTCCGCACCCGCGGTGGCGCGATCGCCGGGCCGATGGAGACCTGGCTGGCGCTGCGCGGGCTCGGCACCCTGGACCTGCGGCTGGCCCGGCAGGCCGAGAACGCCCGCGCGCTCGCCGTCGCGCTGCGGGAGACCCCGGGCGTGCACGACGTGCGCTGGCCAGGGCTGGGCGACGACCCGTCGCACGTGCTCGCCCGGACCCAGATGCGGCGCTGGAACGGGATCCTGCGGTTCACCCTGGCCGACACCCACGCCGTCTCGGACTTCCTGGCCGCCGCGACGCTGGTCGACTCGGCGACGAGCTTCGGCGGTCTGCGCACCGCCGCGGACCGGCGGGCGCGCTGGGGCGACGCGGTGCCGGACGGTCTGGTGCGGCTGTCCTGCGGTGTCGAGGACACCGACGACCTCCTCGCGGACGTGATCGGCGCACTCGGGGGGTGATCCGCGCCGCGGAACCGACGGGACACCCGGCGTCGGTCCGTTTATCACACTCGCGTAACCCGGCTTCCGTATGGTCGACTACATCCGGACCTCGAGCGTTCGCGGAGGTGGTCGCGTGCCGTACCGACAACCCGTCCCCGGTGGTGCCGAGATGATCTCGGGTGGAGATCTGCGGATGGTCGATCCGCTCCCCGACGATCCCGTCCCGGCACCCGGGACCGAGCCGCCGACCACGGCTCACGTCCCGGTGGGGTCCCGGGTCCTGCTCCTCAACGCCAGCTTCGAACCGCTGGCCGTGGTGACGTCCAAACGTGCCATCTGCCTGCTGCTCTCCGGCAAGGCGGAATGCCTCCAGGAAGCTCTGGAGGGTGCCGAGTTCCGCTCGGAGAACCTCGCGCTCCCCGCACCCTCGGTCCTGCGCCTGTCGCGCTACGTCCGGGTGCCCTACCGCCGTTCGGTCCCGATGACCCGGGCCGGGGTGCTGCGGCGCGACTGCCGCCGCTGCGCCTACTGCGGCAAGCGGGCCGACACGATCGACCACGTGGTCCCGCGCAGCCGCGGCGGCGCGCACAGCTGGGAGAACTGCGTCGCCGCCTGCAAGGCCTGCAACTCGCGCAAGGCGGACCGGCTGATCGAGGAGATCGGCTGGACGCTGGGGGCGACGCCGGGGCCGCCTGCGCGCAGCGGGTCGGGTGTGCTCGTGCTGGCGGTCGAGCCGCTGCCGGCGTGGGAGCCGTGGTTGGCCACGGTCGCGTGAATTTCGTGCCGGGCGGCTAACGACATCGCCCGGCACGGCGATCGTGCTGTCGTGGACGGTCGATCCCCCCGAGTCCTGCACGTCAGTCAGCCGGTCGACGCCGGTGTCGCCGAGGTGGTCGCGCAGCTCGCCCTCGACCAGCGCGACCGCGGATGGGACGTGCGCGTCGCCTGCCCACCCGGCCCGCTGGCCGAGCGGCTGGCCCGCGGCGGGGTGCCGGTCGAGCCGTGGGCGGCGAGCCGCGGCCCGGGCCGCTCGACGCCCGCCGAGGCGCGGGCGCTGGCCCGAGTGGTCGGCCGGGTCGGGCCGGACCTGGTGCACCTGCACAGTGCCAAGGCCGGACTGGCCGGGCGGCTCGCCGTGCGGGGCCGGATCCCGACCCTGTTCCAGCCGCACGCCTGGTCCTTCGACGCGGTCACCGGGCCGGTCGCCGCGGCCGCGCGGGCGTGGGAGCGCGGCGCGTCGCGGTGGACCGACCGGCTGATCGCGGTCAGCGACGCCGAACTGGCCGCCGGCCGCGCGGCCGGGGTCACCACCCCCGCCATGGTCGTCCCCAACGGGGTCGACACCGACCGGTTCGCCCCGCACCCGGGGCCGGTCGCCGACGGGGTCCCGACCGTGCTGTGTCTGGGCCGGGTCACCCGGCAGAAGGGCCAGGACCTGCTGTTGAAGGCGTGGCCGTGGGTCCGCACCGCGGTGCCGGCGGCCCGGCTGGTGCTGGTCGGCGACGGCCCGCAGCGGGCCGCGTGGAGCGCCGGGACCGACGGATCGGTGCGCTGGGAGTCCGCCACGTCCGATCCGCGCCGCTGGTACCTCGACGCCGACGTCGTGGTGCTGCCTTCGCGCTGGGAGGGGATGCCGCTGGTGGCGCTGGAGGCCATGGCGTGCGGGCGCCCGGTGGTGGGCTTCGACGTGACCGGGGTGGCCGAGGCGATCGGCGACGGCGGGACGGTCGTCCCGGCCGGGGACGTGCGTGCGCTCGCCGACGCGGTGGTCGCCCGGCTGCGCCCCGACGGCCCGGCCGGTGCGGAGGCGCAGCGCGCGCGAATACGCGCAGTCACATATTTCGATCGCCGACGCTCGGCCGAACGAGTGGCTGATGTGATCACGACTGTGCTGTCTTCGAGTGAATCCCACCGATGGTGACCGGTACTGCAGCGTTTGGCGTAACAGCACGTCGGTACCGGACGAACCGACAACCGACGTGACCGGACGGATTCGACGATCGGAGTGTGCATGCTCTCGCTGGGTGCCCGTGAGATGGCCGCGGCCGTACGCACCCTGGCCCGCGGTGAGCTGAGCCGCTACACCGCCGGCGGACGGTCGGAGGTGGCGCGGCTGGAGGCCGAGACCTGTGAGCGCACCGGGACCGGGCACGCCCTGGCGGTGGCCAGCGGGACCGCCGCACTGACCTGCGCCCTGGTCGGCAGGGGGGTCGGGCCGGGCGACGAGGTACTCGTCCCGGCGTTCACCTGGGTCGCCTCGGCCGCCGCGGTGCTCGCCGTCGGCGCCGTCCCAGTCCTCGTCGACATCGACCACTCGCTCACCATCGACCCGCTCGACGCCAAGCGCAAGATCACCGCACGGACCGCCGCGATCATGCCCGTCCACATGCTGAACCTGGTCGCGGACATGGACGCGCTCACCGATCTGGCCGCGGAGAACGGCCTGTCGGTGATCGAGGACGCGGCCCAGGCGGTCGGGGTGACCCACCGCGGGCGGCGGGTCGGCACGATCGGCGACGCGGGCGCCTTCAGCTTCCAGCAGGCCAAGAACGTCAAGGCCGGTGAGGGCGGGATGATGCTCACCGACGACTCGCGCACCGCGACCAGGGCGCTGTACTACCACGACCTGGGCGCCTACGAGCGCGACGGCTGGACCCGCACCGACGAGCCGCTGTTCGTGGGGCTCAACCTGAAGATGTCCGAACTGACCGCGGCGGTACTGCGGCCCCAGATGCGTCGGCTGGACCGCCAGCTGGAGCTGCGCCGTCGCCGTCGCGCCGTGGTGCTCGACGCCCTGCTGTCGAGCCCGCTGCGCGGTTTCACCGTCGCCCCGCACCACGACGAGGCCTCCGCGGTCGGGCTCGCGCTGCGCTTCGAGGACCCCGCGCAGGCCGCGGACTTCGCCCGCCGACGCACCGCCCGGCTGCTCGCCGACTCCGGACGTCACGTCTTCACCCGGTGGTGGCCGGTGCTCGAACGCCGCACCCACCACCCGCGGATCGACCCGCACGGCTGGGCCGGCGGGCACGCCGACTACTCCCCGGCGTCCTGCCCGAACACGCTGCCGGTCCTGGAACGGACCTGTGTGGTCGACATCGCCCCCGAGCTGCCCTACCCGGCTTTCCGCGCCGCCGTACGTTCCCTCACCTCCGCATGACCAACCCCGACCGGACCAGGAGCGAGCAACGATGATCATCGACGCCGAACGGGACCGGCTCGACGTCCTCCCGCACGACGCCGTGGTGGTCGTGGGTGCCGGTCCGGCCGGCATCGCGGTGAGCCGGCGTCTCGGTGAGGCCGGGGTGCCCGTCGTGCTGCTCGAGTCCGGACCCGACACCGTCGACCCCCGCTTCCCGGTCGAGGACGGTCCGCTGGACCGCGCCGAGACCGCCGGGAGTCGCTACCGGTACCCGACCGAGGGTCGGGCCCGCGGCATCGGCGGAGCTGGTCAGACATGGCGCGGTCAGTGCCTGCCGCTGGACCGCTCGGACCTGGCCGTACGGCCCTGGGTACCGGGCAGCGGCTGGCCGCTGGACCCGGCCGAGCTGGACCGCCACCGGCCCGCCGCCGAGGCCTTCCTCGACGTCGCCGGCGGGTACGACGAGACGCGCTGGGCCGACTTCGCCCCGCTGCGTCCACTGAACTGGGACCCCGAGCGGCTCCGCAACTTCCTCACCGAGTACTGCCGCGAGGTGCCGCTGGGCAGCCGAGACCGGGACCGGCTGGCCGCCTCGCGCGCGGTGCGGGTCGTGGTGAACGCGACGGTGACCCGGGCGACCCTGGTCGACGGCCGCGCCACCGGGGTGCGGATCGCCGCCGGCGGCCGTCGGGTCGAGATCACCGGCCGTGAGGTGGTGCTCGCCGCAGGCGGGATCGAGAACGCCCGGCTGCTGCAGCTCAGCGACCCCAACGGCGTCGGCCTGGGTACTGGGCGCGCGCACACCGGCCGCCACCTGCAGGACCACCCGATCGTCCGGACCGTGCGGATCGACCCGGTCGACCACCGGGTGCTGCGCGACCGCTACGTGGAGCTGCGCCGTCGGGGCCGGCGGGTCTTCCCCAAGATCGCGCTGACCGCGGCCGCGCAGGAGCGGGAGGGACTGCTCAACGCCTGTGCGGTGTTCGAGCACGTCTACTCCGACTCGCCGCTGGACGCGGTGCACCGGTTGCGCGCGGAGCTCACCGGGCCGGGCCCGCGCACGCTCCGCCCGGGTGATCTGGTGCGCGGGGTCGCCGCGGTCCCGGCGCTCGCCCGCGGCCTCTACCGGCAGCGGGTACGTGGCGTGCCGTTCCGCGGGGACGCACCGTCGGGGGTGTTCCTGCAGGTGTGGGTGGAGCAGGCCCCCCGGGCCGACCGTCGGGTCACCCTCGGCGCCCGCCGGGACGCGCTCGGCCTGCCGGTGGCCCGGATCGACTGGTTCTGCGCCGACGAGGAGCTGCACACCTCGCGGTTGCTGACCCGGTGGGTCGCCGAGGACCTGCGTGCGGCCGGGGTTGCGACCACCCGGGACCTGCCCGCCATGACCGACGACGACGCCTGGCGCGGCACGGTCCGCGACGGCTTCCACCCGGCGGGCACCACCCGGATGTCGCGCGACCCGCATGACGGGGTGGTCGACCCCGAGCTGGCGGTGCACGGCGTTTCCGGCCTGTCGGTCGTCGGGGGCAGCGTGTTCCCCACCTCCGGTTTCGCGAACCCCACCCTGACGATCGTGCAGCTCGCGCTGCGCCTGGCCGACCGGCTCCGGGACCGCACCCGTCCTGACCTCGAGGTCCGCGGCCGGACCCGGCTGCCGGACGGTGCCCGGTGAGCCTCGTTCCCGGGACCGGGACCGGGACCGTGTCCCCGGCGCGCGCGCCCTGGCGACGACTGGGACTGTTCGGTCTCCTGCCGATCCTGTCGGTGGCCTCCCCGCTGCTCGTGCTGCCGGTGATCGCGCGCGCGACCGGTCCGGAGGGCTGGGCCGCGGTGGCGATCGGTACCGCGGTCGGTTCGGCGGCGGTCGCGCTGGTCGACGTCGGCTGGGTCGACAAGGGGCCCGGCATGGTCGGCCGGGGCCGGTCGGGCAGCCCGCAGCGCGTCCTCGCCGCGAGCCTGGCGTCGCGGCTGGCGGTGTTCCTGCCGGTGCTCGCGGTGATCGTGCCGGTGAGCGTGCTGCTCGCCCCGGACGGTCACGAGCTGGTCAGCGCGCTGCTCACCGTCGCGACCGCCGCGATCGCGCTGCTGCCCACCTGGTACTTCGTGGCGCGCGGCGCCCCGATGCGGATCGCGCTGTACGACACGCTGCCGCGGGTCGCCGCGGCGGTGCTCGCCGTCGTCCCGGTCCTGGTGTGGCGCTCGGCGCTGCCGTTCGCGGTGCTGCTGCTGGTTGCGACGCTCGGCTCGGTCGCGGTCTCGGCCGCGTGGGAGCTGCGCGGTCACGGCGCGGAGCTGGCGAGCCTCGGCATCGACACGGTGCGGGCGCTGCGGACCGGTTGGCCGCTGGCGGTGTCCGGGCTGGTCGGCGGGGCCTACACGAGCCTGCTGGTGCCGCTGTTCGCGATCGGCACCGACCACGACGTGCTGCTGGTGGCGGTATTCGCCGCCGCGGTGCGGCTGATGTACATGGCCCAGGGCGGGATACGGGCGTGCCTGTCGGCGTTCTCCGGCTGGGTCGCCGAGGACTGGGGCGCGGGCACCGTCCACCGGATGCGCACCGCTCTGCTGGTCAACGGCAGTGCGGGGCTGGTCACCGGGATGGTCCTGGCGGTCGGTATGCCGCTGCTGAGCCGGGTCGTGTTCGGCCCCGAGATCGTGGTGCCCTGGCCCGTGGGCGTGGGCGTCGGGGTGGCGATCGCGTCGTTCGCGGTCAGCCAGTCGATCATGCTGCACGTCCTGGCGCCGGCCGAGCGGATCCGGCCGATCGCGGTCGTCACCGCGGTCGGGTCGGTCGTGGGGGTGCCGCTGCTGCTCGTGGCCTCGATGCTGGACGGGATCGTGGCGGCCGCCGCGGTCGTCGCGGTCGTCGAGCTGCTGATGCTGGCGCTGCTGCTGCCCGCCGCCCGCGCGACCGTCCGGGGACTGTCCGAAGCGATACCGGAGGCCGTGACACCGCCGGCCGGGGCGCCCGTGCCGGCCCCGTCCCGGGGTGCACCGTCCGCCGGCGTGTCGCCGATCCTGCCGCCCGTCCCGCCCGTACCCGACGTCGAGCTGCGCCCGCATCCGTCCGCCGAGGAGGAGACCGTCCGATGAGTACCCGTCAGAGGTCCTCGGGGACCGCCGCGACCGAGCGCCTGCCCGCGCGCCCTCCCGCGGCGGCCCCGCCCCGCCCGACGATGCCCGCCGGGTCTGCGGGTGCGGAGGTCGCGCCCCCGGGGCCCGCCGACCGCACATCCACCGACCGGCCCCGCGATGCCCCGGCCCGCGAGTCGGCGGTTCGGGAGGCCGCGATCGGTGACGGCGTGCCGTCGCCCCGACCGGTGCCCCCGGTCCCGGGCGGGACCGGGCACGAGGACCTGCTGCTCGGCACGGTCGCCCGCCGTCGACTGACCCGTACCGGGCTCGGCGCGGTCGCGCTCGGCATGGTGACCGGCGCGCTGCTCGGACTGCTGCTCGGGTTGCTCCGCCCGGCGACCGTGACCGCGACCGCGGCGCTGGACGTGGCGCCCGCGTCGCTGCCGACGTTGCAGTCGCTGCAGGGCACCCCGCCCGACGAGCAGCTGGTGACCGAGCACGTCGTCCGGCAGCTGGCGGTTCTGCAGGGCTCGGAGCTGCGGACCGTGGTCGAGCAGCGGCTGGGCCGCGACGACGTCGGCCTCACCGTGTCCCGGTCCGGGCAGACCGCGGTGATCGAGCTCGCCGCCACCGCACCGGACCCCGCGACCGCCGTCGCGGTCGCCCGCACCGCGCTGACCGTCTACGGCGAACTGGTCGCCGACCAGGACTCCGAGCTGCTGGCCCGACGGCTTGCGACGATCGACGGCGCGATCGCGGACCTGACCCGCGGCGGCCCGGGCGACCCCTCGGACCAGGCCCGCTTGGACAGCCTGCGCGACCTGCGATTGGAGGCGCAGCTGCAGAGCGACTCCGGCCCGGTGCAGGTCGTGGGCGCCTTGGCGGTCGACCCGACGGCTGGGGGCAGCCCGCTGCTGCTCGCGGCTGCCGGTGGTGCCGTACTCGGCGGGATCGCGCTGGGTGGGGTGGTAATGGGCCGCCAGGCACTGTCCAGCCGGGTCGGGACCGGGCTCGACCTGCGTCCGCACGTGGACCGGGTGAGCGTCACCGAGATACCGGTCGGGCCGGGCGCCCGGCCCGACCCCGAGCGGGCCCGGCTGCTGCTCGCCGAGATCATCCCCCGGCCGAGCGGCACCATCGTGGTCGCCGGTCTCCCGGGCACCGGGGTGGCGGCCGGTGACGCGACGACCGTGGCCACCGAGCTCGCCGCGGCCGCGGCCGAGCGCGGCCCGACGGTCCTGGTGCACCGGGCCGGGACCACCGGGACCATGGAGCCGGCCGGGACCGCACAGCCGGTAGGGACCGCCGAGCCCGACGCCGCGGCCCACCCACGCCCCGCGGTCGTCACGCTGGCCGCCGATGAGGACCTGGACCTGTTCTCGGGGCGACTGGCCGAGCTGGTGGCCGGAACCGGACTGAGCGGCCCGGCCGTCGTTGTCGCCGCCACGCCGCTCGCCCGGTCCCCGCGGCTGCTCGCGAGCCTCGCGGCGGCCGAGAACACGGTCGTCGTCGCGCGGGCCGGGGCCGATCGGCTCGACGCCCGCGCCGCGGCCCTGCTGGCCGCGCTGCGCCGGTCGGGGGCGTGCACCGTTGGCGTGGTGACCCGGGCCCGACGGCGGTGAACGGGCCGCGTCCGGCCGGGCCCGGGGTGTGGTGGCTGAGGCCAGGGGTGGTCGGACCGGCGATGATCGGGGTGGCCGTGCTCGCCGCGGCCACGGTGCCCGACTCCTCCTACCGGACCCAGTGGGGCACCCCGAAGGCGGTCACCGCCGAGCTGGCCGTCCTGTTCGGACTCGGGGCGCTGGCGCTCGCGCTCGGCGCGGTCATCGCCGCGGTCGCCGCGCCGCCCCGGCCCGTCGCCGCGGTGTGGCCCGACCTCGACGACGGCCGGTTCGCCCTGCTGCGCCGCGCGAGCACCGTGTTGACCGCGCTCACCGTGACCGGCTACGTCGCGTTCGCCGGGCTGGCCCTCGCCCGCGGGGTGACCCCGGCGGTGGTCCTCGACGCCGTCACCTCCGGGGTGTACGCGGCCGACCTGCGCACCCGGATCGGCACCCTGCCCGGCCTGACGACGATGACCCAGTTCGGCCCGGCCGCGGCGGTGGTGAGCGGGCTGCTCCTGGCCCGCGACGGCCGCGACCGGGCGGAGTGGGCCAAGCTCGGCGCCGTCGTCGTGCTCGCCCTGCCGCGGGCCTACCTGATGACCGAGCGGCTCGCGGTGCTGGAGATCCTGGTGCCGCTGGTCGTGGTCGCCGCCTGCGCCGGATCGACGCGTCCGCGCACCGCGCGCAGGCTGTCCTTCGCCCCGGCGGTGGCACTACCCGGCCTGGTCGCGGTGTTCGCCGCGTTCGAGTACTCGCGCAGCTGGAACTTCTACCGGGCCCGCACCGACTCCGGGTTCGCGCAGTTCGCGCTGGAGCGCTTCGCCGGCTACTACACGACCGCGGTGAACAACGCCGCCCTGCGGATGCAGTACATGGCGGACCTGACCGGCTGGCCGCGCGCGACGCTGGAGTTCCTGTGGAGTGCGCCGGGGGTGTCCGCGCTGGACCTGCACCGGCGACTGTCCGGCGTGGACACCGCGCAGGTCTACGCCGACGTGCTCGTCGCCCACGGCAACCCCGAGTTCAACAACGACGGCGGCATCGCCGATCCGTTCCTGGACTACGGCACCCTCGGCGGGCTCGCGCTGCTGGTGGCGGTCGGGTTCGTCGCCGCCACGCTGTACCGGGGGATGCGCGAGTCGCGCCCGGCCGGGCTGCTGTTCTACCCGTTCCTGTTCCTGGGCCTGCTGGAACTGCCCCGCTACCTCTACTGGACCCAGGGCCGGACGCTGCCGGCGATCGCCGGGCTCGCCGTCGTCGCGGTGCTGCTGCACCGCTCCCGGCCGCCCGTGCCCGCCGTCCCCGTCCCCCCGCCCGCCGTCGCCGAGCCCACCGTCGCCGAGATCGCGAGATGAGTCCCGTGCTGCGTTACCTGCTGATGGCCGACCACGTCCCCGCCGAGGGCGGCGGCGGGATGGTGCGGGTGGTGGTGGAGCTCGCCCGCGCACTCGCCGACCGCGACGACGTCGAGCTGCACCTGACCGTGGCCGCCGACGGCGCCGGTGGGCGGCTCGACGGCCTGGTGCCCGCCGACCGGATGCACCGCCGCCCGGGCGGGCCGGTGGGGCTGCGGTCGGTGCGCGAGCGCTGGACGCGCTGGCTGCGCGACCTGCCGCCGATGGACGTCGTGCACGGCGCCAAGCACCTGCTGCCCGCCGACGCCGCTGGTGCGCTGCGCGTGCTGACGGTGCACGACATGCTGTTCCTGGACCGCCCCGGGGACTTCCCGGCGGCCAAGCGGCTGCTGCTGCGCCGCCCCTACCTGGCCTCCATCCGCGACGCCGACGTGCTGGCCTGCGTCTCCGCGGCGACCCGGACCCGGCTGCTCGACTACGCTCCCGAGGTCGCCGACCGCGCCGTCGTCGTGCCGCTGGCGACCCCGGACACGCTGCGCGCGGTCTCGCCGACACCGGTCGCGGAGCTGGCCGGGGCCACCTTCGCGCTGGCCGTCGGTGACGCGAACCCGCGCAAGAACCTGCGGCTGGCCGTCGACACCTGGCCCGCGGTCCGCGCGCACCACCCCGACGCCCGGCTGGTACTGGTCGGGCCGCGGGACTGGACCGCACCCGACCGTGGCCGGCACTTCGACCGGCTGGTCGCGCAGGGCGCGGTGCTGCACCTCGGTCCGGTCGACGACGGCACGCTGCGCTGGTGCTACGAGTACGCGGCCGCGGTGCTGTGCCCCAGCGCGTTCGAGGGGTTCGGACTGCCGGTGGTGGAGGCGCTTCGCTTCGGGGCGCCGCTGGTGTGCTCCGACGACCCGGCCCAGGCCGAGGCCGCGGGCGGGGCCGGGCGGGTGGTGCCGGTGCAGGACCCGCACGCCTGGGCCGACGCCGTCGTCGCCGCGCTGGGCACACCCCGCCGGGTGCCCGAGCACGGGCCGGGCCGGTCCTGGGCCGAGGCCGCCGGGGAGATCGTCGACGCCGTCACGAGGAGGAACCGTGTCAGGACCCGCTGACCCGCGCGCCGGGGTGGTCGCGGACCGGGTCGGCACCGACCCGTTCGCGGTGCACCGCACCGTCGTGCACGTCGCCGTGCCCGGTACGGCGGGGGAGCGGCGCGCGCGCCGGCTCGTCGCCGCGCACACGACCCGCGGCTGGACCGGGTGGGTGCTGCCCCGCGCGGCGGTCCCCGCGCTGCCCGCGGGCGCCGTCGTCGTCGTGCACGGGCGGGCGATGGCGGGCCGGGCCGGGCGTGCGCTGCGCCGCCGGGTCCCGGCCGGGACGGCGCTGCTGTGGTGGGCCGACGGCGCCCGGCCCGGCCCGCTGGACCGGCTGCGGGCCCGCGGCTGCAACGCCGTCGTGGTGACGACCGAGGTGGCGTCGCGCTGGGCGACCCGCGTCCCGGTGCCGCTGCTGCGGGTGCGTGAGGACCGGGCGGAGGCCGACGAGGCGGCCGCGTTCGTCGCGCGGGCCGCGGCGTTCGGCCCGGCCTGAACCGCTCCCGGCGGCCCGGTCAGGGGCCGGCGAGGGTGCCGCCGTCGATCCGGTAACGGTCGGCGGGCAGGTTGGTGCCGAGCCCGGTGGGCCCGCCGTCGGTGTCGACGACGATCCCGCCCAGCTCGACGCCGTCGATCTCGCCGCCGTCGTCGCGGTAGAGGCCGACCTGGCGCGACGCGTCCGCCCGGGTGCCGCTGACCCGCAGGTCGCGCAGCACCACGTCGCTGACCGACCGGCCGGGGCGGCCGGAGAAGACGAGCACCGCGCCATGGTCGACGCGGTCGTCGAGGTTGGCGTCGGTGACCGTCCCGCCGCTCACCCGCACCCCGTCGACGTCGTGGGTGAAGTAGGGGTCGCCCTCCACGGCGACGTAGATCCCCGCGCCCGCGGTGCCGCGCACGGTCACGTCGTCGAAGCGGACCGAGCGGCCGCCGACGACCGACAGCCCGCGGCCGTGGGTGGTGCCGTCGACGACGGGGGAGCGGACCTCGACATCGGTCACCGGGGTGGCGGCGTCGTCGTAGGAGACGACGGCGACGGCGTCGTCCCCGGTGCCCGACACGCGCGGCGCGAGCACCCGCACCCGCGCCGAGGTCCCGGTGACGTGCACCCCGTCGGCGCGGGTATCGCGCACGACCGGCCGGTCCACGGTCACCCCGGTCGAGTTCTCGACCATGATCCCGGCGGCCGCGGACCCGGTCACGGTGATCCCGCGCAGCAGCACCCGGTGCGCGTCGAGCACGTGCAGCCGGTGCTGATCGGCGCCGGTGTGGCGGCGGGTGGTGGCGGCGACGCCCAGGGTGAGCCCCTCGACGGCGACGTCGTCGGCGGCGATCCGCAGCGCCGAGCGCTCCTCGTCCAGCGCGGTCAGGGTCGCCCCCTCCCCGCGGACTGTCACCCCCGCGACGGCAACGACCAGCACGTCGCGGTGGCGGTAGTCGCCGGGCGGCAGCACCAGGACGTCGCCGGGGCGCAGCCCGGCCAGCGCGGCGGTCAGGGCGTCGGTGTCGTCGGTGCGCCCGTCGCCGACGGCGCCGAGGTCGCGCGCGTCGAGCGTGCGCGGGGGGCCTCCCCGGCCGGACGACAGCGGGACGGTGGCGAGCAGCCCCAGCACGAGTGCGCAGGTCAGCAGCATTCGCGTGTCCACCGTGTGCTCCCCTCGAGTGATGATCACCCGAATCTACCGGGGTGCTGCCCTGGGGCGCCGGGTCTCGAGCCAGTCCGGCCCGTCACGGCCCACGGTGCGTCCGAGCAGGCCCTCGAGCCGGCCGAGGCCGCGCTGCCAGGTCAGCGCGATCTCGCTCGCGCCGAGCCGTCGCCCCTGCACCAGCCGCACCCACGGCATGACCAGGAACCCGAGCCGGGTGGCGAGGCCGTAGCGGTGCGTGCGGTAGACGTGCCCGGCGCCGCGGTTGTAGCCGCGGACCTTGCTGCGGTAGCGGGCCGCGTCCAGGGCACGGACCTCGCCGGGGGCGCGGACCTCGATCCCGGGGGCGGCGACGACCCGGTGCCCCCGGGCCAGCGCGCGCAGCAGCAGGTCCGTGATCTCCCCGGACTGCCACGGGGTGGGTCCGCCGGTGCCGATCCGTTCGTCGAAGCCGCGGAGCTCGGCGAACACCGAGGCCCGCACGAAGGTGGCCGGCTCGATCGCCCGCCACACGCTGCGCCGGTCCAGTTCGGTGCCGTCGGCGGGCAGCCGCAGCCGCGGTCCGGCCGGGTCGACGAGGGTGACGGCCAGTGCCGCGAGACCCGGGTCGGCCCGGAACCGTTCCAGGACCGCGGTGAGGGTGTCGTGCGGGTAGCGGCAGTCGTCGTTGGGGAATGCCAGCACATCGACCTCACCGACCTCGCCGAGCGCGGCGACGGCGTCGTTGCGGCCCCGCGACGCACCGCCGGAGCTGGGGACCCAGCCGGCGTCGGCGGCCCGGTCGCCGGCGAGCCCGCGGGCGGTCCCCCCGGCGCTCTGGTCGGCGACGACGACCGCCGTGGGTGCGGTGCCGCCCGTCGCGAGTGAGGTGAGCAGCCCGGCGATCGCGGGCCGTCCGACCGTGCTCACCGCGACGCCCAGCCGCGGCGTGTCCACGGTCAGTGCTGCCCACCGCGCAGCACCTCGCGCGCGGTACGCACCAGGATCTGCACGTCGAGCCAGAGCGACCAGTTGGCGATGTAGTAGTTGTCGTGGCGCACCCGGTCGGCGATCGAGGTGTCGCCGCGCAGCCCGGAGATCTGGGCGAGCCCGGTCAGGCCGACGGGGACGCGGTGGCGGGCGGCGTAGCGCTCGTGCTCGGCGGAGAACCGCTCGACGAACGACGGGCGCTCCGGGCGCGGCCCGACCAGGCTCATGTCGCCGCGCAGGATGTTCCACAGCTGGGGCAGCTCGTCGAGCGAGGTGCGGCGGATGAGCCGGCCGACCGGGCCGACCCGCGGGTCCCCGGCGATCGACCAGCGGGTCCGCTGCTCGGCCTCGTCGTCGGGGCGCATGCTGCGGAACTTCAGGACGGTGAACGGCCGGTTGTCCAGCCCGACCCGCTCCTGGCGGAAGATCAGCGGGCGACCGCTCTCGATCAGCACCGCCGCGGCGACGACGGCCAACAGCGGGGCGGTCACGGTGAGCGCGACCGCGGAGATCACGATGTCGCTGAACCGCTTGACCCGCCAGCTCGGCCGTCGCATCGGGTCCTGCGGCACGCGCAGCAGCGGGATGCTGCGGATGCGCTCGACCCCGTCGCGGTCGTGCACCAGCTCGGGCAGCCACGGCAGCAGGTACACCGCCAGCCCGTCGCGCCGGGCCCCGATCGCGGCGTCGAGCACGCCGCCGTCGTCGGCGCCGTGGCAGGCCAGGACGACCGCGCGGGCACCGTGCGCCCGGGCGGCGGTGCGGATGCGCGCCGACAGCGTGGCCCGCTCGGGGACCCGGACCAGGTCGAGGTCCTCGTAGGTGATGTGCCCGATGGGGCGCATGCCGTACTCGGGGTGGGCGCGCATGGTCTCGTCGAGCTCCACGGCACGCACCCCGGTCCCGACGATCAGGGTCGGCTCGCCGACCCCCCAGCGCACGCGCAGAGTGCGGATCACGAGCAGGATCACCGCCCGGGCGGCGACCGATCCGACGGCGGCCGCGAGGACGACCGCGACGGCGTCGGGGGTGTCCTCCGAGGTGCCCAGGGTCGCGTTCGTGAGCATCGCGACGGCCGGGAACAGGCCGAGGGCGACGGCGACGGCGACCAGCTCGCGGGGCAGGTCGTCGAACCAGGACAGCCGCAGCCGTGGTCGGTGCAGCCCGGCGGCCGCCCGGACGACGACGACCAGGGCGGCGGTCGCGACGGTGGCCGGGGTGACCTCGGCCACCAGGGCCGACACCAGGACCAGCACCGCGAGGTCGACGCCGACCAGCGCGCACCGCACCAGGCTCACGCGCTCGCCGAGTCGGCGCAGCGGGGCGGGCAGCGGGCGGCGGCGGGTGGTGACCGGGGCCGGGGCCGGGGGGCCGGGCGTCGCGCCCGGGCGAGCGGTATTCCCGGAGGCGTCGGTGGCCGGGGCGTCGGTGGCCCTGTTGTCGGTGGCGCCGGTGGTCGCTGGTCCCGGTGCAGGGTGGGTGCCCGGGCGACGGTGGCTGAGCAGCGGGCGCAGGTACCGTCGCGGCCGGGTGCGGCCCCGGCCGGGGGCCCCGGTCAGGTGCACAGCGGATCCGGTGCCGGGCTCGGCGGAGGTACGGGTGTCCGCGTCGGTGCTCATCGGCCTACACCGTCGCTGTCACCCGACGTGACATTGCGGATGGCCGCCGGTGTCCAGCCGGATCCTCGTACTCCTGCACGTGGAGTGATCGCAGTCGTCGCATGTGCGGTCACTTCGAGTCACAGCCCTTCGTAACGTCATACCCGGGGTGGCATTCAGTGACCCTTTATGGGTGCATCGATCGCTTACCCGCTGATCGACATCTCATTCGGTAACCATGGGGTCGTCGTTACGGGCGAATGCTTGGAAGTGACGCACGCTGCGGGAAATGTTCTGGCTACAACCACGTGAGCGCAGGGTGATCGATCCGTGGATCTGCGAAGATCGCTTGTGCGGCAGGGAAAGTCACCTACGACGACATCGCGGAGAGGTGGCCGTGGCGGACGTGCCCGACCGGGCCGCGCCGGAAACGACGAACGCCCCGTCCGCTCGATGAGCGGACGGGGCGTTCGTCGTCGTCCCCGGAGCGGACCGTCCGGGGAGGGTGGAACGGTCGGGTCAGCGGGGGCGCAGCAGCTTCGAGGTGAGGCGCGCGGCGCGCCCGGCCGAGCGGCCGGCGGCGGAGCCGGTGCGGGCGTGGAAGGCGCGGCAGGTGGTGCCGCAGACGCCGCAGTCGGTGCCGGCGCGGTAGTGCTCGTGGGCGTCGCGCTCGTGGCCGCAGCGGCACAGGTCGACGGCGGCGGGCGCGGCGGCGACGGGCGGCAGCGCGCCGTTCTCGGCGGCCGCACGCGGCGCCGGGATCGAGGCGGCGGTGTCGGGGGTGACGGCGGGGGTGTCCGGGGTGATGCTCATGTCGGGAGGCTCCTTCGGTCCGCGACGGCCGTGCGGCCGTTCTGCCCCGTCATTCGCCTGCTCCGGGCGGCCCATTAGCGACGGGGCCATCGGTTCCACACAACTGATGACACCGGCGCCACCTGTGTGCACCCTGTGTCGCGGCCGGGCCTCTGACGTGCGACGACGCGTCACCCGGTGCGCCGCCATGCGAAGGTCACCCCGGCGCGCGCTAACACGCCGCGGCGTGCTGCGACAGACATCGAGATCCGCTTCCCCGGCGAGAGGTCCCGTCATGCGCAACGCCGTCCCACCGACCCGGCGCGACGACGTCGTCCCCGGCATGGGCGCCGGACGCCCGCGCCGTCGTGGCCGCCGGGTGCTCGCCGTACTGCTGGCCGTCGTGCTGGTGCTGCTGCTCGCGGTGGCCGGCGCGGTCGCGTACCTGACGTCGAGCATCGGCAACGAGATCAACCGGATCCCGGACGCGTTCCGTGGGATCGACGCCGGCAGCCGCCCCGCGACGTTCGGCGGGACGACGTTCCTGCTCGTCGGCACGGACTCCCGCTCCGACGTGCCGATCACCGGCACCGAGGCCGCCGCGGGCGCCGACGGCGGCTCCGAGCGTTCCGACGTCATCATGCTCGGCACGGTGGCCCCGGACGGCGAGCACGCGAGCGTCGTGTCGATCCCGCGCGACTCCTGGGTCGACATCCCGGGCCGCGGCATGAACAAGATCAACGCCGCGTACGCGTTCGGCGGCGCTCCGTTGCTGATCGAGACGGTCGAGGGGCTGACCGGGGTGCGGGTCGACCACTTCGGCGTCGTCGACTTCGCCGGGTTCACCTCGCTCGTCGACTCCGTCGGCGGGATCGACGTGCAGGTTGCCCGCGCCACGAGCAACGCCGGCGTCGACTTCGCGGCGGGGGAGAACCACCTCGACGGCGCCCAGGCCCTGGCCTACGTCCGCCAGCGCTACGACCTGCCGAACGGCGACATCGACCGCGCCGCCCGCCAGCAGAACGCGATCAAGGCACTGCTGGAGAAGGTGCAGGAGAAGGCGACCACCGACCCGACCGCGCTGTACTCGTTCGCGACGAGCGTCGGCGACGCGGTGAGCGTCGACGACTCGCTCTCCAACACCGGGCTGGTGCAGCTGGCCCTGGCGAACCGGAATCTGCGCGGCTCCGGCGTGGCCTTCGTGACGGCGCCGGTCGCCGGGCTGGGCCGGGAGGGCGCGCAGTCGGTGGTCTACCTCGACGACACCCGCGGGCAGGAGCTGTGGGGCGCGATCCGCAACGGGACCGTCGCGCAGTACGCGGACCGGAACCCGACCGAGACGCTGAGCGGGACGCCGTCCTGACCGGCCCCGCCGGGTCGTGATCGACCGCCCGGTGGGGTCGATGTCGCTACCCTGTGTTCAGGAGAGGCGGGCGCCTCGTCGTTGCGGGAGGCGTGTTGCCGGAACGGCGGGAGTGGGTCGCAGCCCTGGTCGGCGCCGTGACGGGCACGGTGAGCGCTGTCGCCGTGAACGTCGCGACCGACGAGCCCGGCAACGCCGGCGCATGGATCGTGGTCGTCCTGTGCACGGTCGTGAGCTTCGTGTTGGCGCTCTGCGTCCCGACACGTTCGGCGGATGCCTCGCCACCGTCGTCCGGGGCACCCGTCAACAGCGTCTCCGGGTCGACGGTGGGCGTACTGGTCCAGGTCGGTTTCGTCCGCATCGGCGCGCCGCGGTGGTCGACGATCCTGCTCCTGGTGACGGCGGTGCTCCTGGCGTGCGGTGCACTCGCCGTCGTCACAGGGGCGACGGCGAGTGCACCACCCGGTCCTACCGGTCCTCCCGCTCCGACACCGCAGGCGTCCGACCCCTCGGCCGATCAGCGCGTGCTCGAGAACTGGCCGACGTTCCAGGCCAACCGGGCCGTCGATCTGCCCTACGGGGACACGGCGGGCACGACCTTCGTGTCCACCACCCGCTACCTCCGGTCAGCCGAGGTCGCAGCGGCGCCGGCCGGTGCGCGTGTCCTCATCCGGATCACCGGTCCGGACGGCCGTGAGCTCGTGACCGGCGAGACCTCCGTGAGCGCGGACGCCCGGGCGAAGGTCTACTTCGACGTGCCCCGAGACCTCGGGCCCTACCGGGGCGACAAGCTGCAGATGCGTGTGACGAGCCTGTCGGCCGGCGTGCGGATCTTCGTGTCCCGGGAGAACATCGACGACCGGGTCACGGCTCTGCTGCCGTGCGGGGAGGAGCTGTGTTCCGTCCCCGACCGCGACCTCAGCGCCCTGGTGATCGGCAGGGACGCATCCTGGTGACGCCGGATCAGGCCCAGCTCTTCCAGGGCGCCTCGTTCCGCGACCAGAGCTTGTTCAGGTACTCGTAGTCCTTGAACGTGTCCATCGCCTGCCAGAAGTCCTCGTGCCGGTGCACGCCCAGCTGCCCGTCGCGGGCGAGCTTCTGCAGCGGCTCGTGCTCGAGCCAGACGTCGTCGTCGCCGGGGCGGCCGAGGTAGGTGTCGAGGAACTCGCGGCGGAAGGCGAAGAAACCGCCGGAGACGAACCCGGTGACCTGGGTGGGCTTCTCGTTGAACTCGACGACCTGGTCGTCGTCGACGTGCATCTCGCCGAACTTCGAGGTCGGGTGCACGCCGGTGACGGTGCCGATCCGGCCCGACGCCTCGTGCTCCGCGGCGAGCGCGGTGATGTCGACGTTGGAGACGCCGTCGCCGTAGGTCAGGAAGAAGTGCTCGGTGTCGACGTAGGACGCGATCTGGCGGATCCGCGAGCCGGTCGCGGCCTCCAGGCCGGTCTCGGCGAAGGTGATCTCCCAGTCCTCGTCGACGCCGCTGTGGAAGTCGATGCGGTGCCGGTCGGACATGGACAGGGTGAAGTCCGCGGAGCGGGCGCGGTAGTCGAGGAAGTACTCCTTGATCGCCCAGCTCTTGTACCCGAGGCAGAGCACGAACTTCCGGAAGCCGTGCCGGCGGTAGATCTTCATGATGTGCCAGACGATCGGCCGGCCGCCGACCTCGACCATCGCCTTCGGCAGGCTCTCGGACGCCTCGCGGATGCGGGTGCCCTTGCCGCCGCAGAGGATCACGACGGGGGTCTGGGGGTCCATGGTGGGTCTTCCGTTCCTTTGTGGGGAGCGTGGTGGGGCGACGGCGTCGTAGTGGAGGAACCGAACAGCTCTACCGCACTGTTATCGCCATCGGGCTGTTCGCCCCCTCACATCCGGGCGTACCGGACACCGAGCGCCACGGAGCGCCGGAGGTCACGCAGGTCATCCGGGGCGCCCCGGGGTGGGACGGACCCGGACCATCGTTTCCATTCCGGAAGCGATGGACGTGGTGCCCGGTCAGCAGCGGGCGTCGACGAGGTCGAACACCCGGATGCGCCCGGCGGGGCGGGCGGCACAGGTCAGGGGCCGGTCGACGGGGACGAACCGCTCCCGCACCCGGACGACGCAGTCCGGGGAGGCGAACGTGACCCGCCAGCCGGTCCGCCCGGGCGGGGCGTCGTCGGCGACGACGTCGGTGACGCGCAGGTCGTCGAGCCGTGTCGCGCCGGTGGCGGCGCGGGCGTGGTGCTGGGCGGCCTGCACCGCGGGCGGCAGTGCCGAGCGGCCCCGCAGCCTGCCCGGTACGACGAGTCCGCGGCGGTGCTCCCGTACGACGGCGGGGCCCTCGAGCGGGGTGAGTCCGCCGTAGGTGAGGCCGTGCGGGAGCAGCACCATCGCGGGGGCGAAGCGGCAGCCGCCGATGTGGCTGCACTCCCAGGTGCCCTCGGGGTCGTCGGCGACGAGCGCGGCGGCGAGCGGCCGACCGCGGACGGCGCAGCAGGCGTCGTGCCGGCCGTGCGCGCAGACCAGCACCAGCGGGTCGGGGTTCGGGTCGCCGTCGGCGTGGACGGCGGCGGCCAGCTCGGCGGGCGAGGACCAGGTGCCGGTCCGGACGCCCTCGTGCCCGGGCCGGGCGTCGACGCGGAACCAGCGCCGCCCCGGCTCGACGGCGTCGCGGTCCCGGCGCCCGGGCCGGCGCACGAGCACGACCCGCGCGCCCACCTCACCGGCCCACGCCCCGAGTGCCGCCGCGGCCGCGGGGTCGAGCCCGGCCAGTGCCTGACGCGGCCACGGCCCGGGGTGCTCGACGAGGAACCAGTGCCGCGCGGGCGGCGCGGTGCCCTCCGCCGGGTCACCGGCCGTCTCGGCGAGTTCGGCGCAGCGCTGGTACCCCCGGGCCGCGGTCACGCCGTGGCCGGGACGAGCACGCCCTCGCGCAGCAGCCGCCGGACGAGGACGATCTGGTCGTCGGCGTCCAGCCCGGGCAGGTCCCCGACGGTGTGCGTTCCGCCGCCGAGCAGGGCCGCCAGAGCGGGTGCGACGACGGCGGGCAGCGTCAGCGTCTTCTCCGCCAGTTCCAGCACGACCCGATCATCACCCGGGACGAGGCGGTGGTGCACCCCGAGACGCCAGCGCACGGTGTCCCCGGGCGCGAGATCGCGGGCGAACGCGGCGGCGGCGACCGGCCGGACCGGCTCCGGTCGCCCGCCGGACCACACCCGGCCCCGGACCCGGCGCGACACGTCCTCGGCGGGGACGGCGGCGACGGCACCGGTCAGCGCGGCGCGGACCGCGTCGAGGTGCGGGGCGAGCTGTTCCGGGTCGGCCAGGTCGACGCCCAGCGGCAGGCTCGCGCGCAGCCGCTCGTCGGAGGCGACCAGCGCCAGCAGCGACTCGACCAGCGCGTACCGGGTCACGACGTGCACGCCGACGGTCAGGTGCGCCGAGACGTCGCCGAGTGCGGTGGCGGAGTGCAGCCAGCCGCGGGGGAGGTAGAGCACGTCACCGGGTTCGAGGACCCGGTCGATCACGGGCTCGTCGTCGCGGGCGCGGGCGGCGACGGCGTCGCCGTGGTCGCTCCAGGGCTGGCTGCGCAGCGGGTCGGTGTGAACCGGTGCGTGGACGCGCCAGTGCTTCTGCCCGGCCAGCTGCAGCACGAACACGTCGTGCACGTCGTAGTGGGCGGAGAAGCCCTGCGACTGCGGCGGGGTGATGTAGGCGTTCGCCTGCACCGGGTGGCCGAGGTCCTCGGCGAGCGCGGTGCAGAAGTCGATGACGCCGGGCCAGACGCGGTGCAGCGCCTGCAGGACGACGGTGCTGCCGTCGCCGAACAGCGCGGCGACCCTGTCGTCGCGGACCTGGTCGCCGATCTCGGCGCCCACCCCGCCCGGGCCGGTGAAGTCACCCGAGCCGACGACGGACCCGTTGCGGGCCAGCCGCAGGAACGGGGTGCGCAGCCCGCGGCGGGACAGCAGCTCGTCGACGCCGTCGAGGTCGAGCAGGTCGCGGAACGCGCCGGTGTCCGCGCCGGTGCGCAGCAGCGCGGTGGTGCCCCAGTGCCGGGCGCCGAACGTGTCGGTGTCCGAGCCGACCAGCCGTGCGAGGGCGCCGTTCCCGGACGCCGCACGCGCGCCGGCCGGTACCGGGGCGCCCGAGGAAGGCGATCCGGCACCGGCCGTCGGCTCGCTCAGCTCAGTGCGCACCGCTGTCGGCGCCGCCGTCGGCGCCGCCGTCGTGCTGGCCCGGGGTGCCCTCGCCGGCGCCGGAGTCCGCGGGGCCCTCGGCGCCGGAGTCCGCGCCGCCGTCGGCGCCGCCGTCGTGCTGGCCGGGGGTGCCCTGGCCGGCGCCGGAGTCGGCCGGGCCCTCGGCGCCGGAGTCTGCGCCGCCGTCGGCGCCGCCGTCGTGCTGGCCGGGGGTGCCCTGGCCGGCGCCGGAGTCCGCGGGGCCCTCGGGGCCGGAGCCGCTCGAGGTGGTGATGTCGTCGTCGTTCAGAGCCATGGTGGTCTCCTGGGTCGGTCGGGAGGGTCGGGGAGCGGCTACCCCACCGGGAGCCCGGCCATGCACGTGCTCGCCCCGGAGAACGACGACGGCGGGGGCGGTCACCGGTGTGGTGTCCGCCCCCGCCGTCGCGGAGGACCTGGGGTCGGGTGGTCAGTAGGCGCCCCCGCCGCGGGTGACCGCACCGGCGGTGCGGGCGAGGATCGACAGGTCGAGCATCGGGGACCAGCGCTCGACGTACTCGGCGTCGAGGCGGATGGACTCGGCCCAGGACAGGTCGCTGCGGCCGGAGACCTGCCAGAGGCCGGTCAGGCCGGGCTTGACGACCAGGCGGCGCCGGGCGAGCGGGCAGTAGGCCGCGACCTCGCGGCGCAGGGCGGGGCGCGGGCCGACGAGGTGCATGGTCCCGGCGACGACGTTGAACAGCTGGGGCAGCTCGTCGAGGGAGTAGCGGCGGATGATGCAGCCGACGCGGGTGACGCGGGGGTCGTCGCACATCTTGAACAGCGGGCCGGCGCCCTCGTTGCGGGCGGCGAGCTCGGCGAGGCGGGCCTCGGCGTCGACGACCATGGAGCGGAACTTCAGCATCCCGAAGGTCGAGCCGTCCTTGCCGACGCGGGCCTGGCGGAAGAACATCGGGCCGCCGTCGAGCTTCACGGCGACGGCGACGGCGAGCAGCACCGGCAGGAGCAGCACGATCAGGAGCACCGCGACGGCGGCGTTGAGGACCGTATAGCCGTGCCCGGCCCGGCGGATCGGCACGGCGGTGTCCGCGACGGACCGCTCGGCCTCGTCGACGGCCGTGGCCGCCGCCCTGGTCGCCCGGAGGGCGTCGTCGACGGGGTCGGCCCCGGCCGTGCGAGGCGGCGCTACCTCCCAGCGGCCCTCCATCAGTGTGGTCATCTCGTGACCCCCTCTCCCGGTGCGGGTCCCGCCGACCCGATCTCCGGTGAGCCTGTCGACGACGGAGGATGACCCGTTAACGCGGTCGGGTCGGTATCGACAATCCTGAGGACGATCTCCGGTCGTGCTCGCGACCAACGGTCATGTGCGGACGCCGAACGCGCGTCGACGACCCGGGTCCGACCGCCTGGCCGGGCGCCGCGGATCACCGGACGTACACGAGGTTCTCGCCCACGATTAGTAGCCGCATGTCCTGACCGGCGAGCACCCGCTGGAAGGTCGTGGATCGGGGAGCGTCGTCGGCCGCGAACCAGTCGTGGGGCTCGATGTAGATCGCCGCGGCGTCCGCCACCCAACCGGTGTTCCTGGCGAACAGGTCGCTCTCAAACCCTCGATGTCGATCTTCGCGATGAAGAGCGCCGCGGTGTCGCCCACACCTCGTACGGCGTCGTCGATCGTCACGACCGGGACGCCGCCGTCCTCGCTGCGCCTCGTCCGGAACCCCCAGGACGCGAGACCGTCGGTGACGACGTCGACGGAGCCCGGCTCGGAGCCGATGGCGGCGGTGAGGGTCCGCACCCCGTGGCGCGCGGTGTTGACCCGGCAGAGTTCGGCGTTGTCGGGATCCGGCTCCACTGCGGCGACCTCGGCACGTGGGAACTCGGTGGCGAACCACAGGGACGCCGCTCCGATGTTCGCTCCGCAGTCGACCACGACCGGGGTCCGGCCACGGGCGAGCAGATCGTCGTAGTGGCGGTGGACTCGCGCCCGGAAGTCGTCGACCAGGGCGTACTGCCGCTCGACGACACCTGGCGGATCGTCAGCCGGTCCGAGGCGTCGTTGCGGTAGGTAAGGGGCCGGCCCCGCGCAGCGCGAGGGTGCGGAGCCCGTTTCCGCGACGGAGTGGGGCAACGGCCAGACCGAAGCCGGCCCCGTGCGCGTCGTCGAGTCGGCGATGGATACGGCGGCTGACCTCGGCCAGGCGGGAGACAACGGTCATGACGGGATCTCGCCAGACCGCCGGAGGTTCGTTACCGCCCGCCGCCCGCCGTACCGGGCACTGACGATCGTGCGGCGTGGCATCAGTGCTCCGGGGCGGTGCGTTACTGTCTCGCTCCGCCCGTACCGGAGCGCTGCCCTGTGACCGACCACATGGTCCGGGGAGCTGCTGACCGTTAACGGATCCACCGGTGCGACCGAATGGGAGGGCATCGACCGCCCGTGACCGAACCGAGGCAGAAGGGCCGGGTGCACGAGTGACGCTCCAGGAGCATCTCCGGGTACTGCGTGAGAGATCCGTCATCATCGTGACCACCGCCGTGCTGGGGCTCGCAGTCGGTCTCGTGGTGGGGCTCGTCCGGGCGCCGGAGTACACGGCACGGGTGTCCCTGTACGTGTCGGCCCAGGTCGGGAACCTGCCCGACCAGGCGTTCCAGGGGGCGCAGCTGTCCGCGCAGCGTGTCGCGTCCTACGCGGTCCTCGCCGACGGTGACCGAGTGATGGACGAGACCGTCCGGCGGCTCGACCTGCCGATGACGGCCGCGGAGCTGGAGCGGAGAGTGACGGCCAGCAGCGTCGAGGGGTCGGTCCTCCTGCAGATGACGGTCACAGACGACTCGCCACAACGTGCAGCGGCGATCGCCGACGTGGCGGGCGAGGTACTCGGTGAGGTCGTGGCCGACCTCGAACGACCGGCGGATCCGGCACTGGCTCCGCCGGTGGCTGTACGGCTCGTCCAACCCGCACTCGTTCCGGCCGAGCCGTCCTCCGCCGGCTGGCCGGTGCTGACCGCGCTCGGTCTGCTCTCGGGTCTCGCCCTCGGGGTCGGGGCCGCCTTCTCCCGGCACCTGCTCGACGTCTCGGTCCGGTCGGCGGACATGCTCACCGCGGCGACCGGTGCGCCGAATCTGGCGACGATCCACCGCGACGAGCGCAGAAGCGACCGTCCGCTCAGCGTGCACGACGACTCCGGGTCGGCCCGTGCCGAGGCGTTCCGCCAGCTCCGGACCAATCTGCAGTTCGTCGACGTCGACCGTCCTCGTCGGGTGATCCTCGTGACCAGCGCGCTGCCGGGGGAGGGCAAGACGACGACCGTGGCCAACCTGGCCA
This sequence comes from Pseudonocardia sp. P-1, assembly GCF_058111925.1. Taxonomy (NCBI): domain Bacteria; kingdom Bacillati; phylum Actinomycetota; class Actinomycetes; order Pseudonocardiales; family Pseudonocardiaceae; genus Pseudonocardia; species Pseudonocardia sp. P-1. The sequence goes on from NZ_CM176614.1 coordinate 4,457,907, forward strand.
TCGCGTTGTCCTCGGTCAGCAGGGTCCTGGTGATCGAGGCGGATCTGCGACGCCCGATGTTGTCCGAGCTGCTCGGACTGAGCCGCAGCATCGGACTGACCAGCGTGCTGTCCGGTCAGCTGCGGACCGGTCAGGTCCTCCAGCAGTGGCGGGGCGGTGCGTTCGACGTGATCGCGAGCGGTCCCATCCCGCCGAACCCGAGTGAGCTGCTCGGGTCCAAACAGATGCGCGCCCTGCTCGACGACGTCCGGTCGTCCTACGACTACGTCCTGATCGACAGCCCGCCGCTGCTCCCGGTGACCGATGCCGCGGCGATAGCGCCGCGCACCGACGGTGTGGTGCTGGTGTGCCGGTACCGGGACACCAAGCGACCACAGCTCGGCGCCGCGATCGCCGCCTTGCGCTCGGTGTCGGCGGACCTGCTCGGCACGGTGCTGACGATGGCTCCGACGAGCGGTCCGACGGCGCCGGTCACCTATGCGTCCTACTCCGCCACGATGCCGTCGGAGCAGCCTGCCGACCCGGCCGCGTTCGCGTCCCCGCGCCCGTCGCGGTCCGGTCCGCCGGTCCGCCCTCGAGCCGTCCCCGGGCGGCGTGGCACGGCCGCGTCCGACGCGGACCGGCCGGTGGACGCGACCACGCCGGTCCCGCCGCGGCGCGACGGCAGTCAGCACGAACGCGGATGACCCGCCGGAGCGCGGTCGGTCCCGCGGCCCGGCCCGTCGGGCCGATCCCAAGCCCAGTCAGGACACCATGAGCAGCGTTCTCATCGTTTCCAGCATCCGCTGGGAGTACCTGTGGCAGCGGCACCAGGCGTTCGCGCGTGCCGCGGCCGAGTCCGGCTGGGACGTCACGTTCCTGCAGCCGAGACCGCGGAACCTGCGTCAGGTGCTGACGTATCGGGGGCGGCACCGCACCCCGCCCGAGCCCGGTCCGGTCAACGCGGTACCCAACGGGGTCCGGGTCTGCGGGCCTTCGGGCTGGCTCCGTTTGCGTGAACGGTTCGACCTGGCCGTCGTCTACCTCCCGGACGCCGTCACCGAGCTGCTGCTGACCCGGCTGAATCCAGGGGCGGTCGTCTACGACGCGGTCGTCGACTGGGCAGCCGTGCCGCACTCATGGTTCCCGCCGGCCGGATGGGCGGCCACGGAACGGCGGCTGGCCCGTCGCCGGCGCACTGTCGTGACCACCGACGCTCCGGGTATGCGGACGGTACTGGCGCGGCGAGGGATCCACGCCGATCTCATACCGCCCGCCGCAGACCCCGATTTCGAGGGTCTCGCCGGCGGAGTCCCCCATGCCGCACGTCGTGACCGGGTCCTCTACTTCGGGGCCGTGCGCGACGAGGTCGACTCGGACCTGCTGATGGAGCTGGCGACGGCGGGCGTGCCCGTCGACGTGATCGGGACGGTCGAACGCTCCGAGGTCCGCGCCGGGCTCACCGCCGCCGGGGTCGTCGTGCGCGGACCGGTCGGGCTCGATGAGCTCGCACACCGGTGTGCCGAGTACAAGGTGGTCGTCCTGCCGTACCGCGGCGCGCGCGCCGCGACGATCGTGCCGGCGAAGTACTGGAACGCGGTCGCCGCGGGCGGCTGGGTCCTCACCCGTGGGCTGTACCTCGGCGAACTCGGGGGCGCCTCGACCGTCGATCTCGGGTCGGAACCGGCGCCCGGACGGGTCCGCGCGCTGTTCGCCACCCCTCCGCCGGCACCCGTCGTGCCGCCCTCCTGGGTCGCGCGCTGGGCGGACCTCACCGAGGTGGCCGGTCAGGAGCGAGATGTCCCGGCCACCTGACGACGTAGGACCGGGGACCGGGCGGGCCCCGGTCCCACCGCCCCGCACCTGGCCGGACCGCATTCGGGAGCTCGGCCAGCTGGCCCCGCTGTCCACCGCGGTCCTCGCGGTCCGCCGCCGGGAGCCGCGGATGCTCCTCAGCAGACGGACCCGGGTGCGGCTGGCGCGCGGAGCGGTCGTCTCCGCCGCGGCGCGGCTGTGGGTTGGACGCCAGTGGCTTGGCGGCGCGCTGCTGCCGGGCCACGTGGTGCTCGGCCGGGGTGCACGGTTGGTCGTCGAGGGCCGGTTCAGCGTGTTCACCGGTTGCCGGATCTGGGTCGGGCCGGGCGCGGAGCTGCGGCTGGGGCGGGACGGCTACCTCAACGGGGGGGCCCGGGTGGTGTGCTCGGGCTCGATAACGATCGGCGACGGGTGCGCGATCGGGGAGGGCTTCTCCGTCCGGGATTCCGATGGCCACCGGCTGAGCGGCTCTGACGGCGGGGTGCGGCCCGTCCGGATCGGGAACCGGGTCTGGCTGGGCGAGGACGTCACCGTTCTGCCCGGGGCGGTCATCGGCGACGGCGCGGTGGTCGGCGCGCGGTCCGTCGTCAGCGGGGCGATCCCGGCGCGGTCCCTGGCCGTCGGCGTCCCGGCCCGGGTCATCCGCGACGACGTCGACTGGTGGGGGTGAGCGCCGTGACCGAGTCCCCGGGTGTCCCGTCGCGCTCTCACGCACCCGAACGGGTCCGTCCCAGCCGCCGGCGTGCCGTAGGCGCGCTGCTCGACCGGAGCGCGGCCCCGAACCAGGCGGTCGTCAGCTCGACGTCGCTGTGCGCCACCGTCGCCGCGTCCCACCTGCTCGACCTGCACGGGCTCGGTGTGTTCGCCTCTGTGCAGCTCGTCCTGCTGCTGGGCGTCGGCCTCAGCCGCAGCGCCTTCTCGGTACCGGCGATGCTCGAGGGCGCCACCGGTCATCCGGTCGCGGAGGTCCGGGGTCGGGTGCTCGGCGGGGGAGCCGTAGCCGTCGTCGTCGCCGGGATCGTCGCGGCCGTCACGGCGGGTGCGGCACAGGAGGTCTCCCTGGCCGTCGCGGCTGCAGTGCTCCCCGCGGTCTACTGGGACGCGGTCCGGGTGCACTTCCAGAGCGAGCGTCGCTTCGCACGCCTACTGGCCGGCGATCTCGTCGCTGCCGCGGTGACGACGGCCTGGATCGCTGCCGCCGTCGTCGGAGCCGCGGTGCCGTCGGGGACCGTCCTGGCGCTCGGGCTCGGGCTCGGGCCGCTCGTCGCCGCCTGCGTGCTCCTGACCCCGTGGTCGGCGGCGTGGTCGTCCTGGCGGCGTCCCTGGCCCACCTCGATCACCAGGAACTTCGCCGGCGACTTCACCGTCTCGGTCGGTGTCGACTACGCGTTGGTCCTGGCCGGTGGTGTGCTGCTCAGCCTCGCCGCCGTCGGCGGGCTGCGTCTCGCCCAGGCCGTGTTCGGGCCGGTCACAGTCCTGATGCTCGCCGTCGACGCCTCGTTGCTGCCCGTGCTGCGTGACCAGCCCGGAACGGTGCGCGACCGCCTGCGCGTCGCGCTGCGCTGGTTCGGTCGGGTTGCGCTGGCGGCGATCCTGCTCGGCGTGGCGCTGGCCGTGCTCCCGGTCGATGTCGGTGTCCTGCTGCTCGGCGAGGGGTGGGCGGTCGGCGCCGGCGTGGTCGGAGCGATCGCGGCGCGCCAGGCGGCCCTCTGCATGGCGTCGGCGGGCAGCATGGCCCTGGCCACCAGCCGCCGGTCCGGGACGGTGCTGTGGATCAGGCTGAGCTGTACGCCGGTGGTGGTCGCCGTCGCACTGTCCGCTCTCGCGGCCGGGGGCCTCGGCCCGTTCGTGTGGTCGCTCGCCGTCGTCTACTCCGTGATGGCCGGGCTGCTGTGCGCCGCGGCGTGGCGGGCCGGTGCTCAACTCGACCCGGCACCACCCTCGCAGGAAGGACGTTCGTGAACACTGTCGAGATCTCGGGGATCGTGGTCGCCGACGCCGGCCCGGACGAGGTGGTCGCGGCCGCCGTCGCCGCGATCCGCCCCACGCCGTCTCCGGCGCCCCCCCGCGCGCTCTACGCACTGCACATCGGCGGGCTCAACCACGCCCGCGACCGGGCGTTCGTGACGGCGATGAACGGTGCCCACCTCACCTACGCCGACGGTGCTTCGGTCGTTCTACTGGCCCGGCTCGCCGGCGCCCGGCGCGTCGCGCGGTCCAGCACCACCGACGTCGGGGTCGCGATGCTCCGGGCGATGCAGGCGGAACTCGGGCAACCGTTGCGGATCGCGGTCCTCGGCGGACCACCCGGTCTAGCCGAGCGGGCCGGGGCGGTCCTCGTGAACCTCGCCGGGGTCACGCTCTGCCACAGCACCCACGGGTTCCATGAGGACTACGACCCGGTGCTGGCCGAGATCGCGGCCGCCCGCGCGGACGTCCTCGTCGTCGGGATGGGGATGCCGCGCGAGGCTCTGTGGACCGAGCGGCACCAGAGCCGTATCACCGCCCGGGTGGTGGTCACCTGTGGCGGGTGGCTCGGCTTCCTCGCCGGGACCGAGTCGCGTGCTCCGTTGTCGCTGCAGCGGTTGGGCCTGGAGTGGACATGGCGCCTCGCCCAGCAGCCGCGTCGACTGGCGTCCCGCTACGCGCGTGGTGTCGGCACCGTCGTCGTCACCGGTGTCCGCCTGATCGGGGCCCGTGCCCGGCGGCGCGACCGGGGCCGTGGATGACCCGGGTCCCAGGTCCGGAGGTCCCCGACGACCGGGGGACGCACCGGCTCGTCGGCGGGGTCCGGCTCGTGCGGTGGTACCCCGTGATGTGGGCGCTCGGAGCGGGGGCGGCCTTCTGGCCCCTCGCGGCCGTGACCACGGTCCGGCGGGTACGGGGGGTACGGCTGCCCGCGGTCGAGACGTCGGCACTCGCCGTCGTTCTGGCACTCGTCCTGTCGGCGGGGGTCGGTGCCGCGGCCGGCTTCCTGTCTGTGGACCGGATCGTCGGAGCCGCCGCCAACCTCTCGGTCTGGGGCGCGCTGCTCGGGCTGCTCTGCGCCTTCGCGACGCCCCGCAGGGCCGACGTACGGGCCCTGGTGAGCGCCCTGATCGGTCTCGGTGTCGTGCACTCGGCCGTCGCGTTGCTGGCGCTGGCCCGGTACCCCGCGGACTTCCCCGTTCCGGTGACCGGTGGGCTCGCCGACTCGTTCCCGGCCGGTGTCGGCACGTTCATGACCAACCAGCTGGTCGGATCGAGCTGGCTGGACGGCGAGATCCTGCGTACGAACGGCATGATGGGTGAACCGACGTGGTCCGGCGCGGTGTCCGGGCTGACGGCGCTGCTGCTCCTGTCCCGGCTGCGCCGCCCGGCGGGGGCCCGCGAGTTCGTGGTGATCTGCGCGGCGCTGGCGGTGTGCGTGGTGAACGTGTACTTCGCCTTCAGCCGCTCGACGCAGATCGCGCTGGGCGTCGCGCTGCTGTTCGCCGCGCTGGTACTGCTCTGGCGGTCCGCCGTCGTCGGCCGGGTACTCGTGGTGATCATCGTAGCCACGGTCGTGGTGCTGCTGTTCGCCGGATTCCCGACGCTGCTCGCCACGGTGGACCAGCTGAACCAGGCACGGGAGGGCTCGTCCGAGACCAGGGGAGCCATCTACCGGGAGACCTGGAGCCGGATCCGCGAACTCGGCGTTCCGATCCTCGGCTACGGACTCAAACCACCGGGGGACGGACTGGTCGCCAGTGTCGCGACACACAGCGCCTACCTGGGAATGCTGTTCCGGGGCGGGCTGCTGGGCCTGGCTGCGTTCGTCGGCTTCCTGCTGCTGTCGCTGCGGGAGTCCCTACGAGGCCGGTCTGTTGTGCCGCCTGCCTGCGTGGTCACGGTGCTGATGTGGTCGATCTTCGAGGACTTCGACGGGGGGCATCTCGTGCCGCTGTTCGTGGTCGCCGCGGTCTGCCTGGGCCGGCCCGGTGGCGAGGACGACGGGTCGAGTCCGGACGGCGTCGTCGATGCTTCCCCGCCGGTCGCGCCCGCAACGACGAGTACATCGACCTGGAGACGACCGGTATGACCCGACGCGTTCTGATCGTGTCCTCAGTCCGTTGGGCCTTCATGTGGCAGCGCCACCACGCCGTCGCCCGCGCGGCGGCCGAACGGGGGTGGGAGGTCGACTTCCTCGAGCCTCGTCCCCGCTCGCTCCGCCAGGTGGCGGTCGGCCTGCGACGGGCGCTGTCCGGTCGCGGCCCGGACACCGTCGGCCGGGCCCCGGAGGTCGACGGTGTCCGGGTCATGGCGTGGCACCGGCTGCTGCGGTTGCGACCCGGTTACGACGGTGTGCTGGTCTACCTGCCCGGCCGTGTCACCGAACGGCTCCTGCGTCGCGCCGCTCCGCGCTGGATCGTCTACGACGCGGTCCTGGACTGGTCGTCGGTCCCCGCGCGCTTCCATCCGCCGCGGGACTGGCGTGGTTCGGAAGGCCGGATCTGCGCCGACCCACGGACCGGCGTCACCGTGGACAGCCCGGGAATGGCCGAGCGGCTACGGTCGCGGGGGATCGAGTCGACGGTCGTCGAGCCGGCGGTGGACGACGAGTTCACCGCCGTCGGCCGTGCGTTCTCCGAACGGTCGGACCGGGCCGTCTATTTCGGGACGGTCGGACCCGCTACGGACGCCGGGGTGCTCGTCGCGCTGGGACGAGCCGGGGTCGGGGTCGACGTCATCGGGCATGTTCCGGACGAGAAGGTCGCCCATGCGCTGCGCGCGGCCGGCTGCACCCTGCACGCCCCCGTACCGATCGCCGAGCTGGCCGGCCTCGTCAGCACGTACAAGGTCGCGCTGCTGCCGTACACCGGTGGGCGGGTCGACCACCTCGTCCCGGCGAAGCTGTGGAACTGTCTGGCTGGCGGTGGCTGGGTCGTCAGTTCGGGACTGCGGCTCGACCACGTCTCGGCTCCGAACCTGCGCGCATCCGACGGCGACGAAGACGTCACGGTCGAACTGGTGCGGGAGCTCATGGCGGGACCGGCACCGCGGCCAGGACGTGTTCCGACGTGGTCGGACCGGTGGGAGGAGATCCTCGGTTCGGTTCCCGCCCACGCCGGCGGGCCGGCTCCGCGACGGGACGCTCCGTGACCTGCCGGCGACGGCAGGATCTGCTCAGCGCGGTGGCCGGTCCCCTCCCGTCCGGGCTGCGCAGGCTCCTGCTCCGGCGGGCCGGGCTGTGGTACGACCCGTCCTGCGTCGTGTTCCCGGGTCTACGGATCGCCGGCGATGCGGGGGTCCGTCTCGGGCCGCGTGTGTTCATCAGCTACGACGCCTATCTGGACTGTGCGGCCGGCATCGAGATCCGGGCCGACGCCGAGATCGGGGACCACGTACGGATCATCACCTCCCAGCACGAGATCGGGCCCCGCGACCGGCGCTCGGGGCGGCCGGTGCCGCGCGCGGTCGTGGTGGGCGCCGGTACATGGATCGGCTCGGGGGTGACGATCCTCCCGGGGGTGACGGTCGGCGACGGCTGCGTGATCGCGGCGGGCTCGGTCGTGACTCGTGACTGCGAGCTGGACAGGCTCTACGCCGGGGTCCCGGCGCGTGCCGTGCGCCGGCTCGGGGCATGACCGGAGTCATCGACCGGTTGCTGCCACGCGCTCGCCGCGGGCGGCCAACTCGCCGACCGCCATGAGTGGCCGCAGTCCCCGGCCGATCTGCCGCAGCTGCGACCCGTAGAACCCGATCACCCGGTACTTCCGGTACCAGTCAATCGGGCCGCTGCGTGTCCGCTCCCAGACGACGTCGTGGGGGATGTCCGGATCGTCCTTGAAGGTGTCCATCAACCGCTCGGCCGAGGCCCGACGGAACACTGCGGCCACCGCCCGGACCAGTCGTGCCGCGGTGCCCGAGCGACCCCCGGGCGCCGCTGCGCGGGTGAAGGCGCGTGCGGAGTAGGGCTGCTCGACGTAGGAGACGACCAGCGGTGGCGTCGGCAGCCCCGCGACGGCCTCCAGCGTCAGCCGCCGCGCCAGGCGGTGGTCGGGATGGTCCAGCGGGAACCCCGGGACGAGCACGGTGGCGGCCTGGGCGAACGCGGCCGTCAACGCCGCGACCACGGCGGCGTCGCCGGCTCCGTCGGGACGACCGCGGTGCTCGTGGTCGGGGAAGGCCAGCCACCGGGGTATGACGCCGAGTGCACCGCAGGCGCGCGCGTCCTCGGCGCGTCGCCCACGGGCGGCGGCGCCCGCACTCGCGAAGCCGCAGCGGGCGTCGAACGGTCGGCTCGGCGACCCGTCGGCGGGATCGTTCGCGAACACGGTGAGGACGGTGACGTCCGTCCCGTCACGCGCCGCCCGGGACAGGGTCGCCCCGAGGGAGAGGACCGCGTCGTCCAGGTGCGGAGACACCACGACCACAGGTGACCGGAGTGTGGCGTCGTGCCGGTCGCGTGAGTCCATCGTCATCTTCCTGACCCGCCCGGTCCGGCGTCGTCCGCAACGCCGTCCGGGGCGTACACCCGCAGCCAGGCCATCTGCATCCGCGTCCGTTCCGGGGTCGTCCGGTCCGGTGCCGGCAGGAAGTCACGCAGCGGACCGATGTCCTGCTGGACCGCCAGGTTCATCGGCCCGGGCGGGAAGGTGGTGGTGTCGGACGTGTGGAACACCGTCCGCCCGTCCACCGAGACCGCGATCCGAGTGGGCGTCCAGTCGACGGTGAATCGGGTCCATCGTGTCAGGTCCGCCGTGACGCCCACCCCGGCCTGCGCGTTCCTGTCCCCGTGATGGAGGGTGACGTTCGTCGAGTGACGCGTCTCGTCGACCACCTCCATCACGTTCAGCTCGCCCCCGGCCGGCCAGTCCTCGGCGGTCGGCCAGAGCAGCACCCCCGGGAGCACCCCGCGTCCCGGATCGGCCCGGGCGCAGAACTCCCAGCGTCCGTACCGCTGGGACAGTGCCGACGAGGCCCCGCCCGAGGTACCCGCCGTCGTGGCGATCGTCAGGACGCCGTCCGCCACGGTCAGGTTCTCGGGCCGGTGCGTCCCGACCCCCTCCGACGTCGGTCCCGAGTAGGGGAACCAGCGGGTCGGATCGAGCGTGTCGCCGTCGAACTCGTCAGACCAGCTCGGGGCCACCGGCCCGACGGGTTCCGACACGCACGGCACCGCGCCGGGGGCGGACTGGAAGTCCGCGTCCGGCTCACCCGGGCCGGTGCAGGCGGCCAGCGCGGCGACCACGAGAACGCCGACGAGCCCGGGCCGGGCGCGGCGGGAAGGGCCGGGCGGTTGCATCATGGTCCCGTCATCGTGCACGGCCCCCGCACGGCCCCGGGCACGGGCCCCAGTTCGTCCGAATGGGGTCGGAACCGGAGCCTGTCGTCATCAAACTTGATGATCTCGGGCTGTGAGCCCGTTCAGTGGAAATGCGCGCGGCCGTCCGCGCGACTGAACGGTCGAGGAACGACCCGGAGGGCAGCATGACGTCACTGATGGAGCGGGGCGGTGGATCCGACCTGCCGCCGACACCGCGGCGCTCGCCCCACGCCGGTGCGGTGGCGCGTCCGCCACACCGGCCGCAGCGGCCGGGAGCGGAGGACCGCTTCCGCGTGCTCATGGTCTGCACGGGCAACATCTGCCGCTCGCCCGCTGCGGAGCTCCTCATGCGGAACATGCTCGTCGGGCGGCTCGGCGGCCGGGAGGCCGGCCGGATCCAGGTGTCCAGCGCCGGCGTCGCCGCCGCCGTCGGCCGGCCGATGCATCCGTTGTCCCGGGCGCAACTCGCCCCCTGGGGCCTGGACTCCCGCGCCGCGGGCTTCCGTGCACGTCAGCTCGGCGTCGACCTCGCCACCGGTGTGGACCTCGTGCTGGGTGCCGGCGTACGCCACCGCTCGACGGTGCTGGAGCGCCACCCGCACCTGCTGGACCGGACGTTCACGATGCGCGAGTTCGCCAGGCTGATCGCCGTCGCCGAGACCGCGGCGCTGCCGCCGGACACGGTCGCGCGTGGCCGCGGGCTTGTCGCCGCCGCCCGGGCAGCCCGCGGGACGGTCCCACCGGCCGACGACACCGTTCCGGACCCGATGGGGGGTAGGGCGCAGGCCCACCACGACGCCGTGCGGCTCATCCTCGACGCGGTGCACGAGATCGTCGAGGCGCTGGCGCCGCGGACGGCCTCCCGGCGGTAGCGAACACCACACGTCGTGTTCGACACCACCTCCGGTACGCCTGAGGGTGTACTCGTCGGGAGTGTCCATGTCGGCTGAGGGCGATCATCGGATGGAAAGGACGTCGGTGGCGGTGATCACCCCCGAACATCGTGGCCTGATCGCGACGACGTCACGACGGAGCGTGACTACGACGTCGCGGTGCCACGGTCGTGGGGGTGGCCGATAACGGTGGATCACCGCTGACCGACGATGGGGGATGTGGAGATTCATCAGACCCCGCTCCCCGGATCGGCTCTCATCGACCTGAAGCGACTCTCCGACGACCGCGGGTTCTTCGCCCGCGCGTTCTGCGAGCAGGAGTTCCGCGACGCCGGGCTGGACCCGACGATCACCCAGTGCAACCTCTCGTACAACCACGAGGCGGGCACCCTGCGCGGCTTCCACTACCAGCTGGAGCCCAACGCCGAGGTCAAGGTCATCCGCTGCGTCCGCGGCGCGATCTTCGACGTGATCGTCGACCTGCGCCCGGACTCCGACACCTACCTGCAGTGGTTCGGTGCCGAGCTGTCCCAGGACAACTACCGGGCGATGTACGTGCCGCGGAACTTCGCGCACGCCTACCTCACCCTCACCCCCGACGCGACGACGATCTACCAGGTCTCGACGCCCTACACCCCGGGCGCCGAGCGCGGCCTGCGCTGGAACGACCCGGCCCTGGACGTCGAGTGGCCGCACGCGGTCGACCACGTCTCGGACAAGGACGCGAACTGGCCGCTGCTGGCCGACAACGCCGACTTCCCGTCGGTCACCGGAGCCCGCTGATGCTGATCCTCGACACCGCCCTCGCGAAGCGCGCCGCCGAGAACCGCCCGATCCGGGTCGGCCTGGTCGGCGCCGGGTTCATGGGCCGCGGCCTGGTGAACCAGATCGTGAACTCCACCCCTGGGATGGACGTCGTCGCGATCGCCAACCGCACCGTCGCCACCGCCGTGCGCGCCTACACCGAGGCCGGGCTCGAGCCGGTCGAGGTGTCGACGACCGCGCAGGTCGAGGCGATGGTCGCGAAGGGCGTCCCGGCCGTGCTCGGCGACGCGTTCGCGCTGCTCGCCGCGGAGAACGTCGACGTGCTCGTCGACGTCACCGGCGCCGTCGAGTTCGGCGCCCGGGTCACCGTCGCCGCGATCGAGCGCGGGCTGCCCGTCGTCACGATGAACGCCGAGCTCGACGGCACCGTCGGCCCGCTGCTCGCGCACCGGGCCCGCGCCGCCGGGGTCGTCCTGACCGGTGCCGACGGCGACCAGCCCGGCGTCCAGGCCAACCTGCTGCGCTTCGTGCGCGGCATCGGGGTCACCCCGCTCGTCGCCGGCAACATCAAGGGCCTGCAGGACGAGTACCGCACCCCCACCACGCAGCGGGCGTTCGCCGAGAAGTGGGGGCAGGACCCCTACATGGTCACCAGCTTCGCCGACGGCACCAAGGTGTCGTTCGAGCAGGCGATCGTGGCCAACGCGTTCGGCTTCACCGTCGGGAAGCGCGGCATGTACGGGCGTGACCACGCCGGTCACGTCGACGAGCTGACCGCGGCCTACGACGTCGACGAGCTGCGCGAGCTGGGCGGGGTCGTCGACTACGTGGTCGGCGCCAAGCCGGGCCCGGGCATCTACGTGCTCGGCACCCACGACGACCCGAAGCAGCGCCACTACCTGAACCTGTACAAGCTCGGCGAGGGCCCGCTGTACAGCTTCTACACCCCGTACCACCTGTGCCACTTCGAGGTCCCGAACACCATCGTGCGGGCCGTCGACTTCGCCGACGCCGCGCTGAGCCCGCCCGCCGGGCAGCGGGTCGACGTCGTCGCCACCGCCAAGCAGGACCTGAAGGCAGGACACACGGTCGACGGGCTGGGCGGCTACGACACCTACGGCGTCGCGGAGTCCTCGCCGGTCACGCGCGCGGAGCGGCTGCTGCCGATGGGCGTGGCCGAGGGGTGCACGCTGGTGCGCGACGTCGCGAAGGACGCCGTGCTCACCTACGACGACGTCACCCTGCCCCCGGGCCGGCTCGTCGACGCGCTCCGCGAGGAGCAGGAGAAGCTGTTCGCCTGAGCGGCCCGCAGGCCGCGGCGCCGGGTCAGTAGGCGCCGCGGCTGCGGAGCACCGCGCCGACGGTCTTCCACAGGATCAGCAGGTCCAGTGCGGGGGTCCAGTTCTCGACGTAGCGCAGGTCGAGACGGACCGACTCCTCCCACGTCAGCGAGCTGCGTCCGCTGACCTGCCACAGGCCGGTCATGCCGGGCTTGACGAGCAGGCGGCGGCGCGCGTCGTCGGCGTAGGTGGCGACCTCACGGGGCAGCGGCGGGCGCGGCCCGACCAGGCTCATCGATCCGCCGAGCACGTTGAGGAGCTGCGGCAGCTCGTCGAGCGAGTACTTCCGCAGAAACGCCCCGACCCGGGTGACGCGCGGGTCGCGACGCATCTTGAACAGCGGGCCGTCGCCGTGGTCGTTGGCCAGCGACGCCAGCCGCGCCTCGGCATCGACGCACATCGACCGGAACTTCAGCATCCCGAAGGTGCGCCCGTGCGTGCCGACGCGCTCCTGGCGGAAGAACACCGGGCCGCCGTCGCCGAGCTTCACCGCGGCCGCCAGGACCAGGAACAACGGCCCCACCAGAAGCATCAGCAGCGCGGCGACCGCGCGGTCCGCGACGTACTTCACGATCTTCGACGCGCCGGAGAACCGCGGCTCGGACAGCCGCAGCAGCGGCATCCCGTCGACCGGCGTGATGTGCATGCGCGGCCCGGCGATCTCCATCAGGCCCGGGTCGACGGCGAGCTCGGTCTCGGAGCCCTCGAGGTCCCAGGCGAGGCGGTGCAGCCGCGTCGGGCCCCAGCCGGGCGAGCGGCAGATCGCGACGACCCGGTGCCCGCCGTCGCGGGCCAGACCGGTCACCGCGTCGAGGTCGCCCAGCACGGGGACGCCGTCGACGACGTGGCCGCCGCCGGTGCCGGTGCCGGTCGGGGTGCACACCCCGGTGACCCGCCAGCCGAAGTACGGGTCGCGACGGGTGCGGCGGATCAGGTCCGCCACGCACGCCTCCTCGCCGACCGCCAGCACCGGGGCCAGACCCCGGCCCCGGCCGCGCTGCACGTGCAGCATCTTGCGCAGCGCGAACCGCACGCCCAGCAGCGCCACGCCGGTGCCCGGGACGAGCAGGAACACCCACTCCCGCGACGAGTCGACCATCAGCGCCAGGCCGCCCAGGGCCAGGGCGACGTCGGCGAGGACCACGGCCCGCCCGAGACGGACGAACTCCGTGGACCCGGTCCCCAGCACCCGGCCGTCCCAGGCTCGGGAGACCGGCAGGGCCACGGCCAGCAGGCCGGCGGTGATCAGACCCGAGCCGATGCGCGCCCGGTCGGCCGCCTCGAGGCCGGTCAGCCCGACCAGCACCGCGACCGCGGTCAGGAGCGCCACCGTCGCGAGGTCACCGAGGACCACGAGGGCGGTGAACCGGCGCTGCCACCGTGGGGTGCCGGGCAGCGGATCGCGCCTGCCCCCGGCCGGTGTGGCGACCCGCGGACTCGGGACGGTCCGCTCGGACAGGCGGGAGACGTCGTGGTGGGTGCTCACAGGACTACGTGCTCCTCGGGGCGGGAAGAAAAGGGCCACGGACCGCTGGGGTCGGCGTCGTCGCCCGCTCGGTGCCCGGAGTGCACCGTTCGCTGCTCCTGCTTTCGACAGGCGGACGCCTACCGTTAGCGACCGCTCCCTCACCCGCGCGCAAGTTGCGCCGTTCGCCGTAATCCATGCGAGGGGTTGTCATCAGGAGTGACGATCGCGGCGTCTCATCAGAATTGAGTAACGCCGACGCCGCCGGATGCGACAGGTGATCGAACGATCATCCTGCGTGAGGAGGCAACGGGTGCCGTTGCGCCGCTTCGACCGGACGTCCTGGCCCGAGCACGGCCCGCACCGCGACCTGCTCGACCTGCTCGACGACGTCCACGTGCACCACGGCTGCCCGTCGGAGCGTGTGCTCGCGCGCCGGCTGCGGACCTCGACCGCGCGGGTCCGCGACGTCGTCCGCGGCCGTGCCCTGCCCGGCGACGCCGTCGGGGTCCGGGACCTGGTCGCCGCACTCACCGCGCCGGGCCGGGTCAATCCGGCGACGGCGGACCGGGCCGAGGCCCTCACGGTCGCGGCCCGCCGCGAGCGCGACGGCGCCGGACCCTGGCCCGCCGGGCGCCGGACGGGCCGACCGCTCTGGTCGCCTCCGGGCGTCGCTCCGGCGGCGGGTCCCGCGACGACGGGCACCCGCCGGACCGCGGTCGCCGCGCTCCTGCTCGTGCTCACCGCGGCGGTCGCGACGGCCGTCGTGCTGTCGGGGCACCTGCCCTTCTGACCCCCCGCCCGGTCGCGGGCTCGGGGCGGACCCGACCACCGAGACCGGCGACGACCGCGTCGATGCACTGCTGTGGGTCAAGCGCCCCGGCGAGTCCGACGGGGCCTGCCGTCCGGGGGAGCCCGCCGCCGGGCAGTGGTACCCCGAGTACGCCCTCGGGCTCGCGCAGCGCCAGGCCGGCTGACCCGCCCGGCGCGGCCGCTCAGTGCCGGCCGCGCCGGACCAGCTCCCGCGCCGTGCGCACGACGATCTGCGCGTCGAGCCAGAGCGACCAGTTCGCGATGTAGTAGTTGTCGTGCCGGACCCGGTCGGCGATCGAGGTGTCGCCGCGCAGCCCGGAGATCTGGGCGAGCCCGGTGAGCCCGACCGGGACGCGGTGGCGGGCGGTGTAGCGCTCGTGCTCGGCGGAGAAGCGTTCGACGAACGACGGCCGCTCCGGGCGCGGCCCGACCAGGCTCATGTCCCCGCGCAGGATGTTCCAGAGCTGGGGCAGCTCGTCGAGCGAGGTGCGGCGGATGAGCCTGCCGACCGGGCCGACCCGGGAGTCGCCCGCGATGGACCACCGGGTCTGCTGCTCGCGCTCGTCGGCCGGGCGCATGCTGCGGAACTTCAGGACGGTGAAGGGCCGGTTGTCCAGGCCGATGCGTTCCTGACGGAAGATGACCGGCCGCCCGCTCTCGACGAGTACGGCGAGGGCGACCGCGACCAGCAGCGGTGAGGCCAGCGCCAGGGCCAGCGCGGACACCACGACGTCGCCCAGGCGCTTGAGCCGCCAGGACAGCCGGTTCCTCGGGTCCGCGGGCAGTCGCAGCAGCGGGATGCTGCGCAGCCGTTCGACGCCGGAGTGGTCGTGCACCAGCTCCGAGAGCCACGGCAGCAGCAGGACGCCGAGCCCGTCGCGGCGGGCCTCGATCGCAGCGTCGAGGACGGCGGCGTCGTCGACGCCGTGGCAGGCGAACACGACGACGCGCACCCGGTGCCGGGCGGCGGCGTCCCGGATCCGCGCGGACAGCGCCGCCCGCTCGCGCGCCACCAGGAGGTCGAGGTCCTCGGAGAGGACGTGGCCGAGTGGGCGCAGGCCGTACTCGGGGTGGGCGCGCATGGTCTCGTCGAGCTCCACCGCCCGCGATCCGGTGCCGACGATCAGCGTGGGCTCGCCGACGGCCCACCGGACCCGCAGCAGCCGGGCGGCGAACAGCACCGCGGCGCGCAGGGTCAGGGCGACGAGGGTGGCCAGCAACACGACCTCGACCGGCCCGGCGACGTCGATGCGGGTGTCCAGGTTCTGCTGCAGGGCCATCGCCCCGGCCAGCACGAGCCCCATCGTCACGACGAGGGCGGCCAGCTCGCGGGGCAGGTCGTCGAACCAGGACAGACGCAGCCGGGAGCGGTGCAGACGCGCCGCCGAGCGCACCGCGAGCAGCAGCGCGGAGGCGGCGACGACGCCGTCGTGCCCGGTCGGCGCGACCACGACCGCGGCGGTCCCGACGGCGACGACGTCGGTCAGCACCAGCACCGTCCGGACGAGGCTGACCCGGGCGGCCAGCCTGCGCACCGGCGCGGGGGCGGAGGAGGTGTCGGCCCGGGCGGGTGGTCCGACCGGGCCGGGGCCCCGGGGCGTGACCGGCCGCCGGAGCAGGGGCCGGTGATGGGTACGGGGTGTGGCGCGTGCGGGGCGACGGGCCTGCGTCGGTCCGGCGCTCACGGTCGGCCGGCCGCGCGGAAGGTGTACTGCGACAAGAAGATCCACATGATGCGCCGCCCGTTCGTGCGACGGAGCGTTGCGGTGGATGGTGCGAGCGATGTCACGATGAGTAACCACCAATCGCGAGGCGCGGGCCGGAGCGGCGCACGGCGTTAACCCATTCAGAGGTATTGCCTGAGAACTGGCCGCACACGTGGCGAGGTCGTCGTGCACGCTACGTGCGTTACAGCAGCGAACGTGGGATTCGCATCACTCGTTTGCCCTGGTTGTCTTCTCAAGAAGACGAGCGCTGCGTGACGACAAGTGCCACAACGGAACCCGGGTCGATGCCGTCGATCGACCACGGAGAGTCAGGACCCGGACACGCCGTCGGTGGTGACCACGAGGCCCGCCGTCGCTGTCACCGCGGCGAGGACGGCGGCGCCGTACCGGGCTACGACCTGAACTGATCCGCGACGGCCATGACGTACTCGCCGTAGCCCGAGCCCGCCTGCTGCGCCCCGAGGGCGTGGCAGGCGGCGGCGTCGATGAAGCCCATCCGCAGGGCGACCTCCTCGACGCAGGCGATACGGATGCCCTGGCGGTTCTCCAGGACGCGGACGTACTGGCCGGCCTCCATCAGGGACTCGTGGGTGCCGGTGTCGAGCCAGGCGAAGCCGCGTCCGAGGTCCTGCAGGCGGGCGCGGCCCTGTTCGAGGTAGGCGCGGTTGACGTCGGTGATCTCGAGCTCGCCGCGGGCCGAGGGGGTGATGCGCGCGGCGATGTCGACGACGCGGTCGTCGTAGAAGTAGAGACCGGTGATGGCGCGGTCCGAGCGGGGGTGCTCGGGCTTCTCCTCGATCGAGAGCAGGGTGCCGTCGGGGGCGGCCTCGCCCACGCCGTAGCGCCGCGGGTCGCGCACCGGGTAGCCGAACAGCACGCAGCCCGCGTCGCCGGAGGCGACCTCGGCGGCGCGGCGGCGCAGCAGGTCGCCGAACCCGGCGCCGTGGAAGATGTTGTCGCCCAGCACGAGCGCCGACGGCCCGCCGCGGACGTGGTCGGCGCCGATGACGAACGCCTCGGCCAGGCCGTTGGGGTGCTCCTGGGCGGCGTAGGTGATCTGCAGGCCGAGCCGGCCGCCGTCGCCGAGCAGGCGCTGGAACCCGGGCAGGTCGTGCGGGGTGGAGATGAGCAGGATCTCCCGGATCCCGGCCAGCATCAGCGTGGTCAGCGGGTGGTAGATCATCGGCTTGTCGTAGACCGGCAGCAGCTGCTTGGACACCGCCGCGGTCAGCGGGAACAGCCGGCTGCCGGTGCCACCGGCCAGGATGACGCCCTTCACCGGACGGTCCCGAGGTGGGCGCCGAGCCCGTCGCGCCACGGCGGCATCGTCACCCCGGCGCGGGTCGCGCGGGACAGGTCGAGCACCGAGTTCGCCGGCCGGCGTGCCAGGTGCGGCCTGTCCGCGCCGTACTCGGCGGTCGACACCGGGCGGACGTCGCCGGGGTCGCGGCCGCAGCGGGCGAACACCTCCCGGGCCAGTCCGTGCCAGCTGACCGGCTCGCCGTCGCCGGTCACGTGGAACGTGCCGTGCCGCCCGGACCCGGCCAGCACGAGCAGCGCCGCGGCCAGGTCGGGGGCGAACGTCGGCCGCCCCACCTGGTCGTCGACGACGGCGGGACAGACCCCGTCGCGGGCCAGCCGCACCATGGTGGCGACGAAGTTGCCGCCGTCGCCGACGACCCAGCTGGTCCGCACGATCACGTGCCGCTCCGGCAGCGCCGCCCGCACCGCCAGCTCCCCGGCCGCCTTCGACGCGCCGTACACCCCGAGCGGGGACGGCGGGGCGTCCTCGGGCACCGGGCCGGGCGCGGTGCCGTCGAAGACGTACTCGGTGGAGACGTGGACCAGCAGGCAACCGTGCTCGCGGGCCGCCGCGGCCAGGTGCGCGGGGCCCGCCGCGTTCGCCCGCCACGCCGCGCCCGGTTCGGTCTCCGCACGGTCGACGGCGGTGTAGGCGGCCGCGTTGACCAGCACGTCGACGCCGGTGAAGTCGTACGCGGCGACGGCGTCGGCGTCGCCGATGTCCAGCGCCGCACGGTCGAGTGCCACCGCGCCGGGCAGTGCGGCGACCAGCGCCCGCCCGAGCTGCCCGTTCGCCCCCAGCACGCACGCGCGCACGCGCCCACCTCCCGATCGTCGGGGCCGACTCTGACACGCTGGCGGGGCCGGACAGTGAGCGGGGAGGGCACGTGCGCATCGTGGTGACCGGCGGGGCCGGGTTCATCGGGTCCTGTTTCGTCCGGGAGGTGCTGGGCGGGGAGCACCCCGAGCTGGCCGGGGCCGGGGTGACCGTGCTCGACGCGTTCACCTACGCCGGCCGGACCGAGAACCTCGCGCCCGTCGCCGACGACCCGCGGCTGACGGTCGAGCGCGGCGACATCCGTGACCCCGGGCGCGTCGCCGAGGTGCTCGACGGCGGTGCCGACCTGCTCGTGCACTTCGCCGCCGAGACCCACGTGGACCGCTCCATCGCCGGCGCCGCGGACTTCGTGACGACCAACGTCGTCGGCACCCAGGTCCTGCTGCAGGCCGCGCTGGACGCGGGCGTCGGCCGGTTCGTGCACGTCTCCACCGACGAGGTGTACGGCTCGATCGCGTTGGGCTCGTGGCCCGAGACCCACCCGCTGGAGCCGAACTCGCCCTACAGCGCGGCGAAGGCGGGCAGCGACCTGCTGGCGCGCAGCTACCACCGCACCCACGACCTCGACGTGGTGGTCACGCGCTGCTCGAACAACTACGGGCCGTACCAGTTCCCGGAGAAGGTGGTCCCGCTGTTCACCACCCGGCTGCTCGACGGCGGCACCGTCCCGCTCTACGGCGACGGTCTCAACGTCCGTGACTGGCTGCACGTCTCCGACCACTGCCGCGGGATCGTCCTGGCCGCCACGGCGGGCCGGGCCGGGGAGGTCTACAACATCGGCGGCGGCACCGAGCTGACCAACCTGGACCTGACCCGCGCGCTGCTCGCCGCCGTCGGCGTGGGGGAGGACCGCATCGAGCGGGTCGCCGACCGCAAGGGGCACGACCGCCGTTACTCCGTGGACTGGTCGAAGATCCGCGACGAGCTCGGCTACGCCCCCCGGGTGCCCTTCGACGAGGGCCTGGCCGCCACCGTGGCCTGGTACCGCGACCACCGGAGCTGGTGGGCGTGAAGGCGACCCCGCTGTCGATCGAGGGCGCCTGGCTGTTCGAGCCGACCACCTTCGCCGACCACCGCGGCTCGTTCACCGCGCCCTTCCAGGGGCCGGGGTTCCGCGACGCGCTCGGGTTCGACCTGACCGTCGCCCAGACCAACCAGTCGGTGTCGGCGCGCGGGGTCGTGCGCGGCGTGCACTACGCCGACGTGCCGCCCGGGCAGGCCAAGTACCTGTACGTGGCCGCCGGCGCCGTCCGCGACGTCGTGGTGGACCTGCGGGTCGGGTCGCCGACGTTCGGGCGGGCCGAGGCCGTCGACCTCGACGCCGCCTCGATGCGGGCGGTCTACCTGTCCGAGGGGCTCGGGCACGCCTTCCAGGCGCTCGCCGACACCACCGTCGTCGGGTACCTGTGCTCGACGTCGTACACCCCGGCGGCCGAGCACGGGATCAGCCCGCTGGACCCGGCGCTCGCGCTGCCCTGGGCCGAGGGGGTCGAGCCGGTGCTGTCCGACAAGGACCGTGCCGCGCCCACCCTGGACGAGGCCCTCGCTGCGGGGGCCCTGCCCACCTGGGACGCCTGCCGGGCCCGCTACGCCGCGCTGCGCGGGTAGCCGCTCAGTTCCCCGCCCAGCCCGAGCGCACCGCGAAGTAGGCCCGCACGAACGGGTCCCGGGCCGCTCCCTCGGCGAGGAGGGCCGCGCGGTGCTGCGCGATCCCGCGCGTCTCCGCGTCGATCTCCGGCGGCAGCACGTCACCGGCGAGGTCGGTGAGCCCCAGCAGCGCGAGCAGCAGGCCGTCGTGCCCGCCCGGCGCCGTCTCGGTGACCAGCAGCGACGCCAGCCGGGTGCGCAGCGCCCGGGCCGGCTCCGGGTCCTGCTCGGTGAGCAGCACCCGGCGGAACAGCCCGAACCGGCGGTACTCCTGCGCGGCGAGGACCCCGTCGGCGACCAGCTGCCCCACGGCGCCGCCCGCCGAGCCCGCGGGGGTCCGCGCGAGGTGTGCCGCGGTGGCGGCGACGGCGTGCGAGCCGGTGTCGGTCCCGTCCCGGGTCACGGCGGCCAGCGCCGCGGCCAGCGCGGGGTGGTCGGGCTCCCGGCCCGACGGCGTCACGGTGTCGCCGCCGTCGGGGCCGTCCCCGCCGTCGAGGTGCAGTGCACCGGCGTCGACCAGGTCGCGCACCAGCGCGACGGGCAGGACCCGCCCGTCGAACCGGTCACCGATCCGGCCGGTCGAGCGGTCGAGCCCCAGCAGGAGCAGTTCCTCGGCCAGCAGCAGGGTCCGCACGGCCGAGGACGTTAGTGCCGGCGCGACACCTCGGCGTCACCGGGACGCACACTGCCCGACGTCTGCGACGGCCCGTCCGGGGCGGCAGCTAACCTCCGGCCATGTCGGAGAACACCACCCCGCTGAAGCTGTCGGTCATCGGGTGCGGCTACCTCGGAGCCGTGCACGCGGCCTCGATGGCGGAGCTGGGCCACGAGGTCGTCGGTATCGAGGTCGACGTCGCGAAGGCGGAGTCGCTGGCCGCGGGCCGGGTCCCGTTCTTCGAGCCGGGCTTCGAGGAGCTGCTGCGCCGGTCGCTGGACTCGGGGCGGCTGTCGTTCTCCTCGGACATGGCCGACGCCCGGGGCGCCGCGGTGCACTTCGTGTGCGTCGGCACCCCGCAGCGGCGCGGCGAGTACGCCGCGGACCTGACCTACGTCGAGGCGGCGACGGCGTCGCTGATCGAGGTGCTGGGGCCCGGCGAGCTGGTCGTCGGCAAGTCCACGGTGCCGGTGGGCACGGCCGCCCGGCTGGCCGAGCAGGTCGCCGCCCGCGTGCCGGGTGCCGCGCTGGCGTGGAACCCCGAGTTCCTGCGCGAGGGCTACGCGGTGCAGGACACCCTGCACCCGGACCGGCTCGTCTACGGCGTCCCGTCGCTGTCCGGCGCGGACACCGCGGTGGACGCGGAGAAGGTCCTGGACACCGTCTACGCGCGGATCGTCGCCGACGGCACGCCGAAGGTCGTCACCGACTACGCCACCGCGGAGATGGTCAAGACCGCCGCGAACTCCTTCCTCGCCACCAAGATCTCCTTCATCAACGCGATGGCCGAGCTGTGCGAGGCCACCGGCGCCGACGTGAAGCAGCTCGCCGACGCGATCGGCCACGACGACCGGATCGGCCGCAAGTTCCTCAACGCCGGGCTCGGCTTCGGCGGCGGCTGCCTGCCCAAGGACATCCGGGCGTTCATGGCTCGCGCCGGCGAGCTGGGCGCCGATCAGGCGCTGACCTTCCTGCGCGAGGTCGACAACATCAACATGCGGCGCCGGATCCGGATGGTGGAGCTCGCCCGCCAGGTGTGCGACGACTCCCTGCTCGGCAAGCGGATCGCGGTGCTGGGCGCGGCGTTCAAGCCCGACTCCGACGACATCCGCGACTCCCCGGCGCTGAACGTGGCCGCGCAGCTGCAGCTGCAGGGCGCGAACGTCCGGGTGACCGACCCGCAGGCGCTGCCCAACGTGCGGCGGCACTGGTCGCAGCTGGACTGCGTCGACACCCCGGAGGAGGCCGCCGAGGGCGCCGACGCCGTCCTGCTGCTGACCGAGTGGAAGCAGTACCGCGAGCTCGACCCGGGCTCGTTCGGGAAGGTCGTGAAGACCCGCCGGGTGCTCGACGGCCGCAACGCCCTGGACCGCGAGGCGTGGGAGTCCGCGGGCTGGACCTACCGCGCGCTGGGCAGGCGCAACGTCTGAGGCCGGCCCGCCGCGCGGGCTCCGGGGCCCGCTGTGCGGTAGAACGCAGGCGTGACCTCGCACCCCGTCCTCGCCGGATCGGACCGCGCGGCGTTCGGCTCGCTGCAGCGCGCCTCCACGCCCCGCGCCGAGCGCTACCGCATCGGCAAGGGGCTGCGGAAGGTCGCGCCCCGGTCCGGGCTCGCCGAGTGGTCCGCGCAGCTGCGCCGGGCCGACCCGGTCGACGTCGTCGAGGCACAGAACGCCGGGCGTGTGCACGAGCTCGTCCCGCTGCGGATCCAGCGGATGACCGCATCCCCGCACGCGTTCCTGCGCGGCGCCGCCGCCCTGCACGCCGCGGACTTCGCGGTGCTGCCCGAGACCGGCGTGCACCCCGTCATCTGCGGCGACGCCCACTTGGGCAACTTCGGCTTCTACGCCTCGCCCGAGCGTGACCTGGTCTTCGACCTCAACGACTTCGACGAGGCCCACCCCGGCGCCTGGGAGTGGGACCTGCGACGCCTGGTGTCCTCCACCTGGGTGGCCGGCCGGGACTCCGGCGCGACCGAGGAGCAGTGCGGCGAGGCCGTAGCCCGCTGTGTGACCTCCTACGCCGAGCACCTGCGCCACCTCGCCGACGAGCCGCTGCTCGCCCGCTCGTTCGACATCATGGACATCGACACCCTGCGCTCGGACGCCGACCACAAGACCTCGCGCCGGGTCATCGACAAGGCCGCCGAACGGGCGCGCCGGCGCACCAGCGACCGCGCGCTGCCCCGGTTCGTGACCGAGGAGGGCGGGGCGCGGCGGATCGTCACCGAGCCGCCGCTGATCACCCACCCCGACGACGAGCACACCGCGCGCATCCTGGCCGCCCTCGACGAGTACCTCGCGACGCTGCCGCCGCACTGGAGCCGGATCCTCGGCGGGTACCACGCCGTCGACGTCGCCCACAAGGTCGTCGGGGTCGGCTCGGTCGGGCTGCGCGCCTACCTCGTGCTCTGCGAGGGCTCCAGCCCCGACGACGTGCTGTTCCTGCAGCTCAAGCAGGCGCGCCGGTCGGTCGTCGCGCCGTTCGTGCACGGCGGCGAGGCCTGGCACGCCCACCAGGGCCAGCGGGTCGTGGAGTACCAGCAGGCCCTGCAGACCGTCTCCGACCCGCTCCTGGGCTGGACGACGATCAACGGCCGCCAGTACTACGTCCGCCAGTTCCGTGACATGAAGGGCGCGATCGTCCCGGACACCCTCGACGCCCCCGCGCTGGCCGACTACGCCGACGTCTGCGGCAGACTGCTCGCCAAGGGGCACGCCCGCACCTCGGGGGCGTCGATGATCGCCGGCTACCTGGGGAAGGGCGGGAAGGTTGCCGCGGCGCTCGCGACGTTCGCCAGGGCCTACGCCGACCAGACCGAAGCCGATCATGACGCGCTGGTCCGCGCGGTGCGGTCCGGGCGGCTGTCGGATCGGACACCTGAGCAGGTGCCGGGCACGGCGATCGGCTAGGTTCTGGCCCCGTGACCGTCGTCGAAACCCTGCTGGTCTTCGTGGTCGCGCCGGCTGTCCTGTACTTCGCGATCTGGGGCTGGATCGCGGTGCGGAACCGGAGCAACCGCCCCCGCTACAACGCGGGTGACCCCTGGCCGTACGAGCCGCTGTTCTGGATCGCCGAGCCGTCCGCCGCGGGGCACCACGCCGCGCACGCCGGACACGGCGACACCGCCCCGTCCGAGGGCGGCGACACCCGAGGAGGTACCGGTGGCAAGTGGTGACCTCGCCGTCTTCACCGGCAACGAGGAGGACCTGCCCGAGGGGTCGGTCGTCACGAACTCCGGTCGCCTGTCGGTGGCCGAGAACTTCGTCGAGCCGTCCGCGGCCGCGCACCCGTTCACCCCGGTGCAGCTGACCCGTCTGGACGAGGCCCTGTACCTGGCCAGCCGCGAGACCGGCCTGCGGTTCGCGCTGTACCTGGGCGACCTGGGTGCCGACGCGCGGGCCACCGCGGTCGACCTGCACGGACGCGTCGACGACCACGAGGACGCGGTGCTCGTCGCCGTGAGCCCCGAGCAGCGGCTGCTGGAGATCGTGACCGGCGCCGACGCGAAGGTCCGGCTCCCGGACCGCGGCGCCAAGCTCGCTCTCATGAGCATGGTCGCCTCCTTCAAGGAGGGGGATCTGTTCGGCGGAATCCTGTCCGGACTGAGGATGCTGGCGGACCAGGCCGGCAGCCGACCCTGAGCTGGGGTTTCCCCACCCGGTGGACACCACCGGCGGACACCCGGGCGCGTCCGTGGACACCACGGCGCCCGCGTGTCCGCCACTCGCGGGCCACCACGGTCGGCCCAACGGCTCTAAGGTGTCCCCCATGGTGTGCAGCGGGAGGACGGAGCTGTGACCGGGCCCACCGGCAGCCCGATCCTGATCGTCGACGACCACGAGCTGGTCGGGTCCGCCCTCGCCCTCAACCTGCGCGCCGAGGGCGAGGACGCGACCTTCCAGCCGGTCCGCTCCGCCGCGGCGGTGCTGGAGCACGCCCGGCGCGTCACACCCGGGCTGATCGTGCTCGACCTCGACCTGGGGCGTGACCCGGAGGGCAACCGCATCGACGGGGTGCGGCTCGTCGGCCCGCTCTGCGAGGCGGGCTGGCGGGTGGTGGTGCTGTCCGGCAGCTCCGACGCCGGCCGGGTCGGCGCCGCCCTGGACGCGGGTGGGTTCGTGTTCGTCCCCAAGAACGCGCCGTTCCCGGCGCTGCTCAGCGCCATCCGTGAGGCCCACGCGGGGCGCTCGATCATGCCGCCGGGCCGCCGCGAGCAGTTGATCCGGCTGCACCGCGACCGGGAGCACGAGCGTCGCGACCTGCACGAGAAGCTGGGCAGGCTGACCCAGCGCGAGCGCGAGGTCCTCGCCCTGCTGGCGGGCGGCAAGCGTGCACAGTCGGTGGCCGACCACTTCGTCGTCTCCCTGGCGACGGTCCGGACGCAGATCCGCGCGGTGCTGACCAAGCTGGAGGTCGGTTCCCAGCTGGAGGCCGTCGCCCTCTACCGCAAGGCCGCGGGTATCTGACCGTTCGGCCCACAACACGGCCCACCGAACGTCACCGAGAATGACGAGTCCTATTATCGCTTTCTCATCAGTCCGGCGACATCTCGGAGCGGAGGGGACGTGGCGTCCGGTTTCCTCGGCGTGCTCCTGGGCCCGCAGCGGCGGGCCCGGTTCCTGGTGGGACATCTGACCGACATGCTGGTCGTCGCGGTCCTGGCCGTCCTCGTGGTCGCCGTGAGCCGCCCCGCGGTCGTCGACGGCCGGGTCGACCTCTCCGACGCGACGGCGGTGCTCACCCTCGTCGCCGCCGCGGTCGGCTCGGCGGCGGCGATCGTCGCGCTGGTGACGGGGCGGCTGTCCGGGGACCCCCGTCCGTCGTGGTTCGGGGCGGCCCTCCTGCTCTACGGCGTCGTGCTCCTCCCGCTGTCCGCGCTGGTCCTGCCGCAGTACCCGGCGGGCACCCCGCGGCTGGCGGTGCTGACCATGTTCGTGATCAGCCTGTGCATCCTGGTCGCGGCACTGCGGCCGCCACGGGCGCTCGGGGCCTGGGGCGGCTGGGCGCTGGCCGCGCTCGCCCTCGTCATCGGCGGGGTCATCGCCTCGCAGGCGGAGAGCCCGTTCACCCGGATGCTGGCGACCTCGCCCCTCTACTCGATCGTGGTGCAGAGCGGCTGGGCGCTGGTCGCGGTGCTGTTCCTGCTCGACGGCTACCGGCGCCCGAGCCGGATCCGGGCCCGGATGGGGCTCGGCCTGCTGATCGTCGCGGTGTCCCAGCTGTACCGGGCGATCGTGCCCGGCCGGGAGCCGACGGCCGGCCTGGTCTACCCGTCGCTGCGGGTGCTCGGGATGGCCGTGGTGCTCACCGCGCTGCTGACCATGGCACTGCGGGCGGTGACCCGGATGCAGGACGACTACGACCAGCTCCAGGACACCCTCGGCGAGGCGTCGGCGCTGCTCGAACGGGCCACCGGCCAGACCGCCGAGCGCGACCACGAGCTGCGCAACGGCCTGGCGGGCCTGGCCGGGGCCGCGCAGCTGCTGACGACCCGCCCCGGCGACGACCCCCAGGTCGCCCGGATGCGGGAGGCGGTGCTGGCCGAGCTGAACCGGCTCCGCCAGATGCTGCAGACGCCGATCACCGTCGAGGACACGGTGACCGACCCGATGGTCGACGAACGCGACGCCGCCCTGCTCGACTACGGCCCGGCCTACGCCCCGGTCGTCCCGTCGCCGGGCGGGGACACCGCCGAGCACGACGTCGGGGAGGCCCTGCGCACCCTGGTGGACCTGCGCGACGGCCGCTGCATCACCCTCGACATCCAGGACGACCTGCCCCCGGTCGCCGCGCCCGAGTCGCTCACCCGCCAGGTCGTGACGAACCTGCTGGCCAACTGCGACCGGCACGCGCCCCGGACCCCGGTGGTGGTGCGGGCCCGCCTCGCCGACGAACCGGGCCTGGTCGCGGTCGAGGTCCGCGACCACGGCCCCGGCCTGCCCGACGGGCAGGAGCAGCTCGAGATCGTCCGCGGGCGGCACGACGAGGCCGCCGGCGGCTCCGGGCTCGGGCTGCACATCAGCGCCCAGCTCGCTCGGGAGCACGGCGGCACCCTGGTGCTCCGTACGGTGGATGCGCCCCGCGGCTGTCTTGCCGTACTCACACTTCCGGTGGCCCGCTGATCGGGTGGCGGCGTGTCCACGACCAGCCGTTCCGTCCACGGAAGGTCTTTTCGTCGCCGCGAGCCATTCCCACGCGCCGCACGCGATCTCATACTGGGTGACGCAACGGCACGGTGCGATGACGCGATGGTCGTCCGCGCTGCCGTTCGCCGGCACGAAGGAGGTCACCATGGCGTACGAGAACGACGGCACCGACCGCAGGACCCCCGCCACCCCCACGGCCGCGGTACTGACACCGCCGACGGGCCTGGAGCCCGTCCCGGCGCTGCCCCGGCCGCGCACACCGTCCGAGCCGAAGACCCCGGCCGGCCCGCCCGCGCCCGTCGTCCCGCAGGTGGGACTGTGCACCTGCGGTCACCCGGAGGACCTGCACGACCACTACCGCCCGGGCACCGACTGCGGCAGCTGCGGACCGCGTGTCTGCGCGGGCTACCGCCCGGCCGACGAACCGGCCTCGACGAACCCGCTGCGGCGGTGGCTGCGCCGCCGCTGACCACACCTCCGACACACGAACGGCGCCCCGGGAGCACGACTCCCGGGGCGCCGTCGTGCGTGGGTCAGGGCTGCTCGACCGCGGTGGTCCGCTCCGGGTCAGGGGTGGCCTGGCCGTCGAACTCACGGGCGGCCAGCGCGCGCACGATCCCGGCGCGCCCCTCGGACACGAGCCGGCGCAGCGACGCCGGCTTGGACTGGTCGGCGAGCCAGGCGTCCGCCGCCGCGACGGTCGGCTCCGCGACCGCCCAGGACGGGAACAGCCCGACGACGACGTTCTGCGCCAGCTCCGAGGTCCGGCGCGCCCACACGCCGTCGATCTCGTCGAAGTAGCGCTGGACGTAGCCGTCGAGCAGCCCGGGGCTCACCGTCGACAGTGCGGGGTGGGAGAACCCGGAGATCGCCGACTCGTTGATCGCGTTCGGCAGGGAGTCGTCGTGCACGGCGCGCTGCCACGCCCGCTCCTTGGCCTCCGCGGTCGGGATCAGCGCGCGGGCCCGCTCGGCCTGCCGCGCCCCGGTGGAGGTGGCGTCACGCTCGGCCTCCTCGGCGATCTCGGTCTCGCCGGCCTTCCCGTGCGCGACGAGCGCGTGCAGCAGCCGCCAGCGCAGGTCGGCGTCGACGGTCAGCCCCTTCGGCACGTCGACGTCGAGCAGCCAGCCCTTCATCCGGTCCAGGGTGTTCTCCGGCAGCACCGAGGCGGTCAGCGCGTTGACCACGGCCAGCTGGACGTCCGACCCGGGTGGGGCGGTGTCCAGGCGGAACCGCAGCGCGTCGGTCAGCAGCGGCCAGCCGCGGCCCTGCGCCCACTCCGGGGTGCAGTACGACGCCGTCGCGGTCTGGGCCTGCAGCAGCAGCCGCGCCGCGACGCCGATCTCGGACTCGGTGTCGAACCCGCCGGCGACCAGCGTGACGAAGTCACGGGCCTTCAGCTCGGCCTCACGGGTCATCTCCCACGCCGAGGACCAGCACAGCGTGCGCGGCAGCGACTCGGCGATGTCGCCGATCCGGTCCACCAGGGTCGCGAGCGAGCCCGGGTCCAGGCGCAGCGCGCAGTAGGTGAGGTCGTCGTCGTTGACCAGGACGAGCTTGCCGCGGGACAGCCCGACCAGCTCCGGGACGGCCGTGCGCTCGCCGGAGATGTCGAGCTCGACGCGGTGGGTGCGGACGAGCTTGCCGGTCTCCGGGTCGTCGTCGTAGACGCCGACGGCGATCCGGTGCGTGCGCAGCTCACCGGCACCCGGCCGGGCACCGCCCTGCACGACGTCGAAGGAGGTGAACGTCCCGGCCTCGTCGACCTGGAACGACGGGCGCAGCAGGTTCAGACCGGTGGTGCGCAGCCACTGCGCCCCCCAGTCCGACAGGTCCCGGCCGGACGCCTTCTCCAGCGAGCCCAGCAGGTCGTCGAAGGTGGCGTTGCCCCAGGCGTGCGCGGCGAAGTAGTCGCGCAGCCCGGCCAGGAACGGCTCCAGCCCGACGTAGGCGACGAGCTGCTTGAGGACCGACGCGCCCTTGGCGTAGGTGATGCCGTCGAAGTTGACCTCGACGGCCTGCAGGTCCGGGATGTCCGCGGCGATCGGGTGCGTCGAGGGCAGCTGGTCCTGCCGGTAGGCCCAGGACTTCTCGAGGTTCGCGAACGTCGTCCAGGCGCCCGTGTACTCGGTCGCCTCGGCCTGGCACAGCACCGACGCCCAGGTCGCGAACGACTCGTTGAGCCACAGGTCGTCCCACCAGCGCATGGTCACGAGGTCGCCGAACCACATGTGCGCCATCTCGTGCAGGATCGTCTCGGCGCGCCGCTCGTAGAGCGTGCGGGTCACCCGCGACCGGAAGACGTAGTCCTCCAGGAACGTGATCGCGCCGGCGTTCTCCATCGCGCCCGCGTTGAACTCGGGCACGAACAGCTGGTCGTACTTGCCGAACGGGTAGGTCACGCCGAAGTTGCGGTGGTAGAAGTCGAAGCCCTGCCGGGTCTCGGTGAAGATCCGCTCGTGGTCCATGTGCGGGGCCAGCGAGGCGCGGCAGAAGATTCCCAGCGGGATCTCGGCGTGCTCGTCGCGGTAGGTGTCGTGCCAGCTCGCGTACGGCCCGGCGATCAGCGCGACCAGGTAGGTCGAGAGGATCTCGGTCCGCTCGAAGCGGTGCACGCCGCCCTCGACCGTCGCCGGGGCGTTGGAGATGACCTTCCAGTCCTCCGGCGCGGTCACGGTGAGGGTGTAGCGGGCCTTGAGGTCGGGCTGGTCGAAGCAGGGGAACAGCCGCTTGCAGTCGGCCGTCTCGAACTGCGAGTACAGGTAGACGGCCTGGTCGACGGGGTCGACGAAGCGGTGCAGGCCCTCACCGGTGTTGGTGTAGAGCCCGGTCGCGACGATCGTCAGCTCGTTCTCCGCGGCGAGACCGGGCAGCGCGAGGCCGTCCTCCTCGGTCCACACGGCGGCATCGAGCTCGGTGCCGTTCAGCGTCGCCGAGGTGATGCCGTCGCCCACCCACTCGATCCACGTGCTCCCGCCGGGCTCGGCGGCGGTGAAGCGCACCGTGGTCGTCACCGCGAACGTCCGCTCGGAGGGGGCTCCGGCGCCGTCGGTCAGGTCGATCGTGACGTCGTAGGTGGAGACGTCGAGCAGCGCCGCGCGCTCCTCGGCCTGGGCACGGGTGAGGTTGGGCGGGGTCACGTCGTTCGGGGTCCTCTCGGGGGAGTGGTGTCGTCGGCATCCAATCACGGTGCCCGGGGCGCGGCCCGTGGAATCCGCGGCCGGTGCCCGGCGTTGCGCCGGGTATGACGACTCCTGCTGCCGACGGCCGTGCCCGCATCGACATCTGGTTCGACCCGCTGTGCCCCTGGGCGTGGCTGACCTCCCGCTGGGTGCTCGAGGTGGAGAAGGTGCGCGACGTCGACGTCACCTGGCACGTCATGAGCCTGTCCGTGCTGAACGAGGGCCGTGAGCTGCCCGAGCAGTATGTCGAGCTCATGTCGAAGGGCTGGGGCCCGGTGCGCGTGTGCATCGCCGCCGCCGAGCTGAAGGGCCCGGAGATCCTGGCGCCGCTCTACACCGCGCTCGGCGAGCGCATCCACAACCAGGGCAACAAGGACTTCGACGACGTCATCGCGGGCGCGCTGAAGGAGCTCGGCCTGCCGGAGTCGCTGGCCGAGGCCGCGCACTCCACCGAGTACGACGAGAAGCTGCGCGCCAGCCACCACGAGGGCATGGACCCGGTGGGCCTCGACGTGGGCACCCCGACCATCCACGTCGACGGCGTGGCGTTCTTCGGGCCGGTCATCTCCCGGGTCCCGAAGGGCGAGGACGCCGGCCGCCTGTTCGACGGCGCCCGGCTGCTGGCCGAGAACCCGCACTTCTTCGAGCTCAAGCGCACCCGCACCGAGGACCCGTCCTTCGACTACTGAGCCGGTGACGGCGTGATCGCCGCGATCGAGGGGGCCGGTGCCGGATGGGGCACCGGCCCCTCGCCCGTGACGGTCACCCGGCGGCGCCGCTCGCGATCGCGAACGGGATCGTCCGTTCGGCCGTGGCGGGCGCCGCGGGGGCGCACAGTGCCCGGCCGTGGACACCTGGTTCTCGCGGCGGACGACGTCGGTGCTCGGAGCGGTGGCGCTGGTCGCCGGGACGCTCGTGGGCGGGCAGCTCTCGGTCGGCGCCGTGCTGGACCGGGGCGCGCTCGCCGACGCGGTGCCCCGGACGGCGCTGAGCCCGTACTCCGACGGCGCGTTCACCGTGCGGGCCGCGGCGGTGGACAGCCGGGTCGACATCGCCGGGGCGGAGGACGGGTCCTACGTGCTCGGCCACACCCCGGCGGGCAGCGACGTGGTCCTCGACCTCGACCTGCTCTCCGGCGACACCGCGCGCCCGTGGTGGGTGCAGCCCGCGACCGGGACGACGCTGGAGCTGGCCCAGCTCGCGAGCTCGGGGATCGCCCGGTTCCCGGCCCCGCAGGGCCCGGGCGGCAGCCGCGACTGGGTCCTGGTCGTCGACGACGTCGCCGCCGGGTACGGCGCGCCCGACGCGGACGCCGTCGCACGGGCGGTGGGGGAGCGGGTGCGGTCCGCGGTGGCACGGGCGGGGTCCGGCCGGGGCTCCGCGGCGGAGGGTTCCGGTTCGGACGGCTCGGCCGGGGGACCGGGCCCGGCGGGCCCCTCCGGCGGGTCCGGCGACGGCGAGGGTTCCGGCGACGGCCGGGGCGCGGGTGACACGGCGGGCGGTGGTGGCCGGGACGGCACGGGCAGCGGAGCCGACGACGCCCCGGACAGCGCCGGGCCGGACAGCGGCGCGGACGGCGACGCCTCGGACGGCGACGGTCCGACCGGCGGGGACGGCGGCACCGGTGGCGGGGGCGACGACGGCTCCCGCAGCGGCTCCCCGTCGGGCTCCGGCGGTTCCGGCCACCCCTCCGGCGGCAGCGCAGGTGACGGCCCGGCCTCGGGATCGGAGCCGGAGGACCGCGACTTCCGCGGGTCCGGCGGCGACGGCGCCCCGTCCGGCGGGAACGGTGGATCGTCCGATGGCGACGACTCCGCCGAGGGCGGCAGCGGCGGGTCCGGCAGCGACGAGGGCCGCGGCGACAAGGGCGACAAGGGCGACGAGGGCGACAAGGACCGCGGGGACGAGCCGGACGAGGACCGCGGGAACGGGAGCGGCGGGGGCGACGCCGACGCCCCGGCCCCCGCGGCGCCCGCCCCGAAGCCGGAGGCGAAGAAGGAGCCGGCGCCGTCGTCGTCGGCGAAGGCGGCCGACGGCACCTGGGACGAGCTGGCGCAGTGCGAGTCCTCCGGCGACTGGTCCATCTCGACCGGGAACGGCTACCACGGTGGTCTCCAGTTCGACAAGGGCACCTGGAGCGACTTCGGCGGCACGACGTACGCCCCCACCGCCGACGGCGCCACGAAGGAGCAGCAGATCGAGATCGCGACCAAGGTCCGCGACGCCCGCGGCGGTTACGGATCGTGGCCGGCATGTGCCAACAAGTTGGGCCTTCCGAGGTGATCGATGGTCCTGTGGTGTGGCGTACGGTCGCTGGCTGCGCGACCGGTGGTCGCGTAGGGTCCGTGGTCCCTCTCCCGGTCGTTCGCAGCACCTGCCCTGCCGACGGCGGCCCGGCCTCGATTCCCTACCCTTGGACCTCATGAGTTCGCCCATCCCCGACGCCCACCGGATCGGGAACCGCTACCGGCTCGACGAGCGGATCGGTGCCGGTGCGATGGGTGCCGTGTGGCGGGGGACGGACGAGCTGCTGAACCGCACGGTGGCCGTCAAGGAACTGCTCGCGGCGGCCCTGCCGTCCGACGAGCAGCTGGAGGAGTCCCGCCAGCGGATCCTGCGCGAGGGCCGGATCGGCGCCCGCCTGCAGCACGCGCACGTGATCAGCATGTTCGACGTCGTCGTCCACGACGACCGTCCGTGGCTGGTCATGGAGTACCTGCCGTCGCGCTCGCTGGCCGCGGTGCTCGCCGAGAAGGGGCCGATCCCGCCGCGGGAGGCCGCCGCGATCGGCCGTCAGGTCGCCGACGGGCTGGCCGCCGCGCACACCGCGGGCGTCGTGCACCGGGACATCAAGCCGGGCAACGTCCTGATCGCCGAGGACGGCCGGGCCAAGATCACCGACTTCGGCGTGTCCCGCGCCGTCGACGACGTGCAGCTCACCCGTACCGGCGTCATCGCCGGCACTCCGGCCTTCCTGGCCCCGGAGGTCGCCCGCGGCCAGGAGCCGACGGCCGCCTCGGACGTCTTCGCGCTCGGCGCGATGCTCTACGCCTCGGTCGAGGGCGAGCCGCCGTTCGGCCTCGACGACAACGCCTACGCCCTGCTGCACAAGGTCGCCACCGGCGCGATCACCCCGCCGCAGGAGGCGGGCCCGCTGACCGCGCTGCTGATGCGCCTGCTCGCCAACGACCCCGCCGAGCGGCCCAGCTCCGCCCAGGCCCGCGAGGCGCTCGCCCGGATCGCCGCGGGCCAGTCCGTCGCCGGTCTCGCGACGCCGTCGACGGCGACCGCGGTGATGGACACCGGCGACGGCGCGGGCGCGCCCGACGGGCTCGAGGCGCAGGGCGGCGGGACCGTGGTCGACGCGCCGGCCGTGCCCGCACCGCAGGTCATCCCCGGTCCCGGCGGCCGTGGCGGCCGACGGGGCGGTGCCACCCGCTCCCGGGACGGGCGGGGTCGTCGCACCCCGGTCGTGCTGGGCGCGGTGGCCGTGCTGCTCGTCGTCGGTGGCGGTGTCGCGTTCGGCGTCTACTCGACCAGCCGGCAGCAGGACGCCCCGCCGGTGATCGCTGCCCCGCCGACGAGCGGGTCGCCGACGCCGAGCGCGGCCCCGACGACCACGCCCGCGCCGACGACCACCCCGACGCCGACACCGACCACCGCGACCGGCGAGGTCCAGGATCCGGTGTCGTTCGTGCAGAACTACTACCGGATGCTGCCCGGCGACATCGACGGCGCGTTCGCGATGCTCAGCCCGCAGGCGCAGGCCCAGAGCCAGGGCATCCAGGGTTTCCGGACCTTCTACAGCACCGTGCGGAACGTCTACGCCGAGAACCTGCGCAACGCCGGCCCGAACACGGTCACCGCGACCGTCGTGTTCATGCGCAACGACGGCACGACGACCCGGGAGAACTACCGGTTCGTCGTCGGCACCGACAGCGAGGGCCAGGAGATCCTGCAGTCGTTCAGCACGGCCTGACCGTCCCGACCGGTCAGCCGGGGCGCAGCGACGTCACGACGTCCGTGGTCGCGGCGACGATCTGCCGTTGTGCGGTCGCCCGGTCCACGCCCGGCTCGCCGTCGCCGGTCTGCGGGCCGTAGTCGCCGAAGTAGGCGTGCACCCCTCCGTCGACGACGACGAAGCGGGTCCCCGCGGGCAGCTGCGCCCAGGAGTCCGCGATCGCGTCCGGGGTGGCCAGCGCGTCGCGGGAGCCGGACACCGACAGGGCCGCGACCGGCGCCCCCGACACGTCGGCGGCCGGGTAGGACGCCCACAGCACCAGCCCACGCACCCCGGGCACGTCCAGTGCCCGCGCGGCCGCCACGCCGCCGAGGGAGTGCCCGCCGACCGCCCAGGTACGGACCTCGGGCGCCGAACCGACCGCCCGGCCGACGGCCCCCGGATCGGCCGGTGCGACGCCCAGGGGCGGTGCGGTCACGATCACGCGCACCCCCTGCTCGGCCAGCGGGCGCAGCAGCGCCAGGTAGGCCCGCGGGTCGACCAGCGCCCCGGGGACGAACACCAGGCCCCGGCCGGACGGCGCGGTCGGGCGCAGCTCCCACGTCGTCGCGGTGTGCACCACCGCGACCCGGTCCGACGGCGTGGTCGCGGCGAGCGCGGTCTCGTCGGCCGCGTAGGGACGCAGCCACAGCACGGCGGCGACCAGCGCGACCAGCAGCACCGCACCGGCGGCCCGCCCGGTCGTCCGCAGCCGTCCGGGCCGGGCCGGGCGCCCCGAGCGCACCACCAGGACCAGCCCCACCAGGGCGACGACGGCGAGCAGCACCGGGTAGGCCGGGTGCCCGGCGAGCAGCACCGGGCCCGCGACGACGACGATCCCCACCACGACGACCACGGCCACGATCCCGACCAGCGCCCGCACCGCGACCGCCCACCCGGGCCGGGGCACCCGGTCAGCCACGGGCCACCGTCGCGGTCACGAACTCCACGATGCGGGCGTTCGCCGCGGCCCGGGTGTGCCGGTCGTGCACCTCGTGGCCCTCGTCGGGGATGCGCAGCAGCTCCACCGGCGCACCGCGCGCGGTCAGTGCCGCGTGGATCGCGAGTGCCTGCGCCAGCGGGACGTTCGTGTCGTGCTCGCCGTGCACGACCAGCAGCGGTGCGGCGATGCGGTCCGCGGCGCGCAGCGGGGACAGCTCCTCCAGCAGCGCGCGGTCCCGGTGCGGGTGTCCGTACTCGGTGGTCGCGGGCCCGCTGATCCACGGCTCGGAGTCGGCGTAGAAGGCGGTCATGTCGGACATGCCGCACACGTCGACACCGGCCGCGAACAGCTCCGGGAACCGGGTCAGCGCGGCCAGGGTGAGGAACCCGCCGTAGGACCGGCCGCCGACGACGATCCGGCGCGGGTCGACATCGGGCACCCCCGCCAGCAGCCGGGTCGCGGCCCGCACGTCGGCGATCGAGCCCGGCCGCAGCGGGCCGTCGTCGAGCCGGGCGAAGGCCCGCCCGCGCCCGGACGACCCGCGCACGTTCGGCGTGAGCACGGTGACCCCGGCGGCGACCAGGCCGTGCAGCAGCGGCGCCCAGCCGGGCCGCTCCTCGGACTCGGGCCCGCCGTGCAGCCACACGAACCCCACCCCCGTCGGCGACGACGGCCGGTGCAGCCATCCGGCCAGCCGCAGCCCGTCCTCGGCCGGGAAGCCGACCGCCTCCGGGCGCGGGGGCCGCGGCGTGACCGGGGTGCCGCCGAGCAGCGGTGTGGCCGGGCGCGCGTCGAGCGGCATCCGCACCACGTACGGCGCCACCCCCGGCGCGTGCCCCGCCACCAGCAGTGACACGCCGTCGCGGGCGAAGGCCACCCCGGTGACGACGTCGCACGGCGCGGGCAGCCGCTCCGGCCTGCCGCCGCGCAGGTCGGCGATCTCGACCTGGCTGCGCCCCCCGACGTTCCACACCAGCGCGGCCCGCGGGCCGGCCGGGTCCAGTGCCACGACCTCCAGGTCGGCGCCGGGCCGGACGGCGACCGGGCGGGCGGGGGACAGGCGGTGCTCGCCCGCGGGGCCGAGCGCGACGGCGAGCAGCGCGGTGTGCTCGCGGTCGGCGTCGGTGTGCACCCAGAGCGTGCCGGGGGCGCTGCCGAAGCGGGCGGCCGCGGTGAGCGCCCCGCCGGGCCCGCCGATCACCCGGTCCCGCGTGCCGCGGTGCAGGTCGACCAGCTCCAGGGCGCGCTCCCCGCGGCGGCCGGTGCGCAGCACGACCCGTCGTCCGTCGGCCGACACCGCCTGGACGACGGCAGCCTGCCCGGACCCGAGCACGGTGGAGGAGCCGTCCCGCACGTCGACCAGGCAGGCGGTGCCGTCGCCCGGTTCGGCGCCGCGCGGGGTCGCGTCGGACAGCACGGTGACGCCCAGCGACCGCCCGCTCGGCGCCCACGCGCCCAGCACGACGGCGGTGGCGTGGGTCGCGATCCCGACGGCGGGCCCGCCGTCGGGGTCCAGCAGCGCCACCCGGGTGCGGTCGCCGCCGCACGGGGCGACCTGCACCGCGATCCGGCTGCCGTCGGGGGACCAGGACAGCGCGGTCACGTCGGCGTGCGGGCCGGGGGCCTCCAGTACCCGCGCCCCGTCCGGGTCGACCGGTCCGTCCGCCGGCAGCGCCGCGACGTGCACCCGCGGGCGCCCGGTGCGGTCGGAGATCCAGGCGATGCGGGTGCCGTCGGGGGACACCGCGGGCGAGTGGTGCCCGGGTTCGGCCCCGGCGACGGCACGGTCGGGGGCGGTCTGGGGGATCTGCACGGTCTGCCCGGCCTCCACCGATCACATCCCCCGTTCCTGCTGTCGTGTCCTGCGGTTCCGCGCGGCCGGACGCCGAAACTACCCGGTGGGTCCGTACCGGCTTCCACCTCACGTGCGCCGGGGCCCCGCCCGCAAGACCCACTGCGTTTCGCCGGTGGTGACAAGCGCTACGGCGAACGAGGGATTCATTCGTGTGTAACACGAACAAATCCTGGACCCGGATCGCTACCGGGAGCATGCTCGCCGGAGCCGCCCCCACACCTCCAGGAGCAGACGATGGCCGTCCCCGCCCCGACCCCCGCCGACAAGTTCTCCTTCGGGCTGTGGACCGTCGGCTGGACCGCGGCCGACCCGTTCGGCTCGCCCACCCGCCCCGAGCTAGACGTCGTCGAGGCCGTCGAGGAGCTCGCCGAGCGCGGCGCGTGGGGACTCACCTTCCACGACGACGACCTGTTCGGCTTCGCGCCGGACCCGGCCCACCGGGATCGGCAGATCGCACGCCTGCGCACGGCCTGCGAGGCGACCGGGATGACCGTTCCGATGATCACCACGAACCTGTTCTCGCACCCGGTGTTCAAGGACGGCGGGTTCACCTCCAACGACCGGACCGTGCGGCGCCTCGCGCTGCGCAAGGTGCTGCACAACGTCGAGCTGGCCGCGGAGCTCGGTGCCCGCACCTTCGTGCTGTGGGGCGGACGGGAGGGCTCGGAGTACGACTCCGCCAAGGACGTCCGCGCCGCCCTGGACCGCTACCGCGAGGCCATGGACCTGCTCTGCGGGCACGTCCTGGAGCAGGGGTACGACATCCGGTTCGCGATCGAGCCCAAGCCCAACGAGCCCCGCGGGGACATCCTGCTGCCCACCGTCGGGCACGCGCTGGCCTTCGTCGAGCGCCTCGCCCACCCCGAGCTCGTCGGCGTCAACCCCGAGGTCGGGCACGAGCAGATGGCCGGGCTGAACATGACCCACGGCGTCGCCCAGGCGCTGTGGGCCGGGAAGCTGTTCCACATCGACCTGAACGGACAGCGCGGCATCAAGTACGACCAGGACCTGGTGTTCGGCCACGGTGACCTGCTGAACGCGTTCTCGCTGGTCGACCTGCTCGAGTCCGCGGGTTACGACGGGCCGCGGCACTTCGACTACAAGCCCTCGCGCACCGAGGACCGGCGCGGGGTGTGGGACAGCGCCGCGGCGAACATGCGCACCTACCTGCTGCTGCGCGAGCGGGCGGCCGCGTTCCGGGCCGACCCCGAGGTCGTCGCCGCGCTCGCCGAGGCCGGGGTGCCCGCACTGTCCGAGCCGACGCTGGGGGCCGGGGAGACCGTGGCCGACCTGCTGGCCGACCCGGCGCTGGACGCCGCCGACCCGGACGCGCTGGGCCGTCGCGGCTACGGCTTCGTCCGGCTCCACCAGCTCGCGTGCGAGCACCTCACCGGGGCACGCTGACCCCGTGCACGACCGATCTCCCCGTCCGCAGGCCCCACCCGCGCGTCCACCGGCGGTGCGCCGGCACAACCTCGGCCTGCTGCTGGGGGCGCTGCGGGCGGCGCCGTCGTCGCGGGCGTCGCTCGCCTCGGCGACCGGGCTGACCCGCGGCACCGTCGCGGGGCTGCTGGACCCGCTGGTCGCCGCGGGCGTGCTCGCGGAGGGGGAGCCGGACCGCAGCGGGGTCGGGCGGCCCGGGACGCCGCTGGCGTTCGCCGGTACCGGGCCCGTCGTACTGGCCGTGTCGGTCGAGGTCGACGGCGTCGACGCGCTGGTCACCGGTCTGGACGGGCAGGTGGTG
Organism: Pseudonocardia sp. P-1; assembly: GCF_058111925.1. NCBI lineage: Bacteria > Bacillati > Actinomycetota > Actinomycetes > Pseudonocardiales > Pseudonocardiaceae > Pseudonocardia > Pseudonocardia sp. P-1. The sequence goes on from NZ_CM176614.1 coordinate 4,496,307, forward strand.
CACCGGTCGCGCCGGCGCCGCGACCACCGCGGCCTCGACCCGGATGCGGTGTTCGGGCGGGCCGCGCGGACCGCGGCGAACCTGGCCGCGCGCACCGGCCGCACGGTCGCCGGGGCCGGGATCGCCGTCCCCGGACCGGTGCGCGGCTCGGACCACGCGGCGGTGCTGCTGCGGGCCCCGAACCTGCCCCGGCTCGACGGCTGCCGCCCCGCCGAGCACGCCGGTGCGCTCGGTGAGGTGCCGCTGCTCGTCGGCAACGAGGCCTCGCTCGGGGCGCTCGCGCACCTGGGGCAGGCCGACGACTTCGTCTACGTCTCCGCCGACGTGGGGATCGGTGGCGGGATCGTCGTCGACGGGCGGGTGCTGCCCGGTGCCCGCGGCGTCGCCGGGGAGATCGGGCACGTCGTGATCGAGCGCGCCGGGCGGCGCTGCGGCTGCGGCGGCACCGGCTGCGTCGAGGTCTACGCGGGCCTGCCCGCCCTGCTCGGCGACGCGGGCGCCGCCGACGTCGCGGCGCTGCGGACCGCCGCCCGCGCGGGGGACCCGGCCGCGACGGGGGCGCTGGCCCGGGCCGGCGCCGCGCTCGGGACGGCGCTGACGTCGGTGCTCCACGTCGTCGACGTCGGCACCGTCGTCCTCGGTGGCAGCTACGCTGAGCTGGGCAGCTGGCTGGTCCCCGCGGTGCACGCGGAGCTGGTGCGCCGCGGGGTCGCGACCGGGCCGGACGTCGCCGTGCTCGTGTCCCCGCACGGCCGGGCGGCCACCGTCACCGGGACCGCCCGCGCCGTCGCCGACCGGGTGCTGGGCGAGCCGGACCTGCTGCTCGCCGGCTGAGCCCGCCTCAGGCCAGCACCCAGGTGTCCTTCGCCCCGCCGCCGCGCGAGGAGTTCACGATCATCCCGCCCGGCGGGGCGACCCGCGACAGCGCCGCGGGCAGCACGTCGACCTCGGGCACCCCGCCGGCGCCGTGGGACTGCACCGCGAAGACCCGCAGGTCGACGGCCTGGGGCCGGAGGGCGCCGTCGGTGAAGGTGGGATGGGTGGAGATCCCGACGAGGTCCTGGGCGACCCAGCCGGCCGGGGTGTCCCGGATCGCCGCGGCCACCCGGTCCAGCTCGGCGCGCCCGGCGTGCGGGCCGATCACGATCCCGGCGCCGCCGTAGCCGTCGACGGGCTTGAGCACCAGCCGGTCGAGCCGGTCCAGGACCTGCTCACGGGCGAGCGGGTCGACGCAGGGCAGCGTCGGCACCGAGGCCAGCACCGGCTTCTCGCCGAGGTAGTAGCGGATCATCTCCGGCACGTAGGCGTAGACGAGCTTGTCGTCGGCGACGCCGTTGCCGGGTGCGTTGCGCAGCGCGACCCGCCCGCGAGCCATCGCCGCCCACAGCGCGCGGCCGAGCGGGCGGTGGTCGGCGCCGCGGGCGGTCGCGAGCTTGTTCTCGTCCATCCGACGGTAGAGGGTGGTGATCCGGCGCCGCCGCCCCCCGCCGACGAGGAACAGCGCGCCGTCGGTGACCTGCAACCGGGCCGGGGTCACCAGCGGGACGTCCATCGCCTCGGCGAGCAGCCGGTGCTCGAAGAACGCCGGGTCCACCTCGCCCGCGGTCAGCAGCGCGGCCTCCCCGTCGGGTCCGTCGGGGTCGCCGGCCGCGAGCGCCGCCCGCAGCCGGTCCGGCACGTCGTCGAGGTGGCGCACCTCCGAGGGCGACTCCAGGTCGGGCAGCACGCTGCGGATCAGGCGCCGGCTCATCATCGAGAAGCCGATGCCCGAGGGGACACGCAGGTTGTCCTCCAGCACGACCCAGCCGTCGGCGTCGTCGCGGACCAGGTCGATGCCGCCCACGGCGATCCGCACCGCGTCCGGCGGCACCAGCGCGCCCGAGCGGGTGCGGCCGGGGGCCTGCTCGACCACCGAGGCCGGGACGACCCGGTCGCGCACGATCTCGCGCCGGCCGTAGACGTCGCGCACGAAGCACTCCAGCGCCCGGATCCGCTGCTCCAGCCCGGACGCGAGGTGCGCCCAGTCGTGGCGCTCGATGATCCGCGGCACCAGGTCCAGCGGGAACAGCCGCTCGCCGTCGTCGCCCGGCTCGATGCCGGGCACCGGGAAGGTGACCCCGCGGGCGCGCTGCTCGGTGCGCAGGGCGTTCTCCGCCGCGGCCAGCCCGCGCGGGCCGAGCCGCTCCAGCGACCGGAACAGCCAGCCGTAGCCGGGCCGGACGGCGCCGGTCGCGTCGACGGCCTCGTCGTAGCGGGGTGGGACGTAGCCGTGCAGCAGCTCCGGCGCGGACGGCACGGTCTCCGCGGGCGCGGACGGCGGCCGCTCGCCGTACGTGCGGGCCAGCAGGTCGTCGACGACGTCGGTCAGCGACCCGCGACGCCCGAACGCGCGCCGCTGCGCCGCCGCGCCCGACCCGCGGGCCAGGACGCCCTCGGCCAGCTCGGCGACCTGCTCGTGGTCGCCGACCTCCTCCAGCCACGGCCGCAGCTCCTCGACCAGCGCGCGCAGCTGTACCGACGGGGAGCTCAGCGTCGGGGGACCGCCGGGGGCCCGGCCGATCTCGACGAGGTCGCCCTCCAGCCCGGACCGCGCGGCCCGCCACCCGGCCGCACGCAGCAGCTCGTGCCGGGCGCGGGGCAGCGGCCTGCCCGCCTCGGTGTCGGCGCGGGCACGGGCGACCAGGGCGCGGAACAGCCCCGCCACCAGCACGACGTCGTCGACGTCGGGGCAGGCGTCGCACAGCCGCAGCTCGACGGTCGGCAGGTGCGCGCTGGGGCGGACGTCGAAGTAGAGCATCCCGGCGTCGCTGATCGTCCCGGACGCGATGAGCTCGTCGATCATCGTGTCGTACTCGGCGGCGGTGGTGACGTCGCCGGGCGGCCCGGCGGTGGGCCAGCGCTGCCAGATCATGCTGCGGTAGCTGGCGTAACCGGTGTCGTGGCCGCGCCAGTACGGCGAGCTGGCGGTGATGGCGAGCAGGGTCGGCAGGGCGGGGGAGACCCGGCGCGAGACCTGCACGGCGGTGTCGCGGTCGGGGACGTCGACGTGCACCTGCACCCCGCAGATGTGCTGCTCGCGCACCAGCATCTGGTACTCGTGCTGCATCCGCTCGTACCGTGCTCCGGCGGAGATGTCGTCGCCGGACAGGTCCACCAGCGGCACCGTCCCGGCCGCGACCACACCCAGCCCCAGCGGTTCGGCCGCCTCGCGCAGCCGGGTACGCAGGCGTCGCACGTGGGTGCGCAGCTCGTCCAGCGACGGCGTCGCGGGCGAGTTGGTCTCGACCAGCGACCGTTGCAGCTCGGGGAAGAACTCCGCCCCGTCCAGGTGCTCCAGCAACCGTTCCGCGTCGGGCGCGGCCCGGCGGTCGGCCAGGCCGACCACGTGGAACTCCTCCTCGACCCCCACCAGCGGCACGTTCCCCACGGCCGGTGACGCTAGGTGTCCGCTGTTACGTCCGTGTGTCCCACGGCGATCGCGCCCGACGCCACTCCGTCCGCTGGTCCGTACGGCGGTATCCGAACGTCTGTCCGGACCAGTTCCCACCTGCTGTTCTCGCTAGCGTGTCCGGATCCGCCGACCCCACGGAGCCGCCCATGACCGCCGGTCGCCGCGCGCGGGCCCTGGTCGCGCTCGTCCAGGTGCTCGGGCTCGCCGTGTGGTTCTCCGCGTCCGCGGTACTGCCCGAGCTGCGCGCCGAGTGGGACCTGTCCGCGACGGCCGGGGTGTGGCTGACGACGTCGGTGCAGCTCGGCTTCGCGGCCGGCGCGGTCGTCTCGGCGGTCCTGACCCTCGCCGACCGGGTCCCGCCGCAGCGGCTGCTCGCGGGCGGTGCGGCCGCGGCGGCGTCCTGCACGCTGCTGCTCGCCGCCGTCGTCGACGGTCCGGTGGCCGCGCTGGTGCTGCGGACCCTGACCGGGATGTGCCTCGCGCTCGTCTACCCGGTCGGCATGAAGATCATGACCTCCTGGTCGGACCGGTCGCGCCGGGCCCGCGACCTCGGGGTGCTGGTCGGGGCACTGACCGTCGGGTCAGCGCTGCCGCACCTGATCGGCGGGCTGCCGGGGCTGCCGTGGCGCGGGGTGCTCGCCGGCGCCGCGCTGTGCGGTGTCGTGGCCGCCGCGCTGGCCCGCTGGTGCCTGCGCCCCGGCCCGGCGCTCGCCCCGGCCCCGCCCCCGGACACCGGCTACGCGCTCCGGCTCCTCCGCGAGCCCGGACCGCGGCTGGTCGTGCTCGGCTACCTCGGGCACATGTGGGAGCTGTACGCGCTCTGGACCTGGCTGGGCGCCGCACTCGCCGGCGGGGACCCCGGCCCGTCGGAGCACCTGCTGGTGTTCGTGGCGGCGGGGCTGGGCGGCGCCGCCGGCTGCGTGCTGGGCGGCCGCGCCGCGGACCGCTACGGCCGCGTCCCGGTGATCGCGACGTCGTTGCTGGTCAGCGGGGTCTGCTGTGCGGTCTCCCCGGTCGTGCTCGGCGCCGCGCCCCTGCTGGTGGGCGCGTTCTGCGTGCTGTGGGGCGCGGCCGCCGTCGCCGACTCCGCGGTCCTGACGACGGCGACGATCGAGGTCGCCGACCCCCGCTACACCGGCACCGCCCTGACCGTGCAGACCGCACTGGGCTTCCTGCTCACCGTCGCCGGGATCGCGACGGTCCCGGTGGTCGCGGCGGCGGTCGGATGGCAGACGGCGCTCGTCGTGCTCGCCGTCGGGCCGGCGCTGGGCCTGCCCGCGGTACTCGCACTGCGCCGGTACCTGCCCACCGCGCTCCCGGCCCCGTCCCCCGCGGCCCCGTTCCTCTCGGCCGCCCCCGCGGACGCTCCGACCGTCGAGCTCCCACGGATCGCGATGGACGACCGTCCGACGGCGCCGCTGTCCCGCGTCGTGGACGGGCCGCCGACCGTGGAGCTGTACCGCCTGCGCCGGGGGGCGGGTCCGGACCCCTCCGGCTTCGCCGACCGCCTCGCGCGGGTGCTGTCCGACCGGTCCCGGGCTGCCGCCCCGCCGCCCACGGCCCCACCGGCCGCCGCCCCGCCGCCCGCGGCCCCACCGGCCGCAGCCCTGTCGAACGCCGCCACGCCGACAGCCGCCCCACCGGGCTCCGGGGCTGCCGCGGCTCCGCGGCGGCGGGCTCGACCGGGCGGATGACCGTGCCGCGACGCGCGGACGGTCTTCGCGTTGACCACCGTCGACGAAGCCGTGCGGCAGACCGGTGCACCTGACCACTCCCGACGGACCACCGCGGCTGCCGGTGGGGGATCCGGGAATTCGCTTACCGGGTAAGCGAATTCCCGGAAGGAACCGTCGCCCCGCGGCATCGGGGGACACCGAAGCAGGACGATCTGCACCATCGCTCGCGGCTTGCGCGGTCGATGCGGTGTGGTCGACAGACCCTCTGTGTACGGAATCGCTTACCCGGTAAGCGAATTCGCAGAGAGAGAGCACTCGCCGCTTGGCATCTGCGACACCGACGCACGACGATCTGCGCCATCACTCGTGGCTTGCGCGGTCGACACACGGGGGTCGACAGACCCTTGGTGCGTGGATTCACTCACCGGGTAAGCGACTTCGCAGAGGGAGCCCTCGGAACCACGGCGTCGGAGGTCCGGGCGATCCGCAGCAGGTCCGCGTGCTGTGCCGCCGCCTCGTCGGGCGACAGGGGATCGCCGTGCCCCGGGACGAACACCCGTGTCCCGGTGGCGGCGGGTGCTGCGCCGACCTCGAGCAGCAGCCCCACGGCGGCCGCCCAGTCGCGGCGGTAGGAGTCCGGCCCGAACGACGGCGGTGCCCCGTTCTCCAGCAGGTCCCCGGCGAAGAGCACGCCCGCGTCCGGGACGTGCACCACCAGGTCGTGTCCGGTGTGCCCGGGGCCGGGGTGCACGAGCTGCACGACGCGTCCGCCCAGGTCGAGCGGGTGCACGGAGGCCGGGCGGGCGCAGACCGGGTGGTCGGGGAGGACCGGGACCGTGGCGGCGAGCGCATCGGCCGTCGCGGTGGCGGAGCTGCCGGATGCCCCGGAGCTGCCGGTGCTCCCGGCGTCGCGGTAGTGCCGGGTCCAGTGGGCGCGCTGGGCGGCGGCCGTCGCCAGGAGCGCGCCCGCGCAGCCGGCCTGGGCGTACACCGGGGCGCCCGGGAACGCGGCGGTGCCGAAGCAGTGGTCGAAGTGGGCGTGGGTGAGTGCCACGACGACGGGCAGGGCGGTCACCGCGCGCACCGCGGCGGCGAGCTCGGCGCCCTGGGCGGTGTCGCCGCGGGTGTCGATGACCAGGGCGGCGGACGTGCCGAGCACGAGGCCGGTGGTCAGGTCGAGCTCGTCGTGGCGGCGGGCGAGTACCCCGTCGGCGAGCTCGAGCCAGCGCCCGTCCGACCGCTGCCCGTCCGACCGCTGCCCGTCCGACCGCTGCCCGTCCGACCGCTGCCCGTCCATCCGGTGATCCTCGCGCTCAGACCGCGATCGCGGTGGACCGGCCCAGGGCGTCGGTCCCCGGGCCGAGCAGCTCCGCGGTCCCGCGGGCCACGCGCTCCGCGGTCCAGGCGCAGGCCAGCGCGTCGAGGACGTCGTCGAGCCGGGCGGCGGTGGGCAGGTCACCGAGCGACGCGGCGGAGGGGACCCACTCCGACAGCGCCGCGACCCGCTGGCCCGCCCCGCGCGCGGTCTTCTTCGACGCGAACGCACGCGACGGTGCCATGGTGCGGAACGTCAGCTCCGGGTGCGCCTCGACCACCGACGACGGCAGCCGCACCTGCTGGAACTCGCGGATCTTCCCGACGATGTACCAGGTCTGCAGGCTGATCTTCTTCCCCGTGACGGCCTGGGCGGCGGCGCAGGCCTCGTCGTAGGAGCCCGCGTCGAGCACCGGGGCGGGCGGGGTCGGGAACAGCGAGGACCGCGCCCGGCCCAGTCGCGCCGACGCGAGGATCTCGGCCTCGCGGCGCTGCGCACCGGCCGGGACCGACAGCGGGATGTCGACCCCGACGGCGTCGCACCCGGCCGTCGCGGCGAGCACCGACGCCGCGTCGGGGACCACCGTCCACGTCACCTCACGTGTCCGTCCGCTGCCGGAGAGCACGCACACCACCCAGCCACCCGGGACCCCGTCCACGCCGCTGATCCGCATGGGGGAGGATCGTGCCCCGTGCGCGTCTACCTGGGCAGTGACCACGCCGGTTTCGAGGTCAAGGGCAAGCTCGTCGAGTACCTGACCGAGCAGGGGATCGAGGCGATCGACGTCGGGGCACCGACCTACGACGCCCTCGACGACTACCCCGCCTGGTGCATCGAGACCGCGCGGCGCGTGGTCGAGGACCCGGAGTCCCTCGGCATCGTGCTGGGCGGATCCGGCAACGGCGAGCAGATCGCCGCCAACAAGGTGCAGGGCATCCGCGCCGCGCTGGCGTGGAACGAGGCCACCGCGAAGCTCGCCCGCGAGCACAACGACGCCCAGGTCATCGGTGTCGGCGCGCGGCAGCACAGCTTCGACGAGGTCGTCGCGATCGTCGACGCCTTCCTGGCCACCCCGTTCTCCGGCGACGCGCGCCACCAGCGGCGCATCGACCAGGTCCTCGACTACGAGCGGACCGGCGAGATCGAGCTCCCCGCGTCCTGACCCGGAGCCGGGATGCCCGAGGGACACACGCTGCACCGGCTGGCGCGGCTGCACCGGAAGCTGTTCGTGCGCCGGCCGGTCGGCGTGTCCAGCCCGCAGGGCCGTTTCGAAGCCTCTGCGGCGCTGCTCGACGGCGAGGTGATGACCGGGGCCGAGGCCCATGGCAAGCACCTGTTCCACCGCTATGGCCGCGACCGCGTCGTGCACGTCCACCTCGGGCTGTACGGCACGTTCGTCGAACAGCCGCTGCCCGCGCCGGAACCGGTCGGGCAGCTGCGGATGCGCCTGGTCGGGCAGACCCACTACGCCGACCTGCGCGGCCCGACCGCCTGTGAGCTCCTCACCTCGGGCGAGGCCCGCACCCTGCGGGCCCGGCTGGGCGCGGACCCGCTGCGCCCCGACGCCGACCCGGACACGGTCTGGGCCCGCATCTCGGCCTCGCGCAGCCCGCTCGCGACGCTGCTGATGGACCAGAGGGTGCTCGCCGGCGTCGGGAACGTCTACCGCGCCGAGGTGCTGTTCCGGCACGGCCTGGACCCGCAGCTCCCGGGCCGGTCGCTGGACCGGGAGACGTGGGACGCGATGTGGGCCGACCTCGTCGCGCTCATGCGCGACGGTGTGCGGACCGGCCGTATCGACACCGTGCGTCCCGAGCACGACCCACGCCGGCGCGGTCGGGCCGGACGGAAGGACCGGCACGGCGGCGAGGTCTACGTCTACCGCCGCACCGGGATGGAGTGCCTCGTCTGCGGGACGCCGGTACGGCACGCCGAGCACCAGAACCGCAACCTGTTCTGGTGCCCGGCCTGCCAACCGTCGCGGGTCTAGGGTCGGCCCCGTGGAGCAGAAGCCGATCGAGTGCTGGATGACCGACATGGACGGTGTCCTCGTCCGCGAGGGCAGCATCGTCCCGGGTGCGGACACGCTGCTGTCGCGGCTGCGGGACAAGGGCGTGCCGTTCCTGGTCCTGACCAACAACAGCATCCACACCCCCCGCGACCTGCGCTACCGGTTGCAGGCCACCGGCCTCGACGTGCCGGAGGAGTCGATCTGGACCTCGGCGCTCGCCACCGCCGCGTTCCTCGGCGAGCAGCGCCCCCAGGGCAGCGCCTACGTGATCGGCGAGGCCGGGCTGACCACCGCGCTGCACGACATCGGCTACGTCATCACCGACCGCAACCCCGACTACGTCGTGCTCGGCGAGACCCGCACCTACAGCTTCTCCTCGATCGCGACCGCGATGCGTCTGGTCGAGCAGGGCTCCCGGTTCGTCGCCACCAACCCCGACGCGACCGGCCCGTCCCCGGAGGGCATCCTCCCCGCGACCGGCTCGGTCGCCGCGATGATCTCCAAGGCGACCGGGGTCGACCCGTACTTCGTCGGCAAGCCGAACCCGCTGATGATGCGGGCCGCGCTCAACCGGCTCGGCGCGCACTCGGAGTCCACGGTCATGATCGGCGACCGGATGGACACCGACATCCTCGCCGGGCTGGAGGCCGGGATGCGCACGGTCCTGGTGCTCTCGGGCATCACCAAGGAGCACGAGATCGACCGGTTCCCGTTCCGTCCGACGCGGGTCGTCTCCTCGGTCGCGGACCTGATCGACGACGTCTGACCCGCCCCGGACCTGCGGGGTTGCGAACTACACCGATGTGGTTCACCCTCGAACGCATGTACGGAGAACTGGTGTCCTGGCAGCGGTGCGCCGGCTGCGGCGCGGAGGCCGAGCTCCCCGGTGACGAGACGGCGGGCGTCGCCGTCCCGTGCCCGGACTGCCCCGGCTCGATGACCGAGGAGTTCAGCTGGGACGCGGTCGCGGCCTGAGCGGCCCGCTCAGACCTTGAACCCCAGTGCGCTGGGCTCGCCCCGGCGCAGCGCCGCGACGTGCTCGACGACCGTGGTCAGCGAGTGCAGGTCGTGGCCGTTGCGCATGGCCGAGACCAGCGCGCGCTCGGCGGCCTCGATGCCCTCGGCGGTGTCGACGACCTCGGCGAGCCGGTCCGGCGCGGCGATCAGCAGGCCGTCGTCGTCGCCGCACACCAGGTCGCCCGGGCTCACGACGAGCCCGCCGAACGACACCATCTCGTCGACGGTGCCCGGGTCGCTCGTGCTGCCCGAGGCCGGGCAGGTCCCGCGGGCGAACACCGGCAGCCCGATCCCGCGCAGCCCGCGGACGTCGCGGACCAGCCCGTCGACGACGATCCCGGCCAGCCCGCGCCGCTTCGCCTCGGTCGCGAACAGCTCACCGGACACGGCGCGGTGACCAACCGCCCCGGCGACCACGAGCACCGAGCCGGGGCGGGCCGCGGACAGCGCGGCGAACATCGGCAGGTGGTCGTCCACACAGGACACCGTCACCGCGGGCCCGGCCATCGACACGTCCGGCACCAGGGCCCGGATCGCGGGGTCCACCACGGGAAGCGACTTGTCGGCGTCGCAGATGGAGGACACCTGCAGCTCGCGCAGACGGTCCAGCAGGTCGGTCATGGACGTCATCCTGTCGCACCGTCCGCCGTCGCGCGCCGTCGAGCGTCCGCGGCGCGCGCGGCGATCTCCGAGCGGCGCACCTTCCCGGCGTCGTCGCGCAGCGGGTGGTCGACGACGTCGATGCTCCGTGGCTGTTTCGCCCTGCTCAGGCGCCCGTCGAGGAACTCGCGAAGATCGTTCTCGATGCCCGGTTCGGCCTGCACGACGGCGTGCACGACGTGCCCGTAGTCGGCGTCCGGCAACCCGACGACGACGGCGTCCCGCACCCCGGGGTGCGCGGTCAGCGCCGCCTCGACCTCCGCCGGGTACACGTTCGCGCCGCCGACGAGGATCATGTCCGCGCGTCGGTCGGCCAGGTAGAGGTAGCCGTCGGCGTCCAGCGAGCCCATGTCGCCGAGTGACTCCCAGCCGTCGCGCTCGCGGGCGGAGGCGCCCAGGTAGTGGTACGTCGGCGCCCCGCCCGACCGCATCCAGATCTCACCGGTGACACCAGGTCCGAGCTCGCGGCCGTCGTCGTCGCGGACGGTGATCTCGCCGCGGGTGACCCGCCCGACCGACCCCGGGTGGGCCAGCCAGTCGTGGCCGTCGATCGCGGTGCCGGCCTGCGACTCGGTGCCGGAGTAGATCTCGAACACCGTCTCCGCGCCGACCCGGTCGATCCAGCCGCGCTTGACCTCCGGCGGGCAGGGCGCGCCGACGTGCAGCACGGTCCGCAGGGTCGCGGTGTCGCAGGCGGCCCAGTCGGCGTCGGGCAGGCGCAGCATCCGGCTCATCATGGTCGGCACCGCGTAGAGCCAGGTGACGCCGTACGCGGGGATCATCGCGAGCGCGCGGGCGGCGTCGAACCGGCCCATGAGCACGACGTGGTGGCCCTGGAGCAACGCCATCAGCGTGAACATGAAGGGCGCGTTGTGGTGCAGCGGCGCGGTGCAGCCGAAGACGCCGTCGCGGTCGATGCGCAGCCCGTCGGCGCGGGCCAGGACCTGTTCGACGCAGGCGGCCTGACCGGCGACGATCACCTTCGGGGTACCGGTCGACCCGCCCGAGGTGGGGGCCTTCCAGCTGGGCCCGACGACGTCGGGGAGCGGGCCGTCGTCGTAGGAGCCGGCGTCGACCGGGGTGTCGACGACGAGTGCCGGCGCGGCGACGGCGAGCACCGCGTCGCGCTCGACGGCGGGCAGCCGGGCCGACAGCGGCTGGGGCACCGCGCCGACCTTCCACGCCGCGACCGAGCACTCGAGGTGCGCGGCGGTGTTCGGCAGCGCGATCGACACCAGGTCCCCGCGCCGCACCCCGCGGTCGGCGAACGCCCTGGCCAGACGGTTGGTGCGGGCGTCGAACTCCGCGCGGGTGCGCACCACACCGGGGCCGTCCGCGGTGTCCTCGGTGACCAGCGGGCGGTCCGGGTCGGCGGCGACGAGCGCCCGCAGCCGGGCGGCGAGCGCGGTCGCGCCGGCGGGCACCTCGGGCTCGGGGAAGCGGGGCTCGCGGAGTCGTGCGGTCATGCGGTCCTCCCGGTGGTGCCGGTGACTGCGGCGTCGAGACGCTCGTCGTCGGGGACCGGTCCGCGGGCCAGCACGTACCGGGCCGCCAGCAGCGAGACGAGCACGATCACCAGCGAGTACCCCACGACGGGCACGATCGACCCGGTCGCGGCCAGCAGCGACTGCCCGACGAGCGGGGCGGTGCCGCCGAACAGCGTGCCCGCCAGCGCGTAGGACAGGGAGATCGCGGTGTAGCGCATCCGCGCGGGGAACGCCTCGGCCAGCATCCCGGCGAGGATCGCGTAGTACATCGTGTGCGGCAGCGTCGCGAGCGCCATGCCGAGCGCGGCCAGCCCGAAGCTGCCGGTGGAGATCAGCCAGAACATCACCGGGAACAGCGGCAGCTCGATCAGCAGCAGCGCGGTGACGACCTTCCGCGGGTTCCACCAGGTCGCCATGAACGCCCCGAGCGGCTGGGTGAAGAACTGCACGGTCGAGCTGATCAGCACGACGTTGAGGAACACCTGGCGGTCGAAGCCGAGGTCGTTGACCGCCCAGGACAGCGCGAACGTGTTCTTGAAGTACGCGGCCGCCGCCACCAGTGCGCACGCGCCCACCGAGACGACCACCAGCATCGTCCGCTCCCGCAGCAGCTCCACGAGCGGGAACCGCGCCGTCGTGCCGCGCGACCGCATCGCGACCAGCGCCGGGCTCTCCTCGATCCGCAGCCGGATCACCAGCCCGACGACGACCAGCGCCGCCGACACGAGGAACGGCACGCGCCAGCCCCAGGACAGGAAGGCGTCCTCCGGCAGCATCGCGACGAGCGCGAACGAGCCGGTGGCGAGCATCTGCCCCGCCGGGCTGCCCTGCTGGGCGAAGGCGCCGTAGAGGATCCGGCGGTTCTTCGACGCGTGCTCCGAGGCGATCAGCACCGCGCCGCCCCACTCCCCGCCGACGGCGAGCCCCTGCACGAGCCGGGCCACGACCAGCAGCACCGGGGCGAGGACGCCGATGTCGTCGTAGACGGGCAGCAGCCCGATCGCGAGCGTCGAGACGCCCATCAGCAGCAGCGTCGCGACCAGCGCGGTCTTGCGGCCGAGCCGGTCACCGAGGTGGCCGAAGACGATCCCGCCGATCGGCCGGGCGAGGAACCCGACCCAGAACGTGGCGAACGAGGCCAGCACGCCGGCGGCGGGGGAGGCGTTCGGGAAGAACAGCGGCCCCAGCACCAGCGCGGCGGCGGTGCCGTAGATGTAGAAGTCGTACCACTCGATGGTGGTGCCGACGAACGAGGCGATCCCCGCCTTGCGGCGCATCGACGGTGTGCTCGTGCTCAACCCGGTGCCCCCTTGCACTCGTCGTGGAGCGACGGCCGCGACCACGCCGTCGTGACCACCGCCACGCAACGGTAGAACAGCATTGGGACGCCATCGGGACGCTCTCGCTTCCATTCCTGTCGTCGGATCGACATGATCGGAGGGTGGAGCTACGGCAGCTGGAGTCGTTCGTCGTCGTCGCCGAGGAGCTGCACTTCGGCCGGGCCGCGGCCCGCCTGCAGGTCTCGGGGCCGCCGCTGTCCCAGCAGATCCGCAGGCTCGAACGCGAGGTCGGCGCCACGCTGTTCGACCGGCACACCCGCGCCGTCGCCCTCACCCCGGCGGGGGCGGCGTTCCTGCCCCGGGCCCGCCGTGCCCTCGCCGCCGCGGACGAGGCCGTCGAGGCGGCGCGCGAGGCCGCCGCCGGCGGCACCGGCTCGGTCCGCCTCGGGTTCGCCGGACCCAGCTCCAACGCCTGGCTGTACCGGACCGCCCGCCGCTTCCGCGCGCACCGGCCGCAGGCCCGGCTGGTGCTGGTCACCGGCCGGTTCTCCGGCGAGCTGGCCGAGGACCTGCGCACCGACCGGGTCGACGCCGCGCTGATCCGCACCCCGGTCGACGACGACGGCCTCGTCGTCCACGAGATCGACCGGCACCGGCTCGTCGCCGCGCTGCCCGAGGAGCACCCGCTCGCCGGGCGGGACACGATCGACCTGGCGGAGCTGGCCCACGACCCGTTCGTCACCTACCCGGCCCGGCGGATGGCGGTCATGCGCACGTCGGTCGACGCGGCCTGCCTGCACGCCGGATTCCTGCCGCGCGTCGAGCAGGAGGCCCCCGAGACGCACACCCTGCTGTCCCTGGTCGGGGCCGGTGTCGGGGTGGGGCTGGCGCTGGACGCGACGGCGGAGCTGCGCACGCCGGGGGTGGTGCTGGTGCCGCTGACCGACCCGCCGGAGGTGCCGCTGGCGCTGGCGTGGAAGGCCGGTGCGGTGAACCCGGTGCTGGCGGGGCTGCTGGAGGCGGCCGGTGTGGGTGGGGCGGTCGTGCGGGGGGTCGGGTCGGTCTGACCCCTGCCCTCCCGCCCCACCCGCTCAGCCGGTGGCCCCGGCCCGGTGCGGTGTCCGCACGGTCAGCCCGGTCACCCGGGCCGGCTCGCCCACCTTCACCGGAATCCCCTCCTGTCGGGCCGCCACGTCGTGGCGGCATGATGGACGGTGCCGCCTCACGTCGCGTCAGGTGCAAGCCCCGGACGCCACGGTCCCGCCGCGACACGCCGGTTCCCGCGACACGCCGGTCACGGATTCACCCCCGCGAGTGGTCGCCCCCCGCCCACGGTCCGGTCGGTCGATCACCCTTCGCATCGGCCGCCCCGGACGTGGGGACGGAGGGTGTCCGGCGTCCTGGGAGAACCGGTTCCGTCCGTTTCACACCACACTTTCGGTACCCGTGGTGATCGGGTCACTCGTTGGTGTCGCCGCCGTATCCCCGCCGGTGAGCGGCTGCCTACTGTCCGCTTGCCGTGACGCACAGGCGTCCCGGTGGTGCTCACGGGAATCGTGAGAAACGTCCGTCCCACCGGACACGATCGGGGAGAAAGACATGCGCAGGAAGCTTGCGGTCACCGGCGTCGCCGTCATCGCCACCATGGTCGCCTTCAGCCCGCTGGCGTCGGCTGCGCCCGCGCCGAAGGACGACGACGGTGACTCCTTCGTCCAGGACGTCGGCAACACCCGGGGCGACCAGTTCGGCCTGGTGAACCTCGACGACGTCAACGTCCTCAACAACGCCAACGTCTGCCCGGGCGTCAACGCGGCTCTCGGCAACGTCCTCGGGATCCTCGGCGGCGGGGCGGCGCAGAACCGCGACAACCCGACGTCCTGCGACTGACCCCGACGACGACCTCCGCCCCCTGCCTCCCGCCGCCACGGGACGCAGGGGGCGGTTCCGTCCTGCCCGACGCCGGCCGGGGCTCAGTGGAAGACGTAGTCCGACGGCTCGACGCGGCGGGTGCGCTCGTCGTACTCGCGCATGTAGCCGGGCCAGTTGGTGACGATGCGCCCGGTGTCGTCGCGGTACCAGGAGTCGCAGCGGGTCCACGCGGTGCCGGGGAAGCGGGCCTGGACCTCCTCGTCGTAGGCCTGCTCGACCTCGGGGCGGACCTCCACGCCGGACGCGCCGCGGCGGGCCGCCTCCTGCAGGGCCTCGCGGACGTAGCGGACCTGGTGCTCCAGGTACCGGATGATCGAGCCGCCGGAGGTGTTGGTGTTCGGGCCGTAGAGCACGAACAGCGACGGGAACCCGGGGACGGTCATGCCGAGGTAGGCGTGCGCGCCGTCGGACCACTCGGTGCGCAGCGACCGTCCGCCCGGGCCGCTGATCTCCATCGGGAACATGAAGTCGGTCGCCGCGAACCCGGTGCCCCAGATGATCGTGTCGACCTCGTGCAGCGTGCCGTCCTCGGTGCGCACCCCGGTCGGCTCGACGGCGGTGATGCGTGACGTCTCGACCGCGACGTTGGGCCGCTGCAGCGCGGGGAGCCAGTGCGAGCTGAACAGGATGCGCTTGCAGCCGAAGGTGTAGTCCGGCCAGACCTTGCGGCGGACCTCGGGGTCGCGCAGCTGGGCCCGCATGAACAGCGTCGCGTAGAGCCGCCCCAGCCTGCCCCAGGTGGCGGGGTGGCGGATCATCAGTGTCAGCGCCTCGCAGTACTCGGTGATGAACCGGCGCCGAGCGGCCTGCAGGCCGGGCACCCGCGCGATCGCGGCCCGCCACCACGCCGGGAACCTCCGGTTCCGTCGCGGCAGGAACCAGTTCCCGGACCGCTGGAACACCGTCATGTGCCCCACCTCGGGGGCGATCGCCGGCACGAACTGCACGGCGCTGGCTCCGGTCCCGATCACGGCGACGCGACGCCCGCGCAGGTCGTGGTCGTGGTCCCAGCGCGCGGAGTGGAACATCGTCCCGGCGAACGAGTCGACGCCGGGCAGGTCGGGGGACACCGGCCGGTTCAGCTGACCGGTTGCGACGATCAGCACGTCGGGGGTCCAGGTGCGGCCGTCGTCGGCGGTGACCGTCCAGGGTCCGTCGGCCTCGTCGCGCCGGGCGTCGACGATCCGCACACCGGTCTGCACGAGCTCGTCGACCCCGAACTCGGCGGCGACACCCCGCAGGTAGGCGAGGATCTCGGGCTGCGGTGAGCAGAGCCGCGACCAGTCGGTGCGCTGGGCGAACGAGTACGAGTACAGATGGCTCGGCACGTCGCAGGCGGCGCCCGGGTAGGTGTTGTGCAGCCACGTACCGCCGATGCCGTCGGCGGCGTCGACGATCGTGACGTCGCGGATGCCGTGGGCCCGCAGCTCGATCGCGGCGGCGATGCCGCCGAACCCGGCGCCGACCACGAGAACGCTCGGTGCGTGCACGGGACCTCCCTGTCTCCGGAATGCAGCAGCGATCACCGTAGCGATGCGGCCCGGGGCCCCGGGTGCCCGTCCCGGCCCGTGCGGGCCGTCTCCGACCCCACACGACGGGGCCGTGCGACCCGGCCCGCGAGGGAGCACAGTGGAGGGTGAACGGCCGACACCGGGCCGGCCGGGAACGGAGCACAGTGATGAGCACCGTCGTCGTCGGCGTGGACGGATCGGACGCGGCCCTGGACGCCGTCGCATGGGCGGCCCGCGAGGCCGCCGCCCGGCACGCCGACCTGCTGCTCGTGCAGGCCTTCGACGTGGCCGGACTGTACGCGGACGCCGCCGTCGCCCCCCTGCTCGACGACGTCGAGGAGTCGATCCGCGAGGAGTCCCGAGCGACCCTCGACGCGGCCCGGCACGCCGCCGCGCAGGCCGCACCCGAGGTCGCGGTCGACGTCGCCGAGGACCGTCGGGCGCCGTCGACGGCACTGGTCGAGCGGTCCGCCACGGCGGAGCTGCTGGTGCTCGGGTCCGCCGGGCGCGGGGCGATGGGCACCGCGCTGGGGTCGGTGACCCTCGCCGTGGCCTCGCACGCGGGCTGCCCGGTCGTCGTCGTCCGCGGCACGTCGTCCGACGGGCCGGTCCTGGTCGGGATCGACGGCGGCCCGCTGTCCGACGTCGCGCTGGAGCACGCCTTCGCCGCGGCCGCCGAGCACGGCACCGGGCTGGTCGCCCTGCACGCCTGGCACGACGGCCGGTCCCCGGCCCTGCGCGCGACCGGTGCGTTCGACCGGCTGCGCGAGGCCGAGGAGCGGGCGCTGGCCGAGCGGCTCGCCGGCTGGTCGGAACGCTATCCCGACGTCGCCGTCGAGCGGGTGATCGAGCGCGCCGAGCCGGGACGGGTGCTGGCCCAGCGCAGCGGGGCGGCGCGGCTGGTCGTCGTCGCCACCCGGGGGCGGGGCGGGTTCACCGGGCTGCTGCTCGGCTCGACCGGGCTCGCGCTGGTCCAGCGCGCGGACTGCCCGGTGATGCTGGTCGGGCCCGCCGCGACGGCCTGAGCGGCTACGACCGGAGCGCGGGGTCCAGCGCGGCGGTGAGCGCGGCGACCGTGACGTCGCCGCGGTACTGCTCGCCGTTGACGAACAGGGTCGGCGTGCCGCGCACGCCCGAGCGCACCGCCGCGTTGAACCCGGCCTCGACGCGGTCCTCCGCCAGCCGCGTCGCCGGCCAGACGACCCGGTCCGGCCGCACCCCCGCGGCGACGGCGTGCTCCCGCAGGTCGTCCTGGCGCAGCCGCGGCCGACCGGGGGCGAACAGGGTGTCGTGCATCTCCCAGAACCGGCCGTCGAACCCGGCCATCTCGGCGGCGAGGGCGGCCGCGATGGCGTGCGGGTGCACCTCGTGCAGCGGGAAGTGCCGGAACGCGAACCGCAGCCGCCCCTCGAAGCGGTCGCGGACCTCCTCCAGCACCGGTGCGGCGTCGCGGCAGTAGGGGCACTCGAAGTCGCCGTACTCCACCAGCGTCAGCTCGGCCTCGGGCGGGCCCAGGACGTGGTCGTACGGTCCGACGGGCGGATCCAGGCTGATGACGGCCTCCTCGTTGCGTCCCGCGACGGGCGGGGCAGGATCAGCACATGGCGGTGATGACCTTAGCCGAGCGCGGCGACCTCTCCGATGCCGCGCGGCGGTTCCTCGGGACCGAGTCCGGATCGGCGGTCCTGCTGGTCGGGGCGGCCGTCGTCGCGCTGCTGTGGGCCAATCTCGGCGGCGGGTACGAGACGTTCTGGCACACCCCGCTGGCCGTGTCGTTCGGGGAGTCCGCGCTCGACCTGGACCTGCGGCACTGGGTCAACGACGGCCTGATGGTGCTGTTCTTCCTCTCCGTCGGGCTCGAGATCGCCCGCGAGACGACGCTGGGCGAGCTGCGCGGGTTCCGCGCCCTCGCCGCACCGGCCGCGGCCGCGCTCGGTGGACTCGTCGTGCCCGCGCTGTTCTTCCTCGCGCTCAACGCCGGTGGCGAGGCGGCGGGCGCCTGGGGGATCGCGATCTCCACCGACACCGCGGTGATGCTGGGTGTGCTCGCGCTGCTCGGGCCGCGCTGCCCCGACCAGCTGCGGGTGTTCCTGCTGGCTCTGGCCATCGTCGACGACATCGGCGCGGTGCTGGCGATCGCGCTGTTCTACACCGACGAGGTCGACCTGCTCGCGCTGCTCGTCGCCGTGGTGCTGCTCGCCGGGCTGCTCGCGCTGCGCTGGGTGCGGTTCTGGCGGACGCCGTTCTACGCCGTCGTCGGGATCCTGTGCTGGGTCGCGGTGCTGCGGTCGGGGGTGCACCCGAGCGTCGTCGGCGTCGCGCTCGGGCTGCTGGTCAACGCCTACGCGCCGCGTCGCACCGAGATGGTCGAGGCCGTCCGGATCGGGAAGAACTTCCTGCTCGACCCCACCCCGGAGCGGGCCCGCACCGCCCGCGCGGTCGCGGTCGCCGCCGTCTCCCCGAACGAGCGGCTCCAGCAGGCCATCCAGCCGTGGAGCAGCTACGTCATCGTGCCGCTGTTCGTGCTCGCCAACGCCGGGGTGGTGCTCTCCGGCGAGACCCTGTCCGCGGCGGCCACCTCCCTGCTGACCTGGGGAATCGTGCTCGGTCTCGTGGTGGGCAAGCCGATCGGTGTCGCCGTCGGGACCTGGGTCGCGCTGCGCACCGGGATCGGGCGGGTGCCGGACACGCTGCGCTGGGGACAGCTGCTCGGCGGTTCGGCGCTGTCGGGCATCGGGTTCACCGTCGCCCTGTTCGTCACCGAGCTCGCGCTCACCGACGAGCTGCTCGTCGCCGAGGCGAAGATCGGGATCCTGACCGGGTCGGTGCTGGCCGCGCTGTCGGGCTGGCTGGTGTTCCGGCTGGCGGGTGAGCGGGGCGGGCAGTGCGCGCCCAGCGGCCTGCCGACGCTGCCGCCGCGGCCGTGGCGGCCGGCGGACTGACCTGCGTGGTTCCACGGAGGCCCGGCGACGACGTCCGGGGCAGGGTGGCGGGACCCGAGGGGAAGGAGACCCCCGTGCACAGCGCTCTGCGCGCGATCCCGGTGGGACTGGTCGCCGGGCTCTGCGCGACCGTCGTCGCCTGGTACCTGATCGGTGACGTCAGCCCGGCATCCGACCTCGCCGACGGGACGCGGGCGTACGACCCGCCGGCGTTGCCGTGGCCCGTCGGGGTGCTCGCCGGGGCGGGGCTGGTCTGCTGCGTCGCCGCGGTCGTCCGCCGGTGGGCCGTGGCGTCACCGGTGGTGCTGTGCGTGGTGGCGGGCCTGCTGGTCGGGTGGGCCGGACGTGTCGTGACGGCGGCGTCGATCGGCGCGAACATCGGTGGCGGCCTGATGCTGCTGTTCGGGCTGCCGCTGGCCGGGATCCTGGTCCTCGTCGCGGTCGTGACCGCGCTCGTGATCGCCCGGAGGGCTCAGAGGGACGCGAGGATGTCGAAACCCGACCCGTCGGCGACGGCCATGTAGATGCGCTGCTCGGCGCGGCCGTCGCGTACGGTCACGGGTCCGCGCGGGCCGACGTAGTGGCACCGTCCGGCGGCCTCGGACAACCGGACCGCGTCGGTGGTGCCGACCCGGTTCGCCAGGGCGGCGAGGACCCCGACGCCCTCGTAGCAGGACTCGCCGGGCGCGCACGGCAGCGGTGCGCCGGGGCCGAACCGGCGGGCGTAGCGGGCGCCGAAGGCCAGGCTCTCCGCGGTCGGGAGGGCCTCGAAGTAGCCGGCGGCGGTGAACACGTCCTGCGACGCCCCGGCCCCGGCGCAAGCCAGCATGCTCTCGTCCATCAACGGGGAGAACCGGGCGTACCGGCTCTCCAGCCCGCGCCGGGCGAACTCGCGGTGGAACGCGACGGCGTCGGAGCCGACGAGCAGCGTCAGGACCCCGTCGACGTCGAGGTCGGCCAGGTCGTCCAGCACCGCCCGGTGGTCCGAGGTGCCGAGCGGCACGAACCGGGTGTGGTCGAGCGTCGGCCCGCCGGACCCGTCGAGCGCGGCCCGGGTCCGCGCGATCGACCGGTGCGGCCAGCGGTAGTCGTTGCCGATCACCGCCCAGCGCCGGACGCCGATCTCCCGGGCCATCCACCGCAGCGCCGGGGTGAGCTGGATGTCCGGTGTCTCACCGATCGGGACGACACCCGGCGTGGTCTCACCGCCCTCGTAGAGCGCGGTGAACACGTACGGCACCAGTCCGCGCAGCGCCGACGCGAGCCGCACCCGCACCGGGGAGATGTGCCAGCCGACGACGGCGTCGATCGCCCCGGTCCGCGCCGCCTGCGCGACCGCCGTCGCCACCTGGTCCGGCGCCCCGGACCCGTCGAGGATCCGCAGGTGGACGGGGCGGTCGAGGACCCCGCCCACCGCGTTCAGTTCCTCGACGGCCAGCCGGGCGCACAGGATGCACGACGGCCCGTAGATGCCGTCGGAGCCGGCCGAGGGCACGACGAGGCCGACGGTGAACGACGGTCTCGCAGTCGACGGCATCGGACGCACCCCCACGGACGCTTCGACGACCGGAACGCCGGCGCGGGGCGGGGTGTTCCCGCCGTCACACCGCGCGGTCCCACGGTCCTTCGGCCCTGAGCGGACCGGCGCCGCCCCACGAGGATCGACGGCGAGGAGGTGGCCGACGATGACGACCCGACGGACGGTCCCGGTGGTGCTGGCGGTCGCGGCGATGATGACGGTGCTCGCCGCACGGATGGCCCGCCGGACCGGGGCGTCCCCGGCCGAGGCGCGCGTGCCGCGGCCCGGCGACACCCTGCTGCCCCGTGCCGACCTGCAGTACGACCGCGCCCGCACCCTCGCCGCGCCGCCCGCCGAGGTGTGGCCGGTCGCGCTGCCCGACGGCACGCCGGGCACCCGGCTGCACCTGCGTGAACGCTACGAGACCGGGGGTCTCGTGGAGCGGGCGGCGGTCCGGCTGACCGGCGTGGTCAGCGCGGTCATGACGTGGCGGATGCTCGGACGGCTCGCGGTGCTCGTGACCGGGGCGCCCGCGCACCCGTCCGGGTGGTCGGGGCCCGGCGTGCCGCTCGGCTCCCGCCGGCCGGCCCGATGCCTGGCAGGGTGGTCGGCCCAGAGGCGCTGAGCCGACCGGACCCGGAAAGGACCTCGATGTCGCAGCCGCACCCCTCCGACTCCAGCCGGATCGCCGCGATCCTCGCGCACCTCTCGGCGCCGATCGCCGCGATCCTCAGCGCCGGGCTGCTGAGCCTGGTCGGCCCGCTGCTGGTCTGGCTGGTCAAGAAGGACGACCCGTTCGCGCGCCGGGCCGCCGCCGGGGCGTTCAACTTCAACCTGTCGTTCTGGGTGCTGTTCATCCTCTGCTGGATCCTGATCTTCACCGTGGTCGGGATCGTGGTGGCGCTGCCGCTGATGCTCGTGCTGTTCGTGGTGTCCGCGTGGTGCCACATCAAGGGCGCGGTGCGGGCGTCGAACGACCGGCCCTACGACTACCCGTTCCAGCTGCGCGTGCTGTCCTGAGTGGGGCGGCCCTCAGCCGGCGTCGGCGGGGGTGAACGTCTCCCGGTGGATCAGGCGGGGGGCGATGCGGCGCCGCTTGAACGCCCTGACCCCGGCCTCGACCATCCCCGGCGGCCCGCAGAGCCAGCCCGACCAGCCCCGGGCCGATCCGACGTCGTCCAGGAACAGGTCGGTCGGGAGTCCAGTGCGGTGGAACGTGCCGTCGGGCGGGCTCTCGTGGGAGAGCACCGGAACGACGTTGACGTTCGGGTGGGCCTCGGACAGACGGGCCAGGAGGTCCAGGTCGTAGAGATCGGCCGCACCGCGGACCCCGTGGTACAGGAGGATCTCGCGGCCCGGTCGGCCGGCGAGCGCGGTCCTCACGATGCCCAGCAGGGGGGGCAGCCCCGTGCCGCCCCCGATCAGCACCATCGGCTCGCCGCCGTCGTCCTCCGGGTCGAGGAAGAAGTCGCCCAGGGGCCCGGCGGCCCGTACCCGGTCGCCGACGGCGAGCCCGTCGAAGATCCAGCGGTCGGTGGCCGTGCCCCCGGGGACGAGCCGTACGTGCAGCTCCAGGACCTGGTCGTCGTCGGCGACGTTCGCCAGCGAGTACTGCCGACGAGCACCCGAGCCCGGGACCGTGAGCTCCACGTACTGGCCCGCGTGGAAAGCGAGCGGGTCGGCCAGACCCAGCCGCACCCGGCGGGTGTCCCGCGCCATGTCCTCGATGTCGACGACGACGGCGTCCAGATCGCGCAGGGGGTGGGTCCGACGCCCCGCGCTCCCGCCGCCCGGCCCCGACGGTGCGACCTCCGCGTCCGAGCGGAGCCGGGCCTGGCAGGCGAGCGCCAGACCGGCGGACCGCTCGTCCTCGGTCAACGTGCCGAGCGGCGAGTCCCGGTGGTCGACCTCGCCGCTCAGCACGCGCACCTTGCAGGTGCCGCAGGTGCCCTGGTTGCACGAGTTCGGCATCCACGCCCCGGCGCGGAGGAACGCGTCGAGGACCGACTGGTCCGGCCCGCACGTCACCCTCCGCCCGGCGACGGTCGCCGTGAACGCCATGCCCTCACACCTCCCACACGGTGTGCAGGGTGGTCGGACCGCGGAATCCCCAGCCCCAGAACTCGACGTCGGAGGAGGTGTCGCGTTCCAGGTTCGGGATGGCCTCGAGCAGCTCCTCGAGCGCGATGCGCATGACGTGGTTGGCGTAGTAGATCCCGGCGCAGGCGTGGTTGCCCGCCCCGAAGGCCAGGTGCGGGAGCGGGGGCCGGTCGATGTCGAACCGGGTCGGCGCCTCGTACCGGTCGTGGTCGTGGTTGGCGGAGCCGTAGGAGAGGATGACCGGGGTGCCGGCCGGGAGGTCCACGCCCGCGACCGTCACGGGCCGGGTCGAGATGCGTGCGGTGGCCGACCAGATCGGCGACGTCCAGCGCATCCCCTCCGAGACCGCTCGCGGGATCAACGCGGGGTCGTCGACGACCCGCTCCATCTGCTCGGGCTCGCCGAACAGCCCGACGAGGGTGGACGCGATCCCGTGTCCGGGCTCCTGCATCGCGCCGAGCAGGTACACGTAGACGGTCGGATAGATGTACTCGCGGTCGCGGGTGCGCCCGGGAGGCATGCCGTCGTGCAGCCAGCGCGAGATCGCGCTGTCGTCGGGGTGGGTGATCCAGTGGTCGATCAGCGGGTCGACCACGGCCTGGATCTCGGCCTTCGCCCGGTCGCCCTCGACGAAGCCCTCCGGGTTGGCGAACTCACCGCTCTCGGTCATGGCCGCGTTCGTGAACGAGCGGTTGAGCTTCGCGAACCAGTCGCGCAGGACGTCGGACTCCACGTCGCGGAGCCCGAGGAGGTCACCGAGGGACCGCACACTGACCGGCTCGCAGTACTGCGCGACCAGCTCGGCGCGGCCGTCGTTCTCGAAGCTCTCCAGGTAGCGGCGGGCGATGGGACGGACGAGGTCCTCGACGTAGCGGTCGACCTCGACCGGCTGCAACGCGGGCTCGACCATCCCGCGCAGGTCGGCGTGGACGTCCCCGTTGACCCCGATGATCGCCGGGTGGCCGAAGGTGCGCCCGCCCGCCGGGGTGATGACGGCCTCGAAGGCGGCGCTCGTGGCCACCTCGCGGCAGACCTCCTCGGTGGACGCCACGTAGGAGCCCAGTACCGGGACGTAGGCGAGTGGTGCCTCGGCACGCAGACGCTCGTAGGTCGCGTACGGGTTCCGCTCGAGGTCGGACATCGTCACGTCGTCCAGCCACGAGAGGTCCGGGGTGCGGGCGTCGTTCACCGCCGTCATGGGGGTGGCTCCTTCACTGCGTCGGTTCGGGACGGCGAGAAGGTAGGCGGGGTCGTCGGGGGCTGACGACACCGATCGCGCGGTTTCGGTACCGATCGCGCGAGGAGTTCGAACGTGATCGGTGTCGGATACGATCGAGGGCATGGCCGCACACAGGGGTGCGCCACCTCGGGACTGGGACCAGGTGTCGCAGAGCGTCGCTGACGTGTACTTCCCGCACGAGCTGACGCCCATCGGTCCCGGGAGCAGG
This sequence comes from Pseudonocardia sp. P-1, assembly GCF_058111925.1. Lineage (NCBI taxonomy): Bacteria > Bacillati > Actinomycetota > Actinomycetes > Pseudonocardiales > Pseudonocardiaceae > Pseudonocardia > Pseudonocardia sp. P-1. The sequence goes on from NZ_CM176614.1 coordinate 4,520,653, forward strand.
CCTCGCCTCACCCTGCAGACACTCGATCTCGGCCCGGTTCTCCTCGGCTACGTCGGCTGGGGAGCCGACATCGCCATCGACTGCGACTATCCCGGGGCGTACGAGGTCAACATCCCGTTGACCGGTCACTTCGTCAGCCAGACCCGTCGCGGATCGATGACCTCCGTCTCCGGCCAGGCGGCGGTCTTCCGGGCCGACAGCGCGTGCCGGATCACGCACTGGGACGCGACGTGCACCGTGCTGGGGGTCAAGTTCGACCGCACCTGGCTCGATCGCGAGGCGGAACGCGTACTGGGCAGCAACCCCGTCCGGGTCGCCGGCGTCCTGCCCGACCAGCTCGATCTCGACCGGGGCGGAGGTGAGGACTGGCGGAGACTCGTCAGCAGTCTCGCCAGCCACCTTCGTCGCCCGTCACTGTTCGCCGGCTCTCCCGTGGTCTCCGAGCAGCTGGCCGGCGCGGTGGCCGCGGGATTCCTGCTGACGAGCTGCCCCGACCTGGGCACCGGGTCGCCCGCGCGGCCGCGCACGGTGTCCCGGGTCGTGGACGCGGTCCGTGACGACCCGGCCCGGCCCTGGACCGTGGCGGACATGGCGGTCCTCGGGAGCACCACCGTGCGACGGCTGCAGGAGGGCTTCCAGGAGTGGATCGGATGCTCCCCGATGGAGCACCTCACGACCGTCCGCCTGCAACGGGCGAAGGCGGACCTGGAGAGCCGGACGTCGACCTCGGTCAGCGATGTCGCGGCGAACTGGGGGTTCTCGAGTCCGAGCCGGTTCGCAGCCGCATTCCGCCGTCGCTACGGCCTGTCGCCCTCGGAGTTCCGTCGGTACCACCGCCACGGCGGCTCCCACTGAGCACGTCGCCGCTGCGGGGGACGGCCGGACCACGGCTCGGTGCGGGCGCCGGCCGGGACCACCGGCCGTTGCCGGACGCTGTCGGATGCCGCTGTCGACCGCTTCCGGACCGCCGCGCACGGTGACGTCTCCGCTGGTCGGGGTGGCGGGATTTGAACCCACGGCCCCTCGCTCCCAAATCACGCCGGAACGGTCTCGCTCTGCGCATCCTGGTCGCCTGAACTGCGTAAATACTCTCGCGAGACGACCGCGGACGGTGGCGTACAGCGCCCCGTTGCTACAGAACTGCTACATGCCGACCGCCGTCGAGCCGCAGCCCTGATCCGTCGGGCTGCCCGCTGACGGCGGCCATCCCCCTACGCCCGCACACCGCCGGAACCCACGTGGCTCCGGCGGTGATGCCGGCGTGCCCGGACGACGGTTCAGCCTGCCCGCGAGACGGCCTCCGCGAGAGGCCACGCCGTGCAGCACACCCCATCCACGTACCCGGGTCCCGACGCGTCGCGGACCGCCCCCGATCCCGGCACCAAGAACAACACCGCCGACCCGACCCTGTCGTCGGTGGCGGCCGCGGGAGCCGTGGCCGGCCCGCAGGCGCGGGCCGGAGGCAGGAGCGTCTGCGGGTCGGACGCGAGCGGACCGGCCGCGGCCCCGGCGGCAGCCGCGGGCCGGCCTGGGCTTGTTCTATGTGCCATATCGGGCCGGGCCACCGAACCGACCCGGACCCCGGACACAGTGGAGGGGCTGTGGTCCCCGGCATTCCCCTCGCCGGAGCTCGTCGACGCCGCGGCCGCGCTGCTGCCCGCCGTCCGCGAGCACTCGGGCACGCTCGCCGAGGGACCGCGCTGGGAACTGACGGTCGGGCCGGGCATGTTCGCCGTGGGTACCCGGGACTGGGCGCGCGCCGAACGCACCGCGCAGCGTCAGGCCGAGGTACAGCGCAAGGACGTGGATCTGGCGGTCGGCCAGCACCTCGCGACCGGTGAGTGGGTCGATCCGCCGCCACGGATGAGGATCACCGGCTGGTCGCGGAAGTCTCGGGCACGGATGGTGCGACGGCTCTGCGAGCTGGACTACACCCCGCTCTACGCCGGTCGCCGGCTCCCGGCGATGGTCACGTTGACCTACCCCGGGGACTGGGAAACCGTCGTCCCCACCGGCCCGGTGCTGAAGCAGCACATGAAGGCCCTGCGCAAGCGCTACCTGCGCGCCTGGGGCGAGGACTGGGCGTGCGTGTGGAAACTCGAGTTCCAGCGGCGCGGGGCACCGCACGTCCACATGCTCTGCACCCCGCCGCACGGCCAGGCCGCCACGACCGGCGAGCGGTTCCACGTCTGGCTCTCGCGGGTGTGGGCCGAGGTCGTCGACCACCCCGACCCCGAGCAGCGGCGACGCCACGAGCTGGCCGGGACCGCGCTGGACTACCGGGAGGGCCTGCGCGCGACGGACCCGCGCCGGGTCGCGGCGTACTTCTGCAAGCACGGGATGCTCGCGGCAAAGGAGTACCAGCACCAGGTCCCCGAGGCGTGGCAGGAACCCGGCCGCGGGCCGGGACGGTTCTGGGGCGTCTGGAACCTCGAACGCGCCACCCGCACGCTCGCCGTCACCCCGGCCACCGGCGTGCAGGCCGGCCGGATCGCCCGGCGCTGGGCTCGCGCGCAACGCCGGACGCAGCAGACCTGGAAGATGCGCGTCGAGCAGTCCACCGGACGCGTCCGATACCGGCGCTCGCGGTCACGGGTGAAGCTAATGACCAACGGCGGCCGGGGCTGGATCGCGGTCAACGACGGACCGGCGTTCGCCGCCGGCCTCGCCCGCTATCTCGACCAGCTCGACCACTGAGCCTTTGCCAACCTGACGGACGGGCAGGTCAGAGCGTGTGCGGCGTGGCGTGACCTCGAAGGGGTGAAGCTCCTGGTAGACGAGCGGTTGCTGAGACCAATCCGTCCGACCAGGAGCTTCAAGGTGCTGTCCTACCCGTCCGGGATGACCGTGTCCACCCACACGCTGAAGATGGTCAGCACGCTGCTGCGTCGTCACCGCCGCGAACGCGCGACCCGCTGGCGCAGGCTCACCCCGGGCCGTCAAGCCCTGCTGGTCGTGGCGCACCTGCGCACCGGTGACACCTACGCCCAGCTGGCCTGCGGATTCAAGGTCGGGACCTCCACGGTGTACCGCTACCTGCGCGAGGCCATCGACCTGCTCGCTGCGATGGCCCCGACCCTGGAGCAAGCGATGCAGGTCGCGGCGCGCAAAGCGTTCGTGATCATCGACGGGACCCTGCTGCGCATCGACCGGGTCGGCATGGCGAGCGGCTATGACCGGGGGTTCTACTCGGGCAAGCACAAATGCCACGGGCTGAACGTGCAGGTCATCGCTGACCCGGTCGGCCGGTTGGTGTGGATCTCCCCGCCGCTGCCCGGGGCCCGTCACGACATGGGCGCAGCCCGCGAGCACGGCATCATCGACGCGCTCACCGAGTACGCGATCCCGGCCGCCGGCGACACCGCCTACCAGGGTGCCGGGCCTACGGTCGCGGTCCCGCAGCGCCGTCGGCGCCTCGACCCCGACACCGGTCGTTACCGACCCTTGTCGGTGAACCAGAAGGCGGTCAACGCCGCGCACGCCCGCCGTCGCGGGCCGGGCGAGCGGGTCAACGCCGAGCTGAAGACCTGGAAGGTCCTGCGCAAGATCCGCTCCAGCCCGAACCAGGCCGCAGCGCTCATCGCCGCAGTTCAGACCCTCATGATCGCCAACACTTGATCAGGTTGGCAAAGGCTCACTGCTGCGGGCGGCGGCCCTCGACCCGGCAGCTCCAGTACGTGCACGCCGTCCTGCGCAACGCGCTCGGGCACGCCGAGCGCCTGGAGCTGGTCCCGCGCAACGTCGCCAAGCTCGTGCGGGTCAAGACGCCGGAGTACTCCGTCGGGAAGGGCCTGCCCGTCGACCAGGTGCGCACCCTCCTCGCGACGGCCGAGGGGACGCGGTTCCATCCGCTCTACGTCGTCGCGGCCACCCTCGGGCTCCGACGGGGCGAGCTGCTCGGGCTGCGGTGGTGCGACATCGACATGGACGACGCGACGATCCACGTCCGGCAGACCGTGCAGCGCGTCGGCGGCGAGCTGGTCGTCGAGGGCACCAAGACCCGCGCCTCGTCGGCCGTCGTCCCGCTGCCGAAGATCACCCGCTCGGCGATCCTGGCTCGTCGCCGCGTCTGGGCCGACGAACGGGAGACCGCGGGGGAGTGCTGGCAGGACCACGACCTCGTGTTCTGCACGCAGGTCGGCACCCCGCTCGAACCGCGCGCGCTGAACCGCGACTTCGACAAGCTCCGTCTCCGCGCCGGCCTTCCTGGCGTTCGGCTGCACGACCTGCGGCACACCGTCGTCAGCCTGCTGCTGTCGCTCGGGACGCCCCCTCACGTCGTGCAGGCCATCGCCCGTCACGCCGACATCGACGTGACCATGACGATCTACGCCCACACCAACCTCGACGAGATGCGCCAGGCACTCGACGCGATCGAATGGGAGGCGGGATGAGCCAGGTGTCAGAGGCGTCGTGCGCGCGTCGCGCGGAAACGGAAGCTGTCCTGCTGGGCAGGTTCGTAGTCGAACTCGACCTGGTCGCCCTGCTCGAACGACTTGTAGCCCTCGGCTTCGATGGCACTGAAGTGGACGAAGGCGTCGAGGCCGTCGGGCAGCTCCTGGCTGCTGATCGCGCCCCAGCCCTTCTCGGCCTTGTAGAACTTCACGACCCCGGTTGCCATGCGTCGATCAGAGCAGGTCGGGTCGCCACGGTCCACGCGGTTGCGGGAGCTACTGCTACAGCAACTGCTACATCTCGATCTTTCGGCGATGTAGCACCGACCTGTTTCCGCAGGTCGGATGTGGTCGGGGTGGCGGGATTTGAACCCACGGCCCCTCGCTCCCAAAGCGAGTGCGCTACCAAGCTGCGCCACACCCCGTCGACCGCAGTCTAACTACGCTTTATACCCCGCCGCGCAGCGCTCCATGCCTGAGGTGATCGAGCACCCACGATCGGGTGAGACGTGAACGCGGCCACTGCGAGGTCCGTAGAGACGGGCAAGAACGACGAACCTCGTGAAACTCTCGGAAAGGACCCACCCCGATGCGTCGCACCCTGCCCCGTCTCGCCGCCGTCACCGCCGCGACCGCCCTCGGCTTCGCCGCGACCGCGGGCGTCGCCTTCGCCCAGCAGGCGGACGTGCCCGAGCCGGACTCGTTCACCAGCATGTACACCGTGATGGCCACCCCGGACACCATCATCAACAACGACGGCGCGTCGGTCCCCGGCCAGCCGGGTGCCACCGGAGAGTTCAACTTCCGGATCAACTCCGACGACGAGGTCATCTGCTACGACATCACGCTGCGTGGCGTGACCGGCGAGTACCAGAGCCCGGCCGCGACCGCGACGCACATCCACGAGGCGGCCGCCGGCCAGCCCGGCCCGCCGCGGATCTCCTTCCCGAACCCCCAGGGTGACGGCGACGTCCGCACCTCGTCCGGCTGCATGCAGGGCCCCTTCACCACCGGGCTCGAGGGTGACAACGGCCAGGACACCGGCACCGGCTTCTCGCTCAAGCAGATCGAGGCGAACCCGGCCGGGTTCACCGGCGACACGCACACCGCCGAGTTCGCCGCGGGCACCGTCCGTGGTCAGCTGCAGGAGGTCCCGATGGGCGGCGTCGAGACCGGCGCCGGTGGCGCGTCCGACTCCACCGCCCTGTACGCGATCGGTGCCGCCGGCGTCGCCGCGGCCGCCGGTGCGGGCGTCGTGATGGTCCGCCGGGGTCGTGCGCAGAGCTGAACCCGCGCGTGACCGACGCCCGGGAGCCCTGCTGCTCCCGGGCGTCGTCGCGTTGCTCCTCCTCCTCGCAGGCTGCGCCGCGCCGGCCGCACCCGCCGCGCCCGAGCGCCCGGCAGGCCCGGTCACGCAGGAGCCGGTCGTCGCCGAGCCGGGGGAGGCCGCGGTGCCGACCTCGGTGCGGATCCCGGCCATCGGGGTCGACGAGCCGGGTCTGGTGCGTCTCGGCGTCGCCGCGGACAACACCGCCGAGGTCCCGCAGGACTTCGACCGTGTCGGCTGGTTCGACCGCGGCGGCAATCCCGGACCGACTGTCCTGATGGGACACGTCGACTCGCGCAGCGGGCCCGCGGTCTTCTTCGACCTGCGCGACCTCGGACCGGGTGACGTCGTCGAGGTCGGTCGCAGCGACGGCACGACCCTACGCTACGCGATCGAGCGGACCCAGCAGGTTCCGAAGGACGCGTTCCCGACCTTCGAGGTGTTCGGCGCGGCGTCCCCGGACCTGCTGCGCCTGGTGACCTGCGCGGGCGACTTCGACCGCGGCGAGCGCAGCTACGTCGACAACTTCGTCGTGCACGCCCGCATGCTCTGACCGTTGCCCGACGCGCCGTGCGGTCCGGTTCCGCCCGTTGTGCCCGGTCCGGCGCGACACTGATCGGGTGACGGTGCCGAGACAGCGCGACGCGCGTGCAGCGGGCGGGACGCCGCGGCGCCGTCCGGCGTCGCGGCTCGCCCGGCTGCGTTCCGTACCGCCGCTGCACCTCGTGCTCGGCGCGACGGGGGCCCTGCTGGCCGTCGGTGTGGTGATGGTGCTGTCGGCGTCGGCGGGCGGGCGGACCGTCGCCGACGGGATGGTGCTCACCGTCTTCGTCCGCCACCTGATCTTCCTGCTGCTCGGGATCGGCGCGTTCGCACTCGGGATGTGGGTGTCACCGGCCCGGTTGCGACGGTGGACACCGTGGCTGCTGTTCGCCTGTCTCACCGCGCTGGTGCTGGTGCTGGTCCCCGGCATCGGCGAGGTCCGCGGCGGTGCCCGCCGGTGGATCTCGGTCGCCGGGTTCACCGTGCAGCCGGGCGAGGCGGCGAAGGTCGTGCTCCTGCTGTGGGGCGCGCACGTGCTCGCGTTGCGCGGGCGCGCCGTGCGCCACGGCCGCTACGCCGTCCTCCCCCTGGTGCCGGTCGCCCTGCTGGCCGGGGCACTGCTCATGCTGCAACCCGCGCTCAGCACGACGGTGGCGCTCGGCGTCATCGTGCTGTCGCTGCTGTTCTTCGCCGGTGCGCCGCTGGTGTTGCTCGCGGGCCTGTCCGGCGGGGCGCTGCTCGGCGTCGCCGTCCTGGGGCTCACCGCGGACTACCGCCGCGACCGGATCAGCACCTTCCTGGGCGCCGGCGACGAGCTCGGCGCCGGCTACCAGTCCCGCCAGGCGCTGCTGTCCCTCGCCGACGGCGGCCTGTTCGGCACCGGCCTCGGCCAGGGGCGCGCGAAGTGGGACTACCTGCCCAACGCCGCGAACGACTTCATCTTCGCCGTCATCGGTGAGGAGCTCGGGCTGGTCGGCGGGCTCGCCGTGCTGGCGCTGTACCTGCTGCTCGCCTGGGTCGGGCTGCGCGTCGCCGCCCGCACCCGGGACACCTTCCTGCGGCTGGTGACGGCGGCGACCGCGACCTGGGTGGTCGTGCAGGCCGTGATGAACGTCGGCTACGTCGTCGGTCTGCTCCCGGTGACGGGTCAGCAGCTGCCGCTGGTGTCGGCGGGCGGGACGGCGCTGGTCAGCACCCTGTTCCTGCTCGGGCTGGTCGCCAACGCCGCCCGCCGCGTCAGGTAGCCAGGCTGCCGCGCAGCACCGTGGACCCGGCGCCGTCGACGACCCGGAACTCCTCCGCGTCGGCCCGCAGCACCGAGGAGTTGAGGTTGCACACCATCGGGGCGGTGCCCGTGCCGATGAACTCGCCCGCGCTCACCTCACGCCCGTCCTCGGCCTCGACGACGACGCGGTAGGTCGCACCGGAGCGGAACCCGTCGCCGTCCAGCACGATCTCCACGCCCCAGGTGTGCGGGATCGCGACCGCCGTGGCCTGCACCGCGGGATCCATCGCCTGGACCGCGACCGGCTCGCGGGGGATCCCGTCGTGGTCGCCGACCAGGTACCCGGCGACGCCGCCGACGAGCAGCGCCGCCGCGGCCGCCGCCGCGACCGGGGCCCACCGGTTCCGTGCCCGGGCCGCGGCCGACGCCGCGCGCTCGGCCCGCGCCGCCGCCACGATCCGGTCGCCCAGATCCGGTGGGGGAGCGGGAGTGTGGTCGAGCCGGTCGGGGGCGACCCGGCCCAGCGCGGGCAGCACACTCGAGACCTCGGCCAGCTCCTCGCGGCACGCCGGACAGCCCTGCAGATGGGCCTCGAGGGTCGCCAGCTCGTCGCCCTCCAGCCTGCCCATCGCGTGGTCACCCAACGACTCCCGCATCGCCCGGTGCTCGTCCGGAGTCACGGTTCCACCCCCATCTCGTCCATCGCCAGTCGCAACGCCTTCAGCCCGTAGAAGACCCGGCTGCGGATCGTCCCGACGGGCACCCCCGCCTCCGCGGCGATCTCGGCGTGTGGACGCCCCCGCAGGTACGCCTCGACGATCGCCTGCCGGTGCTCGGGCCGGAGCCGCCGCAACGCCTCCTCGACCAGCCAGCCGTCGACGAGGGCGTCGTCGGCGGGACCGATGGAGTCGTTCCCGGTCTCGGGCTCGTCGGTGAGCTGACGACGCCAGGGTCGCACGCTCACCCGGCGGATCTCGTCGATGACCACGTTGCGCGCGATGGCGAACAGCCACACCCGCAGGCTCGCGACCGACGGGTCGTACGAGTCGGCACGACGCCAGGCGCGCAGGAAGACCTCCTGCACGGACTCCTGGGCTGCACCCTCGTCGCCCAGCTGGCGCAGGGCATAGCGGTAGAGCTCGGCTCCGTGCGCGGTGTACGCGGCGCGGAGCCCCGGCTCGGAGTCGAGCCCGGGTTCGGCGGGGCGCGCGTCGACGGAGCGCAACCTGCGGTGGGGCGCTTTCATCGGTGTCTGCGAACCTCCTGAACGTCCCTGTCCTCGTTGTGTACGCACCCGGGGGCGGGGGTGTTCACGGGGTCGGAGTGGGATACGCTGCGGGGGTCCTGATCGACGAGATCGGGGCATGCGGGCGTAGCTCAATGGTAGAGCCCCAGTCTTCCAAACTGGCTACGCGGGTTCGATTCCCGTCGCCCGCTCCACCACCTGACCAGCGGAAACGCTGATCAGCTCTGATCTTGAGACAGATTTCGTGCATCAAACGTGGTGCGAGTCGGTCCTAGCGTTGACTGCATGGCAGGTCGACAGCCCGCGAGCACGGCTCGCGCCCGGGGCAGCATCACCACGCTTCCGCGTGGCACCATCCGCGTCCGGGTCTACGCCGGGATCGACCCGGTGCGCTTGAGCACCTCATTGGCCCGGTGCAGTTCGCGGACCTCTTGCTCGAGCTCGCGTACCCGGGCTGCCTCGTCGGTGGTCACACCGGGCTGGTGGCCGTCGTCGAGGTCGGCTTGGCGCAGCCACAACAGCACCGACTCTGCGCCGTAGCCGAGCTGATCGGCCACCCCCTTCACCACACCGTGATCGTGTCCCAGCTCGGCGCGCAGGGTGCGGACCATCCGCACCGCCGCGGCCTTCTCCTCCCGCGAGTACCGCCGCGTCGTCGGCTTCCCCGCAGTTCGATCTGACGACATGACTCCATCCTCGTTTCCAAGGCCAAGAGTCTCTACAGCACCCAGGGCGGCTCCGTCGACCTCGCCGGCTGGCGTCACGGTCGCTATCGAGGTCAGGGTTGGAAGACCGCTCGGACGCAGCCGTCTTTCTTGTTCTTGAACATGTCGTAGCCGCGTGGGCCGTCGTCCAACGACATGACGTGGGTGGCCAGGTGGCTGGTGGTGATCTCTCCGTTGGCTATGCGGCCGAGCAGCATCGGCAGGTAGCGCTGCCCGTGTTGCTGCGCGCCGCGCAGGGTCAGTCCCTTGTTCATCAACGCGCCGAGCGGGAACTTGTCGACCAGCCCGGCGAACACCCCGAGGGAGAACACCGACCCGCCCTTGCGGCACGACATGATCGCCTCGCGGATCGCGATCGGCCGGTCGTTCTCCAGCCGTAGCTGCTGCTTGACCTTGTCGTAGAGGTACTCCGGGCCGTGGGTGTGCGCCTCCTGGCCGACGGCCTCGATGCACACGTCCGGGCCCCGTCCTCCGGTGCGCTCCCGCAGCTCGGCGCCGACGTCGGGACGCTGGTCGGTGGCCCCGGTCAGCCCTCGCAGCGCCTTGACCGCCCATCTCGGCACGGTCGTCGCGGCGTCCACCACTTTGCTCATCGTTTCCTCCTTCTGTCTGACGTCGCTGCGTATGTCGCAGTCCGCGGGGGTCAGATGGTGCTGCGACGGACCGCTCCGGTCTCGGTCAGGACGCGGACGAGGACGCGGAAGCGGCTTCGCCGGTCTCGTCGTCGTGGCCGACTTCGTCGCGGCGTTGGAGTGCGCGGTAGCCGTAGGTCGCTCGGAGGCGTTCGGCTTCGTCGTGACCGCTCAGCCGGCCGTCGCCACGCCGGGCGCGCAGCGACGTCTCCCGCTTCACCAGGTGTTGGATCCGGTCCAACAGGTCCTGATCCGTTTCACCTCAGGGCCCCCGTCCGGCTCGGCACCCCTCTGCCCTGTCCGACCCGGCGCCGTGGCACTCGGTCGGTGAGTGGGTCGGTGGCTCTTCTACGATCTCGGTCTGATTTTCTGCCCCAGGCTTCCTGGTGGTCGTCGCGCTGACCCCCCCGGGCAGGATCACAGGATTTCCAGTCGTCGCGGACCGCTCGGCGGCGGGAAGGCACGGTCGAGAGCATCCAGGTCCTCGCGGGTCAGCTTCGCGTCCAGTGCCGTGGCGTTGTCGCGCACGTGCTGCGGGCTGCTCGCCTTGGGGATGGTGCACAGTGAGTCGCGGCGCAGCACCCACGCCAGGGCCGCCGCAGCGGGGCTGATGCCGTGGGCGGCCGCGACCTCGCCGAGTGTCGCGTCGCCGAGGATGCGCCCCTGCTCGATCGGCGAGTACGCCATCACCGGCAGTTCGTGGTCGGCGCACCACGGCAGCAGGTCGTATTCCGGCCCCCGCCGCGACAGGTTGTACAGCACCTGGTCCGTGGCCAGTCCTTCGCTGCCCGGCACGTCCCGGAGCTCGGTGAGGGCGGCGTGGTCGAAGTTGCTGACGCCCCAGTACCGGATCTTCCCGACCTCGATCAGGTGCTGGAAGGCCTCGAGGGTGTCCTCCAGGGGGTGCCTGCCTTGCCAGTGCAGCAGGTAGAGATCGATCCGGTCGGTGCCCAGGCGTTCCAGACTGCGCTCGCAGGCCGCGATCGCGCCGGCAAGGGACGCGTTCGACGGCAGTACCTTGCTGACGACGAAGGCCTCGTCGCGGCGGCCCGCCAGTGCCTCACCGAGCACCTCCTCCGCACCGCCGCCGGCGTACATCTCGGCGGTATCGACCAGGGCCATGCCCAGGTCCAGGCCGGTGCGCAGGGCCGCGACCTCGTCGCCGCGGCGACCGGGGTCCTCGCCCCATCCCCAGGTGCCCTGGCCCAGAACGGGGACGGTTTCCCCCCTTGCCAGCGCGATTCGTCGCATCCGCGATCACTTCCTTCCGCGTCCTCGGCTGGGATGAGAGCCGCGACTTCCGGCCCTCATTCCCGGCCATGGAGTCGATCGCCGACGGCGTCACCGACGGGAGGAGTCCGACTCCTTCTGGATTGTCATGTCACAATTCCCTTCTCCCCTTCTACCGTTCCAACGTCATCCGGCGCCCGTCGGCTCGGTCAGTACTGCCTTCCCGGTGGCCGTGCGCAGGCACAGCGCCTCGACGGCGTCGGCGATCTCCGCCCAGTCACGGACCGAGCCCAGCTGCGGGTCGAGCCTGCCGCGCCCGATCAGCGTGGCGAGGACGCCGAGGTCGCGGCCGAAGGTGTCCTCGCCGGTGGCGTAGACGAAGAACCCGACGAGCCGTGCCGGCGGTGCGGCGGCGGAGTCGTAGAAAGGTGGCGGTCGGTGGTGGGTCAGTTCGCAGCCGGGACGGCCGCGAACTGTTCGACGATCGCCGCGCAGAACGCGGGCAGGTCGAACGGTGACCGGCTGGTGATGAACTGGCCGTCGACGCAGACCTCGTCGTCGACGACCTCGGCACCGGCGTTGCGCAGGTCGGTGCGGATCGAGGCCCACGACGTCAGTCGCCGACCGCGGATCACGTCGGCCTCGGCGAGGGTCCAGGGGCCGTGACAGATCGAGGCGACCGGCTTGCCGGTGCTCACGAACGCGCGCACGAACTCCACCGCGGCGGGGTGGGTGCCGGGTCCGCTGGGTCTGGTCGAGCAGGCTCTCCAGGACCTCGGTCACGACCCGGCAATGCTGCGCCGGACCGCGTTCGCGGACCCCGGCGACGACGACCGTCGCGAGCTCGGCGAGCTTGGTGTCGGAGTGCGGGGAGACCTGGACCAGCAGCGTGAACGCCTCGTCGGGGCCGATGTCGTAGTGGGCGACCAGGATGCCCTTGGCCTGCCCGATCGTGTCGCGGTTACGCAGGGCGCGGGTCAGGCCTTCGACCTGGTCCTGGAGCAGGGTGATCCGGCTCTGGTCGGACCGGACGGCCGCCGTGCGTGTGCTGTCGCCTCCGAGCTGTCCGGGGTGGTCCGTGACTCGATCGGGGCCGGTCAGCAGTGTCGACATCGACGGTGTGCTCCCATCCGGTGCTCGCGGCGATCTCCTGGTGCGCCGGGTCCACCAGGGACGATGGCGCCGCCATGACGCTAGGGAGCCCCGGCGTCGTCGCAGAGACGTTTCCGGCGAGGCGCCCGGTGCGGAAACGGCGGCCACCGACGGGCCGCTCCGCCCTCAGCGCAGCGCGCGAGCCAGGGTGGCGGCGGGGGCTCGCCGTAGTGGCGTCGGTAGGTGGTGGCGAAGCGTCCCGGGTGACTGAAGCCCCACCGGTGGGCGACGTCGATGATCCGGAGCCCGTCGACGGGGTCGGCGACGACGAGGTCGTCGTGGGCACGCTCGAGACGCACGTGCTGGAGGTACTGCTTCGGGGACCGGTCGAACTCACGGCAGAAACCCGCGTGCAGGGCCCGCACCGCCCCACCCCGGCCCGCTCGCGCGCCGATACGCGGCCGACCGTGGTGGCCGACGTCCCGGAAGACCACCCGGCGCGGATGACGACCGGTCGCCCGTCGCGGGTGTTCCGTCCGCTGCCGCCCGACCGACGAGCCGATCCGGCCTGCCTCGGCGTTGCGGGTGGCGGTCCCGACCGGCAGCGAGGACGGAGCGAGCCCGATGACCAGGCAGCGGCACGACGGGCTGAGCGCATCGGTTCCGCGGCGCATGCTGATCGTGGCGGTGGTGCGGGCCGCCGCGTCGGCGGCTCTGCTGGTGGTCGTCTACTACCTGGCCCCGCTGGACGGCCACTCGACGTCGGCACCGGGATCGCGTTCCTGCTCGGGCTGGTCGTCCTGGCCGGGGTCGTCGCCTGGCAGGTGCGGGCGATCATGGCCTCCGACGTCCCGCGGCTGCGCGCGTTCCAGGCGGTCGCCGTCGGCCTGCCCACGTTCCTGCTCCTGTTCGCCACGACCTACGTCGTGATCGCGAGCACGTACCCGGACAGCTTCAGCGAGACGCTCAGCCGGACCGACGCGCTCTACTTCGCCGTCACCGTCTTCGCCACCGTCGGCTTCGGTGACATCACCCCGCTCAGCGAGGTGACACGCATCGTCACGACGATCCAGATGATCGCAGGTCTGGTGGTGGTCGGGCTGGTCGCGAGGATCGTGCTCAGCGCGGTGCAGGTGGCGGAGCGGCGCCGCGAGAACGAGGGCACGGAGGCGGCGGGGGCCGACGACCACCGCGGGGGTGGTTGAGCGCGGGCGCGCACTCATCCGGGCCGGGTGACGACACCACGGCGCGCCCGGCCCAGCGTGGTCGGTGTTGTCACCCGGCCTGGAGGCGGAGCGCGATGGAGATCCCGGCGGACGTGCCGCTAGTCGGCGCCACCCCGGCGCACCCGGCACCGACCCCTCGGCGGCGTCTCGCGGCCGCCGGCGCGCTGGTCGCGCTCGTGTCGGCCGTCGTGGTCGCCGTCGCCGGCTTCCTGGACGACCCCGTCCGCCTGCCGTTGGCGCTGCTGCTGATCCTCGCCGCCGTGATGGCCGGTTGGACGGCGCTCGTGCACCGCGGCGGTCGACGGGCGGTCGCGGCGGCGGTCGCGGCCGCGGCGTTGCTCGGGCTCGTGGTGCTGTTCGTCTCCGGCTCCCCGTTGCGGCTCGCGGTCCTCGTCGCGCTCGTCGTTCTCTCCATGGCCGGCGCCCGGTTGGCGCTGGGGCACGACACGGCGGACGCATCCGCCACGGCCCGGGCCGTCGGACCGGCGAGCAACGGATTCCTGATCATGAACCGGTGGTCCGGCGGCGGGAAGGTCGACGAGTTCGACCCGGAGGGCGAGGCACACCGTCGCGGGGTCACCCCGGTCGTGCTGCAGCGCGGGGACGACCTGAGGGCGCTCGCCGAGCAGGCCGTCGCCGCCGGCGCCGACGTGATCGGGATGGCGGGCGGTGACGGATCGCAGGCGCTGGTCGCCGACGTGGCACGGCGCCACGACGCCGCGTTCGTGTGCGTGCCCGCCGGCACCCGCAATCACTTCGCCCTCGACCTCGGGCTCGACCGCGCCGCGGTCGCGGCCGCACTCGACGCCTACGGCGACGCCGTCGAGCGGCGCGTCGACCTGGCCCTGCTCGGCGACCGGATCTTCGTCAACAACGCCTCACTCGGCGTGTACGCCACCGTCGTGCAGTCCGAGGCCTACCGGGAGGCGAAGCTCGCCACCGCGGCGCAGGTCCTGCCCGACCTGCTCGGCCCCGGCGGTGACCGTTCCGACCTGCGCTACACCGGACCCGACGGCGGGCCCACGCCGCCCGCCGACGTCCTGCTCGTCTCCAACGGCGTCTACCGACTCGACTCCCTCAACGGGTTCGGCACCCGCGAGCGGATGGACGCAGGCGTCCTGGGCGTGGTCACGGTCACGGTGGACCGGGCGCGCGACCTGCCGAGCCTGCTCTCCGCCGAGGCAGGCGGGCGTCTCGACCGCTCCCTGGCTACCGGTCGTGGACCACGCCGGAGTTCTCGGTCGACTCCACCGAGCCGCTGATCGACGTCGGGGTCGACGGTGAGGCCCTGCGGCTGCCGCCGCCGCTGCGGTTCCGGTCGCTGCCCGGTGCGCTGCGCGTCCGCACGCCGGTGCACGCGCCCGGCGTCGCGCCCGCCGCCCTCGCACCCGGCGGCATCGGCGAGGCGAGCGTCGCCCTGGTCCGGGTGCTCGCCGGGCACCCCGCGCGCTGACGTCGCCCCGTCACCGGTGCGTCCGCCCGCTCACCCCACGCGGATGAGGACGTGCGGCCGGGGTGGCGCGACGATCGCCGGTGAGCCAGGACGCGCATCGATGAAGGAGGCCCCCCGATGTCGGTACCCCCGCAGGCGGCGACCACGGAGCCGCCGCGCTCCCCCACCATGTCCGCGCAGCGGCCGAGCCCCGCGCCCTGGGTCGTCGGGCTGAGCCTCTTCGCGGCGGTCATGATGATCGTCGCCGGCGTGTTCAACGCCCTGGAGGGATTCGTCGCGCTGTTCTACAACGAGGTCTACCTGGCCGGACCCCGGTACGTCTTCGCCTTCGACCTGACGACGTGGGGCTGGATCCATCTCCTCGCCGGCATCGCGTTGGTGGCCGCGGGCTTCGCGGTGATGTCCGGACGACTCTGGGGCCGGGTGGTCGGCATCGCGATCACGCTGCTGAGCATGCCCACGAACTTCCTGTTCATCCCCTACTACCCGGTGTGGTACCTGCTGATCATCGCCCTGGACGTCTTCGTGATCTGGGCGCTGTGCGTCTACGACCGGGATTCCGCGGCCGCCTGACCGCGGCGCGACGCCCGGGCGGCCACCGCCTCGCGTGAGCGGAACGTGGTTGCTGTTCACGGCGTTCCGAACAGCGACGGCGTTCCGCTCACGCGGGGCGGGACCGCGCCTGATCTCGTCGACGTCGCGGTTCAGACGACGCGCACGGACTCCTCCGCGCCGAGGGCCCGGGGGAACCCCGCGGGTACCACGATGTCGCGGGCGGTCAGGTCGTGCACCGACCGGTGGCCCAGGCCCAGGACCGCGGAGTCGATCCCGCCGCGCAGGATGTCGAGGACGTTCTCCACTCCGGCCTGCCCTCCTGCCGCCAGCCCCCACAGGTACGCGCGGCCGATCATCACCGCCCTCGCCCCCAGGCCCAACGCCTTCACCACGTCACCGCCCCGACGCACACCGCCGTCGGTGACCACCTCGATCTGGTCGCCGACGGCCTCCGCCACGGCGGGCAGGGCCCGGATGGAGGCCGGCGTGCCGTCGAGGTTGTTGCCGCCGTGGTTGGACACCGAGATCGCCGTGACCCCGGCGTCGACAGCGCGCTTGGCGTCGTCGACGCGCATCACGCCCTTGAGCATGAACGGCCCGCCCCACTGCTCGCGCAGCCAGGCCACGTCCTCCCACGTCGGCAGCGGCGTGCCCATCCACTGCCCGTACGCCTGGAAGAACGTGGGTGCGCTGCCACCCGGCGCCGTCAGGTTCGGAGTGGTCAGGTCGGGGATCCGCCCGGTCCTCGCGAACCGGTAGAGCCACTGGGGCCGCAGCGCCACCTCGGGACCGAACCTCAGCGCCGCCTTGAGGTCCACCTTCTCCGGGATGGCCGGGCTGCCCCAGTCGCGGCCGTTGGAGAACGACCAGTCCAACGTCATGATCAGCCCGACGGCCCCGGCGGCCCGCGCCCGCTCCATCCGCTGCACCAGCACGTCGCGGGTGCCCACCCAGTACATCTGGAAGAACGTCTGCGGGTTGGCCGCGGCGACCTCCTCGATGGACCGGCTGGCGAACGAGCTCAGGCCCATCGGGATGCCGCGGGCGGCGGCCGCCCGGGCCACGGCGACCTCGCCGTCCGGGTGCACGGCCTGCACACCGGTCGGGGAGATCAGCACCGGCATCGACGTGGGCGGCCCCATCACGGTGGTGGACAGGTCACGCTCGCTCTGCAGCCCGGCCACGTGCGGGGCGAACCCCAGCTCGCCGTAGGCCGTCGTGTTGTCCTCCACCGTCGCGCCGCGCTCGGACCCGGCCACAGCGCGCCGTACACCGACCTCGGCAGCTGCCTCCGCGCCCGCCGCTGCGCCTCCGCGACCGTCTCGAACCAACCGTTCGCCATCAGTTGTCTCGTCTCTCGTTCGTCTTTCGCACGTTCGTCTCTCGCATGAACGATCCGCCTCAGTCGGTGAAGATCGTCGTGAGGGCCGCCGCGACGTCACGATGATCGCGCACCAGCCGGCACCGTCCGCGCCCGAGGCGGGCGAGGTCGCGACCGAGGTCGACGTCGTCCTCCCCCGAGGTGTCGAGCAGGACGTCGAGACGGGGCAGGCGGGCGGCGGTGAGGCGCGGGTCCGGGCCGGCGTTGTGCACGCAGTCCGACAGCAGCAACACCCGGGCGTCGCGCGGCGGCACCCCGGCGAGCTGACGGCTTGCGACCTGCAGCGCGAACGCCACGTTCGTCAGGCCCCGGGTGGGCACCCGCAGCAGCAGGTCGAGCACGGCCAGCGGCTCCAGCTGCTCGCCCGGGCGGACGAGCACGGAGGCGTCGGACCAGAACGCCACGACCGCGAGCGAGTCCCGACCCAGCTCCGCGGCCAGCGCGCCGACGGTGGCCGCCGCGGTACGCACCCGTTCGCCCTTCATCGACCCGGAGACGTCGACGACGAGCACCACCGAGCGGCGCGTGCGGACCCGTTCCCGGACCCACACGTCGTCCTCGGTGATCACGGCGGTGCCTGCCACGGACTCCAGGGTGCGCTCGAGGTCCAGCTCGTCGGAGCCCCCGGACCAACGCAGGCTGGTGAGCTCCCCGACGCCGCGCCGCGCCCGTCGGTCGCGGGGTGGGCGCGCCACCGCGAGGGTCCGGGCGATCTGCCGAGCCCGAGCCCGAGCGAGCAGGTCGGCCTGCGAGGACTCGGTGAGCTCCGCGAGTGCGATCAGGTCGGCGTCCTCGTCGGACTCCCCCGGAGCGGTGACACCCGCCCGCGCCGGGCGGGCCGCGGAGCGCCGCCGGTCACCGGACGACAGCACCAGCCCGCCACCACCGGCCGAGGGCCGGAAGAGTGAGGGCTCCTCGTCGAGCTGCTTGGGACGACGCCGCAGCGGCCGCAGCGCCCGGGTGCGGCGACCCGAACCCGGGCGGTCTCGGCGGGTCAGCGGTGAGTCGGCCTCGACCGCTCTTCAACCGGGTTCCGCCGCTGCGGGCAGCAGCAGGAAGTGGTCCTCCCAGATCTCGTGGAGCACCTGCTCGGGGGTGGCATCGGTGGTCTCGTCGAGCTGGATGCGTCCGGACAGCGCGAGGAGCATCGCGTCCTTGACGAGCGCGGTGTAGTCCGGCGGGAGATCCCGAGGAGGCGCCACCGAGGGCTGCTCGGGCAGGGCCACGTCGCGCATCGCCGCGAGCTGCGCCGCGATCAGGGCGACGTCGATGGCGCCACGCACGCTGCTGCCCTGGCGGACGTCGTCGCGCTCGCGGGTGGCCCGCGTCAACGCCACGGCGTCGGCCACGAGCCGGGCCGAGGAGATCGCGGCGCGGCGGGTGACGATGCCCCGCTCGGCCTCGGCGTCCTGGTAGTCGATCGCCATCCGGCAGATCCGGTCGTGCACCGAGGTGGAGAGCCGGGTGGTGCCGATGGTGTCGTAGGGGTTCATCGACGCCACCACCCGGAACGTGGGCGCCGCCTCCAACGTGCCCACCCGCGGCACCGCGATCCGGCGCTCGGCCATCGCGGTGAGCAGCGTGTTGAGCGTGTCCTCCGGCGCCCGGTTGAACTCCTCGACGTAGAGGAACCCGCCGCTGCGCATCGCCTCCACCAGGGGTCCCGGCACGAAGTTGTCCGCGGTGTAGTCCTCCCGCAGCACCCGTGCGGGGTTGTGGTGGCCCACCAGGCGGGTCGGGGTGAGGTCCGCGTTGCCCTCGACGAACAACAGCGGGATGCCCCACTCGAGAGTGATCGCCCGCAGCAGCGTCGACTTGGATGTACCGGGCGGGCCCTCCAGCAGGACGTCGCGACCGGCGGCGACGGCCGCGAGCAGGAGATCCAGCTCCCGCTCGCGGCCCACCAGATGCCGAGCGACCCTGGCCCGGACCCCACGCACGGACCCGCCGTCTGCGCCGGTGACCCGGCTGCCGGTGATGGCGGTGTCGGTGATCGACGCGTCGGCGATGGTGCTGTCGGGGACGGATCCGTTGATCGCCGACTCGTGCAGTGTCATCGGATCGTGCAGCCCGCGTCGACCTTCATCTCCAGTCCGGTGACGTAGCGGGCCTCGTCCGACGCCAGGTAGAGCACGGCGTTGCTGATGTCGACCGGGTCGACGACCTCGACCGGCATGGTGTTCATGAAGATCGGGCCCATCGTCGGACTCTGCTCGATGAACTGGTTCATCCCGCCCAGCCCCGCCACCAGCGGGGTGTCCACGCCGGCGGGGTGGATCGTGTTGACGCGGATGTTGTGCTCGGCGAGCTCGTTGGCCAGCGAGCGCATCACGCCCACGATCCCGTGCTTGGCGGCGACGTAGGGGGCGAGCCACGGCTGCCCCTTGATGCCCGACGTCGAGCTGGTGATGATGATCGAGCCGCCGCCCGCCGTCAGCAGGTGCGGGATGGTCGCCACACAGGTGTGCCAGACACCGGTCAGGTTGACGTCGAGGGTGTCCGCCCAGATCTGCGGGGTCACCTCGTCCCACTTCTGCACCGTGCAGATGCCGGCGTTGGCGGAGACGATGTCGAGCCGGCCGAGCTGGGCCACACCCTCGTCGACGGCGGCCTTGAGCGCCGCGGCGTCGCGGACGTCGGCCTTGACCGCCACGATCCGGCGGTCCAGCGCCTCGACGGCCTTGACCGTGTCGGCGAGGTCCGCCTCGGTGGCCATCGCGTAGCCGACCGTGTCGAAGTCCTGGCAGGCGTCGACGGCGATGATGTCGGCGCCCTCCTCGGCCAGCCGGACCGCGTGGCTGCGGCCCTGGCCCCGGGCGGCTCCGGTGATGAACGCGACTTTGCCCTGCACACGCCCCATGGCGCGGCTCCTCTCGTGGATGGTGGTCTTGCTCGTGCTTACTTCTGCGTCATGCCGAGGTTGTCGAACCCCTTGATCCCGGCCGTCGAGCTGGTGAGGATGATCGCCCCGCCCGCTTCGACCAGATGTCGAGCGCGATGATGTCCGCGCCCTCCTCGGCGAGGCGCAGCGCGTGCGAGCGGCCCTGCCCCCGCGCAGCGCCGGTGATGAACGCGACCTTGCCCGTCACACGTCCGGCCATGGTCTGCGGTCCCCTACTTCTGGTTGAAGCCGGCGTCGACCGGGATCTGCGCGCCGGTGACGTAGCGCGCCTCCTCCGAGGACAGCCAGACGACGGCGTTGGAGACGTCGACGGGCTCGATCATCTCCACCGGCAGCGGGTTCTTCAGGGCCTCGAGCATCTCGGAGTGCTCGGTGAACCACTTCTGCATGAAGTCGTTGGTGACCAGCGGGGTGTTGACGCCGGTCGGGTGCACCGTATTGACCCGGATCGAGTACTTCGCCAGCTCCAGGGCCAGCGACCGCATCAACCCGACCACACCGTGCTTGGCCGCGGCGTAGTGCGCGATCTGCACGAAGCCCTTCATGCCGGCGGTCGAGCTGGTGAGCACGATCGAGCCGCCGTTGCCAGCCGCGATCATCGCGGGGATCGCCGCCTTGCAGGTCTTCCAGACGCCGGACAGGTCGATGTCGATCGTCTCGTCCCAGACGTCCTCGGTCATGTCCCAGGCGTTCTCGACGTAGGAGACGACGCCGGCGTTGCCGCAGACGATGTCGAGGCGGCCGAACTCGGCGACGCCCTCATCCACCACGGCCTGCATCGCCGCCATGTCTCGGACGTCGGCCTGCCGGGCGATGATGCGGCGGTCCAGGTCCTCGACCAGCTTCACCGTCTGCGCGAGGTCCTCGGCCGTGCCCAGCGCGTAGGGCACCGTGCGCATGTCCTGGCAGGCGTCCAGCGCGATGACGTCCGCGCCCTCCTCCGCCAGGCGCACCGCGTGCGACCGGCCCTGCCCCCGCGCTGCGCCGGTGACCAGCGCGACCTTGCCTGCCAACCGTCCGGCCATGTCGGCTCCTCCTTGAGCTGTCCTGTGCAGCTGAAGGTACGAGCGGCCGACATGCGGATCTTGACCGTGCCCGCACGCGCTCTTGCACGAGGCCGCACAGCCGGCGGGGGAGTCAGCTGCGGGCGCGTCGTTCCCGCGGGGTGATCCCGTAGCGCACCTTGAAGGCGCGGGTGAAGTGCGACGCGTGGCTGAAACCGACGGCGAGAGCGATCTCGGAGATCGTGCGGCGCGCCCAGCGGGTGTCGACCAGCAACGCGTGCGCCCGGCCGAGCCGCTCCTCGAGCAGCCACCGCCCCGGGGACGTGCCGTCGGCCTCCAGGAGCGCGTAGAGATAGCGCTGCGAGATGTTGATGCCGTCGGCGATGACGGCGGGCGTGAGCTCCGGATCGGACAGGTGACCGCGGATGAAGCTCCGTGCCCGGGCCAGGTGCACCGCGCGGACGGACCGGCCCTCGACATCGCCGCCGACCCGGTCGTGCAGGGCTGCGGCCACCAGGTCGAGGACGGATCCGCTGACCGGTGCCACCGATTCGGTCTTCTCACCATAGAGCGGAAGGGACCGCAGGAGCCCGGAGGCGAGCGCACCGACGCCGCTGGTCCCGGTGACGGTGACGCCGGTAGCCCCGGCGAACCCCGGCAGCCACGCGCCCAGCTGGTCGCGGGGCACGCGCACCACGATCTGCCGGGACCGGTCACCGAGGCGGCCGCGGTACGGACGGGCGCTGTCGAGCAGCACGAAGTCACCGGGCCGGTCGAGCACCGCGCGCCGTTCGTCCTGCTCGAACACCCCCTCGCCCTGCACGAGCAGGGTGAGGAACAGGTCATCGGTGTCGGCGCGGCTGATCAGCCGGGCCGTGCGGGCGACCTCGTGCGCGTCGGCGGTGACCGTGTCCACGTGCAGCCGGTCGACGATGCTGCGCACGATCTCTCCCACGAACCGGTCGGACGACGGCCCGGCGGCGTTCGCGGTCAGCTCGACGATGTGTCGGCAGATGGCGTCGCGCCAGTACGCGAAGCCGTCGTGGCCGTCGACGTCGGAGGTCGAGAGTCGCACTGCCATCAACCACCTCGCACGGCCGGGGTCGGGGTGCCTCCCATCGTGCCACCAACCGCCGCGATCCCGGCCGTCGAGCGAACGGTGGACCCCGCCGGCGCGGGCGCTCAGCTCGGGAGTTCCTCGAGGGTCTCGACGATGTCGGCGAGCCGGCTCAGCGCGGTCAGCGTCAGCACCTGGTGGGCGGCGGTGCCGGTGGGGCCGATCAGCTGCAGGCGGCGACCGTCTCCGGCCATCTGTTCGGCCAGTTGGTACAGCATCTGGACGCCGGCGCTGGCGAGGTGGCTCACGCCGGTGAGGTCGACGACCAACGGGAGCACTCCGCCGCGGCTGGCTTCCTGCAGGCGCTGGCGCAGTTCGGCGGCCGTGCTCAGGTCGATCGGCCCGTGTACCGCCACCTGCGGGGGGGTGAACCCGACCATCTGGACGCGGAAGGCCGCCTCGCTCGACACGGCGCTGCGCCGCGGGCCGGAGCCGTCGGGGCTGATGGGATGAAGGAGCGGGGCCTCCTCCAGCAGCTTCTCCGAGAGCCGCTTCACGGCGTCCGCGATCCGCTGCCACGTCTCCGGCGGGATCGCGCGGATCAGGTTGCCCGCGCGCGGGCGGCGTTCCCGAACGCCGTGCCCAGGGTGCGCATCACGCCCTCGGTGGGACGGATGGCATCGAGCAGCGACTCCATGCCCGGGGTCGCCTCGTCGAAGAACTGCATGGCTGCGGTGAGCAGCCGGAAGAACAGGGTCTCGAGCTTGCCGAGCACCGAACGCAGATTCGACAGGCTCCGCTCGGCCTGGCCAGTGCGGTTCATCTCGTCGAGCCAGTCGGCGGTCGCCGACGTGGCCGAGGCCGGGGAAGCAGCGGCTCAACCAGCTCCCACAGCTCGTCGGTGACCAGTCGTTCGACCGTCGATGCCCTTGCCATCGACCCCGAGCATCACCCGACCAGATCCATCTACATAGGACCGACACACCCCGACTTCTGCAACGACCTCTTAGCAGCCTCCACCTGGTCCGCAGCCTCACCGGGCGGGCCGGGCGGTCCCGCGCCCAGCGCTCCGGGGAAGGACCACCGCCCTCCGACGAGGCGACCAGGGTGTTCGCCACGGCCGGTCGCCGGTCCTGGACGGTGGCGCTGGCCTGGGTCGTCGGGTTCTTCGCCGGCACCTACGTCATCGGGCTCGTTGTCACCGGAGCCGTCTTCGCCCTCGCGTTTCTGCGGGTCCAGGCGCGGGCGAGCTGGCAGGCAAGCGTCGGGTACGGCGTCGCCGTCGGGCTGATCGTCTGGCTGCTGTTCGACGTGCTGTTCGAGATTGCGCTCCCCGAAGGGCTGATGCTCTGATGACACCTC
This sequence comes from Pseudonocardia sp. P-1, assembly GCF_058111925.1. Classification (NCBI taxonomy): domain Bacteria; kingdom Bacillati; phylum Actinomycetota; class Actinomycetes; order Pseudonocardiales; family Pseudonocardiaceae; genus Pseudonocardia; species Pseudonocardia sp. P-1. The sequence goes on from NZ_CM176614.1 coordinate 4,544,007, forward strand.
GCAGATACCTCTCCGCCGTCGCGGCGGGAGTGGCCGCGCTCGTCCTCGCCGGGTGCGGTGCCGATCCGGGCGCGCTCCCGGCGCCGGAGTTCTACCGAGACCGCGCGATCGACCTCGTCGTGCCCTACGAGCCCGGCGGCGGCTACGACCTGTACGCCCGCGACGTCGCGCCCTATCTCGCCCGCTGCACCGGTGGTGACGTCAAGGTCGTCAACGAGGCCGGCGCCGGCGGGCTGCTCGCGACCTCGAACACCGCGGCCGCGGAGCCGGACGGAACCCGGGTGCAGATCGTCAACACGGTCGGTGCGGTGAGCGCCCAGATCGGTCAGGCGGCCGGGATCAACTTCGACCTGGCCGCCCTGTCCTGGGTCGCCAGGGTCTCGGCCGAAGCCAACGTCGTGGTCGTCGCCGCGGACAGCCGCTTCGCCGACTTCGATGACATGCTCCGCTCCCCGGGCCCGGTGCGGTTCGTCTCCACCGGGCCCGGCTCGAACGACTACATCAACCCGCCGCTGCTCCAGCAGATCTTCGACTTCCCGGTCGAGGTGATCAGCGGCTTCGCCGGATCGGGCGAGGCCCGCACGGCATACCTGCGCGGTGACGCCGACGCCCAGGTCCTGCCGGTAGCCAGCACCGTCAGCGCGATCCGGTCGGGGGAGATCCGCCCGGTGCTCGTGCTCGGTGACGCCGACAGCCCCGGACTGGAGGGCGTGCCCAGGGCCCGCGACCTCCCGGTCGCCGGCGCGGCGCAGCGGGAGACGTTGAGGTCGCTGCTCGATCTCGTCTCGCTGAGCCGCACGATGGTCGCCCCGCCCGGTCTCGCCCCGGACCGGCTGGCGTTCCTGCGCGACGCGTTCGCCTGCGCCCTGACCAACCCTGACCTGGTCGCTGCCTCGACCGAGCAGCGACGGCCGATCGAGTTCATGCCCGGGGCGGAGCTGACCGAGGCCATGCGCTCGGTGCTGAGCGCGGACCCGGCGTTCCGCGAGATCGTCCGGGACATCACGTGAGCGGATCCCGATCACCCCGGTCTGCTGGGACCACGACCGGACCCGGGCGCTGGAGGACGGGACCGTCGCCCGGACGGCGGTGACCTGACTGCCGCGGACGGCGCGGGCCACCGTCGATGCCGGCGCTCCGCGCCGGACCACGGTGTTGCTCAGCGCGTTGATGCCGGTCAGTCACGGCTGGTCGGGCCGGGCGCGGCGGTCCGGGCCGGCGGGTGCGGCCGCGCTTCCTGTCGCAGCGGCATCGGCCGGGGTGTGTCGGCGAGCGCGGACACCGCCCGGGCGGTGATGCGGTGGCCCATGAACACCGGCCGGTTGGCCTGCCCGAGCAGCAGCGGCAGCAGTTCTGCGGCCCGCACCTGGCCCCACCAGCCCATCTGGCTGGAGAGCTCGCCCCACTCGGTGACGCCGTCGGGTCGCACGGTCGGGCCCGCCACCAGCAGGGGGGTCGGTTCTCCCGCGTGCATCACGCCGTGGGTGGAGGGTGTCGCGTGGTCCCCGGTCACCGCGACCACGGCGCGCTCGGCGATCTCGCCGAGACCGGCCAGGCCGCGGTCGATGGCCTGCAGGACGTCGCGTTTGGCGAAGGGTTGCTTGGTGTGTCCGGCCTCGTCGGTGGCCTTCGTGTGGACGTGCACGAACCGGGCCCCGTCCTCGATGAGCCGCTCCGCCGCTTCCAGCCGGCCGGCCATGTCCTCCTCGAGGTCGTCGACCGGGGACAGGTGGCTCGAGGTCATGTCCAGCGCGGTGACGATGCCCTTGTAGAGGCGGGTGCTGGTGACCGCGGCACCGGCGACCCCGACCTGGTCGAGGAACGACGGGATCGTTCCTCGCCGGCCGGACCACTTGGTGGTGAGGACGTCGAGCGCGGGCAGGCCGCGGGCCAGGCGGCGCGCATTGACGTCACTGGCGCACAGCCAAGCCCGCGTATCGAGCAGCGCGGCGGTGAGATCCTCGGCGAACGCCGCACCGTCGGGTTCGGTCGGGACCGGGCGCATCCACGGGTGAAAGGTCTCGAACAGCGGGTCGGAGTCGGTGACGGCGCCGCTGTGGTGGGTGGGGGAGGACAGCAGGGCTTCGCCCTTGCTCCCGAGCTGTTGCAGGGTCATGCCGTGTTCGGCGAGTATCGGGGTGAGTCCGGTGAGCAGTGCGGTGACGTCGTCGAGGTCGTCCGGCCGGGCCCTGCCGGTGAGGTGGAGCGTGCTCCCGTCGACGCGCGAGGTGCGTAGGGAGGCGTGGGTGACGGCGACGTCGGGGTCGACGTCGAGGCCGCCGCCGAGGGCCTCGAGGACGGCGCGGCCGGGGAAGGGCACCTCGGCGTAGCCGAACATGGCCCAGTGGGCGAGTTCGGAGGCAGGAGCCCGCCCCCATCCGAACGGCAGGTGCCAGCCGCTCGCGCCGCGACGGGCCAGGTCGTCGAGGTGAGGGGTGTGGGCGGCTTCGGCCGGTGTGCGGCCGTCGAGCTGGGGGATCGGCCGGTCGCCCAGGCCGTCGAGGACGACCAGCACGATCGGTAGCCGGTCGTCGTCGAGTCGGGGTTGGGTCTCGCCGTATCCCGCGGGCTTCACGTCGCCTCCTCGGTCTCGGTCCGGTCCCGGTCTGCGAGGAGTTCTGCGAGCACCGGGACGACGGCGCGCGGAACCAGGTCTGCCCATACCGACCGGTCGGCGTCGAGGCGCGCGCGGATATCGGAGGCCGACAGCCGGGTGGCCGGGTCGCCGTCGAGCACCGTCACCTCGTATCCGGCGTCGGAGAGCCGGCTCGCCTTCTCCCGTTCCCAGGCGCTGTAAGCGCGCACGAGCTGTCGTGCACGGCCAGGGACGTACTCGTACCAGGTCTCGGGCCGGGTCAGGTCGAAGGGCACGATCGAGACGTGGCGGGACAGGCCTCGTTCCTGCAGCGCGGCCTGCAGCAGACGCAGACGCTCGAAATAGGTGAACGGGTTGGCCTCGGCGAGGTGGCGGTGCGCGGAGGTCGTCTCCTCGTGCCGGGCTCTGGTGTCGGGGTTGGTGACCGCGACGATGAGGTGCTCGGCCTCGTGCAAGGCGAGTTCGAACAGTTCCAGGTGCTGTCCGTGCACGGGCTGGAAGCGGCCGGTCACGCACGCCAGACGTCTCACTCGTGCTTCCTCCCGATCGGGCCCGGCGCGGCAGTGACACGCCCGGGGACGCCCTCGACCAGCTCGCCCACCACCGTCGCCGCGGTGTCGCCGCCACGGTGCAGCGTTGCCAGCAGCTCGCCCACCCTGGCCGGCGGGACGGCGAGCAGCAGCCCACCGGAGGTCTGGGCGTCGGCGAGCAGCAGCTGGCAGATCGAGTCCGCCTCGCCCGGCACGAACCAGCCCGCGTCGAGGGCGTCCTGCAGGGTTCGTCGGCTGCCGTCCGGTGCGCATCCGTTCGCGACGAGCCGGGCGGCACCGGGCAACAACGGCACCTCGTCCGGCCAGATCCTGGCCTCGAGGCGGCCGGCCGATGTCATCTCGTGCAGGTGCCCGATCAGGCCGTACCCGGTGATGTCGGTGCCCCCGGCCAATCCGCAGGCCACGGCGGCGCGCGAGGCGGCGGCGTTGAGTCGGGTCATCGACTCGACTGCGCCCACCACCTCGGTGTCGGCGGCGCGTCCCAGCTTGACGGCGGTGCCGATGACGCCGACGCCGAGGGGCTTGGTCAGCACCAGGCGGTCACCCGGGTGTCCGCCGCCCTTGTGCAGGATGGCGTCGTGGGCGGCCTCGCCGATGACGGCGAGTCCGTACTTCGGGGCGGGGTCGACGATGCTGTGACCGCCCGCGAGCAGCGCGCCCGCGTCGGCGACCGCTTCTGCGCCGCCACGGAGGACCTCGGCGACCAGCCCGGGGTCGAGGTCCGACGGCCAGCCGAGCAGGTTCAGCGCCAGCAGCGGGCGCCCACCCATCGCGTAGACGTCGGACAGGGCGTTGGTCGCCGCGATCCGTCCCCACTGGTACGGGTCGTCCACGACCGGGGTCAGGAAGTCGCAGGTCACCACCAGCGACCGGCCGTGCCACCCGGGTAGGTCGAAGACCGCGGCGTCGTCGGCGGGGTCGAGACCGACCCGTAGGCGAGCGTCGGTCCCGCCGGTCGCAGCGCCGGTACGCAGCGAGCCCAGTACGTCGTCGAGCAGTTGCTGGGGCAGCTTGCACGCGCAGCCACCACCCGGCGAGAACTGCGTGAGCGGAACCGACACGGCCATCACGCCGCCTTGGTCCTGAGCAGACCGCGGGCGATGGCGTTGCGCTGGATCTCCGAGGTGCCGGCCGGAATACGCAGGTTGCGCGCCACCCGGAACAGCTTCTCCTCGGGCGAGTCCTGGACGAGCCCCACCGCGCCACGGACCTGGATGGCGTTGTCGGCGACCCGGAAGAACGCCTCGTCGTTGATGACCTTGACCAGGCTGATCAGTCGGGGAGCCCCGGGGTGCAGCGGCATTCCGTACGGGTCGAGGTCGTCGAGCTGGGCCTGGGCGACCAGCGAGGTCGAGCGGGCCTGATAGATGTCGGCGTCGATGTCGGCGAGCATGTGCTGCACGGCCTGCTGGGCGGCGATCGGCTTCCCGCCGACCTCGCGTTGCTGGGCGTAGTCGACGGCGCGCTGAAGCAGCCACGCGCCCCAGCCGGCGCACATCCCACCGCGACAGAGCCGGCGCCAGTTGATCCACGACATCGCCAGGCCGAAGCCGTCGCCGATCTCGCCGACGACGTTCTCCGCCGGCACCCGCACATCACGGAACTCCAGTGTGCCGGTCAGCCCGTCGGCCATCGTGGTCGGCAGGTCGGCCCCGCGACTCACCCCGGGCGCGTCGGCGTCGATCAGGAACATCGACAACGACCGGGTCCCGGCGCCCGGGTCGGTGACCGCCACGACCTGCAGGACGTCGGCGAAGTGCGAGTTGGTGATCCAGCCCTTCGACCCGTTGATGATCCAGTCGGCACCGTCGCGGTTCGCGCGGGTGGCCATCCGCAGCACGTCCGAGCCGGCGCCGAGCTCGGTGTTGCAGAACGCCGCAGTGATCTCCCCGGTCATCAGCGGCGCCAGGTACTGCTCGCGCACGGCCGGAGAGCAGTGCTCGATCGCGGGGTTCGGCCCCTCGGTCCAGGCCAGTGCCGCCAGACCCAGTCCCAGGCCGGAGTGGCGGTAGACGAACTCCTCGACGTGGTGCATCTCGACCCGGCTGAACCCGCCGCCCCCGGCCGCGGTGCCGGAGTGCGGGGCGTAGAGACCCAGGGCGCCCGAGCGTCGCTGGACCTCGCGGCGCGCCTCCCACACCGCCGGATGCATGCGGCCCTGCTCATCGAACTTCGGGGCGCTCGCGGTGCCGGTGCCCTGCCGGGCCAGCTCCTTCTCCAGCTCGGCGACGTCGGTATCGAGGAACGTGCGGAAGCGCTCGGTGTAGGCGACGACCCGCTCGCTCGGAGCGATGTCTGCGACGGCCACAGTGACCCACCCCCGGTGGTTGAACAATGTTCGTTTGGATGAACGTTGTGCGGACTGTAGCGTCTCGGCCATCCACGGGAAAGGCGGAACGGATGCCGGAGGGCGCACGCGCAGCACGCGCCGATGCTGTGGCCGAGGCCAAGCGGGCGCTGATCCTCGAGGCCGCACTACGTGTGTTCGCCCGTGATGGGCTGCGCGACGCGAGCATCCGGGCGATCGCCAAGGAGGCCGGATACGCCACCGGGGCGATCTACGGCTACTTCCCGAGCAAGGAACACCTCTACGCCGCAGCTCTGCACGAGTCGCTGCAACGGTTGCGGGCCGAGACCGAGACCGCAGCGGCCGGCATCGAGGGGGCGGCTCGGCGCTACGTCGCCGCCGGCTTGGCGTTCTTCGACTTCTACGACGCCAACCCCCGTGATCTCGACATGGGGTTCTACCTGTTCGCTGGGGGAATGGCCCCCCGAGGACTGGGCGACGAGGAGGCGAACCATGAGCTCAACGCCGCCTTGTTGACCACGCTGGAGCCGGTCCGCGGTGCTGCCGAGGATCTCGTCGGCGCCGAGGAGGCGAATCGGCTCACCGCAGAGGCGTTCGCCCACGCCTCCGGCCTCCTCCTGCTGCGGCACACACACCGGCTGAACCTCTTCGGTCTCGAAGCACGGCAGCTGATGCAACGCTTCCTCACCGGGCAGATCACCTGACCGAACAGCCACACGGCCACCGGGCACCCGGCACAGCCCGCGGCCGCGGGCTCCGGCACGACGGCGGCCAGATCCGCGGCCCGCTGGTCCGGGACATGCCCAGCCCGGCGGCCGGCAGGATCCCCGATCCCACGGCCAACGTGTTGGCCGAGGTGGCCCGTGAGCAATCGTCAAGACCTGTGGATGAAGGTCTTAGAGCGTGTTTGAGAAGATCAAGTCGCGGGTGTGAAGACGTACTTCTGTTGGCGGGCGGCCGGCTTGCCGCGGGCGATGCGGCGGGTGATGGTGTTGATCGCGGCCCAGCGGATCATGGCCTCGGAGACGGCGGGGTGGCGTTCGTAGTCGCGGGCCAGACGGCGGTGTCCGGCGCGAACACCCACGACAGCCGGATGCTGGCCGAGCTGCTCGACACCAATCCCGGCGTCCGCGAACGGTGCGGCCAGGCCGGACGCCCGCGGCGGCGTCCCGGCAAGCTGCACGCCGACAAGGGCTACGACTACCCACGGTGTCGGCGCTACCTCTCCGGGCGCGGGATCGGGGTGCGGATCGCTCGCCGCGGAGTCGAAGACTCGGCCCGGCTCGGCCGGGTCCGGTGGGTCGTGGAGCGCACGATGGCCTGGCTGCTGTCGTTCCGGCGGCTCGGGCTGCGCTACGAACGCTCCCGCACCAGCATCGAGGCCTTGCTGAAGCTGGCGTGCGCGTTGATCTGCTTGCGCCGTCTGCCCTGAACGACCCCTCGCGGTGGATCAGGACCGCGCCGTCGCGCTCGACCCGGCCAGCGGCGACCAGGCCAACCGCTCCAGCGCTCGGTCGGTGCCGGCGAGGTCGAAATGGTGCGGATCGAACTGGTCCGAGCCCCACCACTCGACCCGCTCGGCGTGCTCAGCATGATCGGGATCGGCGAGCGCGTCGACGAACTCCGGGTAGCCGAACACCCCGCCCACGTCCTCGGGTGGACATGCACCCTGCCCCTCGACACAGCGCGGGTAGCGCACCCCAGGCTCTGGAGTGGTGACTGCGTCGACGGTCAGGACGTGGTGCCAGTTGTCGCCGAAGTCGTAGACATAGCCCGCGTCCTGCCCGGCGGCCAGCACCCGGAACAGCTTCGTCTTGGCCTCGTCGAGCGTGCCGGAGTCCCAGTCCGGATCAGGCATCCCATAGCGCACAGCGTCGATCTCGAACTCGTGCAGGTGGGAGTTGGTCCAGCCCATCGCGTCCTGCACGACCTCGTGCAGGACCGCGAGACTGGCCTCACCCGGGACCTCGACCACCCGCCGCACGGTCGGTTCGACATCGACCAGCACGATCTCGATCCGGAAGATCTTCGTCTTCGTCGTCACCCGAGGCCTCGCCATGCCCGCGATGCTCCCACCGCCCCTGGGAGCGCCCGGTACCCGCTCCCGGACTTCTGCAATGACCTCTAAGCGCAAGCGTCAGGGTCGCCGCCACCTCACCGGTGCGCTCGTCGTGGACTACGCCCGGCGAGGCCAGCAACGTCCCCATCGGGTCGTCTGCGTTCACCGGCCGCAGCTCCTCCTCGCGCTCGTCGCCGTCCCGCTGCGGGACGGCGGTAGAACGACAGCGCTGGCGCGCCACCAAGATGACAGCGCCGTCAGATCGGCTCCAACAGGGGCAAGGCTGGTGCTCGTACAGTCGGGCTCGCCCCTCACGGCGTCCCGGCGAGCCTGCCGGGACGGGTGACGATCACCCCGTCGTTGTCGCTCCACAAGTGTTGTCCCGGTACGAAAGTTGCACCTCCGAAGCTGACAGGAATGTCGATCTCTCCCGTGCCGTCGAACGGTTCTACTCGGGCAAGCACAAATGCCACGGGCTGAACGTGCAGGTCATCGCTGACCCGGTCGGCCGGTTGGTGTGGATCTCCCCGCCGCTGCCCGGGGCCCGTCACGACATGGGCGCAGCCCGCGAGCACGGCATCATCGACGCGCTCACCGAGTACGCGATCCCGGCCGCCGGCGACACCGCCTACCAGGGTGCCGGGCCTACGGTCGCGGTCCCGCAGCGCCGTCGGCGCCTCGACCCCGACACCGGTCGTTACCGACCCTTGTCGGTGAACCAGAAGGCGGTCAACGCCGCGCACGCCCGCCGTCGCGGGCCGGGCGAGCGGGTCAACGCCGAGCTGAAGACCTGGAAGGTCCTGCGCAAGATCCGCTCCAGCCCGAACCAGGCCGCAGCGCTCATCGCCGCAGTTCAGACCCTCATGATCGCCAACACTTGATCAGGTTGGCAAAGGCTCAGTGTCTCGAACTCGATCGGGGTCAGTCGATCGGCGCCCGCCGGGGTGTGTTCATCCTGACCCGCTGCAGGCTGCACCGCCTGGCCCACGTCGACCGGGTCACCGGCGAGGCCGTACGCCGCTACCAACACCCGGACCCCGGGGATCTGCTCCACGTCGACGCCAAGAAGCTTGACAGCATCCCTGAGGGCGGCGGCTGGCCGTTCACCGTGCCGCCGATGTCGTTGACCACGACGCGTGCGCCGCGGGCGGCGAGGGCGTGGGCACGGCCGAGGCCTCCGCCCGCGCCGGTGACGACGGCGACGCGTCCGGCGAAGTCGAGGGGCATGTGTTGTTCTCCGTGGTCGGGAGCACCGCGTGGTCGGCGCCCTGGGGTGGGGGATGAGGCCGGGGGTGGGCGAGCGTGTCGCTTGCCCACCCCCGACTCGTGCTACCCGGCGGTGACCGTCAGTCGTCCGAGGGTGGTGGCGGCGTCCGGGTGGTCGGCGGGTACCACCGCGGAGGACAAAGCGGTCCAGCAGGATGGGCAGCTGTAATGCAGGAAGACCACCGGCGCGTCGACGTAGTCGCCAGCGGTCGCGATGATCTGCGGGCCGGCGTCCGTGGGAGCGCCGTCGTAGACCGCGAGTGCCAGCGGGCCGTCGGCGGGGTCGCCCAGGACCTCGCCGCAGTGTCCGCACGCGGCCGCGGACCCCATCTCGACGAGGTTGTCGTCGAACAACCGTCAAGATCAGGCCACCCCCTCACAACGGCAAGGCGGGGCTCGTCACCCGGCACCACGAGCACCTCCGCCGCTGGAGCCAACGAGGACCGTCACCCCGGGGACAACGTCAGTGGACGTCGCCACCCGGTTCAGCGCTGTCCGGCCCGGTGCAGCCGGCGCGTGAGTTCTCCTCGTCCCCCGCGGTCGCGGTCGGGGTCGAGGCCACCGCGGACGGCACGCTGATCCAGGTCGGCGGACCTCACCTGCTCGACCAGCACGGCGCCGCCGAGTTCGCGGTCGCGGACCAGTGGTGCCGCCAAGGGGCGATCGTCCTGCACGCCCTCGTCGACGGTGAGGTCATCGCGCGCTGCGACGGGAAGACGAGATCAGGCCAGCGTCCCGGAAGGCGGGCGAGGCCCTGCACGCCGTCGGCACGCAGGCGGTCATGATCACCGGGGACGCCAGGGCAGTGGCTGACACCGTCGCTGCCGACCTCGGCATCGACCGGGTCTTCGCCGGAGTCCGGCCTGAGGACAAGGCCGCCACGGTGGCCGAACTGCAGAGCCAGGGTCGTCGGGTCGCGATGGCCGGGGACGGCGTCACCGACGCTCCTGCCCTGGCTCAGGGCGACGGGGGTATCGCGATCGGGGCCGGGACCGATGTCGCGATCGGTTCCGCCGGTGTCATCCTCGCCTGGTCCGACCCGAGGTCGGTGCTGTCGGTGACGACCTGTCGCGCGCGACCTACCGGAAGATGAAGCAGAATTTGTGGTGGGCGGCCGGCTACAATCTGGCCTCTGTCCCGCTGGCGGCCGGGTCCTCGCTCCCGTCGGGTTCGTCCTGCCGATGAGCGTCGGCGCGATCCTGATGTCGGTCTCGACCGTCGTCGTCGCCCTCGACGCTCAGCTTCTTCGCCGTCTCGACCTGACGCCTGCGCGCAGCACGGCACGACTCGCCGGTGCCGACACCACCGAGTGCGGTGCCCGTGCAGCGGTCTGACCCCAAAGGCAATCGACCGACGTGGCCGGCGGGGCGAGGGCATGGCGGGACGGATGTGGATCCGATCCGGTCGTGCCCGCCGTCTACGGCAGGCCGGCTGTAGCGGCAGCGCGCGCGGGCCGGGCGACCACCCCGGTACCGTGACCGACATGGGCAACAGGCGAGAAGGGCTACAGCTGGTGCTGCTGGTCCTGCCTGTCCTGCTCGGCCTGATCGGGATGCACGCACTCGTCGCCCCGCCCCCCACGGCAGACACCGGGCACGGGGTGGCGGCGACAGCGCCGGGGCACAGCGACCATCGTGCCGTCGAGGCATCCGCGCCACCGGCAACGGTGGCAGTCGAACCTCCGATGCCGGCCGACCACGGCGAGCACGACGCCACCCACGCACTGCACCTGTGCCTGGCCGTGTTGGCTGCCACCGGGCTCGCCCTGCTCGCGGCGTGGCTGTTCCTCGGACGTCTGACGCTCCCGGTAGCGATCACCGCGGCCCGTCGGCGCCCCCGCAGCCGACCCGCGCAGCGGCCGCCGCCCGTTCCCAGACGACTCGCTCAGCTCTGCGTGTTGCGGACCTGATCGGCCCCCGGCGCGGAAGAGCGCCGGATCCCGGCCCCGATCACCCGTACTCGACACGGAGAGCCAGAACCACCCATGAAGATCACCAACGTGGCCACTGCGGCCACGACACTGACCGCTGCCCTCGTGCTGTCGGCCTGCGGCGGCGCAGAGCCCACCGGCAGCGCCGCGCCCACGGCCCCCGCCCCGACCAGCTCCGCTGCTCCGGGCGCGGCGATCTCGGCCGAGCACAACCAGGCCGACATCGCCTTCGCCCAGGGCATGATCCCGCACCACCAGCAGGCGGTGGAGATGTCGAAGCTGGCCGCCGACCGTGCCGGCAGTGACGACGTCCGCCGTCTCGCCACCGAGATCGAGCAGGCCCAAGGCCCGGAGATCGCGCAGATGCAGGCCTTCCTCACCACCTGGGGCGCTCCCGCATCCGGTGGTATGCCCGGGATGGACCAGGGCGGCATGTCCGGGATGGACCATGGCGGAACGGGCCAGGGCGGGATGGATCACGGCGGTATGGCCGGGATGATGACGCCTGACCAGATGCGCCGGCTCGAGCACGCCGACGGCGCCGACTTCGACCGCATGTTCCTCGAGATGATGATCGCCCACCACGAGGGTGCGGTGCAGATGGCCCAGACCGAACTCGCCGCCGGAGCCAATGCCGAGGCGAAGGCACTGGCCCAGCAGATCGTCGACGCTCAGCAGGCCGAGATCGGCCGGATGCGCCAGCTGCTCGGCTGACCGTCCGCCGTCCACGGGCGACGACGGCGACCACGAGCCGCACTCACCCTGACCGATACGGGTGGGGGACGGGCCGTGAATCGGTATATCCCCCACCCGTGTCGACGGCGGAGGCCCTCCGATGGTGAAGAGTGCGCGTCGGCCCGCTGCCCGAGATCCACTGTCCGCAATGGTCGCGGCCGCCAGGTCTGGACCCGGCCGTGCCTTCCTGCGCTGCCTGCTCGCCCGAGTCCAGATCGGAGACAACGTTCTTGGCCGCGTTCTACGTCGTAGACGACCTGGGTGATGAAGAACCTGCATCCGGCGTCCTGTTTCGCGAGCAGCCGTAGGTGTTCGTCGCCGCTGCGGGTGTGTCGTTCCGGGAGCGGGCAGCTCGACGGCCTCGGTGAGCGTGTGGGTTGACGAGTCGCGTACACATGCAGGAGGGGGATGAGCAGGTGCCGGGCAGGGGCGTCACCACGGTAGGGGCGGCCGGTGGCCCGGCCCAGGCCGACGACACCGCTGCGCAGCCGCTCCACGACCGCGACGCCGGTGACCGGGAACAGCGCCCGGTCCAGTGCCCGGTCCACCCACCGGTGAGCGACGGCCACCACGGTCCCCAGGGCGATGGCGATCGCCGAGACCACCAGCGCCGGGGTGACGCCGTGCCACACGGAGACGGCCGGGACCGCCGCCGGGGCCACCCCGAGAGCCGCGGCCGCCGAGGACCGCAGCGCGCCGTCGAGCAGCCAGACCGCCGGCCCGAGCAGGGCACCGGCGAGCGCGGTGACGGTGACCGTCCCGGCCATCGTCCGTGCACCGCCGGGAGGACCGAGCGCGGTCGTCGACCCGAACAACACGGAGAACACCATCCGTGCGCTGTAGGCGACGGTCAGCACCGCGGCGGCGCCGAGCCCGACGGCGGCGAGCAGTGCCGGGCCCCCGTCTCCGGACAGGGCGGCGTCGAGGACGTACTCCTTGGAGACGAAGCCCAGCGTCACCGGTACGCCGGCCATGCTCAGGGCGATCAGGGCGATCAGGGCGATCAGGGCGATCAGGGCGATCATCGTGGCGGTCCAGGGCATCGACCGGAACAGGCCGCGCAACTCACGCAGGTCGCGGGTCCCGGCGCGGCGCTCCACCAGCCCCACGGTCATGAAGCCGGCGGACTTGAACAGGGCGTGCGTGACGACTCGGGCGCTCGCGGCCAGCAGCGCGGTCGTGGTCCCGACGCCGATGACGGCCACGAGCAGACCGAGCTGGCTGATCGTGGAGTAGGCGAGCATCTCCTTGAGATCGCTGCGCTGCAACGCGAACACGCCGCCCAGCAGCGCCGTCACCACGCCGACCGTGACCAGCAGCCATGGCCACAGCGGCGACGCCGACGCCGCGCCGGCGAAGCGCATCAGGAGGTAGATGCCGGCCTTGACCATCGCCGCCGCGTGCAGGTAGGCGCTGACCGGGGCCGGGGCGACCATGGCGTCGGGCAGCCACGAGTGGAACGGGAACTGCGCCGCCTTGGTCATCGCGGCCACGGCGACCAGGACGGCGACGGCACCGGCGAACACCGGATCCAGCGTCCAGGCCGGGTCGGCGAGCGCGGCCGACAGCTGCGTGGTCCCGGTCCGCACCACGATCGCGCACACCGCACCCAGCAGCGCCAGGCCGCCGGCGACGGTCACCAGCAACGTGCGTGCCGCCGGCGCTCGCCCCGCAGGTCCCACCCGCAGGATCAGCAGATAGGAGCAGAGGGTGGTGACCTCCGACGCCACGAACAGCACGACCAGGTCGTCGGCGAGGACCAGGGTCAGCATCGCCGCGGCGAACGCGGTCATCAGCGTGAAGAAGCCGCCCGCCCGCTCCTCGGTGACATAGGAGGTCGAGTACGCCAGCACCACCGTGCCGACTCCGAGGACGAGCAGGGCGAACAGCCAGCCGAGCCCGTCCACACGCAGCCGCAGCGCGATCTCCAGCGAGGGGATCCACGGCACCGCCTCGGTGCGCGTGCCGGGTCCGCCGGTGGCGACGACGGCGGTCAGGGCCGTCAGCACCACGACGGCGAGCCATCCGCCGCGCGCCCCGACCCGGTTCGCGAGTACTGCGACCGCGGGAACGAGCAGCCACAGGGCCGCCAGAACACAGAACAACGACATCGGGGAAAGAGCTCCTCGCGCGAATTTCGGGCACAAGTATCAGGCGGAACCCGGAATGGGAATCGCCGACGTGTCGAAACATTGCAACCCGCGCACCGCGATGCTGCGCATGCGGTCAGTTCGCGGCGACATGCCGCCTGTCGGTGCGGAGTCGCGAGCTCAGGCGTCGGGAGCGACGCCGGCGAGGATGGCTCCCCACGACGAGGGATGACCATCGGTGCCCGGATGCGGCACGAGCCACTGCAGGGCTCGGAAGGCGCATCGAGTAATCACGCCCAAAGACTACGCGATTCTTGCGGCTGTCGTCGCGCTGGGCGGATGCGATCCACGCCACCGTTGTCGCCGCATGACGAAACAATTGCGACGACGATCCGTGCGCAGCGTCTTTGCGCGATCTTTACGGACCCCTCGTTCGCTCACGCGCCTCGACGTGCCTACGGTGGCCTCGGTGTGCCGGGAAGCCTGGTCGGCGAGCAGAACACGCACGCTCGACGAAGGGCAGCCCCGCGATGGACATCTACCGCTCCGAACCCGGCCGTACCCTGCTGCGCGACTGGAGCAACCTGCAGATCAGCCGCCTTCTGCCCGACGCGCGTTGCCGGTGGATCGACACCCCCTTGGGGCCGACCCACCTCACGACCGTCGGTTCCGGGCCGGCCGTGGTGCTCCTGCCCGGTACGACCCTCGGCGCCGCTGCATCGGCGTACGTCGTGCGGGCTCTGGCCGCCGACCACCGGGTCACGGCAGTGGACGTCCCCGGGCAGCCCGGACTCAGCCACGGCGAGAGGCCCGCCGACGATCTCGTCGGCCGATATCGCGCCTGGATCGACGAGGTGCTGGCCGCGGTCGGGACCGAGCCGGCGACGATCGTCGGCGAGTCCCTCGGCGCCGCTATCGCGCTCTGCGCCGGGCCCGGCCCGGCGGTCGCCGGGCTCGTCCTCGTCGCCCCGGCCGGTCTGGTGCCCGCCCGGGTCACCGCGAGTCTGCGCCCGGCCCTGCCCTGGCTGTGGCATCCCACCGAGGCCCGCACCGAGCGGGTGCTGTCCTTCCTCTCCGGCGGTGCACCGCTGCCCGACCGGCGCCACCTCGTCGAGTGGATGACGCTGGTCCCCGAGCACACCCGCAGCTCGCTCGCGCCGGCACCCCTGCCCAACGCGGTCCTCACCGCCTGGCGCGACATCCCGTGCGTCGTCCTGGCCGGCCGTCGCGACCCGATCTTCCCGGCGGAGGAGCTGACCCGCCCCGCCCGGATGCTGCTCGGGGCCCGCGTCGAGTTCGTCGCCGACGCGGGGCACCTGCTCGCCCACTCCCACCCCGACGCCGTCCGTCGCGGGATCACCGCGCCGGCCGGCCCCGGGGCGGGGTGAGACGGCTCAGAACTGCAGGCCCAGCGCCCATCCGCCGAGCAGGAACGCGAACCCGGTGATCAGCACGACCCCGACCACGTTGAGCAGCAGACCACCGCGGGCCATCTGGCCGATGGTGACCACACCGGACCCGAAGACGATGGCGTTGGGCGGGGTGCCGACCGGCAGCATGAACGCGCACGTCGCGGCCAGCGCCGCCGGGATGAGCAGCGTCATCGAGTCGGCGCCGATGCCGATCGCGACCCCGCCGAGCACCGGGATGAACGTCGCCGCCGTCGCGGTGTTGCTGGTGACCTCGGTCAGGAACAGCACGATCGTCACCACCGCCGCCACCAGCAGCAGGACCGGAAGTACACCGAGGCCGGCGACGCTGGTGCCGATGAACTCGTCGAGCCCACTGGAGGCGACCGCCCCGGCGAGGGCGGGCCCGCCCCCGAACAGCAGCAGCACGCCCCAGGGCAGTCCCGCCTGGGCGTCGGGCCAGGCCAGCAACATCCGGTACCCGCCGCGGCGGCCGGTCGCGGCCTCGTCGGGCGGGATGGTCGCGGAGGGCAGGAAGAACAGCGCGACACCCGCGGCGATCGCGATCGCGGTGTCGTTCAGCCCGCCCAGCCACGGCAGCACGGCGTCCACGGCGTCGAACTCGGTGAGCAGGCCCGGCACGATCCACAGGAACGCCGCGGAGGCGAACACCGCGAGTACGCGCTTCTCGGCCGTACTGGCCGGGCCCATCTCCCGGAGCTGGTCGTCGATCATCTCCCGGCCGCCGGGGATCTCGGTCAGTGTGGTCCGGAACAGCACCCGGGTGATCAGCAGCCACGCGACGGTCACGAACACCACGACGATCGGGACCCCGAGCTGCATCCAGCCGACGAAGCTGATGTCGCGGTCGAGCTCGTCCTGTACGTAGCCGGCGACGATGGCGTTCGGCGGGCTGCCCAGCAGCGTTCCGAGTCCGCCGATCGACGAGGCCCACGCCACGGAGAGGATCAGCCCGATGCCGAACGAGCGCACAGCCGGGTCGCGGATGGTCTCACTGAGCGGGGCGCCGCGACGGACCTCGCCGCCGCCGCCCCCGGCACGCTCGGCGACCAGCGCCAGGACCGACAGCGCGATCGGCAGCATCATCAGTGTGGTCGCGGTGTTGGACACCCACATCGACAGGAACGCCGTCGCCACCATCATGCCGAGCACGATCCGGGTCGGTGTCGTGCCCACCGCCCGCAGCGTCAGCAGCGCGATCCGCCGGTGCAGGTGCCACTTCTGCATGGCGATCGCGATGAGGAAGCCGCCCAGGAACAGGAAGACGATCGGGTCGCCGTAGCGGGCGGTCGTGTCGGTCACCGACACCACCCCGAACGCGGGGAACAGCACCACCGGCAGCAGCGCGGTCGCCGACAGCGGGATGGCCTCGGTGACCCACCACGTCGCCATCAGGACACCGATCGCCGCGACCATCCGCGCCTCGGGGGGCAGTTCCTGCGCCGCCCCGAGCAGCAGCCACGTCAGCAGGGCGAGCGCCACGCCGAGCAGACGCAGCGACCACGTCGCCCGCGGGGTTCTGCCGTCGGCGGCGGTCGCCGCTCCCGGAGCCTGAGGATCCGCCGTGGCCGTGCCGGGCTCGGGACCGCTGTCATTCGTCGTCATCGTCGGAACCCCTGTGTCGTACGGCCGCTGTGCTGCGTCGCGGACCGTACCCGAATTGTCCCCATCCGGGTCGTTTGTTCTCGTTCGAACGCATGACCGAGCGAACGGAGGAACGGCACGGGCTCGACGGCGTGGTACGTCGGGACGGCCACGACGCGGGTCACCCGGGCGGCGTCCATCGGGAATCCCTGCGATCGACGATGCCGTCACGGCACCTGCGCCCTGCGACCGTGGAACGGGGCCGCACGATGCCCCGGGCGGACCGCCTACGCGACGAGCAGTACCCAGGTCCGCCCCGGGTGCAGGGGCACCTCACGGCCGTCGGGTGCGGTCAGACGGGTGGGGTCGCCCGCAGCGGGACGGGACCACCGGGCGGGGAACGAACGGCCGTCACGCAGGACCTCGGCGTCGCCCGCGCCGACGGTGAGCGCGATCGGGGAGGCCGAGCCGGCGCTGTCCCGGACCGAGGACTCGACGACCCCCACCCGTTGCACGACCACCGTGTCCGCCCGCACCGGCCGCCGGTCCGGGCCGGCGACGGCGATCTCCTCGCCGGTTGCGATCGTCCAGGCGTCGTCGGGTGCGCTCCAGGTGACGGTGACGGCGGTGGAACCCACCCGGACGGTGCGCTCCGGGGCGGGGGCACCCCCGTCCGGCGCGGGCCCGAAGCGCAGGCCGATGTCCTGGACCGGCCCCGCCTCCGGCACCCGGCCGCGGAGGTCCGCCAGGTCCACGTAGACGTTCACCGGCGCCGGCCGCCGGTCGTCACGCCGGAACGCCGCCGGGAACTCGCGGGGCACGGCCGGGACCAGCGGCGCGGCGACGATCTCGTCCATGACCGGCGGTGCGGCGCCGGAGAAGACGAGGGCCGGGCGGCCGTAGGCGCCGAGCACGCCCATGTCGGTCTCCCGGGCACTGCGCACCGGCCCCACCGAGCCCGGTAGCTGCGAGGCGAACACGGCGAGCAGACGGGTGAGGCCGCCCTCGACCGGCTCGACGTAGACGACGTCGGCGAACTCGACGCCGTCCCACGGGCGCGCCTCCGCGGTGTTGTCGATCTTCACGGCGAAGACTCTCGCTCCGGGCTCGGAGGGCAGCCCGGTCAGCGGGGACAGGAGCGGCGCCGGAGCGGTCGCCGGTGGCGGTACCGGCACGGACGGAGCGCATCCGACGGCGCCCACCAGCACCAGTCCGACGAGGGCCCTCACCGCCGGGTTCCCACGCACCGGCGCACCGTACTCCGCCACGTCGCGCCACGGCCGGTCGCACGCCAGGGCGCGAACCACACGGACCCGCTGGACCGCGACCACGGCGGACCCGGCCATGGCATACGACCTGGTGGCGTCACCGGAGGGCCGGGCGGCGGCCGCCGACCTGGAGAGCTCCGCCGACGGCGGAGCCACTCTGTTCGTCGCGCACGACTGACCCGCGGTCAGTAGAACCCGTCGCGGGTGGCGCCGAACCGGGCGCGCGAGGGTCGTCCGAGGCTCCGGCTCAGGCGTTCGGCCGTGGCCAGTACGTGCGGCAGGACGGTCTCGACCAGCCTCTCCGGTGAGCACCGGCCGACGCTGGTCGCGGACGCCAGCGCCGCGACGACCGCTCCCGTGTGGTCCCGCACCGGGACCGCCACGGCCATGAGGTCCGGGTCGAGCTCGCCGACGGCCAACGCCCAGCCCCGGGTATGCACCTCCCGGAGGATCCCGCGCAACGCCTTCGGATCGGTGACGGTCCGCGGGGTGCAGGCCGGGGGGGCCGCGGCGAGCACCCGGGCGATGGTCGGTTCCCCGGCCCAGGCCAGCAGGACCCGCCCCATCGCGGTCGCCGTGGCCGGGACCCGGGTGCCGGGGGAGACGTCGACCTGCAGGATCCGGCGTACCGGCACCCGGGCGACGTAGACGGCGTCCGTGCCGTCCAGCACGGTCAGCGAGGCGGACTCGTCGGTCTGCTCGGCCAGCTGCGTCAGGTAGGGGCGGGCGGCGTCGACGATCGAGTGCGTCGCGATGTACCGCTGTCCGACCGACAGCACGCGCGGCGTCAGCCGCCAGTGGCCGTGCGCCTGCTCGACGTAGCCGAGGTGCTCCAGGGTCAGCAGGATCCGCCGGACGGCGGGCCGGGACAGGCCGGTCGCCGCCGCCACGTCCGAGCTGGTCGGCCGGGGCCGGTCGGCGTCGAAGGCGAGCAGCACGGCGAAACCCCGCTCGATGCTCTGGATGCGGTCCCGAGCACCGGCACCGTCGGCCACGTCGGTCATTGGGACGGGATTCCTCTCAATTGATCGTGACCCGGTCCGTGCGGGCGCCGCAGGGGCGTTGACCAGCGCGAACCCACTCGACACAGTGGTCGTGAACGCAAAGCGGGCAATGTGTACGCAGAGCGTACAGGGAGGAGCGATCGATGGCGATCGACCCGCGAGAGCTGCGCCGGTGCCTCGGGCACTTCGCCACCGGCGTCACCGTCATCACCTGCCAGGGGGCCGACGGCACGCCGCACGGCGCGACGGTGAACGCCTTCACCGCGGTGTCGCTCGACCCGCCGCTGGTGCTGGTGTCGCTGGACCGGCGGTCGCGCCTGTGCGCCCTGGTCGAACAGGAGCGGCGGCCGTTCACCGTGAACGTCCTCGCGTCGGGGCAGAAGGAGCTGGCGCTGCACTTCGCGGGCCGGCCGAACCAGGACGTCGCGTGGCTGCCCGACAGCGCGTGCGGTGCGCCGCGGCTCGACGGCGCCCTGGCGCACATCTCCTGCACCCCCTGGCAGGCCTACGACGGCGGTGATCACGTTCTCTATCTGGGCGAGGTCCAGGAGTTCCTGATCCACGACGGAGCCCCGCTCCTGTTCCACACCGGCCGGTTCCACCACCTCGGGGACGACCACGAGCCGGTCCTGTGGGGCGACTCGGCCGACGGCCCCGCGGGGCAGAGCTGGATCACCCCGGCCGCGGCCCGCTGACCACACCCCCCGTCCATGACGCCGTGCGCACGCACGGCTCGCCCCCCGAGCCCGAACGACAAAGGAGTCGATGATGACCCTGCAGCAGGATTCGGTCGCCACCCCCACCGACGCCGACGGCCGCGTCACCCGGCCGATGACCGGCGACGAGTACATCGAAAGTCTCAAGGACGACCGCGAGGTCTACCTCTACGGCGAGAAGGTCGCCGACGTGACCACCCATCCGGCGTTCCGCAACGCGGTACGGATGACCGCGCGGCTCTACGACGCGCTGCACGACCCGACCCGCGCCGAGAAACTCACCGTCCCCACCGACACCGGCAGCTCCGGCGTCACCCACCCGTTCTTCCGGACCCCGCACTCGGTCGAGGACCTGCGCAAGGACCGCGAGGCGATTGCCGAGTGGGCCCGGATGACCTACGGCTTCATGGGGCGCAGCCCCGACTACAAGGCCGCGTTCCTCGGCACCCTGGGCGCGAACTCCGAGTTCTACGACCCCTACGCCGCCAATGCCCGGCGCTGGTACGAGGAGTCGCAGGAGAAGGTCCTCTACTGGAACCACGCGATCATCAACCCGCCGGTCGACCGGCACCGCCCGCCGGACGAGGTCTCCGACGTGTTCATGCACGTCGAGGAGGAGAACGACAACGGCGTCGTCGTCTCCGGGGCCAAGGTCGTCGCCACCGGTTCGGCGATCACCCACTTCAACTTCCTCGCCCACTACGGCCTGCCGATCAAGAAGCGCGAGTACTCCCTGGTCTGCACCGTGCCGATGGGCGCGCCCGGGATGAAGCTGATCTGTCGCCCGTCCTACGCCCAGCAGGCCTCGATGATGGGCACCCCGTTCGACTATCCGCTCTCCTCGCGGATGGATGAGAACGACACGATCTTCATCCTCGACAAGGTGCTCATCCCCTGGGAGAACGTGTTCATCTACGGCGACGCGGAGAAGGCGTCGACGTTCTTCCCCGGGTCCGGCTTCCTGCACCGCTTCACCTTCCACGGCGTCACCCGGCTCGCGGTCAAGCTCGACTTCATCGCCGGCCTGCTGATGAAGGGCCTGGAGGTCACCGGCTCGAAGGACTTCCGCGGCGTGCAGACCCGGGTCGGCGAGGTCATCGCCTGGCGCAACATGTTCTGGGCGCTGTCGGATGCGATGTGCGCCAACCCCGACGAGTGGGTGGGTGGGGCGAAGCTGCCCAAACTCGACTACGGCCTGGCCTACCGCTGGTTCATGACCCTGGGCTACCCGCGGGTCAAGGAGATCATCATGCAGGACCTGGGCGCCTCGCTGATCTACCTGCCCAGCCACTCCGCGGATTTCCTCTCCCCGGAGGTCCGGCCCTACCTGGACAAGTACGTCCGCGGCTCGAACGGCTACGAGGCCGTCGACCGGGTCAAGCTCATGAAGCTGATCTGGGACTCGATCGGCTCGGAGTTCGGCGGGCGCCACGAGCTCTACGAGCGCAACTACTCCGGCAACCACGAGGGCGTGCGTGCCGAGCTCCTGTTCGCCGCCGAGGCGTCGGGCACCGCGTCGGCGATGAAGGGCTTCGCCGAGCAGTGCCTCGACGAGTACGACCTCAACGGCTGGACCGTGCCCGACCTGATCAACAACGACGACGTGCGGCTGTTCGGCCGCAGGGTCGCGGAGGGGGACGGGTCATGACCACCACCGACCAGGGCACCGCACCGTCGGGCGCCGAGCTCGCCGGGGCCAACGCGACCGAGTCCGCGCGCCTCGGTCTGTCCAGCACGCGGGAGACGCCCGGGACCGGCGCCGACGCCGACCGCGTCGCCGCCGTCGTGGGCGCCGCGCTGGAGGGGATCCGGGCGGCGATCCGCGACCACAAGGTGACCTACTCCGAGTTCGACGCGTTCAAGCGCTGGCTCATCGAGGTCTCCGACACCGGCGAGTGGCCGCTGTTCCTCGACGTCTACCTCGAGTTCGAGGTCGAGCGGGTGGCCGCCGAGTCCCAGCAGGGCTCGACCGGCACCATCCTCGGCCCGTTCTGGCTCGACGGCCAGGTCCGGCTGCAGTCCCCGGCGACCCTGCCGATGCGCGCGGACGAGCCCGGCACCCCGCTCGTCCTCGCCGGCCGTGTGACCGGCACCGACGGCACGCCGCTGCCCGGGGCGACGGTCGACATCTGGCACACCGACGACGAGGGCTGGTACTCCGGCTTCGCGGAGAAGCCCCCGGCCGGGAACCTGCGCGGCGTCGTCGCCTGCGACGAGCAGGGCCGGTTCGAGATCCACACCCGCAGGCCCGCCCCGTACACGATCCCGCTGGACGGCCCGACCGGGAAGCTCACCACGACCGCGGGATGGAGCCCGTGGAGACCGGCCCACCTGCACCTGCTGGTCTCCGCCCCCGGGCACCGCACGGTCACCACCCAGCTGTTCTTCACCGGTGACCCGTACCTGGACTCCGACGTCGCCTCGGCGACCAAGCCGGAGCTGGTACTCGACCCGCAGCCCACCGGCGACGGCGACGAGGTCCGCTCGGACCACGACTTCGTCCTCGAACCCGAGTAGTCCGAACGGGTGGGGTGGGCCCCGGCACGGGGCCCGCCCCACCCGTCGGCGCAACCGTGACGTGGAGGTCCCGGTCATGACCGCCGCCCAGGCACCCGACCGCACCCCGAGCCGGCCCGTCGTCCCGCTGTGGTGGGGCGTCGACGCCGTGCCCGACTCCTTCGGCCCCTGCGTGGTGACCGTCGGTGTCTTCGACGGCGTCCACCGTGGCCACCGCCGCCTCATCGACCACGCCCGGGCCGTCGGGCGGGAGCGGGGGCTCCCGGTCGTGCTGCTCACCTTCGACCCGCATCCGGCCCGCGTGCTCGGGGTCGACCGCGACACCGCCGTCCTGACCACCGTGGACCACCGCGCCGAGCTCGCGGCCGCCGCCGGTGTCGACGCGGTCTGCGTCCTGCGCTTCACCTCCGGGCTGGCCGCCCGGACCCCGGACGAGTTCGCCCGCGACGTCCTGGCCCGCGGGCTGGGGGCCGCGGCGGTCGTCGTCGGCGCGAACTTCACCTTCGGCGCCCGCGCGGCCGGCGACGTCACCACGCTGGCGACCCTGGGGACGGGGTTCGGCTTCACCACCCACGTGGTGCCGCTGCTGCGCGTGGTCGACACCCCGTGCTCGTCCACCCACGCCCGGCGGTGCATCCGGTCGGGCCGGCTCGACGCCGCGGCGCGGGCCCTCGGCCGCCCGCACCGGGTCGACGGCGCCCGCCGCGGTGACGTCGTCCGTCCCGAGCCCGGGACGGCGCTCCCACCGCCCGGCCGCTACCGCGGCCTCGTCGACGGCAGGACGGCCGACGTCGAGGTGCTGCCCGACGGGCGGGTGCGGATCGTCGCGGCCGCGGGGGACCTGCCGTCACCGGACGGTCCGGTCTCGGTCGTCTTCGCCGGGGACGGCGGCGCGCTCCGATGACCACCGCGGAGCAGCGCCTCGCCCGGCTGGAGGCCATCGAGGAGATCCGGGCCCTCGACGCGCGCTACTGCCGGGCCCTCGACGACGGCGACTGGGACACCCTGGTCTCGCTGTTCACCGACGACGGCGAGTTCGTCGGCCTCCGCCACGCACGGGGCCCGGTCGGTCTGCGCCGGTTCTTCGCCGGCCTGGCCCGTGAGGGGCTCACCTCGTTCTGGCACCACGTGTCCAACCTGGAGGTCGAGCTGGACGACGACGCCGTCGACGGCGAGCCCGCGGCGGCGCGTGTCCACTCGCTGCTGTGGCAGCCCTGCGTCCGCGACGGGGTGCCGCACGTGGCCGCCGGTCGCTACGACGACCGCGTCGTGCGCCTCGACGGTGAGTGGCGCTACCGGCGCAAACGTATCTCGTTCGACTACTTCGCGCCGCTCGCCGACGGCTGGGAGAAGGGCGTGTTCAGCGTCGAGGACGCCGCCGCGACCTTCCGGACGGGCGCGCCCGAACCGGAGGTCGAGTTCGTCCACGCCCCGATCGACCTCGCGCACCGGATCGACGGCCGCGAGGGTGCCCCCGTCCTCGTGCTCGGACCGTCGCTGGGCACCGACCTGCACCTGTTCGACGAGCAGGTCGACGCGCTGGCCGACGAGTTCCGCATCGTGCGCTACGACCTGCCCGGGCACGGTGCGAGCCCGGCACCCGCCGGGCCGTACACGATGGCAGGCCTCGCGCGCGACGTCGTCGCGCTGCTCGACCGGCTCGACATCGGCCGCGCCCACTACGCGGGGGTCTCGATCGGCGGCGCCATCGGCCAGCAGATCGCCCTCGACCACCCCGGCCGTCTCGAGACCCTCACGGTGATCGCCTCGGCCGCACGGTTCGCCGAACCCTCCAGCTGGCCAGCGCGTGCGCAGGAGGTCCGGGCGAAGGGGACGGCCGCGATGATCACGAGCCGGGCCGGGGTCTGGTTCACCCACGACTTCGTGCGCACCCGCAACGAGGAGGCCGTCCGCCTGCTGCGGATGCTCGGGGCGACCGACCCGGAGGGCTACGCCGGATGCTGCGAGGCGATCGGCGCCTTCGACGTCCGGCGACGGCTGCCGGAGATCACCGTCCCGACACTTGTGATCGCCGGTGGCGCCGACCCGGCCACACCGCCGGAGCTGGCGAAGATCGTCGCCCACGGGGTGGCGGACGGGCGCTACGTCGTCATCGACGGGGCCGCGCACCTCACCAACGTGGAGGCGGCCGAGCGGGTCACCGGACTGGTGCGGAGCTTCGCCGCCGGCCCGCGCGGCGGCACCGCCCCGACACCGGGCGGAGGAGAGGATCGAGGAGGTCGGCGCGCGAGCCACTCCTGATCGTGGGCGGGGCCGGTCGCCGGAGCGGCACGGCCGGGAGGGGACGGCGGTCCGTGCCCGCCACGCCGCCCCTCCCGCTGCTCAGCCCGCCCGCAGCGGTTCGTTGCGGTCGACGGTCCAGGCGACCATGGCGCTGTCGAGGTAAGCGCGGACCTCCACGATCCGGGCGCCGGGCCGGGCCGATCGAACCGGCGGGCCCGGCGGTAGCCGTTGTCGAACGGCGCCCCGTCGAGGGTCACCGAGGTCGCGCGCAGCTCGGCGACGGTGATCTCCCCGGCGACGTGGAGGTGGCTGACCTCGAGGCGGATCCCGTCCCGCATCAGCGGTCCGGGTCCGCCGTGACCGGCGTTGTCGCTGTCCGGGGTCAGGCCGCGGCGAGCCGGTCGGCCAGCTCGCGGCACACCTCGTCCAGGGTCGCCAGCCCGGCGGCCACCGCGGGCCGGTGCCGCGCACCGGCGCGGACCGCGGCGACCACCCGGCGGATCGGCACCGGCGGCGTGCCGATCCGGATCCGCCGGGTCTCGTGACGGGCTGGGACGTCGGCCAGGCGGGGGACCAGCGCGACGCCGAACCCGCGGGAGACGAGCGCGGCGCCGGTGTCCCACTCGTCGGCGTGGTGGGCGATGTCGGGCGCGAACCCCGCGCCGGCGCAGGCCATCGTCACAAGCTGGTGGTAGGCCCGTCCCGGATTGCTGCAGATCCACCGCTCCGCGGCCGTGTCGGCCAGCGCCACGTCCGCGCGCCCGACCAGCGGGTGGTCCGGGCCGACCAGCAGGTCCAGCGGCTCGTCGAACAGGGTCCGCTGGTCGAACGCCGGGTCGGTCACCGGCGGGAGGCTCGACGTCGCGACGACCACCACGATGTCGGTGTCACCCGCGGCGAGCAGGTCGAACGCCCGGGCCGGCTCGCACTCCCGCAGCTGCAGCTCCCACCCGGGATGGGCGGTGCGCAGCCGTCCCAGCACCTCCGGCACGACGGCCGCCGCCGCGGTGGAGAACCCGCAGAACCGCAGCGCCCCGCCGGTGTCGCCGTCGCGGTGGGCCGCGAGGTCGGCCTGTGCCCGTTCCCACTGCGCCCGCAGGGTCTCGCCGTGCGTCAGCAGGGTCCGCGCCGCGGCGGTCAGGCGCACGCGTCGTCCGTCGGGTTCGAGCAGCGTCACCCCGAGCTCGCGGGCCAGCGCCTGCATCTGGTGCGACGCCGCCGACGGCGTCATCCGGCACACCTCGGCCGCCGCGGTCACCGTCCCGTGCCGGGCGATCGCGGTCAGCACCCGCAGCCTCCGATCGATCATTCGCAGAACGTACAAGATTCCGGGTCCGATTCTGCGATGGACCTGAACGGTTTCCGGCGCCCACCCTGTCGTCGTCAGCACACCGCGCAACGGCAGGAGCACGACGGATGGGTGCGTACCGCGCGATCGTCATCGGCCTCGGGGGGCTCGGCTCGGCCGCGCTGCACCGGCTCGCCACCGAGCTCGGTCCGGGGGTCCTGGGTCTGGAGCAGTTCGCGCTCGGCCATCACCGGGGCGCGTCCCAGGACCACTCCCGGATCATCCGGCTCGCCCAGCACCAGGACGCCTACGCCGCCCTGGCCGCACCCGCCTACCGGGCCTGGGCCGCCGTCGAGGAGGAGTCCGGCCAGCGGCTCGTCACCCGCACCGGCGGGCTGGTGATCGAGGACCGGGTCGCCCGGGCGGGCACCGCGACCGGCACCCGGAACATCGAGGGATACACCGCGCTGTTCGACCGCCACGGCGTCGCCTACGAGCTGCTCGACGCCGACGCCCTCACCGGGCGCTGGCCCCAGTTCCGGACCTCCGGTGGCGAGCAGGCCCTGTACCAGGAGGATTCCGGCATCGTCGACGCCGCGCGGGCGAACGCGGTGCACGTCGCGCTGGCCCGGGCGCACGGCGCCGAGGTCCGCCCGCACACCCCGGTCCGGTCGATCCGGGCCGACGGCGGCGGGGTCGCGGTCGTCACCGACGGGGGCACCCTGCGCGCCGACCGCGTCGTGCTGGCCGCCGACGCCTGGACCAACCAGCTGCTCGCCGGGGTGGGGCTGCGGCTGCCGCTGACCGTGCTGCGCGAGCAGGTCACCTACTACGCGACCCCGCACCTGGCCGAGTTCTCGCCCGGCCGCTTCCCGGTCTTCATGTGGCACGGCGAGCACAACTTCTACGGCTTCCCGGTGTACGGCGAGGTCGCGACCAAGCTCGGCCAGCACATGGGCGGCGAGGAGACCACCGCCGACGGCCGCTCGTTCGACCCCGACCCGGTCCGCCGCGAGCGCTACGACGCCTTCCTCGCCCGGCACCTGCCGCGGTTCCGCGGTCCGGAGCTGTACTCGAGGACCTGTCTCTACACCGTCCCGCCGGACCAGGACTTCGTCCTCGACACCCTGCCCGGTACCCCGCAGGTCGTCGTCGCCATCGGGGCGGGGCACGCGTACAAGTTCGCCGCGCTGATCGGTGGGCTGCTCACCGACCTCGCTCTCGGCACGGAGCCGGCGCATCCGGTCGACGCCTTCTCCGTCACCCGGCCCGCGCTGACCGACCCCGCCTTCCCACGCAGCTTCCACACCTGAGCCCGTCCGCCCCGCGACGAGAGGAGACCCCCGTGAGCATCGACCTCCCGGTCACCCCGGGCCCGGCGCCCGCCCCCCACGACGCCCTGCCCGCCCGGCCGGTCGACCCAGCCACGTTCGGCGACGAGGCCACCTACCGGCACACCCGCCTCCCCGTGGACCAGGCGTCGACCCTGCTGCCCGACGCCTACACCTCGCCGGAGTTCTTCGCCCTCGAACGGGAGCGGGTGTTCGCGACCGGTTGGGTCGCGGTCGGCCTCACCGCCGACGTCGACCGGCACGGCGCCTGCGTCGTCGTCGAGGTCGCGGGGCGGTCGGTGATCGTCACCCGCAACCGGCACGGTGAGCTGCGCGCCTTCCACAACGTCTGCCGCCACCGCGCCACCCGGCTGCTCGACGCCGACGCCCGTGAGGTCGGCAGGCGCGGCCGCATCCGCTGTCCGTACCACAGCTGGACCTACGACACCGACGGCGCGTGCCTGGGCACCCCGCTGTTCGAGGGCTCCGACGTCCCGGCCGGGCAGGAGCCCGTGTTCGACACCTCGGTCGCCACCGGCTTCGACCGCGCCGACCAGGGGCTGCTCCCCGTCGCCGTCGACAGCTGGGGGTTCCTGCTGTTCGTCCACCTCGGCCGCGATCCGGGCCCGTTGCGCGAGCAGCTCGGTGACCTGCCCGCCCGGTTCGCCGACCACCGACTGGAGGCCTGGTCGCCCCGCCGTCGCCGCCGCTACGACGTCGCGGCCAACTACAAGCTCGTCGGCGAGAACTTCATGGAGTACTACCACCTGCCGTGGGTGCATCCCGAGCTCAACCGGGTCTCCCGGTTCTCCGACCACTACCGCTGGCAGGGCCCCGGCATGTACACGGGCATGTGCACCACCCCGGTGTCGCGCAACACCGAGGCAGGCGGCTGGGACGGCCCGGCGCCGCTGAGCACGCTCGGCCCCGACGACGCGGACAGCGGCCGCTTCGTCTGGCTGTTCCCCAGCTGCGCGCTGGTGGTGCTGCCCAACCACGCCTTCGTGCTGCTCAACCGCCCGGTGGCCGCCGACCGGACGGAGGAGACCGCGGTGCTGCTCACCCATCCCGAGTTCGTCGACGACGAGGACGGCCGTGCGGGGCTCGACCAGCTCGAGGCGTTCTGGGACCTGGTCAACCGCCAGGACCTGGACATCGTCGAGCGGGTCCAGCAGGGCCTGGCGGACCCGGCCTTCCGCGGCGGCCGGATGTGCTTCCGCTTCGAGGAGCCCGTCCACCGCTTCCAGAACATGGTCGTCGACCGGATGGTCGGCCTCGACCGGGTCCCGGCCGGCGACGACGTCACCGCCGTGCGGATGTTCCCGGACCCGAATAGTATCGCCTGATACCTGTCGTCTGACAGCTATTTGGGTACCGTGACGGCGTGGACGACGACCAGGAGACCCGGCTGTTCGAGCTGGCCGACCGCATCCTCGCGGTCGGCAGGCTCATCCACGCGTCGAAGGAGCCCGCGTTCGCCGGGCAGAGCTGGACCCCGCTGGAGAGCGCGGTGATGCGCGTGGTCGACCGGGAGCCGGGCATCACCGCCGGTGCCGTCGCCCGGGCGACCCGGCTGATCTCCAGCAACACCAGCCGCGCGCTGCGCAACCTCGAGTCCAAGGGCCTGGTGCGGCGCGTGCCCGACCCCGACGACGCGCGCCGGGTCCGCCTGTACCCGACCGACCGCGCCGAGCAGAACCTGCGCGAGCTGCGTCGCATCTG
Source organism: Pseudonocardia sp. P-1 (assembly GCF_058111925.1). Lineage (NCBI taxonomy): Bacteria > Bacillati > Actinomycetota > Actinomycetes > Pseudonocardiales > Pseudonocardiaceae > Pseudonocardia > Pseudonocardia sp. P-1. Next base: position 4,572,646 of record NZ_CM176614.1, read on the forward strand.
GAGCGAGCTGCTCGACGGGGTCGCCGACGACCCCGCGGGGATCGACACGGCCGTCGTCCTGCTGCGCCGGATCGAGAACGGGCTCGCCGGCGACCCCCGCACCCACACCCAGGAGCAGACATGACCGACCGCACCGCACTCGTCGTCGGGGCCTCGCGCTCACTCGGGCTCGCCCTGGCGGGCGAACTCGCCGAGCGGGGGTTCGACGTCGTCGCCACCGTGCGTGGTGAGACCCCGGAGGCCCTCGCGGCACTCGCCGACCGGACCGGGCGGGTGACCGTCGAGCACCTCGACATCACCGACACCGGGCAGATCGACGCGCTGCGCGAGCGGCTCGGCGGCCGCCGGATCGACCTGTTGTTCGTCAACGCCGGCATCACCGACGCCGACGTGCCGGCCGCCCAGGTGCCCACCGAGGTGTTCGTCGAGGTCATGGTGACCAACGCGCTGAGCCCGATGCGGGTCGTCGAGGGGCTCGCCCCGCTGGTCCCGCCCACCGGCACGATCGGGGTCATGTCGTCGCGGCAGGGCAGCATCGGGTTCAACACCCGGGGCGGGCACGAGGTCTACCGGGCGAGCAAGTCCGCGCTCAACCAGCTCATGCGCAGCTACGCCGCCCGGACGGCGCAGGACCCGCGCACCCTGCTGCTCCTGCACCCGGGGTGGGTGCAGACCGAGCTGGGCGGCCCCGGGGCCCGGCTGACCGTCGCGGAGAGCGCGCGCGGGGTGGCCGAGGTCCTGGTGGGCCACGCGCACGACGGCGGCCTGCAGTTCCTCGACCACACCGGAGCGGTCGTCCCCTGGTGAGCCCCGGCACGCCTCACGGTCAGGACAGGTGCGACACCTCCGGCCGGGACTTGTGGCCGTCGTCGTCGCCGACCGCTCCCTGGGCGCCCCGCGGGTCGCACTCCTCGCTCCCGGCCACGCCGAGCCGGACCACCACCGACTTCGACGCCGGCTGGTTGCTCTTCAGCGCGGTGGCGTCGAGCGGGACCAGCGGGTTCGTCTCCGGGTAGTACGCCGCCGCGGTACCCCGCGGGACGTCGTAGGCCACCAGGCGGAAGTCGGACGCGCAGCGCACGTGCTCGTCGCCCTCCCAGCGCGTGATCAGGTCCACGTGGTCGCCCTCGGAGTACCCGAGCGCCGCGATGTCCTCGCGGTGGCAGAACACGACCCGGCGCCCACCCTCGATGCCGCGGTAGCGGTCCGACAGGCCGTAGATGGTGGTGTTGAACTGGTCGTGGCTGCGCAGGGTCTGGAGCAGCAGGTGCCCGTCGGGCACCTCGAGCACCTCGATCGGCGACACCGCGAACTCGCCGCGCCCGGACCCGGTCTCGAAGGTCCGCGAGTCCCGCGGCGGGTGCGGCAGCACGAACCCACCGGGGCGACGGACGTTCACCTCGTAGCTCTCGCAGCCGGTCACGACGCGGGAGATGTGGTCGCGGATGCGGCGGTAGTCCCCGCGCATCGCCGCCCAGTCGATGCCGTACCGGTCGCCCAGGGTGGCCTCGGCGATCCCGGTGATGATCGCGACCTCGGAGCGCAGGTGCGGGCTCGCCGGCGGCAGCGGGCCGCGGGACGAGTGCACGGAGCACGTGGAGTCCTCGACCGAGACGAACTGCGGTCCGGACTCCTGGACGTCGCGCTCGGTCCGGCCCAGGGTGGGCAGGATCAGCGCGGTCCGGCCGCCGTGCAGGTGCGACCGGTTGATCTTCGTCGAGATCTGCACGGTCAGCCGGGTGCCGGTCAGCGCCGCGGTCGTGACGTCGGTGTCCGGTGCGGCCTGCAGGAAGTTGCCGCCGAGGCCGACGAAGACCTTGACCTTCCGGTCACGCATGGCCCGGATGCTGTCGACGGTGTCCAGGCCGTGCTCACGGGGCGGGTCGAACGCGAACTCGGCCTGCAGGGCGTCGAGGAAGGAGTCCGGGACGCGCTCCCAGATGCCCATCGTCCGGTCGCCCTGGACGTTGGAGTGGCCGCGGACCGGGAAGAGCCCGGCGCCCGGACGGCCGATGTTGCCCTGGGCCAGGGCGACGTTGACGACCTCCTTGATCGTCGCGACGCCGTTGCGGTGCTGGGTCAGACCCATCGCCCAGCAGAAGACGGTCTTGCGCGAGTCCCGCAACAGGGCCGCGGCCCGGGTGATGTCGGCCCAGGACAGCCCGGTGGACCGGGTGACGGCGTCGCGATCGATCGAGGCGACGTGGTCGCGCCAGGCGTCGAAGCCGCTGGTGTGCCGGTCGAGGAACTCGTGGTCCAGGGCGTCCCACGCGACGAGCAGTGAGCCGATGGCCTGGAACAGCGCCAGATCGCCGTTGACCCGGACCGGCAGGTGCAGGTCGGAGATGTCGGTGCCGCGTCCGAGCACCCCCTGGGGGGTCTGCGGGTTCTTGAACCGCATCAGCCCGGCCTCGCGCAGCGGGTTGATCGTGAGGATCGTGGCGCCGTTGCGCTTGGCGTGCTCGAGCTGGGTCAGCATCCGCGGGTGGTTGGTGCCCGGGTTCTGTCCGGCGATGACGATCACGTCCGCCTCGAGCAGGTCGGGCAGCGTCACGCTGGCCATGCCGATCCCGATCGACTCCTGCAGGGCGATCGAGGTCGACTCGTGGCACATGTTCGAGCAGTCGGGCAGGTTGTTGGTCCCGAACGCCCTGGCGAAGAGCTGGTAGACGAACGCGGCCTCGTTGGACGCCCGGCCGGAGGTGTAGAAGGTGGCCTCGCCGGGGTCGTCCAGGGCGTTCAGCTCGTCGCCGATCAGCCGGAACGCCGCGTCCCAGCCGATCGGCTCGTAGTGGGTCCCGCCCGGTCGCCGGACCATGGGATGGGTGATCCGGCCCTGCTGGCCGAGCCAGTACTCCGACCGCTCGTCGAGCTCGGCGACGCTGTGGCGGGCGAAGAACTCCGGGGTCGCGCGCCGCGTCGTCGCCTCCTCGGCGATCGCCTTCGCGCCGTTCTCACAGAACTCGGCCACCGAGCGGTGCCCGGGGTCGGGGTCCGGCCAGGCGCAGCTGGTGCAGTCGAAGCCCTCGGCCTGGTTCAGCTTCAGCAGCGTGCGGGCGGTGCGGGACGGTCCCATCCGCTCCAGCGACCGCTTCATCGACACCGCGACGGCCGTCGCCCCGACGGCGTGGTCCTCGGGCGTGCCGACCTCCAGGTCGGCCTCCGAGTAGTCGTCGCTGTGTCCGTCCATGGGGCTACCTCCGCGTTCGACGACCGTCGGGCGGCGCCCCCGTCGGGGGCGCGCCCGCTGTGGACGCGCTACCCGGCTGGAGCGATCCCAACCGTCCACGACCCGATCGGGGCCGGACCGGTGGCGTGCGCCGGGGCCGACCCGGGGAAGAGGATCACGCAGGGTCACCTGTCGGCGGTCCGTCGACCACCGGTCGTCCCGGTCGCCGCGCCCGGCGTCCCCGGTGGCCCGGTTGTCGTGGCGGGCAAGCGGATCCGCCTCGTCCTGCGGCGGTCGATCGTTGTCCGGGATGTGGTGCACGCCGACCGGGAGCCCGGCGTGCGGCACCGGCCGGTCCGAGGCGCGTCGCCCCCGCCAGGGCGGTACGTCCCGGACCGGCCGTCCCCTCGGCCGGGGCGTCGTCCGACGGTCGCGGGGCCGAGCCCGCGCCGGCGGAGCACGCCGATCGGATCCGAAGGAGCCTCAGGTGGACATCCTCGACGTCCGGGACGAGCTGTTCCGGCACCGCCCCGCGCGGGCCGACATCGGACGCGCGGAGGCGGCGACGACACTCCGGTTCGCCTGCGCCGGGACCCTCGACCGGACCGTCGGGGCGGCATCGGTCCCGGTGCTGGACGTCCCAGCCGGGTGCGCGCGCGCCGTCGGTCGCCTGGCCCGGCAGATCACCGACCTGTTCGAGATCCCCGTCGTCCGGCTGTCCGCCGAGTCCCTCCGGGTCGTCGCACGGGTCCCGGAGCTGGCCCGCCGCACCCGGCTGTGCGACAGCACCGGCCGCTGGGTACGCGGCCTGCCGCCGCCGGTCGTCGCGGGCGACGACGCGGTCCTGGCCGGGGCCTGGCGCGCCGCGTTCCTGGTGGCCGGGGCGCTCGGCGGCCGCGGCCGGGCCGGGCTGGAGCTGCTCTGCCCGTCCCCGGAGACGGCGATGGCGCTCACCGGAGCGGCCCGGCGCCTCGGCGTCGCCGCGCTGACCCGCCCCGGCATCCACGGCGACCGCGTCGTCGTCCGCGACCCCGTCGACGTGCGCGCGGTGCTCGGCCGGATGGGTGCGCCGTGCGCGGCGCAGGCGTGGAACCCCGACCTGCGGCGCGGGACCGGGGAGGTGCCGGTGAGCGGCGCGCTGCACGACGCCAACCGGGAGCGCGCCTCCCAGGCCGCGGCGATGACGACCCTGCGCGTCCAGGCGCTGCTGGCGGACCCGCCCGCAGGGGTGCCCGAGCGACTGCTGGCCACCGGCCTGCTGCGGGCCCGCAACCCGGAGCTGTCGTTGCAGGAGCTGGGCCGCCTCGCCGACCCGCCGATGACCAAGGACGCGATCGCCGGGCGGCTGCGGCGGCTGCTCGAGCACACCGAGCGCCTCACCCGCTGAGCGCCCTGCCCGACGGCCCGGCCCGCCGTCGCTCAGCCGCGGGCCGCGACGACCCCGGCCGCGGCCAGCGGTGCGGTCGCCTCGCCCACGGTCGCGAACCCGTCGCCGCGGGTGTCGCCGCGCAGGTGCCGGGCGTGGATGCCCTCGGCGATGACGGCGACCTTCAGGTAGGCCAGGCCGCGGTGGAACGCCCAGTCCCGCGGCTCGCGCCCGGACGCCGCGGCGTAGCGCTCCACCAGCTCGTCGGCACCCGGCATCCGGGTGCTGGTGGAGGCCGCGGCCCCGGCCAGGACCGGGGCGAACACGGGGTCGCCGTAGACGACGTGCAGGGCCAGGTCGGCCAGCGGGTCGCCGAGGGTGGCCATCTCCCAGTCGACCAGGGCGCGCACCACGGTGGGGTCGTCGCGGTCGAGGATGGCGTTGTCGATACGGAAGTCCCCGTGCACGACGGCGTGGTCGCTCTCGGCCGGGCAGCTCGCCTCGAGCAGGCCGTGCAGGGTGTCCACGTCGGGCAGCTCGCGGGTGGCGACGCGCTGCCACTGGCCGTACCAGCGCTCGACCTGGCGGCGCAGGTACCCGGCGGGGCGGCCCAGCTCGGACAACGGGCCGGTGGCGACGTCGACGGCGTGCAGCGCGGCGAGGGTGTCGACCAGGGAGAACGCGGTCGCCCGCACGCCTGCGTCGTCGAGGGTGGCGAGGTCGTCCTCGCTGCGCACCACGATCCCGTCGACGAACCCGGTGAGCGCGAACGGCACCCCCAGCACCGACGCGTCGGCCAGCGCGACCGCCGGTGCGACGGGGACCCCGGACCCGGCGAGGGCGGCGACGACCCGGTACTCGCGGCCCATGTCGTGCGCGGACGGGGTCAGCGTGCCGAGTGGGGGGCGGCGCAGGATCCAGACGTGTTCCCCGTCGGTGACCCGGTAGGTGAGGTTGGACCGCCCGCCGGAGACGAGCTCGGCGGTGACCCCGCCGCGGTAGCCGTCGACGTGCCGGCGCAGGAACGCGTCCAGCGCGGTCAGGTCCAGGCCGTCGGGGCTCATCGGGTGGCCCGCGCGACGGTGCGGCGGGCGATCGACCAGCGGTGGGTCTCCGAGGGGCCGTCGTAGATGCGGAACGGGCGCACCTCGCGCAGGAACCGGCTCAACAGCACGTCCCCGGAGACGCCGCGGCCGCCGTTGAGCTGCAGGGCCCGGTCGACGACCCGCCACACGGCCTCCGCGGTGAAGGTCTTGGCGATCGAGACCTCCATCCCGGCGGGGCGGCCCTGGTCGAGCTCCCAGCAGGCGCGCAGGACCAGCCCGCGCGCGGCGGCGATGTCGATCTCGTTGTCGGCGATCATCGCCTGCGCCATGCCGAGGTCGGCCAGCCGTGACCCGAACACCTGCCGCTCCGCCGCCCAGGCCACGGCGATGTCCTGGGCGCGGCGCGCGATGCCCAGCCAGCGCATGCAGTGGGTCAACCGGGCCGGGCCGAGACGGACCTGGGCGTAGCGGTAGCCCTCGTCGACCTCACCCAGCACGGCGTCGTCGGTGACGCGGCAGTCGGAGAACCCCACCTCCAGGTGCCCGCCGTAGAGCGACTCGTCCAGCGTCGGGATGTGCCGGCCGATCGTCATGCCGGGGTTGTCGGCGTCGACGAGGAACATCGTCGCACCACCACGGTCACCGGGCACGCCGCTGGTGCGGGCCATGACGATGGCGAACGCGGCGCCGTCGGCGCCGGTGATGAACCACTTCCGGCCGTCGATCCGCCAGCCGCCGTCGACCCGGGTGGCCGTGGTGGACAGTGCGTCGGGGTCGGACCCGGCGCCGGGGGAGGGCTCGGTCATCGCGAAGCACGAGCGCACGTCCCCGGCGGCGAGCGGGGCGAGGTAGCGGACCTTCTGGTCCTCCGAGGCGATCCGCTCGAGCAGGTGGATGTTGCCCTCGTCGGGCGCGGCGATGTTCAGCGCGATCGGGCCGAGCAGCGAGTACCCGGCCTCGGTGAACACCGCGGCGCGGCCGCACATGTCCAGGCCGTGCCCGCCGAACTCGGGGGCGGCGTGCGGGGCGAACACCCCCGCGGCGCGGGCGGCGTCCTGCAGCCGGACCCGCTCCCCGTCCGACGGCAGGACGCCGCCGTGGGCCTCCTCGACCGGGACCACCACCTCCCGGACGAAGCGGGCCGTCCGCTCCGCGAGGTCCTGCACGTGCGCGTCCTGGGCGAGGTCGACCGCCATGTCTCCTCCATCGGCTAATGATTGTTAGCCATCATGTAGCAGCATCGCGGCAGCCGGGGACAGCGTCGGGAGCCACATCTCACATCACGGCTATAGACTGCTAGCCGTGCGGAGCGATGAGATCCGGTCGGCGGCGCTGGCGGAGTTCGCCCGCCGCGGCTACGAGGCGACGACCATGGCCGACATCGGAGCCGCCGTCGGGATCCGCGGGCCGAGCCTCTACAAGCACGTCCGCTCCAAGCAGGAGCTGCTCGCCTCGGTCATCGACGCCACCATGGACGCGCTGATCCGCGAGCACGACGCCGCGGTGGCCGGGATCGACGACCCGGTCGAACGGCTGCGCCGCGCCGTCGAGGCGCACGTGCGCTTCCACGCCCGGAACCGGGTGGAGGCCTTCGTCGGCAACCGGGAGCTGCGCAGCCTGACCGAACCGCACCGGTCGGAGATCCTCGCCAGACGCGCCGACTACGAGCAGCGCTTCCGGCGGCTGATCGCCGACGGCGCCGACGCCGGGGTGTTCTCGGTCGCGTCGCCGCGGCTCGCGTCGTACGCGATCCTCGACCAGGGGATGGGCGTCGCGGTGTGGTTCCGCGACGACGCGGGCCCGGGGGAGAACGAGGTCGCCTGGCAGCTCGCGGAGTTCGCGCTACGCCTCGTCGGGGCCGGGCCCGCCGCGCTCAGGCCCCGGTGAACCGGGGCCGCGGCGCTCGGCCGGCGCCCGCGCGCCCTCCAGGATCGGCATCCGGGCGCCCGGCCCCGGACCGCGGGGTGGGGACACGGACCGTCGTCACCCGGGCCGGCGTGGTGTCCGCCGACGACGACCGGGTCACCGCCCTGCTCTACTTCACGCAGGAGGCCGCCCGCACCGGCGAGCCACCGCGCACCACCCCGGGCCGCGCCGAGGTCACGGTCAAGCGGGTCGACGGCCGGTGGCTCGTGTCCGACCTGCGCAACTTCTAGGCGAGAAGGAGACGTGACCCCATGACGGGTGTCGAGGTGAAGGTCGAGGGGCTGACGAAGTCCTTCGGTCGGGCCAACATCTGGTCGGACGTGAGCCTGACGCTGCCCGCGGGTGAGGTGTCGGTGCTGCTCGGGCCGTCGGGTACGGGTAAGTCGGTGTTCCTGAAGTCCCTGATCGGGCTGCTGAAGCCGGAGCGGGGGTCGATCGTGATCGAGGGCGTCGACCTGTGCAAGTGCTCGGAGTCGGAGCTGTACGAGATCCGGAAGCTGTTCGGGGTGCTGTTCCAGGACGGTGCGTTGTTCGGGTCGATGAACCTGTTCGACAACATCGCGTTCCCGTTGCGGGAGCACACGCGCAAGTCGGAGTCGGCGATCCGCGACATCGTCATGGAGAAGATCGACATGGTCGGTCTGGTCGGTGCCGAGGGCAAGCTGCCGGGTGAGATCTCGGGTGGTATGCGTAAGCGGGCGGGGTTGGCGCGGGCGTTGGTGCTGGATCCGAAGATCATTCTGTTCGACGAGCCGGACTCGGGTCTGGATCCGGTGCGTACGGCGTATCTGAACCAGCTGATCATCGATCTGAATGCGATGACGGACTCGACGTTCCTGATCGTGACCCACGACATCAACTCGGCGCAGACGGTGCCGGACAACATCGGGTTGCTCTACCGCAAGCACCTGGCGATGTTCGGCCCCCGTGAGGTGTTGCTGACCTCCGACGAGCCGGTGGTGGCGCAGTTCCTCAACGGGCGTCGGGAGGGTCCGATCGGGATGTCGGAGGAGAAGGACGCCGCCCAGGCCGCCCGCGAGATGGAGGAGGCCGGCGGTGAGCTGGAGGGGCGTCCCGAGATGAAGCCCCAGCTCGTGGCCTCGACCGGGATGCCCGACCGGCAGGCGGTGCACCGTCGTCGGGAGCGGGTCCAGGCGATGCTGCACGAGCTGCCGTCCTCGGCGCAGGAGGCGATCCGGGAGCAGTACGCCGATGCCGACGCGGCGTCCACCGGCCCGTCGCGGGACGGGACGACCCGGCAGGAGGCGCGAGCGGGCGGCGACGACTGGCCCACCGACGTCCACCCGCGGGTCGGCGGCTGACGGAGGGGGTCCCGGTCCATCCCGCCGCGCGTCTCGACAGGACGGCGCGCAGGGAGACCTGCCGGGCGCGGGCTCAGCTCCCGGCGTCTCCCGAGGGCAGTGCCGGGCCCGCCTTGAGCGCGACCCCGGACAGCTTGAGCCGCCGCGCCTCGCTCATCAGCAGGGCGAGCGTGGTCGCGGCGGCGGCGTAGCCGGTGCCGTGCGGCGGGCGGACGTTGGAGATGCAGTTGCGCTCGGAGTCGCGGCGGCCCCGGTGGGCGTCGTAGGTGAAGTACAGCCCGAGCGAGTCGACCGAGCTCATCCCCGGCCGCTCCCCGACGAGCACGACGACGTGCCGCGCCCCCACCGCGGTCGCGATCTCGTCGCCGAGCGCGACCCGGGCCTGGGTGGCGACGACGACCGGCGCCACCCGCCACCCGTCGAGCCGGTCGAGGATCTCGGCCAGCATCCCCGGGGCGTGCTCGGCGACCGCGCGGGGCGAGAGCCCGTCGGCGACGACGAGCACCACGTCGTGCTCCCCGCGCGGCAGGTCGGCGCCGTCGGCGAGGCGGCGGCCCAGGTCGGGCCGGGTCAGGTACTCGGTGCGGTCGGCCGGGGCCCCGGCGGCGCGCAGCGTGTCCACCCCGAGCGCGGCGATCCGGTCGGTGAGCGCGTCGACGTCGAGCGGGGTGTGCACGGCGTCGCGGGCCGCGGCGTGCGCGGCGCGCAGCTCCAGCAGCCGCGCGGTCGGCAGCGCGTCCCCGGCCCGCCCGAGCGCCACCCGCGCCCGGGTGGAGGCCCGCAGCAGCTCCAGCGGGTCCGCTGCGCTCACCCCACACCCGCCGTCAGCGCACGGACCGCCGCGGGGGCCAGCTCCTTGAGCCGTCCGTCCGGTGCCAGCATGTCCATGGTGGACAGCCACCCCTCGAACTCGGGGGCGGGACGCAGGCCCAGCACCTGACGGGCGTAGAGCGCGTCGTGGAAGGACAGCGACTGGTAGTGGAGCATCACGTCGTCGCCGCCGGGCACGCAGATCACGAATGAGCAACCGGCCGCGCCGAGCAGGGTGAGCAGGGCGTCGGTGTCGTCGGCGTCGGCCTCGGCGTGGTTGGTGTAGCAGACGTCGACGCCCATCGGGACACCCAGCAGCTTCCCGCACAGGTGGTCCTCCAGACCGGCGCGGGTGATCTGCTTGCCGTCGTAGAGGTACTCCGGCCCGATGAACCCGACGACGGTGTTGACCAGAAGCGGGTCGAACGCCCGGCACACGGCGTAGGCGCGGGCTTCGAGGGTCTGCTGGTCGACGCCGTGGTGGGCGTCGGCGGACAGCGCGGAGCCCTGCCCGGTCTCGAAGTACATGCAGTTCGTGCCGACGGTGCCCCGGCCCAGTGACAGCGCCGCGTCGTGTGCCTCGCGCAGCATCGCCAGGGTCACCCCGAACCCGGTGTTCGCCGCCTCGGTGCCGGCGACGGACTGGAACACCAGGTCCACCGGGGCGCCGCGCTCCATGATCTCGATGGAGGTCGTGACGTGGGCGAGCACGCAGGACTGGGTGGGGATGTCGTAGCGGGTGCGCACCTCGTCGACCAGGTGCAGCAGGTCGGTGGTGCGCTGCGGCGAGTCGGTCGCCGGGTTGATGCCGATGACGGCGTCGCCGCAGCCGAGCAGCAGCCCGTCGACGATGGACGCGGTCACCCCGGACGGGTCGTCGGTGGGGTGGTTGGGCTGCAGCCGGGTCGCCATCGTGCCGGGCAGCCCGACCGTCGAGCGGAACGCGGTGACGACCGGGGTACGCCGCGCGACGGCGATCAGGTCCTGCAGCCGCATCAGCTTGGCCGTCGCCGCGACCATCTCCGGGGTCAGGCCGGGCGCGAGCGCGGTGGTGTCGGTGGACGGGTCGAGCAGGTGCTCACGGAACCCGCCGACGGTCATCGACGCGACCGGGGCGAACGCCGCGCGGTCGTGCGAGTCGAGGATCAGGCGGGTCACCTCGTCGTCCTCGTAGGGGACGACCTGCTCGTCGAGGAAGGTGGCGAGCGGCAGGTCGGCCAGAACCGTCTGGGCGGCGACGCGTTCCTGCTCCGACCGGGCCGCGACCCCGGCGAGCACGTCCCCTGAGCGTTCCGGGGTGGCCGCGGCCAGCAGCGCCCGGAGGTCGGCGAACTCGTGCGTGTGCCCACCGAGGGTGGCTCTGCGGGTGGTCACGTCAGCTCGGCCTCCGCCTGCGCCAGCGCCGCGAACTCCTCGTCGGGGGCCGCGGCGACCAGGTGGTGTCGGGAGTAGAACGCGAAGTACAGCATGAACAGGGCGAAGGCGCCGAGGGTCGCGCCCGCCGCGACCGGGTCGACGAGGAACGTCGCGATGACGGCGAGCACCGCGACGACCAGCGCGAACCCGGTCGTGACGACGCCGCCGGGGGTCCGGTAGGGCCGCGGCATCTCCGGCGCGGTCCGGCGCAGCACGATGTGGCTGACCATCATCAGCACGTACGACAGCGCGGCCCCGAACACCGCCATGTTCAGCAGCACGTCCCCCTGCCCGGTCAGCGAGAGCAGGAATCCGATCGCGCCGGGGACGATCAGGGCGAGGGTGGGTGCCTTGCGGCCGTTGGTCACCGACAGCACCCGCGGCAGGTACCCGGCGCGTGACAGCGCGAAGGTCTGGCGGGAGTAGGCGTAGATGATCGAGAAGAAGCTCGCGACGAGCCCGGCCAGCCCGACGTAGTTGACGACGACCCCGGCGGTCGACCCGCCGAGCGCCTCGACGAGCGGGTTGCCCGACTCCGACAGCGCCTGTGCGCCGAGCGCGCCGGTCGCGAGCACGAGCACCAGCGTCCCGGTGACGAGCAGGACCAGCATCGCGGCGACGATGCCGCGGGGCACGTTGCGCTCGGGGTCGCGTGCCTCCTCCGCGGCCAGCGGGACGCCCTCCAGCGCGAGGAAGAACCAGATCGCGAACGGCACCGCCGACCAGATCCCCAGGTAGCCGAAGGGCAGGAATGGTGACGCCCCGGCGGCCGCGGTCGGCGCGATGTCCACGAGGTTGGCGGTGTCGAACAGCGGCACCGCGGCGACGGCGAAGATCAGCAGCCCCAGCACGGCGATCGCGGTGATCACGAACATGACCTTGAGCGCCTCGCCGACGCCGGCGATGTGGATGCCGATGAACAGCAGGTAGGCGGCGAGGTAGACCCACCAGCCGTCGGTGATCCCGAACAGGCCGAGCGACTCGACGTAGGCACCGATGAAGGTGGCGATCGCCGCGGGGGCGATGGCGTACTCGATGAGGATCGCGGTGCCGGTCGCGAACCCGCCCCACGGGCCCAGCGCGCGGCGGGCGAAGGTGTAGCCGCCGCCCGCGGCGGGCAGCGCCGAGGACAGCTCGGCCATGCCCAGCACCATCGCGAAGTACATGCCCGCGATGACGACACCGGCGATCAGCAACCCGCCGAACCCGCCCTGGGCGAGACCGAAGTTCCAGCCGGAGTAGTCGCCGGAGATGACGTAGCTGACGCCGAGCCCGGCCAGCAGGACCCAGCCCGCGGCCCCGGTCCGCAGCCGGCGTCGCTCCAGGTAGTCCGATGGATCCTGGGCCATGTCGTCCTCCTGGGCGCGTCCGCACCGGCGGGGACCGCCGGGTGTGGGGACAAGCTAGGAAGTACGGGCCGGACCGGGGTAGGGCCGCGCGGGGTAACCGTGTGAAGAGTGTGTGTCCGCCGCGGGGTGCGGGGCGGGGCGGCGGTGACGCGCGCACCGCCCCGCACCGGGCTGCTCAGTCCGCGAGCTTGCTGATCGCCTGCGCCCAGAGGAAGAACTTGTTGGTGCCCAGGTCACGGACGGTCGTGATGTTGAACGCCTCCTTGAGGAGCTTCGCGTCGCCCTCGGAGACGCCCTTCAGCGCGTCGACGGGGGCGTCGGCCAGCTCCTCGACACCCTTGCCCTCGTACGCCTTGTCGAACTTGCCGGCGATGTCGCCCACGACTGCTCCTTCCCGATGCGGCCCGGGACCGCGTCCTACGGATGTGCGTGGGCCAGCCTGGCAGTGATCGTTGCGGGACCGAACGACCGACACCCGTGACTCGGTGAACGGGCGAGCGGGCCGCCGAGCGTGATCCCGCGGCGGTCAGTTCCCGCCCTGGCCACCCCCGCCGGGCCCGCCGCCAGGACGGCCCGGCGTCGCCTCGACGGTGGCCTGCGGCAGCAGGACCTGCTGGCCGTCGTCGAGGCCGGACCGCACCTCGGTGAACTGGTCGCCCACCAGGCCGGGGACGAACTGCCGGGTCACCGCGGCGCCGTCGTCGCCGGGCACGTCGACGACCGAGCGGCCGCCCTCCTGCCGGACGGCGGTGTTCGGCACCCGCAGCACCCCGTTGCGTGCCTCGGTGCGCACGTCGGCCTGCGCGGTCTGGCCGTCGCGCAGCTGCGGGTCGGTGCGGTTCAGCACGACGGTCGCGTAGTAGCTCACGACGCCCGACAGCTGCGTCGCGGTCGGCGCGACGGCCACCACGGTCGCCGGCAGGCTCACCCCGGGCAGCGCGTCGACGGTGACGTCGACGGTCTGGTTCGGCGCGACCCGCGCGGCGTCGCTCTCCTCGAACGGGACGACCAGCTGATAGGTCTGCAGGTCGTTGAGGGTGAGGAACGGTGCCCCGCCCGCCGCGGACGCGCCGCCACCGGCGGCCCCCGCGCCGCCCGAGGCCGCCGACGCCGACCCGACGGCCTGCGGGATCCGGGCGTCGGTGCCGGGGGCGAGCGCGGTCGCGGCGCTCGCGGCGGGCACGACGTCACCGACCGCGCCGTTGATCGCGGACACGGTGCCGGCGACCGGGGCGCGCAGCAGGGTGTCGTCGAGGGCGCGCTGGGCATCGGCGAGGGTGTTGCGGGCGTCGGCGACCACGGCGTCCTGCACCGCGACGTCGGCCGGTGCGTCGTTGTTCGCCCCGGTGAGCTGCGAGCGGGCGTCGGACACCGCGCTCTCGGCGTTCGCGATCGAGACCCGGCCGGAGGCGGCGCCGGTGTCGCGGGTGCCCTCGGCCTGCGCCAGCGCCGTCTGCGAGGTGATGACCTGGCCCTTCGCCGTCGTCACGGCCTGCTCGTCGGTGGCGACGGCGGTGCAGGCCGGGTCGGTCGTCGCCGCGCCGAGGCCGGACCCGCCCGAGGTGCCGGACCCGCCGGACAGCCCGCCGAGCAGCCCGCCGCCGGACGGGTCGGCGGTGGGCTCCGGGGTCGCGGACGCGGTGCTGCCGCCGGAGCGCTTGCAGGCCCGCCGGTCGGTCTCCAGCTTCTCCTGGGCCGCGGCGAGCTGCTTGCGGTCGAAGGCGAGCTGGACCCTCGCCCGCTCGACGGCGGTGTCGTTCGCCGCGTTCTGCGCCCCGACCTGGTCGCGGGTCGCGGCCAGTACCGACTCGGCCGAGGCCAGCGACGCCTGCGCGGCCTCGACGGTGTTCGCGCCGGTCAGCTTGCCCAGCGACGCCTGCTGCTGGTCCAGCCCCGCCTGCGCGGCGGCGACCTGGGACCGGGCCTCGGCGTCGTCGAGCCGGGCGAGCGGCTGCCCGGCGGCGACGGTCTCGCCGACCTCCACGAGCAGCTCGGTGACCCGGCCGCCGTCGGTGAACCCGAGGTTCTGCTGGGTGATCGACACCAGCGACCCCGACGCCGACACCCCGGTGGAGACCACACCCCGGTCGACGACGGCCGTCGGCGGCGGCTGGTCCCCTCCGGTGCAGGCCGTGAGGCCGACGAGTCCGGCGAGCAGCAGGCTGCCCGCGAGCCGCAGTCGGGTCATGAAGTGCTCCTCGGTGCTGTCGCGGGCGCTGTCACTGGTGCCGCAGGGCGTCGATGGGCCGCATCCGCGCGGCCCGGTTGGCGGGGAAACCGCCCGCGAGCAGCCCGATCAGCAGGCTCACCCCGAAGGCGAGCACCACCGATCCGGCCGACACCGTCGGGGCGGGGAAGTCGGGTACGAGGCGGGGCAGGACGATCCCGGCCAGCACGGACACACCGACGCCGACCAGGATCCCGATGACCCCGCCGATGCCGGTGAGGACCATCGCCTCGATGAGGAACTGCTGCAGGATCGCGCGGCGGCGCGCGCCGATGGCCTTGCGGATACCGATCTCGCGGGTCCGCTCGGTCACCGTGACCAGCATGATGTTGGCGACGCCGATGCTCCCGACCAGCAGCGAGATGCCCGCGACCGCCGCGACGAAGATCGTCACGAAGCTCAGGACCTGCGAGGACTGGTCGAGCAGGCTCTGCAGCGCGGTGACGGTGTAGTCGCGGTCCTGCGGGTCGTCGATGCGGTGCCGGTCGTCGAGGACCGTCGTGACCTGCTCGACCGCCTGCGGCACCGCGTCGGTGGACACCGCGCGCACGGTGATCTGGTCGACGACGTCGCCGCCACCGGTCAGGTAGGCGCGTGCGGCGCCCAGCGGCATGACGGCGATGTCGTCCTGCTGGCCGTTGGCGGCGAGCACGCCGATCACCCGGAACGAGGTGCGGCCGATCCGCACCTCCGAGCCGAGCGCCTCGCCGGCGCGGCCGCCGAACAGCGTCGCCACCGGGTTGGGGCCGAGCACGACGACCTTCGCCCGGGTCGTGGCCTGGCGGTCGTCGAAGAACGACCCGACGACCAGCTCCCGGTTGGTGATGTCGAGGTAGTCGGCGTCGGCGCCGGTCACGCCGCTGCGGACGCTCCCGCCACCGGCCAGCTGCAGCTGCGCCGAGCCGGTCACCGTCGGGCTGACCGAGGCGACCGCGGGTGCGGAGGCCCGGTCCCGCAGGGCGCGGACGTCGGCGTCGGTGAGGTCGCGCGGCGTGCCGCCGCCGCTGATGCCACCGCGGTCCGGGGTGATCTGGATCTGGTTGGCGAGCGGGCCGAACGCGTCGGCGACGAAGCGCTGCAGACCGTTGCCGAAGGCGACCAGCACGATCACCGCGGCGACCCCGATGATGATCCCGAGCATCGTCAGCAGCGACCGCAGCGGCCCGGCCCGCAGGCCCCGTACCGCGATCCGCGCGGACTCCCAGATCGTCATCGGCGCTCGTCACCCACGATCCGGCCGTCGCGCAGGGTCACCACGCGCTTGGCGAACTCCGCGACCTCGGGCTCGTGGGTGATCAGCACGACGGTGCGGCCGCTCTCGTTCAGCTCCACGAACAGGTTCATGACGTCGGTGGTCGAGGCGGTGTCGAGGTTCCCCGTCGGCTCGTCGGCCAGGATCATCGAGGGGTCGGTGACCAGGGCACGGGCCACCGCGACGCGCTGCTGCTGGCCGCCGGAGAGCTCGTTGGGCCGGTGGTCGCCGCGGTCGCCGAGCCCGACCCGTTCCAGCGCGCGCCGCGCCCGGCCCCGGCGGTCGCGCCCGCCGGCGTAGACCAGCGGCAGCTCCACGTTGGCCAGCGCCGAGGTGCGCGGCAGCAGGTTGAACGACTGGAAGACGAAACCGATCTTCTGCAGCCGGACGTCGGCGAGCCGGTTGTCCGACATCCGGCCGACGTCGATGCCGTCGAGCCGGTAGGCGCCGGAGCTCGGCACGTCGAGGCAGCCGAGGATGTTCATCATCGTGGACTTGCCCGAGCCGGAGGGGCCCATGATCGCGACGAGGTCGCCGTCGTCGACGTGCAGGTCCACGGCGTCGAGTGCGCGCAGCTCGAGGGCTCCGGTCCGGTAGACCTTGGAGACCCCCTCCAGCTCGATCACGATTCCGGAGATTACGCACGGGGCGGTTCCGGGAAATCGTCGGGTCGCCGTCGGGAATGGTGCGCAGAAATATGGCGTCACCCGATCGGGTGGAAGGTTGCGCAGGGCCGTCACCTGCGGGTCGTCGATCAGTTAATGCGGATTCATTCCCATTCGACGGTCGAGAGCGGGGAGGTGTCCCCGAAACGGCGTCGCGAATTCGTGACCACCTCGTGACCGGTCCTGCCGCGGCTGCGGCCGGGCCCGTCCGGCTACGGTGCCGTGGACCGACGCCGGGAGGCCGCATGGGCGAGCGACGACACCTGCTGGAGGGGCTGGCCGGCCCGACCGTCGCGCTGGAGGCGGTGAACCGGGCGACCCACGAGTTCACCGGCAGGCAGGCCCGGCGGGCGGGGCTGCACCCGACCGACCTGTGGGCGTTGCGGCTGCTCGACGTGCACGGCTCGCTCGGGCCGACCGAGCTGGCCCGGCGGCTGGACCTGCGGCCGGCCTCGACCACCGCGCTGATCGACCGGCTCGAGGCGGCCGGCCACCTCGAGCGTGTCCCCGACCCGCACGACCGCCGCCGGGTCACCGTGCGCTCGCGGGAGGAGTCCTTCCGCGCGCGGCTCGCGCAGTGGGAGCCGGCCGTCCGGGCCCTCGACGACGTCGCCCGCCGCCTCTCCGCCGACGAGGGCGAGGTCGTCGAGCGCTACCTGCGCGCGGTCGTCGCCACGCTCGACGAGCTCGGCGCCGGGTAGTCCGGGAGCCGGAACGCGTCGACCGCGCCGGTCGGGGTGGCCCCGAGCAGCCCGGTCACCCGCTTCCCGACCGGGCTCGCGACGGCCCGGAACGCGGTGCGCAGCGTCCGGATCCCGGCCCGGGTCCGCGGGTTGGCCAGCGTCAGCGGCGGCAGCTTCTGCGCCTGCTCGGTCGCGGGCCTCAGCAGCTCCTCGTAGCGGTGCAGCGCACCCGCGGTGTCGCCGGGGCGGGCGGCCAGCTCCCCGGCCAGTACGTAGGCACCGATCAGGGCCAGGCTCGTGCCCCCGCCGCCCAGCGGCGACGGGCAGTACGCGGCGTCGCCGAGCAGTACCACCCGTCCCGAGCTCCAGCGCGGGGCCGTGACCTGCCCGACGGCGTCGAAGTACATCGGGGCCCCGCCCGGCCCGTCGCCGAGCTCCCGCATGATCCGCGGGGCGACCCAGCCCGCATCGGCGAAGGTCCGCCGCAGGACGGTGCGGACGTCGGCGTCGCCGAGGGTCTCCAGGCCGCGCACCCCGGACAGGAAGGTCAGCATGGCGCGGGTGGTGCCCAGGTTGTCCGGGCGCAGGTGCACCCCGCGCGAGCCGGTCTCGTGGAACCAGTTCCACCAGGCGTCGTCATCGGCGGTGCGGGGGATCGTCAGGTAGGCGCCGTACAGGCCGGTCTCGCGGACGGTGACGTCGGCGAACACCAGGTCGCGGGTTCGCGACCGCAGCCCCTCGGCGACCACGACGAGGTCGGAGGTGACCGTGGTGCCGTCGTCGAGGGCGACCCGGGCCGGGCCGTCGCCGGCGCCCCGGTCCTCGACGCCGGTGATCCGGGTGCCGAACCGGAACGCCGTGGACCCCGGCGCGGCCCCGATCAGCACCCGGGCCAGCTCGCCGCGCAGGATCTCCAGCTCGGCGGTCGGACCGTCGGCCGACCCGGTCGGGTCCATCGGGATCTCGGCGACCGGGCGCCCGTCGTCGCCGATCACGCGGAAGCCGACCTCGCGGGTGCCGGCGGCCCGCACGGCGTCCTCCAGGCCCATCCGGCGCAGGACCTCACGGGCGGTGCCACGGACGTCGATGTTGTGCCCCTCGTCGCGCTGCCGCGGCGCGCGCTCCAGGACGGTCGTCCGCCAGCCGTACGCGGCCAGGCGCAGGGCGAGCGCGGAGCCGGCGATGCCGGCGCCGGAGATGAGGGCGTGCCGGGAGGAGGCCATGGTAGTTAGATGACCGAACTATCCGGTCGGCTAAACCTGCGCGACGATCTCGTCGGCCACCCAGCGGGCGGCACCCTGCGGGAACGGGGCGGGCAGCCCCAGGACCACGTGCCCGAAGCCCGCGCCGACGGCGGCGGACACCCGCTCGCGGGCGTCCGCCGGGTCGTCGTAGGAGACGCCCAGGTGGATCGACCGGGTGATCTCCGCCGGGTCCCGGTCGATGTCGGCGCACAGCTCGTCGAGCAGCGCGCTGCGGGCGACGGCGTCGTCGAGGTCGCCGCCGGGGATGTTCCAGACGTCGGCGTGCCGGGCCGCGATCCGCAGCGTCGCCCTGGCCCGTCCGCCGATCACGATCGGCGGGTGGGCCTGCACCGGCTTCGGGCTGCCGAACGCGCCGGTGAGCCGCACCTGCTCGCCGTCGACGTCGAACGGCTCGGTCTCGGTCCACAGCCGCCGGATCACCGTGCAGGCCTCGTCGAGCGCGGTGACGGCGTCGGCGGTGGCGGCGAAGGGCAGGCCGTGCGCCTCGTACTCGCGGCGGGCGAGCGGGTGGTCCGGGCGGGACCCGACGCCGATGCCCAGGTCGAGCCGTCCGCCGGAGACGACGTCGACCGTCGTCGCGATCTTGGCCAGCACCGCGGGCGGGCGGAACCGGTTGCTGGTGACCAGCAGACCCAGACGCAGCCGTCGGGTCCGAGCGGCGAGCGCGGACAGGGTGGTCCAGCCGTCGAGGGCCGGTCCCAGCGGGTCGCCACCGATCGGCATGAGGTGGTCGAACAGCCAGGCGTGCTCGATGCCGGGCAGCTCGTCGGCCTCCAGCCAGACGCGCAGCAGGTCGTCGTAGGTGGTCTGCATCTGGGCGGTCATGATGCCGATGGACGCTCGGGACACGGGAACTCCTGTGCGGGGCGAGTGCGGACGATGAAACGGAACAGTGTTCCGGGTACGATACGGAACAGTGTTCCGGTCAGCAAGGGAGTGTGCGGTGGGAGTGCAGCGGGAACCGGTCCGGTCCGACGCCCGGCGCAGTCGTGCCGCCCTGCTCGAGGCCGCCGCGGCCGAGTTCGTGACCGCGGGCGTCGACGCGCCGGTCCGGGCGATCGCCGCCCGCGCGGGGGTCGGCGTGGGGACGGTCTACCGGCACTTTCCGACCCGGCCCGACCTGGTCGTCGCCGTCTACCGGCACCAGGTCGAGGGGTGTGCGGCGGCCGCACGGACCTGCCTGGACGCCGGTCCGACGCCGTTCGACGCCCTCACGGCCTGGGTCGGGGAGTTCGTCGACCTGCTCGTCACCAAGCACGGGCTGGTCGCGATGCTCGTCCACGACGACGGCCGCTCCGCCGCGCTGCACGAGCTGTTCCTGGAGCGCCTGCTGCCGGCGGGGGAGGAGATCGTCCGGGCGGCGCGGGAGGCCGGGCAGCTGCCGTCCGACGTCACCGCCTACGAGGTGCTGCGGGGGATCGGCAACCTGTGCTTCGGTGCCGAGGCCGACTCCGCCTACGACGCCCGCCGCGCCGTCGGCTTCTTCCTCGCGGGCCTCCGGGTTGCGTAACCGGAACAGCGTTCCTATATTTCCGGAGGAGGCTCCGTTTCGAGCTCTCCACTCCGTCTCCCGAAGGAGCGCACCATCGTGGACTCCACGATCTCCCTCACCGTCGACGGCCGTCGCCACGAGCTGACGGTCGACACCCGGACCACCGTCCTCGACGCGCTGCGTGACCGGCTCGGCGTGACCAGCGCCAAGAAGGGCTGCGACCACGGCCAGTGCGGTGCGTGCACCGTCCTGCTGGCCGCACCCGGCGAACAGGGGCCGGGCCGCCGCGTGCTGTCCTGCCTCTCGCTCGCCGTCGCCCACGACGACGCCGCGGTCACCACCGCCGACGGCCTCGGCGCCGGCGCGGACCTGCACCCGCTCGCCGAGGCCTTCGTCGCGCACGACGCCTACCAGTGCGGCTACTGCACCCCCGGCCAGATCTGCTCGGCCGTCGGGATGCTGGACGAGGCCCGCGCCGGGCACCCCAGCGCGGTCACCGCCGACCTGTCCGGCGACGGGCCGGCCGTGCTGGACCGCGCCGAGATCGCCGAGCGCCTGTCCGGGAACCTGTGCCGCTGCGCCGCCTACTCCGGAATCGTCGACGCCGTCGGTGCCGTGGGCACCGGGACGGGGGCGTCGCGGTGAAGCCGTTCGCCTACACCCGTCCCGGCGACGCCGCGGCTGCGGTCGCCGTCGTCTCCGCCGACCCGTCCGCCGCCTACCTGGCCGGCGGGACCAACCTCGTCGACCACCTCAAGCTGGGCCTGGTCGAGCCGGGCACGCTCGTCGACGTCACCGGCCTGCTGCCCACCGGGATCACCCCGACCGCCGACGGCGGCCTGTCCATCGGCGCGGGCGCCCGCAACACCGACGTCGCCGTGGACCCGCGGGTCCGGCGCGACTACCCGGCACTGTCCGCGGCGCTGCTCGCCGGGGCCTCGGGGCAGCTGCGCAACATGGCGACGACCGGCGGGAACCTGCTGCAGCGCACCCGCTGCTCCTACTTCGCCGACCTCACCGCGCCCTGTACCAAGCGTGACCCCGGGCAGGGCTGCTCCGCGCAGCACGGCTGGGCCCGCCACCACGCGATCCTCGGCGCACCCGAGGGCGGCTGCATCGCGACCCACCCGTCGGACATGGCGGTCGCGCTGGCCGCGTTCGACGCCCGCGTGCACGTCCTCGGCCCGGACGGGGAGCGCACCGTCGCCGCCACCGAGCTGCACCGGCTGCCCGGCGACGACCCGGGCCGCGACACCGTGCTGGAGCACGGGGAGCTGATCACCTCGGTCGAGCTGCCCGCGCTGCCGGTCGCCGCGCACTCCACCTACCGCAAGGTCCGCGACCGCGCCTCGTACGCGTTCGCACTGGTGTCGGTCGCCGCGGCCCTCGACGTCGCCGACGACGGCACCGTCCGCGACGTGCGGATCGCCCTCGGCGGGGTCGCGCACCGGCCGTGGCGGGCGCACCGCGCCGAGCAGGCGCTGCTCGGCGGGCCCGCCACCGACGAGGCGTTCCGCGCCGCCGCGGCGGCCGAGACCGCCGACGCCCGTGCCGTCGACACCGCCGTCGGCGGCAACGCCTTCAAGATCCCGCTGGTGGCCGGCACGGTCACCGCCACCCTGCGCGGCCTCGCCGCGCACCGGACGGAGGCCGCATGACCAGCACCGTCACCCCCGGCACCACGACCGACGGCGCCGCGGGCACCTCGCACACCCGGATCGAGGGCCCCGCCAAGGTCACCGGCAACGCCGTCTACGCCTACGAGCAGGACGCGGTCGACCCGCTGCACCTGCGCGGCGTCGGCGCCACGGTCGCCCGCGGTCGGGTCCGCGCCGTCGACACCACCGCCGCGGCCGCAGTGCCCGGGGTGGTCGCGGTGCTCACCCCGGACACCGCGCCCCGGATCGACGGCAGCGCCACCCCCGAACAGACGGTGCTGCAGTCCGGCGAGGTGCACCACCGCGGCCAGTACGTCGCCGCCGTGCTCGCCGAGACCGCCGAGGCGGCCCGGGAGGCGGCGGACCTGGTCGTCGTCACCTACGACGCCGAGCCGGCCACCACCGCGTTCGACCCGGCCTCGCCGGAGGCCTACACCCCCGAGGTCGTCGTCGCGTTCCCGCCGGACGCCACCACCGGCGACCCGGACGCCGCGTTCGCCGCGGCCCCGGTGCAGGTCGACGCCACCTACCGGACGCCGATCGAGTACCACCACCCGATGGAGCCGCACAGCACCGTCGCCCGCTGGGACGGCGACCACCTCACGCTGTTCGAGGCCTCGCAGGCGGTGTGGTCGGCCCGGCGCGAGCTCGCGCAGATGTTCGGTATCGGCGACGACGACGTCACCGTCGTCTCACCGCACGTCGGCGGCGGGTTCGGTACCAAGGGCACGCTGCACGGCGGGTCGGTGCTGGCCGTCGTCGCCGCCCGGGCGGTCCCCGGACGGTCGGTCAAGCTGGCGCTGACCCGCCGCGAGATGACCGACCTGACCGGCTACCGCCCGGCGACCGTGCAGCGGGTCCGGCTCGGTGCCGGGACCGACGGGCGGCTGCACTCCCTCGCCCACGACGTCGTCGAGTCCGGCGCGCGGATGGCCGAGTTCGGCGAGCCGACCGCAGTGATCAGCAGGCACCTCTACGCGTCGCCGCACCGGCGGACCTCGCACCGGGTCGTGCCGCTGGACCTGTCCACGCCGACGTACATGCGCGCACCCGGCGAGGCGCCCGGCAGCTTCGGCGCGGAGTCCGCGCTGGACGAGCTCGCCGTCGCGCTCGGGATCGACCCGGTCGAGCTGCGGATCCGCAACGAGCCCGACGTCGACCCCGACACCGGCAGGCCGTTCTCCAGTCGCAACCTCGTGGCCTGCCTGCAGCGCGGCGCCGAGCGGTTCGGCTGGGCCGACCGGGACCCGCGCCCGCGCACCCGGCTCGTCGACGGCTGGTGGCACGGCACCGGCGTGGCCGCCGCGTTCTTCCCGAGCTTCGCGATGCCCGGCTCCGCCGCCGCGATCCGGTACGCCGACGGCGGTGCCGGTGCGCCGGGCCGCTACCGGGTGGACATCGCCGCGGCCGACATCGGGCAGGGCGCCCGCACGGTGCTCACCCAGATCGCGGCCGAGGCGCTCGGGGTGCCGCCCGCGCAGGTCGACCTGAACCTCGGCGACACCGGGCTGCCGCACGCGACCATGGCCGGTGGGTCGGCGGGTACCGCGTCCTGGGCGACGGCGATCGTCGAGGCCGCCGACCGGTTCCGCGACAAGTGGGGCACCGACCCCGAGGACGCGGCGGAGGCCGACGGCGTCGCCGGGCACAACCCGGCGATGGCCGAGTACGCGATGGGTGCGCACGGGGCGCACTTCGTCGAGGTCGCGGTGCACGCCGACACCGGCGAGATCCGGGTGCCGCGGATGCTGGGGGTGTTCGCCGCGGGCCGCATCCTCAACCCGCTGACCGCGCGCTCGCAGTTCCTCGGCGGGATGGTGTGGGGGCTGTCGATGGCGCTGCACGAGGAGGGCGTCGTCGACCCGGCCCGCGGGCACGTCGTCAACCACGACCTCGCCGGCTACCACGTGGCGGCGAACGCCGACGTCGGCGACATCGACGCCGAGTGGGTCGACGAGGACGACCCGCACGTCAACCCGGTGGGCGCCAAGGGGATCGGGGAGATCGGGATCGTCGGGGTGGCCGCGGCCGTCGCGAACGCCGCCCACCACGCCACCGGCGTGCGGGTCCGGTCGCTGCCGATCACCCTGGAGCACTTCCTGGGGGCCTGAGCGCGAGCGCCAGGACCCGCTCGGCCCGCTCGGCGAGCCGCTGCGGGTCCTGGGCCGCCGTCGCCGCCCGGAGGGCCCGCGCGTCGAGGCCGTCGGGCACACCGAGGGTGTACCAGCGCTCCAGCAGGTCCACGGTCATCTCGGGGTGGAACTGCACGCCCACGCTGCGACCGGCCACGAACGCCTCGTGTCCGGCCCCGCCGGCGGCGAGCAGCTCCGCCCCGGGCGGTGCGACGAGCTGCTCGGCGTTCCAGCAGAACCACGGCCCGGCCGGGAGGCGGCCGTCGGCCGGGTCGACCGTGTGCCATCCGATCCGGGCGGTCGGCAGCGTCGTCCGGGAGCCGCCGAGCGCCTCGGCGAGGAGCTGGGCGCCGAAGCAGATCGCCAGCACCGGCACACCGGCGTCGTGCGCCCGGCGCAGGAACGCGACCTCACGGACCGCCCACCCCGCGATCCGCTCCCTCGGCCACGGCGCGCCGAGGGTGACCACCAGGCCGGCCCCCGTCGGGTCGGGGAACCCGGCGTCGACGTCCGGGGCGTCGTACCGGTCCGCGGGCACCACCGTCGTCCACTCCGGACGGATCCCGCGTCGTTCCAGGGCCGGTCCCAGCGCCCCGAGGCCGGCGACGTGGTCGTGGCCGATCACGATGGCGCGCACCGGCACATCCTGCCACCGCCCGGGTTTGTGCCGCGCGGTCGTGGGTAGTCCTCCGGCGGCCCGCGCCCGTGTGCGCACGGCGCCACCCCGGACTCCACCGCGTTCTCCGCGGCCGTCGGGTGGCCAGGGCTCCTCCGTGGTCGAACAGCCGGCCCCGCTTCCCGTATCACCTGCACGACCGACGGAGCCGTCGTTGATCCCGCACCACCCGAACTCCCCGGCCTCCCCGTTCACCGAGGGGCTGCGCCACCGCATGCGACTGGCGTGGCGGGCCGGCGCCGCAGCCGGCGCGGCCTGGTACCTCGCCACCCTCGTCCCCGGTGTGCTCGGCCAGTACCCCTACTACGCACCGCTCGGTGCCCTGCTCGTCTGCTACCCGACCGTCTTCGACTCGCTGCGCCAGAGCCTGCACGCCGTGCTCGCCACCGGGCTCGGTGTCGGTCTCGGCGCCGCCGCCCTGCACCTGGGCGGCGCGCAGTGGTGGGCGGTGGCCGCGGCTGTGCTGGCCGGGATCGCGGCGGGTGCCGTCCCCGTGCTGGCCACCGCCCGGGACCTGATCCCGACCGCGGCGTTGTTCACCATCCTCATCGGAGCCACCGACCCGTCCGGGTTCATGGCCGGCTACCTGGGGCAGACCCTGCTGGGGGTGGTCGTGGGGGTCGCGGTCACCCTGGTCCTGCCGCCCCCGCCGCAGAACGCCCGCGCGCACCGCGTGGTGGCGCGGCTGCGTGACGGCATCGCCGACCACCTGCAGGAGATGGCGGAGGTCCTGGCCGAGCAGTGGCCGCCGGAGCGCGAGGAGTGGACACGCCACCGCCACCACTTCGAGCCCCTGATCGACGCGACCCGGGAGGCGGTCCGTTCCGCCGACGCCGGGCGGCGGGCCAACCTGCGGGCTCGTGCCTACCGGGCGCGCGGCCAGCAGCTCTACGAGGCCGCGCAGACCCTGGAACAGCTCGCGGTGCTCGTCCGCGACATCAGCACGGTCCTGGCCCAGACGGCGTGGGCCGAGCGCACCGTGCTCGTCCTCGACCCCGCGCTGCGCACCCCGGTCGCGGAGGCGATGGGCGGCCTGGCCACCGCGATCCGGTCGGCGGAGCTCGCGCACCTGACCCGCGGCCCCGCACCCGCCGGGCTCGACGGGCACCGCCGCCACCTGGCCGCCGCCCGGGACGCGCTGGACCGGGTCACCGACCGGCTCGACTCCCAGCGCGCGGGCTGGGAGGACAGCCTCGCCGCGTCGGGGATCGTGCTGCACCTGCGGCGTTGCCTGGACCACCTGCACGCCGGACCGGCCGACCGCAGCCCGGATCTGCATCCGGCGGAACGGTGACGTGTGGGCGGCCGCCGACGGGGTACGTCAGGTCCATGTCGGCGCTCGTACCCGGGGCGTACGCCGGCCCAGGTCCTGTCGGTTGAGATCCTGCAGCCGGCGGGGCCGCCCCCAACACCACTCCGATCACCGCGCACGCACGACGAGCGCCGACGACCTGTCGGGGGGCGTCGTCGGAGTTCCGCGCCGACGACGCCGAGCAGGGGTCAGTCCGCCAGCGGGCGGAACCGGCGCAGCCGCAGGCTGTTGAGCACCACGCACACCGAGCTGAACGCCATCGCCGCCCCCGCGATCATCGGGTTGAGCAGTCCGAACGCGGCCAGCGGGATCGCGGCCGTGTTGTAGGCGAACGCCCAGAACAGGTTGCCCCGGATCGTGCCCAGAGTGCGCCGGGAGAGCCGGACGGCGTCGGCCGCGGCCCGCAGGTCACCCCTGACCAGGGTGATGTCCGACGCCTCGATCGCCACGTCGGTGCCGGTGCCCATGGCCAGGCCCAGGTCGGCCCGGGCGAGCGCGGCCGCGTCGTTCACCCCGTCGCCGACCATCGCGACGACCCGGTCCTGCTCCTGGAGCCGCTCCACCACGGCGAGCTTGTCCGCGGGCAGCACGTCGGCGATGACGCTGTCCGGGCCGGGCTCGATGCCGACCTCACGGGCCACGGTCTCGGCGACGGCCCGGTTGTCCCCGGTGAGCAGCACCGGGCGCAGCCCGAGCCTGCGGAACTCCGCGATCGCCTCGGCCGACGTCGGCTTCACGGTGTCGGCGACGACGAACACGGCACGGGCGGCCCCGTCCCACGCGACGGCGACCGTCGTACGGCCCCGCGCGGCCTCGTCCGCGGCGACCGCGGCGAGGTCGTCGGGCAGCGGGACCGACCACTGCTCCAGCAGCCGCGGACGGCCGACGAGCACGGCGTGGCCGTCGACGACGCCCTGCACGCCGAGGCCCTCGTGGTTGGCGAAGTCCGTGACGGCCGGCAGGTCACCGACCCGCTCGGTCGCCGCACCGGCGATCGCGGCGGCCACAGGGTGCTCCGAGGCGCTCTCGAGGGCCCCGGCGAGACGCAGCACGGTCGCCTCGTCGGTGCCGTCGGCGGTGTGCACGCCGGTCAGCGCCATGGTCCCGGTGGTGACGGTGCCGGTCTTGTCGAGCACGACGGTGTCGACCCGCCGGGTGGACTCCAGGATCTCCGGGCCCTTGATCAGGATGCCGGTCTGGGCGCCGCGCCCGGTGCCGACCAGCAGCGCGGTCGGCGTGGCCAGCCCGAGCGCGCAGGGGCAGGCGATGATCAGTACGGCGACGGCGGCGGTGAACGCCGTCGAGGCGAGGGCGCCGGTGAGGATCCAGACCAGCAGCGTCGCGGCGGCGATCACGGCGACGACGGGCACGAACACCGCGGAGATCCGGTCGGCCAGGCGCTGCACCTCGGCCTTGCCGTTCTGCGCCTCCTCGACCAGCCGCGCCATCTGGGCGAGCGCGGTGTCCGAGCCGACCCGGGTCGCGCGCACGACGAGCCGCCCGCCGGAGTTCACACACCCGCCGACGACGGTGTCGCCCGCCCGGACCTCGACCGGCACCGACTCACCGGTCAGCATCGAGACGTCGACCGCCGAGCGGCCGTCGACGACCTCGCCGTCGGTGGCGACCTTCTCCCCGGGGCGCACGACGAACTCCTCGCCCACGGCGAGGTCGTCGACGGCGACGCGCACCTCGGCGCCGTCGCGGAGCACCGTCACGTCCTTCGCGCCCATCTGCAGCAGCGCGCGCAGCGCGGCACCGGCCCGGCGCCGGGAGCGGAGCTCGACGTAGCGCCCGGCCAGCACGAACGTGACGACCGCGGCGACGACCTCCAGGTAGATGTTCCCGCTGCCGTCGGTGCGCGAGATCGTCAGCTCGAAGGGGTGCACCATGCCGGGCATCCCGGCGGTGCCGAGGAACAGCGCGTAGAGCGACCAGGCGAGCGCGGCCGTCGTCCCCATCGAGACGAGGGTGTCCATCGTGGCGGCGCCGTGGCGCAGGTTCGTCCAGGCGGCGCGGTGGAACGGCGCGCCCGCCCAGCCCCAGACCGGCAGCGTCAGCAGCAGCGACACCCACTGCCAGCCGACGAACTGCCACGCGGGCGTCATCGCGAGGACGACGACCGGCACCGACAGCACGGCGGCTCCGATGAGCCGGTTCCGCAGGTCGCGCAGGTCGCGCTCGGGATCCTCGTCGGCTCCGGCGCTCGGCGGGGTGGCGGTGTAGCCGGCGGCCTCGACGGTCCCGAGCAGGGTGTCGAGCCCGACGCCGCCCGGGGCGCTGATCCGCGCCTTCTCGGTGGCGTAGTTGACGGTGGCGGTGACGCCGTCGAGCTTGTTGAGCTTGCGCTCGATGCGGTTGGCGCAGGAGGCACAGGTCATGCCGCCGACGGCGAGCTCGATCTCGGTGACGGTGCTGCCCGCGCCGTTCTCGGCGACGGTCCCGGTCGCGGCTGCGCGGGGCAGGGCGGTGACGGGTCCGTGGGCCGGGGACGTGTCGCTCATGGTCGGTCCTCCGGGGGTGACCCGGCGCGGGTGGCGGTGGCGACCCGCGCCGGGTGGGTGGTCAGGGGGTGCTCAGACGAGCTGGTAACCCGCCTCGTGCACGGCGTCACGGACGGCGTCGGGGGAGATCTCGTCGTCGCTGGTGACGGTGACGGCGCCGGTCGGCAGGTCGACGGCCACGTCGGTGACGCCGGCGATCTCCCTGATCTCCTCGGTGACCGAGGCGACGCAGTGCTGGCAGGTCATGCCGGTGACGGTGTAGCTGGCGGTGCTCATCGTGCTCTCTCCCGTTCGGGGTTGGGGAACATCGGGTTCAGGACCGGACCAGCCGGGCGATCGCCGCGCTGGCCTCCCGGATCTTCTCCTCGGCGACGGGGCCACCCTCGGTGGCGGCGTCGGCGACGCAGTGCTTCAGGTGTTCGTCGAGCAGACCCAGCGCGACGGCCTCGAGGGCCTTGTTGACCGCGGCGACCTGGGTCAGCACGTCGATGCAGTACTTGTCGGACTCGATCATCCTGGTGATGCCGCGGACCTGGCCCTCGATCCGGCGCATCCGCTTGACGTGCGCGTCCTTGGTGTCGGCGTAGCCGGGCATCGCGTCCTCCTCGGGGTCCACCGTCACTATACCCCTAGGGGGTAACGGTATCCACCGTGGCGGTAGCGTGCGGGGTGTGACGGACCGGACCCGGCTGCTCGTGCTCGTGCTGCCGGTGCTGCTCGGGCTGCTGGGGATGCACGCGCTCGCGGCGCCGCCCGTGTCCTCCGATGTACACCACGCTCCCGCCGCCGCACCCGTCGTCACCCACGGGGGCACGCTCCACGACTCCCCGGGGCCGTCGCATCCCGGCCCGCACGGGGTCGCGCCCGCCGGGGAACCGGGGGCCGCGCATCCCGACCCGCACGGCGTGCCCCACGACGGGGCGTCGCACCTGCTGCACCTGTGCCTGGCCGTGCTCGCGGCCGGGGTCGTCCTGGCCGCGGCGGTGCTGCTGGCCGGGGTCGCGCCGCTGCCGTCGTCGCGGGGGCCGGCCGGTCCGGGGAGTCCGCGGACGGCACCGGCGGCCCGTCCGCCCCCGGTCCCGCGGCGGCTCGCGCTGCTCTGCGTGTCGCGGACGTGACCGGCCTCCGGCGCGGGAGAGCGCCGGAGCCGCCGAGCACCCACGACACGGGAGTACCGACACATGACACGCACGAACGTGGCGCTCGCCGCCACGGCACTGGCCGCCGCCCTCGTCCTGACCGGCTGCGCCGGCGGGGGAGCGTCCGCCCCGCCCGCGGCCTCGTCGAGCAGCGCCGACGTCGCCTTCGCCCAGGGCATGATCCCGCACCACGAGCAGGCGGTCGCGATGGCGCGGCTCGCCGACGGCCGCGCCGGAGCCCGGGTGCGCGACCTCGCCGCCCGGATCGAGGCGGCCCAGGGCCCGGAGATCGGCCGGCTCCAGGGGTTCCTGGCCGACTGGGGCGCCGCGCCCGCCGCGGACCACCACGGCGGTCACGGCGACATGGCCGGGATGGCCGGGATGATGTCCGACGAGCAGATGGCCGCTCTGGGGCGCGCGTCCGGCGCCGCCTTCGACCGGTCGTTCCTCCAGATGATGATCGCCCACCACGAGGGGGCGGTGACCATGGCCCGCGCCGAGCTCGACGCCGGGGTGGACCCGCGGGCGCGGGAGCTGGCGCAGCAGATCGTCGACGCCCAGCAGGCGGAGATCGCGGAGATGCGGACGCTGCTGGGCTGAGCGGAGATCGTCACGGCTGAGGGGTCCGGTGCCGGGAGCGGCACCGGACCCCTCGGACGCGGCGATCGTCGTCGCGACGTCAGGTGAACGAGATGTGCACGTGGTCCATGTGGTTCGCCGTCGCCCCGCCCCGGTCCTCCTGGGCCTTCCAGCCGCTGCCGGTGTCGATGCGCTGCTGCCAGATGATGTAGGAGATCCCGAGGTCGTCCCGGTTCTGCCGGGCGTAGGCGGCGAGCCGGTCGCCCGTCGCCTTGTCGACCATGAAGTCCAGAGCCTTGCCGCTGGGGTGGTCGGAGGCGTTGCCGCGGCTGCCGATGCCCAGCACGGAGTCGACGCCGAACAGGCAGCGCAGCTTCTCCCCGGCCGTCGCCACGTTCGCGGCGACGCCCTCCATGCCCGCGGTGCCCAGGGCACACGTGGTGGACCCGGTCGGGCCGCCACCCGAGGGGGCGCCGGAGGTCCCGGCCGAGGACCGCGCGGAGTCGGCGGCGCGGGCGGCCGCCTCCCGTGCCTCGCGGGCGGCGGCACGGGCGCGCTCGCGCGCCTCGTCGCGGGCCTTCACCGCGGAGCCGACCGCACCGTCCGCGGCGCCGACGATCGCGTCGACGTCGACCGGGGGCGGCGGCTCGGCCAGCGACCGGGCCGCGCCGGCGTGCGCCGTCGGCGTGGCCGGGACCGCGTCGGCGAGCGAGGCGTCCGCGGCCGGGGTGCTGAACGCCTGCAACGCGAGGTCGTCGACCCGGGGGAGCCCACCGCCCGTCGCGGCGTGCGCGGCGACGAGGCCGCCACCGGCGAGCGCGGAGGTGAGTGCCTGCAGGGTGCGGGCCCGCCCCGCGCGGCGGTGCCTCCCGCCCCGCTCCGGGCCGACGTCACGGGTGACGACGGTCGTCGACGGCAGGGGTCGGCTCGGGTCGGTCCGGCTCGGGGAGCGCCGGGCCGCCACGGAGCCGGGGATGTTCCTCGGCACGCAGGGCGTCCTTCCTCGTCGGAGACGGCTGCGCCCGGGTGCCTGGGGAGCGGGGCGCGCGGGTCCTGCTGGGGATCAGGACCGTGACCGTTCCGTGATCGACCGTACGGATCGGGTTGTCCGCGTGGGGCCGGTCCGCGACCACCGGCCGTCGCGGTGC
Source organism: Pseudonocardia sp. P-1 (assembly GCF_058111925.1). NCBI lineage: Bacteria > Bacillati > Actinomycetota > Actinomycetes > Pseudonocardiales > Pseudonocardiaceae > Pseudonocardia > Pseudonocardia sp. P-1. The sequence continues at coordinate 4,603,782 of NZ_CM176614.1, forward strand.
TGCGAGTGGCGTGCCGCTCGGCCGGAAGGATCAACCGTGATCCACCTGTTGCCGAGGTCGGTCAGACGTCCTGGACGTCCCAGGTGCCCGCGGCGTAGTCGAGGGTGACCCGCAGTGCGCCACCGTCGCCATGGCTGACGTAGACGAGCCGGTCGTCGGTGGCCTCGGCCACCTCGGTCCGCGCGTCGTACAGCCAGGGGTGGCGCCTGCGCAGGCCGATCAACTCCTGGTGCACGGCCAGGACGTGCGGGTCGGCGCCGGAGGGGAGGGACCCGTCGGCGGGGAACTCGGGGCGGACCGCGTCGTCGCCGCCTGCCCGCTCCTCCTTGACCCCGGTCAGGCCGAGCTCGTCGCCGGCGTACACCGACGGCGTGCCGCCGACCGTGCACAGCACGGCGACGGCGAGCTCGATGTGGCGGCGGTCGTGCAGCTGCGACGCGAGCCGGGTGACGTCGTGGTTGCCGACGAAGGTGTTCGGCACCGCGGCGGCGACGAACCGGTCGTGACGCTGCAGCGCCCACGCCAGCTCGTGCGGGTTGCCGTCGTCGAGGCTCGACCAGATCGCCTTCCACAGCTCGTACTGGGTGAGCGCGTCGATCGTGGTGGCGGCGGTGACCGCGTCGTGCTCGCCGTGGATGACCTCGCCGAGGAACCAGGCATCCGGGTGGCGCTCGCGGACGCGGGGGAGCACGGCGGCCCAGAAGTCGTCGGGGACGGTGTAGGCGGCGTCGAGCCGCCACCCGTCGGCGCCGCGGTCGAGCCAGTGGCAGAGCACGTCGGTGACATGGTCGCGGACGGCGGGGTTGTCGTGGTCGAGGGTGTGCAGGCCGGGGTGGCCCTCGAAGACGGCGATCTCCCCGTCGTCGGTGTGCCGGAACCAGGCGTCGTCCGGCCCGCCGGGGTCGGCGCGGGCGGCGAGCAGCCGCGGGTGCTCGGGGCCGACGTGGTTGAACACGCCGTCGAGGAGGATCCGCAGGCCGCGCCCCTTCGCCTCGGCGACGAGCGCGTCGAAGTCGGCGTCCGAGCCCAGGCGCGGGTCGATCCGCAGGTGGTCGGTGGTGTCGTAGCCGTGGGTGGCCGAGGCGAACACCGGGCCGAGCAGCAGCCCGTTCGCCCCCAGCGCGACGGCGTGGTCGAGCCAGCCGACGATCCGCCGCAGCGAGTGGTCCGCGCCGTCGCCGCGGTCGGGGTGGGCCCCGGTGAACCCCAGCGGGTACACGTGCCACCAGATCGCGTGCCGTACCCAGTCCATCCGGGCGACCCTAGTCGTCGAACGGGTCCCCGGCCCGCGCCCCGCCGAGCGCGCGGAGCAACGAGGCGAACCCGCCCGCCACGTGCGCCTCGGTCGCGGCGGCGGCCCGGTCGGCGTCGCCGTCGGTCACCGCGTCGAGGATCGCCCGGTGCTCGGCGGCCGAGGCGGCGGCGCGGTCGTCGTCGTGCAGGGTCAGGTCCCACGGGAACGCCTGCCACAGCGCGGCGATCCGCTCCGGCAGCGCGGGCACGCCGCACCGGTCGTAGAGCAGGAAGTGGAACTCGCGGTTCCGCTCGCGGGCGGCGGCCGGGTCGTCGGCGGGGCGGTCGAGGACGGCGCGGGCCCGGGCGAGGTCGTGCCGCGAGACCCGCGGCGTCGCGCGGCGGACCGCGTGGGCCTCGGTGAGCCGGCGCACCACGTAGGTGGCGGTCACCCGGTCCACGTCGACGCCGGCGACCCGCACCCCGCGGTGGTGCTCGGCGACGACCAGCCCCTCCGCGGACAGCAGGCTCAGCGCCTCGCGGACCGGGGTGATGGACGCGCCGAAGCGGCGGGCCAGCTCGTCCTGGCGCAGCGGCGTCCCGCGGGCGAGGCCGCCGCCGAGGATGTCGCGGCGCAGCTCGTCGACGATCCGGTCCCGCTTGGTGCTCACCGCTCGTCGAGCCAGGCGAGGACGGCGTCGGTGTGCTCGCCGACGGCCGGGACCGGGTCCATCCGCGCGGTCCGCCCGGCGACGGTGATCGGCGGCTGCAGTGCGCGCAGCGGCCCGACCGGGCTGCCGACCTCGGTCCACCGGCCGCGCGCGGCGAGCTGCGGGTGCTCCAGCACCTCACCGACCTCGCGCTGCCGGGCGTGCGCGATCCGCGCCTGGACCAGCCGCGCGACGAGCTCGTCGCCGGTCAGGCCCGTGAGCACGGTGTCGATCTCGGCGTGCAGGTCGGGACGGTTCTCCACCCGGGCCCGGCCGCTCGCGAACCGCGGGTCGGTCGCGACCTCCGGGCGTCCCAGCACGACCTCGCAGAACGTCGCCCACTCCCGTTCGTTCTGGATCGACAGGACGACGTCGGTGCCGTCCCCGGCGGAGAAGGTGCCGTACGGGGCGATCGCGGCGTGGCTGGTGCCGGTCCGCTGCGGGGCGGTGCCGCCGTAGCCCGCGTAGTAGAGCGGGTAGCCCATCCACTCCACCAGCGAGTCGAACAGGCTGACCTCCAGGTCGGTGCCCCGCCCGGTGCGTTCCCGCTCGTAGAGCGCGGACAGGATGCCGGAGAAGGCGTACATGCCGGCGCCGATGTCGGCGGCCGGGATACCGCTCTTCGCGGGCGCGTCCTCGGTGCCGGTGATCGAGACCAGCCCGGCCTCGGACTGGATGAGCAGGTCGTAGGCCTTGGCGTCGCGGTACGGGCCGGACGAGCCGTAGCCGGAGATCGAGCAGGTCACCAGCCGCGGGTACCGCTCGCGCAGCGCCGCGGCACCGAGCCCGAGCCGCTCGGCGGCGCCCGGGGCGAAGTTCTGCACGAACACGTCGGCCCGGTCCAGCAGCCGCAGCATCGTGGCGCGGCCGTCGTCGGACTTGAGGTCGAGGGTGACCGACTCCTTGGACCGGTTCAGCCACACGAAGTGGCTGGACATGCCGTGGACGGTCTCGTCGTAGTCGCGGGCGAAGTCGCCCGAGCCCTCGCGTTCGATCTTGATGACGCGGGCGCCGAGGTCGGCGAGGTGCCGGGTCGCCAGCGGGGCGGCGACGGCCTGCTCGCAGGACACGACGAGCAGCCCGTCCAGGGGGAGCGCCATCAGATGCCCCGCCTGTCGTCCCGGCCGATGCCGGACGCACCCCCGGTGACGATCGCGACCTTGCCCTGCAGTGCGCCCGCGGCCATGACGGCTCCTCGACGTCGAGACGATGCCTGATCACCGGAATAATGCATGATCCAGCGAGATCATGCATCCTCGAGGTCGAGCCGCGTCGATCAGCACGTTGCGGCCCCCGGTGGGGCGGAGACGTGCTGATCGAATCGGCCGCGCGGTCCTCAGCCCACGGCGCGGGCGGCGGCGACGAAGTCGCGGACGCGGGCGTGATCCTTCACGCCGCGGGACGACTCGACGCCGCTGGAGACGTCGACGCCCCAGGGGCGGACCCGGCGCACCGCGGTGGCGACGGTGTCCGGGTCCAGCCCGCCCGCGAGCAGCCACCTCCCGGCCGGTCGCGGGTCGAGCGCCTCGGCGTCCCAGCGCTCGCCGGACCCGGCGACGGGCGAGTCGAGCAGCAGCACGTCCTCGCCGTACAGGCCCACGGTGAGGTCGGGGTCGTGGGCCAGCGAGGTCGCCCGCCACAGGGTGATCGGCGCGCGGGCGGCCACGGTGAAGTCGTCGCGGGTGTAGCGGCCGTGCAGCTGCAGCGCGTCGGCGCCGGCGTCGGCGGTCACCGCCGCGGCCCGGTCGGCGGGCAGGTCGGCGACCACGACCACCGACCGCACGCCGTCCGGCACCCGGGCGACGAGCGCGCCGAGGTCGGCCGGGTCGACGTGGCGCGGGCTCGGCGGGTACACGACGAACCCGACCGCGTCGGCGCCGGCGGCCACGGCCGCGTCGACGTCACCGGGGGTCCGCAGCCCGCACACCTTGACGAACACGCGCCCGACCCTACGGGGCGCCCGGCCTCACAGCTCGAGCACCAGCCGCGGCGACCGCGCCCGGGACACGCAGAGCATCATCACCTCGTTCGACGCCCGCTCCTCCTCGGTGAGCAGCGAGTCCCGGTGGTCCGGTTCGCCGGCCAGCACCCCGGTCTCGCACGTGCCGCAGGTCCCCTCCCGGCACGAGGACAGCGTCGCGATCCCCGCGCCCTCCAGGGCGTCGAGGATCGAGCAGCCCGCCGGGACGGCGACGACCGTCCCCGACCCCGACAGCTCCACCTCGAACGCCTCGTCCGGGCCGTCGAGCGCGCCGGGCCGGGCGGAGAACCGCTCGACGTGCACCGGCACGCCGAGACGCTCCCCCTCGGCCTCGACGGCGGCGAGCAGCCCCTCCGGCCCGCAGCAGTACACGGGCCGCCCGGCGGCCGCGGCCAGGATCCCGGCGACGTCGAGCAGCCCGGCCTCGTCCTGCGGCACCAGGGTGACCCGGTCGGGGTGACGCCCGGCGAGCTCGGTGAACGCCATCGACGCCCGGCTGCGCCCCCCGTGGACGAGCCGCCAGTCCGCGCCCGCGGCGTGCGCCGCCGCGATCATCGGGACCAGCGGGGTGATGCCGATCCCGCCGGCGACGAACACGTAGCCCGGGGCGTCGACGAGTGCGAACCGGTTGCGCGGCCCGCGGACGAGCACCGTGTCGCCCTCGGCGACGACGTCGTGCACGTGCGCCGAGCCGCCCCGCCCGGCGGGTTCGCGCAGCACCGCGACCCGGTAGACCGAGCGCTCGCCCGGGTCCCCGCACAGCGAGTACTGGCGGACGAGGTCCGCGGTCAGCACGAGGTCGAGATGCGCACCGGGCGTCCACTCCGGGAGCTCGGCGCCGGACGGGTCGCGCAGGGTCAGCAGCACGACGTCGTCGGCGAGGAGCTCCTTCTTCTCCACCACCAGGTGCAGCTCGGGGTCGGTCACGACGTACTCCAGGTCTCGTGGTCCACGGGGCAGCCCAGCAGCCAGTCCCACAGCGGCACCGGGTCGTCGAAGACGCGTTCGGCGCCGCAGTGGCACACCGCGCGCAGCAGGTCGGTGCCCAGCACCCAGTGGATGCGCTGGACACGGTGCCCGTGCAGGACGGGCGGGGCCTCGGGGATCGCGCTCACCGGGCGGGCGCCGGGGACGGGACCGCCGGTGCCGCGCCGGCCATCCGGGCGAGCATCCGGCGCGCGGCGAGCCCGCCGGTGTCGATGTTGACCGACAGCTCCTGGTAGCCCGCCGGCTCGGTCGCGATCACCTTCTCCAGCACGTCGAGCGCCTCGACGTCCTGCAGCACGACGGTGCGGTTCTGCTCGGCGAGGAACGCCGAGACCTCGACGTCGGCGAGGGCGAAGTCGCGCGCGACCATCCAGAAGTCGTGTGTGGAGTGCTCGGTCTCCGGGGTGATCGCGTAGACGACCTCCACGTGGAAGGCGTCCGGGTCGGAGCCGTCGGCGTGCGGGACGGAGCCGACCGGCGCGATCCGGGAGTGCAGCTTGTACAGGCACGGCGGGGTGTACTCGATGTCCTGCCAGCGCGAGATCCGCCCGGACAGGCCGGTGGAGCGCTCGTAGAACGGCGGGCACTCGGCGTCGGCCATGTGCCGCGAGACGTAGACGACGCCTGCGTCCTCGTCGACCTCGGTCGAGATCGGGGTGGCGGCGACCTCCGGGGTGCCGATGTAGCCGCCGTGCAGGTAGGTCTCGTGCGACAGGTCGAGCAGGTTGTCCACCAGCAGCGAGAACCGTGCGGCCAGCGGCTCCATCCCGCGCACCGTGGTCCACGCGGCGTCGTCGAGGTAGGTCGCGCGGGGGATGCGCAGCGGGTCGGCGCGCTCCGGGTCCCCGATCCAGACCCAGATCAGCGAGTCCTGCTCGACGACGGGGTAGGCCGCCAGCCGGGCCGTGCGCGGCACCCGGTTCTGCCCCGGCACCGCCACGCACTTCCCGTCGGCGCCGTAGGTGAATCCGTGGTAGCCGCAGACGACGGTGTCGCCGACCAGCCGGCTCGGGGCCTGGGACAGCGGGAACCGGCGGTGCACGCAGCGGTCGGCGTGCGCGGTGACCTGGCCGGCCTCGGTGCGCCAGAACAGGATCGGCTCGTCGCAGATCGTGCGGCCGAACAGCTCGCGGCCGATCTCGGCGGAGTAGGCGGCGACGTACCACTGGTCGCGGGGGATCGAGCTCATGCGGAGACTCCCTGGGTGGTGGGGGTGTCGGATCGGCGGAGCAGCAGGACGAGGGCGGCCGCGCCGACGAACACGGCCGCGAAGAGCAGGTAGAGCGACTGCGGGGTCGCGCCACCGTCGAGCAGCGCCCCGGCCAGGGTCGGCGCGAGGATCGCCCCGGACCGGCCGACCGCGAGCGCGGTGCCGACGCCGGTGGTGCGCACGTCGGCGCCGTAGGAGGTCGGTGCCATCGCGTACAGCCCGGCGACGCAGCCGTTGACGAACAGCCCGACCAGCGCGGCGACGACGAACGCCACCGCGAGCGAGGAGGTGCTGGCGATGAACACGGCCAGCAGCACCGCGGTGGCCAGCAGGTACCCGGCGAGCACGTGCCGCAGCGGGAACCGGGCGGCGAGCAGGCCGAGCCCGGCGGCGCCGAAGATGCCGCCGACGTTGAGCAGCGTGCCGCCGGCGATGCCCGCGTCCGGGGAGAGCCCGGCCTCGACCAGCAGGGTCGGCGTCCAGCTGGTGACGAAGTAGAACCCGGCCATCACGCAGAAGAAACTGATCCAGAGCAGCACCGTGGTGCGGCGCAGCGCCGGGCGCAGCAGCGCCCCGTACCCCGCGGCGACGCCGGTCCGCACCGGAGCGCCGTCGGGGAGGGCGGGCAGCGCCGCGTGCCCCATCCGCGCCAGCAGCGCGTTGACCCGCTCCAGCGCCCCGGCCGGGCGGCGCACGAGCAGGAAGTCCAGGGACTCCGGCAGCCGCCACCAGACCAGCGGGACCGCGGCCAGGGTCGCCAGGCCCCCGGCGAGGAACACCGACCGCCAGCCGAACTGCCCGATCAGCGTGGCCGCGAGCACGCCGCCGAGGACGGCCCCGATCGCGTAGCCGGTGGAGTTCAGGCTGACCGCGAGCCCCCGCCAGCGGGCCGAGGCGTACTCCGCGGCGACGACGTTGCTGGTGGCGAGGATGCCGCCGACGCCGAGCCCGGTGATCAGCCGCAGCGCGCCGAGCTGGCCGGGGGACTGCGCCGCGGCCGAGCCCAGCATGGCGAGGCCCGCCACGACCAGGCAGCCCAGCACGATCGGCCGCCGCCCGACGCGGTCGGCCCACGGTCCGATGAGGACCGAACCGGCGGCCATGCCGACCAGGCCCGCGGACAGGAGCAGCCCGAGCTGGCTGCCGGACAGGTCCCACTCGGTGGCGACCGAGCGGCCCGTGAAGGCCATGACCAGCACGTCGAAGCCGTCGAGGACGTTGAGCAGGACGCACGCCGCGACCGCGCCCCACTGGTACCGGGACATCGGTGCGTCGTCGAGCAGGCGGCGGACGGTGTCCGCCGCGGGGGATGGGCGCATGGTGGGACTCCGTCGTCTCCGCGCGGTCGTGGTGGTGCAGCGAGGATGCGGGGCGACGGGGGCCGCGCCGTACGTTCCTTCCGGATAATGGAAGGGTTTCAGCGCGTGGAGGTGCTGAGCGCGCGGCTGATCCCGGCGGCGGTGGTGCGCACCAGCGGGGCGAGCGCGCGGGCGGACACGCTGCCGTGCCGCACGACGAGCGAGACGGCCGCGACGACCTGGCCACGGGCGTCGGAGACGGGGGCGCCGACCGACAGCGCGTCGTCGGTGACCTGCCGGTCGCTGACCGAGTGGCCGTCGCGGCGGACGTCGGCGAGCATGCGGCGCATCCGCTGCGGGTCGGTCACCGTGAACGGGGTGTAGCGCTCGATCCGCGCGCCCAGCACCTCGTCCTGCAGCTCCGGCGGCGAGTGCGCGAGCAGCACCAGCCCGACCCCGGTCGCGGTGAGCGCGAAACGCCCCCCGACCCGGGTCTGCACCGGGACCGCGCCGGACCCCGCGAGCCGCTCGACGAACACCACCTCGGCGCCCTCGCGCACCGCGAGCTGCACGTTCTCCCGGGTGACCCGGGACAGGTCCTCCAGGAACGGCAGCGCCGTCTCGCGCAGCGCCTGCCCGCGCGGGGCGAGCGCGCCGAGCTCCCAGACGCGCAGCCCGATCCGGTAGCGGCCCTCGTCGTCACGTTCCAGCGCGCCCCACGCCGCCAGGTCGGCGACGAGCCGGTGCGCGGTCGACAACGGGACGTCGGCGTGCCGGGCGAGGTCGCTGAGCGACAGCGCGGGCCGGTCGGGGCCGAACGCGTCGAGCAGGCCGAGCGCGCGCACCACGACCGACCCGGTCGGTCCCACCGGGTGGCCGCGACGCGACGTGGTCATGATCGCCGGTATCAGGCGTCGTAGTCGACCGTGGCGGTGTCGGTCACCGGGCGGGACTGGCAGGTGAGGACGAACCCGGCGGCGACCTCGTCGTCCTCCAGTGCGTAGTTGCGCCGCATGGTCACCTCGCCGTCGGTCACCTTCGCGCGGCACGTCCCGCACACCCCGCCCTTGCAGGCGAACGGCAGGTCGCCGCGGACCTTCTGGGCGGCGTCGAGGACGTACTCGCCCGCCGGGACGGCCAGCGTCGTCGACCGTCCGTCGAGGACGACCGTGACCTGGGCGCCGTCGCCGTCCGGCCCGGGCTCGTGGCGGTCGAGCTCCGGCGGCGGCTCGTCGACGTAGAACAGCTCGCGGTGCACCCGGCGCCGCTCGACGCCCAGCTCACCGAGCACCGCGACCGCGGCCTCGGTCATGCCGAGCGGGCCGCACAGCCACCAGTCGTCGACGTCGCCGGTGTCGACCAGTGCGGTGAACAGCAGCCGCAGCCGGTCGGCGTCCAGCCTGCCGCTGACGATCTCGGCCTCGGTGGGCTCGCGCGAGAGCACGTGCAGCAGGTGCAGCCGCGGGCCGTAGCGGTTCTTCAGGTCGGCGATCTCCTCGGTGAACATCACCGTGTCGGTCCGCCGGTTGCCGTAGACGAGGGTGACGCGGGTGTCGTCGTGCGCGGCCAGCAGCGACGCCGCGATCGACAGCACCGGGGTGATCCCGGACCCGGCGGCGACGAGGCCGTGGTGCGTGCCCGCGGTCAGCTCCGGGGTGAACGACCCGGCCGGCGGGCCGACCTCGACGACGTCGCCCGGGGTCACCTCGTCGACCAGCCAGGCGGAGAACAGGCCGCCGTCGACCCGGCGTACCCCCACCCGCGGTGCGGCCCCGGCGGCGGAGCAGATCGAGTACGACCGGCGCTCCTCGCCGTCGGCGGTGTCCTTGCGCAGTGTCAGGTACTGGCCGGGCCGGAAGTCGTAGTGCCCGCGCAGGTCCTCGGGGACGTCGAAGGTGACGGCCACGGCGTCGTCGCACAGCCGGTCGACCTCGGTCACCACGAGCCGGTGGAAGCCGGCGGGCAGCGCGTCGTCCTCGGCCAGCAGGGCCTCGATCTCGTCGTCCAGGTCGAGCGTCGTCCGGCCGTACGCCTGGTTGGCCCGGGCCTGCCACGCCGCCGCGCGCCGCTCGCTCATCGGATCTCCTCGCCGGTCCGGTCGATCACCGGGCGCGCTCCGCTCCTCGCCCGCCGGGGCTCGCTGTGATGCTCACACACCCTCAGATCTCCTTCATGTGCTCGAACGGCTCCCGGCAGGTGGTGCACCGCCGCAGCGCGGTGCACGCGGTCGGGCCGAAGCGCGACAGCTCCTCGGTCGCCCGGGACCCGCACTGCGGGCAGGGCACGACCGTCGACGGCGCGTCCAGCGTCAGCGGGATCGGTCCGTCCGTCCGCGGGGCGCTCCCGGGGGGCGCGACGCCGGCCTCGGCGAGCTTGCGCCGCCCGGCCTCGCTGATCCAGTCCGTGCTCCAGGCGGGGGAGAACACCGTCCGCACCTCGACGCGCGCGTACCCGGCCGCGGTGAGCGCGCCGCGGATGTCCGCGCGCATCTCCTCGATCGCCGGGCAGCCGGAGTAGGTCGGGGTGATCGTGACCGTCACGCGGTCGTCCTGTTCGGACACCGAACGGATCACGCCGAGGTCGTCGAGGGTGAGCATCGGCATCTCGGGGTCGACGACCTGCGCGACGACCGTGCCCGCCCCGCTCACCAGGACGCCCCGGGGTGCCGGCGCGCGAGGCTCTGCAGCACGACGAGCGCGGGCTCCAGCTTCTCGGTGTGCACGCCCTGGCGGCCGCCGCGGCCCCCGACCGTGCCGGTGGCCGGGACTTGCGGCACGGTCAGCGTGGCGCGCCCGATCACCTGCGCGAGCACCGCGTCGACCTCCTCGCGGGTGTCCGCCGGGTCGACGGCGACACCGGCGGCGACCAGGCGTCGCTCGGTGTCGGTGGTGCGGAACAGCTCGCCGAGGTGCGGCCACACCCACTCCAGCGCGTCCTGCATGCGCCGGTGCGACTCCGGCGTGCCGTCGCCGAGGCGCAGCGTCCACCGCGCGGCGTGGTCACGGTGGTAGGTGACCTCCTTGACCCCCTTCGCGGCGACGGCGGCGACCACCGGGTCGGCGGAGTCCGTGAGCCGGTGCAGCAGCGCGAGCCGCCAGGTGGAGAACACCAGCAGCCGGGCGATGGCGCGGGCGAAGTCCAGGTCGTCGGACGGCTCGACGAGCCCGACGCAGCGGAACTCCGACACCTCGCGCCAGTAGGCCAGCGCGTCCTCGTCGCGGCCGGTCAGGTGCCCGGCGCGCGACAGCAGCACCCGGGCCTGGCCGAGTAGGTCGAGCGCGGTGTTGGCGAGCGCGACCTCCTCCTCCAGCTCCGGGGCGTTGGAGACCCATTCGGTCAGCCGGTGGGACAGGACCAGCGCGTCGTCGCCGAGCATCAGGCAGTACTCCGCGAGGTCCGCCGGATCGGTGCCCGCGGGAACCGGCGCGACGATGTCCGCCTCGCTGTCCTCGAACCCCGACCCGAACGCCCAGCGCGGGTCGTCGCCCTCCTCGGTGAGGCCGTCGTAGACGGAGCCGCTCACAGGTGCGGCACCTCCTCCGGGATCGCGTAGAACGTCGGGTGCCGGTAGACCTTGTCCCCGCTCGGGGCGAAGAACGGGTCCTTCTCGTCCGGGCTGGACGCGGTGATCGCGTCGGCGCGGACCACCCAGATGCTCACACCCTCGTTGCGGCGGGTGTAGACGTCGCGGGCGTTGTGCAGGGCCATCTCGTCGTCCGCGGCGTGCAGCGACCCGACGTGGACGTGGTTGAGCCCGCGCTTGCCGCGGACGAAGACCTCGTAGAGCGGCCAGGCGCGACGGCTCGGCTTCGCACCCCGCCCGGTCTCGACACCCGTCGTCGGGACGGCGCCGTGGCCGCCCTCGGCCGTCATGCTCGTTCCGCCTGCGCTGCTCTCGGTGCTCATGTCCTGCTCGCTCATGCCCGTGCCCCCTGCTTCTCGGCGTAGGCCTGCGCCGCCTCGCGCACCCACGCCCCGTTCTCGTGCGCGCGACGCCGGTGGTCCAGGCGCTGCCGGTTCGCCGGCCCCGCCCCGGAGACCACGGCGGTGAACTCCGACCAGTCCGGCTCGCCGAAGTCGTGCGCCTGCCGCTCGGGGTTCCAGCGGAGGTCCGGGTCGGGAAGCGTGACGCCCAGTACCGCCGCCTGCGGGACGGTCATGTCGACGAAGCGCTGGCGCAGCTCGTCGTTGGTGTGGCGCTTGATGCCCCACGCCATCGACCGGTGGGTGTTGGGGGAGTCGCCGTCGGCCGGGCCGAACATCATCAGCGACGGCCACCACCAGCGGTCCACCGACTCCTGCACCATGCGCTTCTGCGCCTCGGTCCCCGCGGTCAGGGCGAGCAGCGACTCGTAGCCCTGACGCTGGTGGAACGACTCCTCCTTGCAGATGCGGATCATCGCCCTGGCGTAGGGCCCGTAGGAGCAGCGGCACAGCGGGACCTGGTTCGCGATCGCCGCGCCGTCGACCAGCCACCCGATGACGCCGATGTCCGCCCAGGACAGCGTCGGGTAGTTGAAGATCGAGCTGTACTTCTGCTTGGAGTCGATCAGCTTCTCGGTGAGCTCCTCGCGGTCGACGCCGAGGGTCTCGGCCGCCGCGTACAGGTACATGCCGTGACCGGCCTCGTCCTGCACCTTCGCCAGCAGGATCGCCCGGCGCCGCAGCGACGGCGCCCGCAGCAGCCAGTTGCCCTCGGGCTGCATCCCGATGATCTCCGAGTGCGCGTGCTGGGCGATCTGGCGGATCAACGTCCTGCGGTAGGCCTCGGGCATCCAGTCTCGCGGCTCGATCCGCTGGTCCGCCGCGATCGTCGCGTCGAACCGCTCCTCCAGCTCCGCCGGGGATGGCGCGGTGCTCGTCACTGGACACCTCCGTACCGAATGTTCGTTCGGCTACGAGTGTGGCGGATGACCGGGGGATCCCGCAACCCCGTGTCCCTGAGGTGTCGATCAGCACCTTTCCGCCCTGCACGGGGCGAGAACGTGCTGATCGACGCGCGGCGGCGGGTGCCGGACCGGGGACGTCGGGGAACCGGTCGGCGGGCGAGGCGGTCCAAGGGGCATGGATCTCGCGCGACCGTTCCTCGGCGCTGCGGCGGTGCGCGCCGGGGTGGTCACCTCCAAGCAGCTGCGGGGGCCCCGGTTCCGCCCGGTCGTGCGCGGGGTGTTCGTCGCCGCTCACATCCCGGACTCCTTCCTGCTGCGGTGCGAGGGCGCGGCGGTCGCCGTCGGGGCGATCGGGGCCGGGACCGGCCGGGCGGCACTGTGCGGGTGGGCCGCGGCCGAGATGCTCGGCGCGGACTGCGCACCGCGCGGGGTCCCGGTGGAGGTCGTGGTGGCGCTCGGGCACCGGCGCAGCCGGCCCGGACTGGTCCTGAGACACCGCGACATCCCGGCCGCGGACGTCGTGACCGGTGTCCGGATCCCCGTCCCCGGTGAGCGGAGGCCCCGCTACCTACCGGGCCGGACGGTCGTCACGACGTCGCGGGTGCGGACCGCGTTCGACCTGGCCTGCCGGGTCGGGCGGACCGACGCCGTGATCGCGCTGGACGCGCTGGCCAGGGTCGGCGGCTACCCACCGGGGGAGGTCCTGGCGTTCGCCGCCGCCCGTCCGGTCGCCCGGGGGAGCCGGCGGCTCGCGGACCTGGTCGCCCTGGCGGACCCGCTGGCCGAGTCCCCGATGGAGACCCGGGTCCGGCTCGCCCTGCACGACCACGGGATCCGGCAGCCGGTGCTGCAGCACCCGGTCGGGCCGTTCCGGATCGATCTCGCCTATCCCGACCAGCGCTTCGGTATCGAGTACGACGGGGAGCACCACCTGGACCGCAGCCGAGCCCGGGCGGACCTGCGACGGCAGGCGTTCCTGACCGCGCAGGGCTGGGAGATCCTCCGTCCCGAGGCCCGCGTGGTCCTGGCCCGCCCCGACCTCCTGGCCGTCGAGGTCCGTCGCCGCCTGACGTCCCGAGGCGGTCACGCGTGATCGATCAGCACGTTTCCGCCCCGTCGCGGGCGAGAACGTGCTGATCGACTGCTCAGCCGTGCAGGCGCAGGAGGCCGGCGTCAGTGGGAGGGAGGGCGCAGGAGCGGTAGAAGGGGGTCAGGTGGGGGGCGAAGTCCACGTGCAGCCAGGTGCAGCCGGCCGCGGTGGCCTGCTCCACGGCCCCGGCGACCAGCGCCCGGCCGACCCCGCGGCGGCGGTACCCGTCGGCGACGACGAGGTCGAGCAGGAACGCGTGCCGGTCGCCGTCCCAGGCGAGGTTGACGAACCCGGCGAGCGCGTCGCCGTCGCGGGCGTCGAGCCAGCTCAGACTGTGTGCCGCGAGCTGGGCGGACCAGCGTCGCAGGCGTGGGGTCTCGTCGAACCCGGCGGCGTGCAGCGCGGAGAGCGCGACGTCGTCGACCTCGGGGCGGACGCGGACCCGGACGTCGGTCACGGCGCCGGGACGATGCCGGAGAACGCGGCGCGGACGACGTCCTCGGGCAGGGTGGCGGTCCCGGGGCGGCCGGGGCGGTACCACTCGACGATCGAGTTGATCGTGCCGGACAGCAGCCGTGCGGCCAGGGCGGGGTCGACGTCGGAGCGGACCTCGCCGGCGTCGACGGCGTCGCGGACCAGGGCGCGCACGGCCGCGTCGAACGCACGGCGGCGTTCCAGCGCCCAGCGCTCGGTCTCGGTGTTGCCGCGCACCCGGAGCAGCAGGGTGACGTACGGCAGCTCGGCCATCAGCACCCCGACCTGCGCGGCGACGATCACCCGAAGCCGGTCGGCGGGGGAGCCGGTGCGGGCCTCGGGCAGGTCGAGCACGCCGAACAGCCCCTCGACGGCGCGCTCCAGCGCCGCGCGCAGCAGGGCCTCCTTGCCCGCGAAGTGGTGGTAGAACGACGACTTCGTGATCCCGGCGGCCCGCGAGAGATCCTCCATCGACGTCGCGTCGTAGCCGCGGTCGATGAACTCCCCGACCGCGGTCTCGAGCAGCGCGTCGCGGCCGCCGCTGGGCCGCCGGGCCCGCTTGACCGGCGAGCTCATCGGCCCTCGAAGACGGGCTTCTTCTTCGCGAGGAAGTCGCTCACGGCCTGCTGGTGGTCGCGCGTGGTCGACAGCCGGACCTGGGCGTCGGCCTCGTACTCCAGGACGGCGGGGAGCTCGTTGACCGCGCCGAAGCGCAGCGCGCCCTTCACCTCGGCGTAGGCGCGGGTGGGCCCGGCGGCCAACCGGCGCGCGAGCTCCAGTGCGGTGCCGAGGACCTCGTCGGCCGGGACGACGTCGCGCACCAGGCCCCAGTTGCGGGCGTCCTCGGCGGTGAACTGCTCGTTCAGCAGCACCAGCTCCGTCGCCCGGGAGACGCCGACGGCGTGCGCGAGCGACGCCGCGAGGCCGCTGTCGGTGGACAGCCCGATCCCGGTGAACGCGGTCGCGAACTTCAGCCCCTCCGCGGCGATCCGCAGGTCGGTGGCCAGCGCGATGCCGAGACCGGCGCCCACACAGGGCCCGTTGATCGCGGCGACCACCGGCTTCGGTGCCTCGTTGAGCGCGCGGATCAACGGGTTGTAGTGCCGGCGCACGGTGCCCAGGGCGTCGACCGGGTCGGCGTCGAGCGCCGCGGCGTGCTCGCCCAGGTCCTGCCCGACGCAGAACGCCTTCCCCGCGCCGGTCAGCACGACCGCACGCACCGTCTCGTCCGCGGCGACCTCCACGGCCGCCGCGAGCAGTGCCTCCTTGAGCTCGACGGTGAGCGCGTTGTACTTCGCGGGCCGGTTCAGCGTGACCACCGCGACCGAGGGGTCGGTCTCGTCGCGGGTCACGAGGACGGCGGGATCGGTGCCGGCGGCGGGGGAGGTCATCCGGTGAGCCTAGCGGCCGACCGAACGATCGGTCCCCGGTGCGACGTGAGTCTGGTGCGTCGGCGAGGTCCGGTGCTACGTTTTCCCGAACGAACGGTCGGTTCAATGCTGACTTCGACGACGAAGTGCGACGGAGGCTCGCCGATGACCCTGCTCCGCAGCCACCTCTCCGGTACCTGGCAGACCGGATCCGGGGACGGTCGCCCGTTGTACGACGCGGTGACCGGCGACGAGGTCGCCCGTGTCTCCGCCGAGGGCCTGGACCTCGGCGCGGCCCTGGCCCACGGTCGCCGCACCGGTGGCCCGGCCCTGCGCGAGCTGACCTTCCACCAACGCGCCGCGCTGCTGAAGGCACTCGGCGGGCACCTGCGCGAGCACCGCGAGGAGCTCTACGCCGTCTCCGCGCGCACGGGCGCGACCCTCGGCGACTCGAAGTTCGACATCGACGGCGGCATCGGGGTCCTGCTCGCCTACGCCTCGAAGGCCAAGCGTGAGCTGCCCAACGACACCGTGTTCGTCGAGGGCGCGGTCGAGCCGCTGGGCCGCGGCGGCAGCTTCCTCGGCCAGCATGTGCTGACCCCGCGCCACGGAGTCGCGGTGCAGGTCAACGCGTTCAACTTCCCGGTCTGGGGGCCGCTGGAGAAGCTCGCCCCGGCGTTCCTCGCCGGTGTCCCCACGCTGATCAAGCCGGCGTCGCCGACCGCGTTCCTGACCGCGAGGCTGGTCGAGCTGATCGTGGACTCGGGTCTGCTCCCCGACGGCGCGGTCCAGTTCGTCGCCGGGTCGCTGGGGGACTGCTTCGACCACCTCACCGGGCAGGACCTGGTGAGCTTCACCGGCTCGGCGTCGACCGCGCAGACCCTGCGCAGCCACCCCGGGATCGTCCGGAACTCCGTGCGGTTCTCCGCCGAGGCCGACTCGCTGAACCTGGCCGCGCTCGGCCCGGACGCGACGCCCGGCACCGAGGAGTTCGACCTGTTCGTGACGGCCCTGACCACCGAGATGACGGTCAAGGCCGGGCAGAAGTGCACCGCGATCCGGCGCGCGTTCGTGCCGCGCACACACGTCGACGCCGTCGTCGAGGCCGTCACCGCGCGGCTCGCGTCGGTCGTGGTCGGCGCCCCCGACGCCGAGGGCGTCCGGATGGGGGCGCTCGCGAGCCTCGACCAGCGCGAGGAGGTCCGCCGCAGCGTGAAGGCCCTGCGCGACGCCGGCCGGATCGTGTTCGGCGACCCCGACCACGTCGAGGTGACCGGCGCCGACGCCGACCGTGGCGCGTTCGTCTCCCCGCTGCTGCTGGTCGGTGACCCGGACCGCGCCGAGCCGCACGAGGTCGAGGCGTTCGGCCCGGTGTCGACCGTGCTGCCCTACGACACTCCTGCGCAGCTGATCGACTACGCCGCCCGCGGCCAGGGCTCGCTCGCCGGGTCCGTCGTCTCCGCCGACCCCGGGTTCGTCCGCGAGGTCGTGCTCGGTGTCGCGCCGTTCCACGGCCGCGTGCACGTGCTCAACGCCCGCGACGCGGGCGAGTCCACCGGGCACGGGTCGCCGCTGCCGCAGCTCGTCCACGGCGGCCCGGGCCGCGCCGGCGGCGGCGAGGAGATGGGCGGCGTGCGCGGGGTGTTCCACCACATGCAGCGCACCGCGGTCCAGGCCGACCCCGACTCGCTCGCCGCGATCACCGGCCGCTGGGTCACCGGCGCGCAGCGCCACACCACCGACGTGCACCCGTTCCGCAGGCATCTCGAGGAGCTGCGCCCCGGCGACTGCCTGGTCGCCGGCCCGCGCCGGGTGACCCGGGAGGACGTGGAGCACTTCGCCGAGTTCACCGGCGACACGTTCTACGCGCACATGGACGAGGGCGCCGCCGCGGCGAACCCGCTGTTCGGGCAGCGCGTCGCGCACGGCTACCTGGTCGTCTCGCTGGCCGCGGGCCTGTTCGTCGACCCGGACCCGGGCCCGGTGCTCGCGAACTTCGGCGTCGACGGGCTGCGGTTCCTCACCCCGGTCCGCTTCGACGACGAGCTCACCGTGACCCTGACCTGCAAGCAGCTCACCCCGCGCGAGTCCGCCGGCTACGGCGAGGTCCGCTGGGACGCCGACGTCACGCGGCAGGACGGCGAGTCCGTCGCCCGCTACGACGTGCTCACCCTCGTCGCGAAGAAGGACGCGTGATGACGACCGCCACGAAGCGTCCGGGCGACGCGCCCCCGGCCGAGCTGCTGGACCCCGCCGAGCGGATGTCGGTCGACGAGCTGCGCGCGCTGCAGCTGGAGCGGCTGCAGTGGTCGCTGCGGCACGCCTACGACAACGTGCCGCACTACCGTGCGAGGTTCGACGCCCACGGCGTCCACCCCGACGACTGCCGCGAGCTCGCCGACATCGCGAAGTTCCCGACGACGACCAAGGCCGACCTGCGGGAGACCTACCCGTTCGGCATGTTCGCGGTGCCGCGCGAGCGGATCGCGCGGATCCACGCGTCGTCGGGCACCACGGGCCGCCCGACCGTCGTCGGCTACACCGCGGGCGACCTCGACCGGTGGGCCGGGCTCGTCGCCCGGTCGATCCGGGCCGCGGGCGGGCGCCCCGGGCACCGTGTGCACGTCGCCTACGGGTACGGCCTGTTCACCGGCGGGCTCGGCGCGCACTACGGCGCGGAGAAGCTGGGCGCGACCGTCATCCCCGTCTCCGGCGGGATGACCCCGCGCCAGGTACAGCTCATCGGCGACTTCTCACCCGAGGTCATCATGCTGACCCCGAGCTACATGCTCACCCTGCTCGACGAGTTCGAGCGCCAGGGTGTCGACCCCCGGTCGACGAGCCTGCAGGTCGGGATCTTCGGTGCCGAACCGTGGACCGAGCAGATGCGCACCGAGATCGAGGAGCGGGCCGGCATCCACGCCGTCGACATCTACGGGCTGTCCGAGGTCATGGGACCCGGTGTCTCGCAGGAGTGCGTGGAGACCAAGGACGGCCTGCACATCTGGGAGGACCACTTCCTGCCCGAGGTCGTCGACCCGCTCGACGGCACCCCGCTGCCCGACGGCTCCGAGGGCGAGCTGCTGTTCACCAGTCTCACCAAGGAGGGGCTGCCGATCATCCGTTACCGCACCCGCGACCTCACGACGCTGCTCCCGGGCACCGCGCGGCCGCAGATGCGGCGGATGGCCAAGATCACCGGCCGGTCCGACGACATGATCATCCTGCGCGGGGTGAACGTGTTCCCGACCCAGATCGAGGAGATCGTGCTCCGCACGCCCGGGCTCGCGCCGCACTTCCAGCTGGAGCTGACGACCCAGGGCAGGCTCGACGCGATGACCGTGCGCGTGGAGGCCCGCGGCGACACACCTGCCGACCGCCGCGCCCCGGCCGCCGCGGAGCTCGTGCGCGCGGTGAAGGAGACCGTCGGCATCTCCGTGACCTGCGACGTCGTCGACCCCGACACCCTGGAGCGCTCGGTCGGCAAGCTGCAGCGGCTCAAGGACCACCGGGAGCCGAAGGCCTGACCCGTCAGCGGGACTCGTCCTCGAAGATCAGGATCGTCCGCGTCGACACGACCGTCGGCAGCGCCTGCAGGCGTTCGAGCACGACGCTGCGCAGCGCGTCGTTGCCGGTGGTGCGCACCAGCAGCAGCACATCGAAGTCCCCGCCGACCAGTGCCATGTGCCGGACCTCGGGGATCGCGCGCAGCTGTTCGCGCAGCTCGCGCCAGCTGTTCTGGCGCACCGTCAGCGTCACGTACGCCGAGGTGTGCAGCCCCACCTTGTCCGGGTCGACGAGTGCGGTGAACCCGGTGACCACGCGATCGTCGACGAGCCGGGCGAGGCGGGCGTAGGCGTTCGCCCGCGAGATCGTCAGGCGCTCGGCCAGCGCGCGCCCGGTCAGCCTGCCGTCGCGCTGCAGCTCCGCGACCATCCGCCGGTCGATGTCGTCGAGCATCGGCCCCTCCGTTCGTCTCGCCGCGCCCCGCCGGGCACCGGTGACCCGGACCACTCGTCCGGAGTGATGCCGCGCTGCGGGCCGATCGTCTCGTCATCTCACCGCCCCCAGTCGATCGTACGGATCATGCGCCATTCTCGAGGCACTGTGTCCGCACGGAGGGGAGTCATCGTGGACGACCGGCGCGAGACCGTCCGCCTGCTGGAACCGGACGGCACCACCGTGCCCGGCGCGCAGCTCCCGCCGCCGGACCGGCTGCTCGCGGGCTACCGCGGCCTGGTGCACGCCCGGCGGCTCAACGAGCAGGCCGGTGCACTGGTCCGGCAGGGACGCCTGGCCGTGTACCCGTCCTCGCGTGGCCAGGAGGCCTGCCAGGTGGCCGCGGCGATGGTGCTGGCCGACGGCGACTGGCTGTTCCCGACCTACCGGGACACCGCCGCGATCGTCGCCCGCGGCGTCGACCCGGTCGAGGTGCTCACGATGCTGCGCGGGGACCGGCACTGCGGGTACGACGTCGCCACCCACCGCGTCGCCCCGCAGGCGACCCCGCTCGCGACGCAGCTGCTGCACGCGGTCGGCGTCGCCCACGCGGCGCGGCTCAAGGGCGAGCCCGACGCCGTCCTGGCGCTCTGCGGCGACGGCGCCACCAGCGAGGGCGACTTCCACGAGGCGCTGAACTTCGCCGCGGTGTTCCGCGCCCCGGTCGTGTTCCTGGTGCAGAACAACAAGTACGCGATCTCGGTGCCGCTGCACCGGCAGAGTGCCGCGGCCCGGCTCGCGGACAAGGCGCTCGGCTACGGCATGCCCGGGGTGTGCGTCGACGGCAACGACCTGCCCGCCCTGCTCACCGTGCTCGACGAGGCGCTGCGCCGCGCCCGCGACGGGGGCGGCCCGACCCTGGTCGAGGCCGACACCTACCGCATGGAGGCCCACACCAACGCCGACGACGCGGGCCGCTACCGCGACGAGAGCGAGGTCGCCTCCTGGGCCGGCCGCGACCCGCTGCTGCGTCTGCGCGCCCGGCTGCGCGCCGACGACCTGCTCGACGACGACGCCGAGCGCGCTCTCATCGACGACGCCGAGCGGATGGCCGCCGACCTGCGCACCGGCATCGCGGCCGAGTCCCCGGTGGACCCCGAGGACCTGTTCGCGCACGTCTACGCCCACCCCACCCCGCAGCTGCGCGAGCAGCGCGACCGGCTGCGCGCCGAGCTGGAGGTCACGCCGTGAACACCGGACCCGTGAAGCTCACCATGGCGCAGTCGATCACCACGGCGCTGCGTGAGGCGATGGCCGCCGACCCGACCGTCGTCGTGTTCGGGGAGGACGTCGGTCCGCTCGGCGGGGTCTTCCGGGTCACCGACGGGATCGCCGCCGAGTTCGGCGAGCACCGCTGCTTCGACACCCCGCTCGCCGAGTCCGGCATCGTCGGCACGGCGGTGGGGATGGCGATGAACGGGCTGCGGCCCGTCGTCGAGATGCAGTTCGACGCGTTCGCGTATCCGGCGTTCGAGCAGATCGCGAGCCACGTCGCGAAGTTCGGCAACCGCACCTCGGGCCGGATGCGGCTGCCGATGGTCATCCGGGTGCCCTACGCCGGCGGGATCGGCGGCGTCGAGCACCACTGCGACTCCTCCGAGGCGTACTACGCCCACACCGCCGGGCTGACCGTGCTCGCCCCGGCCACGAACGCCGACGCCCACGGCCTGCTCCGCGCGGCGATCGCGTACCCGGACCCGGTGGTCTTCCTGGAGCCGAAGCGGCACTACTTCACCAAGGAGGAGGTGGACACGACCGTCCCGGTGCCGCCGATCGGACGGGCCGTCGTCCGCCGCCCTGGGGTCGACGCGACGCTCATCGCCTACGGCCCGACGGTGCCGGTCGCGCTCGCCGCCGCCGAGGAGGCCGCCCGTGAGGACCGTGACCTGGGCGTGGTCGACCTGCGGTCGATCGTCCCGTTCGACGACGAGACCGTCTGCGCGCAGGTCCGCCGGACCGGGCGGGCGGTCGTCGTCGCGGAGGCCCCGGGGTTCGCCTCGGTCGCCTCCGAGATCGCCGCCCGGGTCTCCGAGCGGTGCTTCCACCACCTCGAGGCGCCGGTGCGCCGGGTGACCGGGTTCGACGTGCCCTACCCGCCGCCGAAGCTGGAGCAGCACCACCTGCCCGGGGTGGACCGGGTACTCGACGCCGTCGACTCGCTCGGCTGGGAGGACCCGGCGTGAGTGCCCAGGTGTTCACCCTGCCCGACCTGGGGGAGGGACTGACCGAGGCCGAGCTGGTCCGCTGGCTCGTGGCCGACGGGGACACCGTCGGCGTCGACCAGCCCGTGGCCGAGGTGGAGACGGCGAAGGCCGTGGTCGAGGTGCCGTCGCCGTACGCGGGCACGGTGCTGACCCGGCACGGCGCGGAGGGCGAGACGCTGCGGGTCGGGGAGCCGCTGGTGTCGGTCGGGGACGCCGAGGAAGCCGGGTCGGGCAACGTCCTGATCGGGTACGGCACGTCCGGCGGGCACGAGGGGGCCCGCCGGCGTCGCCGGGCCGCGAAGCGTGCCCCCGCGCCCGCACCCGCCGCCGCACCCGCCGCTTCGCCCGAGCCCGAGCCCGAGCCCGCCGCCGCGTCCGCGGTCCCGGCGGCGACGTCCGTCGCCGAGCGCGCGCCGGGGGAGCGCCGGCCGGTGCAGTCCCCGGTGGTGCGGCGGCTCGCCCGCGACCACGGCATCGACCTCGCGACCGTCGAGGGGACCGGCCCCGGCGGCATGGTGCTGCGCCACGACGTGGCGCTCGCCGCCGCCCGCGCGGCGGAGGCTGCCGCCGCCGAGCCGTCCGCTGCCGCGTCGGCCGCTCCCGCCGCGCCGCCCGCCGCCGCAGCGCCTGCTCCTGCACCGCCCGCTCCGACGACCGGCACCGCACCGGGCCGCGACCCCCGCACCGGGCTCGCGGTGCGGGGGATCGTGCCGCTGCGCGGGGTCCGCCGCGCCGTCGCCGAGACCCTGACCCGCAGCCGCGCCGAGATCCCCGAGGCCACGACCTGGGTCGACGTCGACGCCACCGATCTGCTCGCCCTGCGCCCGCAGCTCACCGGCGCCGACGGCCGCCCGGTCGGGCTGCTCGCGATCCTGGCCCGGTTCGTCGTCGCCGGTCTCGCGCGGTTCCCCGAGCTCAACGCCCGGGTCGACACGCAGGCGGGGGAGATCGTGCACCTCGACGGGGTGCACCTCGGTATCGCCGCGCAGACCGACCGTGGCCTGGTCGTCCCGTCGGTGGCCGACGCCCATCGCCTCGGGATGCGCGGCCTCGACACCGAGATCCGCCGGCTCACCGCAGCCGCCCGGGACGGCTCGGTCACCGCCGCGGAGCTGACCCGCGGCTCGTTCACCCTGAACAACTACGGGGTGCTCGGCGTCGACGGCAGTGCCGCGATCATCAACCATCCCGAGGTCGCGATGCTGGGCGTCGGACGGGTGCTGCCGCGGCCGTGGGTCGTCGACGGCGCGGTCGTCCCGCGGTCGATCACCCAGCTGTCACTGGTGTTCGACCACCGGGTCTGCGACGGCGGCACCGCGGGCGGGTTCCTCCGCTTCGTCGCCGATGCCGTCGAGTCGCCGCTGTCCGCGCTCGCCGACCTCTGAGCCCGCCCGGCGCTCAGCGACGGCGGGTGATCACCACCGGCTCGATCCGCTGGGGCACCTGCGCGAACGCCGACTCGGGCACCCCGAACGACGCGGCCAGCACGTCACGGGGGATCGCGTTCAGGCTGCCGACGATGCCGATGTCGTCGTCCGGCTCGGCGGTCGAGGTGTTGAAGACGATGAGCACGTCGAGCGGCTCGGTCGTCGACGCGTTCTCGAAGTAGTGGAACAGGCCCGTCGGCGCGAACACGAGGTCACCGCGTTCCGCGGTGAAGACGTCGTTGTGGTACTCGCCGTCGGGGTGGGTCCCGAGGACGGTCCACTTCGCGGTGCCGGAGACGATGTAGTTCAGCTCCCACGCGGTCGGGTGCCAGTGCGGCTCCCGGATCCCGCCGGGGTCGAGGTGGGCCAGGTACACCGACCCCTGCTGTCCGGCGAGCACCGGGAAGTTCTGCTCGTTCGCCCCGCGCAGCCATCCGCCGTCGAAGGTGACGGGCTCGGTCGCCGCGAGGTGGAACAGGTGGCCGGGCTGCCCGGTCCGCGGCGGGGTCGGGGCGCCCGCCCCGGCGGTCCCGCCCGTGGCGGCCAGTCCCGCCATCCCCGCCACCCCCGCGACGCCGGCGCCCAGGGCCCGTCGCCTGCTGATCCCCGTCATGGCCTGCTCCTTCCGCAGAAATCGTTGTCAGTCGCAACGGTATGGCGGACGGTGATCCGTCGGGGTGATCACTTCCAGCGGCTTCCGTGATGGCGGGTCACGGATCGGCGCAGCTCAGCGTGCCGGGACGACCGTCCAGGCCGGGGCCTTCGCCGGACGGCCGTCCCCGGAGGACCGTCCCCGGAGCCGTCGTCCGACCCAGGGCAGGACGTGGGCGCGGTAGTAGGCGAGTCCCGCGGCCCGCCCGGTCGGCGAGGTCGCGGCGACGGTCGTCGTGGGCGTCGCGCCGCGCACCCCGAGTGCCTCCAGCACCAGCCCGGCGGCGCGCAGGTGCCCGGGCGTGCCCAGGTGCAGGCGGTCGTCCGACCAGTAGCCCGGCCTGCGGATCTCGGCGTCGCCGAACACGTCGACGAAGGTGAGCCCCTGTGCGGCGGCGAGCGTGCGCACCGTCGCCGACAGCTCGGCGCCGCGGCGGTGGACGACCCGTCCCAGCGGGAGCCGGTCCGACGGGTCGGCGCCGCTGAGGAGCACCAGCCGGACCCCCGCCGCCGCGCAGCGGTCGACGGCGCGGGCGGTCAGCGCGGCGAGCCCGGCGACGTCGGTGCGGGGCCGCAGCATGTCGTTCCCGCCACCGTTGAGCGTGATCAGCGTCGGTGCGGGGTCCAGCGCCAGCGCGGCGTCCAGCTGTGGCCCGACGACGTCGGCCAGCAGCCGGCCCCGTACGGCCAGGTTCGCGTAGTGCACCGGTTCGCCGGAGGCGCCGGCCAGCCCGGCGGCGACCCGGTCGGCCCAGCCGCGGGGGATGCCCGCCGCGTCCTCGTCGCCCACGCCCTCGGTGAAGCTGTCCCCGATCGCCACGTACCGCACGGGGTCAGCATCCGCGTCGCGGCCGCCACGGTTCGGCCCGGGGGTGGTGACGGCTGTTACCCTCGGCCCGTGCGCGGTCGGATCATTACCCGGCGCGCCGGCTGAAGCCAGGGAGCCGGCGCGTGGCACGTCGTGCCCGCCGGACCTGGCCGGATCCTGACGTTCGCCCTCGAACACCGGAGATCCGATGAACGCCCCCACCGCCGAGCGCACCCGTCCCGGAAGCGATCCCGCCGAGCACGGTCACGTCGTCTCGCTGCTGCTGACCGACGCCGACGACGGCCTGTACAAGGTCCTCACCACGCTGCGGTCGCGCCGCTGGAAGGTCCGCTCGCTGCGGGTCGACATGTCCGGCGAGATCGGCCGGGTCGACCTCGTCGTCACCCGCGACGGCCGGGACGCCGACCTGCTCCTCGAGCAGCTGCGCCGGGTCGTGCCGGTGGTGCGCGCCGACCTGGGCTGATCCGGGGCTATCCCCGAGGGGTCAACCGCGCGTTCGGCAGCTCCGGCGCCGGCAACGTCGACTCCCAGGCGTCCGGGAACACCCCGAAGCGCCCGCCCTCCCGCCCCCCGGCGGCACGTTCGTCCTGCCACTGCTCCCGGAAGGCCGCGATCTCGTCGTGGGTGGAACCGACGAAGTTCCACCACATCACGATCTGCTCGCCCAACGGCTCCCCGCCGAGCAGCACCAGGCGCGCGCCGTCGTCGCCGGCGTGCAGGTCCAGGGTCGTACGGCCCGGCGGGAGGTACACGAGCTCGGCGGACGCGGCCGCCGTCCCGCACACCCGCGCCGCGCCGGTGTCGACCAGCACGCCGTGCTCGAACCCGGCGTCGACGTCGAGCGTCACCGCCGCCCCGGCGGGCAGCACGACCTCGGCGCCCAGCAGCGGGGTGAACGTCTCCACCGGTGACGACGACCCGGCCAGCGACCCGAGGAACACCCGCAGCGCGGCGTCCCCGGCCCGCACCCGGGGCGGCGCGTAGTGCTCGAAGCGGGGTGCGGTGTCCCGGTGCGCGGCGGGCAGCGCCAGCCACAGCTGCACCCCGTGCAGCACCTCGGTACCGGGCGTGGAGAACTCCGAGTGTGCGATGCCGGACCCTGCGGTCATCAGGTTCAGCTCGCCCGGGCGCACGACCGCGTGCGCGCCGGTGGTGTCGCGGTGCTCGACCTCCCCGGTGAACAGCCACGACACCGTCGCCAGCCCGGTGTGCGGATGCCCCGGCACGGCCATCCCGCCGGTGTCGGCGACCCGGTCCGGGCCGTAGTGGTCCAGGAAGCACCAGGCCCCGATCAGCGACCGGGTGCGACGGGGCAGCGTGCGGCGCACCGTCATCGCACGCGGCCCGCCCAACGGCACGTCGCGCGGGGTCACCAGCTCCGCGGCGGCGGTGTCGCCCCCGCAGACGACCTCCTCCGGCACGGTCTCGACGTTGCTCACCGCGCCCTCCGCCGGACGGTGGCGACGGCGTCGGGCGTCACCAGGTCGAGGATGTCGGCGTAGCCCTGGTGGGTCGACACCCAGCGCCGCACGTACGGGCAGACCGGCACGATCCGCTTCCCGGCGGCGCGGGTGTCGTCCAGCGCGAAGCGGACCAGGGTGCTCGCGAGCCCGCGCCCGGACAGCTCCGGGTCGACCTCGGTGTGGTGGAAGATCCGCTGCTCGTGGTCGTCGACGTACTCGGCCCGGCCGACCACGGTGCCGTCGAGCAGGATCTCGTAGCGGTGGTGGCCCGTGTCGTGGGTGACCACGGTGTCGTCGGTGTCGCCGGACATGTGCTCAGCCTCTCAGGACGCCCGGCGGCGCACCACGCGGCCGTCGGCGTCGCGCTCGGGGACGGGGTGCGCCGACAGGATCGAGACCCGGTTGAACGCGTTGATGGTGATCGCCGCCCAGACCAGCACCGACACCTCGTCGTCGGTGAGGTCACCGCGGACGGCGGCGTAGGCGTCGTCGTCGAGGTGGGTCCCGGCGGTCCGGGTGACGGCCTCGGCGAGACCGAGTGCGGCGCGCTCGCGGTCGTCGTAGAGGGCGCTGTCGCGCCAGGCCGGGAGCAGCGCCATCCGCTGCGGGGTCAGCCCGGCCGCCAGCCCCGACCGCCAGTGCGTGTCCAGGCAGGTCTCGCAGCCGTTGATCTGGGAGACCCGCAGGTTCACCAGCTCCAGCAGGTCCCGGTCCACCCCGGCCGCGGCGGCGCGCTCGCGCACGACCGCGACGACGTCGGTCATCGCCCGGAACACCTCGGGGGTCTGCTTGTCGATCCACACCCGGCCCATGTCACCTCCGAACCCGTCACGCGGCGACGGTGTTCCGGGCGGGTGCCGTCTCGACGGTCACGACCACCGCCACCATCACCACCGCGGCGACGACCGGGGTGAACGGCGCGAACGCCGACAGCCCCAGCAGCCCCGCCAGCACGACGACGGCGGCGTTGCGCCCGGCGGCGAGCGTCGGGCGCAGCGCGAGCGCCCACACCCCGAGGACGAACAGCGCGACCGGCACGGTCAGGGTCGCCCCGGCCGCGGCGGCGGACAGCCCGGTCGCGGTGGTGTCGACGTCGACGGCCACCTCGATGCCCGCCGAGAACGCCCCGGCCGCGGCGAAGACGAGGTAGTGGCCGTAGCCGTGCACCAGCGCCCGTGGCATGGCCCGCAGGTGCTCGTGCTGGTCGCGGGCGAAGTAGACCCACCACATGCCCGCCGCCAGCACGAGCCCGCACGCCGAGAGCAGCAGCAGCGGGCCCAGGTGCTCGGCGGAGGACAGCGCGTCGACCACGGCCGTCGTCGAGGCCAGGACCGACTCGCCCAGCAGGATCAGGGTGAACAGGCTGTAGCGCTCGGCGATGTGGTGCGGGTGCCACGGTGTCGTCCGCGCCCGCTCGGCGACCACCGGGACCGCCAGCTCGGCCAGCGCCAGCACGACGAACCCCACCGGGTGCGGGTCCACGAGCACCCAGGTGATCCACAGCAGCTGGACGACGACGATGCCGCCCGCGTAGCGCAGCGCCGTGACCCGCAGCTCCCGGTGCGAGCGGGCCGCCCGCAGCCACTGCGTGACCATCGCCAGGCGCATCACCACGTAGCCCGCGACGAGCACGCCGTAGCCCTCACCGGCCATCGCCGACGGGGTCCCCGCGGCCAGGACCAGCGCCCCCGCCATCTGCACCAGGGTGGTGACGCGGTAGAGCCAGTCGTCGACGTCGAAGGCCGAGGCGAACCAGGTGAAGTTCATCCAGGCCCACCAGATGCCGAAGAACACCAGCAGGTACGACCCGACCCCGGCACCGACGTGCCCGCCGGACTCGGAGTGGTGCAGCGCGGCCGACGACAGCGACACCGCCACCACGAACACCAGGTCGAAGAACAGCTCCAGCGGACTGGCCGCCCGGTGGGGCTCGTCCGGGTCGCGGGGGCGCATCGCGCGCAGACCGAGGTTCACGCCGGGCATCGTTGCGCGCCGCACTACCCTTCGGCTGCGCCGACACGGGGAAGGACCCACCGATGACCACACCGGACACCACACCCGACACCCGGCCGCGGGTGCTGCGCCGGGCGGGCGACTCCGAGGTCGCCCCGATCGAGCTGTTCTTCGACCTCGTCTACGTGTTCGCGATCGTCCAGGTCTCCCACACGCTGCTGTACCACCTGACCCCGCTCGGGGCGCTGGAGACGGCGGTGCTGTTCGCCGCGGTCTGGTGGCTGTGGAACTACTCGGCCTGGGCGATGAACTACCTGGACCCGGCGCGCCCGTCGGTCCGGGTGCTCAACGCCGGCCTGATGCTGACGGCGCTCGGGATGGCGCTGGCCCTGCCGGGCGCGTTCGGTGACTCCGGGCTGCTGTTCGCGCTGTGCTTCGCCGCCGCCCAGATCGGCCGCCCGCTGTTCCTCGTCGTGAGCGCGCGCGGGCACGTCATGGCCCGCAACTACCGCAACCTGCTGGTGTGGAGCACGGCCGCGTCGGTGCTGATGGTCGTCGGCGCGTTCCTCCCGCCGGTGGCGCGGCTCGTGGTCTGGGCCGTCGCCGTCGCCGTCGACATGGCGGGCCCGCGGTTCGAGTTCCGGGTGCCGGGGCTCGGCCGCACCCCGACGGAGGAGTGGCCGACCGACGTGGAGCACCTCGCCGAGCGCAACCGGCTGGTGTTCATCATCGCGCTCGGCGAGTCGATCCTGATCATGGGTTTCACGCTGTCGGAGATGGAGGTCGTGACCCCCTACGCGGTGGTGATCACCCTGCTCGGGTTCGCCGGACTGGTCGCGCTGTGGTGGTCCTACTTCGCGCTCGCCGGACACGGCACCCGGGCTGCCTCCGGCGACGGGTCGACCCGCGCGGCGCGGGCCGCGTTCGCCTACGCACACGGCCTGATGGTGGCCGGCGCGGTGCTGTTCGCGGTCGCGATCGACCTGCACCTCACACACCCGGAGAACACCCCGGCCCTGGTGCTGACCTCGGTCGGCGGTCCGCTGCTCTACCTCGTGGGCAACAAGCTCTACCTGCAGGGCCGCACCGGGACGGTCGGGCGGTCGCGCTACGTCGCCGCGGCCGTGCTGGCCGCGGCCGCGGCGGTCGCGCTCGTCGCCGGGCACGCGCTGCCCGCGATCGTGATCGGCCTGGTCGTGCTCGCCGTGGTGGTCGGGCTGGCCGTGGTCACCGAGCTGACCGAGCGGCGCGCCTAGTCCTCCTCGACGGCGTCGCGCAGCGCGTTCTCCAGCACCTCGGTCAGGGCGGGGTGGATCCAGTACTGGACGTGGGCGAGCCGCTCCGCGGTCACGCCCAGCGCCATCGCCTGCACCAGCTGCTGGACCATCGTCGACGCCTGCGGGCCGAGCAGGTGCGCCCCCAGCAGCGTGCCGTCGGGGGCGACGAGGACCTTGCAGAACCCGCGCTGCTCCTCCAGCGCCCAGCCGAAGGCGACGTCGGCGTACTCGTGGAACCCGACCCGGAACTCCAGGCCCTCCTCGCGGCACTGCTGCTCGGTGCGCCCGACGGAGCCGATCTGCGGGGTGGTGAACACCGCGGCCGGCACGGACCCGTGGTCGACCTCGCGCAGGTCGTCGGGGTGGGCGAGGTTGTGCCCGACCACCTCGGCCTCGTGGTTCGCGACGTGCTTGAGCGGGTGCGGGGTCGAGATGTCGCCCAGCGCCCACACCCCGTCGGCGGTGGTGCGGCCGTGGGCGTCGACGACGACGCGGCCGGCGTCGTCGGTGTCGACCCCGGCGTGGTCCAGGCCGAGCCGGTCGGAGTTCGGACGGCGCCCGGCCGCGACGAGCAGCCGGTCGGCCCGGACCTCCGTGCCGTCGTCGAGGTGCAGCCGCACGTCGCCCTCGCCGCCGGTGACCTTCTCCACCGTCCGGCCGGTGTGGACGGTGAAGCGCTCGCGGGCGGCGTCGGTGAACCGCTCCACGACGGTCTCGTCCATCCCGCCCAGCAGTGTGTCGGCGCTCTCGATGATCGTGACCGCGCAGCCCAGCCCGCCGAACACGTGCGCGAACTCGGCCGCGATGTAGCCGCCTCCGATGATCGCCAGGTGCTCGGGCAGCTCGTCGATCCGCATGATCGTGTCGGAGGTGTGGAACGGGACGCCCGAGTCCGCGACCGGTGGCGGGACCACCGGCCGTCCCCCGACGGCGAGCACCATCCGGTCCGCGGTGAACTCCGCGGTGCCGCCGTCGCCCAGGTCCACCGTCATCGCGCGCGGCGCGGTGAAGCGGGCCACGCCGTCGTAGACGGTGCCGTGGGCACGGCGGTGGTCGCGGCCCTCGTCGCCGATCGGGTCGAGCCGGGCGAAGACCCGGTCGCGGATGTCGCTCCAGCGGATCCGGTCGATCCGGGCGTCCACGCCGTAGGACGACGCCGCCCGCACGGTCTCGGCGACCTCGGCGGTGTAGGCGAGCATCTTGGTCGGGATGCAGCCGACGTTGAGGCAGGTCCCGCTGAACCGGGTCGCCTCGACGTGGGCGACATCGAGACCGTCGAAGCGGTCGTCGACGATCATGTTCCCGGATCCGGTGCCGACGATTGCGAGATCGTGATGGGCCACCCGCCGAGCGTAGGAAGACCGGCGGCGTGCCGCGCGTCGACGGGGCGACGACGCCGCCGTCATCGGGCGATCGGCGTGCGGTACTGGCACTCTGGCCCCGGCGGTGGCGCGGCGCCCCGCGGGAGGCGGCCGGTGATGACCGATCCGACGGAGGGCCCGGGAGGAGTGCCCGGCCTGTCCGCCGCGACCGCGGAGGGCGGCGGCCTGGCCGTGGAGGCGGTGCCGCACCCGTCGGGGCCGGTGGCGCTGCACGCCGTCGGCGACGTCGACGTGGCGACCGCGCCGTTCCTGGCCGAGCAGGTGGGCGCCTGGTTCGCCGCGGCCCCGCGGATCGTGCTGGACCTGTCCGCGGTCGGCTTCCTCGGCTCGGCCGGGATCGCGGCGCTGCTGGACTGCCACCGCGACGCCGCCGCGGCCGGGGTGGTGCTGGAGCTGTACTGCGGCGCGGCGCGCCAGGTCCGCCGGGTCCTGCAGGTCACCGGCACCCTGGAACACCTGCGGCTGCTCGACCCGCACCCGCCGCCGGAGAGCCCCGGGGGCCACGCCCCGCTGTTCCCGGTGCCCGACTGACCCCGCCCTCAGCCGAGCAGATCCCGGCCGGTCCGGTGCCGGTGCAGCACCTGGACGTCGGTCGTGCCCTCCCGCAGCGACGCCGAGGTGTCGGACATGTGCTCCAGCAGCGTGTCCGCGAAGGCGATGACGGCCGGGGTGGGGGCGATGTCGGCCCGCCGCGCCAGCGCCACCGTGCGGTGGATCGCCGGGTTGAGCACCGTGCGCCGCAGCCGCGGCCGCCCGATGAACGTCAGGTCCGGCACCACCGCCACCCCGGTGCCGGCCTCGACCATGCGCAGCACCGCGTCCATCTGACCGCCCTCGACGGCGATCCGCGGCGTGACCCCGGCGACGGCGTAGGCCCGCAGGGTCACCTCCCGCAGGTCGTAGCCCCGGCGCACCATCACCAGGTCGTGCCGGGCGAGCTCGGACACCGTCATCGACCCGCGCGGGGTCAGCGGCCTGCGCGCCCGCGGCGAGGCGACCGAGAGCCGTTCGCGCAGCAGGGGAGCGGTGTGCAGGGTCGGGTCCACACCGTCGGGGGGCACGATCACCAGCGCGACGTCCAGCTCCCCCTGCACCAGCGCCGCCTCCAGCGGCTGCGAGCCGTCCTCGGCGAGCTCGACGGCGATCTCGGGGTGCCGGGAGTGGAAGACCCGCAGCACGTCGGACAGCACGCCGATGCACAGCGACGGCGTCGCCCCGACCCGTACCCGGCCGCTGCGCAGGCCGACCATCTCGGCCACCGTCGTGCGGACCATGTCGGAATCGGCGAGCATCCTGCGTGCCAGTGGCAGCACCGCCTCACCGGCCGGGGTCAGCGTGACGGCCGACCCGCGGTTGATCAGCGGGGAGCCCAGCTCGTCCTCCAACGCCCGCAGCGCGCGGCTCAGGGTCGGCTGGGCGACACCCACCTGGTCGGCCGCCCGAGTGAAGCTGCGCACGTTCGCCACGGCGACGAAGTACATGAGCTGCTGAAGTGTCACGCGCATAGCTTACGGCTATGAGCGGAGACCGTTTCATGCATTGGACTGCCTTACCCGTTGGTATGTCCACTGGAGGACGTGGTCACGATGTCCGAGAAGTCCCGGGCCGGCGGCGGAGCCAAGCCCGCCGCACCCCGGCGCCCGCGCACGCCCAGTGCGCTGTTGAAGTTCGTGATGGCGGTGAGCGGCGTCGTGCTGCTCGGCTACGTCACGCTGCACATGATCGGGAACCTGAAGATCTTCTTCGGCCCCGAGGCGATCGATCACTACGCGGCCTGGCTGCGCACCATCCTGGAGCCGGCGCTGCCCTACTCGGGCATGCTCTGGATCGTCCGCGTGGTGCTGGTCGTCGCGGTGGTCGCCCACATCTGGTCGGCGACGATGCTCGCCCTGCGTGCGCGCAGGGCCCGCCCGATCAAGTACGCGGGTGGCTCCTACCAGGTCAAGGGCAGCTACGCGGCCCGCACCATGCGCTGGGGCGGCGTGATCATCGCGCTGTTCGTGATCTACCACCTGCTCGACCTCACCGCGGGCACGCTGAACCCGAACGGCGTGCACCTCGCGGTGGCCGACAACCTCGCGGCCGACTTCACCCTCGCCCGCTGGTACGTCACCCTGTTCTACGTCCTCGCGGTGGTCGCGCTGGGCTTCCACGTCCAGCACGGCATCTTCTCGGGCATCCAGACGCTCGGGTGGTCGTCGAACAGCCGTGAGCGCACCATCAAGGTGGTGTCGACGGTCTTCGCCGCCGTGCTGACCCTCGGCTTCATCTCGGTGCCCCTCGCCGTCACGTTCGGAGTGGTCTGATCCCATGACTGACAGCACTGACGCCTCGTCCCACCACGTGGCCTACGCCGACTACGCGACCGGTGAGCCGGTCGTCGACAAGGCGGTCCCCTCGGGTGCCATCGAGACCCGCTGGGAGCGCCGCCGGTTCGGCGTCAAGCTGGTCAACCCGGCGAACAAGCGCTCGAAGAAGATCATCGTCGTGGGTTCCGGCCTGGCCGGCGGCTCCGCGAGCGCGACGCTCGGCGAAGCCGGCTACCACGTCAAGACGTTCTGCTACCAGGACAGCCCGCGGCGCGCGCACTCGATCGCCGCGCAGGGCGGCATCAACGCGGCGAAGAACTACCGCAACGACGGCGACAGCGTGTACCGGCTGTTCTACGACACCGTGAAGGGCGGCGACTTCCGTGCGCGGGAGTCCAACGTCCACCGGCTCGCCGAGATCTCCCGCCAGATCATCGACCAGTGCGTCGCGCAGGGCGTCCCGTTCGCCCGCGACTACGCCGGTCTGCTCGACAACCGCTCGTTCGGCGGCGTGCAGGTCTCCCGCACCTTCTACGCCCGCGGCCAGACCGGCCAGCAGCTGCTGATCGGCGCCTACCAGGCGCTGGAGCGCCAGGTGAAGGCCGGCACCGTCGAGATGTACGCCCGGCACGAGATGCTGGAGCTGATCGTCGTCGAGGGGCGCGCCCGCGGCATCGTCGCGCGCGACATGGTCTCCGGCGAGATCGAGGTGCACACCGCCGACGCGGTCGTGCTCGCCTCCGGCGGCTACGGCAACGTCTTCTACCTGTCGACGAACGCCAAGGGCTGCAACGTGACCGCCTCCTGGCGGGCGCACCGCAAGGGCGCGCTGTTCGCGAACCCCTGCTTCACCCAGATCCACCCGACCTGCATCCCGGTCTCCGGCGACCACCAGTCGAAGCTGACCCTGATGTCGGAGTCGCTGCGCAACGACGGCCGCGTCTGGGTCCCGAAGAAGCTCGGCGACGACCGCGGGCCGAACGAGATCCCGCACGACGAGCGCGATTACTTCCTCGAGCGCAAGTACCCGGCGTTCGGCAACCTGGTGCCCCGCGACATCGCGTCCCGGGCCGCCAAGGAGGTCTGCGACGAGAAGCGCGGCGTCGGACCGTCGGGTCTGGGCGTGTACCTGGACTTCGACGACGCCATCCAGCGGCTCGGCCGCAAGGCCGTCGAGAACAAGTACGGCAACCTGTTCGAGATGTACGAGCGGATCACGGGTGAGAACCCGTACGAGGTCCCGATGCGGATCTTCCCCGCCGTGCACTACACGATGGGTGGCCTCTGGGTCGACTACGACCTGCAGTCGACCGTCCCGGGTCTCTACGTGGCGGGCGAGGCCAACTTCTCCGACCACGGCGCGAACCGGCTCGGCGCCTCCGCGCTGATGCAGGGCCTGGCCGACGGCTACTTCGTCCTCCCGGTCACGATCGGCGACTACCTGGCCAAGAACGAGCTCGACGCCGTCCCGGACGACGCGCCCGAGGTCGTCGAGGCCGTGCAGTCGGTCACCGACCGGATCGACCAGTTCCTGTCGATCAACGGCACCCGCACGGTGGACTCGTTCCACCGCGAGCTGGGCCAGATCATGTGGGACTACTGCGGGATGGAGCGCACCGAGGAGGGTCTGCGCAAGGCGCTGGACCGCATCCCCGAGCTCCGTCGCGAGTTCTGGAACAACGTCAAGGTGCCGGGTACCGGCGCGGAGCTCAACCAGAGCCTGGAGAAGGCCGGCCGGGTGGCCGACTTCCTCGAGCTCGGCGAGCTCATGTGTCTCGACGCGCTCGTGCGTCGCGAGTCCTGCGGCGGTCACTTCCGCGGGGAGAGCCAGACCGAGGACGGCGAGGCGCAGCGCGACGACGAGAACTTCTCCTTCACCTCGGCCTGGGAGTACACCGGCCGCGGGCAGGCTCCGGTCCTGCACAAGGAGGAGCTCACGTTCGAGTACGTGCACCCGACCCAGCGCAGCTACAAGTAAGGCGAGGACCCCGTGAAGCTCAATCTGAAGGTCTGGCGCCAGCGCGACGCGGTCGACAAGGGTCGCCTGGTGAACTACACCGTCGACGCCGACGAGGACATGTCGTTCCTCGAGATGCTCGACGTGCTCAACGAGAAGCTGATCCTCTCCGGCGACGAGCCGGTCGCGTTCGACCACGACTGCCGCGAGGGCATCTGCGGCTCGTGCAGCATGGTCATCGACGGCCGGCCGCACGGCCCGCAGCGGGCGACCACCACCTGCCAGCTGCACATGCGGCACTACTCCGACGGCGACACCATCGTCATCGAGCCGTTCCGTTCGGGCTCCTTCCCGGTCATCAAGGACCTCGTCGTCGACCGCGCCGCGTTCGACAAGATGATCCAGGCCGGCGGCTACGTCTCGGTGAACACCGGGTCGGCGCCGGAGGCCAACTCCAACGCCGTGCCGAAGGTCGCCGCGGACCGCTCGTTCGCCGCGGCGAACTGCATCGGCTGCGGTGCCTGCGTCGCGGCCTGCCCGAACGGGTCGGCGTCGCTGTTCCTGGGCGCGAAGCTGACCCACCTGGGTGAGCTGCCGCAGGGCCAGCCGGAGCGCTACGAGCGCGTCGTCAGCATGGTGGAGGAGCACGAGGCCGCCGGCTTCGGCGGCTGCACCAACACCGGCGCCTGCGCCACCGCCTGCCCGAAGGAGATCCCGCTCGACGTGATCTCCCAGCTGAACCGCGACTACCTCGCGGCCACGGTGGGCGGCCGCAAGAAGTAGCGGACCCGCGACGACGGCCGGGGCCCGGTCACCACCGCAGTGGTGACCGGGCCCCGTTGTCGTCGGCGAGCCGGTCGCTCAGACCAGGCCGAGCGCCAGCATCGCGTCGGCGACCCGGGCGTAGCCCGCGATGTTCGCCCCGGCGACGTAGTCGCCCGGTCGTCCGTACTCCTCGGCGGTGGCGTGGCAGCGGTCGTGGATGTCGGTCATGATCTCGCTCAGCCGGTTCTCCGAGTACTCGAAGCTCCACGAGTCGCGCGAGGCGTTCTGCTGCATCTCCAGCGCCGACGCCGCGACACCGCCGGCGTTCGCGGCCTTGCCCGGGGCGAAGATCGCGCCCCCCTCGCACAGCACCTCCACCGCGTCCGGGGTCGTCGGCATGTTCGCGCCCTCACCGACGAACAGGCATCCCGAGCGCAGCAGGGCGCGGGCGCCGTCGGCGTCGAGCTCGTTCTGGGTCGCCGAGGGCAGCGCGACCTGGCAGGGCACGTCCCAGATGGAGCGGTCGGTGGAGAACTCGGCGCGCCCGATCTTGTCGGTGTAGACGTGCAGCCGCTCGCGCCGGACCTCCTTGATGTCCTTGAGCAGTTCCAGGTCCACCCCCTGGGGGTCGTGCACGACGCCGTCGGAGTCCGACACCGCGACGACCCGGCCGCCGAGCTGGTGGACCTTCTCCACGGTGTAGAGCGCGACGTTGCCCGAGCCGGACACCACGACGTCCTTGCCCTCCAGCGAGTCCCCGCGGACCTCCAGGGCGCGACGGGCGAAGAACGCGCTGCCGTAGCCGGTGGCCTCGCGCCGGACCTGCGCACCGCCGAAGGCCAGCGCCTTCCCGGTCAGCACACCGGACTCGTAGCGGTTGGTGATGCGCTTGTACTGGCCGAACAGGTAGCCGAGCTCGCGGCCGCCGACACCCATGTCCCCGGCGGGGACATCGGTGTACTCACCGAGGTGGCGGTAGAGCTCGGTCATGAAGCTCTGGCAGAAGCGCATGATCTCGCGATCGGAGCGCCCCCGCGGGTCGAAGTCCGATCCGCCCTTGCCGCCGCCGATCGGCAGCCCGGTCAGGGCGTTCTTGAAGATCTGTTCGAAGCCGAGGAACTTGACCGTCCCGAGCAGCACGGTCGGGTGGAACCGCAGACCGCCCTTGAACGGGCCCAGCGCGCTGTTGAACTCCACCCGGAAGCCCCGGTTGATGTGGATGTCCCCGTCGTCGTCCTCCCACGGCACCCGGAAGATGATCTGCCGCTCGGGCTCGCAGATCCGCTCGACGATCCGCGCCTCGGCGTACTCCGGGTGCTTGTCCACAGCCGGGCCGATGCTCTCCAGCACCTCGTGGACGGCCTGGTGGAACTCGGTCTCGCCCGGGTTGCGGTCCAGGACGCGCTGGTGGATGGGTTCGAGGGTGGGGTGCATCGGTGCTGCTCGTTCTCCTCTCGGCGACCGGCAGGGCGCCGGCGGCCGGTCACGGACCGGGGATGCCCGGGATCGGCCGGGTCGACTGTTCATGAGACCACCGCGGCCGTTCCGCAGAGGCATCGATCGGATCACAGACGGTGTGACCCCGGCCGCTGTGAGCCACATCTCCATTCGGGACCGAATCGGACACCGACGTAGATCACATGTGATCCGCGTCGTATTCTCTGGCGGTCCCGCGCCCCCGCGTGGTGACGAGTTGGACACGGCGCTGTGTCCGGGCCCGCACCGGGTCATGGTGCCGGTGAGACGACAGGAGCTCCCGCGCGTGTCATCCACCACTGACACCGGCGGCCGGGCCGGCTCGGGCCGGGCAACCATCGCTGCACGCACGCTGCGCACCGACCGATGGTGGCTCCCACCGCTCGCGACCTTCGTCGCGTTCGTCGCCTGGGTCGCCTACGCCACGGTGCGGGCCTTCATGCAGGACCACTACTTCGTCGCCGAGTACGGCTATCTGACGCCGTTCTACTCGCCCTGCGTCTCGATGGGCTGCGTGGAGGAGGCCTCGCACTTCGGCCGGTTCCTGCCCGACGTGTGGTGGCTGCCCTACGCGGCGGTCTCCCTGCCGTTCCTGCTGCTGTTCCGGCTGACCTGCTACTACTACCGCAAGGCCTACTACCGGGCGTTCTGGCTCTCCCCGCCGGCCTGCGCGGTCGCCGAGCCGCACCGCCGCTACACCGGTGAGACGCGCTTCCCGCTGATCCTGCAGAACGCGCACCGCTACTTCTTCTACATCGCCGGGATCATCACGCTGATCAACGCCTACGACGCGGTGCTGGCCTTCGCCAAGCCCGGCGGCGGGTTCGGCCTGGGGCTGGGCAACATCATCCTGGTCGTGAACGTGGTGCTGCTGTTCGGCTACACGCTCTCGTGCCACTCGTGCCGCAGCGCCGTCGGCGGGCGGCTCAACCACTTCTCGAAGCACCCGGTCCGCTACAAGCTGTGGACCCAGGTCTCGAAGCTGAACACGCGGCACAACCAGTTCGCGTGGGCGACGCTGGTGAGCCTCGCCGTCACCGACTTCTACGTCATGGCCGTCTCCGCCGGCTGGATCAGCGACCTGCGGATCGTGGGGTGAGCACCGAGATGGACGAACAGATCGAGCGGCACGACTACGACGTCGTCGTCATCGGGGCCGGCGGTGCCGGCCTGCGGGCGGCGATCGAGGCGCGGCTGCAGGGCAAGCGGACGGCGATCATCTCCAAGTCGCTGTTCGGCAAGGCGCACACCGTGATGGCCGAGGGCGGCTGCGCGGCGTCGATGGGCAACGCCAACCCGAACGACAACTGGCAGGTCCACTACCGCGACACCATGCGCGGCGGGAAGTTCCTCAACAACTGGCGGATGGCCGAGCTGCACGCCAAGGAGGCCCCGGACCGGGTCTGGGAGCTGGAGACCTACGGTGCGCTGTTCGACCGCACCACGGACGGCAAGATCAGCCAGCGCAACTTCGGCGGGCACACCTACCCGCGGCTGGCGCACGTCGGCGACCGGACCGGCCTGGAGCTGATCCGCACCCTGCAGCAGAAGGTCGTCTCGCTGCAGCAGGAGGACCTCGCCGAGACCGGCGACGCCGAGTCCCGCATCCGGGTCTTCCACGAGTGCACGATCACCGAGCTGTTCACCACCGACGGCGCGATCTCGGGCTGCTTCGGCTACTTCCGCGGCGACGGCCGGTTCGTGCGTTTCGACGCCCCGGCGATCGTGCTCGCCACCGGCGGGGTCGGGAAGAGCTACTCGGTCACGTCGAACTCCTGGGAGTACACCGGCGACGGCCACGCGCTGGCCCTGCGCGCCGGCGCGACGCTGATCAACATGGAGTTCCTGCAGTTCCACCCGACGGGCATGGTGTGGCCGCCCTCGGTGCGGGGCCTGCTGGTCACCGAGTCGGTCCGCGGCGACGGCGGCGTGCTGCGCAACACCGACGGCAAGCGGTTCATGTTCGAGTACGTGCCGGACGTGTTCAAGGAGCAGTACGCCACCTCCGAGGAGGAGGGCGACCGCTGGTACACCGACCCGGACAACAACCGGCGCCCGCCGGAGCTGCTGCCCCGCGACGAGGTGGCCCGGGCGATCAACTCCGAGGTCAAGGCCGGGCGCGGGACCGAGCACGGCGGGGTGTTCCTCGACGTGTCGACCCGGCTGAAGCCCGAGGAGATCCTCAAGCGGCTGCCGTCGATGCACCACCAGTTCAAGGAGCTGGCCGACGTCGACATCACCAAGGAGCCGATGGAGGTCGGCCCGACCTGCCACTACGTGATGGGCGGGGTGGAGGTCGAGCCGGACACCGCGATGTCGAAGGTGCCGGGGCTGTTCGCCGCGGGCGAGGTCGCGGGCGGCATGCACGGCTCCAACCGGCTCGGCGGCAACTCGCTGTCGGACCTGCTGGTGTTCGGCCGTCGCGCCGGGCTGCACGCCGCGCAGCACGCCGACGCCGGCCGGCCCGCCGTGGCCGAGTCCGACGTCGCCGCCGCGCTGGAGCGGGCGATGCTGCCGTTCTCCAGCGCCACCGAGGGCGGGGAGAACCCGTTCGTGGTGCAGCAGGAACTGCAGAAGACGATGCACGAGCTCGTCGGGATCATCCGCAAGGGCGACGAGATGGAGCTCGCCCTCAAGAAGCTCGAGGACATCGCCACCCGCACCCGCACCGTCTCGGTCGAGGGGCACCGCCGGTTCAACCCCGGCTGGCACCTGGCCCTGGACCTGCGGAACATGCTGCTCGTCGCGCTGTGCACCGGCAAGGCCGCGCTGGAGCGCCAGGAGTCCCGGGGCGGGCACACCCGCGACGACTTCCCGGTCATGGACTCGGACTGGCGGCACCTGCTGCTGGTGTGCCGGGCGATCGGCGAGGACGACGTCGAGCTGACCCGTCAGGAGCAGCTCCCGATGCGGTCGGACCTGTTCGACCTGTTCGAGATGGACGAGCTGAAGAAGTACTACACCGGAGACGAGCTGGGCGGTCACCGCGCCGACTCCGCGGAGGGGAACCAGTGAGCAGTCACCTGCACCACTTCCGCGTCTGGCGCGGCGACGACACCAAGGGCGAGCTGGTCGACTACCCGGTGGAGGTGAACGAGGGCGAGGTCGTCCTCGACGTCATCCACCGGCTGCAGGCCACCGAGGCCGGCGACCTGGCCGTGCGGTGGAACTGCAAGGCGGGCAAGTGCGGCTCGTGCTCGGCGGAGATCAACGGCCGGCCGCGGCTGATGTGCATGACGCGGATGAACACCTTCGACGACGCGGAGGTCGTCACCGTCACGCCGCTGCGCAGCTTCCCGGTGATCCGCGACCTCGTGACCGACGTGTCGTTCAACTACACCAAGGCCCGCGAGATCCCCAGCTTCACCCCGCCCGAGGGCGTGGCTCCGGGCGAGTACCGGATGGCGCAGGTCGACGTCGAGCGGAGCCAGGAGTTCCGCAAGTGCATCGAGTGCTACCTGTGTCAGAACACCTGCCACGTGGTCCGCGACCACGAGGAGAACAAGGAGGCGTTCGCCGGGCCGCGCTACCTGATGCGGATGGCGGAGCTGGACATGCACCCGCTCGACGCGCACGGCAACCGCGCCGTCGAGGCCCAGGAGGAGCACGGGCTGGGGTTCTGCAACATCACCAAGTGCTGCACCGAGGTGTGCCCCGAGCACATCAAGATCACCGACAACGCGCTCATCCCGCTCAAGGAGCGCGCGGTGGACCGCAAGTACGACCCGCTGGTGTGGCTGGGGGACAAGATCTTCCGACGCTCCGGGAGCTGAGCGTGCCCGCGCACCCCGGCGGCGGGCGTCGCACCCGCCGCACGGGGTGCGGGGACCGCGCCGGGGGTGCGACGGGTCGCTCAGCGCTCCATCGACCGGCGGATCTCGGCGAGCCGGTCGGCGGCCTTGCGCTCGCGCTCGGCGAACGCGTCCTCCGCCTCCGCGGCGCGCGCGTCGCCGCCCGCGAGCTCCTCGGCGGCCGCCGCGGTGGCGGCGCGGCCCTCGATGCGGTCGCGCACGTAGGAGAACGTGGGGACGCCGTCGTCGGTGTAGTCGGTGACGGGCTCGACCGGGTCGGGGACGGCAGGGTCGGGCACGACCGGCTCCGGGTCGGGGACGGCGGGCAGGTGGGTCGGGTCGGTCATCGGGCCTCCTCGGTTCCGCCCTCGACGGTAGGCGATGAGAACGCCCCCGGTGGGCGGTCGTCACCGGTATGACGACCTTCGCGCTGGTCCCCGGGGAGGGGACCGACACCTGGTACTGGGGTCCGCTGGAACGGGAGCTGACCCGGCGCGGCCACCGCGCGGTGCCGGTCGAGCTGCCCTGCGACGACGACACCGCCGGGCTGGAGA
Source organism: Pseudonocardia sp. P-1 (assembly GCF_058111925.1). Taxonomy (NCBI): domain Bacteria; kingdom Bacillati; phylum Actinomycetota; class Actinomycetes; order Pseudonocardiales; family Pseudonocardiaceae; genus Pseudonocardia; species Pseudonocardia sp. P-1. The sequence goes on from NZ_CM176614.1 coordinate 4,645,061, forward strand.
CCTACGCCGACGCCGTCGTGGCCGCGGTCGGCGGTGCCGACGACCTCGTGGTCGTCGCGCACTCCTTCGGCGGGTTCAGCGCACCGCTGGCGTGCGACCGGATCGCGGTGCGTGGGCTCGTCCTGGTGACGGCGATGGTGCCGCTGCCGGGCGAGTCCGCGGCGCAGTGGGGCGACGCGACCGGCGCCGGGGTGGCGCTCGCCGAGCAGGACGCCCGCGACGGGCGCGACCCCGACGACGTCGTCGGGCTCTTCTACCACGACGTCGAGGAGTCGGTGGCGAACGAGGCACTGCGTCACGAGCGCGACCAGTCCGCGACGCCGTGGACCCAGCCGTGGCCGCGTGCGGCCTGGCCGGACGTGCCGACCCGGTACCTGCTGTGCCGCGAGGACAAGCTGTTCCCGGCCGCGTTCGTCCGGACGATGCTCGCCCGGCGGCTGCGCGGCGTCGTGCCCGAGATGGTCCCCGGCGGGCACCACCCGATGCTGTCGCACCCCGGCGCGCTGGCCGCGGCGGTGCTCGGTCGCTGAGGGCAGGCGATGATGGCGTCGTGGCGCGCACGCGGATCCGGGAGCTGGTGGTGGTGCACGACGCGGCCTGCGCGCCGTGCTCGCGGATCGCACGGGAGCTGCCGGGCTGCGTGACCGTCCGGGTCCGTGCGCGGTCCTGCCACGAGCCACGGCTGGCCGAGATCTACCCGAACCTGCCGGCCGCCGTCGCCGGGTGCCGGGCGCCCGCGGTCGGTGTGCTCCGCACCGACGGGCAGGTCCGCTGGTGGACCGGGATGCGCGGGATCGTCGGGCTGGCGCCGGTGCTGCGGCCCGGCGCGCTGCCGGTCGCGGTCCGGCTGCTGCGGGAGGCGGCCGCGGTACGGCGCTGAGGCCGGGCCCCGGTGAGCCGGCCGTCGACGCACCGGAGATCCTGGTCGGACCCGACTCGCCGTCCGACCGGAGGGACCCACCCGTGGACACCGTCGCCCGCCCCCTCGACCACGGGCCGGCCCTGCTGTTCTGCCCCGGCGACCGGCCCGACCGGTTCGCCAAGGCGCTCGCCGCGGCCGACGCCGTCATCCTCGACCTGGAGGACGCCGTCGGCCCGGACGACAAGGACGGCGCCCGGGACGCCGTCGTCGCCGCGCTGGCGGAGCTGGACCGCACCCGGGTGGTCGTGCGGGTCAACGCGCCCGGCGCCCCCGCCCACGACGGCGACGTCGCCGCGCTGGCCGCCCACCCCGACCTCACCCTGATGCTGCCGATGGCGATGAGCGCCGCCGCGGTGGAGGCGCTGGCCCCGCACCCGGTGATCGCGCTGTGCGAGACCGCGCACGGGGTGCTGGAGGCGCCGTCGATCGCCCGGGCGTCGAACTGCGCGGGCCTGATGTGGGGCAGCGAGGACCTGCTCGCCGACCTGGGCGGGCGCACCGGGCGCGCGGCCGGCGGCGGCTACGGACCGGCCCTCACCGAGGCCCGCACCCGGATCCTCTACGCCGCCCGCGCCGCGGGCCGGGCCCCGGTCGACACGGTGCTCACCGACATCGCCGACACCGACACCCTGCTCGCCGACGCCGTCGACGCGGCGAACGCCGGGTTCGCGGCGAAGGTGTGCATCCACCCGTCGCAGGTGGAGGTCGTCCGCCGCGGGTTCCGGCCCGGTGACGACGAGACCGAGCACGCCCGCGCCCTGCTTGCCGAGGCGGAGCGGCACCCCGGGGTCTTCCGGTTCGGCGGGGAGATGGTCGACGCACCGGTGCTCGCCCGGGCCCGGGCGACGCTACGGCTGGCCGAGGCATAGACGGCGCCGATCGCAGCGCTCGGATGCATCGACCTACGGGCACGGCGGCCCGGCGATGACTACCGTGGGCGCCGTGACGATCTCCGGGTACGGGTCGTGGCCGACACCGGTCACGTCCGAAGTGGTGGTGACGGCCGCGGTGCGGCTCGGGGAGGTCCGCCCCGACGGTGCGCCCGGCACCGAGGACACCGGCGTGGTCTGGGCCGAGGGCCGCGCCGCGGAGGGCGGCCGGACCCAGCTGGTGCGCCGTACCGGCGGCGACGCCGCGGGCTCGCGCACCGATCTGCTGCCCGAGGGCGCGAACGCCCGCTCGGCGGTCCACGAGTACGGCGGCGGCGCGTGGTGGCTGCACGCCGGCAGCCCCGGCGTCGTCTGGTACGTCGAGTGGGCCGACCAGCGCCTGTACCGGCTCGACCGCGGCGCCGCCCCGGTCGCGCTCACCCCGGAGCCCGCGGTGCCCCGTGGCGACCGCCACGCCGACGGCGACGTCGCCCCCGACGGCACCTGGATGGTCGTGGTCCGCGAGCGCCACCACGCCGCGCACACCCCGGCCGCCGAGGTCGTCAACGAGATCGTGCGGCTCGACGCCCGCGCCCCGTCGGAGCCGGAGGTGCTGGTCGGCGGCCCGGACTTCGTCGCCGCGCCGCGGATCTCCCCGGACGGCGGCACGCTGGCCTGGCTGTCCTGGAACCACCCGTCGATGCCGTGGGACGACGTCGAGCTCACCGTCCGCGACCTGGCGTCCGGGGTGGACACCGTCGTCGCGGGCGGGCCGGGGGAGTCGGTCACCGAGCCGCAGTGGCAGCCCGACGGGTCGCTCACCTTCATCAGCGACCGCACCGGCTGGTGGAACCTCTACCGCTGGCTGCCCGGCCACGACATCGAGGCGCTCGTGCGCATCGACGCCGAGATCGGCGTGCCCGGCTGGGTGCTGGGCGGGTCGCGCTACGCCGTCCTGGAGGACGGCCGCGTCGTGTTCGCCCGCTCCTCGCGGGGCTTCGACGCGCTGGTCGTGCGGGAGGTCGACGGCCGGATCATCGAGCTCGACACCCCGTTCACCGCGATCGGCTCGGTGCGCGCCGACGGGCCCTACGCCGTCGTCTGCGTCGCCGGGTCGCCCACCGCCGAGCCGGGCGTGCACCGCGTCGTGCCCGCCCCGGACGGCGCGGGGGAGCCCGGCGCGGCCGGGGTGCAGACCCTGCGCGCCCCGCGCGACCTCGGCCTGCACCCGGAGACCGTGTCGGTGCCCGAGCCCATCACGTTCCTGTCCTCGGACGCCGCGGGCAGCCCGCGCACCGGCTACGCGCTGTTCTACCCGCCGCCGGCCGGCCACGACGCCCCCGAGGGCGAGCTGCCGCCGCTGCTCGTCGTCATCCACGGCGGGCCGACCGGCTCCGCGACCCCGGTCCTCTCGGTCGCCGTGCAGTACTGGACCAGCCGCGGGTTCGGCGTCGTCGACGTCGACTACGGCGGCTCCACCGGCTACGGCCGCGCCTACCGCGAGCAGCTGAAGGGCGCCTGGGGGATCGTCGACGTCGCCGACTGCCTCGCCGCGGCCCGCACGCTCGCCGACACCGGCCGCGTCGACCCGGCCCGGATGGCGATCCGCGGCGGCTCCGCGGGCGGGTTCACCACCCTGGCCGCCCTCGCCCGCGACGACACCCCGTTCTCCGCCGGGGCGGACCACTTCGGCGTCGCCGACCTGGCCGCGCTCGCCCGGGACACCCACAAGTTCGAGTCCCGCTACCTCGACGGCCTGGTCGGGCCGTGGCCCGCGGCGGAGGCGGTGTACACCGAGCGCTCCCCGCTCACCCACGTGGGGCGTTTCCGCACCCCGCTGATCGTGCTCCAGGGCGACGAGGACGCCATCGTCCCGCCCAACCAGTCGGAGATGATCGTCGACGCGCTGCGCGGGCGCGGGGTGCCGGTCGCCTACCTGCTGTTCGCCGGGGAGCAGCACGGCTTCCGGCAGGCCGCGAACATCCGCCGGGCCCTCGACGCCGAGCTCGCGTTCTACTCCCGGGTGTTCGGGTTCGCGCTGCCCGCGGAGGAGGGCATCGAGCCGGTGGAGATCGGGAACCTGTGAGCGCGGGGCACTTCATCGCCCGCATGTCCCTCGATCCCGCGGCCCCGTCGCGCGGCTACCCGTTCGAGCTCCCCGTGGTCCGGTGGCTGCGCGAGCAGGGCGGGCTCGCGCTCTACCCGGGCGTGACGTTCCTGGTGGGGGAGAACGGGTCCGGGAAGTCGACGCTGGTGGAGGCGGTCGCCGTCGCAGTGGGGCTGAACCCCGAGGGCGGGTCGCGGTCGTTCCGGTTCGCGACCCGGGCCAGCGAGTCCGACCTCGGGTCGCACCTGCGGGTCGCCCGGCGGCCGGGCCGGGAGCGCACCAGCTTCTTCCTGCGTGCGGAGTCGTACTACAACGTCGCGTCCGAGGTGGAACGACTCGACCGGGAGCCGGGCGGCCCGCCGCTGCTGCCGGCCTACGGCGGCTCCGGGCACGAGCGCAGCCACGGCGAGTCGTTCCTGGCGCTGCTGCGCCACCGGTTCTTCCCGCGCGGCCTCTACCTGCTCGACGAGCCGGAGGCCGCCCTGTCGGTCACCGGGGCCCTGGCGGTGCTCGCCCGGATGACCGACCTGACCGCGCGGGGCAGCCAGTTCGTCGTCGCGACCCACTCGCCGGTGCTGCTCGCGCTGCCCGGGGCGACGATCCTGGAGATCGGCGACGACGGCGCGGTCCGCCGCGTCGGGTACGACGAGGCGCTCCCGGTCGTGCTGACGCGGGGGTTCCTCGCCGACCCGGACGCATTCCTGCGGCACCTGTAGACGACCTCGGCCCCGGGAGGACAGGACGTCCTCCCGGGGCCGTGTCCACGAACGTCAGGCCGCGCCGCCCCCGTACCCGGCGCCGGACGGCACCTGCGGCGCGGTCAGCTCCGGGTCGGCGGGCTTCGCCCCGCCGCTGCGCGGCCCCTGCGACAGCCGCCGCTCCACCAGCCGCGAGATCCCGGTCAGGATCAGGCACAGCCCGATGTAGATCACCGCGATGACCAGCGCGACCGGCAGGATCGGCGAGCCCAGCTGGTTCTGGCTGCCCAGGAAACGCGCCTGGTAGAGCAGCTCGGGGTAGAGGATGATGAAACCGAGCGCGGTGTCCTTCAGGACCACGACGAGCTGCGACAGGATCGTCGGCAGCATCGAGCGCAGCGCCTGCGGGAGCAGCACGTTCGTCATCACCGGGGTCTTGCGCATCCCGAGCGCGTAGGCGGCCTCGCGCTGACCGCGGGGCACCGCGTTGACGCCGGCGCGGAACACCTCGGCGAGCACCGAGCCGTTGTAGAGCATCAGGCCGAGCACGACCGCCCAGAAGGCGTCGATCTCGATGCCGAGCCCGCGGGAGAGGCCGAAGTACAGGATGAAGATCAGCACCAGCAGCGGGACGGCGCGGAAGAACTCGACGACCGTCGTCGCCGGGACGCTGACCCAGCGGTGGTCAGAGAGCCGTCCCGCGGCGAAGAACGCGCCGAAGGCCAGCGACAGCACCGCGGCCACCGCGAAGGCGCTGATCGTCGCCCAGAGCGCCCCGAGCAGCAGGTACTGGATGCGGACGTAGGTGATCCACTCCCACAGCCGCGGGGAGAACTGGCCGGCTTCGTAGAACCGCCAGACCACGAACCCGACCAGTGCCAGGACGACCAGCGTGCCGACCACGCCGAGGGTCCGGTTGCGCCGGATCGCGGCCGGCCCGGGCACGTCGTAGAGGACCGAGCTCATCGGGCGACACCCCACTTCGCGTCGAGCCGCCGCTGCAGCAGCGTCAGCGGGACCACCAGGACCACGAAGATCGCCGCGATCCAGAGCAGGCCGATCATGACGTTGTAGCCGCGCTCGGAGAGCACGCTGTAGACGCTGCCCAGCTGGAACACCGCGAACCCGGAGGCGATCGTGGTGTTCTTCAGCAGCGCGATCTGGATGTTGGTCATCGGCGGGACGACCGCGCGCACGGCCTGCGGGAGCACGATCTGGCCCAGAGTCTGGGTGAAGGTGAAGCCGAGAGCCCGGGCCGCCTCGGCCTGGCCGACCGGCACGGTGTTGATGCCCGACCGGACGATCTCGCAGACGAACGCCGCGGTGTAGAGGGTCAGGCCGATGCAGGCCAGGGTGAAGAACGAGAACTCCACCAGCTCCAGGCGCGGGTAGGCGAAGGCGAAGAAGAACAGCACCAGGGTGAGCGGCGTGTTCCGCAGCAGCGTCACGTAGAGGCTGCCGAAGCTGCGCAGCACCGGCACCGGGCTGACCCGCAGACCGGCGATCAGGGTGCCGAGGATCAGCGAGCCGATCGCCGAGACGACGAACAGCCCGACGGTGCCGAGGATCGCGCGCCAGTACACGTCGGCGTTGTCCAGCAGGACGTTCACCGTGGTGCCCTCCTTCCGTACTCGTGGACGCGGCCGGCCCCCGGGACATCGGGGACCGGCCGCGCCGGGGGGTCAGTAGCGGTCGATCGTGGGCGGCTGGGCCTGGGTGCCGGACTTGCCCAGGGTGCCGTCGTAGATCGTCTTCCAGGTGCCGTCGTCGATCGCGGCCTGCAGCAGGTCGTTGACCTTGGTGCGCAGCGCGGTGTCGTTCTTCGGCAGGCCGATGCCGTAGGGCTCGGAGGAGAACTTCTCCCCGACGACCTTCAGCTGCTCCGGGTTCTGCGAGGCGTAGCCGAGCAGGATCGCGTCATCGGTGGTGACGGCGTCGACCTGGTTGTTGATCAGCTGGTCGACGCACTGGGTGTAGGTCTGGAACTCGACGATGTTCGCCGCCTCGGTGAGGTTCTGGTCCCGGACCCGCTGGATCGGGGTCGAGCCGGTGACCGAGCAGACCTTCTTTCCCTGCAGGGTCTGCGGGCCGGTGATCGCGTTGTCGTCGGCGCGCACGAGCAGGCCCTGGCCCGCGGTGTAGTACGGCCCGGCGAACCCGACGCGCTGCTTGCGCTTGTCGTTGATGGTGTAGGTGCCGACGTAGTAGTCGACCTCGCCGCGCTCGATGACGTCCTCACGTGCCGCGGACGGGACGACCTTGTAGTCGATCTGGTCCGGGGAGAAGCCGAGGCCGCCGGCGACCATCCTGGCGATGTCGATGTCGAAGCCGGTGAACTGGCCCGTGGTGGCGTCGCGGAAACCGAGGCCCGGCTGGTCGTCCTTCACACCGACGATCACGCGGCCGCGCTGCTTCATCGCCGCGAACGTCGGCGAACCGGCGACCTCGACGTTCTGTGCGACGGTGGGCTCGTAGCCCGAGCCCTCGGCGCCCGGTGCGCCCTCCTGGCCGCAGCCGGCCAGGGCCAGGGCGGCGGCCATGGCGGCCGCCACCAGGATGCGGGTTCTCTTCACGTTCGCTCCGCTCGTCGGGGTGGGGTGGGTCAGTGGGAGAGGATCTTGCCGAGGAAGTCCTTGGCGCGGTCGCTGCGCGGGGCGGTGAAGAACTCGTCCGGGGTCGCGTCCTCGACGATCTCGCCGTCGCTCATGAACACGACGCGGTGCGCGGCCCGGCGGGCGAAGCCCATCTCGTGGGTCACGACGACCATCGTCATGCCCTCCTTGGCCAGCGAGGTCATGGTGTCGAGCACCTCGTTGACCATCTCCGGGTCCAGCGCCGAGGTCGGCTCGTCGAAGAGCATCACCTTCGGCTTCATCGCCAGCGCGCGGGCGATCGCCGCGCGCTGCTGCTGGCCGCCGGACAGCTGCGCCGGGTACTTGTCGCGCTGGTTGGCGATGCCGACGCGCTCCAGCAGCGCCAGCCCGGTCTTCTCGGCCTCGGCCTTGGAGGCGCCGCGGACCTTGAGCGGGGCCAGCGTGACGTTCTCCAGGATCGTCTTGTGCGCGAACAGGTTGAACGACTGGAAGACCATGCCGACGTCGGCCCGCAGGGCGGCCAGCGCCTTGCCCTCCGCCGCCAGTGCGGTGCCGTCGATCTCGATCGTGCCGGTGTCGATCGGCTCGAGCCGGTTGATCGTGCGGCAGAGTGTGGACTTGCCGGAACCGGAGGGGCCGAGGACGACGACGACCTCACCACGGGCGACGTCGAGATCGATGTCGCGCAGCACGTGGAGGTCGCCGAAGTGCTTCTGCACCCCGGCCATCCGCACCATGGGAGTGCTGGACGCGGGCGGGCTGGTCATGCTGCCTCCGGACATGGCGAGAGCCTGGACGGAACGGACATGCGAGTCCACCACCTTGAGGAACCTTTAGGGTCTCGGCCACGTAACGGAAAGGGCGGGCAGCGGTGCACATCCTGCTGATCGAGGACGACGACCGGGTCGCCGCCGCGCTGCGCCCGGCGCTGCACCGGCACGGGATGACCACGACCCGCCTCGACCACGGCCGCGGCGCCGTCGACCACCTCGACGGCGTCGACGTCGTACTGCTCGACCTGGGCCTCCCCGACGCCGACGGGCTCGACGTCTGCCGTGCGATCCGCGCCGTCTCCGAGGTCCCGGTGCTGATGGTGACCGCCCGCGGCGAGGTCACCGACCGCATCGCCGGGCTGCACACCGGCGCCGACGACTACCTGGTCAAGCCCTACGACATCGGCGAGCTCGTGGCCCGGGTGCACGCGGTGCAGCGCCGCCGCAAGGTCGGTGACGACGGCACGGTCGCCCCGGCCGGGTCGGCCCCGGTGACCGTCGGCGACGTCCGCGTCGACCCCGAACGGCACGAGGTCACCGTCGCCGGGGAGCAGGTGGTGCTCACCCGCAAGGAGTTCCAGGTGCTGTCGCTGCTCGCGCGCGCCGACGGCGCCGTCTGCACCCGCGCCCAGATCGTCGCCGAGGTGTGGGGGCGCGGCTGGGCGGGCGCGAACCGGACCCTCGACGTGCACGTGGCGACGCTGCGGACCAAGCTCGGCCGCCCCGAGCTGGTGCGCACCGTGCGCGGCGTCGGGTACCGCTTCGCCGCCACCGAGGACTGACCCGTGCGCAGCCGGCTGCTGCTGGTCGTGCTCGTGCTCGTCGGGCTGCTCGCCGCCGGGCTGGGCGTCCCGCTGGCGTGGACCGCCGCCCAGCGCGCCCAGGAGGAGGTCTTCACCGACCGGCTCACCGACACGATCTCCTTCGCCTCCACCGCGCAGCGCCCGCTCATCGAGGCCCCCGCGGGCAGCTCCGCGCTCACCACCTTCACCGACGAGATCACCCGCTACGACGACGTCTACGGCGTCGCGGTGCTCGTGGTCGACCGGACCGGTCGGACACTGACCGCGTCCCGCTCGGCCGACCGGCTGCCCGAGCTGGGGGACTACGCCACCGAGCGGACCGCGGTCGCGCTGGCCGGGCGCCGTTCGTCGACCTACCCGCTGCTGATGCCGTGGGACGCCCGGCCGCTGGTGCTGGCCGAGCCGGTGCTCGTCGACGGCGAGGTCGTCGGCGCGGTGGCGACGGTGTCACCGACCGACGCACTGCGGGCCGAGGCGGTGCGCACCTGGTCGCTGATCGCCGGGGCCGCGGTGTTCGCGCTGCTCGCCGGCACCCTGGTCGCGCTGCCGCTCACCGCCTGGGTGCTGCGCCCGGTCCGCCGGCTCGACGAGGCGATGGGCCGGGTCGGGACGGCCGTCGTCGCCGGGGGGCCGCCCGGTCCGCCGTCGCGGCGCAGCGGCCCGCCGGAGCTGCGCTCGCTGGCCGGGTCGTTCGACCGGATGACCGAGACGGTGCGCGAGGCGCTCGCCGCGCAGCGCGCGTTCGTCGCCGACGCCTCCCACCAGCTGCGCAACCCGCTCACGGCGCTGCGCCTGCGGCTGTCCAACCTCGACGGGCACGTCGACCCGGCCGCCGCCGACGACCACCTCGCGGCGATGGAGGAGGCCGAGCGGCTGTCCCGGGTGCTCGACGGGCTGCTCGCGCTGGCCCGCGCCGAGCGCGCGGTGGAGGACCCGGGTGACGCCGAGGACACCGACCTCGACGTCGTCATCGCCGAGCGGGTGGACAACTGGCGGCCGCTGGCCGAGCACTCCGGGATCGAGCTGCGCCGCAGCGGCCCGCACGGCCTGCACGCCCTGATCGGCGAGCCCGCGCTGGAGTCGGTGCTCGACGCGCTGCTCGACAACGCGCTCAAGTACACCCCGGCCGGGCGACGGGTGCGGGTCGCGACGCTGCGCACCGCGGACCGGATCGGTGTCAGCGTCGTCGACGGCGGGCCCGGCCTGGCGCCGGAGGACCGGGCCCGGGCCACCGACCGGTTCTGGCGGGCGCCCGGTCAGACCAACGTCGAGGGCAGCGGGCTGGGTCTGGCCATCGCGGTGCGGACCGCCGCCGCGGCCGGCGGGAGCCTGCAGCTGGGCGCCGCCCCGGGCGGCGGGCTGCGGGTCACGCTGTGGCTGCGCCCGGGGGCACCTCAGTAGCCCTTGGTGGCCCGGTAGAACGCGACGGCGCCGTCGTGCAGCGGGATCGGCTGGGTGCCGATCGCCGAGCGGGAGTCGACGGTCACCGCGGCCGGGCTGGCCTGGGCCAGCCGCGGCTGCTCGTCGAAGGCGGCGCGGATGAGTGCGCCGGCCAGGTCGGCGTCCATCCCCTCGGTGACCAGCAGCGCGTTGCGCACCGACAGACACGACACCGGGCCGGGCAGGCCGTAGGTGTTCGCGGGGACCGTCGCCACCGAGTAGACGGGATACCGGTCGCGCATGCGGTCGAGCACGCCGCCGAGCTCCAGCAGTCGGATCGGGACCTGTGCGGCCAGCTCCCGCACGCCGTCGGTGGGGACCCCGCCGGACCAGAAGAACGCGTCGAGAGTGCCCTCGCGCAGCGCCGCCGTCGCGTCCGTGAGGCCCAGCTCCGCGCGGGTGCCCAGGCCCGCGACACCGATCCCGGCGACGTCGAGCAGCCGGATCGCGATCGGTTGGTAGCCGCTGCCGCCCGGGCCGATCGACACCCGCCGCCCGCGCAGGTCGGCGATGCTGCGCAGGTCGGAGTCCGCGCGCACGACGATGTGGGTGACGTCGTCGTAGAGCCGGGCCAGTGCGCGCGGCTCGGCCGGGCCGGTGGTGCGGGCGGCGACGTCGGCGGCCACGTCGACCTGGCTGATCGTGACCGCGGCCGCCCCGCTGGTCAGGAGCTCCATGTTCTGTGCGCTGCCCGCGGTCTCCAGCACCCGCGGGGCCGCGGCGAGCCCGAGCCGTTCCCGCCAGATCTCCGACAGCGTGCGCGCGAGGTTGATGTACACCCCCGGCTGCACCCCGCCGGCGATCACCAGCGGGGCGGCGGGCCGGGGCCCGGTACAGGCGGCCAGCCCCGCCCCCAGACCGAACGCCGCCCCCGCGCGCAGCACGGTGCGCCTCGTCAGCGGGGGCCCGGGCCGGTGCACCCGCCCATCATCCCCGACGGCCCCGTCCCGGCGTCGTCGCACCGGGCGCCTACCCTCGGGTGTGTGAGCCGCAGCTACACCGTGCGCACCTACGGGTGCCAGATGAACGTGCACGACTCGGAGCGGATGGCCGGTCTGCTGGAGGACGCCGGGTACGCCCGGGCCGAGGACCCCGACACCGCCGACGTCGTCGTGTTCAACACCTGCGCGGTGCGGGACAACGCGGACAACAAGCTCTACGGCAACCTCGGGCACCTGCCCCCCCGCAAGGTCGCGAACCCGGACATGCAGATCGCCGTGGGCGGCTGCCTGGCCCAGAAGGACCGCGACACGATCACGCGGCGGGCCCCGTGGGTCGACGTCGTGTTCGGCACGCACAACGTGCACGCCCTGCCGACGCTGCTGGAGCGGGCCCGGCACAACGAACAGGCGCAGGTCGAGATCGCCGAGGCGCTCGAGGTGTTCCCCTCGACGCTGCCCGCGCGCCGCGACTCCGCCTACGCCGGCTGGGTGTCGATCTCGGTGGGCTGCAACAACACCTGCACGTTCTGCATCGTGCCGTCGCTGCGCGGCAAGGAGCGCGACCGGCGCCCCGGCGACGTGCTCGCCGAGGTGCAGACCCTCGCCGCGGACGGCGTGCTCGAGGTGACCCTGCTGGGCCAGAACGTGAACGCCTACGGCTCGGACTTCCAGGAGGGCACCGCGGACAGGTCCGCCTTCGCGAAGCTCCTGCGGGCCTGCGGCGAGGTCGAGGGGCTGGAGCGGGTGCGGTTCACCAGCCCGCACCCGCGCGACTTCACCTCCGACGTGATCGCCGCGATGGCGCAGACCCCGAACGTCTGCCCGCAGCTGCACATGCCGCTGCAGTCCGGCTCCGACGACGTCCTGCGCCGGATGCGCCGCAGCTACCGCTCGGAGCGGTTCCTGTCGATCCTGGCCGAGGTGCGGGAGTCGATCCCGCACGCGGCGATCACCACCGACATCATCGTCGGTTTCCCCGGCGAGACCGAGCAGGACTTCCAGGACACCCTCGACGTCGTCGAGCGGGCCCGGTTCGCCGCGGCGTTCACCTTCCAGTACTCGAAGCGCCCCGGGACGCCCGCCGCGGACCTGCCCGACCAGCTGCCCAAGGCCGTCGTGCAGGAGCGCTACGAGCGCCTCGTCGCGCTGCAGGAGCGGATCTCCTGGGAGGAGAACCGCAGGCAGGAGGGCACCGAGGTCGAGCTGCTGGTGTCCACCGGCGAGGGCCGCAAGGACGCGGCGACCGCCCGGCTCACCGGCCGCGCCCGCGACGGGCGGCTCGTGCACTTCGCGCCCGGGGACGCGACCGGCATCCGGCCGGGCGACATCGTCACCGTCCGGATCGACCGCGGTGCCCCGCACCACCTCGTCGCCGACGGCGGTGTGCTCACCCACCGCCGCACCCGCGCCGGTGACGCCGCCGAGGCCGGCGAGCGCCCATCCGGGGCACCCACCACCCTGGGACTGCCCGCGTTCGGCGCCCCGGCGCCCGAGCCGGCACCCGCCGCGCCGTCCTGCGGCGTCCCCGCCACCACCGGAGGTACCCGATGAGCGACGTGTCCCCGGAGACCCGCGCCGAGATCGACCGGGCCGGGCGCGGTGTCGCCCGCCGGATCGACCCGGGCGCGCGCGCCATGCTGATCGCGGTGGCGATCGTCGCCGCCGTCGCCGCGCTGCTGCTCCCGTGGGTGGCGGGCACCCCGGGCTGGCAGGTGCTGGCCTCCGGCACCTCCGGGCCGCTGCCGACGCTGTTCTCGTTCACGATGACCGGGTTCGCCGTCGTGGTGTCCGCGGCCGCGCTGCTGACCCGGCTGTGGGCGCTCGCCTGGCTCGCGGCCTTCGGCTGCGGGATCTCCTCGGTGAACGGGCTGTGGGCGATCTGGTCGCAGCAGACCGGCGCCGAGGCCGGCCCCGGGTTCGGGATGGTCCTCGGCGTGATCGCGGTCGTGCTGCTGACCTTCGTGTGGGCGGGCGCCGCGCTGCAGCGCGACTGACCCCCTACCGCTCGTCGACCGCCTGTTCGGCGGCGGTCAGCCACTCCCGCCACTGCGCCGCCTGCGCACGGGCCTGCTCGGCGCGCCTGCCGTCGCCGGCCGCCTCGGCCTTCTCCGCCTGCGCCTCGAACTGCTCGACCCGCACCCGGAACTGCTCCACGCGGGCCTGGGCCTCGGGGTCGGTGCGGCGCCACTGCGCGTCCGCGGCGGCGGCGACCTTGTCCTCGATCCCGCGCAGCCGCCCCTCCAGGGTGCGGATCTCCTCGCGCGGGACCTTGCCGATGGCCTCCCAGCGCTCCTGGACCTCGCGCAGCCGGGCCCGTGCGCCGTCCGGGTCGGACAGGTCGATCGTCTCGGCCTCGGCGAGCAGGGCCCGCTTCGCCTCGGCGTTCTCGGCGAACTCGGTGTCGCGGGCGGAGAAGTGCTCCCCGCGGCGGGCGAAGAAGCGGTCCTGCGCGCCGCGGAAGCGGGCCCACAGCGCGTCGTCGGCCTCGCGGTGGGCGCGGCCCGCCGCCTTCCACTCGGTCATCAGGTCGCGGTAGGCGGCCGCGGTCGCGTTCCACTCGTCGGAGTCGGCCAGGGCCTCGGCCCGGTCGACGAGCTCCTCCTTGCGGGCCTTCGCGGTGACCCGCTGGCGGTCGAGGTCGGCGAAGTGCGAGCCGCGCCGCCGGTTGAACGCCTCACGGGCCTTCGAGAAGCGCTTCCACAGCTGCTCGTCGGTCTTCTTGTCGACGCCGCGGACGGTGCGCCACTCGTCGAGGATGGCCTTGAAACGGTCCCCGGCCTGCTTCCACTGGGTGGAGTCCGCGGCCATCTTCTCGGCCTCGACGGCGAGCGCCTCCTTGCGGGCGACGGCGTCGTGCCGGGCGCGCTCGCGTTCCTCCTTCGCCGCGCTGACGCCCTGCTCGGCCCGGCCGACCAGCTCGTCGAGCCGCTCGCGCAGGGCGGGCACGTCCCCGACCACGTGCGCCTCGCCGAGGCCCTCGCGCAGCGCGGTGAGCGCGGTGAGCGACGCCTTCGCGTCCCCGCCGCCGGCGATCCGCGCGGCGAGCACCTCGGTCTCGGTGACCAGCGCGTCGAACCGCTTCGCGTAGTGCTCCAGGCCCTCCGCGGGCGGACCGGCCTGGTAGGAGCCGACGACCCGCTCGCCGTCGGCGGTGACCAGGGTGATGGTCCCGTCGTCGTCGGCGCGGCCCCAGCGCCCCGGGTCACCGGCCGCCGAGGGCACCGGCGACGGCAGCGCTGCGGGCGGCGCGGGCGGTGCGACCGCGGCCGGGGTGGGCGCGGGTCGCGCGGCGGGCGGCGGTCCGGGCCGTGGGCCGGGCCGGGGCGGCCCCGGCTTCGGCGGGGTGGGCCGGGTGGGCTCGGCACCCTGTCCTGCAGCGTCGGTCGCGTGGGTCTCGGACACCGGTAGGTCCTCCTCGTTCGGCCCGCCGCGGGGGCGGGCGCCCCGGTGCGGATGTCCGTCCGGGGCCGTGCGCGCACCGGGCCCCTCGCGCGGTGCGGAGGCCGGAACGGCGATTCAAGCAGGTCCACCGCCCTCGGGGGAACCGCGCGCCCCCGGCCGGGTACGGGCGTCGCGGCGGGGGAGCGCTGATTACCCTCGGATCCCGTGCCCGCCGCGATCGCCGTCCTGCCCCAGCCCCCGCTCCTCGTCCCCGCCCTGAGCGGCGACGCGGCGGTCGAGACCGAGGGGCTGCGCGAGGCCGTCGCCACCGCCGTGACGGGTCTGGCCGCGGCCGCGGACAGCTGGGTCGTCGTCGGCGCCGATCCCGGCGGGCGGCGCACCGTCGCCCCGGGTACCCGCGGCACCTTCGCCGGCTACGGCCGCGACGTCCCCGTCGCGCTGCCCGGTCCGGCCGGTCCCGACGAGGGCCCGGATCTCCCGCTCCCGCTGCTGGTCGCGGCCTGGGCCGCGGTGCCGACCGGGGTCGGGTCGGCGCGCGGCGAGCTCGTCGCGCCGGACGCCCCGGTCGCCGACTGCCTGGCGCTGGGCGCGGAGCTCGCCGGCGAGGGGGTCGGGCTGCTCGTCGTCGGTGACGGCGCGGCCAAGCACACCGCGAAGGCCCCCGGCGGGTTCGACGGCCGCGCCGAGGCGTTCGACGCCGTCGTCGCCGCCGCGTTCGACGCCGGTGACCCCGAGGCGCTCGCCCGGCTCGACCCGGACGGCGCCGCCGCACTCTGGGCGTCCGGCCGCGCGCCCTGGCAGGTCCTCGCGGGTGCCGCGCGCGGGCGGGCCTGGACGGCGGCGCACCGGCACACCTCGATGCCCTACGGCGTCGCCTACCACGTGGCGCTGTGGGAACCGGCGTGAACGCGCCTCCGTCGACGGCACCGCCGCTCGTGGTCGTGGTCGGGCCGACCGCGACCGGCAAGTCCGACCTCGGGCTGGAGCTGGCACTGGCGCTGGGCGGGGAGGTCGTCAACGCCGACGCGATGCAGCTCTACCGCGGCCTGGACGTCGGCACCGCGAAGCTCGCCCCGCACGAGCGGCGCGGCATCGTCCACCACCAGCTCGACGTCCTCGACGTCACCGAGACCGCCTCGGTCGCGGCCTACCAGCGCGAGGCCCGGGCGGTCGTCGAGGAGCTGCGCGCCGCCGGACGCACCCCGGTGCTCGTCGGCGGCTCGGGTCTCTACGTGCAGGCCGTGCTGGACGAGCTGGAGTTCCCCGGCACCGACCCGGAGCTGCGCGCCGTGCTGGAGGCCGAGCTGGACCGCGACGGGTCCGGCGCGCTGCACGCCCGCCTCGCCGCGGTCGACCCGGTCGCCGCGGAGCAGGTGCTGCCCTCGAACGGGCGGCGGATCGTCCGCGCGCTCGAGGTGATCGCGCTGACCGGCCGGCCGTTCCGGGCGACGCTGCCCGGGGCGGGCACCCCCCGCTACGACGCCGTGCTGCTCGGCGTGGACCGCGACGTCGCCGAGCTCGACGAGCGCGTCGCGCTGCGGGTGGACCGGATGCTCGACGACGGTCTGGTCGACGAGACCCGCACCCTGCTCCGCCACGGGCTGGCGCAGGGCCGCACGGCGTCCCGCGCGCTGGGCTACCGGCAGGTGATCGAGGCCCTCGACCGCGACCCCGCCCACCCCGACCTCGCCGGTGTCCGGGAGGAGACGGTCCGGGCGACCCGGCGGTTCGTGCGCCGCCAGCGCTCCTGGTTCCGCCGCGACCGCCGCATCCACTGGCTCGACGGTGCCGACCCGGACCTGGTGGCCTCGGCGCGCGCGGTGCTCGCTCGTAGGCTGGTGGCATGACCGGCGGCATCGCGTTCAGCAAGGGGCACGGCACGCAGAACGACTTCGTGGTGCTGCCCGACCCGGACGCCGCGCTCGACCTCACCCCGGCGCGCGTCGCCGCCCTGTGCGACCGCCGCCGCGGCCTCGGCGCGGACGGGGTGCTGCGGGTCGTGCGCTGGGCGAAGCTCGCCGGGGAGCCCGGCGTCGGTGAGCCCGCCGACGGCGTCGAGTGGTTCATGGACTACCGCAACGCCGACGGCTCGCTCGCCGAGATGTGCGGCAACGGCCTGCGCGTGTTCGCCCGCTACCTGCACGAGCGCGGCTGGGCCACCGGCGGGCCGGTCGGCACCCGCAACGGGGTGCTCGACACCGCGGTCGGGCCGGACGGGGTCTCGGTCGGGCTCGGCACGGTCGGCGTCGGCCCGGCGTCGGTCGCCACCAGCGGCGACGCGCGTGTCGACGGCATCGCCCTCGACGTCGGCAACCCGCACCTGGCCTGCGTCACCGCGGCCGACCCGGACACCCTCGACCTGACCCGCGCGCCCTCGTTCGACCCGGCGCTGTTCCCGAACGGGGTGAACGTCGAGTTCCTGACCCCGCTGGACGGTCCCGCCGACGGCGGCCGGATCCGGATGCGGGTGTACGAGCGCGGCGTGGGGGAGACCCGTTCCTGCGGCACCGGGACCGTCGCCGCCGCCGTCGCCGCGCTGCGGCACGCCGGGCACTCCGCCGGCGACGTGCAGGTCACCGTCCCGGGCGGGCTGCTGCGGGTGACGGTGGAGGCGGGTACCGACGACCGGACCGGGCCCACGACGCTGCACGGCCCGGCCGTGCTGCTCGCGTCCGGGGAGCTGGACCGGGCGTGGTGGGACGCGCCCGCCTGAGCGTCGCGAATCCGGGCGGACACGGGCCCCGCGACGTGGGAGAATGGGGTCGAGATGACTGATGCCCACACGCACCCCTCCGTGACCCCCTCCGCGTCGAACCCGGTTCCGACGGGTGGCGAGCTCGACCTGGAGGAGCGCACGTCGTTGCGCCGGATCCACGGGCTGTCCACCGAGCTCACCGACATCACCGAGGTCGAGTACCGCAAGCTCCAGCTGGAGCGGGTCGTGCTCGTCGGCGTCTGGACCGAGGGCACGGCCGAGCAGGCCGAGAACTCGATGACCGAGCTGGCCCGCCTCGCCGAGACCGCCGGTTCCGAGGTGATGGACGGCCTGGTCCAGCGCCGCTCCAGCCCGGACCCGGCCACGTTCATCGGCTCCGGCAAGGTCGAGGAACTGCTCGGAACCGTCCGCGCCACCGGCGCCGACACCGTCATCTGCGACGGCGAGCTGTCACCCGGCCAGCTCCGCCAGCTGGAGGAGCGGCTCAAGGTCAAGGTCATCGACCGGACCGCGCTGATCCTCGACATCTTCGCCCAGCACGCCCGTTCCCGGGACGGCAAGGCCCAGGTCGAGCTCGCGCAGCTGTCCTACCTGCTGCCGCGGCTGCGCGGCTGGGGTGAGGCGCTGTCCCGGCAGGTCGGTGGCCGCGCCGCGGGCGGTGTCGGTATCGGTGGCCGTGGCCCCGGTGAGACGAAGATCGAGCTGGACCGGCGCCGGATCCGCGCGCGCATGTCGAAGCTGCGCCGCGAGATCGGTGCGATGCGCCAGGTCCGCGAGACCCAGCGCGGCAGCCGTCGCCGCAACGAGATCCCGTCGGTCGCGATCGTCGGCTACACCAACGCGGGCAAGTCGAGCCTGCTCAACCAGCTCACCGACGCCGGCGTGCTGGTGCAGGACGCGCTGTTCGCGACGCTGGACCCGACCACCCGCAAGGCGCAGACGCCCGACGGGCACGAGTACACCCTCACCGACACCGTCGGGTTCGTGCGGCACCTGCCGCACCAGCTCGTCGAGGCGTTCCGCTCCACGCTGGAGGAGGCAGCCCGGGCCGACCTGCTGGTGCACGTCGTCGACGGGTCCGACCCGCTGCCCGACGACCAGATCGCCGCGGTCCGCCAGGTGCTCGTCGAGGTCGGTGAGGCTGCGGGCGACACGATGCCGCCCGAGCTGCTCGTGATCAACAAGACCGACGCGGCCGGTGACCTCGCGCTGGCCCGGCTGCGGCACGCCCAGCCGGACGCGGTGTTCGTCTCCGCGCACAGCGGAGACGGGATCAGCCGGCTCCGGGAGCGCATCGCCGAGCGACTGCCGCGCCCGGAGTACGAGGTCGACCTCCTGCTGCCCTACACCGAGGGTGCGCTGGTCGCGCGGCTGCACGACGACGGCGAGGTCCTCGCCGAGGAACACACCGCCGACGGCACCCGGATCCGGGCGCGGGTGAAGCCCGAGCTGGGCACCGCGGTGCTGCCGTTCGCGGTGGCGGGCTCGGCCCTGCCGACCGGGACCGGCACCGACCTGCCGGCGACGGCGGCGGGCCACTGAGCGTCCCACCGGCCGGGCGGCCGGGTCCCGGGACCGTGGCCCGCCGCCTGACCGCGGTCCTCTGCCTGACCGGCGCGCTCACGGGTGCGGCCGCGCCGCCGCCCGGGGCGATCCCGGCCTGCTCGATCGACGACCCGCGGCTGGCGGAGCTGTCCGGACTGGTCGCCGAGGGCCCGCCCGGCGCGGCCCCGCAGCGCTACCACGCCGTCGTCGACGGCGGCGGGACCGCGCGGACGTTCACCCTGGACCCGGCCGGCTGTGCGGTCACCGGCACCCGGCAGGCCGACGTCCCGGTCACCGACGTCGAGGACCTCGGCCTCGGACCGGGCGGGGAGCTGTGGCTCGCCGACACCGGCGACAACGGGGCGCGGCGCGGGTCGGTCCGGCTCGTCGTGCTGCCCCCGGCCGGGCCGCCACGGGTGCACGACCTCGTCCACCCCGACGGTCCGCGCGACGTCGAGGCACTGCTGGTCGGCGACGACGGCGTGCCCCTGCTGGTCGACAAGACCACCGGGGCCGCCGGGGTGTACCGGCCCGCCGCGCCGCTGCGCGATGGCGGGGACCCCGTGGAGCTGCGCCGGGTGGCACAGGTGGTGCTGCCCTGGTCCGGCACCGGCGGCGGGCCGCTCGGGGCCGCCGGGTCGCGCACGGTCACCGGCGGCGGGCTCTCGCCGGCCGGGGCCGACGGCGGGCGCGCCGTCGTGCTGCGGACCTACACCGACGCCTGGGTGTTCCCGCTGCCCGCCGGCGGACCGGCGACCGTCGACGCGCTGGTCGCGGCCCTGGGCGGGGCACCGCTGCCGGTGCCGTTGCCGGGGGAGGCGCAGGGTGAGGCGATCGCCCCGGACGGCCGGGGCGCGCTGCACTCCGGGAGCGAGGCGCGGGGCCTGACCGCGGCAGCGGTCACGGTCGTCCCGGGCGCGGTGTCCGCGGCGACCGTTCCGCAGGCACCGGTCGTGCCTCAGCCCGCCGCGGTGCCCGAGTACCGCACGTACCCGTCGTGGCTGCCTGCCGCGGGCGGGGCCGCGGCGCTCGGGGCTCTGCTGGCCGCCGGCGCCGTCGCGATGTCCCTGCACGGACGGCGCCGCCGGTCCCGCTGATCGCGGGAGCGGGCGCCGTCCGAGGAGGTCAGAGGCGGCGCAGGACCGCCACGACGCGGCCCAGGATCGACGCGTCGTCACCCGGGATCGGGTCGTAGGCGTCGTTCGCGGGCATCAGCCAGATGTGCCCGTCCTTGCGGCGGAACGTCTTCACGGTCGCCTCGCCGTCGATCATCGCGGCCACGACCTCGCCCTGCTCGGCCACCGGCTGCTGGCGCACGACGACCCAGTCGCCGTCGGTGATCGCGGCGTCGACCATCGAGTCACCCTTGACGTTGAGCAGGAACAGCGTGCCCTCGCCGACGATCTCGCGCGGCAGCGGGAACACGTCCTGCACGGCCTGCTCGGCCAGGATCGGGCCACCGGCGGCGATGTCGCCGATGAGCGGCACGAACGCCGGCGCCGGCCGCGCGGAACGCAGGTCGGCGGTGTCGGTGTCGGAGTCCGTCCCGTCGGTACCGGCGATCTGCTCCGGGCTGCGGACGTCGACCGCGCGGGTGCGGTTCGGGTCGCGCCGGAGGAAGCCCTTGCGCTCCAGGGTGCGGAGCTGGTGGTGCACCGACGAGGTGGACGTGAGGCCCACCGCGTCACCGATCTCGCGGACGCTGGGCGGGTAGCCGTACCGGTCCACCCAGTCCCGGATGACGGCCAAGACCTTCTTCTGCCGCGGGGTCAGGCCGCGGGTGTCGGCCGCGGGGTCGGGGAACTCCCGGACCTTCGCGGATCCCCGGTCCGCGGCGGTGCCGGTCACGCCGGGACCACCGTGTCCGGTGTCGTCCGCTGCCATCGCATTCGCCTCCTCGGGGTACTTACGGCGACGACCCTAGCCGCCACGGGCCCGTTCGCCAAACATGCGTTCGAAGTCGCCCGGGGCGTGTCGTGGATTCCGTCGGGCCGCGGTGGTACAACATCGCACACGCGTTCGATCGAACACCGGTTCGATCGAACGCGGTCCGCGTCGCCGTCCGGCCGCGCGGGGGCGACCGGCAGCGGGAACGGCAGCGGGGGTGGCGATCGTGGGTGCGGCGGTCATCGGGGACGTGACGGTCATCGGGCGGGTCCCGGGGTGCGCCACGACCGACGGGGTGCGGCCCGGCCGGGTGCCGGGCGTCGTGCGCCGTGCGGTGGCCGCGTCGGGTGTCCTGCTCGCCTCGGCGGCCGCGGTCGTCGCGCTCGGGGTGCTCGCCGACGTCGCGGTCGCCACCCACGGCCCGGCCGGGCCGCCCGCGGTCGGCGCACCACGCTGAGAACGTCCCCGGCACGGGCGACGACCTGCGGGAACGCGGTTGTTGTCGGTGCCGGGTGCTACACCGCTCGTACACCCGTTCGACCGGGCTCGGGGAAGGGCCGGTCGGCAGCGGGGGAGACGAGACCGCCCGGGGGACGGGCGGTCCGACGGCAGGAGGAACCATGCGAGAGCTCGACGAGCGGATCCGCGATCACGGCGCGGTCGGCTGCCTGACCGGCGCCCCGGCGCCCGGCACCCCCACCTCGCGCGCCCGGCGCGCCGCCCGGGAGCGGGTGCGGGCCGCCGACGGTCTCGCCGGTGCGGCCGGTGCCGGCTCGTCGGCCGCCGCGCGCGCGGCCCACCGGTGGGCCGCCCACGGGGCGCACGAGCGCGCACTGGCCGAGTCGGTGGCCCGCCATCCCGCCGCCCGTTCCCGGCGCGCTCCGGTGTCCGGCGCCCCCGGGTCCGGTGTCCCGGTGTCCGGTCCCGCCGGCGGTCCGAACCCCGCGGTCCTGACGCCCCGCTGCACCACCGCGGACCCGGCCCCGAGGGCGACGGCGACGCTGACGCGGCCCGCGCCGGCCGCGGCGCCGCCCCGTCCTCGGTCGGTGGCCGTGCCGGCACCGCGCACCGTCCGTCCGCCGTCCCGGCGCTGCCTGGTCCCGGCGCGCCCGCGCCCGGCCCGCAGCCGCGCCCGCGGGCGCCTGGAGCGGTTCCTCACCGGGGTCGCGGCCCTGCTCTGCGCGACGACCGCGGTGGTGGCGCTCGGGCTGCTGGGCGACGCGGCGGCGGGCTGGAACGCCCCCGCGGCCGCCGTGCCGTCGGTCGGCGCCGTGCGCTGACGTCGGCCGGCGCCGCGCAGTGCGGCGCCGCACCCCGTGGTTCGCACGGCCGTGCGCTGCGGGGCGGTCCGAGGTGGTGACGGTGCGGAGCGACGGACGCCGCGTCGGCGTCGCATCGGGTGACGGCGTGCGCGGGGTGGCGCGCGGGTGTCGGGACATGGTCGCCGGGATGTCGCCGGAGGAGTCGGCGACGTGCCGCCGGGCGCGTCCGCAGGGCGTGTCCCCGCATCGGGTGGCCGCCGGTCGCGGTCCCTCCGGCGCGACGGACGGCGCCGCCCGCGACGTTCCTCGGTGCCACCAGCGCCGATGCCCCGCTCCATGATCGTCGGCGACGGACCGGTCGCGGAACGTGGTGTGCGAGGCTCGGTTCCCGATCGGGCGAAGCTCGGCGTGGCACCGGGCCCGGGATGGCGTACCCCTAGATGTAGGGGTTACATTGGTGTCGTTCCGCCACTGGTTGGGGGGACGGATCGCTGCGGAGAGTTTCCGGAACGTCACGGAAGAAGGGTGTGAGCGTCCATGCGCTGCCCGTTCTGCCGACACCCGGACTCCCGCGTGATCGACTCCCGGACCGCCGACGACGGGACCTGCACCCGCCGGCGCCGGTCCTGCACCTCGTGCGGACGACGGTTCACCACGGTCGAGGAGGCCGTGCTCGCCGTCGTCAAGCGCAGCGGGGTGACCGAGCCCTTCAGCCGGCAGAAGGTCGTCGGCGGGGTTCGGCGGGCGTGCCAGGGCCGGCCGGTCGACGAGGACGACCTGCAACAGCTCGCCCACCGGGTCGAGGAGACGGTGCGGGCGCGCGGGGCGGCGGAGCTCCCCAGCCACGAGGTCGGGCTGGCGATCCTCGGGCCGCTGCGTGAGCTCGACGAGGTCGCGTACCTGCGGTTCGCGAGTGTCTATCGGTCCTTCTCCTCCATCGAGGACTTCGAGAAGGAGATCGCCGACCTGCGTTCGGCGGCTGCCGGGGAAGCAGCCGACGACGAGGCCGGTCACCACCCGGACGGCTGAGCGGCGCGTCGTCGTCGCCGGTCGTACCGGGAAGAGAGCCGTCCGCGCACCCCAGCGTGCGGGCGGAGAAGCGTCGGATGTGCGGAGGCAGTTCATGACCGAGACCGTCGGGGGCCCGACGACAGACACCGGTGAGAGCGCGGCGGCCAAGCCGTCGCGTGGCCGCGGGAAGACCGGCGCCAAGCGCGCGCCCGGCCTGACCGTGCAGCGTGTCTTCACCACCGAAGGGGTCCACCCCTACGAGGAGGTGGAGTGGGAGCGCCGCGACGTCGTCATGACGAACTGGCGCGACGGCACCGTCAACTTCGAGCAGCGCGGCGTCGAGTTCCCGCGCAGCTGGTCGGTCAACGCCACCAACATCGTCACCAGCAAGTACTTCCGCGGCGCGGTGGGCTCGGACACCCGCGAGTCCAGCCTCAAGCAGCTCGTCGAGCGGGTCGTCGGCACCTACAAGCGGGCCGGTCTCGAGCACGGCTACTTCGCCACCGACGGCGACGCCGAGATCTTCGACCACGAGCTGACCTGGATGCTGATCCACCAGGTGTTCAGCTTCAACTCGCCGGTGTGGTTCAACGTCGGGACCGCCAGCCCGCAGCAGGTCAGCGCCTGCTTCATCCTCTCGGTCGACGACACGATGGAGTCGATCCTGAACTGGTACCGCGAGGAGGGCCTGATCTTCAAGGGCGGCTCCGGTGCCGGCCTGAACCTCTCGCGCATCCGCTCGTCGAAGGAGCTGCTGTCCTCCGGCGGCACCGCCTCGGGCCCGGTCTCGTTCATGCGCGGTGCCGACGCCTCCGCGGGCACCATCAAGTCCGGCGGCGCCACGCGGCGCGCGGCGAAGATGGTCGTCCTCGACGTCGACCACCCCGACATCGAGGAGTTCGTCGAGACCAAGGCCAAGGAGGAGGCCAAGGTCCGCGTCCTGCGCGACGCCGGCTTCGACATGGACCTGGGCGGCTCCGACATCACCTCGGTGCAGTACCAGAACGCCAACAACTCCGTCCGCGTCACCGACGAGTTCATGCGCGCCGTCGAGGGGGGCACCGACTTCGGTCTGCGTGCCCGCATGACCGGTGAGGTCATCGAGCGCGTCGACGCCCGCACGCTGTTCCGCGGCATCGCCGAGGCGGCCTGGAACTGCGCCGACCCCGGCATCCAGTACGACGGCACGATCAACGACTGGCACACCACCCCGGAGTCCGGCCGCATCAGCGCGTCGAACCCGTGCTCGGAGTACATGCACCTGGACAACTCCAGCTGCAACCTGGCGTCGCTGAACCTGCTGAAGTTCCTCGACTCCGACGACCGGTTCGACGCCGAGACCTTCGCCAAGGCCGTCGAGCTGATCATCACCGCGATGGACATCTCGATCTGCTTCGCGGACTTCCCGACCGAGCCGATCGCCGACACCACCCGGAAGTTCCGCCAGCTGGGCATCGGCTACGCCAACCTCGGCGCGCTGCTCATGGCGACCGGCCACGCCTACGACTCCGAGGGCGGCCGCGCGCTCGCCGGGTCCATCACCTCGCTGATGACCGGTGCCGCGTACAAGCGCTCCGCCGAGCTCGCCGGCGTCGTCGGCCCGTACGAGGGCTACGCCCGCAACGCCGAGTCCCACCAGCGCGTCATCCGCAAGCACGCCGCGGAGAACGACCGCATCCGCACCTTCGCCTCCAGCACCCCGGTGCAGAAGCTCGCCACCGAGGTCTGGAAGCAGTGCCAGGACATCGGGCAGGTCAACGGCTGGCGCAACGCGCAGGCGTCGGTGCTGGCCCCGACCGGCACGATCGGCCTGATGATGGACTGCGACACGACCGGCATCGAGCCGGACCTGGCGCTGGTCAAGTTCAAGAAGCTGGTCGGCGGCGGCTCCATGCAGATCGTCAACCAGTCGGTGCGCCGCGCCCTGGACAACCTCGGCTACCAGGCCGAGCAGGCCGAGGCGATCGTCGAGTACGTCGCCGAGCACGGCCACGTGGTCGACGCCCCGGGCATGAAGCCCGAGCACTACGAGGTGTTCGACTGCGCCATGGGCGACCGGACGATCGCCCCGATGGGCCACGTCCGCATGATGGCCGCCGCACAGCCGTTCCTGTCCGGTGCCATCTCCAAGACGGTCAACATGCCCGAGCGGGCGAGCGTCGAGGACGTCGAGCGGATCTACCTCGAGGGGTGGCGCCTCGGCCTCAAGGCCCTGGCGATCTACCGCGACAACTGCAAGGTCGGCCAGCCGCTGTCCGCCGGCAAGGGCGGCGACAAGAAGGCCGACGCCGAGCCGGAGAAGCACGTCGTCGTCGAGCAGCGGCCGGTCCGCAAGCGGCTGCCGAAGAAGCGGCCCAGCGAGACCGTGTCGTTCACCGTCGGTGGCGCCGAGGGCTACCTCACCGCCGGCAGCTACCCCGACGACGGCCTCGGCGAGATCTTCGTCAAGCTCGGCAAGCAGGGCTCGACCCTGGCCGGCGTGATGGACGCCTTCTCGATGTCGATCTCGGTGGGTCTGCAGTACGGCATCCCGCTGGAGTTCTACGTCTCGAAGTTCTCCAACCTGCGCTTCGAGCCTGCCGGGATGACCGACGACCCGGACGTCCGGATCGCGACCTCGGTGCTGGACTACCTGTTCCGCCGCCTGGCGCTGGACCACCTGCCGTACGAGAAGCGCGCCCAGCTGGGCATCTTCTCCTCCGACGAGCGGTCCGCCCAGGTCGAGAACGACTACGGCACCGGCGAGAAGCTCGACATGGAGGAGTTCCGCTCCTCCGTGCCGACGACCGAGGAGCGCAAGGAGGCCGGTGTCGATCCGGCGCCGGTCGAGGTCGGCAGCTCCACCGAGCTGCTCGAGCTGCGTCTGGGCAAGGCCGCCGACGCACCGCTGTGCATGACCTGCGGGACGAAGATGCGCCCCGCCGGGTCCTGCTACCTCTGCGAGGGCTGCGGCTCCACCAGCGGCTGCAGCTGACCGACACCGCACCACACCGGGGCGGCTCCGAGACCGGAGCCGCCCCGGCGCGTGTGACGGAGGCAGGGATCGGGGACCACGTGACCGAGGACCGCACCGCGGAGGTGGCCGGGCGCCTCGGCGTCGACCCGCGGGTGCTCGCCGTACTCGTCGCCGCCCCGTGGCGCGTCGCGGACGGCCACGACACCGGGCCCGTCCCGGAGCCGGTGGGGGAACGCGGGACCGTCTACGTCGGCGTCCCGTCCCCGGCGGAGCTGCGCGAGCTCGACCTGCCCGCCGACGGGTTGCGGCACTTCGGGCTGACCCCGGCCGACCTGCGTCGCGGCGGCTGGACCGACGCCGACCTGCGCTCGGCGGGGCTCCTCCCGCCCGGCGCGACGCCGGACCCGGTGGCCTGGTTCGTCGCCGGGGAGCCGCCGCAGCTGATGCTCGGGTTCGCCCCGGCGGGTCCGGTGCTGCTGGCCCGCCCGGAACCACGACGGGACGGCCGTCTCCCGGTGCTGGACCCGGCGGACGCGGTGGAGGTACCCGTCCTGCCCGGCTGCGACGACCCGGACGGCGACGCCGGGCTCGCCGTCCGCCAGGTGCGTGACGGTCTGCTGCGCCGGGCCCGGCGCCGGCTGACCCACTGCGTGATCTGCCTGCGCCCGGTGCACCGCGCCGCGACGACGCACGGCGCCTGCCACGGCTGTGCCGGCACCTGGCTGGGGTTCGTGTTCTGACCGCGGGCCCGGGGTCAGGTCGCCGAGACCGGTCCCGTCCGCGCCCCGGCGACGCCGGCGGGCGGGGGAGCGGGGCAGCGCAGCAGCTGGCGCCACTGCTCCGGACTCCACCGCGCCGGGTCGGTGGACCCCAGGAACTCCTCCAGTACCCCGACGAACCGGGCCGGGTCGCTGTGGTGCGGGAAGTGCCCGGCGTCGTCGAAGACCTCCAGCCTGCTGCCCGGCATCGCGGCGTGCGCGGTGCGGGCATGCGCCAGCGGCACGACGGCGTCCCGGGCGCCCCACACGAGCATGGTCGGCATCCCCCGGGTCAGGTAGCAGCGATCGAGCATGGTCACCACCTGCCCGCGCCAGTCGACGACGGCGCGCAGCGTCCGGATGAACGCCGTCCGGGACGTCGCGTCGGGCAGCGCGTCGACCAGCCGGAGCAGGTCGGCGGCGTCGCGGCCGAGGTCGGCCCCGACCAGGCGCAGCGCGTCCAGGGCCCACCCGAGCTGCCACCGCAGCGGCGGCAGCTGCGAGGCCGCCAGCACCGCGTGCGCGCCGGGCAGGCTCACCGCGCGCAGCAGCGGCGTGACCTCCGGTCCCGCCCCGCCGGTGCCGACCAGCACGAGACGCTCGGTGCGTTCGGGGTACTGGTAGGCGAACTGCATGGCGACGCCGCCGCCGAGCGAGTGCCCCACCAGCGTGGCGCGGGGCACCCCGAGGACTCCGAGCAGGTCGCGGACCCCGTTGGCGTAGGCGGCGACGGAGTAGTCGGCGCGCGGCTTGTCCGAGTGCCCGTGCCCGAGCAGGTCCGGGGCGATCACCAGATGCCGCCGGGCCAGTGCGGGGAACACCGCCTCCCACGTGGCCGAGCTGTCGCCGATCCCGTGCACGAGCACGACCGCGGGCCCGGAGCCGGCCACCCGGAACGCCCGCCGGTAGCCGTGCACGGTGCGGAACCGCAGCACCGAGTCCCGCGGCGGCACGACGCCGAGCCGGTCGCCGACCGGTGCCGGGCGCGAGGTGGGGGCCGCCATCCGCCCGACGGTAGGACCGCCGGGTTACCCCGGTGTTGCCGTCGGCGAACGGCGGTACGGCACCTAGGGTCGACGGCGTGAGCGAGCGCTACCGGGTCGTCCCGGCGTCCTACGTCCTGCTGCTGCGCGGCACCGGTGAACGCACCGAGGTACTGCTCCAGCTGCGTGCGGGCACCGGGTTCATGGACGGCCACTGGGCCGCCGCCGCGGCCGGGCACGTCGAGGCGGGCGAGGACGCGGCCGCCGCCGCGGTGCGCGAGGCCCACGAGGAGCTCGGTGTCACCGTCGACCCCGCCGACCTCGTCCCGCTGACCGCGGTGCACCGCACCCGGCGCAACGGGAACCCGGTCGACGAACGCGTCGACTTCTTCTTCACCTGCCGACACTGGGCCGGCGAGCCACGTCGCGCCGAGGACGGGAAGACCGCGGGCCTGGACTGGTTCGCCCTCGCCGACCTGCCCGCCGACACGGTCCCGCACGAACGCGCGGTGCTCGAGGCCCTGCGCGACGGCGGCGTCGCCGCGGTCCGCAGCCACGGCTTCGACTAGCGGACTACTCCGGGTCGACGAGCTGGATCTCGACGGTGACGTCCGGGCTGTCGGTGTCGTCGGGGTCGATCGCCCAGTGCAGCACCCAGTCGACCTCGTAGTCGTCGCGCCGCCGGCCCGGCGGGGCGAAGTTGACCCACTCGCCGGCCCGGGGCAGCGTCTGGAACAGGCGGACGAAGTCGGGCTGCTGCCCGATCCTCACCCGCGCGGTGATCGGTGTCTGCGACGACGGGGAGCCCACGGCCGCGATGCTGCCCGACCGGCGCCCCGCGCGCCACGCCCGCCGGTTCAGGGCCGGACGGCGCCCAGGAACCAGCGGTCCACCGAGAACGGTTCGTCGCCGCAGAACGCGACGCTCGACGCCCACGCGTCGACGTCGGCCCGGGTGAGCCCGCACCGGCCCGGCGCGGCGTCGGCGACCATCTCCCGCAGTGCGGCGCCGTAGCCGGTGGAGGCCGGACCGCGCATCGGCATCCGGCGCGTCCACTCCCCGTCGAACCCGGCGCGCTGCAGCAGCGGGCCCAGCTCGTAGGGCAGCCGCGACCGCGGCACCGTGGTGCACCACGCGTCGCGGATGCGGCGGTGCCGGTCCTGCCCGGGCCCGGGCCAGTGCAGCGAGGTCCAGTCCGTGTCCAGGACCAGCAGCCGACCGCCCGGGCGCAGGACCCGGTACAGCTCGGCGACGGCCGCCGGCAGGTCCTCCAGGAACTCGAGCACCTGCAGGCAGGCCACCGCGTCGTACGGCCCGCCGGGCAGCGAGCCCGGACCGGCCAGCGCGCGCTGCGTGACGACGGCCCGGGTGCCGCACCGGCGTCGCGCCAGCGTCACCATCACCGGGTCCGGGTCGACACCCGTGGCGCCCGGACCGACGGCCCGGGCGACCTCGTCGAGCAGCTGTCCCGGCCCGGTCCCGACGACCAGGATCTGCTCACCGGCCCGCGGATCCAGCAGCTCCAGGGTCCGCTCCCGTTCGGTGCGGGCCTCGGCGGTGTCGTAGGTGTCCGCGACCCGCCGCGTGCTCGCGGAGTCGATCGGCATCATTCCGGCTCCGTGTCTCACCCGCCGGTGTAGCGCGCCGACTCGATCAACGCCTCTACCGACTCGGGTGGCACGCGGAACGAGCGCCCGAAGCGCACCGCGGGCAGCTCCCCGGAGTGCACCAGCCGGTACACCGTCATCCGGGAGACCCGCATCCGGTCCGCCACCTCCGCCACGGTGAGGAACGGCGCGTCCTGCCCGGACCGTTGCTCCGGGATCCCTGCCGCCATGCTGCGCCCCTCCTTCGCCGACCCGCCCCCAGGTCGACCTCTGATCACCGAACGCAGGGACGGTAGCGCGGATCGGACCACCCTCCCGGTGCGAACATGTCCCACCCTCGGGTGGACTGTCCGGAAACTATCGGCTCTCGGTGTCCGTCCGGGCACGCGGAGTGATGACGGGACCCCGTGGGGGGAGCCACCGGCCCGGACGCGCGTGCGCGGTCATCTATCGTCGGGAGGTGACCGCCGCTCCCACCGTGACCGATGACGACCCGGACGGCGACTGGACCGCGCCGGGCGTGTTCCGCAGCGCCCCCGGCGTCTACCGGATCCCGTTGCCGCTGCCGCAGGACGGGCTGCGTGCCGTGAACGTCTACGCACTCGCCGACGACACGGGCTGGACCCTGATCGACTCCGGCTGGGCGATCGACGAGGCCCGCGACCTGCTCTGCAAGGCGCTGGCCGCGCTGGGCTCCGGTTTCGGCGACGTCCGTCGCTTCCTCGTCACCCACGCCCACCGGGACCACTACACCCTGGCGGCGGTGCTGCGCCGCGAGTACGGCACCCGTGTGCTGCTCGGCGCGGGGGAGCGGCCCAACCTGGAGGTCATCACCGATCCCGACCGCCCGCAGGGCGAGCCCGACCGGACCCGGCTGCTGCGTGCCGGCGCCGCCGGCCTCGTCGACGAGCTGGGCCGGGCCGGGCCGTGGCCGCGTCCGCTCCCCGAGGAGTGGGAGGCCCCCGACGAGTGGATCGCCGACCGTGCCGCCATCGCCGTCGCCGACCCGGCGGGTACCCGCACGCTGACCGCCGTGGAGACCCCGGGGCACACCCGCGGGCACCTCGTGTTCGCCGACGAGGCCCACGAGCTGCTGTTCGCCGGCGACCACGTGCTGCCCCGGATCACCCCGTCGATCGGCCTGCAGCCGTCGCCGGTGGCGAGCCCGCTCGGGCAGTTCCTCGACTCGCTGCGCCTGGTCCGGTCCCGGCCGGACGCGACCCTGCTGCCCGCGCACGGCCCGGTCGGCGGCAGCGCGCACGCCCGCACCGACGAGCTGCTGGCCCACCACGACGTCCGGCTCGCCCAGTGCCGCGACGCCGTCGCCGCGGGCCACCCGACGGCCGACGCCGTCGCCCGGGTCCTGCGCTGGACCCGGCGGGAACACCGGCTGGAGGACATGGACCTGTTCAACCGGACCCTCGCGGTCCTGGAGACCGGGGCGCACCTCGACGTGCTCGCCGACCTCGGCGAGCTGCGCCGGACCGAGGTTCCCGACGCCGCCACCGGGGTCGCCCTCGCCACCTACACCGCCTGACCCGCGCGCCGGGCCGCGACACGCCGGGCGCCGTTCACCCGCTCGTCGTGTCGGGGTGGCTCCCCGGAGCGGAATCGGGCAGAGTGAGGCCACCGAAGTCCACTCACGCCACGGAGGTCACCACACCCACATCCAGCACATCAGTACCGCGGGTCCGAGCACCGGCCGCGCTGCGCCGAGGACGTAGGGGAAGACGATCCTCGTCGACGACAGCGGAGGTTGGCAGTGAGCACACGCGGAGTGGTGTTCGTCCACTCGTCGCCGACTGCGGTCTGTCCGCACGTCGAGTGGGCGCTCTCGGGCGTTCTCGGAACGCGGGTCTCCCTCGAGTGGTCCGCACAGCCGGTGGCGTCCGGTCAGATGCGGGCCGAGTGCACCTGGAGCGGTCCCGCCGGTAGCGGCGGGGCCCT
This sequence comes from Pseudonocardia sp. P-1, assembly GCF_058111925.1. Taxonomy (NCBI): domain Bacteria; kingdom Bacillati; phylum Actinomycetota; class Actinomycetes; order Pseudonocardiales; family Pseudonocardiaceae; genus Pseudonocardia; species Pseudonocardia sp. P-1. The sequence continues at coordinate 4,676,282 of NZ_CM176614.1, forward strand.
CGCGGGGGCGCTGAGGGCCTGGTCGATGCTGCGGTTCGAGGTGACCGAGGAACCGAGCCCCGGCGTGGACGGGGAGCGGTTCATGCACGTCCCCGGCCTCGGCATGTGGCACGGGCGCACCAGCGCCAATGGCGACGTCGTGCTGCCCGAGGACCAGCTGCGCACGGTCATGGCCGAGCACGGCGGCGCCGGGCTGTCCCGGCGTCTCGACCAGCTGCTGGGCACGGCCTGGGACGACGAGCTGGAGTCCTTCCGCTTCGCCGGCGACGGCGCGGCGGTGACGCTGCTGACCCACCGGGTCGGCTGAGCCGAGCCGGGCCGGGCAGACTGTCGTCCCATGGGGGGCGAGGAATGAACGGCCGGGCCGCGATCACGGTCGGCGTCCTGCTGGTGGCGCTCGTGGCCGTCGGCGGTGTCGCGTGGACGGTGTCCGGGACGACCCGTTCCGGCGTCGCCCCCGCCTCCGCGCCGCAGACCGTGCCCGACAGCGGCGCGGGCAGCAGCGAGGTGACGATCAGCGCGGGCGCGGCCGAGCATCCGGCCGCCCAGCTGGTGATGCAGCAGGTGCAGCTCTACTTCAACGCCGTCAACGGCCGCGACCACGCCACCTGGACCCGCGTGGTGAACCCCGAGACCGCCGACCGGCAGCCCCGCGAGTCGTGGCTGGAGGGGATCGGCTCCACCACCGACGGCACCATCCGCATCGACCGGATCGACTCCGCGACCGGCGGCGGTGTGCTCGCCCTGGTGCGCTTCATCAGCGTCCAGGACCCGAACGACGGCCCGCCCGGCCTGCATGTCGGCCGGATCTGCTGGCAGGTCGCCTTCCCGATGGCGGGCTCGCCGCCGCGGATGGACGTCGGGAGCCCCGACGGGATCCTGCGCGCCCCCTGCTGAGCGGGCGTGCGGGTCCCCGGCCGGGGACCCGCACGGAGCCGTCAGGCCTTGGTGAACACCAGCGAGGCGTTGTGCCCGCCGAAGCCGAACGAGTTGTTGACGGCGGCGTCCACGGTCATCTTCCGCGGCTCGCCGGCGACGACGTCCAGCTCGACCTTCGGGTCCTTGTCGGTCAGGTTGAGCGTCGCGGGGACGATGTCGTCGCGCACGCTGAGCAGCGCGATGATCCCCTCGACGGCCCCGGCCCCGCCCACGAGGTGCCCGAGCGCCGACTTCGGTGCGGTCAGCACCGGGTGGTCGCCGAACGCCCGCTTCACGGCGGTCGCCTCGCCCACGTCGCCGACCACCGTGGAGGTGGCGTGGCAGTTGACGTGGACGATGTCGGAGGCGGTCAGACCGGCCCCGGCCACCGCCTTCTGCATCGCCCGGATCTGGCCCTCGCCCTCGGGGTCGGGCCCGGTGATGTGGTACGCGTCGGACGTCAGACCGATCCCGGCGAGGCGGCCGTGCACGGTGGCGCCGCGGGCCTTCGCGAACTCCTCGCGCTCGAACACGAGCACGCCCGAGCCCTCACCGAGGACGAAGCCGTCCCGCCCGGTGTCGAACGGCCGGGAGGCGCGCTCCGGGTCGTCGTTGCGGGTGGAAAGGGTCCGCGACTGCACGAACCCGGCCACGGTGATCGGCACGATGCAGGACTCGGCGCCGCCTGCGAGGACGACATCGACCTCCCCGTCGCGCAGCAGCTTGTAGGCCCAGGCCAGTGCCTCGGCGCCGGTGGCGCACGCCGAGGCGGGGGAGTGCACCCCGCCCTTGGCCTTGTACTCCAGGCTCACCAGCGCGGCCGGCCCGTTGGGCATGAGCATCGGCACGGTCAGCGGCGAGACCTTGCGCAGCCCGTGCTCCTCGAGCAGGTCGTCCTGCGCGAGCAGGGTCGGCGCGCCGCCGATGCCCGCGCCGATGACGACGGCGAGCCGCTCGGCCTCGACCGCGGCCCCGTCCTCGCCGGGGATCGCGCCGAGCCCGGCGTGCGCCCAGGCCTCCTTGGCGGCGACCATCGCGACCTGCTCGCACCGGTCCATCCGGCGGGCCTGCACGCGGGGCAGGACCTCGGTGGGCTCCACGGCGAGCTGGGCCGAGATGGACACCGGCAGGTCGAACCGCTCGGTCCAGTCGGCCCGGGTGGTTCCCACCCCGGACTTCCCGGCGAGCAGCGCCTCCCAGGTGGAGGCGGCGTCCCCGCCGAGCGGGGTGGTGGCCCCGAAACCGGTGACGACCACTCCGTCGGTCATGACGTCTCCTTCTCCCCGGCGGACAGCGCTACCGGTGCGAGCCCGCCGGTACGGATCACTGGTGCTTGGCGATGAAGTCGACGGCGTCGCCGACGGTCTTCAGCTCGGCGAGCTGGTCGTCCGGGATCTTGGCGCCGAACTTGTCCTCGGCCTGCACGGCGATCTCCACCATCGACAGCGAGTCGATGTCCAGGTCGTCCACGAAGGACTTCTCGGGGGTCACCTCGGCGGTGTCGATGCCGGCGGCCTCCTCGACGATCTCGGCCAGCCCGGTGAGGATCTCGGCGTTGTCAGCCACGATGGTTCTCCTTGCGCGGTGGATGGGTGCGGGTGCCAGGTCTCCGGTGCCCCGTCAGGGACAGACGACGACCTGTCCGGCGTAGGACAGTCCTGCGCCGAAGCCTACGAGGAGCAGCACGTCGCCGGACCGTACCCGGCCGGCCGTGCGCATGTGGTCCAGCGCCATCGGGATGGACGCGGACGAGGTGTTGCCGGAGTGCACGATGTCGTCGGCGACGACCATGTCCTCCCGGGCGCCGTGGCGGCGCAGCTTCTTCGCGATCGCCTCGACGATGCGCAGGTTCGCCTGGTGCGGGACGAGCACGTCGATGTCGGCGGGGGTGAGCCCGGCCCGCTCGACGGCGTCGAGCGCGACGGGGGAGATCGCCGTCGTCGCCCACCGGAAGACGGCCTGGCCCTCCTGGTGCAGCTTGTTCGTGGTCTCGCCGAGGATCCGGATGGTCGACGCGTGGTCGCCCGCACTGCCCCAGCTGACCGGGCCGACGCCCACCTCGTCCTCGCCGTCCGCCGGTCCGAGCAGGGCGGCGCCCGCGCCGTCGGCGAAGATGATGCAGGTCGAGCGGTCGTCCCAGTCGACCCAGTCCGAGAGCTTCTCGGCGCCGATGACCAGCACGTGCCGGGCCGAACCGGCCCTGATCATGTCCGAGGCGACGGCCGTGGCGTAGCTGAAGCCGGCGCAGGCCGCGTTGAGGTCGAACGCCGCGACGCCGTTCGCGCCCAGGCCGGTCGCCACCTGGGCGGCGGCGTTCGGGATCGGGTTGGGCATCGTGCAGGTCGCAACGATCACGGCGTCGAGCCCGGCCGGGTCGAAGCCGGCGTCGGTCAGCGCCGCTGCCCCGGCCGCCGTCGCCATGGACGTCAGCGAGGTGTCGGCGTCGGCGATCCGGCGCTCGGCGATCCCGACGCGGCTGCGGATCCACGCGTCGTCGGTCTCGACCCGCTTCTCCAGGTCGGCGTTGGTGACCACGTGCTCGGGCTGGAAGCTGCCGAGGCCCAGGAAACGGGCCCCGGCGACGGTCGGGGTCGCTCGCATGGGGCTCACTTCCCGTGCTCGGAGATCAGGTCGACGGCGGCGTCGAGCTGCTCGGGGGTCTTGAGCGCCAGCGTCAGGGTGCCCTTGACGGCGCGCTTGACCAGCCCGGTCAGCGTCGCGCCCGGGGGCAGCTCGAGGGTCGCGCCGGTCCCGCGGTCGGCGAGGGTCTGCATGCAGGCGTCCCAGCGGACCGGCCGGGTGACCTGCGCGACGAGCCGGCGCAGCGCCTCGGCGCCGGTGTCGACGGTCCCGCCGTCGGCGTTGGAAAGCAGCGTGAGCGTCGGGTCCGACACCGGCACCGACGACGCGTGGCTCTCCAGCACGGCACGCGCGGGCTCCATGTGCGCGGTGTGGAACGCCCCGGCGACCGGGAGCTCCTTGACCCGCGCCTTCTCCGGTGGCGACGCGACGAGCTCGGTGATCGCCTCCTTCGCCCCGGCGGCGACGATCTGGCCCGCCCCGTTGCGGTTGGCCGGGTCGAGACCCAGCTCGGCGAGGCGGGCCAGCACGGCTTCCTCCTCGCCGCCGAGCACGGCGGCCATCGAGGTCGGCGCGACGGCGCAGGCGGCGGCCATCTCACGGCCGCGGACCCCGGCGAGGGCGACGGCGGCGTCCTCGGTCAGCACGCCCGCGATCGCGCAGGCGGTGATCTCGCCGATCGAGTGCCCGGCGACGACGGTCCCGGACGGCAGCTCGACCCGCTCGCGCAGGCGGCGCGCGGCCAGCAGGCCCAGGGTGACGATCAACGGCTGGGTGACCGCGGTGTCGGTGATCTCCTCGGCGTCGGCGGTGGTGCCGAGACGCGCCAGGTCGAGCCCGACGGCGTCGGACCAGCCGGCCACGGCCTCCGCCGCGGCCGGGTCCTCCAGCCACGGAGCGAGCATGCCGGGGGTCTGGGCCCCCTGGCCGGGTGCGAGCAGGGCGATCACGGGGACATCACACACCTCTCGGGGGCGGCGCCGGGATACCGGTTACGACGAAGTCGGACCACCGAAGTTGTAGGAAACCTACGAACTGCAGGTGTGACCGGGGCCTCGTTACCGATCCGTAGGGGCCGGTGTTTGTAGGGTTCACGACAACGCCCCGCCCACCGGGACACGGACGCCGTCGACCTCCTGATCATGCTCCCCGGTCGGGTCCAGAGGAGTCAGCGGGGTGTGCGCGGCGACGGCCGGGCCGTCGGACGCGCGGGCGGTGCGGTCGGCGACGAGCGCGGCCCGCAGCACGAACGCCTCCCGGGGGTCGGTGGGGGAGCGCCCGACGAGCTCGCCGATGCGGCGCAGGCGGTAGCGCACCGTGTTGGGGTGCACGTAGAGCGCGCGGGCGCAGCCCTCCAGGTTCGCCCCGCCCTCCAGGTACGCGGCCAGGGTGCGCAGCAGTTCGCCACCGGTGTCGTGGAGCGGGGCGAGGACGTCCTCGGCGAGCCGGCGGCGCGCGGCCGGGTCGCCGTGCAGGGCGCGCTCGGGCAGCAGGTCGGCGGCGTCGACCGGGCGCGGGGCGTCGGGGTGGCCGGGGGCGGCGGCCAGTCCGGCCAGTGCCTCGGCGACGGCGGCACCCGCGGTGGCCAGATCGGTGCTGGGCGGGCCGGAGACGACCGGTCCGGGCCCGAAGTGCGCCGCGACCTCGGCGAGCACCCGCGCGGTGACCGCGCTCGCCCCCGGGGCCGGCCCGGGCCCGGTCGGCGCCGCACGCGCCGAGGTGGTCTCGGCGAGCCGGTCGGCGACCCGGCGCGCGGGCCGCCCGGTCAGGTGCAGCAGGACCACCAGCCGTCGCCCCTGGACTCCGACGAGCACGTCGTGGCCGAGCCGCGCAGCGACCCGGCGCAGCTCCACGATCAGCTGCGGGGACTCGGGGCCGGAGCCGGGGGCGGAGCCGACCAGGCAGTGCACCGGGGCGGCGGGGTCCCAGCCGAGCGCGGCGGCCCGGGACACGAGCGCACCGTCGGTGTCGCCGCGCAGCACCGCGTCGACGACGAGCGCCTCCAGCCGGGCGTCCCAGGCACCGCGGGACTCCGCGGCGCCGGCGTACACGGTGGCGGCGGCGAAGGCGATCTCCCGGCCGAAGCGCAGCACGGCCTCGGTGAGCTCGTGGCGCTCGGTGCCGTCGTCGGCGAGCGGGGGCAGGTGCTCCTCGAACACGTCCGCGGCGATACGCACCAGCTCGACGGTCTGGCGCAGGCTGATCCGCCGGGCCAGGTCGCGCGGCGCGATCCGGAACGCCTCGGCGGTGAGCGGGGTGGTGCGGTCGGGCTCGCGCAGCCAGGACACGAAGTTCGCGACGCCGGTCTGGGTCACCAGGGCCACGCCCGCGCGCTGGTCGGCGGGCAGCCCCGCGAACCACGGGCAGCGCCGCTCCATCTCCGCCAGGCAGGCCGCGGCCAGCCGGGACGAGGCGAGCTCGAGGCGGCGCAACGTCGCGTCCGCGACCGGGTGGCGGTGCACGTCGGGCAGCATGACACGACGATGGACGCACCCACAGGACACGTCACGCTGTACCGCGCCGGCTCGCGGGCGCGCACGGAGACCGGCTGGCTCGACTCGCGGCACAGCTTCTCCGCCGGGGCGCACTACGATCCGGCCAACACCCACTTCGGGCTGCTGCTGCTGCACAACGAGGACCGGCTCGTCCCGGGGCGCGGCTACGACGAGCACCCGCACCGCGACACCGAGATCCTCACCTGGGTCCTCGACGGCGAGCTGGAACACCGCGACAGCACCACCGGGCGGAGCGCTCGGGTCGGGCCGGGCGGTGTGCAGTACCTGGGAGCGGGATCGGGGGTGCGGCACTCCGAGCACGCGACGCCGGACGGGGGCGTGCGGTTCGTGCAGATGTGGGTGGTGCCCGAGGAACCGGGCGGCGACCCGCGCCACCTCGTGCGTGCGGCGCACGCGGGGGAGGGCGGGGACACCGTCGTCCTGGCCTCGGGCCTGGAACGGCACCGCGAGTCGACCCTGCTGCCGCTGCGTCAGCGCGCGGCGGCCCTGTCGGTGGCACGGCTCGCGCCGGGCGCGGCGACGGAGCTGCCGACCGCCCCGTTCGTGCACGCGTTCGTGGCACGTGGGGGCGCGACGCTGGAGGACGTGCCCGGTGACGAACTCGGTACGGGCGACGCGGCCAGGGTCGTCGATGACGGCGGCCGGCGGATCACCGCCGGACCGGACGGGGCCGAGATCCTGGTGTGGGAGATGCACGCGGCGCTGGGGTGGTGACACCCGGGCACCGCGGAACCGGCCGGGGCGCGCGGGGCCTCGGCCGTGACGGGTTGCTGCCGGTCACCACGACGGACGGGTGACCGGACGGCTCAGAGCGGCGTGACCCCGCTGGCCTGCGGCCCCTTCTGCCCCTGCTCGATGTCGAACGACACGCGCTGCCCCTCGTCGAGGCTCTTGTAGCCGTTCGTCTGGATTGCCGAGTAGTGCACGAACACGTCCGCACCACCACCGTCGGGGGCGAGGAAGCCGTAGCCCTTCTCGCTGTTGAACCACTTGACGGTGCCTTCTGCCATTCCTGCTCCCTGGAGATCATCGGCCCGGAGCACCTCGCCCGGAACCGCGGGCCAGCGACGCACACGGTCGACGCCCTGGTCAGGACGGCGAGTCGCGAGGACGAGTGATCACCGCCACCGCCGTCGCGCGGAGCCTATCGTGATCTGCGCCGCCCTGGGAGGGGCGAAAAATCGGCGACGGCCCGCCGCCCCGTGCGGGGCGGCGGGCCGTCGTGTGCCGGTGGGATCAGGCGGCCCCGCCGTCGCCGATCTGCGGGCCGGCGGCCTGCGGGTCGTCGATCTTGTAGCCGGCCGCGGCCTCGGCCGCGGTCTCGGTCTTCACCAGGCCCTGCTTGGCCAGCACCGAGAGCGCACCGACGACGATCGACTCGGCGTCGACCGCGAAGTGGCGGCGCACGGCCGGACGGGTGTCGGACAGGCCGAACCCGTCGGTGCCCAGCGACAGGAACGGCGCCGGGGACCACTGGCGGATCTGGTCGGGGACCGCACGCATCCAGTCCGAGACCGCCACGACCGGGGCGTCGCCGTGCTCGCCGTCGCCCAGCTTCTGGGTCACGTACGGCACGACCGGCTCGTCACCGGGCTTGAGCAGGTTGGCGTGCTCGGCCTCGACGCCGTCGCGGCGCAGCTCGCCCCAGGACGTCACCGACCAGACCTCGGCGCGGACGTCCCACTCGTCGGCCAGCATCTTCTGCGCGGTCAGCGCCCACGGCAGCGAGACACCGGAGGCGAGCAGCCGCACCACGGGGCCGTTGCCCTCGGGCGCGGGGGCGAAGCGGTGCATCCCGCGCAGGATGCCCTCGCGGTCCACGTCCTCCGGCTCGGCCGGCTGGCGGTAGGGCTCGTTGTAGACCGTCAGGTAGTAGATGACGTTCTCGGGCTTCTCGCCGACCATCCGGCGCAGCCCGTCCTGGACGATGTGCGCGACCTCGAAGGAGAACGCCGGGTCGTAGGCGACGACGGCCGGGTTGGTCGCCGCGAGCAGCAGCGAGTGACCGTCGTTGTGCTGGAGGCCCTCGCCGGTCAGCGTGGTGCGACCGGCGGTGGCGCCGACCAGGAAGCCGCGGGCCATCTGGTCCGAGGCGGCCCAGATCGAGTCGCCGGTCCGCTGGAACCCGAACATCGAGTAGAAGATGTAGACCGGGATCATCGGCTCGTCGTGCGTGGCGTAGGACGTGCCCGCCGCGGTGAACGACCCGACCGACCCGGCCTCGTTGATGCCCTCGTGCAGGATCTGGCCCTGCTCGGACTCCTTGTAGGCGAGCATCAGGTCGGCGTCGACCGAGGTGTAGTTCTGGCCGTTCGGGTTGTAGATCTTCTGGCTCGGGAACATCGAGTCCATACCGAAGGTACGGGCCTCGTCCGGGATGATCGGCACGAAGCGCGCGCCGATCTCCTTGTCCTTGACGAGCTCGCGCAGCAGCCGGACGAACGCCATCGTCGTGGCGACCTCCTGCTTGCCGGAGCCCTTCTTGACGAAGTCGTAGACCTTGTCGCCGGGGAGCACCAGCGGCTTGCTGGCGGTCCGGCGCGACGGCAGCGGCCCGCCCAGCTGGCGACGGCGCTCCCGCAGGTACTGGATCGCCTCGTCGGACTCGCCGGGGTGGTAGTACGGCGGCAGGTACGGGTCGGCCTCGAGCTGCTTGTCCGAGATCGGGATGCGCTGCTCGTCGCGGAACTGCTTGAGGTCGTCGAGCGTGAGCTTCTTCATCTGGTGGGTGGCGTTGCGGCCCGCGAAGTGCGTGCCCAGGCCGTAGCCCTTGATGGTCTTGGCCAGGATGACGGTCGGCTGGCCGTGGTGCGCGGTCGCGGCGGCGTAGGCCGCGTGCACCTTGCGGTAGTCGTGCCCGCCGCGCTTGAGCTTCCAGATCTCGGCGTCGCTCATCGGGTCGACGAGCGCCTTGGTCCGCGGGTCCCGGCCGAAGAAGTGGTCGCGGACGTAGGCGCCGTCGTTGGCCTTGTAGGTCTGGAAGTCGCCGTCCGGCGTGGTGTTCATCAGGTTGATCAGCGCGCCGTCACGGTCGCCGTGCAGCAGCGAGTCCCACTCGCGGCCCCAGATGACCTTGATGACGTTCCAGCCGGCGCCCCGGAAGAACGCCTCCAGCTCCTGGATGATCTTGCCGTTGCCGCGGACCGGGCCGTCGAGGCGCTGCAGGTTGCAGTTGACGACGAAGTTCAGGTTGTCCAGGCCCTCGTTGGCCGCGACGTGGATCAGGCCGCGCGACTCGGGCTCGTCCATCTCGCCGTCGCCGAGGAAGGCCCACACCTGCTGCTGGGAGGTGTCCTTGAACCCGCGGTCGCCCAGGTAGCGGTTGAACCGCGCCTGCATGATCGCGTTCATCGGGCCGATGCCCATCGAGACCGTGGGGAACTCCCAGAAGTCCGGCATCAGCCGCGGGTGCGGGTAGGACGGCAGCCCGCCGCCCGGGCCCGCGTGGGACAGCTCCTGGCGGAACCCGTCGAGGCGGTCCTCGCTCAGCCGCCCCTCGAGGAAGGCGCGGGCGTAGATGCCGGGGGAGGCGTGACCCTGGATGTAGATCTGGTCGCCGCCGCCGGGGTGTTCCTTGCCACGGAAGAAGTGGTTGAAGCCGACCTCGTAGAGCGTCGCCGAGGAGGCGTAGGACGAGATGTGCCCGCCGACGCCGATACCCGGGCGCTGCGCGCGGTGCACGGTCATCGCGGCGTTCCAGCGCAGCCAGCGCCGGTAGGTGCGCTCGACGTCCTCGTCGCCGGGGAACCACGGCTCGCGGTCGGTCGGGATGGTGTTGACGTAGTCCGTCGCGGTCAGCGACGGGACGCCCACGTGCTTCTCACGGGCGCGCTGCAGCATCGTCAGCATGAGGTAGCGGGCGCGCTGCTGCCCGGCGTTGTCCAGGACCGCGTCCAGGGAGTCCAGCCACTCGGCCGTCTCCTCGGGGTCGATGTCCGGCAGGTGGGCGGCCAGCCCGTCCCGGATGACGTTGACGCGGCGCTTGTCGTCGCCGGGCGTGCTGCTCTGCGCGGTCAAGGGTTCTCCCTGCCTGATTCCGTCGGTGGCCGGGATCGCCCGGCCCTGTCTGTCCGCCGCCGGCTGTGGGGCGACGTCGCCGGCCGGACTCGACGGTCGTGGCCGTGGCCCGGTCCATCGTGCCTGTTCCGGCGCGGTCCCGAAACTCGTCGTTCACGAAGTCGGGCTCTGGCCGCGAGGATAGGTACTACTCGTACGTAACTGAACGGAGGGCGGGGTGACCTGCGCGTCACCGCGCCGCGGACCGCGAGCCGGTTGCATCCGGTCGTGCCCCCGTGATCGGATGCCCCATCCGATTTCGCGCGAAGGGTGGCGCCCGCACGCGGAACCGAAGACGATGGACTGCGTGAGCAGCGTGAAAGGGGAACGAGTGGTGACCGCGGCAGATGCCGGTGCGTCCGACATCGCGGCAAAGCTCGGCATCGAGCCGGGCATGATCGTCCAGGAACTCGGGTACGACTCCGACATCGACGACCAGGTCAGAGAGGCCGTCGAGGACACGACCGGTGAGGAGCTCCTCGACGAGGACGCCCAGGAGGTCATCGACGTCGTCCTCCTGTGGTTCCGCGACGGGGACGGCGACCTGATCGACACCCTGGTCGACGCCCGAACGCCCCTCTCGGACGAGGGCTTCGTGTGGGTCCTGACACCCAAGACCGGCCGTGACGGCCACATCCAGCCCTCCGAGATCGCCGAGGCGGCTCCGACCGCCGGACTGTCGCAGACGTCCAACGCGACGCTCGGAGACGACTGGGTGGGGTCGAAGCTCGTGCCGCCGAAGCAGGGGAAGGGCAAGCGCTGAGCCCAGTAGTCGAGGGTGCGGCCGCCCCGGACTTCGAGCTCCCCGACCAGAATCGACAGCCGGTCTCGCTGGCGTCGGTCCTCGGGTCGGGGCGCTCGGCGCTGATGGTCTTCTTCCCGTTCGCGTTCTCCGGGATCTGCGGCGGGGAGCTGACGGCGGTGCAGGCGTCGCTCCCGGAGTTCCAGAACGACGCCACCCAGGTGCTGGCGATCTCCTGTGACCCGACGTTCTCGCTCGGGGCCTGGGCCGCTTCCGCGGGGTTCGGGTTCCCGCTGCTGTCGGACTTCTGGCCGCACGGGGCCGTGGCGTCGGCCTACGGGGTGTTCGACACCGCGAAGGGGATGGCGCTGCGGGGGACGTTCCTGATCCGCCCGGACGGCACCATCTCGTTCGCCGAAGTGAACCAGCCGGGGGAACCGCGGGACCAGGACGGGTGGCGTCGGGCCCTGGGGGCCGTGTGAAGATGTCCGTCCCGGGCGCGTAGCTCAGCGGGAGAGCACTCGGTTTACACCCGAGCGGTCGCAGGTTCGAACCCTGCCGCGCCCACTTATCTGACCAGGGACTTCGCTCCCGACAAGATCAGTAATCGGTCCGCGTGACACGGTTCGTGACACGAAGGGCTCGTATCCTCGGCCCATGACACGGGCGAAGGCCGGTCGCCGGAGGCAGCGCGGAACGATCGACAGGCTCCCGAGCGGCGCCCTGCGTGTCCGCGTGTACGGCGGCCAGGACCCGGTGTCGGGGAAGCGGAACACCCTCGTCGAGGTCATCGAGCCCGGTCCGCGTCAGGAGGCCCGCGCCGAGGCCGCGCGGACGCGGCTTCTCAACGCCGTCGACGAGCAGCGCAGCCCCCGGACGAGCGCGACGCTGGATCAGCTGCTCGACCGGTACCTGGAGACCCTCGACGTCGGCGCGACCACACACCGCGCCTACACCCGTTACCTGGAGCTGCACGTCCGCCCGTTTCTCGGTCGGACGACGGCCGGCGCCGTCGGTGCCGAGGCCCTCGACTCGCTCTACGCCGAGCTGCGTCGGTGTCGCGACCACTGCTCGGGGTCGGCGAAGCGCGTCGACCACCGGACGTCCCGCGATCACGAGTGCGACGACCGGTGCCGTCCACACCGCTGCCGGCCGCTGGCGCCGGCCACGATCCGGCACATCCACTTCGTGCTGAACGGGGCGTACTCGCGCGGGGTGCGGTGGCGCTGGGTGTCTGTCAACCCGGTCGAGTTCGTCTCGCCTCCCGCGAAGCCGCCGCCGGACCCGCAGCCGCCGTCCGCGGCGGAGGCCGCGCGGCTGCTGAACGAGGCGTGGCGGGACCTGGACTGGGGCGCGCTGGTCTGGCTGTTCATGACCACCGGCGCCCGCCGGGGCGAGCTGTGCGCGCTGCGCTGGTCGAACGTCGACCTGGAATCCGGCACGTTGACGATCCGTCGGGCGATCGCCCAGGACGGGCGGGCGTTGCAGGAGAAGGACACCAAGACCCACCAGCAGCGTCGGCTCGCGCTGGACGCGGAGACGGTCGAGGTGCTGCGCGACCACCGGGAGCGGTGTGAAGAGCGGGCCCGGGCGCTCGGGGTCGAGCTGCGGCCGGAGGCGTTCGTGTTCTCCCTGGCGCCGGACGGGTCGGCGAGCCTGGTGCCGGGGTCGGTGACGCAGCGGTACTCGCGGATGGCGGCGCGGCTGGGGTTGAGCACGCACCTGCACAACCTGCGGCACTACTCGGCGACGGAGCTGATCGCGGCCGGGGTGGACGTGCGGACGGTTGCGGGGCGGCTCGGGCACTCCGGGGGTGGGGTGACGACGCTGCGGGTCTACGCAGCGTGGGTGTCGGAGGCGGACCAGCGGGCGGCAACCGGGCTCGGGTCGCGGATGCCGGAGCGGCCGGCGGGTCCTGGGTCGGAGATGGAGCGGGTTCGGCGGGATCCGCGGTCGGCTCGGGAGCGGCTGGCGGTCGAGCTGCTGGAGCGGATTCAGTCCGGGGTCGTGCCGGAGGGTGGGCACCTGCCGGGGGTCAAGGTGCTGGCAGCCGAGCAGGGGCTCGCGCCGAGCACTGTGCACCGTGCGTTCGAGCTTCTGCGGGAGTGGGGTGTTCTCGTCGGGGCGGCGGGGGAGCGGCCGACGGTCGTCGCGCCGTCGGTCGTTGTGGATCGCCCGGTCGAGACGGCTTTGTTGGAGCCCGCGGAGCGGGAGCCTGCACGTCCGGCGCCCGCGGCCGAGCAGGCCGCGAGCTACTTCACCGTCGTCGTCCGGGGGCCGGGCGGACGTCGGTACCCAGCCCGGGTCGTGACGGGCAGTCTCATCGACCCAGGGACCTTCCGGGCCCATCTGCTCGGTATCGCGCGGATGGAGGACCCGGAGGTCACGGGTGGCGGAGACGCGTGGATCGGGGACTACGAGATCGAGGTCGTTCCACTCGCGTCCCCGAACCAGCCTCCAATGGTCTTCCGCTGGTAGACCACCTTGCCCTGAACCTCTGATCGGAACAGCCGCCCGGGGCCCGGATCAAGTCCGCTGGCGCGGTGTCTTCCACGGCTCTGGGGCCCGCGGCCGATACCCTCGGCGGAATTGTCGCCGAGCTGTGGAGAGTCGTCGTCGTGGCCCCTCGTGGGACCTCCCACCGCATCGCGGAGGATCTCCGCCATCGCATTCGCGACGGCGCCTTGGTGCCCGGCTCGCTCCTGCCCTCCGAGGCGCAGCTCTGCGAGCAGTACGACGTAGCTCGCGGGACAGCGCGCGCCGCCCTCGCGGTTCTCGTGGATGAAGGCGTGGTCGAGGTCGTCCCGGGCGTTGGCCGCCGGGTCGCCGGAGGCGACGGAGCGGACCGGACCACGGCTTACGGCCGCATCGCCGCAGACCTCGCCGAGCAGATCCGCGCCGGAACGCTGGCGCCTGACGCGCCGCTGCCGAGCGAGGCGACGGTGATGGAGCAGTACGGCGTCTCCCGGAACACGGCGCGGCGGGCGTTCAAGGTGCTCGCGGACTCCGGGGTCGTCGTCGTGCGCCACGGAGTCGGTGCCTTCGTGCGATCGGCCGAGTCCTGAGTCGTAGCGCTACGGTCGCTCTATGACGAGCCCGGAGGGCGTCTCGCCGGACGTCTGGCATGTGCACGGCGAGCGCGTGATCTACGACAACGAGTGGGTCACTGTCGGCTTAGCTGACATCTCCCAGCCATCGGGCGAGCGCTTCGAGCACCACACTGTCACGCTTCCCGCGGCTGCTATGACGGTCGTTCTGGACGACGACAGCTGCAATGAGCCTTTGCCAACCTGATCACGCGCTGGCGATCATGAGGGTCTGAACTGCGGCGATGAGCCTGTCGGCGGTGTTCGGGCTGGACCGGATCTTGCGCAGGACTCGCCAGTTCTTCAGCTCGGCGTTGACCCGCTCGCCCGGTCCGCGACGGTGGGCGTGGGCGGTGTTCACGTCCTTCTGGTGTCGCGACAGCTTCCGGAATCGGCCGGTGTCGGGGTCCTTACGTCGACGCCGCTGCGGCACGGCGACCGTAGGACCGGCGCCTTGGTAGGCGGTGTCGGCCGCGGCGGGGGATCTCATGCTCGGCCAGGGCGTCGATGATCCCGTGCTCGCGGGCTGCGCCCATGTCGTGCCGCGCGCCCGGCATCGGCGGGGAGATCCACACCAGGCGGCCGACCGGGTCCGCGATGACCTGCACGTTCAGTCCGTGGGCTTTGTGCTTTCCAGAGTAGAACGCCCGGTCGTAGCCCGATGCCATCCCGACCCGGTCGATGCGCAACAGGGTGCCGTCGAGGATCACGAACGCCTTCCGTTTCGCGACCTCGATGGCTTGTTCCAGGGTGGGGGCCTTCGCGGCGAGCAGCTCGATCCCCTCCTGGATGTAGCGGTAGACCGTGGAGGTGCCGACCCCGAACCCGCAGGCCAACTCGGCGTAGGTGTCGTTCTTGCGCAGGTGCGCGACCACCAGCAGCGCCTGGCGGCCGGCGGCGAGCTTGCGCCACCGGGTTCCACGGGCGGCGCGGTGTCCGCGCAGGAGATCGGCGAGCAGGTTGAGCGCGCGGCTGGACACGGTCATCCCAGACGGGTAGGACAACACCTTGAAGCTCCTGGTGGGACGTGTTGATCTAGTCAATCGCCCGTCTACCAGGAGCTTCACCCATTCGAGGCCACGACACGCCGCAGTCCGCTGACCAGCACGTCCACCGAGGTTGGCAAAGGCTCAATGTGGGCCAGATCCATCGAGTTGGCCTTGCGTGCTGACGAGCAGCGGGTGCCTCCCTCGCAGGGTCAACGCAGGGTGCGGCGCAGTTTGACCCGGTAGCTGTACTGGGACGGCAGGAAGTGGCTCGTGGCGAGCTCGACGGGGATGTGCTCGGTGGTGCGGTAGAGCCGGTCGATCCGCAGGAGTGGATCACCGGGTGTGCAGCCCAGGTGCCCGGCGGTGCCCGCGGTGGCCGCTGCGGCGGTGATGGACTGCTCGGCCTCGGCGATCGGCAGCCGCAGGTGCTTGTCGAGCAGCCCGATCGCGGTGGCGTTGCTGGTTGACGCGGGATCGCACAGCTCGGGCACGCCGTCCAGCCGGACGCCGACCTCCGGCGTCAGGTGCACCGCAGTCACGCAGAGCGGCGCACCGCGGTGCCGGCGCAGGACCTCGAAGGTGAACACGGCGTCGCCGTCGATTTCGAGCCGTGCAGCGACGTCGATGTCGATGCGCCGGTGCAGCGGCTGCAGTATCTCCCGGGTGGTGCCCGCTGCCATGCCCATCAGGTCCTCGATGGACCCGAACTGCTGGAGGTACGCCCCGTCCCGCCGCGCGGCGAACGTGCCCCGGCCCCGGACCCTGGTGACCATGCCTTCGGCGACAAGATCGTGGAACGCGCGGCGCACGGTCTGCCGGCTGACCCCGTACTGCCGCGCGAGCACCGCCTCGGTGGGCAGCGCCGTCCCGTCGGGATAGCGCCCGTCGAAGATCGCTGTGCGCAGGTCGCGGGCCAGCACCCGGTACGCAACGCCGGTGGTTGCCATGACCCGGTGATCGTGCCATCTCCGGTGGCCCGGGATTCCCGCGGTATCGGCCGGGGTTGACGGTTGTGGGCTGCGCGCTGGACCATGTGCGAACTTTGGCCGTACAAATAGGCGCGTCGACCGAGGGAGCGCAGCGTGGCGCAGATCCAGACGGGCGCGACGGCGAGCCGTGCGCCTGACCGCGTCGCGTCGTACCGCACGTCGGAAATCGACGAGGCCCGGGGGGCGGTGGGCCTGGAGTTCTTCACCCACCGGCTCTCCCCCCTGGGCCCGGCGCGCGACTTCACGATGTCGCTGCGCTCGGCGGAGTGCGGGACGCTGACCGTCGGAGTGCTCGAGTACGCGGGAGCCGACGTCAGCCTGGACTTCGGTGAGCTCGCCGACAGCTACCACTTCAGTATCCCGGTGCGCGGATGGGTCGACGCGGCCTGCGGCACCTGCTCCGTCAGGTCGACGCCGGAGCAGGGCGCGATCTATACTCCGACCGGCAGGACTGTGATCCACCGGTGGCGCGCGGGCTGCGCCCAGTACGGGGTGAAGTTCGACCGTCGGGTGCTGGAGGGCGAGCTGGAGGCCATGCTCGGACGGCCGGTGCGCTCGCCGATCTGGTTCCGCCCGGCGCTGTCGATGACCTCGGCGGCCGGTCGGAGCTGGATGCGGCTGGTACGCACGCTCGTCGACGAACTCGACGCCGGGCCAGGTTTGCTCCTCGAGCCCGCCGTCGCCGCGCAGTTCAGCCGGGCGGTCAGCACCGGCCTGCTCATGCTAGCGGAGCACGAACACTCCGACGAGGTGCACCGCCCGCGCCCGCCGGCCCGGCCGCGGACCATCCGGCGTGCGGTGGAGGCGATCCACGCCGCGCCGGGCGATCCGCACACGCTGGCAGGACTCGCCGAGCTCGCGGGCGTGAGCGTGCGGAGCCTGCAGGACGGGTTCGCCGTGCACGTCGGGCTGCCGCCGATGGCGTACCTCCGCGACGTGCGATTGGTCAACGCGCACCGGGACCTCGTCGACGGCCACGGTCCGGTGGCCAACGTCGCCCACCGCTGGGGCTTCCTGCACCTGGGCCGCTTCGCCGCCGACTACCGGCGCAAGTACGGGCAGACCCCCTCACAGACGCTCGCCCTCGGCGCAGTCTGAGAGCGCATTTTGATTCTCGGGTTACCAGTCGCCGGTGCGAGCGAGTCGCCGGGACATGGTCATGATCATCGATAGATGGACCATCGCCTCGTGATGTTCGGGCAGGGTCTCGTAGTCGCGTACGCAGCGGCGACGTTTGCTGATCCAGGCGAAGGTCCGCTCGACGACCCACCGGCGGGGCAGGACCTGGAACCCGGCCAGGTCATCGGTGCGTTTGACGACTTCGACACCGAAGGCGAGCACGGCGTGGGCCCAGCGCACCAGGCGACCGGCGTAGCCGCCGTCGGCCCAGATGTGGCCGACCGTGGAGAAGCGGGTCCGCAACGCGGTGAGCAGCCGGTGCGCGCCGTCGCGGTCCTGGATACCGGCGACAGTGATCACGACCGCTAGCAGCAGCCCGCCGGTGTCCACGGCGATGTGGCGTTTGCGGCCGTTGACCTTCTTACCGGCGTCGTAACCGCGCGAGCGAGTGGGTACGGTGTCGGCGCCACGAACCGAGGCGGAGTCGATGATCGCCGCAGTCGGCGCCGGATCACGGCCCTCGTAGACGCGGACCCAGCGCCGGAACAGCCCGTACACGGTCTGGTGCGGCGGGAAGTCGTGCGGCAGTGCCGCCCAGGCAATACCCCCGGTGACCAGGTAGAAGATCGCGTCGAGGACCAGCCGGCGCGGGTGCTTCTCGGGTCGCCCGCCCCGGCCTGCGGTGTTGCCCGCCGGGGGCAGCAGGGCTCGATCAACGCCCACTGCGCATCGGTCATCGACGAGGTTGGGTAGAACACGCAGGCCGACGACCGGACTGCCTCGTTCGAGTGGGCAGGGCATGACACACACGAACAGGTCGGCGAGGATGACACGCGGGCTCCTGGTGGACGGCTTGGTGTAGGAACCGCCCGACTACCAGGAGCCCGCTACATGATCGCCGCGGACGCGCCGCCGCTACTCCAAACCGTGATCACCACGGCCACCACTCCGAGTTGCAAAATGCGTTCTGAGATTGCTGCGCGACGCGGACAACGGCCGCGTCGAGCGGATCGACCACCGCCGTGTGCCCTCCTAGCTTCGTTCGTGATGCGGGTCATACGGACTTGCACCGGACCGTGGAGGTCGACCGACATGCCCATCGACAGCCGCGCCCTCCGCACCGCGCTCGGGCACTTCGCGACCGGCGTCACGGTCGTCACCTACGGAGTCGACGGCGATCGCTACGGGGTGACGGTCAACGCCTTCACCGCCGTGTCCCTGGATCCGCCGCTGATCCTGGTCTCACTCGACCGGCGCAGCCGGGCGAGCGAGGCGCTGCCCGGGCGACCGTTCGTGGTGAACGTCCTGGCGGCGACCCAGTGCGACCTGGCGCTCAACTTCGCCGGCAAGCCGGACGGGGAGCTGATCGTCCCCTGGGATGCCGATGCCGACCCGGCCGCCCCGCGGCTGACGGGCTCCTCGGCCTGGTTCGCGTGCACCCCGTGGCAGGCGCACGACGGCGGCGATCACGTCCTCCTCCTGGGTGAGGTCGAGGATCTCGACCTGCCCGGCGAGGAACCCCTGCTGTTCTACGGCGGTCGTTTCCGGGCCGTCGGTGGCTTCCCCGATGCCGTTCTCGAACCCACCTTCGTGCCGGACCCGGGCTGGTTCGGCGAGACCCACCAATTGACGTTCTCCCGCGACTTCGCGGACCGGTCGCGCACGCACCGGCCCTGCACCTGAGGAAGAAAGGCGACCGACATGTCCGCAGAGACGATGACGCCCCACCCGGCGGGTGGGACGACGACGCGCCCCCTCACCGGCAGCGAGTACCTGGAGTCCATTCGCGACGGCCGGGAGGTGTGGATCTACGGCGAGCGGGTGAAGGACGTGACCACGCACCCGGGCTTCCGCAACAGCGCCCGGATGGTGGCCCGGTTCTACGACGCCCTGCACGACCCGGAGAAGAACGAGGGCCTGATCGCGCCCACCGACACCGGCAGCGGCGGGTTCACCCACCCGTTCTTCAAGGCGCCGTACACCGTCGAGGACCTGAAGGCCTCCGCCGACGCCATCGCCGGGATGGCCAGGGAGAACTGGGGGTGGATGGGCCGCAGCCCCGACTACAAGGCGAGCTTCCTGTCCACGCTGGGGTCGAACACCGAGTTCTACGCACCGTTCGAGGACAACGCGCGCAAGTGGTACGCGACCGCGCAGGAGCAGTGCCTCTACTTCAACCACGCGATCGTCAACCCGCCGATCGACCGGAACAAGGCTGCCGACGAGGTCAAGGACGTCTACGTCCACGTCACCAAGGAGACCGACGCCGGCATCTACGTCAGCGGCGCCAAGGTAGTTGCCACGGGATCGGCGTTCACGCACTACAACTTCATCGGCAGCTATCAGCCGGTGCGCACCAAAAACATGAGCGCGATCTTCATCGTGCCGATGAACGCCCCCGGTCTGAAGCTGTACTGCCGCCCGTCCTACGAGTTCACCGCGGCCGCCGTCGGGAGCCCGTTCGACTACCCGCTCACCAGCCGGTTGGACGAGAACGACGCGATCATCATGTTCGACGACGTGTTCGTCCCGTGGGAGAACGTCTTCTGCTACGAAGTGGAGAAGGCGAACAACTTCTTCGCAGGCTCCGGGTTCGTGTTCCGGGCGATGCTGCATGGCTGCGTGCGGCTCGCGGTGAAGTTCGACTTCCTGTGCGGGCTGCTGCTCAAGGGCCTGGAGATGACCGGCGCCGGGGACTTCCGCGGCGTACAGACCCGGGTCGGTGAGCTGCTGAACTACCGCAACCTGTTCTGGGCCTGCGTGGACTCTATGGTGCACAACCCGACACCGTGGTCGGACGGGACGATGCTGCCCAACATCGACTCGGCGGGGGCCTATCGGCAGATGTCGACGATCGCCTACCCGCGGGCGAAGGAGATCTTCGAGCAGGACCTCGGGAGCGCGCTGATCTACCAGAACTCCAACGCCGTGGACTGGCTGAACCCCGAGATGCGGCCCTTCCTGGACAAGTACGTCCGCGGCTCGAACGGGCGCACCGGCGAGGACCGGATCAAGGTCATGAAGCTGATCTGGGACGCGATGGGCACCGAGTTCGGCGGGCGCCACGAGCTCTACGAGCGCAACTACTCGGGCAACCACGAGAACGTCCGGCTCGAGACGCTGTGGGGCCAGACCGCAAGTGGGCAGGTCGACGGCTACAAGGCGATGGTCGACCGCTGCATGTCCGAGTACGACCTCAGCGGCTGGACCGTGCCCGACCTGATCAATCCCGATGACGTGTCGTACTTCCGCGGTCGGGGGGTCTGAGCCCATGTTGTTCCTCGCGCAGATGGAGGTCTCGGTCCCGCACGACGTCGACCCCGCAGACCTGGCGAAGGTCAAGGACGCCGAACGCGAACGGGCACAGGAGATCCAGCGCTCCGGTCGCTGGCCACATCTCTGGCGGGTCGCCGGACGCTACGCGAACGTCAGCGTCTTCGACGTCGAGTCGGTCGACGAGGTGCACGAGCTGATCTCGTCGCTGCCGATGTTCGCGTTCATGGACATCACCATCACCCCGCTGGCCACGCACCCGTCGTCGCTGGCCTGATCCGGACCCGAAGGACGAACCATGACCACCACCAGCCAGGAACGCGTCGCGACGGTCGTCGCGGCGCTCATGGATGCCATCCGCGCGACGATCGTGGATCAGCGGGTCACCTACGACGAGTATAACGCGGCCAAGCAGTACGCCATCGACCTCGGCGAGGCCGGTGAGTGGCCGCTGTTCGCCGACGTTTTCTTCGAGGCCACCGTGGAGCAGGTGGAGGCGGCGACCAGCGACGCCAGTGACGGCGCGATCGAGGGCCCGTACTTCATCCCCGGAGCCACGCAGCTCGAAAAGCCGTACGTGATGCCGATGCGGGAAGACGAGCCGGGCGAGACCCTGCTGTTCTCCGGCACGGTCGCCTCCGCTGACGGCACCCCGCTGGCCGGCGCACAGATCGACATGTGGCACAGCGACCACTACGGGACCTACTCCGACATCCCGTACCCGGACGACCGCGAGCTCCCCCCGTCGGGCAACCTGCGCGGGCGGTTCACAGTCGACGAGAACGGCCACTTCGAGGTCCGCACGATCATTCCGGTGCCCTACGAGATCCCGAAGACGGGCCCGACCGGGGCGATGCTCGCGGCTGCGGGCTGGCACGCCTACCGGCCGGCGCACCTGCACGCCATCGTCACCGCACCGGGCCACAAGTCCTTGACCTGCCAGCTCTACCTGTCCGAGGACCCCTACCTCGACTCCGATGTCGCCGGCGCGGTCAAGCCCGGGCTGGTGCTGACGCTGGAGAAGCACAGCGACCCCGGTGACCTGGCGGCCCGGAACCTCGACGGCCCGTATTTTTCGGCATCGCACGCGTTCCGGCTCGCGAAGTCCTGAAAGGATCGTCCGTGAAGATCGCTTCGATTGAAGCCGTCCCGTTCAGCATCCCACTCCGCAACCCCACCGGGTTCGCACACGCCAGCATCTCCGCCGCCGACCACGTCCTGGTGCGGGTGCGCACCGATGACGGCCTGGTCGGGCAGGCGGAGGCGCCGGCCCGCCCGTTCACCTACGGGGAGTCGCAGCAGTCGATCGTCACTGCGATCGACGAATGGTTCTCCCCGGCGATGGTCGGGCTCGACCCGCTGGCCCGGGAAGTCGCGCGGGACCGGATGAGCTGGCTGGTGCACAACCACACAGCCCGCGGTGCCGTGGACATGGCCGTATGGGACGTGATCGGGCAAGCACTCGGGCAGCCGGTGCACCGGCTCCTCGGAGGTTACGCCGACGCGATGTCGGTGGTGCACATCCTGTTTGCCAGCTCGCCGGAGGGGATGGTCGACGAGGCGAACGAGATGCGGGAGCGCTACGGGTTCGGCACGTTCAAGATCAAGACCGGGAGGGACCCGAAGGTCGACGCCGCCGCCGTCCGAACCCTGCGGGCGGCGCTCGGCGACGACGTCGAGCTCTACATCGACTCCAACAAGGGCTGGAGCGCCGATCAGGCGATCGCGCTGCTACCGGTGATGGAGGAGGCAGGTATCTCGATGCTCGAGGAACCAACCCCGGCACTGGAGCCGCTCGGGCGGCGCCGGCTGGCCGCGCGCACCTCGATCCCGATCCTCGGCGACGAGAGCGTGACGCGGATGGGCGACATCGCCACCCAGATCCTCGACGACCACTCCCAGATGATCAGCATCAAGACCGCGCGGACCGGATTCTCGGAGTCGGAGCGCATCGTGGGGATGTGCGAGGGGCTCGGCGTGGGCCTGGCTATGGGCAGCCAGATGGACGGCATGGTCGGCACGCTGGGCACGTTGGCCTTCGGCGCGGCGTTCAAGAGCACGTCCGAGCGCGCCGGGGAGCTGGACTACTTCCTGCAGCTCACCGATGACATCCTCGCCGAACCGCTGGTCATCGCCGACGGCAAGATGGCCGTACTCGACCGGCCCGGCGTCGGGATCGAGATCGACGAGGACAAGCTCGCGCACTACCGGGTGGACAAATGAGCACCGCGCGACTGCACCACGACCTGCACGGACCTGAGGACGCGCCGGCCCTCGTGTTCGGCCCCTCGCTGGGCACCGACCTCGGGCTGTTCGACGCGCAGGTGGCGGCACTGTCCGGCGAGTACCGGGTGATCCGGTTCGACCTGCGCGGCCACGGCGGCTCGGAGGTACCGCCCGGCCCGTACACGATCGGCGCCCTGGCTGAGGACGTCATCGCCCTGCTCGACTCGCTCGCAGTGCACCGCTTCAGCTACTGCGGGGTCTCGATCGGCGGGGCGATCGGGCAGTGGCTGGGGATCCACCACGGCGACAGGATGGACGGCCTGATCATCTGCGCGTCCGCGGCCCGCTTTGCCGACCCCGAGGGGTGGCCGGTGCGCGCGGCGAAGGTGCGTGCGGAGGGCACCGAGTTCCTCGTGCCGTCGCGGACCGGCGCGTGGTTCACGGCCGAGTTCGCCGAACGGGAGCCGGCCGAGGCGCAGCGGCTGCTTGCGATGCTGCGTAGCACTCCGGCCGAGGGCTACGCCGGGTGCTGCGAGGCGATCGGCGCCTACGACGTGCGGGACCGCCTGCGCGACATCGCGGTGCCCACGCTCGTGATCGCAGGGGAGGAGGACCCGGCCACCCCGCCGGACATGTGCCGCGAGATCGCCGACGGCATCCCGGGGGCGCGGTTTCGGATCGTGCCAGGGGCGTCGCATCTGCTCAACGCGGAGAAGCCGGAGATTGCAAACCCCGCGATCGCCGAACACCTCGCCGCGGCCCGGTCCGGCACCCGGTCGGGCTGAACGATGCTCCGCACGATCCCGGCCTTGCTCGCACGGGCCGCCGATGCGTACGGCGACCGACCGTGGCTGATCACCGATGACGGGACGCGCTCGTTCGTCGCGGCCGCCGAGATGGTCGGCGCGGTCGGCCGTCGGCTGCGGAACCTGGGTGTCGGCCGCGGCGACATCGTGGCGCTCACGCCCCGTAACGAGCCGGATCACCTGCTCGCGATCCTGGGGGTCACCGCGATCGGCGGGATCGCCGTGCCGCTCAACCCCCGCAGCGCCGAGACCGAACTGCACGGCCTGCTCGGGCAGCTCGCCGCGGGTGGACGGCTGCGGGCGGTCGTCACCGACGCCGGCCTGCGCGACTCCGTGTCGCGTGCACTCGGCGAGCAGGGGCCACCACCGTGGCTGGTTCACGTGGACGAGCTGGTCGCGGGCCCGTACCCCCCGGAGGCGCCCGCGGTGCCAGTGGGCGAAGACGACGTCGCCCTCATGATCCCGACGTCGGGCACGACAGGCCGGTCCAAGCTCGTGATGCAGACCCACCGCGCGCACGTGATGTCCGGAGAGGGCTTCCCGGCGTGGATGGAGCTCGGCGACGACGAGCGGCTCATGACGGCGCTGCCGCTGTTTCACACCAACGCGCTCGCCTACTCCACGATGGGCTCGCTGGCCTGCGGCGCCGGGCTGATCCTGCTCCCACGGTTCTCCGCCTCCGGGTTCCTCGACGCGGCCCGTCGGCACGGTGCGACCTCGTTCAACGCCGTCGGCGCCATGCTGGAAATGCTCGACGAGCAGCCCGAGAACGCGGGAGACGCGGAAACCCCGCTGCGCACCGCCTACACCGCGCCCTCGCCGCCGGCGGAGCGGCATCGCGCGTTCGAGCGGCGTTTCGGGCTCCGGCTGGTGTGCGGCTACGGCATGTCCGAGAGCGTGTACGGGCTGATCTGGCTGCCCGGGACGCGGCCGTTCGGGACGCTCGGCGGGCTGCGCCAGCACCCGGACCTCGGGGTCGTCAACCAGGCTCGCGTGGTCGACGACGACGGCGACGACGTGCCGCCGGGGACGCCCGGGGAGCTGCTGCTGCGCAACCCCACCGTGACGCCGGGCTACTACGACATGCCGGCGGAGACCGCCGCCGCGCTCCGCGACGGCTGGCTGCACACCGGGGACCTCGTCACCGCGGGTACCGACGGCACCTACACCTTCGTCGCCCGCAAGAAGGACGTGATCCGCCGCCGCGGCGAGAACCTCGCCCCGGCCGAGGTGGAGGACGCGGTGCGCGCGCACCCGGACGTCGCCGAGTGCGTCGTCGTCGGAGTGCCCGCGGGGCTGGCCGAGGAAGAGGTCAAGGCCTACGTCGTGCTCGGCCCCGGCGCGACGGCCAGCGCCGAAGCCTTGCGCGACACCGTCGCCACCCGCCTCGCCTCGTTCAAGGTGCCGCGGTTCTGGCACTTCCTCGAGGAATTGCCTCGGACCCCGACGGGACGGGTGGTGATCCGTGAACTCCCCGGCCCGGGCGGTCCCGGTGAACTGGACCTCGCCCCACTCCGCCGATCAGGAGCCAGCACATGACCTCGTACCGCACCAGCATCGGCACATCCGACCGGGATCGCATCCGGTTGCTCGGGCACGACCTCACCGAGGACCTGATGGGGTCCGTGGCCTTCAGCGACCTTGCGTTCTGGCTGGTCACCCTGCGCCGCCCGACCCCCGGTGAGGGACGGCTGTTCAACGCGGTGCTGGTGGCACTGGCCGACCACGGCTTCACTCCGACGGTGCTGGCGGCGCGGCTGACCCTGCACAGCGCACCGGAGTCCGTGCAGGGGGCGATGGCCGCGGGCCTGCTCGGCGGCGGGTCGCGGTTCCTCGGTGTCACCGAGGACGTGGCTGCGTTCCTCGGCGGCGGCCTCGCCGCCGCCGGGCCCGGCGCCGATCTCGACGCCGTCGCCCGCACCTTGGTCGGTGACCGGGCAGCAGCCGGCCTGCCCGTCCCCGGGCTCGGGCACCCGGTGCACAAGGAGAACGACCCGCGTACCCCGGTGCTGCACCGGATCGCGGAGGAGGAAGGGGTGAGCGGGTCGCACCTGGCGCTGCTCGCCGCGATCGAGCGGCTGCATCCCCAGATCCTGGGCAAGCAGCTGCCGACCAACGGGGCCGGTGTCTGCGGTGCCGCGCTCGCGGATCTCGGCATCCCGGCGAACCTGGTCCGCGGCGTCGCCCTCGTCGCCCGGTCGGCCGGTCTGCTGGGTCACATCGCGGAGGAGATGCGCGATCCCCTCGGCCGCCGTCTCTACGACGCGGTGGACCGCGACGCCGAGTACATCGAGCCCACCGCACGACTTCAGGAGGACGCATGACGACCACGGCATCCACGCCCACCGGGACGAGCGTGCGGGTCCCGTTCACCGGTGAGGAGTACCTCGAGAGCCTGCGGGACGGGCGCGAGGTCTACATCTACGGCCGGCGCGTCGACGACGTCACGACGCACCCGGCGTTCCGCAACACGGCCCAGTCGATCGCCCAGATGTACGACGCGCTGCACGCCGACGCCGCACCCGGCGGACCGGGGGTGATCACCGGGCCCACCGATACTGGCAACGGCGGCTTCACCCACAAGTTCTTCACTGTGCCGCACTCCGCGGACGACCTGGTCGCAGGCCGCGACGCGATCGCGGCCTGGCAGCGCCTGTCCTACGGGTGGATGGGACGGAGCCCGGACTACAAGGCCTCGTTCCTCGGCTGCCTCGGCGGCAATACCGAGTTCTTCGACCCCTACCAGGAGAATGCCCGGCGCTGGTACCGCGACAGCCAGGAGCGGGTGCTGTTCCTCAACCACGCCCTGGCCAACCCGCCGGTGGACCGCCACCTCGGGCCGGACGCGCTGCGGGACGTGTTCGTGCACGTCGAGGAGGAGAACGACAACGGCCTCGTGGTGTCCGGCGCGAAGTGCGTGGCCACCGGGTCGGCGCTGACGCACTACAACTTCATCGGCCACTACGGGATGCCGTTGAACAAGAAGGAGTTCGCGGTCATCTTCATGCTCCCGATGGATGCTCCCGGGGTGAAGCTGGTGTCCCGGGCTTCCTACGAGTACCAGGCCACGGTGGCCGGCAGCCCCTTCGACTACCCGCTCTCCAGTCGTTTCGACGAGAACGACGGGATCATGATCCTCGACCGGGTACAGATCCCATGGGAGAACGTCTTCGCCTACGGGGACGCCGACAAGGTCAACGGCTTCACACCGCGCTCCGGCTGGCTCCCGCGGTTGACCTTCCACGGGCTGACCCGGTTGTGCGTCAAGCTCGACTTCATCGCGGGCTGCGTGCTCAAGGCCGTCGAGATCGCCGGCACGAACCAGTACCGCGGCGTGCAGGCCCACGTCGGCGAGATCCTCGCCTGGCGCAACGTCTTCTGGGGCCTGACCGAGGCGATGGCGCGGAACCCGATCCCGTGGGTCGGTGACGCAGTGCTGCCCAACAATGACCAGGGCGCCGCGTACCGGGTGCTCGCGCCGGTGGCCTACCCGCGGATCAAGGACATCATCGAGAACCACGTGGCCAGCGGGCTCATCTACGTGAACTCGCACGCCGAGGACTGGAAGAGCGACCAGGTCCGCCCCCTTCTCGACCGCTTCCTGCGCGGGTCGAACGGGGTGGAGGCGCTCGACCGCGTGAAGCTGATGAAGCTGCTGTGGGACGCAATGGGCACCGAGTTCGGTGGACGGCACGAGCTCTACGAGCGCAACTACGCCGGCAACCAGGATGACACCCGCATCCACCTTTTGCGCGGCGCGGAGGCACAGGGCACCACCGACGAGCTCATGAGCTTCGTCGACACGTGCCTGGGGGAGTACGACCTCGACGGATGGACCGGCGACCACCTGTTCAATCCCGGGCCGTTGAGCACGATCACCCCACATTGACACGATCGGCGCGGGGACCGGACATCCCGCGGAGCCCTACCGGAGGAGCGCTGTGGCGTTGCTGCCGACGGGCTCCGCGGGCTCGGTGTCCCTGACCAACTGGCCGCGCAGCGCGATGTCGGCGAGCTGATCGGCGATGTCGTCGGAGTTCAGGAGGCCGTCTGGTTTCAGCCACACCCAGGAGTAGTTGAAGATGCGGCCGCGACCGCGAACTACGCCTCGATGGGCGCGCACAGCCTGGACTACGAGTTCCCCTACGGCGCGCACATCCCCGCGTTCTACGCCCTGCTCGCGCAGCGCTACCACTGGTCATGCAGTCCGATGTGGACGGGGAACCATGCTCGACGGGCACGATCGCGGGCCCGCCGTCCTACGTCGCCGACCTGCTGCACCGCTACCACGAGGCAGGCTTCCACCACCTCACGCTCACCTACGGCGGCAGCCCGCGGAAGCGGATCGCGGTGATCGAGGAGATCTTCGCGGGGACTGTAAGAACATCGGTGTAACTCCGATCAAGGAGTGTGGACCCGATGACAGACCTGGCAGACGAGCCGGTGGTTGACCTCGACGCGGTAACCGACGGCCCGGCCGAGGGTGCAGGCCCAGCCGGGCTGGACCCTGTCGATGAGCAGCTGATCGCCCAGCTCGCCGGCCGGGCACGGGCGAACGGGCTGGAGCTGACCGGGGAGAATGGTCTGCTCGCGCAGCTGACCAAGCGGGTCCTGGAATCCGCTCTGGAAGGTGAGATCACCGATCACCTCGGCTACGAGTCCCACGACCCGGCCGGCCGTGACGGCGGGAACTCTCGCAACGGTCACCGGTCGAAGACCGTGCTGACCGAGGCCGGGCCGGTCGAGCTCGATGTGCCCCGGGACCGGGACGGCTCGTTCACCCCGAAGATCGTCGCCAAGCGGCAGCGCCGCATGTCCGGGGTCGACGAGCTCGTGCTGTCGCTGTCGGCGAAGGGCCTGACCACCGGGGAGGTCCAGGCTCACCTGGCCGAGGTCTACGGCGCCCAGGTGTCCCGGCAGACGATCTCGACGATCACCGACAAGGTCATCGAGGCGATGGTCGAGTGGCAGAACCGGCCACTCGACCCGGGACGGAGTCCAATGGTCGTCGCGAATCCTCACGACGACCATTGGACTCCGTCCCGGGCGGACTACCCGGTGATCTTCATCGACGCGATCCACGTCAAGATCCGCGACGGGAAGGTCGCGAACCGGCCCATCTATGTCGCGCTCGCGGTGACCTGTGAGGGCCGCCGGGAGATCCTCGGGCTCTGGGCCGGGGACCCCCTGCAGCGGCGGCGAGGGCGCGAAGTACTGGCTGCACGTACTCACCGAGATCCGTAACCGCGGCGTCGGTGACGTGCTCATGGTTGTCTGTGACGGCCTGGCGGGGCTGCCGGATGCGATCGGCGCGGTCTGGCCCGCCACTATCACCCAGACCTGCGTGGTGCACCTGCTGCGCAACAGCTTCCGCTACGCCGGCCGCCAGCACTACGACGCGATCGCCAAGGCCCTGCGACCGGTCTACACCGCACCCACCGAGGCTGCGGCGACCGAGCGGTTCCTGGAGTTCTGCGAGGCCTGGGGTGAGCGGTATCCGGCGATCGTGCGGCTCTGGGAGAACGCCTGGGCCGAGTTCGTGCCGTTCCTGGGGTTCGACGTCGAGATCCGCAAGATCATCTGCACGACGAACGCGATCGAGAGCGTGAACGCCCGGATCCGGCGGGCGGTCAAGGCCCGCGGGCACTTCCCGAACGAGGCCGCCGCGCTCAAGTGCGTCTACATGGCGATCATGAGTCTCGACCCCACCGGCACCGGGCAGCACCGGTGGTCGATCCGCTGGAAGCCCGCCCTGAACGCCTTCGACATCGCCTTCGACGGACGCCTGTCCGCCGGACGCACGTAACCCGACCAACCTCAGTTACACCGGAAACTTGGCTCTGGCGCAGATTGGGTGGTGAGCCGAGTCAGCTGAGCAGGATCCGCTGCCGGAGCAGCGGGAACCCGGCCCGGCCATACATCTGCCGCTTGAGGAGCTTGACCTTTGTGTTCGCTCCTTCGATCGGGCCGTTGCTGTAGGGCAGGGTCAAGCCCGCCAGGACGGCCGGCAGGTCCTTGCGCAGGCCGCGCACGAACGCGTGCAACGGTGTCAGGTCGCTGCTTTCGACTGCGGTCATCCAAGGGCGCACCTCGGCGCCGCGCCGCTGGGTGAGCAGGTTCGCGAAGCCACGGACGTGCTCGACCAGCGCGGTGAGCTGCGGGCATGCCGCGAGCAGGTCGTCGAGGTGGGTGCGGTCATCGTCGGACAGGTCAGCGGGCCGGGTCATGATCCACGAGACCAGCCGGCGTGGCGCGGGCACCGGCCGCTCGGTGCGGGCCCGGCCCTGGTTGAGGTAGCGGACCAGCAGGTTCGCGCTGCCGGTGTAGCCGCGCTCGCGGATCTCGGCCAACAGCTGGGTGGTCGCCACGTTCGGGTTCGCGGCCAGCCGACGTCGTAGGTGATCGCGGTGCGGGTCGACGAGGGTGGTCCCGTAGCGGGGTGGCCGGATCAGCTCCTCGGCCCGCGCGGCGCGGGCGTAGCGCTTGATCGTGTTGAGCGACCAGCCCAGCCGTCGCGAGCACTCGAGTAGCCCCACGCCCTGATCGAGCAGGGCGTGGACCGCGGCGTGGCGGGCCCGTGTCCGTTGCGCGAGCGCCGGCTCCCGCAGTGTGCTTGTCGCGCCGGCCGCAGCGGGTAGCCAGCACGCGGTGTGGGCGATCACGACCTTCTCCACTGCGCATCCGAGGCCGTGCCACAGGTGCCACCGGTCGCTGACCTGCACCGCCTCCGGTGCGCCGGCGGTGATCGCTTCGGCGTAGCTGGCCGACCCGTCCCGGCATACTGCCGTGATCCCCGGCCGGTCGCGTAGCCACGCCGAGAGGGTCGCGGCTCGCCGGTCGGGGAGAACGTCGATCCGGCGGTGGGTGATCGGATCGATCACCATGGTCATGTAGCGGCGCCCGCGGCGCAGGGCGACATCGTCGACGCTGAGCACCGAGGGCACCGGCAGGGTCGGTAGCGGGAGCGCCATCAGCGCGCGCAGCAGACTCGACCGGGAGACCGTCACGCCGAGCGTGGCCAGCAGGGCGGCACCAGCTCGTCCGGCCAGCGTGATCGCGACCTGCCCGATCGTGGCCGCCAGCCGTAGGGTGCGGCGGGCGTATCGGCTGGCCAGGGCAGGGATCTGCTCGCGGAAGGTCCGCTGCGGGCACTCCACGTCGGTGCAGAGCAGCCGGCGGACCCGCAGATCCATCACAGCCGGGCGTCCTCCGACCGGAAGGTCGGCCAGTCGGCGCAGGTGCCAGGCGTGCACCCGGCGTGACTCGGTGCCGCATCGCGGGCACGGCGCCGAGGACATAGCGCTGCGTGCGGTGATCCGTAAGACAGAACCGGTGGCGACGACATCCTCGACGACCAGGGACGACAACCCGGGGAACAACACGCTCTCAAGATCACGACCGCACCAGCGAGATGATCACAGAGCCGAGCGCGTCACCCGGACGTGACGCGCCCGCGGCCACCACCGCATCTGTGCCAGAGCCGGAAACTTGACAGTCCCCTCCCCGGCGGCGCATCGATGCCCTGGCGCTCGATGTGCGCGTCGATGGTGTCCTTGATGGACTCGCTGACCTGGTCGGCGTGGTCGAGCGCGTCCGCCAGGCCATGGCGGAAACGCAGGGTGCCGCCTGCGTGGTCGGCGAGCGGACCGTAGAGCCGCATCCCCTCGGTGGCGAACCGGCGCAGGTCGATGTCGCGGCCGCCGTCGCGGCCGGTGACGTAGTGGTTCGCCTGGGCGCGGACGGCCTCGCGGCGCGGGTGCTCGGTGACCGGCATCCGGTAGTAGCCCATCTCGTCGGGCCAGTCGGTGACGTCCCGGCCCCGATGGAAGCGCGCCACCCGCGGCGCGCTGCCGGCCGCCAGGTGCTCAGGGAGAGCCGGGCGCGGTTGACAGCCGCGGGTACCGAGCGTAACTTTTGCTCAGTCGAACTGACAAAAGAAGCACAAAACGTCAGAATGTCTGACACACGCCGAAGTAGGAGAGAAGCTCGGATGGCCAAGATCTTGTTCGTGATGACCGGTGCGACGTACTGGACGCTCAACGACGGAACCAGGCACCCGACCGGCTACTGGGCCGAGGAGTTCGTGGCTCCCTACTCGGCGTTCAGGGATGCCGGACACGAGATCGTTGTCGCCACTCCGGGTGCGATCGCGCCGACCGTCGACGCGGTCAGTCTGACTCCGGACATGGCCGGTGGTGAGGACGCCGCGAAGGAGCAGGCCGCGGTGATCGACGGAGCTGAGGAGCTCCGGAGGACGATCGACCTGGGGGAGGTGCAGCTCTCAGACTACGCCGCCGTGTACTACCCTGGTGGACACGGCCCGCTGGAGGACCTGGCCTTCGACAGGGACTCAGGAAAGCTGCTGATCGACGCGCTGGGATCCGGCAAGCCGCTCGGTATCGTCTGCCACGCACCGGCGGCCCTGCGCGCGACCGTCGCCGACGACGGGACGACACCGTTCGCGGGCTACCGCGTGTCCGCGTTCTCCAACGAGGAGGAGCGGCAGGTCGGTTTGGCGGAGAAGGCGCCGTGGCTGGTCCAGGACGAGGTTGTGAGCCTCGGTGCGAAGTACGACGAAGGCGAGCCGTGGGCTCCGCACATCGTCGTCGACCGTAACCTGTACACGGGCCAGAACCCTGCTTCGTCCGCCCCGTTGGCAGAGGAGCTCCTCAAGGCGCTGCCCTGATGACGGTGCTCCGCTGAGGTGTCGACCCACCGATGCACCGACAGGAGAGGGCTGGACCGGGCTGACATGACGAGCGCACCCCGCCTCGACCACGTCCTGGATGCCACCTACGCGTGTCTCACGCGGCATGGTGTGCGGCGCACGACGATGGATGACATCGCCCGAGAAGCGGGGATGTCGCGGTCAGCGGTCTACCAATATGTCCGCAACAAGGACGACGCCGTGCGGCGGCTCGCCGCGCGCCTGCACCTGCAGGCGACGGAACGAGCCTCCGCCGCGGCGGAGTCCGACGCACCATGGCAGGAGCGAGTGCGGTCAGTGCTGCAGGTCAAGCTCGACCTGGTGCTCGAGCTGGCAGGCGACTCTCCGCACACCGCCGAACTGCTGGATGCGAAAGCACGGCTCTACGGCGACATCTGCATCAATTTCACCGGCCGCGTCGGTGAGCTCCTGACGAGTCTGTTCGCTGAGGCGAGTCCTTCCGGAACGGCGCCCGAGGACGCCGCCGCGATCTGCACTGCGCTGGTGACCGGCCTGGAGTCGACCCCGGACAACGTCCGACTGCTGCCGACCGCTGTCGATCTGCTCACGGCTGGACTGGCCACCTCCGATGAGCCGGCCTGAGGCTCGCGTCGCCGCTCGTCGGCACGACCGGTGGGGGTGGCGCAGACGGTCGGCGCACTGACCGTCGGTCAGTGGTGTCCACCAAAGTGGTGTGCGACCCGGTCCTGTTGAGGGCTGTGGTGTCGACGTGTAGGGCGGCCACCGCGTGATCTTCTGGAGACCTTCCACAGTGCTTCAGGAGTTCCACGCGATGACCGCACCCTCCAGTATCGACCCCTCTGAGTTCCTGCACGAGCAGCTGTCCCAGGCGAGGTCCGGCTCTGCTTCGTCGTCAAGGTCAGCCCGGTGCACTTCTTCTGGGGCGGGATGGACCTGGCCTGCACCCGGTTCTCTGGGCGCCCGGCACCGCCGCACCCCGGCGGCGCCCCGAACTGCGGTTGACTGGGTCATGGTCGAGGGCTACTCCCGCGAGCTGAGCAGCTGCGGGTTCTGGCCCGGCGGCGGCGACGAGGGCGCCTTCTACGCCTACGCGGACCCGGCACCCGACGGGTTCGCCGAGCAGCCGGCCGGACCGGACGGCGCCCACTACAGCACCGAGTTCCAGCAGTTCCTGTTCCCCTACGAGGCCGCCCGGGCCGCCGCCGACCCGGACCGTGCCGTCAGCGAGTTCCTGCACGCCACGTACGAGGCCGCGGCGAACCTCGGGCACTGAGCCTTTGCCAACCTCGGTGGACGTGCTGGTCAGCGGACTGCGGCGTGTCGTGGCCTCGAATGGGTGAAGCTCCTGGTAGACGGGCGATTGACTAGATCAACACGTCCCACCAGGAGCTTCAAGGTGTTGTCCTACCCGTCTGGGATGACCGTGTCCAGCCGCGCGCTCAACCTGCTCGCCGATGAACCGCCCCGGCGTGTCCGGAGAGCTATCGGGTTGAGTGCTCTGACTCGGGCTGGCCGATGTGTTGACGGTAGTGCGCGGCCTCCAGCTCGGCCGGGGGCAGGTCCGCGGCAGCGGAGTGCAGCCGTCGGTGGTTGAACTAGTCGACGTACTCGAGGGTGGCGATCTCGACCTGCTCGACCGTGCGCCACGGACCTCTCGGCTTGATCAGCTCGGTCTTGAACAGCCCGATCGTCGACTCCGCCAACGCGTTGTCATACGCGTCGCCCACCGACCCGACCGAGGGCGCCGCGCCGGCCGCGGCGAGTCGTTCGGTGTAGGCGATGGACCGATATTGCGACCCCGCATCCGAGTGTGCGACCAGCCCGGACAGGTCCTTATGGCCCTGTCGGGCGCGAGTCCATACCGCGTGTTCGAGGGCATCGAGCACCAGCTCGGTACGCATCGACGTGGCCGCGCGCCAGCCCAGGATCCGCCGCGAACAGGCATCGATGACGAAGGCGACGTAGACCATCCCCGACCACGTCGGCACGTAGGTGAAGTCAGTAACCCAGAGCTGGTCCGGGGCCGGCCGGTCGAACCGGCGCTCGACCAGGTCACCGGCCCGCGGCCCACCACCGTCGATCGTGGTGCGGACCCGGCGTCCGCGGCGGACCCCGGCCAGCCCCGCCGCGCGCATCAGCTGCTCGACCGTGCATCGGGCGACGTCGATGCCCTCGCGGCCCAGCTGGATCCAGACCTTCCGAGCGCCGTAGACGCCATAGTTCTCGGCATACACCCTGCTGATCTGAGCGGTCAGTTCCTCGTCACGCACCTGCTGTCTGCTCGGGGCCCTCAACGCCGCGGCGCGGGCGGCGTAGTAGGTCGACGGGGCGATCGCCACGCCCAGCTCGGCGAGCTGGGCGCAGATCGACGCGACACCCCACCGCCGTCCCACCGTGGAGCGGGCGGCGTGCTGGTCGATGAACCTCACCAACGCTTGTGTGGCCGGTCGATCTCGGCCGCGAAGAAAGCCGACTTGAGGATCTCGTTGGCCCGCTTGAGCTCCGCGACCTCCCGGCGCAGCCGCTTGACCTCCTCGGACTCCTCAGTGGTGGTGCCCGGCCGGACACCACCGTCGATCTCGGCTTGACGGACCCACTTGCGCACCGTCTCCCCGGTGCCGACCCCGAGCTTGGTGGCGACGGCGTTCATCGCCGCCCACGGCGAGTCGTAGTCCGACTCGACCTCGGCGACCATGCGCACCGCCCGCTCACGCAACTCCGGCGGATACGGCGGCTGGGAACGACGTGTCATGACTCCATCTCCTCAGAAGATCAAGTCTCCCGACACGCCGGGGCGGTTCACGCCGCCGTGGAGCGAGCACTCACCTGGCGGCACCACCGCGTCGTCGACGCCGAGACCCTCTGGACCTCGCTCTAACCCGGCCCCTCCATCCACAACCCCATCGGCCTCGGACCGGAGCCGCACCGACGTCCGACTCGTCGACGTTCACCGTCGACCTGATGTTCGTGCGTGCTTCTGCTCGATCCATGCCGGCCATGGTCCGGATGTCACTCGGGAGGGGTCCCGACCGGTCGAGGTGCAGGCGCGTCGACCCGGCCGAGCTCCGACGGCCCGGGGCACGGAAGCCGGTGGCGGACACCGCCCGGGCGCGTGTCCCGTCGCGGTGTTTAGCCGTGCCTACGACGGGTCACCCCGACGGGTGGACCTGACGAGGCCAGAGCTGATCGGAACGCCGGACGAGTCGGAGCGCAGCGCCGACGGCGCGTCCCCCACCCGGCACGCCGCCACGGTCGACGACGCCGACGTCGTCGACCAGTTCCGGCGTCTCGCACCGGCACTCCTGGACTGCGCGACGGTCGCCGAGGTGCTGGACCGGGTGCTCGACGCCGTGACACGCGTCGTGCCCGTGGCGGCGATGGCGAGCGTGACGATGCGCGACGACGAAGGCCACTACTACACACCGGCGTCCACCGGCGGGCCGGCCGAGGAGATCGACGTCGTGCAGTACCGCAGTGGTCGCGGTCCCTGCGTCGACGCCGCCCGGGAGGACGGCCCCGCGTCCGCGGTGTCGGACGACCTGCGGCGCGAGGAGCGGTGGCCCGAGCTGGCCGGGACCGCAGTGGGTCACGGGTTCCTCTCGGTGGCCGCGGTCGAGCTGCTCCCCGACGCCCGGCCGCCCCGGCTGCCGGGCGCGCTCAACGTGTACGCCTCCGAGCCGCAGGCCTTCGGCCGCGCGGACCTCGACCGCCTGACCATCCTGGCCGGGTACGCCTCGCTCGCGCTGGCGACCACCGACGCGATCTCGGCCGCGGAGCTCAAGCAGGCACATCTGCGGACGGCGATCGAGACCCGTGACGTCATCGGCCAGGCCAAGGGCATCCTGATGGCCCGCCGCGGGCTGGACGCCGACGAGGCGTTCGACCTGCTGCGCCGGACCTCGCAGGACATCAACGTGAAACTGGCGCGCCTGGCCCGCACGGTCGCCGAGCGTCCCCAGGACATCGACTCCCTCTAGCGGCCCCGGGCGGGCGTTTGGGCACCCGTGCAGCGGGCAGACGCGTCGCATCCCGAGCATCGACCCCGGGGCGGTGCGAGGGCCAGGCCGGGGCGGTTGAGTTCCGACAGCCGCCCCGGCTGAAAAGCGAGTACTCCTGCGCCGGCATCCCGGAGCGGTCCGATCCGGGCCCGGTCGGCTGATCCGGTGAGACCGTTGCCGAGCCGAGATGACTCCTGGTCACACCCACCGCGCATGGTCCGGCGACGCTCTGCGCAGCCCTCGACAGGTGGACATCGAGGACTATATCGGACATCTTTGCGCCACTGTGCCGTCGCCGTCCGCTCTGCCTCCGACGACCCGAGGCGAACACCACCATCGGGCGGACCGGTCGACGGCCGGAGGAGGAGCGCGACGTGCAGGAGCTCGCGCGCAGGTTCGGCCTGCGCACCCACCCGCAGATCTTCTTCTGGTCTGCAGGTCTGATAATCGCCTTCCTCGTGGTGCTGCTGCTCGCGCCGGGCCCCATCGGCGCGGCGTTCGACGCGGGTCGTGGGTGGATCACGACGAACCTCGGCTGGTACTTCGTCATGGGGGTGACGACCTGGCTCGTGTTCCTGATCTGGGTGGCCCTGAGTCGCTACGGCACCCTGCGCCTGGGCGGTGACGACGCACGTCCCGCCTACTCGAACGTGTCCTGGTTCACGATGCTGTTCGCCGGAGGGATCGGGACCATCCTGATGTTCTGGGGGGTCGCGGAGCCGATCTCGCACTTCACGACGCCCCCGGTCGACGGTGTCGAGCCCTACAGCGCCCAGGCCGCGCAGGATGCGATGTCCTTCGCGCTGTACCACCTGAGCCTGCACACCTGGGCCATCTTCACGCTGCCGGGGCTGGCCTTCGGCTACTTCATCTACCGCTACGACCTGCCGATGCGGGTCTCGTCGGTGTTCTACCCGTTCCTCAAGGAGCGGATCCACGGCCCGATCGGGCGGACGATCGACATCTTCGCGGTGCTCGGCACGGTGTTCGGCGTCGCGGTGTCGCTGGGCCTCGGCACCTCGCAGATCAGTGCCGGGCTGAGCGCGCTGCTGGGGGTGCCGGACTCCGTCGGCGTACGGGTGGCGGTCATCACCGTCCTCACCCTCGTGGCGACGGGGTCGATCGCGGTCGGGCTGGACAAGGGGATCCGTCGGCTGTCGAACCTCAACATCGGACTCGCGGTGGGGCTGATGCTGTTCGTACTCGTGGCCGGTGAGACCGTCTTCCTCCTCCGGCAGATGATCGAGACGACCGGGCTCTACCTGTCGAGCCTGCCGAGGCTGTCGTTCTGGAACGACTCCCTGGCCCCCTACACCGACGAGGACGGCTGGGGCTGGCAGGCCGGATGGACCGTCTTCTACTGGGCGTGGACGGTGACCTGGGCCCCGTTCATGGGGGTCTTCCTCGCCCGCATCTCGAAGGGGCGCACCATCCGCCAGTTCGTCGGCGGGGTGCTCGTGGCCCCGGCGACCTTCACGGTCGTCTGGTTCGTGATCTTCGGCTGGTCGGCGATGGCGATCGACGGCATCGGCGGTGCCGGGGGGCCGATCTCGGCCGCCGTCGCCGACAGTGTGCCGCTCGCGATGTTCGCCTTCTTCGAGAACTTCCCGGCGGCGACACTCGTCTCCGGAATCGCGGTCGTCGTGGTCGCATTGTTCTTCGCGACGTCCGCGGACTCGGCCGCCCTCGTCGTCGACATGCTCTGCACCGGCGACGACCGGCCCAGCCCGATCCGGCAGCGGGTGTTCTGGGGGCTCACCATCGGTGCACTGGCCGCCGCGCTCATCGTCCTGGGCGGTGATGCCGCGCTGGATGCGCTGGAGCAGGTGATCACCGTGGTGGGGCTGCCGATCTTCACCATGGTCTTCGCGATGGTCTTCGCGCTCGTCGCCGGGCTCCGTTCCGAGGTCCCGCCCCGGATGGTGACGGTGCGGGGGCATCTCTCCGAGCAGCCGGTGGACGGGACCGGGACGGATGGCACGGCCGCCACGCGTGACGTCGCCGGACGGCCTGCGTCGCCGACCGACTGACGCGCGACATCCGGCCGGGCCCGGACTCCGTGTCCGGTCGGATGTCGTCCGGGGCTCACCGGGGCCCCGGTCGACGCGGCGGTGGACCAGGTGGTCACCGACCCACGGATCGGAGCGGGCGAACGACCCCCGGCAGGGCCGGTGCTCAGTCGCGTGGGTCGCGCTCGGCCCGCTCGCGACGGAGCCGGTCGAGGTCGTCGTTCGCCAGCGCGCTCCAGAACCTGAGCGCGGCGTGCTCCATCTCCAGGCCCAGCTCGATCGTGATCATGCGCGGCTCGGCCCACTCCTCGCGGCCGTGCCGGGCGACCATGTCCTCGTAGTCGGCGATCCGGCTCTCGTGCTGGCGGATCTGCTCGCGGGCGAGCTTCCCGACGTCGTCGGGGGATCCCGCCTCGTTGAAGAACAGCTTGAGCTCGGCGATGTCGCGCATCTGGAAGTGCTCGGCGGTGGGCGCCGCCAGCCACTCGCGCAGGGCCGCCCGGCCCTCGTCGGTCAGGGAGTAGGTCTTGCGCCGCCGTCCGTGCTCCTCGGTGTCGAGGGCGAGCAGGCCGGCGTCGGCGAGCCGGTCCGGCTCGGAGTACAGCTGCGCGTGCGGGAAGTGCCAGAAGTAGCCGACGGAGCGGCTGACCGCGCGCTTCAGGTCGTACGGCGTCGAGGGCCCGCGCAACGCGATCATGCCCAGGACCAGATACGACGTCGTGGACAGTCGCATCCGCGCTCCTCTCGTGCCGGCCGGTGCTCCGCGGACTCTAGACGAGGCGGGTCGTCGATCCGCGGATGCGGCTCGACCCTCGCACGTGCGTCCCGCCACCCGCGACCGCCCCTCCTGACACCGGAGCCCGCCGTACGGGGTCGCTCCCGAGGCCGGTGGAATCCGGGGCTTCCCCTCTGACAGTCTGAACCGTATGGTCTGAAACAGACTAACGACGAGGGGGTCGGATGGACCTGGTGACGACGCTGCGATGGGCGGTCGAGCGCAACCCCGATCGGCCGGCGGTACGCGGAACCGGCAGGTGGCTCTCCTATCGGGAGTGGGACGCGCGGACCGACCGGCTGGCCGGAGCCCTGCGGAGCCTCGGCGTGGAGCGGGGGGCCCGGGTGGGCCTGGTGATGCACGGTGGCGAGCAGCTCGCGAGCCTGCACCTGGCCGTGCAGAAGCTCGGCGCGGTCTCGGTGCCGCTCTCGACCCGGTTCGGGGTCGAGGAGCTCGGCTACTGCCTGGGCGACGCCGACGTCCGCCTGGTGGTCGCCGACGCCGCGCACGCCGAGCGGGTCGCCGCCGCCGGCCTGGGGGACCTGCTGCGGGACGTGGCGGCCGTCGACGAGCTCGCCGAGCGGCTCGACAACGCGGTCTGCGTCGTCCCGGACGAGTCGGACCTCAGCGTCATGCTCTACACGTCGGGGACCACGGGGAAGCCGAAGGGTGTCCCGCGTACCCACCGGGCCGAGCATCTGGCAGCGGTCGCGCACGTGATGCAGACCCGGCAGCGGCAGGGGGTCGCGACCCTCGGGGTGATGCCGCTGTTCCACACGATGGGCCTGCGCACGCTGCTGGCCTCCGTCGTGGTCGGCGGCACGTGGGTGGGCCAGCCCGCCTTCGACGCCGACGAGTCGATGCAGCTGATCCTCGAGGAGAACGTCGGTTCCCTGTACCTGGTGCCGACGATCTACTGGTCGCTGCTGCGCACCGGACGGCTCGGGGACGCCCGTGCGCTCGACAACCTCGCCTACGCCGGCGCCGCCATGACCCCGTCGCTCGCCGAGAAGCTGGTCGAGCAGGTCGCGCCCACCTCGTTCGTCAACCACTTCGGTTCGACCGAGATCTACACCTTCACCATCGGGCCCGACGTCGCCGCCAAGCCCGGCTGCGCCGGGCGGGCGGGGCTGTTCTCCCGGGTCCGGCTGATCGCGCCCGACGCGGGCGCCCCGGTCGACGAGGAGGTCCCGCGCGGGACGCAGGGTCAGGTGATCGTCTCGATGGCCTCGCCCGAGGCCTTCGGCGGCTACCGGAACCGGCCGGACGCGAACGCCAAGGCCATCCGGGACGGGTGGTACCACACCGGTGACCTCGCCGTCGCCGACTCCGACGGCGACCTCTGGGTCTCCGGCCGCACCGACGACATGATCAACTCCGGTGGCGAGAACATCTACCCGGACGAGATCGAGTCGGTCCTGACCCGCTGTCCCGCCATCGACGACGTCTGCGTGGTCGGGCTGCCCGACGAGCGCTGGGGACACGCGGTGACCGCGTTCGTGGTCCCCGTCCGCGGGACCGACCCGCTGGCCGCGGCCGAGCAGGCCCTGGCCTGGGCCCGGGATCAGCTGCCGTCGCTGAAGCGGCCGAAGCGGGTGATCGCCGTCGACTCGATCCCGCGGTCCGGGGTCGGCAAGACGCTGCGCCGCACGCTCGTCGCGGGCGAGTACGACCTGAGGGGAGAAGCACGTGTCTGATGTGTCCGATGTGTCCGTGGCCGCCCGCACCTGGGTCCCCAGCCGGGACGAGGACGCCGCGCTGGTCACCGGCCGGGGCGCGTTCCTCGACGACCTGGACCCGCTGCCCGGCACGCTGGTCGCCACCGTCGTGCGCTCCACCCGTCCGCACGCCCGGCTGCGCTCGGTCGACCTGAGCCGCGCCCGGGCCCATCCGGGGGTGGCGGCGGTGATCGGCCCCGATGAGGTGCGCGCCGCGCTGCGGCCCTTCCCCCTGTCGACCGGCGCGGTGATGCCCTACCTGCCCACCGGTGTGGACAAGGTGCGCTTCGTCGGCGAGCCGATCGCCGTCGTCGTCGCCTCGGACCGCTACGTCGCCGAGGACGCCGCCGAGCTCGTCGCCGTCGAGTACGACGACCTGGGTGCGGTCACCGCGGCCCGCGCCGCGCTGGAGCCGGACGCGCCGCTGCTGCACGAGGACGCCGGGTCCAACGTCGCCACCGACCGGACCTTCTCCTTCGGCCCCGTCGAGGAGCGGTTCCGCGACGCCGCGCACGTGGTGACCGGCCGCTACGACTTCCCGCGCTACTCCTCGGTGCCGATGGAGTGCTACTCGGTCATCGCGCAGTGGAACGAGGGCGACGCCGGCCCCTCGGTCGAGGCCTGGGCGAACTTCCACGGACCGTTCTCGATGGTCCCGGTCATGGCCGGCGCGCTCGGTATCCCGACGTCGCGGGTGCGGCTGCACGTCCCCGCCGACATCGGCGGCAGCTTCGGGATCAAGGCCGGCATCTACCCGTACGTGGTGCTGATGGCGCTGGCCTCGAAGCACTCCGGCACGCCGGTGCGGTGGGCCGAGGACCGCGTCGAGCACCTGATGGCGAGCTCCACCGGTGCGGACCGGGCGATGACCTTCTCCGCCGCGGTCGACGCCGACGGCACCGTGACGGCCCTGCGCACCGACCTGATCGACAACGTCGGCGCCTACCTGCGCCCGCCGGAGCCGTCCACGCTCTACCGCTGCTACGGCAACATCACCGGGCCCTACCGCATCGACGCCGTCGAGATCCGGGCCCGCGCCGTGGTCACGAACACCATGCCGACCGGGCTGAACCGCGGCTTCGGCGGCCAGCAGCTCTACTTCGGGCTGGAGCGGCTGATGGACGCGGTCGCCGCGGCGACCGGGCTCGACGTCGTCGAGGTGCGGCGCCGCAACCTGGTGTCGGCGTTCCCGCACGAGACGGCGACCGGGGGCGTGTACGACTCCGGCGACTACGCCGCGGCGCTGGACCTGGCCGTGAAGAACGCCGACCTGGCCGAGCTGGAGCGCCGGCGGGAGGCGGCCCGGGCCGAGGGCGCCTTCTACGGCATCGGCACCGCCCTGGTCGTCGACCCGTCCGGCACCAACATCGGCTACGTCGGGCTGGCCACCCCCGCCGAGGACCGCAGGCCGGGCCGGGACAAGTCCGGCTCCACCGAGCACGTCCGGATGTCGGTGGACCTGCAGGGGATCGTGACCGTGCTGCTCGGGTCGGTTCCGCAGGGCCAGGGCCACGCCACCGTGGCGCGGAAGGTCGCGGCGCAGCGGCTCGGGCTGCCGATCGCGCAGGTACGGGCGGTCGTCGACATGGACACCGCGACGACCCCGTGGACGGTCACGTCCGGGTCGTACTCGTCGCGGTTCGCGCCGCTCGTCACGAGCGCGGTCGTCGCCGCCGCGGACACCATCGCCGCCACGGTGAAGGCGGCCGGGGCCACGCTGCTGGAGGGGGCCGACCCGGGCGAGCTGACCCTGCTCGACGGGAAGGTCGTCCACCCGGACGGCCGTTCGGTCGCCTTCCGGCACGCCGCCGGCGTCGTGCACTGGGACCCGGCGTCGCTGCCCGACGGCGTCCCCGCCCGGCTCTACGCCGAGGCCGAGTTCTCCCCGCGGGAGACCCGCGCGGCCACGGCGGACGACCGGATCAACTCCTCGCTCTGCTACGGCTTCGTGGCCGAGATCGTCGCGGTGCGGATCGACCCGGACACCCTGGAGATCGAGGTCGACCGGGTGTCCTCGGTGCACGACGCCGGGACCGTCCTCGACCAGACCCTGCTCGACGGCCAGGTCTACGGCGCGCTCGTGCACGGCCTCGGCGGCGCAGCCTACGAGCAGTTCACCCACGCCGACTCCGGGCAGCCGACGGCGGCGACGTTCCTCGACTACCTGTGCCCGACCAGCGCCGAGGCCGGGTTCGACCTGCGTACCGACCACGTGGTGACCCCGTCACCGCTGACCCCGCTCGGCGCCAAGGGCTGCGGTGAGGGGTCGTCCATGAGCTTTCCCGTGGCCTACGCCAACGCCGTCGCCGACGCGCTGGCACCCCGCGGGATCGACATCACCCGCCTGCCGCTGCACGGCGAGGTACTACACCAGCTGCTCACCGAGAAGGAGAACTCCTGACATGGCACTCACCGGCGGCGACGTCGTCCTGACCCGCGAGCACGACGGGCGGGTCGCCTACCTGACCCTGTCCCACGGCAAGTACACGGTCGTCACGATGGAGATGCGCAGGCTCGTCGCCGAGCGCTTCGCCGAGATCGACCGGGACCCGCAGGTCCGCGTCGTGGTGGTCCGCTCCGACGGCCAGCACTTCACCTCCGGCGGCGACATCGCCGGGTTCATGGAGGTCGACCCGATCGACCTCACCGACCTCGGCCAGGACGTCACCGCCCCGGCCCGCAGCACCAAGCCGGTCATCGCCGCGATCGACGGCTACTGCTTCGGCGTCGGGCTGGAGATGGTGCTGTCCTGCGACATCCGGCTCGGCACCCCGCGTACCCAGCTCGCGCTGCCGGAGATGAACCTGGGCATGATCCCCGGCTCCGGTGGCACCCAGCGCCTGGCCCGGCTGATCGGGCTGTCCCGGGCGAAGTTCCACATCATGACCGCCACCCGGATCCAGGCCCAGCAGGCGCTCGACTGGGGCATCCTGGCCGGCCTGTACGACGACCGCGACGCGCTCTACGCCGAGGTCGACGCGCTGGCGCTGAAGATGGCCGGCTTCTCCCCGGCCGCGCTGCGCACCGCCAAGGAGGTCCTCGACCGCGGCGTCGAC
The DNA here is from genome assembly GCF_058111925.1 of Pseudonocardia sp. P-1. Classification (NCBI taxonomy): domain Bacteria; kingdom Bacillati; phylum Actinomycetota; class Actinomycetes; order Pseudonocardiales; family Pseudonocardiaceae; genus Pseudonocardia; species Pseudonocardia sp. P-1. The sequence goes on from NZ_CM176614.1 coordinate 4,719,827, forward strand.
GGCCCGCTCTACACCGGCATCGAGCTGGAGCGGAAGGCCTACTCGATGCTGCGGGCGACCGAGGACTTCGCCGAGGGCGTGAAGGCCTTCGGGGAGAAGCGCACCCCGAACTTCACGGGCCGCTGATGAAGGCCGCACCGTTCGCCTACGTCCGCCCCGGCCGGCTCGACGACGTGCTCGGCGAGCTCGCCGGCGGCGACGGCAAGGTGCTGGCCGGCGGCCAGTCCCTGGTGCCGGTCCTCGCGATGCGCCTGGGCCGCCCCGGCACCCTGGTCGACATCACCGCCGTGCCCGAGCTGACGTCGGCGGGACCGGACCGGGACGGGTACCGGATCGGCGCGGCGGTGCGGCAGCGCGCGGTCGAGCACGACCGGGCCGCCCACGCCGTCCCGCTGATCGGGATGGCCATGCCGTTCGTCGGGCACCGGGAGCTGCGCAGCCGGGGCACCGTCTGCGGCAGCCTCGCCCACGCCGACCCGGCCGCCGAGCTACCCGCCGTCGCCTGCTGCGCGCAGGCGACGGTCGAGCTGGCCGGACCGGCCGGACGGCGGAGCATGCCCGCCGAGGAGTTCGTGACCGGCGCGATGACCACCGCGGCCGGGCCGGAGGACGTCGTCGTCGCGGTGACGTTCCCGCACGCCCGGCCGGGGGAGGGGTTCGGGTTCGCCGAGATCGCCCGCCGGCACGGCGACTTCGCGCTCGCCGGCGTGGTCACCCGGGTCCGGGTCGGGCACGACGGCGCCGTGACCGAGGCCCGGCTGACCGGGTTCGGGGTCTCCGACCGGGCCGTGACCCGCGACGTGACACCGCTGCTCACCGAGCACGAGGACGACCTGCGCCCGGCCACCGCCGCACTGGCCGACGAGGTCGTCGACACCGGCGGGGACACCCACGGATCCACCGGCTACCGGCGCCGGTTGTTCGGGGTCCTCGCCGCCCGCGAGCTGTCCCGCGCGCTGCACCGCGCCCGGGACCGGAAGGAGCGTTCATGACCACCGTGGAGCCGAGGCGGACACGTGCTGCGGAGCCGCGGGACCGCGTCGCCGCCGACGAGACCGTCGGGATCACGATGACGGTGAACGGCACCGCGACGACCGTCACCGTGCCGCCCCGCGCACACCTCGGTGACGTGCTGCGCGAGCAGCTCGGCCTCACCGGCACCCACCTCGGCTGCGAGCACGGCGTCTGCGGCATGTGCACCGTGCTCGTCGACGGCGAGGCCGCCCGCGCCTGCCTGCTGTTCGCGGTGCAGTGCGAGGGCGCCGAGATCGTGACCGTGGAGGGCCTGGGCACCCCCGAGGACCAGCACCCGCTGCAGCAGGCGTTCTCCGCCCACCACGCGCTGCAGTGCGGGTTCTGCACCCCCGGGATGCTCATGAGCAGCTACGACCTGCTCAGCAACACCCCTGAGGTGGAGAGCGAGGAGCTGCCCGAGCAGATGTCCGGTGTGCTCTGCCGGTGCACCGGCTACCGCGGGATCCTCGCGGCCGTCGACGACGTGCGGCAGCGCCACCCGGACGGCGTCCCCGGGCCGCGGGCGTGCGGCGCGCGCACCCTGGTCGGGCGGGGGACCGGTGGCGGCAGCGGCGCCGGAGCCCCCGCGGAGGAGGTGCCGGCGGCGGCGCTCGCGCAGGAGGTGCGGCTGCCCTCCGGTCCGCCGTCCGCGGTCGTCGACGTCACCAGCGCGCTCCGGCAGCCGGTCGAGCGGGTCTGGGCGGTGCTGAACGACTTCGACCTGCTCGCGCGCTGCCTGCCCGGTGCCCGGCTCACCGAGGTGCTCGACGGCGACCGCTACCGGGGCCGCGCCGTCGTCGCGCTCGGCCCGGTGAAGCTGTCCTTCGACGGCCTGGCCCAGGTCGTCGAGCGGGACCCGGCCGCGCACCGGCTGCGGTTCCACGCCCAGGGCGCCGACGCCGGCGGCAGCGCCACCCAGGCCGACGTCGTGCTCGCGGCCGAGGCCGGGCCGGACGGTGGCACGGTCCTGACCGCGCACGCCGACGTCCACCTCACCGGCCGGGTCGCGCAGTTCGGCCGGGCGTTGGCCGGTGACGTCTCGCGACGGCTGTTCGAGCAGTTCGCGACGAGCGTCGACGAGGCCGCCGAGACCGGGTCGGTCACCGAGCCCGGCCGCGGTGCGCAGCTGCGCCTGGTGCTGGGGACCGTCCGGGACACCGCCCGGGCACTCGTCCGCCGCGGTGTCGCCCGTGTCCGCACACTGCGGCGCCGGTAGCGGTCGTCGCTCCCCGTCCCGTGAGTGATCGCAAGGAGGCGACACCATGACCGCACCGACCGACGAGCCCGCCGAGGGCCCGGCCGCCGCACCGCCCACCCCACCGGCCGAGCCGCGGCCGACCCGCCGGGTCGAGCCCGGCCCGGGGATCCGGTCCGGGTTGCGCGGCCTGCCCCGGCGGCTGAACCCCGCGACGGTCGGCGCCGGGGTGGTCGCGGCCGTGTTCGGCTGCACCGGGCCGGCGCTGATCGTGATCGACGGTGCCGCGGCGAACGGGCTGGACGGCCGGCTGATCGCGTCGTGGATCTTCGGGATCTACGTCTTCGGCGGCCTGATCTCGCTGTTCCTCGCCCTGCGCTACCGGATGCCGGTCGTCGGTGCCTTCTCCATCCCGGGGGCCGTCCTGGTGGTGGGGGCGCTGGGGACGTTCCCGTTCTCCGCCGTCGTCGGCGCGTTCCTCGTCGCGGGACTGCTCGTGCTCGTGCTCGGGCTGTCCGGCCTGATCGGCACCGTGTCCCGGTGGCTGCCGCAGCCGATCGTGATGGCGATGATCGCCGGGGCGCTGATCCGCTTCGGCACCGGCGTGGTGACCGCGGCCGAGTCCGCGCCCTGGATCGTCGCGTCCGCGGTGGCCGGGTTCCTGCTGCTGTCCCGGTTCGTCCCTGCGGTGCCCGGCGCACTCGGCGCGCTGGTCGCCGGGCTGGCCGCGGCCGCGGTCACGGGCGGCTTCGCCTCGCAGGCCACCGCCGTCGACGGCTGGACGGCACCGGTGCTCGTGGCGCCGACGTTCGACCTCGCCGCGATCCTGGCCGTCGGGATCCCGCTGGCGGTCCTGGTGATCGCCGCGGAGAACGCCCAGGCCTACGGTGTGCTGCTCAGCCAGGGCTACCGGCCCCCGATCAACGCGATGACGGTCGTCAGCGGAGTGGGCGGGCTGCTGGCCCCGCTGACCGGCGGCCACAACGCCAACGTCGCGGGCCCGATGACCGCGATCTGCTCGGGCCCGCAGGCCGGGCCGGACCCCGAGGCCCGGTACGCCGCGAGCGTCGTCAACGGCGTGCTGTTCATCGCGTTCGGCGTCCTCGCCGGGATCGCGGTCACCGCGGTCACGGCGCTGCCGACCGAGCTGGTGGCGGTCGTCGCGGGGCTCGCCATGATCGGGGTGCTGGTGTCGTCGTTCCGGGGGGCGTTCGCTGAGGGCCGGTTCCGGACCGGTGCGCTCACGGCCCTGGTGGTGGCGATGAGCGGGGTCGCGCCGCTGGGGATCTCCAGCCCGTTCTGGGCGCTCGTCGCCGGGGTCGCGATCTCCGCGGTGCTCGAGCCGGGTGACTTCAGGGTGCGGTCCGAGGCCGGATGAACGCGTGCGCGCCGCCACGGTGACACGGTAGGGAACAGATGGTCCGGGGTGATCCGTGGAACTGCATCAACTTCGGTACTTCGTGACGATCGCGCACGAGGGGAGCTTCACCTCCGCGGCCGCCCGTCTGTATCTGTCCCAGCCGTCGTTGTCGGTGCAGATCCGCAAGCTGGAGCAGGACGTCGGCGCTCGGCTGTTCGAGCGGACCGGCCGGCACATCGTGCTGACCGCGGCCGGATCCGCGCTGCTCGAGCACACGGAGATCGCGCTCGCCGAACTCCAACGCGGCCGGGAACGGGTGGCCGAGGTCAGCGGTCTGCGCGAGGGTGAGGTCCGGGTCGGCGTGTTGCCCAGCATCGGCGCGCGGATGCTGCCCGAGGTGCTGGCCCGGTTCCGGCGCGCGCACCCGCTGGTCGGGGTGCGGATCGTCGAGCACGACATCTCCCGGGAGTTCGAGCAGCTCGTGCGCTCCGGGGAACTGGACCTGGCGATGACCCGGATGCCGCTGACCCTGAGCGGACTGTGCGTCGACGTGCTGGTCCGCGAGCCGGTGCTCGTGCTGGTTCCTGCCGCGCACCGGCTGGCCGGCCGAGCGGAGGTCGCGCTCGCCGAGCTGGCCGGCGAGGATCTCGTCGGGATGCGTACCGGGTACGGCCTGCGCGACCTCGCCGATCAGTTGCTGGCCGAGGCCGGTGTCCGCCCACGGGTGGTACTGGAGACCGGACAGTTGGCGATCGTGCACGGGATGGTGGCCGCCGGCATGGGGGTCGCGCTGCTGCCGAGGATGGCCGCGGGCGACGGCCCCACGGTCCCGATCGCCGACTCCTGTGCGTTCCGTGAACTGGGCGTGGTGTCGCGGGCCAGCGCGCACGTGTCCCCGCCGGTACAGGCGTTCCGCCGGTTGCTGCTGCGCACGGCGCGCGAGTGAGGGCGGAGCTCGGCCGCGTGTCCGCTACCGGTGCACGACAGCTCGTCCGTCCCGCTCGCCGGTCCAGCGGGCGACCGCGTCGGTGTCGACGTCCAGGAGGTCGAGCGCCCGGCCGGTGGTGTGCTCGACGATGTCGGCGACGCTGTGCGGGTGTGCGTAGAAGGCGGGCACCGGCGGCATCACGATCGCGCCGGAGGCGGTGACCTCGGACATCAGCCGTAGGTGGCCGGCGTGCAACGGGGTCTCCCGCAACAGGAGCACCAGGCGCCTGCGCTCCTTGAGCACCACGTCCGCGGCCCGCACCACGAGCGACTCGTCGTAGCTGGCGGCGATCCCGGACAGCGTCTTCACGCTGCAGGGCGCCACCAGCATCCCGGCCGTGCGGAACGAGCCGGAGGAGATCGGCGCGCCCAGGTCGCCGTCGGAGTGCACGACGTCGGCGAGTGCGCGCACGTCGGCGACGCTGTGGTCCGTCTCGTAGCCGATGGTCGCCCGCGCCGCCTTCGTCAGCACCAGGTGCGTCTCGACGTCGGGCACCTCGCGCAGCAGCTCCAGCGCCCGGATCCCGTACACCGCCCCGGACGCCCCGGTGAGCGCGACGATGATGCGTCTCATCGGAGGTCCCCCAGCTCCGCGAGATGGCGCTCGAGAGCCGACGGGTCGGCCGGGGCCACCGTCATCTGCCGGTAGCGGTCCCGGTCGGCGGCCGGGACGGTGGCGTCGAGGCCCAGCTTCGCGGTGAGCCCCTGCTCGGCCGAGGGATCCAGGCTGCTGCCCTTCGCGTTCGGCACCACCAGCAGGTCCCGGTCGGGTTGGGTCCGGGTGGCCACCGCCCAGGCCACCTGCTCGTCGTCGGTGATGTCCACGTCGTCGTCGACGACGGTGACCTGCTTGATCGTGGACGCGGTGAGGAACAGCGTCATCATCGCGGTGGTCGGCGCTCCTGGCGTGGGCCCGCGGAGCGCGACGACGGCGGTGAGCCGGCACGAGCCGGACTCGGGCAGCCGCAGCGCCGCCACGTCCAGCCCGGCCCGGCGCAGGGCCCGCAGGCAGGCCGCCTCGCGCGGCACGCCGCCGGCGTAGAAGTGCTCGCGGCCGCCGGAGAGGATCGTCTGGAACACCGCGTCGTCACGGTGCCAGCCGTCCAGCAGCTCGATCACCGGGGCGGGGCCGCCGGGACCGTAGGTGCGCGGATACTCCCCGAACGGACCCTCGGCCTCGCGGCGTCCGGCCCGGAAGCGGCCCTCCAGCACGAACTCCGCCCGGGCCGGCACCAGCGCGTCCACGGTCGGGGCGGCGACCAGCTCGACCGGAGGGGCCAGCGCGTTGGCCACGGCGTAGTCGTCGAGCTCGCGGTCGGCGGGGGACTGGCTGGCGAGTACGAGCGCCGGGTGCACCCCGACCACCAGGGCGACGTCGAGGTCGTGACCCGCCGCCTCGGCCTCGGTGAAGATCCTCCGCAGCCGCCCGGGCAGCAGCAGCGCACGCAGCTCCCGCTCGCCCGCGGCCAGCAGCCGGTTGATCGAGAGGTTCATCCGCCCGCTGACCGGGTCGCGGACCGCCAGCAGCGCCGAGGTCAGGTACCTGCCGCCGTCCTCGGAGTGCTGACGGGTCAGCGGCAGCGCCGAGAGCATCCGGTCGCCGTGCATGCGGTTCGCCAGCACCGGGGCCCCGGACGCCTCCACCTCCGGGCAGCGCTCCGGGGCGTCCAGGGCGGCGGCGAAGCGGTCGGCCACCCCGGCCGGTTCGCAGCCCAGTACCAGGCCGAGGTGCGTCCGGCTCGGCACGGTGTTCCCCACCAGCGGGAACTCCGCGCCGATCACGTCGCCGAACCGGACGGCGCGCCGCCCGTCGGCACGGGTCAGTACCGCGGCGACGTCCTGGTCCGGGTCGATCGGGGACCTCAGCCGGGCGAGCTCGCCGCGGCCGTCGAGCACGTCGAGCCAGGAACGCAGGTCGGAGCTCACGTGAACACCCCACCGCCGTCGACGACGACGGTCTGGCCGGTGACGAACCCGGACGACGGCGAGGCCAGCCACATGACGGCGCCGACGAGGTCGCCCGGGGTCATCTCGCGGCCCAGCGCCCGTCCCTTCGCCGCCGCGGCGATGTAGTCGCCGGTGTTGAGCGTCCGGCTGGCGGCGTCGCTGACCAGGCCGGGCGCGACGCCGTTGACGGTGATCGCGTCGGATCCGAGCTCACGTGCTGCGGCCCGTGTGAGCCCGTCCACGGCCGCCTTGGACGCCACGTAGTGCGCGAACCCGGGCGCACCCATCCGCGCCACGGTGGAGGAGATGTTGACGATCCGTCCGCCGCCGCGGGCGCGCATGGCCGGGGTCACCGCTCTGATCGCCTGCCAGGTCCCGCGCACGTTGACCGTCAGCACCCGGTCCCAGGACTCGGTGGTGAGCTCGGTCAGGTGCGACTTGGTGCCCAGTCCCTGGTAGATCGCGGCGTTGTTGACCAGCGCGTCGATCCCGCCGAACTCGGCGCCCGCGGTGGCGACGACGGTCTCCCAGTCGGCGTCGGAGGTGACGTCGGCCGTCACGAACACGACCTTCCCCGCGCCGGCGGAGCTCACCTCGTCGGCCAGGGCGAGCCCCGCGTCGGCGGCCCCGGCGACGTCGGTGGCCACGACGTTCGCGCCCGCCGCCGCGAACGCGGCGACGTAGTCGCCGCCGATCCCGCCGCCGGCGCCGGTGACGAGGACGGTGCGGCCCAGGTGCTCGCCGCTGCTCTTCTCGTGCGTGTTCATCGTGATCCTCCCGGGAGGGACTCCGGCCGGTCGGCCGCGGCGGTGGGTGACGGACTGGGAGCGGCGTCGCGCGGGTCCTCGCGGTCGAGCGCGCCGCGCGTCTCGGGGACGAACGCCGCCCCGAGCAGGAACAGCGCGACGACCACGGCCAGGAACAGCGCCAGCCGGCCGGGGATGTCCGGGACGGTCGGGCTGGCCAGGCTGACGAACGTGGTGGTCAGCCCGCCGATGGCGAACCCGCCGTTCCAGATCAGGGCGGTCGCGGTCGCACGCAACCGGGTCGGGAACAGCTCGTTCAGGAAGATCGGCACCGCGGCGATGGGGGCGTTGGCCAGCATGGTGATCATCAGGCCGTAACCGAGCAACGCCCCGGTGTCGTCCGGCCCCAGCCCACCCATGGCCAGCGCGAGCAGCGGCAGTGCCACCAGGTTCACGATGCCGGTGGCCAGGAACACCGGGCGACGGCCGAACCGTTCGGAGGCGTGCCCGGCCAGCAACGCGATCGGCAGGATGGCCAGGCTGGTCCAGACCAGCAGCAGCCCACGCGCGCCCGCCGGCAGCTGGTTGATCTCGGCCAGGAACGTGGGCAGGTAGCCCGAGGTGAGGTAGTACTGCGCGCCCGCGCCGATCACCAGTGCGGTGGCCGCGACCAGCGTCCGCGGCCGCACCGCCGTGGGCAGGTCCCGGGCCCTGGCCGGCGGCTCCGGGGCCGCACCGGCGGCCCGCGCCCGCGCGGCGGCCCACACCGGGGACTCCTCGAGCAGCCGGAAGAACGCGAGGCTCGCCAGCGAGGCCACCAACCCGGTGAAGAACATGATCCGCCAGCCCCACACGTCGAACGCGGGGCCGGGGAAGGCCGAGGACACGGCCAGGAACACCAGCGACGCGATGACGGCGCCGAGCCCGGGCCCGCCGCCGGCGACCAGCCCGGAGACCAGGCCGCGCCAGCGCTGGGGCACCGTCTCGGTGCCGAGGGTGTGGGTCGAGGCGACGACGCCGCCGACGAGCAGGCCCTGCACCAGGCGCAGCGCGACGAACACCAGCGGTGCGGCGACACCGATGGCGGCGTAGGTCGGCAGCGTGCCCATCAGGGCGGTCGCCAGACCGACGCCGCCCACGGTGACCAGCATGGTCCGCTTGCGGCCGTGCCGGTCGGCGTAGCGGCCGAACACCGCCCCGCCCAGCGGGCGCATCACCAGGCTCACCCCGAACGAGGCGAACGTGGCCGCGAGCGTGAGTGTGGGGCTGTCGGTGGGGAAGAACAGGGGGCCCACCGTGGAGGCCACGTAGAGCAGGATGAACAGGTCGAACAGATCGAACGCGAAGCCGACCGTGGACGCGGTGCCCGCGGTGACCATCTGACGGGTCGTCGGCGCGGGGACCGGGGCCGGGCCGGGAACGGCCGCGCTCACCAGGTCACCGGCAGCCGCCGGACGCCGAGGTGGCGCCCTCCGCCCTCGAGCGGGTCGGTCCGCTCGACGTCGCCGTCCACCCGGAACCCGGGGATGCGCTCCAGCACGACCTGGACCGCCGTGCGGATCTCGAGCTTGGCCAGGGCCATCCCGGGGCAGGTGTGGATCCCGGCGCCGAACGCGAGGTGCCGGTTCGGCCGCCGGTCGATGACGATCTCGTCGGCGCGGTCGAAGACCTCGGGATCGCGGTTGGCCGAGGCGAACAGCAGCAGCACCCGTTCGCCCGCCTTCATCTGCTGACCGTGCAGGCAGGTGTCGGCCGTGAGCTGTCGCGGGAACCAGTGCAGCGGGGTCTCGTGGCGCAGGATCTCGTCGATCATGGAAGGGATCAGCTTCGGCTCGTCGAGCAGCCGCTGCTGCACATCCGGATGCTCGGCCAGGTACAACAGGGTGTTGCCCAGACCGAGCGCCGTGGAGTCGTGCCCGGCGTAGGTCAGGATGAACATCATGTTGGCGAGCTCGTCGTCGGTCGCCCCGAGCTCGCGGTTGGCCTCGACGAGTCCGGTGAGGAAGTCCTCGCGTGGGTTCTCGCGCCGGTCGGCGAACAGGCCGACCCAGTACCGGCACACCCGGTCGATGATCTCCGGGCCGCGGGAGCCGGAGGCGTGGGTCAGGAACTCCTCGGAGTAGCCGCGGATCTCCTCGGTGTCCTCCGGACCCAGGTCGTAGAGCCGGGTGATGACCTCCAGCGGAAGCGGAGTGGCGAGTTCGGCGGCGAGTTCGGCGCGGCCCCGTCCGGCGAACCCGTCGACGAGGCGCTCGGCGATGGCGCGGACCGCCGGTTCCATCGTCTTCGCCGCGGCGCCGCTGGTCAGCGGCGCGATGAGCTCGCGGAACCCGGCGTGTTCGGGCGGATCGTGGTCGATCGGGGGGAACCGGCTCCCGGACACCGGGGGCAGGTAGACGCCGCCGGTCGAGGAGTAGGTCGTGTGGTCGGTAGCGGCGTCGCGGACGTCGGCGTACCGCGAGATCGACCAGTAGCCGCCGTGGCGCTCGCCGTGCGAGACCGGGCAGTGTCGGCGCAGCTGCGCGTAGGTCGCGTAGGCGCGCTCGGGGGACAGACCGGGATCGTGCGGATCGAAGTGCGGGAGGACCTCGCGCGGACTGTTGTCGGGCACCGTTGCCTCTTCTCTATCCTCGGCTCTCCACCCCGCTGGCGCGGTGTGCCCCGAGTCTGCGCGGCAGAGCGCCGCCCGACGATGCGCAGCTGGCTATGCCAGCGATAGTCGTCCGGCCAGGTCCCGACCACCGGGTGCGGGTGCGGCCCGTGCGGGACCGCCGTGCGGGACCCACCGGGCGAGCCGGTCCCGGCCGGACGATCCGTCGACGACCGGCAGGAGGCCGGCCCCGGTGGGTCAGGGCGTGGCGACCGGAGCCGGCCAGACGAAGCGGTCGTCCTCGGCGTAGTCCTCGCAGCGGGCCCGCAGTGCGGCGGTGACCTGGTCGGGGGCGTCCGCCCCGACCAGGAGCCGGAACGGGCCGTCGGGCGCGTGGACGTGCCGGCGCAGGGCGTCGACCGCCTCCGCGACGGGCGCCCCGAGCGGCCCCTCGGCCCGCCACGGCACCTCGGCCGTCCCGAACAGCTCGCGCCGCAGGTCGTCGTAGGCGGGCGACGGGGTCGCGAAGTGCATCCCCGGGCCGGCCCAGTCCGTGTCGAACCCGCCGAGCTGGGCCACGGTGACGCGGACGCCGAACCGGGCCACCTCACCGGCGAGCGCCTGGGAGAAGCCCTCCAGCCCCCACTTGCCCGCGTTGTACAGACCCAGGGTCGGCATGGCGCCGACCGCGCCGGTCGTGGAGATCTGGACGATGTGTCCCGCACCGCGGGCGCGGAGATGGGGCAGCACCGCCTGGGCGACCCACAGCGGTCCCAGCAGGTTCGTGTCCACGATGTCGCGCGCCTCCTCCTCGCCGGCCTCCTCGACCGCTCCGACGAGGCCGTAGCCGGCGTTGTTGACGACGACGTCGAGACGCCCGAACCGCGCGACACCGGCCGAGACCGCGGCCCGGACCGCGTCCCGGTCGCGGACGTCCGCCGTCGCGACGTGCAACGCCGACGGGAACTCCGTACGCAGGTCGGCGAGCGCGTCGGCCTGCCGGACGGTCGCCACCACCCGCTCGCCGGCGGCGAGCGCGGCCTGCGTCAGGGCCCGGCCCAGCCCGCGGCCGGCGCCCGTCACGAACCACACGGGTCGTTCGGTCACGGGACTCTCCTCGTCGCGACGCACACTCATGACAACTACGATACGGAACGTTCCGTTTCGATTGCTATCCTGATCGTGTGGATGACGACGGCCGTGACCGACCGCCGGTGCCGACCGGCCGCTCCGAACGGGCGCGTACGGCCGCGCTCGAGGCGGCCCTGGCACTGGCGGTGGAGCTGCCGTACCCGCAGGTGACGATGGAGGCGATCGCGGCACGTGCCGGCGTCGGCAAGGCCACGCTCTACCGGCGGTGGCGCCACCGGGGTGCCCTGCTGGTCGACGCCGTGGCCCACCGCAACGCGCGCGCGGCCGTCGGCGACGGGGGGATCCCGGACACCGGTGACCTGCAGGCCGACCTCTCCGTGGTGCTGCGCGCGGTCGTCGACGAGCTCGCGGTGCCCGCATGGGACGCGCTGCTGCGGGCGCTGTGCGTCGAGGCGCTCGTCGACACCGCGGTCGGTGCGCAGGTGCTGGAGGAGGTCTTCGCCCCGCAGATCACCCTGTTCGCCCGGCGGTTCGCGACGGCGAGGGCCACCGGCCACATCGACGGCTCCGTGGGGGACGTCGAGGCGTTCGAGCTGTTCGTCGCGCCGCTCTTCCACCGGTGGCAGCTGCGGACCGGGGCGCTGGACCACGCCTACGCCGACGCCGTCGTCCGGCGCGGCTGTCGCGCGCTCTCGCCCTGAGTACCCCTAGGAGGAGAAGCGGGGGTGCAGCGTCGGAGCCGTCCGGTCGTACTCCGCGAGCCAGTCCCGGCCCGCGGGGGTGAGCCGCACCCGTCGCAGGTCGCCGTCCGGCCCGCCGGCGGGCTCCACGTGGCCGAGCTCCCGGACGGTCGCGGCGAACTGCAGCGCGATCGACTCCTGCACCTCGGAGACCTCGCCCGTCCCGAAGACGACGGCGGCCGGAGCGGCGTCGCCGCCGCTCGCCTCCACCCGGCGCAGGAACTCGGCGAGCCGGGAGTCGGACTTGGCGCTCATGGGTCGACGGTAGCCGTCGGCACCTCACGGCGCGACGACGACGATCCCGTCCTCGTCGGAGTAGAGGATCTCGCCCGGGGTGAAGTCGACCCCGCCGAGCGTCACGGTGCCGTCGACCTCCCCGGCCCCGGTCTTGCTGCTCTTGCGGGGATTCGTGCCCAGCGCCTTGAGGCCGAGGGGGAGCGCGGCGAGTGCCACGGTGTCGCGGACGACCCCGTTGACGACGATCCCGGCCCAGCCGTTCGCCACCGCCAGGCCCGCGATGACATCGCCGATGAGCGCGCAGTGGGTCGAGCCGCCGCCGTCGACGACCAGGACGGCTCCGTCACCGGGGCCGTCGAGCGTGGCGCGGAGCAGGGCGTTGTCGTTCTCGCACCGCACGGTCCGCACGGGACCGGCGAAACGGGAGTGTGCGCCGAAGGAGCGGAACTGGACGTCGCAGGAGCGGACGGCGTCGCCGAGGTCGTCGGCGAGGTCGGCGGTGGTACGGCGGCCCAGGAGGAACTGCGGGTCGATCGACATGGTGCCCACTCTCGCCCGGACCGGGCCCGGTGTCAGCGTGCGGGTCCCGGCGCGTCCGAACGGGACGACGGAGCGGCCGAACGGGACCCCCGCTCTGTGACCGTGACCGCGCTCCGTAACCGGCGCGCGTCCGAATCGTTGAATCGGCACGGCTACCAAAGGAGGGCGTCGTGCCAGGACCGAGATGGGACCCGGACTCGGGTCGCTGGGTGCTCGGGGACGAGTCGTCCCCGGTGACCCGACGTGGACGACGCCGATCGGTCGAGGTGATGGACCGTTCCGACGACGTCGTCGAGGCGGCGGCCCGGGACCTCTCGCCCGAGGACCTCGTCGCCGGGATCGTCTTCCCGTCCGTCCGGGAGCCCGAGCCCCGGCCGGTCGCGCCCCGCGGACGTCCCCGGTCGATCACGGAGCGTGACGATCTGGCCCGACCAGGAGCGGACCGGACCGACCACGGCTCCCGGCGCGGGCGTCGTCGCGCACCGGAGACTCCCGGACCGGACGCGCCCTCGGCCGATCCGTACCCCGAGAGCCCGTATACCGGCGAGCCGCGCCCGAGCGCGACGACTCCGCCCCGGCCGCTCCCGGTGCGCCGGCCGCCGGCGGTCGCGTCGCCGCCCGGGTACGACCACGGCGGGCGTCCCCGGCACGGCGGACGACGTCGGGCCGAGGAGCGCGACGCCGGGCCCTACGGCGTGGACGGGTTCGCGGTCGCCGGTCCCGGCGACGCCCCCGCCCCGTGGGACGGCCCGGAGACCGGACCGGGCCCCGACCCCCGCGACGGCCGGGCAGGGCCGGTGGACCCGCACGACCTCGGGTACGACCCGCGCGACCTCGACCTCGGTCCCGACGGGGACGGAGCGGACACCGACCCGGCCCCCGGTCCCGAGGACGTCGAGGACCCGCCGCGCCGCGGACGCCGCCGCGCCGTGCAGGAGGGCACCCGTCGCCGCAGATGGCCGTGGGTCGTCGGGGTCGCCGCGGCGGCTGCCGCGGCCGTGCCGATCGGGCTCGCCGTGTTCGGTGGCACCGAGGACGAGACCCCGGCGGCGTGGCGCGAGGGTTCGGTCGCGTTCGGTGCGTCGACCGGTGGCGGCCAGCCCGGCGTCGTCCCGGCCACCGAGGTGTCCGCGGCACCCACGGCGCCCGCGGCGGCCCAGATCACCTACGAGGTCACCGGGTCCGGCTCGGGGGTCACGATCACGTTCGGCCGCGGCACCTCGGTCGCCCAGGTCTCCGGCGCGGACGTGCCGTGGGAGCGCACCGCCCCGGCCGCCGGCGAGCCCACCGACTACTCGGTCACCGCCGCAGGCGGGTCCGGCGAGCTCTCCTGCCGGATCCTCGTCGACGGCGCCGTGATCTCCGAGGAGTCGGCCGACGGCGACTACTCCGCGGTGTCCTGCAACGGACGCCGCTGACGGCGGTGCTCAGTGCGGCGTCTCCCGGAACCGCTTCCGCGACGCCTCCAGCTCGGCCTCGGCCGCGGCCCGGTTCGCCCAGTCGGCGCCCTCGACGCTCTTGCCCGGCTCCAGGTCCTTGTAGATCTCGAAGAAGTGCTGGATCTCCCGGCGGTGGAACTCGGGCAGGTGATGGATGTCGCGCAGGTTCTCCAGGCGGGGGTCGTGGGCCGGGACGCAGAGCAGCTTGTCGTCGCCGCCCGCCTCGTCGGTCATCCGGAACATGCCGATGGTGCGCACGAGCACGAGGACGCCGGGGAACAGCGGCTCGCCGGTGCTGACGAGCAGGGCGTCGAGCGGGTCGCCGTCCTCCCCGAGGGTGTCCTCGACGAAGCCGTAGTCGCCCGGGTACTGCGTGGCGGTGAACAGCGTCCGGTCGAGCCGGATGCGCCCGGACTCGTGGTCCACCTCGTACTTGTTGCGGCTGCCCTTCGGCACCTCGACCAGCATGTCGAACTCCACGGGGTCCTCCTCGACGCGGCGGCGGAACGGCAGGTTCAGTCAGTACACGGTCGGCCGCCCCGATGCACGTCCCGGCGCGCCGGACGGCCGGGTCAGGAGCGATTCCGCTCCCACGACTCCCATGCGGAGAAGTCGCCGAGCCCGGCCCGGGTCAACCGTCGGGCGAAGGCGAACAGTGCCGGGTAGTCGTCCGGGTACACGTCCAGGGAATCGCGCAGCTGCGGCCCCAGGCACGGCAGGTCGGTGAACAGTCGTCGGGTCCACACGGTGCGCACGGCGTCGTCGGCACCGGTCAGGGGGCCGAGATCACGGACTCCGGTGAGCAGTGCGACGAGGGCGTCGTGGACGGCGACGGTGCGGGCCGCGGCGGCGACCTCGCCGAACCCGGTCCAGGCCAGTTCCTCCAGACCGTCTTCCAGGTCGTCCCGCCGGGCCCGGAACGGCGCGGCGAACCGGGCCACCGCGGTGTCCCGGTTCGCCCGTCCGCCGATGAGGTCGGCCACCACGTCCCGGAACAGGACCGCGTCCTCCGCCATGGGACGAGCCTAGGCGCCCTGGTGCGCCCCCCGGATGTGCGCTGCCAGCCGGGCCCGGACGTCCGCCACGACGCCCGGAGGGCCACCGCGCAGGTCGTAGGCGTGGTCGGCGCCGGGGACGTCGATGTGTTCGACCAGCGCACCGGCCGCCCGGAGACGGTTCGCGTACCGGACGGCCTCGTCGCGCAGTGTGTCCAGCTCGGCGGTGACGACGACGGCCGGCGTGATTCCGGTGAGGTCGGCGTCGTCGCCGGGAGCGGCCGGGGAGGCCAGCGGGTTGCGGGCGGCCTCCGGCGCCGGGAGGTAGGCGGCGTTGAACAGCCGGGAGATCCGCGGTCCGATGAGGGGCTTCGCGGTCCGCGCCCGCTTCGTCCCGGGCTCGCTGGCGAGGTCGAGGGGCGGGTAGTGCAGCACCTGCAGTGCGATCCGGGGTCCGCGGCCCGTGGCGAGGAGGTGGCGTGCGGCCGCGGCGGCCAGACCGCCGCCCGCGCTCTGTCCGCCGACCGTCAGGCGGCCTCCGTCGCCGCCGTGCGCCGTCTCCGGGGCTGCGGCCCAGGCCAGGACGTCGAGCGTCTGCTCGACCGCAGCCGGGAACGGATGCTCCGGAGCGAGGACGTACTCGACGTCGAGCACGGTCACTCCGGTCGCGGCGAGTGTCCGGCACCATTCCTGGTCCTGGTGACGGCCGGGCAGGACGTAGCCGCCGCCGTGCAGGTTGACGTGCACCGGGCTCCCGTCCCCGCCGGGGTACACCGTCACCGGAGCCGCACCGTGCCGGGTGGGCGCGCTCAGCGTGCGGGTCCCGGCGGGCGCGACCCGCGACCGTGGTCCACCGGGCGCGTGGCGGAGCAGGCCGATCGCGGCCCGCACCAGCAGCGGATTCACGCGTGCACCCGGTCGGATCCGGGATCGGTGCGCGCGGCGAAGCCGGGGGGCAGCTCGTCGGGGCCGACGGCGACCACGGTCTCGTCGTCGACGCCGACGAACTCGAACAGGGTGATCTTCGCGAACTCGGGGATCGTCTCGATCGGGTGGGTCGGCCCCGCGTCGCGCAGCTCCCGCATGCGGTCGAGGTGGTCGTTCTGGAAGCAGACGGTCTCCGTGCCGTCGTCGGCGACCCAGCGCGGGAAGAAGATGGTGCCGTGCAGACGCCGCCGGGCCGGCATCACGCAGACCACGACCGAGGTGCCGGTCGGCTCGTTCCAGGACAGCTTGTAGACGCCCTCGTCGAGCCGGACCAGGTCCACCTCCTGGTCGCGCACCCAACGCCCGCCGACGTGACCGCTGTGGATCCGGTAGTCGATGGTGTGGTCGTTCTTGACGTACATCTCGTACTGCCAGCCGGTGTCGTAGGTGTAGATGAACCGGTGCCCGACGACGGCGGTCAGATCCTCTTCGTCCATGACGATAGTATTGCAACAAAACTATTTTGTGGGAAATGCGTCGTGCGACACTGCCCCGGTGACGACGACCGCCGCGCTGATCGGCCGCGAGCTCGGCCCGCTGCGCCGGACCCTGCTGCGCCGCACCCGTATCGCCGCCGATCTGCCGGACCTGTCCGAGGCCCAGATCGAGCTGCTCCGCACGCTGGCGGCGGGAGGGCCGCTCGCGCCGAGCGAACTGGCGGCGGCGCTGCGTCTGGCACGGTCCACGGTGAGCAACCTGCTGCGCACGCTGACCGCCGCCGGATTCGTCGAGCGGCGGGCGGGGGCGAACCAGCGGACGGTGGTCGTCGCCGTCTCCGCGCGGGCGGCCGGGGCGCTGGAACGCTACGACGCGGCGGCCGAGGCCCTGCTCGGTGCGGCGCTCGACCGCCTCGCCCCCGCCGAGCGCGCCGCCCTGGCCGCCGCCGCTCCTGTACTGGCCCGGCTGACCGGCGCGCTCGACGCCGGCTGACCCGGCCTCCTCCCTGCGGTGGAGACCCGGATCGTCCTCCGGACCGATTCGCCGGGCCGCGCCGACGGGCAGGCTCGCAGGTGTCTGTTCCCGAGCCACCGGCGAAAGGCCCCACGATGACCACCGAGAGCCCGGCCATGGTCCGCCTGCGCGACGCCGTCGGCCGCACCGTCGCGGCCGGCACCGCCCGTGCCACCCTGCTGATGGACATGTCCGGGACCCGCGCCGTGGGCGAGGCGCTCCCGCGGCGCCGGCGCCCGCTCCCGGCTCTGGCGCGGGCCGTCCTGCGCCGGGTGCCGCGGCAGGTCGTCACCAGCGGAGTCCTCGACCTCACCCGGCGCCGCGCGATGGTGGGCCACGACCACATCGCGTTCGTGCAGATCGAGGACCGGGTCTGGAGCGGGCGGCCCGGCCGCAGGCTCGACCGGCTGGGCCTCACCGATCCCGGCCGGATCGTCACCCCGCTGGCGGCGTTCGACCGGCTCGCCGACGTCACCGAGGCCCACGACCACGGCGTCGTCGCCGACCGCGGCGAGCGGTGGCGACGCCTGACCGTCACCACCGGCGACGGCGAGCCGGGCGAGGTGTGGCTCGACGGCGCCCACGTGCGCCGGATCCGGCTGCCGGAGCAGCGCCAGGACTCGACGACGGTGACGCTCGACGCGTTCGGCACCGACGTCGACGACCGGGACTGGACCCGGCTGCCCGGCTGAGAGCCCGGGTCAGCCGGTGGCCGCGGTCATCCGCTCGTTGTCCCGGCGCACCGTGCGGGCGGCGAGCAACAGCCCCGCCGACGCGATCGCCATCGACAGCGGCACGATCACGGCGAGGGCCTGCCGCAGCCCGTTCGCCGCCGCGTCGGCCGGGCTCGCGCCCGCGGCGAGGGCGTCCGCGGCGAACGCGTCCGACAGGGCACCGGCGATCACCGGCCCGACCGCGCCGCCCAGCAGGTAGAACGCGGCGAAGAACACCGCCGTCGCCGTCGACCGCAGCCGCGGCCCGACGACGTCGGCAACGGCAGGGTAGGCCGAGGTGTAGTAGAGGTACTGCAGCAGCCAGCCGGCGCCGAACAGCACGACGAACGTGCCCGTCGCCTCCGGCCCCACGGACAGCGCGAACCAGGTCAGCGGGACCGACACCAGCGTCGCCACCGCGCCGACCAGCACCCGCGCACCCGTCGAGCGGCGGGCGGCCCGGTCCGACACCCAGCCGCCGACGAGCAGCCCGACCAGCCCCGTCACACCGACGACGACGCCGGTCAGCACCGCCGCCCCGGTCAGGGACGCACCGAAGTAGCGCTGGAACAGCGGCACAGTGAACGTGTTGACCGAGTAGGCGGCGAGGTTCGCGCCGATCCCGGCGACGATCAGGAACCACATCGTCGGGACGGCCAGGATCCGCCGGAACGGCCGGTCGACCGGTGCCGGTGTCGCCTCGACCGTGGTCGTCGACGCCGGTTCGGACGCCCCGCGGCGGGGCTCGCGCACCAGGAAGAACCCGGCCGCGATGAGCAGCCCGGGGATCGCGGCCAGCACGAACGGGGCCCGCCACGTCCCGAACGCCTCGGCGATCGCACCGACCGAGAAGTAGGCGAGCACGAGCCCGACCGGCAGCCCGAGCTGGAACAGCCCGAACGCCCGCGCCCGCTTCCCCGCCGGGTAGAGGTCGGCGATCGTGGAGTTCGCGGCGGGCGCGTAGCTGGCCTCGCCGATACCGACGCCGACCCGCATCAGCAGCAGCGAGACGTAGTTCCAGGCCGCGCCGCTCGCGGCCGTCAGCAGGCTCCACGCGACGATGCCCCACCCCATGATCCGGGCCCGCGAGCGGTGGTCGGCGAGGCGCCCGAGGGGGAGCCCGCACAGGGCGTAGACGACGGTGAACGCGGCGGCCAGGACGCCGATCTGCAGGTCGGAGAGCCCGAACTCGAGCTTGACGGGCTCGGCGACGATCGCCGGGACGGCCCGGTCGTAGAAGTTGAACGTGTTGGCGGCGAACAGCAGCGCCAGCACCCGGCCGGCGTTGGGGGCCTGTTCGCCCTGCTCGGTGGGCAGGAAGCGTTCCCGTTCGGTCGTCATGTGACCCCCGGTCCTCGGCGTGGACGCGTCGTTGCGGCCACGCCGGTCAGACTGCCCGACGGGGACGAATCCGTCACCGTCCGCGGCTCACACCCCGGTCGGAGTCACCACCAGCGACCGGGTCCGGGCCGCGGTGTGGCCGGCCGGGCGCAGCCCGACGGCGCGCCGGGAGCGCGCCGAGGCCAGGGCGAGCACCGTCGCGGCGGCGACCAGGGCCACCGGCACGGCGACCACTCCGGCCGGGAGGACCCGGTGCAGCGAGCCCGTCGCGGCGACGGCGAGCACGAAGACCGCGATGCGGGCTCCGGCGCCGGGGTTCCAGCTGCGCCCGGCCGGGTCGACCATGCCCGACACCCAGTTGGTGACGACCCCGGTGAAGTAGTTGGTGGGAGTGCCGGCCGGACCGATCCGGCGCAGCGCCGCCCCCTGCAGCCCCATCGCCAGCGTCGCCGTCCCGATCATCGGCTCCACAGGGAAGGTGTGTCCCGGCCCGCCGAGCAGCCACGCGAGGCCGAACGCGGACAGGACCGCGAGCTCCAGGCCGAGCGTGACACCGACGGCGCCCCGGGCCGGAAGCCTCCGCTCGGCCAGACCCGCCGTCACGGTGCCGGCGACCAGGCCCAGCACGTAGCCGCCCAGTGCCCAGGCCGCGGGGGCGAGCGCCGCGACCGACCCCAGCCCCCGGCCGAGCGCGACGAAGCTGCCGGTCATGGCGCTGACGACCACGTCGTGGAACGCCGTGAACGAGGCCCCGTCCAGGGCGCCCGCCGCCGCGGCGAGCAGCAGCGGTACCGCCGCGAAGATCCGGGTCGTCCGCTTGTCATGATCTGTGGTGAGCACGGCGGCAGCATTCGGCCGTTCGGCCTAAGGGGACGCTAAGCGGCGGGCAATGATCAGCTCGCCGCCCGGCCGAGTCCCCGCCCACCCGGCCTGCGCGGTGTGCCGAGGACTCGGATGGTTCGATCACCCCATGCTGCGTGCCGAGCGGACGAGCGTATGGCGCCGCGACTACGAGTTCACACTGGACGGCGCGCCGGTCAGCACCTTCAGCTCGCACTGGTGGCGCTCCGGCGGGCAGATCCAGGTCGAGGGCCGCGAGTACCGGATCGGATCGACCGTCTGGGGCAGGACCTACACGATGACCGACTCCGCGGGGACCGTCGTCGCCACGGCGGAGCGGGCTGGTCGCAAGCACTGGACCGTCACCGCCGACGGCCGGTCCTACCGCTTCCGCCGGGCCTCGGTGTGGAGCTCCGAGCAGCACCTCGTCGAGGGCGACCGGACCGCCGGGACGATCCGGAGGTCGAGCTGGTGGCGCGGCGGGGCCGAAGCGACCTTGCCGGGTCTGAGCCTGCCGGCGCAGCTGTTCGTCGTCGCGGTCGTGCTCTCGGTGTGGGAGCAGCAGAACGCGGCCGCCGCGTCGAGTGGGGGAGGCTGAACCGGAGGGCGAGTGTCCGGACGGATCTGTCCCCGGCCGGCGATGCCGCCTCCGGCACGTTACCCGCTCCGGGTCAGGACGCCACGACGCTCGCCGCCCGGAACGTCTCGCCCGGCATCGCGCGGCGCAGCTTCCAGGTGATCGCGATCGGCTTGCTGCCCTGGTGGGAGACGTACCGGCAGGCGCCGAGGCACAGGAACGGCGCGCCCGGGCCGATGTCGTCGCCGGGGGAGTCCCGTACGAACAGCACCACGTGGCTGCCCTGCTCGGCGTGGGTCAGGTAGCGCCGGCCCGTCCCCGTCTCCGGGGAGGCCGCGTTCTGCGACTCCCAGTGGAACAGGTCGGGCTGCAGCGCGAAGTCCCGGTACATCGTGGTGGGGGAGAAGTCCCGCTCGGTCTTGTGCAGGTTGACCAGCAGCGCGTCGACCCGCGGGACGTCGGCCCAGACCACGCCGGTCGCATGCCCGGATGCCTTGCGGTCGAAGGAGGCCCAGTCCAGGGCGGCCAGGATCTCCTCGCGCCGGTAGTGCGCGTGGCTCTGCAGCGGCACGTTCTGCAGCCCCTCGCCCAGCGAGCGCGGCAGGTGCCGGGCCTGGTCGAGCGTGTACGCGGTCAGCTCGCGGATCTCGGCGCAGACCGCGGGGTGGCGGCGCAGGTGGTCGACCCCGGCCTGGTAGCTGTCGAACCCGCCGCGGTCGGGCCAGAGCTGGAAGAACAGCATCCGGGCCAGCCGCTGCTCGCGCTCGGTCAGCTCGGCGTAGCCCGGACCGGCCGCCTCGGCGACGCGGGCGTAGACGGCGGCCCGCTCGGGGTCGTCGACGTGGGTCAGCATGGCGAGCCGCCGGAGCAGCGCGGTCTCGTCCGGTCCGGTGGCCGGGACGGTCAGGCCCGCGTCCCGGCGGAGCGCCGTCCAGGAGCCCTTGCCGCGGTAGACGTCGGCCAGCTCGCCGCCGGACTCGTGCAGGTAGCGGGCCAGGGCCGACTCGCCGTGCGAACGGACGTCGGCGATGAGGTCCCTGCGGGACAGGCGGAGCCGGCTGCGCACGTTGTCCAGCACGATGTCGCGGGCGACCGGGTCCAGCACCATCGCCGAGCCGGACGGCAGGAACGGGAAGCCCTCCTCGACGTCGCGGACGACCCCGGCCCGGCTGCTGCCGGTCAGAGCCCGGAGGCGCAGGTCGAAGCGGAACTCGCGGCGGTGCTGGCCGATGAAGTCCAGGACGGTGAGCACCGCCTTGTCCGGAGCGCGTCGCAGCCCGCGGCCGAGCTGCTGGAGGAACACGGTCGCGCTCTGGGTGGGGCGCAGCAGCAGGACGGTGTCGACCTGCGGCACGTCGAGCCCCTCGTTGAACACGTTGACGGCGAACAGGCAGTTCACCCGACGGTCCCGCAGCCGCCGCAGGGCGCCGTCACGGTCGTCGCGGGCCGTCTGCCCGGTGACCGCCTCGCTGGGGATGCCGGCCGCGGTGAACACCCGCGCCATGTACTCGGCGTGCGCGACCGAGACGCAGAACCCGAGCGCCCGCATCGCGGTCACGTCGGTGACCTTGGCACGGGTCTCGCGGACGACCTTGGCGGCGCGGGCGTCGTTGCCGGTGTAGAGGCCGTCGAGGGAGACGGTGTCGTAGCTGCCGCGCTTCCACTCGATCCCGGTGAGGTCGACGTCGTCGGCGACCCCGAAGTAGTGGAAGGGCACCAGCAGGTCCGCCGACAACGCATCCCACAGGCGCAGTTCGGCGGCGGTACGCCCCTCGAAGAACAGGTCACGGACGTCGACGCCGTCGGAGCGTTCGGGGGTCGCGGTCAGACCCAGGAACTCGGCGGGCCGCAGGTGGTCGAGCAACGCGCGGTAGGTGGGCGAGGCCGCGTGGTGGAACTCGTCGATCACGACGACGTCGAAGTGGTCGGGCGGGATGTTCTCCACCCCGTAGGACGCCAGTGACTGCACCGAGGCGAACACGTGGTTCCAGCGCTGCGGGCGGTCCCCACCGACGTAGGTCTCGCCGAAGGCGCCGTCGGCGAGCACGGTGCGGTAGGTGCGCCGGGACTGGTCGAGGATCTCCTTGCGGTGCGCGACGAACAGCAGCCTCGGGTGCGCGTGGCGCAGCCGCGCGTAGTCCAGCGCCGCGACGACGGTCTTGCCGGTCCCGGTCGCGGCGATGACGAGGTTGCGGTGCCGGTCGTGCACCTCGCGTTCGGTCGCGAGGGCTTCGAGGATCTGCTCCTGGTGCGGGAACGGGCGGACCTCCAGCCCGGACAACGGGGTGGTGCCGTCCTGGTGACGGCCCAGGGCGTCGGCGAGACGCTGCGAGTCGGCGGGGAGGTCCGGGTCGTAGGAGACGAAGTCGGGCGCAGCCCAGTAGGAGTCGAACGTCGAGGTGAACTTGCGGATCAGCTCCGGCGTGGCCACCGAGGACAGCCGGACGTTCCACTCCAGACCGTCGACCAGCGCGGACCGCGACAGGTTCGAGCTCCCGACGAACGCGGTGTCGAAGCCGGACTCCCGGCGGAACAGCCACGCCTTCGCGTGCAGCCGGGTGGTCGCGCTCGCGTAGCTGACCCTCATCTCGGCGCCGTGCCGCCGGACGAGCTCGTCGACCGCCCGCTGCTCGGTGGCGCCCATGTAGGTGGTGGTGATGACCCGGAACGGGACGCCACGCTCGTGCAGGACGTCGAGCTCGGTCTCCAGCAGCCGGATGCCGTGCCAGCGGATGAACGCGCACAGCAGGTCGACCCGGTCGGCGCTGGACAGCTCGGACTGCAGCGCGGTGTGCAGCTTCGGTTCGCCGGCGGCGTTGGTGAACAGCGCCGCGTCCGACAGCGGGGTCAGGGGGCGCCGGACCTCGTGCACCCCGGGTGCGATCTCCCGGGTGAGCGCGATGAGCTGCTGCAGGTCGGCGGAGAGCTGTTCCTCGCGCTCGACCTGGGCGAGCAGCCGGTTGACCAGCGCGACCCGCTGTTCCGGATCCCGGTCGGCCAGCGCCTGCTCGACGACCGCGGCCACGTGACGGGACAGCACCCGCGGCTGGGTCGCCTCCTCGACCTCGTCCCAGCGCGGGGTCAGGTCGCCGACGGCGGCGAGGGCGGTGTCGAGCCGGGCGGTGCGCAGACGTTCGTGCGCCCCGGCGCGCAGGGGTTCGGTCACGGCGCCAGCTTGCCGGGTCACCCCGACAGAACGGGGACCGTCGCCCATCGTCGCCGGCCGGCCGGCGTGTCACCCGACCGTGCGCCGCCCCCGCTCGCGGTCTCAGCCCCGCCGCCCACCCCGCGGCGGCCAGGACGCGCGCCGCGTCCGCACCCGCACCCCGTCGGTGACCCGCCCACCCGACAGGTCTCCCGCGCGCAGGCAGAAGTGCGTCCACATGTGTAGCTGGATCTCCTTCCCGACCCGCAGCACGTCGAACACCAGCGCCGATGCGCGGTCCCCGGGGCGTGACCAGGCCTCGATGCGGAACTCGAGCCCCCGGCCTGTGTCGCGGGCCGAGAATTCGATCTGACCGGCCTCCAGGTGCCCGGCCAGGGTCGCGAGGCGGAACGACGTCGCGTCACGGTGCACCACGCGCACCGGGCCGTCCCAGGGCGCGGGCATGTGGACGACGTACTCGTCGCCGGGCGAGACCTCCCCGAGCCGGCCGCGCTTCTTGCGGAAGGTGACGACCTCGGAGGGGGCGGCGCGGTCGAGGTCGGCGCACACCCGTTCCATCAGGGCGGCGGCGTCGAGGTCACTGCCGCGGACGTCGACGGTGAAGGTGCGGTGCAGCAGCGGGCCGGAGCCTTCCCCGACGGTCTTGAGGTGCGCGTCGAGGAACTCCTCGGGCAGCGCCGGTGGCAGGTCGGAGGCGTCGCCGGTCTCCGCGGTGCGGTCGACGTGCGGGAGCCGGCGCAGGTAGCGGGTGGAGGCGAGCGCGAGGCCCGCGGGGTAGCGCGCCACCGCACCGGCGCGGCGGACCGGGCCCGGCTGCGGGGTCGGATCCGCCCGGCGTGCGGTGCTGAGCCGGGTCTGCGAGGCGTGGTGCTCCACCGCCGCGGCCAGCCGCTCCGGGTCGGCGACGGTCACCGTCACCCCGGGGTGGCGCAGCGCGCCGAGTGGGTCGAGTGCCGGGACGGGGCGGTGGAACCGGATGCACACCCCGCGCTCGGTGGCGCTGCCGAACGTCACGCCCCGGTCGGCGAGCGACAGCCGGACGCCGAGCGCCTTCACCGCGCGGAACGGGCCGGTGATCTGCGCCCCCGCGAGGTTGCGGACCGGTGTGACGAGCGAGAAGTGGCCGAAGCGGATCCGCAGGCCGTCGCTGTCGAGGTCGACGTGGGCGTCGGATGCGTCGCACACCCCGAACGGCAGCAGCGCCGCACCGAAGCGCGGGTCGAGGTCGAACGGATGCCGGCGGGGTGGTGGGGCGGAGTCGGACACACGCGCGGGTACCCGGTCCGGCCGGATCGACGCCGGCCGTCCGCTCACCCCCGCGCCCGCTTCATGATCACCACGACCTCGAGCGCCTGCCCGTTGCCCGACGAGGGCACGAGGGTCCCCACCGCCTCCCATCCCTGCGTCCCGAGCTCGTTCAGCTCCTGCTCCATCCCGGCGTAGTCGAAGCCCTTTCAGCCGAGCTTGTACTTCAGCAGCTTGTGGTCGAACATCTCTCTCCCTCTCGATCGATCATGTGATGGACAGCGGTCAGTGGTCGGCCCGCAGCAGCGTCGCGAGCCGGACGAGCACGTCGACCTGGGCCGGGTTGTACAGCTCCTGCATCGCCGCGTTCGTCGTCTCGGCGAGCACCCGGGCCCCGCGCGGGGCGTCGTCGTCCGGGCCGCGCAGCTCCGGGTGGGCCTCCTGCACCCGACGCACGTGCGGCAGCATGCGCTCGGCGAGGTCGCGGCGGACGTCCTCCCCGGCGTCGGCGTGCAGCGTGTCGAACTCGCCGTCGGTGGGGTCGGCCGGCATGTCGCGCAGTAGCGCGCCGTACGCGGCGAGCTTGCGCGGCCCCATGACCCGGGTCATGAGCAGTACCAGCGAGCGGTCCGCGTCGGTCAGCGACGACGCCTGCGCGGGTACCAGCTCGACCGGCAGGTCCGCCGGTGCGCGCCGATCCAGGATCGCGGCGAGCTCGACGCGCGCCCGCTGCAGCCGGTCGACGGTGGCGGCCAGCTCGGCATCGAGTGTGCGCAGCGCCTGCTCGGGGTGGTCACGGTCGTCGAGGGTGTCGGCGATCTGCGGCAGCGAGAACCCGAGGTCGGCCAGGCGCTTGATGCGCAGCAGCCGGACCAGGTGCTCGACGCCGTACTGCTTGTAGCCGTTCGCCCGTCGTGCGGGCTCGGTCAGCAACCCCACCTCGTGGTAGTGCCGCACCGCCCGCAGGCTGGTGCCGGCCAGCTCGGCGATCTCCCGGGTGCTCCACGTCATGGGGCGAGCCCACACCGTGCCGTCGCGGCACGGTCAAGCGGGCAGTGACCTGAACCACAGGATGGGCCCTCGGGCTTGAGTGTGCCGTGGCGGCACGGCCTTCCCTCGTTGCAGCACATCACGACGAGGGAGGACGGCATGACCATGACCGAGCCGCAGCACGACAGGACCCGCGACCGAGCCACCCCGAGCCTGCTCGACCAGATGGGCGGGACCGCGGGGTTCGTCTACTCGACGATCCCGGTGATCGTGTTCGTGACGGCGAACGCGTTCCTGTCCCTGCCGCTGACCATCGGCATCGCCGTCGCGACCGGCCTGGCCCTGTTCGGGTACCGGCTGCTGCAGCGGGAGAAGTTCAGCTCGGCGGTCGGCAGCCTGCTCGGCGTCGCGCTGGCGGCCGGGATCGTCGCCTGGACCGGGTCGGCGCGCGACTTCTTCGTGATCGGCATCTGGGCCTCCCTGGCCGGGTTCGTCGTCACGGCCGGGTCGCTGCTGGCCCGCCGGCCGATCACCGGCGTGATCTGGAACGCCGTCCACGGGGGCACGCACCCCTGGCGCTCGACGCCCGCGGTCCTGCGCGCCCACGACCTCGCCACCGGTGCCGCGGCGCTGGTGCTCGGCGCGCGGTTCGGGATCCAGCAGTGGCTCTACGTCGCCGAGGCGACCGGCGGGCTGGGCATCGCCCGGGTCGCCATGGGCACACCGCTGACCGTGCTGGCCGCGCTGGTGGTCGTCTGGGCGTTCCGGCGCAGCACCAAGGCCCTGGTCCGGTGAGCACGCTGCGACGCAGCCCGGCACTGTGGCTCGCCGCCTACGGGCTGACCCTGCTCGGCGGCGGGATCATGGCGGCGGTCCTGCCGCTGCTGGTCCTGCAGCGCACCGGGGACGTGCTGGCCGCGGGCGTGCTGGCGACGGTGACGACCACGGCGTCCGCGCTGACCGGGCTGGTCTCGGGGCTGGTCGTGGACCGGGTCGACCGCAGGCTGGTCACGGTCGTCGCCGGGGTCCTGGGGGCCGCGGTGGTGGCGGCGCTGCCGGTCGTCGACGCGCTGTGGGGGCTCGGCATGACCGCCTTCCTGGTGCTCGGCGTGCTCGGCGCGGTCGTGCGGGTGCCCGCGATGACCGCGCAGGAGGTCCTGCTGCCGGCACTGGTCCGGCTCGACCCGCGGCCCGGCCGGCTGGACCGCCTGATCGCGCTGCGGGAGAACCTGGCCAACGTGCTGCTGCTGGCCGGCCCGGCGATCGGCGGTCTGCTGGTCGCGCTGGCCGGCCCGGCGTCGACGGTGCTGGTGGTGACCGCGTCGACGAGCCTGCTCGCGGCGCTGACCGCGGCGCTGCTGGACCCGCGGGCCGGACGGGTCGAGGGGGTTCTGCGCACCGCTCCGGGGGGTGCGGTGCGCAGGGCCGTGCGGGATCTCGCGGCGTCGTGGGTGTTCCTCGCCGGGCAGCGGCTGGTGCTCGGGGCGACGCTGGTGTCGGCGGTGCTGGTCGCCGTCATCGCGGCCCTGCAGACGACGCTGATGCCCGCCTACTTCACGGCGCTGGACCTGCCCGCGCTCGCCGGGCTGACGCTGAGTGCGCTCGCCGCGGGCGGGCTGGCCGGCTCCGTGCTGTACGCGGCGCTGGTGAACCGGGTGCGGCGCCGGACCTGGTTCGTGGTCGGGATGCTCGGCTTCGGCACCGGCTTCGCGCTGGTCGGGAGCCTGGCCTCACCGTGGGTGGTGCTCGGCGCCGCCGCGCTCGTGGGGTTCACCAACGCCCCGGTCGGCGCGGTGCTCGGGGTCCTCACCATCGAGGCCACCCCGGACGCCCTGCGCGGCCGCGTCCTCGGGGCGCAGAACACCCTGCTGCTCGCCGCGCCCGCACTGACCGCGGCGCCGGTCGCGGCGCTGGCGTCCGCGGTCGGCCTCGGCGCCGCCGGGATCGCGCTCGCCGCGGTCGCGGTCGGCACCGCGCTCGTCGCGCTGGTGGCGCCCGCGTTCCGTGACCTCGGCGAGCCGGGTACGGGCGACGCCGCCGCCCCGGCCCCGGCGACGGCGGGTGCCCGGTGAGCCGACGGCTGCGGCCGCTGCGCCGCCACCGGATCCCGACCGCGTTGTGACCGCCGCCCCGACCGCCATCCCGACCGCCACCCCGACCCCGGAGACCACCATGGCCCTGCCCGACCGGATCCCCGCCCGCGACCTGCTGCGCATGCCCGACCGCACCGCCGCCACGATCTCCCCGGACGGCACCCGTATCGCCTTCCTGGCCCCGTGGAAGGGACGCCTGAACGTGTGGGTGTCCGATGTGGACGGCAGCGGTGAGCGCTGTGTCACCGCCGACGAGACCCGCACCGTACTGCGCTACCTCTGGACCGACGATCCCCGCTACCTCCTCTACCTGCAGGACACCGGCGGCGACGAGAACTGGCACGTGTTCCGCGTCGACCTGACCGCGCCGGACGCGCCCGCGGTGGACCTCACCCCGTTCGAGGGCGCGACGACCTTCGGCCTCGAGCAGCGCCCGGAGCGGCCCGGGACGCTGCTGCTGCAGAGCAACGCCCGCAACCCCGTGGAGTTCGACCTGTGCGAGCTCGAGGTCGCGACCGGGGAGATGACGGTGCTCGCGCAGAGCCCCGGCGGCGGCGACGGCTGGATCCTCGTCGGCGACGAGCTGCTGCGCGAGACCCTCACCGCGGACGGCGTCGCGCAGGTGTGGCGCGGCGACGACCTGGTCGCGACCGTCGACGGTGACGCCCATCCGATCGGCGTGTACCCCTACGAGCCGACCCCGGACGGCACCGGCATCTGGGTCGGCACGTACGGCGACGGCGACCGGCTGCACCTCGGCCGGCTCGACACCACCACCGGCGAGGTCACCGAGGTCGACCGGCACCCCGAGCACGACATCGACATCCGCGCCCAGATCTTCCCCAGCCTCCCGTCGGCGCTGATCCGGCACCGGGCCACCGGGGAACTGCTCGGCGTCCGCTACCTCGGTGCGCGCCAGGAGATCCGGGCCGTCGACCCGGACTTCGCCGAGGTGCTCGTCGCGTTGCGCGACCTGTGCGACGGCGACCTGTCCAGTGTCTCCGGCGACGTCGAGGGCCGACGCTGGGTCGCGACCTTCGTCCACGACCGCGACCCCCAGACCTGGTTCCACGACCGCGCCACGGGGGAGTCGCGGCTGCTGTTCCGCCCGCGCGCCGACCTCGACCCGGCACAGCTCGCGCCGGTCGAGGCGGTCACGATCACCGCCCGCGACGGACGGGAGATGCCCGCCTACCTGACGCTGCCGGTCGGCGTCGCGCCCGAGGGGCTGCCGCTGGTGCTGATGCCGCACGGCGGGCCGTGGGCCCGGGACTGGTGGGGCTTCGACGCGAGCGTGCAGCTGTGGGCGAACCGCGGCTACGCGGTGCTGCAGCCGCAGTTCCGGGGGTCCTACGGGTTCGGCCGCGCCCACATGGAGGCCGCGGTCGGGGAGTTCGCCGGCGCCATGCACGACGACCTGATCGACGCCGTCGACTGGGCCGTCGCCCGCGGGTACGCCGACCCGGACCGGGTCGCGATGTTCGGCGGCTCCTACGGTGGCTACGCGACCCTGGTCGGGGTCGCGTTCACCCCGGACCGCTTCGCCGCGGCGGTGGAGTACGTCGGCATCTCGAACCTGGCGGACTTCCTGCGCACCGTGCCGGAGTTCACCCGGCCCGGCCTGGTCAACAACTGGTACCGCTACGTCGGCGACCCGGCCGACCCGGCGCAGGAGGCCGACATGCTGGCCCGCTCGCCGATCACCCGGGCCGACGACATCCGCACCCCGCTGATGGTGGTGCAGGGCGCCAACGACGTCCGGGTGGTGCGCGCCGAGTCCGACAACCTCGTCGCGGCGCTACGCGGACGCGGGGTCGACGTCGACTACCTGGTGTTCGACGACGAGGGGCACGCCATCGTCAACCCGGAGAACCTGGCCACCATGTTCGAGGCCGCCGACCGCTTCCTCGCCACCCACCTCGCGCCCCGCGCGGACCGATGAGTCCGCACACCCGGCGCGGTCCACCCCGGTGGACCACCCACCCCGCCGGAAGGACCCGTCCATGACCACCCCCGAGCTCCTCGAGGTCACCGCCTGCCCCACCGCCGTCGTCCGCGGCACGGTCCCGGTCACCGACCTGCCCGCGTTCTTCGACCGCGCCTACTCCGTCCTCCCCGGGACCGTCTCGGGGCAGGGGGTGACGGTGACCGGACCGGCGTTCGCGCTGTACCGGGGGCCGCTGACGACGACCGCCGACCTCGAGACGGGGTTCCCCACCGACCGGGAGGTCACCCCGGACGGCGACGTCGTCGCCGGCTCGCTCCCCGCCTGCCGGGTGGCCCGCGTCGTCCACGCCGGGTCGTTCGACGGGCTCGGCGCCGCCTGGCAGCGGCTGGGGGAGTGGGTCGCCGGCCAGGGCCTGCGCGGCGGCGACGTGTTCTGGGAGGTCTACCTCACCGAGCCGTCGCCGGACATGGACCCCGCCGACCTGCGCACCGAGCTGAACATTCCGGTGACCTGACCGGAGCGGCACCGATCGGGAGGAGTGGGACCGCGGATCGCGGGTAGGCGCTGAGCGACCCTGTCGTCGCCGCAAGAGGACGTGTTCGTGACCGATACCGCCGCCGTGGTCGCCCAGCTCCGTGTGCTGGAGCAGCTGACCCGCACCGAGAACCGGATCGCGGGCCTGCGCACCGTGCAGGCCCGCACCGACGAGACCCGCCGCGAGCTCACCGACAACGCCCGCCGCGCCGAGGCCCGCCTCGGCCGCATCCAGGACGCCCTGCGCGAGCTCGACGCCGTACCCGACCTGGTCGGTGCCGTCGGCGGCCGGATCCTCGCGTTCGTGAAGAGCCAGGTCGAGCAGGCCCAGCGCTTCGACGAGGCGCTGCTCGGCGACCTCGCGCTGGAGCGGCAGCTGCAGGACCGCGCCCGCTACCTGCAGGCGCTGACCGCGTCGGGGCCCGACCGGGTGCACCGCCTCGCCGGCGAGCTCGTCGAGGCCCACACCGAGACCGTCGAGTGGCTGACCACCGTGCTCGCCGAGGAGGCCGTCGGCGGGCCCGCGCCGCTGCGGGCCACCCCGCTGCAGGTCGTGCGCGGCGCCGTCACCGACGTCGTGCGGCTCCCGGCCCGCCTCGGCGCCGTCGGCCTGAACCGGGCCGGGCACGAGCTGTCCCGGGCCGGGGAACGGGTGCGGCGCACCGCGTCGGCACTCGGCGACGGCGCCGACCGCGCCGGGCGCGACGCCGCCGACGTCCTCGGCTCCGGGCTGGACGCCGCGCTGGAGCGCGCCGAGGACATCGCCCGCCGCGAGCGGGCCGGCGACGCCGCCCGGGCGCTGCACGACACCCGCCGGTCCCGCGGCGCGCTCGGCGCCGGCGAACTCCCGGTCGACGGCTACGACGATCTGTCCGTCCCCGACGCGGCCCGCGCCGTCCGCGAGCTCGACGCGCCCGAGGACGTGCAGGCCGTGCTGCGCTACGAGGAGCAGCACAAGAACCGGGCGGGCGTGCTCACCGCGGCCCGCACCCGGCACGCCGAGGTGGCCCGCGAGACGGTCGCGCACTGACGTGGCGCCCATGCTCCTGACCCCGCCCGGGGTCTACCGCCCGCAGTCGGACTCGCAGATGCTGGCCCGCGCCGTCGCCGTCTCCGGGCGGGCCCGCGGGGCCGTGCTCGACCTGGGCACCGGCACCGGGACCGTGGCGCTCGCCGCGGCCCGCTGCGGTGCCGGCGCGGTCACCGCGGTCGACCTGTCACGGCGCGCCGTGCTCGCGGCACGGGTCAACGCCCGGCTGCACCGCACTGCGCTGACCGTGCACCGCGGTGATCTGTTCGGCCCCGTCGACGGCCGGCGGTTCGACCTCGTCACCGCCAACCCGCCGTACGTGCCGTCGCACACCGACCGGCTCGTCCGCCACCGCCGGGCCCGCAGCTGGGACGGCGGCCGCGACGGCCGCGCCGTGATCGACCGCATCTGCGACGGCGTCGCCGCCCACCTCGGACCGGGCGGCGCGCTGCTCATGGTGCACAGCGCGGTCTCCGGGGTGCAGGCCTCGCTGGACCGGCTCGCCGCGGCCGGGCTCACCGTGCGGGTCACCGACCGGTCCCGGATCCCGCTCGGCCCGGTGATGCGGGCCCGTACCGCGCTGCACGAGGCCCGCGGCCTGGTCGAGCCCGGCGCCGCCGACGAGGAGCTCGTGGTGATCGAGGCCGTCCGTGGGTCGTGAGACCGGCGCCGGGCCCGCCCGGGTGCGGCTCACCGACGACGGCCCGGTCCTGGTGACCGGCCCGGTGGAGGTCGAGCTGCCCGACGGCACCCGGGTGACGTCGCGGCGCCCGGTCACCGCGCTGTGCACCTGCCGGCGCACCCGCCGTCCGCCGTTCTGCGACACCAGCCACTGCACCCGCGTGCGACAGGAGGACCCGACGTGACCGCACCCCCGCACCCGGGCACCGGGACCGCGCCGCTGCCGGCGGCGCGCGGCCCGCTGTCCGGCGCCGTCCTGGCCCGGCTGGGCGGGGATCCCGCCGCGCTGCCCGCCGCGGGCGACGCCGACCCGTGGGGCGAGGACCTGCACCTGGCCCTGCACTGCTGCTACGAGCTGCACTACCGCGGCTTCGCCGGGGTCGGCGACGAGCACGAGTGGGACGTGGCGCTGCTCGGCCTGCGCGTGGCGCTGGAGGACCGGTTCCTGGCCGCCCTGCGTGCTGCGGTCCCGCCCGGCGACGACGTCGACGCGACCGTCGCCGAGCTGCTCGTCGAGCCGGTCGGGCCGGGCGCGGAGACCGGCGTGACCCACCACCTGCTGCGCCGCGGCGAGCTGTGGCAGCTGCGCGAGTACGTCGTGCACCGCTCGATCTACCACCTGAAGGAGGCCGACCCGCAGGCCTGGGTGATCCCGCGGCTGCCCCCGGCCGCCAAGGCGGGCTTGGTCACCGTCGAGCACGACGAGTACGGCGCGGGCGACGCCGCGGGCATGCACGCCGTGCTGTTCGCCGGCATGATGCGCGACCTCGGCCTGTCCGACGCCTACGGCGCGCACGTCGACGCCGTCGGTGCCGAGACCCTCGCCGAGGTCAACTTCATGTCGCTGTGCGGGCTGCGGCGCAGCCTGCGCGGCGCGCTGGTCGGGCAGTTCGCGCTGGTCGAGCTGACCTCCTCGCCCGGATCGGAGCGCCTGGTCCGCGCGATGCGCCGGCTCGGCTGCGGCCCCGCCGCCCTCCGCTTCTACGACGAGCACGTGGAGGCCGACGCCGTGCACGAGCAGGTCGTGCGCCGCGACGTCCTCGCCCCGCTGCTGCGGACCGAGCCCGGCCTGGCCGCCGACGTCGTGTTCGGGATCCGGGCCGCCGGGCTGCTCGGCGACCGGCTCGGCGGGCACGTGCTGGCCCGCTGGGCGGCGGGGGAGCCGAGCCTGCGCCGGCCGCTCGACGACGGGCCGGGCCGGTGACCGCCGCCCCGGTCGAGCTGGAACAGGGCTCCTTCTGGGACGACACCGACGAGCTGCGCGCCCGCCTCGCCGAGCCGCTGCCGCGGATCCCGCCCTGGTTCGGCTACGACGCGCTCGGCTCGGAGCTGTTCGAACAGATCACCGAGCTGCCGACCTACTACCTGACCCGGTGCGAGCGGGCGCTCCTGGAGCGGTACGGCACCGACATCGCGGCCCGGCTGGGCTGCCCACGCGTCGCCGAGCTCGGGTCCGGGAGCGCGAAGAAGACGCGGCTGCTGCTCGAACACTGCTCGGCGGCCCGGCCGACGACCTACCTGCCGATCGACGTGAGCCGCGAGATGCTCGTGCTCAGCGCCGAACGCATGGCGGACCTGCCGGGGCTGACCGTCACCGGGCTGTGGGGGCGTTACGAGGCCGGCCTCGACCGGCTGCGCGACGACGGCGGCGCCCCGGTGGCGGTGCTGTTCCTCGGCGCCAACATCGGCAACACCACGGCCGACGAGCGCTCCGCGCTGCTCGCCCGGATCGGCGCCACGCTGCGCCCCGGCGACGCGCTGCTGGTGTCCGCGGACCTCGTCAAGCCCGCCGCGGTGTTCGAGTCCTGCTACAACGACCCGCCCGGACACGACGCCTTCGCCCGGTTCCGGCTCAACCACCTCGACCACCTGGCACGCCGGTTCGGCGGGAGCGTCGCCCTCGACGCGGTGCACCCGGCGGCGCACTACGACGCCGCCGCCGACGTCGTCGACGGGCGGCTGTGGGCGCGCCGGGACCAGACCGTGGTGCTGCCGGGCCTGGACCGGACGCTGGAGCTGCGTCGCGGCGACAGCCTCAACGTCGGGTTCTAGGCGAAGTTCGAGCCCGACCGGCTGCGCACCGACGTGGCCCGGCACGGGTTGCGGGCCGAGGCCGAGTGGGTCGACGACGAGCACCGCTACGGGCTGTTCCTGTTCCGTCGGGACTAGAGCACCAGGACGACCTTGCCGGTCACGTGACCCTGTTCGACCAGGGCGAGCGCCGCCCCGGCCTCGGCCAGCGGCCGGACCTCGCGCACCAGCGGGTCGAGCTCCCCGGCCGCGACGAGGGCGGCGAGCGCGTCGAGCACCGCGGTGCTGCGGTCGCGGGTGACGTCGCGGCCGCCCAGCTGCGCGACCAGCGGCTTGTCCGCGATCGAGTACAGCGTCGCGGGCGGGACGAGCCCGGCCACCGCGCGCAGGGCGTCGCCGCCGACCAGGTCCAGGGCGCCGTCGACGCCGCCGGGCGCGGCCGCGCGGATCCGGTCGGCGACGCCGTCGCCGTAGGCCACCGGGACGGCGCCGAACCCGGCGAGCAGGGCGTGCTTGCCGGGGCTCGCCGTGCCGACGACCGTCAGCCCACGGCGGCGGGCCAGCTGCACCAGCGGCAGGCCGACCCCGCCGCCCGCCCCGTTGACCAGCAGCGTCGCCCCGGCGGGCAGGTCGAGGTTCGTGAGGGTGTCCCAGGCGGTGCCCGCGGCGACCGGCAGCGCCGCCGCCTGCTCGGGCGAGACCTCCGGCGGGCGGTGCGCGGCGAACCCGGCGGTGACCCGCGCCCGCGGCGCCCAGCCGCCCTGCATGTCCGGGCAGCCGCCGAACACCTCGTCGCCGGGGGCGAACCCGGTGACGCCGTCGCCGACCTCCAGCACGGTCCCGGCGACCTCGCGGCCGAGCACCGCGGGCCCGGCGACGCCGTAGTCGCCGTCGCGCATCCGCCAGTCGCCCGGGTTGACCCCGGCCGCCCGGACCCGCACGAGCAGCTCACCCGGCCCGGGCCGCGGCTCTGAGACCTCGACGAACCCCTGCTGCTCCGGGCCACCCGCCGCCACGAACCCGTACCCGCGCACCCGCCACCTCCGTGATCGGTCCTGGGCGCCCACGCTACGTCCGGCGGGCCCGGGATGCGCGAAGATCACGATCCGGTATACCGTTAGCATATGCAACGGACTGTGCCGACCGCGTCCGACCGCCTCCTCCGGGCCCGTGACCGGTTCGTCGCCTCCGACCCCGGCCTCGTCCGGCTCGTCTCGGCGGTCCGCGCCGTGCTGGCGATCGCCAGCACGCTGGGTGTGGAGTACCTCGTCGCGACGACGACGGGCACCCCGCCACTGGTGCCGATGATGCTCGGGGCGGTGGTGGCGATGCTGGCCTCGTTCGGGGTCGTCGACGCCACCCGCGCAGGGCAGGCGGTCACGCTGTGCTTCCTGGCCCTGTCGATGCTCGCCGGGATGGGCGTGGCGCTGCTCGTCGACCGGAACCGGCTCGCGTCGCTGACCGCGTTCGTCGTGGTGGTGTTCGTCGCGGTCTGGGTACGCCGCTTCGGGCTGCGGTACTTCGTGTGCGGCATGGGCGGGTTCATGGGCTACTTCTTCGCCCTGTTCCTGAGCCTGCGTCCGGAGATGCTGCCGGGGGTCGCGTTCGTCGTCGCGGTCGCGATCGTCTGGGTGATGCTGCTGACGCTGGTGCTGCTCCCGATCCGCAACGACCGGGTGCTGCGCCGGATGCTGCGCTCGTTCGAGGCGCGGCTCGCCGGTCTCGCCGGGACCGTGCTGGCCCTCGACGGGCACGCCCTCGGCACCGCGGAGCGGGAGCGCGCCGAGGCCCGGCTGGCGAGCCTTCTGGTCCGGGTGAACGAGGCCGCGCTGGTCATCGACGGGCAGCTGGGGACCCCGGCCGCCGTCGCCGACGACGACGCCGCCCGGATCGTCCGCCGGGCGGTGTTCGACGCCGAGCTGGCCGTCACCGCGCTGACCCGGGTCGGCCCCGGCGCCCTGGACTGCGACGACGCCCGCGCGGTCCTCACCGCGCTGCACGGCGGCCGCTGGGACGCGGTGCGCGAGCGGGCCGGACGGGTCGCCGACCGGGTGGCGGCCCCGGGTCCGCGCCGGCTCGCCGTCGACGCCACGGTGCTCGCCGACGCCCGTGCCGACTGGACCGCCGCCCTCGACACCGCGCCGGAGGGCGCCCTCGACACCGCGCCGGAGGGAGGTCCCGCGACGGTCGGGGAGGCAGCCGCGTTCGCCCCCGCGGTCCAGCTCTTCGCGGGCAACCTGCCCGGCTCGGCGGGCACGGTGACCCGGCTGCACCGCCCGCCGGACCCCGGCCGTCCCGCCTCGCGGCTGTCGCTGACCACCCGCCAGGCCGTGCAGGTCGCGGTGGCCACCGCGGTCGCGATCGCGGTGGGCGACGCGCTGTCCGAGCAGCGCTACTACTGGGCGGTGCTGGCCGCGTTCATCGCCTTCACCGGCACCGCGACCGTCGCCGAGACGGTGCGGAAGGCCGCGCACCGCATCGTCGGCACCATGATCGGCCTGGTCGGCGCGATCGCGCTGGTGCCGGTGCTGGGACCCGACGTCGCCGTGGTGCTGCCGGTGATCCTGCTCAGCATCTTCGGCGCGCTCTACCTGTTCCGGCTCTCCTACGCGCTGATGATCTTCTTCATCACGCTGATGCTCGGCGAGCTCTACGCGCTGCTCGGCACCTTCACGGTGGACCTGATGGTGCTGCGCCTGGAGGAGACCGTGGTCGGCGGTCTGATCGGCTGCGCGGTGTCGGTGCTCGTGCTGCCCACCCGCACCCGGTCCGCCGCCGAGGAGGCCCGCCGCGGGCTGCTCGACGCGCTGGCCGAGCTGCTGGGCA
This sequence comes from Pseudonocardia sp. P-1, assembly GCF_058111925.1. Taxonomy (NCBI): domain Bacteria; kingdom Bacillati; phylum Actinomycetota; class Actinomycetes; order Pseudonocardiales; family Pseudonocardiaceae; genus Pseudonocardia; species Pseudonocardia sp. P-1. The sequence continues at coordinate 4,756,662 of NZ_CM176614.1, forward strand.
CGGTCGACCGGGCGCTGCGCCGGCCCGGCCCGTGCGAGGACCTGCGTGCCGGGGCGCGCGCACTCGACGCCGCGCTGCATCAGACGCTGCTGCTGGGGCGTCCGCTGACCCGGACCTGGCTGGGCTCCACCCACCGCGACGTCGTGCACGGGCTGACCGCCTGCACCGCCGTCGCCGAACACGCGCGGCGCCTGGCCCGCTCCGCCGAAGGGGTGTCGGGGACCCCGGCGCTGACCGCGGGCTGTGCGCGCCTGGCGCAGCTCACCGCGGACGCCGTCGCCGGGCGGCCGGTGCCCGCGGGCAGCTGCGCGGCCGTGCTCGACCTGCTGATCGGCCCGGCCGGCGGGACCGGACGCGGCGCCGCGCTCGCCCGCGAGGCCGGGCTGCTGGCCGCCGAGCTCCCGGCGCTGCTGGAGACCGGCGAGAACGGGCCCGCCCCGGCCACGGTCGGGCGGGTCCGCGGACCCGACGGCGCACCCGCCGCGGCGACGGTCACCGTCGTCGACGGGGCGGGCCGTCAGCTGGACCGCGTCACCACCGGCGACGACGGCGGGTTCGCCGTCCGCGTGCCGGCCGGGACGCACCTGCTCGTCGCCGCACCGGCCGTCGCCGGGCCCGCGCCCTTCGGCGAGCACGTGCACCTGGGGCCGGGGACGGTGCTGCCGGACGTGGTGCTGGCCGCGCCCCTCGCCCGTCCGGTGCCGGTGCCCGTGCCGGCCGGGGTCGGCGCCCCGCTGCGCGGACCGGCGCGGGCGGTCGGGCGGGCGTGCGTCCGGCACGCCTGAGCGCGGGCGGGCTCAGGGCGGCGGGGCCAGCTCCGCGTCGAGCCCAGCGCGGAGATCGCCGTCGACGAGATCGCGCTGACCCCGTCGGGGCAGACACGGAAGCTCCTGCCGGCCGAGCGGGCGGAGCGGGACCTGCAGCCCGGCGGCTCAGGCGGGTGGGTCAGTCCGCGTCGCGCTCCGCGGCGAGTGCCTTCCCTGCGCGCACGAGCACGTCGAGCTGGGCGCGGTTGTACAGCTCCCGCATCGCCCGGCCGAGGGTCTGCTCCGCCCGCTGCTCGCCGACGGGTGCGTCGGTGTTCGGCGCGACCAGGCCGGGATGGGTCTCGTAGAGCGCGCGCATGTAGGGCACCATCCGGTCGGCGAGCTCCTGGCGGGTGGTCTCGTCGGCGTCGGCCGGGAGCGTGTCGAACCGGTTCTGCGTCGGGTCCGGGCGGGCGTCGGCCAGCATGTCCGCGACGGCCTGCAGCCGCTCCGAGCCCAGCACCCGCGGAAGGACGAGGGTGAGCGACCGGTCGGCCTCGGACATCGGCTGGTCGGCGGCCGCGGCGAACTCGGTGGGCAGGTCGGTGGGCGCGGCACCGTCCAGGATCAGGGCCAGCTCGGTGCGGGCCTGCTGCAGCCGCTCGATGGTGGCGGCCAGCTCGGCGTCCAGCGCGCGGGCGGCCTCCTCCGGGTGGGCGTCGGCGTCGTTCATCTCGGAGATCTGGGTCAGCGAGAACCCCAGGTCGACGAGCCGCTTGATCCGCAGCAGCCGGACCAGGTGCGCCACCCCGTACTGCTTGTAGCCGTTCGCGCGCCGATCGGGCTCGGCCAGCAGCCCGATGTCGTGGTAGTGCCGCACCGCCCGCAGGCTGGTCCCCGCCAGCTCGGCCACCTCACGGGTACTCCAGGTCACGACGTCCCCCTCGTCCGGTTCCTGCTCCTTCCTGCAGCCTGCCGTATCCGGCGGGTCAGCGTCCCGAGTGGGCCTCGGCGTAGTGGTCGAAGAACAGTGCCGCGGTCAGCTCGCCGCGCCCGGACACCCCGAACTTCGCGAACAGCCGCTTGACGTGGTCGAGCACCGTGTACTCGCTCATCCCGCACTCGCGGGCGATCCGCCGGTTCGACGCCCCCCGGGCGAGCGCGGCGAGCACCTGCCGTTCACGCGGGGTGAGGCCCTTGCTGCGCACCACGAGGTCGGCGACCTGGTGCGGGCGCACCTCCTCCACGACGACGGCGAGCGCCCCACCCAGCGGCGACGCCCGGAACGACAGCCACCGGCCGTCGGTCAGCGGGACCGTGCCCTCGGCCGGCAGGCCCGCGGCCCGGCGCGCCGCGACCGCCTGCACCACCTGCGGGACGGCGTCGCCGCCGAGCAGGGCACGGGCGTCGTCGGACAGGTCGAGCACCCGGCCGTCGGCGTCGGTGAGGATCGTCCCGGCCGGGGCACCGCCGACCAGGTCGCGCCCCGTCCGCACCAGCGTGTCGCGCAGGGCCTCGCCGAGCGGGCGGGCGACCGCCGAGGCCGCGGCGACGTCCGCGGCGGCGAACGTGCCGCCCGCCCGCAGCAGCACCGCCGCGCCCCAGGTGGTGCGGCCGTCGTGCAGCGGTACCCGCAGCTCGTCGGTGAACCCGCGCGGGGCCAGGACGTCGCGGTAGCGGGCGCTGGCTGCCGGGTCGCCGCCGGTGACGGCGCTGAGCGCCCCGGCCCGGCCGGTCGCGGCGACGTCGGTCAGCTTCAACACGTCGTCGACGCGGTACTCGTTGTCGAACACCGCGTTCTCGAACGCCACGTCGCGCTCGACGCCCACCAGCACGCAGTCCGACCACAGCAGCGTCGCCGGGTCCAGCACCGCCCACACCGCGAGGTCGGCGGGGACCCGGCGGGCGAGCGCCGCGGCGGCACGACGACGCAGCTCGGCGTGGTCGGCCACGGGGCCACGCCCCTGGAAGCAGGGATGGGACCGGCACCTGCCGCTCCCTACCGTCGTCCCAGCAGCACACCCCACAGGAGGCCGCCATGGAAGCCAGGATCATCACGACTGACGACGCCGACGCGTTCGGCATGCCGCACACCCGGGCCGTCCCGCTCGCGACCGGCGCCGACACCGGCGACGCCTGGGAGGCACTCGAGCTGACGCTGGGCCCCGGGGCCGCGTCGCCGCCGCACACGCTGTCCGCGGACAAGGTGTTCTACCTGGCCGCGGGCGAGCTCCATGTGGACCTCGGCGGTGTCACCCACCGGCTGCGCGCCGGGGACGTCGCGCACGTCCCGGCCGGGGTGCTGCACCGCTACCGGGTCGACACCGACGCCCGGCTGGTCGTGCTGGTGACGGGGGCGACGCAGGTGCCGTTCCTGCGCGGGATGAGCGAGCTCGGGCGCTCCGGCCCGCCCGCGCCGGACGCGGTCGCCGCGCACGCCGCCGGGCACGGGGTGCGGATCGCGGCACCGTCGGCGGGCTGACCGGACGGTCCCCGTGATGCCAGACTGCGCCGGAGGAGGTCGGCATGGCGGTGGTGGTGATCGTCGGCTGCGGCGCGATGGGCTCGGTGTACGCCGGGCTGATGGCCGACGCCGGGCACGAGGTGCACGCCGTCTGCCGGCGTGCCGGGCACACCGCGGCACTGCGGGAACGCGGCCTGCGGGTGACCGGGCACAGCGGTGACCGCACGGTCGCACTCGCCTCGGCGGTCCTCGACGCCGCCGACGTCGCCCTCGACCGGCCCGCGGACCTGGTGGTCGTCGCGACCAAGGCCTACGACGTCGCCGTCGCCGCGCGGTCGTGCGCGCACCTGGTCGGCCCGGGCACCGTCGTGCAGACCATCCAGAACGGGCTCGGTTCCCCGGAGGTCGCGGCCGCCGAGCTGGACCCGGGGCGGATCGCGGTCGGCGTCGTCGGCGGGTTCGGGGCGTCGCTGCCCGAGCCGGGCGTCGCGCACCACAACGGCATGGAGATGGTCCGCTTCGGCTCCTACGACGGGCTGCCCGCGGCACAGCTGGAGGCCTCGGCGGAGATCTGGCGCTCGTCGGGCTTCGGGGTCGCGCTCCACACCGACCTGGGCCGGATGGTGTGGGAGAAACTGGTCATGAACGCGGCGTTCTCCGGCTCGACCTGCCTGACCGGGCTCACCATCGGCGGGGTGCTCGAGGACCCCGACGCCTGGGCCGTCGCCCGCGCCTGCGCGGCCGAGGCCGTCGCGGTGGCGGCGGCGTCCGGGGTGACCCTGCAGGTCGGCGACCCGATCGACCACGTCCGCCGGCTCGGCGGCGCCATCCCGCACGCCCGCCCGTCGATGCTGCTCGACGCGCTCGCCCGGCACCGCTGCGAGGTCGACGCCATCAACGGGGCGGTGGCCCGCGAGGGCGCCCGGCTCGGCGTCCCGACCCCGGTCAACGACACCGTCGCCCGGACCGTCCGGGCCCGCGAGAGGACCTGGCTGTGACCGAGCACCTCATCCGCTACTCCGGCCGCGGCGGCTTCACCCCCGGCGTGATCGCCCGGGCCCAGGGGAGCACCGTCACCACCGAGGACGGCCGGGAGCTGCTCGACTTCACCTCCGGGCAGATGAGCGCGATCCTCGGGCACTCGCACCCGGAGATCGTCGCGACCGTCCGCGACCAGGTCGGCCGGCTCGACCACCTCTACAGCGGAATGCTGTCGCGGCCGGTGCTGGAGCTGTGCGAGCGGCTGTGCGCCTCGGTCGGCGGCGGACTGGACCGGGCGATGCTGCTGACCACCGGTGCGGAGTCCAACGAGGCCGCGATCCGGATGGCCAAGCTCGTCACCGGCCGGCACGAGATCGTCTCCTTCACCCGGTCCTGGCACGGCATGACCCAGGCCGCGGCGAACGCGACCTACGTCGCCGGCCGCGCCGGGTACGGGCCCGCCGCCCCCGGCAACTTCGCGCTGCCGGTGCCCGACCGCTACCGCCCCGACCTCGTCGACGACGCCGGGGAGCTCGACTGGCGCCGCCAGCTCGACCTCGGGTTCGCCCTGATCGACGCCCAGTCCGTCGGCAGCCTCGCCGCCTGCATCGTCGAGCCGGTCCTGTCCTCCGGCGGGGTCGTCGACCTGCCGCCGGGCTACCTGGCGGCGCTGCGCGACAAGTGCCACGAGCGCGGCATGCTGCTGATCCTCGACGAGGCCCAGACGGGTCTGTGCCGCACCGGCGACTGGTACGCCCACCAGCGCGACGGGGTGGTCCCCGACATCCTCACGCTGTCGAAGACGCTCGGGGCCGGCCTGCCGCTCGCCGCCGTCCTCACCACGGCCGCGATCGAGAAGGTCGCGCACGAGCGCGGCTTCCTGTTCTTCACCACCCACGTCAACGACCCCCTCCCGGCGGCGGTCGGGCTCACCGTGCTCGACGTGCTCACCCGCGACCGGCTCGACCTGCGCGCCCGCGAGTTGGGCACGCTGCTGCAGGACGGCCTGCGGGACCTGGCCCGCACGACCGGGATGATCGGCGACGTCCGCGGCCGCGGCCTACTGGTGGGCCTGGAGCTGGCGGGCTCCGACACCGACGCGCTCGGGGCGGCCGTCACCGCGCGGTGCGCCGAGCTGGGGCTGCACATGAACATCGTGCAGCTGCCCGGCATGGGCGGGACGTTCCGGATCGCGCCGCCGCTGACCGCGACCGAGGCCGAGATCCGCCGCGGCGTGGACATCCTCGGCACGGCCCTGGGGGAGGTGGCTCAGCCCTCGACGGCGGCCGTGCGCCGGTCCGGTGTCGCAGCGACGTGACGGCTCGCGCTCGGCGACCTCGCGGTCACGGGGCCCGGATACCCGTCAGCGCGGCGTGACGATCGTCAGCTTCCCGTCTGGCCGGACCCGTACCGCCGCCCCGGCCGGGTCGCCGGCGAGCAGCTCCGGCAGCTCGTCGTCGCGACCGCACCCGATGAACCGCGCACCGCCGTCGTCGAGCCTGCCGACGACGACCGCGTGCCGGCTGCCGTCGCGGTCGTGGCGCACCGTCCAGGTCTCGACGGTCGCCGCGCCGTCGGCGGCGGTCGTCGTCGGGACGGTGGGAACGGCGTCGAGCCGGGCCTGGAGCGCGGCGCTGTCGTCGTCGCGCCAGGGGGCGGGGCGGGTGGAGTAGACCCCGGCGGAGTACTTGGACAGGAACCCGCCGTTCGCGCCGACCAGGCCGTACGTACCCGGGTCGGCCCGCAGGCGTCGCACGACCTCGGCGACCGCGTGCATCGAGTAGTCGTTCCCCGGCCCGCCGAAGAACGGCAGCCCACCGGTGACCGTGAGCCCGCGCGGGTCGTCGGCGGCCAGCCCGAGGGGGTCGGCGACCGAGGACACCGCGATCGGGAAGCAGGAGTACAGGTCGATCGCGGCGAGGTCGTCCACGCGGGTCCCGGCGCGGTCCAGGGCGTGCCGGACGGCGGCCTCGGCGGCCGGGTAGGCGCCCAGGTCGGGGCGGTCGAGCACGGCGCGCTCGGTGAGGTCGGCGTGGCCGTGCAGGAACACCCACCGCTGCGGGTCGATCCCCAGGTCGTGGGCGGTGCCGACCGAGGTGAGGACGACCGCGGCGCCCTGGTTGACCTGGTCGCGCGAGACGAGGAACCGCGGGTACGGATCGGTGATCATCCGGTTGCGGTCGTCGGTCGTGACGAGTTCCTCGGGCGTTCGGACCCGCGGCGCGGCGGCGTGCGGGTGCCCGGCGGCGACCCGGGTGAACGGAGCGAACAGCTCGCCCATCCCGTGGGCGTGGGCGTCCCGGCCGAGGCCGAGCCGGGCGCGGCGGGCGTTCTCGCACAGCGCGTAGTAGGCGGCGGGGGAGAGCACGCCGTGCGCCTCGGCGACCGGGCTGCGCAGCTCCGAGCCGTACCCGCGGTCCTCCAGCGTGCCGCCGACGTGCTCGCCGTGGTCGGGCCGCTCGGCCTCGGGGCGCGACATCAGGTCCCGCACGGTCGACATCGCCTCGGCCCCGACGAGCAGCACCGCCCCGGCCTCCCCGCGGGCGATCGCGCCGGCGAACTCGCCGACGAGCCGCTGCGGGGACTGCCCGCCGACGACGTCGAGCACCGCCCGCCGCGGGTCGGCGCCGACGCGGCGGGCGACCGCGCGCGGGTAGTTGTCCGCCCGGCCCAGCGGCGCGACCGCCCCGGGCACCGACATCTCGAACTGCCGCACCCCCGCGACGACGGTCAGCGCCGCCGCCACCGCGGCCGGGTCCGCACCGGTGTCGACGAGCGCCGCGGCGGCCGCGGCGGCACCGAGCCCGACCGGTGACAGCGCGGCGTAACCGGGCTCGCCGATCCGCTCGGAGGCCTCCCCGACCCCGACGACGACGGGTGTCCGCGGGTCGAGGCTCATCCGACCAGCCCCGCGAGCGCGGCGATGCGCTGCTCGCAGTCGTGCGCCATCTCCCGGGTGATCTCGCCCGCGCCGCGCAGCTCGGTGAACGCGCCGACGACCTGCCCGACGAAGAACGACTGCAGCTCTGTCGCGCCGGGGTTCCCGGCGTCGGCGGCGGCGTCGATGCTCGACCAGGCCTGCAGGGTCAGCAGCGGCTGCAGCGGCATCGGCAGCGGCGCCGGCGCGCCGGGTGCGGACCACGCGTCGTGGTAGGCGCTGCGCAGCTGCCGGGCGGGCTTGCCGGTCCGGGCGGGGGAGCGGACGGTGTCGCCGCTGCCCGCGGCGAGGAACTTGCGCTTCACCGACTCCGGCGCCACGTCCTCCACACTGGACAGCCACACCGAGCCGCACCACACCCCGGCCGCGCCGAGCGCGAGCGCGGCGGCCATCTGGTCGCCCGAGGCGATGCCGCCCGCGGCCAGCACCGGCCGGTCCCCGGCGACACCGACGATCTCCGGGGTCAGCACCGTCGTCGCGATGGTGCCGGTGTGCCCACCGGCCTCGGTGCCCTGCGCGACGAGCACGTCGACCCCGGCCGCGAGCTGCCGTTCGGCGTGCCTGCGGGTCCCGACCAGCGCGGCGACGACCGTCCCGGCGTCGTGCGCGCGCTCCACGAGGTGCGGCGGCGCGGTGCCGAGCGCGTTCGCGACGAGCGCCGGCCGGTGGGCGAACACCGCGTCGAGCTGCGCCTCGGCGCCGCGCCGGCTCATCCCCGCCGCGATCGCGTCGCGCCCGGGGTCGACCGGCACCCGCGGGATGCCGTAGCGGTCGAGCAGGTCGTCGACGAAGGCGAGGTGCTCGGCCGGGAGCTGCGCACGCAGCGCGGCGACGAGGTCCTCCCGGTCGGCCCCGGTGTCGGCGGTCTTCTCCGGGACGAGCAGGTCGACCCCGTAGGGCCGCCCGTCGAGCTGCTCCTCGATCCAGGTCAGCTGCGCGTCGAGCTCCTCGGCGGTGTAGGAGACCGCGGCGAGCACCCCGAACCCCCCGGCGCGGCTCACCTCGGTCACCACCGCGGGGGACCGGTTGAACCCGACGATCGGGTGCTCGACGCCCAGCAGATCGGTCAGCGCTGTCCTGATCACACCGGTGAGCGTATTACGGACGGACACCGTCCAGAAGTGGGTCGGTGGTCACAGCACCGTCTGGCAGGATCGCCGCCGTGCCCCCGCCGTCGCGCCGCAGCGGACGTCCGCGCGACCCGGACGTCGACCGTCGCGCCCTCGCCGCCGCCCGCGAGGTCTACGGCGAGCGCGGCTGGTCCGGGCTGTCGCTGGAGGAGGTGGCCCGCCGGTCGTCGATCGGGAAGGGGTCGCTGTACCTGCGCTGGCCGACCCGGGCGGCGCTGCTCGTGGCGGCGGTGCGCGACCGGGCCCGCTTCGTCGCCGACATCGACACCGGCTCGCTGCGCGAGGACCTGGTGACCTTCGCCGAGCTGTGGACGGCGTTCGCCACGAGCGACGACGGCCGGCTGGTCGAGCGGCTGCTCGTCGACTCCCACCGGGTCCCGGAGATCGCGGGGGCGCTCGCCGACGACGCCTATCCCGAGCACGTCCGCGGCGCCCGGACGATGGTGCGCCGCGGTATCGAGCGCGGCGAGCTCCCGGCCGGGACGTCGGTGGCGCTGGTCGCGGACCTGGTCGCGGGGGCGGTGCGCAACCACGTCGCGACCACCCCCGCACACCTTGCCGCCCGCGACGACGCCCGGGGTCACGCGGTGGCGGTCGTCGACACCGTCCTGGCCGGGGTACGGGCGCGGGCTCAGCCCTCGCCGTAGGCGGCGGCGATCTCCTGCGGCCCGGCCCACCGGCTGTAGGTGGGGCCCTGCGGCCAGCCCTGCGGCGAGTCCTGCCAGACCTCCTGGCGGCCGTAGGGCAGCACGTCGACCAGCGGGAACAGGTAGGACAGCTGCTCGGTGCCGCGGCCGTCGGTGTGCCAGGTGCGGAAGACGCGGTCGCCGTCGCGCAGGAACACGTTGACCGCGAAGCCGCCCCCGGGCGGGGCGCCGACGTCGGTGCCGAAGCTGCTGTCGGCCGTCGAGTACCAGGTCATGGTGTTGCCGACGCGACGCCGGTAGGCCAGCGCCTCGTCGATCGGGCCCTGGGTGACGATGACGAAGCGGGCGTCGAACTTCTCCAGACCGGCGAGCCGGGTGAACTGCGAGGTGAACCCCGTGCACCCGCCGCACTGCCAGTCGGCGCCGTCGTGCCACATGTGGCTGTAGACGATCAGCTGCGGGTGGCCGTCGAAGATCTCGGCGAGGCGGACGGGGCCGTCCTCTCCGCGCAGGACGTAGTCGGGCATCTCGACCATCGGCAGCCGGCGACGGGCGGCGGCGATGGCGTCGAGCTCGCGGGTGGCGGCCTTCTCACGGACGCGCAGCGCGGCGAGCTCGCGCTCCCAGGTGGCGGTGTCGACGACGGGGGGCAGGGCGGCGGTGATCGGCTCGGTCATGTGAGGCGTGACCGGCGTCGCGCCCGGAACTCATCGCTCACAGACCGCGCACAGGAACCGGACAGGAGTGCGACAGCGCCGCGGACGACGGTGGTCCGCGTACCTCAACGACTCGAGGAGACCCCCGTGAGCACCGCGACCCCGGTCCGACCAGGACGGCACCGCGACACCCCGCCGCCGTCCGTCCCCCACCCGTCCCGCCCACCGGCTCCGGCCCGTCCGTCGCGCCGCCCGGGCGGGTGGCGCGGCTGCTCCGCGGGCCCCACGACGGTCCGCGCTGGGCGCGGCCGGGGCTGCTGGTACTGCTCGCCGCGACCGCAGTGCTCTACCTGTGGAACCTGTCGGCCTCGGGCCATGCCAACGACTTCTACGCCGCCGCGGTGCAGGCCGGGACGCAGTCGTGGAAGGCATGGCTGTTCGGGTCGCTGGACTCCGGGAACGCGATCACCGTCGACAAGCCGCCCGCGGCGCTGTGGGTGATGGTGGCCTCGGCGCGGCTGTTCGGGTTCTCGTCGTGGAGCCTGCTCGTGCCGCAGGCTCTGATGGGTGTGGCGGCGGTGGGGCTGCTGCACTCCACGGTGCAGCGGTGGGCCGGGCCCGCCGCGGGACTGTTCGCCGGTGCAGCGCTGGCGCTGACACCGTCCGCGGTGCTGATGTTCCGGTTCGACAACCCGGACGCGCTGCTGACGCTGCTGCTGGTCGCCGCGGCCTGGGCCGGCTCGCGCGCCGTCGACGCCGCCTCGGTGCGGGCGTCCACCTGGTGGCTGGTCGCGGCCGGGTCGGCGGTCGGGTTCGCGTTCCTCACGAAGATGGGGCAGGCGCTGCTGGTCGTCCCGGCGCTCGGGCTGGTGTACCTGGTCGCCGGCTCGCCGCGGCTGCGGACCCGGATCGTGCAGATGGGCGCCGCGGTGGCGGGGATGGTCGTCTCCGCGGGGTGGTTCATCGCGCTGGTGGAGCTGTGGCCCGCGTCCGACCGGCCCTACATCGGAGGATCGACGACGAACTCGCTGCTCGAGCTCGCGCTGGGCTACAACGGCCTCGGCCGGCTGCTCGGCGGCACCGGCAACGGTGGCGGCCCCGGCGGGGGAGGCGGTGGTGGCAACACCGGCTTCGGCGGCGCGGCCGGTCCGTTGCGGCTGTTCACCGGTGAGCTCGCCTACGAGATCTCCTGGCTGCTGCCTGCCGCGCTGATCCTGCTCGTCGCGGGGCTGTGGGTCACCCGGCGGGCGCCGCGGACCGACCGGACCCGCGCGGCGTTGCTGCTGTGGGGTGGCTGGACGCTCGTCACGGCGGCGGTGTTCTCGATGATGAGCGGCACGATGCACCCGTACTACACGGTGGCGCTGGCCCCGGGGCTCGCCGGAGTGGTGGCCGTCGGCGGGGCGGCGCTGTGGCGGGAGCGGGGTGCCCGGTGGGCGCGGATCGTCGCCGCGACGACGGTGCTCGTCACCGGTGGCTGGGCGGTCGCGCTGCTGGTGGTGAGCGCGGAGTCGTTCTCCTGGCTGTGCCGGCCGGTCGGGGTGGTCACGGTGGTCGCGGCGGGGCTGATGCTCGCGCCCGGCCGGGGGCGAGCGGTGGTGCGGTCCGGTCTGGTCGCGGTGCTGGTGGCGGGGATGCTCGGGACCGGGGTGTACGCGGTGGCGACGGCGTCGACCGGGCACACCGGCAGCATCCCCTCGGTCGGGACGGTGTCGAGCTCGTTCGGCACCACCGCCGGTTCGTCCGGCGGTCCCGGCTCGGGCCCGGCCGGCCCGGGTGCGGCCGTCGGCGCGGACGGGTCCGGTGGTGCCGGGGCAACGCCCCCGGGGCAGGGCGGTGGCGGGCCCGGCTCCGGCGGTGCGACCTCGGTGGAGCTGACCTCACTGCTCGCCGCGACCCGGTCCTCGTCCGGGACGACCTGGGCGGCTGCGGTCGCCACCTCCCAGACCGCCGCGTCGCTGGAGCTGGCGAGTGGGACCGCGGTCATGTCGACCGGTGGGTGGGCCGGCAGCGACTCCGCCGTCACCCTCGCCGAGTTCCGGTCCTACGTGGAGCAGGGCCGGATCGCCTACTACGTGGCGGGCGGCCAGGGCGGCGGCCCCGGTGGGCAGAGCGACTCGACGAGCAGCCGGATCGCGACCTGGGTCGCCGAGCACTACACGGCGACGACCGTCGGCGGTCAGACCGTCTACGACCTGTCCGCCCCGACCTCCTGACCCGCTCGTCGCCACCTCGCGCACCCCGTCGGATCGGTGGGCTGCGCGAGGCGTTGCCGGTGGGTATGTGCCCGGGCGAGGCTGTATCCACGCCCGGGCCCGGTCCCGGCCCATCCCGGCGCAACGTAGCCCGGCCCGGCGTTCACGCCGGCGCCGCGACGGGTCGGTCGTCGGCGTCGAGGTCAGGTCGGTGCGCGCGGTGGTGGTGCGGCCGGCGGTGGTGGTGCCGGACCGCAGTACCTGTGTCCGGTCGGTGTCACGGTGACCACGATGCCGTCGGGCGCGCGGAAGACGTTCCAGCCGGGTTGTTCGCGGACGTGGTTGTGGAACTCGCACACTCCACGTCCGTTCTCCAGCTCGGTGCGTCCGCCGTCGGCATCCCGCCGGATGTGGTCGAGGTGGCGGACGGGTGCGTCGCAGTAGGGCTCGGTGCACCGGTTCTCCGCGCGTGCTTTCACGAGGGTGGCGAGGAGTCCGGTGAAGGTGCGTCTGCGGGAGTCGCCGCCGATCACGAGGCCCTGGTCGGTGAGCAGGCGGCGCAGGGACGTCGTCCCCTCCGGGGTGGCGAGCAGGTCGGCGGGGACGGGTCCCAGGCCGGGGATCTCGGCGGGCAGCGGGGAGGTGGGGTCGAGCAGGGCCTGGACGGGGACGGTGACCTGGACTTCCAGGTTCACGGCGGTCGCGGTGGCCTGCCCGGTGACGCGTTCGACCAGGGTGTCGGCGAGGACCTGTCCGCGGGTGCGGGTCAGGGGCTGCGGGTCGACCTGGATCTCGACGAACGCCTTCTGCAGCGCGGCCAGGCAGGCGGCGCCCTGCTCGACCGGCACGTACGCGGTCAGGTAGCTCATCGCATCCGGCGCGGGCCGCAGGGTGACCCGGCGCTCGACCCTGGCCGCGTGGACGCGGGCGCGGAACCGGTCGGGAGCGATCTCGGCGACCAGACGCCGCGTCATCGCCCGCAGGCGCCCGATGCCGTAGCGGGTGAGGTCGTGCACGGCAGCGAGCCGGGCGTCGACCCGCGCGCGTTGGGTGGGGTCGAGGTCGCGGCACTCGACGGCGATCGCGGTGACCTTGGCGGCGCTGAGCTGCCCGGTCTCATGGAGGCGCCGGACGTCGTCGAGCCCGGCGTGCAGGTCGCGGGCGTCGGCGACGCGGGTGCGGGCCTCGGTGGTGGAGACCCGGCAGGCCAGTTGGATCTGGGCGACGACGCTGCGGTGGACCTTGTCGACGTCGGTCCGGTCATCGACGCGGTGGCTGTCGACATGGGCCTGGGCGAAGGCGCGGATCCGGCTCGCCTGGAGGGCAGCCAGGCAGGCCTGGAGGGATTCGATCTCCTGGATCTGGTCGATCAGCTCGGCTTCGGACAACGTGGAGGTGTCGGCGGCGAGGGCGTGGTCGAGGTGGAACCGGAGCAGGGTGAGGTCACCCGATGGGAACCCACCTGCGAGCACGCCGGTGGCGTGGGCGGGTGGTTCCTGGGTGGCGGTCACACCATCGAGGATACTCGAACGTGTGTTCGATGACCAGTTTCCGTTCGCGATCGCGAATCCGTGGCCTGCGGTGATGCGGACCGCTCGCGACGGTGCCTCGTGGTGTGGGTGACTGCGCACCGTAAGGGGACAGTGCGATGCCGACCGGCTGCGTCGTGAGGTGACGCGAGAGGGACGGCCGCACCGGGTACCCGTCGTGACGGCGTTGCTGCCACCGGCAGGAGGTGGCGAGGACGGATCGCGCACGGCTCTGGGTACCGGTCCGGGTCGGGGTCCGGCGACCGCGCCGGGGGGCGACGCGCGGACGAGTGCGGCCACCGGAGCGACGCCGCCACCCGGCCGACGTGACCCGGAACCGCGGAGCCCGACAGGGCCCTCAGCCCCACTTCTCCCGCACCGAGGTGAACACCTTCTGCCCGTACGAGAACTCCACGACGTTCCCGTCCGGATCGGTCAGCGCGCAGATGTACCCCACCGGCCCCGGCATCTGCCGCGGCTCCCAGTGCAGGCACCCCGCGTCCCGGGCGCGGTCGGCGGCGGCGTCGACGTCGTCGCGGGTCGGCACCTCGATCCCCAGGTGGGCGAAGGGGCGCAGCAGCCCCAGCTCGCCACTCTGCTCGGCGTCGAACGACACCAGGACCAGCACCATCGGTGTCTCCACCTGACCGGCGTTGGACAGCCAGGCGCTCCGCCCGGCGTCGTCGGAGAAGCGTTCGACGACGGTGAGGGGTGTCATCGTCGTGTAGAAGTCGATGGCGGCGTCGAGGTCGCCGGTGGGCAGCGCGACGTGGGTCCACCGCGCCTCGGTCAGCTGTGCGTCGGTCACGGGGATTCTCTACCCGACGACGCCGCGGTCGTGCAGCCCACCGATGGTGCGCGCGTCGAGACCGAGGACGTCGGCGAGTACCTCGTCGGTCTCCCGGCCCAGCTCGGGGGCGGCGCCGGGGTCACCGTGGTCGGCGTCCCACCGGATCGGCGAGCGCGCGGTGATACCGGTGGCGCCACCGGGCAGAGCCAGATCGGCGAGCAGCGGGTGCCCTCCGGCGCGGTGCTCGGCGACGACGTGGGTCATCCCCTGGTAGCGGCCCCACAGCACGCGGGCCCGGTTCAGCTCGGACTCCACGGTCGCCGAGTCGCGCGCGGCGAACCACGGCCGCAGCACCGCCGCGATCGTCTCGCGCAGCCGGTAGCGCTCGGTCTCCGAGGTCAGGTCGGCGTCGAGGGCGGGCTCCAGTGCGGCGAACACGTCACCGGTCCCGGTGACCGACACCAGGGCGTTCCACTGCGCCGGGGTCAGCGCGACGACCATCACCCGGTTCCCGTCGGAGCAGGCGAAGTCGACGCCGAAGCTGCCGTAGACGTGGTTGCCGTGCCGTGGCCGCTCGTGCCCGCGCTCGTCGGCCTCGGAGAGCCAGCCCAGGTTGGCGACGCCGGCCAGCGCCACGTCGGACAGCGCGATCTCGGAGTACACCCCGGCGCCGGTGCGGGAGCGCTGGTACACCCCGGCGAGCACGGCCGTCGCGACCGACATGCCGGTGACCAGGTCCCACGCGGGCAGTACGTGGTTGACCGGGGCCGCGCCCTCCTCGCTGCCGGTGATCTGCGGGATCCCGACCTCGGCGTTGACGGTGTAGTCGACGGCGGGTCGGCCGTCCGGGTAGCCCTGCACGCGCACGTGCACCAGGTCCGGGCGACGCGCGACGAGCGCGTCGTTGGCCATCCAGCGGCGGCCCACGACGTTGTCGACGAGGACACCGCGGTCCGGGCCCGGGGCCGTCGCCAGGCCCAGGACGAGCTCGCGGCCCTCGTCGGAGCGCAGGTCGATGCTGATCGACCGCTTGCCCTTGTTCAGCGAGGCCCAGTAGTAGGAGTCGCCGGTGCCGTGCCCGGCGGCGGGCCAGCGACCGTGGTCGGGGCCGCCCCCGAGCGGGTCGATGCGGATGACAGAGGCCCCGAGCTGCGCGAGCGTCATGCCACCGGTGGGACCGGCGACGAAACTCGCGCACTCGACGACGTGCAGACCGGACAGCGGACGCGACATGGCGACCATCCTGCCCGGCGACGGGGCCGGACGGATCAGAGGTGTTCGATCAGCCGCTGACGGGCCAGGCGCTCGACCATCTCGGGGAGCGCTGCGGTGGAGACGACGTCGAGGTCGCGGCGGGAGCCGCGCACGACGTGGTCGACGAGGTCGGGGGAGAAACGACCGGCGAACTCGGCGGTGAGCCGGTCGACGGCGCCCCGGACGGTGGGGTCGGTGACGGGTGGGTGGACGGAGGCCTGCACAGGAATGGTCGTTTCGGTCGAGGTGGTGTCCGGTACGCGGCGGAGTGCCGCGCCGCGCGGGATCGCGCGGTGCCGGTACGGGGTCGGTGGCACCGGCCGTGGCCGGGACGCCGGGTGGGCGCCTCCCGGGGACGGTCCGGGCGGTTCGTCGCGGCCGGCGTGTCACCGGGCGCGATCGACTGGCACCACCGTATCGGACGTACGGGTCGCGCGTCGACCGATTACGCGGGCCCCGGCTGATCGCGGTCCAGGTGGACCTCGCGGTCGGGCTCGACCGCGGCGACCCCGGTGACACCCCGCAGGACGTCCGGGTCGTCGCACGTCCCGACGACCACCCCGACCCCCGTGAGCACCTTCTCCACCTGCAGCCCGGCGGCCGCGCAGGCCCGCGCGACGTCGTCGGCGACGTGCCCGTCGGCCACCGACACCAGCAGCCTCCCGGTCGTGCTCATCGGCCCGGGGCCCGGACGAGTCCCGCGCCGACGTCGCCCGAGGGCAGCGCCAGCCGCTGGGCGGCCTGCGTGAGCTGGGTCCACAGGTCGCGCCCGCGGGCCCCGGTGCGCTGCGACCACAGCGCCGCGATCCCGGAGACGTGCGGGGTGGCCATCGAGGTGCCCGAGATCGTGTTGGTGCGCTGGGGCATCGGCCACGACGAGTAGACGTCCACACCGGGGCCGGCGATGTCGACCTGCCCGCCCTCGACCGCGGAGCTGGCCGCGGAGAAGTCGGCGATGGCCAGCGCGGCGTCCACCGCGGCGACCGCCATGATCGACGGGCTGTTCGCCGGGACACCGACGAAACCGACGTTCCCGGCCGAGCGCTCGGCGTTGTTGCCGGCCGCGGCGACGATCAGGGTGCCCGCGTCCAGCGCGCGCCGCCCGGCGTTCTCGTAGGCGGCGGAGACCTCGTCGAGGTCCGCGCCCAGCGACATCGAGACGACCTGCGCGCCGGAGGAGATCGCCCACTCGATGCCCTCGAGGATGCCGGCGTCGGTGCCGGAGCCGTCGTCACCGAGCACCTTGCCGACCAGGATCCTCGCCTCGTGGGCGATGCCGTAGCGGCGTCCCGAACCGGGGGCGAGCGGCCCGCAGGAGGTGCCGATGCAGTGCGTGCCGTGCCCCTGCACGTCGGCGACCTCCTGGCCGTCGACGAACGAGCGCGACTCGATCTGCCGCCCGGCGAAGTCGGGGTGGCCGAGGTCGAGGCCGGTGTCGAGGACGGCGACGGTGATCCCGGCGCCGGTCTCGGCGGCGACGTCCGCGCCGGTGGCCTGCAGTCCCCAGGTGACCTGGTCGTTGTCGGCGAACCGGGCCGCGGCGGGCGCGTCGGCGGTCTCCGACGCGGCGGCGCGCTCGGCCAGGAAGCCCGCCGCGTCGGCGAACCCGCGCAGGTAGTCGGCGCTCAGCCCGGGCCCGGACAGGGCGCGCAGCACGCGTTCGGGCTCCACCGACAGCACCCGGCGGTCGGCCCGCACAGTGCGCAGCCGGGCCGGGTCCAGCTCGGCGACGGCGACGCCGAGCCGGGCGAACAGCGTCGGGTGGGCCCCCGGGGTGTCGTCGCGGCTGCTGGTCACCTCGGACAGGCCGGTCAGCTCCGCCACCGCCGAGCGTGCCGTGTCGTGGTCGGCCACCAGGTCATCGCTGAGCACCAGCAGGTACCGGCCGGTCAGCGTGCCTGCGGTCCGGCCCGGGACGGCCGCGTGCGGCTCCACCATGTCGCCTCCGTCGATCGACTCGTGACCACCCATCGTGCCCCAGTGATCGCGCTCCGGCACGGTCTGCGGGCGAACGGGTGGTGACGACTCAGGGCCGCTGCCCGACCGTGTCCGCCAGCAGCGCCTCGGCGACCACGTGCAGCTTCCGGTTCGTCTCGTGCGAGAGCCGGCGCAGCAGGGTGAACGCCTCGTCGGCGGAGCAGCCGCGCTGGGCCATGAGGGCCCCCTTCGCCTGCTCGATGCTGACGTGCCGGGCGAAGCGGGCCCGCAGGTGGCTGTTCTCGGTGTCCAGGGCACGGGCCAGTGCCGCGGCGGGGAGGTCGCTGCCGTCGGCGCCGGGGCTGATCAACCCGGTGACGTCCTCGATGTGGTGCAGCACCCCGATGACCCGCCCGTCCGGGGCGGTCAGCGGGGAGTTCACCGTGACCCACACCCGTTCGACGAAGCCGGGCGTACCCGTCGCCGCGGGCACGTCGTGACGCTGCACCGGCAGGTGGTCGCGCAGCCCGAGGCGCAGCACCCGCGACAGCGACGCCGTCAGCCTGGCGACGCCGTCGGCGCCGGGCCGGTGCGGGTCGTCCGGCAGCGCGGCCGTCAGCGGTCTGCCGACCAGCTCGCCGGACGCGCGCAGGGTCGCCGCACAGAAGGCCGCGTTCGCCCCCACGACCGTGAGCTCCCCGTCGACGACCAGGTACGGGGAGCGCGTGGCACGGAACACGGGATCGTCGCAGCAGGCGCGCAGGATCTGCGCGTCCGAGGGCCCGGAAAGCATCTGACCTCCGCCGCGCCGGAACGCGACGGTTCGGCGGGTGCCGCGGCGAGCGGCACCGGAGACCTGGCCCGGCGCGTCCGGCAGATGATGTCTGCGGAAACGGTTCCCGGGGTGGACCCCGGGATGCCGGGCCGGTTGCTTGACCCTGCGTGCTCGCGTCCGGAACCTGACGGTTCGCGGACGTCGGGAAGAACGTTAGGACAGTGCGTCACGCCTGCTGACAGCGGGTGTCCGATTACTCCGGACGTCGCGTTCGCGACCCCCGGATGCAGTGACCGGATAGTCCAATCCATATCTCGAGTTACGGTAGGGTCGGGCCGACCCCACCCCGGAAGCCCCCAGGAGCAACGATGCTCGGTCTGATGCAGGACCGTCCCCTGACGCTGCCGCACGTCTTCCACCGTGCCGAGCAGTACTTCGGACACAAGGAGATCGTCACCGCCACCCCGGCGGGGACGGTCCGCACCACCACGGTCGCCGAGTGGGCCGTACGCACCCGCCGGCTGGCCACCGTGCTCGACACCCTCGGCGTCTCCGCCGACGGCCGGGTCGGGACGTTCTGCTGGAACACCGACCGGCACCTGGAGCTGTACCTGGCGGTGCCGTGCACCGGCCGGGTCCTGCACACGCTCAACCTGCGGCTGTTCCCCGACCAGCTCGTCTACGTGGCCGACCACGCCGAGGACGAGGTCGTGTTCGTCGAGCGCTCCCTGCTCGGCCTGTTCTGGCCGCACGTGGACCGGATGACCACGGTGCGCCACGTCGTCGTCATCGACGACGGCGCGCCCACCGAGATCCCCGACGACCCGCGCATCCGGCTCTACGAGGAGCTCCTGGCCGCGGCCGAGCCGTTCGCGGGCCGGTTCGTGGTGGAGGACGAGAACACCGCCGCCGCCATGTGCTACACCTCCGGCACCACCGGCAACCCCAAGGGCGTCGTCTACTCGCACCGCTCGACGCTGCTGCACTCGCTCGCGACCCTGTTCGCCGACGGCGTCGGGCTCTGCGAGCGCGACGTGGTCCTGCCGGTCGTCCCGATGTTCCACGCCAACGCCTGGGGCCTGCCCTACGGCTGCCTGCTCGCCGGCACCTCGCTCGTGCTGCCCGGGCCCGGCATGACCCCGGACGCGGTCCTGACACTGATCCAGGACCACCGGGTCACCGTCGCCGCGGGCGTCCCGACGATCTGGATGGGCCTGCTGCCCAGGCTCGGCGAGTACGACTGCTCGTCGCTGCGGGTCCTGCTCTGCGGCGGCTCGGCGGTGCCGAAGTCGATGTCGGAGGGCTTCCGCACCGCGATCGGCCTGCCGGTCCTGCAGGGATGGGGGATGACCGAGACCTCGCCGGTGGCGACCCTGGGCGTGCTGCGCTCCCAGCACGACGACCTGTCCGACGACGACAAGGCCACCGTGCGCGCCCTGCAGGGCCCCCCGGTCCCGCTCGTCGACCTGCGCATCGCCGACCCCGAGACCGGTGCCGAGCAGCCCTGGGACGGCACCACCAGCGGTGAGGTGCAGGTGGCGGGCCCGTGGATCGCCTCGGAATACTACCGCGGCGAGGGCGGCGGCACGCAGTTCACCTCCGACGGCTGGCTGCGCACCGGCGACGTCGCCGTCGTCGACGGCTCGGGCTACGTCAAGCTCGTCGACCGCACCAAGGACCTGGTCAAGTCCGGTGGTGAGTGGATCAGCTCGGTGGAGCTGGAGAACGAGATCATGGCGCACCCGAAGGTCGCCGAGGCCGCGGTCATCGCGATCCCGCACGAGCGCTGGGTGGAGCGCCCGATGGCCTGCGTCGTGGTGAAGGACGGCGAGACCCTCACCGCCGACGAGCTCCTCGCCTTCCTCACCGACCGGGTCGCCAAGTGGTGGCTCCCCGACGCCGTCGAGTTCATCGACGAGGTGCCCAAGACGAGCGTCGGCAAGTTCTCCAAGAAGACCCTGCGGGAGAAGTTCGAGGGCTACTCGCTGAGCTGAGCGGCCGCCTCGCGGTCCGTGGTCCCGGTGCGTGGCGCCGGGACCACGGCCGCGCCGCCCTGCTCGGGGATGACACCGTCCGGGACGGCCGCGGCGGCCCCGGCGAGCAGGTCGAGGCAGTGCACCTCGCCGCACCCGTCGCCGACGACCACCGTCCCGCCCCCACCGCGACCGCGGTCAGCGGCGCGTCCAGCGGCACCCGGCCGAGCGCCGTCGCCGAGGTCAGGTCCCACAGCACCGCCGTGCCGTCCGAGCCCGCGGTCACCGCGCGGCACCGGCCCGCACCGGCGGCCGCGGTCAGGTGCGCCGCGTCGGCGCGCACCGTCGTCACCGCGGCCGACCCGGCCCGCCAGACGTGCACCCGGCCGTCGGCGTCGCAGACCACGCCGTGGCAGCCGTCGTCGTCGACGGCGACGGCGGTGACCAGCCCGGCCGGCAGCGCCGCCGTGACCACCTCCGCCGAGGCGGGCCGCCAGCAGGCCAGCAGGCCGTCCGCGGCGAGCAGCACCGTCGCCCCGCCGGGGGTCGGCGCGGCCACCCGCGGTGCCGACGGCAGCCGGGTGGTGCGGAAGGCCCGCCCGCTGCGCGCGTCGCGCACGGCGACCGTGCCGTCCGGCTCGCCGGTCACGACCAGCGCGCCCCGCCCGGCCAGCACACGGCCGGGCAGCGACACCGCACCGGCCCGGACCCCGGTCGTCGCGTAGCGCTCCTCGACGGTCGCGGTCCCGGTGACGGCGAACAGCCTCGTGCCGGACGGGTCGAACCACAGCGGGCCCGCACCGGCCGGGGCGCCCCAGCGGCGCGCGCCGGTGGCCGGGTCGTGCGCGAGCAGCCCGTCGGAGCGGCGACCGGCCGAGACGACCAGGCCCGAGCCCGCGGCGACCGCACCGACCGCGGGGGAGACCCCGGCGTGCCCGCCGGCACCCGGCCGGGCCCGTGCCGAGTCCCAGACCAGGACGCGGCCGTGGTCGTCCCCGGTCGCGACGACGGTGCCCGCGGCGTCGGCGGTGACCGCCCGCACCGCGGCGCCGTGCCCGGCGAGCTCGGCGACCGGGCCGGGGCCGCTGGTCGGGACGAGCTGCACGGTCCCGTCCACCCGCCCGACGACGACCCGGCCCTCACCGGCGCACGCTGCCGCGGTGGCGGCGACGCCGTCGCCGGGGACGTCGAGCCGTACCGCGTCCTGCGGCACCCCGTCGACCAGCGCGAACACGTGCAGCGCACCGTCGGCGGTGGCCGCGAGCAGCTGCCCCGCGGTCGGCACCACCACGGCGACCACGGCTGGCCCGCCCTCCAGCAGCCCCAGCGGGGCCCCGGTGGCCGGGTCCCAGGACCGCAGCGTGCCGTCCACCCCGCCGGACACGACGGTGCCCTGGCCGGTCGCAGTCAGTGCGGTCACCGGGCCGGCGTGCCCGCGGGCGACCGAGACGGCCGCGCCGCTGGTCACGTCCCACACCCGCACCGCGCCGTCGGCGCCGCCCGCGACCACCCGGGTCGGGGCGGTCCCGGTCACCGCGAGCGCGGTCACCGGGCCGGGCCGCCCGGCCAGGGTCGTGACCTCGGCGCCGCGGGCCGGGCCGTCGGTGGCCAGCACCCGCACCTCGGGGTCGTCACCGGCGAGGGCGACCAGGCCGCCGTCGGGGGACAGGGCGACCGTCCGGGCGTGGACCGCGGAGGCCGGGGGCCGCGGACCGCCGGGCCCGGCGAGCGGGTCCGGGACCGCGTGCCCGGTCCCGGCGTCCCAGGCACCGCTCTCACCGGAGGCGTCGAGCGACAGCAACAGGCCGTCCGGTCCGGCGAGCAGCGCGACGACCGCGTCCCCGTGGCCCTCCAGGACCCGGCTCAGCGCGGCCGACGGCGGCCGGGTGCGCCAGCGGGTGGTCAGCGCGGGGACGCCCTGGGCGGTGAGCCGGGCCCGGGCGGCCCCGGCCAGCGCGGCCTCCCCGGCCAGGACGGCCCCGGCGAGCAGGTGCTGGGCGACCGGCGCGGTGCCGGAGCGGCGCAGGTGGTGCGCCTCGAGGTCCAGGACGCGGCGCAGCGCCTCGGGTGTCACCCCGTCCGGCGCGACGCCCGGGTGCTCCCCGTACGGCGGTTCGCCGGCGGCGATGCGCCGTTCCAGCCCGTCCCAGAACGTCTCGACGGCCATGCGTGTGAGCCCTCCCCGGGGTCGCGTTCGGTTACCTGTCGTGGCCCCGCGCCCCATCGTTAACGCGGGAGGGGGTGTCGCCACCCGAACCGGCGGTGACCGGCGGCGAGCCCTCGGTGACCGGCGCGCGGCCCGTGGGTGTCGGGGGCAGGGGCTACCGTCCGTCCCGTGCCCGCCACCACTCGTGCCGTCCTCTCGCTCGCCGAGATCGCGGTGTTCGCGCCGCTGGTCATCGCGCGTCGCACCGCCCGGATGCTCACCTCGGGCTTCCCGCCCCCGGCGCGTGAGGTCCGCGAGTTCCACCGGATGTGGGCCGAGAAGGTCGACGGGTTCTCCCGGGCCGCGGTCGTCCTGGTCACCTCGAAGCCGGGGCCGGAGACCCTCGAGCGGGCGCTGGAGCCGATCCGCACCCGGGTGCGGGCCAACGCCCGCCGTCTAGGCTGACCGCCCGGCGAGCACTCGGGGGTGCGGTGTGACGGAGGGGACGGCGGTCCGGCGCGGACGGCGGCCGATGAGCGACCGTCGCCGCACCCTGCAGCGCCTGGAGATCTCCCGGGCCGCGATCCGGCTGTTCCGCGAGAACGGCGTCGCCGCGACCGGCGGGGAGCAGATCGCCGAGGCGGTCGGGCTGTCGGCGCGCACGTTCTGGCGCTGGTTC
Organism: Pseudonocardia sp. P-1; assembly: GCF_058111925.1. Taxonomy (NCBI): domain Bacteria; kingdom Bacillati; phylum Actinomycetota; class Actinomycetes; order Pseudonocardiales; family Pseudonocardiaceae; genus Pseudonocardia; species Pseudonocardia sp. P-1. The sequence continues at coordinate 4,779,482 of NZ_CM176614.1, forward strand.
CGCACGAAGGAGAGCTGCGTCGAGCCGGTGCTGAGCCTGACCACCGACGCGTTCACCGCGAGCCTGGCCCGCTGGCCCGCGGGCGTCGGGCTGACCGAGCATCTCGCCGCGGACTACGCCGAGCACCCCGACGCGGGCCCGGACGACGGCGACCTCGTGCTCGCCGTGATCCGGATGAGCCGCGACGAGCCCGCGCTGCGCGCGATCTGGCTGGTCGTGCAGGAGCGGGCCGAGCCGGTCCTCGCCGGGATCCTCGCCGGCCGGTTCGGCCGTGATCCCGGCGACGTCGCCGTGCGGGTGCAGGCCGCCGCGCTCAACGGGGCGCTGCGGGTCGCGACCGAGGACATCGCCGCCGCCACCGCCGACGGGCGCCGTCCACCGGCCGCGCAGCTGCGCGAGCGGCTGTCGGCGGCCGTCGACGCCGCGACCCACGGCGTCGACGGCGAACGCGCGGCCGGTCAGGGGCCGACCCGCACCGCGTAGGTCTGGCAGACACTGCCAAAAAGGCACTGTGAGACGAGCGTCTCGTGGTCGGTCCCGGCCGATCTCATTACTGTCAGGCAGTGACATGAAGACACTCGACGACACCAGACGCGGGCGGGCGCCGATGAGCGACCGCCGGCGCGAGCTGCAGCGCCTGGAGATCTCCCGTGCGGCTGTGGCGCTGTTCCGGGAGCACGGCGTGCACGCCACCAGCGGCGAGCGGATCGCCGAGGAGGTCGGGCTGTCCGGCCGGACGCTGTGGCGCTGGTTCCGCACCAAGGAGAGCTGCGTGGAGCCGCTCCTCGCCCGCAGCATCGACGCCGTCGTCGCGACGCTGCGGCGCTGGCCGGCGGGGGTGGGCCTCGACGAGCACCTGCTCGCCGAGTACCGCCCGCCGGATGACCCGGTCGACGCCGCCGACGCCGACGCCGCGATGGCCGTCATCGCGCTGTCGCGCACCGAGCCCGGTCTGCGGGCGGTGTGGCTGGCGGTGCACGAGCGGGCCGAGCCGGTGCTCGCCGAGGTGATCGCGGCCCGCGCCGGCCGCGAGCCCGGCGACCTGGACGTCCGGGTGCACGCCGCCGCCGTCGCCGCCGCCCTGCGGATCAGCGGCGAGGACCTCGCCGTCGAGCTCGCCGCGGGCGTCCGGTGCGCCGACCCCGTCGACCGACTCGGCCGCGCCCTGCGCGCGGCCACCACGACCCTTCCCCGGGCAGGAGATCCCGCGTGACCACCACCCCGTCCCGTACCGAACCGGTACCGGCGAACCGGACCGGACCGCTGATCGCCGTCCTCGTCGGCGCCGCGTTCGTGATGATCCTCAACGAGACCGTGCTGAGCGTCGCGCTGCGTGACCTGAGCGTCGACCTCGGTGTCCCCGCCACCACCACCCAGTGGCTGACCAGCGGCTTCCTGCTGACGATGGCCGTGGTCATCCCCACCACCGGCTACCTGCTCGACCGCTTCACCCCGCGGCAGGTCTTCCTCACCTCGCTCGGGCTGTTCACCGCGGGGACCGCGATCGCCGGCTTCGCGCCCGGGTTCGCGGTGCTGCTCGTCGGCCGCATCGTGCAGGCCGGCGGCACGGCGATGATGATCCCGCTGCTGATGACCACGATCCTGCGTCTGGTGCCCGCGGAGCGCCGCGGCGCGACGATGGGCACGATCACGATCGTCATCGCGGTCGCGCCCGCGGTCGGTCCGACGATCGGCGGCGCGATCCTGTCCGGTCTGGGCTGGCGCTGGATGTTCTGGCTGGTCCTGCCGCTGGCCGTGCTCGCCACGGCGGCCGGCGCCCGGTGGCTGCGCATCGACGGTGGCGGCCGCCCGGTCCCGCTCGACGTGGTGTCGGTGCTGCTGTCCGCCGTCGGGTTCGGCGGCCTGGTCTACGGGCTGTCCTCGCTGGGCGGCCACGGCGGCGGGGGGCTCCCGCCGTGGGTGCCGGTCGTCGTCGGGCTGGTCGCGCTGGCGGTGTTCGTGCTGCGCCAGCTGCGGCTGATGCGCTCCGACCGCGCGCTGCTGGACCTGCGCCCGTTCCGGCGCCGCCAGTTCGTCGTGGCGCTGGTGCTCACCGCGCTGGTGCTGCTGTCGCTGATCGGCGTCGCCGCGGTGCTGCTGCCGCTCTACCTGCAGACCGTGCTCGGGACGAGCACGCTGGTCTCCGGGCTCGTGGTGCTGCCCGGCGGGCTGCTGCTCGGACTGCTCGGCCGCCCGGTCGGCGCGCTGTTCGACCGCGTCGGCGCCCGCCCGCTGGTGATCCCCGGCGCGGTGCTGATGGCGACCGGTCTGCTGCTGTTCTCCACCCTCGGTCCGGGCACCCCGCTCGGCGTGGTCGTCGGCTTCCACCTGGTCCTGATGGGCGGGCTCGCGCTGATGATGACGCCGCTGATGACCGAGGCGCTCGGCTCGCTGCCCGACGAGCTGTACTCCCACGGCAGCGCGATCCTGTCCACGCTGCAGCAGGTCGCGGGCGCGTTGGGGACGGCCCTGTTCGTCACCGTCGCCGCGCTGGGCTCCGCCGCCACCGGGGCCTCCCCGGACGCGGCCGGGCTGCACGCCGCGTTCGCCGTCGCGGGCGGGGTCGGTGTGCTGGCCGTCCTGCTGTCGCTGCTGGTCCGCCGCCGGACCGTGGCGGAGGCGCCGGTCAGCTGAGGGCGGCGCGGTGCTCGCGCTCGGTGGCGGCGCGGAGCACCTGCACCTTGTCCCCGACCCGGAGCCCGGCGAAGAACTCCTCCGCCGGCTCCGGGTCGAGCTTGACGCAGCCCGCCGAGGCGCGGTCCCGGTCGCCGCCGTGGAACGCGACGCCGCCGTCGGCGAAGAACACCGACCACGGCATCGGGGCGGGCTCTCCGTCGGGGGTGTCGAACTCGCCGCTGCGGTGGTCGGCGGACGTGCGGTACACCCGGAACGAGTGCCCGACCGGGGTCTCCTGGCCCGCCCCGCCGGACGCGACCGGGACCGGACCGTAGGACACGGTGCCGTCGGTGATCAGCCAGGCCCGCTGCGAGTCCAGGTCCACGCACGCCCGTGCCGACACCGAGCACGGCGTGCCGGGCACCGGCGACTCGGCGTGCGTCTGTCGCGCGACCTGGCTGCTCTCGCCCTCGGCGACGTCCGAGGCGGCGGTCGCGCCGGCGTCGGCCGCGGCGACCCCGGCGCTCGCGACCCCGGCCAGGACGACCAGCCCCGCCATCGTCGCCGCCGTCCTCCGGCGCCTGATCGGTTCCGTCACCGGTGCTCCCCGCTCGTCGACGTCCGTCCCCCTCTCCAACGCACGGACGGGGCTCCCGTGACGGTCCGCCCACATCGGTGTGTCACCGACGGGTGACGGCCGGTGACCGGACGGGTCACGTCCCGTCGGGCATGTGCACCGGGTCCCCGACGGCGATCGCACCGGAGGTCAGCACGCGGCAGACCGCGCCGCCGCGGTCGTGCAGTGCGCGCCGCGCCCCCGGCCCGACGGCGGTCTCCATGACCCGGCACGGTGCGGCCTTCCGCGCCACCTCCACCTCGACGTCGCCGAGCCGCAGCAGGGTGCCGGGCGTCGTCGGGACGGTGCCGTGGTCGACGGTGACGGTGCGCCGGGTGCCGCCCGAGGGCACCGGGGCGCCGAGCGCGTCGGCCGCGGCGTCGAGCTCGTCGCGGCTCTGCACCGAGACGTGCCGGTGCCGGGTGCCGAAGTACCGGTCGCCGACGACACCGCTGCCCGCGACCACCTCCACCCGCTCGACGTCGTGGATCGGCGCACCCCGCTCGGCGGCGACGTGCAGCCCGAGGACCCTCACTCCACCGTCACCGACTTCGCGAGGTTCCGCGGCCGGTCCACGTCGCGTCCGAGCGCGACGGCGGCGTGCCGGGCCAGCAGCTGCATGGGGATCCCGAGCAGGACCGGGGCCAGCTCCGGCTCGGTGCGCGGCACCCGCAGCACGGCGTCGGCGAGCCCGGCGGGCAGCTCGGCGTCGGTCACCGCGATCACCGGCCCGCCCCGGGCCCGGATCTGCTCGATCGTGCCGACGTTCTTCGCGAGCAGCTCGTCGTCGGGCACCACGACGACGCTGGGCATGTCCGGGGTGACCAGCGCCAGCGGGCCGTGCTTGAGCTCCGAGGCGGGGTAGGCCTCGGCGTGGCAGTAGGAGATCTCCTTGAGCTTCTGCGCGCCCTCCCGCGCGACCGGGCTGCACCGCGTGCGCCCGACGAAGAACATCGACGACGCGTGCGCCCAGCGCTGCGCGACCGCGGCGACCGTGCCGTGGGCGGCGTCCTCGGCGAGTACGGCCTCGACGTGGCGGGGCAGCGCCGCCAGGCCGTCGAGGAGCCGCCGCCCGTCGGCCACCGAGAGGTCGCGCACCCGGCCCAGCAGCACCGCGAGCATCGCGAACGACACGCTCATCGTGGTGACGGCCTTGGTCGAGGCGACCGACACCTCCGGCCCGGAGTGCAGGAACACCCCCGCGCCGCACTCGCGGGAGATCGCCGAGCCGATCACGTTCACCGCGCCGATCACCCGGCCGCCCTTGCGCCGCAGCTCCTGCACCGCGGCGAGGGTGTCCGCGGTCTCGCCGGACTGGCTGACCGCGACGTAGAGGCAGTCCGGGTCGACGACCGGGTTGCGGTGGCGGAACTCCCCGGCCGGTTCGGCCGTCGCCGGGATCCGGGCCAGCTGCTCGACCAGCCCGGCGCCGATCTCCCCGGCGTAGTAGGCCGACCCACAGCCCAGGAACAGCACCCGGCGGACCCCGCGCAGCTCGCGCGGGTCCATCCCCAGGCCGCCCAGGCGGGCGGTGGCGAACCGGGTGTCGAGCCGCCCGGCCAGCGCGCGGCGCAGGGCGTCGGGCTGCTCGGCGATCTCCTTGGCCAGGAAGTCCGGGTGGCCGCCGAGCGCGTAGTCCTCGGAACCGGTCTCGACGGTGGTCGGGCTGATGCGGGTCGAGCCCTCGATGCCGTCGGCGCGCACGGTGACGATCTCGCCGTCGTCGAGGAACACGACCTTCCGGGTGTGCCGCACCACCGCGGCCAGGTCCGAGGCGACGACCATCTCGCCGTCGCCGATCCCGAGCACGATCGGGCTGCCGTTGCGCGCGACGACGATCTCGTCGGGGGTGCGGGCGTCGAGCACCGCGAGGCCGTAGGTGCCCTCGACGCCGGCGAGCGCCGTGCGCACCGCGTCGGCGAGGGTCGCGGCCCCGCCGGCGAGGGCCTCGGCGACCAGGTGCGCGAGCGCCTCGGAGTCGGTGTCGCTGCGCAGCACGACCCCGCGGGCGGTGAGCGCGGCACGCAGCGCCTCGGCGTTCTCGACGATGCCGTTGTGCACGATCGCGACCCGTCCGGACGCGTCGGTGTGCGGGTGCGCGTTGGCCTCGCTCGGCTCGCCGTGGGTGGCCCACCGGGTGTGTGCGACGCCCGACCGGCCCGGTGGAGGGGCGTCACCCAGCAGCGTGCGCAGGTCCTCCACCCGCCCGGCGGTGCGCCGCACCGTCACCTTCCGACGGTGCGCCACGGCCAGGCCCGCCGAGTCGTAGCCCCGGTACTCCAGCCGGGACAGCCCGTCGAGCAGCACGCCCGCCGCCTCCCGCGGCCCCACATAACCCACGATCCCGCACATGCACGTTCCCCCGTCGTCCGCTCAGCCGTAGACGATCCGGCGCAGCCGCCGCTGGGAGACGTCACCAGGGCCGACCACCCGCGCGGCGAGCTCGGCCGCGATCCGCGGCCAGATCTCGTCGTTGCGCCGGTCGCGGGCCTGCAGCTCGCGGTGCCGGCGGCGGACGAACTCCTCGGTGGTCTCGCCGAAGTAGGCGACGACGTCGGCGACCACGCGGGCCGCCACCGGCTCGGCGAGCCCGGTGGTGGCGGCCACGTGCCGCACGAGATCCGGATCCACGCCGCCGATCCTGACCGGCCGTGAGGCGGAGGGCCAGGAATCTGCCCGGAATCGGGCAGGGATCAGCGATCGCGGGCGATCCGGAAGGTGAACTCCAGCAGCCGCCACTCCCCGTCGGGCTCGACGCCGTCGGGCATCGGGCCGCTGCGCGGCGCGAAGTCCACGACCAGGTCCTCCTTCACACCGAACACCGTGTCCGAGTCGAGGTGCTCCCCACCGGCGACGAACAGCTGCGTGATCAGCTGCCGGTGCCCCGGCGCCTGGATGAGGAAGTGCAGGTGCGGCGCCCGGAAGGGGTGCCGTCCGGTGGCGTGCAGCATCTCCCCGACCGGTCCGTCGGCCGGGATCGGGTAGGCGGCGGGCAGGATCGAGCGGAACCGCAGCCGGCCCGCGTCGTCGGTGCGGAACCGGCCGCGCAGGACGGGGCCCTCGGTCTCGGGCAGCTGCAGGTCGTAGAAGCCGTCCTCGTCGGACTGCCAGATGTCGACGACCGCCCCGGCGACCGGCTCGTCACCGGTGTCGGTGACGACCACGTCCACCCACAGCGGGGTGCCCTTCTTCCCCGCGGAGACGTCGGTTCCCTGGTCCAGCTCCGGCGGGCCGTCGGTGTAGAACGGCCCGAGCACGGCCGAGGACGTGGTGTCCGGGGTGCGGGAGTTGGTCAGCACGTCCACCACGCTGGACAGCCCGAGGGTGTCCGAGAGCAGCACGAACTCCTGGCGCCGCTCGTCGGTGATATGCCCGGTCCGGGTGAGGAAGTCGATCGCGGCCTGCCACTCGTCCTGGGTCAGGTCGTGCTCGCGCGCGTAGCCGTGCAGGGTGGCCGCGAGCGCGGCCAGCAGGGTGCGGAGCCGCTCGTCGGGCCCGCCGAACGACGCGGTGACCTGCGCGGTCAGCGCGTCCAGGGTGGCGCGCACCGGGTCGCCCGGCCGCTCCCCGGCCCAGGCCCGCCCGAGCAGCGCGCGCACACCGTCGCGGGTCACCGGCACCGGGTTCGGGTACGGGCGGGCGACGGCCTGGTCGGCGAGCCGGTCCAGGTCGGCCTCGTCGACGCCCAGCCCGGCCAGCGACGTCGGCCCGCCGGCGGCGACGAGCAGGTCGAACACCGTCCCGGCCGGGTCCGGTCCGAGCGCCTCGGCGATCCGCGGTGCGGCGGCGGCGTTGTGGGCGATCACGTGCGGCAGCAGCACCGCGTGGGTCGGGGCGTGCGGCAGGTCCAGCGAGCCGCCGACGGTGTGGGCGAGCTTGTGCTGCAGCGCCATGCCGGCCCGGTCCAGGCAGGTCCCGGCCAGCCACGCTCCGCGCAGCAGCGCGTCGGTGTCGCCGTCGCGCAGCCCCGCGGTGAGCAGCCGCACCGACTCCAGGGCGGCGGCGTCGGTCAGCGGGTCGCGGTCGGTGCTCCACAGCGCCTCGACGGCGTGTGCCAGCGCGTTCACCGCGCTCGGCACCCCCACCCGCGACGGCAGGTCGGCGACGAGCGTCGTGTCGTAGACGACGGTCTCCGGCCGGATCGCCGGGTCGGTCCGGGTGGTCTTCACCCCCGGCGTGTCCACCCCCAGCTCGCCGAGCACCGCGGTGCACTCCGAGCCCGAGTACGTCGTGGGGACGACGACCTGGTCCGCACCGGTCCGCACCGCGAGCGCCTTGGACAGCCCGATCTGCGAGCCGCCCCCGATCGCGACGACGCAGTCCGCCCCGGCCGCGGTGAACGCCGCCAGCGCCTCGTCGGTCACCGTCACCGGGGTGTGCACGGCGGCCCGGTCGAACCGTCCGGCGAGCAGCGACCCGAGCGCGGCCCGCGCCCGGTCCGCCGCGCCCGCGGGGTGGCGGCCGCCGACGAGGAACACCCGCGACCGGCCGAGCCGCGTCACCTCCGCGGCGAGGTCGTCGAGCGTGCCGGGGCCGAACACCACCCGCGCGGGGGAGGGGTCGTGGACGAAGCCGGTCATGCGGTCACCTCCGGGGTCCGGTCCAGGATGCTCCCCAGCACCTCGCGCAGCGCGGCCGCCGGGTCGGCGACGAGCGCGTCGCTGCGCCAGGCGACGTGGGCGTCCGGGCGGACGAGGACGCAGCCGTCCTCGCCGACCTCGCGCAGCCGGGCCCAGTCGTCGTAGAGGTCGGTGTGCTCGCGGCCCGGGCCGACCACGTGCGCGGCCAGGTCGATCCCCAGCTCGGCGGCGACGGTGTCCGCGGCCGTGGCCCAGGCACCGCCCGCGATGCCGGTGAGCAGGGCGAACCGGCCCTTGCCGGTGATGTCGTGGGTGGAGACCCGGTGTCCGTCGCGGCCCAGCCAGCAGTGCGGCAGCCGGTGCCCGGGCCGGGTGGTCGGCCGGTAGAACAGCTCCGGGTCGCGCTCGGGCGGCGGCTCGGGCGTGCCGTCGGCGACGACGCCGGGGCCGGTGTAGGCCTGACCCATCTCGACGCCGTGCGCGTTGAACTCGTAGTCCTTGGCCTCCAGCGCCGCCCGCAGCTCGGCGCGCCGCCGGGCCCCGGTGGGGGAGTCGTCGGCGCGGGCCGCCATCGAGGCGCGCATGGCCTCGGGATCGGCACCCGGGGTGAGCCCGAGCGCGGTGAAGATCGGGCCGAACTCCTCCACCGAGCGGTTGGCGCGACGCACGATCTGCTCGCCGACGGGGGCGCGCTCGGCGTCGTAGGAGTCCAGCAGCCCCGGCCCGGCGGTGCCGCGCAGCACCATCGCCAGCTTCCAGCACAGGTTGTAGGAGTCCTGGATCGAGGTGTTGGAGCCCAGCCCGTTCGACGGCGGGTGGCGGTGCACGGCGTCACCGGCGCAGAACACCCGGCCCGACCGGTAGCGGGTGGCCCACTGCTCGTTGACCGTCCACACCGAGGTCGAGCGGATCGTCACCGGCACGGAGTCGTCACCGATCAGGTCGTGGACGATCGCCGTCGCCGCGGCGTCGTCGAGCTCCGGCGGGGGACCGGCGAGGTCGTAGCCCCAGATCGCCATCCAGCGGGTCCACGGCCGCACCATGCGCAGCACGCCCATCCCGATGCCGCCGACGTCGGCACCGGGCTGCAGCACCCAGTACAGGACACTCGGCCGGTGCTCGACCAGCGCGGTGAGGTCGGCGTCGAAGACGATGTTCATGCTGCCCGCGAGCTCGCCGCGGCCGTCGAAGGGCAGGCCCGCGTCCCGGGCGACGGCGCTGCGCCCACCGTCGGCGCCGATCACGTAGCGGGCCCGGATCGTCAGCTCCGCCCCGGTGAGCCGGTCGCGCGCGGTGACGGTGACGCCGTCGTCGTCCTGGACGTGATGGCTGTACTCGGTGTCGAAGCGGACCCGGCTGCCGCGCTCGGCGGCCCGGCCCACCAGGATCGGCTCGAGGATGTTCTGGGGCAGGTCGCAGTGCGACGACGGGCTGGCCACGGTGTAGTCGGCGCGCCGCGCGGGGTGGGTGCCCCAGGTCCGGACCCGGCCGAGCTCGTCGCCGCCGAGCGCGGTGCAGAACACCGTCTCGCCCATGAGGTGCGACGGCGTCCCCTCGGCGACGACGTCGGCCTCCACCCCCTGGTCGCGCAGGATCTCGACGGTGCGCTGGTTGGTGATGTGCGCTCGCGGGGTGTCGGCGGTCCACCGGTACTTGGTGATCACGAGGTGGTCCACGCCGAGACCGGCGAGGAACAGGGCGGCCGAGGAGCCCGCGGGCCCGCTGCCGATCACGAGGACGTCCGTCGTCACGGTGCTCACCGGCGCATCATCGTTGAAGAGTCAACGATCGTCCAGGTCCGTCGTCCGGATCCCCATCGCGCGTCCGGCCTCGGGGGAGATGTCGTCGGAGATCCGGGCGATGAAGGCGTCCATCGCGTCCTGCATGCGCGAGCGGAACGACGACAGCAGCGCCAGTGTCGCGACCGGCTGCAGCTGCTCGACGGTCTGCTGGATCCGGGGCGCGTCGCCGGCGGGCAGCCCGGCCTCGACGTGCTCGTCCCACACCTGCCGGGCGAACAGCTCGACGAACATCTCGGCGACGGCGCCGGTGTGGTCGTCGAGGCGCCGGCGCAGCCCCACCAGCGCGGCGGGCGGGATGCCCAGCCGTACGGCCTCCGCGGCGGCCCGGGCGAGGTCGGGCTGCAGGATGCGCAGCCGTCCGTGCGCCGCGGTCTCGACGACGCCCGTCGCGCACAGGTGCCGGACCAGCTCGTCGGCCGACACCGCGTCCGGGTCGAGCCCGAGGTGGGTGGGCAGCTCCGTCCCGTCGACCTCGACGGGCTCCTCCGGCTGCCACGGGGCGAGCATCCCGCGGTAGAGCCGCAGCGCCTCCTCGGCGGTCCGTCCGGGGTCCTGGGTGACGAGCACCTCGATCGCCCCGAGGGAGAAGCCGCGCCGGCGCAGCCCGTTGACCAGGTCCAGCCGGTCGAGGTGGGTGTCGGTGTAGCGGGCGGCCCGGCCGGCCCGCTCGCCCGGCGGGAGCAACCCGCGCGTGATGTAGGACCGCACCGTCCGCACGGTCATCCCCGCCCGGCGGGCCAGCTCCTCGATCGGGAAGTCCGCCACCCGGACGATCCTAGACAGTCGATCTCGACATCGTTGTTGGAGAAACCGATGTAACGTTCCCGCAGGTCGGAGGCCGACGCCGTCGTCACTGGTGACGGGGGTGTCGCCGTCCCAACTTGCCGTCGTCACCGAGATCGGGTCCGATGGTCCCCGACCGCGACGACGAGGTGGGTCATGACCGACGCCGTACTGCCGAGGGGGCTGCGCCGCGTACGCAAGGCGGCCGCCCGTTTCACCACGCCACTGCTGCCCGACGACTACCTGCTGCTGCTCAACCCGCTGTGGTCGGTACGGGAGCTGCGCGGGCGGGTGGTGAAGGTCGTGCCCGAGACGGCCGACGCCGCGACACTGGTCATCCGTCCCGGCCTGGGGTGGTCGTTCGACCACCGCGCCGGCCAGTACGTCGGGATCGGCGTCGAGGTGGAGGGCCGTTTCCACTGGCGTTCCTACTCGCTGACCTCCGAGCCGCGCCGCGACCGCAGGCACATCTCGATCACCGTGAAGGCGATGCCGGAGGGCTTCCTGTCCCGCCATCTCGTCGACGGCGTCGGCCCCGGCACGGTGGTGCGCCTGGCGCTGCCGCAGGGCGAGTTCGTGCTGCCCGACCCGCCACCGGAGCGGCTGCTGTTCCTCACCGCGGGCAGCGGCATCACCCCGATCATGGCGATGCTGCGGACCCTGGACCGTCGCGACACCGTCACCGACGTGGTGCTCGTGCACTCGGCCCCGCGCGACGGCGACGTCATCTTCGCCGACGAGCTCGACGCCCTGTCCGCGCGGCACCCGTCGTTGCGGGTGCAGCTGCACCTCACCGGTGAGCACGGCAGGCTCACCCCCGACGGGCTGGCCGAGTACTGCCCGGACTGGCGCGAGCGCAGCACCTGGGCGTGCGGCCCGGAGGCGATGCTCGACGAGGCCGAGGACCTGTGGGAGTCCGCGGGCCGGGGCGCGGCGCTGCACGTCGAGCGCTTCTCCGCGTCGTTGCGCGGGGGTGAGGCGGAGGGCGGCACGGTCACCTTCGTCCGCCGCGGCTCCGCCGCCACCTCCTCGGGCGACGCCGACGCCACCGTCGACATCGACGGCGCCACCACCCTGCTCGACGCCGGGGAGCAGGCCGGCCTCGACCTGCCCTACGGCTGCCGGATGGGCATCTGCCTTACCTGCACCGTCGGCCTGCGGTCGGGCTCGGTGCGCGACCTGCGCGACGGCACCGAACGCCGCGGCGACCCCGACACCCCCGCCGAGAGGATCCAGACCTGCATCACCGCCGCCGCCGGTGACTGCGTCCTGGAGATCTGACACCGAGACCCGACACCGCTCACACCCAGGAGGAACGTCGTGGCCATCTCCGACGTCAAGGAGTTCGCCCACCTCACCGAGGCCGACGTGGAGGCGATCGGGCACGAGCTCGACGCGATCCGCGCCGACGTCGAGGAGCGTCGCGGCCAGCACGACGCCGACTACATCCGCACGATGATCACCTGGCAGCGGCGGCTGAACGTCGCCGCGCGGGTCACGCTGTTCGGCAGCCGGATCCCGCCGCTCTGGCTCGCCGGCACCGCCATGCTCTCGGTCGCGAAGATCCTGGAGAACATGGAGATCGGGCACAACGTCATGCACGGCCAGTGGGACTGGATGAACGACCCGGAGATCCACTCGTCGACGTGGGAGTGGGACAACGTGTGCCCCGCCGAGCAGTGGCGGCACTCGCACAACTACCTGCACCACACGTACACGAACGTGATCGGCAAGGACAAGGACGTCGGCTACGAGATCCTCCGGGTCCGCGCCGACCAGCCCTGGCACCCCGCCTACCTGGGGCAGCCGTTCTGGAACGTCCTGCTGATGCTGCTGTTCGAGCACGGTGTGTCGCTGCACGACCTCGACGTCGACGGCCTGCTGAAGATGCAGCTGGAGGACCCCGAGGAGTTCCGCCGCAAGCTGCTCGACGTCGGCCGCAAGCACGCCCGGCAGATGCGCAAGGACTTCCTGCTGTTCCCGCTGCTCACCGGCCCCGCCGCGGTCTCGACGCTGACCGCGAACGCCACCGCGAACGTCGTCCGCAACATCTGGTCCTACGCGATCATCTTCTGCGGGCACTTCCCCGACGGCGCCGAGGTCTTCACCGAGGAGGAGTTGGAGGGGGAGACGCGCGGCGAGTGGTACCTGCGTCAGCTGCTCGGCTCGGCCAACTTCACCGGCAACCGCCTGATGCACGTCATGTCCGGCAGCCTCGGTTACCAGATCGAGCACCACCTGTTCCCCGACCTGCCGTCGAACCGGTACCCGGAGATCGCGGTGAAGGTCCGGGCGCTGTGCGAGAAGTACGACCTGCCCTACACCACGGGCCCGTTCCCGCGGCAGTTCTGGCAGGCCACGCGGTCGATCTGGCGGCTGTCGCTGCCCGCGCGCGGGATCCGCGAGTCCGAGCACCGCCGGGAGCGCCGCGGGCTGCGGCGCCGCCCGGCGGCGGCCCGGGCGGCCTGACTCAGCGCGCTCGCGGCCGCCGTCCGGCGGCCGCGAGCGACACCGCCAGTACCGCGACGAGCACGAGCATCCCGGCCGGTGCCAGCACGGCCCAGGGGGCGCGCTCGACGTAGGGCATGCCGTCGGCCAGCAGCCGTCCCCACTCCGGGCTCGGCGGCTGCGGGCCGAGGCCGAGGAACCCGAGCGAGGCCAGCGCGAGCGCGGTGCCCGGCAGCCGCAGCACCGCGTGCCGCACCAGCGGGCCGGCCGCGGCGGGCAGCACGTGCGCCCCGAGCGCGCGGGCGGGCCCGACGCCCAGCACGGGCAGCACCCGCACGTGCGGCTGCGCCCGGATCTCGGCCACCAGCGACGCCGTGTGCGCGGCCAGCGGCGCCCAGCTCACCAGGGCGACGCCGACCGCGGCCCCGACGGCCGAGGGGCCGAGCACCGCGGCGACGACCAGACCGGCGAGCACCGGCGGCGCCGCGTTCGCGACCTCGGCGAACCCGGTCGCGATCCGTGGCGCCAGCCCGATCAGCACGCCGACGACCAGCGCCACCAGCACGACCAGCAGCGCGGTCCCCGTGGTGAGCAGCGCCCCGTGGGCGACCCGGGCGAGCAGGTCGCGCCCGACGGCGTCGCTGCCGAGCGGCAGGGCCGCCGAGGGCGACGCCAGCCGCGGGTGGGCGGAGGTGAACGGGTCGCGCGGCAGCCCGGCGAGCACGACGAGCGCGAGCACCCCGCCCGCGACCCCGGGCACGACCCAGCGGGAGCGGCGCACCGCCGTCACCGCGGTGGGGACGGGTACGTCACCGGTGCGGGCGGCCCGGCCGAGCACCGCCCGGCGGGCGGCCCCCGCCCCGGCGCCGGCGAGCACCGCGACGGCGAGCAGGGCCAGCACCCCGCCCTGCAGCAGCGGCAGGTCCAGGGTGGCCGCGGCGCCGAGGGTCGTGCGCCCGAGCCCGGGCACGGCGAAGACCTGCTCGACGGCGACGGCCCCGCCGGTGAGCCCGACCAGCACCAGCCCGATCTGGGGCAGCACCGGCGCGGTCGCGCGGCGCAGCACCGCCGCGGCGGTCCGCCGGCGGGCAGGCCCAGCGCCAGCGCGGGCAGGACCGCGTACCGCGGGCCCGCCCAGCCGTAGGGTGGCAGCCAGCCGAGCCAGACCGCGACGACCACCAGCAGGAACGTCGCGAGCAGGAACTCCGGCAGTGCCGTCAGCGCGGCGCCGGCCGCACCCGAGCCCCCCGCCGTCCCGGCGCGCGCGCCGCGCACACCGCGGCGCAGGGCCGGGACGACCAGCACCGCCGCCACCAGCGCGGCGACGACGAGCGCGAAGCCCACCAGGGTCAGCGACACCCCGAGCCCGGACAGCACCAACCCGAGCACCGGCGCACCGGAGGCCCACGAGGTGCCCAGGTCCCCGGTCGCGACACCGGACAGCCAGCGTCCGACGACCACCCACGGCCCGGCGTCGAGCCCGAGCTCCGCGCGGATCGAGGCCAGCGCCGCCGGCGTCGCCTCCTGCTCGGCGGAGCGGGCCCGCAGCACGGCGAGCTCGGGGGAGCGCTGCGACAGCCAGGGCAGCACACCGACGCCGGCGACCACCGCGGCCCCGGCCAGCACCCGCGACAGCGCGACGACGGCGCCGTCGCGCGGTCCGGACCGCCGCGGCCGGACCGGCGCCGGGACGGCCACCGCGGTCACGGCGCCCCCAGCACCGTGTCCGTGGTGACCAGATCGCGTTCGCGGGGGTCGCGGGCGACCCCGTCGACGCGCGCGGACTCGCCCTGGATCACCCGCTCGTGCAGCAGCGGGACGGCGGCGTCGGCGGCGAGGACGGCGGCCTCGGCGCGGGCGGTCGCGGCGCGGCGCTCCGGTCCGGCCTCGGTGCCCGCGGCGCGCTCCAGCGCGGCCTGCACACCCGGATCGCAGAACTGGGAGATGTTGAACCCGCCGCCGCAGCCGAAGTCGCTGGCCAGGTAGGCGACGGGGTCGCCGGAGTCGAGCACGGTCGCGCGGGACAGCACGAACGCGTCGAACGCGCCGTCGAGCGCGTCGGCCTCGATCGCCGCGTACTCGCGCACGTCCTGGGTGACGACGAACCCGGCCGCCTCCAGCTGCTGCTCCAGCAGCACCGCGACCTCGGGCAGCTCGCTGCGGTCGGTGAAGGTGCCCAGCGTGATCGGCACGCCGCGCACCGCGGCGGGCGCGGGGCGGGCGGCGAGCGCCTGCGCGTAGGAGGGGTCGTCGCGCAGCGGCGCGGCCCACGGCAGCGCGGGCCCGAGCAGGCCCTGCGCGACGTCGGCGCGTCCCTCGTAGGCGCTCGCGACCAGTGCGGCGCGGTCGACGGCGGCACGGGCGGCGGCGCGCACGGCGGGGTCCGCGAACGGGCCGCGGGCGGTGTTCAGGTAGAGCGTGTTGGTGCGCGGCATGGGGACCTCGTGCACCAGCGCGGGGTCGAGCAGCGGGTACTGGCCGGGCGGGACGGCCTCGACGACGTCGGCGGTGCCGGTGCGCAGCGCCGCCGCGCGGGCGGTGCCGTCCGGGACGAAGGTGACGTCGACGCCGGCGACGCGGGCGGGCTCGCCCCAGTAGCCGTCGTGGCGGTCGAGGGTGGCCGAGGTGGTGCCCTGCACCGCGGTGAGCCGGAACGGGCCGGAGCCGTGCCCGACCGGGTCCACGCGGTCCCCGGTGTAGGCGGCGGGGGCGAGCACGGACAGCTGCGGGCTGGACAGGCGCTGCGGGACCAGCGGGTCGGCCACGCCGGTGGTGACCAGCACCGCGTCGTCGCCGTCGGCGCGGGCGGCCAGGTCGACGCCGTCGAGGATCCGCGGGGGCGGCGAGGCCCGGGTCGCACGGGTGAGCACGTCGGCGACGTGCGCGGCGGTCAGCGCGGTGCCGTCGTGGAAGACGACGTCGTCGCGCAACGTGAACCGCCAGGTCGTGGGGTCGACGCGGGACCAGGAGGTGGCGAGCATCGGCAGGGCGTCGCCGGCGGCGTCGAGCTGCACCAGGGTCTCGGCGGTGCGCCAGCGGGACAGCTTGAACGCGTCGTCGCTGAAGGGGGTCAGGCCGGAGCGGGGCGGCTGCAGCATCGCGACGGCGACGCGGTCGCCGACCGCGCCCGTCCCGCCGGTCTGCGGTGGGGCGGCGAAGCATCCGGTGAGCAGCAGCGCGGACGCTCCGAGCGCGAGGGCTGCCGCGATGCGGCGGGGTCGGGACACAGGTGTCCTCCGGGTTCGTGGGTGGCGGGACGGTTCAGACGGACAGGGGCGCCGTGGCGCCGACGAGCGCGGCGACGGCGGGGTGCTGCGGCGCGGCGAGCAGCTCGGCGGTCGGCCGGTCCTCGACGACCAGGCCGTCGTGCAGCACGACGGTGCGCGGGCAGAGCGCCGCCGCGACCGCCAGGTCGTGCGACACCAGGAGCAGCCCGGTGCCGCGAGCGGCGCAGGTGTCGGCGAGCAGGTCGACGACCTGGTCGCGCAGCGCCGGGTCGAGCCCGCTCACCGGCTCGTCGGCGAGCAGCAGGCGCGGCCCGACGACGAGCGCGCGCGCCAGCGCGACCCGCTGGGCCTGGCCCCCGGACAGCTCGCCCGGACGCCGGTCGGCCAGCGCCGCGGGCAGGCCGACGTCGTCGAGCGCGGCCGCGGCCGCACGGGTCTGCCCGGCCGCGGACCGGGTGGCCGGGCCCCCGAGGCGGCGCAACGGTTCGGCGACGAGCTCGCGCGCGGTCATCCGTGGGTCGAGCGACCCGGCGGGATCCTGCGGGACGTACTGCACGGCGCGGCGGAAGGCACGCAGCCGCCGCACGGGTCCGGGACGGACGTCCGCGCCGTCGGCGGTGACCGACCCCGCGTCGGCGGGCTCGAGGGCGAGCAGGATCCGGAGGAGCGTGGACTTCCCCGCCCCCCGACGTCCCGGCCAGGGCGACACGCTCGCCCGCGTGCACGGTGAGGTCGACCCCGCGCAGCGCGGCCACCGGCGCCGGGCGACGTCGTCCGGGCCCGGGGTGGACGCGGTGCAGGCCACGGGCGACGAGCAGCGGACGACCGGGACCGGGGGACGCCGCGGGAGCGGGCCGGGGAGTGCGCGCCGGGAGGGGGGCGGGATCGACGACGCGCCCCTCGCGCAGGTGCACGGCGCGGTCGCAGAGCTCGTGCGCGGCGGCGGTGTCGTGGCTGATGAACAGCAGAGCGGTCCCGGTGCCGGCCAGGCCGGACGCCAGCAGGTCGAGCACGCGCCGCCGGTTGACCGGGTCCAGGGCCGTGGTCGGCTCGTCCGCGACCAGCAGGTGCGGGCGGCAGGCCAGGGCGAGCGCCAGCTGCACGCGCTGGCGCTGCCCGCCGGACAGCTCGCCGGGATGCCCGCCCAGGACGCGGCCGGGGTCCTCGATGCCGGTCGCCGCGAGGGCCTCCCGCAGGGCCCCGGGCCGGTCGTCACCCCCGTTGGCCCGCACCGCGGCCCGCAGCTGGGTCCCCACCGCCACCAGGGGGTTGAGCGCGGTGCGGGTGTCCTGCCCGACGGCCGCCAGCCGGACCGCGCGGTCCCGCCGCGCGGCCGTGACCGCGCCCACGTCGGTACCGCCCAGCAGGACGCGGCCCCGCAGCGACGCGACGGCGGGGAGGCGCCCGAGCACCGCGGCAGCGGTCAGGGACTTGCCGGACCCCGACGGGCCGAGGAGCGCGACCCGCTCACCCGGTCCGACCCGCAGGCCCACCCCGTCGACGACGTCGCGACCGCCGACGGTGACCGTCAGCGCCTCGATCGCGAGCAGGGGGGTGGCGGAGCCGGGTCCGTCCGAGTGTGTCGACATCACCGGAACGATAACCACGACGGTTATCGTTTGTCCCCGATGTCCCGATCACACGCGCCGGCCCGGTCCCGGACGGGGTGCGACGACGCCGCGCCTGCGGCCCGTCGGCCCGTCGTGCCGGGGTGGCGGCGCCACGAGCCCGCTGACCTGCGGCGATGCGGAAAACCGACCCCCCTGTGAACGGCGTCCGACGGACCGTGTAACTTTCTTTCCGTCAGCGAGTGAGCCGGACAGAACGGGCCCTGAGAGGCCCGGTCAACAGGCCCCGCGGACGGCGACCCCCGGTGGTTCACCGAGTTTCTCGGTGTGGTTACCTTTGTGGGTCAAGGCGATCCGTCTTCAGGATCCTGCTTCCTTGTTGGGGGTGGGTGAGTGTGGTGCGGGTGTCTTTTGAGAACTCAACAGTGTGTCGAGCTATTTTGATTCGGTTTGGCGTTTTGTGCCAAATTGTTTGTTTGGTTGCAGCATTCGATCCCGTCGGGTGTTGTGGCTAGTTGTTTGTTGCAAGTCAGGGTTTTGTTGGAGAGTTTGATCCTGGCTCAGGACGAACGCTGGCGGCGTGCTTAACACATGCAAGTCGAGCGGTAAGGCCCTTTCGGGGGTACACGAGCGGCGAACGGGTGAGTAACACGTGGGTGACCTGCCCTCCACTCTGGGATAAGCCCGGGAAACTGGGTCTAATACCGGATAGGACCACTGATCGCATGGTTGGTGGTGGAAAGTTTTTTCGGTGGGGGATGGGCCCGCGGCCTATCAGCTTGTTGGTGGGGTGATGGCCTACCAAGGCGGTGACGGGTAGCCGGCCTGAGAGGGCGACCGGCCACACTGGGACTGAGACACGGCCCAGACTCCTACGGGAGGCAGCAGTGGGGAATATTGCGCAATGGGCGGAAGCCTGACGCAGCGACGCCGCGTGGGGGATGACGGCCTTCGGGTTGTAAACCTCTTTCGCCAGGGACGAAGAGCGATTGACGGTACCTGGAGAAGAAGCACCGGCCAACTACGTGCCAGCAGCCGCGGTAACACGTAGGGTGCGAGCGTTGTCCGGAATTATTGGGCGTAAAGAGCTCGTAGGCGGTGTGTCGCGTCGGCCGTGAAAACTTGGGGCTTAACTCTGAGCGTGCGGTCGATACGGGCATCACTTGAGTTCGGCAGGGGAGACTGGAATTCCTGGTGTAGCGGTGAAATGCGCAGATATCAGGAGGAACACCGGTGGCGAAGGCGGGTCTCTGGGCCGATACTGACGCTGAGGAGCGAAAGCGTGGGGAGCGAACAGGATTAGATACCCTGGTAGTCCACGCCGTAAACGTTGGGCGCTAGGTGTGGGGACCATTCCACGGTTTCTGTGCCGCAGCTAACGCATTAAGCGCCCCGCCTGGGGAGTACGGCCGCAAGGCTAAAACTCAAAGGAATTGACGGGGGCCCGCACAAGCGGCGGAGCATGTGGATTAATTCGATGCAACGCGAAGAACCTTACCTGGGTTTGACATGCACCAGACATCCCTAGAGATAGGGCTTCCCTTGTGGTTGGTGTGCAGGTGGTGCATGGCTGTCGTCAGCTCGTGTCGTGAGATGTTGGGTTAAGTCCCGCAACGAGCGCAACCCTTGTTCCATGTTGCCAGCACGTAATGGTGGGGACTCATGGGAGACTGCCGGGGTCAACTCGGAGGAAGGTGGGGATGACGTCAAGTCATCATGCCCCTTATGTCCAGGGCTTCACACATGCTACAATGGCTCATACAGAGGGCTGCGAGACCGTGAGGTGGAGCGAATCCCTTAAAGTGAGTCTCAGTTCGGATCGGGGTCTGCAACTCGACCCCGTGAAGTTGGAGTCGCTAGTAATCGCAGATCAGCAACGCTGCGGTGAATACGTTCCCGGGCCTTGTACACACCGCCCGTCACGTCACGAAAGTTGGTAACACCCGAAGCCGGCGGCCCAACCCTTGTGGAGGGAGCTGTCGAAGGTGGGACTGGCGATTGGGACGAAGTCGTAACAAGGTAGCCGTACCGGAAGGTGCGGCTGGATCACCTCCTTTCTAAGGAGTCCCATCATGTGATGGGGCGCCACGATACTCTGTGAGTTCTGCTCATGGTGAGTCTGTGGTTCCTTCATTGAATCGCATTTGCGGCCTCGTTCGTGGGTCGGGTGCGTTGGGTGGAACGCAGTACGTCGGACCGTTTGGCTTGGCACACTGTTGGGTCCTGAGAGGACACCTTGTGGTTCTTCGGAGCTGGGGTTGTTTTCTTTGGCCGCTCTGGTTGAGGGCTTCCTAACGCCTGCGTGTGTGGGTGGTGGTTGTTTCTTGGTTGGGTGTGGTTGTGGGTTGAGTGTTGCATAGTGGATGCGAGCATCTTGTTGTGGTCAAGTTGTTAAGAGCACATGGTGGATGCCTGGGCATCAGGAGCCGATGAAGGACGTGGGAGGCCGCGATAGGCCTCGGGGAGCTGTCAACCGAGCTGTGATCCGAGGGTGTCCGAATGGGGAAACCCAGCGCCCGTCATGGGGCGTTACCCGTACCTGAATTCATAGGGTGCGTGGAGGGAACGTGGGGAAGTGAAACATCTCAGTACCCACAGGAAGAGAAAACAATAGTGATTCCGTGAGTAGTGGCGAGCGAAAGCGGAAGAGGCTAAACCGTGTCCGTGTCAAGCCGGCAGGCGTTGCGGGTGCGGGGTTGTGAGACGTGTCGTTCATCTTCTGCCGAGGGTGGGACAGCAAGTGCCTGTGTTAGCGGAACGACTCTGGGATGGTCGGCCGTAGTGGGTGATAGCCCCGTACGCGAAAACACTGGGTTCTGTTGTGGGCGTGTTCTCGAGTAGCAGCGAGCCCGTGAAATTTGCTGTGAATCTGGCGGGACCACCCGTCAAGCCTAAATACTACCTGATGACCGATAGCGGACAAGTACCGTGAGGGAAAGGTGAAAAGTACCCCGGGAGGGGAGTGAAATAGTACCTGAAACCGTGTGCTTACAAGCCGTCAGAGCCTTTCGGGGTGATGGCGTGCCTTTTGAAGAATGAGCCTGCGAGTTATGCTTCGTGGCGAGGTTAACCTGTGTGGGGTAGCCGTAGCGAAAGCGAGTCCGAATAGGGCGCCATAGTCGCGGGGTGTAGACCCGAAGCGGAGTGATCTACCCATGGCCAGGGTGAAGCGTCGGTAAGACGTCGTGGAGGCCCGAACCCACCAGGGTTGAAAACCTGGGGGATGAGCTGTGGGTAGGGGTGAAAGGCCAATCAAACTTCGTGATAGCTGGTTCTCCCCGAAATGCATTTAGGTGCAGCGTCGTGTGTTTCTCACCGGAGGTAGAGCACTGGATGGCCTAGGGGGCCGACAAGCTTACCGAAGTCAGCCAAACTCCGAATGCCGGTGAGTGAGAGCGCGGCAGTGAGACTGCGGGGGATAAGCTTCGTGGTCGAGAGGGAAACAGCCCAGATCACCGGCTAAGGCCCCTAAGCGTGCGCTAAGTGGGAAAGGATGTGGGATCGCCCGGACAACCAGGAGGTTGGCTTAGAAGCAGCCACCCTTGAAAGAGTGCGTAATAGCTCACTGGTCAAGTGGTCCTGCGCCGACAATGTAGCGGGGCTCAAGCGCACCGCCGAAGCCGTGGCAATGACACTTAGGTGTTGTTGGGTAGGGGAGCGTCCTGCATCTGGTGAAGCCCGGGAGTGATTTACGGGTGGAGGGTGTGGGAGTGAGAATGCAGGCATGAGTAGCGAATGCAGAGTGAGAATCTCTGCCGCCGGATGACCAAGGGTTCCTGGGCCAGGTTGTTCCGCCCAGGGTGAGCCGGGACCTAAGGCGAGGCCGTCAGGCGTAGTCGATGGACAACGGGTTGATATTCCCGTGCTCGTGATAGTGCGTCCATGCCGAGGCTGGTGATGCTAACCATCCGAACCCACCTTCGTTCCTTCGGGAGTGTTGTTTGTGGGGGAGCGTGGGATCCGATCTGGTAGTAGGCAAGTGATGGGGTGACGCAGGAGGGTAGCTCCGCCACGCGGTGGTTGTCGTGGTGTAAGCCTGTAGCCCGAGTCCTAGGTAAATCCGGGGCTCATTTAAGGGTGAGAGGTGATGCGTAGCCGATTGAGGCGAAGAGGGTGATCCCATGCTGTCGAGAAAAGCCTCTAGCGAGTGCTGTTGCGGCCCGTACCCCAAACCGACACAGGTGGTCAGGTAGAGAATACCGAGGCGATCGAGCGAACTGTGGTTAAGGAATTCGGCAAAATACCTCCGTAACTTCGGGAGAAGGAGGGCCGGTTGTCTTGAGGCTCCTTGCGGGCTAGGGACGGCCGGTCGCAGAGACCAGGCCCAAGCGACTGTTTACTAAAAACACAGGTCCGTGCGAAGTCGCAAGACGATGTATACGGACTGACGCCTGCCCGGTGCTGGAACGTTAAGAGGACCTGTTAGCTCTTCGGGGCGAAGCGGAGAATTTAAGCGCCAGTAAACGGCGGTGGTAACTATAACCATCCTAAGGTAGCGAAATTCCTTGTCGGGTAAGTTCCGACCTGCACGAATGGCGTAACGACTTGGGCGCTGTCTCGACCACAGACTCGGCGAAATTGCACTACGAGTAAAGATGCTCGTTACGCGCGGCAGGACGGAAAGACCCCGGGACCTTTACTATAGCTTGGTATTGGTGCTCGGTTCGGCTTGTGTAGGATAGGTGGGAGACTGTGAAATCGCCACGCCAGTGGTGGTGGAGTCGTTGTTGAAATACCACTCTGGTCGAATTGGGTGTCTTAACCTCGGGCCATGATCTGGTTCAGGGACAGTGCCTGGTGGGTAGTTTAACTGGGGCGGTTGCCTCCCAAAGAGTAACGGAGGCGCCCAAAGGTTCCCTCAGCCTGGTTGGCAATCAGGTGTTGAGTGTAAGTGCACAAGGGAGCTTGACTGTGAGACTGACGGGTCGAGCAGGGACGAAAGTCGGGACTAGTGATCCGGCACCACCTTGTGGAAGGGGTGTCGCTCAACGGATAAAAGGTACCCCGGGGATAACAGGCTGATCTTGCCCAAGAGTCCATATCGACGGCATGGTTTGGCACCTCGATGTCGGCTCGTCGCATCCTGGGGCTGGAGTAGGTCCCAAGGGTTGGGCTGTTCGCCCATTAAAGCGGTACGCGAGCTGGGTTTAGAACGTCGTGAGACAGTTCGGTCCCTATCCGCCGCGCGCGTTGGAGACTTGAGGAAGGCTGTCCCTAGTACGAGAGGACCGGGACGGACGAACCTCTGGTGTGCCAGTTGTCCCGCCAGGGGCACGGCTGGTTGGCTATGTTCGGGAGGGATAACCGCTGAAGGCATCTAAGCGGGAAGCCTGTTCCAAGATGAGGTCTCCCACCACCTTCGAGTGGGTAAGGCTCCCAGTAGATGACTGGGTTGATAGGCCGGAGATGGAAGCCCTGTGAGGGGTGGAGTTGACCGGTACTAATAGGCCGAGGGCTTGCCACAACGAGTTGTTCGCATCCACTGTGTGACCCTGAGTCCACAACCGTCCATGTTCCCGGTGATCCGGGGATCGTGGGGTCGGTTTGTGTGCTCGACCCCCGCCTCTCGGGGTTTTCTGGGGGGTGGGGTGATAGTTGGATAGTGTTGTCGGTGGTCATTGCGGTAGGGAAACGCCCGGTCCCATTCCGAACCCGGTAGCTAAGCCTTCCAGCGCCGATGGTACTGCACTCGCCAGGGTGTGGGAGAGTAGGTCGTCGCCGACATTCAACTTTCATGGGATGTGCCCCGGACTGTCGAGTCCGGGGCATTTCTCATTTCCGGACTATTTAGCATCCGATGCGTGATGCCGGCCCGGCCGGGCATGAGTGTGTCTGTTTGTGGTCCCTGGCGCGGGTCCCCCGGGGCCGGTGGTCGGGGCCGTGGAGCTCTCTCGTGGGAGTCGCATTCGGTCCTGTCGTGCCGGTGGGGTCGGCGCAGTTCGCATGCCTTCCTGTGACCTCGCACCCTCTGCAGGGGCTGCGAGGTCGCAGAAAGGTGTGCGACGTGGGGTGCGAGGAGGGGGCCGGCGGGAACACCGGCCGCCGCAGGCGTCAGAGGTCGGCGCCCACGGCGTCGTCGACGCATGAGAAGCCGTCGGCGCGCAGCAGCGCCGCGAGCTCGCGGTGGCTGCGCAACGTCCTCACCGCGCATGTCGTCGGTGTCGGGACGCGCGGACGGAACACGGACGGGGGTCGGGTGGAACCGGACGGGCCTCGTGTACGACAGTGACGGTATGGACTGTCAGGGCTACCGCGAGGTGCTGTCCGCCCGTCTCGACGGTGAGGCGGGCGACGACGAGCGCGCGGCGGCCGAGGACCACCTCGCCGGGTGCGCGTCCTGCCGCGCCTTCGCCGACGGCGCCGACCGCCTCGGACGGCTCGCGCGGGTCGGTCCGGCGGATTCGGTCCCCGATCTCACCGACCGGGTACTCGCCGCGCTCGGCGTCTCCGCCCCGGCACCGGCACCACCGCTCCCGGCCGTCCCACGGCTGAGCTGCCTCGACGGCGGCTGCTGCAGCGGGTCGGCGGGACGTGCCCCGGTGGGCGCGGCGACCTCGGCCTGCGGGTGCGCGAGTACCTGCGGCTGCGGCTGCCAGCAGGGCGCGCCCTGCCGCTGCGCCGTGCGCGCCGCGTAGGGGAGAGGAGACGGCCGGTCCGGTGCGGCCGGAACCGCCGGGCGGCGGGCTCGCCGACCGGCACCCGGAGCCACCCCGTCGGTGGCGCCGCGGCCGGCGCGGTCGTGATGCAATGGCGGTCCCGACATCCCGGCACCGCAGTGACGACGAGGGAGCCGCATGAGCGCACCGCGTACGCCCGGCCCGGGCGCGCTGTCCCCGCAGGCGTCACCCGAGCTCGCCGACGAGCTCACCCGCATCGCATGGCGGGTCGACCGCTGGATCGACCCCGGCCCCGCCTCGGTCGTCGCCGGCGCGGGGGTCGCCGCCGTCGTCGCCGCCCTGCTCATGCCCTGGTCCACCCGCGGCGCCGGGTGGGAGGTCCTCGTCGGCCGGGCCGCGATGGGCCCGCTGCCGTGGCTGTTCACCGTGGTCGCGGTCGTCGCGGTGGGGGTGTCGGTGCTCGCCCTCCTGACCCGGTTCTGGCCGCTGGCCTGGACCGCGGCCACCGTCACCGGCGTCGGCGCGGTCACCGGGCTCTGGGCGGTGTGGTCGCGGCAGACCGCGGTCACCGGCACCGACGACATCGGGCCGGGCCTGATCGTCACCGTGCTCGGGGTGCTCGTGCTGTTCGGCACCTGGGCGCGCACCGTCGTCGCCTGCGGGCCGCGCGCCCCGCACGGCCCGCCCGCCTGACCCGGCAGGTCAGGCCACGAGCGCGGAGACCCGACGCGCGGCCAGGTCTTCCAGGACGCCGACGGCGTCCTCCACCGGCGGCAGCGCCAGCATCGCGCGCTGGGCCGAGCGCATCCGTGCGCGGACGTCGTCGTCGCCCAGGAGCCGGGTGCACGTCGCGGCGACCTCGGCGGCGTCGGGCGTGCAGTGCGCGCCCAGCCCGAGCTCGGCGATCCGGCGGGCGTTGTGCTCCTGGTCCCCGAACTGCGGCAGCACCGCCAGCGGGACGCCGTGCCGCACGGCCTCGCGGACGCCGTTGTAGCCGCCGTGGGTCAGGAACAGGTCCGCGACCTGCAGGAGCAGCGGCTGCGGCACCCACGGCGCGGGATGCACGTGTGCGGGCAGCGCGAGGTCGTCGACCGGCAGGCCGCCGGTGGACAGCACCACCTCGGCGTCGAGCCGGGACGCCGCCTCGGCCACCGTGCGCAGCGCGGCGTGCGGGTCGACGGGGGCGCGGCGCTCGGCACGCCCGGCCATCGCCGGCATCGCCGTCCCCAGCCCCGCGACGACCAGCGGCCGGCTCCCGGGCAGCGCGCCGACCCAGCCGGGCAGCGTCTCGCCGCGGGAGACCTGGTCGTCCTGGCGGAACGCCCGCGCCGGCGCGATCTGCGGCCCCGCCAGCGAGAACTGCGGCGGCATGCAGTCGAGCCGCCCCCACCGGTGCAGCGCAGCCGGGTCGTCCGGGGCGGCGAAGCCGAGCTCGTCGCGACGCTCCGCCAGCGCGTCGGCCACCACGTCCGGCGAGAGGACGTTGCCCGCACCCGACGGCGCCGCCACGCACGGCACCCCCAGGTGCTCGGCCACCAGGAACCCCGCGGTCTCGCCGCCGTCGCGCAGCACCAGGTCCGGCGTCCCGTGCGACTCCACCAGCGCGAGCAGCGCCCGGGCCGAGCCCGTCACCTGCGGACCGGCGAACAGGGTGGGCAGCAGCGCCGTCGTCACCTCGGTCGCGGTCAGCGTCGCCAGCGCGGCGGGCCCACCGAGCCGGGCGAGGGCCGGGCCGAGGTGCTCGGCGGAGTCGGCCATCGTCGCGAACACCTGCTCGACGACGACCGGCGCACCGTCGAACACCCCCGCGATGTCGGGCGGGCACGCCACCACGACCCGGTGGCCCGCGTCGCCCAGCGCGCGGGCGAAGGGGAGCACGGCCCGGCCGTGCGAGGGGGAACCGGTGACACTGCAGAGGACGAGCACCCGATCATGATCGACCCGATCGTTGCGGTAAGCAAATGATCAGGTGCGGGTCCAGCGGCCCAGCACCATCAGCGTCCGGGTCCCGGTGACCGTGCCGTTGCGCCGCAGCCGGTCGATCACCTCCTGCAGGTGCGCGAGATCGCGGACCCGGACCTGCACCAGGGCGTCGAGGTCACCGGCCAGGGTGTAGACCGCCTGCACCTCCGGCTGGCGCGACGCCGAGTCGACGATCTCCGAGACGCTCGCGGTGCCGGCGTAGCGGATCTCGCTGAACGCCTCGACCGGCCAGCCCAGTCTGGCGTGGTCGACCTGCACGGTGAACCCGGTGATCACCCCGGACTCGCGCATCCGGTCGACCCGGCGCTTGGTCGCGGCGGTGGACAGCCCGACCCGCTCGGCCATGTCGGCGTAGGTGCGGCGCGCGTCCTCGTGCAGCAACCGCAGGATCGCATGGTCCAGGTCGTCGACCTCGGTCTCGGGCACGGCACCTCCAGCGCAACGGATCCACGGTCTCGTGGCCTGCTGACGGTATCCGTTGCGTATCCGCGGCGATCGCTACCACAGGCATTGTGTCGGGGCCGTCGTCGCGCTGTCCTGGTGCGGACGCGCCGCCCGACTCGCCGAGGAGCCGAGAATGACCGTGCTGGACGACAAGTACCTCGCCGCCCACGGTCGGGCCCCGATGAGCGGGATCCAGGCGCTGGTCCGCCTCGTGCTCGAGCAGGCCCGCCTCGACACCGCCCGCGGGTTCGACACCGCCTCGTTCGTCTCCGGCTACCAGGGCTCCCCGCTCGGCACCTTCGACGCCGAGCTCGGCCGCGCCCGTGCCCACCTCGACGCCGAGCGCGTGGTCTTCCGTCCCGGGCTCAACGAGGAGCTCGCCGCCACCGCCGTCGCGGGCACCCAGCTGCTCGACGCCGTCCCCGGTCGCCGCCACGAGGGCGTCGTCGGCTGGTGGTACGGCAAGAACCCCGGCCTCGACCGGGCCGCCGACGCGATCCGGCACGGCAGCCTGGCCGGCACCGCACGGCTCGGCGGCGCCGTCGCCGTCATCGGGGACGACCCGTCCTGCAAGTCCTCCACCGTGCCCAGCTCCTGCGAGCCGATGGCGCAGTCACTGGCGATGCCGCTGCTCGCGCCCGGCTCGGTGTCCGAGGTGATCGAGTTCGGGCTGCACGCCGTGGCGCTGTCCCGGGCCACCGGCCTCTGGACCGGCCTGAAGATCATCGCCGACGTCGCCGACGCGTCCTGCACCGTCGACCTCGGTGCGCTGCGCCCGGAACTGCTCGGCGTCCCCGCCCCGCCCGCCACCGACCGCGCGCAGTCCGGCCCGCTCGTCGGTCCCGCCGCCGTCGAGGCCGAGCACGACCAGCTCACCCGCAGGCTCGACCTGGCCCGCCAGTACGCCCGCGAGACCGGGCTCAACCGCGTCACCTTCACCTCCCGCGACCCGCACCTCGCCGTGCTCGCCTCGGGGACCGGCTACGCCACCGTGCTGCGGGCGTGCGAGGACCTGGGCCTGGGCGAGGCCGAGCTCGACGCGCTCGGGGTACGCCTGATCCGCCTCGCCATGCCGTTCCCGGTCGACGCCGACGCGCTCGCCGGGCTCGTCGGAGGCTGCGCGGAGGTGCTTGTCGTCGAGGACAAGGTGCCGTTCCTGGAGGGCCACCTGCGCGACGCGCTCTACGGACGCGACCACCGGCCCACGGTCACCGGCCGCCGCGACGAGCGCGGCCGCCCGCTGCTCTCCGCCCGCGGCCAGCTCGGCGCCGAGGACGTCGCCCGTGCCCTCGCCGCCCGGCTCACCGCCGCCGGGCGGATCCTGCCCGCCGCGGCGACCGCGCACCTGGAGCGCCTCGCACCGCCCAGGCCGTCGCGGATCGGGCTGGACCTGCTCGGGAACCGGACGCCGTACTTCTGCTCCGGCTGCCCGCACAACACCTCCACCCGCACCGGCGACGACACGCTCGTCGGGGTCGGGATCGGCTGCCACGCGATGATCGCCCTCGACGGCGAGCACCGCGGCCACCAGATCGGGCTGACGCAGATGGGCGGCGAGGGCGCCCAGTGGATCGGCCTGGCCCCGTTCACCGACGAC
Organism: Pseudonocardia sp. P-1; assembly: GCF_058111925.1. Taxonomy (NCBI): domain Bacteria; kingdom Bacillati; phylum Actinomycetota; class Actinomycetes; order Pseudonocardiales; family Pseudonocardiaceae; genus Pseudonocardia; species Pseudonocardia sp. P-1. Next base: position 4,807,763 of record NZ_CM176614.1, read on the forward strand.
CGCACCCTCGTCCAGAACCTCGGCGACGGCACCTTCCACCACTCCGGCTCGCTCGCGATCCGCGCCGCCGTCGCCGCCGGGGTCACCATGACCTACAAGCTGCTCTACAACGACGCCGTCGCCATGACCGGCGGGCAGCGCGCCGAGGGCCGGATGAACGTCCCCGACATCACGCGCTCGCTCGCCCTCGAGGGTGTGCGCCGGATCGTCGTCACCACCGACAGCCCGCGTGACTACCGCGGCATCGCCCTCGACCCGATCGCGAGCGTGCGTCACCGCGACGAGCTCCCCGCGGTCGAGGAGGAGCTGAAGGCCCTCGACGGCGTCACCGTCCTGATCCACGACGACCGCTGTGCCGCCGAGGAGCGCCGACTGCGCAAGCGCGGGAAGCTGCCGGCCCCGGCCGAGAAGGTGCTGATCAACGAGCGGGTCTGCGAGGGCTGCGGTGACTGCGGCGAGGCGTCCACCTGCCTGTCGGTGCTGCCGGTGGAGACCGAGTTCGGTCGCAGGACCGCTATCCACCAGGCGTCCTGCAACACCGACTACTCCTGCCTGAAGGGCGACTGCCCGTCGTTCCTCACCGTGGTGCCCGGCACCCGGCCCCGCCGGGAGATCCCGGCGCTGCCGGTCACGCTCGTCGCCCCCGAGCCGCGGGTCGACCCGGACGCGACCCTGATCCGGATGCCGGGCATCGGCGGCACCGGTGTCGTCACCGCCTCGGCGATCCTGCAGATGGCCGCCCACCTCGACGGGCTCTTCGCCGCGGGTCTGGAGCAGGTCGGGCTCGCGCAGAAGGGTGGCCCGGTCGTCTCGGACGTCCGGATCTCCAAGCAGCCCCACCACGGGATCCTGCGCGCCTCCCGCGGCACCGCCGACGTGCTGATCGGGATGGACCTCGTCGGCACCGCCTCCGACGCGACACTCGCGGTCGCCCGGCCCGGACACACCGTCGCCGTCGTCAACACCTCGCTCGTACCGACCGCGGCCATGGTCATCGGCCGCGTCGTGCTGCCCGGCTCCACCGACGACGCCGTCGAGCGGATCGGCGCGGTCACCCGGGACCTGCTCGCCGTCGACGCCCAGACGCTGTCCGAGGCGCTGTTCGACGACCACCTCCCGACCAACATGCTGCTGCTCGGTGCCGCCTACCAGCACGGGGTGCTCCCGGTGTCGGCCGAGGCGCTGGAGGAGGCGATCCGGGTCAACGGCGCGGCCGTGGAGACCACGCTGACGGCGTTCCGCTGGGGCCGGGCCGCCGCGATCGACGCCGCCGCCGTGCACAGCGCGCTCGTCACCCCGCAGCCGGCCCCGGTCGCCGTCGACGAGGCGTCCGCGGCGCTGGCCCGCTCGATCGCCGCGGGCACCGGGTTCACCGACCTGCTCGCCACCCGGATCGCCGACCTCACCGGCTACCAGGACGCCGCCTACGCCCACCGCTACGCCGAGGAGGTCCGCCGGGTCGCGGCCATCGCCGCCGCGCGGGCCGGGGACACGGTCGGTGAGCGCGTCGGCGCCGCCTACGCCCGCGGCCTGCACCGGCTCATGGCCTACAAGGACGAGTACGAGGTCGCCCGGCTGCACCTGGACCCGGTGGAGACCGCCCGCCGCGACGCCGCGTTCGGGTCCGACGCCCGGGTGTCGGTGATGCTGCACCCGCCGGTGCTGCGCGCGCTGGGGATGAACCGCAAGATCGCTCTCGACGGACGGCTGGCCGCGCCCGCGTTCCGGGCACTGCGCGCGGCCCGGAGGCTGCGTGGCACCCCGCTGGACGTGTTCGGCCGGGCCGGGGTCCGCCGCGTGGAGCGTGAGCTGGTGGGGGAGTACCAGACACTGGTCCGCGCGGCGCTCGACCACCTGGCACCCGACACCGTCGAGGCGGTGGTCGAGGTCGCCGGGACCGCGGAGCTGGTGCGCGGCTACGAGGACGTCAAGCTCGGCAACGTCGAGCGGTTCCGCGAGCAGGCCCGGGCCGCGCTCGATGCCCTGACCGGCTGACTCTCAGCGACTCGCGCGGGCGGGTCTCAGGCACCCCTCAGCGTTGCGGCGCACAATCGCCCGCGTGGGGGAACGCCTGATCGCACAGCACTGGAACGACCGTCTCCGGGAAACCCGCACCCCGAGGCGGTGGCGGCGCCCGGAGCCGTCGGTGCTGCGGCGGCTCGCGATCGGGATCCTGGCCGGCGGGCTCGTCCTCGCCGGGTGCTCGGCGCCCGCCGCGGTCGGCGTCGCGGCGGTCGCCTCCGTCGTGCCGCCGGGTACGACCGGCGACCTGCCGAGCGCCGCGGCGCTGCCCGCGGCCACCGTCCTCACCGACCGCGACGGCACCCCGATCGCCTACCTCGACGAGCAGTATCGGATCCCCGTGTCCTACGACCGGATCGCCCCGGCGATGGTCGCCGCGATCGTGGACGTCGAGGACCGCCGGTTCTTCGACGAGTCCGGGGTGGACCCCGTCGGCACCCTGCGCGCGCTGGTCACCGACGCCGCGGGCGGCGCGGTGCAGGGCGGCTCCACCATCACCCAGCAGTACGTGAAGAACTGGCTGATCGACGTCGTCGACCGCGACGACCCCGCCGCCCAGCGGGCCGACCACGCCGACACCCCCACCCGCAAGATCCGCGAGGCGGTGCTGGCCCAGCGCCTGGCGCACGGCACGTCCAAGCAGGACGTGCTCGCCGGGTACCTCAACACCGTCGAGTTCACCGGCAACGTCTACGGCGTCGAGGCCGCCGCCCGCGCCTGGTTCGGCACCGACGCCGCGCACCTCACGGTCCCGCAGGCCGCGCTGCTCGCGGGCGCGGTCAACAACCCCACCCTGTTCGACCCGTTCCGCCACCCGCGGGCCGCGACCGACCGGCGCAACACCGTGATCGCGGCCATGCGCGACGCCGGGTCGCTCACCCCCGCCCAGGCCGCCGAGGCCACCGCCGCGCCGCTCGGGGTGCGCGCCGGCGGGCCGCAGGTCCCCGGGCACAACTGCTACGGCGCCACCGACGGCGCCGGGTTCCTCTGCAAGTACGCGGTGTCCGAGCTGGAGCGGGCCGGGTTCACCGAGCAGCAGCTCGACACCGGCGGCTACACGATCCGCACCACCCTCGACCCGGCCGCGACGGCGTCGGCGCAGCAGGCGGTCGACACGAACGTGCCGCGCACCCAGGACGGCGTCGCCAACACCCTGGCGCTGATCCGGCCCGGCCACGGCGACGCCGCCACCGGCGACCACCAGATCCTCGCCATGGTCGCCAACCGGCGGCCCGGCACCGACGCCACGGCCGGCGACACCACCCGCGACCTCGTCGCCGCGCCGTCGAACGTCTTCGGCGCCGGGTCCACCTTCAAGATCTTCACCACCGCCGCGGCGCTGGAGGCGGGCACCGTCGGCTACGACAGCACGCTGCCCGACCCGGCGTCGGCGTGCTTCCCCGGCGCCGGGAGCAGCTGCTACCCCGTCAGCAACGACACGCCGGACTACCCGGACCCGATCCCGCTGCCCGTCGCGCTCGCGACCTCGCCGAACACCGCGTTCGTCGACCTGGAGGAGCGCACCGGCATCGCGAAGGTCGTCGACATGGCGCGCCGGCTCGGACTGCGCGACACCCTGACGTCGAACGCGGCGGGCGGGACGCCGGACCCGTCGTCGCCGGACGCGCGGATCTCCCAGCCGCAGTCGGCCTTCTTCGCCGACCTGCCGTCGTTCACCCTCGGGGTCAGCCCGGTGTCCACCCTGGAGATGGCGAACGTGGCCGCGACCGTCCAGAGCGACGGCGTGTGGTGCGCCCCGGACGCCGTGCTGTCGGTGACCGACCGGGACGGCGCCGCGGTGCCGGTGAACCGGCCCGCCTGCGAGCAGGCCGTCGCCCCCGGGATCGCGCACACCCTGTCCGCCGGGCTCGGCGGGGACACCGTGTCCGGTACCTCGGCGGCCGCGGCGCGGGCCGCGGGCTGGACGCGGCCGACCATCGGCAAGACGGGTACGACCAACGCCTCGGAGTCGGTCGCGTTCGTCGGGGGCACCGGGGGCATCGACGGCGTCGCCGGGTCCTCGATGGTGTTCGCCGACGGCCCGAACCCGTCCGAGATCTGCCCCGGGGACCCCGTGCACCTGGGCGACTGCGAGCACGGCGCGTTCGGCGGGACCGTCGCGGCGCCGCCGTTCTTCGCGGCCGTCGACCCGCTGGTCGCCGGGCGGGCCGACGTGCCGCTGCCCGACCCGGACCCGGCCTACCTGCAGCCCCGCAACGGGTGACCGGGCCTACTTCAGCAGCTTCTGGACCTCGCGGAAGCGCGGATGCGCGGCGTCGCGCAGCCACTCGAACAGCACCATCTCCGAGGTGACGATCTCGGCTCCGGCCGCGCGGGCGCGCTGCAGCGCCAGCTGCTCGTCCTCGACGAAGCGGGAGCCGACCGCGTCGGCGACGAGCACCACCCGGCGGTCGTCGGCGAGCAGCTCCAGCACGGTCTGCAGCACGCAGACGTGCGCCTCCACCCCGGCGACGACGATCTCGCTGCGGCCGGGCGGCAACAGCACGTCGTCGTCGGCGGCGAAGCGGGTCTTGGGCATCACCAGGTGCGGCAGCCCGGCGAGCCGCTCGACGGTCGGGCCCAGCTTCTCCGGGACCTGTTCGGTGGCCAGCACGGGGACCTCGAGCAGGGTCGCGGCCTCGGCGAGCCGGGCGGCCCGGGCGACGACCCGCTCGCCGTCGTGCATCGCGGGGACCAGGCGCTGCTGCAGGTCGACCAGCAGCAGGACGGCGTTGCCTGCGTTCATCAACACGCCTCCGACGGTACGGGCAACGCCGTCGCGGTCAGCTCCGCGACGCGTCGATCACCCGGTCCAGCACCGCCCGCAGCTCCTCCAGCTCGGGCAGCGGCATCCCGAGCCGCTCCACGATCGTCGGCGGGATCGCCTCGGCCCGCGCGCGCAGCGCCCGGCCCGCGTCGGTGAGGGAGACCGCCATCGTCCGCTCGTCGCCGGGGACCCGGCGGCGGTCGACCAGCCCGGCCGCCTCGAGGCGCTTGAGCAGCGGCGACAAGGTGCCCGGGTCGAGGGCGAGCGCGCGGGCCAGCTCGCCCAGCGAGCGGGGGGAGTGCTCCCACAGCGCGAGCATCACCAGGTACTGCGGGTGGGTCAGGCCCATCGGCTCGAGCAGCGGCCGGTAGAGCGCGATCACGTTGCGGGCCGCGACGGCGAGGGCGAAGCAGACCTGACGGTCGAGCCGCAGCAGGTCCCCGCCGGTGTCGCCGTCGGTCGCGGCACCGTCACCCGTGTCACCGTCACGCGTGTCACCCTCGTCCGGGGATGCGCTCGCCATGACGGACATCGTACATTGTTGGTGCACCAAGAATTGGGGGACCAACTGTGAACGAGCGGCCGAACCCACTGCGGTGGCTGGCCTACGTCTACGGCGCCGGGCTGCCCGCCCGGCACCGCGGCTGGGTGCTGCACGACGTCACGACCCGGACCTGGCAGCTGCGCCACCTCGTGCGCACCACCGTGCAGCTGCTGCCGGTCGGGGTGCTGCTGTACCTGCTCATCCCCGGCCCCGTGTACGTCCGGGCACTGTCGGTGCTGGCCGGGGCCATCCTCGGCTACTTCTACTCGGTGGCCTACATGTACGAGTCCGCCGAGCACCGCGTCGCGAAGGCCGGGTACCCGGTCGGGCACGCCGCGGCCGTGCGGGAGCAGGCCGACGCGGGGAATCGGGACGCGGCCCGGGAGCGCTACGAGCGGCGCTGGCGCGGCTGAGCCCGGGCGCACGGCAGGATGGACGCGTGCGCACCGTCCTCGACCTGCTCCGGCTGCTGGCCGACCGGGCCGACGGCGATGCCCGCGACGGTGAGCTGGACCGCGTCGTCGCGGAGCTGGCGGCCTCCGAGCCGGAGGCCGGCGCGCTGACCCTGCGGGTGCGGGCGGCGATGGACGCCGGGCGCCGCCGCGAGTCCGAGCTCGCCGCGCTGGTCGGCATCGCCCGCGACCTCGCCTCGGAGCCCGACCCCGGCTCGGTGCTGCAGGCGATCGTGCGCCGGGCCCGCGGGCTGCTCGGCACCGACATCGCCTACCTGACCCTGCACGACCCCGAGCGCGGGGACACGTTCATGCGGGTCACCTCCGGGTCGGTTTCGCACCGCTTCCAGTCGCTGCGGCTCCCGCTCGGGGCCGGGCTGGGCGGTCTCGTCGCGGCCAGCCGCACCCCGCACTGGACCGGCCGCTACGCCGGCGACGGCCGCTACCGGCACACCGAGGAGATCGACACCGCGGTCGCCGAGGAGGGCATCGTCGGCATCTGCGGCACCCCGCTGCTGGTCGACGACGAGTTCGTCGGCGTCCTGTTCGCCGCCAACCGGTCCGCCCGGCCCTTCACCGCCGAGGACGTCGCCCTGCTCGGCTCGCTGGCCGCGCTCGCCGCGGTGTCGCTGGTGCAGACCCGCCGCCTCGCCGACACCGCCACCACGCTGCGCGAGCTGCGCGGTGCGCACGCCGCGATCGCCGAGGCCGCCGACGCCCACGACCGGTTCGCCGGGGTCGTCCTGGAGGGCGGCGACGTCGGCGACATCGCCGAGGCGCTCGGCAGGCTGCTCGGCGGGTGGGTCGCGGTGCTCGACGGCGACGGCGCCACCGCCGCGGCCCACGGCCCGGTCCCGCCGGGCCTGGACGCCCGCGCCGCGGCCCGCCGCGCCGGGGAGCGCGACGGCGGCGGTCGCCCGGTGCCGGTGCCGTGCGCCGGCGGCGTCTGGGTGACCGCGGTGATCGCCGGTGGTCAGCGTCTCGGGACGCTGCTGCTCGGCGGGCTCGGCGCCGGGGACGCCCTGACCCCCGGCCAGGTCCGCACCGTGGAGCGGGCCGCGATGGTCACGGCGCTGGTGCAGCTGTTCGCCCAGCGCGCCGACGAGGCCGACCGGTCCGACCGCGCCGAGGCCCTCACCGAGCTCCTCGCCGCGTCCGGGGCCCCGCGACCGACGACGCTGACCCGGCTCGCCGCGCTCGGGGTGTCGCCCCGGCGGCCGCACGTGCTGCTGGTCTGCCGCTGCCATCCCGCCCGGCGACGGGCGCTGGCCCGGGAGGCGGCCGCTCTCGGCGGCCGTTCCGGGCTGGTCGGGGAACGGGACGGCGCGGTGGTCGTGCTGCTGCCGGGCACCGACCCGGCCGCGGCCGGTGCCCGGCTCGCGCGTCCGGCGTCGGAGCAGGACCCCGACGGGGCGGTGACGGTCGGCGGTGCCGGCCCGCTGCAGCCGGCCGACGGCGCGGACGCGGCGCTGGCCGAGGCCCGTCGCTCGGCGGAGGCGCTGGTCGCGCTGGACCGGGAGGGGGAGTGCGCGTCGGCGTCGGACCTCGGGTTCGCCGGGCTGCTGCTCGGCGAGCGCCCGGACGTCGCCGGGTACGTGCGCGGCATCCTCGGGCCCGTCGCCGAGCACGACGCGCGCCGCGGCAGCGAGCTGCTGCGCACCCTGGAGGCCTACTACGCCGCGGGTGCCAGCCCGACCCGGGCCGCGGCGGCGCTGCACGTGCACGTCAACACCGTGGCCCAGCGGCTCGACCGGGTCGCGTCGCTGCTGGGCCCGCGCTGGCAGGACCCGGACCACGGGCTGGAGCTGCAGCTCGCGTTGCGGCTGCACCGGCTGGGCACACCGCGACCGGAGGGGACACCGTGACCGACCGCAGCACCGACCCGACCACCGACCTCGGCACCGACCTCGCGGCCGTCGCGGCGGGGCTCGACGCCGAGGACCCGCTCGCCGGGTACCGCGACCGGTTCCTGCCCGCCGACGGCGTCGTCGCCTACCTCGACGGGAACTCCCTCGGTCGTCCGCTGCGGGCGACGGCCGAGCGGATGGAGCGGTTCGTGCGCGCGGACTGGGGCACCCGGCTGATCCGCGGCTGGGACGAGGGCTGGGTCGACCGGCCGCGCAGCCTGGGGGACCGGATCGGGGCGGCCGCGCTCGGTGCCGCGCCGGGGCAGGTCGTCGTCGCCGACTCCACGACCGTGCTGCTCTACAAGCTGGCCCGGGCCGCCGTCGACCACCAGGCGGCGGCGGGGCGCCGCGAGATCGTCGTCGACACCGACAACTTCCCGACCGACCGCTACGTGCTCGAGGGCATCGCCGCCGAGCGCGGCGCGGTCCTGCGGTGGATCACCTCCGACCCGGCCTCGGGCGTGACGCCCGAGCAGGTCGCGGCCGCCGTCGGGCCGGACACGGCGCTGGTGCTGCTGTCCCACGTCGCCTACCGCTCCGGGTTCCTCGCCGACGCGCCCGCGATCACCCGGACCGCCCACGACGCCGGCGCCCTGGTGCTCTGGGACCTGTCGCACTCGGTCGGGTCGGTCCCGGTCCGGCTCGACGCGTGGGGCGCCGATCTCGCCGTCGGCTGCGGCTACAAGTACCTGAACGGCGGCCCGGGCGCGCCGGCGTTCGGCTACCTCGCCGCCCGGCACACCACGACGCTGCGCCAGCCGATCACCGGCTGGTTCGGCCACCGCGCACCGTTCGCGATGGGGCCCGGCCACGAACCGGCGCCCGACGTGCGCGCCCTGCTGTCCGGCACCCCGCCGGTGCTGGCGTCGGTGCCGCTGGAGTGCGGGGTGGAGCTGCTGGAGCAGGCCGGGATCGACGCCGTCCGCGCGAAGTCGGTGCGGCTCACCGGGTTCGCCCTCGACCTCGCCGACACCCTGCTCGCGCCGTACGGCGTCACCGTGGCCTCACCGCGCGACCCGGACCGCCGCGGCGGGCACGTCACGCTGCGCCGCGAGGACCTCGCCCAGGTCAACGCCCGGCTGTGGGCGCGGGGGGTCATCCCGGACTTCCGGGCCCCGGACGGCATCCGGATCGGGCTCGCGCCGCTGTCGACCTCGTTCGCCGAGGTCCTCGCCGGGATGACCGCGCTCGTCGAGGAGGTCGCCCGATGAGCGACGGCCGCACGAACACCCGGCCGCCGAACCTCACCTACTTCCCCGAGCTCTGTGCCGTGCGGCCGACGATGTAGCGGGCCCTCACGGACCTGCGCGCGCCGCCGCGCCGACATCCCCGACCGGTACTGCCGAGGGATCGCGTGTCCCGGAAGTCCTGCCGGGACCCTCCGCGGGGTACGGGGGCGGCGGCCCCGGCGGGGGTGCCGGCTCAGTCGGTCGGGACGTCGACCCCGGTCCCGGCGTCGTCCGGCTCCCCGGCGCCCCCGACCGGTTCCGGCTCGGCCGCGCCCTCCGACGTGGTGTCCGCGGACTCCTCGCGACCGGCCTCGGTGTCCCCGGCGTCGATCCGCCGGCCGAGCACCCGTTCCTCGAGCTCGTCGAGTGCGCGTTCCGGGTCGATCGGGGGGCTCTCGCGTCCGGTGTCGTTCTCGTCGTCGCTCACCCGACGGGGATACCCGGACGCCGCGAGGCCCATACCGGGCGCGGACGCCTCAGAGCCCGACGGTCGGCTGGTCCAGATGGACCCGGGCCAGGCGCTCCACGAGCTCGGGCAGCGCGCCCACCGGGCTGCCCCGCAGGTCGTCGCAGGCCTGCGCGACGGCGGCGGCCACGGCGTCCCGGCTGATGGCCGGGCCGAGTTCGTCGACCAGCCGGCTGACGGCGTCGGTGGCCCGGGCGAGCTCCGGCGTCACCGCAGGCCACCGGCGGACCGGCGGCAGGTGGACGTCCGACGACGACACGAACGGAGTCCGGAACGGATACCCATCTGCGTGTCGGTCATGACGATCCTTCCGTCGATCTTCACCCGGCCGAGGGGTGTGTACCCCGGGAGTGGCGCCTCAATCGCGTCGCGACGGGTGAACCCACGACCACGGAGCACGATCGTGACACCCTGTTCCATTCTGGGGTGGGCCGCACGAGGCACTGTCCGGCATGTTCGGCGACCCGCGGAGACTGCCCGGACCGCTCGCCGAGATCGGCGCGACCCTGCCCTGCGGTGCGACGTCGGAGCTGCTCGGGACGGCGTGGCGCGGGGTCCCGCCGGACACCGGCGCCGTCGTCGGGCTGGTCGTCGCGGTGCTGGTCGGTGTGCTGGTCGGGGTGGTGGGCACGGTCCGGTTGTTCCGCTGGGACCGCTGACGGGCTGCGCGTTCGGTCCGCGGGACCGAACGGGGCGCCGATCTTCGGTCCCGACGACCGAGGAATCGTGCGCCGATCTCCCTACCGTCTGCTCCATCGTTCCGTCAGAGCCGACGCGAGGAGGAAATCCGATGCGGACCTATGCACTGTCCGAACCGGTGAACGGCCACCACACCTGGCACGACGGCAAGCGCTACGCCTGGCTGCTGGGCCTGCTGGTCCCGGTCCTGCCGTTCCTCGCGATCGGTCTGCACCTGGCCACCGGCTGGTCGGTGGCGCTGTGGCTGGGTCCGATCGTCGTGCTCGGCATCGTCCCGACGATCGACCTGTTCGCGGGCAAGGACCCGACGAACCCGCCGGACGAGGTGATGGAGGAGCTGGAGGAGGACCGCTACTACCGCTGGGTCACCTACGCCTACCTCCCGCTGCAGTACGCGGGCCTGTTCGCCGGGATGTTCTACATCGCCACCGCCGGGGCGCCGGTGGTCGGCAACATCGGTCTCGCGATCACGCTCGGCACCGTCGCCGGCGTCGCCATCAACACCGCCCACGAGCTGGGCCACAAGCGCGAGGACGTGGAGCGCTGGGCCGCCAAGATCGCGCTCGCCCCGAGCTTCTACGGCCACTTCTACGTCGAGCACAACCGCGGCCACCACGTGCGCGTCTCCACCCCGGACGACCCGGCCTCGGCCCGGATGGGCGAGAGCTTCTACCGGTTCTGGCCGCGCACCGTGTTCGGCTCGCTGACCAGCGCCTGGCGCCTGGAGCGCAAGCGCTACGCCCGCCGCGACCGGCACCCGTTCCGGATCGGCAACGACGTCCTCAACGCCTGGCTGATGTCGGTGGTGCTGTGGGGCGCGATCATCGCGTCGTTCGGCTGGGGCGTGCTGCCCTACCTGCTGATCCAGGCCGTCTTCGGGTTCACCCTGCTCGAGCTGGTGAACTACATGGAGCACTACGGGATGCTGCGCCAGAAGGTCGGCCCGCCGGACCGCCGCCGCTACGAGCGCGTGCTGCCCGAGCACTCCTGGAACTCCAACAACATCGCCACCAACGTGCTGCTCTACCACCTGCAGCGACACTCCGACCACCACGCGAACCCGGTCCGCCGGTTCCAGACGCTGCGCGACTTCCCGGAGGCCCCGGTCCTGCCGACCGGCTACACCGGGATGATGCTGGCCGCGACCGTCCCGCCGGTGTTCCGCCGGCTGATGGACCCGCTGGTGGTGGCGCACTACGACGGCGACCTGCGCTACGCCAACCTGCAGCCCGGCAAGCGTGACGAGCTGCTCGCCGCCTACCCGCCGCCCGCCGACCCGGCCCCGGTCGCTGACACCGCCGCCGACGTCACCCGCCGCGCGCAGAGCGACGCCGTCACCGCGGCCCGCTGCCCCGGCTGCGGGTACACCTACGAGGTCGCCGCGGGCAACGAGGCCGAGGGCTTCCCGGCGGGAACCCCGTGGTCGCAGGTCCCCGACGACTGGTGCTGCCCGGACTGCGGGGTCCGCGAGAAGGTCGACTTCGTCGCGCTGACCACCGAGGAGGTCTGATGCGCATCGTCGCCGACCTCGACGCCTGCCAGGGCATCGGGATGTGCGAGGCCATGGCCGACGGCTGGTTCGAGGTGGGGGAGGACGACGTGGTCGTCGTCCGCGACGAGCACCCGCCGGAGTCCGAGCGGGCCCACGTCGACGCCGCCGTGCGCGCTTGCCCCGCCCGCGCGCTGGCCCTGGAGAACTGAGCACCTCGCCGCGACGCCCGCCCGGCACCGGATCCCCGGAGCCGGGCGGGCGTCGCGCTACGGTCGGTCCCGTGTCGACGGTGACCGCCCTGCTCGCCCGCCTCGCCACCGAGGTCCACGGCGACGTCGAGGCGCTCGGTGCGCGGGTGCTCGTCGAGATCGACGCCGGGCTGCCCGAGCTCGGCCGCGACCCCCGCGTGCGCGAGCTGCTGGTCGCCACCGTGCAGGGCTCGCTGGAAGGGGCGCTGGTCGTGCTGACCGGCCGGGCCCAGGACGACGTGCCGCTCCCCCCGGTCGCCGGGGAGCTCGCCCGCCGACTCGCCCAGCAGGGGGTCCCGGTCACGGTCGTCCTGCGGGCCTACCGGCTGGGCCAGTCGGTGTTCCAGCAGGAGCTCATCGGCCGCATCGCCGGGTCCGGGCTGGGGACGACCGAGGTCGGGGACGCCGTCCGTGCGCTCACCGCGGTCGCCTTCGGCTACGTCGACCGGGTCTCCGAGGAGATGGTCGCGGTCCACCAGGCCGAACGCGACGGCTGGGTCCGCCGCCGCGACGCGGCCCGGCTCGCGATGGTCGACGCGGTGCTCGCCGGGCGCGGCGGCACCGTCACCGAGGTCGAGGCGGCGCTCGGGCACCCGGTCGCGGGGGAGCACCTGGCCGCGGTGCTCTGGGTCGACCCGGACGCCCCCGATCCCGGCCGGGCCCTGGAACGTGCCGTCGCCGATGTCGGCGCCGCCCTCGGCTGCACCCGCGCCCCGCTCGTCGTCGCCCCGGACGCGGTCACGTCCTGGGCCTGGTACCCCGGCACGGGCGGGCCGGTGACCCTGCCGCCCGGACCGGTGTCGGTCGCGCTCGGCGGGCCCGGCCGCGGCCTCGACGGGTTCCGCGGCGCGCACCGCCGGGCCCGCCGGGTGCAGGAGGTGGTCACCGCCGCCGCTCCCGCCGCCCGGCTCCCGGTCACCACCGCCGACGACCTCGGCCCGCTGCTGCTGCTCGACGCGGGCACCCTGCTCGCCGACCGGGTCGCCGAGATCCTCGGCGACCTCGCGATCGACGACGAGCAGCACGCCCGGCTCCGCGACACCCTCGCCGCCTACCTGCGCGGCGGCGGCAGCCTCGTCGCGGCGGCGGGCGAGCTGCACCTGCACAAGAACACCGTGCAGTACCGGCTGCGCCGCGCCGAGGAGGTCCGGGGCCGGCCCCTCGGCGACGACCGGCTCGACGTCGAGGTGGCGCTCCTGGCCTGCCGGGTCCTCGGGGCGACCGTGCTGCGCCCGGCCGACTGACCGGCTCCGCGCGCCGACCCGTCGGCTGCCCCGGTGATCCGCCGGCTGCGTGCCGGCCGCCGCCCCGGCAGCAATCCCTCCTGCCGCGTGCTGATCCCCTGTCCGCGCGGTGATCCGCTCCGCGCGCGCGTCCGGACACGCGCGGGCAACGGATCACCACGCGGGGTACGGATCATGCTGCCCGCGGGAGCCGGTGCGCGACGGCGGCGAAGTCGTCGAGCTCCTCCCAGGTCCAGCGCACGACCGTCCGCACTCCGGGCCGGGCACGCAGGGCGTCCTCACGCCGTTTCTCCCGGACGACGGCGTCGGCCGCGCTCTCTCCCGGGCGTCGCGACCGCCCGTACTTGCCGAGGCCGTCGAACTCCCCGACCACCCCGTGGTCGGGCCACCAGAAGTCGACGACCCCGATCCGGTGGCCCCGCTCGTCGAGCACGGGATGCTGCAGCACCGGGCTCGCCACGTGCAGGCGGGCCATCCGGACGCGACTGCGTGACTCGCCCGGTCCGTCCGCGCGGGCGTCGGCGAACGCGACGACCGCCCGGGCCCGGCCGACGCCGTGGCGCCCGCAGGCGGCGAGTACCGCATCCCGCAGCCGGTCCGGCGTGACGAGGTGGCGGTGCAGGGCCGCGTCGGCGACGGCCACGGCGGTCTCGAACGGTGCCGTGCGGGCCACGTCGACGACGGTGCGGGCCACCGACGTCGTCGCGATGCCGCGGACGTCGACGACCTCGTCGGCGGACAACGGGGAGGCGTGCACGCGCAGCCGTGGCCCGCCGCGCCCGCCGGACGCGCCGTCCCGGGTGACGTGCACCGTGGTCAGAGGCACTCCCCAGACCGGCAGGCCGTGTCGAACGGCGGCGGACGGACCGCTGACCACGGCCCCGGGGGCGAGCGAGGGGACCGTCGCCTCCACCAGGGTCGCGTGCCGCGTCGAGGCGAACCGCAGACGCTCGTCGCCGGTCTCCAGGTACACACCGGGGCCGATCCCCGTCCATCGCCCGCTGCGCAGGGCGGCGCGGATCTCGGCCTCGGTCGTCCCGAGTCTCAGCAGGTCGCGGCGCAGCAGCGGTTCGTCCACGGCCCCGACCCTGCCCGCGCCCGACGCCCGCGCCGGAGCGGATCCGCCACCTGTGGAGCATTCCCGCGATTGTGGACGGGCACCCGATGATCGCCCTGTCGCGCGGTGATCCGCTCGGCGCGTGCGTCCGGACACGCGCGCCGAGCGGATCACCGCGCGCGCAGCGGATCATGGCTCGGGCGGAGGACCGGCGCGCGGGCGACCGATCAGCGTGTGGGCGGCGGGTCGAGGCGGGGGCGGCGGAGCACTGCGGCGGCGGCGGACCGGCGCGCGCGGAGGGGGCCGGGCGGGCGGTGGGTCAGAGCTCGCCCGCGAGCACCTCGTGGCCGCGCAGCCGGGGCAGCCGCAGCACGACGGCGTCGCGGTCGTCGCGGGTGGGGCGGGTGCAGTGCGGGCAGCGGACCCCGGCGGCGTCGCCGTGGCGGGCGGCGCGGCACAGGGGCACGACGGTGGCCGGAGCGGGTGCCTCGTGAGCAGGCATCGGCGTACCCCCGGGACGTCGTCGTCGTGTGGTCACCCCAGGCTAGCGCAGTCGGTGTGGTCCCCGTCACCCCGTCGTCGTCACGCGCGGTCGGCGAGGTGGATGCGGTAGAGGTCGGCGTGCCGGTCCGCAGCCGCCGTCCAGGTGTGGTCGGCGGCCAGCGCGCGACCGGCGGCCGCCCGCCGCGGGTCGGGGGCGGCCAGCGCGTCGGCGAGCGCGGCGGCGAACCCGGCGGGGTCGCGGGCGAACCGTGCCGCGTCGCCGAACACCTCGCGCAGCACCGGCAGGTCCCGGGTCACCAGCGGGACCCCGGCGGCCAGCGCCTCCATCGCGGCCAGGCCGAAGCCCTCCTTGGCCGACGGGAACGCGAACGCCGCCGCACCCGCCATCAGGCCGGGCAGCGCGTCGTCGTCGACGGGGCCGAGGATGTCCGGGACGACGCCCAGCTCGTCGGCCCGGGCGAGCACCCGGGCGCGGTAGTCGCGGTAGTCGAACAGCGTCTCGCCGCCGCCGATCACCAGGCGGGTACCGGGCCCGAGCAGCGCCATCGCCTCGACCAGGTCGGCGGTGCCCTTGCGCGGCTCGATCCCGCCGACCGAGAGCACGTAGCGGCCGAACCGGGCCCGCCACGGCGCGCCGGCGCCGGCGTCGGCGGCCCGGGCGAACCGGGCGGCGTCGACGCCGTTGCCGATCACCGTCGCCTCCCGGCCCCAGCCGGCGCGCACCTCCGCGGCGACGGCCCGGGAGACGCACACCAGCGCGGCCGGATGCACCAGCGCGCGTTCGTGGCAGGCGGCCAGCTCGGGGGTGCTGAAATCGTCGAGGTGGTGCACGGTGCGCAGCAGCGAGCCGTAGCCGTGCGCGCGGCCCTCGGCGTTGGCGGACAGGCAGTCCTGGGCGTGCCGGACGTCGACCGCGGGGGCGTCGGCCAGCCCGGCGGCCAGCAGGTCGATCGAGCGGAGGATGCGGGCGCCGACCGTCTCGCCGTCGATCTCCGGAACCGGGACCAGATGCACCGCGACGCGGGGGTCGACGGCCCGGAAGAAGCCGGTGTCCCCGCCACGGGCGAGGGAGAACACCGCGACCTCGTGCCCGGCGGCGGCGAGCGCCTCGGCCAGCGCAAGGGTGTGCACGACCCCGCCGCGCGGCTTGGTGGAGTAGGTGGACAGCCGTATCCGCACCGCTCAGCCCCGGTACAGGTCGGGTCGGCGTTCCTTGAGATGGTGCAGCACCGCGCGGGCGGAGGCGATCATCTCGTCGGGTTCGACGTCGGCGACGGCGAGCCCGCCCTTGGACCAGGTGCGGGCCAGGATGTCCCCGCCCGGCCCGACGACCTTCGCCCGGCCCAGGAAGTGCAGGGACCCGTTGCGCCCGCTCTGGTTCGCCGAGAGCAGCAGCACCTGGTTCTCGGCGGCGCGGGACTGGTCGTAGAGGTCGAACAGCCGGGCCTGGCGGTCCTGCGCCATCCGGGGGGCCCGGTTGGTCAGCGAGGTCGGCCAGGCCGACAGGCAGGCCAGCAGCTGCGCGCCGTCGAGCGCGAGCGAGCGGGCCGACTCGGGGAAGGTCTTGTCGTGGTCGATGAGCATCCCCATCCGCCCGGCGGGGGTGTCGAACGCGGTGAACCCGTCCCCGGCGGCGAACAGCCCGGCGACACCCGCGGGCTGGTGCACCTTGCGGTGCCTGCCGAGCACACCGTCCCCGGTCAGACAGACCGCGGAGTTCCACCGCACGCCCGGCTCGGGGCCGGCCTCGCAGAACCCCACGCACACCACCATCTCCCGGGCGAGCGCGGCGACCGCGCGCACCTCGGGCCCGTCCGGGTCGAGCTCGGGCGGCAGCACCGCGCCGTCGTCCGGGTCGGCGGGATCGGGGCTGCGCAGGTCGTGCACGTAACCGCCGAGCGCGCCGTCGGGCAGCACCAGCACACTCACGCCCTGCTCCCGGGCGTGCGCGACGATCACACCGATCCGCTCCAGGTCGAACGCGACGTCGCGGGTGAAGTTCGCGGCCGCCGCGGCGACGCGCACCTCACACCCCCGCGCGGACCGGGCCCGGCCCGTAGGCCGCCGGACGGCGGTCACGCAGGTGCCCCATCACGCGGCGGGCCGCGTCCACCTCCGCGTCCACGTCGACGGTCGCGACGGCGAGTCCGGCCTCGCTGCCGGTCGTCGCCAGCACCTCGCCCCCCGGGTCGACGATCTTGGCGCTCGCCACCAGCTGCATGTCGCCGAACGTACCGGCCTGGTTGGCCGAGACCCAGACGAACTGGTTCTCCAGTGCCCGGGAGCGGTCGTGCAGGTCGAAGCGACGGGCCCACCGGTCCTCGGCGAGGACCGGGGCACGGTTGGTCCGCGACGCCGGCCACGCCGACAGGCACAGCACGGTCCGGGCGCCGTCGTCGGCCAGTGCACGGGCGGCCTCGGGGAACGCCTTGTCGTAGCAGATCATCATGCCGGTCCGGCCGTACGGTGTGTCGAACGCGGCGAACCGGTCGCCCGCGGCGTAGCTGGAGTTCTCGTTGATCGGCTGGTGCACCTTGCGGTGGTGGCCGAGCACCCCGTCCCCGGTGACGGCGACACAGGAGTTGTAGGGCCGCCCGCCGGACGCGTCGTCCCCGGTCTCGCAGTACCCGGCCGCGACGACCATGTCCCCGGCCAGCGCGACCAGCCGACGGATCTCCGGCCCGTCCGGGTCCAGCTGCGGCGGGCGGTCGGCGGGGGTGCCGGGCACGTCGTGCAGCGACGACAGGTAGCCGCCCATCGCCGCCTCGGGCAGCGCGAGCACCTGCACCCCGGCCGCGCGGGCCCGGTCGATCGTGGCGGCGATCCGGGCGAAGTCCTCGTCGAGGTCGCGGACGAAGCCCTGCGCGGCGGCGCCGAACGTCGTGGGCGTCATCGAATCTCCTCGGGGTGGTGGACGGGGGAGCCGGCGCGGCCCATGCCGGTGACACCCGCGGTGACGGCCTCGGTCTGCTCGCCGTCGGGCCAGCGCAGCCGGACCCCGGCACCGGCGACGAGCTCGCCGCACTCGGCGGAGACCGCGGGGCCCGCGTCGGGGGCGGGTGCGCCGGGGTCGTCCGCGGTGAGCAGCCCGAACCCGGGGAAGCAGGTGAACCAGTCGCCGGCGGTGGCGCCGTCCGGCCGGGGACGGCGGCGACGTCGAGCACGGCGCCGACGCCGGAGGCCTCGGCGAGCATGCCGAGGGTCCCGGCGAGCCCCGCCATCGACACGTCCTTCGCCGCGGCGGGGCGGTGCGGCGCGTCCGGACCGATGGCGCCGACGGTCGCGGCCAGCTCGGCGCGGGTGCGCGAGGTCGTCGAGTCCCACTGGCGTCCGGTGTAGCCGGGACGCCAGCCGCCGCCGAGATCGGTGGTGAGCCGCACCCGGTGCCCGGGCCGCCCGCCGCCGGCGGGGACGGGGCTGTCGGTGCGTCCGAGCGCGGTCAGCGACAGCGCCGCGGGCACGTCGAGCTGGGTGTGCCCGCCGAGCAGCGGGACGCCGTAGGCGTCGGCTGCCGCGCGTAACCCGCTCAGCACACGGTGGGCGAAGGAGGCGTCCCGGGCGCCGACGGCGTCGAGCAGCCCGACCGGGGCGGCACCCATCGCCGCAAGGTCGTTGACGTTGACCAGCACCCCGGCCCAGCCCGCCCACTCCGGGTCGCGCTCGACCACCGCCGGCACGATCGCGTCGCAGCAGGCCACGACGTCGGTGCCCGGGACGGGGGCGCCGTCGTCGCCGACGAACCCGGCCGGGCCGAGGCCGCCGACCAGCCCACCCAGCGGTGCCTTGGTGGCGACGACGAGGTCCTGGACGCGGGTCACCGGCCACCGCATCGTCACGTGCGGGGCCCCGGCGACCTCGCAGTCGCGGACCCGGGTCCAGCCGAGCCGGTCGAACAGGACCGCGCCCGCGGCCTGGACGTCGGCGTCGAAACGCAGGACGCCGGCGGCCTCGGCACGCGCGCAGGCGGCGCGGACCAGTGCCGCCCCGACGCGGACCCCGGTGCGGCGCCGCGCGGTGGGGGCGACGACCAGCCTGCTGCCGGTCCACCACCCGATGTCGGGGTGGGCCGCCCGGGCCGGGCCGAGGCGCACCCCGCCGAGCAGGGTCCCGTCGGCGTCGTGGGCGAGCAGGACGACGACGCGCGGGTCGGCGTCGTGGTCGTCGAGGTCGGCGGTGGGCCGGTCGGGGAACAGCCCCTGTTCGACGCAGAACACCGCGCGGCGCAGCGCACGGTACCCGGCGACCCCCGAGTCGCCCGCGTCGTCGGCGCGGGCCTCCCGGATCGTCACCGGCGGGGTGTCGGTGCCGGCGACCGGGCGGCCGCCGAGCAGCTCGTCGGCGATCCAGCGGGGGGCGGGGGTGAGGTGACGGGGTGCCCCGCTCACGAAGCGGGGGCGGGGTCGGTGGTGCTCACGGCTCAGCCCCCCGCCGCCGACAGCGCACTGCACGCCCCGCAGGCCGCGCAGCCCGCCGCCTGGTCGGCGCCGCGCATCCCGGCGGCGCGGAGCACCGCGGCGACCCGGCCGGTGACGTCGGCGAGCAGGTCCGGGTCGGGAGCGGGAACCCCGTCGGCGAAGGCGAGGGTGCCGGGCAGCGGCCGGTAGGGGACGACGAAGGGGTACACCCCGGCCGCGACGAGCTCCGCGGCGCCGGCGACGAGCTCGTCGGGGTCCTCCCCGAGCCCGACGATGAGGTAGGTCGACACCGCGTTCGGGCCGAACACCCGCACGGCCTCGTCCCAGGCCGCCCGGTACTGGGACAGCCCGACGGTGGCCTTGCCGGGCATCCAGCGCCGGCGGACGTCGTCGTCGAGGGACTCGACGTGGATGCCGATCGCGTCGGCGCCCGCGGCGGCCAGCTCGGCGAGCACGCCGAGGTCGTCGGGGGCGGGCGGCTCGCACTGGACCTGGATCGGGAGCCCGGGGACGCGGTCGCGGATCGCGCGCACGCAGCGCAGCAGGTGCCGGGCGCCGCGGTCACGTCCGTTGGAGGTGCCGGTGGTCAGCACCATCTGGCGCACCCCGTCCAGGCGGACCGCGGCCTCGGCGACCTCGGCGAGCTGGTCGGGGGTCTTGACCGCCGTGGTCGCGCCGGACTCCAGGGACTGCTCGATGGCGCAGAACCGGCAGCGGTCGGCCTCGCCGTAGCGCACGCAGGTCTGGACCACGGTGGAGGCGAGCACGTCGTCACCGTGCAGCCGGGCGATCTTCTCGTAGGAGACGCCGTCGGCGGTGGTCAGATCGTAGAAGGCGGGTCGGGCGACGGTGTCGACGGCGAGGCCCATGTCGGTCACGCCCCCGCCGGGTTCGCGGCGCAGCAGCCGCCCGTCCCGGAGTCGGTACGGGGAGTCGGCGACGATCGGGACGGTGGTGGCCAGCCCGTCGACGAGCACGTGGCCGTCGGCGGACGGCCCGGCCCCGCCGGGGCGGCGCAGCGGGATGACCGACCCGAGGTCGGTCACGCCGGAGGGGCGCTCGGGCCCGGTGTCGGGGTCGAGCCCCACGCCGCGGACGGCCAGCTCGGCGCGGGCCCGCAGACCGGGCTCGGTACGGGACGGTGCGGACATGCGGACGGACCTCCGGGGATGTGACGGGCCGGGTACGGCGGGGTGCGACCGGCGCACCCGCCCGCGCCGAGATGCAGCCCACGGCTGCCGCGACGGACGACGCGGCGCCCTGAGCTGCATCTCGGTGCGGATGCGGGACGCGGTGGCGTCCCGCCGTGTCCTCAGAGCTGGTACGTCGAGTTGATGATCGCGCCCTTGCGGGCGTAGTGGATGAGCGCGTCCTGGACGTCGAGCGGGTGCGTCGGGATGACGCCCTCGATCAGGTCCTCCTCACGGGCACCGTGCAGCGACAGCCCGAAGCGGCAGCAGAACACCTTGCCGCCCTCGCTCATGAACGTCTTGAGCTGGTCGTTGATGTTGTGCTCGCCGGGGAACGCGGACGTGCCGGTCGTCGGGAAACCGCGGGTGGCCAGGCAGTTCAGCGAGCCCGGACCGTAGAAGTACATGGCCGACTCGAACCCCTTGCGCAGCGCGCGGGTCGCCTGCAGCACGGCCACGAAGCTGACCGAGGACTCGTGCGCGATGCCGTGCACCAGGGTGAAGTAGGTCTCGCCGTCCTCGGCCTGCAGGTCCGGGAAGACCTTCGTGCCGCCGTAGATGCTCGAACCCTCGGGCAGCGAGGGGTGCGGGATCTCCTCGAGGCTCTTCTTCTCGACGTCGGACAGCTCGGCGCTGGTCATGGGGATACTCCTCGTGGTGTGACGGATCCACGCCGGGAATACGGGTGCGTGGGAGCGCCGGGGCAGGGAGAATGCGATGGAATCGAGTCCCACCGTTTCCGGCGAGCACTACGACACCAGTGATCTGTTGCCGGAACGTTGAGAGCGGACTACGACGACAATTCCGGATCCGCTTTTTGTGACCGTCGTGTTGCGTAACACGGGGCAATGCTCCCGTCGTCCGAACGACACGATTCGGTAATACGACAGGTCGACCGCGGGGCCGTTCCCCTGATCCCCCACGAGGAGGCCCCATGACCGCGGTGATCCGGCGCGAGGACCGGCGCACTCCGCCGACCGAGCTCGACGGCGAGCACCGGACGGTGGTCGTCGTCGGCGGCGGACAGGCGGGGCTGTCGATGAGCCGCTGCCTGGACGTGCGCGGCATCGACCACCTGGTGCTCGAGCGCGACGTCGTCGCGTCGTCCTGGAAGCGGCACCGCTGGGACACCTTCAGCCTGGTCACGCCGAACTGGCAGTGCGACCTGCCGGACTTCCCCTACGCCGGGCCGGACCCGCACGGGTTCATGGTCCGCAGCGAGATCGTCGACTACCTGGAGGCCTACCGGGCGTTCGTCGACCCGCCGCTGCTCGAGGGCGTCGCGGTGACCCGGCTGCACCGCGACGAGCGGGGGACCTTCGTCCTGGAGACCTCCGCCGGGACGTGCACCGCCGACCAGGTCGTCGTCGCCACCGGCGGGTACCACACGCCGCTCACCCCGCCGCTGTCCGAGCCGCTGCCGGCCGGCATCACGCAGATCGGGTCCCAGGACTACCGCAACCCCGGCCAGCTGCCGCCGGGGGAGGTGCTGGTGGTCGGGTCCGGGCAGTCCGGCGCCCAGATCGCCGAGGACCTGCACCTGGAGGGGCGCAGGGTGCACCTCGTCGTCGGCCACGCGCCGCGGGTGGCCCGCTTCTACCGGGGCCGTGACGTCACCGACTGGCTCGACGAGATGGGCTACTACCGGATGCCGGTGACTCGGCACCCGCGCCGCGAGGCCGTGCGCGCCCAGGCCAACCACTACGTCACCGGGCGCGACGGCGGTCGCGACATCGACCTGCGTCGATTCGCCGCCGAGGGCATGCATCTCTACGGTGCGCTGACCGATCACGCGGGCGGCCGGCTCACCTTCGCCCCCGACCTGGAGTCCTCACTGGACCACGCCGACGAGGTCAGCGAGTCCATCAAGGACACCATCGACGGCTGGATCGCCGAGCAGGGTGTCGACGCGCCGGTCGAGGAGCGCTACACCCCGGTGTGGCGCCCGGAGCGCGAGGTCACCGAGCTGGCGCTCGACGGCTCCGGGATCACCTCCGTGGTGTGGTGCATCGGGTTCCGGCAGAACTTCTCCTGGATCGACCTGAGCGTGTTCAGCGGCCGCGGCTCGCCGGTGCACAGCCGCGGCGCGACGGCCGTCCCCGGTCTGTTCTTCCTGGGCCTGCCCTGGCAGTGGACCTGGGGGTCCGGGCGGTTCTCCGGGGTGGGCGCCGACGCGGCGTTCCTCGCCGAACGGATCCGCTCGCAGCGCGGCCTGACCTCGACCGGCGGCCGCGGCGACGTCTGCAACGTCCTCGCTCTGGGGTCCTGAGTGGACGATCCCGTCGACCCGTCCGACCTGGGCGGCACCTCCGGCTGGGGGCGGGTCACGGCGCCGGCCGACGTCGAGCCGGAAGCGCCCTTCGGCCAGCCGTGGCAGGGCCGGGCCTTCGCGCTCACCGCGCTGACCATGGGGCGCATCTCCGGGCGCAACCTGGACGCGTTCCGGCACGCACTGTCCCGGTTGGACCGCGCTCGCTACCTCGACGACGGCTACTACGGCCGCTGGCTGCACGCCGCCGAGCTGATGCTCGTCGACTCGGGCGTCCTGGCGCGCGGTGCGGTGGAGGCACGGGCCCGGCGTGGTCGCGGCGAGGACGTGCCCGAGCCGGCCGACCCACCGGTCGCGAAGCCCGACTACGCGCCCACCGCGCCCGGGTCGCTGCGGACCGTCGACGCCGCGCCGCGCTTCGCCCCCGGCGACCCGGTCCGCGCCCGCCGCGAGCCCCCGGACGTCGCTCCGCCCGCACCGTCGGCGGGCCCGGTCGGCCGCGGGCCGTGCAAGCTCCCGCGCTACCTGCGCGGGACGCCCGGCGCCGTGACCGCGGTGCGGCCCGCACACGTGCTGCCCGACACCCACGCGGTGTTCGCCGGTGAGCACCCCGAGCACGTGTACACCGTCGCGTTCGCCGCGCCGGACGTGTGGGGCCCCGGCGCGGATCCGCACGTCACCGTGCACGCCGATCTGTTCGAGTCCTACCTGGAGCCACGATGACCGACGACGATCCCGGTCCGGCGCTGCGCACCGCGGCGCTGGAGGAGCTGCTGGTCGAACGGGGGCTGGTGGACCCGGCCGTCGTCGACGGGTTCGTGCGCACCTACGAACGCGACGTCGGCCCGCTGAACGGCGCGACGGTCGTCGCCCGTGCCTGGACCGACCCGCAGTTCCGGGAGTGGCTGCTGCGCGACGGCACCGCGGCCATCGCCTCGCTCGGGTTCACCGGACCGCAGGGCGAGCACATGGTGGTGCTCGAGCAGACCGAGCAGGTGCACCACGTCGTGGTCTGCACGCTGTGCTCCTGCTACCCGTGGCCGGTCCTCGGGCTGCCCCCGAGCTGGTACAAGGACCCCGCCTACCGCGCCCGGGTCGTGCGGGAGCCGCGGACCGTGCTCGCCGAGATGGGGCTCGACGTGCCCCCGGAGCGGCGGATCGAGGTGTGGGACTCCTCGGCCGAGGTCCGCTACCTGGTGCTGCCGCGGCGGCCCGCGGGCACCGACGGACTCACCGCCGAGCAGCTCGCCGGGCTGGTCGGGCGGGACGCGATGGTCGGGGTCGCCGAGGCGGTGGAGCCGTCGTGAGCGCTTTGCTGCTCGACGTCGCGGGCCCCGCCGCCCCGCCGCGCGCCAACGGCGAGCTGGTGTTCACCGCGCCCTGGGAGGGACGCGCGTTCGGGCTGGCCGTCGCGCTCGCCGAGGCGGGGGTGTTCACCTGGGACGGCTTCCGCGACCGGCTGGTCGCGCGGATCGCCGCCGACCCCGCCGCCCCCTACTACGGCTGCTGGCTCGCCGCCTGCGAGGACGCGCTCGTCGCCGCGGGTCGGCTGGGCGGGGCCGACGTGTCCACCCGGGCCGCGGGCCTCGCCGCCCGCCCGGCCGGGCACGACCACGCCGGGCACGACCACGCCGGGCACGACCACGCCGGGCACGACCACGCCGGTCACGGCCATGGGCACGGCCACGGTCACGGCCGGTAGGAGAACGTCCACCCGTGGTGACGGAATGGTGCGGTGGACGCATTCCGCGCACTACCCCACGCGAATGCGGAACGGAACCGGGCCGACCCGAACGGGGCCGTGCGCGACCCGGCCGGTGTCACCGCTCGATAACCGATCATGTCTTCGCGGGGCCGATGCCCCGATGCGCGGATAGATTGGGGTCATGAGCGGATCCGGGTCGGTGGTCCTGCGGGCCGTCGCCTGGTGTGCCGGGGTCCTGCTGGTGGGTGCCGGAGTGCTGGCCGCCGTCGTCGTCGGGTTCGGCGCGCTCGTCGCGCCGGGGGAGGCGCGCGCGTCCCGCGAGATCGACCCGGCCACCGAGTTCGCCCGGCTCGCCGTCGACGACCCGGCCGCCGCGCTGCGTTCGTGCACCCCCGCCCGCGGGACCCTCGTCGACGCGCTGTCCGGTGCGCTCCCGGTCGGTGCGGTGCCCGGCGCCGACCGGTTCACCGCGACCGACGGGGACCTCACGTTCGTCTCGGCGCCGATCACCGGCACGCTGCGCGGCGCCGGGGACCGCGCCGTCTGGGTGTGGGGGCGGCAGGGCTTCGCCGTCGTCACCGACGACGCGCTCGCCCTCACCCCCGGGCTCCCCGGGCCGTCGCTCTACGCCACCGGCCCGGACGCGGCCGGCGCGGTCCGCTCCGCGACCTGTGTGGAGGCCGCGCAGCGCGCCGACCGCTCCGGCAGCGCGCCGACCCAGGGCCCGGTCGCGCCGCGCTGAGACGGCTCAGCCGCCGGGCAGGATCAGGCAGCTCGACGTGGCCTCGCCCAGCAGCCGGCCCCCGGCGTCGGTCAGCTCGGCCCGGGCCAGCGCGGTGCGGCGCCCGGCCTGCACGACGTGGCCGGTGCACGTCACGGTGCCGGTGTCGACGGTGATCCGGCGCAGGAAGCGCACCGACAGGTCCAGGCTGGTGTAGCCGGTCCCGGCGGGGAGCGTGGAGTGCACCGCGCACCCGCAGGCGGAGTCGAGCAGCGTGGCGTACACCCCGCCGTGCACCGAGCCGATCGGGTTGTACTGGTGCTCGCCGGGCTCGAAGGCGAACGCGACGCGCCCGTGCTCGGCGAAGACGGCCCGGAACCCGACGAGGCTCGCGATGGGCGCCCCGGGGAGGCGGCCGTCGACGATCCGGCGCAGGTACTCCAGTCCGTCCAGACCGGACGCGGCGGCGGCGAGCACCATCGGGTCGGTCCACTCGTGCTCGCGGCGGCGCGTGGCGGTGGCCGGGCCGGTCGTGGGTTCTGCTGCGGAGGTCATCGTGGCTCCTGCTCGGGGACGGGGGCTCCGGGGCCCGGTTCGAGGTGGACGTCGTCGGCGCGGCCCAGGCGGTGTCCGGCGGCGCACACGCTCATCAGGCGCACCGGGGCACCACAGCCGGTGTGCACGCGGACCACGGGCGGGCCGGCGTCGCCGGCGAGGTGCCGGTCGCCGAAGTCCATGAGCGCGGCCAGGACCACGCCCAGGTCGCGCCCGCGGCGGGTCAGGCGGTACTCGGCGCGGGTCCGGGCGCCGGGCTCGCGGTAGTCCACCCGTTCGACGACGCCGTCGCCGACCAGCTCGGACAGCCGCCGACTCAGGACGGTGCGTGCGACGCCCAGGCCGTGGGCCAGCTCGTCGAAGCGGGCGACCCCGCGGCCGAGGTCGCGCACGATCAGCACCGTCCACGGGTCGGCCAGCAGCGCCGCGGTGCGGGCCACCGAGCACACCTGGGACGCCGCCGCCGTCCGTGCGTCCATCCCCGCCTCCTGGGTATCGCTGCGCTACTCAGATGACAGGGTAGCCCGGCGCGGCGCACGGTGACAGTGCCCGGTCCCGTCGTGCGCGATTGATCGTGCGCACAGCGGGAAGTCGGGAGGGGACAACACACGAGCACGAGACCGAGGAGGAACCCACGGTGGCGAACGAACTACAGGGCCGGACCGTCGCGATCCTGGCCGCGGACGGCGTGGAGAAGGTCGAGCTGGTCCAGCCCCGCGAGGAGCTGCGGAAGGCCGGCGCCCGGGTCGAGGTGGTCTCGCTGTCCACGGACCCGATCCAGTCGATGTCGGCCGACATCAACCCGGACGAGAAGCTCGACGTCGACCGGGCCGTCGCGGACGTGTCCGCCGACGACTACGACGCGCTGGTACTGCCCGGCGGCACCGTGAACCCGGACAACCTGCGCGCCGACGCCACCGCGGTGGCGTTCGTGAAGGCCTTCTTCACGGCGGGCAAGCCGGTCGGCGCGATCTGCCACGGCCCGTGGACGCTGGTCGAGGCCGACGTGGTGAAGGGCCGCACCCTCACGTCGTTCCCGAGCATCCGGACCGACCTGCGCAACGCGGGCGCGACCGTCGTCGACGAGCAGGTCGTCAACGACAGGGGCCTGGTCACCAGCCGCAACCCCGACGACCTCGACGCGTTCTGCGCGAAGCTGATCGAGGAGTTCGCCGAGGGGAAGCACCCGGTGCACCCGGAGGGTGCGACCGCCTGACCCGCCCGCACGACGCCGACGGGCCCGGCACCCCGAGCGGGTGCCGGGCCCGTCCGCGTCCGGGTCAGCCCTCGACGGGGCCGGCCATCTGTGCGGCGTCCTCCGGGTGGTCGCGGCACCGGTCGGTGTCGGGGCGCGCCTCCAGCCGCTCGTCGTCGATCTGCTCGCCGCACACGTCGCAGCGTCCGTACTCGCCCTTGTCCAGACGGGTCAGCGCCGCCCGGACCCGCGCGGTGCGGGCCCGGCGGGTGTTCTCGTCGAGGTCGTGGGCCATGGTCTCGTAGGCCCGCGAGCCCTCGTCGCCGAAGTCGAGACCCTCGCCGACGCGGTCGTCACCCGGCGCCGGCCGCTCGGTCACCGCCGAGCTGTCCTCCAGCTGGTCCAGCTCCTCGGTCAGCAGGGTGCGTGCCCGCTGCGCGTCCATCGGGTCTCCTCTCGTGCCGCGCGACCGGACGGCCGCACGGGGACCGGACTACCCCACCGGCGGGCGCGCACACGCACGCCGTTTCGCCCCGGGCGACGCGGGTAGGCGCGGCGTGGCCGACGGGTGCGGCCGTGGTCCCCTTCGGCCGCACCCGCCGGCGCACCGTCCCGGCCCGTCGGCGGGCTCGTCCCGTCGCCGGTCACGGACCGATCGAGAGGGAGCCCCGTGTCCGACAGCCCGCCCGCCCAGCAGCAGAGCCCGCCCGGCGACACCGGCGCGATGGACCCCGGTCCCCGCGACGAGATGCGCGGTTACCAGGGCCGCGACCTGCTCGCCGGCACCGTCGCCCTGGTCACCGGTGGTGACTCCGGCATCGGGCGCGCGGTGTGCGTCGCGTTCGCCAAGGAGGGCGCCGACGTCGCCCTGGCCTACCTGGAGGAGCACGACGACGCCGAGCACACCGCCGGGCTCGTCCGCGCCGAAGGGAGGCGCTGCCTGACCCTTCCCGGTGACCTCGGGGACGCCGCGCACTGCGCCGACATCGTGCGGCGCACCGTCGAGGAGCTGGGCGCGCTCGACACCGTCGTGAACAACATCGCCACCCAGGAACCGGTCGACGCGCTCACCGACATCGAGGACGACGCCTGGCTGCGGACCTTCGAGGTCAACATCCACAGCTACTTCCGGGTCACGAAGGCGGCCCTGGAGCACCTGCCCGACGGCGGCGCGATCGTGAACACCGGATCGATCAACGGCCTGCGCGGGAACAAGAGCCTCATCGACTACTCGGCCACCAAGGGCGCGGTCCAGTCGCTGACCTACTCGCTCGCGCAGTCGCTGACCCCCCGCGGCATCCGGGTCAACTGCGTCGCCCCGGGTCCGGTGTGGACGCCGTTGATCCCGGCGACGATGCCGCCCGACAAGGTCGACGGGTTCGGCGAGCAGACCCCGATGGGGCGTCCCGCGTCCGCGGACGAGATCGCGCCGTCCTTCGTGTTCTTCGCGGCGCCGCGGCTGTCGTCGTACTACACCGGCGAGGTGCTCGCACCGGTCGGCGGGGAGACCCTGCCGGGCTGAGCGTCCGGGCCCCGCCGCGCCGGCGGCACGGCGGGGCTCCTCAGTCGTCGGCCAGCCGCTCGCGCAGCCGCGCCAGGGTCCGTGACAGCAGCCGCGAGACGTGCATCTGCGAGATGCCCAGCTCGGTGGCGATCTGGGACTGGGTCCGGTCGCCGTAGAAGCGCAGGACCAGCATTCGACGCTCCCGTTCGGGCAGCTCGTTGAGCGCCGCACGCATCCCGGGGCCGTGCGCCGCGAGGTCCAGGGCCGGGTCGTCGGAGCCCATCCGCTCGGCGAGCGACAGGCCCTCACCGGAACCGTCGTCGCCGACCGGCGCGTCCAGGGACTTGGCGTGGTGCGACTCCAGCGCGCCGAGCGCATCGACGACCTCGCCGACCGGCACGCCGACCTCGGCCGCGATCTCCGACGGGCGGGGCGGGCGACCGAGCCGCTGCCCCATCTCGTCGGCGACCCGGCCGACGGTGACGGCGAGCTCCTTCAGGTCACGCGGGACCCGCACCGCCCAGGAGTAGTCCCGCAGGTGGCGCTTCATCTCGCCGCGGATGCTCGGGACCAGGTAGCCGAGCGGGCCGCCGGTCGCCGACGACGGATCGTAGCGGTCGACCGCCTTGACCAGGCCGAGCATCCCGGCCTGCTCGATGTCCTCGACACCCCGGCCGGGGGCGGCGAAGCGCCGGGACAGGTTGCGCACGAGTGGACGGAACTCGCGGATCACGTACTCGCGCAATGCATCGCGGCCCGGCGTGCCCGGCGGGGTCCCGGCCAGCTGGTCGAGATCGGGGATCAGGTCGTCGTAGCCCCGTCGGCCGTCGCGGGAGGTCGTCGCGGGCCGGGTGGGTAGAGTGGGACTCTGCATGGTCCCTCGCAATCGCCGATGGCAGGTGCGGGGTCCGCTGCACGGTTGAACGGATCTCGTGTGGACCGGTGGACGGGCGGAACCGCGTCGGCGGTGTCCTGCGTGCCCGGTGCCGGGAGCCCGACCGTAACCCCGGTCCGGGCGGTCCACAACCCCGGGCGGGGGGACCGCGGTGCGGTTCAGGTCCGGTGTGCGACCGTGTGCGACCACCCGCCGGAGGCGTTCCGACCCGTCTCGGAGCGGACGCGTCCGGCGGCTGCCGGTGGGGCCGCGACACCGGCCCCGGCAGGTCCGCTCAGGCGTCGGTCTCGACGACGGTGGCGCCCTCGGCGGCGCGCTGGACCGCCTCGCAGCCCTTGTGGGCGGCCGACTTGCTCTCGTAGGCCTCGCCGACGGCGACGACCTGCCCGTTGCTCGCCTTCAGCCGGAACCGGAACTTCCCGCCCCGGTCCTCGTACACCTCGAACTTGCCTGCCACAGGGGCCTCCTCGGCTTGATCGACCACCGCTGGTTGGTGTGGATGGCCGCGCACGTCAGCCCAGATGGCGTTGCGACGGGCAACGGAGTGTGCCCCTCGTCGGGGCGGGCCGGGCAACCCTCCCGGCGCGTGAGGGTAGAGTCCGGTCCTCCGGCAGTCCGGCCGGTGTACGTGCCGGGCCGTCCCGGCGGGAAGGGGAGGGTGCCGTGGGTCAGGACGACCGTCCCGCCGACCCCGATCGGGTACCGGTCACCCGGGTCGAGGTGCTGGACTTCGTGGGTGAGCTGTTCGGCCACGGTCCGGTGCCCCGTGCGGCGCTGCTGGCCGCGGCCCGCGCCGAGGACGCCAGGGCCCGCCTGCACGAGGTGCTCGACGCCGCCCTGCCGGACCGCCCGCTGACCGGGCTGGACGACCTGTGGCGCCACGTCGACGTGCCCGAGGACCTCGGCGCGGTGCGCGGACTGCCGTCGCCGCGCTAGTCGTCCGCGTCGCCGGTCCGCGGCTCGGACAGCGCCCGCAGCTCGCGGGAGAGCAGCTCCAGCCCGTGGATCCGGGCGTGCAGCGCCTCGATCCGCGACTCGGCGGCGGTGCGGTAGAGCGCCAGCCGGTCCCGGGCGTCGTCGCCGACCGGGCGGCCCGCGTCGAGGTCGGCGCGGGCACCGTCGATCACCGCCATCAGCGCGCGGATCTGGTCCAGGCCGAGGTCGAGCGGCTTGAGCGTCTTGACGAACCGCAGGCGCTCGACGTCGTCCTCGGTGTAGAGACGGAAGCCGCCGGTGCTGCGGGCCGACGGCGTGACCAGCCCCAGCTCGTCCCAGTGCCGGATGGTGCGCAGCGACAGCCCGACACGCGTGGCCACCTCACCGATCTGCTGCACCACACCACCTCCCCTCGACCGTGCGGCCCCGACCGTACCGCCGGGGCGGGGCCGGTCTCAGCGGGCTCTCAGCGGGGCGGGCCTTCTCAGGGGCGCCACAGCGAACCGTCCCTAGCGTCGTCGACATGCCGACTGCACTGGTCACCGGAGCGAGCCGCGGGCTCGGCGCCGTCTACGCCCACGAGCTCGCCGAGCGCGGATGGTCCGTCGTCCTCGTGGCGCGCGACGCCGCCCGCCTCGCCGACGTCGCCGAGCGGATCGGCCGCGCCACCGGCGCCATCGTCGAGATCCTGCCCGCCGACCTCACCGACCCGGCCGGGCTGGCCGCCGTCGAGCGCCGGATCACCGACCGGGACCTGCCGATCGAGCTGCTGGTCAACAACGCGGGCGTCGAGACCGACGCGGTCTTCGCCGAGGCGCCGGTCGAGGCGCTGACCGGCGAGATCGACCTCAACGTGACGGCCCTGATGCGCCTCACCCGCGCCGCGGTCCCGGCGATGACCGCCCGCGGCCGCGGCGGCGTGCTCAACATCGCGAGCTTCGCCGGGTACCTGGCCTCGGGCGGCAACGCCTACGGCGCGTCGAAGTCCTGGGTGCTGGCGTTCAGCGACACCGTCGCGGCGTCGCTGCACGGCACCGGCGTCACCGTCACCGCGGTCGCCGCGGGCCGGATCCGGACCGACGACGACCCGCAGGGCCCGCTGTGGCTCGACCCCCGCGATGTCGTGCGCCGCTCGCTCGACGACCTCGCCCGCGGCCGCACGCTGTCCGCGCCGGGCTGGGTGTACCGGGCGCTGGTCGGCTACCTGGAGGCACCGCGCACCGCGCTGCGGCTGGCCGCACGGGTGACGGGCCGGGGCCGGGAGCGCTGCGAGCGCCTGGAGCGGGGGAGCGGGCACACCCGGCCGTCGCCGGTCCCGACGCCGTTCCGTGACGCGCCCGCCCCGGCCCGGCAGCCGGCTGTCACGGTGCACGAGGTGGGCCCGGCGACGCCGGTGCCGCCGGTCCTGCCCGAGGAGCCGGCGCGGCCCGCGCACGTCGCCGCCGCGACCTTCCCGGCGCCGCGCGTGTCGGGTACCGGCCCGCTGCCCGTCGTGACCCGTCCGGCCGGGACCGGGACCGGGACCGGGGCCGCCCCGGTCCGCCCGGCCGCCGCGCGGGCGGCCGCCTCCGCGACGGCCCGCGCCGCCGTCCGCAGGTTGCCCGCCGCCCCGCGTCCGGTGCAGCCGGCCCGCGACGCCGCGACCGTCCGGCTCGCCGCGGGTTGAGGACCGCGCCACGCTCGCCGGTCCCGCGGCCACCCTGCGGGCCCACGACGACGGCGCCGCCCGCCCGGGAGGTCATCGGCGGAAACGGACAGATGTGACGAGGCTCGCGTACCCCCCACTGTCGGAACCCTGGGCCATGCCCTAGCGTTCTGCACAGTCGAAGGGGAGTACTCCCGAACACGGCGTCGCCGTCATCACGGCACCGGCCCGAGCCGGTCCCGGTTGCGCCGGTCCACCGCGGTCACCGCGGCGGGCGGAGGAGACCTTCAGCGCCCCTACCTGCGCTGGAGGACCCCGCCGTGAACGTTCCCCTCTGGGTGTGGCTGGCCACGCTCGCCGTCGTCGCCGGCATGCTCGTGTTCGACTTCGTCGGGCACGCCCGTGACCCGCACGAGCCCACGCTGCGCGAGTCGGCGATCTGGTCGGCCGGCTACATCGCGATCGCCCTGCTGTTCGGCGTCGGCGTCGGCGTCTTCTCGGGCTGGCAGTACGGCGGCGAGTACATGGCCGGCTGGCTGACGGAGAAGGCCCTGTCGGTCGACAACCTGTTCGT
Source organism: Pseudonocardia sp. P-1 (assembly GCF_058111925.1). NCBI lineage: Bacteria > Bacillati > Actinomycetota > Actinomycetes > Pseudonocardiales > Pseudonocardiaceae > Pseudonocardia > Pseudonocardia sp. P-1. The sequence continues at coordinate 4,839,998 of NZ_CM176614.1, forward strand.
CTTCCTGCTGATCATGACCAGCTTCGCGGTGCCGAAGGTGCACCAGCAGAAGGTGCTGCTGATCGGCATCGCGATCGCGATCGTCATGCGCGGTGCGTTCATCGCGGTCGGCGCGGTGATCATCGAGCAGTTCGTCGCGGTTTTCTACCTGTTCGCGGTCATCCTGTTCTGGCTCGCCTGGTCCCAGATCCGCGAGGCGATGTCCTCCGACGACCACGAGCAGGCCGACGCCGGTGACTCGAAGCTGATCCGCCTGGTCCGCAAGGTGCTGCCCACCTCCACCGAGTACGACGGCGCGAAGCTCGTCACCCGCGTCGACGGCAAGCGGCTCCTCACCCCGATGGCGCTGGTCATCGTCGCCATCGGGCTGACCGACCTGCTGTTCGCGTTCGACTCGATCCCGGCGATCTTCGGCCTCACCCAGGAGCCGTTCCTGGTGTTCACCGCGAACGCCTTCGCCCTGCTCGGCCTGCGCCAGCTGTACTTCCTCATCGGCGGCCTGCTGGAGCGCCTGATCTACCTGGCGCACGGCCTCGCGGTGATCCTGGCGTTCATCGGCGTGAAGCTCACCCTGCACGCACTGCACGAGAACAACGTGCCGTTCATCAACGACGGGCAGCCGGTGCCGGTGCCCGAGGTGCCGATCTGGCTGTCGCTGCTGGTCATCACCGGGACGATCGCCGTCGCCGCCGTCGCGAGCCTGGTCGTCTCCCGGCGCCGCGCCGCGGCCGCCCCGGCAGCCCCGGAGGTCGCCGGACCCGACACCGACGGCGCGGACGACGCGACCGTGGACGCGGATCAGATCCCCAGCACCACCCGGGCGACCGAGAAGTAGATCAGCAGCCCGGTCGCGTCGACGAGCGTCGTGACCAGGGGAGCGGACACCACCGCCGGGTCGATCCCGACCCGGCGGGCCAGCAACGGCATCGTCGCGCCCACCGTCGCCGCCCAGCCGCAGATCGCCACCAGAGTCACCGCCACCACGACGGCGACCTGGACCCCGACCAGCAGCGACGCGACGGCCAGCCCCAGCGCACCGAGCAGGGTGCCCAGCAGCAGCCCGACCCGCAGCTCCCGCCACACCACGGCGGGCAGGTCGGCCAGGCGCACCTCCCCGACGGCGATCGCCCGGACCGCAGCCGACGCCGACTGGGCACCCGCGTTGCCGCCGGTGCCCACGAGCAGCGGGATGAACAGCGCCAGCGCGGTGACCTGCTCGAGTGCGTCCTCGAAGATCTGCAGCACGTTGACCGTCAGCACCGCGGCGAGCAGCAGCACCGCCAGCCACACCGCGCGGGTGCGCGCCAGCTTCGTGACCCGCACGTACATGTAGTGGCCCGACCACGGCGCCGCACCGGACTGGCGGGCGACGTCCTCGGTGTCGGCGCGCTCCAGGATCTCGACGGCGTCGTCGATCGTCAGCAGACCCAGCAGCCGGTCCTCCGAGTCGACGACCAGCAGGTCGAGCAGGTTCGCCTCACCCATCAGGCGTGCGGCGTCCTCGGCGGCGTCGGTGGCCCGCACCCGCGGCGCCCCGTCGTCGACGAGGTCGGCGACGGCGACGTCCGGCCGGGCCAGCACCAGGTCGCGCAGCGAGACGGTGCCGGTCACCCGGCGCCCGGCGTCGGTGACGGCGAGGGTGTACACCGTCTCGGCCTGCGCGCCCTTGCGCCGCACGACGGCCAGCGCCTCGGTCACGCTGCTGTGCAGCGGCACGGCGACGGTCTCCGGCGTCATCACCCGCCCGACCGAGCCGTCGGGGTAGCCGAGCAGCGCCGCGGTCATCGACCGTTCCCCGGCCGACAGCCCGGCCAGCACCCGGTTGGCGACCTTGGCCGGCGCCTCGCCGAGCATCCGGGCGCGGTCGTCGGGGTCCATGTCCTCGACCAGGGCGGTCACCGCGTCGCCGCGCAGCCCCGCCAACAGCTCCTGCTGGTCGACCGGGTCGAGCTCCTCGAACACGTCGAGCGCGCGGTCCTTGCCGAGCAGCCGGAACACCCAGCCCGCGTCGACCGGTTCCATCCGGGCCAGCGCGTCGGCGATCTCGTGGGCGGGCCGTCCGTCGAGCCGGTCGAGGACTCCGGCGGGGTCGTGGCGTTCGACGAGATCGGTCCAGCGTTCCATGCGGACGATCCTGCCGCCGGGTCCTGCCGCGTGCAGCGGCGGGACTATGTCCGTTTCGGTAGGATCGGTGACGTCTACCGCACATCCCGGATGACTGCCCCCGGGAGCGGGAACCCGGTCGGTGGCACCGAGGAGGTCACGATGTCCGTCACACCCCCGCCCCTGCCGCCCCCGTCGCCCGGCGGCGGGACCGGCGACCCCGACCCGCGCCCGGTGGCGCGCCCCCTGGACCGCGACGAGGAGCTCCGGCTCTCCGGCCTCGAACAGGAGCTGCGCCGCTCCGACCCGGACCTGGACACCGAGCTGACCGCACCGCACCGGCCCGCGCGCGCCGCGGGTGGCCGCGCGGACCGGATCCTGCAGGCCGTCGCGATCACCGTGATCGTGCTGGTGATCGTGCCGGGCGACTGGGTCGCCGGGCTGCTGTCGTTCGGGCTGCTGCTCGGGATCCCGGCCGCGATGGCCTGGATCGCCGTCCGTGCACACCGCGAGAACGTCGCCCGGGAGCAGGCCGAGGGCCGCGACGACGAGCGCGCCTGACCCGCACCCGGTGCCGCGGCGCCGGTCACGGGAGCGCGGTCAGGTCGTGGACGGGGCCGCCGTCGCCGCCTCGGTCGGGTCGGTCGTCGAGCGGACGGCCGGCAGCCCGAGGTGCTCACGCAACGTCGTCCCGGTGTACTCGGTGCGGAACGACCCGCGCTCCTGCAGCAGCGGCACGACCCGGTCGGCGAACTCGTCGAGCCCGCCCGGGGTGACGTGCGGGACCAGCACGTAGCCGTCCGCGGCGTCGGACTGCACGGCGTCGTCGATCGCGTCGGCGACCGTCCGCGGGCTCCCGACGAAGGTGTGCCGCCCGGTCACTTCGATCACCGTCTCGCGCAGGGACAGGTTCTTCTCCGCGGCGAGGGCACGCCACTGGTCGGCGACGGCCTTCGGGTCCCGGTACTGGCGCACGCTGGCGCGGCCCTTCGAGACGAGCTCGCCCTCGACCGGGTCGAACTCCGGGAGCGGGCCGTCCGGGTCGCGCCCGGACAGGTCGGTGTTCCACAGCTGCTCGGCGAACACGATCGCGGTCTGCGGGCTGACCTGCTGGGAGCGGATCACCTCGGCGCGCTCGGCGGCCTCCGCGTCGGTGTCGCCCAGCACGTACGTCGCGGCGGGGAGGATCTTCAGGTCGTCCCACGCCCGGCCGTAGCGGGCGAGGCGGCCCTTCACGTCGGCGAGGAACGCGCGTCCGGCCTCCGGCTCGGCGTGCCGGGAGAAGATCGCGTCGGCCGACGCGGCGGCGAACTCGCGACCCTCCTCGGAGTCACCCGCCTGCAGGATCACCGGGCGGCCCTGCGGGCTGCGCGGCAGCGAGAACCGGCCGTGCACGTCGAACTGGTCTGAGGTGTAGGCGAACTCCCCGCGGTCGTCGGGACCGGTGCGCGAGTCCCAGATCGCGGCGGTCGCGGCCAGCTGCTCCTTGGCCCGGGAGTAGCGCTTCTCCTTCGGCAGGAAGCCGCCGCGGCGGAAGTTCTCGCCGGTGAACGCGTCCCACGAGGTCACCACGTTCCAGGCGGCCCGGCCGCCGGACAGGTGGTCCAGCGACGCGAACTGGCGGGCGACGTCGTAGGGCTCGGTGAAGGTCGAGTTGATCGTCCCGGCCAGGCCGAGCCGGTCGGTGACCGCGGCCAGCGCGGACAGGACCGTGAACGTGTCCGGGCGGCCCATCACGTCGAGGTCGTAGATCTCGCCGCGGTGCTCGCGCAGGCGCAGGCCCTCGGCGAGGAACAGGAAGTCGAACCTCGCCCGTTCGGCCGTTCGCGCGAAGTGCGCGAACGACTCGAACTCGATGTGGCTGCCGGACGCCGGGTCGCCCCACACGGTGGTGTTGTTGACGCCCGGGAAGTGTGCGGCCAGGTGGATCTGCTTGCGCGCCATGAACGGCCTCCCGAGGGGTTCAGCGGTCTCCTACCGGTGCAACACCGTGCGGCCGGTCGTGTTCCCGCCCGGCGTGGTCGCGGACGACGGAGGCCCCGACCCCGCGGGTCATCGCTTGCCGGCGCTCCAGGCGTAGGGCAGGTCGGTGCCGTTGAGGACGTGGTCCCCGACCGTCTGCAGCTTGTAGATCAGCGGGTTGTGCGTGGAGATCACCCGGGCGTTGCGCCAGTGCCGGTCCAGGCGCAGCTTCTCCGAGGTGATCGACGCGCCGCCGACCTCGAACAGCTGGGTGGTGGCGTCGAGCACGGCCGGGATGACGGCGGCCTGGGCGTGGGCGACGTCGAGCTCCACGCGGTCGAGCAGATCGGGGTCCTCCCCGCCCGCGTCGAGCAGCCGGTCGAGCTGGTCGGCGATGGTCAGCACCAGGGCCCGCGACGACCACGCCGCGGCGGACAGCCGCCCGACGACCTGCTGGACCAGGGGGTCGTGGCGGGGCAGGTCGGCCGCGGCGTGGGTGAAGGTGCGGGTGCGCTCCCGCACCCAGCCGGCGACGTCGTCGGTGGCGCGACGCGCGATGCCGGCGAGCACGGCGAGCTGGACGAGCTGCAGGTAGGACGTGCCCCAGGACCGGCCGGCGGAGCCGTAGCCCGGACCGAGGACCCGGTCGGCGGACACGGCGACGTCGGTGAACACGGTGGTACCGCTGGCGGTGAGGCGCTGGCCGAAGCCGTCCCAGTCGTCGTGCTGGACGACGCCCTCGGCGTCGCCGTCGACGAGCACCGAGACCCGCTCGCCGTCGAGGTCGGCGGCGACGAGGATGCGGTCGGAGTAGAGGCTGCCGGTCGAGTAGTACTTCGTGCCGTTCAGACGGTAGCCGCCGTCGCCGTCCGGGGTCAGCGCGGTCCGGTAGCGGTCGATCGCGCCGACGCCGGGCTCGGTGATGGCGTTGCCGACGAGCTCACCCCCGGCGACGGCGGCCAGCCGGGCGTCGCGGTCCGGGCCCGGGGTGGCGAGCAGCAGGTCGTCGACGTACCACCAGTGCACACGCAGCGCCTGGGGCAGGTTCGACTCGGCGGCGGCCAGGTCGACGAGCAGCCGGAACTGCTGGCGGACGGTGGCGCCGTAGCCGCCGAGGGCGACGGGCAGCCGCAGCGCACCGAAGCGTTCGGCGCGCAGGGCGGCGACCTCGTCGTGGGCGAGGGTGCGGCCCTGCTCGCGGGTCACCGCGCCCTCGGCGATCCGGGCGAAGACCGGTGCGAAGACGGCGTCGAGCTGCTCGTCGGTCCAGGCGGTCCGGCCCACGACGCCGTCGGTGCCGGCGGGGGCGGGGGAGGTGGTGGTCATGAACGGTCCTTCCGGAGAGGGGCGCGCGGCGGTGGGCGACGACGGCGGGGACGCCGGGCGGGGCCACGGCGGGGTGCGCGGGCCCGACGGGCGCGCGGAGCGGGACGGGTGCCGCCCGGGGACGACTCGGGAGGTCGCCTCGGGACGACGGCTCAGGGTCGACAGAGTGCCGACGCCACGCGCGCGAGGTCGACATGCCCCCGCGTGGTCAGCAGCACCGATCCGGTCACGGTCGCCACGCTAGCCGCCACCCCGGGTGCCGCCCAAGCCTCCGGCGACCCGGATCACTCGCATCCTGCCTGGTGGGAGCCGTGATCGCGGCCGTCCGGACAGGTGTCCCGAGGTGTGAGAGATCTACTGTGGACAGGTCGTGGTCGATGGGTGGGACGTCGTGCCGATCCTGCGGGCGCCGCCCGGGTCAGACGGTGAGCGCCAGCCCCCGGGCGCGCAGCACCCGTCGCTCCAGCGGGCGGAACACCAGCAGCTCGATCCCGATGCCGACGATGAGGATCAGCAGGATCGCGGCGAACACCTGCACGATGTCGTTCACGTCGGCACCGTTCTTCAGGTAGGCGCCCAGTCCGACCCCGAGCGCGGGTCCGGCCGCGATGATCTCCGCCGCCATGAGCGACCGCCAGGAGAACGCCCAGCCCTGCTTGCAGCCGGCGAGGTAGCCGGGCAGCGCCGCGGGGAGCAGGACGTGGCGGGCCATCCGGTACCCCGTCGCGCCCAGGACCTGGCCGGCCCGGGGCAGGATCGGCGGCACCTGGTCGATGCCCGCGACCAGGCCGTTCGCGATCGAGGGGACCGAGCCGAGCAGCACCACGAAGAAGATCGTGGCGTTGGTCAGCCCGAACCACAGCACCGCGGCCGGCACCCAGGCCACCGAGGGCAGCGACTGCAGACCGGTGAGCAGCGGGCCGATCGCCGCACGCACCACCGGCACCTTCGCGACCACCACACCGAGCGGGGTGGCGATCACCAGGGCGAGCAGGAAGCCGAGGGCGGCCCGGCTGACCGAGGTCCACAGGATCGACCAGATCTCGCCGCTGGCGACGGTCTCGCCGAACGCCTCGGCCACGGCGCCGGGGGCCGGCAGCTTGTACTCGGGCGTGACCGCCGAGGCCCAGACGAGCTGCCAGACCACGACGATCAGGGCGAGTGCGACGAGCGGCGGCAGCCAGGTCCGCAGCAGCCGCTGCCACCACGGGGTGGTGCGCTCGACCGGCGTGTCGAGGGCGTCGAGCCCGGCGACCGCGGCGGCGGAGTCCCGGTCGTTCTCGACGACCGTGATCGAGGTGTCCTCACGCGGCATGGCTGGTGATCACCTGCCGCAGTCGTCCGGTGATGTCGTCGTGCAGCTCGGCCTGGGCCTCGGCGTCGTGGCCGTCGGCGGGCACCGTCCACTCCCGCACCACGGTGCCGGGCCGCGAGGACAGCAGCACCACCCGCTCGGCGAGCCGGACCGCCTCGCGGACGTCGTGGGTGACGAACACGATCGTGGTGCCGGTGGCCCGCCAGACGCGCAGGAGCTCGCCCTGCAGGACGTCGCGGGTGATCGCGTCGAGCGCCGCGAACGGCTCGTCCATCAGCAGCAGCCCGCCGGTGGCCTGGTCCTCGCCGAGACCGGTCGCGGCGGCGAGTGCCCGGGCCAGTGACACGCGCTGGCGCATGCCGCCGGACAGCTCGTGCGGACGCTTGCCGCCCATGCCCTCCAGGCGCACCAGCGACAGCAGCTCCTCGGCACGTTCCTGCCGGGCCGACCGGCCGTGCCCGGCGAGCTTGAGCGGCAGCTCGACGTTGCGCAGCGCGGTCAGCCACGGCATGAGCGCGGCCTCCTGGAACATGAACGACGGCCGGGCGGACCCCACTGTGACCTCGCCCGCCGTCGGGGCGTCGAGCCCGGCGAGCAGGTTCAGCAGCGTCGACTTGCCGCAGCCGGACGCGCCGAGCACGCAGACGAACTCGCCGGCGCCGACCTGCAGGTCGATCCCGTTGAGCGCGGTCACCGCCCCCGGCCCGGTGCCGAAGGTCTTGGCGACCCCGGACAGCGCCACCGCGGTGTCGCGGGTCGGGGGACGTCGGGTGGTGAGGTCGACGGTCATCGGTGGGTTCCCCTCGTGGGTGGTGGTGTCAGTTCCGGGAGGCGAGGCCGGCCGTGTCCACGGCGGCCTCCCCGGAGCTCGTCCGGACCGCGTCGACCGCGGTCGGGTCGAGGAAGCCGGTCAGGTCCGCCTCGCTCTTCGCGATGCCCGCCGTGACCGAGTCCTTCGCCAGCTGCGGGAAGGTCGAGGCGAGCGGGTCGGAGTCGAAGGACAGCTCGGTGAACGCGCGGTCGAGGATGTCGGCCGCCAGCGGCTTGCCGGTGATCTCGCCGATCGCCTCGTTGGAGACGGTCTTCGCCTGCGCCGGGTCGTCACGGATGAGGGCGATGGCCTTCTGTTCGCCGCGCAGGATCGCCTCGACGGTCTCGGGGTGCTGCTGCAGGAACTCGGTCCGGACGATGACGACGGTCGTCGGGAACTTCCCGCCGGGCCACAGGGACTTCTCGTCGACCAGGACCTTCGCCCCGGCGTCGACCAGGCGCGAGCTCCACGGCTCGGGCAGCCAGCCGCCGGCCACCTTGCCCTGCTTGAACAGATCGAGGGTCTGCGGGTTCTCGATGTTCTGCACGGTCACCGCGTCCGGGCCCTGCCCGATCGGGAGCGTGTTCTCCGACAGCCAGGTCTTCAGCGCGATGTCCTGGGTGTTGCCCAGCTGGGGCGTCGCGATGATCGTGCCCTTGAGCTGCTCGGGCGAGGTGATGTCGGGCCGGGTGACCAGCTGGGCGCCGGCCGAGGTGGAGCCCGCGACGAGGCGCACGGCCTCGCCGCCCGACTTGGTGAACGCGTTGATCGCCGGGCCGGAGCCGATGAACGCGACGTCGATCGAGCCGCCGAGCAGGGCGTTGACCTGGTCCGGACCCGCGTTGAACGTCTGGGTGGTGAGCGTCGTGCTCCCCAGCTCGGCGGCGAACAGGCCCTGCTTCACACCGACCAGGGCGGGGGCATGGGTGATGTTCGGGAAGTAGCCGAGGCGGACCTCGGTCGCGGGGGAGGTGGCGCCCGCGGCGGTGGTGCTCTCGTCGGCGCGCGAGCAGCCGGCCAGCAGCCCGAGCGCGGTGAGGAGCGCGAGCAGGACGGCGGCGGTGCGCGCCCGGGATCCGGGGCGCAGGACGTGCGGGGACATCGCGGAACGGGGTCCTTCCGTGGGGGCGGGCGGTCGGGGACGACCGCGGCGCGCCGGGGCCGGCCGGCCCTGGGAGGGGCGTGCCGGGGTTCGGGACGGGTGGCGGGCCGGAGTGGTGTCCGGCGGGCGGTTCCCGGTCCGGCGGGTGCGTCGCACGCCGGGGGCGTGGCGTGACGGCCTGCGGGACGGGGACCGGTCAGCGACAGAGTTCGCTGTAGGCGGGGGCGCGCCGGCTCGGCCAGAACGGCTCGAGGCCGGTCGGGCGCAGGGGCACCGCGTGCCACGCGGTGCGCGTCTGCCGCTGGGGGACGGGGGCCGTCGCGTCCCCCACGAGCCGTGCGGTGCGCGAGGGCCGCCGCTGGCTCGTCGTCACCCGTCCAGGGTGCGCGGTGGTCACCTCTCCGGACAACCCGGAGTCCACCAACCAGGAACGGTCGTGGGCTGTCCGGACACCTTTCGCGGCATCCGGGTGGTGATTCCGCAGGTCGGGAGGTCTGCTGCGGTGCGGGTCACTCGATCGCGATGCGGGTTGACACCGTCGGGCACCGGATACCTACAGTCGGGACGCACACCATCCGGAGCGGCCGAGAGACCCGGCTCGACGACGCCGCAGCAACCCCCCGCAGCACGCGGGTGCGGGTGCTCCAGCCGGGTCCGATGGAGGATCCCATGCGCACGGTCGCCGAGCAGGTGCGCGCCGCGCACCATCCCCGGTACCGCCGCCACGTCGACCTGATGCGGGTCGCGGGCGCCACCTGTCGGGTCTGACCGGCGTCCTGCCGGGCGCCCCCGCCCACCCGACCCGCCCCGGCCGTCCACGACGGCCCCCGTCCCGGCCGCCGCGTTCCGCGCCGCCCCGACGTCCTCTTCGTCCCGTCGTGCCCCCCGGGCGACGAGAAAGCGATGCCGTATGTCCACATCGGACACCACTACCGGCGGCCCCCTGCACCTGGCCGTCGCCCTCGACGGCGCCGGCTGGCACCCCGCCGCCTGGCGCGACCCCGCCGCACACCCCCGTGGGCTGTTCACCGCCCGCTACTGGACCGACCTGGCCCGCACCGCCGAGCGCGGGCTGCTGGACCTGGTGACGATCGAGGACGCACTCGGCCTGCAGTCCGGGGACCACCTGAGCGGCGCCGACCGGCGCACCGACCGGGTGCAGGGACGCCTCGACGCCTCGCTGGTCGCCGCCTTCCTCGCCCCGACGACGTCGCGGATCGGGCTGGTCCCGACCGTCACCACCACCCACACCGAGCCGTTCCACGTCGCGTCCGCGCTGTCGACGCTCGACCACGACAGCCACGGCCGCGCCGGGTGGCGGGTGCAGACCTCGGTCCGCGCCGACGAGGCCGCCCACTTCGGGCGCCGCAGCGTCCCCGGCCTGCGCCGTGCCGACCTCGGCACCCCGGCCGCCCGCGAACTCGTCGCCGAGCTGTTCGGCGAGGCCGCCGACGCCGTCGAGGTCGTGCGCAGGCTCTGGGACTCCTGGGAGGACGACGCCGAGATCCGCGACGCCCTGACCGGGCGCTTCGTCGACCGTGACAAGCTGCACCGGGTCGACTTCGCCGGGGAGCACTTCGGCGTCGCCGGGCCGTCGATCGTGCCGCGCCCGCCGCAGGGCCAGCCGCTGGTCGTGTCGCTGGCCCACGGCTACGACCCGGCGCTGCTCGCCGCCCGGGTCGGCGACGTCGTGTTCACCACACCGCACGACGCCGACGACGCCGCGCGCATCGTCGCCCAGGTCCGCTCCGCGGAGGCCGCCGCGGGCCGCACCGCGCCGCCGCTGCGGATCCTCGGCGACGTCGTCGTGGTGCTGGCCGGCACCGAGCGCGCCGCCCGCGAGCGGCTCGCCCGGCTGGACGCGCTCGACCCGCTCTCCTCCGACGCCGCGATCCTCGCCACCACCCCCGCCGCGCTCGCCGACACCCTGCTGTCCTGGCGCCGCGCCGGGCTCGACGGCTACCGGCTGCGCCCCGCCGTCCTGCCGACCGACCTCGACGCCGTCGTCGACGGCCTGGTCCCCGAGCTGCAGTCCCGCGGCGTGTTCCGCACCGCCTACGGCGAGACCACCCTGCGCGAGCGCTTCGGGCTGCCCAGGCCCGCCAGCCGCTACGCCGCCGGGGCCGGGTCCGCCGCCGTCCCGACCTTCTCCGGAGCCACCGCATGAGCAACAGGAAGCAGATCGTGCTCGGCGCCTACTTCCCGGGCGTCAACCACGACACCGTCTGGAGCGACCCGGCCTCGGGCAGCCACATCGCCTGGGAGTCGTTCGAGCACTGGGCGCGCACCGCCGAGCGCGGGCGCCTCGACCTGCTCTTCCTCGCCGAGGGACTGCGGCTGCGCACCCGCGGTGGGGAGATCTTCGACCAGGACGTCGTCGGACGCCCGGACACCTTCACCGTGCTCGCCGCGCTGGCCGCGGTCACCGAGCACATCGGTCTGGCCGGGACGATCAACTCGACCTTCAACGAGCCCTACGAGCTGGCCCGGAAGTTCGCGACGCTGGACATCCTCTCCGGCGGGCGCGCGGCGTGGAACGTCGTCACCAGCTCAGACGCCCCCACCGGTGAGAACTTCCGCCGCGGTGCCTACCTCGGCCACCACCAGCGCTACGAGCGCGCCGGGGAGACCCTCGCCGCGGTCCGCGCGCTCTGGGACTCCTGGAGTTCCGACGCCGTCGTCGCCGACCCCGCGTCGGGCACCTTCCTGCGCGACGGCCACGTCGGCGACTTCGCGGTCTCGGGGAACCAGTTCGACATCGCCGGGCGCTTCACCACCCCGCGCAGCCCGCAGGGCCACCCGGTGGTGCTGCAGGCCGGCGAGTCCCCGGCCGGTCGCGACTTCGCCGCCGCGTCCGCCGACGCGATCTTCTCCCGGTACCAGAAGTTCGACGAGGCCCGCGCCTTCTACGACGACGTCAAGGCCCGGGTCCGCACGGCCGGCCGGGACCCCGACGAGGTGCGGATCCTGCCCAGCGCCGGCGTCGTGCTCGGCGACACCGACGCCGAGGCCCGCGAGCGTCACGAGCACATCCACGACCGGCAGGTCGACCCGTGGACCTCGATCGTGCTGGCCGAGATGGTCTGGAACCGCGACCTGTCCGGCTACGACCCGGACGGGCCGCTGCCCGACGTCGAGCCCACCCCCGAGGCTCCGACGTGGATCGAGGGCCGGGCCCCGCTGACCCAGGACGCGCACGCGACCGTCGCCGCCTGGCGCGAGCTCGCGCAGGCCCACGGGTACTCGCTGCGCGAGACGGTCAAGCACGTCTTCGACCGCGCGGTGTTCGTCGGGACCCCGGAGCACGTGGCCGACGAGATCGACCGCTACGTGCAGAACGACGCCTCCGACGGGTTCATCCTCGGCTCCCACGTCAGCCCGTCCGGGCTCGACGAGGTCGTCGACCGGGTCGTGCCGATCCTGCAGGAGCGCGGGGTGTTCCGGACCGACTACACCCCGGGCGCCACGCTGCGGGAGAACCTCGGGCTCGCGCACCCGTCGCGTTTCGGCGAGCGCCGTGCGGCGGTGGCGTCGTGAGGCGCCGGTTCCGGCTGTGGCGGGACCTGCCCGCCGGCCGCTCGGCCGTGCTGCTCGCCGCCACCGCGCTCACCCTGACCGCCTGCGGCTCCGGCGCCGGTGGCGCCGCCGCCGACGCGGGCCCGCCGCAGCCGGGCGGGACGCTGGTGTTCGCGGTGTCCTCGGACCAGGGCTGCGCCGACCCGCAGCAGGTGCAGAGCAACGACTCGATCTACTCGCTGCGCCAGGTCGTCGACTCGCTCACCGACCAGGACCCGTCCACCGGCGCGATCGTGCCCTGGCTGGCGACCCGCTGGTCGTCGAACGCCGACGCCACCGCCTGGACGTTCACCCTGCGCCCCGGCGCCACCTTCTCCGACGGCGCGCCCGTCGACGCGGCCGCGGTGAAGACGAACCTCGACCGGGCGGTGCAGCTGGGCGCCCGCGGCAGCCTCCCCAAGGGCTACCTGGCCGGGTACACCGGCACCGACGTCACGAGCCCCACCGAGTTCACCGTCCGGTTCTCCAAGCCCAACGTGCAGTTCCTGCAGGGCACCTCCACCCACAGCCTCGGCCTGCTCTCCCCGGCCGGCGCCGTCCGCTCCGACGACGAGCGCTGCGCCGGCGTCGTCGGCTCCGGTCCGTTCACCCTCGAGCGCTACGCCAAGAACGACGTCACCGTGCTCGTGAAGCGGGCCGGCTACGACTGGGGCTCGCAGCTGTTCACCCACCCCGGCGAGGCCTGGCTCGACCGGGCCGAGTTCCGCGTCGTCCCCGAGTCCGGGGTGCGGGCGGGCAGCGTGCAGTCCGGCGAGGTCGACGCGATCGCGAGCGTCGGCCAGCAGGACGAGGCCCCGCTCACCGGGGCCGGGGTCCAGCTCCCGGCCCGGCCGAACCCGGGCCTGCCGTTCGGGATCACGTTCAACCAGGGCACCCCGCTCGGCGCCGACGCCGCCGTCCGCGAGGCGGTGAGCCGGGGCATCGACCGCAACGAGGTCGTCGCCGCGGTCTACCCGACCCAGACGCGGGCGGCGACGAGCCCGCTGGCGTCGACGACGCCGTCCTACGCCGACCAGTCCGCGCTCGTCGGCTACGACCCGGCCGCCGCGACCGCCGCGCTCGACCGCGCCGGGTGGGTGCCCGGCCCGGACGGCATCCGCGCCAAGGGCGGGCAGCGCCTGACCGTGCCGTTGACGTTCGCCCAAAACATCGGCACCACCAAGCCCGCGCTGGAGCTGATCCAGCAGCAGCTGCGCCGGATCGGGATCGACGTGGCGCTCCGCGAGATCCAGATCGCCGAGACCCAGGCCGTCCTCGACGGCGGGGACTTCGTCGCCGCGTGGGGCAACCTGACCCGGGCCGACCCGGACATCCTGCGGTCGACCTACGGCACCGACGGGACCAACCGCTACCGGCTGCCCGCCGGGCCGCTGCAGGCCCCGCTGGCGGAGCAGGCCGCCACGGTCGACCCGGCGCGACGCGCGGCACTCGCCGGGCAGGCGCAGAAGCTGCTCGCCGAGCGGTTCGACTCCGCGCCCGTCGTCGAGCTCACCACCGTGCTCGGCGTCGGCCCGGACGCCCACGGCGTCGCGTTCGACGCGTCCTCGCGCATCCAGCTGCACGACGCCTGGAAGTCCGACGCGCGATGACCGTCCCCTACCTGCTGCGCCGCCTCGGGCTCGCCGCCGTCGTGCTGTGGGCGGCGTGGACGGTCAGCTTCATCGTGCTCTACCTGCTGCCCGGCGACCCGGTCGCGACCATGGCCTCGGGCGACGGCGAGCCGGTGTCGCCGTCCGAGCTGGACGCCCTGCGTGCCCGCTACGGCCTCGACCAGCCGCTGCCGGTGCAGTACGTGACGAAGCTCTGGGCGGCGCTGCACGGCGACCTCGGCACGTCGTTCGCCAGCGGGCAGGACGTGCGGACCGCGGTCGCGCAGGCCCTCCCCCCGACCCTGCAGATCGCCGCCGCCGGGCTGCTCGTCGCCGTCGTCGGCGGCACCGCGGTCGCGCTCGCCGCGACCTGGGCCCGGACGCCGTGGCTGCGACAGGTGCTGGCGTCGCTGCCGTCACTGGCCGTGTCGCTGCCGGTGTTCTGGGTCGGGCTGATGCTGGTGCAGCTGTTCTCGTTCTCCCTCGGCTGGCTGCCCTCGGTCGGCGACCGCGGACCGGAGTCGCTGATCCTCCCGGCGGTCACCCTCGGCCTCCCGACCGGCGCGCTCGTCGCCCAGGTGCTCGCGAAGAGCCTCACCCAGGCGCTGGACTCGCCGTACGTCACGACCGCCCGCGCCAAGGGGGTCGGCGCGGCCGCGGTGCACCTGCGCCACGCGCTGGGCAACGCCGCGATCCCCGCCCTCACCGTGCTCGGCTACGTCGTCGGGAACCTGCTCGCCGGGTCGGTCGTCGTCGAGACGGTGTTCACCCGGCCCGGCCTGGGCCGGCTCACCGTCGCCTCGGTCGGGGCGCAGGACATCCCTGTCGTACAGGGCATCGTGCTGTTCGCGGCGCTCGCCTTCGTCGTGGTCAACCTGCTCGTCGACCTGGCCTACCCGCTGCTCGACCCGCGGGTCGCCGTCGCCTCCGGGAGTACCCGATGACCCTGCTCGACCGCGCCCCCCTCGCCGCGCCCGGCGTCCGCGACACACCGCCCCCGGCCGGTCGACGGCCGCGGGCACGGCTCGGGCGGTTCCTGCGCTCCCGGCCCGGGCTGGTGCTCGCCGGGGCGGTCGTGCTGCTCGTGCTGACCGCGGCGTTCGTGCCGTCGCTGCTCGCGCCCGGCGACCCCGCGGTCGGTGACACCGCGCGCCGGCTCGCCCCGCCCGGGCCCGGCCACTGGTTCGGCACCGACCACCTCGGCCGCGACGTCTGGACCCGGGTCGTGCACGGCGCCTCGCTGTCGCTGCAGGCCACCGTGATCGCGGTCGCCGTCGCGCTCGTCGCGGGCGGGCTGATCGGGCTGCTCGCCGGGTTCGCCGGCGGCTGGGTCGACGAGGTCCTCATGCGCGGCGTCGACGTGCTGCTCGCGATCCCCGCGATCCTGCTGTCTCTGGCCCTGATCACCGCGCTCGGCTTCGGGACGGTGAAGGTCGCGATCGCGGTCGGCGTGGCGAGCGTCGCGAGCTTCGCCCGGGTGATGCGCGCCGAGACCCTGCGGGTGCGCCGCGCCCTCTACGTCGAGGCCGCCCGCGCGGTCGGCACCCGCTGGTACGTCTCGCTGTGGCGGCACGTGCTGCCGAACGCGGCCGGGCCGGTCGTCGTGCTCGCGGTGCTGGAGTTCGGCCTGGCGATCCTGGCGGTGTCCGCGCTGAGCTTCCTCGGCTACGGCGCCCCGCCGCCCGCCTCGGAGTGGGGCTCGCTGGTCGCCGACGGCCGCAACTACCTGGCCGTCGCCTGGTGGGTGTGCGCGATGCCCGGCCTGGTCATCGCCGCGACCGTGCTGTCGGTCAACCGCATCTCCCGCGCCCTGGACGGCGAGTGGGGGCGGTCAGGATGGGGGCGGACACGGTGAGCGCCCTGCTGCAGGTCGAGGGCCTGGAGGTCACCTACGCCGGGAGCGGCGGGCCGGTCCACGCCGTGCGCGGGGTCGACCTGACCGTCGCACCCGGGGAGGTCGTCGCCGTCGTCGGGGAGTCCGGGTCGGGCAAGACCACCCTCGCCGCCGCGGTGCTCGGGCTGCTGCCCGCCGCCGGCGCCGTCACCGCGGGCACCGTCTCCCTCGACGGCACCACCCTCACCGGGCTGTCCGAGCGCGCGTACCGGTCGGTGCGCGGCGCCCGGATCGGGCTCGTCCCGCAGGACCCGGGCGTCGCGCTGAACCCGGTCCAGAAGGTCGGCGTGCAGGTCGCGGAGGTGCTGCGCACCCACGGGCTCGCGGACCGCCGCTCCGCACCGGCCCGTGCCGTCGAGCTCCTGGGGCAGGCCGGTCTCGACGAGCCGGGGACCCGCGCCGGGCAGTACCCGCACCAGCTGTCCGGCGGGATGCGCCAGCGCGTGCTCATCGCGATCGCCATCGCCGCCGGGCCCGCGCTGGTCGTCGCTGACGAGCCGACCAGTGCGCTGGACGCGGCCGTCGCCCGGCGGATCCTCGACCACCTCGACGCGCTGCGCCGCGACCTCGGCACCGCGCTGCTGCTGATCACCCACGACCTCGCCGTCGCCACCGACCGGGCCGACCGGATCGTCGTGATGCGGCACGGGCGGGTCGTGGAGCAGGGCACCCCGGCCGAGCTGCTCGCCGGGGCGCAGGACCCCTACACCCGGGAGCTGCTCGCCGCCGCCCCCGGTCTCGCGCTCACCGCCCCGCCGGTGCTGCCGCCCGTCGACACGGCGGGGACCCCGGTCGCCGAGGTCCACGACCTGGTGAAGGAGTTCCCGCTGCCCCGCGCCCGCGGCTCCTGGACGCGGCGGACCCACCGCGCCGTCGACGGGGTGTCGTTCACGATCGCCCGCGGCGAGACCGTCGCGCTGGTCGGGGAGTCCGGATCGGGCAAGTCGACGACGGCGCGGCTGCTGCTGCGCCTGGAGGACCCCACCTCCGGGCAGGTGCTGCTCGGCGGCGACGACGTGACCCGCGTCCGCGGTGAGGCGTGGCGGGCGTTGCGCCGCCGCGCCCAGCTGATCTACCAGAACCCCTACGCCTCGCTGGACCCCCGGTTCGCCGTCCGCGAGATCGTCACCGAGCCTCTGCGGGCGTTCTCCGTCGGTTCGGCCGCCGAGCAGGCCGACCGTGCCGCGGAGCTCGTCGACCGGGTCGCGATCCCGTCGGGGACGCTCGACCGGCGGCCGGGGGAGCTGTCCGGCGGGCAGCGTCAACGCGTCGCGATCGCCCGGGCGCTGGCGCTGTCGCCGGACCTCGTCGTCGCCGACGAGCCGGTGTCCGCGCTCGACGTCTCGGTGCAGGCCCAGGTGCTGGAGCTGCTCGCCGAGCTGCAGGAGCGCGACGGCCTGTCCTACCTGTTCATCTCGCACGACCTCGCCGTGGTCCGGCGGGTCGCGCACCGTACCGGCGTCCTGCGCGACGGACGGCTCCGCGAGCTGCGGCCCACCGCGGAGCTGTTCGACGACCCGCGCGACGAGTACACCGCAGAGCTGCTCGCTGCGATCGCCGGTAGGAAAGCCGGGGTGTCGTGAGCCGATACATCGACACCGTCCTGTCCCGGCGGCGTCACATCGACTACGTGCGGATCTCCTCGACGCTGTGTCGGCCGGTCGATCGTCCCGACGGATCGACACCGACACCTCGTCACCAGGAGACATCCCATGAGCGTTCCGACCCTGCCCACCGCTGATCCGGGAACCCAGCTGCTCGACGGGCTCGACGCCCTCGTACGTCGCCACCGCGCGCTGCGCGGTGGTGGCGACCCCGGCAACGACGCCCTGCACGCCGAGCTGATCACCGCCGAGGTGGCCCAGCAGCTCGCGGCGGCCCGTTCCGCGTTGCGCCGCCGCCCGCGCGTCGCCTGACCCGTCCCGCCGGGACGCGGCACGCCCGTCGCGTCCCGGCGGACCCGGGACGACACCGGTATGCAGGTCAGGGGGTGCAGGGTGACCCGGGCGCCCGCCGGGCTGCATCTCGGCGGGCGCGGGAGCGCGGCACGGTGCCACCGGGCCGTCCGGCGTGCGGGCCACCGCGCACCCGGGCGTCGGCGAGATGCCGCTGCCGCACCGCGACGGCGGCCGTCGCACCCGTCGCGGCGGGTGCGACCACCGCACTCGGGGTGCGACGGCCCTGCTTCACCGCGGTCAGCCGCCCGGTCGCGACGTCGAACACGAAACCGCGCACGGCGTCGGTGTGCGGGAGCCGTCACCCCGGGTGGCGTGCGGCGGGGCGTGTCCGGACACCCCCCCGCACCGGCTCACTCCGGCCCGGTGAAGAACTCCAGGGCGATGTTGTCCGGGTCGCGGAAGGAGACGCCGCTGCCGTAGTGCGCCTTCTTGACGCCCTCGTGGGCGATGCCCAGGTCGGTCAGCTTCTGCGCCCACTGCTCCAGCTCGGCGTGCGAGCCGACCGCGAAGCCGACGTGGTCGAGGCCGGTGCGCTCCTCGTCGAACGGCTCGCCGGACTCGCGGCCCTGGTGGGTGTGCAGACCGAACAGCATCCCACCGTCGAGGGCGAAGACGGTGTGGTGGAAGCGGCCGCCCTCCTCGTCCTCGTCCAGGACGGGCTCGGCGCCGAACAGCGCCGCGTACCAGCGCGTGCTGCGTTCGAGATCACTGACGGTCAGGGCGACGTGCTGCAGACCGGGGAAGGCCACGGTGTCCCTCGCTTCGTTGCGTGCGGGTGTCCGCATGTGTCTATCAGCCGGATGCGGCCGCGGGGCCCCTCCGACCGGAGGGTCGTCACGGTGCCGGAAGGGCCGGGTACCCGATCGGGGTCCGGTCGCCCTCCCAGCCCCAGCGGCGCACCGGGACCGAGGTGACGTCGTAGGCGTCGACGGCGAGGTCGGTGTCGATCCGGGTGATCGAGCCCCAGTCGGCCTGGTCCGGGTCGTCGGCGGTGTCGATCCGGGTCGCGACGACCTGCTCGGTGGTGGTGCGGCGCATCGCCGCGAAGCTGCCCCCGGCGACGTCGGCGAACGACACGTCCACGGCGAACCCGAGCGACGACGGGCCCAGCACCAGGTAGCGCGGGGTCTGCACCAGCCCGGCCCGGACGGCGGGCAGGTCGCGCAGGCAGGGCGCCGACCAGAGGATCGACCAGTCGACGTAGACCGGGCCGTCGGCGTCGCGCAGCATCGGCACCACCGGCGCCGGGGTGATCATCCGCGGGGCGGCGGCGGCCACCCAGCCACCCGGTCCGACGGCGGTGTCGACGGCGTGCACCCGCACCCGGTCGACGTCCGCCGGGAACGCGGAGACGGGCACCCGCACGGTGCGCCAGCCCGGCCGGTCCAGCGGCACGGCCTCCTGCACCCGCTCGGTGGGGTAGGTGCCGCGGGCACCGGTCGCGGTGTCGTCGAGCGACACGCGCCCGTCCGGGCCCGGCGACCCGGCCCGGGCGTACTCCAGCTCCAGGGTGTTGCCCTGCCCGGTCCGCCCGGCGACGTCGACCGACAGCACCCGGTCGCCCGGCCCCGGCGCGACGGCGAACCATCGGGTGCGGAGCTCGCCGGTGGTGCCCGGGCCGCCGTCGAGACTGCCCCAGGCGAGCCCGCCGCGCGGCGGGTCGTCGACCCAGCCGCGGCCCTCGGTGAACCCGGTGAGGGTGTCGGCGCCGCCGGCGGCGGGCAGCGCGCCCGTGTCGACCGGGACCGTGACGTGGTCGAGGATCCCGCAGGTGTCGCGGCCGGTCAGCTCGCTCCACATCTGTCCGCCGACGCTGTAGCCCCCGCCCTGGCGCACCGGGGCGACGACGAAGGACGCCACCACCACCGACACCCCGGTGACCAGGGCGACCACCACGATCCCGGCGGGCAGCGCCGCCGCGGCCCGGGCCGTGGAGTCCCGCCGTGTCCGGTGTCCTCGGCGTCCCGACCGGTGTACCGCGACGGCGGACACGGCCAGCACCGCCGCCGCCGCCACGGCCCACACCGCGGGCGAGTTCAGCGGCGCGAACGGCCCGTCTGCGCGCGGCACACCCCAGCCCGACCACAGAAACCACTCGTTGCGTCCGGAGAAGGCCAGCGCGACCAGCACGACCGCCGCCAGGGTGCCGGCGGCGGCCGCGCCGCGCACGGTCGGGTCGGCGGGCCGCCGGGCCGCGGTCACCACCAGCACCGCCCCCGCGGCGACGGCGAGCGCCCCGGTCCCGGCGAGCGTCCCGAAGTAGTGGGTCCACTTCGACGGCGCCGGGGTGAGCAGCACGAACCCGAGTGCGAGTCCGGCCAGGGGGACCGGTGTCCACCGCAGACCGGGGCCCCACCGGTGCGCGCCGCGCGCGACCAGCGGCAGCGCCGCGACCAGCATCGCGACGGCGAGCAGCACCGGCACCCGGCGGCCGAGGCCGCCCTGCTCGGTGCCGAACCCCAGCAGGTAGCTCCAGCGGCGCAACTCCTGGAACCACGGTGTGGCCGGGCCGTAGAACTGGTGCATCTCGGTGGCGCGCGCGACCGTGTACAGGCTCTGCCCGGTGAAGACGGGGGTGAGCCCGGCCGCGGCGATCCCGGCCGCGGCGACGGTCGCCGCGACCCCGACGGCGAACCCCCCGCCGCCGTGGCGGGTGACCCGCCGCCACAGCGCCGGGAGCAGCAGCACCAGCGGACCGGCGACGGTCACCGCCGACGGAGTCACCGCCAGTGCCAGCCCCGAGGCCAGGGCGGCGGCCGCGATCCACGTCCCGCCGCGGCGCCCGGGCCGGGCGGCGGCGCGCAGCGCACAGCACAGCGCCGCGGTCGTCGCGAGCGCCGCGAACGGCTCCGGGCGGACCCCGAGGTTCAGCGGCAGCCACCACGCCAGCAGCGCGACGCCGAGCGTGCCCCGCACCCACGCCCGGCGGTGGTGGCGTGCCAGCACCGCGGGCAACGCGACCCGCGACAGCAGCAGCCACACCGCGATCCCGGCGAGCACCGAGGGCACGCGCAGCACCAGCGGCCCCACCCCGGTCTCGGCCAGCGCCCGCACCAGGCGGATCACCAGCGTGTACGGCGCCTCCGAGGCGTTGCCCCAGCGGTAGACGTTGCCGAAGTCGCCGGTCGCGGTGCCCGTCGCGTTGCGCGCGATCGCCTCGGTGAAGCCGTCGTCGGTGGACAGCGGCCCGAGCACCGTCCACACCGCCAGGGTGACGACGACGAGCACGTCCGCGGCGGCCCGTCCGATCCCGGCCGGGGTGGCCACCGCGGCCAGCCGGGCCCGCCGGAGCCGGGCCGCGCCACGGCGGCGCCGGAACCGGTCACCGGCGAGGCGGGCCAGCAGCACCGCGGCGAGGGCGGCGGCGAGCCACTGGGACCCGATCAGCACGGTCTTGGCCGGCGACGACGCGGCGGCGAACCAGTCCGCGGTGCGCGCGGTGACCCGCAGGCCGTCGGCGTCGGCGGGGGAGAGCTGGGTGGTGAACGCGGCGACCGCGCGCACGACGTCGCCGGGGAACGCGAGCGGGGCGGCGTCGCCGAGGGTGACCCGGGACCCGGCCTCGTCGGTGTCGAGGACGAGCCCGCAGGCGTCGCCGGGCGGGACGGGGGCGCGCAGCAGCTCACGGCCCCCGACCAGGACCCGCAGCTCCCCGCCCGGTCCGGTGAGCACGGCGAACCCGATCCCGGTGGCACCGGGCCGCTCCGAGCCCACGACGGTCGTCGCCGTCCCGGTGTCGGTGGAGCGGGCCTGCGCGGTGCGCAGCACCCGGCAGCCGACGTCGACGCGCACCGCCTCCGGCGCGTAGGGCTGGAACGCCGCCGTCGTCGACACCGGCTGCTCGCCCGCCCGGGGCCAGGTCACGGTCGTGCTGCGGGTGTCGACGGGGGCGAACGGCACCAGCGCCGCGAGCAGGCCCGCGAGCAGGCCGGCGAGCAGGGTCGCGACCACCAGGCGGCGGGGGACGGACGGCGGGGCGGGGTGGTCTGAGGGGTGCATCGACTTCCGGATCGACTCGGCGGGGGAGCGCGGCGGGGCCGGCCCGCCCGTCAGACCGCGGTGACCGGCACCGTGTGCCGGCCGGTCGCGCCGTCGGGGATCGAGACCTGTTCCCGTTCCGTCTGCACCGTGCCGGTCCGGTCGGTCGCGCGCACGCGCAGGGTGTGATCGCCGGGTCCCAGTTCGATCTCGGTGCGCCACATCCGCCAGGTGTCGGCGCCGACGTCGGCGCCGAGGCGGGCCGGGACCCAGGTCCCGCCGTCGACGGCGACCTCGACCCGGGTGATGCCCACGTGCGGCGCCCACGACGTCCCGGCGACGACGACCCGCCCGGCCGGGACCGACGCCCCGGCGACCGGGGTGTCGATGCGGGACTGGGTCTTCACCGGGCCCTCGCGGGCCCAGCCGCGTTCGGCCCAGTACGCGGTGGCCGCATCCCAGGTGGTCACCTCGATGTCGGTGATCCACTTGCAGCCGGAGACGTAGCCGTAGAGGCCGGGGACGACCATGCGCACCGGGAAGCCGTGCTCGACCGGCAGCGCCTCGCCGTTCATGCCGAACGCGAGCAGGGCGTCGCGGCCGTCGGTGACGACGTCGACCGGGGTGCCGGTGGTGAACCCGTCGACGCTGGTGGACAGCAGCTGCTCGGCCCCGGGCCCGATCCCGGCCTCGGCGAGCAGGTCGGCCAGGCGCACCCCGGTGAACCGCGCGTTGGAGATCAGCGCGCCGCCGACCGGGTTGGACACGCACACCATCGTGATCGGCACCTCGACGACCCGGCGGGCCCGCAGCTGGTCCAGGGAGAGGGTCAGCTCGCGCTCGACCATGCCGTGCACCCGCAGGGTCCACGAGGCGGTGTCGACCCGCGGGACCTGCAGCGCGGTGTCGATCCGGTAGAAGTCCGCGGTCGGGGTCAGCCAGGCCGGTGCGCCCGGCAGGGTCGCGTCCGGCGGGAGCGCCGGTACCGGCGGGGCGGGCGGCAGCGCGAGTGCCGCCGGCCCCGACGTCGACGGCGCGGCGGCGAGCAGCCGCCCGGCGACGGTCGCCCCCAGGGACACGACGGCGACCCCGCCGGCCAGCGAGAGGGCCTGCCGGCGCGACAGCGGGGCGGCGGCGCCCAGGCCGTCCCGGGCCGCCCGGGTGAACGCGGCGTGCACCGCGAGGAACACCGTCGGCCCGACGAGGAGCGCCACGGTGGGGGCGAGCAGGTCGACCGGCCGGTACGCGGGCGCGAGCACCGTGGTGACCAGGGCGGTCACCCCCATCGCGACGAGGACCGCCACGCCCGGGGCGGGCCGTCGCCGGGCCAGGAGCCCGGCGGCCACGCCCAGCCCGGTGATCACCAGCGCCATCCCGGTCAGCAGCGCGAGCTTGTCGGCGGTGCCGAACGTGGCGATCGCGAACTGCTTCAGCCACTCCGGGGTCAGCCGGACGAACTGGTCGCCGACGGTCAGGAACGGCGACGACGCCGGCGCCACCAGCCCCGCGACGAGGTCACCCACGGCGAGGGCCGAGCCGACGCCGAGCAGACCGGTGACCACCGCCCGCGGCCGGGTGAGGGACGCGGCGGGGTGGATCGGGGTCGCGGTCACAGCAGGGTGTTCGTACGACGACGGGCCCGGGGTTCGCACCCCGGGCCCGTCGTGTCGTGCCGTCGGTCGTCAGCTCGTGGGCATGAGGACCTTGTCGATCACGAACACGGTGGCGTTCGCGGTCGGGATGTTGCCGCAGAGGATGTTGGCGGTGTTGCCCTGCCCGTCGGTGACGGTGGGGGCCTCGGCGGTGCCGCCGATGGTGAGGTCGCCGCCGGCCAGCTCGGTCAGGGTCTTCTTCTCCACGATGCCCGCGGCGTCCAGACGCTCCGGGGTCACGTGGTAGGAGAGCAGGCCCTGCAGCTGGGTGGTGTCGGCGAGCAGGGCGTTGAACTTCTCCTCGCCGAGCTGCTTCTGCACCGCGGCGAAGGCGTCGTTGGCCGGGGCGAAGACGGTGATGCCCTGCTGCTGGTTCAGAGTGTCGGCCAGGCCGGGGACCTTGCCGACGGCGGTGACCAGCGTGGTCAGCAGCGGGTTGGTGCTCGCGGCGGTGGCGACCGGCTGCGGGCCCATCGAGTTCAGCGAGCCGGGCTCGTCGCCCTGCGGCAGCTGGCTGCAGGCCGGGCCGAAGACGTCGTCGTTGGTGGTGACGCCGTCGGCGGCGGCGGTGGTCGCCGGGGCGGAGGAGGAGGCCGGGGCCGCCGCGGGCGGTGCGGAGGTGTCGCTGCCGCCGCCACAGGCGGTGAGGCCGAGCGAGAGGGCGGCGAGCAGGCCGACGGTGGCGAGGGTGCGAGAGGCGCGCATGGCTGATTCCCTTTCGAGGAAACTGTCTGTCCTGTATGGACTTCACTGAATTGTTCGGGCGTTGGGTCCGGGCGGTTCGGCGGTTCCGGAAGTTTTCTCGGATATTTCTTCCGGGCGGGGTGGAACGATTCAGACGACGGTGATGATCGTGCTCGGCCACCCCGTCGCGCCGTCCGGGATCGGGTCGACGCGGACGTCGGTCTGGACGAGCCCGCGGCGGTCGGTGGCCCGGGCGGTGAGGGCGTGGCTGCCGGGGGAGAGGTCGAGCTCGGCCCGCCACATCCGCCAGGTGTTCGGGTTGACCTCGGTCGCCAGCTCGGCCCGCACCCACGGGCCGTCGTCGGCGCGGACCTCGACGGCGGTGATCCCGACCGGCTGCGCCCACGCGACCCCGGCGACCTGCACACGTCCGGCCGGGAGCTTTGAGAAGCCGACCGGGGCGTCGATGCGGCACTGGGTCTTGATCGGGGCGCGCTCGGCCCAGCCCCGATCGCGCCAGTACACGCTGCGCTCGGCGAAGGTCGTCAGCTCGATGTCGGCGAGCCACTTGGTGGCCGAGACGTAGCCGTAGAGCCCCGGGACGACCATGCGCACCGGGAAACCGTGCTCGACCGGCAGCGCCTCGCCGTTCATGCCGAGCGCGAGCAGCGCGCCCCGGCCGGGTTCGAGCACGGTCGCGGTCGGGGTGCCCGCCGTCCAGCCGTCGCGGCTGGTGGAGACGATCTGGTCCGCGGACGGGTCGACCCCGGCCTCCAGCAGCAGCGGGGCCAGCTCGACGCCGACGAAGTCCGCGGTGGACACCAGGTTCCCGCCGACCGTGTTGGACACGCAGGTCATCGTGATCGTGCGCTGCACGAGCGGCCGTCGCAGCAGGTCGTCGACGGTGAGGACGAGCTCGCGCCCGACCCGGCCGTGCACCCGCAGCGACCAGTCCTCGGCCCGCACGGCCGGGATCGTGAGGGCGACGTCGATGCGGTAGAAGTCGGCGTTCGGCGTCACGAACGGGACGGTGCCGAGCTGGGGGAACGCGGCCGACGCGGGTACCGGCGGGGCGGTCTCGGCGAGCGTCGCCGCGGCCAGCCTGCCGGTCAGCGCGGCCCGCGAGGCCGCGATCCCGCTGCCGGAGGAGGACCGCGCCAGGCCGGCCCCGCCCGCGACGAGCGTCCCGGCGGCGACGGCGGCCGAGGCCCCCGCGAGCACGGTGCGCCGGGGGACCCCGTCACCGCTCCCGCCGCTCCCGGTGCGGGTCCCACCGTGACGGCGGGCGAGGCGGTCCAGCCCCCGCTGCACCGCCACGCCCACCACCAGCGCGACGACCGGGGCGGCCAGGTCGGTCGCGGTGGGCACCGGACCCGTCAGCACCGCGGCCACCGCGAGCAGCCCCAGCGCGGCGACGACCGCGGTCCCCACCGCGGGCCGTCGGCGCGCCGCGAGCCCGGCCAGTGCGCCGAGCAGCACCAGCAGCACACCGATCCCGGCGAGCAGGACCGGCTTGTCGGCCGTCCCGAACGCGGACTTGGCGAACTCCACGACCGGCTGCGGCGAGAGCCGCACGACCGCGTCGCCGACGGCCACGAAGGGCGACGACGCCGGTGCCACCAGGGCCGCCACGAGATGCCCCGATGCCACTGCCGCGGCGATCGCCAGCAGTTCCACCAGGATCACCACGGAACGCGACGGAAGGGCCAGGGGCCCGTTTCCCTCGGTCCGGTTCTCGGTCAGCACGACCGTTCTTCGGAACCGGCGGCGGAAACGGTTCGACCGGGTTCCGACGATTCCGCCGCGGAACGGGTCAGGCCAGGCCGAGCGAGTCCGGCTGCACCGGGATCGGGGCGTCGGCGCCGAGCCCCTTCTGCGCCGCCGCGGTCCGGACGGCCTCGATCACCAGCGGCAGCGCGGCCCGTCGTGCGGTGGTGGTGCGGTAGGCCAGTGACACCGTGCGGGTCAGGGCGTCGCCGAGCGCGACGATGTCGACCCCCGGCGGGCGCAGCGCCAGGCCCAGGTCGGTCACCAGGGTGACGCCGAGCCCGGCCGCGACCATCGCCATCGCGGTGGCCTGCTCCTCGACCTCGTGGTCGATCCGCGGCTCGAAGCCCGCGCTCTGGCAGGCCAGCCGGGCCGCCTGCCCGAAGTGCGACCGGGCGGGCGACACGATCCACGGGTGCTCGGCCAGCTCCGCCAGCATCACGCTCGCGGCCGGCACGGCCCCGGCGGGCACCGCCGCGTAGACCCGCTCGACGGCGATGACCGCCCGCTCCAGGCCCTTGTCCCACGTCATCGGGTAGTTCGAGTAGTCGATGACGAACGACAGGTCGAGCTCGCCGTCGCGCACCGCGGCCGCGGTCTCCTCCGGGGCGAGCTCGCGGGTGCGGACCTCGACACCGGGGTGGGTACGGGCCAGCGCGGTCAGCGCGTCGGGCAGCAGGCCCGAGGCGACCGAGGCCCACACCCCGGCGGTGAGCTTGGCCGCAACGGTCTCGCCCGCCTCCTCCAGGGCCTGGGTGGCGCGCTCGACCGAGGCGAGGATCTCCTCGGCGTGCTCGGCCAGCAGGACCCCGAGGTCGGTGAGCTGGACCCGGCGACCTCTCCGTTCGAACAGGCGGGTCCCGACGTCGCGCTCGAGCTGCGCGAGCTGCTGGGACACCGCCGACGCCGTGTAGTGCAGCGCGGTCGCCGCCGCCGTGATGGTTCCCCGCCGGTGCAGCTCGCGCAGCATCCGCAGCCGAGACAGGGACAGCTCCATGTCGCTGAGCCTATTGCGCTGTGCAGGAACGGTGAACAGCGCCGTGAATGATCCGTAAATGGACGCGGGGCCGGGTGCGACCCCAACCTGGGGCCACCGGTCGGGAACGACGGCGGCCGGGGGACGACGAGGTCCGCGATGTCGACGAGACCGGAACGGCCCCTGGCGGCGACGACCGGTGCAGCACGAGCAGGAGGTGGGTCGCCATGACGACGATGCAGAACCCGGCCGGGAGCACCCCGCAGACGGCGGCCACGGCCGCCCCGTACGTCGCCGGCGCCCCGGCGCCCACCGTCGCTCCGGTCGTCCGCCGCCCCGAGCCGTACATGCGCCTGCAGTGGAACGACGCCGTGACCGGCGCCGTCGGCTACCTGGTCGTGCACACCCTGCGGGCGGGCCTCGCCACCGGCGGCACCCGGATGCGGGCCGGCTGCACGTTGTCCGAGGTCGAGGACCTCGCACGCGGCATGGCCAACAAGACCGCCACCTTCGACCTGCCGATCGGCGGGGCCAAGGGCGGCATCGACTTCGACCCGAAGGACCCGCGCGCCGTCGAGGTGCTCGAGCGGTTCTGCGAGGCCATGCGCCCCTGGATCGACGCGCACTGGGTGACCGCGGAGGACCTCGGCGTCCCGCAGCACCTGATCGACGAGGTCTTCGAGAAGATCGGCCTCGGCCAGAGCTACCACGCCGCGATCAGCCGTGCCGCCGACCCGGCCGCCACCCTGGAGCGGGTGCGCACCGGGCTGACCGCCGAGGTCGACGGCGGGTTCGAGCTGGGCGACGTGATCGGCGGCTACGGCGTCGCGCACGCCTGCCTGGCCTCCGCGGTGTCCTGGGGCCAGATCCCGGCCGACACCACGGTCGCGATCCAGGGCGTCGGCACGATGGGCGGTGCGGCCGCCTACTACCTGTACGAGGCCGGGATGAAGGTCACCACGCTGGCCGACGCCGCGGGCACCCTGCACTGTGCCGACGGGCTCGACGTGCCCGCGCTGCTGGACCTGCGCGACGGCTTCAGCGAGATCGACCGCACCCGGCTGCCCGCCGGTGTCGAGCAGCTCCCGCGCACCGCGATCCTCTCCGCCGAGGTCGACATCCTGGTGCCGGCCGCGATCTCCTACGCGATCACCCCGGACAACTCCTACGACGTCCGCGCCCGCGTGGTCGTCGAGGCCGCGAACGCCGCGACCACCCCGGAGGCCGAGGCCATGCTCGCCGCCCGCGGCGTGCCGGTGCTGCCGGACTTCGTCGCCAACGCCGGTGCGGTCGCCTGGGCCTGGTGGCTGCTGCTCGGTGAGGTCGACGACGACCCGCAGAACTCCTTCGACCGGCTGCGCACCGTGATGCACGCCAAGGTCGCGCAGCTGCTGGCCGCGTGGACCGAGGACGGCGTCACCCCGCGCGAGACCGGGCACCGCTGGGCCGACGACCCCGCCCCGACCACCGGGCCGGTCGTCATCCCCTGACCCGCTCCACCCGCGGCGCCCCGTGACGCCGCGCGGCACCCGTGCACCGGGGCCGCGCGCCGGGACGGGGCGCCGCGGCGTACCCGGGGGCCCGTCAGCCGGCGAGGGCGGCGATGCGGGCGGCGAAGGCGCCCAGATCGTCGAGACCGCCGTCCCGGATGCTGCGGGCGAGCAGGTCGTCGTCGACCTCGGCGTAGAGGTGCACGATGAGGTTGCGCGCCCCGGCGAGCGCCACCATCCGGCCGGCGAGCCCGTCGTCGAGCACCCCCACCTCGGCGAGCACGCGGAAGGCGTCGCCGTAGTCCCGCGGGGTCCGGTGGCCGTCGGCGGCGATGACGTGGTTGGCCAGGTCGATGCAGATCTGCGCGGCCGTCTGCACCAGGTGACGACGGCGGAACGGGTCGGGGGCGTCCTCGGCGAGCAGGTCCCGGTAGTGCTCCAGCATCACCAGCAACCGGCGCACGCGGTCGGCGTCGACCATCAGCGCAGCCCTTCCCTCGCGACACGGGCGAGGAAGGAACGGGTCGTCTCCTCCAGGACGGGGCGGAACTCGATCCAGCGCATCCGGGCGTCCACCTCGAACCGGACCCGTGCGACCTCGTCGGCGCTGAACAACAGCCGGCCGGACTCCGCGACCCGGCCGCGCAGCTCGAGGCCCGCCCGCCCGAGGTCGACGACGTCCACCCCGGTCCCGAGCAGGGCGGTCAGGTCGGCGGCGAGCAGCTCGGTGGCGACGGGAGCGGGCTCACCGGCGAACAGCACCGCCACGTCGTGGTCGCTGTCCGGCCGCGCGGTCCCGGTGGCGCGCGACCCGAACAGGTAGGCCACCGCGACGTCGTGCGCGGTGAACACCGGGCCGAGATCGGGATCCACGACGGTCATCGTGGCACACCCCCGCGCCCCGACGTGGGCATCGACCCGGCCCGGCCCGACGGCGCGGCGGGACCGCGGCCGGGGCGCGCCGCGGCGGGGGTGCTCAGCCCCGGCGGTCGTCCCGGTCGCGGTCCGCCCCGAACTCCCGGTCGTGGCGCAGCCGGGCGTCGACGTGCTGCTCGGCGCGTCGCGCCTCCCGGGTCGACGCGGCCGCCCCCACCGGGTAGCCGGCCTTCATCACCCGGGTCTCGCACGCCTCGACCACGTAGACCATCGAGTAGAAGTAGCCGATCACCGCGCCGGAGGCGATGGCGCCCAGCCGCACCCACGCCGGTCCGGGCACCACCAGGAACAGCAGGACCAGCAGCGGGATCAGCTGGACCGTCGTGCGGAGGAGGTGGCGCAGCACCCAGGTGCGGGTCGTGACGTCGTGCAGCACCCAGCGCCGGTTCCGGACCGGCAGCCGGGCACCGAAGGCGTAGGCCACCCAGCGGAACGGGTTCGGACGGCGGATCCGGTCGTCCATCGGACGTTCCCCTCATCGGATCGCGCACCCGGGTCAGACACCCGGATGCCGGACGAGCACGGCGAACGGGTCCGTCCAGTGCCGCCCGCCGTTCTGCGGGGCGACGGTCACGCCGTCGGCACCCGGCAGCGGCTGCGGCAGCGGCCTGCCCGCCGCCGCGTCGGCCACGAGCTCGCGGACCCGCTGCCCGGCCCGATGGTAGAACTCGAGCTGCACCGCGCGGCCGAACAACCCGAAGCCGAGCCGGAACAGGGGGTTCGGGATGTGCGCGGGCCGGGAGAACGCGCGGATGACGAACTCGACGTCGCCGGTCGCGAGGTCCTTGACCACCTCGTAGGTGAGCCGGCCCTCCTCCAGGTGCCCGTGCAGCGTCTCGTAGGTCCAGCCCCAGACGCGCCGGCCGTCGACGGTCTCGTCGACGAGACCGGTCACGCGGACGCCGAGGTGGAAGCGCATCGGCCCGAACCGGCCCTCCAGCAGCATGTCCCGCCCCAGCAGCGGGTCGGACGGGCGGAACACGCCGCGCAGCCGGTTCGGGGCGGTGAACTGGTAGTCGCGCAGCACCGCGCAGGCACGTTCCCAGGGGCCGTCGGGGACCGGGTCGCCGGGCGGCTCGGTGCCGACCAGGGCCCGGCCGTGGTCGACGTGCCAGCGCGGGTCACGGGTGTCGGTGGGGGTCTCGGCGTCGTCGAAGTTCACGCCGCGTGCGGCGAGCCCGTCCAGGTCGGCGCGACGGTCCCCGGGGGCGGGGCGCTTCAGGACCGACGGCCCTTCTCCTCGCGCCGCATCGAGTCGCCGATCAGCCAGAACATCGACGGCCACAGGCCGACGAAGACGGCGCGGCGTTCGGCGTTGCCGCGCTCGTCCTGGTCCACGGTCTTCGCGCGCAGCCACAGCGCGATGGAGAAGCCCACCGAGCCGAGGGAGAACCACTGGAGCTGGGCACCGCGCAACCCGACCCGGTGCAGGACACGTCCGACCGTCATGGCGGTTCCTTCCCCGCTCCCGGCGGATGTAATCCCGCAGAGGGGGTACGTCCACGCCGTGCGGACTTCCAGGACGGCCACGACGAGAGATCGGACCACCCCGGTGACGGGGGACCGGCGGTCCCGGCGGGTGTCGGCGGTGCTGCGCTGGCCGGTGGGCCTGGCGCTGGTGTCGTGGCGCTACTTCTGGCGCACCACACCGATCCACCGCAGCGACGTCGTCGGGGACCTGGGGGACCTGCCACCCGCCTCGCCGCAGGGCGCCGAGGGCGACGACGTCCAGCGCCCGTCGGACGGGGTCGGGACCCTGCTGCACCGGCGCTACAGCGTGCGCATCCGCGGGTCCCGGCTGAGCCCCGAGGAGCTCATGACGCGCCTCGCCGCGGACCCCGACCGCTGGTCACCGGAGTTCGCGGTGTTCCGCCGCACCCGTGGTGAGCCCGGCGGGATGGCGGTCGGCGACGAGTTCCTGATCCGCATGCCCGGCCCGTGGGACGGCCCGGTGCGGGTGGCCGCCGCCGGGCCGAGCGCGTTCTCCTTCGTCACCCTCGACGGGCACCTGGAGGCCGGCCGGATCGAGTTCCGCACCCGTCGCGACCCGGACCACCCGGAGATGCTGCGCTTCGACATCGAGTCCTGGGCGCGGCCCGGGGACCGGCTGTCGCATGTGCTCTACAACACCCTGCGGGTGGCCAAGGAGGTGCAGTTCAACATGTGGACGCACGCCTGCATCCGGGCGGCCGCCATCGCGGGCGGCCGCCCGGACGGCGGCGTGACGGTGCGCACCCGGCGGTTCGCGACCGCCGGATGACGCGGCGGGCCTCACCGGGCGGCCCGCACCTCACGGATCATGACGACCCCGAGCCCGGCGACGGCGATCCCGCGCAGCAGCTCCACGTGCAGCCCGCTGAGCACCGGGGCCTCCGGCAGCGGCACGAACAGCAGCAGCGCCCCGGCCAGCGCGGCTGCGCCGATCCAGCGCGGCACCCCGGCGGTGCGCAGCAGCGCCACACCCGTCAGCGCCAGCCCGGCCAGGAAGACCAGCCCGCCGACCATCTGCAGCAGCGCGAAACCGGGGGCGGCGAGGATGCTGCCGTCGTCGGGGACCAGCTCCGGGGCGGCACGGGCGATCGCGGGCGCCACCAGCCCCTCGACGACGAGGTGGCCCTGCGCGCTCAGCGCGTTGCCCAGGAAGTACAGACCGAACCCGAGCGTGCCGAGCACACCGGCCCGCGGGGCGAACCAGCCCCAGGCCGCGGGCAGGCCCATCATCAGCGCGAGCGCGCCGGCGTAGATCGACAGCTGCGCCCACGGCGAGCCGGGGGCGAGCAGGGACGCGACGGAGTGGGCGTTCCCGTCGACGACGGGGTGGGCGACGCCACCGGCGAGCGACAGCACGGCGGAGGCGAGCAGCATCACGCCGCCGCCCACGACCAGGCGTCGCCGGGCGGGGTCGACGGCGGGGACGGCCGGGGCGGTGGTGGCGGTGGGGGCGTCCTGCAGAGTCACGGTGGGTCCTTCCGGAGGGGCGCGTCCGGTCGGTCCGGCGCGACGGGACCACCGTGCGCCCGGCCGCTTGCAGCCCGCTTGCGGGCGGGCTGCGGGCGCCGCGGGCACTGTCGCCCGGGCGCGGGGCGGGGCAGACTCGCCGATCATGAGCACCGACGCTCCCGCCTTCACCCAGATCTCCTACGACGTCGACGACCGGGTCGCCACGATCACCCTCGACCGCCCGGACCGCCTCAACGCGTTCACCCCGACGATGGCCCGCGAGCTGATCGCCGCCTACGACCGCGCCGACGCCGACGACGCCGTCCGCGCGATCGTGCTCACCGGCCGCGGACGCGGCTTCTGCGCCGGCGCCGACCTGGGCCGCGGCGGGGCGTCGTTCGACCCCACCGACCCGCAGCGCGCCGCCGACCGGGCGGGCGTCGGCACCATCGGCGGCGTCGTCCGCGACGGCGGCGGCACCGTGACCATGCGGATGGCGGCGCTGCGCACCCCGGTGATCGCCGCCGTCAACGGGCCGGCGGTCGGCATCGGGGCGACGATGACGCTGCCCGCCGACATCCGGCTGGCCGGGGCCTCGGCCCGGTTCGGGTTCGTGTTCGCCCGCCGCGGGCTCGTCCCCGAGGCCGCGTCGAGCTGGTTCCTGCCGCGCATCGTCGGCGTCTCCCGGGCCATGGAGTGGGCCGCGACCGGCCGGGTGTTCGACGCCGCCGAGGCCCTCGACGGCCGGCTGGTCTCCCGTGTCCTGCCCGACGACGAGCTGCTCGGCGCGGCGTACGCGATCGCCCGCGAGATCGCCGACAACACCTCCGCGGTGTCGGTCGCGCTGACCCGCCAGCTGCTGTGGGGGATGCTCGGCGCGCCCACCCCGTGGGACGCCCACCGCGCCGACTCGGCCGCGATCGCGCACCTCGGGCAGGGCCGCGACGTCGCCGAGGGCGTCACGTCGTTCCTGGAGAAGCGCCCGCCCGCCTTCCCCGACACCGTCTCCGACGACTACCCCGGCCACGTCCTGCCGCACTGGCCCGCGCCGCCCGCCGACCTGACGGACTGAAATCCGGGTGCGCCGGCGACCCCGTCGCCCCTACCGTCGCCCCGTGGCCTCGATACGCCTGCGCGTCGCCCGACGGCGGCGCCACACCTGATCCCTGCCGATCTCCTGGCGCCGCCGTCCGAGCAGCCGGTCCTCGTACCCCTGCCGGGCGGCGCCCCGCCGCGCCCCCGGCTCCCACCCCGGGAGCCTCCTGTGCGATCCCCCCTGCCCCGCCCGTTCGGCCGTCACGAGCACGGTCAGAACTTCCTCGTCGACGCCTCCGTCCCGGCCGCGCTGGCCGCCGTCGTCGCCGGGTACCCGCCCCGGCCGCTGCTGGAGCTGGGCCCCGGCGACGGCGCGCTGACCGCCGCGCTGCTGCGGCTGCCCGGCAGGCCGCTGACCGCGGTCGAACTCGACCCGCACCGGGTGGCCCGGCTGCGACGGCGGTTCGGCGACGCCGTCACCGTCGTCCACGGCGACCTGCTCGACACCCGCCTGGACCGGCCCGTCGACGTGGTGTCCAACGTCCCGTACGCGGTGACCACCCCGCTGCTGCGACGCCTGCTGGGCGCCCCGCGCTGGGCGCACGCGCTGCTGCTGGTGCAGTGGGAGGTGGCGCGCAAGCGGGCGGCGGTCGGCGGCACCAGCGCGCTCACCGCCCGCTGGTGGCCGTGGTTCACCTTCACCCTGCACGACCGTGTCCCGGCCCGGGCGTTCCGGCCGGTCCCGGCCGTCGACGGCGGGGTGCTGGAGATCGCCCGCCGCGACGTGCCGCTGCTCGACGCCCGGCCCCGGGACCACCACCGGATGGTCGACGCGGTGTTCACCGGCCGCGGCCGCGGGGTCGTCGACGTCGTCGGGCGGCGGTTCGGCCGCGCCCTCGCCCGGGACTGGGCGCGCGAGTGCGGTCTCGGGCCGCGGACACTGCCACGCGACCTCGACGCCGGGCAGTGGGTCCGGCTGCATGCCCGGGTGGCCGGGCGGGGGTGACCCCGGTCCCGCTCCGTTGCGCCGGGCGGGGGTCGTCTGTTCGGGTGGGTGGCGTGGAGCACTCGGAGCTGACCCGCCGGCGGTGGCTGGACCACGGCCGCCTGTCGTCGCACGCCTGTCGCTGACCCCGGCCCCGCGCACCGACTCCCCGCTCCGCCTCACCCACCGGCAGGTCCCGTGTCCAGCTCCGCCGTGTCCGATCCCGCCCCGACGTCCGGTGCCACACCGCGCCGCGCCGCCGTCGCGAGCCTCGTCGGCACCACCATCGAGTGGTACGACTTCTACCTCTACGCCACCGCCGCGGCGCTGGTCTTCGCCCCGCTGTTCTTCACCGACGCCGATCCGGCAACCGGTGTGCTCGCCTCGTTCGCGACCTACGCCGCCGGGTTCGGGGCGCGGCCGATCGGCGCCGTCGTCGCCGGGCACCTGGGCGACCGGATCGGCCGCCGCGCCGTCCTGGTCGGGTCGCTGGTGCTGATGGGCGTCGCGACGACGCTCATCGGGCTGCTGCCGACCTACCCGACCGTCGGGCTGCTGGCCCCGGTGCTGCTCGTGGTGCTGCGCCTGGCCCAGGGGCTCGCCGTGGGCGCGGAGTGGGCCGGTGCGGTGCTCATGGCCGTCGAGCACGCCGAGACCGAGCGCCGACGCGGCCTGTTCGGCAGCTTCCCGCAGATCGGCTCCTCGGCCGGGATGCTGCTCGCGTCGGGTGTCTACACCGCGGTGCTCGCGATCGCGGGCAAGGAGGCGTTCCTCGCCGGGGCCTGGCGGATCCCGTTCCTGCTCAGCGCGGTGCTCGTCGTGGTGGGGCTGGCCATCCGGCTCACCCTCGCCGACCCCGCGGTGTTCACCGCCGCCCGCGACGCCGGGACGCTGTCCCGCCGCCCGGTGCTGGAGGTGCTGCGCACCGACTGGCGCACCGTGCTGCTGACCGTCGGCAGCCGGATCGCCCAGAACTCCGTCTACATCCTGGCGACGACGTTCGCGCTGACCTACCTGGCCCAAGGCGACTCGGGCGCCGCCGAGGGCGCCGGTCTGACCGCGGTGATCATCGCGTCGGCGATCGGGCTGTTCTCGACGCCGTTGTGGGCGGTCCTGTCCGACCGGGTCGGCCGCAAGCCGGTCTACCTGGCCGGCGCGATCGGGGCGCCGCTGTTCCTCGGGGCCTTCTTCCTGCTGCTCGACACCGGGTCCACCGTGCTGGTCGTGGTCGGCATGGTGGTGCTGGTCAACCTCTTCCACGACGCGATGTACGGCCCGCAGGCGGCCTGGTACGGCGAGCTGTTCGACACCCGGCTGCGCTACAGCGGGGCGTCGCTGGGCTACCAGATCGGGTCGGTCATCGGCGGCACGACGCCGCTGGTCGCCACCGCGCTGCTCTACGCCGGCGGCGGGACCCCGTGGCTGATCTGGGGGTATTTCGGGGTGCTGTTCGCGATCTGCGTCGTCTCCACCGTCCTGCTCCCCGAGACCCACCGCGGCGGGCTGCGCACCGCCCGGGAGAAGGTGTCGGCATGACCGGCCGCATCCTGCTCAACGCCTTCGACATGGCCTGTGTGGGCCACCAGTCCGCCGGGCTGTGGCGCCACCCGTCCGACGAGGGGCACCGCTACACCGACCTCGACCACTGGACCTCGCTGGCCCGCATGCTGGAGGACGGCGGCTTCGACGCGCTGTTCCTCGCCGACGTCCTCGGCGTCTACGACGTCTACGGCGGCTCCCGTGACGCCGCCGTCCGCGCCGCCGCGCAGGTCCCGCTCGCCGACCCGCTGCTGCTCGTCCCCGCGATGGCGGGGGTGACCTCGCGGCTCGGGTTCGGGGTGACCGTCTCGGTCGCCTACGAGCACCCCTACGCGCTGGCGCGGCGGCTCACCACCCTCGACCACCTCACCCGTGGCCGGGTCGCCTGGAACGTCGTCACGTCCTACCTGGACTCCGCGGCGCGCAACCTCGGCCGGTCCGGGCAGATCCCGCACGACGAGCGCTACGAGCTCGCCGAGGAGTTCCTGGAGGTCTGCTACAAGCTGTGGGAGGGCTCCTGGGACGACGACGCCGTGGTCCGCGACCGTGCCCGCGGCGTGTTCACCGAGCCGGACCGGGTGCACGACATCGCCCACCACGGCCACTGGTTCGACGTGCCCGGCCCGTTCCTGTCCGAGCCGTCCCCGCAGCGCACCCCGGTGATCTTCCAGGCCGGCGCGTCGCCGCGCGGTGCCCGGTTCGCCGGCACCCACGCCGAGGCCGTGTTCGTGTCCGGCCCGTCGCCCGCGGTGGTCCGCCGCTCGGTCGACGCCGTGCGTGCCGAGGCCGCCCGCGCCGGGCGGGACCCGCGCTCGGTGAAGGTCTTCGCGATGCTCACCGCGATCGCCGGGGAGACCGACGCGGCCGCCCGCGCGACGCTGGCCGAGTACCTGGAGCTGACCGACCCGTCCGCGGCGCTGGCGCTGTTCGGCGGCTGGTCCGGCGTCGACCTGGCGGGGGCCTCGCCGGAGCAGAAGCTCGAGTACGTGCAGACCGACGCGACCCGCTCGGCGCTGGCGTCGTTCACCGGGCCGGACCGCGACTGGACGGTGGGGGAGCTCGCGGAGTTCATCACCGTCGGCGGGCGCGGGCCGCTCGTCGTCGGGTCGGGGGCGGGTGTCGCCGACGAGCTGGAGCGCTGGGCCGACGAGGCCGACCTCGACGGCTTCAACCTGGCCTACGCCGTCACCCCGGGGACGATGGCCGACGTCGTCACCCACGTCGTGCCCGAGCTGCGCCGCCGCGGCCGGATGCCCGCCGCCGCCGACGCGGGCGGCCCCACCCTGCGCGAGCGCTACGGCACCGGCGACGGCGCCCGGCTCGCGAAGGACCACCCCGGGTCGGCGCACCGTACGCTCTGACGCCGTGATCACCGGGAGCGGAGCGCGGGGAGCAGCTTCCGCACCCGGCCGCTCCACTCCCGGTGGTCATGGTGCCGACGGTCGCGTTCCGCGCTGCCGGGTCACCCCGCAGGGGACGTCGCGCCCCCCGACCAGGTGGCACTGCACCACCGACGCGTGACGCCCCGCGCCGTCGCCGTACCGCCGTGTTCACCTCGGTCCCGGCCGGGGTGGCGATCGGGGGAGTGCGGGCATGGTGGGGTGGACGGGCAGCCGGGGCGCGGCGGTGGCGGCGGCGGTCGTGATCGGGGTACTGGTACCGGCCACCCAGCAGGCGTCCGCGGCCCCGGCCCCGCAGGCGCACCCCGTCGCGGCCACCGCGCCCGCGGCAGGGGCCGGGTCCGCCGTACCCGGTGCCGCCCCGGGCCCGGCCGCGGCGCCCGTCGCCCCGGCCCCGCAGGCCCCCGCGATCACCCACCGCGAGGAGCGGGTCGACACCCCGGCCGGGCCGGTGACCGTCGACATCGTCGTCGCCGACCTGAACCGGTCGGAGCTGCGCGCCACCCTGCTCACCGGCGCAACGGTCGGGGAGCGGTCGTCGGTGCCCGCGCACGCCCGGCGCGGCGGCGCCGTCGCCGCGATCAACGGCGACTTCTTCGACCTGGCCCGCAGCAACGCCCCGGCCGGCCCCTCGGTCCGCGACGGCCGGGCACTCACCTCCGCCGTGCCGCCCGGGCGGCGGCTCGCCCCGGGCGTCCCCGGCGCCCGGCAGGGCGACGTCCTCGCCATCGACGACGACGGCACCCCCCGCCTGGACCGGCTCACCCTCGACGCGTCCGCGACCGGGCCGAAGGGCCGCCTGCGCATCGACACCCTCAACGCCTACGCCGTGCCCGTCGGCGGGATCGGGCTGTTCACCTCCGACTGGGCGGGCGACCGGGCCGCCACGCTGTGCGGCAGCGACACCGACCGGGACGCGCCGTGCGCACCGGACCGGTTCGAGGTCGTGGTCCGCGACGGCGCGGTCACCGCCGTCGGCCCGCCCGGCGGGGGAGCGATCCCGGCCGGGGAACAGGTCCTCGCCGGCCGCGACCAGGGCGCCGCCGCGCTGCGCGGGCTCGCCGTCGGCGACCGGGTCACCGTGCGGCAGGCGCTCACCGCCGCGTCGGGGACCGTGCCGCGGACCGCGGTCGGGGCGTCACCGATCCTGCGCGACGGCACACCCGTCGCCGGGCTGGACGCCCGCTCGCGCGACCCGCGCAGCGCCGCGGGCCTCACCGCGCAGGGACGGCTGATCCTGCTCACCGCCGACGGCCGCGAGTCGACCTCGGTCGGGATCACCCTGGCCGAGACCGCCGAGCAGTTGCGCCGGGCGGGCGCCGTCGACGGCGTCAACCTCGACGGCGGCGGCTCCTCGACGATGGTGTTCCGCGACCAGGTCGTGAACAGCCCGTCCGAGGACGCCTACCGGCTGGTGCCCAACGCGCTCGGCGTCGTGGAGAACTGAGCGTCCGGGTCGCGGGCGACGGTGACCCCGAGCATCGCGAACAGCTGCTCCACCAGCCAGTCCCGCAGCTCGGCGTGGGCGGGCACCCGGCCCGCCTCCAGCCACACCAGCACCGAGCCCTCGACCAGCGCGACCCAGCCGCGCAGGGTCATCAGCTGCAGCGGGGTCGGGTCGGGGACGCCGCCGCGCACGCACAGCAGGTCCACGATGTGGTCGCGCACGCCGTCGACCATGGCGTCGGTCTCCCCGGTGGAGACGACCGAACCGCTGCGCAGCAGCGCGATGTAGGCCCGCGAGTGCCGGCCGACGACGTCGAGGAACACGTCCAGCGCGTCGGCCAGCTGCCCGTCCAGCGGACCGTCGGTGGGCAGCGCGACCCGGTCGATGAGCTCCTCGGCGACGCTGCCCAGCGCCGCGACGTGCAGCTCCTCCATCCCGGAGAAGTACCGGTAGAACAGCGCCCGGGACACGTCCGCGGCCCGGGTGACGTCCTCGACGGCCACCTCCTCCGGCGAGCGGGCGCCGTAGAGGTCGAGCGCGGCGGACACGAGCTGTGCGCGGCGGGCCTCGGGCGTCATACGCCGGGGTGGACGTGCGGGTGAGGTCATCACCGACGAGGGTACGGACCCCACGCCTCAGCGCCCGAGATCGACGACGATCGTCCCGTCCGTGGCCCGCCCGACACACAGCGCGGTCAGGCCCGGCCCGGCCGGGTCGCCCACGGTGGTGCCCTCCACGAGCCGGACGTGGCAGGTCCCGCAGAACCCCTGCCGGCACGAGTACGGCACGTCCGGGCGCAGCGCGCGGACCGCGTCCAGCGCGGTGCGGTCGGCGGGGACCGCGACGTCCGGGCCACCGGCGATCCGGACGGTGAACGGGCGGCCGTCGCGGATCGGGGGCGGGGAGAACCGCTCGGAGTGGAACCGCTGCCCTGCGGGGAGCGCCCGACGCAGAGACTCGATCATCGGCGGCGGGCCGCAGCAGTAGACGGCGGCGTCGGCGTCGGTCCCGGACAGCAGCTCGGCCGCCGACGGGACACCCGCGACGTCGTCGGGGCGGCGCAGGACCCGGTCCGGGGCCAGCACGGCCAGTGCGTCCGACAGTGGCATCGACGCCCGGTCCCGGCCGGTGTGCACCAGCCGCCACGGCACCCCGGCGGCGTGCGCGGCCCGGACCATCGGCGCGATCGGGGTGATCCCGATGCCGCCGGCGACGAACAGGTACGACGGCGCCGTGGCCAGCGGGAAGGCGTTGCGCGGGCCGTGCAGCCGCAGCCGCACCCCGGGGCGCAGGGCGTGCATCTCGTGCGAGCCGGTGCCCCCGGGCACCTGCCGTACCGCGATCCGGTACACCGACCGGTCGTCCGGGTCGCCGCACAGCGAGTACTGGCGCATGACCCCCGAGGGCAGCTCGACGTCGACGTGCGCGCCGGGCCGCCAGCCCGGAAGCGGCTCGGCGCCCGCCGGGACGAGGTCGAGCTCGGCGACGTCGGGGCAGGGACGGCGCACGGCGTGCACCTCGACGAGCAGCGTGCGGTCCACCGGGGTGACCGGGCGGCGGCGCCGGGCACCGGCCGTCGCGAGGGTCTGGGTCAGGGCGGTGAGCACCGACAGCGCGGTGGCCCCGCGGTTCGGGTGCGGCGGCGGCGCGGTCGAGCCCGTGCCGGGCAGCAGCGCGGGACTCATGCCGCGGACCCCTCGGCCGGGCCGGCGTGACCCGCCTCGGCGGCGCGGGCGGCGGGGGAGATCGCGAGATAGGCCACCGCGGCGTCGGTGTCGCCGTGCGCGGCCGGGTGGAACCGCGGGCTGAGGTAGGTCAGGACGGCGCGGGTGAACAGCCACGGCCCGGGCACCAGCCCGCGCCGGGAGTCCCGCAGGTAGTCGCGCAGCCGGGCCCGGCGCTGCGGTGTCCCGCGCAGGTGCGGGTCGCGGGCGCACAGGTGCCGGGTGCCGTCGACCCACAGCTTCGCCAGCGCTGGGCCGGCCACCGCCATCGCCCGGATCCGGCGCAGCCAGCGGCCGTCGAGGTGGGTGTAGAGGTCGTGCGCGACGTTGCGGTGCTCGACCTCCTCGGCGCCGTGCCAGCGCAGCATGTCCAGCATGTGCGGGTCGGCCCCGGCCGCGTCCAGCGCGGCGGAGTCGAGGATCCAGGAGCCGAGGACGGCGGTGAAGTGCTCGATGGCCGCGATCAGCCCGACCCGCTCCACCAGCCACTCCCGGGCCGCGTCGCCGGTCAGGCCGCGGTCGCCGAGCAGCTCCTTGAAGATCCACTCGACCTGCTCGACGAAGCGGGTCACGTCGACGCCCGCCTCGACGAGGTGGTCCAGCGCGCCCTGGTGCGAGGTCGCGTGCACGGCCTCCTGGCCGATGAACCCGCGGACGTCCTCGGCCAGCGCCTCGTCACGGACCATCGGCAGCGCGCGGGAGAAGACGTCCACGAACCAGCGCTCGCCCTCGGGCAGCAGCAGGTGCAGCACGTCGATCAGGTGCGAGGCGAACGGCTCGCCGGGGATCCAGTCGGTCCGCAGCTCGGTGAAGTCGAAACGGACGTCGCGGGCCTGGAGTGCGATCCGGTCCTCGGTCGGGTCGGCGGTCATCGTGGACGCTCCTCTCGTACTCAGCGGGTGCCGTCGACGCGGGCGAGCGCGCGGACGAGGCCGGGGGACAGCCGGGACGCGAGCAGCCCGACGTGCGCCTCGGCGGTGACCGGGGCGATCGGCAGGTCCTGCTCGACGGCGCGGACCAGCCGGGCGGCGACGCGCTGCGGGGTGTACCCGCGCCGGGTGTAGGCGGCCGCGGCGTCGCGGCGGCGGACGGCCTGGGTGGCGTCGTCGGTACCGGCGAAGCGGGTCGCCCCGGTGATCGGGGTGTCGACGAACCCGGGGCACAGCGCGGTGACCCCCACCCCGGCGCCCGCCAGCTCGGCGCGCAGGCACTGCGACAGCATCAGCACCGCCGCCTTGGTCGTGGCGTAGGCCGGCAGCGAGCGCGACGGGAGGTACGCCGCCGCCGAGGCGGTGTTGACGATCGTGCCGCCCTCGCCGTGCGCGGCGAGCAGCGCGCCGAAGTGCCGGCAGCCGTGCACGACGCCCCACAGGTTCACGTCGACGATCCGCTGCCACTCCTGCGCCGTGGTGTCGGCGAACGATCCGGCGACGGCGATCCCGGCGTTGTTGACGACGAGGTCGGGCACCCCGTGCTCGGCCGCGACCCGCTCGGCGAGGGCGGCGACGGCGGCCTCGTCGGCGACGTCGACGACCGCGGCCACCGCGCGTCCGGGCCCGTGCTGCCGGGTCACCAGGTCGACGGTCTCCGCGGCGCCGGCCTCGGAGACGTCGGCGACGACGACCCGGCCCCCCAGGTCGGCGACCTGGCGGGCGATCTCGCGGCCGATCCCGCTGCCCGCCCCGGTGACGACGGCGAGCCCGCCCTCCCAGCGCGACGCCCGGCCCGGCCGCCCCCGGTGCGGACCAGGGCTGCGCCCCGGGCCCCGCCCGGGCCAGCGCGGGCGCGGCGGTCCCGCCGCTGCGCTCGGCGACGAGCTCGCGGACACACCGGGCGATCACGCCCGCGCGCTTGCGGACGATCCAGTGCCCGCCGGGCAGGTAGCGGACCCGCAGGTCGGGGGCGTACCCGGCGGCACTCGTCGCCATCGCGGGGGAGACGTAGGCGTCGCCGAGCGGAGCCAGGATCTGTACCGGGACGTCGGTGCGGCGCGGCTGCGGGCGGCCGAGCCGCCGCGGCAGGTTCCGCCGGTAGAGCTCCAGGCCGTTGACCGCGTCGCGCACCGAGGGGCGCGGGATCCGCTCGGTCCGCGCCACCAGCGCGCCGAGCAGCCCGCTGCGGATCATCAGCTCGGGCAGCACCGGCACCCGGAACGCCAGGGTGTACCAGGAGTGCAGCGCCTGGGTGAG
Organism: Pseudonocardia sp. P-1; assembly: GCF_058111925.1. NCBI lineage: Bacteria > Bacillati > Actinomycetota > Actinomycetes > Pseudonocardiales > Pseudonocardiaceae > Pseudonocardia > Pseudonocardia sp. P-1. The sequence continues at coordinate 4,882,376 of NZ_CM176614.1, forward strand.
CACCGGCCGCAGGTCGCGGAGCCCGCGGCGGCGCAGGAACAGCGCCACGTGGTCCAGGCACGGGCCGGAGATCGAGGTGAACGACGCGACCCGGCCGTCCATCGCCGAGGGGGTGCCGTCCTCGCGCGTGACGGCGTGCCAGGTCTGGATCGAGCCCCAGTCGTGAGCGAGCAGGTGCACCGGGGCGTCGGGGGAGACGGCGTCGGTCACCGTGCGCAGGTCGGCGGCGAGGAGCTCCAGGTCGTAGCCGGCCGGGGCGCCGGGCGCGGCCGAGCCCCCGTGGCCGCGCACGTCGTAGGTGACGACGTGGTGGTCGGCGGCGAGGTCCGCGGCGACGCGGTCCCATACGTGCCGGTCGTCGGGGTAGCCGTGCACCGCGACGACCGTCGGGTGCGACGGGTCGCCCCGCTCCTCCACGACCAGCTCCAGGCCGTCCTGCGTGGTCACCGTCCGGGTGCGGCTCGCGGACTCCACCTCGTTGTGAGACACGCCGTCATCGTAGAAAACGTGTCAACAAGGCGCCACCCCTGGCCCGTCACCCGTCCCGGGCGGCCGGGCGGGACCGGTGATCGCGACGAGCGAGGGGTGCGGTGCCGGATCCGGCACCGCACCCCTCGCAGAAGACGATCACCGCGCCGCCGACGGCTGCGCCCGGGTCAGCCCCGGTCGTCGGCAGTGCGGGTGGGGTGCGGCGCCCGACCGGCCGCCCACATCGTCCCGACCCGGGCGGCCACCGCCTCGTGCGCGGCTGCGGTCGCGGTCCCCGTGGTGCGGACCCCGGCCAGCGCGTAGAGCAGCTCGCCGTCGGCGCCCAGGTCGAGGTCCAGGACGCCGTGCACCCGGGCGAGCTCCAGCACGAGCGCCGGGGCCGTGGTGCCGGCCGCGGCGGCCGCCCGGCGCAGCGGCCCCCGTCGGCGCCGGGCAGCGTCCGGGCGCCCAGGGCGGCGGCGAGCAGGCCGAGCGCGGCGACGTCGGCCGACCCGACCGGGACCAGGCACAGGTCCGGGCACGGCCCCGGGCCGTACCCGGGGCGGTGCTGGGCGGCGCGCAGCGGACCGGCCATCCGGCGCCAGCCGCGCACCGCCGCCGCGGTCCCGGCCGGGGCGTCGACGTCGCGCGCGAGCGACCCCAGCGCACACCCCAGGCGCCGGTCGGTGCGGTCCCACGCCCCGGGGTCGCGTGGCACGGCCCGCACCACCGTCCCCGTCGCCGCACCGGTCATCGCGCCTCCTCGTCGGCCCCTCGGTGACGCAGGTCGCCCGGCCCCGGTACCTCGTTACCCGGCGTGGTCAGAACTGACGAGGGGCGTAGGTTCGAACGGTCGTCCCCGTCCCACGAACAGAGGTCCCCGCGTGTCCACCGCTCCGCCCACCTGGTTCACCGACGCACTCGCCGAGCCGGGGGAGCCCGGCCGCACCGAGAGCGACGGCGTCGAGATCCGCTTCCGGAGCTGGGGCACCCCGGGCGGGCCCGGTGTGCTGCTGGTGCACGGCGGCGCGGCGCACCTGCACTGGTGGGATCACATCGCCCCGCTGCTGGCCGAGGGCACGCGCCGGGTCGTGGCGGTCGACCTGTCCGGGCACGGCGACTCCGGGCGGGCACCGTCCTACGACCTGGACCGCTGGGCCGTCGAGCTGCGCGCCGTGATCGACGCCGCGGGTCTCGGCCCCCGGCCGACGGTCATCGGGCACAGCATGGGCGGGTTCGTGACGCTCACCGCGGCGCTGCGCTACGGCGACGAGCTGGCCGGCGCCGTCGCCGTCGACTCCCCGGTCCGGGACCGGTCGCCGGAGGAGCGGGCCGCCCGTGAGCAGCGGGCGTTCGGCCCGGCGAAGGTGCACCCCGACCGCGATGCGCTGATCGCGCGGTTCCGCACGATCCCCGAGCAGCCCGGCGACCTGCCCTACGTGCACCGCCACATCGCCGAGCACAGCGTCCGCGCGGTCGACGGCGGCTGGAGCTGGAAGTTCGACCCGGCCATCTTCGCGGGCATCTCGCTGACCCCCGGCGATCTCGGGCGGCCCGGTTGCCGGATCGCCCTGTTCCGGGCCGAGCACGGCCTGGTCCCGGCGGACATGGGGGAGATGGTCGTCGACCGGATGGGCCGGGCGGCGCCGGTCGTCGAGATCCCCGGGGCCGGGCACCACGTGATGATCGACCAGCCGCTGGCCCTGGTGACCGCGCTGCGGACGCTGCTCGCGGACTGGGAGCACTCGGTTCCGGTGGTGGCCCCCGCGATCTAGGGTGGCCCCATGACAGAGCAGTCAGAGCTGACTCCTTCCGGACCGGCCGCTTCCGAGGAGGAGGTGCTGGTCGAGCGGCGGGACGGCGTCCTGCTGATCACGATCAACCGGCCGCGGGCCAAGAACGCGCTGAACGAGAACGTCGCGCGCTCGGTCGCCGCGGCCGTCGACGAGCTCGACGCCGACCCGGACCTGCGGGTCGGCGTGCTGACCGGGGCGGGCGGGGTGTTCTCGGCCGGGATGGACCTCAAGGCGTTCCTGCGTGGCGAGCGTCCGTCGGTGCCCGGGCGCGGGCTCTGCGGGATCACCCAGGCTCCGCCGGTGACGCCGATGATCGCCGCGGTCGAGGGCTGGGCCCTGGCCGGCGGGTTCGAGATCATGCTGGCCTGCGACCTCGTCGTCGCCGGGCGCGGCGCCCGGTTCGGGGTGCCGGAGGTGAAGCGGTCCCTGGTCGCCGCCGCGGGCGGTGCGCTGGAGCTGGCGAACCGGGTGCCCCGGGCGCTGGCGCTGGAGATGCTGCTGACCGGCGACCCGATCGACGCGACGCGCGCCGAGGCCGCCGGGCTGGTCAACCAGGTCGTCGACGACGGCGGCGCGCTGGAGGCCGCGCTGGAGCTGGCCGCGCGGATCGCGGTGAACGGGCCGCTCGGCGTCGCCGCATCGAAGCGGATCGTGCGGGAGAGCCCGGACTGGGGCGCCGACCGCTGGGAGCGCCACGACGCGGTCGTCGGCCCGGTCCTGACCTCGGAGGACGCCCGCGAGGGCGCGACCGCGTTCGCCGAGAAGCGCGACCCGGTCTGGCGCGGCCGCTGACTCAGGCGACGAACGCCTCCCAGATCAGGAAGGCGTTCAACCCGACCACGACCGCGGCGACGACGACCGCCGCGGTCGTGGTGACGCGGTGGTTGACCAGGTCGCCCATCACCTCGCGGCGGGCGGTCAGCCACACCAGCGGGACCAGCGCGAACGGGATGCCGAACGACAGCACGACCTGGGAGAGCACCAGCGCCTGCGTCGGGTCGATCCCGATGCCCAGCACGAGCAGGGCGGGCGCGAGGGTCAGCAGCCTGCGCAGCAGCAGCGGGATCCGGCGGCGCAGGAACCCGGCCATGATGACCTGCCCGGCGTAGGTCCCCACGCCCGAGGACGCGAACCCCGAGGCGAGCAGTGCGATCGCGAACCCGTACGCGGCGACGGCGTCGAGCTCGGTGCCCAGCCCGGCGAAGATCCCCTCCAGGGTGTCGGTGCCGGGGACGTCGGTCCCGGCGAACAGGGCGGCCGCCACGACCAGCATCGACAGGTTGACCAGCCCGGCCACGCCCATCCCGAGCGCGATGTCGGTGCGCCCGACCCGCAGCAGGAACCGGGTGTCCTCGGGCCCGCGGGCGACCAGACGGCCCTGGGTCAGCGCGGAGTGCAGGTAGATCACGTGCGGCATCACGGTGGCGCCGAGGATGCCGGTGGCGAGCACCAGCGAGCCGACGCCGTCGAAGCCGGGGACCAGACCCGCGGCCAGCGCGGGCCCGTCGACGTCGGTGCGCAGCAGGGTCGACACCAGCCCGACCAGGATGATCGCGAGCAGGAACACGATCGCCCGCTCGAACGGCCGGTGCCCGCGCGACTGCAGCCCCAGCAGCACGAAGGCGATCACGCCGGTGATCACCCCGCCGGTGAACAGCGGGATCCCGAACAGCAGGTGCAGGGCGACCGCGCCGCCGATCACCTCGGCCAGGTCGGTCGCGATCGCGACGAGCTCGGCCTGGGCCCACATGAACCGGTTCCGCCACGGGGTGAGGTGCTCGCGGCACAGCTCGGGCAGGTTCTTCCCGGTTGCGAGCCCGAGCTTGGCCGAGAGCGACTGGATGAGCATCGCCATCAGGTTGGCGACGACGATCACCCACACCAGCAGGTAGCCGTAGCCGGCGCCGGCGGAGAAGTTGGTCGCGAAGTTGCCCGGGTCGACGTAGGCGACGGCGGCGACGAACGCGGGCCCGAGGACGGCGAGCCTGCCGCGCCAGCCGCGCCTGCGCAGCTGCTCCACGGTGAGCGGTGCCGCCGACGCGGCCGTGTCCGTGCTCGTCATGTGCGCCCCCGCGAGGTGATGAGGTCCGGCGAAGACGCAGTGTAGGCACGACTAACTCCGCTGGTACAGACCTGCGACGGTGCGGGCCGTGCGGCTCACAGGTAGCGGTGCATCACGTGCAGGCCGGTGGTCGTGCCGTCGGGCAGGGTGAAGGCGTCGGGCACCGTGCCGACCGTGGCGAAGCCCAGCGAGTGCCACAGCGCGACCGCGCGGGTGTTGGTCGCCACGACGGCGTTGAACTGCATCGCGGAGTAGCCGTCCGCGCGGGCGAGGGCCAGCACGTGCTCGCCGAGCGCGCGTCCGGTGCCGCGCCCGGCCTCGCCCGCCTCGACCGCGAAGCTCGCGGTCGCGACGTGCGAGCCCGGCCCGGCCTGGTTGGGTCCGGTCTTCGCGGTGCCGACGACCCCGCCGTCCCGCACCGCCACGACGACCCGCGCCGGCGGCGGGAGCATCCACATGCGGGTGACCCAGGCGTCGTCGGCGTCGGGCGGGACGGTGTAGGTCCGGCCCTCGGCGAAGATCGGGCGGAGTACGTCGAGGACGGCGGGGAGGTCGTCGTCGGTGGCGGCGCGGATGTGCATGCGCTCAGGGTAGGTAGAGGTCGCGCGGGCCGGTGTCGAGCGCCTCGACGTCGCCGCCGGTGTGCTCGGCGAGCCAGTCGGCGAAGGCGCCGGTCTCCGGCTCGGCGACGGCCACGGTCAGCGTGACGTCCGTGCCGTGCGTGACGTCGCACAGCCGGTACGGGGAGTGGCGAAGGTCGTGCTCCAGGCGGCCGGCGCGGTCGTGGCCGACGGCGAGCAGCAGCTCCCGGTGCCGGACCCGGCGCAGCTCGCCGACCGCGTCCAGGGCCGCGGTCAGGGCGCCGGAGTACGCGCGGACCAGCCCGCCCGCGCCGAGCTTCGTCCCGCCGAACCAGCGCGAGACGACGGCGACGACGTCGGTCAGCCCGCGCCGGGTGAGCACCTCCAGCATCGGGACGCCGGCGGTGCCCGAGGGCTCGCCGTCGTCGCTGCTGCGGGCGGTGAGGTCCCCGGTGCCGGGGTCGCCGATGCGCAGTGCGGTGCAGTGGTGGGTGGCGTCCGGCCCGGCCCGGCGGACCCGGTCGATCACGTCCTGGGCGGCCCCGACGTCGGCGACCCGGGCGACGGTGCAGCGGAAGCGTGACCGGGCGATCTCGGTCTCCGCGCTCCCGTCGCGGGCGATCACCCGCACGCCGCGACCGGCCTCACACCGTGACCGCGCTCGCGATCGGCAGCGCGTCGGGATCGATTCAGTGCATCCTGGGCGTGTCCGGTGACGAGGCCGCCCGCCTCACCCGGCGGGCTCCCTCGTCCACACCAGGTGGTTCCACCGCCGACATCGAAGGGACCCCCGTCCATGAGCGACACCCTCCGCGTCCTGCGTTCCGGTCTGACCCGCGTGGCGCGCCGGATCGACGACTACACCCTCGCGGCGTTCAACCCGGTCTACCCGACCCCCGCCGACCGGGAGCGCTGAGGGCGCCCCCGGTCGGGGGAGTGCGGTCAGTCCTGCTGCTCCGGTGCGGCCAGCTTCAGCGGTCGCAGGTACACCCACAGCACGAACAACGCCCCGATGACCAGCATGCCGATGCCGGTGTCGAGGTTGAGGTTCGTCCCGCCGGTCTTGGCGAGGTTCTCCGGGTCGTCGCCCGACACGATCCCCATGACCAGCAGGACGATGCCGTAGACCCCGAACAGCAGGGCGATCACCGAGCGCAGGTCGAACAGGTTCGCCGCGGTCGAGGAGACCGGGGCCTCGGTCCCGTGGTGGTCGGGGTGGTTCTCACTCTTCGAGCTCATCGCAGGTCTCCGCTCAGCCGAACACGACGTAGAGGACGACGGTCAGGGCCAGCACCAGCGCGCCGAGGACGTTCGGACTGCGGTACCAGCCCGCGTCGTCACCGTCGGTGGAGTGGGTGCGCGCCTCCTTCGGGGTCAGGCTCCAGGTCAGGCCGACCAGCTCGGCGTCCGGCTTCGGGGTGGTCACCATCGAGACCCCCGCGGACACGCCGACACCGACGACGAACGCCGCGATGGCGCCGACGAAGCTGCCCGCCTGGCTGGACATCGTCCAGACCTCGGTGCGGACCAGGATGTCGACCAGCACCGCCGCGGTGGTGCCGGAGAGCAGGCCGATCCAGGCCGACGGCCCGGTCATCCGCTTCCAGAACAGGCCGAGGATGAAGATCGCGAACAGCGGCGCGTTGAAGAAGCTGAACAGCGACTGGATGTAGTCCATCAGGTTCGCCGACCCGGACGCGATGAACGCGGTGCCGATCGCGAGCACACAGCCGATGATCGTGACCAGCCGGCCGACGCCGAGGTAGTAGCGGTCGGCGCGGCCCGGGCGCACCCAGTCCTGCCAGATGTCGTAGGTGAACACCGTGTTGAACGAGCTGATGTTCGCCGCCATGCCGGCCATGAACGCGGCCAGCAGACCCGCGATCGCGACGCCGAGGATCCCGTTGGGCAGGACCTCCTTCATCAGCAGCGACAGCGCGTTGTTGTAGGTGATGCCCTCGACGGCGTCGCCGCCGCCGGACTTCACCGCGGCGATCTGCGGGACCAGGATCCCGGCGATCATGCCCGGGGTCACGATGACCAGCACGACCAGCGCCTTCGGGAACGCGCCGATGATCGGGGTGCGCCGCGCGGCGGACATCGACTTGGCCGACAGGGCGCGCTGGACCTCGGCGAAGTTCGTCGTCCAGTAGCCGAAGGACAGCACGAACCCGAGACCGAACACGATGCCCAGCACCGACAGGAACGGGTTCGCGATCTCGGTGAGCGGGGTGCCGGGCCAGGCGTTCAGGTCGGCACCGGCGCTGGGACCCTCGGTGACCGCACGGGTCAGGCCGTCCCAGCCGCCGACCCGGTTGAGCCCGGCGACGGTCAGTGGGATCAGCAGCGCGAGGATCACGAAGAACTGCAGGACCTCGGTGTAGATCGCGGCCGACAGCCCGCCGAGGGAGATGTAGCCCAGGACGACGACGGCCGCGACCGGGATCGCCAGGTACAGCGACCAGCCGAGCAGCGCCTCCAGGACCAGGCCCAGGGAGAACAGGTTGACCCCGGCGATCAGGATCGAGGCGACCGCGAAGATCACCGCCTGCACCCGCTGGGTGGTCTTGTTGAACCGCTTGAGCAGGAACTCCGGGACGCTGCGGGCCTTGGAGCCGTAGTAGAACGGCATCATCACGATGCCGAGGAACACCATCGCCGGGATCGCGCCCAGCCAGTAGTAGTGCACCGTCGGGATGCCGAACTGGGCGCCGTTGGCCACCATGCCGATCAGCTCGATCGCACCCAGGTTGGCCGAGATGAACGCCAGACCGGTGATCCAGGCCGGCATCGACCGGCCGGACAGCAGGAAGTCGAGACTGGAGGACACCGAGCGCCGCGCCGCGAAGCCGATGCCGAGCACCAGTACGAAGTAGAACGCGACCAGCAGGTAGTCGACCAGGTTCGGGTTGAGGCGCAGGACCTCCTGGGCGGTCATGCCGCGTCCTCCCGGGACGTCCCCGGGGCCCGCCGGGCCGTCTCGTGATGATCCATCTCGGGTAGCTCCTCGCCGTCGAGTGCGTGTGCTGCCGGTCCGCCGGCCGGTGGTGCACGACGGCACGTTGCGCGGACCAACGCACAAGCTAGACCGCACTCGATCAGAAGTGAACACTTTCGCTCGAATTCGAGACCGCTCGGTGACCTCCGCGCACGGTTCGACCGGGTCCCGACACGCAGGGTCGACCCTTGCCGCACGTTCGGTTGTGTTGCATTCTGTGCGGGTGAAGTCCCGACGGTGTCCGGCCCGGACGCGATGAGCCTGCTCGCCGAGCAGCGGCGCGAGGTGATCGTGGAGCAGGTCCGCACCCGCGGCGCGGTGCGGGTGTCCGAGCTCGCCGACCACCTCGGCGTGTCCGAGATGACCGTGCGCCGCGACCTCGACGTGCTGGCCCGGCGACGCCTGGTGGACAAGGTGCACGGCGGCGCGACGGCCGTCGGCGAGCACACCACCTCCGAGCCCGGGTTCGCCGCGAAGTCGGTGTGCGAGCTGGAGGAGAAGGACGCCATCGCCGCCGCGGCCGCCGAGCTGGTGACCCCCGGCGCCGCGATCGGCCTGTCCGCGGGCACGACGACCTGGCGGCTCGCCCAGCTGCTCGCCGCCGTGCCGCGGCTGACCGTGGTGACCAACTCCGTCGCCGTCGCCGACGCGTTCCACACCGGTGGCGCCGACGCCCGCGGGACCACGGTGATCCTCACCGGGGGCGTGCGGACGCCCTCGGAGGCACTGGTCGGCCCGGTCGCGATCACCGCGCTGCGCTCGCTGAACCTGGAGACGGTGTTCCTCGGGGTGCACGGCATGAGCGCCGCGGCGGGCTTCTCCACCCCGAACCTCACCGAGCGCGACACCAACCGCGCCCTCATCGAGTCCGGCAGCAGGCTCGTGGTCGTCGCCGACCACACCAAGTGGGGCACCGTCGGGATCTCGACGATCGCCGAGCTGTCCGAGGCCGACGTCCTCGTGACCGACTCCGGTCTGGCCGACGCCGACCGTGCGGTCCTCGAGGGCGAGGTCGACCACGTGATCATTGCCCGCCCCGGAAGGTGACGTCCGTGCAGAAGGTGCAGAAGCTGACCACCCGGATGGCCGACGGCCGGGAGGTCATCTGGTTCGACGGCCCCGACCACGCCCCCCGCGACCCGGCCGATCTCGTCGACGCCCGCGACCTCCCGCGGGTCGTGCCCGCCTCCCAGCTGCGCTACGACGCGCTGGCCGGGGAGTGGGTGACGATCGCCGCGCACCGCCAGGACCGGACCTACAAGCCGCCGGCCGACCAGTGCCCGCTGTGCCCCAGCCGCGACGGCCGCCACACCGAGGTGCCGAGCCCGGAGTACGGCGTCGTCGCGTTCGAGAACCGGTTCCCGTCGTTCGGGTCGGCGCCCGGCGCCCCGCTTCCCGAGCCGGGCGCGGTGCCGCAGGCGGCGTCGGGCCGGTGCGAGGTCGTCTGCTTCACCGACGACCACGACACCCCGTTCTCCCGGCTGACGCCCGGCCGCGCCCGCCTGGTGCTGGAGGCCTGGGCCGACCGGACCGCCGAGCTGGGCGCCCGGCCGGGGGTCCGCTACGTCTTCCCGTTCGAGAACCGGGGCGCCGAGATCGGCGTGACGCTGTCCCACCCGCACGGCCAGATCTACGCCTACCCCTACGTCCCGCCGTTCCCGCAGCGGATGCTCGCCCACGTCGCCGCGCACCGGGAGGCGACCGGGGAGAACCTGTTCGACACGCAGCTGGCCGCCGAGCGGGCGGGGGAGCGGGTCGTCGTCGCGGGGGAGCACTGGACGGCGTTCGTGCCGCAGGCGGCGCGCTGGCCGGTCGAGGTGCACCTGTACCCGCACCGTCCGACCCCGGACCTGCCCGCCCTCGACGAGGCCCAGCGCGCCGAGTTCGCGACCCTCTACCTCGACGTGCTGCGCCGCCTCGACGCCCTCTACGACGACGAGCTGCCCTACGTCGCGGGCTGGAACCAGGCCCCGGTGCTGGAGTCCGACGGTCGCTCCGACGCCCGGCTGCACCTGCGCCTGCACTCGATCCGCCGGGCGCCCGGGAAGATCAAGTACCTGGCGGGGTCGGAGTCCGGCGCGGGCGCGTTCATCTCCGACGTGCTGCCCGAGGCGGTCGCGGAGCGGCTGCGTTCGCTGTAGCCGGGGTCGGACGGCGGCTGCGGAACGCGCGGTGATCCGTCGTCCGCGCGCGTCCGGAAGCGCGCGTCCGGCGGATCTGCGCGCGGATCATCGAGCGGGACGTGGACCGCGGACGTGCTCCGCCCCGACGTGCGTCGAGGCCGGTACCCCTCCCCAGGGGCACCGGCCTCGGACGTCGGTGACGCGGTCGGTCAGACCCGGACCGCGTTGTGGAACGGCATCGCGTCGATGTCGGAGTACTTGACCGGCTCGCCGCTGGTGGAGGCGTGGAGCACCTTGCCGTTGCCGGCGTAGATGCCGACGTGGCTCACCGGCGAGTAGAAGAACACCAGGTCGCCGGGCTTGAGCTGGCTCTTGGAGACCGGGGTGCCGTCCATCTGCGACTGCGCGCTGGAGGTGCGCGGCAGGTCGACGCCGATCTGCTCGAACGCCCAGACCATCAGACCGGAGCAGTCGAACGCGCTCGGGCCGGTGGCGCCCCACTTGTAGGGCTTGCCGAGCTGCTGCTTGGCCTGGGCGAGCGCCTGGGCGCCGTCCGAGGAACCGGTCAGACCGCCGACGATGTCACCGAGGCCGCCGCCGTCACCGTCGTCGTCACCGCCGCCGCCGTTGCGGGCGGCCGCCTCGGCGGCCTTCGCACGGGCCTCGGCCGCCTTCGCGGCGGCCTCCTTCTGGGCGACCGCGGCGATGCGGGCCGCGTCGGCCTTCTCGAACGCCTGCGGGACCGACGCGGTGACGTGCTCGAAACCGCTGGTCAGGGTGGACGCGGCGTCGCTGGTGCCGGTGCCGCCGTGCTCGGAGCCCGCGGCCGGGACCAACAGCTTCATCGTGGCCTCGTTGGCCGCGCCGGTGAGGTCCATGTCCGCGGAGGTCTCGGGGGACTGCTCCGGCGAGCTGAGCGTCGACACGACGCCCATGACCGCGGTGGCGCCGACCAGGGTGGCCGACATGGTCGCGACGACCGCGCGCGGGTGACGCCCGAGCGGCCCGGTGTCCGAGGTGCCGCGGAGCAGGCCGATGGCGGTCCGCGAGGTGACGCCGGCGGGGGTGTCCGGCACGTCGCGGGTGATGACGGTGTCGACGCCGGACGCGGCGGGGAGGCCGGTCGCGGGGGTGTCGATGCGCTCCAGGTCCGGGCCGGGGGCCTCGGAACGGCGGGCTCGGCGGCTGCCGGGCGCGGGGGTGTCGAAACCGGCCTCGGAGTACCGCGCGAGCAGATCGGCGGCGGAGATGCCAGCGCCGGCGTCACGGTCCCGGCGACGCCGGGGGACGTCGCTCTCGGATGTATGGAGGTCCGGGGTGAGTGCAGTGGTCATTCGGGGGTCCTCGCCACCCCGGATCCGCCCCGGTCCTCGTGACCGGACACGGCTCCGCCCGCTGCGTGCTGGGTGGGCGCCAGGGGGAGTGTCGGCCAGCGGGGAGCGGGGGACCGACCAGGCGCACCAGCCGACATCTCGTCGACCAGCCAGGAGGGACCGTAACCGCTCCGTGACACGCACACCGACCGGGCTCGCCGGGTGTGCGGCGAACGGCCGGTCCGGAGCGACCCACGCACCGGACCCACGTCCAACGGTGGGTGCGGTGCGCCGTTCGGGTCGTACGGTCGGTGTGCTGCGCCGAACGGTGCGTCCGGGCCGGTGTCGCGGTGCGCACCGTGACCGGGAAAAGCCCCGGACGGACCAGCTCGTCACGAACCCGGCACACCCGCCGGCGGCGCCCGGGCGGCACCCCGTCCGGTGACTGCGCCGGGAGGCGGTCCGGACCGTGGCGGACGGAGCAGCACGCGGGAGGCGTCCCGTGCCTGGTGAGCGCGGGTGCCGGGTGCTCTGGGACGATCGGGGCGCGTGCCGGCCGTGACCGGTGCGGCGCGCACCGGCCGGCTCGACGCCGTGGTCCGGTGCCCGGTGCGGCGCAACGTGACGTCGGCCGCACACGGTGAACCGGGCGGCGGTCCGCGACGTAGGCACACGGGGTCACGTCCGCGGGCGGACGGGTCCCGGGGCCGGACCACCGACACGGACCCACCGACGAGGACCCACGACCCGGGAGGTCGCAGCAGTGCCGGACCGAGCAGGCGGCCCCGTCTGGGTGGGCGAGCTCGCCCACCACCGTGCCGTGCACGGCACGGGTCGTGTGGCCGGTGACCTCGTCGTCCCGCCGCGGTTCGGCTCGGCCCGGCTGCTGGTGACCGACGGCGGCGTGCCCGTCGGGCAGGCCGACGTCCCGCTGCACGAGGGCCGGGCGCGCGCCGCCGACCTGGCCCGCGCCGCCGCGGCCGTCGCCGGGCGTGAGCCGCCGGGGGAGCCTGCGGTGTCGGCCGAGCCGCTCACCGTCGTGGTCGCGACGCGGGGGCGGCCGGAGAGCGTGCGCCGCTGCCTGGCCGCGGTGCTGGCAGGCGACCACCCGGACGTGACCGTGCTCGTCGTCGACAACGATCCGCCCGACGAGCGCACCCGCGAGGTCGTCCGTGACTGCGCGGACCCGCGGGTCCGCTACGTCCGCGAGCCGCGCCGCGGTGTCTCGGTCGGGCGCAACCGCGGCCTCGCCGAGGCCCGCACCGCGGTCGTCGCGTTCACCGACGACGACACCGAGCCCGACCCGCGGTGGGCGTCGCGGATCGCCGGGTCCTTCGCCGAGGACCCGGGGCTCACCGCGCTGAGCGGGCCGGTGCTCGCCGCGCGGCTGGAGACCCCCGAGGAGCGGGCCGCCGACGTCGCGCTGGCCTGGAACAAGGGCTTCCTGCCGCGCCGGTTCCGGCTCGACGACCCGCCCGCGGACTCCCCGGTGTTCCCGTTCTCCCCGGGCCTGTTCGGGATCGGCGCCAACCTGGCGGTGCGCGCCGAGCCGGTCCGTGCGCTCGGCGGGTTCGACGAGGCGCTGGGACCGGGCCGGCCAACCCGGGGCGGTGAGGACATCGAGCTGCTGGTCCGGATCGTGCTCGACGGCGGCACCCTGGCCTACCTGCCCTCGGCGTGGGTGTGGCACCACCACCGGCCGTCGCCGGGGGAGCTGCGCGAGCAGATGGGCGGCTACGCGCTGGGCCTGGGCGCGTTCCTGGGCAAGGTCGCGCTGGACCCGCGGGCGCGCCGGCTCGCGGTGCGCCGGTTCCCGGCCGCGGTCGGGCGCCTGCGTGACATCGTGCGCCGCGAGTCCTCGACGCCGGCGACGGTCGCGCGGGCCCGGCAGGAGCCCGCGCCCGCCGCGGTCGGCGCGCCCGGCCCGACCCCGGGCCGGTCCCGATCGCGACCGAGGAGCGCCCGGCGCCGCAGGACGTCGCCGCGCTGCCGGGCGGCGCGGGCGCCCGCAAGCTGCGCGGGCTGGTGTCCGGTCCGGCGCTCTACCTCCAGGCGCGCCGTCAGGTGCAGGCCGAGGGCGGGACGACCCCGCCGCTGACCGGCCCGGCCCGGCCGCTGCGGCGGCGCTGACCGCGGTCCGGGCCCGGCGGGCCCGCCACCGGGCGCCGGCCCCGGGGTCGGCGGTCCGACGGCGGGCCGGAGCCCGGGATCAGGTCCCGGTCCAGCTCGGGGTGCCGCCCTGCCCGAACCCGGCGACCGTCGTGCGGAAGTCGGTCGATCCGTAGACCCGGTCGACCACCGCGGTGTCGTCGGCGGACCGGTCGTCCAGCAGCCGTTTGGTCGCCCAGATCGTCAGCGGTGCGCCGGTGGTGAGCCGCTCGGTGAGCGCGTCCAGTCCCGCGTCGAGGTCGTCGACGACGGCGTGCAGGAACCCCGGCACCCGCGCGGCCTCCACTGTCTCCAGCATCCGCGCGGTGAGCAGCAGGTCCGCCGTCAGCGGTCGGCCCAGGGCCTCGACCATCAGGTCCAGGGTCCGCGCGGACAGGCAGTTGCCCAGCGTGCGGGCGATCGGCACGCCGAACCGGGACCCGGGCGTCGCGATGCGCAGGTCGGCCGCGCAGGCGATGCCCAGCCCGCCGCCGACGCAGTACCCGGCGACCGCGGCCACGGTGGGCACGCCGACGGCGCGGACCCGGTCGAGCACGGCGGTGACCCGGCGCTCGTAGGCCACCCCGTCGGCGCCCGAGGCGAACGCGCGGAACTGGCCGATGTCGGTGCCCGCGGCGAAGGCCCGGCCGCCCTCGCCGCGCACGACGAGCGCCCGGACCTCCGGGTCGGCATCGGCCCGCTCGCACGCCGCCACCAGCCCCTCGTACATGTCCCAGGTCAGTGCGTTGCGCCGCTCGGGACGGCGGAAAGGTCACGGTGAGCACCCCGGCCGCGAGCTCCGCGGTCACCTCCGGGCTCACGCGTGGCCCCCGCGGGCGGGGTCGGACAGCTCGGCGAGGACGTCGTCGGTCGCCGCGCCGAGCGGGGGCCCGGCGGTGCCCCGCCGCGCGGGGGTGCGGGAGAAGCGCATCGGCGACCCCAGCTGGCGGACCGCGGGCAGGGTCGGGTGCGGGGCGTCCCAGAAGAAGTCCCGGCCGGTGAGCAGCGGATCGGTGAAGACCTCGCCCAAGGCCGAGGCGCTCCACCAGCAGCACGCGGTGCACGGCACGCCGCTGCGCTCGCGGCTGTTCGGCGCGATCCGCACGCTGAACCGGCTCGGGTCGGCGACCGCGCCGCTGTCCAACCTGCCCGGCCGGGTCGGGGTGCTGCGCCGGCTCGCCGAGCGGACCGTCGGGATCACCGCGCGCCGCCCGCTGCCGCGCTTCGACCGGGACAACCTGGTGCGGTGGTTCCGGCGCCGTGACCCCGCGCGGGCCGCCGCACCGGCCGGGACCGTCGTGTGGCTGGCCGACTCGTTCACCACCTTCACCGAGCCGCACATCGGGCGGGCCGCGATCGGCCTGCTGGAGCGTGCCGGGTGGCGGGTCGAGCTGGCCGGCGGCGGCTGCTGCGGCCGGTCCAGCCTGTCCAAGGGACTGCTCGACGACGCCCGTCGCAAGGCGACCGGCCTGGTCACCTCGCTCGCCCGGGACACCCCGGCCGACGCGCCGATCGTCGGCTGCGAGCCGTCGTGCGTGTTCACCCTGCGCGACGAGACCCTCGCCCTGCTCCCGGACAGCGCCGAGGCCCGGTCGGTGGGCGAGCGGGTCCGCCAGGTCGAGGAGCTGCTCGTCGAGGCCCTCGACGACGGCCGCCTGGTCCTGCCGGAGCGGTCGGCGCTGAGCGGGCGGCGCGTGGTCTACCACGGGCACTGCCACCAGAAGGCCGAGGTCGGGACCGCGGCGACGCTCGCGCTGCTGCGCCGCATCCCCGGGCTGGAGGTCTCCGAGATCGACTCCGGCTGCTGCGGGATGGCGGGCTCGTTCGGCTTCGAGGCCGAGCACTACGCGACCTCGATGGAGGTCGGCCGGGACCGGCTGCTCCCGGCGATCGACGCCGAGCCCGCCGACACCCTGGTCGCCGCGACCGGCGTCTCCTGCCGCCAGCAGATCTTCCACGGCGCCGGGCGCACCGCCTGGCACCCGCTGGAGCTGGTGCGCGAGGCACTCGGCCCGGCCGGGACGGTGTGAGCGGATGCGACTGGTCCGCTACGACTCCGGCCAGGGCCCCCGCACGGGGCGGGTCGAGACCGGCGGCGACGGCGACGTCGTCCGCGAGCTGGGCCCGTCCGGGCCGGGGGCGGTCGCCGGGCGGCTCGCCGAGGTCGTCCTGCTCGCCCCCTGCGACCCCCGCACCATCGTGTGCGTCGGGAGCAACTACCCCTGCCAGCTCGCCGAGAAGGGGCGCCCCCGCCCGGAGCGGCCCGCGTTGTTCCTCAAGGCGCCCAACGCCGTCGTCGGGCCGGGGGAGCCCGTGCTGCGCCCGGCCGGGGTGCAGCGGCTGGAGTACGAGGGCGAGCTCGCGGTGGTGATCGGTCGCCGGGCCCGTGACCTGGACGAGCGCGCCGCCTGGTCGCACGTGCTCGGCCTGACCTGCGCCAACGACGTCACCGCGCACGACTACCGCGCCGACGGGCAGTGGGCGCGGGCGAAGAGCGCGGACACCTTCTGCCCGCTCGGGCCGTGTATCGAGACCGAGCCGGGCGCGGGGCCGTGGGGGCTGCGGACCACGCTGAACGGCCGCACCGTCCAGGAGTCCGACACCGGGGCGATGATCTTCGACGTCGCGCGGATCCTCGCCCACGTGACCCGCTGGACCACGCTGCAGCCCGGCGACGTCGTGCTCACCGGCAGCCCCGGCGGGGTCGGGCCGATGACCGCGGGGGACCGGGTCACCGTCGAGATCGACGGCGTCGGGACCCTGGAGAACCCGGTCGCCGACCGGCCCGCGCCCGTCCCGCACTGAGCCGGCCCGGCCCGCCGCAGCTCGGCTCAGCCCCGGCCCACTGGCTCCGGCGTGTCCAGCTCGGCGGGAGCGGGCGCGCCCGCCACCCCGGCGGCGCTGCGGTAGACGTCGCCGAGCCGGGCCGCCCACGGCGCCGCCGCGAACCGGTCGAGGAACCGCCGCCGGGCCCCGGCCCCGAGCCGGGCGCGCAGCTCGGCGTCGCGGGTCAGCCGCACCAGCTCGTCGGCGATCCGGGTGGCGTCGACCGGGGCCAGCAGCCCGGTCTCGCGGGTCACGATCTCCGGGATCCCGCCGACCCGCGTCGCGACCGCCGGGGTCCCGGTGCCGTGGCCGAGCAACAGCATGCGGGGCATCGTGTCGTGCCGGGTCGTGTGCAGCTGCACGTCGGCGGCGCGGAGCAGCGCGACCGGGTCGGTGCTGCGGCGGAACGCCACCCGGCCGGACAGGGCCTCGTCGGCGGCGACGCGCGACTCCAGCCACGGCCGCAGCGGCCCGTCGCCGCCGAGCACCACGGTGAGCGGCTCGTCCGGTCCGATCCCGGCGACGGCGTCGAGCAGCATGTCCTGCCCCTGGCCGCGGCGCATCGGCGCGACCGAGACGGCGACGACCTCGTGGTCGTCCACGCCGAGCCCGCGCCGCAGACGCTCCCGCTCCTCGGGCGTGCCCTCGCCCGGGTCGGCGGCGCCGTCCGGGATCACCGACAGGCCCTCGGTGGACCCGGCGGCGCGGCGGTACCAGTCGCGCTGCAGGGCGGACGTCGCGATCGTGCGATTCATGAACCGCTTGCGCGCCAACGTCTTCGCGGTCCGCCGGAGCTGGTCGCCGCGGTCGGCGGGGTGCTCGTGGATGTGGTGCAGCGTGGACACCGCGGGCACCCGCAGCCGGGCCGCGGCGGCCGAGCCCACGACGTCGGGCCGGGCGCCGTGGGTGTGCACCAGGTCGACACCGTGCTCCCGGAACGCGGCGAGGACCTTCAGCACGGCACGCGGGTCCCACGGCGCGACGTTCAGCTCGACCGGTGGCGCCCCGGCGCGGGCCATGCGCTCGGCGACGTCGGAGTGCCCGGACGGGGCCAGCGCGACGACCACCACCCGGAACCCGGCGTCCGGGGCCGCGGCGGCGAGGTCACCGAGCGCGGCGGCGACGCCGCGGTCGTCGAGCGACTCGACGAGGTGTCCGATCGTCAGGGTCCTGCTGTGTTCGCTGGTGGGCACGGTGACGTGGCCTCCCGGGGTGGCGCTGCGGGGTCGGTCGTCGGCGGTCGGCCGGTGACCCGGTCGTGGCTCGCCGGTCACCATGACACTACCGAGTGACGACGTCGCGTGACGGGGTCGGACGCTGCGCGCATCGGGCGACACCGGGCGGGGGGTACCTGCCGATCGGGGGAGTGCCGGGGAGCGCCCGGGGTCCGTTACGGTCACTCCGGTGCGCACGGTTCTCGTGATCGGGATCGGGGCCGGTGACCCCGACCACCTCACCCTCCAGGCGGTCCGCGCCCTGCGCCGGGCCGACGTCGTGTTCGTCATCGACAAGGGCCTCGACGGCGGGGGGTCGCAGGACGACCTGCTGGCCCTGCGCACCGAGCTCCTGCGGCGGCACCGCCCGGACGGCGGGTACCGGCTGGTCACCGCGCCCGAGGTGGGCCGGGACCGCGGCGCCGAGGTCGAGCGCGACGACGAGCGCTACCGCGACGTCGTGGTCGACTGGCAGGACCGCCGTGCCCGGCTCTACCGCGAGATGCTCGACGCCGAGCTGGCCGACGGGCAGACCGGCGCCTTCCTGGTCTGGGGCGACCCCTCCCTCTACGACGGGACGCTGCGCCTGCTCGACCGGGTCCTCGACGGCGCGGGGGAGCAGTGGTCGGTCGAGTCGGTCGCCGGGATCTCCAGCGTCGCCGCCCTCGCCGCCGCCCACCGGCTGATCCTCAACCGGGTCGGGCACCCCGTCCTGATCACCACCGGGCGCCGGATCGCCGAGGGGATGCCCACCGACGTCGACGACGTCGTCGTGATGCTCGACGGCCGCACCGCCTTCGCCACGCTGCCCGACGAGCAGCGCCGTGAGCTGCACATCTTCTGGGGCGCCTACCTGGGTACGCCCGACGAGCTGCTCGTCGCCGGGCCGCTCGTCGAGGTGACCGACGAGATCCTGAAGGTCCGGGCCGAGGCCCGGGAGAACAAGGGGTGGATCATGGACACCTACCTGCTGCGCCGGGGTGCCGACGAGCGCTGACCCGCCGCGGCCCGACGACGAGGAGGTCGCATGCGCTACGCCGACGGACCCACCACCGAGGCCACCGCCCGGGTCGCCGCACCGCCCCAGGCGGTGTGGGAGCTGGTGACCGACCCGGAGTTCCTGGCCCGGGCGTCGACCGAGATGCAGCGCGCCTCGTGGGGCGAGGGTGACGAGCCGGGCCTCGGCGCCCGGCTGCACGGCCACCACCGCCACGACGCGATCGGGGAGTGGAGCACCGTCTCCACCGTCACCGGATGGGAGCCGGGGCGGCTGTTCGAGTGGACCGTCGAGCCCGGTGGCGACGGGGGAGCGACCGCCGTGTGGCGGTTCGAGCTCACCCCCGACGGCGACGGCACCGTGCTGCGCCAGTGGGCCCGGATGGGTCCCGGGCCGTCGGGCCTCTCGCAGGCGATCGAGCGGTGGCCGGACAAGGAGGAGCGGATCGTCGAGGGCCGGCTGCGCGAGTGGCGGACCGGGATGGAACGCAACCTCGACGCCGTCCGCGAGCGCCTCGGCTAGTTCCCGTCCGGGTGGCAGCCACGCGCCGGGACGTACGAGCGGTGGCCGTTCTGCGACGACCCGTCACCCCGGCGTCGCCCGCTCGTTGAACGGAGGGGACCTCCCGCGATCCTGAGAACACGGAGGGTGTTCGTCGTAGATCGTTGAGCCGTTCGGTCCAGCCGACCTGTCACTCGGCGTCCGGTGCCGACCCGTGATCGCCCGGGTCGCCGAGGTCCTCTCAGGAAAGCAACCTCGACGGGTCACCGTTTCGTACCGTCCCGAACCGGACGAGCCGGGTGACCCGGCACGATCCGGCCGCTCCCCAGGGGTGCCCCCGCACCCCGGCCACGCCGGTGCCCGCGCCGTCCTCCACCGCTCCCCAGCACCCTCGCCCACGGCGAGGCGGAAGGACCGCTCGAGATGGGCAAGCACACCCGGACCGGCCACCGTTCGACCGGCGTCGCCGCGGCGGTGGCCGCCGGCCGGTCCCTCCGCGGACGGCGCAGGCACGCCGCTCCCCCCGCGGGCACCGCGCGCCGGATCGCCGCCCCCGCCGCGCTCGCGGCGCTGCTGCTGACCTCCGGCGGGACGGCCGGGACGGCGTTCGCCGGGACGGGCTCCGACGACGACTCGTCGGGCGCCGCGGCGGACTGCCCCGACGGCACCACCCCGGTCGGCGGGTCCTGCTCCGACTCCCCGGGCTCGTCGGGGTCCTCCTCCGGGGGGCTGGGTGACCTCATGACCGGCGCGGACGTCGTCGGCTCGGTGCTGGGACAGGGCGGCTCGGGATCGGGCTCGCCGGGTTCCTCGGCGGACGGCGGCCCGGGCAGCGACACGTCGGACACGGCCTCGGGGACGTCGGGGAAGGGCTCCGGGAAGTCGGGGAAGGGCTCCGAGAAGTCGGAGAAGGCCTCCGGGAAGTCGGAGAAGTCGGATAAGGCCGCCGGGAAGTCGGAGAACTCCGGGAAGTCGGACCAGGACTTCGAGGAGCCGGACCGGGACTCCGCCGGCTCATCCGGTTCGAAGGACTCCGCCGGCTCGGCCGGTTCGAAGGACTCCGCCGGCTCGGCCGGTTCGAAGGACTCCGCCGGCTCGGCCGGTTCGAAGGACTCCGCCGGCTCGGCCGGTTCGAAGGACTCCGCCGGCTCGGCCGGTTCGAAGGACTCCGCCGGCTCGTCCGGCTCGAAGGACTCCGCCGTCCCCTCGACCGGTCCGCTCGACGCGGTCCCCGGCCTCGGCGACCTCACGAGCGGCCTCGGCACGGGCGTCGACCTGAACACCCCGACGAAGCCCCTGACGTCGCTGCCCGACCCGGCGCAGACCCTGTCCGACGCCGGTTCCTCGGTGCCCGGCGCCGGGCAGGCCGGCTCGCTGGTCGACACCGCGGTGGGCGCCGCGGGCACCGTCGTCGGCACCGACACCGGCAACAGTCCGCTGGCCGGCCCGACCGACACCCTCACCGGTCTCGGCGACGTCGTGCCGGAGCTGCCGTCGGTCCCCGGCGTCACCGACGGCAGCACCGACGAGCTCCCGGACGTCCCCGGCCTCACCGCGGGCGGACCGCTGGAGGGCCTCAACGAGATCGCGGGCCTGCCCGACACCACCCCGCTGACCGGCAGGGACGGCCCACTGCCGGACCTGTCCGGCGTCGCGCGCACGGCGGGCCTGCCCGACTACTCGGGTCTCGGCGGCCTGCCGGACGTGGCCGGGGTCGTCGGCGGCCCGAGCACCGGACCCACGCAGGTCGACCTGGCGTCGAAGAACACCGACGGCGTGGCAGGGACCGCCACCGTCGACTCCGACACCGTCTCCGGCACCGCGACCGGAATGGACCCGGACGCCCGCTACGTGTCGTTCTTCTACGGCGCGACCTCCAGCGCCACCAACAACAACCCCTGCATCCTCGACGGCACCAACCCGCTGCCCGGCGGCCAGACCGTCGGCGAGTGGGAGGTCGACGAGAACGGCAACGGCACCCTGGAGGCGCCCAACCCGTCGGGGAACATGTACAAGCTCACGGGCGGCACCATGTCGATCCGCAAGGTCGAGCACGGCTTCGACAAGGCCACCGCCCCGCCGGTGAACCCGCTGTCGTACTCGCTGTCCAGCTGCGGCGCGATGGAGCGGATCTCCACCGCCGACCCGGTCACCGACGCCGTCCCGAAGCTCCCGACGGCGAACGTCCCCGGCACCCCCTACGTCTCCGGTCCGGGTCTGCAGGGCTGATCGACGCGCGGGCGGCGCGGTGCTGTGGTCGGATCGGTCCGTGCTCGGCAGCGCTCTGGATACCGTCCTCGACCGCACCCTGGTCCCCGGCTACTCACGGATCGGGTACCTGCTGCGGCGCCCGGGGTGGAGCGGTGACCGCGCCGACCCGCCGCGCGGCGCCCTGACCGGGCGCACCGCGCTGGTGACCGGCGCGGGCGGCGGGCTGGGGGAGGCGATCGCGACCGGGCTCGTCCGGCTCGGTGCGACGGTGCACCTGCTCGTCCGCTCCCGGGACAAGGGGGTCGCCGCGCAGGACCGGATCCTGGCCGCCGTCCCCGGCCTGTCCCGCGACCGGCTCCCGGTGCAGGTCTGCGACCTGGGTGAGCTCGCCGACGTGCGCGCGTTCGCGACCCGGTTCGCCACCGAGGTCGACGCGCTGGACGTCCTGGTGCACAACGCCGGGCTGCTCCCGCCCGAGCGCAGCGAGACCTCCGAGGGCAACGAGCTGACCCTGGCCGTGCACGTCCTCGGACCGCTGCTGCTGACCCGGCTGCTCACCGACACCCTCGCGACCGGCGCCGAGCGGTCCGGAACCGACTCCCGGGTCATCATCATGTCCTCGGGCGGCATGTACGCCCAGCCCCTGCGTGACGACGACCTGCAGTTCCGCACCGGTGACTACGGCGGCACCGCGGCCTACGCCCGCACCAAGCGGATGCAGGTCGTCCTGACCGGTCTGCTCGCCGACGAGCTGGCCCCCCGGCACGTCACCGTGCACGCACTGCACCCCGGGTGGGCCCGCACCCCGGGCGTCACCGGGTCGCTGCCGTTGTTCGACAAGGTCGTCGGCCCCGTGCTGCGCACCCCGGCGCAGGGCGCGGACACCGCGGTGTGGCTCGCGGCCGCGCCGTCGTCGGCGGTCGGGACCGGCCGGTTCTGGCACGACCGCGCCCCGCGCCCGGCGCACTACCTGTCGCGGACCCGGGAGACCCCGGCCCAGCGCGAACGGTTCCGCGCCGAGGTGGACCGGCTCACCGGCTGAGCCCGGGCGCCTGCAGCAGGGTGCGGGCGGCGCGCGTGACGTGGTCCAGCACCGTGTCCGGGTCGGCCCGCCCGACCGCGCCGCCGGGCAGCAGCGGCTGGACCAGGCTCAGCCCGAGCAGCCAGGTCAGGACCAGCTCCGCGCGCAGTTCGGCGTCGGCCCGGTCGGCGGCGCCGGTGGCCTGCGCGGCGAACGCCTCGGTGAACGCCCCGGCCAGCTCCACCCGCACGGCCGCGGCCGCCTCCGACGTCCCGGCCGAGCGCACGACGGGCCCGAACAGGTCGCGCTCGGGCCCGTCGCCGCCGTCGAGGATCGACCGCAGCAGGCGGGTCAGGAGCTCCTCGGGCGGGCCGTCGTGCAGCACGGCGAGGGCGCGCTCGGCGGCGACCCGGGCGAACAGGGCGTCCTTGCTGCCGAAGTAGCGGAAGAGCAGCGCCTGGTTCACCCCGGCCCGGTCGGCGATCGCGCGGACCGAGGTGCGGTCGTAGCCGTGCTCGGTGAACAGGTCCGCGGCCGCGGCGAGCAGGGCGCTGCGGGTGCTGTCACCGGAACGGGCGGACGGGGCGGCGGTCACGGGGGAGTGCTCCTTCGTACGACGGGTGCGGCGCGGGAACCGGCCGCGGCGGATCCGGTGTCGGCGACCGTAGCGTCCGGGCGCCGGCGCATGGCGCGGCGCGACGCGGGGTACGCACGGTCGATACCGCACACCGCCCGACACACGGCCACACCGAGGAGACCCGCGACCGATGGCATCCGCTTCAGGTGACGAGAACGAGTTCCAGCCGGAGGCGCCGGACATGGCGTCGGCGATGCAGCTGGACACCGACGAGGCGCTGACCGGTCCGTCGGACACCGACCCGCTGGACTCCGGCTACGTCCCGCCGGACCGTCCCTACGGCGTCGAGGACAACGCGGTGACCGCGGCGGGGCAGGAGGAGGGCGAGTCGCACGAGGCGCGACTGGCCCGGGAGCTGCCCGACGAGCTGCCCGAGGGCGACCCGGGCCGCTCCGGCCGGTTGACCGCCGCCGCCGACTCCGCGGCGGGCGACCCGGCGGTCGACGGCGCCGGGACCGACGTGGGCATCGACGGCGGCGCGGCCAGTGCCGAGGAGGCCGCCGTGCACGACGTCGACGAGGGCATCGTGCCGGTGGTCGACGAGTCCCCGGTCGGGGATCCAGAGGTCAGCGACCAGCTCGCGCGCGACGCCGACCACGCCGACGAGGCGGCGGCCGACGCCGAGTGGGACGCCTCGACCGACCCCGAGTGGGCCGAGCAGAACAGCTGAGCGGCACCCGGCACACACGAGGGCCCCGGTACCGCGTCGTGCGGTCCGGGGCCCTCGTCGTGGGTGGGAGCGTGCGCTCAGGGGGTGGTGGGGCCCGCCGCGCTGCCGGTCAGCCGGGCGATGGCGCCGTCGAGGTCGAGGTGGTCGTGCTCCTCGCCGAGGTCGACGATCTCCAGCGTCGAGTCGACGAACTGGGCCAGCAGGTCGCGGTCGACCTCCAGGACGGCGGACCCGCCGTCGGAGCGGATCTCCAGCTCGACGACGTCGTAACCGTCGATGCGCCGGGGCGCCATCCGGATGTCACCGATGCCGGTGGGCGTGGTCAGGCCCTCGATCACGAGGTCGCGGGCGACGAGCCACTCGATCCAGCGGTCGGAGGACCGGCGCACCGAGAACGAGATCGCGAACGGGTCCGAGGCGCGGTACGCCCAGCGGCTCACGATCGGCGACGCCTGCCCGTGCAACACGGTGAAGACGTCCTGCTGGACCGACTCGCTGGCCATCGTGCTCCGCCTCTCCTGGACCCCCCGACCGCCGCGGTACCGCGACGGCCTCACACGGAACATCGTCGGAACGGCCCCGGACGCTGCACCCGGCGCCGGGTTTCACCCGTTCGCGCCAACTGTCATTCACCTCACGGTACCCAAGGCGCGCAAAGGGTGTAACGCGAGGCCGGGTTCCGCCGAAGGACGCCGTCCGGTACGAGACCCGGTGACGCTGGGTGCCGGTGCGGGCCGACCGTCCCGTCAGCCGCGGTCGACGCGGTCGACCACCCAGATCCCGCCGGTGCCGGAGCGGACCGGCTGGGTGAGCCGGATCGTCGAGCGCTGCGCCGACCGGCCGTCGGTGGCGGCGTACACGCCGTTGCCGAGGCGGGTGACGGTCGGGTTCCGGTAGCCGAGCTCGCTGCCGACGTAGGAGATCGTGACCTCCTCCGGGTCGAGCAGCCACGGGTCGCCGCCGGCGTCGGACTGCTGCTGCATCCGCTTCGCGGTCGCCGCGTCGCCCGCGGGCCACATCGGCGACGCCGCCGCGGCCGCCCCCGGGGCGCCGGTGCGGCCCGTCCCGGTGCCGCCGCCGTCGGTGCCGCCGCGCCCGGGTGCGGGCGCGGCCGTCGTGCGGGACGGGTCGGCGGTGCGGCTCGGCGCGGGGGTCGTCGTCGGCGTGGGCGTCGGGGTCGGAGTCGGGGTGGCGGTCGGCGCCGTCGTCGGGACCGGCGACGGGGTGCGCCACGCCGCGGGGATCTCGCCGTTGCCGCAGCCGGCCAGCAGCAGCACGAGGACCAGCAGCGCCAGCCCCACCAGCACGCCGCGCAGCAGCAGCCGCGGCCCGTACCGGCCCACCCGCAGGCGGGACACCGACACGTCGGGGGTCGGCACCTTCGGCAGGTTCGGCACGGTCACGCGGGCACCTTACGATCACCGGCCCGCCCGGGCGGGCCGACCTCGCCGCCACCATCGCGTGATCGGCACCGCACGGTCGGTGCCCGGCCGGCGGCGGCCGTCGCGCACTGCCGGGGCGCCGGAGGAGTGACTAGGGTCGCGGTACGGCCGCACGGGCGGCCCCGCACGACGGGCCCGGGGCACGGGCCCCCCGCACGAGCCCACCGAGGTGCACCCCATGGCGACCGGCAGCCCGGCGACGGAGAAGTTCCTCGCCGCCCGCGACTTCCTGCTGACCCACCGCGAGGACTACGACACGGCCTACCGCGACTTCCGCTGGCCGGAGCTCGAGGAGTTCAACTTCGCGCTCGACCACTTCGACGTCGTCGCCGCCGATCCCGAGCGGGGCGCGCGGAAGGCGCTGTGGATCGTCGAACAGGACGGCTCGCAGGCGCACTGGACGTGGGCGGAGCTGTCCGAGCGGTCCAACCGGGTCGCGAACTGGCTGCGTGCGCAGGGCGTCGCCCGGGGCGACCGGATCATCCTGATGCTCGGCAACCAGCTGGAGCTGTGGGAGACACTGCTGGCGGCGATGAAGCTGGGCGCCGTCGTGATCCCCGCGACCACCCTGCTCACCCCGGCCGACCTGCAGGACCGGGTGGACCGCGGGCGGGCCGCGCACGTCGTCGTCGGGGCGGACGACGCCGGCAAGTTCGACGACGTCGACGGCGACTACACCCGCATCGCCGTCCGCGGCGCCGTGGCGGGCTGGCGCGACTACACCGGCGAGGCCTACTCGGCCGCCGCCGAGTTCACCCCGGACGGCGCCACGAAGGCGTCGGACACGCTGCTGCTGTACTTCACCTCCGGCACCACGGCGAAGCCGAAGCTGGTGGAGCACACGCACACGTCCTACCCGGTCGGGCACCTGTCGACGATGTACTGGATCGGCCTCGAGCCCGGCGACGTGCACCTCAACATCTCCTCGCCCGGCTGGGCCAAGCACGCCTGGTCGAACGTGTTCGCGCCGTGGATCGCCGAGGCGACGGTCCTCGTCATGAACTACGCCCGGTTCGACGCCGAGTCCGTCCTGTCGGTCCTGGACTCCTGCGGCGTGACCAGCTTCTGCGCCCCGCCGACGGTGTGGCGGATGCTGATCCAGGCCGACCTGTCCGGGCTGGCGACGCCGCCGACCAAGGTCGTCGGGGCGGGGGAGCCGCTCAACCCCGAGGTCATCGAGCAGGTCGAGAAGGCGTGGGGCCTGCGCATCCGCGACGGGTTCGGCCAGACCGAGTCCTCGGTGCAGATCGGCAACCCGCCCGGGCAGCCGGTCAAGCCGGGCTCGATGGGCAGGCCGATCCCCGGGTTCGTCGTCGCACTGGTCGACCCGGCCACCGGGAAGGTCGCCGACGAGGGCGAGATCTGCCTGGACCTCGACCACCGCCCGACCGGGCTGATGGTGGGCTACGCCGACGACCCGGAGCGCAACGCCGAGGCCATGGCCGGCGGGTTCTACCACACCGGCGACGTCGGCTCCCGCGACGAGTCGGGCTACATCACCTACGTCGGCCGGGCCGACGACGTGTTCAAGGCCAGCGACTACCGGATCAGCCCGTTCGAGCTGGAGAGCGTGCTGATCGAGCACCCGGCGGTCGCCGAGGCCGCGGTCGTGCCGTCCCCGGACCCGGTCCGCCTCGCCGTGCCGAAGGCCTACGTGGTGCTCGCCAAGGGGCACGAGCCGACCGAGGAGACGGCGACGGCGATCCTGCGGTTCGCCTACGACAACCTCGCGCCCTACAAGCGGATCCGCAGGCTCGAGTTCTTCGAGCTGCCGAAGACGATCTCCGGCAAGATCCGCCGGGTCGAGCTGCGCGGCCGGGAGGGCGAGATCCACGCCGACCCGGCCGCGACGCCGCCCACCGAGTACACCCTGTAGACCCGGCGGGGGCCGGGTCACCCGTCGCCGAAGTGACCCGGCCACTGCTGGTAGGGGATGCGGGTGATCTCGAGGACCTCGCCCATCCGCGACCACTCGTTGCGGCCCAGGCGGGCCAGCGGGGCGAGCCGGTGGATGTCGGGCAGGGAGTTGCCGCGCTCGTCGGTGACGAACACGCTCTCCTCGATCGCGGCGTGCACGACCCGGCCGATGACGACGGTCGAGTTGCCGAGCTCGATGTTCGCGTGCAGCACGCACTCCAGGGCGACCGGTGACTCGGCGACCCGCGGCGGCGCCACGACCGACGACGCCTCGGCCGTCAGCCCGACCGAGGAGAACTCGCTGATCTCGGCGGGGAAGTCGGTGCCGGTCGCGTTGATCTTCTCGAACATCGGCTCGTTCGCCAGGCAGACGACGAACTCGCGGGTCTCCGACACGTTGCGCAGGGAGTCCTTCTTCCCGACCGACGTGAACTGGATCATGGGCGGGTCCACGCAGGACACCGTGAAGAACGAGTGCGGGGCGAGGTTGTCGACGCCGTCGGCCGAGCGGGTGGAGACCCAGGCGATGGGTCGGGGGACGACGACGCTGGTCAGGAGCTTGTAGAACGGGCCGCTGCCCATCTCGTCCGGCTTGAGGTCCGTGCGCATGCCCATGATCCTGCCCGGCCTGCCCGCACCCTGCGCGCGCGCCGCTCTAGGTTCGGCGCATGGGAACACGTGGCCGCGCGGCCGGACTGGCCGCCGGGATCGTCGCCGACGCACTGCTCGGCGACCCGCGCCGGGGCCACCCGGTCGCCGGCTTCGGCACGCTCGCCGCCCGGCTGGAGGGCCGGATGCACCGCGACGCCGTCGCACCCGGGGTGGCCTACACCGCGATCCTGGTCGGGTCCGTGGTCGCGGCGGGGGTGGTCGCCGAGGCGGCCGCGACGCGTGCGGGGGCCCGGGCCGAGCCCGTCGTGCGGGCCGGGCTGACCGCCGTCGCCACCTGGGCCGTGCTCGGCGGGACCTCGCTGGTGGGGGAGGGCGCCGCGCTGGCCGCGTCGCTCGACTCCGGTGACCTGGCCGCCGCCCGTGCCCGGATCCCGCACCTGTGCGCGCGCGACCCGGAGCTGCTCGACGCCGACGGCATGGCCCGCGCGGGGGCCGAGTCGCTGGCCGAGAACACCTCCGACGCCGTCGTCGGGCCGCTGGTGTGGGGCGCGGTCGCCGGCATCCCGGGGCTGCTGGGCTACCGCGCGGTGAACACCCTCGACGCGATGGTCGGCTACCGCTCCGCCCGGCACGCCCGCTTCGGGTGGGCCTCGGCCCGTCTCGACGACGTGGTCAACCTCGCCCCGGCCCGGGTCACCGCGGTGGTCACGGTGGCCGTCGCACCGCTGGTGGGTGGCTCGCCCGCGTGCGCGCTGCGGGCCTGGCGCCGCGACGCCGCCGGGCACCCCAGCCCGAACGCCGGCCCGGTCGAGGCGAGCGCCGCCGGTGCGCTCGGGCTGCGTCTGGGCGGGCCGACGGTCTACGCCCACGGCACCGAGGACCGCCCGTCGCTCGGCGACGGGCACCCGCCCCGGGTGGCCGACCTGCACCGCGTCGCGCGGCTGTCCCGGCTGGTGGCCGGGGCGGCCGGTCTGCTCGCCGTCGCGACGGCGGCGGTGCTGGGGCGGCGGCGCGGCTGAGCCGGTCGCCCCGTACCTGCCCCCGTCGGCCCGGTCCCGGTGCCGGTTCCGACCGACGTGGCCGTATCCGTCGCCCCGGTCTCCACACCTACCCGGTCGGAGAGGGTGGATCGCCGGGAGTTCGCTTACCGGGTGAGCGAGTCGGGAGAGAGATCGTCCCGGAGGGTGGCGGCCCTGGGCACCGCTGACCGAGCACGGCCGGCGGGATACGACCGACGGGGCCACCCTGTCGGACGGGTGGGTTCGCTTACCGGGTGAGCGAACTCGGCCGGGGCGAACAGGCGGAGGGGACCCGCGCCCTCGGTGAGCGGGTCCGGCGACGCAGTGCTCCGGCGCGGGGAGCCGGGAGCCCGGCGCAGCATCCGGGGAGCCCGGCACGGCACCCCGACATGGCACCGCACCCTGCAGGGCGGCGGCCCGCGACGGGTGTGGCGCGGTGCGGGATCAGCCCGAGCCCGAGCCCGAGCCTGAGCCCGGACCGGACCCGGCGGCGGCGTCGCGGGTGGTGCCGGGGGCGCTGTCGTCGGCACGGTCGGCGGCACGGTCGGCGGCACGGTCGGCGGGGACGGGCTCGTCGCCGAAGCCGTCGCGGCCGGAGAGCTGGTCCCGCAGGCTGCCCGCCTTCTCGCGCTTCCCGCTGCGCTGCAGCAGTTCCAGCCGGATGAACAGCACCAGGGCGACCAGGGCGACGGCGCCGAAGGTCAGCCACTGCAGGGCGTAGGAGAAGTTGCTGAACGGCGCTCCGCCCCCGACCGGCTCGACCGGGATCGGGTCCAGCACGCCGGGCTGGCCGGCCTCCAGCACGACGACGCCCTCGACCGGGGTCAGGCCGGTGGCGGCGGCGACCGAGCGGGAGTCCGACACGTAGACCTGGCGGGTGCCGTTCTCGACCAGCGGGGGGCGGCCCTGCGGGTCGGT
This sequence comes from Pseudonocardia sp. P-1, assembly GCF_058111925.1. Lineage (NCBI taxonomy): Bacteria > Bacillati > Actinomycetota > Actinomycetes > Pseudonocardiales > Pseudonocardiaceae > Pseudonocardia > Pseudonocardia sp. P-1. Next base: position 4,911,850 of record NZ_CM176614.1, read on the forward strand.
CTCGTCCAGGCGCAGCCTGCCCTCGACCGTCACCGGGCCGGCGGGCGCGGCGGCGTAGTCGGGCACGGCGCCCCGGTCCGCGGCCGGGACCGACCCCCGGTTCACCACGACGGTCCGGCCGTCGGTGAGCCGCAGCGGCGTCAGCACCTCGAAGGCGGGCGCGCCGTCGACGACCCGCAGGCGGACCAGGGTCTCCGCGGCACGGTCGAAGGTGCCGGCCAGGGTGACCCGGCGCCACTGGTCGTCGGCGCCGATCGCCGTACCGGGCGGGACGAGCGTGTCGAACCCGACGGCGGGCGTCGCGTCGGCGGTGGCGATGGCCCGGCTCTGCGCGGAGCGCTCGGACTCACGGTCGAACTGCCACGGCGCGAGCAGCGTGTAGCAGGCGACGGCGAAGGCCAGCACCGCGACGACGAACGCGATCCACCCGGGACGCAGCAGGAAACGCACGCGGCCCAGGGTAGCCGCGCCCGCGGGCGGTCCCGCCGGGGCGATACTTCCGGCCGTGGTGGTTCAGGGAGCGGTCCTCGTCGCGGGGACGACGTCGGACGCGGGCAAGAGCGCCGTCGTCGCCGGCATCTGCCGGTGGCTGCACCGGCGCGGCGTCTCGGTGGCGCCGTTCAAGGCGCAGAACATGAGCAACAACTCGGTCGTCACCCCGGACGGCGGCGAGATCGGCCGCGCGCAGGCGATGCAGGCCTTCGCCAGCGGCATCGCCCCCTCGGTCGATCTGAACCCGGTGCTGCTCAAGCCCGGCGGGGACCGGACCTCGCAGGTCGTCGTGCGCGGCCGCGCCGACGGCCAGGTGTCGGCGCTGTCCTACCGGCACCGCACCGCGGCGCTGTCCGACGTCGTCGCCGACTCCCTGGCCCGGCTGCGCGCCCGCCACGACGTCGTGGTCTGCGAAGGAGCGGGCTCGCCCGCGGAGATCAACCTGCGGGCCACCGACCTCGCCAACATGGGCTTCGCCCGGCGCAACGACCTGCCGGTGCTGGTCGTCGGCGACATCGACCGCGGCGGTGTGCTCGCGCACCTGTTCGGCACCCTCGCCGTGCTCGACCCGGCCGACCAGGCGCTGATCGCCGGTTTCGTGATCAACAAGTTCCGCGGGGACCCCCGACTGCTCGACCCCGGCCTCGACCGGCTGCGCGAGCTCACCGGGCGGCCGACGCTGGGCGTGCTGCCCTTCGCCGAGGGCCTCTGGCTCGACGCCGAGGACTCGCTCTCGGCCGTCGCCGACGGGGTGCTCGGACGCCCGGCCCCGCCGCGCGGCGGGCAGTGGCTGCGGGTCGCCGTCGTCCGGTTCCCGCGGATCTCCAACGCCACCGACGCCGAGGCGCTGGCCTGCGAACCGGGCGTCGCCGTGCGGTACGTGACCGAGCCGTCGCGGATCGCCGACACCGACGTCGTCGTGCTGCCCGGGACCAAGGCGACCGTGTCGGACCTGGCCTGGCTGCGCGCGTCCGGGATGGCCGATGCGGTGCGCGCGCACGCCGCGGCCGGGCGCCCGGTGCTGGGGATCTGCGGCGGGTACCAGATGCTCGGGCACACGGTCTCCGACCCGGACGGCGCCGAGGCCGCTCCCGGTACGACCGTCGACGGGCTGGGGCTGCTGGACCTCGAGATCGCGTTCGACCCGGTCAAGCACCTCGCCACCCCCACCGCGACGGCGTGGGGCGAGACCGTCACCGGCTACGAGATCCACCACGGCCGTGTCGTGCGCTCCGGCGACCCCGGCCTGATCGGGGACGAGGGCAGCGACCGCGGCAACGTCCTGGGCACGCACTGGCACGGCCTCGCCGAGAACGACGGCTTCCGGCGGCTGCTGCTCACCCGCCTCGCCGACGAGGCAGGGCGGACCGGGTTCGTGGTGGCGCAGGACACGTCGTTCGCGGCCGAGCGCACCCGGCAGGTGGATCTGCTGGCCGACCTGGTTGAACACCACCTCGACACGTCGTCACTTGAACATGTGATCGGACACGGTGCGCCGCCGGACCTCCCGGTGCTGACCTCCGGTCTGGCAGCCTCACCCGCGTGAGCACGAGCACCGCCCCCGCCGCCGGACCTCCCCGTTTCCCGTTCTCCGCCGTCGTCGGCCACGACGACCTGCGGCTGGCGCTGCTGCTCAACGCCGTGCACCCGGGTGTCGGTGGTGTCCTGGTGCGCGGGGAGAAGGGCACCGCGAAGTCCACGGCGGTGCGCGCGCTGGCCGCGCTGCTGCCCTCGCACGAGGTCGTCGACGCCTGCCGGTTCGGCTGCGACCCCGCCGCACCGGACCCGTCCTGCCCGGACGGGCCGCACCCGGCGGGCGCAGCGGGCGGTCCTCGCCCGGCCCGGCTGGTCGAGCTGCCCGTCGGCGCGACCGAGGACCGCCTGGTCGGCTCGCTCGACCTGGAGAAGGCGCTGTCCGAGGGCCGCCGCGCCTACCAGCCCGGCCTGCTCGCCGACGCCCACCGCGGGGTGCTCTACGTCGACGAGGTCAACCTCCTGCACGACCACCTCGTCGACCTGCTGCTCGACGCCGCCGCGATGGGCCGCGCGCACGTCGAGCGCGACGGCGTGTCCGTCTCGCACGCGGCCCGGTTCCTGCTGGTCGGCACGATGAACCCGGAGGAGGGCGAGCTGCGCCCGCAGCTGCTCGACCGGTTCGGGCTGACCGTGGAGGTGCGGGCCAGCCGCGACGTCGATACCCGGGTCGAGGTGACCCGGCGGCGGATGGCGTTCGAGGACGACCCGGCCGGGTTCGTCGCCCGCTTCGCCCCGGACGAGACCGCCACCGCGGCCCGGCTCCGCGCCGCGCAGGCCCACGTCGCCGCCGTCGCGGTGAGCGACCGGGAGCTGCGGCGGATCGCGTTCGTGTGCGCCCGGTTCGACGTCGACGGCATGCGCGCCGACCTGGTCATCACCCGGGCCGCGGCCGCGCACGCCGCCTGGGAGGGCCGCGACGCGGTCACCGCCGACGACGTGCGCGTCGCCGCCCGGCTCGCGCTGCCGCACCGCCGTCGTCGCGACCCGTTCGACGAGCCCGGCCTGGACCCGGCCGAGCTGGACCGCGCCCTCGCCGACGCCGAGGACCACCTGGGCCCCGAGGACGACCCGGACCCCGACGACGACCCGGACCCCGGCGGCCCGGCCCCGACGACCCGGCCGGGCCGCAGGACGGTCCGGACGGCCCCGACGCCGGCGACGAGCCCGGCGACGCCGACCCGACCGGGGACACGCCCCCCGCCGGCGGCGACCCGCGCGGCGACGGCGGGACCGGCACCGGTGCGCGCGCCGAGGCTCCCGGCACCGACGGCACCGACGGCACCGGCGGCACCGACGGCGGGGACGACGCCACCGACCCGGCGACGCCCGGCGACGACCGGGCCCCGGAGACCGCCGAGGCCCCGGCCGGTGGCGACGGCGGGGACGGCCGGGCCGTCGTCGTCGGGGACGCCGCGCGGCTGCACCGGGCGACGGTCCGGAAGTTCACCGTCCCCGGGCTGGGCGCGGGCGCGCCGGGCCGCCGCTCCCGGGCCCGCACCGACGCCGGTCGCGTCGTCCGTCCGTCCGGGGCCGGGACCACCCGTGCCGCGGACCTGCACCTGCCCGCGACCGTGCTCGCCGCCGCGCCGCACCAGGCCGGGCGCGGGCGCCGCGGGCCGGGCCTGCTGGTCCACCGCGACGACCTGCGCCGCGCCGAGCGGGAGGGCCGCGAGGGGAACCTGGTGCTGTTCGTCGTCGACGCGTCCGGCTCGATGGCCGCGCGCACGCGGATGACCGCCGTCTCGGGGGCCGTGCTGGGGCTGCTCCGCGACGCCTACCAGCGCCGGGACAAGGTCGGGCTGGTCACCTTCCGGGCCCGGTCCGCGGAGCTGGCGCTGCCGCCGACGTCGTCGGTGCCGACCGCCCAGCAGCGCCTGTCCCGGCTGCGCACCGGCGGGCGGACCCCGCTGGCCGGTGGCCTGCTCAAGGCCCGCGCCGTGCTCGACGCCGAGCGCCGCCGCGACCCGCGCCGCCGCCCGCTGGTCGTGCTGCTCACCGACGGGCGGGCCACCGTCGCCGCCCGCGACGGCGGGGACCCCGTCGCCGACTCCCGCCGCGCCGCCGGGCTGCTGGCCGCGGACGGGGTGCACACCGTCGTCGTCGACTGCGAGGCGGGCCACGTCCGCCTCGGGCTCGCCGCGCCGCTCGCCGCCGCCGCGGGCGGCGAGCTGGTGACCCTCGACGAGTTGACCGCCGACAGCGTGGGCGACCTGGTCCGGGAGACCCGGTCCGCCCGCGCCGCCTGAGAGGAGACCACCGTGCCGCAGGGACAGGTGTCCGTCACGCCCACCGACGGGCTCACCACCCGCCAGCGTCGCAACCGGCCGCTGCTGGTCGTGCACACCGGGGTGATGAAGGGGAAGTCGACCGCCGCGTTCGGGATGGCGCTGCGCGGCTGGAACCAGGGCTGGTCGATCGGGGTGTTCCAGTTCGTGAAGTCCGCGAAGTGGAAGGTCGGCGAGGAGGAGGCGTTCCGCGCCCTGGGCGAGGTCCACTCCCGGACCGGGCAGGGCGGGCCCGTCGAGTGGCACAAGATGGGCTCGGGCTGGTCCTGGTCGCGCAAGGCCGGCACCGAGACCGACCACGCCGCCGACGCCGCCGAGGGCTGGGCCGAGATCCGCCGCCGGATCGGGACCGAGGCGCACCGCGTCTACGTGCTCGACGAGTTCACCTACCCGCTCAAGTGGGGCTGGATCGACGTCGACGAGGTGGTCGACGTGCTCACGAACCGGCCCGGGCAGCAGCACGTCATCATCACCGGCCGCGACGCCCCGCAGGCCCTGGTCGACGCCGCCGACCTGGTCATGGAGACCACGAAGGTCAAGCACCCGATGGACGCCGGACAGAAGGGCCAGCGGGGGATCGAGTGGTGAGCACGGCCCGCGCGCTGGTCGTCGCGGCGCCGTCGTCGGGGAGCGGGAAGACCACGGTCGCGACCGGGCTGATGGCCGCGCTGTCGCGGCGCGGCACCCGGGTCGCACCGTTCAAGATCGGGCCGGACTACATCGATCCCGGCTACCACACCCTCGCCGCGGGCCGCCCGGGCCGGAACCTCGACGTCGTCCTGCAGGGCGCCGACCGGCTCGCCCCGCTGGCCCGGCACGGCGCGCGGGATGCCGACGTCGCCGTCGTCGAGGGGGTGATGGGCCTGTTCGACGGCCGCATCGCCGACGGCGCCGGGTCGACCGCCCAGGTCGCGGCGGCCCTGGGGGCGCCGGTGGTGCTGGTCGTCGACGTCCGGGGTCAGTCCCGGTCGCTGGCCGCGCTGCTGCACGGTTTCCGCAGCTTCGACGACTCCGTGCAGGTAGCCGGGGTGATCCTGAACCGGGTCGGGTCCGACCGGCACGCGCAGGTCTGCCGGGCCGCGGCCGAGGAGGTCGGGCTCCCGGTGCTGGGCGCGGTCCCGCGCCGCGCCGAGCTGGCGGTGCCCTCGCGGCACCTGGGCCTGGTCACCGCCGCCGAGCACGGCTCCGCCGCGACCGCCGCGGTGGACGCGATGGCCGCGCTCGTCGCCGAGCACGTGGACCTCGACGCCGTCCTCGCGCTCGCCCGCCCGCTGCCCGGCGGACCCGTCTGGGACCCGGCGGCCGAGCTCGGGACGGACCCGGTGCCGGGTCGTCCGGTGGTCGCGCTCGCGGGGGCCCGGCCTTCGGGTTCGGCTACGCCGAGCACGCCGAGCTGCTCAGCGCGGCCGGTGCCGACGTGACGACCTTCGACCCGCTGCGCGACCCCGCGCTCCCGGCGGGCACGGCCGCGCTCGTGCTGCCCGGCGGCTTCCCCGAGGAGCACGTCGGCGCGCTCGGGGACAACGCGCCGCTGCGGGCGCAGGTCGCCGCGCTGGCCGCGTCCGGGGCGCCGGTGCACGCCGAGTGCGGCGGGCTGCTGTACCTGTGCCGCGACCTCGACGGGACGCCGATGTGCGGGGTCCTCGACGCGTCGGCGGGGATGACACCGCGGCTCACCCTCGGCTACCGCGACGCGGTCGCGGTGTCGGCGTCGCCGCTGTTCGCGGCGGGTGAGCGGGCCGGGGCGCACGAGTTCCACCGGTGCGCGGTCACCCCGCGGGCCGGGGCCGCCCGGCCTGGGCGTGGCGCGGCGGCGAGCCGGAGGGCTACGTCGACGCCCGGGTGCACGCGTCGTTCCTGCACACCCACCCGGCCGGGGTACCCGGCGCCGTCGCCCGGTTCGTCGCGGCGGCCCGCGCCGGGGCCCCGGCCGCGCTCGCATGATCACCGGTCGTGGAGTGGAGCGTCCGCGGGCCGAGCGCTCCGCTCCACGGCCGGTGGTCACCGTCGGGGTGGGGCTGCGGCCGGGCACGTCCGAGGCCGCGGTGCGCGCGCTGCTGGACCGGGTGGCCGCCGCGCACGGGCTGGAGCTCGGGGACGCCGTCGTCGCCACCCTGGACCGGCGGGTGTCGGAACCGGGGCTGCGGGCGGCCGTCGCACCGCGGGAGCCGCACGGGTTCGCGGCCGCCGCGCTGGCCGCGGTCGCGGTGCCGAGGCCGGATGCCCGGGTGGCCGCGGCCGTCGGGACCCCGTCCGTCGCAGAGGCCGCCGCGCTGCTCGCCGCCGGCGACGGGGCCCACCTGGTCGTCGGTAAGACCGCTGGTCAGGGCGTCACCGTCGCCGTGGCCGCCCGATCGGCGGATGTGGGATTGCCCTCCGGGGTCTCCTCCGAAACATGCGGGCCCGGCTATCGTCCGGCGTCGCCGTCGAGCGGGGGGCCCGCGCAGGGAACCGCTGCCACCGCCGGGCGTCGGAGTCCGGGAGAGGAACGTCGTTGAACGCGCACCACGAGCAGTACCTGGTCGGGCTGGACCTGGCCGGCCGCCGGGCCGTCGTCGTCGGTGGGGGACAGGTCGCCCAGCGCCGTGTCGCCCGCCTGATCGCCGCGGGAGCGGTCGTCGAGGTCGTCTCGCCCGAGGTCACCCCGGCGGTCGAGGGCATGGCCTCGGCCGGGGAGATCACCTGGACGGCCCGCCGCTGGACCGACGGCGATCTCGCCGACGCCTGGTACGCGATCGCGGCCACCGACGAGGCCGCGACCAACGCCGCCGTCGTCGCCGAGGCCGAGCGGGACCGCGTGTTCTGCGTCCGCGCCGACGACGGCGACAAGGGCACCGCGGTCACCCCCGCCACCGGCGGCTACGACGGGCTCACCGTCGGCGTGCTGGCCCGGGGCGCGCACCGGCGGTCCGCGGCCGTGCGCACCGCGCTGGTCGAGGCGCTGGCCGCCGGTGTCGTCGACGAGTCGGCCGAGCCCCGCGGGCGGGGGTCGCGCTGGTCGGTGGCGGCCCGGGCGACCCGGAGCTGATCACCGTGCGCGGCCGGCGGCTGCTGTCCCGCGCCGAGGTCGTCGTCGCCGACCGGCTCGGCCCGCGCGACATCCTCGACGAGCTGTCCCCCGAGGTCGAGGTCATCGACGCCTCGAAGATCCCCTACGGCCGCGCCATGGCCCAGGAGCGGATCAACGAGCTGCTCATCTCCCACGCCCGGGCCGGGAAGTTCGTGGTCCGTCTCAAGGGCGGTGACCCGTTCGTCTACGGCCGCGGGTTCGAGGAGGTCCAGGCGTGCGCCGCGGCCGGGGTGCCGGTGACCGTCGTCCCGGGCATCACCAGCGCCTTCGCCGCACCGGCCGTCGCCGGGACGCCGGTGAGCCACCGCGGGGTCGCGCACGAGATCGTCGTCGTGTCCGGGCACGTCGCGCCGGGTGACCCGCGCAGCCTCACCGACTGGACCGCGCTGGGCCGGATGACCGGCACCATCGTGCTGATGATGGCCGTGGAGCGGCTCGGGAAGTTCGCCGAGGCGCTGATCACCCACGGCCGCCCGGCCGACACCCCGGTGCTGATCGTGCAGGACGGCACCACCCGGATCGAGCGGTCGGTCCGCGCGACGCTGGAGACCGCCGAGCAGGTCGCGGCCGAGCAGGAGATCAGCCCGCCGGCGATCGTCGTGATCGGGCCCGTCGCGGGGCTGCAGGCGCCCGTCGGGGGGTGACCCGACAACCCGTTGCACACTGCAAGTTTGCAATGTGCAACGATCGCGGGCGTGACGGACGAGATCGATGACGTCGTCGATGCGGTGATGACCGCGAGCCGGGCGATGCTCTCCGTGGTGGCCCGGTCCCTGGCCGCCGCGGGCGAGCGCACCGGCGGTGACACGGCCGGCGACGTGACCCTGCCCCAGTACCGCGCGCTGGTCGTGCTGGCCCAGTACGGCACCCGGCGACCGGCCGACCTGGCCAGGGCGCTGACCGTGTCGGCGTCGACGGCGACCCGGATGTGCGACCGGCTGGTGACCCGCGGCCTCGTCGCGCGCACCCGCACCGGTGACGACCGCCGCGAGGTCGCCGTCGCGCTCAGCCCGGCCGGGCGGGCGCTCGTCGACGAGGTCACCCGGCTGCGCCGCGCCGAGATGCACCGGCTGCTCGCGACGCTGCCCGCCGCCGAGCGCGCCGCGGTCCGCGACGCGCTGCGCCGCTTCGCGGAGGCCGCGGGCGAGGTCGGCGAGACCGACTGGGCCGTCGCGCCCGTGCCCGCCGAGGACGGTGCCCGGTGACCGCGGTCCGCGCGATGCACCGCGCGCTCGTCGGCACCCGGCCGGGGCTCGTCGGCCTGGCGACGGTCATCGGGATCGGCGCCGGCATCGGGTCGGTGCTGTTCCACGAGCTGATCCTCGGGGTGACCTGGCTGGTCACCGGCCGGGAGGACTTCTCCGACGCCGGCCGGGTCGCCTCGCCGCACCTGCCCGGGCTGGGGGTCTGGTTCCTGCTCGTCGCCCCGGTGCTCGGCGGTCTGGTGTACGGCCCGCTGGTCCAGCGGTTCGCGCCGGAGGCCCGCGGGCACGGGGTTCCGGAGGTGATGCTCGCCGTCGCGCGCCGGGGCGGGCGGATCCCGGCCACCGTCGCCGCGGTGAAGGCGCTCGCGTCGGGGATCTGCATCGGCACCGGTGGCTCCGTCGGCCGGGAGGGCCCGATCGTGCAGATCGGCTCCGCGCTCGGCTCGGCCATCGGGCAGTGGCTGCGGGTGCCCGCCACCCGGCTGGTCCTGATGGTCGCCTGCGGCGCCGCGGGCGGGATCTCCGCGACGTTCGACGCCCCGATCTCCGGGGTGGTGTTCGGCCTGGAGCTGATCCTGCGGTCGTTCAGCGCCGAGGCGTTCGGCGTGCTGGTGATCAGCTCGGTGGTCGCGAACGTCGTCGCCGAGGTGATCGCCGGGGACCGCGCGATCCTGACCCTGCCGCACTTCGACCTGGGCAGCCCCGCCCAGCTGCCGCTCTACGCGCTGCTCGGGCTGCTCGCGGGGCTGCTGGGCTGGGCCTTCGCCCGCATCCTCTACGTCGTCGAGGACGCCTGCGACGCCGTCTGGCGCGGCCCGGAGTGGCTGCGCCCGGCCGTCGGCGGGCTGCTGCTCGGCGCGCTGCTGCTGGCGCTGCCCCAGATGTACGGCGTGGGCTACCCGGTGCTGGAGGCCGCGATCGGCGGCCGGTACGCCGTCGGGTTCGTGCTCCTGCTCGTCGTCGGGAAGATCCTCGCCTCCAGCCTCACGATCGGCATCGGCGGGTCCGGCGGCGTCTTCGCGCCGTCGCTGTTCGTCGGCGGCACCGCCGGGACCGCCTTCGGCTACGCCGCCGCGGCCCTGTTCCCGGCGCTCGACCTGCACCCCGGCGCGTTCGGCCTGGTCGGCATGGCGGCGGTGTTCGCGGGGGCCGCGCACGCCCCGATCACCGCGGTGCTCATCGTGTTCGAGCTCACCGGCGACTACGCCCTGATCCTGCCGCTGATGGCCGCCGTCGTCCTGGCCACCGGCCTGTCGAACCTGGTGTCGCGGGACAACATCTACACGCTCAAGCTGCTGCGACGCGGGATCGACCTCGCCGCCGACGCCCCGACCGACGAGGCGCTGCGCCGGGTCGTCGTCGCCCAGGTCATGCGGCCCGCCGACGGCACGACGCCCGACCCGGAGCTGCCCGCCCTGGACCCGGACGGCTCCGTGCACGACGTCCTCGGGGTGCTCGCCGCGCACCGGGGCGCCGCGCTGCCCGTGCGGGAGGGGCCGGACGGGCCGCTGCTCGGGACGCTGACCGAGCACGACCTGCTCGACCATCTGCGGGGAGTGGCCGGGCGGGGGACGGTTGACCGCTGACCCGGTCGCGTGATGGGCTCCGGCCGACGACGGAACAGGAAGCCGGTGCGAGTCCGGCGCGGTCCCGCCACTGTCACCGGGGAGTGCCCTCCCCACACCGGCGCCACCGCCCGCGAGGGTGGGAAGGCCGGGGAGGGCGTACCGATCCGGGAGCCAGGACACTGCCCGTCGTCGCGGATTCCCACTGATGAGGGCGCGGACCCTCGAGGAGGACATGCGATGAGCCACGACCTGGTGGTGCTCGGTACCGATCCGTCCGGCGACGACGCGTCCCGCACGGGTGCGCACGACCTGCTGGCCGAGGCCGGGACGGTCTTCGCCTTCCCGCAGGCCGAGTCGACCGCCCTGTTCTACGCCGAGGCGTGGCGGGTCGAGCCGGTCACACCGCGCGACGCCGTCGCCCGGATCGGGGCCTGGGCCGCCGCCGGGCCCGCCGATGCCGCGGTGCTGCTGGTCGGGGGCGACCCCGCGGGCGACGCCGCGCTCGGCGCCGTCCTCGACGGTCTGGCCCGCACCGCTCCCACGCTGCGCGTCCGGATCGCCGAGGGCAGCCGCGTCGCACCGCCGCACCGCAGCCCGCTGATCGGCTGAACCCACCCGGGGCCCGGGCTCAGCCCCGCCAGCTGCCCAGCGGGTCGGCCCGGGTGAGGTCCGGGTCGGCGGCGTCGAGCGTGCGGGTGCGGCCGGGGCCGGTGAGCGCGGTCTCGAACCGCACGGTGACCCGCCCGTGCCCGGCGCCCTGGACCCAGCCGTGGCCGTGCTCGGGGTGGGCGACGTCGTCGCCGGCGCGCCAGGGCCGGTCCGGGTCGGGTTCGCGGTCGGGCCGGTCCGGGCGGAGCGGGCCGGGCGCGTCGCCGGACTCCTCGATCGCGCCGGGCCCGGTGGCCGCGTCGTTCTCCGGAGCTGCGTCGAGCACGGTCACCCCCGCCGCGGCGGCCGGGCGGGTGGCCGCGGGCGGGGCGTCGGGGGCCGGGGCCGTCGTCCACCCGCTCTCCGACGGCACCGCGTCGAACAGCGCCAGTGGCGGCTCGTCGCCGAAGCCGGACACCGACACCCCCAGCAGCCGCACCCCGCCCTCGCCGACGGCGCCCTCGGCCAGCCGCCGGGCCACCGCGACCAGGGTCGCCAGGTCCCGGGTCCCGAAGGGGGTCGTCTCGGACCGGGTGTGGGTGGTGAAGTCCCCGGTCCGCGCCTTCACCGTGACGGTGCGGGCGGTCCGGCCGTCGGCGACCAGGCGCCGGTGCACGGCGACGCAGATCGACTCCACCGCGGTGTGCACCGCGCTCATCGCGGTCAGGTCGGCGTCGAACGTCGTCTCCGCGCTGATCTGCTTGGCCGCGCCGCGCGGGGCGACCGGACGGTCGTCGACACCGCGGGCCAGGCGGTGCAGCTCGGACCCGACGGCACCGCCCAGCACCCCGGCGACCTCGCGGGCGTCCATCGCGGCGAGCTGTCCGATCGTCTCGATCCCGATCTTCCGCAGCGCCTCGCCGGAGACCGGCCCGATGCCCCACAGCGACCGCACCGGGAGCGGGTCGAGCACGGCGGCCTGCTCGGCGTGAGCGATCACCCGCAACCCGTCCGGCTTGGCCAGCTCGGAGGCGATCTTCGCGACCTGCTTGCCCGACCCGGCACCCACCGAGGCGGGCAGCCCGGTGCGCTCGCGCACCGCGCCGCGCAGCCGGGTGCCCCACTCCCGCACCCGGTCCGGGGAGGCCCCCACGAGGTCGGGCGGCTCCACGAACGCCTCGTCGACCGACACCGGCTCGAGCACCGGGGAGAACTCGCCGAGGACGGCCATGACCTCCTCGGACAGCGCCTTGTACAGCGAGAACCGGGGCGGCAGGACGGTCGCGTGCGGGCAGCGCCGCCGCGCCTGCCCCATCGGCATCGCCGAGCGGGCCCCGAACACCCGCGCCTGGTAGCTCGCCCCCGCGACGACGCCGCGCGGTCCCGCGCCGCCGACCAGGACCGGCCGGTCGGCCAGGGTGGGCCGGGTCAGCTGCTCGACGGAGGCGAAGAACGCGTCCATGTCGAGATGCAGCACCCAGCGGTCGGCCGCCGCGGTCACCTCACCATCACCCGTGCATCGTGCCCCGGCGCACCGACAGGACCGCGTCGCCGTCGGCGACGGTGACGACCGGGGCCACCGGTCCCGCCCCGGCGACGGCGCCCGGGTGGTCGTCGAGGCCGGTGGCGACGTCGGCGACCCACCAGCTCCCGCCGGTGCCGGTCCAGCCCAGCACCCGGGCCGGGGCGTGCGGCGGGGACAGCGTGATCGCGTCCATCGGGCTCGACAGGCCCTCGCCGGTGGCCTTGAGCAGCGCCTCCTTGCGGGTCCAGGTGACCAGGAACCCGGTGCCGTCGGGCGTGCCCGCGGCGAGCTCGGCGGGGGAGAGGGCGTGCCGGACGAGGCCGTCGAGGCCGGACAGCGGGCGGTGCGCCTCGACGTCGACGCCGACCGGGCCGGTCCCGACCGCGACGCCGACCAGCGCGCCGGAGTGGGTCAGCGAGAAGCCGGGGTCGTCGCCGCGCCCGGCCAGGCGCGGCTTGCCGTGCGGCTCCCCGCAGCGACAGGTCCGGTCCAGGACGAGCGCGGCGGGGTCGGTGTCGAGCCGCTCGGCGAGCACGAGCCGGGCCAGGGCGTGCGCGGCGAGGTAGCGGGCGCGGTCCTCGTGCCTGCGCAGTGCGAGGAGCCGCTCGCGTTCATGGGCGTCCAGCAGCGCGACGAGGTCGGCGCGGTCGCCGGGATCGGCCGGGGCGGCCCACCAGACGGTGACGGTCACGGCGTCCAGCCTTGCACGTCGCCCCCGCGCCGGGCCGCACCGCCGGGAGTGATCACGGATCGGGCACGCGGAGGGTCGCCCGCCGACGTCCCCGGTGCCCGATCGGTGATCGTGCCCGTGCCCTCAGTCGCTGCGGCGGGCGGCGAAGTCCGTGCGGACGTGGGCCGGGCGGGCCTGCGGGGCCGGCCCCGCCGTGCGCGGTGCCGGCGGGCCGCCCGGCGCGCCGGACCGGCCGCGCCTCGCCGCGCGACGCTCGGCGCGGTTGGCGGGGGTGGGCGCCCCGGCGGGACCGGTGTCGGCGGTGGGGACAGGGGTGTGGCGGGTCGTGGGCATACGACCTCCTCGGAGCATCGGATCGGACTCGGACCGGGTGCGGAGGGCCGGTGACGCGCGGGGACGCCGGAAGGGCCGCACGAGGGCGGCGACGGTTCCGGGCCCGGTGGACGTCACGGGCCGGCGGCGGAGGGCGCGGAGGTCGACTCCGCGGGCCGCTCAGAGGAACCGGATCAGCATGGCGGCGACGCTACGACGACCGCCCGGCCGGGGCCACCGGTTTTCCCCGGGGCCGCCGACCTATCGTCGCGGGCATGGAGACGGCGGACGTGCTGGTGGTCGGCGGCGGCATCGCCGGGGTGTCGGTCGCGTGGGAGCTGGCCGCGCACGCCCGCGTCGTGCTGACCGAGGCCGAGCAGGACCTGCCGGTCCACGCCACCGCCCGCTCGGCCGCCACCTACATCCCCGGTCACGGTTCCGGCCCGTTCCGCGCGCTGATCGACGCCTCCGGGCCGCGGTTCGCCGCGCTGCCCGAGCAGCTCGGCACGCCGCCGCTGCTGTCCCCCCGCCCGGTCCTGCACCTCGCCGACGACGAGCAGGCCGCCGACCGCCTCGCCACGACGCTGCGCGAGCAGCACGGCGAGCCCGGCGCCCCGGTCGCCCTGGACCCCGCGCAGGCGTGGCGCCGCGCGCCGGTGCTGCGCCGTGCCCCGCGTGCGGCCGCGTGGACCGCCGGCGCCTGCGACGTCGACACCGCGGCCCTGCACGACGGCTACCGGCGCGGGCTGCGCGCCCGCGGCGGCACCGTGCTGCGCGGCGCCCGGGTGGCCGCGCTGGACCGGGACGGCTCCGGCTGGAGCGCGACGACGACCGGCGGGCACCGGGTGCGGGCGGGAGTGGTCGTCGACGCGGCCGGGGCCTGGGCCGACGCGGTGGCGGCGCTGGCCGGCGTACCCGGCGCCGGGCTGACCCCGTACCGGCGCACGATCGCCGCCTGCCCGGTCGGCGACCCGTCGGTGCTCACCGTCGACGGTGCCGTCCTGCCGATGATCGCCGACGCCGCCGAGCGCTGGTACCTCAAGGCCGAGGCGGACGTCGTGCTGGTCTCCCCGGCCGACGAGACCCCGGCCGAGCCGGGCGACGCGCGGCCCGACGAGCTCGACGTCGCCCTCGCCCTGGACCGGGTGGGCTCGGCGACCACGCTCGGGCTGCGGTCGGTCCGGACCGCGTGGGCGGGGCTGCGGACCTTCGCCCCCGACCGCGCCCCGGTGCTGGGCGCGCGACCGGAGCACCCGGGGTTCTTCTTCGTCGCGGGGCAGGGCGGGTCGGGCATCGAGTCCGCCCCGGCACTGGCGGCGCTGGCCGCGTCGGTCGTCCTGGGCCACCCGGCCCCGGCCGACGTCGAGCTCGACCCGGCTGTGTGCTCGGTCACACGGCTGATGTAAGCGGTCGCTTACCCATGGCTGGCACCATGGTCCCCATGGCGCTGACCACCACCGGCACCGAGACGCACGACCTGTTCTCGGGCGACTTCTGGACCGACCCGCACCCCGCCTACGCGGCCCTGCGCACCGAGGAGCCGGTGCGCGAGCTTGCGCTGCCGGACGGGAAGGCGTGGCTGATCAGCCGCTACGCCGACGTCCGTGCGGCGTTCGTCGACCCGCGGCTGAGCAAGGACTGGCGCTGGACGCTCCCCGCCGACCAGCGCGAGGGCCAGCCGGCCGCGCCGATCCCGATGATGATCCTGATGGACCCGCCGGACCACACCCGGCTGCGCAAGCTCGTCGGTCGCTCGTTCACCGTGCGGCGGATGAACGACCTGCAGCCCCGGGTCGAGGAGATCACCCAGGAGCTGCTCGACGCGCTGCCCGCCGAGGGCCCCGTCGACCTCATGCGCCAGTACGCGTTCCTCGTCCCGGTGCTGGTCATCTGCGAGCTGCTGGGGGTGCCCGCCGAGGACCGCGACATGTTCTCGGCGTGGTCGTCGGTGATGGTCGACGACTCCCCGCAGGAGGAGAAGTTCGCCGCGATGGGCAGCCTGAACGGCTACCTCGCCGAGCTGATCGAACGCAAGCGCACCGAGCCCGACGACGCCCTGCTGTCCGGCCTGCTCGCGGTCAGCGACGCCGACGGCGACCGCCTCTCGTCCGAGGAGCTCGTCGCGATGGCGACGCTGCTGCTCATCGCCGGGCACGAGACCACGGTCAACCTGATCGGCAACGGCGTGCTCGCCCTGCTGACCCACCCCGAGCAGCGCGCCCGGCTGCAGGCCGACCCGTCTCTGATCACCTCGGCGGTGGAGGAGTTCCTGCGCTTCGAGTCCCCGGTCTCCAACGCCCCGATGCGGTTCGCCAGCGAGGACGTCGAGTACTCCGGGGTGACCATCCCGGCCGGGTCGACCGTCATGCTCGGCCTCGCCGCGGCGAACCGGGACCCGGAGTGGCTGGCGGACCCGGAGCGGCTCGACATCACCCGGGACTCGTCGTCCGGGGTGTTCTTCGGCCACGGCATCCACTTCTGCCTGGGCGCGCAGCTCGCCCGCACCGAGGGGCGGGTGGCCATCGGCAAGCTCATCGCCCAGCGGCCGGACCTGGCGCTGGCCGTCGACCCGTCCGAGCTCGTGTACCGCGAGTCGACGCTGGTCCGGGGCCTGTCCCGGCTGCCGGTCACACCGGGCGAGCCCGCCTGAGGGCGCCGCGGCCGGGCGCGACCGAGGGGTGCGCCCGGCGGGCGGTGCCGGACCGGCGGCGGCCGTCGGCGCAGCGGGGCGGTGACGGCGCAGCGGGCGGTGTCAGCGCAGCGGGCGGTGTCAGCGCAGCGGGGCGCCGGTCTTCTCCCGCACCTCGTCGGCGCCGACGCCGGGCGCGGTCTCGACCAGCTCGAGCCCGTCCGGCGTCACGTCGATGACCGCCAGGTCGGTGACGATCTTCGTGACGCAGCCCAGGCCGGTGATCGGCAGCGAGCACCGCTCGACGATCTTGGGGGACCCGTCCTTGGAGACGTGGTCCATCATCACGATCACCGAGCGCGCGCCGTGGACGAGGTCCATCGCCCCGCCCATCCCCTTGATCATCTTGCCGGGGATCGCCCAGTTCGCGAGGTCGCCGTTCGCGGCGACCTCCATCCCGCCCAGGACGGCGACGTCGAGCTTCCCGGCCCGGATCTGACCGAAGCTCTCCGCGGAGCCGAAGAAGGCGGCGCCGTCGGCGACGGTGACGGTCTCCTTGCCGGCGTTGATGAGGTCGGCGTCGACCTCGTCGTCGGTGGGGTAGGGGCCGACGCCGAGGATCCCGTTCTCCGAGTGCAGGACGACCGTCCGGCCCTCGGGGATGTGTCCGGGCACCAGGGTCGGCATGCCGATGCCGAGGTTGACGTACGCGCCGTCGGGCAGCTCGGCCGCGACCCGGGCGGCCATCTCGTCACGGTTGAGGGCCATGGTCAACGCACCGTCCTGAACTCGACCGGCTTCTCGACGCCGGGGACGTGCAGCACGCGGTGCACGTGGATACCGGGGGTGTGCACCGCGTCGGGGTCGATCTCCCCGGGCTCGACCAGGTGCTCGACCTGGGCGATCGTGGTCCGCCCGGCTGCGGCGCAGTCCGGGTTGAAGTTGCGCGCCGCGCGCCGGAACACCAGGTTGCCGTGCCGGTCGCCCTTCCAGGCGTGGACCAGCGCGAAGTCCGGGGTGAGGGCGCGCTCGAGGACGTAGGTCACGCCGTCGAACTCGCGGGTCTCCTTCGCCGGGGACTCGACGGCGACCGAGCCGTCGGACGCGTAGCGCCAGGGCAGCCCGCCCTCGGCGACCAGCGTCCCGACCCCGGCCGGGGTGTAGAACGCCGGGATGCCCGCGCCGCCGGCCCGCAGCCGCTCGGCGAGCGTGCCCTGCGGGGTCAGCTCCAGCTCCAGCTCACCGGCCAGGTACTGGCGGGCGAACTCCTTGTTGTTGCCGACGTAGGAGCCGATCGTCCGCCGGATGCGCCCGGCGGCGAGCAGGGTGCCGAGGCCGAAGCCGTCGACGCCCAGGTTGTTCGAGATCGTCTCCAGGTCCGTCGCGCCCTGCTCCAGCAGTGCCGCGATCAGCACCGTCGGAACCCCGGACATGCCGAACCCGCCGACCGCGAGCGACGCCCCGTCGCCGATGTCGGCGACCGCGTCCGCGGCGGATGCCACCACCTTGTCCATCACGCACCTCCGTCGCCGACGACAGTACGCGGCGTACGACAGACGCACAAGCGTTCGCTATGCGAACACAACTCGACGGGTCGGGACCCACGCTCCGCGCGCCGAGGTGCAGCTCAGGGGTATCCGAGAGGCCGACCCGGGAGCTCCGAGTTGCATCCCGGTGACGTTCCAGGGGCAGGGGTGCCCTCTCACGGTGTCGAGATGCAGCTCAGCGGGGCCCGAGGGTGCCCCGCACCCCGCTGAGCTGCATCTCGGCGACCGCCGCCGTCGCGGCGCACCGTCGGCGGGGCGGGCGCGGCGTGGGTCAGGCGGGGGCGGTGTGCGGGTCCCCGACGGCGATCTCCCCGCCTGCGGCGACCTCGGCGTAGACCCCGGCGCACGCCCAGACCCCGCCGACCTGCGGGATCTCGATGCGGTTGTTCTTCGCGATCGTCCGCAGGGTGTCCGGGTCGTCGGGCAGGTCGCCCTGGGGGAGCGTGGTCATGACACAGCGCATGGTGGCGAAGGAGAACGTGATCCGGGCGTCGTCGCCCAGGGCGCTGGTGCTGCCGGGCCAGTCGTTCTCGACGAAGCCCGTCCCCTCGTCGCGCAGCACGATGTTGGGGCGGTAGCGGAGCGGGTCGAAGGTCGCGTCCGGGTTCAGCTCCCGGAGCCGGTCCAGCGTCGACTCGGTGAGCACGTGCAGCGACGACAGGTCGAAGAACGTGCCCGGCGCCCCGAACGCGGAGATGTCGAACCGGCTGATGACCTCGCCGGAGTCCTCGTGCCGGGTCGTCGTGTCCTCGATGAGCTTGCGCGGCGCGAGCTGCTGCGGGGTGAGGCCCTCGATGTCGGGCCACAGCTCCTCGAAGTAGCTCCCCTCCGGCGGGACCGAGATCAGTGAGACGTCGCGGCCCAGCGCCGCGGAGAGCGCGGTGTCGAGGCCCTCGTCGTCGCTGCGCAGCACCGAGCCGTCCGGGAAGGTGATCTCCACCGGCGGGGTGGGCTCCCCGACGACCGGCTCGGCCACGAACCGCGCGGAGAAGCTCAACAGTCCCAGCCAGCGCTTGGGCACCTTGGCGCTGGCGATGATGCCGGTCCCGTTGTCGAGCACCGCGTAGGCGCGGTCGCCGAGCAGCCCCCGTTCGGTGATGGTGGCCCGGGTCAGGGACTCCCCGAGCATCGACTTGACCGGATAGCGGTAGAGCGCGGCGACCGTCATGTCCGGTGTATATCGGCCCGTCCGTTCGACGTGCACGGCCCGAACGGACGGGCCCGCGGGAGCGGTCCTCAGCTGAGGACGCACCTCCGGTCGACGGCCGCAGATGCGCGGCCTCCGGCGCCCGGTTCACCCGGACGTCGCAGCTCAGCGGCCGAGCAGTGCCGCCCGCAGCTCGTCGGCGGTGGGGTACACCGTCGTGGCGCCCGCGGCCTCCAGCTCGCCCGGCTCGGCGTAGCCCCAGCCCGCTCCGGCACAACGGAGGCCGTGCTCGGCGGCGCCCTCGACGTCGTGCAGCCGGTCGCCGACCATCAGCGGCTCGTCCGCGCCCGCGGGGGACCCGAGCCGGCGCAGCGCCTCGGCGACGACGGCGCCCTTGGTCGGCCGGTCCGCGGCGCGGGTGTCACCGACGATCTCGGTGAACAGGTCGGTCCAGCCGTGGTGGGCGAGGATCTTGCGGGCCGAGGTCTCGCCCTTGCTGGTGGCCAGGGCCATCGTCACGCCGGCCGCGGACAGGGCACGCAGCAGCTCCGCGACGCCGGGGTAGGGCGTGCAGTCCAGGCAGCCGTCCTCGTCGCCGTAGAGGCGCCGGTACACCGGCAGCACGGCGGCGGTGCCCTCGTCGCCGAGGATCGGGGGCAGGCTGCGGTAGAGCGGCGGGCCGAGCAGGTGCGTGCCGAGCGCGGACTCGGGGACGTCCAGGCCCACCTCGTCGATAGCGCGGCGCATCGAGCCGAGGATGCCGGGGGCGGAGTCGACGAGGGTGCCGTCGAGGTCGAGCAGGATGTGGGTCAGCACGTCGGGTCATTCTGCCTCCCGGGAGACCCGGCCGTCCCTTCTCCCTGAACGGTCGCAGGTCGTACACTTGTACGCATGGCGAACACACTGCTCGGGCCGCTGTCCGGCACCGACCGGGTCGACGGTCTGCTCGACGACGGCGCGTGGATCGCCGCCCTGCTGGAGGTCGAACTGGCGCTGTCGGCGGTCGCCGCCGAGCAGGGCGCGGTCACCGAGCACGACGCCGACGCGGTGGAACGCGCCGTCGCCGCCGTCGCGGGCGTCGACCCGCACGCGCTGGCCGCCGAGTCGGTCGAGGGCGGCAACCCGGTGATCCCGCTGGTCAAGCGGCTCAAGGCGGCCGCGGCGCGGATCCAGCCCGGCGCCGAGCGCGCGGTGCACCCGGGCGCCACCAGCCAGGACGTCATGGACACCGCGCTGATGCTGCTCACCCGACGGGCCGGGCACCGCGTCGTCGCCGACCTCACCGCCTGCGCCGACGCCGCGGCCGCGCTCGCCGCCACCCACCGCGACACCCCGTGCGCCGCCCGCACCCTCGGCCAGCAGGCGCTGCCCACCACCTTCGGCCTCGTCGCCGCCACCTGGTGCACCGGGCTGGACCGGGCCCGCACCGGCCTCGACCGGGTGCTCACCGCGCTGCCGGTCTCCTACGGCGGCGCCGCGGGCACCCTCGCGGCCGTCCACCCGTTCGGCCCGGCCGTCGCCGACGCGCTGGCCGCGCGGCTCGGCCTCGCCCCGCAGGGCGTACCGTGGCACACCGAACGCAGCCGTATCGGCGAGCTCGCCGGGGCGCTCGGCGTCGCCGCCGGGGCCTGCGCCAAACCCGCGGGCGACGTCGTGCTGCTGTCCGCCACCGAGCTCGGCGAGGTGTCGGAGTCCGCGCCGGGGGACTCGTCGTCGATGCCGCACAAGCGCAACCCGGCCGCGGCCGTCACCGCCCGTGGCGCCGCGAAGCGCGCCCCCGGCCTGGTCGCGACGCTGCTCGCCGGCGCCGAGCAGGAGTTCCAGCGTGCCGCCGGGGCCTGGCACGCGGAATGGGAGACTCTCGTCGCGCTGCTGCGGGTCACCGCGGGCGCCGCGGCCCGGTTGCGGGTGAGCCTGGAGGGGCTGCAGGTGCACCCCGAGGCGATGGCCCGCAACCTCGACCTCGCCGCGGGCACCCAGGGCCACGGCACCGGGCACGCCGCCGACCTGGTCGACACCGTCCTCGCCGGGCGGCCGGCGTGAGCACCCCGGAGGACGTGGGCGCCCCGCGCACCGAGCAGGTCCGCTCGCTGGCCCGGGGGCTGGCCGTCATCCGGTCCTTCGACGCGCAGCGCCCGCAGCAGACCCTCGCCGACGTCGCCCGTGCCACCGGGCTCACCCGCGCCGCGGCGCGCCGGTTCCTGCTCACCCTGGCCGAGGAGGGCTACGTCCGCACCGACGGCAGGCTGTTCACCCTCACCCCGCGGGTGCTCGAGCTCGGCTGGTCCTACCTGTCCGCGATGGGCCTGCCCGAGATCGCGGCCCCGCACCTGGAGCGCCTGGTCGCCACGGTGCGCGAGTCCGCGTCGGTGTCGGTCCTCGACGGCGACCCGCACACCGGCTACGACGTCGTCTACGTCGCCCGCGTCCCCACCTCGCGGATCATGACCGTCACCATCACCATCGGGACCCGCTTCCCGGCCTGGGCGACGTCGATGGGCCGCGTCCTGCTCGCCGCGCTCCCGCCCGCGACCCTCGACTCCTACCTCGGCGCGCTGGAGCCCGCGGCACTGACCGCGCACACCGTCTCGACGCCCGGGCAGCTGCGCACCGAGCTGGACCGGGTCCGCACCGACGGGCACTGCGTCGTCGACCAGGAGCTGGAGGCCGGGCTGCGCTCGGTCGCGGTGCCCGTCCACGACCGCGCCGGGAGGGTCGTCGCGGCCGCGAACGTCTCCACCCACGCCTCCCGCAACGACGCCGACGGCCTGCGCGCCGACATCCTGCCCGAGCTGCGCGCCTGCGCCGCCGCGATCGAGGCGGACCTGCGCGCCGCCGGGTGACCGGGAACAGACCGCGCCCGCGGTGGGTTGGCCCTCCCAGGAGCTGATCACGAGCGACGGAGGCACGGTGAGCGGACGTCTGCACCTGGCGGTCGAACTCGGAGCGGCGGGGCGTCACCCCGGCGCGTGGCGGCTCGGCGGCGCCGACCCGGCCCGGCTGTTCACCGCCCCGTACCACCTGGACCTGGCCCGCACCGCGGCGCGCGGCGGCCTCGACCTCGTCGCGCTGCCCGACTCGCTGCAGCCGCCCGGGGCCGACCCGGCCGCACTGCCCGGCACCCTCGACGCCGTCGCCGTCGCCGCGCGGGTCGCGCCCGCCGTCCCCGGTATCGGGATCGTGCCGACGGTGACGGTCACCCACACCGAGCCGTTCCACCTGTCCAAGGCCGTCGCCACCCTGGACTTCGTGTCCACCGGGCGGGCCGGCTGGCAGCCCGACGTGTCGCGCACGCAGGCCGAGGCCAACCTGTTCGGCCGTGCGCGCGCCGACCGCGACGCGGCCTCGCTCTGGCGGGAGGCCGGCGAGGCGATCGAGGTCGCCGCCCGGCTGTGGGACTCCTGGGAGGACGACGCCGAGATCCGCGACGCCGCCACCGGCCGCTTCGTCGACCGCGACCGGCTCCACCACATCGACTTCACCGGCGAGTTCTTCTCCGTGACCGGACCGTCGATCACCCCGCGCCCGCCGCAGGGGCAGCCCCTGACCGTGCTGCGCGGCGACGAGACCGAGGCGCTGGCGACCGTGGGCCGCTACGCCGACGTCGTCCGGGTCGCGGCCGACACGGTCGCCGGTGCCGCCGAGGCCCGGGACCGGGTGCGTGCCGCCGTCGCCGACGCCGGGCGCCACCCCGACCAGGTCACCGTGCTGCTCGACGTCGAGACCCTGCTGGGCGACGACGCCGCCGCGCGGCTGCGCGAGCTCGACGCACTCGCCCCCGCCGACGCCGACACCGTCCCGGCGACGCTGCGCCACGTCGGCGACCCGGCCGCGCTCGCCGCCCTGCTGCGCGACGCCGCCGAGGAGCGCGCCGCCGACGGGTTCGTCCTTGTCCCGCTGGCGCTGCCGTCCGGGGTGGACGAGATCGTCGACGGCCTGCTGCCCGCACTCGGCGACGCCTGGACGCCCGCCCCCTACGACGGCACCCTGCGCGACCGCTTCGGGCTCGCCCGCCCCGCGGACCGGTACACCCCGACGGCGGGCTGACCGGCACACTCGCCGGGTGCGCGTCCTCACCGCCGACGACCGGCTGCGGGCCCTGCTCGCCCGCCAGCTCCTCACCGGGCGAGCCGCCCTGACGGTGCCGCGCGCCCTGGAGCGCATCGGTGGGTTGCAGACCCAGCACGCCCCGTCGGGCTACCTCGGGCTCTGGTCGCGGCTCATCGGCTTCGAGCGGTCCGCACTGACCGCGATGCTGCACGACGGACGCGTCGTACAGGCCTGGGCGATGCGCTCGACCATCCACATGCTCAGCCGCCGCGACCACCGGGTGTTCACCGCCGCCGTCCGCGCCGAGCAGCGCGCGGACTGGCTGCGGCTGTCCCGCGACGTCACCGACGCCGACATGACCGCCGCCGCACGCGTCGTCGGCGGGCTGCTGGCCGACGGGCCGCGCCGGCACGCCGAGATCACCGCCGCACTCGCCGACGCGGGCCTGCCCGCGGGTGTCTTCCCCGGCGTGCAGCACTGGGTCGGGCTCGTGCGGATCCCGCCCGCCGGCACCTGGGCGACCCCGCGCGCCCACGTCTACGGCCTGGCCGCGCCCGGCCCGGAGCCCGGCCCCGCCGCGGCACGGGCCGCGCTGGCCCGCCGCTACCTGCGGGCCTTCGGGCCCGCGTCCGCGCCGGACGTCGCGCGGTTCGCCGGCTGGCCGGTCCGCGTCGCCCGCGCAGCCCTGGCGGGGGAGGACCTGCGCCCGTTCGCGGCCGAGGACGGCACCGCGCTGCTCGACGTGCCGCGCGCCCCGCTGCCCGGGCCCGGCGCCCCGCTGCCGGTGCGCTTCCTCGGCCCCTACGACGCGGTGCTGCTGCTCGGGCACGCCGCGGCCACCGGGATCGTGCCCGCCGAGCACCGCCACCACGTGTTCGCCACGACCCGGCCCCGCTCGGCGCCGGTGTTCCTGCTGCACGGCCGGGTCGCCGGCACCTGGGAGCACCGCGACGGCCGCGTCGCCACCACCCCGTTCACCCCGCTCGACGCCGCCGACCGGCGCGCCGTCGACGACGAGGCCGAGCTGCTCACCGCCTGGTACCGGGACCCGGGGCCGGGAGCGTCCCCGGGGTGACGCACGATGGGATCATGACCGGCACGACGCAGCCGAAGCCGACCAGGCCCGCACCGGGCACCCGGGAGCGGCTGCGGCGCGCGCCGGTCGAGTCGGGTCTCGGGATGGCTCCCGACCCGTCGTCGACCCCGGAGCGCGTGGTGGTGCGCGCCCCGCTGCACGACGGCGTCCGCACCGCCGACGGCCGGGTCCTCCCGGTGCTCCCGGCGCTGCTGGCCGACGCGGGCCTCGGCTACCTCGTCTTCTCCACGGCGCGGCTCACCGGAGGCGCGCCCACCGTCGACCTGCGCCTGGACGCGGCCGGGGTCCCCGCACCGGACGCGCGGTGGCTGCGCGCCGAGCTGATGCTGCTGCACCTCGACGACGAGGTCGGCGTCGGCCGGGCCGAGATGCGCGACGACACCGGGGTCGCCGTCGCGCACGTCGTCGCCACCTTCGCGCTGACCGGTGCCCCCGCGGGCCCCGGCGGGCTCGCGACCGCGCCCGCGACGGGGACCACCGCCGCCGGCACCGACGCCCGGGCCGCGCTGCCGCCGTTCGACGCCACCCGGCTGCGGACCGAGCACCTCGAGCGCGACGCCGACGGCGACGTCGTGTTCACCCCCGGCCCGTCGACGACGAACCTCAACGGCACCACCCACGGCGCGGTCCTGTCCGGGCTCGCCGCCGCGGTCCAGTCCGCGCACCCCGGCGCCGCGGACGCCCGGCCGTTGTCCACGACGGTGGAGTTCCTGCGTCCGGTGCAGGTCACCGACCGGCTGCGGGCCCGCACCGTCGCGATCCGCGACGGCCGCCGGTTCCGCACCCTGGGCACGGAGCTGCTGCTGCCCGACGGGCGGACCGCGGTGCGCGCCGTCGGCACCGCGCTGCGCCGATGATCGCCCGGACGGGTCGTCGCTGTTAGCGTCGTCACCGTCCCCGGCTCGGAGGTGCGCACGTGTCGACCCCGCAGGTCCCCGCCCCACGACCCCACCGGATCGCCGTCATCGGGTCCGGACCGTCCGGTCTGTACACGGCCGAGGCGCTGCTGGCGGGTGACCCGTCGGTGCACGTCGACGTGATCGACCGGCTGCCCGCGCCCTACGGTCTGGTCCGCTACGGCGTCGCCCCCGACCACGTGAAGATGAAGTCGGTCATCCGCGCGCTGGTGCGGACCTTCGACGACAGCGACCGTGTCCGGTTCCTCGGCAACGTCCACGTCGGCCCCGGCGGCATCCCGGGGGAGGCGCTGCGGGAGCACTACCACGCCGTCGTGCACGCGACGGGCAGCGCGGTCGACCGCGACCTCGGCGTCCCGGGGGAGGACCTCGCGGGCTCGGTCGGGTCCGGCGCGTTCGTGTCCTGGTACTGCGGGCACCCCGACGCGGTCGGTCCCGGCCCGCTGCTCGACCGCCCCGGCGTGGTCGTGGTCGGCGCGGGGAACGTCGCCGTCGACGTCGCGCGGGTCCTGGCCCGCCCCGCCGACGACCTCGCCGCCACCGACGCGCACGACGCGGTGCTCGACGCGCTGCGGGCGAGCGCGGTCACCGACGTGCACGTACTGGTCCGGCGCGACCCGCTGCACGTGAAGTTCACCCCCGCCGAGCTGCGCGGTCTCGGCGGCCTCGACGACGTCGACGTCGTGGTGCACGACGACGGCCTGCTCGCCGCGGGCGTGGCCGAGCCGGAGGAACGCCGGATGCGCCAGAACATCGAGATGCTCACCGAATGGGCCCGCCGGTCCTCCACCGGCGCGCCCCGGCGGATCCACCTGCGGTTCCTGCGGTCCCCGGTCCGGCTCGTCGACGACGGCACCGGCCGCGTCGGCGCCGTCGAGATCGAACGCAACGCCCTCGGCGACGACGGCCGGGTGCGTGGCACGGGGGAGCGGGAGACCCTGGACGCGGGCCTGGTCGTGCGGGCCATCGGCTACGCGGGCGAGCCCATCGAGGGGCTGCCGTTCGACGCGGCCACCGGCACCGTCCCGCACGACGCGGGACGGGTGCTGCTCGGCGGGGAGCCGGTGCGCGGCAGCTACGTGGCCGGGTGGATCAAGCGGGGCCCGACCGGCGTGATCGGCACCAACAAGGGCGACGGCGCGCAGACCGCGGAGTCGGTGCTGGCCGACCTGCCGACCCTGTCGACGCCGCCGCGGCCGGGCGGCGACGCCGTCGTCGAGCGGATGCGCTCCTACGGCGTCGACCCCGTGCTGTGGGAGGACTGGCTGCGTCTCGACTCCGCCGAGCTCGCCCTGGGGGAGCGGCGCGGCGGCACCGACCGGGTCAAGATCGCGGACCGGGCGGAGATGCTGGACGCCGCCCGCCGCCACAGCTCGCGGTCGTAGCGGCCGGTTCCCGCACGGCCGCCGTACGGCTCAGTACGGGTCGACCGCCATGACGCAGGACATCGCGCCCATGCCGCGGGAGAAGTCGTCGGCCTCGTCGGGGGTCATCGACATGGTGCAGGTGACCGAGCTGTAGGCGACGCCCTCACGGACGTCGACGCAGAACTCGCGCAGCGTGCGGCCGCAGCTCTGCAGCGCCGAGGCGATCTGCATGACCCCGGCCATCCCGTCGCCGGTGACGACGGTGTGCCGGCGGGGCATCCGGGACGCGATGTCCGCGGCGCCACCGGAACCGGTGGGGAAGGAGAAGGTGGTGGTGGTCGTGGGACGGTCGGCGGTGATGCTCATGATCGTGTGGCTCCATGCGTTGCGCGAGAGAGAAGCGGGAACGCGAGCCAGGTCTCGTGGATCCTCACCGCGGTGTGCGGGAGGGAAGCGCCGGGATTGCGGCGCGGGCGCGTCGGCGGCCTGGATCAGCCGACGCGCAGTGCTACTACCGCGAGAAGTCGTGCGGGCAGCGCTGCGGCCGGAGCAAGGGTGTGCTCGACGGTGCGCATGACGATCACAGTAGCAACCGGATGCGGCCTGCGCCACAGGGGATGCCCCCACTAGCCTCATCGGTGTCCGCCACGCCCTGACCCGAGGGGGAGCCCCACCGTGATCACCGCGATCGTCCTGGTGCACACCGCCGCCGACCGGATCCCCGAGACCGCGCAGGCCATCGCGGACCTCGACGGCGTCTCGGAGGTCTACTCCTGCGCCGGTGACGTGGACCTGATCGCGATCGTCAAGGTGCGCGAGCACGAGCAGCTCGCCGACGTGATCGCCAACCGGCTCAGCCGGATCGACGGCGTCGTCGGGACCGACACCCACATCGCGTTCCGGTCCTACTCCAAGGCCGACACCGACGCCGCGTTCGCCATCGGGCTCGACTGAGCCCGGCCCCCGCGGGTCAGGCCGACGCGAGCTCGGTCGAGAGCGCGGCCCAGCGGGCCAGCAGGTCCGCGGCGGCACCGGAGTCCACCGCCTCGGCGACGGCGTCGAGCGCCGCCCCGACCGACGCGGTGAGGTCCGCACCGACCCCGCGGTGCGCGGCGAGCGCCCCGGCGGCGTTGAGCAGCACGGCGTCGCGCACCGGTCCGGTCTTGCCGGCCACCAGGTCGCGGACGACGGCGGCGTTGACCTGCCGGGTGCCGCCGCGCAGGTCCTCGGCGGTGGCCACGCCGACCCCGAGGTCGGCCGGGTCCAGCCGCTCCTCGCGGACGGTGCCGCCGTCGCTGATCCAGACCGTGCTGCGCCCGGTGGTGGTCAGCTCGTCGAGCCCGTCGTCGCCGCGCACCACCAGTACCGACTTGCCGCGCCGGGCGAAGACCTCGGCCATCGTCGCGGCGTGCCGGGGGTCGGCGCAGCCGATCAGGCCGGTCTCCGGCTGGGCCGGGTTGGACAGCGGCCCGAGCAGGTTCATCGCGGTCGGGACGCCGAGCTCGCGACGGACACCGCCGGCGTAGCGCATGGCGGGGTGGAAGGACTGCGCGAAGCAGAACGCGATCCCCAGCTCCGCGGCGCACCGCTCGACCGCGGACGGGGTCAGCTCGATCGCGACGCCCAGCTCCTCCAGCACGTCGGCCGTCCCGCACTGCGACGACGCCGCGCGCCCGCCGTGCTTGACCACCGGCGCACCCGCCGCCGCGACGACGATCGCCGCCATCGTGGAGATGTTCACCGTGTGCGCCTGGTCCCCGCCGGTGCCGACGACGTCGACCGAGCGCCCGGGCACGTGCACCCGCAGCGCGTGGGCCAGCATCGCGTCGGCCATGCCCGAGATCTCCGCGGGCGTCTCGCCCTTCGCACGCAGCGCCACGAGGAACCCGGCGAGCTGCGCCGGGGTCGCGTCGCCGGCGAAGACCTGACCCATCGCCCAGGTCGCCTCGTCGGCGGTGACGTCCTCGCCGCGCATCAGGCGGCCGATCACGGAGGGCCAGGTGGGTGCGCTCACGACGTGAGGTGTCCTCTGTCTCGCTACTGCTGCGGGGTCAGGGTGCCGGGCCGGTGGTCGCGCAGGACCTGCGCGACGACCTCGGCCGCCTCGATCGGGTCGAGCGGGTGCACGAGCACCGCGTCCGCCTCCGACCAGGTGGCGAGCCAGCGGTCGTCGCGGCGGCGGACGGTCAGCACGATCGGGGGGCAGTCGACGATCTCGTGACGCAGCTGCTTGGCCACGCCCATCCCGCCGGTCGGCTGCGCCTCGCCGTCGAGGACCAGCAGGTCGGCCTCGCCCGCGTCGCAGGCGGCGAGGACCTCGGCGATGCCGGCCGCCTCCACCCAGCGCACCCGGCCCACGTCCGGCGCGGGCCGCCGCCCGACCGCCTCGATGATGCTCTCGCGGACCTCGGGACGGTGGCTGTAGACCAGCACCGTGCTGGTCCCCGTCACCGATCCGGCCGCGCTGCCGATCTCTGCCGCTCGTCCGCTCACGCCGGGGATACTAGGGGAACCCTCCGTCGCCCCCGAACGTTGTCGTGCCGGCGGTCCGGGACGGGGCCGTCCGGCGGCCCCCCGGTCGCCCCGACCAGGCGAAGAGTTCGGTGATCATGGGGTCCGTTCGCCGATCGTGATGTGGCGAGGGGTATCCCGACAAGCCGTAGAAGTTCGGCTCGGGTCATAATGCCCGACGTGACGACAGCGGCACCCAACATCAGCGCGCGGATCCATTCGCTGAACCGCCCCAACCTGGTCAGCATCGGCACCATCGTCTGGCTCTCCAGCGAGCTGATGTTCTTCGCCGGGCTGTTCGCGATGTACTTCACCGCGCGGGCGCAGAACGACGGCCCCTGGCCGCCGCCGCCCACGGAACTCAACGTCCCCTACGCGCTCACGATCACGATCATCCTGGTCGCGTCCTCGTTCACGTGTCAGTTCGGCGTGTTCGCGGCCGAGCGCGGCGACGTGTTCGGACTGCGCCGCTGGTACGCGGTGACGCTGGTCATGGGCACGATCTTCGTGCTGGGGCAGGCCTACGAGTACTACGAGCTGGTGCACTCGGGCACGACGATCGCCTCCAGCGCCTACGGATCGGTGTTCTACCTGGCGACCGGCTTCCACGGGCTGCACGTGGTCGGCGGCCTGGTCGCGTTCGTGTACCTGATCATCCGCACGAGGCTCAGCAAGTTCACGCCCGCCCAGGCCACCGCGGCGATCGTGGTGTCGTACTACTGGCACTTCGTCGACGTGGTGTGGATCGGGCTGTTCGCCACGATCTACTTCATCCGCTGACCGATCGCGCCGCCCGTTCCCTGACAGCACCCGCCACGACGTCGAGGTTGGAAGTCCCCCAGCGATGACCGAGAACCAGAACCCACCACCGGCCGCCCGGCCGGACGAGAAGGCCGGGGGCCGCACCCGTCCGCACGGCAAGTTGAAGCGCCGCATCGCCGGCGCCCTCGCCATCGGGCTGGGCCTGCTGTCCGTCGGTTTCCTCTACGCCGCCTTCGCGCCGCAGCCGCAGGTCGCCCAGGCGCAGCAGGACACCGCGCTGATCGCCAAGGGCGAGCAGCTCTACAACAACACCTGCATCACCTGCCACGGTGCGAACCTGCAGGGCGTCGAGAACCGCGGCCCGAGCCTCATCGGCGTCGGTGACGCGGCGGTCTACTTCCAGGTGTCCTCGGGGCGTATGCCGATGGCGCGCCAGGAGGCCCAGGCGGCCCGCAAGCACCCGCTGCCGATCTTCGACCCGGAGACCCAGGAGGGCCGGGCGAACCTCGAGGCGCTGGGCGCGTTCGTGCAGGCCAACGGCGGCGGGCCGGTCACCCCGGCCGCGACCGGCGAGGCCCTGCGCGGCGACGACCCGGGTCGCGGCGGCGTGCTGTACCGCCTGAACTGCGCCTCGTGCCACAACTTCACCGGTGTCGGCGGCGCGCTGTCGTCCGGCAAGTACGCTCCCGCGCTCGAGCCGGCCAGCGAGGAGCAGATCTACACCGCGATGCAGACCGGTCCGCAGAACATGCCGCGCTTCTCCGACCAGCAGCTCACGCCGCAGGAGAAGCAGGACATCATCGCGTACATCAAGTCGGTGAACAACGCCAACGACCCGGGCGGCTACTCGCTGCTGGGTCTCGGTCCGACGGCCGAGGGCATCTTCATGTTCGCCGTCGTGATGTCCGGTCTGGTCGGGTTCGCCATCTGGTTGGGGGCGAAGAGTTGAGCAGCGATGTCAGCACCGGGTCGGACCGTCGTCCGACCAAGGAGGAGCTCGACGCGATGTCGCCCGAGCAGCTGGCCCTTCTGGCCGGCGAGCTCGACGAGGTCGAGGTCGTGCACAACACGCCGGCGTTCCCGATCCCGGGGACCCGCGCGGAGAAGCGCGCCGAGCGTTCGGTCGCGCTGTGGTTCATCATCTCGGCGATCTCCATGATCGCCTTCGTGGTCGCGTTCATCGCGTGGCCGTGGGAGTACGTCAACGCCGGCGAGCCCGGCGTGGAGCTCTACAACCTCTACACCCCGGTCATCGGCTTCACCTTCGGGTTCTCGGTGCTCTCCATCGGCATCGCGGTCATCCAGATGGTGAAGAAGCTGTTCCCGGAGGAGACCTCGGTCCAGCAGCGCCACGACGGTCCGTCCACCGACGTCGACCGCGCCACCTTCCTGGCCCAGGTCGCCGACGCGGGCAAGGGCACCACGATCGGGCGCCGCAAGCTGATCATCCGCAGTGCGGGTCTGGCCGCGGCCGTGGCCGGTATCGGCACCGGTGTCGTCGCGCTCGGCGGCATCATCCGCAACCCGTGGGCCGAGGGTGACGACTCCCCGCTGTGGCACACGGGCTGGCGTCCGGAGAGCGGCGAGACGGTATACCTGCGCACCGACACGGGTATCCTGTCCGAGATCGCGCGCGTGCGACCCGAGGACATGGAGCCGGGTGCCATGATGACCGTCTTCCCGTACCGCGAGAGCGAGCGGGGCAACGAGGAGGAGCTCCTCGCGGCGCAGCGCGCCTCGGACGCGCCGGTCATGCTCATCCGTCTCCGCCCCGGGACCGAGGTCACCAAGCGTCCCGGTCAGGAGAACTTCAACTATGGTGACTACTACGCCTGGTCGAAGGTCTGTACCCACCTCGGGTGCCCGACCTCGCTGTTCCAGGCGCAGGACAACCGCATTCTCTGCCCGTGCCACCAGTCGCAGTTCCTGGCCACGCAGGACGCCGAGCCCGTCTTCGGGCCGGCCGCCCGGCCGTTGCCCCAGCTGCCGATCACGGTGAACGAGGAGGGCTTCTTCGTCGCCCGCAGCGACTTCGTGGAGCCCGTCGGACCCGCGTTCTGGGAGAGGCCGAAGACGACATGAGTTCGATCACGACACCCACCACCTCCTCGGGTGGCCTCGCGGCCAAGGGCGGCGCGGCACTCGACCAGGCGGACCAGCGGTACCACGCGGCGGCGGGGCTCCGGAAGCAGTTCAACAAGGTCTTCCCGACCCACTGGTCGTTCATGCTGGGCGAGATCGCCCTGTACAGCTTCATCATCGTGCTGCTGTCGGGCACCTACCTGGCGCTGTTCTTCGACCCCTCCATGCAGGAGGTCGTCTACAACGGGCCGTACGACCCGCTGCGCGGCGTCCACATGTCGCGGGCCTACGAGTCCGCGCTGGAGATCTCGCTCGAGGTCCGCGGCGGCCTGTTCATGCGTCAGCTGCACCACTGGGCGGCGCTGCTCTTCGTCGCGGCGATGATCATCCACATGTTCCGGGTGTTCTTCACCGGCGCGTTCCGCAAGCCGCGCGAGGCCAACTGGACCATCGGCGTCGTCCTGATCCTGCTGGGCACCTTCGCCGGCTTCACCGGCTACTCCCTGCCGGACGACCTGCTCTCGGGCGTCGGGCTGCGGATCGCCTCGGGCATCACGCTGACCGTGCCGATCATGGGCACCTGGGTGCACTGGGCGCTGTTCGGCGGCGAGTTCCCCGGGACCGAGATCATCCCGCGGCTCTACATCATCCACGTGCTGATCCTGCCCGGCATCATCCTCGCGCTGATCGCCGTGCACCTCGGCCTGGTGTGGTACCAGAAGCACACCCAGTTCCCCGGCCCGGGCCGGACCGAGAACAACGTCGTCGGTGTGCGGATCATGCCGCAGTTCGCGGCGAAGGGCGGCGCGTTCTTCTTCGTCGTCGCCGGTGTGCTGACGCTGATCTCGGGCCTGTTCCAGATGAACCCCATCTGGCACCTCGGCCCGTACGACGCCTCGCACATCTCCGCCGGGTCGCAGCCGGACTTCTACATGCTGTGGTCCGAGGGCATGGGCCGGATCTTCCCGCCGTGGGAGTTCTACCTGTTCGGGACGTACACGATCCCGGCGGCGTTCATCCCCACCGCGGGCTTCCTGCCGGTGCTGTTCGTGCTGGCCGGGGCCTACCCGGCCATCGAACGGCGCTTCACCGGCGACGACGCGCTGCACAACCTGCTGCAGCGTCCGCGCGACGTCCCGGTCCGGACCGCGCTCGGCGCCATGGCGATCTCGTTCTACCTGTGGCTCGTGATGTGCGGGTTCAACGACTGGATCTCGTACTTCTTCCACATCTCGCTGAACGCGACCACGTGGGCCGGCCGCATCGGTCTGCTCGTCGTGCCGCCGATCGTGTACTGGGTGGCCTACCGCTGGTGCATCGGTCTGCAGCGGTCGGACCGCGCGGTGCTGGAGCACGGCATCGAGACGGGCATCATCAAGCGGCTCCCGCACGGTGAGTTCATCGAGGTGCACCAGCCGCTGGGCGGTGTCGACGCGCACGGTCACGCGATCCCGCTGGAGTACCAGGGCGCCTCGGTGCCCAAGCGGATGAACCAGCTCGGGTCGGCAGGTGAGCCGGTGTCCGGTTCGCTGCTCACGCCGGACCCGGTCGAGGAGTCCCGTGCGCTGGCCGTGGCCCGCCACGAGGCCCACGAGCGGGAGCTCGAGGAGTCCCGCCGGCGCCACGAGGCGCGGGCGGAGCTCGAGTCCCGCAGCGGTGAGCTCGCGGGCCGCCCGGACGACGGCGGTCGTCCGCAGCAGCCGCGCGACTGAGCACGGTCCGGGCCCCGGCCCGGAAGCACTCCACGGCGGCCCCGCCGGAGACACGGTCTCCGGCGGGGCCGCCGTCGTACGTCCTCAGACCCCGGCGGGCTCGTCCGGGGAGCGGTCACCGGTGCGGTGCGACGCCTCCCGGGCCCGGTCGGCCCACTCCCGCCAGGCACCCCCGCCCCGTGCCGGCTCCGCCCAGGGCGGGTCGCAGTACACCAGCCGGGTCCCGCCGGTGGTGAGCCAGCGGTGCAGGATCCGGACCTCCTCCGACGGGGCCCCGCGCAGCGGCCCGTCGCCGGGCAGGACCGTCTGCGCGCCGGTCCGCAGCGCCTCGACGACCGGCATCGGCCGCACCCCGCGCGGGGCGTTGCCCGCCGCGGCGAGCCGTCCGTGGCGCAGGACGGCGAGCTCCCAGCCGCCCCGGCCGTCGGGCCGGGCACCGACCAGCTCGTCGATGCCCGCGAGCGCGGCCAGGGTGCCGCCCCGGTCGACCCCGGCGGCCAGCGTGGCCAACCGGTCCCGGGCCCGTGCGGCCGCCTCGTAACGCCCGCCGGCCGACCGGTCGTCGACCTCCGTGGCCAGCACCCGCAGCGGGCCGTCGTCCCGCCCCGCGACGAGGTCGCGCCAGGCGTGCACGGCGGGCGCGTAGTCCTCGACGGGCTGCAGCCCGGCGCACGGGGCCGCGCAGCGGCCCAGCTCGTGCAGCGCGCACGGCGTCGCCGACGGGTTCCGGGCCGGGATCCGGATCGTGCACCGGCGCAGCGGCAGTGCGTCGAGTGCCGCGTCGAGCACGTCGGTCGCGGCCCGCTGCGACCCGAACGGGCCCAGGGCACCCGCCCGCGGGGTGGCGACGACCGACAGCCGCGGGAACGCCTCCGCCGTCGGCGCCACCCAGTAGGCCCGGCCGGGGTTGCGCGAGCGCCGGTTGTACGGCGGGCGGTGCGCGGCGATGAGCGCCAGCTCGCGCACAGAGGCCTCCAGGGCGTGCGCGCAGACCACCGTGTCGACCTTCTCGGCGCGGGCGAGCATGTCGCGGACCCGGCGGCGCTTCTCCCCGGCCGTGAAGTACGACCGCACCCGCCGGTGGAGGTCGCCGCTGGTGCCGACGTAGAGCACCTGGCCGTCGCCGCCGCGGAACAGGTACACACCGGGCTCCGAGGGCACGTCGTTCGCCAGGTGCCTGCGGCGCCGCTGGGTGGTGGTGGGCCGGTGCGGGGCCCGGTCACGGACGAGCTGCAGCAGCTCCTCCAGGCTCTGCACACCCAGGTTCCCGATCCGCTCCAGCAGGTGGTGCAGCACCTCGACGGTCGCCCGGGCGTCGGTCAGCGCCCGGTGGTCCGGGGTGGTGGCGCAGCCGAAGTGCCGGGCCAGCGCGCCCAGCTTCACACTGGGGCACTCGGCGTGCGGGAGCACGGCCCGGGCGAGCCGGGCGGTGCACAGGACCGGCGGGCCGGGCCAGGGGCGTTCGAGGCGCTCGCAGGCGGCCTTGAGGAACCCCGTGTCGAACGGGGCGTTGTGGGCCACCAGCACCGCGCCGCGGAGCATGTCGAGCACCGAGGGCAGGACCGCACCCAGCGGTGGCGCGTCGTGCAGCATCGCGTTCGTGATACCGGTCAGCCGGGTGATGTCGGCCGGGACCCGTACACCCGGGTCGACGAGGGTGCCGAGCTCGGAGATCCGGCTGCCGCCGCGCACCGCGACGGCGCCGACCTCGGTGATGGCGTCGGTCCGGTGGCTGCCGCCGGTGGTCTCCAGGTCGACCACGCAGAAGGTGACGTCACGCAGTGGCGTGCCCAGCTCGTCGAAGGTGAGCTGCGGGGAGCAGGAGGTCACGCCCTGCACCGTAGCCGTGGGGTCCGACAGTATGTTCGAACACCCGGCCCCGGTCCGGGGGAGCCGGGGCGCGGACACCGATCCGGGGACGTCCCGGCTGCGGACGGGCACGCCGACGGCGATCCGGGCCGGGCGGGGATAACCTGGACCGATGGCGTACGACGACACGGAGCGACCGGAGCCCACGTGCTCCGGGGTCCCGTCGTGCGCCGCGGACCCGGCCGCGAGCGACTGGCCGGAGCTGCCCGCCCCGCTGCGGGCCCGGCTCGCCGAGATCGCGGGTACCGCGCTGGGCGGGCTGCCGCCCGGGGACGTCCCCACCCCGCTACGCCGCTTCGCCCGGTTCACCCCCGCCAAGCGGGCCCGTCTCGGCGGGCAGGTACTGGTGGCCCGGTTGCAGCAGGACACGGCGTTCCGGGCGGCCGTGGTGGCGTGGTGGGCCGAGAACCGGCCCGGTGAGCTGGAGCTGCCCGAGCCCGCCACGACACGACCCGCCGGCGACCCGCCCGCCCCCCCGGGCGGACCCGGGGCATCCACCGGGGACACCGGAGCCGCGGAGGCAGCCGGCCCGTCCGGCCGTCCCGCGGCGCAGCACGCAGCCGCATCACCGATGGACGGGTCGGCCCCCGCCGCGGAGGCCGCGTCCGTCGCGGATCCGCTGCCCGCACCCGTCGACAAGCTCGACGCGGCCGCGGTCGCGCTGCTCACCGCCGATCCGCTCGCGCACCGGCGGGTCGCCGAGGTGGGGCAGACCGCGGACCTGGCGAACCTGCGCGCCGAGCGCGACGAGGCCCTGGCCAAGGTCGACAAGCTCACCGCCGAGCTCGAACGGGCCCGGGCCGAGCTGGTCGAGGAACGGGAACGCGCACGGGCGCTCGTCGGGGAGCGGGAGACCGAGTACCAGCAGATGCGCCGCCGGGTCAGCGACCAGGGCGCGCGGCTGCGTGCCGCACTCGACGCCCGCACCGAGCTGGAGGAGGAGGTCGCGCGGCTGCGCGGCGGCGTCGACGACGAGCTCGCCCGCTCCCGTGCCGAGACCGCCGCCGAGCGCGAGCGGGCCGACCGGGAACGCCGCCGGGCCGACGCCGCGGCCGGTCAGGTCGCCGCCGCCCGCCAGGCCGCCCGCGAGGCCCGGCGCGGCGACGAGGTGCGCCTGGAGCTGCTGCTGGACACCGTCAGCGGCGCGATCTCGGGCCTGCGCCGCGAGCTCGACGTCGGCGCGGGCGGACCGCGGCCGGCGGACCTCGTCGCGGGAACGGGCGACCGCGGGACCGGCGCACGCGTCGCGGCCCCCGTCGACGGGCTGGCCGCGCTGGACGCGCTGCTGACCGTGCCGTCGGTGCACCTCATCGTCGACGGCTACAACGTCAGCAAGACCGGCTACCCGGACCTGCCGCTGGCCGACCAGCGCTCCCGGCTGGTGGCCCAGCTCGGCGCACTGGGTGCCCGCACGGGGGCCGAGATCACCGTGGTGTTCGACGGGGCCGCCGTGATCGCCGCGCCGGTGCGCGGCAGCCGCGGGGTGCGGGTGCTGTTCAGCGACGCCGGGGTGATCGCCGACGACGTCGTCCGCGACCTCGTCGCCGCCGAGCCGGCGGGCCGGCCGCTGCTGGTCGCGACGTCGGACCAGGAGATCGTGCGCTCGGTGCGCCGCCGGGGCGCGCACACCGTGGCGTCCGCGGTGCTGCTGCGCCGCCTCGGCGGGTGAGCGCTCACCCCACGTCACGGTGCCGGGGCCCGTGCCCGGCCGGCGGGACCACCGGCATCGGCAGCGCCGTACGCCCGGCTCGACCGGGCGCCGGTGCGCCCGGCTCGACCAGGCGCAGGTGCGGGATGAGGCCGCCCTCGGCCAGCACCTGCAGTGCCCGGCGCTCCGGCTCGGCGAACTCCAGCGGGGCGACGGTCGTGGCCACCGTGCCGGCCGGCAGGTCGACGGGAAGGTAGGGGATCGGCCGGTCGTCCTCCGGGACCTCCAGCAGCACCCCGATGACGCAGACACCGCACGCGGCACCGCGGACCTCGCAGCGATCGCAGTCGACGATCATGGCTCCTCCTTCGTCGGACCCGAGGTGGTCGAGCACCGCGGACGCTAGGGGAGGGGTCCGACAGAATGGCCGCGCCGGAGAAAAACCGGGGCGGGGCCGTCACCGCGGGCCGCCGCGCTCGTTCACCTGAACAGCACGACATCCTCACCAACTGTGCCGTCGAGCGAGCACCACCACTCGTACGGAGCAGTGCCACCCCGGCGGGCGACCGATCCGGTCACGCAACGGTGAGGACGCGGAACTCGTCCGCTCCCCGGAGTGTCGGACGGCGGCCCGCATCCCCGACGCGCAGCGCGCGTGCGGAGCCGCCGTCCCGACCCCCGCCGCCCCGTCCGCCGGTGACCACCGGCGGCCGGCGCCCCGCCGAGGACTAGCGTCGCCGACCGTGGCGCGCACGCTGCTGGTGACCAACGACTTCCCGCCCCGGCCCGGCGGCATCCAGTCCTACCTGTCCGACCTCGCCCGCGCGCTCCCGCCGGACTCGCTCGCGGTCCACGCGCCCGCCTGGCGCGGCGCCGCCGACCACGACGCCGCGCTGCCGTTCCCCGTGCACCGGCACCGGTCGTCGCTCATGCTGCCGGTCCCCGAGGTCGCCCGGCGCGCCGCGGAGCTGGCCCGCGAGCACGACGCCGGGACCGTCTGGTTCGGCGCGGCCGCGCCGCTGGGGCTGCTCGGCCCGTACCTGCGCCGCCGGGCCGGGGTGGAGCGGGTCGTCGCCACCACGCACGGCCACGAGGTCGGCTGGTCGATGCTGCCCGGCGCGCGCCGGGCGCTGCACCGGATCGGCCGCGACGCCGACGTCGTCACCACGGTGTCGCGCTGGACCCGCGGCCGGCTCGCCGGCGCGCTGGGCCCGGACGCGGCGCTGGAGGTCC
Organism: Pseudonocardia sp. P-1; assembly: GCF_058111925.1. NCBI lineage: Bacteria > Bacillati > Actinomycetota > Actinomycetes > Pseudonocardiales > Pseudonocardiaceae > Pseudonocardia > Pseudonocardia sp. P-1. The sequence continues at coordinate 4,949,692 of NZ_CM176614.1, forward strand.
TGCCGCCCCCGGTGGACACCGTCCGCTTCGCACCCGACCCGGACGCCCGCGCCGCGGTCCGGACCCGGTACCGGCTCGGCGACGCACCCGTCGTGACGTGCGTGTCCCGGCTGGTGCCGCGCAAGGGCCAGGACGTGCTGGTCGCGGCGCTGCCGCGGATCCGCCGCCGGGTGCCGGGCGCCCGGCTGCTGCTCGTCGGCGGCGGACCCTACCGGGACCGGTTGCGCACACTGGCGGCACGGGCCGGGGTGGCCGACGCCGTCGTGCTCACCGGCGGGGTCCCGGCCGCCGAGCTCGCCGCGCACCACGCCGCCGGGGACGTGTTCGCCCTGCCGTGCCGCACCCACCTCGGCGGGCTCGACGTCGAGGGGCTGGGGATCGCGCTGCTGGAGGCCGCGGCGTCGGGGCTGCCCGTCGTCGCGGGGGACTCCGGCGGCGCGCCGGAGACCGTCGAGGAGGGTGTGACCGGCCACGTCGTGCCGGGACGTGCCGTCGCCGCCGTCGCCGACCGGGTCGCCGACCTGCTCGCCGACCCCGCCCGGGCGACGGCGATGGGCCGCGCCGGACGGGCCCGCGTCCGGCGGGTCTGGGGCGGGCCGTCGTCGGCGGCGCGCCTGCACGGCTTCCTGACCGGCCACGACGGGCCGCGCTGAGTGCACGACCCGTCGTCGACGGCGGGGGGTCAGCCCTTGTCGGCGGTGGTCCCCGCGTAGAGCGCCTCGATCTCGCCGGAGTAGGACTCCACGACGACCTTGCGCTTGACCTTCATCGTCGGCGTCAGCTCGCCGCCGGCCTCGCTGAAGTCGTGCGGCAGGATCGTGAACTTGCGGATCTGCTCGGCCCGCGAGACGGCCTGGTTGGCGTCCTCGACCGCGGCCGCGATCTCGCCGCGCAGCTCCGGGTCGTCGACGAGGTCGGCGGCCGAGCTGCCGTCGCCCGCGGGCTTGCCGTTGCGCTCGCGCCAGCCCGGCAGGGCGTCCGGGTCGATGGTGACCAGCGCGGAGATGAACGGCTTCTGGTCGCCGATCACGATGCACTGCCCGACCAGCGGGTGCGCCCGCAGCCGGTCCTCGAGCACGGCCGGCGCGACGTTCTTGCCGCCGGCGGTGACGATGATCTCCTTCTTGCGGCCGGTGATCGTGAGGAAGCCGGCGTCGTCGAGCTCGCCGATGTCGCCGGAGTGGAACCAGCCGTCGGACTCCAGGGCCTCCTTCGAGGCCTCCTCGTTCTTCCAGTAGCCGCGGAAGACGATGTCGCCGCGCAGCATGATCTCGCCGTCCGAGGCGATCCGGACCGCGCAGCCGGGGACCGGGCGGCCCACCGAGCCGACGCGCTGGGCGTCGACGGTGTTCAGGGTGATGCCCGCGGAGGTCTCGGTCAGGCCGTAGCCCTCCAGCACGGGCAGCCCGATGCCGCGGAAGAAGTGCCCGAGCCGGCCCCCGAGCGGGGCCGAGCCGGACACCGCGGCCTTGACCCGGCCGCCGACGGCGGCGCGCAGCTTGCCGTAGACGAGCTTGTCGAACAGCGCGTGCCGGGCCTTGAGCAGCAGGCCGGGCCCGCCCGCGTCGAGCGCCTCGGAGTAGGCGATCGCGGTGTCGGCGGCCGCGTCGAAGATCTTGCCCTTGCCGTCGTTGTGGGCCTTGAGCCGCGCGCCGTTGTAGACCTTCTCGAACACCCGCGGCACCGCGAGCAGGAAGGTCGGCCGGAAGTCCGCCAGGTCGGGCAGCAGGGTCTTCACGTCGGGGGAGTGGCCGACGACCGTGCGGGTGGACAGGCAGCCGCACTGGATGGCCTTGCCGAACACGTGCGCGAGCGGCAGGAACAGCAGCACCGAGTCCCCGGGCTCGAACAGGTGCGGGATCGTCGCCGCGATCGTGCGGATCTCGGCGATCAGGTTGCGGTGGGTCAGCTCGCAGCCCTTGGGGCGACCGGTGGTGCCCGAGGTGTAGATCAGGGTGCACAGGTCGTCGGCGCGCACCCCGCCGCGCCGGGCGTGCACCACGTCGTCGGGGGTGTCCGCGCCGAGGCCGCGCAGCTGCTCGACCGCCGAGGGGGCGTCCGGGGCCGACGCGGCCGGCTCGATCTGCCAGACGGTGCGCAGCTCGGGCAGGTCTCCGCGGACCTTCTCCACCGACGCGGCGTGCTCGGCGGTCTCCACGACGATCCCGACGGCGCCGGAGTCGGACACGATCCAGGAGATCTGGTCCGGCGACGACGTCTCGTAGATCGGCACGGTGACCCCGCCCGCGGCGAGGATCGCGTAGTCGAACAGGGTCCACTCGTACCGGGTCCGCGACAGCAGCGCGACCCGGTCCCCGGCCTGCACACCCGCGGCGACCAGCCCGGCGGCGATCCGGGTGACCTGCTCGCCGAACTCGGCCGCGGTCACCTCCGACCAGTTCCCGTCCGCGCCCTTGCGGCGGTAGAGCACGTCCGACGGGTGCTGCGCGGCGTTGTCGAACACGGCGTCCGAGAGCGATTCCTCATCTCCCACGGACACCGCGGCGGGAACGCTGTACTCACGCACGGGGATCGACCTCCTGGCGGCCTCGACAGGCTGAACGCGGTCGCCGCGACGGCTGCGGCGACACCTCGGAGCAGAACCTACCGGAGAGTAGGGTCCACGTACATCGATTCGGACATAACGGATCGGTCGGTGGTGCCGCCGGTCCGGTCCGGGCCGCGACGGTACCCGTGACCGGCGCCGTCGCACGGGGTGGCACGCTGACCGGGTGCCCGCGATCGACGTGATCGACGAGACCTTCCTGGCCGTGCCCCGCGAGCGGGTCGCGGCGGAGTTCGCCGACCCGGCCCGGTGGCCGTCGTACTGGCCCGACCTGCGCCCCGAGGTCGCGCACGACCGCGGACCGGCCGGGCTGCGCTGGACCGTGACCGGCGCGCTCGTCGGGACCATGGAGGTCTGGTGCGAGCCGGAGGGCGACGGCACCGTCCTGCACTTCTTCCTGCGCGCGGACCCGGACGGCCCGCCGCCCGGTGGCCGGTTGCGGCGCCGCCGATGGCTGCACGCGGAGTCCGACCGGCGGCACCGCGCGTTCAAGGCGCACGCCTTCGCGCTCAAGCGGCGCCTGGAGGGCGGGCGCCCGGCGGGCGTCGCGCCGTCGGCGTTCCGGCCGGACCGGACGGCCTGAGCGTGCGGCTGCACGTCGTCACCGACGTCCACGGCGCCACCGTCCCGCTCGCCCGCGCCGCCGAGGGCGCCGACGGGGTGCTGGTGCTCGGCGACCTGCTGGAGTTCATCGACTACCGCGACCCGACCAACGGGATCATCTCCCGGCTGCTCGGGCCCGAGGTGGCCGCGGAGTTCGGCCGGATGCGCCGGATCGGGGCGCCGCGCGCGCAGGTGCTGGGCCTGCTGGAGCGCTCCTGGGCCCGGTTCACCGACCCGGCCGCCGCCGTCGCCGAGGCCGTCGCCGCGCAGTACGCCGAGGTCTTCGGGGTCCTGGGCGGGCTCGGGGTGCCGGTCTGGGCGATCCCGGGCAACGTCGACGTCCCCGACGCCTGGCCCGACACCGACGGCGTCACCCGCGCCGACGGACGGGTGGTCGAGATCGGCGGTCGCCGGTTCGGCTTCCTCGGCGGGGTGCCGCTCCCGCCCGGGGTCGACCCGCGCCGCACCGGCCCCTGGCGGCCGCACTTCGTGACCCACGAGGACTGGACCGCGCGCCTGGACGCGCTCGGCCCGGCCGACGTGCTGTGCACCCACGTCCCGCCGGCGCACCCGGGCCTGACCTACGACGTCGTCACCCGCCGCGCCGAGATCGCCAGCGCGCCGCTGGCCGCGCGGATCCGGGCCGAGCAGCCGTCGCACGCCCTGTTCGGGCACGTGCACCAGCCGCTGCACCGCCGCGCGCGGATCGGCCGCACCGAGTGCGTCAACGCCGGACACTTCCGCGCGCACGGCACGCCCTACGTGCTCCGGTTCTGACCACCGGATAGCCTCCCGCCATGGCCGACGCGACCTCGTCCTCGATCCACATCGACGCCCCGCCGGAGCGGGTCATGGCGGTGATCGCGGACTTCGCGTCCTACCCCGAGTGGACCGACCAGATCACCAGCGTCGAGATCCTCGACGCCGGTGCCGACGGCCGCGCCCGCCAGGTCCGCTTCGCGATGGACGCCGGGGCCATCAAGGACACCTACACCCTCGACTACGACTGGGCCGCCGACGACCGCTCGGTGTCCTGGACGCTGGTCAAGGGCGGCATCCAGCGCGCCCAGGACGGCGCGTACCGGCTGGTCGGCGACGCCGGCGGCACCACCGTCACCTACGAGCTCAGCGTCGAGGTCAACTTCCCGATGATCGGGATGCTCCGTCGCAAGGCGGAGAAAGTGATCATCGACGCCGCGCTGAAGGGCCTCAAGCGCCGCGTCGAGAAGGGCTGAGCCGGTCGGCGGCGACCCGGACGCGATCGTTAGGCTCCGCGCTGTGCGCGTCGTGCTCTTCACCGGCAAGGGCGGGGTCGGCAAGACGACCCTGGCCGCCGCGACGGCCGCGCACGTGGCCGGGACCGGCCGGTCCGCGCTGGTCGTGTCCACCGACCCGGCGCACTCCCTCGGCGACGCGCTGGACGCCGAGCTGGGCGCCGAGCCCACCGAGGTCACCGAGAACCTGTGGGGCGCCCACATCGAGGCCCGGCACCTGCTCGAGGGCGCCTGGGGCGACCTGCAGGGGCACCTGCGCACGATGCTCGCCGGGGCCGGGGTGGACGAGCTCGTCGCCGACGAGCTGACCGTGCTGCCCGGCGTCGAGGACCTCCTCGCGCTGGTCGAGGTGCAGCGCTACGCCGAATCGGGCCGCTTCGACGTCGTCGTCGTCGACTGCGGGCCGACCGCGGAGACGCTGCGGCTGCTCACCCTGCCCGAGGCGCTGTCGGGCTACCTGGAGCGGCTGTTCCCCGCGCACCGCCGCGCGGTGCGCGGCCTGGTCGCCGGGCTGGCCGGGGCCAAGGCCGACGGCGCGGGCTGGGACCGCACGATCGACGCGCTCGGGGTGCTGGCCGAGCAGCTGCGCGGGCTGCGCGGCCTGCTCGCCGACCGCTCCCGCACCTCGATCCGGCTGGTGCTGACCCCGGAGCGGGTGGTCGCGGCCGAGACCCGCCGCACCCTGACCGCGCTCGCCCTGCACGAGCTGCGGGTCGACGGGCTGCTGGCGAACCGGGTGATGCCCGGCCCGCCGCCGTCGCTGCGCGGGCCCGCGGCGCGCTGGCTGCGCGAACGCGCCACCGAGCAGCAGTCCGTGCTCGCCGAGCTGGGCGAGCTCGGTGCGGACGTGCCGGTGACCGCGGTCCGCTACACCGCCGCCGAGCCGACCGGTGTCGGTGCGCTGCGCGAGCTGGCCCTGTCGGTCTACGGCGACGACGACCCCGCGGGCGCCGCCGACGGCGCCCCGCCGCGGCCGTTGATGGAGCTGCGCCGCACCGCAGGTCACGGCGTCTCCGCCGACACCGAGTTCGAGCTCGACGTGGCGCTGCCCGGCGCGCAGGACGCCCCGCTGGACCTCGCCCGGGTCGGCGACGACATGGTCGTCGGCATCGGGTTCTCCCGGCGCGTGGTCTCGCTGCCGTCGGTCCTGCGCCGCTGCGAGGCCACCGGTGCCCGGCTGGAGGGCCGCGGCTCCGACGCCCGCCTGGTGATCTCCTTCGTGCCCGACCCGGGCACCTGGATGACCTCGTGAGCGGCCGTGACGCGCGGGGCGGCACCCACTGCGGCGATCACGGCGGCATTCCGGAGGACCTGCGGGTCACCGCGGTGGCGCTGCTCGACCGGCTGCGTGCGGCCACCGAGACGATGTCGGACTCGCTGCGGGCCGGCGGGAGCGACCCCGGCCCCGGCGACGCCGGCTCCTGCACCGCCTGCCCGGTGTGCGCGCTGATCGCCGTCGTGCGGGGGGAGCGGTCGGAGCTGGTCACCCGGCTCGCCGCCCACGCCGGCGGGCTGCTCGCCGTGCTCGTCGCGGTGCTGGAGGAGGCCGCCCCGCCCGCGCGCCAGGAGCCCCGCCGCCCGCACGGCGGCGGACGCTCCGTGCAGCGGATCGCGGTGCACCGGACGTGAGCCCCCGGATGTCCGACGTCCGCACCATCGGGGTGGACGTCGGGGGTACCAGCGTGCGCGCGGGCGTCGTCGACGCCGAGGGGGAGATCCTCGACTCCGCCTCCGCGCCGACCCCGCGCACCGACGACGCGCTGGAGGCGGCCATCGCCGGCGCCGTCGACGAGCTGCGGCGCAGGCACACCGTCGCCGCCGTCGGGCTCGCGCTCGCCGGGTTCGTCGACGCCCCGCGGGGCCTGGTCCGCTACGCGCCGCACCTGTCCTGGCGCGACGCCCCGGTCGCCGAGCGGATCGGCGACCGGCTCGGCGGGATCCCGGTCGTCGTGGAGCACGACGCGAACTCCGCCGCGCTCGCCGAGCGGCGCCACGGCGCCGCGGCCGGTGCCTCGGTGGCGCTGGTGATCGCGCTGGGCACCGGGATCGGTGGCGCCCTGCTGCTCGACGGCGAGCTGTTCCGCGGCGCGCACGGCGTCGCACCCGAGCTGGGGCACCTGCGGGTCGTCCCGGACGGACGGGCCTGCCCGTGCGGCAAGCGCGGCTGCTGGGAGCGCTACTGCAGCGGGACCGCCCTCGGCGCCACCGCGCTGGAGATGCTCTCGGGCGGCGACGTGCCGGGCCCGTCCGGGCTGGCCCGCGAGGCCGCCGTCGACCCGGGGCGGGTCACCGGCAAGCGGGTCGCCGCGGCCGCCCGCGAGGGGGACCCGGTCGCCCGCGCCGCCGTCGACGACATGGGGCGCTGGCTGGGGGAGGGGCTCTCGCTCGTCGCGGACGTCTTCGACCCGGGCCTCGTGGTGATCGCGGGCGGGGTGTCGGCGTCGGCGCCGCTGTTCCTCGACGCCGCCCGCGAGCACTACGCCCGCATCCTCACCGGGGCGGGCAACCGGCCGCTGGCCAGGATCCGGACCGCGCAGCTCGGCGCGGCCGCCGCCGTCGTGGGCGCGGCGACGCTGGCCCGCGAGAGCCTGCGGTCCGGCGCCCGGCGCTGAGCGCGCTACAGCCGCGAGCCGTCGTCCCAGGGGTCGGGGCCCTCGTCGGGGTCGGGGCTCCACAGCCGCAGCAGCAGCCAGCCCAGGCCGGCCGCGATGAGCACCAGCCCCAGCGGCAGCGGCCAGGTCCCGCCGACGCCGATCAGCCCCGGCGCGATGCACAGCAGCAGCCCCACCGCGATCAGCCCGCCACCCACGACGGCCGGTGGTCCCGGCCGCGGCAGCGGCGGCGGCTCCGGCGGGTGGTAGTGGTCGTCCGGGTCGGCACCCGTGCCGGTGCCCGGAGGCGGGGCGGCCGGGCCGGGCCGGTGCGCGGGCCGGTCGGCGCCGCCCGCCGCGCCCGCGGCGTCACCGGCGTCGCCGCGGTCCGTGCGGTCGGCGCGCTCCACGGGCTCGGCGGGCCAGTCCGGGACCGAGCCCTCGTCGCGCCAGGCGGCGACGATCGCGTCGAAGTCGTCGTCGGGCCGGTCCTCGCGGTCACGCGAGGGGTCTGCGGAGCTCATACCGGTCCGTCCCTCCCCGCTCGCGGCGGCTCTCATCCTGTCACGGCCCGTGTCCCGCCCGACACCGCCCACGGGCCCGCGCGGGCGCTGCGCGGGGACCGCCCGACCCCGGTGACCACCGCCCCGTTGTGAGGAGGTGTCGACGCTCCGTAGGCTGTCGCCGAAGTCGGTAGGGAGGCAGCGCAGGGTGCTGTACTGGTGGTCCAAGTTCGTGCTGCTCGGCCCGTTGATGAGGCTGTTCTGCCGGCCGGAGGTGCGCGGTGCCGAGAACGTGCCCGGTGGTGCCGGCGCGATCCTCGCCAGCAACCACCTCGCGGTGGCCGACTCCTTCTTCCTGCCGTTGATGCTGCCGCGCCGGGTGACCTTCCTCGCCAAGCGCGAGTACTTCACCGAGCCCGGGATCCGCGGCTGGTTCAAGAAGCAGTTCTTCACCGGCGTCGGGCAGGTCCCGGTGGACCGTTCCGGTGGGTCCGCGGCGCGCGCCGCGATGGACACCGCGGTCCGGCTGCTGAACGAGGGCAAGCTGCTCGGGATCTACCCGGAGGGCACCCGCTCGCCCGACGGGCGGCTCTACAAGGGCAAGACCGGCGTCGCCCGGATGGCCCTGGAGGCCGGGGTGCCGGTCATCCCGGTCGCGATGGTGGGCACCGACAAGGTCAACCCCATCGGCTCCAAGATGTGGCGCCCGCGCAAGGTGAAGATCGTGATCGGCGAACCGCTGGACTTCTCCCGGTACGAGGGCATGGCCGGGGACCGGTTCATCGAGCGCTCCATGACCGACGAGATCATGTACTCGCTGATGGAGCTGTCCGGACAGACCTACGTCGACCTCTACGCGGCGTCTGTCAAGGAGAAGGCCGCGGCCGGTGCTCCACCGCCCGCGCCGTCGCGTCCCGCCCCGCAGCGGCCGGACGCGAACGTGCCCGACTCCCGCGCCTCCTGATCGACTCCGGAAGTGCGTCCCGGCGATCTGACCCACCGATGTGGAGCTGGGCGAAGGCTCCTCTGTCGGTGAGAGCCCGTGGTGGACCGACCTGTCGCCCGGCAGAATCCGGCGGTCGGTGACCTCTCGGGAGGCGAAGCAGGCGACCGAGTCGGCCGGAGCCGGACGGCGGCCCGCTCACCTGTCCGGTCAGTGGAGCTTCCGGCTTGCGACAAGGGCGTCGAGCATGCTCGTTTCGATCCGGTAGGTGGACGACCTCCTCTACGATCGAAGGTCGTCGAGCCGTGGCGAAGCTCAGTGCCGGTTCTTCAACTCGGCGGCGGGGCGGCTGCCGGTGTCGTCCGACGGATGAGCTCGATGCCCGGGCTCGGCCGGTCCCGATATCGCGCGAGCGCAGTACGATCGCCGCACTGTTTCGTATGGGAGGCGCGATGACCGCCGGAACCCACCAGGCCGTCACGCTGGCCGACGTGAGTGCACGTCGGGACTACATCGTGGACGTCGGGCGCCGTCATGGTGTTTACAACATCCGTGTCTTCGGTTCCGTCGCGCGTGGCGAATCGACCCCCACCAGTGATCTCGACCTGCTGGTCGACCTGGAACCCGGCCATGGTTATGTCGACATGGTTTCCTTCGCCCTCGCGGTCGAGGACTCACTTGGGGTTCTTACACAGGTCGCCACGGTGAACGGTCTCAAACGACGTGTCCGTGATCAGGTTCTCGCCGAGGCGGTGGCAGTGTGACTGTCTTCTCGACGATCGCTCGTGATGGAGGGATCCCTGTTGGTCCGACGTGACCGGGAGCGGATCGCGGACATGTTGGAAGCCGCTGAGAAGATCCGGGTCCGGGTTGCGCGCGGCCGCGCGCGGTTTGATGCCGACGAGGACCTGCAGATCGTCTTGACGCATCTGATCCAGGTGCTCGGTGAGGCTGCTGCACGCGTGAGCCCCGAGCTGGCTGCTGCTCATCCGCACCTGCCGTGGCGGGCACTGGCGGGAATGCGCAATCGTGTCGTGCACGAGTACTTCGAGATCGACCTCGAAATCCTCTGGGCTGCTGCGTCTCAGGAAGTCCCGGCGCTGGCGGTCCAGCTGCGTGCGGTTCAGACAACGGAGGACGCCTGACCCGGAGCGGTCCCGATCACGGCAGCAGAGGCACGTACGCTCGTCGGGCGGCACAGCTCAACGACCGAACCCGAGCCCAGGACGGCAATGCGCTTCTTCTACGACACCGAGTTCATCGAGGACGGCACGACGATCGACCTGGTGTCGATCGGGATCGTCGGCGAGGACGGCCGCGAGTTCTACGCCGTGTCCACCGAGTTCGACCCGGACCGGGCCGGCAAGTGGGTGCGGGCCAACGTGCTGCCCAAGCTGCCCTCGCCCAGCGACCGGGCCTGGATGTCGCGGTCCCGGATGCGCTCCGAGATCCTCGACTTCTGCACCGGCGCCCCCGGCGACGTCGAGCTGTGGGCCTGGATCGCCGCCTACGACCACGTGGCGCTGTGCCAGCTGTGGGGTGCGATGCCCGCGCTGCCGCGGCCGATCCCGCGCTTCACCCGCGAGCTGCGCCAGCGGTGGGAGGACGCGGGTCGCCCGGCGCTGCCCCCGCCGCCCGCCGAGGCGCACGACGCGCTCGCCGACGCCCGGCACAACCTGCGGCGCTGGGAAGTGATCGCCGAGACCCTCGCGACGGGGGCCGCGCCCCGGTAGGGATCGGCCGCGGCCTAGGCTGGGCCGTGTGAACTGGTCCGTCGACGCGCCCATCGACGTCCTCCCGGAGCTGCCGCCGCTGCCCGCGGACCTGCGCTCCGCCCTGGACGATGCGCTCTCCCGCCCTGCCGCCCAGCAGCCCGAGTGGCCCGACCCGTCGCAGGTGGGCGACGTGCGGAAGGTCCTCGAGTCCGTCCCGCCGGTGGTGCTGCCGCCGGAGGTCGACCGGCTGCAGTCGCGGCTCGCCGACGTCGCGAACGGTGAGGCGTTCCTGCTGCAGGGCGGCGACTGCGCCGAGACCTTCGTCGACAACACCGAGCCGCACATCCGGGCGACGATCCGCACGCTGCTGCAGATGGCCGTCGTCCTGACCTACGGCGCCTCGATGCCGGTGGTCAAGGTCGGCCGCATCGCCGGTCAGTACGCCAAGCCGCGCAGCTCGCCGGTCGACGCGAGCGGGCTGCCGTCCTACCGCGGGGACATCGTCAACGGGCTCGCCCCGGACGCGCAGGGCCGCATCCCGGACCCGTCGCGGATGGTGCGCGCCTACGCGAACGCCTCGGCGGCGATGAACCTGGTCCGCGGGCTGACCGCGACCGGGCTGGCCGACCTGTCCAAGGTGCACGACTGGAACAAGGACTTCGTCCGCACCTCCGCCGCGGGCGTGCGCTACGAGGCCGTCGCCGCCGAGATCGACCGCGCGGTCCGCTTCATGGACGCCTGCGGGGTGCGCGACCACAACCTGCACCAGGTCGAGTTCTACGCCAGCCACGAGGCGCTGCTGCTCGACTACGAGCGCGCGATGCTGCGCCTGGACCTGGAGCGCGACCCCACCGGCGGGGAGTCGCCGAAGCTCTACGACCTGTCCACGCACTTCCTCTGGATCGGGGAGCGGACCCGTCAGCTCGACGGCGCGCACGTCGCCTTCGCGGAGCTGCTGGCCAACCCGATCGGCATGAAGATCGGCCCGACGACGACGCCCGACCAGGCCGTCGAGTACGTCGAGCGGCTCGACCCGCACAACCGCCCGGGCCGGCTGTCGCTGATCTCCCGGATGGGCAACGACAAGGTCCGCGACGTGCTCCCGGCGATCGTCGAGAAGGTGACCGCCTCCGGGCACAAGGTCATCTGGCAGTGCGACCCGATGCACGGCAACACCCACGAGGCCTCGACCGGCTACAAGACCCGGCACTTCGACCGGATCGTCGACGAGGTGCAGGGCTTCTTCGAGGTGCACCGCTCGCTCGGCACGCACCCCGGCGGCATCCACGTCGAGGTCACCGGCGAGGACGTCACCGAGTGCCTCGGCGGTGCGCAGCGGATCTCCGACACCGACCTCGCCGGCCGGTACGAGACCGCCTGCGACCCGCGGCTGAACACCCAGCAGAGCCTGGAGCTGGCGTTCCTCGTCGCGGAGATGCTGCGCGGCTGACCCGTCCGTCCCCGGGGCGGCTCCACCCGGAGCCGCCCCGGTGGTGTGTCTCAGGCCCCGGTGCTGGCCCGGGCCGCGAGCCGCGAGGGCAGCAGGGGGCGACGGCGCCGTCGCCGTCCCCGGCGAGGACGGCGGCCAGCCGCTGGGCCGCGGCCCGGCCGAGCTCCTCCGCCGGCAGCGCCACACTCGTCAGCGACGGCGCCGTGACCTGCGAGTACGGCAGGTCGTCGAACCCGGCGACGGCGATGTCCCCCGGCACGGCCAGCCCGAGCCGGTGCGCGGCGGCCAGCACGCCGTAGGCCATCGTGTCCGCCGCCGCGACGACCGCGGTGGCCCCGGCCGCCCGCCAGCGCGGCAGCGCCTCGGTGCTGACGTCGGCGGCGGCGTCGAGGGTCAGCCCGGCCCGGGTGCCGTCGTCGAGGACCCGCAGGCCGTGCTCGGCGGCGACCCGGGCGAGCAGCTCACGGCGCACGGTGAAGGTGGCCGAGGGCGTCGAGCCCTCCAGGTAGGCGAGGACCGTGTGCCCGGCCTCGGCGAGGTGCGCGACCAGCGCGCGCACGCCCGGCTCCAGGTCGAAGGTCACCGTGGCCGCGCGGCCCTCGAAGCCGGGGGCGTCCATCAGCACCAGTGGCGGGCCGCCCGGTTCGAGGTCGTCGAGGAACGTCGGCGACGGCGCGTGCACCAGCAGCCCGGCCGGGCGGAACGCCGCGACCCGGCGGACGTCGTCGGCGCCGGGCTGTTCGCCGCCCTCGATCACCGACAGCATCAGCTGGTGCCTGCTGCCCAGCGCCTCCCGGATCCCGGTGGTGACCCGCCCGAAGTAGGGGTTGGGGAGGTCGGGGGCGAGCAGCACGACGAGGTCGGTGGTCCCGCGGGCGAGCGAGCTCGCCGCGTGGTCGACCACGTAGCCCAGCTCGTCGACCGCGGCGCGGACCCGCTCGGTGATCACCGCGGACACCCGTCCGCGCGACTTGCCGTTCACCACCAGCGACACGGTGGACACGCTCGTCCCCGCCCGCCGGGCCACCATCGCCGCGGTCACCCGCCGGCCCACCGGTCCTGCCATCCGGCGAGCCTACCCGGACGCGCCACACATCAAGCGCTTGACGTCATGCGCTTGACAAGTCACAGTCGACACGTCCGGACCGCCCCGGACGACCGCGACGACGAGGTGGGACACCGGAGATGACCGAGAAGATCGTCCTGGACTGCGATCCGGGCCACGACGACGCGATCGCGCTGCTGCTCGCTCACGGCGACCCGCGGATCGAGCTGCTCGCCGTCACCACGGTCGTCGGGAACCAGACGCTGGACAAGGTGACCCGCAACGCGCTCTCGGTCGCGACCCTGGCCGGGATCACCGGCGTGCCGTTCGCGGCCGGCGCCGACCGCCCGCTGCTGCGGGAGATCTCCGTCGCCGCCGACATCCACGGCGAGAGCGGCCTGGACGGCCCGGAGCTGCCCGCACCGGCGTTCGCCGCGGTGGACACCCACGCCGTGGACCTCATCGTGGAGACCGTGCTGGCCCACGAGCCGGGCACCGTCACCCTCGTCCCCACCGGCGGGCTGACCAACATCGCGCTCGCCGCCCGGCGCGCCCCCGAGATCGTCGACCGGGTCAAGCGGGTGGTGCTGATGGGCGGCGGCGTCGCCGTCGGCAACCGGACCCCGGTGGCCGAGTTCAACATCGCCATCGACCCCGAGGCCGCCGCGATCGTGTTCGAGGCGGGCTGGGAGGTGGTCATGGTCGGTCTCGACCTGACCCACCAGGCTCTGGCCGGTCCCGAGGTGCGCCGCGCGATCCGCGCCGTCGGGACCGGTCCGGCGCGCTTCGTCGACGAGCTGCTGGACTTCTTCGCCGCCACCTACCGCGACGTCCAGGGCTTCGACGCCCCGCCGGTGCACGACCCGTGCGCCGTCGCCCACGTCATCGACCCGACGATCGTGCGGGCGTTCCCGATGCCGATCGTCGTCGAGACCGCGGGCCGGCACACCACCGGGATGACGGTCGCCGACCGGCGCGGGCCGGCCCCGCAGGGATGCCGCACGCACGCCGCGCTCGAGCTCGACCACGCCCGCTTCTGGGGGCTCGTCGTGGACGCCCTGCGCGCCATCGGCGACCCCGCCCTCCCGGCCACCACCGTCGCCGCAACGGAGCAGATCGCATGACCACCCCCGACCGCCGCCCGGTCGTCACGCTCGTCGTGGCGGTGCTGGCCGCCTGCGTGGCGTTCCAGCTCAACGCCTCGATGCTCAGCCCCGCGCTGGTCACCATGGCCCGCGAGCTGGGCACCGACGACGCCACCGTCGGCCTGTCCCAGACCATGTTCTTCACCCTCGCGGCGATGTTCTCGCTGTTCCTGCCGCGGCTGTCCGACATCGCGGGGCGCCGGCGGGTGCTGCTGGTGATGCTCGCGGTCATGCTGGTCGGCAGCGTCGTCGCCGCCCTCGCCGTCAGCGTGCCGATGCTGTTCGCCGGCCGGGCCCTGCAGGGCATCACCGGGCCGGTCGTCCCGATCTGCCTGCTCATGCTGCGCAGCGAGATCGCCGACCCGCGCCGCTACGGCATCGTGCTCGGCCTGATCACCGCCGTGAACGGCGGCGTGGCCGGTCTCGACGCGCTGCTCGGCGGCTGGCTGGCCACCCACCACGGCTTCCGCTCGATCTTCTGGGTCATCGCCGCGGTCACCGTCGTCGCGCTGGTGCTCGTCGCCGTGTGGGGCGTGGAGTCCCGCCCCTCGCAGGGCACCCGGATGGACTGGCGCGGGGTCGTCCCGCTGGTCGTCGCGGTCGGCGCGCTGCTGCTGGCCTTCGACGAGGCCGCCGCGCTGTCCGACGCGCGCTGGGGCCGGGTCGCCGGGTACGCGCTGCTCGCCGTCGTCGCCGCGGTGGTGTTCTGGCGGCTGCAGGGCCGCACCGCCCAGCCGCTCGTCGCGCCCGAGGACCTGCGCCGGCGCGCCACCTGGGCCACCCTCGGCACCACGCTGCTGACCATGACCGGCGTGTTCGCCGTGGTCAACGGCCTGGTCGCGTCGATCGCGCAGAACCCGGCGGCCGGGTTCGGGCTCGGAGCGGACCTCACCGCGCTCGCCCTGCTCGCCCCCTACGCGCTGATCGGCTGGCTGGTCGGGCCGTTCGCCGGTCGCCTGGCCCCGGTGCTCGGCTACCGCACCGTCCTGCGGGTCGGTCTGGCCGGGAGCGTCGTCGCCACCGTGCTGCTGGCGGTCGTGGGCGTGCACTCGTTCGCGGTGCTGGTCGTCGCGACGCTGCTGCTCGGCGTCACCTACGCCGGCATCGCCAACATCATGCTCAACGGCCTGGGCGTGCTGCTCTCGCCCGCCGACCGGCCCGGCATGCTGCCCGGGCTCAACGCCGGCGCGTTCAACCTCGGCGCCGGGATCAGCTTCGTGGTGCTGCCCGCGGTGCAGGTCGCCGTCGGCGGGGCCGGGCAGACCGGGGTCGGCGGCTACACCGCGGGCATGCTGGTCGGGGCCGCGTGCACCGCGGGCGCGTTCGCGCTGTCGCTGCTCATCCCGCGCCCGGCCGCCGCCGAGACCGGCGCCGCGCACGACGTGGTGGACGCCCGATGAGCCGGGTGCTGGTCGTCGGCTCGCTCAACGCCGACCTGGTGGTGCGCACCGAGCGCTTCCCGGGGCCGGGGGAGACCGTGGCCGGGTCGGACCTGACCGTGGGCCCCGGCGGCAAGGGCGCCAACCAGGCCGTCGCCGCCGCCCGGCTCGGGGCCGCCGCGGGCGTCGGCGTGGGGATGGTCGGCGCGGTCGGCGACGACGACCACGGCCGGACCGTCCGCGACGCCGTCGCCGCCGCCGGTGCCGACGTCGACGGGGTCACGGTGCGGACCGGCACGGCCACCGGCACCGCGGTCATCACCGTCGACGCCGCGGGCGACAACACGATCGTCGTCTCGCCCGGCGCCAACGCCACCCTGGAGCCGGGGGACCTGCCCTCCTTCGACGACGTCGCGGTGCTGACCCTGTGCCTGGAGATCGGTGTCCCGACGGTGCTGGCCGCCGCCCGGGCCGCCCGGGCCGCCGGGACCACGGTGGTGCTGAACCTCTCGCCCTACGCCCCGGTGCCCGCCGAGCTGCTCGCCGCCACCGACGTGCTCGTGGTCAACGAGCACGAGGCTGCGCTGCTGGGGGAGCACCCGGTGCCCCGGTCGGTCGTGACACGCGGGGCCGCGGGCTGCGAGGTGCACGACGCGGGAGCGGCTACGGTGTCCACAGTGGATGCGATGCGGGCGGACGTGGTGGACACCACCGGGTCGGGCGACGCCTTCCTGGCGGCCGTCGCCGTGCGGCTCGCCGCGGGGGACGACCTGCCGGACGCCGCGCGCTACGCCGTGCGCGCCGGTGCCCTCGCGGTCACCGTCGCCGGGGCGCAGCTGCCCGCGATCGGCGACGCCGAGCGCACCCGCTTCGGGCTGTAGGGCCCCTCGAACGCCGGTGTCCCGGCCGGGCCGCCATCCGGCCGGGGCGCCGGCTCCCACCCGCGACGCGGGCTCAGAGCACGGTCAGGGTGATCGTGTCGCCGGGCTCGGCGTCGCCGCCCGACCCCGGGTCCTGACCGACGACGTGGCCGTCGCGGCGGCCGAAGGGGAAGCTGCGCTCGATGTCGACCTCGAAGCCGTCCTGACGCAGCAGCGCCTCCGCCTCGTCGGCCCGCATGCCGATCACGAACGGCACGGAGGTGGGCGCCGCGGGCTCGGCGGTCGGCGCCGGGAGCGGCGGTGCCGGCTCGGCGCCCCGGCTGATCACCAGGGTGACCGCGGCACCACCGGCGAGCCGGGTCCCGGCGGGCGGGTCGGTGCGGATCACCGCACCGGCGGGGACCTCGGTGCTGAACTCCTCGGCGCTCGTCGAGCGCACCGGGGTCAGCCCGGCGCGGCGCACGGCGTCCTCCGCGGTGTCCACGGCGCTGCCCGCGGGCACGTCGGGCACCGCGGGACGGCCGGTCGACACCACCAGGGTGACCGTGGTCCCGCGCAGCACCCGGGTCTCCGGGGCCGGGTCCACCTGCGCGACGAGGTCGGGCGCCACGTCGTCGTCGGCCCGTTCGGTGACCGTGGGCGTCAGGTCGGACTCGGCGACGAGCGCGGTCGCCCGCTCGCGGTCCAGACCGGTGACCGCGGGCATCGTGGTCCAGCGGCCCGACCCGAGCCACCAGGCTCCCGTCCCGGCCAGCGCGGCCAGCAGCAGGAGCAGCACCATCCACAGCGCGAACACCCGGCGGCCGCGACGGCGGCGCCCGGCCAGCTCCTCGCGGGTCATCGGCTCCGGCTGCCCGGCGGGGGTGACGGCGGTGCCGTGCGCGCCGCGGGCCCGGGTCTGCACCCGGGTGCCGCCGGGGCCCGGCGCTGCGGCATCGAGCGGCCGGTGGCGCAGGGGGCCTGCGGGGAGGGTGGGGCCGTCGTCGGGCGGGGGCGGGCCGGGCGGACGCGGCGTCGCGGTCCGGGGCAGGCCCAGCCGGTCGGCCATGTCCAACAGCTCGCGCCGGAAGTGCTCCGCGTCGACCGGGCGCTGCTCGGGGTCCCGCGAGGTGGCCCGGGCGACGAGCGCGTCCACGGCCGGCGGCAGCCCCGGGACCAGCGCCGACGGCGGCGGCACGTCCTCGTTCACGTGGCGGTAGGCCACCGACAGCGGGTTGTCGGCGGTGTAGGGCGGCTGCCCGGTCAGCATCTCGTAGAGCACGACACCGGCCGCGTAGACGTCGCTGCGGCCGTCGGCGCGACCGGACACGACCTGCTCGGGGGAGAGGTAGGCCATGGTCCCGAGGATCATCCCGGCGTGGCTGACCCCGGCCTCGGCGGCCGCGGTGAGCAGGCCGAAGTCGGCCACCTTCACCTCGCCGCCGGAGGAGATCAGCACGTTCTCCGGCTTCACGTCGCGGTGCACCATGCCGAGCCGGTGCGCGCGGGCCAGCCCGGCGAGGACCGGTTCGAGCACCCGGACCGCGGCCGGGAGCCCCAGCGCACCGCGGGCGCGCAGCACGTCGCGCAGGGTGCCGCCGTCGACCAGCTCCATGACGACGAACAGGCTGGCCTCGCCCAGGGGCCCCGCGGGGACGGTGCCCCGGTCGTAGACGGCGACGACGCACGGGTGGTCGATCCGGGCCGCCAGCCGCGCCTCCCGGTCGAACCGGGTGCGGAAGGCGTGGTCCCCGGCCATCCGCGGGTCCATCACCTTGATCGCGACGGCGCGTTCGAGACGGGTGTCGGTGCCGTGGTGCACCGTCGACATGCCGCCGCGGGCCAGTACCGGGCCGACCCGGTAGCGGCCGTCGAGCAGCACCTCGCCGGGGCCGTCGGCGGCGAGCCGCCCGGCCCCACCCGGGGCGCCGGGATCGACCGGACCGGACGGTGAGCTCATCGCGGGTCAGGTTACCGGTGGGGATCGGGTCGGTCGTGCAGGTGGTCGGCGTAGGACCACACCGCGTCGGCCGGTCCGGTGGGAGTCGGCGCCGCCCGGGGCGGTGTGGGACAGTGTCCGGCTGTGAACGAGTCCCTCCCCGCCGCTGTCACCGAGGAGACGCTGAGCGTCGCCGAGGTGGCCGACCGCCTGTCGATCCCCGTCTCCCGGGTGCACCAGCTCGTCCGCGACGGGCAGCTCCTGTCGTTCAAGAACGGGCACGACGTCGTCGTCCCGACCGCGCTGCTCGACGACGACGGTGTCGTGCGCGGGTTGCCGGGCACGATCGTCGTCCTCCGCGACGGCGGCTACGACGACGACGCCATCCTGAGCTGGCTGTTCACCGAGGAGGAGTCGCTCTCCGGTGCCCCGATCACCGCGCTGCGCGCGGGCCGGCACAAGGAGATCAAGCGCCGCGCCCAGGCCATGGCCTTCTGAGGTTCTCCCCGGCCCGGCTCACCCGCGGGACGGGCGCCCGGCGCGTTCGCGCGCCAGCTGGGTACCGCGGGCGGCCAGCGCCCGGCCGAGCCGGGGCAGCGCGACGGCGGCCCGGCGCCGGTTCGGCACCGCGACCCGGTGGGTCAGCACGTCGTAGCCGGCGTCGGCGATCTCGTCGAGGATCTCCGCGTACAGCACCCGGGCGGCGCCGACGCAGGCCCGCGACACCGGCTCCAGCATCGGGATCCCCGGGTCGGCCCGCCGGTAGGTGGCCCGGGTCCGGGCGACCAGGTGGGCCAGGGCGCGGCGGATCCGCGGGTCCGGGCGCCCGGTGCGCCGGCTCCAGGTCAGCAGCTCCCGGTCGACGCCGAACGCGGCGAGCTCGTCGGCGGGCAGGTACACCCGGCCGCGGTCGAGGTCCTCGCCGACGTCGCGCAGGAAGTTCGTGAGCTGGAACGCCACGCCCAGCAGCGCGGCGTGCGGCTCGGCCTCCGCCCGCGGGACGACCGTCCCGAGCACCGGCAGCGTCTGCAGCCCGATCACGGCGGCCGAGCCGTGCACGTAGACGGCCAGCTCGTCGTCGGTGGCGTAGTCGGAGACGGTGAGGTCCATCCGCATCGAGACCATGAAGTCCCGGAACAGCGACGCGTCGAGGTCGTGGCGGCGCGCGGTCTCGGCGACGGCGAGCACCTCGGGCCTGCTGCCGGGCAGCGGGGCGCCCGCCAGTGCGGCCGCCAGCTCGGCGTCGAGCGCGTCGAGCCGGGTGTGCGGGTCCCCGCCGCCCGCGCCGTCGGGGTCGTCGACGATCTCGTCGGCGAAGCGGGCGAAGCCGTAGAGGGCGTGGATGTCGACCCGTCGTGCCGGGGGCAGCAGCCGGGTCGCCAGGAAGTAGGTGCGCCCGTGCTCGGCGTGCAGCGCGCGGCAGGCCGCGTAGGCGGCGCGCAGCTGCGGGTCGGTCAGGCCGGCGGCGTCGAGCTCGACGCGCCCGGCCCGCTCAGCCGCGGACGCCCGCATCGGTGGTGGGCGCGGTCGACGGTGCCTCCGGGGCGCCCCGGCGCAACCCCAGCGGGTCCGGGCGGAGCAGCGACACCGCGGCCAGGACACCGGCCAGGGCACACGCCAGCAGGTAGTGCGGCACGTAGAGGGCGGTCTCGCCGTCGGGGAAGTACACGATCATCAGCCAGATCGAGCCGACGACCACCCACTGCAGCCCGCGCGCGCTCCACGGGGTCATCGCGAGCAGGCAGAACCCCCAGCTCAGGTACCACGGCAGCGTGGTGGGGGAGAGCACGGCGGCCAGCGCGAGGGCGATCGCGGCGTTGCGCACCGCGGCCCGCGGGTCGTCGCGGCCGCGCCACCACAGCAGGGCGATCAGCAGGCCCATCACCAGCGCGCCGAGGAACCGGAACGTGTCGACGAACGCCTGGGTGTTCACCTCACCGGCGAACATCCCGGCCACGCTCGCGGTCGCCTGACCGAACGCGGTCGGCACCGACAGCCAGTTCACGATCATCGACGGGGCGCTGAGCGCGGGCAGCCAGCCCAGCCCGAGCCCGGTGAGCCAGGTGGCGCCGCCGAACACGACGCCGAACACGGCCACCGACGGCACCCCGGCCCGGACCAGTCGCGACCAGAACCCGCCGGACAGCTTCGCGGCCCACACCAGCACCAGGAACGGCAGCACGATCCCGGCCGAGGCCTTCACCGCCATCGCCAGCGACGCGACGACGATCGCCCACACGAACCGCTGCCGCAGCGCCAGCAGCGCCGCCAGCGGCAGCAGGCCGACGACCAGCAGGTCGTTGTGCACCCCGCCGACCATGTGCACGACCATCACCGGGTTCGCCACGGCCAGCCACAGCGCGACCGCCGGGCGCCCGCCGAGGCGCCGGGTCAGCGCGGGCAGCACCGCCACGAGCAGCAGCAGTCCGGTGACCAGGGTCAGCCGCATCAGCACGACGCCGAGCAGCACGTTCTGGCCGGCCAGCAGGACCACGCCCTGCGCGAGCAGGATGAACAGCGGCCCGTAGGGGGCGGGGGTGTCCTGCCAGAAGAAGTGGACGTTGTCGGTGAAGATCCCGCCCATGGTGTCCGGCCCGACGACGTACGGGTCGTACCCGGCCAGCGGCAGCGCGCCCTGGGCGAGGTAGCTGTAGGGGTCGCGGGTGAACAACGGCGCCGTGACGAGCATCGGCAGCATCCACACCGCCGCCGTCGTCAGCACCGCGCGGCCACCGGCGCGCCGGGCGAGCACGGCGCGGCCCAGCCGCACCCACGCCCACACCATCAGCACCAGGCCGACGTAGATCACGATCGTCGCGAGCATCGCGCCGTGGCCGTAGCGCCAGAACGACAGCGAGGAGTTGCCGATCACCGGGTCCCGCATCGGGATCCCGCCGCCGCCGAACGAGCCGAGGAACATCAGCACGGTCCCGGCCAGCCCCAGCAGCAGGACACCCCGCGGCGGCGAGCCGAGCCGCTCGACCAGGCCGGGGCCCGCGGGCTCCGGTGCGGGTGGCGGGGGCACGACCGCGCCCGTGCCGGGGTCCGGCGTCACCGTCTCGGGTGCCGCCGGGCGGGGGAGCGGGGGCGAGGGCTGAGCCGTCATCGTGTCCGTGTGTGCTGGTCGGGCATCGTCGGGAGCATGATTCCACGCCCCCCGGCACCCGCCCTCAGTGCCCCGTGTCAGTGCCCCGTGCGCGCGGCGGCCCCGCGCCCGGCGTGCTCGGCCGGGCGCGGACCGGTGATCCGCTCGGCCGCCAGCCGCCCGGAGATCAGGACCGGGGGGATCCCGACGCCCGGGGTCGTGCCGCACCCGGCGAGCACCGCGTTCGCCGTCCCGCGGACCAGGTTGCGCGGCCGGAACGGGCCGGTCTGGGCCAGCGTGTGCGACGCCGAGAACGGCGTGCCCGCGGCCATCCCGGCGGCCGCCCAGTCCTGCGGGGTCCACATCCGGGTCCAGCTCGGCTGCGCGGAGGGGTCCACCAGCCCGCGGTCGGCGAGCACACCGAACAGCTCCTCGGCGTACGCCGGGCCGACCCGGTCCCAGTCGATGCCGGGCGCGACCGCGGTGTTCGGACACGGGGCGAGCACGCTCATGACCTCGCGTCCGCCGGGCTGCAGCGACGGGTCGGTCAGCCCGGGCCGGGTGACCAGCAGCGACGGGTCGGACATCAGTCGTCCCTCGTCGATGATCTCGCGGAAGGTGCCCGCCCAGGAGCCGCCGAAGGAGATCGTGTGGTGGTGCTGCGCGGTGCCGGGGGCGGGCGTGGGCATCCCGGCGTGCACGACGACGGCGCTGGGCGACCAGCGCAGCCCGACCGGACGCCGCGGGGCCCCGCCGAGCAGGGCGTAGGCCGCGGGCAGCTCCGGGGTGAGCACGACCGCGTCGCACGGGGTCAGCGACTCGTCGGCGCCGTCGGGACCGGTGTGCCGGACCGCGGTGACCCGGTCCCCGGAGCGGTCCAGGCCGGTGACGGTGCGGCCGTAGTGGATCTCGGCTCCCGCGTCGGCGGCGGCGCCGGCCAGTGCGGTGCCCATCATCCGCATGCCGCCGCGCGGGAAGTAGACGCCCGCGACGGTGTCCATGTAGGCGATCACGCCGTAGGCGCCGAGCGCGTCGCGCGGGGAGACACCGGCGTAGAGCGCCTGGAAGGAGAACACCCGGCGCAGCCGCTCGTCGGGCAGGAAGCGGTCGATCCGCTTCCCGAGCCGCCCGAAGCCGCCGAGGGCGGCGAGCCGGGCCAGGTCGGGGCCGAGCAGCGACAGCGGCGAGTCCATGTTCGCGCCGATGAAGTTGTCCATCTCGGCGCGGTAGAGGTCGGTGAGCCAGTGGCGCAGCCGCCGGTACCCGGCCGCGGAGTCCGGGCCGCACTGCTCGCGTATCTCGTGCTCCATCGCGGCGGCGTCGGTGTGTACCGCGATCGCCGAGCCGTCGGCGAACTCGGCCCGGTAGGCCGGGTCGAGGCGGACCAGGTCGAGCCGGTCCGCGGTCGTCTCGCCGACGGCGGCGAACGCGGAGTCCAGCAGCTCCGGCATGGTCAGCACGGTGGGGCCGGTGTCCAGGGCGTAGGTGCCGTGGTCGTCGGTCACGTCGAGCCGCCCGGCGCGCCCGCCGGGGAAGCTCTCCCGCTCGACGATCGTGACGCGGCGGCCCGCGCCGAGCAGGTGCAGTGCTGTCGACAGCCCGGCCAGCCCCGCCCCCACGACGACGACGTGGTCGGTGTGCCCCTCGATCCGCCGCACCCCGCTCACCAGGCCCGCCGGGTCGCGCGCTCGGCCAGCTCGAACAGGTGCGAGCGGCCCGGTTCGGCGACCGGTGCGGAGTCGAGCGCGTCGAGCGCGGCGCCGGTGAGCGCGGCGATCCGCTGCTCCACCGACTGCACCGCGCCCAGCTCCGACAGCGCGGAGCGGGCCCGGTCCAGGCTCGCGGCGTCCAGGTCGGGGTCACCGAGCGCGGAGAGGACGACGTCGGCTGCGGCCCGGTCCCCGCGCTGCTCGGCGCGCTGCAGGGCCGCGGCGACCAGCAGGGTCCGCTTGCCCTCACGCAGGTCGTCCCCGGCGGGCTTGCCGGTGACCCGCGGGTCGCCGAACACGCCCAGCAGGTCGTCGCGCAGCTGGAACGCGACGCCGATGTCGGCTCCGTAGCGCCGGTAGGCCGCGACGACCCGCGGGTCGGCCCCGGCGATCGCCGCGCCCAGGTGCAGCGGCCGCTCCACGGTGTAGGCGGCGGTCTTGAACCGGTCGATGGTCAGTGCGGTCGACTCGGCGGTGTCCCCGGAGGCCTGGGCCAGCACGTCGAGGTACTGGCCGGACAGCACCTCGGTGCGCATCGCCCGCCACGGCTCGGCGGCGCGGGTGTGGGCGCCCTCGGGGAGCGCGGCGGCGTGGAACATGTCGTCGGCCCACACCTGGGCCAGGTCCCCGACGAGGATCGCCACGGCGGCGCCGAACCGCGCCGGCGGTCCGGACCAGCCGTTCGCCGCGTGCATCCGGGCGAACTCCACGTGCACCGTGGGCCGGCCGCGGCGGGTGGAGGAGGCGTCCATCAGGTCGTCGTGGACCAGGGCGCATGCCTGGATCAGCTCCAGCGCGGCGATCGCGCTCAGCACGCCCTGGGCGTGCGGGTCGGCCGGGTCGCCGCCCGCGCCGCGCCAGCCCCACCAGGCGAAGGTGGGCCGCAGCCGTTTGCCGCCGCCCAGGACGAACCCGGCCAGCGCGTCGGCGGCCGCCGCGACGACCGGGTCGATGCCCAGCACCTCGGTGCGGCGGCGGTCCAGGTACCCGGCCAGCACCCGTTCCACGTGCTGGGGCAGCGCGTCGTCGAGCGGCGCCGGACCTGCCGTGGACAGGCCCGGGGATCCGGACGGACCGGACGGTGCGGACACGGGGGAGACGGGGTCGGCCACGACGACCAGGCTATCGGTGCACCCGGGACCCGGCCCGTCGATGCCGCCGTGGTGCACGTCATGGCGGGGCGCGGGCGGTGCGCGCCGGTCGGTGGACGACCGAACGGCGGTGCGCACCGTAAGGTCGTCGGGGTGACGACGACCTTCGCATCCACGGTGACCGAACGGATCAACGTCGACCGCCCCTTCTTCGCGGTGGAGTTCTTTCCCCCCAAGGACGATCGGGGCGAGGCGGAACTGTGGCGCGCCATCCGCCGCCTGGAGGTGCTCGACCCGGCCTACGTGTCGGTGACCTACGGCGCGGGCGGCTCCAGCCGCGACCGCACCGTCCGCACGGTCGAGCGGATCGCCACCGACACCACGCTCTGCTCGATGGCGCACCTGACCGCCGTCTCGCACTCGACCGACGAGCTGCGCCACGTGATCGGGTCGCTGGCCGCCGCGGGCGTCCGCAACATCATGGCGCTGCGCGGGGACCCGCCCGGCGACCCGCTCGGCGAGTGGGTGGCCCACCCCGACGGGCTCGAGTACGCCGACCAGCTCGTCGCGCTGATCAAGCGGTCCGGCCCGTTCTGCGTGGGCGTCGCCGCGTTCCCCTACGGCCACCCGCGCTCGGCCGACCTCGACGCCGACACCGAGCGGCTCGTCGGGAAGTTCCGGGCGGGGGCGGAGTTCGCCGTCACCCAGCTGTTCCTGGAGCCCGACGGCTTCCTGCGGCTGCGCGACCGGGTCGCCGCCGCCGGTTTCGACCAGCCGATCATCCCCGGCATCATGCCGCTGACGTCGGAGAAGACCTTCCACAAGGGGCCCGAGCTGTCGGGCTCACCGCTGCCGGCGGCGCTCGTCGAGCGGCTCGCGCCCTACTCCGGTGACACGGCGGCGTTCCGCGCCGCGGGCATGGAGGTCACCGGTGAGCTGTGCGAGCGGCTGCTCGCCGAGGGTGTCCCCGGGATCCACTTCTACTGTCTCAACCGGTCGACGGCGACGACCGAGCTGGTCGAGCGTCTCGGGCTGGCGCCGCGCGACGAGGGCACCCGGCTCTCCACGCCGGCCTGACCGTCCACGGCGGGGCCCGCACCGGCCCGTCGCGGTGGGCCCGCCCCGGTGGGCAGGGTCCGGCCACCCGGTCCCGGGCGGGACCGCCCGGCCCGGTGGTTCCGGCCCGCCGGACGGGCGGATGGTCAGGAGGCCGGGCGCACCACGTGCAGGTCCGGGGCCGGGCGGGCGCCGACCGGCCCGACATCGGCCCAGGTCGTCTTGCCGCCGCGGTGCCGGCGCACCCCCCAGCGCTGCGAGAGCCTGCCGACGATCTGCAGCCCGCGTCCGCGGGTCGCGGTGGGGTCGTAGGGCTGCTCGCGTCCGCACACGACCGAGCCGTCGCGCACGCGCAGCCGCACCGCGCCGTCGCGCACCCGTGCGGTCACCAGCATCGGGGTGTGCGCGTGGTCGACACCGTTCGCCACCAGCTCGTGCAGCACCAGCGTCGCGTCGCCGACGGTCACGTCGTCCACCAACGGGGTCAGGAACCGCGTCAGCTCGTGCCGGGCCGTGCGGCACGCGGCCGCGTCGGGCTCCACTGTGAGGATCCAGGACTGCGCGGTCACGGGCCCGCCCCCTCCACGTCCTGCCGGGCCGGCCCGCCCGACGCGACCCGATTACCCGATGTGCCCGCCTCGCACACTCCCGCAGTCGCCCACCCGTGGGCGGAGCGGAGCGGGTACGGTCACGGGTCCGACGCGTAGAGCCAACTGCGCGTGCCCGCAGCCGCGAGCACGACGTGGAGGCTCCGCTTGCGCATCGCCGTCATCCGTACCCCCGAGGTCCCGCGAACGTGCGGCGCGGGGATCACCGCCGCCTCGCTGGCCGCCGCCGGTCACGCGGTCCGGGTGTTCACCGACGTCCCCGACGACCCCGACCTGACCGCCCCGGCCGGAGGCGGCACGCTGCGCGTGCAGCCGTGGGAGGCCGGGCAGGACACCGCACTGGCCGCGGCCTGGTCCGACGACCCGCCCCAGGTGGTGCACGCCATCGGACCGCGCGCCGGGGCCGCCGCCGTCGCGACCGGGGTGCCGGTCGTGCAGGTCTATCCGGCCGACTGCCCGGGCCCGGCCGCGATCCCCGCGGCCCGGACCGGGTCCGCGCAGGGGCGGCCCGCGTGCTGGCCTCCAGCGAGGAGCAGCACACCGCCCTGCTGCGCCGCGGGGTGCCGCGGGCGGTGCTGCGGACGGTGCCCGCCGCCGTCGACACCGACGTGTTCACCCCGACGGCCCGGCGCTGCGCCGGGACGACCGGCCGCGGCTGCTCGCGGTCGGCTCGCTGGCCGACGGCGCCGGGATGGACACGGTGATCCGTGCGCTGTCCCGGATCCGCAGCGCCGAGCTGCTCGTCGCCGGCGGCGCGGCGGACCCGGATCCCGACCGCGCACGCCTGTTCGGCATCGCCCGCGAGGCCGGCGTCGCCGGGCGCGTCCGGTTCCTCGGGCCGGTCGAGGGCGGCCTGATGCCGCGGCTGCTGCGCTCGGCCGACGCCGTGGTCGCCGCACCGGAGCGCGACGTCGGGGTCGGGCCGGTCCTGCAGGCGATGGCCTGCGCGCGGGCGGTCGTCGCGACGAGCGTGGGCGGGCTGCAGGACGTCGTGGTCGAGGGGGTGACCGGGGTGCTGGTCCGCCCGTCCCGGCCCGCCGAGCTGGCGGTCGCGCTGCGCGGCGTGCTCGGCGACGACGCCCTGCGCGCCGGGCTCGGGATCGCGGGCCGGGACCGCGCGGTGTCGCGGTTCGACCGGGCGCGGATCGCCGATGCCCTGACCGTCGTCTACGGCGAGCTGGTCGGTGAGCCGGCCGCCGAGCCCGCCGAGGAGGACGACCCCGAGGACCGCACTCCGGTCGGCGCCGCGGGCTGACCCGACGGCCACGCCGGGGCGCGGAGGTCCCGGACCGCGCCCTCGACGGCCGCGTGCCGGTGCGGCCCGGGTGCCCCGGGCCGGCGGATGACCTGGAAGTGCCCGGTACGGCGGACCCGCCGGGCCAGCGCGACGCGGTGCCGGGGCGGGGCGACCAGGCGGCGGTGCACCCGCTGCAGCCCGGCCCCGCCCGCGAGCGCGACCGGCAGCGCCACGACCACGTGCCACCACGACGTCGCCCAGAAGTGCACGGTCGCGACGAACAGCGCGGTCCAGCCGAGCGCGGCCGTCCGGAGCAGCGTCAGCCGCAGGCGCAGCGGCCGGTCGCGGCAGCCGCGTCGCAGGACCGGGGCGGTGCGCGTGAGCACCCACAGCCAGTACAGCGCGAGCAGGGTGAGCGCGAGGTAGCCGGTGACCCGTCGGAGGTCCATGTGGCCCCCCTCGCCCCTGATCTACGCGGTGTTACAGCTCACACACGCAGTGTCGGTATGGGATGCGGTGTCCGGTACCGCCTGCGCCGTGCGAGTGATCATCCGCGTGACTGATGAGCAACGCTAACCGTCTGCTCCTAGCGTGATCGTCATGCGCACAGCCGACGATCAGTGGGACATCACCAGCAGCGTGGGCGCCACCGCTCTGGCCGTCGCCGCGGGGCGGGCGCTGGAGACCCGCCGCGCCGACCGGCTGGTCGACGACCCCTACGCCCAGCGGTTCGTCGACGCGGCCGGGACGCTGTCGGCGGCGCCGCGGGACCCGGACGACGCCACCGACCCGTGGGTCGTGCAGGCCGGCTACCAGGGCGTGCGCTCCCGGTTCTTCGACGAGGCCCTGACCGGCGCCGGGACGACCCAGGTCGTGCTGCTCGCCGCGGGCCTCGACGCGCGGGCCCTGCGCCTGCCGTGGCCCGCCGGGACCACGGTGTTCGAGGTCGACCAGCCCACGGTGCTGGACTTCAAGGACGGGGTCGTCGCCGAAGCGGGGATCACGCCGACCGCGCGCCGGGTCACCGTGCCGGTCGACCTGCGCCACGACTGGCCCGCCGCGCTCACCGCGGCCGGCTTCCACCCGGACCGGCCGACCGCCTGGCTGGCCGAGGGCCTGCTGCCCTACCTGCCCGCCGCCGCCGAGCGGCTCCTCTTCGAGCGGGTGCACGCGCTGTCGGTGCGGGGCAGCCGGATCGCCGTCGAGCACTTCGGCGACCAGGTGGAGCGCATCGCGGACGATCCGTCGTTCCGCGAGGCGGCCCAGGAGATGCTGCACACCACCGACGTCCGCGAGCTGTTCTTCCCCGAGCCCCGGGCCGAGTCCTGCGACGACTGGCTCCGCCACCACGGCTGGACCGTCACCGCCCGCCCGGTCCGCGAGGTCGCCGCGGGCTACGGGCGGCCGCTGCACGACACGGTCACCGACACCCTCGGCTCGGCGACGCTGCTGTGGGCCGACCGGCCCTGAGCGGCGGGCTCAGCGGGCGGCACGGGCGTCGACGAGCAGGGCCAGGTGCAGCGCGGTCCGCACCTCGGGGTCGGTGAGCTCGAGGCCCAGCAGGCCGGACAGGCGGCGCAGCCGGGCGTAGGCGGCGGGGCGGCCCACCCCGAGCCTGCGGGCGACGTCGGCGACGACCCCGCCCGCCCCGACCAGGGCCCACAGCGTGTCCCGGGCGTCGGCGCGCGCCGGGCGGGCAGCGCCGCCACCGGGCCGAGCACGTCCGCGGCGAAGCCGAGCAGGGCCGGGTCGTCGCCGAGGCGGTGCACCAGCCCGCGCAGCGCGGGTACCCGGACGGGGCCGCGGCCGCCGGTCGCGGCGTGCGCGGCCGCGTCGTCGCGGGCCCGGCGCAGCAGATCCGTCACGGCGGCGAACGGGCCGGGCCCGGCCGTCGCCGCGGCCACCGTGGCGGGCAGCGCGGCGAGCAGCGGGCCGCCGTCGCCGGGCACGAGCACGACCAGCTCACCGGGTGCGGGGGAGACCACCGTCGCCCCCGGCGCGACGACGGCGAGCGCCGCGTCGACGGCCTGCTCCGGGTCGGCGGCCCGACCGGGGCGTCGTCTTCGGCCGGGCGCAGCGCCACCACCGACAGCGGACCCTCGGTGTCCAGCCCGGCGGCGCGGGCCCGCACCGCCAGCCGTCCGGCGTCGGACGGCACCGCGACGGCCAGGTCGGCCACCACCGCGTCGCGGGCGGACCGCAGCAGGCCCTCGGGCGACGGGTCGAGCAGCGACACCGCGTCCGCGGCGGCGTCGAGCAGTGCGCGGACCCGGTCGGCGGTGCCCGGCGTCGGTCGCGACGGCACCGCCAGCCGCCCCACCGTGCGCCGGGCCGCCCGACCGGCGCGGTCGCCCAGCCCTCCGGCCCGGCGGGCCCGGCCAGCCGTGAGCGTGCCGCCCAGTCCCGCAGGTCCGGTCCGCCCGCGGTGAGCAGCACCCGGTGCGCGAGGTCCTCGCACACCACGGGCGCGTCGATCCGGCGGGCCAGCTCGCCGACCACGCGCGCCGGCGGCACCCGGTGCAGGGCGAGCGAGCGGAACGCGGCCTCGACGCCCGGCGGCCCCGGGTCGTCGTCGCGGTGGGTGACCTGCCCCAGCACGCCCGCGACGATCTCGGCGAAGCGCACCGTGCGCCGCAGCTCCACCAGCGGGAACCCGGCCGCCCGGGCGGCCTGCACCAGCCCGGCGGGCAGCGACGGCAGCTGACGGCCGATCTCCACGACCAGCCCGACCGCCCCGGCGGCCCGCAGCGCGTCGACGTAGCGGGCGGGGACGGTGGTCGGGTCGGCCACCGGCACCCCGACCGAGAGCACCAGCACCCCCGGCGGCAGCGTCCCGGCCGGGTCGGCGACCTCGCTGACGTGCACCCAGCGCACCGGCGTGCCCAGCGCCGCCCGCCCGGCCCGTACGGCGGGCGCCCCGGCCCGGACCTCCGGACGGGCCAGCACGTCGGCGATGGTCGGGTGCACCGGGATCCACTCCGTCCGCCGCGCGGTCGAGGACGATACGGATCGTATCCCTGACCGGGGTCGCCGTGGCGCCGACGATCAGAGGCGTACCGCGCCGCTACCGAGGGAGCCCCACGTGACCGCCGTCGAGAACGCGACCCGGACCGAGGCCGGAGCCACCCCGGACGCGCCCGTCCTCTCACCGCACGCCGACGCCGCCGGGCGGCATCTCTGGATGCACTTCGCCCGGATGCACGGCCGGGACGGCGCTGCCCCGATCCCCGTCATCACCCGCGGCGACGGCGTGCACCTGTGGGACGACCGCGGCCGCCGCATCCTCGACGGCCTCGCCGGCCTGTTCGTCGTGCAGGCCGGCCACGGGCGGCGTGAGCTGGCCGAGGTCGCCGCGAAGCAGGCGTCGGAGCTGGCGTTCTTCCCGGTCTGGGGCTACACGACCCCGCCCGCGGCCGAGCTCGCCGAGCGGCTGGCCCACCTCGCCCCCGGCGACCTGAACCGGGTCTTCTTCACCTCCGGCGGCGGCGAGGCCGTCGAGAGCGCCTGGAAGGTGGCCAAGCAGTACTTCAAGCTCCGCGGCCGCCCGCTCAAGCACAAGGTGATCTCCCGGGCGACGGCGTACCACGGCACCACCCACGGGGCGATGGCCGTGACCGGGCTGCCCGCGATGAAGAAGGACTTCGAGCCGCTGGCGCCCGGCGGGTTCCGCGTACCCAACACCAACCTCTACCGCCACCCCGAGTTCGACGGCGACGCCGAGGCCCTGGGCCGCTGGGCCGCCGACCGGATCGAGGAGGCCATCGCGTTCGAGGGCGCGGACACCGTCGCCGCGGTCGTGCTGGAGCCGGTGCAGAACTCCGGCGGCTGCCTGACCGCGCCGCCGTCGTACTTCGCCCGGGTCCGCGAGATCTGCGACCGGCACGACGTGCTGCTCGTCGCCGACGAGGTGATCACCGGCTTCGGCCGCCACGGCGTCCCGTTCGCCAGCGCGAAGTTCGGGTTCACCCCGGACATCATCACCTGCGCGAAGGGCATGACCTCCGGCTACGGGCCGCTGGGCGCGATGATCGCCTCGGAGAAGGTGATCGAGCCGTTCCTCGCCCCCGGCGTCACGTTCCCGCACGGCTACACCTGGGGCGGGCACCCGGTCTCGGCCGCCGTCGCGCTCGCGAACCTCGACCTCATGGAGCGCGAGGACCTCTACGGCAACGTCCTGGCCCACGCCGGCGCGTTCGGCGCGACCCTCGACCGGCTCCGTGACCTGCCGATCGTCGGCGACGTCCGCGGCGACGGCTACTTCTGGGCGATCGAGCTCGTGCGGGACCGCGACACCCGGGAGTCCTTCGGCCCGCAGGAGCGGGAGCGGCTGGTGCGCGGGTTCCTGCCCGGGGCGCTGTTCGAGGCGGGCCTGTACTGCCGCCCCGACGACCGCGGCGACGTCGTGATCCAGCTGGCGCCGCCGCTGATCGCCGGGCAGCCCGAGTTCGACGAGATGGAGCAGATCCTGCGGCACGTGCTCACCGAGGCGCAGAAGATCGTGTGAGTCGGCGGTCGACCGCCGCGTCGGGTTGTTGCCGAACCCGCGGGTAACTAGGTTGACCCCCGCAGGCGCCGCACCGCGGCGGGGCATGCCGACGGGGGGCTCCATGACGACCGACGACCTCACCGGCGGACGCGAGGTCGTGGTGACCCAGGCGCGGTCGCACACCGAACGCGGCATCCTGCGGCGCTGGGCCGAGGAGCGGCACCCGGGCGCGGCGGTCGTCGGGATCGGGGCGAACGGCGAGGTCCCGTCCGAACTGGGAGAGGCCCTGCACGGCGACGACACGGTGATCGTCCCGGCCCGCGTGGCCTGGGTGACCCCCGAGCCCGAGGACGGCGGCCCGGTCCGCAAGCTCACCGGGCTCGCGACGTCGGCGGTGATGCGGATGGCGTGGTCGCCGCTGCACCCGTCGATGGCCCGGCACCGCCCGGACGCGGCGCGCGTCGTGGCGGGGGAGCCGGCGACCGTCGCCGACCTGGTGTCGCGGTTCGTCGCCCAGGAGAGCGGTCGGCCGGGCAGCAACGGCTTCACCCGGTTCGTCGCCCGCCAGGCCGTGCTGGCCTGCGACCGCGCGGAGCGGCGCATCCTCGGCGACCGCTACAAGGTGCCGCGCCGGATGGTCGAGCAGATCACCTCCTCGGCCCGGTTCCCGGCCCTGGTCGAGCGGCTCGCGCGCCAGACCGGCAGCCCGGCCACCGAGGTCGAGCAGCGCCTGGAGTCCTGCCTGCACGAGATGGCCGCCGTGCAGAGCCCGCCCGCCATCGACCTCTTCCGGGCGATGATGGGGCCGATGCACGCCAAGGCCTGGGACGTGCAGGTCGACGAGTCCGGGCTGGAACGGCTGCGCGAGCTGAACAAGGAGCACGCGCTGGTGTTCCTGCCCAGCCACCGCTCCTACGCCGACCCGCTGCTGTTCGCCGAGGTGCTGCACGACCGCAACTTCCCGCGCAACCACGTCCTGGGCGGCAACAACCTGTCGTTCTGGCCGATGGGATCGCTGGGGCGCCGCGCCGGGATCGTGTTCATCCGCCGCACCTTCGGCGGGGACACCGTCTACAAGGCCGCGATCCAGGAGTACCTGGGGCATCTGCTCGCCAAGCGCTTCAACCTGGAGTGGTACATCGAGGGCGGCCGCAGCCGCACCGGCAAGCTGCGCAAGCCCCGCATCGGGCTGCTGCGCTACCTGGTGTCCGCGCTGGAGGAACGCCCCGAGCTCGACGCGGTGCTCGTCCCGGTGTCCATCGTCTACGACCAGCTGCACGAGGTCGGCGCGATGGCCGCCGAGCAGCGCGGCGGGCAGAAGAAGGCGGAGGGACTGGGCTGGCTCTACGGCTACTTCCGCGACCAGCGCCGCCACATCGGCACCGCCCGGGTGCGCTTCGCCGAGCCGTTCGCGCTGCGCCGTGCGCTCGCCGACGCCGGCCCCGGCCGGGCCCAGCTGGAGAAGGTCGCCTTCCGGGTGTGTGCGGGTATCAACCGCGTCACCCCGGCGACGGCGACCTCGCTCGCGACGTTCGCGCTGCTCTGGGCGCAGGACCGGGCGCTGACCCTGCAGCAGGTCCGGGAGGTCGTCGCGCCGCTGGCGGACTACCTGGAGGCCCGCGGCATCCCGGTGCCGATCGCCGAGCTGCGGACCCGGCACGGCCTGCGGATGACACTCGACCGGCTCGCCGAGGCCGGGGTCGTCACCGTCTACGACGGCGGCACCGAGCCGGTCTTCGCCGTCAGCACCGGCCGCCATCACGTCGCCGCGTTCTACCGCAACGGCGCGCTGCACCACCTGCTCAACCGGGCGATGCTGGAGATCGCGCTGCTACGCGTCGGCGACGCCGCCCCCGACGAGGACATCGTCGAGGTCGCGTGGCGCGAGCTGGCCCGGCTGCGCGACCTGCTCAAGTTCGAGTTCTTCTTCTCCACCCGCCGCGAGTTCCGCGCCGAGATCATCGGCGAGCTGGACCTGGTCGACCCGCAGTGGCGGACCCGGGCGGCCGACCCGGCCGACGTGCGCGGTGCGCTCCGCCAGGCTCCGCTGCTGGTCGCGCCGGGCGTGCTGCGGTCGTTCCTCGACGCCCAGCTCGTCGTCGCCGACCGGCTGGTCGCGCTGGGCGAGGAGCCGATGGCCGAGGAGAAGGAGTTCCTGGAGGACTGCCTCGGCGTCGGCCGGCAGATGCTGCTGCAGCAGCGGCTCGACCGCGCCGACTCGGTGTCGCGCGAGCTGTACGCCACCGCCGTGCGTCAGGCCGACAACCGCGACCTGCTCGGCGAGCCGGGGTCCGGCGCGGCCGGGGCGTCGCTGGGGGAGCGGCGCGCCGCCTGGCTGGCGGAGGTCACCGCGGTGATCCACGATCTGGGACGGCTGGGCGAGCTGCAACGCGCCCGCCTCGAGGTGGTCCTCGGCTCCGGCGGGACGACGGCGTCCGAGGCGGTCCCGGCGTCACCGGTGGTCCCGCCCTCCGGGGCGAAACAGCGTGCGGAAGGGGATACGGGTGTCGCCAGCTGACGGGACGCCGGCCGGGGACACCCGGGACCGGCTCCGGGCCATCCGGGAGGCGGAGCCGGGACCGGGGACGGTCGCGTACTTCGACTACGACGGCACCGTCATCGACGGCTACTCCGCGGGGGCCTTCTACCGCAAACGGCTGCGCGAGTTCGACGTCGGGCCGGTCGAGATGGTCCGCACCGTGCTGTCGGGCATGCGCGGGATCCGCACCGACGACGACTTCAAGGAGTTCCTCTCCATCACGCTCGCGACCTGGAAGGGCCGCAGCGAGGACGAGCTCCACGCCCTCGGGCGGACGCTGTTCCGCGACGAGATCGCGGGCTCGCTGCACCCGGAGGTGTGGGAGCTGGTCGCCGCGCACCAGGAGCAGGGCCACCAGGTCGTGATGGCGTCCTCGGCGACGCGGTTCCAGGTGCAGCCGATGGCCGACGAGCTCGGCGCGGACCGGGTGCTGTGCACCGAGCTGGAGGTGCGCGACGGCGTGCTCACCGGCCGGGTCGCGGGCACCTCGCTGTGGGGCACCGGCAAGGCCGAGGCGGTCCGCGCCGACGCCGCCGCGCACGGTGTCGACCTGGCGGGCTGCTTCGGCTACGCCAACGGCACCGAGGACGCGGAGTTCCTGTCCGCCGTCGGCCACGCGGTCGCGGTGTCACCGACCGACTCGCTGCGCGCGCTCGCCCGCGAGCGGGGCTGGCCGGTGCTCGACTGCGCACCCCGCGGCGGGCTGTTCCCCAGCGTCACCGACGTCGCCCGCACGGCCGTCTTCTACGGCGGCATGGCCGGCGGGCTGGCCGCCGCGGCCGGGGCCGGGCTGCTGCACGGCTCGCGCCGCCGGTTCGTCGACATGGCCGGCTCGGTCGGTGCCGACGTCGCGTTCGGGCTCGCCGGGATCGA
Organism: Pseudonocardia sp. P-1; assembly: GCF_058111925.1. NCBI lineage: Bacteria > Bacillati > Actinomycetota > Actinomycetes > Pseudonocardiales > Pseudonocardiaceae > Pseudonocardia > Pseudonocardia sp. P-1. The sequence continues at coordinate 4,984,389 of NZ_CM176614.1, forward strand.
CGTCGAGGTGACCGGCGCGGAGTACCTGTACTCCGCCCGTCCGTGCGTGTTCGTGTTCAACCACCAGTCCAAGTTCGACGTGCCGGTGCTGATGAAGCTGCTGCGCGAGAGCTTCACCGGCGTCGCCAAGAAGGAGGCCGCGCAGATCCCCGTGTGGGGGCAGCTGTTCTGGGCCGCCGACGTCGCGTTCATCGACCGCTCCAACTCCCGCGCCGCCCGCGCGGCGCTGCAGCCGGCCGTCGACAAGCTGCGCGACGAGGGGATCTCCCTCGCGATGGCGCCGGAGGGCACGCGCTCGCCGACGCCCCGGCTCGGCCCGTTCAAGAAGGGCGCGTTCCACATCGCGATGCAGGCCGGGGTGCCGATCGTGCCCGTGGTCATCCGCAACGCCGGGGAGATCATGTGGCGCGGCGCCCAGACGTTGCGCGGCGGGACCGTGCAGGTCGCCGTGCTGCCCCCGGTGGACACCTCGTCCTGGGTCCCCGAGGACGCCGGGAAGTACGCCGAGGAGGTCCGCGGCCGGTTCCTCGACACCCTCGCCGCGTGGCCGGAGCGCCGCATCGCCCAGCAGTACGACCGCAGCGACCACAGCCAGGAGGACCCGGCATGAGCGACGCCCCGGCGGGCTGGGGTTCGGCCCGCGAGATGTCGCCGTTCGAGGTCATGATGTGGCGGGCCGAGGGCGACGACCCCCGTTTCCGGTCCCCGGTCCTGGCGGTCGAGCTGCTCGACGCCAAGCCCGACTGGGACCGGCTCGTCGCCGCCGTGGACTGGGCGACGCGGATGGTCCCGCGCTTCCGCGAGCGCATCCGGGAGCCGCTGGGCGGGCTCGGTACGCCGTACTGGATCCACGACCTCGAGTTCGACCTGCACTACCACCTGCGCCGGGTGCGGATCCCCGGCGCCGGACCGGGCTTCTGGGCGGAGCTGTCCCCGATCGCCGAGCAGTTCATGATGACCCCGTTCGACCGCGAGCGGCCGCCGTGGGAGGCCATGCTCGTCGAGGGGCTGCCCGGCGGGCGTGCGGCGTTCCTGCTGAAGCTGCACCACGTGCTCACCGACGGCCTGGGCGTGGTCCAGCTCCTGTCGCAGCTGCACAGCCGCAAGCGGGAGCACGACGACACCAAGCCGCAGCCCGCCGCGCCCGAGCCGACCTCGCCCGACCCGCTCGCCGAGGTCGACCGGCTGGTCCGCCGCGAGGCCGGGATCGTCCCGGCGGCCGCCCGTGCCGCCCGCGACGTCGTCGGCGCCCTCACCCACCCGCTGTCGGCGGCCCGCGACACCGCCCGCTACCTGGACTCGGCGCTGCGGGTGCTGTCCCCGCCCCCGGGCAGAGGTTCGGAGCTGCTGCGACCGCGGGGCATGTCCTGGCGGTTCGTGGCGCTCGACGTCGACTTCGCCGACCTGCGGGCGGCGGGCAAGTCGGTGGGCGGCTCGTTCAACGACGCCTTCGTGGCCTCGCTGCTCGGCGGGTTCCGGCTCTACCACGAGGCGATGGGGCACCCGGTCACCGGCGACGCGACGCTGCGCACCTCGGTACCGGTGTCGGTGCGCCGCGAGGGCGACGCCGCAGGCGGCAACCGCTGGGCACCGGCCCGGCTCGCCGCGCCGATGGGCATCGTCGACCCGGCCCGGAGGATCCGGGAGGTGGGGGAGCAGATGCGTGCGGCCCGCGAGGAGCCCGCACTGGAGAGCCCCGACGTCGTCGCGCCGCTGCTGGCCCGGCTGCCCGGCCCGCTGCTGACCCTGGTCGCGGGCGGGTCGACGCAGGGCAACGACCTCCAGGCGTCGAACGTACCGGGGCTGCGGTCCGAGGCGTTCCTCTGCGGCGCTCGGATCGACCGCGTCTACCCGTTCGCGCCGCTGCCCGGCTGCGCCGCGATGATCTCCGTGGTCACCCACGGGGACCAGTGCTGCGTCGGCGCGAACGTCGACGCGGCCGCCATCACCGATCGCGAGGAGTTCGCCCGCTGCCTGGCCGGCGGTTTCGCGGAGGTCCTCGCGCTGCAGCCCGGGGCCGCGGAGCCCATGATCGTCGGATGAGCGCGTACCACGTCGGCGGCTCGGGGGAGCCGCTGCTGCTGCTCCACGGGATGACCTCGTCGTGGCGGGCCTGGAAGCCGTTGCTGCCGATGCTGGAGGAGCACCACGAGGTCTGGGCGGTGACCATTCCCGGCCACCTCGACGGCCCGCCGATGCCCGAGGGCGAGTTCAGCGTCGACCTGCTGGTCGACGGCCTGACCGAGCAGCTCGACGCGATCGGCGTGCCCGAGCGGCCGCACGTGGTCGGCAACTCCCTCGGCGGCTGGGCCGCGCTGGAGCTCGCCCGTCGCGGCCGGGCCCGGTCGGTCGTCGCGCTGTCCCCGGCCGGGGCCTGGTCGGTGCCCGCGGACCTGTACCGGCTGCTCGCGACGTTCCGGATCGGGGCGCTGCTCGCCGGCTGGGCACCGGTGCGCGCGCTGGCCTCGTGCGGGGTGATCCGCAGGCTGCTGCTGCTCACCCTGGCCGAGCACACCGACCGCTACACCCCCGAGGAGGTCGCGGAGCTGTTCGACGACCTCGCCGGCTGCACCATCCTGGAGCCGCTGCTGTCCGCGGCCCGGATGGACACCGCGATCGCCCCGTTCGAGCAGCTGCCCTGCCCGGTGCGGATCGCCTGGTCCGGCTCCGACCGCACCATCCCCTACGGCCGCTACGGCCGCCCGATGATGGACGCCGTCCCCGGCGCCGAGCTGGTGGTGCTCCCCGGCGTCGGGCACGTGCCGATGGTGGACAACCCGGCCCTGGTGGCCTGGACGATCCTGCAGCACACCCGCTACCAGGTCGCGTCGTGACCGGCTCCGGCAACGCCCCCGCCGACCTCTCCGCCGCCCTCGACGGCTGGGCCCCCGGACCGCTCGTCGGCACCGACACCGTCACCCCGTGGTCGGTCGCCGCGTTCTCCGGGCTGCTCGACCTCGACCCGGTCGCTGCCGACGGGGACCCGCTCCCGCCGCTGTGGCACTGGCTCGCCTTCCTCGACACCCCGCCGATGTCCGCGCTCGGCGAGGACGGCCACCCCCGCGAGGGCCACTTCCTGCCGCCGGTCCCGGACCGGCGACGCATGTTCGCCGGCGGACGCCTGACCTGGCACGCCCCGTGGCGGGTCGGCGAACCGGTGACCCGGCGCCAGGAGCTCGGCCCGGTCCGGGTCAAGCAGGGCCGCAGCGGCGAGATGGCGTTCGTGACGACGCGGGCGGAGTTCCGCCGCGGCGACACGCTGCTCTGCGTCGAGGAGCAGGACATCGTCTACCGCTCGCAGCCGGCCGGCACCGTCCGGGGCACGGTCGCGCCGGACCCGGCGCCGCGCCCGGAGCACGAGTGGGCCTTCACCGTGCCGACCGGCCCGGAGCTGCTGTTCCGGATGTCGGCGCTGACCTACAACACCCACCGCATCCACTACGACCTGCCCTACGTCACCGGCGTCGAGGGTTACCCCGGCCTGGTCGTGCACGGCCCGCTGTTCGCCCTGCTCGGCCTGGAGATCGCGCGCCGCCACCGCCCGACGGCGTTCGTGCGCGGCTTCGGGTACCGCCTCACCGCACCGGCCTTCGCCGGCGCCGACGTCTGGGTCGGCGGGACCCCGGACGGGGACCGCATCGACGTCGCGGCCGGGTCCGACGGGGCACCGGAGTCGGTGCGGGGGAGCATCGAGCTCGCGACCTGAGCCTGCCCCGGCCCGGCTGCCGGATCCGGTGCGCCACGGCTGCGCAGTCAGCTCTCCCCGGCCCCGGCCCCGGCCCCGGTCATCGCGGCGATCGCCTCGGTGACGGCCTGCTCCACCCGCTCACCGTCGACTCCCGACCGGGTCAGGACACCGTCGCCGTCCTCCTGCTCCAGCAGGGCCAGCAGGACGTGCTCGGTGCCGACGTAGTTGTGCCCCATCCGCAGTGCGTGCCGGAAGGTCAGCTCCAGTGCCTTCTTCGCGGCCGGGTCGAACGGGATGAGGGCGGGCACCGTCGTCGCCCGTTCCGGGAGCGCGGCGACGGCGGTCCCGCGCAGCGCCGTGGTGTCGGTCCCCAGTCCGGTCAGCAGTGCGACGGCCAGCCCCTGCGGCTCGGCGAGCAGCCCGAGGACCAGGTGCGCCGGGGTGATCCGGTCGTTCCCGGCCGTACGGGCCTCGTTCTGCGCGGAGACCACGACGTTGCGCGCCCGCGGGGTGAACCGCTCGAAGCCCTGGGCCATGTTCTCCGGGGCGTCCGGACGGGGGACGAACCGCTTCTGCGCGGCCTGCTTGGAGACCCCCATGCTGCGGCCGATGTCGGTCCACGACGCCCCGGCCCGGCGGGCCCGGTCCACGAAGTGGCCGATCAGGTGGTCGGCGACCTCGCCGAGGTGGTCCCCGGCGAGCACGGCGTCGGAGAGCTGCTCCAACGGGTCCTGGTGGACCGAGGTGATGGCCTGGATGAGGTCGTCGAGGCGGACGGTGCCCCCCAGGGGCGTCGGTGACGTCATGCGTCAACCGTAAGTTGACGACAGTTGTTCGTCAACCTCGGGTTGACGATCATTCGTGTTCGGGCAGCAGGGGCACCTGCAGTCCCTCGTCGTGGCCGAGGCGGCTGGCGCGGCCCACCGAGGCCGAGCCGAACCGGCTCCGGACGGCGTCGAGTGCGGTGTCCAGGGCCGGACCGGCGTGGGCGTCGAGGGGGAGCTCCAGCTGCAGGGCGTCGTCGCGGTCCAGGTTGGTCAGCGACAGGCCGAGCAGGGTGATGCCGCGGGCGTGGATCTCGGGAAGGGCGTCGCTCAGCAGCCGGCGGGCGGCGGAGAGGATCGTCGGCGTGTGCGCGGTCGCGACCGGCAGCGTGTGCGACCGCGTGATCCGGGCGTAGTCGCCGAACCGCACCCGCAGCACGACGGTGCGGCAGACCCGGCCGCCCGTCGCGGCCCCACCCGCGTCACGCGGCCCGGACGTGCCGTCGATGTCGAGGGTCTCGTCCGGCTCGTCGCGGTCGGACCCGCGGGGGCGCGCAGGCGCCGGGCCAGCCGGTCGACGGTCGAGGCCAGGATGCCGTCGAGCTCGGCGTCGGTGCGCGGGCGGCGCCCCAGGGCCCGCTGCGACCCGATCGAGCGGCGTGTCCGGTGCGTGTCCACCGGGCGGGGGTCCCGCAGGTGCGCGAGCGCGTGCAGGTGCCGTCCCGCGGCAGGCCCCAGGTAGGACACGAGCGCGGCCTCGCCGAGCGCGGCGACGTCGGCGACGGTCCGCACGCCCACCTCGTGCAGCCGCCCCGCCGTCACCGCCCCGACGCCCCACAGGCTGCGCACCGGCAGCGGGTGCAGGAACTCCCGCTCCCGCGCCGGGTCGACGACGAGCAGCCCGTCCGGTTTCGACGCCCCACTGGCCACCTTGGCGAGGAACTTGGTGCGGGCCACGCCGACGCTGATCGGCAGCCCCGCCTCCCGGGCCACCCGCTCGCGCAGCCGCGCGGCGATCTCCCGGGGCGTGCCCGCGACCCTCGCCAGACCGCCGACCTCCAGGAACGCCTCGTCGATCGACAGTCCCTCGACCTCCGGGGTCGTGTCGCGGAACAGCGCGAACACCCGGCGGCTCGCCTCGGAGTAGGCCGCCATCCGCGGCGGGACGACGATCGCCTGCGGGCACAGCGCCCGCGCCTGGCGGCCGTTCATGGCCGTCCGCACGCCGTGCGCCTTCGCCTCGTAGCTCGCGGCCAGCACGACACCGCCGCCCACGACCACCGGCCGCCCCCGCAGGCGCGGGTCGTCGCGCTGCTCGACCGACGCGTAGAACGAGTCCAGGTCGGCATGCAGGATGGTGGCCAGGCCGCGCACGAACACATGTTCGCATGCGTCGGGGTCCGCGGCGAGCGGCTGCGGCCCGACGGCTCAGGCGCCCCCGGTCCGGCTGCGCCAGCGTTCCCGGGCCCGGCGTGCGGCCTTGGCCACCGCGGCGTCCGGGTGGTGCTCGCCGAGCGCGGCCAGCACCTCGCCGACCCGCGGGTGGTCCAGCTGCCACACGGCGTCGAACACCTCGAGGGTCTCGGGCGGGAACTCGGCGGCGAACGCGTCCGGCCAGTCCTCGGCGTCGACGGTGTCCAGCGCGACGGCCAGCACGTCGATCGAGGCGGTGAGCAGCAGCTCCGGCTCGACGGCGTCGGCGTCGATCTCGCCGCGCGCGACCAGCCGGCGCGCCACCATGCCGCGGTGCGGGCCGTCGAGGTGGTCGTGCAGCAGGGTGTCGACGACCTCGGCGCCGAAGCGGTCCGCGGCCACGCCGGTCGCGGTGAGGGCGACGAGCAGGGTCTGGCCCGGTGCGAGTGCCGCCGCCACGAACTCGGCCACCGCCCGCGCCGGATCGGGCTGCGCGGCGTGCCAGGCGTCGATGTCGCGGCGCCACTCGTCGGGCGGGACCTCCCCGGCCAGCTCGACGATCTCCGCGGCCGAGGCGACCGCCGGGTCCGGCCGGGTCGGGTAGTGCAGGTCCTCCGCGGCGAGCAGCAGCAGCGCGCACGCGACCCCGCCCGGGGTGAGCTGCACGATCCCGCCGACCCGGACCCCGTCCGCCCCGTCGGGCTCGTGGCGCGACCCGGCCCATTCGACCAACCCGAGCCGCTCCAGCTGCTCCAGCAGCGTCGCGGTCCGGAGCGAGGCGACGTCGGCGTCCCCGTCCGCGTCCTCGGTCCAGTCGAGCAGCACGTCCAGGGCGTGGCGCAGGTCGTCGTGGTCGACACCGTCGTCGACGTGGCGCAGCAGGAACAGCAGGGCCGGGGTCGCGTCCTCCGACGGCGGACCCTCCTCGGCGCGCAGCAGCGCCTCGATCGCCTCGTCGTCGATCTCGCCGGTGAACACCACGTCCGCGTCGGGTGCGGTGTCGTCGACCGGCGCCGGCGCGGCCTCCCGGACGGGCAGGTCCGGGTCCGCGGTGTCCTCGGCGGCGACGTGCGGCCAGCCCGTCGACAGCGCGCCCACCTCGCGGGCGGCGAGCACCAGGTCCTCGTGGGCGGAGGTGTCGTCCAGCCCGGCGAAGCGCGGCACCGCCACCAGCCGACCCGACTCCCGCCGGACGGCGCCGGCGCGCACGCTCGTCTCCAGCACCCAGGTCAGGGTCCGCAGCCGGGTCGAACGGTCGAGGCGGACGACACGGTCCGGCTCGTCGCCGGTGCCGAGCAGACCGACCAGCTCGCGGGCGTCGGCCAGGCGCAGGTTGCCCGTCGCGGTCAGGGACCGGCCGCGCGGGCCGCACCAGCCGGCCAGTGCCCGCGCGTCGTGCAGGATCCGGGCCTGCGCCGCGGACGCCGCCCGGTCGGCGGGCGAGGGGATCCGCACCGGGTCCGGGTCGTCGCCCAGCTCGGTGAGCAGCGGCGACCCGGCCCCGGCCTCCAACTCGTCGTACTCCTCGACGTACTCGCCGCACAGCCGCCGCACCTGCGACGGCCGCGGCGAGCCCGGGGCGAGCAGCCCGCGCTCGTCGAGGAACTCCACGAACGCGGCCACGCTGGCGGGCACCAGCCGCACCGGCAGCCGGTGCTCCAGCACGATGTGCGGGCACCAGCCGTCGAGGAAGGTCTCGACGTGCTCCAGCGGCCAGTCGGCGAGGTCGCCGTCGCCGGCGAGCCACTTGTACTGCAGCAGCAGCTCCGCCGACATCGGTTCGGCGACCACCTCGTTCTCGGTCAGCCACGCCGCGAACCCGTCGAGGAGCTCCTGGGCGGCCGCGTGGAACTCGTCGTCGGAGTCCGGGCCGAACCGCATGCGCATGGCCAGAGTGTGCACGCCCGGCACCGGCCACCACACCCACGGGCGCCGATCGGCGTGTCCGGAGCAGGTCGTGCCGCGGGCGGGCAGGATGGGCCCGGACATGACCACACTGTTCGCCCTGCTGATCGCCGCGACCGCGATGGTCGGCAACACCGTCGCCGCCCTCTGGGAGGCCCGCGGCAGCAGGCTGGCGAAGTACGGGCGCCCGGTGTGGCTGCAGCCGTGGTTCCTGGCCGGGCTGCTCGCCGACGTCGTGGCCTGGGTGCTCACCGTCGCCGCGCTGCGGTACCTGCCGGTCTTCGCGGTGCAGTCGATCCTGGCGGGCGCGATCGCGCTGACCACGCTGGCCGACCACGGCTGGAACCCGTGGAACCTCGTCCGGCGCGACCGGTGGGCGGTCGCCGCGGTGCTGGCCGGGCTGGTCGTGGTCGCCGCGAGCGCCGAGCCGGACCGCCCGGACGCGCTGCCCCCCGTGGCCACCCCGGTCCTGCTGGTGTCGTTCGTGGTGATCCTGGCCGTCGCCCCGTTCGTGTGGCGGGCCGGGCGGCCGATGCTGCTGGCGCTGCTGGCCGGGCTGGGCTTCGGCGGGACCGCGCTGGCCGTCCGCGCGATCCACCCCGGCCCGCTCCGGTGGGAGACCGCGGGCAGCCTGCTGCTCGACCCGTTGGTGTACGGCGTCGTCGCGATGGGGGTGCTCGGGGTGCTGGCCTTCGCCCGCGCCCTGCAGGACGGCGCCGTCGGCCCGGCGACGGCGGTGCTGTCGGTGACCGAGGTGGTCGTGCCCGGTCTCGTCGGGATCGCCCTGCTCGGCGACCGGATCCGGCCCGGCTGGGAGGGGGCGGCGCTGGCCGGGGTCCTCGTCGCGCTCGGCGGGGTGATCGCGCTGACCCGCCCGGACCCGGAGTCGGTCCGCCGCCGCGTGCACTGAGCCGCGGCCCGGGGAACAGCTCCGCCCGGCTGGGGTGTTGCCCCCACATGACGAGCACCCTCACCGCCCACGACGCGTGGCGCGCCGCGCGCGAGCAGACCCTCCGCGAACCGCACGGCTGGCTGTCGCTGACCGCGCTGCACTGGCTCGACGACGGTGACGGTGCCGTCCCCGGGCTGCCCGGGACCTGGCGCGCCGCGGGTCCCGACGAGGTCGCGGTCACCGCCGTCGCGGCCGACGGGGTCGTGCTGCCCGGCGCGACCGGCCCGCTCGACGGCACCGCGCACGTCCGGCCCGTCGACGGCGCCCCCGGCGTGATGGTCGCGGTGGGGGAGCGGGTCGTCGAGATCGCGCGGCGCACCGACTCGTGGGCGCTGCGCGTGCGCGACCCGCAGGCCCTCACCCGGACCGCGTTCACCGGGGTGCCCGCCTGGCCCTACGACCCGGCCGCCGTCGTCGACGCCGTGTTCACCCCCTACGACGCGCCGCGGACGGTGACGGTCGACGCCGTCGTCGCCGGGTTGCAGCACTTCCCGACCGCGGTCGGCGAGGTCGCGTTCACCTGGGCCGGCGCTCCGCAGCGGCTCGTGGCGCTGGCCGGCAAGGACGGCGGCCTGTCGCTGCACTTCCGCGACGCCACCTCCGGGGACACCACCTACGGCGGCGGCCGCATCGTGGCGACCGACGACCCGGCGCCGGACGGGACGCTGGAGGTGGACCTGAACCGGGTGGTGAACCTGCCGTGCGCGTTCACCGCCCACGCCACCTGCCCGCTGCCGCCCGCCGGCAACACCCTGGACGTGCCGGTCGAGGCGGGCGAGCGGACCCCGTCGTCCCCCGGCGCGGCCTGACGGGGCGGACGTCCGGCAGGTCCTGCCCTGCCCGAACCGCCCCGCGCGGGATCGCGGACCTGCCGGCGGCCGGCCGGCCGACGCCGCGACCCCGCGACCCGCTCAGGAGAAGAAGCGCTGGTGGAGGTCGGTCACCAGGAGCGTCAGGAACAGCGCCGAGGAGGAACCGAGCAGCACGTTCGACAGCCACCCGGACCGGCCCGCGGCCGGGATGCGCCGCGAGTTGAGCAGCAGCATCAGGGTGACCGCGAGGAACGGCATGAACACCGAGCCGAGCACCCCGTAGACCAGGGTCAGCCCGAAGGGCCGGTCGATGAACAGCAGCATCATCGGCGGGAAGGTCAGCCAGAGCAGGTAGCCGCGGAAGGGCCGCGACCGCTCGACGACGGTGGAGACGAACGCGCCCTCGCGGCTCCCGCCCGCCGCCTCGCCGTCGGCCGCGACGGTCGCCGTCCCGCCCACGGCGGCCTCGGTGCCGGCGGTCGCGGCGGCCTTCCCGTGCGGCAGGCGCAGCGTGCGGACCAGGTCGGCGAACAGCAGGCTCACGCCGTTCCAGACGCCGAACAGCGAGCTGGAGGTGACCGCGAGGAAGCCGACCAGGAACAGGATGCGGGCCCACTCGCCGTAGCTCGCGCCGAGCGCCTCGCCCAGGGTCAGCAGGCCGCGGTCGTTCTCGGTGAGGTCCTGGCCGAGCAGCATCGTGGAGCCGACGACGAGCATCGCGACGACGAAGACGCCGGTCATTGTGTAACCGACGGCGTTGTCCAGGCGCATCATCGACAGCCAGCCGGTGCCCTTCCAGCCCTTCGCGAACATCCAGTACCCGTAGGCGGCCATGGTGATGGTCCCGCCGACGCCGCCGATCAGGCCGAGGACGTAGACCGTCGACCCGGCGGGCAGCGTCGGGACCAGCCCGGTCGCGAGGTCCCCGAGGTCGGGGGACACCAGCACCGCCACCGACACCACGGACACGAACTTGACCAGCACCAGCACGGTCATGAACTTCTCGAACACGTGGTAGCGCTGCGCCCACACCAGTGCCAGGCCGACGACGCCGGCGATCATCGCCCAGTAGCGCACCGACAGCCCGCCGAACAGCGCGTTGAGCGGCAGCCCGACCGCCGACATCGCGGTGGCCCCGTAGACGAAGCCCCAGATCACGATGTAGGCGGCGAAGAAGCCGGTCGCCCAGCGGCCCAGGTGCCGCCAGCCGTCGAGCAGCGTCGAGCCGGACGCGAGGTGCCAGCGCCCGACACCCTCGCCCAGCGCCAGCTTCAGGACGGTGCCGAGCACCGCGGCCCAGAGCAGCGCCGTGCCGTACTGGGCGCCCGCGACCATCGTCGCGACCAGGTCGCCCGCGCCGACGCCGGTCGCCGCGGCCAGCAGACCGGGGCCCAGGCTGCGGAACCGGGCGCGCCCGGTCGGTGGGATCAGGGGTTCGGACGGGTGTCGCTGCAGTCCGGTGGCGTCGTTGCTCATGCTCGGGCTCCTCGTTGCGCCGGAGGTGGTGACGCGACGGTAGGAGCGCGCCCGGCGCCGCCCGGCGGTTCTTAACCGGGTCTTGGGAGTCTCATCCGTGCAGCTCGCGGTACGCGGCCGCGGCCCCGGGGTGCAGCGGCACGTCGCCGGTGTCGACCAGCGCCGGCTGGTCGAGGTACTGGGTGCCCAGCGCCGAGGCGGGCACGAGGTCGGGGGCACGCTCGACGAGCAGGCGGGCCACGGCGCCGGCGTCGACGTCCGGCAGCCGCGGCGCGGCGACCAGCAGGTTCGCCACCCCGACGGTGGCGACGGGGCCGGGTGCGCCGTACGCCCCGGCGGGGACGGCCGCCGCCGTGTAGGGGCCGGTGCCGAACCGGGCCCGCAGGGCGGGCAGGTGCTCGGCGAGGGGCAGCAGCCGGATCGCCCGGCGTGCCGCGAGCTCCCCGACGGCCGGGGTCGGCACCCCGCCGGACCAGAGGAAGCCGTCGATCCGGCCGTCGGCCAGCGACGCCGTCGCCGTCGCGAGGTCGAGCTCGCGGGCCCGGACCCGGGTGCCGGACACGGCGAGCAACCGGGCCCCGGTCAGGGCGGCGCCGGACCCGGGGGCGCCGAGCGACACCGGCCGGTCGGCGAGGTCGGCGAGCCGGGTGAAGGGCGCGTCGGCCCGCACCGCGAGCTGCAGGTAGTTCTCGTAGACGCGGCCGATCGCGCGCAGCTCCAGCGGCGCGGTGAACGGGGCGGCCCCGGCCCGCGCGGCCAGCACGAGGTCGGTCAGCGCGAGCCCGACGGCCGCCCCGCCGCGGGCGACGAGCACGGCGTTGTCCCGCGACCCGCCGGTGACGACCGGGCGCAGCGCCGGTCCGGCCGCGGCGGCGACCCCGGCGAGCAGCGCGGAGAACTCGGCGTAGAACCCACCCGGCTCGCCGGCGGCCAGCGGCAGCGCGGCGTCCGGGCCGGGGGAGCACGCGGCGAGCAGCCCGAGCAGCCCGAGCCCACCGAGGACCGTGCGCCGGGGGAGCCGGGCGGCCGTGTCCCCCGGGGACGCCGCCCGCGGCCCGGTCACCGCGCCCGCCCCAGGACCAGGGTGGCCAGCAACCCGCCACCCGCGGCGGGGCCCAGGTCGAGGCGCCCGCCGTGCGCCGCGGCGAGCCGGTCGGCGATCGCCAGCCCCAGCCCGGAGCTGCCACCGGCGCCGGGGGAGGCTCCCTGCCAGAACCGCTCCCGGGCCCGGCCGAGGTCGGTCCCGGCGATGCCGGGGCCGTCGTCGGCGACCGAGACCGTGACCCCGTCCGGGCCGCCCGCCCAGCGCACCCGCACCGTCGTGCCCGCCGGGGTGTGCCGGACCGCGTTGTCCAGCAGCACGTCCAGCACCTGTTCCAGGTCGGTGTCCGGCCAGTCGACGTCGGCCCCGTCGTCGGCCCCGTCGTCGGCCCCGTCGTCGGCCGCGTCGTCGGCCGCGTCGTCGGGCCCCCCGTCGAGGCGGCCGGCGCGTCCGTCGAGCACGACCCCGGCGGCGTCGGCGGCCGGGCGCCACGCGTCGACCCGGCCGGCGGCGACCAGCCCGGCGTCGCACCGGGCCGGGTCCGCGGCACCGGCCGCGACCGCCGAGGCCGTCGCCTCCGCGGAGGCCAGCCCGAGCATGCCGTCGAGCAGCCGTTCCAGCCGGTCGACCTCGCCGAGCGTCGAGTCGTAGGCGGCGCGCCCGCCCGGCCCGACGTGCGGGTCCAGGCCGTCCGCGCGCAGCCGCAGCGCCGCGAGCGGGTTGCGGATCTGGTGCGAGGCGTCGGCGACCAGCCGCCGCTGCTCCTCCGCACCGGCCCGCACCGACGCCGACATCCGGTTGAACGACTCGGCGAGCGCACGCAGCTCCACCGGCCCGTCGGACACCGTGATCTGCTCCCCGGCCCGGCCCTGCGCGACGGCCCCGACCCCGCGGGCCAGCGCCCCGACCGGGCGCAGCACCCAGCGGGCGAGCAGCAGCGCGATCGCGGCGAACACCGCCGCGGCGGCCAGCGCCCCGGCCAGCACGAGCACCCACGTCACGGTGACGTCGGACGCGGCCCGCGACGGGTCGGCGCGCAGCAGCACGGCGCCGTCGGCCCTGGTGCCGGTGCCGACCGGCTGCCACAGCAGCACCGGGTCCCGGTCGAACGGGGTGAGCCGGGCGGGCGCGTCGGCGGGCTGGTTGCGCAGTGCCGCGTCGAGCGCCGCGGGCACACCGGGGTCGCCGGGTCCCAGCCCGGCGGACACCACGGTGCGGCGCTGCGCGTCCACGACGAGCACCCCCTCGCCGTACAGCTCGGCGTGCCGGCGGGCGCCGCGGTCCAGGTCGTCGCGCACCGTGTCGTCGCCCCCGGCCACCAGCGCGGCGAGCGCGACGAAGCGGTCCAGGTCGTCGGACCGGGTCAGCGTCCACACCTGGGCCCGCGCGGTGGCGCGCTGGTCGAGCAGGGGGGCGACGAACGCGGCCACGGTCAGCAGGGAGAACAGCGACAGCACCAGCAGCAGGCGGCGGCGCACGCCGTCACCGGCCCAGCCGGAAGCCGAACCCGCGCACCGTCGCGAGCAGCCCGGGCCGGTCGAGCTTGGCGCGCAGCGCGGCGACGTGCACGTCCAGCGACCGGGACGCGGCCATGCTCCCGTCGCCCCACACCTCCTCGAGCACCTGGCGGCGGCTCACCGCGACCCCGGGGCGGCGGGCCAGCGCGGCCAGCACCGCGAACTCCGTCGCGGTCAGCGCGGTCTCGGTGCCGCCGACGGTGACCCGCCGCGCGTCGAGGTCGACGCGCACGTCGTCCGCCTCGACCACCCCGGGGGCCGCCGTCCCGGCCGGGACGCGGCGGGCGACGGCGTCGATCCGGGCCAGCAGCTCGCGCAACCGCACCGGCTTGACCAGGTAGTCGTCGGCGCCCAGGTGCAGGCCGCGGACGACGTCGTGCTCGGCCGAGCGCGCCGTCAGGACGATCACCGGCACCGCCGAGGTCCGGCGCAGGCGGTGAAGCAGGCCCAGGCCGTCGCCGTCGGGCAGGCCCAGGTCGAGCAGCACCAGCTCGGCCTCGCCCAGCAGCTCGGCGGCCTCGGCCGCGGTGGCCGCGTGCAGCACGCCGTGCCCGCGGGCCCGCACGGCGTCGACCACCGCGCCGGCCACGCCCGCGTCGTCCTCGACCACCAGCACCCGCACAGGGCACGAGCTTGCCGCACCGCGCGGCGGTTGCAACCTCCCCGCAACCGGTGTCGCGGATCACGCGTGTGGTGTTCACTCGGCTCCGTTGCCCCGACGACCGCGGCAGGACGGCGAGCGCCGCCCCGGTCGTGGCGAACCGCTCGCAGGAGGTGCCCGTGACCACCACGCAGGAGAAGACGGCGGCACGCACGACCGCGGAGGGCTGGCTCACCGCCTTCGCCGACGCCCTGTCCGCCCGTGACATCGACCGCGCCGTCGCGCTGTTCGCCGACGAGAGCTACTGGCGCGACCTGGTCGCGTTCACCTGGAACATGAAGACCGTCGAGCACCACGACGGCGTCCGCGACCTGCTGACCCACACCCTGGACGCGACCGACCCGTCGCACTGGGAACTGTCGAAGGAGCCGACCGAGGCCGGTGGCGTCACCGACGGGTGGTTCACCTTCGAGACCGCCGTCGGGCGCGGCTCCGGGCACGTCCGCATCGTCGACGGGAAGGCGTGGACCTTCCTCACCACCCTCGACGAGCTCAAGGGGCACGAGGAGCCCCGCGGGGAGAACCGGCCGTTCGGCACCGAGCACGGCGCCAACCCGGACCGGGTCACCTGGAAGGAGCGCCGCGAGGCCGAGCTGGCCGAGCTGGGGCGCACCCGCGACCCCGAGGTCGTGATCATCGGCGGCGGCCAGGGCGGTATCGCGCTGGGCGCCCGGCTGCGCCAGCTCGGCGTCGACACGATCATCGTCGAGCGCAACGAGCGGCCCGGCGACTCGTGGCGCAAGCGCTACAAGAGCCTCGCCCTGCACGACCCGGTCTGGTACGACCACCTGCCGTACCTGAAGTTCCCGGACAACTGGCCGGTGTTCGCGCCGAAGGACAAGATCGGCGACTGGCTGGAGTTCTACACGCGGATCATGGAGCTGAACTACTGGGGCTCCACCACCGCGCGCAGCGCCGAGTTCGACGAGTCGTCCGGCCGATGGAGCGTCGTCGTCGACAAGGCGGGCGAGCAGATCACCCTGCGCCCGCGTCAGCTGGTGATCGCGCTCGGCGTCTCCGGCAAGCCGAACATCCCCGACTTCCCGGGCAGGGAGCAGTTCCGGGGCGAGGTGCAGCACTCGTCGCAGCACCCCGGCCCGGACGCCTACCGGGGCAAGAAGGTCGTGGTCATCGGGTCGAACAACTCCGCGTTCGACATCTGCGGGTCGCTGTGGGAGGTCGGCGCCGACGTCACCATGGTGCAGCGCTCGTCCACCCACATCATCAAGTCCGACACGCTGATGGAGTACGGCCTCGGGGACCTCTACTCCGAGCGCGCGGTCAAGGCGGGCGTCGACACCCACACCGCCGACATGATCTTCGCGTCGCTGCCGTACCGGATCATGCACACCTTCCAGAAGCCCGCCTACGACAAGGCCCGCGAGGTCGACGCGGACTACTACCGGCGGCTGGAGGAGGCCGGGTTCGAGCTGGACTTCGGCGACGACGACTCCGGCCTGTTCATGAAGTACCTGCGCCGGGGCTCGGGCTACTACATCGACGTCGGTGCCGCCGAGCTCGTCGCCGACGGCAAGGTGAAGCTGGTCCGCGGGCAGATGCAGGAGTTCACCGAGAAGGGTGTGCGGCTCGCCGACGGCACCGAGCTCGACGCCGACCTCGTCGTGTTCGCGACCGGCTACCGGTCGATGAACGGCCTCGCCGCCGACATCGTCGGCCAGGACGTCGCGGACAAGGTGGGCAAGGTGTGGGGCCTCGGCTCGGACACGACCAAGGACCCCGGTCCCTGGGAGGGCGAGCAGCGCAACATGTGGAAGCCCACCCAGCAGCAGAACCTGTGGTTCCACGGCGGCAACCTGCACCAGAGCCGGTTCTACTCGCTGTACCTGGCGTTGCAGCTCAAGGCGCGTGAGGCGGGCATCGACACCCCCGTCTACGCGCTGCAGGAGCGCCACCACCTCTCCTGACCGCCGAGCGGGAGAGACCTGTCGGGGACGGTCACCGCCGCACTACGGTGCGGTGGTGACCGTCCCCGACATCGCGGTGCAGGCCGCGCGGGCGCTCTGGGCCGAGCTCGAACCGGTCCACGACGTCGTGTACTTCGCCCCCGAGGCGCGGGCGGCCGCCGAGGCGGCCGGGTTCCGCGGGTTCTGGCGCGGCTACTTCGCGATGCGCGCCGCCCCGCTGGGGCCGGTGGGCGCGGCTCCGGTGACGGCCGCGTTCCACGGCTTCCACCCGTCGATGGTCGCCCGTGCGCTGCCCGGGGTCTGGTCGCTCGGGACCCCCGACGGGGCGCTCGCGGCCCGGCTCGCCGGTTCCGCCGCCGCGCTGCGCCGGTCCGGGCTCGACGGCGCCGAGCCGGCCGCGCTGCACCGGGCCGCGGAGCTCGCCTGGGCCGCCGCCGGGGAGGTCGACGCCGACGGCCGCGTCCTCGCCGCCGCGAACGCCGCGCTGCCCCGCCCCGACGGCGATCTCGAGGCCCTCTGGCAGGCGACGACGACGCTGCGCGAGCACCGCGGGGACGGCCACGTCGCGGTCCTGGTCGCGCGGGGTGTCGGCCCGGTCGCCGCGCACCACCTCAAGATCGCCGCCGGGGAGACCGACGGCGAGTGGCTGCGCACCGCCCGCGGCGTCGACCCGGACGCCTGGGCGGCCGGCGCGGAGGACCTGCGGGCCCGCGGCTGGGTCGACGCCACCGGCGCGCTCACCGCCGCCGGCGCCGAGGAGCACGACGAGATCGAACGGCTGACCGACCGGGCCGCCGCCCGCCCGTGGGACGCCCTGGGCCCGGAACGGACCGCCGAGCTCGCCGCGCTGCTGGCGCCGATGGCCACGGCGGTGCTCGCCGCCGGGGACGTGCCCGTACACGGACCGGTCGGGCTCGTCCGGGACGGCCGATGAGGACGGCCACGACGGTCGAGGCCTCCGGCGGTGACTGGCGCGAGACCGTCGAGTTCGTCGTCGAGGCCGAGAGGCTGGGCCTCGACGACTGCTGGGTCGCCGAGGCGTGGGGGTCCGACGCACCGTCCGCGCTGGGCTACCTCGCCGCGAGAACCGAACGCATCCGGCTCGGTTCCGGGGTGATCCAGGTCGGCACCCGCTCGCCGGTCGCGATCGCCCAGGCCGCGCTGACCCTGCACGACATGTCGCAGGGCCGGTTCCTGCTCGGGCTCGGCCCGTCCGGCCCCCAGGTGATCGAGGGACTGCACGGGGTGCCGTTCGCCCGCCCGCTCACCCGGCTGCGCGAGACGTTCGAGGTGGTCCGGGCCGCCTGCGCGGGGGAGCGCATCGCCTACGACGGCGAGACCGTCGCGATCCCGCTGCCCGGCGGTGAGGGCCGCCCGATGCGGCTGTCGGCCACGCCGGTGCCGGACCTGCCGGTGTTCGTCGCGGCGCTGTCCCCGCGGATGCTGGAGCTCACCGGGCGGGTCGCCGACGGCTGGCTGGGCACGAGCTTCGTCCCCGAGGGCGCCGACGCCTACCTCGCCCACCTCGACACCGGTCTGCGCGCCGCCGGGCGGGACCGGTCGGTGATCGAGATCTGCCAGGGCGCCGAGGTCGCCTTCGCCGCCGACGAGGCCGACCAGGCGGCGATGGTCGACGCCCGCCGCCCCGGCATCGCGTTCAGCCTCGGCGGGATGGGCACCGCCCAGCGGAACTTCTACTTCGACGCCTACCGCCGCCAGGGCTGGGGCGAGCGCGCCGACGCCGTCCGCGCCGCCTGGCAGGGCGGGGACCGGGCCGGCGCCGCGGCCCTGGTCACCGACGAGATGGTGCTGGGGACGACGCTGGTCGGCACCGAGGAACGGGTCGCCGCGCGGTTGCGGGACTGGGCCGCCGCCGGCGTCGGCACCGTCCGGCTCTACCCCGCGGGCGACACCCTCGACGAGCGCCTCACCACCCTGGCGCGGGCCGTCGAGCTGGCCCGCGCCGCGGGGTGATCACACGCCGCCGTCACACGTCGGCGGCGCGCTTCTCGGCGAACCGGCGCCACGCCGTCCAGCCCAGGCCGGCGAGGAGCAGCAGGTACAGCACCACGGTGATCGGGCTCGACACCAGCACCGCCGGGTCGTTGTCGGAGTTGCCCATCGCGTCGCGCAGCGAGTACTCCGCCAGCGGCCCGAGGATCACCGCGATCAGCACCGGCGCGACGGGGATGTCGTAGAGCCGCATCGCCAGCCCGAGCACGCCCACCACCAGCATGATCACCAGGTCGACCTGGCTCGCCCCGGAGGCGTACACGCCGAACGCGGCGAACACCGCGATGCCCGCGTACAGGTAGGACTTCGGGACCCGCAGCAGCTGCGCCCACAGCGGCGCGAACGGCAGGTTGAGGATCAGCAGCACGATCATCGCCAGGAAGAACCCGGCGAGCAGTGCCCACACGATGTCCCCGGAGCGCTCCAGCAGCAACGGGCCCGGCTGCAGGCCGTACTGCTGGAACGCGGCGAGCAGGATCGCCGCCGTCGCGGAGGTGGGCAGGCCCAGCGCGAGCAGCGCGCCCATCGCGGTGCCCGCGGTGGCGTTGCCCGCGGCCTCCGGCGCCGCGACGCCCTCGATGGCGCCCTTCCCGAAGGTCGGCTCGGCCTTGCGCCGGTCGAGCCTGCGCTCGGTCCCGTAGGCCAGGAACGTCGGCACCTCGGCGCCACCGGCCGGGATGACACCGAACGGGACACCGATCGCGGTGCCGCGCAGCCACGCGGGCAGCGCCTGGCGGAACTCCGCCTTCGACAGCCACCATCGGCCGGTCGGCATGACGGCCCTGGTCTCCTCGGCCCGGCCGACCTTCGCGGCCTGGCTGAACACCTCGCCCAGCGCCAGCAGCGACACCGTGATCACGACGATGGAGACGCCGTCGAGCAGCGGGGAGAACCCGAAGGAGAATCGCGGCGTGCCGGTCGGCTGGTCGATCCCGACCAGGGCCAGGGTGAGTCCGATCGCGAGCGCGGCGACGCCGCGGATCGCGGAGTCGGCGACGACGGCGGAGATCGCGACGAAGGCGAACACCGCGAGTGCGAGGAACTCCGCGGGGCCGAACCCGGTGGCGAGCGAGGCCAGGGTGGGCGCGAAGAACACGACGAGCGCCGAGGCGACCATGCCGCCGATGAACGCGCCGATCGCGCCGGTGGCCAGCGCCTGGGCGGCCCTACCGCGCAGGGCCATCCGGTGGCCCTCGAAGGTGCTGGCGATGGCGGTGGAGTTGCCGGGGGTGTTCATGAGGAACCCGGCGATGGAGTCGCCGAACAGGCCACCGAAGTAGATGCCGGTGAACATGATCAGCGCGCTGGTCGGTTCGAGGACGAAGGTCAGCGGCAGCAGCAGCGCCACCGCCATCGCCGAGCCCAGCCCCGGCAGGACCCCGACCGCGGTGCCCATCAGCGCACCGAGGAACACGAACAGCAGTGCGGACGGGCTGAGGACATCGGCGAAGCCGCCGAGCAGGTTGGTCAGCTGTTCCATCGCTCAGAACCCCCCGACGAAGCCGGCGGGCAACGAGATCCCGAGCAGCATGCTGAACACGACCTGGACCGCGGAGGACACGGCGAGCCCGCCGAGCGCCATCGCCGGCCAGCGCCGGTTGCCCAGGGCGGCGGCGACGGCGACGAACAGCCCGGTCGCGGACAGGATCCAGCCCAGGTAGGGCAGGACGACGATGAACGCGGCCACGCCGCCGACCGCGGTCAGCACGGCCGGGGCGTTCACTCCGGTGTCGGCCGGCGCGTCCCCGCCTGCGGCGCCCTCGCCGTCGCCATCACCGGTGCCCGCCGCGGCGGGAGCCGGGGCGTCGAACTCCGGCCGCGGCCGCAGGATGTCGAACGCCAGCAGCGCCGCGACCACATAGCACAGGATCGCGACGATCCACGGCATCGTGGTCGGGCCGAACAGTCCGCCGTCGCCGACGACCTGCATGGTCAGCGTGCCGTAGGTGAGGAAGATCCCCAGCGCGGCGAGGATCGCGGGGACGACGAGCGCGCCCCGGGACAGATGTGCAGGACGGCCGCTCATGCCAGCCCCAGCTCCTTCAGGAGGTCGTCGATGCGGGACTGCTCGGAGACCAGGTAGCGGTCGTAGTCCTCGCCGTAGGTCTCGCTGCGCACCCAGCGGTTGCGGGTCACGGCCTCGCCCCAGGACTCGGTCCCGACCATCTCGCGGGCGATCTGCTCCAGCTCCGCGCGGGCCTCGGGGGTGATCCCGGCGGGGGCGACGAGCCCGCGCCAGTTGACGAGGTCGACCTCGGGCATGCCCAGCTCGACCATGGTCGGGGCGTCGACGCCCTGCAGGCGTTCGGGCGAGACGACGGCCAGGACCCGCAGCTGCCCGGACTCCACCAGGTCGCGGAAGTCGTTGTAGCCGGAGATCCCGACGCCGACGGTGCCGGCCGCGGTCGACAGCAGGCTCAGCGTGAGCTCGCCGCCGCCGGGGTGCGGGGTGTAGACCATCCGCTCGACGGGGATGTCGCGGGCCTGTGCGAGCTGGGCGGCGACCATGTGGTCGATGCCGCCCGCCGAGCCGCCGCCGACCGGCAGCGCGGCCGGGTTCGCGGCCCAGGCGGTGAGCATGTCGTCGAGCGTCCGGAACGGCGACTCCGCCGGGACCGCGACGACCTCGAAGTCCTCCGCGAGCCGGGCGATCGGCGTCGTGTCCTGCAGGCTGATCGCGCTGCCGGACTGGCTGATCCCGCCGAGCATGACGGTGCCGGTGACCATCATGGTGGTCTCCTCGCCGGCGAGACCGGCGAGCTGGTTGAGGCCGATGGTCCCGGCGGCACCGGGGATGTTGACCACCTGCACGGTGTTGACGATGTTCCCGGTGCGCATGGCCTGCTGCGCCTCGCGGGCGACCAGGTCCCAGCCACCACCGGCGGCCGCGGGGGCGATGAGGGTGAGATTGGAGCGCGCCGCCTGTCCCTCCCCGGACCGGGCGGCGTCGGCGAAGGCGGTCACCGCGAGTGCGGCGACGAGGAGGATTCCCAGGGCTGCGATGACCTGCCGTCGTGGCATGAGCGCAGACGTTGGCACACGTCCGCTCCGTCCTCCACTGTCCGGATCGGAAACTCTACGACCTCTGTGACCACAACGAACTTTTCTCCGGTATGTCGGTTCGGCGTGGTTAGTCTCCGTCCCGTCCGCGAACGCCTGATGGGGAGCGACATGACGATCTGTGTGGCCTACGGCCCGACGCCCGAGGGCGACGCCGCCCTGGACCTGGCGGTCCGCGAGTCCCGCCTGCGGGGCGCCCCGCTGACGGTGCTGGCCACCGGGCGTCAGGAGCTGTTCGACGCCGACGGCACCGGGACCCACGACCACGCGGCGCTGGACTCGGCCATCGGCTCCATGCTCGCCGGTCTGCGCGCCGACGGCGACCCGGTCACCGCGGTGCGGGTCGTCGACGACGGCGGCGACCCCGCCGAGGCGATCCTCGACCTGGCCGCGCAGGAGAACGCGCAGCTGCTCGTGGTCGGGGTGAGGCGGCGCAGCCCGGTCGGCAAGCTGCTCACCGGCAGCACCGCGCAGCGGATCATCCTGGACTCCCCGATCCCGGTCCTCGTGACCCACGCGGCGCGCTCGTAGGCTCGACTCTCCCCAGGTCAGGCACGCCTCACCAGGTGTCGGGCGGATCACGAACGGGTGTGGGCGCCCCGAGGGCGGGGCACTCCCGGTACGTCCCGAACCGACATCGGAAGGAGCGGTGGGCACCATGGCCACCCCGATCACGAGCCCGCTCGACAGCGGCGCCACCGACATCACCGGCCGCGTGCTGCAGGAGACCCTCGTCGACCTCGTCGACCTGTCCCTGGTCGCCAAGCAGGCGCACTGGAACCTGGTCGGCAGGCAGTTCCGCGACATCCACCTGCACCTCGACGAGCTCGTCGACCTGGCCCGCGAGCACGGTGACAATGTCGCCGAGCGGGCCGCTGCGATCGGTGTCGCCCCCGACGGCCGGGCGCGGACCGTCGGCCGCGACACCGGGCTGCCCGAGTACCCGGCGGGCTACGTGTCCGACTCCGACACCGTGCTCGCCATCTCGGCGACCGTCGACGCCGCCGTCGACCGGCTGCGTCCGCGCATCGAGCAGGCCGGCAAGGCCGACCCGCTCACCGAGGACCTGCTCATCGAGCTGGGCCGCGCGCTGGAGGAGGCCCGCTGGATGTGGCAGGCGCAGGCCGCCGGCTACCGCGGCGAGGTCTGAGCACCACCCGCACGACCACCGGCCCCGGGCGTCCCCACCACGACGCCCGGGGCCGTGGTGTGTCCGGGGCCCGGCTCAGCGCACCGCCGTTGCGGCCGCGGTGACCGTGGCCCGCCAGATCGCCATCGCCGCCCAGAGCACGAACACCCCGACCGGCAGGGGCAGGGCGTCGGGAAGGTCCGCACCGTAGGACGGCCGTAGTCCGCCGGTCCGCCACACCCGTCCGGCCTCGTTGACGGCGTCGGCCGTGGTGAGCAGAGCGAAGCGGCGCCCGATCCCCGAACCGGTGAGCCGGTAGGTCAGGTCGCCGAGCTCGACGGTCCACCGCGGGCGGGAGAGCGGCCCGTCCGGGTGGTCGACCGATCGCTGGATGTGCGCCCGGATGTCGCCCTCCAGCGCGAACCGGGCGATCCCCTCCGACCGCAGCGCGTAGGGGTGTCCGTCGATGACGAGGTCCCGGTGGGAGTGCCAGGCCCGCGCGCTCCACCCGGTGACGGCCCGGCCGTCGGCGGTGACCTCGTAGCGCACACGGAGCAGGCCCGCCGGGGTGGAGGTCGCACGCAGCTGCACCCGCCCAGCGTGCCACCGGCGCCACCGCCGCGGGAGGATCACGCGGTGAATCGTGCGGTGGTCCTCGCATTGCTGGCCGCGTGCGCCGGGGTGGTGGACGTCTGGGCCGTGGTCGCACTGGGCGGCGCGTTCGCCGGCGTCGTCACCGGCAACCTCGTGACGGCCGGGCACGCCCTCGCCGTCGCCGAGCCGGCCCGGCTGCTGCCGCCTGCGGTCGCGGTGGCCGGGTTCGTCGTCGGCGTCGCGCTGTGGTCGTTGCTGCGACGCCGGTGGCCGACGGCGGTGTCGGTCCCGCTCGTCGCCGAGCTGGTGGTGCTCGTCGTGCTCGCGGTGGCCTGGCCGCTCGCCCCGGGGGCGACGCTCCCGCTGCTCGCCGGTGCCGCACTCGCGATGGGCGGGCAGAGCAGCGTCGCGCAGCTGCTCGGACAGTCCACGACCTACATGACCGGCACGCTGACCGGCGCCGTGTCCGACCTGGCCACCGGCGACGGGCGGCGGTGGGCGGCGCTGCGCCAGCTCGCGGCGATCGTGCTCGGCGCCGTCGCCGGCGGGCTGGCGCTGGCGCACCTGCCGGCCGTCGTCCCGGCGCTGGCGGCACTGCTGGCCGCGGCCGCGGTCGTTGTCCGTGCCGTCGGGGACCGGCGGGTGCAGGATGATCCGGTGGGGCCCTCCGCCCCGCAGGACGACGACGTCGAAGGAGCACCGACCGTGCCGCTGCACCCGCAGGTGGAAGCCCTCCTGAACCTCATGGCCGAACAGGGCGGGGCGCCGCCGGAGACCATGACCGTCGCGCAGAACCGCGCGATGATCCGGGAGATGGCCGCGGTGTCCGGTCCGCCCGAGCCGGTCGCGGCGGTCCGCGACGACCGCGCCGGCGACGTGCCGGTGCGCATCTACACACCCGAGGGCACCGGCCCGTTCCCGGTCCTGGTCTTCTACCACGGCGGCGGCTGGGTGATCGGCGACCTCGACAGCCACGACCCGGTCTGCCGGTCGCTGGCCAACCGGTCCGGCGCCGTCGTCGTCGCGGTCGACTACCGGCTCGCCCCCGAGCACCGGTTCCCGGCCGCCGTCGAGGACGCCGTCGCCGCCCTGGAGTGGGTGCACGCCCACGCCGCGGAGTTCGACGGCGACCCGTCCCGCATCGCCGTCGGTGGCGACTCCGCGGGCGGGAACCTCTCGGCCGTCGTCGCCCAGCACGCCCGCGACCACGGCCCAGCCCTGCGGTTCCAGCTGCTGGTCTACCCGGCCGTCGACGCCGCCGACCAGAGCCCGTCGATGACCGAGAACGCCCAGGGCCCGCTGCTGACCGTCGCCTGGATGGAGTGGTTCATGGGCCACTACCTCACCGGCGACCAGGACGCCCTGGACCCGCGCATGTCCCCGGCCCGCACCACCGACCTGTCCGGGCTGCCGCCCGCGCTCGTCGTCACCGCCGAGTTCGACCCGCTCCGCGACCAGGGCGCCGCCTACGCCGCGGCGCTGAACGCCGCGGGCGTGAAGGCGGAGCTGCGCGAGTCGCCGGGCATGATCCACGGGTTCCTGCAGTTCGGTGCCGCGGTCGACGACAGCCGCGCCCTGCTCGACGAGGCGGGGGCCGCCCTGCGCGCCGCCCTGGCCTGACCCGCTGCGCCCCGACCCCGGGGTTGCCCCCAGGGGAACTTTCGTGGCTTAGAGGGCTACGAGGGTGCCCCTGGGAGCAGCCCGGGCGGGGTGGGGGTGGCCGGCCACGCAGCGGCGTGGGAATGCCCGTCGCGGGCCGGTCGTTGCCGATGCTCAGAAGGCCGTCCGACCCGAGGAGCACCGTGCCCCGCCTGTCCCCGCCGGTGGCGTTCGCCGCCGTCGCAGCGACGTTCGTCTGGTTCCTCGCCGCGTCGTCCGCGCCGTCCCCGCTCTACGTCCTCTACCAGGAGCGGTTCGCCTTCACCGAGTTCACGCTGACCACGGTCTTCGCGGTCTACGTCCTCGCGCTGATCGCCGCCCTGCTCGTGGCCGGGTCGCTGTCCGACCACATCGGACGCAAACCGGTGCTGCTCGGTGCGATCGCGCTGGAGGTCGTGTCCCTGGTGCTGTTCCTGCTGGCCGACGGCGTCGGCTGGCTGCTCGTCGCGCGCGTCGTCCAGGGCGTCGCGACCGGTGCGGCGACGGCGACGCTGCCCGCGACGCTGGTCGACCTCGCCGCCCGCGGTGACCGGCCGGACCGGGCGGGTGCGATCAACGGGACCGCTCCGCTCGCCGGGCTGGCGCTCGGTGCGCTCGGCTGCGGCCTGCTCGTCGAGTACGCGCCCGCCCCGACCCGCCTGGTCTGGGCGCTGCTGCTCGCCGGCCTGGTCCTGGCCGCCGTGCTGGTCGCGCTGATCCCGGAGACGATCGACTGTCGGCCCGGGGCGCTCGCGTCGCTGCGGCCGCGGGTCGGGGTGCCGCCACGGGTGCGGGCCGGCTTCGTCGCGATCGTGCCGATCCTGCTGGCCAGCTGGGCGCTCGGCGGGCTCTACCTGTCGCTCGGGGGCTCGGTCGTCGCGCAGGTGTTCGGGGTGCACGACCACCTGGTCGGCGGGCTCACCGTCGTCGCGCTCGTCGGGACCGGCGCGGTGACGGCGTTTGCGCTGCGCGGGCGGGTGCCGTCGACGCTGCTCGTCCCGGCGGCCGGGCTGCTGGCCGCCGGCACCGTCGTCACCCTGGCCGGGGTGTCGACCGGGCTGCTCGCGCTCGCCGCCGTCGGTGCGGTCGTCGCCGGGCTCGGATTCGGTGCGGCCGCCTACGCCACGTTCGGGACGATGTCCACGCTCGCGGCCCCGCACGAGCGCGGCGAGCTGTTCGCCGCCCTCTACACACTGGCCTACCTGGCGTTCTCGGTGCCGGCGATGGTCGCGGGCGTCGCCGCGACGCTGGGGGAGCTGCGCCCCACGGCGCTGGTGTACGGCGGCGTCGTCGCGCTGCTGGCCGTCGTCGCGGCCGTGCTGGGCCGCCGTGTGCCGGTTCCCGCGAGCGGAGAACCGGTCCCCGCGCCGACCTGCGGAGCCTGATCGGCGGACGGCGCGAGCGGTATGCGTTACCCCGTCCGTCGGTGAACGCGGGCAGGCGACCACTCGTCGCGTACTCCGCGGTGGGCGGGTGTCACGGGTTGTGACCGATGGTCTCGGCGTGGTTACGGTGTCGGCCGCTCCGGGTCCTCCCCGCACTCCGGTCCGGGCGGTACCTGCTCCCCGAGGTAGAGGAACGACCATGGCTGGACGACACCGCAAACCCACCGAGACCGGCCGCCAGGTCGCCCGGATCAGCGCGTTCGCCGCGATGGCGGCCGCCCCGCTGGGCGTCGCCGGGACCGCCTCGGCGGCCGAGTCGACCTCGTCGGCCCCGTCGGCCCCGTCCGTCGAGCGCTCGGCCACCTGGGAGAAGCTCGCGCACTGCGAGAGCACCGGCAACTGGGACGCCGACACCGGCAACGGCTTCAAGGGCGGCCTGCAGTTCACGCCGTCGACCTGGAAGGAGTTCGGCGGCCGCCAGTACGCGCCGAGCGCGGAGCAGGCCACCAAGGCCCAGCAGATCGAGATCGCGAAGAAGGTGCAGGACGAGCAGGGCTGGAAGGCCTGGCCGGCCTGCACCAAGAAGCTCGGCTGGCGCTGACGCGCCACACTGGCGGCATGGATCTGGACGCGGTACGGCGGATCGTCGCCGAGGACTCCGGGCTGTGCACCGTGGCGGTCGTACGCGCCGACGGCCGCCCGCACACCTCGCTGGTCAACGCCGGTGTGCTCGACCACCCCGTCACCGGCGCCCCGGTGGCCGCCTACGTCACCTACGGCCCCGTCAAGCTGACGGCGTTGCGTGCGCGACCCGCGACGTCGCTGCACTGGCGGGCCGGGTGGCGCTGGGCGGCCGTCGAGGGCAGCTCCGAGATCATCGGGCCGGACGAACCGCGGGACGGCGTCGACGTACCGCAGCTCCTCCGGGACGTGTTCGTCGCGTGCGGCGGGACCCACGACGACTGGGCCGAGTACGACCGGGTGATGGCCGAGCAGCGGCGGGCCGCGGTGCTCGTCGTGCCGGAGCGGGTGGTCGGGAACCACTGACCGGACGGCCCACTGCCCGATTTCCACTTGCCTGTCCGGTACGTCACGCGGTGCGATGGTCCGCGTGAGGATGTCGTGACGGCCGGGCAACCGGGCCCGCAGCCGGTCGGCCCGCTCGGGACGGCGGAGCGCGCACCGGCGCCGGACCTCGCCCGCGGGGCGATGCTGTTGCTCATCGCGCTCGCGAACACGCCGTTCTACCTGTACGGACGGGCCCACTCCGAGGCCGGTTTCCACCCGGTCGACGGTTCGCCCGTCGACCGGGTCGTGCAGGCCGCGCTGATCATCGGCGTGGACATGCGGGTGTACCCGATGTTCGCGTTCCTGTTCGGCTACGGCCTCGCGGTGATCCGTCGGCGTCAGGCCGAGGCCGGGGCGCCGGACGCCCGGGCCTTCGCGGTGCTCCGCCGCCGCAACCTGTGGCTGATCGCGTTCGGTCTCGTGCACGCGCTGCTGCTGTGGGGCGGCGACGTCCTGGGCGCGTACGGCCTGTGCGGGCTGGTGCTGACCTGGCTGTTCCTGCGACGCTCCGACCGGACCCTGCTGGTGTGGTCGGCGCTGGGCACCGTCGTCCTCACGGCGTTCGCCGCGTTCTCGCTGTACGGGGCCTGGGCGGTCGTCGTCGGGGGAGTGCCGGTGCAGGCCGGCGGGCTCCCCGCCTTCGTGACCGCGAGCGCCTCGGCCACCGACCCGCTCACGGCGGCGCTGGACCGGATGCTGCTGTGGCCGTTCATTGTGCTCGGCCAGGGACTGTTCGGGCTCGCGGTACCGGTCGCGATGCTCCTCGGGGTCTGGGCCGCCCGGCGCAGGGTGCTGGAACGGCCGGCCGAGCACCGGCGGCTGCTGTGGCCGGTGGCCGTCGTGGGGGTCGCGGTCGGCTGGCTCGGCGGGCTGCCGCACGCGCTCGCCCACGTCGGCGTGCTGCCGGAGCTCGGCACGGTGGTCTGGGCGTTCACCGCCGTCCAGATGGTCACCGGTCTGGCGTGCGGGATCGGCTACGTCGCGGTGTTCGGTCTGCTCGCCGCCCGGCTCGAGGGGCGGCCACCGGGGCGGGTCGGGTCGGCGGTGACCGCGCTGGGCAGGCGGTCGATGACCGGCTATCTGGGACAGTCCGTGCTGTGCGCGCCGGTCCTCGCGGCCTGGGGGCTCGGGGTGGGTGGACTGCTGGGCAGCGCCGGGATGGCCGTCTACGCGGTCGGGGTGTGGGCGGTGACCGTCGTCGTCGCCGTCGGACTCGAACGGGCCGGCCGCACGGGCCCGGCCGAGCAGCTGCTGCGACGGTTGGTGTACCGGCCGGGCCGGTGACCCGGCGGTCGGGAGCGGCCGTCGGTGCCCGACCGCGGACCCGGCGGAACCGCCGCGGCGCGGGCCTCGTCCAAGCCGCATGACCACCTACGCCCACGACCCGGTCGCCTCGACGATCGTCGCCTGCTGGCCCACCGGCGACGGCGCCGTCGCCCACCGGGCCGCCCGCGTCCCGAAGTCCCTCGACCACTCCCTGGCCCGCCGCACCGCGAAGGCGCTGAGCGCCCTGTCGACGCACCTGTGGGCCACCTACGCCGACCAGGCCGCGCACGAGCTCGACCCGGAGGCGCTCGCCGCGGCGGTGCGGCACCCGAACCAGCCGGTCGGGGACCTGCTGCGGGTCATGGAGGACGGCTGTGCCGAGACCGCGCACCTGCTGGGCCGGATCGTGGCGCGGGCACCGGGGCGGGCGTTCCGCGACGCCGTCGCCGCCGACGTCCGCGCCGAGACCGACGCCGTGCTCGACGCCGACGACGGCGTCCTCACCGGACGCTCCGCCCAGGCCGTCGTCCACCCCCGGTGCGACGCCCCGGCCGAGCAGCTCCTCGTCGCCCACGCGCTGC
The DNA here is from genome assembly GCF_058111925.1 of Pseudonocardia sp. P-1. Classification (NCBI taxonomy): domain Bacteria; kingdom Bacillati; phylum Actinomycetota; class Actinomycetes; order Pseudonocardiales; family Pseudonocardiaceae; genus Pseudonocardia; species Pseudonocardia sp. P-1. The sequence continues at coordinate 5,013,278 of NZ_CM176614.1, forward strand.
TGCACGACGACCCGCTCGGCCCGCCCGCGATCGTGACGTCGGTCGAGCCGAACGCGGCCGCCGTCGCGACCCTGCGCTGGCTGCGGGCCTCGGCCGCGCTCGTCGCGGAGCGGGTCGGGCACACGGTGCCCGACGTCGTCGCGCTCGCCGAGGCGATCGGGCACGAGGACCTCGCGGTGACCCGGCACGTGCTCTGCACCCTCGCCGGGACCGGTGAGGCGGAGGTGGTCCTCGACCTGCTCCAGGAGGCCGTCCTGGCCCGGCAGGGCTGGTTCGTCGTGTGCCCGGAGCCGGTGCCGGACCCCGAGCGGGGCCACCGGGCGGTCTCGACCGTGCTGGACCCGCTGGACCCGGCGTCGTGCCTGCTCGACGGCCTGGTCCGCGGGCTGCACGGCTGTTTCCGGGTGTGGCTCGACGACGTCGTGGCCCGGGAGACCCCCGGCACCGAGCCGCGTGCGGCCGGGGCCGCCCGGGCCGCGGCGCTGCGCCTGCGCTACGCCGACGAGGTGCGGCGCTCGGTCCGGGCGGGCCGCTGAGCGGCTCGGCCGGCGACGACCGGCCCGGCCGGCCACCGGGCGTCGCCGGGGTGCGGGTGGACGGTCACGCCGTTCCGGGCCGGCGCCCCGCGAGCATCTGTACCGCGGTCCCGGCGACGGGCAGCACCAGCAGCAGCGCGAGCGCCGCGCTCAGCCCGACGACGGCGGCGAACCCGCCGATCACCGCCGCCCCGATCCCGGCGCCGGTGAGGAAGCACAGCGTCGCCACCCCGATCGCGCCGCTGCGCCGGTCCTGCGGCACCGCGGTGCCGACGGCGGCGATCATCGCGGGCTGCCCGGTGCCGAACGCCAGCGTCACCAGCATCGGCGCGAGCGCGAGCACCCACGGCAGGTGGCTCGCCACCCCGGCCACGGCCACGACCAGCCCGACGACGGTCGTCGCGCACGCGCACGTGAGGGTCTGCCGCGGCCCGATCCGGGCCTGCAGGAACGCCGACGCCGCCGGGCACACCAACGCCACCACCGCCGAGGGCACCAGCACCAGCCCGGTGGCCAGCGGGCTCCAGCCGCGCTCGGCGAGCTCCAGCGGGATGCCCAGCAGCAGGGCGAACCAGCTGGCCGGCACCGCCGAGGCGCACAGCGAGCTGCGCACCACCGTCGCGTTGCCGACCACCCCGCGCGGCAGGAACCCGTCGGGCCGGGCCCGCACCCACAGCGCCGTCACCGGGACACCGACCGCGAGCAGCACCCCACCGGCGACGGCCGCGACCGCGCCCGCGCTGGGCGACTGCACCAGCAGCACCAGTCCGGTGACCGCCGTCGCGACGATCACCGCACCCACCAGGTCCACCCGGGCGCCGTCGCCGCGGACCACCGAGTGCCGCCACAGGTAGGGGACCGCGAGCAGCGCCAGCACGGGCAGCGCGACCGCGGCCCGCCAGCCGCCGACCGTCGTCAGCGCCCCGCCGATCAGCGGGCCGAGCGCGGACAGTGCGGCCGAGATCCCGGCCAGCCGCCCGAGCACGCCGCCGCGTCGTTCCGGTGGGGTCCTGGCGGCCAGCAGCGCCGAGGCGAGCACCGGGACCGACGCCGCGCCCAGCCCCTGCACGATCCGGGCGGCCATCAGCAGACCGAAGCTCGGAGCGGCCGCCGCGGCGAGCGCTCCCAGCCCGAGCAGGCTTACCCCGACACACAGCGGCACCCGGATGCCGACGGCGTCGGCGAGCCGTCCGTGCACCGGCGTCGCGACGGCCAGCGCGACCGCGTACCCGCTCACCATCCAGGTCGCGACCGCGGTGTCGACGCCGAGCCCGTCGGCGAGCAACGGCAACGCGACCGTCATCCCCGACGTCGAGGTGCCGGCGAGGCCGAAGAGGAGTCCGAGCACGATCGACAGGAGCACACGTCGATCCTCACCCCCGGACGCGACCGGTGCACCGTGATTGGCTGTGAACCGTGCCGAACCGACCCGTCATCCGCCCGGCGACCGCCGAGGACGCCGACGCCTGCGCCGCCGTCTACGCCCCCCTACGTCCGGGACACCGCGATCAGCTTCGAGGCCGAGCCGCCGGGCCCGGTGGAGATGGCCGAGCGGATCGCCGCCGCCCGGGAACGGCACGCCTGGCTGGTCGCCGTCGGCCCCGGCGGTGAGGTGCTCGGCTACGCCTACGGCGGGCCCTGGAAGTCCCGCGAGGCCTACGCGTGGACCTGCGAGGTATCGGTCTAACTGGCCCCGTCGGCGCAGGGACGGGGGCTGGGCCGGGCGCTGTACGAGGCGCTGTTCGCCGAGCTGGTCGCGCGCGGCATGGTCGTCGCCGTGGCCGGGATGACCGTGCCGAACGAGGCGAGCGCCGCGCTGCACCGCGCCCTGGGGTTCAGCGAGGTCGGGACGTTCCGCGGTGTCGGCTGGAAGCACGGGGCGTGGCGCGACGTGACCTGGTTCCGCCGGGCACTGGTCGAGGCGCCGCCGGACGGCCCCCGAAACTGACACCGCCGGACGCGTGCGAGGATCACCGCCCGTTGCGCCCCGCACCGCTCCGGCCCACCGGCCGGGACCGGCGCCGGCGCGCCCCGCCCGTGACCCGGGCCGGGGGAGCGGTACCGCACGGGGAGCACCATGGACGGCCTGCGCCGTGAACTCGACGGACGCCAGATCGGCATGATCGCCGTGGGCGGCGCAATCGGGACCGGGCTGTTCCTCGGCTCCGGGCTCGCCATCTCCATCGCCGGGCCGGCGGTGATCGTCGCCTACGTCGTCGCCGCCGTCGTCGCGCTGGTCCTGGCCTACGCATTGGCCGAGATGGTGGTGCGCCACCCCGAGGCCGGGGGATTCGGGCCCATCACCCAGCGCTACCTCGGGCACGGTGCCGGGTTCGTGCAGCGCTGGATGTACTGGGCCGCGCAGGTCGTGAACATCGGCAGCGAGGTCGTCGCGGCCGGGCTCTACCTGACGTTCTGGTATCCCGACCTGCCGCTGTGGATCCCGGTCGTCGGGTTCTCGGTGGTGATGCTCGCGGTCAACGCGGGCGCGGTCCGCTTTTTCGGCGAGACCGAGTACTGGTTCGCGATGATCAAGGTCGTGACGATCGTGGCGTTCATCGCCGTCGGCCTCGTCGCGATCGTGTTCGGTCTGCCCGGGCAGCAGCCCGTGGGCCTCGGCGCGCTCACCGCGCACGGCGGGTTCGCCCCGAACGGCCTCGGCGCTATCTGGCTCGCCCTGACCGTGGTGACCTTCTCGTTCCTCGGCACCGAGGCCGTCGCCGTCACCGCGGCCGAGTCCTCGGACCCGGTCCGCGACATCCCGCGCGCGGCCCGGCGCACCGTGGTGCGCCTCGCGGTTTTCTACGTCGGGGCGATGCTGGTGGTGGTGACCCTGTTGCCGTGGAACACCGTGACGACCGGCGACGACGTCACCGAGTCGCCGTTCGTCCGCCTGTTCGCCCTGGCGGGGGTGCCCGCGGCGGCCGCGGTGATGAACGTCGTGGTGCTGACCGCGGCGCTGTCGGCGATGAACACGAACCTCTACGTGACCGCGCGCATGACCTACTCGCTGGCCCGCGACGGCTACGCACCCCGCTCGCTCGCCCGGGTCAACCGGCACGGCGCCCCGCAGCGGGCGCTCGCGCTGTCCGCCGTCGGGCTGGCGCTCGCCTCGCTGGTCTCGGTGTTCGCCGAGGCCACCGCCTTCCCGCTGCTCGTCGGGCTGGCGCTGTTCGGGGCGCTGGTGACCTGGCTGCTGATCTTCGCCGCGCACCTGGCGTTCCGCCGGTCCGGCGCGGGGCAGGAGTCCCCGGTACGGCTGTGGGGCGCCCCGTACACGACCGTCGCGGCGATGCTGTTCGTCGCCGCGGTGCTGGCGACGACGCCGTTCACCACCCAGTTCGCGACGGCGGCGCAGGCGGGTCTGCCCTTCCTGGCCCTGCTCGTCGTGGTCTACCTGGTGGTGCGGCGCCGCCGCCGGCGGGTCACGCCTTCTTCAGTTCCGAGTGGAGCTTGAGGACGGTCTGGCCGTCCTCCTGCTCCAGCACGTAGGCCGGGTTGTCCTCGGTCCCGTTGCGGGACTGCTTCGACCCGTCGATGGTCTTCTCGATGCGGTCGGTGGAGTGGTCCACGACCTTGCCGGTCGGGGTGCCGTTGCCCCAGTTCCACGCGACCCACGTGCCCTTGGCGAACTTCTGCGTCATGGGACCGGATACCCCCGCGCCGGCCGGTCAACCCGGCGCGGGGGAATGCCTCACCAGATCCGGACGCGCCGGTCCGGGTCGGTGTAGAGCCCGTCGTCCTCGGTCACCCCGAACGCCTCGTGGAACGTGTCGAGGTTCGTGACGACCGCGTTGCACCGCAGGTCCGGCGGCGAGTGCGGGTCGGTGGTGAGCCGCCGGATCGCCTCGGCGTCGCGGGTCACCGCCCGCCACACCTGCGCCCAGCCGAACAGCACCCGCTGCTCGCCGGTCAGACCGTCGATCACCGGCGGCTCGGAGCCCTCGTGCGCGATCCCGTAGGCCTTCAGCGAGATCGTCAGCCCACCCAGGTCGCCGATGTTCTCGCCGACCGTCAGCGAGCCGTTGACCTTGTGGTCGGGCAGGCCGGCGGGGGACAGGCCGTCGTACTGGTCGATCAGCATCTTCGCGCGGGACTCGAACTCGGTCCGGTCGGCGGCCTCCCACCAGTCGGTGAGGTTGCCGTCGCCGTCGTAGCGGGAGCCCTGGTCGTCGAAGCCGTGCCCGATCTCGTGGCCGATGACCGCACCGATTCCGCCGTAGTTCGCGGCGTCGTCGGCGTCGGCGTCGAAGAACGGCGGCTGCAGGATCGCGGCCGGGAACACGATCTCGTTGAGCCGCGGGTGGTAGTAGGCGTTGACCGTTTGCGGGGTCATCAGCCACTCGCCGTGGTCGACGGGGCCGCCGAGCTTGGCGTACTCGAAGTCGTGACGCCACTCCGCGGCCCGGCCCGCGTTGCCGAGCAGGTCGGCCGGGTCGATCTGCAGGTCGGAGTAGTCCTTCCAGGCGTCCGGGTAGCCGACCTTCGGGGTGAACTTGCCGAGCTTGTCCAGCGCCCGCTCCCGGGTGGCCGGGCTCATCCAGTCCAGGGTGGAGATCGACCGCCGGTAGGCCTCGACGATGTTGTCGACCAGCTCGGTGATGCGCTCCTTGGCCCGCGGCGGGAAGTGCCGCTCGACGTAGATCTTCGCGACTGCCTCGCCGAGCGCGCCCTCCACCAGCGACACCCCGCGCTTCCACCGCTCGCGCAGCTCCGGGGTGCCGGACAGGGTGCGGCCGAAGAAGTCGAAGTCGGCCTCGACCAGGTCGGCGGACAGGAACTCCGCGCACGACCCGGCGACGGTCAGCGCCAGCCACGCCTGCCACTGCTCCAGCGGGCGCCCGGCCCACAGCTCACCGGCCGCGGTGACGAAGCTCGGCTGGCGGACGATGACCTCGTCGTAGGCGTGCGCGGGCACCCCCAGCGCGGACTCCCACTCGGCCCAGTCGAAGCCCGGGGCGGCGGCGCGGAGCTCGTCGCGGGTCATCAGGGTGTAGGTCTTCTCGGCGTCCCGGTTGAGGACCCGGTCCCACGACGCGTCGGCGAGCGCGGTCTCCAGGTCCATGACCTGCTCGGCGACGCGCTCCGGCTCGGCCAGCCCGACCAGCTCGGCGAGGCGCCGGAGGTACTCGACGTACTTCGTGCGGATCTCCGGGTCGCCCTCCTCGCCGTAGTACGACTCGTCGGGCAGCCCCAGCCCGGCCTGGTTGAGGTTCACCAGGTAGCGGGACGAGTCCTTGAGGTCGGTCGCGATGAACTCGCCGAACAGCGCGGCGCGGCCCTCGCGCTGGCGCCGGCCGAGCACGGTCGCGAGCGCGGCCCGGTCGGTGGCGGCGTGGATCTCGTCGAGCAGCGGGCGCAGTGGCGCGGTCCCGAGCTCCTCGGCCCGCTCGACGTCCATGAAGGACCGGTACAGGTCCCCGACCTTGCGGGCCTCGGTGCCGGGCTCGGACGACGAGGCACATTCCTCGACGATCTCGTGGACCTGGTCCTCGGCCCGGTCGCGCAGGACGCGGAACGCGCCGTCCTGCGAGCGGTCGTCGGGGATCTCGTGGGTCGCCAGCCACCGGCCGTTCACGTGGGCGAACAGGTCGTCCTGGGGGCGGACGTCCGGGTCGACCCAGTTGAGGTCGAGACCGGACGGTCGCGAGTTCGGGGCGGACTCGGTGGTCGTCATGGGTCCATCCTGCCTGTCGGGTCCGACGGTTTCGAGCAGCCGACGACGACACGCCCGCGCCGCCCGGTCCGCTGCGGAAGTGGGAGTGCTGCGCCGGTGGTACCCGGAGGGCGATCCGGCAATCGTGATTCCGGCCGATTCCTCGGGCCGCGTCAGACAGGACGGATCAGACGCATGGTCCCGTCGGGGCGCGAGTCCATCGTGATGGTGTCGGCCTCCACGGAAGTCGGTAGAGCGACCTGTGGTGCCAACGCCGCGGACAGATGGGCGAACAGAGCCTGACTCCGACCGTTCTCGGCGGCCTCGTCGCTGGCGAACGCGGGCAGGAACCGGCCGGAGAAGGTGCTCGCCGTCAGAGGAGTCGAGGCCAGGCGGGTGAACAGCATCCGCATCCGGCGGACCTCGTCGGCGCGTGCCGCCAGATCGGCGTCGACAGTGGCTCGGAATGCCGCGAGCGGCGCGCCGGGGTTACGCAGCTGGGCCTCGGTCGCGGTGAGGACGGTCCGGCGGCTGTCCAGAGCGATCGCCCGGTAGGCGGTGTGGACGGCCAGCCCGAACGAATCCCAGCCGAGTGAGCCGACGTTGCCCAGCTTCTCCCGCAGCTCCGAGCCGGACGTCGTTGCCGCGCACTCCCTGGCGACCTGCTCCCACCCGTCGAGGAGCGCCACGGAGCGGTTGCGGATGACCTGGAGGTCCCGCATCGCGGCGCCGAGCCCGACGCTCTCGGGAATGGACGCACCGTCGAGCAGCGCGGCGTGCGCGGTCTCGATCGTCTGCTCGGCCGTCCTGAGCTCGGCCTCGTCGTCGAGCTCCAGCCGCACGGCCAGCCGGTCGACGCCCTTCTTGATCTCGCCGAGGGTGCGGGTCTGCTCGTCGCCGCCCAGCATCTCCGCAGCGACGGTGAGTGCGAGCAGCCCGACGCCGACCGGGCTCATCGACTTCGCCAGCGCTCCGGGACTCATCGGCAGGAGCCGCACCTGACCGGTGATGCGCCCGGCACCGTTCGTGGTCATCCCGCGATAGCCGCCGCTGACGGCCTTCATCAGCGAGTCGGTGCTGCCGCTGGGCATCTGCAGGATGAAGCGCTGACCGGTGGCGGTGACGGCCTGTCCCGTGCCGGCGACCGCCTTCGCCACGCCGTCGGCCAGCGCGCTCGTCGCGCGCAGGGGCTTGCGCCAGTCCGTGCCCGTCCCCGGGCTGGGCTCGGACCGCAGGATCGCGCCTTCCCCGCGGGCCAGGAGCTCCCACGGGTCGGTCGTGGCCGAGTCCCCCAGCGGGAGGACGACGGCGGTCGGCTCGGACGCTCCGGCGCTGCTCATACTCGGTCAACGGCCGCAGCCGCCCGGGGCAACGCGTCCCTCCGGGTGGTGGCGCGGACCGGAGCCCGCGGCACGCGTGTAGAACCGTCACCGATGACCGACATGTGGGACGACCTGTTCGAACCCCCGGACCCCGCCGACGTCCTCGGGGACCTCCACGAGGTCGCGACGAGCGTCTTCGACCTCTGCTACGACGGCTCCGAGCCGGAGTGGGCGGCGTGGGCCTGGTCGATCCTCACCCGGGCCGGACTGGCGGCCGCCGGCACCGAGTACGAGCGCGGCGAGCTGGTCCTGCGGCTGCTCGCGCTGAACATGTTCCACCGCGAGTTCTGCTCCCGCGCCCTCGACCTGGGCGTGCCGGGGGAGTGGGACGTCGACCCCGACCGCGTGCTGGGCGACCACCCGCGGCTGCACCCGGTGCTGCTCGGGATCATCGCGGAGCGGCGCAGCCTGGACCTCGCCGACTCCACCGACCCCGGGGACCTGGACTTCGACGTCTCGGTCGCCGCGACCGCGCTCGACGCGCTGGTGCGTTCGGAGTACCGGCGGGTGGTTCCGCTGCTGGTACAGGCGGCCGGTCCGGTGGACCTGGCCGCGTCGGTGTGGGCGTCCACCCGGGAAGGGGCGCGGTTCCCGCTGCCCGACACCGCGGTCCGCGAGCTGACGGCCGCGCTCACGCCCGCCGGGCACGCCGCGCTGGAGTGGGTCCGGGGCGGCGCGCGCCGGAGTTGACCGGACAGGACTCCGCCGGGTGGACCCCGCATTGTCGGCCACCGGAGCCGGCGCGCACCATCGCGGTGTGACGATCAACTTCGACGCGCCGGTCACCCGGCCCCGCACCACTCCCGCCATCGACCTGCTGGAGGGCGAGCGCCTGCTCGCCCGTCTGCCGGGCGACGGGCCGGACCGGAGCAGCGCGCGGTACGAGGCGTTCACCGTCACCCCGCTCGGACGCACCCTGGGCGCCGAGATCACCGGGATCGACCTGCGGGAGCAGGTCGACGAGCAGCTGCGGGCCGAGCTGCACCGGGCCCTGCTGGAGTGGAAGGTCCTGTTCTTCCCCGGCCAGCACCTGACCAGCGAGCGGCAGCGTGAGCTCGCACTGCTCTGGGGCGACCTGGAGACCAACCCGATGCTCGACACCGGTGACTCCGCCGACGTCGTCCGTTTCGGCACCGGGAAGCGCACCTACGAGAACATCTGGCACGCCGACACCACGTTCCGCACCGCTCCGGCGATGGGCGCCATGCTGCGGATGGTGCAGACGCCGCCGTTCGGCGGGGACACGATGTGGGCCGACATGGCCGTCGCCTACGACAACCTCACCGACGAGGTGAAGGCACGCATCGACGACGCCGTCGCGGTGCACGACATGGTGCCCGGCTTCGCCCGGTTCCTGGACCCGGAGCGGCTGGCCCGCGGCCACGAGCTGTTCCCGCCGGTGACCCACCCCGTCGTCCGGACCCACCCGGAGACCGGGCGGCGCACGCTGTTCGTGAACGCCTCGTTCACCACCGCGATCGTCGGTCTGCCGCGCGAGGAGTCCGACGCGCTGCTGCGGCACCTGTTCGCCCAGGCCCACGTGCCCGAGTTCCAGGTCCGCTACCGCTGGTCGGAGGGGACGCTCGCGTTCTGGGACAACCGGGCGACCCAGCACTACGCCGTCGGCGACTACCACCCGCACACCCGGGTCGCCGAGCGTGTCGCGATCGCGGGTGACCGACCCTTCTGAGGCTCGGCCGGCCGAGTTCGAGTTGCCGAACACGGGGGCCCCTCGATACTGGGAGGAGGCGGTCCACCAGAGCGGCCGCCACCGCGAACCGGTCGGTCCGGCGTGTCCACACGCAGCAGGATCGGCGCCTCCCACGAGCGTCCGTACGCGCATCCCGCCCCGCCGCCGCCACCCGCGGCGGGGCGTGCGTCGGCATGCTCCGACCGCGAAGGAGCACCCCCGTGCCCGCGATCCTGTTCGGCTCCATCTCCACCCTCGTCGACACCTCCGAGCTGCAGCGCGAGGCGTTCAACGAGGCCTTCTCCCGGCACGGCCTCGACTGGCACTGGGACCGCGACGACTACCTCGCCATGCTGGAGTCCAACGGCGGCGCCCAGCGCATCGCCGAGCACGCCGCGTCCACCGGTGAGACCGTCGACGCCGACGCCGTGCACGCCACCAAGTCCGAGGTCTTCCGGACGAAGCTGCGGGAGTCCGGCGCGACCCCGCGCCCCGGTGTCCGCGAGACCATCAAGGCCGCGCACGGCCGCGGGGTCACCGTCGGGCTGGTCACGACGACCTCCCGCGACAATGTCGACGCGGTCCTCGACGCGCTCGGACCGGACGTGACGCGCGCGGACTTCGCGCTGCTCGTCGACCGCGCGATCGTGTCCGCACCCAAGCCCGACCCGGCGGCGTACACGCACGCGATCGCCGCGCTCGGCGAGACCGCCGACAGCGTGGTCGCCATCGAGGACAACGTCGGTGGCGTCGCCTCGGCGACCGGTGCGGGTGTGCGCGTCGTCGCCTTCCCGAACGCCAACACCGCGGGTCACGACTTCTCCCAGGCCACCGAACGCGTCGAGTCGCTCGACGACGGTGCGCTGCTCGCCGACGTCACCCGCTGACGCCCGGCCGCACCCCTCCCGCACGGCCCCGACGGGCCCGGTCGTACCGACCGGGCCCGGCACGGGCGTGCCCACGAGTCCCATGCCCCGCCCCGGATCGACCTGATCGGAGACCAGAGGACATGAGCAATCCCCAGGCAGCGCAGACCCTGCCGCCGAGCCCCACACTGACCACGACCGACACCGCGTTCCGGGTCGAGAGCTGGGAACGGATCGAGTTCACCCTCTCCTACGTCGACGGCGCCTTCGCCGCGGAGAACACGCACGTCGCGGACCTGTACCGGGACCGGGGCCGCTGCCTGATGGTCGTCGACGAAGCGGTGCACGAGCTCTACGGCGACCGCATCCGCGCCTACTTCGACCACCACGGCATCGCACTGACCACGGTCCCGCTCACGATCGCCGAGACCGCGAAGAGCCTGCGGACGCTGGAGAGGATCGTCGACGCGTTCGCCGAGTTCGGGCTGAACCGCACCGAGCCGCCGCTCGTCGTCGGGGGTGGGCTGACCACCGACGTCGCCGGGTTCGCCTGCGCGTCGTACAAGCGGGGAACGCCCTACATCCGCATCCCCACCACGCTGATCGGCCTGATCGACGCCAGCGTCGCGATGAAGGTCGCGGTCAACCACGGGAAGCACAAGAACCGGCTCGGTGCCTTCCACGCCTCGCACGACGTGCTGCTGGACTTCTCGTTCCTGGCGACGCTGCCCGAGGCGCAGGTCCGCAACGGTGTCGCCGAGATGATCAAGATCGCGACGGTGGCGAACGCCGACCTGTTCGACCTGCTGGAGAAGTACGGCGAGGACCTGCTGGCCACCGGGTTCGGGCACCGGGACGGCACGCCGGAGCTGCGCGAGATCTCCCACCGCGCCACCTACGACGCCGTCCGCACCATGCTCGAGCTGGAGCACCGCAACCTGCACGAGCTCGACCTCGACCGGGTCATCGCCTTCGGCCACACCTGGAGCCCCACCCTGGAGCTGGCGCCGGAGACGCCGATGCTGCACGGGCACGCGATCAGCGTCGACATGGCGTTCTCCGCGACCCTCGCCGAGCGGCGCGGCTACATCTCCACCGGCGAGCGGGACCGCGTCCACCGCCTGTTCAGCGGGCTCGGGCTCACCGTCGACAGCCCGTACCTCACCCCTGAGCTGCTGACCGAGGCCACCGAGTCGATCACCCAGACCCGGGCCGGGCTGCTGCGCGCGGCGGTGCCGAAGCCCATCGGCACCTGTCACTTCGTCAACGACGCCACCCCCGCGGAGCTGACCGCGGCCCTGGCCGCGCACAAGGAGGTCGTCGCCGACCTGCCGACGGCGGCGGGCGGGGTGGACATGTGGTCGCTGAAGTGACCGGCGCACCGACCCGGCCCGCCCGCCCGGTCACACCGACGACGATCCTCGCCGAGCTGCTCGACGACCTCGTCACCCGCGCCGGGGCGGGCGCCGACCCCGACCTCGTCCGGGCCCGGGACCTGGCCGCGGGCCTCGACCCCTACCTCGACGAGCACACCTCGCCGGCGTCGTCGGCGCTGGTCGAGCTGGAGGCGCGCACCCGGTCCGCGGCGTGGACCGGGACCCTGGAGCAGGAGATGCTGTCCGGTCACGTCGAGGGCCGGTTCCTCGCGTTCCTCGTCGCCATGACCGGCGCCCGGCGGGTCCTCGAGGTCGGCATGTTCACCGGCTACTCGGCGCTCGCGATGGCCGAGGCCCTGCCCGACGACGGCGAACTGGTCGCCTGCGAGCTCGACGCCGACGTGGCGGCGTTCGCGCGGGACCGCTTCGCCGCGTCCCCGGCGGGACGCCGGATCCGGGTCGAGGTCGGCCCGGCCGCGGACACCCTGGAACGGCTGCGGGGCACCGCGTTCGACCTGGTGTTCGTCGACGCCGACAAGGCCGGATACGCCGGGTACCTCGACACCGTCCTCGACGGCGGCCTGCTCGCCCCGGGCGGGGTGGTCTGCGTCGACAACACCCTGATGCAGGGCCTGCCCTGGACCGGGGACCGGACGGCGAACGGCGACGCCATCGCCGCGTTCAACCGCCGGGTCACCGACGACCCCCGCGTGGAGCAGGTGCTGGTGCCGCTGCGCGACGGGCTGACCCTGATCCGACGGTCCGCATGAGCCGCACCACCGCCGTGAGGGGCCGGGCCCGTTCGTCGGGCCCGGCCCCGGCGCGGCTCGCCTCGGGCGTCGTCGCGCTCGCCGCCGCCGGGCTCGCCGGGCGTGCGCTGGGCACCGGCCGCGACGGCGCCCCGCGCGAGGGCACGGCGGCGACCCGGGTCCGTACCGCGGGCACCCTCGCCCTGCTCACCGCCGCCCTGCCCGCCGATCTGGCGATCACCGGCGTCGCCGCGCTGGCCGGGCTCCTGCGCCGTCGTGAGCGGGCCCGGCCGCACCGGCCGCTGACCGTGCTGCTCAGCGGCGGGAAGATGACCAAGGCGCTGGAGCTGGCACGGGCCTTCCACCGTGCCGGGCACCGGGTCGTGCTCGTCGAGCAGGCCCGCTACCGCTTCACCGGGCACCGGTTCTCCCGGGCGGTCGACGCGTTCCACGTCGTCCCCGCCCCGGACGCGCCGGGCTACGCCCACGCGCTCGCCGACATCGCCCGCCGGGAGGGCGCCGACGTGTACGTGCCGGTGTGCAGCCCCGTCGCGAGCTGGTACGACGCCGACGCCAAGCGGCTGCTCGAACCGTTCTGCGCGGTCGTGCACCCCGACGCCGACGTCGTCGCGATGCTCGACGACAAGCACCGGTTCACCGCGACCGCCGCCGGGTTCGGCCTGACGGTGCCCGCGGCGCGGCGCATCACCGACCCGGCGCAGGTCGTCGACCACGACTTCGCCGCCACCCCGGGGCGCACCTGGATCCTCAAGTCGCTGCGCTACGACCCGGTGCGCCGCCGCGACCTGACCCGGCTGCCGCTCCCGACCCGCGCCGAGACCGCGGCGTTCGTGGCGACCCTGCCGATCTCACCGGACAACCCCTGGATCCTGCAGGAGTTCGTCGAGGGCACGGAGTACTGCACCCACGCCACCGTCCGCGACGGCGACGTCCGCCTGTACTGCTGCTGTCCGTCGTCGAGCTTCCTGCTCAACTACGACCACGTCGACCACCCGGCGATCGAGGACTGGGTGCGGCGGTTCTGCGGCGAGCTGGGGGTGACCGGGCAGCTGTCGTTCGACTTCATCGAGGCACCCGACGGCCGGGTCCTGGCCATCGAGTGCAACCCGCGCACCCACTCCGCGATCACCCTGTTCCACGACCACCCGGGCGTCGCCGCGGCCTACCTCGACGCCGGTGCCGGCACGCTCGTGCCGGCACCGGCCACCCGGCCGACCTACTGGCTGCACCACGAGCTGGGCCGGCTCCTCGGCGACCCCGGGTCGTGGCGGGAGCGGCTGCGGATCGTGCGCGACGGACGGGAGGCACTGCTCGACGTGCACGACCCGTTGCCGTTCCTGCTGGTCCCGCACCTGCAGATCACCTCGCTGCTGCTCGGCAACCTCCTGCGTGGACGGCCGTGGGTGACCGTCGACGTGAACATCGGCAAGCTCGTCGAACCGGCGGGGGACTGAACCGTGCTGCGTGTCCTGCACCTCGTCGGCTCGGGCGTCGACGAGTTCTTCTGCGACCTGTCCCGGCTCTACGCCGCGGACTGCCTCGACGCGACCGCCGACCCGGCGCGCTACGAGTTCGTCGTCGCGTACGTGACGCCGCAGGGCTGGCGGTTCCCGGCCGGGCTCGACCCGGAGCAGATCGCCGCCGCGCCACTGCGGACCCTCCCCGAGGCGGTCGCCGAGATCGCCCGGGCGGGCGTGGACGTGATGGTGCCGCAGATGTTCTGCCGGCCCGGGATGACCCACCACCGGGCGCTGTTCGAGCTGCTCGGGATCGGCTACGTCGGCAACACCCCCGAGGTCATGGCGCTGGGCGCGGACAAGGCCCTGGCCCGCGCGGTCGTCGCCGAGGGCGGGGTCGCCGTCCCGGCGGGGGAGACGGTGCGCGCCGGGCAGGTGCCGACGGTCCGGCCGCCCGCCGTCGTCAAGCCGGTGGACACCGACAACTCGGTCGGGGTCACCCTCGTCCACGACCCGGACGGGTTCGGGGTGGCCGTGAAGGCCGCCCTGGTCCACGGCGACCGCGCCCTGGTCGAGGAGTTCGTGCCGCTGGGCCGCGAGGTCCGGTGCGCGGTGGTGGAACGCGACGGCCACCTGGTCGGGCTGCCGCTGGAGGAGTACCGGATGGACGCGGTCGACAAGCCGGTCCGCCTCGCCGACGACAAGCTCGCCCGCACCGGCGACGGCGACCTGCGCCTGGTCGCGAAGGACGCCCGGTCCTGGATCGTCGACGCAGGCGACCCGGCCACCGGGCCGGTGCAGGACGCCGCCCGCGCGGCGTTCCGCGCCCTGGGCTGCCGCGACTACGGGCTGTTCGACTTCCGCATCGACCCGGACGGCCGGCCCTGGTTCCTGGAGGCCGGGCTGTACTGCTCGTTCGCCCGCACCTCGGTGGTCGTCACGATGGCCGAGGCCGCGGGGATCGGCGTCGCCGACCTGTTCGCCGACGCCGTCACCCGCGCCGCCGCCCGCACCACCGCCCCACCCGGCTCCGACCGCTGATCCCGGCTCCCGCCGCCGGTGGGGCGCGCCGTCGCACCCCGCAGGTGGCCCGCGCACCCTCCGCGGCGGGTGCGGCGACCGCGTCCGGGGTGCGCGGCGGGAGCTCAGCGGGCGGCGCGGGGCCGGACGTGGTCGCGCACCATGCCGCGGTGCATGACCCGGTCCCCGACGACGCCGGAGTGGTCGGCGCGGTGCAGCACGCAGGCGTTGTCCCAGATCACGACGTCGCCCGGTGCCCACCGGTGGTCCAGCACGTTGTCCGGCCGCGTCGAGTGCTCGATCAGCTCCCGCACGGTCGCCGCGGACTCCTCGGCGTCCATCCCGCCGACCTCGGCGCAGCGGGCCGCGGTCGAGAGGTAGAGGGCGGTCCGGCCGGTGCGCGGGTGCGGGCGGAACACCGGGTGCCAGGCCTCGGTCTCGGTACCGGCGTCGTCGGGGGACAGCCCGGTGACGACGTGGCGGATGCTGCGGCCGTCGAGCCGGGTCCGCAGCGGCTCCGGGAGCGTCTCGTAGGCGCGGTACTGGTTGGAGAACTGCGTCGCGCCGCCCCGGGAGGGGACGGTCACCGCCCGCAGCGCGGTATAGGCGGGCGGGGCCGCGACGTAGCTGGTGTCGACGTGGAACGAGCTGCGCGGCGGGGTGTCGCGGCCGACGTTGGAGATCACGTTGAGGTCCGGGTGGGTCTCCAGCGGCGTCTCACCGGTGGTGAACGCCAGCGGGCCGAGACCTCGGAGGAACGCGAGGAAGCCGTCGTCGCCGACGTCGTCCTGACCGGGCAGGACGAGGACGCCGTGCTCGGCGAGCAGCGCCCCGAGCGCGTCCGGGTCGAGGTCGGGCAGGGACGTCCCGGTGACGCGGGCGCCGACCGGGTGCAGGGCCTCGATGTCCATCACCCGAGTGTGCGGGCGCCCGCGGTCACCCGCGCGCCGGACGCGGGGGCCGGACGCCGGGGTCAGGACGCCGTGCGGCCCCACCGGCGGCGACGCGGGCGGTCGGCGGGCTCGTCCTCCATCGGGGCGGCGATCGCGAGCCGCCCGACCTGCTCGTTGAGGACCTTGAGGTGCACCCGGACGTCGTCGTGGGTCGGGTCCAGCACCGCCTGCTCGGCGATCTCCGCGGCCTGGTCGACCGACTGCTTCAGCGACGCCTTGGCCTTGTTCAGCCGGGCGGCGATCCGCTTCGCGGGCGGCTCGGTGAGCCGGAACCGTGCCGGCTCGATCGAGTCGCCGACGGCGGCCAGGCGCTGCACCGCCTCCAGCTCGGAGTCCAGCCGCTTGCCGATCTCGGTGAGCCACGTCCGCACTTGCATCGCCGAGATCACCGTGGTGATCCGGTGGAAGCGCTGCACCTGCTCGGTGCACTCGGCCACGTAGGTCCGCCAGTACCGCGAGAGCGGTGCGGGTGACGGCTCGGATCCGGGTCGCAGGAGTGACACGTGCGCAGGCTACCGGTGATCACGACGAGGTCGCCGTGGGTCACGGGATGCGCCCGTCCGTCGCCAGCACCGGCGCGTCGGCGGTCACGGTGTCGGGGTAGATCAGGCCGCTGCCGGTGTTCAGCACGACGACCGTCTCCGACCCGTCGAGCCACCCCGACTCCCGCAGCCGGCCCGCCGCGGCGACACAGGCCGCGCCCTCCGGGCAGATCCAGGTGCCCTCGTCGCGGGCGAGGGCGTGCTCGGCGGCGAGCAGCTCGTCGTCGGAGACGGCGACGGCGGTCCCGCCGGTGTCGTACACGGCGTCGAGGACGAGGAAGTCGCCCAGCGCCTTGGGCACGGTGATCCCGAACGCGACCGTGTGCGGGTCGGCCGGGGCCGTCGACTCGCGCAGCCCGGCCTCGAACGCGTCGACGATCGGCGCGCAGCCGGTGGCCTGCACCGCGACCAGCCGGGGCAGGGGGCCGGAGATCCAGCCGAGCTCCCGCATCTCCGCCAGGGCCTTGTGGATCGCGATGATCCCGACGCCGCCGCCGGTGGGGTAGAGGATGACGTCCGGGCAGCGCCAGCCGAGCTGCTCGACGATCTCGTAGCCCATCGTCTTCTTGCCCTCGATGCGGTAGGGCTCGCGCAGCGTCGAGGTGTCCTGGTACCCCGCCCCGACGGAGTTGCGGCGGGCGACGGCGTCGGCCACGAGCCTCCCGGCGTCGCCGATCAGGCCGTCGACCAGGTACAGCTCCCCGCCGGAGACGACGACCTCGCGCCGGGTGATCTCCGGGGCGTCGACCGGCATCGCGATCAGCGCACCGAGCCCGGCGCGCGCGGCGTAACAGGCCCAGGCGGCACCGGCGTTGCCGTTGGTGGGCATCGCGACCGCCCGGACTCCGAGCTCGGCGGCCCGGGACACCCCGACGGCGGCGCCGCGCGCCTTGAACGCCCCGGTCGGGACCAGCCCCTCGTCCTTCATCCGCAGGCCGGGCAGCCCGAGGCGGGCGCCGGCACGGGGGAGCGGGAGCAGCGGGGTCATGCCCTCGCCCATCGTCACCACGTGCGCGGGGTCCCGCACGGGCAGCACCTCGTGGTAGCGCCACAGGTCCGGCGGGCGGGCGGCGATGTCGGCCGGGGTCACCAGCGTGCGGGCCCGGTCGAGGTCGTAGCGGGCGAGCAGCGGGGCACCGGAGGCCGAGGTGCCCTGCACCGTGTCGGCGTCGAGGACCTCGCCGGTACGGGAGCACTCCAGGTGGGTCAGCGTCGAGAAGTCGGGCACGGGTCCAGCTGATCTCCCGCCGTGCCGTGGCGCAACCGGAGGGGTGCGGCGACGCGGGCAGGAGCAGGCCGCCACGACTACGCCGTTGCGACGATCCTGTTAGCCTCGGGAGCGTAAGCGTGAAAGTTCAACAATCGAGAGGAACCCATGCGCCCGCTCCCCGCGCCGCTCTCCGACATCGCACTCCTGCTCGTCCGGCTGCTCGTCGGCGTCGTCCTCGTCGCCCACGGCCTGCAGAAGCTCTCGGGTGGTGTCGGCGGGGTCGCGTCGGGCTTCGCCGGCATGGGCATCCCGCTGCCCACGGTCTCCGCGCTGTTCGTCATCGCGGCCGAGCTCGGAGGCGGTCTGCTGCTGATCGCCGGTGCCGCGACGACCGTGGCGGGGCTCGCCGTCGTCGTCGCGATGGCGGGGGCCTACCTCTTCGCGCACGTGGGCCTGAACCCGTTCGTCGACTCGGGCGGCTGGGAGCTGGTCGGCGTGATCGCCGCCGGTGGACTCGCGCTGGCCGCGACCGGGCCGGGCCGGTTCTCCGTCGACGCGCTCGTCGCCGGACGCCGTCGCACGCCCGCCCGGCACGCGGTGGGTGTGTCCGCGGGGGAGTAGTACCCGCCCGCACGGGGGATCCCTCCGCATGCCCGAGGGACACACCGTGCACCGGCTCGCGCGGCTGCAGCGCCGCCGCTACGCCGGACGGCCGGTGGCCGTCTCCAGCCCGCAGCGCCGCTTCACCACCGGCGCCGAGATCGTCGACGGGCGGGTGCTGGTCGACGTGCAGGCCCACGGCAAGCACCTGTTCCAGCACTACGGGCCGGACACCACCGTGCACGTCCACCTCGGGCTGTGGGGCCGGTTCCCGAACCGGAGGCTCCCCGAGGAGCCGCCCCGCGGCCAGGTCAGGATGCGGATGGTCGGCGAGACGCACTACGCCGACCTGCGCGGCCCGGCCGCCTGCGAGCTGCTCGACGACGTGGGTGTGAAGGAGCTGCGGGCCCGCCTCGGCGAGGACCCGTTGCGCGACGACGCGGACCCGGCGCGAGTCCGGAAGCGGTTCGCCCGCTCCCGGGTCCCGCTGGCCGCCCTGCTCATGGACCAGACGGTGATCGCGGGCATCGGCAACGTCTTCCGCGCCGAGACGCTGTTCCGCACCGGACTGGACCCGATGACCCCGGCCCGCGACCTCGACGACCGGTCCTTCGCCCTGCTCTGGGACGACCTGACCGAGATGCTCCGCGACGGCGAGCGGCGCGGCCGGATCGAGACGCTGCGCCCCGAGCACGACCCGGCCCTGCTGGCGCCCCCCGACCGCGGCGCGGTCTGCGCCAGCGTCGTCTACGCCTACCGCCGCACCGGACAGCCCTGCCTGGTCTGCGGCGCCCCGATCGCGCACGCCGAGGTCCGCACGCGGAACCTGTTCTGGTGCCCCGGGTGCCAGGCCGGAGGCAGCGCCCGGCCGCTCACCGAACGGTGACGATGGATGTCCGATCTGTCCTGTACCGGGCGGTAGCGGTACCGTTGACGTCATGCTGTCGACCGGTCCCGCTCGTCCGGAAGCGGGGCGTCGGCCGATCGTCCGCTGGGACGCCGCGCTGTCCGGGGCCGCGCTGGCCGTGACCGGCATGCTGGTCGCCCTGGGCGTGTTCGGTGCCGTCTTCCTCGTCGCGTTCCTCGACTACTGCCCGCCGCGGACGTGCAGCTCCTCGGCCGTGCTCGTCTCGGTCGGCGGGTCGCTGGTGGTTGCGGCCGCCGCCGGGATCGCCGGTCTCGCCATGACCGTGCTGCGGGTCGTCGAACGACGCCCGGCCTGGCCGTTCGCGCTGGCCACCCTCGTCGTGACCGGCTCCGCCGTCGTCTTCGGGGCGGTCCACTACGCGAGTGCGATCGGGTACTGACGCATTCACGGGTCGATTCCCAGAATGCGTGCGCCGAGCCGGACCTCGCGGCCGGAACCGTTGCACGCGCCGCAGTGCCGCCACGATTTCGTGGCCAGTGCGCCGTACTGCCGCGGGGTGCCCTTGCAGCGCCCGCACCGGGTGAAGGGGTGCAGGTAGAGTGAGCCGATGTACAGGAACAGGGCCACCGCACCGATGATCACCAGAATGGTCGTGCCGCTCGCCCCGCTCTGTTCCTCGGCTGCGGACAGCAGAAACTCCGTCATTCTCGTCGCCCCCCGGTGAATGGAGCGCGACCCCCTGTCGCCGCCCCGGTCACCGAGGTTACGTCGCCGTTTACGGAATCTTTGACCGGTTAATCACTGTTGACGATCGCCGGTCCGCTCGGCTGCGTCCGCCGCCGCAGCGCGCTGCGCCGTCCGGCGGAAACCGACCGCGATCGCCGCCGACATCAGCATCATCACCGCGACCACCCACATCCCGGCGCGGGAGTCGCCGGTCAGGTCCTTCAGCCACCCCGCGACGAACGGCCCGGCGAACCCGGACAGGTTGCCGAAGGAGTTGATCAGCCCGATCCCGGCGGCGGCCCCGGCCCCGGTGAGGAACGCGTTCGGCAGCGCCCAGAACGGCGGGATGGCGGCGAAGACCCCGATCGCGCAGACGGTCACGCATGCCATGACCAGCAGCGGTGAGTCCATGTACAGCGCGCCCGCGATCGCGACCGCCCCGACGACGGCGGGGACGGCCACGTGCAGCCCCCGCTCGCCGCTGCGGTCGGAGTGCCGGGCCCACAGCACCATCGTCACCGACGCGATCGCGTACGGCACCGCGGTGATCAGACCGACCTCGACCAGCGAGTAGTCGGCGCCGAACTGCTGCTCGAAACCCGCGACGACCTGGGGCAGGAAGAACGCCAGTACGTAGAGCCCGAACACGATCCCGAAGTAGACGATCGAGAGGGCCACCACCCGGCCGTCGCGCAGGGCGGCGGCGACGCCGCGGTCCTGCCCGGCCGCCGCCGCGTCCTCGGCGGCGATCCGCTCCTCCAGCGCGACCGCCTGGTCGGCGGGCAGCCACCGGGCCCGGGTCGGGCGGTCCGGCAGCAGCCACAGCACCGCGATCCCCAGCAGCACCGCCGGGATGCCCTCGACGAAGAACATGAAGCGCCAGCCGGCGTCGAAGCCCAAGGCACCGTCGCCGACCGAGATCAGCCACGTCGACAGCGGCCCGCCGACCACCGAGGACAGCGGCACGGCCAGGAAGAACAGCGCGACGATCCGTGCCCGCTCGACCCTCGGGAACCAGTAGGTCAGGTACAGGATGATGCCGGGGAAGAAGCCGGCCTCGGCGATGCCGAGCAGCACCCGCACGACGTAGAAGCCGATCTCGCCCTGGATAAACGCCGTCGACGACGCGACGATGCCCCAGGTCACCATGATCCGGGCGATCCAGATCCGGGCGCCGACCCGGTGCAGGATCACGTTGGACGGGACCTCGAAGAAGAAGTACCCGATGAAGAACAGCCCGGCGCCCAGGCCGTAGGCGGCCGCGGACAGGCCCAGGTCGGCGTTCATCGTCAGCGACGCGAACCCGACGTTGACCCGGTCGATGTAGTTCAGCAGATAGGCCAGGGCGAGCAGCGGGATGAGCCGCTTCGTCGCCGTCCGTACGGCCGTCGAGACCAGCACGCCTTCCCCCTCCGTTGCGGTGCGCACGCCCGCGCAGTCTCTCCGCCGGAAGGTCAGTCCTTCAACCAGGCGTAGGCGGTGTGCCGGGAGACACCGAGCGCCGCCGCCATCGCGCTGACCTCGCAGCCGGCCTCGCGCCCGGCGCGCAGCAGCGCGCGGCGACGTTCGCGCGGCGCGTCCGCCGCCGCCCGCAGTTCCTCCAGCACGGCCGCGGACTCGGCGGATCCCCGGCGGCGGCCCACCCCGGGCCGGGAGAACGCGCGGACGGCGTCGGCGTCCCAGACCTTGCGGCCGCCCGGGCCGGGGTCGGGCAGCGGGGCCGGCGCCTGGCCGCGGGAGACGTAGGAGTTCCAGGTGCCCACCTGCACGCCCCAGTGGGCGGCGCACTCGTCGCTGGTCCATGTCGTCACGAGGGCCGAGCCTGTCACGGGGCGCCGGGTGCGTCGCCGCCGGACGATGTGTCGATCTCGGTAAGCCGTTGTCGACGGACCGCCGGGGTCATCACATTCGATGATCAGGTCGTCACGGTCGGCGCCGGTCGAACCGGACGAGGTGTACGGGCGCGCGCGATTCTGCGCGCCCTACGGCCGCAGTGCGGTGACCACCCAGCGCAGCGACGTCCGGTCGGTGCAGGTGGCGAGCAGCTCGGCCTGCTCGGCGCTCCCGGTGTCGCGGCGACGGGTGTCGAACAGGTCCTCGACCAGGCCGGGCACGTCGCGGTGCTCTCCGGGCAGCGGCTCGTCGCCACCGGGCAGTCCGAGGCGGGCGACGACCAGGCGCAGCGTGCGGTGCCCGATCAGTCGCATACCCGGGGACAGCAGCGCGGAGTTCCGCGGGGGAGTGGTGCCGGCGGCGGGCTCCTGCCCGGGCAGCGGCACCGCACCGGGCGGCGTGCCGGGCAGGCTCACCGCGGACACGGCGATCACGCCGCCGTCGAGCAGGGCCCAGGCGTCGATCGCGGGACGGTGCGTCTCGCGACCCGACGCGGTGGCCAGTCCCTGGTCGGCCAGCCACCGGCGCAACCGCGGCCGCAGGTCCCAGCGCACGTCGAACACGCCCTCGGCCAGGTCGGACGGGGTGAATACCTCGTCCCACCGCGGGCCGCCGGACGCCCCGTTCCCGACACCCGTCTCGGGCTGGATCGCCATCTTCATCCCCCGACCCGGGGCACGCGCGTTCCCGGGGAACCAGGATAGGACGGTCCGGACGGGCGTACAGGCTGGTGCACACGGCCGTACCCACAGGTGTGATGACACGACCGACGCGGCGGTGAACGGCGTCCCCGGAACGCCGATCAGCAGGCGATGTCACACTGTGTGAGCGATTATGCCGGTGTCTGCGTGACAGATGACACGATCGAGCGAGTCCGCCGCAGGCGGTAACGAGGCAGGATGAGTCGAGCGATCCACAAGTGACGGCGGCGTGGAGGCGACATGGACGGGCAGTTCGACAGGGTTCCGGCGGTGCACCCGGGGATGATCCCCGCGGCACGGCGCTCGGTGGAGAACCTGCCGTCCGGACGAGGTGTGGTCGACGGCGAGCGGGGCCGCGTGCTGGCCCGCTACGCGCGGCTGATGCGGTCCGGCCGGCCGGAGGTCTGCCTGCCCGGGCGGCGCGAGATCTCCGAGCGCGAGCGGTTCGGCGCCTCCGCGACCGGCAGCGACGGCAAGGTCATCTACCCGGACCGGGACGCGGCCGAGTGCGCCGCCCGTGAGCTGGAGGCCCTCGGCGGTCGCCCGCAGCGGGCCTACCTGTGCCGGCGGTCCCGCCGCGGGCACTACCACCTGACCACCGACGCCGTCGCCCAGCGCCGTCGCGGCCCGGCGGAGCTCATCCCGCAGCCGCGCCGCGGCGACTGACCCGACCCGACATCCGACGACCCCCGGTGCCCGAGGCGCCGGGGGTCGTCGCGCGTCCGGGGCCGGTTCCCCACGGATGTCACACCGATGTGATGCGCGGCACACGCTGATCGTCTAGCGTGGGATGTGGCGGCGGTCACGTCACCGCCGAGCCGACGTTCCCACCACCACGCATCGGAGGGCCCCGTGAACCCGCACCTGCTGGAGGAGCGCGTCGCCACCGTCAACGGCGGCCGCGATCTCGCCGACCCCGCCCGTGCCCGCCTGCGCGCCCACAAGGCCACCGCCGACGCCTGCCGTCGGCGCGCCGCCGAGCGCCGTGCCGAGCTGGAGCGCGTCCTCTCCGGAGGCACCACCGGTGACGCCCTGGACCTCATGCTGGAGCTCGACGCGCTCGAGCGGGTGCAGGACCGCATCGACAACCGGCTCTCCGAGCTGTGCGACGCGCTCACCGAGCCGCGCACCCCGCGCTACGGCGACGCCCAGCCCGTGTAGCGGCGCCCCGCGGCCCGTGTGGATCACCCGCGCCCGTGGTTCGATGACCGGCGGACACCGCCGTCGGACCACGAGGGAGAGCACACGTGCGTGCAGTGCAGGTCAGCGAGCTGGACGGGCCGTCCGCGGTCCGCGTCGCCCAGGTCGAGCCGCCGGTCCGCGGTGACGGCGAGGTTCTGATCGACGTCGCCGCGGCCGGGGTGAACTTCCCGGACGTCCTGCTGACCAAGGGGATGTACCAGTACAAGCCGGAGCCGCCGTTCACCCTCGGCTCCGAGTGCGCCGGCACGGTGCGCGAGGCGGGCCCGGACAGCCGGTTCGCCGCCGGGGACCGGGTCGTCGCGTTCACCATGTCCGGGGTGTTCGCCGAGACCGTCTCCGCTCCGGAGCAGCACGTCTTCCCGCTGCCCGACGAGGTGGAGTTCGCGGCGGGCGCCTGCCTGCCGATGAACTACCTGACCGCGCACTTCACCCTCGACACCCGCGGTGGCCTGCGGGCGGGGGAGACGGTGCTCGTCCAGGGCGCGGCCGGGGGCATCGGGACCGCGGTGATCCAGCTGGCGGCCGCGATGGGGGCCACCGTCATCGGCGTCACCTCCACCGAGGCCAAGGCAGAGGTCGCCCGGCGCGCGGGCGCGGCGCACACCGTCGGCGTCGACGGGTTCAAGGACGCCGTGAAGGAGTTGACCGGCGGTGCGGGCGTCGACATGGTCGTCGACCCGGTCGGCGGGGACCGCTTCACCGACTCGGTGCGCTGCCTCGGCCCGCTCGGCCGTCTCATGGTCGTCGGATTCACCGCGGGGGACATCCCGACGGTGAAGGTGAACCGGCTGCTGCTGAACAACGTCGACGTCCGCGGGGTCGGCTGGGGTGCCTACGCGCTGGGCCGCCCGGACTTCATCCGCTCGGAGTGGGACGCCCTGCTCCCGCACCTGCGTTCCGGCGCGCTCGACCCGCTGATCAGCGAGCGCTTCGGCCTCGACGACGCCGCGACCGCCCTGTCCCGCATCGACGACCGCACCGTCACCGGCAAGGTCGTCCTGCTGACCTGATCCGGGTCAGCCTGCCGGCTCGAGGTTGTGCCGGACCGCGGTGCGCGGCAGCGGCGCCGTGGTCTCGGCGGCCGCCGCGCGGGGCGCCGGGGTGGGGCCGACGTGGCGGTGCGGCGCCGGCACCACCACGGGCTCGGCGACGTGCAACCGGTGGCGGGCGGCGACCGCCCGCCCGGCCGGGCCGGTCGCGGTCAGCGCGTGCAGCGCGAGGGCCCGGTGCGCCGGGACCTCGCAGCGGCGCAGGAAGCGGTCCAGCTCGCGCACGGCGTCCCGGGGGTGGCGCGCGAGCGCCCACGCGGCGAGCTCGGCCTCGGCGACGTCGGCCCGCACCCCGCTCATCCGCACGCACACGTACTCGACGTCCTCGTCGGCCAGCTCTCCCGGCGCGGGCAGGTGCATGCCCTGCTCGGTCAGGTACTCGTGCACCGCCCACAGCCCCATCGGGGTCAGCGCGACGACCGTGGGGTCCGGGTCGTCGCGGTGCGCGACCCGGGACAGCTCGTCGAGCTCGTCGGCATCGAGGGTCTCGGTCAGCTCGATCGCGCCGAGCAGCTCGCAGGCGTCCAGCAGGGCCGTGACGTCGCGGCGCCACAGCCGCTGCTCGACGTCGCCTGCGAGGTCGTCGACCACGCAGCCGGCCTCGTCGTTGACGGCGTCGCGGACCTGGCGGTGGAAGTGCTCGAGCGGGACCTGCCCGCCGCCGGTGGCGTAGAGGCCGACCCACAGCATCGGGAACGCCTGCGACATCGACATCCCGAACAGCGACGGTGCGCCGAACACGTCGGTCCCGCCCAGGCTGTCGCCGAGGCGTCCGACCGACTCGAACACCCGGCGCCACAGCTCGATCGGCCGGTTCAGCAGCGGGCCCGCGCTCTTGACCGGCAGCAGCCGGCCGCGCACCACGCGGACCAGGCGCGCCGAGCGGGCCCAGCGCAGCAGCAGCGACACCTCGGGCAGGTCGTCGCTGGTGCGGGCGGTCTCGCGGTAGATGTGGTCGAGCTGCAGGTGCGCGGCGAGGTCGAGCGCGTCGGTGCGGTCGAGTCGGCCGTCGGAGGTGAGTCGGCGCCCCGCCCGCACCCACAGGGTCAGCTTGCGGAGGAGCTCGAGGGCCTCGGAGCGCTCCGCGGCGTCGACGAGCGCCGCGGCGCCGGGCATCGGTACCGGCGGCAGCTCGGGGTTCCACTCGGTGCGGGTCGGACGCTGCGCCTCGCGCCGCATGATCTCGGCGAGCGCGTGCCGGTCGACGTCGGTCTGCCCGGCGCCGGCGCGGTCGAGGAACCGCTGCACGGCGGCCGGGTCCGCGGGGTCGACGCCGTGGCGGTGCAGCTGCACGCCCCAGAACTTGCCGAGGTCGTAGTTTCGCTCGTCGGCGAGGCCGTCGTGCAGGGCGGGGGTGGAGTCGAGGACCTGACGGTGCAGCGCGTCCGCCGGGTGCGACTGCGGGTCGAACCAGTCGTGCTCGTCGACGAAGTCGATGAGTGCGTGGAAGGCGGGGGCGACGTCGTCGGGCTCGAGCACGGTCACCTTGCGCGGGAACCACATGCCCAGCGCGTCGGCGATGTGCGAGCGCGTCCAGCGGCCCAGCCTGCGGTCGCGCGCGTACTTGTAGTCCAGCACGGCGGCGACGAGCGCGGTGTCCACCTCGACGCGACGGCGGCGGGCCCAGAGGGAGAACTGCTCCAGCAGGCGGCTGCGGGCCTCGGCGTACCCCTGGTCGTCCCCCGGGGTGAAGACGAGACGCATCCGGCCCACTGTGTCAGGTCCCTCCCATCCGCTCCGGCTGCGGCGCAGCACTTTCCGATGATCGTCGGTGCGCGCGGGGGCCGTGCACCGGGGGGTCGCAGGAGGTCCAACGAGCGCGGTCGGCCCGGGTCACTCCCGACCGCTCACCGTCGGTGGGCGGTCGGTCACGGGCCGTCCGATCGTCCGGCCGTCCCCGCGACCGTGAGCCCTCGACCCTGCCACGGACGGCGACGGCCGGACACCCCGGGAGGGTGTCCGGCCGCCATTGTGTGCGACGAGAGGTGGTCAGTCGCCGCCGACCGGGCTGTCGCGCCGTTCGGCGGTCGCCCGCGGCGACTCGTCGCCGGTCCGCCCGTCCGGCCCGTCGGCCCCGGCCGCGACGGAACCGTGGCCGTTGCCGGAGCTGCCGTTGCCGTCGGCCGGTGCGTTCCCGCCGGTCGTGTCGAACGCACCGACCTTGACGTAGAAGTTCTCGCCGTGGTTGTCGGTGGCCCAGTCGACGGCCTGCTCCAGCACCTGCGCGCCCTTCTCGTCCCGCAGCACGATCTTGTCGCGGCGCAGGTCCTTGAACAGCGCGAAGCACAGCAGCACCATGATCACGACGAACGGCGCGGCGACCAGGATCGTCAGGTTCTGGATGCCGTCCAGGGCGTTCTCGCCGCCGGTGACGAGCATCAGCACGGCGACCGCGCCCATGACCGAGCCCCAGAAGACCACGACCCACTTGCTGGGCTCGATGGTGCCGCGCTGGGACAGCGTGCCCATGACGATCGACGCGGCGTCGGCGCCGGACACGAAGAAGATCGCGACCAGGAGCATGACCAGCAGGCCGGTGAAGGTCGCCCACGGGTAGGCGCCGAGCATCTGGAAGAGCTGGACGTTGGAGTCGTCGGAGAACTGCGTGCCCTGCTGGGCCTGGGTGATGGCGGTGCCGCCGAAGATGCAGAACCAGACCAGCGAGACCAGGCTCGGCGCGAGGATGACGCCGCCGACGAACTCACGGATGGTGCGCCCGCGCGAGATCCGCGCCAGGAACATGCCGACGAACGGCGTCCACGAGATCCACCACGCCCAGTAGAAGATCGTCCAGCCGGAGAGCCACTCGAGCATCGGCTCGCCGCCGACGGCCTCGGTGCGCCCGACCATCTCGAAGAACTGGGAGAAGTACGCGCCGATCGACGTCGGGATCAGGTCCAGGATGATCACCGTCGGGCCGACGACGAACACGAAGAACGCCAGCACCGCCGCCAGCACCATGTTGGTGTTGGACAGCCACTGGATGCCCTTCTCGACGCCGGAGACGGCGGAGAGGATGAACGCGGCGGTCAGCACGATGATGATCGCGGCGAGCACCCAGGGGCTCACCTGGCCGTCCACCCAGCCGACGGTCTGCATGCCGCCGCCGATCTGGAACGCGCCCAGCCCCAGCGAGGCCGCGGAGCCGAACAGCGTCGCGAAGATCGCGAGGATGTCGATGCCCCGGCCGATGGAGCCCTCGGCGGCCTTGCGCCCGATCAGCGGGATGAAGGCCTGGCTGATCAGCTGCCGGCGGCCCTTGCGGAAGGTGGAGTAGGCGATGGCGAGGCCGACGACGGCGTAGATCGCCCACGGGTGCAGCGTCCAGTGGAACAGCGAGGTCGCCATCGAGGTCTGCAGCGCGTCGATGGTGCCGGGCTCGGCGGCGCCGGGCGGCGGCGACTGGAAGAAGGTCAGCGGCTCGTTCACGCCGAAGAACATCAGCCCGATGCCCATGCCGGCGGAGAACATCATCGCGATCCAGGAGACCGTGCGGAACTCGGGCTCCTCGTCGTCGGCGCCGAGCTTGATGCGGCCGAAGCGGCTGAAGGCCAGGAACAGCGCGAAGGCCACGAAGGCGGTCGCGGCGAGGATGAAGCCCCAGCCGCCGCCGCGCATCAGCCCGCCGAGCATCGCCTCGGCGGTGGCGCCGAGGGTGTCGGCGCTGAGCAGCCCCCACAGCACGAACAGCAGCGCGAGCGCGGCGCCGACGCCGAACACGATCCAGTCGGTGCGGGGCCGGCCGTCCCCGGTCGTGTCCGGACGGCCGTCCGGTGGTGATTGGGCCTGTGTCATACGTGGTCACGCCCGTATGCCGGGCGCATCCCCCCTCCGCTCTCGTTCGTGCAGAAATGGTGCACAAGTCGGTTGTGTGCCGAAAGTGTAGGTACTGGGCCGTCCCATGTCGCTGTGCAGGCCGAACCGTGATGTCAGGAGGTGGTCCAGCCCTCGTCGGAGACGCCGCCGGGGACCGGTGCGGCCGGGTCGTAGGGGGTGCGGGTGAAGACGAACGTCGCCAGCCACAGGTGGTCGCGGGCGATCCGCAGGGTCTCCCCGGCGAAGTAGCCGTCCAGGCCGACCCAGGTGCCGTCCGGGCCGGGCCGGAACCGCGACGCGCGTCCGGGGCGCCCGAGGCCGCCGAGGTGCAGCAGCCCGCCGCCGACCGAGCGCAGCGCGTAGGGGGAGGGGCCCCAGAACCACGGTCCGAGCAGCTCGGGGTCGACCGGGCAGGGCTGCGGGGTCCACGGCGCGACGAGGCGGGGCTCGGCGACGCGCAGGTCGTTCAGCAGCCCGGCGGCCAGCCCGCTGTCCATCCCGGAGGTGGTGTTGCCCATCGCCAGGGCCCCGGCGCCCTCCTCGCGGTCCACCCAGAGCCCGGCGAGGAATCCGGGCATGGATCCGCCGTGCCCGACCAGCGTCGTCGTGCCGCCGCCCTCGGGCCGCTCGAGCCGCAGGACCTGCACGCCCAGGCCGTAGCCTGCCCAGACCGGCGACGTCGGGTCGACGCCCGCGGGCAGCGTCATCTCCTCGACCGTCGCCGGGGAGAGCACGTCGCCGGTGTCGCCGAGCAGCAGGGCGCCGAGCCGGGCCAGGTCCGCCGCGGTGCACCACAGCTGCCCGGCGGCGGCCATCACCCCGGCGTCGTGCTCGGGCTCGGCCAGCACGAGGTCGGCCCACGGGTGCACCGCCCGTCCCGCGGCGGCGGGCTGCTGCGGTCGGGTGGAGGTACGGGTCATGCCCAGCGGGAGCAGCACCTCGTCGCGGGCGACGTCGGCCCAGGCGCGGCCGCGGAGGCGGGCGACGACCTCACCGAGCAGCCCGAACCCGAGGTTGGAGTAGTGGAAGCGGCGCGCGGCGGGCAGCACCCGGTCGGCGTCGCCGAGGCCCAGCTCCTCGAGGGTGCCGCCGGGGGTGCGCTCCCACCACCGGCCGGGGCTCTCCGAGCCGGCCCCGGCCAGGTGGGACAGCAGCTGGCCCAGGGTGCGGTCGCCGAGCGGGGTGCCGGGGAGGTGCCGGTCCAGCGGGTCGTCGAGGTCGAGCAGCCCCTCGTCGCGCAGCCGCAGGACGGTGACCGCGCAGACGGTCTTGGAGATGGAGCCGATCCGGTACTGGACGTCGTCCTCGGCGGCCCCGTCCGGCAGCGCTCCGCGCCCGGCGTGCCAGACGAGGGCGCCGTCCCGGACCACCCCGGCGACGAGGGAGGGGACGCGGCCGTCGCGCTGGGCGCGGGCGACGCGGGCGAGCAGGGTGCGCTGGGTGCTGGGGAGCAGCTCGGTCACGGGGCGACCCTAGATCCCCGGCGCGCTCACAGTCCGCGGATGTCGGCGAACGAGTGCAGCCGCACGGCCCGCTCCGACAGCGCGGCGGGCACCGGCTCGGGTACCGGCATCCGGTCCGCCGCGGTCAGCGGGCCCAGGTCGAGCCCGGTCAGCTCGCCGATCCGGGCCACCGGCACCTGGAAGGTGCGGTACGGGCCCAGCGGCGGCGGGTCCCCCGGCGCCGGCTCGGCGAGGTCGCCGAGCAGGGGCGTCTGGTCCAGCAGGTACGCGGTGGTGCCGAGCGCGCCGCCGACGACGAAGGCGCCGATCTTCCAGAACAGCCGCGGGATGCGCACACCGCGGTACTCCGGGTCGTCGTCGGCCAGCACCGGGCCGGTGAACACCACGAGCCGCCGGTCGTTGTCGCCCGCGTTGTCGAGCAGGTAGTCCTCCAGCCCGCCCCAGGTCTGCTTGTCCTGGTTGAACGCGGCGGCCTGCGGGGCGGCGTTGGTGTAGTGGAACGTGTCGGACTCCGCCGTCGCAGCCTCGGCGGCCCCGCCCCACACCGGGTCCTGGCGGCGGACCAGGTGGCCGCGGTCGAGGTCGTTGTCGGCGTAGAGCTCGGCGCCGGCCTGCTGCCCGGCGGGCAGCCGGTCGTCGAGGCGCCAGTCGTCGGAACGTTCGAGCTGCCGCAGGGTCGCCCCGTCGATCGCGACGGCGGTGGCCGCGGCCAGGCGCCGGTCGGGCCGGTGCAGCGTCGCGAAGTGGGTGTAGGGGAGCAGCAGGGTGTCGGTCCCGGGCAGCGTCGGCATCGGCGTCGCGACGCCGAGGAAGTCCGGGTCGAAACCGGGGGCGGCGGGGGCGCTCATCGGCGTGACGGTAGCGGCGCCGGGTGAACGACGGGTGCGCCTGCGCCGCCGTCGGTCAGGCGGTGCAGCAGCGGGGCGGTGCGGAACCCGACCAGCGAGCGCATGACCAGCGACGTCGACGTGCGCTCCACCCCGTCGATCGCGAGGAGGTGGCCGGCGATCCGGTAGAGGTCGTCGGCGTCGCGGGCGACCAGGTGCACCAGCAGGTCCTCCGGTCCGGAGACGCCGTGCACCTCCAGCACCTCCGGTACCCGGTCCAGTGCGTCGGCGACGGCGGCGAGCTCGCGCTGCACCACCCGCACCGTCACGAACGCGGTCAGCGGATAGCCGAGCGCCGCCGGGTCGACCCGGCGCTCGAAGGTGTCCAGTGCGCCGAGCCGGTCCAGCTTGGCCAGCCGGGCCTGCACGGTGTTGCGGGACAGGCCGACCTGTTCGGCGAGGGCGAGCACCGTCGCGCGGGGGTCCTGCGCCAGGGCCAGCAGCAGCCGGGCGTCGTGGCCGTCGAGCGCGGCCCGCCCGTCGCCGGTCGTTCCCGTCACGTGGTGCCCCCTCCTCGTGTCCGCGGGTGCGCATTATGCCGCCCCGACGCGCGTCCTGCCCGGCCCGGGGCGTGCACTCTGCTCAGTCATGCGGTCTGTGGTTGTGCACTCGTCGATGTGATGGTGGGCTGGGTGGGCAGGCTGCATGAGCGACGAGGCTGGAGTGGTGGGCGATGGGCACGCAGACGGTGACGACGGACACGCTCGTCGAGATCGAGAAGCGGGTGCTGTGGCTGTCCACCGCGATCGTCGACGCGGCCAACCGGCGCGGCGACCCCAGCGGGCTGAAGGTGGGCGGGCACCAGGCGTCGTCGGCGTCGATGACGACGATCATGACCTCGTTGTGGTTCGAGCACCTGCGGGCCGGGGACCGGGTCTCGGTCAAGCCGCACGCCTCGCCGGTGCTGCACGCGATCAACTACCTGCTCGGCGAGCTCGACGAGCGCTACCTGGGCACGCTGCGCGCCTTCGGCGGGCTGCAGTCCTACCCGTCGCGGTCCAAGGACCCCGACCCGGTCGACTACTCGACCGGCTCGGTGGGGATCGGCGCGACCGCCCCGATCTGGGGTGCGCTGGCCCGCCGCTACGTCGACACCCACTTCGGCGGCGCCGGACAGGGCAGGCAGTACTCCCTGGTCGGCGACGCCGAGCTCGACGAGGGCGCCGTCTGGGAGGCCATCCTCGACCCGATGGTCGGTGAGCTGGGCGAGGTCGTGTGGATCGTCGACCTGAACCGGCAGTCCCTGGACCGGGTCGTCCCCGCGATCGGCGCGCCGCGGATCGAAGGCATGTTCTCCGCGGCCGGCTGGCAGGTCCTCACCGTCAAGTACGGCAGGCTGCTGCACGAGCTGTTCGACCGCCCCGGCG
Source organism: Pseudonocardia sp. P-1 (assembly GCF_058111925.1). Lineage (NCBI taxonomy): Bacteria > Bacillati > Actinomycetota > Actinomycetes > Pseudonocardiales > Pseudonocardiaceae > Pseudonocardia > Pseudonocardia sp. P-1. Next base: position 5,045,309 of record NZ_CM176614.1, read on the forward strand.
GCGACGCGCTGCGCGCCCGGATCGACACCATGCAGAACGCGGAGTACCAGCGGCTGCTGCGCTGCGACGCCGACGAGGTCCGCACCCGGCTCCCCGACGGGCACGCCGGCCTGGAGGAGCTCGTCGCCGGCCTCGACGACGACACCCTGCTCGCCGCGGTGCGCAACCTCGGCGGGCACGACACCGCCGCGCTGCGCGACGCGTTCTCCGCGATCGACGACACCCGGCCCACGGTGATCCTCGCCTACACGGTCAAGGGCCACGGCCTCGCGACCGCGGGCCACCCGCAGAACCACGGCTCGATCCTGAGCGCCGACCAGGTCCGCGAGCTGGCCGACGCCGTCGGCGCCGACCCCGACGACCCCTGGCGGTGTTTCGATCCGGAGTCCCCGGCGGGCGAGGTGGTGGCCGCCGCGGCGCAGCGGCTGCACCGCGACCCGGTCGACGACCAGCCGGTCCCGCCGCTGCCGACCGACATCGGACGCACCCCGACCGGGCGGGCCACCACCCAGGCCGCGCTCGGCCGGGCGCTGCTCGACCTCACCCGCGAGGCCCCCGAGGCGGCCGGCCGGGTGGTCACGCTCTGTCCGGACGTGTCGTCGTCGACGAACCTGGGCGGCTGGGTGAACAAGGTCGGCGTCTGGTCCACCGCGGAGCGCAAGGACTGGTTCGACGACGATCCCGAGACGATCCTGCACTGGCGCGAGCGGCCCACCGGCCAGCACCTGGAGCTGGGCATCGCCGAGGGGAACCTCGTCGGGGCGCTGGGGGAGCTGGGTGCGACCTGGTCGCGCTGGGGCCGTCCGGTGCTGCCGATCGGGGTGCTCTACGACCCGTTCGTCGAGCGTGCGCTGGAGCCGTGGTCGTTCGGCATCTACGCGGGTGGCCAGTCGATCCTCGTCGGCACGCCCTCCGGGGTGTCGCTGGCCCCCGAGGGCGGTGCCCACCAGTCGGTGACGACGCCGTCGGTCGGGCTGGAGCAGCCCGGCTGCGTCACCTACGAGCCGGCGTTCGCCATCGACACCGAGTGGACGCTGCTCGCCTCGCTGGCCCGGCTCGGCCGGCCGGACGGCACCAGCGCCTACCTGCGCCTGTCGACCCGGCCGGTGGACCAGACCCTCGCGGCGGTCCCGGCCGACCCGGCCGCGCGCGAGCGGCGCCGGCGCCAGGTGGTCGCCGGGGCCTACCCGCTCCGCCGCGCCGCGGGCACACCGGCGCTGACCATCGCGGTCGCCGGTGCGCCGACGACCGAGGCACTCGCCGCGGCGGACCGGCTCGCCGAGCTCGGCCACGACGTCGACGTCGTCGTGGTGACCAGCCCGGGGCTGCTGTTCGACGCCCTGCAGGCCCGCGCCGGACGCCCCGCCCGTCCGCAGGCCGAGCCGTGGATCCTGGAGTCGGCGTTCCCCGCGCGCCGGGCCGCGCCGCTGGTCACCCTGCTCGACGGGCACCCGCACACCCTCGCGTTCCTCGCCGGGGTCAACCGGGTCCCCGCGACGCACCTGGGCGTGCACCGCTTCGGTCAGTCCGGTGACCTCGCCTCGGTCTACGCCCACCACGGGCTCGACGCGGACACGGTCGTGGCGGCCGGACTCGACCTGCTCTAGGCGGAACCGGACATCGGGTGACGTACATCGCTGGATCGTGCAATCGACAATGACTACGGTTACCGACCATGCTGCTTCTGGGGTTGGCGTCGGTCACCTTCCGTGAGAGGTCCGTTCCGGACGTCGTGCGCCTGGCGGTCGACGCCGGGTCCGAGGTCGTCGAGTGGGCCGGGGACCGGCACGTCCGCCCCGGTGACCGGGCGGCGGCGTCGGCGGCCCGCGGTGCCTGCGCGGGCGCAGGGCTGCGGATCGGCACCTACGGCAGCTACCACAAGGCCGGTGCGTCCGACCCCGGCGAGTTCGACGCCGTCGTCGCGACGGCGGCCGAGCTCGGCGCCCCGCGGGTACGGGTCTGGGCCGGGACGGCGGCCTCGGCCGACGTGTCGCCCGCCGGGCGCGCCGCCACCGTGGACGCGCTGCGGCGCTGTGCCGACGCCGTCGCCGAGCGGGGGATGGGGCTGCTCGTCGAGCACCACGTCGAGTCCCTCACCGACGGCCTCGACACCGCGCTGAGGCTGCGCGCCGAGGTCGGCCACCCCGCCCTGGTCACCCACTGGCAGCCGCGCGAGCTGCCCGACACCGACGTCTGCCTGGCCGAGGTCCGCGCGCTGCGCCCGGCCACCGTGCACGCGTTCTCCTGGGGCGCCGACGGATACACCGAGCGGCTGCCGCTCGGCGACCGCGCCGACCTGTGGGCCCCGGTGCTCGCCGAGCTCACCGCGCAGTCCCGCGACGACGGCACCGACACCGAGGTGCTGCTGGAGTTCGTCCCCGGCGACACCGCCGCCTCGCTGAGCCGCGACGCCGCCGCGCTGCGCGACCTGCGGGCCGGTCGCGACCTGGCCGGTGCGCGATGAGCGCCCGTCGCCTGCCCGCCGATGCCGATGCCGGCTCCGCCGCAGCCGCTCGCACCGCCGCCGCCCGGTCCCGTGCCTCCCGGATCGCCGCCCTGCTGCCGGTCGCGCTGGTCGCCCTGCTGCTCGCCGGGTGCGGTGGGACGGCCGCGCCCGCGCCGGAGGCGGCCGCCGGGCGGCCCGCCGTCAGCCGGGACGTCGCACCGCTGGAGCCGGCACTCTCGGTCACCGACCCGCGCGGCACCGCCGTCGCCGTGCCGGCCCCGCCGACGCGCATCGTCTGCCTGACCGGCCTGTGCGACGACATGGTCGTCGAGCTGGGGCTCACCCCGGCCGGCACCTCCACCCCGGCCCTGCTGAAGAACCCCGTCCTGCTCGGCGAGCGCGCCGCGCAGGTCCCGACCGTCGCCGGCAGCTTCGGCAGCGAGGACGTCGAGTCCATCGCCGCGCTGCGTCCCGACCTGGTGATCGGGCTCGGCGGAGTGCACGAGCCGCTGCGTGCAGCGATCGAGCGGTTCGCCCCGCTGTGGCTGGTGCAGCCGACGACCTGGGAGGAGTCGGTCGGCTACCTGCGGGACCTGGGGTCGCTCACCGGACGCACCGCCGAGGCCACCGCGGGCGAGCGGCGCTTCCGCACGACGCTGGCCGACGGCGTCGAGCAGGCGCGCGCCACCGGCCAGGCCGACCGGAAGGTCCTGCTGATGTACGGCAGCGCCGACACGATCGGCGTCGACACCACCGACACGGTCAACGGGAACCTGCTCGCGACGCTCTACGACTACCCGTTCGTCCCGCGCGGCGCCGACGTCGAGACCGCGAGCACCTACAGCGTCGAGGAGATCCTCGCGCAGGCCCCGGACGTGGTGTTCGCGTTCTCGCTGCTGTTCTCCTCCGCCGACCGCACCCTGACCGACCAGCTCGCCGCGAACCCGGTGTGGGCCCAGGTCCCCGCGGTGCAGCAGGGGAACGTGCACGAGATGGACCCGCGGCTGTGGGGCAGCGGGCGCGGCACGCGCAGCCTGGGCGCGATCGTCACCCAGTCGCTCGCGGTGGTCCCCGGCCGGTGAGACGGGCCCTGCTGCTGCTCGCCGTCGCGGCCGGGGCGGTGCTGCTCGCCGCGCTGGTCCTCGGGACCGGCACCCCGGCCGTCGCGCCGCACCGGCTGCCCGCCGTGCTGGGCGCGGCGGGCGGGATCGAGCACGTCGTCGTCACCGAGCTGCGGGTGCCGCGGCTGCTGCTCGGTGTGCTCACCGGCGCCGCGCTCGGGCTGGCCGGGTTGCTGCTGCAGGACGGTCTGCGCAACCCGCTCGCCGTCCCCGAGCTGCTCGGGGTGTCCTCCGGTGCGGCGGCCGCGGTGGCGGTCACGGTCGTCACCGGGGCCGCGGTCCCGTTCGCGCCGCTGCTGCCCGCCGTGGTCGGCGCGGTGACCGGGGGAGCGCTCACCCTGCTCGCCGTCCGCGGCGCCGTCGGCCCGGCCGCGGTCCTGCTGATCGGAGCCGGGGTGGGCGCGGCGCTGCAGGCGCTGCTGCTCGCGGCGGTCGCCATGACCGGCTCCTCGGAGCAGGGCGTGCTGGTGCGCTACCTGCTGGGCTCGCTGACCGGCACGACGTGGGCGACGGTGACGCCGGTGCTGCCCGCGCTGGCGGTCGCGTTCGTCGCGGGGGTCGCGGTGCTGCCGCTGCTGGGGCCGCTGCGTCTCGGCGACGACGCCGCCTCCGCGCTGGGCCTGCGCACCGGTGCGGCCCGGGCGGCGGTGCTGGGCGTGGCCTGCCTGCTCGTCGCGGCCGTCGTCGGCCCGGCGGGGCCGGTCGCCTGGGTCGGGTTCCTCGCCCCGCAGCTGGTGCGGGTGCTGCTCCCCGCGGCCCGGCCGCTTCCCCGCGCCGCGGCCTGCGCCGGGGCGGGTGCGGCCGTGGTCGTCGTCGCGGACCTGCTGGCCCGCACCGTGCTCTACCCGGTGGAGCTGCCGGTCGGCGGCTTCACCGCGGGGGTCGCGGTCGTCGCGGGCGGGCTGCTGCTGGTGTGGCGACGCCCGCGGGCCGCCCGCACGGCCGGTCCCGCCCGCACGGCCGGTCCCGTCCGCACGGCCGGTCCCGTCCGCACCGACGGTCCCGCCGCGGCGGTGGACCGGTGAACCGCCCGGTGGGCCGGGGCGTGCCGCTCGTGGCCCGGTTCGGGCTGCTCGGACTGTGCGTGGCGGTCGCGGCCCTGGCCGGGCTCCTGGTCGGCACCGCCGTCGGGCCCGGCACCGCGCTCGCGGCGCTGGCCGGGGTCGCGGACCCGCTGTCCACCGACCTCGTCCGGGAGCTGCGGGCACCGCGGGTCCTGGTCGGGCTCGCGGCCGGTGCCTGCCTCGGCGTCGCCGGGACGGTGCTGCAGGCGGTACTGCGCAACCCGCTCGCCTCCCCGGAGGTGACCGGTGTCGGCTCCGGCGCGGTGCTCGGCGCGGTGCTGGGGACCGTGCTCGGCGGACCGGTCGGCACCCCGCTCGGCGTGCTCGGCGTGGCCCTGCTCGGCGGCACGCTCGGCGGCGGGGTGCTGTGGCTGCTCGCCGGTCGGGCCGCGGGGCCGGGCACCGCGGACCCGCTGCGGCTGGCCGTCGTCGGGGTGCTGGTGTCGGCGGTGCTCGGCGGGACGACGTTGCTGCTGCTCACCGCCCGCCCGCAGCTGGCCGGGTCGATGGTCCGGTGGCTGGTCGGCTCGCTCAACGGGCGTGGCTGGGAGCACTGGGACGCGCTCTGGCCGGTCGCACTGACCGCGGTGGTCCTCGCGGTGCTGCTCGGACCGGTGCTCGCCGTCCTCGGCGTCGACGACGACCACGCCCGCGGAGTCGGCCTCGCCGTGTCCGGGTGGCGCTCGGCCGCGGTGCTGCTGGCCGTGCTCGCCACCGGCGGGGCGGTCGCGGCGGTCGGGGCGCTCGCGTTCGTCGGGCTGCTCGCCCCGCACCTGGCCCGTGCGGTGCTCGGGGTACGGGGCGCGGCCGACCCGCGGCTGCTCGTTCCCGCGGCGGCGGCGGCCGGGGCGGGCACGGTCGTCGCGGCCGACGTCGTCGCCCAGACGCTGACGGCGCTCGCCCCGGCCGGGGACCGGCCGATCGGGGTGCCCGCGGGAGCGGTGACGGCGGTCGCCGGCGCGGTGGTGCTCATCGGGATCGTCCGCCGACGGTCCCGTACGACGGTGGGAGGTGCGCTGTGACGGTGCTCAGGGCCGAGGGGGTGACGGTGCGCTTCGACGGGCGCACCGTGCTCGACGGCGTCGACCTGGCGGTCGACCGCGGGCAGTGGCTGTCGCTGGTGGGGCGCAACGGCTGCGGGAAGACCACGCTGCTGCGGGTGCTCGCCGGGCTGCACCGGCCCGACGCGGGCGCGGTGCACCTGGCCGACCGGCCGCTGGCCGGGACCCCGCGCCGGGAGGTCGCGAAGCGGGTCGCGGTGCTGCCCCAGGCCCTGCCGCCGCTGGGCGGGGTGACCGTGCGGGCGCTCGTCGCACAGGGCCGCTACGCCGTCCGCGGGCCGCTGGGCATGCTCGGCGGCGGCGCCGACGCGGCGGTCTCCGACGCGTTGGCGGCCACCGGCACGCAGGCGTGGGCCGACACCCCGGTCGAGCTGCTGTCGGGCGGGGAACGCCAGCGGGTGCGGATCGCGCTCGCCCTGGCCCAGGACGCCCCGGTGCTCCTGCTCGACGAGCCCACCACCTACCTCGACGTCCGCCACCAGCTGGAGGTGCTCGACCTGGTCCGGGAGCTGCAGGAGCAGCGCGGCCTGACCGTCGTCGCGGTGCTGCACGACCTCGCCCAGGCCGCGCGGTGCGCGGACCGGATCGTCGCGCTGCGCGACGGGCGGGTGCACGCCGACGGCGCACCCGGCGACGTCGTCGACGACCGGCTGCTGGCCGAGGTGTTCGGCGTGCGCGGGGTCGTCTCGACCCACGAGGGGCGGCTGACCTGCAGCTACCTCGACGCCGACCCGGCCCGCAGCGTCAGCGCCTGAGCCCGGCGTCGGCGCCTGGTCCGGAGTCGGCGCGCCGACCCCGGCAGCTGCGTCCGACCCCGGCCGCGGCGCCCGCGTCGCCGGGCGTCGCGTTGTCGTGGTTCCGGCCACCGTGTCGTCACCGCCGGCGGCCGGCCGACGATCGAGATGCACGTTCCGGCCCTCTCCGGGGTGGAAACGTGCATCTCGCGGGACCCGCGACGGGCCCTACCCGCGGGCGGCCCGGCGCAGCGGCGGGGTGAGCCACGCCAGCGCGACCCCGGCGGCCAGCACCGCGGCCCCGGCCGCCAGACCGCCGCGCGGGCCCGCCGGTGTCGTCGCCACGACGCCGGCCAGGGCCGCCCCGGCGGGGGTGCCGAGGCCCCAGGACAGCATCCGTGCGGTCGTCGAGACCCGGGCGCGGGCGTGCTCGGGCGTGACCTGCAGCCGGTAGGTGACGGCGTTGAGCACGACCGTCGAGTACGCCGCCCCGAACGCCGTCGCGGCGAGGAGTGCGGGGACCCAGTGCGTCGCCGACACCACCGCGACCGCGCAGGCCAGCGACACCGGCAGCCCGGCCAGCGCGAGCCGCGCCCCGCCCCAGCGCTCCGACAGCCGCGGGACCAGCCGGGCCGCGGCCAGCCCGCCCACACCCCAGCAGGCGAACAGGAGGCCGAGCCGGGCGTCGCCGTCGGCGCGGATGCCGAGCACCCGGTCCGCCCACGGCACGGTCATCGCGAGCCAGGCACCGCCCGCGACGGCCTGGGTGGTGCCGACCAGCGTCAGCGTGCGGACCACCGGATGGCCCATGAGCAGTGCCAGGCCTTCGCGCACGTCGGCGAGGATCCGGGTCGGCGCGCGGGTGCCGGGCCCGGGGGACAGGCTCCCGGCGACCGACCGGATCAGCAGTGCCGACGCGACCGCGGTGAGCGCGGTGACCGACAGCAGCCCGGCCGGGGCCAGGGTCGCGACGGCCAGCCCGGCGAGCGGCGGCACGACCAGCTCGACGACGGTCGTCGCGCCGTAGAGGGTGGAGAACGCCGCGGTGATCCGGTCGGGCCCGACCAGCGTGGGCAGGGCGCCGAAGTTCGCGGCGTCGAAGAAGACGAAACCGGTCTGCACCGCGACCGCCGTGCCGAGCACCTGCCACGGGGTGAGTACCCCGGCCCACCAGGCGAGCGGGATCCCCGCGAGCACCGCGCCGCACGCCAGGTCGACGCCGACCATGAGCCGCCTGCGGTCGACCCGGTCGGCCAGCGCTCCCGCGACCAGCCCGAACAGCAGGTAGGGGAGTGCCTCCGCGGTCGCGATCGCCGCCGTCCACGCGGGCGAGCCGGTCAGCCGGTAGACGAGCACGGGCAGGGCGACCGCGGCGACCAGGGAGCCGGCGACCGAGACGACCCGGGCGGCGAGGTAGCGGCGCAGGTCGTTGCGTTCCTGCTCGGGGGCGGTCGGGGCCGTCTCGCTCACGGGGTCCTTCCGTCGGGGATGCGCGAACCATAGTGTGAAACGACAGTCATCACCAATAGTGGGTAACGAGACTTGACCACTGTTGAAAATCGATGTCGTTTGTGATCACGATGGAGTGGTCCGGAACCGGACGATGTCACCCACTGGAGGAGAAAACGATGAAGGACATCTTCACCGAGCTCGAGGCCGAGCGCGCCCTGCCGCACAACTCCGCGAGCCACTCCAACGCCCTCGTCGAGAACCCGTTCGCGACCGAGCAGGCCGCCGAGCAGGAGTGACACCCGCCGCGGGCCCGGCACCGGTGACGGTGCCGGGCCCGCGGTCTGCCGTGACCGACCGACGGACCAGGGAGTGCCAGTGGAACGACTGCGACCGGGCGTGAGCGTGTTCGAGGTCCCCGGGCGGGGCTCGGCGCTGCGGGAGGCCTCCGGCCGGTTGCGTGGGGTCGAGCTGCCCCGCGGCACGGTCGAGGCGCTGACCCGCTGGTTCGACGGCGCCGACCCCACACCTCCGCCGGGACTCGACCCGGAGCGCGGCGCGTTCGCCGCGGCCGGGTACCTCGACGACACCCGCCCGGCCCGGACGGCCACCGTGACCGTCGCCGGTGACGGCGCGCTGGCCGACGCCGTCGCCGCCGCGCTCGCCGGGCCCACCGTGCGGGTGCTGCGCGGGACGGTCGGAGAGCTCGCGGCCGTCCCGGCCCGCCCGGACCCCACGCGCCCGGCGACCGGCGTCGACGCCACGGGGGGCGCGGATGCGTCCACGACGCCGACCGCGGTCTGCGTCGTCGCCGACGGGCCGGCACCCGCGTCCTGGACCGCGCTGGACCGGCTGCCGGACCGCGGGACGGCCGTGTTCCGGCTCGCCGTCGAGGGCCGGCACGGGATCCTGGAACCTCCCGCCGTACACCCCGGCGACGCCGGGCACGCCGACGTCCGCGCCCGCCGTCTCGCCGCGGCCGGATCCGGGCACCCGCACCTGCTCGCGTACTGGGAGGCCGCCCCGGCCGCCCCGACCGGGCCCGGCGACCACGCCCTGCTGGCCGCGCTGCTCGCCGCCGACGTGCGCGCCTGGGCCGCCGGCCACGACGTCCCGGCGGTCGGTGACCTCGTCCCGTCCGCCCTGCCGGCCCGGCGCCGTCTGCGGGTGGTCGACCTCGACACCGCCGCCATCGCCGACCACCCACTCCTGCCGGTCCCCGACAGCGCGCCGTGACCGACCCCGCCCGGCCCGGCCCGGCCGCCCAGGGCACCGACGACCTCGACCTGACCGCGCCCGACGGGGCGCGGCTCGCCGCCACCCTCGTCCGCCCCGCCGCAGCGACCTGGCCCGCGGTGCTCATCCGCACCCCCTACGGCCGCGGGCGGCTGCTGCCCGAGGCCCGCGGCTGGGCCGCGCACGGGTTCGGCTGCCTCGTCGTCGACGTCCGGGGGCGCGGCGGCTCGACGGGGGAGTTCCGGCCCTACGCCCACGAGACCGGCGACGGCGTCGCCGCGCTCGCCGCGCTGCGCGCGACCCCCGGCTGCGACGGCCGGGTCGTGCTGGCCGGCGCCAGCTACGGGGCGCACTGCGCGGTCGCCGGTGCCCTCGCCGACCCCGGCGTGTGCGGGGTGCTCGCCGCGGTACCGGCACTCGGGCCCGGCGAGACCGCCCGCGAACCCGGCGGCGCCGCCCGGCTGGCCTGCCGGATCGGCTGGTGGTCCGAGCACGGTGCGGGCGCGCGTCCCGCCGCCCCGTCGGCGGCCGCGACCCTGCCGGTCTCCGGAGCCCTGACACCCGCCCCGGACGGGTGGGCCGACCTGTGGGACGCACCCGAGGAGACCCCGTGGCTGTGGTCGGGGATCGCGCGGGCCGCGATGCCGCTGCTCGCCGTCGGGGGCACCGCGGACCCGTTCGCCGCCCGGACCCGGGAGCTCGCCCGGCGCTGGGGCGGGCCGTCGAGACTCGTCCTGGGGCCGTGGGGGCACGAGCTCGACGCCCCCGCACCCGGCGCGGTCCTGGCCGGGCGGCGGATCGGCGCGGTCTACGCCGCCTGGGCCCGTGCCGCGGTGCAGGGCCGGCCGCGGGGGCGCGGGGCACTCGTCGCGGTGGGGGAGTCGGGGCGCTGGGTGCGGGCCGGGGACGGGCCGGCACTCACGGTCGCCGCGTCGCCGCCGGACGGGTTCCCCGCCGGCTTCGTCGCCGACCCCGAGCGGCCCGTCCGGTCCCGCCCGCCCGGCGCACCCACGCCGGCTCTCGCGCCGACCGACGGCGCCGCTCCCGCCGCTACGCCCCCTGCGGCGACCACCGCCACCAGCACCGGGACGACCGCCGCAACCACCAGCGCGACGATCGCCGCAAACACAAGCGCGACCACCGCCGCGACCACCGAGTCGGCCGCCGCGGGCCGTCCTGCCGACCGGGTCGTCGCCCACACCCCGCCCCTGCCGGCTGGGGTGCTCGCCGGGCCCCTGGTCGTCACCGTCACCGGTGACACCGACGCCCCGGACGCCGACTGGGTCGTCCGGGTCGGGCTCCGCGGCCACGACCTGGTCACCGCCGTGCACCGGCGCCGCGGTCCGGCGTCGCGGGAGGTCGTCGTCACCACCCCGCCGGTCGGCGCCGCCGTGGACGAGGGCGACCGGCTGCGCATCGAGATCGCCGGGCACCACTGGCCCGCACACGCCCGCAACCCGCACACCGGGCGGGACCCGGCGCACGCGACCGAGCTGCGCGCCGACCGCCGCACCGTCCACGCGCTGCGCCTGGACCTGCCGCACGTCCGACCCGGCCGCGACGAGGTCGCCGCGGCCGCCATCCCCGAGGAGGTCACCCTGTGACGGCACCGACCGTTCCCGTACTGCCGGTGGAGGCGCTGGTCGACCCGCTGGGCGGGATCGTCCGCCGGCTGGTCGACGTCGCCCCCGTGCCGGGGCTGCCCGCCGCCTACACCGCCGTCACCGCGGAGGTGTCCGACGCGCGCCGGCTCGGCGCCTGGCCCGCGGACCGGGTCAGCCTCGGCACCACCTTCGGCGACCGCGACGGCGCCCGCACCGCCGCACTCGGCGAGGCGGTCGAGCGCTACTGCGGCAACCGCGTCCCGCGCGACCTGCCGCTGACCACGGCCGCGGAGCTGCGCGCCGCGGGACACCGGTGCTGGGGACCCGAGGAGCTGCCGCTGCTCGCGCACTGGCAGGACGGCCGTCCCTACCAGCGCTTCACCGAGGACCTGCCGATCCGCTGGATCGCCGGCGTCGAGGCCGACGAGGAGCCGACCTGGCTGCCCGCCTCCTGGGCGCTGCTCAACCACCACAGCGGGGCCCGTCGCGACGAGCCCCGCTTCCACCACCTCAACTACGCCGGCATCGCCACCGGCGACGGCGCCGTCGACGCCCACCGGCGCGGCCTGCTCGAGCTCGTCGAACGCGACGCGCTGGAACGCTGGTGGCACCTCGGGCTGCCCTCCCACGGCATCGACCGGGCCTCGGTCCCCGGCCTCGACGCCGCGCTGGCCGGAGCCGCGTTCGACGTCCATCTCGTCGAGCTGCCCACCGAGTACCCGGCGGCCGTGGTCGGTGCCGTCGTCGTCGACCCGGAGACCGGGATCGTCGCCGGGGGCGGCGCCGCCCGTTTCGACGCCGCCGAGGCCGCCACCAAGGCGGTGCTGGAGGCCGTCCACACCTGGGTGTTCACCCGCGGACTGCTCGACCCCGACGGCTGGGTGTACGCCTCGATCGACGCCGGTGTCCTCGCCCGCGGCCTCTACCTCGACCACCGCGCCGACCGCCGCTACCGCGACGACGCCGGCGGGCGCTACGCCGCCGTGCGCGACCTCGGCGCCCAGGTGCAGGTGTGGCTCGACCCGCGCGTGCAGGAGGAGCACCTGCCCCGGTTCACCGCGCCCGCGACCCGCGGCCCGCTGCGCACCGGGCCGGCCGGGGACCTCGCGTCGCTGACCGCCGCGCTGCTCGCCGACGGGCACCGCATCGCCCGCGTGGACCTCACCACTCCCGACGTCGCCGAGACCCCCTGGCGGGTGGTCCGCACCTGCGCCACCGGGCTCGTCCCCAACGCGCCCGCCGCGTTCCGGTACTGGGGGCTGCCCCGCTGGCGCGACACCGCCCGCGCCCACGGGCTCGACCTCGACCCGGCCGCCGGTCCCGACGGGCTCGTGCACTGCCCGCCGCCGTTCCTGTGACGGTGCCGCCCCCGGGCCGGGCCGCACCGCCCCCGGGCCCGGCCGCACCGCCCCCGGGCGGGGCCGCACCGGGGCCCGGACCGGAGGGGCAGCGGCACCGGACCGGCGGCGCCGAGGAGGCCCGGACCGCCGCGGCGTTCCGGCTCGCCTGGTCCGGCGCCGACCCGGGCCCCACCGACCACACCGCCCGCCCCGCCGAGGCGACCACGGCGGCCCGGCCGGTGCCCCTGCCCCGCGACGGCACGGGGACCGGTGCACTGCTGGCGCTGTCGCTGGCCGCCACCCCGGACCGGGTGGTCGGCGGGGTGCGGCTGCGCCGGGTGCCGTCGGCGGGCGGCCGCTACCCGGTCGACGCCCGCGTCCACGACCCGACCACGGGCGGCCGCGACGGCGGTCGCGTCTACGACCCGCTCGCCCACGCCCTCGACGGCGGTCCCGCCGACCCGGGTCCCGACGACCACGCGGACCTCGTCCTCCACCTCGCACCGGAGCGGACCACGTGGCGCTACGGCCCCCGCTCGCTGCCGGTGCTGCTGCTCGACCTCGGCCACGCGGCCGCCGCCGTCCTCGCCGCCGCGGCGACGCTGCGCCGACCCCGCACGGCCCACCTCGTCCCCGACGGCGACCGCTCCCGTGTCGTGCTCACGAGCGGACCCGGCCCCGACGGCGCCGTCCCGCTCGGTGCGAGCGCGGACCCGCACCCGGCGGACGTGCTCCGCGCACGCCGCTCGGCGCCGTTCGCGAGCCTCCGTCCGCCGGTCGCGGACCCCGGGCTCGACCGGGTCGCCCGGACCCGGCTCGGCGCGGGACAGCACGCGGCCCTGCTCGACGCGGGCCACCCGCTCGCGGCCGCGCTGACCCGGCGGGCCTGCGGCCTGCCCGACCTCACCGGCGTCGGCGGGCTGCTCGTCGTCACCGGGGACGTCGACCCCGGCCCGGACACCGTCGCCCAGCACGTCCGGGCCGGCCTCGCCGTCCACGACGCCTGGCTGACCGCCACGGCGGCCGGGCTCACGGCCCGGCCGGTCGGCTGCTGGGTCGAGGCGGTGCTGCACGGACCCGGCGGCCGGGGCCGGGTGCACCACGCCCTCGCGCTCGGCGCCTGACCCGCCGGCCCGCCGGGGGAGGACCGGTCAGGTCGCGGGCGGCAGCGGGGGAGCGGGCGGCTCGTGCGGCGGCTCGTCGCCGGACTTCCCGCCCGGCTTGTCGTCGCCACCGCCGGCGAGGAAACGCTCGAACTCCGCGGCCAGCTCGTCGCCGCTGGGCAGCTCGCCGCCCTCCAGGCCGTCCCGCAGGTCACCGGACTCCCGGGCCGCGACGACCTGGTCGTACTGCTCCTCCAGCGCCGAGACGACCTGGCCGACCTCCTCCGACGCCGCCATCTGCTCGGCGATCTCGGACTCGGCCTGTTCGGCGGCACGGGTCAGCGTCTCGGTCGGCAGGTAGAGCCCCGCCGACAACCCCGCGTGGTCCAGCAGCACCCGCGCGGCCTGCGGGTACGCCGAGCGCGACAGGTAGTGCGGCACGTGCACGGCGTAGCCCACGACGTCCTGCCCGGCCTGCCCGAGGCGGTACTCCAGCAACGCCGCGGCACTGCCCGGGACGTCCGCGGTCGCGAACCACGGGGTGTGACCCTCCACCAGCTCCGGGCGGGTGCCGTGCGCGGTCACCCCGATCGGACGCGTGTGCGGCACGGCCATCGGGATGCCCTGCAACGTGATCACCAGCCGGATCCCGAGCTGCTCGACCAGCAGCCCGACCGCGGCGACGAACCGCTCCCACTGCATGTCCGGCTCCGGACCGGCGAGCAGCAGGTACTGCGTGTCCCCGGTGTCGGTCAGCGCGACGACGTCGAGCTCCGGCGGGTCGTAGTCGGCCCAGCGGTCGGTCTCGAACCGCAGTGGCGGGCGTCGCGACCGGTAGTCCACGAGCTGGTCGACGTCGAACCGGGCCACCCGGACCGCCTCGCGTTCGTCGGTCAGCGCGCCGACCGCGAGCGCACCCGCGTTGCCGGCGTCGACGAAACCGTCCAGCACGACGATCAGGACCGGCTCGTCGAGCGCCGGCGCGGCCGGATCGACCTGGTACAGCTGAGCGGGATCGAGCACCGGCGTCCTCCGAGTCGTGGCGTGCACCGCGACCCTATCCGGAGCCCGCGTCGGCCTGCCCGGGCGCGGTGTGACCACCGACCCCGTGTGACACGGCCCCGCCGGTACACCCCGCCCGCCCGGGATGGACCAGAATGGTCGTTCGTCATGCACACGTCACGTCGCGCTTACCTCGTCTGGTCCGCCGGTCTGTTCGCCTACGTCGTGGCGGTGCTGCAACGCAGCTCGTTCGGCGTCTCCGGGCTGGAGGCGGCGGAGCGGTTCGGTGCGTCCCCGACCGTGCTCGCCGGGTTCCTCGTCCTGCAGCTGCTGGTCTACGCCGCCCTCCAGGTGCCGGTCGGGCTGCTGCTCGACCGGTTCGGCGCCCGCACCATGGTCCTCGCCGGCGCCGTCACCATGACCGCGGCGCAGGTGCTCGTCGCACTCGCCACCTCGCTGCCGCTGGCCATCGCCGCCCGCGTGCTCGTCGGCGTCGGCGACGCCCTGACCTTCATCTCGGTGCTGTCGGTGCTGTCCACCTGGTTCGCGCCGCGCCGGGTGCCGCTGATGACACAGATCACGGCGCTGCTCGGCCAGTTCGGCCAGGTGCTCTCCGCGATCCCGCTCGCCACCGTCCTGCACGCCTACGGCTGGACGACCGCGTTCCTGTCCGCCGCCGGGATCGGCGTCGTCGCCACGGTCGCGGTGCTCGCCGTGTTCCGCGACCGCCCGCCCGGCAGCCCCGCCCCGGCCCCGGCGAGCAGCCCCCGCGAGGTCGTCGACGGCCTCAAGGGCGCCTGGGCGCACCCGGGCACCCGCCTCGGGCTCTGGTCGCACGCCGGCACCCAGTTCTCCGGCCTGGTGTTCGCGCTGCTGTGGGGCGTGCCCTACCTCGTCGCCGGGCAGGGGATGACCCCCACCGGCGCCTCGGTGATGCTGACCGTGCTCGTCCTCGCCGGCGCCGTCGTCGGCCCGGTGTTCGGCGAGTTCACCGCCCGCCACCCGCTGCGCCGCTCCTGGCTCGTGCTGTCGGTCATCGGCGCGACCGCGCTCGTGTGGACGGTCGTGCTGCTCGTCCCGCCGCCCGCGCCGCTGTGGCTGCTCGTGCTGCTCGTGGTGGTGCTCGCCGCGAACGGCCCCTGCTCGGCCGTCGGCTTCGACTACGCCCGCACCTTCAACCCCGCCCACCGGCGCGGCACCGCCGTCGGGATCGTCAACGTCGGCGGGTTCACCGCCTCGCTCACCACCACACTGCTGGTCGGGCTCGTGCTCAGCGTGTCCGGCGGCTACACCCCCGAGGCGTTCCGGCTGGCCTGGCTCGTGCAGTTCCCGATCTGGGCGCTCACCGCCGTCGCGGTCGTCCTCGCGCGGCGCAAGGCCCGCCGGGTGATGGCCGCCGAGGGCACCGTCGTCCCGCCGCTGCGGGAGGCGCTGCGCCGCAACCGGCGCCGGCGACAGACCCGGTAGACGACGACGGGGGCGGGACCATCGCGGTCCCGCCCCCGTCGCCCACATCCGGCCCTCACCGAGAACCGGGTGCTCTCACCGAGCGTCTGCTCGTTCGGCGAGCCTCACCCGGTGTGGTCTGCTCGTTCGGCGAGCCTCACTCGGCCAGCAGCCGGTACAGCGCCTTGCGGGCCTCGGTCAGCGCCTCGGTCGCCGACGCCACCTGCGCCTCGGAGCCGGCCTCGGCGACCTGCCGCGCGGCGGCGGCGAGCCGGCCGAGCTCGGTGACCAGGCCGGTCGCCGGGTCCGACTCGGCGGCCTCGGCGTCCTCGGCGAACGGCGCCCACACCGCGTCGAGCTCGGCGCGGTGCTCCTCGACGTGCCGGGTGCCCTCCTCGGTCAGGTGGACGACCCGACGGCCCTCGGTCTGCTCGGACCGGACCAGGCCCTCGTCCTCCAGCTGGGACAGCATCGGGTACACCGAGCCGGGGCTCGGCTTCCACTGCCCGCCGGAGCGGCCGGTGATCTCCTGGATGATCTCGTAGCCGTGCCGCGGGCCGTCGGCGACGACCGCGAGCACCGCGGTGCGCACGTCGCCGCGGGCACGCTTGCCGCGCCGGCCACGGGGCCCGCCGGGACCGAACCCGCCGGGACCGAACCCGCCCGGGCCGAAGCCTCCGGGGCCGAACGGGCCTCCGGGACCGAACGGGCCGCCGGGGCCGAACCCGCGGCCGGGACCGAAGCCCCGCCCGCCGGGCCCGCGTCCGTGGCGGTGGGCGCGACCGCGGCGGTGGCCGGGTCCGCCCTCGTCGCGGGGATCGTCACGGTCGTCGCCGTGGACGTCGGGGGTGTCGTGCATGGCTGCCTCCTCCGGGCCGCAGGGGAACCCGGCGCCGCGGTGGCCCCGGGGGTGTCGGTGGGTGCGGGGCCCGAAGGGGCTCCGGAACATGTCGCGCGTGGTCATGACGCGTGGTCCTCTCGTCGTGAGCCTCCTCGTCGATCGGCTCGTGTGCCATCACGATATATCGCGACTGCTCTACGTTGCAACGGCGATGTTCTGAGAATGTCCTGAGGGTGCGCGGAGCGGCCCGTGGCGGGTTGACTGTCCCGGCGGGCCGGCGGGCGGTCCGCCGGATGTGAGGGGGAGTCGTGGGGCGTCACGACGCAGGAGCCGGCCCGGCCGGCGAGGCACCGGAGGACACGGCCGAGGAGCTCGACCTCAGCGATGTCTCCGCGGCGCAGCTGCGGGACCGGCTCTCCGCGCGGTCCGACGGCCGCGACGACCAGGTCGTCGACGCCGCTCGCGAGCTGCGGGCGAGCCTGGACCGGCTCGGCGCGGGTCTCGCGGCGCGGCGTGCGGCGCTCGTCGGACGGGCGGGGGAGATCGCCCGGGCCGCCGTGCCCTACGTCGGCGGCGTCGTCGCGACCGGGGTGGGGGCGGTGCTGGTGGCGCGCCGGGCCCGCCGTCCGCGCCGCTCCCGGTACCCCGGGGCGGTCTGACCGGGGCGGGTCGGGGTCAGTGGCTCCCGAGCCCGGCGCGCACCCGCATCAGGGCGAAGCCCAGCAGGTTCCGGCCGGGCCAGCGGTCCGGCGCGCCGAGGTCGGGGTCGTCGGCGGCCAGGCCGATGCCCCAGATCCGGTCGACGGGGGAGGCCTCGACGAGCACCGCGTCGCCGGTACCCAGCAGGGCCGCGGTGAGCCGCTCGGCGGAGCGGAACTTGGCCCGGTTGCCCTCGACGACGACCTCGACCCGGTGCGCGGCCCACACCTGCGAGTCGAAGCCCCGGACCTCGCGCCCGGCCCGCTTGGCGGTGTCCGGGTCGTCGTCGGACAGGAGCGGGCGAGCGCGTCGTCGTCGCCGAAGGTGCGGGCCTTGGCCGCCATCATCCAGTGCTCGGCGGTGGCGTAGCGGACCCCGTCGACGACGAACGGCGACGGATGCCACTGGCTCAGCACGTGCACGTCGCCCGGTGCGGGCTCGGAGCCCCAGAACGGGACGAACCGCGGGCGCGCCCCCGCCGCGACGGCGGCCCGCAGGGAGGCGACGTCGGTCGGGGCGTCCTCGCTCACGCCCTCCGATCCTAGGGCGTCGGCGGGGCCGCCGCGTCGGCCAGCGCGGACAGCAGCTCGGCCGCACCCACCCGTCGCTCGGGCGGTACCCGGCCCAGCAGGTCGGCGACCGCGGCGCGACGGTGGGCGTCGACCTCGCCGATCAGCTCCCGGCCGGCCGGGGTCAGCTCGACGAGCAGGTGTCGCCGGTCGTCCGGGTCGGGGCGGCGTTCGACCAGGCCGGCCCGCCCGAGGCGCACGAGCACCCGGGTGGCGTTCGACGGGTGGACGTCGAGTTCACGCCCGACCGCGGTGACGTTGGTGCGCCCCGCGTCCGCGATCAGCATGAGGACCCGCAGCTGGGGCACGGTCACGGCGTCCCCGGCCGCCGCCACCGCGCGCACGCTGATGCCGGTGAACGCGCGCGCGAGCGCCAGGCCCGCCTCCACCGTCGCGCCGTCCGGGTGATCCCGCTCTCGGCCGTGTGCGTCGGTCATCCCCGTCCACCCTCCCTCACCAGCGATCTTTACTCCGCGCTGACCGTTGCGGCGATCAATCTCTGCCATTGCACAACTACTGCGCAAGCGCAACAATAGGGACGTCGAAGGGAGAGTTCCATGAAGGTGTCGGACATCCTGCGGATCAAGGGCGACACGGTGCACACCGTGTTGTCGTGGAACACCATCGCCGAGGCCGCGACCCGGCTCGCCGGTCCGCCGGCGATCGGCGCGCTCGTCGTCTCCGACGACGGCCGTCGCGAACGCGTCGACGGCATCGTCTCCGAACGCGACATCGTGCGCCGGCTCGCCACCGACGGCGCGGGCCTGCTGGATCTCACCGTCGCCGACGTCATGACCCGCCACGTCGTGACCTGTTCGCCGGAGGACTCGCTGACCGAGGCCATGGGTCTGATGAACCGCTGGCGCCACCGCCACCTGCCCGTCGTCGACGGCGGACGGCTCGTCGGGATGATCAGCATCGGTGACGTCGTCAAGCAGCGGCTGGCCGAGATGAGCACCGAGGCCGGGGTGCTGCGCGACATCTACCTCGCCTCGCACTGACCCCGCCCCCGGTCGTCCCCGGTGTGACGTGACCGTTTCGCCGGGAACGACCGGGGTGCGCCGTGCGTTGGACCGGACATGACTGCAGCGAGTGCCACCGCAGGTCGCCGCGCCGGCCGCACGGCCGCGTTCGCGACACTGTTCCGTGCCCTCACCCGTCGCGGCCGCCCCGGCGAGCCCGGCCCCGTCGAACGGTTCCGGGCACTGCCCGCCATGGCCGGCGACGCCTGGCGCGGCACCTACCCGCACCTCGGCAAGGGCCGGGTCGCGCTGTTCCTGATGGCCCTGGCCTACCTGGTGTCGCCGGTCGACCTGGTGCCCGAGGCGTTCCTGACCGTGTTCGGCCTCGGCGACGACGCGGTCGTCGCGATGTGGCTGGGCGGGGCCCTGCTGGTCGAGGCCGACCGCTACCTGGGGTGGCGGCGTACCGCACCGGTCGTCGTCGACGGTCAGGTGCAGGTCGACCGCACGTAGTCCCGGATCCGCTGCGACGCGGCCTGGTACTCCGGGTCCGCCCGGTCCTGCGCGATCCCCGGGTCACGGGCGACGGCGAGGGTGTCCCCGCCGTTGGCCTCCAGCAGGGCGAGCTGACGCTCGACGAGCTGGTCCACCCGCTCGAAGTCCGCGCGGATCTCCTGCGGTGCGAGCGAGGTGACCTGCTGGTTCGCCTGCCGGACGTTCGCGGTGACCTCGCCGACGTCGGAGATCGAGCGGCCGATGCCCACCCCGTTGAACGGTTGGGTGGCGGTCCGGCTCGCCTCGACGGCGTCGCAGAAGGGGCTGGAGGGGCGGTTCTGGGTCGTGACGACCGTGCGGGACGACGAACCCGGCTGGGTCGCCAGCGAGCTGCCGCAGCCCCCCACCAGGAGCAGGGCCAGTGCCGCCGGGACGAGCAGTCCTGGCCGCCGTACAGCCGTCATCCCCGATCCTCCGCTCACCGGCGGGGAAGGTGTCCGCGCCGCGAGGAGAAGTCTAGGGCGCGTGGTGTGAGGTGGATGTCGGCGGTGGGTCGGCGGCGCGGACGCGGATCGGGTCAGCCCGCGAGGACCGTCCGCAGCACCGCGGGCCGGTCGGTGATGATCCGGTCTACCCCGGTGTCCGCGATCCGCCGCATGTCGTCGGGGGCGTCGACCGTGTACGTCCCGGTCTGCATCCCGCGCGCCGCGACCTCGGCGACCAGTGCCGCGTCGACGACCTCGAACGACGGGTTGATCTGGGTGACCCCGTGGGCGGCGGCGTCGTCGAGCTGCGCCGCGGTCGGGCGCCCGTCGAACAGCCATCCGGCCGGGACGTCCGGGGCGGCCTCGGCGAAGCTGCGCATCACGTCGTGGTCGAAGGACTGCACGACGACCCCGCGCCGGCCGTCGACCTCGTAGGCGACCTCCTTCTCCACTCCCGGGTACCGCGCCGGGTCCTTCAGCTCGACCAGCAGGTCCGCGCGGCCGCGGAGCCGGTCGGCGAACTCCCCGAGGGTCGGGATGCGTTCCCCGGCGGAGGCGGGGGAGAACCAGGACCCGGCGTCGAGACGGCGCAGCTCGGCGAGGGTGAACGCACCGACCGGTGCCAGGGCGCGGGTGGGGAAGACCCGTGCGACGTCGGTGGTGCGGGCCAGCGTGGCGTCGTGGACGAGCACGAGGTGGCCGTCCGCGGTGCGCTGGACGTCGACCTCGACGGCGTCGGCCCGCTGGACCAGTGCCTCGTCGGCGGCGGCGAGGGTGTTCTCCGGGGCGTCGGCGGAGGCGCCGCGGTGCGCGACGACCTCCGGACCGGACCGGGGACGGTCGGTGTCGGCGAGGGCGGACGTGGCCGTCGCGAGGAGGGCGGCCGGGACGAGGAGGGTGCCGAGCAGGCGTCGCACGAGGTGGGTCCTCAGGATCGGGGGCGGTGCCTGGGAACCATCGTGGCGTGGCCGGTCCGGCCGGTGTCGAGCGGGTGTCCGCCGGGGGACGAGCGGGCGAGGACCTGGTGGTCAGGGGAGGGTGACCGCCGCCTCGAACGCGGGCAGGTAGCCGTCGCGGTAGCCCTGGGCGGTCGGGTGGTAGACCGCCGGGGCCGACGCGGGCGGGGGAGTGATCCACGGGTCGGCGGAGCAGACCCCGTGCCCGGCGAAGGCGGCGCGGACGTCGACGAACCGGCCCCGGAACCGCCCTGCCGCGTCGGCGAGGGCGGCGTCGAGGGTGTCCGCCGCCCGGTTCAGCGCCTCGCGGCGGACGGCGTTCGGGACGCCGGGGACGTCGCAGTCGGCGCCCGGCTCGAACAGCCGCGGGTAGCCCAGGACCAGGATCGTCGCGCCGGGGGCCTGCAGCCGGACCCCGACGATGGTCGAGATCAGCCCGCCGGGCGCGACCCAGCGGGCGGCACGCTCCCCGCCCCGGACGGCGCGCAGGCAGGTCTCGTCGTCGCGGGCGGTGCTGCAGGCGGCCAGGACCGGACCGAACCCGGTGTCGTTGCCGCCGACGGTGATCGTCACCAGGGTGGTGTCCGCGGAGACGGTGCGCACCTGCCGGGCGATCACCTCGCCGCTGGTGGCGCCGCTGCAGGCGACGCTGACGAACGACGCCGGGTCGTGCCGGGCCGCCCACAGTGCCGGGTAGGACGCGGTGCTGCGCCGGCAGTCGCCGGTGGCCGGGTCCGGCCGGGCCCCGACGCCCGCGGCGTAGGAGTCACCGAGCGCGACGTACCGGACGGGGGCGGCGGCCGCGGTGGCCGGTGCCGGGTCGGCGAGGGCCGCCGGCGCCAGGACGACCAGCAACGCGCACGTCAGCAGGGGGACCAGGAGGCGGCGCACCCGTCCAGACAACCCGCGCGACACCGTGACGGCAATCCGGGCACCGGGTGAGCGGGTGCACGCGCCGTCGACGACGGGGTGCGCCGAACGGGTCCCGGGCCGGCCGCCTGCGCGGAGCGCGCGTCGCGGAGCCACCGCGCACGCGTCCTCACCGTGGGTGAGGGCGTGGACCGCGACGCCCCCGGCCATGACCACTCGGCCGCCGCGCGCGGCCGACGGAAAGCCCAGCTCAGGGCCCTGTCCGAGGTGGACCGGCCGGGCCGGCGCCACGGTGAACGGCAGGTGGCCGGGGCGAGTGGCCGGCGGCGTCCGCTCACCGCCCGCAACGTCCCGTCGGTCTCGTGATCACCCGATCGGGTTCTTCCGTCCGTTGCGTCCGGCTAGCGTCGGTGCCAGATCACGGAACGGTCACGAACCGGACGCGGCTCCTCCCCAGGGGGCCGCCCGCTCCCCACGGGTTGTCCGCCGTTCCGGGATCCGGAAGGAAGGGTCGTGGCACGGCATCGCTCCCCCCGGAGCCGTCAGGCGAGCCTCGCGCTCCTGGCCCCGCAGTTCGCGGTGGCCGGGATCGGGGTCCCGGTCGGCTCGTTCCCCGCAGGTCCGCACGTCCGGCGCGCCCGTGACGCCGGGGCCGAGGACGGCTCACGCTGGGCGGCCTCGACCCGGATCACCGCCGCCGTCGTCGCGGTGGGCGGCATCGCCGCCACCGCCCACGCGGGTGTCGGCTCCGGCGACCTGTCCGCGACCGTGACGTCCTGGTTCGACACGGCGGGATCGTCGTCGGTGTCGAGCCAGGACGCCGCGCTCCCCGCCGCCGTGCCCGCCCCGCGGGCCGCCGCGGACGACGCCGCCTCGCCGATCGCGGACCCGGCCACGATCGCCTCGCTGGCCGCTCCGGCCGCCGCCCCCTCGGCGGCCGCGCGCACCGTCGCCGTCGCCGACACCGGCCGCGCCAGGGCCGCCTCCGCGGTCCAGGCCGCCACCGCCTCGGTCGACCAGGTCCGCAAGGCCGCCGAGGAGCGCGCCCGGGCGGTCGAGGCCGCCCGCGCCGCGGGTGCCACCGGCGCGCTGCAGTCCGCCTCCGCAGGCGGTGCGGTGTCGATCGTGACCGGCCGGGTCACCTCGGGCTTCGGTTCCCGCTGGGGCACGAAGCACATGGGCCTCGACATCGCCGCCCCGATCGGTACCCCGATCCACGTACCGATCGCCGGCACCGTCATCAGCTCCGGCCCCGCCAGCGGGTTTGGTATGTGGGTCCGGGTCCGGCACGCCGACGGCACGGTCACCGTCTACGGCCACATCAACCGCTCGCTGGTCTCGGTCGGCCAGAAGGTGGCGGCAGGCCAGCAGATCGCCGAGGTCGGCAACCGCGGCCAGTCCACCGGCCCGCACCTGCACATCGAGGTCGTCGATCCGAGCGGAACCAAGATCAACCCGAAGCCGTGGCTCGACGCGAACGGGTTCCGCTACACCTGAGTCAGGAGTTCTGGACCGACTCCAGCGCACGGATCTTGTTCGTGGCGTCCAGCGCGGCGACCTTGTACGCCTCCGACAGCGTCGGGTAGTTCAGGACGGTGTCGACGAGGTAGTCCACCGTCCCGCCACAGCCCATGATGGCCTGCCCGATGTGCACGAGGTCGGTGGCGTTCGTGCCGAACACGTGCACCCCGAGCAGCCGGTGGTCCTCGGGCGACACCAGCAGCTTGAGCATGCCGTAGGAGTCGCCGACGATCGCTCCGCGCGCGAGCTCGCGGTAGCGCGACAGCCCGGTCTCGTACGGGATCGACGCCGCCGTCAGCTCGGCCTCGGTCCGCCCGCAGAACGAGATCTCCGGGATCGTGTAGATGCCGATCGGCTGCAGCTCGTGCAGCTCGCGGACGGGCTCGCCGAACAGGTGGTAGGCGGCGAGCCGGCCCTGGTCCATGCTCGTCGACGCCAGGGCCGGGAACCCGATCACGTCGCCGACCGCCGCGATGTGCTCGACCGAGGTCCGGTACTGCTTGTCGACCTCGATGCGCCCCCGGTCGTCGGCCCGCACACCGGCCGCGTCCAGGCCCAGCTCCTCGGTCATGCCCTGGCGGCCCGCCGAGTACATGACCATGTCGGCCGGGATCTTCTTCCCGCTGGCCAGGCTGGTCACCGTGCCGCGGCCGTTCACCTCGACCGAGGACACCTCCTCGCCGAACCGGAACGTGACCGCCGAGTCGCGCAGGTGGAACTTCAGCGACTCCACGACCTCCGGGTCGCAGAACCCGAGCATCGAGTCCCGCTTCTCCACCACGGTCACCCGCGTGCCGAGCGCGGCGAACATCGAGGCGTACTCGATGCCGATCACCCCCGCGCCGACGACGACCATCGAGCCCGGCACCCGGCCCAGCTGCAGCACCTGGTCGGAGTCGACGACCCGCTCGCCGTCGAACGCGACGGTGTCCGGGCGGGCCGGGCGGGTCCCGGTCGCGACGACGAAGTTCGAGGCGGTGACCTGGTTGTGGTCACCCCGCCCCGTCCCCTCGACGACGACGGTGTGCGGGTCGGTGAAGCGCGCCGTCCCGGTCAGGATGTCGACGTGGTTGCGCAACAGCTGGCTGCGCACGATCTCGGTCTCGCGGCCGATCACGTGCCGGGTGCGGGCCAGCAGGTCGTCGATGGTGATCTCGGACTTGACCCGGTAGCTGGCGCCGTACATCTCGCGCTGGCTGAACCCGGACAGGTACAGCACCGCCTCGCGCAGCGTCTTCGACGGGATGGTGCCGGTGTTGACGCAGACCCCGCCCATCATGTGGCCGCGGTCGGCGATCGCCACCCGCTTCCCGAGCTTCGCCGCGGCGATCGCGGCCTTCTGCCCCCCGGGACCGGAGCCGATCACCAGCAGGTCGTAGTCGTGGGCGGGTGACTCGTCGGCACTCACCCGCCCAGCGTGGTGGCCGCCGCGCCGCGCGGCAACCACGCCGGTGTGAACAGCGTGTCACGCGCGGTAGGAGCGTCTCCGTTCGTCGGCGAGGAAGTGCGCGGTCTCCCGGGTGGCGGTGTAGAGCGAGCGGTAGTGCGGGTGGAAGCGGTCGTAGACCTCGCGGGCCGCCGGGTCCGGCTCGACCGTGCGGGCGACCGGGTTCCAGTCGCGCAGCCGCGGCTCGGCCCCGGTCGCGACGGCGGCCAGCCACGCGTCGCCGAGCGCGGCGCCGACGGTCTGCTCCGGCACGTCCTGCGGGACCCCGGTCACGTCGGTGACGATCCGGGTCCACAGCCCGCCCTGCACCCCGCCGCCGACGGCGACCAGGCGCTTCGTGCCGCCGCCCGCGGACCGCATGACCTCCAGGTTGTGCCGGACGCCGTGCGCGATGCCCTCCAGCGCGGCCCGGTAGACCTCGCCGCGGGTGTGCCCGGTGGTCAGCCCGGCGAGCACGCCGCGGGCGTCCGGGTCGAACAGCGGGGTCCGCTCCCCGGCGAAGTAGGGGAGCAGCAGCAGCCCGCCGCTGCCCGGCGGCACCTCCGCGGCCTCGGCGACGAGCCCGGTGAAGCCCTCCCCGGTGAGGTCGCGCAGCCAGTTCGTGATCGCCCCGGACGTCGCCATCCCCGCGGCCAGGGTGAACGACCCCGGTACGACGCCGCGGGTCGTCCACATCGCCGGGTGCGGGTGCGGGCGGTCGATGACCTCGATGAGGAACATCGTCGTCCCGTACATGACCATGACCTCCCCGGCGCCGGTGACGCCGGCGCTGGTGGCCTCGGCCCAGGCGTCGACGGTGCCGGCGGTGACCGGCAGCCCCTCCGGCAGCCCGGTCGCGGCGGCCGCCGCCGCGCTCACCCGCCCGGCGACCTCGGTCGGCCACAGCAGCCGGGGCAGCGTGATGCCCGGGGCGGTGCGCTCGGCCCAGTCGGGCGCCCAGTCCGCGGCGGCCAGGTCGTACATCGGGTCGCACTGGCTGGCCGAGTGGTGGTCGAGCACGTACTCGCCGGTGAGCCGGTGCACCAGGTAGGACGAGCACATCAGGAACATCTCGGTGCGGTCGAACACCTCCGGCTCGTGCCGGGCCAGCCACCGCCACTTCGGCCCCACCGCCTGCGAGGACAGCGGTGTCCCGGCCCGGGCCAGGATCGCGTCCTCGCCCAGCTCCGCGTTCAGCTCGTCGATCTCGGTGCTGGCGCGGGTGTCGACGCCGTAGAGGATCGCCGGGCGCAGCGGGCGGCCGTCGCCGTCGGCGGGGAGCAGGGTCGGCCCGATCCCCGATACCCCCAGCCCGGCGAGCTCGGTGCCGTCGTCGAGGGCGGGCAGCAGCTCCCGCACGACCGCGACGAAGTCGCCCCACCAGACGGCCTCGGCGTCGTGCTCCACGTGGCCGGGCAGCGGCTGTGCGGTCTCGTGCGCCCGGTCGGCCCGGGCCAGTACCCGGCCGCGGGCGTCGACGAGGACGCCCTTCGAACCCGACGTACCGATGTCGACGCCCAGATACACGTGCATGGGACGTTCCTACCGTCCCCCGCCCGCGGTGCACACAGAACGGGCGCAGAACATTCGTGCAGGGCGACGCGCGCGGTGGGCCGGGGCGCCGCAGACTTCTCCGGTGCAGCTGCCCACACCCCACCCGGACACCGCGACCGACTGGGTGCGCGAGCACCTCGGTGACCTCTGCCGCGACGAGCCCGTCGCCTCCGGAGCGTTCCGGGGCGGGCAGACCGCGGCCGACGCCGCCGTCGCGGCACTGGACCTGACCGGCTATGCGAAGCGGCGCAACGAGGTGCTGCCGGTGTCGCGGCGCGGTGCGACGGCGCTGTCGCCGTGGATCCGGCACGGGCTGGTCGACCTGCCGACCGCCTGGGACGCCGCCGCCGACGCCCCGCCGCGCGACCGCGCCAAGTTCCGCGACGAGCTGTGCTGGCAGGAGTACGCCCGCCACCTCTACGCCCGGCTCGGTACCCGCACCCGCTCCGCCCTGCGCGCGGCCCCCGCCCGCGCCGAACAGGGATGGGACGAGCCGTGGCCCGCCGAGATGGCCTGCGTCGACGCCTGCCTCACCGAGCTGCACACCGACGGCTGGCTGGTGAACCAGACCCGCATGTGGCTGTCCTCGCAGTGGACCGTGCGCGCCGGGCACGAGTGGGCGGGCGGGGAGAGCGAGTTCTTCGCGCACCTGCTCGACGGCTCCCGCGCGGCGAACCGGCTCGGCTGGCAGTGGACCGTCGGCGCCGGCACCGGCAAGCCCTACGGCTTCTCCCGCTGGCAGGTCCGCAAGCGCGCCCCGCAGCTGTGCGGGAGCTGCGCGCTGTCCGACGCCTGCCCGATCGAGCACTGGCCCGCCGATCCGCCGTCGCGCCCGGCCCCCGAGCACGACCCGCGGCTGCGCTCGGACCCCGACCCGGAGACGACCGGGGGGCCGGCCGCCCCGGTCTCCACCGGCGCCGCGCCGGAGGCGGTGTGGCTGACGGCGGAGTCGCTCGGCGACGCCGACCCCGCCCTCGACGCCCACCCGGACCTGCCCGCGGTGTTCGTGTTCGACGAGCCGCTGCTGCGCCGGCTGCGGCTGTCCGGCAAACGGCTGGTGTTCCTCGCGCAGACCCTCGCCGACCTGGGTGAACGCCGTGCCGTGCTGGTGCACCGCGGCGTCGTCGCCGACGAGCTCGACGGCACGCCCGTCGCGGTCACCCACGCCCCGGTCCCCGGGTTCACCACGCGCTCCGCCGCCGTCCGCCCGGTCGTGGTGCACCCCTGGCCGTGGCTGTACCGCCCGCACGCCGGTCCGGTCACCTCGTTCACCGCGTGGCGCAGGCGACTGCCCCGGCGTGGGGGGAAACCATCCACGACACCCCCTCGGCAAGGGGTGTGAGGCGGGACCGTCCACAGCCGGTCGGGTGACGGCGTTCCGCACGTCCCGGCCCGCGACGACGGTGGCGGTATGACCGCCTGCCCCCAGCCCGACCCCCTCCCCGGCCCGTCGCCGGGGTCGGAGGACCTGCCCGCCACCGGATGGCCCCCCGGCACCGCGTCCGGTCCCGGTCTGCGGCTCGACCGGCCCGCCGAGCTGATCGCCGCGGTCCCGGTGCTGCTCGGCTTCCACCCCCGGGACTCGCTGGTGCTCGTCTCGGTCACCGGGCCGCACCTCCACGACCGGCTGGGGCTCACCGTGCGGGTCGACCTGCCGCGCTCGTCGGCGTCGGCCCGCCGGGTGTGCCGGGAGGCGGTCGGGGTGCTCGCCGGGGAACGGCCCGCCCGGGCACTGGCGCTCGTCGTGCGCGACCCGGGCCCCGCCGGGCCGGGTCCCCGGCGGAGCCGCCGGGACGTGGGGGCCGCCGCGCGGCGGGAGCTGCTCGACGCCGGGATCGAGCCGATCGCGGCACTCTGGGCGACCGGTACCCGGGCGGGGGACCGGTGGGGCTGCTTCGACCTGCCCTGCACCTGCGGCGGGCTGCTGCCCGACGCCGCGTCGACCACGTTCGGGGTCACGGCCGCGGTCCGCGACGGCCGGGTCGTCCTGCCCGACCGCGCCGCGGTGCTCGCCCCGCTCGACTCCGACGCCGGCACCCGTCGTCGCCGGGCCCGGTTGCGCGACACCGGCGCCGCACCGGCCCGGGTAGGTGCCGCGACCGGCACCGCCCTGCTCGACGCCTGCCTGGACGAGGCCGCGGCGAGCCGGCTCGTCGTGGACGACGGGCTGGCGCTGGCCCTGTGCGGCGCCCTCGACGTCGGCGACGTGCGCGACGAGGCGCTGCGCCGCTGCCTGGGCCCCCGCGCGGCGGACGCCGAGCAGCTGTGGGCGGTGCTGGTCGCGGCCCTGCCGTCACCGCAGCGGGCGCACCCGCTGGCCCTGCTCGCGGTGTGCGCCCTGCTGCGCGGCGACGGCGCGCTCGCGACCGGGGCGACGGAGCGGGCGCTGGCCGAACGGCCCGACCACGTCCTCGCCGGGGTGGTGGCGGCGAGCCTGCACGGCACCCGCGACCCGCGCTCACCCGCCGCACGGTGGGCGGGCCCGGGCGGGCTGCGGCGGCTGCTCACCGCGATGCTCGACCCGGACGCGCCCGACGACACGGCCGCCCGGTGAGCCGGCCCCGGGCCGCGCAGGTTCAGCGGGACCGGGCGAACTCCCAGGCGTCGCCGACGATCTCGGCGATCGCGGTCCGCGACGGCTTCCAGCCCAGATGCTGCGCGGCCTGCTCGCTCGAGGCCACCAGCACCGCGGGGTCACCGGCGCGGCGCGGCGCGACGACGGCCGGGATCGGGTGCCCGGTCACCGCGCGGCAGGCCTCGACCACCTCGAGCACGGAGAACCCGTGACCGCTGCCGAGGTTGTAGATGTCGTGCCGCCCCGCGACGGCGTGGGTCAGCGCGAGCAGGTGGGCCTCGGCGAGGTCGTCGACGTGGATGTAGTCGCGCACGCAGGAGCCGTCGGGGGTGGGCCAGTCGTCGCCGTAGACCGAGATCGACTCGCGGGTGCCGGCGGCGACCTGCAGGACCAGCGGGATCAGGTGGGTCTCGACCGCGTGCCGCTCCCCGAGCGGGGTGTCGCCGGACAGGTGCGCCCCGGCGACGTTGAAGTACCGCAGGCTCGTCGCGGCCAGGCCGTGCGCCGTCGCGTAGGAGGTGATCATGTGGTCGATCGCGAGCTTGCTCGCCCCGTAGGGGTTGGTCGGCCGGGTCGGCGCGGTCTCCGGGATCGGGACCTGCTCCGGCTCGCCGTACGTGGCGGCGGTGGAGGAGAACACCAGCCGCGGTACCGCGTGCTCCCGGACGGCCTCGAGCAGCCGGAACGACGCCACGACATTGCCGTCCCAGTACTTCTCGGGCTTCTCGACGGACTCCCCGACCAGCGAGCGGGCGGCGTAGTGCAGCACGCCGTCGAACCCGCCGCGGCCCAGGACCTCCCCGGCGCGGGTCCCGAGCTCACCCTCGACGAACTCCGCGCCCGCGGGCACGGCGTCGCGGTGGCCGGTGGACAGGTCGTCGAGCACGACGACCTCGTGGCCGGCGTCGAGCAGGTGCGCGGCGCACACGCTGCCCACGTAGCCCGCGCCGCCGGTGACGAGCAGCTTCACGTGTGCGGATCCTCCTCAGACGGCGCGGACGAGCACGGCGTGCGCGACCGGCGGAGCGACGGTCGACTTCTCGTCGTCCGAGCTCACCGGCACCGGGTCGCCGAAGCGGGAGATCGGGCCGACGTCGATCGCGTTGCCGGGCACGATCCCCGCGAGCTTCAGCTCGCCCATGAGGTCGGAGTCCAGCTGCACGTGCTCGGCGATCCGCCGGATCTCGACGCGACCGCCACCGCGGCGGGCCAGTTCGTCGAGCCGCTGCAGGCCGACCTCGAGCGTGGGCGGCACCGACGACGACGTCGATGCGTCGTCCCCGCGCTCCAGCTCCTCCAGACCCGGGATCGGGTTGCCGTAGGGCGACACGGTCGGCTTGTCGAGCAGGCGGAGCAGCTTCCGCTCGACGTCCTCGCTCATCACGTGCTCCCAGCGGCACGCCTCGGCGTGGACGAGCTCCCACTCGAGCCCGATCACGTCGATCAGCAGCCGCTCGGCGAGGCGGTGCTTGCGCATGACGGCGACGGCACGGCCGCGGCCCTCGTCGGTCAGCTCGAGGTGGCGGTCCCCGGCCACGACGACGAGTGCGTCGCGTTCCATTCGGGCCACCGTCTGGCTGACGGTCGGCCCGCTCTGTCCGAG
This sequence comes from Pseudonocardia sp. P-1, assembly GCF_058111925.1. Lineage (NCBI taxonomy): Bacteria > Bacillati > Actinomycetota > Actinomycetes > Pseudonocardiales > Pseudonocardiaceae > Pseudonocardia > Pseudonocardia sp. P-1. Next base: position 5,075,471 of record NZ_CM176614.1, read on the forward strand.
GCGTTCGGCGATCCGCGCGCGCAGCGGGACGACGCCTTCCTCCTCGAGTTCGTAGATGGTGCGGAGGTACATCTCCGTGGTGTCGATGAGGTCGTTCACGTGGGGCCCCTTCGTTCGACGTCCAGTCTACCCAGCGCGGCTCCCGCGCACGGCGAGCCCGTCCGGGGCAGGATGGGCCGCGTGTCCGGATCCATGATCCCCCCTGCCGAACTCGCCGGCCTGCTGGGACCCGCCCCGGCCGCCGGCACCGTGCGGCCCGTGGTGCTCGACGTCCGGTGGCGTCTGGTCGGCCCGCCCGGACGCGAGGACCACGATGCCCACCGGATCCCCGGTGCGGTGTTCGTCGACCTCGACACCGAGCTGTCCGCGGGCCCCGCGCGCCCCGGCCCCGGCGGGCGCCACCCGCTGCCGGAACCCGCTGCGCTGCAGGAGGTCCTGCGCCGGGCCGGGATCCGGGACGACGCCGGCGACCAGCTCGTCGTCGCCTACGACGACCTCGACGGCTCGGTCGCCGCGCGCGCCTGGTGGCTGCTGCGCTGGGCCGGCGTCGCGCCCGGCCGGGTCCGGGTGCTCGACGGCGGGTTCGCCGGCTGGCAGGCCGCGCGGCTGCCGATCGCCGGCACCGGCCCGGGTGCCGGGGCGCCGGAACCGGAGCCCCTGCCGCCCGGCGATCTGGTGGTCCGGCCGGGCGGGATGCCCGTCGTCGACGCCGACGGGGCCGCCGCGCTGGCCCGCGACGGCGTGCTCCTCGACGCCCGCGCCGCCGCCCGCTTCCGCGGTGAGACCGAGCCGGTCGACCCGCGCGCCGGGCACGTCCCCGGTGCCCGCAGCACCCCGGCCGCGGCGAACACCGGCCCGGACGGGCGCTGGCAGCCCGCCGGCACGCTGGCCGAGCGCTTCCGCGCCGCCGGCGTCGCACCCGGTGTCGCGACCGGCGCCTACTGCGGGTCCGGCGTCAACGCCTGCGCCCTGGTGCTCGCGCTGGAGGAGTCCGGCCTCACCACCCCGGACGCCCCGGCCGCGCTGTACCCGGGGTCGTGGTCGGAGTGGAGCGCCGACCCGGCCCGCGCGGCCGAGACAGGGGACCGGCCGTGGGCCGCGCGGGAGTGACCGCGCCCGCCGGCCTGGCATACGGTTCCGGCCCATGAGCGCTCGCACGTCGGTGGTGTGGACTCCGGAGTTCCTGACCTACCAGCTGTCCGACGACCACCCCCTCAACCCGGTGCGGCTGGAGTTGATGATGGAGCTGTCCCGCGGGCTGGGGGTGCTCGACGGCGTCGACCCGGTCGTCCCGGACCCGGCGGGCGAGGTGGATCTGACCCGGGTGCACACCCCCGGTTTCCAGACGGCGGTGAAGTCCGCGCCGGAGGCGCCGTTCGGCGTCGGCCACGGGCTGGGCACCGCCGACAACCCGATCTTCTTCGGCATGCACGAGGCGTCCGCGCTGATCGCGGGCGGCTCGGTCGCCGCCGCCCGGGAGATCGCCGAGGGCCGCGCGGACCGCGCGGTGAACATGGCGGGCGGGCTGCACCACGCGATGCGCGACCGCGCCGCGGGCTTCTGCGTCTACAACGACTGCTCGGTCGCGATCGCCTGGCTGCTGGAGCAGGGCTACGAGCGCATCGCCTACGTCGACGTCGACGTCCACCACGGCGACGGCGTGCAGGACTGCTTCTACGACGACCCCCGGGTGCTGACGATCTCGCTGCACCAGCACCCGCTCACGCTGTGGCCGGGCACCGGCTGGGCGGGGGAGATCGGCCGCGGTGCCGGCGAGGGCTACGCCGTCAACGTCTCGCTGCCCCCCGGCACCGGCGACGCGGGCTGGCTGCGGGCCTTCCACGGCGTCGTCCCGTCGCTGCTGGAGTCGTTCCGTCCGCAGGTGCTGGTCACCGAGTGCGGCGCGGACACCCACTCCGAGGACCCGCTGGCGAACCTGGAGCTGTCCGTCGACGGCCACCGGGCCATCTACCACGCGTTGCGCGAGATGGCCGAGACCACCGCGGGCGGCAAGTGGCTCGTGCTCGGCGGCGGCGGGTACGCGCTCTACCGGGTGGTCCCGCGCTCGTGGACGCACCTGATGGCCGTCGCCCTGGACCGCGACCTGGACCCGGACACCTCCATCCCCGCGGACTGGACCGCGCTCGCGGCGACCCGGACCCGTTCGCCGCTGCCGGTCTCGATGTCCGACGGTGCCGACCCGGCCTTCGAGCGGTGGGGCGGCTCGTTCGGCGAGCGCGTCGACTCCGCGATCCTGGAGACCCGTCGTGCGGTGTTCCCGCTGCACGGCCTCGACCCCGACGACCCGCGGGACTGAGACCGACCATGACCGAGAAGACCGGCGAGACCCCGGCCGACGCCCCCGGGCACCCCTACCCGCGGCACTGGGAGGCCGACGTCGTCGCCTCCGACGGCGGGATCGTGCACCTGCGCCCGATCCTGCCCGGCGACGCCGACGCGCTGCTCGCCTTCCACGCCAAGCTGTCCGACCGCACCCGCTACCTGCGCTACTTCGGCCCGTACCCGCGGATCTCGGCGCGGGACCTGGAGCGGTTCACCGTCGTCGACCACCGGACCCGGGTCGCGTTCCTGGCGCTGCTCGGCGACGAGATCATCGCGGTCGGCCGCTACGAGGGGCTGACCCCCGGCGGCGGGGCGGCCGCCCAGGAGGGAGCGGGCACCGACAAGCCGGTCACCTCCGCGGAGGTCGCGTTCGTCGTCCGCGACGACCACCAGTCCCGCGGCCTCGGCTCGATCCTGCTCGAGCACCTCGCCGCCGCGGCCCGGGAGAACGGGCTGTCCCGGTTCGAGGCCGAGGTGCTGGTGGAGAACCACGCCATGGTGCGGGTGTTCCGCGAGGCCGGCTACGGCGTCACGCGGGCCTTCGCCGAGGGCGTCCTGCACCTCGAGTTCGACATCGACCCCACCGAGAAGTCGATCGCGGTCCGCTACGCGCGCGAGCAGGCCGCCGAGGCCCGCAGCGTCGCGAACCTGCTGCACCCGACCTCGGTGGCGGTGATCGGTGCGTCGGCGGACGAGACCAAGATCGGCCACGCCGTCCTGCTGAATTTGCTGCGCGCCGGGTTCACCGGCCCCGTCTACCCGGTCAACCCCGACGCCCGCTCGGTGCGGGGCGTGCGCGCCTACCCGTCGGTGATCGACATCCCGGACGAGGTGGACCTCGCGGTCGTCGCCGTCCCGGCCGCGAACATCGACGAGGTCATGGACTCCTGCCTGGCCAAGGGCGTGAAGGTGCTGGTCGTGATCAGCTCCGGCTTCGCCGACGGCGGCACCGTCGCCGAGCGCAGGCTGGTCGCCGAGGCGCGGGCGCACGGGATGCGGGTGGTCGGGCCGAACGCACTCGGCGTCGCCAACCCCGACCCGTCGGTGCGGCTCAACGCGACCCTCGCCCCGCGGATGCCCGGGTACGGGCGCACCGGGTTCTTCTGCCAGTCCGGCGCGCTCGGCAGCGCCATCCTCGCCAACGCCCGCACCCGCGGGCTCGGCCTGTCGTCGTTCGTGTCGGCGGGCAACCGCGCCGACGTGTCCGGCAACGACCTGATGCAGTACTGGCAGACCGACCCGAGCACCGAGCAGGTGCTGCTCTACCTGGAGACCTTCGGCAACCCGCGCAAGTTCGCCCGGGTCGCCCGCAGGCTGGCCCGCACCAAGCCGGTGATCGCGGTGAAGTCCGGCCGGCACACCGGGACGCTGCCGTCGCTGGCCTCGGTCGGGGCGCCGATCGACGAGTCCAGCGTGCAGGCGCTGTTCGAGCAGTCCGGGGTCATCCGGGTGCAGACACTGCCGCAGATGTTCGACACCGCCCTGCTCATCGCCCACCAGCCGCTGCCGAAGGGCCGCCGGGTCGCGGTCGTCGGCAACTCCACCGCGGTGAACCTGCTGGTCCTCGACGGGCTGCTCGACGAGGGCCTGGAGCTGGCGGGGGACCCGGTCGACGTCGGCACCCAGGCCTCCCCGGAGGCGTTCGCCGGCGCGGTCCACGCGACGCTCGACGGCGACGCCCGCCCGGACGCGCTCATCGCGGTGTTCGTCCCGCCGGTCGCGGTGGCCGGCCGGGACCACGCGCACGCCCTGCGCGACGCCGCGGGCGGCGCCGGCGTCCCGGTCATCGCGGTGTTCCTCGCCGCCGAGGGCATCCCGGCGGAGCTGTCGGTCGCCGGCGCCGACGGCACGCCCGGCCGCGGGTCGGTGCCGAGCTTCGCCAGCCCCGAGCGGGCCACGTCGGCGCTGGGCCGGGTCAGCCGCTACGCGCAGTGGCGTGACACCCCGGTCGGGGAGTTCGTCGTGCCCGAGGGCATCGACGCCGCCCGCGCGCGGGAGCTCGTGGCGTCGTTCGGGCCGGACACCCGGCACGCCCTCACCGACGACGAGGCCGTCGACCTGCTCGCCTGCTACGGCCTGGAGGTGATCACCTTCCGCCGGGCCAAGGGCGCCGACGACGCCGTCGCCGCCGCCGAGCAGCTCGGCTACCCGGTGGTCATCAAGGCGACCGCGGACCAGTGGCGGCACCGCGGCGACTTCGTCGGGGTGCGCCTGGACCTGGTCTCGGAGGAGGCCCTGCGCGTCGCGCACGCGGAGCTGTCGCGGGTGACCGGGTCCGACGAGGTCTACGTGCAGCGGATGGCCCCGAAGGGCACGTCGTGCACGGTGGAGGTCGTCGACGACCCGTCGTTCGGGTCGCTGGTCGCGTTCGGGCTGTCCGGGATGGCGACCGAGCTGCTCGACGACCGCGCCTACCGGGTCCTGCCGGTGTCGACCGAGGACGCGGCCCGGCTGGTGCGGGCCCCGCGGGCGGCGCCGCTGCTCACCGGCTACCGCGGCACGGACCCGGTCGACCTCGCCGCGCTGGAGGACGTCGTGCTGCGGATCGGGCGGCTCGTCGAGGACCTGCCGCAGGTCCGCTCGCTCGCCCTCGACCCGGTGCTGGCCTCGCCGCAGGGCGCGTTCGTGGCCGGGGCCCGGGTGACGATCGGCCCGGTTCCCGACCGCCGCGACGCGGGCCCCCGCCGCCTGCGCTGACCCGCCCGCCCACCCCCGGGAGCCCCCGGTGCCGTCGCCGGGCACCCGCCGGGTGGCCCCCAGGGGAACCTTCGTGGCTTAGAGCGCTACGAGGGTTCCCCTGGGTGCACGGCGCGCCGTGCACGGGGGCCGCGGGCACACCCCCGGGGGGCGGGCGTCGCAGCGGTCAGGTGCGGAAGGTGACCTGCAGGGTCGGGGCGCTGGTGTCGGCGAAGAAGTCGTTGCCCTTGTCGTCCATCACGACGAACGCCGGGAAGTCCTCGACCTCGATCTTCCAGACCGCCTCCATGCCGAGCTCGGGGTACTCGAGCACGTCGACCTTGCGGATGCAGTCCTGGGCCAGGCGGGCGGCCGGGCCGCCGATGGAGCCCAGGTAGAAGCCGCCGTTCGCGGCGCAGGAGTCCACGACCTGCTTCGACCGGTTCCCCTTCGCCAGCATCACGAGGGACCCGCCGGCCTCCTGGAACTGCTGGACGTAGGAGTCCATCCGGCCGGCCGTCGTCGGACCGAAGGAGCCCGAGGCGTAGCCCTCGGGGGTCTTGGCCGGTCCGGCGTAGTAGACGGCGTGGTCCTTGAGGTACTGCGGCATCGGCTCGCCGGCGTCGAGCCGCTCGGCGATCTTGGCGTGCGCGATGTCGCGGGCGACGACCAGCGGCCCGGTCAGCGACAGCCGGGTCTTCACCGGCAGCTGCGACAGCTGCGCGCGGATCTCGTCCATCGGCCGGTTCAGGTCGACCCGCACGACCTCGTCGGACAGATCGGCGTCGGTGGCCTCGGGCAGGTACTGGGCCGGGTCGCGCTCCAGCTGCTCCAGGTAGACCCCGGACGGGGTGATCTTCGCCTTGGCCTGGCGGTCCGCCGAGCAGGACACCGCGACGCCGACCGGCAGCGAGGCGCCGTGCCGGGGCAGCCGGATGACGCGCACGTCGTGGCAGAAGTACTTGCCGCCGAACTGGGCGCCGATCCCGAAGTTGCGGGTCAGCTCCAGGACCTGCTGCTCCAGGTCGGTGTCGCGGATGGCGTGCCCGAGCGGCGAGCCCTCGGTCGGCAGGTTGTCCAGGTAGCGGGCCGAGGCCAGCTTGGCGACCTTCAGGTTGAACTCCGCCGACATGCCGCCGACGACGATCGCCAGGTGGTACGGCGGGCAGGCCGCGGTACCGAGGCTACGCAGCTTCTCGTCCAGGAACGCCGCGAGCCGCTTCGGGTTCAGCAGCGCCTTGGTCTCCTGGTAGAGGAAGGTCTTGTTGGCCGAGCCGCCGCCCTTGGCCATGACCAGGAACTCGTAGTACGGGTCCCGGCCCGGCTTGGCGTACAGCTCGACCTGCGCGGGCAGGTTGGTGCCGGTGTTCTTCTCGTCCCAGAAGCTGATCGGCGCCATCTGGCTGTAGCGCAGGTTCAGCTCCTGGTAGGCCTCGAAGACCCCGCGCGACACCGCGGCCTCGTCGTCGCCGCCGGTCAGCACGGTCTCGGTCTTCTTGCCGACGACGATCGCGGTGCCGGTGTCCTGGCACATCGGCAGCACCCCGCCCGCGGACACGCAGGCGTTGCGCAGCAGGTCGGTGGCGACGAACCGGTCGTTGCCGGAGGCCTCGGGGTCGTCGATGATGGCGCGCAGCTGCTTCAGGTGCGAGGGTCGCAGCAGGTGCTGGATGTCGGTGACGGCCGCGCGGACCAGTCCGGTGATCGTCTCCGGAGGGACCTCGAGGAAGGTGCGGCCCGCGGCCTCGGTCACGGTTCCCGCGGGCAGGTCGAGCTCGCGGTACTCGGTGTCGTCCGGGCCGAGCGGGAGCACGTCGGTGTGGTGGAACTCGGGCATGGCGGGGACGCTACCGGCCGTTGCCGGGCAGGCACCGCAGGTGGAGACGCAGGCGACGTGTGACCGGCGCTAAGCGGACGAGCCTCCGGTTACTGCTGTAGTGTGGGCCACATGCCTGGCTCGATCCTGGGAACCTCCGTCCGCCGCGTCGAGGACGCCGACCTGATCACCGGTGCGAGCACCTTCGTCGGCAACCTGGTCCACGGTGCCGACGCACCGGCGGGCCTGGCCCACGTGGCGTTCGTCCGCTCGCCGGTGGCGCACGCGCTGCTCACCGGCATCGACACCACCGAGGCCGCGGCCGCGCCCGGCGTCCTCGCCGTGTACACCGCGGCCGACCTCGACCTGCCCGCCCACCACGGCCTGATGGTCCTCAACCCGGCGCTGCCGCGCCCGCCGCTGGCGACCGACCGGGTGCGGTTCGTCGGCGAGGCGGTGGCGCTGGTCGTCGCCGAGAGCCGCGCCGCCGCCGTCGACGCCACCGAGCTCGTCGAGGTCGGCTACGACCCGCTGCCCGCGGTCACCGACATCGAGGCCGCGCTCGCCGACGACGCCCCGCTGCAGTTCCCCGACCAGGGCAGCAACCTGGCCGCGGGCGAGCGGGGGACCGGCGACCCGCTCGACGGCGCCGAGGTCGTCGTCCGCGCGCGGATGGTGAACCAGCGCGTCGCGGCCGTCCCGATGGAGGGCAACGCGATCGTCGCCGACCCCACCACCACCGACTTCCCGCTCACCGTGCACGTCTCCACCCAGATGCCGCACGGCTTCCGCACCCAGCTCGCCGGACTGACCGGTCTGGAGGCCGACCAGGTCCGGGTGATCGCCCCGCACGTCGGCGGCGGGTTCGGCGCGAAGGCCGGTGTGCTCGCCGAGCACACCGCCACCGTCGCCGCCGCCCGGGCGCTGGGGCGGCCGCTGGCCTGGGTCGAGACCCGCTCGGAGAACCTCGTCTCGATGCCGCACGGCCGCGGCCAGGTCGGCTACTACGAGCTCGGCCTCACCCGCGACGGCCGGATGACCGGCCTGCGCGTGCGGGTCGTCGGGGACGCCGGGGCCTACGCCGGCTTCGGCGGCGCGCTCCCGCTGCGCACCACCTACCTCATGGCGACCGGCGTCTACGACATCACGGACCTGCGCTACGACGCCGTCTCCGCGCTGACCAACACCACCCCGATGGGCGCCTTCCGCGGCGCGGGACGCCCCGAGGCCGCCGCCCACCTGGAGCGCCTGGTCGACGTCGCCGCCGCCGAGCTGGGCATCGACCCGGTCGAGCTGCGCCGGCGCAACCTGCTCGCGCCCGACGTCTTCCCGTACACCACCCCGACCGGTGCCCGCTACGACGTCGGCGACTACGACCTGCCGCTGCGCGAGGCCCTGCGCATCGCCGGCTACGACGAGCTGCGCGCCGAGCAGGCCCGCCGCCGCGAGGCGGGCGACCCGGTGCGCCTGGGCATCGGCATCGCGGTCTACGTCGAGGTCACCGCCGGGGGCGGGGGCGGCGAGTACGGCTCGGTGACCGTGCACGACGACGGCTCGGCGACGGTGTCGGCCGGCACCTCGGCGCACGGTCAGGGGCACGCGACGTCGTTCGCGATGCTGGTGTCGGACCGGCTCGGCATCCCGATGGACCGGATCCGCTACGTCCAGTCCGACACCGCGCTCGTCCCGCGCGGCGCCGGGACCGGCGGCTCGCGGTCGCTGCAGCTCGGCGGGACCGCGGTGTCCGAGGCCGCGCACGAGCTGTACGAGCGGGCCCGCAAGCTCGCCGCGCACCTGCTGGAGGCCGCCGCGGAGGACGTCGAGATCACCGACGAGGGCATCTTCGGCGTCGCCGGTGTGCCCGGCGGCCCGACCGCGACCTGGAGCGACGTGCACCGCCAGGCCGCCGCCACGGGGGAGGAGCTGCACGTCGGGCTCGACTCCGCGCAGGACGGGGCGACCTTCCCGTTCGGGGCGCACCTGTCGGTGGTCGAGGTCGACACCGACACCGGCCGGGTCACCCCGCGCCGGCACGTCGCCGTCGACGACTGCGGGCGGATCCTGAACCCGCTGCTCGTCGAGGGCCAGCAGCACGGCGGGCTCGCCCAGGGCGTCGCCCAGGCGCTGCACGAGGAGGTCCTGTTCGACGACGAGGGCCAGCCGCTGACCTCCAGCCTCGCCGCGTACACGATCCCGACCGCGGCCGACCTGTTCTCCTTCGAGACCGCGACGACCGAGACCCCGACCCCGCTGAACTCGCTGGGGGCCAAGGGGATCGGCGAGTCCGCGACGATCGGGTCGACCCCGGCGGTGCAGAACGCCGTGGTCGACGCACTGTCGGACCTGGGTGTGCGGCACATCGACCTGCCCTGCACCCCCGAGCGGGTGTGGCGGGCGGTCGCCGCGGCCCGCGCCGGGGCGCCGGAGCAGGCGTGGCGGGAGCCGCCCGCGGTCTTCGACGACCTGCCCGTGCGCGGCGGTGGCGCCGAGGACGATGCCGCGATCTGACCCGGGTGCCGGCCCGGGTCGGTCACCGCCGGGCCGTGGGAGTGCCGTGGCGGATCCACACCCGCTGTCCGGCATCCACACCTGCTGCAACGGGTGTGGTCACCGGACAGCGGGTGTGGCTGCGGACCGCTACGAGGCCGGGTCGGCGAGGGCGGGCGGTCACCTGCGGGCGGGACGGGTGGCGCCGCACCGGCGGGGCGGATGCCCGGACGGGGCCGCCCCGTCGCCGTGGTGGCGGAACGCGTGTCGCGGTCCGTCGACGGTGTCAGCCGTACGGGTGAGTTCGGCCCGTCCACCGGCCGGGACGCGCGGTAACCCACCCCCTGACTGTCCCGCGGGCCCCCGGTGGCGCAGACTCTCCGCCGGACGGCAACCGATACCGGGAGGCACCCGCACGATGAGGCTCGCGACGATCCGGACCGCGACCGGGCACCGGGCGGTGCGCGTCGACGGCGACACCGCCCTCGAGACGGGGGAGGCCGACGTGCGGGCGCTGCTGGAGCGCCCCGACTGGGCCGAGCACGCCGCGGGCGCGGCGGGCCCGGTCCACGAGACCGCCGGCCTGGACTACGCGCCGCTGGTGCCGTCGCCCGAGAAGATCATCTGCATCGGGCTGAACTACCGCGACCACGTGCTCGAGATGGGCAACGAGCTGCCCGAGTACCCCACGGTCTTCGGCAAGTTCGCGCCCGCCCTGGTCGGCGCCCACGACGAGATCGAGCTGCCCGAGCAGTCCGACCGGGTGGACTACGAGGCCGAGCTGACCATCGTCATCGGGCGTTCGGTCCGGCGCGCCGACCGCGAGGCGGCGACGGCCGCCATCGCCGGGTACACCGTGCTCAACGACGTGTCGATGCGCGACTACCAGCGGCGCACCAAGCAGTTCCTGCAGGGCAAGACCTGGGAGCACTCGACGCCGCTCGGGCCGGTGCTGGTCACCCCCGACGAGCTGCCCGCCGACCCGGCCGCCGGTGGCGCGCTGCGGATCTCCTCGGAGCTGTCCGGGGAGACCATGCAGGACTCCACGACCGACCAGCTCGTGTTCGGCGCGGTGGACCTGGTCGTCTACCTGTCGGAGATCCTCACGCTCAACCCGGGCGACGTCATCGCCACCGGCACCCCCGGCGGCGTCGGCGACGCGCGCACGCCCCCGCGCTACCTCACCGACGGCGCCGAGATCGTCACCGCCGTGGAGGGGATCGGCGAGTGCCGCAACGTGTGCCGGGCGGTGCGGTGACCCCCGCGCGCACCCCCGGCGACGGCCGCGCCCTCGTCCCGCCACCGGTGGGCGAGGCGCTGGCCTGGGCCGGCGACGGCCAGGCCCACCTGCGCGGGCTGATGACCCGGATGGCGGGCGAGGCGTTCCGCGCCCCGTCGGCGCTGCCGGGCTGGACCCGCGCGCACGTGCTCACCCACCTGGCCCGCAACGCCGACGCCATGGTGAACCTGCTGACCTGGGCGCGGACCGGCGTCGAGACCCCGGCCTACCCCGATCCCGCGTCCCGCGACGCCGACATCGAGGCCGGCGCCGGGCGCAGCTCCGACGAGATCCGCGCCGACGTCGTCGCCGCCTCCGACCGGCTCGCCGACGCGGTCCGGGCGATGCCCGAGAAGGCCTGGTCGGCGACCGTGCGCAACCCGCAGGGCGTCGAGATGCCGGTGACGGCGGTGCCCTGGAACCGGGCCCGCGAGGTGTGGATCCACGCCGTCGACCTCGACGTCGGCGCCTCGTTCAAGGACCTGCCGATCCCGATGCGGGAGGTGCTGGTCGCCGACGTGGTCGCGCGGCTGGAGCGCAAGCCCGGCTGCCCGCACGTGCGCCTGGAGGAGGTCCGCACCGGCGCGACGCTGGAGTTCGGGCCGGGGCCCGCCGGGCCGGACGGCGCCGAGCCGCGCGACCTCGGCACGGTCCGCGGCAAGGCGCACGACATCATCGCCTGGCTGCTCGGCCGCCCGTTCGACAAGGGCCTGCGCGACGCCGACGGGAAGCTCCCGCCGCCGCTACCGGTCTGGCTCTGACCCCGGCTCCGCCGCGGGCCGGTCGCGGCCCTCGAGCGTGTCCAGGCGTGCGGTGGCCCGGCCGAGCTGGCGGGCCATCTCGTCGAGCCGGGCCTGCAGCAGCGCCATCTCCGCGGTGAGCACGGCGACCGCGCCCGCCGCGGCGACCGGGTCGCCGATCAGCCCGTCGGCCGCCTCGGTGCCGTGCGGGTCGGGGTGCTCGGCGAACCCGCCGCGTCGCCGGGCGTGGTCAGCGGGCCCGTCGCGACGTCGTCGGGCAGCAGGGTGAGCTCGGCCAGCTCGGCGAAGCGCTGCGCCGACAGCACCGGACGCGCCCCGGCGCACCGCAGGCACACCGGTTCCAGCCGGCGCCAGCCGTGCTGCCCGGAGCCGGTGTCGGCGAGCACCGCGACCCGCGCCCCGCAGCGGCAGGGCCGCATCCGGATCGTGCGCACCCGCTGCCGGGCGTAGCGCAGGCCCAGCTCGTAGCGACGGAACCGGCCGGAGACGGCCACCTCGAGCAGGATCGCGCCCTGGTGCTCGGGCGCGCACGCCAGCTCGCGGGCGTCGTCGGCGGTGTGGAAGCAGTAGAACCCGCAGTCGCACCACCGCGACGGGCAGGCGTGCCGGCAACCGTGCGCGCACACCGCGTCGTCGACGGTGCGGTAGACGTGCGCCCGCCCGAGCGTCACACCGCTGAAGCCCGCCGTCGTGCCGTCCGCGGACAGCATCGGGAACGCCAGCTTGTGGCCCTCCAGCGGGCCGGTCGGGTACTCCAGCGGGGTCCGGCGGAACAGCCCGCGCACCCGGTCAGTCCTCGCGGGACCCCGAGTGCGCCGGCTGCGGGGCGGCCGGCGTCCACTCGGTGAACTCGGGCTCGACGGTGCGCGCCGGGCGCGGGCGCTCCTGGGCGTCGGCCACCCGGTCGGCCTCGTGGTCCACGGCGAATCCCTCGGAGATCTTGCGGCCCAGCCTCATGACGCCTCCCGTGTGCTCCGGGTCCCGGCCACCTGGTGGAGTGGCCGCCGTCACCAGGCTGACCGTTCGTCGCGGGGTTGTCCAGGGCGGAACGGGTGAGGAAGGTGCGGGGACGGATCACAGCCGGCGCCGGGCCCGGCCTCGGTAACGTCCTGTGCCCGGACGGGGACCGGGGGTGGTCGATGCGGGGCGAGGCGCGCTACGGGCTCGAGCACGAGCTCGCGCTGCTGCGGGACGACGGGACGGTGGCCGACCACCGGTCGCTGACCCACGCGCAGGTCGCGGCGGTCGTCGACGAGCTGCCGGAGCTGCCCGGGGACCAGACCGACCTGCGGATCGGCGACGCCGGCATCCGCCGCAAGCGCTGGTACGCCGAGGGCTACGAGCGCCTCGACGAGAACGGCGGGCTGCTCCGGTTCGACCCCAAGGGCATCGAGATCCGGACCCGCGTGCACGACTCGGTCGAGGCCGCCGCCGACGCGCTGGCCGCCGACGCGGTCACCCTGGCCGCGGTGGCCGCCCGGCACGGACTGCGCCCCGTCGCGTTCGCCCACCACCCGCAGCTGTCGGCCTACCGGCTGGACCCCCCGCCGAACGCCCACGAGCGGGCGCTGATGGCGGCCTCGCCCGAGGAGCGGACCTCGCACCTGCACATGGTGACCTGGGGGCCGGACCTGAACCTGTCTTTCCCCGAGTCGGGCACCGACCCCGCCGTGCTGGCCGACGCGGCGGCGAAGCTGACCTTCTACAGCCCCTACCTGGTGCCGTGGTCGTTCTCCTCGCCGTTCCGCGACGGCCGGGTCTGGGGCGGGCTGTCGGCGCGCACCGCGCGTCGCACCGGGGCGCGCCCGGCGGCGCTGGCCTACCTGCCGCCCGACGCCCCGCTGCTGGTGACCGACCCCACCCTGGTGCGGCACGCGGGATCCCCGGGAGGTGGGGCGGATCGAGTTCAAGGCGTTCGACGCCGTCCCGGCGGTCGCGGGGGAGGAGCCCGCCGACGGTGTGGGCACCGACCTGCCCGCGGCGCTGCTGAGCCTGCTGACCGGCCTGCTGCGCGACGACACGCTGCCCGGCCGGCGTCGGACCCCGGACGCGACGGCGCACCGCCGCTCGGCGCTGCGGGGCTGGGCCGACCCGGCGGTGCGGGCGGGGTCGCAGGCCGTCCTCGACGCCGCGACCGCCGCGCTGGCCGGCGACGACGCCCACGGCGCGCGGCTGGCGTCGCTGGCCCGGCGGCTGGCGCGCCGCGAGACCCCGCGGACCGGATGCTGGCCCGCCACCGCGCGGGCGGCGGCATCCCGGGGCTGGGGCACCCGGCGACGCACGGCGCAGGCTGAACCGGTCCCGCCCGGCCGGCCGGGGCCCCGGCGACGCGCGCCGGGGCCCCGGTCGGGCTCAGCGGTAGCTGTGCTCCTCGGCGGGGTACTCGCCGTGCGCCACGTCGGCGGCGAACGCGGCCGCCGCGTCGTGCAGGGCCGAGCCGAGCTCCGCGTACTTCTTGACGAAGCGCGGCACCTTCCCGCGGTTCATCCCGGCCATGTCGGACCAGACGAGGACCTGGGCGTCGCAGTCGGGCCCGGCGCCGATGCCGACGGTCGGGATGCGCAGCTCCCCGGTCACCCGCTTGGCGACGTCGGCGGGCACCATCTCCAGCACGACGGCGAACGCGCCCGCCTCCTGCACGGCCAGCGCGTCCTCGACGAGCCGGTCGGCGGCGTCGCCGCGGCCCTGGATGCGGAACCCGCCCAGCGCGTGCTCGCTCTGCGGGGTGAACCCGAGGTGGCCCATCACCGGCACGCCGGACGCGGTGAGCGCCTCGACCTGCGGCGCGAAGCGCGCACCGCCCTCGAGCTTGACCGCGTGCGCCCCACCCTCCTTCATGAACCGGAACGCCGTCTCCTGCGCCTGCGCGGGGGAGATCTGGTAGCTGCCGAACGGCAGGTCGGCGACGACGAGCGCGCTGCGGGCGCCGCGCACCACGGCGCGGGTCAGCGGGACCAGGTCGTCGACCGTGACCGGGATGGTGTTGTCGTGGCCGAACACGTTGTTGCCCGCGGAGTCGCCGACGAGCAGCACCGGGATGCCGGCGTCGTCGAAGATCTCGGCGGAGTAGACGTCGTAGGCGGTCAGCATGGGCCAGCGCCGGCCCTCCTGCTTCCACTGCAGCAGGTGGTGGACGCGGGTCCGCTTCGGCGGGGTCGCGGGCGCCCGGTACGGGGCCGCCACCTCTCCGCTCTCCTGTGTGCTCACCGGTGAGCTCCTTCCGTGCCTCGAGGCCCACGCTGGTCGTGGGTCCCCGGGTTCGCCGTCGATGGCGGACGCCAGGGTGGCAGCGCACGGGCCCCGACCGCCCCGTGGTGTGGGCACCCTCACCCGGGCCGTGACCCGCGACCGGTCACCGTCGGGGGTCGGTGGCATGCTCACGGTCATGCTCCCTCGGCTGTTGCGACGACGTGCCCACCGACGAGAGACACCGGCCCCGGCCCGCCGGCGGGCGCGTCCGGCCGCGCTCGCCGTGCTCGGTGCGGCGACCCTCGTCCTGGTCGGCGCGTGCGCCGACGCGGGCACCGGCGACCAGCCGCAGGCCGCGCAGAACCCGCCGGAGCTGGCGCAGTTCTACGACCAGCAGCTGCAGTGGGGCCCCTGCGCGGACTACGCCCCCACCGCGGACGACGCGCAGACCTACGCCGACCCGCAGTTCGACTGCACCCGGGTGACCGTCCCGCAGGACTACGCCCGGCCCGGCGACGGGAAGACGATGCAGATCGCGCTGCTGCGCAAGAAGGCGACCGGAGCGAAGATCGGCTCGCTGTTCGCCGACCCGGGCGGCCCCGGTGCCTCGGGCACCTCGTTCGTCGCGCGCCAGGCCGCCACCTGGGCCACCAACGGTCTGGGGGACCGGTTCGACCTGGTCGGGTTCGACCCCCGTGGCACCGGTGCGAGTCTGCCGAAGATCCAGTGCCTCACCGACGCGGAGAACGACGAGGAGCGCACCAAGGTCTTCGCCGACCCCTCGCCCGCCGGGGTCGCCGCCGCCGAGGCCGACAGCCGTCAGTTCGCCGAGCGCTGCACCCAGCGCACCGGGGCCGACGTGCTGGCGAACGTCGGCACCCGTGACGTCGCGAAGGACATGGACGTCATGCGGGCCGCCGTCGGCGACCAGAAGATGACCTACGCCGGCTTCTCCTACGGCACCGAGCTCGGCACCGCCTACGCCGAGGCGTTCCCGCAGAACGTCCGCGCGCTGCTGCTCGACGGCGCGATCGACCCGACGCAGTCGACCATCGACTCCACGGTCAAGCAGAACGCCGGGTTCCAGCTCGCGTTCGACAACTTCGCCGAGGACTGTACCAGCCGCCCCGGCTGCCCGCTGGGCACCGACCCGGCGAAGGCGACCCAGGCGTTCCAGACGGTGATGCGGCCACTGATCGACACGCCCGCGAAGGTCGGCGACGGGCGCGTCCTGAGCTTCTCCGACGCCCAGACCGGCGTCAGCCAGGCGCTCTACGTCTCCCAGCTGTGGCCCGCGCTGCAGCAGGGGATCTCGCAGGTCGCGAACGGCAACGGCGACCTGCTGATGCGTCTGGCCGACCTCTACTACGAGCGCGACGACCAGGGCCGCTACTCGAACATGCTGCAGGCCTTCCAGTCGATCAGCTGTGTGAACCAGCCGGCGCTGAAGGAGCCGTCGGAGGCCCTGGAGCTGGCGACGCGGGCCGACGAGGCCGCCCCGTTCCGCTCCACCGGCCGCGGCCCGGTCGGTGCCCGCGACGCGTGCGCGTTCTGGCCGGTCCCGCCCACCAGCGAGCCGCACACGCCGAAGGTCGACGGACTCCCGCCGGTCGTCGTGGTGTCGGTCACCGGTGACCCGGCCACGCCGTACCAGGCCGGGGTCGACCTGGCCCAGCAGCTGAACGGCAGCCTGATCACGGTCAACGGCAACCAGCACACCGCGTCACTGCAGGGTGACGCGTGCACCGACAAGCTCGCGATCGACTATCTGGTGAACCTCACGCTCCCGCCGCAGGGCGCGGAGTGCACGCTCGCGCCCAGCTGAGGGCCGTCGTCGGGGGTGTGCGGGCGACCACGACCGGGTCGCCCGCACACCCCGGTAACTTCCGCGTAACACGGGGTTCCTAGGCTCCGCCGCATGGACCGCCAGCAGGAGTTCGTGCTCCGCACGCTCGAGGAACGCGATATCCGTTTCGTCCGTCTCTGGTTCACGGACGTGCTCGGATACCTCAAGTCGGTGGCGGTGGCCCCGGCCGAGCTGGAGGGCGCCTTCGCCGAGGGCATCGGCTTCGACGGCTCGGCCATCGAGGGCTTCGCCCGCGTCTACGAGTCCGACATGGTCGCCAAGCCCGACCCGTCGACGTTCCAGGTGCTGCCCTGGGAGACCGCCTCGGGCGAGCACTACTCGGCGCGGATGTTCTGCGACATCGCCATGCCCGACGGGTCGCCGTCCTGGGCCGACCCGCGGCACGTGCTGACCCGCGCGCTGAACAAGGCGGGCGAGGCCGGGTTCACCTGCTACGTGCACCCGGAGATCGAGTTCTACCTGCTGCGCGACCTGCCCGGCGACGGCACCCGGCCCGTCCCGGCGGACTCCGGCGGCTACTTCGACCAGGCCAGCCACGACGTCGCCCCGCACTTCCGGCGCAACACCATCGAGACGCTGGAGTCGATGGGCATCTCGGTGGAGTTCTCCCACCACGAGGGCGGCCCCGGCCAGCAGGAGATCGACCTGCGCTACGCCGACGCCCTGACCATGGCCGACAACCTCATGACGTTCCGCTACGTCGTGAAGGAGGTCGCGCTCACCCAGGGCGTGCGGGCCTCGTTCATGCCCAAGCCGTTCTCCGAGCACCCCGGCTCGGCCATGCACACGCACTTCTCGCTGTTCGAGGGCGACCACAACGCCTTCCACGACCCGGACGATCCCTACGAGCTGTCCGCGACCGGCAAGGCGTTCGTCGCCGGCGTGCTCAAGCACGCCCGGGAGATCACCGCGGTCACCAACCAGTGGGTCAACTCCTACAAGCGCCTCATCACCGGCGGCGAGGCCCCGACCGCGGTGTCCTGGGGCCACGCGAACCGCTCCGCGCTGGTCCGGGTCCCGATGTACTCGCCGGGCAAGTCGTCCTCGCGCCGGGTGGAGGTCCGGACGCTGGACTCCGCGTGCAACCCCTACCTCGCCTACGCGGTCATCCTGGGCGCCGGCCTCACCGGCATCCAGAAGGGCTACGAGCTGCCCCCGCCCACCGAGGACGACGTGTGGGCCCTGACCGACACCGAGCGCCGGGCGCTGGGCTACGAGCTGCTCCCGCAGAACCTCACCGAGGCCCTCGACGTCATGGAGAAGAGTGAGCTCGTCGCCGAGTACCTCGGCGAGCACGTGTTCGACTTCTTCCTGCGGAACAAGCGGGCCGAGTGGGACGCCTACCGCCGGAACGTGACGCCGCACGAGCTCGCGACGTATCTTCCCGTGCTGTGACCGACTTCTCGGACGAGATCATCCTGGGCCCGCTGCCCAAGGGCATCACGCGGGCCGGTGAGGGCCAGTACAAGCGGGTGTGGAACGTGCTGGGCCACACCTACTGGGCGAAGGCCGTCAGCGAGACCAGCTTCGCCTTCGAGACCCTCGACCCGCCCGGCACGGGCGTCCCGCCGCACGTGCACCCGACCCAGGACGAGCACATCCACGTCCTCGACGGCGTGTTCACGCTCTACCTGGACGGGCAGTGGGAGAAGGCCGGGCCGGGCGACACCGTCCTCATGCCCAAGGGCCTGCCGCACGCCTACTACAACAAGGAGCAGGGCAACGCCCGCGCGCTGTTCTGGGTCAGCCCGGCCGGCCGGCTGGCGTCGCTGTTCGACCGGCTGCACGACCTGACCGACCCGGCCGAGGTCGTGCGGCAGTCGGCGCTGCACGACGTCGACTTCCTGCCGCCGGGCAGCGTCCCCGGCGCCGACTAGCGGGTGTTGCCCGACGCCCGGTGGTAGCCGGCGAAGATCTCCTCGAGCTCCCCGCCGGTGATCACCGCGTCGAGGTCGTCGAAGCCGTCGGGTGCGCGGCGCTCGACCTCGTCGATGACCCGTTCCGGGCCACCCACGCGGTTGCGGAGCACGACGTCGGCGGTCATCGGCAGCCGTTCGGCCTCGTACGCGGCCAGCGCCGCCGCCGGGTCGCCGCCCGCGGCCAGGTGCCGGGCGAGCGACTCGGCGTCGAGGATCGCCTGCCCGGCGCCGTTGGAGCCCATCGGGACCATCGGGTGCGCGGCGTCGCCGAGCAGGGTGACCCGCCCGTGCGACCAGCGCGGCAGCGGGTCCCGGTCGCACATCGGGAACTCGAAGATCTCCGGTGTCGCGGCGACCAGCGCGAGGTGGTCGACGTCGTCGAGGTGGAAGCGGCGGGCGTGGGCGAGGGTCTCGTCGCGGTCGGCGGGCCGTGACCAGTCCTGGCGCTGCGGGGCGGGGTCGCCGTCGGCGCCGGTCGCGATGCACACCGCCCAGTTCGTGAGGACCGTGCCCGGCGCGCTGCCGGCGCCGACCGGGTAGACCACCAGCTTGGCCGCGTTCCCGCCCGCGACGACCATCGAGCGGCCCCCGCGGAACGCCGGCCAGTCCGTCGCACCGCGCCACATCGACACCCCGTTCCAGCGCGGCGGTCCCTCGCCCGGGAACAGGCCCGCCCGCACCGCGGAGTGGATGCCGTCCGCGCCGACCAGCACGTCGCCGGTCGCCTCCGGCAGGGCGTCGTCGGCGAAGCGGACCCGGACACCCCCGTCGGAGTGCTCGACGCCGGCGACCCGGTGCCGGGTGCGGATCGCGTCGGACCCCAGCCGAGCGCGCACGGCGTCGGTGAGCATCCGGTGCACCCGGCCGCGGTGCCCGGCGACCTGCGGGAACGCGAAGCCGGCCGCCACCCCGCAGGGTCTGCGCAGGATCGGCTGCCCGAGCCGGTGGGCGTAGGTGAGGTCGGTGGTCGCGATGCCGACGTCGGCCAGCTCCGCGGACAGGCCGAGCCCGTCGAGCACCCGCACGGCGTGCGGCAGCAGGTTGAACCCGACACCGAACTCGCCCGCGCCGGACCCCTGCTCCAGGACCGTGGACCCGATCCCGGCCCGCTCCAGGGCCAGGGCCGTGGTCAGTCCTCCGACACCCCCACCGACGATCACGACGTGCATGCCCCCGAGCCTGACCGCTGGACGCCCCTGAGGGAAGGGCGGCCCGCGATGGGGCAGGATCACCGGTCATGGACCGTCGCACGGGGACCTCGCTCGCCCGGCTCGGCCTCACCGGTGAGGACGCGGCCACGACCCTGCGCGGTCTGGGCTGGTGGGCGACCGACGGGCCGGCGCCCGGCTGCGAGGAGATCATGTGGGCGCTGGCCCGCAGCCCCGACCAGTCCCTCGCCCTGCGGGCGGTCGAGCGGCTGGCGCAGACCGCCCCGTGGCCCGCGATCGACCGGGCGCTGCGCACCGACCGCGGGCTGCGGGGGCGGCTGCTGGCGACCCTGGGGTCGTCGACGGCGCTGGGCGACCACCTCGTCGGCCACCCGGACCGCTGGCCGCTGCTGGCCGACACCGCCGAGCGCGGGAACCCGCCGCCGGACCTGGCCCGGCGCACCGCGAACCTGCTGCGCGCGGTCGGGGCCGACCCGGCCGCGCCGCCGCCGGGGACGGCCGGCGGAGCGCGGGCGTCGCTGACCGGCGCCGAGGCCGTCGCGGCGCTGCGCACGGCCTACCGCGACGAGCTGCTCGGCCTCGCCTCGGCCGACCTGGCCGCCGTCGGCGACCCGGGTCTGCCGGTGATGGAGGTCGACGACGTCGCCGCCCAGCTCGCCGACCTCGCCGAGGCCGCGCTGTCGGCGTCGCTGGCGGTGGCCGCGGCCGAGCAGGACCCGCCCGAGGAGCTGCGGCTCGCGGTGATCGGGCTCGGCAAGTGCGGTGGCCGGGAGCTCAACTACGTCTCCGACGTCGACGTCGTGTTCGTCGCCGAACCCGGCGGGGAGCTCACCCAGGCCGCGACGAAGCTCGCGTCGCGGGTCATGCGCATCGCGGGGGAGGCCTGTTTCGAGGTCGACGCGAACCTGCGCCCCGAGGGCCGCCAGGGCGCACTCGTGCGGACCCTCGACGGGCACGTGGCGTACTACAAGCGGTGGGCGAAGACCTGGGAGTTCCAGGCGCTGCTCAAGGCCCGCCCGATCGCCGGGGACCGCGAGCTCGGCGCCGCCTACGTCGAGGCGCTGTCGCCGATGGTGTGGCAGGCCTCCACCCGCGACGACTTCGTCACCGACGTGCAGGCCATGCGGGCCCGGGTCATCGAGAACATCCCCTCCGAGCAGCGCGAACGCGAGCTGAAGCTCGGCCGCGGCGGGCTGCGCGACGTCGAGTTCGCCGTCCAGCTGCTGCAGCTGGTGCACGGCCGGGGCGACGACTCGCTGCACTCGGGCAACACCCTGGTCGCGCTGGCCGCGCTGTCGGAGAGCGGCTACGTCGGCCGCGACGACGGCGCCAACCTCGCCGCGTCCTACCGGTTCCTGCGCCTGCTGGAGCACCGGCTGCAGCTGCAGAAGCTGCGCCGCACCCACCTGCTCCCGGCCGCCGACGACGTCGACGGACTGCGCTGGCTCGCCCGGGCCGCGCGGATCCGCCCGGACGGGCGCCGCGACGTCGTCGGGGTGCTGGTCGACGAGTGGCAGCGCAACGCGCGCCGCGTCACCCGGCTGCACGAGAAGCTGTTCTACCGGCCGCTGCTGTCGGCGGTGTCCCGGCTGGCCGCCGACGGCGCCGACGCCGTGCTGTCCCCGGAGGCGGCGAGGGCACGGATGAAGGCGCTGGGCTGGGCGTCGCCGGAGGGGGCGCTCGGGCACCTGCGGGCGCTCACCGGCGGGGTGTCACGGGCCGCGTCGATCCAGCGGGCGCTGCTGCCGGTGCTGCTGGACTCGCTGTCGCGCAGCCCCGACCCCGACCGCGGCCTGCTCGCCTACCGGCGGGTGTCCGAGGCGCTCGCCGACACCCCCTGGTACCTGCGGCTGCTGCGCGACGAGGGCGCGGTCGCGCAGCGGCTGATGACGCTGCTCGGGACGTCGGCCCTGGTCCCGGACCTGCTGGCCCGCGCGCCGGAGGTGCTGCGGATGCTGGCGACCTCCTCGGGGGTGCAGAGCCCGGAGCTGACCCGGGACCCGGCCGAGGTGTCGATGGCGCTGCGCACCACCGTCGCCCGGCAGAGCACGCCGGAGGCCGCGGTGGCGTCGGCGCGGTCCTACCGCCGCCACGAGATGCTGCGGATCGCCTGCGCCGACCTGCTCGGCCTGCTGCCCGTCGACGCGGTGTGCACGGCGCTGAGCTCGGTCAACGAGGCGGTGCTGGCCGCGACCCTGGACGCGGTGCTGCGCGCGGAGCCCGAGCGCCCGGCCGTCCTGTCGGTGATCGGGATGGGCCGCCTCGGCGGCGGCGAGTCCAGCTACGGCAGCGACGCCGACGTGATGTTCGTCTGCAGGCCCGCCGAGGGCGTCGACGACCACACCGCGGTGAGGTGGGCGACCCGGGTGGTGGAACGCGTGCGGCGGCTGCTCGGCTCCCCCAGCCCGGATCCGGAGCTGTCGGTCGACGCGGACCTGCGCCCGGAGGGCCGGTCCGGGCCGATGGTGCGCACCCTGGCCTCCTACCGCGAGTACTACGCCCGCTGGGGCGAGGTGTGGGAGGCCCAGGCGCTGCTGCGGGCCCGCCCGATCGCGGGGGACCGGACGCTGGGCCGCGAGTTCACCGCGCTGGTCGACCCGATCCGCTACCCGGCCGACGGCGTGTCGGCGGCCGCGGTGTCGGAGATCCGCCGGATCAAGGCCCGGGTCGACGCCGAGCGGCTGCCCCGCGGCGCGGACCGCACCACCCACACCAAGCTCGGCCTGGGCGGGCTGGCCGACGTCGAGTGGACGGTGCAGCTGCTGCAGCTCCAGCACGCGGGCGACGTCCCCGAGCTGCGCACCCCGTCGACGCTGCACGGGCTGCACGAGGCCGCGGAGGCCGGGCTGATCAGCGCCGGGGACGCCGCCGAGCTGGAGGAGGGCTGGCGCACCGCGACCGCGGCCCGCAACGCGATCATGCTGGTCAAGGGCAAGCCCGGCGACCAGCTCCCGCGTTCGGGGCGGGAGCTGGCCGCCGTCGCCGTCGCGCTCGGGTACCCGGCGGGCGGCGACCCGGGGGAGTTCCTCGACGACTACAAGCGCGTCACGCGGCGGGCCCGCGCGGTCGTCGAGCGGGTGTTCTACGGCTGGTCCGAGGACTGACCGGCCGGTGCCGAGCGCAGCGCCGTGGCGAACCACTCGAACGCGGGGATCGCCGGCTCCCGGGCCGGCCAACCGTTGAGCACCCCGAGCAGCGTCCAGTAGCGCTCGACGCGGCGGTCGGCGAACAGGTCGACCGTGTCCGCCCAGGCGGTCCGCTCGCCCATCGACAGTCCGGCGACGCCGGGGATCCGTGCCAGCGCCGCGGCGGCCGCGGGCGAGGCCGGGTCGACGCCCGCGGCGAGCGCGCCACCGGCGTGCTCGGCCACCGCGGCCGGGTCGGCCTGCCGCTCGCGGTGCGCCGGGACGGTGGCGCCGGCGACGGCCATCTCCCGGCAGCGGGCCCGGAAGCCGGGGTCGCCGACCAGCTCGGCCAGCTCCACCCAGGCCCCGACCTGTTCCGGGGTCGGGTCGTCGGGCAGCTCGGCGGGCATCGACCGCATCGCGGTGGCGATGCCCGCGCCGGGCGCGTCGGCGTCGATGCCGGCGAAGGCCTCGTTCACGAACTCGTCGATCAGGTGCTGCCGCTGCGCCGCGGACAGCCGGGCGAGGTCGTTCATCAGGGTCACGCTCCGTTCGTCGGGTGGGGTGTCACCGGTTCCGTTGCGGGCGAGCAGGGCGCACACCGCGCGCTGCGCCCGCAGCTCCCGGATCCGGTCGTCCAGGGCCCGGACGTGTGCCGCCGCGATCTCGCCGACCCCCCGTCGGCGGGACAGCACGGCGCGCACGTCGTCCAGGCCCAGGCCGAGCTCGCGCAGGGTGCGCACGAGGTCGAGCCGTGCGACCGCGGCCGGTCCGTAGACCCGGTGGCCCGCACCGTTGCGGTCGGCGGGGACGAGCCCCTCGTCCGACCAGAAACGGAGCGTGCGCACGGGGACCTCGCTGCGCCGGGCGAGCTGCCCGATCGTCAGCGTGACAGGGTGATCATCGGTAGGTGGTGCGGTCACGGGGACAGCGTCGGGTGTTCCAGCGGCTGGAGGTCAAGTGCGAATCGGTTTCGGGATCCCGCAGTTCGGTGCGTCCGCGGCCCACGTGGACGGGACGATGCGGTTCGCGGCGGGCGCCGAGGAGCGCGGCGCGGCGAGCCTGTGGACGGGCGACCGGCTGCTGGTGGCCGTCGACCCGACGGTCGGCTACGGCGGCGGGCCCGGCGGCCCGGGCAGCGTGCCCGAGCAGTTCACCGCCGCGCACGACCCGCTGGCGCTGCTGACCGCGGCGGCCGCCGTCACCGCGCGGGTGCAGCTCGGCACCAGCACGCTCAACGCGCCCTGGTACCCGGCGGCGCTGCTGGCCCGGCAGGCGGCGACGATCGACAACCTGTCGGGCGGACGGCTGCTGCTGGGCCTCGGCATCGGCTGGTCGCCCGAGGAGTACGACGCGGTCGGGGTCCCGATGGGTGAGCGCGGCGCCCGGCTCGACGAGACCCTCGACCTGTTCGACACCTGGTGGCACGACGACCCGGTGGAGTTCACCGGGCGGTTCGCGAGCGTCGCGCCGTCGTACGTGCACGCCGTGCCGCGGCACGTGCCGGTCTACCTGGGCGGCTTCAGCCCCCGGGCGCGCCGCAGGATCGCGGAACGGGCCGACGGGTTCCTGCCGGTCGTCACCTCCGACGTCACCGACCTCGACGCCGCGGTCTCCGCGCCCTGGGCGGACCTGCGTGCCGCCGCGGCCGAGGCGGGCCGCCCCGCCGACGCGGTCGGCGCGGTGCTGCGGGTGAACCCGAAGCCGGGGGAGACCGCCGCCGACGCCGCCGCGCTGGTGCGCCGGGCGGCCACCGACACCGACGTCGACCACACCTTCGTCGACCTCATGTACCTGGCGGACGACACCGACTCGGCGCTGGAGGCGGTCGAGGAGATCCTCGGCGCGGTGTGACCGGACCCCGCTGGTTCACTGGGGTCCGTGGCAGACCTCGACGTGATCACCCGCGGGTACGAGCTCGTCGCGGCCCGGCCGGCGTCGCTGCTGGCCGCGCTGCTGGCCCTGACGGTCGTCGCGTGGCGGCCGACCTGGCGGCTGACGCGCACCGCGGTCACGATCGCCCACGAGGGCGGGCACGCACTCGTCGCGGTCCTGGTCGGGCGGGGCCTGGCCGGGATCCGGCTGCACGCCGACTCCTCCGGCGTCACGCACTCCACCGGCGCGGGGCGCGGGCCCGGGGTGGTCGCGATGTTCTTCGCCGGCTACGTCTTCCCGCCGCTGCTGGGCCTCGGCGGTGCGGTGCTGGTCGCGGCGGACGAGGCGCAGGCGATGCTGTGGATCGCGGTGGTGCTGCTGGCCGCGACGCTGCTGCAGATCCGCAACCTCTACGGCGGGCTGGCCGTCGTCGCGACCGGGGCGGTGCTCGTGCTCGTCGCGCTGCGTGCCCCGGCCGACCTGCGGACCGGGTTCGCCGCCGCGCTGACCTGGTTCCTGCTGTTCGGCGGGGTGAAGGCCTGTCTGGAGCTGCGCCGCGGCCGTCGCGGGGGCCGGCTGCGCCACTCCGACGCCGACCGGCTCGCCGAGCTCACCCCGCTCGGCGGCGGGGCGTGGGCAGCGGTGTTCGTGCTCGTCGCGTTCGCCGCGACGCTCGCCGCCTGCTGGGTCGTGTTCGCCCCCGGCGGGGCGCCCGCCTGACAGCATGGGGCCATGGCAGAGGACTTCAACACCAGGGTGATCCGTGAGTTCCGCGAGAACGACGGCCGGGTCGGCGAGCCGTTCACCGGCCTGCCGATGATCCTGGTCCACCACGTCGGCGCGAAGAGCGGCGCCGAGCGGATCGCGCCGCTGCGCTGGTTCGCCGACGGTGACCGCTGGGTCGTCGTCGCCTCCGCGGCCGGCGCGCCGCGCCACCCCGCGTGGTTCCACAACCTGATGGCGAACCCGGACGTCACCGCCGAGATCGCCGACGGCGAGGGCGGGGTCGAGACCGTGCCGGTGCATGCGGCCGAGCTCGACGAGGCCGACCGCGACCGCGTCTGGACCTGGATCAAGGAGAACAACCGCGGCTTCGCCGACTACGAGCGCAGGACCGACCGGACGATCCCGCTCGTGGGCCTCACCCGGCGCTGACCGCCGCCCACCCGCCGTGTGAGGCCGGGGTGGGCGTGCGCGGCGCGGTGATGGCAGGGTTCGCGGTATGACGATCTCCCTCGAGCAGGCCCAGACCATCGCCGCCGCTGCCCTGGCCCACGGCACCGAGCAGGGCTTCAACCCGCTCACGGTCGCGGTGCTCGACCCGGGCGGCGCGATCGTCGCCCTGGCCCGCCAGGACGGCTCGGGCTTCCTGCGGCCCGACCTCGCCGTCGCCAAGGCCAGCGGTGTGCTCGCCCTCGGCATGACCAACCGCGCGATCGCCGCCCGCGCCGCGGACTCCCCGGAGTTCTTCACCTCGGTGGCGAACCTCGCCGGCGGCAAGATCCTCTCCGTGCCCGGCGGGGTCTTCGTCAAGGACGGGGCCGGCGCGCTGCTCGGCGCCGTCGGGGTGACCGGCGACGCGTCGCTCAACGACGAGGCCGCCGCCCTCGCGGGGATCGAGGCCGCCGGTCTGGTGGCGGTCACCGGCGCCGAGTAGTCCCACCGTCCCGCAATGTGCCGCACCCCCGGGCGACGAGGTCAGCCCGGGGGCGCGGAGGGGACACGATCCTGCCGCCGAGGAAGGACCGTGCACGTTCGTGGTCGCGCCGAGGGCGCAGGGTGACGCAGGGGGTCGCGCGTGGCCGGTGCCGTTCCGTGGACACCCGGGCGGTGTCACCGAGCGGAGTGGACGGGCCGGTGCGACCCTCACTCAATGTGACCTGGAACACGATACCTCTGAGTCAAGCATTCGCGTCCCACCGTTGTCAACGAATCCGCGGACGCGGGCGATGAGATGATCTCTGCACCGATTCCGCGTGCGGGATGCTCCGAGCGGACCTGACCCCGAGCGGGGGTCGCATCCGTCCGCGGTGACCGCCTCGTGACGCGTCCGCATCCGGGAAGACCCCGACCGTGCGAACTCCGGCACCTGATGGTGGGGCAGGGGTGTTCTGCGATGTTTCCGTGACCGGCAGTGGTTAGCGTCGGCGACGTCCTACACGACATCGGGAACCGCGTGGTGCCGACGGCCGTACACCGGTCGGCGGACGGGCGTCTCCACGGTGCCGTTCGGAGCAGCCGGAGCGGGCCGATGTTCCCCCGTCTCCTGATCGCATCCGAACGGTGACCACCGGGGACGTTTCGCCACGACCCCCACGGGTCACTCGGTGCCGACCGGTCAGATTCGGTTCGTCACGAACGGACCGTGAGCGAGGGAGACAGACATGGGCATCATCGCGTGGATCGTGCTGGGGCTGATCGCGGGCGCCATCGCCAAGGCCATCATGCCGGGCAAGGACCCGGGCGGAATCATCGTCACCCTGATCCTGGGTGTCGTCGGCGCGCTGCTCGGCGGCTGGATCGGCAGCGCGGTGTTCGGCGTCGGCCTCGGCGGCTTCTTCAACATCTCCACCTGGCTGCTCGCCATCGTGGGGTCGCTGATCCTGCTGGGGATCTACCGCGTGATCGTGGGCCGCAAGGTCCGCGCCTGACACGCGCGTAACACCCTCGTCGGCGCCCGCCCGGAGACTCTCCGGGCGGGCGCCGACGTATGTCCGGACCCGTCCGCCGGCGCCCGCGCGGCGGGTGGCCGGGGGAGCAGCCGGACCGCCGGCCCGCCCCGCACCGCAGGCCCGCGGGCCCGGCCCGACGGACCGCGAGGTCCGTCGGGGAGACTGGGGCCAGTACCCGACCACCGATCTGGAGTTCTCGATGCCGCAAGGGACCGTCCGCTGGTTCGACGCCGAACGGGGTTTCGGCTTCCTCGCACCCGAGGACGGCTCGCCGGACGTGTTCGTGCACGCCTCCGAGATCGTCGGGGGCGGCGGTGCGCCGGTGCTCCGCGAGGGCCAGGTCGTCGAGTTCGAGGTCGGCGAGAACGACCGCGGACCCCAGGCGCTGCGGGTGCGCGTCACGGGCGAGGCGGCCGACAGCGCCGTGGGCCTGCTCGGCACCGTCACCTGGTACGAGCCGGGGAAGGGGTACGGCTTCGCGACCCCGGACGGCGGCGGCGCCGACATCTTCGTGCACAGCTCCGCCATCGTGACCGGCGGCGTGGTGACCGAGGGTCAGCGGGTGGCCTTCCTGGTGGTGGAGGGCGAGCGTGGCCCGCAGGCCGGGCACGTGGTCCCGCTGGGAGCGGGGGCCGGCCTGCCCGCCACCGACGACACCGCGGACGACGCCGACGGCACGGTGGCCTGGTACGACGAGGACAAGGGCTTCGGCTTCGTCACCCCCGACTCCGGCGGCGACGACGTGTTCGTCCACGCCCGGGCCCTGGCCGAGGGGCTGACCTGGCTCGCGGAGGGCGACCGTATCGCCTTCGAGGTGGCCCAGGCGGAGAAGGGGCCCCAGGCCCGTGACGTGCACCTGGTCCGGGCCGGCGAGCCCTCGACGGCGCCGAAGCGGTCGGCACCCGCCGCGGGGCCGGCGGCGCGCGAGGTCCCCGCGCGGGGCGGTGAGGGCGTCGTCGTGCGCTACGACGAGGACCGCGGCTTCGGGTTCATCTCCCCGGATGCCGGCGGGGACGACCTGTTCGTCCACGTGTCCGTGATCCGGGACGCGGAGCCGCTGCAGAAGGGCGACCGCGTCCGCTACGCCGTGCGTCAGAGCGACCGGGGCCCGCAGGCCGACCGCGTCGAGCGCCTCTGACGGGGCGGCCGACGACCCGCAGCACGCGCCGAGGCCCGGCTCCCTGACGGGGCCGGGCCTCGGTGTGACGTGGGTCAGGTGCGGATCACACGTCGTAGTACAGGGCGAACTCGTACGGGTGCGGGCGCAGCCGCAGCGGGTCGATCTCGTTCTCCCGCTTGTAGGAGATCCAGGTCTCGATCAGGTCCGGGGTGAACACGCCACCCTCGAGCAGGTAGTCGTGGTCCTGCTCCAGCTTGTCGATGACCGCACCGAGCGAGGCCGGGACCTGCGCGATGTCCTTGGCCTCCTCCGGCGGGAGCTCGTAGAGGTCCTTGTCGATCGGCGCCGGCGGCTCGATCTTGTTCTTGATGCCGTCGAGACCGGCCATCAGGATCGCCGAGAAGGCGAGGTACGGGTTGCCGGACGAGTCGGGGCAGCGGAACTCGACGCGCTTGGCCTTCGGGCTGTCACCGGTCAGCGGGATGCGGATGCATGCCGAGCGGTTGCGCGCGGAGTAGACCAGGTTGACCGGGGCCTCGAAGCCCGGGACCAGGCGGTGGTAGGAGTTCACCGTCGGGTTGGTGAACGCCAGCAGCGACGGCGCGTGGTGCAGCAGGCCGCCGATGTAGTAGCGGGCGGTGTCGGACAGACCGCCGTAGCCGGACTCATCGTGGAAGAGCGGCTGCCCGTCCTTCCACAGCGACGAGTGCACGTGCATGCCCGAGCCGTTGTCGCCGAACAGCGGCTTCGGCATGAAGGTCGCGGTCTTGCCGTTCTGCCACGCGACGTTCTTCACCAGGTACTTGAAGAGCATGACGTCGTCGGCCGCACGCAGCAGCGTGTCGAACTTGTAGTTGATCTCGGCCTGGCCGGCGGTGCCGACCTCGTGGTGCTCGCGCTCCACCTCGAAGCCCGACCCCTGCATCGCGGTGACGATGTCGGCGCGCAGGTCGGCGTAGTGGTCGACCGGCGGGACGGGGAAGTAGCCGCCCTTGTAGTTGACCTTGTAGCCCAGGTTGCCCCCGACCTCTTCGCGGCCGGTGTTCCACCAGCCCTCCGCGGAGTCGATGTGGTGGTAGGCCTGGTGCGGGTCGGTGCCGAACCGGATCGAGTCGAAGACGTAGAACTCGGCCTCGGGCGCCATGTACGCGGTGTCGGCGATGCCGGAGGCGGTCAGGTACTCCTGCGCCTTGCGGGCGACGTTCCGCGGGTCCCGGGAGTAGGGCTCACCGGTGATCGGGTCGTGCACGAAGAAGTTGATGTTCAGCGTCTTGTGCTTGCGGAACGGGTCGAGACGGGCGGTCGTCGTGTCCGGGTGCAGCGCCATGTCGGACTCGTTGATCGCCTGGAAACCGCGGACGGAGGAGCCGTCGAAGGCGGCACCGTTCTCCAGGAGGTCGCCGGCCGTCTTGGCGGGGACGGTGAGGTGCTGCATGACGCCGGGCAGGTCGCAGAACCTGATGTCGACGTACTCGACCTTCTCGTCCGAGATGTACTTGAGTACCTCTTCGGCGTTGCTGAACACTCTCTGGGCTCCTTCATTCGCTGGTGGAGATCGTGGGTGACGGTAGGAGTGCCGTGTTGCTCACCCATCACTCA
This sequence comes from Pseudonocardia sp. P-1, assembly GCF_058111925.1. Taxonomy (NCBI): domain Bacteria; kingdom Bacillati; phylum Actinomycetota; class Actinomycetes; order Pseudonocardiales; family Pseudonocardiaceae; genus Pseudonocardia; species Pseudonocardia sp. P-1. The sequence goes on from NZ_CM176614.1 coordinate 5,105,368, forward strand.
CCTGTTTCACCGACGTTAACTGACCCGACCGCGACATCGATCACGTTCGTCATCGGTGTCCGGTCCGGTCCCGCTCGGTGGTGCGGCTACGGCGCCTACGCTAGAGAGCATGGCCCGTTGGATCGAGTCCTGGCTCCCCGGTTCATCCGCCGGAGGCTCCGCCCCGGCCGGACACCCCGGCGAGCGTTTCGGGCTGCCGGCGGCCGGCCACTACTCCGTCGCCGGGTTCGGCCGCCGCGTCGCCGGCGTCTGCCTCGACTGGTTCCTGTCCTACCTGCTGGTGCTGCTGGTCGCCGGGGTCGACGCGCTCGGCACCCCGGAGTTCAGCTGGTGGGTACTCGGGACCTGGTTCGTGATCACCGCGCTGTCCGTGTCGGTGCTCGGCACGGCACCGGGGCACCTCGCGCTGGGGATGCGGGTCGCGCGCACCGACATGGCGACCCACGTCGGTGTCCCGCGGGCGCTGCTGCGCACCGCGATGATCGCGGTGGTGCTGCCGCCGTTCCTGCGCGACACCGACGGCCGCGGCTGGCACGACCGCGCGAGCCGCACGGTCGTGGTGCGGGTGCTGCGGGGCTGAGGCCCGGCGGCTCAGGCGCTCGCCGGGGGAGCGCCCAGAACCGACGCCCGGGTGCCCGCCAGGTGCACCCGGAGCACGGCCACCGCGCCCTGGCGGTCCCGGGCGCGCAGCCCGGCGAGCAGCTGCCGGTGCTCGGCGACCAGGCGCTCGGCCCGGCCGGGGAAGCGGCCGCCCAGGGCGCCCATGTTCATCCGCAGCTGCCGGTCGCGCAGCGTCCCGTAGACCTCCAGCAGGATGCTGCGGCACCCGGCCCGCACCAGCACGGTGTGGAACTGGCGGTCGGCCTCGACGAAGGCGAGCTCGTCGCGCGCGGCCACGGCGGCGAGCTGGTCGTCGATCGCGGCGTCCATCGCGGCGGCGATGTGCTCCAGGGTCTCGTCGTCGACCCCCACGACGGTGGCGATCGCGTGCGACTCGATGACGTCGCGGGCCTCGACGACGGCGTCCACTTCACCGGGGGAGACCGGCACCACGAGCGCGCCGCGCTTGGGGTAGAGCTTCAGCAGACCCTCGGCCTGCAGCTGCAGGAACGCCTCGCGGACCGGCGTGCGGCTCAGCGCCAGCGGCCGCGCGACCTGACCCTCGCTGATCAGCTCGCCCGCGGGCAGGGAGCCGTCGAGGATCCCGGCCTTGGCGAACCGGTACGCCCGTTCGGTGGCGCTACCGCTCGCCCGTGACCCGTCGTCCACATCCGAAATGATGCCTGAACACGTCCGGCCCGGGTTCGCGAGGCTTGCCCACCCCGGTCGACATCCCTACCGTTCCCCTCCAGGAATGCGGCATAGATGCAAGATGGATACCGGGAGGACCGGGTGATCCTCGCTCACGGTGCGGCGCAGGACCGGGGTGTGACGACGCTGCTCGACGACCTCGTCCGGCGCACGACCAGCAGGCTGGGCGGTGGTGGCGGCACCGTCGCGTTGCTGGGCGACCCGGCACCGGTCGTGCACCGCGATCCCCTGCCTCCGGTCGAGGACGTCCTGGCCCGCCTGGTCCGGGAGCCCCGCACCCTCCTTGTGGAGGGGGACGGCCCTGGCGCACCGGACGTGCTCGGAACCCCCCTCTGGTGGGACGACGAGTTGCTCGGAGCCTGTGCTTTCGGTGGGGGTGGGAGCTTCCGCGATTCCGACGTCGCCGCGGTCGAGGGGTTCGCCGAGCAGGCGGCCGTCGCGGTGATGGCGGCCCGGCTGCTCGCCGACGTCCCGGCGGTCGCGACCGCCCCCGCCGCGCCGCGGCTGCTGCCGGAGCTGCGGGCCGAGCTGGACCGCGCGCTGCGTGCGCTCGGTGCCCGCGGCGGCGTGGTCACCCTGGGTACCGAGCGGGTGCCGGCCCCGGTCGTCGCGACGGGGGTGCACGAGGTCGCGCGGCTGCTGCTCGACAACGCGGTGCTGCACTCCGGTGCGTGCACGCTGCGGGTGGGGCTGGCGTTCGAGACGGGGACGGTCCGCCTGCTCGTCGAGGACGACGGCCGCGGTTTCGACCCCGGCACCGCGCCCCGGTCCGGGCTGCACCGGGTCGAGTCCACCGTGCGCGCCGCCGGCGGCCGGCTGGAGATCGACAGCGTCCCCGGGTGGGGGACGCGCGTGCGGGCCTGCTGGCCCGACCCGCCCACCCCCTGCACGGCGGGTCCGCCCGTCGCGCCGCCCGCCGGCCACCAGCCGGCCCGCGGCCAGCACACGCTGACCCTGCGGGAGCGGGAAGTTCGCGCACTCGTCGAGCAGGGGCTGGCCGACAAGCAGATCGCCACCCGGCTGGCCATCTCGGTCAAGACGGTGGAGAAGCACGTCGGAGCGGTGCTGCGGAAGACCGGTGCCCGCAACAGGACCATGCTCGCCCGCTTCGGCGCGGGCAACTGAGCGAGGGCCGCCCCCGAGCCGCACGCAGGACGGCGTGGCCGCCGTCGCTGCGGCCGGCGGGGCCACCTGGTCGACGCCGCGTCGGCGACCGGCCCAGTCGACGCCGCCGCACCGGCGCCGACTGGGCCGTACGGCCCTCTCCGGAGGGTGTGGGGGTGGGGGTGAGGTAGGGAGAGTCCTCATATCTGTACGGGTGACCGCGCTCATAGCGTCCTCGTCGTGGCCCGGTACGGACCCGGGCAGCTCGACTCGACGAGGAGTGAGGCCCGGATGCAGCGACTGACCCTCCAGGACGCAGAGAAGGCGCTGGCCGCCGGACTGGCGAAGGCGACCGAGATCGGCCAGCCGATGAACGTGGCGATCGTGGACGACGGCGGCCACCTGCTCGCCTTCGCCCGCCAGGACGGCGCGATCCGCGCGAGCATCGACATCGCCCAGCGCAAGGCGCGCACCTCGATCCTGATGAACCTGCCGACCGCGGCGCTGACCCCGCTGGTACAGCCCGGTGCCGAGCTCTACGGCCTGGAGCACACCGCCGGTGGCATGGTCATCTTCGGCGGCGGCATCCCGATCCACCGCGACGGTGAGCTCGTCGGCGCGGTCGGGGTCAGCGCCGGCTCGGTGGAGCAGGACGTGACGGTGGCCGAGGCCGCCGTCGCGGCACTCGCGTGAGCCGCGGGGACGCCGGCGAGCTCGCAGCCGAGTTCGCCGGGACCTTCGTCCTGATCCTCATCGGCTGCGGCACCGTCGCCCAGGTCGTGACCTCCGAGGGCGCCAACGGCGACTGGGGCACCCTGGTCTGGGGCTGGGGCGTCGCGGTCACCATGGGCGTCTACATCGCCGGCCGCGTGAGCGGGGCCCACCTCAACCCGGCCGTCACCCTGGCGCTGGCCGTGTTCAAGGGCTTCGCCTGGCGCAAGGTCGTGCCCTACTGGCTGGCCCAGACGGTCGGCGCCTTCCTCGCCGCCCTCGTCGTGCGGGCCGTCTACGCCGGCCCGATCGCGGCGGTCGACCCCGTCCACACCGTCGCCACGCAGACCATCTTCTCGACCCTGCCCGGCGAGCACGTCACGATCTTCGCCGCGTTCGGCGACCAGATCGTCGGCACCGCCCTGCTCGTCTTCGTGATCTTCGCGCTGACCAACGCGCTCAACAACCCGCCCGGCGCCAACATGGCGCCCTTCATGATCGGTTTCCTGGTCGTCGGCATCGGCATCGCGTTCGGTGCCAACGCCGGCTACGCGATCAACCCGGCCCGTGACCTGGGCCCCCGACTCGCCTCGTTCGTCACCGGCTACGACACCGCGTTCGTCACCGCCGCCGGCGTCCCGTACTGGTGGCTCCCGATCGTCGCCCCGCTGCTCGGTGGCCTGATCGGAGGCGGCGCCTTCGTCCTTCTGGTCGAGCGCTTCCTCACCCCGGCCGAGCTGGAGGCCGCCGCGACCGGCGAGACCCCCGTCGGCCGCGTCCCGCACCCGCAGGCCCCGGTCGAGCAGCCCGTGGCGTCCCGCCTGGAGGAGACCCGATGAGCACCACCCTCGGCCCCACCGACTACCCGCTGTCCGTGCAGCGGCCCGACCTGCTCCGTACCCCGACCGGCCGGCCGCTGGCGGAGGTCACCATGGCCGCCGTCGTGTCCGGGGAGATCCGCAACGAGGACCTCCGCATCTCGCCCGAGACCCTGAAGCTCCAGGGCGAGATCTCCGACTCGGTCGGCCGCCGGCAGCTCGCCGAGAACATGCGGCGCGCCGCCGAGCTCACCGCCGTCCCCGACGAGGAGGTCCTCGCGATCTACAACGCGCTGCGGCCCCGCGCCTCGTCGGCCGCCCGGCTCGCGGAGATCGCCGACCGGCTGGAGAACGACTACGCCGCCGCCACCTGCGCCGCGCTCGTCCGCGAGGCCGCGCAGGTCTACGCCGCCCGCGACCTGCTCGCCCGCGAAGGAGACTGACCGATGACCAGCACCCTCCCCGAGGCGGGCACCCCGGCGACCGGGGCCCGGACCTCCAAGCGCACCGACATGCTCGAGTCCCGCCCGGTCAACCTCGACGGCTTCGTCGAGGAATGGCCGGAGAAGGGTCTCGTCGCCATGGAGAGCGACTTCGACCCGCAGCCGAGCGTCCGCGTCGAGAACGGCGTGATCGTGGAGATGGACGGGCGCGAGCGCTCCGAGTTCGACTTCATGGACACCTTCATCGCCGACCACGCGATCGACGTCGAGGTCGCCGAGCGGGCCACCGCGATCCCCTCGACCGACATCGCGCGGATGCTCGTCGACCCGGGCGTGACCCGGGCCGATCTGCTCGACATCACGCGCGGCCTCACCCCGGCCAAGCTGCTCGACGTCGTCAAGCTGCTCAACGTCGTCGAGATCATGATGTCGATGCAGAAGATGCGGGCCCGTCGCAGCCCGGCCAACCAGGCGCACTCCACCAGTGCCCGGGACAACCCCATCCAGGTCGCGGCCGACGCCGCCGAGGCCGCGCTGCGCGGCTTCGCCGAGATGGAGACGACCCTCGGCGTCCTGCGCTACGCCCCGCTCGTCGCCATCGGCCTGCAGGTCGGTGCCCAGTCCGGGCGCGGCGGTGTCATCACCCAGTGCGCGCTGGAGGAGGCCACCGAGCTCGACCTGGGCATGCGCGGCATCACCGGCTACGCCGAGACGATCTCGGTCTACGGCACCGAGTCGGTCTTCGTCGACGGCGACGACACCCCGTGGTCGAAGTCGTTCCTCGCCAGCGCCTACGCCTCCCGCGGCATCAAGATGCGCTTCACCTCGGGCACCGGGTCGGAGGTGCAGATGGGCAACGCCGAGGGCCGCTCCATGCTGTTCCTCGAGATCCGCTGCATCCTGATGGCCAAGGGCGCCGGCGTCCAGGGTCTGCAGAACGGCTCGATCAGCTGCATCGGCGTCCCGGGCGCGGTCCCCGGCGGCATCCGGGCCGTCGCCGCGGAGAACCTGGTCTGCAACATGGTCGACCTGGAGTGCGCGGCCGGCAACGACCAGTCGTTCTCGCACTCGGCGATGCGCCGCACCAGCCGGCTCATGCCGCAGCTGCTGTCCGGCCAGGACCTGGTGTGCTCCGGCTTCTCCGGCGTGCCGAACTCGGACAACATGTTCGCCGGGTCGAACCTCGACGTCGAGGACTACGACGACTGGAACACCATCCAGCGCGACCTGCAGATCGACGGCGGCCTGCGCCACGTCCGCGAGCCGGAGATCCTCGCGGTGCGCGAGAAGGCGGCCCGCGCGATGCAGGCCGTGTTCGCCGAGCTGGACCTGCCGCGGATCACCGACGAGGAGATCGAGGCGGCCACCTACGCCAACTCCAGCGCCGACTACCCGCTGCGCGAGGTCCTCGAGGACCTCAAGGGCGCCCAGTCGGTCATGGACCGCGGCATCACCGGCCTCGACCTGGTGAAGATCCTGGAGCGCACCGGCTTCCACGACGTCGCGGAGAACCTGCTGCAGGTCCTGCGCCAGCGCGTGTCCGGCGACCTGCTCCAGACCTCGGCGATCCTCGACGAGAACTTCGTCCCGCAGGCCGCCATCAACGACGCCAACGACTACGCCGGTCCCGGCACCGGCTACCGCCTGACCGGCGACCGGTGGAACGCCCTGAAGAAGCTGCGCCACGTCACCAGCGCCGAGAACCCCGAGGAGGAGGTCTCGTGAGCACCGCTACCGAGAACCCGTTGTCGCTCACCGAGATCGGGCCCGCCGAGCGCGGCACCCGGCCCGACGAGGTCGTCATCGCGGTGTCCCCGGCGTTCGCCGGGTTCTTCACCCGCACGATCGTCGACGTCCCGCACGCCGAGGTGCTGCGCCAGCTCATGGCGGGCATCGAGGAGCAGGGCGTGACGTCGCGGCTGATCCGGGTGTGGGACACCGCCGACCTGGCGGCCATCGCCCACACCGGCGCGAAGCTGTCCGGCTCCGGGATCTGCGTGGGCCTGCTGTCGCGGGGCACCACGATGATCCATCAGAAGGACCTCGCCCGGCTGTCGAACCTGGAGCTGTTCCCGCAGTCCCCGCTGCTCGACTCCGAGGTGTTCCGCGGCATCGGTTCCAACGCCGCGCAGTACGCCAAGGGCGAGTCGCCGCAGCCGGTGCCGACCCGCAACGACCAGATGGCCCGCCCCCGCTGGCAGGCCAAGGCGGCGCTGCTGCACCTCAAGGAGTTCGAGCAGATCCGCAACGGGGTGCGTCCGGTCGAGGTCGCCCTCGGCGCACCGGTCGCAGGCTGAAGGAGACACAGGTGCACGGGACGGACGGCTCGCGGCTGGTCGTGGGCGTGGACATCGGCAACTCGACGACCGAGGCCTGCGTGGCCTCGATCGACGCCGGCGGCCGGGTCACCTACCTCGGGACCGCCCTGACCCGCACCACCGGGGTCAAGGGGACCCCGGACAACACCGACGGCGCGGTGACGGCGGTCCGCCGGGCCCTGGAAGGGGCCCGGCGCTCCGCCGACGAGCTGGACGAGGTGCTGCTCAACGAGGCGACACCGGTGATCAGTGGCCTCGCCATGGAGACGATCACCGAGACGATCATCACCGAGTCCACGATGATCGGGCACAACCCGGCGACGCCGGGCGGCAGCGGGATCGGGGTCGGCGTCACCGTCGCGGTGGAGGAGCTCACCGGCCCCGGTCCGGTCCCCGGGGGACAGGTGATCGCCGTCGTCGGGCGCGGGTGGGACTTCGACCGCGTCGCGCGGGTGCTGAACGACGCGCTCGGACGCGGCCTGGAGCTGGTCGCGGCGGTGCTGGCGCAGGACGATGCGGTGCTCGTCGCGAACCGGATCGACGTCTCGATCCCGATCGTCGACGAGGTCGGCGCCGTCGAGCGGGTGCCGCTCGGCATGTCCGCGGCGGTGGAGGTCGCCCTGCCGGGGCGCACCATCCGGACCCTGTCGGACTCCTACGGCCTGGCCACGGTGTTCGGGCTCGACCCCGACCAGACCCGGCAGGTCGCGCCGGTGGCGCGGGCGCTGACCGGGAACCGCTCGGCCGTCGTCGTCCGGACCCCGGCCGGGGACGTGACCGACCGCCGCGTCCCGGTGGGGGAGCTGGTCCTGACCGGGGCCGGCAAGACCCTGCGGGTCGACGTCGACGCCGGCGCCGACGAGATCATGGAGACCCTGGCCCGGGTGCAGCCGCTCGACGACGCGACCGGCCAGCCCGGCACGCACGTCGGCGGGATGCTCGCCCAGGTCCGGGACACGATGACCGACGTGACCGGGCAGCCGGCCGGGGAGATCCGGATCCGCGACGTGCTGGCCATCGACACGTTCGTCCCGCGCGAGGTGCGGGGCGGGCTGGCCGGTGAGGTGTCGCTGGAGAACGCCGTCGCGCTCGCCGCGATGGTGCGCACCAGCCGCAGCCGGATGCAGGTCGTCGCCGACCAGGTCGCCGAGACGCTCGGCTGCTCGGCCCGGATCGGCGGCGTCGAGGGCGAGATGGCGGTCCGGGGGGCGCTGACCACCCCGGGCACCGACACGCCGATCGCGATCCTCGACATGGGCGGCGGCTCCACCGACGCGGCGCTGCTGCTGCGGGACGGCACGTGCACCGCGGTGCACGTCGCCGGCGCGGGCGAGCTGGTCACCAAGCTGATCGACTCCGAGCTGGCGCTCGACGACCGTGAGACCGCCGAGCAGGTCAAGTGGTTCCCGCTGGCCAAGGTGGAGAGCTTCTTCCACATCCGCCACGAAGACGGCTCGGTGCAGTTCTTCACCGAGCCGCTGCCCTCGCACGTGTTCGCCCGGGTCGTCGTCATGACCCCGGACGGGCCCGTCCCGGTGACGACGCGGCACTCCATCGACCACGTCGTGCGGGTGCGCCGGGAGGCGAAGCGCCGGGTGTTCGTGGTGAACGCGCTGCGGGCGCTGCGCCAGGTCGCCCCGAGCGGGTCGCTGCGCATGCTCGACTTCGTCGTGCTGCTCGGCGGGTCCGCGCTGGACTTCGAGATCCCGCAGATGATCGCCGACGCGCTCGCCGGGTCGGGCGTGGTCTGCGGTACCGGCAACGTGCACGGCACCGAGGGCCCGCGCAACGCCGTCGCCTCCGGTCTGGTCGACGCGCACGCGAGCTCGCTGGTCGGCAGCGGGGAGCCGGCGGCATGAGCCACCCGGGCCCGGCCTCGGCCCCGGAGCCGCCGTCGGTCGTCGTCGGGCACCACCCGGACATCCCGGACCCGGTGCTGCGCGAGGTGCTGGCCGGCGCCGAGGAGGAGGGCGTCCCGGTCACGACCTGGCCGGACCCGGACGCCGTCGGGGCCCCGACGGCGTCGTCGCGCTGGCCCACCGGGCGGCGCAGCGGTCCCGGCTCGACGTCGGCGTCGGGATCGACGCCGACGGCTCCGTGGTCGTGCACCACACCACGCTGCCCGCAGACCGGCCCGCCTTCACCGAACCCGGTCCGGGGCCGGCCGTGCCGGCCGGCCCGGAGGGGCCGGGGGCCGGCCGCACGGGCGCCGCGCGGGCGCGGCGGCGGCCCGGATCGTGACCGGGCTGCCGCTGCCCGGGCCGGCCGGTGCCCGGCCGTGACGCGCCTCCCGGCCGCGGCGACGGCGACGGGACGGGCGACCGCGCGGAGCCTCCTCTGGCTGACGGTGCTCGCCGCGCTGGTGGCGTCGTCGACGGCGGCGCAGGCGCTCGCCGTCGTCGCTGCTGCGGGGGTGGTGCTGTGGGTCGGACCGGTCGCCGGGACCCTCACGAACGGCTCGACCGGGACGATCCGGGATGCGAGGCTTCCCCGGTGACCACGGAGCACACCGACATCGCGCGTCCGGCCACCACCCCGCCGGTGAGCGACGTGCTGGCCGGGCTCGCGGCGGTCGGGCCGTTCTTCGAGCTCCTCGACGTCACCGAGGAGCGGGCCGGCGGACGGTCGGTCCGCCCGTTCGCCGCGGTCCTCGCCCCCGACGCGCTGCTGGAGCGGGTCGAACGGACCCGGGTGGCGCTCGGGGCCGAGCCGCCGCTGGGCCGGCGGATCGCCGCGTCGATCGCGGTGCAGGGGCTCGCGGCGAAGCTGCTGTCCGGGCCGGTCGCGGCGCTGGCCCTGCACGGTGTCCTGGTCGACCTGCGGCCGGAGACGCTGTGGTGGTCGGCCACGCCGCTGGGCGACGTCGTCGCGCTCGACCCGCCCCGGGTGGTGCGCTGCCCGTTCCCCGGGCCGGACGCGCTGGCCCCGCTGGTCGACGACGTCCTCACCCCGCTCGTGGAGATCGCGGGCGAGCGCTTCGGGGTGTCCGGGACGGTGCTGTGGGGCAACGTCGCGTCGTCGGTCGCGGGGGCCAAGCGGGTGCTCGACATCCAGCGCCCCGACGCCGCGGACGCCGTCGCCGCCGTCGCCGCGGACCTGCTGGAGCACCCCCGGCTGACCGGTACGGGGGAGCGGCGGGCCCCGGTGGCGCCGGACCACGCCTGGACGTTCCGGCGGCGGTCCTGCTGCCTGTACTACCGGGTGCCCGGCGGCAGCACCTGCGCGGACTGCGTCCTGGCGGACCTGCGCGGCGAGCCGGCGTCCGGCGACCCGACCGACTGACCCGGCGGGCCGGCCGGCCGGCGGCGGGGTCAGCGGCGGCGGACGGTGCGCTGGATGCTGCGCATCTTGGCGCCCTGGGGCATCGGCCCCTTGGGCATCGCGGCCGAGCGGCTGCCGAGGGCGTTGAGCTTGCCCTCCAGGGAGTCCATCTCGGCGGCGGAGATGTTGCGGGGCAGCTTCATGAGGTGGCGCTGCAGGCCCTTGAGCGGGACCTGGCCCTCCTCGTTGCCCACGATCACGTCGTAGATCGGGGTGCTGCCGGCGACCCGCGCGGTGCGCTTCTTCTCCTGTGCGAGCAGGGTCTTCACCCGGTGCGGGGCCCCCTCGGCGACGAAGATGATCCCGGGCCGCCCGATGACCCGGTGCACCGCGTCGAGGTGGGTGGTGCCCGCGATGCCCTGGGTGATCCGCCACTGGCCGCGCATGTTGTCCAGCGCCCAGCCTGCGGCGCCCGGCTGCCCGTCGGCCTTCACGTAGATCGACTTCTGGACGCGGCGGCCGAAGATGCTGAACGCGGCCAGCGCGCCGATCAGGATGCCGAAGGGCACGAAGAACCAGACCAGGCCCAGCAGCCACCCGATGAGCGTGACGACCACGATCGACCCGACGAACACGCCGATCATGATCGGGAGGAGCTTGGAGTCCTCCTTGCGCTGCATCTGGAACGCCTGCCAGATCTGCTGGCGACGCTGCTTCGACGCGGCCTTCTTCTGGGCCTTGAGCGCCTTCTTCTCTTCGGGCGAGGGCTTACGGGGCTTGCCGGGCATGTGACCAGCCTACTTCCGACCGGTGATCGACGGTGCGAGGAGGTCTCAGCCGCGTGCGAGCAGGGAGCTGGCCTCCTGCGCGGCCGGGCCGGAGTCGGCCAGGTGCGCCAGGGCGGGGGAGAGCTCCTCGCCGCGGTGGGCCACGGTCTGGGCGTAGAGCCGGCCGGCCCGGTAGGACGAGCGCACCAGCGGCCCGGCCATCACGCCGGCGAAACCGATCTGCTCGGCGGCCCTCGAGTGCTCGACGAACTCCTCGGGCTTGACCCAGCGCTCCACCGGGTGGTGGCGCTTGGTCGGGCGCAGGTACTGGGTGATCGTGATGATCTCGCAGCCCGCGTCGTGCAGGTCCTGCAGCGCGGAGGTGACCTCGTCGGGGGTCTCGCCCATGCCGAGGATCAGGTTCGACTTGGTGACCAGACCGAACTCGCGGGCCTTGGTGATGACCTCCAGCGACCGGTCGTAGCGGAACGCCGGGCGGATCCGCTTGAAGATCCGCGGGACGGTCTCGAGGTTGTGCGCGAACACCTCGGGTCGCGACTCGAAGACCGGGGTCAGCTGGTCGTCGATCGAGTTGAAGTCCGGGGCGAGCAGCTCGACGCCGGTGCCCGGGTTCAGCTCGTGGATCTTGCGGACGGTCTCGGCGTAGAGCCAGGAGCCGCCGTCGTCGAGGTCGTCGCGCGCGACGCCGGTGACGGTGGAGTAGCGCAGCCCCATCTGCTGCACCGACTCCGCCACCCGGCGCGGCTCGTCGGTGTCCAGGTCGGCCGGCTTGCCGGTGTCGATCTGGCAGAAGTCGCAGCGACGGGTGCACTGCTCCCCGCCGATGAGGAACGTCGCCTCCCGGTCCTCCCAGCACTCGTAGATGTTGGGGCAGCCGGCCTCCTCGCACACCGTGTGCAGGCCGCCCGACCGGACGAGACCCTTCAGCTCGGTGTACTGCGGACCGGTCTTGGCGCGGGTGCGGATCCAGGACGGCTTGCGCTCGATCGGGGTCTCGCTGTTGCGGACCTCGAGGCGGAGGAGCTTGCGGCCTTCGGGTGCGATGGTCACGCGCCCAGCCTACGCCCGGGGTCCGGTGTGATGCCGGTCGCGGCGGCCGTGACCTGCCACAACCTGCCCGCGAGCACCGGGTCCTGCGCGGCCGCCGAGCGCCGTGCCGGACCGGCCGGGCCGCAGGCCTCCCCGAGCCCGGTGGGGCCCAGGTAGTCGCCGCCGTGGACCGGCCCCGTCACCGCGGCGAGCTGCGGCCCGACACCCTCGGACACCGGGGAGGTGAGCCAGCGCTCCCACGGTGCGAACAGCCGCGCCTGCAGCGTCGCGCCCCGCCGGAAGGAGTTCGCGAGCAGCGACGACTCGGTCATCCCCGGGTGCGCGGCCACCGAGAGCACCGGGTCCCCGGACAGCCGCAGCCGCCGGTCCAGCTCCGCGGCGAACAGCAGGTTCGCCAGCTTCGACGCGCCGTAGGCCGCGTTCGGGGACCAGCGCCGGCGCCGCCACCCCAGGTCGTCGGGGTCGAGCCGGCCGGTGCGGTGGCCCAGGCTGGACGTCGTGACGACCCGCGACGGCCGCTCCGGGTCGCCGGCGGCCCGCAGCGCGGGCATCAGCAGCCAGGTCAGTGCGGCCGGCCCGAGGTGGTTGGTGCCGATCTGCAGCTCGAAACCGTCCGCGGTGTCCGCACGCGGCCCCATCGCGACGCCCGCGTTGTTGACGAGCACGTCCACCCGGTCCCCGGTGCGTTCCCGGATCTCCGCCGCAGCGGCCCGCACCGAGCCGAGGTCGGCGAGGTCCAGCAGCACCAGCTCACCACCGGCCCCGCGTGCCGCGGCGCGGCCGCGGGTCACGTCGCGGGCGGTCATCAGCACCCGGGCCCCGGCCCGGGCCAACGCGGTGGACAGCGCGAGACCGAGCCCGGAGGTCGTGCCGGTGACGACGACGGTCCGGCCGGTCTGGTCGGGGATCGGGTGCACGACGCGACCGTAGCGAGCGGGCCCCCGCGGCCGCCGCCGGTGGTCGGGCGGCGCGGGCGGGCCGGTGCGGCTAGCGTCGCGCCCCGTGGACTTCCGGATCTTCACCGAGCCCCAGCAGGGCGCCCGCTACACCGACCTCCTGCGGGTCGCCCGCACCACGCAGGACGCCGGCTACGACGCGTTCTTCCGCTCCGACCACTGGGTCGCGATGGGCGACGGCAGCGGTCTCCCCGGCCCGACCGACGCCTGGGTGACCCTCGCCGCGCTCGGCCGTGAGACCGAGCGCATCCGGCTCGGCACCCTGGTCACCAGCGCGACGTTCCGGCTGCCCGGGCCGCTCGCCGTCGCCGTCGCGCAGGCCGACGACATGTCCGGCGGCCGCGTCGAGGTCGGGCTCGGCTCGGGCTGGTTCGAGGCCGAGCACCGGGCGCTCGGCATCCCGTTCCCGCCGCTGGCCGAGCGCTTCGAGATCCTCACCGAGCAGCTGGAGATCCTCACCGGGCTGTGGGCGACCCCGCTCGGCGGGCGCTTCACCCACCAGGGACGGCACTACACCGTCACCGACTCCCCGGCGCTGCCGCGCCCGGTGCAGGACGCGCCGCCGGTGATCGTCGGCGGGATGGGGAAAAGGAAGACCCCGGCGCTGGCCGCCCGGTTCGCCACCGAGTTCAACGTGCCGTTCCAGCAGCCCGAGGCCGTCGCCGCGCAGTTCGGCCGGGTCCGCGACGCGTGCACCGCCGCCGGGCGCGACCCGGGCTCGCTCACCTACTCGGTGGCGCAGATGCTGTGCCTGGGCAAGGACGACTCGGAGGTCGACCGCCGCGCGGCCGCGGCGGGCCGCGACGCCGCCGAGGTCCGCGCGAGCAGCCTCGCCGGCACCCCCGGCGAGATCGTCGACCGGCTCGGCCGCTGGGCCGAGATCACCGGCACGACCCGGGTCTACCTGCAGGTCCTCGACCTGTCCGACCTCGCCCACATCGAGGACTTCGCCGCGACGGTGGTGCCCCAGCTCGCCTGAGGCACCGGGGCCGGGGGATCAGCCCAGGCCGGACATCAGGTCGACCTGGCGGACGACCGGGTGCTCGGCCACCGGCAGCCGGCCGTCGAGCGCGTCCAGCACGGCGGCGGCCGCCGGGCCGGCGACCTCGTCGACGGTCACCTCCCGGTCCAGCTCCGCGGTCAGGGTGGTGACGCCGGCGTCGGCGATCCCGCACGGCACGATCCTGCCGAAGTCGCCCAGGTCGGCGTCGCAGTTGATCGCGAATCCGTGCTGGGTGACCCCGCCGGCGATCCGGACGCCGATCGCGGCGACCTTCCGCTCGGGGGTGAAACCCTGCGCGGGCAGCCAGACGCCGGAGCGCCCCTCGACCCGGCCGGCGCTCGTCACACCGAGGTCGTGGCAGACCCGGATGAGGGCCTCCTCCAGGCGGCGGACGTAGTCCACGACGTCCATCGGCTCACCGAGGGCGACGATCGGGTAGCCGACGAGCTGCCCCGGCCCGTGCCAGGTGATGCGCCCGCCGCGGTCGACGTCGACGACCGGGGTGCCGTCGGTGGGCCGGTCCTCCGGCCGGGTGCGCCGCCCCGCGGTGTAGACGGGCGGGTGCTCGAGCAGCATCAGCACGTCCGGCCCGCCGTTCTTGCGGGCCTCGGCGTGCGCCTTCTGGGTGTCCCACGCCGCCTGGTACTCCACGCGCCCGAGCCGGTCGACCCGGACGTCGTCGGTTCCGGCGCGGCAGGACAGATGCGGTGCGGGCATGGCGGCGAGCTTACGCCGCGCCCAGCCGGGCGAGGACGGCCTGCGCGGCCCGGCGGCCGCTGACCAGCGCACCCTGGGTGGACGGGGTGTCGCGGTGGTCGCCCGCGACGAACAGGTTCTCCCCGAGGTCGACGTCGCGGCGCACCGGGCGCCCCGCCTCGAACAGCGGCAGCGCCTCGTCGACCTGCGCGGTGTGCAGGTGCGCCCAGTCGTCGGTGCCGGCACCCCAGATCCGGGCCAGCTCGCGGCGCACCGCGGGCTCGTCGACCCCGGTGGACCCCGGGGTCCCGACGATCGAGGACGCCACCAGCGGGCGCCCGTCGGCGGAGTAGCCCGGCGCGGCCGCGGTCATCACCATCGTGTTGACGACCGGCCCGCCGGTGCCGTCCAGGTGCAGCAGCGGGGAGGCCGTCGGGGCCTGCGGCGGGACGTGGAAGAACGTGGTCAGCGCGTTCATCCGCGGCTCGGCGACCCCGGGCAGCAGCGCGGCGGCCGTCCTCGGGTCCGCCGCGACGACGACCGCCCGCGCGGACAGGGTGCCGTCGTCGGTGTCCAGGGCGGGTGCGGGCCCGCCGCGCACGGCGTGCACCCGGGTCCCGAGCGTCACGGTGCCCTCGGGCAGGGCCGCGGCCAGCCGCCGGGGCAGCGCCTCCATGCCGTCGTCGGGCACGACGATCGTGCCGAGGGCGAAGCTGCGCCACACCAGCCGCACGAACGCGGCCGAGGTCTCCAGCGCGGTCTCGGCGAGCACACCGGACAGGAAGGGGCGCAGGAACCGGTCGGTGACCGCGCCGCCGAGCCCGGCGGCGTCGAGGTCCCGGGCGGCGGAGGAGTCGACCAGCGTCGCGGTCCGCGACGGCGGCGAGGCCAGCACCTTCGCCGTCCACGCGACGAGCTTGGCCTTCTCGATCGGGCCGAACAGGTCGTCCAGCGCGGTGGCCGGGGCGGACGCCGGGCGGCGCAGCGGGTTGACGAAGCGGTGCAGCTCGCCGTCGCCGGCCCGGATGGCGGCACCGGGCTCGAAGGGCCGCGCGGCCAGGGTGTCGAGCCCGTGCGGGGCGAGCGCGGCGTGCAGCGCCGGGTAGGAGGTGTTGAGCACCTGGAACCCGCGGTCGCAGCGGAACCCGTCGACGACGTCGGTCGCCATCCGCCCGCCGACCCGGTCGGCGGACTCCAGCACGCGCACGGTCAGCCCGTGCCGGTGCAGCACGGTGGCCGCGCGCAGGCCGGACAGGCCCGCCCCGACCACCAGGACGTCGACGTCGGACGGGGTCATGACCCGACCGCGGCCGAGAGCGCGTCGCCGACGGTGTGGTGGCGGAACTGGAACCCGGCCTCGAGCAGCGCCGCAGGCACCGCCCGCTGGCCGCCGAGCAGCATCTCGCGGCCCATCTCGCCGAGCACGGTGGAGACCACCGGGCCGGGCACCGGGAACGGCGCGGGCCGCCCGACCGCCGCGGCCATCTCCTTGGTGAACTCGGCGTTGGTGACCGGCACCGGGCCGGTCACGTTCGCCGGGCCGGACAGGGCCTCGGTCTCGACGGCGAACCGGATCGCCGCGACCTGGTCGTCGAGGGAGACCCACGGCATGAACTGGGTGCCCTTGCCGATGCGCCCGCCGAGGAACCCCTTGAACAGCGGGCGCAGCATCGCGAGCAGCCCGCCGGAGGGGGACAGGACCAGGCCGGTGCGGACGAGCACCACCCGGGCGCCGGCGTCCACGGCGGGGGCCGCGGCGGCCTCCCAGTCCCGGCACACGTCGGCGAGGAACCCCGAGCCCGACGGCGCGGACTCGTCGACGACGACCTGGCCGGTGTCGCCGTAGTAGCCGACGGCCGACCCGCTGACCAGAACCGGGACCTTGTGCCGGGCCACGGCCTCGGCGAGGACGTCGGTGGGGACGTTGCGCGAGTCGCGGATCAGCTGCTTGCGGGCGCCGGTCCACGGCCGGTCGGCGATGCCGGCGCCGTTGAGGTTCACGACCGCGTCGGCGCCGTCGAGGGTGCCGTCCTGGACGGTGCCGGCGGGCGGGTCCCAGCCGCGCTCGTCGGGGGCGGCGGGGGTGCGCCGCACCAGGCGCAGCACCTCGTGCCCCGCGCCCCTCAGGTGGGCGACCAGGGCTGTTCCGATCAGTCCGGACGAACCGGCCACGACGACTCGCACGGCCGCGATCCTTCCCGGTCCCGGGCGGACGCGCGAGCCGGACATGCCGCGACCATCGTCACCCGTTCACCCGGACCGGTGACGACGGCGGCCCGCCCCGGGTGGACCGGGACGGGCCGACGTGTGTCGCGGGGGTGCCTACAGGCCGAGCTCGGCCTCGAAGGCGCCCTCCTCCAGCCGGGCCTTGACCGCGGACAGGAAGCGGCCGGCGTCGGCGCCGTCGACCAGGCGGTGGTCGTAGGTCATCGGCAGGAAGCAGACCGAGCGGACGGCGATGACGTCGTCGCCCTCGGGGCCGGTGACGACCTTCGGCTCCTTCGAGATCGCGCCGGTGCCCAGGATGGCGACCTGGGGCTGGTTGATGATCGGCGTGTCGAACAGCGCGCCCGCGGACCCGATGTTCGTGATCGTGAAGGTGCCGCCCGACAGCTCGTCCGGACCGATCTTGGAGTCGCGGGTGCGGGCCGCGACGTCGGCGATCTTCTTGGCGATCCCGGCCAGCGACAGGTCGTCGGCGTCCTTGATCACCGGCACGAGCAGGCCGCGCGGGGTGTCCACGGCGATGCCCATGTGCACCGAGCCGTGGTAGGTGACCTGCTTGTTGTCCTCGGAGATCGAGGCGTTCAGCGACGGGAACGCCTTGAGCGCCTCGATGGTGGCCTTGGCGATGAACGCCAGGAAGGTGAGGTTGGCGCCCTCACGCTTCTTGAAGTCCTCCTTGACCCGGTTCCGCAGCTTGACGATGCGGGTGAGGTCGACCTCCTGGACGGTGGTCAGCTGCGCCGAGGTCGCGAGCGACTCGTTCATCCGCTGCGCGATGACCTGGCGCAGGCGCGGGAGCTTGACCGTGGTGCCCGGCTCCGGCGCGTTGTCCGCGCGGGTCGGGACGGCCTTCGGCTCCTGGGGCGCACCACCGGAGGCGGGCTGCGCCGCCGGGGCGGACGGCTTCTCCTGCGCCGGGGCCTTCGCCTGCTCGGCGGCGGCGAGGACGTCCTGCTTGCGGATGCGGCCGCCGACGCCGGAGCCGGTGACCGAGTCGAGGTCGACGCCGTGCTCCTGGGCCAGCTTGCGCACCAGCGGGGTCACGTAGGGCTTCTCGCCCGAACCCGAGCCCGAGCCGTTCGAGGAGGGCTCGATCCTCCCGGCGGGGGAGTCCTCGGAGCCGGCCGGGGCCTTCTCCTGCTTCTCCTCGGCCTTGGGGTGCTCGGCCTTCGGCTCCGGCTTCGGCTCGGCCTTCGGAGCCTCCTTCTTCGGCTCCTCCTTCTTCTCCGGGGCCTTCTCCTGCTTCGGCGCCTCGTCCTGCGCCGGGGCGGCGGAGCCGTCGCCGACCAGCGCGAGCTGCGCGCCGACCTCGACGGTCTCGTCCTCGGCGACGGTGTGCTCGAGCACGGTGCCCGCGACCGGCGAGGGGATCTCGGTGTCGACCTTGTCGGTGGAGACCTCGAGCAGCGGCTCGTCGACCTCGACGGCGTCGCCGACCTGCTTGAGCCAGCGGGTCACGGTGCCCTCGGTGACCGACTCGCCGAGCTCGGGCATCGTGACCGGGGTGCCGGAGCCCCCACCGGACGACGAGCCACCGGAGGACGGCTCCGGGGCCTCCTCCTCGGCCTGCTCCGGCTCGGGCTCGGGCTCCGCCTCGGACTCCGCGGGCTCCTCGGCCTTCCCGGAGGAGCCGGAGTCGGACGAACCGGCGTCGTCGGCCTCGTCGGCGTCGCCGATGACGGCGAGCTCGCCGCCGACCTCGACCGTGTCGTCCTCGCCCGCGATGATGCGCTTCAGGACGCCCGCGGCGGGCGACGGGATCTCCGTGTCGACCTTGTCGGTCGAGACCTCGAGCAACGGCTCGTCGACCTCGACGGTGTCGCCCTCGGCCTTGAGCCAGCGGGTGACGGTGCCCTCGGTGACACTCTCGCCCAGGGCGGGCATCTCAACGGTGACGGCCATGTCGGGTGGAGCTCCTCTTGTTCCGCGTGGGTGTTCGGGTTGTGGGGCCGGGATCAGCCGTGGGTGTGCAGCGGTCTCCCGGCCAGCGCGAGGTGGGCCTCTCCGAGGGCCTCGCTCTGTGTGGGATGGGCGTGGATCAGGGCGGCGACGTCGGTGGGCAGAGCCTCCCAGTTGTAGACGAGTTGCGCCTCTCCGACGAGCTCCCCGATCCGGGAGCCCACCATGTGCACGCCGAGGACGGGTCCGCCCTGTCCGGCGGGCCCCTGGGCGACGAGCTTGACCGCGCCGGAGGTCTGCAGGATCTGCGACTTCCCGTTGCCGGCCAGGTCGTAGGTCAGGGTGTGCACCTCGCCGTGGAGGTCCCGCGCGGCCTGCTCGGTCAGCCCGACCGAGGCGACCTCGGGGTCGCAGTAGGTGACGCGCGGGATGCCGTCGTCGGTGACGGGGCGGGGTGCGAGCCCCGCGACGTCCTCGGCGACGAAGATCCCGTGGGCGAAGCCGCGGTGGGCGAGCTGCAGGCCGGGGGTGACGTCCCCGACGGCGTACACGCCGTCGAGATTCGTGCGCAGCCGCTCGTCGACGGTCACGACGCCGCCGTCCATCGCGACGCCGGCCTCGGCGAAGCCGTGACCGGTGGTGTTGGGGCCGCGGCCGACCGCGACCAGCAGCAGGTCGGCCTCGATCTCCTCACCGGACTCCAGCGACACGGTGACGGTGTCGCCGCTGCGGGTCGCCTTCGCGAACCGCACCCCGGTGCGGGTGGTGATCCGGCGCCGCCGGAACGCCCGGGCCAGCTGGGTGGAGCAGAACTCGTCCTCGTTCGGCACGAGCCGCGGCAGCGCCTCGACGATCGTGACCTCGGCCCCGAACGAGCGCCACACACTGGCGAACTCGACGCCGATCACGCCGCCGCCGAGCACGACGACCCGGCGCGGGGCCTCGTCGAGGGAGATCGCGGCGTCGGAGGTGACGACGCGGTCGTCCAGCTCCAGGCCGGGCAGCGACCGGGCGTAGGAGCCGGTGGCGAGCACGACGTGGCGGCCGGTGATGCGCTCGTCGCCGACCCGGACGGTGCCGGGGCCCTCCAGGGTGCCGGCACCGGGCACCACGGTGATCCCGCGCGAGGCGACCAGGCCCTGCAGTCCCTTGTACAGCCGGGAGACCACGCCGTCCTTGTAGGCGTTCACCCCGGCCATGTCGACGCCGTCGAACGTGGAACGGATACCGACCTGCGCGCCGTCGCGGGCGTGGTCGGCCACCTCGGCCGCGTGCAGCAGCGCCTTGGTGGGAATGCAGCCGCGGTGCAGGCAGGTGCCGCCGAGCTTGTCCTTCTCGACCAGGACCACCGACAGGCCCAGCTCCGCGGCCCGCAGCGCGCAGGCGTAGCCGCCGGAGCCGCCGCCCAGGATCACCAGGTCGGCGGAACGAGCGTCCGGGTCGGACACCGATCAGCTCCCTCCGGGGGTCACCGCCGGTGGACCGGCTCCGCCGGACGGGACCCCGCTACGCGGCGACCATCTTGTCATCCGGCCGCGACTGCGCCACTGGGGTGTCGGGAGCAAATCCGTGATCCCGGTCGTTGGGCACTCGGAGCTACCGTGTCCGGTTCGTAGGGGTGCGACCGGATCGACGAGAGGAAGACGCGCATGGGTCTGCTCGACCTGTTCCGGTCACGTGGACCGTCGGGCCCCAGGTCCGGCCGGGGATCCGGCTCCGGCGGGAGGCGTGGCGCGTACGCGGAGGGCGAGGCCCACCTGCGTGAGTGGTCGGCCGCCCGGATCGGGGTCGAGGCCTTCGTCGAACCGCGCACGACCGTGACGGAGACGACGGTGGTCTTCGTCGCCCACGACGGCGAGTGGACCCGCAGGCGGGTCGCGAACCCGAACGCGGCGAAGAAGCTGGCCCGCTCGCTGCAGATGCCGATCTACGACGTGCAGCTCGTCGGGTACCCGAACCGGATGCGCGAGCACGACGCCCGTGACCGCGCCCTGCGCAAGCGCGAGCGCCAGGAGCGGATGCTGCGCGAGCTGCGGGCCAAGGACCGCGACGCCTGACCCGTCTGGTCAGGGGCGCAGCGAGCGGGCGCGCCGCTCGCCGAGCGCGCGCATCGCGGGCTCCAGGCGCAGCGCGGGTCCGGGGGCCAGCGCGGTGAGGCGCAGCAGCGCACCCCGCCAGGCGGGAAGCGTCCGGTAGACCCGGCCGGTGCCGAACATCCCGACCAGCGCCGTCGCGACCTGCTCGGGGGTGACCAGCACCCCGGACCGCACGAGCGCCTGGCCCTGGCCGCCGGGCGTCATCGAGCGCAGCAGCTCGGTGTTCACCCCGTCCGGGCAGACCGCGTGCACCCCGATGCCCTCCCGGCGCACCTCCGGGGCCAGCGCGGACACCATCGACAGGGCGCCCGCCTTCGACGCCGCGTACACCGACAGGCCCGGAACCGGGCCGAGGCCGGACAGCGACACGGTCACGCCGATCTCGCCGCCCCGGGCGGTCCCCGCCGCCGCCTGCTCGCGGAACGCGGCCACCGCGGCCCGGGCACCCCAGATCGGGCCCAGCAGGTTGACCTCGACCAGAGCGCGGGCGCGGGCCTCGGCGATGTCGGTGACGGTGCCGTCGAAGCCGACGCCGGCGTTGCTCACCCAGGCGCCCAGCGGCGCGAGCTCGCGGGCCCGGGCCACCGCCGCCGCGGACGCGGCCGGGTCGGTGACGTCGCAGGCGGTGCCGGCGGCCGCCCCGATCCGGGTCGCGGTGGCCTGCGCCGCGGCCTCGTCGAGATCGGTGACCAGCACCCGGTAGCCGCGCCCGACGAGCTCGCGGGCGATCTGCTCGCCGATGCCGCGGGCCGCGCCGGTGACCACCGCGGAACGGGGGGTGTGCGCGGGGACCTCGTGTCGACGACGCTGCCGGCTCATGAGCGGCAGTATGCCCTACCCGTGGGTAACCCCCGGTCCGGTGTCGCCGCCCGGATCCGGTCCGGCCAGACTCGGGCCCCGTGACGGCCGCGATGCACCTGCCCCGCTTCCTCGTCCGCCAGCGGATCACCCTCGGCGTGAACCGCTATGACGTGCACGCCGCGAACCCCGACGGCAGCGCGGGCGCGCTCATGGCGTTCGCGCAGCAGAAGCGGTTCGCCTTCAAGGAGCAGGTGACCTTCTGGTCCGACGACAGCCGCTCCCGCGCGGTGTTCTCCTTCCGCGCCCGCCAGCGTCTCGACGTCCGCGCCGAGCACGACGTCCTCGACGAGCACGGCCGGGTGATCGGAACCTTCGGCAAGCGGTTCGGGGCGAGTCTGCTGCGCTCGACCTGGACGCTGACCGCGCCGGGCGTCGCCGCGACCGGGCGCGAGCGCAGCCTCGGCGTCGCCCTGCTGCGCCGGGTGGCCGAGAACCTGCCGCTGCCGTACCACTTCGACGTCACCGAGGACTCCGGCGGCTCGCTGCTGATGAGCAGCGACCGGCGGTGGTCGCTGCGCGACTCCTACGACGTCTCCGTCCCGGACCCGCGCATCGACTTCCGCCTGGCCGCCGCCTTCGCCGTCGCGCTGGACGCGTTGCAGGACCGCTGACGCGATAGGAGGCGTCGCGCCTCAGCTCAGATCGACCTCTGTCAGTTCGGGGGACTCGGGGCTGAGGAGGAACGCGGATCGGCCGTCCGGGGCGATAGCGATGGCCGTCATCTCTCCCGTACCCGTCAACACGGGTAGCGGTCGGTTCGTCCGCACGTCCAGAGCGGCGGCCCCGCTGTCGGATCCAGCGACGTAGATCCTGCCACCGTGCGCTACGACGCCTGAGGGACTTCCGCCGACCGCGACGGTCGTGACCACCGCGAGATTCCCGACATCGACGACCGTGACCGTCCCGGAGTCCTGATCGGCCACGTAGCCGAGGCGACCGTCCGAGGATATGGCGACGCCCTGCGGAGTCTCGCCGACCGGGATTTCGCCTCGTGTCCGACCTTCCCCGATGTCGAGCACTGCGACGGTGTCGCTCTGCAGGCTGCTGTCGACGGTCACCAACACGGTTCGACCCGCATCGTCCACCGCGAGCCCTTCGATAGTCGTCCACGGCATGAATCCCACCGAGATCGTGTCGACGACCGCATTCGAGCGGGTGTCCACGACGGCGACATCGGCGGATTGTTCGTTCCCGACGAACAGTCGGGCCCCATTCCCCTGGAGGGCGAGTGCGGTGGGTCGATCTCCTACCGGTATCGACGCGGTCACCGTCCGGGAACGCAGATCTACGACTGACACCGTGCCTGTACCGGCGTTCGCAATATAGGCGCGCCGTCCCGTGGCATCGATGGCCACGGCACGCGGATCGGTGCCAACCCGTATCTCGGCGGTGACCCGACGTTCGGCGAGATCGATGACGTTGGCGGTGCCATCCTGTGGGTCCGAGACGACCAGCGTCTCACCGTCAGGAGCCACAGCGAGTGAGTCGGGCGCGGCGCCGACGCGGATCGCGGGCACTACGGCGGGCGTAGGAGTTCCGCTGGACGGAATCCCCTGTGTCGCGAGATACACGATGCCGGCGAGCACGAAGGCTGCCGTGACCCCGATGACACCGGGTAGGAGGCGTGGCCGCCCTGGGGGCCTCGACACCGACGGCCGTGGCGGGGCTTCGCGGTCCCGGTGCGCGGCGAGGGGATCCGGTCGAGTGCGTGGCGGTTCGTCTCGAGTGCGTGGCGGTTCGTTGTCGCCTATCGGGCCCCGCGGGTGGGACTTCCCGCCGCCCTGAGCCCGGCCGTCGGGAGGGTGTGTCTTCGGCTGGGCATCAGTTCGGCGCCGTGGGAAGGAGTCGCGTAGTGCACGCTCCGCCATCTCGGACAGAGCTAGGGCAGATGCCGGACGATGGGCTGGATCGTGCGCGAGGCCGAGCGCGAGCACGTTGTCGAACTGCCGTGGCACGGCTGGACGGAGAGAGTGCGGTCGCGGTCGTTGTCCACCGATGTCAGCCCCGCTGAATGCCTTGGTCCCGGTGAGCAGTTCGAACAGGACGCAGGCCAGGGAATAGACATCGCCGCGCACTGTGTCGGGTTCTCCTGCGAGTCGCTCCGGCGGGATGTAGCCAGGACTGCCCCAGAGGTCGCCAGGACGGGTCAGCCCGCCGGAGGTGTGTGCGTCGATGCTCCGGCCCAGTCCGAAATCAATCAGGTAGACGAAGTCATCCGACGTGATCATGATGTTCGACGGTTTGACGTCACGGTGCAGCAGTTTGAGCCGATGAGCGGCCTCGAGGGCCGACGCGACCGACCGGATGATCTCGACGGCCCGCGCCGGATCGAATCCGGCGGAGGGAAGTGCCGACGTCGCAGTCCGTCCGTCGATCCACCGCATGTCGATGAACAGACGGCGGTCGATCTCGCCGGTCTTGTGCACCGGCACGCTGTGCGGTTCGGCCAGCCGCGCCGCCAGGATCGCTTCCTGCTCGAAGCGGGCCCGGAACTCCGGCAGGTCGGAATAGTGGGGAAGCAACAACTTGAGAGCGACCTCGCGGCCGCCCTCAGTCGGGTCGACGGCCTTCCAAACCTCGCCCATGCCGCCGTTGCCGACCCGCCGGATCAGCCGGTAATGGCCGAACAGCTCCCCGGGCTCAGTCTCCCCGTCGTACGTGCTTGTCAACGGCCCCCCTGACGATCAGGGCACATATGATCTCACGAACGGGTGATCTCAGCCGTTCGCGGCCACGTCCTCGAGGAACGCCAGCAGGGTGCGCACCGGCACCCCCGTGCCGCCCTTGGTGGTGTAGCCGCGCGGCCCGCCGGTGTTGAACGACGGCCCGGCGATGTCGATGTGCGCCCACGGCAGCCCGGCGGGCACGAACTCCTTGAGGAACACCCCGGCCAGCAGCATCCCGGCGAACCGCTGCCCGCTGACGTTGCTGATGTCGGCCACCCGCGAGTCCAGCTCGCCGCGCAGGTACTCCGGCAGCGGCATCGCCCAGGCGTCCTCGCCGGCGGCGGTGCCGAGCGCGGCGACCCGGTCGCGCAGCTCGTCCGACCCCATCACCCCGGCGGTGCGCATGCCGAGCGCGACGAGCTGGGCGCCGGTCAGCGTCGAGGTCTCCACCAGGTAGTCGGGGTCGTCCTGGGCGGCGCGGACGATCGCGTCGGCGAGGATCAGCCGTCCCTCGGCGTCGGTGTTGAGCACCTCGACGGTGGTCCCGCCGAACATGGTCAGCACGTCGCCGGGCTTGTACGCCGTCGACGACGGCATGTTCTCCGCCATCGGCACGGTCGCGGTCACCGTGACCGGCAGCTCCAGCTTCGCGGCGAGCACGACGGTCGCGACGACCGCGGCCGCCCCGCCCATGTCCGAGGTCATGTCGGCCATGCCGGCGTTGGGCTTGAGCGAGATGCCGCCGGTGTCGAAGGTGATGCCCTTGCCGACGAGCGCGACCCGCTTCGACGCGTCCGGGCCGCCGTTCCAGGTCAGGCGCACCAGCCGGGGTGGGTTCGCCGACCCCTTCCCGACGCCGGTGACGCCGCCGTAGCCGTTCTCCCGCAGCCCGGCGTCGTCGAGGACCTCGGTGACCAGCCCGGCACGCTCGCCCAGCGCCACCGCGTGCGCCGCGAAGGTCTCCGGGACCAGCACGTTCGGCGCGGTGTTGACCAGGTCCCGGGCGGTGACGACGGCCTCGGCCACGAGCGTCGCCCGCCGCACGGCCGCGTCGTCGGCGCCGGTGAACGACCAGCTGCCGACCGGGGCGGCCGCGGCGTCGGTGGAGGTCCGGTGCCGGTCGAAGCGGTAGCCGCCCAGGACGGCGCCGACGACCGCGGCCTCGGCGTCGACCGCGGACAGCGTGCTCAGCACCGAGCCGGTCCCGGCCAGCGTGCGGGCTGCGGCACCGGCGGCGCGGCGGACCGCCTCGGACGCCTTCGGCCCCTCGGCCGGGCGGCCCAGACCGACCGCGACCAGACGCGGCGCGGACAGCGCGCCGCGGGTCGGCAGCGACACGACCTGCTCGGCCTTCCCGGTCGCGCCGACGGTGGTGAGCAGCTCCAGCAGCTCCCCGGAGAACGCGGCGTCGACGCCGGCGGCGCCCGCGGCCAGCGCCGGGCCGGTCCCGTCGGCGGCGTCGGCCGCGGGGGCGTGCAGACCGACCACGACGGCGTCGACGACCGCCTCCGTCTCGGCACCGCGGTGTGCGGCGGTCTGCGGGAGGGTCGGGACGTCGATCGGCACGGGTGGCACTCCTCGGGGTCGGACGGGAACGGTGGGTATCGGACGAGTGGTTCCGGGTCGCCCGATCTCACCCTGCGTGGCCGGTGCACACGTCCCGTGCGCCGGGTGGGTGGGGAGCCGGGTGGCGGGCGGGACGACGAGACCGGACCGAGATGGTAATGACACCCCCGCGGCGCCGCGCGGCACAGGGGTGGATGGGAAGGTGAACGGGTGCCCCGCCCCCCGTACCGGATCCCGACCGTGACCGCGGTCGTCGTCGCCCTCTCGGCGACGTTCGGTACCGGGCTGTACGCGGCGCTCGGCCCCGCGGCCGCGTCGGCGGGCACCTGGTTCCCGCTCGGGGTGCTCCTCGCCGCGCTGCTCGCGCTCGGCGTGGTCGGGTCGACCGCGCACCTGTCGCTCGCCCGTCCGGCCGGTCCCGAGCTGGCCCGCGGTGACCTGCCCGCCCCCGCACTACGGCTCGGGGCGGTCGCGCGGGTGACCTCGCGGGCCGCCGCCGGGTCGGCCGCGGCGCTGGTGTTCGGCGCCTACGTGCTGCCCACCCAGCCGGTGCCGATCGCGGTGGTGGCGGTGCTCGCCGTCGTCGCGGTGAACGCCTTCGGGGTGCGGATCTCGCCCGGTGCGGCGCGCGGGCTGGTGGTGGGCACGCTGCTCGCCCTGACCGTCGCGATCGTGGTGGGGCTGCGGGCGGACGGCCCGCACGCGGTGCTGTCCTCGGCGATGCCCGCCGCGGCCACCGGAGCCGGCATCGCCGGCGACGGCGCCGGGACGCCCGACGACCCGGCCGTCGCCACGCTGCAGGCCGCGATCGAGCCGGGCCCGCTCGGCGTGCTCGCCGCCGCCGGGTTCGTGTTCCTCGCCTTCACCGGGCTGTCCCGCGTCGCCGAGCTCGGGGGCAGCCTGCGGGACCCGGTGCGGGCGATCCGCCGGGCCCCCGCACTCGCCGTCGTGATCACGACGGTGCTGCTGCTCCTGCTGTCGGCGGCCCTGCTGCGCGGGCTCGGTGCGTCCGGGCTGGCGTCGGCGTCGGCCCCGCTGGCCGCGCTGATGGACACCAGCAGCAGCGCCCAGGTGGGGGTGCTGGTGCGGGTCGGTGCCGCCGCAGCGACGGTCGCCGCACTGCTCGGGGCGCTGTCGCGGGCCGCGGCCGGAGCCGCCCGGCTGTCCCGGGAGGGAGAGCTGCCCGCGTTCCTGGGCCGGGGCGGGTCGCGTGGCACGCCGTGGGTGGCCGACCTGACGCTGGGGGTGCTGACCCTGGCGATGACCCTGCTGCTGTCCGCGACGACCGCGATCGTCGTCACCGTCGTCGCGGCCCTGGTCCACCACGCCGTGCTGCACGCCGCGGTGCTCCGCCTGCCGGGACGCCCGGTGCGGGCGGCGGTCGTCGCCGTCGCCGGTGGGGTGGGGTGCCTGGCCGTCGCCGCGTCGATGCCGCCGTGGCCGCTGGTCGCGACGGCCGGGGCGCTCGCCGCGGGCTGGGTGCTGTGCGCCGTCACCGCGCGGTCCCGCTCCCGCGCGGCGGCCGAGGAACCCGTGCGCCGCAGCGATCCCGAGGAACAGGCGGCCTGAGGCCGATAGGGTCGCGGGCGTGACCGACGAGCTCCTGCCCAGCCCGCTGCACGACCGGCACGTCGCCCTCGACGCCACCCTCGGCGAGTTCGGGGGGTGGTCGATGCCGATCTCCTACCCGGGCGGCACCGTCGCCGAGCACACGTCGGTCCGCGAGACGGCGGGCCTGTTCGACGTCAGCCACCTCGGCACCGTCCCGATCTCCGGGCCGGGCGCGGCCGCGCACCTGAACGCCTGCCTGACCAACGACCTCGACCGCATCGGCCCGGGTCGCGCCCAGTACACCCTGGCCTGCGACGACCGCGGCGGCGTCGAGGACGACATGATCGTCTACCTGGCTGCGGACGACGACCTGCTGCTCGTCCCGAACGCCGCGAACTCCACCCGGATCGTCTCCGCGCTAGCCGCCGACGCCCCGCCCGGTGTCACGATCACCGACCGGCACCGCGAACTCGCCGTGCTCGCCATCCAGGGGCCCCGCTCCGCCGAGGCCCTGAGCGCGGCGCTCGGTGCCGTGGGGGAGGGCGTCGCGGACCTGGACTACATGGCGTTCACCGACCTCGAGGGCGGTCTGAACGACGGCGGTGTGCGGATCTGCCGCACCGGCTACACCGGCGAGCTCGGCTACGAGGTCGTCCTCGCCGCGGAGGCCGCCCCGGCGATGTGGGACGCCCTGCTCGACGCCGTCCGCGGCGTCGGCGGCGGACCGTGCGGTCTCGCGGCGCGCGACACCCTGCGCACCGAGATGGGCTACCCGCTGCACGGCCACGAGCTGTCCACCGAGATCAGCCCGGTCCAGGCCGGGAGCAGCTGGGCGGTCGGCTGGGACAAGCCGGCGTTCTGGGGCCGCGACGCCCTGCTCGCCGAGCGCGCGGCGGGCCCGGCACGGCGCCTGCGTGCGCTGCGGGCGACCGGGCGGGGTGTCCCGCGGGCGGGGATGACCGTCCTCGACGGCGAGGGGGGCAGCCCCGTCGGCGTCGTCACCTCGGGGACGTTCTCCCCGACGCTGCGCACCGGCGTCGCGCTGGCCCTGGTCGACACCGCGGGCGGGGTGGCCGTCGGCGACGCGTTGGTGATCGACGTCCGGGGACGTGTGCTGCCGGTGGAGGTCGTGAAGCCGCCGCTGGTGCCCTCGCACGTCCGCTGAGCGGGCCCACCGGCTCCCGTTCCTCGGGAATCCGACTGTTTGCCCCGTGGACAGCGGGGATACCGTCTGGGCCATGAGCGCGCCGAAGTTCTCCGTGACACGCAACCCCGCCCCGGCGTCCCCGCAGCGGCGCGCCGACGTACTGGCCGCCCCCGGCTTCGGGCGGTACATGACCGACCACATGGTGACGATCCGGTGGACCGCCGGGACCGGCTGGCACGACCCGGCGGTCGTGCCCTACGGCCCGATGACACTGGACCCGTCCTCGATGGTCCTGCACTACGGGCAGGAGATCTTCGAGGGGCTCAAGGCCTACCGCCAGCCCGACGGTTCGATCGCGTCGTTCCGGCCCGACGCCAACGCCGCCCGGTTCGCCGGCTCCGCGCGCCGGCTCGCGATGGCCGAGCTCCCCGAGGACCTCTTCCTCGCCTCGCTGTCCGAGCTCCTCGCGGTCGACTCCGAGTGGGTGCCCGAGGCCGGCGGCGAGGACTCGCTCTACCTGCGGCCCTTCATGATCGCGACCGAGGTCGGGCTGGGGGTGCGGCCGTCGTCGGAGTACCTGTACTCGGTCATCGCGTCGCCGGCCGGGCCGTACTTCGCCGGCGGGGTCAAGCCGATGGACGTGTGGCTGGAGACCGAGTACACGCGCGCCGCGCTCGGCGGCACCGGCACCGCCAAGTGCGGCGGGAACTACGCGGCGTCGCTGCTGCCGCAGTCGGTCGGCGCCCAGCACGGCTGTGCCCAGGTCGCCTACCTCGACGCCGAGGAGCGCCAGTGGATCGACGAGATGGGCTCGAACAACCTGTTCTTCGTCTTCCGCTCCGACGACGGCTCGGTCGAGGTCGCGACGCCGGACCTGCGCGGCTCGGTGCTCGCCGGCATCACCCGGGACTCGCTGATCACGGTGGCGAAGGACCTCGGGATCTCCGTGGTCGAGCGCCGCATCTCCGGCCAGGAGTGGCTCGGTGGCGCCGCGAGCGGCGTGCTGACCGAGGTGTTCGGCTGCGGCACCGCCGCGGTGATCACCCCGATCGGGACGGTCAAGCACAGCGGCGGCGAGGTGACCGTCGGCGACGGTGAGCCCGGCCCGGTCACCCTGCAGCTGCGCGAGGCGCTGACCGCGATCCAGCGCGGCGCGGCCCCGGACCCGCACGGCTGGATGCACACCCTGGTGCCGGCCCCCGCGTCGGTCTGAGCCGTCCCACCCGCTTGATCACCGGTTGTGGAGTCCTCCGCCCGCCTGGCGGACGTTCCGCTCCACAACCGGTGATCACCGACGCAGGGCCCGCCTGATCGCGGCGACGGTGCCCTCGGGTGCGTCGTGCACGTCGTGCCAGGTGAAGCGCAACAGCGTCCACCCCTGCGCGACGAGAGCATTCCCCTTCGCCCGGTCGGCCCGGAACCGGTCGGGGTCGGTGTGCCAGGCCCACCCGTCCAGCTCGATCGCCACCCGCTCGGCGGGGAAGGCCAGATCGATCTCGCGCCCGCCGCCCACGGGCAGCCCGCGGACGGCGCCGCCGATCCCGGCGGCGCGCAGCAGCGCCGGGTGCACGACGCGGCGCTGCAGGACCCGGTCGAGGAACGCGGCCCCGTCGGGCAGCACGGCGCAGGTCTCCAGCACGGTCAGGTGCGCGGCGGTGACGGCGACGCCCCGGATCCAGGCCCGGTCGGGACCGGGCACGTCGCGCCGCCGCAGCGCGATGCCGCCGGGCGCGAGCCGCCGGGTGCCGCGGGGGAGCGTCACCCCGACGTCGCGGGGCCACCGGTCGGTCATCCCGCTCCAGCACGCGGCGGCCGGCCCGTGGACCAGCCCGGAGGGTCCGGCCCAGAGCGCCGCGGCCCGGACGCGCATCGCCGCGGTCGGGACGCGGGTCGCCTCGGCGAGGACGCCCGGGTGCAGGTCGACCCACTCGCCGCGGGTCACCCGTCGTCGAACGGACTGCCGGGACAGCCCGGTGGCCCGGGCCTGGGCCGCGGACAGGACGCCGTCCTGCGCGAGGAGCAGGTCACGCAGCGGGACCGGCGAACGGACGGGGGAGGGCGGTGGCATCCCCGCAGGGTGGCGGGACCCGCTCCCCAACGGTCCTGATCCCGCACACCCCGTCGCAGGTGCGAATCCCGTCCATGATCACCGGTTGTGGAGTCCTGCGCCCGCCTCGCGAACGGAATGCTCCACAACCGGTGATCATGGGGCCGCCTGCCGCGTGGACCGGCTCGATCAGGCCCCGGGTCACCCGGTGAGCGCGGCCGCCAGGACGACGAGGACCGCGGTGGCGCCGAGCTCGCAGGCCGCACCCAGGACGTCGCCGCTCATCCCGCCGAAGCGTCGCCGGGTGTGCCGGGCCAGGCCCACCACGAGCACCGCCGCGAGCAGCACCGCCCCGGCGACGGCGAGCACCACCCCGGCTGCGCCGAGCGTCCCGGCCCCGGCCGTGCCCGCCGCCAGGACGGCGGTGTCCCGCTGCGGCTCGACGGTGACGACCAGCGCGGCGGCCGCGGCCGCCGCCAGACCGGTCCACCACAGCGGCGCCACCCACACCGGCTGCGACCCGGCGACCGTCGCGCCCAGACCACCCGGGCGCGCGGCGGGCGTCCCGCGCCGCGCGACCCAGCAGAACCCGGCCCGCCCGGCCGCCGCGGCCAGCGCGCAGACGACGAGCACGACGGCGGGCGGCGCGGACGCCAGCTGCGCGAGGGCGGCGGCGCGGGCGCCCAGCACCACCAGCAGCGTGACGACGGCGAACGGTCCGGCCCCGCCGTCGGCCATGATCCGCAGCGCCCGCTCCGGCGGGCCGTAGCTGCCCAGGCCGTCGGCGGTGTCGGCGATGCCGTCGACGTGCATCCCGCGTGTCGCGAGTGCGCCCGCCCCGACCGTCAGCAGGCCCGCGACCAGCGGGGACACCCCGGCGGCGGCCAGACCGGTGAGCAGTGCCCCGCCTGCGACGCCGAGCCCGGCGCCGACCAGCGGCGCCCAGCGCAGGGCGGCCGCGGCGACGCCGTCGGGCAGCGCGCCGTCGTCGGAGGTGCGGACCCGGGCGGGCACGACGGTCAGCCAGCTGACCGCCAGCGCGAGCCCCGCGAGGGGACCGGGCCGGGGTCCGCTCACCGGCCGGCGCCTGCCGGCACCGTCACGTCACCCGGGACGACGCCGGTGTCCTGCGCGGTCCCGGTCTCGGCGAGCAGCCGCGCCGCGGTGACCAGCAGCGGCAGCGCCGTCACCGCGGCGGTGCCGTCCTCGGTGCGCACCGCCAGGTCCAGCAGCGGCACCAGCGACAGGTGCTCCAGGACGAGCGTCGCGGCCGGTTCGGTCGACGGCTGCGCGGCGACCCACCAGTCCTTGGCTCCGGGGGCCAGCTCGTCGGCGAGCAGGGCCGCCGCGCCGACGGCCAGACCGTCGAGCACCGTGGGCACCTTGCGCTCCGCGGCCCGGGCGAGGAACCCGGCGAGCACGATCAGGTCCGTGCCGCCGACCGTGCGCAGCAGCGCCAGCGGGTCGCGCAGGTGCGGACGGGCCCGGCGCAGCGCGTCGCGGATCGCGACGGCCTTGCGCATCCAGGCGCGGTCGTCGATCCCCGAGGCCCGCCCCACGACGGCGACGGGCTCGGCCCCGGTCACGGCCGCGACGAGCGTGGCGGCGGGGGTCGTCACGCCGACGGCGAGCGTCGCCGGGATCAGCAGGTCCGCGCCGGCGTCGATCTCGGCGTCGGCCAGCCGCCGCCCGGTCAGCCACGCCGCGGTGGCGCGCTCACCGTCCAGGGCGTCCTCGCGGTCGATCCGGCCGGTGCCGTGCGCGACGAGCCAGCCCGGCTCGGCGCCGTCGGCCCCGGACACGAGACCGACGTCGACGACCCGCACGGTCGCCCCGGCGGCCCGCGCGGCGACGGTGACCGGCAGCCGTCCGGCCGCGGCGGCGGTGGCGCGCACCGCGGACACCTGCGGCGGGTAGGCCGAGACGCCGTTCCCGGCGATGCCGTGGTCGGCGGCGAGCAGCACCACCCGGGCGCGCACGGGCGCCTGCGGGGGACAGGTGCCCTGGCAGGACGCCAGCCACACGCCCAGCTCGCCGAGCCTGCCGAGCCCGCCCGTGGGCATCGCGAGCCCCTCGACCAGGGCGACGGCCGCACGGCGGCTGCGGGAGTCCGGCCGCCCGACGGTGACCGGGACGATCTCCACGTCGGACTCGGTGACCGAGGCGGGGGTCGTCGCGGCTCCCGCGACGGCGCCCGCGGCCGCCCCGGTCGTGGGGAGGACCGCACCCGGGACCCCGGCGGGGGTGCCCGCGACGTCGCCGTCGGGGTCGGCGACGTCGGTGCCGACGGGCCCGCCGGCTCCGGCAGCCGGGACACCGGTCCTCTCGGGAGTCGCGGACCCGCCGGCGGGGCCGGGCGCGCCTGCTCCCGCGGCGTCGAGCCCGGAGGTGGGGCCCGCCAGGACGGGACCGGCGGGTGGTCCCGCGGCCGACGCCGTGGGGACGGGTGTCGGGGCGACACCGGCGCCCGGCTCGGTGACGGCGGGAGTCGGCAGGGTGAGCGCCCGCCCCGCCACCACCAGCACGACGTCGTCGCACACCCGCGCGACGGCGGCGTTCAGCTCACCCAGCCGGTCCCGGAACAGCCGCCCGGCGCGGGTGTCCGGCACGACCCCCAGCCCGGTCTCGGCGGAGACCAGCACCAGCGGTCCCGGTGCGGCGGCGACCGCGGCGACCAGGCCGTCGACGGCGGCGTCGACCGTGGCGGGCACGACCGGGGCGTCCCAGGCACCGGCGTCGTCGAGGACCCCGGTCAGCCAGGTCGCCAGGTCGTCGACCAGCACCGGGCCGGGCCGGGCGAGTGCGGCGGACAGCTCGGTGCCGCCGACCTCCTCGGTGGTCCAGTGGGCGGGACGCCGGGCGGTGTGCGCGGCGATGCGCGCGTCCCAGTCGGTGTCGCCGGGGATCCGCCGGCCGGTCGCGAGGTAGCGGACCGCCGCGTCGTCGCCGAGCAGTTCCTCGGCGTGCCGCGACTTGCCGGAGCGCGTGCCCCCGAGCACGAGCGTCCGCAGTTCGACGGGAGGAGTCACGCCGCACATCGTGTCCTACCGGTCCCCGGTAGCGTCGCGAAGGTGCTCGATCATCTGGTCCTGGCCACCCCCGACGTCGACGACACCGCCGCTGACCTGGCCGGACGTCATCTCCACACGCTCGAGGGCGGGCCGCACGTCGGTGTCGGCACCCGCAACCGGCTGGCCGGGATCGGGCCGGGCCGGTACCTGGAGGTGGTCGGCCCCGACCCCGCGCAGGACGAGCCGGACGCACCGCGCCCGTTCCGGATCGACACCCTGACCGCGCCCGCGCTGGTGACCTGGGCGGTGCGTGTCGACGACCTCGACGCCGCGCTCGACGCGGCCCGCGCCGCCGGGCACGACCCGGGACCCGCCCGGGACATGTCCCGCAGGCGCCCGGACGGCACGCTGCTCGCGTGGCGGCTCGCGTTCCCGCCCGACGACGCGGGCGGGGTGCTGCCGTTCCTCATCGACTGGGGCGCCACCCGGCACCCGTCGTCGGACCTGCCGGTCCCGGCGAGCCTGCGCACGCTGCGCCTGACCCACCCCGAGCCGGAGCGGGTGACCGCACTGCTCGACGCGGTCGGTGCGGGTGGGGAGGCCGAGGTCGTCGCGGGGGAGTCGCCGTCGCTGCAGGCCGTGCTGGACCTGCCCGGCGGGCCGCTCGTGCTCTGAGAGCAGGGGCCCGCCGGGACGGTGTCAGACCGTGTCGCCGCGCTTGACGCGCGGCTTGGGCACCCGCATGCGGCGCGGCTGGGTGGCGCGGGAGAACGCGTACCACCCGGTGCCGAGGCCCTTGATCTCCTCGTCGGGGAACTTCGCGCGGGCCTTCTTCAGGACCTGCATGCCCAGCAGCGTGCCCTCGACGACCATCACGATCAGCATCAGGAACGTGAACAGCGTGACGTACTGCTGGATCACCGGGTTCTGGATGAGCGCGGCGACCAGCACGAGCGCGGCCAGCGGCAGGAACAGCCCGATGACGTGCGGGCGCGAGTCGACGATGTCGCGCACGTACGCCCGCACCTTGCCGCGGTCGCGGGGGAGCAGCACGCGGTCGTCGCCGGCGTCCATCCGCTTGCGGCGCTCCAGCGCCTTCGCCCGGCGCTCGTCCTTCGACGGCCGGGTGGCGCGGGCCAGCTTCGCGGCCTCCCGCTGCGTACGCGGCGGGGGCGGCGCGGGACCGCGCCGCCTGCCCTCGGCGTCACGGCGCTTCGGTGTCGCCCGGCCCTTGCCGGGGGTGGTGTGGGGACGCGAGCGGGTCGCGCCCTCGTCCTCCGTCTCCGCAGCGTCCGTGCCCGCCGGGGACTCGACGGCCGTCTGACCGGCCTGGTCGGAGCTCTCGGAGCGGCGCAGGAACCTCACAGGTGTCCACACTACGGGCCGCCGCTAGCCTGCCCCGCATGCGCATCGTGGTGGCTCCCGACTCCTTCGGCGGAACCCTCAGCGCACGGGAGGCGGCCGAGGCGATCGCCGCGGGCTGGCGGCGCGGCGTGCCCGGAGCCGACGTCGCGATCGTCCCCCTCGCCGACGGCGGCACCGGCTTCGCCGAGGTGCTGCACACCGCGCTCGGTGGGACCGTGCACGAGCTGGAGGTCACCGGCCCGCTCGGTGACCCGGTGACCGGGTCCTGGCTGCGCGTCGGCGACACGGCCTACCTGGAGTGCGCCTCGGCGTGCGGGCTGCACCACGTCCCGCGCGAGGACCGGGTCCCCGGGGTCGCCCGCACCGCGACGACGTCCGGGGTGGGGGAGCTGCTCGCCGCCGCCCGCGACGCCGGCGTCACCACCGCCGTCGTGGGGCTCGGCGGGTCCGCCACCACCGACGGCGGCGCCGGTCTGCTGGCCGCGCTCGGCGCCGTCCCCGTCGACGACGACGGCCTCCCGCTCCCGCCCGGCGGCGCGGCCCTGGACTGCTGCGCCCGTCTCGACGGGACCCCCGACCTGGGCGGGATGACGCTGGTCGCGGCGAGCGACGTCGACAACCCGCTGCTCGGACCGCACGGCGCCGCCACCGTGTTCGGCCCGCAGAAGGGCGCCGACGACGCCGCCGTCACCGAGCTGGACGCCGCGCTGACCGTGTTCGCCGGGGTCCTCGCCGACCTGGCCGGGCGCGAGGTGCGCGACCTGCCCTCGGCCGGCGCCGCGGGTGGTCTCGGCGCCGCGCTGCTCGCCCTCGGGGCGCGGGTCGAGTCCGGTGCCGGGCTGGTCCGCGGCCTGGTCGGGCTCGACGCCGAGCTGGACGCCGCCGACGTCGCCGTCACCGGGGAGGGCAGCTTCGACTGGCAGTCGCTGCGCGGGAAGCTCGTCACCGCCGTCGCCCGGGGCGCGGCCGACCGCGGGACGCCGTGCGTGGTGCTGGCCGGTCAGGTCAGCGTGGGCCGCCGGGAGGCCGCGGCGGCCGGGGTCGACGCGGCGTTCGGGGTCGCGGAGGAGTTCGGCCTGGAGGCCTCGATGGCGGACCCGGCCGGGACACTCGCCGACCTGGCGGAACGTGTCGCACCGCGCTGGAGCCGGTGAGCCCCGTCACCCGCCCGTCGGCGATTCGCACGGTCTCCGCACGGATGCGGACCGGCCCGACGTCGTACTATGGATTCCGACGCCCGGTGGGAACAGGGCGGACCACGCACGTTGTTGGGAGAGTCATGACCGTTGACAACACCTTGGACGCGGGCGCGACCACGGAGCAGACGCACGGCGTGGAGCTGACCGACTCCGCTGCCGTCAAGGCGCGCACCCTGCTCGAGCAGGAGGGCCGCGACGACATGCACCTGCGCATCGCCGTGCAGCCCGGTGGCTGTGCCGGCCTGCGCTACCAGCTCTTCTTCGACGACCGGTCGCTCGACGGTGACCTCTTCCGTGACTTCCACGGTCTCAAGGTCGGCGTCGACCGGATGAGCGCCCCGTACCTGCAGGGCGCCACGATCGACTTCGTCGACACCATCGAGAAGCAGGGCTTCACGATCGACAACCCGAACGCGGGCGGCTCCTGCGCCTGTGGCGACAGCTTCAACTGACGTCGCACAGCAGCACCTCCGAAGGGCCCCGCCGGTGATCTCCGGCGGGGCCCTTCGCCGTCGGTGACGTAGGGTCCCCGGTGTGCCTATTGCCGTGACGGGTTCGATCGCCTCCGACAACCTCATGCATTTTCCGGGGAAGTTCTCCGAGCAGATCCTGGCCGACCAGCTGGACCGGATCTCGGTCAGCTTCCTGGTCGACGACCTGACGGTCCGCCGGGGCGGCGTGGCCGGCAACATCGCCTTCGCGCTCGGTGTGCTCGGCCAGAACCCGGTGCTGATCGGCGCCGTCGGTGCCGACTTCGCCGAGTACAAGCAGGTCCTCGACGACCTGGGTGTCGACACCTCCGGGGTGCACACCCACGACGACGTCCACACCGCCCGCTTCGTCTGCACCACCGACGACGACATGCGTCAGATCGCGTCCTTCTACACCGGCGCCATGGCCAAGTCGAAGGAGATCGAGCTCGCCCCGATCGCCGAGCGCGTCGGCGGGTTCGACCTGGTGCTCATCGGTGCCAGCGACCCCGAGGCCATGCTGCGCCACACCGACGAGTGCCGCACCCAGGGCTACCCCTTCCTCGCCGACCCCTCCCAGCAGCTCGCCCGGATGGAGGGCCCCGAGGTCCGCCGCCTCATCGAGGGCGCGACGTACCTGGTCACCAACGACTACGAGTTCGAGCTGCTGCTCAAGAAGACCGGCTGGACCGCCGAGGAGATCGGCGCCAAGGTCGGCACCCGCATCACCACCTTCGGCGAGAAGGGCGCGCTGATCGTCGAGGCCGACGGCACCGAGACCCGGATCGACGTCGTCCCGCCGACCGAGCTGGTCGACCCGACCGGCGTCGGCGACGCCTGGCGCGCCGGATTCCTGACCGCGCTCGGTGCCGGGCTGTCGCTGGAGCGTTCGGCCCAGCTGGGTGCGCTCATCGCGACCTACGTCCTGGAGTCCGACGGCCCGCAGGAGTGGACCTGGGACCGCGACGCCGCGCTGACCCGCCTGGCCGACGCGTTCGGCGAGGCCGCGGCCGACGAGCTGCGCGCCGTCCTGCCCGCCTGACCCCCTCCGGACGCCGACGGGCCGGCACCCCTCAGGGGTGCCGGCCCGTCCGTCGTGCGGGGACCGCTCAGATCTTGACCGGGTAGGTCGGGGTCGGGACCTCCGGCACGATCCGCTTCTCGACGAAGATCCCGTGCCACAGCAGGAAGACCAGCACCGCCCAGATCCGGCGGGAGTGGTCGACCGGGCCCTCGCGGTGCGCGTCGAGCATGCGGTGCACGGCCTGCAGGTCGATCAGGTGCCCGGCACCGGAGTTCTGCAGGATGTCGCGCGCCCAGGCGTACATCTCGTCGCGCAGCCAGTGCCGGATCGGCACCGGGAAGCCGAGCTTCGGCCGGTTGAGCACGTGCGACGGGATGATGCCCTCGCAGGCCCGGCGCAGCGCGTACTTCGTCGTGCCGTTCGAGCCGTGGGTGATCTTCTGCGACTGCGGCAGCGACGAGGCGATGTCGAAGACCTCGGGGTCGAGGAACGGCACCCGCAGCTCCAGCGAGTGCGCCATCGTCATCTTGTCGGCCTTGACCAGGATGTCGCCGCGCAGCCAGGTGAACAGGTCCACGTGCTGCATCCGGGCGACCGGGTCCCAGTCGTGGCTGGCGAAGTAGTGCGGCGCCGTCACGTCCTGGTGCGACACCCGCGGGTCGTAGCCGCGCAGGACCTCGTGGAGCTGGTCGTCGCGGAAGATGCGGGCGTTGCCGTAGTAGCGCTGCTCCATCGACAGCGACCCGCGGCGCAGCAGGTCCTTGCCCCGCATGCCCTCGGGCATCTTGCGCGACGCCCGGCGCATGAGCGGCTTGAGCGTGCCGGGGACCTTCTCGAACGGCGACAGCGACAGCGGCTCGCGGTAGATCGAGTACCCGCCGAACAGCTCGTCGGCGCCCTCGCCGGACAGCACGACCTTGACGTGCTGGCGGGCCTCGCGGGCGATGAACCACAGCGGGACCAGCGCCGGGTCGGCGACCGGGTCGTCGAGGTACCAGATGATGAGCGGCAGGGCCTCCATCATCTCGTCCGGCTTGACGGTGCGGACCACGTGCCGCACGCCGATCGCGGCGGCGGACTCCGCGGCCACGTCGACCTCGGAGTAGCCCTCGCGCTCGAACCCGGTGGTGAAGGTGATCAGGTTCGGGTTGTGCTCCTTGGCGAGCGCCGCGATCGCGGTGGAGTCGATCCCGCCGGACAGGAACGCACCGACGGTGACGTCGGCCCGCATGTGCTTGGCGACCGAGTCGCGCAGCACGTCGGCGATCTCGCCGTGCACGATCGCCTCCGCCTCGGCGCTGGCCGGGGCGTGGCTGGGCAGCGAGATGAACTTCGGCGCGAAGTAGCGCTGGTGCAGCGGCTCCTCGCCGGGGCGCACGGTGACGTGCGTGCCGGACTCGACGCGCGAGATCATCCGGTGCAGCGACATCGGCTCGGGCACGTACTGCAGGGTCAGGTAGTGCTGCAGCGCGGCCGGCTCCAGGTCCAGCCCGATCTCCAGCTCACCGGCCAGCGACAGCAGCGACTTCTTCTCGCTGGCGAACGCGGTGCCGACCGGGGTGGTGGCCAGGAACAGCGGCTTGATGCCGAACGGGTCGCGGGCCAGGAACAGCTCGCGCTCCACGACGTCCCAGATGGCGAAGGCGAACATGCCGCGCAGGCGCTGTACGGCGTCGGGGCCCCAGTAGTGGAACGCCGCGACGATGACCTCGCCGTCGCCGTCGGTGGCGAACGCCGCGTCGTAGGTCTCGATCAGCTCCTCGCGGAGCTCGAGGTAGTTGTAGATCTCGCCGTTGAAGACGATGGTGTAGCGGGTGTCCTCGCCCGGCACCGGCCCCCAGTGCAGGGGTTGGTGGGAATGGTCCACGTCGATGATCGACAACCGGTTGAACCCGAGGACGAGGTCGTGGTCGTTCCACGTCTCGCTCTCGTCGGGTCCCCGATGCCGCGCACAGCGTAGCCCGTCGGCGATCGGGTCGACCCGGGTCGCGGCGTCCGCCCCGGCGGTCAGCAATCCCAGCAGTCCGCACACACCGGTCAGTATGCCGAGTCAGCCGGACGGGTCTCGCGCGCCCCGGTGCGAAACGGTCTTCCCGCTGCGAGACTGCCTGTTTCCCCTGCGGCGGTGACGACGTTCACGCCCTGTCCGGGAACCCCCGGGGGGCGCGGCCCGACCGGGGTTCGTCTAGGCTCTACGCGAGGTCGAAGACGGTGCTCCATACGGGTGGCACATGATCCCCTTCGACCGCGGTGTCGTGACGGCGGAGCAAGGAAGAACGTGCTGGCAGTGCGGCGTACGCAGGAGACGACAGGAAGGCGGCGTGCAGTGGCCCGAACCGAAGGCCGCTCCCGGATCGCCCGGGCGGCGAAGGTGGCCGTGGTCGGCCTGCTGGCGGCTCCGGCTCTGGCCGGTTGCTCGGTCCAGGAGGTCATCCGGTTCGGGTGGCCCGAGGGGGTGACCCCCGAGGCCGAGTCGATGCGCAACCTGTGGACCTGGTCCGCGATCGCGGCGCTGGTCGTCGGTGTCATCACCTGGGGCGCCATGTTCTGGGCGATGATCCTGCACCGGAAGCGCAAGGACGACGACGGCTCGCTGCCGCGCCAGACGCAGTACAACCTGCCGGTCGAGCTCGTCTTCACGGCGATCCCCACCGTCATCGTCGCCGTGCTCTTCGGCTTCACGGTGAACGTGCAGAACTACATCGACAAGGAGAACCCGACCGCGGCCGGCCCGGCCGACCTGCGGGTCGACATCGTCGGGTTCCAGTGGAATTGGGAGTTCTCCTACCCCGACGAGGCCGGCCAGGGCGGACGCCCGGTGAGCACGCTGGGGACGAGCGACACGATCCCGATCATGGTCCTCCCGACCGACCGGTCGATCCAGTTCACGCAGCGCTCGCCCGACGTGATCCACTCGTTCTACGTGCCGGAGTTCCTCTTCAAGCGCGACGTCTTCCCGTTCCCGGAGCGGAACGAGCAGGACAACAGCTACATCATCGACCGGATCGACCGTGAGGGTGCGTTCGTCGGTCGTTGCGCCGAGCTGTGCGGCACGTACCACTCGCAGATGAACTTCGAGGTGCGTGCCCTGGAGCCCGCGCTGTTCGACCGGTACATCCAGCTCCGCAAGGAGACCAACCCGCAGACCGGGCAGGCCTACTCGACCGGCGAGGCGCTGCAGGCGCTGAACTGCGGCGAGTGGTGCGCGCCGGAGGCGATCAGCACGCAGCCGTTCTCGACCGACCGTGGCCAGCTGGCCGCGCAGGTCACGGGCTGAGGGAGGACGCGCACCCATGAAGATCGAGTCCCGGCTCTTCGAGATCGTCACCGGCTTCTTCATCCTGGCCGCGCTGGCGTACATGTTCATCGCCGGTGAGGTCGTCGGCGTGACCGCGCTGTGGCTGACCGCCGGTCTGTCGCTGATCGTCGGCACGTACTTCCGGTTCGTCTCCCGCCGCCTCGAGGAGCGCCCCGAGGACAACCCCGAGGCCGAGGTCTCCGACGGTGCCGGCGAGGTGGGATTCTTCTCCGCCGGCAGCTACTGGCCGCTCGGCCTGGCCGCCGCGGCCGCCTTCGCCGCCCTGGGTGTGGCCTTCTGGTACGCCTGGATGATCGTCATCGGCATGACGCTGGTGCTGATCGCCGTCGGCGGCCTGGTGTTCGAGTACCACCGGGGCCCCGCCGCCCACTGATCGACCGCAGCCCACGACGGCCCCGCCCGGGATCCCCGGGCGGGGCCGTTCGTCGTCCCAGCTGCTGCCTTTCACGTCCGCGGGCCCCCCGGCCTGCCCCCAGGGGAACTCTCGTAGCGCTCTAAGCCACGAGAGTTCCCCTGGGGGCACCCCGGGGTCGCCCCGCGGCTCAGGCGGCGTCGTCGAGGTGGACGACGTCGGGGCGGGGCTGGGCGAGAGCGCGGGCGTGACATCGGCGTAGCTCGTCGACGATCTCGGCCGGTCGTCGTCGCAGGTCCGAGGGCAGCGTCTGCACCACGACGACACCGTGCCTGCTGAGGGCGGCCCGCCTGCGCACGGTGCGCGCGTAGTCCTCCGGAGAGAGGTGGAACTCGATTGAGTCGATCTCCCAGGCGAGACCCGCGTCCGGCCACCAGAAGTCGACGACGGCGATCAGGACGCCACGCCGGTCGGTCAGGCGGACGTTGGACCGCGGCACCGGCAGACCGCTGCGGAGCACCAGCTTCCGCGCCCTGGCCTCGGCCACGGAGCGCACTCCCGCGGTCATCTCGCCGAGGACCGCCCGGGGCAGGGCGGCTCCCCGGCTGCTGCAGACAGCCAGCTCCTCCCGGAGCTCGTCGATCGTGCCGTGCCCGTGTTGCAGGAGATCGGCGAACAGGTCCCGGACGAAGTCGCGATCGCGGGAGCACCGAGCCGCGTCTACTGCCGCGCGCACCACCGGTGCGACCGGGTGCCGGCGTGCTCCCGGGACCGGCAGACGCCGCGTCCGTTCCGTCCGCACCACCGACCACCTTCCGCGGCGACGGTCGTGCGGGACGAGCACGTGCACCGGGCCGTGGGGCGGCGGCGCGGTGCGCACACCGTGCAGGTGCAGGGCGTCGAGCCCGGTCAGCATCGCGTCCGGCCCGGCGACGATCAGGGCTGCCCGCTGCCGGTCGTCTCGGACCACGGAGCCGTTGGACAGCTTGACGACCCCGGGACAGAGACTGCGCCACGGCCCGCCCGGCCGGCAGCGGCGGGCGATCGTCCTGCGGTCCAGGCCCAGCCTCTCGAGCTCACGGACCGGGACGACGGGTTCGCGGAGCTCGGACAGGACCTCAGCGGGTGAGGGGGCGCTGCGTCGGGGCACCCGACCAGCGTGCCCCCGTCCGGCCCCGCAACCGGGACGACTTCCTCCCCTGTGGACAACCATCCTCGCGCCGCTCCCGACCGGAGCTGCCCCGAGTGTCACTTTCGTGGCTTAGAGCGCTACGAGAGTGACCCTGGGAGCTACCCGGAGGGCGGGGGCGGAGCGGTGCGGGGGCGGTGTGGGGCGCGGGGCGCGGTCAGCCCCGGGCGGCGCGGCCGAGCGCGTCGCGGGCGATGATGACCTGCTGGATCTGGCTGGTCCCCTCGTAGATCCGGAAGAGCCGGGCGTCGCGGTAGAACCGTTCGACGGCGACGCCGCGCATGTAGCCCGCCCCGCCGTGCACCTGCACCGCGCGGTCGGCGACCCGGCCCACCATCTCCGAGCAGAAGTACTTCGCGGCGGCGGGCCCGGAGACCATGTCGGTGCCGTCGTCGAAGCTGCGGGCGGCGTCGAGGACCAGGCCGCGGCCCGCGCGGGCGTCGGTCACCGAGTCCGCGACCAGGCCCTGGACCAGTTGGAACCGGGCGATCGGCTTGCCGCCCTGCTCGCGGGTGCGGGCGAACTCGACGGTCTCGTGGACCAGCCGGTCGGCCATCCCGACGCAGACCGCGCCGATGTGCAGCCGGCCGTGGGCGAGGCACTTCGCGGCGACGAGGAAGCCCCTGTCGATGCCCTCCTCGCCGCCGACGACGTTCTCGAACGGGACGCGGACGTCGTCGAGGTACACGTCGGCGGTCCAGGCGCCGAACTGGCCCATCTTGTGGTCCTTCGGCCCGACCGAGAGGCCGGGGGTGCCCTTCG
Source organism: Pseudonocardia sp. P-1 (assembly GCF_058111925.1). Lineage (NCBI taxonomy): Bacteria > Bacillati > Actinomycetota > Actinomycetes > Pseudonocardiales > Pseudonocardiaceae > Pseudonocardia > Pseudonocardia sp. P-1. The sequence continues at coordinate 5,148,577 of NZ_CM176614.1, forward strand.
GGACGAGGAAGGTGGAGATGCCGCGGTTGCCGGGGGCGTCCGGGTCGGTCCGCGCGAACACCATGATCACGTCGGCGACGGGGGAGTTGGTGATGTAGCGCTTGGATCCGTTGAGGACCCAGCCGTCGCCGTCGCGGACGGCCCGGGTGGTGAGCGAGGAGGGGTCGGAGCCGGCGTCGGCCTCCGTCAGCCCGAACGAGGCGGTGACCTCGCCGGAGGCGAGCCGGGGCAGCCACTGCTTCTTCTGCTCCTCGGTGCCGCCCTCCAGCAGCACGTGCCCGGCGATGCCGTTGTTGGTGCCGAACAGCGAGCGCAGCGCGGGGGTCGTCCAGCCGAGCTCGAACGCGAGGCGGACCTCCTGCGAGGCGGTCAGGCCGAGGCCGCCGTACTGCTCGGGGATGGTGAAGCCGTAGAGGCCCATCTCCTTGCACTGGGCGACGATGCGCTCGGGGACGGCGTCCTCGGCGTCGATCCGCTCCTCCTGCGGCACCACCTCGGTGCGGATGAAGTCACGGACGGAGTCCAGGACGTCGGTGAGGTCGGCGGGGTCCACGGGCACACCTTCTCGCGTCGTCGCGTCTGTTACCGAGGGGTAGCTCACCATGTCGCCCCCGTCCCACGCGACCCCGGCGGGGTGTTCGTCACCGCCTATCCTCGGGGTGCACCCGTGCCGCGCCGAGCAGGAGGACCGCATGTCCGAGGAGCCGGCCGACCGCGACCTCGCCACCCGCCCCCGCCCCGCCCCCGACGAGCCGGGCGGCAGCCACCTGGACCCGCACCTGGTCCGCGCGCTGGAGGGCTGGGGCAACGGCGCGCTGCGCGAGTACCTGCTGCGCGACGGCGGCCTGCACCTGCCGCACCCGCCGGGCTGGCCGTCGTCGTGGCCGGGGCGCACCCGGCTCGGCGCCCAGATGGCCTACCTGCTGACCGGGCTGCCGCTGGCGGTCGTCAGCGGGGTCGTGGTCCTGGTCGGGCTGGTGCTGGGCGCGGGGACGTTCGTGATCTGGATCGGGCTGCCGATCACCGTCGGGCTGCTGGCCGCGGCGCGCGGGTTCGCCGAGCTGGAACGCCGGGCCACTGAGGCCGCGACCGGCGGCCCGCTCCCGCCGCACCACTACCGGCCCAACCGCGGGCGCTCGCTGATGGGGCGGCTGTTCCGGGCCCTGGCCGACCCGCAGAGCTGGCGCGACGTCGCGCACGCCGTCACCGCGCTGCCGGTGCGGACGGTGACCGCGGCGATCGCGCTGGTGTGGTCGGTCACCGGCCTGGGCGGGCTGTTCTACGTGTTCTGGCAGTGGTCGCTGCCGCGCGGGCCGAACAACTGGACGCTGTTCGGCTCGATCACCGGCATCGACTCCACCCTCGGCGACGTCGCGCTCAACACCGGGCTCGGTGTCCTGCTGCTGATGACCCTGCCGACGGTCGTGCGCTGGCTGACCGACGTGCGCGCGCTGCTCGCCCGAGGCCTGCTCACCAACCAGACCGCCGCGCTGCGGGCCCGCGCGCTGGCGCTGGCCGCCGGCCGCCGGGCGGCCGTCGCGGCCGAGGCGCAGACCCTGCGCCGGCTCGAACGCGACATCCACGACGGGCCGCAGCAGCGCCTGGTGCGGCTCGGCATGGACCTGGAGTCCGCCGTCCGGCGCCTCGACGATGACCCCGAGCGCGCCCGCCCGCTGCTGCACGAGGCCCTGGAACAGAGCCGCGAGGCGCTCTCGGAGCTGCGTGCGCTGTCCCGGGGCATCGCGCCGCCGATCCTGGCCGACCGCGGGCTCGGACCGGCGCTGCGGGCCGCCGCGGGGCGCTGCCCGGTCCCGGTCGACCTCGACGTGGGCCTCGACGACGGCGCCCGGCTGCCCGCCCTGGTCGAGAACACCGCGTACTTCGTGGTGACCGAGGCGCTCACCAACATCGCCAAGCACGCCGGCGCGACCGCGGTGACGGTCACCGTGACCGTCGACGAGACCCTGCTGCGGGTCTGCGTCCGCGACGACGGCCGCGGCGGCGCCCACCCGGGCAAGGGGCACGGTCTGGCGGGGCTCGCCGACCGGCTGGAGATCGTCGAGGGACGCCTGGAGGTCGACAGCCCGCCCGGTGGCCCGACCGTCCTGACCGCGGAGGTCCCGGTCGCCGGCCTGGGGGACGCGTGACCCAGGATGGGTCCATGACGATGCGGGTGGTCCTCGCCGAGGACTCGGTGCTGCTGCGCGAGGGCCTGGTCCGGCTGCTGGAGGAGGCGGACGCGACGGTGCTCGCCGCCGTCGGGGACGGCACCGCCCTCGTCGCCGCGGTGGAGGAGCACCAGCCCGAGGTGGCCGTCGTCGACGTCCGGATGCCGCCCTCGTTCACCGACGAGGGGCTGCGGGCCGCGCTGGAGATCCGCAGGCGGTTCCCGTCGGTCGGCATCCTGGTGCTGTCGCAGTACGTCGAGGAGTCCTACGCCACCGACCTGCTGGAGGCCGGCGGCGGGGTCGGGTACCTGCTCAAGGACCGTGTGTCCAAGCTCGCCGACCTCTCCGACGCACTCGGCCGGGTCGCCGCGGGCGGCACCGTGCTGGACCCCGAGGTCGTCTCCGCGCTGCTCACCAAGCGCCGCCGGCGCGACCCCCTGGCCGAGCTGTCCCCGCGCGAGCGCGAGGTGCTGGAGCTCATGGCCCAGGGCCGCACCAACATCGCCATCGGGCGGCTCATGGTGATCACCCAGGGCGCGGTGGAGAAGCACATCTCCTCGATCTTCACCAAGCTCGGGCTGCCGCCGTCGTCGGACGACCACCGCCGCGTGATGGCGGTCCTGGCCTGGCTGGGCTAGACCGAGCGCAGGTCCAGCGCCAGCTCGGCGGACCCGCCGTCGTCGACGGTCACCGGGATGCCCCAGTCCTGCTGGTAGCGGTGGCAGGCGGCGAACCCGTCCGACGGGTCGTCGCAGGCCGCCGCGGTCACCGCGACCTGCAGCACCCCGGCGCCGACGCCCGGGTCCAGGCGCAGCTCGCGGGTCAGCCCGGTCGCGGTGCCCCCGCCGGACAGCAGCAGCGACGGCGGGTCGGCCGCCACGGTCAGCGACGTCGGGTCGCCGTACCGGTCGTCCAGGTGCTGCCCGGTGGGCGGGGCGAACCCGATCCGCAGCGCCACGCCGGGGGCGAGGGCCGTCGGGGTCCGCCGGACGACGTGGGCGTCGCCGGACACCAGCGACCCGGCCGGGACGGGCAGCCGCACCAGCCGGTGCGCCGCGGACTCGACGACGACCAGCGTCTCGCCGTCGACGAGCAGGTCCGACGGTTCGGCGAGCCCCTCGGCCAGGGTGGAGACCAGGTTCGTCGCGGGGTCGAACCGGCGTACCGCGCCGTTGTAGGTGTCGGCGACGGCGACCGAGCCGTCGGGCAGCACGGTCACCCCGAGCGGGTGCTGCAGCAGCGCCTGCGCGGCCGGGCCGTCGCGGTGCCCGAACTCGAACAGCCCCTGCCCGACGGCCGTCGCGACCGCGGCCCCGGGGCCGTCGCCGACCCGGCGCAGCGCGGAGATCTCGGAGTCGGCGACCCACAGCGTCCCGTCGGGGCCGGCGGCCAGCCCGGACGGCTGGGCGAAGAACGCCTCGTCGAACGCGCCGTCGCGCAGTCCCTCGTTGGTGGTCCCGGCCAGGGCCCGGGCCTCGCCGGTGGCGGGGTCGAGGGTCCACAGCTGGTGCGGTCCCGCCATCGCGACGACGACCGTCCCGCTCCACCACGCCAGGTCCCACGGCGAGGACAGCAGCGCCGACGCGCCACCGACGGCGACCCGTTCGCGCAGCTGCTCACCGGTCCCGGCCAGGGTGGACACGGTGCCGTCGGCCAGGTCGACCCGCCGGACCGCGTGGTTGACGGTGTCGGCGACCAGTACGGCGTCGCCGGAGGGGAGGACCAGGAGTCCCTGCGGCTCGGAGAACCGGGCCGCCGCCGTCGCGCCGTCGGTGAGCCCGCGCTCCCCGGACCCGATCCGCCGCACCTCGGTCTCCAGGTCGGACTCCAGCTCGACGAGCTGGTGGTGGGCGGTGTCGGACACGAGGAACGTGCCGCCGGGCAGCGCGACGACCTTCCCGGGGAACCGCAGCGCGGTGTCCGGCGCGGGCGGCGGGACGTACGGGTCGTCCCCGCGGCGCAGCCGGTCGCCGTGTGTGCCGACCAGCTCCCGGACCAGCGCGGCCAGCCCGGGGCCGTGGCCCTCGCCCGCCATCCGGGCGACGACGAACCCGTCCGGGTCGATGACGGCCAGGGTCGGCCAGGCGCGGGCGGCGTAGGCGTCCCAGGTGGTGAGCTCCGGGTCGTCGAGGACGGGGTGGGTGACGTCGTAGCGCTCCACGGCGGCCTCGACGGCGGCCGGGTCCGCCTCGTGCAGGAACTTCGGCGAGTGCACCCCGATGATCGTCAGGACGTCACCGAACTCGGCTTCCAGGGGCCGCAGCTCGTCGAGGGCGTGCAGGCAGTTGACGCAGCAGAACGTCCAGAAGTCGAGCACCACGATCCGCCCGCGCAGCCCGGCGAGGGTCACGTCCTCGCCGCCGGTGTTGAGCCACCGCCGTCCGCGCAGTTCGGGCGCCCGCACCTTCATCCGTTCACCAGCAGTCACACCGGCCCCAACGACGGACCGGCGCGCGCGTGTTCCCCGGCCACGCCACACTGACCGTCATGCCCGAGCTGCCCGAGGTGGAGAACGCACGCACGGTCCTCGCCGAGGCCGTCGGCCGCACGATCACCGTCGTCGACGACCGCGACGACTGGGTCTGCCGCCCGCACCGGCCCGGTGACATCGCCTCGGCGCTGAGGGGCGGGCGGCTCACCCGGGCGAACCGGATCGGCAAGACCATGTGGTGCGACACCGAGACCGCCGACGGCGAGGCGGGGCCCGCGCTCGGCGTGCATCTCGGGATGGGCGGACGGATCGTCGTCACCGACTCCGACGGCGAGCGCATCGGCGGCGGCCCCGCCCGCCCCGACCGGCAGCCGCGCAAGGCCGAGTGGGACCGGTTCACCATGACCTTCGACGACGGCGGGCAGTTCCGGCTGTTCGACAAGCGCCGTCTCGGCCGGGTCCGGCTCGACCCCGACCTGTCCGGTCTCGGCCCCGACGCGGAGGGGATGAAGCCGGCCGAGTTCCGCGACCGGCTGCTGCGCGGCACGTCGGCGGTGAAGGCACGGCTGCTCGACCAGTCCGTGCTGGCAGGCGTCGGGAACCTGCTGGCCGACGAGACGCTGTGGCAGGCGCGGATCTCGCCGAAGGCCCCGGTGCGCGACCTGACCCGCACCGACCTGGACCGGCTGCACCGCAACCTCGACCGCGCGCTGGAGCGGGCCGTCGCGAACGGTGGCGTGCACACCGGTGAGGTCGTCGAGCACCGGCACCCGGGTGGGCACTGCCCGCGCTGCGGGGCCGAGATGGTGCACGGGACCGTCGGCGGGCGGTCGACCTGGTGGTGCCCGCAGGAGCAGGTCTGACCGGGGGCCGTGCACAATCACCCCATGCCGGACACGTCCGACACCGCTCTGCTCTTCCTCGACCGCGGCCTCGTGCGCGCCGACGACGCCCCACCCGATCCCGCGGCCCAGCGCCGCGCCCACACCCTGGTGCGGACCGCCCGCGGTGCGCGATGGGTCGTCCCGGTGCTGCTGCTCGTCGTCCTGGTGCTCGCGTTCACCCCGGTGGTGGGGGCGGCGTTCTGGGTGGCGGCCGTCGTCGTGCTGGTCGGGGTCGTGGCCGTGGTGCTGCTGCTGACCCGCGCGGCCGCCGTCGCGCACGCCACGGCGGGGCTCCCGGTGCCGATCGAGATCACCGGGAAGGTCGCGACCGCGATGCGTGCCGTGCTCGCCATGACCGGCGCGCTGCGCACCCACCGGAGGGCCGGCGGTGCCGCCGAGGGGGTCGCGCTGCTGCGGCAGTGGACGACGGCGACCGAGGCGTTGCGCGCGGCGTGGCTGCGCGACGACATCGGTGCCTGGCACGACCACGCCCGCACCCTCGCCGCGGCGGGGGAGCGGGCCACGCGCATCACCGGCGGCCTGACCGGCGCCGCGACGCCGGACGGGGACGCCGCGGGCTGACCGGCGCCCTGGTGGGGCCGCGCGGGGTCAGGCCGCGGCGGTGTCCGGTCGCCGGGTCCGCCGGGCGAGCACCAGCGACAGCACCGTCACCCCGGTGAACGCCAGCGCCGCCCCGAGCGTCCACCCGGCGAGCACGTCGGAGAGCCAGTGCACACCCAGATAGATGCGGGTGAACCCGACGGCCCCCGCCCACAGCACCGCGAACGCGGTGAGCAGCACCCGGCCGCGTGACCGCAGCACCGGCCACAGCACGAGCACCAGCGTCGTCCATGCGGCGGCGGCCATTGTCGCGTGCCCGGACGGCAGCGACTCGTTCGCCACGGCCATCACCTGCAGGTCTGCCGGCGGACGGGCCCGGTCGAGGATCCGCTTGACCACCGTGAACACCACGCTGGCGACGAGCGGGACCGCGGCCAGGCACAGGCCCTCCGCGACCCGGCCGCGCACCGCGAGCACGGCCCCGCCGACGAGCGCGACCGCCGTGCTCCCGACGGTGTTGCCGAGCTCGGTGACGACCAACGCGACCACGGTGACGCCGGGGATCCGGTCCGCGGCCAGCCCGACGGCGGTCTCGGTGTCACCGCCCTGCAGCACTCCCGTCCACGCCAGGGCGATGAGCACCCCGGCGAGGACGAGCAGGGCCGCAGCGACCGGACCGGTGACGCGGGCCCGCAGCGGGGCCGACGGTTGGTCGTTCACCGGGCGATTCTCCCCCTGGCGACGCTCCTCCGCCGGAGAGGTGCCTCAGCGACCACGCCAGGCGCGGTAGCGGCCGATCAGCGCGGCGGTGGAGGTGTCGAGACCGGCCTCGGCGGCGTCCGGCGGGTTCGGGTCGTGGAGCGCGGGGCCGAACTGCTTGGCCATGACCTTGCCGAGCTCCACGCCCCACTGGTCGAAGGAGTCGATGCCCCAGATCGTGCCCTCGACGAAGGTGACGTGCTCGTAGAAGGCGATGATCTGCCCCAGCACCGACGGGGTCAGCTTCTCGGCCAGGATCGTCGACGACGGCCGGTTGCCCGGCATCACCTTGTGCGGCACGACGTCGGCCGGGGTGCCCTCGGCCTCGATCTCCGCGGCGGTCTTGCCGAACGCCAGCGCCGCGGACTGGGCGAACAGGTTCGCCATGAACAGGTCGTGGGAGTCGGCGGCGTCCTCGCCGGGCAGGTCGTGGTGCGGGCGGGCGAATCCGATGAAGTCGCACGGCACGAGCCGGGTGCCCTGGTGCAGCAGCTGGTAGAACGCGTGCTGGCCGTTGGTGCCCGGCTCGCCCCAGAAGATCTCGCCGGTGGTCGTGGTGACCGGGGTGCCGTCGCCGCGCACGGACTTGCCGTTGGACTCCATGGTCAGCTGCTGCAGGTAGGCGGGCAGCCGGTGCAGGTACTGGGAGTACGGCAGCACCGCGCGGGTGTCGGCGCCGAAGAAGTTCGCGTACCAGACGCCGAGCAGCCCGGAGATCACCGGCAGGTTCTGCTCGAGCGGGGTGCGCCGGAAGTGCTCGTCCATGGCGTGCATGCCGGCGAGGAACTCCGCGAAGTGCTCGCGGCCGATCGCGCACATCAGCGACAGCCCGATCGCGGAGTCCAGCGAGTAGCGGCCGCCGACCCAGTCCCAGAACCCGAACATGTTGTCGGTGGAGATGCCGAACTCCGACACCTTCTCCGCGTTCGTGGAGACCGCGGCGAAGTGTTTCGCGACGACCCCGGTGTCGTCCGTCCCGAGCCCGGACAGCAGCCAGGACCGCGCGTTGCGGGCGTTGGTCAGCGTCTCCTGCGTGGTGAACGTCTTCGACGAGACGACGAACAGCGTGGTCGCCGGGTCGAGGTCGCGGGTCTTCTCGTACAGGTCGGTCGGGTCGATGTTGGACACGAACCGGCACTCGAGGTCGCGCTGGGCGTAGTCGCGCAGCGCCTCGTAGGCCATGACCGGCCCCAGGTCGGAGCCCCCGATGCCGATGTTGACCACCGTGCGGATCCGCTGCCCGGTGGACCCGGTCCACGCCCCGGAGCGCACCGCGTCGGTGAACTCGCCCATCCGGTCCAGGACGGCGTGCACGTCGGCGACGACGTCCTGGCCGTCGACGGTGAGCGACGCGTCACGCGGCAGCCGCAGCGCCGTGTGCAGCACGGCCCGGTCCTCGGAGGTGTTCACGTGCTCACCGGTGAACATCGCCTCGGTGCGGGCGGGCAGCCCGGCCGCCCGCGCCAGGTCCGTCAGCAACCCGACGGTGTTGCGGGTGATGCGGTGCTTGGAGTAGTCGAGCACCAGGTCGGCCCCGGTGGCGGTGAGCGCACCGGCGCGGTCGGGGTCGTCGTCGAACAGCGACCGCAGGTGCCGCGGCTCGACCTCCGCCGCGTGCTCGGTCAGCGCCGTCCATTCCGTGGTCGCCGTGATGTCGTGGCTGTTCGTGTCGGACACGACGGCCATCATGGCGCAGCGCCGGGGCCCGAGCGCGACGGCACGACCCGGCGGCGCGTCACTGGGCCGCTCGGGCGTACCGCCCGGCGCGCGCAGGGTCGTGCGGGACGAGCGGTCTGTCCGAATCGACGGGCTGCACGTGGCCCCGACGGTCGGTGACCCCCGGGTGGGTGAGTCGCCGGTCACTGCGACGTCCGGGTGATCTCCGCTCCGACAGGGACACGCAGCGTGCCCGCGACCTGCGACGACGCCGGATCGGGGCGACCGCTCGACCGGTCGTGCCGTGTGGGCCACCGGCCACAGCGCTCCCCGGTCGGGTGACACGCGGTGGCGTACATCTCGTCGCGTGCTGCGGCCGTCTCGTCGCGCAGGGTGGCTGAACCGGGCGGCGTAGCGCGTTCGTGCCTCTAGGATCTTGTGCAGTCCGTGGTGACGAGCTCACCCGCGGTGATCATCTCGTACCTGGAGGAACCGTGTACCGCTCCCTGACCGGAACCCCGCGCGACGTCGCGCTGCTCGTCGCCCGCCTGCTGCTGGCCTACATCATGGTCATGCACTCGTGGAAGAAGATCGACGCCGGTCTGTTCGACACCGCCGCCGTGTTCGCGAAGTTCGGCATCCCGCTGGCGATCGGCGCGGCGTCGTTCACGATCGTGGTCGAGCTCGTGTTCTCGGTCTCGGTCGCCCTCGGTGTCCGCATGGTCCTGCCCGGCGCGATGATGACCTTCGTGATGGCCGGCGCGATCTGGTTCGTCCACGGCAAGAACGGCCTGTTCATGGCCGACAACGGCTGGGCGCTCGTCGGCACCATCATCTGCGCCACGCTGATCCTCATGTCCACCGGCCCGGGCCGGCTCAGCGTCGACGAGCTCCTGTCCCGCCAGGCCGCCCGCCGCATGGAGCAGACCCAGGCGATCCCGCGCCAGACCGTCTCGGTCTGACCCGCACCTCCCGGTCCGCCCGCGCGCCCCGGAGCCGGGCGGGCCGGTGACCCTCCTCCCGGACCGCCCGCGAGCGCGACCACGGCCCGCACCCCGACGCCACGGGGTGCGGGCCGCATCCGTGCTCGGCGCTAACCTCCGCGGGTGAGCCACGAGCGGACGACCGAGGGGCGGGCGCTGCCCCGGCTGACCGCGATCCGGTACGTGACCCCGCTGCGCGAGGGCGGGTCGCTGCCCGGGCTGATGGAGGCCGACGACCTCGGCACCTACGCGGTCAAGTTCACCGGCGCCGGGCAGGGCCGCGCGGTGCTGGTCAACGAGATCGTGTCCGGGGAGCTCGCCCGCGCGCTGGGCCTGCCCGTCCCGCGGATCGCGACGATCGTCGTCGACGGGACGCTCGGGCGCACCGAGCCGGACGAGGAGGTCCAGGAGCTGCTCCGGAACTCCCACGGGCTCAACCTGGCCGTCGACTTCCTGCCCGGGGCACTCGACCTGGACCCGGTCGCGTTCGACGTCGGGCCCGGGTTCGCCGGTCGGGTGCTCTGGTTCGATGCGCTCGTCGGCAACGTCGACCGCTCCTGGCGGAACTCGAACATGCTGCTCTGGCACCGCAGGCCCTACCTGATCGACCACGGAGCGACGCTCACCTTCGCCCACGACTGGTCGGCCGCGCCACGGTTCGCCCACCGCCCGTTCGACGCCGGCGACCACGTGCTGCTCGGCGCCCACCCCGACCTCGACGCCGCGGACGGCGCACTCGCCCCGCTGGTCACCCCGGACCTGCTCGAGGGGGTGCTGGCGCTGGTGCCCGACGAGTGGATCGCCGACGTCGACGGCGTCGGGGGCCCCGACGCCGTGCGCGCCGCCTACGTCCAGGCGCTCGCGGCCCGGGTCGCGGCGCGCGGGGAGTGGCTGCCGGGCGTCGCCGCGACGGTGGCGGCGGGCAGGCCGCGGCCGGTCGACCGTGCCCCACGCCGTCCGCCGTGGCTCCGGATCGGCGGCGTCGGCGGCGGTGAGGGCCGGTGAGCGGCCTCGTCGCCTACGACTACGCGCTGCTGCGGGTCGTGCCGCGGGTGGAGCGTGGGGAGTCGATGAACGCCGGGGTGCTGCTGCACTGCCGGGCCCGCGACGTCCTCGCGGTGCGGGTCCACCTCGACCGCGCCCGGCTGGCCGCGCTCGACCCGACCGCCGACGCCGACGCCGTCGACGAGCTGCTGGCGACGGTGGCCGCGGTGGCCGCGGTGCCCGAGCCACCGCGCTCGGACCGGCACGCCACCGGCGCACTGGCCGCCCGCGGGCCCGGCGCGGGGGAGGACATCGGACGCCGCTTCCGGCGTCTCACCACCGCACGCAGCACCATCGTGTGCCCCGGCCCGGTCCACACAGGACTCACCGAGGACCCGGCCGCGGAGGCCGAGCGGCTGCTCGCCCGCCTCGTCCTGCCGCTGTCCTAGGGCGACCCCGGCCGGAACGCACGACGGCGCCGCCCGGTGACCGGTGCGGCGCCGTCGGGTGTGGACGGTCTCAGGAGGAGGCGGCCCGTCCGGCCTTCTCGATCGAGTCCGCGAGCTGGTCCTCGCTGAGCATCGGGAAGAAGCCGCGGAAGCCCTGGTCCTGCACGCCGCTCCAGTCGTAGACCTGGGTGACCGTCGTGCCGTCGCCCTCGGGCGCGAGGTGCCAGGTGTAGGTGTGGCCCTCGGCGCGCACGTCGCCGATCGTGTCCTTCTTCGCGTCCATCGGGTGCATCGACGGCGCCCAGCCGATCACGCGGTCCTGCTCGAAGGACGTGACGGTGTTCTTCATCTGGTAGTCGCCGAGGTCGCCGTTGTGCATGTTCATCACGAACTCGTCGCCGACACCACTGATCTCCGTCGAGCCCTCGACGCCCCGCAGCATCCCGGCGCCGTCGATCTCCTGGTGCCGGGTGGGGGTGGACAGCAGCGCGAACAGCTGCTGCGGGGTGGCGGACACGGTGCGGGTGACGGTGATCTGGTCGCTCACGGGTTCCTCTCCCACCGGTCGTCGTCGACGGCGCCGGGGTGCGCCGGACGCGACCGGTCATGATCAGGGGAGAGGTGCCCGCAATCGTCGCGCCCGAAACGGGGGTGGTCGGCGCGGGGGCGATCATGTTGCATCGGGGGATGACCGACGCACACGACGGGGTGGACCCGGTCGCCCTGACCCGCTGGCTGGCCGCCGAGGTGCCGCGGGTCGAGCTCGGCGACGGCCCGGTGGCCGTGGAGCGGATCTCCGGCGGGCACTCCAACCTGACCTTCCGGGTCACCGACGCCCGCGGCACGCCGTACGCGCTGCGTCGCCCGCCGACCGGGGGCGTGCTCGCCACCGCGCACGACATGGGCCGGGAGTGGCGCTTCCTGACCGCGCTGGCCGGTACCGCGGTCCCGGTGCCGGAGCCGGTCGCCCTGTGCTCGGACACCGCGGTGCTGGGCGCCGGCTTCTACCTGATGGGCTGGGTGGACGGCGTGGTCCCGGGGGACCGCGCCGCGGGCGAGGCCGTCCCCGAACCGGAGCGGCGGGCCTGCGGTCTCGACACCGCCGAGGTGCTCGCGGCGCTGCACGCCGTCGACCCGGCCGAGGTGGGGCTCGGCGACCTGCAGCGGCCCGGCCGCTACCTGGAACGGCAGCTGCGCCGCTGGCACCGGCAGGCGCACGCGGGCGCGTTCACCGACCTCGCCGCGCTCGACGCCGCGCACGCCGCGCTGGTCGAGGCGATGCCGCCGGAGCCGGACGGCGGGCCGCGGATCGCCCACGGCGACTTCCGGCCGGGGAACCTGTCGTTCCGCGGCGGCCGGATCACCGGCGTCTTCGACTGGGAGCTCGCGGCCCTGGGGGAGCCGCTGGCCGACCTGGGGTGGCTGCTGGCGTCCTGGGAGCGTCCGGGCGACACGCTGCCCGCGATCACCAGCGGCCCGACCGCGGCGCCCGGCTGGCCCGACCGCGACCTCGTCGCCACCCGCTACGCCGAGCGCTCCGGGCGCGCGCTGGACCAGCTGCCGTACTGGGTGGCGTTCGCGCACTGGCGCTGTGCCTGCATCGGGACCGGGGTCTGGACGCGCTACGCCCAGGGCAACATGGGCTCGGGCGCCGAGTCCGGGGAGGCCCTGGAGCGCCGTCGCGAGCGCGTGGTCGCCGACGCGGAGGCCGCGCTCGCCGCGTTGCGGCGCGGGCCGACGGGGCATCCTCGCGGGGCGTAGTCTGCTGCCCACCACAGGTGATCACCCGGGCCCGGGTGGTCCCCGTCGCGCCGCGCCACACCGACGCCGCGCACGGCCCGTCCGCGACCGGGGGAGTACTACGATGTCCGAGGCCGACGACCGCACCCGAGAGATGAGCCGGGAGGCCGCCCGGCCGCGTCCCCGCAGCGGGGTGAACCCCGGTCGGCTGTGGGCCGGCGGTGTGGCGACGGCGGTGATCGCCGCGTTGATCGCCCTGGTGGGGCTGCTGATCCTGCAGGTCCTGCTGCAGATCCCGTACCTGGCCCCGGCCGTCTCCGAGCCGCTCGACGGCTGGGCCGCGGCGCAGAGCCTCGCGATCTGGGCGGCGGTCGCCGGGCTGGCGGCCACCGGGCTCGCGCACCTGCTGCTGGTCGCGGTGCCGAGCCCGATGTCCTACTTCGGCTGGATCGCGGGGCTGCTCACCGCGCTGGCCGCGGTGTCCCCGCTGATCCTCACCGAGCAACCCTGGACCGTCCGCATCGCCACCGCGGTGATCCACCTCGTGATCGGGATGTCGATCATCAGCCTGGTGACGACGACGGTCACCAGCGCCACCAACCGGGCCTGAGCTCAGGCGTCGACGGGGACCCGGGCGTCGCCCAGGCGGACCGGCAGCGTCCGGTAGCCGCGCAGCACCCGGGTCCCGCGCAGCTCGGCCGGGCCGTCGGCGCGCAGGTCGGGGTAGCGGTCGAACAGCGCCCGCAGCCCCACCTCGCCCTCCATCTTCGCCAGCGCCGCGCCCAGGCAGTAGTGGATCCCCTGGCTGAACGCCACGTGCCGGTCCGCGCCCGCGCGCCCGACGTCGAACCGGGCGGGGTCGGGGAACACGTCCGGGTCGCGGTTCGCGCCCCCGAGGTGGGTGAGCACCAGCGCGCCCCGCTTGACCGGGAACCCGCACACCTCGGTGTCGCGCGCGGCGACGCGCCCGGTCCGCTGGACGGGGGAGTCGTAGCGCAGGACCTCGTCGACGGCGTTCGGCCACAGCGCCGGGTCGGCCTGCAGCCGGGCGAGCTCGTCGGGGTGGGTCAGCAGCAGCCGGGTGCCGTTGCCGATGAGGTTGACCGTCGTCTCGAACCCGGCGGCGAGCAGCAGCATCGCCAGCGACAGCAGCTCGTCGTGGGTGAGCCGGCCCTCCTCCTGGTCGTAGGCGGCGACCAGCGAGGACAGGATGGAGTCGTTGGGCTCGCGGCGCAGCCGCTCGAAGTGCCCGGCCATCCAGTCGGTGAGGGCATCGATGTCGCGCTCGGTGCGGTGGAACGTCGCGTAGTCCAGGCCCATGTCGAGGGAGTAGGCGCCGCCCTCGCCCCACTCCAGGAACTTCTCCCGCATCTCCACCGGCGCCCCGAGCATCTCGGTGATGACGGTCGCGGGCAGCAGTGAGGCGTAGCCGGAGATGACGTCGGCCCGCCGGTCGGCGCCGGTGCGGGCCTCCAGGTCGGCGAGCAGCTGTGCGGCGACCTCCTCGGTGCGCCCGCGCAGCGACGAGATCGCCTTGGCGCTGAACGAGCGGGTGACCAGCTTGCGGACCCGGTTGTGGTCCGGCGGGTCGATCGACAGCAGCGACGGCGGCTCGGCCGGCCCGAGCGGCCAGGTCCCGCCCGCGGCGAGCAGCGCGCGCAGCAGGCCCGGCGCGTTCTCCGGCATGCGCAGGCCGACGCAGAAGTCGGAACTGCGCAGCACCTCGGTGGTGATCTCGTGGTCGACCGTGGTCCAGGTCAGCGCGGAACGCACCATCCGGCCCTGCTCACGGATCTGCTCGTAGGCCGGGTACGGGTCCCGGACCGCGTCCGGGTTGATGATCATGTGCGCGCCCAGGTCACCCTTGGCCGCCTGACGGGTCACCTCCCGCCGCATCGCCCCGTGCCGCAGCACCCACCGGATCCACCGTCGTACTCCCCGCGATGCCGCCATCCCGGCCTCCCCGCCTCGTCGTCGAGCTCGGTTCCGAAGCTACCAGCAGTAAGTTACCGCGGGTAGGTACGTTTCCGGCCCCGGCGGACGGTGGGCCGGACCCCACCGGGTACCAATGGCGGGTGACCGCCGTCGGGGAGCCGCGCCTGCTCGCGGTCAGTGACCTGCACGTGCGGCACGCGGAGAACGCCGACATCGCCGCGGGGCTGCACCCGGGTCACCCGGGGGACTGGCTGATCGTCGCGGGTGACGTCGACGAGCGGATCGAGAGCGTCGTCGCCACGCTCGCCGTGCTGCGGGAGCGTTTCGCGCAGGTGCTGTGGACCCCGGGCAACCACGAGCTCTGGACCCGCGCCAAGAACGCCCGGGCCGACGCGGTCGAGCAGCTCGCCGGCGTCGCCCGCTACGACGAGCTGGTCCGTCGCTGCCGGGACGTCGGGGTGCTGACCCCGGAGGACGCGTGGCCGGTGTGGGACGGCCCGGGTGGACCGGCCGTCGTCGCGTCACTGTTCGTGCCCTACGACTACTCGTTCCTGCCCGCCGGCACCACGACGTCGGAGGAGGGGCTGGCCGCGGCGTACGCGGCCGGTGTCGTCTGCACCGACGAGTACCTGCTCCATCCGGCCCCGTACGCCACGCGGGCCGAGTGGTCCGCGGCCCGGGTGGCGTCGACGGCGGCCCGCCTGGACGCGCTCGACCCGGACCTGCCGACGGTGCTGGTCAACCACTGGCCGCTGGTCCGCGAGCCCTGCGACGTCCTCTGGTACCCGGAGTTCGCGCTCTGGTGCGGTACGACGGCGACGGCCGACTGGCACCGCCGCTACCGGGCGCGGGTGGTCGTGCACGGCCACCTGCACATCCCGCGGACGGTCACGGTCGACGGCGTCCCGTTCGTCGAGGTGTCGCTGGGCTACCCGCGGGAGTGGCGACGCCACTCCGAGCGGGTCGGCGGCCACTTCCCGGATCTGTTGCCGCGCACGGTGTTGCCTGTGTCATAGTTAGGTAAGGCTTACCTTGCTATAGCCTCGGGGGTCCGTCGACACCCGAGGAGAACGATGACTGCGCTGCGCGTCGCCGTGATCGGCGCCGGTCCGGCTGCCGTCTACGCCGCCGACACCCTGCTGAAGTCCGATGCCGACGTCGCCGTGGACCTGTTCGAGAAGCTGCCCGCCCCGTTCGGGCTGGTCCGCTACGGCGTCGCCCCGGACCACCCGCGGATCAAGCAGATCGTGCACGCCCTGCACCGCGTGCTGGACCGCCCCGGCGTGCGGCTGTTCGGCAACGTCCACTTCGGGACCGACATCACCCTGTCCGACCTGCGCGACCACTACGACGCGGTCATCGCGGCCACCGGCTGCGAGCGGGACCGGGATCTCGACGTCCCCGGCGTCGACCTTCCGGGCAGCCACGGCGCCGCCCGCTTCGTGCAGTGGTACGACGGCCACCCCGACGTGCCCCGGGACTGGACGCTCGACGCGTCGTCGGTCGCGGTGATCGGCGCCGGGAACGTGGCCCTGGACGTCGCCCGGATCCTGGCGAGCACCGCCGAGGGGCTGTCGGGCACCGAGATCCCGGACTCGGTCCACGCCGGGCTCGCGGTCAATCCGGCCACGGACGTGCACGTGTTCGCCCGCCGCGGGATCGCGCACGCCCGGTTCAGTCCGATGGAGCTGCGCGAGCTGGACCACGTGCCGGGCGTCGAGGTGGTCGTCGACCCGGCCGACGTCGAGTTCGACGACGTCGCCGCGGCCGAGGTCCGCTCGGCCAAGCACGTCGAGATGGTGGTGCGGACCCTGCAGGGGTGGGCGCTGCGGGACCGGCGCGGCGACCCGCGCCGGGTGCACCTGCACTTCCTCTCGCGCCCCGAGCGGATCCTCGGCACCGACCACGTCGAGGGCATCCGGATCGAGCGCACCGAGTACACCGGCCACGGCGACGTCCGCGACACCGGCGAGTTCACCGACTTCCCGGTCGGTGCGGTCTACCGGGCGATCGGCTACACCGGCTCGCACCTGGCCGGGTTGCCCTTCGACCACGAGCACGGCGTGCTGCCGCAGCGCGAGGGACGGGTACACGACATCGACGGCCAGGAGATGCCCGGCGTCTACGCCGTCGGCTGGATCAAGCGCGGCCCGGTCGGGCTGATCGGGCACACCAAGGGCTGCGCCTCGGAGACCGTCGCGAGCCTGCTGGCCGACGCGCCGCAGCTGCCCCGGGCGCCCCGTCGCGACCCGGCCGAGGTCGACGCGCTGCTGGAACGCCGGGGCGTGGCGTACACCACCTGGACCGGCTGGCTCGCGCTCGACAAGCACGAGCGCGGCCTCGGCGAGGCACGCGGCCGCGAGCGGACGAAGGTCGTGCCGCGCGAGGACATGGTGGAGATCAGCAGGACGGGATGACCCTCCGGCCCACGACGCCGGATGCCGGGGTGGGTGGTCGCGGAACCCCGCGGCCGCCCACCCGATCACTCCCGCAGGTCCCGCGGCCCGGGCAGTGCCCGTGGGGGCCGGCGCCCGACCGGCTCGCGCCGTCCCCGCTCCCGGGGCGGGACGAACAGCCACCACAGGATCCACAGCCCCGGGCCGCTGGTCAGCAGGATCGCGGTGGCCAGCCAGCCGTCGCGCCACAGGGCGCCGGCGACGATCCAGCCCGCGATCCACACCACCATCGCGACGAGCCGGATCCGGATGCGACGACCGTGCTCGACCGTCAGCGGCTCGGTCAGGTCGGTGACGACCCGGACCTGTTCGCGACGGCGGCGGCGCATGCCTCCCGACGCTACGCGGGCCTACCCGCGCGTGCGCTCCCCGAAGCGGCGGCGGAACTTCTCGACCTGGCCCGCGGCGTCGAGCACCCGGGCGTTGCCCGTCCAGAACGGGTGCGACGCCGAGGTCGTGTCCACCTTGATCAGGGGATAGGTGTTCCCGTCCGACCACTCGACGGTCTCGCGCGAGGTCTCGGTCGACCGGGTCAGGAACTCGTCGCCGGTGGACGTGTCGCGGTAGACGACCGGACCGTACGGGGGGTGGATGCCGGGCTTCACGGTGTTCCTCCTGCGTCGCGGGTGTTACCGTCGACTGTAATCGACAACGATTACTGTTTGCAGGAAGGGGTGCCGGTGGACGGGTTCACGGTGGTCCGGTGCGGGGCCTGCGCCCACGCGCCGTCGGGGTTCGACGAGGACGCGCACGGCACCGTCGCGGCCCTGCCCGGCGTCGACGAGGTGCTGGTCGAGGGCCTGCGCGCGGTGGTGCAGGACAGCACCCAGGGGGTGCTCGTGACCGCGGGGTGCCGGCTCGGGCCGGGTGTCTGCGCGGCGCGGCGGCCCGGGCTGATGGTGCTGGTGCAGGCGTGCGACGCCGCCCGCACGCGTCCCGAGTCGCCGGTGGTCGCGGTCGGCCCGGTCCGCGGCACCGACGACGTCCGTGCGGTGACCCGCTGGCTGCAGGACGGCGGCGCCCCCGACCCGCAGGCACTGCCCGCTCGGCTGCGCTGCGCGATCACCCCGGAGACCGCCCGCGGCTGACGCACGCGAAGCGCCTCCCCGGGCCGCCGGCCGGTGACGTCGGCGCGGGGCGACAACTCCCTCGCGCGGGCGCGCCCCGGTCGGGCAGGGTCGGGGAGTGAGCACGCTGCGCCGGGACCCGATGCCGTTGCGCGGCCGGACCGCGCTCGTGACCGGAGGCGGCCGGCGCGGCGGGATCGGGCACGCGACCGCCTGCCGGCTCGCCGCCTACGGCGCGGCCGTCGTCGTGCACCACTTCGCCCCGCACGACGCGACGCAGGAGTGGGGCGCCGACGACGTCGACGCCGCTCTCGCGGAGGTCCGGGGACACGCGACGGCACCGGTCGCCGGGGTGCACGCCGACCTCGCCGACCCGGCCGCGCCGCAGCGTCTGCTCGACGCCGCCCGCGAGCTCACCGGGCCGGTCGACCTGCTCGTCGCCAACCAGGCCCTGTCGGGCTCCGACGGTCCGCTGGGGGAGCTGTCCGAGGAGCTGGACCGGCACTGGGCGGTCGACGCCCGCGCGTCGATCCTGCTGGTCCAGGCGTGGGCGAACGCGCACGACGACACCCGCCCCGGCGGCGCGGCCGTCCTGCTCACCTCGGGGCAGGCACGCGGGCCGATGCCGGGCGAGGTGGCCTACGCAGCGGCGAAGGCGGCCGTCGCGGGCATCACCCCGACGCTGGCCGACCAGCTCGCGGACCGGCGGCTGCGGGTCAACACGGTGAACCCGGGGCCGGTCGACACCGGCTACCTCGGCGCGCAGGCGTTCCGGGCGATGGCCCCGATGTTCCCGTTCGGCCGATTCGGTGAGCCCGACGACCCGGCCCGGCTGATCGCGTGGCTGTGCACCGACGAGGCGGCCTGGATCACCGGACAGGTGATCGACTCGGAGGGTGGGTTCGCCCGGCATCGCAACGGGTGGCGACCGTGGTGACGTGGAGCGGACGACGGGATTCGAACCCGCGACCCTCACCTTGGCAAGGTGATGCGCTACCAGCTGCGCTACGTCCGCAGTCGCACCGTCTCCGGCGCGTGCTGCCCCACGATAACGCACCCGCTCCCGGGAGCTGCGCCGCACCCCGGCGATGATCACTACGTCGCCGGGTCCGCGGGTACACCGCTGTCATGAGCGGACGGTTGGACGGGACGACGGTGATCGTGACGGGCGCGTCGAGCGGTATCGGCGAGGCGACCGCCCGGGCGCTGGCCGCCGAGGGGCCGACGGTGGCGCTGCTGGCCCGGCGCCGGGAGCGCCTCGAGGCGCTGGCGACGGAGCTGCCGAGGGCGTCGGTGCACCCGGTGGACGTCACCGACGACGACGCGCTGCACGCCGCCGTCGCGGCGGTGGTCGAGCAGCACGGCGGGCTGGACGTCCTCGTCAACAACGCCGGCTTCGGGTCCTGGGGCCCGGCGGCCGAGTCCGACGTCGCGGACTGGCGTACGATGATCGACGTCAACCTCACGGGCGTCCTGTCGACGACGCACGCGGCCCTGCCGCACCTGGCGACGGCGGCCGGTGGGCCGCGCGGCGTCGCCGACGTGGTCACGATCAGCTCGGTGGCCGGGCGGCGGGTCCCGTCGCCGGAGAGCAACGTCTACGCGGCCACCAAGCACGGGGTCGGCGCGTTCTGCGAGGCGCTGCGCCAGGAGTACGCCGAGCGCCACGTACGGGTCGGCCTCGTGGAGCCCGGCCTGGTCGCCTCGGAGATGACGACCTCGGGTGCGGAGTACGCACCGGATGCGACCTCGAAGGGCGGGCGCGGGGTGCTGAAGCCCGCCGACATCGCCGACGCCGTCGTCTACATCGTGACCCGCCCGCGGCACGCGGCGGTCAACGAGATGCTCGTGCGCCCGGTGGAACAGGTGCGCTGAACCGCGGCGGGGGAGGCCCGGAAAGCAGAATCCCCGGGGCCGGACTTCCGGCCCCGGGGATCCGGGAATGGTGCGCGATACTGGGATTGAACCAGTGACCCCTACCGTGTCAAGGTAGTGCTCTCCCGCTGAGCTAATCGCGCGAGGCGGCGGCGGGAATCGAACCCGCGTACAGGGCTTTGCAGGCCCTTGCCTAAGCCACTCGGCCACGCCGCCGGAAACCGGCCTGCTGTCGGGGCCCGGCAGAGCGGACGACGGGATTCGAACCCGCGACCCTCACCTTGGCAAGGTGATGCGCTACCAGCTGCGCTACGTCCGCATGCCGCACCGTTCCCGTAGCGTTTCCGCAAGTTCCCGGTGCGTTGGGAGAACAGTAGCGCACCGTCCGTGGCCGCTGTCGAGGGGGTACCCGGTGATCGTCCGTCCAGGTCAGCGGGGCCACGACCGCCGGACGAGCCCGGGGGAGGGCGCCGTGGGGGGTCGGCGGTGCGCGTCGCCGTACCCGGAAATGCGAAATCCCCGGGGCCGATGTGCGGCCCCGGGGATCCGGGAAATGGTGCGCGATACTGGGATTGAACCAGTGACCCCTACCGTGTCAAGGTAGTGCTCTCCCGCTGAGCTAATCGCGCGTGGGAAGAGAAGTCTCCGAGCGGACGACGGGACTCGAACCCGCGACCCTCACCTTGGCAAGGTGATGCGCTACCAGCTGCGCTACGTCCGCACCGTGCACCGCGTCCCGGGCCGTGAGGCCCGTCCGCGGAGCGGTGAGAGAACACTAGCACCCGCCCCGAGGGGGGTCCGACCGCCCCCTCTCTCCACCACCGGATGTCCTCTCACGTGCGGAGACGGGCTCCGCCCGGTGGTGGGGTACGTCGGGTCAGTCCCGGGCGGTGGTGTCGAGCAGGTCGGCGAGGGCGGCGTCGAAGTCGAGCCAGGAGTACTCGGCGGCGGCCGGCACGGCGTCGTAGGTCGCCTGCAGGAACTCCGACAGCGTCGCCGCGGAGGTGGTGAACAGGGCGTGGCCCGACGGGGAGGTGAGCTCGAGCTCGATCCGGGTCGGGTCGTCGCTCATCGGCTGCACCCGGACGTCGCCGGTGCCGGCGGAGTCGACCAGTCCGTCGCCGAGCAGGTCGCGGGCGAAGACCCAGTCGACCGTGGTGTCGTGACCGGTCTTGAACGAGGCCTGCACGGCGTAGGGGTCGCGGCTGCTGTAGGACAGCTCGACCTTCACGGGAACGACAGGCGCGTCCGGAGCGATGAGCTCGAACATGGCCGTCGCCCGGATCGTCTTGGACTCGTCGCGCATCGGTGATCCTCTTTCGTGGGGGCGTTGCGTGGGGCGTCAGTGTGGGAACGAGACAGAAGGCCTCGGGGTGACGGGTTCGATGCGCAAGAACGTGGATCACCGTGGGATGACCCCCGATCGAGTCACAACGGTGTAACTCGCTGCGTGTGGCGACAGGGCTGAACGGGCTCCGCGCCGTCCTGGCGTGTGAGCCGTGTGACCGGGAACGACTACTCTCGTCGGAGTTCGAACCGGAACGGGTACGGACACCGAACACAGCAATCGTGAGGACAACGCTGGTGGCAGGCATCGCCGATCCGCCGGACCGCCCCGAGCACGGGCGGGCCGCCGGGCCTGCCGCGCGCCGTGACCCGTCGCGTCGTGACGACGCGGGGGACACGCGACTCGTGCAACGGATCGTGTCGGGCGACTCGACCGCACTGGGTGAGCTGTACGACCGCTTCGGGCGTCAGGCCTACTCCCTCGCACGACGTATCTGTGCCGACGAGGGGCTGGCCGAGGACGTCGTGCAGGAGGTCTTCCTGGCCTTCTGGCGCGACCCGTCGCGCTTCGACCCGGCCAAGGGCCGCTTCGGTACCTGGCTGCTGACCCTGGTGCACCACAAGTCCGTCGACGCCGTCCGCCGGGAGAGCGCCATCCGGCGCCGCACCGTCCCGGCGTCGGACGACGGCGCGGAGTGGAACGCCCCGCCCGGCCCGGGCGCCGACGAGGGGGCCATCGGCGCACTCGTCGCCGGACAGGTGCGCGACGCGCTCGGTCAGCTGCCCGCGGACCAGCGGAAGGTCCTCGCGCTGGCGTACTACGGCGGCTACACACAACGCGAGGTGGCTGCGATGACCGGGGTGCCGCTGGGCACCGTGAAGTCCCGCATGTTCACCGGGGTGGCCAAGCTCCGGAACCTGCTGGGCCCGGCGCTCGGGGAGGCCGGGGGAGACCTGGCGGGAGGGCTGTCGTGAACGAGGGGAGGCCCTGTCCGATGAACGAACAGACGGTCGGGTGGGCGCTGCACGCCCTCGAGCCCGACGAGGAGATCGAGGTGGTGCAGCACCTCGAGAGCTGTGACGAGTGCCGACGGCTCGCCGCGGACGTCGCCGGGACCACGACCGTCCTCGGTGGCGCGGTGCCGCAGGTCGAGCCGCCGCCGTCGCTGCGTGAGTCGATCATGGAACAGGCCCGGCAGACCCCGCAGCTCGGACGCGAGTCCGACCGCCCGGTGCCGCGGCACGCCCTCCGCGACGAGACGTCGTCCACCGGCGCCGCGCCCGACGGGGGGCGCGCGCCCGCCCGTCGCGGTCCGAGCCGTCCACCGGGCCCGCGACACGCCCGTCGGGAGGTGCCGGACGCGGTCCGGCCCAGAACGGGTGGCTGCGCCGCCCCGGACGGGTACTGGTCGCGGCGGCCGTCGCACTCGCGGTGATCGT
The DNA here is from genome assembly GCF_058111925.1 of Pseudonocardia sp. P-1. NCBI lineage: Bacteria > Bacillati > Actinomycetota > Actinomycetes > Pseudonocardiales > Pseudonocardiaceae > Pseudonocardia > Pseudonocardia sp. P-1. The sequence continues at coordinate 5,171,252 of NZ_CM176614.1, forward strand.
CGGCGGGGGAGCGGCGTTCGGGCAGATCCGGTCCCTGCAGGCGGAGCGGGACGCGAGCCTCGCGCAGGCCCAGGAGCTGCGCGACGTGCTCTCCGCCATCGCGCAGCCCGGGACACCGCACGCCTTCCTCTCCGCGGAGCCGGGGGCGCCGATGGTGGCCGCGGTCGTCGTGAAGGACGGACAGCGCCAGGTCATGCCGATGGGGCTGGGCCCCAACGAGACCGCGGACCAGACCTACGTCCTGTGGGGACTCGACGGTGACGGAACTCCGCGCGCGGTCGGCACGTTCGACGTGCGAGCGGGGCAGTCGGGACCGGTGTCCGTAGAATCGCCCGACAGCGGGACCTACGGGACATACGCCGTCTCGCTCGAGCGCGGAAGGGAGGCTCCTCCCGCGCCGACCAAGGTAGTCGCGGCCGGGCAGGTGGAGACCTGAGTACGACGGAGAAGAACGACGTCGGTGTGCCGGCGTCCGGGAGAACCACCTCCGGGCGCCGGTACACCGGTATCCGCAAGAAGTACCGGCGGGCGAAGGTCCGCTACCGCGTGTTCCGGGCCCGCGTGGCCCACAACCCGGTGCTGGACCTGACCTACCGCATCACCATAGGCGTCCTCGGCACCGCGATCGTGATCATCGGGATCATCGCGCTGCCCGCGCCGGGTCCCGGCTGGGCAATTATCTTCCTCGGCCTGGGCGTGCTCGCCGCCGAGTTCGGCTGGGCGCAGCGGCTCCTGCACTGGGTCCGTGTCCGCTACGACGGCTGGGTGGCTTGGATGGGCCGCCAGAACCGCGTGGTGCAGCTGCTGGTGATGACGCTGATCCTCGGCACGGTCGCCGTGTGCGCGTGGCTGTTCGGGATCTTCGAGACGGCCGGCGGCTGGGTGGGGATCCACTGGGAGTGGCTGCGCTCGCCGCTGCTGCCGCTGATCCAGCCGCCGCCCCCGCCGGTGCCCGTTCCGGGATCGGAGCTGGTCACGGGCCCGCGGTGATCCACGGGTGACCCCCGTGAACGGCGGTGGGACGGGCTGTGTAGAGTTGGTTTCACCGCTGAGGGCGATTAGCTCAGGGGGAGAGCGCTTCGTTCACACCGAAGAGGTCACTGGTTCGATCCCAGTATCGCCCACACAAGAATCCGCAGGTCAGCCCCGGTTTAGAGCCGGGGCTTTCTCATGTCGTGCCAGATATGTGCCAGATGGGTCCGCGTGCCATCGGCCCGTGCCAGTGCCATGCCGGTAGTGATCGGTGATCATGCGTCTGCCCTGCGCGGATGCTGGTTCACTCCGACCGGGCCTCGTGCCAGTGCATGCACACATGACCGGTGATCATGGCTCTGAGCTGCGATAATGCGAGAGCGCAGCGGGTGGGGGGTCCGTCGCTCCCGATCTTGAAATGGCGACCCCGGACCAGGCAGGAATCTCGCGCGGCGTAACCGGCGAGATGGGCTGTGTCCTTACGTCGTGTGGTCGTCGCTCTCGGCGAGCCGTCGGGCGGCTGCGGCTGCTTCGGCGAGGCCGCAGGGCCAGCGCGGCGCCAGCGTCGCCGACCGGCATCCGGCGCACCGGCCGTAGTCGTCGGCCTGGTGCTCGGCGAGCAGCGACCGGTACAGCGTCGGATGATCGGCCAGCATCCGCGCCAGCGGGCCGGGGCAGTCGTCGGACATGACCCCACCCTCTCGTCTAGTGCATAGACATGTCCTAGAGTGAGACAGGTGGGCACAGAGGGCACCAGGGCGCGGGACTGCGCCTGGTGCAGCGAGCCGGGCATGTGGCCCGATCGCTGCTTCGAAGGTCCGGGAGCCGACCCGGTGTGCGCAGAGATCATCGAGGGCAAGTGCTCGATTGATGCCGACCACCGACGATGCCAGCCCGAGACCTGCGAGTGGGCGGCGGACTGGCATGAGCCGGTGCGAGAGGCAGGCCAGCGCGCGGCGGCCGATGCCGGTGCCGTGTGGGCTGTGGTGAGCACCCTCGGCGGCGTGCGGGTTGTCGGGACCACCGACCATCTCGGGCGGGCCAAGAGCCTCCTACGGACTCCTGAGGCCAAGCGACACGGGATCACCGGCGCAGCCGCCAAGGGCGTGGTCTACATCGTGCGCGGGTCCGACGGCGGCTTCTTCTAACCCTCGCGCACGAACCAGCCGATACCGGGGCGCGACTCGATCGCGCCGTCATCGCGCAGGTTCTCCAGCGCCCGCCGAGCGGTCATCCGCGCGACGCCGTAGGTCTCGCAGAGCGTCTTCTCCGACGGCAGCTTCGCACCCGACGGGTAGGCGCCCTTGGCTATCGCGTCGCGCAGCCGGTCGGCGATCTGACGCCACGGAGGGTCCTTCGGCCGCTCAAGCGGCCCGGGGTCGATCACGATCACTCCCTAGACAGGTCTGATGCTGGACAACCTACTAGCGAGTGATCCACGAGCCGGTCCGACGCTCGTAGCCTGCACAGATGGCCCGCCCTCGTAAGCCCGAAGCGCTGCGCCGCCTGCACGGTGACAAGCCGGATCGGTTCAACCCCGACGAGCCGACACCGCTGCGCGGCGACGAGCCGTCGATGCCCGACGCGCTGTCCGAGGCCCAGCGTGCGGAGTGGAACCGGACGACCCACCACCTGCGGGCGATGGGAATGCTGCACGCCGCCGACGGGCCACTGATCCTGGCTTACGTCGTGGCCGTGGAGAAGCTCGACCGGCTGCGGATCAAGATGACGACCGAGCCGGAGGTCGTGCGGAACCCCTCCAACGGGATGCCGATGCAGAACCCGGTGTTTGACCAGTGGTTGAAGGCCACGTCGAAGATGGAGCAGTTGTCCAACAAGCTGGGCCTGAACCCCTCGGCCCGCTCCGGCATCCGGGCGACGATCGCGAAGCCCGCAGCCGTCCCGGTCAGCGGTGGAGATCGGTTCTTCGGGGCCTGACTGTCGGAGGGCGGGGCTACGGTCCCGACCATGGCCGTTGCTGCGCTCGTTGTCTCGATCGTCGCTCTCGTCGTGAGCTTGCTGGCCCTCGGCTGGCAGGTCTACTCGTGGCGACGCAGTGGCCCGGACCTGATGTGGGCCTGACCCACATCAGCGTCGTCGACACGCCGCGCACCATCACTCTGATCCGCGAGTTCTCTTTTCGCACGCCCACCGACTGGAAGTTCGTGCTGTTGAAGCCGATGCCGATCTCGGACTTGATCGAGGCACCACTAGAGCCCGGGCATGAGTGCACGCACTACTTCAGCGCCGCGTGGATACGGGAACGGTGCGTTGAGAAGGAAGTCCGGCTCGACGCTCTACGGCCACAGGTTCGCCTGGGCACCGGCAAGGTCGTCGTGGGCAGGAGGAAGGTCCGGCCCGCTCATCCGGAGTAGCCACCGCCCCGGGCCTTCGACCACGGGACCCGGGGCGGTGGGTCGGCGCTCACCGGCCTGAAAGGGGTAGGGCCGGGAGCGCACGTCTACACGTCGGCGAGGGTGACCTTCTGGATGGCCTCGGCGTGGGGGAAGCCCCAGGAAACCCGCATGATCGCTCGGATGGCGAGGCGGTCGCTGGTGAACAGGGCATCGCGGGAGGTCTCCACGGTGGCGTCCTGGCGGACGACGATGACCGCTCGCTCGGCGGGGATGCCCCAGACGATGTTGTCGGCGATGAACTCCGAGACCAGGATCGGCAGACCCTGCACCGTGCGACGTGTCGGGACGGTGGGGTCCTGGCCGAGCAGCGGGGTGTTGAAGTTCGTCCCGGACTTGATCGTCGCCAGCTTCAGCGCGGTGGCGGGAGACGCGGCGAAGGAGGTCAGCTCGGTGCCGACGACCTGGGCCTGGCTGATCGCGGCTGCGGCCCAGTCGACGTTGTCGTAGCCACCGGCTACGGTGCCGACCCCGGTGACCGCGGGGAGTCCGGGAGGTGCCGGAGCAGACAGTGTGGCGCCGAAGAAGCTGCGGTCGATCTTCTTGGCGAGGTCACGGGCCAGGCCGTTGCCGACGGCCTGCGCGGCCTCCGGTGAGGAGTCACCGGCCAGCTCGGAGGTGATCGCGGTGATCCCGGCCAGCTTCGCCGGGACGATGCGCAGTTCGCCCAGCGCCGGGTCGGACAGCGCGATCTCGTCGCCCTCGTTGACCCACGCCGTGGCGGGGTCGGTGTTGACGATCGGGATGCGGTAGGTGCGGCTGGCGGTGTCGACCACCGTGGCGGCCTGCATCGCGACGGACGCACGCTGGGTGGGCTTGATCAGGAGATCGGCGACGTCCTCAGGACGGAGGATGGGTACACCGGTGGTGCCGTTGACGGTCACAGGGGACTCCGGAATGCGCGATGGGAATCGCGCTTCCGGCCGGGCGAACGTCGCTCCGGACGCCGGTGGCCCCGTCCCGGGGCCGTGGCGAACTACAGGACAGGTGACCGGCCCGGACTACCTCTCGGTAGCGGGCCGGTCACGGACTGATCAGCTCACGATCGCAGCAGCTCCGACCACGTCATGGCCGTCCCCGACCCTAGTGTGGGGCGGTGGCTCATGTCCATCGGGCCGTGCTTGCGTCGCCAGTGCGGACGGCCGTCGAGTGCGGAGTCGATCAGCGCGGCCATGGCCCCCTGGTCGAGGGTGCCGTCGTCGTTCCAGACCTCGGCCCGCTGCTGGGGAGTGGTCACGAGCAGCAGGTCACGCGGCTCGACGAGGTGCCGTTCGGCGTGGCGCATGATCTCGGCGTTCTGCATGGTCTCCACGCGACCGTTGAGGGTGTCGCGTTCGGATCGCAGCTCGTCGCGCTCGGCCCGGACCTGTTCATCGCGGGAGGCCTTGTCGCGGTGCGCACGGCGCTCAGAACGGGTCCCACGGCTGCCGGCATCCTGTTCATCGGCCTGCGGGGCCGGGTCCTCCGCGGACTCGGTGGCGGTGTCGGGCGGGTCGTCGATGCTCCACGCCTGCGCGGTGTCCTCGGCGTCGCTCATGGGGTGTTCACCTCCGCTGCGTGGACCGAGGCGGCGGCGGACAGCATCAGCGCACGGCCCAGCGCCTCGGCCTCGGGTGCTGCCATCTGACGGGTCTTGCCCTCGCCGTAGGTCATGGTCACGACAGGGCGCGGCGCAGTCCACGCGCCGGGCTCGACACCGATGGAGGTCTCGAACCGCTCGATGCCTTGCTCGATCAGCACCGTGCCGGATTCGGTGTCGACGGTCGTGACGGGGCCGACCTGCATGCGCTGGACGGCCTTGTTCGCCGGGTCGGGGGTGGTGCTGGTCATGGGTGTCCCTTCTGCTGAAGCTGTACGAGCAGGCCGCCACCGGTGGGGACGGCTTCGATCCGCACGGCGAAGCCCTCGTTGATCAGCGCGGCCAGATCGCTGACGGCTGTGGTGTCGAGGTGATCGGGCTCAACGGCGTAGGTCCAGGTCATGCCATCGGTCCAGCGCCACGGATCGTGCAGCCAGGAGGGCCGGTCCAGGGGATACAGACGCCGCAGGACCGCCGTCGGACCATCGGGGTCGGTCCAGCCCGGCTGGATCGGGTACGCAGCGGTCATCAGCCCTCCCCGTTGACCACATGCTCGGTGAACCATGCAGAGCGGGCCAGCGACGGGTCGTAGCCACGGGCCATCAGCTCCTGCTCGCGCCGGATGTAGTCATCCTCATCGGACGCGGAGACGGTGAACAGGCCGGCGACCTGGTGGAACCGGCCCAGGCGTCCTGGCTCGTTGCGCTCGACGACGTCCATCGTGAAGGTGCCGTCGCCGTGGTCGGTGATCCTCGGCCGAGCGCTGGCCTCGATGCCGAGGGGGTTGCGCTGTGCGCAGGACTCGCAGTCATCGGGCTCCACAGCGAACGCCTCGGGGGAGCCGCATCGGGTGCATCTGGTCATGTTGGTGATCTCCTTCGTCGGGTCGATCGCTTAGGTCGTGACGGCTTGTCGAGGCTTGGGAAAGGGCACTGCGGCCGACCGCTGCCCACTGCTGCCCTGCAGACGTCTGCGACTGCGGCCCGCGGCCCTCCTCTCTGGAGGGCCGCAGTGGCAGAGGTGAGACGGACTCATTCCGGTTCGTTCTCACCGGCAGCAGTCGCGCCGACTCGGTACCCCTTGGCGTTGCGAGCCCCTCGGTGCTCCACGAGACGACCGGAGGCGAGTAGGTCATCTACAGCGGAGCGGATCGCGGACTCTCGGGCCTGAACCCCGGCGCAACGCATCTGAGCGAACAGCGCCCGCTCGGAACCGACGGTGGCGTCGGTCAGGCCGGAGACCACCTCGACGATGTGGTCGTGCAGCGGAACCACCTCGATCCCGTCGACGACTTCCGGCGGTGGCGGGTAGAGGGTTACGTGCAGGTAGTTGACGAACTCGCGGGAATCGTCGACCACCAGCTCACCCATATAGGTCCGGTTGGGACGCGATGTCGGTCGGCCATGAGTGCGGAGGTGCCCCGGTCGATCCTTGTTGATGAACACCCGGGACCGCCCGCGTCGGCCCCGGCCGAAGGGCTCGACGTTCTCCAGCTCGATCAGTGAACCGGTCAGGCCGTTGCCCTTGTGCACGGTCCCTAGAGCCAGCCCGCCCCGGCGCTCGGGGTCCTTCACGACGTGGTCGGCCTGCAAGACTGCGGCTCCGATCGCGGTGAACGGCTTCACGAGCAGTCGTCGGAAGGCTGCCGCCCCGGTCTCGTCGCGGATGTCGCATCCGTGCAGGGCCATCGCTTCGTTGACCCCATCGATCACCACCAACGATGGCGCCAGGGCGCGCAGCGTTGCCAGGTCTGCTCGGGTCACCGGATGCTCGGGTCCCACGAAGATGAACCGCGCCTCGATCACCTCGCGCCGGATCCCCAGGGACAGCAGTCGACCGACGGTGTCGGCGGGATCGGCTTCTTCGCAGTGGATGTAGACCACGGTGCCGCCGGTGGTCATCTCATGCGCGGCGGAGGCCACACAGAGCCAGGACTTGCCGCCTTCCATCTGCGAGATGACGGCATGCTCCCGCCCGGGATACAGCAGGTGCAGCCCGTCGTCCCGGGGCATCCCCACGGATGGCTCAGGGCGTTCTACGGTGCCGTCCAGGTACGGGACCAGATCCTTCGGCGTCCAGCTCGACGCCTCCTCCTCGGAGAGTTCCGGCGCCATGTCGGCGTAGTCGGTGCCCGAGGGGTACCGGTGCCAGACGTCTTCGAGAACGGCCATCGCGTCGGCTTGCTGGTACGGATTGCCAGGAGGCTGCGCGCAGTCGGCCCATCGCTCTGCCAGCAGTCGTTCAGCTTCGGCCCAGGAGAACCGACGGGCCCGCATCGAGCAGCAGAACGCCAGGATGACGGCATGGCGTCTCCCGGCCGGAACCGGCTCCCCGAACCGCCCATGCGGCTGCCACTCTGACGGCGCGGTCTGAACCGTCGGCGATGGGGGGGAACCGACCTCCTTGACCGCCCCGACTCGGCGCAGCTCCTTGAGCAGCCACGGCGGGCACGGCGCCGGGTCGCGGTCGTCCGCGAACTTGTAGGTACCGGTGTTGGTCGCCGAGCCCGGCCCGACCAGGTACGCGCGGGGGCCGGACTTGACATCGACGCCCTCTCCGAGACGCCCGGGACCGCTGGTGACTTCGATGCCGTCGGGGAGGGTGTAGACGTACTGCACGCCTCCGGTCGGTGTGCTGATCGTCCACGTCGGCGACTCGGCCCGACCGATGGTGAGGGCCGCCCAGGTCGCCACTCCGTCGACACCGTGCCCCTCGACGGAGTCGACGTCGATCCCGACCAGCCCGGGGAGGGTGTAGCCCACGTTGGCCTGCGGGGCGTTCTTGAAATCAGCCTCGATCACGCTCACGTCGTTGGTTGCACGGTGTTGCCACTCGTTGTGCGCCGGGAGCTTGCTCAGACGGCGCAGACGGATCGTCTGCCGGCCCCGCTTCGCCAGAGTCACGGCAGCTTCGATCGGAGGTACTTCCTGGTCAGGCACGTTGTCGGGGTCCTCGTGTCGCGGACCGGACCGATACGCTGGCGATGCTCAGGTGGTAGAGCAGGCAGCACGGTTCCGGTCAGGGGGCGTGTTCGTGTTCTGGCGCGGCGGGTGGGGAGCAGCTACCCCGCCCGCCGTCGCTACGTCAGGGACCGGGAGAGCGCGACTGTCGGGATCGCGCGGATGATCACGTCCAGCTCGTCGAGATCGACCTTGAGCAGACGCGGCCCGACGCGGTAGCCGGTCAACCGACCGTCCGAGATGTACCGGCGGATCGTCTGGGGCGAGACGTCTGCGGCCTCGGCGGCAGCGGAGATGCTCGTGAGTCGGCGGGACGTCATCGCTCACCCGCCGACCTGCGCGTCGCGGATGAAGGCCTCCACGGCGTCGGCGGGCACGAACACCCGCCGCCCGATCTTCACTGTCGGTAGCTGGCTGGCCTTGATCATGCGCTCGATAGTCGAGCGGCTGAGGCCGCCCAGAAGGCGCTGGGCGTCCGGCTTGGACACGAGCCGGGTCTCTTCCGTGGCATCGGGTGGCGTCGTCATGCGTCAAGAGTTGCTGTGCGATCTGTGCAGGTCAAACGCACAATCCGCACACTCCTGTGCGCCGTGTAGCAAAACGTGCCAAGACGTACATGATCATGACGTGGACCTGCGGCGGACACGATGGAGTGGAACCGAGGCGCGCCAGCACGACGCGCAACAGTGCACACAGAGCGTGACAGCCTCTGCTGTCGCTCCCGCCCCTGGGCTAGCTGGCACCACTCTCGTCATCGGACCGGCGCAGCGGCGTCACGTTGTCCGAGAGGAGGCGCGACAGGCTGTCGGCGATCACTCGGTCCCGGTCCTTGGACGCGTGCATGTAGCGCATCGCGGCGCCCGGTGTGGAGTGTCCGAGGCGGGCCATGAGTTCGGCGATCGTCGCGCCGGTGGACGCGGCCAGGACCGACCCGGTGTGCCGCAGGTCGTGGAACCGGAGATCCGGCCGTCCGGCTGCCTCGCGCGCCGGGTAGTAGTGCCGGTAGAACGTGGACGGCGCGAGCTGCTCGCCGGGCTTGGTCGTCGGGAACAGCAACCCGTCCCGGCCCATCGCGGCGTGCTCGCGCAGGTGGGAGCGCACCAGCGGCATCAGGTGCGGCGGGACGTTGACCTTGCGGATGCCTGCCTCCGACTTCGGTCCCTTTATCGTGCGGCCTTCCTTGGTCCGCACGACGCCGCGACGAACGTGCACGACGCCGGTCTCGGTGTCCACGTCGGACCGGCGCAGCTCGGCCAGCTCACCGAAGCGCAGCGCGCACCACGACGCGAACAGCACCATCAGGTGGTACTTCGCGGGCATCGCCGCGGTCAGGACTTCCAGCTCGGCTAGCGTCGCCGGTTCGATCTGGACCGCGCGCTTGGACTGCCCGGCGCCGCGCACTCGGCACGGGTTGGCGGTGATCATGTCGTCGGCGATCGCGGTGTTCATGATCGTGCGAAGTAGACCGTAGGTGTGGGCGCACGCCGTGGGGCCGGTCTGCTGGCTCAACTCGGCGTGCCAGGTCCGGACGGATGCCGGTTCGATGCCGGTCACCGGGGTCGTGCCGAACGTCGGGTACAGGTGGTCGCGGAGGAGCTGCGCGTAGTGCTCCCGGGTTCGGTCGGCCAGCTTGCGACCAGCGAGCCATGCGTCCGCGTAGGTCTGGAACGTGACGGGCGCGGCCTTCTCCGTCGGGGGGAGCCACTCGTTACGGACGACCTCGGACTGGCGCAGCGACAGCCAGCTCTCCGCATCGCGCTTGGTCTGGAATGTGAGCGCTCCGCCGTCCGCGCGCTGGGCTCGGTAGGTCTTCCCGTCGGGCCCCGTGTAGCGAGCCTGGTAGCGGCCGGAGGGCAGCTTGCGGATGTTGCCGAAGCCTCGCTTGCCGCCCCGCTGCCCCGCCATGATCGCTCCTCCGTGCCAGATGCGTGCCAGATGGAGCGTACATCTGTGGGGTATTCGACTCATCTAGGGGCGTCACAGTGAGGCGCACACAGCGCACATCACTCCAGCTCATGGGGCATATGCGCTGATCATGGCGGGATTCGTGATCACTGTGAGGTCACTGGTTCGATCCCAGTATCGCCCACAGTCAAAACCCCTGGTCACGGGCTCAACGAGCCGGATGTGACCAGGGGTTTCGTCGTGTCCGGGTGTGTTGTTCGGCAAGTTGCTTGGTGACGTAGGCGGGAGCCACGCCGGTGCAACAGGTGCTCCTCCCGATAGCGGTGAGACCTCGCTAAGGTCGAATCGTTTGGCGAGGGGAGCACGGTGACCAAACTCAGTACGGTCCTGGATCAGATCGATGCGGGCACGATGAAGCTGCCGGAGTTCCAGCGGGGATACGTATGGAACCGCGACCAGGTCAGAGGACTGATGAAGTCGCTCTACCACGGATACCCGGTCGGAGCCTTGCTTGTCTGGGAGACCGAGGGTAGTGCACAGGCAGTGCGCGGCGGGGCGTCGACACCGGGGCAAAAGCTGATGTTGCTCGATGGGCAGCAGCGGGTAACGACGCTCTACGGCATCATCCGGGGCCGGGCACCCGAGTTCTTCGAGGGCGACCCGGACGTCTTCCGGGGGCTGCGCTTCAACGTCGAGGACGAGACGTTCCAGTTCTACGCGCCGGTGAAGATGAAGGACGATCCCCTGTGGATCGACGTCACCGCGATGTTCACCGGTGAAGACGGAGCCGCGTACGAGCAGCTGCTCGATCTCAAGTGGCTGCGCCCGAAGCTATCGACCTACATCAGCCGGATCTCGCAGCTGCAGGCAGTGCTCGAGCGCGACTTCCACATCGAGCAGATCACTGGGCTCGACAAGACCGTCGACGTGGTGGTCGACATCTTCAACCGGGTCAACTCGGGCGGAACGAAGCTCTCCAAGGGAGACCTCGCGCTTGCTCGGATCTGCAGCGAATGGACGGACGCGCGACCCACGATGCGTCGCAACCTGGAGCGGTGGAAGGAGGCCGGCTTCTCCTTCACTCCGGACTGGTTGCTCCGGAACGCGAACGCCGTGGCGACCGGTCGGGCTCCGTTCTCCGCGCTGGAGGACGTGACCGCTGACGGTTTCCAGGACGGGCTGCACGCCGCGCTGCACAACATCGACCATCTGCTGCATCTGGTCGCCACCCGGCTGGGCCTTGACCACGACCGGGTGCTGATGGGGCGCTATGCGCTGCCGATCCTGGTCCGGCATCTGCACAACCGCGGCGGCCGGTTCGCAGACGGGGCCGAGGCGGACCGCGCGCTGCACTGGTACATCCATGCTGCGTTGAGGGGTCGATTCGCGGGCTCCACCGAGACCTTTCTCGCGAAGGACCTCGAAACCATCGACAAGTCCGGGGTCGAGGGTGTGGCTGCGGCCTTGGCCCGGTCCCGCAAGGGCGTCCTCTCAATCGACGCTCAGGACTTCGAAGGTGTCGGTCGCGGTTCGCGGTCGTACCCTCTGCTCTACCTGCTGACCCGGGTGCGGAGGAGTCGCGACCTGGTCACGGGACACCCGCTCGGGCAGGACGTCTCCGCGCTCCAGGTGCACGAGATCTTCCCTAAGAACGAGCTGGCCAAACTAGGTCGGTATTCCCGCGCCGAGCTCAATGCGATCGCCAACTTCGCGTTCGTGGTGCCGTCGACCGCTGTAGCCCTCAATCGTCGAGACCCTGCGGACTACCTGGCGCAGATCGACCCGGCGGTGCTCGCGTCGCAGTGGATCCCGGTCGACCCCGACCTGTGGAAGCTCGACAACTACCGCGAGTTTCTGGCCGCTCGACGTGAGCTCCTGGGTCGGGCTGCTGATGCGTTCTCCGAAGAGCTGCTCAGCGGCTCCCACCCGTGGACCGCGGGGCAGCAACTCGTGCCCATCGTGGTCGCTCCCGACGACGATGAGCGGGACGCCCGAGTCGCACAGATCAAGGCTCTGGTCGAGGAGTTCAGCGAGATGGGGTTCGCGCCCCCGTCTCTGGACGCGGAGATCTCCGACCCGGACACCGGCCGCGTTCTCGCGGTGGCCGAAGCCTTCTGGGCCGACGGTCTGCAGCCTGGTCAGGACAAGGCCGTCATCCTCGAGCTCGACCCTGACGAAGCGGACCTCCCGCGACTGGCGGAGCTGGAGTGCCTGGTCTTCACCACCGTCGACGCGCTGCGCGGGTATGCCCAGCGACGTAACGAGACCGCCTCCGGCGAACGCGAGGACGATGGCGCCGCGGTGTCGTCGACCGGAGGCGGATCATCGCCCGAGGTCGACATCGAGCTACTGGACGAACCGCCCGTCGAGACCGGTGGCCAGTTCGACCAGGTCGTGTTGGACACCATCGACGCCTGCAAGGTCGACCTCGGCTACAACCCGAAGCAGTTCAAGGTGATGGTCAACCAGTACGGCGCACTCGGCGCCGTCCGACGGATCCTTCACGCTCCAGCGGTGAGCGATGGGTTCGTGACGTTGTGGGAGCGACGCAGGCTCGATCTCACCGTCGAGACCATCGCCACGGACGAGCGCTTCCGCCACCTGTTCACCGAGGAAGAGCTGGCGGTGGCGGAGAAGCGGCTGGCGGACTTCACCGATGCGGTCCCGAAGGCGGGATGAGGGGGCTCGGCTCTCCCGACCAGGAGACCCGCAGCCGCTCCCGAGCCCGGGTGGCGGCGACGAACAGCAGGCAGCGCTCCTGCTGGACGTCGAGCATGTGCCGCACCGGATCGTCAGCCGCAGGCGTGACGGCGCCGGGGGAGGGGAAGTGGTCCGCCCCGACCGCGGCGATCGCCACGCACCGGAACTCGAGTCCCTTCATCCCGTGCATGGTGGCGACGCGTACCCCGGCGTCGCCGGTCGGGATCCCGTGCCGGCCGAGGGCGCCGGTCAGTGCTTCGACCAGCTTGTTCGTCCGCGCGACGACGGCCATGTCCGCCCAGTCCACGCCATCGGTGTTCCACTCCTCCAGGGCGAGTGCGAGGTCCTCGGCCTCCGCGGTCGGAGACGCAGCACCCACCACCGTCGGGGTCTTGCCATGCAGGGCCGAGCGGTAGCCGTCGAGCGAGTCCAGCCCGTCGGACAGGTCGGCAACGGCGACGTCCTCCATCACCCCGAGCGACCAGCGCAGGATCTCGGCGCTGGTCCGATAGTTGATGCGCAGCCGCGTCGAGCGGCCCGCAACGGAGATGCCGACCTGCTTGAGACTCACGTGGTTGCCGTAGATCCGCTGGTGTGGGTCGCCGGTGAGGAAGAGATCGTCGGGGCCGGTGGCCACGGCGGCGCGAAGCAGCCGCCACTGGCTGGGATGGAGGTCCTGGATCTCGTCGACGACGACGTGCCGGAACGGCGGGTGGTCCCGGGCCGCGACGAGCCGCGCGGCCTCGTCCGCGACCGTGTGATGCGTCCAGAGGCCGTCCTCGCGCAGGCGGGAGGCGAACCGCGACAAGATTGCCCACACGGTCTTCTTCTGTGCCTTCGTGAGTCCGCGCCCGCGTCCGCGACGCGGAGCTGCCAGGTAGGCCGCCTCGGACTCGGCGGCGGTGGCGAGGACGACCTCACGCCACTCGTCGAGCAGAAACGTAGACGTGAAACCGGAGCCCCCGGCGGCGGTGTGCATGCGCTTGCGCAGCTCCCGCGTCTGGGCGAACGCCACATTCCCGTGCGTCTCCCGCACTACACCGAGGGCCCAGCGGTCGACGTTGAGGACCTCGACCGCGGCACGCTGCTCGGCTTCGAGGAGTTGGGCGAGGTCGCGGTCGAGTGCCTCGGCGAGCCCACGGGTGAACGTCGTCAGCAAGATGGACCGTGGCGGGAGGTTCTTGGTGCGCACCAGGTGCGTCACCCGATGCAGTGCGACGACCGTTTTGCCGGTTCCCGGACCGCCAGTCACCTGCGCGCTGCCCCAGTAGGTCGGGCGGTAGGCCACGGACTCCTGGGTGGGGTGCAGGAACACCCGCCACATCGCCATGGGCTTGGCGAACAGGGCGAGCAGTTCCTCGGGCCCGTCGACCAGCGCGATCCGGCCCTGGGTGCGCTCCACGGCGGCGTCGAGGTCCGCGGTGTCGATGGGCTCGTCCGGGATGCGGGGCGCGACGACGTCGGCCCAGACCTGCTCGACGGTGTAACCGGCGACGAGAGCCCGCAGTACGTCCGCCTGGTTCTCGGGGACGAGATCGCAGACGGCATCGAGCGCCGGCTCGTCGCGGATAGTGCGGGCGGCGGCGAGCACGGGAGCGGAGATGCCAAGTCGGGTCAGGTCCCCGTCGCCGAACGTGGCGAACAGCAGAGTGTCGGCAGACTCCCGATGCTGCTCGGCCAGTGCCTGAAGAGCCTGGACATCACTGATCTCCAGTACCCCGGTGACCTCGTTGACCGAGAGCGAGTGCGACAGTGCCCAGGCGATCGCGTCGTCGTGCGGCAGGACGTGCAGGAGTGTGTACCGCTCGCCTCTCTCGGGCGCGGCGACGATCCCGCGCCAGAACTTGTCAATGCGGATGGTCCGGACCCGCGGGTCCTTGGACTTGCTGATCTTCTCCAGGTGCAGCCCGGCGTGGGTGTGCTCGGAGAACATCGCCAAGGCCTTGTCCGTGGATTTCTGGACCTTCTTCTCGAGCCTCGCGTACTCGCCGAGGAACGAGACCCCCACCGCCAGCTGCGCCACGCCGCCACCCTTCCGCCGACCGATCCGATCATGCCCGGGTGGCGTATCCCTCCGTCGCCGACCGGGCTGAGGTGCCACGGCCTTCCCGTACGCGCATCCTGCCGCGCTCGCGATGACGGTGACGTCCGCAGAATGCCTGAACTCCTCACGCATCAGCAAGAGTGTCTGTTGACTCTGTTCACGTTAATCCGTACCTTCCCGCTCGGAGGTGAGGGCGTGGATGAGCAAGCTGTCGTGACCGCGGCTGAGGTTGCGCGACTGGCCGGCGTCGGCCGGGCGGCTGTGGGCAACTGGCGTCGGCGGTATGCCGACTTCCCGGCCCCGGTCGCTGGAACCGAGTCCAGCCCGAGCTTCCGCCTAGTCGAGGTTCACTCCTGGCTCCGGTCGAACGGCCGGATCGGCGCCCACGCGGCTGTGGAGCTGGCCTGGCAGGAACTGGAGTCGGCCACAAGCAGTGAGTCCGCCGCTGACGTGCTCGGCGCCGTCGGCACATACCTGACCTCAGGGTGCGGCGACCTGTCCACCGGACTCCGTTCCGCGGTCGACGACCTGGTCGCCGAAGTCGGCGAAGAGATTGCTTTCGAGCAGCTCTGCGGTCGGTATGTCGAGGCGACGTCGCGCCAGCTCGCCGTCACTCCCGCGTCGCTGGCATCCCTCATGATCGAGCTCGCCGAGGTGGGCGTCGGCCCGGTTCTGGATCCGGCATGCGGGACGGGCACGATCCTGCGTGAGGCGGATCCCGAAGTCGAAGTCCTCGGCCAAGAGCTGGATCCAGGACTTGTGGCGCTGGCCCGGGCTCGCCTGGCGTTCACGCATCGCACCTTTCGGGTCGAACTGGGCGACAGTCTCCGGGAGGACTCGTTCGAGGACACCCTTGCGGCTGCTGTCGTCTGCAATCCGCCGTTCAATGTGAGGGCCTGGGGGCGCGAGGACCTTCAGTACGACCCTCGGTGGATCTACGGCCTGCCGGCCAAGGGTGAGTCCGAGCTGGCCTGGGTCCAGCACTGTATGGCGCGAGTTCGTGTCGGCGGAAAGGTCGTGATCGTTCTGCCCCCCGGTGTCGCGTTCCGACGTACAGGCCGCCCTGTACGGGCGGCCCTGGTCCGGCGAGGTGCACTCCGAGCGGTGATCTCGCTGCCTGCGGGAGCCGTTGCACCAGCGCACCTACGGATGCAGCTGTGGGTGCTCTCCACCGACGGAGCTGACCCGGCGAACGCCGTCCGCTTCGTGGATCTCTGCGCCGGGAGTGTGGCGAGGCTCGAAGAGATCGGCTGGGAGGAGGTCGGACGGCGCCTTCGCCGGGCGCTAGGAGGCGACAAGGACCCAGCCCTGCAGCGGCTCGTTCCGGCCATCGACCTCCTCGACGACGACGTCGATCTCAGCCCCACGCGTTACCTGGACTCGCAGCCTGCGACGGCGGACATCGACGGTGATCGAGAGCGCCTACTCGACCTTCTGGGCGGCCTGAGGGACTCATTGCCTCGCCTGGTCACCGTTGACGGCTCACGCCGACCGCCGCGAACCACGATCGGTGATCTGGCAAAGCAAGGCGCGCTGACGATCACGCAGCAGCGTGCGAGCGGGCTCGAAGACGGGGGATCAGTGCCCGTCCTGACCAGCCGCGACGTGGTCGAGGGCCGGGGCCCGTCCGGAATCGCCGCGCACGCGGCCGATGCAGTGTGGCTCGAAGCGGGCGACGTCGTCGTCCCGACCGTCGTTTCTCGGCCGATGGCGTACGTCGCTGAGCGCGACGTCCGAGCGTTGCTCGGACCAGGACTCCAGCTCCTCCGCGTCGTTCCCGAAGTGCTCGATCCACAGTTCCTGGCCGGCGCACTACGCAGTGAGCAGGTGGCCCGGTTGTCATCGACGATGAGCGGACGCCATCGGGTGGACGTTCGCCGCGTCGAAGTAGCGCGACTGCCACTGGCAGAGCAACGCCGACTCGGCCGAACACTCGCGGCCTTGCAACGATTCAGCGCCTCGCTCGACGAGGTGCTCTCCCTCGGACGTGGCCTGACTCAGGCGCTCACCGACGCCGTCGTCGACGGCAACCTCGAGCCGGACGGAGTACAGCGGTGACTGAGACCGACACCCCCATTGCAGGTCGCTTCCAGCTGGCCGGGCCACTCGGCAAGGGGAACATGGGCGAGGTTTACCGCGCCCAGGATCTCACCGCAGCCGCCGAAGCTCGCGACCGCACCGTCGCCGTGAAGCTGATCCTCAGTGGTCGCTACGGCCCGGTCGGAGCCTTGGCCGACACCCCCACCGGGCGTCGCTTCGCCCGGGAGACCCGAATCATGCGCGCGCTCGACCACCCCAACCTGCCTCGCACCGTCGACGGGGGCGTCGATGAGTCGGGTCGGCCGTACCTGGCGATGGAGTTCCTCGACGGTCGCCAGCTCGCCGATCTCGTCGACGAGCACTCGCAGCTGCCGGTGTCCTGGGCGGCCGCGGTGGGTGTGCAGATCGCGGCCGGGCTGGCCGCCGCGCACGCCGACGACATCGTCCACCGCGACCTGAAGCCGGCGAACGTCATGATCGTAGGCGGCGGCCAGGTCAAGGTGCTGGACTTCGGGCTGGGGCAGATCGTCGACGACCCGGACGCGAGCCGCGTGACGAGCACCGGTGTCACCGTCGGCACCGCCCGGTACATGGCTCCCGAGCAGTTCAGGTCCTCGGACGTCACCCCAGCCGCAGATGTCTACGCGCTCGGGTGCGTCCTGTTCGAGTTGCTCGCCGGGGTGCCCCCCTTCTACAGCGAGTCTCCGTACGAGCTTGCCTACAAGCACCAGAATGACGAGCCGCCGCCCCTGCGCGGCTTGCGTCACGACGTGCCTCGCGATCTGGAGCTGCTGATCGAGCGGCTCCTGGCCAAGGACCCGGCCGACCGACCCGAGAGCGCGGTGTTCGTCCGGGAGGCGCTCGCGCCTTTCGCTGACGGTGACGATCGCGTACCGGGTTGGGACGACCGCAACCCAACGGCATGGCTGAAGAGGGCCGACGCCCCGTCGCTCAGTGCCATGCGCCCGGTGCAGCCCCGCCCGAGCGGGCTCGGCATGGACATGTTCGAGGTGCACCGCACTCTCATCCAGGACTATCGCTCCTTCACCGTGGCGGGCACGGTGATCAGGAACAAGAGGATCGCCACATTCGTCGAGCAGGACCTCGACAGCAAGTCGCAGTGGCCAGATCCCTGGGTCTCGCTGAACCCGTTCTTCGCCTCCGGCGGGTCGATGCTGGAACTGACGAGGGCGGGCGTGCTTCACGAGGAGTGCGCCAAGATCTTCCAGGCGGGCAAGGGCGAGAACGACACGATCTGCACGGGCCGGCCGTTGGTGCTGCACCAGCACCAGCGCGAGGCAATCGACGCGGCGCAATCTCGCGAGTCCTACGTCCTCACCACGGGAACCGGCTCCGGCAAGTCGCTGTCCTACATCGTACCGATCGTCGACCGCGTGCTCCGTGAGCGGGAAGCCGATGGCCCCAAGGCCAAGAAGCGAGTCCGGGCGATCATCGTCTATCCGATGAACGCGCTGGCAAACAGCCAGCTCGGCGAGCTCGACAAGTACCTGCGCCACGGATACGGCGCCGGACGTGAGCGCGTGACCTACGCCCGCTACACCGGGCAGGAGAACGACGAGCGGCGTACCGCCATCCGGGAGAACCCGCCGGACATCCTGCTCACCAACTACGTGATGCTCGAGCTGATGCTCACGCGGCCGGACGACCGGAAGTCTCTGGTCAGGATGGCCAAGGGGCTGGACTTCCTCGTGCTCGACGAGTTGCACACCTACCGCGGTCGGCAGGGTGCGGATGTCGCTCTCCTCGTCCGCCGCGTCCGCGAGGCGTGCGAGGCGCCTGCGCTCCAGTGCATCGGCACCTCGGCGACCATGTCCAGTGAGGGCGGTCACGACGAACGTCGTCGCGTCGTCGCGGGCGTCGCGGGCACACTCTTCGGCACGGCTGTGCGGCCGGAACGCGTCATCGGGGAGACCCTCGTTCGCGCGACCGACGACGCTCCCGCTCAGGTTCCCGCGTCCCGGCTCGAATCCGAGTCCCCGCGCACCTACGCCGACCTCAAGTCGGACCCACTCGCCCGGTGGATCGAGACCCGCTTCGGCCTGAAGACCGAGGACGACCGCCTCGTCCGAGCCGCTCCGGCCCAGGTCGAGGCTGCCGCCAAGGAGCTCGCGAAAGCCAGTGGTGTGTCCGAGGAGCGCTGCATCGAAGCCATCCGCAGCACGCTCAGAGCCGGTTCCGAGGCCCGTCATCCCGTCACGACACGGCCTCTCTTTGCGTTCCGCATCCACCAGTTCCTCTCCAAGGGCGACACCGTGTTCGTCACCCTGGAGTCCGAGGACGACCGGCACCTCACCCGCGACTACCAGCTCGTCCAGCCGGGCTCGGACCGCAAGATCCTCTTGCCCTTGGCCTTCTGCCGGGAGTGCGGCCAGGAGTACCTGACGGTCTGGCGGAAGGTCGGCGACGACGGCGTCGTCCGGTACGAGGCCCGCCGGGACACCACCGCCACAGGCGGCAAGACGGAGGACGGGTACCTCTTCGTCGACAAGCGGATCACCTGGCCGCGCACGGTCGACCAGGCCGTTGAGGAGCGTCGGCTGCCCGACTCCTGGTTGGAGACCGACGACCACGGCAACGAACGCGTCCGCGACTCCTACCGGAAGCGGTTCCCGCTCGCGGTGACGGTCGACCCCCGCGGCACGGAGGGCCGCGGCGAGCTGGCAGCGACGTTCATTCCGGCGCCGTTCCTCTTCTGCCTGCACTGCGGTGTCAGCTACGAGCAGGTGCGCGGCCGGGACTTCGCCAAGCTCGCGACACTCGATCAGGAGGGGCGGTCGTCTGCCACGACGCTGGTCTCCACCTCCATCGTGCGGTCCCTTCGCAGTGTCCCCGCGGACGCGTTGGACCCGAAGGCACGCAAGCTGCTCACCTTCGTGGACAACCGCCAGGACGCCTCACTGCAGGCCGGGCATTCCAACGACTTCGTCCAGGTCACGCAACTTCGTGGGGCTCTCGTCAAGGCGATGGCTGAGGCACGTGACACCGGAGAGGACGGCATCCGGCACGAGGACGTCGCCAACCGCGTCGCGGGCGTGCTCGGTCTGGACCCGCGCGACTACGTGCAAGCCGAGGACCCCCCGCCCACGATGCTCGCCTCCGCCACGAAGACCCTGCGCGATGTCATCGCGTTCCGGCTCTACCGGGACCTGGAGCGCGGCTGGCGAGTGACCATGCCCAACCTGGAACAGACCGGCCTCCTGGAGATCCACTACGCCGACCTGGACTGGATCGCGGGCCGTGAGGACAGGTGGGCCGAGACCATTCCCGAGCTGCAGGCTGCCACTCCCACGCAGCGCAGCGAGATCATGCGGGCAATGTTGAACGAGATGCGCCGCGCGCTGGCCATCGACGTCCAGTACTTCCGCGAGGACTTCGACATCCTGCAGCGGGCGAGCGAGGAGCGGCTGCTGGACCCGTGGGTTCTCACAGCCACCGACCGGCCCAAGGTCTCGACCGCATACCCGCAGGGCTCCAAGCCGGGTATCGACCGGGCAGGGGTCTTCCTCTCCGGTCGCGGCAAAGTCGGCAAGTACCTGCGGCGCACACACTTCAAGGACCTGTCGGCGGACGACGCCCAGCTGGCGATCGAGCAGATCCTCAAGCTTCTGACGAGGGCAGGTCTGGTGGAGAGCCTCACCACGGCCCCTCAACAGGCCGGTCGCCGCCGCGGAGCCGCCGGTCCGAGCCGGACCGGATATCGGGTGAAGGCGTCGGCGATGATCTGGAAGGCCGGGGCGGGGGAGAAGGGCGCGCTCGACCCGCTGACCCGCACCTACGCCAGCGGCGACGGGCCGCGGGTCAACAGGTTCTTCCAGCAGCTCTACCGCGAGACGGCTGCCGCACTGGGCGGGCTCGTCGCCCGCGAGCACACCGCCCAGGTGGACCCGCAGACCCGCCAGGAGCGCGAGGACGACTTCCGTGAGGCCAGGCTGAAGCTCCTGTACTGCTCGCCCACGATGGAGCTGGGTGTCGACATCGCGGACCTGAACGCCGTGATGATGCGCAACGTCCCGCCGACACCGGCGAACTACGCCCAGCGCAGTGGTCGTGCCGGTCGGTCGGGCCAGCCGGCGCTCGTCACCACCTACTGCGCCACCGGCAACAGCCACGACCAGTACTACTTCCGACGTTCCGAGCGCATGGTCGCCGGTGCCGTGGCCGCGCCAAGGCTCGACCTCACGAATGAGGACCTCGTCCGCTCCCACGTGCAGGCCGTGTGGCTGTCGGCGGTCGAACTGAAGCTGGGCAACGCGATTCCCCGGCTCGTCGACATCAGCTATGACGAGCACCGCCGCCCACCTGCCCCGTCGCTGGGCCTCTACGACGAGGTCACCTCGAAGATCAGCGACAAGACGGCGCAGACCCGGGCGGTGGCGGGTGCCCACGCCATCCTGTCCGGTCTCAAGGCTGAGCTGGACGAGACGACCTGGTGGCACCCCCTCTGGATCGAGGACGTCGTTCGCGCGGCGCCGACCAGGTTCGACGAGGCGTTCGACCGCTGGCGGCAGCTCTACACCGATGCTCTCGTCGACCAGGCCGAGCAGAACCGACGGCGTCTCGACCACACCTTGTCCGAGCGGGACAGCAAGCTCGCGGCTCGGCGTCGTCGGGAGGCCGAGACCCAGCTCGACCTCCTGAAGAACGAGAGCGCGGAAGGTCGGTCGGTGCTCTCCGACTTCAACCCGTACCGCTACCTAGCCAGCGAGGGCTTCCTCCCCGGCTACTCCTTCCCTCGGCTGCCTCTGGCCGCGTACATCCCGACGACTGGACGCCGTTTCGGTGAGGGGGACTACCTCCAGCGCCCCCGGTTCCTGGCCATCCGCGAGTTCGGGCCCGGTGCGCTGATCTACCACGAGGGCTCCCGCTACCAGGTCGACCGGATCCAGCTCCAGGCGAGCAGCACCGGCGATCTAGTGACGTCGAGCGCCAAGCGCTGCGAGGCCTGCGGCTACCTCGGGGCGGATGACGAGGACACCTGCACCATGTGTAGGGCGCAGCTCCCGCCTGCCACGGTGGGCATGTTGCAGCTGCACACCGTCTACACCAGCCGTCGCGAGCGGATCTCCTCGGACGAGGAGGAGCGCCGCAGGGCCGGCTTCCGGCTCGTCACCTCCTACCGGTTCCATGACCATGGGGCCCGCCCCGGCCGGCGGGACGCCACCGTGGGGGATGCGGCCGGCGACCTCGCGATTCTCACCTATGGCGACTCGGCCACGGTGCGGATCACCAATATCGGCCGCGTCCGGTCCAAGGAGAACGAGCCTCCGGGCTTCTGGCTCGACCCCGCCGACGGCCGCTGGATGAACGAGCAGGCCGCGTCGGATGCGTCCGGAGACTCCAGTGAGATGCCGGTCGTCGACCGTGACGGCAATGAGAAGCGCCGCAAGAGGCGGGTCATCCCCTTCGTCGAGGACCGCCGAAACGTCCTCGTCCTGCAGCTCAGCGAGGAGCTGGACGAGTCGGTGGCGCTGTCGTTGATGTTCGCGCTGGAGCGTGGCATCGAGGCGACCTTCGAGCTGGAGGACAGCGAGCTGACCAGTGAGCTCCTCCCGCCCAGCGAGGGCCCCCGAGACCGCATGCTGTTCACCGAGGCCGCCGAGGGTGGCGCCGGCGTCCTCCGACAGCTGCAGTCCGACCCGGATGCGATGGCTCGTGCAGCCGCCACGGCGCTGGACATCTGTCATTTCGCTCCGGACGGGACCGACCGCGGCGGGCCGCACCCGGACCGTCCGTGCGCCCTGGGCTGCTACGATTGCCTGCTGACCTATGGGAACCAGACCCATCACTCCGCGATCGACCGCCACTCGGTTCGGGACATCCTTCTCAGGCTGGCGGGGGCCCGGAGCGAGGCGGCTGGCCGAGGGGAGACCCGGGAGGAGCAGCTCGCGCGGCTCATGGGCCAGACGGACTCTCAGCTCGAGACCCGCTTCCTCAACTGGCTGAAGGATGGCGGTCTCCGGCTGCCGGACGAGGCCCAGCACCTGATCGCCGACGCAGGGGCGAAGCCGGACTTCGTCTACCGGCTGCCCGGATCGAGTGTCGCGGTGTTTATCGACGGCCCTGTACACGACTACCCCAACGTGGCCGAGCGTGACATCGAGGCGGAGGAGCGGCTCCTCGACCTCGGCTGGGACGTCGTGCGCTTCCCCTACAACGTCGAGTGGGAAGCGATCGTGAAGCCGCGCACCGCGTACTTCGGCGCCCTCGCCAAGATCTGATCTGGAAGTGAGCATGACGACCTACACGGCCGGTTCCCTCGTCGCCGCCCGCGGCCGCGAGTGGGTGGTGCTGCCCGAGAGCGCGGCGGACATGCTCGTCCTGCGCCCGCTCGGTGGCGGCGAGGACGACATCGCAGCGGTCTTCCCGGCCCTGGAGGAGGTGAGGAGCGCTCGGTTCGAGCCGCCGTCGGCGAGCGACGCCGGCGACGCCCACGCCGCCGGGCTCCTCCGCACTGCCCTGCGGATCGGCTTCCGCACCGGCGCCGGGCCCTTCCGCTCCCTCGCGGGCATCGCTGTCGACCCACGGGCCTACCAGCTCGTCCCGTTGATGATGGCGCTCCGGCAGCAGGTCGTCCGTCTGCTGATCTCGGACGACGTCGGCATCGGCAAGACCGTCGAAGCCGGCCTCATCGCATCGGAGCTGCTGGCCCAGGGAAGTGCCGAGCGGCTCGCAATCCTCTGCTCGCCCGCACTCGCAGAGCAGTGGCAGAAGGAGCTGCGCGAGAAGTTCGGGATCGACGCCGAGCTCGTCCTCTCCTCCACGGTGTCCCGACTGGAGCGCGACCTGGACCTCGGCCAGTCGCTGTTCGACCGACACCCACATGTCATCGTGTCCACCGACTACATCAAGTCCACTCGCCACCGCGACGACTTCGTGCGGCACTGCCCCGACCTGGTGATCGTCGACGAGGCGCACACCTGCGTCGCCGCCGACGACCTGTCGTCGAAGCAGAACCAGCTCCGCTTCGAGCTGCTTCAGAAGGTGGCCGCGGACTCCGAACGGCACCTGCTCCTGGTGACCGCGACACCCCACAGCGGTAAGGAGAGCGCCTTCCGCAACCTCCTCGGTCTGCTCACCCCGTCGCTGGAGAACGTCGACCTGGAGTCCGACAAGGGCCGGATCGAGCTGGCCAATTACTTCGTCCAGCGCAAGCGCGCCGACGTGCGGCAGTTCCTCACCACGACCGACGGCGCGCCGGACGACAGCCTCACCGAGAACACGGCGTTCCCCTCCGACCGGCTGTTCACGGACAAGACCTACGCACTGTCTCCCGAGTACCGCGCGCTGCTCGACGACGCCATCGCCTTCGCGGGCGACCGCGTCGACGCCGCGGGGGCCCGCGGCAAGCGGGAGTCACGCATCGCATGGTGGTCGGCGATCGCGCTGCTCCGTTCGCTCGTCTCGTCGCCCCGCGCGGCTGCCCAGACGTTACGGACGCGCTCGGCGACAGCGGATGCGGACTCCGCGGAGGACGCCGACCGGCTCGGTGCGACGGTGACCCAGGATGGCGCGGACATCGACCAGATGGAGGGCCTCGACGTCGCACCCGGCGCAGAGACCTCGGATGCCGGATCCCGCCTCGCCGAGCTGGCCGACCGGGCAGAAGCACTGGAAGGCCCGGCGACCGACACCAAGCTGGCCGTCCTGATCACCCAGCTGAAGGCTCTGCTCAAAGAGGGCTACCACCCCATCGTCTTCTGCCGGTACATCCCGACCGCGGACTATCTCGCCGACCAGCTTGCCGGCAAGCTCGGTCGCAACGCGGTGATCCTGGCCGTGACCGGCGCTCAGTCGCCCCAGCAGCGTCTCGCCCGCATCGAGGAGATGGCGGAGGGTGCCGGGCAGGACCCGACGGCCCGACGCGTCCTCATCGCGACGGACTGCTTGTCCGAGGGCGTGAACCTGCAGCACCACTTCGACGCCGTCGTCCACTACGACCTGGCCTGGAACCCCACCCGCCACGACCAGCGCGAAGGCCGGGTGGACCGCTTCGGGCAGCGCCGGGACAAGGTCAAGGTCGTCACGGTCTACGGCAAGGACAACGTGATCGACGGCCGCGTGCTGGAGGTGCTAATCCGCAAGCACCGCCAGATCCGCAAGGACCTCGGGATCTCGGTCTCCGTCCCGGACGCCGCGGCCGCGGGCGTCACCGAGGCGATCGTCGAGTGGCTGCTGGAGCACCGCCGGATGCCGCAGCAGGAAGCCCTGTTCGGTACCGATGCACTCGACCTCGGCCCGCAGCAGATGACGTTGGACGAGGAGTGGAAGTCCGCTGCCGAGCGGGAGACGACCACGCGCACCCGGTACGCCCAGCGGTCGATCCACCCGGAGGAGGTGGCCAAGGAGGTCGCGGCGATCCGAGAGACGCTCGGACGAGCGGGGGAGATCCGGGAGTTCGTCGAGCACGCGCTCACCTCGCTGGAAGCCGTCCTCCAGCGAGACGACGACGGTTTCACAGCCGACCTCTCGGGCACCCCGGTGGGCCTGCGGGACGCCCTGTCGTCGACGCTCGGTCGATCCGTCGAGAAGGTCCCCGTGTCTTTCCGCGCCTCGGCCGCGGTCGCCCGCGGCGAGGCCGCCATGGTCCGCACGGACCCTGTGGTGGGCGCCTTGGCCGGGCATGTGCTGAACGCGGCGCTCGACGTCAAGGCCGGAGGGCCGAGACCCGCCCGACGCTGCGGAGTGGTGCGTACCGACGCGGTGACGGCGCGGACGACGCTGCTGCTGGTGCGGTACCGCTTCCACCTCACTCTGCCTTCGCGTGGCGGCACTAGGGAGCTTGTTGCCGAGGACGCCAGAATGCTCGCCTTCACCGGCTCGCCCGGCTCGGCGCAGTGGCAGACGCCGGAGGAGGCGCTCGCCCTGCTGGACGCGAAGGCGAGCGCCAACACCGACCCCGCCTTCGCCGAACGCACCTTGGACCGCATCCTCGGCGCGCTCGCCGAGACCACCGAGCACCTGGAGTCCTACGGCAAGCAGCTCGCCGCCGAGCTGCTCGCGTCGCACCGCCGGGTGCGGAGTGCCTCCGGTGAGATCGTCCGCGGCGTACAGGTCCGCGCGCAGGCTTGCCCTGACGTCCTCGGCACCTACGTCTACCTCCCGGCCTCGGGAGGGGCTGCCTGATGTCCGCTGTGAGCCGCACCCAGGTCTTCTCCGCCATCCACACGGTCGGCGGGCTGTTGCCCGCCGACATGCTGGTCCGCATCTCCGAGGGCAAGGACGTCCCGGGCTCGATGCCCGCCGAGTACCGAGTCATCGGCAAGCGTTCCGTCCGGGACGAGGCCGAGCGCCACTGGGACTACCTCCGCTCGGTGTGGAGCGAGCTCCGCGACCAGCTGCCCGTCGACGAGCTCCGCACCGACAGCACCGGAGTCGCGCGGTCGCAGTGGCTGCTTCCCCTCTTCAGCGTTCTCGGCTACGGCGAGCTGACCCAGCTCGGTTCGACCGGCGTCCCCTCGGACGACGGCACCACGACCTTCCCCGTCAGCCACCGCTGGACCCACGTCCCGATCCACCTCGCTCCCTGGCACAGCACGCTCGACAAGCGCTCCGGGGGCGAGATCCCCGTCCAGTCGCTCGTCCAGGAGTGCCTCAACCGGAGCGAGAGACACCTCTGGGGAATCGTCAGCAACGGTCGCCAACTGCGCCTGCTCCGCGACTCCAACGCCCTCGCCACCGCCGCCTATCTGGAGTTCGACCTCGAAGCGATCTTCGACGGAGAGCTGTTCAGCGAGTTCGTGCTGCTCTACCGGCTGCTGCACGTCAGCCGCCTCGCCGTCGCCGAGGGCGCGTCACCGTCCGGGTGCTGGCTGGAGCGCTGGCGCGGCGAGGCGATCACCTCCGGCGCGAGGGCACTCGCGCAGCTGCGCACCGGCGTGCAGGCCGCGATCACCACTCTGGGCACCGGATTCCTGCGCCATCCGGCGAACGGGGAACTGCGCGAGAACGTCGACGTCGGAACGTTGCACGGGGCCCTGCTGCGTCTGGTGTACCGGCTCCTGTTCGTGTTCGTCGCCGAGGATCGCGACGCCCTGTTCACCCCGACCAGCGATGCGGTCGCCCGCGGTCGATACCTCTCCTACTTTTCGATGGCTCGGCTTCGCGATCACGCGCTGCGCCGCCGGGGCACGGCCCACCACGACCTCTACGCGGCGTTGCGGATCGTGCTGGACGCCCTCGGCGACGAGCGGGGCCGTCCGGAACTGGGGCTACCCGGTCTGGGCGGCATCTTCGACCCGGCGCCGGCCGATGCGCCGCTGGACGGGCTGGCGCTGTCCAACGAGCACCTGCTGGAGGCGGTGCGGCACCTCGCCCGGGTCCGGGACACCGCGTCGACGCGCTGGCGCGCGGTCGACTACCGGCACCTGGGCGCGGAGGAGCTGGGCTCGATCTACGAGTCGTTGCTGGAACTCGTGCCGCGACACAGCGCGGTCGACCTGACCTTCGACCTGGTCGACTCGGCCGGCAACGCACGCAAGACCACCGGCTCCTACTACACGCCCGCGTCGTTGATCGAGCTCGTGCTGGACTCGGCGCTCGACCCGGTGATCGACCAGGCCGTGAAACGTGGCGAGCAGGCGGCGACCGGCCCGGACGCGACCGGGGCGATCGTCGGGGAGCTGCTGTCGCTGACGGTGTGCGACCCGGCCTGCGGGTCCGGGCACTTCCTGGTGGCTGCGGCCCGGCGCATCGCCAAGCGAGTGGCGGCTGTGCGGGAGGGCAACCCCGAGCCCACCGCACCCGCCGTGCGCACCGCACTGCACGAGGTGATCGCCCGCTGCATCTACGGCGTCGACCTCAACCCGATGGCCGTCGAGCTGGCCAAGGTGTCGCTGTGGCTGGAAGCCCTGGAACCCGGCAAGCCCCTCAGCTTCCTCGACGCCCACATCCAGTGCGGCAACGCGCTCATCGGCGTCACGCCCCGCCTGCTCAGTGCCGGGATCCCGGAGGCCGCGTTCACCCCGATCATCGGCGACGACGCGACCTTCGCCCGCGGACTGGCGAAGCAGTCCGCTAACGCGCAGATGTCGCTGCTGGACGCCGCGGCGGAGATCCCGACCGCGAACGTGGGGGTGGCCTACGGCCTGCGGACGATCTTCGACGCACCGGCCGACACCCTCGCCGAGGTGCACGAGCAGGCGGCCCGCTTCGCCGAACTGGAGGGCTCACCGGAGTTCCGGCGGGCCACCCTGGCCGCCGACGCCTGGTGCGCGGCGTTCCTGTGGCGCAAGACCCCCGACGCGCCGACCCCGATCACCCAGGACGTGTTCCTCGCGCTGCAGGACCCGGAGAACCCCGACCCGCTGACCGCGACCCGGGCGGAGATCGCCCGGCTGCGGGCGCAGTACCGCTTCCTGCACTGGCACCTGGCGTTCCCCGAGGTCTTCACCGTCACCAGCCGGGCCACCGAGGTCGACGAGAGCACCGGCTGGGCGGGCGGGTTCTCCTGTGTGCTCGGGAACCCGCCGTGGGAGCGAGTGAAGGTCCAGGACAAGGAGTTCTTCGCCCAGCACGGCCGCGCCGACATCGTCGAGGCGAAGACGGCGGCGATCCGCCGGACGATGATCCAGCAGCTGGCCGACGAGGGCTCTCCGCTCCACGACGCCTACATCGAGGCGCTGCGTACCTCCGACGGCACCAGCCACGTGCTGCACGACAGCGGCCGGTACCCGCTGACCGGGCACGGCGACATCAACACCTATAGCGTCTTCGCCGAGACCTTCCGCACGATCGTCGGGCCGGAAGGCGCGGCCGGGGTCATCACGCCGACGGGTCTGGCCACGGACAAGACGACGGCCCCGTTCTTCGCCGACACCCTGAGCGCGAACCGGTTGCTCGCGTTCTACGACTTCGAGAACGAAGCAAAGACCTTTCCCGGGGTCCACAACCAGTTCCGGTTCGCGGTCACCGCAGTCAGCGGCCGTCGGTGGACAGCGGACCGCAGCCGGTTCGCGTTCTACACGCGTCACGTCGAGGACGTCGTGGACCGCCGGTTCGACCTTGCTGCTGACGAGGTTCTGGCGCTCAACCCCAACACAGGTGGTTTGCCGGTGTTCCGCACCCGCGCCGACGCCGAGGTCACCCTCGGCGCCTACCGCCGGCATCCCGTCCTGATGCGGGACGCGGACGGACCGGACCCGTGGGGCCTGTCGTTTAGCACGTTGTTGCACATGTCGAACGACTCCGGGTCGTTCCAGCAGCCGGAGGCGTTGGCCGACGCCGACTTCGACGGCTGGTCCTTCCACCGTGGCCGGGACGAGTTCGTGCCGCTCTACGAGGCGAAGATGCTCGGCCACTTCGATCACCGTTTCTCCACCTACCGGGACGCGACGCAGGCCCAGATCAACAAGGGCACGCTGCCCCGGCCGACCGCCGAGCAGCACGACGATCCGGACATGGAGCCGCTCGCCCGCTACTGGGTCGCCCGCCCGGCCGTCACCAAAGCACTCAGCACCCCGACCCGCGAGCGCGGGACACTCGGCGGCCGGGACCGCCCCGGCGAGCACCGTCGTCCGCAGTCCTCGGCGAGGAGCCGGTGGGATCGGGGCTGGATGCTCGGCTGGCGAGACATCACCAACGCCAGCAACGAGCGCACCTTCGTGCCCTCGGTCCTGCCCACCAGCGCCGTTGGGCATGTCTTCCCCGTCGCATTTCTGGGCGATCCATCACAAGGCCCGGAGCTGCACGCTGTGTGGTCGTCTCTCCCCTTCGATTACCTCGCCCGTCAGAAGCTCAGCGGCACGCACATGACCTACTCGGTGCTCCAGCAGCTCGCCTGCCCCACCCCCGCCACCTTCGCCGCACCGGCCGCCTGGCAGTCCGACCGGTCACTGGCCGAGTGGGCCGTCCCATACGTCCTGGAGCTGTCCTACACCTCGTGGCGGCTGCAGCCCTACGCCCGCGAGATGCACGACGACGGTCCGCCCTTCCGCTGGGACCCCGGGCGCCGCGCCCTGCTGCGCGCCGACCTCGACGCCGCGTTCCTGCACGTCTACGGCCTGACCCGGCCGGAGGCCGAACACGTCCTCGACTCGTTCTTCGTGGTCCGGAAGTACGAGGAACGTGACCACGGTGAGTACCGCACCCGCCGCCTCGTCCTCGACGCCTACGACCGCATGGCCGCCGCCGTCGAGGCGGGCGGAACCGGCTGGACCCCGCTCGCTGACACCCCCGCCGGCGACGGCCCGCGCCATCCCGCCCCCACCAGGACGGCCTGATGGCACCGCGCTCCTCCCCGGCGACCCGCACCACCGTCTACCGGCTCGACGACGTCGCGGAGCTCGCCCTAGCGATCCGGGACAAGTACCGCGACAGCGACGCGTTCACCACCCGAGCGACGACGGTCGACGGCCGGGAGGCCCTACTCGTCTCGGGTGCGATGGTCACCGAGCGCGTGTCGTGGGCCTCTACCGTCCGCGCGCTCACCTCGCTCGACGTGACACTGGGCAACACCACCTCGGCGGCTGTGCTGCTCATCCGGCGCGGGGAGGACGGCGCCTGGGCGCTCAGCTACGGCATGGGCTTCCAGCTCCTCGACCAGAGCGTCGTCGACTCCGCGTTCGGCCAGCGCATCGCCGTGCGGGTCGCCGACCCGGCGAGCCTCAGCTCGTTGACCCGCACGACGCTGGACCAGCGGGCACGCACCGACCGCCTCTCCATTCCTGGCGGGGACCATCTGCGTGGTTTCGGAGCCGGCGACTTCGGTGAGCTCGTCACCCGCCTCGTCGCGGAAGCCGAGATCCCGGCCTTGACGGCCGGGGAGCAGCCGATCCGGATCCGTGGTGCGGCCGCGCTGAGTGTGCCGCTCGGCAAGCGCCCCGACCGTCTCGTCGTCGATCTCGACCGGTTGGACGAGATCCTGGATCTTCCGGCCGATCCACAGCTGGCGATGCTCGAACAGCTCGTCGCGATCAAGAACGCCCCGGAGCTCGTCGACGAGCTCGAACAGGCACTCGACGCGGCACTCGACGCACCGGCATCGGCGCGGCTCGGGCTGTCCTGGCCCCACGAGCGGATCGACGAGAACGGCACGCCGTCGTCGTTCCGCATCACCGGCCTGCGCCGCCGTCGGCCACCGGCGCAGGACGGCGTCCCGGACCTGGCGGCGGTCCTCGCGGCCGTCGGTGAGGGCGACCGGCCGCTTTCCCGACTCCGGAAGCTCCAGATCCAGCTGTTCGGCGACCCGGCCGGGGACGACGCGGTGAGCCCGGTGATCCCGGGTGACCGCTGGGTGTCGTTCGAGGTGGACCGGGACGGCAAGCGCTACTGCTTCCAGGACGGCCGCTGGTACCTCATGGATGAGCGGTACGCCGAGAAGCTGCGTCGGCAGGTCACCACGATCTTCGCCGGAGCGTCCCCGGTGGCACTTCCGGACTGGCCGGCCGGCCACGACGAGAAGGACTACAACGAGCTCGCCGCACGCGAGATCGGAGGGGTCTGCCTCGACCGTCGCCTCATCCGGACCGACACGCACCCGCGTGGCATCGAGGCCTGCGACGTCCTCGATCGGTCGGGGACGCTCGTCCACGTCAAGAACCTCGACGGGTCCGCCGCCGGAAGCCACCTGATCGGCCAGGCTCTGGTCTCCGCCGACGCGCTTCTCTACGACGAGCAGGCCCGCGCGGCTTTGCGCGCCCGCGTCATCGAGCGCGGCGGCGACCCGGACCACCTCCCGGACCGCGTGCACACGGTCGTGCTCGGACTGGCCCGAACCGGCAAGAAGGTGACCGCGGACAGCCTGTTCACCTTCACCCAGGTCACGCTCGCGCGCGGTGTCAACCAGCTGGAGGGACGCGGTGTCCGAGTCCTCATCGCGCCCATCGATCGCAGGACGGCCACCGATGCGCAGTGACGATGCTCCGACCCGGAACCGTCGTGTCGGTACCGGGGCACATTCGGCCTCCGGGATCTCACTCATCCCCTCCGCCAGGACGAGGGGACGAGGTCGGTCGTCGTGACGTCCTACAGTTTCGGGTGGCGTTGGGTCGGGATCACGGCGCTGCGGGAGCCACCCGCGGCCGAGCCTCTGCACCGGATGGCCCTCCGCCTCCGCGATGCTTCCCACAGCCCGGTGGTGAGCGTCGCGGGGAGCGACATCGGTGTCGACGAGCTGCTGCGGCTGCTCGGGAGCATCCGGTACCGGGCCGGGCTGAGCGGCTTTCCGGCGCGTGCTCAGGAGTGCCTCCGGATCGAACAGGCGATCCGGGCCGGGCGAAGCCCGAATCTCCGACCCTGGCTGCGAACCAAGATCGCAGAAGCGCAGGGACGCGCCGGTGCCCCGCGACGTCGCACGGCGCCGTCCGCCACTGCCCCACCGCGTAGCGGACCGGCGCAGGCCTCGACGCGGCCCGGGTCGGTACCGGCCGGCCCGGGTGCACAGCTGATCGAGACGAGCTGGGCCACCGCGTGTCCCGAAGCCCCGGATTCACCGTGGCTTCCGCCGATCGCCGAACGCCTGACGGCGGAGCTCGCGCGGCTGGGGCTTACCCACACCGGTGGGACGACGCGGTGGATCCGCTGGGCGTGTCTGCATTCCAGCTTCCTCTACGAGCAGGTCCTCGACCCGCCGGTCAGCAGCGGCGCACTCGATCTCCTGGCCGCGCTGGGCAAGGGATGGCTCCGCATCGCGATCCTCGACCGAGTCCGATCGCAGCGGGGCGATTTCGCCTCGAACCGTGAGGTCAGTCGCGTACTCGGCGTGGCGGAGGGGCATGCGCGATCGCTGATCGGGGAGTGGGTGGCCAGGCTCGATGCGGGTCTGTATGGACAGGGCGAGCGAGCTCAGCTCGAGGCAGGGCATCCCAGCAGGGCACCCGAAGCCGTCGGTCTGCAGATCCTCGGTGCCCTGTCTCTGGTGACCGGGTCCCAGGCACCGGTCGACGCGCTCCTGGAGACCCTGGCCTACGAGCCGCCGAGCCCAGAACCCGAATGGCAGGCCCTCCTGACAGCGGCATTGCGGCAGGAACCGACATACGAACTGATCGAGCATGGAGCAGACCACGAGAAGACGTTCACCGCCGTGGTCACCGCCGAGGGTCGATCGGCGCGGGCGAGCGGGAGATCGAAGAAGGCAGCTCGGAAAAGCGCTCAGAAAGAGTACGTCCTCCGCCACCTCCGGCGCACACTTCCCGATCCGACACCCGTCGAGGTCCACCGGCCGCTGCCCTATCCGGCGGCGCCTCCTGATCACACGCAAGCAGTTCGGTGGGCGGCACAGGCGTTCGAGACCTTCGATCTCGGACTGATGGCTCAGGCGCTGACTCACCGCTCCTGGGTCTACGAGAACCAGGAGCGCGTTTCGCACGCAGGACAGCGGGACTACGGGACGCTCGCGACCGAAGGCGCGGAGATCCTCACCACCCTCGTGCGACATGCGCACGCGCTACAGGTGCTCAACGCGACCACCACCCCCGACGCTCATCACGTCAATCCCAACGTCGACGGCGAGCACGTAGCACTCCTGTTCGACGCGATGCCCGTCTCCGCGGGCCTCCTGCGGTCGAGCGGTCTACGTACCCTGTCGACCGACGTCAGAGCGGACGTCGCGCAAGCCATCGTGGCCGCGGCGTGGAGGGCCAACGGGGACCGCCTCGCCGAGCGGCAACCCGCCGTGTTCGCGACGTGGCTCTCGGCGTTCCGACCGCCCGACGACCCGACCACCGAGCTGCAGGAGTACTGCGCACGGGCCCGGATCGCCTTCGACATCACCTACGAGCGGCGCGGCGTCGACCACCAGGCCGAGTTCCGGGCGACGTTCACCCTGCAGGTCGAGGGAACACCGTCCTGGCGTGGTGACTGGTCCACCGGCAAGACGCCCGCCAAACACTCGGCCGCGGCGACGGTGCTCGCCGCCGTCGTCGAGACACCTACCGTCGAACGACAGGGCGAACGGGTCGGGGGCGCCGACGCCGTGATCCGGCGAGCGTTCGTCGCGGAGCTGCGCGGACTCGACCCGACCAACGTTCTGGCCCGACGCGATCTGGCGACCGGCACCGCCGCCGTCGACAGGCTTGCCGTGGGCGACTACTCGGGTTTCACCCG
Source organism: Pseudonocardia sp. P-1 (assembly GCF_058111925.1). Lineage (NCBI taxonomy): Bacteria > Bacillati > Actinomycetota > Actinomycetes > Pseudonocardiales > Pseudonocardiaceae > Pseudonocardia > Pseudonocardia sp. P-1. The sequence goes on from NZ_CM176614.1 coordinate 5,204,927, forward strand.
GTGGGCGGCCGCACGGTCCAAAGTGCTGCGCGGGCCGGACGTGGAACCGACGGGCGTTCTCCTCCCGTTCTACGAGTCGGTGCTCCGGGCACACCGCCGCGACCTCGTCAGCACATGGATCATCGAACACAGTCCGGGTCGGGGCGGGCGCGTCGCCGACCCGGCGGAGCGGATCCGCGCCTGGTGGGCAGGACCGCAGCCGGGATACCTCGCGCTCGTCGGGGACCTGCTCGCAGCACTACGGAAACCGGATCGCCGGACGGCGGTGCTCGACTTCGTCCGGCGCCAGGCGGCGGTGGCAGCGGATGCGGCGCGTTCCCGGTTGGAGATCCAGTCCTCGACCGACGTCGCAGGGGTATCGATCAGCGTTCGAATCCCCGGGACGAATCTCGATGCAGCGTTCGATCCCGTGGTCCGCGTCGTCGACCTCGCAGGCCTCGGAGTCCGCTGGACCCGTGACGAGGACGCCGTCGCCGCCCTCGTGCCGGCCCTACCGGATGCCGTCGATGCGATCGCCGCCGCCGGACTTCGGGCCATCGGACAGGCGTTGGCCGACAGCTGGCTCGCAGATGTCGAGAACGCCCTCGGGCGCTTCCTCGCCGTGACCGAGGACGTGTTCGGCGCGCCGGGCGCGGTCCCGTCTCCGGCGCGAATGAACGAGCTCTCGCTGGCCGAGCTCGGTCTGATCCTTCACCTACGTGGCTCTGACGAGCGAGGAGTGTGACCGTGCTCGGCTACCGCACCTATTTCGAAGTCGCAGACCGCGCCGCAACGGTCGAGGTCTGCCTCGACGAGTTCCGTGCGTGGCTCCGCGGCAAGGGCTACGACCCCGATGCCATCGGCGATAGCCTGCCCGCCGAGATCGCCACCGGAGTCGAGGCGTCCCTTACCGGAACGACGGGACCGACGGCGACCATCCGTGGACAGGTCATCGAGCGGCAGACGACGGGCCTCTGGACGAGTGAGCTCACCGTCCACGTCCCCGAGGACATCACTCGGTCGGCGTCGGTCTTGCTCGACATCCACAGCCCGGCCACAGACGTCGCCGACCGCATTACCACCGGCGTCCCCCGTCTCGCCCGAAAACTCCTGACCAGGCTGGAGGCCAAAGACTCCCTCGCCCGCCTCGCCGACCGTCCGGAGCTGGTCCACTCGGATCAGGTCGACTCCCTTGCCGCAGCGATCCACGATCCGGATCGGCGTGGTCTTCTTTTCGTGGCAGGGAGTGCAGACTCGCTTCCGCTGAAAGCATGGGCCGACCTCGTTCGGAAGCTCCTCCGGCAGTCCGCCGGTATGGCCTCGGCCTACGTGCTCGACGCCGAGGCGACCCGTCTCCTGGAAGGGATCCTCGGGCCCGCACACGCCGTGGCCCCGGCACACTGCGGACATTCCACCCGGGCGTCGACAGCGGCAGCCATCTCGACGCTCGCCGCCACCGGATTCTCTCGACGACCAGGATCGTCAACGACCGGAGCGAATGGATCGCACAGATCCTCGGTCGGCGGGCTCGGGACAACGCCCTCGAAGCAGAGTTGCCGCCAGCGTTCTCAGCCATCGTCGAGGAGCTCATCACCTCGTCCGACGATGCACTTCTGACGAAGGCGGCACCGGCAGGACGAGCCCCCGCGTCGCCCGAGACCGGTTCGCAGGTCGTCTCCCCGGCCGACGAGGCGTTCCTCGCGGCGGCGGCGGTCATGAACGACGTCCTCGGAGTCTCGGATCCGTCGCTGGAGGACTGGGCGAGGCTCGCTGAGCTCGCGCGGTCCGGACTGCGGGCCGAGACCGCTCAGGCCGACGTCGCAGCCCGCGTCCGTCAACTCCGCGTGGAGCTGAGCGAAGCCACCCAAGAAAGACGCGCGCTGACTCGCCGGCTTGAGGACGAGCAGCTGGAGAACGCCGCGACCTACTCCGATCTTGTCATCGCCGACGACGAGCTACGCCGACTCCGCAAGGTGCTGCTGCGGACGGAGCGGGCCGCCGAGGTCTACGTGGCGCACGAGCGCACGGACTCAGAGGAGTCTCCGACCTCCTTCGTCGATCTGATCTCTCAGGTTCGGGACCTACCCGGTGTCGTCTTCACCGGTGACGAGGCGGTGACCGTCCGACTCGACGTCAACGATCCACTCGGTGTGTGGGCAAGCAAGACGTGGGGGATCCTCCTGGCACTCGTCGACTACGTCGAAGCGTCCCTCGACGGTCGGTGCGAGCGCGACGTGCATGGCTACCTCCAGAAGCTCCCCGACGGGTGCCGCGGCTACTCGGCGAACAAGCACGCCAGGAGCGAGTCCGAGGACGTACAGAACAACACCAGATTCGCCGCCGCGAGGATGTTTCCGGTTCCTAGCGCTGTGGACCCCGATGAGGTGATCTCCATGTTGGCCCACTTCCGGATCGCTCAGTCCGGCATGATGAGCCCCCGCCTGCACTACTTCGACGATGTCCGGCGGACGGGGAAGGTCTATGTCGGCTACATCGGGCCACACCTGCCGACAAAGATGACGAACTGACGGCGACGCGGGAGTGTCCGATCTACGCTGTAACCGGCTTTGATGGGTATCAGGTAGTCCCGGGGACGATACGGCCTTCGAAAGTGATCGCGAACGTGTTCGGCGCTGGCTTCCACCGCATCGACCATCGAGCCCGGCCTCTCCCGGTCGGGTCCAACGAGCGGGTGACCAGGTAGAGGCACGAGCAATGCTTGAGACCTGTGGATGAGCCGGGGTCGGGTCGTATCCTCCCGATCATCTTGAGGGCCCTCAAGCAAGGCCGGCACGCCAACGCCGGTCGGGAAGGCACGACCCGTGCTCACCGTAGTTCCTGGACCGGGGAACACCGAAGAGCCCCGTCCCGCGGACGGCCCGGCGTTGATCGACGAGTTCGCCCGCGAGAGTGCCCGCCGGATGCTCGCTCGTGCTGATCGAAGTCCGCTCTGACGGCCGGAAGGAGCTCGTCGCCCTGGCCGATGGCTACCGGGAGTCGGCCGAGTCCTGGGCGGACCTGCTGCGCGACTGCGCGCGGCGCGGCATGCACGCACCTGTGCTCGCGGTCGCCGACGGCGCTCTCGGGTTCCGGGGTGCGCTAGGGGAGATCTTCCCCGAGACCCGCGAGCAGCGTTGCTGGGTCCACAGAAGCCGTCAAGGATTAACCTGTCGGCGTGTCAGCGAGCAGTTCGGTGGCGGTGCGGTAGCGGACTGCGGCGGCGGCTGGCAGGTGGCCGTCTCGTTCGAGCAGCGGGCGGGTTTCGCGGACGACGGCACCGATCAAGGAGCGGCTGACGTCGCCCAGGGCTTCGGCGAGGGCGTCGAGGGTGGCCTGGTTACGCATGTAGAGCAGGGCCAGCAGTATCCGTTCGCTGTTGGGGATCTTCTGGGGGAACACGCCGCCGCGGGCGCCGGCCTGACGAGGCCCGCCGCGGCGCTGGTGAGCCAGCCGCTCGCCCTGGGCGGCTTGGCGGGGCGCAAGGCGCTCGATGAGCCGGCGTAGTTCGTCGCGGGGCATGCCGGTCAATGTGGGGTCGCTGAGCGCCTCGATGATCGCGGTGCGCCCCGGCGGGGTGTCGTGGTCGAGGAAGGCCAACAGCTCGGCGACGGTAGCGAACCGGACCGAGGCGAAGCCAGGGTCGTGTCCGTGGTCTTCGAGGACGTCGCGGGTCTCGTGGATCGGGGCGCCGATGGCGTATTGGCTGACTTCGAGCAGGTCGGCCAGCAGGCTCATCGAGCACACCTGCCGCTGGTAAAGCAGGGTGAGCAGCAGCCGGGCGGGATCGTCGAACAACGGCTTGCCCCGGAGTTTCCCGGTGGCGCGGCGGGCCCGGCCGCCGCGCTGCTCGCTGTAGCGCTGCTGCGCGCGGGCTGCCTGAGCTGGTGCCAGCGCGGCCGCGAGCACGTCGAGCTCGGCGGCGGTCATGCCGGTCAACCGTGGGTCGGCGAGCCGGGTGAGCATGTCCCGGCGGCGCTCGGCCGGTCCACCTTGCTCGCCGACCACGACCGCCGCGTCCGGGTCGAGAGGGTCGGGGCGCAGGGTGTAGTTCCAGGTCCCGTGGGTGGCGTGCCGGTGCAGGGGCAGGGCGGCGAAGCGCTCCTTGCTGATCGCAACGCCGGTCGGGTAGTCCCCGGTGTCCAGCGCAGCTTCGACGCGCAACCCGGTGCGGGTGCGGACCGCTTCGATGGTGTTGATGACGACTTCGTGGCTGGTCAGCGGACGAGCCCGCCAGTTATGGGTGATGTGGGAGAACAACCGGTGCTCGATTTTGTTCCATTTCGAGGTGCCCGGCGGAAAATGACATACCGTGATCGCCAAACCGGTTTCAGCGGCCAGCGCCGCGAGTTCGCTTTTCCAGACTCGGTAGCGGTAGCCGTTCGAGCCGCCGGCATCGGCGGTGATCAACAGCCGGGTGGCGGCCGGGTAATCGCGGCGGCCGCGGGCGCGCCACCAGCGGCGGATGGACTCCACGGCGAACACCGAGGTGTCGTGGTCAACCCCGACGTTGACCCAGCCGCTGTTGCGGGCGATGTCGTAGATGCCATACGGGATCGCCTGTTCCACATCCGGGCCGGTGAAGAAGAAGTGGTGGTCTTCGACCTCGACCGGCTCCCCGGCCGGACGCCATTCGCGCCCGGCCATCGGCAGCCGCCCGAGCTGTTCACGCTTCTTGGTGTCCACGCTGATCACCGGCTCACCCGCGGCCTGATGCTCTTTGGCCTGATCGTTGATGTAGCCGAACTGGGCGTCGCGATCGGGGTGCTGGGTGCCCTCGAGGGTCTTGGTGTTGGCCTGCAGGCTGAACCCCGCCGCGCCCAGCAACCGGCCCACCGTCGGCGCCGACACCTGATGTCCCTGGCGGGACAACTCATCGGCCAGGTGCCGCAACGACTTCGTCGTCCACCGCAGCGGCGATTCGGGGTCCCCGCGCTCGTCCGGCTCAATCAGTGCCAGCAGCGCCGCTGCCACGGCGGGATCGTTGTGCTCGACCGGCTTACGCCCGCCGCCCGACATGCGGACCCGGCCCTGCGGCAACGGGGCCTCGCCGGCCTCGAGCTCGGCCATCCCGCGCCGCACGGTGGTCTCGCTCATCCCCGCGGTCCGGGCCACTACTCGTACCCCACCGTGGCCGAGCAGCCGAGCCTCGGTGGCCGCCGCCAGCCGCCGCTGGCGCTCGTTCAGATGCGGCAACAACACCCCGAACCGGTCCCCGAGCTGGGAGACCACCGCCGCGTCGATCGCCATACCACACCAACGACGAGCAAGATCTAAAGCAACGAGTTGTTTCTTGACGGACCCACAAGACCGCCGACGTCCTCGCCGCGCTACCCAAGTCCGCGCATCCGGGGGAGAGGAAGGCCCTGGCCGAGATCTGGAACGCCGAGGACCGCCGCCACGCCCTGGACGCGCTCACCGCGTTCGAGGGCGCCTACGGGCGAAGTTCGCCAAGGCCGTCGCGAAGGTCCGTGGCAACCTCGACGAGCTGCTCGCCTTCTACGACTTCCCCGCCAAGCACTGGCAGCACCTGCGCACCTCTGACCTCCTCGCGAGCCGCTGCTCGCATGTGCGACGGCATCACCGACTCCCGATCGGGCTTGCTGACTCAGAGCTCGAGCGGGAAGCGGGCGATCACCTGGGCGGCGAGATCCTGCGTCCGTGCGTCGATGTCGGCAACAGTCCACGAGTCCTTCGCCCAGAGACCCGCATTGAGCGCCAGCCCGTTCCGGTAGCCGATCTCTCGGCCGTGGGAGTCCTTGCGGTCGCGCTTCTCGGCGAACGACTTGTTGCCGAGGGTGCTGTTGTACGCGGTGATCGTCAGGTTCCCGAGCCGGTGAGTATGGGCCTCTTGAGCGGCTGCGGCAGCCTCGGGGCCACCGAGCATCTGCACCCATGCCGGAGGGAGGTTCCGCCCTTGGGGCAGCACGTGCTCGATGGTGAAGGTGTAATGGCCCTTCTCCTGGATCCAGAGGTCACGCCACGTCTCCTTCGTCATTGCGTCCTCGGCCAGCGCCACGAGGATGAACCGGACGACGTCGGAGTTCTCGTCATAGACGGGGCCGTCCAGGCGATCGCGGAATTCGGCGTCGCCGGCGGAGACGCCCACCAGATCACGGGTGATCCTCGCGACGACGTCGTCCCCCGTCACGCCGTCGAGCTTCTCGACGATGGTCATGAAGAGCTTCGGAAGCGCGTAGGTCTGCGGGAACCCGGTCAGGTTGCGTCGGACGAAGAAGCTCGTGAGAAGTCGGACCACTCTGACCAGGTGTGCGTCCGAGACGGCGAGTTCTTGCCGCCTGGAGAGCAGCCACATCACGAGGATGTAGGACGGAGCACCTTGGGCACGCATCAGCTGGCGGAACGCCGTGTCGAGCGACGTCGGCTCGTCGAGCTCGGTCACGCAGGTGATGCGGCCGTACACGGCGCTCGCGGCGACGAGCTCTTCCATACGTGCCCGGATGTCGCCGGTTAGCAGCTTCTCGTAGATGCGGATCAGCTTGCTCTTGGTGGCGACCTGCGCGTTCGGCACCTCCGGAAGCTCGGCCTTGAAGGCGTTGTAGAAGTGCCGGAGGAACCGCTCCTGAATTGCATACGAGTCGCCCAGGTTGGTGAGCATCTCGTTCCACAGTTTGAAGGCGTCGTCGACGTCGAGGCCGTCCCCGGCGGAGGCTGCCAGGAGATGGTTCTTGATCAGGTCGACGGGGGTGAGTGCCATCCCGCGGTTGTTGAGCGACTCGAAGAGGACGAAGGCGTCGGCGTGGCTCTCCACCTCGATCTTGACGAGGATGGCCTGCTGCGTCGTCGTGAGTACCCGACGAGCGGCATCGACGGGGCCGACGGAGTCGGACTCGGCGAGTTCGCTGATGGCGGTGCGGAAGTACTGGTAGCACTTGTAGACCTTGCGCGCCTTGAAGTAGGGCTGCTGCTGAGAGTCGACGTCGAGGCCAGCGAGGGTCAGGACCCGACGGTAGTCGTCCAGGTTCTTACCCTGGGTCTGCGGGGTGACCCTCAAGCGACCGCCGTCGAGGACGAGTCGCTTTCCCAGACTGATCATCGCGAACTGGCCGTTCCCGTCCAGCTCGGCCTCGTGCTCTCGCAGGACAGAGTAGATGGCGGCGAGGAGCAATGAGAGGGTCGTGGCGCGCTGCTGGCCGTCGATCAGTTCGAGAACCGTGCTGTCGACGGCGTCCTTCGTCTGGTTCAGCGTGATGATCGTGCCGAGGAAGTGGGCGCCCTCGGCCTCCACGAGATCCTGGAACAGGTCCTCCCACTGCGCCTTCTGCCAGGAGTACTCCCGCTGGTAGCGCGGGATCCGGTAGACGATGTTGCTCTCCATGCTGAAGAGTGCGTGGATCGGGTACTGGTTGGCGGACTTGATCACAGTGGTGGTGTCCTCGGCTGCAGTGCGGTTGGGGAGCGTGAGTAGGTCAGCGTCGGTCTGTCATCCGGAGCCCTGGCCTCCCGACTCCGCATCACGGACGAGCGGGGCCACCTGGTCCAGCCGCGCCCGGATCACCGACCCCACCTGGCGGACGTCGAAGCGGGCGGCGGTGGCCCGGTAAACGGCGAGGGGATCACTCCATCCGAGACCGGCGGCCTCCTCGGCCATGACCGCTGCCAGCTCGGCGGGAGGGATCTGGTCGAAGTAGCGCACGCCGCGCGGGCGCACGCGGACCTCGGGTTGGTCGGGAAGGCGGAAGGTCGCGTGCTTGTGGCCCGCTTCGCCGAGGGGAGCATCCTTGACCAATCGTCCCTGACGGAGCGCAGTGCTCAGCGCCGAGTTCAGCGCCTTCGTGATCAGGGACCCGACCCGCTGTCCGTTCGCACCGTGGACGTAGGCCGTGTGCAGACGGGCTCCTACGACCGGACCCTCGACGGCCACCACGGCGACCAGGCCGTCCACTAGCTCCCGTGATGACGCGCCCTGGGCGGGCACCGTCGACCCGGTGAACTCCTCGTATCCGATCTCGACGGTTTGCGGTGTGCCCGATCCTCCGACTGGCCCGGGTTCTACAACGGCGCCCATGGGGACGGGACTCCCGACGGCCACCGGGTCCGACGGGATCAGCTCATCGACAGCCGGTCCTGACACACCAGGGGTAGGCACGACCGGACTCGACACGAGCCGCGCCGAGGCGGTCGATTCGGTCGTCAGCGGCGCGGGTTCCGGCAGATCAGTGGGCAGGGATGGGACTGTCTCGCTCACGAGCGGCTGGACCATCGGAAGTCCGAAGGCCGGGGTGACGGCCTCGCTGTCCGACTCGTCGTACACGTCGGCGGGTTCGTCCGTCGGGCCTGCCGTCATCCAGCCCACCGGGTGGATGTCCAGCTCGGCGAGCGTCGCCCATAGTGGCTCCAGCGCAGCCACCGGGTCCCGGTAGAACTCGGACTCCAGGATCCGGTGGAAGCGCCAGCCGCAGCGCTCCAGCTCCCGCTGTCGGCCCATGTCCCGCTGGTAGGCCTCCGGGCCGTGCCAGAAGTCGCCGTCACACTCGATCGCGAGCCGCCGCGTGGGGCCGACGGCGACGATGTCGATCGAGTAGCCGAGCGACTCGAACTGCGGGATGAGGGTGTAGCCGCGGCTTGCGATGCGGTTGTGCACCCGCTGCTCGAACAACGAGCCGAAGGGAGCCACCGGCATGTCCTCGGGGACGAGCCCGGTCGTCGCACCCTCGTGCTCTCCGACGCCGCGCGCGGCGATGCCGTAGCAGTAGTCCAGGAGCTGGTAGCGCATGTCCTCGGGGTTGGTGAGGGTCGCGCGATCCACCGAGTGGAACACCCAGAGCTGGTCCTTGGCGCGGGACGCGGCCACGTTGTAGCGCTGCACGTACATCGTCTGCGTCAAGGCCGTCAGCCGACGCTCGGGTCCCGGCGCCGCCACCATCGACAGGAAGACCACGTCCCGCTCGGAGCCCTGGAAGTCCGCCGCGTCGCCGCAGCGCAGGTCCCGCGCCGCCCACTCCTCCGGTGTGATCCGGTCGAGCAGCGCCTTCTCGATAGCGTTGGCCTGGCCCGTCCCGAGCAGCGAGATCACGCCGATGGTCCGTCCGTCGTAGGCCGGGTCGGCGATGCACTTCTCCACCTGCGCCACGATGGCGTCGACCTCGGCGGGATTCGTCCGGGTGCTTGAGGAGCCCTTCTCATAGCCGCCGGGAACGAACACCGGCTTCACGGGCTCGAGGCGGTCCGCCCCGAATTGACGGACGGGGATGAGGCGGACACCGTCCGGCTCGTAGGCGATCCGGTTCGAGAAGCCGATGATCTCCGGCACGCAGCGCCTGTGCTCGACGAGCGTGATCATCCCGCTGAAGCGCATCTTGGCCTCGTCGAACAGCGACCGCTGCGGGTCCTGCCACGTCGAGCGGAACTGGTCGTCGAAGAGGTACTGCGAGCCGAGGTCGCGCAGCTCCTGCTGGTCGACTCCGACGGCCGACGGCGAGACCTGACGGTCGTCGCCGATCACGACGATCTTGGGGGCCAGATACTGCAGGAACGAGGCCTCGATGCCCGCCTGGGAGGCCTCGTCGACGATGACGACGTCGAACATGTCGGGCTGCACGTCGAACTGGTCCGCGATCCGGTACAACGGCATGATCCACACCGGCACGGCGGGACGGCATCGATCCATGGCCGAGCGGATCTCGCGCCGCCGCTGCGCCGCGTACGTCCCGGTGCCCTTGCCCAGTCGCTTGACGAGCGCGGCGTACTGCTCGAGGGATGCCCGCGAGCCGCGGGTGAGCCTGCCCGGAGCGACTGCGTGGTCCCAGGCGCGGATCGCGGACAGCTCGGTGACGTGGCCCCGGATGCGCTCGTCGACGACGAGGATCTCGCGCTGTAGCGCGTTGACGTCCGCAGCATCCTGGGACGACAGCCAGCTCGACGCCACGGCGTGGCGCCACCCGTCCTCGATCTCCGGAATCCGCTCGTCCCACACGTGAGAGTCGGGCGTGCTTGCGACGGCGGCCGCGAGCCCAGGGGCACCCGCGATACGGGAACCGAGCTCGTCCCGGTGACGAAGCAGCTCACGAACGTCCCAGAGTCTGGCGAGACGTTGGTGCGCGGCCGCGTAGGCGCGGTCGTCGCGTGAGCGGGTCGCTCGAAGAAGGTTCGAGAGCACCGGTGCGGCATCTGACTCGCGCTCGGCCTCGACCAGCGCGGAGACGGCGTGATCGATGCGCGCCGTGGCCGAGGCGGCCTCCTCGGCCGTCTGGACGGCTGTGAGTACGGCGAGGTACCGCTCGACGGAGCCCGGGTTCAGCCAGGCCGGTCTGGGCAGATCGAGAGCCGCCACACGGCCGTCTTCGGCCATCAGACGGGCGTCCAGCCCGAGGAGCCTGCCGAGCGATTCCGCTTCGGCCCGGTGCCATTCGAGCCGCTCGGCCGGCGTGTCCTCTGGTGGGATCACGACGGACGCGGGCCAAGCGCGGTCCAGAGCATCCAGGACGTGATTCGCCTCGACCCAGAGCAGGAACGCACGAACCTGCGGTGCGGTGGTCGGCGCGAGGCCGTTCACCCGGACACGTGCGAAGAACGACTCGGCGGTCTTCACCGCGCGTGGCGTCAGCAAGCCCTGCTTGGGCAGCCCGTCCGCGCCCAGCTTGATCGTGTTCCCGGCATCGAGATGCGCGCCGACGCCGTGCGCGCCAGGGACGAGGAGACCGATGTCGTCACCCTGGACCGTCACCGTCGTGGCAGGCCCGAGGTCGGAGACCAGTCGGCCGGCCTGGTCGATCAGGCGGCCGAGCTCACTGTGCCGCCCTCCCCACACCGAGCCGCGACCGCGTGCGAGGTCGGTAGCGGCTTCCGGGATCCAGTCCTCGTGACCACCGAGGAGCTCGCGCGTGTCACGGAGCAGCACCTCGATGCGGTCGGCGAGCAGCCGCCGTGTCTCCGCGTCCAGGGCCGATGCGGGTGCGTACACGGCGTCCGTCCGCAGAGGGGCGTACGAATCGGCGACGCCACGAGCCTGGCGCTCGGCGTGGACCAGCGCTGCGAACGCCGCGGCATCGGGCAGGGCGTCGAGCGGAACGAGTCGGCGACCGGCCTCGGGCTCATCAGCGACGAGTTCCGTGTCGCGCAGATGACCGCGCCAGGCTGCGAGCTCCACCGCGGACAGCGGGGCCAGGCCGCTCGGGGCGTCGACCAGCTCGGCCAGCCAGCCGTGCCGCTCGTCGCCCGCGCGGACCTCCCGGGCGATGGCGGCCGGGGATCCCCGGTACCCGTCGAGATCGACCTCGACCACCTCGCGCTCGCGCGCCGACTGCAGGCGGTGGCCGAGCTCCGCACGCAGCCGACGGAGGTCATCGATGCCGTCGAGGTGCCGGCGGATGGAGTGCGCGGCGTCGCCGGCGTCATGCTCGGAGGCGGTCGCCGCGATCCGCTCCACCGCCACCCTCAGGTCCGACATGTCCTCCCGAGATGAACCGACGACAGCGACCGCCAGGGGCTGGATGGCCTCGGGCAGCTTCTCGCGCACCTCCTTGAGCGCGCGGTCGGTGTGCGCGGTGACCAGGATGCGCTTGCCCTGAGCGAGCAGGTGGGTGATGAGGACGGCGGCGGTGTGGGTCTTGCCGGTGCCGGGCGGTCCCTGGATGAGGGTCTGTGCCGTCGTGTCTACCCGACGCAGGATCTGCAGCTGACGGTCGTTGACGGGCAGTGGGAGGAACGGATCCTCCTCGACGTGAATCACCGCACCCGCGCCGTCGAAGCTGCCTTCGGTGCCGCTCGGCTCGTGATCGGCGTCGACCAGGGGTCGGATGCCGTCAGGCACTTCACCGGACTCACGCAGCTGCTCGACGATGTGTCTGAAGATCTCCAGCAGGCCCTTCTGCGAGCGTTTGCGCAGCAAGAGGGCGGGGGCGAAGGAGGTGACCGGGGTCGCAGCGGCGACCGTCTGGTCGTCCGCGTCGCGGTACTGGGCGTCGGCGGCGAGCTGGTGGGTGACCCTCCTGCCGAGCTCGCCCATCCTCTCGCGGTCAAGCGGGTGCGCCTCGGTCTCCCGGGCCCGGTCGCGCAGCTCGTTCACCAGACGGGGCTGTCCGATGAGGCCAGGGTCGAGCATGTCCAACTCAAGAGTCGCGCCCTCGACGGTCTCGTCCGCCAGGAGGGCCAACTGGCCGGTGTCCTCGTCGAACTCGATGCGGACCGCAGTGGTCAGCAGGTGTCGCCGAACCTTATTGCCGGCCGGCACTACCCAGGTGAGGAGGCTGGTCCCGAGGACGAGCTCGAGTTCCTCGGGATGCCCCGCAGCGGAGACATGGATGGAGAACAGCTCGTTGTAGTAGTCGCGGGCGGGCTGGTCGCGGAGCTCCTGCTCCGCCCACGCCTGCCAGTGGGGCAGGTAGGCGGCGAAGGCCTCGTCGATCTCTGGGCGCTCGCTGCGCTCCACTCGACGACGGGTGGTTCCGCCGTGATCATCGTCCACCTCGAGTGACCGGTACTCCCGCAGCACCGGCTCACGGCGCGGGTCGACGGGTGACTCGTCCAGCCAACCCGCGAGTGCGGTATCCGGCTCGGGAGCGGCGACCGTGGGGACGCGGTCGATCGTCAGCACGGCTGGGTCGCCCTCGACGTGGGCGTGGCGGACTCCACCGCTGACAGCGGGATGAGCCGGCGCGTCGGCCAGCCACAGCACCGCGCCCTCGCGCCGGTAGGTCTCGAGGTCCACGACGGACGTATTGCGCAGACGCTGGGCCTCGCCGAGGAAGGTGAAGAGGCGTACTGCCCGGCCGACGAGGGGATCGTCCGCCTTCTCCGGAGCGGTCGTCGTCTCGTCGTCCATGCCTCGTGCCTCGTGCTCCTGGGCGAACATGCGGTTCGCGGCCTCTCTGTCGTGCAGCTTGTCCGGCGTCTCACCGATGACCCGCGGGTACCAGTCCGGCACGGCGCGCTTCCCGGCCACCGCCATCACCTCATACGACCGAGGTGACTACGCTGAGAAGCCCAATCCATTGGGCTGTCGAGATGGCCGCGAATGGTGTTTCGCTCGGGGAGGTCCGATCATCATTTTCGATGATCGCGGCGAGGCCGGTCGTTCACGGTGTTGTCCATTCGCCTGGTTGCCGCTATCGGTCGGGGCAAGCTCAGCGGTGACACGTGAACGGGACGACGACAGGGTCCGTCGCAGCTCGTGAGCTGTGAGCGGAGCCGTCGACTCAAGCCCTCGGGCGACGGCGAGATCACACGATGAGCCCCCGCGCCTTCGCCGTCGTCATCGTCGCCGGTCCGCAGATCCACCGATCCGCCGACCCCTGACGGGTCGCCGTCCGCCGCTGTACCGAACGGCAGCGTCGCCACCATGTCCGTCGTGCACCTGATCGATGTGGTCGGCCCTGAACCGGTCTCCGGAACGGATGACATGACCCGCCAGCGGTAACCCCCCACCCCACCGGATGCAACACGCCGGGCAGATTCCCGGTCCGGACACGGGGGCCCCGAGCAGGAGGTGCGCGATGGGTGTCGGCCGCTACGTCCTGGCCGCGACCGTCGCCGCCGTGTTCACCGTCGCCGTCTGCACGGCCGCGCCCGGCGTGGACCGGTTCGCCGCCGCGTCGCAGCTCGAGCTCCCGGCGGCCGTCGCCACGACGGCGGCGAGCACGCCGTTCCGCGTCGACGCCGCTGCGGCCACCCTCGGCCGCGCGGTCGACGACGCGATCACCGCGACCCGCACGGAGCGGGACCGGGCCGCGGCGGCGAGGCGGTCGGTCGCGGTGCCAGTGCCGGCGGGCGACTGCGCGCAGCGGCGATGGCGGCCGGCCGATTCGACCCGTCGTGCCCGGCCTACCAGGGCTACCTCGACCCGGGCAGCTCCGCGGGGCGGGCCCCGACCAGCGGTGAGACCCAGCTGCAGTTCCTGTGTCAGAAGGGCCTGGTCCCGCGCAGCGAGTGCTGAAGCGGACCGGCGACCCAGCCGTCGACCTCGCGCGGTGACCGCAGCCGCACCACGGCCAGCGCCGGATGCTCCCGGGCGACCGCGGGCACCAGCGCCCGGTACTTGTGCCGGGTCGAGACGGCCCAGCGCAGGATGTTCTCCCGGTCGACGAACAGCCGGCGCAGTGGCGGCTCGACGTTGCCGTTCCACAGCACCTCGCGGTCGCGGCTGCGGCGCCACGTGCGGCGCAGCACCCGGGGGAAGGTGACCGTCCAGAACGGCAGGTCGAGCCACACGAGCAGGTCCGCGCGTGCGGAGAGCCGGGGACGCGCCGTGCCGTACTGCCATTCGGTGACCCAGGCGTCGGCGGCGGTGAGCCGCTCGACGTCGTCGAGGAACGACGGTCGCGGCACCCAGCCCGGCCCGTGGAACAGCGCGTCGATCTCGGTGTGCGGGGCGCACAGCAGCGGTGCGAGGCGGGCCGCGAGCGTCGTCTTCCCCACCCCCGACACCCCCGCGACGACGACCCGCCGCGGTCGGGCGGGCAACGGCTCGTCCCAGCGCAGCACCCCTCCACCGTAGGAACGGACGCCACCGCAATTCCCGCGACGGGGCGGTGCGGCCCGGCAGGCGTGCCCCCGGCCGTGCACCGGCCCGAGGAGGTGGGACCCGCGACCGCGGTTCCGACACGGGCGCTTCGCCCGGGCGACGGCAGGTCGTACCGCAGAGCTACGCGCACTCCCGCGCCCTGACGCGACGTGCCGCACGACGACGCCACGAGGAGGAGGCCCCGGACTCAGCGGGCGCCGGTGACCTCTCCCGAGGGGAGGACGAGCAGGTCCTCACTCACCGGGGTGCGGCCGCGGAGGCGGTCGTGCAGCCACTCGACCTGCAGCGTCCGCCACCCGGGCCCGAACGCGACCGACGAGGCCTCGGTCATCGAGTACCGGGCGCCGGTGTAGAGGGTGACCGAGGTCGGGGAGGGGGACCGGCGCGCCATCTCGTGGACCCAGGACGAGGGGGAGAGGTCGTCGGCCGTGCCCCCGACGATCTGCCACGGCACCGGCATCGCCTCGGCGTGCGGCCGCAGGTCGTACCGGGCGGCCATCGCGTCGAAGGCGTCCTCGTCGTCGTAGAGCCCGGCCATCCACATGTGGCGCGCCTTGAACGTCGGCGGGGCCTGCTCGAAGATCGTGTGGGCGCCGGGCTCGAAGCAGGGCAGGGCCACCGAGCAGCCGAGCAGGCCGGGCTGGGTGGAGGCGAGCTGGGACATCCAGAACGACCCGAAGCTGGTGCCGGTGGCCACGACCCGGGTGGCGTCGAGCTCGCGACGGCCGCGGATCCAGTCCATGACGGCGTCGCCGGCCTCCGCCCACGCGGTGGGGGTGACGTGGACGCCGCGGATCGCCGCCTCGCCCTGGCCGGGGCCGTCCAGGGCCAGCACGGCGACGCCGCGGGCGAGCCACGCGCTGCCGGTGCGGGCGACCAGCATCTCGCGGGGCGCGTCCATGCCCCCGACGGCCAGCACCGTGGGCAGCGGACCCTCGACGCCGCGGGGGAGATGGAGCCATCCGGGAAGCGCGGCGTCGCCGAACGGGACGTCGACCCGCTCGACGCGGTGTGCGGCGCTGCGGGCCCACGCCAGGTAGGCGGCGTTCTTGCGGTCGTCGAGCTCGTGGGCCAGCGCGTCGTCCTCCCAGACCGGCCAGCACGCGAGCGACCACATCTGGGCTGCGGCGAAGTGGTGCACCGCGGCACTGTCCGGGTGGCCACGTCGCTCGGCGTCCTCGGCCCGGCGCGTACGGCGCTCGGCGAACGACCGCACCACCGGGACGTAGTCGGCGAGCTTGCTGATCCCCGCCCGGAGGGCGGCCGTCTCGGCCGGCGCGAGCTCGTCGCCGACGGCGCCCAGGTGGTAGCCCAGGCGGGGCTGGTCGAACTCGACGTCGCGGACCCGCAGGGCCTCGTCGACCAGCCAGCGCTGCTCCCGGAACCGCCGTGGTCCCCGGCCTCGGGTCATCGTCGTCGTCCTCTCCTCGTGCGGTCTCCGTCGCCCGGCCCGCCCCCGGACGCCCGGTCCACGGCCTCGCGCACCGGCCCGCGGTGCACGGGGCCGTGTCCGGGCAGCAGCAGGTCGGCGTCCAGTCCGGCCAGGACGGTCAGTGCCGCCTGCATCTCGGCGTCGGTCCCGTGGTCGAACCACGCCGGGAGCAGCTGGGGCCCGGTGACCGGGGACAGGGCGTGCCCGGTGACGAGGCCGTCGCCGGTGATCACGGCGCCCGAGGCCGGGAGGTGGAAGGCGGTGTGGCCGGACGTGTGGCCGCCGGTCGGCACCGGCACCGGCGCACCGGGCAGGTCGAGGGCCTCCCCCGTCGGGAACGGTCGCGCGTGCGGGGCGGCGACGTCCCTGCCCGCCCCGGCCCGGGCGACGCGGACCGCCCAGGGCAGGACCCCCGGCCGCCACAGTGCGGCCACCACCCGGGCGGGCGCCAGCTGTTCCAGGTGCTCGCGGCGGGCGTGGGCGACCTCGACCGGGTGGAGGTGGACCGGGGTGCCGTAGCGGTCGTGGAAGGGGTTGACCGCCCCGAGGTGGTCGACATGGGCGTGGGTCACCAGGATGGCGACGACGTCCCGAGGGTGGAGGCCGAGGGTCGCGACGGAGTGCTCGACGGCCGGCACGTCGGCGGGGTAGCCGCCGTCGACCAGGGTGAGGGCGTCGCCCTCCCGCAGCAGGACCCAGTTGACGTTGGTCCCCGTCACGAGGAAGGTGCCCCGGTCGACCTGCTCCACCACCGGCGGGCCGGCGGGTCCCGACCTCACCGCCGGTCGGGGGCGCGGGCGCCGGGACGCGGTGCGGCCAGGGCCGCCACGCCGACGGCGATCCCGACCGCGTTCAGCCCCGCACCGAACCAGTTGCTCCCACTGCGCGGTGCACGCACGGCGGCGGCGAGGTGGTTGAGCCCGAACAGGGTCGACAGCACCGCGAAGCCGCGGACCTGCGCGCGGTCGGCCTCGGGCCCCAGCCCGGCCAGACCGGCCGCGGTGACGAGGGTCCCGACGTTCCAGACGGTGATCTCCCGCTGCCATCCGGCGTTGCGGCCCCAGGCGGTGCCCCGGGCGAACCGCCGCCCGAACACTCCCTGCAGCACCGCGGCGAGCGTGAAGCCGGCGACCCACACGTTCCGCGCGGTGCGGACCGACGGTCTGCGCATCGTCGCCCTCCGCCTGTCGTACCCACTTGTTGAATCGACGTACAACAGGCGGCGACGCTAGTAAGCTGCCCCTCCCATGTCAAACACCCCGTCCGGGCCGGCGTTCCGGCGGCTCGACACCGCGACCCGCCGGCAGCAGCTGCTCGCGACCGGGGCCGCGCTGTTCGCGACGCAGCCCTACGACGAGGTGTGGGTGGACGACGTCGCCCGCACGGCGGGCATCAGTCGCGGGCTGCTCTACCACTACTTCGGGAGCAAGCGCGGCTTCCTGTCCGCCGTGGTCGAGCAGGAGGCCGCGACGCTGCTCGCCGTCACCGAACCCGACGACCGGCTGCCGCCCCCGGAGCGCCTGCGGGCCGTCCTGGACGCCTACCTCGACTACGTCCGGGCCCACCCGCACGGCTACCGCGCCCTGTTCCGGGGAGCGCTCGGTGCCGACACCGCCATCCGGTCCATCGTGGACGGGAACCTGGCCCGCCAGCAGGAACGTGTGCTGCGGGCCGTGGTCGGCCCCGGCCCCGCACCGGAACCGGTGCGGCTGGCCGTGCGCGGCTGGCTGTCGTTCCTCGTCGCCGTCTGTCTGGACTGGCTGGAGAACCCCGTCCTGGACCGGACCGCGGTCCGCGAGCTCTGTGCGGACACGCTGACCGGGGCGCTCGGTGCGAGCGGCCACGGGGCGCCGCCCACTCCCGGGCCCGCGACGGACGCGGGCCACCGTGCCCCACCGCTCGACGAGGGCGGCGGGTAGGGCCGCCTCCCGTTCCGGCTTCCGGCGCCGGGGCCCGGGCCGCCCCCCCGCGCTCACCCGCCGGTCGCCGCCGGCGAGGTCGCGGGCAGCGACGCCAGCCAGGCCGCGGCGTCGTCGAGCCGGTCGTTGCCGAACACCCGCATCGGGAACGGCAGCAGCGCCCCCGCGAGGTGGGCGAGCTCGCGCACCCACCCGATGTCGCTCACCAGTGCGTAGCCCTGGACCAGGCGCGGCATCGTGGGGTGGTGGAGCCACATCCCGGTCTTCTCCCACGCCGCCCCGGCGGTGAAGCCCCCGTAGTCGGGGCCGAGCTGCAGCAGCAGCCGGAAGGGCCGGTGCAGCCGGATCGCCTCCTCGACGATCGGCTCGATCGTCGACGCGAAGTCCGCGCGGTCCAGCACGCCGACGGCGCGCAGGCCGACGACGCCCTCCGGGACGGTCGGGATCGTCTCCAGCATGGTCACTCCCCGGTCGGTGGTCCGGCCCGTCCGGCCGCTCCATCCAGCGTCGACCCCGACCGCGCAGGGCACGATGGCCGGACCGCCTGTGTCGCGGGGGCCGCTGGTCCCGGTCCGGGCACGCCGGGTGCGGACCGCACCGGCACCCCCGCTCAGCCCGCCGGCACCAGCGCCTGGCGCAGCCCCTCGGCCGCGACGGTGTCCGGGGCGGTCGCCGCGTGCGGCGGCCCCTAGACGAGCACCGTCACCACCACCGACGGGTCGTCGAACGGCGCGGCGGCGGTGATCCAGTTGTCGTACTCCTCGCCGGGCAGGCTGCCGTCCTGGGCCGTCCCGGTCTTGGCGCCGACCGGGAACGGCAGCCGGGCGAGCGCCGAACCGGTCCCGCCCGCCACCACGGCCCGCATCCCGTCCCGCACCGGACCGAGCGTCGCGGCGAACGGCAGCGGTCGCGGCGGCGGCGCGGGCACGGGGGAGAACCCGGTGGCGGCGCTGCCGGTGGCGACCGCCAGCCGGGGGGTGACGAGACGACCGGTCGCGATCGCGGCCGTCCACCGGGCGTTCTGCAGCGGGGTCACCTCGACCGGGCCCTGCCCGATGCCGAGCTGGACGGTGGTCCCGACGTACCACGGCTCGCCACCCGCCGACGGGGAGCCGACCTGCCCGCCGGACTCACCGGGCAGGTCGACGCCGGTCGGGGACCCCACGCCCAGCGCCCGCGCGGTCCCGACCAGCCGTTCGGGCCCGAGGGCCAGCGCCAGCTTGTAGAAGTACACGTCGTTCGACCAGGCCAGGGCCTCGGTCATGGCCATCGGCCCCATCGGCCGCCAGTTGTGGAAGGTGTGCCCGGCGACGGTCAGCTCGGCCCCGGTCGGGACGACCAGGCCGGGGTCCTGCACCCCCGGAGGCGGTGTCGGCGGCGGCCACCACCAGCTTGAACGTCGAGCCGGGCGGGACCGCGGACCGGGTGGCGTGCTGCAGCATCGGCCCGCCGGGCGCGCGTGCCAGCGCCGCCGCCGCGGCCGCGTCGGTCGGGGGTCCGAACACCGCGCCGTCGTAGGCGGGCAGGCTCACCATCGCGCGGACCTGGCCGGTCCGGGGGTCCAGCGCGACCGCGGAGGCGATCGCCCGCGGGTTGCGGGTCGTGTCCAGCGCGCGCTGCAGGCTGCGGGCGAGCCGGGTCTGGAGGGCGGTGTCGACCGCGAGGACGACGTCGGCGCCCCGGACGGGTGCGCGCCGCTCGGCGGGTGCGACGGGGGCCCCGGCCGGGGTCACGGAGAAGCACTGCTGCCCGTCGACACCGCGCAGCACCGCGTCGTACTGCGCCTCCAGACCGGCCCACCCCACGACGTCGTCGGCGGTCAGGGAGGAGTCGGTGCGCAGGTCGGCCGGGCCGGGCCGCCCGACGAAGCCGAGCAGCGGCCCGAACAGCGTGCCCGTCGGGTAGGCCCGCCGGACCGAGGGCCGGACCAGGACGCCTGCCGGTCCGGTGCGGTCGATCCGGTCGCCGAGCCCGGGGGCGACCTCGGCGACCGGCAGCGTCGGTGTCGTCGCGGGCACCGCGGCCAGCCGGGCGCGCAGCGCGGCCTGCGGCGTGCCCAGCAGGGCCGCGAGCCGGGCGAGCCCCGCCGGGTCGGCGAGCAGCATCGCCGGGACGGCGTCGACCCGCGACGGCGCGGTGCGCTCCGTCGCGCCGGCCAGCACCGCACCGCCGCGGTCGAGGATCGCCCCCGGGTCGCCGGGACCGGCACGCAGCGGGTCGACTGGTCGTGCGCGGTCGCGGCCAGGGCGGCCCCGCCGGCTCCCTGCAGGGTCGCCGCGGTGGCGACGAACCCCAGCAGCACCGCCACGACCCCGGCGGCCAGCACCCGGACCAGGCGCGGCCTGCGGCGCAGCGACGGCGGCGACCAGAGCGCCCGGCGGACGCCGTCGCGGCGCAGGCCGAACACCGACCCGATCGCGACGAGGTGCACCACGAGCGCCGTGCCACCGAAGCTGACCAGCGGGAACGGGACCCCGGCCAGCGGGAGCAGACCCAGGTTGCCGCCGGTCGAGACGACCACCTCGACGCCGAACAGCACCGCCATCCCGGCCGCGACGAGGCCGGCCTGCGGGGTCCGGCACTCCCGGGCGGCCACGGCCAGCCGCCACACCAGGACCCCGGCGGCGAGCGCCAGGACCGCACCGGCGACCGGCCCGAACTGCTGCATCACGCTGGCCGGGGCCAGGTCGGTGTCCCGTTCGGGAAGGTAGGAGGCGAGCAGACCGGCCAGCGGGTCACCGGCGTGGCCCCACATCGGTGCGGAGCCGACCGCGACCCGGGCCTGCTCGACCGCCCAGCCCGCCCCGCCCGGGTCCTGGCCCGACCCGCCGAGGAATGCGGCCAGCCGCTCGGCCTGGTACGGCCGCAGCAGCCCGACGGCCAGCGGCGCGGCGACGACGGCGGCACCCACCAGGCCCGCGACGGCCCGCACCGACACCCGGCTGGTGACCAGCACGGCGACGGCGGCCAGCGCGAGCAGCGTCGCCGTGCTGAGGTCGGGCTGCAGCGCGGTCAGCGCGACCGGCACCGCGGCGACCACCAGCGCCACCGGCAGGCGCTGCCACTCCGGCCGGCCCGAGCCCAGCACGACCGCGAGCAGGAGCAGCACGCCGGCCTTGGCCAGCTCCGACGGCTGCACGGTGAGCGGCCCGACCGCGATCCAGCGGGTCGCGCCGTTCGCCGACACCCCCGCCACTCGGACGACGACGAGCCCGGCGACCGCGACCGCGTACACCCCGACGGCGACGACGGTCAGCGCCTCGGCGCGCAGCCGCCGCGCGAGGACCATCAGCGCCAGCCCCACGACCGCCACCGCCGCCTGCTTCCCGGCCGGGGTGACGCCGTCGACGGCCAGCAGGTTCGCCAGGCCCAGCAGCACCAGCACCCCCGCGGCGACCGGACCCGCCGCACCGGCGACCCCGCCCCCACCGGTGGGGCGGACGCTCCCCGGCCGGGCGGCCGGCCGCGGGGCGGCGGCCCCCGCCGGCCGTCCACGCGGGACGGGTCGCAGCAGCCGGCGCGCCCGGCGCAGGCGGCCCGTCAGCCGGCGCAGGGCCCGCGCCCTCCGCCCGGCCCGGCCGGTCACCGGCCCGCGCCCACGGTGCACTCCGGCCGGGCCGGGAGCAGCATCGGCGCCCCGACCGCCACGGCCGGGGCCGTGACGAGCGGCGAGACGGCCAGTGCCGCGCCGCGGGGCAGCACCACGTCGGTCACGACGTCGAGGCGGCCGCCGGGGCCCGCCGGCACCGGCAGCCGCCGGTCGGGGGACTCGGTCCGCGCCCCCGTGCACAGGTCCTCGACGCGGACCCGCCAGGTCACCTGGGCCGGTCCCGGCCCGGTCAGCCGCACCTGCAGCCGTACCGGGCAGGTCGCCCCGTCCCGGCAGGTGTCCAGCGGCCGCAGGTCCACACCGGCCACGGTCCCGCTCGCCGCGGGCTCCGCCGGCGGGCTCGGAGCCCGCGCCGCGACGACGGCCTGCGCCGGTGCGTCCGGCGCGCCGCCGGTGATCCGCCGGAGGTCGGCGGCGATGCGGTCGCCCAGCAGCACGGTCTCGAGGACCAGTACCGCGACCACCGCCAGCACACCGAGCGCCATCCGGCCGTAGCGCACCCACGGCCCGTTCCCGGCGGGCGTCCCCCCGTCCATCCGCGCCTCCCGTCCCGGTCCTCCCGCCGATCGTGGACGGTCGCGCGGACGGGCGGCAGGGCCGTTGGTCATCCGGGCACGAGCCGGTGCGCGGTGCCCGCGGCGGCGGGACCTCCGGCCCGTCCCGGCCGGCGCCGGACCGGTCAGCATCGGGCCCACCGGAACGCACCCGGAGGAGGACGGACATGGGGCCGATGTCGACGGTGCGGGCGTCGCTGCCCCGGCTCGGGGAGCTGGTCCGGCGGTTCAACCGCCGGTGGCTGAACCCGGCGATGCTCCGCCGCGCGGGGGACCGGCACTGGTACGCCGGGTTCGTCGAGCACCGCGGCCGCCGGAGCGGGCGGATCCGCCGGACGCCGATCGTCGCCCACCCGGTGGAGGGCGGGTTCGCGGTCGCGTTGCCCTACGGGCCCCGGGTGGACTGGCTGCGCAACCTGCAGGCGTCGGGGTCGGGGCGGCTGCGCAGCCACGACCGGTGGTACCGGGTGGACACACCGAGGGTGGTCCCGATCTCCGAGGTCCCGCCCGGCCTCCCCACGGTCACCCGCCGGATCGCGGAGAGGTCGGCGGCACCGTGGCTGCTGCTGGCCGCACACCCGCTCGACCCGTCCGACGCGACCCGGGGGTGACGCGGGTCAGGGGTGCCGTCCGAGGAAGGCGGCGAGCCGGTCGGGCGCCGTCGCCCCGGTGGTGGTCGCCACCTCCGGCCCGAACATCCCGGGCATCCGCATCTGTGGGGTGATCATCGCGTGCGCGACCCCGTCGGCCACGGCGACGGCCCGCTCGTCGAGGGTCGCGGGCCTGCCCAGCGCACGGGCGAGGTCCCAGCCGTGACCGGCCTGCTCGACGACGAGGAAGCCGACGAGCTGTCCGCCGGTCGTGTCGCCCCAGGGCATCGCGAAGACCTCGTCGAGCCGCCCCGGGACCGACCACGCGGAGACGGCCGCCCGGGCGGCCTCGCGGTAGGTGCCCGCCGCGGCCGGCCGGTCGACGGCCGGTCCGTCGAAGGCCGGGCCGCCCTCGTGGCGGGCGACCCGGGTGAACCCGTCGAGACCGCCGACGAGGTGCCCGACGAGATCCCGGACGGGCAGGTCCGGGCAGGGCGAGGCGGCCTGCCACGTCTCGTCGTCGACGGTGTCGACGAGGGCGGCGACGTCGTCGACGAGCCGGCGGAGCGCGTCCAGGGTGGTGGTGCCGGGCAGGAGGTCCTGGTCAGGGGTGGTCATGTCCCGAGCCCACACCCGGTTCCCCGAGGTCACCAGGACCGTTGGTCCCGTCCGGGCCGGCGAGGGCGTCGAGCTCGGCCCGCACGTCGGCGACCTGCCGGTCCGGGGCCGGCGCCGGGGCGCCGGCCGGTCGCACCGACGGTGCCGTCCCCGGCCGGCCCGGACACGGGCCCTCCGACCCGGTCCGGGCGGACCGAGGGCCACTGCCCGGCGGACCGGGCCGGCGGCACGCTGGCCCGGGACCGGGAGGTGGACGTGGGAGTTCCGGAGGGTGCGGTCGTCGTCGGCGTCGACAGCGGCCCCGTGAGCCTGGAGGCCGTGGACTGGGCGGTCCTGGAGGCCGTGCACCGGGCCGCCCCGCTGTACCTGCTGCACGCGACGGGCGCGGACACCGGCCCGTGGGCCCTTCCGGCGTCGCCGAGCGGGATGCGGGCGCGGGGGCGGACGCTCCTGCGGCGGGCCGTCGGGCGGGTCGGCGCGGCGCGGCGGGAGGTCCCGGTCCCGGTCGACGTCGACGTCGACGACCGGCCGCCGGGCCCGGCTCTGCGGGCGGCGTCGGCGCGGGCCTACCTGGTCGTCGTCGGGGCCGTCGGGCACGGATGGGTCCACGACATGACGGTCGGTTCGGTGAGCCTCGAGCTGTGCTACCGGGCCGACTCCGACGTCGTCGTCGTGCGCCGGCAGGAGGGCCCGGGCGCGCGGCGGGTGGTGGTCGGGGTGGACGGCTCCGACGGCGGTGACCGTGCCCCGGTGTTCGCGGCCGGGATCGCCACGCGGCGGTCGGCGCCGCTGACCGTGCTGCACTGCTGGAGCGCGCACCGCCCCTCCGACCTGGCGGTGGCCGCGGCCGACGTCGGTACGGGTGCCGAGTCCCACGAGCGGCTGCTCCGTGCGGTCGTCGACCGGTGCGTCCCGCCGTCGGCGGTGCAGCCCGACCGGCAGCTCGCCGCGGTGCGTCCGGGCTCGGCGCTGGTCGAGGCCTCCCGGCACGCGGCCCTGCTGGTGGTCGGTGCGCGGGGGACCGGCGGTGTCGCCGGGCTGCACCTGGGCTCGGTGGTCCGGTCGGTGCTGCACGACGCGCGGTGCCCGGTCGCGGTCGTGCGCCGCTGAGGGCCGCGGGGAGCGAGGGCGTGGACCGGCTGCTGCGGATCCGGACGGCGCGCTCGCCCTCGCGGCGGCGACGGCCGTGGGCACCCGGGCCACTCGCTGCTCGGGTTCGGCCCGGTCGACGCGCTGCAGGAGACGGTCACGACGATCACCACGGTCGGCCTCCGCGAGGTCGACCCGCTCGGTGCCGGCGGCACGGTGTCCACGACGGCGCTGATCCTCACCGGGGTCGGCACCGTGCTCTCCGCGTCCGGCCCCTCCGGCGCCGGGACCCGGCTGAGCCCCGGGCGCAGCCGGGCGAGGGCCGCCCGTCGTGACGGTCAGCCGACCCGGGGGATCCCCAGGATCCGGCGGCGCAGCGCGTCCCGGTCGCCCTCGGCCGGTGCGGTCCCGTCGACGAAGTCCCGCAGCAGCCCCACGAACCGGTCCGGCTGCTCGGCGTGCGGGAAGTGCCCCGCACCGTCGAAGACCTCCAGCCGGCTGTCGGGCAGCCGGTCGTGCGCGGCGAGGGTGTGGGCGAGCGGGATGACCCGGTCGCGGTTCCCCCCGACCAGGAGCACGGGCACCTCCTCGAGCAGGTGCAGGCGTTGCGCCCCGTCGAGGCGCTGGCCGGACGGCTCCAGGGCACCCCGCGCGGTCTGGACGAACGCGCCGCGGGTGCCGCGGTCGGCGAAGGTCTCCAGCGCGGTGTGCACACCGTCGATGTCCGAGCGCGGTGCGGCGCCGACCCGGTGGGCCAGCCGGTGCGCGGCGCGGCGCATCCACGGCGGGGTCAGCGACGCCGCCGAGCGGAGCACCAGCTCGGTGCCCGGCAGGCTCGCCGCGCGCAGCGCGAGGGTCAGGTCGTGGCCGAGACCGCCGGAGGACACGAGCACGACCCGCTCGGTGAACTCGGGGAACTGGTGCGCGAACTGCATCGCGATGCCGCCGCCGAACGAGTGCCCCACGATCGTCGCCCGCTCGACGTCGAGCGCGGCCAGCAGGTCCCGCAGCCCGGTCGCGTAGCCGCCGAGGGAGTAGTCGCCGCTGCGCGGGGCCTCGCTGGCACCGTGGCCGAGCAGGTCCGGCGCGATCACGTGCAGCCCGCCGCCCAGCGCGTCGAACACCGGGGCCCAGGTGCGTGAGCTCGCGGCGAGACCGTGCACGAGCAGGACCGTCGGGCCCTCGCCGCGGCCGGTCTCGCGGTAGCTCACACGTTGTCCGTGCAGCAGGATCTCGCGCTCCTGGGGGGACTGGTCCGCCACTGGGCACCTCCGTACGTCGACGTCTCCATGATCCCCTCCGGACGGGCCCGCGGCGGTGGGGTGCGCCGGTGTCCTGGAGGCGTCGGCGAGGGGGGTTGTCAGGGGGTGGCCGCGCCGTCGAAGGACACCCCGGCCCGCTGCTGCGACAGGTCCCACACCCGGCGGGCGGCGTCGGCGTCGCGCAGTGGGCGGTAGAGCTCCTGCTCGGCGGGTGGTCCGCCCACCCGGCCGGGACCCTTCGGCCCGTAGAACACGGCGTGCCCGGCGTCCGGTGCGGTCGCGGCGAGCAGCGCGGGCAGCCCCGCCGAGTCGGCGGTCCCGACCAGCAGACCGGCCCGGGACAGCGCCCCGATCACCCGTCGCCCGGCGGACCGCCGTTCCCGGCCGAGATCGGGCCGGGCGTTCAGGAGGTTGGTCGGCGCGACTCCCGGGTGCGACAGGTTCGCGGTGATGCCCCAGCCCGCGGCGCGGCTGCGCCGGTCCAGCTCCAGGCCGAACAGCCCGAACGCGATCTTCGAGTGCCGGTAGGCGGCCATGCCGTCGTAGGAGCGCTCGGAGTCCGGGTCGTCCCACAGGACCGTGCCGCGGGCCGCGGCGACGCTGATCTGGCAGACCACCCGGGCGTGGCCCTCGCGCAGCAGCGGCAGCAGGTGCGCGACGAGCGCGACGTGGCCGAGGTGGTTGGTGCCGAACTGCAGCTCGAACCCGTCGGCGGTGGTGCGCCGCTCCGGCGGGGTCATCACACCGGCGTTGTTGATCAGCAGGTGGACGGGGCGTCCCTCCGCGCGCAGGGTCTCCCCGAGCGCGGCGACCGAGGACAGCGAGGACAGGTCGAGCTCGCGCAGCGAGACGGCGGCACCGGGGCACCGGTCGCGGATCCGGTCGGCGGCGGCGGCGCCCTTCGCGGCGTTGCGGACGGGCAGCACGACCTCGGCACCGGCGGCGGCGAGCCGGTCGGCGATGCCGAGCCCGACGCCGTCGCTGCCGCCGGTGACGACGGCGCGGCGCCCGGTCAGGTCGGGGAGGGTGAGGTCAGGGGTGCGTGGCATGGGTCCAGCCTGGCCGGGTCGTGGCGCGGTAACCACGGATCGTCGATCCGTGGTTGCGGGCGCGGTGCGCACGGTAGGACCGTCGGGGAGCCGCGGTCGCTGTCGGTGGCCGGGGACCCGCGCGACACCGCGCTGCGCCCCCGACCGTTCGCAGCCGCGAACGTCGGCAGATCCCTCCCGGAACGCCGCGCGGACCCGCGGTACCCCGTCGTCACCTGCGGCAACACCTGTGGCGACAGGAGTCACACGTTAGGTGTGTGATCATGTCCCCCGATCGACGTGATACCGGCAACGGCGGTTGCAGAGGGTCCCCGCCTCGGTAGCGTTCGGACCGTGTCCACTCCGATCAGCCCGCGCAGCCGTCGTCGCGTCCTGCATCCCGTCGCGAGGACGGCGACGTCGCTGTTCGTCGTCGGCGCGGTCGCCGCGGCCGGGTGCGTGGGTGCGGTGGGGGCCACGGCCACGCCGGTCGCACCCGTCGCCTACACGTCGGTCCCGGCGGCGGGCCTGTCCGTCGCGGCGACGGTGACCATCGACGGTACGCAGTACCCGAACCCGCTGCGCATGCTCGACGGCACCGGCGTCACCGACGTCGCCCAGTGGGAGGGGACCCGGCGCGCGGAGCTGCTGGCGGCGTTCCGCGAGAACGTCTACGGCCAGCCGCTGCCCAAGCCGACCAAGCAGACCTTCGACGTGCGGACCAGCGACGACGGCGACGTCACCCTCAAGAAGGTCACGATCGGCATCACCGGGCCGGAGGGCACCGGGAAGTTCACGCTGCGGCTGTTCGTCCCGAAGGGCCAGACCCCGCGCGGCACCTTCCTGATGATCGACCACCGGGGCTCGGTCTCCGACGACCCGGGGCAGTCCTCGGACTACGCACCGGTCTCGACGATCACGAAGGCCGGGTACGCCTTCGCCCAGATCGACGCCAACGACATCGCCCCGGACGACAGCGGCAGCTACCGCAGCAAGATGATCAACCTGTTCCACCCGTCCGGGAGCGACCTGCCCGACGACGCCGGCCGGGCCGTCGCCGCCTGGGCCTGGGGCGCGAGCCGGGCGATGGACTATCTCCAGACCGACAAGGACATCGACCCCTCGAAGGTCGCGGTCATCGGGCACTCCCGCAGCGGCAAGGCCGCGCTCTGGGCGGGCGCCCAGGACCCGCGCTTCGCCGCGGTCATCTCCAACAACTCGGGGTCGACCGGCGCGAAGCTCGCCCGCCGCGGCGACGGGGGAGTGGGTGCCGAGACGGTGTCGCGGGTCAACAGCTCCTTCCCGTACTGGTTCCCGAAGACCTACCAGGCCTACGGGAACAAGGTCGACGAGCTGCCCGTCGACCAGCACGAGCTGATGGGGCTGGTCGCGCCGCGCAAGCTGGTGATCGCCAGCGCCAGCGACGACTCCAACGCCGATCCCGAGGGCGAGTTCCTCGCCTACGAGGCGGCGAGCAAGATCTACGACCTCTACGGCCTCGGCGACAACGGACTGGGCACGACGGGCTGGAAGCCCGCCACCGACACGGCCTTCTCCGGGCCGGCGATGAGCTACCACCTGCGTTCCGGTGGGCACGGCCTCAAGGCGGCCGACTGGAACATCTATCTGAAGGGCGATCTGTTCACGCAGGCGTCGCCGCGCTGACCGCCCACGATTGGTACGGCCGTACTCGAATGACCGTTTCAGGCGATCTTCCTGAAATGCACACGTCGAGCGTTTGACGTCCCGGGGAAGTGTGCCGTCGTCCCCGGAGGCGGGGACGGTCGGGCCGCGATCCCGCGGTCCCGCAGGTGGAGCGCACGCCGGCGGCGTCCGTGCCCCAATTCCGATGCGGTTCCGGTCCCTTGTCCGGAATTGCCGGACAATGGGTCGGCGCGGTGCCGGAGTGGGTGTGCCGGGACTTGGGCGGTTACCGTCGTGATCGCGACGGCAATTCTGCGGGAAAGCCTTCGGGAATGGTGTGCGGAGCGCGGTTTCCCGTCCGACAAGTACTCCCGCGACGTGGGGAGCGGGTTCCACCTCGTGGGACGGCGCGCGTCTCGTCGTCCGGTGTCAGTGCCCCTGTGGCAGGTGCTGTCGCTGCTCACGGGCTCAGACTGACTGCCGGATGTGGCACTGGTCACACGACTGACCAGGTAATTGCGATGCGCAATGCAATGTTGCATAGCGGAAGAATGCACCGGAATGCGTCCGACCTGCGCCGATGTGTTTTCCGTGAGGATCGGGCCGGACGGGACGTCGCGATCCGCTCACCGACCGTCGCGTGCAATTCCGTGTTGCTCGGCGCAATGGCGGCGGACGCAATGGATTCGTAACCGGAGAACCGCGATGCTGTGGTTACCGTGCGACCCACCACCGAACCGCACCGGCCGCCTGCACACCACGCGGGGAGCGGCCGTCCCGGACAGACAGGACTCTGATGCGATCACCTCGAGTCGCGGCGCTGCTCGCGCTCTCCCTGACCTCCGCGCTGGTGCTCAGCGCCTGTGGCGGCGGGGGGGGCGGCACCACGGGCGACGCCCAGGGCGCCCCCACGATCTCGGTCTACGGCACCGAGCCGGAGAACGCACTGCTGCCGGGCAACACCCGTGAGGTCGGCGGCAGCAAGATCCTCGACGCGCTGTGGTCCGGCCTGGTCGACTACAACCAGCAGGGCGAGCCGGAGAACAAGGTCGCCGAGTCCATCGAGTCGACCGACTCGCAGAACTGGACGATCCGCCTGAAGGAGGGCTGGACCTTCCACGACGGCACGCCCGTCACGGCGAAGAGCTTCGTCGACGCGTGGAACTACGTCGCCCTGAAGACCAACGCGCAGTCCAGCTCGGAGTTCTTCTCCAACATCGCCGGGTTCGACCAGGTCAACCCGGACGAGGGTGAGCCCACGGCGCAGGCGATGTCGGGTCTGCAGGTCGTCGACGACCGCACCTTCACCGTCGCGCTGACCGCGCCGTCGCCGATCTTCGTGAACACCCTCGGCGACGTGGCGTTCTACCCGATGCCCGAGTCGTTCTTCGCCGACCCGGCGGCCTTCGAGGCGAACCCCGTCGGCAACGGCCCGTTCCGCTACGAGTCCCGCGTCCCCGACCAGAACGTGACCGTCACCCGCTACGAGCAGTGGGGCGGCGAGCAGCCGGTCTCCGTCGGCGGCGTCGAGTTCCGCTTCTACGCCGACAGCGAGGCCGCCTATCAGGACGTCGTCAGCGGCAACCTGGACTTCCTCGAGTCGATCCCGGGCTCGTTCCTGATCGACAACCTGTACCAGCAGGACCTGGCCGACCGGAACGGCAACCAGCCCTACGCCGGCATCAACACGATGACCTTCCCGATCTACGACCAGCGCTACGCCGACCCACAGCTGCGGCAGGCGATCTCCATGGCCGTCGACCGGCAGGCGATCATCGACAACGTCTACAACGGACTCGTCCAGCCGGCCACCGGGTTCATCCCGGAGGGCGTGCCCGGCAAGGTCGACGACCAGTGCGGTGAGCTGTGCACCTCCTCCCCCGAGCGGGCCAAGCAGCAGTTCGACGCCTCCGGCTTCACCGGCCCGATCGAGCTGATCTCGAACGTCGACTCGGCGATCAACCGCGAGTGGATGCAGGCCGCCTGCGTCAGCATCAGCAACACCCTCGGCGTGCCCTGCAACTTCGTCCCGGTCCCGACCTTCTCGGAGTTCCTGGACCAGCGCCGGGCCGAGAACCTGACCGGGATCTTCCGCTCCGGCTGGGTCGCCTCGACCCCGACCATGGAGTACGTGCTGCGCCCGCAGTACACGACGGGAGCGGCGAACAACAACAGCGGCTACACCAACCCGCGCTTCGACGCCCTGGTGAACCAGGGGTCGACCGCGGCCACCGCCGAGGAGGCCTACGCGCTGTGGGCCGAGGCCGAGCGCGTCCTCATCCAGGACATGCCCGCCGTCGCGATCAACGACCAGTCCGCGCAGTTCGGCTGGTCGCCGCGTCTGCAGAACGTCGAGCTGACCTACGGTCGTGAGCTGGACCTGGAGAGCGTGACCGTCCAGGAGTGACGCCGTCCCACCACCACACCGGCGGCCGGGCGACCCCCGGCCGCCGGTGCACGTGCCCGGCGCGAACCGCCGGACCCCGAACCCGGAGGTGACCCGTGGGGCGCTATGTCCTGCGACGACTCCTGCAACTCGTGCCGGTGTTCCTCGGCACCACGTTCCTCATCTACTTCATGGTCTGGGCGCTGCCCGGCGACCCGCTCGCCGGCAAGTGCGGTGACCAGGCCTGCCCGCCCGCGTTCATCGAGCGCATGCGCGAGGAGTACGGGCTCGACCAGTCGATCTTCGTCCAGTACGTCACGTACCTGGGCAACCTGCTGCAGGGCGACTTCGGCGAGAACTTCCGCGGCCAGGAGGTCGCGACGCTGATCGCGAACGCCTACCCGGTCACGATCAAGCTCGCGGTCGTCGCGCTGGTCATCCAGGCGATCATCGGCCTGACCGCGGGCGTGCTCACCGGGCTGCGGCCCGGCGGGTTCCTCGACAACGTCGTGCTCACCGCGACCCTGTTCCTGGTCGCCGTGCCCGTCTTCGTCACCGGCTACGTGCTGCAGTCGGTCCTCGGGCTGCGGCTGGGCCTGATCCCGCCGACCGTCCCGGCGAACCCCGGGTTCCTGGACCTGGTCGTGCCCGGTTACGTGCTCGGCAGCCTGTCGCTGGCCTACGTGGCCCGGCTGACCCGGACGTCGATCGCGGAGAACCTGCGCGCCGACTACGTCCGCACCGCGACCGCGAAGGGCCTGACCCGGCGTCGTGTCGTCGGGGTCCACCTGACCCGCAACTCGGCGATCCCGGTGATCACCTTCCTCGGCGCGGACTTCGGCACGCTCATGGGCGGGGCGATCGTCACCGAGGGCATCTTCAACATCCGCGGGATCGGTGGGCTCATCTTCGGCTCCATCCAACGGCTCGACGGGGTGGTCGTCACCGGCGTCGTCGTCCTGCTGGTGATCGTCTACCTGCTCGCGAACCTCGTCGTGGACGTCACCTACGCGCTGCTCGACCCGAGGATCCGCCTTGACTGACCCCACCACCGCCACCGCCGAAACGCCCGTCGCCACCGCCGGCCGCGCCGAGGCGACGGCCCGCACCCGCAGCCTCAGCGGCGACGCCTGGCACGACCTGCGTCGTCGCCCGCTGTTCCTCGTCGCGGCGGGCCTCATCACGTTCCTGCTGGTCATGGCCGCGTTCCCGCAGCTGTTCACCTCGGTCGACCCCACCCTCGGCGACCTGTCCCGGGCCCGCGAGGACCCGTCGGCCCAGGCCTGGTTCGGCTACGACCACCTCGGCCGCGACGTCTACGCGCGCACCGTCTACGGCACCCGCGTCTCGATCGTCGTCGGGGTGCTGGCGACGACGGCGGTCGTAGTAGTCGGCGCCGTCATGGGCCTGATCGCCGGGTTCGCCGGCGGCTGGGTCGACTCGCTGCTCGCCCGCGTCGCCGACGTCTTCTTCGGCGTGCCGTTCATCCTCGGCGCGATCGTCGTGCTCTCCACCTTCCGGGCGTCGGTCGGGCAGAGCGTGATCGGCATCAGCGGCCTGGTGATCGGCACGATCGGGCTGCTGTCCTGGCCGATCGTCATGCGGATCATGCGGTCCGCCGCGATCGCCGCCCGCAGCCAGGACTATGTCAAGGCCGCCCGCGCGCTCGGTGCGAGCCCGTGGCGGATCATCCGGCGGCACATGCTGCCCAACACCATCGCCCCGGTGATGGTGTATGCGACGATCGCGCTCGGTGCGTTCATCGGGGCCGAGGCTACGTTGTCGTTCCTCGGCGTCGGCCTGCGCGACCCCGTCGTCTCGTGGGGCGTGATGATCAGCGAGGCGCAGAGCTACCTGCGGACCTCGCCGCACCTGCTCCTGTTCCCCGGCGCGTTCCTCGTCGTCACCGTGCTGGCCTTCGTGCTGCTCGGCGACGCCGTGCGCGACGCGTTCGACCCGAAGGGCCGGTCATGACCCCGCTGCTCGAGGTGGAGGACCTGCACGTCGAGTTCCGCACCCGCGACGGCGTCGCCCGGGTGCTGAACGGCGTCGGCTACCAGGTGCACGCGGGGGAGACCCTCGCCGTCCTGGGGGAGTCGGGGTCGGGCAAGTCGGTCACCGCGAACACGGTGATGGGCATCCTGCCGACCCCGCCCGCGACCGTCACCGCGGGCTCGGTCCGCTACCGCGGCGAGGAGCTGCTCACCGCGACCGAGGAACGGCGCCGCGAGCTGCGCGGCGAGAACGTCGCGATGATCTTCCAGGACGCGCTGTCGGCGTTGAACCCGGTGTTCACCGTCGGGTTCCAGATCGGGGAGCAGCTGCGGACGCGGCGTGGGATGAGCAAGCGCGACGCGCGGGCCCGCGCCGTCGAGCTGCTCGACCTCGTCGGGATCCCCGGGGCGGCGCAGCGGGTCACGAACTTCCCGCACGAGTTCTCCGGCGGGATGCGCCAGCGCGTCATGATCGCGATGTCGCTGGCGCTGGACCCGGACGTGCTCATCGCCGACGAGCCGACGACCGCGCTCGACGTCACCGTGCAGGCCCAGATCATGGACCTGCTCGCCGAGATCCAGCGCGAACGGGAGATGGGGCTGGTCCTCATCACCCACGACCTCGGCGTCGTCGCGGAGGTCGCCGACCGGATCGCGGTGATGTACGCGGGCCGAATCGTCGAGCAGGGCGACGTGCACCAGCTCTTCGCGAACCCGGCCCACCCGTACACCGAGGCGCTGCTCGCGTCGATCCCGCGGCTCGACAGCAAGGGCACCGAGCTGCGGGCGATCACCGGGCTCCCGCCGACGCTCACCGCCATCCCCGACGGCTGCCCGTTCCACCCGCGCTGCCCGCGCGCGGTGGAGCGCTGCCTCGGCACCGACCCGCCGCTGATCCCGCTGCCCGGAGCGCGGGCGTCGGCGTGCCTGTTCGCGGAGGACCTCGTATGAGCGAGCCCGTTCTCGAGGTCGACGACCTCGTCAAGCACTTCCCGGTGAAGGTCGGCGCGGTCGTCAAGCGCACCGTCGGCCACGTGCGCGCCGTCGACGGCGTCTCGTTCGCGCTGAACAAGGGCGAGACGCTGGGCATCGTCGGCGAGTCCGGCTGCGGGAAGTCGACCCTGGCCCAGGTGCTGATGCGGCTGGAGCCGCCGACGTCGGGCTCGGTGCGCTTCCACGGCGAGGACATCTTCGCCCGCCGCGGAGCGGAGCTGCGGGCGCTGCGCCGGCAGATGCAGATCGTGCTGCAGGACCCGTACACGTCGCTGAACCCGCGGATGACGGTCGCCGACATCGTCGGGGAGCCGTTCGAGATCCACCCCGAGGTCGCGCCGAAGGGGGAGCGACGGGCGAAGGTGCAGGAGCTGCTCGACGTCGTCGGGCTCAACCCCGACTTCGTCAACCGCTACCCGCACCAGTTCTCCGGCGGGCAGCGGCAGCGCATCGGGATCGCCCGCGCGCTCGCGCTGCGCCCGGAGATCATCGTGTGCGACGAGCCGGTGTCCGCGCTCGACGTGTCCATCCAGGCGCAGGTGATGAACCTGCTCGGGAACCTGCAGCGCGAGTTCGGGCTGTCCTACATCTTCATCGCCCACGACCTGTCCGTCGTGCGGCACCTGTCGGACCGGGTCGGCGTGATGTACCTGGGCAAGATGGTGGAGCTCGGGACCGAGCAGGAGATCTACACCCGGGCGTCGCACCCGTACACCCAGGCGCTGCTCTCCGCGGTGCCGGTGCCCGACCCGTCGGTCCGGGAGGGGCGCAAGCGGATCCGGCTCACCGGTGACGTCCCGAGCCCGGTGGACCCGCCGAGCGGCTGCCGGTTCCGGACGCGCTGCTGGAAGGCCACCGACATCTGCGCGACCGAGGAGCCGCCCCTGGTGACGCGGCCGGGTGGGCACCATCCGAGCGCGTGCCACCACGCCAGCGAGGAGTACCTGCTGCCGACCTGAGGCGCCTCGTGTCCGCCCGGTGCCGCGGACACCGGGCCGGCACCGGGTACGCCGCGATCAGTCCGGACCGCGGTAGGTGTGCCCGGTCGGAGTGGTGGTGACGACGGCCCCGTCGGGGGCCCGAGCCACGTGCCAGCCGGGTTGTTCGCGGACGTGGTTGTGGAACTCGCACACCCCGCGCCCGTTGTCCAGTTCGGTGCGCCCGCCGTCGGCATCTCGCTGGATGTGGTCGAGGTGGCGGACGGGAGCGTCACAGTAGGGCTCGGTGCACCGGTTCCCGGCGCGTGCCTTGACCAGGGTGGCGAGCAGGCCGGTGAAGGTGCGCTGTCGGGAGTCGCCGCCGATGACGATGCCCTGGTCGGTGAGCAGTCTGCGCAGGGACTTGGTGCCCTCGGAGGTGGCGAGCAGGTCGGCCGGGACCGGTCCGAGGCCGGGGATCTCGGCGGGGAGCGGGGAGGTGGGGTTGAGCAGTGCCTGCACGGGCACGGTGACCTGGACTTCGAGGTTCACCGCGGTCGCGGTGGCCTGGCCGGTGACCCGCTCGACGAGGGTGTCGGCCATGACCTGTCCGCGGGTGCGGGGCAGGGGTTCGGGGTCGATCTGGATCTCGACGAAGGTCTTCTGCAGCGCGGCCAGGCACGCGGCGCCCTGTTCGACCGGCACGTAGGCGGTCAGATAGCTCATCGCATCCGGCGCCGGGCGCAGGGTGACCCGGCGTTCGGCCTTGGCGGCGTGGACGCGGACGCGGAATCGGTCGGGGGCGATCTCGGCGACCAGACGCCGCGTCATCGCCCGCAGGCGCCCGATCCCGTACCGGGTCAGGTCGCGGACGGCGGCGAGCCGGGAGTCGACCCGCGCCCGCTGAGCTGTGTTGAGGTCGCGGCACTCGACAGCGATCGCGGAGACCTTCGCTGCGCTGAGTTCACCGGCGATGTGCAGGCCGCGGATCCGGTCGAGCCCGGAGTGCAGGTCACGGGCGTCGGCCACCCGGGTGCGGGCCTCGGTGGTGGAGACCCGGCAGGCGAGCTGGATCTGGGCGACGACGCTGCGGTGGATCTTGTCGAAGTCGGTCCGGTCGTCGACGCGGTGGCTGTCGACATGCGCCTGGGCGAAGCCACGGATCCGCGTTGACTGCAGTGCGGAGAGGGAGGCCTGGAGCGATTCGACCTCCTGGATCTGGTCGATCAACTCCGACTCGGACAACGCGCAGGTGTCGGCGCTGAGGGCTTGTTCGACGTGGAACCGGAGCAGGGTGAGGTCACCGGAGGGGAACCCGTCGCCGGGCACGCCGGTGGCATGGGCGGGTGGCTCCTGAATCGCGGTCACGCCACCCATGGTACTCGAACTGATGTTCGAGCACCAAGTTTCCGTTCGCAATTGCGAACTCCCGAGCTGCGACGACGGTCCTGCCTCGGGTTGCGGCCTCGGTGTGGACGGCTGACGACCGGGCCGGCCCGCGGATCTCGCAACGGGACCGCTGCCGGGTCCAGGTGGGCGAGTGGTGCTGCGTCTCGCCTACCGGTGGACGGGCCCCTCGCTGTCGCCTCGGACGTGGACCGCCGGCGTGAGGCGCGTGTGACCGGCGGACAGCGTGTCGACCGGTGCGTCCACCCGTGCGGCCGGATGCGGAGCGGCATGGCGGTAGAGGAGTGCCGCACTGCCGCGGGGGAGGGCGCTCCTCAGACCCGCGCGCCGTGCCGACGGGCGTCGTCGCGGGACAGGGTCCGTCCCGCCCCGCACACGGGACACCGCATCTCGTAGCGGCTGCGCAGCGGCAGCACCGGCACGAAGAACAGCGTGAACCGGGTCCTCCGGTGCACCGCGGGCTGCGGACCCGCGTGACCGCAGGTCCCGCAGCCCAGCGCGACCAGGCCCAGCGGGCGCTCCTTGCGGGACAGCCCGAAGATGACCAGCACGCCCCCAGGTTAGAGGCGTGCCACCTCCCGCAGCGCGGCGAGCGCCCCGGCCTCGACGAGGTCGGCGTTGATCGCGGCCCCCGCGAACGCCCCCGCGGCCGCCGCGGCCCCCACCTGCGCGCTCAGGTCGGTGATGTTGCCCGCGACCCACACGCCCTCGACCGTGCTGCGGCCCGTCGCGTCGGCGACGAGGTGCTGCCCCATCCCGCTCGGGTGCTCGGCCGGGACCAGGCCCAGCTCGGCGAGGAAGCCGGCGCGGGCCTCCATCCGGGGCGCCACCGCGACGACCTCGCGCGCCAGCACGCCGGTCGGCGTGACCAGCCCGGTGATCGCGCCGCCGGACCGCACGACCTCGCTCACCGGCCCGTCGACGACGGCGATGCCGAGCGCGTCGAAGCGTTCCCGCTGCTCCGTGGTCGGTCCCGTCGAGTGCGACACGTAGACCACGTCCGCGCTGAGCTGCCGGAACAGCAGCGCCTGGTGCGCGGAGCCGGGGGAGGTCCCGAGCACCGCGATCGGGCGGTCGCGCACCTCGTAGCCGTGGCAGTAGGGGCAGTGGACGACGTCGGCGCCCCACCCCTGCGCGAGTCCCGGCACGTCGGGCAGCACGTCGACCAGTCCGGTCGTGACGAGCAGTCGCCGGGCGTCGAGGGTGGCGCCGTCGGCGAGGGTCACGGTGAAGCCGTCCCCGGTGCGGCGGGCGCCGACGACCTCGCCGTCGACGAGCGTGCCGCCGTAGCGGCAGACCTCCCCGCGGCCGGTCGCGAGCAGCTCGGCCGGGGCGACGCCGTCGCGGGCGAACAGGCCGTGCGCGGCGGCGGCCGGGGCGTTGCGGGGCGAGCCGGAGTCGACGACGACCACCGACCGCAGGGAGCGGGCGAGCATCATGGCCCCGTTGAGTCCGGCCGGGCCGCCACCGATCACGACGACGTCGTGGCGCTGTGCTGTGTCCATGTCCCCAGCCTGACGAGCGACCGCACGTAACGGCAAGTTCCCTTGCCGAACCGGCAAACGTGCAGAATGGGTGCATGTCCCTGTACGTGCACCACGCCGGCGACCCCGCCGGGCCGCCGGTCCTCGCGGTCCACGGCGTGACCGGCCACGGTCTGCGCTGGCGGCCGCTGTTCGCGGCGCTGCCCCGGCTGCGCTGGATCGCCGTCGACGTCCGCGGGCACGGGCGGTCGCCGTGGGCGCCGCCGTGGAACCTGGAACGCCACGTCGCCGACCTGGTGGAGGTGCTGGACGCCGAGGGCGTCGGGCGCGCCGCCGTCGTCGGGCACTCCTTCGGCGGCGCCGTCGCCACGCACCTCGCGCGCACCGCTCCCGACCGCGTCGACCGGCTCGCGCTGCTCGACCCCGCACTCGGGCTGGACCCGCAGGACATGCTCGACGCGGCCGAGGACACCCGCGCCGACGTCACGTTCCCGACCCGCGACGCCGCACGCGCGGCCAAGGCCGGGAGCTGGGCCGACGTCCCCGGCGCGCTCGTCGACGCCGAGGTGGACGAGCACCTCGAACAGCGCGACGGCGCCTGGCGCTGGCGCCTGAGCCAGGCGTCCCTGGTGGCCGCGTGGGCGGAGATGGCGCGCCCGGCGGTCGTCCCACCGGCGGGTCTGCCGACGCTGGTCGTCCCCGCCGGCCGGGCCGACTACGTCTCCGACGACTGGCTCGCCGCCTGCCGCGCCGCGCTCGGCGCGGACCTGACCGTCGCCCCCGTCGACGCGGGCCACATGGTCTACCTGGAACGCCCGGCCGAGGTGGCGGCGCTGCTGCGGGAGTTCCTCGGGTGAGCGACCGCGACGACGGGCACCTGCGCGAGCTCGTCCGGCTCCGCCGGGTCCGGGACCGGATCGACCGCGAGTACGCGCGTCCGCTCGACGTCGCCGAGCTCGCCCGCGCCGAGCACGTGTCGGCCGGGCACCTGTCGCGGGCGTTCCGCAGGGCCTACGGCGAGTCGCCCTACAGCTACCTCATGACCCGGCGGATCGAACGTGCGATGGCGCTGCTGCGACGCGGCGACCTCACCGTCACCGAGGTCTGCTTCGCCGTCGGCTGCTCCTCGCTCGGCACGTTCAGCACCCGCTTCACCGAGCTCGTCGGGATGCCGCCGTCGGCGTACAAGCGCGCCGCCCGGGACGGCACACCGGGGCTCCCGGCGTGCGTCGCCAAACAGGTCACCCGACCGGTCAGGAATCGAGAAGCACCGGGACCCGCGACCTCCCTAGCGTGAGCGTCATGACCGAACCCGCCATCACCATCCACGCCGGATTCCTCCCGCACACCGACCCCGAGGCCTCCCTCGCCTTCTACCGCGACGGCCTGGGCTTCGAGGTCCGCCTCGACGTCGGCCAGGGCACCATGCGCTGGCTCACCGTCGGTCCGCCCGGGCAGCCCGACGTCTCGATCGTCCTCGCCCCGCCCGCGGTGGACCCCGGCGTCACCGACGACGAGCGCCGCACCATCACCGAGATGATGGCCAAGGGCACCTACACCGCCGTGCTGCTCGCCAGTAACGACCTCGACGCCGCGTTCGACAGGCTCCAGGCGAGCGGGGCCGAGGTCGTCCAGGAACCGGTCGACCAGCCTTACGGGGTGCGCGACTGTGCCTTCCGCGACCCCGCGGGCACGATGGTCCGCATCCAGCAGCGGCCCTGAGACGGGCCGGACGGGGGATCCACCATGCACGCAGCCGACAGCCACGACCTCATCCGCGTGCACGGAGCGCGCGAGAACAACCTGCGCGACATCTCCGTCGAGCTGCCCAAGCGGCGGCTCACGGTGTTCACCGGGGTGTCCGGCTCGGGCAAGAGCTCCCTGGTGTTCTCGACGATCGCCGCCGAGTCCCAGCGGATGATCAACGAGACCTACAGCGCGTTCGTCCAGGGCTTCATGCCGAACCTCGGCCGCCCCGACGTCGACGTCCTCGACGGCCTCACCACCGCGATCATCGTCGACCAGGAGCGCATGGGCGGGGACGTGCGCTCCACCGTCGGCACCGCCACCGACGTCGGGGCGCTGCTGCGGATCCTGTTCAGCCGGCTCGGGAAGCCCTACGCCGGCCCGGCGAAGGCGTTCTCGTTCAACGTCGCGACGATCAGCGGCTCCGGCGCGGTGACCGTCCGCAAGAACGGCCGGCAGGTCAAGGAGCGTCGCGAGTTCGAGATCGTCGGCGGTGCCTGCCCGCGGTGCGAGGGCCGCGGCTCGGTGTCCGACTTCGACCTCACGGCCCTGTACGACGAGTCGAAGTCGATCGTCGAGGGCGCCCTGACGATCCCGAACTACTCCGTCGACGGCTGGTACGGCCGGATCTTCGCCAACTCCGGCTTCTTCCCCGGCGACAAGCCGATCAGCAGCTTCACGAAGCCCCAGCTGAACGCACTGCTCCACAAGGAGCCCACCCGGATCAAGGTCGACGGCATCAACGTCACCTTCGAGGGGCTGATCCCGCGGATCCAGAAGTCGTTCCTGGCCAAGGAGCGCGAGGCGATGCAGCCGCACATCCGGGCGTTCGTCGACCGGGCCATCGTGTTCCAGCGCTGCCCGGACTGCGACGGGACGCGGCTGTCCGAGCTCGCCCGCTCCTCGAAGGTCCGGGGCATCTCCATCGCCGACGCCTGCGCGATGCAGATCTCCGACCTCGCCGACTGGGTCCGGCAGCTCGACGAGCCCGCGGTCGCGCCCTTGCTCGGCTCGCTGCGCCACACACTCGACTCGTTCGTCGAGATCGGGCTCGGCTACCTGTCGCTGGACCGGCCGTCCGGGTCGCTGTCCGGCGGCGAGGCCCAGCGCACCAAGATGATCAAGCATCTGGGGTCGTCGCTGACCGACGTCACCTACGTCTTCGACGAGCCGACCATCGGCCTGCACCCGCACGACATCGCCCGCATGAACGACCTGCTGCTGCGCCTGCGCGACAAGGGCAACACCGTGCTCGTCGTCGAGCACAAGCCGGAGACGATCGCGATCGCCGACCACGTCGTCGACCTGGGGCCGCGGGCGGGCGCCGACGGCGGGCACGTCGTCTACACCGGCGACCTCGACGGGCTGCGGGCCTCGGGCACGCTGACCGGCCGGCACCTGGAG
This sequence comes from Pseudonocardia sp. P-1, assembly GCF_058111925.1. Classification (NCBI taxonomy): domain Bacteria; kingdom Bacillati; phylum Actinomycetota; class Actinomycetes; order Pseudonocardiales; family Pseudonocardiaceae; genus Pseudonocardia; species Pseudonocardia sp. P-1. The sequence goes on from NZ_CM176614.1 coordinate 5,245,462, forward strand.
TACCGGGCGTCGCTCAAGCCGTCGGTGCGGACCCCGAGCGGGTACCTGGAGATCCGCGGGGCGGACCGGCACAACCTGCGCGGAGTCGACGTCGACGTCCCGCTCGGGGTGCTCACCGTCGTCACCGGGGTCGCCGGGTCGGGCAAGAGCTCGCTGATCCACGGCTCGATCGCCGGACGCGACGGCGTGGTCGTCGTCGACCAGGGGGCGATCAAGGGGTCGCGGCGCAGCAACCCCGCCACCTACACCGGGCTGCTCGAACCGATCCGCAAGGCCTTCGCCAAGGCCAACGGCGTCAAGCCGGCCCTGTTCAGCGCCAACAGCGAGGGCGCCTGCCCGAACTGCAACGGCGCCGGCGTCGTCTACACCGACCTGGCGATGATGGCCGGCGTCGCCACCACCTGCGACGTCTGCGACGGCCGCCGCTTCGACGCCTCGGTGCTCGGCTACACCTTCGGCGGGCGCGACATCAGCGAGGTCCTCGCCATGCCGGTGGCCGAGGCGGAGAAGTTCTTCGGTGCGGGCGAGGCCCGCACCCCGGCGGCGCACAGGATCCTGGAGCGCCTCGCCGACGTCGGGCTGGGCTACCTCACCCTGGGCCAGCCGCTGACCACCCTGTCCGGCGGCGAGCGCCAGCGGCTCAAGCTGGCGGTGCACCTGGGGGAGTCCGGCGGGACGTTCGTCCTCGACGAGCCGACGACCGGGCTGCACCTGGCCGACGTCGAGCAGCTCCTCGCGCTGCTCGACCGGATCGTCGACGGCGGCCGCTCGGTGATCGTCATCGAGCACCACCAGGCCGTGATGGCCCACGCCGACCGGATCATCGACCTGGGCCCCGGTGCCGGGCACGACGGCGGCGCGGTCGTCTTCGAGGGGACGCCCGCCGAGCTCGTCGCGGACCGGTCGACGCTGACGGGCGAGCACCTGGCGGCCTATGTCGGCGCCTGAGGACACCCCGCGGCACGAGGTCGCGGTGCTGGTCCGCCCCGGGGTGCGGCCGATGGAGCTCGGCCTGGTGCACCAGATCCTCGGCGGTGCCCGGTCGGCCGACGGGGATCCGCTCTACCGGGTGCGCACCTGCGCGCTGCACCCCGGGACGGTGCCGACCGACGCGGACTTCCGTGTCGTGGTCGAGCACGGGCCGGAGCTGCTGGCCCGGGCCGACACCGTGGTCGTGCTCGCGACGCAGGACGACCACGAGCCGTCGGTCGTCGCCGACCCCGGTCTCGGCACGGCCCTCGCGTCGCTGCGTCCCGGCACCCGGCTGGCGTCGATCTGCACGGCCGCGTTCCCGCTGGCGGAGGCCGGGCTGCTCGACGGTCGTCGCGCCACCACGCACTGGCTGTCCGCGGAGGCGTTCCGGTGCCGGTTCCCGCGGGTCGACCTGGACCCCGCGGTGCTTTACGTCGACGAGGGCGAGGTGCTCACCGCGGCCGGCGAGGCGTCGGGCATCGACCTGTGCCTCTACCTGGTCCGGCGCGATTTCGGCGCCGCCGTCGCCAACGACGTCGCCCGCCGGACCGTGGTCCCGCCCTACCGGGAGGGCGGCCAGGCGCAGTACATCGCCCGGCCGGTCGCGGACGACGGACCCGGCACCGGCACCGCCGCGGCCCGCGAGCGGATGCTCGCCGACCTGGCCCGGCCCTGGACGCTGGCCGAGCTGGCCGCATCGCTGCACGTCGGCGTGCGGACACTGACCCGCCGGTTCCGGGAGGAGACCGGGCAGAGCCCGCTCGGGTGGCTGCTGCGCCGGCGCGTCGAGCGGGCCCGGGAGCTGCTCGAGACGACCGACCTCCCGGTCGGCCGGATCGCCGACGAGGTCGGGTTCGGCACGGCGACGGCGCTGCGCCGCCACGTGTGCCGCGAGCTCGGCGTGCCCCCGCTGCACTACCGGCGGACCTTCCGCGGCGGCTGAGCCCGCCGGACGAGCAGGGGTGCGGCGAGCAGCGCCGCGGCGACGACCGCGGCGACCAGCGGCACCGCGCCGGGTCCCAGGGCGGCCGCGGCGACGAGCGGCCCGCCGAGGAGCGCGACGGCGACCGCGGCGGCCCGCACCGCGACCGTCCGCGGCGGCACGGTCAGCGCGAGCGGCCCCACGAGCCGGGCCGCCCCGATTGCGACGGCGACGGCCACCGCACCGACGACCAGCGCGGCGGTCGGCGGGACGTTCACGATGACGAGCAGCGCGCCGACCGCGACGACGACGGCGGCACAGGGGAAGGTCGGAGAGGACATGCCCCGATGCTCGGCCGGGCCCGGCCGGACCGGGAGTGGCCCGCGGGCCAGCTCGCGAACGGATCGGGCCGTCCGGGATCAGCCCCCGGTGCGTGCCCCGTTCCCCAACGCGTCCCGGATCTCGCGCAGCACCGCGGTCTGTTCCTGCACCGCGGAGATCAGCACCGCGAGCTGGTCGTCGCCGTGGCGCATCTCCTGGTAGAGCGCGCTCACCGCGTAGGCGGTGGCGGCGGTGTGGCCGTCGGTCGCCTGGGGGTAGTCCTGCGCCTTGTCGGCCGCCTCGAGGAGGTCGAGCGCGTGCTCGATGACGTGCTGCCCGCTCTCGCGGTGGCTGTGCGGTTCCGGCATGTCCGAATCGTACTCATTCCGGGTGACGCGGCCCGGCGACTTCGGTCGCGGTGCGCACGACCTTCGACGGGTGCGCCACCGTCGCGCCGCCCGGCAGGCTGACGGTCGATCCCGGGGGGTCGGGAGACGGGAGGGGACCGGTGGCCGTCCCGTTCGAGCGGAAACCTGCTGGACGGCGCCGGTCCGCCCCCTATGGTCGACGTGTGCCGGTCCGCCCCGCCGTGATCTCCGCCGTGCTGGTGGTCGCGGTGCTCGCCGCCGGGCTCACCGTCGCCGAGACCCACGCCACCGCCGGGGTGCTGCAGTGGACGCTGCTCGTCGTCGGGCTCGCGATGATCGGTTCGATCGCGGTGCGCTACCGGGCGCCGCGGGTGTTCGCGGTGCTGGCCGTACTCGGCCCGCTCGTCTCGCCCGTCGCCACCTACCTGCCGCTGGTCGGGGTGTTCGTGATCGCGACCCGGCGCCGCGCGGTCGAGACGCTGCCGGTGCTGGCCCTGGCGGTCGGGACCGCCGCGGTCACGCTGTACCGCAACGTCCCCGACGGGCCGACGGTGCTCGTGCTGCTCGGCGGGGCCGTCGCGTTCCAGGCCATCTCGGTGACCGCGGGCCTGCTGACCGGGATCCGCCGCGCGATGGTCGACGACCTGCGCGAGCGGCTCGCCCGCGCCGAGGCCGAGCGCGTGGTGCGCGAGGAGCAGGCCCGCGCCGACGAGCGGCGCCGGATCGCCGGGGAGATGCACGACCGGCTCGGGCACCGGCTGTCGTTGCTGTCGGTGCACGCCGGGGCGCTGGCGCTGCGCGGGGACCTGCCCGCCCGCACCGTCCGCGAGACCGCGCGGGTGCTGCGCGACACCACCCACCGTGCGATGGAGGACCTGCGCACGATCGTCCAGGTGCTGCACGAGCCCACCGGCGACGTACCCGACGAGGTCGACGACCTCGGTGCGGTCGAGGAGCTCGTCGCCGAGGCCCGCGCGGTCGGCGCGGACGTCCGCCTCCGGTCGACGGCGCTGCTGACGGTGTCCCCGCCGGGGCGCCCGCTGGCCGGCGTCGTGCACCGGGTGGTGCGCGAGGGTCTGACCAACGCCGCCCGGCACGCACCCGGGGCCCGGGTCGAGGTCGCCCTCGACGGGCGGCCCGGCCGGGACCTCACCGTCACCGTCACCTCCGGGCCGTCCGCGGCCGGTCCGACGCCCGAGGGTGCCGGGACCGGCCTGGTCGGGCTGCGCGAGCGGGTCGAGACCCTCGCCGGCGGGACGCTGACCCACGGCCCGACGCCGTCGGGGCACCTGCTGCGCGCGGTGCTGCCGTGGCGGGAGGAGACGGGATGACCGCGGCCGCGATCCGGGTGCTGCTCGTCGACGACGACCCGCTCGTCCGCTCCGGGCTGCGGGTGATGCTCGACGGGCACGCGCTGCCCGGCGACGCTACCGGACCGGTACGGCGCATCCAGGTGGTCGGCGACGCCGGTGACGGTGACGAGGTGCCCGCCGCCGTCGCCGCGGGGCGGCCGCACGTGGTGCTGATGGACCTGCGGATGCGCCGCGTCGACGGCGTCGCCGCGACCCGGGAGGTGACCTCGCGGCCCGACGCCCCGACCGTCGTCGTGCTGACCACGTTCGACGCCGACGAGCACGTCGTGCGGGCGCTGCGCGCCGGGGCGAGCGGGTTCCTGCTCAAGGACGCCGCGCCCGAGGGGATCGTCGAGGCCGTCCGCGCCGCCGCCGACGGCGACGCCGTGCTGTCCCCGGCGATCACCCGGCGGCTGATCGGCATCGTCCGCGGCGACGGCGCCGGGCCGGTCGACCGCCGGCGCGCCGCCCGGGCCCGGCTCGACCGGCTCGCCGACCGCGAGCGCGACGTCGCCGAGGCCGTCGCCCGCGGCGGCTCCAACGCCGACATCGCCGCCGAGCTGCACATGTCGGTGGCGACGGTGAAGTCCTACGTGTCCCGGCTGCTGCGCGAGCTGGGCCTGGACAACCGGGTGCAGATCGCGCTGCTCGTCCGCGACGCGGCGGACTGACCCGCCCGGCGGACTAGCGTGGCCGGTGTGACGACGAGCGAGACGGTCGCCGCGGCGATGGCGGACGCGGCCGCGGCCTGGCTGGACACCCTGGACGACGACCGGCTCGCGACCGCCCGCGGCGACGGCCCGTCCGGCGACGCCGGGTCCGACGCCGAGCGTCGTCGCTGGTTCTACACCCCCACCGACCACGGCGGGCTGACGCTGCACGCGCAGACCCCGGTCCAGCAGCAGCGCGCGATGCGGCTGGTCGCCTCGGGGCTGTCCGAGGCCGGCTACGCCACCGTGGCGACGGTCATGGGGCTGGAGAACGTCCTGGACCGGGCGCAGGACTGGCCCACCCGGCCGCACCGGGAGCGGTTCCGGGACCCGGCGCTCTACCACCTGCGGGTCTTCGGTGACCCGGGCGCGCCCACCTGGGGCTGGCGCTTCGGCGGGCACCACGTGTCGGTGAACGCACTCGTCGTCGACGGGCGGGTGGCCGCGGCCACGCCGTGCTTCCTCGGCGCGAACCCGGCGACGACGCCACTGCTCGGCGGGGGTGTCGCGCGCCCGCTCGGGCCGACCGAGGACCTGGCCCGGGAGATCGTCCGCGGGCTCCCGCCCGAGCTCGCCGGGGTCGCGGTCCTGTCCGCCGGGGCGCCGCCGGACCTGGTGACGGCGAACCGGCCGCTGGTCGCGCCGGGCGACCGGCCGCTGCCGACCTCGGCGATCCGGCGGGAGAGCCCGCCCGGGCCGGTGGACCCGGTCGAGGGCACCGAGGCCGTCGCGCTCACCGGCGCGCCGCGCGGTGTCCCGGCGAGCGCGCTCGACGACCGCGGCCGCGACCTGCTGCGCCGCCTGCTCTCGGCCTACCTGGACCGGGCACCGGCCGGGGTCTCACCCGCCGGCCGCTACGACGACGACGCCGCCCTCGACGAGGTGCACCTGGCCTGGGCGGGGTCGCCGGAGGCGGGGGAGCCGCACTACCACCGGCTGCAGGGGCCGCGGCTGCTGCTGGAGTGGGACAACACCCAGGACGGCGCGGACCACGCCCACTCGGTGTGGCGTGACCCGGAGAACGACTTCGGCGTGGACCTGCTCGACGACCACCACCGGGCCTTCGCCCACCGGTGAGTCCCCTCACGACGGCCTGTGCCGCAGGGGATCGGGCGGCGAGGATCGGGGCATGTACCCGCCCCCGCCCGAGCTCGCCGCGCACGCCAACGTCACCGCTGCGGCCTACGACGAGGCCGCCGCCGACCCGGAGGCGTTCTGGTGCGCGCAGGCCCGGCGCCTGGAGTGGGACCGCGCCCCCGCGCAGGGCTACGACGGCAGCCGCTGGCCCGAGGTCACCTGGTTCGCCGACGGCACGCTGAACGTCGCGCGCAACTGCGTCGACCGGCACGTCGAGGCCGGTGCCGGGGAGAAGGTCGCCCTGCACTGGGAGGGCGAGCCGGGGGACCGGCGCACCGTCACCTACGCCGACCTGCAGCGCGAGGTCGCCCGCTGCGCGCATGCGCTCACCGCGCTCGGGGTGGGGCGCGGCGACGTCGTCGTCGTGTACCTGCCGGTGCTGGTCGAGACCGTCGTCGTGATGCTGGCCTGCGCCCGGATCGGGGCGGTCCACTCGCTGGTCTTCGGCGGGTTCTCCGCCTCGGCACTGCGGTTCCGGCTCACCGACGGGTCGGCGAAGCTGCTCGTCACCACCGACGGCCAGTACCGGCGCGGAAAGGCCGTCCCGGTCAAGGTCAACGCCGACGAGGCCGCGTCCGGTGTGGACTCGCTGGAGCACGTGCTGGTCATCCGGCGGACCGGCTCGGAGGTCGACTGGACCCCCGGCCGCGACGTGTGGTGGCACGACGTCGTCGACACCGCGCCCGAGGTCCACGAGGCGCAGGCGCACCCCGCCGAGAGCCCGCTCATGCTCGTCTACACCTCCGGCACCACCGGGACGCCCAAGGGCCTGCTGCACACCATGGGCGGCTACCTCACCCAGGCGTCGTGGACGGCGTGGGCCTGCTTCGACCACAAGCCCGACGACGTCTACTGGTGCACCGCCGACCTCGCCTGGGTGACCGCGCACACCTACGAGGTCTACGGGCCGCTGTCCAACGGCGTCACGCGGGTGATCTACGAGGGCACCCCGGACACCCCCGAGCCGGGCCGGCACTTCGAGATCATCGCCCGGTACGGCGTCACCGTGTACTACACCGCGCCCACCCTGGTCCGGTCGTACATGAAGTGGGGCCCGCAGGTGCCCGCGGCACACGACCTGTCGTCGCTGCGGCTGCTCGGCACGGTCGGTGAGGCGATCAACCCCGAGGCGTGGCGCTGGTTCCACACCGAGATCGGCGGCGGCCGCTGCCCGATCGTCGACACCTGGTGGCAGTCCGAGACCGGCGCGGCGATCTGCGCGCCGCTGCCCGGGGTGACGCCGCTGGTCCCGGGCTCGGCGACCCGGCCGCTACCGGGCCTGTCGGTGCGGGTCGTCGACCGCGACGGGCGGACCTGCGACCCCGGCGAGGGCGGCATCCTCGTGATCGACCGGCCGTGGCCGTCGATGGCACGGACCGTGTGGGGCGACCCGGAGCGGTTCCGCGCGTCGTACTTCGCCGACTACGCCGAGCAGGGCTGGTACAAGGCGGGCGACGGCGCCGTCGTCGACGAGCACGGGTACGTGACGCTGCAGGGCCGGATCGACGACGTCATGAACGTGTCCGGGCACCGGCTCGGCTCGATCGAGCTGGAGTCGGCGCTGGTGTCGCACCCGCGGGTCGCCGAGGCGGGCGTGGTCGGGGCACCGGACGCGACGACCGGGCAGGCCGTCGTCGCGTTCGTGACGGTCACCGACGGCCCGACCGAGGGCCTCGCCGACCAGCTGCGGGCACACGTGGCGCGCGAGATGGGGCCGGTCGCCCGGCCCCGTGAGGTCGTGCTCGTCGCGGAGCTGCCGAAGACCCGCTCGGGCAAGATCATGCGACGGCTGCTGCTCGACGTGACCGCCGGGCGGGAGCCCGGCGACACGACCTCGCTGGTGGACCCGGCCGCCTTCGCGGAGCTGGCGGCCGGGTACCGGCAGCGCTGAGCTCAGGCGATGCGGCGCAGCTTCTGGATCACGAGCTCGCCGTCGAGCAGGTCACCCATGATCCCGACGAAGTGCACCAGGTGCGGGGTCTGCAGGTGCGCGTCGAGCTTCGCCTCGGACTCCCAGTTCTCGTAGAAGAAGAACACCGCGGGGTCGTCCCAGCCCTGGTGGAGGTCGTAGTTGACGTAGCCGTCCTCCTGCGACGTCGGCTCGATCAGCTTCTCGAGCTCCGCCTTCAGCTCCTCCTCTTTGCCCGGCTTCGCCCGCATCCGGGCGATCACGGTGAGCAGGTCGCGGTTGTCGTCGGTGGGAGTGGGCATCGTTGCCTCCGGCTCGATTGATTGTGCACAACGAGTATGGCGCATCCCGCCCCGCTGAGTCTGCCCGCAGTCGCTACCGTCGGCAGGATGATCGGTGCGGCGGACACCCGGGAGACGGCGGACGCGATGGCCGGGGCCGCGTCGGCCTGGCTGGACACCCTCGATCCGGCGCAGCGGGAGGTCGCCGTCGGGCACTCCCCGACCGGTGACGGTGACGCCGACGCCGAGCGCCGCCGGTGGTTCTACACCCCCACCGACCACGGCGGGCTCACCTTCCACGACCAGCTCCCGCCGCAGCAGCGCGCCGCGATGAAGCTGGTCGCGTCCGGGCTGTCCCGGGCCGCCTACGTCACCGTCGCGACCGTGATGGGGCTGGAGAACGTCCTCGACCACACCGAGGGCTTCGTGACCCTGTTCGACCGGACCCGCGGCCGGGACCCGCAGATGTACCACCTGCGCGTCTTCGGCGAGCCGGGGGACACCGGCACCTGGGGCTGGCGCTTCGGCGGGCACCACGTGTCGGTCAACTTCCTCGTCGTGGACGGTGTCGTGGTCGCCTCGACCCCGTGCTTCCTGGGCGCCGATCCCGCGACCTCCGAGCTGCTCGGCGACGCCGTGCTCCGCCCGCTCGGACGGGTCGAGGACCTCGCCCGTGACCTCGTCCGCTCGCTGCCCGCCGAGCTGCGCGGGCGTGCGGTGCTGCTGGACAAGGCCCCGCCGGACCTCGTCGCCGCGAACCGCACCGAGCCGCAGGAGGGCGACAACTGGATCCCGCTGGCGGGGATCTGGCGCACCGGGTCCTTCGCCGACCCCGAGCAGCAGCGCAAGCTCGACGACATGAGCGAGGCCATCGAGGAGCGGGCCGCGTTCACCGACGCGCAGAAGGAAACCGTCGCGCTGTCGCGCACCCCGGCCGGCGTGCCGGCGTCCGACCTGGACGCCGGGGGCCGCGAGATGCTGCGCGCGTTGCTGGGCACCTACCTGAAGCGGGTCGCCGAGCCGCTGCAGCCGATCTCCCGCTACGACGACGACGCCGAGCTCGACGCCGTGCACCTCGCCTGGGCGGGGCCGCTGGAGGACGGCGCCCCGAACTACTACCGGGTGCAGGGTCCGCGCCTGCTCATCGAGTGGGACAACACCCAGCGCGACGCCAACCACGCGCACTCGGTGTGGCGCGACCCGTCGACGGACTTCGGCCTGGACGTGCTCGGCGCGCACCGGGCGGCGCACCACCTCGGCTGACCCGGCCGTCGCGGGGCGCCGGCACCGTCGAGCCACGGGTCCGGTCAGTCCCGGTAGGCGGGCGCCCGGCTCGGGCCCTCGCGGTGGTCGCGCTCCAGCAGCGGCCGCCAGCGCGGCGCGACCAGGGTGGACAGCACCACCACGCTGGTGGAGCGGGCCACCAGCGGTGAGCGGCCGAGCGCGAGCAGGGTGTCCTGCAGGTCCTCGTGCGACGACGCCGCCAGCCGGCACATCACGTCCGACGAGCCGGTCGTCGCGTACGCCTCGGTGACCGCGGGCAGCGCGGCGAGCTCGGCGGCGACGTCGCCCAGCTCGCCCTGCGCGATCTCCAGCGTCACGAACGCCTGCACGCCGTACCCGGCCGCCGGGAGGTCGACGTCCGGGCCGTACCCGGTGACGACCCCGGCACGCTCCAGCCGGTCCAGTCGCGCCTGCACCGTCCCGCGGGCGACCCGCAGGGTGCGCGAGAGCTCCAGCACCCCGGCCCGCGGCCGGTCGCGCAGCGCGGCGAGCAGGTCGACGTCGAGGGCGTCCAGGGGCAGCACCCGGCGAGCCTAGCCGCGGCTCAGCCGGCCGGGACGGGCTCGCGACGGGCGAAGTCCGGGGCCCGCTCCGGCCGGAAGCCCACGCCCACCAGGTAGGCGGGCACGATCTGGGCAGCCGGGACCGCGCGCATCAGCCGCAGCAGCGGAGCGGGGGGCCCGTCGAGCCGTCCCGCCAGCGCCGGGCCGGCGATGTTGCGGTGCATGATCCGCTGCAGGCCCTGGACCAGCACCGTCGGGAGCAGCCTGCGGTTGCGGACCCGGCCGAGGTCCCGCTCGGTGAGGGTGCCCCGCTGCAGCGGGGCGGCGAGCAGGGTCGCGGCGGCGACCGCGTCCTGGATCGCGAGGTTGATCCCGACGCCGCCGATGGGGGACATCGCGTGCGCGGCGTCGCCGATGCAGAGCAGGCCGTCGACGTGCCAGCGGCGCAGCCGGTTGAGCTTCACGTCGAGGTGCTTCACCTCGTCCATCGACGCGATCTCGTCGACCCGGTCGGCGTACTCCGGCATCAGGTCGGCGATGTCGGCCCGGAACGCCTCGACGCCCGCGGCGCGCAGCCGCGCGTCGGCGCCCTTGGGGGCGAGGTAGCCGATCTGGTAGTAGCCCTCGCGCGGGATCACCACCGCGAAGCGCCCCTTCCCGATCCGCGGGCGCAGGGTGGCCCGCTGCTCCTCGGGGTGCCGCGGCAGCCGGAACCACCAGGTGTCGAACGGGACGTCGTACTCGGTCACGGGCAGGCCGGACCCGGCACGCAGGACCGAGTGCCTGCCGTCGCAGGCGACGGTGAGGTCGGCCCGGATCTCGCCGGTGGTCTCCTCGCCGGGCGCGGTCGTCGTCGCGTACCGGACGCCGACGACCCGACCGTTCTCCCGGACCAGCGACGTGGCCCGGGTGTCGAGCCGCAGGTGGAAGGTGGGCTCGTCGGCGGCGACATCGGCGAGCAGGTTCAGCAGGTCCCACTGCGGCACGAGCGCGACATAGGGGTGACGCACCCTGACCCGGCGCAGCAGGGACATGTTCCCGATCCGCTGCGCACCGCCCCGCTCGTCCGGGATCACGACCTCGTCGACCCGGCTCTGCGGCAGCGCGGCGAACCGCTCGCCCAGCCCCAGGTCGTCGAGCAGGTCCAGGGTGGTGGGGTGCACTGTGTCCCCGCGGAAGTCCCGCAGGAAGTCGCCGTGCTTCTCCAGCACGGTCACCTCGACCCCGGCTCGGGCCAGCAGCAGCCCCAGCATCATCCCGGCCGGGCCGCCACCGACCACGCAGCACGTCGTGCGCTCCGACATCGCACCCACCTCATTTCAACTGTTGTTGAATTAAAGTGAGTATGCGCCTGCAGGGACCGTCCCGCAATGGGTGTGACGAGCTGTACCGAACCGGCCCCGGGATCAACGGCCGCTCGTCCCGGACCCGTCGCGTGCCGAAAAGTCGAGCCGCGTCGTGCCGATGACGGGCCGGATGGCAGCGGGCTCGGTCGCCCGGACGTCCGGGGCGTTCAGCTGGGCCGGGTGGGGTTGAGGACGACCTTGGTCCAGCCGTCCTCGCGGGCGTCGAAGTGCTGGTAGGCCTCCGGCGCCTGGTCGAGGGTCAGGTTGTGGGACACGATCCAGGACGGGGTGATCTTGTCTTCGGCGATGAGGTTGCGCAGGTGGCGGTTGTAGCGCTTGACCGGTGCCTGTCCGCAGCCCATCTGCTGGCCCTTGAACCAGAAGGTGCCGAAGTCGAAGCGGGCCTTGCCCTGCTGGGCGAGCTCGTCGGGGGCACCGGGGTCCTGGGGGATGAACACGCCGACGGTGCCGATGCCGCCGGTGAACTTCACCGAGGCGACCAGGTTGTTGAGGGTCAGCGCGTTGTCCTCGTTGCCCTGCGGGTCGTGGGCCTGGTAGCCGACGCACTCGGCGCCGCGGTCGGCGCCGCGGCCGCCTGTCTGCTCCATGACCTGGTCGACCGGCGAGCTCTTCGAGTCGTCGATCGGGATCGCGCCGATCTGCTCGGCCAGCTTGAGCCGGTCGGGGTGACGGTCGACGACCATCACCTTCGCCGCACCCTTCACCGACGCGGACAGCGCGGCCATCAGACCGACCGGACCGGCCCCGTAGATCACGATCGATTCGCCGGGAACCAGACCGGACATCTCGACCGCGTGCCAGCCGGTGGGCAGGATGTCGGAGAGCATCGTGTAGTCGTTCTGCTTCTCCTTGGCGTCCTCGGGCAGGCGCAGGCACTGGAAATCGCCCCACGGGATGCGCAGGTACTCGGCCTGCCCCCCGGCCCAGCCGCCCATGTCGGCGAACCCGTAGGCGCCGCCGGCCATGCCGGGTTCGTTGGCGGCCAGACAGTAGTTGGTCAGTCCGTGTTCGCAGTTGCGGCAGTGCCCACAGCTGACGTTGAACGGGACGGACACCATGTCCCCGACCCGGACCTTGTCGACGCCACCGCCGACCTCGACGACCTCACCGAGGTTCTCGTGGCCGAAGATGCGGCCCTCGTCGAAGTCGGTCCGGCCCTCGTACATGTGCAGGTCCGACCCGCAGATATTGGTCGAGGTGATCTTCACCAGGACGTCGGTGGGCTTCTCGATCCGGGCGTCGGGGACCTCGTCGACGCTGACCTGGCGCGGACCGTGATAGACGAGTGCCTTCATGAGCAAACTCCTTCGCTTGTTTCGGGTGCCGTTCGCGAACGGCGGTGGTCGGACCGCAGCCGATGCGGTGGTGCGGCGAAGTGCGAGGGTGAGCGGCTGGCGGGGTGCGGGCGGACCAGGCACCGGAATCGGGCCACGGTGTCCGCGCCGAACCGCCGTCCGGGACGGCTCGTCGTCGTGCCGGGAGGTCAGTCGGCGACACCGTTGGTCTGGTCGACCACGGTCTGGCGCTCCGGCGTGATCCACCAGATCACCCGCTCGGACTTGATCGCCTCAGGCGGGTAGTCCTGCCCGGTGTACTTCTGCGCGAGCCGGTCCACGTGGGCGCGGGCCTGCTGCCCGGTCGTCGTGTCGGTGACCCGCCCCCGGACCTCCGCGTAGCGGTAGGGGTCGGCCTCGTCGCGGATCAGCACCGTGACGCGCGGGTCGCGGGTGATGTTGTGGTGCTTCACGCGGTGCGACTCGGTGTTCAGGACGATCTTGCCGTCCTGCGCGTGTACCCAGATCATCTGGTTCTGGATACGGCCGCTCGGCAGCACCGTGGCGACCGAGGCGAAGTTCGCGCCGGTCGCCAGCTTCTCGGTCATCGAGTGCAGATCGGGCCCGTCGGTCGTCTCGGCCGGCATGACGCCTCCTTCGATGGGTGGTGGGAACGGTGCGGCGACGGCCAGGCTGCCCCTCCGTCCTCGACCCGCACGTTTCCGAGATCTACGTCGTCGGGCCGGGTGCACCCGTGCGGAGCGCGTGCCCGGCCGGTCGGGGCCGAAACCTCCGGGCGGGTGGAGCCGGCCGGGGACATGGGGGTGCCGCCGAGCGACGCCATGTTCCCGCTGACGGGGCGACCCCGCGGCAGGCGACGCCGGGACGGCCTCCGAGTGCGCGGAACAGCTCGACGCTCGAACGGTCCGGCGTGTGCGGTCCGGCGAGAAGGGTAGGCCTGCGGTATGGCCATCGCGACGACGAATCCCGCAACCGGAGAGACGGTCCGGGAGTTCGACTCCCTCACCCAGCAGGAGCTCGAGGACAGGATCCAGCGGTCCTGGGACGCGTTCCAGGGCTACCGCGACACGACGGTCGAGCAGCGAGCCGGGTGGATGCGCGCCGCCGCCGACATCCTCGACGCCGAGACCGACCGTCTGGCCGGGCTTGCGACCCTGGAGATGGGCAAGACCTTCGTGGCGGCGAAGGCGGAGGTCGGCAAGTGCGCGCTGGGGTGCCGCTGGTACGCCGACCACTCCGCCGAACACCTCGCCGACCACCCGTGGGAGCCCGCGGACGCACCGTCGAACGCCCGGGTCTTCACCCGGTACCAGCCGTTGGGTCCGGTGCTGGCGATCATGCCGTGGAACTTCCCCTACTGGCAGGTCTTCCGTTTCCTGTGCCCGGCCCTGATGGCCGGCAACGTGGGCCTGCTCAAGCACGCCTCGAACGTGCCGCAGGTCGCGCTGGCCATCTCCGATGTGCTGGTGCGGGCAGGCTTCCCGCGCGATGTGTTCCAGACGCTGCTCATCGGTTCGGAAATGATCGAGGCCGTGGTCGACGACGACCGGGTACGTGCCGTCACCCTCACCGGCAGCGAGCCCGCCGGGCGTGCGGTCGGTGCCCGCGCCGGGCGCAACGTCAAGACCAGCGTGCTCGAGCTCGGGGGCAGCGACGCCTTCGTCGTGATGCCCTCTGCCGACCTGGACGCCACCGCCGACGCGGCCGTGGCGTCGCGTACCCTGAACAACGGCCAGTCCTGCATCAACGCCAAGCGGATCATCGTGCACGAGCAGGTCGCCGACGAGTTCCAGCGGCTCCTCGTGGAGAAGATGGAAGCGCTCACGGTCGGCGACCCGATGGACGAGGACACCGATCTCGGGCCGCTGTCGGGACCGCAGGGCCTCGAGGAGCTCGACCGGCAGGTGCGGGACTCGGTGGCCGCGGGTGCGTCGCTCCTGACCGGAGGCACGCCGCTGGGCGGTAAGGGCAACTTCTACCCGGCGTCGGTGCTCGCGGACATCCCGAAGGACGCGCCGGCCTACTACGAGGAGCTCTTCGGCCCGGTGGCGCTGCTCTTCCGGGCGACGGACCTCGACGAGGCGATCGCGATCGCCAACGACTCGAGCTTCGGCCTCGGCGGAAGCGCCTGGACCCAGGACGCGGGCGAGGCGGAACGCCTGGTCGACGAAATCGAGACCGGCATGATGAACATCAACAAGATCACCGCTTCGACGCCGGAGGTCCCCTTCGGCGGCGCCAAGAACTCGGGCTACGGCCGCGAGCTCGCGAGCTTCGGCACGCTGTCGTTCGTGAACGCCAAGACGGTGTGGATCCAGTGACCGGGAGCGGCACGCGCACCTTCACCCACGTCGCCCATGTCGCGCTCGTCGTGCGCGACATGGGCGACGAGCGTGGCGTTCTCCGAGCGCGTCCTGGGTTCGAGCAGGCGGGCGAGCGACACGAGGGGCCGCCCGGGGTGCGGCACCCCCGCCACCCGCTCGGGCCGGCGCCGAGCGGCTGCACCGAGGACGAGCCCTCCGGCTACTCGGTCGAGCGGCTCGACCGAGGCGCAGGACACCTGGCAGGCCTCCGAACCGAGGACGGGCCGGCCGGCCCCCGAGGCGAGGCACGGTCCTCGGCGACGCAGGAGTGCACCGCGGCGCGGAAGGAGTGCACGAGCGCGGGTCCCTCGGGCCCGTCCCACATCACCTGGGTCAGCAGCAGCGAGATCACGCCGGTCGACGGGTCGGAGCGCCACCCGGTGCCCAGGCCGCCGTCCCAGCCGTAGCGGCCGCCGTCCTCGACGGCCAGGCCCAGGCCCCAGCCGCAGTCGTCGTCGAGGAACGGGGCGGCGCCGGCCCGCTGCGCGGCGCTCAGCCGGTCGGTGGTCAGCTCGGCGACGGCGCCGGGGGACAGGACCGGGCTGCCGCCCCCGCGCAGGGCCCGGGAGAACGCGAGCAGGTCGTCCAGGGTGGAGACCAGTCCGCCGCCCCCGGACGGGAACACCGGCGGGGCCGCCCACGCGCCGTCGACCGGGTCGGTCACCGTGAAGCCGCCGCCGGGTGCGGCGGTCAGCAGCGGGACGAACCGGTCCCGGTCGGCGACGGGTACCGAGAAGCCGGTGTCGCGCATGCCGAGCGGGGTGAACACGCGCTCGGCCAGCACGGTCTGCAGGTCGGTCCCGCAGCGGCGGGCGAGCAGGACGCCGAGCAGGTCGCCGCTGGTCTGGTAGAGCCAGCGCGATCCCGGCTGCGCGACGAGCGGCACGGCGGCGAGCCGTGCGGTCCAGGTGTCGGGGTCGGGCAGCGGGTAGCTGCCGGGCGGCCCGTCGCTGCCGAGCCCGGCGGTGGCGCGCTGCACGGGCAGATCGGCGCCGGGCCGGGGGAGCATCCCGATCCCGCAGCGGTAGGTCAACAGGTCGTAGAGGGTGATCGGCCGGCGCGCGGGGACGGTGTCGTCGAGCTCGGCCGCCTCGTGGCGCAGCACCCGCGGCGCGGCCAGCTCCGGGAGCCACGCCGCGACCGGCCCGTCGAGGTCCAGCATCCCGTCCTCGACGAGTGCGAGCGCGGCGACCGCGACGACGGGCTTGGTGATCGAGGCGATCCGCACGACCGTGTCGCGGCGCAGCGGGTGTCCGGCGCCGTCGTCGCCGAGGACGTGCACCGCGGTGCCGTGCCGGGGGTCGTCGACGGCGGCGACCAGCCCCGGCACGCGCCCGGCGTCGACGGCGTCGTGCAGGAGCGCGGCGGTGCGGTCCAGGGTGACGGGCACGGGGGACTCCCGGGGTCGGTGGGTCTCACCCGTTCCGACCGCGGCGGCCCCGCGAACTCATCGCTTGATGCCGACCCCGCCGACGATGCAGCGCTGCACCGGGTCCTCGGTGCGCAGCTGCGGGCCGTCGGGCCACCACCGGTAGCACGGGACGATGCCCGGATCGACCAGCTCGAGCCCGGGGAACAGACCACTGATCTCGGCGTGCGTGCGGAACCGGCCGCTGCCCATCGGGCTGTGGACGAAGACCTGCTCCATCCGGCGGGCCAGCTCGCTGTCGGCGTTCTCCGGGTCGAAGAAGTGCGCGATCGCGACGACGCTGCCGGGGGCGAGCCGCTCGATGTAGCGCGCCATGATCGCCTGCGGGTCCACGGCGTCGTCGAAGTGGTGGATGGTGCCGACCTGGAACAGCGCGAGCGGCTGGTCCAGGTCGAGGAAGCCCTGGACCGTCGGGTCGGCCAGCACCGTCTCCGGCTCGCGGATGTCCGCGGCGGAGAAGCGGGTGAACTCGTTGTCCTCCAGCAGCGCCTGGCCGTGCGCGATGACGGTCGGGTCGTTGTCGACGTAGGCGACCCGGGCCTCGGGCTGCAGCCGCTGCACCACCTGGTGGGTGTTCTCCGCGGTCGGCAGGCCGGAGCCGCAGTCCAGGTACTGGGTGATGGAGGTCTGGGTGGCGACGAAGCGCGCCGCCCGGATGAGGAACGCCCGGTTGTCGATCGCGAGCATGTTGACCTCGGGGGCCACCTGCCGGACCCGTTCGATGGTCTCCCGGTCGACCTCGTAGTTGTCCTTCCCACCGAGCGCGTAGTCGTAGACCCGGGCGATGCTGGCCTTGGTCGTGTCGATGTACGCGGGAGCGCGACCCTCGGTCGGCTGGGCCATCGGCGGAGTCCTCACTGCGTCGTCGGCGCCGTCGCGCCGGGTCCTCGGTCGGTGCCCGGGCGGCGCCCGTCGTGGCGCCGATCACCGGTGCGGGCCACCGTAGCGGACCGGCCCGACGGGCACGCACCGTCACCGTCCGGACGTGCCCGGTGATCGAGACCGCTGACGACCTGCGGAACCGCTGTGTAGGCTGGGTCACCCGATCGGCAGTCCCCGCAACCCGCAGGAGCCCGTCCCGGTGGTCCCCAGCCCGAACAGCCCCACCCCGCCCGGTGCCGACCGCGGCCCGACCGCGCGGCGCATCGTCCTCGGTTCCCACCTGCGCCGGTTGCGGGAGCGCGCCGGCATCTCCCGGGCCGACGCGGCGTACGCGATCCGCGGCTCGGACTCGAAGATGAGCAGGCTGGAGTCCGGCAAGGTCGGGTTCAAGCAGCGCGACGTGGCCGACCTGCTGACGA
This sequence comes from Pseudonocardia sp. P-1, assembly GCF_058111925.1. Taxonomy (NCBI): domain Bacteria; kingdom Bacillati; phylum Actinomycetota; class Actinomycetes; order Pseudonocardiales; family Pseudonocardiaceae; genus Pseudonocardia; species Pseudonocardia sp. P-1. The sequence continues at coordinate 5,262,976 of NZ_CM176614.1, forward strand.
TGTACGGCGTCGCCGAGGGCCCCGAGCGCGACCAGGTGCTGTCGATGGCCGAGGAGAGCAACTCCAGCGGCTGGTGGGCGCGGTACAACGACGTCGTCCCCGGCTGGTTCGAGGACTTCGTGGGTCTGGAGGCCTCGGCGTCGCGGATCTCGTCCTACGAGCTGCTGTTCGTCCCCGGCCTGTTGCAGACCGAGGACTACGCCCGCGCGGTCGTCAGCGGCGGCCACACCGATCTGCCGCCCGCCGAGCGGGCCGACGTCGAGAAGCGCCTGGAGGTGCGGCTGCGGCGCCAGCGCGTGCTGCACCGCAAGGACGCCCCGACCTTCTGGACCGTGCTCGACGAGGCCGTGCTGCACCGGCCGGTCGGCGGGGAGGCGGTCTTCCGCGCCCAGCTCGACCACCTGGTCGAGCTGTCGTCGCTGCCGAACGTCATCGTCCAGCTGCTGCCCTGGGACCTGTCCGGCTACGGCGCCGAGCACGCCTTCACCATGCTGCGCTTCGCCGAGCCCGAGCTGCCCGACCTGGTCTACCTCGAGGAGATGACCGGATCCTCCTATCTGGACAAGCGGGCCGACGTCGAGCGCTACGGCCGGTCGATGGACCGGCTCACCGTCGACGCGCTCAGCCCGGAGCAGACCAAGCAGGCCCTGAGCAAGCTGCGCGCCGAGCGCTGACCTGCACCGACGTCGCTCCCGGGCGACGAACGGCACCACTGTCCCCGGTAGTGGGGGACACCGTCCGATGCCGACCGCCCACGGCCGGTGCGGCGCACTCGGGCGCGGCCGGACGACCGCCGGGCGCGTCCGTCCTGTTTTGCACGACCGAACTGCTTGCCCCCTGCTAGCTTCTCCGCAACGGAGAATGCACGTGCAGATGAGGTGAGCATTCGCATGGAACAGATGCACCTGAGCGGCCCCGCGGCGATCGATTCGCTGGCGTGGCGCAAGAGCGTGCGCAGCGGCTACCAGGGCAACTGCGTCGAGCTCGCCGTCGTGACCGGGGGGACCGTGGCGGTCCGCAACTCGCGGGACCCGCACGGCACCGTGCTCGCCTTCCCGGCGACCGAGATGGCCGCCTTCCTGGCCTCGATCAGGAACGGCGAGCTGGACGACCTCGCCTGAGCCGTCCCCGCTGACCTCCCGCGGGCGGCCGGCCCGACCCCGGCCGCCCGCGGTGAGCCGAGAATGATCTTCTCGGTGTAGGAAGGAACGGTGAGCCGTTCCGAGCAGGCCCCGTCCTACCGCGGCGCGAGCGCCCACTACCTGTCCCCGTCGCGACGGGACCCCGTCAAGGTCGGCTCCGAGGAGCCGGTCACCCGGCGGGTCATCGCGGGTGCGCTGGCCGCGCTGCACCTGCGGCCCGGGTCCCCGGTCGCCGTGCTCGACGTCGGGTCCGGCACCGCCGACGGGTTCGCCCTCCTCACCCGCCCGGCACCGGACGCCGCGCCGATCGTCGCGGAGGACCGGCTGCGCTACGTCGGTCTCGACGTCGATCCGGAGATGGTCGCCACCGCGCGGGACACCGTCGGTTCGCCGTCGGCGTCGTTCGTGCTCGGCGACGTGCGCGACGCGCTGCCCGACGGCGCGTTCGACCTCTACCTGTCCTGCGGGGTGCCGTACTCCCACCTCACCCGCGACGAGCTCGTCGCCGCACTGGGATCGGTGCTGACGGCCGTCGCGGCCCGGGGGCGGCGCGCCGCGGTCGTCGTCGACGTCCTCGGCCGGTACTCGGTGGAGTGGCAGCCCCGCTGGAGCACCGAGCGCTGGGACTACGCGATGAGCTTCTTCGCCGGCGGCGGCGGGGCGATCTCCGAGCCGATGACCTTCTACGGCCGCGCCGAACTCGACGCCACCGTCGACGCCGCGCTGGCCGGCAGCGGTGCGCGGCTGGTGTCGCGCACCGCCGTCGACCGGTCGGTCCTGGTGGGACGGCACACCGCCACCGGCACCTTCCACCCGGCGGTGCCGCGCTTCCGGACCCTGGTGAACGACCTGGTCCGCGACCCGTCCCGGGTCGACCCCGACGACCTCCGGTTCACCCCCGCGACCGGAGGCGCCCCGGAGGAGGTGCTGTCCTGGCTGCGCGGGTTCGCCGACCGCTGGAACGGCGCCCTGGAGCCGTACCGGGGGGCGGGTCCGCTCGCCGACGCCGACGCCGACCGGCTCGCCGGGACCCTGCTCGGACTCGAACGGGCCGCGGGACCCGGCCTGGGCCTCGGCCACTCGCTGACCATGACGCTGGTGGCCGAGCCCGCCTGAGCGTCGCCCCCGCGGGTCAGTGGTGCTTGTCGGTCAGCGGCGGGAAGCGGTTCGGGCCCTCGTCCTGCTCGAACATCTCCGCGGCGGGCCCGACGATGAGCCGGTCCGGCGGGGACGCCACCCCGGTGTCCTTGCCGGGGTAGTCGAACAGGCCCAGGACGTGGCGCATCGCCTCGAGCCGTGCGCGCTTCTTGTCGTTGCTCTTGATCACCGTCCAGGGAGCGTCCTTGGTGTCGGTGTAGAAGAACATCGCCTCCTTGGCCTCGGTGTAGGCCTCCCACTTGTCCAGTGAGGCGAGGTCCATCGGGGACAGCTTCCACTGGCGCACCGGGTCGACCTGACGGATCAGGAAGCGGGTGCGCTGCTCGTCGCGTGACACCGAGAACCACAGCTTCACCAGGTGGACCCCGGACCGCACGAGCATCCGCTCCAGCTCCGGGGTGGCCCGCAGGAACTCCATGTAGGAGCGGGGGTCGGTGAAGCCCATGACCCGCTCGACGCCGGCCCGGTTGTACCAGGACCGGTCGAACAGCACGATCTCCCCGGCCGAGGGCAGATGCTGCACGTAGCGCTGGAAGTACCACTGGCCGGCCTCGCGCTCGGTCGGCTTCTCCAGCGCCACCACCCGGCAGCCGCGGGGGTTGAGGTGCTCGGTGAACCGCTTGATCGTCCCGCCCTTGCCCGCGGCGTCGCGGCCCTCGAACAGCACGACGATCCGGTTGCCGGTGTCCTTGACCCAGTTCTGCAGCTTCAGCAGCTCGATCTGCAGCAGCCGCTTCTGGCGCTCGTACTCCAGGCGGGACAGACGGTCGTCGTAGGGGTAGCCCTGGCGCCAGGTTTCGACCGGGCTGCCCTCGGGACCGACGAGAGTCGGGTCGTCGTCGTCGGAGTCGTCGACCCGGAAGTGCCCGGGGTCGGCCGCGGCGGGGTGCGGGATCAGGGTGTCGGGGGCGTCGGCCTGAGGCTCGACCGGGGTCTCGTCCACGTGTGGCAACGCTGCGCGCCGGTCATGGCCGCAGGGCCACACCCGGATGACGGCCGGGTGATCAGCGGGCAGCGGGACGGGGCCGGTCGTGCCAGTAGCCCTGCGCGTGGACCCGGTCCGGGGCGACGCCCGCCTCGTGCAGCATCGTCCGCACCCGCGCCACCCGCGTGCTCTCGGTGGCGTTCCAGGCGTAGAAGTGCTCGCCGAGGCGGGCGGCCGCGGCACCGTGGGCGTCGGCCCAGTCGGCGACGGCGTCGAGCAGCGGGCGCCCGGGCCGCCGGCAGACCTCCACCGTCACCCCCGGATGGGCGTCGGTGAGCCCGACGGCGTCGGCCGGGTCGCCGACCTCGACGAGCACCCGGCCCCGGTGGTGCGGCGGGAGCGCGGCGAGGATGCCGCGCACGGCGGGCAGCGCGGTCTCGTCGCCGGTGATCAGTACCTCGGTGGCGGGGCCCGGGTCCCACTGCACGCCGTGACCGGGGTTGCCGCGCCGCACGTCCGGCCCGGAGAGCAGGACGGCGTCGCCGGGGAGGGCGACCGCGGCCCACGCGCTCGCCGGGCCCGGCCGGGAGTGGCGGAACACGTCGAGGTCGACCTCACCGCGCCCCGGCCGGACCGCGGCCGGGGTGTAGCTGCGCAGCACCGGCCGCGTGCCGGCGGGCAGCTTCCGCAGCCGGGCCCGCCACTCGCGTTCCGGCAGGCCGGAGGTGAGTGAGGCGGGGTAGCCGTCGTCCGGCGGGACCAGCAGCTTGACCCGCTGGTCCCGGCCGTGCGGGGCGAACCGCGACAGCTCCGGACCGCCCAGGACGATCCGCCGGAACCCGGGGGAGGGCACGCCGACGGCGAGCACCCGGGCGGCGAACAGGACGTTCGGCGACCCCGACAGGGGGCTCACCGGCCCAGCGTCCGCTCGATGTCGTCGAGCACCCTCTGCCCGCCGAGCGGCCCGACGCCGGTGATCCAGACCGACTGGTCGACCGGGTGCAGCCGGGGGAAGACCTGCGCGCGCACCGCCTGGACGGCCGGTGGCACCGCCGACGGCGACGCCGGGTCGGTCGCGGTCAGGAACACCTCGTCGGCGCGGGCCTGCTGGACCAGCTCGGGGGACAGGTCCACCGAGATCGAGTTCTCCCAGTCCCGGGGCGGGATGGTGAACCCGGCGCACTCCAGGGTGCTGCCCGCGAACGACGTCGGCCCGTACAGGGTGAGCAGACCGTCGCGGGGGCGGATCATCTGCGCGGTCCGCCCGGCCGTGTCGTGGGTGCGCGCCACCTCGGCGCAGCGGTCTCGGTAGCGGGTGAGCAGCTGCTCGGTGTCGGCCTCGCGGCCGAGCGCCCGGCCGACGAAGCGGACGTTGTCCTGCCACGGGTCGGCCTGCGAGGCCATGAACGCCGTCGGCGCGATCGCGGTCAGCCGGTCGTACAGCGCGGCGTGCCGGGACTCGGTGCCCAGGATCAGGTCGGGTCGCTGGGCCGCGATCCGTTCCAGGTCGGGCTCGGCGACGGTCCCGACGACCGCCACCTGCGCACCGGCGTCGCCGAGGTAGGCGGGCACCCCGGTGCCCTCGGACAGGACCCCGGCCCCGACCGGCGGTGCGTCGAGGGCGACGGTGGTGTCGAGCTGCACCGGCTCCAGCACGACGACCCGCCTCGGCGCGGCCGGGACCGCGACCTCGCCGCGTGCGGTGGCGACCGTGCGGGTCTCCCCGCCGTCGGTGGGGCCCGAGCCGGGCGCGGAGCACGCGGCGAGGAACAGGGTGAGCAGGGCGGCGAGGGCCACCGCGGCCCGGGGCGGCGTCACGGACGGTCTCCTTCGGTCAGGTGAGGTGACCCTAACCCGGGACCGGTTCGGGATGGAGTGTCCGGTTCGACGGGAAACCGGTCGCCGCGAGCGCGTCACCGGGGCACCCTGTGGCGCGATGATCGAGCAGTTCGTCCGTGAGGGCTGGGTGCACGTCCCGGGCGCGTTCACGACGGCGGCGGCCGCCCGCTGTCGTGCACCCGGCGACGACGGATGGCACGTCGAGTCCTCCTTCACCGGGCCCGACGGCGGACCGCGGCTGTCGGTGGACTCGCGGGGCCGGTCCCTGCTGATGCTGTTCCTCTACTCCGACGTCGGCCCGGACGACGCCCCGACGCTGCTGCGCTCCGGATCCCACCGCGACGTCGCGCCACTGCTCGCGCCCCGCGGTGCGGCCGGTGCGGACTGGCTGCGGTTCTGCGGCGAGGCCGTTCCCGCGACGGCGCGACGCCCGGAGGTCGCGGCCTGCGGCCGGGCCGGCGACGTCTACCTGGTGCACCCGTTCGTCGTGCACCGCGCCCAGGCGATGTCCCCGGCGGCCCGGCGGCCCCGGGTGATCGCCCAGCCACCGCTGGGGCCCGCGAGCCAGCCGGCGTTCGACCTGCCGGCCGGGACCGCGCCCGCCGAGCGCGTGGTGCGCGAGGCGCTGGGGTGAGGGGTCAGAGCTGCACCCCGCGGGTCAGCGCCCCGTCGACCACCAGGTTGGTGCCGCTGATCCGGCTCGCCCGCGGGCTGACCAGCGAGACCACCGCGTAGGCGGTCTCCTCCGGGGTGCCCATCCGGCCGGTCGGGTTGAGCCCCATCGCGTGCGCGTACAGCGCGGGGTCGTGCTGCTCGACGTTCGCCCACACCCCGCCGGGGAAGTAGACGTTGCCGGGGGAGACCGCGTTGGCCCGGATGCCCTTCGGCGCGAGGTCGAACGCCAGGCCGGAGACGTAGTGCACGAGCGCGGCCTTCATGACGCCGTAGGAGCCGTCGGCGAAGTCGATCTCGCGGCCGGACACGCTGGACACCGCGGTGACCGAGGCGGCGTCGCTGCGCTCCAGGTGCGGCAGCGCGGCCTCCACCAGGCGCACGGTGTGCAGCAGGTCGACCTCGAAGCTCGAGCGCCAGTTCTGCTCGCCCGGGCCGATCGCCAGCGCGCTCACGTTCGCGACGACCGCGTCCACCGCCCCGAACCGCTCGGCGCTGTCGGCGACCCAGCGGCCGAGGGCCTCGCCGTCGGCGACGTCGACGGCGGTCCCGGCCACCTCGCCGGCACCCGCGGCGCGCAGCTCCTGCTCGGCGACGGCGACCCCGTCGGCGTCGCGGGCGCAGAACGCGACCCGCGCGCCCTCCGCCGCCAGCCCGGCGACGACCGCGCGCCCGATCCCGCGCGACCCTCCGGTCACGAGCACGACACGTCCGTTCAGCAGCATGTCCATGGAATGGGCCTCTCTCACAGGGAGCGGGCCTGCTCGCGCAGGTGACGGTGGACGCCGCCGTAGGCCGCGGCGGCCGGGAGCAGCGCCTTCGCGATCTTGGTGACGGCGCTGTAGTTGGTGTCGACGACGTTGGCCAGCGGCGACTCCGCGGCCTGGGTGAGCAGCTGGTAGGCGTCCAGCCGGTCCAGCCCGTACAGCTCGCCCAGCCAGGCGATCATCCCGACCTGGCTGGCCCGCCACGCGTCCTCCAGCGGACGGGAGGACCCGACGACGACGTAGTGGGTGTCGGTCTCGATCCGCGGCCACGCCGGGACCGGGGCGTTCTTGATCAGCTCGACGATCAGCACGACGTCCATCGCGCCCTCGACGGCCGTGCCGCAGCTCTCGCCCTCGCCCTGTCGGTAGTGGCCGTCGCCGACCGAGAACAGCGCACCGGGCACGTTGACCTGCAGGTAGCAGGTGGCCCCGGCGCGCATCTCCGGGGTGTCCATGTTCCCGCCGAACACGTCGGGCACCAGCGAGCTGCGCACCTCCCGCCCGGGCGGGGCGACGCCGACGGTGCCGAGCATCGGGTTGCACGGCAGCTCCAGGCGCAGGTCCGCGCTCGTCGCCTCGAACAGCACCGTCCCCGCGGCCCGGTCGAGCTGGTAGATCCAGGTCCGCTCGGGGAGCGGCTCGTGCAGCAGCGCCGTGCGGTCGGTCGTCGACAGCGCCCCGAACAGCGGGATCAGGGTGGAGGCACCCCAGTCCCGGGCCGGGGTCAGCTCCACGAGGTGGACGGCCAGGGTGTCGCCCGGCTCGGCGCCCTCCACGTGGAACGGCCCGGTCTGCGGGTTCACCTCGCTCATGTCGAGCACCGCGCTCGGACGGTCCGAGGTGGACGTGAGTCGCCCGGAGAACGCGTCCTCGGTCCACAGCCGCAGGCAGGTCCCGGGCGCGACCCGGCGCACCGGTGGCACGCCACCGAAGGTCCAGGCGAACTCGTGCCGTTCCGGCCGGTATTCCACGACGTGCATGGATCGCATCCTGGCCCCCCCCGCGCATCGCGGGCAACGGTTTCCCGCCGCACCGCGACCGCCCGGTCGTCGAACTCCCCGGGTGGGCCGCCGAGCCGGTACGTTGCCGCGATGGCCCGGTACTTCGACGTGCACCCGCAGAACCCGCAGCCGCGCAGCATCGGACAGGTCGTGGACCTCGTGCGGTCCGGCGGCCTGATCGCCTACCCGACCGACTCGTGCTTCGCGCTGGGCTGCTCGCTGGGCAACCGCGACGGCCTGGAGCGGATCCGGCAGATCCGCAAGCTCGACGACCGGCACCACTTCACCCTCGTGTGCGCGGAGTTCGCGCAGCTCGGGCAGTTCGTGCAGATCTCCAACTCCGTGTTCCGCGCGGTGAAGGCGTCCACCCCGGGCAGCTACACCTTCATCCTCCCGGCCACCAAGGAGGTGCCCAAGCAGCTGCTGCACCCGAAGAAGAAGACCGTCGGGGTGCGCACCCCCGACCACGCCACCACCCAGGCGCTGCTGGCCGAGCTGGGGGAGCCGCTGCTGTCCTCGACGCTGCTGCTGCCCGGCCACGACGAGCCGATGACGCAGGGCTGGGAGATCAAGGAGGAGCTGGAGAACCAGGTCGACGCGGTCATCGACTCCGGGGACTGCGGCACCGAGCCGACCACCGTCGTCGACCTGTCCGGCGACGAGCCGGAGATCGTGCGGCACGGCGCGGGGGACCCGTCGCGGTTCGAGTGAGGACCCCTCCGGCGCGGCCGCCCGGCCGCCCGTCGTGCCCGTCCGGGTGCCCCGGTGACCCGCCTGCGGGGGGCGCGCCGCCCGCCCGTCCACGATCCACCGCCCACCGCATCAGAGCGAGCGCTGGGCGGACCGACGAGTAGGCTTCGCAACCGTCCCGCCCGCTACCCGAGCGGGTACTGACGTGGCGTCCGACCCCGGGCGCCGTCCGAACGGTTCGGAGGACGATCGCGTGGCGCGAGACGACCCGCCGCCCCACCCGTCCGGCCCGGCGGGTGCCTCGGCCGGGGACGCGGTGCTGGCCGCGATCGCGCACCGGTTGCGGGCCCGTTCGGAGCGCCAGCAGCTGCTGACCGAACGGCTGCGTGCCGGTGAGCTGCGCCCGGGTGCGCTGGCCGACCTCGCCGAGCTGGCCGCGGCCGCCCGCCGCGGGGCCCGCGACGGCGACCACATCCTCGTCCTCGCCGGCGCCCCCGCGGGCCCCGGCTCGCGGCCCCGTCGACCCCGCTCGGGCAGGCGCTCAACACCGTCGTCTCCGCGAGTGAGGCGGCCTCGCGCACGATCGTCCCGCCGACCCCGAGCGTCTCGGTCGACGCGACCGCCGAGCCCGTCCTGGGCCAGATCCTGGCCGAGCTGCTCGCCCACGCCGCGAGCGCCACCCCGGCCGGGGAGCGCATCGAGCTGCTGACCCGCTGGGGTCCCGACGGCGGGATCGTCGTCGAGCTCCAGGGGACCCAGTCGCCGCGGCACCGCACCCCGGTCGAGGAGCTGGACCGCGCGCTGGGCTCGGCGACACCCGGCGGCCCGGTCGCCCCGCAGGAGATCGGCCTGCACGTGGCCGCGCGGCTGGCCCGCGCCATCGGCGCCCGGCTCGGCGTCCGCGCCCCCGCCGGGAACTCCGCGATCGCCCCGATCGCCGTGCTCCACCTGCCGTCCTCGGTCCTCGGCGGTGGCCGCTCCGAGTCCGCCGCGCCCGCCGCGGAGCCGCAGCCGGCCGAGTCCGCCGAGCAGGCCGGGACCGGGACGACGGCGTCGCTGCGCCGCCCGGCACCCGCCCCCGCGCCCGCACCGGCCGCGGCGGCGGACGTGCCGTGGCCGCCCCGGGAGACCCCGGTGGCGGAACCCGAGCGCAGCTGGCCGCCGGTCGCCCCCGAACGGGACGAGCCCGCGGCGCCCGCCGGGCTGCCCCGCCGTGCCCCCCGCCCGGCCGGCGGGATCGCGGCCGCGGCCCCCTTCGCCGGCTCCGGTGCCCCGGCTGCCCGTCCGCAGGCCCCCGGCCCGGCCGGTCCCGGACCGAACGGGTCCGGCCCCGGTACGCCCGGCCCCGGCCCCGGCCCGCGCCCGCCGTACGGACCGCCGTCGCCGGGCACCGGCCCGGCGCGCAACGGCGCCCCGCCACCGCCGCCCGCGCCGGAGGACCCCCCGGCCACCGAGGCACTGCCCGTCACCGGCGCGGCGGGGGCGACCCCGCCGGTGGAGCTGTTCGGACCGTTCGACTCGGAGGTGCCGGTGCCCGTGGACGACGCGGACGACACGCCGATCTTCGCGGCGGTCGCCTCGGCCTGGTTCCGTGAGCCGGGATCGACCGAGACGACGGCGCTCCCGCTCACGCAGAACGACAACTGGCGCACCGCGGGGGACGCCGAGTTCGACGCCGCCCGGATCCGGGCCGACCGGGTCGTCGACCTGCCGACCACCGCACAGGGCCTGCCGCAGCGTCTGCCCGGGCAGGCGATGGTGCCGCCGTCGTGGCGGGACACCCCGAACGGCCTCGCGCCGACCGGGTCGCGGGAGCGCCAGCCCGACCGGGTGCGCAACCGGCTGGCCAGCTACCAGCGGGGTCTGCGCGAGGGCCGCCACCGCGCCGCGGAGGACCACGGCCCGCACGGACCGGCCGGTGGTGCACTGAACGGCGCCGTCAACGGCGCGCCGGTGCCCGGCGGGCACCGCAACGGCCACCACCTCGACGACGGCGACGACCGCAGCGTCGGCTGATCACCACTCGTGCGGCGTCCCGGCGGCCCAGCCGTCCGGGTCGTCCCACGCCTGCAGGGTGCGGCCGCTGACGAAGCGCCGCCGCGCCCCGGTCACCGGGTCGTCGAACTCCAGGGCACGCGAGAGCAGCTGCAGCGGGCGGGTGAAGTCCTCCGGCGCCCGCCGGTGCAGCTCGGGGTAGACGTCGTCGCCGAGGATCGGCACGCCGAGCCCGTTCAGGTGCACCCGCAGCTGGTGGGTCCGCCCGGTGCGCGGGGTCAGCCGGTACAGGGCCCGCTCGCCCCGCAGCCCGGCGACCTCGACGCGGGTCTCGGCGTTCGGCTCGCCGTCCTCGGTGACGGCGGCGAACACCCCGGGCCGCTTCACGATCCGCGACACCTCGGTGCGCGGCAGCTCCAGGTCCGGGTCGAACCGGGCGAGCGCCTCGTAGGTCTTCGTGACCCGGCCGCGGGCGAACAACGTCTGGTAGGCGCCGCGCAGCTCGGGGCGCACCACCAGCAGCAGGACCCCCGCGGTGGCGCGGTCGAGCCGGTGCGCCGGGCTGAGCGCGGGCAGCCCCAGCTCGTGGCGCAGCCGCACCAGCACGGTCTGGCGGACGTGGCTGCCCCGCGGGATCGTCGCGAGCAGGTGCGGCTTGTCGACGACCACCACGTCGTCGTCCGCGTGCAGCACCGGCAGCCCGAACGGCACCGGTACCTCGTCGGGCTCGTCGCGGTAGAGCCACAGCGTCGTCGACGGCGTGTACGGCGTGGCCGGGGTGACCGGGCCGTCCGCGGTCACGATCTCCCCGGCCGCCAGCCGTGCGTCGATCCGCTCCGCGACGTGCGGGAACCGGTCGACGAGGTGGTCGCGCATCGTCGCCCACCCGCCGGTCGCCGGGGTGCGGACGCGGGCCGGCGCGAGGCCGTCGACCGTCGGGAGCGGGGACGCCTCCCGGGACGTGCGGCGCCGGCGGGATCTCACGGGGCAGCAGCCTACGATGGCCCCTCGTGAGCTGGACGTCCTACGGTGCCTACCTGTTGATCGTCGTCGGGCTGGTGCTGATGCCCGGCCCGGACACCTTCGTGATGCTGCGCGCCTCGCTGGTCGGCGGGCGCGCGGGCGGACTCTCGACGCTGGCCGGGGTGTTCACCGGCAACGCCCTGCAGGGCGGCGCCGCGGCGTTCGGGCTCGGTGTGCTCGTCGCGAGCTCGCACACCGCGTTCACCGTGATCCGCTGGGCCGGGGTGGTCTACCTCTGCGTGCTCGGGGTGCAGGCGCTGCGGGCCGCGCGCCGCGGGGACTACCCCGTCGTCCCCGACGGCGGTCCGCGGCTGCCGGCGCGGCGGTCGTTCCTGGTCGGCTTCGGCTCGAACATTACCAACCCGAAGGTGCTGGTCATGTACCTGTCGGTGCTGCCGCAGTTCCTCGTGCCCGGGGTGACGACCACGGCCGACGCGCTGCTGCTGGCGCTGTCGGTGGCGGTGCTCGGCGGCGTCTACGGGGTCGGCCTGGTCCTCGCCGTGCACCGGGCGCGGGCCTTCTTCACCCGGCGCCGCGTGCGCCGCGCCGGTGACGTCGTCGCCGGGGTCGCGCTGATCGGGTTCGGTGGGGCGCTGGCCGCCGCCTGACCTGCGGGGTTGCCCGCATGGTGGGTTTGAGTTCATGATGTGGGTACGACATCGTCGTCGATGCCAGGGGGGGTCATCGTGTCGGACACCGTCATCGTGGTGAACACGGCCGTCGCCGTGCTCGCCGTCGTCGTGCTGATCGTGAGGTTCCGGCTCAACCCGGTGATCTCCCTCGTCATCGGCGCCGTCTACCTGGGCCTGACCGCCGGCCTGGGGGTGACGGGGACGGTCGACGCGGTCACCGGCGGGTTCGGCGACATCCTGGCCGACGTCGGGCTGCTCATCGCCTTCGGTGTCCTGACCGGCGCGATGCTGCACCACGCGGGCGCCATCGAACGGCTGGTCTCCGCGCTGCTGACGGCCTGCGGCCCGCGCGGGATGCCCTACGCCACCGCCGTCACCGTCTCCACCGCACTCCAGTCGATCTTCGTCGACGTGCTGCTGGTCATCTCCGCACCGCTGGCCCGTCGGATCGCTCCGCGCATCGGGGACAAGGGGCTGCCGCGGATGGCGGCCGCGCTCGCGATCGGCCTGGAGTGCGGGATCGTGTTCATGGTCCCCGGTGTCGGTGCGGTCGCACTCGCCGGTGTGCTCGGGGTGCCGCTGGGCCAGATGCTGATCCTGGGCCTGGTCGTCGTTTTGCCGACCGTGCTCATCGCGACCGGGATCATGTCCGTGCTGCTGCGCCGCGGCTGGTGGGACCCGGCCCGCGACGAGCAGGAGCCGGTCGCCGCGGGCGTGCCCGCCGGTGCGGAGGCCGACTCGCCGGACACCGCCGCACCCGGCGCCGGGAGCGCCGGGGGACGGCCCACCGGTACCGGTTCCCCGGACGGCGGGGCACGCACGGGGGAGACGGAGCCGGGCCCGGCGGGGGCGCGGTCCCGGCCGCCGTCGGTACCGCGGTGTCCGGCACCGCGCGTCGCGAGCTACCGCTGGCCGTGCTGTTCGGGCCGCTGCTGGTGGGCCTGCTGCTCATCGCCGCGGGCGCCGTCCTCGACGCGGCCGGGATCACCCACCCCGTCATCGCGTTCCTGGGCGAGCCGGTGATCGCGCTGCTGCTCGCGCTGATCGGGACCACGGCCGTCGTCGGGGTCGCCCACGGGCGCGGCATGGTCGAGGCCGCGGTCTCCGACGGGTTCCGCGAGAGCGGGCAGATCCTGATCCTCACCGGCGTCGGCGGCTCGCTCGCCACGACGATCTCCGAGGCGGGCCTCGGCGAGATCCTCGGCCGCTTCTTCTCCGCGAGTACCGCCGCACCGCTGCTCATGGTGTGGCTGATCGCCGCCGTGCTGCACGTCGCGATCGGGTCGGTGACGATCTCGGCGATCACCGCGGCCGGCGTGCTCGCCCCGGTCGCCCCGGTGATCGGCCTGGCCCCGGTCCTGATCGCGCTGGCCGCCGGCGCCGGGGCGCTGTTCGCCGTCCACGTCACCTCGAACACGTTCTGGCTGCTGCAGTCGCTGCTCGGGCAGTCCGTGCGCGGGACGCTCAAGACCTGCTCGGTCGGGGTCTCCATCGCCTCCGTCGTCGCGATCCTGGTGATCCTGCCGCTGTCGCTCGTCGTCTAGGGAGAGTCGTGTCGCAACTTCCGCTGTCCGGAGTCCGGGTGCTCGAGCTCGGCAACTACATCGCCGCCCCCACCGCCGGACGCCTGCTCGCCGACTTCGGCGCCGAGGTGATCAAGGTCGAGCGCCCCGGTACCGGCGACGAGATCCGCAACTGGCGGCTCTACGCCGGGGACACCTCGATGCTGTACCGGACGCTGAACCGCAACAAGCGCTCCATCACCCTCGACATGCGCTCGGCCGCGGGGAAGCAGGCCGTGCTGGACCTGGCCGCCCGCTCCGACGTGGTGCTGGAGAACTTCCGGCCCGGCACGCTGGAGAAGTGGGGGCTGGGCCCGGCCGAGCTCGACGCCGTCAACCCCGACGTCGTGCTCGTGCGGATCTCGGCGTTCGGGCAGACCGGGCCGCTGTCGTCGCGGCCGGGGTTCGCCGCCGTCGCCGAGGCGATGGGCGGGCTGCGCGCCCTCGTCGGGGAGGCCGACCGGCCGCCGTCGCGGACCGGGGTGTCGATCGGGGACTCGATCGCCGGGCTCTACGGCGCGTTCTCCGCGATGATGGGCCTCTACCAGCGCTCGTCGTCGGCGACCCGGCCGCCGCTGTCGCAGCGCTCGATGGACGTCGCGCTCAACGAGGCGGTGTTCTCGATGATGGAGTCGCTCGTCCCCGACCACCTCGCCTACGGCGTCGAGCGGCGCCGCGTCGGCGGGCGGATGGAGGGCATCGCCCCGTCCAACGCCTACGTCTGCGCGGACGGGGGCAGCGTCGTGATCGCCGGCAACGGCGACTCCATCTACGGCCGGTTCATGACCGTCATCGGCCGCGCGGACCTGGGCGCCGACCCGGAGCTGACCTCCAATGCAGGCCGCTGGGCGCGCCGCGACGAGCTCGACGGCGCCATCGAGACCTGGACCCGCTCGCTGCCCCGCGACGAGGTCCTCGCGAAGCTGGAGGAGGCCGGCGTCCCGGCCGGGCCGATCCACTCCGCCGCCGACATCGTCGCCGACGAGCAGTTCCGCGCCCGCGACATGGTCCAGTACTTCGACGTCGACACCGGCGGCGCCGAACCCGCACGGGTCGGGTTCCCCGGCATCGTGCCGGTGCTCGACGGCCGGTCGGTCCCGGTCCGCTCGGTCGGGCCGGACCTGGGCGCCGACACCGCCGACGTCCTCGGCGGGCTGCTCGGATACACCCCGGACACGATCCGGGCCGCATCGGGGGAGGACGCATGAGCACCGACGGGGTCGTCCTGCGGGACGTCACGCTGCGCGACGGGCTCCAGCTCACCGGCAAGCCGCTGCCCACCGACCGCAAGGTCGGGCTGGTCCGCGCGCTGCTCGGCGCGGGCGTGCCGGAGCTGGAGATCGGGTCGCTGGCCCGCGGCGACCTGGTGCCGCCGCTGGCGGACACCCTCGACGTCGTCGCCGCGCTGACACCGGAGGAGCTGGAGCGCTGCTGGGTGTGGGTGGCGACGCCGCGGCACGTGCAGAAGGCGGTGGCCGCCGGGGCCCGCAACGTCCAGTACTGCTTCTCGGTGTCCGACGCGCACAACAACGCCAACATCGGCCGTGACACCGCCGTCTCCCTCGACGCGATGCCGCAGGCCGTCGAGCACGCGCGTGCCGCGGGCGGACGCATCCAGCTGTGCCTCGCGACGGCGTTCACCTGCCCGTTCGACGGACCGGTCGATCCGGACCGGGTGGCCGGGATCGTCGCCGACCCGCGCACCGCGGGCTCCTGCGACGTCGTCGTCTGCGACACCCTCGGTCAGGCGAACCCGGCCGAGGTCGGGTCGCTGGTCGGGCGCGTCGCCGCGGTCGCCGACGGCCGTCGCATCGCCTTCCACGGCCACGACACCTGGGGCCAGGGCGTCGCGAACGCACTCGCCGCGGTGCAGAACGGTGCGACCGTCCTCGACGGCGCGCTGGGCGGGCTGGGCGGCTGCCCGTTCGCGCCCGGTGCCAGCGGCAACACCGCCAGCGAGGACCTGCTGTTCGCGCTGCGCCCGGACTGGCTGACCCCCGCGGTGCTGGCCGACCTCGTGACGTGGTCGGAGGACCTGCTCGCCGAGCTGGGGGAGCCGATGCGCTCGGCGACCGCCCGCGGGGTCCGCTCGAACGCCCAGGCCTTCCCGTGGACGGCGGGGCCGCGCGGCTGACCCGCACGGCCCGCGCCGGCCGGGTCAGCCCGGCGGGCGCCCGCCGAGGGTGCGGGTCAGTCGCTCCGCGGCCCCGACCAGCAGGTCCACGCACTTCTCGCACTCCGAGCGGCCGAACCGGATGGTCGGTCCGCTGACCGTGAGCGCCGCGGTCACCTCCCCGGCGTGGTCGAACACCGGCACGGACAGTCCGGAGCCGCCGTCGTCGCGCTCGGCGACGGTGATCGCGAACCCGTCGCGGCGGGTGTCGTCCAGCAGCGCGCGCAGCGTCTCCGGGTCGGTCACGGTGTACTCGGTCAGCGACGGCAGCGGGCCGGCCAGCACCTCCGCGGCCAGCTCGGGGGCCCAGGCGAGCAGGACCCGGCCCGCCGAGCCGGTGTGCAGCGGGATGACCTTGCCGACGTGCATCTCCCGGCGCAGTGCGTGCCGCGTCTCGGCGACGGCGACGCACACCCGGTGCCTGCCCTCGGCCCGGAACAGCGACGCGGTCTCCCCGGTGGTGTCGCGCAGCTCGCGCAGCAGCGGCCCGGCCAGCTCCAGCAGGTCCACCCCGCGGGCCGCGGCCCCGGCCCAGTAGGCCATCCGGATCCCGATCCGGACCCGGTCCCCGACCCGGTCCAGCAGCCCCTCGGCGACCATGTTGGACACCAGCCGCTGCACCGTCGAGGTCGGGATGCCGGTCGCCTGCTGGATCTCGCCCAGCCCGAGCACGGGGCGCTGCAGGGTGAAGGCGTCCAGGATGTCGGTGATCTTGCCGAGGACCAGGAGCCGCTTCGGGCCCTCGCTGGTCATCCCGCGACCCGGTCCAGGAAGGCCCCCGCCGCCTCGCGGTAGCGCTCCCAGGCCGCCGGTGCCGGATCGGCCTCGTAGCGTGCCGGTTCGGCACCGGCGCTCCACGACGGCGGCGTCGCGCCGCCGTGCAGCGCCCACGCGGCCTGGCGGGCGGCGCCGTCGGCCACGTACTCGCCGGGCTCGGGCACCCGCACCGGCACCTCGAAGACCTGCGCGGCGATCCGGCAGACCGCCTCGGAGCGGGCCGCCCCGCCGACCAGGGTCACCCCGGACACGGTGACACCCTGCTCGCGCAGCGCCTCCAGCCCGACCCGCTGCGCGGACAGCATGCCCTCGACCGCGGCCCGGGCCAGGTTCTCCCGGGTCCCCGACGCCAGCGTCCAGCCGTGCAGTGCGCCGGTGGCGTCGGGCAGGTTCGGGGTCCGCTCGCCCTCCAGGTAGGGCACCACGACCAGGCCGCCCGCGCCCGGCTCGGCGGACAGCGCGAGGCGGCCCAGCTCGTCGTGGTCCACGCCGAGCAGCCGCCGGGTCGCATCCAGCACCCGGGAGGCGTTGAGCGTGCACACCAGCGGCAGGTAGGCGCCGGTGGCGTCGGAGAACCCGGCGACGATCCCGGAGGGGTCCTGGGCTCGACGCTCCGAGCGGGCGAACACCGTGCCGGAGGTGCCCAGCGAGACGACGACGTCGTCGCCGGCGTCGACACCCAGCCCGGCGGCCGCGTTGTCGCCCGCCCCGGCGCCGACCCGGATCCCGCCCGGCCCGTCGACGGACTCGGCCGGGCCGAGCAGCCGCGGCAGCGCCGGCGTCGACCCGAAGAAGCGTTCCAGCAGCTCGGGGCGGTAGTCGACGCCGTCGAACCAGCCGGTGCCCGAGGCGTCGGACCGGTCGGTGACCAGTTCGTCGAGACCCGCGCCGCCGGGGACCCCGCCACCGCGGAGCTTCCAGGTCAGCCAGTCGTGCGGCAGGCACACCGCCGCGGTGCGGGCGGCGTGGTCGGGCTCGTGCGCGGCGAGCCAGCGCAGCTTGGCCAGGGTGATCGAGGCCACCGGGACGACGCCGGTCGTCTCCGCCCACTGCTGCGCGCCGAACTCCTCGACGAGCTCGCCGGCGGCGGCGGCCGAGCGGGTGTCGTTCCACAGCAGTGCGTCGCGGACGACCTCGCCGCGCTCGTCGAGGCAGACCATGCCGTGCTGCTGGCCCGCGACCGACAGCGCCGCGACGCCGTCGAGGCCGCCCGCGTCGTCGATCGCGGCCTCCAGCGCCTCCCACCAGAGCCGGGGCGCGATCTCCGTGCCGTCCGGGTGTGCGGCGCGCCCGGAACGGACGAGCTCGCCGGTGTCGGCGTCGCGGACGACGACCTTGCAGGACTGGGTGGAGGAGTCCACCCCGAGCACCAGTGCCATGCCCCCAGCCTGCCATCGCCGGACCGGCGCGGCGGGAGACAGGCGGGGTGGATCGGTGCCAGGGTGGTCCCATGAGCGACGAGCAATGGTTCTACTGCCTCAAGCACGGCACCGTGGAGACCGCCGAGGGCTGCCGATCGGCCGACCGGCTCGGCCCGTACCCGGACAAGGCCACCGCGGCCCGCGCGCTGGAGATCGCCAAGGAGCGCACCGAGTCCGAGGACCGCAAGGACCGTGAGTGGAACGCCGGGGGCTCCGGGGCGTCCTGAGATGAGCGCGTCGAGCGACGGAGGCCGGGTCGTCGTCGTCACCGGCGGGAGCCGGGGGATCGGTCGGGCGGCGTGCGCGGCGTACGCGGCCCGCGGCGACACGGTCGTGATCGCCAGCCGCAGGGCCGAGGCGTGCACCGCGCTGGCCGCGGAGCTGACCGCGGAGCACGGCACGCCGGCACTGGGTGTCGGCTGCCACGTGGGCCGCTGGGCGGACTGCGACGCCCTGGTGGACCGGGTGCTCGCCGAGTACGGCCGGATCGACGTGCTGGTCAACAACGCCGGCATGTCCCCGCTCTACGGATCGCTCACCGAGGTCACCGAGGAGCTGTTCGACAAGGTCCTCGCCGTGAACCTGCGCGGCGCCTACCGGCTCGGGGCCCGCTGCGGGGAGCTCATGGCCGCGGCGGGCGGCGGCGCGATCGTGAACGTCTCCTCGGTCGCAGCGGTGATGCCCGGCCCCGGCGAGCTGCCCTACGCGCTGGCCAAGGCCGGGCTCAACGCCCTGACCGTCGGGCTCGCCCGCGCCTACGCGCCGTCGGTGCGGGTCAACACGGTGATGCCCGGTCCGGTCCGGACCGACATCGCCGAGCACTGGACCGAGGAGTTCCGCACGCGGATCGCCGGCACGGTCCCCGCCGGACGGGTGGGGGAGGCCGCCGAGGTCGTCGGTGCCATCCTCTATCTGACCGGGCCGGACGCCGGCTACACCACCGGCGCGACGATCAAGGTCGACGGCGGGATGGCGTGGTCGACGTGAGGTCCCCGGCCGACGTCGTCGACCGTGCCGCGCTCGGGGCCTGGCTGCGCGACCGGGGCCTCGGCGACTGGTCCGGCGAGCTGGAACCGGTCGGCGGCGGCACCCAGAACGTGGTGCTGCGCACCGTCGTCGACGGCAGGCCGCTGGTCCTGCGCTCCCCGCCGGTGCACCCGCGGCCGGGGTCGGCCCGCACCATCGCCCGCGAGATCACGGTGCTCGGCGCGCTGCGCGGCACCGACGTGCCGCACCCGGAGCTCGTCGCCGCGTGCACCGACGCCGGGGTGCTAGGCAGGCCGTTCTACCTGATGTCCGACGTGGACGGCGTCAACCCCGGCGAGCGGGTCTCGCCCGAGCAGGCCGCGACCCCGGCGCTGCGGCACGGCGCGGTGCTCGACGTGGCCCGGGCCGCGGCCAGGCTGGGACGTCTCGACCCGGCCGCCGTCGGGCTCGACGGGCTGCGCCGCCCCGGCCCGTTCCTGGAACGGCAGGTGCCGCGCTGGACCGGGCAGCTGGCGTCCTACTCCGAGGTGCCCGGCTACGACCCGGGCGACCTGCCCGACGTGGCCGTCGCCGCGGACTGGCTGACCCGGCACCGGCCGCCCGAGCCGGAACCGGGCGTCGCGCACGGGGACCTGCACCTGAACAACGTGCTGCTGGACCGGACCCGGCCGCGGGTGGCCGCGCTGGTCGACTGGGAGATGTGCACCGTCGGCGACCCGCTGCTCGACCTCGGCTGGCTGCTGGTCACCTGGCCGGTCGACCCCGTCGGGTTCGGCGCCGGGACCGAGCTCGCCGGGCACGGCGGGCTCCCCACCCGGGCCGAGCTCGTCGCCGCCTACGCCGACGCCGGCGGCCGCGACACCACCGGCATCACCTGGTACGCGGGGCTGGCCGCGTTCAAGCTCGGCGTCGTGCTGGAGGGCACCTGGGCGCGGGTCGCCGCGGGCGAGGCGGACCGCGCGGTGGGGGAGCGGCTGCACGGCGCGGCCGTCGCGCTGCTGGAGCTGGCCGTGCGGATCGCCCGCGACGAGTGGGCCGTCAGCGCGGGGTGAGCCGCACCGGGATGCCGCCCACCGGCACCGGCAGCGAGGTGTTGTCCCAGCGTAGCCGGTAGGAGGGCTCGACGCTCCACCGGTAGCGGCGCAGCATCTCGTGCAGGATCGCGGTGACCTCCAGGGTCCCGAAGTGCAGCCCGATGCACTTGTGCACACCACCGCCGAACGGGATCCACGCGTCGCGGTCGGAGCGGTCCTCCCGCCGGCCGGGCCCGAACCGCTCGGGGTCGAAGCGCTCCGGGTCGGTCCAGCAGGACCGGTCGTAGTGGTTCACCGCCTGCGCGACGACGACCCGCGTCGCCGCCGGCACGTGGTGCCCGGCGACCGCGGTGTCCTTCACCGCCGTCCGCATGACCAGCGGTACCGGCGCGTCGAGCCGCAGGGCCTCCCGGATCACCAGGTCCAGCGAGGTCAGCTCGCGCAGCTCGGCCACGGTCGGGGCGCGGTCGGAGATCCGCTCGGCGAGCGCGTCGGACTCGGCGCGGCAGCGCTCCTGCCAGACCGGGTTGCGCGCGAGGTGGTGCGCCGCCGACGCCGTCGTGGTGGTCGACGTGTCGTGCGCGGCCATCATCAGGAAGATCATGTGGTTGACGACGTCGTCGTCGGAGAACGTCTCGCCGTCGTCGGTGCGGGCGTGGCACAGCGCGGAGAACAGGTCGGTGCCCTCGCCCGCACGCTTGGCCGCCAGGTTCTCCCGGAACCAGTTCTCCAGCACCACCCGGCCGCGCAGCCCGCGCCGCCACCGGGTGCCGGGCAGGTCCTTGCGGACGAAGGAGTTCGCGGCCCGGACGCAGTCGACGAACGCCCGGTTCACCGCCTCGGCCTCCGGCCCGGAGCGGGCGTCCATGAACACCGCCTGCGCGACGTCCAGGGTGAGCCGCTTGAGCGCCGGGTAGAGCCGCAGCCGCTCCGGCCAGGTCGGCAGCACCTCGCGCACGACGGGGGTGGTCGCGGCGACGTAGCTGGAGATCCGGTCGGCGGTGAAGGCCTCCTGCATGATCCGCCGGTGCGCGCGGTGCTCGTCGAAGTCGAGCAGCATCAGGCCGCGGTGGAAGAACGCGTCGACCGTCGCGCGCCACCCCTCCTGGGAGAACGCCTTGTCCCGGTTGGTGAGCACCTCCCGGGTCGCGGCCGGGCCGGTCACGACGATCGCCCGGCCGACCGGGGACCGCATCCACCACACCGGGCCGAGTGCCTCGGTGCGGGCACGGGTGAAGCGGTGCCCGAACCGGATGTAGGCCAGCGCGTGGCCGAGCAGCGGCATGCCCTCGTCACCGGGGACCTCGGCCAGCCCGTGCGGTGCCGGGCCGAACGGCACGGGGCGGTGGCTCCGGGCGCCGGTGGCGAGCAGCGCGTCGTCGAGCCGGTCGGGTGCGGGCAGGGTGAGGACGGACGACCAGCGCTCACGCGCCTGCTGCACCAGCTTCACGGCATTGCTCCTCGGGCCTCGACGTCGGTGTCCCCGCCGAAGTTAGACACATACGGCAGAACTGTCCAGATGGTGGACGGGTCGTGTCATGATGTCTTCCATGAGCGAGCGGCGGACGATGGCGCGGCGGGCCCGCGACGAGCTGCGCGGTGAGGTCCTCGACGTCGCCGAACGCCTCGCGGTCGCGGGGGAACGCCCGTCGATGCCCGAGCTCGCCCGCCGGGTCGGGGTCAGCAGGCAGACCCTCTACAGCGAGTTCGGCGACCGTGACGGCCTCGCCGCGGCCCTGATGCTGCGCGCCACCGACCGGTTCCTCGACCGGATCGAGGCCGCCCTCGACGGAGAGTCCGACCTGTACTCGGCCTGGGTCGCCGCGGTCGACGCCGCCCTCACCGAGGCGGGGGAGAACCCGCTGATCAAGGCCCTGCTCAGCGGCGACGCGGCGGTCCCGTCCGCGTTCGGCGCCGACTCCGGTCCGATCATCGCGGCCGCGGCCGAGCGGTCCGCGGGCTATCTGCGCCGGGTCCGGCCCGGGGCCCGCGAGCACGACGTCCGGCTCGCCGCCGAGACCGCCGCCCGGCTCACCGTCAGCCACATGGTGCTGCCCACGGGCCCGGCCGCGCGCTCGGCGGAGGACATCGCGACGGTGGTGGTGCGGACGCTCGGCGACGCCTAGCTCCGGACGGCGTCGCCCGCCCCGCGGGGCAGCCGCGGCACGTCCGGCGCCACCACCAGCGCCGGCCCGCCGGAACCGTCAGCTGACGATCACCACGTGCAGTGTCCGCGGCCCGTGCACACCCTCCACCCGGTCCAGCTCGATGTCGCTGGTCGCGCTCGGCCCGCTGATCCAGGTGTGCGGCCGCGCCGGGTCCAGCGCCGCCACCGCCTCCGGCACACCGGCCACGACCTGGTCGGCGCGGATCACGCAGACGTGCAGGTCGGGGACCAGCGTCGCGGCGCGCCGGCCCTGGCCCGGACCGTGGTCGAGGATGATCGTGCCGGTCTCGGCGATGCCGACCGCGGCCGTCGACAGCACGCCGTCGCAGCGGTCCAGCTCCGACACCGCGACGTCCGGCCCGTCCGGGACGACCTCGACGTCGTCGGGCACCAGGCCGGCCGGGAAGCCCGGCGGCACCAGGATCCGCAGCGGGCCGGAGCCCGCGAGCGGGGGCCGGCCGGCCAGGGCACCGGCGACCCGCGCCGCCGCGGTGTCCGGGTCCGCCCGCTCGACGACGGCGCGGTAGTCCGCGACCCGCTCGTCGAACAGGTCGACGACCTGCGCGTGCGGCAGCGACCGGTCGGGGACCGGCCGGACCACCTCGACGTCGAGCACCGGCTCGACGTCGGGCACGTCGGTCAGGGCCCGCCGGGCCTTCGCCAGGATCGCCTCGCGCGCGCTCATGCCCCGTCCCCGTTCCTGCGCCCGCCGTCGGTGTCGTCGCTCCGGCTCCGCCCGCCGTCGGTGTCGTCGCTCCGGCTCCGCCCGCCGTCGGTGTTGTCGCTCCGGCTCCGCCCGCCGTCGGTCCTGGTCCACCACTCCCGGAAGGACTCGGCTGCCGGTACCGGCACGTCGCGCGAGTCCGACCAGGCGCTCGCCGGGCCGGGCACCGCGCCGAGGATGCTGCGCCCGCCGGGCGCGGTGCGGCCCAGCCGCCCGGCCAGCCTCCCGCCGATCCCGGCGACACGTTCCGCGGCGCCGGTGCGCGTGGCCGAGGACAGCGTCCACGACGCCGCCCGCATCGCGACGTCCTGCACCGACGGCACCCGGCTCGCCCGCCGGTGGGCGTCGACGACCTCGGCGCGCAGGTGCACCAGCACCTCGGGGATGTCGATGCGGACCGGGCAGACCTCGAAACACGCCCCGCACAGGCTGGAGGCGTACGGCAGCGAGTCGGTCTGCGGGTCGGTGCCCACCCCCCGCAGCTGCGGGGTGAGGATCGCGCCGATCGGGCCCGGGTAGACCGAGCCGTAGGCGTGCCCGCCGGTGCGCTCGTAGACCGGGCACACGTTCAGGCAGGCCGAGCAGCGGATGCAACGCAGTGCCTGCCGCCCGGTCGGGTCGGCCAGGACGTCGGTGCGGCCGTTGTCCAGCAGCACCACGTGCACCTCCTGCGGCCCGTCGCCGGGGGTGACCCCGGTCCAGGTGGAGGTGTAGGGGTTCATCCGCTCCCCGGTCGAGGACCGGGGGAGCAGCTGCAGCATCACGTCCAGGTCCTGGAAGGTCGGCAGGACCTTCTCGATCCCGACCACCGACACCAGCACCTCGGGCAGGGTCAGGCACATCCGGCCGTTGCCCTCGGACTCGACGACGGTGAGCGTCCCGGTCTCGGCGACGGCGAAGTTCGCCCCCGACACCGCCACCTTCGCCCGCAGGAACTTCTCCCGCAGGTGCTCCCGGGCCGCGGCGGCCAGGCGCGCCGGTTCGTCGGTCAGGTCCGCCGGGGCGGCGCGCCCGGCGCGGCCCATCTCGCGCAGGAAGATCTCCCGGATCTCCGCGCGGTTGCGGTGGATCGCCGGGACCAGGATGTGGCTGGGCAGGTCGTCCCCGAGCTGCACGATCAGCTCGGCGAGGTCGGTCTCCCAGGCGTGGATGCCCGCGGCCTCCAGCGCCGAGTTCAGGTCGATCTCCTGGGTGGCCATCGACTTGACCTTGACGACCTCGTCGGTGCCGTGCCGCCGCGCGATGCCGACGACGATCGCGTTCGCCTCGGCCGCGTCGCGCGCCCAGTGCACGGTGGCGCCGGCCGCCGTCAGCGACCGTTCCAGCTGCTCCAGGTAGTCGGGCAGGTGCCGCAGCACCCGGTTCTTGATGGCCTCACCGGCCAGGCGCAGCTGCTCCCAGTCGTCGACCTCGCCGACGACGCTGCCGCGCTTGGTGCGGATGGTGGACGTGGCATGGGCCAGGTTGCGGCGCAGCTGGGAGTCCTCCAGCGCGGCGCGTGCCGCCGCCGGGAACGCCGGGGTGCCGAGGAACGTGCCGCTCATGCCGGCACCCCCGCGCTGCCCGCCGAGCGCGGGGTCGCGGCGCGCTCGTCGCGCGCCTCGATCACCGGCTCGGTCGAGGCCAGGACCTCGGCCAGGTGCATCACGCGCATCCCCGACCGCTGCCGCGACAGCAGCCCGCCCACGTGCATCAGGCAGGAGTTGTCCCCGGCGACCAGCACCTCCGCGCCCGTCGAGCGGACGTGGCGGGCCTTGTCGTTGCCCATCGCGATCGAGGTCTCGGAGTTCTTCACCGCGAACGTCCCGCCGAACCCGCAGCACTCGCCCGAGCCCGGCAGGTCGAGCAGGGTCAGCCCGCGGACCGCGCGCAGCAGCCGGGTCGGCCGGTCGCCGACCCCCAGCATCCGCAGCGAGTGGCAGGTCGGGTGGTAGGTGACGCGGTGCGGGAAGTAGGCCCCGACGTCGACGACGCCGAGGACGTCGACCAGGTACTCGCTCAGCTCGTACACCGGCGGTGCGGACTCGACGCCGCGGACCAGGCCCGGATCTCCGGAGCGGCGCGCGACCAGGCCGTGCTGGTGGCGCACCGAGCCCGCGCACGACCCGGACGGCGCGAGGATCGCGTCGTACCCGGCGAAGGCGTCGAGGTGGTTGCGGACGAGCGGGACGGCCTCGTCGAGGTAGCCGGTGTTGACCATCGGTTGCCCGCAGCAGGTCTGCGCGGCGGGGAACTCGACGTCGACACCGAGCCGGCGCAGCAGGGACACGACGGCCCTGCCGGTGTCCGGGAACAGGGCGTCGTTGAGACACGTGACCATGAGGCCGACGCGGGGCCGGGGGATCGGCATGGCGCCTCCGGTGAAGTGGTGGGACGGAGGGTGTGGTCCGACCAAGGTAGCGGTATGGTCGGACCACACACAAGCAGGAGGACGACGTGCGTGTTCCCGCCGCCCACGAGATGGTGCTCGCCCACGTCGAGGAGCGCCTGACGAGTGGCGAGTGGCGCCCGGGGGACCGGCTGCCGCCGGAGCGCGAGTTCGCCGCGACGCTGGGCGCGTCCCGCCAGGCGGTCCGCGAGGCACTGCGGGTGCTGCAGGCCCAGGGCGTGATCCGTTCGCAGGTGGGCACCGGCGCGGACTCCGGGACGGTCGTCGTGCCGGCCCCGGCGCGGGCACTCGGCCGGGTGCTGGCCCTGCACCTGGCGGTCGACTCGTTCCCGGTGGACGACGTCACCGAGGCCCGGGTCATGTTCGAGCGGTTCTCCGCCGGGCTGGCCGCGCGCCGGCGCTCGGCGTCGGACCTGCTGGAGTGGACGGCCGCGCTGGACGTCATGGACGACGACCTCGACCCGGCCGCCTTCAGCGACGCCGACATCGCCTTCCACGTCGCGATCGCCGCGGCGGCCGGTAACCGCCTGGTGGGGGAGCTGACCCGGGCGATCCGGGAGTCGGTGCGCGGGATGCTGCTCGACGCGATGCAGACCCAGGGGGACTGGCCCGCGCTGCGCGAGCGGCTGCGGGCCGAGCATCGGGAGATCCACGCGGCGCTCGCCGACGGCGACGGGACGCTGGCCGCGGACCGGATCGAGGCGCACATCCGCGCCTTCCACGGCCGGGTCGGACCTGCCTAGGCTCACCGCCGTGACCACCTCCGACCTGCCCGACGCCGCCGTCGTCGCGGTGTCCGCCCGGTACCGTCGCGAGTTCGCCGACCTCGTCTCCTCACTCGACGCCGCGCAGCTCGCGGCGCCGAGCCTGTGCGCCGGGTGGGACGTGCGGACCGTCGCCGGGCACCTGGTGTCCGCGCTGACCACGACGGTGCCGTCGTTCCTGGTCCAGGTGCTGCGGGCGCGCGGGAACGTGGACCGGGCGGTCGACCGGGCCGCGCGGCGGGACGCCGCCCGCCCGGTCGAGGAGCTGGTCGCGGTCCTGCGCGACCGTGCCGACAGCTCCTTCGCCCCGCCCGGCATCGGTGCGCGGGGCCCGATGACCGACGCGATCGTGCACACCGCCGACGTCACCGTCCCGCTCGGGCTGCCGTTCGACCCCGACCCCGTCGACGTGCGCATCGCGCTCGACTTCGTGGTCGGGACGGTCCCGCTCGCGTTCACCACCCGGCGCCGGCTGGCGGGCCTGCGGTTCGTCGCCGACGACGCCGGGTTCGCGCGGGGCGAGGGCGCGGAGGTCCGGGGACACGGCGTCGACGTGCTGCTGGCCGCCTGCGGACGCCCGGCCGTGCTGGACCGGCTGACGGGGGACGGCGTCGCGACGCTCGCCGCCCGGCTGACCGGGCGCTGACGCCGCAGTCCTCCGGTCATCCCGCGTCCGTCGCCGGGTCGACGCGTTGCTCAGTTCACGCGTCGCTCCCGCGGCCGGTCCGGGCGCCGGTCCCGCGTCCCGTTCATGCGCGCCGAACCGGAGAACGCGCGCGCGATCGGGCGCGCGTTCTCCGGCCCGGCGAGCGGACCGGTGTGCGGGGCCGCGCGTGGCCCGGCGGGCCGGTGACCGGGGGGCCGGGGGACCGGCGACGGGTGTGTCAGGTGTTCGCGTCGCGGTGCAGGCCCAGCAGGTGGACGTAGGCGGCGGCCGACAGCGGGATCGAGTTCCGTTCGGCCTCGCCGAGCTCGCGACGCACCTTCCCCGGGACCCCGGCGACCAGCGACCCGGGCGGCACCACCGTGCCCTGGGTGAGCACCGCGCCCGCGGCGATCAGCGACCCGGCGCCGACGCGCACCCCGTTCATGAGTACCGCGCCCATGCCGATCAGCACGTCGTCCTCGACGGTGCAGCCGTGCACGACGGCGCGGTGGCCGATGGTGACGCCGTCGCCGATGGTTGCGGGGGAGCCGGGGTCGGCGTGCAGGACGGAGCCGTCCTGGACGTTGGTGCGGGCGCCGAGGGTGATCGGGGCGAGGTCGGCCCGGATCACGCACGTGTACCAGATCCCGGTCTCCGGACCGACGCTCACCTCGCCGGCGAGCACGGCGCCGGGCGCCACCCAGGCCTGCTCGTGGACCTGCGGGGTGTGGCCGTTCACGGTGATCATGGGGTCAGCCTAGGGCGGTCTCGAACGCGGCGAGGACGTCGTCGCTGAACAGGACGAACCGGACCTCGGTCACCGCGGTGCCCGTCTCGGCGACCTCCCGGACGGTGGCGACGGCGATCCGGGCGGCGTCGACGACCGGCCACCCGTAGACCCCGGCCGAGACAGCGGGGAACGCGACGGTCCGGGCGCCGAGGGAGTCGGCGACCCGCAGCGACTCGCGGTAGGCGCTCGCCAGCAGCGCCGAGCGGTCCTCCCGCTTCGCGTACACCGGCCCGACGGTGTGGATCACCCAGCGGGCGGGCAGGTTCCCGGCGGTCGTCGCGACGGCCTGTCCGGTGGGGAGCCCGTCGGGCAGGTCGCCGGCGCGCAGCCGCTCGCACTCGGCGAGGATCGCGGGCCCGCCACGCCGGTGGATGGCGCCGTCGACGCCGCCCCCACCACGCAGACCGGAGTTGGCGGCGTTGACGACGGCGTCGACCCGGGCCTCGGTGATGTCCCCGCGCTCGCAGACGATCCTCATGCGCGTGCCTCCTCGCGCAGCCGTCCCAGCAGCGGGATGGCCGCGATCTTGTCCTCGGTCAGGGACTCCCAGACGATGCCCCCCTCGGGGCGGTTGCGCCGGTGCTCCCGGCAGTCGACGACGCGGTCCGGGGTGACGATCAGGTCGACCGGCGCGTCGTGGTCCGCCCACGGGATGACGCCGGCGTCGCGCAGCTGCAGCTCGTGCACGGTGGTGACGACGAGGGTGTCGTCGGAGATCAGTCCCGCCGCGCGGGCCAGCGCGAACTCCAGGTCGGCGAATCCGCCGCCCTTGCCCAGCCGCGCCCCGTCCGCGCCGACGGCCACACAGCCGGTGACGACGAGGTCCACCGGCTCCAGCTCGTCGACGGCGACCCGGCGGGCCGACCGCGTGGCGTTCTTGATCGACACGGCGCGGTGGGGCGGGTCGGCGAGGTGGTCGGGGTCCAGCAGGAAGAACGGGTCGTCCTCGGCCAGCCTCGGGACGGCCATGTACACGGTCTTGCCATCCTCCAGCGCGTACCGGCGCACCGGGAGCTGGGCGGAGTCCGGGTTGGACTTCACGGTGCGGGCGGTGCGCCACACGTCGAGCTCGCGCAGCCGCCGGGCCGCGGCCTCGGCCCCGACGAAGTTCGAGATCCGGTTCCGCGCCCCCGGGAACCGGGAGGCCTTCTGCTCGGTCAGCGCGGTCCAGACCTCCTCGCGCAGCTCCGCCTTGCGGGCGAGGGTCCCGGGGTCGCCCCCGGCGTCGTGGTCGTGACGGCGGCTCATGCCCCGATGATGTCAGTGCTCGCGCAGGGCCCGGATCAGCTCGTCCTTGGTCATGTCCGAGCGACCGGGGATGCCGACCTTCTGCGCCTGGGCGTAGAGCTCGTCCTTGGTCTGGTTCTCGTAGTCGCCGTGCTCGCCGCCGCGCCTGCCGACGGTGTCGCGTCCCTCGGCGGCCGCGGCGTTCGCGATCCGCGCGGACTTCTCCTTGGAGTTGCCCTCCTCGCGGAGGCGCTCGTACATCTCGTCGTCCTTGATGCTGCTCGCCATGGCGGTCGACTACCCGCCGAGCAGCTCGGCCAACCTGTCCAGCAAGGGCACCTGCCCCTTCACGATCTTCTCCCGGGCGGTGGTGAGGTCGAACCACGCGGCGCGGTCCAGCTCGGGGAAGCGGAGGGTGCGCCCGGAGCGGGGCGGCCACTCCAGCTCGACCCAGCTGCCGTCGTCGGAACGGCCGGCGACGGCCTCGGCGCCGGTGAAGCCGGACCCGTCCAGCGCGAAGGCGGTGACGGTCTTGCGGGACTGGCGGACCGTCCCGAGCCCGACCGGCTCGCCGTCGGGCGGCGGGGCGCCGATCTCCTCGGTGAACTCGCGTCGGGCGGCGTCGAGCGGGCTCTCGTCGGGGCCGTGCTCGCCCTTGGGCATCGACCAGGCGTGGTCGTCCTTGCGGGCCCAGAACGGTCCACCCATGTGGCCGAGCAGCACCTCCGGGCCGCCCGGCCCGGGCCGGTGCAGCAGGAGTCCGGCGCTGGTCACGGGAGGCACGCGGGGATCATCCCAGACGGGCGGGCCGGTCGAGCCGGTGCACGTGGGCCAGCGGGGGGTCGGCCGGGTTGTCCGGGGGCAGCTCCCCGGTCGCGACCCGGCGGAACCCGGCCTTCTCCAGCGCCCGGCACGACGCCCGGTTGCCCGCCGCGACCGGGACGACCACCGCCGTCGCCTCCGGGTAGCGCTCCCAGCCCTCGGCGACGGCGGCGGCGATGATCCGCGGGCCCAGCCCGCGCCCGGTCAGCTCCACCGGCCCGATGAGGTAGTCGACGGTCAGCGCACCGTCCGGGATCGTCAGGATCGGCGCGATCGCGGCGACCTCCTCGGGGTAGTCGTGCCAGCGGGCGCGCTGGACCAGCCCGACCGGGACACCACCGAGCTCGGCGACGAGGTCCTCGCCCGGTTCCTCGCCGCGCAGCCCCGCCCCGAAGTCGCGTTCGAGCGCCTCGTCGGTGGTCTCGTGGAACCACCACCGGTGCACGTGCGGCGCGGCCAGCCAGCGCCGCAGGAGGGCCAGGTCGGCCCGCACCAACGGGCGCAGGGTGACGGGGGCGTCGAGCGACGGCCCGTCGGCCGGTGTGACGGACGGCGGCACGGGCCGGAGCGTAGCCGCGCCGCGGCCCGCCGCCGAACGGTTTCCTCCTCCGCCCGGACGAGGACGGGGACGGTGGGCATCTCGTCCTCGCTGCGGATCCGGCCGGACCCCGGCCCGCCTAGGGTCGTGTTCCGATGGAACGCCATCGGACGAGGGGGACGACGATGACGAGCGACCACACCCGGGCGGCCGCACCGGCGGGGGACGGCGGGCCCGCCGCGGACCGCGGGGGCGGATCCGCCCCGGCCGACCCCGGAGCGGCTCCCGCACGGACCCGGTGGTGGCGGCGCGACTACAGCCCGGAGGAGATCGAGGCGGGCAAGCAGGCCTGGCGCGACGCGATGCCCTGGGACCACCCGATGTCGCGCGGCGACAAGGTGCTCGTCTTCTCCACGCTCGGCCTGCTCGTGTTCATGCTGGTGACGATGCCGCTGCGGCCGTTCCTGCTGGCGTCGCACCCGGTGTGGCTCGCCGCGGTCACCGGCAGCCTCTCCGCGGTCGGGGCGGGCGCGGCGTTCGCCCGTATCGGCGAGGCGGACCTGTGGGTCGTCATCACCGCCGGGGTGTTCGGAATGATCAAGTTCGACTGGCTGTTCTGGCTGGCCGGGCGCCGGTGGGGCGAGAAGATCGTCGCGCTGTGGGCGCCCGGTGACCTCGCGAAGCGGTTCGTCGGCCGGATCCGCAGCTGGCCGCGCTGGGCGATGCCGATCGCCGTCGTCGCGGCCGCGCTGCCCGGCATCCCGGCCGCCGCGGTGTTCGCGGTCGCCGGACTGGGGAGGATGCGGCTCGCGACGTTCCTGCTCTTCGACGCGATCGGCGCCGCGCTGATCACCGGGCTCGTCGCCGGGCTCGGGTTCGGCCTCGGACAGGACGCCGTCGACGTGGTGCTCGCCGTCGACAGGTACGCGTTGTGGATCAGCCTGGCGCTGGTCGTGTTCGTGTCGGTCCAGGCGGGCCGCAGGCAGAAGCAGCAGGCCCCGCCCACCGCGTGACAGTGCCCGCGCCGGCTCGGGACCTCAGGTCCCGAGCCGCTGCTGCAGGCCGCTCGCGCGCCCGGCCGGGCGGCCGATCGCGGCGCGTACCGCCTCCTCGGTCCCGATGATCCGCACGGACTCCTTGGCCCGGGTGACGGCGGTGTAGAGCAGCTCGCGGGTCATCAGCGGCGAGTCCGCGGGCGGCAGCACCACGGTGATCCGCTTGAACTGGCTGCCCTGGCTGCGGTGCACCGTCATCGCGTGGACGGTGCCGACGCCGCCGAGGCGTGCCGGTTCGAACGCGACCGGGGCGTTGTCCCGGGCGAACACCGCGCGGCGCCCCGACGCGGCCCGGACCACGACGCCGGTGTCACCGTTGAACAGGCCCAGGTCGTAGTCGTTCGTGGTGACCAGCAGCGGGCGGCCCGGGTACCAGGGGGCCTCGGCGGCGAAGCCGGGACGCTCGGTCTCGATCCACCGCTCGATCTCCGCGGTCCACCGGGTCACCCCGTGCGGGCCGCGGCGGTGCGCACAGAGGACGCGGTGGTCGTCGAGCACCCGCAGGGCCCGCTCGGCGTCCCCGGCCTCGGCGGCCCCGATCACGTCCACCGCGGCCCGGGTCACGTCCTGGCGGAACGTGTCCAGCCGGCGCGGCTCGAGCTCGGCCGCGTCGCCGTCGACGAAGGACAGGTCGGCCGCGCCGCGGCGCAGCAGCGCGACAGCGGCGTCGGGGTCGTCGCCCTGCACGGCCGCCGCGAAGTCCGCGATCGTGCCGCCGAAGCGCCAGTTGCGCTCCAGCCGCACCACCCCGTTGCGCACCACGGCGGGCGGGCCCGGCTCGGCGGGCGCGGGGGTGCCCGCGGCGCCGGAGGCCGGCACGGGCCGGTCCACGCGGAACGCCCCGCAGGCGCTCAGCGCGTCCTGCAGCGCGGGCTCGGCCCGGCCGCCCGCGGCGGCGAGGTCGCCGAGCACCGCACCGGCCTCCACCGACGCGAGCTGGTCCGGGTCCCCGACCAGCACCAGCCGGGCGTCCGGCCGGACGGCCTCCAGCAGCCGCGCCATCATCGTCAGCGACACCATCGACGTCTCGTCGACGACCACGACGTCGTGCGGCAGCCGGTTGCCCCGGTGGTGGCGGAACCGGCCCGAGGTGCCCCGCGAACCCAGCAGCCGGTGCAGCGTCGACGCCGTCGCCCCCGCGACGGCGGCCCGGTCGGTCTCCGGCAGCCGCCCGTGGGCCTCGGCGACGGACTGGGTCAGCCGGGCCGCGGCCTTCCCGGTCGGCGCGGCGAGCGCCACCCGCAGACCCGGCGCCCCGGGCGGGGCGGTCGCGCGGTGCAGGTCGTGCAGGACGGCGAGCAGGGCCGCGACCGTCGTCGTCTTGCCCGTGCCGGGGCCGCCGGCGATCACGGCGACCGGCCGCAGCGCGGCGACCGCGGCGGCGAGGCGCTGCCGTTCGGCGCCGGGGTCGCCGAGCAGCCGGTCCAGCGCCGCGCACAGCCGGTCCGGGTCGACGGTCGCGACCGGCCCGGCGCGCGCGGTGAACTCGCGGCGGACCAGCTCCTCCTCCTGCCAGTAGCGCTCCAGGTAGAGCAGGTTCCCGAGCAGGCGCAGCGGCCGCCCGGCGGGGCCGTCCTCGCCGACGGCGACCAGCGGGCTGTCCGCGCAGGCCGCGCGCCACGTCGCAGGCTCCGGCCAGGGCAGCCCGGACACGTCGACGGCGACCTCGCCCTCGCCCGCGGTCGTGGCCGCGGCGCTCGCCAGGTCCACGCAGACCGACCCGTTGCGGATCGCGCGCACGGCCAGCGCGGCGGCGAGCACCACCGGTTCGGGCTCGGCGGCGGCCGGGTCGTCGGCGGCGGTCGGGTCGCCGCGCCCGCCGAGGGCGGCGAGCCGCCGGGCGACGTGCACGTCGCCCGGCGCGAGGATCTCGGCCTCGTTGAACGCGGCGAGTACCCCGGTCGCGGTGCGGGCGGCCCGCGGACCGAACGGGTCCCGCTCGGGGCCGGGGGTGCCGTCGGCGCCGGGGTGGGGGGTGCGGTCGTCGTCACGGGGTGCCTCCGTCCAGCAGGTCCGACAGCTCCTCGACCAGGGCGGCGGGTGGCCGCCAGGCGAAGACGCCGCACGGCGCGGCCAGCGGCCCGGACCCGGTGACCGGGGTGTCCGGCCCGCACATACCGCGCAGGAACAGGTAGCCGACCCCGCCGAGGTGGGTGTCCGGGTCGTAGCCGGGCAGCCGCCAGCGCAGGTAGCGGTGCAGCGCGACGGCGTAGAGCAGCGCCTGGAGCGGGTAGTGCGCGTCGGCCATCGCCGTGGCCAGCCGGTCGGCGGTGTAGTGCGCCGCGGTCAGCGGGTCGCGCCCGGACGGGCCGACCGGGCCCAGCCAGTTCGTCTTGTAGTCCACGACGAGGAACCGCTCCCCGGCCCCGTCACGGACCCGCAGCACCGAGTCGATGCTGCCCGTCAGGTAGCCGCGCAGCTGCTGTCCGGCGAGGTCGGGGGAGTCGAGGAGGTCGGCGTAGCCGTGCAGCGGGTCACCGGGCCCGAGGTGCCTGCGGACGGCGGCGGCCAGCCCGGCCAGGGTGAGCCGCCCCGTCGGGGTGTCCCCGCCGCACAGCGGCAGCTCGAAGTCCAGCTCCGACAGCCGGTCGCCCGGCGCGACGTCGGCCAGTGCCAGCCCGGACGCGATCGGCCCGAGCGGGGTCCGCAGCACCGGGACGAGCGCGTCGGCGAGCTCGTCGGGATCGAGGTCGGCCGGCTGGTGGCGCAGCTCCTCGGTGACGTGGGCGACGACCTCGGCCCGCAGCGCGGCGTCGCCCTGGGCGGCCGTGCGGGTGTCGAGGTGCTCCAGCACGGCGTGCACCAGGGTGCCGAACCCGGTGCCCGAGGGCAGGTCGGCCATGGGGGAGGGGAACCCCGCGGGGCCGACTGCACCCGCCGTGGCGTCCCCGCTGGGGCCCGCACCGGGCAGCGGGGCGGGGTCGGGCTCGTCGACGATGCCCTCGTCCTCGGGCTCGGTCAGCACCCCGGGCGCGGTCGCGGCCGGCTCCGGGTCGGCGTCGACGGCCGGGTGCGGGTGGTGCGCGGCGTGCGCGGCCGCGGTCAGCGCGGTGTAGGACGTGCGCCGCCACGCGGTGTCCAGCGTGCGGGTGAACGTCGCGACGGCCAGCCCCGCGTCGGGCGGGACCGGGGTGCGGTCGGCGGGGTCGCGGTCGTGCAGGGTCTCCACCGACGCGCCGGCCGGGGCGAGCCGCTCCCGCAGGAACGCCAGCGCGTTCGCGTCGCCGGGGACCTTCGCGGTCGGTTCCGGCTCCGCGCCGGGCCCGGCGTGCCCGAACAGCACCCGGTGCAGCGACGCCGCCGCGGTCGTCGTCCCCGGGACCCACCAGGCGACGACCTGGCTGCAGGCGCGGGTGAGCGCCACGTACAGCAGCCGCAGGTCCTCGCCCGCCTCCTCGGCCTGGTGCAGCGCGGTGCGCCGGGTGCGGTCCGGCCCGGTGGACCCGCCGACGTCGAGCAGCCGGCGCTGGCCGTCGGCACCGGCCGGGGTGTCGTGGTAAAGCAGCGTCTCGGGCCGGTCGTCGACCCAGCGGTCCCACGCGAACGGCAGGTACACCACCGGGAACTCGAGCCCCTTGGACCGGTGCACCGTCACGATCTGGACGGCGTCGGCGTCGGACTCCAGCCGCCGGCTCCGCTCGGCGGAGGTGTCGCGGGCGGCCTCGCCGATCCGGTGCCGCAGCCACTCGGTGAGCGCCGTCGGGCCCAGGTGGCGTTCCAGCGCCGCGGAGTGCAGAACCTGGCCGACGTGGCGCACGTCGGTGAGGTCGCGTTCGCCGTCGGGGCTGCGCAGCAGGCGCTCGGCCGGGGCGTAGCGGGCGAACACGGCCTCCTGCAGGGCGGCGACCCCGCGCTCGGCGAGGACCTGGTGCCAGGCCCGCAGGTCCGCGCCGAGCTGGTCGACCAGCCTCTCGGCGTCGGGCCCGCACAGGTCGGCGACGGTGTGGCCGACGAACCGGGTCAGCGCTGCGGCGCGCAGCCGCATCGAGCGTTGCGGCTGCTCGACGGCCTCCAGCAGCGTCAGCCACTCCGCGGCGACCGGCGTGGTGAACACGCTGGTGGAGCCGGTGAGCACGGCGGGCACCCCGGCCTCGGCGCAGGCGTCGCGCACCAGCAGGCCCTGGGCGTTGGTGCGCACCAGCACCGCGACCTGCCCGGGGCGCAGTCGTCCCCCCGCGAAGCGGGCGGTGCCGTCGAGCAGCTGCGACAGGTCGACGGCGACGTCGCGCGCCACCACGGCGCGGGCGCCCTTGGCCCGGGCCAGCCCGCGCCCGGTCAGGTCGAGCCGGTCCCGGTCGACCAGCCGCAGCCGCAGGGGGGCGTCCTGGCGGGCGGTCAGCCGCCGCCCGGTGTGGTGGGCCCGGACCGGGTGCACGACGATCCCGGAGTCCCCGAGGGCGGCCTCGCCGAACACCCCGTCCAGCGCGGTGAGCAGGGCCGCGTCGCTGCGGCGGTTGGTCGAGAGGGTGCGCCGGGTCGCCGCCGCGTCGGCGGCCCGCAGGTAGCTGTGCACGTCGGCGCCGCGGAAGGCGTAGATCGCCTGCTTCGGGTCGCCGATGAGCACCAACGTGGTGTCGGGGGCGGAGTGGAACGCCAGGGAGAGGATCTCCCACTGCAGCGGGTCGGTGTCCTGGAACTCGTCGACGAGCACCACCGAGAACCGCGACCGCAGCCGGTCCCGGGCGGCGGGGCCGCGGACCGGGTCGCGCAGCGCCGCGGCGAGGCGGGTGAGCATGTCGTCGTAGCTGTAGATGCGCGAGCGCCGCTTGCGGGCGTCGACCTCGCGGCGCACCGCGGAGGCGAAGCCGTACCGGGTGGCGGCCGGGGTGGCCGGGTCGGCGTCGCGGGGCTCCAGCTCGGCCTGCGGGTCGCCGACGGCGCGGCGGGCCAGCGCCAGGGCCGCGGCCCGGTCGAACGCCGGGCGGCCGGCGTTCGGGGCGGCGTACTTGCGCACGTAGAAGTCGTCGACGACCTCGGTGACGACGTCGTCGACGTGGTCGACGAACTCGGCGTCCGGGTCGTTGTCCCCGGCCACGCCCAGGCCGGCCAGCATCTGCATGCAGAACTGGTGGGTGGTGGCGATCGTCGCCGCGTCGAACGACGCCGACGCCGTCGCCAGCCGGGCCCGCCGCCGCTCCAGCTCGGCCGGGTCGGTGGCGGCCAGGTGCGCGACCACGGGGTCGGCCTCCGGCGTCGGCGGGGTGGCGCCGGCGAGTACGGCGGCGAGCGCCCGCTCGGTGCCCACCAGCCGCTCCCGGACCCGCTCGCGCAGCTCCTGGGTGGCGTCGCGGCCGAAGGTGACCAGCATCAGCCGATCCAGGTCCGCGACGCCCTCGGCGACGTAGCGGGTCGCCAGCGCGGCGATCGTGTAGGTCTTCCCCGTCCCCGCGCTCGCCTCCAGCACGACGGTGCCGGACGGCAGCGGCCCGTCGACCTCGAAGGTCGGTGCCGACAACACGCTGGTGGTGGTCACGGCGCGTCCTGCCTCTCGTGGTCGAGCAGCGGTGCCCACAGCCGGACGGCGAGCTCCCCGAAGCGGGTGGGCTCCCCGCCGGACCCGGGCTCGGGACGGGTGACCAGCGGGCCGCCCGCGGACCCCCGGACGTAGACGTGCGGGGCCTCGGCGTGCTCGAAGCGCGACCACTCGCTCTCCGCAGCGGCGAACGCGTTGGCCGGGACCACCCCGCGGGCGCGGTTGCGGGCGTAGACGGCGGCGGCGTCGGTGGGCAGCGGCAGCGGTGCCCGCAGGCCCTCACGGCGCAGCGCGACCAGGTCGGCCAGGGTGCGGCGGGCCAGGCCGGGGTCGACCGGGCCGAGCACCGAGCGGGCGGCGCCGCCGGGGCCGCGCCCGACGGTCACCGCCGTCCAGGACCGGCCGGGGTGCGCGGCGCTGAGCGCGAGCAGCTGGACCCACGCCCGCAGCCGGTGCTTGGCCTTGAGCCGCGAGTACTCGACGCGCACCACGACGTCGCCGTGCAGGCCCGGCACCGTCCCCGCGACGGCGCGGCCGTCCTCGGGTGTGCCGGTGAGCTGCGCGACGAGGTCCTGCGAGCCCGCCTCACCGGTCGCGACCGCCGCGGCGACGGCGACCAGCGGCTCGACCTGCCCGCCGACCTCGGTGAGCACCCGGTGCCCGATCCCGCCCGGCGGGAGGTCACCGCGCAGCGTCTCGGCCCGCGCGACGGCCTGCGGTGCGGCCCCGGCGAGCCGGTCGGTCAGCAGCCGGTCCCCGATCTTCCAGGTGGCCAGGCCGTCGAGCTCGACCGGCAGCGCGTCGTCGGGCTCGACGTTCTCCTCCGGCGGCAGCACCCGCACCCGCTGGCGCAGGAACGCCCGCACCGGGTGCTCGACGAAGGCGACCAGCTCGTCGAGCTCGACCACCCCGTCCGGCGGGTCCTCCGGCGGAGGCAGCGGGTCCGCGCCGAACAGCGGGGTCACGGTGCGCGGCCTGGCCGCGGCCTCGGCGCCGCGCAGCGCGGCCCGGTCGAAGCTGAACGGTCCGGCGGCCAGCAGCGCGCCGGAGGTGAAGTTGCGCCGGTCGAACGGCTGCAACGGGTGCCGGGCCCGCAGGGCCTGCGACGCGGGCGTGCCGGTCCGGGTCCGCACGCAGGCGTCGATCGCGTCGCACAGCTCCCCGACCGGCACCGACGGCGGCCGGTCGGCGCCGGTGCGCTCGTCGGCGCCGGAGGACACCACGACCAGGTGCCGGGTGGCGGAGCAGAGCGCGTCGAGCAGCAGCTGGCGGTCCTCCCCGCGCGGGTCCCGCTCGCCGACGACCGGGTCGCGGGCCAGCACGTCGTCGCCGTCGGGGGCGCCGGCGCGGGGGAACACCCCGTCGTCGCAGCCCAGCAGGCACACGACCTTGTGCGGGACGGCCCGCATCGGCACCAGCGTCGCGACGGTCAGCGTGCCGGTCCGGAAGTTCGCCCGGCTGGGCCGCCCGCGCAGCCGCTCGGCGAGCAGGCCGCGCACGTCGGGCAGGTCGAGGTCGACGGTGGCGGCCTGCGGCCCCGCGGAGGCGACGACGTCGGCCAGCTCCGCCCGGGCCTGCCCGGCCTGCCAGGCGTCGGTCGGGGTGGTGTCGGTCAGTGCGGACAGCCCCTCGACGAGCGCGTCCACCCAGACCGACAGCGGCTGCGGGCCGCGCAGTGCACCGAGCACGGTCGCGAGCCGGTCGACGAACTCGGCGAGCCGCCCGACGAGGTCCACGTCGGAGGAGTCGACCTCGTCCAGCGGCAGCGCGGTGCCCAGCCAGGCCGGGGCGCCCGGCGTCTCGGCCATCGCGACGCCGACGAGCATCCGGTCCAGCCCGGCCCGCCAGGTGTTCTGCTCGATCCCGTCGAGCCGGTAGGGCCGCCGGTGCGCGGCGTCGAGCCCCCACCGGACCCCGGCCGCGGTGACCAGCTCGGACAGCCGCTCCAGCGCGTCGTCGTCGAAGCGGAAGCGGCGGCGCACGGGGGCGGAGGCGACCAGGTCGAGCACCTGGGAGGCGCTGACCCGGGACCCGGCCAGCTCCAGCAGCGACGACACCGTGCCCAGCAGCGGGTTCGCCTGGCGCAGGGCGCGGTCGGCCAGGCGAACCCGCAGCCGGTGCCCGGGGTGGAGCTCCTCGCGGGAGGGGCCGGCACCGTCGGGGACGTCCGCGTCCGGGGCGAGGCCGAACGAGGCGGTGATCAGCGGCGCGAACACCTCGATGTCCGGGCACATGACGATGATGTCGCGCGGCTCCAGGTCCGGGTCGGCGGCGAGCAGGCCGAGCAGCACCTCGCGCAACACCTCCACCTGCCGGTCCGGGCCGTGGCAGGAGTGCAGCGCGACGCTGCGGTCGTCCGCGTCGAGCAGGGGACGGTCCTCCGGGGCGGGCGGCACGGCGTCGTCGCGCAGGGCGGTCTGCAGGCGGCGCAGCAGGGTCGGCGCGCCGGTCCCGGCGGGGGCCGGGTGATGGGTGTCGGTCACGCCGGGCCCGGCCGCGGGGAGCCGCAGGGCCAGCTCCCGGGTGTCCCGGCCGAGCGAGCGCAGCAGCGGATGACGGACGGCCTCGGCGCTGGTGTCGGCGGCGCGCGAGGGCACCCCCGGTGTCCGCGCGGCGCGCACCGCCTCCCACATCGCCGGCGACGGGTGCGGCAGCCACAGGTGGACCTCCCGGTGCGCCGCGAGTGCCTCCAGGACGGTCAGGTGCTCGGCGGCCAGCCGGGTCGGGCCGAACAGCGACAGCCGCGGCCCGACCTCGGGGCCCGGGTCGGCGCCCCCGCGCAGGCGGGCCACCGCGTCGTCGAGGCGCTCGGCGGGACCGGGCACTCCGAGTGCGGCGTGCAGGCGGCGCCACAGCTCCGGCTGCCACACCAGGTCGGCGGGCACCGCGTCCTCCCCGGCGCGCCAGCGGCGCAGCAGCTCGGGACGGTGCGTGGCGTAGGAGCCGAACAGCCCGGCCAGCGTGCGGGCGAGCGCGTAGCGGCGGCCGCGCCCACCACGCTCCAGGTGCGCGGCGAGAGCGGTGAACCGGTCGTCCCCGGGTTCGGCGACGGCCTCGTCGATCAGCTCCAGCAGCGGCCACACCGACCGGCCGGGCGACCACGGGTCGGTCGCCGGGTCGGTGCCGGTGACGTGCGCGACGACCCCGCCGAGCAGCGCGGCCGGCGCCGGGAACCGGACGTTCGCGCAGACCCCGCCGCCACCCGTCCCCGCACCGAGCCGGTGCGCGAGCCGCTGGGCCAGCCAGCGCTCCACCCCGCGCTCGGGGACCGCGACGGTCTCGGCCGCGAACGGGTCGTCCGAGCCGGCCGCCAGGACGCCGGCGAGCGCCTCGACGAGGGTGTCGGCGCGTTCGGCCCGATGGATCTCCAGCACGGACCGCACGGTAGCGGCGACCCCCGACAGTGCCGGGTGAGACCCCTCTACCAGGAGGACACGCGGTAGTTCTTCAGGAACACTCCGTGCAGGTCCTCGCCGGCCTCCCCGGCGACGATCGGGTGGTAGACCCGGGCGGCGCCGTCGGCGAGGTCGAGCGGGGCGTGGAACCCCTCCTCGGCCAGGCGCAGCTTCATCGGGTGCGGGCGCTCGTCGGTGATCCAGCCGGTGTCCACCGCGGTCATCAGGATCCGGTCGGTCGCGAACATCTCGCCCGCGCTGGTGCGGGTCAGCATGTTCAGCGCGGCCTTCGCCATGTTGGTGTGCGGGTGCCCGGGGCCCTTGTAGCCGCGCCCGAACACGCCCTCCATCGCCGAGACGTTCACGACGTACTTGTTGCGCGCGCTCGACGCCGCCATCGCCGGGCGCAGCCGCGACACCAGCACGAACGGCGCCGTCTGGTTGCACAGCTGCACCTCGAGCAGCTCGAGCGGGTCCACGTGCTGGACGTGGTCGACCCAGCTGTTGACCGCTGCGGTGTCGGGCAGCAGCCCGCCCGCGTCGACCGCGGTGCCGGCGGCCATCCGCTCCGGCGACGCCGACCGGGCCGTCGTCGCCAGCGCGGCCAGGTCGCGCCCGCCCGGGACCGCCCCGGCCAGCAGGAGCGGGTGCTCGCGCGAGCCGCTGGTGAACGACACGATCTCCGGCAGCTCGCCCGCGGGCAGCTCCTCGTGCTCGGCGGCCTCCAGCGCGGAGTAGGAGCCGGGGGAGCGGCGCACCGTCTGCGCGGCGTTGTTGACCAGGATGTCCAGCGGTCCCGCGGCGGCGACCTCGTCGGCGACGGCGACGACCTGGCCCGGGTCACGCAGGTCCACCCCGATCACCCGCAGCCGGTGCAGCCACTGCGCCGAGTCGGGCAGCGCGGCGAAGCGGCGGGCGGCGTCGCGCGGGAAACGGGTGGTGATCGTGAGGTGCGCGCCGTCGCGCAGCAGCCGCAGCGCGATGTACATCCCGATCTTGGCGCGGCCGCCGGTGAGCAGCGCGCGGCGCCCGGACAGGTCGGTACGGGCGTCGCGGTGGGCACGGTGCGCGGCGGCGCAGTCCGGGCACAGCTGGTGGTAGAAGGCGTCGACGACGGTGTAGCGCGTCTTGCAGACGTAGCACCCGCGGGCGCGGTGCAGCGTCCCCGCGGTCGCGCCGGGGGTGGTCGACACCAGCGGGATGCCGGCGGTCTCGTCGTCGATGCGCCCGGCCGCGCCGGTCGCGGTGGCGGCGGTGACGGCCTCGTCGGAGGACTTCTCGGCCTGCCGCTTCTCGGCGCGGCGCCGCAGCCGCACCGACTT
The DNA here is from genome assembly GCF_058111925.1 of Pseudonocardia sp. P-1. NCBI lineage: Bacteria > Bacillati > Actinomycetota > Actinomycetes > Pseudonocardiales > Pseudonocardiaceae > Pseudonocardia > Pseudonocardia sp. P-1. The sequence goes on from NZ_CM176614.1 coordinate 5,304,086, forward strand.
CCAGATCCCCGCGGTCGCCCGTCGGACGACCACGGCGTCGGGGTGTTCGGGTGGCAGCTCGTCGACCCGGGCCAGTACCTTCAGCGCGGTCGCGAGCTCGTCCGGGTCGATGCCGGGGCTGGACACCGGGACACTCCTGGGATCGGTGGTCGGGGGACGGGCGTCGATCCTAGTTCCCCCGATTCCGGCTCAGGACGCCAGCGGCTGCGCGAGCCCGACCTCCTGCGCCATCTCGGTGAGGACGGCGATGTTCAGCTCGAAGGCGTGCACCGCCTCGGCGAGCAGCCGCTCGCGCTGCGCCGGGGTCCAGGCCGCGTCGTCGAGCAGGGCGCGGTAGCGGGTCCGGAACGCCGACGGGCTGCCGAGGGCCCCGAAGTCGTAGAACAGCCGCCCGGGGCCGTCGATGCCGTAGGTGCGCTGCAGGATCTTCCCGACGACCTGGCCGCCGGCCAGGTCACCCAGGTAGCGGGTGTAGTGGTGGGCCACGAACAGCGCCGGGTCCGACGCCGCCTCGCGCAGCCGGGCGACGTAGGCCGCGGTGGCGGGGAGGATCCGGGGGACACCCCCGCCGAGGGCGTCCAGGTCTGCGTGCAGCGCGGGCACCCGGCGCAGCTCGTCGATCACGAACGGTGCCGCGACCGGGTCGGCGGCCAGGGCGTCCCCGGCCTCCTCCAGCGCGGTGTAGATCGCGACGTACTGCTCCGCGAGCAGGGTGTAGGCGTCCAACGGGAGATCACCGTCGAACAGCGCCCCGAAGTAGCTGCACCGGTGGGCCCGCTCGTGCACCGCCCAGGTGGCCTGGCGGAGATCGGCGGACAGCGTGCCCGTGATGGGGGTCGTGGCGTCCATCGGCCCTCCCGTGACGTGACGTCTGGTGCGACGGCACGGCGCCGGATCTGACACCGTGTCAGATCACGATGGTAGGGCCCCGACGCGGGTAAGGCTAGCCTCAGTCGCGCGCAACCGTCGAGACCGCTCGCAGCACGGCCGCGACCGCCGTCGCGATCGTCGCGTCGAGCTCCGCCGGGTCGACGTCGACGATCCGCCTGCTCGACAGCGCCCCCGCCACGACGGCGGCGAGCACCCGGGGGTCGTCGTCGACCAGGCAGCCCTGCGCCGCGCCCTCGCGCAGCACCGCCACCAGCCGGTCGGAGATGGGGTCGGCGTGCGCGGCGATCCGGCGGTAGGCGGCCGGGTCGAGGGCACCGGCCAGCGCCTGGCCGGGCGGGAGGTGGAACTCGGCGAGGCGGCGCAGCTGCAGCCGGGCGAAGGCGGCGAGCCGTTCGCGGGGGTCCGCGGCCTCGGCGAGCGCGGCGTCGAGCTCGGCGACGTAGCGCTCCGCCTCGTGCTCGACGAACGCGACGAGCAGGGCCTGGCGGTCGGGGAAGTGGTTGTAGAGCGCCGAGCGCCCCACGCCGGCGGCCGCGGCGACCCCGGACAGGGTCACCGTGTCGAAGCCGCGTTCGTAGAGCTGCACGCGCAGGGCGTCGAACACCCGCTCGCGCACCTGCTCGCGGTGCGTCGCCAGCGAGCCCAGGACCTTCGGCACGCGGGCCAGTGTAGGCCCGCGTGCCGGTCGGCCCGGAACCTCAGAGCTGCGCGAGCACCGACTCGACGCCGGACACCTCGACCGAGGACGGGACGTCCTCGACGCCGATCCACTGCACCACGCCGTCCTTGATGATCGCGGCGTAGCGCTTCGAGCGGGTGCCGAGGCCGAACTTCGAGCCGTCCATGTCCAGTCCGGCGGCGGTGGCGAACTCGGCGTTGCCGTCGGCCAGCATCAGCACGGCGTCGCCGACGTTGCGGGCGTCCGCCCAGGCGCCGAGCACGAAGGCGTCGTTGGCCGCGGTGCAGACGACGGTGTCGACGCCCTTCTGCTTCAGCTCGTCGGCCCGCAGCACGAAGCCGGGCAGATGGGTGTCGGAACAGGCCGGGGTGAAGGCCCCGGGAACGCCGAACAGCACGACGGTGCCGCTGCCCAGGGCGGTGGCGCTCTGCACCGGCTTGGGGCCGTCGGCGGTCGGGGTCATGAGCTGGACGTCAGGGACGGTGTCCCCTGCGGCGAGTGCCACGGATCCTCCTGTGGATCGGCGATCGGATCGGTAGCGACCCTAGTGCCCGGCCCGATCCGGATCAGCGCCCCGGCCTCGGCGTGCGTGAGCGGGCGGGCCGGGTCCGGATGCAGCGTCTGCGCGCCGACGACCGCGGCCGGCGTCCCCGGCTCAGCCCGCGTCGCCGGGCGGGAGGTCACGGCCGGGCCAGCCGAGCAGCCGGGCCCCGAGCACGGCGGCGTGCAGCGTGAAGCGCTGCGCGGGGTCGGCCGGATCGTGGCCGGTCAGCTCGGCGATCCGCTCCAGGCGGTAGGAGACGGCACGGACCGACAGGTGCAGCTGCCGCGCGGTCCCGGCGACCACGCAGCCGGTGGCGAAGTAGGCCTCCAGGGTGTCCAGCAGCGGGGCCGCGCCGCCGCGCGCCCCGGCCAGCGGCACGGCGACGGTCTGCACCAGGTCGGTGATCGCCGGCTGGTCCCGCAGCAGCACCCGGTACACCAGCATGTCCTCGGCCCGCAGTACCTGCGCCGGCAGCTGCAGCCTGCCCGCCGTCGTCAGTGCCTCCCTGGCTTCCTCGTAGGAACGGGCGATCCCGTAGGACCCCGAGTGTGCGCGCCCCACCGCGACCCGCCAACCGGTGGGGCGCCCGGTGCGGGTCAGCTCGCGGTGCAGCAGGTCGCCGAGGCTGCCGGCACCGATGCCCGCCGGGGCGATGACGACGATCCGGCCGTCCTTGGTGGCGACCAGGACGTCCCGGTCCCCGACCCCGCGCACGACGGTGCGTTCCAGGGACGCCGGCACGGCGTCCACCCGCGCCGGGCGGCCGTCCGGCGCGGCCAGCGCGACCTGGTGCGGCCGGCCCAGGTCCATCCCGAACGGTTCGGCCCGCGCGACCAGCCCGCCGGCGTCACCGTCTCCACGCAGCAGGTCCTCGATCAGCTCACGGCGCAGTGTCTCCTCGTGTCGTACCAGGTCCCGGCGGGCCGCGGTGTAGCCGTCGGCGAGCCCGGCCACCGCCAGGTCCACCGCCCGCATGACCGCCTCCGCTGCGTTCGCCGTGGTCCCGGCGTCCCGGAAGTGCGCGGTCGGCGGGATCTCCCGCCACAGCCGCCAGGCGGCAGACAGGTAGAGCTGTACCGCGTTCCCCGCGCCGACCCCCAGCTCGGCGGCCCGTCCGCCGTTGCGCCGCACCGCGTCCAGTTCGGCGTCCGAGGGCAGTCTGCCGGTCGCCGCAGCGTCGGCCAGTACCCGCAGGAAGCCGCCGAGCAGCTCGGGCGGGACGCCGCCCGCCCCGCGCCCGGCCTCGTCGGCGACCCGGCGCAGCCAGGCATCCGAGACCGGCGCGTCCGGCTGCCGGATCCCGTTGTTGCCCCCGGCGCGTTCCGTCCCGTACACGATGCGTCGGGTCAGTGCTCGAAGGGCACGGCGCGGAGCAGCGTGCACTCCGCCGACCCGCCGTCCGGGAGCTGGTACCGGACGACGTCCCCCTGGTGCGCGCCGTGCAGCGCGCGGCCGAGTGGGGAGTCCGGCGAGCAGATCATGGTCCCGTCGGAGCGGATCCGGTTCTCGTCGTGCGAGAGCAGGAAGGTCTCGGTCTCGCCGTCGTCGTAGCGCACGGTGACCGCCATGCCGGGCTCGGCGACGCCGTCGTCCGGCGGCCGGTCGCCGACCACAGGATCGTGCAGCAGCTCCTGCAGCCGCCGGATCCGTTGCTCGCGGTCGCGCTCCTCGGCCCCCGGCCCGTCCGGACTGTCGTGCTCGCGGCCGTCGACCACGGCCACGGCCCTCCGCTGCTGCAGCAACGTCCGCAGCTCGGCATGCAGTTCCTGGTGGCTTCGCTCGGTCAGCCAGACCCGGGTCACGCTCATCGTCCACTCCTCGTACGGCGGGTGTGCGGCGATGTGCCGGACTCCCCGCAGGCAGAACTACCACGAGCTGCCATAAACGGCTTCCACGTTGCCGGATCCCGGCAAGCCCGCGGTCCCGGACGCTGCCCGGGACGACCGTGCCGGCACGACCCGATGGGCCCCAGACTCGGATTGCGATCATGGAGGAGGAGCAGTGATGGAGAGTGGACGGGCGCCGGTGCCGCGCCGGGTCGCGGTGGTGGGTGCGGGAATGCTCGGCCTGTCGACGGCGTGGTTCCTGCTGCGTGACGGGATCGACGTCGAGGTGTTCGAGGAGCGCACGGCCGGATCGGGGGCGTCCTGGGGCAACGCGGGCTGGTTGGCCCCGGCCCTGACCACACCGCTGCCGGGGCCCGCGATGCTGCGCGTCGGGATCCGGGCCGCGCTGGACCCGTCGTCACCGGTCTACGTGCCGCCGCGGGCGAACCCGCGACTGTGGCGCTTCCTCGCGGGGTTCGTCCGGAACAGCACGCCGGCCCGGCACCGGCGGGGGTTGGCCGCCTACCGTGACGTCAACGAGCTGGCGCTGGACGCCGTCGACGAGATCGCCGCCGGCGGTGCCGATCTCGCGATGCGCCCGGCCGGGGAGTTCCTGGTCTGCTTCGACGACCTCGCGGGGCGCGGCGAGCTGCTCGCGGAGCTGGCGGCGATGGCCGAGACCGGTCAGAAGGTCGGACACGACGTGCTCGACGGCGACGAGGCCCGGTCCCGGGCCCCGATGCTCTCCGACCGGGTGGCCGGCGCGGTCGCCCTGCACGACCAGCGGTTCGTGGACCCGCCCCGGTGCCTGGCCGGCCTGGCCGGTGCGGTCACCTCCGGCGGTGCGCTGCTGCGGGAGGGCGCCGGCGTCACCGGTGTGCACGACGACGGCGGTGCGGTCACGGTCCGCTGGACCCAGGAGGGCCGGCCCGACGAGACCCGGTTCGACGCGGTCGTGCTCGCCACCGGCGCGCTCGGCACCGGGCTGTCCCGGCCGTTCGGCGTGCGGACCCCGGTGCAGGCCGGGCGCGGGTACAGCTTCGCCGTACCGGTGACCGAGCTGCCTGAGGGGCCGGTGTATCTCCCGGCCCAGCGGGTGGCCATGACACCGCTGGGGGACCGGCTGCGGATCGCGGGGATGATGGAGTTCCGGGCACCCCAGGAGCCGCTCGACCCGCGCCGGATCGCCGCGATCACCCGCGCGGTGGAGCCGTTCCTGCGGGGTGCCGATCTCACCGACCGGGCCGACGAGTGGGTCGGTTCCCGGCCGTGCACCCCGGACGGACTCCCGTTGGCCGGGCCGACCCGTTCACCGCGGGTGTTCGTCGCGGGCGGGCTGGGGATGTGGGGCATGGTGCTGGGCCCGCTCACCGGCCGGCTGGTGGCGGAGAACATCGTGACCGGCCGGGTCCCCGACGCGCTGCGGCCGTTCGCCCCGACCCGCTGAGGCGGCTCCGCGGGGTCGCCCCCGCAGAGCCTGCCCTCAGTGGTGATCCGTTCAGTGGCAGTTCCTCGACTCCACCGGTGGCACGTCCAGCGCCGGGTTGCGATCGAAGAAGCCGGCCGGCTTCAGGACGAAGCCGGTGTAGTCGACCGGCATGACCGGCCAGTCCTCCGGCCGCGGGAAGTGGGTCAGCCCGAAGGTGTGCCACAGCACGACGTCCTGGCCGTCGAGGTCGCGGTCCGCGGCCACCCAGGACGGCAGCCCGTCCCCACCCGGGTTCTGGTTGACGAAGTCACCGGCCGGGTAGCGCTGCGCCGGGTCGTAGCGGGTCACCCACAGCGCCTTCGAGGCGAACGTCGCCCGCGCGTGGATCGACGACGCCGGGTCCGCCAGCAGGGTGGGCTGCCCGTGCGGGTGCAGGACGTAGCCGACCGGCCGTCCCAGCGCGTTGGTCTTCTCGGTGTTCTCCACGTGCCAGACCCGCCCGGACCCCGGGTCGGCGTCCCGCTGGGCGTGGGACTCCGAGGTCAGCCGGGTCGCCGAGCGGGCGAACGCGTTGCCGTAGGCGTTGCCCTCGCCCATCGGCACGCGGACCGCCTCGACCTCCTCGACGGCGTTGGCCGTGCCGTCGACGGTCATGTCCAGCCGCGCGGAGAACAGATGCTGGTGGAACGGCGCGCCCAGGCCGGGCGCGACCTCGGTGGCGTACTCGCCGGGCGTGCCGGAGGTGAACACGATGCCGGTCGCCTTGCACTCCAGCTCGATGGTGCCGTCGAGGTAGAGGTACCAGTAGAAGCCGTAGTCGTAGTTGCCGATCGGGGTGAAGAACGAGATCACCAGGCGACGCTGGCGGCGCACCTCACGGGCGCCGGTGAAGATGTCGGTGTGCTTCCAGAGGACGCCGTGGTCCTCCTCGTGCATGCAGATGGCGTTGCTGATCGTGCGCGGGTTGCCCAGGTCGTCGGCGACCACCGCGTCGAGGTAGTGGATGTCGCCGAGGCAGTCGCAGCCCAGCTGCAGGGAGTCGGCGTAGCGGGCGAACATGTACTCGCCGCAGTCGAAGTAGTTCTGCCAGAACCGCACCGGCGCCGGGTCGGCATAGGGCACGACCATCTCCGCGACCGAGGCGCGGTAGCAGATCGGGCGCTCGTCGAAGGCGATCTGGTGCAGGGTCAGGCCCTCGCGCTCGTTGAACCCGACCCGCAGGTCCCACTTGCCCCAGCGGACCCGGCCGTCGGTGACGGTGAACGAGCGCCCCTCGGGCTGCGTGATCTCGATCGGCTTGAGCGAGGTCATGTGCTCGCCCTGTACGGCCGGGTCGTCGAAGTTCCCGCTGGTCGCGGGCACCGGCACGACGCCGGTGTCGATCACCCGGTCGACCGTGCGGGCGGTGAGGTCGACGTAGGCGACGAGCCCGTCGACGGGATGTGCCCAGGCGTGGTCGGCCTCGTGGTCCTGGCGGAACCCGAAGGCGCGGGCGAGGCGGCGGCCCTTCTCCCCGGGGATGTCGTAGACGCCGGCCGACAGCGGCACGGCGCGCACCGAGGCGGGCTCCAGCCCGCGCTTCTCCAGCGCGGCGAGCCAGTCCGGCGAGGCGTTCAGGACGTCCTCGATGAACTCGAACTCCGAGTCGATGATCGGCGGCTGCCCCTCCCGCTCGGGCTCCAGCTCGCGGCAGGACACCAGCTCACGACGGGTGGCCGAGACGACCGTGTCGTGGGAGCGCCCGGTGCCCAGGTCCAGCAGCACCGCGCGGAAGCTGCGCTCGGCGTCGGCGCCCTCGGGGTGGGCGAGGACCTCGGACTTGGGCGGCTCCTCGGGGGCGAAGAACGCGAAGCGGACGTGCTCGGTGAGCAGCCCAGCCGCGGCGAGGACCTCGCGGACGACGGTCACCTCGGCCTCCGTGGTCGGGGCCAGCGGGTGGCTCGCGGTAGTGCGCGGCTCCTGGACGGCGGTCATCGGGTCTCCTCCTGGAGGTCGGTTCCGGCGGTGTCGTGCCCGGTGTCGTGCCCGGTGACGGTTCCGGGCGCGTCGGGCGAGGGCAAGGTCCCGGGGCGGTCACCCGTGAACCGGGTCAGGACCGTCCCGAGCACGAACGCGGCGACCAGGACCCCGCCGATGGCGGTGGCCAGCGCGGGGGAGCCGCCGATGAGCGTCGGGAAGTTCGCGACGGTCAGCCACAGGCAGACCAGCAGACCGGCCAGCCCCAGCGCCGGGGCCAGGGCGGTGTGCCAGAACCGGGTGTCGACGCGCGAGCGGCGGAAGAACACGAGCACCGCGGCGCAGGTCAGCGCCATCAGGGCGAGCACCCCGAGGGTTGCGGTCCCGGTCATCCAGGCGAACACCTGGGTCACCGGGTCCATCCCGGTCACCGCGAACACCGCGATCAGCGCCAGCGCGGTGCCCGACTGGGCCGCCGAGGCGGCGTGCGGCGAGGCGTGCCGGGCGTGGCTGCGGCCCAGCGCGGCGGGCATCGAGCCGGCGTTGCCGAGGGCGAACAGGTAGCGCGAGAGCACGTTGTGGAACGACAGCAGCGCCGCGAACAGGCTGGTGACCAGCAGGACCTGGGCCAGGTCGCCGCCGACGGGGCCGAGCACCGCGGTGATCGTCGCGACGATCATGTTCCCGGGGTCCTCGGTCGCGCGGGCCACGGCGCCGTCGTCGCCCCAGGCGGAGACGACCGCCCACGACGACAGCGTGTAGAACGCGCCGATCAGCACGAGGGCCAGGTAGGTCGCGCGGGGGATGGTGCGCCCGGGGTCGCGGGCCTCGTCGCGGAACACCGCGGTGGCCTCGAACCCGATGAACGACGCGATCGCGAACATGATCGCGATGCCGAGCGAACCGGACAGGAACTGCGACGGCACGAACAGCGCCGTCGAGCGGCCGGAGCCGAGCCCGCCGGTCGCGGCGACGACGGCGTCGAACACCAGCACGATCGCGACCTCGGCGACCAGCAGCGTGCCCAGAACCCTGCCGGACAGCTCGATGTGGCGGTAGCCGAGCACCCCGGCGACGACGAGCGCCAGGGCCGCGTAGAGGTACCAGGGCAGGGCGGGCCCGCCGTAGTGCTGCACCAGCGCGTCGACGGTCGCGCCCAGGTAGCCGTACACCGCGGCCTGCACCGCGGTGTAGGTGACCAGCGCGAGGAAGGCCGAGCCCAGGCCCGGCGCGGCGCCGAGCCCGCGGGCGACGTAGGCGTAGAACGCGCCGGCACCCGGCACGTGCCGCGACATCGCGCAGAAGCCCACCGCGAACAGCAGCAGCACCACCGCGCACAGCACGAAGGTCATCGGGAACGCGGCGCCGTTGCCCGCGGCCAGTCCCAGCGGCACCGTCCCGGCGACGACGGTCAGCGGCGCGGCCGCGGCGACCACCATGAACACGATCGACCCGGCGCCCAGCGTCCCGCGCAGACGGTGCCGGTCCGCGGGCTCCGGGGACGGCGACGGTGGTGACGGGCGGGGCGCGGGTGCGCTCACGGTTCCTCCTGGCGGTCGAGGCGGACGTCGGGTGCCGGGACGGTGGCCGGTGCCGCGGACCGTGCACAACGCCGGATCCCGTGTGGTGCGAATCACCGGCGGTGGTGTTCCCGCGCTGCGGGAACGGCGCCGGAGTGTTTCTCGTTCGACCCGTCGTCGCTGGTCATGGCGTCGACACGGGGAGCTAGTGTCCGCGGGCGAGGATCACCGGTGAGGGCGGGAGGGGGCGTCGTGACGTCGTTGCGTGATCGGTCACCGGTGCACGGTCTGGCCCGGCGACGGGTGGGCCCGGCCGACGTCGCGGCGCAGTCGATCGCCGGCTCGGCACCCTCGGCGGCGATGGCGGCCACCCCGGTGATCGTCGCGGGAATGGCCGGGGCGGGGACGGTGTGGTCGTTCGTCGTCGCCGGTGTGCTCGCGCTGCTCGTCGCCGCCTCGGTCGCCCGGTTCACCCGCCGGATGGCGGCACCCGGGGGGATCTACACGCTGACCGCGCAGGGCCTCGGCGCCGGACCGGCGTTCGCGGCCGGGATCGCGACGCTGGCCGGGTACCTGCTGCTGTGCGGCGCGGCGATCGCGGGTGCCGTGGCCTACCTCGGCCCGTTGTGCGGGCCGTGGGCGACCGGGCCGCTCGCGTCGGCACTGCTCGCCGTCGCGGTCGGCGCGGTGGTGACCGCGCTGGTCGTGCGCGGGGTCCGCCCCGCGGCCCGGGTGGTGCTGCTGGTGGAGGCGGTCGCGGTCGCGGTGCTGGTCGGGGTGTTCGTGGTGCTGCTCGTCGGCGGCCCGCTGCCCGGCCCCGGCGCGCCCGTCCCGCCCGCCGGCCCGGGAGCGGTCGCCGCGGGCGTGGTGCCCGCGCTCGCGGCGTTCATCGGGTTCGAGGTGGCGACCTCGCTCGGGGCCGAGGCCCGGCGCCCGTTCCGGTCGGTGCCGCGCGCGGTCACGGCGACCGCGGCGGTGACCGCGGTGCTCTACGTCTTCGCGGCCGCGGTGCAGGTCGCCGGGTTCGCCGCAGTCCCGGGCGGGCTCGCCGGGCAGACCCAGCCGGTGCAGGTCCTCGCCGTCGCCCGCGGCTGGTCCTGGATCCCCCCGCTGCTCGACGCCGCGCTCGTCCTGTCCTTCCTCGCCTGCGCGGTCGCGACGACCACCGCGCTGTCGCGGGTGCTGTTCGCCCTGGCCCGCGACGGCGTCGTGCCCCGCCCGCTGGGGCGTACCCACCGCCGGTTCCGGACCCCGCACGTCGCCGTCGGGCTCGGGGCGCCCGCGGCGACGCTCGCGGTCGCCGTCCCGGTCGCGCTGGGCGTCCCCGTCGGGACGGTGCTCGCCGCGCTGCTCGGCGTCGCGACGGTCGGATTCCTCGTCGGCTACGTGCTGGTCTGCCTGGCCGCGCCGGCGTTCCTGCGCCGCATCGGCGAGCTGACCCCGGCCGCGGTCGCGACCGCGGTGGTGGCCGTCCCGTCGCTGGTCGCGGCCCTGGTCGCGTTCGTCGTCGCCGCCCCGGCCACCGGGATCGCGCTCGCCGCGGCGCTCGGGGCCGGTGCGGTGTGGGCCGTCGTGCTGCGCCGCCGCGGGCGGCTGCACGGCCTGGGCGTCTACGACGAGACCGTCGCCTCCGACGTCTGGGGGCGGGCCCGGTGACGGTGGACCCGGCGACGATCAGCGGACGCCAGCCACGGGCCGTGCGGACCGCGCTCGCGGTGCTCGAGGAGGTCGTCGCGGCCGGACCCGGGGTCACCGCCAAGGAGATCTCGACGGCGCTGCGGCTGCCCCCGGCGACCACCTACCGGGTGCTGAACCTGCTCGTCGGCGAGGAGTACCTGGTCCGGCTGCCCGACCTGCGCGGCTTCGCGCTCGGGCGCCGTGCCGCGCGGCTGTCCCCGGTCGCGGTCCCGCGGTTGCCGACCGCCGCGCGCACCGTCGTCGACCACCTGCGCGGCCGCGTCCGGTGGGGCGTGCACCTGGCGATCTTCGACGGCGCCCGGCTGCAGGTCCTCGACCCGGACCCGGACCACCCGCCCAGCGACGCCGACCTGCTCGCCCGGCTGCCCCAGGCCTCCGCGCTGGGCAGGCTGCTGCTCGCCGAGCAGCCCGACTGGCGGGCCCTGGTCCGCGACCTGCGCCCGGTCACCGACCGCACCGTCACCGACCCGGACGCGCTCGACGCCGTCCTCGACGCCGTCCTGGCCACCCAGACCGGTCAGCTGCGCCCGGACCGCGGGTGCCTGGCCGTACCGGTCCGTTCGCCCGCCGACGGGGCGCTCGTCGCGGGTCTCGCGCTGTCCGGCCCGGCGACCCGGGTCGCCGACCCGGACCCCGAGCTGGTCACCCTCCTGCGCGAGCACGCCACGACACTGGGGCCGCTGCTCGGCTGAGCCACCGCGCCGGTCACCCCGGCGCGGTCACTGCTCCAGCTCGGCCAGGTCCTTGCGGGCCTGCTCCAGCTCGGCCTCCAGCTCCGCCACCCGCGCGGCCTTCGCCGACCGGGCGCCCTCGATGAGCTCGTCGACCGGGCCGGACAGGTCGGCGTGCAGCGCCGCAGCCGCCGCGGACACCGCCGACGCCGTCACCGGCAGGCCGCGGGCCACCCACGTGGTGCCCTGCTTCAGCTCGGCCTGCCAGTCGCCGTCGGCGGAACCGCTGACCGTCAGGGTCATGGTCACGACCCGGGTGGTGCGGGCCGTCGAACCCGGTGGCCTGCCCCGCCTCCGCTTCGGCGGCTCGGGCGCCGGGGTGCTCGCGGTGTCCGCGGGCGGGGTCTCCCCGCCGGTCGTCAGCTCGTCGTCCACGTGCGTCCTCGTCCCTCTCCACCCGGCTGCACGGCCAGGTACAAGGGCGATTCACGAACGCCCGTTCGCCCGTAGCGACCCGCCCGATTGGTCCGTGTGGGTGTCGACGTCGGACGCCCGGTCGCGGTCCGGGGCGGTGGCGGTCACCCACAGGAGGATCTGCGTCCGGGTGGCCCGGCTGCCAGCATCGCGGGCATGCGCATCGACCACCTCGACCACCTGGTGCTGACCGTCGCCGACATCGACGCCACCGTCGCCTTCTACACCCGCGTGCTCGGGATGGAGGCCGTCGAGTTCGGCGGCGGGCGCCGCGCACTCGCCTTCGGCCCGAGCAAGATCAACCTGCACGAGGCGGGGCGGGAGTTCGAGCCGAAGGCCGAGCGGCCCACTCCGGGCAGCGCCGACCTGTGCCTGATCACCCTCGACCCGATCGAGCAGGTCCGGCGCGAGCTGGCCGAGGCCGGCGTGGCCGTCGAGGAGGGGCCGGTCGAGCGGACCGGGGCCCGGGGTCCGCTGCTCAGCGTCTACCTGCGCGATCCGGACGGGAATCTCGTCGAGATCAGCAACGAGGTCTGAGCCTCACGCGGTGTCCGGCGTGCCCGCCTGCGCGCGGGCCCGCGCCGCGCGGTGCTCGGGGAACAGCCGCTCGGCGACGGCCGAGACCGGGACGGTCAGCAGCCAGGACAGCATCGCCCAGGTCGGGCTCAGCGGGGCGATCACCAGCGACGGCAGGAACGACACCACCGGCGCCAGCCCGTTGACCAGCGTGTGGCGGGCCTCGTCCGGGGTCACGTCGGCGCGGGTCAGGCGGCCTCGGTAGGAGCCGTAGGCCCACATCGCGGCGGAGAACGAGCCGATGACGACCAGCGTGGCCGCATAGAGCACGACGGCCGCGGTGCTGTCGCCGTGCCCGCCGAGCAGCGACGTCGGGAACGGCAGGAACGCGATGCCGAACAGGTAGCCGAGGTTGAGCGTCATCATCCGGGCGTCGGCGCGGTCGAAGCGGGCGAACAGCTGGTGGTGGACCGTCCAGTACCGCCCGATCACCGCGAAGCTCAGCGCGAAGGTGAGCATCCGCGGCAGCAGCTCCACCAGCTGCGGGGCGACCGGGCCCGGGCCGATCTCGGCGTCGGTCAGCGGCAGCACCAGCAGCGTGATCGCGATGGCGAACACCCCGTCGCTGAAGAACGTGATCCTTTCCAGCCCGACCTCGACCCGACGCCGCATCCCTGTCCTTTCCCCGTGCAACGGCGCTCATCGTGCCCCACCGGCCGCCATGGACCTAGGCTGGTCCGTCGTGACGTCCCCGCTCGTGCGCACCGTCCGCTTCCACTCCACGGGCGGCCCGGAGGTGCTGCGGATCGAGCGGCTGCCGCTGCGCGCCCCGGGCCCGGGGGAGGTGCGGATCCGGGTGCACTCGGTCGGGCTCAACCGCTCCGAGGTCAACTTCCGCCGCGGCACCTACCTCGTCGCCCCGGTGCTCCCCGCGGGCCTGGGCAGCGAGTGCTCGGGCACCGTGCTCGGGACCGGTCCGGGGGTGACGGGCTGGGCGCCCGGCGACGAGGTGTGCGTGATCCCGGCGTCGTCGCAGAACGAGCACCCGGTCTACGCCGACGAGGCCGTCGTACCGGTCCGGTCGCTGCTGGCCCGCCCGCCCGGTCTCGACGACGACGGCGCCGCCGCGCTGTGGATGCCGCTGCTGACGGTGTGGGGCATGACCCGCCACGCCGTCCGGCTGCGGGAGGGGGACCGGCTCGTCGTCACGGCCGCGGCGAACAGCATCGGGGCCGCGGCGCTGCAGGTCGCGCGGCACCTCGGGGTGCACGCCGTCGCCGTCGTGCCCGACGACCGGCACGCCGCGGTCCTGCGCTCCGCCGGGGCCGCCGAGGTGCTGACCGGCACGCCCGACGCCGAGACGCTGCGGTCCGCGCTCGGCGGCGGTGCCGACCTGGTCCTCGACGCCGAGGGCGGGCCCGGCGTCGCCCGGCTGGTGCGGGCCTGCGCCCCGGGCGGCGCGGTGATCGTCCACGGCGGACTGTCCGGGGAGCCGACACCGCTGCCCGCGGCCGGGTACGCGCCGGTGTGGCTGCGCCGCTTCCACGTCCGCGAGGTCACCGGCGACGCGGCGGTGCTGGCCCGCGCCGAGGCGTTCGCCCGCGCCGGGCTCGCCGCGGGCACGCTCACCCCGCTGGTGGAGCGGGTCTTCGACCTGGACGACGGCGTCGCGGCCGTCGCCGCCGCGCACGCGCACCTGGAGTCACCGGACCGGGCTCCGGGCAAGCCGGTGCTGCGGACCGGTCAGCGGAACAGGTAGGCGCCCAGCAGGGCGTTCCCGACGCCGGCGACCAGGCCGAGGCCGCCGAGCGCGATCGCGACGACGGCGGTGCGCCCCGCACCGCGCCGGCGGGCCGTGACACCCATCCACATCGCGACCGCCCCGCCGGCCCAGCCGAGCACGGCCAGGAGCAGGGCGCCGATCGCGGCGAGCGCGCCCAGGAACGCGGCCTGCCGGGCGAGACGGTCGGCCTCGGCGGCGGTGTGCGGCACGGGGCCTCCTCGACGGCGGGGGCCCCGACCGTAGCGGGACATGGGCACGGTCACGGTCGTTCGCATTGCTCATGACATGTGTTGCGTGATGCAATGTTCACCAGGTCCGATACGTCCATGATCTCTCCGGGGTCCGTTCCCGGGGGAAGGCGATGACATGTCCCGAACATCCGGTGCGGCGCACGCCCCCAGCCCGTTCCGCCAGCCCAAGGCCGTCTGGGCGGTGGCGTTCGCCTGCGTCATCTCGTTCATGGGCATCGGGCTGGTCGACCCGATCCTGCCGTCGCTGTCCGGGCAGCTGCACGCCACGCACGCCGAGGTCGAGCTGCTGTTCACCAGCTACCTCGTCGTGACCGCGATCGCGATGCTGGTGACCGGCTGGGTGTCGTCCCGGATCGGCGCGAAGAGGACCCTCATCACCGGCCTCGCGCTGATCGTGGTGTTCGCGGCGCTGGCCGGGGCGTCGTCGGGGATCTGGGGCATCGTCGGCTTCCGGGCCGGCTGGGGCCTGGGCAACGCGCTGTTCATCGCGACCTCGCTCGCGGTGATCGTCGGCTCGGCCTCGGGCGGCTTCGCCGGTGCGATCGTGCTCTACGAGACCGCGCTCGGCGTGGGCATCGCCACCGGTCCGCTGCTCGGCGGCCTGCTCGGCAACGTCTCCTGGCGGGGACCGTTCTTCGGCGTCTCGGTGCTGATGCTGATCGCGCTCGTCGCGACCGTCGTGCTGCTGGAACCGACGCCGGTCCCGACCCGCAAGGCACGGTTCTCCGAACCGCTGGCCGCCCTGCGCCACCGCGCGCTCGCCACCACCAGCGGGGTCGGGCTGTTCTACAACTGGGGCTTCTTCACCCTGCTCGGCTACGCACCGTTCCTGATGGGCGGGCTCGACCCGATCTCGCTCGGTGCGGTGTTCTTCGGCTGGGGGCTGCTCGTCGCGGCCTTCGCGGTGTTCGGCGCGCCCTGGCTCAAGGACCGCTTCGGCACCGCGCGCACCCTCTACGGCGCGCTCGTCGGCATCGCGGTGCTGCTCGCGGCCATCGGGCTGTTCGACGACGTGCCCGCCGTGGTGATCGTCGCGGTGATCCTGTCCGGCATCGTGGTCGGCGTCAACAACACACTGGTGACGACGGCGGTCATGTCGATCTCGCCGGTGCCCCGCCCGACCGCGTCGGCCACCTACGGGTTCGTCCGGTTCATCGGTGGCGGCCTCGCCCCGTTCGCCGCGGGACTGATGGCCGCGGCCGTCGGCGCCTCGGTGCCGTTCCTGATCGCCGCGGTCGTCGTGCTGGTGGGAGTGGCGCTGCTCTCGACGATCCGCCGTGACCTGGACGCCGCCGACGCCGAGGCCGAGCAGCCCGGCCCGTCGCACGAGCGCGCCGCCGCCGAGGAGGCCGTCCGGGAGGTGCCCGGGCTGCCGACCGAGGCGGTGATCGCCGAGGACGCGCTGCAGCACGACCGGCGCTGAGACCCTCCGCCCCGACCGGGCCCCGTCCGGACCGTCCGGACGGGGCCCCTCCGTGTCGTGCCGCCCGGGCCGGTGGCGCGGTCAGCCGGTGACGAGGGCGGCGAAGCGGTCCAGGTCGACGTTGCCACCGGAGATCGTGACGCCGATCCGCATCCCCGCCCACCGCTGCGGGTCCGCGGCGACGGCCGCCCGCACGCCCGCGAAGGCCAGCGCCCCGGTCGGCTCGACGAGCACCTTGTAGCGCGCCGCGAACAGCGCCATCGACTCGACCAGGGCGGTGTCGGGCACGGTCACGATGTCGGTGACGAGCTGCGCGATCACGGGGAACGTGTGGTCGCCGAGGTGGGTGGTGGCGGCGCCGTCGGCGAGCGTGCGGGGCTGCGGGATGCGCACGACGTGCCCGGCGCGCAGGGACTGCAGGCCGTCGTCGCCGGCCTCGGGCTCGACGCCGTACACCTGGGCGTCGGGGGACAGGGCCTGCGTCGCGAGCAGTGATCCGGAGAGCAGCCCGCCCCCGCCGAGGCAGACGAACAGCGCGTCGAGCGGGCCGTGGTCCTCCAGCAGCTCCAGCACCGCGGTGCCCTGCCCGGCGATGACGTGCGGGTGGTCGTAGGGCGGGACGAGGGTGAGCCCACGCTCCTCCGACAGCGCGGTCGCGATGGCCGCGCGGTCCTCGGCGTAGCGGTCGTAGCCGACGACCTCGGCGCCGTAGCCGCGGGTGGCGGCGAGCTTCGAGGCCGGGGCGTCGTGCGGCATCACGATCGTCGCGGGGACCTCCAGCAGCTGCGCGGCCAGCGCCACGGCCTGGGCGTGGTTGCCCGAGGAGTACGCGACGACCCCCGCCCGCCGCTGTGCCGTGGACAGCCGGGACAGCGTGTGGAACGCCCCGCGGAACTTGAAGCTCCCGGTGCGCTGGAGGTTCTCCGCCTTCACGAACACCTGTGCGCCGAGCTCGGCGTCGGTGAGCCGGGAGGTGAGGACGGGGGTGCGGTGGGCGTGGCCGCGCAGGATCGCTGCCGCGGCACGGACGTCGTCGGGGGTGGGGAGAGCGTTCACCGGACCACCTTCCGCCGCCCGGCGGAGCCGGTTCAAGCCCGTTCGGATCCATTCACGATCGGGTGTAACGACCGACACGTCCGGATCGCTGCTACCTGCGTGGCTCCCCCCACGTTCCCCGGAAGGACACCCCCGATGCGCCTCCGCTCCCTGTCCGCCGCCGTGCTCCTCGCGACCGCGGCCGCCCTCCCGCTCGCCGGTACGGCCTTCGCCCAGGACCGCAACTGCGACGACTTCGCCGGCCAGGCCGACGCCCAGTCTGCCCTGACCCCGGGTGACCCCTACGGACTCGACCGCGACAACGACGGTCAGGCCTGCGAGGACCACGACTACGGCAGCGCGGCGTCCCCGGCCGCGGTCGAGGCCGCCTCCGACGACTCCACCCAGGTCACCGCGACGCCGGTCGGTGGCGTCGAGGCCGGTGGCGGCCCGGCCGACGTGCTGCCGCTGGCGCTCGGTGCCGTCGTCGCCGGTGGCATCGGCGCGGTCGCGGTGCGGCGCGTCGCCGCCGGTCGCCGCGGCTGACCCCGGCACCGTGCCCGGTCCCGTCCTCCCGGTGCCCGGACCCGCCGCACCGCCCGGTGCGCGGGCCGGGCGCCGCCCCGTGGCCGGGGACCGGTCCGGGCGCGGGACGGTGGCCGGGGACCACGCCGAGCGCGGAACGGTGGCCGGGGACCGGGCCGGGACGGTGCGGCGCGGGAGCCCGGACGGCGGGCGACGGGCGCGGCGACGGGCCGGTGCACTGCGCCGGGTGACGCGGGTGCTGGCGCCGGTCGGTGTCCTCACCGCCGCGCTGCTGCTCGCCGACCCCGCGGGCGCACCCGAGCCCGGGGCGACGGCCGTCGCCTCCGTCCCGGTGCCCGCTCCGGCGCCCGCGCCGGGGGCGTTGCTGCCGCCGGGGCCCGCGCCGCTGGTGCGGTCCGAGCCGGCCCGGCTGCGGGTCGACCGGCTCGGGCTCGACACCGTGCCCCGGCCGATGGGGCTGGCCGCGGACCGGTCGATGGAGGTCCCCGCGGATGCGGGCACGGTCGGCTGGTACACCGGCGCACCGACCCCGGGGGAGGTCGGTCCCGCCGTGCTCACCGCGCACGTCGACTGGAAGGGACTGCCCGGCGCCTTCGCCGACCTGGACACCCTCGAGCCCGGCGACGAGATCCGCGTCGACCGCGCCGACGGGACGTCGGTGGTGTTCGCCGTGCGCCGGGTGGGGCGCTTCCCCAAGGCGGAGTTCCCGACCGCCGAGGTCTACGGCGATCTCGACCACGCGGGCCTGCGACTGATCACCTGCGGCGGGGTGTTCGACCGGTCGGCCCGCAGCTACGTCGACAACGTCGTGGTGTTCGCCGACCAGGTCCGCTGAGCGTCCGGACCGCGCCCCACGCCCCACGGAGCGCGGTCCGGACGCACCACGAACGCCGAGATGCAGCTCAGCGGGCTGTGGAGATCGACAATTCCCGCTGAGCTACATCTCGGCGACCGGACCGGCTGGACCGGGTCGCCGGGCGGGGTGCGGGTCTCATCTCCGGCGTCCGGTGCCCCGTCCCGGTGTCGCGGTCCGCGGGTCCTCGGGCCAGGCGTGCTTCGGGTAGCGCCCGCGGAGCTCGGCCCGGACCTGCGGGTAGGCGTTGTCCCAGAACGAGTCCAGGTCCGCGGTGACCGCCGTCGGACGCCCGGCGGGGGAGAGCAGGTGCAGCACCACCGGGACCCGCCCGTCGGCGACGGCCGGGGAGCCGGTCCACCCGAACACCTCCTGGACCTTCACCGGCAGGGCCGGGGCCGCGCCGGAGTAGTCCAGTGCGATCCGGGACCCGGTGGGGACGGTGAGCCGCTCCGGGGCCAGCTCGTCGATCCGCCCGGCGAGCCCGCCCACGGACGCGGCGACGTGGCGGCGCAGCGCGGGGCCGGCGTCGACCCGGGCCAGGTCGGAGCGTCGCCGGGCGGTGGCGAGCGGACCGGCCAGCCACCCGGCGGGATCGGCGGCCGAGTCGAGCAGCGCCTCCTCGGACACGTCGGGCCACGGTGCGCCCAGCACCCGGTGCAGGAAGCCCAACCGCTCGCGCAGGGAGACCGCCCCCGCGCTCCAGCGCAGCAGCCCGGTGCCCTCGGCACGCAGCCCGGCGACGAGCGCGTCACGGACGGCGCCGGGGTCGGGGGAGCGGTCGGGCTTCTCCGACAGCACGATCGCGCCGAGCCGGTCGACGGTGCGGGCGCGGACGTCGCCGTCGCTCCAGACGGCCTCCGAGCCGGTGACTCGCAGCGGTGCGGCGGCCCGCAGCGCGGTCGCGGCGTCGGTGGTCGCGGCGAGGCGGACCCGGCCGTGGGTCTGCCCGGGGCGCCGGTCGGCGACGGCGACGGCCAGCCACTCGGCGTCGCGCAGCGGGCCGGGCGGGACCTCGACGGCGGTGCCACCGGTCATCAGGAACACCCCGGCCGCGGCGTCGCGGCGCCGGGCGAGCCGCTCGGGGTAGGCGAGCCCGGTGACCAGCGCGACGAGTTCGCCGCCCGGTGCCCCCGCGGCGCGCCCGGCCCGTTCGCGCGTACGGCCCGGGGCCGCGGCGGCCGGGCCGGAGTGCGCCCCGGCTCCCGGCGAGGTGCCCGGCGACACGGTGGCGGTCGGCGAGGCGGCGACCGAGGAGGAGGCGGGCGACGAGGCGCGGGCGCGGCGCAGTGCACCGGTCAGGCGGTCCCGGTCCCCACGCCACCGCCCGGCGCCGGGGGCGTCGCCGGAGCGCAGCCGGGTCAGTGCGGCGGTCAGGTCGTCGGCGGGACCGGCGAGGGTGTCGTCGTCGAGGACGGCGACGATCCCGGCGACCTCCCGCGGGTCCCCACCGGCGGCGACGCCGTCGAGCAGGGCCCTGGCGAGGCGCGGGTGCAGGCCCAGCGCGGAGATCCGCCGTCCCCGGTCGGTGACCGCGCCTCGCGTGTCGATCGCGTCGAGTGCGGTCAGCACCGTCCGTCCGGCGGCCAGCGGACCGGGCGGCGGGGCGTCCCACCAGCGCAGACCGCTGCCGTCGGGGGTGCCCCAGACGGCGAGGTCCAGCGCGAGCGCGGTGAGGTCGGCGGTGCGGATCTCGGGGTCCGGGGCGTCGGCGAGGACCTCTCCCTCGGGCCAGCAGCGGTAGGCGACGCCGGGTGCCTCCCGGCCGGCGCGACCCGCGCGCTGGATCGCGACCGCGCGCGAGACCCGCCGCGTCACGAGGCCGGACAGTCCGCGCCGGTGGTCGGTGTGCGGGACCCGGACCAGCCCGGAGTCGACGACGGCCCGGACACCGGGCACGGTCAGGCTGGACTCGGCGACGGCGGTGGCGAGCACGATCCGGCGCCGCGGCCCGTCGCGCAGCGCCGCGTCCTGCTCCGCGGCGGGCAGCCTGCCGTGCAGCGCGAGGACGTCGGCGTCGGGTCCCAGCTCGCGCAGCGCCGACGCGGTCCGCCCGATCTCCGCGACGCCCGGCAGGAACGCCAGCACGCTGCCGTGCTCGAGCGCCCGCACGCACGTCCGGGCGACGGTGTTCTCGATCCGCTCGCTCCCGCCGCGACCGGCCCGGGCGGGCGGGACGTGGGCGACGGCGACGTCGTAGCTGCGTGCGGCGACCTCCAGCACCGGCGCGGGCCGGTCGTCGTCGCCCAGCAGTACGGCCGGGCGGGCCGCGTCGAGGGTCGCGGAGGTGGCGAGCAGCCGCAGGTCGGGCCGCAGCCCGTCGCGGGCGTCGAGCAGCAGGGTGAGCAGCAGGTCGGCGTCGAGGTGACGCTCGTGCACCTCGTCGAGGACGACGGTGGACACCCCGGCCAGCTCCGGGTCCCCGGCGAGACGGCGCAACAACAGGCCGGAGGTGACGACCTCGACCCGGGTGCCCGGCCCGGTGCGGGCGTCGCCGCGGACGCGGTAGCCGACCGGCCCACCGACCTCGGTCCCCAGCAGCGACGACATCCGGGCCGCGGCGGCCCGGGCGGCGACCCGGCGCGGCTCGGCGACCAGCACCGTGCCCCCGGGTGCCGGGCCGGAGCCGTCGAGCCCGGCCAGGGCGAGCGGCACGAGGGTGGTCTTGCCGGTCCCGGGCGGGGCGACGAGCACGGCGGCGCCGCGGTCGTCCAGCGCCGCCCGCAGCTCGTCGAGGACGGCGCGGACCGGCAGGTCGGGGAGTGGGGGCATCACTCCCGAGTATGGGTCAGGCCAGCCCGCTGTAGGACAGCACCATGATCACGACGACGGCGGCGGCCAGTCCGGCGGTGATCAGCAGCAGCACCCAGCCCGGCAGCGCGGTCTCGTCGAGGACGGGGGCCGCGGGACGGTGGGTGGCGGCGGTGGTGGCGGGCATCGTTGCTCCTGCGGTTCGGACTGCGTCAGACGGACGAACCTGATGTCGCGCACGGACCAGGAACCGTTAACCGTGGTCCCCGAAACTGATGACGGCTAGGTTCGGAGCGACGTCGACGACGACCGTCAGGCCCGCCTTCCGGAGGTGCGATGAGCTCGCCCACCACGACCCGACCGGCATCCGACGCGGCCCGCGTGGCACAGGCCGCCCGGGAGGTGGTCGAGGCCCACGACCCGCGGTCGGTGCCGCGCGAGGAGCTGTTCGGCGCCCTCTACGACGCCGGGCTCGCCTGGGTGCACCACCCCGAGGGGCTCGGCGGGCTCGGCCTGTCCCGCGGGCTCCAGCCGGTGGTCGACCAGATCGTCACCGACGCCGGCGGCGAGCGGATGTTCGCGGTCAACCCGATCGGCTACGGCATGGGCGCGCCGACCGTCGTCGAGTACGGCCCGGACCGTGACCGGGTGGCGGCCTGGCTGCGGCCGATGGCCACCGGCGAGGAGATCTGGTGCCAGCTGTTCAGCGAGCCCGGCGCCGGCTCCGACGTCGCGGGCCTGGCCACCTCCGCGGTCCGCGACGGCGACGAGTGGGTCGTCAACGGGCAGAAGGTCTGGACGACCCTGGCCCACGTCGCGCGGTGGGGGATGCTCGTCGCCCGCACCGACCCCGAGCAGCCCAAACACCGCGGCCTGACCTACTTCGTGATCGACATGACCCAGCCGGGCGTCGACGTCCGCCCGCTGCGCCAGATGACCGGGCAGGCCGAGTTCAACGAGGTCCACCTGCGCGACGCCCGGGTCCTCGACGCGCACCGGCTCGGCGAGGTCGGCGCCGGCTGGCAGGTCGCGATCACCACCCTGATGAACGAGCGCACCGCCATCGGCGGGGTCACCGGGAGGCGCGGCAGCGGCGTCATCGGCGAGGCCCTCGGCCTGTGGCGGGCCCACCCCGACCGGCACACCCCGGTGCTGCGCGACCGGCTCGCGGCACTGTGGACCCGCGCCGAGACCCACCGCCTCACCCTCGCCCGCGCGCGGCGCACCGCGAGCGCCGGACAGCCCGGTCCGGAGGGGTCGGTGTCCAAGCTGGTCGGCGCCGAGCTGAACCAGGACGTCTACGAGTTCTGCATGGACCTGCTCGGCCCGGACGCGCTGCTCTACGACGACTGGACGATGGACCGCGCACGGGTGCACACCGACCCGAACTCCACGGTGCAGCAGCGCTTCCTCCGCTCACGCGCGAACACCATCGAGGGCGGAACCTCGGAGGTCATGCGCAACATCCTCGGCGAACGCGTCCTCGGTCTGCCCGGCGAGCCCCGGTCGGACTCCGACCGCCCCTGGAAGGAGGTCCCCCGTGGCTGAGCAGGAGCTCCGGGAGTTCGACGTCACCGACGAGCAGCGCGAGCTGCGCGCGGCGCTGCACCGCTTCGCCGAGCGCCAGCACGACGAGGCCACCCTGCGCCGGCTCGTCGACACCACCGACGGGTTCGACCGGGCACTGTGGGCCCGGCTCGGCACCGAGCTCGGCGCGCTGTCCCTCGCGGTGCCCGAGGACCTCGGCGGCGCCGGCGGGACCTGTGTGGACCAGGCCGTCGCGGCGGAGGAGCTGGGTGCGGCGCTGGTGACCGGGCCGCTGCTCGGCACCGTCGCGCTCGCGGTCCCGGCGCTGGTCGCGGCCCCGGCGGGCGACGGGCGCGACGCGCTGCTCGCCGCGCTGGCCGACGGCTCGCGCACCGCGGCCCTGGTCGCCCGGCTCACCGAGCCCTACGACGGCGCCTCCGCGGCCGGTGTCACCGCCGACGGCGACCGGCTCACCGGCACGGTGGAGCACGTCCCGGACGCGGGCGCCGCGGACGTGCTGGTCGTCGCGGCCGCGGGCCCCGAGGGCCCGGTGCTGGCCGTGGTCGACCCCGGCGCCGACGGGGTGCGGGTGCAGCGGTGCGGCTCGTTCGACGTGACCCGCCCGGTCGCCCGGGTCGTCCTCGACGGGGCGACCGGCACCGTGCTCGCGACCGGCGCGGACGCCGACGGGGCGCTGCGGCACGCCTTCCGCACCGCCGGGGCGCTGCTCGCCGCCGAACAGGCCGGTATCGCCCGCCGCCTGCTCGACCTGACCGTCGCCTACGCGAAGGAGCGGCTGCAGTTCGGCAGGCCCATCGGGTCGTTCCAGGCGGTCAAGCACCGGTGCGCGGACATGCTCGTCGCCGTCGAACAGGCCCGGACCGCGGCGCTGCACGCGGCCTGGGCGGTCGACGACCCGCGCGTCGACGACGCCGACCTCGCCGTGTCGATCGCGCAGGCCACCTGCTCGGAGACGGCGTACCGGGTCGCCGCCGACGCGGTGCAGCTGCACGGCGGGATCGGCTTCACCTGGGAGCACGTCGCGCACCTGTACTACAAGCGCGCCGTCGCCGACGCGGCGCTGCTCGGGTCCGCCGAGGCCCACCGCGAGCGCATCGCCGCACTGGTGCTGGACACCCTCGACGACGACGTCCGCGAGCCCCGGGTGGCGACCGGCTGAGCGCCGGGGGCCGGGTCAGACCTTGTTCAGGCCCGGCTCCCGGTCCGGCACCACGAACGACGCCGCCGTGCGCACCGTGGCACCGGGCTCGCTGACCCGGGACACGGTGCGGAAGTCCGCGCGCATCTGCGCGGGGGTGAACGTCGCCAGCACGTAGCCGCGCCGGTCGAGCGACCACACCGAGCTGCCGCTGCCACCGGACTTCGCGTCGCCGTCGCCGTCGCCGCCGGAGGTGACCGAGGTGGTGACGAGCTCGGTGCCGGCGATCCGGTCGTCGGCACCGGGGATCTCGTTGGCGTGGTGGACATGCTCGTCGCCGGTGAGGACGACGGCGTTGCGCACGCCCGCCTCGGTCCAGCCGCGGACCACCCGCTCCCGGGACCCGGTGAACTCCCCCCAGGTGCCGGACTTGCCGCCCCGGCGCGGGGCGAAGAACACCTGCTGGGCCAGCACGTCCCAGCCCGCGGCGGAGTCGGCCAGCCCGCGCAGCAGCCAGCGTTCCTGGTCGGCGCCGAGCATCGAGCCGCGCATCCGGTACTGGCGGGTGTCCAGGACGTGGAAGGTGGCGAGCGAGCCCCACGCGAGCCGCCGGTAGAGCTGCATGTCCGGGCCGTCGGGCACCGAGGCGCGGCGCAGCGGCATGTGCTCGTAGTACGCCTGGGCCGCGGCCCGTCGCCGGTCGGGCGTCGCGCCGTCCCAGTCGTTGACGACCTCGTGGTCGTCCCACACCACCACCCACGGGGCGACGGCGTGGGCGGCGCGCAGGTCGTCGTCGGAGCGCTGGTGGGCGTGCGTACGCCGGTAGCCGGCGAGGTTCTTCGGCTCCGGCGGGCCCGGGTCGCGGACCTCCCCGCGGTCGATCTCGTAGAAGTAGTCGCCCAGGTGCAGGACGAGATCGGGGGCGTCGGCGGCCATCCCGCGGTAGGCGGTGAAGTGGCCCGCACCGAACTTCGCGCACGACGCCGTCGCGATGGTCAGCGAGGCGGCGGCCGCCCCCGCCGCGGGCGCGGTCCGGGTGCGCGCGACGGGGGAGAGGTGGCCACCGGTACGGAACCGGTAGAAGTACTCGCGGCCCGGGGCGAGTCCCGCGGGCTCGGCGTGCACGCTGTGCGCGAGCTCGCGGGTGGCGGTCTCGGTGCCGCGCGACACGACGCGGGCGAAGCGCTCGTCCTCGGCGACCTCCCACTCGACCTCGACGGCCCGGTCGGGCATGCCGCCGCGGCCGTCCTCGGCGTCGGGCTCGGGGGCGAGCCGGGTCCACAGGACCATCCCGTCGGGCGACGGGTCGCCCGAGGCGACGCCGAGGGTGAACGGGTCGGGCGTCGTCGCCTGGCGCAGGGCACCGGCGAACCAGCGGGGCACGGCGGCGGGCTCACCGCCGGGCGTGGCCGACACCAGCCCGGCGACCGCGGCCCCGAGAGTGCCGAGCAGCACGCTGCGGCGTGGCAGTGCGGTCACACGTCCTCCTGTGCGTGGTGGTCGGGGAGAACCGTCCATGCTCCGCCCCGGCGACCCCGGCGGCGGTGCGCACGCGCCGGGGCCGGTGTCGCCGGACGAGTGAATCACCGCGCGTGCCCGGTCACGGGCGATCGGCCGGAACCGGCCGGGTGCACACCCGGTCCTCCGCGGCGCGCCCGCACCGACGACTGATGCGTAGTGAGCTGCATCACATCCAGGCTCACGTCGAACCTCCGCTCGTCGAGTTACGAAAACAGTTCATCGGGATCGCGTCGGCTCGCGGCCCGCGACCGCGACGCCCTCGACGTCGCGGTCGAAATCGTGCCGCTCTGCCCCGGAAAAGGTGCGAGCCGGGGGTCGGTCGATCATAAAAATTGACTATGTAACGCGCTGGAAATGGTCGACGATTCTGCCCGTACACGCTCGTACTGCCGGGGGATGACGATGGTGTCGAAAGACGGGGTGATGACCGCCGGGCCTGTGCGCGAACAGGAATCGCGCACGGTGTCCGAGTCGGAACACGCTGTCGTGATCGCGTTCACAGCGATCATCACGGAGCTGCTCGACGCACCCGTGCGGCCGGACGACCACTTCTTCGTCGACGCCGGTGCCGACTCGATGGTCCTCGCCCGGTTCTGTGCGCGGGTCCGGCAGCGGCCCGACCTGCCGCACGTCGCGATGACCGACGTCTACGCCCACCCCACCGTGGCCGGGCTGGCCGCGGCACTCGCCCCGTCGGTCGCACGCTCCGCTCGCACCGTCGACGACGTGCGCGAGGGCTACCGGGCGATCCTCGCCGAGCTGGTCGGCGCCGACGTCGGGGCCGACGCCGACGTGTTCGCCGACCTCGGTGCCGACTCCATGACGATGACCCGGTTCTGTGCCCGGGTCCGCCGCCGCGACGACCTGCCCGACGTCGCGATGACCGACGTCTACGCCCACCCCACCGCCGCCGGTCTGGCCGTCGCGCTCGCCGGCGGCGCTGGTCCCGTGCCGGACGAGGCGCCGCCCGCGCCGCCGGTCCCGACCGGCACCACCCGCGCCTACGTGCTGTGCGGCGCGGCGCAGCTGCTCACCTTCGTCGTGTTCACCCTCGCCTACGGCACCCTGCTCGGCGCGGTGTACCAGTGGATCGCCCTCGGCACCGGGCTGGTGGACTTCTACCTGCGCTCGCTGGCCGCGGTGGCGGTGGCCTTCACGGTGTTCGCGGTGCTCCCGATCGCCGCGAAGTGGCTGCTCGTCGGCCGGTGGACCGAGCGCGAGATCCCGCTGTGGAGTGCCGCCTACTACCGGTTCTGGCTGGCCAGGACCCTGGTCCGCACCAACCCGCTGCTGCTGGTCGCCGCGGGCTCGCCGCTGCTGCCGCTCTACCTGCGGCTGCTCGGCGCCCGGATCGGGCCCGGCGTGGTCATGCTGGCGCGCACCATCCCGGCCTGCCCGGACCTGCTCACGATCGGCGCGAACACCGTGCTGCGCAAGGACTCGATCCTGTCCTGCTACCGCGCCGAGCCGGGCATCATCCGGACCGGCCGGGTCACGATCGGTGCCCGCGTCGTCGTCGGCGAGGCGTCGGTGATCGACATCGAGACCGAGATCGGCGACGGCGGACGGCTCGCCCACGCCTCCTCGCTGCACACCGGTCAGGTCGTCCCGGCCGGTGCGACCTGGTGGGGCACTCCGGCCCGCCCGGGCGGCGGAGATCCCGGCGCCGGGGTCTCGGCGACGGTCGGCCGGGCCCGGCGCGCCGGCTATGCGACCGGCCAGCTCGGCTGGCTGCTGCTGGTCTGGCTGCCGCTGGGCACCGGTGTGGTCGACGTCGTGCTGGCGTCCGTGCCGACGCTGGCGGCGGTGATCGGCAGCGGGGCCGCCGGGGTGGTCTCGTCCCAGCTCTGGCTCGACGCCCTCGTCAGCTCGACCGGCCTGCTCCTCGCCGGGACGGCCGTCGGTCTGTTCGGGGCCGCAGTGGTCGCGCGCGTGCTGTCGCTCGGGCTCACCGAGGGTCGTCCGTACCCCCTCTACGGCCTGCGATACACGTTGCAGCGCACCGTGTTACGGATCACGAACGTCCGGTTCTTCACCTATCTGCTCGGCGACAGCTCCTACATCGTCGATTACCTCCGGATCATCGGACACGATCTCCGGCGCACCCCGCAGACGGGAACGAATTTCGGTACCGCGGTGAAGCAGGAGACGCCGTTCGCGAGCTCGATCGGAACCGGCACGATGGTCGCCGATGGTTTGTCCATCGTCAATGTCGACTATTCGGACACCGCATTCGTCGTGAACCGGACACGGATTGCGTCGAACTCGTTCCTGGGCAACAGGATCGTGTGGACGGCCGGCTCCAGGGTCGGCGACGACTGCCTGATCGCCACCAAGACGCTCGTCCCCACCGACGGCCGGGTGCGGACCGGGGTCGGGCTCCTGGGCTCGCCGCCGTTCGAGATCCCCCGCACCGTCGCCCGGGACTCGATGTTCGGCCACCTGCACACCGGGCTCGACCTGCACGACCGGCTGCGCGCCAAGAACCGCTACAACCGCCGCACCATCGCCCTGGCCGTGGCGTTCCGGTGGGGCGCCCTGTTCGGGGTCACCCTGCTCACCCTGGTCGTGGCCGCCCTGCTGGCGCCGCTGGGCCCGGTCGCGGTCGGGGTGCAGCTGCTGTTGTCGCTGCTGTTCACGATGACGTACACGATCACCGTCGAGCGGCTCACCGTCGCCGGGCGCCGCCGGCTCCAGCCGCGCTTCTGCTCGGTCTACGACCCGTACTTCTGGTGGCACGAGCGCTACTGGAAGCTCGTGGTGCAGGGCTGGGACCGGATGCTCGCCGGGACCCCGTTCAAGAACCTCGTCACCCGCGCGCTCGGCGTGCAGATCGGCCGCCGCGTCTTCGACGACGGCTGCAACATGACCGACCGCACGCTCGTGCGCATCGGCGACGACGTCGTCCTCAACGCCGGGTCGGTGCTGCAGTGCCACTCGCAGGAGGACGGCACCTTCAAGTCCGACTTCATCTCCGTCGGCACCGGCGCCTGTCTCGACGTCGGTGCCTTCGTCCACTACGGCGCCGTCGTCGGCGACGCCGCCCGCATCGGCTGCGACGCCTTCCTCATGAAGGGCGAGGAGGTCCCCGCCGGTGCCGTCTGGGAGGGCAATCCGGCCGCCGCCCCGCGCTCCCGCCCCGCCCCGACCCCGCTGCTGAACGGAGAGACCGCACGATGACCGGCACGCTCGCCGACCCCGCCACCACGACCGCCCGCGAGTACTGGACCCGGGTGCTGCTCACCGGCGGTGCCACCCCGGCCCCGTCCTGGACGGCGACACCCCGGCCCGGGACCGCCGTGCACACCGAGCCGATCCCGCGGGACGCGGTCGCCGCCGTCGCCGCGGTGACCGGCGTGGAGGCCGGCGCGGTGCTGCTCGCCGCGCACGCCGCCGTCCTCGCGGCCCTGTCCGGCGACACCGAGGTGACCGCCGGGGTCCCGGCCCGCACCGGCGCGACGCCGCTGCCGGTGTGCCTGGACACGGCCCGCAGCTGGTCCGCGCTGGTCACCGCGGCCGCCGACGCCCTGGCCGGGCTGCGCGCCCACCCCGGGCCCGACCTGGGACGCCTCGCCGCCGAGCTCGGGACCGCGGTGCCGTCGTTCGGCACGGTGCTCGACCCGGGCGCGGACCTGCGCGGCGCAGAGATCGCCCCCGGCGCGCTGGACCGGACCGGTGAGCGCGGTGCCGACCCGGACACCACCACCGGCGACGGGCCGGGTGCCGCCGGGCTGCACGTCGCGGTGTCCGGGTCCACCCTGCGCCTGACCCACCGTCTCGACCTCCTCGACGAGGGCGCGGCCGCCCGGATCGCCGGCTACCACGCCGCGGCCCTGGCGCTCGCCGCCGCCGACCCCGACGCGCCCGTGCGCCCGTCGGCGCTGGTCGGGCAGGCCGAGCGCGACGCCCAGCTCGGCGACCTCGCCGGCCGGCCCCGGGACCTGCCCGACCGCCGTCCGCACGAGCTGCTCGCCGACCGCGCCGCCGCGGCCCCCGACGAGGTCGTCGCCGAGCACGCCGGGGTCACCCTCACCCGCGCCGAGCTGGAGGACCGGGCCGCGCGCGTCGCCTCGACCCTGCTCGACGCCGGGCTGGCGCCCGAGGACGTCGTCGCCGTGGTGTGCGACCGCGACCTCGACTGGATGGTCGCGGTGCTCGCCGTCCTGCGTGCCGGTGGCGCCTACCTGCCGGTGGAGCCGCACTTCCCGGCCGAGCGGATCGCCCGCACGCTGACCCGCGCCGGGTGCCGGATCGCGCTGACCACCGACGCCACCCGCGCCCACCTCGACGAGGCCGGCGTCGCGACGACGGTGCTGACCGTGCCGGACGCGGTCGCCGCCGCCGACGGCCCCGCACCCACCGCCGACGTCCCGGCCGACGGACTCGCCTACCTGTACTTCACCTCCGGCTCCACCGGCGAGCCCAAGGGCGCGATGTGCGAGCACGCCGGGATGCTGAACCACCTGCTCGCCAAGATCGAGGACCTGGAGCTGGAGCCGGGCTGCGTGGTCGCCCAGACCGCGCCGCAGTGCTTCGACATCTCGCTCTGGCAGCTCGTCGCGGGTCCGCTCGCCGGTGGGCGGACCCTGCTCGTCGAGCAGGACGTGATCCTCGACGTCCGCCGCTTCGTCGACACCCTGGTGCGGTCCCGGGTCACCGTCGCCCAGCTCGTGCCCAGCTACCTCGAGGTCGTGCTGACCTATCTGGAGGAGCACCCCACGGCGCTGCCCGACCTGCGGATGATCTCGGCCACCGGGGAGGCGCTCAAGACCGAGCTGGTGCAGCGCTGGTTCCGGGTGCTGCCCGGCGTCCCGCTGGTCAACGCCTACGGCCTGACCGAGACCTCCGACGACACCAACCACGCCGTGCTGCGCGAGGCTCCCGCGGACGGCCGGGTCCCGCTCGGCGCCCCGGTGCCCGGGGTGAAGGTCTACGTCGTCGACACCGACCTGGCGCCGGTTCCGCTCGGCGCGCCCGGGGAGATCGTGTTCTCCGGGGTGTGCGTCGGCCGCGGCTACGTCAACGACCCCGACCGCACCGCGGCGGCGTTCGGCTCGGACCCGCACCGGCCCGGCGAGCGGCTCTACCGCAGCGGCGACCACGGCCGCTGGCGCCCCGACGGTCAGCTCGAGTTCCTCGGCCGGCGCGACAACCAGGTCAAGATCCGCGGGTTCCGGATCGAGATCGGCGAGATCGAGAACGCGCTGCTGGCGGTGCCCGGTGTCCGCGACGCCTGCGTCGTCGTCGCGACGACCGCGGGCGGGCCGCAGCTGGTCGCCTACCACGCCGGCGACGGCCCGGACGCGCCCGAGGTCCGAACCCGGCTGGCGCGCAGCCTGCCCGCCTACATGGTCCCGCCGACGGTCCACCGGCTCGACCCGCTGCCGGTCACCGCCAACGGCAAGATCGACCGCAAGACCCTCACCGCGCACGCGACCGCGGCCGCGGCGCAGGCCGCCGTCGCCGGGAGCGCGTCGGCCGGCCCGACCGGTGGCGAGCTCACCGCGGCCCAGCGCCGCGTCGTCGACGCCGTCACCCGCGTCCTCGACCTGCCCGCCGGATCGGTGGGCCCCGACGACGACTTCGCCGACCTAGGGGGCAGCTCGCTGTCCGCGGTGAAGCTCGTGATCGCGCTCGGCCGGGCCGTCACGGTCCGCCAGGTGCTCGACCGTCCCGTCCTCGCCGACCTCGCCGGGTTGCTCCCGGCCGACCGGCGCTGACCACCACAGGGGGAGACATGACCGGATCACTGCTCGGGGTGCGCCCGCACCCCGGACGACCGCCCGTCCTCGACGCGGGCCCGGGCGGCGATGCCGCCGGCTGGACCGAGCGCCACGGCGACGCGCTGCGTGACCTGCTCGACGACCACGGTGTCGTGCTGGTGCGCGGGCTCGGCCTGCGCACCGTCGCCGACGTCGCCGGTGTGGCCGCCCGGCTGGGGACCGGCAGCTACGTCGAGCGCGAGGCGATCGCCGCCCGGACCCTGCTGTCGGACGGCGTCTACTCGGCCACCCCGTGGCCCGCGCGCCAGCCGATGTGCGCCCACCACGAGCTGTCCTACGTCCTGGACACGCCCGCCACGCTGCTGTTCGCCTGCCTGCGTGCATCCGAGACCGGCGGCGCGACGCCGCTGGTCGACACCAGCCGGGTCGCGGCGGACCTGCCGCCCGCACTCGTCGACCGCGTCGAGCGCGAGGGCTGGATCCTCACCCGCTCCTACGGTGACGACATCGGCGCGTCCTGGGAACAGGCGTTCGGCACCGCCGACCGCGACGCCGTCGAGCGCTACTGCCGGGCCAACGCCATCGATACGGTCTGGACGCCCGACGGCGGGCTGCGCACCCGCCAGCGCCGGCACGGCGTGCTGATGCACCCGGTCACCGGGCAGCGGGTCTGGTTCAACCAGATCGCGTTCCTGTCGGAGTTCGCGATGGACCCCGAGGTCCGCGAGTTCCTGCTGGAGATGCACGGCCCGGACGGGCTGCCGTTCAGCACCCGCTTCGGCGACGGCTCCCCGGTGCCGGAGGCGGTCGTCGACGAGATCAACGCCGCGCACGACCGGCACGCCGTCCGCGAGCCCTGGCAGGACGGCGACCTGCTGGTCGTGGACAACCTGCGGTTCGCCCACGGCCGCGACCCCTACACCGGTGACCGACACGTCGTCGTCGCCATGACCGACGGCGTCGCCGTCCCCGCCTTCGAGGGAGCCCGATGAACGCCCCGGCCGAGTCCGTCCCCGCCTTCTCCGTGATCTCCGGCGCCCAGGTGGCGCGGGCGCTCGGCGGGCGGGAGAAGGAGCTCGTCGAGCTCGTCGAGGACACCTACCGGGTGCACGGCGCCGGCGCGACGGTGAACCCGCCGTCGTACTTCCTGCGGTTCCCCGACCGACCGTCGTCGCGGATCATCGCGCTGCCCGCGTCGCTGGGCGGTACCGGGGACGACACCGGCGTCGACGGCATCAAGTGGATCTCCAGCTTCCCGGAGAACGTCGCCCGCGGCGTCCCCCGGGCCTCGGCGGTGCTGATCCTCAACGACCCCCGCACCGGCTACCCGTACGCCTGCCTGGAGAGCTCGATCATCTCCGCGACGCGCACCGCGGCGTCGGCGGCCTCGGCGGCCGACCGGCTCTCGCGCGACCGGGCCCGCCCGCGTCGCGTCGGGTTCGTCGGGACCGGGCTGATCGCCCGCTACATCCACCAGTTCCTGGTCGGCACCGGATGGACCTTCGACGAGGTCGGCGTGTTCGACCTGTCGGCCGACTCCGCGGAGGGGTTCCGGGGCCACGTCGAGCGGACCGCGCCCGGCGCGGTCGGGATCCACGACTCCGCCGAGTCGCTGGTCCGCGGCAGCGACCTGGTGATCTTCGCGACCGTCGCGGGCACCCCGCACGTGTACGACCCCGCCTGGTTCGACCACCACCCGCTGGTGCTGAACGTGTCGCTGCGCGACCTGTCCGCGGACATCGTGCTCAGCGCCTTCAACGTCCTCGACGACGTGGAGCACTGCCTCAAGGCCGACACCTCCCCGCACCTGGCCGAACAGGCCACCGGGAACCGCGACTTCGTCGACGGCACCCTCGACCAGGTGCTCGACGGCACGCTGGCCGTCCCCACCGACCGCACGGTCGTGTTCTCCCCGTTCGGCCTCGGGGTCCTCGACCTCGCCGTCGGACGGTTCGTCCACGCCGAGGTCGCCCGCGCCGGCGAGCTGCACACCGTCGACGACTTCTTCCACGAGCTGAGCCGGCACGGCTGAGCCGCCACCACTGGTACACGAGGGGTCGACGATGACCGTCATCTCCGCACCCGAAGACTTCAACACCGACGACCTGTACGTCGACCTGACCGGGGTCCTCGGACTGTCGGTCTACCTCAAGTGCGAGGGCTTCAATTTCGCAGGATCGGTCAAGCTCAAGGCCGCGCTCGGCATGGTCACCGACGCCGAGCGGCGCGGCCTGCTGCACCGCGGATCGGTGCTCGTGGAGTCCTCCTCGGGCAACCTCGGCGTCGCGCTCGCCATGATCGCGGCGAGCCGGGGCTACCGGTTCGTCTGCGTCACCGACCCGCGCTGCAACCCGGCCACGCACCGGCTGATGGAGGCGCTCGGCGCGGAGGTCCGCGTCGTCGACACCCCCGACGCCGCCGGGGGCTTCCTCGCCACCCGGATCGCGCTGGTCCGCTCGCTGGTCGCCGGCGACGACCGCTACGTCTGGCTCAACCAGTACGCCAACCCGGAGAACCAGGGCTCGCACCAGGTCACGACCGGGCCGGAGATCGAGGCGGCGTTCCCGCAGCTCGACGTGGTCTTCGTCGGCGCGGGCACGACCGGCACGCTGATGGGCTGCGCCCGCTACTTCCGGTCCCGGCCGCGTCCGGTCCGGGTGGTCGCCGTCGACGCGGCCGGGTCGGTCACCTTCGGCGACCGGCCGACGCCCCGGATGATCCCGGGGCTGGGCACCAGCGTCCGCCCGGAGGCGCTCGACGAGTCCTACATCGACGACGTCGTGCACGTCGCCGAGCCCGACACGCTCGAGGCGTGCCACGCCCTGGCCCGCCGCGGGTTCCTGTTCGGCGGGTCGACCGGCACCGTCGTCGCGGGGGCCGCGGACTGGCTGCGCCGCCACGGCGACGCGACGACCACGGCCGTCGCGCTCGCCCCGGACATGGGGGAGCGCTACCTGGACACGGTCTACCGGCCGTCGTGGCTGGCCGAGCACTTCGGCCCCGAGGCGGCGGCCGGGATGCCGCAGCCGCGCGAGGCCACGATCACCGAGGTCACGCCCGCCGGCGTGGTCACCGAGATCCTGCCCGGTGGCCCGGCCCTGGTCGCGGGGTCCCGCTGATGGCCCGCACCAGGACCCCGCGGGCCCCGCTGGTCCCGCCGCGACGCGAGGCACCGGCGGAGACGTCAGCCGGGTCGTCGCCGTCCCGGCCGACGCCCTACCGCCGCGAGAACGCACCGCGGGAGCCGGCCGGCGGAGCCCCGGGTGCCGTCGACGACGCCTCCGCGACGACGGCGCTGCCCGCGGTGACTCCGTCGCCGGCCGGTGCGGCCCCGGCGCGGGGCGACGAGCGACCCCCGGTGCGCGACGCCGGTACCGGTGCCGCTGAGCTGCCACGGTCGGCTGAGCTGCCGCGGTCCGCCGAGCCGTCGTCGCGCCCCGGCATGCCGGCGCGGGCCCGGTCGCGGCGGCGGGGACTGGTGCCGCCGCCGGGTGCGGTGACCCGGGCCGAGCCCGTCGCGTCGTCGGCGGAGCCCGGTACCCCGGACGCTTCCGGTGTTTCCGGGGTGGAGGACACCGTCCAGACGCGACCGCGCACCGGGGCCGACCCGCGCAGCGGCACCGACGCGCAGCACGGGACCGAGTCGCGCACCGGAGCCGAGACACGCAACGGCACCGACGCACGCAACGGCACCGACGCACGCGCCGGGACCGAGCCGCGCGCCGGGGCACACCGCACCGCGACCCCGACGTCGCTGCCGACCTCACCCCGCACCGGCACCCAGTCCCCGCCCCGGTCCCCGGCCCCGGGTCCGGGTTCGGTGGACGGCGCGAAGGGCAGGAACGGCGCGGACGATGCGCACGGCGCGGTGTCGGCCACGACGCCCGTCGGACCGTCGGCGGTCACGGGGACGGCGTCGGTCACCGGCTCCTCGGCCCTGCCCACCCGGTCCGCACCGCTGGGCGCACCGGCGCCGACGGCACCGTCCCGTCCGTCCCCGGCCACCTCGTCGATCCCGCGGGTGCCGCCGACGGCGTCCGTGCCCACCCCCGCACCGACCCCGCAGCGGTCCCCGGTCGCACCCCTGCACCCGGCCCCGACGGGGTCCGGACCGGCGCTGCCGGCGGGATTCGACGGTCCGGCCCCGCCCGGTGCGCCCCGGCCGGACCGGACCGCGGCACCGGCCCCGTCGACCACCCCTGCGGCCGCACCGGTCCCGGCCGCGGCACCGGCAGCCGTCCCGTCCGGGGCGGACCGCAACGGCGCCCTGGCGGAGATCGGCGCGACCCTGCGCCGTCGCCGCGCGCCCGTCACCGGAGCCGTGCTGCTCGCGGCCGCGGGCGCGGCGGGCCTGGCCGTGCTCCTCCCGCCGCCCACCGTCGCGACGACGTCGGTGCAGGTCGGCTCGGTCGGCACCGCCGACCCCGGGCCGGCCACCGCCCGCGCGCTCGCCGCGGCCGGCAGCGCCGCCTTCACCGATCGCGTCGCCCAGCTGACCGGCTCCACCGTCACCGACGTCGCCGGGCGCCTCGTGCTCACCGCACCCGAACCGGGTGTGGTCGCCGTCCGCGCCACCGGCACCGACTACGCGACCGCCACCGCGCTGGCCGACGACGCGGTCACCGCGCTGCGCGAGCGCATCGGCGCCCTCGACGCCGCCGTCACCACCGGCGGAACCCAGCCGCTGCGCGCCGAGATCGACCGGCGGGCCGCCGACGCCCAGGCCACCGGCAGCTCCGGCACCACCGGGACCGATCCGGTCGCCGAGCAGCTCGGCCGGACACTGGCCGACCGGACCGGGCAGGTCACCGTCGTCGTCGACGGGCCCGATCCGGTCGTCGCGCCGGAGGTCCCGACCGCGTGGTGGGTCGGCGGCGCGGCCGGGGTCGGCGCCGGTGCGGCGCTGCTGCTGGCCGGTCTCGGGGTGCCCGCGGTCCGCCGCGGCCGCGGACTGCTGCCCGAGGCCCACCCCGAGGACCGGCTCCGGGCCCGGCTCGACGTGCCGGTGCTCGCCCCGGGCACCGCACCGGACGCGGTGCCGCGCCTGGCCGGTGCCTACCGCGACCTGCTGCGCCACGTCGACCGCCTCACCGTCGTCCAGCTGACCCGCGAGCCCGCCTGCGACGTCGCGTCCGAGCTGGTCAAGGCGGCCGCCCTGGTGGGGGACCGGCGTGAGTACCGCGACCTCACCCCCGGCGCCCCGGCGACGACCGTCGCCCCCGGAACGCCGGTCGTGCGGGCCCTGCGGGTCCCGCGGCTCGCGCACGAGGACCTGTGCAGCGTGCGCGACGGCGGGCCGAGCGTGCTCGTCGTCGAGACCGCCGCGACGACCACCGAGGACGTCGTGACGGCCGTCGCCGCGCTGCGGGCGGTCGGTGCGCCGCCGCTGCTCTGCCTGGTCTGGCCCGGACGCCTGCCCCGGGACCCGGCCCGCGTGCCGCTGCCCGCGGACGCCCGGATCCGGTCGCAGCACCCGTGAGGCGGGCCGGGTCGGTCGAGTGCGCCGTCGTCGGGCTGGGTGTGCTCGGCGCGGCGTCGCTGCTCGCGCTGGCCCGCGCCGGGGTGTCCTGCGTCGGGGTGGAGTCCGGGCGCGTCGGCCACCCCGACGGCGGTTCCGGCGGCGGGACGCGGATCTTCCGCACCGCCGTCGCGACCGGGCCGGACCACGTCCGCCTGCTCGACCGCAGCCGTGAGCTCTGGACCGGACTGCCCGGCGCGCCGTTCACCGCCTGCGGCGCGCTCACCCTCGGCCCCCGCGACGACCCGCGGGTCCGGGCGGTCGCGCTGCCGGGCCGGACCACCGTGCTCGACGCGGCCACGGCGGCCGCGCGCTGGCCCGCGCACCTGCTCGGCGCGGACGAGGTGGCCGTGCTCGACCCGGGCGGCGGGCTGCTCGACGCCGGCACCGCCACCCGCGGGCTCGTCGCGGAGGCCCGCCGGGCCGGGGCGGCCGTCCGGGAGGGCGTCACCGTCGTCGGCGTCGGCAGGCGGCGCGGGCGCGTCGTGCTGCACACCGTCGACGGCGAGACCGTCGCCGACCACGTCGTGATCGCCACCGGTCACGGCGCCGGTCTCGTCCCGGGCGTCACCGGGATCGAGCAGCGCCGTGTCGTGCTGAGCTGGTTCGGGGTGCGGGACCCTGCCCGGTTCGCGCCCGCGGTCTTCCCGCCCGGGATCCACACCGCGGCACCGGTGCACACGTTCTTCCCCGCCGTCGACGGCGCGACCGTCAAGATCAACCACCAGCAGCCGCAGCCCCGCGTCCACTCGCCGGCCGACCACCACCCGTTGGTCGAGGCCGGCTACACCCGGGACTGGGCCGGTGCGGTCGCCGCCCGCCTCGCCGGCATGTCCGACCGGCCCGCCCGGCTGGAGTCCTACGTCGAGGGCTACACCCCGACCCGCCGCGGGATCGTCGCGCTCGCCCCGTGGGAGCCGCGCACCGTCGTCCTCGGCGGGTTCTCCGGCCAGGGCTTCAAGTACGCCCCGGCCGTCGGCGAGCTCGTCGCCGGCCTGGTACGGACCGGCCGGTCCGGGTCGCCGGCGTTCGCCCCGGCGCTCGCGGCCGGGGGCTGAGCGGCCCGCTTCCCCGGACCCGCCCCGGGGTGCGATCGTGGGTGCCGTGCGAGCGCAGCTGATCTCCCGTGCCGACCTCGACTTCCTGCTCCACGACTGGCTGCGGGTGGTCGAGCTCTGCGACCGCGAGCGCTACGCCGAGCACGACCGCGGCACCATCGACGCCGTCGTCGACCTCGCCGCACAGGTCGCGACCGAGCACTTCGCGCCGCACCGCAAGGTCTCCGACACCCGCGAGCCCGAGTTCGACGGCGAGCGCGTCACGCTCCCCGACGAGGTCCGCGCCGCGCTGAAGGTGCTGGGCGACACCGGGATCGTCGGCGCCGGGCTCGACGAGCGGGTCGGCGGGATGCAGCTGCCCGCCGTCGTCGTCCAGGCGTGTTTCGTGTGGCTGCACGCCGGCAACGTCGCCACCGCCGCCTACCCGATGCTCACCGTCGCCGCGGCCAACCTGCTGCTCACCCACGGCAGCTCCGAGCAGGTGCAGACCTGGGTGCGCCCGATGGTGGAGGGCCGCTACTTCGGCACGATGTGCCTGTCCGAGCCGCAGGCCGGGTCGTCGCTGGCCGACGTCACCACCCGGGCCGAGCCGCGCGACGACGGCACGCACCGGATCACCGGCACCAAGATGTGGATCTCCGGCGGCGAGCACGAGCTGGGGGAGAACATCGTCCACCTCGTGCTGGCGAAGATCCCCGGCGGACCGGCCGGGGTGAAGGGCATCTCGCTGTTCGTGGTGCCCCGGGTGCTGGAGAACGGCGAACGCAACGACATCGCCCTCGCCGGGCTCAACCACAAGATGGGCTACCGCGGCACCGTCAACACGGTGCTGAACTTCGGCGAGGGCCGCGCGACCCCGGGCGGGGAGGCGGGCGCCGTCGGCTACCTGGTGGGGGAGCCGCACACCGGTCTGGCCCAGATGTTCCACATGATGAACGAGGCCCGGGTCGGGGTCGGGGCGGGTGCCACCGCACTCGGCTACGCCGGCTACCTGCTGGCCCTCGACCACGCCCGTACCCGCACCCAGGGCCGCCCGGCCGGGGCGAAGGACCCGGCGAGCCCGCAGGTGCCGATCGTCGCCCACACCGACGTGCGCCGGATGCTGCTCGCGAGCAAGTCCTACGTGGAGGGTGCGCTCGCGCTGAACCTGTACTGCGGGCGGCTCCTCGACGAGGAGCGCACGGCGGGGACCGACGCGGAACGCCGCCGTGCGCACCTGCTGCTGGAGGTGCTGACCCCGGTCGCGAAGAGCTGGCCGTCGCAGTGGTGCCTGCACGCCAACGACCTCGCCATCCAGATCCACGGCGGCTACGGCTACACCCGCGACCACGACGTCGAGCAGCTCTACCGCGACAACCGGCTCAACCCGATCCACGAGGGCACCCACGGCATCCAGGGCCTGGACCTGCTGGGCCGCAAGGTCGTGATGCAGGGCGGCGCCGGGCTGACGCTGCTGCGGGAGACGATCGGGCAGACCGTGGAGCGCGGACGCGCGGTCGGCGGGGAACTCGCCGTGCACGCCGACGCCGTCGCGGCGGCCGTGGACCGGGTCGTCGAGGTGACCGGGATCGTGCACGGCCAGGACGACCCGGCGCTGGCGGTCGCACACTCCTCGGTCTACCTGGAGGCCGTCGGGCACGTCGTGCTCGCCTGGATCTGGCTGGAGCAGGCGCTCGCCGCCGAGGGTCGCGACGGCGACCTGTGCGAGGGCAAGCGTGCCGCGGCCCGCTACTTCGTGCGCCACGAGCTGCCCCGCACCGGCCCGCAGCTGGACCTGCTCGCGTCGCTGGACCGGACCACGCTCGACGTCCGCGACGCCTGGCTCTGACCCTCCTCAGCCGGGGAACACCGGGACGCACGCTCCGGTGGCCCGGCCGTCGGGGTGCAGCAGCCACCCCATCCGCTTGCGGGTCCGCAGGATGACCGAGGTGTCCACGATCTGCGCCTGCGGCAGCGACCGCTCCAGCGCCGACTGCATCCCGACCAGCTCGCCCAGCGAGTGCGTCCACGCCGTGACCAGAAGGTTCTCCGGCCCGGTGAGCGACAGGCACAGCCGCACCCGCGGATCGGTCCGGACCCGGCGCACCGCGTGCTCGACCGCGGCGGTCGGCAGCCGGATCCACCACGTCACGCAGATCGGCCACCGGGTCAGCAGCTGTGCGACCTCGCAGCGGAACACCAGTGCCCGCGAGCGCACCAGCGCCGACAGCTGCCGGCGCACCGTCGACGCCGGCCGCCCGACCCGGTCCGCGAGCTCCGCGGCGCTCGCCCGGCCGTCGGCGCACAGCTCCCGCACCAGCGGCGCGTACACCGGCCCCCGCAGGTCGACACCCGCCGCCTGCGGTGTCGTGTCCGCCCGGCGCAGCGCGCGCACGGCCGCGACCTGCCGGGTGTCGAGCGCGTCGAGCCGCCACCGGCTGCCCTCCCGGTGCACCCGCGACGCCAGGTGCGTGCGCACCGACGCGACCCCGGCCACCCGTCCGATCCGGTCCAGCACCAGCCCCGACAGCTCCGTGAACGACGCCGCGTTCACCGTCAGCAGCAGGTCCCGGCCGCGGGCGGCGTACTCGATGGTCATCACCGACGGCTCGGAGTCCAGCGCCGCGACGACCCCGGCGAGCCGCCCCGGCGCGCAGTCCACCTCGACCAGCGCCACCTGCATGGCGTCCTCGCCGACCACCGGATAACAGCTGATCCACGCGTGCCCGGACCCCTGCAGGCGGGCCCAGCGCCGGGCCAGCGTCACCGGCGCCGCGTCGAGCACCGGGCCGAGCCCGGCCCAGCTCGCGCGCGGGTGCAGCTGCAGCGCGTGGACGAGCGCGAAGTCGTCCTCGGACAGCGGATGACGGTCGGTTCCGTCCACGGGGCCCCCGATTCGGATCGGATCCGTCGATGTTACGTGCCGTAACGCGCGGGCTCCGAGACTCGGGCAGGACCTCCGGCGGGCAGCGTGGCCCGCCGGTACGACCCGAGGGGACGCTTGTGGATCTTCGTGACGACGCCCGGTCGCTGCAGCCGGACCTGGTGCACCTGCGCCGGGAGCTGCACCGTGACCCCGAGGTCGGGCTGGCCCTGCCCCGGACCCGTGACCGGGTACTGGCCGCGGTGCAGGGGCTCCCGCTGGAGATCACCGAGGGGACGACGACGACGTCGGTCACCGCCGTCCTGCGCGGCACCGCCCCGGGCGCCGGCGCGGACGCCCCGGTGGTCCTGCTGCGCGGCGACATGGACGGTCTCCCGGTCGCCGAGGGCTCCGGCGAGGACTTCGCCGCGCGGACCGGCACCATGCACGCCTGCGGGCACGACCTGCACACCGCGGCGCTGGCAGGGGCCGCACGGCTGCTCAGCGCCCACCGCGACCACCTCGCCGGCGACGTCGTGTTCATGTTCCAGCCCGGCGAGGAGGGCTTCGACGGCGCGGGCCACATGCTCGCCGAGGGCGTCCTGACCGCCGCCGGGCGGCGCGTCGACCACGCCTACGGCCTGCACGTGTTCGCCAACCGGATGCCCGCCGGGCTGGTCACGACCCGGCCCGGGGTGTTCCTGTCCGCCTCGCACGCGCTCGACGTCGTCGTGCACGGGGCGGGTGGTCACGGCTCCAACCCGCACACCGCCCGGGACCCGATCGCCGCCGCCGCCGAGATGATCACCGCCCTGCAGACGATGGTGACCCGCCGCTTCGACATGTTCGACCCGGTCGTGCTGACCGTCGGCGTCGTCGCCGCGGGCACCCGGCGCAACGTCATCCCCGACACCGCCCGCTTCGAGGCGACCGTGCGCAGCTTTTCCGACGCCCACGCCGCGACGCTGCCGGTGCTGGTCCGCGAGGTCTGCGACGGTGTCGCCGCCGCGCACGGCGTCCGCGCCGAGGTCGTCTGGACCGACGAGTACCCGCGCACCGTCAACGACGCCGACGAGGCCGGGTTCGCCGCCGGGGTGTGCGCCGAGCTGCTCGGCGAGGACCGTTTCCGGCTCGCACCGAACCCGGTCAGCGGCTCCGAGGACTTCTCCCGGGTGCTCGCCGCGGTCCCGGGCGCGTTCCTCGGGATGGGCGCCTGCCCACCCGGCGCCGACCCCGACACCGCACCGATGAACCACTCGCCGCTCGCCCGCTTCGACGACGGCGTCCTCGCCGACGCGACCGCGCTGTACGCCGCGCTCGCCACCACCCGCCTCGCCCCGGCCGCGGGGGTGGCGGCATGACCGAGCGCACCGAGCGGCGTCGCACGATCCTCGGGATCGGCGCCGGCAACGCCATGGAGTGGTTCGACTGGAACGTCTACGCGACGTTCTCGGCGTTCTTCGCCCCGCAGTTCTTCGCGGGCGACGACACCGGCACCGCCCTGCTCAAGACGCTCGCGGTGTTCGCCGTCGGGTTCGTCGCCCGCCCGTTCGGCGGCTTCCTGTTCGGCTGGATCGCCGACGGCCGCGGCCGGAAGCTGTCGATGGCGCTGTGCGTGGCGACCGCCGCGGTGGGCAGCCTGGTGATCGGGCTCGTCCCGACCCACGCCGTCATCGGCATCGCCGCACCGGTCGTGCTGGTCCTGGCCCGGCTGGCGCAGGGCCTCGCGCACGGGGGCGAGCTGCCCGCCGCACAGACCTACCTCGCCGAGATGGCCCCGCCCGCACGGCGCGGGCTGTGGTCGAGCCTCATCTACTTCTCCGGCACCGCGGGCATCCTGGTCGGGACGGTGCTCGGAGCCGTCCTGTCGAGCGTGCTCACCCGCGAGGAGATGGCCGCCTACGGCTGGCGGGTGCCGTTCGTCCTGGGCGGGCTGTTCGGGCTGTACGCGCTGGTCATGCGGCTGCGGATGCGTGAGTCCGACACCTACGCACGGGAGGAGGAGGCCCGCGCCGCGACCCCCGGCCGCCCGTCGCTGTGGCGCCAGGTCCTGGCCCGCCCGAAGGCGCTGGCCCGGGTGGTGTTCCTGACCAGCGGTCTGACCGTCGTCTACTACGTCTGGTCGGTCGCGGCCCCGGCGTACGCCATCACCGCGCGCGGGGTGGACCCGGCGGCGGCGCTGTGGGCCGGCGCCGGTGCGCTGGCGGTGTTCATGGTGCTGCTGCCGCTGTGGGGCGCCGCCTCGGACCGGTTCGGCCGCCGCCGCACCCTGCTCGTGCCCGGCGCGGTGCTCGTCCTGGCGCTGTTCCCGCTCGACGCGATGATCCACGACGGGCCGACGCTGTTCGTCGCGATGACCGTCGCGCTCGCGCTGATCGGGGCGGGCTGCGCCGTCGGGCCCGCCCTCTACGCCGAGATGTTCCCGACCGGGGTGCGCGCCGCCGGGCTCGGCGTGCCGTACTCGATCGCGGTCGCGTTGTTCGGCGGGACCGCCCCCTACCTGCAGACGCTGTTCGCCGAGATCGGCAGGCCCGGCCTGTTCCTCGGCTACGCGATCGTGCTGCTGCTGGTGTCCGGGCTGACGGTGTACCTGCTGCCCGAGACCCGGGGGATCGACCTCGCGACCGCGGGCCGCGACGGGGCCGAGCCGGCCGCGCACGCGA
Organism: Pseudonocardia sp. P-1; assembly: GCF_058111925.1. Taxonomy (NCBI): domain Bacteria; kingdom Bacillati; phylum Actinomycetota; class Actinomycetes; order Pseudonocardiales; family Pseudonocardiaceae; genus Pseudonocardia; species Pseudonocardia sp. P-1. The sequence continues at coordinate 5,346,943 of NZ_CM176614.1, forward strand.
CCACCCCACCGGTGCGGTGACGGCCCAGGACGGAGGTACGGGTCACGCTGCGTGCCTCCGTCCTGCGGGAAGAACGCGGCGAACGGGTGCGTTGCTCGCTCCTGTGCGGGGGACGGGTGTGTGGCTGGTGTGCCGGCGGGTGATCGACCTGTGCCGCCGTCCCGCCACGGGCTGTCGGCGCTGACCGCCGCCCACACCCGTACCGCACCTCCTGGGGGAACCCGTGTCACTCGTCGTCCGTGCCGCACGCGCCTGGCAGCGCCCGCGCGTGTTCGCACTGCTCACCGTCGCCGGGCTCGTGCTCGGCGCCCTGCTCGGGCTGACCGCCCGGGTCACCGGGTCCGCGGGTCTCGCGACCACGCTGGACACCGTCGGCGGGCTGTTCACCGGCCTGCTGCAGTTCACGGTCGCGCCGCTGGTGTTCCTCGCGATCGTCGTCGGCATCGTCAGCCTGCGTGACCTCGGCGGCGGCCGCACCGCGGCCCGGCTCGGCGGGCGCACCGTCGCCTGGTTCGCCGGGACCTCCCTGGTCGCGGTACTGATCGGCATCACGATCGGGCTGATCGGGCGGCCCGGTGAGGGCGTCACGATCGCCGCCGACCCGGCCGACGTCGAGGCCGTGGGCGCGAGGACCGCGGGATCGTGGGAGGCGCTGCTGTCGAACCTGGTGCCGGACAACCCGGTCGCCGCGTTCGCCGACGACAACGTGCTGCAGGTCGTCGTCGCCGCGCTGCTCATCGGCGCCGCCGCCTACGCGCTGGGGGAGAAGGCCGAGCCGTTCGTCGCGTTCTCCCGCTCGGCGTTCGAGATCGTCCTGACGGTCATCCGCTGGATCGTCGTGCTCGCCCCGATCGGCGTGCTCGGCCTGATCGGCACCGCGTTCGCCACCTACGGCAGCGGCGTCGTCTCCTCGCTCGCCGGGCTGATCGTCACCGTCTACCTCGGCTGCGCGATCGTCCTGTTCGGGGTCTACCCGCTGCTGCTGAAGGTCGTGGCCGGGATCGGGCCGCGCCGCTTCTTCGGCACCACCTGGCCGGTGCTGCAGTTCGCCTTCGTCTCCCGCTCGTCCGGCGCCGCCCTGCCGATGTCCCGGCAGGCCGCGATCGACCTCGGCGTGGACCGCAACTACGCCGGGTTCGCCGTCCCGCTGGCCACGACCACCAAGATGGACGGCTGCGCCGCCGTCTACCCGGCGCTCGCGACGATCTTCATCGCGCACATCTCCGGGGTGCAGCTCGCGGCGTGGCAGTACCTGGTGATCGTCGCCGTCGCGGTGTTCGGGGCGCTGGCCACCGCCGGGACGACCGGCTGGTTCACCATGCTGACCCTGACCCTCGCCGCGGTCGGGATGCCGCCCGCGGTGATCGCGGCCGGGATCGCGGTCGTGATCGGCATCGACCCGATCCTCGACATGATGCGCACCGCCACCAACGTCGCCGGGCAGATCACCGTGCCGACGCTCGTCGCGGCGCAGGAGGGGATCCTCGGGCGCGACGCGGCCGAGCCCGCCGACGTCACCGCGGCCACCGAGGCCACCGCCTCCGCCGAGGGTGCGACGGCCGGCCGGGTGTCGGCCACCTCCGCCTGACCCCGGTCCCGTACCGGCCCGCCGCGTCCGTGCCGCGCCGCCGGTCCGGGACAGACCGGTACCTCGGCGTCGCCCCGGCGGCGTCGAGGTACCGGTGGACGGTGGCGCGCCGGTCGAGGGAGCTCCGTGGCCGGCGTGACCCGGGTCGCACCGCTCCGTGGCAGTCAACACTGACTGTTTCCTGCTACCGTCGTGGCGAGCCGACGGCCCCCTCCCGGGCGCCGTCCACCGTCGCGAAGGAGCGGACACCGTGCGAGACGCAGTCATCGTCGAGGCTGTACGCAGCCCGGTCGGCAAGCGCAAGGGCGGCCTCGCCGGCATCCACCCCACCGACCTGTCGGCCCACGTGCTGCGCAGCCTGGTCGAGCGGTCCGGCGTCGACCCGGCGCAGATCGAGGACGTCATCTGGGGCTGCGTGTCCCAGAGCGGCGAGCAGACCTTCGACATCGGCCGCAACGCCGCGCTGGCCGCGGGGTTCCCCGAGACCGTCACCGGTGTGACCGTGGACCGGCAGTGCGGGTCGAGCCAGCAGTCGGTGCACTTCGCCGCGGCCGGGTTGATCGCGGGTCAGTACGACGTGGCCGTCGCCGGTGGTGTCGAGTCCATGACCCGGGTCCCGATGGGTTCCTCACGTCAGGACCAGGACCCGCTGGGCTCGGACTTCGCCGCGCGCTACGGAGTGGCCCCCAACCAGGGCGTGGGCGCGGAGATGATCGCGGAGAAGTGGGGCTTCTCCCGGACTCAGCTCGACGAGTTCGCGCTGCTGTCGCACGAGCGTGCCGCGCAGGCGCAGGACGAGGGCCGCTTCGAGGGCCAGATCGCACCCATCGCGGGGGTCTCGGCCGATGAGGGCATCCGCCGGGGCGGCACGCTGGAGGGGCTGGCCCAGCTCAAGACGGTGTTCAAGGACGCCGACCAGGGCGGCGTCATCCACGCCGGCAACTCCTCGCAGATCTCCGACGGCTCCGCCGCACTGCTCATGACCACCAGCGAGAAGGCGCGCGAGCTCGGACTCACCCCGATCGCCCGGGTGCACACCGCGGTGCTGGCCGGCGCCGACCCGGTCATCATGCTGACCGCCCCGATCCCGGCGACGGAGAAGGCGCTCAAGCGCTCCGGGCTCTCGCTCGACGAGATCGGCGCCTTCGAGGTCAACGAGGCGTTCGCGCCGGTGCCGCTGGCCTGGCTGGCCGACATCGCCGGCGACGACGCCGGGGTCGCCGACCGGCTCAACCCCGACGGCGGCGCGATCGCGCTCGGCCACCCGCTCGGCGGCTCCGGCGCCCGGATCATGACCACCCTGGTCCACCACATGCGCGACAACGGCATCCGCTACGGCCTGCAGACCATGTGCGAGGGCGGCGGCCAGGCCAACGCCACCATCCTCGAGCTCCTCTGACACCCGCTCCCCACCCGGAAGGAAACAGACAGAACATGGACATCAACGGCTCCGTCGCCGTCGTCACCGGCGGCGCCTCCGGCCTCGGCCTGGCCACCACCGAGAAGTTCGTGGAGCTCGGCGCGAAGGTCGTCATCATCGACCTCCCGTCGTCGCAGGGGGAGGCCGTCGCCGACAAGCTGGGCGAGAACGTCCGCTTCGTCGCCGCCGACGTCACGAACGAGGAGCAGGTCTCGGCCGCCCTCGACGCCGCCGAGGAGCTCGGCACCGTCCGCGTCGCGGTCAACTGCGCCGGCATCGGCAACGGCATCAAGACCTACGGCAAGAAGGGCCCGTTCCCGCTGGCCGACTTCACCAAGGTCGTCTCGGTCAACCTGATCGGCACGTTCAACGTGATCCGGCTGGCCGCCGAGCGCATCGCCAAGGCCGAGCCGGTCGACGGCGACCGCGGCGTCATCGTCAACACCGCCTCGGTCGCGGCCTTCGAGGGCCAGATCGGGCAGGCCGCGTACTCGGCCTCCAAGGGCGGCATCGTCGGGATGACCCTGCCGATCGCGCGCGACCTCGCCGACCTCGGCATCCGTGTCAACACCATCGCCCCGGGCCTGTTCGAGACCCCGCTGCTGGCCGGCCTGCCCGAGGACGTCAAGACCTCGCTGGGCAAGCAGGTCCCGCACCCGTCGCGGCTGGGCCGGCCGGCCGAGTACGGCAAGCTCGCCGCACACATCGTCGAGAACCCCATGCTGAACGGCGAGACGATCCGTCTCGACGGCGCCATCCGGATGCAGCCCCGCTAGTCACCACCACCCGAGGGGAGGCGGCGCCGTGAAGCGCACGCTCTACGAGTCCGACCACGAGGACTTCCGGGAGGCGTTCCGCGCCTTCGTCGGGAAGGAGATCGTCCCGCACGAGGCGCAGTGGGAACGCGACGGCGCCGTCGCGCGGGAGCTGTTCACCACCGCCGGTGCGAACGGCTTCCTGGGCATCGACGCGCCCGAGGAGTTCGGCGGCGGCGGGGTCGAGGACTTCCGGTTCAACGCCGTCATCAGCGAGGAGCTGCTGCGTGTCGGCGCCGCCGGGTCCGGCCTCGGCCTGACCCTGCACAACGACATCGTGCTGCCCTACCTGCTCACCTACTGCACCGACGAGCAGAAGCAGCGCTGGCTGCCGGGTGTCGTCAGCGGTGAGACGATCCTCGCCATCGCCATGACCGAACCGGGCATCGGCTCGGACCTGGCGTCGATGTCGACGACCGCGATCCGCGACGGCGACCACTACGTCGTCAACGGCGCGAAGACCTTCATCACTAACGGGATCAACGCCGACCTGATCGTCGTTGCGGTCAAGACCGACCCGTCGCAGAAGCACAAGGGCATGAGCCTGCTCGTGCTCGAGCGCGGGATGGAGGGCTTCGAGCGGGGCCGCAACCTCGACAAGCTCGGGATGCACGCCCAGGACACCGCGGAGCTGTCCTTCACCGATGTCAAGGTCCCGGTGGAGAACCTCCTCGGGCCCGAGGAGGGGAAGGGCTTCGTCCAGCTGGTCGAGAAGCTGCCCCAGGAGCGGCTGTCGATCGCGATCGCCGGTGTGGCGGCGGCCCGGGCGGTGCTCGACGGGACCCTCGCCTACGTCAAGGAGCGCAAGGCCTTCGGCTCGCCGGTGGGCTCGTTCCAGAACTCCAAGTTCGCCCTCGCCGAGATGGACACCGAGATCGACCTCGCCGAGCACTACGTCGACGACTGCGTGCGCGCGCTCAACGCGGGCGAGCTCACCGCCGTCGACGCCTCGAAGGCGAAGTACTGGTGCACCGAGCTGCAGGGCCGGGTCGCCGACCGCTGCCTGCAGCTGCACGGCGGCTACGGCTACATGAGCGAGTACCCGGTCTCCAAGGCCTACGCCGACGCCCGCATCACCCGGATCTACGGCGGCACCACCGAGATCATGAAGGAGGTGATCGGCCGGGGTCTGGGACTCTGAGCCGATGACCGACAGGCGATCATGACCACATCATGAACACCGAACCCACCCCGGTGGCCAGGAGCCGGGCGCAGCGGTCCTCGGACAGCCGCGCCCGGATCCTGGACGCCGCCGTCGCCTGCCTCATCGACGGCGGCTACTCCGGATCCACGACCCTGACCATCCAGTCGGCCGCCGACGTCTCGCGCGGCCGGCTGCTGCACCACTTCCCCAGCCGGGACCGGCTGCTGGTCGCGGCGGCGCAGCACCTCGCGGTCAAACGCGTCGCCGACACCGAGGAGCGCGTGCGACGGGTGCTCCAAGCCGACCAGGTCGGCCTGTTCGAACGCGCCGACCGGGTCATCGAGCTGCTGTGGGAGAGCTTCTCCGAGCCGCACTTCTGGGCGGCGGTGGAGCTGTGGACCGCGGCCCGGTCCAACTCCGAGATCGCCGAGGCGCTGCGCCCCGAGGAGAAGCGGCTCGGTGCGGCGATCCGCGCGTCGATGGCCCGCATGTTCGGCGACGAGCTGGCGGGCCGCCCGCGGTTCAAGCAGCTGCGCGACCTGCTGCTGACCTCGATGCGGGGGACCGCGCTGACCTACACCTTCGACCCGCGCGACCCCGCGGGCGACGCGATGCTGCCCCAGTGGAAGGACCTGGCGCGGGTGCTGCTGGGGCCGTGACCCGGCGCCTCAGGTGCCGAAGCTCAGCCCGAACGGCGGCGTCGCGCCCTCGGCGGCGACCGGTGGTGCGGGGCGCCGGACCGCGACCCGGTCGCGGCCAGCGTGCTTGGCCTCGTAGAGCGCGGCGTCCGCGGCGGCCAGCAGGCCGTCGAGGTCCGTGCCGTGGTCGGGCGTCGTCGCGACCCCGACCGACACCGACAGCCCGGTGACCAGCCCGGCGGTCGCGGTGTCGACCTGCAGCGCGCGCACGCCCCGCCGGATCCGCTCGGCGACCTCGCGGGCACGGGCGGCCGGGGTGTCGTCGGCGCGCATCCCGCCGAGTGCGACCACGAACTCCTCGCCGCCGAACCGGCCGGCCAGGTCCTGGTCGCGGACCTCGGCGGTGAGGACGTCGGCGACGGCCTGGAGCACGTCGTCGCCCGCCAGGTGGCCGTGCCGGTCGTTGACCGCCTTGAAGTGGTCGAGGTCGAGGATCAGCACCGCGGCGGCCCGGTCGGTACGCGTGTCGCGCTCCAGCATCTGCTGGCTGCGCCAGCGCCACGCCGCCGGGTTGAGCAGCCCGGTCTTGGCGTCGGTGTCGACCTGCGCCTCCAGCTGGCGCACCAGGGTGGTCTGCTCGACGACGAGCAGCGGCAGCACCGCGAGCAACGCGAACCAGGGGGAGGTGTTGGCGAGCACGACCGCGACCAGCCCGCCGATCGACAGCGTCGCCAGCTCCAGGCCGATGTCGCCGCCCAGCAGGATCGCGAGGAACCGCGAGCCCGGTGCGGTCAGCCGCAGCACCGACACGACCAGGAGAGTGTTCACCGTCGTGTAGGCGACCAGCGCGCCCAGCACCAGCGCCGCGTTCTGCGGGGTCGCCAGCGCCCCGGCCCGGCCGTCGACCAGCGCGAGCAGCCCCGCGACGGCGTGCACGGCGAGCAGCACGGTGGCCGCGCTGTAGACCTGGCGGTGCGGCGGCGTGCCGCTCGGGCGGGCCACCCGCAGGTAGAGGTGCAGGTAGATGACGACGACGACGACCGTCGCGAGTCCCGGCGGCAGCAGCAGCGCGGCCGCGAAGGTCCACACGGAGGTCATGTTGATGTAGCGGGTCGCGGCGATCCGGCGCCGCAGGCGCTCGGCGTTGACCGACAGCTCGGTGTGCGCCGCGGCCACCAGCACCAGCAGCCCGCAGAGCAGCACCTCGGTCCGTCCCGGCAGGTCCCCGGTGAGCAGGCCCGCGACGACCGCGGACACCGCGGCGGTCTCCACGACCAGGACCAGCAGCAGCGGGCGCAGCGGCAGGCCGAGCAGCGACCGGGCGTCCGGCGCACGACGGCGGCGCCCAGCCGGGCGCGGTGCCACCGGGCCAGAGGTCACGTCGCCTGCCTGTTCGTCTGCTGCGTCAGGGGATGGACCGAGGCTACCCGCGGGTAAGGCAAGCCCTTGCCGTTCGTCCCCCGGTGGCCGGAATCCGCGCCGAACGGCCCGGAACCGACGGCGAACGCCTCAGGTCCACGTTAAATCGTGACGGAGCGTTGTCCGTCGCTTACTCTGGCCATGTCATCACTCGATCGTGGAGCACGCCGTGCGTCCTCACGTGCGGAGCGCAACGGCGTCCGTTCCGGGACGGGGAGAAGCACTCCGATCGAGGGGGGATCGCTCGTGCGCAACTGGGACTGGTGAACCGTCATCGGCGCCGCGCGGGACACGACCGTCCCGCGCGGCGCCGCCGTTCCGCGGCGCCGCGCGGCCGGGGTCGCCACCGGCCGGCGCGCTCACGCCCCGGGTGGCAGGGGAGGCCCTCTCATCAGATCTGATGACGCGCGGACGGGGCGTGCGACACCCTCGTGCGGCGGTACGTGCACCGTGACGTCGTGTACTCCCAATGGGTGACACCTGCGTCACGTCAGAGCGCTGACCAGTGCGGACGGCCCCTCGCGGCCGGGCCTCGGCGATCACCCCCTAGGCGGGACATCCACCTTCGTGTTGCAGTTAGCCTCGCCTTATCTGAGGCGTGCCGAAGCAACGAAAGGACCGTGATGGCGAACCCCGCGAACGCGAACCCCCACTCCACCCCGGAGGTACTCGACGTGGTGGGGGTCGGGTTCGGGCCGTCGAACCTCGGCATCGCCATCGCCCTGCTCGAGCACAACGCGACGGTCCCGGCCGACGCGCGGGTGAGCGCCCGCTTCGTCGAGCGCCAGGAGCGGTTCGGGTGGCACCGCGGGATGCTGCTCGAGGACGCCACCATGCAGGTCTCGCACCTCAAGGACCTGGTCACGCTGCGGAACCCGACCAGCGGCTTCTCCTTCCTGTCCTACCTCCACGACCGGGACCGGCTCGCCGACTTCATCAACTACGGCTCGTCGTTCCCGACCCGCCGCGAGTTCCACGACTACCTGGAGTGGGCCGCGGCACGGCTGGGGGAGATCAGCGCGGCCGCCGGGTCGGCGGTGACGGTCGACTACGGCAGCGAGGTCGTCGAGATCGAGCCGGTCCGCGGCGGGAACGGCGTGGAGCTCGTCGACGTCGTCGTCCGCACCGGGGACCGGGTGGAGCGCCTGCGCGCCCGCAACGTCGTCCTGGCCTGCGGGCTCACCCCCGTCCTGCCGCGCGGGATCACCGTGGGCGGCCGCGTCTGGCACAACCGCGACCTGCTGTTCCGCACCCGCGAGCTCGCCGGGACCGAGCCGACCCGCTTCGCCGTCGTCGGCGCCGGGCAGAGCGCCGCCGAGACCGTCGAGCACCTGCACCGCACCTTCCCGACCGCCGAGGTGCACGCGGTGTTCGCCCGGTACGGCTACAGCCCCGCCGACGACACCTCCTTCGCCAACCGGATCTTCGACCCGGCCGCCGTCGACGACTTCTACACCGCGCCGGACGAGGTCAAGGACCGCATCCTCGGCTACCACGCGAACACCAACTACTCCGTGGTCGACCCGGAGCTCATCGAGGGCCTCTACCGCACCCACTACCACGAGCGGGTCGCCGGGACCGAGCGCCTGCGCTTCCGCAACGTGTCCCGGGTGGCCGACGTGGTCGACGTCGGGGACCGGGTGGAGCTGGCCGTCGAGTCGCTGATCGACGGCTCGCGCGAGGTCATCACCGCCGACGCCGTCGTCTACGCGACCGGCTACCGCCCCGCCGACCCGCTGTGGCTGCTGTCCGGCGGCCTCGACGAGGCCTGCGCCCGCGACGCCCGCGGCCGGCTCGACGTGCACCGCGACTACCGGCTCGGCACCACGGCACTGGCCGACGGCACCGCGGTGCGGGCCGGCTTCTACCTGCAGGGACCGACCGAGCACACGCACGGCATCACCTCGACACTGCTGTCCAACATCGCGGTCCGGTCCGGTGAGGTCGTCGCCTCGCTGACCGGCGCCCCCGTGCCGTCGACGGCGCCGACGCCCGTCGTCGTCTGAGCGCGACCCCACCCGTTCCGCCGATCCCAGGGAGAGCCATGTCCACGAACCCCTTCGACGACCCCGAGGGCAGCTTCTACGCGCTGGTCAACGACGAGGGCCAGTACTCGCTGTGGCCCGCGTTCGCCGAGGTCCCCGCCGGCTGGACGGTCGAGCACGGGCCGGCCGACAAGCCGTCGTGCCTGTCCTTCGTCGAGACGCACTGGACCGACCTGCGGCCGCGCAGCCTGCGCGAACGCGCTGCCGGCTGACCCGTCCCACACCGCCCGTCCCGCATCACCACCCCTGGAGCGCCTCCCGTGACCCGCACGCTGCCGTCCCCGTCCGACCCGCGCCCGGGACCGCTGCCGGACGGTGCGCTCGCGACCTGGCCGGAGCTGTTCGCCCGGCAGGTCGCGGCCACGCCGGACGCCGTGGCGGTGCAGTGCGGCTCGGGGGAGCGCCGCGAGCAGCTCACCTACGCCGGGCTCGACGAGCGGGCGGGGCGCCTCGCGTCGGTGCTGCGCGGGCGCGGCGCGGGACCGGAGGGGCTGGTCGCGCTCGCCGTACCGCGTGGGGTGGACCTCGTCGTCGCGCAGGTGGCGATCCTGCGTGCGGGCGCGGCGTACCTGCCGGTCGACCCGGATCAGCCGCCGGCGCGGACCGCGCTGGTGCTCGACGACGCCCGCCCGGCCGTCGTGCTGAGCACGGCCGGTGTCGCCGCCGAGCTGCCGCTGCCCGACGGGACCCCGACCGTGCTGCTCGACGACGACGCCGACCGGGCGGCGATCGCCGCCGCCCCGGTCGCCCCGGTGCCCGACGTCGACGTCCTCGGCGCCGCCTACGTCATCCACACCTCCGGCTCCACCGGACGGCCCAAGGGCGTCGTGCTGACCCACAGCGGTGTCACCCAGCTCGTCGCCACCCAGACCGAGCGGCTCGGGCTCGGCGCGGACGACCGGATCCTCGGGTTCGCCTCGACCGGCTTCGACGTCGCGTTCTGGGAGCTGTGCATGGCACTGCTCTCCGGCGGGCGGCTGGTCGTGGTGCCCTCGGAGCTGCGGCTGCCGGTGCCCGAGCTGGCCGACTACGCCCACGAGCACGCGGTGACGGTGATGGTGCTCCCGCCCGCGCTGCTCGCCGCGCTGGGCCCGGACGTCACGCTGCCCCCGGCGACCCTGCGCGCCGGTACCGAGCGGGTGTCCCCGGAGCTGGTAGCGCGCTGGGCACGGGGCCGGACGATGTTCAACGCCTACGGTCCGACCGAGGTCACCGTCAACTCCACGCTGGGCCGGTGCGACCCGGCGCGGACCGGGCCGGTGGTGCCGATCGGGGTCGCCGACCCGATGACCGACGCGTACGTGCTGGGCCCCGACCTGGCTCCGGTCCCGGACGGCGAGCAGGGCGAGCTCTACCTCGGCGGCCCCGGTCTGGCCCGGGGCTACCTGAACAAGCCGGGCCTGACCGCGGAGCGGTTCGTCGCCGACCCGTTCGGGCCCGCGGGCGGGCGGCTCTACCGCACCGGCGACCTCGTGCGCGTCGACGAGCGCGGCGAGCTCGAGTTCCTGGGCCGCGTCGACGACCAGCTCAAGGTCCGCGGCTACCGGATCGAGCCCGGCGAGATCGAGTCGGCGCTGCGGGCCCACCCCCACGTCGCCGAGGCCGTCGTCGGCGTGCACGAGGCCGCGCCGGGGGACCGGCGTCTCACCGCGTGGGTCGTCCCCGCGACCGCCGGGGACACCCCCGCCGACGACGGTGCCGAGCGCGTCGCCGACTGGCGCGACGTCCACGAGCTGCTCTACGCCGCCACCTCCGCCGACGACGGCGACCCCACCGGCTACGAGGGCGGCTTCGCCGGCTGGAACTCCACCTACGACGGCACCCCCATCCCGCGCGCGGACATGCAGGCCTGGCGCGACGCCACCGTCGCCCGGATCCGCGAGCTCGGCCCCGGCCGGGTCCTGGAGCTCGGCGTCGGCAACGGTCTGCTGCTCGCGGAGCTGGCCCCGGACTGTCCCCGCTACGTCGGCACCGACGTGTCCGCCGAGGCCGTCGCCGCGCTGTCGCGGTGGGTCGCGACCCGCCCCGAGCTGCACGGGCGCGTCGAGCTGGCCCCCGCCGCCGCCCACGAGCTCGACGGCATCACCGGTCCCTTCGACACCATCGTGATCAACTCCGTCGCCCAGTACTTCCCGGGCCCGGAGTACCTGACCGACGTGCTGACCCGGGCCGCGGCGCTGCTCGCCCCGGGCGGCGCGATCGTCGTCGGCGACGTCCGGCACGCCGGGCTGCTGCGCACCTTCCGCGCCGGGGTCGTCGCCGCCCGGCGGCCCGACGCCGAGCCCGCCGAGCTGCGCCGCGCCCTCGACGGCGCCGTCGCCTGGGAGGGCGAGCTGCTCTGCGCGCCGCGGTTCTTCACCGCCCTCGACGGGTTCGACGCGAGCAGCATCCGGATCAAGCGGGCCCGCGCGCACGACGAGCTCTCGCGCTACCGCTACGACGTCGTGCTCCGGCCCGGCGCCGCCGCGCGGCCCGATCCGGCGACCGCGCCGCTCGTCCTCGACTGGGAGGCGGTCGGGGCCGACCCGGCCGCGCTCACCGACGCCCTGCGTGCCGCGCTGGGCGCCGGGCCCGGCCCGGCGGGCGACAGCGGCCCGGCCGCGGGCCGCGACGGTGACGGCGCGGCCCGTGCCGACGCGGACGTGGTGCGCGTGGTCGGGGTCCCCGACCTGCGATCGGCCGCCGACCGCGCCACCCGCGCCCGCATCGACGGCGAGCCCGAACCGCCCGCCGGCGCCGACCCCGAGGAGCTGCTGGCCCTCGGCGAGTCCCTCGGCTACACGGCCGAGGGCACCTGGGGCACCGGGGCGACGGTCGAGCTGCTGTTCTCCCGGCCCGGCGTCGACCCCGGCCCACTGCACCGCGCGAGCACGGACCCGACCGGCCCCGCGTTCCACCGCCCGGCCCCGTTCCGGGACGTCGACGCCCTGGTCGGCGCCCTGCGCGAGCACCTGCGCGACCTGCTCCCGGACTGGATGGTGCCCGCCGCCGTCGTCCCGCTGCCGTCGGTGCCGGTACTGGCCAACGGCAAGACCGACCGGGCCGCGCTGCCCGCCCCCGACCTGTCCGCGCAGGTCCGCGGCAGCCGTCCCGGCACACCACGCGAGGCGCTGCTCTGCGACCTCGTGTCGGAGGTCCTCGGGGTGCCCGGCTTCGGCGTCGACGACGACTTCTTCGCCCTCGGCGGCGACTCGGTCCTGTCGATCCGGCTGGTCGTGCGGGCCCGCGAGTCCGGCCTGCTGGTCACCCCGCGGCAGGTCTTCACCCACCGCACCGTCGCCGAGCTCGCGCCGCTCGTGACCGAGCACCACGCCGTCGCCGCGCCCACCGGGCCCGACACGACCGTCCTCGACGACGCCGCGGCCGCCGTGCTCGGCCCCGTCACCCTCGCCGGGCCGGTGTCCCCGCTGCAGGAGGGCTTCTTCTTCCACGCCGCGCTCGACCCGGCCGACACCTCCTACGTCGTGCAGGAGGTCCTCGACCTGCCCGCCGACGTCGACCCGGGCACCCTGCGCGCCGCGCTGTCCGACCTGCTCGAACGGCACCCGCAGCTGCGTGCCGGGTTCGCCCAGCGCGCCGACGGCCGCGTCGTCCAGGGCGTCGCCGACCGCGTCACGCTGCCGTGGACCGAGCACGACGTGCGCGGCACCGACCCGGCCGCCGTGCTCGACGCCGAGCGGGCCCGCCCGTTCGACCTCGCCCGCCCGCCGCTGCTGCGCGCCGCGCTGCTGCACGACGACGGCCGCACCCGCCTCGCCCTGACCTTCCAGCACGCCGTCCTCGACGGGTGGTCGGTGGCGCTGCTGGTCACCGAGCTGGAGCAGGCCCACGCCGCCCGGGCCGCCGGCACCCCGCAGGACCCCGGCGGGCCGCGCGCCCGCGCCGAACAGCGGCTGCGCGCCTGGTTCGACCACCTCACCGCCCTCGACACCGGCGACGCCCGGGCGGCCGCCCGCGCCGTGTGGGACGCGGAGCTCGCCGGCGCCGAACCGGTCCGGCTGCTCGACGCCCTCCCCGCCCCGCGGACCCGCCCGGACGGCGGGGACCGGCCGCACGCCCAGCGCGCACTGACCCTCGACGCCGGCGCGACCGCCGCCCTCGACCGCGCCGCCCGCGCCCGCGGCGTCACCCCGTCGACGGTGCTGCACACCGCCTGGGCCCTCACCGTCGGCGCGCTCACCGGCAGCCGGGACGTGCTCGTCGGCAGCACCGTGTCCGGCCGCGACGCCGCCGTCGACGGCATCGGCGAGGCCGTCGGGCTGTTCGTCAACACCGTCCCGGTGCGGATGCGCTGGGCACCCGGAGAGCCGCCGGCCGCGCCGCTGCGCCGGATGCAGGACGGCCGCACCGCCGTCCTCGACCACCCGCAGGTCCGGCTCGCGGAGCTGCAGCGCGGCCGCGGGGAGCTGTTCGACTCCATCGTGGTGATCGAGAACTACGCCGCGGAGCAGACCGCGAACGGCCTGGTCACCGGGGTGGAGGTGCGTGACGCGGTGCACTACCCGCTCGCGCTGGTCGTGCGGCCGGGCCGGGAGACCTCCGTCGTGCTCAAGCACGACACCGCCCGCGTCGACGACGCCACCGCGGGCCTGTTGCTCGAGATGTTCGAGCGCACCCTGACCGCGCTGGTCACCGGCCCGCAGCGCACGATCGCCGCGCTGCCGCTGCGCACCCGTCCCGAGCAGGGTGTGCACGGCCCCGAGCGGGCCGCCGACCCGCGGACCCTGGCCCGCCGGGTCGCCGACGGGCTGGCCGCCGACCCCGGCCGCACCGCCGTCGTCGCACCGGACGGGACGCTCACCGCCGCCGAGCTGGACCGCCGCTCGGCCGCGCTGGCCGGGGCGCTGCGCGAGCGCGGTGCCGGACCGGGCAGCGTCGTCGGGATCGCCGTGCCGCGCTCGACCGAGCTGATGGTCGCGCTGCTCGGCGTCGTCCGCGCCGGGGCGGCGTACCTGCCGCTGGACCCGGAGCATCCGGCGGAGCGGATCGCGTTCACCGCCGCCGACGCGGGCGTCGACACCGTGCTGATGCCCGCGGGCACCGACCCGCTGCCCGACCTGCCCGGGGTGCGCCGCCTCGCCGTCGCCGAGCTCACCGACGGCCCGGTGCCCGCCGCGCTGCCCGACCCGGACCCCGACGACGCCGCCTACCTGATCTACACCTCCGGCTCGACCGGGCGGCCCAAGGGCGTCGTGGTCAGCCACCGCGCCATCGGCAACCGGCTCGACTGGATGCAGGACGCGTACCCGCTCACTGCCGACGACCGGGTGCTGCAGAAGACCCCCGCCGGGTTCGACGTGTCGGTGTGGGAGTTCTTCTGGGCCCCCTCGACCGGCGCGACCGTGGTGCTCGCCGCCCCCGGCGGGCACCGCGACCCCGAGTACCTGGCGCGGCTGGTCCGCGACGAGCGGATCACCACGCTGCACTTCGTGCCCTCGATGCTGGAGGGCTTCCTCGCCGCCGAGCAGGTCGTCGCCGACCCGCGGTGGGCGGCCACGCTGCGGCGGGTGTTCTGCTCCGGCGAGGCGCTGTCCGCGGCCGCGGCCCGGCGCTGGCACGCGCTGACCGGGGTGGCGCTGCACAACCTCTACGGGCCCACCGAGGCCGCCGTCGACGTCACCGCGCACACCGTCGCCGCCGACCCGGGCGCCGTCGTCCCGATCGGCGTGCCGGTCGCGAACACCCGCACCCACGTCCTGGACGCCTGCCTGCGCCCGGTCCCCGACGGGGTCCCCGGCGAGCTGTACCTCGGCGGCGTGCAGCTGGCGCGGGGCTACCACGCCCGCCCCGGGCTGACCGCGGACCGCTTCGTCGCCGACCCGCTCGGCGCGGCGGGGGAGCGGCTCTACCGCACCGGCGACGTCGTGCGCCGCGTCGACGGCGAGCTGGTCTACCTCGGCCGCTCCGACGGCCAGGTGAAGATCCGCGGGCAGCGCATCGAGCCGGGTGAGGTCGAGGCGGTGCTCGCCGCAACCGACGGGGTCGGCCGCGCGGCGGTCGTCGTCCGCCGGGACGGGCCGTCCCCGTCGCTGGTCGGCTACGTCGTGCCCGCCGCCGGCGCCGCTCCCGACGGCGACGGGCTGTGCGCCGCGCTGGCCCGGGTGCTGCCCGAGGCCATGGTGCCCGCCGCGGTCGTCGTGCTGGAGCAGATGCCGCTGACCCCCAACGGCAAGCTCGACCAGGCCGCGCTGCCCGCCCCGGACGTCGCCGCGGGCGGGTCGGACCGCGAGCCCGCCACCGAGGTCGAGCGCGTGCTGTGCGCGGCGTTCGCCGAGGTCCTGGGCCGCGACCGGGTCGGCCCCGACGACGACTTCCTCGCCCTCGGCGGGGACTCCATCACCTCCATCGCGGTGTCCTCGCGGGCGCGACGGGCCGGGCTGGACGTCGGGCCCGGCGACGTGCTGGCCGGGCGCACCCCGGCCGCCGTCGCCGGTCGGGCCGGGACGGCCGCCGAGCCGGTACCGCCGCTGCCCGACCCCGACCCGGCCGTCCTCGCCCGGGTGCGGGAGATCGCCGGCGACGACGTCGAACGGGTCTGGCCGCTGTCCCCGCTGCAGGAGGGCCTCTACTTCCACGCCACCCTCGACGGCACCGCGGGCACCGTCACCGCCGCCGGTGACGCCTACACCGTGCAGGAGACCGTCGAGCTCGACCACGAGATCGACCTCGACCGGCTGCGCGACGCGGTGACCGCGATGCTGCGCCGCCACCCCACGCTGCGTGCCGGGTTCACCGCCGACGGCCTCGACGGGCCGGTGCAGTTCGTCGCCGCCGACCCGGCCCCGCCGGTCCGTCTGGTGCACACCGGCTCGCAGGCGGAACGGGACCGGCTCACCGCCGCCGACCGGACCGCGCCGTTCGACCTGAGCGCCCCGCCGCTGTTCCGGATCACCGTGCTGCGCGGCGACGGCCGCGACCGGCTGCTGATCCACCGCCACCTGCTGATCTGGGACGGCTGGTCGGCCTGGCTGTTCCTGGAGGGGCTGTTCGACACCTACGCCGGGTCGCCGCCCCCGCCACCCGGCGGCGGCTACGACGACCTGCTGGCCTGGATCGCCGCCCGCGACCCGGAGCCCGGCCGGGCCGCCTGGCGGGACGCACTCGCCGGGCTCGACGAGCCCACCCTCACCGCGCCGGTCCCCGCCGCGGGCCCGCGGGAGGTCGCCGAGACCCACCTCGACCTCGACGCGGACACCTCGGCGCGGCTGCGGGAGCTGGCCCGCGCCACCGCGGTCACCCCCAACACCGTGCTCTCCACGGTCTGGGCGCTGGCCCTGGCCGCCGGCACCGGCCGCGACGACGTCGTGTTCGGCACCTCGGTCGCCGGGCGGCCCGCGACCGTGCCCGACGTGGAGAACGTGATCGGGCTGTTCCTCAACACCGTGCCCGCCCGGGTCGCGTTGCGCCCCGGCGAGACCGGCGCGCAGCTGCTCGCCCGGGTGCAGGCCGAGCGGCTCGCGCTGCTGGGGCACGAGACCGTCGGGCTGGGGGAGATCCAGCAGGTCTCCGGGCACCGGACGCTGTTCGACACGCTGTTCGTCTACCGCCCCGAGGGCGGTGAGCAGCGGGTCGCCGACCTCGGCGCCCGGCACGGCATCACCGACCTGACCAGCACCGACACCACGCACTACGCCCTGACCCTCGCGGTCACCCCCGGCGAGCGGTTCCGGCTGACCCTGTCGCACACCGTCGGGGAGCGGTCCGCGGCCCGCTGGGTCGAGCGGGTGCGCCGCGTCCTGCACGGTCTGCTCGACGCCCCCGACTCCCCGGTCGCGCGGATCGACCCGCTCGGCGACGACGAGCGCACCGAGGTCGAGGCGCACCGCACCGGGCGCCGGGTCGACACCGGCACCGCGACGGTCGCCGACCTGCTCGCCGACCGGGCCGCGCTCGCCCGCGACGACCTCGCCGTCGTCGCCGGGGACGTGCGGCTCACCTACGCCGAGCTGGACGCGGCGGTGAACCGCACCGCGCGGCTGCTGCGCGCCCGCGGCGCCGGGCCCGAGACCGTCGTCGCGCTGGGGCTGCCGCGCTCCGCCGAGACCGTCGTCGCGCTGTTCGCGGTGCTGCGCGCGGGCGCGGCGTACCTGCCGCTGGAGCTGGACCACCCGGCCGCGCGGCTGGTCGAGACCCTGCGCGACGCCCGCCCGGTCGCGGTGCTCACCACGACCGCGGTCGCCCCGGCCCTGGCCGACGCCGGTGTGCCCACGGTCGCGCTGGACGACCCGGCCGTCGCGGCCGAGCGCGCCGCACTGGACCCCGGCCCGATCCCCGACGCCGAGCTGGGCAGCTTTGCCCGCGGGAACCCGGCACGGCTCGACCTGCCCGCCTACGTCATCTACACCTCCGGCTCCACCGGGCGGCCCAAGGGCGTCGTCACCCCGTACCGGGGGCTGACGAACATGCAGCTCAACCACCGCCGCGAGATCTTCGACCCGGTGGTCGCCGAGGTCCGCGCCCGCCGCGGGCCCGACGCCCGGCTGCGGGTCGCGCACACCGTGTCCTTCGCGTTCGACATGAGCTGGGAGGAACTGCTCTGGCTGGTCGAGGGGCACGAGGTGCACGTGGCCGATGAGGAGCTGCGCCGCGACGCGCACCGGCTGGTGTCCTACTGCGACACCCACGAGGTCGACGTCGTCAACGTGACCCCGACCTACGCCGCGGCGCTGCTGGAGACCGGGCTGCTCGCCCGGCGCCCGATGCCGCTGGTGCTGCTCGGCGGCGAGGCCGTGTCCGACGCCGTCTGGTCGACCCTGCGCGATGCCGACGGCGTGCTCGGCTACAACCTCTACGGCCCCACCGAGTACACGATCAACACCCTCGGCACCGGGACCGCGGACTCGGCCACCCCGGCGGTCGGGAAGCCGATCAGCAACACCGTCGCGCACGTCCTGGACCCGTGGCTGCGCCCGGTGCCCGACGGCGTCGCCGGTGAGCTGTACATCGCCGGCGACGGCCTGGCCCGCGGCTACCTCGACCGGTTCGCGCTGACCGCCGAGCGGTTCGTCGCCGACCCGTGGAGCCCGGGCGGGCGGATGTACCGCACCGGTGACCTGGTCCGGCGCCGCCCCGGCACCGGCGGGCTGCTCGACTTCCTGGGCCGCACCGACGACCAGGTGAAGATCCGCGGGCACCGCGTCGAGCCCGGCGAGGTCACCGCCCGCCTCGACCGGCACCCGCTGGTGTCGCGCTCGGCGGTCGTCCCGGTCCCCGCCCCGGACGGCGGGTCGCTCCGGCTGGTCGGCTACGTCGTCCCCGCCGCCCCCGACGAGGCCGACCGCGCGGCCACCGCCGCCGGCGCCGTCGACGAGTGGCGCGCGATCTACTCCGAGGAGTACTCCCGGATCCCGGTCGCGGTGTCCACCGAGGACTACGCCGGCTGGGACTCCTCCTACACCGGCGATCCCATCCCGTTCGCGCAGATGTCGCAGTGGCGGGCCGCGACCGTCGACCTGATCCGGGCACTGAGTCCGCAGCGGGTGCTGGAGATCGGGGTGGGCACCGGGCTGCTGCTCGGCCCGCTCGCCCCCGAGGTCACCGAGTACCGCGGCACCGACCTCGCCGAGCCGGTGATCACCGCGCTGCGCACCGCGCTCGCCGACGACCCGGCCCGCTACGGCCACGTCGAGCTCGACACCCGGCCCGCCGACGACCTGTCCGGGCTGCCGCGGGGCCACTTCGACACCGTCGTGATCAACTCGGTGGTGCAGTACTTCCCCGACGCCGGCTACCTGGAGCGGGTCCTCACCGGCGCCGCGGAGCTGCTCGCCCCCGGTGGCCGGATCGTCGTCGGCGACGTGCGCCGCCCGGACACGCTGCACGCGTTCCACACCGCGATCGCCCGGACCCGGCTCGGAGACGGGGCCGACCCCGCCGCGGTCGACGCCGCGGCGGAGCGGTCGCTGGCCCTGGAGAAGGAGCTGCTGCTCGCCCCGGCGTTCTTCGACCGGGTCGCGGCCGGTCTCGGCGCGGAGGTCGCGGTGCGCGCCAAGCGCGGCGACGCCCACAACGAGCTGACCCGCCACCGCTACGACGTCGAGCTGCACCTGCCCGGCGCCGACGTGCGCCGCGCCGACCCGGCCCGCACCCTGCGCTGGGGCACCGACCTGTCCTCGCTCGACGACCTCGACCGGCTGCTCGCCGAGGCCGGGGCCACCGGCCTGCGCCTCACCGGCGTCCCGGACGTGCGGCTCGCGACCGAGCAGGGCCGCCCGGCCGACGGCCCGGAGCCCGACGCGCTGCGCGCCCTCGCCGCCCGGCACGGCCGCGACGCCGAGCCGACCTGGTCCCCGGACGGGCCCGGCGTGCTCGACGTCGTGCTCGTGGAGGCCGATCCGGCGGGCCGTCCGCTGGTCGGGCTGCACCGCGCCGGGGACCCGGCGGCGCCCGAGGCGACCGACCCGGCCGCGGCCCGGTTCGCCGCCGAGCTGGTCCCGGTGCTGCGCGAGGACCTGCGGGCAGCCCTGCCCGACCACCTCGTGCCGTCGGCGTTCGTGCTGCTCGACGAGCTGCCGCTGACCGCCAACGGCAAGCTCGACACCCGCGCGCTGCCCGTCCCCGACGCCCGCGCCGCCGCGGCGCCGTCGCGGGCCCCGGAGACCGCGACCGAGCAGGCCCTCTGCACGGTGTTCGCCGAGGTCCTCGGCCTCGACGAGGTCGGCGTGGACGACGACTTCTTCGACCTCGGCGGGCACTCGCTGCTCGCCACCCGGATCGTCGCCCGGCTGCGCACCGCGCTCGGGGCCGAGGTGTCGATCCGCGACCTGTTCACCGAGCCGACACCGGCCCGGCTCGCCGCCCACCTCGACGCCGGTGACGCGGCCGGCGCCGAGCGCGGTCCTGCCCGCCCCGTGCTGGCGCCGCGGCCCCGCCCGGAGCCGCTGCCCGCGTCGTCGGCGCAGCACCGGCTCTGGGTCCTCGACCGGCTCGACGCCGACGCGGGCCGCGACAGCGCCTACCACTTCCCGATCACCTTCCGGCTGGCCGGAGCCCTGGACGCCGACGCACTGGAGCAGGCGCTGCACGACGTCGTCGCCCGCCACGAGTCGCTGCGCACCCTGCTCGTCGACGGGGGCGACGGCGTCCCGGTCCAGGTGGTCGTCGACGCCGCGGCGGCCCGGGTGCCGTTCGTGCGCCGCACCGTCGACGCCGCCGCCACCCCGGCGGAGGTGGCGGCGGAGATCCGGCGCCCGTTCGACCTGGGATCGGACGTGCCGGTCCGGGCGCTGCTGCTCACCGAGTCCGACACCGGCGAGCACGTACTGGTCCTCGTGCTCCACCACGTCACCACCGACGAGTGGTCCGACCGGCCGTTCCTGGCCGACCTCGCGACCGCTTACGCGGCCCGGTCCGCGGGCCGCGCGCCCCGCCTCACCCCGCTGCCGGTGCAGTACGCCGACCACACCCTGTGGCTGCGGGAGCTGCTCGGCGACCCGGCCGACCCGTCGTCGGTCGCGGGCCGCCAGCTCGGGTTCTGGACCCGCACCCTGGCCGGGCTGCCCGAGCGCCTGGACCTGCCGACCGACCGGCCCGAGCCGGCGTCGCCGACGATGGCGGGCGACGCGGTCGACGTGCCGATCGACCCCGCGCTCGGCGCCGAGCTGCGCCGCACGGCGCGCGCCGCCGGTGCGAGCACCTTCATGCTCGCCCGGGCCGCGGTCGCGGTCCTGCTGCACCGCCTCGGCGCCGGCGACGACATCCCGCTGGGCGCCCCCGTCGCCGGCCGCGCCGACCAGGCACTGGAGGACGTCGTCGGGTTCTTCGTCAACACCCTGGTGCTGCGCACCGACCTGTCCGGCGACCCCGGATTCACCGAGGTCCTGGACCGGGTCCGGGCTGCCGACCTGGAGGCGTTCGCGCACGCCGACGTGCCCTTCGAGTCGGTGGTGCGCGCGGTCAACCCGGACCGCAGCGCCGACACCACCCCGCTGTTCCAGGTGATGGTGGTGCACCGCGCCGGTGGCACCGCCCGCGAGTCGGGCCTGGTCCTGCCCGGTGTCACCGTCGGCGAGCAGCCGCAGCCGCCCGCCCGCGCCCAGTTCGACCTGGTCGTCGAATTCCGCGACGGCGGGCCGGAGGAACCGCTGGGGGTGCGGCTGCTGTACCGCACCGAGCTGTTCGACGCCGCGACCGTGCACGCGCTGGGGGAGCGGCTGACCACGGTGCTGCGCGCCGTCGTGGCCGACCCGCGGCGCCCGGTCCGCCGGATCGACGTCGCCGCGGCCGGGGAGGCCGCCCGGGCCCGCCGCGCCCTCGACGGCGGCCCGGTCCCGGCCGCCCGCACGATGTGGGAGATGGTCGCCGGCTCCGTCGCCGACCGGCCCACCGCGGTCGCCGTCGCCGACGAGCACCGCGAGCTCGACTACGCCGGGCTCGACGTCGAGACCGCCGCTCTGGCCCGCGAGCTGCGCGCCCGCGGCGTCGGCCCGGAGACCGTCGTCGGGGTCGCGGTGCCGCGGTCGGTCGAGATGGTCGTCGCGGTGCTGGCGGTGCTGCGCGCCGGTGGCGCGTTCCTGCCGCTGGACCTCAACCTGCCCGCCGAGCGGCTGGAGTACCTGCTCACCGACTCCGGCACCCGACTAATCGTGACGACCGGCGACGCCGCGGCCCTGCTGCCCGCCGTCGACGGCGTCACCCACCTCGTCCCGGCGCCTCCGGAGCCGGGCCCGGCTCCGGAGGACCCGCCCACCGACCCGGCGGGCGCCGCCTACGTCATCTACACCTCGGGCTCGACCGGACGCCCGAAGGGCGCGGTCCTGCCGCACGCCGGCATCGGCGAGCTGCTGGAGCTGGCCCGCGACCGGATGCGGCTCACCAAGGACTCCCGGGTCCTGCAGTTCTCCGCGCCCGGCTTCGACGTGCTCGTGTTCGAGCTGTGCATGGCGCTGTGCTCCGGGGCCCGGCTCGTCGTCGCCCCGGAGCGGCTGCGCGGCCGCGACGCCGACCCGTCCGAGCTGACCGGGTTCTTCGCCGAGCAGCGGCTCACGCACCTGATCCTGCCGCCGTCGCTGATCACCGCGCTGCCGCCGGAGGCGTCGCTCCCGGCCGGGTCGACGGTGCTCGCCGGGACCGAGGCCGTCCCGCCGGACCTGATCGACCGCTGGGGCGCGCACCTGGACCTGCACGTCGCCTACGGGCTCACCGAGGCCACCGTGAACTCCACGCTGTGGCACTCGCGGCCGGGCACCGCGTTCCGGTCACCGATCGGGCGCCCCGACCCGGGCGTGCGGACCTACGTCCTCGACGACGCCCTCACCCCCGTCCCGCCCGGCGTCCCCGGCGAGCTGTACGTGGCCGGGGCCGGGCTGGCCCGCGGCTACCTGGGGCGCACCGCCCTCACCGCGGACCGCTTCGTGGCCTGCCCGTTCGGGGAGCCGGGCGCCCGGATGTACCGCACCGGCGACCGCGTCCGGCTGCGCTTCGACGACGGCGCCGAGCACCCCGACCGCGAGCCGGTCCTGGAGTTCCTCGGCCGTTCCGACGACCAGGTCACGATCCGCGGCTACCGGATCGAGCCCGGCGAGATCGAGGCCGTCCTGGCCGCGCACCCGGACGTCGCGCAGGCCGCGGTCGTCGTACGTCGGCGGGGCCCGGTCACCCGGCTCGACGCCTACGTCGTCCCGGCGGGCGGCGGCACCTCGGTGCCCGCCGGCCTCGCCGAGCACCTGCGCGGGCGGCTGCCCGAGCACATGGTCCCGGCGCACCTCGTCGCGCTCGACGGGCCGCTGCCGCGCACCCCGAACGGGAAGGTCGACAAGCGGGCGCTGCCCGAGCCCGCCGCCGCGACCGGCAGCGGCCGGGAGCCCGCCGAAGGTCCGGAACGGGTGCTGGCCGGGCTGGTCGCCGAGCTGGTGGCCGTCGACCGGGTCGGCGCCGACGACGACTTCTTCGCCCTCGGCGGGGACTCGATCATCGCGATCCGGCTGGTGTCCGCGGCCCGCGCGGCCGGGCTGGCGCTCACCCCGCGCCAGGTGTTCCGGCAGCGCACGGTCGCCGGGCTGGCCACCGTCGCCGAGCCGGTCGCGCACGACCACACCCACGACGACGGCGTCGGGCCGGTCGGGTCCACCCCGATCCTGGACTGGCTCACCGAGGTCGACCCGCACGCGCCCGGCTACAACCAGTCGGTGCTGGTGCGCACGCCGGCCGGGCTGACCGGGCCGGTGCTGCGCCGCGCCCTGGGCGCGCTGCTCGCCACGCACGGCATGCTCCGCGCCCGGCGCACCGCCGACGGCCTGGAGGTCCCGGCCGCGGTGCCCGGCCCCGTGCTGCGGGAGGTGCCGGTCAGCGCGGCGAACACCGCCGACCAGGTGCGCGAGCAGCTGGGGGAGGAGGCACTCGCCGCGCGCGACCGGCTCGACCCCGGCTCCGGCACGATGCTGTCGGCGGTCTGGTTCGACGCCGGACCGGACGCCCCCGGCCGCCTGTTGCTGGTGGTGGCCCACGTCGCCGTGGACTGGGTGTCGTGGCGGATCCTGCTCGACGATCTCGCCGGTGCCGTCGCCGCCCAGGACGCGGGGCGCGAGCCGTCGCCGCCGCCGGTCCCGGTGTCCTACCGCGCCTGGGCGTCGATGCTCGCCGCCGAGGCCGCCCGCCCGCAGCGGGTCGCCGAGACCGGCCGGTGGCGGTCGGTCCTGGCCGGACCGCGGGTGGCACTGCCGCTGGCGACGCCCTTCGACCCGGACCGCGACCGGCACGGCACCAACCGGGTGCACCCGGTGGAGCTGCCCGCGGACCTGTCGGCCGCCGTCCTCGCCGCCGGTGCGGACCGGGCACTGGCCGCCGGGCTCGGGATCGCCGTCGCCGGCCTCGCGCGCCACCACGGCGCCCCCGCCGAGGGGGTCGTGCCGCTCGCGATGGAGGGACACGGACGGGAGGAGGAGGCCGTCGCGGCGCGACCGGACCTGTCCCGCACCGTCGGCTGGTTCACCGCGATCCGGCCGGTCGCGGTCGACCCGCGCGGACCCGCCGGGCAGGTGCGCGACCGGCTGGTCGCCGACCTCGACGGCGAGCCCGACCACGGCGTCGGATTCGGCCTGCTGCGCCACCTGAACCCCGACACCGCCGCGGAGCTCGCGCCGCTTCCGCTGCCCGAGATCGAGTTCAACTACCTGGGCCGGTTCGACCGGCGCGCCCCGCGCGACTGGGGCTTCGCCGACGAGGACGACGTCCTCGACGTCGCCGTCGAGCCGGACATGCGTCAGCGGTTCCCGCTGACCGTCATCGCCCGCACCGTCGACGGCGTGGACGGACCCCGGGTGCACGCCGACCTGATCCACCCGGTGGCGGTGTTCGACGACGCCGTCGTCGCCGACCTCGGCCGGCGGTGGGGTGCGGCGCTGCGCGAGGTGACCGGGCAGGGCTGAGCACGACGGAGGGGGCCGGTCGCGGTGCGACCGGCCCCCTCTCGTGTGCGCGGGGTGCGCCCCGGGGTCAGCCCTGGGTGGCGGGGAGCGCCTCGAGCTCCGGCACCAGCTTGTCGATCGCGTACGGCAGGCTGAGCACGCTGCCGTAGCTCAGCGCGGCGGGCAGCGGCTCGGTGCGGTCGGAGCTGAGCATCCACAGCACCCGGCCCTGCTGGACGGCGTCGAGCCTGCTGAACTCCGGACGCGCCTGGATCTCGGCCTTCGCGGCCTCGGTCGGGGCGAGCACGAGCAGCTTGTCGACGTCGAACTCGCCGGCCTGCTCCGGGCTCAGCTGCGCCTCGCTCGTCCCGGCCGCGGCCCGGGTGATCGCCTCGGGGGCGCGGAAGCCGAGCTGGGCGAGCAGGTCGGCCTTGATGTCGCCACCGGCGAACGCGAAGTAGTTCGGGGTGTCGTAGGAGACCGCGACGGCGGTCTGCTGCGCCCAGTCGGGGTGCGCGGCCTTGGCGTCGGCGATCTTCTTCTCGGTCGCGGCGATCAGTTCGTCGCCCTGCTGCTCACGGCCGACGGCCCTGGTGATCTCCCGGGTCATGACCTGCCAGGACGCGGTGTAGTCCTCGAAGCCCTTCGGCTGCGCGACCGTCGGCGCGATCCGGGAGACCTGGTCGTACTGCTCCTGGGTCATGCCCGAGTACGACGCGATGATCAGGTCCGGCTGGAGCGCCGCGATCTTCTCCAGCTGGTACTCCTCGCGGACGCCGACGACCTCGGGGGTCTGCCCGGCGAAGCCCTGCTCCTGCCACAGCCACGTGTTACCGGCCGGGGGCTGGGTGAACCAGTCGACGATGCCGACCGGCGCGATCCCGACGGCGAGCAGCGCGTCCGGGTCGGTGTAGCCCAGGGTCACGACCCGCTCGGGCTCGGCGGTGATCTCGGTGGAGCCGTACTTGTGCTCGACGGTCACCGGGAAGGTGCCGGACGCGGCCGGGGCCGCGGGGGCCTCGGCGCCGCCGCCCGACGGCGCCGACGAGCACCCGGCGAGGACGAGGACACCGAGCAGGGCGACGAGCAGTGGACGGAACCGTCCCCTGGACGGTGAGGCGTGAGGCATGACGTTCCTGTTCTCTCGACCCGGGACGACGGGGCCGTCGTTGCCCGGTGATCCGATGTGGCAGTTGAGGCTTACCTAAGTCGCAGGCCAGGTCAAGAGATCCTTACCTCAGTCGCCGGTACGCCGGACGGACTCACCGCGCAGACCCGTCCAGGCCTGCCACAGCTGGGCGAAGCGGCCGCCGGAGGCGACCAGCTCGGCGTGCGTGCCGGTCTCCGCGGTCCGCCCGCCCTCGAGCACCAGCACGAGGTCGGCGTCGGCGACCTGGCTGAGCCGGTGCGCCACGACGACGGCCGTGCGGCCGGCCAGCGCGGCGTCGGCGGCGCGTTCCAGCTCCGCCGCGCCGGCGCTGCCGGCCTCGGCGGTCGCCTCGTCGAGGATCACCACCGGCGGGTCGGCCAGCACCAGCCGGGCCAGCGCGAGCTGCTGGGACTGCACCACGGTCAGCGCGTGCCCGGTGTCCCCGACGACGGTCTCCAGCCCGTCGGGCAGCCGGTCCACCCAGGGCGCCGCGCCGACCGTGGCCAGGGCGGCGCGCAGGTCGTCGTCGGTGGCGTCCGGGCGGGCCAGGCGCAGGTCCTCGGCGAGCGGCCCGGCGAACACGTGCACCTCCTGGGTCACCAGGACCACCGGCGGCCGCCCGCCGCGCTGGTCGATGCGTTCCAGCGGCACGCCGCCGATCTCGACCGATCCGGCGTCCGGGGTGTGCATCCCGGCGACGAGCTTGGCCAGCGTGGACTTGCCCGCCCCGCTGGTCCCGACCAGCGCGACCCGGGCGCCGGGCGCCAGGTCGAGGTCGACCCCGGACAGTGCCGGGTGGCCGTCGACGTAGGAGTGGGTCAGGCCGCGCACCCGCACCCGCGCGTCGGCGGGCACCGCCGGGTCCGCGGGCGGGGCGGGCGGGTCGATCTCGGCGACGCCGACGATGCGCCGCAACCCGGCGACCGCGGACTGGGCGGCGTCGAGCTGGAACAGCATGATGTTGATCGGCGTGAACAGGTTGATGAAGTACAGCGCCGCCGCGCTCGCCGTACCGATCGTCGTGCTGCCGCTGCCGACCAGCACGAACCCGGCGACCAGCACGCCGCTCAGACCGAGGACCTCACCGGCGTTGAGCCGGCCGAAGAAGCGGGTCTGCAGCACCACGAGCCGCTGCCCGATCCCGGCGACGGCCTCGGCGCGGGCACGGACCCGGTCCAGGTGGTCGTCGGTGAGGCGGAACGCGCGCACCGTGCTCACCCCGGCCGCGGTGTCGAGCAGTTGCTGCTGCTGGGCCCCGCCCGCGATGCGCTCGTCGTCGTAGAGCGGGCCGGAGTGACGCAGGAACCAGCGGGCGGTGGCCACCTGGATCGGCACCGCCAGCAGCGCGCCGAGCAGGAACCGCCAGTCCAGCGCGGCGAGCGCGACCAGGGTCAGGCCGATGATCAGTGCGGCCCTGGCGAACTCGGGCAGCGCCTCGCGCACCGCCTCGCCGACGACCTTGACGTCGTCGGTGACGCGCGCGGTGAGGTCACCGGACCCGGCCTGCTCCAGGGTGTCCAGCGGCAGGTCCAGCGCGCGGGCGACGAAGCGCTCCCGCAGCCGGGCCAGCATCGTCTCCCCGACCCGGGCGATCAGCGCGATCCCGGCGAAGGCGAGCACACCCTGGACGACCGCGACCCCGGCCAGCGCGGCGACCGGCGCGGTCAGCGCCGACGGCGCCGCCCCGCGGGCGGCGAGGTCGACGATCCGGCCCAGCAGCGGTGCCGCCACCAGGCTCACCGCCGACCCGGCGACCAGCGCGACGAGGGCGGCGACGGCCGTCCCGCGGCGCGGCCGGAGCAGCTCGCCGAGGACGGCGCGGGTGCGGCGCCCGTCGGCGACGGGCAGCAGACGGGGTCCGGACGGCTCGGTCCCGGTGGTCATCCGGTCACCACCCTGCGGTAGTCGGTGTCGTCGGTCATCAGCTCGGTGTGCGTCGCGTCCGCGACGACCCGGCCGTCGCGCAGCACCACCACGCGGTCGGTGACCGCGAGCAGCGCCGGGCTGGTGGTGAGGAGCACGGTCGTGCGGCCGGTGCGGTGCTCGCGCAGCCGGGCCGCGATCTCGGTCTCGGTGACGGCGTCGACGGCGGTCGTGGGGTCGTGCAGCACCAGGACCGGGGGATCGGCGGCCAGCGCCCTGGCCAGTGCGACCCGCTGGCGCTGCCCGCCCGACAGTGAGCTGCCGCGCGAGGTCACCGGGGTGTCCGCGCCCTGCGGGAGGGCCTCGACGGCCTGGTCGGCGCGGGCCGCGGCCATCGCCGCGACCGTCGCGGACCCCGCGGCGCCGTCGCGGGTCGCGGCGGTGACGTTATCCAGGACGGTGCCGGTGAACAGGTGCGCGTCGTGCGCCGCGACCAGCAGCGTGGACCGGGTGGCGGCCGGGGCGAGGTCGTCGACGCCGGTGCCGCCGAGCAGGATCCGCCCTTCCTCGGGTGCGATGTCGCGGGCCAGGCAGCGGGCGAGTGCGGTCGCCGCGGACGGGTCGCTGGCGACCACGCCGAGCAGCTGACCGGCGGGCACCTGCAGGTCGAGGCCGTCGAGCGGGCCGTGCCGCAGCCCGGTGACCGCCAGCGCGGCGACGGGGTCGGTGGGGTCGGCGGTGGGGCCGGCATCGCGGCCGTCGTGGCCGGGGCCGACGGCGGGCGGCGCGGAGAGGATCTCGGCGATCCGCCCGGCCGAGGCCCGCGCCTGGGCGAAGCGCGCCCCGGCGATGCCGAGGGTCTGCAGCGGCCCGACGAGGAACTGGGCGAGCCCGACCGCGGAGACCAGGTTGCCGACGGTGATGGACCCGTCGAGGGCGAGCAGGCCGCCCACGAGCGCGATGACCGCGAGGAACAGGCCGTTCGCGAGCTGGACGGTGCCGAGGAAACCGGCCTCGGCGCGGGTCGCCCGCAGCGTGGCGCCCAGCGCGGTGCGGCTGCTGGCCGCGTACTGCTCGGCCGCGGCGGGCCCGGCGCCCAGTCCCTTGAGGACGCGGATCCCGGACACCAGGTCGGCTGCGGTGCCCGCCGCGCGTGCGGCCCGCTCCTGCTCGGCGCCGCTGCGCCGCTCCAGCGGCCGGCCGACCCGGCCGATCAGCCACAGCAGCGGCGGGGTGCCGAGCAGGATGAGCAGGCCCAGGGGGAGCGAGATCCGCAGCAGCGCGACGGCGGCGACGACGAGCGCCGCCGCCGCGGCCGCCGCCGTCGGGATCCAGAAGTTCATCACCGCGACTCGCTTGGCGTCGGCGACGGCGATCGAGGTGACCGACCCGGGCAGCCTGCCGGTCTCGGCGCCGCCCCGGTGGTCCAGCAGCCGCGCCGCCACGCGGGTGCGGAGCCCGGCGTCGGCACGCAGGTCGGCGTGCAGGGCCTGCCGCGCGCCGAACCGGTAGCTGTAGGACAGCATCGCGAAGTCCGCGGCCAGTACCAGCAGCCAGATCACCAGGCTGCCGACGTCGCCGGTCGCGACCGCGCGGTCGATCACCACGCCCACCAGGACCGGTACCAGCGCCTCACCCACCTGGTGCCCGCAGAGCAGGACGGTGGCCGCGGCGACCCGGCCGCGGAACGACCTGATCGTGCTGCGGACCACCTCGCGTGCGGTGACCCGTGCGTCACCGGTGCCCCTGTGCTCGGTCATGAAGAGAGGCTAACCTCACCAGCGCGTGGCGATCATGAGGGCGGGGTGTGTCTCGCCGCTCCCCGGTCGGCGCACCGGTCGCCGCCCGTCATCGGGTCCCGTCCCAGGAGGAGGTCGACACCTCGTGCGTGTCGTGTTGTTCGGATACCAGAAGTGGGGAGCCCGGCTGCTCGCCGACCTGCTGGACTCGCGGCACGAGGTGGTGCTCGTCGTCAGCCACCCGGAGGAGGGCGAGCCGTCCCCGGTGATCTTCCAGGAGTCGCTCGGTGACCTGGCCCGTGAGCACGGGATCCCGGTGCTCTACCGGGAGAAGGCCGTGGACGCCGAGCTGGTCACCGCGATCACCGGGTCCGGTGCCGACATCGGGGTGGCCTGCAACTGGCGCACCTGGATCTCCCCGCAGGTGTTCTCCGCCCCGCCCCGCGGGACGGTCAACACCCACGACTCGCTGCTCCCGCGCTACGCCGGGTTCTCCCCGCTGAACTGGGCGCTGATCAACGGCGAGAGCCAGGTGGGCGTGACCGCGCACTGGATGGACGCCGAGCTCGACCGCGGCCCGATCATCTGCCAGCGCACGGTGCCGGTCACCCCGACCGACACCACCGAGGACCTGTTCGAGCGCACCGTGCTCCTGTTCGGACCGCTCGCGCTCGAGGCGTTCGACCGGGTCGAGCACGGTCCGCACGAGTGGCTCACCCAGGACCCGGCGCACGCGTCGTTCTTCCACAAGCGGGCCGACGAGGACAACCGCATCCCCTGGGACCGTCCGGCGGCCGACCTGGTCAACCTGGTGCGCGCGCAGACCGGGCCGTACCCGAACGCCTGGTGCCTGCACGACGGGGCGCGGCTGCGGGTGCTGGAGGCGACCGTGTCGCGGGAGCGCTGCGGCGGGACCAACGGGCGGATCTTCGCCCGCGAGGGGAGCGGGGTGGTCGTCGTCGCCGGGCCGGACGCCTGGCGTGGCGGCCAGTACGGCCTGGTCCTGCAGCGGGTCAAGGACGCCGACGGGGTCGAGCACGTCGCCGGCGACCACTTCCGCCGCATGGGGGGTTACCTGACCTGATGACTCCCGACGCCCGCCGGGAACGGATCCTGCGACACGCCCTCCTCGACATCGGCGCCGATCCGGCGCCGGGTCCGCTGGTCCTGCCGTTGCCCGCGGTGGGGATGGACGTCGTCGCCGAGGTCGAGCACGCCTCGCCGGTCGGCCTGCACTGGTTCTCCCGGATCGCCCTGGCCACGACCGACGGTGCCGTCGACCCCCACCCGGGTCCCGACGAGCTGGCCGCCGCGCTGCGTACCGAGCTCGCCGCCCGCGGCGGCCCCGGACCGCTGCCGCCGGGTCCGGTCCCGGCGGCCGCCGACGGTCCCGCCCCGGAACAGGGGCCGGCCGGCGCCCCGCCGGAGCCCGTCGGTGGCACCGACCCGGTGGCGGTCGCGCTGGCCCTGCTGCACCACGAGGCGGGTCGCGTCTCCGACGCCGACCTGACCGACCGGGTACTGGTGTCGGGCCTGCTGCCGCTGGTCGGGGCAACCGGCCCGGCGGCTCGGCCGGAGTGCTCGGAGCTCACCGCGCTGGCCGAGCGGCTCGCCGCGGCCCGTGACGCCGAGCGCCCCGGCCGGGTGCGGCGGCTGCTGCATCATTGGCTGACCGCGGCGCACCTGTGGCGTCGCCCGGTCCTGCACCCGGCCCGGTGGCACCGCACGCCGAACCCGCTGCTGCGGGCGGGTGCGCCGGCGGTGACCGACCCGCCGGTGCCCGGCCGCGCGGGGGAGTACCTGCTGCGTCCGGCCCGTCCGCACGGCGCCGACCTGCGCACCGTCGGGGACTGGATGCGCAGGCCCGAGGTGGTGCGCTTCTTCGGTCAGCCCTGGCCCGACGAGCGCTGGGCTCGTGAGCTGGACGGCCACGGCGCCGGGTCGGGTACCGCCGCCGTGCTCGTGGAGCCCGCCGGCGACCCGGCCGCCGGACCGATCGCGTACCTGGAGATCTTCCGCCCGGTGCGGCACGCGCTGGCCCGCGCGTTCCCGGTCGGCCCGGGCGACGTCGGCGTGCACGTCTGCGTCGGTGCCGCGCACCGGCGTGGCACCGGTGGCGCGCTGCTCGCCGCGGTCGCCGAGGCGCTGACCGCCGCGGGGTGCCCGCGGGTGCTCGCCGAGCCCGACGCCCGCTACACCGCCGCGCGGGGGGCGTTCGGCCGGGCCGGGTTCGACGAGGCCGAGCGGATCGCGCTGCCGCACAAGGACGCCGTCGTCATGGTGCGCACGGCGGCCTGAGCCTCAGCCGAGCGGCCCGCCGTCCCCGTCCCCGGAGGGGCGCCGGTCGGCGGGGAGCAGCGCGTGCAGGGCGTGGTAGCCGACGAGCACCACGATCGTGCCCAGCGCGATCCCGGACAGCTCGAACCCGCCCACCGACAGGCTCGCCCCGCCGATGCCGATGATCAGCCCGGCGGACAGCGGCACCAGGTTCGCGGCGTGGGCCAGGTCGACCCCGTTGCGGATCCAGATGGCCGCCCCGAGCAGCCCGACCATGCCGTAGAGGACCACGGTGAGCCCGCCGAGCACCCCGCCCGGCACCGCGACGATCAGCGCCCCGAACTTCGGGCAGAACCCCAGCAGCACCGCGACGGCCGCGGCCACCCAGTACGCGGCGGTGGAGTAGACGCGGGTCGCGGCCATCACGCCGATGTTCTCCGCGTAGGTCGTGGTGGGGGAGCCGCCGACCAGGCCGGCCAGCGTGGTGCCCGCGCCGTCCGCGGCCAGGGCCCGGCCCAGGTACGGGTCGAGGCGCTCGCCGGTCATCCCCTCGACGGCCTTGACGTGCCCGGCGTTCTCCGCGATCAGCGCGATCACCGAGGGCAGCACGAGGAGCGCGAAGGCGAACGAGAACGTCGGCCAGTGCCAGCCGGCGATCTCCATGCCGTCCGGACCGGTCTGGGTGGCGGGCGGCAGGCCCACCCAGTCCGCGGACCCGACCCCGGACAGGTCGACCCGCATCCGGGTGCCGACGTCCCCGCTCGCGTCGGGCGCGGTGATCGGGCCGGTCGTGGCGTCGAGCAGCAGCGAGAAGGCGAACCCGGCGACCAGGCCGATCAGCACCCCGATCCGGCCCCAGAACCCCGGCAGCAGTACCGCGGCGGCGATCACCACGACCATCGTCACCAGCGCGGCCCACTGGTCCTGTGGCCAGTAGACGGTCGAGGCGACCCCGGCGAGGTTGAACCCGATCAGCATGACGACGGCGCCGGTCACCGCGGGTGGCAGCAGCCGGGACACGACGCGGGCGCCGACCAGGTGCACGACCACGCCGACCAGCAGCAGCACCACCCCGGCGACGACGATCGCGCCGGTCACGGCCGCGGAGTCCCCGCCCTGGGCGCGGATCGCCGCGACCCCGCCGACGAACGACGCCGAGGACCCCAGGTAACTGGGGATCCGGCCGTGGGTCATCAGCAGGAACAGCGCGGTCGCGACGCCGGACATCAGGATCGCGATGTTCGGGTTCAGTCCCATGAGGACCGGGAAGACGAACGTCGCCCCGAACATCGCGATCACGTGCTGGCCGCCGAGGCCGACGGTGCGCGGCCAGGACAGCCGCTCGTGCGGGCCCACGACCTCGCCGGGCGGCGGGGCCTTGCCGCCGTGCACCACGGTCCAGCCGCGCCGTCGTTCCCGCGTCGAAGTCACCGAGCCCCCTCACCGTGGCCCGCCGCCCTGACGGGGCCGCGATCACAGTCGTCGGCGCGGCCGGGCGGGACAAGGGGTTGCGCACACCGGTGACGTGACGTTCACGGCACCGGTGCGCGGGCGCCGGCTCAGCTGCCGGGGGCCCGGCCCTGCAGCGCCGCGTCGAGCTGCGGCGCGACGGAGTCGATGGCGTAGGGCAGCGACAGCGGGCTGGAGTAGCCCAGCGCGGCGGCGAACTCGGTCTCGAACGGCCCGAGGTAGGCGACCCGGCCCTGCTGGACCGCCGGGATCGCGCGGAACACCGGGTCGGCCTCGGACTCGGCGCGCGAACGGCCCAGCACCACGAGCACGTCGCTGTCGAGGTCGCCCTGGCGCTCCAGCGAGAGGGTCTGCGAGTCCGGCCGGACGGTGAAGCCGAGGCCGGCGAAGATCTGGGCGCGCAGGTCGTCGGTTCCCATGTCGTAGGGGACGCCCTCGATGAAGAAGTCCATCTTCAGGTTCTTGCCCGCGAAGTCGGGGTGGGCCGCCTTGGCCTCGTCGAACTTCGCGCGGGTCGCGGCGATGACCTGCTCGGCCTGCTCGGTGCGCCCGGTGGCCTGCCCGGTGATGCGGGTCTGCTCCTCCCAGCCCGCGGCGTTCGTGCCGTCGGGGGTGCCCTGGGCGACGGTCGGCGCGATCTGCGACAGCGCGGCGTAGGTCGCCTGGTCCATGAAGGAGTAGACGCCGAGGATCAGGTCGGGCTGGAGTGCGGCGACCTGCTCGACCGGGATCTGGGACCCGGTCAGCAGCTGCGGCTGCGTCCCGCCGAGTGCCTCCTGCGCCCAGGGGCGCTTCGCGTAGTCGTAGTCGCCGATGTTCTCGCGGACCCCGACCGGCTTCACGCCGAGGGCGAGGGCGAAGTCGGCGTCGTTGAAGCCGACGGTCACGACCCGCTGCGGCGCGGCGGGGATCGTCGTCTGCCCGAAGGCGTGGGTGAGGGTGACCGGGAACGCCCCGGTGGGGGCGTCGTCGGCGGGGGCGGGCTGTGCCGCGTCGCCGGAGCCCCCGGAGGAGCAGCCGGCCAGTGCCAGCAGCAGGACCACGCACGCGGCGAGCGCGCGGAGCAGGGGTCGGGGCATGGGGGCGGTCCTTTCGACGGGACCCGTGCGGGCGGGGTGCACCGGGCGCCGGGGGATCAGATCAGTACACCCTTCTGGGTGGACAGGCGAACCTTACCCACGGCGGTCACGATCGGGCAGACAGGACATCCCACACGACGTCGAGGTGCTCGCGGCCCGTGGTGACCCCGCCGAACGCCACCCGCACCACCGGGTGTCCGTCGACCTCGGTGCCGGTGAGCAGCACCCGTCCGTCGGCGTTGGCGCGTTCCAGCAGCGCGGTGGTCGCGGCGTCGCCGGAGCGCGAGCGGAGGCAGACCAGGGACAACACCGGCGCGCACGCCAGCTCCAGGTCGTCGTGCCCGCGGATCCGCTCGGCCAGCTCGGCGGCGAGGTCGACGTGCCCGCGCAGGTGCGACCGCAGCCCGGACAACCCCTGTCCGTGCAGCACCGCCCACAGCTTCAGCGCCCGGAACCGACGCCCGAGCGGGACCTGCCAGTCCCGGAAGTCCACGACGGCGCCGGAGTCGGAGTGCGCGTCGCGCAGGTAGGCGGGGGTGATCGACAGCGCGGCCGGCAGCGCGCGGGCGTCGCGCACCCAGAGCAGCGAGGCGTCGAACGCGGTGAGCAGCCACTTGTGGGCGTCGGTGCAGAAGGAGTCGACGCCGGGACCCGGGCCCGGGTTCACGCCGTCGAGCACCCAGCGGTGCTCCGGGCAGAGCGCGGCGACGCCCGCCCACGCGGCGTCGACGTGCACCCACGCCCGGTACGGCCGCGCCGCCGTGACCAGCGCCGCGACCGGGTCGCTCGACCCGGTCGAGGTCGTCCCGACCGTCGCGCACACCAGCACCGGGACCAGCCCTGCGGCGACGTCCGCGGCCAGGGTGTCGGCCAGCGCGGCCGGGTCCATCGCCCGGGAGCCCGGGCTGCACGGGACGGTCCGCAGCCCGTCGGAGCCGAGCCCGGCCACCCGCACCGCCTTGGCCAGCGACGAGTGCGTCTCGGCCGTGACGTAGACGCGTTCCCGGCCGGTCACCCCGCGCACGCGCCAGCCGGAGTCCGGGTCCGGCGCGGCCCGGTGCAGCGCGGCGGTCAGCGCGACCAGCGCCGCCGAGGACGCCGAGTCCTGGATCGAGCCGCCCCCGCCGCCGTCGTGGGTGAACGCCTCGTCCAGCCCGAGCGCCCTGGCCAGCTGGTCGGTGACCGCCTGCTCCACCTCGGTGCACGCGGGCGAGGTCGACCAGAGCATGCCCTGCGCCCCGGCGCCGCCCGACAGCAGCTCACCCAGCAGCGAGGTCAGCGAGGCGTTCGCCGGGAAGAACGCGTGGAACCCGGGGTGCTGCCAGCGGGTGTCGGCGTCACCGGTGACGGCCTCGACCAGCGAGGGGAACGCCGCGAGCGGCTCGGGGTCCTCGTTCGCCTCGCGGGGGAAGCGGGCCCGCACGGTGCCGGGCTCGACGACGTCGCGGACCGGGTGGCGTTCGATCCCGGCGCGGGCGTCGGCGACGGCGTCGACGAACAGGTGGCCGAGGGCTCGGAACTCGTCCGGGGTGAGGTCGGGCACGTGCCCGGACGCTACCCGGCCACGGGCGTGTGCTCGTGGATCCCGTGGTCGTGCAGGTCGTCGAGGTCCCAGGCGGGCAGCGGGTCGTCCAGGTCGCGCCAGGAGCCGGGCCCGGCGAGCAGCTCGTCGTCGGTGAGCAGGGCCGGGTCGAGGCGCGCCGTGACGGCGTCGCGGGTCAGGCCGAGCCCGATGAACACGATCTCCTGCCCGCGCGGCCCGTCGAACGACGACCACGGCGCCGCCGGATCCAGGGCCATGTTCGGGCCGGCCTGCGACCACAGGCCGGCGACGTCGGGCCGGGTCGCCAGCCAGCAGAAGCCCTTGCTGCGCAGCAGGCCGGGCCATTCGCCGAGCGCGTCGAGCAGCCGGGCGGGGTGGAAGGGTCGTCCGGCCCGCCAGGTCACGCTCGCGATCCCGTACTCCTCGGTCTCGGGGGTGTGGCTGCCGTTGAGCTCCTGCGCCCAGCCGGGGGTCGCGGACGCCGCCGCGGGGTCGTAGCGGTGGGTGTCGAGCAGCTCGGCGACCGGCACGTCGCCACGCACCGCGCGGACCCGGCGTGCGCCCGGGTTCATCCGCGACAGCAGCGCCTCGATCCGGCCCAGCGCGTGCGGCGCGACGAGGTCGGTCTTGTTGAGCACCAGCAGGTCCGCGAACTCGACCTGGTCGGCGAGCAGGTCCGACAGGGTCCGCTCGTCGCCCTCGGCGGCCTGCAGCTCGCGGTCGGCGAGGGAGTCCTCGCTGGTCAGGAGCGTCTCGAAGGTCGAGGCGTCGACGAGGGTGACCATCGTGTCCAGCCGCGCGACGTCGGAGAGCGCGGTGCCGTCGTCGAAGGTCCACTCGAACGTCGCCGCGACCGGCATCGGCTCGGAGATCCCGGTCGACTCGACGACGACGTGGTCGTAGCGCCCCTCTGCGGCCAGCTCGCCGACCGTGGTCAGCAGGTCCTCGCGCAGCGTGCAGCAGATGCAGCCGTTGGTGAGCTCGACCAGCTTCTCCCGGCCGCGCTGCAGCCGGACCTGGGCGCCGTCGATGTTGACCTCGCTCATGTCGTTGACGACGACGGCGATCCGCCTGCCGTCGCGGTTCGCGAGCAGGTGCTCCAGCAGCGTCGTCTTCCCCGCGCCGAGGAAGCCGGACAGGATCGTGACGGGAACGCGACGGTCGGCCATGCATTCACGATAACCATTGTCGATAACGGCGGTGTAGGGTGCCCCCGTGCGCACCTCCCGTCCGGTCTGGTGGCGGCTGCTCCCCGCAGCCGCGTAGACGCACGTCACCGTCATCCCGGGCTGCCCGAGCAGCCCGGCGGCCACCGGTGTGTCTCGTGCAGCTCCCCGTTCTCAGGAGCTGATCATGGATTCCCTCGCCGCCACCGTCGCCCGGATGCCCGCGCTGCGTGCCGCCGTCGCCGCCGACCCGTCGTCGCACCGGGTGCTGACCGGGGAGCGGCCGACCGGCCCGCTGCACCTGGGGCACCTGGTGGGCACGATCTCCGAACGCGTCCGGCTGCAACGGTCCGGAGTGGACGTGCTGGTGATCCTCGCCGACTACCAGGTGATCACCGACCGTGACGTCGCCGACCGGCTGTCGGACCACGTCCGCGGCGCGGTGCTCGACCAGCTCGCCGCCGGGCTCGACCCGGACCGCACGACGGTGTTCGCCCACTCCGCGGTGCCCGCGCTGAACCAGCTCATGCTGCCGTTCCTGTCGCTGGTCACCGAGGCCGAGCTGCACCGCAACCCGACGGTGAAGGCCGAGCACGCCGCGTCCGGGCGCGCGTTGTCGGGGCTGCTGCTGACCTATCCGGTGCACCAGGCCGCGGACATCCTGTCCTGCCGCGCCGACCTCGTGCCGGTGGGCAAGGACCAGCTTCCGCACATCGAGCTCACCCGGGTGCTGGCCCGGCGCTTCGCCGAGCGCTACGGCCCGGTGTTCACCCCGCCCGAGCCGATGCTGACCGACACCCCGGAGCTGCCCGGGCTCGACGGGCACAAGATGTCCAAGTCCCGCGGCAACGCCGTCCCGCTCGGCGCGACCGCGGACGAGACCGCGGCGCTCGTGCGCCGCGCCCGCACCGACCCCGAGCGGCGCATCACCGTCGACCCGGACGGCAGGCCCGGGGTGTACGGGCTGCTCACGACCGCGGCCCTGTGCCTGGGCCGCGACCCGCACGAGCTGGCCGCGACCCTGGACGGGGCCGCCGCGCTGAAACGGCTCACCACCGACGCGGTCAACGACCACCTCGCCGGGCACCGCGCTCGGCGCGCCGAGCTGGCCCGCGACCCCGGGCTCGTCGACGACGTGCTGGCCCGCGGCAACGCCCGCGCCAACGCGCTGGCCGACGAGACACTCGACGCGGTCCGCACGGCCATGGGGATGCGCTACGGCCGGGTCAGCGCCGGGACGCGGTCCGCTTCGTGACGGTCTCCCGGATCTTCGGCAGCAGGTGCTCACCCGCGGCCAGGAGGTCCGGGAGCCGGGCCGGCTCGGCGAGCAACGCCCGGAACGCGTCGGCGACGGTGACGCCGTGCCCGGGCCGGTGCTCGACGGTCACGGCGTCGCCGGCGCGGATCTCGCCGGGGGACAGGACCCTCAGGTAGGCGCCGGGGCGGGCGGCTGCGGTGAACCGCTTCACCCAGCCCGCCCGCTCCAGGTGCGCCGCGAAGGTCCGGCACGGGATGCGCGGCGCGGTCACCTGCAGCAGCACCCCGCCGACCCGCCAGCGCTCGCCCAGCTCCGCGCCGCACACGTCGACGCCGCGGGTGGTGAGGTTCTCCCCGAACATCCCCGCCCGCAGCGGGCCCAGCTCGGCGGCGAAGGACTCCAGGTCCTCCCGGGCGTAGGCGTAGACGGCCTGGTCCGGGCCACCGTGGTGGTCGGCGTCGCAGATCGTGTCGCCGGCCAGCCCGCTCGCCGCGGGCGCCGGGACGTCCACCCGGACCGGACCGGGTACCGGCCGCTTGTCGATGCCCGAGGCCCCCGCCTTGGCGAGGATCGGACGGGACACCCCGGTGTTCACGGACTCCACGACGGACACCCGCGCGACGCTAGGCGTCCCACCGCCGCCGACGCGAGCGGGTTCGTGTCACACGGACCCGTGGAGGCGGCGCAGCTCGGTCTTGAGCACCTTGCCCGACGGGTTGCGCGGTAGCACCTCCACCAGCGCGAGCCGGCTCGGCTGCTTGTAGCGGGCCAGCCGGTCGGCGCACCACGCCGTGAGCGCGTCCAGGTCCGGCGGGGCGGCGGGGTCGGCGGGCACGACCACGGCGAGCGGGGTCTCGCCCCAGCGCGGGTCCGGCACCCCGACGACCGCGACGTCGGCGACGCCCGGGTGCGCGGCCAGCACCTCCTCGACCTCGGCGCTGTACACGTTCTCCCCACCGGAAATGATCATGTCCTTGGCGCGGTCGACGACGTAGTAGAAGCCGTCGGGATCCTCGCGCACCAGGTCTCCGGAGTGGAACCAGCCGCCGCGGAACGCCTCGGCCGTCGCCTCCGGGCGGCCCCAGTACTCCCGCATCACGGTCGGACCGCGGTAGACGATCTCGCCGACCTCGCCGCGCGGCACGTCGTTCATGTCCGCGTCGACGACCCGCACCTCGACGCCGACCATCGGCGTCCCCACCGAGCCGATCTTGCGCACCGAGTCCTCGCCCCGCAGCGCGCAGGTGACCGGGCTGCACTCGGTCTGCCCGAACGCGGTGACCACCATGGCCTGCGGGAACGTGTCGATCATGGTGCGGATCAGCGTCGTCGACGCGGGGGCGGCACCCCAGGTGATCCGGCGCAGCGCCGACAGGTCCCGTTGCGCGATGCCGGGCACGGCGCAGATCGCCTGCCACTGCGCCGGGACGAAGAAGCACGACGACACCCGCTCCCGCTCCAGGGTGTCGACCGTCGCGACCGGGTCGAACCCGCCCGACGGTGGGATGATCACCCGGCCGCCCGCGATCAGGGTCGGGAGCATCCCGGACAGCCCGGCGATGTGGAACAGCGGAGCCCCGGACAGCGAGACCCGGTCGTCGCCCGCGGTGCCCAGGTGCGTGATCGACAGGAACGCGTGCAGCATCAGGTTGCGGTGGGTCAGCACCGCGCCCTTCGGGCGGCCGGTCGTGCCCGAGGTGTACATGATGTAGGCGGGCTCGTCGTCGGCGACGTCGTCGCCCCAGTCGCCGGGGTCGGTCCCGGCGAGCAGCGCGCCGAAGCCCTCGCCGAGGGTGAGCACCGTCCGCACCGACGGCGCCTGCTCCCGCGCGGCCTCCACGGCCGCGGCGAACCCGTCGTCGCAGAGCACGGCGGTGGGGGTGCAGTCGGTGAGCTGGAAGGCGACCTCGCCCGCGGTCAGCCGGAAGTTCAGCGGCACGCAGATCGCGCCGCGGCGCAGCACCGCCAGATAGCTCTCGACGAGCTCGACGGAGTTGAGCCCGAGCACCGCGACCCGGTCCCCGCGGTCGACCCCCCGGTCGGCGAGCACGGTCGCCAGCCGGGACACCCTGTCGTCGAGCTGCGCCCAGGTCCGCGACGTCCGCGGGTCGGCGAGCGCCGGCCCGTCCGGTGTGGTCCGTGCGTGCCGCGCGACGACGTCCGCCGCGGTCATCCCGTGTCCCGTGATCGTCCCCACCGGTGGCCTCCCGAGCCTCGACTGCCCTGCCACTGTGGTCCCGCTCACCCCGGTGGGGCAAGATCACGGCCCGCCGTGCAGGGTGACGCCGGTGAGCACGACCCCCGACGGAGCCGACCCCGACGGAGCCGACCCCGACGGAGCCGGCCCCGAGGGCGCCGACCCCGGCGGTGCCGTCCCCGACGGCACCCGCCGGCTCCGGCTGCTGCAGCTGGCGTCGCTGACCAGCACCGTCGACCGGTTCGCGATCGCGCCGCTGCTGGTCCCGATCGCCGCGTCGTTCTCGGCGCCGCTGGCCGCGGCGGCCGGCGCGGCCGGGGGCTACTTCCTCGCCTACGGCCTCATGCAGGTCGTGTGGGGGGTGCTGTCCGACCGGATCGGCCGGGTCCGGGTGATGCGCCTGGCCCTGGTCGGCGCGGTGCTGGGCGGGGTCGCCTCGGTACTGGCCCCGACCCTCGCGGTGCTGGTCGTCGCCCGGGTCGCCACCGGCGCGTGCACGGCGGCGCTGATCCCGGCGGCGCTGGTGTACGTCGGTGACACCTGGCCCGCCGCGGTCCGGCAGCGGCCCCTGTCGGACCTGCTCGCGGCGACCGCGCTCGGCACCGCCGTCGCCACGGCCGGGGCGGGCCTGCTGGCCGACCTGGCCGGGTGGCGCGTCGTCCTCGGTACGACGGCGGCCGGCTGCGCGGTGCTGTTCGTCGCGCTGCGGGCGCTGCCCGAACCCGACGGCGCCCGCACCACCTCGCGCGGGATCGTCGACGCGGTGCTCCGCCCGCTGGCCACGGTCGCCGGGAACCGCTGGGCGCGGCTGGTCCTGGTGCTCGCCTTCGTCGAGGGCGCCGTCGTGCTCGGGGTGCTGACCTACCTGGCCCCGTCGCTGCAGGCCGGGGGCAGCTCCGCCGCGCTGGCCGGGCTCGCCGCCGGGGGCTACGGCGTCGGCGCGGTGCTGTTCTCCCGGGTCGTGCGACGCCTGGTCGGGCGCCTGCGACCGGCCGCGCTGGCCGCCGTCGGCGGCGGGTTCCTCGTCGTCGCCTGGGTGTTCCCGCTGGTCGTCGTGCACCCGGTGACGATCGCCGCGGCCGGGCTCTGCCTGGGCGGGGCGTGGGCGTTCCTGCACTCGACCCTGCAGACCTGGGCGACCGAGGTCGTCCCGCAGGCCCGCGCGACCGCCGTCGCGCTGTTCGCGACGCTGCTGTTCCTGGGCAGCTCGGCCGGCACCGCGCTGGGTGCCCCGCTCGCCGATGCCGGGCGCTTCGCCCCGCTGTTCGCCGCCGCCCTGGTGGCCTCGGTGCCGCTCGCGCTGGTCGCCGCCCGTACCCGCGCCCGCTACGCCCGCCGGGCCACCTGACCCGCGCTGTGTGCTCCCAGGGTCACTTTCGTGGCTTAGAGCGCCACGAAAGTGACCCTGGGAGCACGGTGGGGCGTCACACGTAGCGGTCGCGCAGCTCCCGCTTGACCAGCTTGCCGGTGGGGGTGCGCGGCAGGAAGTCGGTGAAGTCCACCGACGACGGCGCCTTGTAGTGCGCGATCCGCTCCCGCACGAAGTCGATCAGCTCGCGCTCCAGCTCCGGGCCGGCGTCGACGCCCTCCGGGGGCTGGACGACGGCCTTGACCTTCTCGCCCATCTCGTCGTCGGGCACCCCGATGACGGCGACGTCGAGCACCTTCGGGTGCAGCGCGAGGGCGTCCTCGACCTCCTGCGGGTAGATGTTCACCCCGCCCGAGATGATCATGAACGCCTTGCGGTCGGTGAGGAAGAGGTAGCCGTCCTCGTCGAGGTAGCCCAGATCCCCGGTGGTGGTCCAGCTCTCGTGCTCGGGGTGGGTCGCGGCGAGGGTC
Organism: Pseudonocardia sp. P-1; assembly: GCF_058111925.1. NCBI lineage: Bacteria > Bacillati > Actinomycetota > Actinomycetes > Pseudonocardiales > Pseudonocardiaceae > Pseudonocardia > Pseudonocardia sp. P-1. The sequence continues at coordinate 5,388,937 of NZ_CM176614.1, forward strand.
TTGCCCGGGTCGTTGTGGTACTCGAACGGCCGGACGTCGCGCTCGAAGTAGACCGTCCCGATCTCGCCAGGGGCCAGGACGGCGCCGGTGTCGTCGGCGATCCGGATGGTGCCGAGCCCGGCGCGCCCGACCGAGCCGGGACGCTCGCTCCACTGCGCCGAGTCGATGAAGGTGATGCCGTTGGACTCGGTCGCGGCGTAGTACTCGTGCAGGACCGGACCCCACCAGTCGATCATCGCCTGCTTGACGTCCACCGGGCACGGCGCGGCCGCGTGGATCGCGACCCGCATCGAGGACACGTCGTAGGAGGCGCGGACGGACTCCGGGAGCTTGAGCATCCGCACGAACATCGTCGGCACCCACTGCGAGTGGGTGGCCGAGTACCGCTGGATCAGCTCCAGGGCCTTCTCGGGGTCGAAGCGCTCCATCACCACGACGGTGCCGCCGAGCGCCTGCACCGTGGCGGTGAACCGCAGCGGCGCGGCGTGGTAGAGCGGGGCCGGGTTCAGGTAGACGGTGTCGGTGTCGAAGCCGTACATCGACCCGAACAGGGCCTGGTAGGTGTCGCCCGGCTCGTCGACCTGCCGGTCGGGCAGCGTCGGCTTGATGCCCTTGGGGCGGCCGGTGGTGCCCGACGAGTAGAGCATGTCCGCCCCGCGCGGCTGGTCGGCCGGCGGCTCGGCCGGCACCGCGGCGAGGGTCTCGTCGTAGGCGGCGTAGCGCGACGCCCCGGGGATCTCACCGCCGAAGGCCAGCCGCACCGGGGTGTCGACGTGGTCCTCGATCGCCGCGGCCATACCGGCGACACCGGCCGAGACGACGAGCGCCTTCGCGCCGCAGTCCCGCACGATGTAGGCGGCCTCGGGCGCGGAGAGGTGGTGGTTCACCGCGGTGATGTAGAGCCCCGACCGCTGGGCGGCCCAGTAGACCTCGTAGACCCGCGCGGTGTTCTCCGCGACGAGCGCGACGACGTCGCCCCGCTGCAGACCGGCCGCACGCAGGTGGTTCGCGAGCCGGGCGGACCCCTCCTCCAGCTCACGGAAGGTCAGGGTCTCGCCCGAGCCCCCCATGATCACGGCCGGCTTGTCGGGGGTCGTGGCGGCGTGCGTGCCTGGGTACATCGGGGCCTCTCCGTCGGGGCGCGCCGCGGATCGCCCGGCGCACGTCTCTGGTCGGCCCGATCCTGCCATCCGGGGCGACCCCGGCGGCGGCAGCGGTCAGGAGTGCGCGTTCTGATAGGCCTCGAGAACCGAGGACGGGATACGCCCGCGCTCGGAGATCTTCATGCCCTGGGCAACCGCCCATTCCCGCACGGCGCGGTTCGCGGCGCGTTCCGAGGAGCTGGAACCGTTCGACGACGAGGTGCCGGAAGCGGGACTGCGCCGACCGGACCCGCGACGGGCGGCCGCGACGTAGGGCGCCAACGATTCCCGCAGCTTCTCGGCATTCTTGGTGGACAGGTCGATCTCGTAGGCGCGGCCGTCGACGGAGAACTCCACCTGCTCGTCGGCCTCGGTGCCGTCGAGGTCGTCGACCAGTGTGATGGTCGTCTGCTGCGCCACGTCGTCATTCCTTCCACGGGGGAATCACCGGATCGGCCGGAGATGGGAATCGCCCGGTGGGAGCCGGAACCGATTCTTGGGGCAGAACGATAAAGGATGCCGAACCGACCTGTCGAACCCCTGCCCGGAAATAGTCCCGCGCCGTCGTTTCGGGTCGGGGGATACGGCGTCCGGGCGACGGGAATGGGCGAAAAGGGTCAGTGGTGAACGTGACGTGAATCAGCGCGCGGTCGGCCACCACGGTTCGGTGGGAACCGCGGCGCGAGCCTCGTCGACGGTCGTGACGCCGGTCAGGTCGATCCGCTCGCCCGGGCGCGGCAGGGCCAGGACCACGTCCTGGTCGGCGGCGGCCTTGCGGGCCCGCTCAGCGGGCTCGTCCCACGGATGGAAGCCCAGGTTGAACGTCGCCCAGTGGATCGGCAGCAGCACCCGGCCGCCCAGCTCGCGGTGCGCGGCGACGGCCTGCTCCGGGTCGGCGTGGATGTCGGGCCACAGGTCGGCGTAGGCGCCGATCGGCAGCACCGTCAGGTCGAACGGGCCGTGCGCGGCCCCGGTACGCGCGTGCGCCCGGGTGGCGCCGGTGTCCCCGCCCAGGTAGGCGGTGTGCCGCGGCCCCGCGACCTTCCAGGCGGCCCACAGCGTCGTGTTGCGGCGCAGCCCGCGCCCGGAGAAGTGCCGGGTCTCCAGGCAGGTCAGCTCCAGGCCGGCGACGGTCACCACGCCCTCCCAGTCGCGCTCGACGACCCGGTGCCCGGGCACGCCCCAGGCCCGCAGGTGCGCGCCCACCCCGAGCGGGCCGACGAACACCGCGGAGGTGTCGCGGGCCAGCGCGGTGACCGTCGGACGGTCGAGGTGGTCGTAGTGGTCGTGGCTGATCACGACGACGTCCGGGGACCCCAGCGCGGACAGCGGCCCGACGGGCGGGTGCAGGCGGCGCGGCCCGAAGCGCGGCACGGGGGAGGCGTACTCCGACCAGACAGGGTCGGCCAGGACCCGTCGGCCGTCGATCTCCAGCAGGACCCCGGCGTGACCCAGCCAGGTCACCGCCAGCCCGGCGGGCTCGTCGGGGGTCCGCAGCGACGCGAGCGGCACCGTGGCCGGCGCGACGCCCTCGGACCGGCGGCCCACCAGCATGTTCAGGATCATCCTGGCGGAGGCCTTGGCCCGCGGCAGACCCGGCTCGGTGTTGGCGAACACGCCGTCGACGGCGTTCGGCGACCCGGAGGCGATCCGGTGGAGCTCGGCCGCGCGGGCCCCCATGTTGCGGCGCACGTGCACGCCGAGCGCGGCGAGGGCCCCGGTCAGGGCGAGCGGGACGGACAGGACGGCCGCGGTCGGGACGCGCTTGCTGCGGGACACGATCACCACAGTACGAACGGCCGGGCCCGCTCCCCACCTACAGTCACGATCGTGACGGACGGCATGACGGGGACACGGGTGACCACCGAGCGGCACGGGCACGTGCTCCTGATCCGGATGACGCGGCCGGACAAGCGCAACGCCGTCGACGCGGCGATGACGGCGGGGCTCGACGAGGCGCTCAACTCCCTCGACGACGACCCGGACCTGTGGTGCGGTGTGCTCGCCGGGGACGCGACGGCGTTCAGCGCGGGCACCGACCTGGCGGCGGGCTCCGGCGGGCCGACGCCGCGCGGCGGCAACTACGGCGTCGTCCGGCGCGACCGGCGGCGCCCGCTGATCGCCGCCGTCGAGGGCGTCGCCTACGGCGGCGGGTTCGAGATCGTGCTGGCCTGCGACATGGTCGTCGCGTCGACGACGGCGCGGTTCGGGCTGCCCGAGGTCGCCCGCGGCCTGGTCGCGAACTGCGGGGCGCTGTTCCGGGCGCCGCGGCCGCTGCCGCTCAACATCGCCAAGCAGCTGCTGGTCACCGGGCGACCGCTGGACGCCGAGCGCGCGTACACCCTGGGCCTGGTCTCCGAGCTCGTCGAGCCGGGCGGGGCGGAGGCCGCGGCGCTCGCGCTCGCGGCCGCGGTGTGCGAGAACTCGCCGCTGGCGGTGTCGGTGTCGCTGCGCGCGCTGGACCGTGTGGTGTCCGAGCCGGACGAGCGCGGCTGGAACGCCACCGAGATCGCCTCGGCGGCGATCGACCGGTCCGCGGACAGGACCGAGGGGATCGCGGCCTTCCTGGAGAAGCGCCCGCCGCGCTGGACGGGGCGCTGACCCGCGCCCGGTGTGTCGCCGCACGCGACTAGGCTCGTCGGCATGCCTGCCCGGACGCGACGTGAGGACCTGGTCGCGCTGCTGCAGGACTACGCGGGCGAGGCCGAGCTGCTCGGCCAGGAGTTCGCCGGGCGGCACCGGCTGCACCCCACCGACCTGCACGCGCTGCTCGCGGTGATGCGCGCGGACTCCGCGGGCGAGCCGCTGACCCCGGGCGTCCTCGGCGCCCGGCTCGGGCTGTCCACGGGTGCGACGACCGCGCTCGTCGACCGCCTGGAGCGCGCGGGCCACGTGCGCCGCAGCCGCGAGTCCACCGACCGGCGGCGGGTGACCCTGCGCCAGGCCGAGAACGCCGCCGAGGTCGGCGGGGCGTTCTTCGGCCCGCTCGGCGCTCGGATGGACGCCGTGCTCGCCGGCTTCGACGACGACGAGCTCGCCGCCGCGGCCCGCTTCCTCACCGCGATGAACGCGCTGGTCGCGGACTACCGCGCCGACCTCGCCGCCGGGCCGGCGCAGAAGTCCACGCCGGCCTGAGGTTCAGGCGTTCGCCGCCGCGGTGTCCAGGTACTCCGCGAACTTCCGGCGCGCGGCCGCGGTGCGGGTCGGGACGTGCTCGGTGGGGACCTCCACCGGGGTGTAGCCGCGCAGGATGCGCCGCGCGACGGACTCCTTGTGCACCTCGTCGGGGCCGTCGTAGATGCGCGCGGCACGGGCCGCCCGGTACATCTGCTCCAGCGGCAGATCCCCGGAGAAGCCCAGCGAGCCGTGCACCTGGATCGCGCGGTCGATCACGTCGTGCAGCACCTTCGCGCCCCAGTACTTGATCATCCCGATCTCGATCCGGGCGTTCGAGGCGCCGACCTGGTCCATCGTCCACGCCGCGTGCAGGGTCAGCAGACGCGCCGCGGCCATGTCCGCAGCGGACTGCGCGATCATGTCCTGCACCATCTGCTTGTCGGCGAGCCGCGTGCCGCTCGCCGTCCGCGACACCGCGCGCTCGCACAGCATGTCGAACGCCCGCCGGGACTGGCCCAGCCAGCGCATCGCGTGGTGGATGCGCCCTGGGCCGAGCCGCTGCTGGGCGAGCCTGAAGCCGTCGCCGGGGTTGCCGACCAGGTTCGTCGCCGGCACCCGGACGTCGCGGTAGAACACCTCGGCGTGGCCGCCGTAGATCTCGCCGCCGACGTCGGGGTGGTCCATCACCGGGATGTCGCGGGCCACGTCGACCCCCGGGGTGTCGGTCGGGACGACGATCATCGAGGCCCGTTGGTACGGGGGCGCGTCCGGGTCGGTCACCACCATCGCGATCAGGAAGTCCGAGCCGGTGGCGTTCGAGGAGAACCACTTGTGGCCGTTGATGACGTAGTCGTCGCCGTCGCGCACGGCCCGGGTGGACAGCATCGTCGGGTCCGCACCGGCGCCGGGCTCGGTCATCGAGAAGCAGGACCGCAGCTCACCGCGCAGCAGCGGGTGCATCCAGCGTTCCTTCTGCTCCGGCGACCCGCCGATCGCGAGCAGCTCGGCGTTGCCCGAGTCGGGGGCCTGGTTGCCGAACACCCCCGGCGCGTAGCGGCACTGGCCGAGGATCTCGTGCATCAGCCCGAGGGAGACCTGGCCGAACCCGCCGCCACCGAGCCCCGGGGGCAGGTGCGCGGCCCACAGGCCCTGCTCCTTGACCTGCTCCTTGAGCGGGGCGGTGATCCGGGCGAAGGTCTCCCGGTCCAGGTCGAGGGTCTCGAGCGGGATGATCTCGTCGCGGACGAAGCCGCGCATCCACTTCAGCTTCTCCTCGAACTCCGGATCGGTGCTGAAGTCCCACGCCATCGCGTCCGCCTCCCGACGAGCCTCGTTGCCACTGCGAACGTAACCCAGCCCGCCACGACGTGGACAGGGCCGCCGCCGAGCCGGTGGTCGACGGGGTCGGTGGTCGGTGGTGCCGGTGGCCGGCGGTGCGGTGGTCGGTGGTGCCGGTGGCCGGCGGTGCGGTGATCGACGGGGCCCGGTGCTCGGTGGTGCCGGTGCTCGGTGGTGCCGGTGGTCGGTGGTGCCGGTGGCCGGCGGTGCGGCGATCGACGGAGCAGGTTGTCGACGGAGCCGGCCGTCGGTGGCCGGCCGAACCGGTGATCGGCGATGCGCGCGGTGATCCGCTCCGCGCGCGCGTCCGGACGCGCGCGCGGAGTGGATCACCGCGCGGACGACGGATCACGCGCGGGCTCGCGATCACGCTGCGGTCGGGATCACCGTGCGGTCGGGATCACCGTGCGGTCGGGATCACCGTGCGGGCGGGACCACCGTGCGCGGACGGCGGGTCACCGGGCGGGCGGGTCCACCGTGCGGGCGGGATCACCGTGCGCGGACGCCGGGTCACCGGGCGGGCGGGGCGATTGCGTGCCCGGGCGCCGGCGGGGAGGCTCGGGGGATGACCGACGAGGCTCCCGTCCCCGTCCACCCGGCGGGTGTCCCGGCCGACCTGGTGGACCTGTCCTACGAGCCGCTGACCCCCACGGCGTTCCTCGACCGGGCCGCGGCGGCGCACGGCGACCGGGTCGCGGTCGTCGACGGCGACCTGCGGTTCACCTACACCGAGTTCCGCGACCGCTGCCGGCGCCTGGCGGGCTCGCTCGCCGCGCTGCACGACGGGCGCCCGGTCGCGGTCCTCGTGCCGAACACCCACGTCGGGCTGGAGGCGGCGCACGCGGTCCCGTGGTCGGGGACGGCGCTGGTCGCGGTCAACACCCGGCTCTCGGCGGGCGAGGTCGCCTACATCCTGGAGCACTCCCACGCCTCGGTGCTGGTGGCCGACCCGGTGTTCGACGACCTCGTCGCCGAGGTCGTCACCCGCCTCGACGCCCCGCCGCACACGGTGCGGGTCGGCCCGGACTACGAGCGCCTCGTCGAGGAGGGGGAGCCCACCGCGGTGCGGCCCGCCGACGAGCGCGGCCTGCTGTCGATCAACTACACGTCCGGGACCACCGGGAACCCGAAGGGCGTGATGTACCACCACCGGGGCGCCTACCTGCAGGCGCTCGCGATGGTCGGCCACACCGGGCTGACCGCGTCGTCGGTGCACCTGTGGACGCTGCCGATGTTCCACTGCAACGGCTGGTGCTTCCCCTGGGCGGTCACCGCGGCCGCCGCCACCCACGTCTGCCTGCCGAAGGTCGAGCCGGCCCGGATCTGGGAGCTCGTGCGCGACCAGGGCGTCACCCACCTCAACGGCGCCCCCACCGTGCTGTCGATGATCGCCTACGCGCCGGAGGCCGGGCCGGTGGAGACCCCGGTGGCCGTCGCGACCGGGGGAGCACCGCCGAGCCCGGCGATCCTGCGCCGGATGGCCGAGCTCGGGTTCGAGGTGACCCACCTCTACGGGCTCACCGAGACGTTCGGCCCGGCGATGATCTGCGACTGGCGTCCGGAGTGGAACGACCTCGACGCCGACGCCCGGGCCCGGATGAAGGCCCGCCAGGGCGTCGGGAACATGATCGCCTGTGCGGTCCGGGTGATCGACGACGACGGCGCCGACGTCCCCGCCGACGGGGAGACGACCGGCCAGATCGCGTTGCGCGGCAACAACGTGATGCTCGGCTACCTCGACGACGAGCAGGCCACCCGCGACGCCGCGCCGGACGGCTGGTTCCGGACCGGCGACATCGGCGTCATGCACCCCGACGGCTACGTCGAGCTCCGTGACCGCTCGAAGGACGTGATCATCTCCGGTGGGGAGAACATCGCCAGCGTCGAGGTGGAACAGGCCATCGCCGACCACCCGGCCGTGCTGGAGGTCGCGGTGATCGCCGTCCCCGACGAGCGGTGGGGCGAGGTCCCGGCCGCGTGGGTGACCCTGCGCGAGGGCGAGAGCGCCACCGAGGACGAGATCGTCGAGCACGTGCGCGGGCGACTGGCGCGGTTCAAGGCCCCCAAGCGGGTCACCTTCGCCGAGCTGCCGAAGACCTCCACCGGGAAGATCCAGAAGTTCGTGCTGCGCGAGGAGGCGTGGGCAGGGGAGGAACGCCGGATCCGCTAGCTAGCGGTGACGTGCCCCCGCGGGAGACGGCGACCGGGTCAGGGCGGGTCGGCCACCGGCGCGTCCCGCCGCACCAGCGACAGGGCCGTCTCACCGCCCATCGGCACTCGGTGGGCCCGGGGTGGTGACCCGCCTCGGTCACCACGAGGACCACGTGCGTGCCCGGCGCGACCCGGGCGCCGTCCACCGGGACGGCGAGCCGGCCGTCGGGTCCGGTCACCGCCCGGGCCAGCTCGGCGCCGCCGGCGTCGATCACCGTGCCGACCGCTCCGGCCAGCGGCCGCCCGCGGCCGTCCCGGACGATCCCGCGCACCACGGGTGGGACGCCGCGCATCCGACCGTCGGCGTGGGCGTCGACGGGGGAGCCGACCGCGGTGTCGGGATCCGCGGTGACCCGAGCCGGCCGTCGTTCGGCTGCGGCGAGCACGAGCGCGAGGAGCGCGGCGACGACCGCCGACCCCGCGAGGAGCACCCACCCGGCCCGGACCGAGCCGAACTCCGACGGCAGCCCGGTGGTGTGCACGCCGATCACCGAGACGAGCAGGGCCACGCCCAGCACGGACCCGACCTGGCGGGCGGTGTTGATCAGCGACGAACCCGAACCCCACTGCGGTGCGGGCAGCGCGGAACCGACCACGGACGAGAGCGTGGGCAGGATCAGCCCGACGCCGAGCCCGGTGAGCAGCTGCCCGGGGAGCATGCCTGCGGCGTAGTCGGGCGTGAGGCCCAGGTGGGCCAGCCACCAGACGGGCCCGGCCGCGAAGGCGAGGGCACCGAGTGCCGCCGTCGCACCGGTCCCGATCCGCGCCGACAGCTGACCGGCGAGCCTCGATACGACGACCACGACCATCGGCCCCGGGGCGGGGGCCAGGCCCGCGAGCTGCGCCGTCCAGCCCCAGGTCCCGGTCAGGTAGAGCACGTTCACGACCAGCATCCCGGCGAACCCGCACGTGAAGGCCACCATCGTCAGCGCGGCGAACCCGACGGCCGGCACCCGGACGACGGCGAGGTCCAGGGCCGGGACGGCGTGCCGCCGCGACCGCAGGACGACCGCGACCAGGCCGAGGACCGCGATCCCGCCGGCGGTGAGGACCTCCGCCGAGAGCCACCCGTGATCCGGAGCGCGGACCAGGGCGAAGGCGAGCGCGCCGATGCCCACGACCAGGGCCAGGGCGCCGAGCAGGTCGGGCATCCCGGTCGGTGCGACGTCCGACTCGCGCAGCACCCGCGCCCCGGCCAGCAGCGCCGCGACCCCGACCGGGACGTTCACCAGGAACACCCAGTGCCACGACGCCTGCACGAGCAGCCCGCCCAGGGGTGGGCCCAGCGCCGCGGCGACCGCGCCGATCGAGGCCCACGCGCCGACGGCGCGGCTGCGGTGCTCGGCCGGGTACGCGGCGAGCAGCAGCGACAGCGAGGTGGGCATGACGAACGCCGCCCCCACGGCCTGCACCGCCCGCGCCGCCACCAGCAGCCACACGGTCGGCGCCACCGCGCACGCGACCGACGCGAGCGTGAACACGGCGAGCCCGGTCAGGAAGATCCGCTTGTGCCCGAAGCGGTCGCCGAGCCGCCCGGCGAGGGCGAGGAACGCCGCGAACACCACCGTGTAGCCGTTGAGGATCCACGACATCTGCCCGAGGTCGGTGCCGGGGAACGACGCGCGGATGTCGGGGAAGGCGATGTTGACGATGAACAGGTCGAGGCTGGACAGGAACGCCGCCGCAGACGTGATCAGCAGCACGGCACCGGGCCGGGGCGCGGTCATGGGTGTCCTCTCGTGACGGACCGATCGGTCCGACCCGGCGTACGGGCAGGTGGGACGGGTACGACGGGTCGTGGGGTCAGGCCCCGACGAGGTGCCGGGTGAGCCGTACAGCGGTGTCGGCGCCGCGCCGGACGTCGGCCGGGTCGCGGTGGGCGGCCTGCATGAACAGCCCGTCGACGAGCAGGCAGAGCTCGTCGGCGAGCCGGCCGGGGTCGTCGGTCCCGAGCTCGCCGACCAGTCCGTCGATGATCGCCCGAACGTCCGCCAGGTGTTCCCGGGCCAGGACCGCGGGTGTGTCGGCCCCGGCGGCGGTGTCGGCGGCGTCGGTGGTACCCGCGGCGTCGTCGGCGGGGAACTCGACGAGGTAGTTGCGGAAGGCGCAGCCGCGCGAGCCCGTGCGGGTCACCAGGTCGCCGAGCTCGCCGACCAGCGCGACCAGACGGGCGCGCGGGTCGTCGCCCGCCGCGTCGAGGGCCCGGTGGATCGCGTCCGCCCGACGCTCGCGGACCCGGGCGAGGTAGCCCGCGACCAGGTCGTCCTTGGTGGTGAAGTGCTGGTAGAGCAGGTTCTTCCCGGTACCCGCCTCGTCGATGATCCGGTTCATCCCGATCGCGCGGACCCCGTGCGCGTAGAACAGCCGCGACGCGGTGGTGAGGATGCGCTCCCGGGTGCCCGGGGCGGGGGTGCGAGCCATCCGTCGATGGTAACGGACCGATCGGTCCGGGTGTGCCGTCGTGCCGGGGCCTGCCGGTCCCGCTCCGGGTGCCGGCATCAGGGGCGGGCCGCGGCGACGTCGTCGTAGGGGACCGGTGCGCCGCGCTCGGCCCACAGGCGCTCGCCCGGGGTCCCGGGACCCGGTGGGCGCATCCCCTGGATGAGCCAGAGGTCGCGGGAGGTCTCGTCGACGTGGAGCTCCCAGTCCAGGGAGCGCTCGGCCATGAAGGGGGTCAGGAGGTCGCCGACCCGCCCGATCAGGCGGACGCGCGCGGACGCGTCGGGCAGGGTCCGGGCGATGTGGTCCACCTGGATCCGGACGAACCGCTCCCGGGGGCTCCGCCGATGAACAGCGCGCCGGGCTCGGCCGCCTGGAACACCACGCCGACATAGAACGACGGCAGCATGGAGTAGATCCCCGTGATGCCCTCGGCCAGGGTCCGGCGGTCGTCGGGGCGGAGGCAGTCCGCGCTGTGGTGGACGGTCCAGAGGGGCATGGGGACGCCTTCCGTCGGTGCCGGGTCGGGGTCGACCATAGCGGACCGATCGGTCCCGGACCAAACGGTCCGGTTCGGTGCGGAGGCGGTCCCGGCAGGTGGTCCACCGGGAGACCGGGGGAGGGGCGGTCAGGACAGCGCGCTCAGCGAGCGCCACTCGTCCCAGGGGATCGTCCAGTCGTAGAGGTCGCCGTCGCGGGCGGTCAGCGGCTGCGAGCTGCCGGTCACCTCGACCGGGTCGCCGAACACGGCGCCCGCGAAGAACTCCTTCGCGTCACGGGTGGACAGGTTGATGCAGCCGTGGCTGACGTTGCGGTTGCCCTGCGCCCACGACGACGCGGGGTTGGCGTGGATGAACTCGCCGTTGTTGGAGATCCGGACCGCCCAGAACTGGGGCTCGTCGACGTAGCCGTAGTCGGGGTTGCTCATCAGCACCTTCTCCGACTTGGCCATGACCACGTGGATGCCGGAGCGGGTCACCCGGCGCGGGTCGGACTCCAGGCCGTAGGAGGCGTCGTAGCGGGCGACCTCCCTGCCGTCGCGGACGACGACGATCGCGTGGCTGCGGGTGTCGGCCTTCACGATCTGGCTGCGTCCCACGGTGAAGGTCCGGTCCAGGTCCTTCGTCATGAAGGTGCCGTCGCCCAGGTCGAGGCCGCGCAGCGCGCCCCGCACGTGGACCTGCGTGTGCGCGGGCCAGTAGGCCTTCGGGCGGTAGTGCACCCGCGAGCCCTCGGCGGTGTCGGGCAGCCACGCCCAGGCACCCTCGACCGTCCGTGACGCGGTGACGCGCAGCGCCCGCTCGACGGTGGCCTTCGCGGCGTCGGGGAGCCTCTCGCCGAAGGTGAGCACGACCGGGGCGCCGATGCCGACCTCGCCGCCGTCGCGGATGTTCATGGTTGCGTCGACGGTGTCGTCGGGGTCGACGGTGGTGAACGGGGCCGGGGGCACCGGGCGCCGGTCCTGCGGGCCCACCACCCAGCTGCCCGACCAGTGGTAGGTGGTGGCGAGGTCCAGCGGCTCGGTGGCGGTCCAGCTGCGGCCGTCGGGGGACAGGGTGCCCGCGACGGTGACCGGCCCGTCGTCGGAGTCGGCGGTGAGCGCGACGCCGTCGAGGGTCCCGGTGCTGACCTCGGTGCGGACCGGGCTGCGCGGGGCGACCGGGGCACCGCCGGCCGGGACGCTGGTGAGGACCTCGGGGACGGGGGGTACGGGTGGCACGGCCGGGGCCGGACGGAGGCGGTCGACGGCACCGGCGAGGTTGCGGGCCAGCGAGTCGACGCCGCCGCCGACGGTGTCACCGATCCGGCCGCCCGCCATCGCGGCGGTCCCGCCCGCGAGCAGGACCACCAGTGCGACCAGCGAGGTCGCGAGCACCGCCCAGGTGCGACGGTGCACCGAGCGTCGCCGCCGGCGTGGGGTGTGGCGCCCGCGCGAGTGCTCCCAGGACCTCGACATGCCGAGGATCATGGCCCGCGTGTCACCCACACGGGCGGTGCGACACCCCGACGACATGTGATCGTTGCCCGGGCGCGTCCGCGGCGACGGCGTGACAGGGTTCCGCCATGAGCTACGACGTCGCCGCCGTCCGCAGCCGTTTCCCCGCCCTGCGCGCCGGGATCGCCCACTTCGACGGGCCCGGCGGCTCCCAGGTCCCCGACGCCGTCGCCGGGGCGGTGGCCGCCGCCATGACCTCGCCGCTGGCCAACCGCGGGACGGTCACCAGCGGTGAGCGCGCCGCCGACGCGATCGTGCTCGGCGCCCGCGCCGCGACCGCCGACCTGCTCGGCGCGGACCCGCGCGGGATCGTGTTCGGGCGCAGCATGACCGCGCTGACCTTCGACCTCGCCCGCACGCTGGCCGCGACCTGGTCGCCGGGCGACGAGATCGTCGTGACCCGCCTCGACCACGACGCGAACATCCGCCCCTGGGTGACCGCCGCGCAGGCGGTCGGGGTGACGGTCCGGTGGCTCGACTTCGACCCCGCCACCACCGAGCTCGACGACGTGACGCCGCTGCTGTCCGACCGCACCCGGCTCGTCGCGGTGACCGGGGCGTCGAACCTGGTCGGGACCCGCCCCGACCTGCCCGCGATCGCCGCAGCCGTGCATGCCGCCGGGGCGCTGTTCATGGTAGACGGTGTGCACCTGACCGCCCACGCCCCGATCGACGTCGCCGCGGTCGGCGCCGACTTCTACGCCTGCTCGCCCTACAAGTTCCTCGGCCCGCACTGCGGGGTGCTCGCCGCCGACCCGGCGCTGCTGGAGACCCTGCACCCGGCGAAGCTGGCACCGTCGAGCGACGCGGTGCCCGAGCGCTTCGAGCTCGGCACCCTGCCCTACGAGCTGCTCGCCGGGACCACCGCCGCCGTCGAGTTCCTCGCCGCCCTGGACCCGTCGGCGACCGGGGACCGCCGGGCGCGGCTGCAGGCGTCGATGGCCGCGGTGGAGGAGCACGAGCGGCCGCTGCGCGAGCGCATCGAGGCCCACCTCGCCGCCCTGCCCGGGGTCACCGTGCGCTCCCGGGCGGCCCGGCGGACCCCGACCCTGCTGGTGACCTTCGACGACCGCGACGCCGCCGACGCCTACCGGCACCTGGCGCAGCGACGGATCGCGGCGCCCGCCTCGTCGTTCTACGCGCTCGAGTGCTCGCGGCGGCTCGGCCTGGGGGACACCGGATCCCTGCGGATCGGGCTCGCCTGCTACACCGACGACGCCGACGTCGACCGGCTCCTGGACGGGCTCTCCGACTTCGTCGGGGCCTGATCCACATATGTGAGACTGTTCAGGTGACGCGTCCTCGGTGGGTCCTCGCGGCCCTGCTCGCACTGTCCCTCGTCGTCGGGTGCTCGGCACCCGCCGCGGCACCGCAGGCCCCCGGTGGGACCGCAGCGGCGGCACAGGACTGCGTGCCCGGCGCCGCATCCGCCCCGGACGACACGGTCGCCTTCGGCCACGCCACCAACGTCACGATCACCGGCGGCGACGGCTACCGGGTCCTGACCGTCCGCACGCCCTTCCCGGGTGGGCAGCCGCAGTCGGTCGTGCTCGTCGGCTGCGGACAGGGCGACCCGGCGCTGCCCGCGGCGCTCGCCGTGGCCCCGGTGGTGCACACCCCGGTGAGCGGGATCTTCGCCGGCTCGACCACCCAGCTACCGATGATCACCGAACTGGGTGGGCTCGACCGGATCACCGGCGTCGGCGGGGCCGCGCTGGTCACCGACCCGGCCGTGCGCGGTCGCGTCGAGTCCGGTGCCGCCGTCGAGTTCGCGCCGAACTCCACGATCGACGCCGAGGCCGTCGTCGCCGCCGCGCCGCCGGTCGTGCTGTCGGCGGGGACCGACGACCCGGCCTTCCCGGCGCTGGCCGCCGCCGGGATCCCGGTGGTCGGCTGGGCGGACTACCTGGAGACCGGCCCGCTCGGCCAGGCCGAGTGGATCAAGGTCGTCGGTGCGCTGACCGGGCAGGACGCCCGCGCCGCGGAGGTCTTCGACGGCATCGCGGGCCGCTACACCGACCTCGCCGGTCGCGTGCGCGGCCTGCCGCCGACCCCGATCGTCGCCGGGCAGCCCTACCAGGGCACCTGGAACGTCCCGGCCGCCGAGTCGACCGCGGGCATCCTCTTCCGCGACGCCGGCGCCACCTGGCTGGGCGCCGGGATGCCCGGCACCGGCACCCAGGCGCAGTCGCTGGAGCGGGTGCTGGCCGACGACGGCGACGCCCGCATCTGGCTCGCCGACGGCCCGTTCGCCACGACCGCCGACGTCGCGACACTCGACCCGCGGCTGTCCTCGCTCGCCGCGGCCCGCCCCGGCGGGCAGCTGTGGACCCGCGACAGGGCCACCACCGCCGACGGCGGCAACGCCCTCTACGAGCGCGGCGCGCTCCACCAGGACGAGATCCTCGCCGACCTCGTCGCGATCCTGCACCCGCAGGCCCTGCCCGGGCACGCGTTCACCTACTACCGGCAGGTGCCCGCCGGATGAGGCCGGCCGCGCCGGCGTCGCCCGCTCCGGCGACCCGGGTCCCGGACCGGGCCGGACAACGCTCGGGACGCCGGGCGCCGCTGGTCCTGGCCGTGCTCGCCACCGGTGTCGTCGTGCTGTTCGCCCTGGCCGTCTCGACCGGGTCGGTGGTGATCGGGCTCGACCGGACGCTGTCGGCGCTGCTCGGCATCGGCACCACCGACGCCCGGCTCGACCTGCTCGTCACCGACCTGCGGGTCCCGCGGGCGGTGACCGCGGCGGCCGTCGGCGTCGGGCTGGGCACCGCGGGGCTGCTCACCCAGACCCTGTTCCGCAACCCGCTGGCCGAGCCCTACGTACTCGGGGTCAGCGCCGGAGCCGGGCTGGGCGTCGCGCTGGTGACCACGCTCGGCGCGGCCGCGGGGACCGCCGCGTTCGCCACCGGCGGGCTCGGCGCCGCACCGGTCGTCGGGGGGCGGCTCACGACGGTCGTGGCCGCGGCGGTCGGTGCCGCCGCCGTGCTCGCGCTGGTGCTGGCACTGTCGCGGTTCGCCCGGTCGGTCACCGCACTGCTCGTGATCGGCGTGATGCTGGGGTCGGCGGTCACCTCGGTGGTCAGCCTGCTGCTGGTCTGGACCGACCCGCGCACCGCGCAGCAGTACCTGATGTGGGGCCTCGGCTCGGTGTCCGGCGTCGGCCGCGGCGAGCTGCCGGTCCTCGGCGGGATCGTCGCGGCCGGGCTGCTGGCGGTGATCCTGCTGGCCAAGCCGCTCGACGGGCTGTTGCTCGGCGACGACTACGCCCGCACCGCCGGTGTCGACGTCGCCCGGGTGCGGCTGGTCGTGCTGCTCGTCGCCGCCGTACTGGCCGGGACGGTCACCGCGTTCTGCGGACCGATCGGGTTCCTCGGCATCGCCGTGCCGCACCTCGCCCGGATGGCGGTCGGCACCTCGCGGCACCGGGTGCTCGTCCCGGCCACCGCCCTGACCGGTGCGCTGGTCGGGCTGGCCTGCGCGGTCGTCGCGAACCCGCCGGGGCTGGGCACGGTGATCCCGCTGAACGTGGTGACCTCGCTGGTCGGGGCACCGGTCGTGATCGCGGTGCTCCTGCGCTCCCGACGCCTGGGCGCGGCCTGGTGAGCGCCGGGCTGGTGCTGTCCGGGCTCGACGTCGGGCACGCCGAGGGCGGGACGCTGCGCCGCGGCCGGGTGCGCCCGGTGCTGTCCGGGGTGGACGCCGTCGCCGCACGGGGCGAGCTGACCGTGCTGCTCGGGGCGAACGGCGCTGGCAAGTCCACCCTGCTGCGGACCCTCGCCGGGCTGCTGCCCGCGCTGGGCGGCACGGTCGCCCTCGACGGCACCGACCTGCTCGGGCTGCGCGCACCGGAGCGGGCCCGCCGGGTCGGGGTGGTGCTGACCGACCGGCCGGACCCGGGGCAGCTGACCGGCCGCGACGTCGTCGAGCTGGGGCGGCTGCCGCACACCGGCGCCACCGGCGTGCTCACCGCCGACGACGAGGCCGCCGTCGACGCCGCGATCGACGCGGTCCGCGCCGGGCCGCTGGCCGGACGCCCGCTGGCCCGGATGTCCGACGGCGAGCGGCAGCGGATGATGGTCGCCCGCGCACTGGCCCAGCAGCCCTCGCTGCTGCTGCTCGACGAGCCGAGCGCGTTCCTCGACGTCTCCTCCCGGGTCGCGCTGCTCGGGACGCTGCGCCGGCTGGCGGGGGAGCAGGACCTCGCGGTGCTGTTGTCCACCCACGACCTGGAGCCGGCACTGCGTCTGGCGGACCGGGCCTGGCTGCTCGACGGCGCGGGCGCGCTGCACACCGGGACGCCCGGTGAGCTGGCGGCCTCCGGGGCGGTGGGTGCGGCGTTCGACACCGACGAGCTGGCCTTCGACGCGCCCACCGGCACCTTCCGCCTCCGCGCCTGAGACCCCGGCACAGGACCCGCGCCGCACAGGTTCCGGTCGCGCCGCACACGCCCGGACCTGTGCGGCGGGACCGGAACCCTGTGCGGCGCTGCACGTGGTGGGGGGAGCACCGCGGGTGCGGGGGCTGAGTGCGGGAGGGGGCGGAGCTGCGGAACGGGCGCCGGACAGTGGCATGGATCACCCGGACGGCGTCGCGATCAGCGGAAGCGGGCCGGTCGTGCACGACCGGCCGCGCCGACGGCGCGGCGCCCGGGTCCGGTGCCGCAGCCCGGTCGGGGTGTCCGTGGCGTCGTCGGGCACGACGCGACCCGGAGTCGCTAGGTTCGCGCTGGACCGCGCCGCCCGTCCGGGTGCGCGCACCGGAACACGAGGAGATGCGATGACGCACGCCGCGAGCGCGGCCGAGCTCGAGTCGCTGCTGCTGACCCGGTCGCTCGACGACCCGGAGCTCGCCGCGGCCACCGAGCGGACTCCCGACACCCGGGTCCTGCCCGACGTGTCCGTGGTCAAGGTCGGCGGCCAGAGCTTCATGGACCGCGGCCGCGAGGCTGTGTTCCCGCTGGTCGAGGAGCTGCTGGAGGCCCGGTCCGCGCACCGGTTGCTGATCGGCACCGGCGGCGGCACCCGGGCCCGGCACGCGTACTCCCTGGCCGCGGGGCTCGGCCTGCCCACCGGTGTGCTCAGCTCGGTCGGCAGCGCCGTCGCCGGGCAGAACGCCACCATGCTCGGCTACCTGATGGCCCGGCACGGGGTGCCGGTCGTCGCCGGGGGCGGGTTCGACGCGCTGCCGCTGTCGCTGTCCGAGGTCCGCGCGGCGATCTTCGCCGGCATGCCGCCGTACGCGATGTGGCAGCCGCTGCCCGACGAGGGCGTCATCCCGCCCTACCGCACCGACGCCGGCTGCTACCTGGTCGCCGAGACCTACGGCTGCAAGAACATGATCTTCGTCAAGGACGAGGACGGTCTCTACACCGCGAACCCGAAGAACGACCCGTCGGCGACCCTGATCCCCGAGATCACCGTCGACGAGCTCGTCGAGCGGGACCTGCCCGACCTGATCGTCGAGCGCCCGGTGCTGGAGCTCATGCGGCGCGCGACGCACGTCCGCTCGATCCAGATCGTCAACGGTCTCAAGCCCGGCAACCTCACCCGCGCGCTCGCCGGCGAGCACGTGGGCACGATCATCACTGCGGGAGACGCCCGATGAGCACCACCCACCCCAAGGACGTCGAGTCCCCGCTGGCCCGCCAGACCCTGCTCGACCGCGAGCAGGTCCGCCCCGTCGACCAGCAGCAGCCGGTCATCCGGATGCTGCCCCGCCTGCGCGTGGTCGTGCTCGGCGGCCGCTCCATCGTCGACCGCGGCCGCGACGTGCTGCTGCCGCTCGTCGAGGAGCTGCGCGCCGCGATCTCCGGGGACCCGCTGCTGATCGCCACCGGTGCCGGGATCCGTGCCCGGCACGCGCTCGGCGTCGGCCTCGACCTGGGCCTGCCGACCGGCGCGCTCGCCGAGATCGCCGGCCGTGAGGCCGAGCAGAACGGGCACCTGGTCGCCGCGCTGCTCGCCGAGCAGGGCGTCGCCTACCTCGGGCACGACACCGTCGCCCACCAGCTGCCGGTCCACCTGGCCGCGTCGAACGCCGCCGTCACCAACGGCTATCCGCCCTACGGCGTGCACGAGCTGCCGACGGCGGCCGGGAAGATCCCGGCCCACCGCACCGACACCGGCGCGCTGCTGCTGGCCGACGCGTGGGGCGCGGCCTCGTTGACCTACGTCCGCGACGTCGGCGGCGTGCTCGACGGGGACACCGTGCTCCGCGAGGCGTCCGCGGCCGACCTGCTCGCCGACGCCGCCCGGACCCTGCCGATCGACCGCGAGGCGCTGCGCACGCTGCAGCGCGCCCGGCACGTCCGGTCGGTGCAGATCATCGACGGGACCGTCGCCGGGAACCTGACGAAGGCCCTCGCCGGGGAGCACATCGGGACCGTCGTCTCGGCCTGACCTCCGAGGACGGGATCCGTCCGGGTCCGGTGCCACGGTCGTGTCGTGGCGCCGAACCCGTTCCCCGTCCTGCAGGCGGAGATCGACCGCCTGCACGCCCGACTCGACGACACCCGCCGGCCCGACGTGCCGTCCGGCGCCGGGTGGTCCTCCGGCGTCCCGCCCGACCATCTGCGCGCGCTCGCCGACCACTGGCGGCACCACGTCGACTGGCGGGCGGTGGAGGAGCGGCCGGCCGCGGACTCCGTCGTCGTCGACACCCCCGACCACGCCGGGGTGCACGCGCTGGTCCGCCGCTCGACGCGGTCCGACGCCGTACCGCCGCTGCCGGTGCACGGCTGGCCGTCCACCCCGGCGGACGTCCTCGACCTCCTGGGCCCCGCTCACCGAGCCGCTCCTCGACGACCTCCGGGCGTTCGCCCACTCCCTCGGACCCGAGTCCGGGGATCGATCAGTACTTCAGGGCGGTCGCGTGACGGGGGGACAGCGCTGAGGTACTGATCGATGTCGGCGCGGCCGGGAGCCGGCGAGCGCAGCTCGGGCGGCGCCGGGGCGGGGTCGGGCAGCCGGGCCTCAGCCCACCGGGACCGGCGGGACCGGCGGAGCGGCACCGGGCTCCGTGCGTCGCCGCCGTCGTCGCCCGGCGACGAGTGCGGCGGCCGTCAGGAGCACCAGCCCGGCTACGGCCGCCACGAACGGCACCGAGGCCGGGTCCCCGCCGTAGGCGCCGATCGTCACGAACGCCACCGCCGAGGGCGCCACCCCGAGCACCGACCCGGCCAGGTAGTCACGCAGCCGGATCGCGGTCAGCCCGCAGGCGTAGCTCAGCACCGGGAACGGGATCACCGGCAGCAGCCTGCCCCCGGCGACGGCCCACAGCCCGCCCCGGCGCAGCCGCGCGTCGAGACGGCGGATGCGGGCGCTGCCGATCCCGGCGACGACCTCGCGGCCCAGCGTCCGCGACAGCACGAAGCCGATCAGCGAGCCCACGGCGACGGCGGTCATCGTCGTCGCCAGGCCGACGGGCAGGCCGAACAGGACCCCGGCGGCGATGCCCATCACGGTCGCGGGCGCGGGGACCAGGGTGAACCCGACGAACAGCAGGGTGAACAGGACCGGTGCCGCCCAGCCCGCGGACGCCGTCGTCGCACGGACGCCCTCGACCGTCGGCCAGCCGGTGACCAGCAGTACCGCGGAGCCCGCGGCCACCAGCGTCACCAGCAGCACGGGCCGCCACCATCGGGCCACCGTCGACCACCTCCACCCGGGTCTACGAGTACGGGTACCCGCGGGGTTCGGGTGAGCACCGGCACGGACCGGTGAACGGCGACCGGTGCGCGGCGGACGACGGTGTCCGGTGTGACACAGTCTCGGCCTGATGAGACGTCCGGCGCGCACCCGCACCCTGCTGGGGTGGATCGCCGTCGCGTTCGTCGGGGCGTGGATCGTCGGGACCGTCACGTTGATCGCGGCGGCGGGGGAGCGCGGTGCCGACGACCGGGCCGCGCTCTACGAGCGTGGCGAGGCCGCGCTGCGGACCCCCGACGGTGGCGGCGCCCGGCTGCACGAGCTGCTGCTCGACGCCCCGGACCGCGGTTTCGTCGACGACTACGTCGAACGCCTCCAGGCGACCGGGTCGCCCACCGTGCTGCCCACCGGGCCGGACCGGGTCGAGGTGCGCTCGGGACCGGTGCTGGTGACGCTGTCGGTCACCGAGGAGGCGGGCCGCTGGTACTTCAGCCTCCTGCCGCCCGGGGAGCGGGAACCGGGCTGACCACCGGGCGCCACCACGGCGTCCGCGACCGGGGCGCCGGCCCGGGGCCGGCCGCGACGACGACACCGGGGAACCCGGTCAGCAACCGCGGCACCGCGCGGCGCAGCCGTCGCACGGCGGCGGCGCCGTCGACGTCGTCGAGGCGCGCCTGCAGGAACAGCCCGCCCTCGTGGCACGCGGTCCGCACCCGGGACAGCTCGGGCAGCGTCCGCGCCAGCACGCGCAGCTCCTCGGCGGTGAGGGGACAGCCACCGACGACCACCGTCGCGGTGAAGGGGCGCGTCCCGTCGTGCTCCGAGCTCATGGAGTCCCCTACGAGCGGCCCCCCCGTCCGGATGCGGTCACGGCCGGGAGATACCCACTTCTCATGACGCCGGGACCTGGGGTTACTCCGTCCGCAGCAGCTCCGTGACGTCCGTCCGGAACTGCATCGCCCGGTAGGGCCAGTTGGTCGTGGTGTTCCACTGGCTGACGACCAGGTGCAGGTCGTCGAGCGTCGAGCCGGGGACGACGTAGCCGCCGTAGAGCTGTGCGACGCGGCCGGTGGCGTGGTCCTCGTCGTCCCAGCCACAGCCGGAGAGCACCGTGGTCCGCGGGGCGCGGTGCAGGTCGGCGTTCGGGCGGTCGAGCAGCAGTGTGTCGATCCGGTAGTTCCCGGCGTCGAAGACGGTGAGCAGCAGGTGCTCGCGACCGTCCGGGCCGGGCACCCGGCGCAGGTTGAGCTCGCCGAACGCGCCGGGGAGGGTCAGCGTCGGCGGGTTGCCCCAGTCCCAGCGCTCCCCGGCGAAGCCCCACGGCTCCCACGCGTCGCGGTCGGTGATCCGGTCGGCGGGCACCCGGTGCAGCAGCAGGCCGTCGCGGCGCTGGAAGCCGGTGGTGTAGGCGTAGACGTAGCCGTCGCCGCCGTCGCACCAGGTCAGCTGCTGGAACAGGCCGTCGTGGTGGTCGCCGGGCCAGTCGCAGCCGGTCCGCTGCCAGGTGACGCCGTTGTCGCGGGAGGCGACGATCTCGCTCCACAGCACGTTGCCGAGGCCCTTGTTGGCCATGACGTGCAGGTACATCGTGTCGCCGACGGTGATGACGTCGGCCGGCAGGATCGTGGTGACGCGCCGGTGCAGCCGGAACCAGTTCGTCGCCGGCTTGCTGACCAGGCGGCAGGCGTAGTCGGCCGTGTCGCCGCCGGAGCCGGTCCAGCGCAGGCCGCCGCGGACGTCGTCGGGGTCGGCGAACAGCACGACCGGGGAGCGCCAGCCGGGCCCGCCGACACCGGCCCGGTCGAACGTGTCGCCGAAGACGGCGACCAGGCGCCCGTCCGGGGCGGTGGCGAGGATGCCGAGGTCGGTGCCGCCGATCCCGAACCGGTCGGTGTACCCGGGCCCGGTCAGGTCGGCGATCTTGCTCGTGACGGCCATGGCGCGACCCTACGGGCGGTACCGCGCGATCGCGTCGCGGGTCGCGGGCAGCGCGAACACCTCCGCGAAGGTGTCGACGCTCGCCTCCACCGAGCCGGTGATGCCCTGCTCGCGCCAGGTCTCGAGCAGTTCCTTCTGCGCCGACAGGACCTCGCGGGTCGGGGCGAGCAGCGTCGCGACGAGGTCGTCGACGGCGGCGTCGAGCCCGGCGGGGGAGTCGACGAGCCGGTTCACCAGCGGCGCCGTCCCGGGCTCGTCGACCCGGTGCACGCTGCCGGTCAGGACCATCTCCTGGGCGAGTGCGGCACCGACGTAGCGGGGCAGCAGCGCCGCGTCGACCACCGACGGGATCCCGAGGCGCACCTCGGGCAGCCCCACCCGCACCCCGGCGTGGGCGACGCGCAGGTCGCAGGCCAGCGCCAGCTCGAACGCCGCACCGAGGCAGGCGCCGTTCAGCCGGGCGATCGTCGGCACCGGTGCGGTGCGCACCGCGCGCAGGCAGGTCGCGAGCCGGGTGATGATCGCGCGACCGTCGCCGGGGGCGGCGTCGCGGAACACGTCGAGGTGCATCCCGGCGCCGAACGCGCGGTCCCCGGCCCCGGTGACCACCACGACCCGCACCCGGTCCGGGAGGTCGGTGACGGCCCCGGTGATCGTGTCGACGTCGCCCGTGTGCAGTGCGTTGGCGGCCTCGGGACGGTCCAGGGTGACCGTCCGGACCGCGCCGTCGTCGTGCACCCGCGGAGTCCCCATCAGTGCACCGTCCACGGCGGCGGGGCGGTGCGTGGGGGGCGTCGCCGCAGCACCAGGACCAGCACCAGCAGCACGATCGCGCCGACGCCGGCCGCGACCGTCGTCAGGACCGCCAGGATCAGCGGGGCGATCCCGGCTGCGGCGACGACCAGCGCGACCCCGATCCCGCGTGCCCCGGGCGCGGCGGACAGCGTGAAGGTGCCCGGCTCGTCGACCTCGAACGACCCGATCAGGAAGCCGGAGCGGGCACCGACGGAGTAGGTCTCGTCCATCGTCGCCGGGACCAGCGGCACCGGGCCGGACGGGCCGGTCACCGTCGGGAGCGCGTCGGCGGAGCCGTAGCCGCTGCGGGTCTCCAGGTACACCCAGCGGGTCCCGGGCCCGGTGACCGCGACGGGACCGCCGGTGGTCGCGGGGACGGCGACGTCCGCGGGCAGCCCGGCCCAGCGCACCCAGGACAGCAGCGCCAGGAGCGCCAGCACCGCGACCGCCGCTCCGCCGATCCACCGCCATCCCCGGACCACGACGATCATCGGACCACAGCGGCGGCCGCGACGACAGGTCCTACCGGGCGGCCGCCGCGGCCACCGCGTCGGCGAACACCTGCGGCGCCTCGACCGGGACGAAGTGCCCGACGCCGTCGACGGGGGTGACGGTCACGTCGGTGAAGAACTCCCCGACCCGGTCGGACCAGTCGCGCGGGAACAGCGGGTCGTGCTCGGGCCACAGGAACGTCGTCGGGACGGTGACGCGGTCGGCCGGGTCGGGTGCGGTCTCGGCGAGTGAGCGGGCCACCGCGCCGCCGCCGGAGCGGTACCAGTTGATCGACGCGACGAACGCGCCCGGCGCCCCGTACGCGACGGCGAGGTGGTCGAGGCGCTCGTCGTCGGGGGTGAACTCCGGGCCGGACCAGTGCGACCAGAAGTGGCGCAGGTACGCGCGGGCGGCACGGGCGTCGCCGTCGACGAGCTCGCGGGCCAGGTCGAGCTGGTGGAAGGACTGGTACCAGAACTCGCGCACGGGCCGCTCCGCGAGGATCCGGCGCCCGACCCCCGGCGCGGGCGGGGTGACCACGAGCGCGCGCAGCAGGTCGGGCCGGTCCCTCGCGACCTGCTGGCCGACGCGGCTGCCGACGTCGTAGCCGGCGACGACCACCTCGGACAGGTCCAGCTCGCCCAGCAGCGCCGTCAGCGAGCGCGCCTGCGCGGCCGCCGAGTACTGCTCGGCCGGGTCGCGGTCGTGGGAGTCGGACCCGCCGAACCCGCGCAGGTCCGGGACGACGACGTCGTGCGCGGGGGCCAGCCGCTCGGCGACGGCGGTCATGTCCGTCCGGTCGCCCGGCCAGCCGTGCAGCAGCAGGACCGGCGGCGCGCCGGGCTCGCCGTGACGGTCGTAGGCCAGTCGGAAGCCGTCGGCGGCGGCGGACAGGGGCATCGCGGGGACCCTCCGGGATCGTGGGACGGGCGGCTCGGTGTACCGAGAAATGATGATGGGGTGCCCGGGGCGCGACGGCGATACTCGCGCGTGTGAGTGAGCGCCGGAACCCCGACGTCGAGGTCGACTGGGACGACCCGGAGACCCCCACCCCGGGCTGGATGGGGTTCCTGCTGGCGCTGTGGCTGCTGCTCGCGCTCGCCTGCGGCTGGTTCGCCGTCGACGACCTGCGCCTGGCCACCGGCTCGGTCGGCGCGCCCGGGGTCCTGGAGGTCACCGACTGCACCGACCTGGGGGAGGGCCGCTACGACTGCAACGGCCTGTTCCTCCCCGACGCCGGCGGTGACCCGATCGCCGTCGACGCCTCGCCGGACTCGTCGGCCGGGGAGGTCGTCGCGGCGCAGCTGACCCCCGCAGGTGACCGTGCGGTGCCCACCGGGACGACCGGGGTGCTCGCCGCACTGACCCTGCCGTTCCTCGGCGTCGCCCTGCTCGGCTACCTGCCCTGGACGACGGCGGTGGTGCTCGGCACCCGCCGCGGCCGCCGCGGGCTCGCCGTGCTCGGGCACGTGGTGACGCTCGTCTTCGGGACCGCGACGATCGTCGGCCTGGTCCTCTCCTGACCAGTCCGGTCGATTTGTCGGGCTGTAACGGTTACCGTTCGCCGACCGTTCGGCCGACACGTCAGGGGGAACCGTGTCCCAGGCACCCACCACCGGAACGACGGAACGTCACCGTCTCCCGGTCCGGACGCTGGTCGCGGCGTCCATCGGCAACGCGGTCGAGTGGTACGACTGGACGATCTACGCGACGTTCTCGATCTACTTCGCGACGCAGATCTTCCCGCCCGAGAACGCGGCGCTGGCCCTCATCTCGACGCTCGCGACCTACGCGCTCGCCTTCTTCTTCCGGCCGCTGGGCGGTCTGCTGCTGGGCCGGTTCGCCGACCTCAGGGGCCGCCGCACCGCGATGCTGGTGACCATCCTGCTGATGGCGGGCGGGTCGTTCGTCATCGGCCTGCTGCCGACGTTCGCGATGATCGGCTGGTTCGCGCCGGTGCTGCTCCTGCTCGCGCGCATCGCGCAGGGCATGTCGCTGGGCGGCGAGGTCTCCAACGCCTCGGCCTACCTCGCCGAGATCGCCCCGCGCGAGCGGCGCGGGCGCTACTCGTCGTTCTTCTACATCTCCACCGGCACCGCGGTGCTGTTCGCCTCCCTCACCGGCTTCGTGCTGGCCGCGACGCTGACCGAGGACCAGCTGGCCTCCTGGGGCTGGCGGATCCCGTTCCTGCTCGGCGGGGTGCTCGGGATCATCGGGCTCTGGATGCGGCGCCAGATGAGCGAGACCGAGCAGTTCGAGGACAACAAGGAGTCCGCGGCCCGGATCCGCAACCCGCTGATGCTGACCCTGCGTGAGCACCCGAAGGCGGTCGCGCAGCTCGTCGGCTTCACGATCCTGCACACGCTCTGCTACTACACGTTCTTCTCCGCGCTGACCCCGTTCGCGACCCGCTCCCGCGGCGCCGACGCGACGGAGGTGTTCCTCGCGCTGTCGATCGCCACGGCGATCTTCGTGCTCCTGCAGTACCCGATGGGGGCCGCCGCCGACCGGTACGGCCGCAAGCCGCAGATGCTGGTCTGGTCCGCGGCCACCGCGGTGCTCGTCGTGCCGCTGTCGTTCCTGATCGGGCCCGGTTTCTGGAACATGTTCGTCGTGTTCGTCGTCGGGCTGGGGCTCTACACGGCGATGACCTCGGTCGCGCCGGCGATCATGAGTGAGCTGTTCCCGACCAAGGTCCGCGCCCTGGGCATCGGCGCCTGGTACAACCTGACCGTCGCCGTGTTCGGTGGGACCGCGCCGCTGGTCATCGCCTCGCTGCAGGAGGCGGACCTGGCGATCCTGTTCTTCGTCTACGTCGCCGTCGGGGCGGTGATCTCCTTCGTCGCGGTGCTGACCCTGCCGGAGACGAAGGGCTCCGCGCTGCGCTGACCGGTACTCTCCATCGAAACGTCGCCGTTTCGATGGAGAGCTCGCGATGACCAGCACCGCACCGGCCGACACGCTGCGCCACCTCGCGTACGGCGCCACGCTCGAGGAGGGCCTCGGCTTCTTCGACGCGCTGCCCGCCGTCCGCGTGGAGGAGATGCTCGGCGACTGGTCCGGCGGCGAGATCTCCACCGGCAACCCGATGGACGGGCTGCTGGGTCGCTTCGGCTGGCACGGCAAGCGGTTCGACGGCGTCGACGACGTCCACCCGCTCGTCATGGACCACCCCCGCGGCGGGCGGTTCTCGCTCAACCCCGCCCTGGTCCCGCTGCCCGCGCTGCTCCGGTACCCGGCCGCGCTGCGGAACGCGACCCTCGCGCGGATCGCCCGCACCGCGGGCCCCGCACTCGCCACCCGGGCGCCGAAGGCCCGGCTGCGCACCACCGAGTACCGCGGGGTCGCCAGCGCCACCATGTGCTACGACGACCTGCCGATCCACGACGTCTTCCGGCGCGTCGACGACGACACCGTCCTCGGTGCCATGGACATGCGCGGCCTCACCCACCCGTTCCTGTTCTTCCTGCGTCGCGAGTGACCAGTCGCTTCCCCGACGAGCGCCGCCGGGAGGTGCTCGCCGCGACCCGTGCCCTCGTCGCGGAACGCGGCTACTCCTCGACCACCGTCGAGGCCGTCGCCGCGGCGACCCGCACCAGCAAGGCGACGCTCTACCGGCAGTGGGGTGACAAGGCCGCGCTGGTGGTGGAGGCCGTCTCGGCGGGCAGCCGGATCGCGATCGATCGGATCGACACCGGGTCGCTGGCCGGGGACCTCGCGGCGGTCGTCGACCAGCTGGCCGCGCGGGCCGCGGTCGACGTGCCGATCGTGCTGGGGCTGGCCGGGGCCGGGCAGTGCGACCCCGCCCTGCCGGCCGCGTTGTCCTCACGGCTGCTGCCGCAGGTCGAGGCGCTGCGCGCGGTGGTGGGGCGGGCCGTCGCCCGCGGGGAGCTGCCGGCCGACCCGCCCGCCGCCCGGCACCTGCCCTACCTGCTGGCGGGCGCGGTGGTGGCGCCGACGCTGCTCGACGGGCCGGCCGCCGTCGCCGACGCCGGGTACCTGCGGTCGGTCTGCGACGACGTGCTGCTGCCGGCCCTCGGGGCCCGCGCGTGAGCTCCGGGCGCTCCTAGGCGGGCCCGTCGACGACCTGCACGACACCGTCGGCGGTGCCGGTGACGAACAGGCGTCCGGTGTCCGGGTCGACCGCGACCGTGTTCGGCTGGCGCACGGTGGGGATCCGGGCGACCTCCCGCGGCGTCGGGTCGGTCATGTCGTAGCCGACGAGCAGGTTTGCCCCGGTCGCGGTGACCCACACGCGGTCCCGGACCGGGTCGTAGGCGATCCCGTAGGGCTCGCCGGGCAGGTCCACCCGTCCGACCTCGGCCGGGGTGCCCGCCGGGTCGAAGACGATCAGGTGCCCGCCCCGGGTGTCGGTCGCGATCATGCGGCCGTGCCGGTCGGCGACCAGGTGGGTCGGGCCGTCGCCGGCCGGGAGCTCGCGGATGCCGTCGCCGGTGGCGGCGTCGTAGACGGTGAGGGTGTTCTCGCGGACGTCGATCAGCCCGACCCGGTCGCCGACGGGGGCGAGCCCGGCGGGCTGGGTGACGTCGGTCAGCTGGCGCACCACCCGGTCCCCGCGGACCACGGACACGCTGCCACCCGCCTCGTTGGCGACGAACACGGTCCCGGCCGCCGTCCCGGTCGCGTCGTGCGCCATCGGGCCGGTCATCACCTCCGGCGACACCCGGCCACCGGGCAGCGAGACGCGCAGCAGGCCGTTCGCGCTCTCGCTCGGGACCAGGACCGGCCCGCCCGGCCCGGCGAGCTGCAGGTGGCGCAGCACGCCCGGCAGCGGCACCCGCCCGACGACGGCGGCGGAGTCGGCGTCGAGCAGCACGAGCCGGTCGGGCTGCCGCACCCCGACCGCGACGCGGCGCGTCGGCCCGTCGGCGACGATGCCCTCCGGGACGGCGCCGACGGGCACGATCCGGCCGGGTGGGGCGGCCGTCACCGCCGGGGCGGCGCCCGGCTCGGCCGGTGGCGGCAGCGGCTCGGCGAACCGGGCGGGGTGCCCGCCCGCCCGGGGGCGGCCGGGCCGTCGGGCGGCGCGGCGCAGCCCACCGCGAGCAGGGCCAGGGCCAGGACGGCCGCCCGCTGCATGCGTTTCCCTGTCGCCATGGGGTCCAGCATCACGCCCCGGCCGGATGCCCGCGCGTCGGCCAAGGAGTGCGCCTGCCTGTTGCGCTGCAAAACGATAGATGGCTACCGTTCCGGTGTCCCGATCATGACGACGAGGGAGTTCCGCCGTGACGACGACCGAGGCCCCGCAGCTGCCCTTCGACCGGCCGAACGTCATCGACGTCGCGCCGCTGTACGCGGTGCTCCGCCGCGAGGGGCCGATCGTGCCGGTGCGCACCCCGGTCGGTGACCCGGCGTGGCTGGTCACCCGGCACGCCGAGGCGCGCTCCCTGTTCGCCGACCCGCGGCTCGGCCGCTCGCACCCCGCGGCCCGAGCAGGCGGCCCGGGTGTCCGAGGCGGCGGTCCTGGCCGGCCCCACCGGCACCGTGGAGACCGAGAAGGCCGAGCACGACCGGCTGCGCAGGCTGCTGGTCCCCGCGTTCTCGGCCAAGCGGATGCGGCGCCTCGGCGACCACGTCGGCGAGCTCGTCGACGGCTGCCTCGACGACCTCGTCGCCGCGAGGGAGACGTCCCCCGACGGCGTCGCGGACCTGCACGCCCACCTCGCGTTCCCGCTCCCGGTGCTGGTCATCTGCGAGCTGCTCGGCGTGCCCTTCGCCGACCGCGGCTACTTCAGCGGGCTGTCCGAGCGGGTCGCGACCCTCCGCTCCGGCGGCGACGCCGAGACCGCGATGACCGAGTTCCGCGGCTACATGGGACGGCTCGCGGCGGCGAAGCGGGAGACCCCGGGGGAGGACGTCGTCACCGACCTCGTGCGGGCCCAGGCCGAGGACCCCGGCTTCGGGGAGGCCGAGCTGACCCGGCTCGCCGCCGGGCTGCTGTTCGCCGGGCACGAGACCACCGTCGGGCGCATCGACCTCGGTGTGCTCCTGCTGCTCACCGACACCGCCCGCCGGGACGCCTTCGTCGCCGACGTCGACGGCCGGTTGCACGGCACCGTCGAGGAGGTCCTGCGCATGTCGGCCCCCGGCGGGCTCGGGCTGCTGCGCTACGCGCACGCCGACATCGAGGCCGGGGACGTCACGATCCGCCGCGGTGACGCGGTGATGATCTCGACGGCGTCGGCGAACCGGGACACCGAGGTGTTCGACGACGCCGACGCCTTCGACCCGACCCGCCGGCCCAACCCGCACGTGTCCTTCGGCTACGGCGGCCACTTCTGCATCGGTGCGAGCCTGGCCCGCACCGAGCTCGCGACGGTGTTCGCGCGGCTGTTCCGGCGGCTGCCCGGGCTGCGGCTCGCCGTCGCCCCGGAGGACCTGGACGTGCGGGCCGAGCAGGTCACCGGGGGAGTGCGGGGGCTGCCGGTCACCTGGTGAGCCGGTGCCGCGGCGCCCCACGACCTCGCGCGGCGACCCGCGCACGGGGTGCCGCGGACCGGGCAGGGGCGCCGCGGGACGGGCTCACAGCCCGTCGGCCAGGATCCCGTCCATCGCCCGCTCCACGATCGCCGCGATCGTCCACGACGGGTTCGTGCTCCCCGTCGTCCCCGGCACCAGCGCCCCGTCGACGACGTGCAGTCCCGGGTGCCCGGCCACGCGTCCCCGGTCGTCGGTGACCCGGCCCAGCACCGCGCCGCCCAGCGGGTGCCACGTGACCGGGTCCGCTGCCCCCAGGTCGAGGACCCCGGAGGGTGCGTCCGCGGCACGCGCGACCAGGCCGGAGAGCCCTGCGGGCAGCCGGGAGGCGACGTCGGAGACGACCCGTCCGAGGCCGGCGCCGATCGGGGCGTCCGGGGCGATCAACCGCTGGGTGAGGTCGCGGACGGTGCGCTGGGCGTCGGCGTCGCCGTCGGCCGGCCAGTGCAGCACGGCCTCGCCGGTGGCGCCGTCGAAGCGGAACTCGCCCACCGGGTCGCAGGCCCCGAAACCCGGCAGCGACATCGCGCGGACGTCGAACGGCAGCGGCGCGGGACCGAAGGTGAGCGTGACGGCCTCTGCGCGGTCGTCGGTGGGTGGGCGGATGCCGGCCGCCATCGGCCCGGCCTGCGGTCCGCCCGCCGGTTCGGGGACGCCGACGCGCAGCTGGATGCGGTCGCCGTTGTTGCCCCAGAACCGGCCGGCGTCGGCGGTGAGGTCGGGCAGCGTCCCGGTCTCGCGGGCCCGCACGAGCAGCCGGGAGGTGCCGGTCGACCCGGCGGCGAGGAACAGCGCGCCGGTGGTGAGCGCGATCCGTTCCCGCACGACGCCGTCGGTGTCGATCCGCTCGACGTCGAGCCGGTAGCGTCCGCCGCCGACCGCGTGCAGGTCGACCACCCGGTGCAGCGGGGCGACGGTGACCAGTCCGGAGGCCTCGGCGTCGCGCAGGTAGTTCTTGTCCGCCGACAGCCGCGCCCCGGAGTTGACACCGGTGAAGTACTCGCCGACCGACATCGACGGCGTCGCCCGCCCGGCGAACTCGGCACGCACGACGTCCCAGTCGGTCGCGTTGGGCAGCAGCTGCGCGGTCAGCCCGGCACGGCGGGCCTGCTCCAGGAACAGCCGGGTGCCGACGTGCGCGGGGTGGGCCAGGACGTCGTCGGGGATCGGCGAGACCCCGACCCGGGCGGCGGCGCGCGGGTAGTGCACGGCGGCGAGCTCGTCGTGGTCGATGCCGGGGACCGCCGCGGAGAACACCGCCGCGTCCGGCCGGATCCACACCCCGGCGTACACCAGCGTCGACCCGCCGACGCCCGCCCCGCAGAGCACGCTCATCCCGCGCCCGGACACCTTCTCGAACAGGCCGGTGTAGGGCCGGTAGAGGGTCGGCGGCTGGCCGGGGAACACCGGCGCGGGCGTCAGCCACGACGAGCGGCGGTCCGGGCGCAGGAACGGCGGGAACGTGTCGGCGGCCGGTGTGGTCCAGCGGCGGCCGCGTTCGAGGACCAGGGTGCGCACGCCCGCCTCGGCGAGCCGGGCCGCGGCGATCGACCCGCCGAGCCCGCTCCCGACGACGACGGCCGGTGCGGACATCGCGGTGACCTCGCGGCGCAGCAGGGCCGGCGCGGCGGTCGCGGTGCCGGCGGCACCCAGCGCGGCCGCACCGAGCGCGGCCCCGGTCAGGAACCCCCGGCGGCTGGTCACCCGCATCCGGCTCAGCCCCCGATCCGGATGTCGGCGACGATCTCGCGGATCAGGCCGTCGTCGTAGCGGAAGGTCTCGTGCACCCGCGCGGTCGTGAGGCCCACCGGACCCGCCCCGACGGACAGGGTGAACTCCGCGACGACGACGCCGTCCCCGCGCACGTGGTAGGTCTCGTCGGAGACGGCGCGGATGATCCGGTACTGCGGGCCGAACCGCAGGTCGGCGCGCAGCTGGTCGCCGGAGAACCCGGTCGGCAGCCCCGCCTCGACCCGGGTCGCGTCCGGGTGGAACGGCACCGCCGACGGGTCGTGGTCGGCGAGCGCGGCGACGTAGGCGCGGGCACCGTCGACCCGGCAGGCGTCGTCACAGGTGGAGGCGGACGCGACACCCGCCCCCGCTCCGGCGACGATCACGCCGACGAGCACGGACAGCAGCAGACTGCGCGACCGCATGGGAACCTCCGGGACCTGGGGGAGCGGACGGGGGGACGACGTGACGGGAGCGACGCCCGGGGGCAGGCGCCGGGAGACACGGGACGACGGCGTGGCGCGCACGCGGGCGGCCCTGCTGGCCGCGGCGGCCGACGTGTTCGCCGAGCGGGGCTACGACGGCGCCTCGGTGGACGAGATCGCCCGCGCCGCCGGGGTGTCGGTGGGGTCGATCTACAGCCGCTTCGGCAGCAAGCAGGACCTGTTCCGGGCGCTGATGACCGGCCACCTGGAGGGCGACCTGCACCGGGTGCGGTCCGGTTTGGACACGGGCCCCGAACAGGGGCTGGCCGAGCTGGAGGCGGTGCTGCTGGAGACCGCCCGCTCGCGCCCGGCGACCCTGCTCGACGCCGAGAGCTGGGCGGTGGCGATGCGCACCCCGGCGATGCGCGCGGCCGTGGCCGACCACCACCGCAGGGTCCGGGACGAGGCCGCGGCGATGGTGGCGCGCGGCCGCGCGGCCGGCGGGGTGGACCTCGGCGTGCCGGACGACGAGCTGGCGACCGCGATGATCGCGCTGTTCCACGGCCTCGTCCGAGAGTACCGCCTCGGTGTGCCCGGCGAGGCGCCGCCCGACCTGTACAGCCGCATGGTGCACGCGCTCGCGACCGGGCTCGCCGCACTGGCCGCGGACGGCGGGCCGCCCGGCGGGCCATGATCCACAGCGAGCCACGGGCGGCAGTCTGGCACGGGTGAGCGGACGCTCACCCACCGGGTTCTCCATCGGATGTCGGACACCCGTCGACGGTCACGGGGCCGCCGTCCGGACGGGCGCGGACGCGACCCCCCACCCGGCGGTGGCGCCCGCGACACCGTTCGCCACGATGGGGCGGTGACAGGCACGGCACCCCCGGACATCCAGCAGCACCGCTCGATCAACCAGCGCATCGCCGACGAGCTCGGCGCCCGGCCGGACCAGGTCGGGGCCGCGGTGGCCCTGCTGGACGAGGGCTCGACGGTCCCCTTCGTCGCCCGGTACCGCAAGGAGGCGACCGGCGGCCTCGACGACGCCCAGCTCCGCACCCTGGAGGAGCGGCTGCGCTACCTGCGGGAGCTGGAGGAGCGGCGCACCGTCGTCCTCGACTCCATCCGGTCGCAGGGCAAGCTCGACGAGTCCCTCGAGGCCACCATCCTCGCCGCCGAGTCCAAGGCCCGGCTCGAGGACATCTACCTGCCCTACAAGCCCAAGCGCCGCACCAAGGCGATGATCGCCCGCGAGCAGGGCCTGGAACCGCTGGCCGTCGCGCTGCTCGCCGACCCGACGCTCGACCCGCACTCGTCGGCGGCCGGCTACGTGACCGACGAGGTCGCCGACGCCGGCGCCGCGCTGGAGGGTGCCCGGTCGATCCTGGTCGAGCGGATCGGGGAGAACGCCGACCTCGTCGGCGGCCTGCGCGAGCGCATGTGGGCGCACGGGCGGCTGGTCACCACGGTCCGTGAGGGCAAGGAGAACGACCAGGCCGCGGCCAAGTTCTCGGACTACTTCGACTTCGCCGAGAAGTTCACGACACTGCCCTCGCACCGGATCCTCGCGGTCTTCCGCGGCGAGTCCGAGGAGGCGCTCGACGTCACCCTCGACGCCGGCGTCGCCGACGACGAGCCGAACCCCTACGAGGCCCTGATCGCCGCCGAGTACGGCGTCGCCGACCGCGGCCGCGCCGGCGACGCCTGGCTGCTCGGCGTCGTCCGGTGGGCGTGGCGGACCCGCCTGCTCACCGCGCTCGGCATCGACATCCGGGTCCGGCTGCGCACCGCCGCCGAGGAGGGCGCCATCGGCGTGTTCGCGGCGAACCTGCGCGACCTGCTGCTCGCCGCCCCCGCGGGCACCCGCGCCACCCTGGGCCTCGACCCGGGCCTGCGCACCGGGGTCAAGGTCGCCGTCGTCGACGCGACCGGCAAGGTCGTCGACACCGCGGTGATCTACCCGCACGAGCCCCGCAAGGACCGCGCCGGGTCGCTGAAGACCCTGGCGGCGCTGTGCACGAAGCACTCCGTCGAGCTGATCGCGATCGGCAACGGCACCGCCTCGCGGGAGACCGACGCGCTGGCCGGTGAGCTCATCGCGGCGAACCCGGGCCTGAAGCTGACCAAGGTGATGGTGTCCGAGGCCGGCGCGTCGGTGTACTCGGCGTCGGCCTACGCCTCGGCCGAGCTGCCCGACATGGACGTCTCGCTGCGCGGCGCGGTCTCCATCGCGCGGCGCCTGCAGGACCCGCTCGCCGAGCTGGTCAAGATCGACCCGAAGTCGATCGGGGTCGGGCAGTACCAGCACGACCTGCCCGAGTCGTCGCTGTCGCGCTCGCTCGACGCGGTCGTCGAGGACTGTGTGAACGCCGTCGGTGTCGACGTGAACTCGGCGTCCGCGCCGCTGCTGCGCCGGGTCTCGGGCATCTCCGAGTCCCTCGCCGGCGCGATCGTCGCCCACCGCGACGAGAACGGCCCGTTCCGGAACCGCACCGCGCTGACCGGCGTCGCGCGGCTGGGGCCCAAGGCGTTCGAGCAGTGCGCGGGCTTCCTGCGCATCCGCGGTGGGGACGAGCCGCTCGACGTCACCGGCGTGCACCCCGAGTCCTATCCGGTCGTCCGGCGGATGGTGGAGCGCACCACGCTCGACGTGTCCGCCCTGATGGGCAACGCCGCACGACTGCACCAGATCAAGCCCAAGGACTACGTCGACGACACCGTCGGGCTCCCGACCGTCACCGACATCCTGGCCGAGCTGGAGAAGCCCGGCCGGGACCCGCGGCCGGCGTTCCGGACCGCGACCTTCGCCGAGGGCGTCCACAAGA
This sequence comes from Pseudonocardia sp. P-1, assembly GCF_058111925.1. Classification (NCBI taxonomy): domain Bacteria; kingdom Bacillati; phylum Actinomycetota; class Actinomycetes; order Pseudonocardiales; family Pseudonocardiaceae; genus Pseudonocardia; species Pseudonocardia sp. P-1. The sequence continues at coordinate 5,423,533 of NZ_CM176614.1, forward strand.
TCTCCGACCTGCGGCCGGGGATGCTGCTGGAGGGCGTCGTCACCAACGTGGCCGCCTTCGGCGCGTTCGTCGACGTCGGGGTGCACCAGGACGGCCTCGTGCACGTGAGCGCGATGAGCAAGGACTTCGTGTCCGACCCGCGCGACGTCGCCAAGTCCGGTGACGTGGTCAAGGTGAAGGTCCTGGAGGTCGATGAGGCCCGCAAGCGGATCTCGCTGACCCTGCGTCTGGACGACGAGCCCGGCGCCGGCGAGCGCGGCGGCCGGTCCCGCGGGCCCGGCCAGGGCCAGGGCGGAGGCCAGGGCGGCCGGGGCCGCGACGGCGGCGAGCGCGGCGGGCGCGGTCCGGGCGGCGGCGACCGCGGCCGGGGTGGTCGCGACGGTGGCCGTGGCGACCGCGGCCGCGGCGGTCAGGGCGGTGGCCGCGGCGGCTCCGGCGGTGGCCGGCAGGACCGCGGCCCCGCCAACGACGCGATGGCCGAGGCGCTGCGCAAGGCGGGCTTCGGCAAGTCCTGAGCCGACGACCGGGCCCCGCGCACCCCGGGTGCGCGGGGCCCGGTCGCGGTCAGTGCGGGAGGACCGGCTCCAGCAGCCGCTCGGCGAGGCGGCGCAGGTCGTCGTCGCCGACGCCCCACTCGCGCAGCCGGCCCGCCGCGCCGGCGGGGTGGGCGTCGAGGTCGTCGAGCACGGCCTCCAGGGCGGCGGCGTCCACCCCGAGCAGCGCCTCGTCGTCGGGCTCGGGCTGGCCCCAGGCGCGCAGCCGGTCCCACAGCGTCGGCAGGACGTCGTTGGTGCGCAGGTAGTCCGCGACGACCGTCGCGCGCGGCACGTCCAGCACGGCCAGCAGTACCCCGACCACGATCCCGGTCCGGTCCTTGCCCGCGGCGCAGTGCACGAGCACCGGGGCGGGCGCGTCGGCGACGGTCCGCACGATCCCCGCGAGCTCGGCGCCGGCCTCGGCCGCCAGCAGCCGGTAGGCCCACCCGAGCCCCTTCTTCCCGGCGGCGGCCGTCGCGACCCGCTCCGGGGTCAGCGACGCGCCGAGCGGGACCGGACGGACGTCGGCGACGTCGGCGAGCGGATGCGGCTCGCCGGTCTCCGCCGCCGAGCGCAGGTCGACGACGGTCCGCGGCGGCCACGGCGATCCCTCGGGCAGGTCGAGGGCCCGAGCGTCGCGCGGGTCGCCCGGGCGGGGCGCGTCGGACCGGTAGAGCACCCCGTGCCGGACGCGGTAGCCGTCCGTCGTGCGCAGACCACCGAGATCACGCAGGTTCGCCGGGCGCCGGGCCGCGGCGCTGGAGAGGAATGCCGTCACCCGACCAGGGTCGGTGATCTCCCCGTGGCCGCGCCGAGGGTCGTGACCAGGGGCATCGGTGGTGTCGGTCACGCGGGACCCGGCGCACGGACCGCACCGGGACATGGCACACTGGTCGATCGACGGCCGTCGGCGACGACGCACGGCCGCGAGCCCCGGAGGTCTGGGTTCACCGGCACATCATCTGGATCGAGATGCCGCACGCGGGCCTGGCGGGCTGGGAGAGCGGGCGAGAGCCGCCCGACGACACAGCGCACCCCCCCTGCGCACGCCATTTGAGGACCGAGTGAGCATTCTGCTGGACCAGTACCCCGACCTGAACGACTCCGGAGACGAGATCACCACTTCCGCCGCCATGACGGACACCGACGACGCCACCACCCCCGACACGACCGCCGCCGCGGAGAGCACTGCCTCCGGCGACGGGGCCGAGGGCGTGGGTGTCGAGGACGCGCGCACCGAGGACGCGGGCACCGCCGACGAGCCCGTCGACGACACCCCCGCCGGCCCGACCTTCGCCGACCTGGGCCTCGCGCCGCAGCTGCTCGACACCCTCGAGAAGCTGGGCTACGCCTCGCCGAGCCCGATCCAGGCCGCCGCGATCGGCCCGCTGATCGCCGGGCGCGACCTGCTGGGCCAGGCCGCCACCGGTACCGGCAAGACCGCCGCGTTCTCGCTGCCGATGCTGCAGCGCCTGGCCGACGGCCGCACCTCCCGCTCCCGCGGCGCCAAGCCCTTCGGACTGGTGCTCGCCCCGACCCGTGAGCTGGCCATGCAGGTCGGCGACGCGGTCTCCAAGTACGGTGCCGCGCTCGGCGCCTCGGTCGCCTGCGTCTACGGCGGCGCGCCCATCGGCCCGCAGCTGGGCCAGCTCCGCCGCGGCGTCGACATCGTCGTCGCCACCCCCGGCCGCGCCATCGACCTGGTCAACCGGGGCGCGCTCGCCCTGGACGCGATCGAGGTCGCCGTCCTGGACGAGGCCGACGAGATGCTCGACATGGGCTTCGTCGAGGACATCGAGACGATCCTCGGCGCGACGCCGCGGGGCCGCCAGACCGTGCTGTTCTCGGCGACCATGCCGGGCCGCATCCAGAGCCTGGCGCGGACCCACCTGAGCGACCCGGCCGACATCCGGATCAAGAAGGAGGCCACGCCCGAGGGCGAGGCCCCGCGGGTCCGCCAGACCGCGTACCACGTGCCCCGCAGCCACGTCACCGTCGCGCTGGGCCGGGTGCTCGAGATGGAGCAGCCGACCGCGGCGATCGTGTTCTGCCGCACCCGCGCCGACGTCGACGCCGTCACCGAGACCCTCACCGCGCGCGGCCTGCGCGCCGAGGCGCTGCACGGCGGCATGGACCAGGAGCACCGCACCCGGGTCGTCGAGCGCCTGCGCGCCGGCCGCACCGAGCTGCTGGTCGCCACCGACGTCGCGGCCCGTGGCCTGGACATCGACTCGCTGACCCACGTGGTCAACCACGACGTGCCCTCGTCGCCGGAGTCCTACGTGCACCGCATCGGCCGGGTCGGCCGGGCGGGACGCGAGGGCGTCGCGATCACCCTGGTCACCCCGGGGTCGGTGCGTCACCTGCGCAACATCGAGCGCCTCATCGGGGCGTCGGTGCCCAGCGCGCCGGTGCCCTCGCCGGAGGACCTGCGCACCGTGCGGCTCGCCCGCACCGCGCTGGCCCTGCGCGAGCAGGCCGGTCAGGACGCCGACACCCCGCCGCAGGACGGCGTGGAGCAGCTCGTCGTCGAGCTGGCCCGCGACCACGACCTCGCCTCGATCGCCGCCGCGGCGATCCGGCTCGCCCGCGCCGGCAACTCGGTGCCGGACGACGAGATCGAGATCCCGCAGGTCCGCTCGCGCGGTGGCCGTGACAGCGGCCCCGGCGACCGTGGCCCGCGCCGCGACCGCGACGGCCGTCCGGGCGGTGCTCGCGGCCAGGGCGCCCGTCCGCCGAAGGCCGGGGCGACCCGCCTGTTCGTCTCGGCGGGCCGTGCCTCCGGTGTGCGCCCGCAGGACATCGTGGGTGCGCTGGCGAACGAGTCCCGGCTGTCCGGCCGCGACATCGGCGCCATCCAGATCCACGAGCGCCACTCGCTGGTCGAGGTGCCCGAGCACGCCGCGGACGACGTGCTGCGCTCGCTGCGCGGCGCGACGACGCTGAAGGGCCGCAAGGCCAACGTGCGTCGCGACCGGGACAACGCCGGCGCCCGCTGACACACGGCACACGACAGGGGCCCCGCGCGATCCGCGCGGGGCCCCTGTCGTCGTCGGTGGGGAGGGTCAGCGCACCTCGACCCGGTCACCGTGGGCCAGCTTTCCGAAGAACACCGTCGCGTCCTGGTTGCGCAGCTTCACGCAGCCCGCGGACCCGGAGTCGCGGTCGCCCTCGTGGAAGGCGATGCCGCCGGGGGCGAAGAAGACCGACCACGGCATCGGGGCGCCGTCGAACTCGGCGGAGTGGTGGTCGCGGTCCTTGTCGTAGACGGCGAAGTCCCCGGTCGGGGTCTCCGTGCCGTGCCCACCGGTGGCGACGTCGACGGGGCCGTAGGTGACCTTCCCGCCCTTCATCAGCCACGCCTGCTGGGACTCCAGGTCCACACAGGCCTTCGCCGTCGCCGAGCACGGGGTGCCGGCGACGCCGGAGCCGGTGCCGGCGGCGACCGCGGTGCCCGCGGCGCCCAGCCCGACGACCAGTCCGGTGGCCGCGACGACCAGCGCGCGGCGGCGACGCACCCGTCGAGTACTACGGGGAGTGGGTTCGTTCGTGTGCGCCATGAGCGTCGCTCGGGTCCTCTCGGGTGAATGACGGTGCTGCCGGAGAGTCCAACGATCACCCGTAGCAACGGGTACGCCCGGACGGGCTATCCGGTGCGGCCGGAAACGGGCCTGCGCCGGTGATGTGCGGCAGGATCGGCCCCGTCCCGACACCGGAGTCCGGCCGAGGAGCGCGCATGGCCACCACCAGTTCCCGCAAGCCCCGCAGTCATCAGGTCACCGACGGCATCGGCGCCACCGCCGCCCGCAGCATGCTGCGCGCGGTCGGCATGCGCGACGACGACTTCGCCAAGCCCCAGATCGGCATCGCCTCGTCCTGGAACGAGATCACCCCGTGCAACCTGTCGCTGCAGCGGCTCGCGACCGCTGCGAAGGAGGGGGTGCACACCGCGGGCGGCTACCCGATGGAGTTCGGCACGATCTCGGTGTCCGACGCCATCTCGATGGGACACCGGGGCATGCACTACTCGCTGGTCAGCCGGGAGATCATCGCCGACTCGGTGGAGACCGTCGTCGAGGCCGAGCGGCTCGACGGGACGGTGCTCCTGGCCGGATGCGACAAGTCGCTGCCCGGGATGCTGATGGCCGCGGCCCGGCTCGACCTCGCCGGGGTGTTCGTCTACGCCGGATCGATCATGCCGGGCCGGGTCGGTGACCGGGAGGTCAACATCGGCGACGCGTTCGAGGGCATCGGTGCGTGCGCGCGCGGCCTGATCACCCCCGACGAGCTCGACACCCTGGAACGGGCCATGTGCCCGGGGGAGGGCGCCTGCGGCGGCTTCTACACCGCGAACACGATGGCCGCGGCCGCCGAGGCACTCGGGATGGCGCTGCCCGGCTCGGCCAGCCCGCCCGCGGTGGACCGTCGTCGCGACGGCGTGGCCCGCGCCTCCGGCGAGGCCGCGGTCGGCATGATCGCCCGTGGCCTGACGGCGCGGTCGGTGCTGACCCGCGAGGCGTTCGAGAACGCGATCGCCGTCGTCATGGCCTTCGGCGGATCCACAAACGCGGTGCTGCACCTGCTCGCCATCGCCCGCGAGGCCGAGGTGCCGCTGACCCTGGACGACTTCAACACCGTCGGCGACCGGATCCCGCACCTGGCCGACGTCAAGCCGTTCGGGCGGCACCTCATGTACGCCGTCGACCAGGTCGGGGGCGTACCGGTGGTGATGAAGGCACTGCTCGACGCGGGCCTGATCCACGGCGACGCCCGCACCGTCACCGGCCGCACGGTCGCGGAGAACCTCGCCGAGCTCGACCCGCCGGGCCTCGACGGCTCGGTCATCCACGACCTCGCCGACCCGATCCACCCCACCGGCGGCCTCACGATCCTGCGCGGCTCGCTCGCACCCGACGGCGCGGTCGTCAAGTCCGCCGGGTTCGACGCCACCACCTTCACCGGCACCGCCCGCGTCTTCGACGGCGAGCAGGGCGCACTCGACGCCGTCGACGCCGGCGAGATCGGGCCCGGCACGATCGTCCTGATCCGCTACGAGGGCCCCCGCGGCGGGCCCGGGATGCGGGAGATGCTCGCCGTCACCGGGCGGATCAAGGGCGCGGGCCTCGGCAAGGACGTCCTGCTGGTCACCGACGGCCGCTTCTCCGGTGCCACGACCGGGCTGTGCGTCGGGCACGTCGCACCCGAGGCCGCCGACGGCGGACCGATCGCGCTCGTCCACGACGGCGACACGATCACCCTGGACATGAAGGCCCGCACGATCGACATCGGCGTCGAGCCCGCCGAGCTGGAGCGGCGGCGCGCGGAGTGGACGTGCCCGGAGCCGACGAACCGGCGCGGGGTGCTGGGCAAGTACGCGAAGCTCGTGTCGTCCGCGGCCGACGGGGCCGTCTGCGGCTGACCCGCATGGCCGGCCCGCCCGACCGACGGGCGCGCCGGCCGCGACGCACCCGACACCGCCCCGACACAGGGCCGCAACATCGGTCCCGCAGGCTGGTGGTGATGAGCACCGATCCCGGGACGACCAACGGCCTCTACCGGGTGCGGGTGCGGCTGCCCGACGAACCCGGTGCCCTGGCCGGGCTGACGGCGGCGCTGGCGCAGGTGCGCTGCAACATCCTCGCCCTGTCGGTGCACGGTCAGGACGCGCGCTCCGTCGTCGACGAGCTGCTGGTGTCCGGGCCGTGCAGCGTCGGCGAGCTGTCTGTGGCGGTCTGCGGGGCGGCCCCCGACGGCGGGGTCCTCGTCATGACCGCCGACCCGCACGACCTGGTCGACCCGCCCACCCGGGCACTGGACATCGTCGCCGCCGGTCAGAGCCCCGCCGACGGGATCGCCGCGCTGCTCGGCGCGTCGGGTGTCCGGACGCCGGGCCCGGACGAGCCGGGTGCGCGCGACGAGCACGACCTGGAGCTGACCGCGCCCGACGGCTCCCGGCTGGTCGCCCGGCGGGCGGCACCGTTCACCGTCACCGAGGTGGCCCGGGCCCAGGCGTTCCTGCGCGCGGTCGCGACGCGCCCGGAGTCCGACCCGCGCGGCTGGGCCGGGGCGTAGCGCACTCGGCGCACCGCAGGCGCCGGTCGGCGTGGCACGGAGGTCACGGCACCGCCACCGCTGGCATCCTTCCGGCAGGACGATCGAGAACGGGCAGTACCCACACGGCCTCCGGCGGGCGTCCTCACCATCGCGAAACCGCCGCGACCCGTGGCGGCAACGATGGACGGTGATCGTTGCGTCATGGAGGCCGGTATGGGTGAGCTGTCGTCCCCGCGGGATCGGGACCGGGTGGGTGTGGTCGTGCCGTACGACTTCGCCCTCGACCGTGAGATGTGGCGGTGGGTCCCCGAGCGGGTCACCCTGCACGTGACCCGCACGCCGTTCGTCGCGACCCCGGCCGACGCCGCGCAGGCCCGGCTGATCTCCGACCCGGCCATGGTCCGGCAGGCCGCCCGCGACGTGCTGACACCGGGGCCCGCCGTGGTCGCGTACTCGTGCACCTCGGGCAGCTTCGTCGGTGGCGTGGCGGGGGAGGCCGCGCTGCGCGACGCGGTGCTGGCCGCGGGCGCGCCGGCGGCGGTCACGACGGCGGGGTCGCTGGTCGCGGCGTGCGCCGAGCTGGGGGTCACCCGGCTCGCCGTCGCCACCCCCTACGTCGACGACCTCACCGCGCTGCTCGCCGACTTCCTCGCCGGATCGGGTGTCGAGACCGTCGCCCGGCACGGCCTGGGCCTGCTCGGCCACATCTGGACGACGAGCCCGGAGCAGGTCGCCGCGGCCGTGCGCGCCGCGGACCACCCCGACGCGCAGGCGGTCTTCGTCTCCTGCACCAACCTGCCCACCTACGACGCGATCGCCGTGCTGGAGCGCGAGCTCGGCAAGCCGGTGCTCACCGCGAACCAGGTGACGATGTGGGCCGCGCTGCGTGCGGCCGGGCACTCCGCCGTCGGCCCCGGGCAGACCCTCGTCGACGGCCCGTCCGTCCCGCCCGTGCTACGGGTGGTGGACGCCGCGGCCCCCGGCAGGACGGATCCCGGCCCGGCGGACCTCGACCCGGTGGTCCTCGCGACCGCGGCCGGGCCGGGACCGGCGCCGCTGCTCAAGGTCCGCGTCCGGCTGCCCGACGAGTCCGGTGCGCTGGCCCGGCTGACCGCGGCCGTCGCCGAGGTCGGCGGCAACATCCTGTCGCTGTCGGTGCACGGCCGCGACGCGGGCACCGTCGTCGACGAGATGCTCGTCGGCGGCGGGGTGACCGCGGACCGGCTGTCGCGGGTGATCCGGCGACGGCTGCGCGGGTCCGGCCCGGACACCGTGCAGGTCACCCCGGCCGACCCGCACGAGCTGGTCGACGGACCCACCCGGGCGCTCGACCTCGTGGCCGCCGCCCGCGGCCGCGACGGGCTGTTCGACGGCCTCGCCGCGCTCCTGCACGCCGACGAGGTCGGCACCGGCCCGGTCGCGGCCGGGACGCACGTCCTGGAGCTCACCGCCCCGGCCGGCCCGCCGGTGCTGGCGGCCCGGGAGTGGGCGCCGTTCACCGTCACCGAGCGGGCCCGCGGCGAGGCGTTCCTGCGGGCGGGCGCGGCGACCCCGCCGCCCCGGGCGACGGTGCTGCTGCCCGGCGGGGCCGAGCTCGTCGCGGAACCCGCGGCGGGGGAGGAGACCGCCGAGCTCGACGTGCTGCTGCGGACCTGCCTGGCCGGGGAACCGGCCGTGGACTGGACGGCCGCCGACCTCGCGGGGCTGCTGGCGCCCGTCGCCGGACCGGCGCTGCTGCTGCGCACCGCCGCCGGCGACCTGGTCGGCGTGGCCGCGCTGCTCGGCACCGACACCGGCGTGCCCGAGCCCGTCGTGGTGCTCCACCCGTGTCTGCGCGGGGCGGGCGTCGGCCGGTGGCTGCGCGGTCGGCTGGACTCCGGGGTCGCCGCCTAACCTGCGGGGGTGCCCGACCACGCCCCGCACGACCCCGCCCCGCACGACCCCGCCCCGCACGACCCCGCCCCGCACGACCCCGCCCCGGACGACCACGCCCTGTCCGACCGCAGCGGACCCCGTGCCGACCCCGGTGAGCCGGGCCCCGGCGGGCTCCCCGACGACTGGGAGGCCTGGCGCGGCCGGGTCGACCTCGACGACTACGACCGCAGGTGGGCGGCGATGGCCGCGGCCGGGGAGAACCCGCACGGCGAGGCCGACCTGGTCTGCGCGCTGCGCGGGGACGGCCCCGTCCTCGACGGCGGCTGCGGCACCGGCCGCGTCGCGATCGAGCTGGACCGGCGCGGCGTCGCGGTCGTCGGCGTCGACCCGGACCCGGACATGATCGCCGCGGCGCGGGCCAAGGCGCCCGCGCTGCGCTGGGTCACCACCGGCCTGGAGACCCTGGACCTGCCCGAGCGGTTCGGGCTGGTCGTGCTGGCGGGCAACGTGATCCCCTACGCCGAGGACCGCGTGGGGGTGGTCGCGGGCTGTGCCCGGCACCTGCGTCCGGGCGGCCTGCTGCTGGCCGGGTTCGCCGCGCAGCCGGGCTGGCCCACCCCCGACGACCACGACGCCTGGTGCGCCTCCGCCGGGCTCGACCCGGTCGCGCGGTGGTCCACCTGGGACCGTGCACCCTGGTCCGGCGGCGACTACGTGGTCGCCCTGCACCGCCGCGCCTGACCCGGGCGGCTCAGGGCCGGTCGGGAACCCGGCAGAGGACCTCACCGTGCGGGATGACGATCCAGCCGTCGGGGTGCGCCGCCCACTCCCGCCACGCCGCGGAGATCCCGTCCAGCTCGGACTCCCCGGCCAGCCCGCGCTCGACGGCCATCCGGCCGACGCCGGTGTGGATGCGGTCGGCCCACATCCCGCCCCAGGCGGCGCGGGCCTGCGGGGTCGCGTGGCACCAGACCGACGCCGACGGCGTCACCTCGGTGAATCCGGCCGCGTGCGCCCAGCCGAGCAGCCGTCGTCCGGCGTCGGGCTCGGCGTCGTTGCCGCGGGCGACGGCCCGGTAGAGCTCCAGCCAGCGGTCCAGCCGCGGGTCGTGCGGCCACCAGTGGAACCCGGCGTAGTCGGCGTCGCGGGCGGCGACCAGGCCGCCCGGCCGGGCGACCCGGCCCATCTCGCGCAGCACCGCGACCGGGTCGGACACGTGCTGGAGCACCTGGTGGGCGTGCACGACGTCCCAGGTGTCGTCCGGGTCGGACAGGGCGTAGCCGTCGTCGACGGCGAACTCCACCTCCAAGCCGCGGGCGGCGGCACCGGCGCGGGCCTGCTCCAGCGGTCCGGGCACCACCTCGACGCCGCGGACCCGGCCGGGCGCGACCCGCTCGGCCAGGTCCGCGGTGATGCTGCCGGGGCCGCAGCCGACGTCGAGCAGGCTGGTGCCGGGCGTGAGCCGGTCCAGCAGGTAGGCGCACGAGTCCTCCGCGGTGCGGGCCGCGTGCGACCGGACGACGACGCCCGGATGACCGTGGGTGTAGGTGTCGCGGGGCACGGGGTCAGCCTGGCACGGCGTTCAGCCGGGCACGCGGCGGATCCGGATCGGGCCCTTGGCCGTCGACGGGTCCACGACCCGGCCGGACTGCACGATCTCGACGCGTCCGGCGTCGACGAGCCGGCGCGCGGCCATCCGCGCCGGCTCCATGAGGTCGCGCCAGCCGTCGGGGTCGACGGCGCGGGCCGCCTCGGACGGGCAGATCGTCGCCCCGCCCCGGCGCCGGTCGAGGAGCCCGGTGATCGCCGACTCCAGCTCGGTGTCGACCGGGCGGACCTTGCGCCTGCGGCAGCCCTGGGAGCAGTAGCGCACCTGCTCCCAGTCGTCGGCCCACTTCTTCCGCCACTCGATCCGCCGCCCGCAGACCACGCAGCTCTTCTCCTCCACGACCGCCATGGTCGTCCCGCCCGCGGCGCTCCGCTCGCCGAGAATTATCAGGTGCCTTATTCTCAAGGCGTGGCGCGGGTGGGGAAGCGGGTACGGCAGTGGCTGGTCTTCGTGCACGTCGCGGTGTCGGTGGGGTGGATGGGCGCGGGCGCGGCGAACGTCGTGCTCGCCGGCGTCGCGCTGGGCGCGGACCCGGCCACGGCGGCCGCCGCGTACCGGTTCGTCGACGTCGTCGACTGGTGGCTGGTCATCCCGCTGGCGTTCGCGGCGCTGGTCAGCGGGGTGGTCGTCGCGCTCGTGAGCCCGTGGGGCCTGACCCGGTACTGGTGGGTGCTGGTCAAGCTGGTGCTGACCGTCGCGGTGATCGTGTGGAGCACCCTGGCGGTGGGGGTGTGGGTGGAGCAGAGCGTGGTGGCGTTCGCGGCGGGGGACTCCACGAGCCCGGTCGGGCGGGCCCTCGTCACCGGCGCGGCGCTGAACATCGCCGCGTTCCTGTTCATGACCTGGGCCTCGGTCGCGACGCCGTGGGGCCGCACCCCGTGGGCACCGGCGCGGCGTCGCGCCGGGCGGGCCGCCGCGGCCCGGACCCCGGCCTGAGCAGCGCCCCGGGCCGCGGCACCGCCGGGCCGGGGGTCAGCTGCGGGCGAGCACGGCCGCGTCGAGCGCCTCGCGCATGGCGGCCTCCGGACCGGGACGTCCGGTCATGAGCTCGACCTGCGCGACCGCCTGCTGCAGCAGCATCTCCAGGCCGGACACGATCCGCGCCCCGGCCGCCGCCGCGCCGCCCGCGACCACCGTCGGCCACGGCGCGTAGACGGCGTCGAGCAGTACGGTCCCCGGCCGCCAGCGCGCACCGGCCAGTGCGTCGGCCGCCCCCGCCGGGAGGGTGGAGACGACCGCGTCGGCGCCCTCGAGCAGCCGCGCCGCGGCGGGCGGGTCGGTGAGCACCGCGTGCACCGTCACCTCGGTGCCGAGCCGCTCGGCCGTCCCGCGCAGCGCAGAGGTCCGCCCCGCGTCGCGGACCAGGACGTCGACGGCGTCGACCTCCATGTCGTGCAGCGCGGCGACGGCGGCCTGCGCGGTACCGCCCGCCCGAGCACCACGGCGCGCCCGCCCCCCGCGCCCGCGGCGCGCAGCGAGCGCGCGATGCCGGTGACGTCGGTGTTGTGCGCGGTCGCACCGGTGCCCTCGAACACCAGGGTGTTGCCGGCGCCGATCGCGGCCGCCCCCGGTGCGACGTGGTCGGCGACGTCGAGCAGCACCCGCTTGAGCGGCATCGTCAGCGACAGCCCCGCCCACTCCGGGCCGAGCCCGGCGACGAACCCGGCCAGACCCGCCTCGTCGACCTCGTGCCGGTCGTAGTGCCAGCCGGTCAGCCCGAGCGCGGTGTAGGCGGCGTTGTGCAGCGCGGGCGAGAGCGAGTGGGCGATCGGGGAACCGAGGACGGCGGCGCGGCGGACGGGGGACGTGCTCATCCGAGCAGTATCCCGTGGCGGCTCAGACCGCCCGCGACGGCTCCCGCTGCGCGGCCCCCACGGTGCGCCGGGCCCGCGCCCAGCTCCACCAGCCGTGCACGACCAGCCCGGCGAACACGACGTAGACCGCGGCGGAGAACCACAGCCCCGAGGCCAGCTGCAGCGGCACGCCGACGGCGTCGACCAGCAGCCAGATCACCCAGAACTCGATGAACCGCAGACCCTGGGCGAGGAACGCGACCGCGGTGCCGACGAAGATCGCGGCGTCCGGCCAGGGCGCCCAGCTGGCGTCGAGCGCCTCGAGGACCAGTGCCATCACGACGGTGCCGCCGACGAGCAGCCCGACCAGCCCGAGCCGCTGCGCGGTGCTCGCCTGGCGCACCGCGAGGCCGTAGACCGGGTCGCGCCTGCGCAGCCACGCGACGAGCCCGAACACCGAGATGGCCAGCACGATGACCTGCCGGAACGCGAGCCCGCCCAGGTGCGCCGAGGCGTAGACGGTGAACAGCAGCACGCAGGCCGCCATCTGCACCGGCCAGGTCGCGAGGCTGCGCCGGCGCGCCAGGAACACCACGGCGATGGCGCCGATCTGCCCGACGAGCTCGGCCCACGACACGAACTGCCCGAACGCGGTCAGCCCGTGGTGCAGCAGGAGGTCCACGACGGTCCCCTTCCCGGACGCGGCGGGCGCGCCCCGTGTCAGCAGACAACGACGGGGCCGGCCCCGCCCATCCCCACCCGGTCCGGTGTGAGCGGACCCACACCGGCCTCGGACCGGCTGGACGCCGAGCCGGTCGCGGCGCACCCGGGTGACCGCACGGCTGTCGACCGGCACCACGACGACGTCGTGCGGGTCGACTCCGCACCGCACCGGCTTCACCGTCCGCCCCCATGGCGACGACGGTTCGCCACCGGGTGGGAGGCTGCACCGTGTGGGTGGTTCGGAGCGCACGGTCCTGATCCTGGGTGGTCGCAGCGAGATCGGGCTGGAGGTCGCCGAACGGCTCGCCGCCGGGGACACCGACACGGTCGTGCTGGCCGCGCGCCGCCCCGGGGCGCTGACCGCTGAGGCGGCCCGGGTCCGGGCCGCGGGCGCCACGGTGGACACCGTCGCCTTCGACGCCGACGACCTCGCAGGCCACCGCCCGCTACTCGACGACGTGACGGCGCGCCACGGCCGGATCGACGTCGCCGTCGTCGCGTTCGGGATCCTCGGCGACCAGGCCCGCGCCGAGACCGACGCCACGCACGCCGCCGCGATCGTGCACACCGACTACCTCGCCCAGGTGCACCTGCTCACCGAGCTGGCCCAGGTGCTGCGCGCGCAGGGGAGCGGGACGCTGGTCGTCTACTCCTCGGTGGCCGGCGTGCGGGTGCGGCGCGCCAACTACGTCTACGGCAGTGCCAAGGCCGGGCTCGACGGGTTCGCCTCCGGCCTGGCCGACGCGCTGCACGGGACCGGGGTGCGGCTGGTGCTGATCCGCCCGGGGTTCGTCGTCGGCCGGATGACCGAGGGGATGAGCCCGGCGCCGCTGTCGTCGACGCCCGCGCAGGTCGCCGACGCGACGGTGCGCGCGGTCCGGCGGGGGCGGGGCAACGCCGACGTCTGGGTGCCCGGCACCCTGCGGCTGCTGTTCCTCGGGCTGCGGATGCTGCCCCGCGCCGTCTGGCGTCGGATGCCCCGTTAGCGACACGGTCTACAGGCGGACGGTGTCCCGCGATCTGCGTGTGGCACTTCCCCTGGAGTGACCGGGCTCATATCGTCGCGCGCATCCTGTTGGACGACGACGTCTGAGGTGAACCACCGTGGGACACACCCGTGGAGCAATCGTCCGGAGTGCTCCGGGCAAGTACGAGGTCGTCGACCTCGAACTCGACGAGCCGCGCGCCGGCGAGATCGAGGTCAAGATGGTCGCGTCGGGGCTGTGCCACTCCGACGACCACATCGCCACCGGGGACATCCCGGTCGGGACCTACCCGTTCGCCGGTGGCCACGAGGGCTCCGGCATCGTCACCCGCGCCGGGGCCAACAAGAAGGGCCTCAAGGAGGGCGACCACGTCGTCTTCTCGTTCCTGCCCTCCTGCGGGCACTGTCGCTGGTGCGCCAGCGGCATGCAGAACCTCTGCGACCTCGGCGCGGGCCTGCTCGCCGGCACTCGCTGGGAGGAGCCCACCACCCGCCTGCGGCTCGCCGACGACGGCACCCCCGTCGGCCAGATGTGCGGCATCTCGACCTTCTGCGAGACCACCCTGGTCTCCGAGGACTCCTGCGTGAAGGTCCCCGACGACATCCCGCTCGAGGTCGCCTGCCTCGTCGGCTGCGGCGTCGGCACCGGCTGGGGCTCCGCGGTCAACGCCGGCGGCGTGCAACCGGGCCACACCACGATCGTCATGGGCATCGGCGGCATCGGGATCAACGCGGTCCAGGGTGCCTCGCACGCGGGCGCGGCGAACATCATCGCCGTCGACCCGGTCGCGCTGAAGCGTGAGAAGGCCCAGGAGCTCGGCGCCACGCACGCGGTGGAGACGATGGAGGAGGCCACCGAGATCGCGAAGCAGTTCACCAACGGTCAGGGCGCCGACCAGACCATCGTGACCGTCGGCGTCGTCAAGCCCGACCACGTCGGGCAGGCGATGGCCTCGATCCGCAAGGCGGGCACCGTCGTCGTCACCGCGCTCGGTGACATCAACTCCACCGAGCCGCTGCCGGTGTCGCTGGCCGACGTCACCCTGTTCCAGAAGCGCATCCAGGGCGCGATGTTCGGCATGTCCAACCCGAACTGGGACATCCTGCGCCAGCTGGAGCTCTACCGCGCCGGCGCGCTGAAGCTCGACGAGCTGGTCACCACCACCTACACACTGGACCAGGTCGCGACGGCCTACGAGGACATGCACGCGGGCAAGAACATCCGGGGCGTCATCCGCTACTGAGCACTGGCAGGCTCCGGGGCATGGTCTACGTACTCGACGGACACAACGACCTGCCCTGGGCGCTGCGCGAGCTCTCCGGCGGCGACCCGGCGCGCGAGCCGGACGTCGCCGCCGGGGACCCGCGGCTGCACACCGACCTCCCGCGGCTGCGGGCCGGCGGGGTCGGCGCCCAGTTCTGGTCGGTCTACGTACCCGGCGAGCTGGGCCACGACGAGGCCGTCACCGCGGTGCTCGACCAGGTGGACCGGGTGCGGCGGCTGCTCGCCGCCCACCCGGACGCCCTGGCGTTCGCCGACACCGCCGACGACGTCGACGCCGTCGTCGGCTCCGGGCGGGTCGCCTCCCTGATGGGGGCGGAGGGCGGGCACTGCATCGCCGACTCCCTCGCCGTGCTGCGGGTCCTGCGCGGGCTCGGGGTCCGCTACCTGACCCTGACCCACAACCTGAACAACAACTGGGCCGACTCGGCCACCGACACGCCCCGCCTCGACGGGCTGTCGGAGTTCGGCCGCGGGGTCGTCGCCGAGATGAACCGCATCGGCATGATCGTCGACCTCTCGCACGTCGCTCCGGCGACGATGCACCAGGCCCTCGCCGTCACCACCCGGCCGGTGCTGTTCACCCACTCCGGCGCCCGCGCCGTCACCGACCACCCGCGCAACGTGCCCGCCGACGTGCTGGAGGCGCTGCCCGGCAACGGCGGCGTGGCCATGGCGACGTTCGTGCCGCGCTTCGTCTCCGCCGCCGTGACCGAGTGGGACCAGCGGCTGGGGGAGGCGATGGCCGACGCCGGGGCCGACCACCGCGACCTCGCCGCCCGCAACCGGTTCGTCGAGACCTGGGACGGGCCCGTGCAGCCGCGCGCCACCCTCGCCGACGTCGTGGCGCACGTCGAGCACCTGCGCGAGGCCGCGGGCATCGACCACGTCGGCATCGGCGGGGACTACGACGGCACCACCGACCTGCCCGACGAGCTCTCCGACGTGTCCACCTACCCGCGCCTGCTCGACGCACTCGCCGACCGCGGATGGAGCACGGAGGACCTGGCGAAGCTGGCCCACCGCAACGCGTTGCGGGTGCTGCGCGACGCCGACGCCTGAGCGGCCCGGCAGGGGGTCACGGCGTCCCGGCGGGGCGCGGGCCGGCCAGGGCCGTCGCCGCCGACGCCGCGATCCGCAGCGAGCCGACCGCCGTCGGGTGGAACGGGTCGGGGGTGGCGAGCCCCATGATGTCCGGCGGCATCCGGTCGCGGTCCGGGTCGCACAGCGGTGCCAGGGCGGGCGCGGCGGTGCCGAACCCGAAGCGGGCGGCGCCGTCGGCCAGCACGTCGTTGAGCCGGCGGTTCCGCTCGGCGAGCAGGTCGAGCTTGGCCTGGTCCAGACCCGGGGTGCCGGCCGGGCCGCGCATGTCCGCGCAGGTCGGGTCGAACCGGGCCGGGAACGGGTCGTAGGACAGGGTGACCACCACCCGCGGGCGCCCCGGCAGCGTGTCGAGGTCGGTGAACAGGGCGCCGACGTCACGGGCGAACCCGGCGAGGCGGGACTCGAACTCGCCGTCGGAGAGCCGGTCGTCGCAGGTGGCGAGGCCGTAGCAGTACAGCAGGAAGTCCGACCAGGCCAGGTCGTTCGGGCCGACCGCGACGACCACCCACTGCAGGTTCCGGACCTGCTTGAGCCGCCCGACCTG
This sequence comes from Pseudonocardia sp. P-1, assembly GCF_058111925.1. NCBI lineage: Bacteria > Bacillati > Actinomycetota > Actinomycetes > Pseudonocardiales > Pseudonocardiaceae > Pseudonocardia > Pseudonocardia sp. P-1. The sequence goes on from NZ_CM176614.1 coordinate 5,440,038, forward strand.
GGGGTCGACGGTGACGCCCTCGCGCAGCTGCGGCCCGCGCAGCCCGGTTGCGACGCCCGCCCCGGCGCAGGCCAGGTTCAGGACGTCCTCGCCGCGCAGCCGGGCCAGCTCGGCGGCGGTGGAGTCGGTGCTGCGCCCGCAGGCGCGGTCCTCGGGGGTGACGGTGCCGTCGTCCTGCCGCAGTGGCGGGCCGCCGATCCGGGCCGCGCGGGAGTCCCCGATCACCGCGCCCGCGACCCCGGTGACCGCGGGCCCGACCGGCGACGGGGTGACCGTCGCCGCCCCGACCAGGTCGGTGAGCGAGGTGACCCGCCCCAGACCGGTGAGGGTGCCGTGCAGCGCGGCGACCCCGGCGCCCGCCCACAGCAGCACCGAGGCGGTCACCGCGACGACGGTCATCCGCCCGATCGGCCCGGCCAGGTCGTCCCAGTGCACCGGCCGGTACCGGCGGGTGCGGGTCCTGCGCAGCGCCAGCAGCAGCCGTGCGGTCGCCGTCAGCCCGCTGCCCAGCAGCGCGACCAGCACCATGCCCGCGGCGCCCCAGAGGTACCAGGTCACGAACCCCTCACCGAGGTCGCGGACCGCGTCGCCCGCGCCGTCGACCGTGTGCGGGCCCAGCACCGGGCCGTTGTCGGCGGGCCGCTTCAACGGCCCGATCGACAGCCGCGGCCGGATCGGACCCCACACCTGCACGGTCGTGAGGTCGAACTCGGCGTTGCCGAGCTGGGCGATCTGCGCGGGCCCCGACAGCGTCAGGGGCGGCACCCGGGCGCCCACGCCGACGTCCTGGCCGAACACCTCGACGTGGTTCTCCGGCGTCAGCAGGATCACCAGCGGGACGCCGACGACGGCGATCAGCCCGAGCAGCGCCAGTGTGGGCAGCGACCGGGCCTCACGCAGCAGCGCGCGGGGCCAGGACCGGGAGGTGGGACGGGCGGCCACCGTCAGTGTGCGGGGCGGGACACGGGGTGGTGGGGCACGGCCCCATGGTGGCCCGGGGGAGGGGCCGGAGTCACGGACGTCGTGGGGTGGCGTCGGACTCCCCGGCGGTGGCTCCCGGTGGGTGGCTCCCCGGCGCGCGGCCGCGCCGTGTCAGGCTCCCGGGCTCCCCGGCGCCCGGGTCCCCCGCAGCCGCGGGGCGAGCCGCGCCGCCGTGACGGCGCCGGGGCCGTCCCGGTCGACGTCGTCCGCGAGGGCGTCCGCGTGCCCGACCAGCCCGTCGAGGTCCAGCCCGGCCGGGACGGCGACGTCGAGCACCCGCCACAGCCGGATGCCCTCCGCGCCGCGGCGCAGCAGCGCGACGGCGCCGCGGGCGTTGCCGCGCTGGGCGTGGGTCAGCCCGACCGCGAGCTGCGCCAGCGCCCGCCACAGGTCGCGGGTGTCGTCGCCCGCGTCCTTCCAGGCACCCTCGAGGATCTCGTGGGCGTTGAAGGGCAGGCCCGAGTCGAGCAGGCGCTGGGCCTCGGTGACGGCGTCGGCGGGGGAGAGCACCAGGTCCTCGGGCACCCGCTCGACGCCGGGTGCGCCGTGCGGGAGCGGACGCCCGGCGGCGTCGCGGGGGCGGGCGTTGCGGGCACGGCCCCGGTCGTCGCGGTCGCGGGAACGGGTCATGGCTGCGAGGGTGCCAGCTCGCCGGTTAGCGTGCGTCATGATCACCGAACTGTTCGACGTCCGCGGCAGGGTGGCCGTGGTCACCGGCGGCACCAGCGGCATCGGCCGCATGATCGCGGGCGGTCTCGCCGAGGCCGGGGCGCGGGTCTACGTGTCCAGCCGCAAGGCCGACGCCTGCGCCGAGACCGCCGCGGAGATCGGCGGCACCGGCATCGCCGCGGACCTGTCGTCGGAGGACGAGTGCGTCCGGCTGGCCGCCGAGGTCGGGGAGCGTGAGGAGCGGGTGCACCTGCTCGTCAACAACGCGGGCGCGACCTGGGGTGCGCCGCTGGAGGACTTCCCGGCGCACGCCTGGGACAAGGTGCTCGACCTCAACCTGAAGGCGCCGTTCTTCCTGACCCGGGCGTTCCTTCCGCTGCTGGAGGCCGCCGGGTCGGCCGAGGACCCGGCCCGGGTGATCAACATCGGCAGCATCGACGGGCTGCGCGTCCCCGAGCTGCCGAACTACAGCTATTCGGCCAGCAAGGCCGGGGTGCACCAGCTGACCCGGGTGCTGGCCCGCGACCTCGCCGGCCGCGGGATCACCGTGAACGCGATCGCGCCGGGGCCGTTCCCGTCGCGGATGATGCGCGCCACGCTGGAGGCGGCGGGCGACGAGATCGCCGACTCCACCCCGCTCGGACGCCTGGGCAGACCGTCGGACGTCGTCGGGGCGACGCTGTTCCTGGCGGGGGCCGCCGGGTCCTACGTGACCGGCGCGGTGCTGCCGGTCGACGGGGGGATCTGGACGACGCGCTGACCCGGCGCCGCACACCGTCGCTCAGCCCGACTGGAGCGGGCCGAGCTCGGTGGTGAACCGGTCGAGGAACCCCGGCCAGTCCGCCACCGGCCCGGTCGGGCGCACCACGAACTTGGTGAGGCCGCCGTCGGCGTGCCGGCGGACCAGCTCGGCGACGCCGTCCCAGCCGTCGCCGACGATGTCGCGCCAGTCCGCATCCGGGCGTTGGGCCCCGGCCAGCGCGCGGGCGGGCCCGGGGTCCGCGCCGGGCGGGGCGACCCACAGGTTGGTGCCGTAGTGGTCGTCGTCGATCGTGCGGCCGGCGTCGCGGGCGGCGGTCTCGATGATCCCGCGGGCCCGGGCGGTCTCGGCGGGGGTGAGGAAGCTGGCGAGCCAGCCGTCGGCGAGCCGCCCGGCGCGCCGGAGCCCGGCGTCGGCGCGTCCGCCCAGCCACAGGTCGAGCGGGGCGGCCGGGCGGGGGAGGACGGCGGCGTCGTCGAGGGTGAAGAACTCGCCGTGGTGGGTCACGGAGTCCTCGGTGAGCAGCCGGCGCAGCACGACCAGCGACTCCTCGAACACCGCGCCGCGCCGGCCCGGTACGGGGTGCAGCTGCCGGTCGCAGGGCTGGGCGGCCTGCAGTCCGAACACCGGCAGGATCCGCCGGGGCGCGAGCACGGCCAGCGACGCGAGCTCGGAGGCGAGCAGCATCGGGTTGCGCCCGGGCAGCACCGTGACGCCGGTGCCGACCTTCAGGGTGCGGGTGCGCGCCGCGGTCCAGGTGCTGCCGACCATCGGGTCGACCACCGACTTCGACGCGATGTCGGCCAGCCACAGCGAGTCGACCGCGGAGGCGTCGAGGGCGTGGAGCAGCTCCCCGAACTCGTCGGCGAAGGTGGGCAGGTCGCGGACCCCGACGAGGCCGAGACCGATGCGGACCGTGCCGTGCGGGGAGTCGACCACTCACTCACCGTAGGTGATCGGTCACTCGTCCGGGAACGTTCAGTCCGACTCGAGCGGCCCCAGCTCGGCGACGAACTCGTCGAGGAACCGGGCCCAGTCCCGCGCCGGAGCGGCGGGGCGCACCACGAACTTGGTCAGCCCGCCCTCGACGTGGCGGCGGATCTGCTCGGCGGCGCCGTCCCAGCCGCGGGCGACCAGCTGCTCCGGGTCCGCGTCGGGCCGCTGCTGGGCGGCCCGGTGCAGCGCGTGGTCGGCGGCGGTGCCGGACCCGTCGCCGGGCAGCACGACGGTGACGTTGGTGCCGTAGTGGTCGTCGTCGATCGCCCGGCCGGCATCGCGGGCGGCGGCCTCGATGACGGTGCGGGCACGGGCGGACTCGTCGGGGGTGAGGAAGCTGCCCAGCCAGCCGTCGGCGAGCCGGCCGACCCGGCGCAGCCCGACCTCCGCGCGACCGCCCAGCCACAGGTCGAGCGGGCGGGCCGGGCGCGGCGCGACGGTCGCGTCGTCGAGGGTGAAGAACTCGCCGTGGTGGGTCACCGACTCCTCGGACAGCAGCCGTCGCAGCACCACGAGGGACTCCTCGAACACCGCCGCCCGGGTACCGGGGACGGGGAACAGCTGGCGCTCCGACGGCGTCGCCGCCCGGATGCCGAACGCGGGCAGGATCCGCTTCGGCGCCAGCACCGCCAGTGACGCGAGCTCGGCCGCGAGCAGCATCGGGTTGCGGCCGGGCAGGATCGTGACGCCGGTGCCGACCTTGAGCGTCCGGGTCCGGGCGGCCGCCCAGGTGGTGCCGACCAGCGCGTCGACCCCGGGGGCGGAGACGAGGTCGGGCAGCCACAGCGAGTCGACGCGCGCGCGTTCGAGGGCGTCGACGAACTCGTCGAACTCCGAGCCGGGGTCGGTGGCGCGCAGCCCCACCGAGCCGACGCCGATGCGGACCTTGCCGTGCGGGGACGTCACCACGGCGGTCGACGCTACCCCGCGTCAGCGCCCCCGGCGCGGGTCGCGACCGCTGTTGCCGAGCGCCCGGTGGAACGCCGGTGCGTCCTCCGGGACGGGGACGACCGGCCCGAACAGGCCCTCCCGGGACGCCTCCTGGCCGGGTGCGGACATCGCGGTGGTGAACTCCAGGACGGCGGCGACGGCGCCGTCGTCGGGGGTGAACGGGCGTCCGGTCGCGGCGGCGAGGTCCCAGCCGTGCAGGACCAGCTCGTCGAGGGCGATGACCCCGGCGACGTCCGCGGGCAGGTCCATCCCGCCCACCGCGGTGAACCCCTCCCAGGCGGCCGGCTCGCGCCAGGCCTGCGCCAGTGCGCCGAGCCGGGCCGGGACCGCGGTCCGCCAGTCCGCGACGAGGTGCGCGGCGTCGGCGCTCGGTGCGGTACCCGCGGCCTCGGGGGACTTCTGTGCCGCGACCCGGAACGCCCACGCCAGACCGTGCAGGTGGTCGAGCAGGGCGGCGACGGTCATGCCGTCGCAGGGGGTCGGGTCGTGGAGCTGGTCGTCGCGGACACCGGTGACGACGTCGGCGACGGCGCGGGCGGTCGGGGCGAGATCGAGCACGGGTGCCACCTCCGGTCGGGTCGGCGCCCCACGGTCGCGGGGCCCTGCCTGCTCCGACCGGCCACGGTGCGGGAACTCATCGCACCGCGTGTCTTTCGACACCCGGTAGAAGGTGGTGCGGCGGATACGGCAGAGTGGACTCCGACGTCCCGCCCGCCTGGAGGAAGCACCCGTCATGAACGACCCGACCCTCGTCGCCAAGGCCTTCCGGGTCGTGGCGGTCGCCGAGGCGCTGTCCTGGACCGGCCTGCTGATCGGCATGTTCTTCAAGTGGGTGCTGGCCACCACCGAGGTCGGGGTGCAGGTCATGGGGCCGATCCACGGGGCGCTGTTCGTCGCCTACGTGCTGGTCACGCTGTGGACCGCCCGGCTGTTCCGGTGGGACCTGCGCACCACCGTGATCGGTCTGCTCGCCAGCATCCCGCCGCTGACGACGATCTGGTTCGAGCGGCGCGCCGGGGCCACCGGCCGCCTCGACCCGGCCCGCGGCCGGCCCGTCGTCGGCTGAGTCCTCCCGGATTCCCGTGCCGCTCTTGACGGTAGAGGTAAGCCTAGGCTAACTTCAGTTCGTCGCTTCGTGGTGGGAGCGGCGCGTCAGTTCGGGAGACACGGCCCGGCCGCATCGACCACAGCGGCCGGGCCGTCCCGCGTTCCGGGGTCCGTGCGGGTGCCGTGTCGCCGGTGCTGCGCCTCGGTGTCCATGTCCCCGGTGTCGCGGCGCCCCCGGCGGGTACGGCGGGGTCACGAGCGTCGGCTCGGGTCTGCTCGCGCGCCACGGCACGGCCGGCCCGCCGGTCGTTCGGGAACGCTGTCGGGGAATCCGGTGGAGGCCGTTGACAACATAGGTAAGCCTTGGCTAAGTTCCACGTGTCGCTTCGTGGTGGGAGCGGCGCGTCAGTTCGGGACGAGGGCCCGGTCGCTCGACCACGGCGACCGGGCCCTCACATTTCTCCGGCTCGGTCTTCGCCTGGGGCGGGCTTCCGGATCAACCACAGACGCAGTCCCAGTCCTGCACCCATGGCGATGGCGAGCACTACGACGTAGAACCCCGTGTCGGCGAGGCCGCCACCCACCCACCAGTGGGCGGCCCCGGCGACGACCACGAACAGTGGCAGCAGCAGCAGTGCGCGAAGGGTCTCCGCACGATCCCGCTCGGGCGTCACGTGCGTCCCGTACCGCCGTCGGCCGATCGCCCGCGCGACCAGCCACACGGCGAACAGGGCCACCACCAGTACGAGCACGGCACCGGACCAGGTCGCCCCGGATGCGTCCCGCAGTCCGAGCGGGCGGCCCAGCAGGGTGACCATGCCGAGTCCCCCGGCGACCACCACCGCCTGCAGCTCCAGGCAGCGCCGTCGCAGCTGCACCAGCTCCGCGCGCTCGTCGGTCTCGTTCCTGATCTGCTCCTGCGACGTGCGCAGGGCCGTCCACGGACTACGCATCCCGGCCTCCCGTCTGCGGTGCGTCACGTCGGGCACGGATCCCGTCGGCCTCCGCGGTGGGCAGCGCGAACAGCTGCTCCACCGGGGTGTCGAGCACCACCGCCAGTCGCAGCGCGACCGCGGTCGACGGGTTGTATCCGCCGGCCTCGATCTCGACCACGGTCTGGCGGCTCACGCCGACCAGTTCGCCCAGGCGTCGCTGGGTCAGGCCCGCCCGGCGTCGCGCGGTGGCGACGTCGGATCGCACGTCGGCGGAGAGCCTGCCCATACGACAAGTCTACCCGACACAAGTCGCGTCTACCCGACACAAGTCGCGTCTACCCGACACAAGTCGCGTCTACCCGACGCAAGTCGGGCCCACCCGGTTCCTCACGCGTCCGGGTGGGCCAGCGCCTCGTACACCGGCCGCAACGCGTCGGTCAGCTGCCCGCCGCCGGCCCGCAGCGACGGCTCGGGCACCTGGTCCAGCACCGCGCCCGGCTCGGTGTCCGGCGGCCGCGGGGGAGCGGACCCCGCCGCGCCCTCCCAGAAGCCGTCCAGCAGGTCCGCCAGCGGCGCCGGACCGGCCGGGGCGGACGGGCCGTCGCCGCTGTCACGCTCGGCCCGCAACCGCTCCAGCAGCGCGTCCCGGTCGCGTCCGCGCAGCGTGAGCAGGGTGAACGGATCGGTGTCGCAGCGCTCGGCGAGCACGTAGAACACCGCGGCCAGGTGCTTGCACGGCACCGTGAGGTCCGGGCACGAGCAGTCCTGCGACAGGTCGGCGCCCGCGGCCGGGAACAACGACAGCTCCAGGCCGTCGAGCAGCTCCTCGATCTCCGGGGGCACGGTCCCCGACAGCAGGGCCGCGGTGTACCAGGCGTCGGCGGCCAGGGCCTGCTCCACGCGCCGCCACTGCGTCTTGTCCCAGACCCGCAGCCCGATCCGGACCCGGTACGGCTGCGGCCGGGTGCCCTGCACCAGCGCGACCACGGCGCCCGCGTCGACGTCGAGGGACACGATCTGCCCCGACCGGGCGTAGCTGCGGCCACGCGAGAGCCGCCCGCCGACGCCGAGCTGCTCCAGCACCGCCAGGAACCGCGCCGACCACCAGGTCCGGGCGACCGCGCCCGCCGCCGCGTGGATCCGGATCCCGCCCTCGACGCGGCGCGGCGGCCCACCGGTGAAGTCCTCCTGCGCCCAGAACGGCCGGTCACTCATCGGCGTCCCCCGTCTCCTCGTCGAGGTCGGCCACCGCGTCCGAGCCGAGCGCGAACACCGCACGCAGCTCGGAGGTCGACAGCGACGTCAGCCAGTCCTCTCCGCCGGTCACCACCATGTCCGACAGCGACCGCTTCGCCGTGACCAGGTCCTCGATCCGCTCCTCGACCGTCCCCGGGCAGACGAACCGGCGCACCTGCACCGCGCGCCGCTGCCCGATCCGGAACGCCCGGTCGGTGGCCTGGTCCTCCACCGCCGGGTTCCACCACCGGTCCAGGTGGATCACGTGGTTCGCCGCGGTGAGCGTGAGCCCGGTGCCGCCCGCGCGCAGCGAGAGCAGGAACAGCGACGGCCCCTCCCCGGACTGGAACCGGGCGACCATCTCGTCGCGCCGCTTCTTCGGGGTGCCGCCGTGCAGGTAGAGCACCTCGGTGTCGAACCGTGCCGACAGGTGCGGGCGCAGCATCGCGGCGAACTCGGTGTACTGGGTGAACAGCAGCGCCCGGTCCCCGGCGGCGAGCACCGGTTCCAGGATCTCCTCCAGCCGGGCGACCTTGCCCGAGCGGTGCCGCCCGCCGCTGCGGTGGATCGGGGACCCGTCGTGCAGCAGCTGCGCGGGGTGGTTGCAGACCTGCTTGAGCTTGCTCATCGCGGCCAGCACGTTGCCGCGGCGCTCGATGCCGTCGCTGCCCTCGATCTTCTCCATCATGTCGTCGACGACGGTCCGGTACAGCGACGCCTGCTCCCGGGTGAGCCGGTGGTCGGCCACGATCTCGATCTTCTCGGGGAGGTCGTCGATCACCGTGGGGTCGGTCTTGACCCGCCGCAGCAGGTAGGGCCGGGTGATCCGGCGCAGGGTGCGGGCCGTCCCGGCGTCGCGGTGGCGCTCGATCGGCACCGCGAACCGCTGCCGGAACACCTCCGGCACCCCGAGGACGCCGGGGTTGAGGAAGTCCATCACCGACCACAGCTCGGCCAGCCGGTTCTCCATCGGGGTGCCGGTCAGCGCGACCCGGTGGCCGGCGTCGAACGACCGCATCGTGCGCGACGCCGCGGCGTGCGCGTTCTTGATCAGCTGGGCCTCGTCGAGGACGAGGCGGTGGAACCGCCACGCCCGCAGGTCCTCGGCGTCGCGGGTCGCGGTCGCGTACGTGGTGACGACGAGGTCGGCCTCGCCGAGCCGGGCGTGCAGGGCCTCGCCGCGCGGGCGGGCGGCCCCGTGGTGGGCGTGCACCCGCAGGCCGGGTGCGAACGTCGCGGCCTCCCGCTGCCAGGTGCCGACCATCGACATCGGGCACACGATCAGGGTCGGGGCGCCGGTCGGCCCGCCGGACCGGTCGTGGGCCTCCAGGGCCAGGAGCTGGACGGTCTTGCCCAGCCCCATGTCGTCGGCCAGGCACGCCCCCAGGCCCAGCGACGACAGGAACGCCAGCCACGCCACCCCGCGCTCCTGGTAGGGGCGCAGCGTCGCGGTGAACCCCGGCGGCGCCGGCACCGGTGTGAGCGTCCGCTCGGCGGTGCCCTCCAGCAGCGCCCCGAGGTGCCCGCGGGCGGACACGTCGGTCACCGGGAGCGGGGCGCCCGCGTCGCCACGGGCCGCGGCCAGCACCTCGCCGACGGTGGGCGGCCGGTCCCGGTGGCGACGCAGGAAGTCCAGCCCCTGGGCCAGTGCCTGGGCGTCGACGGCGACCCAGCGCCCGCGCAGCCGGACCAGCGGCGCCTTCGCCGCCACCAGCGCGGCGATCTCGGACTCGCCCAGCTCCTCGTCGCCGACGGCGAGCGACCAGCGGAACTCCGCCAGCTCGTCACGGCCCAGCCCGCCGCGGGTGATCACCCCCGGCGCCGGGGCCGACGACGTCGAGAGTCGCAGCCCCAGCGGGCGGCGCCCGTCCCACCCGCGCGGGAGCGCCACCCCGAACCCGGCCGACAGCAGCGCGGGCGCGTCCCGGGTGAGGAACCGGTGCGCCCCGGTGACGTCGAGCTCGAGCCCGGTCGGGCGGGCCCGGCGCAGTGCGGGCACGAGCCCGGGCAGGACCTGCGCGGCCCGCCCCAGCTCGGCCAGCAGCACGTCCTGCGCGCCGGAGACCAGGGCGTCGGCCTCCCCGGCCCACACCCCGGCCGCGTCGAACACCAGGCTCGGGTCCTCGGTGGAGCGCAGCGCGAACTGGAGCTCCCACCGGGTGCCGTCGCCGGTCTGGTCGTCGAGGTCCGGGCCGGGGTCGGCCGGGTCGTGCAGTGTGGAGACCTCGGCGAGCCGGAACAGCGCGGTGGCGGCGCCGGGCTGCTCGCGGCCGACGTCGTCCCACGCGGCCAGTGCCTCGCGCAGCACCCGCAGCCCCGCACCGGTCGCGGGCAGGTCCGCCGACGGGCCGGTCAAGGCGTGCAGCAGCGCCGCCGGGGCGTCCGCGCGGGCGGGCAGCGGGACGGGCATCGCGGCGCTGCGCCCCAGCCGCTCGCGGACGGCGGCGTCGGTGAACCGGGCGAGCGCGGCGTCGACCAGGGTGTCCGGGTCCTGCCCGGCGACGTCGCCCGGGCGGCGCTGCTCGGCCCGCGCGACCGGGGGCAGCCGCCGGACCAGGTCGGCGCGGGCGACCGCGTCGAGACCCTGGACGACCGGGCGCCAGCGCGCCGCGGGCCGGCCGGACTCGGTGAGCAGGACCGGCAGCACCCGGCCGCGGGCCGCGAGCTCCTCGGCGAGCCGGGCGAGGTCGGCGAGGTGGGCGAACCCGGCGCCGTAGCGGACCTCGTCGGACGGGTCGGTCAGCTCGGAGGGGTCGACGACGACCGCCGGCACCGTCCACGGCGCCAGCGTCGGCGTGCTCCGGCTCCGGGTGCGTGGCCGGGACCGGACCAGGCCGGGGGAGTCCTGCGGGCCCGACGGGTGCGAGGGCAGCAGCACCGTCACCGACGCCGGCTTGCCCGGATGGATCGCGGCCAGCTCGTCCGACGGCACGGCGAACGGGTGCGGCCGCGCCGTGCGCAGCGACCGGCGGTCGGTGCGGGGTGCGCGCTCGCCGTCCTCCGCCCACAGTAGGACGCCCCGGGTGGGGGAGTGCAGGGCGTGGACGACGAACACACCCCCACGCTAGAGGCGACCCCCGACAGCGACCGCGTGGAGGAGCCCGGCCGCGGCCGCGCACGCCTCGTCGGTGATCACGTGCTCGTCGCCGTCGTCGATCCGCAGGTCGACCCGCGCACCGCCGGCGACCAGAAGCGACGCGGTGTCGGAGACCCGGTGCGCGGGCACCCACGGGTCGTGCGAGATCGACCGCAGCACCGCCGGGGTCGGGGCCAGCGCCCCGGCCGGCGGCGCCGGGACCGGGTCCGGACCGACGAACCCGCCGGTGAACAGCACCAGCCCCGCGCACGGGCGCGGGTCGCGCACCAGCAGGTGGTGCGCGGCCAGGCAGGCGCCCTGGGAGAACCCCCACAGCACCACCCGGTCCCGGCCGACACCGGCGTCGGCGAGCCGGGCCAGCTCGTCGTCGACGATGCCCAGGGCGCGCAGCAGCGCGTCGCGGTTCTCGTCGAACGGCTCCAGGAACGGCTTCGGGTACCAGCTGCCGCCCGGCGCCGGCGGGGCGACGAACCGGGCGGGCACGTCCCCGAACCGGGCCGCGGTGGCCCGCATGTCGTCGGGGTCGCGGCCCCGCCCGTGCAGGGCGAGCACGACCAGCGGCGCGTCCGGATCCCCCCAGGTGGCCATCAGCCCTCGATCGGTTCCAGCTTGGCGAAGATCTCCTCGCGCCGGTGCTCGAACTGCTCGGGCAGCTGGAACCGGGTGCCGAGCTCCTGCGGGGACTCGTCGCAGGTCCAGCCGCCCTCGTCGTGGGTGACGGCCAGCTCGAACAGCGCCCCGCTCGGCGTCCGGACGTAGACGCTCTTGAAGTACTTGCGGTCCTTGAGCTCGGAGATGTCGGTGTAGCCGGCGCCCTCGATGTCGAACTTCACCGCGTCCTGGTTCGCCAGGTCCGACACGTTCCACGCGAAGTGGTGGTAGGTGCCCGCGCCGTAGCGCCAGGTGCCCTGGTCGTCGTGCCGGTTGACGGTGATCTCCAGGTGGTTGCCGACCTTCGCGTCGCCGATCCGCAGGCCGAACACGTCGCCGTCCTCGGCGGGGGCGCCCTGGGCGAAGAACGAGGTGTCGGCGAACTCGACCATCCGGTCCGGGGTGGTCATGTGCACCCCGACGCCGTGGATGCCGTGGATCGCGTGCTCGGCCGACACGCCGTTGCCCTCGTAGCCGCGGCGCGGGTCGGCGGCGTTCGCGACGAACTGGTACTCGATGCCCGACGGGTGGGCGAACGCGAGCCGCCGCTGGTCGAACCGCTCGACGTCGGTGACCTCGACGTCGTGGGCGCGCAGCCGCTGCGCCCAGAAGTCCAGCGAGCCCTCCGGCACCGACAGCAGGACCTCGCGGGCCTGGTTGGTGCCACGGGTGCCGAACTGGCCCGCCTGCGCCCACGGGAACGTGGTGACGACGCTGGACGGGTCGCCGTCGGCGTTGGAGTAGTAGAGGTGGTAGATCGGCAGCGAGCCGTCGAACAGGACGGTGCGCTTGATGAAGCGCATGCCGAGGATCTTCGTGTGGAAGTCGACGTCCTCCTGGGCGCCGGCGACGGACAGGGTCACATGGTGCGAGCCTTCGACATGAGCCACGTGCGCAGACGTTAGGAACGCCGCGGCCGCGGCACATCGCCGACGGGCGCAGACCGCTGTCGTCCGCGTGCACGCCCGCACCGGCCCGGCGGGCGGCGACTGCGTGACTAGGCTGGGTGCGGCCACCAGCACGACCAGGAGCCGCCGATGACGACCGTCGCCGACCGTCCCACCGACTCCGGACCCGGCTCCGTCCCCGGACCCGACGGGCCCGACGGGCCCGACGACGTCTCCTTCACCACCGTCACCGGCGACCTGCCCGCCCCCGGTGGCGACCGGCTGGTCCTGGTCGTGGCGCTCGCGGGCAGTGCGCTGCTCGGCGACGGCGAGCCGCTGGTCCCCGGGCGGTGGGCGCTGCTGGACCCGGCCCGCCCGGGCACCCCCACCGCGGACGCCGCGTTCCGCGCGCTGTGCGTGCGGTTCCCGCGCGACCGCGTCGAGCCCCGCGGCGAGCCGTTCACCGGGGTGGCCGGCACCGCCTTCGACGCCGGCCCCGGCCTGCCCGGCTACGTGTGCGACACCCTGCGCCACCTCGACGCGCACCGGCTGGCGATGGGCCCGCACGCCGCCGTCGCGGTGCGGCACGCCGTGGACCTGGTCGGGGTGCTGCTGCGGAGCACGGCCGGCGCCGAGCCCGCCCCGCACTGCGACCTGCTGGACCGGATCAAGGCCCACGTCGAGGCGCACCTCGGCGACCCGGACCTCGCCCCCGCCGGGATCGCCGCCGCGCACTTCGTCTCCGCGCGCCACCTGCACAACCTGTTCGCGGGGACCGGCACGAGCGCCGCGGCCTGGATCCGCGCGCGGCGGGTCGAGATGTGCCGGCGCGACCTGGCCGACCCCGCACTGGCCGACGTGCCCGCCGCGGCCATCGGGTCGCGGTGGGGGTTCCGCGGGCCCTCGCACTTCGGGCAGGTGTTCAAACGCGCGACGGGCCTGACCCCGGCGGCCTACCGGGAGGCCAGCAGCTCGTCGAGCCGCTCGTAGCCCTCGTTCACCCCGACGTCCATCCCCGAGGCGAGCATCGCGTCGCGGGCGGCGAACGAGTCGTAGCGCGACTCCGCGACCAGCCGGGTCCGCCCGCCGGACAGCGGGGTCAGGGTCATCGTCTCCAGGCAGACGCTGTCGCCGAAGCCCTCGAAGGTGAAGGTCTGCACGATCCGCTCCGGGGCGCGGACCTCGTGGAACGAGCCGAAGAAGCGGTACTCGCCGCCGTCGTCGGCGTGGGTGTAGCGGTAGCCGCCGCCGGTCTCGGCGTCCCAGCGGTGCACCGTCATCGTCAGCCCGCGCGGCCCCAGCCAGCGCACGACCTTGTCCTCGTCGACATGGGCGTCGAAGACCCGCTCCGGGGGTGCGTCGAACTCCCGGGTGATGCGGATCGCGGGCAGGTCGTCCACGGTCTCGATGGCGGTGCCGCGGGTGCCGGTGGTGCTCATGCCGGCTCCTCGTGCTCGGTGGGTGCGGACTCGTCGGCGAGCAGGTCGTCGAGGCGCGCGTAGCGCTCCTCCACCTGCCGCCGGTACCGCTCGATCCAGGCCGTCATCAGGTCGAAGACCTCCGCCTCGAGGTGCACCGGACGACGCTGGGCCTGCCGGCTGCGCCGGACCAGCCCCGCGTCCTGCAGTACCCGGATGTGCTTGGAGACGGCCTGCACGGAGACGGCGTAGGGCTCGGCCAGCTCGTTCACGGTCGCGTCGGCCGTCGCCAGCCGGGCCACCATGTCGCGCCGGATCGGGTCCGCCAGTGCGGCGAAGACCCGGTTCAGCCGGTCCTCCACGTCGCCTCCTCGTTCAACCTCGCGGTTGAATACACCGTAGCGCCGGGAGGGCTCGTGTTCAACCCGTCAGTTGAACGAGCCGGGGAGGGAGCCGTGCGGCACGTAGTCCGACGGCACCACGCCGAGCCGGCCGCGCTGGTAGTCCTCGAACGCCCGCTGCACCTCCTCGCGGGTGTTCATCACGAACGGGCCCGCCCACGCGACGGGCTCGCGGATCGGCTGCCCGCCCAGCACCACGACGTCCAGCGCCGGGTGACGGGACTCCTGCCCCGTGCCGCCCTCGACCGTGATCAGGTCCCCGGGTCCGAACACGGCGAGCTGGCCGGTGCGGACCGGGCGTCGGTCCGCGCCGACGGTGCCGGACCCGCTCAGCACGTAGACCAGCGCGTTGTAGGGCCGCGGCCAGGGCAGCCGCAGCTGTGCGCCGGGGGAGACGGTGGCGTGCACCATCGCCATCGGGGTGTGGGTCGAGCCCGGTCCGGACGCGCCCGCCACGTCGCCGGCGATCACGCGCAGCAGCGCGCCGCCGTCGGGCGTGGTGGCCAGGGCGACCTCGCCCCCGCGCAGGTCCTGGTACGCCGGCGGCAGCCACTTGTCCGCGCGCGGCAGGTTGACCCACAGCTGCAGGCCGTGGAACAGCCCGCCGCTGCGCACCAGCGACTCCGGCGGGCGCTCGATGTGCAGCAGGCCCGAGCCCGCGGTCATCCACTGGGTGTCGCCGTCGGTGATCGTTCCGCCGCCGCCGTGGCTGTCACCGTGCTCGAAGGTCCCGTCGATGATGTAGGTGACGGTCTCGAAGCCGCGGTGCGGGTGCCACGAGGTGCCCTTCGGCTCGCCCGGGGCGTACTCGACCTCGCCCATCTGGTCCATGTGCAGGAACGGGTCGAGGTCGCGCAGGTCCACCCCCTGGAAGGCGCGGCGGACCGGGAAGCCCTCGCCCTCGTACCCGCGCGGGGCGGTGGTGACACTGCGGACGCCCCGGTCCAGGTCGGTCGGCCCGGGGACGGGCACACGGGGCAGGGCGCTGACGTCGGCGACGGAGACGGCGGGCATCGGGACCTCCACGGTCGGTGGTTGTTGCACGGTCAACGACCGCGCTGGCGCCCCGATTCCCGGGGGGCCAGACTGATCGCCATGACGGAGCTGTCGACGGTGCTGTCGGACATGTCCTTCCTCGAGGGCCCACGCTGGCACGACGGGAGGATCTGGGTCAGCGACTTCTACACCCACCGGGTGCTCTCGGCCCGCGCCGACGGGTCGGACCTGCGTACCGAGGCCGAGGTGCCCCAGCAGCCCTCCGGCCTGGGCTGGCTGCCCGACGGCAGGCTGCTGATCGTGTCCATGCGCGACCGGCGGATCCTGCGCCGTGAGACCGACGGCACCCTGGCCACCCACGCCGACCTGTCCGGCCACGCCGAGCACGTCCTGAACGACATGGTCGTCGACGACGGCGGCGGCCTCTGGGTGGGCAGCTTCGGCTTCGACCTGATGAACGGTGCCCCGCGGGCCGCCGCGCCGCTGCTGCGCGTCGCGCCGGACGGGAGCGTGTCGGTCGCGAGCGAGCCGCTGCACTTCGCGAACGGACCCACGCTGTCCGGCGGGGACCTCGTCGTCGCCGAGACCTTCGGCAACCGGATGTCCGCCTTCGCGGTCGCCGACGACGGCACGCTCGGCCCGCGCCGGGACTGGGCGCTGTTCGGTCCGCCGTCGGCCGCCGAGGACCCGTTCGACGCCATCGCCGAGCTCACCGTCGCCCCGGACGGCATCTCCGTCCCCGACGCGGAGGGTGCGATCTGGGTCGCCGACGCCATCGGCAACCGGGCGATCCGGGTGCGCCCCGGTGGGATGGTCGACGGCGAGGTCCCGACCGGCCAGGTCGGCACCTACGCCTGCGCACTCGGCGGCGACGACGGCCGCACCCTGTTCCTCTGCACCGCCCCCGGGTTCGCCGAGCACGAGCGCCGTGACACCCGCCTGGCGCAGCTGCTCGCCGTCCGGGTGGACGTCCCGGCGGCCTGAGACCGGTGCCCTCCCTGGACGAGGCCGCCGCCCGCGCGCTGCTGACCGGCGCGCGGGTGGCGCGGCTCGCGACGATCCGCGCCACCGACGGCACCCCGCGCCTGGTGCCGGTCACCTTCGCGCTCGTCGACGGGCTGGTGGTGTCGGCCGTCGACGACGTCAAGCCCAAGCGGCACCGCCGTCTCGCGCGGCTGCGCGACATCGAGGCCGACCCGCGGGTGGCCCTGCTCGCCGACCACTACGACGACGACTGGTCGCAGCTGTGGTGGGTCCGCCTGGACGCCGGTGCCACGATCCACGACGGCGGCGACCTGCACTCCCGCGCCGTCGCGACCCTCGCCGGGAAGTACGGCCCCTACGCCGCCCGGCCCCCCGAGGGGCCTGTGCTGGCCCTCACCCCCGTCCGCTGGACCGCCTGGACCGCCACCCCCGGCTCATGATCACAGCCTCGCGCGCGGAACCGCTCCCCGCGCGCGACGTGACGCGCGCGGGGAGCGGTTCCGCGCGCGGACGCGCGATCATGGTCGCGTCGGTCAGGGCAGGGTGCCCAGGAACGCCGTCACCGCCGACAGCGTCGGCTCGGGCAGCTCCAGGTGGGGCTCGTGCCCGCAGGGCAGCTCGGTGAGGCTCACCGGGCCCGATGCCCGCTCGGCGACCGCGCGCACGTGCACGGCGCTGCCGTAGGGGTCGTCGTCGCCCTGGACGGCGAGGACCGGCGCGGTGATCCCGGGCAGGGTGTCGCGGATGTCCCAGTCGGTGAACTCCTCGGCCAGCCACATGTCGTTCCACCCGCGGAACGCGGCGTCCGGGTCGTCGTGGTGGCGGGCCATCCGGGAGCGGAGGTCGCCGTCGTCGAACGCGGTGCGGGCCGCCCGGATCGCGGTGAGGGCGAACGGCTCGGTCAGCACGTGCGGGGCGAGCACCACCACCCCGCCCACCGGCATCGACGCGGCCGCGAGCAGCGCGATCGTGGCGCCGTCGGAGTGTCCGACCAGGACCGGACGGTCCAGGCCGAGCGCGGCGCACAGGGCGGGGACGGTGGTCGTCGCCTCGGTCGCCATGAAGTCGGTGCCGCGCGGGCCGCGGGGAGGGTCGGAGCGGCCGTGCCCGAGCCGGGAGTAGGCCACCGCACGGCGCCCGGTCGCGGCGGCGACCCGCTCGGGGAAGCCCCGCCAGAGCCCGACCGAGCCGAGGCCCTCGTGGAGGAAGAGCAGGGGCGCACGGCCGTCGCCGGGGTCACCGGTGTCGGAGTACTCGTGGCGCAGACCGTCCAGTTCGAGGAGCGACGTCGCAGGCACATCACGATCGTAGTGCTCGCTGTTGCGCCGTCCGGAACGGTCGTGAAGGCTCGTTCGCGTGATTCCCGACCTCCGGCTGACGTCGCGTCTGGACGTCGACCTGTGCCGGATGTGGTCGTCCGCCTGTCGTTGACGCCTGCCCGCGTGTCCTGAAGCCGACCGGGACGCGGAGAGCCGACGACCCCCGAGAGGACGTGCCCCCGTGGCCGATCCGCCCGTAGCCGTACCCCGGACCAGGACGGTCCGCCTGGTCACCGCCCTGCTCGCGGTGCTGCTGGCCGCATCCGGCTGCGCGTCCGCCGGTGCCGACGGCCCGACCGTCCGGCTCGCCCAGTTCCCGTGGAGCGCCGCGAAGCTGACCAACGCGATCCTCGGTGAGGTCGTCGCGGCCCACCCGGAGCTGGGCGTCGGCCGGCTCAAGACCATCCAGGTCGGACCCGCGACCGCCTGGGCCGGCGCCCAGCGCGGCGACGTCGACGCCCTCACCGAGGTCGCGATGCCCAACCAGTCCGAGCTGGCCGCGAAGGCGGAGGACCGGATCGAGCTGGTGCACCCGACGTACTCCGGAGCGGAGCAGGGCTGGTACGTCCCCAGCTACGCGGTCGAGCCGGGCGGGCCGCTGGCCGGGCTGACCGGTGTCACCCAGCTGAACGACTACGCCGACGCCCTCGGCCACCGGCTCGTCGACTCCGACCCCAGCTTCCTCACCACCGAGTACAACGCGAAGCGTCTCGCCGGGTACCGGCTGGACCTGGAGCAGGTGACCTCCAGCGAGGCCGCGCAGATCGCCGAGCTGCGCCGCGCCTACGAGCGCCGCCAGCCGATCCTGGTCTACCTGTACCGCCCGCACTACATCTTCGAGGAGCTCGCGCTGACCAAGCTGACGGAGCCGACCCCGGCCCGGGAGGACTGCTACACCACCGGCGACGGCGCCTGCGCCATGCCGGCGTACTCGGCCTGGACCGCGGCGAGCCCGGACCTGGCGCGCACCAGCCCCGGCTTCGCGGCGATGCTGCGCCGGTTCGAGCTGCCGCTGGCCGATGTCGAGCAGATGCTCCAGCGGGTCGACGTGGACAACGAGGACGTGGAGGTGGTGGCGCGGGACTACGTGGCCGCACACCCGGACCGCGTCCGCCAGTGGGTGGGAGCCGGAGCATGATCGAGGTACGGAACCTGACCAAGGTCTTCGGCGACGGCAAGGCCGCCGACGAGGCCGTGCGGCTCGCCGGCGAGGGACTCGGCCGCCCGGAGATCCAGCGCCGCACCGGCGCCACCCTGGCCGTGCACGACGTGTCCTTCGACATCGCCGACGGCGAGCTGTTCGTGATCATGGGCCTGTCCGGCTCCGGCAAGTCGACGCTGGTCCGGCTGCTCAACCGGCTCATCGAGCCGACCTCGGGCACCATCACCGTCGACGGCCGCGACCTCGGCTCGCTCGGCGCCGCCGACCTGCGCACGCTGCGCAACGAGCGGATCGCGATGGTGTTCCAGCACTTCGCCCTGCTGCCGCACCGCACCGTGCGGCAGAACGCCGAGTACGGGCTGCAGATCCGCGGCGTCGACGCCGGCACCCGCCGGGAGAAGGCGGAGTGGGCACTCGGGCAGGTCGGCCTCGGCGACCGTGCCGACGCGCTGCCCGGTCAGCTCTCGGGCGGCATGCAGCAACGCGTCGGGCTCGCCCGGGCGCTCGCCAGCGACACCGACGTGCTCCTGATGGACGAGCCCTACTCCGCGCTGGACCCGCTGATCCGGCGCGACATGCAGCAGCTGCTCGTCCGTCTGCAGCGGGACCTGAAGAAGACGATCGTGTTCATCACCCACGACCTGAACGAGGCCATGCTCCTGGGTGACCGCATTCTG